>NZ_CP084058.1:0-10530000 GCF_020215645.1 Nonomuraea gerenzanensis | reverse complement strand
AGTACCGCCTCGTAAGGGGAGTGGGAACGACGGTGCAGGGGTGATGCGGTGTCTGGACACACTGTTGGGTCCTGAGGAAACGGGCGACCGGTTCTTCTGGGACAGGACCACTCAAGCAGGCATGCATATGTCTGTGGCGGTGGTTTGCTGTTTGTTGTTTGAGATTTGCATAGTGGACGCGAGCATCTTTGTGGCCAAGTTTTTTAGGGCACACGGTGGATGCCTTGGCATCAGGAGCCGATGAAGGACGTGGGAGGCTGCGTTAAGCCTCGGGGAGTCGCCAACCAGACGTTGATCCGGGGATGTCCGAATGGGGAAACCTAGCACCAGTCATGTGGTGTTGCCTCCGCCTGAATGTATAGGGCGGTTGGTGGTAACGCGGGGAAGTGAAACATCTCAGTACCCGTAGGAAGAGAAAACAACAGTGATTCCGTGAGTAGTGGTGAGCGAAAGCGGATGAGGCTAAACCGGGCGTGTGTGATAGCCGGCAGGCGTTGCATGTCCGGGGTCGTGGGACCTTCTTGAAGTGGCTGCCGCTGCTTCGAGCAGTGATAAATCGATGGGGTAGTTGAAAGCTCTGGGAAGGGCTGCCGTAGACCGTGAGAGCCGGGTAGGCGAAACCTTGTCGACTGCTGGAGGGGATCCCAAGTAGCACGGGGCTCGAGGAATCCTGTGTGAATCTGCCAGGACCACCTGGTAAGCCTAAATACTCCCTGATGACCGATAGTGCACGAGTACCGTGAGGGAAAGGTGAAAAGTGCCCCGGTGAGGGGTCGTGAAATAGTACCTGAAACCGTGTGCCTACAAGCCGTAGGAGCGTACAGGAGCTTGCTTCTGTGTGATGTGACTGCGTGCCTTTTGAAGAATGAGCCTGCGAGTTATGGTGTGTGGCGAGGTTAACCCGTGTGGGGGAGCCGTAGCGAAAGCGAGTCTGAAGAGGGCGTTTGAGTCGCATGCTGTAGACCCGAAGCGGAGTGATCTACGCATGGGCAGGTTGAAGCTCAGGTAAGACTGGGTGGAGGACCGAACCCACCAGGGTTGAAAACCTGGGGGATGATCTGTGTGTAGGGGTGAAAGGCCAATCAAACTCCGTGATAGCTGGTTCTCCCCGAAATGCATTTAGGTGCAGCGTCGCGTGTTTCTTGCCGGAGGTAGAGCACTGGATGGCCGATGGGCCCGACAAGGTTACTGACGTCAGCCAAACTCCGAATGCCGGTAAGTGAGAGCGTGGCAGTGAGACTGCGGGCGATAAGGTTCGTAGTCGAGAGGGAAACAGCCCAGATCACCGACTAAGGCCCCTAAGCGTGTGCTAAGTGGGAAAGGATGTGGAGTCGCAGAGACAACCAGGAGGTTGGCTTAGAAGCAGCCACCCTTGAAAGAGTGCGTAATAGCTCACTGGTCAAGTGATTCTGCGCCGACAATGTAGCGGGGCTCAAGTACACCGCCGAAGTCGTGGCACTGACAGTGAAAGCTGTTGGTGGGTAGGGGAGCGTCGTGCAGCCGGTGAAGCAGCAGAGTGATCTAGTTGTGGAGGCTGTGCGAGTGAGAATGCAGGCATGAGTAGCGAATCGAGGGTGAGAAACCCTCGCGCCGGATGACCAAGGGTTCCTGGGCCAGGCTAATCCGCCCAGGGTAAGTCGGGACCTAAGGCGAGGCCGACAGGCGTAGTCGATGGACAACGGGTTGATATTCCCGTACCCGCTTCAATGCGCCCATACTGAACCCCTTGATACTAAGAGTCCTTAACTCGCCTAAAGCCTTCGGGCTTGGGGTCAGAGTGAACGCTCGGCCTGATTGGGTAGTAGGTAAGCGATGGGGTGACGCAGGAAGGTAGTCCAGCCCAGGCGATGGTTGTCCTGGGGTAAGCATGTAGGGAGTGCGGTAGGCAAATCCGCCGCGCGATATCCTGAGATGTGATGCCGAGCCGATTGTGGTGAAGTGGATGATCCTATGCTGCCGAGAAAAGCCTCTAGTGAGTGTTGTGGCGGCCCGTACCCTAAACCGACTCAGGTGGTCAGGTAGAGAATACTAAGGCGATCGGGTGAACTGTGGTTAAGGAACTCGGCAAATTGCCCCCGTAACTTCGGGAGAAGGGGGACCTCTGCTGGTGATGAGTCTTGCACTCGGAGCTGGTGGGGGTCGCAGTGGCCAGGGGGAAGCGACTGTTTACTAAAAACACAGGTCCGTGCGAAGTCGTAAGACGATGTATACGGACTGACGCCTGCCCGGTGCCGGAACGTTAAGGGGACCGCTTAGCTCAGCTTGCTGGGCGAAGGTGAGAACTTAAGCGCCGGTAAACGGCGGTGGTAACTATAACCATCCTAAGGTAGCGAAATTCCTTGTCGGGTAAGTTCCGACCTGCACGAATGGCGTAACGACTTCCCCGCTGTCTCAACCGCAGACCCGGCGAAATTGCACTACGAGTAAAGATGCTCGTTACGCGCAGCAGGACGGAAAGACCCCGGGACCTTCACTACAGCTTGACATTGGCGTTTGGAGCGTCTTGTGTAGGATAGGTGGGAGACTGGGAAGCTCGGACGCTAGTTCGGGTGGAGTCATTGGTGAAATACCACTCTGGTCGTTTTGAACGTCTAACTCTGGTCCGTGATCCGGATCGGGGACAGTGTCTGGTGGGTAGTTTAACTGGGGCGGTTGCCTCCTAAAGGGTAACGGAGGCGCCCAAAGGTTCCCTCAGCCTGGTTGGCAATCAGGTGTCGAGTGTAAGTGCACAAGGGAGCTTGACTGTGAGACTGACGGGTCGAGCAGGAGCGAAAGCTGGGACTAGTGATCCGGCATCGGCGTGTGGAAGCGGTGTCGCTCAACGGCTAAAAGGTACCCCGGGGATAACAGGCTGATCTTCCCCAAGAGTCCATATCGACGGGATGGTTTGGCACCTCGATGTCGGCTCGTCGCATCCTGGGGCTGGAGTAGGTCCCAAGGGTTGGGCTGTTCGCCCATTAAAGCGGTACGCGAGCTGGGTTTAGAACGTCGCGAGACAGTTCGGTCCCTATCCGCTGCGCGCGCAGGAGACTTGAAAGGGGCTGTCCCTAGTACGAGAGGACCGGGACGGACGAACCTCTGGTGTGCCAGTTGTACCGCCAGGTGCACGGCTGGTTGGCTACGTTCGGAAGGGATAACCGCTGAAAGCATCTAAGCGGGAAGCTCGCCTTGAGATGAGGTCTCCCACCACGAGAGTGGGTAAGGCTCCCGGTAGACGACCGGGTTGATAGGCCGGAGGTGGAAGCACGGTAACGTGTGGAGCTGACCGGTACTAATAGGCCGAGGACTTGACCACAAAGCTTCTTGCTCGCGTCCACTAGGCAATTCTGAGACAGCAACCAGTGCTGTTTCGCAGGGTTACGGCGGTTATGGCGGGAAGGAAACACCCGGTTACATTCCGAACCCGGAAGTTAAGCTTCTCTGCGCCGATGGTACTGCACTCGGGAGGGTGTGGGAGAGTAGGTCACCGCCGGACAATCGTTTGGAGAGGCCCCGATGCTGAGCGTCGGGGCCTCTTCGCTTTTCCAGGGGTCCCGGCGTCGATGCGCAAGGGCTTTCGTTTCACGGCCTCGACACCGGTGTGTGTCGGGGCCGTTTCTGCGTTCGTCCTGAGTTCACGAGAATGATGCGCGTTCACGTCTAGCGGCGGCTCGCGATCTTTCGTGATAATGCTGCCGTGATCGCGGTCGGGGCGAGAGCGATACCACGACTGATCATCGTCCTCGCCCTGGTAGCGCCGCTGCTGGCAGCCAGGAACCAGGTGCCGGTCGAGGTCGGTGCCGCCGCCGTGCCATCCCCCGTCAGCGCGTCCACGGTGCACCAGCGCGCGGCCGTGCCTCGGTTGCACCTGGCAGAGGAGAGCGTCGGCAGGGAGACAGTGGCGCAGGTGCCGGCCAAGCGCATCTCCAAGCGGCTCGACAGGTTCCTGGCCGGTCGGCCGGGGCCGGTGACGGCGATGGTGAAGGAGCTGGAGACCGGGCGGGTCTACCGGTACCACGCGGGGGAGCGGCTGATCACGGCCAGCACGGCCAAGGTGCAGATACTCATGGCGCTGCTGCTGCGTACGCCGTGGAAGAAGTTGCCCGGGGCGGTCAGGCAGGATGCCGAGAAGATGATCCGCTACAGCGACAACCACGCCGCGGATCGGCTGTGGTCGCGAATCGGGGGCGCGGCGGGGTTCGACGCGGCAGGCAGGAAGCTGGGGCTGAAGCACACCAGGGGCGTGCCGGGGAGTTGCGTCGATCTGTACTGCTGGGGGATCACCAGGACGTCCGTGGACGATCAGGTGCGGCTCATGGCGGCGCTGGTGTCAGGGAAGAGCCCCTTGAAGGCGGCGGATCGCCGGCAGGTGCTCAGGCTCATGGGCGCGGTCGTGGACAGCCAGGACTGGGGTATCAGCGCCGCGGCGTGCCGGGGCGAGCGCGTGGCGCTGAAGAACGGCTGGCTCAAGCGCGTCTCGAACAAGCTCTGGGCCACGATCAGCGTCGGGCTGATCAGGAGTGACGGGCGCGACTACGCCGTTGCCGTACTCACCGAGGGCAGCCCCGAGGTGGCGTACGGCATCGCGACGGTGGAAGGCGTGGCCGAGCGGATCATGCGTGACTTTCGGCGATGCCCGGGGTGACGAGCCGGTAGCCCACTCCGCGTACGGTCTGGATGAGCTGGTCGTCCTCGTCGCCCAGGCGCGCCCGCAGCCGTTTGACGTGCACCGCGATCGTGTTCGTCGAGGTGTTGGCGGCGGCGTGCCAGACGTGGCGCATGATCTGTTCGCGGGTGACCGTGCGGTCGGCGTTGCGCATGAGGTACTGCAGCAGCTCGAACTCGCGCAACGGCAGGTGCACGGCCCGCCCGGCGACGCGTACCTGATAGGCCTGGACGTCCAGCTCGACCCCGCCCACGGCCAGCACCTTGCGGGACTCGGGCGAGGCCGCCTGGATGAACGGCAGCAGCTCCGGCACCCTGTAGGGCCTGGCCACGCAGGCGGCGGCGCCGGCCGCGAGCGCGCGTACCGCCTGCTCGGCGTGCCCCTCACCGACGCCGAGCAGCACGGGCACGGCCCGGGCCCGCCGTACGGCGCGGACGAACTCGACCGCGTCGATGACCGGCAGCGTGGCCGAGACCAGAACCACGTCCGGCTGGAGGGCGCCGGCCTGCAGCAGGCCCTGCGCGCCGTCGGGGGCACCGGTCACGGCCACGCCCTCGCGTTCGAGGGCCGTGGCCACGTCGTCCACGACGGAGTCGTCGGGGTCGGCGATGAGCAGCACGGGCTTGGTCCTCGTGTCCCCGTTCATCGTGGATGCCGCCTGCTGTCGGGTCATCAGCCGAAGCGCCCCGTGATGTAGTCCTCCGTCGCCTTCTGCGTCGGGTTGGTGAACATCCGGGACGTCTCGTCCATCTCGACGACCTTGCCGGGCTGGCCCTGCGCGGCCAGGTTGAAGAACGCCGTCCTGTCGCTGACGCGGGCGGCCTGCTGCATGTTGTGGGTGACGATGACGATCGTGTACTGGTCCTTCAGCTTGGCCATCAGGTCCTCGATGGCCAGCGTGGAGATCGGGTCGAGGGCCGAGCACGGCTCGTCCATCAGCAGGACCTCGGGCTGCACCGCGATGGCGCGGGCGATGCACAGGCGCTGCTGCTGACCGCCGGACAGGCCGGCGCCGGGCTTGTTGAGGCGGTCCTTGACCTCGTTCCAGAGGTTGGCGCCCTTGAGGGAGTCCTCGACGATGCCGTCCAGCTCGGACTTGGCGATGCGGCCGCGGTTCAGGCGCAGGCCGGCGGCCACGTTCTCGTAGATGGACATCGTGGGGAACGGGTTGGGGCGCTGGAAGACCATGCCGATCATCCGGCGGACCGAGACGGGCTCGATCGTGGGGGCGTACAGGTCCTCGCCGTCGAGCAGCACCTTGCCGTCCACCCGGGCGCCGGGGATGACCTCGTGCATGCGGTTGAGCGTGCGCAGGAAGGTCGACTTGCCGCATCCCGACGGGCCGATGAAGGCGGTGATCGAACGAGGCTCGATGGTCATGGACACGTCCTCGATCGCCTTGTGCGACCCGTAGTACGCGTCCAGGCCCGAAACCTGGATCTGCTTGGACATTTCTGTGGTTTCCCCCTATCGGCCCTTGGCGGGCGAGCGCCACCAGGCGATCAGGCGCGCCAGCAGGTTGAGCAGCATGACGATCAGGATGAGCGTGAGGGCTCCGGTCCACGCCCGGTCGATGGCGGTGTCGTTGGGCCGGGCCGCCTGGTCGAAGACGAAGAGCGGCAGGCCCATCTGCGGCCCGTTGAACGGGTCGTTGTTGATGGAGTTGGTGAAGAACACCGTCATCAGCAGCGGGGCCGTCTCGCCGGCGACGCGGGCCACGGCCAGCATGACGCCGGTGACGATGCCGGTGAACGCGGTGGGCAGCACGACCTTGACGATGGTGCGCCACTTGGGCACGCCCAGCGCGTACGACGCCTCACGCAGGTCGCCCGGCACCAGCCGCAGCATCTCCTCGGCGGATCGCACGACCGTCGGCATCATCAGGATGGACAACGCCAGCGCGCCCGCCCAGCCGGAGAACTCGAAGCCGAGGAAGAGGATCCAGAACGCGAAGACGAACAGGCCCGCAACGACGGAAGGGACGCCGGTCATGACGTCCACGAAGAAGCTGATGGCGCGGCTCAGCCGGCCGCCGTTGCCGTACTCGACCAGGTAGATGGCGGTGAGCAGGCCGATCGGCACGGAGATGAGCGAGGCCAGCAGGACCTGTTCGAGCGTGCCGATGATGGCGTGGTAGGCGCCGCCGTTGGCGTCCCTGGCCCCGATGCCGTTCATGGAGTGGGTCAGGAACTCCAGGTCGAAGCGTTCGAGGCCGTTGGAGATGACCAGCCAGAGCACGGAGACGAGCGGCACCACGGCCAGCGCGAACGCCAGATAGACCAGGCCCTGGACGACCCGGTCCTTGATCCGGCGGCCGGTGGAGATGTGTTGGATCGTGGTCATGCGCCGGCCCTCGCGTACTCCTTGCGACGGTTGATGACGAACCGCGCGGCCATGTTGACCAGCAGCGTGATGACGAACAGCACCAGACCGGATGCGATCAGGGCGCCCCGGCCGATGGTGTTGGCCTCGCCGAAGCCGTTGGCGATGTTCGCCGCGATGCTGTTGGCATGCGGGGTGAGGATCTGGAAGGTGATGTCGAAGGTGGCGGGGAAGATCAGCGCGACCGCGATGGTCTCGCCCATGGCGCGGCCGAGGCCGAGCATGGCGGCGCTGATGACGCCCGGGCGGCCGAACGGCAGCACGGCCATCCTGATCATCTCCCAGCGGGTCGCGCCGAGCGCGAGCGCCGCCTCCTCGTTCATCTTCGGCGCCTGGAGGAAGACCTCGCGCGAGATGGCCGCGATGATCGGCAGGATCATGATGGCCAGCACGACACCACCGGCGAGCATCGTCTTGCCGCCGATGATGCCCTCACCGGCGAACAGCGGGAACCAGCCGAGGTTCTCGTTGAGCCACTGCGACGGCGTCCTGAGCAGGGGCACCAGGAACGCCACGCCCCACAGGCCGTAGACCACACTGGGGACGGCGGCGAGCAGGTCGATCAGGTAGCCGAGCGGGGCGGCGAGGCGGCGCGGCGCGTAGTGCGAGATGAACAGCGCCACGCCGACCGCGACGGGGGTCGCGATGACGAGCGCGAGCAGGGAGCTGAGGACGGTGCCGAACGCCAGCGCCGCGATGCCGAACTCGCGGCTGCTGTTGGGCTCCCAGGTCAGCTCCGAGAAGAAGTTCGCCTTGTTCGCCTGAAGGGCCGGGATCGCTTCGCTGATGAGGAACACGGCGATGGCCGCCATGATCGCCAGCAGGGTGACGCCGGCCGCGGTCGACAGGAAACGGAAGGGCGCTTCACCGCGGCTGCGCCGCGAGGCGGACCGGCTCGTGGCCGGCCCGCCGTCACGGGTACGTACGTTGGTCGCCATCGGGGATTAGGAGATCGCCTCGACCGCGGTCCGGACCTTGGTCAGCAGCCCGCCCGAGAGCGGGGCGTAGCCCAGCTCCTTGAGCGCCGCCTGGCCCTCGTCGCTGGAGGTGTACTGGAGGAAGGCCTTGACGACCTTGGACTCCTCGGCAGGCAGGCCCTTCTCACAGGTGATCTCGTAGGTCACCAGGACGATCGGGTAGGCGCCCGGCGTCTTGGTGGCGTAGTCGATCGACAGAGCGAGGTCGTTGCCGGTGCCCTTGATCTCGGCCGTCTCGACGGTCTTGGCCGCGCTCTCGGGGGTCAGCTCGACGAACTCCCCGGCGCCGTTGGCGACCTTGGCCTTCTGCAGCGAGGAGTTCTCGGCGTAGGAGAGCTCGACGTAGGAGATCGCGCCCTCGGTGTCCTTGACGGAGGAGGCGATGCCGTCGGAGCCCTTGGAGCCCTGGCCCTTGGCCTCGGCCGGCCACGCCTTGGCGGGCTCGTACGGCCACTCGGCGGTGGCCTTGAGGAACTTGGTGAAGTTGTCGCTGGTGCCCGACTCGTCCGAGCGGTGGAAGGCCTGGATCGGGGTGGAGGGCAGCGTGGCGTTGGGGTTGTCGGCCTTGATGGCGGCGTCGTCCCACTTGGTGATCGTGCTGTTGAAGATGCCGCCGAGCGTCTTGGGCGACAGCTGCAGACCCTCCACGCCGGGCAGGTTGTAGACGACCGCGACGGGGCCGGTCACCATCGGGATGTTGATGGCGTTGCCGGTCTTGCACCGGGCGTTGGCCTGCGTGGGCTCGTCCTCCTTCAGGGCCGAGTCAGAGCCGGCGAAGGAGACCGTGCCCTGGATGAACGCCTGCACACCTGCGCCCGAGCCGCTGGGCTGGTAGTTCAGGGTGACGCCGGGGTTCGTGGCCGTGAAGTTCTTCGTCCACTCGGTGATCGCGTTGGCCTGGGCCGAGGAGCCCGCGGCGTTGATCGTGCCACTCAGGCCACCGTTGTCGTTGCCCGCGGCGGGTGCGCTGGCGCTGGCGGAGCTGGTGCTGCCAGCGCCGGCGTTGTTGTCTGTGCCGCACGCAGCGAGCGAGAGCGCGCCGACGACGGCGACGGCGGCGAGCCGGCCTGCATACTTCACGGTTGGGTTCCTCCCACTTGGTCCTTAGTCGCCATGAAGGTATGCAGCGAAGGTGACTCAGACCCCCTACCGAGGGTGAACGTTCGGTGAACGCACCAGGTCACCCTCATGATGGGTGTTATGACTTATCGCGTGTGCGTGGTGTGCATGGGGAACATCTGCCGATCGCCGATGGCCGAGGTCGTCCTCCGCCAGACGCTCGCCGACCGCGGTCTGGGCGACCGCGTCGTCGTCGAGAGCGCCGGGACGGGCGGGTGGCACGTCGGGGATCCCATGGACGAGCGGGCTCTGGGGATCCTCGCCGAGCACGGCTACGACGGCTCGACGCATCGGGCCCGGCAGTTCACCAAGGACTGGTTCGACCGCTACGACCTCGTCCTCGCCATGGATCGGGACAATCTGTCCAATCTGCGCAGGCTGGCCGCCGCCGGGGTGGAGGTGCGGCTGTTCCGGTCGTTCGACCCGGATGCCCCGGAAGGGGCGGAGGTGCCGGATCCCTACTACGGGGGCCGGGAGGGGTTCGAGGAGGTGCTGGGCCTGGTCGAGGCCGCCGCCGTGGGCGTCGCCAAGCACATCGCCGACGCGGTCGATGAGAGTCACTGAGGATCTCGGCTCCTCGCACGGCTGGCGGCTGCGGCGGGGTGTGCTGGACGACGGGCGCGAGGTGTTCGCCAAGAGCGGCGGCGCCTCCGAGGTGTTCGCCTCGGAGGCCGCGGGGCTGCGCTGGCTGGGCGAGGCCGCCGCGGTGCCGGAGGTGATCGAGGTGGGTCCCGACCGGCTCGTGCTGTCCTGGGTACGCCAGGAGCGGCCCGACGCGGCGGCGGCCGAACGGTTCGGCCGATCGCTGGCGCGGCTGCACCGGGCCGGGGCACCCGGCTTCGGCGCGCCGTGGGCCGGGTTCATCGCCGAGCTGCCGATGGACAACGCGCCGTGCGCCGACTGGCCGTCGTTCTACGGTGAACGGCGGGTGCTGCCGTTCCTGCGGCTGGCCCGGTTGCCTGCCTCCGACGCCGCGCTGGTGGAGCGGGCCGTGGAGCGGTTCGCCGAGGTGGCGGGGCCGCCGGAGCCGCCGGCGCGGATCCACGGGGATCTGTGGAGCGGGAACGTGTTGTGGTCCGGCGGGGACGGGGTGCTGATCGATCCCGCGGCCCATGGCGGGCATCGGGAGACGGATCTGGCGATGCTGGAGCTGTTCGGGCTGCCGTACCTGGATCGGGTGCTGGGGGCCTATCGGGAGGAGTGGCCGCCTGCGGAGGGGTGGCGGCAGCGGGTGCCGTTGCACCAGCTGCATCCGCTGCTCGTGCACGTGGTGTTGTACGGCGGGTCCTACCGGGAGAGCCTGATGGGTGCGGTGCGCCGCGTGCTGGCGCTCTAGCCGGTCCTTCTCCTGTGCGGAGGCTAGCCGGTCTTCCTCCTACGGAGGCTAGCCGGTCTTCCTCCTGCGGTAGGCGCGCTGCTGGCACGCGCGTGAGCAGTAGACGCGGGGACGGCCTGACGCGGCCGGGTCCAGCGGCTTGCCGCACTCCTGGCAGGTTTCGTCACGGGTTTCCTCACGCTCCTGGATGAGGGCCTCGATGCCGTCCAGGAGCCGGCGCAGGCCGAACTCGAAGGAGTCCTCCGGGTCGTCCCAGCCGCCGGACTCCCACAGGTGCGTGATGGCGGGGTAGCGGTCGAGGCGCTCGTACAGGTCGTCGCGGCCGCCCCACCACTCCTGCTCGGACATGCCGCTGCGGCGCTCCTCGCGCAGCGTCTCGACCAGGACCAGCGCCTCGGCGTCCACGAAGCGGCCGAGCAGGCCGACGGCGGCGATCACCTCGGACGGCCTGAGCGCGGTGCCGGTCAGCGTGGCGAGCAGGTCGTCGTAGTGGGCGACGGCGTGCGGGCCGGGCAGGCGGCGGGTGCCGCGCACCTCGGCCAGCCAGGGGTGCCGCTTGCGGATCTCCCACGCCTGCCTGGCGATGGCCTCCAGCCGGGCGCGCCAGCCCTGCTCGGGCGGCGGCGGCTCCGGGTGCTCGCGCATCACCTCGTCGCTCATCAGCTCGACGAGCTGGTCGCGGCCGGGCACGTGGCGGTAGAGCGACATGGTGGTGAAGCCGAGCCGGTCGGCGACCTTGCGCATGGACAGGCCCTCCAGGCCCTCGGCGTCGGCCAGCTCGACGGCGGCGCGCACGATCCTGCCCACGCTCAGGCCGGGGCGCGGCTCCGGCTCCTCCTCGCGCCACAACAGCTCGACCGGATTCTGGCTCGTTGGCATGGCTCATAGTTTATGGTGTACTCCGATGTGTACGGCATAAACAAGGTGGAGGTGGCTGAGATGTTCCATGTGTCTCCTGCGGGGGACGACTCCTGGCAGGGCTCCGCCGAGCGTCCCTTCAGGACTCTGGAGCGGGCCCGCTCCGCGGCCCGCGAGGTCGCGGGCGGGGCGGTCGTCCGGCTCCGGGCCGGCACGCACGTGCTGACCCGGCCGTTCGAGCTCACGGAGGCCGACTCGGGGACGGTCTACGAGGCGTACGGCTACGGCACCGCCGAGCAGGAGGAGGCGGTGGTGAGCGGCGGCCGGCCGATCACCGGGTGGCGCGAGCGCGACGGCGTCTGGCTGGCAGAGGTCGGCGACCTGGAGGTCCGCCAGCTCTACGTGGACGGGCGGCGGGCCGCGCGGGCCGCGATCCCCGGCCTGCCGGGAGCGGCGGAGGCGACCGCGACCGGCTACGTCACCGACAGCGCGGAGCCGCTCGGCTGGCGGGGCGCCGAGTTCGTGTACCGGGGCGTCTACCCGTGGACGGAGGCGCGGCTGGGGATGGCCGGGGCCGCCGCCGACGACGGGGGCAGAACGGTGATCACCATGGCACAGCCCGGCTTCGGCTGGGCCATGGAGCTGTACAACTCGACCTGGGAGGGCAACACCTCCCACGGCCCCGGGCTGCCGACGGCGATCGAGAACGATCCGGGCTTCCTGCGCGAGCCGGGCACCTTCGTGCTCGACCGGTCGCGCCCGGGGGAGCACGTGCTGATGTACCTGCCGCTGCCCGGGGAGGACCCCGCGCGGACGACGGTGGTCGCGCCGGTCCTGGAGACGCTGGTGCGGGTCGCGGGGGCGCGGGAGGTGGCGTTCAGGGGGCTGATTTTCGCGGACGCCACCTGGCTGCGGCCCGGCCGTCCCGAAGGGTTCGTGCACTACCACGGGAGCGGCTACTACGAGGGCGGCGGGGTGGAGACTGCCGTCCTGGGCGAAGGCGCCTCCGTGACGTATCCTACGGCTTCCGTCACGATTCCCGCGTGTGTGCGGTTCGAGGACACGGCCGGCGTGGCGGTCGAGGGCTGCCGGTTCACCCGGCTCGGGGCGTCCGGGCTGGGCGTCTCCGGGGGTGAAGGGCTGAGAGTGCGCGGCTGCGAGTTCGACACGCTGTCGGCCGGTGGCGTCGTGGTCTCCGGCAGCCGGGCGACCACCGTGGAGGACAACCGGGTGCGGCGGGTCGGGCTGGAGTTCAGCGGGTCGCCGGGGATCGCCGTGACCGGCACGCGGGACTGCGTGGTCGCGCACAACGAGGTCGGGGAGGTGCCGCACTGCGGCATCGTCGCCGGGCCCGGCGAGGGCACCAGGATCCTGCGCAACCTCACCGCCGGCACCATGCAGGTGCTGGCCGACGGGGGCGGGGTGTATTTGAGCGGGCCTCAGGAGAAGGGGGCCGAGGTGCGGGGGAACGTGATCGTGGACACGCGCACGCCGTACAACTTCGGGCTCTACCTCGAC
Source organism: Nonomuraea gerenzanensis (assembly GCF_020215645.1). Classification (NCBI taxonomy): domain Bacteria; kingdom Bacillati; phylum Actinomycetota; class Actinomycetes; order Streptosporangiales; family Streptosporangiaceae; genus Nonomuraea; species Nonomuraea gerenzanensis. The sequence continues at coordinate 10,517,165 of NZ_CP084058.1, read as the reverse complement.
TACGGGGCCAGCGGGGTGATCGTCGAGGAGAACGTGGTCATGCGCGCCGACAACACGTCCGTCCTGCATGTGGGGCCGCCGCTGGAGAACGTCACCTTCCGGGGCAACTTCTGGGACGCCGATCCGCTGGGGCACGACGACCCGCCGAGCGGGGTCACGTACGAGGGGAATGTGACCATCAAGGATGAACGGGAGCTGAACGCCGCCACCGAGGCCATCCGGTCGCGGGCGGGGCTGCTGCGGCCCCGGGGCTAGCTTCTGATCGTGGTGCCGTTGAGGCGGTTGATCACCTCGTCGTGCAGGACACCGTTCGTGCAGACCAGGCTGCCGCCCTCCAGGCCCTTCACGCCGGCGGTGTCGGTCCAGACGCCGCCGGCCTCCTCGACGATCACGGTGAGCGCCGCCATGTCCCACGGGGACAGCTCCGGCTCGGCCGACAGGTCCACCGAGCCCTCGGCGACCATCATGTGCGACCAGAAGTCGCCGTATGCCCGCGTGCGCCAGCAGGCGCGGCTGAGGTCGAGGAAGTTGTCGAGCTTGCCGCGCTTCTCCCAGCCGCCGAAGCTCGAGTAGGAGAACGAGGCGTCCTCCAGCGCCGACACCGACGACACCCGCATCCGGGACGCCTTGGTCAGGCTCTTGCCCGTCCACGCGCCGCCCTCGGCCGCCGCCCACCAGCGCCGGCCGAGGGCGGGGGCCGACACCAGGCCGACGACCACCCTGCCGTACTCCATGAGCGCGATCAGCGTGGCCCAGACCGGTACGCCGCGCACGTAGTTCTTGGTGCCGTCGATGGGGTCGATGATCCAGGACCGGGCGCCCCACCCGGTCTTGCCGAACTCCTCGCCCACCACCGCGTCGCGGGGCCTGGCACGGCGCAGCGTGCCCCGGATGGCCTCCTCCACCGCGCGGTCGGCGTCGCTGACCGGCGTCAGATCGGGCTTGGTCTCGACCTTCAGGTCGACCGCCTTGAACCGCCGCATGGTCAGGTCATCGGCGGCGTCCGCCATGACATGCGCGAGGCGAAGATCATCGTTATAACCCTGCACGGTCGCCCACGCTACCGTGTCGGCTATGCAGAACATCAGTCACTAACGCCCCTTTTCTGGTAACTCGCATTCCAGTTACTGGCCAGTAGCATGTGCGGTATGTCGGTAGATATCGGTGGCTTGCTGCTGGATACAGTTCCGTTTGCCCGGACTTTGGGGATCGTTTTCGACACGGTGGCGGACGGACGGGCGGTCTGCCACGTTCCGGACCGTCCGGAACTCCACAACCACGTGTCAGGGCCGCACGCCGGGGTACTCTTCACGCTCGCCGAGTCCGCCTCGGGGGCCGCCGTGCTGTCGTCGCTCGGTGACCAGCTGAGCCGGGCGGTGCCGCTGCCCACCACGGCCACCATCGAGTACCGGAAGGTGGCGGTGGGGCAGGTGCGGGCCGAGGCGCGGCTGCTGGCCTCGCGTGATGAGGTGGTGGCGAAGCTGGACGCGGGGGAGCGGCCGGTGTTCGACGTGGCCGTGGAGATCACCAATGCCGACGGCGCCGTGGTGTCCGCCCTGACCGTCACCTGGACCCTCCGGCCGAACCGGCCCGCTCGGCCTTCGTAGTCGGCTCTCCGGTGCGGCGCTTGACTTGGTCACCTGAGCATGGGCCATGCTCAGGTATGTCCGTCTTACTTCGGGCCGCCCTGGTGGGGGCCGTGATCGGGCTCGCCGAGGACGCACTCTCCGATCTGGCACTGCAGCAGGAGGATCTGCTCGCGGCCCTGGTCATGGTGGTCGGGCCGTTTCCCGTGAGCATGTTGCTGTCTCTCTGGGCGAAGTTGCCCCGGTGGTGGCTGATGTCGGTCATGGGGCCGGTCGCTGTGGGGTTGTTGCTGCTGCTGGTGCTGGTCTCGCCCGCCGTCAGCACGAACCTGGGTGAGTGGGGGAGTCGACTGGCCTTCATGGGCGTCGGCGCGCTCGGCTTCGCCCTCGCCGCTGCCGCGATGCTGCCGGTCCGGCTTCGGACGCGGGTGGTCGTGGTCGCGGTGGTGGGGGTGCTGGGGCTGGCAGGGGTTTTGGGGAGGGGGTGGGTCGTCGCGTTGGGGCAAGGGGCAGCGGCTGCTCGTGCGGGGATTCCTGTCGTTGTGCCGGAGGTGCCTGGGTATCGGCTTGCTTACGTCAATGTCTCTGGTGGGGAGTTGTCGCTTCGGTACGAGTCAGCGCGGGGGGAGGCGCTGGAGGTTGATGTTCGGGCCATGGGGGGTGTGGGGGCTCGGGAGAGGTGTGTGGAGGGGCATGTGCGTTTGGATGCTTGTCGTGAGGTGGTGCCGGGGGTTTGGGTTGATGATGAGGATGTGGATGTGGGGTTGGCTGCGGAATGGGGTGGGGCTTCGGTGAGGGTTCGGAGCAGTGTTACGACGCAGACCGATCTGCTTCAGGTGTTGGGGTCTCTTCGGGCCGTCGGGTGGTGGGAGCTGGCCTGGCAGTGACTTGTCGCGCTTCGGCTTTGCGTGTGGCGGGTGGGTTGTGAGGTCGTGCGTTCGGGATTTCGGGCGTCGTCCCTGTGGCTACGGGGCTGGGCCTCTGCGTGTAGCGCCGCGTTATGGATCTGGGGAGGGGCTGGAGCGCGTGGCGTGTGGGCGTGCTGGGCCCAACGAGGGTGTGCTGTAGCGCAGGGCGGCTCGTGGTGTCGCGCTGTAGCGCGTGGTGCGGCGTCGTCTCGACGGCTCGTGGCGTGGCGCTGTAGCCCGCGCGCTGGCTCCGCCGCTCACGGTGTCGCGTTGTAGCGCGTGGTGCGGCGTCTCGGCGATTGACGTGACGGCACGTTTGGCACTGAGAGCCGCGTCGGCTTCGGAGCGGGGCGATGAAGGCTCAGAGGCCGTGGAGCGCGTCAGGAGGCGTCGTTCTGGACGGGGTCGCGGTGGGGTGCGGGCGTGTCGCCGGTGGCGTCCTCGTCGTGGGCCCCTGATCGGTCCTCCACGTTGCCTTCGCGGAGGGACCGCGTGGAGTCGTCCGAGGTGCCCTCACGACCGGACCCTGTGGAGTCGTCCGAGGTGCCCTCGCGGCGGGAGCTTGTGGAGTCGTCCGAGGTGCCCTCGCGGCTGGACAGCAGGCGGCGGAGGGACTCCAGGCGGGCGGGGTCGGCCTTGCCCGCCGCCACCCACGCGTCGAGCGCGCAGTCGTCGCCCAGATGCGTGCAGCCCTTCGGGCACTCCACCGTGCCCTCCACCAGGTCGGGGAACGCCGCCAGCACCGTCTCCACCGACACGTGCGCCAGGCCGAAGCTCCGCACACCGGGTGTGTCGATGATCCAGCCTCCCTCCGGCAGCTCCAGGGCCACGGCCGAGGTGGAGGTGTGGCGGCCCCGGCCGGTGACGGCGTTGACGTGGGAGACGGCGCGGTTGGCATCCGGGACGAGGGCGTTGACCAGCGTCGACTTGCCGACGCCCGAATGGCCCACCAGGACGCTGATGCGGCCGGCGAGGTGCTCGCGCAGCTCGTCCAGCGAGCCGCCCTTGTGAACCACGACGTGCGAGACGCCCAGCGGCTCGTAGAGTGCCACCAGCTCGTCGGGCGGCGCGAGGTCGGACTTGGTGAGGCAGAGCAGGGTGTCGATCTCGGCGTCGAAGGCCGCCACGAGGATCCGGTCGATCATGCGGGGCCGCGGCGGCGGGTCTGCCAGGGCGGTCACGATGACGAGCTGGTCGGCGTTGGCCACGACAGGGCGCTCGATGCCGTCGGTGTCGTCCGTGTCGTCGGCCGAGCGGCGCAGCATCGAGGTGCGCGGCTCCACGCGTACGACCCTGGCCAGCGTGTCCGGGCGGCCGGAGACGTCTCCGACAAGGGCCACCCTGTCGCCCACGACGATGCCCTTGCGGCCCAGCTCGCGGGCCTTCATGGCCACCACGAGCCGGCGCTGCGGCGGCTTGCGCTTCTGGGCCGAGCCCTTCGGGCGCTCCGGCTCGACCAGCGTCGTGTAGCGGCCCCGGTCGACGGCCACCACGAACCCTTCCACGGCGTCCTCGTGCGCAGGACGGATCCGGGTCCTGGGGCGGGATCCCTTGCCCGGCCTGACCCGTACGTCGTCCTCGTCGTACTCCCGCTTTCTCAGCGGTCCGCTCCCATGCGCTCGCTTCCCCTCTGTGCTTGGAACTGTGTTGATAGTGGTGCTGGTGCTGGCCCCTGCGGTGGTCTTGCTCTGGTGGTCATGCTCCATGCGGTGGTGCTGATGGTCGTGCCTCGTGCGGTGGTGCTGATGGTCTTGCTTCCTGCGGTGGTGCCGATGGTCCTGCTTCGTGCTGTGGTGCCTGTGCTGGTGATGTGCCGACCGCCGTCACCGTGCCCCATGGCGAGCCGGTCGCCGTGGCCGTGCCTTGCGGTGCGTCGGTCGCCGTGATCGTGCCTTGCGACGCGCCGGTCACCGCGCCTTGTAGGGCGCCGGCCGGCGTGGCCGGGCCCCGTCGAGCGCTGCCCGCCGTGGTCGCGCCCTGCTGAGGGCCGTTCGACGTGGCCGTGCCCCGCGGGGGCCGCGTCGCCGTGCTCTGTGGAGCGCCGCTGCACGGGGCTCGTGAAGGGACGGCACGTGCGGGCGGTGCTGGACGTGTGCGTGTAGGTGTAGCCGGTGTCGGTGTCGCGGACGCCACCCTGGCTCGGACGGGTGGCGGGGTGGTGCTGGTGGATCTTCTGGTCGCCATGCGGGCAGCGCGCTGTCACGTGCCGCCCTTCACCGAAGTGCCCGACGTGCTGCGGGTGAAACCAGCCGCCGGGGGACGGTGCCGGGCGGCGCTGATCGCGGAGGTCATCGGGCTTCCAGCATCGCCGTCCACATCCGGACGAACTCCGGCAAGGTCTTGGCGGTCGTCGCGATGTTCTCCACCTGCACCTCCGGCACGGCCAGACCGATGACCGCGCCGGCCGTGGCCATGCGGTGGTCGTCGTAGCTGTGGAAGATGCCGCCGTGGAGCGGGCGGGGGCGGATGATGAGACCGTCCTCGGTCTCCTCGGCGTCGCCGCCCAGACGGTTGATCTCGGTGGCGAGTGCGGCGAGGCGGTCGGTCTCGTGGCCGCGCAGGTGGGCCACGCCCCGGATGCGGCTGGGGGTCGAGGCCAGGGCTGCGAGGGCGGCGATCGTCGGGGTCAGCTCGCCCACGTCACGCAGGTCGGTGTCGATGCCGGTGATCCGGCCGGTGCCCGTGACCACGAGGTCGGTGGTGACCGACGCCGCCGGGCTGCTGGAGCCAGAGCCCGTCAGACTGGCGGTGCCGGATTTCGCCGAGTCGGCGGTGCCGAAGCTTGTCGGGTTGGCGGTGCCGGAGCCCGCCGGGTCGGTGGTGCCCGGCGTCGCCGAGGTGGTGGCGGGGGGCGCTTGCGTGCGGGTGACTGTGGCGCCCATGGTGGTGAGGAGGTCGCGGAGGGCGTCGCCTGCCTGGGTGGTGCGCAGTGGCCAGGCGGGGATCGTGACCGTGCCGCCCGTCACCAGGGCCGCGGCGAGGAACGGGGCCGCGTTGGAGAGGTCGGGCTCCACCGTCATGTCCCTGGCCGCGATGGGGCCGGGCTCCACCCGCCACACGTTGCGCTCACCGGCGTCGACCCGGACGCCCACCGCTCTCAGCATCTCCACGGTCATCTCGATGTGCGGCAGCGAGGGCACCGGCGGGCCCACGTGGCGGATCGTGATGCCCTTCTCGAAGCGTGCCGCTGCCAGCAGCAGGCCCGAGACGAACTGTGAGGAACCGGACGCGTCGAGGGTGACCTCGCCGCCCGGCAGCGGCCCGCTGATCGTGAACGGGAGCACGTCGTTGTCGATCCTGGCGCCGAGTGAGCGCAGGGCGTCGAGGATCGGGCCCATGGGGCGCTTGCGGGCGTGCGGGTCGCCGTCGAAGGAGACCGGGCCGTCGGCCAGGGCGGCCACCGGGGGCACGAACCGCATGACCGTGCCCGCCAGGCCGACGTCGATGTGGGCGCCGCCGCGGACCGGGCCCGGTGTGACCTGCCAGTCGACGCCCGCTGAGGTCTCGCGCGTGGACACCAGCGTCGTGCCGAGGGCTCGCAGCGCCGCCACCATCAGGTCCGCATCGCGGCTGCGCAGCGCCTGGCGCACGACTCCCGGGCCGTCGGCGAGCGCGGCGAGGAGGAGCGCGCGGTTGGTCACCGATTTGGAGCCGGGCAGTGGGACGGTGGCGGTGACCGGGGTGGTCGCCGTCGGTGCGGGCCAGTGCGGAGCGGGCATGGTCAAAGAGTACTGGTCGTGGCGGGGAGGGGGTCACGGCTTGTGGACGACGGGTGGTGTGTCTGTCGCCGCCTGTGGAGGAGGGGTGGCGGGACCTGCCGCCGCCTGTGGACGGGCGATTGGTGTGGCTGTCGCAGTGTGCGGATGGGGGTTGGCGTGTCTGTCACTGCTGTGGGTGAACCGCTGGCGTGCCTGTAGCAGCGTGTTGGGTGGGCGGCTGGCGTGGCTGTAGGAGCGTGTTGGGTGGGCGGCTGGCGTGCCCGTCGTGGCGTGTGAGTGGGCGGCTGTGGTGGCTGGCGCAGCCTGTGGACGGGCTGGTGGGGAGGTGGGGGCATGCGGTCGGAGGCATGACGTGGCAGTGTGGGGTCATGTGCGGTAGATACGCGTCGGCGCGCAAGAAGCACGAGTTGCTCGAGGAGTTCCAGGTCGAGCAGGACGCCGAGCCCGACAAGGAGCTCGGCCCCGACTACAACGTCGCGCCCACCAAGAACGTCTACGCCGTGCTGAGCCGCGTGCCCAAGGAGGCCGAGCGGGCGGTGCGGCAGCTCAGGGTCGTCAAGTGGGGCCTGGTGCCGGCGTGGGCCAAAGACCCGTCGATCGGCTCCAGGATGATCAACGCCAGGGCCGAGACGCTGGCGGAGAAGCCGTCGTTCCGGCAGGCGTTCGCCAAGCGCAGGTGCCTGCTGCCGGCCGACGGCTACTTCGAGTGGATGCCCGTCGAGGGCGAAAAGAAGAAGAAGCAGCCGTACTTCATCCATCCCGCCGACGGCGGGGTGCTGGCGATGGCGGGCCTGTACGAGTTCTGGAAGGACCCGTCCCGGGAGGACGACGACCCGCTCAAGTGGCTCGTGACCTGCACCGTCATCACGACCAACGCCGAGGACCAGCTCGGCCGCATCCACGACAGGATGCCCATGATGATCGACCAGGAGCACTGGGCGGAGTGGCTCGACCCCAAGCTCACCGACACCGAGCAGGCGGGGCGGCTGCTGGTGCCCGCCGAGCCTGGGCGGCTCACCGCGTACGCCGTGTCCACGGATGTCAACAACGTACGGAACAATGGCCCGGACCTCATCAAACCTCTCCCTGAGGAGGAGGAAACCGCGCTTTTCTAAAGGTGTAAGAAGCGCGGTTAGTGGGCATCCGGTGAGGAAAGCGATGCATCCGTCTACTCGGTGTCACCGCCAGAAATGCCCCCTAATTGCACCGGGCGGGACATCCGGGGAGTCCTAGCCGCGGGTTGCCCTCATTTACCCGGAGGTGCGGATTCGTGGACGTCACGACCGCTCGTGAGCGGCTGGAAGAAATGCTCGCGGAGCTGGACCGTTCGATCGGGGTCCTCCAGGGGGATCCCGTCGCCGTACGTGAGCACTCCGCGGCGGACGCCGGCTCCGATCTGACCGATGCCGATCGCGCTCAGGCCATGCTGACCGTGGCCACGACGCAACGCCAGGCGATCATGGAGGCGCTGAAGCGCATCGACGAAGGCGTGTACGGGAGGTGCGTCGACTGCGGCAGCCCGGTGCCGGAGGGCCGGTTGGAGGCCCGTCCGGAGGCCGCGCGCTGCGTGCAGTGCCAGGGCAAGCAGGAGCGCCGCCGCTGAGCGCCCGCGGGGCCCACGCCACAGCCGCCGCCGGACACGAAGAACGGCGGCGCGGCGACCGCGGCGGGTCACCCCAGACGGCGGATCACCCCGAAACCGGGACGGCGGGCGCCCGCCGCTCAGTCGCCCCTAGTCGGGACGGCGGGCGCTGGCGACCAGGTGGATGCCCACCGTGTCGTCGTCGTTGGGCTGGGCTTCGAGCTCGGTGCGCACCAGATAGTTGAGCGCCCGGGCATCGGAGCTCAGCACATGGTCCACCGTGGACGGCGACAGCACCGTGCGCGGGCGCATCCACTCGACCTCCAGCCCCGCCCCGATCAGCAGCTCGCGCAGCTGCCCGCTGCTGAAGCAGCGCGTGATGCTGCCGTCGGGCCAGGGCACGAGCATGACCTCGCCGGTCTGCCGCAGGTGCTGCCACTGCTCCTGCTCGGCCAGGATCGCCATGCCCAGCACCAGCGAGTCGACGCACACCAGCGCCCGCCCGCCCGGCCGCAGCACCCTGGCCACGTCGTTCATCGCCGACTCGGCCATCAGCTCGATCGACATCACGCGTTCCTCGGCGAGCACCGCGTCGACGCTCGCGTCGGGCAGGAAGGCCAGGTCGTCGGCGCGTACATGGCGGACGCGGTCGGCGTCGCGCAGCCGCGACAGCCCGTCGGGGGTCCGGCGGAAGTCGAGCACCTCGATCACCCTGTGCCCCAGTCTGGCGGCCTGACCGGACCACTTGCCGCGGCCGCCGGAGAGATCGAGGATCACTGAGGGTTCGCCGGGGAGCCATCGGTTGAGTTGTTCGGCGGCGACGGCGCGGTAGAAGGTCCAGTACGGCCCGAGCGTCCCTGAGCCGTTCAGTTCCTCGGCCGGAATGGGCAGCACACGCGACTCCTGGGTTCCGGAAAAAGGGCTACCAGCCGGTACGTATGACGTTCCCCGCACCGGGTCCTTCGTACCTTCTATCTTGCGGGAACAGACAAGGGCGCGGGCGTGTTGCGACGAGCATGCTCACATTGGTAGAACCCCAGCCCGCTGACCGGGTGGTCGCGGGCCAGCGGGTATCCTCCCCTGAGTACGGTGTTCCGCCACAGCCGGCCACCGGTGATCTTAGGGGGGTGGGTCCGGTGCCCGCGACAGGCGCGGAGACGCTGGAGCAGCGAAGCGAGCGATTCGAGCGCGACGTCATGCCGTATCTCGAACAGCTCTACTCCGCCGCGCTCCGGATGACCCGAAATCCCGCGGACGCGGAGGACCTGCTACAGGAGACCTTCGCCAAGGCGTTCGCGTCGTTCCACCAGTTCCAGCAGGGCACGAACCTCAAGGCGTGGCTCTACCGGATCCTGACCAACACCTTCATCAACAGCTACCGCAAGAAGCAGCGGGAGCCGAAGCAGTCGGGCACCGAGGAGATCGAGGACTGGCAGCTCGCGCGCGCCGAGTCCCACACCTCGAGCGGGCTGAAGTCCGCCGAGGTGGAGGCGCTGGAGCACCTGCCCGACGGTGACATCAAGCAGGCGCTGGCCGCCCTGCCCGAGGAGTTCAGGATCGCCGTCTACCTGGCAGACGTCGAAGGCTTCCCTTATAAGGAGATCGCCGACATCATGGGCACTCCGATCGGCACCGTGATGTCGAGGCTGCACAGAGGACGCAGGCAGCTCCGGGGCCTCCTTGAGGACTATGCTCGCGAGCGTGGCCTGGTCCCGGCGGAGGGATCGAAATGAGCTGTGGCAACCCGCACGACACCGACTGTCGCGAGGTCCTCGACAAGGTGTACTCCTACCTCGACGGTGAGCTGACCGAGGGGGACGTCGCGGAGATCCGCGTGCACCTCGACGAGTGCAGCCCGTGCCTGAAGGAGTACGACCTCGACAAGGCGATCAAGGCGCTCGTGCACAAGCACTGCGGCTGCGACCCCGTCCCGGCGGACCTGCGCTCGAAGGTCCTGGCCCGGATCGCGCAGGTGAGGTCCGAGCTGGCGGACTAGGATCTCCTCCATGCGCGTACTGGTCACCGGGGGTGCCGGCTTCATCGGTTCTCATCTCGTCGATCGCCTCCTGGCCGACGGGCACGAGGTGCACGTCGTGGACGACCTGTCGTCCGGCTCACGCGACAATCTGCTGGAGGCCGCGCGCAGCGACCGGTTCCGGCTGCACGAGCTGGATATCAGGGACCCGGCGCTGATCGGGCTGATGGCCGAGCTGCAGCCGGAGGTCGTCTGCCATCTGGCCGCGCAGATCAGCGTGCGCAAGAGCGTCACCGACCCGGCGCACGACGCCAGGCTCAACGTCGAGGGCACCGCGGCCGTGCTGCACGCGGCCCACGAGGGGCGCACGCGCAAGGTGGTGTTCGCCTCGTCGGTGGCCGTCTACGGCCGCCCGGCGACGATCCCCGTGCCGGGCGACGCGGCCACGGACCCGCGCTCGCCGTACGCCGCCTCCAAGCTCAGCGGCGAGATCTACCTCGCCACCTTCCGCGCGCTGTACGGCATCGAGTACACCACGCTGGTCCTGTCCAACGTCTACGGCCCGCGCCAGTCGCCGGAGGGCGAGGCGGGCGTGGTGGCCATCTTCACCGACGCCCTGCTCAACGGCACGCCCACGGTCCTGTACGGCGACGGCACCCAGACCCGCGACTACGTCTACGTCGGCGACGTGGTGGACGGCTTCGTCAAGGCGTGCGGCTCCGAGGGCAACGGCCGCCGCTTCAACCTCGGCACCGGCATCCAGACCACCGACCGGCGGCTGCACTCGCTGATCGCCGACGCGGCGGGCGCCCAGGACAAGCCGGGCTTCGCGCCGCCGCGCGTGGGCGATCTGCCGGCGATGGCGGTCGATCCGGTGCCCGCGCACGACGGGCTCGGCTGGCAGCCGCGCACCGACCTGTCGACCGGGATCAAGCAGACCGTCGAGTGGGCCGCGAGCCGTCGCGTGAAGTAGTGGCTTGATTACGCTTTGCTTGCGATTTCCGACTCCGCCCGTGCGGCCACGTCGGGTTCTGTAGCGTGAACCCCACAAGTCGACGTGGAGGCAACTGGATGTTCAAGGTTACGGTCGCCCGGCTGCTCACGGCCGTCGTGCTGATCACCCCGGTGATCATGCTGATGGGCGGAGTGGTTCCGCCTGGGGTGTCCTGGACCTGATCGCCATGGAGGGCCGCAATGCGTGATCTGCCGTGGCCCGCAAGGGTCTATCTGGTCGCCGTGATCGGTGCGGCGGCCGCTCTCGTCGTACGCGGCGTGATGGTCTCCGGCGCGCCCGTGGCCACCGAGGATCTCGACATCCTCCTGGTGCTGGCCCTGCTGTTCCTGGTGTGCGAGTCGATGCCGACGCTGCTCAACGTGGAGCAGTTCGCGGTCTCGGTGAGCTTCTCCGCCTCGCTCGCCGCCGTGGTGCTGATCGGCCCCGAGGGCGCGGCGCTGGTGGGCCTGACCGCCGTGCTGAGCGTGCGGCCCGGGCTGCCGCTGATCAAACGGCTGTTCAACGGTGCGCAGTTCGCCATCTGCGGCTTCGTGGCGGGCCGCGTGTACGAGGCGCTGCACGGCCGGGTGGGCGTGCCGGAGGTCAACGCCTTCGACGACCTCATCGGCCCGTACGCCGCCGCCACGGCCGTCTTCGTGCCGCTCAACATCGCGCTCACGCTCACCATGGTCGGGCTGGCCACCCAGGTGCGGGCCACCGAGGTGCCGATGCGCGGCATGGCCCAGTTCCTGCTGTCCTACCTGGGCTACGGGACGTTCGGGCTGCTGGTGGCGGGCCTGTGGGCCACCGTGGCGTCGATCTCGGCCGTGCTGGTGCTGCTGCCGCTGTTCGTGGCGCGGTGGGCGTTCGGTCAGTACCACGCGCAGCAGCGCTCCTACGACGCCACGATCGCCGCGCTCTGCCAGGCCGTGGAGACCAAGGACTACTACACCAGGGGCCACTGCACGCGGGTCTCGCACGCCTCCTCCATGATCGCCCAGGAGGTCGGCATGGGGCTGGAGCGGGTGCGCGCCATCCGCTACGCCGGCATGCTGCACGACGTGGGCAAGCTCGGCGTGCCCACCAAGGTGCTGCAGAAGGACGGGCCGCTCACCGAGGAGGAGTTCGCCGCGATCCAGCTGCACCCGATGCGCGGGCTGGAGATCGTGCGGGGCATCGGCTTCCTCGACGAGGCGTACGCCGGGATCATGCACCACCACGAGAAGCACGACGGCACCGGCTACCCGATGGGGCTGGCGGGCGACGAGATCCCCGAGTTCGCCAAGGTGATCGCGGTGGCCGACGCGTTCGACTCGATGACCTCCGACCGCTCCTACCGCGGCGCCAGGCCCGTGCCCGAGGCCGTGGAGGAGCTGCGCAAGAGCGCGGGCACGCACTTCGACCCGGTGATGGTGGCGGCCTTCATCCGCGCGCTCGAACGCGAGCCGTGGCAGCCGCCGCGCCGGGTGGACCAGCCGCCGCCCGACGCCGCCGACGCCACCATCAAGGACCACGACGACCCCACCATGCCCATCCAGGTCGTGACCGGCTCATGATCACCACAGAGCGTGCCAGGCGCACCACCAGCCGATCGCTGAACACGGTCCTGCGCCGCCTCGACTCCGGCCAGCTCCTGCTCATCTGCGCGGCCGGTCTGGTGGCGCTGGCGGGCGTGGCGCACACGGCGGCGGTCGGGCTGGAGCGGCCGGAGATCGCGGTCGGGTTCGGCGCGCTGATCGCGGTCGGCGAGCTGGCCAGGCTCACCATGCCGGGCAACAGGGAGGTCGCGCCGATCGGCGCCGCCGCCGCGCTGGGCTACACGCTGCTGCTCGACCTCAGCCAGACGCCGCTGGAGCACTCCGCGCTGCAGGTCGTGGCCGTGATCGCCGTCGGCATGACCGCGGGAGCGCTCCCGCACCTGGCCGTCGGCCGGCCGCCCCGCCTCGACGCGATGGCCAGGCGGCTGCTCACCGGAGCGCTGCTCGCCTTCGCGTTCCGGCCGCTGGCGACCCCGCTCTACGAGCTGACCAAGCCGCCCACCCAGACGTGGTGGCCGGCGCTCGTGGTCATGGTCACGCTCATCGCGATCGCCCTGCTGATCGACGTGCTGATCGCCGCGCTGCTGCGCGCGGAGCAGGTGCGCACGGCGTTCAGGGTGGCCGTGCGCGACGAGATCAACATGGCCTTCCCGCTGGGCGCCGCCGTGGCCTCATCGGGCGTGCTGCTGGCCCTGGCCACGCACAGCATGGACCTGGTGGCGCTGCTGGTGTTCGCGGCGCCGCTGCTGGTCACGCAGGTGGCCTTCCGCAAGTACGCCGGCATCAGGGCCACCTACCTGCAGACCGTCCGCGCGCTGTCCCGGGTCACCGAGGTCGGCGGTTACGTCGAGCCGGGGCACTCGCGCCGGGTGAGCCGCCTGGCGGTGGCCATCGGCAGAGAGCTGGGCATGGCCGAGCCGGAGCTGCTGGAGCTGGAGTACGCGGCGCTGATGCACGACATCGGCCAGCTCTCGCTACGCGACCCGATCCCCGGCGGCGCGACCGTGCTGACCGAGCCCGAGCAGGCCCGCCGCATCGCCGAGCTGGGCGCCGAGGTGATCAGGCAGACGGGCGTGCTCGACCGGGTGGCCGAGGTGGTCAGCAGGCAGTGCGACCCGATCACCGACGACCCGCCGCTGTCGAGCCGCATCATCAAGGTCGCCAACGCCTACGACGACCTCGTGGGCCCCTCGACCGACCGTGACCGTGGCGGGGCGGCGCTGGAGCGGATCCGGCTGTCGTCGGGCAGCGCGTACGACCCTCACGCGGTCGAGGCGCTCGCGCGGGTGATCGACCGCGGCCGCGTGTGAGCCGAGAAGGCGGCTGCTGGCAGGTGGTCAGCGGATGGCGCGGGCGAGGAACTTGGCGCGATCGACCACGACCCGCTCGATGGTGCCCTTGCCGACCACGGTGTGCTGGTCGTGGGCCTCGAACGCGAAGACCAGCCGCCTGCCGTCCACCTCGGTCAGCTCCACCCCGACCTGCACGTGCGCGCCCAGCGGGCTGGCCGCCAGGTGCTCCAGCTCGACCCGGGTGCCGACGGACGTCTCACCGGGCGCCAGGTGCCGCTCGACGGCGCGTACGGTCGCCGCCTCCGCCAGCGCGAGCAGACGCGGCGTGGCCAGCACCGGGACGTCGCCGCTGCCGATCCGCTTCGCGGTGTCCTCCATCTCGACCATGATGAGCAGTTGGGCACGGAGACCTGGCGTGAGCGTCATGGCTTGAGCCTCTCATGTGGCTGCTGAGTTCCCGGAAACGCGGACAAGTCAGGTCGTAAGGCCCCAGGATAGGCTTTGTACGGCTTGAGGCATTTGAGTGGCATGTGAGTCAGGTGAGTCGTACACTCTCTGAGTTCCGTGACCACTGTGTTACCTCACCGCGACAAAACTTCGCTTTCTTGGAGATCCGCGGGGTGGGCGAGGTAAGAGGGTAACGGACGTAGGGGGTAGCGGGGGAATCATGGTGGCCCAAGGGACGACACTGGCGGGGCGGTATCGGCTGGATACCCGCATCGGCGCCGGTGGCATGGGCGAGGTGTGGCGAGGCGAGGACGTCGTGCTCGCACGCACCGTCGCCGTCAAGGTGCTGCTCCCCGGCCGCATGGAGGACCCCGGCTTCGTCGCTCGCTTCCAGGGGGAGGCGCGGGCGATGGCCACGATCAACCATTCCGGCGTGGTGGACGTCTACGACTACGGCGTCAGCGGCGACACCGTCTACCTGGTGATGAAGTTCGTCGACGGCGAGCCGCTCGACCGCCTGCTCGGCAGGCTGGGGCGGATCCCGCCGCAGCCGGCCATGGAGCTCATCGCGCAGGCCGCGTCGGCGTTGCAGGCCGTCCACGACCAGGGCATCGTGCACCGCGACGTCAAGCCGGGCAACCTGCTCGTGCAGCGCGACGGCACGCTCGTCCTCACCGACTTCGGCATCGCCCGCTCCGACATCGCCAGCCGGCTCACCGACGCCGGCATGGTGCTCGGCACCGCCGCCTACTGCGCGCCCGAGCAGGCCGAGGGCGCCCCCGTGACGCCCGCCGTCGACATTTACGCCCTCGGCGTGGTCGCCTACGAGTGCCTGGTCGGCCAGCGGCCCTTCGACGGTGACAGCGCGGTCACGATCGCGCTCAAGCACATCCGTGAGGCCCCGCCGCCGCTGCCCCAGGACATTCCGCAGTCGGTGCGCACGCTGGTCGAGATCGCCCTGTCCAAGGACCCGGCCAGGCGTTACCCCAGCGCTCGTGCGATGAGCGAGGCCGCCAGGGCGATCGCCAGCGGCCAGGCGCCCGCCGTCCCCGAGCTGGCCACCGGCTCCACCATGGCCCAGGCCCAGCAGCAGCCGAGCCAGCAGTACCAGCAGGCCGCGCAACAGCAGGGCGGCCAGCAGTACCCGCAGACGGGCCAGCAGTACGCCCAGACCGGGCAGCAGTACCAGCAGACCGGCCAGTTCCAGCAGACCGGCCAGTTTCAGCAGACCGGCCAGTTTCAGCAGACCGGTCAGCACGACGCCGGCCCGTACCAGACGGGCGCCAGGATGGCGCACGAGGACACGGCGGTCTCCGAGCGGCGCGGGAGCCGCCGCGCGGCCAAGGCGCCGCGCAGGACGGGCCTGATCGCGGGCATCGCCGCGGCGGTCGTGCTCGGCGTGGGCGCCACCGCCGTGGCGCTGACGGGCATGCCCCTCGGCGCGCCGGAACCGACGACGACCACCACCAACGTCGCCGACCCGGAGACCACCAAGCCGCCCAAGCCCACCACCAGGACCAGCAAGCCCCAGGCCGAGCCGCCGACGCAGGAGCCGACCAGGCCCCCCACCACCAGGCAGGGGAGGCCCACGCAGACGGCGGAGGAGACCGAGAAGCCGACGCAGTCGCCGTCCGGCACGCCCTCCACCACCCCGCCGACCTCGAAGTCGCCCAGCCCCACCGTCTCCACCAACAAGGTGCTGATGCCGAACGTGATCGGCAAGCGCTACTCGGAGGCGGTGGGCATGGTGGAGGCGGCCGGCCTGCTGTCCAACCCCGAGGACCAGACCACCACCACCGACGGCATGCGCTGCGGCAGGGTCAAGGCGAGCACGCCGGGCGCGGGCAAGTCGGTGACCAAGGGCACCACGGTCACGCTGGTCGTCGTCGACAGCGTCTGCCCCGAGGACGGCTCGCCGACGCCCACCCCGACGCCGACGCCCACGCCGAAGTCCTGATCACACCCCCGTCGTGTTGCGGGGGTAGGCGATCTGCGGGTCGGTGGCGATGTTGACCAGGTACGGCATGCCCGAGTCGAACGCCCTGCGCAGCGCGGGCCCGATCTCCGACGGCTTGGTCACCAGCTCGCCGCCCCCGCCGAGCGCGGTCACGACCTGGTCGTAGCGGCACTGCGGCTGCAGCTCGGCGGCCACGTCGTAGCCGTACAGCATCTGCATGGGGTGCTTCTCCAGGCCCCACATGCCGTTGTTGCCGCAGATCATCACGACCGGGAGCCTGTGGCGGACGAGGGTGTCGACGTCCATCAGCGAGAACCCGGCGGCGCCGTCGCCGAGCAGCAGCACCACCTGCGAGGACGGCCTGGCCAGGCGGGCGGCGATGGAGTAGCCCAGGCCGGTGCCCAGGCAGCCGTACGGGCCCGGGTCGAGCCAGTTGCCCGGCTGCTTCGGCTCGACGTACTTGCCGGCGTAGGAGACGAAGTCGCCGCCGTCGCCGATCACCACGGCGTCGTCGTCGAGCACCCGGTTCAGCTCGCCGTAGATGCGCATGGGATGGATCGGGTCGGAGTCGGAGGCCAGCAGCTCGGCGTCGCCGGCGATGGCCGCGGCGGCCGCCTCGGACAGCCGCGACACCCACGACGCGTACGCGTCGGGCTTGACCCCCGCGTCGCCGCAGGCCGTGCCGAGGCTCCAGAACACCACGGACAGGTCGCCCGCGGCGGACGCGGCCGGCTGCATGTGGGTGGCCAGCTGGGAGGGCGCGTCGGCGATGTGCACCACCCTGGCCAGCGGCGCGCCGTCCTTGCCGCCGAACCAGCCGTAGCCGAGGCGGAAGTCGAGCGGGGTGCCCACCACGATCACCAGGTCGGCCTGGGCGAAGGCGAGGCCGCGGGCCCGCGTGACGAGCAGCTCGTGGCCGGCCGGCAGGATGCCGCGCCCCTGGCCGTTGGGGATGACCGGCAGCCGCCACGTCTCGGCGAAGTCGCGGGCGGCCTCCTCGGCGCGGTCCATCCACACGTCGGAGCCGTACACCAGGACCGGGCGCTCGGCCTCGGCCAGCAGCCGCGCGATGCCCGCCAGGTCGTCGGCGTCGGGCTCCAGCGGCGACGGCGACTGCGTGCTCACGTCGTGGACCGGCGAGGGGGAGAACAGGTGGTCCATGTAGAAGTCGAGGAAGACGGGGCCGCGGTGGGGCGCCACCGCCGTGCGGAAGGCCACCTCGACGTCCTGGCCGACGGAGTCGGCGGCGGAGGCGGTGAACGACAGCTTGGTGATCGGGCCGAGCAGCGGCGGGTGGTCCATCTCCTGCAGCGCGCCGCTGCCCCAGCGGGACTGGGGTGCCCGGCCGCCCAGGACGACCACGGGGGAGCCGTTGAAGTGGGCGGTCGCGACGCCGCTGACGCCGTTGGTGATGCCGGGGCCGGCGGTCAGCACGGCCAGGCCGGGCTTCCTGGTCAGCCTGGCGGTCGCCTCGGCGGCGAAGACCGCGCTCTGCTCGTGGCGTACGTCGAGGATGCGCATGCCCTCGTGCACCGCGCCGTCGTAGAGCGGGAAGACGTGCCCTCCCGACAGGGTGAACATGGTCTCGACACCGTAGGCCTTGGACACGGCGACAGCGGCGTCACCGGCGTGCTTCGCAGACTCCATGCCGGGAACTTACCAACCAGTCACAGAGGTAAACAGTCTTTCATCGGCAGCACACGCTCACGAGGCCCTCGGGGGCCCGCACGGTGACCTTCCTTGACGCGCCGGAGGCCCGTCTGACGTCGAGGGTGGTGTTGGCGCCCTCGGCCGTCACGTCGTACAGATTCGGCGGCACGTACAGGTCGATGTCGCCCGCCGTCCGCACGATCGCCTTGACCTCGGACGGGGCGCTGCGGAAGGCCAGCTGGACGTCCCCCGAGCCGACCTCCACGTCGGCCCGCGCGCTGCGCAGGCCGTCGCCCTGCACGTGGCCCGTGCCGGTGCGCACCCAGAGGTCGCCCGCGAGGGCGTTGACGCGGACGTCGCCGGAGACGGTGGTCAGGCGCAGGTCGCCGAACAGGTCGTCCACCCGGAGCCGGCCTCCGGAGGTGCCGGCCTCCAGGGTGGTCTCCGGCGGCACCTGCACCACGTAGTCGGCCCGGCAGATCGGCCCCCTCGGCTGGTCGTGGCCGGGGCATACGGCGTCGAGCCGCAGCGTGCCCGACGCGGCGTCCCAGTCCTCGGTGACCGTGGGGCGGTCGCGGGTCCAGCGCAGCGCCCGCTGGATGAGCAGCTCACCCGCCCGCCCCGACAGGATCATCAGGTCCACCTGGCCCTTGCCGGCCTGGATCCGCAGCTCCCTGCCGTCGAACGGGATGGACCGCATGGTGACGTCCGTCGGGGTCCTGGCCTCGCCGAAGCCCTGCCAGAGGGCCACCGTGGACAGCGTCAGCGCCACCACGGTGGCCACGGCGCCGGCCGCCAGCCACAGGGCTCTCACGGCAGGCTCCTGATCTTCAGGAACTGCAGCACCGCGAGCACCCGGCGGTGGTCGCCCTCGGCGGGCGGCAGGTCGAGCTTGGTGAAGATGTTGCCGATGTGCTTGCCGACGGCGCCCTCGCTGAGCACCAGCGACTGCCCGATGCCGGCGTTGGAGCGGCCCTCGGCCATCAGCCTGAGCACCTCGTGCTCGCGCGGCGTGAGCCGTTCGAGCGGGTCGCTGTTGCCGCGCAGCAGGAGCTGGGCGACGACCTCCGGGTCCAGCGCGGTGCCGCCGGAGGCCACCCTGCGCAGCGCGTCGATGAACTCGGCCACGTCCGCCACCCGGTCCTTGAGCAGGTAACCGACGCCCCCGGCCGAGGCCGAGGCGAGGAGCTGGGCGGCGTAGCGCTCCTCGACGTACTGCGAGAGCACCAGCACGGCCAGGCCCGGCTGCTGGCGGCGCAGCACCAGCGCGGCCCGCAGGCCCTCGTCGGTGTGCGTGGGCGGCATCCTGACGTCGGTGACGACCAGCTCCGGCCTGTGCTCCTCGGCCGCCCTGAGCAGGCCCTCGGCCTCGTCCACGGCCGCCACCACCTCCATGCCGGCGGCGGCCAGGAGCCGGATCAGGCCCTCCCTCAACAGCACGGAATCCTCTGCGAGCACTACTCGCACGGCAGCTCCACCTCGATCGTCGTCGGTCCGCCCAGCGGGCTGGACAGCCGTAGCGTCCCGTCCACGGAGTCGATGCGCTGGGCCAGGCCGCGCAGGCCGGTTCCGCCGTCCATCCTGGCACCGCCGCACCCGTCGTCGTGGACGAGCACGTGCAGGCGGTCGCGCTCGCGCCGCACGCTCACCTCGGCCCTGGTGGCCGCCGCGTGCTTGGCGATGTTGGTCAGTGCCTCCGACACGGTGAAGAACGCCACCGCCTCGATCGTCGGGGTGGTCCGCCGCTCGATGTCGACGCGCAGCTTGACGGGGAACGGCGCGCGGGCCGCCACGCCGGACAGCGCCGCGTCCAGGCCCTGGTCGTTGAGCACGGCGGGGTGCAGGCCGCGGACGAAGTCGCGCAGCTCCTTGAGCGCCTGCTTGGCCTCCTCGTGCGCCTGCTCGATGGCCTCGCGGGCGGGCTCGGGCAGGTCGGTCAGCGTGGCCCTGGCCAGGCCCAGGTTCATGGCCAGCGAGACCAGCCGCTGCTGGGCGCCGTCGTGCAGGTCGCGCTCGATCCTGCGGCGTTCCGCGTCGGCCGCGTCGATCACGCCCGCGCGGCTCTCGGTCAGCGTCTCGATGCGCTGGCCCAGCTCCGTACGGCTGGGCCCGAGCAGCGCGCGCGCCACCGACAGGTCCAGCGCCGCCATCCCGCGGGCCAGGAACGGCGCGAGCACCAGCAATGCCAGCCCCACCAGCATGAACGCGAGCTGGACCCGGTTGTCCCTGAGGTCGAGCGCGAACTCCAGCGGCGGCTCCTGCAGCTTCGGCGGCAGGAACGCCAGCAGCCCCACCACCGCCCCGCCCCACGCGAGCGCCACCAGGACCGCGCCGGCCACGCCCACCACCGGTGACAGCAGGTGGTAGCCGATCTGCCGCCACGTCATCGGCTCGCGCCAGCCCGCCGGGGCGGGCACGGGCGGGATCCGCACGCCCTGGAAGGCGTGCAGCCGCGAGCGCTGCACCCTGGTGAACCACGGCAGGGCCCGCCGCAGCAGCGGCGGCGCCACGGCCAGCAGCAGCGTCAGCCCGCCGAGCAGCACGCCGACCGGGAAGCCGATCATCACGTGAGCCGTGTCGAGCCACGCCCGCGCCGACCACGGACGGGGGACTTTCATGGCTCAACGGTATGTAGTGGGGGCGATGCCGCGAAATGGGCCTGGTGTGCTGGTGCATGGTGGGGCTAGCCCCACCCCCGGCAGTGGCTAGAGGCTGTGGCGCTGCCTGAAGGACACGGGGTCGAACGAGCCGCCCAGCGTGACACCCAGCCCCTCGCGCGCGGCGGCGGCGAACTCCTGGCGACCGCGGAGCCCGCCGAGGCCCTCGGGGAGCGCCCCCGCCAGCGGCCTGGCCGCGAGCATCTCCAGGTCCGCCACGCTGCCGCACGCGGTGGGCCCCGGCGTGGCCGGCCACCGGCCGATGACGATCCCGGCCAGGTCGAGGCCGTGGTGGGCGAGCGACTCCAGAGTGAGCGCGGTGTGGTTGACGGTGTCGCGGCAGGCCCGTACGACGACGAGGACCTGCGCGCGCAGGGCGCGGGCGAGGTCGGCGAGGGTGGCGCCCTCCTCGTCGTAGCGGTCGAGCAGCCCGCCGGTGCCGTCCACGAGGACGAGGCGGTTGCTCTCGGCCAGCTCCCGCACCAGCCCGGCGACCGTGGACAGCGACACGGGCGGCACTCCCGCCGCCCTGGCCGCCGCGGCGGGCGGCAGCACGCCCGGGAAGCGGGCCAGCTCGAAGGTGGTGGTGACGCCGGACAGCCGGATGACCTCGTCCACGTCGCCCGGCTCGCCGGCCGCCAGCCCGGTCTGCGCGGGCTTGACCACCGCCGCAGCGGACCCGCGCGCCAGCGCCAGCGCGCTCAGCGCCGCCGTCACGACCGTCTTGCCCACACCGGTGCCGGTGCCCGTGACGACCAGGACGCTCATGGGCGGCGCAGGCGGGTGACGAACTTGTACCGGTCGCCGCGGTAGAGCGACTGCGCCCACTCGACGGGGTTGCCGTCGGCGTCGAAGGCGTGCCGGGTGAGCAGCAGCATCGGCAGGCCGACGTCCACGCCGAGCGCCTTGGCGTCGTAGGGGGTCGCCAGGACCGTCTCGATGATCTCCTCGGCGTCGGTCAGCCGGACGTTGTAGGCGTTGTGCAGCGTCTCGTACAGGGACGCGTGCACCTCCAGCTCGCGCCGCAGGCGGGGGAAGCGGCGCGCGGACAGGTGGGTGGTGTCGATCGAGACCGGCTCGCCGTTGGCGAGCCTGAGCCGGTGGATGCGCAGCACGCGCCCGCCCGGGTTGATGGCCAGGCGGCGGGCGAGCGGCTCGTCGGCGGTGATGTAGCCGATCTCCAGGATCTTGGTGTCCGGCTCCAGCCCGGCCGTGCGCAGATCCCCGATGTAGGAGGTCAGCTGCAGCACCTGCGCCACCTTGGGCTGCGCCACGAACGTGCCCTTGCCCTGGATGCGCAGCAGCCTGCCCTCGACGACCAGCTCGGTCAGCGCCTGCCTCACCGTGGTGCGGGAGGTCTCGAACCGCACGGCGAGCGTGCGCTCGGGCGGCAGCGCCGTGCCGGGGGGCAGGGTCTTGGTGAGCTCGAGCAGGGCCCGTTTCACGTCGTAGTACTTCGGAACGCGGGGGCTGTCGTCTGTCACGCTCTCACCTTCACTTCTGCCACGGCGGTGAGGGCGGGTCTGATCACCGCGAGATCATCGGAACTCACTTTGGCCCGAGCGGTCAACCGCGGGCAGGAGCGGCCCGCAGGCTCCGGGCGCGCACGGGTGTGAGCACACGCGGATCCGGGCAGCTCAGGTTGATTGTGAAGGATATCCACAGCAGCGCGCGCGATCGCAACCGAGGCCGGTCCGCGCGCCGTGTCGCGGAAGAACCACCTGCCCGTGGGGATCACCTCCGGCCCGACGTGCACCGCCCCATCCTGGGATCCGGCTGTTTCGGCCATGTGACGGTTCTCACAATATGAGATTGACCCGCCACCGTATGGTGTTACGCCCCCGCAGGCGTGAACTCTGCCCGGGCGTCCCGTATCGGATCGGTCCTGCCGCCTCTCCCCGGGAGTCGGTTTGGTTGTTGCGGGGGAAAGCACGCATGATGCACTCGTGCCGACTCTCAGCGACCTCGTAGCCCGCCACACAGCGCTCGACGAGGCGGACCTCGACTGGCTGCACTCGCTGGTCTCCGACTGGCAGCTGCTGGCCGACCTGTCGTTCGCCGACCTCATCCTGTGGGCGCCGCTGCTGGGGGAGAGCGGCTGGATCGCGATCGCCCAGATGCGCCCGACGACCGGCCCGACCGTCTACCACGACGACATCGTCGGCACCGTGGCGGCCAGGGGCGAGCGCGGCCTGATCGACACGGCCTGGAACGAGCGCCGCATCTGCCGTGAGGGCGACCCCGACTGGTCCACCGGGGTCCCCGTCCGCGAGGAGACCATCCCCGTGCGCCGGGCGGTCGAGGGCGGCGAGGGCCGCTTCCTGGCGGTCATCCAGCGCTCCACGAACCTGTCCTCGGCCCGCACGCCGTCCCGCCTGGAGCTGACCTACCTGCAGAGCGCCTCCGACCTGGCGCAGATGGTGGCGGAGGGCCGCTTCCCGTTCTCCGGCGAGGAGCCGATCCTGGTGCGCTCGCCGCGCGTCGGCGACGGCCTGCTCAGGCTCGACAGGGCCGGGCGCGTCACGTACGCCTCGCCGAACGCGCTGTCCGCCTACCGGCGGCTCGGCCTGCACGCGGACCTGGTCGGCGCCGAGCTGGGCCGGGTCACCGCGACGCTGTGCTATTCGGACGAGCCGATCAACGAGGACCTCATGATCGTGGCCAGCGGGCGCGCGGCCAAGGAGACCGAGGTCGAGTCCGGCGGCACGATCGTGCAGCTCAGGGCCATCCCGCTGATCGTCGGCGGCGGCCGCATCGGCGCTCTCGTGCTCATCAGGGACGTGACCGAGCTGCGCCGGCGCGAGCGCGAGCTGATGACCAAGGACGCCACGATCCGCGAGATCCACCACCGGGTCAAGAACAACCTGCAGACGGTGGCCGCGCTGCTGCGGCTCCAGGCCAGGCGGCTTCAGGTGCCCGAGGGGCGGGAGGCGCTTGAGGAGGCGGTGCGCCGGGTCGGGTCGATCGCGATCGTGCACGAGACGCTGTCGCACGCGCCCGAGGAGTTCGTCGACTTCGACGAGATCGCCGACCGGGTCATCGCGATGGCGGGGGAGGTGTCGTCGCCGGAGGTGGCGGTCACGCCGCGCCGCGTGGGGGCGTTCGGGGTGCTGCCCTCGCTCATCGCCACGCCGCTGGCCATGGCGCTGACCGAGCTGCTGCAGAACGCGTTGCAGCACGGACGGCCCAAGCGGCTGGAGGTGGTGGTCGAGCCCGCGCACGAGCGGCTCAACGTGACCGTCTGGGACGACGGCCGCGGCCTGCCCGGCGGCTTCGACCTCGACAGCTCCACCAGTCTGGGGCTGCAGATCGTGCGGACCCTGGTCGAGGGGGAGCTGTCCGGGCGGCTCACCATTGAGCCGCGCCTGGAAGGCGGCACGGAGGTCGTCCTGTCGATCCCGCTCCCGCCCGGCTGAACGACGGCGCCGCTGCTGCGTCGCGGGCCGGCGTCGGGTCCTGCTCCAGGAGAGGCGGCAGGGGGAGCTTGCGGGGGAGTCGTCAGGCGGTGGCGCGGGCGCGGGCCCGGGCGGTGCGACGCTTGAGCGCGCGGCGCTCGTCCTCGCTCAGGCCGCCCCAGACGCCGGCGTCCTGGCCGGACTCCAGCGCCCACTTCAGGCAGGCCTCGACGGCCGAGCACGAACGGCAGACCTGCTTGGCCTCCTCGATCTGCATGAGTGCCGGGCCGGTGTTGCCGATCGGGAAGAACAGCTCGGGGTCCACGTCACGGCAGGCAGCTCGGTGGCGCCAGTCCATGCGTCCACTCCTTAGTAGATGGAGCCTCTGGTCGGCTCCGTGCGGCTACTACTTTGTGAAGAGTTTCACTAACTCGCGCGAACAATTACCCGGATCCTGTGAGGACCGGGGTTGCCCGCAGTTCATCGGAGGACCCTGGGGTGTTTAAAGGTCCTACGTTCCGACGTCATGAACGAGCCTGTCAGCCACGGAGAGTGCACGCAAGGGGGTTGGCGGGAAGTTTTGGCGGTTATGGATGTCGGATGCGTCACACAATGACCGAATGTAACCGACTAGACCAGAACTTGTAACGCGTTCGGTGTAGACCGGAATGTTACGATTTCCCGTTCTCCCAGGTAGTCGCCGTCCAGCTGGAAGGCCACAGGGCGGTCGGCGGTGAGCGTCAGCTCGGCCTCGTCGTGCATCTGGACGAGGTGCCGGCCGGACGGAAGGATGTCACTCTCCGTGAGGATGTGGCGGATCACCTTCGCCAGGGTCATCGGCCCCATGCGCCGCATGCCGAGCAGATCGAGCCCCGTCTCGAAGCTCGCCCACGGGGTGGGCCGGACCGGGCGGCTGCCCACGTACGTCCACGGTGAGGTGTTGGAGACGATCGCCATGAACACGCCCTCGGCCGGCGGGAGGCCGGGGCCGGTCACCGTCATCGCGGGATGCCGCTTGTCCGTGGCCAGATAGTGCCTCAGAGCCGTGTTCACATACCGTGCAGGGGTAGCCTTACGCCCGGTCCCCCTGAGGCCTTCCACGGCGCGTACAACCTCGGCGTCGTAGCCCATGCCCGAGCAGAAGGTGAAGTAGCGGCTCTGCCCCTCCCATAGGGCTTGGCCCAAACCCACGGTCCTGCGCCGGCCCTCCCTGAGTGCCTCCAGCACCTGGCCGGTGGACTCGACCGGGTCGTTCGGCAGGCCGAGGGCGCGGGCGAAGACGTTCGCGCTGCCGCCGGGGATGACGATCAGCCCGGGGCGGCCGGCGCTGGGGTCGGCGCTGTGGGCGGGGTCCTCGCCGTTGACCGGGTTCAGCAGGCCGTTGACGGCCTCGTTGATCGTGCCGTCGCCGCCGAGCACCGCGACCACGTCGTAGCCCTTGGCCAGCGCGGTGGCCGACAGCGACGCGGCATGGCCCCGGTAGCGGGTCTCCTCGACCGTGAGCTCGACCGCCGCGCCGAGTGCGCGGATGAGCACGTCCCGCGTACGGGCGTTCGTGGTCGTGGCTTTGGGGTTGACCAGCAGCATGGCGCGCATATCGCCAGCGTAGCCGGTGGCCTTGTCCGACTTATCGGCCGATCGTCCTATTTCCCGGCCCGTTCGGCCCGAGAGGTAGGGTACGGACGTGAACGGTCGCCCGCTTACCCTCCTCATCGCCGCCGGGGTCGTCGCCCTGGAGGGGCTGGTCGCGCTCGGACTCGGGGTCTACGTCGCGGTGCAGACCCTGACCGGGACACCAGACGATCTCACCACCGCCCTGGCGGAGGCGGCGTTCGGGCTGCTCATCGGGGCCGGGCTGCTCTGGGTGGCGTACGGCGGCCTGTTCAGGACCGAGCGGTGGGGCAGGTCGCCGGCCGTGCTGGCGCAGATCTTCCTCGTGCCCATCGGCGGCACGCTGATCACCTCGGACCAGCCGCAGCTCGGGATCCCGCTGATCGTCGTGGCGGTGGCGGGGCTGGTGACGCTGCTCGCTCCGCCCACCACCCAGGCGCTCTACGGCGACGACCAGGAGTCGGACGCGGGTTCGCCGCGCCGCTAGACCGTTTCCGCACATCGGGCCGCAGGCCGGCGACGCGCGGAAAACCGGCTCAGTCGTCGGCGGTCAGGCCCTCGCGCAGCTGCGCCAGCGTGCGGGCGAGCAGCCGCGAG
This sequence comes from Nonomuraea gerenzanensis, assembly GCF_020215645.1. Taxonomy (NCBI): domain Bacteria; kingdom Bacillati; phylum Actinomycetota; class Actinomycetes; order Streptosporangiales; family Streptosporangiaceae; genus Nonomuraea; species Nonomuraea gerenzanensis. The sequence goes on along the minus strand of NZ_CP084058.1, from coordinate 10,491,257 downwards.
ACGTGCATCTGCGAGATGCCCAGCTCGGTGGCGATCTGCGACTGCGTCATGTTGCCGAAGAAGCGCAGCAGCAGGATGCGCTTCTCGCGCGGCGGCAGCCGTTCGAGCAGCGGCTTGAGCGACTCGCGGTACTCGACGCCCTCCAGCGACTCGTCCACGATGCCGAGCGAGTCGGACACCGCGGGGGCGTCGTCGTCGCCGGAGTCGGGCGCGTCCAGGGAGACGGTGGAGTACGCGTTGGCCGACTCGAGCCCCTCCAGCACCTCCTCCTCGGTCATCTTGAGGTAGGAGGCCAGCTCCGCGACGGTCGGGGCGCGGCCCTCGCGCTGGGACAGATCGCTTATCGCCTTGGTCAGCGAGAGCTTCAGCTCTTGCAGCCTGCGCGGCACGCGGACCGCCCAGCCCTTGTCGCGGAAGTGCCGCTTGATCTCGCCGACGATGGTGGGCGTGGCGTAGGTGGAGAACTCCACCCCCCGGTTCAGGTCGAACCGGTCGATGGATTTGATCAACCCGATGGTGGCGACCTGGGTGAGGTCGTCGAGCCACTCGCCCCTGTTGCGGAAGCGGCGAGCCAGGTATTCGACCAGGGGAAGGTGAAGCTCGACCAGCTCATCCCTGATGCGCTGGCGGCGCGGCTCCTCGGGGCCCAGCTCGGCCAGCTCGGCGAAGAGCATGCGGGCGCGCACCCTGTCGGGCACGGCGTGTTCGCTGGTGGCCATGGCTCCAGTCCTTTCCGTCACGCCGGCCTCGCTGCGCCTCGGCGCTTACGCAGGACGATCGCCATGCGATCGGGGGAGTCGGTCACCGCGTCGACGTCGTCGGCCAGGGCGGTCAGCACCATCCAGGCGAAGTCGTCGCGCTTGGGCGCGGAGCTGCCGACAGTCGCCACCTCGACCCTGACCTGCATCTCCTGCCCGGTGAGCTCGAACTCCGCGGTGAGGTCGGTGCCGGGCACCGCTTCGTTGAGAAGCATGGCGCAGGCCTCGTCGACCGCGATCCGCAGGTCCTCGATCTCGTCCAGGGTGAAGTCAAGCCGCGCCGCCAGGCCGGCGGTAGCCGTACGCAGCACAGACAGGTAGGCGCTCGCCGCGGGGAGCCTGATGCTCACCACGTCACGGATGCCTGCCACGCCTTCCGCGCGCGTCTCGGTTTCCTCGGTCACGTTCCTCCTCGCGAATCCGACGCTGACTGCAACTTACCGCCCTTCAGAGGTGCTTGGATGAATCAGACTCGCCATCTACGGAAAAGGCTCTGTGCGGTTGGTAACCGCACAGAGCCTTATGTGCCGTTTTAGGCGGCCTTGGTCTCCCAGAAGATCTTGGAGATTTCGTCGATCTTGCCCAGCAGGTCCTCGGCCTTGGCGACGTCCACGGTGCCCTTGGCGCCCGCGGCGCCCGCGAGCTTCGTGGCGTCCCAGAAGAGCTGGTGGAGCTGAGGGTACTGCTCGAGGTGCGGGGGCTTGAAGTAGTCGGTCCACAGCACCCAGAGGTGGTGCTTGACCAGCTCGGCCCGCTCCTCCTTGATCTTGATGGCGCGGGCGCGGAAGACCGGGTCCTCGTTGGCCGCGTACTTCTCCATGATCGCCTTGACCGACTCGGCCTCGATACGGGCCTGAGCGGGGTCGTAGACCCCACAGGGCAGGTCGCAGTGTGCGGAAGCGACATGCTTGGGTCGTAGCAGTCGTGCGAGCATCAGAAAATCCTTCCTGGATGCTGAATCAGCTTGGGTCCTTCAACGACCTTACTCGGGTCCCAACGCCTGCGGAGTAGGGGGTCAATGACGATGAGAGTGCGTGTCGAAGGGGATTCGATGCGGCCCGCGCTGGTGCCCGGAGACTGGCTCCTCGTGCGCCGGGGAGCCACCGTGCATCCCGGTGATCTCGTGGTGGCGAGGCTGCCCGACGATCCCGATCGGCTCATCGTCAAGCGGGCGCAGTGGCACGGGGCCGACGGGTGGTGGCTGGAGAGCGACAACCAGCGGGCCAGCGGGCGGCGGGACAGCTGGGACTTCGGGCCCGTGCAGGACATCGTGGGGCGCGTGGTGCTGCGTTACTGGCCGCTGCTGCGCAGGGCTCCCGGCAAGCGCTGACGGCCTGTTCCGCTGCGGGCCCGGTGGCGGCCGTCGGATGACGTTGCGGAGGTGGCTGTCAGGTGCCGTTGCGGCGGCGGGCGCGGAAGGCGGCGACGTTGGCGCGGCTGGCGCAGCGGGGGGAGCAGTAGCGGCGGGAGCGGTTGGTGGAGGTGTCGAGGAAGGCCAGGCCGCAGTGCGGCTCGCGGCACCGCCCGAGCCGGTCCACGCCCAGCTCGGCGACGACCGCGGCCAGGCCCATGACGGCGGTCGCGGCCGGGTCCTCGGCCAGGTGGAGGTGCCAGTCGTGGCCGTCGTGGTCGGAGAGCTGGGGGCGTACGGGATAGCGCGCCAGCAGGGCGTTCAGCCGCTCGGCCACGGCACGGTCGTCGCCGGCCGCGTCGAACACGGCGGCCAGCTCGTCGCGCAGCCGGCGGAGCTCGGGCGGCGGGTCAGGATCGTTGGCCAGCCGGACCGCCCACTCGGCGTAAGAGGTGAGGTCCATGCCGGTCCATTACAGCAGAACGGCAGGGGGAACGGGGGCGACGCTCGGGTGAGGAAGCAGGGCGGCGGGGAGGCAGGGCCGGGGGAGGCAGGGCGGCGGGGCGGCCGGGGAGAGGTTGTCCCGGTCGCCCCGCCTCCTGACGGCTAGTCCTCGGGGTGCAGGACGCGGTGCAGGAACGTGCGGGTGCGCTCCTGCTGCGGGTCGCCGATGACCTGCGCCGGAACGCCGTCCTCGACGACCACGCCACCGTCCATGAACACCACCCGGTCGGCCACCTGCCGCGCGAAGCCCATCTCGTGGGTGACCACGAGCATGGTCATGCCCTCCTCCGCCAGCTTGCGCATGACGGTGAGCACGTCGCCGACCAGCTCGGGGTCGAGCGCCGAGGTGGGCTCGTCGAAGAGCATCAGGCTGGGGTTCATGGCCAGGGCCCTGGCGATCGCGACCCGCTGCTGCTGGCCGCCCGAGAGCTGGCCGGGCAGCGAGTCGCACTTGGCGCCGACGCCGACCTTGTCGAGGTTGTCGCGGGCGACGATCTCCGCCTCCCGCTTGCCGCGCTTCAGCACCCGCTGCTGAGCGATCATGACGTTCTGCAGCGCCGTCATGTGCGGGAACAGGTTGAACGACTGGAAGACCATGCCGATGCGGCGGCGTACGGCGTCGATGTCCACGTCGGGGTCGGTGACCTCGACACCTTCCACGAACACCTTGCCCCTGGTGGGCGTCTCCAGCAGGTTCACGCAGCGCAGCAGCGTGGACTTGCCCGAGCCCGACGGGCCGATGACGCAGACCACCTGGCCCGGGTCCACGGTCATGTCGATGCCCTTGAGCACCTCGTTCTTGCCGAAGTGCTTGTGCAGGTCGCGCAGCTCGATGGCGTGCGTGGTCATCGCGTCCTCCCCTTGCGCCCCTCCAGCCGGGACGCGAGGTAACCCAGCGGGATGGTGACGATCAGGTACGTCACGCCGGCGACCATGATGGGCGTGGCGTTGGCGTACTGGGAGGCCAGGTCGTTGCCGAACTTGGCCAGCTCGACGTACTCGCCGGACACGCCCAGGAACAGCACCAGCGACGAGTCCTTGAGCAGCGCCACGAACTGGTTGGTGGTCGGCGGGATGACCATGCGGATGGCCTGCGGGATCACCACGGTGATCTGGGCGCGGGTGGCCGACATGCCGAGCGACCTGGCCGCCTCCGTCTGTCCCTTGGGCACGGCCTGCAGGCCCGCCCTGAAGATCTCCGCCTGGTAGGCGGCGCCGACCAGGCCGAGCCCGAGAATGCCCTGTCCGTACGTGCCGCCGGGCACCTCGAAGCCCGGCAGCGCCAGCGGCAGGAACACGATCAGCAGGAAGATCAGCAGCGCGGGCAGCCCGCGGAAGATCTCGATGTAGATGATCGAGATCCAGCGGTACGGCCGGACCTGCGAGAGCCGCATGAGCGCCAGCACCAGGCCCAGCACGAACGCGAAGACGAACCCGCCCACCGTGTAGATGATCGTGTTGCGCAGCGCGATGGTGAACAGCTCGGGCAGCGCCTCCTTCGCCACGTCGACCTTGGCGAAGTTCTGCGCGAGGCTGGGCCAGTCGGCGTACAGTACGACGGCGACGAGCGCGGCGGCCAGTACGACGTACTGGATGCCCCGGCTGATCCGCTGCTTCTTCCGAGGGCTGAGCCTGGCACGCCCAGGCTCAGCCGTCTTCGGCTGGTCGGCCATCCGTCAGCCCAGCTCGCCAGGCTTCTTGCCGAACCACTTCACGTAGATCTTCTCGTAGGTGCCGTCCTGCTTGGCCGCGGCGATCTCCTCGTTGATCGTCTTCAGCAGCGTCGGGTCGGCGCCCTTCTTCAGGCCGATGCCGTACTGCTCACCGGTGTCGAGGCTGCCGATCATCTCGAACTTGGCCGCGATGTCGGGCTTCTTCAGCCAGGTGAGCACGACGGGCAGGTCCTGGACGATCACGTCGGCCTGGCCGGCCTGCAGGGCCAGCAGCTCCTTGGCGGAGTCGGCGTACTCGGTGGGGTCGAAGCCCTGCTTCTTGACGTAGTCGAGGCCGGTGGTGCTGGCCTGCGCGCCCAGCTTGAGTCCCTTGGTCTTGACGTCCTCCAGCGAGGTGGCGCCGGTGCCCTTCTTGGCCAGCAGGGCCTGCGTGGCGTCGAAGTAGGGCTCGGAGAAGTCGATGTTCTGCTTGCGCTCGTCGGTGATCGTCATGCCCGCGGCGGCGACGTCGCACTTGCCCGCCGCCATGGCCGCGCCGCTCTTGATCACGGCGAAGTCGATGTCCACGATGTTCTGGGTCAGGCCCAGCTTCTTCGCGGCGAGGTCGACGATGTCCACGTCGAACCCGACGATCTTCCCGCTGTCGTCCTTGAACTGGAAGGGTTCGTACGGGATGTTCGTGCAGACCGTGAGCTTGCCGGGCTGCACCACCTTGACACCCGCGGCCGCGCCCGAGGACGCGGTGGCGCTGGTGGTGCCGGAGCCCGTGTCACTGCCGCACGCGGTCAGCGTGAGAGCAGCCGTCAAAGCGAGCGCGCCGGCGGCGTACCCACGGCGGCCCAGGGGTCTGAGGGCCATGTACGGCCTCCTCGATGTGAAATGCCATGAAACTTGCGTTTTGTGCAGTTTAGATGGGGTTTTGCCGCGCTCCGTCATTCGGCGTTTAACGATGCGTCAACAGAACGGCGTCATCACCGACACCGAACAGCATCTCAGCATGTGGCACTATGGACAGACGGGTGACCCCCGAACCCCCTCACCAGACGACCGGCGAGGGGATCCTGGCAGCTACCGAAGCCAGCCCGCTCGCGCTCGTCCGCCGAAGGTTTCTTCCGCTACCAATGACTACAGGGGTCGCTGTGGCTGCCACGCCCGCTTCTGCATCCGTCGAGACGTCCGACCTCGATCCGGCCTTCGCCCTGCACAGGGGAGGCAAGATCGAGATCCGCTCCACCGTTCCCGTCCGCGACGCCGACGACCTGGCGCTCGCGTACACGCCCGGCGTCGCCCGGGTCTGCACCGCCATCGCCGACCAGCCCGCGCTGGCCGACGACTACACCTGGGTCTCCAACGTCGTCGCCGTCGTCTCCGACGGCACCGCCGTGCTCGGCCTCGGCGACATCGGCCCGTCCGCCGCCATGCCCGTCATGGAGGGCAAGGCCCTGCTGTTCAAGGAGTTCGCCGGCGTCGACGCCGTGCCCATCTGCCTCGACTGCACCGACGTCGACGGGCTCGTCGAGACCGTGGTGCGCCTGGCGCCCTCGTTCGGCGGCATCAACCTCGAGGACATCAGCGCCCCCCGCTGCTTCGAGGTCGAGGACCGGCTGCGCGACCTGCTCGACATCCCGGTCTTCCACGACGACCAGCACGGCACCGCGATCGTCGCGCTGGCAGCCCTGCAGAACGCGGCCCGCCTGACCGGCCGGTCGCTGGGCGACCTGCGTGCCGTGGTGGCCGGCGCGGGCGCGTCCGGGGTCGCCGTCACCCGCATCCTGCTGGAGGCGGGCATCGGCGACATCGCGGTCTCCGACTCCAAGGGCATGATCTACGAGGGGAGAGAGGGCCTCAACCCGGTCAAGCAGGCGCTGGCCCGCGACACCAACCGGGCGGGCCACACCGGCTCCACGGAGGAGGCCCTGGCGGGCGCCGACCTGTTCCTGGGGCTGTCCGGGTCCACCGTGTCGGAGCAGGCGATCGCGTCCATGGCGGCCGACGCCATCGTCTTCGCCCTGTCCAACCCGACGCCGGAGGTGCACCCCGACGTGGCCGCCAGGCACGCCAAGGTCGTGGCCACCGGGCGCTCCGACTTCCCCAACCAGATCAACAACGTGCTGGCCTTCCCCGGGGTGTTCCGCGGCGCCCTCGACGTGCGGGCCACCGCGATCACCGAGAACATGAAGGTGGCCGCCGCCAACGCGCTCGCCGGGGTGGTCGGTGACGATCTCTCGGCCACGTACATCATCCCGAGCCCCTTCGACGAGCGCGTCGCGCCCGCCGTGACGGCCGCCGTGGCCGCCCAGGCGCGGGCGGACGGGGTCGCGCGCCGCTAGTGGTCCGCAGGGCGGGCGCGGTGCCTTTCCGGCCCGCGCTCACCCATTTCCGCCGTCCTGAGGCAGGTCGCTCCGCCTTTCGGGTTACGCGGGCGTTTCGCGGGTAGTTGAGATCCCCGTCCAGGAGCCAGGGTCCGCCTGATCATGCGCAGAACGGGCCCGGGGTGTGGGATGGAGTTCGGGTGACCTTTGGGAACTGCCATAAATCCTTTACGCAAGGTGCTATAACAGTAGCTCTCTGTAATGATGTGGGCGCCGACTCCTGTGACGAGGAGAGCGATGGAACGCGAGCCGAATCGACTGCTGCAGCAGCTCATCGCAGAGGCGGGGTTTTCCCACAAGGGATTGGCCAGGCGCCTCAACGATCTGGGAGCCGCACGTGGCACGCCGGGACTGAAGTACGACCACAGCTCCGTCCTGCGATGGATCGGAGGTCAGCGGCCGCGCGATCCCGTGCCGTGCCTGCTCACCGAGATCTTCGCGCTCCGGCTCGGCAGGCCCGTCTCGTCAGAGGACCTGGGCATGCCGGCTGTCATCACACCCCTCGATCTCGGACAGGAGTTCACGCACACCTGGCAGGAGGGGGTCGCGACCGTGACGGCGCTGTGGCGGGCCGATGTGGAGAGACGGAGGTTCCTGATCGACTCGACGTTCGCGATAGGAGCAGGCTCTGTTGGAGCCGTACGCTGGCTGACATCGCCCTCTGAGGGGCGCCCGAGCGGCACAGGGACGCGGCGGGTGGGCCGCGCCGACATCGCCGCCATCCACGAGGTCACCCGCTCGTTCGGTGAGCTCGACAACCGCTTCGGCAGCGGACGCGTCCGGTCGTCCGTGGTCAAGTACCTCGACACCGCCGTCTCCCCCCTCCTCAAGGACGGCTCGTACGGCGAGTCCACCGGCAGGCAGCTCGCCGCGGCAGCCTCCGAGCTGACCCGCCTGGCCGGCTGGATGGCCTACGACATGGAACAGCACGGCCTAGCCCAGCGCTACCTGATCCAGGCCCTGCGCCTGGCCAGGGGCGCCGACGACCAGACGCTGGGCGGCGAGATCCTGGCCGGCATGGCGCACCAGGCCATCTACATGGGCCAGCCGGCCCACGCCCTCGACCTCGCCAGAGCCGCCCAGATGGCGGCCCGTACGGCGGGGGTCAAGACACTCCTGGCCTCCGCGCACGTCCTGGAGGCCCACGCGCACGCCGGCCTGGGCGACGCCCGCTCCTGCGGCCACTCCCTGCACGAGGCCGAGTGCGCCTTCGACGCCCGCAACCCCGCCGAAGAGCCCAAGTGGCTCAGCTACTTCGACGAGGCCTACCTGTCGGCCAAGTTCGCCCACTGCTTCCGCGACCTCGGGGAGGGGGAGCGGGTGGTGCGGCAGGCGCGGCGCTCGCTCGACATGGACTCCCGGTACGTGCGGGGGCGCATGTTCAACCTGTCGCTGCTGGCCGCTGGGCTGCTGCAGTGCGGGGAGCTGGAGGAGGCGTGCTCGGTGGCGGGGAGCGCGTTGACGTTGGCGGCTGAGCTTCAGTCGGTGCGGTCGCGGTCGTACGCGGCTGATCTGCGGCGGCGGCTGGAGCCTTACAAGCATGAGCGGTCGGTGGCGGCGTTGCGGGAGCGGACGCGTGAGCTGACCGCTGTGTGAGACCGTGGCGGCGTTGCGGGGGCGGACGCGTGAGCTGACCGCCGTGTGAGCACCGGTGATGGGCCCGGTCCTGCCGGGCCCATCGCGGGTTACTTCAGCAGCTCGCCGTTGGGGCCGACGATCTTCTTCGTCTCGGCGTAGTTCGCCTTGTTGTAGACGTCGGCGGTCTCGCCGTCGAAGATGGCCGAGCTGATCGTGTCCACCCTGTCGTTGCCGTCGTTGTCGGCGAACAGGCTGGTGACACCGTTGACGTAGCCGGTGCGCTTGCTGTTGTTGTACTTCATGAGCCAGGGGCCGCCGTCGGCGCCGAAGGTCATGGAGCACTTGAGCGTCTGGTGGGTCTCGACCTTGAAGGTGTTGACCTGGACGCTCTTGGTACCGGTCTTGCCGATGCACCACTTGGGGGTGACACCGGTGAAGGGGCGGTCACCGTCGGGGTGGGGGGCGCTGGGGTAGCCGAAGACGGTCACCTGCTGGCCGAGGGGCTGGTTCCAGGCGAAGCCCTGGCCGCCTACGACGTCGCCGAGGCGGCCCATGTCCTTGGCGATGCCGATGTAGTAGTGGTCACGGAAGTAGCGGACCGTCTTGCCCGCCTTCACCCACTGCTTGACGTAGTAGCGGGTCTCGAACCACGAGGTCTCGATGCCGTTGGCGTCCTTGGTGACCTCGATCTTGCCGAGGAACTTGCCGTCGCCCTTCTCAGCCGCGAGCTTCTTGTACTCCTCCTGGCTGATGGGATTCGGGCCGGCCTTCTCGTACTGCTCGCCGTTGACGTCGGCGGCGGTGTCCTTCGGCGCCTTGTTGTACTCGGACTCGGTGACCTCGACCTTGGTCAGGATCTTCTCGCCGGAGTAGTTGTGCGCGACCTTCTCGGGCGTGACGTCGAAGTCCTTCGACCAGTACGGCCCCGCGGGCCCGTACTTCTCGAAGCCGGCGTCGTACTCGTCCTTCTTGATCTCTTCGTGCTTGACCCACTTGTCACCGGCCCAAGCGTGGAACTCGCTCTTGACGACCTCCTTCTGACCCGCCAGCGCGAAGCCGTTGTGCACCGCGACGAAGGCGTAGTCGCCGTCGTAGTCGTCGTAGGTGTCGAGGTCGTAGGCGGTGAAGGCGTAGGCGCCCACGTAGACGCCCCACGGAGCCTTGCCCTGGTAGTAGCCGGGCACGAAGATCCACTTGCGGTAGACCTCGTCCTTGCCGTTCTCGAACACGCAGTGCCCGGCGGTGGCGACCAGATTGCGGTTCCTGGACTGGATGGACGTGGCCGAGCACCAGCGGTAGTGGCCCGCCTTGTCGATGAAGAAGACCTTGCCGATGGTCTTGGGCAGATTCACGTTCTTGCTGGCGGTGGCCTTGCCGGTGGTGGTGGGGGCGGTCATGCCCGGCTTGCCGTCAGTGGCGCCCTTGCCGGCCGAGGTGACGAGCTTGGGGACGTCCTTGGAGTCGAGGTTGTACTGGGTCGCTTTGCGAAGGGCGGCTCCGTTGGCGTCGAGCCAGAAAGCCGCGGCACCGTAGGCGTCGGCAGGCTTGGGCTGCAGGTCGTCCTGCGCCCAGTGCGGGGCAGCGGTGGCCGGGGAGGCGAGTACGGCGGCGCTCAGGCCGGCGGCGGCGAGGGGGATGAGCAGGCGCTTCAAAGGGAGGCTCCACAGTATGTCAAAAAGGGTGTCAAGACCCTATCGACCCTTAGGTCACTCTGGTAAGGGCAATCGCCAGATTTCTCACCAGAAAGGCCAAAGGGCCCGGCTGGATGCCGAGCCCTTTGGTTACTGCTCTTGAACGTCGAACAAGTCGCCGTTCACGATCAGTCAGGTACTTACTTGACGAGCTTGCCGGACCACACGGCCGCAGCGGCCTTGTAGATCGCAGCGGTCTCACCGTCGAAGTACGCCGAGGTGATCGTGTCGTAGCGGTTGTTCTTGTCGGTGTCGGCGATGAGGCTGGTGACACCGTTGACGTAGCCGAGGCGCTTGGCGTTGCTGTACTTGTACAGCCACGGGCCACCGTCGTAACCGGCGGTGACGGTGCACTTCAGCGACTGCTGCTCCTCAACCTTCTTGGAGGGGATCAGCAGGGCGTTCTTGGCGGTCTTGCCGTAGCACCACTTCGGCGTCACACCGGTGAACGGCTTGTTGCCGTCCAGGTGCGGGCCGTAGGGGTAGCCGAAGGTGCGGACGTACTTGCCGGAGGGCTGGTTCCAGGCGAAGCCCTGCCCACCGACGTTGTCACCGAGACGGCCGACGCTCTTGATGGCGTGCTCGACGACGAAGTAGTCCTCGACCCAGTACTTCACCTGAGCGGTGGACTTGATCCACTTCTTGACGTAGTACTGCGTCTTGAACCAAGCGGTCTCGGTGCCGTTGGCGTCCTTGACCACGCGCAGGGAGCCGAGGAACTTGCCGTCCCCCTTCTCGTCCACGAGCTTCTTGTACTCTTCCTGCGAGACCGGAACCTCGTTGGAGAGACGCTCGAACTTCTGCCCGTTGTCCAGGCCGGACGTGGCGTTCTTGTAGACCGACTCGGTCACCTCGACGCCAACCAGCTTGATGCCGTTGACGCCAGTGGCGATGTAGTCCTCGATCTTCTGCGCAGCGTCGGCCGGCTTGGCAACCGACTCGACCTTGGGGTCAGCAGCGGCCGACTTGTACGGACCAGCCTCGCCGTACTTCTCGTAGCCCGCGGCGAACTCCGCAGCGGTGATCGGGGTCTCCTTGACGTAACCCTTGCCACCCTTGGCGACGTGCGCCCGGTACTCGCTGGGGGTGACCTTGGTCTCCTTGTTCAGGACACCGCCGATGCCGTCGTACACGGTGACGAACGCGTAGTCGCGGTCGAAGTCCTCGTACACGTCGAAGTCGTAGTGGGTGAAGGCCTGCTTACCCACGTAGACGCCCCAAGGAGCCTTGCCCTGGTAGTAGCCCGGAACGAAGACCCAGCGGGACACGACCTCGTCGTTGCCGGCGATGTCGTAGACGCAGTGACCGGCCGTGGCGACCAGGTTGCGGTACTGCGACTGGATCGAGGTGCCGGAGCACCAGTACAGCTTGCCGTCACGGCCCTCGAAGAAAACCTTACCGATGGTCTTCGGCAGGTTCACGTTCTGAACCTTGACGGTGGTCTTCTTCTCCTCGCCGATGGGCGCGGTCGAGCCCGGCTTGGTGTCCGCGCTGTAACCGCCACCGCTCTTGATCTGAGAGACCTCGAGGGCGTCGGGGTTGAAGGCCACGGCGTTCTTCAGGGCCGCGTTGTTGGACGCGGTCCAGAACTCCAGGGTCTCGATGGCCTTCGCCTCAGCGGCGAGGACGTCCGAGGCGACGGTGTCGTCGGCCTGGGCGGTGGTGGCCAGACCAGCGGCCAGCAGACCAGTGGCCAGAATGGCGCCACCGGCCGGAAGGAGGATGCGCTTCAAGGTAACTCCTTGCGCTGTCGTGGAACGCCTCTTGCGTCCCATGCGTCAGTAAAGGGATAGCCAGGAACATACAGTGTCGATCTTGAAGTCCGGTAGCCGCTTTGAGAGGAAAAGATGGGACAAGCCGGTCGTGATCGTTCTGTGATGTTTAAGTGGCTGATGCGCAGGAGCTGAGGAAAGCCGACCTCCGTGCCGTTTGCCCTGATCAACATAAGGAAGTTGTCAGTGTGGCTCTCGGGGCTGAGGCGTCCTCTCGGTTCCGTCTGCCGATAGGGTGTGACGCAGATCACATCTGATTGATGGCACCGTCTGAGCGTCCCATGCGTCCAAAAGCCTTCACATTCGGGGCGGAACGCAGAAGGGCCCGGCAGGATGCCGGGCCCTTCGCTTGTAGCGGTTAACGAACAGGCTATGCCCGGTCGCTATCCGTTACTTCAGACAATCTTGCCGGACCACGAGGCCGCGGCGGCCTTGTAGACGGTGTTGGTCTCGCCGTCGAAGTACGGCGACGAGATGTAGTCCACGCGGCCGTTGCTGTCCTGGTCGTTGAAGGTGCTGGTGACACCGTTCACGTAGCCGAGACGCTTGGCGTTGCTGTACTTGTACAGCCACGGGCCACCGTCGGCGCCCTCGGTCATGGCGCACTTGAGGGCGACGTGCTCCTCGATCTTCTTGGCAGCCGAACCGACCAGCTTCTTCGTGGTGTTGCCGTAGCACCACTTCGGAGTCACGCCGGTGTAGTTCTTGTTGCCGTCGGGGTGAGGAGCGGCCGGGTAGCCGAACACGCGAACAGCCTTGCCGGTCGGCTGGTTCCAGGCGAAGCCCTGGCCACCGACGTTGTCGCCGAGGCGACCCGCGTCCTTGCCGGCGATGTCGACGACGTAGTAGTCCTCGACCCAGTACTTCATCTGAACGGTGGTCTTGACCCACTTCTTGATGAAGAACTGCTGCTTGAACCAAGCGATCTCGTTCTTGTTGGCGTCAAGCTGGGCGCGGACCTCGCCCATGAACTTGCCGTCGCCCTTGGCGGCCTTCAGCTCGTCGTACTGCTCCTTGCTGATGGGCACCTCGGTGCTCAGACGCTCGAACCTCGCGCCGTTGTCGAAGCCCGTACCAGCCGCGTTGTACTGCGACTTGTAGACCTCCGCACCAGTGAGCTGGACACCCTTGGTGGGGCCCTCGCCCTTGATGTAGTCGTCGACGTTCGACGCGGTCACGTCGGCAGGCTTCGCGACCGTCTCGACCTTGGGGTCGGCGACCTTCGACTTGAAGGGACCCGCCTCGCCGTACTTGTCGTAGCCGGCCTCGAACTCTTCCTTCGTGATCGTCGTTTCCTTGACGTAGCCGACGCCGCCCTTGGCGACGTGCGACTTGTACTCGCTCGGCGTGACCTTGGTGGTCTTGCCGGAGATGGAAACGCCGTTGTAGACGGTCACGAACGCGTAGTCGCGGTCGTAGTCCTCGTAGACGTCGAAGTCGTAGTGGGTGAAGGCCTGCTTACCCACGTAGATGCCCCAGGGGGACTTGCCCTGGTAGTAACCGGGGACGAAGACCCACTTGGACATGACGTCCGTGTTGGCAGCCGTGTCGTACACGCAGTGACCGGCCGTGGCGACCAGGTTGCGGTACTGCGACTGGATCGAAGTGGCGGAGCACCACTTCTTCTCGCCCTTGCTGTTGACGAAGAACACCTTGCCGATGGTCTTCGGCATGTTGACGTTCTGGACCTTGGAGGTCGTCTTCTTCTCTTCGCCGGTCGGAGCGGTCGAGCCCGGCTTGGTGTCCGAGCTGTACCCGCCCTTGCTCTGCAGCTTGGCGACGTCAGCCTTGTCCCAGACGTTCGACTCGGTAGCGGCCTTGAGGGCAGCACCGTTGTTCTCCGCCCAGAACTGGGCGATGGCCTTGGCGTTGGCCGCGCTCGTCGCCATCGCGTCCTTGGCGACGGTGTCGTCGGCCTGAGCGGTACCGGCCAGACCAGCGGCCAGAAGACCGGTGGCCAGGAGGGCGCCACCGGCGGGGATGAGGATGCGCTTCAAGGGAACTGCTCCTTGCTCTGTCGTGGGTCGCAACTTGCGTCCCATGCGTCAGTAAAGGGATAGCAAGGAACATAGCGTGGTGATCTCCGCAGGTGAAACCCGCTTTGGGTGATCCGGAAGGCACCCTTGTCGCCGTTACCTTTCCGTGACTTGTCAGAGACATTCGCGCGTCGTGATCGTCGCGTGATGTTTTTGCTGGGTATGTAGGGGAAGTTGCTGCTGGGACGAAAGTGCCGTTAGCGGGCGAGCACTGTGAGTAGTCGGGTAAACGTGACTCAGATCACAGGAACCAGATGGGAACCAACTCCGTCTAACTTCGCCCGTTTCTCACAGGAGATCTTCAGGTTCGGCCTCAGAGCGTTCAGAATCCCGGTCTCATCGGGCTTCTGGCGCACGAGAAAGGCCCGCCGACATGTCGTCGGCGGGCTGTGGAGAGGTGGAGTTCGGGTCAGTGGTTCTTCGGCTTGACCGTGTGCCCCAGCAGGGCCTGGAGGCTGGCCAGGACCGCTGAGTCCTTGAGCGGGGAGGGGTCGGGGGGTGAGCCGGGGGAGCCCAGGGGGTGGCTGCGGATGGGGTCCAGGGCGGCCGGGCCGGCTCGGCGGGGGGTGGGGTCGGCGGTGTGGAGGGCCAGGGCGAGGCGTTGCCAGGTGCCGTCCGCGAGCCAGGCGCGATGGCGTTTGTAGATGGTGACCCAGCAGCCGTACCGGTCGGGCAGGTATCGCCAGCGGACGCCGGTGCGGGCCTGGTAGAGCAGGCCGTTGAGCACGGTGCGGTCGTCGGTCGTCCGGTTGCTGTGGAGGCCGGTCTGGGGGAGGAGGGTGGCCACCCGTTCCCACTCGGCGTCCGTCAGATCATCGCGACGCATGCGCCCATCGTGACAAGGCAAACACGGTCTGTCAGTTGAACCAAGAAAGATCTTCGTGAGCCACCTGGTCAGAAAACAAGGCGAGGGCCTCGGCACCCGAGGCCCTCGCCTTTCCCCTGGTAGGGCTTACTTGTACAGCTCGCCGTTCGGGCCCACGATCTTGCCGGACCACACGTTCTTGGCCGCGTTGTAGACAGCGGCGGTCTCACCGTCGAAGTACGGCGAGGTGATGTAGTCGATCCGGTCGTTGGCGTCCTGGTCGGCGAAGGTGCTGGTGACACCGTTCACGTAACCGAGGCGCTTGGCGTTGCTGTAGTTCAGGAGCCACGGGCCGCCGTCGTAGCCCGGGGTCACGGCGCACTTGAGGCCGATGTGCTCCTCGATCTTGAGCCAGGAGGCTCCGACCGTCTTGGCGGTGGTGCTGCCGTAGCAGTGCTTCGGCGTCACGCCGCTGTACGGCTTGTTGCCGTCGGGGTGAGGGGCGGCCGGGTAGCCGAAGGCGCGCACGGGCTTGCCGGTGGGCTGGTTCCAGGCGAAGCCCTGGCCGCCGACGTTGTCGCCGAGGCGGCCCGCGTCCTTGGACAGCAGGATGTAGTAGCGGCCGCCCCAGGAGCGCTTCGGGCCGGTGAAGCGCTCGAAGTCCCTGCGGTCCACCTGCTTGACGCCGTTCGAGGTGATGCCGTTGTAGACGGTGACGAACGCGTAGTCGCGGTCGTAGTCCTCGTAGGTGTCGAAGTCGTAGTGGGTGAAGGCCTGCTTGCCGACGTAGATGCCCCACGGAGCCTTGCCCTGGTAGTAGCCGGGGACGAAGACCCACTTGTCCATCGTGGGGCTGTTGCTGTCGGTGTCGTAGACGCAGTGGCCGGCCGTGGCGACCAGGTTGCGGTAGTTCGACTGGATGGCGGTGCCCGAGCACCAGCGGAACTTGCCGGAGCCGTCGACGAAGAACACCTTGCCGACGGTCTTGGGCAGGTTGATGTTCTGGGCGCTGCCGGTCGACTTCGACTCGCCGGTCGGGGCCGTCATGCCGGGACGGCCGTCGGGGTCGGCGCCGCCCTTGGAGACGACCTTCCGCACCTCGTTGGAGTCCCACGTGTACTGGGTCGCGGACCGGAGCGCGGCACCGTTGGAGGCCAGCCAGAAGGAGGCGACGGAGACGGCGGCGGAGTTGTTGCGGGCCATGGGGTCGTGGGCGACGTCGCCGTCGGCCTGCGCGGTGCCGGACAGGCCGCTCGCGAGCAGGCCGGTGGCCAGGAGGGCTCCGCCGGCGGGAAGAAGGATTCGCTTCAAGGTAACTCCAGGTTGCGCTGACATGAGGCGCGTTGTGCACCTTCAAACTCAGCAAACGGACAGCCCGGAACTTACAGCTTTGACTCTGATCGTGTGTATTACCGGTAGATCCTGTCAGCGTTCCAAAGCGCGCTGTGACCTTACCGAGACCTGGAAGCCCCTGATCACTTCCAGTGATCGAATGGTTGCTATGACTTAGGTCACATTTGGCAGGGTGGTGAGCCCGGCGGCGCGTCGGTACACCTCACCGGTGGTGGTGTCGAAGTAGGGCGCCGACACCGAGTCGTAGCGGCCCTTGGCGTCCCTGTTCCAGGTCAGGCTGTTGACGCCGGCCAGGCTGCCGAGCCTGCGGGTGTCGTCGTAGCCGATCACCCAGGGGCCGCCGCTGGCGCCCGGGCTGAAGTCGCACGGCGTCAGCTCGACGCCCTTCTGCAGGTCCCGGCCGGGGGCGACGGTGTAGCGAGTGCTGCCGGGCCGGCACTTCAGCAGGGTCTTGCCGTCGAACGGGTGCGTCCCGTCGGGCTGCTGGCCCGCCGGGTAGCCGAACGCTGTGACGGTGTACGTGCCGGGCTTCTTGTTGAGCTCCAGGCCGAGCCCGCCCACGTTGTCCTGGAGGCGGCCGATGTCCTGCATGACGTACGCGCCGTCCTTGGCGGCCCAGGTGAAGCCGCGGTGCACGGTGACGAACGCGTAGTCGAAGTCGTAGTCGCCCTTGCCCGACCAGTCCTCGTGCAGGCTGATCGAGGCGCCGACGTAGATGCCGTCGGGAGCGCTCCCGTTGGGGCCCGGGTTCGGGACGAAGATCCAGTAGTCGGCGGGCTTGGCCGTGCGCGAGTCGTAGGCGCAGTGCCCGGCGGTGGCCACCACGCTGCGGTTCTTGGCCGCGACCGCGCTGGCGGAGCACCAGTACTCCTTGTCCCCGAAACGGAAGAAGACCTTGCCCATGGTGTTGGCGGCGGTGCCCTTGCGGGGCAGCGCGGGGGCGACGCCGGCCGCGGCGGTCGTGCGCTTGACGGCTGCGACGGGCGCGGCGGGGCCCGCGGCGGCGCCCGACGAGGTCGTCGAGGCGGCGGCGCCGGAGCCGGGCGTGGCGGGGGTGGACAGATCGGTCTTCTGCAGGCGCTCGGGCTTCCAGTAGTCGGCGACCCGCTTGACCTCCGCGATGGTCTTGGCCAGCGGGACGGCGTACACCTTGCTGTCGACCGCGGCGGCGGAGGCTGCGTGGGCGATCCCCGTGAAGGCAGGCACGATCAGCAGCGCGCTGCTGAGGGCAGCGGCCACGAAGTGCCTGGCTCGGGGGATCATGAAATGCCTTTCTTGGGGTCGTAAGGGTGGATTTTTCCAGATGTACAGACGGTATTGCAGCTTGGATAGAGATTCGTTACCTGATCAAGAGTGCATCGTGAACCATAAGGATGCCGTCAGCCGAACGCGGCAGAAGCGTGTAAATGATCATTAGTCGGTCACGTTTCCGCAGGTCAGACGCGTATCTGTGGAGGATCTGTGTACAGGGAATTCGCGTGCATTCGCGGCCGCATTCGTTCGTTCCAGTGGTGTACGCCACGTCGGCGCGCACCCTCGCATTCCGTCCAGGGGATGGCCCCGGCTCCCCTGGGAGCCGAGGCCGGGGGTGCTGCCGATCACCGCCAGTTGCCGGTCCAGCGGTTGGCGGCGGCCTTGTAGACCTTGTAGGTGTCGGTGTTGAAGTACGGCGAGGAGATGTGGTCGTAGCGGTCGTTGCCGTCCGTGTCCCACGCGACGCTGTTGACGCCGACCAGGTAGCCGGTGCGCGACGCGCTCTTGTAGTTGTAGATGAACGGCCCGCCGCTCGCGCCGGCGGTGAAGGAGCACTTGAAGCCGATGTGCTCCTGCAGGTTGTACTTCTTGGCCTCGGGCATCGCCTTGGTCTTGCCGTAGCAGTACTTCATCGTGCGGCCGGTGTACGGCTTGTCGCCGTCGGGGTGCTCACCGGCGGGGTAGCCGAACGAGAACACGTTCAGCTTGGTGCTCCGGTTCCAGGTGAAGCCCTGGCCGCCGACGTTGTCGCCGAGGCGGCCGACGTTCTTGACGGTCCACTTCCAGCGGTTGTCGACCTTCTCCCAGTTGACCTTGATGCCGTTGAAGACGTTGACGAACGCGTAGTCGTAGTCGTAGTCCTCCTTCACGACGAAGTCGTCGTGCGCGTTGAACGTCTTGGCGGCGTAGATGCCGTAGGGAGCCTTGCCGTTCCAGACCTTGTCGCCGTCCCAGTAGGACGGGATGAAGATCCAGTTGTCGTAGAAGGTGTTCTTCTTGGTGTCGTACACGCAGTGGGCGGAGGTCGCCACGAGGTTGCGGTACTTGCTCTGCACGGAGCTGGCCGAGCAGTAGCGCCAGTTCCGCGGGTCGCGGGGGTCGGCCTTGGGCAGCGTGAAGAAGACGCGGCCGACCGTGTTCGGCAGGTTGACGTGCTTGCTCTTCTTGGCCGTGGTCTTCTCGGCACCGATCGGCGGGACCGAGCCGGCCGGCCCGTCGGGGGCGTCGTTGCTGCCCTTGACACCCTTGGTGGACAGGGCGAGGCCGTCATTGTGGTCGGTGGCCAGCTTGACGCGGTCCGGCGTCCAGAACTGGACGGCCTGTTCCGCCGGGGTGGCCGAGTTCTTGGAGACGACGTCCGAGGGTGCGGTCGTCGCGGTCGCCGCGGATCCGCTGACCATTCCCGCCGCCAGCCCGATGGCCACGAGGCCGGCGAGGGGGATCGCGATGCGCCTTGCTCGGGAATACATGGAGCTCCTCTCAGCTTTCGGCGGCCCAGAGCGGGGTACTGCGCCCCGGTGGGCCAGGAAAACGATCGGAACGTTAATGAACGGCTCGATCCGGCGGCCAGGAAACGACGTGAAAAAGCATGGTCCGGTTCCATTCCGTTATAGAGATAGCAAAATCGCATGTATTCTGAATTGGCATCTTCCCAGGTCAGCGTACGGGTTGAATTTCTCTTGTCACAGCGGTAACGCCAATTATCAAACGCCACTCCTTATCAACCGAGCGATGTTCTGGTTGACTTGTGACATGGACCCTCGCACCCCCTGTCTCATCGGTCTCGCACAACGCACGATTCGCGAGCAGCCCGGGCCCGAGCCGCTCGACCTCTGGGAGTCCGTGGCGCGGGAGGCCGCCAGCGACGCGCGGCTGCCCGTCGGACGGCTCGACTCGATCCAGCTCGTCTGGACCGACTCCTGGCAGTACGACGCGCCCGTCGGCCGCCTGGCAGAGCGCCTCGGCGCCACGCCGCGCCACCAGGTCTACTCCAAGGTCGGCGGTACGGCTCCGCAGCTGCTCATCGGTGCCGCGGCGGCCTCGATCGCGGCGGGCGAGCTGGACTGCGCCCTGGTCGCCGGGGCCGAGGCGCTCGCCACGCGCAGGGCGCACCGGAAGGCGGGCGAGCACGTGCCGTGGAGCCACGCCGCCGATCCCAAGCCCCCGTACGGATGGGAGCGGCCGCCGCACCCGTCGGCGCTCGCGCACGGGCTGTTCCTGCCGGTGCACACCTATCCGATCATGGAGACCGCGCGGCGGGCGGCGGCCGGGCTCACGATCGAGGAGGAGATGCGCGAGCGGGCCCGCATCATGGCGCCGATGACCGAGGTCGCCGCCGCGAACCCGTACGCCTGGCGCCGCACCGCCCGCACCCCCGACGAGCTCGGCGACCGCTTCGTCGGCTGGCCCTACACCAGGGACACGGTGGCCGTGCTGGAGGTGGACCAGGCCGCCGCCGTCATCCTGGCCAGCTCGGAGCTGGCCGACCGGCTGGGGGTGCCACCGGACCGGCGGGTGTACCTGCGCGGGTGGGCGTACGCGGAGGACACCTGGGAGGTGGCGACGCGGCCCGCGCTCGGCTCCTCGCCCGCCATCGCCCAGGCCGCCGAGGCCGCCTTCGAGCGGGCGGGGCTGGGGCTGGAGGAGATGCACGCGCTGGACCTCTACAGCTGCTTCGCGATCGCGCTGCGGCAGGCGTGCGACGCGATCGGGCTCGACCCGCTGGACCCGCGCGGGCTGACCGTGACCGGCGGGCTGCCGTACGCGGGCGGGCCGGCCAGCGACTACGTGCTGCACTCGACGGCGACGATGGCGGGGCTGCTGCGGGCGCAGTCGGGGCACGGGCTGGTGACCGGGGTGGGGATGCATCTGACGAAGCACACGTACGCGGTGTGGTCGAGCGAGCCAGGGGGGCGGCTGGGGGATGCGGGGCCGGTGCATGTGGGCAAGGAGGTCGCGCTCTTGAGCTCGTACGAAGGGGTGGGGGTGGTGGCGGGGTACACGGTGGCGCACGGGCGGGACGGTGTGGCCGAGAAGGGGTTCCTGGTCGTGGATGTGCCGGGGGGCCGGGCTTATGCGGTGGTGGAGGAGCCGGGGTTGCTGGTGGAGGCGAAGGGGCGGGAACTGGTGGGGGAGGAGGTGCGGGTGTCCAGTGATGGCAAGCTCAATGTGGCCGTCTGGTGACGTAAAGTGGGTGCAAAGCCTGTGATCGGATGACTACTCTCCGGCGTTGACATTTTATGCCACACGCGGACGGTTCTCAGCGTCGAGGCCATCCATGAGGATCCGCCTTCCATGGAGCGCATCCTCACCTTCGCCGACCAGGTGCGCAACCAGCCGCACGCCATCGTCGTCACCCGGGGGAGCGTCACTGGGAGATCTTCACCCGACTGTGCCGGGAGACGAACGCGCGAAGAAAGCTCATCCCCGACGCTCACCTCGCCGCACTCGCCATCGAGCACGGTTGTGAATTCGTGACCTGCGACAAGGACTTCGCCAGGTTCCAGGGCTTGCGCTGGCGGTCGCCGCTCAATTGAACTGAGACGTAAGGGCGCAAGCCGGCACTACTCGGCTAGGAACGTCGTGGCTGACCAGTTCGACGTCATCGAGGCAGGCGAGCGCGGCCGTCGCCGGTGGGTCGGGCTGGTGGTGGTTCTGGCGCTCCTGCTGATCCCCGTTGTCGGCCTGCTCGCCAGCCGGGAGCCCGAGCCAGGGCCGGAGACGGCTGTCGCGAGCCGGACGCCCGGGGCCATCAGGTCGCTGACGACGCTCGACAGCGCGCCCAACATGCTGACCGTGCCTGCCAGGAAGAAGGGCGGCGACGAGGTCATCCAGGTGGTGTTCCCGGACGGGGCGCGGGCCGAGGTGCGGTATCCGGCTGAGCTGGGGCTTGCCGAGATGGGGTCGCGGCCGTTCAGGGCGGGGTGGGTGGACGGCATGTTCCGGCAGTTCGTCGCGCCTTACGGGGGTGAGGTCGAGATCACGCGTGGGGGGCGGCCGCTCAGGAGCTACGGGCCGAACGTGACGCTCTGGCCGCGGCAGGCCGGTAGCGGGCTGTACGGGCAGGTGCTGTTGTTCGCTTTCGGGCCGTGGCGGGTGGCCATGTATGACCGGGGGCAGGGGCTGACGTTCGAGCAGCGGACTGCGCTGGCTGGGGATCTCAGGGGGCGGGTGACCAAGGAGGGGTATCTCGTTCTGACGGGGCGGGGTGGGGTGCGGCTCGCGGAGGCGGGGGAGTACGCGCAGGGGGAGCCGATCGGGCCGCAGTTGTGGTTCGGGGGTGGGGTGGGGGGAGATGGTTGCGTTGGTGCCGACGCCGGATTGTGAGAAGCAGGCCAGGATGCCGGGGACGATCGAGGGGCGGGGGCGGCGGGGCGAGATGGTCTGTCGGGGGGATGTGCTGGTGGCTGCTACTGGGCCGGCGTCGTTCCGGAGGCAGGCGATGTCTGGGATTCGGGTCACGATGAAGTGAGGGTGCTGCTTGCCGGGGCCTCGGCGGGTGGGTGGTGGTTTGTGTTGCGAGCGGCAAGGCGGGCAGGGCGGGTCCGGCGGTGCTTTGGCGGTGCGGTGGCGCGGAGCGGTGCGGGGTGCGTGGCGCGGTGCGGGGCGGTGTGATGGTGGGGGTGGGCGTGGTTCGGGGGTGGGGGCGAGGGCTGAAGTAAGGTGCGGCCATGTTCGCCGTAACCGCCACACAGACCGATCCCGACAACCCGCTCGCCGGACTGACGCTGGGCGAGCACCCAGAGCCGAAGGTGCCGGACGGGTGGGCGACCGTCTCCGTCCGGGCGACCGCGCTCAATCACCACGACCTGTGGACGCTCAAGGGCGTCGGCATCAGGCAGGACCGGCTGCCGATCGTGCTGGGCTGCGACGCCGCCGGCGTGGACGAGGACGGTAACGAGGTCATCGTGCACTCGGTGATCGGCACCGGGGCCGACGAGACGCTCGACCCCAAGCGCTCGCTGCTGTCCGAGGTGTACGACGGCACGTTCGCCGAGCGGGTGGTCGTGCCGCGCCGGAACCTGGTGCCCAAGCCCGCCGGGCTGGACTTCGAGCACGCCGCCTGCCTGCCGACGGCCTGGCTGACCGCGTACCGGATGTTGTTCGACAAGGCCGGGCTGCAGCCCGGCTCCACTGTGCTGGTGCAGGGGGCGGGCGGCGGCGTGGCGACGGCGCTGATCGCGCTCGGGCGGGCCGCCGGATACCGGGTGTGGGCCACCAGCCGCTCCGAGGAGAAGCGGGAGCGGGCTCGGGAGCTGGGCGCGGACCGGGTGTTCGAGCCGGGCGCGCGGCTGCCCGAGCGGGTGGACGCGGTGATGGAGACGGTCGGGCAGGCCACCTGGGACCACTCGCTCAAGTCGCTCAAGCCCGGCGGCCGGATCGTCGTCTCCGGCGCCACCAGCGGTGCGGTGCCGCCGGCCGATCTGAACCGCGTCTTCTTCCTGCAGCTGTCCGTGATCGGCACGACAATGGGGACGCGGGAGCAGCTGGGGCGGCTGGCGGTGTTCCTGGAGCAGACCGGGCTGCGGCCGGTGATCGATCGGGTGCTGCCGCTGGCCGAGGCGCGGGACGGGTTCGCCGCGATGCACGCCGGGGAGATCTTCGGAAAGGTCGTCTTCACCGTCTGAATAAGTGAAGGGTTACTTCCGGCCCTCCTGGGTGATACAAAAGGAATTGGGTTGTATCACCCGGGAGGCAGTCATGGACGTTGAGCCCTTCGGCCCAGGTTCGATGCACTGGGACACCGCCGGCGAGTACCGCAACCTGCTGGTGGCCGGCAGTGCGCTGGTCCTCCAGACCATGCATCCGGCCGTCGGAGCCGCGGTCGCCGAGCACTCCACGTACAAGGACGACCCGTGGGGGCGGCTGGAGCGCACGCTCGCCTCCGTGCAGAAGTGGGTCTACGGCGGAGACGACGGGCCCGCCGAGGGGCGGCGGCTCAGGGAGCTGCACAAGCCGATCGGCGGGGTGGACGAGCAGGGCAGGCACTACCACGCGCTGAACGGCGAGGCCTGGGCGTGGGTGCACCTGTCGTTGTTCGAGCGGTTCATCGCGCTCAACCGGTACTTCGGCACGCCCTTCACCCGGGCGCAGGAGCGGCGGCTCTATGCCGAGTCGCGGCAGCTCGGCGCGATTCTGCGGGTGCCCCAGCGGGAGATGCCCGCGGATCTGGACGCGTTCTGGCGGTACTTCGAGGAGATGGTCAGCCGTCGGCTGGAGGCGCACGCGACCGCGCTCGACGTGCTGTCGGTGATGCGCGGCACCCCGGCGCCGCCCCGGCTGCCCGCTCCGTTGCGGCGGTTGTGGACGCCGGTTGGGTTTGGGGCGGGGGAGTTCAACTACTTCGTCACCGTTGGCACCCTGCCGCCTGCCGTTCGGGAGAAGCTCGGGTTGCGGTGGACCGCCAGGGAGGAGCGGCGGTTGCGGCATCTCGGGCATGCGGTGGCGATGGTGACACCGCGGTTGCCTGAGCGGTTGCGGTACATGCCGATCGCCTACCACGCCCGGAGGGCGGTGCGGAACTCGCACCGCCGCCGGATGGAGCGCATGCCGGCGTAGTGGTGCGGGGGGGCGGGATGGCGCCCCCGGTGTGGCGGCGCCGCGGCGGGCCGGGGCGCGGTGCCGCCCCGGAGGTCAGCGGTCGAGGATGTCGTGGATGCGGCGCGCCGCGTCATCCAACGTCGTACGCAACTCCGCCAGCTTCTCCACCGTCAACCGAGCCTCCGAAGCCTCCTCACGCGCCTGGGCCACGAAGTCGGCGAGCAGCTCACCCAGCTCGGCATCCAGATCCGCGCGGCTGGAGGGCGGGCCGCCCAGCGTGGCCCAGACCTGGGACCAGATCCTGCGCCACTCCTTGGAGATCCGCTCGCCCTCGTCCTGCCAGTGGTAGGCGTGCTCCATCCACTGCCGCTTCTGCTGGTCGCGCAGCCGCTTGAGCTCTTCCTTCTGCTGGTCGCGCAGCCGCCGGCTGTCTTCGGCCGCGCCCGTGCGCACGTCCTTGGCCATCCGGGTCAGCTCGTCGCGCAGCGACTTGACGGTGTCGCGCACGTCCTCCTTGACCTCGCGGGCGATGTCGCGGACGGAGGCGGAGATCTCCTGCTCCAGGTCGTCGAGCTCGTCGAGCCGGGCGTTCAGCTCCTCGCGGCCCTTGTCGGTGATCGAGAACACCTTCTTGCCCTCGACCACCTGGTGCGTCACGAGCCCCTCCTCCTCCAGGCGGGCCAGGCGCGGGTAGATCGTGCCGGGAGAGGGCGAGTACACGCCGAGGAAGCGGTCCTGGAGCAGCCGGATGACCTCGTAGCCATGGCGCGGGCTCTCTTCCAGCAGCTTGAGCAGGTACAGCCGGAGCCGGCCGTGACCGAAGACAGGGCTCATTCCTTCTCTCCCTTGAGCAGCGTGACCTCACCCGAGACCGTGATGGCCGACAGTGAGGCCATGCCGCCACCCAGCCGCCCCGACAACGATTTGGCGCCGGGGCTGCTCGCGTTGGACAGTTCCTCGAACGTGCTGACCAGCCTGCCGGAGGTGGACCTCATGCTGACGTCCGCCTCCACGTTCTCCGGCAGCCTGACCAGGATGTCACCGGAAACGCTGTTGAAGGTGACGTGACCCGTCGGCCGCAGGGCGAGATCCGCTGTGATGCGGCCGGAGACGGTGTTGGCCTTCAGCCGGTGAGGCGTGCCGTCGGCGACGGTGAGGTCGCCCGAGACGCTGACGAACGACAGGTCGCCGTCCATGGCCCGGCTCTCGACGGCTCCGGAGACGGTGTTGGCGGAGACGTCGCCGCTGACCCCGTCCAGCACGACGTCGCCCGAGACGCTCTTGACGTGCGTCAGCTTCTCGAAGCCGGCCAGCACGGCGGGCGCGGACACCACGCCGGCCCTGACCTTGCAGGTCCTGGGCACGGCGATGGACAGCACGGTGCGGTGCCGCTCGCGGCGCAGCCAGCCGAGCACGCCGTCCCAGGTGAGGTCGCGGTCGGCGATGGTGAGCGATCTGGTGGCCTCGTCGTAGGTCACGGTGAGCGGCGACTCCTGGAGGATCTCGGCGACCTCCAGGGTCGGTGGGCCGTCGCTGGCCAGCACGTCGAGGCGGCCGGCGACGATGCGGACGTCCAGCGTCTCCACTTCACCGAACGTCAGCTGCCCCGGCTCGTCGATCGTCCATTGCTGCATGCTCCCCCGCCCCTCTCGTGGCGACACCAACTCTCCACAAGTCACGATATGTCGCGTCTATGGGAAACTCAAGATGTATCGCGTTATTCGAGACTACGGCTTTCCCGGCCCGGCCGCGCGGCGGGGCTCGTCAGTCGTCCTCGTCGTCGTCGAGGCGCGCCAGCCAGGTGGCCAGCCGCTCGATGGGGGTCTCGAACTCGGGGTTCAGATCGACGAACTCGCGCAGCCGCTCGCCCAGCCACAGCAGGCTCACCTCCTCCTCGCCACGCCGCTCGACCAGCTCCTCGATCCCCCGATCGGTGAAGTACATCGCTCTCCATTCACAGTTGCAGCAGGCACCCGGCCTGCACTTTAGCCTGCCTGAGCAGCAAGGAGCCCCCGGCCGCCGAAGGTGCGCGGGCCGGGGGCTCGAAAGCCGGTGACTCAGCCGAAGATCTGGTGCAGGATCTCCTCGAGCTCCGTGTCGTGCGAGTTGTGCGACCCGGTCGCCGGCGAGCTGTTCGGCGTGCGCGACACGCGCCGGATGGCCCGGCCGCTCAGGGTCTGCGGGTCCTCGGCCAGCTTGAGTGTGAGGTACGGCCACGGGCCCATGTTGGCCGGCTCGTCCTGCGCCCAGATCAGCTCCACCTGGTCGCCGTAGCGGGCCAGCTCGGCGCCGAGCTCCTCGGACGGGAACGGGTAGAGGCGCTCCAGCCGGACGATCGCGACGTCGTCGCGGCCCGACTTGTCGCGGTGCGCCGCCAGGTCGTAGTAGAGCCTGCCGGAGGTGAGCACGACCTTGGTGACCTTGCCCGGTTCGGTCGTCGCGTCACCGATGACCGGCTGGAAGGAGCCCGCGGTGAAGTCGGACGCCTTCGAGGTCGCCGCCTTGTGGCGCAGCAGCGACTTGGGCGTGAAGACCACCAGCGGCTTGTGCCGCTCCGACTCCACCTGCCAGCGCAGCAGGTGGAAGTAGTTGGCCGGGGTGGTGGGCTGCGCGACCGTCATGTTGTCGAGCGCGCAGACCTGGAGGAACCGCTCGATCCGGGCGGAGGAGTGGTCGGGGCCCTGACCCTCGTAGCCGTGCGGCAGCAGCAGCACGACCGAGGACTTCTGGCCCCACTTCTGCTCGCCCGACGAGATGAACTCGTCGATGATCGTCTGGGCGCCGTTGACGAAGTCGCCGAACTGCGCCTCCCACAGGACCAGCGCGTCAGGGCGTACGACGCTGTAGCCGTACTCGAAGCCGAGCGCCGCGAACTCGCTGAGCAGGGAGTCGTAGACGTAGAACTTCGTGGTGCCCTGGTTGAAGGTCTTGAGCGGCGTGTGGTCGGCGCCGGTCATCCGGTCCACCAGGACGGCGTGGCGCTGGGTGAACGTGCCGCGCCGGGAGTCCTGGCCGACCAGGCGCACCGGGTGGCCGTCCATCAGCAGCGAGCCGAAGGCCAGCGTCTCGCCCATCGCCCAGTCGATCGCGTCCTGCTCGACCATCTGGCCGCGGCGCTGCAGCACCGGCGCCAGGCGCGGGTGCGGCGTGAAGCCCTCGGGGAGGTTGAGCTGGGTGTCGACGATGCGCTTGAGCGTCTCGTGGGTGATGCCGGTCGGCGTGTCGTCGTGCGACCACTTGACGACCTCGGTCGGGGGCACCCGCATCGCGGCCGCCTCGGCCGGCTTCTTGGCCGCCTCGCGGGTCTCGGTGAACGCCTGCTCCAGCTTGGCCTGGTAGTCGCGCAGCGCCTGCTCGGCCTCCTCGACCGTGATGTCGCCCCGGCCGATCAGCGCCTCGGTGTAGAGCTTGCGGGTGGAGCGCTTGGCGTCGATCAGGTCGTACATCAGCGGCTGGGTGAAGGCGGGGTTGTCGCCCTCGTTGTGGCCGCGGCGGCGGTAGCAGATGAGGTCGATGACGACGTCCTTGCGGAACGCCTGGCGGTACTCGTAGGCCAGCTCGCCCACGCGCACCACGGCCTCGGGGTCGTCGCCGTTGACGTGGAAGATCGGCGCCTGGATCATCCGCGCCACGTCGGTCGCGTAGACCGAGGAGCGGGAGGAGGCGGGCGAGGTGGTGAAGCCGACCTGGTTGTTGACCACCACGTGCACGGTGCCGCCGGTGCGGTAGCCGCGCAGCTGCGACAGGTTGAGCGTCTCGGCCACGACGCCCTGGCCGGCGAAGGCCGCGTCACCGTGGACCAGGACGGGCAGGACGGTGAAGCCCTCCTCGCCGCGCTCCAGGAGGTCCTGCTTGGCGCGGACGACGCCCTCCAGGACCGGGTCGACCGCCTCCAGGTGGGAGGGGTTGGCGACCACGGAGGCGGTGATCGTCTTGCCGCTCGGCGCGGTGAACGTGCCGGTCGCGCCGAGGTGGTACTTCACGTCGCCGGAGCCGTGCGCCGTGCGCGGGTCGATGTTGCCCTCGAACTCGCCGAAGATCTGGGCGTAGGACTTGCCCACGATGTTGGCCAGCACGTTGAGCCGGCCGCGGTGGGCCATGCCGATGACGACCTCGTCGAGGTCCTCGTCGGCGGCGTCGCTGATCACCGAGTCGAGCAGCGGGATCAGGGACTCGCCGCCCTCCAGCGAGAAGCGCTTCTGGCCGACGAACTTCGTCTGCAGGAACGTCTCGAACGCCTCGGCGGTGTTGAGCCGGGACAGGATGTTGAGCTGCTCGTCGCGCTCGGGCGACTTGTGCGGCTTCTCCACCCGCGCCTGGATCCAGGCCCGCTCCTCGGGGTTCTGGATGTGCATGTACTCGATGCCGACCGTGCGGCAGTAGGAGTCGCGCAGCACGCCCAGGATGTCGCGCAGCTTCATCAGCGGCTTGCCGCCGAAGCCGCCGGTCGCGAACTCGCGCTCCAGGTCCCACAGCGTCAGGCCGTGCGACTGGATGTCGAGGTCGGGGTGCTTGCGCTGCTTGTACTCCAGCGGGTCGGTCTCGGCCATCAGGTGGCCGCGTACGCGGTAGGCGTGGATCAGCTCGATCACGCGCGCGGACTTGGCCACGTCGTCGTCGTGGGTGGCCGAGATGTCCTGGACCCAGCGGACCGGCTCGTACGGGATCCGCAGCGCCTCGAAGATCTCGTCGTAGAAGCCGTCCTCGCCGAGCAGCAGCCGGTGGATCTGGCGCAGGAAGTCGCCCGACTGGGCGCCCTGGATGATCCGGTGGTCGTAGGTGCTGGTCAGCGTCATGACCTTGGAGACGGCCAGGCGCGAGAGCGTGTCGGGCGAGGCGCCCTGGTACTCGGCTGGGTACTCCATGGCGCCGACGCCGATGATCGTGCCCTGGCCGGGCATCAGACGCGGCACGGAGTGCACGGTGCCGATCGTGCCGGGGTTGGTCAGGGAGATCGTGGTGCCGGAGAAGTCGTCGACGCCCAGCTTGCCGGCGCGGGCCTTGCGGACGACCTCCTCGTAGGCCATCCAGAACTGACGGAAGTCCATCTCCTCCGCGCCCTTGATGGAGGGCACGAGGAGCTGGCGCTCGCCGTTGCTCTTCTGCACGTCGATCGCCAGACCGAAGCCGACGTGCTCGGGCTTGACGAGCGTCGGCTTGCCGTCGATCTCCGCGTAGGAGTAGTTCATCTCCGGCATGGCCTTCAGCGCCTTGACGATCGCGAAGCCGATCAGGTGCGTGAAGGAGACCTTGCCGCCGCGGCCCCGCTTGAGGTGATTGTTGATCACGATGCGGTTGTCGATGAGCAGCTTGGCCGGGATGGCGCGGACGCTGGTCGCCGTCGGGACCGCCAGGGACAGGTCCATGTTGGCGGCCGTGCGCGCGGCGGCACCGCGCAGCTTGACCTCCTCGGCGCCCTTGGGCACCGGGGTGGCGGGCTGCTTCGGCTTCTCAGCCGCCGGCGGCGTCTTGGCAGGAGCCTTGGGAGGCGCCTTGGGGGTCTGGGGAGGGGCGGGCGCGGTCACCGTGCCGTTCGCCGCCTCCCTGACCGGGGTTCGGCCCGGTCCGTAATCAGGGTTGTAGTCAGCGAAGAAGTTCCACCAGGCCTTGTCGACAGACTCTGGATCTTGGAGGTACTTCTGGTACAGCTCGTCGACAAGCCACTCGTTCTGACCAAAGCTTGCCAGCGGGTTTGTCCGCGACGACTCAGACGACACGGCGGAAATCGCCCTCTTCCGCAGATCGGCGTTGATGTTAGAGAACCTGTCCAAGGCTACTCGCCCGGACTGGCAGCGCGCGCCGAAGGACCCGTGCCGCCTCGAACGATCCTCTCAGGACCGTGCAAAGAGGTCACGCCCGCCTCGTCAATCCGGGGTGCGGTAGCGATTATTACTCTTTGGTATCAACACCTCGACATGAGGTTTATTTCCCGCCGGTCACGAGCCTGCTGGCGATGCGCACCTCGGGGGACAACTCGGACAGAAGGTCTGAGAGCTCCTCGCCGGCCTGCTTCAGCTCCTCCAGCGACATGGGCTCCAGCCGCTCCAGCAGGAAGATCGCGTTGGTCGTCTCCTCGGTGAGACGGGTCCGCACCACTTGGCGCCAGTTCCATCTCCTGCAGGTGACACCGATGTCGTCGCGCCAGATCACCTCGCCGGGCTCCGGCTGCCCGAGCGCCTCCTCCGACGTCTCCTCGCCGGTCGCGCGCACCAGGCGGGCCGGGCCCGCGTAGTGGTCGAGGTCCTCGCCGCCGATCGGCAGCGCGTGCTTGACGCTGATCGAGTTGTACGCGTCGACGACCTGGTTGATCTCCGGCAGCGGCATGCGCCGGGTCAGGGCGTCGACCGACGGGCGGGTGCGCTGCGGCTTGGCCCCGAACGCCTTGTAGGCGTCCTTCCACGCGTCGATCTTGTCCGTCTGCACCTCCACCGCCGACGCGGCCTCCAGCCACGCCCGGGAGCGGTCGTCGGTGGGGCCGTTGCGCAGGCCGTGCGCGGTCACGATGAGCACCGCGAAGTCGGGGCGAAGTGCGAAGACGGAGTCGTCCACCCAGATGTCGTCGAGCATCCCCACAGTCTAGGGAGCGCCGAAACCGCAAAATCCCCTTTGCAAAATCGTCTTTGCGATCTACCGTGAAGACGTGGAAGAGCGTTACAAGATCAGCGATCCGCAGGTGCTGCGGGTGGTCACGCACCCGCTGCGGGCCAGACTGCTCGGCCTGCTGCGCTCCGACGGCCCGGCCACCGCCAGCGAGCTGGGCCGCGCGGTCGGCGAGAGCTCCGGCTCGACCAGCTACCACCTGCGTGAGCTGTTCAAGTACGGGTTCATCGAGGAGGACCCCGAGCAGCGCGACGGCCGCGAGCGCCGCTGGCGGGCCCGGCACCGCTACACCTCGTGGAACAGCCGCGAGATGGCGGTGACGCCGGAGGGCCGCGAGACGGTCAAGGTCATGCGGCTGCTCCAGGCCGACCTGCTCGGCCAGGTCATCGAGGAGTTCGACGAGGGTGACTGGTCGCCCGCGTGGACGGCGGCCGCGGGCATGAGCGACCACCTCGCCGAGCTGCCGCCGGCCGCGCTGGAGGAGTTCACCGCGCGTGCCGGGGAGCTCCTGGCCGAGCTGGCCGCGCGGCACGAGGGCGCCGCCGGCACGCAGCTCGTGCACGTCTGGGTGGGGGGCTTCCCCCGTAAACGGAGGGAGGAGCCGTGACCGCGCGATCGGCCTTACGGCGCTACATGCTGGTCAGCTTCCTGACCTGGCTGCCGCCCGGGATCATGATGGCCACCATGGTCCTGCTGATGACCGAGCGGGGCCTCGGCCTGGCGCGGATCGGGCTGGTGGTGACCGTGTTCTCGGTCGTGACCGTGAGCCTGGAGCTGCCGACGGGCGGGCTGGCCGACGTCGTCGGCAGGCGGATGGTGCTGGCGGCCTCGGCCGCGTTCACCGTCGCGGGGCTGGCGCTGATGAGCGTGTCCACCACGTTCTGGATGTTCCTGCTGAGCGGGGTGTGCAAGGGCGTCGCGCGGGCGCTGTCCAGCGGTCCCGCCACCTCCTGGTACGTCGACACGCTGCACGGCGTCGAGGGCCACGGGGCCGACCTCAGGCCCGGCCTGGCCAGGGGCGGCACGATGGAGTCTGTGGCCCTGTGCGTCGGGGTGCTGGCGGGCGGCGCCCTGCCGCTCCTGGTGCCGCCCTCGCTGATGCTCCCGCTGGCCGCGCCGCCCCTGGTGGGCGCGATGGCGGCCCTCGTCCTGCTGATCGTGGTGGTCTTCGCGCTGCCGGAGCCGGCGCACGAGCGCAGATCGCTGGCGGGCGTGCTGCGCGAGGTGCCGGCCACCGTGGCGGGCGGCGTCCGGCTGGCGCTGGGCGGCGCGATGCTGCGCAGGCTGATGCTCGCCGCCGCCGCGTCGGGCGTGGTGCTGACGAGCATCGAGCTGCTCACGCCAGGCCGCCTGGCCGAGCTCGCCGGCACGGCCGAGGAGGGCAGCCTGGTCTACGCCGTGGTGGCGGCGCTCGGGTTCGCGGGCAGCGCGCTGGGCAGCGCGCTCGCGCCCAGAGCCGCGCGGCTGGCGGGCGGCTCCGCCAGGGGCGCGATCGCGGGCACGGTGCTCACCGCGCTGTCCGTCGGCGCGCTGGCCGGCACGGCGGGCCTGAGCGGCCTGCCCGGGATGGTGAGCGCCGGGCTCGCCTACGTCTGCCTCTTCGTCGGTGGCGCGGTGACGGCCGTGTTGTGCCTGGAGCTCACCCACAACGCCGTCACCGCGGCCGAGCGCACCACGGTCACCTCGACCAGCTCGCTGGCCCTGCAGTCCGGCGGCATCGCGGCCAATCTCACGCTCGGCTCGGTGGCCGCCCAGGCGGGCCTCGCCGCCGCCTGGAGTGTCGCCGCCGTCGTGATGCTGACCTCGGTGCTGCTGTTCGTGCGGATGCCCGCGCCTACAGGCTCCAGTCCAGCTCGGGCCCTACCGGCACGATCCGGGTCGGGTTGATGTTGGTCTGGGTGACGTAGTAGTGGCGCTTGATCTGGTCGAAGTCGGTGGTCTCGGAGAAGGCCGGGATCGCGTAGAGGCGGCGCGCGTACGCCCACAGCGCCGGATAGTCCGTCAGCCGCCGCACCGAGCACTTGAAGTGCGCGTAGTAGACGGAGTCGAACCTGGCCAGGGTCGTGTAAAGCCGCACGTCGCTGTCGGTGAGCGTGTCGAAGAGGAACTCCGACTCGGCCAGCCGCACCTCCAGGAAGTCGAGGGTGGTGAACACCCGGGCCACCGCCTCCTCGTAGACCTGCTGGTCACGGGAGAAGCCCGCCTCGTAGACCGCGTTGTTGAGCCCGTGGTAGAGGCGGTCGTTCATGATGTCGATGTCGGGGCGCAGGCGTTCGGGATAGAGGTTGGGTGAGGTCCCCCACGACGTCTCCAGGTCGAGGGTGATCTGCGGGAAGTCGTTGGTGACGATCCGCTCCTGCCTGACGTCCCAGACGCACGGGACGGTGTAGCGGCCGGAGTAGCCGGGGTCGGTGGCGTGGTACAGCTCTGACAGGTACTCCGGGTCGCCGCCGGGGACCCGCCAGCCCTTCTCGTCGCGGATGGGATCGACGATCGTGACGTCCAGCAGGTCCTCCAGGCCCAGCAGCTTTCGGACGATCAGTACGCGCTGCGCCCACGGACAGGCGTAGGACGCGTAGACCCGGTAGCGGCCGGGCTCGGGAGGGCCGAGCCGATCCGTGAAACGGTTCGGCTGCCGGACGAAGCGGCCATCATCGGAGATCTCGCGGCTCAGCTTCATGACCCAAGTAGAACATGATTCGGACGCAGAACTATATTCGGGTGTGTGGCGAAATTTGTGGTGACCCCGGCGAACCCGGCACAGCGGGAGGCGTGGGTCGGCGGCGCGCTCCCCGAGGTCGAGCGGGTGCGCCCGGGTCTGTGGTCCGTGCCCGTGCCGATCCCGATCAATCCCCTCCGGTACGTGCTCGTCTACGTCCTGGAGCTGCCCGGCGGGGTGGTGATCATCGATGCCGGCTGGAACACCGACGAGGCGTACGACGCGCTCGTGGCGGGCCTGGCCGTGGCCGGATACGCGATCACCGACGTCAAGGGTGTCCTGGTCACCCACATCCACCCCGACCACTACGGCCTGGCGGGCCGCGTCAGGGAGAGCTCGGGCGCCTGGATCGCGCTGCACCCGGCCGACGCCCGCCTGGTCCACGAGCGTTACGACGACGAGGCCATCGACTCCCTCGTCCGGCGCGAGCGGGAGCTGCTGCGCCGCTGCGGCGTCCCCGACCTCACGCTGGACGAGCTGGCGGGCGCCTCCATGCGGATCAGGCACCTGGTCGCGATGGCCAAGCCGGACCGGCTGGTCGAGGACGGCGACGACCTCGACCTGCCGGGCTGGGACCTGCGGGCCATCTGGACGCCCGGCCACTCGCCCGGCCACCTGTGCTTCCTCTCGCCGGAGCGCAGGGTGCTGTTCTCCGGCGACCACGTGCTGGCGAAGATCACGCCCATCGTGGCCGTGCACCCCCAGTCGGGCCCGAACCCGCTGGCCGACTACCTCGACTCGCTGGACGCCGTGCGCAAGCTGGAGGTGGAGGAGGTGCTGCCCGCGCACGAGTACCGGTTCATGGAGCTGACCGAGCGGGTGGACACCGTCATGGCCCACCACGACGAGCGCCTGGCCGAGATCGAGCAGGTGGTGGGCGCGGCCGGCGCCGTCGCCTGCTGGGACGTGGCCACCCGGCTGACGTGGTCGCGGCCGTGGGAGACGATCCCGCCGTTCATGCGGCGCTCGGCCAACAACGAGACGCTGGCGCACCTCGTGTGGCTGGAGGCGAAGGGGCGGGTGGTCAAGGAGGCGGGCGAGCCCGACCTGTGGCGCCTGCCCTGACCCACCGGTAGGCCAGGCGGCGCATGGCGAAGGCGGCGCATGGCGAAGGCGGCGCATGGCGAAGGCGGCGCATGGCGAAGGCGGCGGAATCCGGCCAGGAAGGCGAGAAGTAGATAGTCTGCAACAAAACTATCTGCTAATGTCTCTCTTGTCGTCACGCCCCACTCGTCCCAAGGAGCGGCCCATGGCCACGCGCGCCCTCATCGTCGACCCGTCCACCCCCGATGGCCTCGCCTTCGGGCAGATCGCCACCCCTGTCGCCGGGCCCGGCCAGGTGCTCGTGGAGGTGCTGCACGCCTCGCTGAACTACGCCGACCTCAACGACGTCACCTCCGGCCGCGTCCCGGCCGGTGCGCCGCTGGGCCTGGACGCGGCGGGCGTCGTGCTGCGGGAGGCGGCGGACGGCACCGGCCCCGCCGCCGGCACGCGGGTCGTGCTCTTCGCGCAGGGCGTGTTCGCCGAGCAGGTGGCCGTCGAGGTGTCGGCGCTGGCCACCGTGCCGGACGGCCTCGGGCTGGCCGAGGCGGCGGCGCTGCCCACGGCCGGGCTGGCGGCGCTGCGCTCGCTGCGGGCCGCCGGGGTCGCGCCGGGCAAGCGGGTGCTGGTCACCGGCGCCTCGGGCGGCGTCGGGCGGTACGCCGTGCGGCTCGCCGCCCGCGCGGGGGCGTACGTCATCGCCTCGGTCGGCGCGCCCGCGCGTGGCGACGGCCTGGTGGAGGCCGGTGCCGGCGAGGTCGTCGTGGGGCTCGACGACGTCAAGGAGCCCGTGGACGTCGTGGTGGAGAACGTCGGCGGGCCACACCTGGTCAGGGCGTGGGAGCTGCTCGCGCCCGGCGGCAGCCTGCAGTCCGTCGGCTGGACCTCGGGGCGGCCGGCCGTCTTCCCGCCGTACGCGACGGTCGGGCCGCCCAAGACCCTCACGTCGTACGTCAACGAGTTCGGCGCCGCCGGCGACCTGGCCGAGCTGGTCCGGCTGGCGGCCGAGGGCGCCCTGGTGCCCGAGATCGGCTGGCGGGGCTCCTGGGAGCGCTTCGCCGAGGCGGCCGACGCGCTGCGCGGGCGACGCGTACGCGGAAAGGCGGTCTTCGACCTCGAAACCCGGGGTAGGGGCGGTTATCGTACTGAGGACTAGAATGTTGTTCTCCTCGCCTGGGAGGTTCGATGCTTCGGTTCGATGACAGGGTCGCGATCATCACGGGGGCCGGGCACGGCCTCGGCAGGTCGCACGCGCTCCTGCTGGCCGAGCGGGGCGCCAAGGTCGTCGTCAACGACCTCGGCGGCGCGCTCGACGGCACGGGCGCCTCGGCGGGCCCCGCGGCCGAGGTGGCCGACCTCATCACGAAGAACGGCGGCCAGGCCGTGGCCAGCACCGACAACGTGGCCACGCCCGAGGGCGCCCAGGCCATCGTCCAGGCCGCGGTGGACGCGTTCGGCAAGGTCGACATCGTCGTCAACAACGCGGGCATCCTGCGTGACAAGTCGTTCGGGAAGATGACGGTCGAGGAGTTCGACGCGGTGCTGGCCGTGCACGTCCGCGGCTCCTACCTGGTCAGCCAGGCGGCGTACCCGCTGATGAAGGCGGCGGGTTACGGCCGGGTCGTCAACACCTCCAGCCCCGCCGGCCTGTTCGGCAACTTCGGCCAGGCCAACTACTCCACCGCCAAGATGGGCCTGGTCGGCCTGACCAAGACGCTCGGCATCGAGGGCGCGCGCAACGGCATCAAGGCCAACGCGATCGCGCCCGTGGCCTGGACCCGGATGACCGAGGCGCTGCTGCCGGCCGAGTTCGAGGCCAAGTTCACGCCGGAGCGGGTCAGCGCGCTGGTGGCCTACCTCGTGCACGAGTCGTGCGAGGCCAGTGGCGAGGTGTTCACGGTCGGCGGCGGCAAGGTGGCCCGGGTGTTCGTGGCCGAGGGGCCGGGGTGGAAGAGCGACGACCTGACGCCCGAGTCGATCGCGGAGAACTGGGGGTCGGTGATGACGGAGCAGCCGTACGTGCTGACGGCGGCCGACTCCATGAAGGCCATGCTCTAGCCGGCCGGATCGGCGGAAGGTGACGCGCCGGTTCCCGGGTGAACGGGGGCCGGCGCTTTCGCGTTCTAGGACAAATGGGGTAATAAGCGGGCTTTGTTCGATCTTCGGCGGAAGTTGGGGGAGTTTGGTCGATCCTCACTCTTGATTTGCCACTTCGGTGATCTTATTGTCGCGGCATGACCCCCCAGCCGGGCTCCGCCGGCGACGTGCTGACGCTGATCAGTGCGGGCTCCGCGACGACCCGTTCCGATCTGGCGAGGCTCACCGGCCTGGCCCGCTCCACGATCTCCCAGCGTGTGGACGCGCTGATCGAGCGCGGCCTGGTCGAGGAGACCGAGAGCGGCGAGTCCACGGGCGGGCGCCCGCCGCGCCAGCTTCGCCTGCACACCGAGGACCACGCCTTCGCGGGTGTGGACCTGGGCGCCACCCACTGCCGGGTGGCTCTCATGGACATCTCGGGCGATGTGCTGGCCGAGTGCGAGGACGGGCTGCTGATCGGCGAGGGCCCCGAGAAGGTGCTCGCGCACGTGGACCAGCGGCTCGACCACCTGCTCGGGCAGGCGGGTCGGCCCCGCAGCGCCCTGCGGGCCGTCGGGATCGGCGTTCCAGGGCCGGTGGAGTTCGCCACCGGCCGGCCGAACAACCCGCCGATCATGCCGGGCTGGAACGACTACCCCATCCCCGAGTACTTCGGCGGCGTCGAGGTCCTGGTGGACAACGACGTCAACGTGATGGCCCTGGGCGAGCACCGGGGCGCCTTCGCCGACACCAGGCACCTGCTGTTCGTCAAGGTCGGCACCGGCATCGGCTGCGGCATCATGGCCGAGGGCAAGCTGCACAGGGGCGCCCAGGGCTCGGCCGGCGACATCGGCCACATCCGGGTCAGCGGCCACGAGGACGCCGGCTGCCGGTGCGGCAACAGCGCCTGCCTGGAGGCCGTGGCCGGTGGGGCCGCCATCGCGCGGCGGCTGACCGAGCTGGGCCTGCCGGCCGAGACCGGCGCCGACGTGGTGGCTCTCGTCCAGTCGGGCAACACCCAGGCGCTGCGCCTGGTCAGGGAGGCGGGCCGGCTCATCGGCGAGGTGCTGGCCAGCCTGGTCAACTTCTTCAACCCCGAGGTGATCGTCATCGGCGGCGCGCTGTCGCGGGTGCACGAGCACCTCCTGGCCGGGATCAGGGAGACGGTCTACCGCAGATCGCTGCCGCTGGCCACGCACCACCTGTCCATCACGCCCAGCCGTACGGGGATCAACGCCGCCGCGCTCGGCGCCGGGATCCTCGCCATCGAGCACTATCTGTCACCGGACAACATCAACCGCATCGTCAACGCCTGAAAGGGACCTCCCGATGCTGGTCATGAAGGGCATCGTCAAGCAGTTCCCCGGCGTGCGCGCGCTGGACGGGGTCGATCTGGACGTACGGGCCGGCGAGGTGCACTGCCTGCTCGGCCAGAACGGCGCCGGCAAATCCACTTTGATCAAGGTTTTGGCCGGAGTGCACCAGCCGGACGAGGGCACGATCTCGTTCAACGGTTCCGAGGTGCGCCCCGGCAGCCCCATCGACGCCATCAAGCTCGGCTTCGCCACCATCTACCAGGAGCTGGACCTGGTCGACGGCCTCAGCGTGGCCGAGAACATCTTCCTCGGCCACGAGCACTCCCGCCTCGGCTTCGTGAACAGGGCCGCGGACCGGCGCGCGGCCCGCGAGGTGCTGGAGCGCCTGGGCCACCCCGAGATCCGGCCCTCGGTCGAGGTCGGGCGGCTGTCGCCGGCGGCCAAGCAGGTCGTCTCGATGGCCCGCGCGCTCTCCCACGAGGCCCGGCTGATCATCATGGACGAGCCGTCGGCCGCGCTCGCCCACGACGAGGTGGCCAACCTCTTCCGCATCATCCGCGAGCTGACCGCCCAGGGCGTGGCCGTCGTCTACATCTCCCACCGCCTGGAGGAGATCCGCGAGATCGGCGACCGCGTGACGGTGCTGAAGGACGGGCGCACGGTCGCGGTCGGCCTGCCCGCCCGCGACACGCCGACCACGCAGATCGTCTCGCTCATGACGGGCAGGAACGTCGAGTACGTCTTCCCGCCCAAGGGCACGCGCGAGCCGGGCGAGGAGGTGCTCCGCGTCGAGGACCTGACCTCGCCGGGCGTCTTCAAGAACGTCTCGTTCTCCGTACGGGCGGGCGAGATCGTGGGCCTGGCCGGGCTCGTCGGCTCGGGCCGCTCGGAGATCCTGGAGGCCGTGTACGGCGCCCGCCCCGCCACGGGCCGCGTGGTGCTCGACGGCCGCCCGATGCGCCGCAACGTGGTCGGCACGGTCAGGCGCGGCATGGGCCTGGCCCCCGAGGAACGCAAGGCCCAGGCCCTGCTCCTCGACCAGAGCGTGACGGCCAACATCACGCTGGGCAGCCTGCCGGGCTTCGCCAGGTTCGGCTGGATCGACCGCAAGCGGGAGCGGAGCGAGGCCAAGCGCCTGTCGGAGATGCTGGACATCCGGCCCCCCGACCCCGAACGCCCGATCAGAACCCTTTCAGGCGGCAACCAGCAGAAGGCCGTGCTCGCCCGCTGGCTGCTCGGCAGCCGCAAGCTGCTCCTGCTCGACGAGCCGACCCGCGGCGTGGACGTCGGAGCCAGGGCCGAGCTGTACGCGGTCATCCACGACCTGGCCGAGCAGGGCATCGGCGTGCTGCTGGTCTCCAGCGAGGTGCCCGAGGTGCTGGGCCTGGCCGACCGCGTGCTGGTGCTGCGTGAAGGGGTCGTC
This sequence comes from Nonomuraea gerenzanensis, assembly GCF_020215645.1. NCBI lineage: Bacteria > Bacillati > Actinomycetota > Actinomycetes > Streptosporangiales > Streptosporangiaceae > Nonomuraea > Nonomuraea gerenzanensis. The sequence goes on along the minus strand of NZ_CP084058.1, from coordinate 10,452,395 downwards.
ATCCACGAGGGAGAGGCAGCCGAGCTGGACGAGCACCGCGTACTGGACATGATCATGAATGGGAGGGCGGCCTGATGGGCGAGCCCATGACGAAGACGGCACCGGCACTGCCGTCGATCCGCGGGGTCAGCGAGATGCGCCATCTCGGCCTGCTCGGCGCGCTGGCGCTGCTGGTGGTCGTCGGCCTGGTGACCAGGCCCGACAACTTCGCCACCGCCTCCAACCTGGTCAGCATCCTGTCGCTGGCCGCCACGATCGGCGTGATCACGGTCGGCATGACGTTCGTCATCATCGGCGGCGGCATCGACCTGTCGGTCGGCGCGATCATGGCGCTGGCCAGCGTGTGGGCCACCACGCTTGCCACGCAGTCCTACGGGCCGGTGGTGATGGCCGTCTGCGCGATCCTCGTCGGCACCGGGGCGGGGCTGGTCAACGGATTACTCATCTCCTACGGGCGGATGGTGCCGTTCATCGCCACGCTGGCCATGCTGGTGGCCGCGCGCGGGCTGGCGCAGCGCATGTCGGACCGCAAGACCCAGCTCATCCAGCAGGAGAACTCCGCGCTCGTGGAGCTGTCGACCACCCGGTGGCTCGGCATCCCGCTGCTGGTCTACATCTTCGCGCTGGTCGTGGTGCTCGGCTGGATCGTGCTCAACCGCACGACGTTCGGGCGGCGCACGTACGCGGTCGGCGGGAACCCGGAGGCGGCCCGCCTGGCCGGCATCGACGTACGCAAGCACACGATGCTGCTGTACGCGCTGTCGGGCCTGTGCTGCGGTATCGCGGCCATCCTGATCATGGCTCGCACCACCACGGGCTCCTCCACCCACGGCGACCTGTACGAGCTCGACGCCATCGCCGCCGTGATCATCGGCGGCACGCTGCTCACCGGGGGCCGGGGCACGATCGTGGGCTCGATCCTGGGCCTGCTGATCTTCACCGTCATCACCAATCTGTTCATCCTCAACGGCCTCAACACCAGCGACCAGCTGATCGCCAAGGGCCTGATCATCGTCGTCGCCGTCCTTCTCCAGCGGCGGAATCTGAAGGAGAGAGCACCATGAGTGACAACGTCGCGCGCCGGGGATTCCTCATCGGCGGACTCGGCGGAGCCGCGCTGTTAGCGGCGGGTTGCACCAGCAACGAGCCCGCCGCGAGCCCCACCAGCGCCGCGCCCGCGCCCGCCCCGGCGGCCAGCGGCAACGACCAGCCGGGCACCAAGGTGACGATCGGCTTCTCCGCGCCCGCGGCCGACCACGGCTGGATCGCGGCCATCGCCAAGAACGCCGAGGCCACCGCGAAGCAGTACACCGACGTGGAGTTCAAGCCGGTCGAGCCGACCAACGACATCAACCAGCAGATCTCCGCGGTCGAGTCGCTGATCGCGGCCAAGGTGAACGTGCTGGTCATCCTGCCCAACGACGGCCAGCAGCTCAACCAGGTCGCGCTGCAGGCCACCGAGGCGGGCATCCCGGTGGTCAACCTGGACCGCATCTTCCCCGACAAGCTGGCCTACCGGACCTGGGTCGGCGGCGACAACTACGGCATGGGCGTGGCCGCCGGTCACTACATCGGCAAGGACCTCAAGGCCAAGGGCGTGACGAACCCCGTGATCGTGGAGATCCAGGGCATCGCCACGCTGCCGCTGACGCAGGACCGCAGCAAGGGCTTCGCCGACGCGCTCAAGGTGTACGGGTTCAAGGTCACGGCGCAGCAGGACGCCCAGTTCACCGTCGAGACGGGCAACGAGGTCGCCACCTCGCTGCTGCAGGCGCACAAGAAGATCGACGCGCTCTGGAACCACGACGACGACCAGGGCGTGGGCGTGCTGGCCGCGATCAAGGAGGCCAACCGCAACGAGTTCATCATGGTGGGCGGCGCCGGCTCGCTGAACGCGATGAAGGAGATCCAGTCGGGCACCTCGGTGCTCAAGGCCACCGTCACCTACTCGCCCACCATGGCCTCCTCGGCGATCAAGCTGGCGCGTCTGATAGCACAGGCGAAGGGCATGAGTGATCTGGTGGAGAAGCAGGTTCCGCAGTCCATCACGCTCGCGTCCGAGACCATCACGAAGGATAACGTCGAGCAGTACTTGTCACTCGGCTTCGAATCCTGATCCTGATCGGGGGTTGCATGTCAGACAGAACCACCATCGGCGTGGGCATGGTCGGCTACGCCTTCATGGGCCGCGTCCACTCCCAGGCCTGGCGCAGCGTCGGGGCGTTCTTCGACCTGCCGCTGGCGCCGCGCATGGCGGTGCTCGCCGGCCGGTCCAAGGACCGCACCGAGGCCGCCGCGGCGCAGCTCGGCTGGGCCGGCGTCGAGACGGACTGGAGGGAGCTGGTCAAGCGCGACGACGTGCAGATCGTCGACATCTGCACGCCCGGCGACTCCCACGCCGAGATCGCCATCGCCGCGTTGCAGGCCGGCAAGCACGTGATCTGCGAGAAACCGCTGGCCAACACCGTCGCCGAGGCCGAGGCCATGGTGGCGGCGGCCGCCGCCGCGCAGGGCAAGAGCATGGTGGCCTTCAACTACCGGCGGGTGCCCGCGATCGCGCTCGCCCGCCGGTACGTCGAGGAGGGCCGGATCGGCGAGATCAGGCACGTGCGGGCACAGTACCTGCAGGACTGGATCGTCGACCCCGAGTTCCCGCTGGTCTGGCGGCTGCAGAAGGACAAGGCGGGCTCGGGCGCGCTCGGCGACATCGGCGCGCACATCGTGGACGCCGCCCAGTTCATCACCGGGCAGAACGTGGTGGGCGTGTCGGCGCTGACCGAGACGTTCATCAAGGAACGCCCGCTGGCGACCGAGTCGGCCGGCCTGGGCGCCACCGGATCCGCCGCCAGGGGCGAGGTGACGGTGGACGACGCGGCGCTGTTCATCGGCCGGATGTCGGGCGGCGCGGTGGCCTCGTTCGAGGCCACCCGCTTCGCCAACGGGCGCAAGAACGCGATGCGCATCGAGCTGAACGGCTCGCTCGGCAGCCTGGCCTTCGACTTCGAGGCCATGAACGAGCTGTGGTTCAGCTCGGACGGCGGCGGCTTCGAGCGCATCCTGGTCACCGAGCCCGACCACCCGTACGTCGGCGCCTGGTGGCCGCCCGGCCACGGCCTCGGCTACGAGCACACCTTCACCCACGAGATCAAGGACTTCCTGGAAGCGGTCGCCACCGGCGCCGACCCGTCACCGTCGTTCGCCGACGGGCTGCGGGTGCAGCGGGTGCTGGAGGCGGTCGAGCGCAGCGCGGCTGACGGCAGCCGCTACACGAACGTGGAGGATTGATGCGACCCGTCACGCTGTTCACCGGACAGTGGGCCGACCTGCCGTTCGAGGAGGTGTGCAGGCTGGCCTCCGAGTGGGGCTACGACGGCCTGGAGATCGCCTGCTCGGGCGACCACTTCGACGTGGCGCAGGCCGTGGCCGACCCCTCGTACGTGGAGCAGAAGCGCGCCCAGCTCGACAAGCACGGCCTGAAGGTGTGGACGATCTCCAACCACCTCGTCGGCCAGGCGATCTGCGACCACCCGATCGACGAGCGGCACAAGACCATCCTCCCGGCCCGCATCTGGGGTAACGGCGACCCCGAGTCGGTGCGCCAGGCCGCGGCCGAGGACATGAAGAACACCGCCCGCGCCGCCGCGCTGCTCGGCGTGGACACCGTGGTGGGCTTCACGGGCTCGTCGATCTGGCACACGGTGGCGATGTTCCCGCCGGTGCCGGCGTCCATGGTGGAGGCCGGCTACCAGGACTTCGCCGACCGCTGGAACCCCATCCTCGACGTCTTCGACGAGGTGGGCGTGCGCTTCGCCCACGAGGTGCACCCGAGCGAGATCGCCTACGACTACCACACCACCGTGCGCACGCTGGAGGCCATCGGTCACCGGCCCGCGTTCGGGCTGAACTGGGACCCCTCCCACATGGTGTGGCAGGACCTCGACCCGGTCGGGTTCATCCTCGACTTCAAGGACCGCATCTACCACGTCGACTGCAAGGACACGCGGATGCGGGTCGGCGACGGGCGCAGGGGACGGCTGTCGTCGCACCTGCCGTGGGCCGACCTGCGCAGGGGCTGGGACTTCGTCTCGACGGGGCGCGGCGACGTGCCCTGGGAGGACTGCTTCCGCGCACTCAACGCGATCGGGTACGAAGGCCCGATCTCGATCGAGTGGGAGGACGCCGGGATGGACCGGCTCGACGGGGCCAGGGAGGCGCTGGCCTACATCCGCAAGCTCAACTCCATCACCCCGCCGGCGACGGCCTTCGACGCCGCCTTCTCCACCGAGTAGCGAGCTGTGGGGCCGCCCTGAGGCATCGGGGCGGCCCCGCGCCCGTCAGTCCATCAGGACGATCTGGCGCAGCACCTCGCCGCCCTTGAGCGCCGCCACGGCGTCGTTCAGGTCGGTCAGGCGGATGCGGGAGCTGATCATCGACTCCAGGTCGAGCAGGCCCGCCTTGTGCAGCTTGGCGAAGTACGGGAAGTCGTGCCGCACGTCCGCCTCGCCGTACAGGCTGGACAGCAGGTTCTTGCCCTCGAAGAGCAGGCTGAAGGCGGAGATCGACACCATGTCGTCCATCGCGCCCGCGCCGACCACGATGACGTCGCCGCCCTGGCGGGCGAGCTGCCAGGTGCTCTGGATCGTGGCCGACTTGCCGACCACCTCGAAGGCGTAGTCGAAGCCGCCGCCGCCGGTGAGCTCGCTCAGCGCTTCCGGCACCTGCTCGGGCGTGACCGCGTGGGTGGCCCCGACCTTCCTGGCCAGCTCGTGCTTGGACTCCAGCGGGTCCACCGCGAGGATCGTCCTGGCGCCGGAGACCCGGGCGCCCTGGATGACGGCCAGGCCGACGCCGCCGCAGCCGACCACCGCGACGGTGGAGCCGGGGCGTACCTTCGCGGTGTTGAGCGCGGCGCCCACGCCGGTCGTGATGCCGCAGCCGATCAGGGCCGCCGCCTCCCACGACACGTCGTCGTCGATCTTGATCGCGCCCTGCCACGGCACCACGATCTCCTCGGCCCAGGTGCCGCACCCGGCCATCCCGAACACCGTGGAGCCGTCGCCGAGCCGGAAGTTGCCCTTGCTGAAGGACTCGATGACGTACTTCATGCACAGGAACGGCTGGCCGCCCACGCACAGCTCGCACTCCTGGCAGGCCGGGCGCCAGCTGATCACGACGTGGTCGCCCGGTTTGACCGACGTGACGTGCTCGCCCACCTCGACCACCTCACCCGCGCCCTCGTGACCCAGGATGAGCGGCACGGGCTGGGGCAGCACGCCGGTCATGGCCGACAGGTCGGAGTGGCAGACGCCGGTCGCCCTGATCCGGACGCGGACGTCCGCCGGCCCGACGGGGGCCAGGGTGACGTCGTCGCGGATGTCGAGCTTGTCGTTGCCTACGGCGTGCAGGATCGCGGCGCGCATGGGGGGTTCCTCCTCGTTGCCTGCGGGCTATTCCTCGAGGGACAGAGCGGCTTTCGGGCAGGACCTGACCGCGTGGCGGACGCGGTCCTGCATCTCGGGGGGTGGTTCCGGTAGCAGGATGTGCAGCTGGTCGTCGTCGTCCACCTCGAACACTTCCGGCGCGAGCCCCATGCACACGGCGTTGGCCTCGCAGACCAGCTCGTCCACCTTGACCTTCATCTCAGAGCCTCCTGTGGTCCCATGAGACCACTTTCGTACGCTCGACGACGTACGCGACCCGCTTGGCGCCGGTTTTCTCCACGTACGGGCGCAACAGCTCATCCGATACGCCCGGAGTCATCCGGCGCGCGACCGCCATGCCGATGGCCATGACCCTGTCGCGGTCGTCCACCTGCACGGCCTTGCCGTACACCAGGACGCCGCGCAGCTCGCCGTAGTCGTCGCCGGCTTCCACGAGACAGCTCACCCGCGGGTCGCGCCCCAGGTTGCGGGTCTTCTGCGCCTTGGCGTAGGTCCAGAAGGCGATCCGGCCCTCGTCCAGGCCGTAGAACATGGTCACGAGGTGCGGCGTGCCGTCCCGGTTGATGGTTGCGAGCTGCAGCTTGCGCGAGCCCTCCAGGAAGGCGGTGACCTCGTCGTCCGACATGGCGATGCGAGCGCGCTGATTCACGCTGCCAAGTAGAACAGGTTGCAGATCGGCCCTGCAAGAGGCGGCTGGAATGTTATTCGGTTCGGCTAGGGTGCATGGCTATGACGATGCCGTCGGAGCTGCTGCACGCGGCGAAGCACGCCAAGGGGTTCATGCCGCCCGACGAGGGGCTGGCCCTGTTCGAGACGGCTTGCCGGTACGGCAAGCTCGGTCCCATCTGCGAGATCGGCACCTACTGCGGCAAGTCCGCCGTCTATCTCGGCGCGGCGGCCCGCCAGAGCGGGTCCGTGGTCGTGACGGTGGACCATCACCGGGGCTCGGAGGAGATCCAGCCGGGGTGGGCGCACCATGACCCGACCCTGATGGACCACCGCTTCGGCAAGATGGACTCGCTGCCGACGTTCCGGGCCACGATCGCCTCCGCCGGGCTGGAGGAGGAGGTGATCGCGATCGTCGGGAGGTCGGAGCGGGTCGCCGCACTCTGGAACACGCCGCTGGCCATGCTGTTCATCGACGGCGGTCACTCCGAGGAGCCCGTGACCCGCGACTACGAGGGCTGGGCGCCGCACGTGATGACCGGCGGGGCGCTGGTCTTTCACGACGTCTTCCCCGACCCGGCCGACGGGGGGCAGGCGCCGTACCGGGTGTACCGGCGGGCGCTCGACAGCGGCGCGTTCGAGGAGGTGTCGGTGACCGGCTCGCTGCGCGTCCTGGAGCGCGTCGGGCCCGGCGTCTGAGCCCCGGCTAGCGGTGGTGGCGGCGGGTCCACGAGCGGCGGGTCTGCGACTGCCAGCTCTGGAAGTCCTCGTGCGTGTGCGCCTCGTGGCCGAGCGCGATCAGCGCCCGGTCGGTCCACGAGGCCGCCTCCTCCGGCTCGGCGCCCGCCAGGATCGGCGCCGCCCGCGTCGTGTGGCCGGGCAGCTCGCCCGAGCGCAGCCGCGCCGCCACCGCGAAGGCGCAGCCCTGCGCCAGGTACGCGCGGAAGCCGTCGGCCCCGGCCCGCTCGGTCAGCGACCACAGCTCGTCGGCCTCGGCGCCGCCCGTGTACGCCGCCGCGAACCCGACCCCGCTCCACAGGTCGGCCCGCCGCGGGATGGGGAACCTGCCGATCCGGGCGGAGACGTCGTCGGGCGCGCCGCCCTCGTGGTACCACAGCAGCCGCCCCAGCCCCTGGTCGAACAGCGCGCAGTGCGCCCTGGTGAGCAGGTCGGGCATGGTGCGCTCGCCCACCATGCGGTCGGCCCTCGACAGGCTCCACTGGAAGCCGAAACCGTCCAGGGCCAGCCAGCGCAGCAGCGGGTGCGCCCGCCGTGCGCCCCATACCGGGCGCAGCCGCGCCAGCGCGTACGCGCGCCCGGCGCCCAGGTAGGCGGCGTGGCGGTGAGGTTGGGCGGGGCCGGCCAGTAGCTCGTGAAGGCGCCGGCCCCGGGTCAGGGTGAGCAGGTCGAGCAGCGTGCAGCCGGCCGCGGCCCCCTCGTAGGCGAAGGGGCGCTGGTCCTCGGGCAGCTCCTCGATCTTCTCGGCTTCTCGTGACATCACCGCGTTGTACCCGAACACGTACGACCGCTCGGCCTGCATGAAGATCGTGCGCGGGGCGCCGCCCCTGTGGCGGAACCTGCGCCGGCTCAGATCGGACTCCAGCGGATCCTTGGCCAGCAACCGCCGCAGCCCGCCGGCTCCCGACAGCGCCGGCCCGGGTGTCGGCTCGGTCCTGACCTGGTCCAAGAACGATGGTGTGCCCGTGTCGCCCACGCTTCCCCCGAAGACGCCTCGTACGTCACTCAGAAGCTAGTAAGCCCGCTGAGCGACCCATCGGCGGCGCACCGGCTGGTATGGGCAAAGAACCGGCAAAAGCGGTTGTGCGGGCGTCTCAGAGGCCCTCGGTGCGCACGGCGGCGCAGCCGCACACCTCCGGGTCGAACACGGCGGTCCCGTCGATGTCGCGGAACAGCCCCGATCCCGGCGAGAGCCCGAGCAGCGCGTCGGCCGCCAGGACGACGGCGGCGGCGGTGTAGCCGGAGCGCTCGTGCGGGAAGTGCTTGCGGTTGGCGAACTGCCAGCCGGTCCAGTACGAGCCGTCCTCGTGCCGCAGGTGCTGCATGTCGGCGAAGAGCGTGTGCGCCCGCTCCTCCTCACCCAGCGCGTCCAGCGCCAGCACCAGCTCGCACGTCTCCGCGCCCGTCACCCACGGCTGGTCGGACACGCACCGGATGCCCAGCCCCGGCACCACGAACGTCGGCCACTCGCGCTCCAGCAGCTCGAACGCCTGCGCCCCGCGCACCGCCCCGCCCAGCACCGGGTAGTACCAGTCCATGGAGTAGCGGCTCTTGTCCGCGAACGCCTCGGGGTGCGCCGACAGCACGTGCGCCAGCCGGTCGGCGGCCAGTTCCCAGTGCGGCTGCGGGTCACCCAGGTGGTCGGCCAGCAGCACGCCGCAGCGCAGCCCCTGGTGGATGGAGGAGCAGCCGGTCAGCAGCGCGTACGCGCCCGGCCTGCCGTGCGCGTCGCGCTCCCAGACGATCTCGCCCCGCTCGGTCTGCAGGCCCGCCACGAAGTCGAGCGCGGCCTTGACCATCGGCCAGCTCTCCTCGGTGAAGCGCTGGTCGCCGGTGACGAGGTGGTGGTGCCACACGCCGACCGCGACGTAGGCGGCGTGGTTGGTCTCGCCGTTCGGCTCCGTGGGCACGCCGCCGACCAGCTTCATCGGCCAGGCGCCGTCGGCGCGCTGGTGGCGGGCCAGCCAGGCGTAGCCGCGGCGGACCGGCTCGTCGAGGCCCGCCACGGACATGGCCATCAGGCACTCGATGTGGTTCCACGCGTCCACGTGGCCCTCGGGCCAGGGCACGCCGCCGTCGTCCTGCTGGATGGCCGCGATGCTCCGGGCCGTGCGGACGACCTCCTCGCGGGAGATCATGGCTTCCGCACGTACAGGACCACGCTCTTGCCGATGACCGGGTTGAGCAGGGCCTCGGCGATCCTGGTGGCGGCGGGGCGCTTCATGATGTCCCAGACCAGCAGCTCGTGGTAGGCCTTGGCGAGCGGGTGCTCGTCGTTGTTGACGCCGACCGCGCACTTGATCCACCAGTAAGGCGCGTGCAGGCCGTGAGCGTGGTGGTGCGGGCCGATCTCGAAGCCGATGGACTTCAGCTTGGCCGACAGCTCGGCGAGCGTGTAGATGCGCACGTGGCCGCCGGGAGCCGTGTGGTAGTCCTCGTCCAGGGCCCAGCAGATGCGCTCGGGCAGGAAGCTGGGCACGGTCACGGCCGCCGTGCCGCCCGGTTTGAGCACGCGGAAGATCTCGCGCATGGCCGCCATGTCGTCGGGGATGTGCTCCAGCACCTCCGCCGCGATGACCCGGTCGAAGCTGTCGTCCTCGAACGGCATGTCCAGCGCGGTGCCCTGGACGGTCTCGCCGGTCGCGCCGTCGGGCACCTCGCCCGCCTTGTCCATCGCCACGAACATGCTCGCCACGCCGTCCAGCTCGGACTGGTCCATGTCGAACGCGATCACGTCCGCTCCCCGGCGCAGCACCTCGAAGGCGTGCCTGCCACCGCCGCAGCCCAGGTCGAGCACGCGCACGCCCGGGCCGACGGGGAGTCGGGCGAAGTCCACGGTCAGCACTGGTCAGCCTCTCCTCTTGTGGTTCTCGATCGCCTCGTGGTACGCCTCGACGGTGCGCTTGGCCACGACGTGCCAGGTGTAGCGCTCCATGACGCGGTCGTAGCCGGCCTTGCCGACCCGCTCGCGCTCCTCCGGTGAGTCGTGCAGGCGGCGCAGCACCGCGGCCAGCTCCTCGGGGTCGCCCGGCGGCACCTGCACAGCGGCGTCGCCGACCACCTCGGGCAGCGCGCCCGTACGGCTGGCGACCAGCGGCGTGCCGCAGGCCATGTGCTCGACCGCGGGCAGCGAGAAGCCCTCGTACAGGGACGGCACGACCGAGATCTCCGAGGTGGCGATCAGCTCGCCCAGCTCGTCGTCGGAGATGCCGTGCACGAAGCGCACCCGGTCCTGCAGCGACAGCTCCTGCACGAGCTGCTCGGTGGGGCCGCCCGGGGTGGGCTTGCTGACGACGGTCAGGTTCACGTCGCGCTCGGTGGCCAGCTTCGCGACCGCCCGCAGCAGCGTCGCCACGCCCTTCATGGGGGAGTCGGCGCTGGCCACGGCCACGATCGAGCCCCTGCGCCTGGGCTTGCCGGGGCGCGGGTGGAAGTAGCGGGTGTCGACGCCGAGCGGGATCAGGCGCATGTTCGCCTGGGGGACGTTGAAGTCGCGGTGGATGTCGGCCAGCGACGACTCGCTGACCGTCAGGATCGGCTTGAGCTGCGGCGCGACGCGCGACTGCATCTTCACGAAGCCGTACCAGCGGCGCATGGTGAGCTTCTTGACGCCCTGGGCCGCCTCCAGCTCGATGCGGCGGTCCACGCTGATCGGGTGGTGGATGGTGCCGACCACGGGGAACAGCTTCTGGATGGCGAGCAGGCCGTACCCGAGGGTCTGGTTGTCCTGCACGACGTCGAAGTCGCCGACGCGCTTCTTGAGCTCGCGGTGGGCGCGCAGGGTGAACGTCAGCGGCTCGGGGAACCCGGCGGTCCACATGGTGCCGACTTCCAGCCAGTCGATCCAGTCGCGGTATTCGTGCAGCTTGGGCGTTCTGAACGGGTCTTCGTCGCGGTAGAGGTCGAGGCTGGGCACCTTCCGGAGGATGACGCCCTCGTCCAGCTCGGGGTAGGGCTGGCCGGAGAACACCTCGACGTGGTGCCCCAGCGCGACCAGCTCCCGGCTCAGGTGGCGGAGGTAGACCCCCTGGCCACCACAGGTGGGCTTGCTGCGGTAGGACAGAAGCGCGATCCGCAGCCTTCGCTCCCGCACGGACACCCCTTTCTCCGCCGGTAGGGCCCGGAGTCGGGCGTGTACCGTGAAAGATGACCTTAGTCCGAGAAGGCTACCATTCGGTAGGTCAGGTGGAATTGTTCACAATGGCCGTCGCAGGGCGTGCGAACTGCGACATTGCTGTAACCGAGCGTGGTTCGGTGGAACGTGTTCTATGTGGCCCGATGTGCTTGTGGGGTGCTTAGCTGTACATTCCCGTCTCAAAGGGACAGGGCAGGCGATAGTTGGAGGACCCCTTGGCCAGGCGCGCTCTGATCACCGGCATCACCGGCCAGGACGGTTCCTATCTGGCGGAGCACCTGCTGGAGCAGGGGTACGAGGTGTGGGGGCTGGCCCGCGGGCAGGCGAACCCGCGCGTGTCGCGGATGCGCAAGCTGCTGACGGACGTCCGGGTGGTGCGCGGTGATCTGCTGGACCAGGGGTCGCTGATCTCCGCCGTCGAACGGGTGCAGCCGGACGAGGTCTACAACCTCGGGGCGATCTCGTTCGTGCCCATGTCGTGGGAGCAGGCCGAGCTCACGGCCGAGGTGACCGGGATGGGCGTGCTGCGCATGCTGGAGGCGATCCGGGTGTGCTCGGGCGTGTCGCGGGGAGCTTCGGCGGCTGCCAGCGGACAGATCCGCTTTTATCAGGCTTCGTCCTCCGAGATGTTCGGCCAGGTCAGCGAGACGCCCCAGACCGAGCGCACCGCCTTCCACCCGCGCTCCCCGTACGGGGTGGCCAAGGCCTACGGGCACTTCCTCACCCAGAACTACCGCGAGTCGTACGGGATGTTCGCCGTCTCCGGGATCCTGTTCAACCACGAGTCGCCGCGGCGTGGCGCCGAGTTCGTCACCAGGAAGGTGTCGCTCGGGGTGGCCCGCATCAAGCTGGGGCTGGCCACCGAGCTGCGGCTGGGGAATTTGGAGGCGCGGCGCGACTGGGGGTTCGCCGGCGACTACGTCAAGGCGATGCACCTGATGCTGCAGGCGGGCAAGCCCGAGGACTACGTCATCGGGACCGGGCGGATGAAGTCGGTCAGGGAGCTGGTGGAGGCCGCCTTCCACGCCGCTGGGCTCGACTGGGAGCGGTACGTCGTCACCGATCAGACGTTGCATCGGCCGGCGGAGGTGGATCTGCTCTGCGCGGATCCGAAGAAGGCCCGGGTGCAGCTGGGGTGGGAGCCTCGGGTCTCCTTCGATGAGCTGGTGGCGATGATGGTGGAGGCTGATCTGCGGCTGCTCACGGACGGTGGGGACCCGCACGACGACAGCTCCTGGCCCTGATCTCGCCTGTGATTCCTGTCACTCCGGAGGCGCTCGTTCTCTGAGGTGCCGCCTCCGCTTTTCGCATGCCCATTGACAAGCCATTTTTTTACGTAAAAAATCGCTTTTGCGATGAGAGACGTCCTGTACCTCGAAGAGATCGAGCAGGCCGAGACCCTGCTCAAGCCCCAGCGCATCGAAGTGCTGAGGCAACTCGCCGAGCCCCGCACCTGCTCGGAGGTCGCCGAACGGCTCGGCCAGACCCCACAACGCGTCTACTACCACGTCAAGCGCCTGGTGGAGGCGGGCCTGGTCGACCAGGTGTCCGAACGCAAGGTGCGCGGCATCCACGAGGGCATCTACCAGGCCGGCGCCCGCTCGTACTGGCTGTCACCCCGCCTCGTGGGCCGGCTCGGCCTGCGCAAGGCCCGCGACCAGCTCAGCCTCGGCTACCTGCTCGATCTCATGGAGGAGGTCCAGGCCGACATCGCGGCGCTCGACAGGACCGCCCCGGAGCTGCCGTCCATCGGACTGTCCGGAGAGATCCGCGTGCGCCCGGAGAGCCGCCAGGAGTTCCTGAACGAGTTGCAGAGCCTGTTGCAAGGCCTGTTCACCCGCTACGGCGGGGCGGAGGGTGACGCCTTCAAGCTGGCCCTCGCCTGCTATCCCCAGACCGCCGCCCAAGCCCCAGAAGGAGACGAGACCGATGACTGACCCCCTGATCATCCGCGCGAGCATCCCGGCACCGGTCGAACGCGTGAGCCGCGCGCTGACGGACCCGGACGACCTGCGCGTCTGGCTGGCGGAGCACGTCGAGGTGGAGCTGCCCGGACGGTTCGCGTTCTGGGGGCGTACGACGCCGGAGGGCGACGCGCCGCACCAGCGGCTGCTGCACGCCGACGAGCGCTCGGTGCGCTTCGCCTGGTTGCTCGACGGTGAGGAGACCACCTCCGAGCTGTCGGTGGAGCCCGACGGGGGCGACCGGACGATCCTCACCCTGTCGCAGACCCACTTCGACTTCCAGGACGTCATCACGGGCAAGAGCATCCGGGGGGTGCTCGAGACGTACTGGTGCCAGGTGCTGACCAACCTGGCCGAGCACCTGGAGGGCCGCGCGCTCACGCCGATGCAGGACTACACCTCCACGGACATGCGGGTCGAGGTCGAGATCGACGCGTCGGCGGCCGAGGTGTTCCACGCGATCACCGACTCGGAGGCGGTGACCCGGTGGTTCGGCTACAGGATCGAGATCGAGCCGTACGAGGGCGGGCGGCTGGCCATGGGGGGGTTCGACGACAATCCGGAACCGGCCAAGGTACTGGAGGTGGTGCCCGATCAGAAGTTCGTTGTGGACTGGGGGGATGTGGGGGTTGGGACATGGGAGCTGGCGGGGTCCGGTGGGAAGACGCGGTTGACGCTGGTGCAGAGTGGGTTCGACCAGGCTGATCCGCCGTACGCGGGGTGGGGTGGGTTCCTGTCGGGGGTGGCGGAGTTGCGGCGTTATCTGGAGATGGCGGAGTGGAAGCCGGTCATCATGGCTTAGGTGCTCAGCTTGGTCCGGCCTGGTGGCGTGGTGCGGGCGGCGTGGTACGGCGTGGTGGCGACCTGACCCCGGCGCCATGCCAGGCCAGGCCCGCGCTACGCCTCCCGCGCTACGCCTCCCGCGCTACCGCTTCGCGAGATGCCCCCACACCATGCCAGGCACCATGTCAGGCCGCTCCCATGTCACGCCCATCCAATGCCAGCTCAGGTAGGCGTCCTACCGCCGGGGTGGGGGGCGCGACGGCTGGCGATGCGTGCGCTCGACGGCGGCTGCGTCGGACGGCGCCCCCAACCGTCGTACTGCGTCGGACGGCGCCCGCGACCGTCATCCACAGAACCCCGTTCGGCCCCTTCCCCCTCAGCTCAGCCCGGCACCCTTGGGGCCATGACTCCACCGCTCCCCTCATCTCCACATACCCCTACGACCTCACCACCCCCCAACACCTCACCAACGCGCTCCCTCCTGTACCGCGCCCGCATCATCACCCGATCAGCCCCACAAGCCACCATCAGCCGTCAGACCGCCGCTCACATCTGGGGCATCAAAACCCTCCCCACCCCAGAGGAAGACTGGCCGGTGGAGCTGACCGCCCCCCGCCACCTCGCCATCCCCGGTTGCGTCACCTACGTGGTGCCTCTTCCCGCCGAGGACATCACGGAGCACAGAGGCATCCGCCTCACCACCATCGAACGCACGGCCCTCGACTGCGCCCGCTGGCTCCCGCGCATGGACGCCGTGGCCGCCCTCGACCAGTTCGCCCGCAGAGGCGTGGACCTGGAAGCGCTGTGGCACCGCCCCCTCAACACCTGGTCCCTCCGCGAAACCCTCAGCCTCGCCGACCGCGGCGCCGCCTCTCCCCGGGAGAGCTGGCTCAGGGTCATCCTGGTGGACGGCGGCCTCCCCAGACCCACCACCCAGATCAGGGTGGAGCTGGGCGAAGACCGCTTCGCCTACCTCGACCTGGGCTGGGAGGACTTCAAGGTCGCGGTCGAGTACGACGGTCAGGAACACCACACCTCATCCAGCGACCAGCAACACGACGCCGACCGCCGCGAAGAGCTACGCCGACGCGGCTGGCGCGTGATCGCCGTCCGCCGCGACGTCATCCCCGGCCAGATCGCCGACCTCCTCCACCACGTGGCCAGCGCCTTGATCGAACGCGGCTGGCGCCCGGGCCCCCAGGGCACGATCCGCATCCTGAGCCGCATCCGCGCAGCCCGCCGCAGCCGCCGCTACCGCTTACCTCTCCTCGGCGGCCAACGATGACCCCGTCGCCGTCCACCGTCATGGACGTCACCCATCGACGCGGCATCGCGATGGCAGCGGCTCGCAAGCTTGTGCTGCTCGGCGGCTGCGGCTCTGCCTTGAGCGGACGGCCGCTCCCCATGGCCATCTCACCCGGTACGAGCCGGAGGTGAGTCAGCCGATGGTCACCGGCAGTTCCTTGATGCCGTTGATGAAGTTGGAGCGCAGCCGCCGGGCCTCGCCCGTCTGGCGCAGGCGGGGGTGGCGGCGGGCCAGCTGCTCGAAGAGGATGCGGAGTTCCAGCTTGGCGAGGTGGTTGCCCAGGCAGAAGTGGGCTCCACCGCCGCCGAAGCCGATGTGCGGGTTCGGGTCACGGGCGATGTCGAAGGTGCCGGCGTTCGGGAAGACGGAGGTGTCGCGGTTGGCGGAGGAGTAGAAGACCACGACCTTGTCGTTCTCCTTGATCTCCTGACCGCCGAGCACTTGGTCGGTGGTCGAGGTGCGCCGGAAGAGGTTGACGGGGGAGACCCAGCGGACGATCTCGTCCGCGGCCGTCTTCGCCAGGGACGGATCGGCGACGAGACGCTCCCACTGGTCGGGGTGCTCGAAGAGCGCGAGCATGCCGCCGGAGGCGGCGTTGCGCGTGGTCTCGTTGCCGGCGACCACGAGAAGGAGGACGAAGAGGTCGAACTCGTCCTCACCGAGGGTCTCGCCGTGCTCGTCGGGCTGGAGGAGCTTGGTGACGATGTCGTTCCTGGGGTTCGTCCTGCGCTGCGCGGCGAGCTGGTTGGCGTAGGCGTAGACCTCCATGGCGGCGCCGGAGCCCTCCTCCGGGCTGGCGGCGTAGTCGGGGTCCTGGGAGCCGATCATCCGGTTGGACCAGTTGAAGAGCTTGTCGCGATCGGTCGCCGGGGCTCCGAGCAGCTCGCAGATCACGTACAGAGGCAGGGGCGCGGCGACCTCGGTGACGAAGTCGATCTCGCCGGTCAGCTTGTCGAGGAGGTCATCGCAGATGTCGCGGATGTGCTGTTCGAGCGCTCCGATCGTGCGCGGGGTGAAGCCGCGGTTGACCAGGGAGCGCCGCCTCGTGTGCTCCGGGGGGTCCTGGTTGAGCATCATGAGGCGCTGGAGCGCGATCTGGTCCTCCGGCAGGTCCTCGAAGAGGGCGAGCTTACGGTGCGAGGAGAAGAGGTCGGAGTGCCGCGACACGTGTACGACGTCCTCGTAGCGGGTCACCGCCCAGAACCCGGGCTCGCCCTCGTGCCAGTGGACGGGAGAGTTCGCGCGCAGCCAGGTGAGCTGGTCGTGGGGTGGGCCGGCGTTCGCGTAAATGTCCCTGTCGACAAGGTCGATGTGCACGCGGGTCACCTCTTGATCAAGCGCTTGGTTATTGCGTATCTGAAACGTGTTCTATTACGGAGCTGTACGGGCGTCAAGGATGGGCATGGATCGTTCCTGATGCATGCTGGCCTGAAATGGCGCTGGCCTGCGTAGGTCTCGCATGGCACCGCGTTGCGGTGGGACGCCCGGCACTGCGTCGCCTCGCGTTGTCGGACCGCCCTGCGCCGCCCTGCGCCGCCCTGCGCCGCCCTGCGCCGCGCCCGCGCCCCGCCTCGCGTCGCACCGCGCCCGCGCCCGCGCCGCGTTCCGCCCCGCTCCTCGCCCTGCGTCGCGCCCTGCGTCGCACCCAGCCCCGCGTCGCGCCCCGCGTCGCGCCGCCCTGCCTCGTCTGCGATGCCGGCCGCCCCGCGCCGTCACGCGCCGCGCCGTCACGCGCCGCACCGCGCCGGGCCGCACCGCGCCGGGTGATGCGTGCAGGTCATCAGGGTGGCAGGAGGGTGGGGACGGTGAAGGGTTTGTGGTCGGATGTATGCGCGGACGGAGTTTCGCCTACGGGAACACCCGGCTCGGCCCGGTTAAGTGGCTTCACAGACCGGGACGGGAAGTTTGCGGGTGTATGTCGTGGTCACGGATCGGATGTATCCCCCTTGTTGCCCTTGACACACTCCCGTCACCAGCACGAGCATCTTGAAACGAGACATCCGATGTATCGATAAGAAGGATGCGGTGTGAAGCTGCTGCGAGTAGGACCCGTCGGTCAGGAGCGGCCGGTGGTCATGGACGACGCCGGTAACCTGCGCGACATCGGAGAGCCCGAGATCGACGGGGCTTTCCTCGCTTCCGGGGGAGTGGCGCGTGTCCGGCAGGCGCTCGAGCGGGGTGAGCTACCCGTGGTCGAGAGCGACGGGGTGCGGGTCGGGGCGCCGATCGCGCGGCCCGGGAAGATCGTGTGCATCGGGCTGAACTACAGCGACCACGCCGCCGAGTCCGGTGCGGCGGTGCCTGCGGAGCCGGTCGTGTTCATGAAGGCCAGTAACACCATGGTCGGTCCGTACGACGAGGTGCTCGTGCCGCGGGGCAGCGTGAAGACCGACTGGGAGGTGGAGCTGGCCGTGGTCATCGGGCAGCGGGCCCGTTACCTCGGCAGCCGGGAGGAGGCGCTCGGCGTGGTGGCCGGGTATGCGATCTCCAACGATGTCTCGGAGCGGGAGTTCCAGCTGGAGCGGGGCGGACAGTGGGACAAGGGGAAGTCGTGCGAGACGTTCAACCCGCTGGGGCCGTGGCTGGTGACGGCTGACGAGGTGGGCGACCCGCAGAGCCTGGCGATGCGGCTCCGGGTGAACGGGGAGCTGCGGCAGGACGGCGACACCAAGAACATGATCTTCGATGTGGCCGAGGTCGTGCGGTACCTGAGCCAGTTCATGGTGCTGGAGCCCGGCGATGTGGTCAACACCGGTACGCCCGCCGGCGTGGCCATGGGCATGCCCGGGCAGCCGTACCTGCGGGCCGGGGATGTCATGGAGCTGGAGATCGAGGGGCTCGGGCGGCAGCGGCAGACAGTGGGGCAGGCATGAGCGCCGCCACGGGTCCCGCCACGGCCGCCGCGCCGGGGGCGTACCGGATCGTGGAGATGGAGACGCACGACGTGCGCTTCCCGACCTCCCGCGAGCTGGACGGCTCCGACGCGATGAACCCCGACCCCGACTACTCCGCCGCCTACGTGGTGCTCAAGACGGACGACGGGTACGAGGGGCACGGGTTCGCGTTCACGATCGGCCGCGGCAACGACGTGCAGACCACGGCGATCAGCGCACTGAAGCCGTACGTGCTCGGCAAGGACGTGGAGAACCTCGGCGCGCTCTACCACGACATGGTGGGCGACTCGCAGCTGCGCTGGCTGGGCCCGGAGAAGGGCGTCATGCACATGGCGATCTCCGCCGTGGTCAACGCCCTGTGGGACCTCAAGGCGAAGCGGGCGGGCCGGCCGCTGTGGCGGCTGCTGGCGGAGATGGCGCCGGAGGAGATCGTCGAGCTGATCGACTTCCGTTACCTGAGCGACGCGCTGACCAGGGACGAGGCCCTGGAGATCCTGCGCGGGCAGGAGGCGGGCAAGGCGGGGCGGATCGAGCGGCTGATCGAGACGGGCTACCCGGCCTACACCACGTCCCCCGGCTGGCTCGGCTACGACGACGAGAAGCTGCGGCGGCTCTGCAAGGAGGCGCTGGAGCAAGGGTTCGGGCAGATCAAGCTCAAGGTCGGCGCGGACCTGGAGGACGACAGGCGGAGGTTCAGGGTGGCGCGCGAGGTGTGCGGGCCCGACTTCCCCATCGCGATCGACGCCAACCAGCGCTGGGACGTCGGCTCGGCCGTCGAGTGGGTGGGCGCGCTGAGCGAGTTCAGGCCGCACTGGGTCGAGGAGCCGACGAGCCCCGACGACGTGCTCGGGCACGCCGCCATCGCCAGGGGCATCGCCCCGGTGCCGGTGGCCACGGGCGAGCACGTCCAGAACCGCATCGTGTTCAAGCAGCTCCTGCAGGCCGGGGCCATCTCGTTCGTGCAGATCGACTCGGCCCGCGTCGGCGGCGTCAACGAGAACCTGGCGATCCTGCTGCTGGCGGCCAAGTTCGGCGTGCCGGTGTGCCCGCACGCGGGCGGGGTCGGGCTGTGCGAGCTGGTGCAGCACCTGTCGATGTTCGACTACGTGGCGGTCACCGGCACCATGGACGGCCGCGTCATCGAGTACGTCGACCATCTGCACGAGCACTTCGTGGACCCGGTGGTGATCCGCGACGGCCGGTACGTGGCGCCGTCCAGGCCCGGGTTCAGCGCGGAGATGCACGCGGAGTCGATCGCCGCCCACACGTACCCCGGTGGCGAGGTCTGGAGGGATGAGGCGTGAGTCTGAGAGCGGTCGTGACCGGCGGCGGGTCCGGCATCGGCCTGGCGACGGCGCAGGCGCTGGCCGGGCGCGGCATGACGGTCGCCTGTCTGGACCTGAACCCGCCGGGTGAGCCGTTCGTCGGCATCAAGGCCGACGTCGCCGACGACGCGCAGGTACGCGCGGCGGTGGCCGAGGCGGCCGAGCGGATGGGCGGCATCGACGTGCTCGTGAACAACGCGGGCATCGGCGCGCAGGGCACCATCGAGGACAACCCGGACAGCGAGTGGCACCGGGTGTTCGACGTCAACGTGCTCGGCATGGTGCGGGTGGCGCGCGCGGCGCTGCCGTACCTGAGGAGGTCCGAGCACGCCGCGATCGTGAACACCTGCTCGATCGCGGCCACCGCCGGGCTGCCGCAGCGGGCGCTGTACAGCGCCACCAAGGGCGCGGTGCTGTCGCTGACGCTGGCCATGGCGGCGGATCACCTCCGCGAGGGCATCCGCGTCAACTGCGTCAACCCGGGCACCGCCGACACGCCGTGGGTGGGCAGGCTGCTGGACGCGGCCGACGACCCCGAGGCGGAGCGGGCGGCGCTGAACGCCAGGCAGCCGATGGGCCGCCTGGTCACCGCGGAGGAGGTGGCCGCGGCGATCGCCTACCTCGCGAGCCCCGAGTCCGCCTCGACCACCGGCACCGCGCTCGCGGTCGACGGTGGCATGCAGGGGCTGCGGCTCCGGCCCGCCAACTGAGCGGGCCAAGCGACTAAGGAAGGTAACCCCCCATGAAGTTCGGACGGGCGGTCGCGGCAGCGGCCCTGTTGGCGGTCGCGACCGCGTGCGGATCAGGCACCACGGCGGAAGGAGGAAGCGGCGGCGGAAAGGTCGGCATCGACCACCCGCGCGCCGACTCCGACTTCTGGAACTCCTACATCAAGTACGTCCCGCAGATGGCCGGCGAGCTCAAGGTGGACCTCATGCCCGCCACGAACTCGCAGAACGACGTGGCCAAGCTGGTCAACAACGTGCAGGCGCTGACCGGCCAGGGCGCCAAGGTCATCGTCATGGCCCCGCAGGACACCGGCGCCATCGCCAACACGCTCCAGCAACTGGAGAACAAGAAGATCCCGGTCGTCACCGTGGACACCCGTCCGGACAAGGGCAAGGTCTACATGGTCGTACGCGCCGACAACCGCGCGTACGGCACCAAGGCGTGCGAGTTCCTCGGCGAGAAGCTCGGCGGCAAGGGCAAGGTCGTGCAGCTCCAGGGCGCGCTCAGCTCGATCAACGGCCGTGACAGGTCGGAGGCGTTCTCGGAGTGCATGAAGACGAAGTTCCCCGGCATCACGGTGTTCAGTGAGCCGACGGAGTGGGAGGGCAGCAAGGCGGCGTCCATGCTGCAGACCCGCCTGGAGCAGAACCCGGACATCAAGGGCATCTACATGCACGCGGGCGGCGTGCACCTGGCGCCCACGCTGCAGGTGCTCAAGCAGAAGGGGCTGCTGGTCGCGCCGGAGGACCCCAAGCACATCTTCGTGATCTCCAACGACGGGATCCCGCAGGAGTTCGAGGCGATCCGCAAGGGCGACATCGACGCGACGGTGTCGCAGCCGGCCGACCTGTACGCCAAGTACGCCCTCTTCTACGCCAAGGCCGCGGCGGAGGGCAAGACGTTCAAGCCGGGCCCGACCGACCACGACAGCACGATCATCCAGCTCCCCAACGGCCTGGAGGACCAGCTCCCCGCGCCGCTGGTGACCAAGGAGAACGTGGACGACAAGGCCCTCTGGGGCAACCAGGTCAAGTAGATGAACACGCACGTCGAAGCCAGGAACGTGGTCAAGCGCTTCGGCCCGACCACCGCGCTGAACGGCGCGGAGATCGTGATCGCCGAGGGCGAGACGCACGCGCTCGTCGGCAGGAACGGCGCGGGCAAGTCCACGCTCGTGTCGATCCTGACCGGGCTGCAGCGGCCGGACGAGGGTGAGGTGCGGTTCTCGGGAGAGGCCGCGCCCGCCCTGGCCGACCGGGACGCCTGGCGGCAGCGCGTGGCCTGCGTCTACCAGAAGTCCACGATCATCCCGGCGCTCACCGTCGCCGAGAACCTGTTCCTCAACCGCCAGTCCGCCAAGGGGGCCAGGATCAACTGGCGGGCGTTGCGGGCCAGGGCGCGCGAGCTGCTGGACACGTACGAGGTGGACGTGGACGCGCAGGCGCTGGCCGGCGACCTCAGCGTGGAGCAGCGTCAGCTCGTGGAGATCGCCCGCGCGCTGTCGTTCGGGGCCAGGTTCATCATCCTGGACGAGCCGACGGCGCGGCTGGACGGCCCGGCCATCGAGCGGCTGTTCACCCGCATGCGGTCGCTGCGCGAGCAGGGCGTCACGATGATGTACATCTCCCACCACCTCGACGAGGTCTACGAGATCTGCCAGAGCGTCACCGTCTTCCGCGACGCCCGGCACGTCACCACGAGGGCGGTCGCCGACCTGCCGCACGACGAGCTGGTGGCCGCGATGACGGGCGAGGCCACGGCGGCCTACGAGGCGCGCCACCACACGCCCGGCGAGCGGGTGGTGCTGGAGGGCGCGGGCCTCAGCCTGGCGGGCCGCTACACGGGCATCGACATCTCCGTCAGGCAGGGCGAGGTCGTCGGCCTGGCGGGCTCCGCGAGCAGCGGCAAGGTCGGCCTCGCCGAGACCCTGGTCGGGCTGCGCAGGCCCGACACCGGCACCGTCACGGTGAACGGCACCCGGGTGAAGCCCGGTGACGTGCCCGCCGCCATGCGGGCCGGGCTCGGGTTCGTGCCCGAGGACCGCCACCACGAGGGCTTCGTCCCGCTGCTCTCGGTGGGGGAGAACGCCACGTTCCCGATCGCCCGCAAGCTGGGCCGCTACGGGATGCTCTCCCCGGCCAGGCGCCGCGCCACGGCCGAGCGGATGATCGAGACGCTGGACATCAAGACGGAGGGCCCCGACCAGCCGGTCGGCGACCTGTCCGGCGGGAACGCGCAGAAGGTGGTGTTCGCCAGGGCGCTCGTGGACGACCCGACCGTGCTGGTGGTGATCAACCCGACCGCCGGCGTGGACGTCAAGGCCAAGCAGGCCCTGCTCGGCGCCGTCGAGGACGCGGTCGAGCGCGGGGCGGGGGCCGTGGTGGTCTCCGACGAGCTGGACGACCTGCGCATCTGCGACAGGGTGCTGGTGATGTTCCACGGCAGGGTGGTGAAGGACGTGCCACGTGGTTGGACCGACCACGAGCTCGTGGCCGTGATGGAAGGCATGGAAGAGTGACGACTTTGACTGCGCCGGCCCCCCGGCTGAAGCTGGCCAGGTTCCGCGACCTGACGCTCGTGCCGGTGATCGTGCTCCTGCTGATCGTGGGCGCGTTCCTGGACCCGACCTTCCTGACCGCGGGCAACCTGACGAACGTGCTCCAGCAGCAGGCCGCGATCTCGCTGCTCGTGCTGGCCGAGGCGATGATCCTGATCGCCGGCAAGTTCGACCTCTCGCTGGAATCCACGGTCGGCACCGCGCCGGCCATCGCGGTGATGCTGGTGATCCCGGTGGCGGCGGGCGGGTTCGGCATCGGGCTGCCCGGGGCGCTGGTGATCCCGTTCGCGCTGCTCATCGGGGCGGCGATCGGGGCGTTCAACGGCTTCCTGATCATCAAGTTCCAGCTCTCGGCGTTCATCGTCACGCTGGCCATGCTGATCATCGTGCACGGCTTCCTGCAGGGGCCGACCGAGGGCAAGACGCTGTTCCAGCTCCCCGAGTCGATCCTCTACCTGGGCAGCGCCATGTGGCTCGGCCTGCCGGCCGCCATCTGGATCGCCGGCGTGCTGTTCGCGGCCGGCATCTTCGGGCTCGGCTACCTGCGGCTCGGCCGCGCGCTGTACGCGATCGGCGGCAACATCGACGCGGCCCGCGCCGCCGGCATCCGGGTGGACCGGGTCCTGTACGGCGTCTTCATCCTGGGCGGGACGCTGGCGGCGCTGGCCGGCATCCTGGAGACCGGGCGCCTCGGCGCGATCGGCAACAACCAGGGCGTGGGCTGGATCTTCATGGTGTTCGCCGCGGCCGTCATCGGCGGTGTCAGCATGGACGGCGGCAAGGGCACGATCCTCGGCGCGCTCACCGGCGTGCTGGTGATCGGCCTCGTCCAGAACATCCTGACCCTCATCGGGGTCTCCGGGTTCTGGCAGCCGGTCATCTACGGCTCGATCATCCTCATCGCCCTGATGATCAGCCGGATCGCGGGCGGAAAGGCACAAGACTGATGGCGAACGCGGGTGGCGAGCGGGGTCGGAAGGGCGCACGACTGATGGCGAACGCGGGCAGAAGGGCGCACGACTGATGGCGAACGCGGGCGGAAGGGTGCACGACTGATGGCGATCGACCTGCCCCGTCACGGCTTCGGCGGCGCACCCATCGGCAACCTGTACGACGAGGTCGCCGAGGAGCAGGCCCGCGCCACGGTGGACGCGGCGTGGGAGAGCGGGGTGCGCCTGTACGACACCGCCCCCCACTACGGCCTGGGCCTCTCGGAGCGCCGCCTGGGCGCGGCGCTCGCGGGCCGGTCCGGCTACCTCCTGTCCACCAAGGTCGGCCGCCTCCTGCGGCCGAAGGCGTCCGGCGACGGCCGCGACGACGACGTCTTCGACGTCGCCGGGGACCTGGAGCGGGTGTGGGACTTCTCCGCGGACGGCGTCCGCACCTCCCTGGACGACTCCCTGGTACGCCTCGGGCTCCCGGCCGTGGACCTCGCCCTCATCCACGACCCGGACGACCACGTGGACCAGGCGATCGCCGAGGCGTACCCGGCGCTGGCCGACCTGCGCGCCGAGGGCCGGGTGCGGGCCGTCGGCGTCGGCATGAACCAGTGGGAGGCGCCGCTGCGCTTCGTCCAGGAGACCGACATCGACGTCGTCATGCTCGCCGGCCGCTACACCCTGCTCGACCAGTCGGGCCTGCCGCTCCTGGACGAGTGCGCCAGGCGGGGCGTCCAGGTGCTGGCGGCCGGGGTGTTCAACAGCGGCATCCTGGCGACGCACGAGCCGGCGGGCACCTACGACTACGCGCCGGCGCCGCCGGAGCTGCTCGACCGGGCCACGAGGATCGCCCGGGTCTGCGAGCGGCACGACGTCACGCTGCCGCACGCGGCCATGGCCTTCCCGCTGCGTCACCCGGCGATCGCCACGATCGTGCTGGGCGCGCGGACACCGGAGGAGGTCCGGCGGAACGCGGAGCTGTGGTCGCGGCCGGTGCCGGAGGAGCTGTGGTCGGACCTGGAGGGGGAGGGGCTGCTGGCAGCGGCCACGTGAGGGTCGCGCGGGCCCGTCGCCTCGGCGGGCCTACCCGACCTCCCACAGCGCGCCGACCGGCCTGGCTCTCATCCGATCCCCGAACGGGAGAGTCTGCGTGCCGGTGTAGAGCACCACGCCCGCGACGAAGTCGTCCCCGAGCCGGTCGGCGAGGTGCTTGAGCCCCTTGAAGTCCGTGGCGCGCACGGTGGAGGCGGCCTTGACCTCGATGCCCACCACGCGTCCCTGCCGGTTCTCCAGCACCGCGTCCACCTCGGTGCCGTCCTTGGTCCTGTAGTGGTAGAGCTCCACCAGCTCATCGGACCAGGTGAGCTGGCGGGCGAGCTCCATGAGCACGAAACCCTCCAGCAGCGGCCCGAAGGCGCCACCCGGGCGGATGAGCCCGCGGGCGTCGGCTCCGAGAGCGTTCGCCGCCACGCCGGAATCCGTGAATGCCGCTTTCGGGGTGGCGACCGCGCGGTTGCTGAGGTTTCTGGACCAGGCCGGCACGCGTTTGATCAGGAAGACCTCTTCGAGCAGGACGAGATAGCGGTTGACCGTGCTCGCGGACACACCGAGCTCGTTGCTCAACCCGTTGGCGACCAGCAGCTGGCCGGAACGGGCGGTCAGGAGGTCTATCAGTGCCCGCATCTCGGGGCCGCGCTCGATCTCGGCGAGCTGCCGTACGTCCCGCGCGATCAGGGCGGACCAGCATGACACACCGCTGTGACGCATGGGTCGCCACACTGCTGACGCATCGGTCGCCATATCCCTGACGCAACGGTCGCCGCCGACGTGACGCAGAAGTCGCCATGGCTCAGGACTCGACGAACAGCCACCACTTCGACGGCCCCGGCTCGTACGGCGAGTCCAGCCGCTTGCCCACCACCCCGGGCAGCCCCTGCTCGCGGGCCGCCTGCCGGACCGCGCCCGCCTCGCCGGGCCAGGACGGCGCGGTCTGCCAGCGGGCGCCGGTCAGCTCCAGCGCCTCCAGGGCGGCCCGCCGCGCCGTGTAGGGCTCGTCCAGCAGCGAGCGCCCGTCGTCGTACAGCAGGTCGTAGCAGAGGAGGATCTCCGCCCCGCCGAGCGTGACCACCTCCCCGTCGAGCACCGCCGTGCGGCTGCCGAACGACTCCGCGAGCCCGCGCAGCCACGGATGCTCGCGGGCCGCGTCCGTGCGGCCGCCGTCGATGGGCACCAGCAGCCTCCGGCCGCCCCAGGCGAACTCGAAGGCGTACGCGCAGACGTCCTTGGGGAGCCGGGCGCGCGGCGACGGCAGCATGGGCGCCACGGACGGGAACGGGTCGCGGACCGCGGCGCCCATCCGGTGGATCATCCAGTTCTTGCCCCTGGTCTGGAACAGCACGAACCGGCCGCTGGCCCGCTCGCCGCGCAGGACGACCTTGACCTCGCGGTCCAACCACTTCTCCGTCTCGTAGGTGCCGGTGTCCCAGATGGTCATGGTGCCGCCGCCGTACTCGCCCTGGGGGATCTCGCCGTGGAAGGTGAGGTACTCCATCGGATGGTCCTCGGTGTGCACGGCCAGGTGGTTGGTGTCGGGGTCGGCCGGCAGGCCCTTGGGGACCGCCCAGGAGACGAGCACGCCGTCGCGTTCCAGGCGCAGGTCCCAGTGCAGGGAGCGGGCGTGGTGCTCCTGGATGACGAAGGCGTTGCCGCCGGGGGAGGGGGAGGGGGCGTCGGGGACGGGCTCTGGGGTGCGTTTCGGGTCGCGTTTGCTCCGGTATTTCGAGAGTTTGTCGGACACAGGAGCGGTACTACCCGGTCGGGCGGGCTCGTAGGCGCTGGGCGCGTTCGAGCGGGCAGCCCTCCGATGTGTGCCTACGGCGTCAGTCGAGCTCCAGTGCCCGGCGCAACCACGACTCCACGCCGGCCACGTGCACCGTGGCCCAGGAGCGGGCGACGTCGGCCTGGCGGGCGGCGATGGCCTCGTAGATCGCGGTGTGCTGCTCCCGCGTCTTCTCCATCGCGCCCTCCTGGGTGAGCCCGCGCCAGATCCGCGCCCTGGTGGTCGGCCCCGACAGGCTCTCGATGAACGAGCACAGCACGCTGTTGCCCGACCCCTGCGCGATCCGGAGGTGGAACTGCAGGTCGTTGGCCACCAGCTCCTCCACCGTGGGCCGGGCGGGCAGCGACTCCAGGACCACCCGCAGCTCGGCGATGTCGGCGTCGGACATCTGCTCGGTGGCCATCGCGGTGGCGGCCGGCTCCAGGATGCGGCGCACCTCGAAGAACTGCAGCACGGTGTCGTCCCTGTGCAGGTCGAGCACGAACGACATGGTGTCGAGCAGCAGCCGGGGCTCCAGGCTGGTGACGTACGTGCCGTCGCCCTGCCGCACGTCCAGCACGTTGATCAGCGACAGCGCGCGCACGGCCTCGCGCAGCGAGTTGCGTGACAGGCCGAGCCGCTCGGCGAGGTCGGCCTCCTTCGGCAGCCGGTCGCCCGGGGCCAGCTCGCCGGAGAGGATCATCTGCTTGATCTTGTCGATGGCCGCATCGGTGACCGCCACGCTTTTCTCCCTAGACATCGGATGTCTAGGAGTCTAGAGCGTGAAAGCGGACGGCATCGACACCGGAGACGCGGCGCACCTGTCCTCTGGCCTCCAGGGTACGCAAGTGGGCCGCGGCCTCGCCGGCCGCCATGCCCTTCAGCGGCGGGGCCAGCTCGGCCCACGGCCTGTTCCACGTCATCATCGCGGCGACCTCCCAGATGGTCAGCGGTTGCGGCCGCTGGACCAGGAGGGCGCGCAGCCGTTCGAGCTTCTCCTCGTGATGGTGGCGGATCTGGGCGGCCCGCGCGGCCACATCAGGAAATATCCACTCATGGGCGGGGAGGGCGTCGAGAGGGCCGAGGTCGCCCACGCGGTCCAGCGAGTCCAGGAAGTCGCCCAGCGGATCGATGTCGTCGCGATCGTAGGGATAGATGCCGACGTGCGGGGTGATGTCGGGCAGGACGTGGTCGCCGGTGAACAGCCGGTCGGCGTCCTCCAGGTGCAGGCAGATGTGGCCGGGGGTGTGACCGGGGGTGTGCACGGCACGCAGCTTGCGCCCCGGCAGGTCCACCAGGTCGCCGTCACGCAGCTCCCGGTCCGGCAGCGCGGGCGGGGCCGGCCGCTCGCCCATGGCCTGCCTGGCCTCGCCCGGATCGGCCCCCGCCCGCCTGAGCATGTCGCTCTGGAAAGCCGCATGCTCGCCGTCGGCGAACTCGTGCATCAGCCTGACCAGCGCCGCGTCGTGCTCGTGCATGGCGATCCAGGCGCCGGACGCCTGCCTGACCCGCCCCGCCAGCCCGGCGTGGTCGGGATGGAAATGGGTGACGACCACCCCGCTCACCGCGCCCACGTCCAGCCCCAGCGCGGCCAGCCCGCCGCTGAGCGCCTCCCAGGCGTCCGGATGGTTCCAGCCGGCGTCGACCAGCACCGGGCCGCGCGGCGACTCGACGGCGTAGACGAGCGTGTAGCCCAGCGGGTTGCCGGGTATCGGCACGGGCACGCTGAACACCCCGCCGCCGAGCTCCTGCGGGCGCTGCTCTGCGTACGGCCTGCGCCTGGACTTCATCTGCTCCCCGATCGAGAAAAGTGCATATGTGCTCCGAGCGCCGAGAATGGCGGTCAGATACCTGATCAGCCGATGCGTTCGAGAATGGTCGCCGTGGACAGGGCGCCGCCCGCGCACATGGTGATCAGCGCGGTCGCCGAGTCCGACCGCTCCAGCTCGTGCAGCGCGGTGGTGATCAGCCGCGCGCCCGTGGCGCCCACGGGGTGGCCGAGCGCGATGGCGCCGCCGTTGACGTTCACCCGGTCGAGGTCGGGCTCATGCACGCTCGCCCAGGACAGCACGACCGAGGCGAACGCCTCGTTCACCTCGAACCTGTCGATGTCGCCGATCGTCATCCCGGCCGTCTCCAGCACGCGCGCCGTGGCCTGCACGGGCCCGTCCAGGTGGTAGTACGGCTCCGCCCCGACCAGCGCCTGCGCCAGGATCCTGGCCCTGGGCCGCAGCCCGTGCCGCCGCGCCGCCTGCTCGCTGGTCACCAGCACGGCCGCCGCTCCGTCGGAGATCTGCGAGGAGGTGCCGGCCGTGTGCAGCCCGCCCTCGGCGACCGGCTTGAGCCCGCCCAGGCCCGCCACCGTCGTCTCGCGCAGCCCCTGGTCCCTGCGGACCTCGCCGACGGGCACGATCTCGCGCTCGAACCGCCCGTCGGCCCACGCCTTGCCGGCCAGGTGCTGCGAGCGCGCCCCGAACCAGTCGAGCCGCTCGCGCGTGAGCCCGCGTCGTCGCGCGATGCGCTCGGCGGCGGTGAACTGGTCGGGCAGGTCGATGCTCCAGTCGTCGGGCCTGGGCTGCGCGGGGCGCACGTTGCTGCCCAGCGGCGCCCGGCTCATCACCTCGACCCCGCATCCGATGCCGGCCTCGATCACGCCGGCGCCGATCAGCGCCGCCGCCAGGTGCACCGCCTGCTGGGAGGAGCCGCACTGGGCGTCGACCGTGGTGACGCCCGTCTGGTAGGGCAGCCCGGCATACAGCCACGCGTGCCGGCCGACGTGACCGCCCTGCTCGCCGGCCTGGGTCACGCAGCCGGCGAACACCTGCTCCACCGCCCCTGGATCGAGGCCCGAACGCGCGACGAGCCCGTTCAGCGCTGTGGCCAGAACCTGTTGCGGTTTGAGCTCCGACAACCATCCCGCCCGCTTGCCGATGGGCGTGCGAACGGCCTCGACTATTACCGGTGTGCCCATGGCCGCCTCCAGAACGACGCTCTGGCGCGACTGTAACGCGTTCTACTTTGTTTCGGAACCCTCCCACTT
This sequence comes from Nonomuraea gerenzanensis, assembly GCF_020215645.1. Classification (NCBI taxonomy): domain Bacteria; kingdom Bacillati; phylum Actinomycetota; class Actinomycetes; order Streptosporangiales; family Streptosporangiaceae; genus Nonomuraea; species Nonomuraea gerenzanensis. The sequence continues at coordinate 10,423,061 of NZ_CP084058.1, read as the reverse complement.
GGCCGGCAGCCCGAACGTCTCGAACAGCGACTGCTCGAAGAACATGCCGACGTGGCCGATCCGCTCGCCCGAGAACGTCAGCACCGCGATCGCGAACTGCTCGTACACCTCGCCCCGGCGGTAGTAGAGGGCGAAGGCCGGCTGGCCGTTGGCGGCGACGGGCACCAGCTTGAGATCGCCCGCCTTCTCCGCCGGGCACTGGGTCCTGGTCAGCTCCGCGATCGTCTCGGGGCCCTGATACCAGCCGACGAACGGCGGCATCTCCCACACCGCGTCCTTGGTGAACAGGTCGACCAGGCCGTCGACGTCATAGCTCTCGAACGCCGCCACGTAGCGGTCGAGCAGGGCCCGCTGCTCCTGCGTCAGCGGCTCCACCGGGTCGTCGAGGCTCGGCGACACCTCGCTGAGCTGCGCCCTGGCCCGCTGCAGGATGCTGTTGACCGCCGCCACGGAGGTGCCGACGGCCTCGGCCACCTCTGCGGCCTTCCACTTGAGCACGTCGCGCAGGATGAGCACGGCCCGCTGGCGGGGCGGCAGGTGCTGCAGCGCGGCGATCAGCGCGAGCCTGATGCTCTCGCGCGAGGTCACGATGGAGGCGGGGTCGTCGCCGCCGACGCCCGCCAGCGCGTCGGGCACGGGCTCCAGCCACGGCACCTCGTTGTCCTGCACCAGCGGCGCGCTCGCCTCCAGGCTCGGCGCGCCCAGCCCGGTCGGCAGGGGGCGCTTGGCGCGGTTGTCGAGCGCGGTCAGGCAGGTGGTGGTGGCGATGCGGTAGAGCCAGGTGCGCAGGGAGGAGCGCCCCTCGAAGTTCTCGTAGCCGCGCCACGCGCGTAGGTAGGTCTCCTGCACGAGGTCCTCGGCGTCGTGCACCGAACCCATCATGCGGTAGCAGTGGGCCAGCAGCTCGCGCCGCATGGGGTCAGCCAGCCGGAGGAAATCCTCGTTCGTCGGCTTGTCGGTCATGCCCCCTGTATAGCCTCCGCCACCGACAGAAAGCCGAACCCCGGCCAAGAAGGCTCAAAACTTAGCCCTTGCGCTAACCATGGCTGCCGGAAATACTTAGCCGCATGGCACAGTATTCGGCGGAGCTGGACGGCGTCTTCGTCGCCCTCGCCGACCCGACCAGGCGCGCCGTGGTCCGCCGCCTCGGCCTCGGGCCCACCAGCGTCGGCGAGCTCGCTCGCGAGTTCCCGATGACGCTCCCCTCGTTCATGAAGCACGTGCGGACACTGGAGTCGAACGGGCTCATCCGCACGGTGAAGTCCGGCCGGGTACGCACGTGCGTGCTCAACCGCGAGCGCCTCGCCCTCGTCGACGACTGGCTCGCGGAACAGCGCCGGATCTGGGAGGAGCGCACCGACCGCCTCGAACAGTTCGTCACCGGCCCGGAGGAGAGCAGCCCATGAACCCCGATCTCGACCTCGTCCTGGAGCGGATCATCCGCGCCCCCCGCGCCACCGTCTGGTCGGCCTGGACCGACCCGGCCAAGCTGGCGCAGTGGTGGGTCCCCGCCCCGTCCCGCTGCCGGGTGGACCGGCTGGAGGTGCGGCCCGGCGGCGCGTTCGTGACGCGGCTCAGCGACGACGGGGCCGTCTACGCCCCGAACCTGGACGCCTGCTTCCTCCTCGTGGAGGAGCTCGAACGCCTCGTGTTCACCAACGCGGTGACCAGTGACTGGCGGCCGGCCATCCCGGAGCCGGTCGCCATGACCGCCACCGTCACCCTGACCGACCACCCCGACGGCACCGGCTACCGGGTCCTCGTCAAGCACGGCGACCCCGAGTCCCGCGCCCGGCACGAGAAGCTGGGCTTCGCCGAGGGCTGGGGCATGGTCACCGGCCAGCTCGCCGCCGTCGCGGAGGGCCTGGCCGCCCGATGAGGATCACGCTCACCGAGTTCGTCACGCTCGACGGGGTCAGCCAGGGCCCCGGCTCACCGGACGAGGACCCCGGCGAGGGCTTCACCCGGGGCGGCTGGCTCGTGCCGCACCTCGACGAGACGTTCGTCCGGCGCACCTCCGGCTGGCTCGACCTGGCCGACGGCCTGCTGTTCGGGCGGCGCACCTACGAGGCGTTCGCGCGCGACTGGCCGAGGATCACCGACCCGGCCGACCCGTACGCCCGGCGGATGAACACGCTGCCCAAGTACGTCGTGTCGGACACCCTCACCGAGGGGGCCTGGCACCCCACGACCGTGCTCAAGGGCGACCCGGTGGAAACGGTCGCCGAGCTGCGGTCGCGCCCTGGACGCGAGCTGCAGATCCACGGCAGCGCCCGCCTGGGCGACACGCTGCTGGCGGCGGGCCTGATCGACGCCCTCCGCCTGGTGGTCGCCCCCACGGTGCTGCGCGCCGGCCGCCGCCTGCTCGCCGGCCAGGGCCCGGCGTCGGGCCTGCGCCTGATGCACCACGAGGCGACGCCGAACGGGCTGCTGCTCCTGGAGTACGAGCCGGTGGGCCGGGCGTCGATGGGCACGTACGAGGGCGTCGGCGCCTTCGTCTGACGGCGGGGCGGGCGCCGCTCACATGCCGGAGAGCAGCCGGGCGGCGGCGGTCTCGATCCGGCGCTGGATCTGGTCGTAGGTGCGGCGGCCGCGCAGCATCTCCAGCAGCTCCTGCACCCACACGCTGGACAGCGACCCCGCCAGGTCGAGTTGCTCCTCGCTGGCCTCCTCAAGCGTCAGCCCGTCGGCCGAGACGCGCAGCAGCAGGCCGGTCATGCGGTCGCCGAACGGGGTCTGCACCTCCGCCAGGATCAGCGACCTGATCAGCGCGTCGGCCAGCTCCGGCTCGCGCATGAGCCCCCGGGTGGCCCGCATCAGCACGTCGACCGCCCGGCTGGACGGGGTGGCGGCCCCCGGCGGGCGGCGCTCGATGCTGCTCTCCAGCAGGTCGATCTCCTCGCCGACGACGGCCACGACGAGGTCCATCTTGGAGGGGAAGTACCGATACAGCGTGCCGAGCGCCACGCCCGCGCGCTCGGCCACCGTGCGCATCTGCATGGCCTCGACCCCGCCGCGCGAGGCCAGCGCGGCGGCGGCCTGGACGATGCGCTTGCGGCGTTGGTGCTGGCTGCGGGTGCGGACACTGTGCCCGCCCGGCGCGGGGTGGCTGTCCAAAGGTCCCTCGGTCTCGCTCGGGGGCGCGGTGGTGGGGGGCTGCGTCGTCCGCATAAGAACACGTTATCTGATTTCTTGGGGACGCGGCTTGTTACTAGCGGGTCACAAACTAGCCGTATAGGCCCATGTCTCCGGCGTTACACGGATATATCGCGGTTTATCGCCAAAGATTGCTGCTGGACAGCTATTAGAATCTGTTCTAGTTTGCGATTTGGCTTACCTAGCGCTTGCTGGAGGAGCGATGACCGCGGACACGCTCGCCTCCCTGCTGCTCGCCCGGGCCGAGGACGACCGGCCCGGGGTCGTGTTCGAGGGCGGGGTGTGCTCGTGGCGCGAGCACGTCGCCGCGTGCCTCGCCGCCGGGGCCCGGCTGTCGGCGCTGGGAGCGGGGACGCATGCCGGGGTGCTCAGCGAGAACGTGCCCGAGCTGGTCTCCCTGATCGGCGGTGCGGCGCTGGCCGGGCATGTGGTCGTGGCGCTGAACCCCACCAGGTCGGTGGACGAGCTGATCCGCGACGCCCGCGCCACCGACGTGGACGTGGTCCTGGCCGACGCGCCCTACGGCGGGATCGCGCAGGCCCTGTCGGAGGCGCTGGGCGTCCCGGCGCTGCCGCTCGCCCCTGAAGAGCACGCACCCGCGGCTGCCGCGTCCGTGGCCACCGTGCGGCAGGTGGAGCCGGCTCCGGGTGACCTGGTGATGCTGATCTTCACCTCCGGCACGTCAGGCCGCCCCCGCGCCGTACGGATCACGCAGCGCAAGCTGGCCGTGCCAGGGGTGAGCCTGGCGGCCCTGCTCACCCCCGAGGACGCCGTCTACTGCTCGATGCCCCTGTTCCACTCCGGCGCGCTGATGGCCTCCTACGCCCCGGCCGTCGCCTCCGGGGCGGCGCTGGTGCTGCGGCGGCGCTTCTCCGCCTCGGGCCTGCTGCCCGACATCAGGCGATACGGCTGTACGTACCTGCACTACGTCGGCAAGGCGCTCTCCTACGCCCTGGCCACCCCCGAACAGCCGGACGACGCCGACAACCCTCTGAGGATCGCGTTCGGGAACGAGGGCAGCGCGGTGGCCGTCAGGAGGTTCGGGGAGCGGTTCGGCTGCGTGGTCATCGACGCCTTCGGCTCCACGGAGACCGCCATCTCGCTCACCCCCGACCCCGCCGGGCCGCCCGGTTGCCTCGGCCGCCTGCCCGAGGGCGTGCGGATACTCGACCCGTTCACCGGCCGGCCCTGCCCGACCGCCCGGATCGAGGACGGCCGCCTGCTCAACCCGGACGAGGCCATCGGCGAGCTGGTCAACACGGCCGGGCTCGGGCTGTTCGAGGGCTACTACAACGACCCGGACGCGGACGCCGAGCGGATCAGGGACGGCGCGTTCTGGTCCGGCGACCTGGCCTACGCCGACGCCGGCGGCTACGTCTTCTTCGCCGGGCGGGGCACCGAGCGGCTGCGCGTGGACGGTGAGAACCTCGCGGTCGCGCCCATCGAGGCGGCGCTGCGCGAGTTCGGCGGGGTGGTGGAGGCGGCGGTGTACCCGGTGCCCGATCCGGCGGCCGGCGACCAGGTCATGGCGGCGCTCGTGCTGGAGGGCGCCTTCGACCCGGGCGCGTTCACCGCGTTCCTGGCCGCGCGCCGCGACCTCGGCGTCAAGGCCGTGCCGCGCTTCGTCCGCGTCTGCCGGGAGTTGCCCCAGACGGCCTCGCACAAGGTCATCAAGCGGCACCTCGCCAGGGACGGCTGGCGCACCGCCGACCCGGTGTGGGTGCGCGGCCCCGATGGGCTGCGGCTGCTGACGGAGGCGGATGCGAAGGGGATCGAGGAGGAGTTCGTACGGCACGGCAGGCAACACCTTTTGGAGACGTAGTGGATTTCAACCTGGACGAGACCCAGCAGGATCTGAAGAAGCTGGCCGCCGAGGTCCTCGCCAAGGAAGGCGACAAGGACGCGGCCGAGGAGCGGCTGTGGCAGGCCGGGCTGATGGGCGTGTGCGTGCCGGAGGAGGCGGGCGGCGCCGGGCTCGGGCCGGTCGAGCTGGCCGTGGTGCTGCGTGAGGTGGGTGCGCGGGCGGCCACGGTGCCCGCGTTGCCGACCCTGGCCGCCACGTTGCTCCTGGCCCGCCACGGCACCCCCGACCAGCAGCGCCGCCACGCGGACAAGGACACGGGCCGCCTCACGCTCGCCCTGCGCGAGCCCGGCCGCGCCCTCACCGGCCCGCCCGCCACCACCGCCACGCCGGACGCCCGGCACGCGGGAGACCCGGGGTGGAGCCTGACCGGGAGGAAGGTCTCGGTGCCGTACCCGGGAGGCGCCGCGCTGGTCACCGCCGACACGGGCCTGTTCCTGGTGGCGGACCCGGTGACGGCGGCCGAGTTCACCTCCACCGGCGAGCCCGCCGCCACGATCGTGCTCGACGGCACCCCGGCGGAGCGGGTGGCGGGCCCGGAGGCGGTCGCGGACGCGCGGCGGATCTTCACGGCGGCCGTGGCGGCGCAGGCGAGCGGCGTCCTGGCCGGCGCGCTGGAGCTGACGACCGCCTACATCAAGCAGCGCAGGCAGTTCGGCCGGGCGCTGGCCGAGTTCCAGGCCGTGACGATGCAGATCGCCGACGTCTACATCGCCGCCAGGGCGCTGGACGTGGCGATGTGGTCGGCGCTGTGGCGGCTGGGCGAGGGGCTGCCGGCCGAGGAGGACCTGGCGCTGGCCGCCTACCACGTCAGCGGGGCCTACCAGGCCCTCTACACCTGCCAGCACCTGCACGGCGGCCTCGGCCTCGACGTCACCTACCCGCTGCACCGCTACTTCGCCCAGGCCAGGCACCTGTCCCAGCTGCTCGGCGGCGCCGACGCCCAGCTCGACCTGATCGGAGCGCTCGTCTGATGCTCATCGACCTCACCCCCGAGCAGCGCAGGCTCCGCGACGAGCTGCGCGAGTACTTCCACGGCTGCCTGACCGCCGAGGACCGCGCCAAGATCGCCGCGGACCCGTTCGGCGGGGCGTACATGGAGCACTGCCGCCGCCTCGGCCGCGACGGCAAGCTCGGCCTCGGCTGGCCCAAGGAGTACGGCGGCAGCGGCTACGGCCCCCTGGAGCAGCAGATCTTCGCCAACGAGATCGCCCGCGCCGGGGTGCCGTACCCGATCATCACGGTGCAGACCGTGGGGCCGACGATCATGCAGTACGGGACGGAGAAGCAGAAGGAGCACTTCCTGCCGCGCATCCTCGCGGGCGAGTGCCACTTCGCGATCGGCTACAGCGAGCCGGAGGCGGGCACCGACCTGGCCTCGCTGCGCACGACGGCGGTGCTCGACGGCGACCACTACGTCGTCAACGGCCAGAAGATCTTCACCAGCGGCGCGCACTACGCCCAGTACATCTGGCTCGCCGCCCGCACGAACCCCGCGGCCAAGAAGCACAAGGGCATCACCATGATGATCGCCGCCACGGACGACCCCGGCTTCTCGTGGACCCCGATCGTGACCATGGACGGCCGCCACCACACCAACGCCACGTACTACTCCGACGTGCGCGTGCCGGCGGACATGGTGGTCGGCGAGGTGGACAGGGGCTGGGACCTGATCGTGAACCAGCTCAACCACGAGCGCGTCACGCTCGGCCCCGCCGGGAACCTCGGCCAGACCTACGACCGCTTCCGCGCCTGGGCCCGCCGCACCGGCCTGGACGCCGAGCCCGACGTGCGGCGCGCGCTGGCGCGGGTGTGGGCGGCCTTCCGGACGAACGAGCTGCTCAACTGGCAGGTCGCGGCGAACATGGACCTCGGCTGGCTGGGCGCTCCCGACGCCTCGGCCACCAAGATCTACGGCTCGGAGCGCATGCAGGAGATCGGCAGGATCGTCGGGGACATCCTGGCCAGGTACGGCGACCCGTCGGACCCGGAGACGGCCGAGCTGCTCGAACGCCTGGATCACGGGGTCAAGGGGGCGGTGGTGCTGACGTTCGGCGGCGGGGTGAACGAGGTGCAGCGCGAGCTGATCGCCATGCTCGGCCTGAGCCTGCCGAGGCCGCCGCGATGAGCGGGCGCGCCATGACGGAGGAGGAGCTGCACGAGCTGGCGGGCAAGCAGGTGGCGCTGGGCGAGGTGCGCGGCGCCCCGGCCGCCGACCCCGTGAACGTCCCCATGATCAGGCACTGGCTGACCGCCATGGGCGACGAGAACCCGCGCTACCTGGAGCAGGGCCTGGCCCCGCCCGCGATGGCCCAGGTGTGGACCATGCCCGGCCTGCGCAGGGGCCCCAGGGAGCGCTCGCCGGTGGACGACATGATGGCCGCGCTCGACGGCAGCGGCTACACGGGCGTGGTGGCGACCAACTGCGAGCAGACCTACCACCGTTACGTGCGCGTCGGCGAGCGGCTCACGCCCGCCACGCGGTTCTCCGGCCTGGCGGGCCCGAAGCGGACGGCGCTGGGCGTCGGGTACTTCGCCACGTGGAACATCACCTGGTACACCGAGGACGACGAGCCGGTCGCCGACATGATGTTCCGGGTGCTGAAGTTCCGCCCACCGGAGAGGAAGGCCACCGAGCCGTATCCCCTCCAGCCCGCCGTCAACCAGGACACCGCGTTCTTCTGGGAGGGCGTGACCAAGGGCGAGCTGCGCGTCCAGTCGTGCGCCGACTGCGGCGAGCTGCGTCACCCGCCGGGCCCGCTGTGCCCGCGCTGCCGCTCCACCGAGCGCGCGTACCGGCTCGCCGCCGGCACGGGCACCCTGTTCAGCTACGTCGTGCACCACTACCCGCCCGTGCCGGGCAGGCAGGCCCCGTTCGTGGTGGGGGTGGTGGAGCTGCCGGAAGGCGTACGGATCGTGGGCAACGTCGTGGACTGCCCCGTCGAGGAAGTGAGGATAGGCATGCCGCTGCGCGTGACGTACCGGCGGATGGACGACCGGCTGGTGCTGCCCATGTGGGCCCCGGCATGATCGGGACCGCGCTGCCGGAGCTGTCGATCGACCTCACGCCCACCGTGGTGGTCGCCACGGCCCTGGCCACCATGGACTACACCCCGGTGCACCACGACACGGCGCTGGCCCGTGCCCAGGGCTCGACGGACATCTTCCTGAACATCCTGACCACCATGGGCCTGGTCGAGCGCTACGTCACCGACTGGGCGGGCCCCGCCGCGGTGATCAGGAGCATCGACGTCAAGCTCGGCGTCCCGGCGTACGCGGGTGACCGTCTGACCTTCAGCGGCACGGTCGTGGCGGGCGAGGGCGACCGGCTCACCGTCGAGGTGCGCGGCCGGGTCAGCCTGGGCGAGCACGCGACCGGCACCGTCACGCTGGAGGGGCCGTGAGCACGGCCATCGCCGGCATCGGCGCCACCGAGTTCAGCAAGGAGTCGGGGCGCTCGGAGCTGCGGCTCGCCGCCGAGGCCGTGCTGGCGGCGCTGGACGACGCCGGCCTGTCGCCCGCCGACGTGGACGGCCTGGTCACCTACAGCCAGGACGCCAACCAGGAGATCGCCGTCGCCAGGGAGACGGGCATCGGCGAGCTGACCTTCTTCTCCCGCGTCGAGTACGGCGGCGGCGCGGCCTGCGGCACCGTCGCGCACGCCGCCATGGCGGTGGCCACCGGCGCGGCCCGCACGGTCGTCTGCTACCGGGCGTTCAACGAGCGCTCGGGCCGCCGCTTCGGCCGGCCGAACGCGGGGCTCACCGGGCAGCCCAGCTCCCAGGGGCTGGAGATGAGCTGGCACGTGCCGTACGGGCTGATGACGCCGGCGGCGTGGGTGGCCATGTTCGCGCGCCGCTACATGCACGTCTACGACGCCACCTCGGAGGACTTCGGCCGCGTGGCGGTGGCCATGCGCAGGCACGCCGCCACCAATCCGGCCGCGTGGTTCCACGGGCGGCCGATCACGCTGGAGGAGCACCAGGCGTCCCGGTGGATCGTGGAGCCGCTGCACCTGCTCGACTGCTGCCAGGAGAGCGACGGGGCGGTCGCGCTCGTCGTGACCTCCACCGAACGCGCCCGCGACCTGCGGCGCTCCCCGGCCGTCATCGCCGCAGCGGCTCAGGGCGCGGGTGCCGGGCAGCTGATGATGACCAGTTACTACCGCGACGACCTGACCGGGCTGCCGGAGATGTCCGTCGTCGGCCGCCGCCTCTGGGAGCTCTCCGGCCTGTCACCGGCCGACATCCAGACGGCCATCCTGTACGACCACTTCACCCCGTTCGTCCTGACGCAACTGGAGGAGCTGGGCTTCTGCGGGCGCGGCGAGGCGCCCGGGTTCCTCGCCGACGGCGGCATCGAGCTGGACGGGCGCCTCCCGGTCAACCCGCACGGAGGACAGCTCGGAGAGGCCTACATCCACGGCATGAACGGCATCGCCGAGGCCGTCCGCCAGATCAGGGGCACCGCCGTCAACCAGCTCCCGAACGTCGGCAACGTCCTCGTGACCGCCGGCACCGGCGTGCCGACCAGCGGTCTCATCCTGTCGGCCGACTAGCGCACCGGCCCCCCTCGGCGCCTGGCGAGGGGGGCCGGAGCAGGTCACGTCACATCCACCCGCTTTCATGGGTCACAGCAATGACGCGGGTCGAAGAAGGAATGTGACGGATGAGCGACAACGAGGTGCTGAGCGGCCTCTTCGAGGAGCAGCGCGGCCGGCTCAGGGCGGTGGCGTACCGAATGCTCGGGTCGGTGAGCGAGGCCGACGACGCGGTGCAGGAGGCGTGGCTGCGGCTCGACCGCACCGACACCAGCGACGTGCAGAACCTGGGCGCCTGGCTCACCACGGTGGTGTCGCGCGTCTGCCTGAACATGTTGCGCTCCCGCGAGCACCGCCGCGAGGACCCGCTGGAGGAGCGCATGCCCGAGCCGATCGTGAGCCCGGCGGACGGCGTCGATCCCGAGCAGGAGGCGCTCCTGGCCGACTCGGTGGGGCTGGCGCTGCTGGTGGTGCTGCAGCAGCTGGAGCCGACGGAGCGGCTGGCGTTCGTGCTGCACGACCTGTTCGCCGTGCCGTTCGACGAGATCTCCACGATCATCGATCGCTCGCCCGCCGCCACCAGGCAGCTCGCCAGCCGGGCCCGCCGCCGGGTGCGCGGCGCCGCGCCGTCGCCCGACCAGGACCTGGCGCGGCAGCGGGAGGTGGTGGACGCCTTCATGGCGGCGGCCCGCGACGGCGACTTCGACACGCTCGTCTCGCTCCTGCACCCCGACGTCGTGCTGCGCACCGACGTGGGGCCCGCGGCGGCCCGGGGCTGGAACGAGCTGCGCGGCGCGCTCACCGTCGGGCAGCAGGCGCTCATGTTCCGCCGGATGGCGCCGTTCGCCCGCCCGGTGCTGGTCAACGGCGTGGCCGGGTCGCTCGTGGTGCTGGACGGGAAGACGAGCGCGGTCGGCGCCTTCACCATCGCCGACGGCAAGATCCTGACGCTGGACATCCTCGGCGACCCCGCCCGCCTGACCGGCCTCGACGTGGCCGCCCTCACCGGCCGGGCCTGAACGCGCCCCGGGTGGCGGGCGGAAGTGCCCCGCCCGCCACCCCGGCGGTCGTCACGGGTCGACGAAGACCGGCATGGAGAAGAACACGATCATCGCGATCGCCACGCAGAGCAGGAACCCGACGACCTCCCACACCCAGTCGTAGTGCCGGTCCTTGCGGCGGCGCACCTTCTGGGGGCGTCCGGTCTCCGGGCGCCGCTTGGGGGCGGGCCTGGCCCGCACGGGCCGGGGCGCCAGGACGGAGGAGCTCTCCTTGCGCGGTGCGGGGTCGTCCTGCCGGGGCCTGTCCAGCGGTTTCTCAAGAGGCTTCGTCAGCGGCCTCGCCAGCGGCCGGCCGAGCGAGCCCGCCTGCTCCGCGCCGTCCTCGCGCGGTTGCGGCAGCCGGTACACCGGCTCGGCCGCCTTGGACGGCTTGGCGGGCTTGGTACGCGGCTTGAACAGCGGGGCCGCCGGGCCGCGTACCGGCTCCTCCGCGCGGGACGGCAGGCGCGCGGGCGCGGCCGGCGGCCGGCGGAACTCCTGCGGCGCCGGTCGCGGCTCCAGCAGCGGCGCCCGCCGGCGCTCGGCGGCGGGGTCGCGGGGCGGCGGGAGCGGCTGGGCGGGGCCGTCGTGCAGGAGCACGTCGCCGGTCATGTACGGGTCCGGCGCGTCCTTGGGCAGGATCACGTCACCCGTCGCGAACGGCTCGGCGGCCATGGGGTCGGGGGCGGCCATGAAGAACGGGCGCTCCCGGGGCAGCCCGGACGCCGGCCCGGCGACCCACCGGTCCCCGGCGTACGGCGGGGCCTCCCGCAGGGGCCGCGCCGACCCCAGCGGATCCCGCAACGGCGGCCCCGGGTCCAGGACGTCCCTCGGCGGCGTCATCGGGTCGCGCAGCTTGGGCATCGGCGCCGTGGTCGCCTCGTGCACGGGCGTGTGCGACGGCGACGGCGGCGAGAGCAGCTCCGCCGGGAAGATCACTGTGCTGGTGGCCGGATCGGCCTCGGCCAGAGGCTGCGGCCAGACGGGCGGGCTCGGCCAGCGGGGCTTGACGAACAGCGGCGCGGGCGTCGCCGTACGGGAGCCGGCGAAGTGGATCCGCAGCGCTCCCGGCGGCAGCGGCCACGGCAGGCGGCCGAGCACGTCACGCAGCGGCGCGACCCCGAGCGCGCCGTAGATGTCGGCCACCGGCTTGGGCACGCGGACGCCGGTGGAGGCCAGCGCCGTGCCCAGCGCCTGCCTGAAGCGGTGTCCCGCCCCCACCGCCAGCTCCTCGGCGGTGTCGGGCGCGACGTCGAGCACCCAGGCGAGCTCCTGCTTGCTCAGCCCGCACACCGCGCACAGCACGAGCACCTCGCGCTGGTGCGGGCGCAGCTCGCGCAGGGAGCGCTCGACGAGCGCGGTGGCCGGGTCGATGAGCGGGTCCACGGCGGGCGGGGCGTAGACGACGTCGCGCCGGTGGATCTCGCGGCGGGCGAACGCGTAGAGCGCGGCGCGGGGCGGCGTGGTGGCGGGGACGCCGCTGAGCACGGCCACCAGGACGTCGGAGGCCGAGCCGAGGTCACCGAGCTGGTCGGCGCAGTACGCGAACAGCCCGGCGGCATGGAGGTCGTAGAGCTCTGCGATCAGTTCTGCGCGCTGGCGCTGATCGGTGAGCGACTGAGACACGGGGCCGGTTCCTCTTGCTGGATGCGGACGCTTGGGGTGAGGGGCGCGTCAGGAGTTGTGAGCTGATGCGTCAGGAATGGTGAGGGTAATCATGCCAACACACCGTGGTCCGGCGCACTACCAGATGCGAGATTTCCTACGAATCTCCCAGCTCAAGTGAAACGCTTAAGGAAAACCCGAGGGGACAGGCCGGTACGAGCCGCCGTAGTCTGTGGGTTCAGCAGATCATGCGGCGGTCGTGGCACGGGGGCTGCGGCGCTGCCGCCGGAGGCCCCGAAGCGAGAGTTCGCGCGTGATCACATTCGAGTCTGTCACCAAACGTTATCCGGACGGAACGGTCGCCGTGGACGACCTCAGCCTTGAGGCGCCCACGGGTGAGATCACCGTGTTCGTCGGCCCGTCGGGATGCGGGAAGACGACCTCCCTGCGCATGATCAACCGGATGATCGACGCCACGGAGGGCCGCATCCTCCTCGACGGGCAGCCGGTGCAGGGCATCGACCCGCCGGCCCTGCGGCGCGGCATCGGGTACGTCATCCAGCAGGCCGGCCTCTTCCCGCACCGCAAGATCGTCGACAACGTCGCCACCGTCCCCTACCTGCTGGGCTGGGACAGGAAGAAGGCCCGCGCCACGGCCATGGAGCTGCTGGAGCGCGTCGGCCTCGACCCCGCGCTGGCCGGCCGCTACCCGTTCCAGCTCTCCGGCGGCCAGCAGCAGCGCGTCGGCGTGGCCAGGGCACTGGCCGCCGACCCGCCCGTGCTGCTCATGGACGAGCCGTTCAGCGCCGTCGACCCCATCGTCCGCACCAGCCTCCAGGACGAGCTGCTGCGGCTGCAGAGCGAGCTGAACAAGACGATCGTGTTCGTCACCCACGACATCGACGAGGCCATCAAGCTCGGCGACCGGGTGGCGGTGCTGCGCGTGGGCGGCAAGCTGGCCCAGCTCGCCGACCCCAAGACGCTGCTGTCGGAGCCGGCCGACGACTTCGTGCGCGAGTTCCTCGGGCAGGACAGGGGGATCAGGCGGCTGCGCTTCATCTCCACGGCCGGGCTGCGGCTGCGTACCGACCTGACCGTGCCCGAGGGGTTCGAGGGCGGCACGGCCGAGCCGTGGCTGCTGGTCGTGGACGCCGACGGCCGGCCGCTGGGCTGGCGGTCGAGCGACCGGCCGGGCGAGCTGGAGCCCGCCGGCACCTACGAGCACGGGCGCGACAGCATGCGCTCCGCGCTCGACGCGGCGCTGCTGTCGCCGTCCGGCTGCGCGGTGGCCGTGGACGAGCGGGGCAGGGCCGTCGGCGTGGTCACCCGGCAGGCGCTGGACCAGGCGCTCGCGGAGGCCGCGGATGGGTGACGGGCCGCCCTCCCTCTGGGAGTGGACCGCGCGCAACTGGGACACCGGCCGCGCCGACAGCATCAGGAACCTGCTGACCGACCACCTCACCATGTCGGTGGTGCCGATCGTGCTCGCGCTGCTCCTGGCGCTCCCGCTCGGCCTGGCCTCCGTGCGCTGGCGCTGGCTCTACCAGCCCACCGCGGGGCTGATGAACGTCGTGTACGCGCTGCCGTCGCTGCCGGTCTTCATGCTGCTGATCTCGGTCACCGGGCTGTCGCAGACCACGGTGATCATCCCGCTGACGTTCTACGGCATGGCCGTGCTGATCCCGGCCGTGGTCGACGGGCTGAACTCGGTGCCCGACCACGTGCGCCAGTCGGCCGTGGCGATGGGCTTCACGCCGCTGCGCCGTCTGCTGCAGGTCGAGTTGCCGATCGCGGTGCCGGTGGTGCTGGCGGGGATGCGGGTCGTCGCGGTCTCCAGCATCAGCCTGGTCAGCGTCGGGGCGCTGATCGGGCAGGGCGGCCTCGGCGGGCTGTTCACCCGGGCGTACCAGAACCCGTTCATGCCGCCGGTGATCGTCGGCATCGTGCTCATCGTGCTGCTGGCGCTGATCGCCGACGGGCTGCTGGTCCTGGCGCAGCGGCTGCTCACGCCCTGGGTGCGCGCGAGGCAGGGGCAGGCGTCATGAACTGGCTGACCTCGTTCTTCGGCTGGCTGGGCGAGTTCTTCGGCACCGCCGCGAACTGGTCGGGGCCAGGCGGCATCCCCGCGCGCCTGCTGGAGCACCTGGAGTTCTCGGCGCTGGCCCTGGTGCTGGCCGTGCTGATCGCCGTGCCGCTGGGCCTGGCGATCGGGCACACCGGGCGGGGCGGGCTGCTCGTCGTCGTGTCCGCGAACCTGGCCAGGGCGCTGCCCACGCTGGGCCTGCTGGTGATGTTCGTGCTGCTGCTGGGCACCGCGTCGATCTGGCCGGTGATCATCCCGCTGGTGCTGCTGTCGGTGCCGCCGATCCTGGTCAACACGTTCGAGGGGATCAAGGGGGTCGATCCCGAGCTGCGCGACGCCGCGTACGGGATGGGGCTGCGCGGCGGGCAGGTGCTCGGGCGGGTGCTCGTGCCGGTGGCGCTGCCGCTGATCCTGCTCGGCTGCCGGTTGTCGGCCATCCAGGTGGTGGCCACCACCACGGTCGCCGCCTACACCGGGCTCGGTGGTCTCGGGCGGTACGTGATCGACGGTTTCGCGACCAAGGATTACGCGAGCGTGGTCGGCGGTTCTGTACTGATTGTGCTGTTCGCGCTCGTGGTGCAGGTCCTGTTCGCGCTCCTCCAGAGAGTGACGGTCTCTCCGGGTGTGAGCCAGCGACTGAAGGTTCGATAGTCTCCTGTATTACCTCCCGCTTTAGAAGGGAAAAGCAAGATGAGACGCAAGTACGGCGTCGCCGGGGTGTTCCTCACGGCGATGCTCGCACTGGCCGCGTGCGGTGGCGGTGGCGGCGGCACCGGGGGCAACCCGCTCGACACGACGAGCGCCGCCCCCACCGGCTCGGCCTCGGCCGCAGGAGGCAAGGCCGTCATCGGCTCCTTCGACTTCGACGAGAGCGTGCTGCTCGCCTCCATCTACGCCCAGGCGCTGGAGGCCAAGGGCGTGCAGGTGGAGGAGAAGCCGCGCATCGGCAGCCGCGAGGTCGTCTACGACCAGGTCAAGAACGGCGGGCTGACGATCGTGCCCGAGTACAACGGCAACCTGCTCGCCTTCGTCGACCCGAAGGCCACCGCCGCGACCACCGACGAGGTGAACGCGGCGCTGAAGGAGAAGCTGCCGGCCGAGCTCGAGGTGCTCGACTCCTCGCCCGCCGAGGACAAGGACAGCCTCTCCGTCTCCAAGGACACCCAGACCAAGCAGTCGCTGAACACCATGGAGGACCTCGCCAAGGTCTCCAAGGACATGGTCGTCGGCGGCCCGCCCGAGTTCAAGAAGCGGTGGGAGGCGCGCTTCAAGGAGGTCTACGGCCTGGAGTTCAAGGAGTGGAAGCCCACCGGGCCGACCACCTCCGACGCGATCAAGGACGGCACGATCCAGGTCGGCAACGTCTTCACCACCGACCCGAAGATGGCCGCGAACAACCTCGTGGCGCTGCAGGACCCCAAGAACATCTTCCCCGCCCAGAACGTGACGCCGCTGCTGCACAAGGCCTCGGCCAGCGAGACGATCAGGACCACCCTGAACGGCATCTCGGCGAAGCTGACCACCGAGTCCCTGCTGCAGATGATGCAGAAGATCTCCGTCAACAAGGACGAGCCCGCGGTCGTGGCCAAGGACTGGCTGACCACCAACGGTCTCGGATGACCCCGGTCCTGCGGGCCCCCGGCCGCCGGGGGCCCGCGCGGTGAGTGAGCTGTTCACGGAGGCGATGGCGCAGCTCGCGGCCGGGGTCGCCGTCGTGACCGCGCGCGACGGGCGCGACGACCTCGGCACCACGGTGTCGGCGCTGACGTCCGTCTCGCTGGAGCCGCCGCTGGTGCTGGTCAGCCTGGCCGGCCGCGGCTACCTCACCGAGGTCCTGCTCCGGCAGGACCGCTGGGCCGCCTCCCTGCTGTCGTCGGGGCAGGCCGCCGTCGCCAGCCGCTTCGCCACCGCCGGCCGGCCCAGCGCGCGGCTGCTGGTGGCGGGCACCCCGCACCACCGGGGGGAGCACACCGAGGCGCTCGTGATCGAAGGCGGGGTGGCCGCGATCGAGGCCGAGACCACCAAGGTGGTGCCGGCCGGGGATCACACGATCTTCATCGCCGCCGTGCTGAACGTCGACTACGTGGAGCCTGCCCTGCAGCCCCTGGTACGGCTGCGCGGCCGCTACCGCTCGACGGCCACCCCCTGACCAGAGGGCCGGGGGCGGGGCCCGGTGTGGCCGGACCCCGCGCCCGCCTGCTCAGCCGGCGAAGATCGCGCTGTGCAGGTCCACCGGGTTGGCGGCGTCGTCGGTCGCGACGCCGTACACGGCCGTGAAGGTACTGCCGGTCGAGACCAGCCCCGTGTAGTCGCCGAGCAGGCGGCCGACGCTGGTCAGCGGCACCTTCCTGGTGTCGAACGGCCCCTCGACGTGCCGCTCCCGCCAGGCGCCCGGCTTGGTGCAGTCGCTCGCGCACGTGACGGCCCACAGGTCGGTGGGCAGGGTGGCGGGGTCGGGCGTGTTGTTGCGGAAGTCGTAGTAGGTGATCGCCACGGTGCCCGTCCTGGACGCGGCCACGACCGGCACGGCGGCCGAGCCCGTGGGCGTCCTGTCCACGCGGATCGGGCCTGACCACGTCTTCCCGCCGTCCGCCGAGCGCGAGTAGGCCACGTGGAAGGTGCCGTCGGGGTCCTGGCTCGGCCAGACGGCGTTGACCACCCGCGTGCCCGGCTGGGCCGCCAGCAGCGGCAGGGCGGCGTTGCGGATCGGGTCGCCGGAGTCGTCCGGGTCGGGGATGCGCGGGCCCACCGCGAGCGGGGCCGGCACGTTCAGCGTCGGCGCCGACCACGTCCTGCCGCCGTCGGTCGAGCGGATGACCTGCGTGGAGCCCTCGGTGATCGTCTCGTGGTGCATGCCGATCAGCAGGGTCCCGTCAGGGAGCGCCACGAGCTGGGTGCCGATGACGCCGCTGTTGACCGGTACGTCGTAGACCTTGCTCGTGGTCCAGGTACGCCCGTCATCGGTTGATTTGGCCAGGTAGACGGGCTGGACCCAGTTCGGCGTCGTACTGGTGGACTGGTCGTCGATGCGGTCCCACACCGCGTACACGACGCCGGGGCGGTACGGGTCGGCGGTCACCGACGGGCGGTCGTTGAAGAAGCGCACGTTGTCGTCGCGCTGCAGGGTGACCGGCGTGTCCCAGGTCCGGCCGCCGTCGCCGGAGCGGGAGACCAGGATGGCGGTGACGTCGCCGGCGCGCGACATCGACAGGGACGCCGCGACGGCCGCGCCGGACGGGGTGACCGTGACCCAGTGGTCGGTCGCCACGTCGTAGTCGCCGCCGTCGCAGCGGGAGAAGGCGGGCCGGTTCTTCGACTGCCGCCAGGTCAGGCCGCGGTCGTCCGACACGGCGACGCCCGTGCCGTTGCTGCCGTAGCGGTTCCAGCGGTCCTGCTGGAAGACCGTGACGAGGCGTTCTGGACGGTTCGGGTCCCGCGCCAGCATGGGCAGGACCTCGGTGCTCGGGTTCAGGGTGTAGCCGTCGGCGGGGGGCGGCCCGCAGTCGGTGGGCAGCGGGCTGACCCCCGAGACCTGCCGCACGACGGCGTTACCGGGAGCGCCGGTCTCGTCGGCGGCGGCGGGTTGGGTGACGGTGCAGGCCAGCAGAACGACGGCCGCGGGTAAAAGAGCCCTGGAAGGTCGGATCACGCGGGAAGATTACCGGGACAAGATCAGGTTCGTCCGGGAAACGCGCGAAAGACGGGTCTGACCTGGTGATCCTGAGTTGACCGGCTCCTCGACCGCGCGGCCGTCGAGCAGTCAGCGGGCGGTGCGCCGGCCGCCGACTGCCCGGCCGGGCGGTCAGCGGATGGTGTACCAGCCGGGCAGGATCAGCGGCCCCACGGCGGGCAGCCCCAGCTCGGCTGACAGCCGGGCGAGCGGCCCCCAGGCGTCCATCCGGATCCTGGCCAGCGCCGCCGACTTGTCCTCGCTGGAGTCGGGCCCGCGCAGGCGCTCCAGCGGGTTGAGCCGCGGGTACGTGCGCACCGGCGCGTCGTCGGCCAGACCGGCCCGCTTCCTGGCCATGGCCAGCGCGTCCTCCAGCCCGCCCAGCTCGTCCACCAGCCCGCTCGCCCGCGCGTCGGCGCCCGTCCAGACGCGGCCGCGGGCCAGCTCGTGCGTACGCTCGCGGGACAGGTCGCGGCTCTTGGCCACCTTGCCCACGAAGTCGTCGTAGATGCGGTCGAGCCAGGCGTTGATGCGCTCCCACTGCTCGGGCGAGAAGCCGCGCGAGGTGGAGAACATGCCCGCGTTGGCGCCCTCGGCCACCAGCTCGGAGTTGATCCCGGCCTTGTCCAGCAGCTCGGAGAAGACGGGCTTGCCGCCGTACACGCCGATCGAGCCGGTCAGCGTGCCCGGCTGGGCCACGATCACGTCGGCCGCCATCGAGATGAAGTAGCCGCCGGAGGCCGCCAGATCGCCCATGGACACGATCACCGGCTTGACCTTGCGGGTCAGCGTCACCTCGCGCCAGACCGTGTCGCTGGCCACGTAGGAGCCGCCGGGGCTGTCGACCCGGAGCACGACCGCCTTGATGTGCTCGTCCCGCCTGGCCGCGCGCAGCGCCGCGCTGATCGTGTCGGAGCCCATCGCGCCGCCCCCGCCGAGCGGGCTGCGGCCGCTGCGGCCGGTCCTGATCATGCCCATCGCGTGCACGAGCGCCACCCCGTCGGCCGTCGGGTGCGGCAGCTTGCGCACGGCCGCGCCCCTGGCGTAGCGGGAGACGTACAGCAGGTGGGCCTCCTCGCCGGCGGCCCGCTTGAGCTCGTCGTACACCTCGTCGCGGTAGGCCAGCCCGTCGACCAGCCCGGCCTCCTGCGCCTCCGAGGCGGTGAACGGGCCGCGGTCGATCAGCTCCCGCACCTTGCCCGGGTCCAGGCGGCGGCCGTCGGCGATGCCGGCGACCATGGTCTCGGTGACCGACTCGACGATGCGCGCCATGGACTCGCGGTGCGGCTCGGTCATGTGGTCCTGGGTGAAGGTGTTGGGCGCGGTCTTGTACTCGTGCCGCTGCCCCGCCTCGAACCCGACGCCCAGCTTGCCCAGCGCCCCCTTGACGAAGCGCTGCTCCATCGCCACCCCGGTCAGCCCGACGTCACCGCTGGGCTGCAGGTAGAGCCGCTCGAAGGCGGTGGCCAGGTAGTACGGCACCGTGCCGCCGCCGAACTCGCCGAACGTCTCGGAGAAGGCGACCGTCAGCTTGCCCGAGGCGCGGAAGTGGATCACGGCCTGGCGCAGCTCCTGCACCATGGCCAGGCCCAGCGGCTGCCCCCCGATCTTCACCACCAGCGCCTTGACCCTGGGGTCCTGCCTGGCCCGCTTGAGCCCGGACAGGACGTCGGCCAGGCGCGTCTTGCGCATGGACAGCACCGCGGCGAGCGGATCCGCCGGCGGGCCCTCGGTGAGGCCCTCTGTGAGGTCGAGCTCCAGGACGAGCGGGGCCGTGCGCCGCTGACGGAGCTTTCCGACGGTTTCGAAGATCGCCTTACCTGCGTCCATAGAAGCCACCCTAAGCGACACAATTCGAAATGGGCTGGGGCACCGTGCTCCCCGGAGCGTAACGGCGCGCCCGCCCCGGTCACACCCGAACGACGACCTTCCCGGGGGCCTGCCCCTCCTCCTGGTACCTGATCGCCGCCCGCAACTCCTCGAAGTCGTAGACCCGGTCCACCACCGGCGTGAGCCTGCCGTCCTCGACGAGCGCGGTCAGCTCCTCCAGGTTCCGCCGGTTGCCCGTGGTGCTGAGCACGTCCGTCAGCACCGCCTTCTGCGACACGAACGCCGAGGCGGCCAGGGTCGCGAAGACGTGCCCGGCGGGCTGCAGCCAGCGGCTGGCGGCGCCGCCGATCAGGACGCAGACGCCCCGGCGCGCCAGCACCCTGCGGCACTCGGAGAACGAGCGGTTGCCCGCGATGTAGAGCAGCACGTCGTAGACCTGGCCGCCGCGGGTGAAGTCCTCCTTCGTGCGGTCGATCACCTCGTCGGCGCCCAGCGAGCGCACCAGGTCCAGGTTGCGGGTGCTGCACACGCCCGTGACGTGCGCCCCGTACGCCTTGGCGAGCTGCACCGCGAACGTGCCCACGCCGCCCGAGGCGCCGTTGACGAGAACCCGACGGCCCGGCCGGACCCCGCCCTGGTCGCGCAGGGCCAGCAGGGCGGTGCAGGCGGCCAGCGGCACGGCCGCCGCCTCCTCGAACGACAGGCTCGCGGGCTTGGGCGCCAGCTCGGTCTCGGGAACGCACACGTACTCGGCGAACCCGCCGCCCTTGGCCACCATCGCGTACACCTCGTCGCCCGGCGCGAACCCCGTCACGCCCGGCCCGACCGCCGCCACCTCTCCCGCCACGTCCGCGCCCAGGATGGTGATCTTCGGCCGGCGCAGCCCCAGGGGGCCGGGCATGAGCCGGGAGATGAACGGCTCGCCGCGCATGAGGTGCCAGTCCGCCGGCTGGACGGACGCGGCGCGCACCCGTACCAGGACCTCGCCGGGGCCGGGGGCGGGCTGGTCGAGGTGCTTGAGCTCCAGGGCGTCGGGGGAGCCGTACGAGCTGAGAACGTAGGCCTTCATCACGAATCTCCTTCCGTGGGGTCGATGGGCCTCAGTGTGGGCGCGACCTGCGGGAAGGCGTAACGGTCGAAAGTACGACCCGCCGACTGGCCGATCGGCTCATCCAGGTCCGGCCGCCAGGGCGATGAGCAAGGGTGGCCCCGGCGGCCACCATCGGGGCATGTCCAACGACCTCACGGCCCCCAGGGCGAGCCGGCTCGTACCGGCGGGGCTGATCCTGCTCAGTCTCGTCCCCGTGCTGGCGGGCGGCGTCCGCCTCACCGAGCTGGCCGGCGGGGCCGAGATCACGGCGGCCAACAGCCGGTTCTTCGCCGCGCCCGGGCCGATCGTGGCGCACATCGTGGCCGTGTCCGTCTACAGCGTGGCGGGCGCGTTCCAGTTCGCGCCCCGGTTCAGGCGGCGCAGGCGCGGGTGGCACCGGGCCGCCGGGCGGGTGCTGGCCGGGCTCGGGATGGTGGCGGCGGCGTCGGGGTTGTGGATGACCGCCTTCGCCGAGCTGCCGCCCGGCGACGAGGGGCTGCTGTCGGTGTTCCGCTGGGTGGCGGGGACGGTCATGCTCGGCTCCCTCGTGCTCGGCTTCGCCGCCATCCGCCGCCGGGACGTGCGCCGCCACCGGGCCTGGATGATGCGCGCGTACGCCATGGGGCTCGGCGCGGGCACTCAGGCGCTGACGCAGGCGGTGTGGATCGCGGCCGCGGGCGAGCCCGATCACCTCACCCGGGCGCTGCTCCTGGGCGCGGGCTGGGCGATCAACGCCGTCGTGGCCGAGGCGATCATCCGCCGGCGGGGATGGCGGGTCAGCGCCGCCTGACGTGGGGACAGCCGGCCAGCGCTGCCTGTCAGTGCTGCCTGTCAGTGCTGCCCGTCAGTGCTGCCGTCAGTGCTGCTTGACGCGGTTCGTCTCGTACGCCCACATGGCGATCTCGACCCTGTTGCGCACGCCGAGCTTGGTCATCAGGCTCGCGACGTGGCTCTTGACCGTGCTCAGCGAGATGTGCAGCTCGGCGGCGATCTCGCTGTTGGTGCGCCCGCGCGCCACGGTGACCAGGATCTCCTCCTCCCGCTCGGTGAGCGGCTCGATCGGCTGGACGCGGGGCTGGGCGGGGCCGGTGCCGGCGAAGGCGGACAGCAGGCGGGCGGTGATGCTCGGGGCGATGAGCGCGTCGCCGCCCGCCGCGGCGCGGACCGCCTGGGCCAGCAGCTCGGGGCCCGCGTCCTTGAGCAGGAACCCGCGGGCGCCCGCCCTGAGCGCCGCGTAGACGTACTCGTCGAGGTCGAAGGTGGTGATGACGACCACGGCCATCGGGTCGGCCACGTCGGGCCCGGCCAGCAGGCGGGTGGCCTCGATGCCGTCGCGGTGCGGCATGCGGATGTCGAACAGGCACACGTCCGGCCGCAGCCGCCGGGCCAGCTCGACGGCGCGGTGCCCGTCGGCCGCCTCGCCGACGACCTCGATGCCGGGCTGGGCGTCCAGGATCATCCGCAGGCCGGTACGGGCGATCTCCTGGTCGTCGGCGACGAGCACCTGGATGGCTCCGCCGCGAGCGGGGCCGCCCGGGTCCGGGTGCTCAGCCGGCGCTGTGGTCATGGGGAGGCTCCCGTCCGGGGCAGTACGGCGGTCACGGTCCAGCCGCGACCGGGGTTGGGACCGGCTTCGCAGGTGCCGCCGAGCAGGCCGGCGCGCTCGATCATGCCGAGCAGCCCGTACCCGGGGACGGTGACGGGGCGGCCGGCGGTGCTGTCGCCGTCGTCGCTCACGCGCAGGCGCACGGAGGTGTCGTCGGCGGCCACGCTGACCTCGATCCGGGTGGCGTGCCGGGCGTGCCGCCTGGCGTTGGTGACCGACTCCTGGGCGATCCGGTAGATCGCGGCGCCGACGGAGGCGGGCACGCCGTCGAGGTTCCCGTCGAGCCGCACGTCCACGGCGGGACCGACGCGCGCCCGTCCGGCGAGCTGCCGGAGGTCGGTGAGGTGCGGGCTGGGCGCCAGCTCCGGCGTCGCAAGCCCGCGGTCGCGGCGCAGGACCCGCACCATGGTGCGCATCTCGGCGAGCGTGCGGGACGCCTCCGCCTCGATCACCCGCAACGCGTCCACGGCGGCGCCCGGGTCGGAGGCGGCGGTGGCGATGCCCGCCTGGGCCCTGATCGCCATCGCCGAGACGTGATGGGCGACGGTGTCGTGCAGGTCGCGGGCCAGTTGCTCGCGTTCGAGCAGCTTGACCTGGTCCAGCTCGCGCAGCCTGGCCCTGGCCCGGTAGCGGAAGGTGCCGCCCAGCGCGACCCCCGCGAACACGACGGCGTACGCGCCGCCGACGTCGGCCGCCCTGATGTGCCCGGTCACCACGGAGGCCAGCACGGCGACGGTGATCAGCAGCAGCCCCGCGGCGATCTCCCGGCCCGAACCCCAGCGGGACAACGCGTACAGCAGGATCACGATGTAGGCCGAGGAGGTCGTCTCGGCCGGGTCGGCGCCCGTGAGGAGCTGCACCAGCGTCGAGACCACGACGGGGACCGCCAGCGCGAGCAGCGGCCGGGCGCGGCGCCATAACAGCGTGGGCACCGTCACGATGGGGAAGATCACCGAGATGGGCCGCCACTGGAGGTCGGTGCGCAGCATGCCCTCCAGCACGGCGGCCACGACGAACAGGCCGACGAGCGCCCAGTCACGCCACACCCGGCGCGGCGCCTGGGGCGGACGGGGCTCGTCCCACCACGAGCGGAGGAGGCCCTGCACGCCATCATGGTACGAGAGCGGGCCTCATCCGGTCGCGGGTGAGCCCGCCAGCCTGCCGCCCAGGGCCGTGACCGCCGCGGCGAGCGCCGGGTCCGCCTGCCCCGCCTCCTCCAGCGCGCTCCGCAGCGTCTCCTCGTAGGTGTGGCCGGCCTCGGCGTGCCGGGCGCGGCCGGTCTCGGTGATGACCGTGTAGACGCCGCGCTTGTCGTCCGGGCACAGGTCCCGGTAGGTGAACTCCGCCGCGTTGAGCCGCGCCACCAGCCGGGTCACCGAGCTCTGGTTCAGCCCGAGCTTGTCGGCCAGCTCCTGCATGCGCAGCTCGCCGGTGGAGGAGGCGGCCAGGTGGCCGAGCGCGCGGTACTCCGACAGGCCGATGCCGTGCCGGCGCTGGAGCGCGGTGCCCAGCCTGCCCTCCACCCGGGCGTGCAGGAGCAGGACGTGGTGCCACGTCGAGGTGAGGCCGGGGACAGGTGGTGCGGCGGTCATGGGCTGCCCTCCAAGGGTCGATCACGAGAACCCGCTTGACAAGAAGATACATGTACATACATTCTCTTGCTCACCAACTACTTGCAAGTACATGCAAATTCCTGAGGAGTGAGTCGCCGATGGCCTGGATCTATCTGCTCATCGCCGCCGTGTTCGAAGTCGTCTTCGCGCTGGCCACCAATGCCACCGAGGGCTTCACCCAGTTGTGGCCGTCCCTGCTCACCGCCGGCGCGGCGGCCGGCGGGATCTTCTTCCTGAGCCTCGCGCTGAAGACGCTGGACGTCGGCGTGGGCTACACGGTGTGGACCGGCATCGGCTCGGTCGGCACCGTCGTGCTCGGCTCCGTGATCTTCGACGAGGAGATCACCATCTGGAAGGCGCTGGCCTTCGTCCTGATCATCGGCGGTGTGCTCGGGCTCAAGCTCGCCGACCGCCTGCCCTCGACCCGTCCCTCCGCCACCGTCTGACCCTGAGGAAACGTCATCATGGCCTGGATGTATCTCTCGATCGCGATCGTCTTCGAGATCGGCTTCGCCCTCGGCACCAACGCCACCAAGGGCTTCACCCGGCTCTGGCCGTCGGTCTTCACCCTGCTGTCGGCCGCCGGCGGCATCTTCACCCTCAGCCTCGCGCTCAGGACCCTGGACGTCGGCGTCGGCTACACCATCTGGACGGGCGTCGGCTCCATCGGCACGGTCGTGCTCGGCGCGCTCATCTACAAGGAGAAGATCACCCCCGCCAAGCTGGGCTCGTTCGCCGCGATCATCGGCGGGGTCGTCCTGCTGAAGATCGCGGCGGGTGTCTGAGCGTGCCTCGGGCGGGCGGCCTACCCCTTGCGCAGGGCGGACCAGACGTCGATGCGCGGCGTCGTCACCTCCGCCCCCGCGCTCGGGTACGTGATCGGCTCGCCCGTCCGCCGCAGGGCGGTGAGCAGCCGCTCCACCGTGGCGTGCTTGCGCTGCTGGCGCAGCAGCGCGAACGCGCCCGCGACGTGCGGGGCCGCCATGGAGGTGCCGTTCAGCGTGGCGTACGTGTTACCCGCGATGGCCGCCTTGATGGCGACGCCGGGGGCGTACAGGTCGAGCAGGGTGCCCCGGTTGGAGAAGCTCGCCACCGCGTCCTGCTTGTCCGTGGCGCCCACGGTCACCGCGCCGGAGACGCAGGCCGGCCACGACACCGCCGCCTCGAAGCCGTTGTTGCCCGAGGCGATCACGGTGGCGGTGCCCTTGGCCAGGAGCTTGTCCGCCTCGGCCTTGAAGTCGGCGCCGTCGCCCTCGTCGCAGGCCGTGTCGTACTGGCCGCCGCCCAGGCTCAGGTTCACCGAGGCGATGTTGTACTGGTCGGCCAGCAGGTCGGCGTAGGCCATGCCGGTCAGGATGGCGGAGTCGTAGGCCAGGATGCAGACCGGGCGGCCCGCGCAGTACGGCGAGTTGTCGAAGCGGCTGAACACCTGCACCGGAATGATCCTGGCCTTGGGGGCGACGCCGTCGGCGGGGAACTCGGCCGTGCGCCGGCCGGCGGCGATGCCGGCCACGTGCGTGCCGTGGTAGCACAGGCCGTACTGCGGCTGCGGGGCGCCCGTCATGCACGCCGCCGTCTCGGCGTTCGCGGCCCCGTCACCGATCTGGTACTGGCTGCCGTTCGGGCACAGCGGCGTGGAGCCGTCCACCGCGTCGGCGCCCGAGAAGCAGGCCTGGGCCACGATGCGGTCGCCGAAGGCGGGGTGGTCGTTGTCGATGCCGGAGTCGAGGATCGCCACGGCGGTGCCCTTGCCGGTGTAGCCGGCGCGGTGCGCCCTGTCGGCGCCGATCAGCGGGATGCTCTCCACCAGCGCGGGCTCGTTGAGCTTGTCCTTGCGGATCGAGACCACGTCCGACTGCTGGGCGATCTGCTCCAGCTCGGCGCGGGTGCCGCGGTAGACGAAGAAGTCGAGCTTGGCGGCGAGCTCGGCGGGCGGCGCCGCGTCGACGTTCCGCCTGTCCCGCTTGACCGCCTCGGCGCTGGACTGCGCGGCCGCGACCTGGGCGGGCTGGTGGACGCGGACGATCGCGCGGTGCTCGCCGCCCGCCGTGATCGCGGGGTCGATCTTGGTGTCCGGGTCGGCGAGAGCGGGTGTGGCCACCAGCGCTGCCGAGGTGGCGGCTAAGGCGATGGCGCCGGCCAGCAGAGACGAGAGTCTCAACTGCTCCTCCGGGGGTTCGGGGGGTTGTTTATCACAGAAGTGTAGTAATCGGACAACTGATGTCAGAGAGGGCAGTGGGTTCCGTTATGACTTCTTGTTCTGCTTTCTCCGGACAGCAGAAGGGGCCGGGAGATCCCGGCCCCTTCGCGAGGTGATCAGATGCCGGGGTTGACCGGGGCCTGGGTGGTCGCGGTGGCCCGTTCCATGTCGATCCGGGACTTGATCACCGTCGTCCCCGACGAGTCGAAGGTGATCTGCGTGCCGGTGTTCTGCAGCCGCTGCAGGCTCTGCGCCACCGTGAACTCCGGGAACGCCTGCCGCATCAGCGCGAACGCCCCCGCCACGTGCGGCGCGGCCATCGAGGTGCCCGCCTTCTGCCCGTACGCGTCGTCCGGCACCGCGGAGTTGACGGCCACGCCCGGCGCGAACAGGTCGAGCAGCTGGCCGCGGTTGGTGAAGGGCGCCAGCGCGTCGGCGTCGTCCGTGGCCCCCGTCGCCACGGCCGTGGAGATGCAGGCGGGCGAGGAGACGGCGTTCGGCAGGCCGGCGTTGCCCGCCGCGACCACCGGGGCCACCCCGAGGCCCACCAGCGCGTCGAACTCCGGCTTGACCGCCGCGGCGGTCGCGTCGGTGTCGCACGCCTCGGTGTAGCCGCGGGCGCCGCCCAGGCTCATGTTCACCGACGCGATGTTGTACGTCCTGACCACCCGCGTCACGTACTCCAGCGCCAGCTTCTGATCGGAGGTGTAGCTGAGGAAGCACGGCGCGGTCGAACCGCCGATCGCGCAGGTCAGCGGGTTGTCGATGCGGCTGAACACCTGGATCGGCAACAACCGGGCCTCGGGCGCGACGCCGTTGGCAGGCGCGCCGGTGACCATCTTGCCGGCGGCGATGCCCGCCACGTGCGAGCCGTGGGAGCAGGCGTTCTGGCCGTTGACCGTGCACTGCGGGATCTCGACGTTGGCCGCGCCCGGGCCCGTCTGGCTGGGCTGGTTGTTCGGGCAGAGCGAGACGGCGCCGTCCCGGCCCGAGGACGAGGAGAAGCACGCCTCGTCCGCGAGCCGGCCCGTGAAGAACGGGTGGTCGCTGTCGATCCCCGTGTCGAGCACGGCGACGGTGGTGCCCGTGCCGTTCCAGCCTGCCGCGTTCGCCTGGACGGAGCGGATCCTGGCGGTGCTGGAGTCCAGCAGCGGCATGCTCAGCTCGTCCTTGTAGACGGACTGGACGCGGGAATCCTGCTTGAGCTTCTCCAGCGTCGCGCCGTCGAGCTCGGCGACGAAGAAGTTGGGCGACTCCGCCGCCTCCAGCACCCGGCTGCCCTCCGACGCCTGCTCCAGGTCGGCGGCCACGGCCTCGACGCTCTGACCTGGCTTGAGCTGGATGATGGAGCGAACCGCGCTCTTCTCCTGGATCTCCGTGACGAGCGCGGGGCTGATGATCGGGTCACCGGTGTCGGTGGTGTCGGCTTGCAGAGCCGGACCGGCGCAGAGCGCACCGGACGTCATGGCCAGCGTCGTCGCGCCGACCAGCAGAGACCGTAGCCTCACTTTTCCTCCCGAGGCTGGAGCCGTGAAGCGTTTGCGGCTCCCGGCTGCGTACGACCGCTTACATCCCCACGTGCGACAAGTGTGATGTCAGTGACGTATGTAACCCGAATAAACGATGGAGGCGTTTTTGCTTTTATGCGACACAAGCGAAAAGGCCGGTCGCAAGTGACCGGCCTTTTTCAGGAAATGCTGTTATTTGACGGTTTTGAGGATGTTGCTGGTGGCCTTCTTCAGCGCCGCCGCGCTCGGCTTGCTGCTCAGCCTGACCTGCTCGGCCGCCGTCAGCGCCGTCGTGCCGTTCGTGCCGTGCGCCCAGTTCAGCCAGGCCGCCAGCAGCGCGCTGTCCAGCTTTGCCTTGCGGGTCTTGGGGCTCTTCAGCACCCGGTACGCCTTGCCCAGCGACGAGGCCTTCGTCAGCTCGGGGAACACCTTGCTCGACTTGCCGACCAGCTTCAGGTAGCAGCCGAGCGTCTCGTCGGAGATCGTGCCGCTCGACCGGTGCAGCTCCACGGCCCACTTCTTGGCCGTCAGCTTCTGCGCGGCCGTGCCCCGGGTGCAGACCGCGGCCACCGGCTTGGCCGTCTCCGTCACGGTCACCGTGACCGTCACCGTCGGTAGCGGGACCGGGGTGGAGGACGACGAAGGCGTGGGCTCGGGCTCCGCCGGGTCGTCGGGCTCGGGCGTGGGGCCGCTGCTGTCGCTGGGGTCGGGCTCGGGGGTGACGTCGTCCCCGACAGGGGACGGGCTCTGGGTGACGGGCGGCTGGACGGCCGCGCCGGTCAGGGCCGCCGCCAGGTCCAGGCGCGGGGTGGTGACCTGGGTGCCGGCGACGTCGTAGACGTACGGCCGGCCGGTGGTCTTCAGCGTCTCGATCAGCTCGCCCATCGGCTTGTCCGGCGCTGCGGCCTTCATCAGCGCCAGCGCGCCGGCCACGTGCGGGGTCGCCATCGAGGTGCCGCTGTAGGCCACCGTGGTGTTGTCGGGCACCGACGACTCGATGTCCACGCCCGGCGCGAACAGGTCGAGCAGCGGGCCCCTGTTGGACCAGTCGGCGATGACGTCGGAGTTGTCGTTGGCGCCGACGGCCACCGCCGTGGACACGCAGGCCGGATGGGCGGTGCCCTCGTAGTACTCGTTGCCCGCCGCCACCACGGTCGCGATGCCCTTGGTCAGCAGCGCGTCGAACTTCTCCTTGAAGATCGCGCCTTCCTCGGTGGCGTCGCAGCTCGCGTCGTACAACATGCCGCCGAGGCTCATGTTCACCGCCGCGATGGGCTGGTTCAGGCTCGCCACGTAGTCGAGGGCCTGGCGCAGCGACGACTCGTAGGCCACCAGGCACGCCGGCTCGCCGCAGCTGTCCTCGTCGTTGAGCCGGCTGAAGACCTGCACCGCCACGATGCTCGCGCCCGGGGCGACCCCGCCGGTGCCGGCCGCGATGCCCGCGACGTGGGAGCCGTGGTCGCACAGGTTCACGCCGTCGAGCAGGCAGTTGGGGGTGGTCGCGTCCGCCGCGTTGCCGTCCCGCTGCTCGTTCATGCCGTTGGGGCAGAGCGAGACGACGCCGCTGTCCTCCGTGGCCGAGAAGCACGCCTGGGCCACGATGCGGCCCTGGAACCACGGGTGGTCCACGTCGATGCCGGTGTCGAGCACGGCCACCGCCTGCCCGGCCCCGGTCCTGCCGCCGGCGTGCACCTTGTCGGCGCCGATCAGGGACAGGCTCGGGGCCACCTCGGCCGGCGTGTACGTCCTGTCGCGGCGGATGGCGGCGACCCGCGGGTCCTCGGCCAGCTTGGCCAGCTCCTCGGCGGTGCCCTCCACGACCATGAAGTTCTGGCTCTGCGGCTGCAGCACCACGTCCACGCTCTCGGCCGCGGCCTGGGTGGCCACGGGGGCGGTCTCCGCGGGGCTGGTCAGCTCGACGATGGCGCGCTCGGTGCCACCGTCCACGCCTAAGCCGTCCTCGACCTTGTCACCGGGAGTTTCCGGCTGCGCGGAAGGGGTCTCCTCCGCTGGGGGCTGCTCCGCCGGGGGTTGCTCGGCCGGAGGTTGCTCCGTCGGGGTCTGCGTCACGCCCGGCGCGGGCGTCGGCACCGGATCCTCCGCGTAGGCGGGACCCGAAAGCGGCAGCAGGGCCAGGGCGATCGTGCTGACGATCAGGGGGCGGAATCGCACGCGTCCTCCGAGGGGGATGATCTCGGAGTTTAGGGCGATTTGCCCCAGAGGCACAGGCCCCCGGGGCGTTTCTCACCGAACTTTCAGCGGCTGCACCTCAATCGTTCAGCCGGTTCCCCTGGTGGGTGAGCCACACCGCGCCCAGCGGCGGCACGCGCAGCGTCGTGGAGTACGGCAGCCCGTGCCACGGCTCGTCGACCGCCTCCACCGCCCCGAGGTTGCCCACGCCGCTGCCCCAGTAGTCGTAGGCGTCGGTGTTGACGGCCTCCACCCACTGGCCCCCGTACGGCAGGCCGAGCCGATAGGTCTCGTACGGCCCGCCGCTGAAGTTCACCACGCACGCCACCGCCGACCCGTCCTCGGCGAAGCGCACGAACGACAGCGTGTTGCCCGGGGCGTCGTCGGCGTCGATCCACCGGAAGCCCTCGGGCCTGGAGTCCTGCTGCCACAGCGCCGGGGTCTCGCGGTAGAGCCGGTTGAGGTCGCGCACCAGCCGCTGCACGCCCTGGTGCCCGTCGAACTCCAGCACCCACCAGTCGAGCCCGCGGCTCTCCGACCACTCCGAGCCCTGGCCGAACTCGCCGCCCATGAACAGCAGCTGCTTGCCCGGATGCGCCCACATGAACGCCAGCAACGCCCGCAGCTGGGCGAACCGCTGCCACTCGTCACCCGGCATCTTGCCGAGCAGCGAGCCCTTGCCGTGCACGACCTCGTCGTGCGACAGCGGCAGCACGTAGTTCTCCGAATAGGCGTACAGCAGCGAGAACGTCATCTCGTGATGGTGGTACTGGCGGAAGATCGGCTCGTGGCCCAGGTACTTGAGCGTGTCGTGCATCCACCCCATGTTCCACTTGAACCCGAAGCCCAGGCCGCCCAGGTGCACCGGGCGCGAGACGCCGGGCCAGGCCGTGGACTCCTCGGCCACGGTCGAGATGCCGGGCGCCTCCCGGTAGCAGACGGAGTTCATCTCCTTGAGGAACTCCACCGCGTCGAGGTTCTCCCTGCCGCCGTACACGTTGGGCGTCCACTCGCCCTCGCGGCGCGAGTAGTCGAGGTAGAGCATCGAGGCCACCGCGTCCACCCGCAGCCCGTCGATGTGGAACTCCTTCAGCCAGAACAGCGCGTTGGCCACCAGGAAGTTGCGCACCTCCCTGCGGCCGAAGTCGAAGACGTAGGTGCCCCAGTCGGGGTGCTCGCCCCTGCCCGGGTCGGCGTGCTCGTACAGCGGCGTGCCGTCGAAGCGGGCCAGCGCCCAGTCGTCCATCGGGAAGTGCGCAGGCACCCAGTCGAGCAGCACGCCGATGCCGCGCTGGTGCATGCGGTCCACGAAGTGGCGGAACTCGTCGGGCGTGCCGAACCTGGCCGTCGGCGCGTAGTAGGAGGTCACCTGGTAGCCCCACGACCCGCCGAACGGGTGCTCGGCCACCGGCAGCAGCTCCACGTGGGTGAAGCCGAGGTCGGCGACGTACTCGGAGAGCTGCTCGGCCAGCTCCACGTACGACAGGCCCGGCCGCCACGACCCCAGGTGCACCTCGTAGATGCTCATCGGGCCGCTCTGCTGCTGCCGCTCGCGCCGCTCGACCAGCCAGGCGTCGTCCTGCCAGCTGTAGTCGGACTTGTCGATCACCGAGGCCGTCATCGGCGGCACCTCGGTCCGCCTGGCCATCGGGTCGGCCTTGTCGCGCCACACACCGTCGGCGCCCAGGATCTGGTACTTGTACCGCTGGCCCGCCTGCAGCCCCGGCACGAACAGCTCCCACACGCCCGACCGGCCCAGCGACCGCATCGGGTAGGCGACGCCGTCCCAGTGGTTGAAGTCACCGACGACCCTGATGCCGCGCGCGTTCGGCGCCCAGACGGCGAACGCCGTGCCCTGGACGTCCTCGTGCTCCATCACGCGCGCGCCGAGCACCTCCCACAGCCGCTCGTGCCGGCCCTCGCCGATCAGGTGCAGGTCCACCTCGCCGAGCGTGGGCCAGTGCCGGTACGGGTCGCGCACCTCGTACGGCTCCGCGCCGGCGTACTTGACGCTCAGCGTGTAGGCGGGCACCTTGTCCAGCCCCGGGACCGTGACCTCGAAGACCCCGTGGGCCTGATGTTTCATGTCATGGGCAGAGCCGTCCTCCAGCACCACCCGCACGCGTTCGGCGAGCGGCCGCAACGTGCGGAAGACCACCCCACCGGGCGCCGGGTGTGCTCCGAGCACGGAGTGGGGATCGTGGTGCGCGCCGCCCGCCAGGCGGTCGAGCTCTGTCCTCATCGGCATGCTCCCAACACTGCCTCATGATGACCCGTCCATCACAGGCACTGCCCGCTTTCACCGGGACAATCACGGGAAGTGCGAAAAACAGTGGTGTTCTTGGGTTTAGGGGATTGCTCTGACCATACCCGTGACGGTGTTTTCGTCCAGGCAGGGCAACGCGATGGGGCTACCGGCCGCGCTCCTGTGAGGGGAGAGAACCGTCCTCCTCCAGCGGGAGAACCGAGCCGGCGGCCAGGGCCGCCGCGAGCGCGTCCGGGCCCAGCGCCCGGCGCACCGCCGCCGTGATCCGATCGACGTCGCCGCGCTCGCCCGGCGGCAGCGGCGCGCCCACCGACTCCCTGAGCGCGGCGGCCCTGCCCAGCAGCCGTGCGGCCGCGTCGGCCCGGCCGTCCAGGGCCAGCGCGCCCGCCAGGCCCTCCAGCGCCAGCGCGGTGGCGCGCGGGTCGCCCATCTTGCGGGCCACCGCGAGCCCCCGGCGCTGCAGCTCCAGCGCCTGCGCGGCGTCGCCGCGCTGTTCGGCCACGAACCCCAGCTCGGCCAGGATCAGCGCCGCGCCCGGGTCGCCCGCCACGTCCTCGACCCAGCCCAGCCAGGCCCGCAACCGCCGCTCAGCCTCGTCCAGCCGGCCCTGCCGGCGCGCGCTCAGCGCCAGGCCCAGCTCGGCGAACTCCTCGGCCGGGCGGTTCGACTGCGCCGCCGCCAGCCGCCTGGCCCGCTCGTGGAAGTCGTCGGCCCGTACGTGGTCGCCCGTCAGCAGGGCGATCCGGCCCAGCCGCGACAGCGCATCGGACACCGAGCTCCACAGCCCCAGCTCCTCGGCCATGGCCAGCACCTCCAGGCGCAGCTCGGTGGCCCGGCCGTAGTCGCCGGTGATCTCGGCCAGCGTGCCGAGGCTCTCCGTCGCGCGCAGCTCGCCCCACCGGTCGCCGGCCTTCCTGAACAGGGCCAGCCCCCGCTCCGCGCTGTCCCGCAGCGCCGCCAGGTCGCCGCGCATGGCGGCGTGCCGGCCCAGCAGGATGAGCGCGGCGGCCGTGCCCCAGTCGTCGCCGAGCCGCCGGAACTCCGCCAGCGCCGTCTCCGCCAGCTCGCCGCTCGCCGACAGGTCCTCGTAGCCGAACAGGGCGAACGCGGCGAACCACCGCGCCCGGGCCCGCGCCAGCGGGTCCTCCACGCGCTCGAACAGCGTGGTGTCCAGCGGGACGAGGTGACCCGCCAGCATTTCGAACCCGGCCCGCCACACCCGCGCCCGCGCGGTGGCCGGATCGTCCTGTGCCGCCACGGACTGTGCCGCCACGGACTGTGCCGCCACGGACTGTGCCGCCACGGACTGTGCCGCCACGGACTGTGTCGCCACGGACTGTGCCGCCACGGACTGTGCCGCCACGGACTGTGCCGCCACGGACGGTGCCGCCACGGACTGTGCCGCCACGGACTGGGCCGCCACGGACGGTGCCGCCACGGACGGTGCCGCCACGGACAGGGCCGACTCCAGGGCGCGGCGGGCCTCGCCCAGCCTGCCGCGCAGCACCCAGTACCAGGCCAGGTTGTTCACCAGGGTCAGCGCCTGGCCCGCCGACTTGGTGCGTACCGCCGTGTCCAGGGCCGTCCTCAGGTCGGCGGCCTCGGCGTCGAGCCGGGCGAGCGCGTGACGCTGGCCCGGCCCGCGCAGCTCCGGCTCCAGGCGTTCGGCGAGGGCGGCGTAGTGGCGCAGGTGCCTGAGCCGCACCTCGTCCAGCTCGCCCGCCTCCCGCAGCCGCTCCTGGCAGTACGCGGCCACCGACTCCAGCAACCGGAACCTGGGCCCCGCCGCCCGCACCACCAGGGAGCGGTCCACCAGGCGGGCCAGCAGGTCGAGCACGTCCAGGCCGGGCTCGGCGCAGACGTCCTCGGCCGCCTCCAGCGTGCAGCCGTCGGCGTGCACGGCCAGGCGCCGCAGCACCACCCGCTCGCCGTCCGTCAGCAGCTCCCAGCTCCAGTCGATCATCGCGCGCAGCGTGCGCTGCCGGGCGGGCGCGCCGCGCAGGCCGGAGGCGAGCAGCCGGAAGCGGTCGTCCAGGCGGTCGGCGAGCTGCCTGGGGGTCAGCGTGCGCATCCGCGTGGCGGCCAGCTCCAGGGCCAGGGGGAGGCCGTCCAGCCGCTCGCAGATCTCCGCCACGTCGTCGTCGGGCTCGATCCCGGCCCGCGCGGCGAACAGCGCCACCGCCGCCTCCCGCGTCAGCGGCGGCACGCTCCACAGGGCCTCGCCCTCGACCCGCAGCGACTCCTGGCTGGTGGCCAGCACCCGCAGGCCGGGGGCTGCGCGCAGGAGGCGGGCGGTCAGCGTGGCCACCTGCTCGACCACGTGCTCGCAGTTGTCCAGCACCAGCAGCGTGGGCCGGGCCGCCAGGGCGGCGGGCAGGCGGTCCATGATGCGGCCCGGCGCGTCGTCCCGCAGGCCCAGCACGGCCGCGATCGCCTCGGCCACCTCCACGACCCGCGCCCCGGCCGGCAACGCGGCCAGCTCCACCAGCCACACCCCGCCGCCGCTGAAGGACGCGTCCGGTGCCGTTTCGGCGGCGGCCAGGGCGAGGCGGGTCTTGCCGACGCCGCCCGGGCCCGTGAGCGTGACCAGCCGGTTGGCGCGCAGCAGCGCGCGCACCTCGGTCACCGCCTCGTCGCGGCCGACCAGCTCAGTCAGCGGGGCCGGCAGGTTGGTCACGGGCCGCGCGGCGGGTGCCTCCAGGGCCGGGTCCTGCTCCAGGATCGCCTGGTGCAGCGCCACCAGCTCGGGCCCCGGGTCCAGCCCCAGCTCACCGGCCAGCCGCCGCCGCAGGTCGGCGTAGCTCGACAGCGCCTCCCCTTGCCGCCCGGCCCGGTACAGGGCCCGGATGTGCGCCGCCCGCAACCGTTCGCGCAGCGGGTGCTCGGCCACCGCGTCGGCCAGCTCGGCGGCGAGCGGCCCGTGCTCGCCGAGCCCGAGCCGCGTCTCGGCCAGCTCCTCCACGGCCACCAGCCGCTGCTCATCCAGCCGCGCCACCGCCGCTCTGGCCCACGGCTCGTCGGCGAACTCGGCGTACGCGCCGCCCCGCCACAACCCGAGCGCCTCGCGCAGCAGCGCCGCCCGCGCCTCCGGCTCGCCGGTGCGCCGGGCGCGCAGGAGCAGCGCCTCGAACCGCCCGGCGTCCACGGACTCCGGCTCGGCCCGCAGCACGTACCCCGGCGCCCGGTGGGCCACCAGCTCCCGATCGCCCAGCACCCGCCGCAGCTGGGACACCTTCACCCGCAGGGCAGCCGCGGGGTCGGCGGGCGGCCGGTCACCCCACAGGTCCTCGATCAGCCGGTCGGCGGAGACCGTCCGCCCCGCCTGGATCAGCAGCCCGGCCAGCAGCGCCCTGACCTTGACCTCGGGCACCTGGACCGGCCGCCCGTCCGGCGCCCACACCGCGAGCGGGCCCAGCACCCCGTACCGCATCCGCCCCCCATAACGAATTCAGAACCCGACCATAACCGCCCGCGAGCAGCCTGGACGCACAGACATCCTCACCTCCTAAGGAACAGCGAAATGTCGGAGAACATCTCCGTGCTCGGTCTCGGACTCATG
The DNA here is from genome assembly GCF_020215645.1 of Nonomuraea gerenzanensis. Taxonomy (NCBI): domain Bacteria; kingdom Bacillati; phylum Actinomycetota; class Actinomycetes; order Streptosporangiales; family Streptosporangiaceae; genus Nonomuraea; species Nonomuraea gerenzanensis. The sequence goes on along the minus strand of NZ_CP084058.1, from coordinate 10,387,244 downwards.
GGCACCGCGCTCGCCGAGAGCCTCCTGGCCGCCGGGCACCAGGTCACGGTCTGGAACCGGACGCCCGCCAAGGCCGAGCCCCTGCTCGCCAAGGGCGCCAAGCAGGCGGCCACCCCCGGGGAGGCCGTGGCGGCGAGCCCGCTGGTGATCGTGTGCCTGCTCGACTACCCGTCCGTGACGGCCACGCTGGAGGGCACGCCACTGGCGGGCAAGGTCGTCGCCAACCTGACCACCGGCCGCCCCGCCGAGGCCCGCGAGCTGGCGGCCTGGGTGGCGGGCCACGGCGGCGAGTACGTGGACGGCGGCATCATGGCCGTCCCGCAGATGATCGCCAAGCCGGGTGCGCTCATCCTCTACAGCGGCTCCGAGCCGGCCTTCGACCGGTACGAAGGGGCGCTGGCCGCCATGGCCGAGGCCCGCTACACCGGCGCCGATCCCGGCATGGCCCCGCTGCTCGACCTGGCCATGCTGACCGGCATGTACGGCCAGATCGCCGGCCTGCTGGAGGCCGCCGCGCTGGTCAGGTCGGCCGGTTACCCGCTCACGGAGTTCGTGCCGTCGCTGCTGGTGCCGTGGCTGAACGCGATGGCCGCGCAGCAGCCCCTGTGGGCCGAGAAGATGGAGTCGGGCGACCACAGCACCGAGGTCTCCAACCTGGAGATCAACCGGGCGGGCGTGGAGAACCTGGTGCGGACGTTCCGCGAGCAGGGGGTCAAGCCGGACCTGCTGCTGCCGCTGAAGGCCGTCATCGACCAGCGCACCGCCCGCGGGCTGGGGCACGAAGGGCTGTCCGGGCTGATCGAGGAGCTCTAGGCGGATCGAGGGGCTCCAGGCTGATCGAGGGGCTCCAGGCGGATCGAGGGGCTCCAGCCTGATCAGGTGGAGCGGGGCCGGAAGGCGGCGAGCGGGATCGGGATCCAGGAGGGCCGGTTGCGGGCCTCGTACACGACCTCGTAGACCGCCTTCGACAGCTCGAAGGCCCGCAGCAGCGCCGCGTCCGCCGGGGAGATGACGCCGCCGCCCTCGGTGTAGCCGTCGAGGAAGGCGGCCCGGTTGCGGTCGGCCCACTCCTGGGCCCTGGGCTCCAGCTCGTCGGTGTCGGGACGGCCGGCCAGCAGGTGCCTGGCCGCGTAGTCGAACGAGCGCAGCATGCCCGCCACGTCCCGCAGCGGCGAGTACAGCGCCCGCCGCTCGGCCAGCGGCTGCCCGGGCTCACCCTCGAAGTCGAGGATGATCCAGTCCGTGGGCGTGCGCATCACCTGCCCGAGGTGGTAGTCACCGTGAACGCGTTGCACAGGCACCTCGTTGGTGAGCAGTTCCACCTGGTGGTAGGCCTCCTCGATGGCGCTCACATGCTCGCGCAGCTCGGGCACCTCGGCCACGGCCCGGCCGAGCCGCCGCCTGAAGCCCTCGGCCATGCGCTTGATCTCGTGGGTCTCCACCACCCCCGTGGGGAAGGCGGCGGCCAGCTCGTGGTGCACGCGGGCGGTGGCGGCGCCCAGCCGCAGCGCCTCGGCCGCGAAGTCGCCGCCCGCCTCCGCCGCCGGCAGCTCGGGCAGCGAGGCGTACAGGTCGCGCACGCTGGCCAGGGCGAGGTCCCAGCCGTCGTTGGCCGGCGTCAGGAACTCCTGCATGATCGCGAGCGTGGTGCCGGTGCCGTCGAGGTCGGTCTCGATCCACCCGTACGGCTGCGCGATGTGCGGCGCGTCCCTGGCGGCCAGGGCGGTGATGATCTCCAGCTCGGGGTTCAGGCCGGGGATGAGCCGGCGGAAGAGCTTGCAGATGTAGGCGTCCCCGTACACCAGCGAGGTGTTGGACTGCTCCGCGCCGAGCACCAGGCTGCGCGGGGAGGTGTCGATGGTGACGCCGGGCACGTGCCGCATGCGCAGGCCGCTGCGGGTCTCGTCGTGGGCCATGCCGTCGAGCAGCCAGCGGGTGCGCTCGCAGTCGTGCACGGCGTCGTAGAGGTGGCGGTCGCCGATGGTGCCGATGAGGGCGTGGTTGAGCCGGTCGGGCAGCGTGTCGCGCTCGCCCAGCAGGACCTGGTAGCGGTCGCGCGAGCCCTCCTGCCAGACGGCGACGATCAGGTGCCGCAGCCCGGGTGTCAGCTCGACGTCCGAGTCGATCGACAGTTCGTCGATCGGGCGCCCCTTGCCGCCGAACCAACGTTGGCGGCTGATCCATGCGGCAAGGAGCTCGTCAAGCACGGCTTACTCCTCCTGGGTGATGGCCGGCGGGAGTGTGAACCAATAGAACCCATGCCCGGGAAGCGTCAAAAGATACGGAAGTTCGCCAATTGCCGGGAATGGTACGCCTCCCATGGTTTCCACGGGGGAGACGCCGACAAACCTCCGCAGGTCGAGCTCGACCGGCTGCGGGAAGCGTGACAGGTTGTTCACGCACAGCATCCGGTCGTCGCCCAGCTCCCTGACGAACGCGAGCACGCTGGGGTTGGAGGAGTTCAGCTCCGCGTAGCCGCCCAGCCCGAAGACGGGGTGCCGCTTGCGGATCTCGATCATGCGGCGGGTCCAGTGCAGCAGCGAGCCCGCGTTCTTCTGCTGGGCCTCGACGTTGATCGCCTGGTAGCCGTAGATGGGGTCCATGATCACCGGCAGGTAGAGCCGGCCGGGGTCGCAGTCGGAGAAGCCCGCGTTGCGGTCGGGGTCCCACTGCATGGGGGTGCGCACGCCGTCGCGGTCGCCGAGCCAGATGTTGTCGCCCATGCCGATCTCGTCGCCGTAGTAGAGCACGGGGGAGCCGGGCAGCGACAGGAGCAGGGCGGTGAACAGCTCGATCTGGTTGCGGTCGTTCTCCAGCAGGGGCGCCAGGCGGCGGCGGATGCCGACGTTGGCCCGCATGCGGGGGTCCTTGGCGTACTCGGTGTACATGTAGTCGCGCTCTTCGTCCGTGACCATCTCGAGCGTCAGCTCGTCGTGGTTGCGCAGGAAGATGCCCCACTGGCAGTGCTCGGGGATCTTCGGGGTCTGCGCGAGGATCTCGGAGATGGGGTAGCGCGACTCCCTGCGTACGGCCATGAAGATGCGCGGCATCAGCGGGAAGTGGAAGGCCATGTGGCACTCGTCGCCGCCGCCGACCGGGTCGCCGAAGTACTCCACGACGTCCGAGGGCCACTGGTTCGCCTCGGCCAGCAGCACCCGGTCGGGGTAGAGCCGGTCCACCTCGGCCCTGATGGCCTTGAGGTACTCGTGCGTCCTGGGCAGGTTCTCGCAGTTGGTGCCCTCCTCCTCGAAGAGGTACGGCACCGCGTCCAGCCGGAACCCGTCGATGCCGAGGTCCAGCCAGAACCGCAGGACCTCCAGCATCGCCTCCTGCACATCCGGGTTCTCGTAGTTGAGGTCCGGCTGGTGGTGGAAGAAGCGGTGCCAGTAGTACTGGCCGCGGACCGGGTCGTAGGTCCAGTTGGAGGTCTCGGTGTCGATGAAGATGATCCGGGCGTCCTGGTACTTCTCATCGGTGGACGACCAGACGTAGAAGTCGCCGAACGGGCCCTCCGGGTCGTGCCGGGAGGCCTGGAACCACGGGTGGGCGTCGCTGGTGTGGTTCATGACGAGGTCGGCGATGACGCGCATGCCGCGTTTGTGGGCCTCGTCCACCAATTTCACGAAATCTCCGAGATCGCCGAACTCGGGAAGGATCTTCATGAAGTCCGCGATGTCGTAGCCGCCGTCACGCAGCGGCGACTCGTACAGGGGCAGCAGCCAGAGACAGTCGACACCCAGCCATTGCAGGTAGTCGAGCTTGCTGATGAGCCCTCTGACGTCACCGGTCCCGTCGCCGTTGGAATCGGCGAACCCGCGGATCAGGACCTCGTAGAAAACCGCGCGCTTGTACCAGTAAGGATCGCGTGGCTTTTCCTCGTCAAAGGTGTTGGGAATGGGTGTGGAGCTCATGAGCCGCCTCGCAGGAGGCTCATGAGGGAGGCGCTGTCACACACGTTGAAGACTCCCCGCTGAATTCAGTTTCTACCGTGGCGCGGCTCGTACGGTGAGAATATGGGCAGGCTGGATGTGAGGGTCGAGGCGCACGTAGTTGCTCTGCCGCCAGCGGTACGACTCGCCCGACAGCTCGTCGTCCACGACGAACTCTGCGTTCCAGTCGAGGCCGAGAGCGGGCAGGTCAAGATCGACCGTTGCCTCGTGGGTGTGGTGCGGATCAAGGTTGATGACCGCCAGAACGACGTCGCCCAGCCCGTGCCTTCGTGTGGCCGTGTCATAGGCGCCCGGGAGTCGTTTGGAGAAGCAGACGATGTCCGCCTGGTCGACCCTGTGGAACCGTAGATTACGCAATTCCTGAAGCGCCGGATGCGCTCTTCGGAACAAATTCAGATGCGTGATGAAGGGAGCCAGGCTCCGCCCCTCACGTTCAGCCGCAGCCCAGTCGCGCGGTTTGTATTGATATTTCTCACTATCCAGGTATTCCTCGCTGCCCGGGCGTACCGGGACATTTTCCGTGAGTTCGTACCCTGAATAGACGCCCCAGGTGGGCGAGGCGAGCGCCGCCAGGACGGCCCTGATCTTGAACGCGGGCACGCCGCCGTGCTGCAGGAACTCGTGCAGGATGTCCGGCGTGTTGACGAACAGGTTCGGCCGCAGGTAGCAGGAGGTCTCGTGGGCGAGCTCGGTCAGATAGGTCTCCACATCGGGCTTCGAGTTCTTCCAGGTGTAATACGTATATGACTGGTGATAGCCGGTCTTGGCGAGGGTGCGCATCATCGCCGGCCGGGTGAACGCCTCCGCCAGGAAGAGCACGTCCGGATCGGTGCGGTGGATGTCGGCCAGCAGCCGCTCCCAGAAGGCCACCGGCTTGGTGTGCGGGTTGTCGACCCGGAAGATGCGCACCCCGTGGTCCATCCAGTGCCGCAGCACCCGCTTGACCTCGGTGTAGATGCCCTCCGGGTCCTTGTCGAAGTTGATCGGGTAGATGTCCTGGTACTTCTTCGGCGGGTTCTCCGCGTACGCGATGGACCCGTCCGCCCTGACCGTGAACCACTCGGGGTGCTCCTTGACCCACGGGTGGTCGGGGGAGCACTGCAGGGCGAAGTCGAGCGCGACCTCCATGCCGAGCTCCCTGGCCCGGCCGACGAATGCCTCGAAGTCCTCGATGGTGCCCAGCTCCGGGTGGATGGCGTCGTGGCCGCCGTCCTCCGACCCGATGGCCCACGGCGAGCCCGGCTCGTCGGGCTCGGGGCTGAGCGTGTTGTTGCGTCCCTTGCGGAACGTGGTGCCGATCGGGTGGATGGGCGGCAGGTAGACGACGTCGAAGCCCATCTTGGCGATGGCGGGCAGCCGCTTGGCGGCCGTCTGGAACGTGCCCGACTTCGAGACCCCGCGCTCGCTGACCACCGCGCCCTCGGACCGGGGGAAGAACTCGTACCAGGAGCCGTAGAGCGCCCGGCGCCGGTCCACCCTGATCTTGTGGGACTTCGACCTGGTCACCAGCTCGCGGAGCGGGTGGGCCTCAAGCAGCGCGGCCGTCTCGGGCAGCTGGGCGATCGACAGCCGGGCCCGCGGGTCGAGGTTCTCGTCACGCAGCGTGGCCGAGATCGACAGCAGGGCCGCGCGGTGGCCGCAGGCGGTGTCGCCGTTGCCGTTCTGCTTGCGGGCGCCGCTCTGCCCGGCAGGACCACTCTGCGGCGAAGTGTTACTGCCGGCCGCCGGCGTGCCGTTGGGGCAGTCGGCGGCGCGCACGGCCTTGGCGGCACGCTCGAACAGCCGCGCGCCCTCCTCGCACATGAGATCGACGTCCATGCCGCGCGGGATCTTGATCTCGGCGTCATGCAGCCAGGTGCTGATCGGGTCGCTCCACGCCTCCACGCGGAACAGCCAGTCACCCTCGGCGGGCAGGCACACGTCCACGCCCCACCGGTCGGTGCCGGGGGCGAGTTCGCGCATGGGTTTCAGGCGGCCTCGCCGGCCGTCGGGCGCGGTGAGCACCACGCCTGACGCCACCGCGTCATGGCCCTCTCTGAACACGGTCGCCGAGACCTGGAAGGTCTCGCCGGCGACCGCTTTGGCGGGCCACTGCCCGCAGTCGACGACGGGGGAGATGTCCGTGATGGGAATTCGTCCGATCATCGCATTCGAGAGTTTGCGGCGGCACTCCCGGTGCCGCCGGAGGCTTCCCTGGCAGGAACGATCCTTGCATGTAAATTGTGGACAGCAGCGGATAGACCTCCCGTCGGTGTGTACGGGAGAGCCCAACAACCTGGAAAGTTGCCCCAATAGTCCCTCTTCATGCTTGTTCCCGGAAGGGGTTTGAACGGCCTTCATGAGGGTGAAGGACTCAGAGGTCCCTCCTAGCCCGTAGGGTGCAGAAACGTGAGAGCTATCCGCCGGTTTACCGTCCGCACCGTCCTACCCGCGGAGCTGGCCGCCCTCGGCGAGCTCGTCCACAATCTCCGATGGTCCTGGCACCCGGAGACGATGGACCTTTTCGCCGAGGTGGACGCCGATCTGTGGGAACAGGTCGGGCACGATCCCGTCGCGCTGCTCGGCGCCGTCACACCGGCCAGGCTGAGCGAGCTGGCGGCCGACCGCCGCTTCCTGCGCCGCCTCGCCGACGCCGCCGACGACCTGCGCGAGTACATCACCTCGCCGCGCTGGTACCAGACCCTGCCCGAGGCCGCACGGGCCATCGCCTACTTCTCGCCCGAGTTCGGCATCGCCGCCGCGCTGCCGCAGTACTCCGGCGGCCTCGGCATCCTCGCGGGAGACCACCTCAAGGCGGCCAGCGACCTCGGCGTGCCGATCCTCGCGGTCGGCCTCCTCTACCGCCACGGCTACTTCACCCAGTCGTTGTCGCCGGAGGGCTGGCAGCTGGAGCACTATCCGTCGCTCGACGCCGGTGGGCTGCCGCTGAGCCTGCTCAAGGACGCCGAGGGCACGCCCGTCAAGATCCGCCTGGCTCTGCCCGACGAGCGCGTGCTGCACGCGCAGGTGTGGGTGGCGCAGGTCGGGCGGGTCCCGCTGCTGCTGCTCGACTCCGACGTGGCCGACAACGACGCCGCCGCGCGCGACGTCACCGACCGCCTCTACGGCGGCGGCACCGACCACCGGCTCATGCAGGAGCTGCTGCTCGGCGTCGGCGGCGTGCGCGCGATCCGGGCCTACTGCAAGATCACCGGCCATGCCGAGCCCGAGGTCTTCCACACCAACGAGGGGCACGCCGGCTTCCTCGGCCTCGAACGCATCCGCGAGCTGACCGAGGCCCGGATGTCGTTCGACGAGGCGCTGGAGGCCGTGCGCGCGGGCACCGTGTTCACCACGCACACGCCCGTCCCCGCGGGCATCGACCGCTTCCCCATCGACATGATCGAGCGGCACTTCGGCGGCGCCAACGCCTGGCCGACGGTGCCGGTGGAGCGCATCCTCGCGCTGGGCGCCGAGTCCGACCCCGGCCGGTTCAACATGGCCGTCATGGGCATGCGGCTGGCCCAGCGGGTCAACGGCGTGTCCCAGCTGCACGGCGAGGTCAGCCGTGAGATGTTCAAGAATCTTTGGCCGGGCTTCGACCTCGACGAGGTGCCGATCGGCTCGATCACCAACGGCGTGCACGCGCCCACCTGGGTCGGCAGGGAGCTGATGGAGCTGGCCGGCCGCGAGGTGCCCTCGCTGCTGGAGCGGGCCCGCGGCTGGGAGGCCATCCAGAAGATCTCCGACACCGACATCTGGGAGATCCGCGGCGTGCTGCGCCGGCGGCTGGTCGAGGGGGCCAGGGAGCGGCTGCGCAGGTCGTGGCGCGAGCGCGGGGCCTCCGACGCCGAGCTGGGGTGGATCGACGACGCGCTCGACCCGGGCGTGCTGACCATCGGGTTCGCCAGGCGGGTGCCGTCGTACAAGCGGCTCACGCTCATGCTGCGCGACCCCGAACGGCTGACCGAGCTGCTGCTCGACCCCGACAAGCCGGTGCAGATCGTCATCGCGGGCAAGGCGCACCCGGCCGACGAGGGTGGCAAGAAGCTGATCCAGCAGATCGTCAAGTTCGCCGACCGCGCCGACGTGCGGCACCGGATCGTGTTCCTGCCCGACTACGACATGGCGCTCGGGCAGCTCATGGTCCAGGGCTGCGACGTGTGGCTGAACAACCCGCTGCGCCCGCTGGAGGCGTCCGGCACGTCCGGCATGAAGTCCGCGCTGAACGGCGGGCTCAACCTGTCGATCCGCGACGGCTGGTGGGACGAGTGGTACGACGGCACCAACGGCTGGGCCATCCCCACCGCCGACGGCGTCAGCGACCCCGACCGGCGCGACGAGCTGGAGGCCGCCGCCCTGTACGACCTGATCGAGCACGAGGTGTCCGACCGCTTCTACGACCGGGCGCTCGACGGCCTGCCGCGGCGCTGGATGGAGATGGTCAAGCACACGCTCACCTCGCTCGGGCCGAAGGTGCTGGCGGGCCGCATGCTCCGCGACTACGTCGTGGACCTGTACAACCCGGCCGCGGCCTCGGCCCGCGCGCTGAGCGCCGACAGCTACGCCCCCGCCAAGGCGTTCGCCGCCTGGCGGGTGCGGGTGACCAGGGCCTGGCCCGGGGTGCGGGTCGAGCACGCGGAGGCCGCGGGCGTGGGTGACACCCCCGAGGTCGGCGCGGCCATCGAGCTGCACGCCACGATCGCGCTCGGTGACCTGGAGCCCGACGACGTGCTGGTGGAGGCGGCGTACGGGAAGGTGGGGCCGCACGACGAGCTGGTGCACCCGTCGTACACGAAGCTGACCGTACGGTCGGTGGACGACGACGGGCGGGCCCATTACACGGGCACGGTGCCGCTCGACCGCACGGGCGCCTTCGGCTACACGGTGCGCGTGGTGCCGTCGCACCCGCTGCTCGCGACCCCTTCCGAGCTCGGCCTGATCGCCGTGCCGGAGGAGCCGGCGGGCATGACCAACGGAACCCTGCGCTAGGGTCACGGCCGGACGGCGGGACCCGGCGCGTGAGCTACGGCGAGCGCGGCGGGTCTCCGACACGCATGACGGCGCTCTGCCCGTGGGGGTTCCCCAAAAGCTCTTGATCTTGAAGTGGTTCGGAGTAAGGGCGGAAAAGGCGGCATAATCGGCATGGTGGACGACAGCGGCCTGCGGGCTGACACTCTGGTGGCCACGGTCCGCGGTGTACTGCCGTCCCTGACGCCTGCCGCCCAGACCGTCGCCCGTCTCATCCTGGAGGACCCCGCGACGGTCGCCAGGAGCACCATCACGGAGCTCTCCGCCGCCTCGGGCACCAGCGAGGCCACGATCGTGCGGACCGCGAGGCTGCTCGGTTTCGCCGGGTATCCCCAGCTCAGGCTGGCGCTGGCGGCCGCCGCCGCGCAGCCCGACCGGCTGGTGCCCGGCGACCTGGCCCCCGACGATCCCCTGTCGGAGGTCATCCAGAAGGTCGCGCGGGCCGAGTCCGAGGCGATCAACGACACCGTCGCCCAGCTCACCTCCGAGCGGCTCGGCCTGGTCGTGGACGCCATCGTCGGCGCCCGGCGGATCGACGCCTTCGGGGTCGGCGCCTCCGGCCTGGTCGCCGAGGACGTCGCGCAGAAGCTGCTGCGCATCGGCCTGTCCAGCCACGCCTTCCAGGACGCCCACCTGGCGCTGACCAGCGCGGTGCTGCTGCGCGAGGGTGACGTCGCCATCGGCATCAGCACCTCCGGCGAGACCCCCGACGTGATCGAGCCGCTGAGCCGGGCCAAGGAGGCCGGGGCCACCACGGTGGCGATCACCAACAACCCGCGCTCGACCATCGCGGAGCTGGCCGAGCACGTGCTGATCTCGGCCGGGCGCGAGACGGAGTTCCGTCCCGGCGCCCTGGCCAGCCGGATCAGCCAGCTCCTCGTGGTCGACTGCGTGTTCGTCGGCGTCGCCCAGCGCACGTTCGACTCCTCTCAGGAGGCGCTGGCGAGCACCAGGCGGGCCGTCAAGGAGTTCACCCGGAGAACGTCACCTGCACGTCGTCAGCCTTGACGAACATCACGCGGTGGCCGAACTGGATCTCCAGGTACTTCGTCTTACCGCGGACCACCTTGTGGTCCTCCAGGTCGAAGGTGACCGCGCGGTAGTATTCGGTCGCGGCCGGTCCCGCGAGCGTGTACTTCTCGCCGGCCGAGAACGTGTACTGCAGCGGCGTCACCGCCTGGTACGGGATGCCCTCCGGATAGGCCTCCTGCTCCGGGTAGGCCCTGCCGTACACCGGCACCGTCGCCTTGCCCGGCTTCGGCGTCACCACGAGCCCCATCGAGGGCACCGCCGTCGGCGCGCTCGCCGGGTTGTGGAACCAGGCCTTCTGTCCCAGGTACCAGATGGCCGTCCAGTCGCCCTGGCGCTCGGCCACGGCGAAGCGCTGGCCGGTGGTGGCGCGGGCGCTGTGGTCGTACACGCTGTAGAGGGACTCACCGGTCGGGTGCTTGCCTATGTCCTTGACCAGCGGCGCGTCCGCGCGCGGCTCGGTGCGCAGCCACACGGTGCTCGCGGGCAGCGGCGGGCAGGCGGCCGAGGGGTTCTTGCGGTCGCAGCCGTAGAAGTACGGCTTGTTCGTGGCGAAGTCCGGCTTGATCATGACGGAGCCCGACCTGGGGCTGCCGAAGCCGTGCAGCGGGGCGCCCATGAGCTGGAAGTAGTGCGCCCAGTCCCAGAACGGCCCCGGGTCCTCGTGCATGCCGCGCACGGTCGTCGGCAGGGTGCCGGGGACGTTGTCGTGGCCCAGGATGTGCGCCCGGTCCAGCGGCACGGCGTGCTTGAGAGCCAGGTAGCGGACCAGGCGGGCGCTCGACCGGTACATCGCCTCGGTGTACCAGGTGCCGCCCTCGGCCAGGAAGCCCTCGTGTTCGAGGCCGATGGACTTGGCGTTGATGTACCAGTTGCCGGCCTGCCAGCCGACGTCCTTGGTCTTGATGTGCTGGGCGATGTGGCCGTCGCTGGAGCGGAGGGAGTAGTGCCAGCTCGCGCCGTAGTTCGGGTCCTGGTTGAGGCGGATGGAGGGCAGGAAATATCCCTCCATGTCGTGGATGATGATGTAGTCCACCTTCTGGCTGAACGGGCGGTTCGCCAGGTCGTAGTGGCCGTAGTCGTCGTCCGGCAGCTCCTGGTAGGCGGCCGGGATCCACTCGCAGGAGACCGAGGCGGGGCACTCCACCCCGTCGGGGCGCGTCGGGCGCAGGCCGAGCTTCTCCAGCCACTTCTCGATCTTCTCCAGACCGGGTACGGCCCTGAGCGCGACCTGCTCGCCGTCGTCGGTCGTCCGGGTGACGCCCTGCTCGATGACCGAGAAGACCTCGTCGGCGAAGAACTTGGCCGCTCCGGCCTCCTCGGCGCCCGAGTAGCGGGCGACGGCGCCGTACCACTCGCCGGGGTCGTCGCTGAGCGGCGCGCCGAGCGCCTTCTGGTAGTCGGCCAGCAGTGCCGCGCCGCCGCGGATGTTGGCGGCGTCGTCGGTGCGCAGCCGCTCGTGGCTCTCGCCGGTCAGCGCCGCGGCGCGCTCCATGGTGCGCAACGAGGCGGGGAGGTCGGCGGGGGCGGGCTGCTCGGCGGGCGCGGGCAGGGGACGGCTGTCGTCGCCGCGGGCGTCCTCCTCGCCCTCGTCGTGGTGGTTGCCTCCGGTGTACGCGGCGGCGTCGGTCAGGTGCATGGGCCCGAACCCGGCGTCGCTGGAGGGCTGCCCGGCGTGGGCGTCCCAGCGGGACTCCAGGTAGGAGACGCCGAGCAGCACGCTCTCCGGCACCTGGAACTCCGCTGCGGCGGCGGCGAACGCCTGCTGCCGGTCGGCGGGCTGCTGGGCGTGAGCTGCGCTGATATTGCTTAACGGGAGTACGGCGACCAGGGAGATCGCCAGTAGTCTGCGCATGGACCACTCCTCGGGGCTGGGGGGCGCGTCGTGCAGTTCAGCGTCTCAACATTTTCCTTCGCAGGCGAGATCTTTGCGAAGATATTTTTCAGTCCTTAACCTCCGGATCGCCGGGGTCAGCGGCCGTGCCAGGAGTGCCAGAGCGCCGCGTACGTGCCGCCCGCCGCGACCAGCTCGTCATGCGTGCCCAGCTCCGTCAGCCGCCCGTCCTGCATCACCGCCACCCGGTCCGCGTCGTGCGCGGTCTGCAGCCGGTGCGCGATCGCGATGACCGTGCGGCCCTGGAGCACGGCGGCCAGCGCGCGCTCCGTGTGGCGGGCCGTGCGCGGGTCCAGCAGCGCGGTGGCCTCGTCGAGGATCAGCGTGTGCGGGTCGGCCAGCACCACGCGGGCCAGCGCCAGTTGCTGGGCCTGGGCGCCGTCCGGGCGGTGGGCGCCGTGGCCGAGGTCGGTGTCCAGGCCGCCGGCCAGGTCGCCCACCCAGTCCGCGCCCACGGCCGCCAGGGCCGCGCGCAGCTCGTCGTCGGTGGCCGAGGGGGCGGCGATGCGCAGGTTCTCGCGGATGGTGCCGAGGAAGACGTGGTGCTCCTGGGTGACGAGGACGACGCGCTCGCGCAGCTCGGCCGGGCCCAGGTCGGCCACCGGGACGCCGCCCACCGTGACGGAGCCCGCCTTCGGCGCGTCCATGCCCGCCAGCAGCCGGCCGAGCGTGGTCTTGCCCGCGCCCGACGGGCCGACGATCGCCAGGCGCTCGCCGGGGCGGACGAGCAGATCGACCCCGTGCAGGACGTCGGGGCCGCCGTCGTAGGCGAAGCGCACCCCGGACACCTCGATGCGGTCGTCGGCCGGCACGGGGGAGTCCCCGGCGGGCTTCGAGGTCAGGGCCAGGCCCTCCACGCGGGCGAAGGAGGCGGTGCTGCTCTGCAGGCGTTCGAGCTGCTCCAGGATGGTGTTGAGCGGCTCCGACAGCTGGGTCAGGTAGAGCGCCGCGGTCACCACCGTGCCCAGCGTCACCGCGGCGGGCTCGCGCATCAGCAGCGCGCCGCCGAGCAGCAGCACGGCGGTGACGGGCAGCACGTGCGAGACGTCCACCGCCGGGAAGAGCACGCTGCGCAGCGACAACGTCCGCAGCCGGGTGCGGCGGCACTCCTCGATGGCGTGATGGCAGGCGTCGAGGCGCCGCCGCTCCAGGCGCAGGGCCTGCATCGTGCGGGCGCCGCCGGTGGTCGAGGCCAGCTCCTCGGCGAGCGCCGAGTTCGCGGCACCCTCGTCCAGGTACGCCGTCATCGCCCGGCGCAGGTACCACCGGGAGGCGAACCAGATGCCCACCAGGCTCAGCAGCCCGCACGCGCCCAGCAGCGGATCCAGCACGAAGACGGCGACCAGCACGAACAGCGCCCGCACGGCCGCGATCGCCACGTCAGGCCCCGCGTCCCGGAGCATGACCCCGACGGCGGCCACGTCGGTCGTGCCCCGCGTGGTCAGGTCGCCCGTGCCCGCCCGCTCGGCCGCCGACGACGGCAACGCCAGCGCCCGCTCGGTGAACTGCTCCCTGATCCGGGCCAGCGTGCGCTCGCCGAAGCGGTGGCCGACGTAGCTCGCGTACCGGAACAGGACGAGCTGGGCCACCGCGCAGACCAGGATGGCCAGGGCCAGCCGGTCCACGGTGGTCAGGCTGGCGCCGGCCTTGACCTCGTCGATGATGCGGCCCAGCAGCCACGGCGCGGCCAGGCCGGCGGCTGCGGCCAGGGCGTTGAGCGCGAGCATGCCGGTGAAGGCGCGGGCGTCCAGGCGGATCAGGCGCAGGGCGGCGCGGCGGGTCAGCGCGGGGGCGGCGATGGGCAGCCGGGCGGAGCCGGGGGAGGTCATCGGCGCTCCTGGGCGCCGGCGTCGACTCGCCGGCCGGGATGGTCGTCGTCTCCGTGTTCGTCGCCGCCGGTCGGGGCCGCCTGATCGTCGTCGTCGGCCGAACCGCGTGAGACGAGCGCGCGGTAGCCGGGCTGGTCGCGCAGCAGGTCGTGGTGGGAGCCCGAGGCCGCCACCACGCCGTCCACCAGGTAGTGCACGAGGTCGGCCCGGTCCAGGACGAGCGGTGAGGTGGTGGCGACGGCCGTGGTGCGACCCACACGGGCGGCGCGCAGCCGCTCCGCCACCGTGGCCTCCGTGTGGGCGTCCAGGGCCGAGGTGGGCTCGGCGGCCAGCAGGACCTCCGGGTCGGCGAGCAGCGCGCGGGCCAGCCGCAGGCGCTGCCGCTGCCCGCCCGAGAGGTTGCGGCCCTGGGCGGCGATGAGGGAGCCGAGCCCGTGCGGGAGAGCCTGGACGATGTCGTCGGCCATGGCCGCGTGCACGGCACGGGCGATCGCCTCATCGCCCACGGTCAGGCGGCTCGCGCCGGCCTCTTCGCCCGCCGCGAGGCGGCCGGCGACGACCGCGCGCAGCGTGCCGGCGAACAGGTCGGCCTCGTTGTCGGCGACCAGGATCCGCTCCCGCACCTGCGCCAGGTCGATCTCACCCAGCCGAATCCCGCCCCACCTCACCCCCGACTCCGCGAACCCACCCAGCCGATCCAGCACCGCCACCGCCTCCGCGGGCCGCGCACTCACCAGCGCGGTCAGCACCCCGGGCACCACCTCGACCCCGGACTCCGGATCGAGCAGGGGAGCGGGTGACACCGGAGCGTCGCGACCGCCGTCCGCCCGATCGGGCTTGAGGGTCAGGAAGTGCACGACCCGGCGGGCCGCGACCAGGCCACGCCCGATGTCGTAACCGCCCTCGACGAAGAACGCGACCGGCACCACCAGCACGGCGGCGTACCCGTACACCGCCACCAGCTCCCCGACGGTGATGTCCCCCTGCACGGCCATCCGCGCCGCCAGCCACGTCACCGCGCCCAGGAACAACGTGGGCAGCCCCACCCCCACGGCCCCGATCCAGCTCGTCACCGCCCCCACGCGATACCCCTGCTCCCGCAGCTCCTGGGAGCCCTCCCGGTAGCGGGCGGCGTAGACGTCCTTGCCGCCGATGCCGTTCAGCACCCGCAGCCCGCCCGCGATGTCGGCGAAGCGCGCGGCCAGCTCGCCCTGCCGCACCCGGTAGGCGGTCTCCGCCCCGCGCAGCCGTCCCAGCAGCGGGCCGAGCACCACGACGAGCAGCGGCACGCCCAGCAGCACCACGGCGGCCAGCAGCGGGGAGACGGTCAGCAGCAGCCCGGCCACCACGGCGTAGGCCAGCACCGCGCCGACGCCGGGGCCGGTGACGGTGAGCGTGCTGCTCATCATGGCGGCGTCGCCGAAGCCGATCGTGACCACCTCGCCGGCCGTCACCTTGCGCGGCAGCGCCGCGCCCAGCCGCGCGGCCTGCAGGGCCACCACCCGGACGGTACGGAAGGCTGCGTCCATGCGCACCCGGGTCATGGTCCGGTGCCGCATGATGGCCAGCCAGGCGTTCAGCAGTCCGATGCCGAACACGGCGGTGACCCAGCCGGCCAGCACGGGCCAGCGTCCGGTGGCCAGGCCGTCGTCGATGGCGCGGGACAGGAGGTACGGCGGCAGCGTCAGGCAGACCATCCAGGCGGTGCCCAGGGTGGCGCCCGCCAGGACCCGGCCGCGCTGCTGCGTGACGAGCCACCACAGATAGCGTCCGGCACCACGGCAGTCAGGGGTTCCCGGGTCTCTTGTCCGATCCGCCATGTCTTGCACCCTAATGAGCGACAAGTCCCCTTCGAGGAGCGGGTGGACCGGACGACGCGCCACGCGCTCACGGCACGAGGACGACCTTGCCCGTGGTCTGCCGGGACTCCAGCGCGGCGTGCGCCGCGGCGGCCCGCGACAGCGGGAACACCTGCACGTCCGGGACGAGCGTGCCGTCGGCCGCCGCCGCCAGCGCCCTGACCTCGTACGCGGGCCGCTCCTGCGGCCGGCCGAGCAGCAGGAGCAGCGCGTTCGTCACGGTCAGGCCGCGCTGCTCGACCGTCGCGGGGTCCGGCGTGAAGTCGCCTTGGGAGGCGTTGCCGATGGTGACGTACCGGCCGCCGTCGGCCAGCAGCTCGAACGCCGCCCGCGCCTTGTCGCCGCCCACCCCGTCCAGCAGGGCGGTGACCTTCCTGCCGCCCAGCCACGAGGCGGCCTCCTCCTGCCAGGAGGGCTGGTCGTAGTCCACGGCGAAGTCGGCGCCCAGCTCGCGGACGGCCGCCACCTTGGCGGCGCCGCCCGCCGCGCCGATCACCTGGGCGCCGAGGCGGCGCGCGTACTGGATGATCAGCCGCCCGATCCCGCCCGCGGCGGAGGTCACGAGGACGACGTCGGAGGAGGTCAGCTCGGCGACGTCGAGGAACTGCAGCGTGGTGACCCCTGTGACGATCATCGCCACGGCTGCCTCGTGGCTCAGCCCGGTGGGCAGCCGGTGCAGGCCGTCCAGGTCGGCCACGGCCAGCTCCGCGTAGCCGCCGGGACGGCCGCCCGCGGTCACCACCTCGCGCCCGATCCAGGCGGGGTCCACGCCGGGGCCCACGGCGTCCACCACCCCGGACACCTCGCCGCCGAAGATCGACGGCAGCTCGGGCAGCGGAGGCAGCGAGTCGCTGGCCAGGCCGGCGCGCATCATGGTCTCCACCAGGTGCACGCCGGCCGCCTTGACGGCGATGCGGACCTGGCCGGGGCCGGGCTCGGGGTCGGGGACGGTCTCGTAGCCGAGGTTCTCGGCGGGGCCGAAGGCGTGCAGGACGACGGCGTGCATGATGTTCCCCTCGTAGGTGGCGGTGCTTCCTACGAGCGTGCAACCTCAAGCTTGCTTCAGGTCAAGCCGTCAGCCGACGTCGAGCACCGCCTTGCCGTGCAACCGGCCTTCGACCAGGGCGGCGACGGCCTCGTCCGCCCGCTCCCACCCGCCGCGCCAGGAGATGCCCGGGTCCAGGTCGCCGGCGGCCACGCGGGCGGCCAGCCAGGTCAGGTCGGGCACCAGGTCCGCGCCGTCCAGCAGGTAGAAGGTGACGATGGAGCGGTCGTGCCGCCCCTCGTCGCCGAACATCGCGCCGAACGGGAACGTCTCCGCCTCGCCCGTCCCGTGCCCGACGGACACCAGCGTGCCGTGCGCCGCCAGCCTGTCGAACGCCGCCACGAGCTGGGGCCCGCCGACGTTGTCGATCACCCCGTCCACCAGGCCGCCGGTCTCCCCGGGGTGCGCGACGACCTCGTGGGCGCCCAGCGCGCGCAGCTCGTCGCCGTGCCTCGCCGGGTTCGAGGTGGAGGCGAGGACGTGGGCGCCGGCGCGGCGGGCGAGCTGCACGGCGTACCGGCCGACGCCGCCCGTGGCGCCCGTCACCAGCACGCGCCTGCCGAGCAGCGGCCCGATCCTGCGCAGCGCGCGCAGGGCGCTGGCGCCCGCGACCGGGACCGTGCTGATCGCCCCGAGGTCGGCTCCGGCGGTGACGACGCCGAGCGTCGAGGTGTCCACGGCCCGCAGCTCCGCCCACGCGCCGTCGAGCCCGATGGTGATCACCGGGGTGCCCTCGGCCGGGCCCGACCCGTCGGCGGCGGCGCGCTCGACCACGCCCGCCGCGTCCCAGCCCGGCACGGCGCCGTCGGCGGCACCGGCGAGGCCGTGCTTGACCTCCCCGAAGTTGAGCGAGGTGGCATGCACGCGGACGAGGGCCTGGTGCGGCTCGGGCACGGGGTCGGTGGTATCGGCGAGGCGCAGGCCGGAGTCGGTCGAACGGTCGATGAGCAGAGCACGCATGAGCGGGCGCCTTTCTTGTCTGGCTGCCAGAAGCAGGACCACCATATGCCACTCAGTGGCGTTAGCGCTCAAGGGGCGTTCGCCGCTCGCATACACTGCCTGGCATGACCACCGCCCCGCCGCTGCGCGAGCGCAAGAAGCTGCGCACCCGACAGGCCCTGATCGACACCGCACTCGACCTGTTCGGCACGCGCGGCTACGGCGCGGTCACGCTGGACGAGCTGTGCGAGGAGGTGGAGGTCTCCAAGCGCACGTTCTTCCGCTACTTCGGCGGCAAGGAGGACGTCGCGATGGCGCCGCTGCACGACATGTGGCGGGCCTTCCTGGAGGAGCTGGAGACCATCCCGGCGGACGGGCGGCCGCTGATGGAGCTGATGGAGGCGACCCTGCTGGCCGCGCTGGACCGGGTGGCCGACGAGGCGTGGGCGGGGCGGGCGGCGCTGAGCCACCGGCTGTCACGTGAGACGTCCTCGATGGACGCCCACAACCTGCACTTCTGCGAGAGCACCCTGGGGGCGGTGCTGGAGGTGCTGCACCGGCGGCTCGACCTGCCCGACGATCCGCGTACGCGGCTGGCGGGCGACATGCTGGTGGCGGCGTGGCGGGTCGCGGTCGGCGGGTGGGCCGCCACGGCGGGCGAGCGCCCCTCCGTGCCGGCCCTCGCCGCCCGCTTCCACGAAGCCGTCGCCGCCCTGCCGGGCAGCCTCACCCTGACCGCCACCCCACGCGCCGAGCCCCGGTGACCGCCACCACACGGGTGGCGCCCGGGGTCAGGGCACGAGCTTCAGTGGGACGAGTTCAGTGGACGAGGTCAGTGGACGAGTTCAGGGGACGAGCTTCAGCGAAGGCCGCCGATCCGGCAGCCCGATCAGCTCGCGCACCCGTGCGATGGGCCAGGCCAGCTCCTGCGCCAGCGTGGCCGCGCTCAGCCCGCTCTCCCGCCCGGCCAGCTCGAACGCCTCCGCCAGCAGCACCGGCTGCTCCCCCGGATACCCCGAGACCGGCTCGTTGGTGAACCCGGGCTGATCGCGCAGCGCCGCCAGCCGCTGGTAGGCCCGCCCGGCGGCGGAGTCGGACAGCAGCCCCGTCTCCCTGCACCGATAGAGCAGCGAGTCGACCGACACCCCCCACGTCTGCCGCAGCTCGGCCAGCCGCCGCAGATCGGCACGGAGCGGAAGCTGCGGCAGGATGCTGTCACGCGGCGTGAGGAACTCGGCCGCGAACGCGTCGGCCTCCCGCTCCTGCTGCGTGTCACCCGCCGCCGTGTCACCGTGCAGCACCAGGTGCCCCAGCTCGTGGGCGGCGGTGAACCGGTGACGGTAGATGTCGTCGAACCGGTTGGGCGTCAGCACCACGATCGGGCGCGGCAGGCTGGAGGTGGAGAAGGCGTCGACGGTGACCGCGTCGGGATCGTGCCGGGGGAAGGCCACGACGATGCCGTGCGACTCCATCCGGCGTACGAGATGGCTGATCGGGCCGGTGCCCAGCCCCCAGTGGGCGCGCAGCGCGCGGGCCGCCCCCGCCGGGTCGCGCGGCAGGTCGGAATGCATCTCGCCGCCCGCGAACCCGGGCAGGTCGACGAGGGGCAGCTGCACGCGCTTCTCCAGCGCGTAGGTGAGCTCCCACACCTGCTCGACGAACGCCACGGCCTTGGCCCGCTGGTAGGCGCGGGTGGAGCGGAGGCTGCGGAAGTGCGCCATGGAGCCGTCGAGCTTGCCGTGCGGGCGCCCGGGCAGGAAGAACGCCATCGGCACCGACAGCACCTCGGCCAGCCGCGGGATCAGGTCGGGGCGTGGCCGGGTGACGCCGGACTCGTACTGGCCGACCGCGGCGGGGGAGACGCCGAGGTGCTCGGCGACCTCCTTCTTGGTGAGCGCGGCCAGGTGGCGGGCCTGGGTGAGGCGGGTGGCGTCGAACGCGTCGGCGACCGCCTGCGGGCTCGGCCCGCCCGCCCTGGAGACCTGCCCGGCCGCGTCACGCGGCGGTCGCGTGCCGGAGTCATGCACCGCTGGCGGCTTCTGGCCCGAACGGGAGCGGCTCGCTGACGGGCGCCGCGAGCCGGGCGGCGCCCGTGCGCGGGTTGAGCGCGGGGGAGGGGAGCACCCCCTGGTCGAAGGCCGCGGCCTCGCCCTCGCGCCGGGCGGGCGCCGCGCTCTCCTGGACGAGCGGGATCTCCTCGCAGTGGTGCCAGCGCAGGCTGCCGGTGCGGTCGAGCAGCTCCGCCTCGCCCCACCAGGCGTCGAGCAGCCCGGCGTGCGCGTTGCAGGCGTAGGCGATCAGCACCAGCCGGGTGTCCTCCGGCAGGTCGCCCAGCGCCTCGGCGACCGGGACGGCGTGCGGCGCGATGTCGTGCAGCGCGAGCTGCCGCATCCGGGGCTCGGGCCCGAACCGGTTGAACAGCGCCTGCACCAGCGCCGACGGCCGCCCGTCGCCGATGCGCGCGCTCATCACGCTGATCGAGCGGTCCTTGGCGTAGCGGAAGGGGAACAGCAGCTTGCCGTCGAGCACCACCAGCTCGTGCTGGGAGCCGCCGGGCTTGACCACGCGCACGTCACCCAGGTCCTCGAAGGCCTCGGCGAGCGCCTCGAACTTGCGCGACATCAGCGTGAACCCGAACGGGTGCAGATGGTCGGTCTGCGCCACCTTCTGCGCGTCGAGCGCATTCTCCAGCGCCACCGACAGCGCCTCGGCGATGCCCTGTCTGATCAGGGGGACGCGCTGCCCGAACGTGTCGTGCGCCCACTGCGACATCCGCATGCCCGACCTCCAGCCGCTTTACTTTCCAACATCATAGACCCGCCCTGGCTTCATGTTGCCCCTGCGACACACCTGCCACCCCTGGATCTCGTACGGGGCGAGGGCCGGCGCATGGTTCCGCCAGGAACGCCGGAGATCGGGAGGACTAGTATGACGAACCCCGAGCGGGCACGTCCGCGCCTGTCCACCGTCCCGACCAGGCGAGGGGCGCCCGCCGAGCCATCCGGAAGAGGGCCTTCGCGTGACCGAGTGGACCGTCAACTGCTCCATCCTCTACACGGACCTGCCGCTGCTCGAACGCCCCGCCGCGGCGGCGGCCGACGGGTTCGCGGCCGTGGAGTTCTGGTGGCCGTGGCCCGTGGCGGTGCCGGGTGACCGGGAGGTGGACGCGTTCGTCCGGGCGGTCGAGGACGCCGGGGTCCGGCTCACGGGGCTCAACTTCTTCGCCGGCGACATGCCGGGCGGCGACCGCGGCGTGGTGTCGTGGCCGGGCCGCTCGCGCGAGCTGCTCGACAACATCCCCGTGGTGGCGGAGATCGGCGAGCGGCTCGGCTGCCGCGCTTTCAACGCCCTGTACGGCAACCGCGTCGAGGGCGCCTCCGCCGAGGAGCAGGACGAGCTGGCCGCCGAGCTGCTGGCCGCCTGCGTGGCCGGCGTGCCGGGCACCGTGCTGCTCGAACCGGTCAGCGGCGCACCCCGCTACCCGCTGCGCACGGTGGCCGACGCGGTGGCCGTGCTCGACCGGGTGCCCGGCGCGGGGCTGCTCGCCGACTTCTACCACCTGGCCGTCAACGGTGACGACGTCCCGGCCGTCATCGAGCGGTACGGCTCGCGCGTCGCCCACGTACAGATCGCCGACGCGCCCGGCAGGGGCGCCCCGGGCAGCGGCGAGCTGCCGCTGCGGCAGTGGATCGACGCCGTGCGCGCCGCCGGGTACGACGGTTACGTCGGCCTCGAGTACCAGGCCAAGGGGCCGGACGCGTTCGCCTGGCTGCCCCGGGAACAACGCGCGTCAGCGTGACGACCTGTACGCCACAGGCGCGCGACCACCCACAACCGGAGGGAAGGTACATCGACGTGACCGCCATCGCCTTCATCGGCCTCGGCATCATGGGCAGCCCCATGGCCGTCCACCTGGTCCGGGCCGGGCACGCCGTGGCCGGCTACAACCGCACGCCCGAGAAGGCGCGGCCGCTGGCGGAGGCCGGCGGGCGGGTGGCGGAGTCGATCGCCGACGCCGTGGCGGGCGCCGAGGTCGTCGCGCTCATGGTGCCCGACTCGCCCGACGTCCAGGAGGTGCTGACCGGCCCCGGCGGCGTCTTCGAGCACGCCGCCCCGGGCACGCTGATCATCGACTTCTCCTCGATCCGCCCCGACGTCACCCGCGAGCTGGCCGCGGAGGCGGGCCGCCGCGACCTGCGCTACCTCGACGCGCCCGTCTCTGGCGGTGAGGCCGGCGCCAGGAACGCGGCCCTGTCCATCATGGTCGGCGGGCAGGCCGACGCGTTCGAGGCGGCCAGGCCGGTGTTCGACGCGGTCGGCAGAACCGTCGTGCACGTGGGGCCGAGCGGCTCCGGCCAGACGGTCAAGGCCGCGAACCAGCTCATCGTGGCGGCCAACCTCGAGGCGCTGGCGGAGGCGGTGGTGTTCCTGCGGGCGTACGGGGTGGATCTGGAGGCGGCGCTGGAGGTGCTCGGCGGCGGGCTGGCGGGCTCGGCCGTGCTGACCCAGAAGGGCGCCAACATGGTCGGCCACTCCTTCGAGCCGGGCTTCCGCCTCGCCCTGCACCACAAGGACCTGGGCATCGTCACCTCGGCCGCCCGCGAGGCGGGGGTCGTGCTGCCGCTCGGCGCCCTGGTGGCGCAGCTCGTCGCGTCGGCGAACGCGGTCGGCGACGGCGCCCTCGACCACTCGGCGCTGCTCCGCGGCGTCGAACGCCTCTCGGGCACCGACTGAATCCCAAGACCACCCCAAGGTCGTCACTGTAAGTGACAAGTGGGCGGTGTCTCCGACTACAGAAAGTAATCAACACTGTAGTCGTGAGCCATGTTCTCATTGCGATCATGGCCCGCTCGCACGGCCACCGCCGCGACCACGACCCTCCTGGTCCTCATCCCGGCGACCGGCACGAGCGCCGCCTCCCCCACCGAACTCCCACCCACCCTCTCCGCCCCAGCCGCCCAGGCCCAGCTCCAGCAGCTCGTCACCGCCGAACCCCGCCCGATGACCGGCTACAGCCGCTCCCGCTTCCCGCACTGGACCCAGCAGGGCCACTCCTGCGACACCCGCGAGACCGTCCTCGCCCGCGACGGCGCCGACGTCAAGCAGGACGAGAACTGCCGCGCCATCAGCGGCACCTGGCACAGCGTGTACGACGGCAAGGACTTCACCGACGCCTCCAGCCTCGACATCGACCACATGGTGCCGCTGGCCCAGGCCTGGCGTTCGGGCGCCGACACCTGGACGGACGCCCGGCGCAGGCAGTTCGCCAACGACCTGGACGGGCCCCAGCTCCTCGCGGTCTCGGCCGCCTCCAACCGCTCCAAGGGCGACCAGTCACCCGACCAGTGGCGGCCGCCGCTGCGGTCGTACTGGTGCACGTACAGCCGGGCCTGGATCGACGTCAAGTCCCGCTACGACCTCACCGTCACCGCCGCCGAGCGGGACGCGCTGGATGAGATGGTGGCGACCTGCTACGGGGCGCAGTGAGCGCCGAAACCTACGAGACCAGCGTCGTCGCCGGGCCCGGCGGGGTGATGACCGAGGAGGTCGGCGTCATCACCGGTGAGGTGACGGTGCGGACGGTGGTGGTGGGGGAGCGGGTGACTGTGCGGGTGCAGTATCTGGACGCCGACGAGTGGTACGAGATCGAGGGCAGCCCTCTGGCGCCCGCCACCGATCCCGGGCCCCGCCTCCACCAGGAGATCGTCCAGGCCGTACGACGCGGGATCCCCCATGGCCTGACGGGCTTCCCGCCGCCCGTTTGACCCCTGCCTTGCCCGGCTTCGTGCCGCCGTCCTCGCCTGACGCGTGGGGGCGGCGGTGCGCCGGGCAGCGGCGCCTCGCCTCCGGCACACCCGACGAGGACCAGTGACCATGGCGGCACCGCACGGCCCCGCGTGACAACCGGGACCGCCGGCGCAACCACGCGTCGCCTTGCAGGCGCCGGGTCGGCGAGTCGTCGTGCGGCGGAGTCCGGCGCAACGCGAACGGCGCCCGGCCCTACCCCGACACCCGCCGCACCAACTCCTCGGCCGTCAACGCCGCACCAGGCGGCAGCGGCGCGGGATGGGCCCGCATCCCGGCGAGCACCAGCCGCGCCCCCCGCTCCCGCAGCTCCTCGCCCAGCCCTCCAGGCACCGTGGGCACCCCCCGGACGAGCAGCCCGACGACCCCCACCACGTCACCGACCCCCACATCGGCCCGCAGCGCACCCTCACCATGCCCCGCCTGCACGATCTCTCCGAGCACCTTCAGCAGCCGCCCGCCCGCCGCACCGTCGCCCGCCGCGGCGCCGGCCGTACGGGTCTCGGTGGCGGCGGCGACATCCCCCGCCCGCGCCCCCGAGACGGCCCCCAGCGGATCCAGCCCCGCCCCCACACAACCCACCACGAACCGGCTGAGCGCATCGAACGCCCAGGTCTCCTCCCCCTGCGCCTCCTCCGCCAGCGCGATCATGCGATCCATCTGGTCAGCGAGCACAACTCCACGATCCTTTCCGGCCTCCGTCGTCAGATGGCCCGGCGCGCTCATGTGGCCAGCCGCCTTCCTCTGCTCGTCCATCGGCTTACTCACAGCAGCCTAACCCGAGGTGTGAAAGCCCCTTCTCCGCACGGATTTCTGTCGGTCCCGTCCCGTTCAATGGCTCCATGGAGACACCCACCCGCGAAGGCCCGTTCTGGGACGTGCTGGCCGGCCGCGCGCAGCCGCCCCCCGCCGCCACCACCCTCGGCTGGGAGCTGCTGCACGTGGACCCCGACGAGGGGACGATCGAGGTGGCGTTCACGGCGGATGAGCGCTTCACCAACCCGGTGGGTGTCGTCCAGGGCGGCTTCCTGGCGGCGATGCTCGATGACACGCTCGGGCCGGCGCTGGTCGCGACGCTGCCGCCGGGTCGATTCGCGCCGACGCTCGACCTGCACGTCCAGTTCCTCCGCCCGGCCCGCCCCGGCCGGCTGGTGGGGCGGGGCAGGGTGGTGCGGCGCGGGCGTCAGGTGTGCTTCATGTCCGGTGAGTTACTCGGCCCCGACGGCGAGCCCGTCGCCGTGGCGACCGCGACCGCGCACATCCAGGCGGTCAAGCAGGGCTGATCGAGGCCGCGCACGTTCAGGCGGTCGGACACCACCACGTACCCGGCCACCGGCGCCGCCGGACGAGCCGCCGCGGGCCCGAGTTGCCGCAGCGGTTGCCGAGGCAGGCGGTGCCCCAGACAGATCACCGGGTACGGGGCGGGCATGACGCACATCATCGACCGCGACGCCGTGCACGACCTGCTCGCCACCAGACAGGCGCAGCTCGTCGAGGTGCTGCCCGAACGCGAGTACCAGTGGGCGCACCTGCCGGGCGCCGTCAACCTGCCGCTCGGCCGCATCGACGGCGCGCCGCCGCTCGAACGGGGGCGTCCGGTCATCGTCTACTGCCACGACTGGCTCTGCGACCTGAGCCCGCGGGCCGCGCACCGGCTCGGACGGCTGGGGTTCGAGGAGGTGTACGACTACGGGGTCGGGAAGATGGACTGGCTCTCCGCCGACCTGCCGTACGACGGCCACGCCGCCCTGGTGTCCAGGAACGTGCGAAGAGACCCGGTGACCGCCGCCCTGGACGACCCGCTGGACATGCTGACCGAGCGCATCATCGCCGACCCGGCGGGCCTGGCCGTCGTGGTGGACGAGGACGACGTCGTTCAGGGCGTGATCGGCTCCCGCGAGCTCAAGGGCGCCGACCTCGACGGCACCGCCGAGGGCGTGATGCGGGTCGGCGCCACCACCGTACGCCCGAGCGAGGAGATCGACCCGCTGGTGCGGCGCATGGACCAGGCGAAGGTGGACCACGTGGTGGTCACCCAGGCGGACGGGACGCTGGTGGGCCTGTTCGGCCTCGGCGACACCCGGCCGCCCGAGAACGACTCCGACCAGGGCTGAAGAGGTCAGGTCCGGCGGTCGAGCCGGAACGTCGGCTGCCCCGGCGCGCCCGGCTGGGCGTCCAGCGACTTGTCGTCGAGGATCGGCACCGCTTCCTCGGCGACGAACACGCGCACGTCCTCCTTCTCCACCACCTGGTCCCCGGCCTGTGGAGTGCTCGCCAGCGAGACCTCCAGCGTGCCCGCCTCGTCGGCCTTGGGGGAGATGCGCAGGCCCGCGTCGGCGGGCACGTCCTCCCCGACCATGAGGTCCCGGATGGCGACCACGGCGTTGTCGGTCAATGTCAGCACGACCTGCTCCTTCACTCAGTGGAAGAACTCCGCCTCCCCCTCGTCCACCGGCCCAAACCCGGGCCCGGCATGCCCCGGCGGGTCCCGGGTAGGCGCAGCGGCATGGGGAAGACCGACGCAGCCGTGCTGGACGCCCTGCTCGACCGCTACGGCCGCACGTACGCGGCCGAGGCCGGCATCAAGCTGGCGGACCAGCCCAAACCGCTCTACCAGTTGCTGGTCCTGGCCACCCTGCTCAGCGCCCGCATCTCGGCGGAGGTCGCGGTGGCCGCCGCCAAGGAATTGTTCGCGGCCGGGTACGGCACGCCCAGGGGGATGCGCGAGGCGAGCTGGCAGGACCGGGTGGACGCGCTGGGCCGCGGCCACTACCGTCGCTACGACGAGCGCACCGCCACGATGCTCGGCGACGGCGCCGACCTGATCATGGACCGCTGGAAGGGCGACCTGCGCCGCCTGCGCGACGAGGCGGGCGGCGACGAGCGGCGGCTCATGGATCTGCTGATGGAGTTCCCCGGCATCGGGCCGACCGGCGCCGACATCTTCCTGCGCGAGGTCCAGGCCGTCTGGCCGCAGGTCGCGCCGCACCTGGACCGGCGGGTGCTGGACGGCGCGGGCAAGCTGGGGCTGCCCCGCCAGGCCCGCCCGCTGGCCGAGCTGGCGCACTCGGGCGACGAGCTGGCCCGCCTGTCGGCCGCGCTGGTGCGGGTCTCGCGCAGCAAGAAGTCCGTGGACGCCGTCAAGTCCGCGGCGGCGGGCCGGTGAGCACCTGTTAGGTTCGATCACATGGGTGAGTTTGTGAGCGTCGAGGTGGCCGACCAGATCGCCACGATCCGTCTCGACCGGCCGAAGATGAACGCCCTCAACGG
This sequence comes from Nonomuraea gerenzanensis, assembly GCF_020215645.1. NCBI lineage: Bacteria > Bacillati > Actinomycetota > Actinomycetes > Streptosporangiales > Streptosporangiaceae > Nonomuraea > Nonomuraea gerenzanensis. The sequence goes on along the minus strand of NZ_CP084058.1, from coordinate 10,360,614 downwards.
CCAGGTCCAGCAGGAGCTGGCGGAGGCTGCGGCTCTCGTGGACGCCGATCCGCAGGTGCAGGCGGTGATCCTGTACGGCGGGGAGCGGGTGTTCGCCGCCGGCGTGGACATCAAGGAGATGGCCGACATGTCGTACGCCGACATGGCCGCCCACTCCGGGACACTCCAGGCTTGCTTCACCGCGGTGGCCAAGATCGGCAAGCCGGTCCTCGCCGCCATCACCGGCTACGCCCTGGGCGGCGGCTGCGAGCTGGCGCTCTGCGCGGACTTCCGGGTCGCGGGCGAGTCGGCCAAGCTGGGGCAGCCGGAGATCCTGCTCGGCATCATCCCGGGCGCGGGCGGCACCCAGCGGCTGCCCCGGCTGATCGGGCCCGCCCGGGCCAAGGACCTCATCTTCACCGGCCGGCACGTGGCCGCCGCCGAGGCGCTGGCGCTCGGGCTGGTGGATCGGGTAGTGCCGGACGAGCAGGTCTACACCGCCGCGCTGGAGTGGGCCGCCACCTTCGTGGGCGGGCCCGCGGTCGCGCTGCGGGCCGCCAAGCAGGCCGTGGACCACGGGCTGGAGACGGATCTGGACACCGGGATGGAGATCGAGCGGCTGCACTTCTCCGGGCTGTTCGCCACCGACGACGCCAAGATCGGGCTGCGGGCGTTCGCGGAGAAGGCCAAGCCCAAGTTCACGGGCCGGTAGCCCGTTGCCGGGCGGGCCGTCGGCCGCCCGAAGTTCACGGGGCCGGCAGCCCGTTGCCGGGCGGGCCGTCGGCCGCCCCGATCTCCTGGGCCGGCCGTCGGCCGGCCCTGCCCCGCCGCACCCCGAACGGGTCAGACGAACAGCTCCTCGATGGTCAGGGCGGTCGCCGCGCGATGCGCCCACTCGTCGAGCTGCGCCTGGTCGGCGCAGGCCGTGATGGCCGTCAGCGCGTCGTCCGTGATGTTCACGCCCCGCGCCCGCAGCACCGCCAGCACGGCCCGCGCCTTGCCCTCCGACAGCCCGGCCGCCCGCCCCCTGCTGAAGTGCTCGCGGGCGAACGGACTGTAGACAGGCCACGTGGCGGACGCCATGGTCTCCTCCAGAACCCGCCGGACGTCCGTGGACGCCAGCCGGTAGGCGTACTCGTAGTAGCGGGCGCCATGGCTCTCCTCCGTCTTGGCCAGCGCCTCCAGGAACGTCCCCACCACCGCCTCGTCGTCCCCGTGGGACAGGACGGACAGCACCGCCAGCTCCAGGCACTCCGCCGCGTGCGCGGGGTCGGAGATCGGCAGCACCTGCTCGGGCCCGACGACCAGCGGGTGCAGCACGTACCCGGGCAGGCTGGTGACCACGGGCTGGGCCGCCCAGTCGTAGACCCCGGCGTCCGGGGCGAGGACCAGCACCAGCACCGGGCGCCGCAGCCGCAGCCAGAGCGCGGCGCTGCGGCGCGCCCAGCCCTGCCGGTCCTCCTCGGACACGGTGTGCTGGAGCTCCACGATGACGCTGTGCGCAGGCTCGCACCAGCTCAGTGACACCGGTACGCCCAGCCCGGCCGGCGCCACCTCGACCAGGGTGTCGGAGGGCAGATCGATGTCGAACACGTCGCAGAGCAGATCGACGGCGAGAGAGGGCCGGTTCCGAAACAAGGCGTTCAACGCCTCATGCACGGAGGAGGGCATGTCGCGGAACGTTACCACTCATGTGCGGGACGTGTCCGACCGTTCGGCATATCCGAGACCCGTGAAACGCCGGACGTGGCACCCGCAACGGGAAGTCAACGCATTCGGTAAGGGTCGTCCATCTCGATGGGGGTTTGCCACTATGGTGGCGTTTCATGATGCGCGTCCCCGTCCCAGCCCGGCTCAGGAAGGCCGTGCGTACGTGGTTCGACTCCCGCTACATCTCCATCGCCGATCACCGTCAGGACATCCGGGACGCGCTCTGGGAGGTCCAGACCCTGAGGCGGGAGATGGCGACGCTGCAGCGGGAGGTCGAGCGGCTGCGCGACGCCCGCCCCGCGGCGGCGGCTCCGGCTGCCAAGCCTGACCCGGCGCTGAAGGCCAAGCTCGACGACACCCACCGCCTGGCCCAGGAGACGGCCAGGGCCATGGACGGCGTGCTGCAGAACGAGGTGCTGGTCTGGCAGGCCATCGACGAGCTGCGGGCCAGGCGTGGGGAGCCGGGGAGGCCGGAGGAGCAACCGTGCGCGTGACCTGGAGCGCGGGCGCGAACCTGACGTTCCGCCTGGACCCCGAGGACGAGATCACCGGCCAGGCGTCCGACGAGTACCCGATCAAGCTGGCCATCAACTCGTGCTCCATCGGCGGCGTCCCCGACGACGCGCACCCCGACCTGTTCGCCGTGGCCGCCTGGACGATCGTGGCCCCGTGGACCAGGAAGCGGATCACCTTCGACCGGGCCGTCTCGGCGGAGCTGGCGCGGGCGCTGCACGACGGCTGGGGCGTCGAGGCCGGGCCGGTGGGCGCCGAGCCCCGGCGGCCGGGGGCCAGGCTGGCGATCTCCTACAGCGGCGGCGCCGACTCCGTGGCCGCGGCCACGATCTTCCCCGAGGCCCCGTTCGTGCACTTCCGCAGGGTCGCTCACCCACGCGTCCCGAACCGCTGGCCGCACTACCGCTCCGACGTGCTGGCCAAGCTGGCCGCCGGGACCGGCCGCGAGCTGAGCACGGTCACCTCCGACCTGGAGTACACCCTGGCCGAGCCCCGCCCGGGCTACCCGGAGCACCACGCGGTGGCCGCCGGCGCCCTGCTCCTGGCCGACCGGCTGGACCTGGGCGGCCTGGGCTTCGGCTACGAGATGGGCTCGCGCTGGCTGGGCGGCGGGCGTTACCTGTGGCGCTTCACCCCCGACAATCCCATGTGGGCGCCCCACGGCAGGTGGGGCCGCCTGTTCGCCGCCGCGGGCGTGCACATCGTGCTGCCCGTGGGCGGCGTGAGCGAGGCCGTCACCATGCGCCTGGCTCTGGGGTCGCCGCTCAGGGAGCAGGTCCGCTGGTGCCTGCGCGGCACCGACGGGCCGTGCCGCAACTGCGGCAAGTGCCTGTACAAGGAGCTGATCCAGGCCGCCGTGGAGCGCCGCCCGCTCGACACGCCGATCACCGCCGACCGTCCGATGGCCCGCAAGTACCTCAAGAAGCCGCCGTACGGGGGTCAGGAGATGATCCAGTACGGACTGGCCCGCGTCCCCGGGATCGAGAACACGGTGTTCGCCCCGGCGCTCGACTACTTCGACGTCTCGGAGGAGTCCACGAGCTGGCTGGACCACTGCTACCCGCCGGCCCTGGAGGAGATCCCGGAGCGGTGGCGGGCGCAGGCGGCCGCGTTCATCGAGGCGAACGTGGGGCTGATGACGGAGTCCGAAGTGGCCAGGGTCGAGTCTTGGGGGAGTGCGTGAAGGTCTATCTGTCGGTGGACATGGAGGGCGTGACGGGTCTGACCGACCCGGAGGAGATGCACGCGGGCAAGCGCGGGTACGAGCGGGGCTGCGAGCTGATGACGGCCGACGCGAACGCCGCGGTGGAGGGCGCGTTCGCGGCCGGGGCGAGCGGCGTGCTGGTCAACGACGCCCACGGCTCCACCAAGAACCTCCGCATCGACCTGCTCGACCCCCGGGCGAGCCTGATCAGGGGGCCCGGCAAGGCGCAGCGGATGGCGCACGGGCTCGACGGGTCGTTCCAGGCGGCGTGCTTCGTGGGCTACCACGCCCGCGCCGGCGTGCCGCACGGGGTGCTCAACCACACGTGGATGGGCAAGGAGATCCAGAACGTCTACCTCAACGGCGAGCTGTGCGGCGAGACCAGGCTGGTCGCGGCGTGCGCCGGGTTCCACGGGGTGCCGGTGGCGCTGGTGACCGGGGACGAGGCCGTCGGTGAGGAGGCCCGCGAGCTGCTCGGCGACGTCGAGACCGTCGCGGTGAAGAAGGGGATCGACAAGTTCTCGGCCGAGCTGCTGCCGCCGGTCGTCGCCCAGGCCCGCATCCGTGAGGCCACGGCGCGGGCACTGGGGCGGTTGACCGACTTCACGCCGTACGTGGTGGAGGCGCCGTACACGCTCGGGGTGGAGTGGAACTCCACCGCCATCGCGGCGGCCGTGTCGCTGATCCCGGGCGTCAAGGCGGCGGGGACGCGGCACACCGAGTTCACCACCGACGACTTCGCGCAGATCATGGCCCTGTTCGGCCTGTTCGCCAGCATCGCGGGGCAGGTCGCCTGCGGCAGCGGGCCCTATGGCTGAGGGGAGCGGGAAGGGCGCGCTGACCCGGCGGGGGTTGCTCGTCGGGATCGGCGCGGCCGGTGGCGCGGGCGCCATGTACGCCGCGATGGGCGCGCTCGGGCTGGCCCCGGCCGAGCAGGACAAGGCGTACACGCCGCCGCGGCGCAGCGACTTCACGCTGAGCGGCAGGGCGTCGGCCAAGGTGGTGATCCTCGGCGCGGGCGTGGCGGGGCTGACCGCCGCGTACGAGCTGGGCAAGGCCGGCTACGACTGCACGCTGCTCGAAGCCCGGCAGCGGGCCGGCGGCCGGAACCTCACGCTGCGCGGCGGCGACCGCCTGACCGAGCTGAACGGCTCCGCGCAGGACGTGAAGTTCGGCGCGGGCGTGTACTTCAACGCCGGCCCCGGCCGCATCGCCCAGTGGATGGTGACCCTCGACTACTGCCGTGAGCTGGGCATCCCCATCGAGACGTTCATCAACAACAACGCCTCCGCCTACGTCCACACCAACGGCCAGACGGTCAGGGCCCGCACGGCCCGAGCCGACATGTACGGATACATCGCCGAACTACTGGCCAAGGCCACGAACCTCGGAGCCCTGGACAAGACCCTCACCGAGCACGACAGGGAGCGCCTGCTGGAGTTCCTCAGGCGCTTCGGCGACCTGGGCCCGAAGCTGGACTACGCGGGCTCCGAGCGCCGCGGTTTCACGAGATATCCGGCCTTGGACGGTGGCACCGCCCTGCCCGACCCGGGCACGCTCCACCAGGTCCTCGCCGCCGGCACCGGCCGCGCCATCACCAACGACTTCGGCTACGAGCAGGCCACCCCCATGTTCCAGCCCGTCGGCGGCATGGACGCCATCGTCACCAAGCTCCAGCAGGCCGTCGGCCAGGACCGGATCAGGACCGGCGCCAAGGTCACGAAGATCACCACCCTGGCCGACGGCGTCGAGGTCGCCTACACCGGCGGCACGATCAAGGCCGACTACTGCATCGCCACCCTCCCGCCCCACCTGCTCGCCGGAATCCCGCACAACCTCGGCGCCCAGGTCGGCACCGCGCTCGCCACCCCCGTCCCGATCGCCGCCGGCAAGATCGGCCTGGAGTACGGCAGGCGCTGGTGGGAGCTGGAGGACCGGATCTACGGCGGCGTCACAGAGACCGACCTCGACCTCACCCACATCTGGTACCCCTCGCACGACTACCACGCCGAGCGCGGCCTGCTCGTCGGCTACTACAACACCGAGCGCGCAGCCGAGCTGTACGGCGCCCTGACCCCGGAGGACAGGCGGCGCAGGGCGCTCACCCAGGGCAAGAAGATCCACGGTGAGAAGTACCGCCAGAACGTCCTGTCCAGCGTCTCCATCGCCTGGGAACGTCAGGAGCACATCCAGGGCGGCTGGGTGCGCTGGCCGTCCGTTGATTCGTCCTTCACTCTTCTGCAACGCCCCGCCGGAAGGGTTTACTTCGCGGGCGACTGGCTCACCCATCTGATCGCCTGGCAGGCGGGGGCCATGGAGTCCGCCCGTAGCGCCGTCACTCAACTGCACAGGAGAGTGCTGCAGTCTCCGTGACGCCGCCCGCTGCTCCCGGAAGCGCAAGTAGGCTCCTGGGAAAGGCGATCGAGGAGATGGAATGACGTTGCACTGGGTGCCCGCCACCGCACGGATCGACCTGCTGGCCGACCCGGTGGCGCGTGCCGTACAGGACCTGGAGGGTGTCGAGGTGGCCGAGATCGATCCCGATCTGGCCGACACCGCGGCGTTCTGCGAGAAGTACGGCGTGACCCTCGACGAGTCCGCCAACTGCGTCGTCGTGGCGGCCAAGCGGGGCGGTGAGACGCGTCATGCCGCGTGCATGGTGCTCGCCACGATGCGGGTCGACGTGAACGGCGTGGTGCGCAGGCACCTCGACGCCCGCAAGGCCAGCTTCGCCCCGATGGCGGAGGCGGTCGAGCTGACCGGCATGGAGTACGGCGGCATCACGCCCCTCGGCCTGCCCGAGGAGTGGCCGATCCTGGTGGACACGCACGTCGCGGAGCACCAGAAGGTGGTGATCGGCAGCGGGGTGCGCAGGTCGAAGCTGGCCCTCTCCGGTGCCACGCTGGCCGGCCTGAAGAGGGCAGAGGTGCTCTCGCTGGCAGGCTGAACGAAATCGAGGCCGATTCGAGACCGTTGGATGGGAAACCGATGAGGCCGTTCTGGACGTTGTACGAGTGGGAATGTGGCCTCATGGTTCATCTCGTGGGCGGGGATTAAGCCGGTATGGTGCTTCATGCCATGAACGATGACCGACTAGGCCCTTACCGGCTGCTCAGGCGGCTCGGTGAAGGCGGGATGGGCGTTGTCCACCTGGCTGTCGACCCTCAGGGGCGGCAGGTGGCGATCAAGGTCCTGCGCGGAGAGGTCGCCGGCGACGAGGTCGCCAGGCGGCGGCTTTCGCGCGAGGTCGAGACCATGCGCCGGGTGCGCAGCAAGTACATCGCCGAGGTGCTCGACGCCGATGTGACCGGTCATCGTCCGTACATCGTCACGCGTTACGTGCCGGGCCCGCCGCTTGACGAGATCGTCAAGAACGACGGGCCGCTCGACCTGCCGGCGCTGCTGCGGATCGCCCACGGGGTGGCCTCGGCGCTGGCCGTGGTGCACTCGGTCGGCGTGATCCACCGCGACCTCAAGCCCGGCAACGTGCTGATCATGGACGGCGAGCCGGTGCTGATCGACTTCGGCATCGCCCAGGCGGTGGACGCCACGCGGCTGACGCAGACCGGCATGTTCATCGGCACGCCCGGCTACCTGGCGCCGGAGATCATCGAGGGTCAGGAGGCGGGCCCGGAGGTCGACATCCACGCCTGGGCCGGCACGCTGCTGTACGCGGGCACCGGCCAGCCGCCCTTCGGCAAGGGCACGCTGGAGATGATCTTCTACAACATCACCGCGGGCAAGGCCGACATCAGCGCGGCCCCGGCCGAGCTGCAGCCGCTGCTCAAGGCGGCCTTCCAGCGCAACCCCAGCAAGCGGCCCAAGGCCGCCGAGCTGGCCGAGCAGACCGCCCGGATGTTGCCCAAGCCGGCGCACAGCGCCTCGCCCGACGAGATCTCCACCGTGCCGCGCCCGGCCGAGCCGGCGGTGCCGCCGAAGGTGACGGAGCGGCCGTCGTATGAGATCTCCACGCCGCCGGTGACGCCGAAGCGGCTGCTGGAGAACCAGGACCAGCCGGCTCCGCCGCAGCCGCAGGACCAGCAGTACGTCTCGCTGCTGCCCAACCAGCCCGATCCGTGGCCGACCCGCAGGGTGTCGCCGGAGGAGCTGCGGCAGATCCAGCGCGAGGCGGGGGTCTATCCGCCGCAGCCGGCGCCGGCCACCGGCAACGGCCCGGCCGTGCCCCCGCACGGCGAGACCGACGTGCCGACGAGGCGGGTACGCCCCGACTCGCCCGACTACCGCCGGGTGAACCCTCAGCCGGGGCCCCAGTCCGGCCCGCAGGCGGGGCCCGACTACGGGCGCCCCAACCCGGTCCCGGTGCAGCCGCCTCCCTACATCCCGGCCCAGCCGCAGTTCCCGCCCGCCCAGCCCGACCGGCTGACCAAGCGGGAGCCGTACATCCCCGGCGTGCAGCCGGGCAAGCCGCTGCAGCGGTCCAGGGCGTACGGCGTGGCCGGGGCCATGCTGCTGGTGCTGATGATCGTGGCGGCCGTGTTCAAGCCCGTGCTGGTGGCGATCGTGGCCCTGCCGGTCGCGATCCTGCTGCGCGCGGCCGACCTGGCCCAGCCGCAGCTCGCCACCCGCAGGGCGGCGGGCGCGGCGGCGCTCGACGTGGTGCGGGTGTTCGCCTACCCGGCGGCGCTGGCCAAGTCGGCGGGCATCACGCTGGCGCTGGTGCTCTACGCGCTGATCCTGGGGCTCCCGGTGACGCTGCTGCTGACGGTGGTGGCCGGGATGGACTCCTACTACGCGCTGGCCTGGGGCGCGGCGATCGCGTTGTGGACGGTCTGCGCGGGCCCCGGAGTCGAAGGCCCGGGCAAGCAGATGCGCAGAACGCTCTCATCGCTCGTACCCTCGAGAACAGCGGCGATGGTGATGGCGGGAGTCCTCGCGGCGGGTGCCGCGCTCTCGCTGATCTTCGCTTACAGCACGTTCGGGGACAAGCCTGAGGGGGAGGCCATATGGACTCCGCTGAACGTCCAGGAAGTGGCGGACCAGCTCGACAACCTAGGGGGGAATTCCGGGGGATGACGCGGGGAAGGTGGCGATGAGCACCCAAGCACCAGAACGCCTCGGTCCCTACCGCCTCGTCAGGAAGATCGGCGAGGGCGGCATGGGGGTCGTCCACCTGGGCCTCGACGGTGAGGGACGCGAAGTCGCCATCAAGGTGCTGCATCCCCACGTCGCCGCCGACCTCAAGGCGCGCGACCGGCTCACCCGCGAGGTCGAGACGATGCGCAGGGTGCGCTCCCCGTTCGTCGCGGAGGTGATCGACGCCGAGCTGGTCGGCAGCCAGCCGTACGTGGTGACCCGCTTCGCCCCCGGCCGCACGCTGGAGGACACCGTGCTGGCCGAGGGGCCGCTGGAGGCCCGGCAGCTCATCCAGCTCGCCCAGGGGCTCTGCCAGGCGCTGGTGGCCATCCACGCGGCCGACGTGATCCACCGCGACTTCAAGCCGTCCAACGTCATGCTGGTCGACGGGCGGCCGCTGGTCATCGACTTCGGCATCGCCCACCTGGTCAACGCCACCCGGCTGACGCAGACCGGCATGTTCGTGGGCACGCCCGGCTACCTGGCGCCCGAGATCATCCGCGACTCCGACATCACCCAGGCGGCCGACGTGCACGCGCTGGCCTCGACGGTGTTCTTCGCCGCGACCGGGGCGCCGCCGTTCGGCACGGGCACGTTCGAGTCCGTCTGCTTCAACATCATGGAAGGGCGGGCGCAGATCGACAAGGCGCCCGCGTGGCTGCGCGGCTGGCTCACCAGGGCGCTGCAGGTCGAGCCGTCGGCCCGGCCGGGCGCGCACGAGCTGCTGCGGATGGCCAAGGCGCTGGACCCGTCGGTGACCACGTTCAACGAGGGGCCCACGGGCACCAAGCCGGTGGTGCCGCGTACCCGGACCATGGACACGTTCTCCGACCTGCTGCCGCCGGTCGAGTACGGCAAGGCCGCGCCGCCGCCTGCGCCGACGCGGCACGAGGAGCGGCCCAGGCGCCGCGAGGAGCGGCCGCCGCCCTACGTGCCCGCGCCGATGTCCGCCAGGCCCGCGCCCCATCCCGACCAGCGCGTGGCCGGCCCGCCCCCGCCCGACCGGCGGCTCGTGCCCCGGCCCACCGCGCCGGCGCAGGTGCGGCCCTACACCCCGCCGCCGCAGTACACGCCGCCGTCGGAGCGCAAGCGGTACCTGTTCGGCAGTCAGGTCGTCGGGTTGCTGCTGCTGGTCACGCTGGTGGCGCTGACGGTCATGATGCCCGTCATGGCGGGCGCGGTGGCCGTCGCGCTGGCGCTCGTGCTGCGGCTGGGCGAGTACCTCTTCGGCGACCTGGTCAAGCGCCGCCAGGTGCGCGGCAGCAGCGCGGCCGACCCGCTGCTCGCCCTGGTCGGCACGCCGTGGGCGCTGGTCAAGTCGGCTCTGGTGACCGCGGTGCACGTGCCGCTGGCGCTGCTGTTCGGCGTCTGCGTCTGGGGCGCGCTGTACTGGGCCGGGCAGATGGGCGTGAACGAGGCCGCGGCGTACGCGGCGGGCGCCTTCGCCGCCGGCCTGTTCGTGCTGCCGGGAGGCGGCGCGCCGCGCAAGGCCGTCACGCGGACGCTCACCGGCGTGCTGCGCAGCCCGGGCGCCGCCCTGGTGGCGATCGTGCTGGTGGGCACGGCGGCGCTGTTCGCGGTCATGTTCGCGCTGGGGCAGGACACCTCGTGGGCCCCGTGGCGGGCGCCGGAGTCGGTGATCAACGATTTGGCGAGCGACGCCAGGCAGAGCACGATCGGCCTGATCACAGGGCTGATCGGCGATCTGCTGAACGGTCTGGGGCTGGGGTGGCTGAATCCCTGGGCCTGAGTGTCCCCGCGGTCCCGTCGGGGGAGAGATGAGGTATGAGCGAGCGCCTCGGCCCGTACGAGCTTCTCTCCCGGCTGGGGGCCGGCGGGTTCGGCGAGGTTCATCTGGCGCTCGACGCTGAGGGGCGTACGGTCGCGGTCAAGGTGCTGCACCCGCACGTGGCCGCCGACAGCGTGGCGCTGGCGCGGCTGGCGCGCGAGGTGGAGACCATGCGCATGGTCGGCGGGCCGCACATCGCGGAGGTGCTCGACGCCTCGCTGCGGGGCTCTCGGCCCTACCTCGTCACCCGCTACGTGCAGGGCCGCCCGCTCAGCTCCGTCCCGCTGCCCGTGGCGGACCTGCGGCGGCTGGCCTCCGGGCTGGCCGAGGCGCTGGTGGCCATGCACGAGGCCGGGGTCGTGCACCGCGATCTCAAGCCCGCCAACGTGATGATGACCGAGGGCGAGCCCGTCGTGATCGACTTCGGCATCGCCAGCGCGCTCGACTCGCTGTCCGTCACCGCCTCGGGCGCGGTGGTGGGCACGCCCGGCTACCTGGCCCCCGAGGTGCTCGAAGGGCGGGCCGTCGGGATGGAGGCCGACGTGTTCGCGTTCGGCGCGACGCTGGCGTACGCGGCCACCGGGCGGCAGCCGTACGGGCAGGGCCCGGCCTCCGCCGTCGCCTACCGGGTCGTGCACCATCCGCCCGACCTGGAGGGGGTGCCCGAGTGGCTGGAGCCGTTGTTACGCGAGTGCCTGGCCACCGATCCCGCCGCCCGGCCCACGGCCGCGCAGATCTGCGCCCGGCTGGGGGTGGCGCCGGTGCCGTACGTGCCGCCGCGCCCCGCCCCCGTCCCCGCTCCCGCCCGGCACGCCGCCGACGACGACCTGAGCACCAGGGAGTGGCAGCCCGGCAAGGAGCGTTACCGGCGTTCGGTGGAGGAGTCCAGGGCCAGGCATCGGGAGAAGGTGCGCAGGCGCTGGCTGATCGGCTCGGGATTGTTCGTGTCGTTGCTGGCGGCGGCCGCCCGTGAGCCGCTGCCCGAGGTGTCGCTCTTCCTGCTGGCGGCGTACGCGCTGGGGGTCGTGTCCGACGCCGGGGTGGCGCTGTTCTCCCGCAGCCTGTTCAAGCGCAGGCGCATGGTGGCCGACGTGGTCAGCGTGGTGGGCGCGGTCGGCCTGTGCTTCGGGCTGGCGGCCACGTTCAGCCCGTTCACGCTGGCGCTGTTCGCGGGGACCGCGTTGGTGGTGGGCGTGGTGTTCCTGCTGTCCGCGTGAGCGACAACCTGCCCGCACGAGCGACAACCGAATAAAGTTCGGTATGGTGGGGGTGGTAGGCACTGCTTGTGGGTTTGCGCGTAAGCTACCCACGGGTAACATAACGGCGAAAACCACGGCAGACCCTCTGTCGGATGCCCGGCGGGCACCTGGCAGTCTGGACAGATGCATTCGGCGCCCACCGCAGCGAGGCGGGGGCGCACGCGAACTACGGGAGGTCGGCCACCGGCCATGAACATCGTCGTCTGCGTGAAGCAGGTCCCCGACACGGCGACCGAGCGCAAGCTGCGGTCCGATGACAACACGCTCGACCGCGACGCCGCCGACGGCGTGGTCAACGAGCTTGACGAGTACGCGGTCGAAGAGGCGCTGAAGCTGAAGGAGGCCCACGGCGGTGAGGTGACCGTCCTGACCATGGGCCCCGGCAAGGCGACCGACACCATCCGCAAGGCGCTGGCCATGGGCGCCGACAAGGCCGTCCACCTCAGCGACGACGCGCTGCACGGCTCAGACGCGCTGTCCACCTCGTACGCGATGGCCCAGGTGCTCAAGAAGATCGGGTTCGACCTGGTCATCCTGGGCTCCGAGTCGACCGACGCGCGCACCGGGGTGCTGGCCGCCATGCTGGCCGAGCGGCTGGGCGCGTCCCAGCTCACGCTGGCCAACAAGGTCGAGGTCGACAAGGGCGCCATCGCCATCCAGCGGCTGACCGACTACGGCTACGACCGGGTCGAGGCTCCGCTGCCGGCCGTCATCTCCGTGGTCGAGAAGATCAACGAGCCCCGCTACCCCTCGTTCAAGGGCATCATGGCGGCCAAGAAGAAGCCCGTCGAGACGCTCGCCATCGGCGACGCCTCCATCGACGCGGCGCAGGTCGGCCTGGCCGCCGCCTGGTCCGAGGTGGTCGACTTCGCCGCGGCCCCGCCGCGCGCGGCCGGCACGATCGTCAAGGACGAAGGTGACGGCGGCGAGAAGGCGGCCGACTTCCTGGCGTCCAAGAAGTTCATCTGAGAGCGGGGGAAGAAACAGAAATGTCGGAAATTCTCGTTCTCGTCGAGCACGCCGAAGGCGAGGTCAAGAAGGTCACGCTGGAGCTGCTGACCCTGGCCCGCTCCCTCGGCACGCCCGCCGCCGTCTGGGCGGGCCCGGGCATCACGCCCGAGGCCAAGGCCCGCCTCGCCGAGTACGGCGCCGAGAAGATCTACGTCGCCGGCGCCGACGACATCGTCGACTACGTGGTCGCACCCAAGGCCGAGCTGCTCGCCCAGCTCGTCGCCGGCACGTCGCCCGCGGCGGTGCTGGTGGCCGCCACGGCCGAGGGCAAGGAGATCGCGGGCCGTCTGGCCATCAAGACCGACTCCGGCGTCATCACCGACGCCGTCGGCCTGAGCGAGGGCTTCGTCGCCGACCAGTCCATCTTCGGCGGCGGCGTCAACGTGCACTCCCGGGTGCGCAAGGGCACGCCCATCGTCGCCGTCCGCCCCAACTCCACCGCCCCCGTCGCCGCCGCGGGCGCCGGGACGGAGGAGGAGGTCTCGGTCACCCTCTCCGACGCCGCCAAGACCGCGCGCGTGGTCGAGCGCGTCAAGCAGGAGAAGGGCGCCCGCCCCGAGCTGACGGAGGCCGCCATCGTCGTCTCCGGCGGCCGCGGCGTCGGCTCCGCCGAGAACTTCTCGATCATCGAGGGCCTCGCCGACGCCCTCGGCGCCGCCGTGGGCGCCTCCCGCGCCGCCACGGACGCGGGCTGGTACCCGCACCAGTTCCAGGTCGGTCAGACGGGCAAGACGGTGTCGCCGCAGCTGTACATCGCGGCGGGGATCTCGGGCGCGATCCAGCACCGGGCCGGCATGCAGACGGCCAAGACGATCGTGGCCATCAACAAGGATCCTGAGGCTCCGATCTTCGAGCTGGCCGATTACGGGGTGGTGGGCGACCTGCACCAGGTGGTGCCGCAGCTCACTGAGGAAGTCAGCAAGCGCAAGTAGGGGAAAGGCTCGGCCTGCCCCATGCGGGAGTCCGGGGGGCGTACCCCCGGACTCCCGCTCTGCAAGCTCGGGCCTCCAGGACGGGCGCGTCGCGACGGGCATGATCAACCCGCACACCAGGCGTTCGGCCCTGCCATCAGGCGAACGCCAGCCCTACGATCACGCTGCACGCGATGCAGCGTACTCACTGACTCCGGATGCGCTCGATCAGCCGCCAGACACTCGAGCTCGGATTGGAACGCGCAGGAGACCCATCTCCCTCGTGCTTGCTGTCCAGCTTCTCGGCGCGCTCCATGGCCACGCCATAATGCTCGACCAGCTGCTCCAGTGCACGGGGCGTCAACGACTTCCCACATGAAAGATGTCTTGTGGCGAGACCTTGGGCCGCAGTCCCTTCGAGTGAGGCCGTCTGATCTTGAAAATGAAGTAAGAACCACAGCTCAACGCAAGGATTCGATACGGCGATCTTGATGTCGTGCTGGGCGGCCAGCTGATATGTCTCCGGAAGATTCGGAAACTCGTCCACATCGAACATGCACCAGTACTCACTGAACGCCTGACCGCGACCGCGCTTCTCCTCCCGCTGATCATCCCGTTTACGGTCGACGGCGGCACGTACGAGGCGAGAAGGCGGCCCGTGAAAGCCGTCGATGGTGACGATGGCTCTGTCTCTGTAGAGGCGGTGCCAATGCTGGAGATAGATGACCTCGGTCTTGGTCCCCTCGGTGTAGACGTGGAGCGTCCGTCTCTCGGAGATCTGCGCCGACGACTTCTGGGCACGGCCACGAGGTTTCCGGGTCACTGGTGCCCCCCGGCGGCGATGAGACGCGCCACCTCGACGAACTCCTCATGGCTCACGATGGGCGTCGCTCCGTATCGGCCGGTGAGATATCGCTTCCCGATCGCCTCCTCCTGCCGTGGCGACAGATCCGACAGCGGATAGAGGCGGCTCCGCCCATCGGTGAGCTTCTCGGTGAACCAGATCTGGTCACGTCCCAGCGGGCGTGGTTGTGACGCGTTGCCCAGCAACGTCGGTGCATGGGAGCTGAAAACGAGCTGTGCGCCCTTCGGATTGGCTTCCGTGTCCTGGAACAGCCCGATCACCCGTGCCGCGAGTATGGGATGAAGACTTGATTCCAGTTCGTCGACCAGCAGCACGCTGCCTGACCGGAGGGCGTCGAAGACGGGCCCCACGAGTCCGAGCCAGACGAGGGTGCCGAGAGATTCCTCTGACACGTTGAATTCGACGTCGTCCTTGGCGCCTTGGTGACTCAGCACTAAACCCAGCTCCGTGACGTCGATGTCCGGGAACCCTTCGGCGTCCTCCTCGCGGCCTGCCAGGATGAGGGCGGCTCGGCGAACCCGCTCCATGACCTTGGGGTCCAGAGGCCGGATCTTGACGTCCGCGATGCCGAGATCGGCGGCACGCAGGAGTGCCAGGACCTGCTCGCGGCTGGCGTCCTCGCGGAGCAGCTGTGTGGTGAAGGCCCAGCGAGCCTGCCTGCTCGATGCTTCTGCCAGCATCAGGTTCTGCCCGAACCATTCATAGAGCGGCAGCAGGTCCGGATGGTTGCCCGCGGCGGCGGCCGACAGGAACAGGGCGTTCGGCCTGGCTATCTGCTCGATCGCTCTGCCCAGCGAACGCTTGCCGACAGGCAGGTCGACCTGCTGTCCGTGCTTACGTTCGAAGAGCAGAGCGGCCCGGCCGTGCGGATAGCGATAGGCCCATTCATGCAGAATGTGCTGATCGTTCATCACGACCCCGTATTCGTGTCGGACGCCGTTCAGAACGATGTCGATCTCGTAGCGGGTCGGTTTCTCCGTTGCCGCAGGATCGAGGCGGAAGCTGGGGCGGCGTACGCCGCCGGATGGATGCCCGGACCGGAACGAGAACAGGACGTGTTCCCTGAGATCGCTCAGGGCCTTGAGCAGGTTGGTCTTGCCCGACGCGTTGGCGCCGAACACGCCTGCCGCGGGCAACACCCGAAGTGGCCTGCCGCCCTTGTGGTGCCAGTGGACGTTCCTTGGTACACCCTTCTCGGCCTGGGCGGTCGCTTCCAGCGAGAAGTCCAACTCGTCATAGAACGAGTAGGTATTTTCTGCTCGGAAACCCAGAAGCATCGAGAGCTGACCAGCTTCTTCGTCCATCATGGCTGCGATTATTACGGGAAACCTGCGTTTTTGCAATCGTAGTTGCTCGGCGTCGCGTTTTGGAAATACAAAAGCCCCTTCGTGTTCAGCCGGCCGAGGATGTCGGCGTGTTGCTCAAGACAAAACTGGGGCGCTGCCCGGCCCGTTGCGGCATCAGGACCCCCCGACGAACTGATGATCGCTACGAACCCGGCCATCCTCGCCCACAGCCAGAACATCCAGCCCACCCCCCGCGACCTCCCCCGTACGAGTCGACACCATCGACCACCGGACCCCCACCACATGCGGCAGGAGCAGAACAGCCTCCCCAGCCGCCTCGAACACGTACTCGCCCGCCTCCACGAACATCTCGTAGGCCCGCCCCACCCTGGCCTCCAGCGCGGCATGCCCCCGCGCCTCCAGCGCCGGTGCGGGAAGCGCGAGCGCCGCGGCGGCGTCGCGAACGGCCTCCGGCGGGTTGGTGATGACGTGGACGGCGTCGCTCGCCCACAGGTCGCGGATCAGAGTGGCGCGGGTCGCCGGGTCGGGCTCGTTCCACTGGGCGATGTAACGGTCGGTCAGCTGCTTGACATCGAAGTTCATGCCCAGCAGTGTGCGGCGGCGGGCTGCGGTCCCGCGATTCCCCGCAGGGAATCGCGCAGCCGCAGGCGTGCCGCTTGAATGGGGGCATGACGGTGTCGACGAAGCCCGATCGGTTCGCCCGCGAGCTGCGGCGCTGGCGGACGCGGCGCCGCTTCAGCCAGCTCGACCTGGCGATCAGGGCCGACACGACGCAGCGCCATCTGAGCTTCCTCGAACAGGGCCGCTCCCGGCCCGGGCGCGCCATGGTGGTGCGGCTGGCCGAATCGCTGGACCTGTCGTTGCGGGAGCGCAACGGGCTGCTGCTCGCCGCCGGCTACGCGCCCGTCTACACCGAGTCGGGCCTGGACGCGCCCGAGCTGAGCCCGGTGCGCGAGGCGCTGGAGCGTATCCTCGACGGGCACCTGCCGTACCCGGCGATCGTGGTGCGGCCGTACGGTGAGCTGGTCGCCGCCAACGCGGCGTTCAGGGTGCTGCGGGAGGGCGTCGCACCCGCGCTGCTGGAGCCGCCGGTCAACGTGCTGCGGCTGGCCCTGCATCCGGAGGGGCTGGCCGGCCGGGTCGGGAACCTCGCCGAGTGGGGGCGGCACATCACCGGCAGCCTGCGCGAGCAGGCGTTGCGCAGCCCTGACCCGGCGCTGGACGAGTTCCTCGCCGAGCTGGACGGTTACCTGCCCGAGCCGGATCCGCAGGCCGGGTACCTCGGGTTCGCCGTGCCGCTGCGGTTGCGGGTGCCGGAAGGGGAGCTGCGGCTCATCACCACGCTGACGTCGTTCGCGACGGCCGTCGATGTCACGCTGTCCGAGCTGCGGCTGGAGGCGTTCCTGCCCGCTGACGAGGCCACGGCGAAGATCCTCCAGCAGCGGGCATGACCTGCTCGGGCGAGCCGTGCAAGTGATCGTCAACCATGACGGTCTACCGTGACCGAGCACCGGCACGGGGAGAGTGGAGTCATGGGACGGTTCGGCAGGGCGATCGGGCTGGTCGCGGCGGGCGCGCTGGCGGGTGGGGCACTCGTCGCGGGCGGGGTGGCGCTGGCGGACGGGCTCCCGTGGAGCGGCGGCGACCACGTCAGCTACGTCAAGGAGCGCAGGTCGATCCCGGCCGGCTACCTCTCCACGAACGTGGTGTGCCCGAAGGGGCAGCAAGCCGTCGGCGGCGGCTACGCCCATCTCGGCGAGCACGACCGGGAGCGCCCGGTGATCGCCGAGGTCAACGCGCCCAGCAACACGAGCGGGAAGCCGGACGAGGTGAACAACGCGTGGAGCTTCCTGTTCATGAACGACAAGGAGGAGCCGACGCCGATCGACGTGTACGTGATCTGCGCCCCGATCGGCGGCTGATGCCGCGGGCTCGCGAAGCCGGAAGGGGGACCGATGGCCCTATCCCGGAGTTCGGCTCTGATGGATACTGGCCCGGAAGGCCGCCCCTCTCGCAATCATCCCGCGTTCGAGGAGGGACATGTCGAGCGAGCCTCTTGAGCGGCCGATCATCGCCGACCGGACAGGCGGGCACGATTCTTCGTACACGGACCAGCTCTTCGACGTGCTGGAGTCGGGATATCGCAGAGTCTTCATCGTCTGGCTTTCCCGGTGCCTGGCGGCTCGGGCCGCGAAAACGAATCGGCTGGCGGCCGCGATCTCCGTCCTGCTCGTGGCGACCTGGCCGTACGTGGTCGACCTGCTGCTTCTTGTCGTGGCGCCGAGCCAGGCCCTGCGCGGGGGACAGGAGCTGATGTGGACCGGGTCCGTGACCCTTACGGCTCTGCTCATGCTCGCCTTCGCGTGGAGTTCGTGGTCGTACGCGAAACGGCTCGTGATTCCGCTCGGACAGCTGCTCGGCGATTCTCCGCAACGCGATGAGCTGATCGGCTGGCTGCGCAGGCGCATGAGATTCGGCTGGCAGTCGCTGAGCTCGCTGGGTGGAGTCGCCATCGCCTGCGCCCTGGTGTTGTTCACGTCGTTGCAGTCGGCGAGCAGCATGGACTCGACGGTGGCTCTGTACGTGCATGCCGGCTGGTCGGGATTGCTCGGCGGCAACGCGTTGTACTGGCTGGTCACCTTCGCTGACCTGCCGCTGCGCATTCGATATTTCAGCGGGTTGCGCTTCTCGTGGATCGACCCGGCGCGTACGCCGGCGATGGTCCATCTGTGCCGCTGCTACGCCCTGGTCGCGGCCGCGATGGGGGTGGGGCTCATCGGGACGGAGCTGACCGGCATCATCCTGGCCAGACAGAATCCCGGGATGGCGTTGAGCCTTTTCATCATCAGCTTCCCTGTGGTGGGCGCCGGCATCGCCCTGTACGTCGGCGTGCAGCCGTACGTCACTCTCGCCAGGATGGTGCGCCGGCACTTGGACGACATCCTGCTGCCGCTGCTGGAGTCCGACACGCATCCCCGCGATTCATGGGTGCGCTTCAACAACTCCGAGGAGCAGCTCAAGGCGTATTCCTATTATTCGTCGTTGCGCGCGCTGCCCATCAAGACCGCCAGCATCCTGCAGTACGTCGCCGGAATCCTGGCCTCGCTCATCGTCTTCCTCTTCCAGCAATCCCTTTCCTAGAACGGGTTGCCGCGCGTCCTAGGACGAGGCGGCCGGCGCCGTCCAGCCGGCCAGCAGGCGCAGGGCCTCGGCAGTGGGGGAGCCGGGCTCGACGTTGTAGACGCACAACGTCTGGTCGGGGTCGCCGGGAGGCTGGAGGGACTCGTAGGCGAAGTGCAGCTCCCCGACCAGCGGATGGTGGTAGGTCTTGCTGCCATGGGTGCGGCGCAGCACGCGGTGGTCGTGCCACCAGGTGCTGAACTCGGGTGAGCGCAGGGTCAGCTCGCCGACGAGGTCGGAGAGGCGGCGGTCGTGTGGGTAGCGGCCGGCTTCGAGGCGGAGCACGGCGACGGTCTCCGCGGCGATGCGCTCCCAGTCGCCGGTGCGGGTGCGCGCCTCCGGGTCGAGCAGGTAATAGCGGGCCAGGTTGCGGTGGGGCGCGGGCAGGGACTCGAAGTCGGTGAGCACCTCGCGGGCCAGGCGGTTGGAGGCCAGGACGTCGGTGCGCCGGCCGAGGATGAAGGCGGGCACGTGGTCGAGGGCCTGCAGCATCAGGTACAGCCCCGGCCTGACGCGTTGCGGGGCGATCGGGGCGTGGCGGGCGGGGCGGGCCAGCAGGTCGGTGAGGTGCTCGCGCTCGGCGGGGTCGAGCTGGAGCGCGCGGGCGAGCGCCTCGGTGACCTCGGGCGAGGGGTTGCCGGCGCGGCCCTGCTCCAGCCGCGTGTAGTACTCCGTGCTGACCCCGGCCAGCCGGGCCACCTCGTCGCGGCGCAGGCCGGGTACGCGGCGGGGACGGCCGTCGGCGGGCAGCCCCGTACGGTCGGGGGTGAGCCGGGCACGGCGTGAGCGCAGGAAGTCGGCGAGGTCGCGGCTGCGGTCCATGTCCCCAGTGTGACCCGCCTGGCGCGCGAGGGAAGCCGCCGGGGTGGCCCTGCCAGTACCTGTCTCGCCATTACCTGCCTGGTCAGGGCATGCTCGGGCACCCCGCGAGTGGTGCCGCGGCTGGTGTGCTGATGGAGGAGCGCGGCGCAGGGCCGCGCGAGATCCGGAAGGCGTACATGATGAGCACCTCTCTCACCGGCCGCGTCGCTGTCGTCACCGGTGCCTCCAGCGGGATCGGCGAGGCCACGGCCGAGCACCTGGCCGGGCTGGGCGCGCGGGTGGCCGTGCTGGCGCGGCGCGCCGAGCGGCTGGACGACCTGGTCGCCCGCGTCGAGCGGGCCGGAGGCCGGGCCCTGGCGCTGGCGGCCGACGTCACGGACGCGGCGGCGGTGCGGGCCGCGGCCGAGCGGGTGGCGGCCGAGCTGGGCGGCGCCGACCTGCTGTTCAACAACGCGGGCGTCATGCTGCCCGCCCCGATCGAGGAGCTGGCCGCCGACCAGTGGCAGCGCCAGATCGACCTCAACGTCACGGGCCTGATGAACGTGATCGGCGCGTTCGTCCCGCAGCTCGTCAAGGCCGCCGGTGAGCGCGGGGTGGCCGACCTGATCAACACCTCCTCCATCGCGGCGCAGAACATCTTCCCGAACTTCGCCGTCTACTCCGGCACCAAGGCGTTCGTCACGCACCTGTCGCGGCACCTGCGGGCCGAGCTGGGGCCCAAGAACGTGCGGGTCTCGGCGGTCGAGCCGGGCATCGTCGGCACCGAGCTGCAGAGCCACGTCACCGACGAGGGCGCGCGGAGCTGGCTGGAGGGCTCCAGGCAGGAGATGGAGTGGCTCACGCCCGAGGACGTCGCGCGGACGATCGGGTTCCTGGCGAGCCTGCCGCCCCGGGCGAACCTCCAGCAGGTCACCATCATGCCCACCGGCCAGGCGAGCTGACGCCGGGCGCGCGATGAGTTCCGGCCGCCGGACGGGTCTTCTTCGGTACGGAGCCCGGCGACACCGATGGGAGCACGATCATGAAGATCACCTTGGCGACGTTCCTGACCCTCGACGGCGTCATGCAGGGGCCAGGCACTCCCACCGAGGACCCGAGCGGCGGCTTCGAGCACGGCGGCTGGCAGTTCCCCTACGCCGACGAGGAGCTGGGGATCCACACCGAGCGGTGGTTCGCCGAGGCCGACGCGTTCCTGCTGGGCCGCAGGACGTACGAGATCTTCGCGGCCTACTGGCCGACCGTCGCCGGCACGGACGACGTGGTCGCCAACAGCCTCAACGCCCTGCCCAAGTACGTCGTCTCGACGACGCTGGACGAGGCGGCGTGGCACAACACGACGATCATCAGGTCCGACGTGGTGAAGGAGGTCGCCGAGCTGAGGGCGCGTCCTGGCCGGGAGCTGCAGATCCACGGCAGCGGCGCCCTCGCCGGGGCCCTGCTGGACCACGGGTTGATCGACGAGCTGCGGTTGTGGACGTACCCGGTCGTGCTGGGCAGCGGGCGGCGGCTGTTCGAGCCGGGGCGCACCCCGTCGGCGTTGCGGCTGGTGGAGTCCAGGACGACCGGGAGCGGCTGCGTGCTCAGCGTCTACCGGCCTGCGGGCAAGCCCACGTACGGCGACTTCACCCAGCAGGGCTGACGTACGGCGACTGCACCCAGCACGCGCTAGGGTGCGGCGGCGGGCAGTCTGATCTCGAAGGCCGCGCCCGCGCCCGGCGCCGACCGCAGCTCCACCCGTCCCCCGTGCGCCGCCACGATCGACCGGACGATGGCCAGCCCGAGCCCGGCCCCGCCCGTGGCGCGGGCGCGGGAGCCGTCGGCGCGGTAGAAGCGGTCGAACACCCGCGCCGCCTCCTCGGGCCCGAGCCCGGGCCCCTCGTCCGCGATCACCAGCACCGCCTCGCCGCCGTCCGTGCCCACGCCGATCCTGACCGGCGTGCCGGCGGGGGTGTGGGTGACGGCGTTGCCGACGAGGTTGCTGACCACCTGCCGCAGCCGGGCCTCGTCGCCCAGCACGGGCGCGCTGGCCGCCGGGCCGCCGGACGGGCCGGTGAAGGCGATCGCCCTGGTGGGGTCGAGGGCGGTGAAGTCGTGGCGGGCGTCGGCGGCCAGCGTACGCAGGTCCATCGGGGTCAGGTCGAGCCCGGGGCCGTCGCTCTCGTCGAGGCCGGCGAGCAGCAGCAGGTCGTCCACCAGCTCGGCCAGCCGGCCCGATTCGCTCTCGATGCGGGCCATGGCGGGCCCGGCCTCGGTGCCGCCCATGCGGTACAGCTCGGAGAAGCCCTTGATCCCGAACAGCGGTGTGCGCAGCTCGTGGCTGACGTCGGCGACGAATCTGCGCATCCTGGCCTCCGACTCCACCTTCACCGCCACGCCCTGCTCGATCTGGGCGAGCATCGTGTTGAGCGAACGGGCCAGCCGCCCCACCTCGGTGCCGGAGGTGGCGGGCTCGGGCACGCGTCTGCTGAGGTCGCCGCCCGCGATGGCCGCGGCGGTCTCCTCCACGCGGCGCAGCGGCGCCAGCCCTGCCCTGATCGCGATGCCGCCCGCCAGCGCCAGCACGGCCAGCAGGATCGAGCCGGCCACCAGGCAGGCCGCGCGCACCCGGCCGACGGTCGCGTGCACGGCCTCCAGCGACACCGCGGCGACCACCCCGGAGTGACGGGTGGTGCCGCGCGCGGGCAGCACCACGGCCCGCCACTCCTGGCCGTCGTCGCCCGCCACGGTGAACGGCTCGCCGCCGCGGGCCGTCACCGCGGCGGCGTCGAGGCGGGGCAGGTGCGGGCCCGCACGGTCGCCGAACGACCGCAGCACGACGCCGCCGGCGGACAGGTAACCCGCGTACCCCCTGGTGATCAGGTCGAGCGAGTCCGCCGCCAGCGGCCCCTGGCCCACCTGGGTCTGCAGCCGGTCCAGCAGGTCGGGCGGCACCGTGGCCAGCGCCCTGCTCATGGGGGCGAGCTGGGCGTCCACCCGGGCCAGGAGCTGGTGCTCCAGTTGTCGTACGACGACGGAGCTGATCACCACCAGGCCGACGACCAGCAGGGCCACCGTGATCGACAGGAGCCGGGCCCGCAGCGACAGCCTCATGGCCGCGGCCTGCGCAGCAGGTAGCCGACCCCGTGCACGGTCTGGATCAGCTTGGGCTCGGTGGTGTCCAGCTTGCGGCGCAGGTAGCTGACGTACGTGTCCACGATGCTCGTGTCGCCGGCGAAGTCGTAGCGCCACACGTGCTCCAGGATCTGCGACTTCGGCACCACCCGGCCGGCGTTCAGCACCAGGTGGTGCAGCAGCCTGAACTCGGTGGGGGACAGCCGCACCGGCCGCCCCGCCCTGGTCACCTGGTGGGCGTCGGGATCGACCTCCAGATCCCCCACCACGAGCGTGTGGTCGTCGGGGACCGCGCCCGTGCGCCGCAGGATCGCCCGGATCCTGGCCAGCAGCTCCTCCAGGTCGAACGGCTTGGTCACGTAGTCGTCGCCGCCGAGCCTGAGCCCGTTGACCTTGTCGGCGGTGGCGTCGCGGGCCGTCAGGAACAGCACCGGCACCGGCCCTGGCCGCCCGCCGGCCCTGGGCAGCCCGCGCAGGCGGCGCAGGACCTCGAAGCCGTCCAGGTCCGGCAGCATGACGTCGAGCAGCACCAGGTCGGGCGGGTCGAGCCGGGCCGCCTCCAGGGCCTGAGTGCCGCTGTCGGCGGAGGTCACGGTGAAGCCCGCGAAGCGCAGCGTCGCCGACAGCAGCTCCTTGACCGTGGGTTCGTCGTCGACCACCAGCAGCCGTTCGCCCATGTGCGGCACCTCCCGTGGTCCAGCGTAATCAGGCGTCCCGCTGCTTGAAGTGCACGAAGGCCGCGATCATTAGGACCGCGACGAAAGCGACGAACAGCCCGAACGCCACCAACGGCGGCAGCTCGGACGTCCCCGAGAGCGCCCTGAAGGCGGTCGTGTTGGGCCAGAAGCTCTGGATGAAGTCGCGCACCGGTGCGGGCGAGGGCGTGGCCAGGACGGGCACCAGCAGGAACGCGGTGCCGGCGTTCACGGCGGAGGCCGTGGAGCGCAGCAGGAAACCCAGCGCCAGCCCGAACACCGCCAGCAACGTCAGCACGACCGGCCCGAGCAGCAGCATCCGCAACGCGGCCGGGTCGCCGGGCATCAGGTACGGCACGCCGTTCGCGGCCAGCGTGACCTGGCTGATCGTGTACATCAGCCAGAGCGCGGCCACGCTCACCGGCAGGGCGGTCAGCACGGTCAGCCCGGCCTTGGCGGCCAGCAGCCGGCCACGCCTGCCCACGGCCGACAGGCTGGCCCGCATGGTGCCCGAGCCGTACTCCGAGGAGACGATGAGCACGCCGAGCGCCGCGAGCAGGAGCTGGGCGATGAACACCCCGCGCATCCCCATGTCCAGCGGCTGGAAGTCGAGCCGCTCCCGCGCCGTGAGCTCGGCGTACTCGGTGGCCGCCGCGTTGCCGAACAGCCACCCGAACGCCCCTGACACGGCCACGGTCACCAGCGACAACACCATGGTGGCCCTGATGCTGGCGAACTTCGTCCACTCCGCCCTGAGCGGCCCCGTCTCGATCATCGGGCCGCTCCGTACTCGACGGCGTCGCTGGTCAGGTCCATGAACGCCTCCTCCAGTGACACCCGCCGCGTGGTCAGCTCCTCCAGGGGCACGCTCTCGGCGCAGGCCAGCCGCCCCACGTCCGGCATGCCCAGCCCGGTGACGAGCAGCTCGCCGTCCTCCCCCGCCTGCACGCGGGCGCCGGCCAGCTCCAGCCGCCTGGCGAACGCCGCCGCGCCGGGCGTGCGGACGACCACCGCCGCCCCCGTCTCGGTGAACTCGCCCAGCTCGCCCTCGGCGATGAGCCGCCCCTTGCCGATCACCACCAGCCGGTCGGCGGTCACCGCCATCTCGCTCATGAGATGGCTGGAGACCAGCACGGTGCGGCCCTCGGCGGCCAGCGCCCTGATCAGCGTGCGGATCCACCGAACGCCCTCCGGGTCCAGCCCGTTGACCGGCTCGTCCAGCATCAGCACCGGCGGGTCGCCGAGCAGGGCGGCGGCGATGCCCAGCCGCTGGCTCATGCCCAGCGAGAACGCGCCCGCCCGCCGTCCCGCCGCGTCCGACAGCCCGACCAGGCCGAGCACCTCCTCCACGCGGGAGGCGGGCAGGTCGTTGGTCTGGGCCAGGTAGAGCAGGTGCTTGTACGCGGTCCGGCGCGGGTGCACGGCCTGCGCCTCCAGCATCGAGCCGATCACGCGCAGCGGGTGCGCCAGCTCGTGGTGGGGGCGGCCGTCGATGGTGGCCGTGCCGGCGGTGGGCAGGTCGAGGCCGAGGACCATGCGCATGGTCGTGCTCTTGCCGGCGCCGTTCGGGCCGAGGAAGCCGGTGACGAGGCCTGGTCGTACCGTGAAGGTGAGATCGTCCACGACGAGCTGCTCGCCGTAGCGTTTGGTCAGTCCGCTGAGCTGGATCATGGTGTCCAGCGTGGGGTGGGGGGTTGGAAGCGTTCTGAGAGGTTCTGTGAGTTCTCTGTGAGCGCGGGGGCCGTCACGTGGGGGGCGTGACGGGGCCCGCGCGGGATCCACAGAAAGGTCTCAGGAGAGCGCCGCCCTGAGGCGGGCGGCCAGCTCCTCGGCCCGCTCCCGGTCCCAGCGCAGCACGCCGTTCTCCGACATCAGCGCGTGGAACTGCTGCTGTTCGTACGGGGTGCCGGGTGGGAGCGGGGCGACGTGCCAGTGCAGGTGCGCGTTGCCCTGCCGGCTGCCGAGCGAGAGCACGTACGTACGCTCCGACGGCACCACCGACTCCACGGCCGGCGCCACCCTCCTGACCACGCCCATGATCGCGTGGAAGGCCCGCTCGTCGAGGTCGCGTACGACGTGCTCGACGTGCCGCTTCGGGCTGACCAGGACGTAGCCGGGGAGGGTGGGGTAGCGCGCCAGGAACGCCAGGTGCTCCTCGTCCGATGATGTCAGGCGGCGGCCTTCACGGGCTCGCGGGCGGGCAGGGCGCCCAGCTCGGCCGGCTCGCGGCGCGGCAGCAGCCGCCCCGCCACCGCGATGAGCACGCCGAGCACCACGCCGATGCCCAGCGCCGTACGGAGCGAGGTCGCGTCCGACAGGAAGCCGATCACCACCGGCCCGAGCAGCAGCCCCGCGTACCCCATGGCGCCGGCCTGGGCGATCGCAGGCCCGGGAGCGTCGGTCGCGGTCCCGGCCAGGGACAGCGTGAGCGGCGAGATCGTCGCCACGCCGAGCCCGACGAAGAACATCGCCGACACCGCCACCACCGCCGCCGGCGCCATCAGCACGACGGCGAAGAACCCGGCCGTGGCCACCCCGGACACGGTCAGCATCCCGCGCACCCCGAACCGCAGCCGCAGCCGGTCACCCGTGAGCCGGGCGATCAGCATGCCCACCTCGAAGACCGGGTAGCCGAGCGCCGCCACGGCCTCGGGGGCGCCGAGCTCGTCGCGCAGGTAGAGGCCGTTCCAGTCGGCGACGGTGCCCTCGACCATGAACGCGAAGAACATGATGGTGCCGAGCAGGTAGACGATCGGCGGCATGCGCCGGCGCCCCTCCTGCGCGGTCTCCGCCGCCGGGGGCTCCGCCAGGTACGTGCGGCCCAGCAGGAGCAGGGCCGGCAGCGACACGAGGGCGATCAGCGCCACGTTCGCGGTGAACGGCAGGCCGACGGCGATCGCCAGGCTGCCCAGCCCGCCCGCCGAGATGGCGCCCACGCACCAGCCGGCGTGCATGCCGTTCATCAGCGGGCGCCCGTACGCCTGCTCGACGGCGGAGCCCTGGGCGTTCATGGCGACGTCCACGGTGCCGAAGGCCATGCCGAAGAGCGCCACGGCCACCAGGAGCAGGGGGAGGTCGGGCGCCAGGGCCACGCCGAGGAGGCCGAGTGCCGTCAGGGGACCGCCTGCCCGCAGGAGCGTCCGGCTGCCCACGCGCGCCATGACGCGCCGCATGGACTGCATCGTCACCAGAGCGCCCAGGCCCCATACCAGCAGGATCGTCCCGACCATGGCCTCGGACAGGCCGAGTTTGTCGGTCAGGGCGGGGATGCGCACGGTCATCGTGCCCACCATCAGGCCGGCAAGGACAAAGGTGAGGACCGCCCCGTAACGGGCACTCCTCAACTCGCGGGTCATAAGGCCACCTCACTGAAAGTCGTATTTTTCGGGGATATATCGGGCAGGCTGAGTCGCCTTGAGCGAAGCGTCTTCACGGCCGGAAGTGCTTCGACGCCATGATCGATGGGGATGGGCCGGCCGCCGCAGGGGCGTGTCAAGGCACGGTGTCGTGCCTGGGCCGGTGAGGGTTGGGCGCCGCGCGGCACCCTGGGAAGGGTCGCGACGTGCGTTCGGCCGGCCGCGAAGGCCGGGCGGGGACGAGGGGGCCGCTCAGGCGGGCGAGGGTTTGAGTAGCGCCTTGAGACGCTGCTCCAGGACCTGGAGGTCGGCCTCGGTGTGCAGCTCGGGGTCGTGGCTGGCCACGTCCCACAGGCCCTCACACGCCAGGCGGACGATCTGCGAGGCCACCGGGTCGGGCTCCTCGCTCAACCCCTCGCCGTGCCACCGGGTCATGGCCTCGCGCAGCGGTGCGAGCAGGAAGAGGTTGCCCGACGCGCCCGTGACGACCGCCCATCGTCGCAGCCGGCCGGAACGGACGGCGGCCAGGGTGGCGCCCAGGTAACGCTCGGTGTACGTCTCGCCGGACTGGGCGGCCATCAGTGCGTCGAAGTCTTCGATCAACCGCTCCACCATGCCCTTGATCAGAGCCTCTTTGGAGCCGTAGTGATAGAGCAGGCCGCCCTTGCTCACGCCCGCCCGGTCGGCCACGGCCGCCAGGGTGAGCGCGGCCGAGCCCTGGTCGCAGAGCAGATCCTCTGCCGCGTCCAACAGCTCGTCCCTTCGCATGCCTCTACTGTACCGTCCGGACGGTACAGTCGCAAACGAGATACCCTGAGCACGTGACCAGACCGTCGGCCTATCTTGATCATGCGGCGACCACCCCCATGCTGCCCGAAGCGATCGAGGCCATGACGGCTCAACTCAAACACGTCGGAAATGCTTCCTCGCTGCACGCGGCCGGTCGTCAGGTGCGCAGGGTGGTCGAGGAGTCACGCGAGACGATCGCCGGCGCGCTCGGCGCCCGGCCCAGCGAGGTCGTCTTCACCTCCGGCGGCACCGAGGCCGACAATCTGGCGATCAAGGGCCTCTACTGGGCGCGCCGCCCGCGCAGGCGGGTGCTGATCAGCTCGGTGGAGCACCACGCCGCGCTCGACCCCGCCCACTGGCTGGCCGACAGCCAGGGCGCCGAGGTGGAGCTGCTGGAGGTCGACGAGCACGGGCGGCTGCACCCGGAGACGCTGCGTGCCGCCATCGAGCGCGACCCCGGCGGCGTGGCCATGATCAGCGTCATGTGGGCCAACAACGAGGTCGGCACCGTCCAGCCGGTGCACGTGCTGGCCGCCATCGCGCACGACCACGGCATCCCGTTCCACACCGACGCCGTTCAGGCGGTCGGGCAGCTGCCCGTGTCGTTCTCCGGCTCGGGCGCCGACGCGCTCACGCTGACCGGCCACAAGATCGGCGGGCCGATGGGGGTCGGCGCGCTGCTGCTGGCCAGAGGGCTGACGCCGGTCTCCGTGCAGCACGGCGGCGGGCAGGAGCGCGACGTGCGCTCCGGCACGCTCGACGCGCCCGCCATCGCCGGGCTCGCCGCCGCCGTCAGCAGCGCCGTGCGTGAGCAGGAGGCGCTGGAGCGGCGGCTGGTGGCGTTGCGCGACGAGCTCATCCAGCGCGTACGCGACGCGGTGCCGGACGTGGTGCTCAACGGCGACCCCGCCCACCGGCTGCCCGGCAACGCGCACTTCTCCTTCCCCGGCTGCGAGGGCGACGCGCTGCTCATGCTGCTCGACGCCAAGGGGGTGGAGTGCTCGACCGGATCGGCCTGCTCCGCCGGGGTCGCGCAGCCGTCCCACGTGCTGCTGGCCATGGGCGCCGACGCGGCGGCGGCGCGCGGCTCGCTGCGCTTCACGCTCGGGCACACCTCGACGCGCGACGACGTGGACCGGCTGATCGAGGTGCTGCCGGCCGCGGTCGAACGCGCCCGCCGCGCCGGCCTCGGCTAGCCCGCGACGAGCCACCGTGCCCGCCCGGGCGCGGGCGTGGACGTGGGTCAGGCGGGCGGGGTCAGGTCAGGAACGGCGCCACCGCGGTCCAGGCCGGGTCGGCGGCCACGTCCACCCGGGGCTCGCCCTCCTCCCACCCCACGATCAGCTCCTTGGCGTGGATCGCCGCGTCGCCCGTCGGATCGGCGTACACATGGATCACCCGATGCCCCTCGGCGCTGAGGTGCGCGGCCAGCACGGCGTCGTCGCGCAGCTTGAGCAGCCGCGCCGCCAGGCGCTCCTCGAAGTCGCGCAGCGCGGTCAGCGAGTCGCCGACCGGCAGGCCGTTCTCGTCGCGGTGGGCGTACGGGAGCGTGATCGCGATGTGCTGGTCGAAGAGCGGGTGGTCCACCGGACGCAGCGGATGGCGGGCGGTGGCGACCAGCGGCGCGCCGGTGCCGGTCTGGCCCTCCAGCAGCACCCACTCCTCCTCGGCGTAGCCGGAGGCCACGTCGGCGACCACGGCGGGCAGGTGCACCGCCGCCACCGAGTCGATCGGCTCGAACGTGACCGCCGTGATCTCGCCCACCCACCTGGCCACGTCGTCCTCGCCGAGGAGCCAGTCGAGGGCCAGCAGCGTGGTCTCCATCCGGGTGTCGTCGTCGAGGTCGCCGAAGATCGGATGGTAGGCGGCCACGTCCACCCTGGGCTGGTTGCGCGGCACGCGCAGGCCGAGCATGAGCTTGTCGAGCTCGAACACGTGCTCGCCCACGTCGAGCCGGAGCTCCGTCGCCTGCGGGTTGGCCTGGCGCGACGGGTGGAACTCCCACAGCAGGTCGGACGGCGGCGCGGCCTTGGCCCAGCGGTGCGCGAGCGAGCGCAGCTCGGCGTCGCCGGCCGCGGTCACCACCAGGGCGTGCGCGGCCTCCTTGCCGGGGGCCACCTCGTAGACCAGGCCCGGGTCGATCGCGGCGACCGCCGGGGTGAGCAGCTCCTCCACCCCTTCGGCGTCGCCCGCCCCCAGCAGGGCGTCGAGCCGCGGCCTGGCCTCCTGCCACCACGTCCAGAATCCGGCGATGGCCTCGGCGGGCCCGCCGGCCCCTTCGTCTGCGTCCTTGCGCCCGAACAGTCGCATGGTCGAATACTCCCAGACGGAGGGCATGGTCGCGCACTCCCGAGCGGACAGTACGCTGGAACGGTCATGGGACTGCGTGTGCTTGCCGCCATGTCGGGCGGCGTCGACTCGGCCGTGGCCGCCGCTCGCATCGCCGAGGCCGGTCACGACGTCACTGGTGTCCACCTTGCGCTGTCGGCCAACCCCCAATCCCACCGCACGGGAGCCAGGGGCTGCTGCACGGTCGAGGACTCACGCGACGCGCGCCGCGCGGCCGACGTGATCGGCATCCCCTTCTACATCTGGGACATGGCGGAGCGTTTCCAGCGTGACGTGATCGAGGACTTCGTGTCCGAGTACGCCGCGGGCCGCACGCCCAACCCCTGCCTGCGCTGCAACGAGAAGATCAAGTTCGCGGCGGTGCTGGACCGGGCGCTGGCCCTGGGCTTCGACGCCGTGGCCACCGGCCACCACGCCAAGCTGGTCGACGGGGTGCTGTCGAGGAGCGTCGACCAGGGCAAGGACCAGTCGTACGTGCTCGGCGTGCTCACCCGCGAGCAGCTCGGCCACGCGATCTTCCCGCTCGGCGACTCGACCAAGGCCGAGGTGCGCGAGGAGGCCGCCAGGCGCGGCCTGACCGTCGCCGACAAGCCCGACAGCCACGACATCTGCTTCATCGCCGACGGCGACACGCGCGGCTTCCTGGCCGAGCGGCTCGGCTCGGCCGAGGGGCCCATCGTCGACCAGAGCGGCGAGGTGGTGGGCAGCCACCAGGGGGCGCACGGGTTCACGGTGGGGCAGCGCAAGGGGCTGCGCATCGACCGGCCGGCGCCCGACGGCAGGCCGCGTTACGTGCTGTCCATCGAGCCGGTGTCCAACACGGTGACGGTCGGCCCGCGCTCGGCGCTGCAGGTCACCACGATCACCTGCGGCGCCCCGGTCTGGAACGGCCCGCCCGCCCGCGACGACCTGACCGTGCAGCTCAGGGCGCACGGCGAGGTCTACCCGTGCCGGTTCGACGAGCACGCGGGCGGGCTGACGATCGAGCTCGACCGGCCCGCCACGGGCGTCGCGGCAGGCCAGGCCGCGGTGCTCTACTCGGGCGCGACGGTGATCGGCTCCGCGACCATCGTCGCCGCGGCCTGAACGCCGCCGCCGGCGGCGGTGCTGGTGCCGGCGGCGGCGCTGGTGCCGCGGGCGGTCAGCTGAGCGTGGTCGACTCGCCGACCGGGATGCGGCGGATGTCGGTGCCGGCGTGCTCGGCCTCGATGGCCAGCCACCGGTCCACCAGGCCGAGGCCGATCTCGCTGTAGAGGGCGTCGTGCGTGGAGTACGCCCGCGCGGGCCTGATCTCGCGCAGGAACTCCACCATCTCCGACAACTTCAGCCACGGCGCACCGGTCGGCACCAGCAGCGTGCCCACCTCGGCCCGGGGCACGAAGAGCGAGTCGCCCGGGTAGTACAGCTCGTCGTCGAGCAGGAAGCCGACGTTCTGGACGACGGGCATGTCGGGGTGGTTCGCGGCGTGCCACTCGCCGAAGACCTTCACCTGGAACCCGGCCGTCTCGAAGTCGTCGCCGTGCCGGACCACCTGCACCTTGGCCGGCACCTCGGTCAGATCGGCCGCGACGCCCTCACAGGTCCAGATCTCCAGGTCGGGTGAGGCGGCCTTCAGCTTGTCCACGTCCACGTGGTCGGCGTGCTCGTGGGTGATGAGCACCGTGTCGGCGCCGTCGAGCACCGCGCCATCCGTGAACGTGCCCGGGTCGATGACCAGGACCTTGCCGTTCTTCTCCACGCGGACGCAGGCGTGGCCGAACTTCGTGAGCTTCATTCGGCAGAGCCTACGCTTGTGCCCATGTCTACGTGGGAAGCCACCGGAGTCGGTTCGCATCCGGGTGAGGATCATCTAGAGGCGATCAGGGTCGTGTTCGGCGAGGTGCCGGGGCTGCCGTACCTGCCTGAGCTGCCCGCCAGAGGCGTCGGCGCCGACATGGTGGGGCGGTCGGCGGCGCTGCTCGTCGATCTCCCCGTCGAGGTGCAGCCCTCCGGCTGGCGGCTGAGCGACCGGCCGGGGCGCGACCACCAGCGGGCCGTCGACCATCTGCGGCGCGACCTCGACGGGCTGGAGGAGCTCGGCCACGACTACACGGGGCCGCTGAAGCTGCAGGTCTGCGGGCCGTGGACGCTGGCGGGGTCGATCGAGCTCAAGTTCGGGGACAAGATGCTCTCCGACGCGGGCGCCGTGCGCGACCTGACCGCCTCGCTGGCCCAGGGGGTGGCCGAGCACTGCGCCGAGGTGCGGCGACGGCTGCCCGGAGTGAGCGAGATCGTGCTGCAGCTCGACGAGCCGGGGCTGCCCGGCGTGCTGGCGGGCACCGTGCCGACCGCGTCGGGGTTCGGGCGGCTGGCCGCCGTGGAGGAGTGGCGGGTGGAGGAGTCGCTGCGCTCGTTCGACGCTCCCGTGGTGCACTGCTGCGCGCCCGGCGTGCCGTACGCGCTGCTGCGCAGGGCGCAGGTGCGGGGCGTCTCGGTCGATGCGGCGCTGATGCGGCGCAGGCAGGACGACGAGCTCGGCGAGCTGTTCGAGGCCGGGATGACGCTGTTCATGGGGGTCGTGCCGGGCAGGGACACGCGGCTGCCCGACCCGAAGGTGGTGGCCAAGCCGGCGCTGGAGCTGTGGCGGCGGCTGGGGTTCGCGCCGGACCGGCTGGCCTCGCAGGTCGTGCTGACCCCGGCCTGCGGGCTGGCGGGGGCCTCCCCGGCGTACGCGCGGGCGGCGCTGGCGTCCTGCCACAAGGCGGCGCAGGTGCTCAGGGACGATCCACGAGAGGGTTGAGCCGTGGCTTTGTCGGTGCTCGGCGATAGCGTTTGCACAGGTCGTCGTACGGAAGGGGGCTCACGTGAGTGAGGTCGAGGGTGTGCCGGTCGATGCGCTGCAGCGGCATGCCGAGCTCAGCGAGCTGGTCGAGGACGCCCGCTGGCGTTACTACGTGCTCGACCAGCCGACGGTCAGCGACGCGCAGTTCGACGGGTGGTTCAAGGAGCTGCTCGCGCTGGAGGAGGCGCACCCGACGCTGCAGACGCCCGATTCGCCCACCCAGAAGGTGGGCGCGCCGGTGTCGGGCGATTTCGCCAAGGTGCAGCACCTCAACCGGATGGAGAGCCTCGACAACGTCTTCGACGCCGAGGGCGTGGCGGCCTGGCAGGCGCGGGCCGAGCGGCTGGCCGAGGGCGACCCCGGCCCCTACCTGTGCGAGCTGAAGATCGACGGCTTGGCGGTCGCGCTGGTCTACCGCGACGGCAAGCTGGAGCGCGGCGCGACCCGCGGCGACGGGCGCACGGGCGACGACGTGACGGCCAACGTGCGCACGATCAAGGGCATCCCGCACCGGCTCAAGGGCGACGACATCCCGAGCCTGGTCGAGATCCGCGGCGAGGTCTACATCCCGGTCGAAGACTTCAAGAAGCTCAACGAGCAGCTCGTGGAGCAGGGCAAGCCCCCGTTCGCCAACCCGCGCAACTCCGCGGCGGGCACGCTGCGGCAGAAGGACCCGCGCATCACCGCCCAGCGTCCGCTGCGCATGCTGGTGCACGGCATCGGCGTCTGGGAGGGCACGGCCGAGCCGCGGGCGCAGTCCCACTGCTACGACCGGCTGCGGGAGTTCGGGCTGCCGGTCAGCGACCTGGTCAAGGTGGTGTCGGGGCTCGACGAGATCAACGAGTTCATCGAGCACTACCACGCGCACCGGCACGACCCGGCCTACGAGATCGACGGAGTCGTGGTGAAGGTCGACGACTTCCGCACGCAGCGGGAGCTGGGCTCGACCTCGCGGGCGCCGCGCTGGGCGATCGCGTACAAGTACCCGCCGGAGGAGGTCAACACCAAGCTGCGCGACATCCAGGTGGGGGTCGGGCGCACCGGGCGGGTCACGCCGTTCGGGGTGATGGAGCCGGTCGTGGTGTCCGGCTCGACCGTCGAGCGGGCCACGCTGCACAACGCCGCGATCGTGGTGAAGAAGGGCGTGCTCATCGGCGACACGGTGGTGCTGCGCAAGGCGGGCGACGTCATCCCCGAGATCGTCGGGCCCGTCACGGCGCTGCGCGACGGGTCCGAGCGGGAGTTCGTGATGCCCACGCACTGCCCGGAGTGCGGCACGGAGCTGGCGTACGAGAAGGAGGGCGACGCCGACCTGCGCTGCCCGAACGCGCGCGGCTGCCCGGCGCAGATCCGCGAGCGCATCTTCTTCGCGGCGGGCCGGCGCGCGCTCGACATCGACGGGCTCGGCTACGTCGCGGCCACCGCGCTGACCCAGCCGCTGCCGCCGCAGCAGCCGGTGGTGCGCACCGAGGCCGACCTGTTCGACCTGACGCTGGAGCGGCTCATCCCGATCAAGTCGGTGGTCCGCGACCAGGACACCGGGCTGCCCAAGATCGACCCCAAGACGGGCGAGGAGAAGGTCGTCACGTTCTTCTCCAACCTCGGCGGCGAGCCCAGCCAGAACGCGCTGCGCCTGATGGAGGAGCTGGAGCGGGCCAAGCAGTGCTCGCTCGCGCAGGTGCTGGTGGCGCTGTCGATCCGGCACATCGGCCCGCCCACCGCCCGCGCGCTGGCCGACGCGATGCGCTCGATCGACGCCATCATGAACGCCTCCGAGGAGGAGCTGGCCGCGGTCGAGGGCATCGGGCCCAGGGTGGCGGCCACGATCAAGGAGTGGTTCGAGGTCGACTGGCACCGGGAGATCATCGAGCGGTGGCGGGCGGCCGGGGTCCGCATGGAGGACGAGCCGGCGCCGGAGAAGGGGCCGCAGACCCTGCAGGGGCTGACGTTCGTGGTCACGGGCACGCTGGAGGGCTACACGCGTGACACCGCCGCCGAGGCGCTGACCAGCAGGGGCGGGAAGGTGTCCGGGTCGGTGTCGAAGAAGACGTCGTTCCTGGTGGCGGGGGAGAACGCCGGGTCGAAGTATGACAAGGCGGTCAGCCTCGGGGTGCCGATTCTCAACGGGGCCGGGTTCGAGGTGCTGCTCCACGAGGGGCCGGAGGCGGCGGCCGGGGTGGCGGTCACGCCGGAGGGCTAACGC
This sequence comes from Nonomuraea gerenzanensis, assembly GCF_020215645.1. Lineage (NCBI taxonomy): Bacteria > Bacillati > Actinomycetota > Actinomycetes > Streptosporangiales > Streptosporangiaceae > Nonomuraea > Nonomuraea gerenzanensis. The sequence goes on along the minus strand of NZ_CP084058.1, from coordinate 10,325,646 downwards.
TTCGGGGATCGCGGCGGAGGATGCGCGCGCCGACGGGCCGCCGGCGCCCTCGACGCCTGGAGCTCCGACTTAAGGGGTTCGTCCGTGGATGCGGGCGGACCTCTTCGTCGTTGTGTGCTCGGTTTGCTACTGAGGGTGCTTTTTGGGTATATGTCGGAAAGGAGAAGTGACGGAACGTACGCGCTTGGTTTCGCGAAGTGGGGTGAAGGTCGTACCCTCCCATAGTGACCTAATGGGGGTTCTGTTACCGATGACTGACCCAACCGACACCCGCGACACCGGACCACGCGTCGGCACGCCCTTGTGGGGATACCTCGCGGGCATCACCGTGATCGGCTTCACCGCCCTGGTGGTGGCCATGCTCAGGCTCGACTCCGCCGGGGTGGCGGGGCTGGCCCGCACGCCGCTGTTCTGGGTGCTCGCGGTGCTGGCGATCCTGGGGGAGCTCCGGCCCGTCATGGTGTCGTCCGCCGCGGCCGTGGGCGGCACCTATCCGTCCACCATGTTCACCTTCGCCGTGCTGCTCCACCTCGGGCTGCCCGTGGCGGTGCTGATGCAGGCCGTCGCCGTGGTGATGAACGGCGTGGTGACGCGCAAGTCGTGGCACCGGGTCATGTTCAACATCGCCCAGTCCACGCTCGCGCTGACCGCCGCGGCCGTGGTGCTGAGCACGTTCGGCATCGTGCCGAGCCCTGCCGTGCCGTGGGTGCCCGGAGGGGGCGACCTGCTGGCGATCGCGCTGGCCGGCATCGCGTACTTCGCGACCAGGGCCACCCTCGTCAGCGGCGCGGTCGCGCTGCACGAGCGGCGCTCGCTCGTGCGCGTGCTGAAGGCCACCGTGGGCCCGCAGAGCCTCGTCTACACCGGCCTGCTGGGCCTGGCGCCCCTGGTCGTGGTGGTCATGAGCCACTCGCCGGGCCTCGTGCCGCTCTTCGTCGCGCCCCTGGCCGCCGTCTACTTCACCGCCACGCTGTCCATGCGCCGCGACCACCAGGCCCTGCACGACGAGCTGACCGGCCTGCCCAACCGCAAGATGCTCATCGTCAGCACCGAGGAGGCGCTGGCCGAGGCGCGCCAGGACGAGCGGGTCGGGCTGTTCCTGCTGGACCTCGACCGGTTCAAGGAGGTCAACGACACGCTGGGGCACCCGGTGGGCGACCGGCTGCTGCAGCTGATCGCGCACCGGCTCACCCATTCCGTACGGCCCGGCGACGTCGTGGCCAGGCTGGGCGGCGACGAGTTCGCGGTGCTGCTGCCCTCGATCAGGGACGCGCACGCGGCCAGGGAGGTGGCGGCCCGGCTGCGTGCCGCGCTGACCGAGCCCGTCCGCCTGGAGGGCATGACCTTCGACCTCGACGCGTCCGTGGGCATCGCGCTCTTCCCCGACCACGCGCCCGACTTCGAGCTGCTGCTGCAACGCGCCGACGTGGCCATGTACCTGGCCAAGGAGGGCCGCACCGGCGTCGAGCTCTACCAGCCCGACAAGGACCGCAACTCGCCCGAGCGCCTCACGCTGCTCGGCGACCTGCGCCGGGCCATCGACAACCGCGAGCTGCGCCTGCACTACCAGCCCAAGGTGGGGCTGGGGGGCGGCGACATCCAGGGCGTCGAGGCGCTGCTGCGCTGGCGGCATCCGGTGCACGGGCCGATCGCGCCGTCGGACTTCGTGCCGCTGGCCGAGCAGTCGTACCTGATGCGGCAGCTCACCGCGTACGTGATCGAGGAGGCGCTGGAGCAGGCGGCGGCCTGGTGGCACACGGGGCTGCGGGTGCAGATCTCGGTGAACATCTCCGCCCGCGACCTGCTCGCCTCGGCGCTGCCCGAGCAGCTGGAGGTGGGCCTGGCCAGGTACGGCCTGCCGCCCACCGCCATCCAGCTGGAGGTCACCGAGCGCATCCTGACCGGCGACCAGGCCTACACGCAGGAGACCATCAAGGCGCTGGCCACGCTCGGCGTCCCGCTGGCGCTCGACGACTTCGGCACCGGCTACTCCTCGCTGATCCGGCTCCAGCGGCTCGCGGTCTCGGAGGTCAAGATCGACGCCTCGTTCGTGCGCCGGATCGCCGAGTCGGAGGACGACTACCGCATCGTGCGCTCCATCGTGGACCTGGTCCGCTCGCTCGGGCTGCGGTCGGTCGCCGAGGGCGTCGAGTCGGACGACGTGGCGATGCGGCTGGTGGAGATGGGGTGCGACGTGGGGCAGGGCTGGCTGTTCTGCCATCCGATGCCGGCCGAGGAGACGGGGGTGTGGCTGCGGGATCGGGTGGGGGCCGAGGTGGAGTACGGGTACCAGCCGGAGGTCAGCAGCTCGGCCTGACGATCCGTCACCGGGCGTGTACAGAGGTTGGTTTCTTAGAAGTACGATTCTCAGAAATCAACTTCTGTGGCCGGAGCCCCCGTGCAGCCAAAGCCTCCAGAGATCTTCGCCCGGGACGACGAGTGGCAGTATCTGGCCAAGTTCGCCGAGCGCACCGGCACCCGCCCCAAGTTGGGCGTCGTCAGCGGGAGACGTCGCCAAGGCAAGACCTTCCTGCTCGTCTCGCTAGCTCAGCAGTCAGGTGCCTTCTACTTCAGCGCGACGCAGGCGACCGAGAGGGATTCGTTGACCCTGTTCTCGGCAGCTCTCGCCGAGCACCTCGGGACCTCGGCGCCGTTCAGCTTCGACAGCTGGGATGCGGCGATCAAGCAACTGTTCGCCATCTTCGCCGAGCGGCGAGAACTGGTCGTGATCGACGAGTTCCCCTACTTGAGCAAGGTCTCACCGGCCCTTCCCTCGATCATCCAGCGGGAGATCGACCGCGCGGTGTCCACCAACGCGCCCGTCTCCCTCCTGTTGTGCGGGTCGGTGATGTCCGTCATGGGCCGACTTCTCGCGGGTAACGCTCCCCTGCGCGGACGGGCGGTGCTGGAGATGGTGCTGCGTCCCTTCGACTTCCGGCTCGCCGCCGACTACTGGGGTACGACCGATCGGCGGCTCGCGGCGATGACCCACGCGATCGTGGGCGGTACTCCCGCCTACCTGCCTTTCGTGGAGGGCGACGTCTGCGAGGGTCTTGGCGATTTCGATGACTGGGTGCGGCGCACGGTGCTCAATCCCAACAAGACCCTCTTCAGGGAAGCGCGTTATCTTCTTGGGGAGCAGGTTGAGGCACGGGACACGGCGATGTACCAGTCGGTGCTGGCGGCGGTGGCCACCGGCAACTGCACGAGAGGCGCGATCGCCTCTCACGTCGGACGCAAGGTCACCGATATCGGGCACTACCTCAACGTGCTGGAGGACTGTCACCTCCTGCGGAGGGAGCCCGACGTCTTCCGGCCTTCACGCTCCGTCTTCCGCGTCTGCGAGCCATTGATCCACGACGTCAGCGACACAGTGCTGACCTGCTACAGCGGCGTGGGCTTCGACGGTTCACTGGCGCGTGAGGGAGATGTGCGCGCGGTGGGGCTCGCGCAGCTCTACGGGTGAGGACGTCTCGACGGGGATAATCGTTCAGGGCTGCCACGTCAAGCCCCCTAGGATGGCAGTGTCCAAAGACTCCATCCACGAAACGGGTTCAACGACTCATGTCCGCCATAACCCGCGACGAGGTCGCACACCTGGCCCGGTTGTCCAGGCTGGCGCTCACCGACGACGAGCTCGATCACTACGCCACCCAGCTCGATGCCATCATCGAGTCGGTCGCGAAGGTGGCCGAGGTCGCCGCCGAGGACGTGCCGCCTTCGTCGCACGCGCTTCCGCTGACCAATGTCTTCCGTGCCGACGAGGTGCGACAGTCCCTGACGCCCGACCAGGCGCTCGCCGGCGCCCCCGCCGTCGAGGACGACCGCTTCCGGGTGCCGCGCATCCTCGGGGAGGAGGCATGAGCTTGATCCGTAAGACCGCCGCCGAGCTGGGCTCGATGATCGCCGCAGGCGAGGTGTCGGCCGTGGAGGTCGCCGAGGCGCATCTCGACCGGATGGCCGAGGTGGAGCCCAAGGTGCAGGCGTTCCTGCACGTCGATCGGGAGGTCACGCTCGATCAGGCGCGGGCCGTAGACGCCCGGCTGCGGGCCGGCGAGAAGCTGGGGCCGCTGGCCGGCGTGCCGATCGCGCACAAGGACATCTTCACCACCCGCGACATGCCGACGACGGCCGCCTCCAAGATCCTGGAGGGCTGGCGGCCGCCGTACGACGCGACCGTCACGACCCGCCTGCGTGAGGCCGGGCTGGTCATCCTGGGCAAGACGAACCTCGACGAGTTCGCCATGGGCTCCTCGACGGAGAACTCCGCCTACCACCCCACCCACAACCCGTGGGACCTGACGAAGATCCCCGGCGGCTCGTCGGGCGGCTCCAGCGCCGCGGTGGCCGCGTACGAGGCGCCGCTGTCCACGGGCACCGACACCGGCGGCTCGATCCGGCAGCCCGCCGCCGTCACCGGCATCGTCGGCATGAAGCCGACCTACGGTGGTTCGTCGCGTTACGGCCTGATCGCCTTCGCCAGCTCGCTCGACACGCCGGGCCCGTTCGCCCGCAACGTGCTCGACGCGGCGCTGCTGCACGAGGCGTTCTCCGGCTACGACCCGATGGACTCCACCTCGATCGACGCGCCCGTGCCGTCGGTCGTCGAGGCCGCGCAGAACCCCGACATCGCCGGCATGCGGATCGGCGTCGTCAAGGAGTTCGCCGGCGAGGGCTACCAGGCGGGCGTCCTGGCCCGCTACCACGAGGCCGTGCAGCTCCTGGAGTCGCTCGGGGCCAAGGTCGTCGAGGTCTCCTGCCCGTCGTTCACGACCGCGCTGCCCGCCTACTACCTCATCGCGCCGTCGGAGTGCTCGTCCAACCTGGCGCGCTTCGACGCGATGCGCTACGGCCTGCGCGTCGGCGACGACGGCACCCGCAGCGCCGAGGAGGTCATGGCGCTGACCAGGGCCGCCGGGTTCGGGCCCGAGGTCAAGCGGCGCATCATGCTGGGCACGTACGCGCTGTCGAGCGGCTACTACGACGCCTACTACGGCCAGGCCCAGAAGGTGCGCACGGTCATCGCCCGCGAGTTCGAGGCCGCCTACCAGCAGGTGGACGTGCTGGTGTCGCCGACCACGCCCACCACGGCGTTCCCGATCGGCGAGCGCGCCGACGACCCGATGGCGATGTACCTCGCCGACCTGTGCACGATCCCGTCGAACCTCGCGGGCAACGCGGCCATGTCGGTGCCGTGCGGTCTGGCCGACGAGGACGGCCTGCCGGTGGGCCTGCAGATCATGGCCCCGGTCCTGGCCGACGACCGCTGTTACCGCGTCGGCGCGGCCGTGGAGCAGGCCCTGGAGAGCCGCTGGGGCGGCAGCCTGCTGTCCAAGGCTCCGGAGCTGTAGGGGGAATGGCGGCATGCTCACACGGATCGAGATCGACGGCTTCAAGTCGTTCGCGAGCTTCAAGCTGGACGTGCCGCCATTTCTCGTGGTGATCGGTCCGAACGCCAGCGGTAAGTCGAACCTCTTCGACGGCATTCAGTTGCTCCGCAGGCTCGTCGGTACTCCGAGCCTCTACGACGCGTTCGCCGCGGCGAGAGGGGATCTCGGTGAGTTGTTCAGGCGGCGCGGTGACGGCCAGGTAGTGGACCGCATGGTCTTCGCGGTCGAAGTCCTCCTGGATGCGAAAGTGGTCGATCAGTTCGGAGCGGAGCTTGAGGTCTCACACACTCGGATCCGCTACGAACTGGAGATCGTGCAGCGCCAGAGCGAGGACGGGTTCGTAAGGCCGTACGTGGCCAGGGAAGAAGCACGGCCCATCCGTTCGGCCGATGATTCGTGGGTGCGGGAGCAGAACGCCGGAAAGGAGTTCCGCTCCGCCTTTCTACGCTACAAGCGGCACTCGCCTCTTCTGGAGACGACCGTGGACGATGCGGGCCGCCCGGTCTTCCGGATCGCGCAAGAAGGCCGCCAGGGGCGTAAGAGAGAGCTCGCGGCGCATGCCGCCGAGGCAACTGTCCTCTCCAGCATTACGTCGGCAGGCGAGTTTCCGCTTCTGTACGCGTTGCGGAAGGAGATCGCGTCCTGGCGTTTCCTCCAGCTTGATCCGGCAGCACTGCGGATGCCCAGTTCCCGCCACCAGCGCGGCGAGCAACTCGATCCGAGTGGCGCGAACCTCGCCAAGGTGCTACGCCGGATCGAGCAGACGACCGCGGACGAGTTCGGTAGCTCACTGGACGAGATCGCCGCTGACATGGCGCGTGTCGTACGCGGTTTCGCCGATATCGAGGTGGAGGAGAACCTCGCCAAGGAGCAGTGGGAGATCTATCTCCGCACGCGGGACGAGGGAAGAGTGAGCGCCCGCGTCGCCTCGGACGGCACCTTGAGGGTTCTGGCTCTGCTGGCGGCGCTGTACGACCCGGCTTATCGCGGTCTCATCTGCTTCGAGGAGCCGGAGAACGGCATCTACCCCCAGCGGTTGCGGGAGCTCGTCAAGCATCTTCGCAAGCTCGTCACGGATCCGGCCCGGGTCGTTGAGGAGGAAGAGCCTCTAGCTCAGCTCATCATGAGCAGCCACTCACCGCTGATGCTGGTGGCCTTGGACCGCGAAGATCTGCTGGTGATGGACTGGGTCACGGTTCCGGAAGCCGACGAGTGCGGCGTCGGAAGCCGCGTGTCCCGTGCCCGGCACCTGGCCCCGACCTTGCCGGACGGCACGCCGCCGCTGGATGAGGTAGGGCTGGTCGTCTCGGAGTCTGAGCGGCGGGCATTCGCCGCCATCTCCGAGGCAGAGGCGCGGCAGCTTCTGGAAGAGGTCTCGTGATCGAGGTCAACGCCTTCCTGACTGCCGAGGGGAATTCCGACTACGACTTTCTGCCCGTGCTGCTCGAGCGGGCGCTGAACGACATCTGCTTTCGGCATGGTCTCGGCGTCGCGCCGGTTCAAGTGCTGCGTGTGTCCGTGCAGGACGAGGAGTCCCGGCACGACGCAGTGTGCAGGGCGGCACAGACGGCGGTGGCCGGCATGACGTTGCTCTTCTACCACTATGACGGTTCGGCGGCGCCTGGCCGTGAAGAGCGCAAATACTGGACACCGTTGCGAGAGCTGTGGGAGAAGCGCGGGCTGGAACGACCGGTGGTGCGAGTGGTACCCGTTCGCGAGATGGAAAGCTGGGCGCTGGGTGACCTGGATGTCCTGCGTCGTGTCGCGGGATCGTCGTGGGACCCGAAAGACGTCTTCGAAGGCGACCGGCTCTCGCGCGTGGAGGCTCTCTCGAACCCCAAACGGACATTGAAGGACATCGTGGCGAGCGGCAGGCGTCGGCGACGAGCGGGCAGGGAAGCCGGCGATTACCTGACTCGCATCGCCGAGCTGATGAACCTGGACCACCTGAAAGGCGTGCCCTCATACCGTCTCTGGCAGGCCGAGACGTGCGAGGCTTTGAAAGAACTGAGGTTGATCCGTGATTGACACAGCAGGAATCATGCCGTACGACGAAGCGCTCGAGCGGTTCGAGCCGGTGCTCGGCCTCGAGACGCATGTCGAGCTGGGCACCAAGTCGAAGATGTTCTGCGGTTGCAAGACGACCTTCGGCGCCCCGCCCAACACGCAGGTCTGCCCGACCTGCCTGGCCTTCCCCGGCGCACTGCCGGTGGCCAACGCCCAGGCCATCGAGTCGACGATCCGCATCGGCCTGGCGCTCAACTGCTCGATCGCCGAGTGGTGCCGCATGGCCAGGAAGAACTACTTCTATCCGGACATGCCGAAGAACTACCAGATCTCGCAGTACGACGAGCCGCTGTGCTTCGACGGCTACATCGACGTCGAGGTCGACGGCGAGACCGTGCGGATCGAGATCGAGCGGGTGCACCTGGAGGAGGACACCGGCAAGTCCACCCACGTGGGCGGCTCGACCGGGCGCATCCACGGGGCCGACTACTCGATCGTCGACTACAACCGCGCGGGCATCCCGCTGGTCGAGATCGTGACCAAGCCCATCCCGGGCACCGACCGGCTCGCGCCCGAGGTGGCCAGGGCGTACGTCACGGAGCTGCGCGAGATCATGCGCTCGCTGGGAGTCTCCGACGTGCGCATGGAGGAGGGCTCGCTGCGGTGTGACGTCAACGTCTCGCTGATGCCGCGCGGCTCCTCCGAGTGGGGCACCCGTACGGAGACCAAGAACGTCAACTCGCTGCGCAGCGTCGAGCGGGCCGTGCGCAGTGAGATCGAGCGGCAGGCGGCGGTCCTGGCCGAGGGCGGCAGGGTCGTGCAGGAGACCCGCCACTTCCACGAGGACACCGGCAGGTCCACCTCCGGCCGGTCCAAGGAGGAGGCGCAGGACTACCGCTACTTCCCCGAGCCCGACCTCGTGCCGATCGCGCCCGATACGGCGTGGGTGGCCGAGCTGAAGGCGGCCCTGCCCGAGCTGCCGTCGGTCAAGCGCAAGCGGTTGCAGGCCGAGTGGGGCCTGTCCGACCTCGACATGCAGGCCATGCACAACGCCGACGCCATCGACCTGGTCGAGGCCACGGTCGCGGCCGGGGCGCCGGCGGCCGACGCGCGCAAGTGGTGGATGGGCGAGCTGGCGCGCAAGTCCAACGAGACGGGCACGCCGCTGGCCGACCTGCCGATCACGCCCGAGCAGATCGCCCGGGTGACCGAGCTGGTGGCCTCGGGCGCGCTCAACGACAAGCTGGCGCGCGAGGTGCTCGAAGGCGTGCTGGCCGGTGAGGGCACGCCGGACGAGGTGGTCGAGCGGCGCGGCCTGAAGATCGTCAACGACGAGGGCGAGCTGTCGGCGATCATCGACCAGGTGCTGGCCGACAACGCCGACGCGGCCGAGAAGGTGCGGTCCGGGAAGATCGCCGCGGCGGGCGCGCTCGTCGGCGGCGTCATGCGGGCCAGCAAGGGCAAGGCCGACGCGGCCCGCGCCCGGCAGCTGATCCTGGAGAAGCTGGGCGTCTCCGAGTAGCGAGACCGGCCGGCCCCGTCGATCCGGACAGATCGGCGGGGCCGCTCCAAGAACCACGAGGAGAGGTTCCCGGCCCGGGCCCCCGCTACTCCTCGTTGCGGGGCGCGGGAGCCAAGCCGCGCCGGGCCAGGAGCTTTCTGAACAGCGGCGTCAGCAGCGCCAGGGCCGACAGCACCAGCAGCACGGCCGCGATCGGGCTGCGGACGAGCACGCTCACGTCGCCCGCGCCGATGGCCAGCGCCCGGCGCAGCTGGATCTCCGCCATCGGGCCGAGGATCATGCCGATCACGGCGGGCGCGACGGGCAGGCCGAAGCGCCGCATGGCGTAGCCGAGCAGGCCGAGCACGTACAGCACGAACAGGTCCACCACGGTGCCGTTCAGCGCGTAGACGCCGAGGGCGGCGAAGAGCACGATCCCGGCGTAGAGGTAGGGCCGGGGGACGCGCAGGACTCGGGCCCAGAGCGGGGCCATGGGCAGGTTCAGCACCAGCAGCATCGCGTTGCCGATGAACAGCGACGCGATCATGCCCCACACCAGCGCCGGGTTGTGGTCGAAGAGCTGCGGGCCCGGCTGGAGGCCGTACTGCTGGAAGGCGGCCAGCAGGATCGCGGCCGTGGCCGAGGTGGGCAGGCCCAGCGTGAGCAGCGGGACCAGGGTGCCGGCCGCGGAGGCGTTGTTGGCCGCCTCGGGGCCCGCGACGCCCTCGATGGCGCCCTGGCCGTACTCCTCGCGGGCGACCCCGCGGGCCAGCCGCTTCTCCGCCGCGTACGACAGGAACGTGGGGATCTCTGCCCCGCCGCCCGGCAGCGCGCCGAACGGGAAGCCCAGGGCGGTGCCGCGCAGCCACGGCAGCCAGGAGCGGCGCCAGTCGGAGCGGCCCATCCACGCCCGGCCCACCGGCACCACCTCGGGTGGCGCGTGCCGCAGGCGGGAGGCCACGTACAGGGCCTCGCCCAGGGCGAAGAGGCCGACCGCGACGATCACCACGTCGATGCCGTCGAGGAGCTGCGGGATGCCCAGCGTGAGCCGGGCCTGGCCGGTCTGCTGGTCGATGCCGATCAGGCCGATCACCAGGCCGAGGCCGAGCGAGGCCAGGCCGCGCACGATCGAGCGGGACAACACCGACGACACGGCGGTGAAGGCGAGGATCGCCAGGGCGAAGTAGTCCTCGGGGCCGAATGCGATCGCGAAGCTGACCACCGCGGGCGCCGCCACGACCAGCAACGCCGTGGCGATGGTGCCGGCCACGAACGAGCCGATGGCGGCCGTGGCCAGCGCCTGGGCGGCCCGCCCGCGCCTGGCCATCTTGTTGCCCTCCAGCGCCGTGATCATCGACGCGGACTCGCCCGGCGTGTTGAGCAGGATGGAGGTGGTGGAGCCGCCGTACATGCCGCCGTAGTAGATGCCGGCGAACATGATGAACGCGCTGGCGGGCGGCACCGTGAAGGTGATCGGCAGCAGCAGCGCCACGGTCATCGCGGGCCCGATGCCGGGCAGCACGCCGACGAGGGTGCCGAGCGTGACGCCGACGAGCGCGTACAGCAGGTTGACCGGGGTGAGCGCGGCGGCGAAGCCGTCGAGCAGGAGCTGGAGTGAGGTCACGGCGCGAACACCCCGTTCGGCAGGTTGACGCCCAGGCCGTTGACGAACAGCAGGTACGTCGTCACGCCCAGCACCACGGCGATGACGGCGGCGCGCAGCTTGTGCTCGGCGCCCAGCGCCACCGACAGGCCGAAGAACAGCAGGCTGGCGCCGACGATCCAGCCGAGCAGGTCGAGGAGCGCGGCGAAGGCCAGGAAGATGCCGCTGACCAGGGCCAGGCTGCGCCAGTCGGTGGGCGCGCTGGCGTCCACGTCCTCGCTCTCCTCGGGGTCGCCGTGCCCGCCGCGCAGCACGTCGGCCACGTAGAACAGGCCGACGATCACCATGGCGCCGCCCACCAGCATGGGGAAGAAGCGCGGCCCGATGCCGAGCTGGGAGGCCGCGGCCGACACGTCCAGCGTGCCGACCACGACGAGCACGCCCAGCACCAGCACCACGACCGCCAGCCCGAGCTCGGGCCGCCACCGGGACCTGAGCATCAGGAGACGAGCCCCATCTCGGCGATGATGGCCTTGACCCGGGTCTGCTCGGCGGCCAGGAAGTCGGCGAACTGCTGGCCGGTCTGGAAGGAGTCGATCCAGCCGTTCTTGGCCACCGCGTCCTTCCACGGCTGCGCGCCGTGCATCTTGGTGACCGCGTCCGTCAGGGTCTTCTTGTCGGCCTCGGACAGCCCGCCGGGGGCGACGAAGCCGCGCCAGTTGGCCAGCTCGACGTCCAGCCCGCCCTCCTTGAGGGTGGGGGCGTCCAGGCCGGGCACCCGCTCGGCGGAGGTCACGCCCAGGGCGCGCAGCTTGCCGGACTTGACGTGCTCGGCGAACTCGGCCACGCCCGAGATGCCCGCGCTGACCTTGTTGCCGAGCAGCTCGTTCAGCGCCTCGCCGCCGCCCGAGTGGGCGATGTAGTTGACCTGCTTGGGGTCCACGCCGGCGGCCTTGGCCATCAGCCCGGCCACGATGTGGTCGGTGCCGCCCGCGGAGCCGCCCGAGATCGACACCTTCGCCGGGTCGGCCTTCCAGGCCGCCACCAGGTCGGCCAGCGACGTGAACGGGGACGCCGCCGGCACCACGACCAGCTCGTACTCCTCGGTCAGCTTGGCGATGGGCGTGGTCTCGGCGAGCGTGACCTTCGACTTGTTCTGCTCGATGGCGCCCACCATGACCAGGCCCATGGTCATCAGCAGGTTGCCGTTGCCCTTCTCGCCGGCGAGCTGCGCCAGGCCGATCGTGCCGCCGGCGCCGGGCACGTTGTACACCTCGACCTTGCGCTGCGGGTCGGCCGCCTTGAACGCCTGCTCCGCCGTCCGGGACGTCTGGTCCCAGCCGCCGCCGGGGGCGGCGGGGGCCATGATCCGCAGCGGCCCGGCGGCGGCGGTGCCGCCCGACTGGCCGCACGCCGTCAGGGCGCCGAGGGAGAGTGCCGCGAGAGCGGCGAGTACGCGCAAGCGCATGATCACTCCAGGGGGGATTTTCACTGTTATGGAACTGGCATGGTGAAGTCCCCGCCGCGTCGCGTCGAGCCTTTGCGCGCTTGGCGTCATAGTGGTCGTATTGGTCGCGACCCGGACGTGACCTGGGAGTGTTTCCATGGGCCGGGTGAGACGGGTTCGGGACGCCTCCCTGGGCACCCAGCTGTTCGTGCTCCAGATGGTGATCGTGCTGCTCGCCGTCGGGGGCACCGGTGGCGTGTGGGCCGAGCACACGCGTGACCAGCTCGACGAGCTGCACCAGCAGCGGGCGCTGGCGATCGCCCAGTCGGTGGCGGGGCTGCCCGAGGTCAGGAGGGCGTTCGCGCTGGAGAGCCCGGAGTCGGTGCTGCAGCCGCTGGCCATGAGCGTGCAGCACGAGACCGGCGCCGACTACGTGGTGATCGCCAACGTCGAGCAGGAGCGGTACGCCCATCCCAACGCCTCGCTGATCGGCAAGCGGTTGTCCACCGACGGCAGCCCGGTCCTGCGTACGGGCCGTAGCTGGGTCGGCACCGAGACCGGCACCATCGGCACCACGGTCAGGGGCAAGGCGCCCATCCGCGACGAGTACGGCACGGTCATCGGCCTCGTCTCGGTCGGCGTGCTGGAGACCACGGTCATCAGCCAGGTCTTCCAGGCCCTGCCGCCGTTGCTCTGGACGGCGCTGGCCGTGCTGCTGGCCGGGCTCGCGCTGGCCGCGCTGATCACCGCGAGGGTGCGCAGGCAGACGTTCGGCCTGGAGCCGCGCGAGATCGCGGCGCTGCTGGAGCAGCGCGAGGGCGTGCTGCACGGAGTCAAGGAGGGGGTGCTCGCGCTCGACCTGGCAGGCAGGGTGACGCTGGTCAACGACGCCGCCCGCGAGCTGCTCGGGGACGTCGGCGAGGACCTGACGCGGATGCCGGTCTCCGAGCGCATGCGCGACGTGCTCGGCGGCGCCGACCCCGGCGAGGACCGCATCGTGCTGCACGGCGACCGGGTGCTCGTGCTCAACCGCACCCCCGTCTGGGTGCGCGGGCGTCACCGCGGCTGGGTGGTCACCCTGCGCGACCGCACCGAGCTGATCCGCCTGGCCCGCGAGCTGGACGACGCCAGCAGCGCCACCGACGCGCTGCGGGCCCAGGCCCACGAGTTCGCCAACCGCATGCACACCGTGGTCGGCCTGCTGGAGCTGGGCGAGCACGAGGCCGCCATCGGCTTCATCACCCGCACCACCCACGGCGCCTACGCCACCGGCCTGCGCGAGCGCATCCAGGATCCCACGCTGGCCGCCCTGCTGCTGGCCAAGTCGGCGGAGGCGGCCGAGCGCGGGGCGGAGCTGGTGCTGGCCGAGGACTCCTCGGTGCCGGAGGGCCTGCTCGGCGACCCCCGCGACGCGGTGCTGGTGGTCGGCAACCTGGTGGCCAACGCCATCGACGCGCTTGACGGCGCGCAGGGCACGATCGAGGTCTCGGTGCAGGCCGACGCGAGCGGGCTGCGCGTGCGGGTCGGCGACTCCGGCCCCGGCATCGCGCCCGACCTGGTGGAGGAGGTCTTCAGGGAGGGCTTCACGACGAAGGCCGCCGAGGCGGGGCCGCGCGGGCTGGGCCTGGCGCTGACCCGGCAGGCGTGCCTGCGCAGAGGTGGTTGGGTACGCGTGCGCAACGCGGGCGGAGCGGTCTTCACCGCGCTGCTGCCGGCGAGGACAGGCTCATGATCAACGTGCTGGTCGTCGACGACGACTTCATGGTCGCCCGCATCCACAGCGGCTACGTGAGCCGGATGCCGGGCTTCAGCGTCGTCTCGGTCGCGCACAGCGGCGCCGACGCGCTCGCGGCGGCGGCCGAGCTGCGGCCCGATCTCGTGCTGCTCGACATCTACCTGCCCGACATGTCGGGCCTGGAGGTGCTCAAGGCGCTGAGCGACGTGGACGTCCTCATGATCAGCGCCGCCCGCGACGTGCCCACCGTCAGGGAGGCCATGCGCGGCGGCGCCGTCAACTACCTCATCAAGCCGTTCACCGCCGCCGCCCTGGCCGAGCGCCTCCAGCAGTACGCCGACACCCGCCACCGCCTGACCGCCATCGGCCCCGAGGCCCGCCAGGACGACGTGGACCGGCTCTTCGGCACGCCCAAGAGCGCGGGCCCCATGCCGAAAGGGTTGTCGGCGGCCACCTGCGCGCTGGTCGCCGATACGCTGCGGGACGCGGGCCGCGACCTGTCAGCCGCCGAGGCTGCCGAGCTCACCGGCCTGTCGCGGGTCAGCGCCCGCCGTTACCTGGAACACCTGTGCGCGGCGGGGCAGGCCGAGTTTCGGCCGCGTTACGGCACGGCCGGCCGCCCTGAACATCGCTACCGGTGGCTAGGTTGACACACTTCCGTAGCCATTTCCCGTGACATATGCGGATCCGCGTGCCTTACTGTTGCCTGAGACTTGGCTGCGGACCGGGAGGAGATTGAGGCGTGCGTAACGCCGGACCGATCGAATCACCGACCGACCCGTTCGCCTCGGTGCCCTTACCCACGTCGGCCGTCTCCAGGAAGCCGCGGATCGAAGGACTGCCCCCGGGGGTCTCCCGGGACATCTTCGGACCGCCGGAGAGACAGGAGCCCCGGCCGGACCAAGGCCCGAGCGCCCCGGGCGGTCAGCCGGGCAAGGGCGCCCTGCCACCGGTGGCGCCGCCCGCGCAGCCCTGGCCCATGGCCGCCGACAAGCAGCAGGCCCAGTCCACCGCGTTCGGCATGCCGGAACGGCCCTCGCCGTTCGAGCCGGAGCCGCCCAGGCGCCGCCGGCTGCTGCCGGGCCTCATCGTGCTGGTGCTGGTGCTGGCCGCGCTGGCGTACGTGGTGCCCGCCGTGCTCATGTCCGGCTCCGTCCTGCGCGGCACGCGCGTGGCCGGGGTGGACATCGGCGGCCTGACCGTGACGCAGGCGGCCGACAAGCTCCGCACCGAGCTGGGCGCCAAGCTCGCCAAGCCCGTCGTGGCCGACATCGGCGGCAAGAAGGACACCATCCAGCCCGACGAGGCCGGCCTGGAGCTCGACGTGGTCGCCACCATCGGGCAGGCGCCCAGCGGGTTCCCCAGCCCGGAGGAGGTGTGGCGGGGGCTGGTCGGCACGACCGAGCTCCAGCCCAGGATCACCGTCGACTCCTCCCAGCTCACCAGGACCGTCGAGGGGCTGGCGGAGAGCATCGACAAGCCCGCCGTCGAGGGCCGGGTGACGTTCACGGGGCTGCAGCCCAGGGCCCGCAGGCCCGAGGACGGCGTGCTGCTCGACCGCGACGACGCCGTCCGCAGGGTCAGCGAGGCCTTCCTGAACGGCGGCGGCACCGTCGTCCTCACGCTCAGGCCGGCCAAGCCCGCCACCACCCCCGAGGCCGTCACCGCGGCGGTGGCCAAGGCCAAGGCCGCCGTGGCCGCGCCGCTGACGCTGACGCTCGACGACAAGCAGGTGCAGGTGCCGCCGGCCGTGATCGCCGCGAACCTCGCCTTCATCGCCGACGGTGACGGCGGGCTGGTGCCCGAGTTCGACGCCGAGCAGGTGCTGGCCTCCGTCGAGAGCAACCTGGTGGACGCGGCGCAGCAGCCGCGGGACGCCGCGTACCAGATCGTGGACGGCAAGCCCGTCCTGGTGCCCGCCCGCGCGGGCCGGGGCGTCAACGACAAGCTGCTGGCCAGGGACGCGGAGAAGGTGTTCGCCGAGGGCGGGGAGCGCACGATCGCGGTCCGGCTCGGCACCGTCACCCCCGCCGTGGACACCACGCAGATCCAGGGGCTCGGGATCAAGGAGCTGGTGGGCGAGTTCACCACCACGTTCGACTGCTGCCAGCCCCGGGGCAGGAACATCCAGCGGATGGCGCAGGAGGTCGACGGCCACCTGGTCAGGCCTGGGCAGACGTTCTCACTGAACGACGTGGTGGGGGAGCCGACGGTCGAGGACGGGTACGTCGAGGCCGGCCAGATCGTCGGCGGACGGATGGTGAACATCGTCGGCGGCGGCGGCTCGCAGTTCGCCACCACCATGTACAACGCGGCGTTCTTCGGCGGCTTCGACGACGTGGAGCACCAGCCGATGGACTACTACGCGCCGCGCTACCCGGCCGGGCGGGACGTGGCGCTGCTGTATCCGGACCTGGACCTGAAGTGGCGCAACGAGTCCGAGTTCGGGGTGCTGGTCAAGACGGCCTTCACCGACACCTCGGTGACGGTGTCGCTGTGGAGCACCAAGCGCTACGACCGGGTCGAGGCCGTGGAGTCGGAGCGGCGGGACTTCACGCCGTTCCGGCGGGAGAGCAGCGCGGCGGCCGACTGCCTGCCGACCGTGGGGGAGCAGGGGTTCACGATCGACGTGACCCGGGTGTTCCACAAGGACGGCAAGGTGGTCAAGAAGGACAAGAAGCTGACCACCAAGTACCGGCCGCAGACTCAGATCACCTGCACCGCCGTGACCCGCTGAGGCGCCGTGACGCGCTGAGGTGCAAGCAGGCGGGCGGCGCCGTGACGCCGCCCGCGCGGGCGGAGGTCAGGACCGGGTCACGGCCATGATGCGGTCGTCGCCGTCCCTGGGGGAGCCGCGGCCGTCCTTGTTGCTGGTGCCGACCCACAGCGTGCCGTCCGTGGTGGCCGCGACCGCGCGCAGCCGGCCGTACCGCTCGGTGAAGTGGGCCACCGGGGCGCCGGCGGAGCCGTCCTCGCCCAGCGGGATCTGCCACAGGCGCGCGCCGCGCAGGGCGCCCACCCACAGCGACCCGTTCGCGTAGGCCATCCCCGACGGCGAGGCCTCCTCCGTGGTCCAGGTGAGGATCGGGTTGACGTAGCGCTGGTCGGTGCCGCGGCCCTCGACCTCGGGCCAGCCGTAGTTGGCGCCCGGCTCGATCCGGTTCACCTCGTCGTAGCTGTTCGCGCCGAACTCCGAGGCGTACAGGCGCCCCGAGCCGTCCCAGGCCAGCCCCTGGACGTTGCGGTGGCCGTAGCTGTAGACCAGCGTCCCGAACGGGTTGCCGGGGGCGGGGGCGCCGTCCACGGTCATGCGCAGGATCTTGCCGCCCAGGGAGTCGCGCTGCTGGGCCAGGTCGCGGTCGCCGGTCTCGCCGGTGGTGGCGTACAGGAACTGGTCGGGGCCGAAGGCGAGCCTGCCGCCGTTGTGGATGCCGCCCTTCGGGATGCCCTGGACGAGGAGCTGCTGGTCGGTGAGGCCGCCGCCGGTGAGGCGGTAGCGGACGATGCGGTTGTCCAGCTCGGCGGTGTAGTAGAGGAAGACCTGGTCCCCCTTGACCGCGACGCCCATGAGGCCGCCCTCGCCGTCGGGCCGGGCGTCCTCGATCTTGGCCAGCTCGCTCACCTGGCCGGTACGGGTGATCCGCAGCACCCGGGCGGTGTCGCGTTCGGTGACGACGGCGTCCCCGCCGGGCAGGAACGCGATGCCCCACGGCACGGCCAGACCGGTCACCACGTCCTCGGGAGCACTCGGGGCGGCCCCCGCCGACACGGCCGCCGTGGGGAGGACCTCTCCGCCGCGGTTCGAGCAGGCCGTGAGCCCGGAGCATGCCGTGAGTGCGGTCAGTAGCATGATCGTCCAGAGCTTCCTCATGTGTTCCATACTTCCCCCGTAGTCGTAAGGTTCTCGGCATGAAGACCTGGGTTCCGTCCGACTTGGTGGCCGACGAACTGTCCGAGCTTCCCGGCGTCGAATGTGCCGTCTATGACGGCACGTCCCCGATGCCGGAAGGGGTGGAAGAGGTGGAGGTGTGGATCCCTCCTCTGGTGACCGTCCCCGACGTGCCGGGGACCCTGGCCAGGATGCGCTCGCTGCGGCTGCTGCAGACCGTGACGGCCGGGGTGGAGCCGTACCGGCCGCACCTGCCGGAGGGCGCGGTGCTGTGCAACGCGCGCGGCGTGCACGAGGCGGGGACGGCCGAATGGGCGGTCGGGGCCATGATCGCGGTGCTCAGGGACTTCCCCGGCTTCGTGGACGCGCAGCGCAGGGGTGAGTGGACCTACCACCACACCGGAGTGCTGGCCGACTCCACCGTGCTGATCGTCGGCTACGGCTCCATCGGCGCGGCGCTGGAGCGGCGCCTCGACGGGTTCGAGGTGGAGATCGTCCGCGTGGCGAGGAGCGCCCGCGACGGCGTGCACGGCATGGACGAGCTGCCCGCGCTGCTGCCGGAGGCCGACGTGGTGGTGCTGCTCGTGCCCGCCACCGCCGCCACGGCCGGGATGGTGGACGCCGCGTTCCTGGCCCGGATGAAGGACGGCGCGGTGCTGGTGAACGCCGCCAGGGGCGGGGTCGTCGACACCGACGCGCTGGTCGCCGAGCTCAAGACCGGCCGGCTGCGCGCCGCGCTGGACGTGACCGCGCCGGAGCCGCTGCCCGAAGGTCACGCTCTGTGGAGCGCGCCGGGCGTGCTGATCACCCCGCACGTGGCCGGCAGCACCCCCGCCTCGGTGCGGCGCACGCTCCGGCTCGTACGCGCTCAGGTGGAGAGATACCTGGCAGGCGAGCCGTTGGTGAATGTCATCACCGACTCGTACTGAGAGGATCCCGGAACGTGGCTGGTCCGTGACCTTCGGTGCGTACGGTTACGTTTGCAGGGAGTTCCTGACTCACTGTCAAGGAGCTCTTGGCGGCAATTGGTCTGTCTGGTTATCAGATCGGTGACGACATCGGCGTTGTCACCACCCGCGCACCCACGACAGCACACACTGGCGAAGTGATCGACCGGGCTTCGGCGATCATCGGTGCAGAGTTCTAGACGGGATGGGCAACGACTGTGATCCGCTGGCGTGATCCCCGGGTGCCGCCGGCCGCCGCCGCGGCGGCCGGCGCGGTGGCCTTCGCCGCCGTCCTCCTGACGGAGAGCCCGGCCTTGGTCACCGGAGCGGTCGCCGGAGCGTTCGCGGCGCTGGTCGCCGCCGCCTCCTTGCTGATCGCCTCGGTGCGGCAGGCAGCCAAGCACCGCCCGACGGCCATGGGTGCCCGCTGGATGGGCGGCGGCGCCGTCATCTGGGCGGCCGGGGTGGCGCTGCGGCCGTTCACCGAGAGCTTGTTCAACAGCTTCGCGGACCTGTTCATGCTGCTCGGCACGGTGGTCATGGCGAGCGGCGCGCTGGTCGCCGCCGACCGCAAGTTCCCGGCCAGGGTCGCTTTACGGCATCTCACCGATGCCTACCTGTGCACGGCCTCGCTCTTCCTGATCGGCTGGATGGTGGCGCTGCGGCACGTGTACGCCGAGACCGCCGACGCGGCGGCGTTCACGCTGGTCATGCTGCCGCCGCTGGTGGGGCTGCTGGTGACGTTCGCCGTGGTGCCCTCGGTGCTGACCAGCAGGTCGTCGTCCTGGCTGCTGGGCCTGGCCGGCGTGGGCGTGCTGGCCACGATGACCGTGGCCGGGATGTCGGCGGCGGTGGCCCGGCTCATGGACGCCGACCCGCAGCTGTGGGGCGTCATGCTCGCGCCCGTCGCGTTCCTGCTGCTGGCGGTCCTCCCCTGGGGGCCGCAGGCCGGGCAGGCGCGGCGGCCCGCGCTCGGCCACGCGGTCGCGCTCGTGCCGCTGGCGCTGGTGGCCGTGGCCGCGGGCACGCTGCTCGTGCACCAGGCGGGCGGGCGCACCGGGCCGCCGGTCACCGGCGTCGTGGTGGTCGCGGTCTCGGTGGTGCTGCTCCTGCTGGTGCGCCTGTTCGTGGTCTCGGCGACCAACGTGCGCCTGCGCGGCCTGGTCAAGCTGAGCGACCGCCAGCTCAGGGAGCTGGCGGAGAGCACCGGCGACGTGGTGTTCACCTGCGACTACGAGGGTGTCGTACGCGAGATCGGCGCGGGCGTCGAGGTCACCTACGGCTACGGCCCCGACGAGCTGGTCGGCGGGTCGATCTTCGACTACATCCACCCCGAGGACGTGCCGGGCATCCAGGTCGCCATGCGCGCGATGAACCTCGACGAGGACAACGCCGCGCCCGGCGCCTGCCTGATCGCCTGCCGGGTGCGCGCGGCCGACGGCACCTGGCGCCCCACCGAGTCCGTGGCCACCCGCCACGCCGGCGGCGAAGACCTGCTGCTCGTGACGACCCGCGACGTCAGCGACGAGGAGGCGCTGCGCAACCAGGTCGCCCACCTGACCTTCCACGACGGCGTCACCGGCCTGCCCAACCGCGCCTACTTCGAGGAGCGCACCCGCGAGGTGCTGTCGGGGCGCACGGCAGGCCCCGGCACGGCCAACGTCGCGGTGATCTTCCTCGACCTCGACGGGTTCACCTCGGTCAACGACTCGGTCGGCCACGCCAGCGGCGACTACCTGCTCGGCCAGGCGGCCCGCAGGCTGCGCGGCGCCGTGCGCTCCGACGACACGCTGGCCCGGTGGGGCGGCGACGAGTTCGCGGTGCTGGTGGAGACCGGCGGTGACGCGCAGGTCGCGGTCGACATGGCCGAGCGGCTGGTCCGCGCGGTCTCGCAGGAGCCGTTCCGGGTCGCCGACCGCGACGTGGCGCTGACCGCGAGCGTGGGCGTCGCCTTCGCCGAGGACGACCTGCCGGCGGGCGACCTCATCCGCAACGCCGACGTGGCCATGGCGCGCTCCAAGGAGCTGGGCGGGCGGCGCGTGGAGGTGTTCGCCGCGCAGATGCACGCCGACGTCATGCGCCGCCTGGAGCTGGCCGCCGACCTGCAGCGGGCGTTGATCGAGCAGCAGTTCGCGATCGAGTACCAGCCGGTGGTGGACCTGGCCACCTCGCGGGTGACCGCGGTGGAGGCGCTGGTGCGGTGGTGGCGCGGGTCGGTGTTCGTGCCGCCGGAGCAGTTCCTCGGCGCGGCCGAGGACACCGGGCTGATCGTGCCGCTGAGCGAGTGGATCCTGCGCGAGGCGTGCCGCGAGGTGGCCGCCTGGCGGGCCTCGTCGTGGGACATCGGGCTGTCGGTGAACCTGTCGGCACGCCAGATCATGGCGCCCAGGTTCGTCGAGACCGTCGAGGAGGCGCTGACCGAGAGCGGGCTGCCCGCCTCCGTGCTCACCCTCGAAGTGATCGAGGAGATGCTCGTCGAGGACGCCGAGGAGACGATCAAGCGGCTGTCGGAGCTGCGGGCCCTCGGCGTGCGGCTGGCGATCGACGACTTCGGCACCGGCTACGCCTCGCTGGCCTTCCTCAGGCAGCTGCCCGTCGACATGATCAAGATTGATCCGTCCTTCGTCTCGGGGCTCGGCAAGGACGACACGCTGACCCTGCTCACGCGCACGATCGTGCGTCTCGGGCACGACCTCGGGCTTATCGTGGTGGCCGAGGGGATCGAGCGTCCTGAGCAGCTCGAACTGCTGAAGCAGATGGGCTGCACCAGGGGGCAGGGCTTCCTGGTGGCGCGGCCGATGGCGGCGCGCGGGGTCGACTCGCTGATGCGCACGAGTCTCACGGTTTGAGACTTGTGTCCACGAAGTTGGCGCGATGGCGTTCGGAGCGGCTATGGTGTAGGCCATGCTTCGCAGTGAGATTCTCGTAGTACTTCGCCGGCGCGCAGGCCGATAGCGAAGCACGACGACCTGCGCGCCGCCCCAGACCCGCCGCCTGGTGGGAAGGGGCATTTTTTATGTCCTTAAGCGAGTAGCCACGCAAGGAACGAGCCGATGACCGAACGGATGACAGGTGCACAGGCCCTGGTCAGGGCGCTGGAGCACGTTGGAGTCGACACAGTGTTCGGGATCCCGGGCGGTGCCATTCTGCCGGCCTACGATCCTCTCTACGACTCGACCAAGGTCCGGCACGTGCTCGTACGGCACGAGCAGGGCGCCGGTCACGCGGCCGAGGGCTACGCGCAGGCCACGGGCAAGGTCGGGGTGTGCATGGCGACGAGCGGCCCCGGCGCCACCAACCTGGTGACCCCGATTGCCGACGCCTTCATGGACTCGGTGCCGATCGTGGCGATCACCGGTCAGGTGGCCTCCCCGATGATCGGCACGGACGCCTTCCAGGAGGCCGACATCTCCGGCATCACCATGCCGATCACGAAGCACAACTTCCTGGTCACCGATGCCGGCGACATCGCCCGTACGATCGCGGAGGCCTTCCACATCGCCGCCACCGGCCGTCCAGGGCCGGTCCTGGTGGACATCTCGAAGGACGCGCTGCAGGCGGAGACCACGTTCAGCTGGCCGCCCACCATGCAGTTGCCGGGCTACCGCCCGGTCACCAGGCCGCACTCCAAGCAGATCCGCGAGGCCGCCAAGCTGATCGCGGAGTCCAAGCGGCCGGTCCTGTACGTCGGCGGCGGCGTCCACAAGGCCCGCGCCTCGGCGGAGCTGCTGCAGCTCGCCGAGCTGACGAACATCCCGGTCATCACCACCCTGATGGCCCGCGGCACGTTCCCCGACAGCCACCCGCAGCACATGGGCATGCCCGGCATGCACGGCAGCGTCTCCGCCGTGGGCGCGCTGCAGAAGTCCGACCTGATCATCGGCCTGGGCGTGCGCTTCGACGACCGGGTGACCGGCCACCTGCCGTCCTTCGCCCCGTACGCGAAGGTCGTGCACGCCGACATCGACCCGGCCGAGATCTCCAAGAACCGCCACGCCGACGTGCCGATCGTGGGCGACTGCAAGGAGGTTCTCACCGACCTCATCGCCGCCGTCCAGGCCTCCGGCCAGAAGGGCGACTACGACGAGTGGTGGACGATCCTCAACGGTTACAAGCAGACCTACCCGCTGGGGTACGAGACGTACGACGACGGCTCGCTGGCCCCCCAGTACGTCATGGAGCGGCTGAGCGCCATCGCCGGGCCCGACGCCTACTACGTGGCCGGGGTGGGCCAGCACCAGATGTGGGCCTCGCAGTTCATCGACTACGAGAACCCGGGCACGTTCATCAACTCCGGCGGCGCGGGCACGATGGGCTTCGCCGTGCCGGCCGCGATGGGCGCCAAGATGGGCTGCCCGGACGCCACCGTGTGGGCCATCGACGGCGACGGCTGCTTCCAGATGACCAACCAGGAGCTGGCCACCTGTGCCCTTGAGGGCGTGCCGATCAAGATCGCGGTCATCAACAACGGTAACCTCGGCATGGTCCGCCAGTGGCAGACACTCTTCTACGACCAGCGCTACTCCAACACCGACCTGCAGGCCCCCCGCCGCATCCCCGACTTCGTCAAGCTCGCGGAGGCCTATGGTTGTGTGGGCCTGCGGTGCGAGCGTCCCGAGGACGTGGACGCCGTGATCAAGAAGGCCATGGAGATCAACGACGTGCCCGTCGTCGTCGACTTCGTCGTCCACCAGGACGCCATGGTCTGGCCCATGGTCCCGGCGGGCACCAGCAACGACACCATCCAGATCGCCCGTGACATGGCTCCGAAGTGGGAGAACGACGATGAGTAGACACACGCTGTCCGTGCTTGTCGAGAACAAGCCGGGTGTCCTCGCGCGCGTGTCGGCACTGTTCAGCCGCAGGGGGTTCAACATCGACTCCCTGGCCGTCGGGCCCACCGAGCACGACGACATCTCCCGCATGACGATCGTGGTGAGCGTCGAGGAGCTGCCGCTGGAGCAGGTCACCAAGCAGCTCAACAAGCTGGTGAACGTGCTCAAGATCGTCGAGCTCGACCCGACCCAGTCGGTGCAGCGCGAGCTGATGCTGATCAAGGTCAAGGCCGACGCCGAGAGCCGCTCCCACGTGCTGGAGCTCGTCAACCTCTTCCGCGCCCGCTGCGTCGACGTGGCGGCCGACGCCGTGACCATCGAGGTCACCGGCACTCCCGACAAGCTGGAGGCCTTCGTCAAGGTCCTCGAGCCGTTCGGGATCAAGGAACTCGTCCAATCGGGCATGGTGGCCATCGGCCGCGGTGCCCGCTCCATCACCGACCGGTCCCTCAGGGCACTGGACCGTACCGCCTGAAAGGTTTTGAGCAAGTGACCGAGATCTACTACGACGACCAGGCCGACCTGTCGATCATTCAGGGACGCCACGTGGCCGTGCTGGGGTACGGCAGCCAGGGCCACGCCCACGCGCTCTCCCTGCGTGACTCCGGCGTGGACGTGCGCGTCGGCCTGCCCGAGGGCTCCAAGAGCCGCGAGAAGGCCGAGAACGACGGCCTGCGCGTGGTCACCCCGGCCGAGGCGGTCGAGGAGGCCAACCTCACGATGATCCTGGCGCCGGACCACATCCAGCGCCACCTGTACGCCGAGGCCGTGGCCCCGAACCTGGTGGAGGGCGACGCGCTGTTCTTCGGCCACGGCCTGAACATCCGCTACGGCCTCATCGAGGCCCCGGAGGGTGTGGACGTGTGCATGGTGGCCCCCAAGGGCCCCGGCCACCTCGTGCGCCGTCAGTTCGAGGCCGGGCGCGGCGTGCCGTGTCTGGTGGCCGTGGAGAAGGACGCCTCGGGCAAGGCGCTCGACCTCGCGCTGTCCTACGCCAAGGGCATCGGCGGCACCCGCGCCGGCGCGCTGCGCACCACGTTCAAGGAGGAGACGGAGACCGACCTGTTCGGTGAGCAGGCCGTGCTGTGCGGCGGTGTCTCCGAGCTGATCAAGGCGGGCTTCGAGACGCTGATCGAGGCCGGCTACCAGCCCGAGGTGGCCTACTTCGAGTGCCTGCACGAGATGAAGCTGATCGTCGACCTCATGTACGAGGGCGGCATCTCGAAGATGTACTGGTCGGTCTCCGACACGGCCGAGTACGGCGGTTACACGCGCGGCCCGCGCGTGATCAACGAGGAGTCGCGCCAGGAGATGCGCCGCATCCTGGCCGAGGTGCAGGACGGCACCTTCGCCCGTCAGCTCGTCGAGGAGTTCGACAGCGGGCAGAAGGAGTTCCAGCGCTACCGTGACGAGCTGGCCGAGAACCCGATCGAGAAGACCGGCGCCAAGCTCCGCCCGATGATGAGCTGGCTCAAGGCCTGAGCATCGAACGCGGCGGGCGGGGCCTGCTCCCCGCCCGCCGTTCCTCTTCCCATCTAGTCAAGGTTGAATAGAGTGTCGGCGATTCGATTGCTGGTCCTGGGCGCGGTACGGCGGCACGGGCGCGCCCACGGTTATCAGGTACGCAACGACCTGCAGTTCTGGGGCGCGGACGAGTGGTCGAACACCAAGCCAGGGTCGATCTACCACGCGTTGAAGCAGCTGGCCAAGCAGGGTTTCCTGCACGCCTACGACATCGCGCCGAGCACGGTCGGCGGGCCGCCGCGCACGGAGTACGAGCTCACCGACAAGGGCGTGGCCGAGTACTTCTCGCTGCTGCGCGGCGCGCTCACCACGCACGACCGGCTGGACCTGCTGTCGGCCGGGCTCGGCTTCATGGCGGATCTGCCCCGTGAGGAGGCGCTGGCCCTGCTGCGGCAGCGCGTCGAGCACCTGCGCGCCTGGCGCGGGTCCGTGACCGCCTACCCCGCCCCCGAGGGGCACATCGGCGAGATCACCCGCCTGTGGGTGCACTCGGCCGAGGCGGGCGAGGCGTGGACGCTGGGGCTCATCGAGCGCATCGAGGGCGGCGCGCACAGCTTCGCGGGTGAGGGCGGAGATCCCTTCGCGGGGGTGCTCGCCGAAGAGTGACGAGAGGGATGGCTTTCACGTGTCAGCGTCTTCTTTCGGGCGTAAGAGGAGCTGCGATGAATGCCATCCGCTAACGGCTCGCCTGACGTCATCGAGGTGCCGGCGGCCATCGCGCGCGTGGAGCGGGGGCACACGAAGGGCAAGGCTGTGATCACGGTATGAGACCGGTCCGTCCGCCCGGGAAGGAGAGGGGTGGGCCGGCCCGGGTAGAGGCTCTCCATATCGCCCCGAGAAGCGTGATAATAATACCGGTATAGTTATCGGCAAGGAGGGGCTGTGATCGAGTACAAGTCGGCCGGTGAGATCGCCGCGATGCGGGAGTCCGGCAAGGTCGTCGCCGCCGTCCATGCCGCCGTGCGGGAGCAGGCGGCGGTGGGGGTCTCGCTCAAGGAGCTGGACGAGGTGGCCAGGACCGTCATCGCGGAGGCCAGGGCGAAGGCGTCGTTCCTCGGGTATCACCCGTCGTTCGGGGCCATGCCGTATCCGGGCGTGATCTGCACCTCCGTCAACGGTGTCATGCTGCACGGGCTGCCGTCGCCGTACCGGCTGAAGGACGGTGATCTGATCAGCGTCGACTGCGCCGCGTACATCGACGGGTGGCACGCCGACGGGACGGTCAGCTTCGCCGTCGGCGAGCAGCGCGCGGAGGACCTCAAACTGATCAGGGTCGCCGAGGAGACGCTCGCGGCGGGCATCGAGGCGGCCAGGCCCGGCGGCCGGATGGGCGACATCGGGCACGCGATGTCCACCGTCGGGCGCGGCGCCGGTTACGGCATGCAGAACGACTTCGGCGGCCACGGCATCGGCCGGGCCATGCACGAGGAGCCGTTCGTGCCCAACGAGGCCCGCGCCGGGCGGGGGCTGCGGCTGCGGCCCGGGCTGGTGATCGCGATCGAGCCCAGCCTGATGGCCGGCGGCGGCGACCGCTACTACATGTCCTCCGACGGGTGGTCGGTGTGCACGGGCGACGGCAGCAGGAGCGTGCACGTCGAGCACACGGTGGCCATCACCGAGGACGGCCCGGTCATCCTGACCCTGCCGTAGGCTCCCGCATCCCGAACAGGAACCTGGTCACCCTGGTCCGCCGCACCAGCAGGTCGTAGGCCAGCACGGTCAGCGCGAGTGAGATCGCCACGATGACCAGGTACTCCGCCAGGATGGGCGCCCGCCAGCCGACCACGAAGTAGGCCACGGCCACGACGATCGGCTGGTGCAGGATGTAGAGCGGCAGCACGGCGGGCGCGAGGTAGGCGTACCAGCCGCGGCGCCGCCCGGGTGACGGCGGCCCGGTGCGCGGGCGGTCGAGGGCGCCGAGGATCGCCACCAGCGCGCACCAGCCGGCCAGGCCGTACAGCGTCCGGACCCCGACCGCGAGCGGGGTCAGGTCCCTGAACGGGTCGGTGCCCGGGTCCTGGCCGACCAGGATGAAGCCGGGCATGCCCACCGCCAGCAGCGCCACGGCCGCCACCGCTGCGGGCACCCGGTCGCGCCGCATGGCCGTGCGGAAGTCGCGATCGGTCACGAGCAGGAAGCCGTACAGGAAGAACACGAGGTACGCCCAGCGGTCCCAGCCGCCGAACTCCTCGGCCAGCCCGATCACCGCGCAGACCGCCGCGACGGGCAGCCCGAGCAGCAGTAACGCGCCCCTGGGCCGCGAGACGGCGACCAGCCGCGCGCGGGCGCGCCCGGCCCAGCCGCGCGGCACCCAGCGCACCAGCGGCGCCAGCAGCAGCGAGAACGTCAGCAGCAGCACGACGAACCA
The DNA here is from genome assembly GCF_020215645.1 of Nonomuraea gerenzanensis. Taxonomy (NCBI): domain Bacteria; kingdom Bacillati; phylum Actinomycetota; class Actinomycetes; order Streptosporangiales; family Streptosporangiaceae; genus Nonomuraea; species Nonomuraea gerenzanensis. The sequence continues at coordinate 10,298,400 of NZ_CP084058.1, read as the reverse complement.
CAGGTGCCCGGTCTCGAAGTGCTCGCCTTCGAGGATGAACGGGAAGTCGGCCAGGTCGAGCCGCACCGAGAAGAAGCGCGGCCAGAACTCCCCGTAGGACCCGGTGTAGCCCTCCCCCCGCGCCCGCAGCCACTGGGGCAGCGGCAGCAGGACCACCAGGGCGAAGACCAGCGGCACGCCGAGCCGCAGCAGCCGTTCCCCGGCGAACCCGCCGGGGCCCCTGCGCCGCATCGAGTGCCAGGAGCCCAGCCCGGCGATGAGGAACAGCAGCGGCATCGCCCAGATCACGCAGAGCCCCGCGATGATGAACGTGATGTCGGTCGTCTCCGCGTTCTTGACGTAGAAGTCGTCGCGCGAGTCGAAGACCAGCGACGCGTGGAAGAACACCAGCCCGACGACCACGAGGGCGCGCATCGCGTCCAGCTCGGGGCGTCGCCCGGACGCCGTCGCCAGTGACGGCCCTGCCTGTGCGGTCATGATCTGCCTCCCCGTGACACGCCCCAGTGTGTACTCGGGGCAGGCTGGGCGCCATAGTCATGGGTCGTCCAGGAAAAGGTCGGTTGTGGTGCATTCACGCACACCTGTGCGTCAAGTAGCACGATCTCCGTCACTGTTTGGCTAGACGCGGCATTTTTGCAGGTCAACAGCGAAAATGTCGGGGTTTGTCTAACTGGGGCGAGGGGGAGATTTCCCACCGATAGCTACGGAGAGTAGTCGAGAGGTATCAGGGAGAAACACAATGTACAGAAACGGACTCGTCCTCGCCGGGCTCGTCGGCGGGATGGTCATGTTCGGTGGCACCGCTCTCGCCGCGGCACCCAGTGTCACCGCCGAATCGCACATCCTTCCCGGCCCCAACCACGGCAAGGACGACGAGACCAAGTGGGACTTCGGGGAGTGGAACAACTTCGGTGAGGACAACGACATCCTCGACCTGGACCTCCTCAACGAGCTGCTCAGCAGTGTCCTGAGCGGCTGACGAGACGCCTCGATGGGGCCCGCCCGGTGACGGCGGGCCCCATCCGCGCGTTCAGGGCAGGTCGTAGGCGAAGGACGCCTCGAAGGAGTTGCGGGCGATCCGGTCGAGCTGCTCGCCGGTCATCCCCAGTTCCCGCCGCAGCGCCTCGTAGTTGTCGTCCACGTAGCCGCCGAAGTAGGCGGGGTCGTCGGAGTTGACGGTCACGACCAGGCCCTCGTCCAGCATCGCGGGCAGGATGTGGTCACGCAGGGACGGCACCGCGCGCAGCCGCACGTTCGACAGCGGGCACACGGTCAGCGGGATGCGCTCGGCCCGCAGCCGGGCCACGAGCTGCGGGTCCTCCATCGCCCTGATGCCGTGGTCCACCCGCTCGACGCGCAGGATGTCCAGCGCCTCCCACACGTAGTCGGGCCCGCCCTCCTCGCCGGCGTGCGCCACCCGGTGCAGCCCCTCGGCGGCGGCCATCTCGAAGACGCGGCGGAACAGCGACGGCGGATACCCCACCTCCGCCGAGTCCAGCCCCACCCCGATGAACCGGTCCCGGTACGGCAGCGCCGCCCGCAGCACCTGCTCGGCCTCCTCGGCGCCCCGGTCCCGGAGGAAGCACAGGATCAGCGCGGCCGACAGCTCGCTCTCCTTCAGCGCCGCCGACAGCCCGTCGAACACCACCTGCAGCGGCACGCCCCTGCTCAGATGCGCCTGCGGGTCGAAGAAGATCTCCGCGTGCCGGACCCCCTGTCCGGCGGCCCGCCGCAGGTAGGCGGTGGCCAGGTCGTAGAAATCGGCCTCGGTGCGCAGGACGGCCATGTTCTCGTAGTACACGTCCAGGAACGACTGCAGGTTCGCGAAGGAGTAGCGCGCGCGGATGGCCTCCACGTCGAAGGTGGGCAGGTCGATCCGGTTACGCCGGGCCAGCTCGACGACGAGCTCGGGCTCCAGAGTGCCCTCGATGTGCAGGTGGAGTTCCGCTTTGGGACGCATGCATGCAGTAAACCGGACCCCGGAGAGTGACGGCATCGTGCGAACCTCTGAACTGTCCCGCTCTGAGCTGGCATAACATCAGATTTCATGAGGCTGTCGGATCTGCTCGCCCGCGAGGACCTACGGCTGACGCTGGTGACGGGCGCCGACGCCGTCGATCGGGAGGTGCTGCGGGCCTACCCGACCGACCTGCCCGATCCCCGCCGCTACCTGCGCTCCGGCGACCTCGTGCTGACCAGCGGCGTCTGGTACGCCGAGCCGGCCGACTGCGAGCGCTTCGCCGACGCGTTGTGGGCGGCCGACGTCGCCGGGCTGGTGGTCGGCCTGATCGTGCTCGGCGAGCTGCCGCGCGAGCTGGTCCAGGCGTGCGAGCGCAGGCGGCTGCCGCTCCTGCTGGCCGCGCCCGACCAGGCGTTCGGCGCGATCAGCGAGGTGGTGAGCGCCGAGGGCTTCGCCGCCGAGCAGCGCAGGGCGGAGCGGGTCAGGGCGCAGACGCTGCTCGACGTGCTCGGCCAGATCCCGCCCGGCGAGGTGTCGGCGCACCTGCGGCTGCTCGGCGCCGACCCCGGCCTGCCCACCGCCGCCATGGCGGTCACTCAGACCGGCGGCCCCGAGCTGGACCTGCCCGAGCTGCTGCACGAGGGCCTGGCGCGCAAGGGCCGGCACCTGATCGTGGGCGGCACGCCGCGCGAGGCGATCGTGCTGGTCAACGGCCGCGCCTCACGCAAGAGCCTGGCCGACGAGCTGCGCGCCCTCGTCCCCGACGGACGAGGGTTGAGCATCGCGGCCGGGATCAGCGAGATGGCGGCCAGCGTGTCGCAGCTCGGCGAGGCCCTGGAGACGGCCAGGCGCGGCATGGAGTCGGCACGCGGCGGCCCTGGGCCCGTCTCGATCATGTCGGTGGCCGACATCGACAGCTTCGACCTGCTGCTGGCCTCGCTCCCGTCGAGCATGCGCCGCTCCTTCCGCGACCACCTGCTCGGCCCCGTCGAGGAGTACGACGCCCGGCACGGCTCGGAGCTGCTGCGCACGCTCGACACCTTCCTGGAGACGTGCGGCTCCTGGCAGCGCACCGCCGACGAGCTGTACGTGCACGTCAACACGTTGCGCTACCGGATGCAGCGGATCGAGGAGCTCACCGGGCGGCGGATGTCGTCGATGCGCGACCGTACGGACCTGTACCTGGCCCTGCGGTCAGGGCAGGCGGCCCGCGGCGACCTGACCCCGTGACACCACGGCCACGATGTTCTCCGTGGCCAGGTCCTCGATGCGCTCCCACGGCCGGCCGCGCAGCACGACCAGGTCGGCGCCCAGCCCGGGGGCGACGCGGCCCACGGGCATGCCGATCGAGTCGGCCGCGTCGGAGGTGGCCGCGCGCAGCGCCGACTCCGCGTCGATGCCGAGGATCCGCGTCATGTGCACGACCTCGGCGAGCTGGTCGCCGAACTGCACGTGGTGGCCGTTGGCGTCGGTGCCCAGCACGAACCGCACGCCCAGCGCCGCGGCCTGGGCCAGCAGCACGTCGCGGGTGGCGACCAGCTCGGCGGCCTTGGCCCGCGCCTCGGCCGTGACGGGCACCCGGCCCTGCGCGATGGCCTCGTTGATCAGCAGGGTCGGCGCGACGGGCGTGCGGCGGGCGGCCAGCGTCTCGGCCAGGTCCCGGCTCATCAGCGTGCCGTGCTCGATGGAGTCGACGCCCTCCTCGACGGCCACGCGGATGCCGTCCTCGGAGTGCGCGTGCGAGGCGACGAGCATGCCGAGGGCGTGCGCCTCGTCCACGACCGCCCTGATCTCCTCGCGGGTGTAGTTGCGCCATACGTTCTTGTCGCCGATGGACAGCACGCCGCCGCTGGTCGTGAGCTTGATGCCGTCCATGCCGGCCCTGGCCCAGGTCCGTACGAGCTTGCGGCACTCGTCGGGCCCGTCGGCCGTCGGCTTCCTGATCGGGAACGCGGGCGGCACGAACAGGTCGTTGTGCCCGGCCGTCATCCCGACCACGCCGTGCACCTGGATGCGCGGCCCCGGCAGCACCCCGGCGTCGAAGACGCGGCGCAGCGCGATCTGCGCCTCGTCGCCCGCCAGGTCGCGCAGCGTCGTGACGCCGTGCCGCAGGGCCCGCTGGGCGTGCGCGGCGCCGTGCAGCACCTGCTCGTCACGGGTGGTGGTCAGCGGCCAGGTCGCGAAGTCGGGCGGCGTGCCTGGGCCGGCGTAGCCGACGAGGTGCACGTGCGTGTCGACCAGGCCGGGCAGCACGCACAGGTCGTCGTGCCGGGCCGCCGCCACCGGGGTGACGCCGGTGATCCGGTCGGGCTCCCAGGTCAGATCGACCGGGCCGCGGTATTCGGTACCGTCCCAAAGGGGGATCGCGTCGAGTCTCATCTCGGGCTCGACGCTACCGGAGCTCCTGAGCGGCTGGAGGGATCTACGGTCCTCGCGCGGCGCTCTCGTAGGGACCTACAGGGGCCGCCAGCGGTTTTCCCGGCTTCCCAGCGTGCGGGCGTTCCCCGGGCCGCTATGTCCGAAACCATCGTCACACGATGGTAATAATCGAGGGATACCTTCCTGACCTGCATCTTCACGGGCCGTTCAAGGAGAATTATGGCTACCTTCGACCGTCGCGCGTTCCTGCGGACATCCGGTCTGGCCGGTCTGGCGCTCGGTCTGGCCGCTTGCGGGGACAACGGCACGACCACCTCCTCCTCCGGCGGCGGCGGTGGCGGCGGCGGGTTCGGGTCGGTCAAGCTGCAGCTCTCCTGGAAGAAGAACGTGGAGTTCGCCGGCGAGTACTTCGCCGACACCAACGGCTACTTCAAGGCGGCCGGGTTCTCGCAGGTCGAGCTGCTGTCCGGCGGCGGCTCCGGCACCTCCGTCGAGTCGGGGCTGGCCACGGGGCGCTGCTGGGCGGGCCTGTCGGCCCCGACGATCACCGCGCCCGCCGTGCTCCAAGGCGCCCCGCTGAAGATCGTCGGCGCCACGTTCCAGAAGAACCCGTTCGCGATCATCTCCCTCAGCAAGAACCCGATCAAGACGGCCGAGGACCTGGCCGGCAAGAAGATCGGCGTCCAGGACTCCAACGAGCTGGTCTGGAATGCGCTGCTCAAGGCCAACGGCCTCGACGCCGCCCAGGTGACCAGGGTGCCGTTCCAGTCCGACCCGTCGATGCTCACCTCAGGGCAGCTCGACGGGTACGTGGGCTTCGTCACCAGCGGGCCGGTCAACCTGCGGATGAAGGGGCACGACCCGGCGTACCTGCTGCTCGCCGACGCCGGCCTGCCGCTGGTCGCCGAGACGTTCACGGTCACGCAGGAGACCATCGACAACGAGCGCGACAAGCTCAAGGCGTTCCTGACCGCCGAGATCAAGGGCTGGAAGGACGCCGTCGCCGACCCGGCCAAGGCCGCCGAGCTGGCCGCCACCGTCTACGGCAAGGACCAGAACCTCGACGTCAAGGAGCAGACGGAGGAGGCCAAGATGCAGAACGAGCTCGTGGTCACCGACGACGCCAAGGCCAACGGCCTGTTCACGATGACGCCCGAGCTGATCGAGCAGAACATCGAGTCGCTGGCCAAGGCGGGCCTGAGCATCAAGGCCGAGCAGCTCTTCGACCTGTCGATCCTGAACGAGATCTACCAGGCCGACCCGAGCCTGAAGCTCTCATGAGCGGGATCAGCATCTCCGGCCTGAGCAAGACGTTCGGGAAGGGCCTGACCGCCGTCGAGAACGTGGACCTCCGGACGCCGAAGGGCTCGTTCCTGTCGCTGCTCGGCCCGTCCGGCTGCGGCAAGTCCACGGTGCTGCGCATCCTGGCCGGGCTGGAGGAGCCCACCACGGGCGAGATCCGCGTCAACGGCGAGACGCCGCGCGAGCTGCGCGGCGGCCACCACCTCGGCATCGCCTTCCAGGACTCGGCGCTGCTCGCCTGGCGCAGCGTCGCCGCCAACATCCGGCTGCCGCTGGAGGTGGCCGGCATCAAGCCGGAGCCCGGCGTGATCGAGGACCTGATCAAGCTGGTCGGCCTGGAGGGCTTCGAGAAGGCTCGCCCGGCCGAGCTGTCCGGCGGCATGCGCCAGCGCGTCTCGATCGCCCGCGCCCTCGTGGTCAAGCCTAGCGTGCTGCTGCTGGACGAGCCGTTCGGCGCGCTGGACGACATGACGCGCCAGCGGCTCAACCTGGAGCTGCTGCGCATCTGGACGGAGAAGCCCGCCACCACGCTCATGGTCACCCACGGCATCGGCGAGGCGATCTTCCTCTCGGACCTGGTGGCCGTGATGAGCCCGCGTCCCGGGCGGGTCGTGGAGCTGGTGGAGATCGACCTGCCCCGCCCGCGCACGCCGGAGATGATGCGGACCCCCGAGTTCCACGCCCTCCACGACCACCTCAGCGACCTGCTGTTCGGGCACGGCTCATGAGACGCGCCCAGGGGCTGGCCGGCGTCGTCGCGCTCGTCGCCGTCTGGTGGCTGCTGGCCGCCACGGTCTTCGCCGACGGCGGCGCGGTGCCCACCCCGGTCGCGGTGCTGGAGTCGATGGGCGCCGACGGCTGGGCCTTCTACGGCCCGAACGCCGCCGCCACGCTGTCCGCCGCCGTCCAGGGCTTCCTGTGGGGCAACGGGCTGGCCATCGGCGTGGCGCTGCTGGTGCTGCTCGTGCCCCGCCTCGAAGCCGTCGCCACGCAGCTCGCGGTGATCAGCTACTGCATCCCGCTGCTGGCCATCGGGCCGATCGTGCTGGTCGTCTTCGGCGGCGACGCGACCGTGGTGTTCCTGGCGGCCATCTCGGTCTTCTTCACCACGCTCATCGGCGCCCTGCTCGGGCTGCGCTCCGCCGACCGGACCAGCCTCGACCTCGTCACCGTGTACGGCGGCGGCCGACTGGCCAGGCTCCGCTACGTGCAGATCATCTCCGCCCTGCCCAGCACGTTCGCCGGCCTGAAGATCTCCGCCCCGTCGGCGCTGCTCGGCGCCATCATCGGCGAGTACCTCGGCAGCAACGACCAGGGCCTCGGCGTGTCTCTGATGATCTCCCAGCAGCAGTTCCAGGTGCCGCGCACCTGGGGGCTGGCGCTGGTGTCCGGGCTGATCGCGGGCCTCGGGTACGCGCTCGTGGCGCTCGTCGCCCGCGTGGTCACCCCCTGGTCGAGAGGGGAGGCCACCTCATGATCGGCCGTACCGTGCTGCGGATCGTGGGGCCGCTGGTGCCCTCGGTCGTCATCGTCGTGGCCGCGTGGTGGCTGGCGCTGGAGGCGTTCGGGATCAGCCCGCTCGTGGGCAAGCGCCCGCCGCAGGTCTGGGAGTACCTGGCGGCCTCGCAGGCGCACCGGGAGGCCGTGTTCGGCGCGCTGGGCATTACGATCAGGGACGCGGCCATCGGCTTCGTCGCGGGCATGCTCGCCGCGATCGCCGTCGCCGTGGCGTTCGTGCTGTTCAGGACCGTCGAGCAGACGTTCATGCCGGTCGCCATGCTGCTGCGCTCGGTGCCGCTGGTGGTGATGACGCCGCTGATCACGCTGGTCTTCGGCCGCGAGCTCGCCGGCGTGGCCGTCATCGGCGGCATCGTGGTCTTCTTCCCCGCGCTGGTGAACATCGCCTTCGGCCTGCGCTCCGCCTCGCCCCAGGCCACCGACCTGATCAGGGCGTACGGCGGCACCCGGCTCACCGTGCTGCGCAAGGTGGCGGTGCCCACGGCGATGCCGTCGGTGTTCGCCTCGGCCAGGATCTCCGTGCCGGCCTCCATCATCGGCGCGCTGATCGCCGAGTGGCTGGCCACCGGGGAGGGCATCGGGGCCGAGATCCTGCGCGCGATCGGCGGGTTCCGCTACGACGAGGTGTGGGCGGACATCGTGGTCGTCACCGGGGTGTCGATCCTGGCCTACGCGGTGGTCGGCGTCGTCGAGTCGCTCGTGCTGGCCCGCTTCTCGGACAGGTGAGTTGCGCCTGACACCGTGTCAGGCGCTTGGCTGGACGCCATGTTCGCCTACACGGGTTCAGGACCGTACTGTTACGCCCACTCCCTGGCCATGATGCTGGGCCCCGCCGCGCCTCCGGTGGGGGCGATCGAGACGCTGACGGGCTCGCCGTTCGGCGTGCAGCTCATCGGCGGCACCCAGCCGTTCTTCGACCCCTACGGCTGGGACCCCGAGCTGGGGCTCGACGCCGCCGTCGAGCTGCTCGGCTGGACGTGCGAGCGCAGCCACGGGGGCACGGCGCAGGAGGCGCTGGCGCGGCTGCGGGCCGGCGGCCCTGCCCTGGTGGGGCCGGTGGACATGCGGCTGCTGCCGTACACGCCCGGCGGGGGCGGCGACCACTACGTGGTGGTGCTCGCCGTCGAGCGGGACACCGTCGTGCTGCACGATCCGCACGGGCATCCCTTCGCCACGCTGCCCGCCGACGACTTCCTGGGCGCCTGGCGGGCCGAGGCGGTGGAGTATCTCGACACGTCGTACGTCATGCGCACCGGCTTCGTACGGGTCCGTGACACGTCCGTGGAGCAGGCGTTGCGCGCCTCGCTGCCCGCCGCCGCGCGCTGGCTGGCGGGACGGGACGACCTGCCGGTGCCGCCCGGCACCCTGGGCGGGGCCGCGGCGGTGCTGCGGCTGGCCGAGCAGGTGGACGGCGGGCTCGACGGGACGGCGCGCGGGATGCTGGTGCACTTCGGGGTGCGGCTGGGCGCGCGGCGGCTGGCCGACGCCGCGGCGTGGCTGGGGAACGTCGGGCTGCCCGAGCCGGCCGAGATCGCCTGGGAGCAGGCGCGGGTGCTCGGTGCCCTGCAGTATCCGCTGGTCACGGGGGACGACGGGGCCGTGGCGGCGGGGCTGAGACGGCTCGCGCCCGGCTACGACCGGCTGCGGTCCGCGCTCGGTTGACGCGGACCCGGCCGCGGTCCTGTGTGCGGGGGGAGGCGCGGCCGGGTCCGCCCGGAGGGGAGCGGTTGGGCGTGCGGTGGGAACCGGCTCGGGGTGGGGCCGGCGAAAGCCCGACGCTCCCTTGGTCGGGGGGAGTGCTGCTCTAACGGGTGCCGAAGTCCTGGGTCCAGGTGGGTCCCTTGGCGTGGTGTCCGACACCGATGTGGGTGAACGCGCAGTTCATGATGTTGGCCCGGTGCCCGGGGCTGTCGAGCCAGGCCTTGACCACGGCGGCGGCGGACGGCTGGCCCTTGGCGATGTTCTCGCCGGCCTGGCGGAAGACGAAGCCGGTGGCCTTGATCCGCTGGCCGAACGTGCGGCCGTCGCGCGAGGTGTGGGAGAAGTAGTTGTTACGGGACATGTCCGCCGAGTGGCGCTCCGCGGCCAGGTGCAGCTTGGCGTCGTGCACGAGGGGGCGGCAGCCGTTCCCGGCCCTGGCCCGGTTGGTGAGGGTGACGACCGCCGTCTCGGGCGTCGAGGCGAAGCCGCCGCCGGCGGCCGGGCGCCCGCACGCCAGCTTGATCGAGCGCGACTGGCCGGCCCGCCCCTGCGCGTCGAGCGCGACCGCGTAGTAGCGGCGCGGCGTGCTGGTGCAGGCGGTCTTGGCGGTGATCCGGCCGTTGCCGATGATCTGGGAGCCGCTCTTGACGACCCGGTCGGGGCCGGAGACGGCGACCTTGATGCGTACCCTCAGCCGGGCCTGGTCGGCGCAGCCGGACCGGACCGCCGTCGCGCGGACCGTGCCCTGGACGACGGACGGCTTGAGCGCGACCACGCGGCACGCCTGCCGGCTCTGGGCCGTGCTCCGCTCGGCCGAGGCGCGTGCGGCGGAGGCGGCGGGCGCGGGGAAGCTCAGTGCCGCCAGACAACCGACACAGGCCACCGCCTGGAGCTCTCTACGCATACCGTCCTCCGGATGAGGGTTCGACTGTGCGTCGAACCCGAATTCTGGTCCCCCCAAGTCGGCTATGTACGGAAATTAGCGACCTAACTTGGAGTTCCAAGTGGCTGAATCGTAATAACACCCAGTCTGATCTCGGTAAACCACAGCGGCCCCCTGGGCGTCAGGGGGCCGCGAGATTTTTACCTCAGCGCAGCGCTAGCACTGCGCGGGCTTGAGCCACGAGCACTCCAGGTCGCCCGTCGCGCCCTCGTCCGCGGCACGGAGCTGTGCGGCCTCGCCCGCCGCCGCCGACCGGGAGAACTGGGCGAGCCGTACGGCGATCTTGTCCTCGATGTCCTTCGGCGAGGCCGAAAGGTACTGGTTCAGCATGATCGAGAAGATCAGCGGCTCGCCGTCGGCGCTCGTGACGTAGCCCGACAGCGAGGTGACGCCGGTCAGCGAGCCGGTCTTGGCGTGCACGTTGTTCTCCGCGGGCGTGCCGCGCATCCGGCTGCGCAGGGTGCCGCCGGTGAAGCGGTCCGCGTTGCCGGCGATGGGCAGGGACTCGTACCAGGTGGAGAACCACGGCTTGGCGCGTACCGCCGACAGGAGTTGCACGATCGAGCCCGGCGAGAAGCCGTCGCGGCGCGAGAGGCCGGAGCCGTCCCGCATGTTGATCACCTGCACGCCGTTCGCCTTGGCGAAGTCGGTGCTGACCTTGAGCCCGGCCGACCAGCTGCCCTGGTTCGCCACCTTGCGTCCCATGGCCTTGGTGAGGATCTCGGCGTGGATGTTGTTGCTCAGCTTCATGAACGGCACGAGCAACTCGCCCAGCGTCATCGACTCGTGCCTGGCCAGCTCCTTGGCGCCCGAGGGGGCGGCGCCGGTGGTGGTCGGCCCGAGCACCTTGACGCCGTGCCTGGCCAGCGACTTGCGGAAGAGCGAGGAGACGTACGCGGTGGGGTCGTCCACCGCCACCCACTCCTGGTACGGGTCCGCGACCGTGCCGGTGATCACCACCGTGCGCGTGCCGTGCTGCCGCTCGATGAGCACGTCCGTCTCGGCGCCCACCGTGGCCCTGTTCACGATCTTCAGGTAGTCGGTCTCCGGCGTGGTCGAGACCTTGACCCGATCGCCGTCGGCCGCCACGGACACGATCACCGAGCCGGCGTCGTAGTCCCTGTCGGGTGAGGCGGTCAGCGCCGAGATCGGGGCCGCGTAGTACGCGGTCTCGTCGTCCCAGGACCAGTCGTTGCCGAGCCGCTGGGAGTCGAACCAGGTGTCGTCGGCCACCAGCTTGCCGGTGACGGCCTTGATGCCGGCGGCGGCCACCTCGGCGGCCAGCGCGTCGTAGTCCTCGGCCAGCATCGTCGGGTCGCCGGTGCCGCGCAGCACCAGGTCGCCGGCCAGCACGGAGCCCGCCTTGCGGCCGGTGCTCAGCACGGTGGTGGGGAAGCGGTAGTCGAGGCCGAGCGTCTGCGCCGCGGCGGCCGAGGTGAACAGCTTGGTGTTGGAGGCCGGGGTCAGGAGCTTGCCCGCGTCGGTGGCGTACAGCTCCTCGCCGGTCTGGGCGCTCTTGACCACGACGCCCGCCCTGGCGATCGTGAGCCGCGAGTCGCTGAGGATCTGGTTGATGTCCTGGGTCAGGTCCGCGACACCCACGGAGGGGTCGAGCGCGACGGCCGGGGTGGAAGGTCCGGACGCCCACGCGAGGGCCGCGACGAGCGTGCCCGCGACGAGGGAGGCTGAGGTGCGCCGCATGGGGTCTCCAAGTGACTGAGGGATCGCATGGAAGCATGGATCAGCACAGTCAGCCTGTAATCCGCAAATATCCGTATTTGTGGTGTCAGGTGGGCTGCTGCGACGTCACCATGAACCCGCAGTCACCGAACGACACCTCGTCGCCGGACTTCACCCGCGCGGGGCCCACCAGCCGCCAGCCGTTGAGCCGGGTGCCGTTGAGCGAGCCGAGATCGACCAGCATCCAGCCTCCGTCGCCCTCGCGGCGCAGCTCGGCGTGCACCCGGGAGACCGTCAGGTCCGACAGCACGAGGTCGCAGGCCGACCCGCGGCCCACCACGTAACGCAGGCGATCGTCGTCGGGCAGCGCCAGCCGGGGCAGCCGGGGCCGCCGCCAGGCGGACTGCAGCCTGGTGGTGAACTCGGAGACCGAGGAGACGGCGTCGGTGAGCCGCTGCCGGATCGTGGCCCGCCTCGGCAGGTCCGCGACCAGCTCGTCGAGCTCGCCCCTGCTGCGCGCCCGCAACGCCTGGTCGACCCGCCCCACGAAGGTGTCGTGCGAGATGCGGCCCTCTACGGCGCGTTCCCTGAGCTCGTCGATCGCACGGTCACGTTCCCCATCTGAGGCGCGAAAGGGCGGATGCGTGGAGCTCATAGAGCGAGTATCGGCCTCAACCTCGGCCCGTGTCCAGAATACGCGGATCAGGTTGCCCTAGGCATACTCAGTATGCATACTCAGTATCTATGTCGATCAGGCACGGGCTGCTGGCGTTGCTCAGCGGCGGACCGAGATACGGCTATCAGCTGCGGGTGGAGTTCGAGGCGTCCACGGGGGCGACCTGGCCGTTGAACATCGGCCAGGTCTACACGACGCTCTCCCGGCTGGAGCGAGACGGGCTCGTCGCGCCGGAGGGCGCGGACGAGCAGGGCCGCGCGGTCTACACGATCACCGAGGCCGGTCGGGAGGAGCTGGCGCGATGGTTCAGCACCCCCGTCGCGCAGACCGACCGGCCTCGGGACGAGCTCGCGATCAAGGTGGCGATGGCGGTGGCGGGTGGCGTGGACGTCGCCGAGGTCATCCACACGCAGCGCGGCGCCACCATGCGCGCGCTGCAGGAGCTCACGCGGGCCAAACGGGCCGCCACCGGCGGGCTGGCGCAGCGGCTGGTGCTCGATTCGTTGATCTTCAAGGCCGAGGCGGAGCAGCGCTGGCTGGACCACTGCGAGGCCGTTTCCAAGGAGAAGAACCGATGAGTGTGGTGGAGCTGCGGGACGTCACCCGCGAGCACGGGCAGGTGCACGCGCTGAAGGGGGTGAGCCTGGAGGTCGGGGCGGGCGAGCTGGTCGCCGTCATGGGCCCGTCGGGCTCGGGCAAGTCCACGCTGCTCAACGTGGCGGGCGGCCTCGACCGGCCCACCTCGGGAGCGGTGATGATCGAGGGCGAGGACCTGTCCCGGGTCAAGGACCTGGCAGCGCTCAGGCGCGGCCACGTCGGCTACGTCTTCCAGGACCTGAACCTGATCCCGTCGCTGACCGCCGCCGAGAACGTGATGCTGCCCAGGGAGCTCGACGGTGTGCGCGCCGGGCGGGCCCGCGGCGAGGCGCTGGCCGTGCTGGCGGAGGTGGGCGTCGAGGAGATCGCCGACCGCTTCCCCGAGGAGCTGTCCGGCGGGCAGCGCCAGCGGGTGGCCATCGCCAGGGCGCTGGTCGGCGAGCGGCGGCTGCTGCTGGCCGACGAGCCGACGGGGGCGCTCGACACGGCCACCGGCGACGAGATCCTGGAGCTGCTGCGTGCCCGCTGCGACGCCGGCGCGGCCGTGCTGCTCGTCACCCACGAGCCACGCTACGCCGCCTGGGCCGACCGGGTGATCTACCTGCGTGACGGGCTCGTCGCCGAGTCGAGCGCCGTGCGGCTGGAGAGCTCCAGATGAGCGCCTTCCGCGCCGCGCTGCGCCTCTCCCGCAGGGACGCGCTGCGCGCCAGGGGCCGCACCGCTCTCGTCATGATCATGATCGGGCTGCCCGTCCTGGCCATCACGGCGCTGCTGACGCTGTCGGAGACCACGAACCTGACGCCACGCGAGGAGCTGCCGTCCCGCCTGGGCTCGGTGGCCGACGCGGCCGTCCATGCCCACACGACCACGCTGCCGGTCAAGCAGGACCCGGCCGGCCGCTTCGGCCACCAGGACCCGAACAAGACCGGACCGCCGGCTCGATGGACGGCCGCCGAGGTGAGCCGCCTGATCGGTGGCAGGGTGCTCCCGTTCTACGACTACAGCACCGACGCCCGGCTCCCGGACGGCGCCGACAGGGTGGACCTGCTGGAGATCGATCTGCGCGACCCGCTCAGCACCGGCATGAGGACGCTGGCCGACGGCAGGCTCCCGGCCTCGCCACAGGAGATCGCGGTCACGCCCGCGCTGCTCGACCGCGGGGTGACCGTGGGCGGCACGCTCCCGCTCACCAAGCGCGCGGAGCCCAAGCGGGTGGTCGGCGTCATCGAGGACCCCACCCGGCCGGGCGTCATGGAGGTGGTCGGCCTGTACGGCTCGGTGCTGGCGAAGAAGACCGACCCGCAGGGCGAGGGCTGGCTCGTCGACACCCCGGCGCCGGTCACCTGGAAGAAGGTGCGCGAGCTGAACCAGGTGGGGCTGCGCGTGGCCTCCCGCGCGGTGACCGAGAGCCCGCGCGCCGACAGGTACCAGTACTCCGTCACCACGGGCGACGAGCTGCTCTGGCTCGCCATCGCCGTGCTCCTCGTCGTCACCGAGACGGTCCTGCTGGCGGGCCCCGCGTTCGCGGTGGGGCTGCGCCGGCGCAGGCGGGAGCTGGCCACGATCGCCGCGCAGGGCGGCTCTCCCGGGCACCTGCGCACGATCGTGCTGGCCGACGGCCTCGTGCTGGGTGGCGTGGCGGCCCTGCTGGGCGTCGCGCTGGGCATCGGCGCGGGGGCGGTGGCGGAGTCGATCGCGGCCCGGTCGCTGGACTGGCGCAGCGGCCCGGTCGACGTGCCGTGGGCACAGGTGCTCGGTGTCGCCGCGCTCGGCCTGGTCAGCGCGCTGGTCGCGGCGCTGGCCCCGGCGATCACGGCGGGGCGGCAGAGCCCGGCCAGGGTGCTCGCCGGCCGCCCGGACGAGGTGCGCGACCGTGCGGCCCGCCCGCTGTTCGGCCTCGTGCTCCTGGTGCTCGGGGCGGGCGCGGCGATCTACCTGTCGGGCAGGAGCGAGCTGCTCGTGGTGGCGGCGTCCACGGTGGCCCTGTTCGGGCTCATCGCGCTGATGCCCTGGCTGGTCCGGCGCACCGGGCCGCTGGCCGCGCGCCTGCCGCTGCCGGCGCGCCTGTCGGTCCGTGACGCCACCCGCCACCGAGCCCGCACGGTCTCGGCGGTGGCCGCCGTCATGGCCGCCACCATGGGCGCGGTCACCGTCGGCCTGGCCTACACCAGCACGTACGCCGCAGAAAAGCGGATGAACCGGCTCGAAGCGCCGGAAGGCACCTTGATCGTGACCGCGTCCGATGTGGACGAGGCGACCTGGGCCAAGCTCCGGGCCGTCACCCAGGAGAGGCTGCCAGGTGCGAGCCCCGTGCCCGCGCAGGAGGCCGTGGACGGCGACGGGCGAAGCCAGGCGGTGATGCTTCAGCTCGCTTCCGAGGACTGTCAAGGCTCCTGCGAGCGGTACGGTGCGTCCTACTTCGACGTCCCGGTGGGCGACGCCCGGCTGCTCGCCCTGCTCCAGGGCCGCAGTGATCCGCAGGCGGCGGCGGCCCTCGCGGCCGGCAGGATCGTGGTCTTCGACCCCCGGCTGGTCAGCGACGGCACCGTGAGCATGACGCTGATCAGCAAGGGCGAGGACTCCCGCAAGGGGGCGACGATGCGGGTGCCGGCCGTGGTGGCGCGGGGAGCCCAGGCCGAGCAGGGCGGTGCCGTGGTGCCCGCCTCGGTGCTGACGGCGGCCGGGTTCACGACGGTCGAGCGGCGGATCTACGTCGAGCCCACGGCGGTGGATCCCGCCCTGCGCGACCAGGAGGCCGTGGACCGCTTCAACCGCGAGCTGCAGACGGTGACGAGTTTCGTCTACGCCGCGCTGGCCGAGGACTACACCGGCATGAAGCTCGCCACCCTCCTTACGGCGGCGCTGGCCGCGGCGGTGGTCCTGGTGCTCGGTGGCACGTTCGCCGCGACGGGGCTCGCCGTGGCCGACATGCGCCGTGACCTCGACACCCTGTCGGCCGTGGGCGGCCGGCCGCTGACCCGCAGGCTGGTGGTGGCGGCGCAGGCCGGCTACATCGCGGGGCTGGGCGCCGTCATCGGGCTGGTCGCCGGCGCGATCACCGGAAGCGCGCTGTCGGTGTCCATGGCCTCGATGTGGCGGGAGGGCAGCCCGATCGTCGTGCCGTGGGCGTTCCTGGCCACGCTGGTGCTCGGCCTGCCGCTGCTGGCGGCCCTGATCTCGGGGCTGTTCACCCGGACGAGGATGGAGCTGGCGCGGCGGGTGGCGTGAGCCGGTACTTCAGCGTGATCAGCGCCGAGGCGAAGATGATCAGCGCGGGGATCGTGGTCTGACCGATGAGGACCGCGGTCACCGCGCTGTCCGGCTGCTGCACCGGGGTGCTCGGCTCGGACTCGATGAAGCCGCCGATCGTCAGGATGATGCCGAAGATCAGCGCGCCGAACGCGCTGACCCCGCTCTCGATGGCCGTCCACAGGCCGGTCAGCACCCCGGCCCGCCGCTTGCCCGAGGTGGCCGCGTCCACCGCGATGACGTCCGCGAGCATGGAGAACTGCATCAGCTGCAGCCCGGCGTACCCGACGCCGACCAGCAGGATCGTCAGGTGCGCCCACACCGGGCCGAACAGCGGCGTGGCCATGGCGGCCGTCGTGCCGCCGCCGAACAGCAGCACCGCCAGGATCATCGCGCCGCGCTTGTCGAAGCGCCTGGCCACCCGCACCCACAGCGGCATCGTCAGCAGGATCGGGCCGACCAGCACGGCGAAGAGCGTCTGCGTGGCCGAGGCCGAGCCCAGCGTGTACGTGGCGAAGTAGGGGGCGGCGGCCAGCATCATGCTGACGGCCAGCATCTGCACGCAGGCCAGCACCGTCAGCCACAGGAACGCCGAGTTGCCCTTGATCGCGGCGAACTGCTCGCGCCACCCGCCCCTGTCCGGCTCGGGCGCGCCGGTCATGGGGGCGCGGGCGGTGCCGAAGAAGGAGCCGAGCATGGCGAGGAGCAGGATGGCCGCGATCGTGATCGCCATCAGCCGGTAGCTGCCCAGCGTGCCGTCCTCGCCCTCGCTCGTGGCCAGCACCGGCGCCAGGATGCCGCTGATGGCGGTGGCCGCCCCGACGAACACCATCCGCCACTGCAGCAGCGACGTGCGCTCGTGGTAGTCGTGCGTCATCTCGCCGGGCATCGCCTTGTACGGCACCTCGAACAACGCGTACGCGGTCGCCGCCGCCAGGAAGCAGACCCCCACGTACAGCGCCGCCGGCACCCCGGTCAGCGGCGGCCCCGCGAAGACCAGGAAGAACGTGATCGGCAGCGTGCACGCCCCGGCGAGCAGCCACGGCCGGCGCGGCCCCCAGCGGGTGACCGTCCGGTCCGACCAGCGCCCCACCAGGGGGTTGATGAACAGGTCCCAGACCTTCGGCGCGCTGACCACGACACCGGCCAGCCACGCGGGCACGGCCAGGAAGTTCGTCATGTAGAACAGCAGCAACAGCCCCGGCACGCCGTTGAAGGTGGCCGTGCAGAACGAGCCGACCCCGTAGCCGAGGCGCACGCCCTTCGGGACGGTGGCCGTGCCCGCCGCCGGTGTGATCATCCCCTCATTACAACGGAGCGCGGGCTGGTTGGGGAGGGCCCAGTTTTCCCGGACCCTCCCTCAAGCCTCAGTCCGAGACGTTGGCGCACACCACGTGCGCGCCGATCTCGATCATGCGGCGCTCGCTGCGCGCGTCGGCCACCCTGGCCATGAGGATCGGCGCCCCCGACGCGGCGAACTGCGGCAGCCTGGCGCGCACCAGGCGGTGCAGGTCGCGGACGACGTCCTCGGCGGCCGACATGTGCACCTTGACGTGCAGCATGATCCCGGTGGCCCCGGACGCCGTGCCCGCCTCGGAGATCCACACGTGGTGCACCAGCGGGAAGTCCATGAGCAGGTACGCGATCGCCTGGCGCAGCGCCGGCAGGATCGGGTGCGTGCACCGGCGGTAGCCCGGGTCCACCTGCTGCATCGGCCCCGACAGGTGCGGCCGGGGCGCGGGCACCCAGGGCAGCGTGGGGGCCTGCGGGCTCGGCGGGGCCACCTGGGCCAGCGCGGCACCCCGCGACACGGTGGCCATCGCGCCCGTGGCGTAGGCGGCCGGGACGGCCCCCGACATGACGGGCGTGGGCCCTGTGCGTGTCGTGGTCATGAAGTGCTGGAGATCGTCGATGGGCACGGCCGCGGCGGCTGGTCCGGCCGCGTCGATGACGATCTCGCGCACCCCGGTGACGCGCTGGATGTCCAGGATGGTGTCGGCGTCGCAGGCCGACAGGGAATGGCTGCCGCGGTGTCTGGCATAGGTCGCGGGGCTGGTGTACCCGAGCAGGACCCGGTCACCGGCCTGGGTCGTCCCCAGGACGACGGAACGATCTGGTCGCACTGCCACCAGGACTCCACCGTCGGCAAGAGCGCCCAGCAGGCGATGGGGAGTGCCATGCTGTGCGAGCACGTCGGCAAGCGCAGGATTCCCGATGCTCATATGACGAACCATAGGTAGTCGGCCACGGCTTATCAGGCTAATGGCGAATAAATCTCCCGATCAAGACAAAGATGTGAGCGGAGTGGATGAGTTTGCCGGGAGGTGGGTACGCCGGGATCCGTCTCACATGGTGGCCCCTCGTGAATACGTTCACAAGCTGCGGATACACTCTGTGGGACCGCCGGGGGGTTCCGTGGACGGTGACCCCCCTCCGCCGTGCCTTAAGGATGCACAGACGTGAACAAGCCCGTCGTTCTGGTCGCAGAGGAGCTGTCCGAGGCTGGCCTCGCCGTACTCGGAGCTGATTTCGAGGTCCGCCACACCGACGGCGCCGACCGTTCCCAGTTCCTGCCCGCTCTCGCCGACGTGGACGCGCTCATCGTGCGCTCCGCCACCCAGGTCGACGCCGAGGCCATCGCCGCGGCGCCCAAGCTGCGCGTGGTCGCCCGCGCCGGGGTCGGTCTCGACAACGTCGACGTCGAGGCGGCCACCAAGGCCGGTGTCATGGTCGTGAACGCCCCGACCTCCAACATCACCAGCGCCGCTGAGCAGACGATCGCCCTCATCCTGGCCAGCGCGCGCAACACCGCCCAGGCGCACGCCGCGCTGAAGAACGGCGAGTGGAAGCGCTCCAAGTACACCGGCGTCGAGCTCGACGAGAAGGTCGTCGGCATCCTCGGCCTCGGCAAGATCGGCCAGCTCGTGGCGCAGCGCCTGCAGCCGTTCGGCGTCGAGCTGATCGCCTACGACCCCTACCTGCCGCCGGCCAGGGCCGCGCAGATGGGCGTCAAGCTGCTGAGCCTCGAAGAGGTGCTCAAGCAGGCCGACTTCCTCACCGTTCACCTGCCCAAGTCCAAGGAGACGATCGGGCTCATCGGTGACAAGGAGCTGCACCAGGTCAAGCCGAGCGTGCGCATCGTCAACGTGGCCCGCGGCGGCATCGTGGACGAGAGCGCGCTCTACTCGGCGATCAAGGAGGGCCGGGTCGCCGGCGCGGGCCTCGACGTCTTCTCCAAGGAGCCCTGCACCGACAGCCCGCTGTTCGAGCTGGACCAGGTCGTCGTCACGCCGCACCTCGGCGCCTCCACGCACGAGGCCCAGGAGAAGGCCGGCACCCAGGTGGCGCGCAGCGTGAAGCTGGCGCTGGCGGGCGAGTTCGTGCCCGACGCGGTCAACGTCCAGGGCGGCGCCGTCGCCGAGGACGTCAAGCCGGGCCTGCCGCTGGCCGAGAAGCTCGGCCGGGTCTTCACCGCGCTGGCCGGCGAGGTGGCCACCAAGCTCGACGTCGAGGTGCGCGGCGAGATCGCCGCCCAGGACGTGCGGGTGATCGAGCTGGCCGCGCTCAAGGGCGTCTTCGCCGACGTGGTCGAGGAGCAGGTCACCTACGTCAACGCGCCGCTGCTGGCCAAGGACCGCGGCATCACCGTCGAGCTGGTCACCAGCTCCGAGAGCCCCGACTGGCGCAACGTCGTGACCGTGCGCGGCGTGCTCGCCGACGGCCGCACCGTCTCGGTCTCCGGCACGCTGTCCGGCCCCCGCCAGATCACCAAGATCGTGGAGGTCAACGGCTACGAGATGGAGATCGAGCCGACGGCCCACCTGTGCTTCTACACCTACACCGACCGCCCCGGCATCGTCGGCGTGGTGGGCAGGCTGCTCGGCGAGCACAGCATCAACATCGCCTCGATGCAGGTGGCCCGTGACACCAAGGGCGGCAAGGCGCTCATCGCGCTGACCGTCGACTCGGCCATCCCCGCCGAGGTCGTCGAGCAGATCGGCACCGAGATCGGCGCCGAGAGCGGCCGCTCGGTGGACCTGGAGGACTGACCTCCGCCGGAGCCTCGTCGAGGGCCGTCACCCGTTCCGGGTGGCGGCCCTTTGCGTCTCAGCATGCAAGATAGTAGGACTTCCGAGCAGATCCTCGGGTACTGTGGCTGCTAATGCGCCAGGTGTTCGTACTCATTGCCTGCCGCGGCGGGGCCTGTTAGGGCAGGTCGACGACCCGCCGCGGAGAGCGGCGTTGTGTCGGCCAATAAGTCCCTTTCGTCCGGTCCGTGACCCGGACCACGAGATCAGGCCCGGTCGGATTCGCGACCGGAGTCCGGCTTCCCACTGGAAACGCGTCCGCGAGATGAGCTGAGTCACATGTACGACATGTATGCCTGGAACCGTACGGAAGAGCAGCAGGACGAGGCCGCCGAGGCCCTGCAGACCGCGCTGGACCGCCGCGACAACGGCGGCGCCCCTCAGAATTCGAGCCGGTAGAAGACCGCCGTCCGCCGCAGCGCGGGCACGAGCTTGATGATCGTGCCCACCGCCCGGTGCGTGGCCGACAGGCGGTTGAAGCCGTCGATGTCGAACGCGCTCAGCGCCTCCAGGCAGCGCAGCCCTGGATGGATGGCCAGCAGCTCGGCGGGGCCGTCGATCGCCCAGTGCATCGTCGCCCCCGCCTTGCGCACCGGCCGGTTGAGCCGTTGCAGCCGCAGCCCGAGCGGGCTCAGGGCGTCGAAGACGAAGGCGCCGCCGGGGAAGCGGTCCACGATCGCCCGCACCAGCGCCGGGCCCTGCACCGGGTCGAGGTAGTAGAACAGGCCCTCCGCCACGACCAGCGCGGGGGCGTCCGCGGGCACCTGCTCCAGCCAGCCGAGGTCGGTGACGGAGGTCCCGATCAGGGTGTGGCCCGGCCGCTCGGGGAACAACCGCCGGCGCAGCTCGACGACCTCCGGGTAGTCCACGTCGTACCAGCGCACGGACGGCGGCGGGTCCATGCGGTGGACGCGGGTGTCGAGCCCGCAGCCCAGGTGCAGCACGGTCGCGTCCGGGCGCGCGGCGAGGAACTCGCCCGCCCACCGGTCGACCAGGCGCGCCCGCAGTGCCACGGCCCTGGCCATCTTGGCGTCGAGCCCGGTGCTGCCGAAGTCGTGGTCGATCCGCTCGATCGTCTCGGCCGCCAGCCGGTCGCCGAGGATGGGGTGCGGGGATCGGGCGTCGAGGGCCCTGCCGTACAGGGTGGCGAGGAGAGTGGCCTTCTCCTCGGTCAGGTGCACCTTCTCGGGGGACATACCCGACACGGTACGCCCAGGGTACGAAGACCTGCCCCTGTGGATACGGAGAGTGTTGGTAACGTCGCTCTGCGTATTCACCCATGCAGGAGGTTCCCCCATGCGCGCTTCCCTGAGCGTGATCCGTCGTGCCGTGACCGTCGCCCTGCCCGCTCTGTCCGCGGCTGCGCTGCTGGCAGCGCCCGCCCAGGCGCAGGAGTCCTACCTGCGCATCACCACCCACCACGCCGGCAGCACCGCGCAGTGGATCCTGACCTGCGGTCCGGCGGGCGGCATCCACCCCGACCCGCGAGCCGCCTGCGGCATGCTGGACGACTTCGGCGGCGACCTGGACCGCCTCAGGTTCCAGCCAGGCGAGCCGTGCCCGAAGATCTTCGACCCGGTGCACGTGCAGATCAGGGGTGACTATCGCGGCGAGCCCAAGGACTTCGCCGAGGACTATCCGAACCCGTGCTTCGCGGAGCGGCTGGCCGCCCCGATCGTGCCCAGGGTCGGCTGAGCGGGACGGGCGGCCCCGCGGGGGAAAGCGGGGCCGCCCTGGCTCTTTCCGGTAGTGCTCAGAGGGTGGCGGTCAGCGAGGCGGGGACGGGCTCGCGGCGCTCCTCCAGCAGTTGGGCCCACCGGCGCACGCCCTTGGGGTCGGGCCGGACCGCGCCGACGAAGGCCTGCCTGCGCCAGCTCGACAGCTTCTCCTCCTTCACCACGTCGCCCGAGTGCGGCGCGTGCACCATGTAGCCGGGCTTGGAGATCATTCCGACGTGACCCAGGTTGCTGAAGAACACCAGGTCGCCGGGTTCCAGCTCCGTCCAGTCGATCTTTCTGGAGAACGCCCCGTACTGTTCGCGGGCGGTGCGGGGCAGGTCGATGCCGGCCTTCTCGTACGCCCGGAGCATCAGCCCCGAGCAGTCGTAACCCGAGTCGCTGGTCCCGCCCCAGACGTAGGGGATGCCGCGCTTGGTCATGGCGAAGTCGAGGGCGACCTTCCATGCGGGCTTGGGCGCCTGTGCCAGCCTGATGCGCTTGATCTCGGCGCCGGTGAGGGTGGTGTCGTCCTTGTCGGTGACGGACTTCACGGACTTCCAGGACTTCACGGACTTGACGGTTTTGACGGGCTCGGCGGGCTTGGCGGCGAGGTTGTCGCCGGTGGCTGCCTGTGCGGCCGGGGTGGCCAGGATGAGTCCGGCAGACGCCGCTGCCAGGACGATGGCGATGCGAGACAGAAGACTGTCCTTCCATGCGGCCGACCGGGTTAGCTGACGGGCTCGGGCCTGGAAGACAGCCCTACGGCGATACCGCCGATTCGCCCCGGGGGGAAAGATGGGTCCCCGGCTCCACGCAGCTGCTGCGCGGATTAGGCTCGACGGACTCTAACGAAACGGTCAAAAGGTCGCAATCCCCCCAAACCGGACGTCCGCGAGGTGAGATGGTGTGTTCGTCAGGCGAGACGAGCCGGTATGGTTGCCGTCATGGAGTCGCGTAACATCCGCCTGGCCGTCATCCCTGGGGATGGCATCGGCACCGAGGTCGTCGCCGAAGGGCTCAAGGTCCTTGAGGCAGTAGGCACGAAGATCGAGCCCACCCACTACGACCTGGGGGCCGCCCGCTATCACCGTACCGGTGAGACGCTCCCGGACGCGGTGCTCGAAGAGCTGCGCGGCTACGACGCGATCCTGCTCGGCGCCATCGGCGACCCCAGCGTGCCCCCCGGCATCCTGGAGCGCGACCTGCTGTTGCGGCTCAGGTTCGCCTTCGACCACTACGTCAACCTGCGGCCGGTCAAGCTCTTCCCCGGCGTGGCGACCCCGCTGGCCGACACGCCGACCGCGAACATCGACATGATCGTGGTCCGCGAGGGCACCGAGGGCCTCTACGCCGGCACGGGCGGCGTCATGCGGCGCGGCACGCCGCACGAGATCGCCACCCAGGAGTCGCTCAACACCGCCCACGGCGTCGAGCGCGTGGTGCGTTACGCCTTCGACAAGGCCAAGTCCCGCCCGCGCAGGAAGCTGACCCTCGTCCACAAGACGAACGTGCTCACCTTCGCCGGCGACCTGTGGCAGCGCACGGTCGACCGCGTGGCAGGGGAGTATCCCGAGGTCACCACCGACTACTGCCACATCGACGCGGCCTCCATGTTCTTCGTGACCCAGCCCGAGCGCTTCGACGTGGTCGTCACCGACAACCTGTTCGGCGACATCATCACCGACCTCGGCGCGGCCATCGCCGGCGGCATCGGCCTGGCGGCCAGCGGCAACATCAACCCCGAGGGCGCGGCGCCCAGCATGTTCGAGCCGGTGCACGGCAGCGCCCCCGACATCGCCGGCCAGGGCAAGGCCGACCCCACCGCGACGATCCTGTCGGTCTCCATGCTCCTCGACCACCTCGGCCTGCACGACGAGGCGGCCAGGGTCGAGCGGGCGGTCGCCGACGACATCACCGAGCGCCGGGCCGGCCGCAGCACCAGCGAGATCGGCGACGACATCACCGCGCGAGTATCCGGCTAGGACCGCCTAGCCCCGTACGCGCCTGGCGGTCCGAGGAGGACTGCCGGGCGCGTTTTCGTGTTCCCAGGTCAAGGCGGTAATCGGGCCAACCACCCCATCCGCCGCTTGCCATCCCATATAGCGAGACAATAGGAAGTACGAACCGCCCATGCGGAAGCGACAGCTCCCGGACGGGTGACCGGATTCCGGTAGATTTCGGTAGACCGTAGAGAGAAGGACCGCCGTCATGACCATCGCTCCGAAGCTCAGCTTCGACGTGCAGCTATCCGACCACGCTCGCACCGCGGCCGAGCGGGAGCAGGTACTGGCGAACCCGGGGTTCGGGCAGACGTTCACCGATCACATGATCTCGATCGACTACACCGAGGGCGAGGGCTGGCACGACGCCCGGCTCATGCCGTACGGCCCGCTCTCGCTCGACCCCGCCACCTCGGTCTTCCACTACGCGCAGGAGCTGTTCGAGGGCCTGAAGGCCTACCGGCAGATCAGCGGCTCGATCGTGACGTTCCGCCCGTACGCCAACGCCGGCCGTTTCAACCGCTCGGCCGCCCGCATGGCGATGCCGGAGCTGCCGGAGGAGACGTTCGTTGAGTCGCTGGAGCTGCTCGTCCAGACCGACAAGGAGTGGGTGCCCACCACCGAGGGCCACAGCCTCTACCTGCGCCCCTTCATGATCGCCACTCAGGCGGGGCTGGGCGTCAACTACCCGTCGAAGACGTACAAGTACATGGTCATCGCCTCGCCGGCGGCCTCGTACTTCACCGGCGGCATCAAGCCCGTCTCCGTCTGGCTGTCCACCGAGTACACCCGCGCCGCCCCCGGCGGCACCGGCTTCGCCAAGTGCGGCGGCAACTACGCCGCGGCGTTCGTGGCGCAGCGGCAGGCGGTGGAGAACGGCTGCGACCAGGTGGTCTGGCTGGACGCACAGGAGCACCGCTACGTCGAGGAGATGGGCGGGATGAACCTGTTCTTCGTCTTCGGCGACAAGCTCGTCACCCCCTCGCTCACCGGCACCCTGCTGCCCGGCATCACCCGCGAGTCGATCCTGGAGCTGGCCGGCGACCTGGGGCTGGAGACCGAGGAGCGGCTCATCACGGTGGACGAGTGGCAGCAGGCCAGCGCCTCCGGCGACCTCACCGAGGTGTTCGCGTGCGGCACGGCGGCCGTGGTGACGCCGGTCGGCACGGTCAAGGGCGCCGACCGCTCGTGGACCGTGGCCGACGGCACGCCCGGCCCGGTGACGATGCGGGTGCGCGAGGAGCTCGTCGGCATCCAGTACGGCGCCCGCCCCGACACCCACGACTGGATCCACAAGATCGGCTGATCCTCCCGGTGAGCCCGCCGTGCGGCGGGCTCACCAGAATTCGCCGATATGCAGCGACAATTCCCACGGCGCCGGCAGGAACAGCGGCTCGGCGACGCTCGCGATCGTTTCCCGGCCGTATGCGCGGCCACCGGGCTCGCTGTGCAGCCGCACCGTCTGCTGCGCCGGATCGACGATGAGATAAAGCGGCACCCCGGCCGGCGAGTAACCGCACGGTTTGACGTAGTAATCGTCGTAGGAACTGCCGGAGGAAACGATGTCGACGAGCAGCAGCGTCGAATCCCCGTGCACCGCGTACTCCTTGTGCAGCCGCGGCGACTGCGGCACCACCGTCAGGTCGGGGATGTACCGATCGGCCTGCCGGCCCAGGTGGATGGTGATGTTCGGCCAGATCTGCCAGCCCCGCTCGACGGTCGGGCCGAGCAGCGCGCGCAGCACCCGGAACAGCGACATGTTGTGCTGCCAGGTGCCCGCCTCGTTGACCACGATCCGGCCCCGCACCGTTTCGACCCGATATTCGGGATGCAATTCACGCACAGTTCGGAATCGCTCTTCGAGCGGAGCGGCCATGGCGCTGCATCCTTTCTTCGGGCGGAGTGACCGAGCGTATGCCGGGCCGGGGGTGTGAATACAGGGCGTGCGGCCCGCGGATTTACCGGTCGATCCTGCTCAGGTAACCCTCGTCCCCCTGCTCGCCCGCCACGGCCTCCGGCGGCACCAGCGCCTCCAGCCGCCGCACGGTCTCCTCGTCCAGCCGCACCTCGGCGGCGGCCGCGTTGGCACGTACGTTCGCGGCCCTGGTCGTGCCCGGGATAGGCACCGTGCCCCGGTGCACGAGCCAGGCCAGGGCGAGCTGGGCCACCGACAGCCCGCACTCGGCCGCCAGGGCCGCCACGGCGTCCGTCAGCGCCACGTTGCGGTCCAGGTTGCCCTCCTGGAAGCGCGGGTTGCCCCGCCGCCAGTCGCCGGCCCCGAGGTCGGCCCGGGTCCGTACGACGCCGCCGAGCAGGCCCCGGCCCAGCGGGCTGTAGGCGACGAAGCCGACCCCCAGCTCCTCGCAGGCCGGCAGCACCTCCTTCTCCGGGGCCCGGTTGAGCAGGGAGTACTCGGTCTGGAGGGCGGCCACCGGGTGCACGGCGCAGGCCCGCCTGAGCGTGGCGGGGGAGACCTCCGACAGGCCGGCGTGGCGGATCTTGCCCTCCTGGACCAGCTCGGCCAGGGCGCCCATGGTCTCCTCGACGGGGGTGGTCGGGTCGAGGCGGTGCAGGTAGTACAGGTCCACGTGGTCGGTGCCGAGCCGGGTGAGGCTGGCCTCCAGCGCCGTCCGTACGTAGGCGGGACGGCCGAGGCCAGGCCGCAGCCGGCCCCGCTCGTCGGCGTTGCCACCGAACTTGGTGGCCAGCACCACCTCCTCGCGCCGCCCGCGCAGCACCCGCCCGATCAGGCTCTCGCTGTATCCGGCGCCGTAGATGTCGGCGGTGTCGATCAGGGTGATGCCCGCGTCCAGCGCGGCGAGCAGGGCGCCGGTGGCCTCCTGCTCGCTGACCTCGGTGTAGACGCGGGGCGCCAGCGTCATCGCGCCGAAGCCCAGCGCCGAGACCGCCGGGCCGTGCCGTCCGAGCGTGCGGGATCTCATGGTCGCGCTACCCCTTCCTGATCATCGTCATCCCGTCGGCGACGGGCAGGGTCAGCACGGTCACCCGGGGGTCCGCCATCACCAGGTCGTTGAACTGCCGGATCTGCACCGTCGTCGGCTCCTCGTGCGCGGGATCGGCCACCCAGCCCCTGCGCAGCGTGTTGTCCGCCAGGATCAGTCCGCCGGGCCGCAGCCGGTCCATCAGCAGCTCGTAGTAGACCGGGTAGCTCTGCTTGTCGGCGTCCAGGAAGGCCAGGTCGATCGGCTGGTCGAAGGCGGCGAGCGTGTCGGCGGCCGGCCCGAGCGTCAGCGTCACGCGGTCCTCCACCCCCGCCTCGTGCCAGTAGCGGCGGGCGATGGAGGTCCACTTCTCGCTGACGTCGAAGCAGTGCAACGTGCCGCCCGACAGCCCGCGCGCGATGCAGATGGACGAATATCCGGTGAACGTTCCCACCTCCACGGCCACCCGCGGCCCCATGAGCTGCGTGATCATCGTGAGGAACCGGCCCTGGTCGAAGGAGATCTGCATGGTCGCGTCCTCGCCCGCGACCTCGGCGGTCTCCCTCTCCAGCGCTTCCAGCAGGGCGTCGGGCGCGGTGGTGTGCTCGGCGACGTACCGCGCGACGGCGGCGTCGAGGAGGTATGCCTTCATGCGGCCATTGTTTCCGTTTCGGGTAGGGTCTGCGCGATCAATGAGGTGAGAGTGGGCTGATGAAGAAGCGGTTGATGGCGATCGCGCTGGCGTGCGCGGCGATCGCCGTACTCGGGGTGCTGGCGTTCTCGGGGCCGGGCGTGTCGTCCTCCGGCGAGGTGACGCTCACGCGGCAGGCGGACGGCTCGATGGTGCTGGCGGACCTCGGGAGCGATGCTCCCGTGCTCGACGTGTACGAGGACTTCGACTGTCCCGTCTGCAAGGACATGCACGCCAAGGTGGACCCCACGATCAGGAAGCTGGCGCGGGAGGGCAAGGTCAAGGTCGTCTTCCACACCGTGACGATCTTCCAGGAGGAGCCCATGCGCTCCAACTCCATCCGCGCCGCCGCGGCGGCCCGCTGCGTCCCGGCCGAGAGCTGGCTGGCGTTCAGGGACCAGGTGTACGCCATGCAGCCCGCGCCGCACGGCACCGCGTCCGGGTACACCGTCGAGGAGCTGATCGGGGCGGCGCGCAAGGCCGGCGCGTCCGTGGACTCGTGCGTCACCTCGCAGACGTACGCCAGGGCCCACCTGGCGGAGACGGCCAAGATCCCGCTGCAGGGCACGCCCACCGTGGTGCTCGACGGGCAGCTCCTGGGCAACGAGGCGTTCGACCCCGCCGCGCTGGAGCGCCTCATCACCGGCGGTGTCGGCGTGCGGGTGTGAGCCGTGATGTCCATGGAGTGAGACCGGTGTGCCGAATGGTGAATGCGTGTGGCAGACTGGACGGCACCATGTTCTACGGTCTGCTCATTATCGGCAGGCGCGCTGGCTAACGCAGGGACACCGCCAGCGCGCAGACCTCTCACGTCCGTGAGGGGTCTTTTTGTTTTCCCGAACCCACACGGACTTCCGCCTTCCGCAGAGAAGAGAGACTCATGGCCGACGACCGCTTCCACGTCTACGACACGACGCTGCGTGACGGCGCCCAGCAAGAGGGCCTGAACCTCACGGTCGCCGACAAGCTCGCCGTCGCGCGGCACCTGGACAGCCTGGGCGTCGGCTTCATCGAAGGGGGCTGGCCGGGCGCCAACCCCAAGGACACAGAGTTCTTCAGGCGCGCTCGAACAGAGCTCGACCTGAAGCACGCGCAACTAGCCGCGTTCGGCGCGACCCGCCGGGCAGGTGTGCAGGCCGCCGACGACCCACTGGTGGCCGCCTTGCGCGAATCCGGCGCGCCGGTCGTGACCCTTGTCGCCAAGAGTCACGACCGGCACGTGGAGCTGGCCCTCCGCACGACTCTCCAGGAGAACCTCGCGATGATCCGCGACACGGTCTCTCACCTTCGTGCGGAGGGACAGCGAGTCTTCCTCGACGCCGAGCACTTCTTCGACGGCTACAAGTCCAACCCAGCCTACGCGCTGGAGGTCATCAGGACCGCCGCCGAGGCCGGCGCCGACGTCATCGCCCTGTGCGACACCAACGGCGGCATGCTCCCCGACGAGCTGGCCGAGATCGTCCAGGACGCCGTACGCACCAGCGCCCGCGTCGGCATCCACTGCCACGACGACACCGGCTGCGCCGTGGCCAACACCCTGGCGGCCGTCAGCGCGGGCGCCACCCACGTCCAGGGCTGCGCCAACGGCTACGGCGAGCGCTCCGGCAACGCCAACCTCTTCACGGTCGTGGCCAACCTCCAGCTCAAGCGCGGCTTCGAGCTCGTGCCCCAGGAGTCGCTGGCCGAGATGACCCGCATCGCCCACGCGATCACCGAGGTCACCAACGTCACCCCCAACTCCCACGCGCCCTACGTCGGCATGTCCGCCTTCGCCCACAAGGCCGGCCTGCACGCCAGCGCCATCAAGGTGGACCCCAACCTCTACCAGCACATCGACCCCGCCCAGGTGGGCAACGACATGCGCATGCTCGTCTCCGACATGGCCGGCCGCGCGTCGGTCGAGCTGAAGGGCCGCGAGCTGGGCTACGACCTGACCCCCGAGCACACCAAGACCCTCGTCGACCGGGTCAAGGACCTGGAGTCCAGAGGCTTCACCTTCGAGGCCGCCGACGCCTCCTTCGAGCTGCTGCTGCGCGACACCGTCCACGGCGAGCGCAGGCGCCACTTCGAGGTCGAGTCCTGGCGCGTGATCGTCGAGCGCACCAAGGGCGGCGAGCTGGTCAGCGAGGCCACGGTCAAGCTGCACGCCAAGGGCGAGCGCATCGTGGCCACCGGCGAGGGCAACGGCCCCGTCAACGCCCTGGACAGGGCCGTCCGGCTGGCGCTGGAGAAGCTCTACCCCGAGCTGGCCAAGCTGGAGCTGGTCGACTACAAGGTGCGCATCCTCGAAGGCACCCACGGCACCGACGCCATCACGCGCGTGCTCATCACCTCCAGCGACGACACGGCCGAGTGGGCCACGGTGGGGGTCGCCGAGAACATCATCGACGCGTCGTGGCAGGCGCTGGAGCAGGCGGTCACGTACGGGCTGCTGCGCGCGGGGCGCGACTGCTCGTAGGGCGGCCAGGGGCGGAGGCGGTCAGTTCGGTGGTCTGGGGATGTTGAACGGATCGATGCTCGGATACTGCGGCTCACCGCCCTGCCCCCTGAAGAACTGGATGATCGCCAGGATGGCGGCGAGCTGCGCCAGCAGGAACGTGCCCTGCGACGGGATGCTCTCCAGCCGGTAGATCTCGAGCAGGGTGCGGCCGACGCGGCTCCACGGCGGGATCACGTCGCGGACCGTCCGGATGTCGACGATGAGGCCCGCCATGGTCAGCACGGCGAACAGCAGCAGGGCACGTAGCGCCGTCTCGCTGACCGCACCGAGGTCCAGGAGGGCCGCCAGGACGAGGTAGGCCCCCGCGCCGACGGCATACGCGCCGCTGATGGACAGGGCCTTGACCGGTCCGGTGCGGCCGGGCAGCTCCCGCCACAGCAGGCCTAGCAGGTGGCCGGGCAGGAACCAGAAGATCAGGTCCCAGGCCAGGTAGGACGGATACAGCAGGCCCGCCGTCCACTCGAGGTCCGCGGGGCCGCCATGGATCATGATGTCCCGCCACCACAGGTAGGTCATGGGGATCAGGCCGAGGAACATGGTCAGTAGGCCGAGGCGCTGAGCCGACGCGCCGCCCGCCCCCGCCCCGCCCGCCCTCGCCCCGCCCGCCCTCGCCCCGCTCGCCGCTGGGCCGGCGAGCAGCGCGAGGTGCAGCGGGGTGACGCCGCGGGGGAGCCGGGCGGCGCTCCCCGGTGGCCAGCGCACTGCCTCCTCGAAGCACTTCTCCAGACCGTCCGGAGCGGGCTGCGCCTGGTTGTCAGAGGCACGGCCCCGCCGTCTCAGGTCGAGGAACCGGCGGGCCAGATCATGAGCGAGCCCGGCACGCTCGGGGCCGAGGGTCGCGAGCAGGCTGGGACCGTCCGGCTCTGCTGGCCGTTCGAGCGGCCACAGCGAGATGACCCTGGGCCGGCTCGCCCGCAGGATGAACCAGAAGGCGAGCGCCCCCACGGTCACCGTGACGGGGAGCCACAGCCCGGCGTAGGACTCGCTCCAGCTGAAGAGCGGCACGGCGAACACCCACACGATGACCTGCCGCCGGTGCCTGGACAGCCGGGCCCGCGCGCGGGACGCGCCGGGCACGGGATGCCACAACGGGCCGCCTCTGTCGGCGCGGGCACCGGCGGCCTGCCCGCGCAGCCATCCGGCCAGCGCGGCCAGCGGCCAGATCCACACCAGGCCGCCGCCGAGCCACTTCAGCACCTGGAGCGGCAGCCAGAGCAGGTCCCACGTCACCCCCTTGAGCAAGGAGAGATCGCCGACCAGCCATCCCGCCCACACCCTGTCGCGGGCCAGCGCGTAACAGGCGTAGACCACAATCAGCACCGCCATCGCGGTCGCGGTGCGCCAGACCCAGAGCGGCGCCACCGTTCGGGTCGTGCGAGGGACGGCACCGTCCGGCGGGCGGGACGGCGGGTTCCAGGCCAGCCGGGTGCCGTTGAGCACGGCGCTCATCAGCAGGACGAGGAGCAGCAGATCCGCGGCGACGCAGACCACGGGCGTCCAGCCGCCGGACGGAAGCTCTTCGGGAAACGCCTGCTCGCCCAGGCCGATACCGGCGTAGGCCGCCACCACGGCCGCCATGGCCACGGCCGTGGACCGCCGGAGCACGTGGCCCGCCCACAACACCAGCACCGACGCCACGAGCAGCACCGCGGTCGAGCCCCGCCAGTAGGAGGACGTGGACGCGTCGATCGTCTCCTCCACCCAGGTGGCGCAGCCCGCCAGAGCGGTGAGCACGCATGGCACGACGAAGACGCGTGACCGCAAACGCCATCGCCACCACCTTCTGCGGCGCGCCCTGACGGCACTCGCCTGGCGCACCCGCATCGCGCGGGCGTCATGCGCGGGGTCGGGGCCTGCGGGCCGCGGCCAGGCCGAGCGGCGCAACTCGACCGTGCGGGTGCAGACCAGGGCCAGCAGCAGGACCACCAGATCCCAGAAGTGGACCAGGACCGCGCGGATCGGGTGCTGGTTGACGCCCGCCGCGACGCGCGTCTCCGGGTCGGGCAGCATCGTGAACTCGACCATGTCCACGGGATGCCGCCACACCGTGTGCCGGGAGTCAGTGGACTGGGGGAACGGGTCGGCGTTGAGCAGCCAACCTGAGGGGGCCTCCACTGTGACGTCGTGCCAGGGCATGAGGCCGCAGGCCTTCAGCTCGAAGAACCAATGCTCGTTCTCCTCATGCCGGTAGAACGTCCAGGGACCGAACCGCTCCCCAGCGGAGGAGGTGGTGTCGGTGAGCGAGTCGCTGTCGATGCGGATCGTGTCGGTGACCACGACGTCGCCGTTCTCGACCGTCACGAGCGGCATGGAGGACCGCTTCTCCTCCCACTCCCACCCGGGATCGCCCGTCCGCAGGAGGCAGCTCATCAGCCTCTGGTAGCTCCGCTCCCTGGGGCCGGTGAGAAGCGGCTGCGCCAGCGTCGAGTGCCCCGCCACCGTCGCCACCGTGGTCGAGATCAACAGCGGGACGCTCACCCCGGAGCTGTGGATCTTCAGCTGCGTGCGCCGGTGGACCTCGCCGTAGGGCAGGGCCGAGCAGTCAGAAGAGAACATCCCGTGGTCCGCGGACCTCCTGACCGCATCGACCCGGACATCGGCCACACTGAGCAGGCCCACCAGGATCCCGGTCATCCCCGCCAGCACCAAGGCCATCAGGAGAACGCGCCGCATACCGCGATGATGCGGCCCCGGCCGCCCGCGGGTAAGAGCGGCCGGGTGTCAATATCCGGACGAGCTAGATCAGGCCCGACGAGAAGGACACGCCGTCCACCGTGACCTTCCCCCCGGAGCACGACACCTTGGGCGAGTCGGTCCCCGGCACGATCACCGTCAGCAGCGACTTCGCCGCCGGCGACACCACCACGTTCGTGGCCTGCTTCGACAGGTACGTGGGGGAGACCCAGCCCAGCTTGCCGCCCCGCTCCACCTTCTGCCCGCCGACCTTGTCGCACGAGGAGAACTGCAGCAGGGTGACCTTGAACTTGCCGTCGCCCAGCACCACCTTGCCGCCGCCGCTGGAGACGACCTTGAGTGACGGGGCGAAGCGCCAGATGTTGCTGACCTTCTTGCCGCCCGAGGCCGTGTCCAGCACCGCCATCACGTCCTGGCCGTGGTTGACCAGCACCGACCTGGTACGGCTGACCCCGTACGCCTTGTCGGTCACCTTGAACGCCTGCCGGTCCTTGCCGTACGCGCTCTCGACGAGCTTGCTGGCCGTACGGGGCCGGAACCTGGCGCCCACCACGGTCGGCACGTTGTGCGCCTCGGGGGAGAGCGTCCAGTAGCGGTAGGAGCTCTTCTCGTAGGAGTGGAAGCCGCCGTCCATCAGGATGTCGCGGCCCTGCGCGTAGTAGGTGACGCCCAGGTGGTCCTCGTGGCCGTGGAACTTCATGCCCGGCCCGAACCTGATCGAGTAGTACGCCGACTCCGGCTTGCCCCAGGCGGTGCGGCCGAAGACGTAGCCGGCGCGGTACGCCTTGACCTCCTGCTTCGGCGTGCCCGTCTCCATCTTGGGCTCGGTCTCGGCGCTGCCGTCACCGAGGGGCACCATGTAGCCGTTCGGCATGGTCGAGTGGGCGATGAACTCCTTCAGCGCCTCGGCCCGCTCGGCGATCGTGCCGGGCACCTTGCGCTCGCACGCCTTCATGTTCGTCATGGCGACCTGGAGGCGGCCGTAGACGTAGACGGCGTACCTCGGCGCCTGCTCCATGAGCGCGCCCTGCGCGTCGACGTCCAGCTTCACCGTGCCGGTCAGGCGGCTGGAGGCCAGGCTCGCCCAGTCCTTGCGGCCGTACCTGCAGCCGATGCCCATGAGCGCGATGTCCTGGTCGATGCCGTGGTTGTGGCCCTTCTTGTACAGGCTCGGGTTCGCCAGCAGCTTGGCGTGCGCGGTCAGGCTGTCCTTGAGCCAGCTCGCGTTGACGTGCCTGCTCAGGCAGAGCAGCGGCTGGGTGCGCAGCGAGACCGGGTGGTCCTTCCAGGCGTAGGCCGGGGTGCCCTTGGCGCCGTACCTGTTGTGCTCCACCCAGTCCTTGGCGATCTCGGTCGCGCGGTCCAGGTAGCGCCGCTCGCCGGTGTTCTCGTACTCGACGACGAGCGTGCCCATCCAGCGCAGCGAGTGGAAGACGAACTCCCACGACCGGTTCTTGAACGGGCTGGCGTCCCAGTTGATGCTCTTGCCCAGCTTGTACGCGGGCAGCCCCACCAGCGAGATCTCGCCCTGCATGACGTCCGCGGCCGTCGGCGTGCCGGGCAGCCAGTCGCCCTGGCACTCGGCGGTGCGCGTCACCTTGTCGGCCGCCTGCGCCGGGCCCGCGACGGCACCGGTTGCGAGCATGAGGGCAAGAGGGATCGCAAGGCGGCGCACGCCAGGTTCCTTTCGGGACAAAAGGTGAGGGCGGGACATGCTTTCGGACTCTCGATCAACTGGTCAAGTTGCGTGCCCGATTCGTTAGCCGCCCGATGAGATGCTGGTGCCTGTGAGATACGACGACCTGGTGATCCCCGACACGCCCGCCGCCCGCGGCGCGCTCGAGGTGGCGACCCAGTACCACACGCCTTCGCTGCTCAACCACTCGATCCGCGCCTACCTGTGGGCGGCGGCCCACGCGCGGGCCAACGACATCGCGTTCGACGCGGAGCTGCTCTACGTGTCGGCCATGCTGCACGACATCGGGCTGGCGGCCGAGTTCGACAGCCACACCGTGCCGTACGAGGAGGCCGGCGGGCACGTGGCCTGGGCCTTCTGCGCCGGGGCCGGCTGGTCGCCCGAGCGGCGCCGGCGCGCCTGCGAGGTCGTCATCCGGCACATGTGGCCGGAGGTGCCCCTGGAGGAGGACCCGGAGGGGCACCTGCTGGAGCTGTCGACCGGCATGGACATCTCGGGCCGCCGCACCGACGAGATCCCCGCCGAGGTGCGGCGGGAGGTGCTGGAGCGGTACCCGCGGCTGGAGATCGCCAAGGAGTTCAGCGTCTGCGTCGCCGACCAGGGTGCGCGCAAGCCGTCGAGCTTCGCGGCGCGGTTCGTGCGCGACGGCATCGTCGACCGCATCATCCGCAACCCGCTCGACGGCTGAGCGGAGTCAGGCCTTGGGGCCGGTGCTCTCGGCGACCTCGAACGTCCACACCTCGGACCCCGTCGCCGCGGGCCCCTGCCCGTGACCGTGCCCCTGCCCGCCCTGCCCGCCCTGCCCGCCCTGCCCGCCCTGCCCGCCCTGGGCCGCCGCGGCGGCCTGCGCGTGGCCGCGCTGGAACGCCTGGCCCTGCTGCCACTTCTGGAAGTCCTCCTCCGAGCGCCAGCGCGTGTAGACGAGGTACCGCTCCGTGCCCTCCACCGGCCGCAGCAGCTCGAACCACTCGAACCCGTCGGCCGACTCCACCATCCCGGCGCGGTTGGCGAAGCGCCGTTCGAGCTCTTCCCGCATCTCGGCGGGCACGGTCAGCACGTTGATCTTCACGACGGACACAGAGGACCCCTCTCGTCAGCGCACGGTCCGGTGCGGCGAAGGTGAGGGCTCCAGGCTAACGCGGGCCACCGCCGGGACCCGATCCCGGTCCAGCGCGTCCCGTACGTGCGGCAGCGCCACCGTCGCCAGGTGCCTGCTCAGCTCCTCCATGGGCACCGACTCGTCGGCGACCACGCGCAGCCGTACCTCGGGGTGCGGCCCCACCAGGTGCGCGGCGGCGTGCAGGACGGCCGGGCTGGACTCCACGTCGGCGGCCACCGCCTGCGCCATCCCGGACTCCGACACCTCGGTGACGCCGGTCGGCCCGTCCTCGATGCGCAGCGTGCGCCGCGACTCCCTGCGTCCCTGGACGGACAGCCACCGCAGCGCCAGCACCGCCACGACCAGCGCGGCCAGGGCCAGCAGCCACCAGATCCACGGGCTGTTGCGCGCGAAGAAGGCGACCACGTTGCCGTCCACGAGCGTCGTGCGCGCGGCGGCCCAGTTCTGCGAGAACGCGCCGAGCCCGCGGGCCAGCGCCGACCCGCCCAGGATCACCAGCGCCAGCCCCACCAGCGCCAGCCCCCACCGGTTGCCCCGCCCGGTCTTCCTGTCCACTCTCATGGCTGCTCCCTGGCGTGCACGTCCGCTCTCACCGCTGCTCCCTGACGCTCGCGTCCGCTCTCACGGCTGCTCCCTGGCGTGCACGTCCGCTCTCACCGTTGCTCCCTGACATTCACGGACACCCGGTACGGCTCCACCAGGTCCAGCGCGGCCAGCCTGGACAGCACGGCGCCGCGCACGTCCTGCCCGAACCCGTCCACGTCCCGCCGGCACGTGGTCGGCGTGACGGCGACCGTGTGGCCGCGCAGCGTGGCACGGGCCGAACGCACGCCGGGCACCTGCTCGGCCGCGTGCGCCAGGGCCCGCGTGACGCTCCTCGGCCGCAGCCCGATCACCAGATCGGGGTCGCCGCTGCGGACGGGCACCAGCCGCGGCCGGCCAGGCACCAGCGCGATGGCCAGCAGCACCAGCCCGAGCAGCGCCGCGACGGCCGCGCCGAGCAGGACCCGCGGGTCCGACCACAGCGTGGTGCTCGCCCAGGCCAGCATGCGGTCGTACGGGATCCAGCGCAGCGGCCGCCCGGCCAGCGCCGAGACCGTCTCGGCGAGCACCAGCAGGCTCAGCAGCGCGAGCAGGGTGGCGACCACGATGGCGGGAATCCGCCGGTACGGCCGGAACGCCCGCACAGCGGCCCTGTCAGCGGCCCTGTCCGCGGCCCTGTCAGCGGCCTTGGTGTGAGTGGGCGCCCGGTACGCGCCCGACTGCTCGTCCACGCTGTCACCGGTCGCGCTGTCAGCGGCCTCCTCGGCGGTACTGAAACGCGGTGACTCAGGTGCTGTCATGGCAGGTCTCCGCCCACGTCGGTCATCGTGATGTCCAGGCGCGTGACGTTCAGGCCCGTCTGGGCGGCGACCCGGTCGATCACGTGCTGCCTGAGCCGGGCCGCCACGGCGTGCAGCGGTGACGGGTAGGCCACGCTCACGTTGAGCCGTACGACGGCCTGGTCCCCGTGCACCTCGCCGGCCGACGGCGTCCACGGCAGCCCGCGCGGCTGCACGTCGCGCACCTCGGGCACCTCGGCGGCGGCGACACAGGCGATCTTGCTGACCACCCGGTCGGCGACCTCCGTGCGCCCGCGCCGCTCGGGCGCGGGCAGGGGCGCGCGCCGCTGGGCGGGCACCGTCATCGTCATTTACGCCTCACGGACAGCCCGGACAGGTTGATCTCCCCGGTCTCGGCGATCCGCCCGACCAGGAAGCCGACCGCGCCCAGGACCAGGACGAGCAGGAACGTGCCCAGCCCGCCGAACGCCCCGGCCAGCGCGAGCACGATGCCGACGGCCATGCCGATGATCGGCATCCACTGGATGTTGTTCATGATCCCTCCACGATGATGTCGTCGATGCGCACGTGCACCGGGCGCTGCCCGGCCAGGTCCGCCACGGCCGCGCGCACCTCGTCGGCCGTCTGCGGCAGCGGGCGGTCCAGCGTGGCGACGATGGCGATCTCCACCTCGCGCTCGTCCGCGGACACGCCCATGAGGCGCTCGCCCGGCAGGTACGTGGCCACCGTGCCGAACGGCCCCCCGGACAGCCGCGCCACACCGTCGCAGGCCAGCACCCGATCGGCGAGCAACCGCGTCTCGGTGCCGGCACCGGAGCGGGCCTGCGTGGCGCTCGCCGGGCCACCCGGACCGGCGCCCGTCGCGTCGCCCGAGCCGGTGCTCGCCGCGTCGCCCGGGCCGGCCTGAGGGGCGGTTGTCATTGGACCCGGGGCTCCTGCTCCGAGTCCCCCCTCTGGCCGTCCTGCCCGCGGTCGCGGTCGCGGTCCTGGCCGGGCAGGTGCACGTCGTCCACCCGGATGTTGACCTCGGTCACCTCCAGGCCGCACATGCGCTCCACCGCGCCGATCACGTTCTTCCTGACAGCGGCCGCCAGGTCGGGGATCGCGGTGCCGTACTCGGCGACGAGGTCGAGGTCCACGGCCGCCTGCCGCTCACCCACCTCGACCGACACGCCCTGGGAGACGTTCCTGTCCCCGCCGACGATGCCTCGCATGCTGCCGAGTGCCCGTGCCGCGCCGCCGCCCATGGCGTGCACGCCGGACACCTCGCTGGCCGCCAGTCCGGCGATCTTGGCGACGACGCCGTCGTCGATGCTCGTGGTGCCCTTCTCCGTGACCAGCGAGGACGTGCTCTCCTGGGTCCTGGCCCGCGGCACGGTCCCCGTGGCGCCGGCCCCCGCGGGCCGATTGGACATCGTGTCCGACACGATCCGTCACCCCCTTCGGTGTCTGCTCCATGGGCGTAGATAACCGCTGCTACACCCCCGAAGCCCCTCAAAACGGACTCCGGGCCCAAAAATGGACAGCTCCTGACTCGCGCGGGGTGGCGCGCGAAAAACGTGACGGACCCCTCCGGCGGCGGCGATAGCCTTGTCAGGTGCGTATAGCGAGGTTCTCCACAGGCGAAGGCGTCTCGTTCGGCGTGGTCGAGGGCGGGCCCGGCGAGGAGTTCATCTCCGCGATCTCCGGCCATCCCTTCGGGCAGGTGCAGTTCACCGGCGAGCGGCTTCCGCTGTCCCAGGTGAAGCTGCTGGCCCCGATGCTGCCGAGCAAGGTGATCGCCATCGGCAGAAACTACGCCGAGCACGCGGCCGAGCTGGGCAACGAGGTGCCGGAAGAGCCCCTCATCTTCATGAAGCCGTCCACCACGGTGATCGGCCACGGCGAGAGCATCGCCTACCCCACGTCGCTGTCCGACCGCGTCGACTTCGAGGGCGAGCTGGCCGTGGTGATCGGCAGGCTCTGCCGCGAGGTGCCGGTCGAGCGGGTCAAGGACGTCATCTTCGGTTACACCTGCGCCAACGACGTGACCGCGCGCGACCTGCAGAAGAAGGACGTGCAGTTCACGCGGGCCAAGGGCTTCGACACGTTCTGCCCGCTCGGCCCGTGGATCCAGACCGATCTCGACGCGAGCGACCTGGCGCTGACGACCACGGTCAACGGCGAGATCCGGCAGAGCGGGCGCACCAGCCAGCTCATCAACGACATCCCCGCGCTGGTGGCCTACGTCAGCGCGGTCATGACGCTGATCCCCGGCGACGTCATCCTGACCGGCACGCCGGCGGGCGTCGGCCCGCTCGAGATCGGTGACGAGGTCAGCGTCGGCATCGAAGGCATCGGCACACTCACGAACAAGGTGGTCTCCCGTGACTGACGTACGGGTGCGGTTCGCCCCGTCTCCAACCGGCATGTTCCACGTGGGCAGCGCCCGCGCCGCGCTGTTCAACTGGGCTGTGGCGGAGCAGTCCAAGGGGCGGTTCATCCTGCGCATCGAAGACACCGATGCCACCCGCAACCGGCCGGAGTGGACCGAGGGCATCATCTCGGCGCTCGACTGGATCGGCATCAACGGCACCAACCCGGTGTTCGAGGGCCCCTACTTCCAGTCGGCCTACGAGCCGCAGCACCGCGAGGCCGTGGCCAAGCTGCTCGCCGACGGCAAGGCCTACTACTGCGACTGCACCCGCGAGCAGGTCCAGGAGCGTACGGGCTCCAAGGACAAGGGCTACGACGGCCACTGCCGCGAGCGCGGGCTCAGCGCCGGCGCGGTGCGCTTCCGCACGCCCGACGAGGGCGTCACGGTGGTGAACGACCTGGTGCGCGGCCGGGTGGAGTTCCCCAACAACGCCCAGGAGGACTTCGTCATCGCGCGCAGCGACGGCTCCCCCCTGTACGTGCTGGCCAACGCCGTCGACGACATCACGCAGGGCATCACCCACGTGGCCCGCGGCGAGGAGCACATGCCCAACGCCGCCAGGCAGGAGCTGCTCTGGCCCGCGCTGGGCGCGACCCCGCCGGTCTGGGCGCACCTGCCGGTGATCGTCAACGAGCAGCGCAAGAAGCTGTCCAAGCGGCGCGACAAGGTGGCGCTGGAGGACTACCGCGCCGAGGGCTACCTGCCTGAGGCGATGGTCAACTACCTGATGCTGCTCGGCTGGGGCCCCGGCGAGGACCGCGAGATCATGCCGTGGTCGGAGATGGTGCCGCTGTTCCGGTTCGAGGACGTCAACGCCTCCAACGCCTTCTTCGACGAGAAGAAGCTGCGGGCCTTCAACGGCGAGTACATCCGGGCGCTGCCGCTGGAGACCTTCGAGGAGCGCTGCGCGCCCTACCTCGACCCCTCCTGGGACCGCGAGCTGTTCAGCAAGGTCGCCGCGCTGGCGCAGACGCGCATCGCGGTGCTGTCGGAGATCCGGCAGAACGTCGACTTCCTCTTCCTGGAGGAGCCGGTCTTCGACCAGGCGTCGTGGGACAAGGCGATGAAGAACGCCGCCGAGGAGATCCTCACCGGCTACCTGGAGCGACTGGAGATCGTGAGCTGGGATCCCGAGTCGCTCAAGCAGGCGCTGGAGGAGGTCGGCACCGCCCACGGGCTCAAGCTCGGCAAGGCCCAGGCGCCGGTGCGGGTGGCGATCACCGGCCGGACGGTGGGTCTGCCGCTGTTCGAGTCGATCGAGGTGCTGGGGCGGGAGCGTGCTCAGGATCGCCTGCGCGCGGCTCTGGCGCGGCTGAAGGGCTGAGGTCCGGGGAAGGGCGCGTCGGCGCGGCTGAAGGGCTGAGGTCCGGGGAAGGGCGCGTCGGCGCGGCCGGAGGGCGGAGCCTCGCGGACGTGCCCGCGAGACTGACGGCGGCGCCCGTGGCCATCGACAGCCACACGCCCGTCAGGCCGAGCCACGCGCTCAGCACGTACGCGAGGGGCAACTGCACGGCGAAGCCCGCCAGGGTGGCGGCGAGCAGCCGGTTGCCCCGCCCGCTCGCCTGCAGCACCCCGCCCACGGCGATCAGCCCGCCGAACGGCACCAGGTAGAGCGCCATCCACCGCATGAACTCCACGGCCACCGCCGGATCGCCGGCGAACAACCCGGCGACCGGCACGGCCACCACGTTCAGCGCCACCGCGACCACCGCGCCGGACCCGAGCCCGAGCACCAGCGGCGACCTGACGGGCTCCGACCGGGCGGTGCGGATCATCGCCGCCTGCCGCAGCGCGTAGAACACCATCACCCCGGCCAGCATGACCTTCTGCCCGACCCCGTACCCGGCCACCGCCGTCGTCCCGAACCCGGCCACGATCTCCACCAGCGCCATCCCCACGAGGGCACGTGCCAGGAAATCACCGGACATGGGCAACCCGGTACGGATCACCTCGCCGGCCATCGCCCGCCCGCCGCCGCCCGTCCCGCGCCCGGCCTGACCGGAGCCGCCCGGCTCGCTCGTGCCCCGGCCGAGGGCAGCCGGCTCGCTCGCGGCCGGACCGCCGTTCGCCGCCTCCCGCAGCCGCGTCACGGTCCGCAGCGCGATCGCCAGCGTGACCCCCCGCGCGATCACCGTGGCCACCGCCGCCCCCTGCACCCCCATCTCCAGCCCGTAGATGAACAGCGGATCCAGGACGACCACGAGCACGTTGCAGATGATGGCGTGCCGCATGGGCCGTTTGGTGTCCCCCAGCCCCTTCAGCACCCCGTCCACCACCGTCTGGGCGAAGTACACCGGCAGCCCGCCCAGCGAGATCAGGAAGAAGTCCGCGGTCAGCGCCGGCGAGTCGGTGAACAGCGCCGCCAGCGGCTCCCGCAGCAGCACCCCCGGCACCGCCACGCCCACCGAGAAGACCGCCCACAGGACCCAGCCCGTCCTGATCACCGGCCCCAGCGGGGCGCGCCCGTCACGCCGCCCGACCAGCACCGTCACCCCGGTGGGCACGGCCAGGAAGAGCCCGTAGGCCAGGTACTCGGCGGTGGTGCCCACGGTGACGGCCGCGATCGCCGCCTCGCCCAGCCCCGACACCCAGAGCAGGTCGATCACGCCGACCGCGACCACCGCGGTGAGCAGCTCCACGTAGATGGGCAACGCCAGCCTGATCATCGATACCTCGCTTCGCTATACATCGATTAGAGGTATAGCGTTACGATGCGCCCCATGGCAAGCGGCGCCGACCTCGCTCTCACGATCCTGGGCTTCCTCAACGAGCGGCCCATGCACGGCTACGAGCTCAAGTCCCGCCTGACCTCGCTGACCGGCCACCTGCGGCCGGTCAGCGACGGCGCGCTCTACCCGGCGATCGCCAGGCTGGAGGCCAAGGGCCTGGTCGAGCGGCACGAGGAGGCGGGGGCGGCGGCCGCGCGCAGGCAGGTGCTGACGATCACGCAGGCCGGCCGCGAGGAGTTGCTGCGGCGGCTGCGCGAGCCCGCCGACCTCGACATCAGCGACCAGGCGCGGTTCTTCGCGCTGCTGGCGTTCCTGTCGGCGCTGCCCGACCCGGCCGACCAGGTCAAGGTGCTGAGCCGCAGGCTGGCCTTCCTGGAGGCGCCCGCGAGCTTCTTCCACGAGGGCGGCCGGCCGGTCAGGGCGCGCGACGAGCCCGACCCCTACCGCCGCGGCATGCTGCTGATCGCCCGCGCCTCCAGCCAGGCGGAGAAAGAATGGCTACGCCAGCGAATCGCGGAACTGAACGTGCCGCATTAGTGCCTAACGTCGCCGGTATGACTTACTTGGTGACCGGAGCCACAGGCTCCGTGGGCAGGCACGTCGTCGCGCACCTCCTCGACGCGGGACACCGCGTGCGCGCCCTGACACGTGACCTGGCCAGGGCCAAGCTGCCCGAAGGGGTCGAGGTGGTGCGGGGCGATCTCAGCCGGACCGAGAGCATCGTGCCCGCGCTGAAGGGCGTCGAGGGCGTGCACCTCATCGACGCCGCCGACTCCGCGTACGCGCCGCTGCAGAACGGCGCGGAGCTGGTCGAGGCGGTACGGGCGGCGGGGGTGAGCAAGGTCACGCTGCTCAGCGGCTGGTCGCCCGGCACGCTGGAGGCCGCCGTGACCGGCAGCGACCTGGCCTGGACCTACGTGCAGCCGACCGAGTTCATGGCCAACGCCCTGGCGTGGGCCGAGCCCGTACGGACGAAGGGGTTGATCGAGGAGCCGTTCGCGGCCACCAGGACGGCGATGGTGCACGAGGCCGACATCGGCGCGGTGATCGCCACCGCCCTCACCGAGGACGGCCACGCGGGCCACTCCTACGGCCTCACCGGCCCCGAGCTGCTCGACGTGCCCGCCAAGGTGCGGATCCTGTCGGAGGCGATCGGCCGCGAGATCGCCTTCCGCGAGCTGACCGTGGACGAGATGCGCGAGCGCTACCGGGCCGAGGGCGTGCCCGAGCAGCTGATCGAGTTCCAGATCCAGGTCTTCGGCAACGTGCCGGAGGGCGCCTACCAGGTCACAGCCACGGTCGAGCAGGTGACGGGGCGCCCACCGCGCACGTTCGCGCAGTGGGCGGCCGAGCACGCCGAGTGGTTCAGTCCAGGCCGCGGCGCTTGAGCAGCGGCTGGATGCTGGGCTCGCGCCCGCGGAAGTTGCGGAAGGCGGTCAGCGGGTCGAGGCTGCCGCCCCTGGACAGCAGCTCGCGCCGGAAGTGGTCGCCGTTGGCCCGGGTGAGGCCGCCGTTCTCCTTGAACCACTCCACGCTCTCGGCGTCGAGCACCTCGCTCCAGATGTAGGAGTAGTAGCCCGCGCTGTAGCCGCCGGAGAAGACGTGCGCGAAGTAGTTGGTCCGGTAACGCGGCCTGACCAGCGCGAACGCGATCCCGGCAGCCTCCAGCGCGGCCAGCTCGAACGCCTCGGGGTCGGTCACGGTCTCGCCGGGCGCCAGCTTGTGCCAGGCCCAGTCGAGCAGCGTGGCCGCGAGGTACTCGACGGTCTTGAATCCCTGGTTGAACTTCTCGGCCGCCGTAAGCTTCTCCACCAGCTCGGCCGGCATCGGCTCGCCCGTCTCGTGGTGCTTGGCGTAGTTGGCCAGCACCTCGGGCCAGGTCACCCACATCTCGTTGACCTGCGACGGGTACTCGACGAAGTCGCGGGGCACGCTGGTGCCCGAGACGCGCGGGAAGCGCACCTGGGAGAAGAGCCCGTGCAGCGCGTGCCCGAACT
Source organism: Nonomuraea gerenzanensis (assembly GCF_020215645.1). Classification (NCBI taxonomy): domain Bacteria; kingdom Bacillati; phylum Actinomycetota; class Actinomycetes; order Streptosporangiales; family Streptosporangiaceae; genus Nonomuraea; species Nonomuraea gerenzanensis. The sequence goes on along the minus strand of NZ_CP084058.1, from coordinate 10,254,461 downwards.
CGTGGAAGGCGGTGTTCACCTCGTCGTAGGTCAGCAGCGTCGGCCCCGAGGCCGGCTTGGTGACGTTGAGGTTGTTCATCACCACAGGCCGCTGCCCGAACAGGAACGACTGGTCGACCAGGTTGTTCATCCACGCCCCGCCGCGCTTGCTCGGCCTGGCGTAGGGGTCGAGCACGAACAGCCCCAGCGGGCCGCCGTCCTCGTCGGAGACCTCGAACACGGTCACGTCGGGGTGGTAACCGCCCAGCTCGGGCCGCTCGGCGAAGGTGATCCCGTACAGCTTGGTGGCCGCGTAGAAGACGCCGTCGCGGTAGACCCGGTTCAGCTCGAAGTACGGGCGCATGGCCGCGCCGTCGAAGTCGTAGCGGGCCTGGCGCACCTTCTCGGAGTAGTACGACCAGTCCCACGGCTCGATCGGGAACCCGGCCTGCTCCGCCAGCGCCTCGGCCTCCCGCTCGGCGTTGCGCACGGCGGGCCCGACGAGCTGGCCGAGCATCTCCTCGACCGCCTCGACGGTCTTGGCCGTCTGGTCGGCCACCGTGTAGGCCGCGTGGGTGGGGAACCCGAGCAGCGCCGCCCGCTCCGCCCGCAGCGCCGCCATCCTGGCCGCCACCTCGAAGTTGCCGGGGGCCCGGCCGACGCTCAGCTCGTACAGGCGGCGGCGCACGTCGCGGTCGGTGAGCTGGGCCAGGCCGGGCTGGCAGGTGAAGTTGAGCAGCGGCAGCACGTACGTGCCGTCGTCCTGGCGCAGCGACTCGATCTTGGCCTCGTCGAAGCCGTCGAGCTCCTTCGGGTCCGTCACCACCAGGGCCGACTCCGTGGAAGCCTTGAGCAGGCTCTGCGCGAACTGCGTGGAGAGCTTCGACAGCTCCTCGTTGAGCGCGCGCAGGCGGTCCTGGTCCGGCTCGGACAGGTCGGCCCCGGCCCTGATGAAGTCGTCGCGGTACTTCTCCAGCAGCCACGACTCCTCGGCGTCCGCCGTGGAGACCTGCTTGATCCTGGCCCACAGCGCCCGGTTCAGCCGGATCGCGTCGCTGTGCCGGGTGAGCTGCGGGGAGATCTGCTTCTCGATCTCCATGATGCCGTCGGTCGTGTTGGACGCGGCGATGCTGAAGAAGACCGTGGCCGTGCGGTCGAGGATCCGGCCCGACCGTTCGAGCGCGGCGATCGTGTTCTCGAACGTCGGGGTCTCGGTGCTGCTCGCGATCGCCTCGACCTCGGCGAGCTGCTCCGCCATGCCGCGCTCGAACGCCGGCAGGTAGTGCTCCTCACGGATGTCCGCGAAGGGCGGCAGCTCGTACGGCAGGTCGCTTGGGGCGAAGAACGGATTCTCGGCCAACGCTCGGGCTCCTCCACGTGGTGTTTTGTCCCCTTCAGCTTGGCACGATCGGGCCACTGGTGGGGGCCGCGGAGGGCGGGTCGGCTAATCGTTTTGGTCTTAGCCCCCGAGCTGGGCTATTCTTTCGGACGTCGCCAACGCGCTCCGCAAGGAGATCGCAGCGGTGGGGTATGGTGTAATTGGCAGCACGACTGATTCTGGTTCAGTTAGTCTAGGTTCGAGTCCTGGTACCCCAGCATTTGCAAACGGATGTCTCCTCAGGAGATGTCCGTTTTTTCATTTCGCGAGCCCGTCCAGGATTTTCGTGATCTTCCCATAGGCGCCGCGGGTCGGCGCGTGCGGCGTACGCACCGTGAAGACCTCGAACCTGTTGCCCGGCGTCGCCTCGTCCGCCTCCCTGATCATGCGGTCCTGCAGCGCGGGCGGGATCACCCGGTCCAGCGACTGCCGCACGTACACGCGCCGCACCCGTCCCCAGGCGTCCTTGCGGCCCCTGGCGTCCGCGCTCGACACCTCCAGGCTCTCGTCCGGCAGCGACGCGTTCAGCAGCGCCAGGAACTCGCCCTCCGTGCCCTCGGCCATGAACGCCGCCTTCGCCGCGTCCAGGAACTTCGCGTCGTTCGTGCGCCAGTTCACCCTGATCGCCTTGAGCACCCGCGGATCGCCGACGACGCCCGGCAGGATGCTCGCCGCCAGGCTCGTCTTACCTTCCGGCGTCTCCAGGTACTCGGCGGGGGAGCGCAGCTTCGTGCAGCAGTACGCGCCGATGTAGACCAGGCGGTCGATCAGGTCGGGCACCGCGTCGGCCGCCTTGGTGATGGTGGAGCCGCCCAGGCTGCCGCCCACGAGGATCACCGGGCCGTAGCGGGAGACCCGGCGCACCACGTCCACCGTGGCCTCGACGTAGTCGTCCAGCGTCACGCCCGCCATGGGGGAGGGGAGCGTGGCCAGCTTCGCCAGGTCCTGGGGGGCCTGGTAGGCGCGGTGGAGCTGGTTCTCCGGGCCGTGGCCCGGCAGGCTCACGCCGACGGTGCGGTGGCCGCGCAGCGCCAGCTCGTTGTCGCCGCTGGCCGTGCCGTTCGAGCCGGTCACGAAGACGAACGTGGTCACTTCCTTACCCTTGGGCAGGGAGACGGCGGTGGCTCCCGCGCCGGCGACGGCGGCGAGCTGGAAGGCGGTTCTGCGGGTGAGATCGGTCATGTCTCGATGGTCGCCTTGAGCGGGGGCCGGCCACATCGACCGTCGGGGTGGAGAAGCGGTTGACGGCGGCCATCCACCGATCGGTTGACGGCGTGCCAGGCTTGGGGGCATGAGCTGGGTGGACGGGCGTGAGAGGTGGGTGTACGCGGGGCTGGCGTACGCGCTGCTCGCGATCTCGGTGGTCCTGGCGGCGAGCCAGGACGCGGGCGCCTGGCCGGGCGCGATCCTGCCCGAGGGCGTGGGCGGCGCGGGCGGCCCGGACGGCGCGGACGGCGCGGGCGGCGCGGGCGGCGCGGACGGCGCGGGCGGCGCGGGCGGCGCGGCGGGCGGTGGCTGGGGTGCGGGTGTCGTCGCGCTGTGGGCGGCGGTGCCGTGGCCGCCGCTGGCCCTGGTGGCGGCCGGGTGGCTCGCCCCCATCCCGTGGCTCCACCCCCGCCGCGACACCCGCAGGGCGCTCGTCGTCGCCCACTACCTCATCCTCCTGATCCTCGCCGCCGCCCTGGCCACCAGGAGCCAGGCTTTCGTGGTGTTCGCCTCGACCGGCTACCCCCTGGCCATCGCGCTGCTCCCCGGCCGCCTCGTCATGGCCGGCGTCACGCTCACCGCGCTGATCAACGTCACCAGCCAGGCAGGCCCGGAGGCCGGGACGACCCTGCTCACCGTCATCGCCGGCGTGGCCGTGCCGCTGGTCCTGGCCGGCTGGTACGTCTCCGCCGAGCACGACAGGCGCCGCCGCCTGGTCGAGCGCCTGCGCGCGGCCATGGACGAGAACGCCGAGCTGAACGCCAGGCTCCTGGGCCAGGCCCGCCGGGCGGGCGTGCTCGACGAGCGGCACCGGGTGGCCGGCGAGATCCACGACACGCTCGCGCAGGACCTGGTCGCGCTGATCGGCCAGCTCTCCGCCGCCGGCCGCGCCCAGGGCGAGGACGCCCGCCGCCACCTCGACCGGGCGGCCGAGCTGGCCCGCCGCGGCCTGTCCGAGACCCGCAGATCCGTACGGGCGCTGCGGCCCGAGCCGCTGGAGGACGCGGAGCTGCCGGACGCGCTCGGTCACATGGCCGAGTCGTGGGCGCAGGCGGCCGGCGTGGACCTGCGGTTCGAGGTCACCGGCACCCCGGTCGCCGTGGCCGCCGAGGTGGAGGCGGCGCTGTTCCGGGTCGCTCAGGAAGCCCTGGCGAACGTGGCGAAGCACGCCAATGCCACCAGGACGGGCCTCACTCTGTCGTACACGGACGAAGCCATCCTCCTCGACGTCCGAGACGACGGGACGGGCTTCGACCCGCAGCGGCCCTCTGACGGCTTCGGGCTGGACGGCATGCGGCAGCGGGTGCGCGGCGTGGGCGGCACCCTGGAGGTCGAGTCCGGGCCCGGCCGGGGCACGGCCGTCGCCGCCGCCGTCCCGGCCCTGCCCGCGGCCCCCGCCCGTACCGAATGAGAGGCTGACCCGATGCCAGTGCGGTTGCTGATCGCCGACGACCATCCGATCGTGCGTGACGGCCTGCGGGCGGCGCTCGGCGGCGAGCCCGACCTGGAGATCGTCGGCGAGGCGGCCGACGGTGAGGAGGCCGTGCGGCTGGCCGCGGAGCTGGCCCCCGACCTCGTCCTCATGGACCTGCGCATGCCGGGCCTCGACGGGGTGAGCGCCATTCGGCTGCTGAGCGGCACGGGGCCGCGGGTGCTGGTGCTGACCACGTTCGACACCGACGTGCTGCCGGCGCTCGAAGCGGGCGCGAGCGGTTACCTGCTCAAGGACGCCCCGCCGGACGAGCTGGTCCGCGCCGTGCGGGCCACCCACCGCGGTGAGACCGTGCTCGCCCCGGCGGTGGCGGGTCGGCTGGCGGAGCACCTGCGCAGGCCCGCCAGGGGGCAGCTGAGCAAGCGGGAGCTGGAGGTGCTGCGGCTGGTGGCCGGCGGAGCCACCAACAAGGAGGCGGCGGCCGGCCTGTTCATCAGCGAGGCCAGCGTCAAGACGCACCTGCTGCACGTCTACGCCAAGCTCGACGTGCGCGACCGCGCCTCCGCCGTCGCCGAGGCCTACCGCAGGGGGCTGCTGGGTTGATCAGATGGGCGGATAAGCGGTTTGGTGTGGTCTTCCGGGTGCGGTAGAGTTACCTGCGTTGCCGGGGAGGCCCGGCACAGCAGCTTGTGGGCAAGGTCCCGTCGTCTAGTGGCCCAGGACGCCGCCCTCTCAAGGCGGTAGCGCCGGTTCGAATCCGGTCGGGACTACCACTGCCACAAGCCCGCTAAGGTCCCGTCGTCTAGTGGCCCAGGACGCCGCCCTCTCAAGGCGGTAGCGCCGGTTCGAATCCGGTCGGGACTACGCCTTCTTCTCCGAAGAAGGCGTTTTTGTTTTTACGGCAAGCGGTGGGCGACGCCACCCGCCGTTCCCAGCTGATCCCCGTCCAGGGGAACGCTCCTCCGGCTCACCGGCTGACCGCCGTTACGCGCGCACTCTCGACCGGCTGAGTGCCCTCCCGAACGACCGCGCCCCCGCCGTCCGACAGCGGGGGCGCGTTTCTGTGACGTCAGACCGAGCGGGCCTTGAACAGCGCCCGCCTGGCCGCCTTGGCGACCTGCTTGTCCGGGTGCACCTGCGAGATGAGGTCGAGAAGCTCCTCCACGTGCGCGTGAGGGATCTTCCAGATGACCTCCAGCAGCTCGTTGACCATCTCGGGCCCGATGTCGCGCAGGCTGCTCACGAACTCCGAGCGCCCCAGCCCCGCCGAGATCGTCCACATGTCGAGGATCAGCCAGTGCGTGTCCTCCTGAGTCGGCTCCGGCGCGCCCTCCACCCCGAGCTGGCTCAGGTGGGTGGCCGCGTACGGGCGCAGCGACGGCTGCTTGAGCGCCGCCTGCCAGGCCGGGACGGCGGCCTCGCCCAGGGTGCCGACGACGCTGGCCGCCTGCACCCTGATCAGGGCGTCACTGTCGTCCTCAGCCGCCGCCTCCAGCAGCTCCTCGGCCGCCTTGGCGGGCTCCCTGAGCTGCATCCAGGCCGCGAACTCGGCGTCGGCCTCCTCCTCCGGCAGCTCGGCGCTCAGTGCGAGCAGCTCGTGGGCGCTCATGGACTCGATGGCCGGCCGGGCGTCGACCTCGATGTCGGCGTCGTCGATGAGATGGACGACGCCCTCGGTGCCGAGCGGCGTGAGGCGGACCGTGGAGCCGTCGTCGCCGTCGAGCTCCACCATGCCGTAGCCGATCAGCCAGTCGAGCGCGGGCGCCAGCGGGTCGCCCGCCGCCTCCCACGCGTCGGAGCCCAGCTCGTCGAGGTCGGCGGCGGCGTCGGCGAGGTCCTGCGCCAGCTCGGCGCGCCCGCGGGAGCCCCCCGCCAGCAGCAGCCGGATGAGCAGGCCCCGCGTCAGGCCCGCCAGGGCCATGGTGAGGTCCTCGTCCTCCAGCTCGGGGTCGCCGTAGTCGACCGAGTGGAGCCCGAGCATCCAGGCGTCGAGCACGTCCTCGTCGTCGTCGAACGGCCACTCTGCCGTGTCGTCCTGGACCGCGACTGTGCCGGCCTCGCCAGGCTCGAGGAACTCGAGGTCGACCGCGAGGTTCCAGATGTTCCACAGCTGGGGGACGGCCTCGGCGACGGGCCCCTCCGTCTCCGGCCTGGGCAGGCCGACGGCGGCCAGGGCCTGCTCGACCTCGGCGTCGGTGAGCAGCGTCTCCTCGCCCACCTTGCGGCCCGAGCCCACCCACACGGCCAGATCGCGGGCCTTGGCGACCAGCGGCGCCTGGCGGGCCGCCTCCGCCAGCTCCGAGTCGGGTCGCAGCCTGATCGTGTCGAGCTCGGCCAGCTCGTCGGCGAACGGCTCGAAATCGCCCAGGTCGCCGGCCTCTTCCTCCTCCTCGTCGCCTTCGGTGTCGTCGAGCAGCTCCTCCATGAGATCGACGAACTCGTCCTCGACGTCATCCAGCTCGGCCTGCAGATCGGCGAGGCTGTCGGAGCCCTGGTTCAGCCGGCCGGTCTGGGAGAGGAACGTCAGGTACGCGTCGACGGCGGGCAGCATCCCGTCGGCGGCGGCGTCGGGATCCTCCACGACCTTGGGCATGCGGTCGAGCAGCAGGTTACGCAGGTCGGCACGCTTCCACGTGCCGAGGTCCTGCGAGAAGGCGAGACGGTGCCACAGTGCGGCGGGCCCCACGAGCTCGGGGTCGCTCCCAGGGGCGTTCGCGCGCGCCCACATGATGAACTCTTCGAGCAGGGGTCGCAGCTCAGTGGCGGCTACCTCGATGCGATCTGTCACGCACTCAGGCTAGTGCGCCGGGGAGGCAGTCGGCTCCCCAAATACATCCTTTTCCCGATCATGACGTGCGGCGCATCGCCTCCGTGATGCGTTCGGCGGCCGCCATGACGGGCACCGCGTGGAGCCTTCCAGGCGCCCGGGTGAGCCGTTCGATGGGCCCGGAGACGGACACGGCCGCGATCACCTTGCCGCCGCTGCCCCTTATCGGCGCCGAGACGCTGGCCACCCCCTGCTCCCGCTCGCCCACGCTGTGGGCCCAGCCGCGCCGGCGCACGGAGGCCAGCGTGGCGGCGGTGAACTTGGCGCCGCGCAACCCGCGGTGCAGCCGGTCGGGCTCCTCCCAGGCCAGCAGGATCTGCGCCGCCGAACCCGCCGTCATGGGCAGCGCGGAGCCCACGGGAACGGTGTCACGCAGACCGCTGGCACGCTCGGCCGCCGCCACGCAGACCCGTTCATCACCTTGGCGGCGGTAGAGTTGCGCACTCTCCCCGGTCAGGTCCCTGAGCTGCATCAACACGGGTGCGGCCACCGCCAGCAGCCGGTCCTCGCCGGCCGCGGTGGACAACTCCGACAGCCGCGGGCCGAGCACGAACCGGCCCTGCGTGTCACGACTCACGATGCGGTGGTGCTCCAGGGCGACGGCCAGCCGGTGGGCAGTGGGGCGGGCCAGGCCGGTGGCCTGGACGAGCTGAGCCAGTGAAGCGGGTCCCGCTTCCAGGGCATTGAGTACAAGAACTGCCTTGTCGAGTACTCCGACTCCGCTAGAGTTGTCCATACACCGATACTGCAGTCTCGACATATGAGAAAGCAAGTCGGAGGATTCTCAAGGAGGAGATCATGGGCCGCACACTGGCCGAGAAGGTCTGGGAGCAACACGTAGTCCGTCGCGCGGAGGGCGAGCCGGACCTGCTCTATATCGACCTGCACCTCATCCACGAGGTGACCAGCCCGCAGGCGTTCGACGGGCTCCGTCTCGCCGGCCGGAAGGTGCGACGGCCCGATCTCACCATCGCCACCGAGGACCACAACGTCCCGACCGTGCTCGGCCCGATCTCCGACCCGGTCTCGAAGACACAGGTCGAGACGCTGCGCAAGAACGCCGCGGAGTTCGGCATCCGGCTGCATCCGATGGGCGACGCCGGTCAGGGCGTGGTGCACATCATCGGCCCGCAGTTCGGCCTGACCCAGCCCGGCATGACGATCGTGTGTGGCGACTCTCACACCTCCACGCACGGCGCGTTCGGCGGCATCGCGTTCGGCATCGGCACCTCCGAGGTCGAGCACGTGCTGGCCACGCAGACGCTGCCCGCCTACCGGCCCAAGACGATGGCCATCGAGGTCTCCGGCGAGCTGCCGGTCGGCGTCACGGCCAAGGATCTGATCCTGGCCATCATCGCCAAGATCGGCACCGGCGGCGGCCAGGGCTACATCGTCGAGTACCGCGGTGAGGCCGTGCGCAAGCTCTCCATGGAGGGCCGCATGACGGTCTGCAACATGTCGATCGAGGCGGGCGCCCGCGCCGGCATGATCGCGCCGGACGAGACCACGTTCGCCTACCTCAAGGGTCGCAAGCACGCCCCGCAGGGCGAGGCGTGGGACCAGGCGGTGGCGTACTGGAAGTCGCTGCGCACCGACGACGACGCCGTGTTCGACAAGGTCGTGGAGATCGACGCCTCGACGCTGACCCCGTTCGTCACCTGGGGCACGAATCCGGGGCAGGGCCTGCCGCTGGGCGAGAGCGTCCCGAGCCCCGAGTCGTTCGACGACCCGGTCGCCCGCTCGGCCGCCGAGCGGGCGCTGGAGTACATGGGCCTGACCGCCGGCACGCCGCTGCGCGAGATCGAGGTCGACACCGTGTTCGTCGGCTCGTGCACCAACGGCCGCATCGAGGACCTGCGCTCGGCCGCCGAGATCCTGCGCGGGCGCCAGGTCAGGACGCGCACGCTCATCGTGCCCGGCTCGATGATGGTCAAGAAGCAGGCCGAGGAGGAGGGCCTGGACGAGGTGTTCAAGGCCGCCGGCGCCGAGTGGCGCGAGGCCGGCTGCTCGATGTGCCTGGGCATGAACCCCGACACCCTCAAGCCCGGCGAGCGCAGCGCCTCCACCTCCAACCGCAACTTCGAGGGCCGCCAGGGCAAGGGTGGCCGCACCCACCTGGTGTCGCCGCAGGTCGCCGCCGCGACCGCCGTCACCGGCCGCCTGACCGCGCCCGCCGACCTGTAAGGGAGACCACGTTCCATGGAAGCCTTCACCACCCACACCGGTACGGCGGTGCCGCTGCGCCGCAGCAACGTCGACACCGACCAGATCATCCCGGCCGTCTGGCTCAAGCAGGTCAGCCGCACCGGGTTCGAGAAGGGCCTGTTCGCCGCCTGGCGCGAGGACCCGACGTTCGTCCTGAACGACCCCTCCTACGAGGGCGGCTCGATCCTGGTCTCCGGCCCCGACTTCGGCACCGGCTCCTCCCGCGAGCACGCCGTGTGGGCACTGCAGCAGTACGGGTTCCGCGTCGTGATCGCCGCCCGCTTCGGCGACATCTTCCGCAACAACTCCACCAAGATGGGCCTGCTGCCGGTCGTCCTGCCCGGCGACCAGGTCGAGGCCCTGCAGGCGGCCGTCGAGGCGGACCCGAAGCTGGAAGTGACCGTCGACCTGGCCGAACGCCAGGTGCGGTGGGCCGGCGAGTCCGTGCCCTTCGAGATCGACGACTACACCCGCTGGCGGCTGATGGAGGGCCTCGACGACATCGGGCTGACCCTGCGTCACGCCGACGAGGTGGCCACGTACGAGAATGGTCGGCAGCCATGGCTGCCGACGACCGTCTAGAGGACGACGAACTGGCGCGGCGGTTGCGCGATGCGCACCGCCGCGTCCGCATGCTGCCCGCCGCCGTCAAGGAGCGCAGCGCGCGCCGCTATCTGTCGATCTGCGACCTCGCCAAGCGGGATCCGGAAAGGGCGGCCGCCCGCCTTGAGGCGTTTCTGGAGGCGCTGGAGGAGCTCCATCCCGAGGCGCCCGACACGCCACGCGAGGGGGAAAACACGCTGGGTGATTGAGTTCCCCCGCGATCCCGCCTACTTTCGAGCGCGTAAGGGGTTTCTACGTCGAAGTCGTGAGCTGGAACCCCGTGCCGTGACTGGGGGAGCAGGACTTTCATGAACAAGCGAGAACTCGTCGAGGCCATCGCTGATCGGGTGGGCGACAGGAAGACGGCCACGGAGGCCGTCAACGCGGTCATCGACGCCATCCAGAAAGCCGTGGCCAGCGGCGACAAGGTCTCGATCACGGGCTTCGGCGCGTTCGAGATGGTGAACAAGCCCGCTCGTACGGCGCGTAATCCGTCGACCGGCGCGGAAATCAACGTCGCGGAGAGCTGGGCGCCGAAGTTCCGTCCCGGGTCCGATTTCAAAGACCTCGTGAACGAGGGCGGCAAGAAGATCGGCAAAAGGAAGTAAATCGGCTGACGGCTGACCAGCACGCCCGGGCTCCGGCCCGGGCGTGACGTTTGTCACGGCTTCCGGAAAACCGTCACGCGCGTGCCGGAGTCACGCGCCGGAAAATGTGTCGGGAACGGGAAACGTGGACAGCGTGACGTAGCCGATCCGCCCGCCCGACATCCCGAGGTTGACCCGCTGCCCCGTGCGCAGCAGCAACAGCGGCCCCGCGTCGAAGGCGTCGGCGCCGAACTCCAGCACGGCCCCGTCGTCGAGGAACACCGTGCCCGAGCGCGTGGTCTCGTCGAAACTCCGTACGGTCGCCTGCACCCGTCCAGCGTAATCGGTTGCCCGCGAGCGGACGAGCACGCACGATCACGGCATGGGTCCTCGGGGGAACTTCGGGCGCCTGCTGTGGTCGAACGGCATCTCCGGCTTCGGCACCCAGATCACGATCGTCGCCCTTCCGCTGACCGCCGTGGCCACGCTGCACGCGAGCCCGTTCCAGCTCGGCCTGCTGTCAGCCGTGCAGACGGCCGCGTTCCTGCTGATCGGCCTGCCCGCCGGAGTGTGGGTGGACCGGCTGCGCCGCCGCCCGATCCTCGTCCGGGCCGACCTGGTCAGGGGCGTGGCGCTGCTCACCGTGCCCGCCGCCGCCTGGCTGGGCGTGCTCACGCTGCCGCACCTGTACGCGGTCGCGTTCGTGCTCGGCGTGGGCACCGTGTTCGCCGACGTGGCGCACATGAGCTTCGTGCCCGCGGTCGTCCCCGAGGAGCGGCTGGAGCGGGCCAACGGGCGGCTGGAGGTCACCCGGCAGGTGTCCGTGCTGGCGGGGCCCGGGGTGGGCGGGTGGCTGGTGAGCACGCTCACGGCGCCGGTCGCGCTGCTGGCCGACGCCGCCGGCTACCTCGTCTCCGCGCGGCTGCTGTCGGGGGTGCGGGTGGCGGAGCGGCCCCGCCCGCCGGAGGGGCGGCGGCTGTGGGCGGAGGTGCGCGCGGGGCTCGCGTTCGTGCTCGGGGAGCCGGTGCTGAGCAGGGTCGCGCTCGGCGGGGCGCTCACCCGGATCGCGCTGGGCATCTGCGCCGTCGGCTATCCGCTCTACCTCTTCGTCGGCCTGGAGGTGGGCGCCACCGTCTACGGGCTGCTGCTGTCGGCGTCGGCGGTCGGCGCGCTGGCAGGTGCGGCGGTGGTGGCCCGGGTGACGCTGCGCTACGGGGTCGGCACCACCCTGTACGGCTCCGCGGTGCTCGTCGTGGCCCTCCAGCTCCCCGCCGTGGCCACCGGGCCGGGGTGGCGGCTGCTGATCTTCCCGGTCAGCTCGGCCCTGGCGGCGGCGGCCGGGGTGGTGTTCAACGTGGCGCAGCTCAGCTACCGCCAGCGCATCACGCCCGAGCACCTCCTGGGGCGCGTCAACGCCAGCATGCGCTTCCTCATGTGGGGGACGACGCCGGTGGGCGGGCTGGCCGGTGGGCTGCTGGGGGAGTGGCTGGGCGGTTACGGGGTCTTCGCCGCCGGGGTGGCGTTGCTCGGGCTGTCGTACCTGGCGATCGTGACCGCCCCGTCGATCAGGCGGGCGGGCGCGGCGGCGAGGTGAGGCGCTCCCCGCGATCAGGCGGGCGGGCGCGCGGGCGGGGTGACGCCGGTGTCCGGCCACAGCTCCGCGACCACCGCCGCCGTGTGCCGCCCCAGCCCCAGCGCGACGGCCGCGCGCAGGTCGTCGGGCGTGTCCACGTCGCGCCTGACCGAGTCGATCCCGGGCACGCACAGCTCCTTGGCCCCACCGGCCAGGTGCTTGGCCCGCGACTCCCCGCCGAACCTGGGCGCGAACGGCTCGCCGGGCCGTACCCCGTAGAACGTCGTCCCGACGTCCAGCGCATCAGGCACGAACGACTGGTCGAACTCGGCCGCCGCCTCCAGCGCCACTGCCAGCTCGGCGGGACGCAGCGCGGGCAGGTCGGCCTGGAGGGCGCCCACCGCGTCGCCCGGCGCCACGCGCACGGCGTGCGCGGCGCCCGTGCGCAGCGCCGTGTTCAGCCCGCGGTCGGGGTCGGGCACCACGTCGGCGCCGAGCGCGGCGAGCGGCCCCGCGGCGGCGGGATCGGCGGTCACGACGATCACCCGCGCCACCGGCGGGCAGGACAGCGCCGCCGCCACGGTGTCGCTGGCCACGGCCACGGCCAGGCGGGTGCGGTGCGGGCCCGTCGCGGCCGCCAGCCGGGTCTTCGCCGCGACCAGCGTCTTCACCGGAATGACCAGGGACCAGCGGATGCTCATAGGCTTAAGCATCGCGCCTCGACATCCCGTGTGGCCAACCGGGAGACTTGGGCGCATCCCGTACGTGTTGGAGGAGAGCATGAGCCGCCCCACGCGACCATCGCGTTTCTGGGAGACCTTCGCCGTCGTGGTGGTCAAGCCACTGTCGCGGCTCCTGGTCAAGCGCGACTGGCGCAAGGGTGACCGTATCCCGAGGACCGGTGGTGTGATCATCGCGGCCAACCACCTGTCGTGGACCGACCCCGTGCTGCTGTCGCACTTCCTGTACAACAACGGCCGCTGGCCGGTGATCCTCGCCAAGTCGGCGCTGTTCAAGGTGCCGTTCCTGGGGCGGGCGGTGACCGCGCTGCTGGCGATCCCGGTCGAGCGGGGCAGCAGCGAGGCGGCCAGGTCGCTGCGCATCTCCGCCGAGCGGCTCGACGACGGGTGCGCGATCCTGTTCTACCCGGAGGGCACGTGCACCCGCGATCCCGACCTGTGGCCCATGGTGGGCAAGACGGGCGCGGCCCGGCTGGCGCTGGAGAGCGGGGCGCCGGTCATCCCGGTGGCCCACTGGGGGGCGCAGGAGCTGCTGCCGTACGGTGAGAAGAAGCCGAGGTTGTTCCCGCGCAAGACGTTCCGCGTGAGCGTGGGGCCGCCGGTGGACCTGTCCAAGTACACGGGCAAGCCGGCGCACGCCGACGTGCTGCGCGACGCGACGGCCGACATCATGGCGGCGATCACCGCGCAGCTCGCCGAGCTGCGCGGGGAGAATGCCCCGGCGACTCCCTACGACCCGGCTGGACGGTGACGCGATGACGAAGGTGGCCGTGTTCGGGGCGGGCTCGTGGGGCACCACGTTCGCGATGATCCTGGCGGAGGCCGGCGGCCGCACCACGCTGTGGGGCCGCAGGCAGGAGGTGGTCGACGCGATCAACCGCGACCACGCCAACGCCGACTACCTGCCCGGCGTGACGCTGCCCGCCGGCCTGCGGGCCACGACCGACCCGGCCGAGGCGCTCGACGGGGCCGAGTTCGTGGTGCTGGCCGTGCCGTCCCAGACGCTGCGCGCGAACCTGACGGGCTGGCGCGGCCTGATCCCCGACGGGGCGGTGCTGGTCAGCCTGATGAAGGGCATCGAGCTGGGCACCACCAAGCGGATGAGCGAGGTCATCCGCGAGGTGGCGGAGGTGCCGGAGGAGCGGGTGGCGGTCGTCTCGGGGCCGAACCTGGTGCCCGAGATCGCCGCGCGCCAGCCCGCCGCCACCGTGGTGGCCTGCACCGACCTGTCCGTGGCCGAGCGGCTGCAGGCGATCTGCCACCTGCCGCCGTGGTTCCGCCCGTACACCAACCCCGACGTGGTCGGGGTCGAGCTGGGCGGCGCGGTGAAGAACGTGATCGCCCTGGCCGTCGGCGTCTCGGCGGGCATGGGCATGGGCGACAACGTCAGCGCCATGCTCATCACCAGGGGCCTGGCCGAGATCTCCCGCCTGGGGGCGGCGCTCGGGGCCGACGCGCACACGTTCGCGGGCCTGGCCGGCATGGGCGACCTCGTGGCGACGTGCACCTCACCGCTGTCGCGTAACCGCACGTTCGGCGAGAACCTGGGCCGCGGCATGACGCTGGCCGAGGTCGTGGCGGCCACCAAGCAGACCGCGGAGGGCGTGAAGTCCTGCGAGTCCGTGCTGGAGCTCGCCAGGAAGCACGACGTGGAGATGCCGATCACCGAGGTGGTCGTCGGGGTCGTGCACGACGGCATGTCGCCGTCGGAGGCGGGCATGCTGCTCATGTCCCGATCGCCGAAACCCGAGCGCTACGGAGTGTGAGAAAGACCTGATTACGGCGTGCTCAGCTCGCTGTTACAGGGACACCCCGGTAGATTCGGACACCATGAGCAAGCCACGCGTCGCCGTCGTATTCGGAGGCCGCAATTCCGAGCACGCCGTGTCCCTCATGGGCGCGGGCAGCGTGCTGAATGCGATAGACAGGAGCAAGTACGAGGTGATCCCGATCGGGATCGCCCAGGACGGCAGGTGGGTGCTGGCCGCTTCCGACCAGCGGTTCGCCATCGAGGCCGGCGAGCTGCCGGCCGTCGACACCACGGGCGCGGCACTGGCGCTGCCCTCGGGCTCCGGCTCGCTGGTGGCCTACGACCCCGGCAGCATCCCCGTCGAGCTCGGCTCGGTGGACGTGGTGTTCCCGGTCATGCACGGGCCCTTCGCGGAGGACGGCACGATCCAGGGGCTGCTGGAGATGGCGGGGGTCCGCTACGTCGGCTCCGGCGTCCTGGCCAGCGCCGTCGGCATGGACAAGGCGTACATGAAGACCGTGATCACCGCGGCGGGGCTGCCGACCGGCCCCTACGTGGTCATCCGCGACCGCGACTGGCGGCTCAACCGAGAGCAGGTGCTCAAGGAGACCGAGGAGCTCGGCTACCCGGTCTTCGTCAAGCCGGCCAGGGCCGGCTCCTCGCAGGGCATCTCCAAGGCCGGCGACAGGGCCGAGCTGGAGGCCGCGGTGGAGTTCGCCCGGCAGCACGACCCCAAGGTGCTGGTCGAGGCCGCGATCCCCGGCCGTGAGATCGAGTGCGCGGTGCTGCAGTCGCTCGGTGACGAGCCGGCCGCCGCGTCGATGCCGGGAGAGGTGAAGGTCGAGGGCGGGCAGGAGTTCTTCGACTTCGAGGCGAAGTACTACCCCGACCAGATGTCGCTGACAGTGCCCGCCGACATCCCGCAGGAGACGGCCGAGGAGCTGCGCGGGATGGCCGTGCGCGCGTTCGAGGCGCTGGAGTGCGAGGGCCTGGCCCGGGTCGACTTCTTCTACACGCCCGACGGCAAGCTGGTCTTCAACGAGATCAACACCATGCCGGGGTTCACGTCGCTGTCGGTGGCGCCGCAGCTCTGGGCGGCCTCGGGCCTGTCCTACCCGGCGCTGGTGGACCGGCTCATCCAGCTCGCGCTGTCGCGCTCGCCCGGCTTGCGGTGAGACCTCGTCCGAGGCTTCACCCGTTCGGCGGTGCGATCCGGGCGATCGGCTTCGACAGGTCCGACAGCACCTCGGCGGCCACGTGCTCGCCGCCGACCGTGACCTCCACGTAGGCGAGGTCGGTCACGGCCGTGAACAGCGCCGGCTTGTCGGGATCGGCGAACCACCCGACGCCGCCGATCTCCTGCAGCGTGTCGGTGGGCGCCATCCTGGCCGGCCTCGGCACGCCGCAGCGCAGCGCGACGGCCCCCGAGCCCCAGACGGCCACGTACGGCGACTCGGGCGTGGACGTGCCGCGCTCGTCGCCGTCGAGGGTCCGCGGCAGCAGGGTGGCCAGCTTGTCGCAGGCCGCGACCGCCTCGCCCTGCGGGACGGGCGGCTCGACCTGTACGGTGCCGCCGCAACCGGCGAGTGCCAGGAGAACGAGCAGGACGGCGGCGGCACGCATGCGGCTACTTTCAGATGTGGACGATCGGACACGTAAGGGTACGCGTGATCCCGGCCACTGCCTGGATCTGCGCGACGACGAGCTTGCCCAGCTCATCGACGTTTCTCGCCTCCGCACGAACGATCACGTCGTAGGGCCCCGTCACGTCCTCCGCTTGGGTGACCCCCGGAATCCCGGAGATCTCGCGGGCCACGGCGGCGGCCTTGCCGACCTCGGTCTGGATAAGGATGTAGGCCTGCACCATCACGTCCTCCCGGGCGATTGGATCACGCCGAACGCCCACCGTACCCTGTGTGCGTCAGGAGGTGCGTCATCACAGTCGGAGATCTCGGCGAATTCGGTGTGGTAAATCGTATTACCGCTCGTCTGCCCCAAGGTGCGGCGGTAATGCTCGGTCCGGGTGACGACGCCGCCATCGTCGGCGCGCCCGACGGTCGCGTGGTCGTCTCGACCGACCTGCTGCTCGAAGGCAGGCACTTCAGGCGCGACTGGTCCACCGGTTACGACGTGGGCCGCAAGGCCGCCGCCCAGAACCTCGCCGACGTGGCCGCCATGGGCGCGACGCCGACCTCGCTCGTGGTCGGCCTCGGCCTGCCCGCCGACCTGCCGGTGAGCTGGCTCGACGCGCTGACCGACGGCTTCGCCGAGGAGTGCGCGCTGGTCGGCGCCTCCGTGGCAGGGGGCGACGTGACCCGCTGCGACCTGGTCGTCATCGGCGTCACCGCGCTGGGCGACCTGGGCGGCAGAGCCGCCGTGCTGCGCTCGGGGGCGCGGCCGGGGCACGTGGTGGCGGTGGCGGGGCGGCTCGGGTACGCCGCCGCCGGATGGGCGCTGCTGGAGGCCGGGGTGCCCGTGGGGTCAGGGGTGCTCGCGGAGGCGGTGGCCGGTCACCGCCGGCCGTGCCCGCCGTACGCGATGGGGCCGCTGGCGGCCGAGCTGGGGGCCAGCGCGATGCTGGACGTCAGCGACGGCCTGCTGCAGGACCTCGGGCACATCGCCCAGGCCAGTGGCGTACGGGTGGAGCTGGATCCCGAGGCGTTCCCCATGGGCGAGCCGGTGGTGGCGGCGGCCAAGGAACTGGGGGCCGATCCGCTGGAGTGGGTGCTCGCGGGTGGCGAGGATCACGCCCTGGCCGCGGTGTTCCCGGCGGAGGTGCGGCTGCCGGACGGGTGGCACGTGGTAGGCCGGGTGACCGAGGGGGAGGGCGTGCTGGTCCACGGCCGGGACATCGCCGCTCGCGGCTGGGATCACTTTGGGTGATGCTCTGTCCCGATTTACGTGAAAATCTCCGTATTTGGGGTACGACTAGTGGGATTGCTGTGACAACGGCGTAGTAAAGGTGTTATGAAGATTGGCGGCCACTGTAACCGGAAGAAAGGGCAGCCATGGGCCGCCACGGCACAGGTGGATCCGACGACGGGGATGAACGGGGGAACAGCGCTTTTTGGGGTCCTGACGAGCAGGCCGAGCCTCCGGGCTGGCCGTCGCTGCCGGACCGACCGGAGGTAACGGGGCAGTGGGCCCCCATGCCGCGGCGTAGCGACACGCCGCCGCCGCGTGGGCAGCAGCCCGAGCCGTTCGAGACCACCGGCGCCTTCGCGCTGCCCAACGACCTCGCCGGCGGTTTCCCTTCTGCCAACGACCCTGCGGGTGCCTTCCCGCCGCACAGAGGGCCCAGGGAGGACGAGGCAGGCCCGTTCGAGACGACCGGTGCCTTCGCCCGGCCGCCCGAGTGGGACCAGCCCGGCCACCCGTCCGGAGACCTCCCCGCCGCGCAGGGCGGCTCCGGGGCGCCGGCCGCCAACCCCTTCGACCGGCCGGGGCCGTTCGACGCCGCCGCCGAGCGCACCAGCTTCTTCGACATTCCGGCCGAGCGCACGGCGTTCTTCGACGGCCCGGCCGACCCCATGGGCGCGCCTGACGGTGCACCGGGCCGCATGGGGCCTGACGGCGCGCCTGGTCACATGGGCGGGCCTGACGGCACGCCCGGGTGGATGGGCGGGCCTCATGGAGGGCCAGGCCGGCCAGGGCCGTTCGACGGTCCCGGTGGCGGGCCGGGGAACGGTCCCGATCCGTTCGGCGGGCCCGGTCCGTTCGGCGGTCCCGGTCCGTTCGGTGAGGACCCCGACGGGCGCGGGTCGTTCGACGACCCCGAGCGTACGGCCAGGTTCGACTCGCCCTCGGGCCCCAACGCAGTCTACGGCGCCCCGCCCGAGCCCGGCGACGTCAAGGTGGCCGGCGAGCCGACGGCCGCGCTGGCCCCGGCCTGGGCGAACGCCGAGACGGGCTTCCTCGGCTCAGGCTGGTCCAACGACGGCGACGAGCCGGCCGACGAGCCCCGTGGCCGCCGTGGCCGCCGCAAGTCAGGACGCGGCGGCGGTGGCGACGACGTGCTGGCCGCCCCCGCCGGAGCAGGCAAGGGCAGGGTCGCCCTGCTGTCGGTGGCCGCCGTGGCCGTCGTGCTCGGTGGCACCGTGGCGGGCGTCAAGTTCATGAGCTCGGGCGACCCGGCCAAGTGCGAGGGCACGACCTGCGCGGCCGTACAGGCCACCAGCAGCCAGCCCGGCCCGGCCGTCTCCGACCCCGCCGAGGAGGATTCCGAGGCGCCGGTCGAGGACGAGCCCGCGGAGGAGGCCGCCGAGGACGGCGAGCCCGCCGAGACCCCGACGCCGACCGCCTCCTCCAACGTACGCACGCCGCCCCGCGCGACCAGCGCCTCCCCGACGCCCACGCCGAGCAAGAGCAAGACGAAGAAGCCGGCGGAGCCCGAGGACGAGGAGACGGAGGATCCGCCGGTCGAGGAGAGCGTGTCGGAGACCCCGACCGAGGAGGCCTCGACGCTGGACGACTCCAGCACCGACTCCGGCGCCGGCTCGCCCGGCGGCAGCACCCCCGAGCCCACCTCCTCGAGCACCTTCGGCTCCTCGGGCGGCAGCGCGGGCTCGGTCAACGTGCAGCAGACGATCAAGCAGCGCATCGCCACCTACTCGGCGAATCTGACGCTGTCGAACACCTCCGCCCAGCCGCTCCAGAACCCCACCGTCTCCGTCCCCGTGGACGGGCGCGTCACGGGAGTGGACGGCGCCGAATGGACCCAGGACGGCGACCTGCTGATCCTGGACCTGACGGCGTCGATCGCCGCGGGGGCCTCGGTCGAGGTCACGTTCACGGCCACGGGCCGGGGCTCGCAGGCGCAGAACTGCGGCCTGGTCGAGGGGGAGTGCGTCGTCAGCTGAGCTGAGCTGAGCTGAACGACGCCTGTCGCCGTCGTGGGGGTGCCGGTCGCGCCCCCACGTCCTGAAGCCTGCCCGCGCGCGGTCGCCTGCGCCCAGGGCCGGTCGCCCATGCGCACGAGCTGAAGCGCGCGCGCCCGCCCGCCCGCACCGGCGGACGTCTCAAGGCATGACGAAGGCCCGCCCCTCATCAGGAGGAGCGGGCCTTCGCACAAGTGTGAACTAGCGGGTGACCTTGCCCGCCTTGATGCACGACGTGCACACGTTCAGCTTCTTCGGCGTGCCGCCGACGACCGCGCGGACCGTCTGGATGTTGGGGTTCCAACGACGGCGGGTACGGCGGTGCGAGTGGGACACGTTGTTGCCGAAGGTCGGCCCCTTGCGGCAGACATCGCAGACGGAAGCCACGGTATCGCTCCTTAAAACAGTCGATGTAGCCCTGTCCGCTGATGCTTTCCGGGCGGAGGGCATGCCGGGACAACCGGCCAGCCAGACGAGAATATCTGATCCACGCCGATGGGCGCGAACCAGAGCATCTGGATCAGGTCCAGGGCGGCGATATTCTCCTCGGACAACGGTAGCGCATCCTGGCAGGGTGGGAGGTCGTATGCAGGTCCTCGACCCGCCCGCCGTGCGGCGCTGGGCCCGCCTGGCGGCCGACGCGCTCGGCCAGGCCAGGACGGAGATCGACGCGCTCAACGTGTTCCCCGTGGCCGACGGCGACACCGGCACGAACCTGCACCTGACCATGCTGTCCGCCGCCGAGGCCGTCGAGTCGCTGCCCGACGACGTGGACGCGGCCGTGGTGTGGCAGACGCTCTCGTACGGGGCGCTGGTGGGGGCGCGCGGCAACTCGGGGGTGATCGTCAGCCAGGCGCTGCGCGGCCTCGCCGACGTGCTGAAGGACGGCGCCGACCTGCGGGCGGGGCTGCTCAGGGCGGCCGTGCTGGCCAGGGAGGCCGTGGCCAGGCCGGTCGAGGGCACGGTGCTGAGCGTGCTGGAGTCGGCGGCGCGGGCCGTACAGGAGCTGGAGGGTGATCTTTACGAGGTGGCCAGGCAGGCGGCGGGGGAGGCGCGTGCGGCGCTGCGCCGCACGCCCGACCAGCTCGACGTGCTGGCCCGCAGCGGCGTCGTGGACGCGGGCGGCGCCGGGGCGGCCATCGTGCTGGAGACGCTCGCCGAGGTGATCTGCGGCGCCTCGGCCGGCCACTACGACGTGCCCGCGCCCACCGCCAGGGTCACGCCGATGACGGAGGTGGGTGCGGGGTACGAGGTGATGTACCTCCTGGAGGCCGACGACGGGGCGGTGGCGGGGCTGCGCGAGGAGCTCGACGGCATGGGCGACTCGCTGGTCGTGATCGGCGGCGATGGGCTGTGGAACGTCCACGTGCACGTCCCGGAGGCCGGGCCGGCCGTCGAGGCGGGGATCCGCGCGGGCAGGCCGCACCGGATCCGGATCACGTACCTGGCCGAGCGCGTGCACCGTGGCAGCGCGGGGCGCGGCGTCGTGGCGGTCGCGGCGGGCGACGGGATCGCGGCGCTGTTCGAGGAGTGCGGTGCGGTGGTGGTGCGGCGCGAGCCGGGCACCCGGCCCGCGCTCCCCGCGATGCTGGCCGCGATCAGGGAGGCGGGCAGCGAGGTCGCCGTCCTGCCGAACGACGACGGCGTGCGCTCCGTCGCCGCGGCGGCGGCCGAGATCGCCCGCGAGGACGGCGTGACGGTCAGCGTGCTGCCCACGAAGGCCACCGTGCAGGGGCTGGCGGCGCTGGCCGTGCACGACCCGCTGCGCCGCTTCGACGACGACGTGGTGGCGATGACGGACGCGGCGGGGCACACCCGCTACGGGCACGTCACGGTGGCCGACAGGGAGGCGTTCACGAGCGCCGGGGTGTGCCGTCCCGGCGACGTGCTGGGCATGATCGACGGGGACGTGGCGGTGATCGGCGGCTCGGTCGACGGCGTGGCCGTCGTCGTCGTGGACCGGATGCTGGCGGGCGGCGGCGAGCTGGTGACGCTGGTGACGGGCGCGCAGGCGCCGGAAGGCCTGGCGTCCGGGCTGGAGGAGCACCTGCGGCGTACGCGGCCGGACGTGGACCTGGTGGTGTACGACGGCGAGCAGGGCGGCTACCCGCTCCTCATCGGCGTGGAATGACCGGAGCGGGGATTCCTGTCGGCCCCAGGCGGTAGAACTTATTGCCGTGAGCCGTTTCGACGAGCCTCTGACGAAGGCGCTCGACCCGAAGACCGCCAAGCTGCTGCACAGCGTGCTCGGCCTGGAGACGGTCGGCGACCTGCTGCGCCACTACCCGCGGCGCTACGCCGAGCGCGGCGAGCTGACCTCGCTCGACGCGCTGGAGGTCGACGAGCACGTCACCGTGGTCGGCGAGGTGACCAGGCTCATGCGCAAGCCCATGCGCAACCGCGGCGGCACCTGGCTGGAGGTCGAGGTCGTCGACGGGAGCGGCAGCCGGATCTACCTGTCGTTCTTCGGCAAGGGCTCCCACGTGGCCGAGTCGCGGCTCAAGCCGGGGAGGCGCGGCATGTTCGCCGGCAAGGTGGGGCTGTTCGGCACCCGGACGAATCCGCGCTGGCAGCTCACGCACCCCGAGTTCGAGCTGTTCGAGGAGAGCGAGGCGAGCGCGGAGGAGTTCGCGTCGGCACCGGTGCCGATCTACCCGGCGGGCAAGGACCTGACGCCGTGGGCGATCAGGCGCGCGATCGGCATGGTGCTCGACACGCTCGGCCCGCTCGACGACCCGCTGCCCGCGAGCCTGCGAGGCCGGCACCGGCTGCAGGACCTCTCGGAGGCGCTGGTGGCCATCCACCGGCCGAAGGACTTCGCGGAGGTGGGGCGGGCGCGCGACAGGCTGAAGTTCGACGAGGCGTTCGTGCTGCAGGCCGTGCTGCTGCAGCGCCGCCAGGCCGCCACCGCCTGGCCCGCCAAGCCGAGGCCGCGGCGGGCCGACGGGATGCTGGCCGACTTCGACACGCGGCTGCCGTTCTCGCTGACCGAGGGGCAGGCCCAGGTCGGCGAGGAGATCGCCGCGGACCTGGCGCGCGAGCACCCCATGCACCGGCTGCTGCAGGGCGAGGTCGGCGCGGGCAAGACGGTCGTGGCGCTGCGCGCGATGCTCCAGGTCGTCGACGCCGGCGGCCAGGCGGCCCTGCTGGCCCCCACGGAGGTGCTGGCCCAGCAGCACCACCGCTCGATCACGAACATGCTGGGCGACCTGGCGCAGGGCGGCATGTTCGGCGGCACGGCGGTCACGCTGCTGACCGGCTCGATGGGCGCCGCCGCCCGCCGCTCGGCCCTGCTCGACGCGGCCTCCGGCACGGCGGGCATCGTCGTCGGCACGCACGCGCTGCTGCAGGAGCACGTGCAGTTCGCCGACCTGGGGCTGGTCGTGGTGGACGAGCAGCACCGGTTCGGGGTGGAGCAGCGTGACGCGCTGCGCGAGAAGGCGGGGGGCGGGCGGCCGCACGTGCTGGTCATGACGGCCACCCCGATCCCGCGCACGGTCGCCATGACCGTCTTCGGCGACCTGGAGGTCTCCACGCTCTCCCAGCTCCCCTCCGGCCGCGCCCCGATCACCACGCACGTGGTGCCCGCCGCCGAGAAGCCCCACTACCTGGAGCGCACCTGGCAGCGGGTCAGGGAGGAGGTGGCGCTGGGGCGGCAGGCGTACATCGTGTGCCCCCGCATCGGCGACCTGGAGGGCGACGAGGGCGACCTGGCGGGCGCGGCCTCCGACGACGAGCGCCGGCCGCCGCTGGCCGTCCTCGACGTGGCCGACCTGCTCACCCAGGGGCCCTTCCACGACCTGCGCGTCGGCACCCTGCACGGCAAGCTCCCGCCGGAGGAGAAAGACGCGATCATGCGCGCGTTCACCCGGGGCGAGCTCGACGTCCTGGTCGCCACGACCGTCATCGAGGTCGGCGTGGACGTGCCCAACTCCTCCGTGATGATCATCATGGACGCCGACCGCTTCGGCGTCTCCCAGCTCCACCAGCTTCGCGGCCGGGTGGGCCGGGGCGGCCTGCCCGGCCTGTGCCTGCTGGTCTCCGACTTCCCCGAGGGCACCCCCGCCCGCGCCCGCCTGGACGCGGTGGCGGCCACCCTCGACGGCTTCGAGCTGTCGCGGGTGGACCTGGAGCAGCGGCGGGAGGGCGACGTGCTGGGGGCCGCGCAGTCGGGCAAGCGGTCGTCGCTGAAGCTGCTGCAACTGCTGCGCGACGAGGACGTGATCGCCACGGCCAGGGACGAGGCGGCGGCGCTGCTGGAGTCGGATCCGGAGCTGACGCGGCACGAGGGGCTGCGGGCGGAGATCGACAGGCTGCTGGCCGACGAGCGGGCGGAGTACCTGGAGAAGACCTGAGGTTCCGCACAAGCCAGCCGCGCGGAGCACCTGGAGATGACCTGAGGTCCCGCGCGAGCCCGGCCGCGCGGAGTGCCTGACTCCGTACGAACCCAGCCGCGGGGACGGCCTCCCCCCGAATGCCGTCCCCGGCTGGGCCCACCCTCGGGTCAGGTGCCGAGGGAACCGGCGTGCGGAAGGGCTCACGATCACGCCGGTCGGCCTCCACGTGGGTCACCTTGAAGGCCGCAGTCATCATCTTGGGGGCCGGGCGCCCGGATGCCAATCACCCTTGCGCAGTCGAGGCAGACACTTGTCCACTCTTGACCTGCGCGAACATGCGGAACAATGGGTCACATGACGCGGATCATCGCAGGCGTGGCAGGTGGACGGCGGTTGGCCGTGCCGCCGGGGCGTGGCACGAGGCCGACCAGCGACAGGGCGCGAGAAGGGATCCTCTTGACGCTCGACTCGCTGTACGGGCTGCGCGAGGCCCGCGTCCTCGACCTGTACGCGGGCTCCGGCGCGGTCGGCCTGGAGGCCCTGTCGCGCGGCGCGGCCGAGGCGGTGCTGGTCGAGTCCGACGCCAAGGCGGTCCGCACGATCAAGTCCAACGTCGCCTCGCTCGGCCTGCAGGGCGCCCGCGTGGTGGCCGACAAGGTGGAGCGGCTGCTGCGGCAGCCGCCGGAGTCGCCGTTCGAGATCGTCTTCGCCGACCCGCCCTACGCGGTGGCGGACGAGGAGGTCCAGACGGTGCTGGTGCTGCTGCGCGACAACGGCTGGCTGACGTCTGACGCTTTGGTGGCGTTCGAGAGGGAAAGCAGGGGAAAGCCCTTGATGTGGCCTGAGGGGTACGTTGAGGAGAGGGTCCGTCGTTATGGCGAAGCATCCGTTTGGTACGGTCGCGCCGCCGGGAACCCGTAGACCTGGGAGGCGTCTTGCGCCGCGTAGTCTGCCCGGGGTCGTTCGACCCCATCACCAATGGTCATCTCGACATCATCGGCCGCTCCGCGCGGCTGTACGACGAGGTGACCGTGGCAGTCCTCATCAACGTCGAGAAGAGCAGCCTGTTCACGGTTGACGAACGGATCGAGATCCTCCAGACCGTGACCAAGGAATTTCCGAACGTCAAGGTGCAGAAGTTCCACGGCCTCCTCGTGGACTTCTGCCGGCAGAACGACATCCCCGCCATCGTCAAGGGCATCAGGGTGGTCAGCGACTTCGACTACGAGCTGCAGATGGCGCAGCTCAACTACCGCCTGTCGGGAGTCGAGACGCTGTTCATGCCCACCAACCCCGAGTACTCGTTCCTGTCCTCCTCCCGGGTGAAGGAGATCGCCCGGTATGGTGGGGACGTCTCGGGTCTGGTGCCCGATCTGGTGCACAAGCTGCTCATCGAGCGGCTCAGGGGCTGACCGCGAGCTGCTATCCTTTCATTTCGGCCTTGTACGACGGCGATCGTTTTCGCCATGCCTAGCGAGAGCAGGATGACTCAGCACCTCGACCCCCGCTCCCCGTGGGTGATCTCCACTCATGACCTGGGTAAGCGGCCAGGGACGATGCGGCAGATGACCCTGACCCTGCCGGCACCGGCGGATCTCGGCGTCGACATGATCGGTGTCCCCAAGGACGCCGAAGTCGAGCTGGATCTCCGGCTCGAAGCAGTGATGGAAGGCGTGCTCGTCTCGGGCACGGCGCAGGCCCCGCTCGCCGGGGAGTGCGCGCGGTGCCTCGACCCGGTCTCCTCGGAGATCGAGGTCGACCTGCAGGAGCTGTTCTTCTACTCCGACGAGGACGCCTCGGAGGAGGATTCGCTGCTCGACGGTGAGCTGTTCGACCTCGAGCCGACGTTCCGCGACGCGGTGGTGCTCGCACTGCCGTTGAGCCCCGTGTGCCGTGAGGATTGCGAGGGGCTCTGCACGGAGTGCGGGATCAAGCTGGCCGAGGCCGGCGACGATCACCGGCACGAGAAGATCGACGCCCGCTGGGCGTCGTTGCAAGGTCTGATTACCGACAAAGATAACGATCAGGAGAAGTGACGTGGCCGTCCCGAAGCGAAAGATGTCGCGGAGCAACACCCGCGCCCGTCGCTCCCAGTGGAAGACGACTGCTGTCGCCCTGGTGAGCTGCCCGCAGTGCCGTTCGCCCAAGCAGCCGCACATCGCGTGCCCCACCTGCGGCACCTACAACCGTCGTCAGGTCATCGAGCCGTCCGCCTGATCCAGCAGCAGTTGACGTGATGCCGACCGGGTGCCAAAGTGCCTCGGTCGGCGTTAACGTCTCAGATGCGTGCGGCGGCGGTTCGCCCGCGGCCGTGGTGGACGCCGGGGCTAACGTGTTACCCCGACGCCCACCACGTTTTCGGGCATCTTCCGCAGTCGGCGCGCCATAGGAAGATGTCCGAGGAGGAAGCACGTGGGCGCAGGTCCTAAGCCGGTGGCCGTCGAGGTCGCCAGAGACGAGCTGGAGCGGGTCCTGTCGGTCGGCCTGAACGCCGACATCCTGGAGCGCGCGCTGACGCATCGCTCCTACGCGTACGAGAACGGCGGCCTGCCCACCAACGAGCGCCTGGAGTTCCTCGGCGACTCGGTGCTGGGCCTGGTGGTCACCGACACCCTCTACCGAAACCACCCCGACCTGCCGGAAGGCCAGCTCGCGAAGCTGCGTGCCGCGGTGGTCAACATGCGGGCCCTGGCCGACGTGGCCAGAGGGCTCGGCCTCGGGCGGTTCCTGCGGCTCGGCAGGGGCGAGGAGGGCACCGGCGGGCGCGACAAGTCCTCCATCCTGGCCGACACCCTTGAGGCGCTGATCGGCGCGATCTACGTCGACAAGGGCCTCGACGAGGCGTTCCGGGTCGTCCACCTGCTGTTCGACCCGCTGATCGTGCGCTCGGCCTCGCTCGGCGCCGGGCTCGACTGGAAGACCTCGCTGCAGGAGCTGACCGCCTCCGAGGCGCTCGGCGTGCCCGAGTACCACGTCGAGGAGAGCGGCCCCGACCACGCCAAGTCGTTCACGGCCATGGTGCGTGTCGGCGGCGAGTCCTACGGCTCCGGCACCGGGCGCAGCAAGAAGGAGGCCGAGCAGCAGGCGGCCGAGGCGGCGTGGACCCGCATCAGGGCCCGCCGCGACCAGCGCGAGAGCCAGCCCGCGGGCTGAGCGCCCGGGGAAGGGCTGCGGGGCCGCCGGGCGTTGGCCACAGGGTGAGAGTTGTGTACCCCCAGTCGGAAGAGGTCCGAGGTGCCTGAGCTGCCGGAGGTCGAGGTCGTCAGGCGCGGCCTGGCGCAGTGGGTGATCGGGCGTGAGATCGCCTCGGCGGAGGTGCTGCACCCCCGCGCCATCAGGCGGCACGTGCCCGGCGCCGACGAGTTCACCGCGCGGCTCAAGGGCCGCGCGGTGCTGTCCGCCGAGCGCCGCGGCAAGTACCTGTGGCTGCCGCTGTCGGGTCCGCCCGAGGCGCTCCTGGCCCACCTCGGGATGAGCGGCCAGCTGCTGGTCGTGGAGCCGGACTCGCCGCTGGAGAAGCACCTGCGGGTACGCCTGCGCTTCGCCGACGGCGGCCCCGACCTGCGCTTCGTGGACCAGCGCACGTTCGGCCACGTCATGCTCAGCCCCCTGGTGGGCGGCGTGCCCGAGCCGATCGCGCACATCGCCCCCGACCCGTTCGAGGCGGCCTTCGACGAGGCCGCGTTCACCCGCCGGCTCAGGGCCAAGCGCACCGAGGTCAAGCGGGCGCTGCTCGACCAGTCGCTGATCAGCGGCGTGGGCAACATCTACGCCGACGAGGCGCTGTGGATCGCCAGGCTGCACTGGGCCCGGCCGACGGAGACGCTGACCAGGCCCAAGGTGGCCGAGCTGCTGACCGCCGTGCGCACGGTCATGGGGGCCGCGCTCGAACAGGGCGGCACGTCCTTCGACAGCCTGTACGTCAACGTCAACGGCGAGAGCGGCTACTTCGAGCGGTCGCTGGAGGTGTACGGGCGGCGCGACCTGCCCTGCTCCCGCTGCGGCACGGCCATCAGGCGCGAGGCGTTCATGAACCGCTCCTCCTACTCCTGCCCTCGCTGCCAGCGCCGCCCGCGCTGACCCCGCCGCCTCCGGCCTCGGACCCGCCCCCGCCGTCCGAGCCGGCCGTGCCGGCCCCGCCTCCGGCGCGGGTCCTGCCCGCGACGGCGGCGACGACCGCGGCGGCCAGCGCGAGCCCGGCTCCCGCCGCCATCACCGCCGGGACCGACAGCCCGTCGGCGATCCGGCCGCCGGCGAAGGCGCCGAGCGCGATGGAGACGTTGAAGGCGCCGACGAAGAGCGCCGTGCCCAGCTCGCCGCCGCCCGAGCGCATGATCCACAGCTGCAGCGTCACCCCGACGCCGCCGTAGCCGAGCCCCCAGACCACGAGCGCGACCAGGGCGGGCACGCCGGTCAGCACCAGGGCCGCCATGGCCGCGGCCATGAGCGCGGCCAGCGTGACCAGGGTCAGCCGGGGGTTCCTGGCCGCCCTGGCGCCCGCCGCGAAGTTCCCCGCCACCCCGGCGGCCCCGTACAGCAGGAGCGCGCTGCTGACGAGGGCCGGACCGGCGTGCGCGACCTCCTCCAGGAACGGGCGGACGTAGGTGTAGGCCACGAAGTGGCCGGAGACGGCCAGGGTCGTCAGGACCAGAACCAGCTTGAGCGGCCCTGAGAGCCACGAGGAGCGCTTTTCCGGCACGGGTGACGATTCGGGCTCGGCCGGCGGCTTCAGCGGCGGCAGCGACGTGGCCAGCACCGCGAGCAGGGCCAGCGCCAGCACCCCGGCGGCGGCGAAGGCGCTGCGCCACCCCGCGAACGAGGAGACGAACGTGGCCGCGGGCACCCCCAGCACGGAGGCCACCGACACCCCGCCCAGGATGATCGAGGTGGCCCGGCCGACGGCGGGCTCGGGCACCAGCCGTGCCCCGATCCCGGCCGCGAACGCCCAGAACCCGCCGATGCTCACCCCGGTCAGCACCCTGGCGGCCAGCATCACGGGATGGTTCGGCGCCGCGGCCGCCGCCAGGTTGGCCACCGCCAGCAAGGCCATCAGCCCGAGCAGGACGAGCCGCCGGTCGGCCCGCCGCGCGAGCACCGCCAGCACCGGCGCCGCGAGCGCGGCCACCAGCCCGGGAGCCGACATGGCCAGACCGGCCGTGCCCGCGGAGACGCCCAGGTCGCCGGCCATCGAGGTCAGCAGGCCGATGGGCAACATCTCGCTGGTCACCACGGTGAACGTGCCCACCGCCACCGACGTCACGGCGAGCCAGCGCGCCTGTACGGAAACCTCTGTCACAGTCATGCGGCCAGCCTCTTGCCGGCCCCGGGCGGGAACAATGGCGAACCCCGAAGGCTTGCTTTAACCAGACTTAACGATCGGGCGTGAGGGGCGGTCATGGAGTTCAGGGAGCTGGAGTGCTTCATCGTGCTCAGCGAGGAGCTGCACTTCGCGCGTACGGCGGAGCGGCTCTACCTGTCACCCGGGCGGGTGAGCCAGCTCCTGCGCTCGCTGGAGACCAGGATCGGCGGCCGGCTCTTCGACCGGACGAGCAGGCGGGTGCGGCTCACCCCGCTCGGCGAGCGGTTCCTGGCCGACCTGCGGCCCGCCTACGACGGCATGGCGCAGGCCGTGACCAGGGCCAGGGCGGCGGCGCGCGAGGTGACAGGGGTGATCAGGGTCGGCTTCCTGGCCACGCCGACGGACGTGGTGACGGGCAGCGTGCGGGCCTTCGAGCGGCGCAACCCCGGGTGCGCGGTCGAGCTGGTGGAGATCCCGCTGTCGGACCCCTTCAGCAAGCTGCGGGCGGGCCTGGTGGACATCGCGTTCACGCTGCTGCCGGTGGACGAGCCCGACCTGGCGACGGGGGAGGGGCTGAACCACGTCTCCCACCTGCTCGGCGTCTCCGTCAGGCACCCGCTGGCGGGCCGGGCGGGGCTGGGCGTGGAGGAGCTGGCCTCGGTGCCGCTGATCGGCCTCGACGGGCCGGCGCCGCGCTCCTGGCACGAGCGGATGGCACCGTCCGTAACCCCTTCCGGGCGTCCGATTCCCCGGGCCGGTAAGGTGGCCACCACGCAGGAGGGCCTGACCCAGGTGGCGCTCAACCGGGGCGGCATGTTGTTCTGCACGCCCACGGCGCTGCAGCTCGCCCGCCCCGATCTCAGCTTCGTGCCCGTCACCGGGCTGCCTCCGTCGATACTCGGCCTGGCCTGGCTGCGGGCCAGGGAGACGGCGGCCATCAGGGCGTTCAACGAGGCGGCGGTCCGTGAGTCGGCCATGGCGCTGGTCGCGTGAAGAGGGGATGAGATGGCGCAGAGCAGCGAGGACGTCCGGCTGACCGCCTGGGTGCGGGGCCGCGTCCAGGGGGTGGGCTTCCGCTGGTGGACCCGGGCGCGGGCGCTGGAGCTCGGCCTGACGGGCTGGGCGCGCAACACCGACGACGGCCGGGTGGAGGTCGTCGCGGAGGGGCCGAGGCAGGCGTGCGTCAAGCTGCTGGAGCTGCTCAGAGGTTGCGACACGCCGGGCAGAGTGGATGGAGTAGTGGAACGGTGGAGCGAACCCCGAGGTAGTTTGGGCGGATTCATGGAGAGGTAGCGCGTTTCGTCGAACCGCCCAAATAGGGTATAGTTGTATGTCGGGAGTGCCCATCAGTAGGGCTCAGCGGTTGGTTCGACTTGACCGCCCACACTGCCGGTGCGACTCTTGTTAGGTACCACGCGCACCCCTCCCGCGGAATAGAAGTGCGCGAACCAGTCTGGTCACTCAGCGTGGAGGACCCTTTACCATGGCGAAGGCTCTACTCGGCCACGTCGGCGGTCCTGACCCTCGGATGGTCTCGGAGATGCGCCGCCTGCAGCAGCGTATCCGGGATCTGGAGGCAGAACTCATCCGACTTCAGGCCACGAATGACGCTCTTGCAGCGCAAACCCGCGACGAGGCGCTAAGCCGCGTGCAGGAGCGCGAGCCGGCACTCACCTGAGAGTGATCGGAGCGCAAGATTCAGGGACGTCTCTGAGAGGCGTCCCTTGTTATTTGCCCTGAACCTCCTGACAGGGCGCGGACCCGACTGCAGATGCCCACGTGGGGCAGTCAAGACCAGTAGGCTTTTCCGAGGTCTGTTCAGGGTCCGTTCAGGAGAAGGGGGTCGCGCTTGTACCTCAAGACCCTCACCCTGCGCGGCTTCAAGTCCTTCGCCTCGGCCACCGCGCTCCGCTTCGAGCCCGGCATCACCTGTGTCGTCGGCCCCAACGGCTCCGGCAAGTCCAACGTCGTCGACGCCCTGGCCTGGGTCATGGGCGAGCACAGCGCCAAGTCGCTGCGCGGCGGCAAGATGGAGGACGTCATCTTCGCCGGCACCTCCTCCCGGCCCCCGCTGGGCCGCGCCGAGGTGACGCTGACCATCGACAACTCCGACGGCGCGCTGCCGATCGACTACACCGAGGTCACGATCAGCCGGCTGATGTTCAGGTCGGGGCAGAGCGAGTACGCGATCAACGGCGACACCTGCCGGCTGCTCGACATCCAGGAGCTGCTGTCCGACTCGGGCATCGGCCGCGAGATGCACGTGATCGTCGGGCAGGGCCAGCTCGACGCCGTTCTGCACGCGGGCCCCGAGGACCGGCGGGCCTTCATCGAGGAGGCCGCCGGCGTGCTGAAGCATCGCAAGCGCAAGGAGAAGGCGCTGCGCAAGCTCGACGCGATGCAGGCCAACCTGACCCGCGTCCAGGACCTCGCCACCGAGCTGCGCCGCCAGCTCAAGCCGCTGGGCCGCCAGGCCGAGATCGCCCGCAAGGCCGCCGTCATCCAGGCCGACCTGCGTGACGCGCGGCTGCGGCTGCTGGCCGACGACGTGTGCATCCTGCGCGCCACGCTGGAGCGCGAGGCCGCCGACGAGGCCGCGATCACGGCCAGGCGGCAGCAGGTCGAGACCGAGCTGGCGCAGGCGCAGCAGCGCGAGGGCGCGCTTGAGGCCGCCGAGGCCGAGGCCCAGCCGCGGCTGGCCGCCGCCCAGGAGACCTACTTCCGGCTGTCCTCGCTGCGCGAGCGCATCACCGGCCTGGAGCAGCTCGCCGCCGAGCGCCACCGCCACGCCCTCGACGCCGCCGCCATCGAGCGCCGCGGCCGCGACCCCGAGGAGCTCGAACGCGAGGCCGCCGAGGTGCGCGAGCGCGAGCTCATCCTCAAGGCCGAGCTGGAGCAGGCCGAGGAGCTGCTGGAGGAGGCCGTCCAGCGGCGCGCGGAGGCCGAGGCCGAGCTGAGCGCCGAGGAGCAGCGGCTCGCGCTGGCCGCCAGGGCCGCCGCCGACCGCCGCGAGGGCCTGGCCAAGCTGCGCGGCCGGGTCGATTCCGTACGCAGCCGCGCCCGCGCCGCCGAGGACGAGATCGGCCGGCTCCAGCAGGCCGTGGCCGACGCGGGCGCCCGCGAACAGCAGGCGAGGCAAGATCTTGAGGCCCAGCGCCTGGAGGAGCCCGCCGTGGACCCGGGGCTGGCCGAGGAGCTGGCCACCGCGCAGGCCATGGTCGAGGAGGCCAAGGCCGTCGCCGAGGAGGCGCGAGCGGCGCTGGAGGAGGCCAAGTCCGGCCTCGACGCGCCGCGCGCCGCCCTCCAGGCCGCCAAGGCGGGCGTGAGCACCGCCCGCGCCGCCGACCAGCAGGCGCAGCGCTCGGTCGCCGCCCTCGCCGCCCGCCGTGACGCCCTGGAGCTGGGCCTGGCCAAGGGCGACGGCGGTGCCGCGGTGCTGGACGCCGACGTGGCGGGCGTGCTGGGGCCGCTGGCGGCCTCCATGCAGGTGACGCCGGGTGCCGAGCAGGCCGTGGCGGCCGTCCTGGGGCCCGTGGCCGAGGCGGTCGCCGTCAAGACGCTCGACACGGCTGTGGAGGCGCTGGAGCTGCTGCGGTCCCGGGGGGCCGGCCAGGCGACGCTGCTGGTGGCGGGCAACGGGTTCGGCGGTGAGCCGGAGCACGCGCACGGGCGACCGCGCGCGGCGGCTCCCGGCGGTGGCCGGTGGGTGGCCGACCTGGTGACGGTGCCCGATCACCTCCGGCCGGCCCTGGAGCAGGTGCTGGCCGACGTGGTGCTGGTGGCCGACCTGGAGACCGCCAGGGCCGTCGCCGACCGGCATCCCCATCTCCGGGCGGTCACCGAGGCGGGCGACCTCGTCAGCGCCCACCTGGCGGCGGGCGGCGCCGAGGCGGGCACCTCCGTCCTCCAGGTACGCGCCGCGCTCGACCAGGCAGTCGCGGACCTGGAGGAGGCCGAGGCCAGGGCGGAGGCCGGTGCCACGGCCCTGGACCTGGCGTTCGAGGCGGAGCAGGCCGCGCAGGCGGCCCTGGAGGCCGCCCAGGCGCACGTCGGCGAGGCCCAGAGCGCCGTCACCACCGCCCAGGCGGGGGTGAGCGCGGCCCAGGGCGGCCTCGACCAGGTCAGGGCCCGTCAGCGCGAGGCCGACCAGCGCAACGCGGCGGCGGCCAAGCGGCTGGCCCAGATCGAGGCCGCCGCCAACGCGGCCCGCGACGAGGCCGAGCGCCTGGCCAGGAGCGTGGCCAAGGCGGAGGAGGCGCGCACGGAGGGCCTGGAGGAGCTGGCCGAGCTGGAGATCCGGCTGGCCGAGGCCGAGTACGCCCAGGAGCTGGAGTCCGAGCCCACCACCGACCAGCGCGACGAGCTGGTGAGCGCCGTGGAGCTGGCCAGGCAGCGCGAGATGGACACCCGCCTGCAGGTCCGCACCGCAGAGGAGCGCGTCAAGGGCATCGAGGGCCGCGCCGACGGCCTGCTGCGGGCGGCCAGGCGGGAGCGCGAGGAACGCGCCCAGGCGGCCGCTCAGCGCGCCAGGCGCAGGAGGCAGGCCGCGCTGGCGGAGGCCGTGAGCAAGGGCGCCAAGCAGGTGCTCCAGGCGCTCGCGGCGTCCGTCCAGCTCGCCTCCAGGGAGCGCGACGAGGCCGACCTGACCAGGGTGGCCGTGGACGCCGAGCTCAAGCAGGTGCGCCTGCGCGTCCGCGAGCTGGGCCAGGAGCTCGACAAGCTGGTCAACCGGGTGCACGGCAACGAGGTGGCCCGCACCGAGCAGCGGCTGCGGCTGGAGCAGATGGAGCAGCGGGCGCTGGAGGAGTTCGGGGTCGAGGCCGAGGCGCTGGTCGCCGAGTATGGCCCCGAGGCGCCGGTGCCGGGCGAGCCGCCCGTCCCGTACGTACGCGAGGAGCAGGAGAAGCGCGCCAGGGCGGCCGAGCGGCAGATGAACCAGCTCGGCAAGGTCAACCCGCTCGCCCTGGAGGAGTTCGCGGCGCTGGAGGAGCGGCACTCCTTCCTCAACTCCCAGCTGGAGGACCTCAAGAAGACCAGGCGCGACCTGATGACCGTGGTCAAGGAGGTCGACGACCGGGTCGAGCAGATGTTCGCCTCGGCGTACGAGGACGTGGCCCGCGAGTTCGAGCAGATCTTCGGCCGGGTCTTCCCCGGCGGCGACGGCCGGCTGGTGCTGACCGACCCCGACGACATGCTGACCACCGGCATCGAGGTCGAGGCCAGGCCGCCGGGCAAGAAGGTCAAGCGGCTGTCGCTGCTGTCGGGCGGCGAGCGGTCGCTGACGGCGGTGGCGTTCCTGATCTCGATCTTCAAGGCGCGGCCGTCGCCGTTCTACGTGATGGACGAAGTCGAGGCGGCCCTCGACGACACCAACACGCAGCGGCTGCTCATGCTGTTCGAGGAGCTGAGACAGAGTTCACAGCTCATCGTCATCACCCACAACAAGCGCACGATGGAGATCGCCGACGCGCTCTACGGCGTGTCCATGCGCGGTGACGGCGTGACCCAGGTCGTCAGCCAGCGGCTCAGGGAGCGCGAAAGCGCCTGATCGATGCGCACTGGTCCGTCTGATCGGTGTGGCCTTGGGCGTGACCATGGTGGTCGATCTGGAAAACTGACATCTTGTGGATGGTTACCTCGGCGTCATCGTGATCGTGGCCGTCGTCGCCCTGCTGGCGGCCGGCGGTCTCTTCCTGCTGTTCAGGCCGGGTCGCAAGGCGGCCCCGCCGGTCAAGCCGCCAGAGGCCCCCGTGCTTCCCGAGGAGGAGAAGCGGCCCGCAGGAGCGGGTGAGGAGGCCGAGGGCGCGACCACCACGCTCCCGCCGCCGGTCAAGCCCGCCGAGCCGATGGTCGTCGAGCCCGAGGTCGAGGTGCCGCCGCCGTCCGCGGGCCGGATGGTGCGGCTGCGCTCGCGCCTGGCCCGCTCGCAGAACGCGCTCGGGCGCGGGCTGCTGGAGCTGCTGTCCCGCGACCGCCTCGACGACGAGGTGTGGGACGAGATCGAGGAGAGCCTGATCACCGCCGACGTGGGCGTCGCGCCGACCCGCGCCATGGTGGAGGAGCTGCGCACCAAGGTGAAGGTGCTGGGCAGCCGCACCCAGGACGAGGTGCGCGGCCTGCTCAGGGAGCAGCTGCTGACCCAGGTCAACCCCGACCTCGACCGCACCCTGCACGTCCAGAAGCACGGCGAGCGGCCCGCGGTCGTGCTCGTCGTGGGCGTGAACGGCACCGGCAAGACCACCACCACCGGCAAGCTGGCCCGCTCGCTGATCGGCGACGGCAAGCAGGTGGTGCTCGGCGC
Organism: Nonomuraea gerenzanensis; assembly: GCF_020215645.1. Taxonomy (NCBI): domain Bacteria; kingdom Bacillati; phylum Actinomycetota; class Actinomycetes; order Streptosporangiales; family Streptosporangiaceae; genus Nonomuraea; species Nonomuraea gerenzanensis. Next base: position 10,219,367 of record NZ_CP084058.1, on the reverse strand, counting down.
GGCCGACACCTTCCGCGCCGCCGCGGCCGACCAGCTCCAGACGTGGGGCGAGCGGGTGGGCGCCGACACGGTGCGCGGGCCCGAGGGCGGTGACCCGGCGTCCGTGGCGTTCGACGCGGTGGCCAAGGGCATCGAGGAGAAGGTCGACGTGGTGATCGTCGACACCGCGGGGCGGCTGCACACCAAGACCGGCCTGATGGACGAGCTGGGCAAGGTCAAGCGGGTCATCGAGAAGAAGGCCACGGTCGACGAGGTGCTGCTGGTCCTCGACGCGACCACCGGGCAGAACGGCATGCGCCAGGCGCAGGTGTTCGCCGAGGTGGTCAACATCACCGGCATCGCGCTGACCAAGCTCGACGGCACCGCCAAGGGCGGCATCGTGATCTCGGTGCAGCGGGAGCTGGGCGTGCCGGTCAAGCTGGTGGGGCTGGGCGAGGGGCCCGACGACCTGGCGCCGTTCGACCCCGAGGTGTTCGTGGACGCGATCCTCGGCGACTGAGCTTTCGGGCGCGTCCAAAATCCGGTTGTAAGAGGCCTTATCAGATGAAACCTTGATCGGCCACTTTTCAATGTGTTGACATGTATCGGTCATTGATCGTTCGGTCCCGTTTGAACGTGGAAGGCCGCACATGAAGAAGCTCGTTGTTCACAAGCCCGGCACCGTGAAGCCGACCGCCGGGGCCGCGCCCAGGCACAGCTCCTAGCCCACCGGACTCCGCACGGTGCGCGCCGGGCGAGGGTGGTGCGGCGGCACGTGCGGAGAGGGGCTCGGTCCACAGGCCGGCGTCGCCTCGATGGCGCGTCGGCCATGCCGGGCCGCGGCGCCGGACCGCGCGTGCCGGTGTGGGTGCCGGTGTGGGTGCCGGCATGAGTGTCCTGGTATGGCCGGCTCGCCGCCGCCAGGTGACGGTGCGGGGGTGGGCGAGCCAGAATGGTGTGCGCGCTGTGGGGAGAGGGGCCGCGTGGACACGATCTTCATCGACGCGGATCGCCGGATCGGCGGCCCGTACACGCTGGCCGCGGCGCTGCTCGGGCGCCTGGTTCCGGGAGAGCTGGAGCGCAGGCCGGAGCTGGTGGCCGCGTACGACATCGAGATCAGGGCGGCGGCGCCGGGGCTGCGTGAGGTGGTGCCCGCCCGGCGGCGATCGCTGGCCGACGAGCTGCCCAGGGAGCAGCGGGTGCTGGTGCCCGGGGCCCGGCGCAGCCTGCGGATCGCGAACGGGCTGGCGGAGTTCGTCCGCGACTGCCTGAGCGGCTCGGGGCCGCTCACCGTGCACGTGACGAACCTGGGCGAGGCCGACCATACCGACACCGAGCTGGTCGCCGTGCTGCGGCGCAGGCTCGACCCCGGCCTGCTGGTCGTGGCGGAGGGGCCGTCGCGGCCCGGCACGGGGCCGCTGCCCGGTGACTTCGACCGGTATCGCGACGAGGGTTTCCACCACGCCATGGCCGAGTCGGGCCTGGAGGTGCTGCGCGGGCTGGCGTACGAGGACGATCCGGAGCGCTGGCAGCGATTGCTGCAGCGGGTGGCGGCGGCGCTGGAGGCCATCGGGCGCGAGGACGAGGCCCGCGAGCTCTACGACCGCCTCAGGCGGCTCAGCACCGACCCCAAGCACCGCGCCACGGCGGCCTACGCCACGGCCATGATCCTCGTGCGCCACCACGACCCCGCCCAGCGCGACCCCGAGCAGGCGCTGGCCTGGATCAACGAGGCGGTCACGATCACCTCGCTGCTGCCCGACCCCCGGGAGCGCGCCTTCCACCTGGGCTTCGACCTCAACGGCAAGGCCCTGGTGGAGCTGCGCAGGGGCCGCCGCGACGCCGCCATGGAGCTGGTGGGCCAGGCCATCGAGCTGGCCGAGACGCACCTGGCGGCCGAGCACCCGATCCACCGGCTGGTGCTGCACGCCAACCGGGCGCAGCTCCTGTCCATGGCCGGGCTGCGGGAGGCGGCGCTGGCCGACTACACGCGGGCCATCGAGGCCGACCCCGGCTACCCCGACTACTACCTCGACCGCGGGAACCTGCTGCACGAGCTGGGCCGCGACGAGGAGGCGCTGGCCGACTACGAGGCGGTCATGCGGCTCAGCCCGCCCTTCCCCGAGGCGTACTACAACCGGTCGGAGGTGCGGTACGCCGCCGGTGACCTGGCGGGGGCCCGCGCCGACCTGGACCACACGCTGGAGCTTGACCCGGAGTTCGCCCCCGCCTACGTCAACCGCTGCGGGCTGCACGTGGCGGCCGGCGACTACGCCAGGGCCAGGCAGGACGTGGAACGCGGCCTGGAGCTGGCGCCCGGCGACGCGTACCTGCTGTGCGTGCTCGGCCAGGTGGAGCTGGCCGAGGAGTGCTACCCGGAGGCTCGCATGGCCTTCGACCAGGCGCTGGAGCTCAACCCCGAGCTGGTGCCCGCCTGGGCGGGCCGGGCCGAGCTGGCGTTCGAGCGGGGCGACCACGAGGCGGCGCTGGCGGACCTGACGCGGGCGCTGAAGCTGGAGGAGACGGCCGAGCTGCTGTTCAACCGGTCGCTGGTGTACCGGGCGGCGGGCCTGGAGGCGCAGGAGCGCGAGGATCTGCTGCGGGCCGCCGAGCTGGCCCCGGAGGACGATGACGTCCAGCGCGCTCTCCACCACCCGGTCCAGGGCAAGCCACTGCCCCGGCCGTTCGACGGCGGGCCCGCCACGTAGACGTCCGTGGTCAGTACAGCTAGCCCGCCGCCTTGGGGCGGGCGAGCGGGCCGATCGGGACGACCAGCGGCGTGCCGGCCACCGGGTCGGCGATGACCTTGGCGTCCAGCTCGAACACCTCGCGCAGCAGGTCCTCCGTGAGCACCTCGTGCGGGGTGCCGGCGGCGATCACCCGGCCCGCGCGCATGGCGACCAGGCGGTCGGCGTAGCGGGCGGCCAGGTTGAGGTCGTGCAGGACCATGACGACCGTCCGGCCGGCCTCCTCATGCAGGTGGCGGACCAGCTCCAGCACCTCCACCTGGTGCGCCAGGTCCAGGAACGTGGTCGGCTCGTCGAGCAGCAGCAGGTCCGTGCCCTGGGCCAGGGCCATGGAGATCCACGCCCGCTGCCGCTGGCCGCCCGACAGCTCATCCAGCGGCCGTTCGGCCAGGTCGGCCAGGCCCGTCATGTCCAGGGCCGCCGCGACGGCGCCCTCGTCGTCGGAGGACCACTGCCGGTACCACGTCTGGTGCGGGTGCCGCCCGCGCGCCACCAGGTCGGCCACGGTCAGGCCCTCGGGGGCGGAGGGCGACTGGGGGAGCACGCCGAGGACCTTGGCCACCTCGCGGGTGGGGATCCGGTCGATGCGCTTGCCGTCCAGCAGCACCTCGCCGCCCTGCGGCTTGAGCAGCCGGCCCAGGGCACGCAGCAGCGTGGACTTGCCGCAGCCGTTCGGGCCGATGATGGTGGTCACCGTGCCGGCCTCGATGCCCAGGTCGAGCCCGTCCACGATGAGGCGGTCGCCGTACCCGAGCTTGACGCCGGCTGCCTGCAGTCTCACTTCCGCGACCTCCAGATCAGGTGGATCAGGTACGGGGCGCCCAGCACGGCCGTGACGATGCCGACGGGCAGCTCGATGGGGGAGAACACCGTCCTGGCGATCAGGTCGGCGGCCGTGGTGAGCACGGCGCCGACGACCGCGGAGCACAGCAGCGGCGGCCGGTCCGAGCGGACCAGGCGCAGCGCGATCTGCGGCGAGGCCAGGGCGACGAACGCGATCGGCCCTGCCGATGCGGTGGCCACGGCGGCCAGCAGCACGGCGGCCAGGACCAGCAGGGCGCGGGCCGGGTTCATGCGGACGCCCAGCCCGGTGACCGTGTCGTCGCCGAAGCGCAGGGCGTCCAGCGAGCGGGTGCCGAGCAGGGTCAGCGGCACCAGCACGGCCAGGGCCAGCGCCGTGGGCGTCACGTGCTCCCAGCCGCGCCCGTTGAGCGAGCCGCTGATCCAGACCATGGCCCGCGCGGTGTCGTTGACGTCGCCGACGGTCAGCAGCCAGAACTTGACGTTGGTGAACACGGCGGCCACGCCGATGCCGACCAGCACCAGGCGGTAGCCGTCCAGGCCGCGCCGCCACGCCAGGCCGTACACGACGGCGGCGCCGAGCAGGCCGCCGAGCAGGGCGAGCGCGGGGACGCCGAGGGTGGCCAGCAGCCCCGTGACGGTGCCGTACGCGCTGCCGCCCGCCACCAGGCCGGCCACCACGGTGACGGACGCGCCGGTGGTGACGCCGAGGATCTCGGGGCTGGCCAGCGGGTTGCGGGCGATCGACTGGATGATCGCGCCCGACAGCGCGAGCGCGGCCCCGACCAGGGCGCCGGTGAGCGCGCGGGGCAGGCGCAGCTCCATGATGACGAAGTGGGCGGCGCTGTCGACGTCGAAGGTGGCGGTGAGCACCTCGGGCAGCGTCAGCTCCAGGTCGCCGATGCGCATGTTCAGCGCCATGAGCAGGACGAGCAGGACGAGCCCGGTCACGGTGAGCGTGACGGCGCGCGGCCGTACCCGCCAGGACAGGGCGCCGATGCGGAGGGGGAGGGCGGTCATCACAGGCGCACGGGCTTTCTGCGGCGAACCAGGGCGACGAAGAACGGGGCGCCGAGCAGCGCGAGCACCACGCCCACCTCCAGCTCGCCCGGCGGGGCCACGACGCGGCCGACGACGTCGGCGATCAGCAGCAGCGCCGCGCCGACCAGCCCGGAGAACGGCAGCAGCCACCGGTGGTCGGTGCCCGACAGCGGGCGGACCAGGTGCGGCACGATGAGCCCGATGAAGGCCAGCGAGCCGCAGGCGGCGACGGCCGCGCCGGACAGCAGCGTGACGGCGGCCACGCCGACGGCCCTGGTCCTGCCGACGTTCTGGCCCAGGCCGCGCGCCACGTCCTCGCCGAGGGAGAGCGCGTTCAGCCCGGGGGCGTTCACCAGCGCCAGCACCAGGCCGGCCAGGACGAACGGCAGCACCTGCCAGACCACCTCGCCGCCCCTGGAGGCGATCGAGCCGGCCTGCCAGAAGCGGAAGACGTCCATCGCCTGCTCGTCCAGCAGCACGATGGTCGAGGTCAGCGCGTAGAGCAGGGCGCTGACGGCGGTCCCGGCGAGCGCCAGGGTGACCGGGGTCGGGCCGCCCCTGCCGCCGACCATGCCGAGCGCGAACACCGCCACGCTGGCCACCAGGGCGCCCGCCAGGCCGTACCAGATGTGGACCAGCAGGCTGGAGGCGCCGAGCAGGATGATCGAGGAGACCATCGCGAACGCCGCTCCCTGCGTGACGCCGAGCAGGCCGGGGTCGGCGAGCGGGTTGCGCGTGTGGCCCTGCATGAGCGCGCCCGCCACGCCGAGCGCGATCCCGGCCAGGATGCCCAGGGCGGTCCTGGGCAGGCGCAGGGAGCGGATGACGATGTCGTTCTCGGTGCCGGTCGGCGCCGTGATCGCGTGCCAGGCGTCGGCGAGCGGCACGGGCTTGGAGCCGATCGTGACGCTCAGCACGACCGCGACCGCCACGCAGGCGAGCAGGGCGAGCAGTACGGTGAGCCGGCGCCGGCGGAGGCCGTGGAGGCGGGGGGCGACGGCGGTTGCGCTCACCCAGCTCCTCCTCAGCGTTGCCTCGTTCCGCTGAAGTATGACAGCTTAGGCTCACCTAACCTAATTCAGGCTGAGGAAAGCGCGCAGGTCCGCCAGGTGGGGCTCGATGTCCAGGCCCTGGTCCGCCAGCCAGCGCGGGTTGCCGTACGTGCCCTTGTACCGGTCGCCGCTGTCGCACACCAGGGTCACGATGCTGCCCTGCTCGCCGGCCTCCCGCATCTCGTTGATCAGCTCGACGCAGGCGGCCAGGTTGGTGCCCGTGGAGCCGCCGACGTCCAGGCCGGTCACCTCGCGGGTCCAGTGCATGGCGGCGATCGAGCGGGCGTCCGGCACGGCGATCATGCGGTCGATGACCGTGGGCTGGAACGACGGCTCCACGCGGGGGCGGCCGATGCCCTCGATGCGCGAGCCGGGAGCGCTGACGGAGGTGTCGCCGGAGGTCCAGCCCGGATAGAAGGCCGAGCCCTCGGGATCCACCACGGCCAGACGGGTGGCGTGGCGGCGGTAGCGGAGGTAGCGGCCGATGGTGGAGGAGGTGCCGCCGGTGCCGGCGCCCACCACGATCCAGGTTGGCTCGGGGTGGGGCTCCAGGGAGAGCTGGGAGAAGATGGACTCGGCGATGTTGTTGTTGCCACGCCAGTCGGTGGCCCGCTCGGCGTAGGTGAACTGGTCCATGAAGTGGCCGCCGGTCTCGGCGGCCAGGCGGTGCGACTCCTCGTAGATGGTGCCGGGATCGTCGACCAGGTGACACTTCCCGCCGTAGAACTCGATGAGGTGGATCTTCTCCGGCGACGTGGCCGCCGGCATGACCGCGATGAACGGCAGGCCCAGCAGGCGGGCGAAGTACGCCTCGCTGACGGCCGTGGACCCGCTGGAGGCCTCCACGATCGTCGTGGACGGGCCGATCCAGCCGTTGGCCAGGCCGTACAGGAATAGGGAGCGGGCCAGACGGTGTTTCAGTGAACCGGTTGGGTGCACCGACTCGTCTTTCAAGTAGAGGTTTACGCCCCAGTGCGAGGGAAGCGGAAAGACGTGCAGATGTGTGTCGCAACTACGGTTGGCATCGGCCTCGACCTTGCGTATGGCCTCAGCCACCCAGCGGCGTGTACCCGAATGGTGCCGGTCCACGAATCTCATCCTCATACGCTATCCCATGTGACTCTCGCCACTATTCCTACAAAATTGGGTGGGTAGTGTTATGATAATGAGACTTGTCCGGCCGTGGACGTGACCACGCACGCCGCGAGCAGATGGACGATCAACCCCTTCTGACCAAGGCGGAGCTCTCTAACGCGTCCCTTAACTGGGACTTGCGAAGATGGAACCGCTGTCAGGCGGCTTGTGCCGAATCGGGGGATAGCGCAAGGGGGAATGAATTGATCACTATGACCGATGAGCAGCGTCAGGACTGGTTCGAGCGCGATGTCGTGCCCGTGACGTCGCAGCTGTTCGCTTCCGCCATGCGCCTGACCCGAAACACAGCCGACGCCGAGGACCTGGTGCAGGAGACGGTCGCCAAGGCGTACACGTCCTACCACCAGTTCCGCGAGGGCACCAACCTCAAGGCGTGGCTCCACCGGATCCTGACCAACAACTTCATCAACGACTATCGCAAGAAGCAGCGCTCGCCGAAGCTGTCGGCCGCCGAGGAGATCGAGGACTGGCAGCTGCACGCCGCCGAGTCGCACAGCTCGACGGGCCTGCGTTCGGCCGAGACCGAGGCGCTCGACCGGCTGCCCGACAGCGTCGTGATGAACGCCCTGCGCTCGCTGCCCGAGGACTTCCGCGTGGCCGTCTACCTGGCCGACGTCGAGGGGTTCGCGTACAAGGAGATCGCCGAGCGGATGGGCACGCCCATCGGCACCGTGATGTCGCGGCTGCACCGTGGCCGCCGCCAGCTCCGCGTGATGCTGGAGGAGTACGCCCGCGAGGAGGGCGCCGTGCGCCTGCCCGCGCAGCGTGCCGCCTAGGAGCTCATGCTGAGGTGCAGGCGGACGCGTAACAGGCCGTTCTCCGCGCGCAGGTCCACCAGGTCACAGAGCTGCCTGCTGATCCAGAGCCCGTATCCCCGTGGGGATTCGGGCTCCGGTGGTATGTAGCCGGGTAACGGGTCGTCGAGGGAGCCTCCGGGGTCGGCGAGCTCGCAGATCAGCTCGCCGTCGCTGACCCACATCGTGATCGTGCCGTACCCGGCTCCGTGCTCGACGCTGTTGGCGGCGATCTCGGACACGCTGATCACCAGCGAGGTGATGAGGTTGCGGTCCATGCCGGCCGCCCTGGCGTAGTCGCCGACGTGCTGGCGCAGCCGCTTCAGCTCCCTGGCCGTGAAGCCGAAGGTGCCCGCGTCCTCCGGCGGCTCGGGCAGCGGGGCCCGGTCGTCGTGCAGCACCAGCTCGTGCGGCTCGACGAACCGGTTGCTGGCCGTCTCGCCGTCGGAGCCGAGCAGCACGGGATGGTTGACCGGGCCGTAGTGGAGCACGCTCTCCGGGACGCGGCGCAGGTCGTACAGGCACAACATGATGACCGCCGTCGCGCTGAGCGCGGCGTTGATCACGGACTCGCAGCGGATGAGCTCCCTGACCTGGCGCCGGCTGCGGCCCGTCCAGCTCGGCTCGCCGATGACGAGGGTGCGCCGGCCGCGGGTGTACTCGTGGTAGGCGGCCAGCATCCGGTACGGGTGGTCGTACCAGGAGGTGGGCACCCGGCTGTCGATGCGCTCCGCGTCGCGCCCGAGTGCCTCGCGCAGCTGGGCCAGCTTGGCCGCGCCGGTGACCACCAGCACCCGCCTGCCCTCGTCGAGGGCGGCGCGCACGCGCGGCAGGGCCAGCCCGAGAAAGGACTCATCCGAGTCGTAAGACACCCCCACGTGCCTCAACGACTCACCATCGATACGTGCCCGCTCAGGGCGCACGGGCGAAACGTAGCAAGCGCTAGAGGTGCTGCGCAACGGCTATGAGCGCCACTGCCGCGAGCGCGCATACCACGCCGGCCACCTGGACGGCCCGCAGCCGCTCCCCGAGCACGCGGTTGGCCAGCAGCAGGGTGCTCGCGGGATAGAGCGAGACCAGCACGGCGACCAGGCTGAGCAGGCCGTCACGCTGCGCCAGGAGGTAGAGCACGTTCGCCGCCATGTCGAGCACACCCGCGGCGATGATGATGGGCAGCGCGCCGGAGCCGGGCTTGAGCGCGCGCCGCGTCAGCAGCGCGAGCAGGGCCACGGTGGACACCGACGACAGCCTCGCGCCGACCAGCGGCCACAGCCCCGCGTCGTGCGGCGCCATGGCGAGCAGGATGAAGAAGCCGCCGAAGCCGGCGCCCGCGGCCAGCGCCGTCAGCACCGAGGAGAGCGAGCCGCGCCCCCCGCCGGAGCCGTCCTGGCTGACCAGCAGCACGGAGCCGAGCGCCAGCACCACCCCCACCAGCGCCCACGTCTGCGGCCGGTCGCCCGTCGCCAGCCCGAACACCACGGGCAGCGCGGCCGAGGTGACGGCGGTCGTGGGGGCGACCACCGACATCACGCCGGTGGCCAGCGACCGGTAGAACAGCACCAGCCCGGCCGCGCCCGACAGCCCCGCGGCCAGGCCCCAGGCCAGCGCCGGGCCGCTGTAGCTGCCGGGCAGCACCGGCAGCAGGCCGAGGATCAGGGCCAGCCCGGCGAGCTGCGAGAGCACGACGACGGCCAGCACCTGCGTGCGCCGGGTGGCCAGGCCGCCGAAGAAGTCCGCCGTGCCGTACACGATGGCGCAGGCCGTCGCCAGGATCACCGTCATCGTGAGCCTCCTTAGTTCAATGCAGTGCACTGTTGGTACAACACAGAGGGTACATTCCGCTGCAAATTCTTTTCACTACACTGCACTCCCATGGATGACGCGGAGCTGATCACGCAGGCCATCGCGAACAACGTGCGCGCCCAGCGCGCGCACCGCGGGCTGACGCTCGACGCGCTGGCCGCCAGGTCGGGCGTCAGCCGGGGCATGCTGGTGCAGGTCGAGCAGGGGCGGACGAACCCGAGCGTGTCCACCCTGACCCGGATCGCCTCCGCGCTCGGCGTCACCGTGGCGCGGCTGGTCGAGGTGGCCGACGTGCCGATGGTGCGGGTGGTGGACAAGGCGGACGTGGTGGCGTTCCGCCAGGGCGGCTCCGAGGCGCGGCTGCTGGTGGGCGCCGACATGCCGATGATCCTCGAACTCTGGGACTGGCGGCTGCCGCCCGGCGAGCACCACGACGGCGACGCCCATCCGGCCGGCACCCGCGAGATGCTCACGGTGCTGGAGGGAGAGCTGACGCTCACGGTGTACGGGAAGAGTCACGTGATAGGGAAAGACGATGCCGTGCTCTTCACCGCCGACCGTCCCCACCGCTACGCGAACAGGGGCGAGGCCGAGCTGCGGTTCGTGATGGTGGTGGCCGAGCCACGTGAGCCCCATGACTCCCGCTATCCTCTGGACTCGCAGGAAGCGCGCGAGCAATAAGCGCGAAAGCCCCCCTGAACACTCCCCGGAGTTTCATGATTACTCCATGTCTCGGACGGCTGATGCCCGTTGTTGGGTACATCCCTTGTGTGCGGTGAACGCCCTCGGCGATCACCGGAGACGTCGGCAGGGGGTGGCGTGTGAGTGAGGCCCGAGCGGCGACGGAGAAGCTCCATGCGGAGCTGCATGGTCTGGGCGTCACCAGCGCCTACGAGATGGGCGACGACGAGACCATCTCGGTATGGATCGGCCTGGTCGTCCGCTACAGGGATGGTTTTTACCGGTGGCAGGAAGGGCCGGTGAAACGTCGGCATCTGGGTACGGATCCGGTCGGATGTGCCATGCGCGTGGCGCGCCGCTACCAGGAATTGCAGGCGGATGTCCCACTCTGGTGGGATGACCTGGCCAGGGAGCTGCGGGGGGCACCGGTCCAGGATTATCCGTAGGCCCCCGCATGCGGCGTTTCGGGGGGAAGCATGCGCGTATGGGCCCTGCCGCTGGCCCTTGTCGCCCTGGTGAGCTGCGTGACTCAGTCGGTGCCGCGGCGCCAGCAGCACACCACGGCGCAGATCATGCCGTCGAGACCGGTCGTCGTCGATCCCGTGGCCCTCGCCAAGCGGCTGCGCTCGATGCAGCCGGGCTGGCCGGCCAGCCGCAAGTTCGACTGCGGCCGGCTCAAGTGCGTGGCCCTGACCTTCGACGACGGCCCGGGTGAGCACACCGGGCGGCTGCTCGACCTGCTGCGGCAGCGCGACGTGCGGGCCACGTTCTTCGTCATCGGGCAGATGGTGGCCGCCGACAAGGGCGGGCGGACCACCCGGCGCATCGTGGACGACGGCCACGAGATCGGCAACCACTCGTGGAGTCATCCGCCGCTCGCCGAGCTGCCGCACGAGGCGCTCAAGAAGGAGCTCAAGCACACCGAGAACATCGTGCAGCGGCTCACCGGGGTGCGGATGCGGGTGATGCGGCCGCCGTACGGGTCCACCGACGACGACGTCGCGGCCGAGACGCGCCGCGAGGGGCTGGCCCAGATCCTGTGGAACGTCGACACCCTCGACTGGCAGGACCGGGTCGCGCCCACCGTCGCCAAGCGGGCGGGGGCCGCCAAGCCAGGCTCGATCGTCCTGCTGCACGACATCCACCGCAGCACGGTGGACGCCGTGCCGGCGATGCTCGACACGCTGGGCAGGAAGGGGTTCACGTTCGTCACCGTGTCGGAGCTGTACGGCCGGACACCGGCGCCCGGCCGCACCTACACGGCACGATGACCTGGGCGCGGACCTGTCGGTGGGGCGTGGCAGGCTTGGCGGCATGGGTTTCAGCGGCTTTCCCGACGAGGCTTTCCTCTTCTACGAAGGGCTGGAGGCGGACAACTCCAAGACCTACTTCGCCCGGCACAAGCACCTCTACGAGGAGGCGGTGCGCGCGCCCATGCTGGCGCTCACCGAGGAGCTGGCCGCCGAGTTCGGCCCGGCCCACCTCTTCCGGCCCTACCGTGACGTGCGCTTCTCCAAGGACAAGGCGCCCTACAAGACGCACCAGGGCGCGTTCGTGGAGGCCATGCCGGCGATCGGGCTCTACGTGGAGATCAGCGCCGAGGGGCTGTTCACCGCGGGCGGCGTCTACTCCACGGCCTCCGACCAGGTGGGCCGCTACCGGGCCGCCGTGGACGAGGACCTGTCGGGCAAGCCGCTGGAGTCGATCGCGGGCGCGCTGGCGGCCGAGGGCTACGAGCTGCTGGGCGACCGGCTCAAGACACGGCCGCGGGGCTTCGAGGAGGACCACCCGCGCATCGAGTTGCTGCGGCACAGGTCGCTGTACGCGGGCAAGCGGTTCGAGCCGCAGGAGTGGGTGCACACGGCGCAGGTGCGGGAGCGGGTGGAGCACACCTGGCGGGCGTACGGGCCGCTGGTGGAGTGGCTGTGCGCGCACGTACGCGGCAGCGAGCTGCCCCGCCGGTAGCCGGGCGGCGGCGGGCCGGCTCGGTCGTCAGCGCGGCGCCTGAATGGTGACGATCTGGTCGCCCTTCAGTATGCGGTCCACCGTCTGCCCGGCGGCCGAGGACGCCGCCGTGGTGCCCGCCGCCAGCACCAGCGCGAGCGTCGGCGCCGCCAGGCTGCGGATGCTGCGCAGGTTGCGCACCCGCGCCCACGGCTCCCCTGCCAGGTGCATGATGCGCCACTCCCAGAAGAGCCCGAGCCCGATGCACACCATCATGACCTGCCCCACGACGATGGCGACGACCTGCACCTTGTCGAACATCCCGATGTCGGGCTCGGCCAGCGTCGACAGGTAGCCCGACAGCTCCGTCAGCAGGGCGGCGGCCGTCAGGTGCAGGGCCTTGGTCATCGGCTGGGTGCCGCGTACGCGCGGGTAGAAGTAGCCGTACAGGAAGCCGAAGGCGGGCAGCGTGATCAGGTAGCGCCCGTCGAAGACGAAGCTGGTCAGGTCCACCCCCTCGGGCCAGCCGTACACCAGGGCGAAGGGCAGGCTGAGCAGCAGGCTGACGGTGAAGGCGTGCACGCCGTTGTACCAGGGCGTGCAGCCGGAGGAGGTGGCGAACGCGGTCTCCGGGTGCCTGCCGTGCCGGTTCATGGCCGCTTCCAGCGTGTTGCGCTGCTGGTCGAAGTCGGCCATGGTCAGCTCGCCCGCGCCGATCCTGGCCCGCCCGATCCTGTACAGCTCCTGCTCGGAGACCAGCAGCAGCCGCTTGTGCAGGGCGGCCCTGACCAGGGCCCGGTGCTCGTCCAGGTCCGTCGGCTCGGGGATGACCATGCGCGGGCCCGTGAGCAGCCACTGGGTGGTCGCCCAGGCGACCAGCGAGGTGATGGCCAGCAGCGGCAGCGGCACGTCGATGTCGGCCAGCGTGGTGCTGCCGCTGGGCGTGATGTAGAGCACCATCAGCACGCAGATCATGGTGGACTCGGCCACGGGGTTGTCCACCGCGGAGAGCTGCCCGCCGAGCCGGCGCAGCCGCAGCACCAGCATCACGAACCCGAGCAGCAGCAGACCCATCACGCCGCGCACGATCGGGGTCAGCACCAGGCTGCCGATCCGCGGCTCCTCCTGGGGCACGGCCAGGCTCCACGACCCGGCGTCCAGCCACTCGGTGGGCCAGCCCTGCACGAGCAGGCTGATCAGCACGGCGCCCACGACGGCCGAGCGCTTCCACTGCTTGGTCGCCACCGCCATCGCGCCGATCGGGATCAGCGCCCAGCTCAGCGCCAGCACCAGCCGGATGCTGTCGGGCGGGTACACCCCGCCGGCCAGCGCCCGCAGCCACAGCGCCAGCGCCAGCAGCCCGATCGCGGCCTCGGCCGACAGCACCGCCAGGCGCACCACGACCGGCCGCACGCCCAGGTCCACGCTGAACGCCACGGCCGAGCCCGCCGCCGCGACGGCCGCCACCGCCCCGCCCACCAGCAGGGCCTGCCCGGACAGCTGCCCGTGCAGCCACGACCAGCTCAGCATGCCCAGCCCGATCGCCACCCCCACGCCGGTGACGACGAGCAGGTCGCGGGAGTCCCACGGCGGGCTAGTCGGCAGCACCCGGCCGGCGTGCCGCAGCGCGATGAGAGGCACGGCGATGAACAGGATCACGTACGCCACCGCCGACCAGTCCTCGGCGAACAGCGGGATCACCAGCGCGGGCGCGGCCAGCGCGAGCCCGACGAACAGCTCCCTGTTGGCCAGCCGGGCCCACCAGCCCTGGCCGAGCGCGCGCACCAGGAAGACGATCAGCGCGACCGCGGTGAGCACGCCGAGCGCGGTGGCCCAGGAGAAGTCCTCCTCGACGACCACGTCGGGGAAGCCGAAAGTGTCGGGCGCCAGCGTCATGCTGACCGGGTAGGCCCCGACGGTGAACGCGAGCCGCTCCTGCTGCTCCTGCTCCGGCGTGATCCCCTCCAGCCGCAGCACGCTCCACTCGCCGGGCAGCACGGTGATGCTCCTGCCGGTCACGATGAGCGGGAACGCCTTGGGCTCCTCGAAGTGCAGCTTCAGCAGATGGTCGGGCCGGAGCTGGCGCAGCAGCGTGACCGTGAACTGAGCGGTGGTCCTGCCGCCGCTGGAGGTCAGCACGGGCGCCAGGCGGGTGGTCGGCGCCAGCCCGGGGCCGTCCACCTTGATCGCGCCGAACGCGGCATCGGTGACCTGCTGCAGCGTGCCGGGGAAGCCGCTGCCCTGGCGCAGCGCCTCGATCAGCGTGTCTCTGGCGGCGAGCTGGAGCCGGTGCTCGACGGTCACCTTGACGTGGCGCTGGCGGGGATCGAGCCGGCCGTCGGGGACCGGCTCCAGGTCGGCGCCGCTCGCCCTGGAGATCATCACCTTGGTCTCGGCCCTGCGGGCCCATTGGACGTCAGGATCGGCGCGGGTGGCCGCGGCCACCCACGGATTGGGTCCTGCGGTGCCTTTCGGCGGCGCAGGCTCCGCTACCGGTCTGGCTGCAACGGTGCACCAAACGATCGCCCCCAACGACACCAGCGCCAGCCCGAACGCGATTGCCATCCGGAGCTTTCCCACAATTGTGATGATTCTCCGGCATACGCCGTTGTTCTATCTCAAAGGGTCACGGTGTGATTACAGCTCCTCCCATGACAACTTTTCTTTACGGCGTGACCCGGGAGAGTTCATCCATCGCTCGTGGCTGAGCAGGGACACTTACTTCCCTTACTTACCGAAAACCGCGCTTTGTTCGCAAAAAGCGAGCAAAGCGCGGTCCGGTGGAGAAGATTCTTGGTCAGCCCCGCTTGGCGCGAGCGGCGGCGCGGCCACGGGTGGCGGCGTCGAGCACGACCTTGCGGATGCGCACGTTCTCCGGAGTGATCTCCACGCACTCGTCCTCGCGGATGAACTCCAGCGCCTGCTCCAGCGACAGGACGCGCGGCGGGATCACCTTCTCCGTCTCCTCGCTGGTGGAGGAGCGCATGTTGGTGAGCTTCTTCTCCTTGGTGATGTTCACGTCCATGTCGTCGGAACGGGAGTTCTCGCCGACGATCATGCCCTCGTAGACCTCGGTCGTCGGGGAGACGAACAGCACGCCGCGCTCCTGGAGGTTGAGCATGGCGAACGCGGTCACCGGGCCCGACCTGTCGGCCACCAGCGAGCCGTTGTTACGGGTGCGCAGCTCGCCGAACCACGGCTCGTAGGAGTCGAACACGTGGTGCACCAGGCCCGTGCCGCGCGTCTCGGTGAGGAACTCCGTGCGGAAGCCGATCAGGCCGCGCGCCGGCACCACGAACTCCATCCGGATCCAGCCGGTGCCGTGGTTGGTCATGTGCTCCATCCGGCCCTTGCGCACGGCCAGGAGCTGGGTGACCGCGCCGAGGTACTCCTCAGGGCAGTCGACCGTCAGCCGCTCGACCGGCTCGTGCACCTTGCCGTCGATGACCTTGGTGACCACCTGCGGCTTGCCCACCGTCAGCTCGTAGCCCTCGCGGCGCATCTGCTCCACCAGGATGGCCAGCGCCAGCTCGCCGCGGCCCTGCACCTCCCAGGCGTCGGGCCGGTCGGTGGGCAGCACGCGCAGCGAGACGTTGCCGACCAGTTCCTTGTCGAGGCGGTCCTTGACCATGCGGGCGGTCACCTTCGAGCCCTTGACCTTGCCGACCAGGGGCGAGGTGTTGGTGCCGATGGTCATCGAGATGGCCGGCTCGTCGACCGTGATGAGCGGCAGCGGGCGCGGGTCGTCGGGGTCGGCCAGCGTCTCGCCGATCATGATGTCGGGGATGCCGGCGATGGCGATGATGTCGCCGGGCCCGGCCTGCTCGGCGGGCTTGCGCTCCAGCGCCTCCGTCATCAGCAGCTCGGTGATCTTCACGCGCTGGATCGAGCCGTCGGTGCGGCACCAGGCCACCTGCTGGCCCTTGCGCAGCACGCCCTGGTGCACCCGGCACAGCGCGATCCGGCCCAGGTAGGAGGAGGCGTCGAGGTTGGTGACGTGCGCCTGGAGCGGCGCGTTGGGGTCGTAGGTGGGCGCCGGGATCGTCGACTTGATGATGTCGAACAGCGGCTCGAGGTCCTCGGAGTCGGGCATGCCGCCGTCGGCGGGGCGCTCCATGGAGGCCCGGCCCGCCTTCGCGGAGGCGTAGACGATCGGGAAGTCGATCTGCTCCTCGGTGGCGTCGAGGTCCATGAAGAGCTCGTAGACCTCGTCCACGACCTCCTTGATGCGGGCGTCGGGCCGGTCGACCTTGTTGATGCACAGGATGACCGGCATCTTGGCGGCCAGCGCCTTGCGCAGCACGAACCGCGTCTGCGGCAGCGGCCCCTCGGAGGCGTCGACCAGCAGCACGACCCCGTCGACCATCGACAGGCCGCGCTCGACCTCGCCGCCGAAGTCGGCGTGGCCGGGCGTGTCGATGATGTTGATGGTCATGCCGCCGTGCTGGACGGCGGTGTTCTTCGCGAGAATGGTGATGCCCTTCTCGCGCTCCAGATCGTTGGAGTCCATGACGCGGTCGTCGACATCCTGGTTGGCGCGGAATGCCCCGGACTGCCAGAGCATGGCGTCGACCAGCGTGGTCTTGCCATGGTCGACGTGCGCGATGATCGCGATGTTCCGCAGGTCGTCGCGGCTGTTCAAAGGCATGATGACGTCTCGCTCTGTGTCGTGGGGGCCGCCGCGCGAAGTCGCGACCCACTAAGTCTAGTTGATCCCCTCCGCTGGCAAGAGCGGGACAAGGTGGCGGCGAGCGTACGCGCGGGCGTCGTCGTCGTCGAGCAGGGGGATCGAGGTCGCGGGCACCAGCACGAAAGACAGCGCGACGCGGACGAACGTCTCGGCCACTTCCGCGTCGCCCACGTGGGCCGCGAGGTAGTCGCGGGCCATCGCGAGATACGGGCCCGCCTGCAGGGTCAGCAGCGGCAGGATCGTCTCCGGCTCGGTGGCCAGCAGCCTGTTCAGCAGGCGGTGGCCGCGCACCAGCCGCAAGGTGATCGCGAACCCCTCCGCCACCTGGTCGGCGCGCGTCGGCAGGGGCGCCAGCGCCTGCTCGAAGGCGTGCAGGAACCGCCTCAGCTCGCGGGCGATGACCGCCTGGATGAGATCGTTCTTGCGGGCGAAGCGGCGGTAGACGGTGATGCGGGCCAGGCCCGCGCGCCGCGCGACGTCGTCCATTGTCAGCTTTCGCAGCCCCTGCTCCAGCATCCCCGCGTAGGTCGCGTCCAAAATGCGGTCTTCCCCCATGGGACAAGCCTCTACATACATAGGGGGTTGCACAATTGTGCGCATGGCAATCCCGGTGCCGGTACCTAGATTGTCGTCATGACCTGGACAGAGCTCGTGATGGCGGCGGCACCGATGAAGGGCGAGCAGCCGGCGGTGAGCGACGTCAGGACCGGCGAGGTGCTGTCCTACACCGCCTTCGCCCGGCGGGTCATCCGCGCCGCCGCCGGGCTGCGGGCCCAGGGCCTGCGTTACGGCGACCAGGTGCTCGTCAACCTCCCGCTCGGCGCGAGCCTGCCCCTGGCCGTCCACTCCGTGGCCTGGGCCGGCGGGGTGGCGGTGCTCTCGGCCACCGGCAGCGCCCGGATGATGATCGCGCAGGACCACTACGACCCCGCCGCGGTGAAGGTGGACCAGGTGTTCGCGTTCCGTCCCACGCCGGGGGCCAGGTCGTTCACGGAGCTGCTGACCGCGGGCGCGGTCGAGTTCGGGCCGCTGGCCGGGCCCGCGCTCACGCTCGACGGCATCCGGCTGTTCGACAACCTCGAGCTGGCGGCCGACCTGCGCGAGCTGGCCACCCGGCTGGTGATCGGCAAGGACGACGTCGTGCTCAGCGCGGTGAGCGAGCCGTTCCGCGGGCTGCGGCTGATCGATCTGGCGATGACGGCGGGCGCCCACGTCGTGGTCGCCCACGAGCCGAGCCTGGTCGGCTGCCGGGTGCTGGCCCATGAGCGGCGGGCCACCGTGGTCGTGGCGCCGTACGACCTGGCCAAGAAGCTGCTCGGCAACCCCGTTCTGCGCGTCGTGGACGAAAGGGCGGTCGTGAGCTCGCTTGGCCTGTGAGAAGTGCGACACTGTGGGAGAGTGTGATCCTTCCGCGACGCAGGGTGAGCACATGCCAGATTTCCCCCGGCACAACCTTCCGGCTGAGCCCAACCGGTTCGTCGGCCGCGAGCGCGATCTCGATGACCTGCACGACCTGTTCGGCGGCACCAGGGTGGTCACGCTGTGCGGGGTCGGCGGCATCGGCAAGACCCGGCTGGCCCTCCAGGTGGCGGCCGGGCTGGTGCCGTCGTTCCCCGACGGCGTGTGGCTGGTGGAGCTGGCCAGGGTCGGCCGGCCCGAGTTGGTCGAGCAGGAGCTGGGCCGCGTGCTGGGCCTGCGTGAGGAGGCCGCCAGGCCGCTGCTCGACACCATGACGGCCCGGCTGCGCGACCAGTGCTGCCTGCTGTTGCTCGACAACTGCGAGCATCTGGTCGACAAGTGCGCCGAGGTGGCCGCCGCGCTCGTCGCCGCCTGCCCCTCGCTGCGCATCCTGGCCACCAGCAGGGAGCCGCTGCGCATCCCCAGCGAGCTGATCTGGCGGGTGCCGCCGCTCGACCTGCCAGGCCCCGCCGCCTCCGACGCCGAGTCCGTCCAGCTGTTCATGGACCGGGCCGCGGCGGCGGGCACCAGGCTGGGGCCGGAGAGCCTGCCGGACGTGGTGCGGCTGTGCCGGGCGCTCGACGGGCTGCCGCTGGCGCTGGAGCTGGCCGCGGCCCGCACCAGCCTGCTCAGCCCCGGCCAGATCGCCGACCGCATCGACGACCGCTTCTCGCTGCTGACCACCGGCGGCCGTACCGCGCCGCCCCGCCAGCGCACGCTGCTGGCGGCCGTGGAGTGGAGCTACGACCTGCTCGCGGTCAAGGAGCAGGTGCTGCTGCGGCGGCTGTCGGTGTTCGCCGGTGATTTCGACCTCGACCTGGCCGAGCAGGTCTGCGCCGAGCGGCCCATCCCCGCGGGCGACATCGTCGATCTGCTCGGCGGGCTGGTCGACAAGTCGCTCGTGCTGTGCGACGAGGGCCGCAGGCGCTACTGGCTGCTGGAGACCATCAGGCGGTACGCCGTCGAGCGGCTCGAACAGGCCGGCGAGCGCGAGATCCTGCGCCAGCGGCACCTCGACGTCCTGTGCGAGCTGCAGGAGCGGCACTTCACGACCGAGATGGTGCTCCCCGACGTGCCCTGGCCTGAGCGGCTGGAGGCGCTGACCGCCAGCCGCGACCTCATCGACGACCAGAGGGTGGCGCTGGAGTGGGCGGTCGAGTCCGGCAACGTCAGCGCGGGCCTGTGGCTGTGCAGGACCAGCACGGGGCTGCTGCCCCTCGGCGGCAACGTGACGGAGATCGTCGGCTGGATCGAGCGGCTGCTCTCGCTCGGCTCGCCCGGCGTGCCCGCCGAGCAGGTCGCGCACGCCAAGGCCTATCTCGCCTACGGGCTGGAGGCGCGCGACGAGCTGAGCCGGGCGCTGGAGGTGGCCGAGGAGAGCCTGGAGGGCATGGCGCCCGCCGAGGCGTACCCGCGCTGCGTCATGCACAGCCTCGTCGTCGTGGTGCTGCTCCGGATGGGGCGCACCGACGACGCGCTGCACCACGCGGAGGCGGGCCTGGCCCTGGCCGGCCGCACCGGCGACACCTGGAACCAGGCGGCGGGGCTGCTCGGGCTGTCGGCGGTGGCGCTGGTGCGCGGCAGGCTGCGGGAGGCGCAGCGGCACGGCGAGGAGGCGCTGACGCGGGCGCGCGCGCACGGCCACCGCTGGCTGATGGCCAGGGCCGCGACCCAGCTCGGCTCGGTGGCGGAGGCCCGCGGCGACCTGGTGACCGCCAAGACCCAGTACGAGCTGGCCGTGCCGTGGCTGAGCGAGCTGGGCGGCGACCCCGAGCTGACCCGGTGCCTGACGCGGATCGGCAGGGTGGCGGCGATGCTGCACGAGTTCGGCACCGCGCGCGAGCAGCTGGCCGCCAGCCTGGAGCTGGCGCGGGCCACCGGGCAGCGGCAGGGCGTGGCCCGCTGCCTGGTGGGGCTGTCGGTGCTGGCCGAGTGCGAGGGCGACCTGGAGGGCGCGGTGCTGACCGCCGCCGCGGCGGCGGGGCTGCGCGAGTCGATCGGGCAGCACTCGGCCACGACCAGGATCGAGGAGCTGCTCGGCCGGGCCCGCACCAAGCTGGGCGAGGGCCGCACGACCTCGCTGTGGTCGCGCGGCCGGGCGATGAGCCCCGACGACGCCGCCCGCCACGTGCTGGCGGGCGAGCGCCTGGCGCAGAAGCCGGCTCCGGTGGCGGCCGAGCCGGTCAAGCACTCGCTGCTGACCGCGCGCGAGCAGGAGATCGCCGGGCTGCTCACGCGGGGGCTGTCCAACCGGGCCATCGCCGAGGAACTGGTGATCAGCCCGGCGACCGTGGCCCGCCACATCGCCAACATCATGGAGAAGCTCGGCTACACCTCACGGGCGCAGATCGCGGTGTGGGCCACCGAACATCAGAAGGGAGCCTCGTAGGGTCTGCCGAGTTCTGCATAGGGATCTGCATATTCCGCCCCATGTGTGCACGAGACGCCCTCCCTACGGTGAACCACATGGATGAGCGCATCGTGATGGTGGACTCGGGCACGGGCCTGAAGCTCACCGAGGAGCAGCTGGACGAGAGGTCCGCGGTCGCGACCCTCCAGTTGCGACGCAGGGGAGTGCGCGCTGGGGACACCGTGCTCATCTGCCTGCCCGTGGGCCCCGATCTGCTGGTGTCGACCAACGCGGTGATCGCCGCGGGTGGCGTCGTGTGGCCCCTGCCGCCCGATCTCGACACCGCGACGCTGCGGGACCGCATCCAGGAGAGCGGCGCCCGCGTGATGATCTCCAACGTCCGCCAGGCCCTCGACGCGGCCGACGAGTCACGCGTGCGGATCGTCATGAGCATCGCAGACCTCGGCGCCTCACATTCGTACCCGGCGGGTTGCTGACTCTGCACGCAAAGTGATCGCACCGGGCCCCGCCAAGGGGGAGACTTGGCTCGTAGAGAGCCTCCCGCGACCACCTTGGGCCCGACATGACCGCGCAAGCCCCGCACAATCTCCCCGTGGAGCCCAACCGCTTCATCGGCCGCGACCGCGACGTGTCGGAGCTGACCGCCCTGGTCCGCGACGAACGCGTGATCACGCTCAGCGGGGTGGGCGGCATCGGCAAGACCCGGCTGTCGCTGCGCGTGGCGGCACAGGCGCGGCCCTGGTTCGCCGACGGCGTGTGGCTCGTGGAGCTGGCCCGCCTCGGTGACCCCGGCCTGGTGGTCGGCGAGCTGGCACGCGTGCTCGGCGTGCGCGACGAGATCCCCGGACGGCTGCTCGACGGCCTGCGCGTGCGCCTGCGCGACGCCGGCACGCTGATCCTGCTGGACAACTGCGAGCACCTGGTCGAACAGTGCGCCGAGCTGGTGGCCGGGCTCGTCGCCGAGTGTCCCGGCCTGCGCTTCCTGCTCACCAGCCGCGAGCCGCTGCACATTCAGGAGGAACTGGTCTGGCGGGTGCCGCCGCTGGAGCTGCCCGACGAGCGGCGTCCCGACGCCGAGTCGGTGCTGCTGTTCGTGGAGCGGGCGCTGGCGGTCGGGGCGCGCGGGGTGACGGAGCACATGCCCGACGTCGTCCGCCTGTGCCGGGCGCTCGACGGCCTGCCGCTGGCCCTGGAGCTGGCGGCGGCCCGCACGAGCCTGCTGAGCCCCGGCCGCATCGCCGACCGCCTCGGCGACCGGTTCGCGCTGCTGACCACCGGCCCGCGTACGGCTCCGGCCAGGCAGCGCACGCTGCTGGCCACCGTGGAGTGGAGCCACGACCTGCTCAGGCCCAAGGAGCGGGTGCTGCTGCGGCGGCTGTCGGTCTTCGCGGGGCTGTTCGACCTGGGGCTGGCCGAGCGGGTGTGCGCCGACGGCGGGATCGTGCGCAGGGCCGAGCTGCTCGACCTGCTCGGCGGCCTGGTGGACAAGTCGCTGGTGCTGCACCAGGGCGGCTCGGGCCGCTACCGCCTGCTGGAGACCATCCGGCAGTACGCCGCCGACCGCCTGGCGGAGGTGGGTGAGGTGGCCCGGCTGCGCGAGCGGCACCTGCGGGTGATCTGCGAGGAGATGGAGCGCTGCTACGAGGGTGGCTCGCTGGCGCCCCGGATGCCGTGGCCGGCGCGGTTCGCCCACTTCACCAGGGGCCGCACGCTGCTCGACGACTGCAGGCTGGCGATCGACTGGGCGGTGGAGTCGCGCGACGCGGTGACCGGGCTGCGGCTGGCGCGGGCGGCGCTGGCGATCCTGGCCGTCCGCGGTGACCTGGGCGAGAGCGTCGGCTGGCACGAGCGGCTGCTCGCGCTGGACCTGGCGGAGGTGCCCGACGACGTCGTGGCGGTGGCCGCGGGCGCGCTGGCGTACGGGCTGGAGCTGGCCGACGAGCTGGTCAGGGCCGAGGAGCTGATCGTGCAGGGGGTGGAGGAGCAGAAGCGGCACCCGTACACGCACTGGCTGGGCATCACCTACGGCGTGGCGCTGACCGTGTTCTTCCGCACGGGGCAGACCGAGCGGGCGCTGCGCTACCTGGAGGAGCTGGAGGCGGTGGCGACCGCGCACGACGACCCGTTCAACCTGGCCACGGTGCGGATCGCCCAGCTCAACCTGGCGCTGTTCCAGGGGCGGCTGCGGCAGGCCCAGCGGTACGGCGAGCAGGCGCTCGCGCTGGGCAGGGAGGCGGGCCACCACTGGACCCAGGCCAGGGCGCTGACGCATCTCGGCGCCGTGGCCGAGGCGGCGGGCGACCTGGAGGCGGCCATGTCGCACCACGCGGGTGCGCTGCCGCTGCTGGAGGGCATGGACAACCGGGTCGAGCTGGCGCGCTGCCACGCCCAGCTCGGCCGGGTGGCCGCGGGGCTGGGCGACCACGTGGCCGCCAAGAAGCACGTGGCCGCCGGGCTGGAGCTGAGCAGGAAGGCGGGGCAGCGCAGGGGCGTCATGCGGGCGCTGTCCTCGCTGTCGGCGCTGGCCCTGGCGCAGGGCGATCTGGAGGGCGCGGTGCTGGCCGGGGCCGCCGCCACCGCGCTGCGTGAGTCGATCGGGCAGTTCGGCATGCCGGGGCGGGTGCAGGAGCTGCTGACGCTGGCCCGCGACGAGCTAGGCGAGGGCCGGGTGAGGCTGCTGTGGGCCAGGGGCATGGAGTGCCCGCCCGAGGAGGTGGCCAGGAGGGTACTCGACTGCGCGGCCGTGCAGGGGCCGCTGCCGGCGGGCCTGGGGGCGGGGCCGCGCTGCTCCGGGCTGACGCCGAGGGAGCGCGAGATCGCCGTGATGCTCACGCGGGGCCTGAGCAACCGGGCGATCGCCACGGAGCTGGTGATCAGCCCGGCCACGGTGGCGCGGCACATCGCCAACATCATGGACAAGCTGGGCTTCGACGCCCGCTCGCAGATCGCGGTGTGGGCGGCCGAACGCGGTACCGACGTCCAGCGGACTTAACCTCATATTCATGCCTCTTGCGCCTCATTTCCCCGTCATGCTCAGGACCGAGGACGGGGTCCGCATCGACGCCGCGCACACGCCCTCCGCCCGTACGGACGTGGGCATCGTCGTGGCGCACGGCTTCACCGGGTCCTGGCGCGACCGGACCGCGCGCCGCATCGTGCACGTGCTCAGCGGGTACGGCGGAGTGATCGCCTTCGATTTCCGCGGCCACGGCAGGTCCGGCGGCGAGACCACGGTGGGCGACCTGGAGATCCTCGACGTGCAGGCCGCGGTCAGGCACGCCCGGGTGATCGGCTACTCGAAGCTGGCCGTCGTCGGCTTCTCGATGGGCGCGGCGGTGGCGGTGCGGCACGCGGGGCTGCGCGGCGGGGTGGACGCGGTGGTGGCGGTGAGCGGCCCGGCCCGCTGGTACTACCGGGGGACCAAGCCGATGCGGCAGGTGCACTGGGCCATCGAACAGCCGTTCGGGCGGTGGGCGGCGCGGGTGGCCAAGCGCACGCGGATCGCACGGGGCCAGTGGGACCCGGTCCCGATGCCGCCGCACGAGGCCGCCGGGCTCATCTCGCCCACGCCGCTGCTGATCGTGCACGGGGACGCGGACACGTTCTTCCCGCTGGATCACGCTCGGCAGCTCTACGGCGGCGCCAGGGAGCCGAAGGAGCTGTGGATCGAGCCGGGATTCGGGCACGCGGAGTCCGCGGCGACGCCTGAATTGGTCCGCCGGATCGGCAAATGGATCTCCTCGAACTTTTCCTGAGTGAAACACGTCTACCTAGGGCGGATGGAAGGAAACCGCCGGGAGAAAGTCCCTGGGGAAGGAAACCGCCTATGCGGTGGACGTGGGACATACTGCTGTAGTCGGGCGGTAGCCCAGCGTCGCGGGGGCGCGCTGGGTGGCCATCCGCGAAGAGGGCCCCGCCATGGGTGGCGGGGCCCTCCGCTTCGCTGGACGGCAGATCAGCCGAGGCGGCTGATCGTCTTGTACTCCAGGTAGCTGTTGAGGCCCTCGGGGCCCAGTTCGCGGCCGATGCCGCTGGCCTTGTAGCCGCCGAAGGGGGCGTTGGTCTCCAGCATGAAGCAGTTCACGCCGTACGTGCCGGTGCGGACCTGGCGGGCCACCTCCATGCCGTGCTCGGTGTCGGCCGTCCAGACCGTGCCGGCCAGGCCGTAGTCGCTGTCGTTGGCGATGCGGACGGCGTCGGCCTCGTCCTCGTAGGGGATCACGGCCAGGACCGGGCCGAAGATCTCCTCGCGGGCGATGCGCATGTCGTTGCTGACACCGGCGAAGACCGTGGGCGCGACGTACCAGCCCCTGTCGTACGGCCGGTCGAGGCCGCCCACCACGATCTTGGCGCCCTCGTCCATGCCGAGCTTGATGTAGCCCTCCACCCGCTCCTGCTGCCGCTTGGCCACCAGCGGGCCGATGCCGGTCGCCGCGTCGGCGGGGTCGCCGACGGCCTGGGCGGAGACCATGCCCGCGATCGCGTCCACGACCTCGTCGTAGCGGTTGCGCGAGGCCAGGATGCGGGTCTGCGCGACGCACGCCTGGCCGTTGTTCATGAGGGAGGCCATGGACAGGAAGCCCATGCTGGCGGCCAGGTCGGCGTCGTCCAGGATGATCGCGGCCGACTTGCCGCCCAGCTCCAGGCTGACCCGCTTGAGCTGCTCGCCGCAGACGGCGGCGATGCGCCGGCCGGCCGCGGTCGAGCCGGTGAAGGCGACCTTGTCCACGCCCCGGTGCGAGATCAGGTGCTCGCCGACCTCGCGGCCCGCGACGACGATGTTGAGCACGCCCGCGGGCACGCCGGCCTCGGCCGCCCACTCCGCCAGCAGGTACGCGTCCAGCGGCGTCTCCGGGGCCGGCTTGAGCACGATCGTGCAGCCGGCCAGCAGCGCGGGCGCGACCTTGGTCATGGTGACGAACTGCGGGACGTTCCACGGCACGACGGCCGCCACGACGCCCACCGGCTCCCTGCGCACGGTGATCGGGCCGAACAGCCCCGGCCGCTGCTCCTCCTGCTCGAACGTCCGCCCCAGCTCGGCGTAGAACTGCAGCATGCCGAGCGGCTGCGGCGCCTGCGCGAGGTTGGAGAACGTGATCGGCGAGCCCATCTCCTCGGTGATGAGCTGGGCCATCTCGGCCTGCCGCTCGTTGTAGATGGCCGCCAGCCGGGCGATCACCTCGGCCCGCTCGGCGAACGTCATCCGCGGCCACGGCCCGTGGTCGAAGGCCTGCCTGGCGGCGGCGACCGCCCGCTCCATGTCCTCGGCCGTGCCGTCCGGGACCCGGCCGACGATCTCCTCGGTGTGGGGGGAGATGACGTCGATCGTCCCGGTGCCCGCGGGGGCCACCCATTCGCCCCCGATGAACAGCTTGTCGTGCTGGCGCATGTCGTGAGCCTCCTGCTTGACCGAATGCTTGCTTGTCTTCGGCATGTCCCAAGGCGACCGAATCATGTTCTGTCCGTGCATGCAAGAGGGGCGCGCCACGCCGGTCAGCGACTCGGACAAAACCCTACAAATTTCGCCAAAGGTGCGGCAGTTCGGTCGTTCGGATGACAGAGATCAAGATCATCTTCTATAGTTTCGGTCCGTCTATGAGGGGAGGGGACGGGTGTGAGAATGTGGCGGCTCGCCGTTCTCGTCGCCGTACTCTCCGGCCTGCTCGGACTGCCCGCCCCGGCGCCGGCCCTGGCCGACCCCAGCCCCGCCGAGCTGCGCAGGCTCACCAAGCAGGCCGCCCGGCTGAACGAGCTCTACCGCGGCCAGATCCAGAGCCTGGAGGAGATCAGGATCCAGGCCAAGAGGGCCACCGACACCTCGGGCAACCTGGAGGCCCAGCTCGCCGCCGCGCAGGCCGAGGTGAGCCGGATCGCCCAGACCTCCTACATGCTGGGGCCGCTCGACGGTGTGCGCCTGCTGACCCCCAGCTCCGATCCGTACGCCATGCTGGGCGGCGCCGCCAACCTGACCTACATGGCCAACGAGCGGGCCGAGCGCGTCGAGAGCATCCGAAAGCTCATCGAGAAGTCCGACGACGCCAAGCTCAACGCGAACGAGAAGATCGAGAAGCTGCGCAAGGAGATCAAGGCCCTCGAGAACAAGAAGGACGACATCCAGAAGCTGCTCCAGAAGTACGGCTTCCAGCAGCCCGGGGGCGCCGAGGGCCTGACGCCGCGCATGATCAACGTCCGCGCGGAGATCATGGCCAACTTCCCCATGAAGTACGGCGTCGGCTGCCTGCGCCCCGGCGACCCCGGCGAGCACGGCAAGGGCCGGGCCTGCGACTTCATGATGTCGAGCGGCGGCAGGATGGCCGCGGGCAACGACGCGGCCAACGGCGACGCGCTGTCGGCCTGGCTGATCAAGAACGGTCCCCGGCTGGGCGTCATGTACATCATCTGGAAGCAGCGCTACTACGACATCCGCTCAGGCGGCGGCTGGGACCCGATGTCCGACCGCGGCGGGGTGACCGCCAACCACTACGACCACGTTCACGTGTCGGTGTTCTGAGCGCTCAGGAACCGCGCGAACCAGTGGTAGGAGCGCTTGGGCGTGCGGCGCTGGGTGGCGAAGTCCACGTGCACCAGGCCGAAGCGCTGGTCGTAGCCCTCGGCCCACTCGAAGTTGTCCAGCAGCGACCAGACGAAGTAGCCGCGCACGTCCACCCCGTCGGCCATGGCCCGGCGCATGGCGTGGATGTGCCGGTCGAGGAAGTCGATGCGGGCGGCGTCGTCGATCGTGCCGTCGGCGGCCGGGGTGTCCTGCTGTGAGCAGCCGTTCTCGGTGATCAGGATCGGCGGGAGGGCGGCGCCGTACCGGGCCTTCAGGCCCGTGAGCAGCTCCCGCAGGCCGTCGGGCACGACCGGCCAGCCGAACGCCGTGGTCGGGTAGCCGGTGATGCCCGCGTCGTCGAACGGGAGCCCCTCGCCGGTCGGCGCGGCGATGCGGGTGGGGTTGTAGTAGTTGACGCCGAGGGCGTCCAGCGGGGCGGCGATGGTCTCCAGGTCGCCGTCGCGGACGAAGCCGGGCGCCGAGGTGTAGGCCGACAGGTCCGGATAGCGGCCCAGCAGGACGGGGTCGTTGAACAGGCGGTTGTGCAGGACGTCGTACGCCTGCGCCGCCCGCACGTCCGCCTCCTCCCCGGAGGCCGGCCAGACGGGCGTGCAGTTGTTGGTGAGCGCCACCTGGCGGGCGCCGGCCGCCCGCAGGGCCCGCACGGCCAGCCCGTGGCCGAGGAGCTGGTGGTGGGCGGCGGGCAGGGCGCCGGTCATGAGCGCCCGGCCGGGGGCGTGCACGCCCATCGCGTAGCCGAAGGCCATGTGCACGAACGGCTCGTTCAGCGTGATCCACAGCGGCACGCGGTCGGCCAGCCGCTCGGCGGCCACGGCGGCGTAGTCCGCGAAGAGCCCGGCGACGTCGCGGTTCAGCCAGCCGCCGCGCTCCTCCAGCGCCTGCGGCAGGTCCCAGTGGAACAGCGTCGGCACCGGCTGGATCCCGGCCGCCAGCAGGGCGTCCACCAGCCGGTCGTAGAAGTCCAGGCCGGCCGCGTTCACCTGGCCGCCGCCCTGGGGCAGCACGCGCGGCCAGGCGATCGAGAAGCGGTAGGCGTTCACGCCGAGCCCCGCCATCAGCGCGACGTCCTCGGGCCAGCGGTGGTAGTGGTCGCACGCCACGTCCCCGGTCTGCCCGCCCTTGGTGCGGCCTGGCTCGTGGGAGAAGGTGTCCCAGACGGAGGCGCCCCTGCCGTCCTCACCGGCGGCGCCCTCGATCTGATAGGCCGCCGTCGCCGTGCCCCACAAGAACATTCCCGCCTCCTACGCGAGGGTGGCTCATGTTATCTGAGGTCAAAGACTCTGACTCATGACGGCGGGAATGCGCAAGGATGGGAGCATGACCAGTACCCTGCGCCGCCGACCCGCACAACGCCGGAGCGTCGAGCGCGTGGAGCGGATGCTCGACGAGTGCGCGCTCCTGCTCGACGAGGTCGGCTACGAGGCGCTGACCACGAAAGAGGTCGCGCGCCGGGCCGAGGTCCCCATCGGCACCTTCTACCAGTTCTTCCACGACAAGCAGGGGCTGGTGCGGGCGCTGGCCAGGCGCAACCTCGAGGCGTTCCTGCAGCGCATCATCGAGCGCATCCCCATGGCCGACCTCGGCCACTGGACCGACCTGGTCGATCTGGCCATCGACGAGTTCGTGGACATGAAGCGCACGACCCCCGGCTTCGCCGTCGTGGACTTCGGCGAGGTGCTCGGCGCCCCCGGCGAGGCCGGCAAGCGGTCGCTCGACGAGACGCAGGAGAACAACGTCGTCGTGGCCGAGCGGCTGCGCGCCCTGTCGATGGAGCTGCTCGACGCCCCCGTCGGCCCCGGGCTCGACCGGGCGCTGCTGGTGGCGGTCGAGGCCACCGACGCCGTGCTCAAGCTGGCCTTCCGCGCCGACCCTGCCGGTGACCGCGAGCTGATCGCCGAGTGCAAGCAACTGGTCCGCCGCTACCTGGCGGACCACCTGGCCTGAGCCGGTCAGGCGGCGGCGTCGAGCCGGTCAGGCGGCGGCGTCGAGCCGGTCAGGCGGCGGCGTCCAGGCGGTCGCGCAGCTCGGCGTCCAGCTTGAGGTCCGCCGCCCCGATCGCCTCCTCCAGCTGCTCCAGCGTGGAGACCCCGACGATCGGCACGATCCCGTCGGCCATCAGCCAGGCCAGCACGACCTGGTTGCGGGTCGCGCCCAGCTCCGCGGCGACCTCGCTCAGCACCGCCAGGCGGCTGGTGGTGCCCGGGTGGTCGTAGATCTCGGGGAGGGGGCGGTCGGGCCGGGTGTAGGCGCCGAACATCAGCGTGTTGTACGCCCACAGCGTCAGGCCGGGCTCGGCGGCCAGGTAGCCGAGCAGGTCGTCCGACACCAGCCGGTGCCCCGACTCGGGCAGCTTGGCGTGCGGGCGCGGCCGCAGGTAGGTGTGGCGCTGCTGGACGTGGGTGTAGGGGATCAGGCCGCGCGCCGCCGAGACGTTCCTGGCCCGCTCCAGCCCCCAGGCGGGCAGGTTGCTGGCACCGATGGCCCGCACCTTGCCGGCCCGGGCCAGCTCGTCGAAGGCCCGCAGGGTCTCCTCCAGCGGGACGGAACGGTCCTCGATGTGCGACCAATACACATCGATGTAGTCCGTCCCCAACCTCTTCAGGCTGCCCTCCGCACCCCTGGCGACGGCGGCGGCCGACAGGCCCTCGGCCGAGTCCAGGGTCAGGTCGCCGGGGACCGCAGGGCGGGCGCCCACCTTCGTGCCGATGACGACCTCGTCCCGGTTGCCGCGGGCGGCCAGCCACGCGCCGATGGCCAGCTCGCTCTCGTCACCCGACCGGCCCTCCACCCAGAACGGGTAGTTGTTGGCCGTGTCGAGCCGGGTGCCGCCGGCCTCCACGAACCGGTCCAGGATGGCGAAGGTGGTGCCCAGGTCCACGGCGGTGCCGAACGGGATCGTGCCCAGTGCGATGTTCATGGCGCAGATGCTGGGACCTGGAGCGCACTCCATGTCAAACCGGTTGACCTGGAGTGCACTCCAGGTGAGATTCTTGGTCTTGTGAGCGTGTACACACCGGCGGAGGTCGTCGAGGAGACCGGCTTCAGCATCGACACCCTCCGCTACTACGAGAAGATCGGCCTGCTGGAGCGGGTCGACCGCAACGCGGCCGGGCAGCGCAGGTTCAGCCAGGAGGACATCGGCTGGCTCGGCATGGTGCGCTGCCTGCGTGACACGGGCATGCCCATCGCCACGATGCTGCGCTTCGCCGAGCTGGTCCGCGCCGGCGACCACACCGTCCCCGACCGCATCAAGCTCCTGGAGGAGCACGACCGGCAGGTCCAGGCCCAGATCGCGAACCTGGCCGAGCGCCAGAGCTACATCCACCACAAGATTTCCTACTACCGCAGCCTCCTCTAGCCCGGCCTTTGCGGCCCGGTTGCTACACCTCGATCCATGGCTGGATCGAGGGGGAGGTGGCTCGACGTCCCGCTGAGCCGGGTCGCGAAGCTGTGCGCCGTGATGTTGTTCGCGCTGCTCGCGCACATCACGCTCATCCAGGCCTTCGGCTCGCCCGCGCTGAACGCCGACCGCAGGAACGAGCGGGCCCTGATCGAAAGGTACGGCCGCCCGCGCGGCGACATC
This sequence comes from Nonomuraea gerenzanensis, assembly GCF_020215645.1. Taxonomy (NCBI): domain Bacteria; kingdom Bacillati; phylum Actinomycetota; class Actinomycetes; order Streptosporangiales; family Streptosporangiaceae; genus Nonomuraea; species Nonomuraea gerenzanensis. The sequence goes on along the minus strand of NZ_CP084058.1, from coordinate 10,188,694 downwards.
CGCACCTACGACGGCACGCCCGTCGCCACCAGCCTGCGGACCACGGGCGGCCCGTACCGGTACCGGCGCGCCTACCCGCGCGGCGAGGAGTACGCGGCGCTCACCGGCCACGTGTCGCTGCACCGCACCACCGGCATCGAGCAGGCGCAGGACACTGTGCTGTCGGGCGACGACGCGAAGGTCAGGGTCAGGTCGCTGGTCGGGGACGGGGCCGTCGAGGGCGCCGACGTGCGGCTGACGATCCGCGACCGGGTGCAGCGGGCGGCCTACCAGGGGCTGCGGACCGCCGGCATCCCCGGGGCGGTGGTGGCCCTCGACCCGGCGACCGGGGCCGTGCTGGGGCTGGCCACGTACCCGACGTACGACCCGAACGTGCTGACCACCTTCGACAAGGGGCTGCTGGCGGAGACGGCTCGGCGGCTCAGGCAGTCGCCCGCCCAGCCGCTGCTCAACCGGGCGCTGAACCAGCTCTATCCGCCCGGCTCCACGTTCAAGCTGGTCACCGCGGCGGCGGCGCTGGCCTCCGGCGAGTACTCGCCGATGGCGCCGATCGACGCGCCCGCGCGGCTGCGGCTGCCAGGAGCGCCGGCCTACCTGGACGCCGGGCGGTGCGGGGCCGGGCGGCCCACGCTCGCCTACGCGTTCCAGGCGTCCTGCGACGCCGCCTTCGCCGCCATCGGGCTGCAGCTCGGGCAGGACCTGCTGCGGGACCAGGCGGAGGCGTTCGGGTTCAACGGCGGGCAGTTGCGGATCCCGCTGCTCGCCACGCCCAGCCGGTATCCGGCCGTCACGGACAGGACCCAGATGGCGCTGGCGGCCATCGGGCACCACGACAACCGGGTGACGCCGCTGATGGTGGCCATGTTGTCGGCGGCCGTGGCCAACAACGGGGTGCTGATGCGGCCCTACCTGGTGGAGGAGGTGCGGCTGGCGGACGGGGCCGTGATGCACCGGGCCTCGCCCGTGCCGTACCGCACGGCCGTGCCGCCGATGTCGGCGCGGTACCTGGCGGCCATGATGACCGCCGTCGCACCCGCGTCGGGGACGGGGGCCGGGGTCCCCGGGATGCGGATGGCGGCCAAGACCGCCGCCTCGGAGGCCGTGCCCGGCGAGCATGCCGTGATCACGGCGTTCGCGCCCGCCGAGGCGCCCGAGGTGGCGGTGGGGGTGGTGCTGGAGCGGCCGGGCAGGCGGGTGGACGCCGTGGCCACCATCGCCAGGGCCGTCATCGAGGCGGCGCTGCGCTGAGCCGGGCTCACCGGTAGGCGGTGGCCTGCAAGGTGTAGAGGTCGGCGTAGAGGCCGTCGAGGGCCATCAGGGTGTCGTGGTCGCCTTCCTCGGTGACCAGGCCGTGGTCGAGCACGTAGATGCGGTCGGCGTAGCGGACGCTGGCCAGGCGGTGGGTGATGAGCAGGACGGTGCGGCCGTCGGCGTGGTGGCGGATGCGTTCGAACAGGGCGTGTTCGGCGCGGGCGTCGAGGGCGGCGGTGGGCTCGTCGCAGATCAGCAGGTCGGCGTCGCGGTGGAAGCCGCGGGCGACGGCGATGCGCTGCCACTGGCCGCCGGACAGCTCGTGACCGTCCTTGAAGCGGCGGTCGAGCAGGGTGCGGTAGCCGTGCGGCAGATCGGCGATGACCTCGTCGGCGCCGGCCACGGTGGCGGCGGCGTGCAGGGCGGGCTCGCCCTTGTCGGTGCCCATGGTGATGTTGTAGCGGGCGGTCAGCGGCCAGCGGGTGTGGTCCTGGGCGATGACGGCGGTGCGGGAGCGCAGCGCTTCGGGGCTGACCTGGCGCAGGTCGGTGTCGTCCCAGCGGACGGTGCCGGTGTCGGGCTCGTACAGGCCGGCCAGGATCTTGGCCAGAGTGGTCTTGCCTGAGCCGTTCTCACCGACGAACGCGATCACCTCGCCCCGCTTGATCTCGATCGACACCCCGCGCAGAGCCGGGGTGGCGGCGCCGGGGTAGGTGAAGGCGACGTCGGTGGCGGTGATGCGCTCGAAGCTGTCCGGGATGGGGGTGGGGCGGTCGGCGGGGATCCGGCGTTCGGCGTCGGCGCAGAAGTCGAGGAAGTCGGTGAAGTAGAGGCCCTCCTCGTAGAGGCGGTTGGTGGAGAACATGAGCTGGCCGAGCGAGCCCTGGGCCGAGCGGATGGCCAGGACGGCGGTGCCGGCCACGGCCAGCGGGATGGCGCCGATCGCCAGCAGCACGCCGAGCGCCACGTAGACCAGGGCGGCGCCGAGACCGCCGAGGGCCTCGCCCGCCAGCCGGGCCACGGTCTGGCGGCGGGCCAGGCGCAGCATGACGTCCTGCTCGGCCTTGGCGACCGCGTCGTACATGCGCAGCAGGAAGCCGCGCATCGTGAACGCGCGCACCTCGGCCGCCGGCTCCCGCTCCGCCAGCAGCTGGGCGATGATCCACTTGCGGCGGTTGGCCGGGATGAGCGAGTACATGGTCGCGTACTGCATGCGGGCGCTGCGGACGGCGGCCCAGGCGTCGGGCAGCACGGCCAGCAGGAGGAGCGGGAGCAGGACCGGGTGCAGCACGCCCAGCACGCCAGCCACGGCGACGATGCCGACGCATCCCGTCACCACGTCGATGGTGCAGGTGACCACCGAGTCGGCCATGGCCACGCCGCGCAGCCTGGCCCGTTGCAGGGCGTCGTGGAACTCCGGGTCGTCGAAGGCCGCCAGGCTCACCTGGCTGGTCAGGCCGTACAGGCGCTCCTCCGTCAGCCGGGTGACCTGCGGGTCGAGGCGGGCCTGCGCCCAGCCCGCGCCGGCCTGCATGCTCGTGCGCAGCACGGCGGCCCCGGCGACCAGGGCGAGGCTGGGCAGGGCGGCCGTGACGCGGTCGGGCGTGGGGCCCTCGCTGAACAGGGCGGTCAGGACGCCGGTGGTGGCCAGCAGGCCGAACGCGGTGAAGAGGCCGCCGAGCAGGTTCAGCACGACGGTGGCCAGGGTGTCGCGGGGGCTGGCCCGCCAGGCCATCCGCATCGCCTGGCGGATCAGGGACGGCAGTTTCGTGGCGATGGCGAGGAAGCCGACCTCCGCCATCTTGTCGGTGTGGGCGTACCACTCGGAGAAGGACATCTCGCCGAGCTCGAGCGGCTCATCGGCCATGGTGTGAGTGTGCCCACGCCGACCGGCACTTCTCCATCGAATAAGGTCTGGGCGCGAAGCGTGGTTGATGACACACTCACAGTGATGCAGCGACTCGCGCACCCCGGCAACCTCCCGGCCGAGCCGAACCCGTTCGTGGGCCGGGAGGCCGACCTCGACGAGCTCGGGCACCTGATGCGCGTCTCCCGCCTCGTGACGCTGTGCGGCGCGGGCGGCATCGGGAAGACCCGGCTGGCCCTGCGGCTGGCCTCCCGGCTGGCCGCGGCACAGGCGGGCGGCGTGTACGTCAGCGAGCTGGCCGACCTGGAGAAGGGCCGGCTGGCCGGGCACGTCGCCGCCACGCTCGGCATCTCCGGCGACCTGGCCGAGACGATCGGCGACCGGCACGTGCTGTTGCTGCTCGACAACTGCGAGCCGGTCATCGGGGAGTGCGCGGAGCTCTGCCGTGACCTCCTGCGGGCCTGCCCCGGGGTGACGGTGCTGGCCACCAGCAGGGAGCCGCTGCGGGTGCCCGGCGAGACGGTGTGGCGGGTGCCGCCGCTGTCCGTGGGTGAGCACCGAACACCTGGGCATGGGCAGGGCGGCGAGAGCGAGGCGGTGCGGCTGTTCGTGGCCAGGGCCACGGCGGCGCGGCCCGGCTTCGAGCTGACCGGCCGCACCCGCCCGCAGGTGGTGGAGCTGTGCCGGGCGCTCGACGGGCTGCCGCTGGCGATCGAGCTGGCCGCCGCCATGGTGCGGGTGCTGTCCGTGGGGCAGCTCGTCGAGCGGCTGGACGACCGGTTCAGGCTGCTGGCGGGCGGCGCCCGTACGGCTCCGGCCCGGCACCGCACGCTCAGGGCGGCGGTGGACTGGAGCTACCGGCTGCTCACCCCGCAGGAGCGGCTGCTGCTGCGCCGTACGGCCGCCTTCCGCTCCTCCTGGACACTGGACCTGGCCGAGTGGGTCTGCTCCGGCCCCGGGCTCGCAGAGGAGGAGGTGCTGCCCCGCCTCTGCGACCTGGTGGACAAGTCGCTGGTCGTGCTCGACGGCGAGGTGGCCGGGCACGCGCGATACCGGCTGCTGGAGACCGTCCGCGAGTACGCGCTGGAGCAGCTGGCCGAGTCGGGGGAGGAGGCCGAGCTGCGCCGCCGCCACCTGACGGCGCTGGCCAGGCTGGCCACCAGGTTCAAGGAGTCGCTGGCCCCCGGAGTGCGCACGTCGTGGCCGGTGGTCGAGCGCTACGTCAACCTCTTCGACGGCCTCAAGGCCGAGGTGAACTCCGCCTGCGACTGGTCGATCGCCATCGGCATGCCGGAGACCGCGCTCACCCTGCTGACCGACATCCGCTTCCTGCTGATCGGCAGCGGGCGCAAGCTCGACTCCACCGAGCGGCTCGACCGGCTGCTCGCCCTCGACGCCCCGCAGGTGCCGCCGGGGCTGCGCGGCCGGGCCACGGTCGTCCGGGGGGAGCTGGCGCTGGCGGCGGGCGACTTCGAGCCGGCCATGCGGCACATCCGCGCGGGGCTGGAGCTGTGCGCCGCCGCCAAGGACGTCTATGGCGAGGCCGTCGGCACGATCGCACTGGCCCAGCTCACCGGGGAGCAGGCGGCACTCGACCGCGCCCTCGACACGGCCAGGCAGTCCGGCGACCTCGTCCTTGAGTCGCTGGCCCAGGCCACGAGAGCGCGCTACGGCCTGCACCAGGGCCGCCTGCACGAGGCGCGGCGCGCCTACCAGGAGGTGCTGACGATCAGCCAGGAGCTCGACAACCACTACGGGCAGACGTTCGGGCACATCGGGCTGGCCCAGGTGGCCAGGAGGACGGGCGACCCGGCCGGCGCCAAGCGGCACTACGCGTCGGGCCTGCGTCTGCTGCGGCACGTGGACGCCAGGCAGCAGATCGTGAGCTGCCTGGCCGGGCTCGGCCGGGTGGCGCTGGACGAGGGCGACCTGGCGGAGGCCAGGGCCAGGCTCACCGAGGCGCTGGTGCTCAGCCGCGACGCGGGCCTGCGGGCCGGCGTCGCGCGGCGGCTGGAGGCGTGGGCGGCGCTGGTCACGGCCGAGGGCGACCACCGGCGGGCGGTCCTGCTGGTGGCCGCCGCGGTGACGCTGGGCGGGCGGCAGCCGGACGCCCGCACCGAGGACGTGCTGCGGCCGGCCAGGGAGAGCCTCGGTGAGGCGGTCGTCGGCGTGTTGTGGGCGGAGGGCATGCGGCTGACCGCCGACCAGGCGGTGGCCTGCGCGCTGGAGGGCCACCTGCCCGAGCCGCCGGCCGCGCCGGTCGTGCCGGCCCGCCAGGACAGCAGACTCACACCCAGGGAGCAGGAGATCGCCGAGCTGGTCGCCAGGGGGCTGAGCAACCGGGGCATCGCCGCCGAGCTCGTCATCAGCCCGGCGACCGTCGCCCGGCACGTGGCCAACATCCTGGCGAAGCTGGGTTTCGCCACGCGTACACAGATCGCCGCATGGGTGATCGGCAGCCGCTGAGTCTTCTACACATCCCGCGTACATCGTCGAATGGCCATGTCAGCGCATGTGCGGGGGCCCTGTGCACGCCTACCGTTTCTTCCGTGATCGACCGCACCGCGCGTTCCTCGCCCCTCGCGACGGGGGCGCCGCGGCCGATCGGTCGGGGACGTCACACGTCAACACGGGGCCGGGCCTTCTCGGAGGGGTGGGGGCCCGGATCCGGGCGTGTGACAGCGGGCTCGAGTCGCGCAGGGCTCGGGCCCGCCCACCTCGCGTGGTCGTCGCGCGGGAATGCACAGCCGCCTACATACATCGGTGGATGCCCGGCCGCCCCGGCGGCCGTACGTTGACGGGCATGAGACCCACCGCCTCGACCACCGGCACCGTGATCGACGAAGTGTTCCGCCGGGCCTACGAGCGCGGTGACCGCCCCGCCCTCATCGACCTGCGTGGTGGCCTGGTCTACGGCTACCGCAGGCTGGTGACCGAGGTGACCAGGGCGGCCTCCGGGCTGGTGTGCAGGGGCGCCCGGCGTGACCAGGTGGTGGGGGTGCACGTGTCCACGGCGGGTGCGCAGACGCTGGCGGTCCACACGGTGGTGGCCGCCGGCGGGGTGGCGGCGCCGATCGATCCGGGGCTCGGCGCGGCCGAGCTGGCGGCCTGGCTGCGCGAGTGCGACGCCCGCGTCCTGATCACCACGCCCGACCTGGCGGAGACGGCGATCCTGGCGGCGGAGGAGTCGAGGGTGCGCCAGGTGGTCTCGCTGGGCCCGGCGCTCGACACGATCGACTTCCGCTGCCTGCTCACGCTGGAGCCCACCGCGCTGCCCGCGCTCGACGCCAAGCGGCAGCTCGCCGTACTGCTGGCCGACGGCGCCCGCCTGTCCCACACGGGGCTGCTGGCCAGGATGGCCGAGCTGGACCTGCCCGTCCGCCTGGCCGAGACGGACGTGGTGCTGACCACGTGGCTGCCCGACGGCGGCTGCGGCCTGATCTCCCTGGTGGGGCTGGGCGTGTCGAAGGGCGCGCTGGTGGTGGCCGCCGACGGCGGCGATCTGACCGGCACCGGTCACGACTACGGCGTCACGGTCGTGACGAGTTCTGACGGCACGCTGGAGCGCGTCGCCTGACCGCCGGGTATGCGGAGCTGTTACCGCCCATCCCCTTGACTGAGCGCGGCCCGAGGTGGGTTGATAGCCGTTGTTGACAACGTTGTCAAATCACCGCGACTTCGGGGGACTTCGAAGGGATGGTGTGGGATGCGACGATGGTTAGCTGCCGTATCGATCACGATGGCGAGCGTGCTCGGCCTGGCGGCCTGTGGAGGCGGCGGCGGCGGAACCGCGAGCCAGGCGCCCGCCGCGAGTGGTGGCGGTAAACAGCAGGTTGAGGTCTTCTCCTGGTGGACGGGGCCGGGTGAGGCCGACGGCCTGAAGGCGATGAGGAAGATCTTCGAGGAGAAGAACCCGAACTACACCTTCTTCGACGCGGCGGTGGCCGGCGGCTCTGGTGACAAGGCCAAGGCGCTGCTGCAGTCGAAGCTCCAGGCCAACACCCCGCCCGACACCTTCCAGGGGCACGCGGGCGCCGAGTTGCAGGGCTACATCAAGGCGGGCAACCTGGAGGACCTCACAGCCCTCTACGACGAGCTGAAGCTCAAGGACGTCTTCCCCGCCCAGCTCGTCGAGCAGATCAGCGTCGACGGCAAGATCTACTCCGTCCCGGTGAACATCCACCGCTCGAACGTGCTGTGGTTCAACCCCGCCGTGCTGAAGGAGGCCGGGGTCGCCGCCGCGCCGAAGACGATCGAGGAGTTCCTCGCGGCGCTGGAGAAGGTCAAGGCCAAGGGCAAGATCCCGCTGTCGATCGGGTCGGAGTGGACGGTCACCCACCTGATGGAGAGCGTGCTGCTCGGTACGCTCGGCGCCGACGCCTACAACGCCCTGTTCAAGCCGGGCGCCGACTGGAACAGCGCGCAGGTGACCACCGCGCTGACCAACTTCGCCAAGATCATGGAGTACGCGGGCGACCCGCAGGACGACTGGCAGCCCGCCGCCAAGCAGGTGGCCGACGGCCAGGCGGCGTTCAACATCATGGGCGACTGGGCGTACGGCTACTTCCACAACCCGCCGGAGGGCGGGCTGGGCAAGAAGTCGAAGACGGACTTCGACTGGGCGCCCGCGCCGGGCACCGAGGGCACCTACCTGTGGCTGTCCGACAGCTTCACCCTGCCCAAGGGCGCGAAGAACCGTGACGGGGCGATGGCCTGGCTGAAGGTCGCGGCCAGCAAGGAGGGCCAGGACGCCTTCAACCCGATGAAGGGCTCCATCCCCGCCCGCAAGGACGCCGACCAGTCGCTCTACACCGACTACCTGGCCGACGCGCTGAAGGATTGGTCGAGCAACAAGCTCGCCGGCTCGATCCAGCACGGCGTGGCGGTGAACCAGCCGTGGCTGGCCGCGATCAACGAGGCGGTCGGGCTCTACGTCGGCAGCAAGGACGTCAAGGCGCTGCAGCAGGGGCTGGCCGACGCGGCCACGGCCAACGCCCAGTGACTCGGCACACGGGGGACGGTCGCGGCCGGCCGTCCCCCGGGAGGGAAAGCTTGTGAGGCGGGCACGTACGTGGCTGCCCGGACTGCTCCTCGTCGCGCCGTCGATCATCCTGATCGGCGTGTTCGTGTACGGCATGCTCGGCTGGAACTTCCGGGTCGCCATGACCGACCAGCACGACGCGGTCTCCGAGGGACGGTTCGTGGGGCTGCAGAACTTCATCGACATCTGGGATCAGCCGCGCTGGCACCTCTCGGTCAACCACGCGATCATGTTCACGATCGTGTTCGTGCTGGGTGCGCTGGCGCTGGGCTGGTTCCTGGCGTTCCTCATGGAGAAGGGGATCAGGGGCGAGGGCACGTTCCGGGCGATCTACCTGTTCCCGATGGCCATCTCGTTCGTGGCGACCGGCATCGTGTGGCGGTGGCTGATGAACTCGGGCACGCAGGAGCGGGCGGTCGGGCTGAACCGGCTCTTCGACTGGATCGGGCTGCCGCAGTGGCAGTGGTTCCGGGACCAGGAGTGGGGCATGGCGGCGATGGCGCTGCCGGCCATCTGGCAGATGTCCGGATATGTCATGGCACTCTTCCTGGCCGGCTTCCGGGGCGTGCCCGAGGAGCTGCGAGAGGCCGCGCGGGTGGACGGCTGCTCCGAGTGGGGCGTCTACCGGCACGTGGTGCTGCCGCTGCTGCGGCCGGTCACGCTGTCCGCGCTGATCATCCTGGGGCACATCTCGCTCAAGGTCTTCGACCTGATCGTGGCGGTGTCCGGCAAGCAGATCGTCACGGACGTGCCCGCGGTGTTCATGTGGGTGGCCGTGTTCGACTCCAACGACCCGGCCAAGGGGGCCACGATCGCGGCGTACATCGTGCTCAGCGTGGCGATCTTCGTGATCCCGTACCTGATCTGGTCCGTGCGTAAGGAGAGGCGCTCATGACGGCGGTGGCCGGGCGCAGGGCGGCGGTCTTCGGCTGGGCCCGGTTCGGGTTGCTGCTGCTGTTCGTGGTGGTCTTCCTGATCCCCATCTACGTCCTGCTCGCCACCAGCTTCAAGCCGCTCACCGAGGCGGACCCCGGCCAGGCCTGGAACCTGCCGCAAACCTGGACGACCGAGGCGTGGCGGGTGGCGTGGGAGAAGCTCGCCCCCGGGCTGTGGAACAGCGTGCTGCTCGCCGTCCCCGGCTCGCTGCTGTCGTGCGCGCTCGGCTCGATGAACGGGTACGTGCTGTCCAAGTGGCGCTTTCCCGGGGCGGACGTGCTGTTCACGCTGTTCCTGTTCGGGATGTTCATCCCGTACCAGGGGGTGATGATCCCGCTGGTGCAGCTCCTGGTGTCGATCGACGAGTTCGCCGGGTTGCAGGGGGTGTTCTACGGCGGCATCCCCGGGCTGGTGCTCGCGCACGTGGTCTACGGCATCCCGATCTGCACGCTGATCTTCCGCAACTACTACGTGACCATCCCCGACGAGCTGATCGAGGCGTCGCGGGTGGACGGGGCCGGGATGTTGCGGGCGTACTGGTCGGTGGTGCTGCCCGTGTCGGGGCCGGCCGTCGCCGTGGTGATCATCTGGCAGTTCACCTCGCTCTGGAACGACTTCCTGTTCGCCGTCTTCCTCACCGGGCCGACGAGCTGGCCCACGACCGTGATGCTGAACAACATCGCCGGCGCGCAGGCCACCCCGTACAGCCAGCAGATGGCGGCGGCCATCCTCGCGTCCGTCCCGACGATGCTGATCTACATCCTGCTGGGCAGGTTCTTCATGCGCGGCCTGATGGCGGGGGCGCTCAAGGGGTAGCGAGGTGGGCCAGGGGCTCGCCGCGCACGTAGCGGGCCACGTCGGCGGCCACGATCGCGGCGGCCTTGCGCGCCGTCTCCTTACTCGCGCCCGCCAGGTGCGGGGTCATGACCAGGTTCGGCGTCGCGAGCAGCCGGGAGCCCGGCGGGATGGGCTCCTCGGGGAAGACGTCCATCGCGGCGCCGAACAGGTGGCCGGAATCGAGCGCGTCGCACAGGGCGTCGTAGTCGAGCAGCGCGCCCCTGGCGCAGTTGACCAGGACCGAGCCCCTGGGCATGGCCGCGATCTCGGCGGCGCCGATCAGGCCGGCGGTCTCCGCGGTGGCGCGGGCGTGCAGGGAGACGAACAGCGAACGTTCGAGCAGCTCGGGCAGCTCGACGCTGTTCGGCGCGGTCACGTACGGGTCGTACACGAGCACGTCGGCGCCGAACCCCGCCAGCATGCGCGCCACGCGGCGGCCGATCGCGCCGTAGCCGACCAGGCCGACCGTGTTGCCCTCCAGCTCGGGGCCCACGTTGTCGTAGGTGTAGTAGTCGCCGCGCCACACGCCCGCCGCCAGGTCGGCGTGCGTCTGCGGGATGCGGCGGGTGGCGGCCAGCAGCATGGCCAGCGTGTGCTCGGCGGTGGCCACCGCGTTGCGGCCCGGCGCGAACGTCACCGCGACCCCGGCCCGCGCGGCGGCCTCCAGGTTGGCGTTGACGGGACCGCCCCTGCTCACGCAGAACAGCCGCAGGTCGGGCGAGGCGTCCAGGACGCGCTTGGTCAGCGGGGCCATCTGCGTCACGCACACCTCCACGCCGCGCAACGCCTCGATCAGCTCCTCCTCCACGTCGGAGGCCTCGTCCACCTCGCCCACCCGGCCGAACGGCACCACCGGCCACGGCAGCGTCAGCTCGCGGATGTCCACCTCACCGGGGACCGCGTGCCGGATGGCGTCGATGAGCAGGCGGTTCTGGACGAAGTGGTCGCCGGCGGCAAGGACTCGGATGGTCAACGAACGGCTCCAATCGGGGAGTTGTACTGCAGCATCGCCACCTGTCCGTCGCGCAGGCGCAGCTCGGTCAGGGCGCAGTTGTCCAGGCGCGGGAACAGCCGCCGGTACTCGCCCAGCGGCACCCCGATGAGACGGCACAGGGCCAGCCTGATGGCGGTGGTGTGCGCGACCACCAGCACCCGGCCGCCGAGGTGCGCGGCTGCGATGTCACCTAGCGCGGCGACGAACCGGTCGGCGGCCCGGTGCGGGTCCTCGCCGCCGGGCAGCGGGTTGGCGGCGGGGTCGGCCTCGAACGCGGCGCGGGCCTCGGGGAAGCGGGCCTTCATCTCGGCCGAGGTGAGACCGTCGCCCTGGCCGAAGTCCAGCTCACGCAGCCGCTCGTCCAGCCGCACCGGCACCGCCGCGCCGGTGGCGCCGGCCGTGGTCGCCTCGGTGGCGTGCGAGCCGGGGTCGGTGGTGGGTGAGCCGGCGGCGTGGCCGCGGCGCGAGACGGCCTTGGCCGCGGTTTCGGCGGTGATCCTGGCGCGGCTGAGCGGGGAGGCCCAGACCGCCTCCAGGCCCGCGCCCGCCGCCCAGCCGGCGAGCTGGGCGGCCTGGGCGAGGCCGCGCGGGGTCAGCTCGACGTCGGTGAGCCCGGCGTAGCGGTTCTCGGCGTGCCAGACGGTTTCGCCGTGGCGGACGAGCACGAGGTCGGTCATCGGGTGGTGGTCCTCTCGCGGGCGTGTGCGGCGGCGGTCGCGTCGAGCCAGCCCCGCCGTTCCAGCTCGGCGACGAAACGCAGGTACGGCTCGCGCAGGTCGGCCCCGGACGGCTCGACGACCGCCCTGGTCCTGATCATGCTCGCCGGGTCGCCGCCCGCCAGGACGGCCATGCCCAGCGCGGGCTCGGCGTTCTCCCGCAGCGTCACAGGTCGCTCCAGGACGTCGGCCCTGAGCCGGGTCCAGTACGCGCTCCTCGTCGCGCCGCCGGTCAGGATGATCTCGCCGTCCACGGGGGCGCCGAGGAGGTCGAGGTAGTCGAAGCACAGGCGCTCGACGAACGCCGCCCCGAGCAGGATGGCGGCGTAGCGCTCCACGTCGTCGGCGGGCTCGCCGAGGGTGAAGGTCTCGGCGTCGGGGGCGGCGAAGGGGAAGCGCTCGCCGCGCGACACGAGCGGATAGGTGACCGCGAACTCAGTGCCCGGTGTGCGGGTCGCCGCCTCGGCGCTCAGCGCGTCGAGGTCGCGGCCCGGCAGGTCGCGGGTCAGCGCGCCCGCGCCCGTGCTGGAGGCCCCGCCCGGCAGCCACGAGCCGTCCGGCGCCCGGTGCGAGTACACCACCCCGAGCGGGTCGTGGATGAGCTGCTCGGTCACGCCCTTCAGCACGAGCGTCGTGCCCAGCACCGAGTTCCAGCTCCCCGGCCGCAGGGCACCGGCGCCGAGCTGGGCCGCGCAGCCGTCGGTGCTCCCGGCGACCACCGGCGTGCCGGCGGGGATCCCGGTCTCCTCGGCCGCCGCCGCGCACACCACGCCGAGCCGCGTGCCGGGCCGCACCACCTCGGGCAGAAGCTCGCCCGGCACCCCCAGCGCGTCGAACACGTCCATCGGCCAGCGCTCCTCGACGAGGTCCACGCCGGTCTTGAGCGCGTTGCTCAGGTCGGTGGCCACCGGGTGCCCGGTCAGCCGCCGGTTGACGAAGTCGTTCTGGTGGGCGAGCCGGACGCCGGCGGGGGCGTCGCGCAGCAGCCACAGCAGCTTCGGCAGCGCCCAGTTGGGCTGCATGCGCCGGTAGCCGAGCCGCTCCCACACCTGCGCGCCCACCTCGTTGGCCAGGGTGGCGTCGGCGCGGCGGTCGTCGTACATGAGGGCGGGCGTCAGGGGACGGCCGGCGGGGTCAGTGAGCAGGATCGTTCCAGAGGTCGCGGCCACCGCCACGCCCTCGACGGGCCCGTCCACGGAACGCATGGCCTCGCGGGTGGCGGCGGCCAGCTCGCGCCACCACTGCTCGGGGTCCTGCTCGTGCCGGGGCCCGTCGCGGTGGCTGGTCAGCGGGCGGCTGCCGGTGCCGAGCACCCGGCCGTCCGCGGCGACGGCCATCGCCCGTACGCTCTGCGTCCCGAGGTCGATGCCGATCCACCCGCTCATGTACGGCTCCGCAGGTCGGCCAGCAGCGGCCAGGTACGCGCGGTGTCGCCGCGCAGGGCGAGGAAGTCGGCGAAGAGCCGGTCGTAGAGGTCGCGGCGCCCGGGGTCGGGCTCGACGGCGTCGCGCAGCCGTACGTGCTCGGCGGCGGCCGTGGCGACGGACGGCGCGGCGCCGGTGGCGGCCAGCCCCACCAGGTACGCCCCCCGCGCCCCCACCTCGGCGTCGGCCGAGCGCCGCACGGGCAGCCCGGTGACGTCGGCGATCAGCCCGAGCCAGGTGGCGCTGGCCGAGCCGCCGCCGCAGACGCGCAGCTCGGTCGGCGCGGCGCCGGTGGCCGCCAGGCAGTCACGGATGACCATGGTGAGCCCTTCGAGCGCCGCCCTGGCCACGTCCGAGCGGTCGTGCTCGAACGACATGCCCAGCAGTGATCCCCTGGCCAGCGGGTCGGAGAACGGCGCCCGCTCGCCCGCCGGCGACAGGTACGGCAGGAACGTCAGCCCGCCCGCCCCCGGCCGGCTCAGCATCGCCAGCTCGCCCAGCTCGTGGGGTGCCGACAGCCCCAGCAGCCGGCACGTCCACTGCACCACCTCGGTCCCGGCGAAGGTCGGGAACGCCCGCAGGTAGCCGCCGGGCAGCGCGATCGTGATGCCGGTCGGCTCGCCCTCCAGGTCGGGGGAGCCGACGACGACCTCGGTGCACAGGGTCGTGCCGAGGATGCCGCACGCCTGCCCGGGCTCCACCGCCCCCGCGCCCAGCGCGGTCGAGGCGATGTCGTACGGGGCCATCACGACGGGCGTGCCGGCGGGCAGCCCGAGCGCGGCGGCGGCCCCGTCGCTCAGCCCGGCGACGGGGCAGGGGCGGATCTGGGGGAGCAGCCGCTCGGCCCAGTCCAGCCCGAACAGGGACAGCAGCTCAGGCGCGTACGCCCGCGCCCGCAGGTCCATGAACGGCGCCGAGGCGTCGGACTCGTCGGCGACCAGCTCGCCGGTCATCCGGGAGAAGATCCACCCGCCGCAGGTCAGCATGGCGCTGGACCGGGCCAGCCGCCCGGGGCCGTGCTCGCGCAGCCAGGTGAGGATGGCGTGCGGCAGCCCGGACGCGGCGGAGGAGCCGTTGCGCCGGAACGCCTCGGCGGCCAGCCCGTCGCGGGTCCACCGGTCCACGATGGCGGCGGCCCTGGCGTCGTTCCAGAGGATGGCGGGCCCGGTCGGCTCGCCGTCCGCGTCCACCAGCCAGCAGCCGTCGCCCTGGGCCGTGACCGCCACGAGGTCGGCCCCGCCGACCTGGGCCGCGACCTCGCGCACGGTGGCCGCGACCGCGTCCCAGACGGCGTGCATGTCCTGCTCGGCGTGGCCGGGCGCGGGCCTGGACACGACGGTCTCACGCCGGGAGACGGCGACCTCGGCGCCCGAGGAGCCGTACCCGACGGCCTTGATGACCGTGGTGCCCGCGTCCACGCAGATGATCGCCATCAGGCCCTGCCGTGGGAGGTCCTGGACCGGCGCGACACGGAGTCGACGATGACGGCGAGCAGCAGCACCGCCCCGGTGACCACGAACCGGATGGAGGAGTCGAGGTTGAGCAGCGTCAGGCCGCTGGAGATGGACTGGATGACGATGATGCCGAGCAGCGCGCCGAACGCCGTGCCGCGCCCGCCGAACAGGCTGGTGCCGCCGATGACGGCCGCCGCGATGGCGTTGAGGTTGACGTCGCCCGAGCCGCTGCTCTGGTTGGCCGCCGCCAGCCGGGCCGCGGCCAGGATGCCGCCGACGGCCGCGAACGTCGAGCAGAGCACGAACACGGAGGTGTAGATCGCCTTGACGTTGATGCCCGCCCGGCGCGCGGCCTCCACGTTGCCGCCCACGGCGTAGACGGCGCGGCCCCACTTCGTCCGCGACAGCAGGTAGTGCATGATCAGCACCAGTGCCACGAAGAAGACGAACATCCAGCCCACGCCGCGCGTCTGCCCGAGGTACCAGACCACGAAGGCCAGCACCGCCAGCAGCGCCACGCTCCTGACGGCCAGCGTGGAGACGCTCCTGGCCGACAGCCCGGCCTTGCGGCGCTCCCGCGCGTGCAGGAAGCCGCTGACGAACAGCCAGACGGCCGCGACGACGGCGAAGGTGTAGGACAACCAGGCCGGTACGAAGTCGAGCTGGGCGAAGTTCACCAGCCCCGAGTCGAAGGGCAGGTTGATCGAGCCCTTGGTGCCCAGCACGTAGAGCTGGAGCCCGAGGAAGGCGAGCAGCCCGGCCAGCGTGATCACGAAGCTCGGCACGCCGAACCGGTTGAACAGCTGCCCGTACAGCCACCCGATGACCGCGCCCATGAGCACCGAGGCCAGGACGGCCAGCCAGACCGGCAGCCCCTCGCTGACGAACAGGACCGCCAGCACCGCGCCCGACAGGCCGCTGACCGAGCCGACGGACAGGTCGATCTGACCCACCAGCAGCACGCACACGATGCCGAGCGCGATGACGCCGACGGCGGCGGACTCCAGGGTGAGGTTCACCAGGTTCGCGCTGGACAGGAAGATCGGGTTCAGGATCTGGAACACCGACCAGATGACGATGAGCCCCACCACGACCGGGATCACGCCCAGGTCGCCGCCGCGGGCCCGCTCGACCACGTCGGCCAGCGCGCCGCGCAGCCCTTCGCGGTGCTGGAGCCGCTCGTCCTGGCGGTCGGTCGCCATTGTCGTCACGACTGCTGTCCCCTCTGCGCTCGCCGGGACACCACGTTGTCGGTGGCGCCGGTGATGGCGGCGATGATGTCCTCGGTGGAGACGCTGTCCACCTCGAAGACGCCGTTGTTGCGGCCGAGCCGCAGCACCGCCACGGTGTCGGCGACGGCCTTCACGTCCGCCATGTTGTGGCTGATCATGATGACGCCCAGGCCGTTCTCGCGCAGCCGCTCGACCAGGTTGAGCACCTCGGCCGTCTGCGCCACGCCGAGGGCGGCGGTGGGCTCGTCCAGGATGATGACCTTGGGGTCGCCGAGCAGCGACCTGGCGATGGCCACCGTCTGCCGCTGGCCGCCCGACAGCGCCGCGACCGGCACCCGCACGCTCGGGATCTTGGCGGAGAGCTGACGGAGCAGCTCCCACGAGCGGGTCTCCATGGCCACGTCGTTCAGGCGCAGCGGGCGGATCTCCTGGCCGAGGAAGAGGTTCTGGATCACGTTGAGGTTCTCGCAGAGCGCCAGGTCCTGGAAGACCGTGGCGATGCCCAGCCTGTGGGCGGCGGCCGGGGTGGGGATCTCCACCTCGCGGCCCTCGAACGTGATCGTGCCGCCGTCCGGCGGGTGCACCCCTGACAGGATCTTGACCAGCGTCGACTTGCCCGCGCCGTTGTCGCCCACGACGGCGACGACCTGGCCGGCGGCGACGTCGAGCTCGATGTCGGTGAGCGCGGCCACGGCGCCGAAGGTCTTGCTGATCCCGCGCAGTGACAGAACGCTCATCACTGGATCCCGAGCTCCGCGCAGCCCTTGGCGTACTCGCCCGTGCAGACGTCCGCGGCCTTCATGATGCCGCTGTCGAACAGCACCTCCTTGATGTTGTCCGTGGTCACGACCGTGGGGACGAACAGCTCGGACGGCGTGTCGTAGAGCTGGGTCTTGCCCGCGGGCTTCCTGCCCTGCATGAACTCCCAGGCCACGTTGGCCGACGCCTCGGCCACGATCTTGATGGGCTTGGAGATCGTGTTGAACTGGTCGCCCGCGATGATGCGCTGGGCGGCGGCCACCTCGGCGTCGTTGCCGGTGACCGGCGGCACCTGCACGCCCGCGGCCTTGAACGCGGCGATCGCGCCGCCGCCGGTGCCGTCGTTGGCGGCGACCACGCCGACGATCTGGTCCTTGAACTGGGTGATCTGGCCGCTGACCCAGGTCTGCGCCTTCTCCGGCTGCCAGTCGGGGGTGTCGTACTCGGCCAGCAGCTTGAACCCGCTCGGGTCCACCGCGGTGTGGATGCCCTTCTTGATGAGCTGCGCGGCGGCGTCCGTCGGCGAGCCGTTGACCTGGAGGATGCCGCCCTCGGCCTTCTTCTCCTTGAGGTGCTCGACCAGCGACTGGGCGATCATGGAGCCGATCTTCTCGTTGTCGAACGAGATGTAGTAGTCGGCGGGGGTGGCCGGGATCGGCCGGTCGTAGGCGATGATCGGCACCTGCTGCGCCTGCGCGGACTTGACGATGGTGGCCGCCGCGGCGGAGTCGACCGGGTCGATCACGATGGCCTTGACGCCCTGGGCGAGCGCGGAGTTGGCCTGTTGCTGCTGCTTGGCGGCGTCGGAGTCGGCGTTCTGGTAGATGACCTCGCAGGTCGGGCAGAGCTGCTTCATCCTGGCCTCGAACAGAGGCTTGTCCTGCAGCTCGTACCGGGTCGAGGCCAGGTCGGGCATGAGGAAGGCGACCTTGGCGTTCTGCACGTCGCCCCCACCGCTGCCCCCGCCTGCCTCGCCGCCACCGCCTGAGCCGCAGGCCGCCAGCATGGAGGCTGCGAGCACTGCCGCCGCAGCGAACGCGGAGGTCCGCATCTGAGCTTTGTTCACGGGTTGTTTCCTCACTTACGCCGGGTCCTGATGCACCTGCCCCCGACACAGGGAACGCCTTCACTTGAGCGCACACCCTGTGGTGCGGCTCACGTTAGCGCGCGTTCAGAAACTTTGTCCAGCAAAAATGTTCAGAGTTGGTGAGCGGCTGCCAGGAGGCCCTCCGCCGTCGGCGTGTCGGTGACGAGCTGGTTGAAGTAGCCGCCCTTGGCTCCTGCCACGATCGAGAGCACCTTCTCCGCGCCGACCGCGACGGCGATCGTGTGCGGGATGCGGCGCAGCTCCTCCGGCTTGGCGGCCACCAGGCGCTCGCTGCCCGGATACGTGACGGGGGCGCCGTCGCGGTCGTAGATCCGCATGCACACGTCGCCCACCGCCTGGCGCAGGCCGTCGGCGTCGCGGGGCATCAGGGAGGGCACCATCTGCCTGGTCAGCGGGGGTGAGCCGACGCCCACGACGGCGCACTTGGCGTGCGCCCACAGGTCCATGACCCGGCGCACGGAGGGCTCGTGCTGCAGCGAGTAGAACAGCTCGGGACCCGGCAGCGCGGGCGCGTAGAGGTAGGCGGGCACGCCGCCGATGCGTTCCGCCAGGATGCGGGTGGTCTCGTTGGTCTGGAACCACGGCTGCGGCTCCTCCTGGCCGCCCACGGCCGGGGCGATGGTGACGCCCGGGTAGTGGCCGAGGCCCTCGCGGGCGCACTCGTACACGGTGGTGCCGGAGGAGACCAGCACCACGTCGCCCGACTCCAGGCCGGCGGTGGCCAGCGCGCGGGCCACCCCGGGGGCCAGCCACGGGCCCAGCGCCGGGCCGCTGACCTTGGGGACCAGGTGCACGCGGTCCAGGCCGAGCGCCTGCGCCACCTCGGCGGCCAGCGGGCCGTCGCCGAGCGCGGCCGGGCGGTGCACCTTGATCTCCACGATGCCCTGCTTGCGCGCCTCGGTCAGCAGCCGGCTCACGGTCGCCCTGCTGACGCCGAGGCGTTTGGCGATGTCGCCCTGGGTGGCGTCCTCGAGGTAGTACTGCTGGGCCGCCGCGTACATCAGCTCGTGGGGGAACCTGGCCTGAGCCTCGGGGACGGCGTCGGCGGCATTCATGCGCGCGCTCCTGGATGGGATCCGTGAACAGATTTGCAGAACTGATGCGCAACCACTATAGCTTTGTGCTTACCGGAGCACAGGCTAGCCGTTGACCAACGCATCACCCAGAGGCGTGCGCGCGTACAACACACTGCGGCCCGTGCGGGTGCCCGCGATGAGGCCCGTCCTGCGCAGCGCGGCGATGTGCCCGCCCGCCGTGCCCACGCTCTGCCCGAGCAGGGCGGCGAGCTGGGTGGTGCTGGCGGGCTCCGACAGCTCGGCCAGGATGCGCGCCCGGCTGCGCCCGATCAGCGAGGCCAGGTCCCGCGGTGGCGGGGCGGGCGCGGCCGCGATCCCCCTGGCGGGATAGACCATCGCGTACGGCCAGTCGTCCTCCAGATAGGTGCCGATGGTCTCCATGAACGCCGAGGGCACGAAGAGCAGCCCCTTGCCGCCGAGCCGATGGTCGCCCGACGAGCTCATCTCGATCTCGATCCGGCCGCCCGCCCGCCAGTGCACGTTCGGGCTGAGGTCCTCCAGCGCCGCCTGCCAGCCGTAGGCGGCCAGCCGCCCGGCCCGGTAGGCCACGTCCCGCTGCAGGATCGCACGGAAGCGCGGCCAGTCGTGGGCGAGGATCTCCGTCCACAGCGCCTCGTACGCGTCCGCGAACCGCGTCACCACCCCGGGCCCCAGCAGCAGCTCCCTGACCCAGCGGGCCACCGGGGGCCGCTTGGCCAGCACCCGCTCGATCTCCGCGCGCGCCTGCGCCGGCGGGGTCGCCCGCATGGCCGCCAGCTCCGCCTCGAACGGCACGTCCACGGTGGTCGGCGGGGGCGCGATGAAGTCCACGTTCGCGTCGCCCCTGTTGCCGCTGACCGCGCCGGCGGCGCGCAGCACGGGGTGCCGGCGCATCAGCTCCCTGTGCGTCTCGCGCCACCGGGCCACCCACGCGCCGTGGGCGCCCGCGCGGTAGCGGCCCGTCAGCACCCACTGCGCGTGCATGGTCTCGATCAGCGGGGAGATCGCGAACCTGCTCGCCATCAGATCCTGCGGCACGACCTCGATCGTCACCAGCACCTTTCGGTTATATCCGAAGAAGTCGCTCGGACGGCAGGGGTGGCCGGAGCATCGGGGACGTGAAGGGTGCGACGTTCGGCGAGGTGTTCGCCGTCAAGGAGTTCCGGGTCCTGTTCGCCGGTTTCGTGCTGCTGATCGTCGGCGACTCGGTCAAGATGCTGGCGCTGTCGGTCCTGGTGTACGAGCGGACCGGGTCACCCGGGTTGTCCGCCGCTGCGTACATGGCCGGGTGGCTGCCGTTCATCTTCGGCGGGCTGTTCCTGCTGTCCCTGGCCGACCGGATGCCCGCGCGGGCGCTGATGGTGGCGGGGGAGCTGCTCAGGGCGGTCACCTGCGGGTTGCTGGCCTGGGCGGGGCTGCCGGTGTGGGCGATGCTGGCGCTGGTCGTGGGCACGGGGGTGCTCTCGCCGGTCTTCTTCGCGGCGCGGGCGGCCATGCTGCCCGAGGTGCTGCCCGGCGACGCGTTCGTGCTGGGGCGGTCGGTGCTCAACGTCGCCTCGGCCGGCGGGCAGATCGCGGGGCTCGCGGTCGGGGGCGCGTTCCTGGCCTTCGCGGGGGCGTCGGGCGCGCTGGGGGTCACGGCGGGACTCTCCGTGCTGGGGGCCGTGGTGCTGCGGTGCGGGCTGCCGTACCAGCGGGCGCGCGGCGCAGGGGAGCGGGGCGCGGTGCGGCAGACCCTGCGGGTGAACCGGCGGCTGCTGGCCGACGGCCAGGTGCGCGGGCTGCTGCTGGCCGCGTGGCTGCCGAGCGTGTGCCTGGCGGGGGCCGAGGCCATGGTGGTGCCCTACCTCGGCGGGCAGGGCCAGGCCGGGGTGGTGCTCGCGGCTGCCGCCGGTGGGATGGCGGTGGGGGAGTTCACGGTCGGGCGGTTCGTCACGCCCGGCGGGCGGGAGCGGCTGTCGCTGCCGCTGGCCGTGCTGCTGGGGGTGCCGTGGTTGGGGTTCGTGTTCCTGCCGGGGGTCGGGTGGGCTGCGGTGCTCGCGGCGCTGGCGGCTGCGGGGCTGGCCTACCAGCTCGGGTTGCAGCGGCGGTTCGTGGAGGCGGTGCCCGAGGAGGTGCGGGGGCAGGCGTTCGGATTGCAGTCGGCCGGGCTCATGACGGGGCAGGCGGCGGGGGCGGCGCTGGTCGGGGTGCTGGGGGAGGTGATCGCGCCGGGGCAGGCCATCGCCGTGTCGGGGGCGATGGGGGTGGTGGTGGCGGTCGCGCTGGCCGGCGTGTTGCGGCCCGCGCGCGGCCGAGTGACTGCCTAGCCTGGCCCGCTGCCCGCTGCCCGCTGCCCGCTGCCCGCTGCCCGCTGCCCGGCCCGCTGCCCGACCACGGCCACAGCCGCCTGCGGTCGTGGCCCGGCCTTCACCCCTGGTCCTCCGGAGCGAGTTCACCCGAGCCGCGCGGAATGAGCCGTACCGGGAGTTCGAGGTGCTCGGACGGGCCGCCGTCGCCGCGCAGGCGGCGGAACAGCAGCTCCGCCGAGACCCGCCCCATCCAGGACGGATCCTGCGCCACCACGCTCACCCCCGGCCTGAGCAGGTCGGCCAGCTCGAAGTCGTCGAACCCGACCAGCGCCACCCGCCGCCCCTCCAGCGCCCGCAGGGTCGTCACGGTGTGCCGGCCGTTGCCGGTGAACAGCGCCGTCGGCGGATCGTCCAGGGCGAACATCCGGGCCAGGTCCTCGCGGGCGGCGTCGAGCGCGGGCGGCCGCATCGACACCAGCCGCTCGTCGTAGAGCCCGCCCAGCTCCTCCCGGTAGCCGAGCAGCCGCTGGGCCGCCGTGTAGATGGCCGGGTCGTCGCCCAGGAAGGCGATGCGGCGATGACCGTGCGTCATGAGGTGGCGGACCGCCTGCCTGGCCCCGCCCACGTTGTCGGCGAGCACGGTGTCCACGTCGATGCCCGGTCCCGGCGGCCGGTCGGCGAACACCGCCGGCGTGCCGGCCTCCAGCTCGGCCCGCAGGTAGGTGTGGTCGTCGCCCGCCGGCACCAGGATCAGCCCGTCCACCCGGCGCGCGCAGAACGTCTCGACCAGCTCCCGCTCCCTGCCGGGCTCCTCCCCTGACGAGCCGCTCAGCAGCAGGCAGCCGTGGTCGATGACGACGTCCTCCACCGCCCTGCTCAGGCCCGCGTAGAACGGGTCCGCGACGTCCTCGATGACCAGCCCGACCGTGGCGGTCCTGCCCCTGCGCAGCACCCGGGCGCTCTCGTTGCGGCTGTAGCCCAGCCGGTCGATGGCCGCGCGTACCCGCTCGGCGGTGGCGGGGTGCACGCCGGGCTCGCCGTTGACGACCCGCGAGACGGTCTTGAGCGCCACCCCCGCCGCCGAGGCGACGTCCTTCATCGTCGGTCTCACGCCTGGATCATTTCTCATGCGGGAGGGGCAGACAACGTTGTCAAGGGCTTGTGCGAGAGTGGTGCCCTATGTCGTTGAGATCCGCTTTGCTTGTGGCAGGGTTCGCCCTGGCCGCGCTCAACCTGCGCCCGGCCATCGCGGGTGTCTCCCCCCTCCTCGACGAGATCATGAACGACGTGGGCCTCTCGCCCGCCGGCGGCGGCGCGATCACCACGGTCATGGTGGTCTGCCTGGGCGTGTTCGGGCCCGTCACGCCGCTGCTCGCCCGGCGCATCGGGCTCGACCGCACGCTGATGGCGGGCCTGCTGGTCATCGCCGCGGGCGTCGCGCTGCGCGGCCTGGACGGCGCGCCCGTCCTCTACCTCGGCTCCGCCCTGGCCGCCACCGCCATCGCCGTCATGAACGTCTCCATGCCCGGCATCGTCAAGCAGCACTTCCCCACCAGGGTCAACCTGCTGACCGGGGTCTACGTCTCCTGCGTGGTGGCCGGCGCGGCGGCCGCGTCCGCGCTGGTGATCCCCATCGAGCACGCCACCGGCTACGACTGGCGCGGCGTCTCCGCCCTGCTCGCCGTGCCCGCCCTGCTGGCGGCGCTGCTCTGGCTCCCGCAGGCGCTGCGCAGGCCGGAGGCCGCCCAGAACGGGCCCCGGCCGTTCGGCACGGTTCTGCGCAGCCGCGTCACCTGGTCCATCACCGCCCTCATGGGCCTGCAGTCGCTGACCTTCTACGTCATGCTGGCCTGGCTGCCCACGATCTTCCTGGAGGCGGGCCTGACTCCGGAGGAGGCCGGTTACCTGCTCAGCCTGACGAACGCGGTCCAGGTCGGCACCTCGCTGGCCGTTCCCGTCCTGGCCGGCCGGCGGGCCTCGCAGGTGCCGTACGTGGTCGGGGCCGGGGTGCTGACCGTGCTCGGGTACCTGGGCATGCTGCTCGCGCCCACCACCGTGCCGTGGGTGTGGATGATCGTGCTCGGCATCGGGCAGGGGGCCTCGTTCGCGCTGGCGCTGCTGATCATCGCACTGCGTCCGTCCAGTCCCGCCGAGGTGACCGCGTTGTCGGCCGTGGCGCAGTCCGTGGGGTATGTGATCGCGGCGTTGGGGCCGTTGCTGTTCGGGCTGCTGCGGGAGGTGTCCGGTGGGTGGACGGTTCCGCTGGTGGCGGGGCTGGGGGTGATCGGGGTGCAGATCGTGGCCGGTTGGTTCGCCGGGCGTCCTGCTACGTTGAGCAGGGCTGAGGTGTAGGTGCGGGTGCCGGGGAGTTCGGGCGTGCTGACGGAGACGCTGCGGAGGTTGGCCGACGAGCGCGGTGGGGTGCTCGGGGTGGAGCCCGGCCTGGTCGTCGAGCCCGACGAGAGCTGGACGCCGGTGAGCGAGCTGGTGCGGGAGCCGTACGCGCTGCTCACGCGGCTCGTGGACGAGACGGCCGGGCGCTGGAACGCGCCCTGGCACGTCGGCGCGGCGCTGTTCTGGAAGACCTACGCCTACTGGCACACGCTGCCCATGGTGCTGGGGTGGGCGCTGGACGGGCGGGTGCCGGTGATGCGGCCCGCGCTGACGTACTTCAAGGTGTCCGGCGCCGGGGTGACGCTCGCGGCCACCAGCGTGAGCTGGGCCGCCGGCGCGGGCGCGATCCGCGAGTCGGTGGAGGAGTCGCAGCGGCCGCTGGTCGAGGTGCTCAGCCGGCTGGCCAAGGTGGGCGAGCGCACGCTGTGGGGCTCCACGGCGGAGGCCGTCGCCCACCCGCTCACCTCGATCGTGCCGGGCGACTACCTGCGGCTGCTCAAGGAGCTCGGCCCGCCGCTCGACGGGCTGGTCGAGCCCGCCGGCGACGGCTACTTCCGCAGGACGTGCTGCCTGTGGATCGCGCTGCCCGACGTGGAGCCCTGCGGAAGCTGCTGCGTACTCAAACCACGCAGCTCTTAGGCCACGCGCCTCTTAGGCCACGGGGCTCTCAGGCCACGGGGCTCTTAGGCCACGGGGCTCTTAGGCCACGGAGCCGACCGGGTCGGGGCTGATCGCCGTCGCGCTCGCCGGCTCCGGGGCGATCGGCTCCGGGCCGACGGGCTCGTCCATCGGCCGCAGCTCGTCGGCGTAGCTCACCGAGACGCGGCGCATGACGCCGGTGCCGTCGATGGAGTACTGGCCCAGCCGCCACAGCGGCGGCGAGTACGCGTGGATCGACACGCTCTGCGCCACCGCGCCGGTCAGCCGGTGGATGTGGTCGGGCCCGAACGAGAACGACTGCCCCTCCGAGACCACCGTCTCCAGATGCTCGCCGCCGATGCGCGGGTTGCACTCCTTCAGCGCGCCCTGGACGACGTGCACGGCGCCCGAGGAGATGTCGTGGTCGTGCCAGCCCGTGTCGTCCTCGGGGCGCCAGCACAGCAGCCAGACGTCCACGTACGCGTCGCGGTACAGCGAGGCGTAGTGCCGCCCGCCGTCGGCAGGGAAGTCCACCTGGCCGCGCCACTCCTCGGGGTTGGCGGCCAGCTCGTCCACCAGGGCGCGCAGCTCGCGCCGGTCGAGGGTGCGCTCCGGGAGCCCTGCACAGGTGCCCCCGTCCTGGATGTGCTCAGTGTTCACTTACGAGACTCCTTTCCGCTGATGAGGCGACGGGGGTTGACGACCTTGATGGCGTGCTCGGCTGCGGCGCCGAGCCCGGGGTCGGGTGCTGTGGCGTAGGGGGCGTCGGAGCCGTTGACGACGACGTCGATGCCCAGCTCGCGGACGATCGCGTCGATGGCGCGCGGGCCGTACGAGGAGGTCTCCACGAAGAAGTCCCGATCGACCAGGCCGCGCCCGCCGCCCCTGGTGATCAGCCGCTCCGAGTGCAGCGGCGCCAGCCCCGCGAGCAGCGCGAAGCAGACGCGCAGGCGCGGGTGCCTGGGGCGGACGACGGCGTGGAAGTAGTGCCAGGACGCGTGCATCTGCTGCACGTACGGCACCAGGGCCGGCCACCACGGCGGCGTGCCGCTTCCGGGGTCGGCCGGGCCAGGGTGCACGAACAACGGCAGGTCGCGCCCGGTCAGCACCTCCAGCAACTCGTCCTCGGGCACGGCCGTGGCCGGGATCTGCAGCCCCGCGAACCCGCGGTCGAGATCCCTGGCCAGGCGGTCGGCGTCGGGCTCGCTGTGGCAGGTGGCCGCCCACGCCCCGTACGGCTCGCCCAGCGCCAGGGCACCGTCGTGGTAGGCGTCGAGCAGCGGCCAGCACTCCTCGGGCGGCAGGAACTCGATCCCCAGCGGGCTCGACAGCGACACCAGGGCCAGCTCCAGACCGGTCGTGTCGCGCCGCTCGTGGTCGGCGGGATCCACCTCGTACGGCGGCTCGCCGTCGAGGATCAGCGTCCAGCCGTCGAGGTACGGGGGAGTGCCGCGGGCGCGCAACGCATCGACGAACGCGCTCGTCCACAGGTGCTGGTGCACGTCGATACCCACCGGCGGGCTCCTCCTTCCGCTATTTCCTACTCACAATACATGTAAACGCTCTGCGCTGTGACGTTCTCATCGTGAACCGTTTCAGTGATACGGTTCAGTGAACCGCTTCACTAGAGGCTTGTCAATGGCAGGCCACCTCCCTCGCCCCCGCCACGAACCCGACCACGGCAAATCTGACAATTCGCTGACTGGAAATCTGCTTCTGTCGGTGTCACGCAATAGGCTGGCGTAATGCCTCGCAAGAGAGCGACGATCCGTGAGGTGGCCCAGGCCACAGGCCTGTCACCGGCGGCCGTCTCCTACGCGCTACGCGGTCTTCAGGTGTCGGAGGAGACCATGGAGCGGGTGCGCGCCGCCGCCGCCGAGCTCGGCTACGAGGCCGATCCCATCGCCAGAGCCCTGGCCAGCGGGCGCACCGGCATGATCGGCCTGCTGTGCGGCTCGCTGGAGGATCTCTGGCAGCAGTCGCTGGCGGTCGGCATCAGCAGGGGCCTGCGGGAGAAAGACCGTTACGCCCTCATCCTCGACGCCTTCGGCGACCCGGCCAGGGAGCGGGCCCTGGCCCAGCAGCTGCGCGACCAGCGCGTCGACGGCATGATCGTGCAGCCGATCGACCCGGCCGCCGCGTTCTGGCCCGAGCTGTGCGAGTCCCTGCCGGTGGTCGCGATCGGCGACTCGATCTCGGGCACGGCCGGCGAGGTCGTCTTCGACAACCGCAGCGGGGTGACGCTCGCCCTGGAGCACCTGCGCGCGCTCGGCCACCGCCGCATCGCCGTCCTCACCTCCACCCAGGCCAGCACCCCCGACCGTCCCGCCGACGTGCACGTCACGGCCGAGGCCGACCGGCTGGGGCTGGACATCGAGGTCGCCACCGCGCCCCTCGGGCTCGCCGGCGCCACCGCCGCCGCCCACGAGCTGCTCAGCGGCGACAAGCCGAGCGCCGTGTTCTGCTTCGCCGACTCCATCGCTTACGGGGTGTACGCGGCGGCGCAGGAGCTGGGGTTGTCGATTCCCGGTGACGTGTCCGTCATGGGGTACGACGACCATCCGATGTCAGGGTTGTTGTCACCGGGGCTCACGACCGTCGACTGGGACATCGCGGGGATCGTCCGGGCGGCGGTGCGGCTCATCTCGGCGGCGGCCGACGGCGGGGGGCGGCGGCGGCGCGTCATGCAGAGACCGACGCTGAGGGAGCGGGGGTCGGTGGCGCGGGTGTCCTGAGGTCCCGTGTCGTGAGGTCCCGTGTCGTGAGGTCCCGTGTCGTCAGGTCCTGTGTCGTGAGGTCCTGTGTCGTGAGGGGTGCTCAGCCTGGTGACAGTGCGGTGCGGGAGGCTTCCAGGTCGGCGGTGAGGGGGCGGTCGGGGGCCGGGGTGTGCAGGGCGCGCACGGCGGCGGTGCGCTCGCAGGCCAGGACGATCTCCAAGGGCTCCAGGCAGCGCAGCGTGTGGCGGGCGGCCTGGGTGGCGAACCCCGCGTGGTCCTCCACGCCGCGCGAGATCACCGCCGTGCCCGTCGTCGCCGGGTTCGCGAGGTGGCGCAGGTCGGCCAGGGCGTCCTGGGCGACGTACTCGAGGATCAGCGCACCCGAGGCGCCGGGGCGGTCGGCGAGGAACGGCAGGCGGCCGGTGTAGGCCGGGTCCATCAGGGTGGCCAGGCGGGCCGTGCTGAGCTGGGCCGTCTGCACCAGCGCGGCCCGCAGCGCGTCCAGGGCCAGGGCCACCGGGGCCGAGTGGAAGTTGCCGTTGTGCCAGGCGAGGGAGGCGGCGAAGAGCGGGTTCTCGGTGGCCGCGTTGAGGTCGGTCTCGATCGTGGTGACGGCCCGGCCGAGCGCGTCCAGGGCGGCGCCGTGCACCTGGGGGAAGGCGCGGAAGCCGTACGGGTCCTGGATGCGGGGGGTGGGCTCGTGGGCCAGCAGGCCGCGCAGCCGGGCGGCGACGGCGGCCTGGCCCGGCTGCGGGCGGGCCTCCTGCACGACGGCGGCCAGCGGCTCGGCCGAGGCGTCCACGGCGGTGAACGACATCATCGCCACGTCCACGGCGGCGTCGAGGAGGTGGCGCAGGCGGTGGCAGGCGATGGCGGCGTCGGCGAGGGTGGCGGCGCCGGAGCTGATGAACGGCAACGCGTCGCCCGAGGTGAGGGGGTGGCGGGGACCCGCGCTGATGGGCGCGGTGGCAGGTGGCTCAGGCGCAGGCGGGGTGTGGTGCCAGGGGAGTTCGCCGAGGAGGCAGAGGGCGGTGGTGGCCAGGGCGGTGAGGTCACCGGTGCCGATGGCGCCGTACGTGTGCAGGGGCGGGGTGTAGCCGTCGTTGATCGCCTGGGCCAGCGCGAGGCAGACGGCGGGATCGACGCCGGAGCCGCCCGCCAGGAGCTGGTTGAGCCGGACCGCGAGCATGGCCCTGGCCCGGGCGGGCGGCAGGGGCGGGCCTGCGGAGACGGCGTGGCTGCGCAGCAGGTCGAGGCCCGCGCCTTCCACCACGATGTCGCGGTTGGCGCCGACGCCGGTGCTCCTGCCGTACACGGGGCCGGTCAGCTCCTGGGCGGTGGCCCACGCGGCCCGGGCGCGATCGAGCGAGGCGATCGCGACCCGGGCCCCGCCGTACGCGACCTCGTGGACCTGCGCGCAGGTCAGGCCGGCGCCGTCGAGCTCCATGGGGGAGGGTCAGTCCTTGTCGGGGATGAACAGGCCGAGCGCCCAGCTCACCAGGCTGACGATGACCGCGCCCCAGAAGGCCGCCGGGTAGAAGTTGTCCACGTGGAAGGGGATGTCGAACTGGCCGGCGATCCAGCTCGTCAGGTACAGCATGGCCGCGTTGATCACGAGGAGGAACAGGCCCAGGGTCAGCACGATGACCGCACACCCCAGGGCCTTCACGATGGGCTTGACGATGGCGTTGACGATGCCGAAGATCAACGCCACGAGCAGCAGGACACCCCAGTACGTGGCCGAGTTGGTGGGGGCGTCGACGTCGATGCCGTCGATGAACTGGATGGCCACCCACAAGGCCACCGCCGCGGCGATGGTTCTGATGATGAATCTCACGCTGAATGATCCTCCCACTTGAGATCAGTACTCGATAGAGGGCGCAGTCACTACGATGCCCGGCCGTCACTGTCCGTAGTCCCGGTTATCGTCGGCCCAACGAGGGAACAGGCGTGCAGGGGAGGGAGCGAAATGGACGCGAACGGGCTCGAGTCGCTGCCGGCCAACGAGTTGCACGAGAGAGCGGTGCGGTATGCCGTGCGGCACGGGGACCTGGGGTTCCTGTGGGAGCTGCTGAAGGTCATCCCGGCCGCCGAGGCCGCCAGCGGTCACGCCAACGAGACCGCCAACGACCTCAGCAAGGTGTCCGCTCTGCTCAGTGACGCCATCGCGGCGGGTGAAGGCAAGCTGGGTGAGGCGTTGCGGCCGGTCTACATCGACTACCTGCGTAAACATCCCGACGCCTAGCGCCGGCGCGCGCCCGTCCGGGCGGCAGGCCCTCCTTCGCCGGCTGCGGCAGGAGCGGCCCGCCGCCCGGACGGCGCTTGCCGGGGCCTGGAGGCGCTCGCACAGCGCTGCGCCACGGTGCGCGCGGCGTCCGCAGCGGGCGGCGCCACCGCAGTACGCGGGGTGGCCGTAGCGCGCGGCGCGATCGCAGTGCGCGTGCGGCGCGGTGCAGGCAGTCAGCCCGCCAAACGTGCCGCTGCCCCGCTGTGGTCGAGGAACCCGGGCGTGACAACCTCCTGCCCGTCCTTGAGGACGATCATGGTCTCGTACGCCCGGGCCCGCGCCAGCTCGGCGGCGAAGCGGCGCCCCCGCGCCGGCCCCATGGCGTGGACGGCCGTGGCGTAGGCGTCGGCCGCGCCGAGGTCGGGCCCGAGGACGGTGACCGAGGCCAGCCCGTCCACGACCTGCCCCGTGTGCGGGTCGACGACCGGGGAGCCGCCCGAGGTGGCGATGCCCAGGTCGTGGGCGAAGACGACCTTGCGGACGGTGCCCGAGTGCGGGTCGCGGACGCCGATGCGCCAGGGCCTGCCGGGGGCCGAGGAGCCGCGTACCCGGATGTCGTCGCCCGAGGTGATGCGGTGGTCGCCGGCGCCGGCGTTGGACAGGGCGCGGGACAGGCGCTCCAGTGCCCAGCCCCTGATGTAGCCGGACGGGTCGGTGACGCCGCCGATGCGGGGCTCGAACCAGCCGCCGGTGGCCTCGCTCAGCTCGGCGCAGCGGTGCAGGACCTCGACGAGCTCCGGGATCTGCTCGATGGTCCCGCCGCGGTTGAGGCGGGCGATCTGGCTGTCGGGCCGGGCCGGGTCGAAGGTGTCGTCCACCCAGCGCAGCCAGGCGAACGCGTCGTCGAGCAGCGGGGTCAGCTCGCGGGCCGGCAGGGCCGTGCGGATGTCCACGCTGACGGGCCTGCCCATGACCAGCTCGACTCGGGCGCTGCCTGGGAACGCCGTCGTGGACTGGGCGATCTGAGAACTCGTCACCTTGCCTCCTTGTCGCTGGGATCCACGCTGTCAGGTGAGGCGTATGGTGGGCCTAAACCTTTTGCCCGGATTTGAAATGAATCTGTGACTTGGGGATCGCCAGGCGTGACAGCGCGCCCGCGACGTACCGCTTGAACTGCCGCGGACCGGCCACGACCACCTCGCGCTCGGCGATGTCGGGGATCTGGCGGCTCAGGCCGGAGGCGCTCACCCGCTCCTTGACCCGGGGGTCGTGCTCGTCGCCCACCACGAGGATCAGGCGGTAGCGGGTCTCCAGCTCGCGCAGCTCGTCGGTGACCCGGTCCGTACGGTAGACGGCCACGGTGTCGGCCGCGCCGGCCAGGCGTTCGCGCAGCGAGCGCGGGTCGAGCCCCGTGGCGATGAGCAGGGCCGGCCTGCTCCCGTCGTCGGGGACCCGGTGGCTCCAGACGACCATCACGGCCGCCATCGCGTACAGCAGCATCGAGCCCACCCGGCTGAGGCTGGTCACGTGGGCCGTGGAGCTGAACTGGTGGGCCACCAGCAGCGCGCCGGCGAGGTAGCCGCCGAGCCGCAGGCGCTGCCTGGCCTCCTCGGTGCGCAGGTAGGCGGCGGCCTTGACGCTGAGGAAGCCCAGCGCCACGAGCAGCGCCGCGGCCGCATAGGCAGCCGGGGACCAGGGGTAACCGAAACCAGGCCCGATCGCGCCGAACTCGGCCACCGCGACCCCGCTCCAGAAGAGGATCGGGCCCTGATGAACATTCACCTCGCTAGCCATGGCTTCACGATGCTGAACGAACATTAAAGGTTCCTGAGTAGGGTCTGAAACATGGCTAACGTACGTGTCGAGCGGACTGAAGAGGGCGGATTCCGGGCCACCAACGCCCGTGGCGCCGAGGTGCTCATCGGCGGCGGCGACGAGGACGGGGTGTTCACCCCCGTCGAGTTGCTGCTGGCGGCGGTGGGCGGGTGCAACATCGTGACCGTCGAGCCGCTCACCGCCAAGCGCGGGCATCGCCTGGTGCGGCTGGCGATGACGGTGCAGGCGGAGAAGGTCGAGTCGAACAAGCTCGGGCCGGTGACGATCACGTACGACGTGGAGTTGCCCTCCGAGGAGGCCGACGAGGTGTTCAGGGCGGTGGCCGGGCGGGTGCACGAGAAGTACTGCACGGTCAGCCGGTCGCTGGAGGAGGGCACAGAGGTGCGGTTGGAGCTTCCGTAGGCGGATAAGACAGATATTCGACCCCGTTATGACGCGAGCGTTGCATTCGTCTCGGTAGCGTTGTAGCAGGTCAGGAGCTCAGCAACTGACCGAAGGACCTTCACCGATGCGGACGCGGAGGGGGACCGCGGTTCGCAAGTGCGGGACCGCCGGCGCTTTTGGGGGAAAGCGCCGGCCTGGACCGCCAGTGATCGGGCCGGGCAGCTTTGGGGGAACTGCCCGGCCCGATCCATGCGTATCCTCCGGTTTTGTGAAGAAAGTTCTCATCGACTGCGACCCCGGCATCGACGACGCGCTCGCCCTGGCCCTGGCGGCCGGCTCCGCCGACTCCCTCGACGTCGTCGGCGTGACCACGGTGGGCGGCAACGTCGACCTCGACTTGACCACGGCCAACGCGCTGGCGCTGCGGGAGTTCCTCCGGATGGGCGACGTGCCCGTGACGCCGGGCAGCGCGGGCGCGCTGCTGCGCCGCACGGTCCGGGCCACCGCCGTGCACGGCACCACCGGGCTGGGCGACGTGGTGCTGCCCATGCCGGAGCGGGGGCCGTCCGAGGGTCATGCGGTCGACTTCATCGTGGAGACGCTGAAGGCCGCCCCCGGCGAGATCACGCTGGTGGCCGTGGGCCCGCTGTCGAACCTCGCCCTGGCCGTACGCCGCGAGCCGCGCGTCGTGGAGTGGGCCCGTGACCTGGTCATCATGGGCGGCTCCTACACCCGCGGCAACCACAACCCGGCGGCCGAGTTCAACATGCTGGCCGACCCGGAGGCGGCGGCGATCGTGTTCGAGGCCGGGTGGACGGTCACGATGCTCGGCCTGGACGTGACGCTCAAGGCCACGGTGACCTCGGACGTGCTGGACCGGATGCGGCCGCTCGGCCGGCTGGCCGACCTGCTGGTGCCCGCCGCGCAGTTCTACGGGGTGGTCTCGGCGGAGGGCGGCCCGGCCATCCACGACGCGTGCGCGGTGGCGTACGTGCTGGACCCGACGCTGTTCACCTGCGTGCCGGCCGTGGTGAACGTGGAGACGGCGGGGGAGTTCACCCGCGGCATGACCGTGACCGACTTCAGGGTGGCGGGCCGGGAGGCGAACGCGCTGGTGGCGACGGCCGTGGACGTGCCCGCGTTCTGGGACCTGGTGATCGGGGCGTACGAGAAGCTGGCCACCAGGCTGGGCTGACCCGGCGCGACCACTGCCTGGCGGCTGATAGAGTTTCTCTTGTTGCGCCGCTAGCTCAGTTGGTCAGAGCAGCTGACTCTTAATCAGCGGGTCCGGGGTTCGAGTCCCTGGCGGCGCACCACCACTGACAAGGGCACCGTCCACCGACGGTGCCCTTCGTCTTTCCCGCTCAGGCGGGTCGCTCGTCCACGCCGACGGCGCCGACCCCGCTGGTGAAGATGCCGCCGCAGTAGCCCTGCGACTCGCCGTAGCCGCCCGGCGGGAGCGTCACCCACTCGCCCACCACGTCCGGCGCCCGGCCGCAGACGACCACGGCCCGGAAGATCCAGGTCTGGCCCGTGGGGTTGCTGCAGGCGGCGATGCCGAGGTCATTGTCGGCGGCGTGCACGAAGGTCTCGCACCTGAGCACCGTCGCCGCCGCCGACGCCGACGACGGCAGCCCCGCCGACACGAGCGCGAAGGCCGCCCCGACCGCGGCCGCCGCCATGTGTGTTCTTCCCATCCTCGCCCCTCCCGCGATGTCACTGTGCGTGGTCGAGCGTACGCAAGAAGTGGCGCCGGGAAAAGGGGATTACGGCTCCTGGAGCCGCCGGATCATCGCCTGCTTGGCCGTGGCGAACTCCTCGTCCGTCAGCACCCCCGAACGGTGCAGCTCGCCCAGCTCCGCCAGCCGGCGCAGGACGGCGTCGTGCACGTCGTCGGCACCAGGCGCGGGAGCGGCGGGCAGCTCCGGCTGCTCGCGCGGCAGGCGGGCCAGCACGGCCGCGGCGACCAGGACCGTCGCGCCGCCGAAGCGCTGGATGCCCCAGGACACGCAGCGCAGGTCCTTCTGCGGCGGCTTGGCGCTCGGCGCCTCGCCCTTGATCCGGAAGCGCAGCGTGCCGTAACCCATGCCGGACTGCGGCTTCCACTCCACGCCGCAGATGTCGGACAGCGGGAACTCCTGCGGGCCCGCCTTCTCCTTCTCCGTGGCGGCCCATCCGGACCACTCCAGCCGGACGCGCTCGCCGTCGAAGAACGCCGCGCCGTCGCCGGCCGAGGCCGTGATGGGCACGTCGGGGACGGGCAGCAGGTAGTCGTCGCAGGGCCCGCTGGGCGTCTGGTAGACGGTCAGGGTGTCGCGGATCTCGTCGGCGAAGTACTCGGCCGCGCCCACCCGGCCCTTCGGCACGGCCAGCCGGTACGGGTCGGCGGGCGGCCCCAGCGCCCCGGCGGCCACGTCGAACAGCGCGTCGGCCCCCTTGCGCAGCCGTAAGCGGAGGTGGCCGCCCTTGCGCGCGGGCTCGAAGGCCACGCCGGCGATCGCCTCCAGCGGCACCCGCACCTCGCCCAGTGTCCGGCGCAGCTCGTCGATGTCCTTGCCGCTTCCGGGGACGATCCGCAGCAATTCCCCATTGAACGTCCATGACCCGTCTGGGACAGCGATCTCGGCCATATTCTCAGCCTAGGACACGCTCGCGGCACCACCCATGCGAAGGAGCGGGATGCAGATCTTCACGAGCTGGCCGTCCTGGGCGCACGCGGAAGGCCCGCTGAGCCGGGCGCTCCCGGCGCCCACCGTGGCCTCCCTCCGCGACGCGTTCGTCTTCGCCCGGCGCATGCACGGGCTGCAGCAGCGGCCGACCGGCAGGCCGTACGTCGAGCACCTGCTGGAGGCGCTGGAGGTGGCGGTCTCCGGCGCGGGGCTGAGCGAGCGGGAGGTGCTGGTCGCGATCGTGCTGCACGACGTGCTGGAGGACACGCCGTGCACCGAGGGTGAGATCGCGCGGCGCTTCGGGCCCGAGGTGGCGGCGCTCGTGCGGTGGGTGAGCAAGCCGGTCGGCGGCTCGAAGGCCGACTACCTGGCCGCGCTGCTCAAGGCGCCGCCCCGGGCCGTGCTGGTGAAGCTGTCGGACCGGGTGAGCAACGTGCAGGAGCTGCACCGGATGACGTGGCGGTTCCAGCGGCGCTACTACCTGGAGACCGTGGCGCACATCATGCCGCTGGCCGGGGCGCACCCGTGGTTCGCCGAGTGGTTCACCGAATGGCGCCTGCGGTGGCAGCGCGTGGAGCGCTGGCCGGGGTCCTGAGTGCGCCCCCCTCCTGCGCGCGCCTGCCTCCTGCGCGCCCGCCCCCAGCGCGCGCCCGCGTCCCGAGCGTGCCCCGCCTCTCGGAAGCGCCGCGGTCAGCCGCCGATGCGGGCCGTGCGGTTGCGTACGCCCTCGAAGTGCGCGTGCACGGCGGCCACGGCGGCGTCCCCGTCGCCCTTGAGCACGGCGGTGTAGATGTCGCGGTGCCGCCTGGCCACGTCGGCGGGCGGCTCGTCGGGCGCGCCGAGCGCGTCGCGGAGCTGGTAGTAGACGTCCCAGAAGGCTCCCAGGAGCTGGCTGACCAGGGGGTTGCCGAGCGGCCGGTAGAGGAGGTCGTGGAAGAGGCGGTCGGTCTCGGGGGAGACCAGCCCGGCCTGCGCCTCGCTCTCCATCCTGGCCATGACGTCGGCGACCGGCGTGAGGTCCACCTCGGGGCCCAGCTCGATCAGGCGCTGCACGAGCCCGCTCTCCAGCAGCTCGCGGATCTCGACCAGGTGGGCCAGGTGGTTGGCGCCGTTCTGGAGCGTGATGCGGCTGTGGAAGGTCAGCTCGTCCACCAGCCCGGCCAGCGACATGCGGCCCACGAACATGCCGAAACCGTGGCGGATGTCCACGATGCCCACCGCCTGCAGGGCCTTCAGCGCCTCCCGGATCGAGTTGCGGCTGACCTGCAGCTCCTCCATGAGCTCCGACTCGGTGGGGAGGGGGTCGCCCGCCACTAGCCCGCGTCTGACGATGAGGTCCTTGACGCCCTCCTGGGCCTCGACGGCGCGGCTCGGGCGCGCCGGACGCGGGACTGTGGTCATGAAGAATCCTTTCATCACAGGTAACAATCCGGAAATCTTCCGTTGACCTCAAGCCGTGTGGGCAATTAGCGTCCACTTTACGCACATCGTAGGACATGGGATGTCCCACGTCCTATCCCCTCTTCAGGAGGCAACCGTGAGCTCTGAGTTCAGTCGCCGCGACTTCCTGCGTTACAGCGGGGCGACCGGTGCGGCGGCGTTCATCGCGGCCACGCTCTCCGCTTGTTCCGGAGGCCCGGCCTCGACCGGCTCGGTCGGCGCCGGCACCAACAAGGACCTGATCACCGCCGTCATCGGCTACGGCAACGACCAGAGCTGGGACCCGACGCAGACCGCCTCGGCCTTCGCCATGGCCGGCATCAACCACGTCTACGAGGGTCTGCTGGACACCGACCCCATCACGCGCGAGCCCTACCCCGCGCTCGCCACCGCGCTGCCCGCCGACCCCAACGCGACCACCTGGAAGTTCACGCTCAGGGACGGCGCCAAGTGGCACGACGGGCAGCCCGTCACAGCCGACGACGTGGTGTTCACCTTCGAGCGCATCCTCGGCCCCGACAACGTGCTGGCCGGCAACTTCTTCAAGTCCTGGCTGAAGGAGGTGAAGAAGGTGGACGACAGGAACGTGGAGCTGGTCTTCAAGTTCCCCTTCCCCGACGCGGCACCGCGGCTGACGATCGCCAAGATCATGCCCAAGCACGTCTTCAGCCAGGCCGGAGCCTGGGACCAGGCCAAGGGCGGCAAGGCGGTGGGCTCGGGGCCGTACCGGCTGGCCGCGCACAACCCCAAGTCGAACACCTCCTTCGAGGCGTTCGACGGCTACAACGGGCCGCGGCCCGCCACGGTCGAGAAGATGAACTGGCTGACGATCGTGGACGCCGCCGCCCGGGTGGCCAAGATCTCCGGCGGCTCCGCCGAGGCGCAGATCGCCGACAACATCCCGTACGCCAACGTCGAGCAGCTCAAGCAGCAGGGGCTCACGGTCGAGGGCGGCAAGGGCATGAACCACCTGTTCCTGATGTTCAACACGGCCACCAAGCCGTTCGACGACGTCCGCGTGCGCCAGGCCCTGCACTACGCCATCGACAAGCAGAAGATGATCGACGTGGCGCTCAAGGGCCACGGCACCGCCTCCAGCTCCTTCCTCAACGAGGGCCACCCCGACCACAAGCGGGCCTCGGTCGTCTACGACTACGACCCGGACAAGGCCAAGGCGCTGCTGAAGGAGGCCGGCGTCAGCGACCTGACGATCAACCTCATGGCCGTCAACGTGAGCTGGATCGCCGACTGCCTGCCCACCATCGCCTCCTCCTGGGAGGCCGTCGGCATCAAGACGACGCTGGAGCCGCAGGACACGGCCGCCCTGTTCACGAAGATGGACCAGTTCCAGGAGTACCAGGTCGTCGCGGCGGCCTCGAACCCCAACCAGTTCGGCATGGACGCCGACCTGATCCTGCACTACAACTACGTGCCCGGCGGCCTGTGGATGAAGTACGCCCACTGGGACGGCACCGAGGACGCCGAGAAGCTGTTCGCGATGATGGACGAGGCCGCCAAGGAGACGGACGCGGCCCAGCGCACGGAGCTGATCCACAAGTACCTGGACTTCGTGGCCGAGCAGGCCATCCTCTACCCGGTCGTGCACAACGAGCTGATGACCGCGTGGGACCCGAAGAAGCTGTCCGGCATCCGCGCCCAGCCGTACCCGGGCATCAACCTGCTGCAGGCCAAGAGGACATGACGCTCGTCGCCCGGATGCTGCTGCGGCGGCTCCTCATCCTGATCCCGCTGGTGCTCGGCGTGATCGCGTTCGTGTTCGTCGTCATGCGTTTCTCCGGCGTCAAGCCGGAGTACGCCTACTTCCAGGGCGCGAACCCGACCCCCGAGCAGATCCGTCAGTTCCAGCTCGAGAACGGCCTGCTGGACCCGCTCCCCGTCCGGTACGTGCGCTTCGTCGCCGACCTGGCCCAGGGCGACCTGGGCACCAGCGTGCTGACCAGGAAGCCGGTCATCGAGTCCGTGACGACCGCGCTGCCGCTGACGCTGCAGCTCACGTTCCTCGGCCTGGCCGTGGCCGTGGTGCTGTCGCTGGTGTTCGGCGTGACGGCGGCGCTGTTCCGCGATCGGTGGCCCGACCAGGTGATCCGCATGGTGTCGCTGATCGGGGTGGCGGCTCCGGCGTTCTGGCTGGCGCTGCTGATGATCCAGTGGCTGGCCGTCGGCGAGGGGCTCTTCCCGACCGGCGGCTACATCAACCCGGCCGACTCGCTCTCCGGGTGGCTGGTGTCGATGACGCTGCCCGCCCTGTCGCTGTCGCTGCCGATCGCCGCCCAGCTCACCCGCATCATCCGCACCTCGATGGTGGAGGAGCTGGACCGCGACTACGTCCGCACCGCGATCGGCAGCGGCCTGCCGATGATCGTGGTCGTCGGCCGGAACGTGCTGCGCAACGCCCTGATCAACCCGCTGACCGTGCTCGGCCTGCGCATCGGCTACCTGATCGGCGGCACGGTGGTGATCGAGACGATCTACGGGCTGCCCGGCATGGGCCAGCTCATGATCAACGCGGTGCGCGACGGCGACCCGGCCGTCGTCCAGGGCGTGGTGCTGACCATCGCGGTCGGCTTCATGGTCGTCAACCTGGTCGTCGACATCCTGTACCTGCTGGTCAACCCTCGCCTCAGGAGCGCCACATGAGACGTGGTCTGACGGAACGCCTGTCCAGGCCCGGCGGTGTCGGCTTCCGCCGGCTGAAGCCGCTGTCGTGGGTGTCGGTCGGCATCATCGCGGTGGTCGTGCTGGCCGCGGTGCTGGCGCCGTGGATCGCGCCGCACTCGCCGTACTTCCAGGAAGCGGCGGGCGGTGGGCCGTCGGCCGAGCACTGGATGGGGCTCGACAGCGCCAACCGCGACATCCTGTCCAGGCTGCTGTACGGGGCCCGCTGGTCGCTGATCATCGGCCTCGGCGCGACCGGCCTGGCCCTGCTGGCCGGGGCGATCATCGGCGCCCTCGCCGCCACCTCCCGCAGGGCCGTGGACGAGACGCTCATGCGCATGCTCGACGTCATCATGGCCTTCCCCGGCATCGCGCTGGCCGCGGTGCTCGTGGCCGTGTTCGGCGGCAGCATCCCGGTGCTGGTCATGGCCATGGCCTTCCTCTACATGCCGTCCGTGGCCCGCGTCGTACGGGCCAACGTGATCGCCCAGTACGGCGAGGACTACGTGGCGGCCGAGCGCGTCATCGGCGCCCGCACGCCGCACATCGTCATCAGGCACGTCGTGATCAACTGCGCCGCGCCGGTGCTGGTGTTCTGCACGGTGATGGTGGCCGACGCGATCGTGTTCGAGGCGTCGCTGTCGTTCATCGGCGCCGGTGTGCGCCCGCCGAACCCGTCCTGGGGCAGCGTCATCGCCGACGGCAAGAACCTGGTGCTGCTCGGCGGCTGGTGGGCCACCGTCTTCCCCGGCCTGCTCATCCTGCTCACCGTGCTGGCGCTGAACATCGTGTCCGAGGGCATCTCCGACGCCTGGGCCGCCCCGGCGGCGCGCAAGGCGCGGGTCCGCACGGACGACGACGCGTTCGAGCAGGCCCAGCCCGGCTCCGGCGAGGTCGTCGAGCTGCCCGGCCTGGAGGAGGCCGCGCGCAGGCTGGCCGAGCGGGCCCGCCCGCTGCCGCAGGGCCCGCCGATCCTCGCCGTCGAGCGGCTGCGGATCGGGTTCACCGAGGGTGTGGACATCGTGGACGGCATCGGCTTCGAGGTGCGTCCCGGCGAGGTGCTCGGCCTGGTCGGCGAGTCCGGCTGCGGCAAGTCGCTGACCGCGCTGACCATCATGGGCCTGCAGCCCCGCGACGCCCGCGTCAGCGGCCACGTCCGCTTTGACCAGCGGGAGCTGCTCGCCGAGTCCAGGAGGGCGCGGCGCCGCCTGCTCGGCCACGAGATGGCGATGATCTACCAGGACGCCCTGTCGTCGCTGAACCCGGCCATGACCATCAAGGCCCAGCTCAAGCAGCTCACCCGGCGCGGCGGCCGGCGCACCCCCGCCGAGCTGCTCGAACTCGTCGGCCTCGACGCCCGCCGCACCCTGTCGGCCTACCCGCACGAGCTGTCGGGCGGCCAGCGGCAGCGCGTGCTGATCGCGATGGCGCTCTCGCGCGAGCCCAAGCTGATCGTCGCCGACGAGCCCACCACCGCGCTCGACGTGACCGTGCAGGCGCAGGTCATCGAGCTGCTGCTGAAGCTGCGCGCGGAGCTGGGGTTCGCGCTGATCCTCGTCTCGCACGACCTGGCGCTGGTGGCCGACGTGACCGACCGCGTGGTCGTCATGTACGGCGGCCAGATCGTCGAGACCGGCGTCACCGCGTCCCTGGTCGGCAGGCCCGCCCACCACTACGCCCGCGGCCTGCTCGGCTCGGTGCTGTCGCTGGAGTCGGGGGCCGAGCGGCTCACCCAGATCCGCGGCGTGGTGCCCGCGCCGGCCGACTTCCCGCCCGGCTGCCGCTTCGCCGACCGGTGCCCGATGGCCACGGAGGTGTGCCGTACCGACAAACCGGTCCTGGAAGGGGACGCCAAGCACCAGGTGGCCTGCCACCACCCGGCCCAGACGCTGGTGAGGAGCGAGCAGCATGCTTGAGCTGAAGGACGTGCACGTCGTGCACAAGGCCCGCTCGGGCGGCCTGTTCGGGCGCGACCGCGTGTACGCGCTGACCGCCGCGAACCTCACCGTGCACCCCGGCGAGACGGTCGGCGTGGTGGGGGAGTCGGGCTGCGGCAAGTCCACGCTGGCCAAGGTGCTCGTCGGGCTGCAGCGGCCGACCGCGGGCACCGTGACCTTCCGCGGCCGTGACCTGTGGCGGATGAAGGAGGCCGAGCGGCGCGAGGCGGTCGGCACCGGCGTGGGGATGATCTTTCAGGACCCCTCCACCGCGCTCAACCGGCGGCTGCCCGTCAGGCAGGTGCTGCGCGACCCCCTCGACGTGCACCGCCGCGGCACCCCCGCCCAGCGCGACGCCCGCGTGCGCGAGCTGCTCGACCTCGTCGGGCTGCCCGCCGGCGCGGCTGACGCGCTGCCCGGCCAGCTCTCCGGCGGCCAGCGCCAGCGCGTGGCCGTGGCCAGGGCGCTGGCGCTCGAACCCGGCCTCGTCGTGGCCGACGAGCCGACCAGCGCGCTCGACGTGTCGGTGCGGGCGCAGATACTCAACCTGCTGCTGGACCTGAAGGAGCGGCTCGGGCTGGCGCTGGTGTTCGTCTCGCACGACATCCAGACGGTGCGCAGGATGAGCGACCGCGTGGTCACCATGTATCTGGGCAGGATCGTGGAGCGGACGCCCGCTCAGTCGGTGCCGCTCGGCGCGCGGCATCCGTACACCCGGGCGCTGTTCTCCGCCACGCCGGGGCTGATCTCGCCGATCAACCCGATCCCGCTGGTGGGGGTCGTCCCGTCGGCCACCAGGCCGCCGAGCGGCTGCCCGTTCCGCACGCGGTGCTGGCGGGCCGACGACGTCTGCGCCGCCGAGATGCCCGAGGCGACGGCCGAGGGCGATCACCTGTTCCACTGCCACCATCCGGTGGCGGCCGGGGCGACCGACATTGAACTGATCCAGGAGCGAGTATGAGGCTGTCCGGTGTGATCCCTCCGGTGTGCACCCCCATGACCCCTGACTACGAAGTGGACACGGCTTCACTGGTGCGGCTGGTGGACCACCTGATCGACGGCGGTGTGGACGCGCTGTTCGTGCTGGGCTCCTCCTCCGAGGTGGCGTACCTGACGGACGCGCAGCGGCGGACGGTGCTGGACACCGTGGTCGGGCACGTGGGCGGCCAGGTGCCGGTGCTGGCCGGGGTGATCGACATGACCACGCCCCGGGTGCTCGAACACGCCCGGGTTGCGGTGGGCGCCGGGGCGTCGGGACTGGTGGTGACGGCGCCGTTCTACACGCGGACGCATCCCGAGGAGATCCGCACCCACTTCAGGACGGTCGCCGCCCGGGCGGGCCTGCCCGTCTACGCCTACGACCTGCCGGTCTCCGTGCACACCAAGCTCAGCGCCGAGCTGGTGCTGGAGCTGGCCGGCGAGGGGGTGCTGGCCGGGCTGAAGGACTCCAGCGGCGACGACGGCGGCCTGCGCGCGGTCGTCCTGGGCCGCGAGGCGCCGTTCAGCGTGCTCACCGGGTCGGAGGTGACGGTCGACTCCGCGTTGTGGATGGGAGCCGACGGCGTGGTGCCGGGTCTGGGCAACGTGGACCCGCAGGGGTACGCCGAGCTGTACCGCTGCGCCTCCCGGGGAGACTGGGAGGCGGCCAGGGCGGAGCAGGAGCGCCTGGTCAGGCTGTTCGAGATCGTCTACGTCGGCGGCGGCCGCATGGGTGGCAGCTCGTCGGGGCTCGGGGCGTTCAAGGCCGCGCTGCACCTGCGCGGCATCATCGACTGCCCCGTCACTGCGCTGCCGCAGATCCCGCTGAACGAGGACGAGGTCGGCCGGATCGGCAAGCTGCTGGCCGCCGCCGGGCTGTTGTGATCAGGCGGGACTCACGAGCCGGGCCGCGTCCTCGGCGCCGTCTCCGAGCGGGCGGTCAGCGGCCGGCGTGGGCCGCCCGCTCGTTCGGGACGCAGTGCGTCATCCGCAGGCCGGCGACGTCGCGGGGGCCGTTCCTGCCCAGCTTGGACAGCCGGTCGCGGTCCTCCTCCGTCAGGTCCTGGCTCTGCAGTGGCGCCAGCCCCGCCA
This sequence comes from Nonomuraea gerenzanensis, assembly GCF_020215645.1. NCBI lineage: Bacteria > Bacillati > Actinomycetota > Actinomycetes > Streptosporangiales > Streptosporangiaceae > Nonomuraea > Nonomuraea gerenzanensis. Next base: position 10,146,740 of record NZ_CP084058.1, on the reverse strand, counting down.
CGTCGTCCGGCGTGATGCCCAGCCCCTCGCCGACGCGCAGGCCCAGGTCGTCCTCGGCGAGCAGGAAGTGCCAGACCATGCGCTCCTGGATCGGGCGGTCGCACTGCTTGAGATTGGCGACGAGGTTGGTGACGAGGTCGTCGCGCTCCCACTCCTCCATGAGCAGGTAGCGCTGCCCGGCCTGGACGTAGTCGTTGGTGCGCGGGATGCGCTTGCGGGTGAGCCGGCCGGTGATGACCGGGCCCACCTCGTCCGGGTGCGGGTAGCGGGCCTCGCGCAGGCCGTCACGGAGCGAGGGCTCGTAGTTGATGTGCGGGCTCTCGCCGCCCGTGTCCACGACGTACGTCATCTGCCCGTCGCGCTGGTTGGTGCGGCAGGGCGCCTTGGTCTGGTTGACCGGGAGCTGCAGGTAGTTCGGGCCGACCCGGTAGCGCTGCGTGTCGCTGTAGGAGAAGGTCCGGCCGATCAGCATCTTGTCGTCGGAGAAGTCGAGCCCGTCCACCAGCACGCCGGTGCCGAACGCGGACTGCTCGTTCTCGGCGAACTGGTTGTCCACGTTCCTGTTCAGCACCAGCCTGCCGACGGGCAGCGCGGGGAAGTCGTTCTCCGGCCACACCTTGGTGTCGTCGAGCGGGTCGAAGTCCAGCTCGGGGTGCTCGTCGTCGGTCATGAGCTGGACCAGCAGCTCCCACTCCGGGTGCTCGCCGCGCTCGATCGCGTCGTGCAGGTCCTTGGTGGCGTGGCCGAGGTCGTGCGCCTGCACGGCCGCCGCGTCCGCCTCGGTCATGCTGCGTACGCCCTGCTTGGGCATCCAGTGGTACTTCACCAGGAACGACTGGCCGTCCTGGTTGACCCACTTGTAGGTGTTCACCCCGAAGCCCTGCATGTGCCGGTAGTCGGCCGGGATGCCGCGCGGGCTGAACAGGTTGACCAGCATGTGGATGCACTCCGGTGTCTGCGACATGAAGTCGAAGATCCGGTTCGGGTCCTGCCGGAAGGTGACCGGGTCCGGCTTGAGCGCGTGGATGACGTCGGGGAACTTGATCGCGTCCCTGATGAAGAAGACGGCCAGGTTGTTGCCGACCAGATCCCAGTTGCCGTCCTCGGTGTAGAACTTGATGGCGAAGCCGCGCGGGTCGCGGGCGGTCTCGGCCGAGTCGCGCCCGCCGATCACGGTGGAGAAGCGCACGGCGACGTCGGTGCGCAGGCCCTCCTGCTGGAAGAGCTTGGCGCGGGTGTAGCGGCCGATGGGCTCGTCGCCGAGCTTGCCGTACGCCTCGAAGTAGCCGTAGCTGAGCGTGCCCCTGGCGTGCACCACGCGCTCGGGGATGCGTTCCCGGTCGAAGTGGCTGATCTTCTCCAGGAACTGGTAGTTCTCCAGCGTCGCCGGGCCGCGCGGGCCGACCGTACGCTGGTTCTGGTTGTCGTAGACCGGGTGGCCCTGCCGGTTGGTGAGCACCCCGCGCCGATCGTCAGGCTGCGAACCCATGCCCGAGACGTCTGTCATCGCACCGTTCCTTCCCCCGGACGAGACCTTCCCCTCCGGCCATCAAGACCGCAGGGCGAACGGGCAAAGGTTGCGCCTACGGGCGGCGGCTGCCGGGCGGCACGACCTGGAGCGCGGTCTCCAGGGCGGTGGCCTCCTCCGGGGTGAGGCGCTCCAGGAAGTGCACGAGGGTGGCGGCCTGGTTGCCGCTGGCGGCCAGCGCGTGCCGCATCAGCTCGGCGGTGTAGGCCTCCTTGGTGGCGATCGGCTCGTAGACGTAGGCGCGGCCGACCGGCTCGCGCCTGAGCAGGCCCTTGGTGTGCAGCTTGTCCATCACGGTCATGACCGTGGTGTAGGCGATCTCGCGCTCCGTACGCAGGTCATCGAGCACGTCACGGACGGAGGCGGGCCTGCGGTAGGACCACATCCTGTCCATGATCGTGGATTCGAGCTCACCGAGGGGGCGCTTCATGCCCCACATGGTAAGGGCTGAGCCCTGATCGGCATCCCCTACTGGGAATCGCTCTCCAGGGCGATCCTGGCCAGCCACGCCGCCGCCTCGTCGGCCGGCAGGATGCGCTCCAGGCGGATGGTGCCGGGCATCATCGGGTAGCGCCTGCCGGGGCTCCACGACCGCTCGTACGGCGGCGGGTCCAGCACGACCACCCGCACCCCGTCGAGCTGCGGGATGTCGGCGGGCACGCCCTCGTTCCAGATCCACTTGCCGTAGGCGTCCACCAGGTTGAACTGCCCGTGCACCGGGCCGTCCTCGGGGTCCACGTCGCCGTCCGAGGCGCCCATGACCCACTCGGGCTCCGGCTGCACGCCCTCGATCAGGCCGTGCTCGGCAGGGCCGCTCACCACGTCCGCCAGCAGGGTGTGCAGCTGGAAGTTGTCGCCGATCCCGCCGATGACGACCTCGTAGCCGCGGCGCTCCCGCCGGTGCAGGACGATCAGGTGCTCGCCCTCCAGCACGGAGAGCAGGCCGGCCAGCCACTCCAGGTCGCCGCGGTCCTCGATGACCGCCGTCAGGGCCGCGACCAGGCGCTCGCGGCTCGGCAGCGCGGCACGCAGCTCGGGCGAGAGCTGCAGGATGGACAGGACCGGCATCTGCGCCATGTAGAGGCTCGCCCACGCGTCGGCCAGCGCGAACGCCTCCTGCTCCGGCAGGCCGGTCAGGCGGCCGGCCGCGCTCGGCACCCAGGCCGGGTCGTCGTCGTCAGGCTCGGGCGGGGCCTCGCCGGTGGCCGACCGCCAGGCCGCGGCGAACCGCGCCGACTGCTCCAGCAGCCCGACCAGCTGGTCCACGAGGGGCGCGCCCAGCGGGACGGGGTCGGCGCCGCGCTCCGCCAGCGCGCCCGCCACGATGCCGAGGCGGGCGCCGATGCCGGGCGGGACGAGGTCGAAGACCGTGCCGAACCGGGCGGCCACGGCCGACAGGGTCGCCCTGTCGGTGTGCTCCGTCGCCGCGTAGAGCTGGGAGGCGTGCTCGAAGAGCCGGTCGGGATCGCGGTCGGTGGCCGCCTGCAAGAGCGCGTCGAGATGATGATCGAGCATTCCGGCAGGCTACGACATATCGGGACTCGGTGGGATGTTGATGGGCCGGACGGCGGGCCGCGTGCGCCGCCGCTCGTGCGGTGGTCAGCGGCTGACGCCGTCGGCGGGGGTGCGGAGCAGGTCGAGGTCGGCGCGGCGGGGCAGGCTCTCCCAGTCGCCCTGGCTGGTGACCGCGAACGCCCCGGCCGCGCACGCAGTGGCCAGCCGCCGCTCGGGCTCGGCCCCCGCCAGCCAGTCGGCCAGCCAGCCCGCCGCGAAGGCGTCGCCGGCGCCCACCGAGTCGACCTCCGTCACCCGGTACGGCTCCGCCCGCAGCACGACGCCGCCGGACAGCTCCAGCGCCCCCTGGGCGCCGAACTTGAGCAGCACGTGCCGCGGCCCCAGCCCCGCCAGCGCCCCTGCCAGCTCCTCGGCCCCCTCGACGTCGGCGATCAGCCGGCCCTCCGCCTCGGTCGCGAACAGCACGTCCACCTCGCCGGCCACCTCCCGCAGCCACTTCCCCGCCTCCTGCGGCGTCCACAGCGCCCGCCGGTAGTTGACGTCGAGCGAGACGGTCACCCCGGCCTCGCGCGCCACGCCGATGGCGTGGCCCACGGCCTCGCGCGCCGAGGCGGAGAGCGCGGGCGTGATGGCGGAGACGTGCAGCACCTTGGCCGAGCGGATGAGGCCGGGGTCGAGGTCGGCGGGGCTTAGCCGGGAGCCCGCGCTGTCCTTGCGGTAGTACCGCACGTCGATGAGGTCGGCCGTGCGCCTGCCCTTGATCATCAGGCCGGTGGGCGCGGCCGGGTCGGGGATCGCGTGCGTGCGCACGCCCTCGCCGGTGAGCGTGGCCCTGATCAGGTCGCCGAACTCGTCGGCACCCACCCGGCCGATCCACGTCGCGTCGTGGCCGAGCCGGGCCACGCCGATCGCCACGTTGGACTCGGCGCCGCCCAGGCCCAGGTCGAAGTCACGGGCGAAACGCATCGGGCCCGTGCGGCGGGCCGCGAACAAGGCCATCGTCTCGCCGAACGTCACCAGCCCAGTCATCGGCTCGGTCATCGGCCCAGTCACCAGCTCAGTCATCGGCTCGTGCTCCCCAGCTTTCTTGAGATGCGGGCCGCCGCCCCGGCCACCAGCGGCCCCAGCTCCCGCACCCGCGCGGCGGTGATCCGCGAGGTGAGGCCGGAGACGGAGATGGCCGCGGCGACGGCGTCCTGGTGGTTGAAGATCGGCGCGGCGACGCAGCGCACCTCGGGCTCGTTCTCGCGGTCGTCCACGGCGTAGCCGCGGCGCCTGATGTGCGCCAGCTCCGCGCGCAGCCGCTCGGCGTCGGTGATCGTGTGCCTCGTCCTGGGCTCCAGGACGAGGCCGGCCAGCAGTTCCTCGGGCTGCCAGGCGAGGATGGCCTTGCCGACGGCGGTGCAGTGGACGGGGCCGCGGCTGCCGATCCGGGAGGCCATGCGCACGTTGGCCTCGTTCTCCACCTTGTCGATGTAGACGACGTGCGGGTGGTCGTGCACCACCAGGTGGACGGTCTCGCGCACCTCGCTCATCAGCCGGTGCGACTCCTCGGCCGCCACCGCCCGCAGGTCGAGCGTGGACAGGTAGGCCTGACCGAGCCGGAGCGTGCCGTGGCCCAGGCGGTAGACGCCGGTCCGGCGGTCACGGTCGAGGAGCTTGGCCTCGACGAGGGGCACGGTCAGCCGCAGCACGGTGCTCTTGGACAGGCCGACCGCCTCGGCGAGCTGGGTGAGTGTCAGGCCCGGGTGCTCGCGTACCTGGTCGAGCACGGTCAGCGCGCGCCTGAGCGAGGCGGACTGGTTGCGTTCCTGCACGCGGGCCACCCTACCGGCCGGCCCGCTCTGCAACATGTCGTTGTGCACTGCACAACAACCCGCGTGTTGACTTTCCGTCCGGTCCGCCGGTTCCTAGGGTCGCGCTCGGGAGGTAATAGTGAAGTTTCTTAACTATGTCGCCGCCGGCGCCGCCCTGCTCGCGCTGGCCGCCTGCGCCCCCTCGACCGCCCCCGCCACGGGCGGCGGCGACGAGAAGACCGGCACGCTGCGCGTCTGGCTCTACGACGAGCCGAACCGCGCTCCGAAGGAGAAGGTCGTCGCCGAGGCCGTCAAGGAGTTCACCGCCGCGCACGCCGGCGTCCAGGTCGAGGTGACCTACATCCCCACCACCCCCGCCCGCCACGAGAAGTTCAAGGGCGCCTTCAACGACCCGGCCAGCTCGCCCGACGTGGCCGAGTACGGCAACACCGACCTGGCCGAGTACGCCGCCGCCGGCGGCTTCGCCGAGCTGGACCTGGCGGGCAAGGACCTGACGCCGGCCCTGGTCGAGTCCGCCACCGTCAACGGCAAGCAGTACGGCCTGCCCTGGTTCATCGGCATCCGCGCCCTGTACTACCGCACCGACGTCTTCGAGGAGCTGAAGCTGGAACCGCCGGCGTCGATCGCCGAGCTGACCGAGACCGCCCGCACGATCCGGGCGAAGAAACCCGACCTGTACGGCATCGCCGTCGGCGGCGAGTACACCTTCGGCGCCCTGCCCTTCGTCTGGGACGCCGGCGGGGACATCACCGCCCTCGACTCGCCGGCCTCGCGCAAGGGCGTCAAGGCGTACACGGACCTGCTGACGGACGACATCTGCCCACCCTCGGCCTGCGTGTCGCTCACCGGTGGCAAGACCGTCGAACTGTTCGCCAGTGGCAAGGCCGCCATGGGCATCCTGGGCAACTTCAGCCGCTCCGCCGTGGACGCCGGGGCGGCGGCCGGCAAGTACGCGGTCGTCCCGCTGCCCGGCTCAGCCGAGGGCTCGATCGCGCCGGCCTTCGCCGGGGGCAACAACCTCGGCGTCATGAAGAACGCCGGGCACCGCACGCTGGCCGTGGAGTTCGTCGAGCTGCTGGGCGGCAAGGCGTACCAGACCAAGATGTACGAGGCCATGGGCAACCTGCCCACGCTCACCTCGGCGCGGGAGGAGCTGGCGGCCAAGGACCCGTTCCTGAAGCCGTTCCTCGACACGGTGGCCGGGGGCACGAAGTTCGTCCCGATCGACCCCGCCTGGGTGAAGATCGACAACGGCAAGGTCATCCCCACGATGCTGCAGAGGATCGCCACCGGGCAGGCCACCGTGGACGCCGCCACCACCGAGGCGGCCGCCGCCGTCAAGACGGCCTTCGGCCGCTCGTGAGAGCCGGGCTCGACCATCGGCCCTGGCTCTACCTGCTGCCCGCCGCGGCCGTGCTGGTGCCGCTGCTCGGCTACCCGCTCTACATGCTGGGCCTGCTGTCGGTCTTCGACTACCGGCAGGCCCAGGTCAGCGGCGGGCAGCCGAGCACGTTCGTCGGGTTCGGGAACTACGCGACGCTGCTGGGCGACGGCCGGTTCTGGGAGGTGCTGCTGCAGACGGTCGCCTTCGCGGCGGCGCTGGTGCTGGCCACGCTGGCGGTCGGGGCGGCGCTGGCGGTGCTGCTGACCCGCACCGGCCCCATCCCCCGGACGGCGCTGTCGCTGGCCGCGCTGGGCGCGTGGGCGGCGCCCGCGATGACCGGCTCCACCGTGTGGATGTTCCTGTTCGACGCCGACCTCGGGCTGGTCAACCAGGTGCTGGGGCTCGACGGGTTCAACTGGTTCTACGACCGCTGGGTCACCTTCCTCGTGGTCGGGGCGACGATCGTGTGGCACTCGTTCCCGCTGGTCATGCTCACGCTGTACGCGGGCATCCAGGCCATCCCCGGCTCGGTGCTGGAGGCGGCGGCGCTCGACGGGGCCTCGGCCTGGCACGCGTTCTGGAAGGTGATCGTGCCGATGCTGCGGCCCCTGATCGCGATCGTCGTCATCCAGTCGGTGATCTGGGACTTCAAGGTGTTCACCCAGATCTACGTGATGACCAACGGCGGCGGCGTGGCCGGGCAGAACACCGTGCTGAACGTGTACGCCTACCAGACCGCGTTCGGCTCCTCGGAGTACGGGCTCGGCTCGGCCATCGCCGTCGTCATGACGCTCGTGCTGCTGGCGTTCACCCTGCTCTACATCCGGGCGCTGCGACGCGGAGGAGAACGGCTGTGAGAAGGACCGTGCCGAACACCGTGGCCTGCGTGGTCGCGTTCCTGACCGCGTTCCCGCTGTACTGGATGGTGGTGTCGGCGCTCAAGCCCGACGGCGAGATCCAGTCGCTGGAGGTCAGGCCGTGGACCCTGCACCCGACCCTGGACAACTTCGCCAGGGTGCTGACCGGGGAGGGCTTCGGGCGTTACCTGCTCAACAGCGCGGGCGTGGCGCTGAGCGTGGTCGTGCTGTCGGCCGGGGTCGCCTTCCTCGCGGCCGTGGCGGTGACCAGGTTCAGGTTCCGGTTCAGGACGACCGTGCTGGTGATGTTCCTGATCGCGCAGATGGTGCCGGTCGAGGCGCTGACGATCCCGTTGTTCTTCGTGGTGCGGGACCTGGGGCTGCTGAACACGCTGGCCTCGCTGGTGCTGGTGCAGCTCGCGTTCACGCTGCCGTTCGCGATCTGGTTGATGCGCGGGTTCGTCGCCGCCGTGCCCGAGGCGCTGGAGGAGGCGGCGATGATCGACGGGGCCGGGCGGGCGACCGTGCTGTGGCGGATCCTGTTCCCGCTGGTCGCCCCCGGGCTGGTGGCGACCAGCGTGTTCTCCTTCATCACCGCGTGGAACGATTTCGTCTTCGCCAGGACCTTCATCATCTCGGCCAAGGACAACCAGACCCTGCCCGCGGCGCTGCTCGTCTTCTTCAAGCCGGACGAGAACGACTGGGGCGGGATCATGGCGGCCTCGACGCTGATGACGATCCCGGTGCTGATCTTCTTCGTCGCCGTGCAGCGGCGGCTGGTGTCAGGACTTGGAGGCGCCGTCAAGGACTGAGATCTCGTGCCGGTCGCCCGGGGCCAGGAGCTCCAGCAGCCGCCGGCCCTCCTCCTCGACCTCGTCCAGCACCTTGATCGGCTCCCACTGGTGCAGGTTCAGCGTGGAGACGCCCTTGGCGCGGGTGACCGTCCAGTCGCCGGCCGTCATCCCGTCCACCAGGATCACCCGGGGCACCACGTTCGTGCCCATGAAGCCCTGGATCGCCGCCGCCCCGGTGTCGCTGATCGCCCTGGAGCGGTCGGCGTAGGACAGGAAGAGGTTGTCGAAGTCGTACATGAGCCGCACCGGGGCGGGCACGTCCGCGCCCGGCCGGGGCGCGTCCGGCAGGTCGTAGAGGGTCCTGCCGTGCTCGTCCCTGAGCCTGACCAGGTCCATCGACTCGACCACCTCGCCCAGCCGGGTCAGCCCCGACCAGGTCTGCGCGTCCTGCACCGAGGCGGGCCCGAACGCGGCCAGATAGCGCCGCACCAGCTCGGCCGGCGTCATCGGCGGCACCTCGTAGCCGATCCAGGACTCCGCGCTGGTGTGCGCGACCGGGCCGCTCCTGCCCCACACGCCGCGCGGCGGCACCTGCACCAGCGGCACGAAGCAGCGCACCCCCTGGCCCAGCGCGTGCGGGTCGTGGTCCGGCCAGCGCTCGGCCAGCGCCCGCCCCAGGTCGGCGAACGTCATCGGCCGTTCCTCCAGCAGCGCCCGCCCCGCCGCCGCCAGCTCGCCGAGGTCCACGCCGGCCAGCCGCTTGCCGAACGTCGTGCGCGTCATGCGCTCGGTCACCGGCTGCAGCAGCGGCCGCATGGCCAGGCAGTCGCGGGCGGAGACCAGGTGAATGGTGGAGCGTTGCAGCGCGATGCGCACCAGCTCACGGGAGAGCAGCAGGTCGGCGGCCTGGGCGGGCTCGAACCCGGCGATGCGGGTCCACAGGCCGACGTACCAGGTGTGCGGGGTCTGCGCCTGCAGCCCGCCGAGCTGCTCCACGACCTCGATCACGGTGCGGTCGGTGCGGCGCAGCAGGTGCTGCCGCTCCAGCGTGGCCCGGTTGAGGGCCCTGCGGCTGATGAGGGGATCCATGACAGTAAAGGTAGGGGCTATTGCGGCCGGTCCCGGGCCGCAATAGCCCCAGCGACGCCGGCGGATCACCGGCATGTGGCCTGAAACGCTGCCTGAACGGTCCTCCTACCGCCTGATGGTACGCGCGTTGGCGTAATCCCTGAGGAATTCGTCCCACTCGGTGTGCTGGGAGATCTGGAGGTCCCCGTAGTAGCGCGAGATCGTGCGCTCCATCGGGAAGTACGCGCTCAGCCCGCCGCACTCCTCGACCTTCTCGCCCTGGTGACCCTCGTTGATCACGAAGCCGCCCGGCCCGTGGATGGCCAGCAGCTTGTCGGCCACCGAGGCCAGCGTCGGGTCGGTCCGCGAGTCGGCCACCAGCGCCAGGCAGATCGTGCGCAGGTCCATCAGCGACCGGTCGAGGTGGAAGCGGGTCGCCACCGACTGCACGCTGTCCACGACGGACCGGTTGACCTGCACCTGCCGGCGCATGCTCTCGGCCAGCGTCTGGAACTCGCGCATGAACTCCTCGATCCGCGTCGCGTCCACCGCGCACTGGGTGACGGTCTGGTGCGTGCCGCGGTAGGACTTGACGTACTCCTCCACCACGATCCGGCCGAGCTCGCGCGCGTCCATGCGCGGGTCGGCCGCCATGGCGGACAGGATCTCGGTGTACGGCCAGCCCTCGTTGGGTTCGAGCTCCTCCGAGCCCACCACGACGCCGACGTGCTCGCGCAGCTCGTAGCAGACCTCGAGGTTGCTCATCAGGCAGGCGTCCATGCCGAGCAGGTCGACCGGCCGGCCGAGCTCCTGGTGGACGGCCCGCATGACGTTGCACAGCTCGATGGTGTCCAGCGAGTGCAGCGTGCCGTCGTCGCCGGCGATCGCCCTGTCGTGCCCGGTCGGCAGGCGCAGCACCTCGGTCAGCGAGGTGCTGAACAGCGCCTTGGTGATCTCCTGCGACTCCGTGAGCCTGGACAGCTCGGAGAAGGCCGGCTCGCCGTCGGCCATGGACGCGCGCGGCGCCCTGCGGACGTATCCGCTCTCCACGTCGCGCCGCACCGCGCGGCCCCTGACCTGGGTGTAGATCTGGTCGAGGTCGTCGGGGGTCCAGCCGCCGCCGTGGTTCCAGATCACCAGGGCGTGCCGCCTGGCGGGCGCGCGCCTGACGGACCAGCGGACGAAGTCCAGGAGCGTCTGCGGGTGGCCGGAGTCGACGGGCGGGTGCAGCTCCTCGATCAGGTCGGGCGCGCCGCCGGCCCTGATCTCCATGTGCTGGGCCCTGCCGCCGGTGTCCTGCCGCTTGACGAAGCAGGTGACGCGGACGCCGTTGTACGACTGGACGGAGCGCAGCTCCTCCAGGTCGCGGCCCGCCGCGTCGGACAGGTTGTTGTTGCCCGCCATGTAGATCATGACGTTCCACTCGGCCGGCTCGTCCCGGCGGGGCTCGTCCGCCATGGTCGTCCCGGTCCGCCCGAGCGCCCGCCACGTGCCCGGTCCTGCCACGCCGTCGGCGGGCAGCCCCTCGCGCTGCTGGACGCTGAGCACGGCCCCGTAGGTGGCGCCGCCGAAGTACCCGTCGGCCTGTACCCGGTAGCCGCGGGCGCGCAGCAGCTCCTGCAGCCGCCTGACCTCTTCTCCTCTGCTGCCGAGCCGCAGCGTGGGCCCGGCCATCAGTCGGCGGCCCAGTGGAAGTTGAAGCACTTGCCGTCGGGCGACAGCTCGCCGATCGGGATGAGGTACATCGGCGTGTGCTCGCCGAACATCCGCGCCTTCCACAGCACGATCGCGCCGCCGGCCTGCACGGCCCTGGACTCGAAGGAGGCGTAGCGGTCGCCGTCGGCCTCGACGAAGCACAGCTGCCTGTCGGTCTCGTCGGTGACCTGGACGCCCTTCCACCACATGCTGTGCGGCGCGGTGGTGATGCGGATCTCGGTGGTGCCGGGCTGGGCCGGGGTCTCGGTCAGGTGCAGGACGTCGCCGTCGCGCAGCCGGTGCGCGTTGACGAGGTCGTTCCTGTTGATCCGCATGAGCTGGATCGGGCCGCGGCCGGGCATGCGCTCGTAGCGGACGGGGGAGCGCTGGTCGCCGTGCACCATGGCCAGCAGCTCGGGCAGCTGCGAGACGATCGCGGGCAGCGTGGCCTGCACGATGGGGCCGAAGTAGCGCTGGTTCAGCTCGCGGTCGGTGATGCGTACGGGGTGCTCGGCGCGCATGCCGTGCATGCCCCGCAGCAGGCCGGGCAGCACCTGCATCATGATCGGCGTGACCGTGCCGAGCAGCTGCGGCACGAACTGCAGGAAGCGCTCCTCCTCGTTCTGGTCGGTGTCGGCCTTGGGCGGGCCGAAGGAGAGGAGCTGCTCCACGAGCGGCGGGATGATGGCCTGTACGACCGGCATGAGGACGGCGGCGACGTCCATGAACGAGCGGTCGGCGGCGAGCTGGGCGTAGGTCTCCGGGGTGGCGTACTGCTGCTGTTGCTGCTGGTAGTCGACGGGCCGGTGCTCCACGCGCGGCCTCATCGGCAGCATGTGCGCCTGTTGCGGACGTGCGCCGAACTGGTCCGCTGCCTGGTGGGTCAGCTGGAGTCCCTGGAGGATCGTGGGGAACAGCACGTTGAGAATCCGTGCCTCCGCTCCCCGCTGCTCCTCGGCGATGTAGGACGGCATCATGTTCTCCCGGCGTTTTGGGGCATTCGTCCACGTTGGACGGTATGAACGGGTTTTGCCGCGAGCATCAGGGAACGCCCTGGGGATAACCCCGGGGCGTTTCCCTAATGACCGAAAGAGCTGACTCGGGTCAAGGACACTGGACGCCCGCCGGGCCAAGGCACACGATGAACTTTGGCCTAGGGAACATCCGGCGAGGGGGTGAGTCCGATGGCGGTGCACGCCCTCCGCAAGGGACCCGAGCGCTCAAGGGACGAACAGTTCGTCGGCCGGTGTCGGGAGCTGGCGGTGCTCCACGCCCAGCTCGGCCGGGTCTGCGAGGGGCGGTCGAGCCTCGTCGTGCTGGAGGGTCCCGCCGGGATCGGCAAGACGGCGCTGGCGGGAGAGTTCCTGTCCACGATCGAGAACGCGATCGTGCTGGAGTGCAGCGGGGACGAAGGCGAGTCCGAGCTGCCGTACGGCATGCTGGGGCAGCTCGGGGCGCAGGCCCAGCAGGCGCCCGAGGCGCTGGCGGGGCTGGCCAGGCCGGCCACCGGGGTCACGCCCGACCCGCTGGTGGTGGGGGCCGCGCTGCTGGAGCTGCTGGCCCAGCTCCAGCTCGGCGCGCCGGTGGTGATCGCCATCGACGGGGTCGACTGGGCGGACCTGCCCTCGTTGCAGGCGCTGACGTTCGCGCTGCGGCGGCTGCGTACCGACCGGGTGCTGGCCATCGTGATCGTCAGGGAGAGCGACCATCCCCGGCTGCCCGACGGGCTGCGGCGGCTGCTTCGCAGCAGCGCGGCGCTGCGGCTGCCGCTGGGCGGGCTGAGCGCGCGCGAGCTGCAGGCGCTCAGCGCCCGCCTCGGCCCCGTACGGCTGACGCCCCAGGCGGCCGAGCGGCTGCACGAGCACACCAAGGGCGTGTCGCTGCACGCGCGGGCGCTGCTCCAGCAGGTGCGCGCCGAGACGCTGTCCGACGTGGACGCGCCGCTGCCGGCGCCGCGCGCCTACGCCACGCTGGTGCGCGGGCGGCTGGGGGAGTGCGACACCGCCGCGCAGCGGCTGCTCACCGCCGCCGCCGTGCTCGGCACGTCCGCGCCCCTGCACCTCGTGGCCCGCATGGCCGAGCTGGCCGAGCCGCTGCCGGCGCTGGAGCAGCTCACCGGCGCGAAGCTGCTCGTGGAGTGGCGTACGGGCTCCGGGGTGTCGGTGGGCTTCCCGAACCCGCTGGTCAGGGCGGCCGTCTACCACGACCTCGGGCCCGCCACCCGGCGGCGGCTGCACCTGCTGGCCGCCTCCCTCGTCGATGACGTGGTGCACCGGCTGCACCACCGGCTCGCCGCCGCCGACCAGGTGGACGGCGACCTCGTCCGGGAGGTGGCGCTGGTCGGGCGGCGGCAGGCGGCGGCCGGGCACTGGGCCGGGGCGTGCGGATGCCTGACCCGGGCCGTGCAGCTCACCGAGGACGGGCCCGAGCGGGACCGGCTGATCGCCGAGACGGTGGAGGCCCTGCTGGCCGCCGGCCGTCCCGGCGACGCGGAGGCGCTGGCGGCGCAGGTGGCGCCCGGCGGGGACCCCGGGGTGCACGGGTACGCGCAGGGGGCGGTGGCGCTGGTGGCGGGGCGCGTGGAGGAGGCGGTGCGGCACCTCGACGACGCCTGGGCGCACGGGCGCGGTGAGGCGTGCGGGCGCGGGGGCGGTGATGGGTGGCTCGCCTCCGCCGTCGCCGGCCGGCAGGCGATGGCGGCGCTGCTCAAGGGGTGCGGCGCCGACGCGGCCCGGTGGGCGGAACGGGCCACGTGCCCGCCCTGCGACGGGACCGAGTTCGTGCGGTTCGCCCGGCTGGTCGGGCTGGGGCTGGCGGGGGACGTCGAGGCGGGGCTGGCGGAGGGCGCCGAGCTGCCGGTGCCCGCGCAGGCCGGCTCCGGCGAGCTGGACGCGCTGCTCGGCCGCGGCACCCTGCGCCTGTGGGCCGACGACCTGGCAGGAGCCCAAGCCGACCTGCTCGGCCTGCTGGCCGTCGGCGCCGGCCGGTCGGCCCCCTTCCAGCTCCTGGTGGCGGTCGCGCTGGCCCAGGCCGAGTACCGGCTGGGCCGGTGGGACGACGCGGCCGGGCACGCCGAGCTCGGCGCCTCGACCGCCGACGACTTCGGCCAGACCTGGCTGGCCAGCTACGCCCACGCCGTGGCCGCGCTCGTCCCGGCCGCACGCGGCGAGTGGGAGCGGGCCGCCACCCACGTCCGAGCCGCCCGCGCCGCCTGCTCGCCCGGCAACGTCTCCGCCCAGGTCAGCACGGCCGCCGCCGAAGCCCTGGTGGCCACGGCGCGCGGCGACCACGACGCCGTGGTGACCGCGCTCACCCCGCTCACCAGGACGGACCTGCCTGACGAGCCGACCGTGGTGCTCTGGCGCACGCTCCTGGCGGACGCCCTGGTCAACGTCGGCAGGCCGGAGGAGGCGGAGGCGGTGCTCATCCCGTGCGAGCTGCTCGCCCTGGACAGGGAGCGGCGCAGCGTGCTGGCCGCCGCCGCCCGCGCCAGGGCCGGGCTGCACGCCTCCAGGCACGAGCACGGCGAGGCGGAGATCTGCTACCAGGTGGCGCTGGAGCACACGGCCAAGATCGAGATGCCGTTCGAGGAGGCCAGGATCCAGCTCGCCTACGGAACGTTCCTACGCCGCAGGGGCCGCCGCTCCGCCGCCGCCGAGCAGCTCGAAGCGGCCCAGCTCACGTTGTCCAGGCTGGGGGCGCTGCCGTACCTGGAGCAGTGCGACCTGGAGCTGGCAGCGAGCGGGCGGGCGGTGCTGCGCCCGCAGGACACCGCCCGGCTGGGGCTGACGCCGCAGGAGCACACGGTCGCGGTGCTGATCAGCCGGGGGCTGACGAACCGGCAGGCGGCACGCAAGCTGGTGCTGAGCGTCAAGACCGTCGAGTACCACCTGAGCCACATCTACACCAAGCTCGGCATCACCTCCCGCACGGCGCTGATCGGGAAGCTGAGCGATCTCGGGGAGTGAGGTGCCGTTTCCCGGTGGGACCAGCGGGGCGGCTTTCCGCGTGCGCGGGCCGGGTCGTGCATCAGACGGCCCGGGCGGGTCCGTTCCGGGGACGATCGTTATGATCGCGGTGACCTTGTTGACGTCCGGGGGAGCGTGATGACCGTTTCGCGGCCGAAGACCCTGCTCGCGATGGGACCGCAGATCGTCGCCCGGCTCGTCACCGCCCCGGTGCGCGAGCGCCTGGTCGCGGTCGCCGACGTGGACCCCGACCTGGTGGCCGCCGACTTCGCCGACCCGGCCGTGGCCGCGGCGCTGGCCGAGGCGGAGGTGCTCTACACGAGCTGGTTCTGCCCGCCCATCACCGCCGAGGTGCTGGCCGCGGCCCCGCGCCTGCGGGCCGTCGTGCACGCGGCCGGCTCGGTGAAGCACCACATCACCGAGGCGTGCTGGGAACGCGGCCTGCTCGTCTCCTCCGCGGCGGCCGCCAACGCCGAGCCCGTCGCCGAGTACACGCTGGCCGCGATCCTGTTCGCCAACAAGCGGGTCACGGACATCGCCCGGCTCTACCGGGAGCACCGGGGGCTGCGGGTGGACCTCGACGCGACGTTCCCCGGGTTCGGCAACTACCGGCGCACGGTCGGCATCATCGGCGCGTCCAAGATCGGGCGGCGGGTGATCGAGTTGCTGCGGCCGTTCGAGCTGGAGGTGCTGGTCGCGGACCCGTACCTGACGGAGGACCTCGGCGTGCCACGCGTCGAGCTGGATGAGCTGTTCGAGCGCAGCGACGTCGTCAGCGTGCACGCGCCCGCGCTGCCCGAGACCCGCCACCTCGTCAGCGCCGCCCGCCTGGCGAGCATGCGCGACGGCGCCACCCTGATCAACACCGCCCGCGGCGCCCTCGTGGACCAGGACGCGCTCATCGCCGAGCTGGCCTCGGGGCGGCTGTACGCCGTCATCGACGTCACCGAGCCCGACCCGCTGCCCGCGGACTCGCCCCTGTACGACCTGCCGAACGTGCTGCTCACCCCGCACATCGCCGGCTCCTTGGGCGGCGAGCTGGCCCGCATCGCCGACCTGGCCGTGGACGAGCTGGCCAGGTACGCCAGGGGGCTGCCGTTCGCGCACGGCGTGGTGGCGGACGACCTGGCCAAGCTCGCCTGAACGGAATTATTCGCCGGCCCGCGCTGGAAACCGCCGGCTTGCCCATTCAAGTGAAACGACTGTGACGCGGCCAGTAGGATCTCGCCCATGGTGTCCACCGGATCCGGCAATCAGCGTGGAAAGGCGTTCTACGTCTCCACTCCCATTTACTACGTGAACGACGCTCCGCACTTGGGTCATGCCTACACGACCGTCGCGGGCGACGTCCTCACCCGCTGGCACCGGCAGCGCGGCGAGCAGGTGTGGTTCCTCACGGGCACCGATGAGCACGGCCAGAAGGTGCTGCGCACCGCCGAGGCCAAGGGCGTCGCCCCGCAGGACTGGTGCGACAAGCTCGTGGAGGAGGCGTGGAAACCCCTCTGGCGGCACCTGGAGATCGCCCACGACGATTTCATCCGCACCACGGAGAAGCGGCACACCGACCGGGTGCGCGAGTTCGTCCAGGACCTGTACGACAAGGGGGAAATCTACAAGGGCGGATACGAAGGCCCGTACTGCGTCGGCTGCGAGGAGTACAAACTTCCCGGCGAATTGATCGCGGGCACGGGAGAGTACGCCGGTAAGCAGCTTTGCCCGATCCACAAGCGGCCGGTGGAAATCCTCAAGGAGGAGAACTACTTTTTCCGGCTGAGCGAGTACGGCGACAAGCTGCTCGCGCATTATGCGGCCAATCCCGGCTTCATCCAGCCCGAGTCCGCCCGCAACGAGGTGGTCAACTTCGTCCGCCAGGGCCTCCAGGACCTGTCCATCTCCCGCTCCACCTTCGACTGGGGCGTGCCCATCCCGTGGGACGACAAGCACGTCATCTACGTCTGGGTGGACGCGCTGCTGAACTACGCGACGGCGGCCGGCTACAACCAGGACCAGGAGAAGTTCGAGACGCGCTTCCCCGCCGACGTGCACCTGATCGGCAAGGACATCCTCCGTTTCCACGCGGTCATCTGGCCGGCGCTGCTCATGGCCAACGGGCTGCGGCTGCCCGGCCGCGTCGTGGCCAACGGCTGGCTGCTCGTCGGCGGCGAGAAGATGTCGAAGTCGAACCTCACCGGCATCAGCCCCCGCGACATCACCTCCCACTTCGGCGTGGACGCCTTCCGCTGGTACCTGCTGCGCGCGATCGCCTACGGTCAGGACGGCTCCTTCTCCTGGGAGGACCTCGCCGCCCGCTACACCTCCGAGCTGGCCAACGACTACGGCAACCTGGCCTCCCGCGTGGCCGCCATGGTCGGCAGGTACTTCGACGGCGTCCTGCCCGAGTCGAGCGCCGACGGTGACGCCGAGCGGGCGATCCGCGACAGCCTGGCCAGGACCGTCGCGGAAGCCGACAGGAAGATCGGCGACGACGTGGAGTTCCAGACCGGCATCCAGGCGATCTTCGACTTCATCAAGCAGGTCAACGGCTACATCTCCGAGCAGGAGCCGTGGAAGGTGGCCAAGGACGACTCGCCGCAGGGGCGCGCCCGGCTGGCGACGATCCTCTACACCGCCGCCGAGTCCCTGCGGGCGGTCGCGGTGCTGCTGAACCCGATCATGCCCGCCAGCTCGCAGCGGCTCTGGGAGTCGCTCGGTGCGCAGCCCTCTCTGGGGGCCCTCGCGGACCAGCGCCTTCAGGACGCGGGCGAGTGGGGCAGGCTGCCGGCCGGTGCGACGATCACCAAGGGGGCGATTCTGTTCCCGCGCCTGGAGGACAAGCCGGGCGCGTAGGCACGCCGAGCCCGGAGAGGCCCGTTCGGCTGGAGGGCGCGGGGTCGGTCGGAGGCGCGCGGTCGACGGAAGGCGTCGTCGGTGCTGGTGGCGCTGCGCCGGTGGCGGGGCCGGGTGGGGCGGCCCTACGCTGCTCTGCATGCACAAGAGGGTGATCGACGGCCGCTTCGAGCTCGTGGAGCGGCTCGGTGGCGGGGGCATGGGCCTGGTCTGGCGGGCCTGGGACGTGGCCCTGCACCGCGAGGTCGCGCTCAAGGAGGTGCGCCCGCCCGACCCCTCCATGGAGGAGCACGACCCCACCCTCGCCCGCGAGCTGCGCTCCAGGGTGCTGCGCGAGGCCCGCGCCCTCGCCCGGCTGAACCATCCCCACGTGGCCACCATCCACCACATCGTGGACCCGGGCGAGCAGGGCTACCCCTGGATCGTCATGGAGCTGGTCACCGGCGGCTCCCTCCAGGACCACCTCCAGCACGGCCCGCTACCGGTCAGGGAGGCCGCGCGGCTCGGCCGCGAGGTCCTGTCGGGGCTGCGGGCCGCCCACGCCGTCGGCATCCAGCACCGCGACGTCAAGCCCGCCAACGTCCTGCTGCGCGAGGACGGCCGGTCGGTGCTGACCGACTTCGGCATCGCGGCGATGCGCGAGTCCACCAGCCTCACGGCCACCGGGTCGTTCATCGGCTCGCCCGAGTACATGGCGCCCGAGCGGATCAACGGCGTCGAGGGCGATCCGGCCTCCGACTTCTGGTCGCTGGGCATGATGTTGTACGTCGCGGTGGAGGGGCGGCATCCGCTGCGCCGCAGCACGACCCTGGCGACGCTGGCCGCCGTGCTGAACCAGGAGGTGCCGCCTGCTGAGCGGGCCGGGGCGCTCGGTCCCGTGCTGAGCGCCCTGCTCGTACGCGACCCGGCGGGGCGGCCCGATCCCGAAACCCTGGACCGGATGCTGGCCGCGGCCGAAACCGGCACCACCCCACCGCCACCACCCGGCCCGGCACCCCAGCCGTCCGGCCTGCCACCGTCCGGCCTGCCACCGTCCGGCCTGCCACCGTCCGGCCTGCCACCGCAGCCGTTCAGCGCGGCACCATCCGGGCCCGCGATGCCGCAGCCCGGCCAGTACGCCGCCGGCGCGCCGATCCCGCAGCCCATGGCGCCCGCGCCCGGCCAGATGAGCGCGGGGGCCCAGGCGCCTGGGCAACTGGGTGCCGGGCCTGGGCAGTCGGGCGCTGGGCCCGCCGCGCCCGGCCACATGAGCGCCGGGTCAGCCGCACCTGGGCACATGGGTGCCGCGCCAGGGCAGCCGGGCGCTGGGCCTGGCGGATCCGGGCCGTTCGGGCCAGGCTCCGGGCACACCATGCCGCCCGGTTACCCGAAGTCGGCGCAGCAGCCGCCCCCATGGGGCTCGGGGCCGGTCCCGGGCGCCGACACCGCGCACACCCGCCGCAGCCGGCGCAACAGGCGGGGAGCGGCGATGGCGGTGTCCGTGTCGGTGGCGGTGATCGCGGTGGTGGCCGTGCTGGTGTGGCAGTTCGCCCCCATGCTCACCCCCGGCGGCGGCACCGGCGACGGCGACCCCCAGGCCACCCGCCTGACCCTCAGGAACGATCCCACCACCACCGCGGACGTCGCCGAGGACCCTTCGGCGGAGCCCACCGAGGAGCCCACCGAGGAGCCCGCGGAGAAGAACCTGCTGACCCCCGCGGGCATGCGCGGCATGATCGCCAAGCTGAAGCCGGTCATCGGCGGTACCAGGATCGTCAGGATGACGATCCACCCGACCCACGCCTCCGTGGACATCCCCCGCAAGGACGACCCGCAGGTCTACGACAGCTACGACTACCGCGACGGCGACGTGACCGGCCCCAGGCGGGGCAGCACGTTCGACACGCCGCTGGTGGACCTGGCCAAGTTCGACTGGAGTGCCCTGCCGAGCCTGCTCAAGAAGGCGAAGAGCGACCTCGGCGCCAAGCCGCCGATGTCCCACCACATGATCGTGGAGCCCGACTACTCTTTCACCTCGACCCGGCAGGTGCTGCTGGTCTACGCCTCCGACGAGTACAGCCGCGGCGGCTACCTGGTGGCCAGCCCCCAGGGCAAGGTGCTCAAGGTCGTCAGCTGACCGGACGGGAGGCGGCTCGCCGGCGCCGTACCGTCAGCAGCTGTCCTGATAGTCGCTCTCCGGGATCAGGCGGGCCCACTCCGCCCTGGTCAGCGCGCCGCCCGCCCTGGCGCACACCTCGCGCGCCGTCAGCCCGGGATCGACCGCGACCTCCCGTACGGTTCCGTCGAGCGCCACCCCGCGCAGCCGCTTGCCGTCCTGACTGAAGGCCAGCCCCGCGGCCCACGGCCCGACCTGGCCGACCTCGCGCAGCGCGGTGGTGTCCCACAACGAGGTACGGCCGGCGTCCACGGCCAGCAGGTCGCCACCGGGGGAGAAGCGCAGCTCGTCCACCGGGGCCGAGCCGGTCTCGATGGTGCCGACGGAGCGGCGCTCGCGTACGTCCCACAGCAGCACCCTGCCGCCCTCCAGGGCGATCGCCAGCCGGCGGCCGTCGGAGGAGAAGGCCAGCGCGGTCGGGGCGGCCGCGTCGGTGAGGTCGAGCGGGGTGATGCGGCCGGTGGGCAGGTCGAGCAGGTTCGGGCCGGCGGCCAGCGTGGTGCCGTCGGGGCTGAAGGCCAGCGCCAGGTCGCCCGCGCCTTCGTAGGCCTTGATGCGCCGCGCGGTGCGCACGTCCCAGGTCTCCAGCGTCCTGCCGCGCGCGGTGGCCAGGGTGCCGCCGTCGGGGGAGAGCGCCACGGCCGGTACGTCGCCGCCCGCCTCGATGGTGGCCACCTGCCTGCCGCCCGACACCTCCCACACGGTCACCGGGTCGCCCGCCACCGCCAGCAGCCGCCCGCCCGCGTCGAACGCCAGGTCACCGGCCGCCGCGATGCGGCCCAGCTTCCTGCGCTGCTCGGTGTCGGTCAGCTCGATGGCGTTCCCGACCTCCTTGGCCGCGACCCGGCCGTTGCCCGAGAACGCGGCGATGTGGCCGTCGTCGGACGGCGCGGGCAGGCCGGACACGTCGAGGGAGACGACCGAGCCGATGCCGCTGAGGTAGCGGAGCTGGCGGCCGTCCGAGGAGAAGGTCAGGTCGTGGCCGGGGTCCTTGAGCGGGTAGGAGCCGGCCAGGCGGCGTTCGGCGACGTTCCAGACGCGGACCTCGCCGTCGCCGGGGAGGGCCAGGAGGTTGCCGTCGGGGCTGAAGACCAGCGGGCCCGCCGACGCGCCCGGGGGCGTCTCCAGCCCGTCCACGACCTCGACGCCCCACGCCCCGTCCTCGCCGGGCTCCTTGCCACCTCGGCCGTCACCTTGCCCGTCGCCACGGCTGTCTCCACGGCTGTCGCCTTGCCCATCGCCTCGCCGGTCGCCTTGCCCATCGCCTTGGCCGTCGGCCTGCTCGGTGCTGGGCCGGCGCCCGGTGGGGGATGCCGTCTCCGCGTCGCCACCCGGCCGGGCCGCCTGACCGGTCCCGTGCGGCTGCGGCGCGGTGCTCTGTGACGCGCCCGCTGTCGGAACGCGGGAGGCGCTCGCCACCGGTGCTTGCGACGTGACCGCTGCCGGACTGCGAGAGGCGTCCGCTGCCGGAGCCTGCGTGGTGCCCGCGGAAGGCGGGGATCCGCCTGTCACCGGAGCCTGGGAGGCGGCGGAACCCGGCGAAGGCTGGGTCGGCGAGGGAGACGGGACCGGGAGCGCGAGCACCCCCGGGCTCGGCACCGCACCGACATTCGGCCCGGCCTGCGTGACCCGCCCCAGATCGGCAGGCGTGTCGGGCCCAGGCTCCACAGCGGCCCCGAACATCTCGACCGCCCCCGCACGCGACCCCACCTCCTTCGACCCCACCAACGTGACCCCATCCCGCCCCGCCACCGCCAGCGTCCGCCCGTCGGGGCTGAAGGCGAGGGCGGGAGCGGCGGCGTCCGCGCCCGTGAGGGGGTCCACCTCGACGGCCCCGGTGCGGGAGGCGCGGCGCGGGACCAGGTTCCACAGCTCGACCCGCCCGGTCAGCCGCGAGACGGCCGCCCGGGTGCCGTCAGGGGAGACGGCCACCTTCGCGTCGGTCACGTCGAGCAGCACGCGCGTCCCCCGGTAGACCCGCGTCCGGTTCCCCCGGCTGATCGCGTAGACGGTGCCGGCGGGCGCGCGGCCGGTGGTCACGTCGAGAGGGCCGCCGTCGAGCGACTCCGCGTACCGGCCGTCGTCGCTGAGGGCCGCGGTGTCGGCAGGCAGCGCGTACGACGCCACCCGCCGCCTCGACGGCACGTCCCAGACGGTGAGAGACCCGGTGTCCCATCGGACCAGGGTGTCGCCGCGCAGCAGGTAGCGGGCCCGGACCTCGGCGTCCGGGTCGGTGAACACGCCCAGCTCCGGCTGCACCAGCGAGGCCTGCAGCGCCGCCCGCGCCTCGAACACCGGCGCCAGCCGCCACGCGGCCACGCTCAGGCGCATCGCCGTGCGCGGGTCGGAAGTGCGCAGGGTCTCCGCCCTGGCGGCCACCGCGCGGGCGTCGGCCTGGATGAGGCGCTCGCGCAGGTCGTTCTGCCCGTGAACGGACACGACCGTCATCGTGACCGCCACCGCCAGCACGGCCGCCACCGACGCCAGCGAAGGCATGAGCAGCTTCCTGCGCTGCTTGGACAGGGCCACGCTGTCGTGGATGAAGTCGCGTTCGAGCTGGTTCAGCCGTACATGGCGGCGCTTGGTGGCGGCCCAGCCGAGCGCCGTGTCGAGCTCATGGCCGCGCAGCAGGTGACCGCGCCCGCGCCGGTGCTGCGACCACTGTCTGGCGGCCTGCCTGATGTGGCGGTGCACCACCATGCCCTCGCGCTCGTCGGCCACCCAGCCGCGCAGCCGCGGCCAGGCCCGGTAGAGCGCGGCGCTGGCCGGCGCCACCCGGTCGTCGCTGACGGCCACCAGCTTGCCGACGGACGTCTCGACGGCCGGCACGCGGACGCTGCGGCGTACCAGCAGCCCGGCCTCCATGAGCGGCCGCAGCACGTCGCCCTCGTCGTGCGGCGTGTCGCCGTCGAGCAGGCGCAGCAGCAGCCCGGGCACCTCCTGCTGCTGGGCGGGCGTGAGCTCCGCGTACACCTCCTCGGCCAGCTCGCCCAGCGACCGCTGCCGGACGTATGCCTCCGGCGGGCGCACCTCCGCCTCGCTGTCCACCACCAGCTCGGCCGCCGTGGGACGGGCGGCGGGGTCCTTGGCCAGCGCCCGCCCGACCAGCTCGCACAGGGAGTCGGGCAGGCAGCTCAGGTCCGGGTCGACGGTCAGCAGCCGGTGCATGATCCCGCCGAGGCTCTCCCCGCAGAACGGGTCGTCCCCGCTCGCCGCGAACAGCACCACGGCGCCCCACGCGAACACGTCCGCCGGCGCCTCGGCCGCCTGACCGGTGAGCACCTCGGGCGCCTGGTACGTGTACGCGCCCACCGGCCCGGCCACCGGCAGCCCCAGCTCGATCACCTTGGGCCCGTCGCCGGCCAGCAGCACGCTCTCCGGGTTCAGCCCGCGATGGGTCAGCCCGGCCTCGTGCAGCGCGCGCAGCGCCTCCGCCAGCGCCCCGGCCAGCGCGACCAGCTCGTCACCTGTGTACGGCCCGTGCAGCGCGACGGCCTGCCGCAGGTCGGGGCCGTCGACGTACTCGCTGACCACGTACGGCACGCCGTCGTCGGACCCGACGGCGACCACCTCCGCCAGCCGGCGGCACGTCACCCGCTCGTACCGGCGCCCCACCTCGCCTCGCGGCACCGTGACCGCGAACCTGCGCCCCTCGTCGTCGTAGGCGTCGTAGACGACTCCGCGCCCACCCGCGCCCAGCCTGGCGGCCAGCCAACAGCCGCCAAGCCTCTCGGGGTCACCGGGCACCAAGCGCATCGTCACTGGAGCTTAGATGCACGACACCGCCCATTGGTTGTCCGGAGCCACCTGACCGGGAGGGACGTCATAGGTCCCCCGCGCGCCTCGGGGGACCCATGCGTCATGATCATTATGCCAGGCTTCGCGATCCGGCCTCCCACTGCGGACGCAGGATGGCCATCAGCACGGCGTCGTGCCACTCCCCGTCCCACAGCAGGGCGTCGCGCTCGACGCCCTCCTCGACGAAGCCGAGCTTCTTGTAGACGTGCCGCGCCCGCTCGTTGAAGGCGTAGACGCCCAGCCTGATCCGGTGCAGCGGCGTGGTGGTGAAGGCGTGCGCGAGGACCAGCTCGATGGCCTCCGTGCCGTACCCCTTGCCGAACACGCGGGGGCCGATCAGCCCGATGCGCAGGTTGCACGCCAGGTTGGGGGCGTCGAGCTCGTTGAGCACGACCTCGCCCACGTACGCGCCGTCCGCCATGATCGCCAGGTCGAGCCGGTCGGGCTGGTCGCCGCGCGTGGCGTACCACATGCGCAGCTGCTCCTTCTCGAACCCGGCGTGCGAGCCCGTCAGGCGGCGCACGTCCGGGTCAGACACCAGCTCGAGCAGGCCCTCGACGTGCTCGGTACCGACCGGGCACAGCGTCACGCGCTCGCCCTTCAAAGTGGGTTTCTCGGCGAACATCCTCATTGGCTATCAGTCGCGATCAACGGCGGGCAAACTCATTTTGCCCAGCACCTCGTCCCTTACCTGCTCGGGAGAGAGCACGCCGACATCGCACACCAGGTCCGCGACCTCACGGAAGTACCGCTCGCGACGCGCCCGCATCTCACCCGGGTCGTAGTCGGGGCGGTGCTTGCTGGTGCGCATGCGCTCGGCCAGCACCGCGTCGTCGGCGTCCACCCAGACCACGAACGCCTCGCGTAGCGCCGCGCGCACCTCGGCGTTCTCCAGCGTGCTGGCCGCCGCGGCGATCACCTTCGGCTCACCCGCCAGCTCCTCCAGCACGTGCTCGGCCTCGTACCGGTGCAGCGCCTCCTTGCCCTCGCGGGCGGCGATCGGCGCGGAGGTGGCGCCGTGCCTCTCCTGGAGGTACTGGTCGCTGTCGCTTAACGGCAGCCCGAGCGCCTCGGCGATCAATCGGCCGGAGGTCGACTTGCCCGAGCCCATCAGCCCGATCATCACGACTGGTTTGTTTTTCGACATGTGGATAGAGGTTCCTTCGTGTCAAGGAGGTAAATCTGATGACCATCGCCGGAAGCATCATCCTCATCATGCTCGGTGCGATCCTCACCTGGGCCGTCGAGTTCGACCTCGCCGGCCTCGACATCAACGTAGTGGGCGTCATCCTCATGCTCGGTGGCCTGGTCGGGCTCCTGTTCGGCATATACAGGATCACCGTCACCCGCCGTGCGGTCGGCCCGATCGACGAGCCGGTGCACCGGCACGAGATCTACGAGGAGCCGGAGACGCGCAGGACCACGGTCTACGAGGAGCGTCGCCACTACGACGAACCACCGCTGTAGGAGGTGAATCGACATGCCAGCCGTTGAAGAGCTGCCGTCGACCATCAAGCGTTCTCCGAAAAAGGCGCAGAACACGTGGATCAAGGCGCACGACTCGGCCGTCAAGGAGTACGGCGAGGGACGGCGCGCCCACATGACCGCGTTCGCCGCGCTCAAGCACTCCTTCGAGAAGGTCGGCGACCACTGGGAGGCGAAGGACGGCAAGGGCCCTTCCGACAAGGGCGCCACCGACCGCTCCGGCCGGACGGCCGGAGGCGTGGACGCCAACGCGAGCAAGGACCACCTGCAGCAGGTGGCCGCCAAGCTCGGTGTCACGGGCCGGTCCAAGATGACCAAGCAGGAGCTGGTCACCGCCATCCAGAAGGCCAACAAGACGGCCACGGCGAAGTCCCGCCCGAGTGCGAAGTCCAACGGCGCCAAGTCCAACGGCGCCAAGTCGAGCACGACCAAGTCCAGCACGACGAAGTCCGGCACGACGAAGTCCGGCACGACGAAGTCCGGCACGACGAAGTCCGGCTCGACGAAGTCCAGTTCCACGAAGTCCGGGACGACGAAGTCCGGGACGAAGTCGAGCACGAGGGCGGCCACCTCGTCGAGGACCGGCTCCAGGACGACGGCCAAGGTGAACTCCGGGCCGAAGTCGACGACTTCGAAGACGAAGTCGGGGCCGAAGTCGACGTCCAAGACGAAGTCCACGTCCACCAAGAAGTCCACCAAGGCCAAGTCCCGCTGACGCGGGGCGCCGCCACGAGCAGAGGGCCGCCGATCCCCCCGGATCGCCGGCCCTCCTTCATGTCCCGAGCAGGTGCTCACAACAGCCGCTTGACCGCCTCGGCGATCGCGTGGCGGTCGATGCGGGCGTCGGCGAGCTGCTCCTGCGGCGTCGCGGACCCGGGCAGCTCGGTCACCGCCAGCTTCACCACCCGCGGCCCCAGCTCGCTCACCGCGTCCGTCACCGCGTCGCCCAGCCCGCCCTCGACCCGGTGGTCCTCCACCGTGATCAGGTTCCCGGTGGTGGTCGCCGCCTCGGCCAGCGCCGCCGTGTCCACGGGCTTGATGGAGTACAGGTCGATGACCCCGACGGGGATGCCGTCCTGCTGCAGGTCGTCGGCCGCCGCCAGCGCCTCGTGCACGGTGACGCCCGCGGCCACGATCGTGGCCCGGTCGCCGGGCGTGTGCCGCAGCACCCGCGAGCCGCCCACCGTGAACCGCTCGCCCGGCTGGTAGATCACCGGCGTGTCACCCCGCGTGGTCCGCAGGTAGGACACACCCTCCAGGTCCGCCATCTCGGCGATCAGGGCCGCCGTCTGGTTGGCGTCGCACGGGTAGAGCACGGTGCTGCCGTGCACCGTCCGCATCATCGCCAGATCCTCCAGACCCATCTGCGAGGGCCCGTCCTCGCCGATCGCCACCCCGGCGTGCGAGCCGACCAGCCGGATGTCCGCCCGGCTCACGCCGGCCATCCTGATGAAGTCGTGCGCCCTGGTCAGGAACGCCGCGAACGTGGCGGCGAACGGCTTCCACCCGCGCACCTGCATGCCGACGGCCGCCGCGACGAGCTGCTGCTCGGCGATGTACATCTCGAAGAACCGGTCGGGGTGCTCCTTGCCGAACGTCTCCGTCTTCGTCGAGTCCGCCACCTCGCCGTCCAGCGCCACCACGTCGCCGCGCGCCGAGCCGAGCGCCGCCAGCGCCGCCCCGTACGCCGTCCGCGTCGCCACCCGCTCGCCCACCGGGTAGGAAGGCAGCTTCACCCCGTTGCTCCCGAACCGGAACGGCACCGCGCCCGCCTCCGGTTTGTGCACCTCGACCCGCACGCCCCTGGGCCCGCCCAGCTCGTCCACGGCCTTGCCCGGATCCTTCAGCGCCTTGCCGTGGGCGCCCTCGCGGTTCTCGACCTCCAGCACCCCTTCGCCCTTGCGGGTCTTGGCCAGGATCACGGTCGGGCGGCGCCGCGTGTTGCAGGCGTCGCCGAGTGCGTAGTCGATCTGGCCGGGGTCGTGCCCGTCGATCTCGATCGTGTGCCAGCCGAATGCGCCGAACCTGCGCGCGTACGCGCCGGTGTCCCAGCCGTGCCTGGTGGGGCCGCGCTGGCCGAGCCGGTTCACGTCCACGATGGCGGTCAGGTTGGCCAGCCCCTCGCTGCCGGCGTGCTCGGCCGCCTCCCAGATGGAGCCCTCGGCCAGCTCGCTGTCGCCGCACAACACCCACACCCGGTACGGCAACCGCTCCAGCCGCCCGGCCATCGCCACCCCCACCCCGACGGGCAGCCCCTGCCCGAGCGAGCCGGTGGCCACGTCCACCCAGGGCAGCCGGGGCGTGGGATGCCCCTCCAACCGGCTGCCCCTGCGCCGGAACGACAGCAACTCCTCGTCGCTGATCACACCGGCCGCCTTGTAGAGGGAGTAGAGCAGGGGAGAGGCGTGCCCCTTGGAGAAGATCAGATGGTCGTTGGCCGGGTTGTCCGGGTTGTCGAAGTCGTAGCGCAGGTGGCAGGCGAACAGCACGGCCATCAGGTCGGCCGCGGACATGGAGGAGGTCGGGTGTCCGGACCCGGCCTCCGCCGCCGCCCGTACGGAGTCCACCCGCAGTTGCGCCGCCAGCTCGGCCAGGTACTGAAGATCGCGGTCAGGCATCATGAGCTCCCTGGAGATGGTTTGAGCCCGCCTACCCCGCCGTGGCCGCCTGACGCTGTGCCGGCGTGGACCGCGCGCAGGGGACGCGCGGGCGGATCAGGCGCGGCGGGCCCGCCGGAGGGCGGCGACGGCCGCGGCGGCGGCACCGCCCGCGAGGCCGAGCAGGATCGGCCGCCGGCGCTGGGAGAGCCAGACCTGCGGGCTGCGCGCGTGCGAACGATCGTCGAACGATCCATGGGCCCCGTAGTCGGTGCTCTCGTCGGCGGGCTCCCACAGGTTGGCCACCCCGGTGGGCGCCTTCTCGTCGGTGACCTGCGACTGGGTGCCCGTCCTGGCCAGGTACCGGTCCACCAGCGCGGGGGCGATCCGCTGGGCGAGCAGGGTGGCGACGGTGCTGGTGCCGACCCAGTACTCCTTGCGCTCGGGGTGCATGGCCGCGTACACGATGGCCCGCGCCGCCACCTCGGGCTGGTAGATCGGCGGCACGGGCTGCGGATGGCGGCGCAGCTTGGACAGGACCCAGTCGAACTGCGGGGTGTTGACGGCCGGGAGCTGCACGAGCGTGACGCGGACGTTGCTGCGATCCGCCATGAGCTCCGTGCGTACCGACTCGGTGAAGCCCTTGATGGCGTGTTTGGCCCCGCAGTACGCCGACTGCAGGGGGATGCCGCGGTGCGACAGGGCGGAGCCGGTCTGGACGATCGCGCCTGCGTTGCGCGGGCGCATCAGGTCGAGGGCGACCTTGGTGCCCCAGACGTAGCCCAGGTAGGTCACGGCGGTCGTGCGCTCGTACTCGTCGGGGGAGATGTCGGTGAACTTGGCGAAGACGGAGGAGAAGGCGGTGTTGATCCAGACGGAGATCGGTCCCATCTCCTTCTCGATGCGCTCCGCCGCGGCCCGCACCTGCTCGTAGTCGGCCACGTCGGCCTCGTACACCTGCCCGGTGCCGCCCTCCACCCCGACGTCCACGGCCGCCGCGCCCAGGCCGGCCGTGCCGCGGGCGATGAGCGCCACCTTGGCACCCTGGGCGCCGAGCTCGCGCACCACCGCGCGCCCGACCCCGCCGCTCGCGCCCGTCACCACTACCACGCGTCCACGAAGTGGTGCCATGTCGTGATCAGCCCGCCTCTCTGTCCGCGCCACGCCGGTGCTTCTGGCGTCGTACGGCCAGCGCGATGTCCACGGCCACGATGACGGCCAGCACGACGGCGATGCCCGTCATGACCGACGCGCCGGTGAGCAGGCCCAGCACCGCGAACGCGAACAGGAACACCAGGATGAAGGAGCCCACCCTGACATGCATGATGTCGCGCGGGGTGGCGGGCACCATGGCATGGCCTTTTCGGTCCCGTTCCTCGTGCCATTCTTCGTTGTCAGACATGCGGCTCACCTGCCCGTACCGTTTGCCGCCTAACGTGCGGGGTAGCCCGCCAGCGTGCCCGAGCGAGATCAACGCGGCGACGAGCTGCATCCCAGTGACCAGAGCGAGCCGGGCATCGTGCGGCGGCGGCGCGGGCGCGGGTTCAGCTACGAGGGCCCCGACGGCCGCCCGGTGCGCGACCCGGCCACGCTCGCCCGGATCAAGGCGCTGGCCATCCCACCTGCCTGGCGGGACGTGTGGATCTGCATGTCGCCCAGGGGGCATCTCCAGGCCGTCGGCACGGACTCCGCGGGCCGGCGGCAGTACCGCTACCACGACGAGTGGCGGGAGCAGCAGGACCGGGCCAAGTTCGACCGGGTGCTGGAGGTGGCCGAGCGGCTGCCGGCGTTCAGGAAGACCGTGGACGACCAGCTCCAGGGGCGCGGGCTGACCAGGCAGCGGGTGCTGGCCGCCGCCGCCCGGCTGCTCGACATCGGCTTCTTCCGCATCGGCGGCGAGAGCTACGACACCTACGGTCTGGCCACGCTGAGGATGGAGCACGTCACCTGCTCGGGCGGTGTGGTGACCTGTTCCTACCCGGCCAAGGGCGACGTGGCGCGGGAGGTCGAGGTGGCCGATCCGGCCGCGTGCAAGGTGCTGCGCTCGCTCAAGGCCCTGGGCGCGGACGGCGAGCTGCTGCGCTACCGGCACCAGGGCGGCTGGAGCGACATCAGGAGCGAGGACATCAACGAGTACCTGCGCGAGACCATCGGCTACGAGGTCACGGCCAAGGACTTCCGCACCTGGCACGCCACCGTCCTGGCGGCGGTGGGGCTGGCGGTGTCCAGGCCGGCGCGCGAGGCCCCCAGCAGCAAGCAGCGCGCCGTCACCCGGGTGATGCGGGAGGTCTCCGAGTACCTGGGCAACACCCCGACGGTGGCGCGGGCGTCGTACGTGGACCCGCGCGTGGTGGAGGCCTACGACCAGGACAGGACGATCGCAGGGGCGCTGACCGAACTGGGGGCGGACGCGGATTTCGGCCAGCTCGCGACGGCGGGCCCGGTCGAACGGGCGGTCATTGAGCTGATTCGTGCCGTTTGAGCTGTTCGCGCCCGGGCATGCGCCGACAGAAGAAGGAGGCGAGCGATGGAAGCTCCGCAGTACGTCGCGGCCCGTGTCCAGCAGGCGCTGGCCGAGGACGGACGCACCCACGAGCTCGGCATTCGCGTAGATATCAGAGGCGACCAGCTTTTCCTGCGCGGGCAGGTGAGCGGGGCCGAGCAGCGTGAGCGGCTCGGCCAGGTGGCGCACGAGGTCGCGCCCGAGCTCCATGTGCACAACGAGATCAACGTCGTTGAGGCCAGCGCGCCGGGGGAGGATGAGCATCTTGACTGACCTGCGTATAGCCGCCGTGGGGGACATCCACCTCGGTGAGGACGTCAGAGGCCAGTACAGGAAGAAGCTCGACGGCATCGAGGACCGCGCGGACGTGTTCATGCTGGCCGGGGACCTCACCCGGCACGGCACGCTGGAGGAGGGCAAGGTGGTGGCCGACGAGCTGCGCGGCCTGCCGATCCCCGTCGTCGCGGTGCTCGGCAACCACGACTACCACTCCGACCTGCAGTACGAGATCGCGAGCGAGCTGCGTGACGCCGGCGTCATCGTGCTCGACGACGACGGCGTCGTGGTGCAGTGCGGCGACAAGAAGCTGGGCGTGGTCGGCGGGAAGGGGTTCGGCGGCGGGTTCGCGGGCAAGTGCGCCAGCGAGTTCGGCGAGCGCGAGATCAAGAACTTCGTCTCCCACACCCGCCACATCGCCGAGGCGTGGAAGGTGGCGCTGAAGGAGATCGTCGCCGACCACCGCGTGGTGCTGTCGCACTACTCCCCGATCAAGGAGACGCTGGAGGGCGAGCCGCACGAGATCTACCCCTTCCTCGGCAGCTACCTGCTGGCGGAGGCGGTGGACACGGCGGGCGCCGACCTGATCCTGCACGGGCACGCGCACAAGGGCAGCGAGAAGGGCATGACCCCGGGTGGCATCCGGGTGCGCAACGTGGCGCTGCCGGTGCTCGGCAGGGCGTACTGCGTGTACTGCCTCGACTGCGAGGACGACATGCAGAGCCACGAGGGCTGACGGGCGGGGCTAGAGCACCCGTACGGCCAGGACGCACACGTCGTCCTCGGCCAGGTCACCGCCCAGCCGGTTGAGCAGGCAGTCGATCATCCGCTCGGGATCGTCGTCGGCGCACAGGTGCGCGGCCTGGAGCAGGGACTGGATGCCCGTCTCCAGGTCCTGCCCGCGCCGCTCGACGATCCCGTCGGTGTAGAGCAGCAGGACGTCGCCCTGCTGGAGCTGCGTCGTCGTCATCTGATACTCGGTCACGTCGAACGCGCCCAGCATCATCCCCTGGACGCCGTCGATCGGCTCAGGCCGGCCGTTCCTGATCAGCACGGGCGACGGGTGACCGGCGCTCGTCCAGCGGAAGGTGCAGTCCTGCGGGTCGAAGTGGCCGATGACGGCGGTGCCCGTCACGGTGACGTCCTCGTTGGAGTGCACGATGAGGTCGTTCAGCCAGGTGGCGAGCTGGCCGGCGGGCGCCTGCGTGTAGGCCAGGCCCGCCAGCCCCGAGCGCATCTGCAGCATGATGC
This sequence comes from Nonomuraea gerenzanensis, assembly GCF_020215645.1. Lineage (NCBI taxonomy): Bacteria > Bacillati > Actinomycetota > Actinomycetes > Streptosporangiales > Streptosporangiaceae > Nonomuraea > Nonomuraea gerenzanensis. The sequence goes on along the minus strand of NZ_CP084058.1, from coordinate 10,115,202 downwards.
TGGCGGCGGTCAGCCCGTGCCCCATCGCGTCGCCGATGGCGATCAGCACCCTGCCGTCCGGAAGCAGGCGGGCCTTGAACCAGTCGCCGCCGAGCCGGACGAGCTCCTCGCCGGGCAGGTAGCGCACGCCGACGGTCAGCCCCGGCAGATGGATGAGCCCGCGGCGGATCGGCACGATCGTGTCCTGGAGCTGGACGGTGACCCGGTGCTCCTCCTCGGCCCGCTGGCGCTGCCGGTGCGCCTGCTCGTGCGCCACGGCCAGGGCCCGCTCCCTGCGCCGGCTGCGCGTCACGTCCTGGGCCAGGCAGCGCACCTTGACCGGCACGCCGTCGCTGTCGAGTATCGGCTCGCCGAACACGCACAGGTGCCGCACCCCGTGCCGGTGCTGGATCCTGAACTCCGTCTCGACCGCCTCGCGGTACTCCAGCAGCGAGCGCACCTGCTCCTCGACGACCGGCAGGTCCTCCGGCACGACCACGGTGAGCAGGTCCTCCAGCGCCATCGGGCCGTCGGCGCGGTCGCGGCCGAACATCTCATACATCTGGGGCGTCCACAGCGTGCGCTGCGTGGCCAGGTTCCACTCGCCCCAGCCCAGCTCGGCCAGGCGCTGGGCGCGCTCCCAGCCGGAGACGAGCAGCTCCTCGTCGTCCAGCTGGCGCCAGCTCACCAGCAGCCCGTCGTCCACCCGGGAGGCCCGCACGCTCAGCGTGGCGGGCCAGAGCAGGTAGTCCAGCACCTCGACGTACTCGACCCCGTCGCGGTGCATGGGCTCGCCGGCCTCGAAGACGGTGATGTAGTCGTCCAGCAGGCCCGAGCCTGCCACGCCGGGGAGCACCGCCATGAGCCGGTGCCCGGCCAGGTCGGCGGCGGTCCGCCCGGCCACCGTCCTGGCGTGCCGGTTGGCGGCGAGGATCAGGAAGTCCACGACGCGGCCCGTGGCGTCGTGGACGGGAGTGAGATAGAGGGCGGAGGCGTGGACGGCCTCCAGCATGCCGGTGACCCAGCCGGGCACGTCGGGCGCGGGGCGCGGCTCGTCGGGCGGGCGCTCGATGCCCTTGGCCACCTCGACCAGCTCCAGGCCGCTGTGCTGGGCCATCCTCGCGAGCTGCTCGGCCGCCTCGCCCGGCCGGATGTCCTGCCCGGTGGCGAGCCGGGCGACCGCCTCGTCGAGGATGGCCTCGTCGCGCATGCGCATGCGCAGCCGTACGAGCAGGTCCCTGACCCTCGCCGAGGCAGCGCCGGACTCATAACGGCTGAACGGCGAAAATCTGCTCACCCGCTTCTCATGCCCGGCCGTGCGGGAATGGTGAAGCGGCAGCGTCGATATTTAGCAAAACGTAGAAACCGCTGGACCGTTCTCGGGGATCGGCCCAGCGGTCGGGTAGGGGCGGTCGACCGGTCGAGCCGCGCCCCTACACATTGAAGATACTGACCCCACCAGGCCCGACCAGGAAACCGAGGACGATCAGGACGATCCCCCAGAGTAGGTCGCGCCGGGCCAGAATCACATAGATCCCGGCGATGACGAGAATTACTGCGATGATCCAGAGCAAAGTAGCCATGGGCTGGCATCTGCCCTCAGAAAGCGCCGCATAACCTACGCCTTCCGGGCAGGGGAAAATCCATGACGACCTTCGGTTATTTCCTGTCGTGCGAGGAGCACGGCCCCCAGGAGCTGGTGCGCCAGGCCAAGGCCGCAGAACGCGCCGGGTTCGAGGCCCTGTGGATCTCCGACCATTTCCACCCGTGGCTGGACGCGCAGGGGCAGGCCCCGTTCGTCTGGTCGGTGATCGGCGCGCTGGCCGAGGCCACGTCCCTGCCCATCACCACCGCCGTGACCTGCCCCCTGGTCCGTACGCACCCGGTCGTGATCGCCCAGGCCGCCGCCACCACGGCCGCTCTCACCGGCGGCCGGTTCCGGCTCGGCGTGGGCACCGGCGAGGCGCTCAACGAGCACGTGGTCGAGTCCCGCTGGCCGCCGCTCAGCGAGCGGCTGGAGATGCTGGAGGAGGCCATCGAGCTGATGCGGGAGCTGTTCACCGGCAAGCTGGTCACGCACCGGGGCCGCCACTACCGCGTGGACACGGCCAGGCTCTACACGCTGCCCGAGGAGCCGGCGCCCATCGTGGTGTCGGGGCTGGGCGAGAAGTCCATCGCGTTGGCCGGGCGGCTGGGTGACGGCTACGTCTCCGTCGCGCCGGACGCCGACGCCGTACGCGCCTTCCGCGAGGCGGGCGGCACCGGCAAGCCCGCGCTCGGCGGCCTGAAGGCCTGCTACGCCGCCGACGAGGCGGCGGCGCGCAAGACCGTGCACCGCCTGTGGCCCACGCAGGGCATCAAGGGCGAGGCGGCGCAGCTCCTGCCGCTGCCCCGGCACTTCGAGCAGCTCGCGGAGATGGTCTCCGAGGACGAGGCCGTCGCGGGCAGCCCGGTGGGCCCCGACCCCGAGGTGCACGCCCAGGCCATCAAGCAGTACGTGGACGCCGGGTTCGACGAGGTCTACGTCAACCAGATCGGGCCGGAGCAGGACGCGTTCTTCGACTTCTACGAGCGCGAGGTGCTGCCGAGAGTCCGCTGATCACCGGCCCGCAGCATGCCCGCCAGCAGGTCGCGCACGGCGTCCGCGAGCTCCTCCAGCGTGGGGACGCTGCCCGCGCCGGCGATGGCGTCGAACATCAGCCCCTCCCCGAACGCCACCAGGTTGCGCGCGTGCGTCACCGGGTCGGGCGAGCCCATGGCCGCCAGCATGGCGACGGCCGGGTCGCGGAAGCGCCGCCCGGCCTCGTCGTAGATCCTGCGCAGCTCCGGCCGCCTGGTCGCCTCCAGGGCCAGCTCGTAGCGGGCCAGCGTGCGGCGCCGGTCCAGAAGCTGGACGTGCAGCCCCTCGGCCATGCGCTCCGGCAGGTGGGCCAGTTCGTAGGAGTCGCTGCCGTAGGCCCCGCTGAGCGCCCGCATCTCCAGCTCCGTGAGCCGTGACAGCGTCAGCTCCAGCAGGGCCGCGCGGGTGCGGGCGAGGTTGGACGTGGAGCCGGGCGGCAGGCCGGCGGCCTCGTCCACGGCCCGGTGGGTCAGGCCGCGCATGCCCCGCTCGGCGAGCAGGGTGATGGCCGTGTCGGCGACGAGGTCGGAGCGCTTCACGAAACCCGATACTACAGCGGTAGTGAGGCCGGACTACAGGCGTAGTAGGCTGACACTACAGACGTAGTGAAGGGGAGGCTGTCATGGCCAGGGCTGTGGTGATCGGCGCGGGCGTCGGCGGGCTGGCCGCGGGGGCGGCGCTGCGGCGCAAGGGGTGGGACGTCACCGTGCTGGAGCGGGTCCCCGTGATCGAGCCCGTCGGCTCGGGGCTGGCGATCGCGGCCAACGCGCTCAAGGCGCTCGACGTGCTCGGCGTCGGCGACCAGGTCAGGCGGCTGGCCACCGCGGAGGGCCGGCTCGGGCTGCGCCGGGCGGACGGCCGCTGGCTGACGCACACCACGGAGGCCGTCGCGGACGCCAAGTACGGCGACTCGGTGGTGATCATGTTGCGGGCCACGCTGCTGGAGGTGCTCACGGAGGCGCTCGGCCGCGAGCACCTGCGCCTCGGGACGGCCGTGCACGAGGTGGACGCCGACCGGGGCCTCGTCCGCACCGACGCGGGCGACCTGGAGGCCGACCTCGTCGTGGGCGCCGACGGCATCAACTCCGCCCTCCGGCGTGCCCTCTTCCCCGGGCATCCGGGGCCGGTGTACTCGGGGGTGACGGCCTGGCGCGGGCTCATCCCGCGCGGCGGGCTGGCGATTCCGCGCTGCGAGAGCTGGGGCAGGGGTGCGGTGTTCGGCATCCACCTGCTGGCCGGGGACGTCGTCTACGTCTACGCCACCGACGTGCTGCCCGCCGGCACCGTCCACGCCGACGAGCGCGCGGAGCTGCTGCGCAGGTTCGGCGACTGGCACGACCCGATCCCGGCCCTGCTGCGGGCGGCCGATCCCGCCCGGATCATCCGCAACGACGTCTACTTCCACGCCGAGCCGCTGCCCGCCTTCCACCGGGGCAGGGTCGCGCTGGTGGGGGACGCCGCGCACGCGATGACGCCGAACCTGGGGCAGGGTGCCTGCCAGGCGATCGAGGACGGGGTGGTGCTGGCACACCACGCGGGCGGCGCCCGCGATGGCGCTGCGCCCGAAGGCGCGCTGGCCGCCTACAGCGCCGCCCGCACGGAGCGGACGGCGAAGGTCGTCCAGCGCTCCTGGGCCCTGTGCCGCATGAGCAGGCTGCGCAACCCGCTGGCGGTGGCGATGCGCGATCTCGGGGTGTCGGCCGCGGCCCGGCTCAGCCCAGATCTGATGTTGCGGTCGATGGACGAGGTGCTGAGCTGGCGTCCACCGGCTGAGACTGCACGGTGACCGACGTCTGGACGGCGGAGACGGCCGGCGCGGGCCGCTCCAGCGGCGGGGGCGTCGCGGCGGAGGGCTTGGCGTGATGGTCGGGAGCCAGCCGCCCGAGCGTGATCGTGCCGCCGATGGTGAGCGCGGCGGCCAGCACGGCGGGCACGGCCGTCGAGGGGGATGTGGGCAGCGGCTCCCCGAGCAGGATCGCCCCGGCCAGCACCGAGGTGATGGGGTCGACGACCTGCACGCCGGCGTAGGCGATGCCGAAGTAGCCCACGGCGTACGAGCGCTGCAGCAGCACCACCGCGCAGATCAGCAGCACGGGCACGGCCAGGCTGAACCAGTGGATCAGCCGCCCCCAGTCACCCTGCATGCCCCCGCCGACCACCCGCACGAAGGTGGACACGCTGGCCGTCACGGCTCCGGCCCCCACGGCCAGCAGCATGGCCTTGGCCGGCCCGTGCACCCGGCTCGCGACGAGCTGCGTGACCAGCGCGACCGCCGCGATCACGGCGATGAAGGCCAGCGCGGCGCCGTCGCTCAGCACGGGTGTCACGTTGTGCGCGGGCACCAGCAGCATGAGCCAGAGCAGGCCCACCGCCACCGCGATCGAGCCGAGGATCTCGGCCCGGTACGGCCTGCGCCCGTACATGAACGCGGCCAGCGGCACGGCGAACACCAGCGTGGCGACGCTGATCGGCTGCACGGCCACCAGCGGGGCGAAGCTCAGCGCCACGGCGTGCAGGCAGGCGCCGGAGAACGAGATGATGCCGCCCACCCACCATCGAGGGCGGCGCACCAGGCTGAGCGAGGCACCCTCGGCCACGACCTCGAACTGCTGCATCGCCGCGCCGAGCGCGTATCCCAGCGCTCCGGCCAGGGCGATCAGCATGCCGACCCAGGTCATCGCGGCCCGCGCAGGAGCAGGGATCCTTTCAGGAGCATTGCTCCAGCTTAAGAGGCCGCAGAAGCACCAGAATCATCCTTTAGGCTGAAAAATCACCTTAAGTTGCTCCCGACCTGCACGAACATGTGGCGCATCCTTGAGCCGGCGGTGGCCCTCAGGCACCATCGGCCCCCGCGGCCCCCGCGCCCCGGCCGGCCGCCGTCACGACTTGCGGCACACGCAGAAGAGGTGCCCCTGCGGGTCCTGCAGCACGATCCACCGCGTGCCCTCCTCGGTGACGCCCGGCTGGAACTCGGGCCTGGTCGCCCCCAGCGCGACGTACTCTCCGGCCGCCTGCTCCACGTCCGGCACCTGGAGGTCGAGGTGGAACTGCTTGTCGGGGCTCGGCCACTGGACCGGCTTACGGTCGGGCACCCGCCCGAAGTAGATGTTGACGGTCCCGTCGGTGATGGCGGCGTACTCGTCCTCCGAGTAGGTGATCTCCATTCCGGTGACCTCGTGGTAGAACGCGGCCAGCGCCTTGGGGTCGTCGCAGTCGATGGTGAAGGCCATGAGGCTTGCTTGCGTCGTCATGCGGACCAGCCTGCCACCCGTACCTGCCATCTTCTGTCAGGTACGCCAGAGGGCCGCGCCTTCGCGGCGCGGCCCCCCGCTTGCGGCATCAAGTCACCCAGGGAAGCGGCCGTAGTAGTCCCCCAGCCGCGTCCGGTACTCGGGCTCCTTGAACGTGCCCTCGTCGAACTCGGGCGCGTCCTTGATCTCGGCCTTGGTGCGGGCCACGAACACGTTGCGTTCCTGGGGATCGATGTTCGTGATCACCTGGGCCGGGAGCAGGACCTTCTTGCCGAAGATCCACGGACCGGTGTCGACGATGATGTAGCTTTCGCCGACCTCGTACGTCGCCTCGTCGACGGACCCGATCTTCCCGTCGGTGGCCTGGACGTGGTACCCGACCAGATCCAGCGCCTGCCCGCGGTCGTAGACGTCAGGTCGATAGTTCCAGAGCTCCATCGGTGCTCTCTTCCTCTCATCTTCCGTCTTTCTCGGGCAAGCCATCACCTACCCATGGGTTTGCGCATAAACGTTCGCGGGTCCCGCTTGACGGTCCGACTGGGGGTCTGACTCTCCTGACAACTCACCGCCAGTCGGGCGCCGGGGCCCCAGGTGCGGATACGATCCGCGCGAGGAGGTCGGATGAGCGTTGAATGGGCGCCTCCCGGCGTGGACCCGGAGCAGCCGAGCGTGGCGCGGGTGCACGACGCGCTGCTCGGCGGCGTGGAGAACTTCGCCGCCGACCGCACGGTGGCACGCAAGCTCAGGGACGCGGTGCCCGAGGTGGTGGACCTCGTCTGGTGCAACCGCGCCTTCATCGGGCGGGTCGTCGACTACCTGGTCCGCGAGGCGGGGATCAGGCAGATCATCGACCTCGGCGCCGGGCTGCCCACGGTGGAGAACACCCATGAGGTCGCGCAGTTCGCCGACCCCAGATCCAGGGTGGTGTACGTGGACATCGACCCCATGGTCGAGCCGCACGCCCGCGCGATACTCGGCGGCAACGCCTGTGCCGAGGCCATCACCGCCGACGCCCGCGACGTGGCCGCGGTGCTCGGCCACCCGGCCGTGCGCCGGCTGATCGACCTGTCGCAGCCCACGGCGGTCCTGGCCATCGGCCTGCTGCACCTGTTCTCCGACCGGGAGGACCCGCACGCGCTGATCAGGTCCTACGCGGACGCGCTGCCGCGTGGCAGCCACCTGGCCGTCTCCAACTTCCTGGCCTCCGACAACCCCAAGGCCAAGGCGCTGGAGGTGATGCTGCAGGCCACGATGGGCACCGGCCACTTCCGCGACCGCCCGTCCATCGAGCGCTTCTTCGACGGCCTGGAGCTGGTCGAGCCGGGCGTGGTGCACTTCCCCGAGTGGCATCCGGACGAGCGCGTGCCCGGCCCGCTCACGCCCTGGGAGGAGCTGCTGCTGGGCGGAGTCGCCCGCAAGCCCTAAGCTGTCATCCGTGCCGAGACGTCTGATCTGCTCCCCGCCCCCCGCCCGCTAGCGGGCGGCCCTTCCTCAGCTTTCCGGGTCTGACAGATCCGGGGGTGGTTGCTGCCCGCACACCGGGCCCATTCCGACCACTCCTTCCGGAGAACCCCTGTCATGACCCATGTCTCCGCCCGGCGGGGCGCCCTGTACGTGTCCGTGGCCGCGACCGCCTGGGGCACCGGCGGCGCAGCCGGCTCCCTCCTGTTCGACACCGGCGGCCTCGGCCCCGTCGGTGTCTCCCTGTGGCGCTACCTGCTCGGCGCCGTCTTCCTCCTCGTCCTGACCAGAAGCGCCCCGCTCACCTGGAACGGCCGGACGCTGCTGGTCGGCGCCGGGATGGCCGTCTACCAGACCGCGTACTTCGCCGCGATCGCGCATTCGGGCGTCGCCCTGGCGACCGTCGTCACGATGGGCGCCACCCCGGTCTTCACCGCCCTGGGCAGCCGCTTCCTGCTGCGCGAGCGCCTCGGCCGGGTCGCGCTGTGCGCCCTGGCCGTCGCGCTGGGCGGGCTGCTCCTGCTCACCGGCGAGGCCGCGCTCCAGGCCGGGGCGCCGCTCGGCATCGCCTTCGCGCTGGTCTCGGCCGCCGGCTACGCGGGCGTCACGCTGCTGTCCCGGCACGGCAGGGACGACGACTCGCGGGCCGTGGCGGTCGGCGGGTTCGTGGTCGGCGCGGTGTGCCTGGCGCCGTTCGCGCTGGCGGAAGGGGTGGTGCCCGAGGTGAGCTGGACGTCCGTGGCGCTGCTGGTCTACCTGGGCGCGGTGCCGACCGCGCTCGCGTACGGCCTGTTCTTCCGCGCGCTGACCGCGCTGAGCGCCACCACCGTGTCGATCATCTCGCTCGGCGAGGCGGTCGGCGCGGCGCTGCTGGGCGTGCTGCTGTTCGGCGAGCGGCTCACCCCGGCGGCCTGGTGCGGCTGCGTGTTGCTGCTGGCCGCCGTCACGGTGCTCGCCGCACGAGCGGAAAGCGCGTGATGTGACGGCCCAGGGCGCCGGATGAGTTAAGGTCCGGTACGGCGGCGCTTGCCGGATCGTCGCTCCGCTCCCCGGCCCCAAGGCCAAGCGACGGGCCCCGACGAATGAAGGGAACGGTGTCGGCGAAGCGTGCGTTGGAGGAACTGTGGCCTCGATTAAGGGAATACTGAGGAACCTCCTGGATCGTCCGGGAGGCGTCCCTCTGACGCCCTACCAGAAGATCGTCAAGTCGGCCGACGGCCGGGCGGAGAGAGTCGGCAAGCTCGACGAGCTGCCCAGGCCCGACATGAGCGATCTGGCCGAGTTCTGTGCCGTCGCGCGCGAGGCCGCTGACCGCACCCTGGGCCTGCGCCCGTACGACGTGCAGCTGCTGGGCACGCTCGCCCTGCTCGACGGCAAGGTCGCCGAGATGGCCACCGGTGAGGGCAAGACCCTGTCCGGGGCCATGGCGGCGGCCGGCTACGCGTTGCAGGGCAAGCGCGTGCACGTGATCTCCGTCAACGACTACCTGGCCAGGCGCGACGCCGAGTGGATGGGCCCCTTCTACGAGGCGCTCGGCGTCAGCGTGGGCTGGATCGACCAGAACTCCACGCCGGAGGAGCGGCGCGCGGCCTACGCCAGTGACGTGACGTACGGGCCGGTCAGCGAGATCGGCTTCGACGTGCTGCGCGACCGCCTGCGCACGGACGCGAGCGAGATCATCGTGCCCGCGCCCGAGGTGGCCCTGATCGACGAGGCCGACTCCGTGCTCGTCGACGAGGCCCGCGTGCCGCTGGTGATGGCCGGGGCGGCCGACCCAGGCAACGCGGTGCCGGAGATGGCGGCGCTGGTGCGCCAGCTCGTCCGCGGCTACCACTACGAGATCGACGAGCAGGCCCGCAACGTCTACCTCACCGCGAAGGGCGCCGACAGCGTCGAGAACCTGCTCGGCGTCGACCTCTACGACGAGCACGAGCCCGGCACGCTCATCGAGCTCAACCTCGCCCTGCACGCCCACGCGCTGCTGGCCCGCGACGTCGACTACATCGTGCGCGACGGCAAGGTGCAGCTCATCAACCCCTCGCGCGGCCGGGTGGCGCTGCTGCAGCGCTGGCCCAACGGCCTGCAGGCGGCCGTGGAGGCCAAGGAGGCGCTGCCGCCGAGCGAGAAGGGCGAGATCCTCGACTCGATCACCGTGCAGGGCCTGATCCGCCGCTACCCGCAGATCTGCGGCATGACCGGCACGGCCGTCGCCGTCAGCGAGCAGCTCGGCGAGTTCTACGGGCTCAAGGTGGCGGTCATCCCGCCGAACCGGCCGTGCGTGCGCGTGGACGAGCCCGACCGCATCTACCCGACCGTGCCCGACAAGGACGCGGCGCTGGTGGAGGAGATCCAGGCCGTGCACGAGACCGGCCGGCCCATCCTCATCGGCACCCTCGACGTGGCCGAGTCGGAGAACCTCGCCAAGCTGCTGCAGCGGCGCGGCCTGGAGCCGGTCGTGCTCAACGCCAAGAACGACGCCGAAGAGGCCGCGATCATCGCCAGGGCGGGCGAGCGGGGCGCCCTGACCGTGTCCACCCAGATGGCCGGTCGCGGCACCGACATCCGCCTGGGCGAGGGCGTCGCGGAGCTGGGCGGCCTCTACGTGATCGGCTCGGGCCGCCACGCCAGCAGCCGCCTGGACGACCAGCTGCGCGGTCGCGCCGGCCGCCAGGGCGACCCCGGCGGCTCGGTCTTCTTCGTCAGCATGAAGGACGACCTGATCACTCAGTTCGTCCCCGACGAGCGCCCGCCCGCCGCCGACGCCGACGGGGTCGTCCGCCACCGGCGCGGCGCGTACCTCGTGGGGCACGCACAGCGCGTCGCCGAGGGCGTCAACCTGGAGATCCACCGCAACACGTGGCGTTACACCCGGCTGCTGGAGCACCAGCGCGAGCTCATCCTGGAGTGGCGCGACAAGGTGCTGCACGGCGACGCCGCCGCCAAGGCGCTGGCCGAGGCCGACCCCGAGCGCTGGGCCTCGATGCCCGACGACACCCGCGACGAGACGGCCCGCCAGATCGTGCTGCACGCCATCGACCGCTGCTGGACCGAGCACCTGGCGTTCCTGACGGACCTGCGCGAGGGCATCCACCTGCGGGCACTGGGCCGGATGAGCCCGGTCGACGAGTTCCAGCGCGAGGCCGTGGCGGAGTACAAAGCGCTGCTGGCCGAGGTGGAGAAGCGCTCGCTGGAGTCGTTCGAGGCGCCGGAGCCGGACCTGAAGCGGCCCACGGCGACGTGGACGTACATGGTGCAGGACAACCCGTTCGGCACCGAGTGGGACCGCATCCTCAAGCGGGTCACGGCGGCCACCCGCCGCGGCTGACAACGCCTGGCGGCGGCCTGCTCGGGGCCGTCACGGCCACTTGGCTGTCACGGCCACTTGGCTGTCACGGCCACTTGGGGTCGCCCGACGGCACCACCGGCTCGTTCAGCACGCCCAGCCGCTCCAGCAGCGTGATGAACGTGGTCGCGTACGGCGAGTCGGCCGTCACGGCGGCCACCCGCGGCCAGTCCACCTGCTCGCGCAGCGCCCGCACCTGGGCCAGCAGCGCCCCGTAGTCGCAGGCGTGCTCCGACAGCGGCAGCAACCAGGAGATGACCAGGTCGGTGGCCTCCAGCACGGGGACGATCACCGCCGACGCCTTCAACGGCTCGGCCCGGTCGAGCAGCGCGTCGGTGATCTCCAAGTCGGACACCCGGAAGATCAGATCCACCAGCCGCCCGTCGTCGTACGCCTTGACCAGCCAGTCCTCCGGCGGTTTGGCCGTCTGGAAGCCCAGCCCGCGCAGCGCCTCCAGCGCGGCCGGGACGTCGTGCTCGGTGAGGACGAAATCCACGTCATGCAGCGAGGGGGCCGCGCCACGCGCGTAAGCCGCACACCCGCCGGCCAGCGCGAATTTGACCCCGGCGTCCTTCAGCCCCGAACTGGCGCGCTTGAGCGTGTCGAGGATGGCGTCGGTGACCGCGTGACCGTGGCTACTCATGTGGACGGGCTACCCAAACGATCGTCAACTAGACGTTGGAGGTCAGGGCTTCCTGGGTAGCGCGGGGAGCTATGACCGACATTCTGGAAAAGACGGAACGGGCCTACGAGAACGGTCACGACCGGCCGCTGGGAGGGTACGTCGGCCTCCTCAGCGCGTACGGCGGAACGGTCGGGGTCGCCGCCGCCGTGGCGATGCTGGCGGGGCGCAAGGCCCCCGAGCACGTCAGCCTGATGGACCTGGCGCTGATGGCGGCCTGCACGCACAAGGTCTCGCGCCGCCTGGCCAAGGACCCCGTGACCAGCCCGCTGCGGGCGCCGTTCACGCAGTACGAGGGTCAGGGCGGCCCCTCTGAGGTGCAGGAGAAGCCGCGCGGGGCCATCGGTGAGCTGCTCGCCTGCCCGTTCTGCCTGGCCCAGTGGGTGGCCACGGCGTACGCGGCCGGGCTCGTGCTGGCCCCGCGGGTGACCAGGCTCGTGGGGGCGACGATGACCGCGGTGGCGGTCTCGGACTGGCTGCAGTTCGCCTACGCGAAACTGATGAAGTCGGCCGAGAAGTAGGGAAGCCTTCAGGAGCCCAGACGAAGCTGGATCATGGCGACCAGGCGCTGCTCCGGGTCGGACAGGTCGATCCCGGTGGTCGCGCCGGCCCGCCGCAGCCGGTGCCGCACGGTGTTCGGATGCACGTGCAGGGCCTCGGCCGCGGTCGCCACGTCGCCGAACGCGTCCAGGTAGGCCAGCAGGGTGTGCGCCAGCTCGGGCTCCAGCGCGTCGAGCGACGGGTCGTGCAGCCCGCTGTCGCGCAGCACGTTCAGCATGTCGCGCAGCACGATCGAGGAGCGCACCTCCGCCAGCGTGGCCACCAGCCGCTCCGGCGCCGAGGCGATGATCTCCAGGATCTTGCCGCCCTCCTTCTTCGCCCTCGGCACCTCACTCACGTGCGCGGCCACGCCGCAGACCGCCGCCTGCACGGGCGTGCCCAGGTGCCGCCGCAGCGCCGCCACCACGTCGGTGGCCCAGGCGGGCAGCGTGGCGCGGGCCGGGTCGGGCAGCAGGATGTAGATGAAGCCGCACGCCGGGATCACCATGGCGTCGCGCCGGTAGGCGGCGGCGTGCACCGAGATGATCTCGGTGGCCTGGGTCCTGCGCAGCTCCAGCCAGGAGCGGTCGGGCCGCTCGCGCAGGTCCACGGCGATCACCGCGGTCGGGGCCGCGGGGTCGATGCCCAGGTGCCTGGCCAGCCCCTCGGAGTCGAAGCCGCCGGTCAGCAGTCCGACCGCGAGGTCCTCGCCGGCGCGGGCCGTCGCGGTGCCGCCGTACAGGCGGGCCAGGTGCAGCGCGGCCAGCCGGCCCGCGCCGCGCAGCGTCTCGGCGCTGTGCCCGGTCAGCGGCGCCCGCCCCTCCTGCACCCAGATGCTGCCCAGCGGCCGGTTGCCCGCGTGCACGCCGATGACGAGCCTGCGGCGCACGCCCAAATCAGGCCGCTCGGCGATGTCCACGACCTCCTCGCCCGCCCACAACCGCTGGTAGACGCCCCACTCGCGCAGGTGGGCGAGGTAGGGCTCCGGGCAGTTGCGGCCCAGGATGGACTGGCGGCGCAGCTCGTCCACCTCGTCGTCGGACTCGGAGTAGGCCAGCACGCGGTGCGCGGTGTCCTCGATCGTGACGGCGCCGCCGGTCAGCGTGGCGACGGTCTGCGCCAGCGAGAACAGGTCCTGGTGGCCGCCCGGGCCGTCGCCGCCGCCCTCGATGACGGCGCGGGCGAGCGTCTCCACCTGGTCCCAGCGGGCGTCGGGGTCGATGCCGAGCACGGCGATCCCGGCCTGCCGCATCGCCTCCACCGGTTCGCCCTTCACCGCGACCGCCGCCGCGCCGCACCCGGCCGCGGCCTCGATCACCGGCACGGCGACCTCGCCGCGCGCGCCCGCCACCAGCACCAGGTCTCCCGGTCCGACCGGGTCGCCCGGCTCGGCGATGACGACGGCGCGCAGCTCGACGTCCAGCCCGTCGGGGGCCGTGATGAGCCCGGTCACCGGCCCGCCGAGCGCGGTCATGACCGCGCGCAGGGTGGCGCCTGTCTTCATGACACTCCTCCGAAACCAGCCTCGCATACGGGTGAGTACACAATCATGCCTCCGTCACGAGGCCGTCTCGTCCCAGCGGCGCTTCCGCACGCGGCACTCTCAGGCGTATTTCAGCAGGTGCGCCGGTAGGGCACCTCGGGCAGGTGCCGCCCCCACTCCTCGGGCGAGAGCGGGCCGTAACGCTCGCACACCCACACCTCCGGCCGCGCGGGCGCCGACGGCGCCGCCAGGTCGATGGTCAGGACCGTGCCACGCCCCGCCAGCACGCGCAGCCACCGCCCGTCCGCGGAGATCGCCGCCTGAGCGGGCCGGTCGGCGGAGGCGGGCACCTGCCGGTCGGCGATCCGCGTGCCGTGGTCGAGCCGCCAGACCCGCACGCGGTCGCTGTCGGTGCTGACCAGCAGCCGCCCGTCCCAGCTGAAGCGCAGGTGGCCGGGGGAGGGGCGGTACCGGCTGTTGTGGGTGGGCACGCCGTCCAGGCCGTAGATCTGGATGCCGGTCTCCTCGGCGATCGCCACCCGCACGCCGTCGGGGGCGAACGTCGTGTACTCCCACGGCATCCGGTCCAGCCACGGCGCGGGGAACGTCCGGCCGGCCCGCCTGATCTGCGAGCGCTTGCCGTCGAACACCAGGGCCACCCGGTCACCGGGGCCGATCACCGCGTACTCGCCGACGTAGGCCGCCCGCCCGGCCCGCAGGTCCCACGCCCAGCGCTCGCCCGACTGCCTGGCCGCCGCGAACAGCAGCCCGCCGCCCGGGCTGAACCAGGCCGACTGCTCGCCCGGCGCCCCCAGCCCGCGGCCGAAGGGACGGCCCAGGATCCCGGTACGCAGGTCGTACAGGTACGAGCGGTCCACCCCGACCAGCGCCAGCGTCCGGCCGTCCGGCGACCAGGCCAGCGCCCTGACGCTCTGCGCCGGGCCCGCCGTGGCGGCCAGCAGCCGGCCCGAGGCCAGGTCGTACAGCCGTAGCGTGGTCTCGTCCAGGGCGGCGAGCGTGGCGCCGTCGCCGGTGATGGCGTGCAGGGCGCGCGGCCCCGCGTACGGGTCCGTGAACACCTCCACCGCCGGATCGCTGACCGTCAGCGCCCGCCTGCTCTCCGGGATCGGCGCCAGCAGCCAGGCGGCCAGGCCCAGCTTGCGCGCGGTCACGGGGTCGCTCACCCGCACCGACTCCGCCCGCGACGCCGCCACCCTGGCCATCGTCTCGTCCAGCCGCCCGTCGGCCACGCCGCGCTGCCACAGCGCCAGCAGCACGGCCACCATGGCCACCGACAACAGCCCCGCCGTGGCCGTACGCCTCCTGCGGGCACGTCGCCGCACCGAGGCCAGGCCGGCGTCCAGGAAGGTCTGCTCGCCCGCGCTCAACGTCACCCGCCGCCGCCCGCCGGCGGCCCACGCCAGCGCCCTGTCCAGCGGCTCCCCCCGGAAGAGCAGCGCCTCGCGGCGCCCGCCCGCCTCCCACCGCCGCGCCGCCTCCGCCAGCTCCCTGTGCACCGCCAGCCCGGCCCGCTCCCCGTCCAGCCACTCCCGCAGCCGCGGCCAGGCCCGTAACAGCGCGGCGTGCGCGATCGCCGGCGGCTCCGTGACCAGCCCCGCCGTCCCGTACGCCGCCAGCACCCCCTCGATCGCCGCCACCTCGTCGGCCCCGCGCCCGGCGACCAGCTCGTCCCGGCTCACGCTCACCACCGTGTCGGCGCCCTCGGAGTCGACACCCACCAGCCGCAGGAACACCTCCGGCACCAGGTCCTGCTCCGCCGGGCTGAGCGCGGCGTGGACGGCCTCGGCGCGGGCTCCGAGCGGTGGGTCGTCGATGGGGCCGGGGGGTAGCAGGCGGCCCTGCTGTGACTGGGGGGCGTCGAGGAGGGACATCAGGAGCTGGCGGGCGCTCGGGCGGCGGTCGGGGTCGCGGCGCAGCGCGGCGGCCACGAGCCCGCGCAACGGCCGGTCGAAGCGCTCACCGCCGTCTAATCGCCCGCCTTCCGCCCGCGCCGCTTCCGCCCGCGTCCCCTTCGACTGCCCGCTGCCCGCTCGCGTCCCGTTCGACCGGCCGTCGTCCGGTGGGGCGTCCGGTCGGGCGTCCGGCCCGTAGGCGGCGTACACCAGCAGCCGCCCCCACGCCAGAACATCCGCGGCCGGCCCGCCACCGTCCCCCGCCAGCCCCAGACCGACCAGCCGAGGCCCCTCGCCCCCCAGCACGACCTTGTCCGGCGTCAGCGCCCCGTGCGTCGCGCCCGCCTCGTGCACCGCCGCCAGCGCGGTGGCCGTGGCGGCGGCCAGCCGGTAGAGGTCGTCACCGCTGTACGGCCCGTGCCGCTCCACCACCTGACGCAGCGTAGGCCCCTCGATGTACTCGCTGACCAGGTAGGGCGCCTCCCCGTCCAGACAGACAGCGGTCACCTTGGCCACCGACAGCGAGTGGACGCGCCCGGCCGCCTCCGCCGAGGCGGCCAGCCGGGCCCGTGCCTCCGCGTCAGGCAGGCACGGCACCCCCAGCGCGTGCCGGCCACCCGCCTCGTCGTACGCCTCGCGCACGACGACCCGCCCGCCGCCGTCGAGCCGGGCGCCGAGCCAGTAGCCCCCCAGCCGATCGGTCATGCGGGATGAGACGCCGCCCTTCTGCAAAAGGTTCGAGCGGGCTGGAAAAGGTCAGAGGTGCAGGCAGGTCAGGAATGGCGCAGCCGGGCCGCCAGCCGGTCGCGGTGCTGCGGCCATTCCTCTTCGAGGATGCCGAAACACACGGTGTCGCGCCAGGTGCCGTCCGAGCGCTTACGGTGACGGCGCAGGGTGCCCTCGTGCACGCCGCCGATGCGTCTGATGGCGTTCTGCGAGCGGAGGTTGAGGTTGTCGGTCTTGAGCAGGACGCGGTTGTAGCCGAGGGCGAAGGCGTGGTCGATCAGCAGCAGCTTGCAGCTCGTGTTCACGGCCGTGCGCCAGACGGCCCTGCCGTACCAGGTCCAGCCGATCTCGACGCTGGCCTCGAAGCCGGGCACGTCGGCGTAGGTCGTCCAGCCGACGGCGCGGCCGCTCTCCTTGAGCACCACGGCGTGCGGCACGTGCACGTCGTCGTCGATCAGCTTCCTGGCGACCTTGCCCAGCTCCTCCTCGGTGCGCGGGGCGTCGATCGGCAGCCAGCGCCACAGCTCCTCGTCGCCGCCACCGGCGGCGAACAGGTCCGGAACGTGATCCATGGTGAGCGGCTCAAGACGGACGACGTCGTTCTCGAGCACCACAGGCGCAGGCAGCTTCGCGGTCATGCCGAAACCCTATGAGACCACTCATGCCACTTTTATGGCCACCTGCACCTTTTTACGGGGAACCACCTGTCGACACGCATACCGGCCGGTCGGTAGGCTCACGCCCATGGACTTCGCCTTCGACCAAGTCACCGAGGACCTGCGCGAGCGCCTGCTCAACTTCATGGACGAATGCGTCTATCCGGCCGAGCCGGCCTTCGAGGAGCAGGCGGCCACCAGCGGCTGGAGCCCGCCACCCCTGCTCGCCGACCTCAAGGACGAGGCCAGGAAACGCGGCCTGTGGAACCTGTTCCTGCCGGGCGAGCACGGCGCCGGCCTGACGAACCTCCAGTACGCGCCCCTGGCCGAGATCATGGGCCGGAGTCCGTCCATCGCCCCCGTCGCCACCAACTGCGCGGCACCCGACACGGGCAACATGGAAGTGCTGTCCATGTTCGGCAACGAGTGGCAGCGCAAGGAGTGGCTCCAGCCGCTGCTCGACGGTGAGATCCGCTCGGCGTTCGCGATGACCGAGCCCGACGTGGCCTCCTCCGACGCCACCAACATCGCCACCTCCATCACCCGCGACGGCGACGAGTACGTCATCAACGGCCGCAAGTGGTTCATCTCCGGCGCGATGAACCCCAACTGCAAGATCTTCATCGTCATGGGGAAGACGAACCCGGACGCGCCCAAGCACCGCCAGCAGAGCATGATCCTCGTCCCCCGCGACACCCCCGGCCTGCACATCAAGCGCGGCATGCATGTCTTCGGCTACACCGACGCCGACCACGGGGGCCATGCCGAGATCCTCTTCGAGGACGTCCGCGTCCCGGCGGCCAACCTCATCGGCGAGGACGGCGGCGGCTTCGCCATCGCCCAGGCCAGGCTCGGCCCCGGCCGCATCCACCACTGCATGCGCCTGATCGGCATGGCCGAGCGCGCGGTCGAGATGATGTGCAAGCGGGCCCTGGCCAGGACGACGTTCGGCAAGCCCGTCGCGCAGCAGGGCGTCGTCCAGGACTGGATCGCCGAATCCCGGATCAAGATCGAGCAGGCCCGCCTGCTCGTCCTGAAGACGGCCTGGCTCATGGACACCGTGGGCAACCAGGGCGCCCACACGGAGATCCAGGCCATCAAGATCTCCACTCCCATCACCGTGGAGTGGATCCTCGACAAGGCCGTGCAGGTGCACGGCGCGGGCGGCGTCTCCCAGGACTTCCCCCTGGCCGGCCTCTGGGCCGGAGCCCGCTCCCTGCGCCTGGCCGACGGCCCGGACGAGGTGCACAAGCGATCGCTGGCCTATCGCGAGCTGAAGAGGTGGATGTGAACGAAGCTGAGATCAAGGAACGCGTGGCCGCGTTCCTCGGCGAGCACGACCCCAGCGGGGACCGGCTGGAGTTCCTGCGGGCCAGGTTCGACGCGGGCCTGGCGTGGGTGTGGTTCCCCGTGGGGCTCGGCGGGCTGGGGGCTCCCCGGGAGCTGCAGCAGGTCGTCGAGCGGGAGCTGGCCGACACGCCGCAGATCACCGGCGGTAAGCAGGGCATCGGCCTGGGCATGGCGGCGCCGACGATTCTGGCGTTCGGGACCGAGGAGCAGAAGCGCCGGTTCCTGCGTCCGCTGTGGACGGGCGAGGAGATCTGGTGCCAGCTCTTCAGCGAGCCCGGCGCCGGCTCCGACCTGGCGACGCTGGCGACGCGGGCCGTCAGGGACGGTGACGAGTGGGTCGTGGACGGCCAGAAGGTGTGGACGTCCGGCGCGCACCACTCGCGGTGGGCGATCCTCGTCACCCGTACCGACCCGGACGTGCCCAAGCACCGCGGCCTGACGTACTTCGTCTGCGACATGCAGGCGCCCGGCGTCGAGGTGCGGCCGTTGCGGCAGATCACCGGTGAGGCCGAGTTCAACGAGGTGTTCCTGACCGGCGTGCGGCTCTCCGACGACCTGCGGCTGGGTGAGGTCGGTGACGGGTGGCGGGTGGCGCAGACCACGCTGATGAACGAGCGGGTCGCCATCGGCGGAGCGCCCACGCGGCGCGGCGGCGGGGTGCTGGCCACCGTGCTGTCGGCCTGGCGGGAGCAGCCCGAGCTGCGTACCCACGACCTGCACCAGCGGCTGCTGTCGTTGTGGGTGGAGGCCGAGGTGACCCGTCTGTCGGGGGCGCGGCTGCGTGAGCAGCTCGCCGCCGGGCAGCCGGGGCCCGAGGGGTCGGGCATGAAGCTCTCGTTCGCCCGGCTCAACCAGGCGCTGACCGGGCTGGACGTGGAGCTGCGGCGCGACCTGAGCTACGACGACTGGACCTTCCGCCGTTCGGAGGACGTCGACTTCTACGGCCGCGGCCCCGGCTACCGCTACCTGCGGGCCAAGGGCAACTCGATCGAGGGCGGCACCTCCGAGATCCTGCGCAACATCATCTCCGAGCGGGTGCTCGGCCTGCCCTCCGAACCCCGTGTCGACAAGGACGTGCCCTGGAAGGACCTGCCGCGATGACCCTGCTGTACTCCGAGGTCGAGGAGGAGCTCAGGTCCTCCGTACGGGGGCTGCTCGCCGACCGCTGCCAGCCCGCGGCGGTGCTCAAGCGCATCGAGTCCGAGCCCTACGACCTGGACCTGTGGAAGACGCTGGCCGGCGAGATCGGCGTGGCCGGGCTGCTGATCCCCGAGGAGCTGGGCGGCGCGGGCGCGTCGGCCAGCGAGGTGGCCGTGGTGCTTGAGGAGCTGGGCCGCGCGGTGGCGCCGGTGCCGTTCCTCACCAGCGCGGTGCTGGCCACGCAGGCGCTGCTGCCGACCCGTGACGCCCTGCTCGGCGAGCTGGCCGAGGGGCGGCGGACGGCGGCGCTGGCGGTGTCGTTCGCCGCCTCCCCGTACGCGCCCGCGCGCGGCTCGTCGGTGCGCGTGGACGGTGGCGGGCGGCTGTCCGGGACCGTCACCGGCGTGGCCGGGGCGGAGGTGGCGGACGTGCTGCTGGTGCCGGTGGACGGCGACCTGTACGCGGTCGAGGGCGCCTCCGTCGAGGTGGCGCCGTCGATGGACCTGACCAGGCCGGTGGCCACGGTGACGTTCGCGAACGCGCAGGGGCGGCGCGTGGGGGCGTGCGACCTGGCCGCGGTGCTCAGGTTCGGGGCGGGGCTGCTGGCCTCCGAGCAGCTCGGGGTGGCCGAGTGGTGCCTGGAGACGACGCTGGCCTACGTCAAGGAGCGGCACCAGTTCGCCCGGCCGATCGGCTCCTTCCAGTCGATCAAGCACCGGCTGGCCGATCTCTGGCTGGACGTGGTGCGGGCCAGGGCCGCCGCCAGGAACGCGGTCGCCGACTCGTCCTCGGTCTCCGTGGCCGTGGCCCAGGCGTGGAACGCGGGGGTGGCCGTGCACGCGGCCGAGGAGGCCGTGCAGTTGCACGGCGGGATCGGGATGACCTGGGAGCATCCGGTGCACCTGTATCTCAAGCGCGCCAAGGCGACGGAGATCGCGCTGGGCACGCCGGGCGATCACCGTGAGGCGCTGGCCTCACTCGTCGACGTCCCCGGGCCCGCCTGACAGCGGGGCCTCCAGCGAGGTCAGCAGCAGGTCGGCGAAGTGCTTGCCCACCTGGGCGCCGGTCAGCGGCCCCGCCGCGTGGAACCAGGAGCCCAGGTGGTGCACCGAGCCGAAGAAGAAGTCCACGACCAGCTCCGCCGGGACGCGGGCGCTGAAGACGCCGGTGCGCTGCCCCTCCGCCACGAGGCCGCGGAAACGCTCGTGGTAGCGGCGGCGCTCGGCCCGCACGGTCTTCTGCGTCTCGGGCGCGAGCAGGTGGATCGACCTGAAGAAGATCTTCGAGTCGTCGAGGTTGGCGGCCGTCGTCTCCACGACGTCGGCCGCGGCCCTGTGCAGCCGCTGCTTCACGGTGCCCGGGCCGTCGGCGATCTGCGTCAGCCGGTCCATCTGCATGCGCAGCACCCGGGCGTAGATCTCGTGGAGGAGGTCGTCCTTGGAGTCGAAGTAGTGGTACATGGCGCCCTTGGTGACACCCGCCGCCACTACGATCTCCTGGACGGAGGTGCTCTCGAAGCCCCGCTCGGCGAACAGCCGGGTCGCCTCGGCAAGCAGGCGCTGCCTGACCGGTTCGTCTTTCACATCGTCCCCCTTGGTCACCGCCTTAGCATACCGACTGGTCGGTTGATGGTCTTGCGGGTACTAATTCCGTCACCTTAGGCTCGCCTTGGTTGGGGAGCGGGTATCTCTTGACCGGCGAGGGATCTTCGGCGTGGCAGATCCTGCACAACATCTACTCATTCGGGGAGTTTGCCGTGCCCGGTGGCTCTATCTACGTGCAGCCCAACGAGAAGTACACAGGGTCTTCCCCGCAGTGGTGGTACGAGAAGTTCTGGCGCGAGGACGCGCCGAACCGGCGTAAGTACCGTTACGTCAAGGCCGGAGTGGGATTCATCATCGGCGTGGCGCTCGGCCTGAGGTTCGACCTCTCGGGCGCGTCCGCGCTGACCGGCCTGCTGCTCGCGGGGCTCGTCTACGGCGGAGACTGGTTGCTCGACTGGTACTCCTTCTACCGCACGGCCGTGTGGCGCGGCGCCCGGCGGGGCGAGGCCATCACCGGCCGGATCCTGCGCCGCTCGCTGCGGCGCCACGGCTACCACGTCCTGGACGGCCGGGCCATCCGCGGCCAGGCCTCCATCGACCATCTCGTGATCGGCCCGGGCGGCGTGTGGATCGTCGACAACGAGTCCTGGGCGCCCGACATCGAGATCGCCTGCTACGTGGGCCGGCTGTTCTTCGGCGAGAAGTACGGCAGCAAGACCGCCAAGGCCCTGGTCGACAAGGCCGAGGCGTTCGCCGAGCTGCTCGCCCGCGAGACCGGCGTCCCGGTCACGATCAACCCCATGATCGCGGTGCACTGCGGCATCCTGCCCAGGAACGGCGTGGTGTCCGCCGAGGGGCTCACCCTGCTCAGGCCGCGCACGGCGGCCCGCCTGATGAAGGCGGCCGACACCGGCGTGCTCAACGACTCGCAGATCGAGCTGCTGGCCCGCACCGCCGCCCGTGAGCTGCAGCGGATCTAGGAGGTCAGGCCAGCGTCTCGATGAACGCGGTGAGCTGGGCGACGTTGCGGCACTCCCACATGGGGACGACCGTGCCGTACTCGCCGGCGACCGAGTCACCGGTGTCCCACTGCTGCCTCGGCTCGGGGTTGAGCCAGTAGGCGGAGCGGGTCCGCGACACCAGCGACTTGAGCACGTCCAGGGCGGGCGGCTGGTAGTTGGACCGGGCGTCGCCCAGGATCAGCAGGGACGTCTTCGGGCCGAGCGCGTCGGCGTACCGCTCGGCGAAGCGTTCCAGGCTGTGCCCGTAGTTCGTCCGACCGAAGCGCACCATGTCGGCCTCGTTCGCCAGCCTGGTCATGGCCTCGACCACGTCGGAGCCGGGCAGGAAGAACCGGGTGATCTCGTCCACCGTGTCCACGAACCCGAACGCCCGCACCTTCGTGAACTGCTCGCGCAACGCGTACGTCAGCAGGAGCGTGAAGTGCGCGAACGAGGACACCGAGTCGCTGGTGTCACAGAGGATGACCAGCTCGGGCTTGTGCGGGCGGGGCGGCTTGAAGTGGGTGGTCAGCGGCACGCCGCCGCTCTGCAGCGAGGCCCGCACCGTCCGGCGGAAGTCGAGCCGGCCGCGCCTGCCCTTGCGATGCTTGATCGTCAGGCGCGCGGCCAGCCGCCTGGCCAGCGGGTGCACCTCCCTGCGCAGCCTGGCCAGGTCGGCCTTGGTGATGCGCAGGAAGTCGACCTGGTCGAGCGGCGGGCGCACGGCCGAGCGGGCGATCCGCTCGATGCCCGCCTCCTCGGCGATGCGCCGGCGCACGTCGGTGGCCACGGCCTCCTCGAAGCGCCTGAGCCCCGTGGTGACCTGCTGGCGCACGGTCTTCTCCGCCAGCCCGCCGCGCTCGCGGCCCTGCAGGACGTTGCGCAGGATGCCGGCCATCAGCGTCTCGGGGGACAGGGCGCGCATGACGCTGTAGGAGAACCAGTTCTGCCGCCCGGGACCCGACGCCTCCTGCCTGCCGAACCGCTCCACCATGGCCTGGGCGAACTCGCGCAGCTCCTGGTCGGTCGAGTTCGTCAGCAGGCCGGCGAGGTGGGCGCGCAGCTCCTTGATGTCCGCCGTTTCCGGATTTATGTCGCTATGAGTGCGTACGGCGGACAGGCCGGTGGTCGAGGCCGGGAACCACAGGTCGAACAGCACGTCGAAGCCCGGCCGGTAGGCCGGCTTCTTCACCAGCGTCGCCGCGTACGCGGCCCGCAGCGACTCCCGGTCGACCAGCTCGATCACCCGCATCGCGTTGGCCGCGTCCAGCCCCTCGGCCACCGACACCGGCACCCCGGCCGCCCGCAACGCGTGCACGAACCCGACATGCCGATCGACGAGGGACGCCGGCCCCGGCTCTGCGGCGACCGGCGCGGACGACGCTGGCCCGGACCCGGGGGCGACCGGCGCGGGGAGCGCCTGCTCAGGCATCGGGCAGCCCCAGCTCCTTGACCGCCCGCTCGTGATCGGAGGCGTGCTTGAGCACCACCCCGAGCGTCCCGGCCACGGTCGCCTCGTCCAGCTCGTCGCGCCCCAGCGCCAGCAGCGTGTTGGCCCAGTCGACGGTCTCGGCCACGGACGGCGCCTTCTTCAGCTCCAGCGCCCGCATCGTCGCCACCGTCCTGGCGAGCTGCTCGGCCAGCTCGGCCCGGATGCCGGGCACCTGCGCCAGCACGATGTCCCGCTCGCGCTCCGGGGTGGGGTACTCGATGTGCAGGTAGAGGCAGCGCCGCTTGAGCGCCTCCGACAGCTCGCGGGTCGCGTTGGAGGTCAGCACCACGTACGGCCTGCGCGTGGCCGCGATCGTGCCCAGCTCGGGGATCGTCACCTGAAAGTCGGACAGCAGCTCCAGCAGCAGCCCCTCCACCTCGACGTCGGCCTTGTCGGTCTCGTCGATCAGCAGCACGGTCGGCCGGTCGGACCTGATGGCCTTGAGCAGCGGCCGCTCCAGCAGGAACTCCTCGCTGAAGATGTCGTCGTCGGCACTGGTGGCCTGGATCCGCAGCAGCTGCTTCTTGTAGTTCCACTCGTACAGGGCCCTGGCCTCGTCGAGCCCCTCGTAACACTGCAGCCTGACCAGCTCGGCGCCGGTCGTCAGCGCCACCGCCTTGGCGAGCTGCGTCTTCCCGACTCCCGCCGGTCCTTCGACCAGCAGCGGCTTGCCCAGCGCCGCGGCCAGGAACACCGAGGTGGAGATGGCGTCGTCGGAGAGGTAGTCCACGGCGGCGAGCCGCTCCGTCACGTCGGCGGGCGAGTCGAACATGCATGATCCTGTCTGCCGGGGCCGTTGAGCCTGTAAGCCTGAGCCGAACTTTATTCTAGCCGGTGATGTGCCGCGGATACCGATTCGACCAGGATGCGGATCACCGGTATATTCCTCTCTGTCGGCGCGCCGCTAGCTCAGTTGGTCAGAGCAGCTGACTCTTAATCAGCGGGTCCGGGGTTCGAGTCCCTGGCGGCGCACTTCACGAAACGGGCATCCTCGGCGAGGGTGCCCGTCGTCGTTCGTGAGGAGAGTGCGGCTCGCCCGATGAAGCCGCACCCTGCCGATCGCGTCTCACTTCCGAGGGCCGATGCCCTCCCGCGTGAAGCTCCTGTTCCACTCCTGCACCCACGCGCGCCCGAAGCCCTCCGCCCCGTTCGGCGGCGTGGCCCGCGCGTCGAACTCTCCGGTCGCCGGAGTCGAAGGCGACGTGGCGGTGATCAGCGCGGGGGCGTAGGGCTGCGGCTTCCAGTTGAGGCCGTTCTTGTCGAGCGTTCCGGCGGGGATGCCCTCCGCGCCCAAGTCGAGACGAAGACGTGGGGCGCGGCGGCGGCCGGGACGCGGGACTTCGACGACCACTTGGCCTCGCCCGCCGGGACGTCGCTCAGCCTGCGGAAGCGGTCCGGTGCCAGGATGGTGACGCCGGCCGGCTCGACCTGTTCGCCCGGGTAGGCGGTGTAGGTGACGTGCGACTGGGCCTCGCCGGTGATCTCGATCGTCTTGGACGTCTGGTACACGCCTTCCCGGATGTAGACGAGGCCGGGGTTGCTGGCGCCCGTCCGGCCGGAGAGGGCGTCGCGGGCACGTTCGATCGTGGCGAACGGGGCTTTCATCGTTCCGGCCGCGTCGTCGTCGCCGGTCTCGGCGACGTACACGATGGTCTTGGTGGGTGGGGAGGCGGAATGGTTCGACCGAACCTCCAGGAGAGGCAGGGCGGTCGGTCCTACGCGCGGCTGCGCGGTCTGCGGAGGCGCAGGCCGGTCAGCGCCGCCAGCATGATGACGAGCCCGGCCAGCATCAGCGCCCGTCCGTCGGGGCCCGCCATCCCGCCGGCGCCGGTGTCCACGCCGCCGGACGGGGTGTCGGTGGGGGTGGTCGTGGTGGTGGTGTCCGGCTCGCCGCCGGCGCCGTCCGGGTCCTGGCCCGTGCCGTCGTCGTCGGCCGCAGGGGTGCCGGTGTCCGTGGGGTCGGGGGTGGGGTCGTTCGCGCCGCCGGTGACGGTGATCGGGTACTCCGTCAGCGCGCCCTTGTCCTTCACCTCGCACTCGACGAGCACGTCCTGCGGGGTCACGCCGAAGTTGATCGCGCCCGCGTGCACCGTGCCGGTGCCGGAGTTGCGCGGGGTGGTCGTCATCGACGCCGTGGCGGGGATCGCGACGGGCTCGCCGGGGATGACCGTGCCGAGCTCGGCGACGCCGGTGGCCGAGGTGAAGCTCTCGATGCCGCTGATGCCGGCGTACACGTACATGTTGAGCTCGCCCTCCATGCCCGTGGCGGGGGCCACCAGCTCCTTGCCCGTGACGAACACGCCGCTCCAGCCGATCGTCAGCTGCTGGTTCACGGTGGCCTGGGCGGGCACGGTCAGCTCCACGTCGAGGCTGATCTCCTGCCGCTCGTTCGTGGCGGCGGTGGTGCACTCGTAGACCACCGTGGCGGCGGCAGCCGCCGTGGCGGGTAAGGCAGCCCAGGGGAGCAGCGTGGCGGCGGCTAAGACGGCCAGATGGACACGCACGGCGACTCTCCCTTGAGCTGACGGTGCACGAAGGATGGTATCGGCGCCGGTGGCAGAGGCGAAAAATCCGGAAGATTCCCAGCTTGCCGAATGATAGGAAGAACAGCCATGACATCAGGAGTTCGACTCATCCGCAACGACCAGCTCGCGCAGGTCGAGTACGCCTACGCCGCCACCGTGGACGCCCCCGTGCGCTCGATCTGGGTGGCGGGCGCCTGCCCCCTCGACGCCGACGGCAAGACGGTGGCCGCCGGCGACTACGCCGGGCAGGCCCACCAGGTGATGCGCAACCTCGTCACGGCGCTCGACAGCGCGGGGGCGTCGCTGACCGACGTCGTCAAGACCACCGTGTACGTGGCCGCCACCCGGCAGGCCGACCTGGTGCAGGCGTGGGAGGTGTACCGGGAGTACATGGGGGAGCACGACGTCCCGAGCACGCTGCTCGGCGTCACCGTGCTGGGGTACACCGACCAGCTCGTGGAGGTGGAGGCGGTGGCGGTGATCGCGGGCTCGTGACCCGCCTGCGCCGCCCCCGTGAGCAGCCAAAGAGTGCCTGTTCGGATCTATACGAAGAGTAATGCGGCTGCCACAATTTGCTCATGAGTATGTTTCGGTCGGCTGAAGGCCTGCCCGATCACGGGTGTGGCGCGCTGGGCCGGGTGGCGCACGGAGCGCTGACGGCACCGCTCGACCCCGGCGAGACGCTCCGGGGGGCCAGGCTCTTCCTCGGGTACAACACCCTGCCCGACCCGCCGTTCCCCCTGGCCGGGTTCATCGAGTACGAGATGGACCCGCGGACGGCGGAGTACGACCTCGGCTCGGTGCTCCGGCTGCTCACCGAGTCCTTCCGGGCCCAGCCCGTGCCTCCGGAGGGGGCGTTCGACGACGGCCACCGGCGCAGCGCGGCCGTGATGCGGGTGGACGCCATGGTGGTCGTCTTCCCCGGGCGGGCCTTCAGCCCCGAGCACAGCCCGCCCGCCCGCGCCCTGTGGCAGAACCTCGTGGAGGGCTACTACCGCGACGGCGACGCGGAGGCGTGCGCGGGTGCGCGCGAGGCGCTGGTCGGGCTGGGGGTGGACCGGGCCGACGCCCGGGTGATCCTGCTGGCCGAGCGCGGGCCGGCGGGCGCGCACACCCAGCCGGAGCGGGTGGGCGAGTATCCGGAGGGCACGTTGTACGACCTGCTGGGCGAGCTGCTGGACGCCCAGTACCGCTGGACTCGCGCGGCCTTCGGGCCGTAGGGACGCTCTGCGTGGCATTCGGGGGCTTCGCGTGGTGCTCCGGCTAGGGTGCCGGTATGTCGTTCATCGTCACCACCGGGGCCACGGGGCGCCTGGGCGGCCGGGTCGCCACACTGCTCGCCGCCGCCGGTGCCGAGCAGCGGCTCGTCTCCCGGCACGCCGCCGACCGCGCCCCGCGCCTCGACCGGGCCACGGCGGTGGACGCCGCGTACGGTGATCGCGCGGCCATGCGGCAGGCGCTCGACGGCGCCTCCACCGTGTTGTTCGTGTCCGCGTCGGAGAGCGCCGACCGCCTCGACCAGCACCGCACGTTCGTGGACGCCGCCCGCGACGCCCGCGTCTCCCACCTGGTGTACATCTCGTTCTACGGCGCGGCCCCCGAGGCGACGTTCACGCTGGCACGCGACCACTGGGCCACCGAGCAGCACATCCGCGACAGCGGCCTCACCTTCACCTTCCTGCGCGACAACCTGTACGCCGACTTCCTGCCCGGCATGGCGGGCAGCGACGGCGTGATCAGAGGGCCGGCCGGGCGGGGGCGGGTGGCGGCCGTGACCCAGGACGACATCGCCGAGGCCGCGGCCAACGTGCTGCTGGGGCCCAAGGAGCACGAGGGGGCCACGTACGAGCTGACCGGGCCGCAGGCGCTGACGCTGGACGAGGTCGCCGCCGTGATCGGCGCGGCGACGGGGCGGGAGATCACCTACCACGCCGAGACGGTGCCGGAGGCGTACGCGTCCCGCGAGATCTACGGCGCGCCCGGGTGGCAGGTGGAGGCGTGGGTGACGACGTACCTGGCGATCGCGGCAGGAGAGCTTGAAAGGGTCACCGACGACATTCCCTCGCTCACCGGCCATCCGGCCACCAGCCTGGCGGAACTGCTCGCCTTGGAGTCGTTCTCCGAATGACGCGGGACCCCTAGACGGCGAACACCTGCGAGTCGTCCGCGAACGCCTTGAACTCCAGCGCGTTGCCCGCCGGATCCAGCAGGAACATCGTCCACTGCTCGCCGGGCAGCCCCTCGAAACGCAGGTACGGCTCGATGACGAACGCCGTGTCAGCCTCCCTGAACCGGTCGGCCAGCTTGTGGAACTCCGGGACGGTGAGGATCAGCCCGAAGTGCGGGACCGGCACGTCGTGGCCGTCCACCGGGTTGTGCACCCGCTCGGTGCGCGCGGGGGCCAGGTGGGTGACGAACTGGTGGCCGTGCAGGTTCCAGTCGATCCAGCGGTCGGAGCTGCGGCCCTGGGCGCAGCCGATCAGCTCGCCGTAGAAGTGGCGGGCGGCGTCCAGGTCGTCCACGGGGACGGCGAGGTGGAAGCGGGGGAGTTCCATGCTGGGTCCTTCCTGTCAGGTGATCGGAGGAGTACCCGCGAGGTCGCGCCCGTACGCGGCCCGTCCGCTCACCAGCCGTCGTCGAAGTCGCAGATCCGCACCGTGAGGCTCCTCCCGGAGCGGTTCGGCGTGCGCCATGGGAGAAGTGACTTCCGGAAATCCTCCGGCGGGCGGGGAACGTACCTCTATATAAGGAAGAATGCCGCCATGCTCCACGTGCTCCTCGTCCGCTACACCGCCCCCGCCGGCGAGGTGACCCCGCACGTGCCAGGGCACGTGGCCTACCTGGAGCGGCACCACGCCGACGGCACGTTCCTGCTGTCGGGTCAGACCGTCCCCGACGAGCTGGGCGGCGTCATCCTGGCGACCGGGCCGAGGGAGCGGGTGGAGCGGGTGGCGGCCGAGGATCCGTTCGCGGTCGCGGGCGTGGCGGCGTACGAGATCGTCACCGTGGACCCCGGGCGCCTGCACGAGGACCTGCGCGAGCTGCTCACCAGGAGCGGCCGGTAGCGCGCGGCAGCGCCACGGCCACGATGAGGCCGCCGCCCTCCCTGGGGCGCGCCCGCACGTCGCCGCCGTGGGCGATCGCCACCGACCGCACGATCGACAATCCCAGCCCGGCGCTGGTGCCGGTCACGGCGCGCTCGCCCGCCTGCCGGTGGAACGGCTTGAACAGCAGCGGCACGTCGTACGGCGGCACGGCCGGGCCGGTGTTGCCGACCTCCACCTCGACCCTGTCCCCCGACACGGTACGGCTGACGATCCGCACCCAGCCGGTGCCGTCGTCGAGGTTGTAGCGGATGCCGTTCTCCACCAGGTTGTGCACCAGCCGTTCGAGCAGCAGCGCGTCGCCGGTGGTCGGGGCGGGGGCGACGGCCTCGTACACGGTGACCTTGGCGTCGGCGGCCTGGTCGGCGCTCTGGGCGGCCACGTGGGTGACGATGTCGGCCAGGTCCACGGGCGAGCGGTCGGCGATCTCCTGCTCGGACCTGGCGAGCAGGAGCAGGCCGCCGATGAGGCGTTCGTGGCGGGCGTTGATCTCCAGCAGGCTCTCGCCCAGCTCCTTGACGTCGTCGGAGGCCGTACGCCGGTGCATGGCCAGCTCGACCAGCGCCCGGTTGAGCGTCAGCGGGGTGCGCAGCTCGTGGGAGGCGTTGGCGACGAACCGGCGCTGCCCGTCGAAGGAGTGGTCGAGCCGCTCCACCATGGTGTCGAACGTGTCGGCCAGGTCCTTGACCTCGTCGTCCGGCCCGTCCAGCGCGATGCGCTCGTGCAGGCCGCGCTCGGCCATGGGCGCGGCGGCGATCTTGCGGGCGGTGGCGGTGACCAGGTGCAGCGGCGCCAGCACCCGGCCGGCCACCCACCAGCCCAGCCCCACGGCCGCGCCGCCGACCACGACGAGCGCGATCGCGCCCTGGGTGAGCAGCGAGGTGACGGCGAGGTCGCGCAGCTCCTGCTGCTGCCGCCACAGCCACTCGATCGCGGCGTCGCCGGTGAGCAGGACGTCGTCCTGCTTGATGAAGAACTGCTTGTGGCGGCCGGGCTCGGCGGGGGCGGCGTACCGGTCGTCGAAGGTCTGGACGAGCTGCTGGTTGAACAGCACGTACGTGACCCCGAGCAGCACCAGCCCGGCCAGCATGAACACGGCACCGTACACCAGCGTGAGCCGCATCCGCAGCGTGGGCCGCAGCAGGCCGCGCAGCGCTCGCGGGACCGCCTTCATGCGATCCGGTACCCCACTCCCGCCACGGTCTCCACGACCGGCGGGTCGGCGAGCTTGCGGCGCAGCTTGAGAATGGTGAGGCGGACCGCGCCGGTGAACGGGTCGGCGTTCTCGTCCCACGCCTTCTCCAGGAGCTGCTCGGCGGAGACGACGTTGCCGCCCGCCCGCAGCAGCTCGGCCAGGACGGCGAACTCCTTCTTCGACAGCGGGACGAACCGCCCGTTTCTGAACACCTCCCGCCGCGCGGGGTCGAGCGTGATCCCGGCCCGGCGCAGCACGGGCGGCGCGGCGGGCCGCGAGCGCCGCCCCAGCGCCAGCACCCTGGCGGCCAGCTCGGGGAAGGCGAACGGCTTGGTCAGGTAGTCGTCGGCGCCCATGGACAGGCCGGTCACCCGGTCGTCGAGCTGGGCGGCGGCGGTGAGCATCAGCACCCGCGCCTCGCACTCGGAGGCCACCAGCTCCCGGCACACCTCGTCGCCGTGCACCCGCGGCAGGTCCCGGTCCAGCACGACCACGTCGTAGTCGTTGACCGCGATCCGCTCCAGCGCCGCCTCGCCGTCGTGTGCCAGATCGACCGCGTGCGTCTCCTCACGCAGCCACTCGGCAATCGCGTCGGCGAGCATCGGCTCGTCCTCCACCACCAGCACCCGCATGGCGCACCCCAGGCCTTTCCATCCGCTTACAGAGCCGAGTGTGGCGGAGGGGGCATTTGCTCCGAATAAGCCCGCGACGGCGCGGAAAGTGGAAACGCTGAGGAAACACCGCCCCCTATTGCATCTCCCATCGAACGGCCTTCATTGGAAGGTTCCTTCGACGAGGAGAGCATTCATGCGACGACGAGTCATCAGCGCGCTGGTCACGGCACCGTTCGCGCTCGGCCTGCTCCTGACCGGCTGCGGCTCCGGCGACGGCGGCGGCTCCGACGTGGCCTCGGTGAGCGGCACCGGCAACCAGGCCGCCGCCAGCGCCAAGCCGAGCGTGAACCCGCAGGAGCAGTCGCTCAAGTTCGCCCAGTGCATGCGCGAGAACGGCATCGACATGCCCGACCCCGACTCCAGCGGCAGGGTGATGATGAAGTTCGACAAGACCGTTCCGCAGGAGAAGGTCCAGGCCGCCCAGGAGGCGTGCCAGCAGTACGCCCCGAGCGGCACCCGCCAGGGCGGCGGCGACCCCAAGATGGCCGAGAACATGCGCAAGCTCGCCCAGTGCATGCGTGACAACGGCGTGGAGGCCTACCCCGACCCCGAGGGCGGCATGATGCGCATCACCCCCGAGGTCGGTGAGGACCCCGACTTCAAGTCCGCGCAGGAGAAGTGCCAGAAGGAGTCCGCTGAGGCCGGGCTGGGAGGTTCTTGATGGGCCCAACGATGGGCGAGGCCACCATCGACGGCAAGGCGGAGCCGGCGGCCACGCCTGCCCGGCAGCGCCGCCGCCGCGGCAGAGGCAAGCTGGTGGCCGGGCTCCTGATCGCGGTGGCGGCGGCGGGCGGCGGGTTCGTCGCGCTCAACAGCACGGGCGTGCTCGAAGGTGCCGGCCCTGCCCGGTCGGCCAGTGCGCTGCCCCCGGCCACCGCCACGGTGACCAGGCAGACGCTGAACGACACCAGGGACGCCGACGGTGAACTCGGTTACGGCCCGGTGACCACGGCCGTGAGCCGCGCGCCCGGCACGATCACCTGGCTGCCGGACAGCGGCGCGACCATCACCCGCGGCAAGTCGCTGTACCGGCTGGACAACGACCCCGTCACGCTCATGTACGGCGACGTGCCCGCCTACCGTGACCTGAGGATCGGTGTGGAGGGCAGGGACGTCGAGAACCTGGAGCGCAACCTGGACAAGCTCGGCTACGACGGGTTCACGGTGGATGAGGAGTTCACCTACGACACCTACGAGGCGGTGCTGGAGTGGCAGGAGGACCGTGGCCTGGAGGAGACCGGTGTGGTCAAGCTGGGGCAGGTCGTCTTCGCCGATGGCACGGTGCGGGTGGAGAGTGTCGAGGCCGAGGAGGGCCAGCCGGCCCAGCCGGGTGTGAAGGTGCTGACGTACACGGGCACCGCGAAGGTGATCACCGTGCAGCTGGAGGCCGAGGACCAGCGGATGGCCAGGAAGGGCGCCAAGGTCGAGGTCACGCTGCCGGACGGTGAGGAGGTCGGCGGCAAGGTGACCGAGGTGGCCACGGTCATCGTGCCCGGGCAGGGCCAGGAGGAGCCGGACACGCGGGTGGAGGCGCTGGTCTCCATCGGTGACGCCAAGTCGGCCAAGGGGCTGGACAAGGCGTCGGTGGATGTGACGTTCACCGCCTCGCAGCGCAAGAACGTGCTGACGGTGCCGGTGGCCGCGCTGGTGGCGCTGCAGGAGGGCGGGTTCGGCCTGGAGGTCGTCGAGGGCGGCATGTCCCGGTACGTCGCGGTCAGGACGGGGCTATTCGCCGGGGGCAGGGTCGAGGTGTCCGGGGACGGGCTGCGTGAGGGCATGACCGTGGGGATGCCGAAATGACCGGCTATCCCATGATCGCGCTGGCGGAGGTGTCGCGGACGTATCCGGGCGGGGTGGCGGCGCTGAAGGGGGTGTCGCTGCGGGTCGGCCACGGTGAGCTGGTCGCGATCGTGGGCCCGTCGGGGTCGGGCAAGTCGACCATGCTGAACGTGGTCGGCACGCTGGACCGGCCGTCGGCCGGGACGATCGAGATCGACGGGTACGACGTGTCGACGCTGTCGGACAACCAGCTCTCGGCGCTGCGGGCGACCACGATCGGGTTCGTCTTCCAGTCCTTCCACCTGGCGGCCAAGGTGCCGGCGCTGGACAACGTGGCCGACGGCCTGGTCTACACCGGGCTGAGCAGGGCCGAGCGGCGCCGCCGGGCCGCCGCCGCGCTCAAGCGGGTGGGTTTGGAGCATCGCATGGATCATGAGCCGCACGAGCTGTCGGGCGGGGAGCGGCAGCGCGTGGCCATCGCCAGGGCGGTGGCGGGCGACCCGCCGCTGCTGCTGGCCGACGAGCCTACCGGCGCCCTGGACTCGGTCTCGGGCAGCGGGGTGATGGAGCTGCTGCACGAGCTGAACGCGGCCGGCACCACCATCGTGATCATCACGCACGACCGGGAGATCGCGGCCGGCCTGCCCCGGCAGGTGCGGATGCGTGACGGCCAGATCATCTCCGACTCGGCGCGAGAGCCGGTAGGGCCCGCGGAGCACGCGGAATCCGGGGTGGCGTGATGACGGTCATCGAGCGGCCCGGCGGGCGGCCCGGCGGGCGGCCCGGCGGGCGGCCTCGGCTGTTGCCGGCCCGGATGCGGGCGGCCGACGTGATGCGGGTGGGCGCGGTCGGTCTGCGCACGCGCCCGCTGCGGGCGTTCCTGTCGGCGCTCGGCATCGCCATCGGCATCGCGGCCATGGTCGGCGTGGTCGGGCTCTCCTCGTCGTCGGGGGCGGAGCTGGATCGCCAGCTGTCGGCGCTGGGCACGAACCTGCTCACGCTGTCCTCCGGTACGACCCTCACCGGCGAGGCGGCCCGGATGCCGCAGGACGCCGAGGCGATGATCGAGCGGATCGGCCCGGTCGAGGCGGTCTCGTCGATCGGCAAGGTCGCCGAGGCCAAGGTCTACCGCTCCGAGCAGATCCCGCAGGCGCAGACGGGCGGGTTGCACGCCTACGCGGCCCGGCTCGATCTGCCCGCCACGGTGGGCGCGAGCCTGCGCAGCGGCACCTGGCTGAACGCGGCCACCGAGCGTTATCCGGCCGCCGTGATCGGCTCGGCCACCGCGCAGCGGCTCGGCATCGGCGCGGCGGGCCCGGACACGCAGATCGTCGTCGGCGGCATCCGGTTCACGGTCGTCGGCATCCTGGAGCCCGTGGCGCTGGCCACGGATCTGGACAGCGGGGTGCTGATCGGCTGGCCGGTGGCCGAGGAACGGCTGGGCTTCGACGGCCATCCGACCACCCTCTACACCCGTTCGCAGGAGGCCAGGCTGGAGTCGGTGCGGCAGGTGCTGGCGGGCACGGCCAACCCGCAGGCGCCGAACGAGGTGGACATCTCCCGCCCGTCCGACGCGCTGGCCGCCAAGCAGGCCACCAGCCAGGCGTTCGCCAACCTGCTGCTGGGCGTGGGCGCGGTGGCCCTGCTCGTGGGCGGGGTCGGCGTGGCCAACACGATGGTCATCTCGGTCCTGGAGCGCCGCTCGGAGATCGGCCTGCGCCGCTCGCTGGGGGCCACCCGGGGGCAGATCAGGACGCAGTTCCTGGCCGAGTCGCTGCTGCTGTCGGCGCTGGGGGGAACCGGCGGGGTGCTGCTGGGGACGGGGGTGACGATGGGGTACGCGCTCTACAGCGGCTGGCCCTCGGTCGTTCCGGCCTGGGCCACGATCGGCGGTCTGGCCGCGACGCTGCTCATCGGCGCCATCGCCGGCCTCTACCCGGCCATCCGCGCCTCACGGCTCTCCCCGACCGAGGCACTCTCCACGCCGTAGCCGTCCATCGCGGGCCGTCCGTCGCGGGCCGTCCGTCGCGGGCCGTCCACTGCAGGCCGTCCATCGCGGGCCGTCCGTCGCGGGCCGTCCACTGCAGGCTGTCCGTCGTAGGCCGTCCGGGTCAGCCCGGGCGGCCTACTCGGTCGCGTAGCAGGTCGTCCTGCCCACGACCCGGACTCCGCCCCGCTCGCCGGACAGCACGGTCAGCTCGAACTCCAGCCGGGTGCGCGGATGGCGCAGCACCGCCACGTCCTGGTCGTCGTCGCGCAGGTCGAGATCGTCGACCACCTGGTCGTAGCCCAGCGCCCGCAACCGTGAGACCAGCCCGTCGGTCGCACCGGCTCGATCGCTCTCCGCCTGCACGAAATGCCGCATCTGCCCCGGCACGCAGGTGGCGTCGTCGGCCCGCCGCACCGCCGAAAGATGCAGCTCGGTGGCCCTGATCAGCTCGCCGGCGTCGGCGTCCAGCCGCCTGGTGGCCGCCTCGAAGGTGGGCAGCTCGGACGCGGCCGCGCACGCCGTGACCGCCGCGACACAGACAAGCACCGCGGGCAGGGCGTGACGGCGGGCGCGCACACGGGGACTCTATCGAAGATCACCGTCGGCTAACGAGTGAATCACGCAAAAAGCACGGCGCGGCGAGGCCGGTTGCGGCATACATCAGGCCCCTCAGGGCAGATGCCGAGATGTACGGCAGTTTGCCCCACGGAGCCGGATGACCGTCCAACCCGATGACCGAGCACGCGTCACCCTCGTTGCGCATCCCTTCGGCCTGCGGATCAGCGGCGAGATCGACCGCGGCAACCGTCACCTGCTCACCGGCGCGCTCGGCTGGGCCCTGCTCGCGGGCAGCCACGACATCCGGCTCGACCTGTCGGGGCTGACCTTCATCGACGTGGCGGGCATGCGCCTCATCGTCGTCGTCGCGGCCCGATTACCCGGGGACCGCGAACTGGTCCTCGATCCGATCTCGCCCGCGGTCCGCCGCGTCCTCGCGCTGACCGGCTGGGCAGAGGCCCCCGGCCTGCGCGTGTGCCGGTAGAGACAGCCATCCCACGGCCGTCTCGCCTTCTCACGGCAGCCTCGGCGCCGTCATGGACGCCAGCGACGCTGGTCCGTCTCCTTCTCGTACGGCTGCGCGTCCGGATACGTCAGCAGCTCCACCGTCCCGCCCCACGGCGTCCGGCAGTAGGCGAACCGATTGCGCTCACCCGCCTCGGGCCCCGGCAGCGGCACCGGCTCCGACAGCCACACCCCGCCGGCCTCCATGACCATCCGCAGCGCCTCGTCCAGGTCGTCCACGTACAGGGCGACGTGCTGCCACCCCAGATCGCACGGCAACGCGGCCCCGCCCTGCCGCGGCCCGCTGAACTCGAACAGCTCGATCCCCGGCCCGTTGGGCAGGCGCAGCATGCGCACCGCGACCTCCGCCGTGCCCTGCGGCACCCCGAGCCGCCGCTCGGTCGCCCAGCCGCCCTTGGGGCCGTGGGCGCGGGGGAGGGTGTCGTAGAGCACCTCGGCCCCGAACGCGCGGGCGAAGAACTCCGTGGCCGCGTCGAGGTCGGGCACGGTCACCCCGACGTGGTCGATGCCGCGGACGGTCATGCGCTGCCTCCTTCTGGCCAGGGCGTCGAGCCGGGTACGCGGGTCACGTCCGCCCGCCACGGAGCCTGCCGATCAATCCCAGCTCGTCCACGCACCGGCCAAGCCCCAGCGCCACGCACTCCAGCGGACGCTCGGCCCTGCGCACCGGCATGCACAACGTCTCCCGCAGCCGCCGCCCGATCCCGCGCAGCAGCGCCCCGCCGCCGATCAGCACCGCGCCGCACTCCCCGAGATCGGCGGCCAGCTCGGCGGGGCAGCGCTCCACGGTCTCCATCGCCGCCCGCGCGATCGACTCCACCGGCTGCCCGGTGGCCTCGAAGATGTGCTGGACGGGCAGCGTGAGCTGCCGCTCGCGGCCCGTTTCCGGGTCGCGGGCCCGCACCATGACCTCGCCGTCGTGCGCGTGCCGCTTGGCCGCCTCGGCCTCGCGGTCGTCGAGCTGCAGCCCGTGCTCCCGCTCCACGAAGCGCACGATCGCCCGGTTCACGGCCTGCCCGCCGTACGGCACCGAGCCGGTCGCCACCACGGACTCGCCCGACAGCACGGCGATCCGCGCGGCGTCGCGGCCGATGTCGATCACCATGTGGCCGGTGTGCCCGCCGCGCGACATGCCCGCGCCGAGCGCGGCCGCCAGCGCGTGCGGGACCAGGTGCACGATCCTGGCGTCCGCCTCGTACGCGATGTCCTGCAGCGCCTCGCGGTCGATCGCCGTGGAGTCGGGCGGCAGCGCCATGACCAGGCGCGGCCTGGCGTACGGGTGCCAGTGCACCTTGCGCAGGAAGTGCCGGATCATGCGCCGGGCCAGCTCGGCGTCGGCCGGCAGCCCGCCGCTGACCGGCCAGTGCGTGCGCCCGCCGGTCTCGTCGGCGGCCTCCGCGCCGTATCCGACGATCTTGCCCGTGCGGTCGTCGCACATGACGACGGAGGGCTCGTCGAGCACGATTCCCTTGCGTTTGACGTAGATCCGCGTGCTCGCCGCCCCAAGATCCATCGCCAGGTCACGACCGAGGAGTCTCATCGTGGGATCCATATCCGCACCTGTCCCAACCCAACACCACGAACGGAGCGGATCCCCTTTACCCGGTGTGTACGGGGACCGTGATCGACGTCGCCCGCCCGGTCCCGGCCCGGGCTTCCGGTTGCGGGCCTTCACTTGCGCGCAGGCCCGGTTTCGCGTCATAAGCGGTCCCGTGCGAAGCTGTGAACTGTCCCCAACACCATGGAGGTCCTCATGGCGGATACACCGGAGCCGGAAGTCAGCGAAACTCCCGAGGACGAGCTGAAGCGCAAGTTCCGCGAGGCACTGGAGCGCAAGCGCAACCAGCACGCGGGATCGGGCGCCGGTGGCAGGGGCGGCGACCCATCGAAGATCCACGGGGCGCACGGTCCGGCTGCGAGTAAAAGATCGTTCAGGCGCAAGAGCGGCGGCTGAGGCTGACATTCTGGCGGGGGTACGGCATGCCGTGCCCCCTTTTTTCTTCCCGAACGCAGGTAGATCTTTATGGTGATTCATGGCGAATCGTTTGCAGATGTCCGATTCCGTGGCTAAGGTAATCGCCATTACCAGCCGGTGACCTAGTCCTTACCCCAGAGGGACGACCGGTTGGCGCCGAATCCCGAACCCTCGGGAACCGGGGAACCACCTTTGTTGGGGTGAATCCGGCGCTGTGCCGGTAGGGCATCTCCACGCCCGAACCCGTCAGCTAACCCGGTAGGCGTGATGGAGAGGACAAGCTACCCCATGCACCAGCGCGTCGTACCCCCGGACCGCTACCTGCCGGCCGCCTGCTGAGCGGCCCCCTTCCCCGAAGACTCGTATCTTGCGCTTCGCGTAGCGATATCGCGGAGTTCTGCTCCGCCGCGCCCTTTTTTCCGTGAGTGCAACCTCCCTGTCCCCCAGTGAAGGGTTTTGCTGCTTCATGTCTGCCCGTTTTGGCCTGCGTTCCCTCGCCGTGCTCACCGCCTCCACCGTCGGAGCGCTGACCATCGCCGGCACGGCCGCCCATGCCGACTCCGACACCGACACCGGCCAGAAGATTTTGCTCAAGGGCTCGACCACGGCTTCGTACTTCTGGGACGACGCCTCCGGCCGCGCCGGTGACACGGGCCTGCCGGCCAGCGGCAAGCCGATGCAGAAGGGGCTGGCGGCGAGCCCGAGCTGGCCGCTGCTGACCGAGGGTTACGTGGTGTACAAGGGCAAGAAGATGCCCTTCTTCGTGGGTGACCGCGGGCCGGGCGCGCCCTCCAACCGCGGCATCATGCTGGACCTCGACGCCAAGACGTTCGCCGAGCTGACCGGCGGCGAGTTCAACCCCAGCACGCTGGGCGTGGACGGCGTCGGCGGCCAGGGGCACATCGAGGTCGACTACGTCATCACCAAGTGGGGTGCCGGGGTGGGCAAGAAGAACCACCCCGTGCCGTTCTCCACCGGCGCCTGGTCCCGGCGCGACCCGAACCCCGCGACCCCGCCGCAGTCTGAGGAGGAGTCCGCCGCCGCGAACGACCAGCTCCTCGACGCCCCCGTGGGCGAGGCGAAGGAGTCGGGCGTGGTCGGCGGCGCGCTGACGGCGGGCGTCCTGTCGATGGCGGGCGGCGGCGTGGTGCTCGGCGGCGAGCGCCTGCGCGCCCTCCTCGTGCGCTGACCCCGGCGCTTCTCAAGCGCCGGCGCTTTACGAGGAGCCGACCAGAATGTCATTCTGGTCGGCGTGACCACCCGCGCAGCCGCGAACGGCATCGAAATCGCCTACGAGAGCTTCGGCTCACCCACGGGCCGTCCCCTGCTCCTCATCATGGGACTCGGCGCCCAGCTCATCCAGTGGGACGAGGGGCTCTGCGAGCTCCTCGCCGAGCAGGGACACCACGTCGTACGGTTCGACAACCGCGACGCGGGCCTGTCCACCCACTTCCACGACCACGGCGTGCCCGCGACGGGCGCGGCACCGCCGTACCTGCTGGACGACCTGGCCGACGACACCGCGGCCCTCATGGACGTGCTCGGCTGGACGGCGGCGCACATCGTGGGCGCCTCCATGGGCGGGATGATCGCCCAGACGCTGGCCATCCGGCACCCCGAGCGGGTGCTGACCCTGACCTCGATCATGTCCACGCCCGGCCCGTCGGTGGCCCCGCCCACGGAGGCCGCCGCGGCGATCCTGATGGGCAGGCCGGCCCAGGGCCGCGAGGCGGTGCTGGAGCAGGCGGTACGGACCTGGTCCACGATCGGGTCGCCGGGCTACGAGCTGGACCAGGAACGGATCAGGGCGATGGCCGGGCTGGCCTACGACCGCTGCTTCGACCCGGCGGGCACGGCCAGGCAGCTCGCCGCGATCATGGCGTCGGGCGACCGTACGGAGCTGCTCGCCCAGGTCGCGGTGCCCACGCTGGTGCTGCACGGGGAGGCGGATCCGCTCGTCCCGGTGGTGGGCGGCCGGGCCACGGCCGCGGCGATCCCGGGGGCGCGGCTGGTGACGTATCCGGGGATGGGGCACGACCTGCCGCGCGAGCTGTGGCCGAGCTTCGTCGCCGAGATCACCAAGCTGACCTCGGCCTGACGGCGACGAGGCCGACGCCGCCGGTGGCCCGGCCCCCCAAGGGCGGGCCACCGGAACGGGCGTCAGACCTCCAGCTTCTCCTCGATGCCTCGGAGCTGATGGCGGGCCAGGGCCAGGTTGCCGCGGTTGCGGTCGAGCGCCAGGTACAGGAACAGCCCCTTGCCGCTGCGCCCGGTGATCGGCCGGATGATGTGGTACTGGCCGCTGAGCGTGATGAGGATGTCCTCGATGGCGTCCTTGAGCCCCAGCGAGTCCATCGTGCGCAGCTTGGCCTTGACCACCTCCGTGTTGCCGGCCGCGGCGACCTGGAGGTCCAGGTCCTTGGAGCCGCCGAGCGCGCCGAGCGCCATGCCGCTGCCGTGGTCGACGATGGCGGCCCCGATGGAGCCGTCGATGGTCATCATCTCCTTGAGCGACACGTCCATGCCGGCCATGTTCTCTCCTCTCATCGTTGACGAGCTGCGACGGCGGCCACGCTGGCAGCCGTCTTCCTGCCCTCCAGCCGCAGCAGCCCGACGTTCGCGCCGGGCCCGGCCAGGACTGTGAGGACGATGGTGGGGCCGGCGGCGTAGAACGCCGTGAACCCGGCCGTGCCGGAGATGAGCGTCTCCTCCAGTGCCCCCTGGCCGGAGATGACGAGCATGCGCCGGCTCATCGCGAGCAGCGCCGCCGACAGCGCCGCCGCCTGCTCGCCGGCCTTCCCGGGCAGGTCGCAGGCCAGTTGCAGGCCGTCGACGGTGCACGCGACGCTCCCCTGGACGTCCGGGGTGCGCTCGCGCAGGAGCGCCATCTCCTCCAGAACCTCTTGTCCCAGCTCCACGGGTGGCCTCCTCCTGAGTGAGGGGAACCTCACGACAGCTCCTCGAGCGCCTTCTTCAGCCGCATCAGCAGCGCCAGATCGGTCGGATCGCCCGTCACGGGCGGGCCCAGCGGCTGGGCCCGCGCCGCCGGGTCGTGCGGCGGACGCTCGCGCGGCGTCCGCCGCTGGGGCAGGTCGGGGGCCGCGAGCAGCCCCGAGGCGGCCAGCCGCCGCACCGCGACCAGCACCGGGTACGCCGACCGGCCCAGCTGCTTGGCCAGCTCCAGCGGGGTCGCCTTCTCGTCGGCCCTGACGAGGACCTCCCACTGGATGCGGCTCAGCGTCACCGCGTGGCCGGGCAGCCGCGGCAGCGGTCGCACCGGCAGGCTGTCCACCTCGGCGGAGGGCCAGATCTGGGCGAGCTGCGCCCTGCGCCGCGCGCACTCCCGCACCAGGCCCGGCACGTCGAAGAACCACTGCCCGCCCAGCCAGTGCTGCTCCCCTGGCCGGAACTTGGGCCGCGCCCCGCTGACCGGCAGCAGGAAGAAGGCCGCGTCCAGGACGCCGCCGAGCACCGCGTACTGCAGCTCGCCCTGGGTGAGCGGTGCCTCGGCGAGCAGCCGCTCGCAGCCGCCGTCGGTCTGCAGCCGCCGCAGCGCCGCCTCGCTCATCAAGCCTCTGGCCGCGAGCAGCCGCTCCACGCTGGAGGTCTGGGCGCACTCCATGTACGTCACGCGCCCGTCGGAGAGGAAGATCGTGCCGCTCCTGCCGACCTGGAGCGCGCCGGTGGAATGCTCGCGGGCGAGCCCGGCCAGGAGTGTGTCGAGCTTGGTCATGGGTCACGTCGCGAGCCGGCTGGAGATGGTGCGCAGGCGGTGCCTGGCCAGGGCGAGGTTGGATCGTTCCAGGTCAAGGCGTACATAGATGACCAGCGGTCCCTCGAAGACGGTCTCCATCAGCCGCAGCAGATGGTGACCCTTGTCGGTGGTGACGAGCATGTCGTCGATGCGCAGCACGTCACCCGGGCAGGTGCGGGCCAGGCCGTCGGTGGTGGCGCGCAGGGCCTCGGTCAGCGCGGCGGCCGACCGGTCGGCGTCCACCCCGACAGCCGTGCTGAAGGCCACCGCCATGCCGCTCGTGTGGTCCACCAGCATGGCGTCCAGCGCGCCCGGTATGGACATGACTTCCGCCAGGCAGCCGTCGATTCCCAGCACGTGACCTCCCTCACCATGGTGGAACCCCGTCAGCGTAGGGCGAAGGAAGCACGCGCAGGTGGCGGCGGCTGTCGGGCGTGGGGGTTTTATACGGCTGCGAAGTACAAAAACCCAACTACTACGGAAAAACGTACGATTTATGAGAATTTCTCGCGGCAGCGCATGATCTCCGCGACGTTGCGCTCGGCCCAGTCGGCCACCACGGAGATCGGCCCGTGCAGTGAGCGCCCCAGCTCCGTCAGCGCGTACTCCACGCGCGGCGGCACCTCCGCGAACACCTCCCGCGTCACCAGCCCGTCCTGCTCCATGGCCCGCAAGGTCTGGGTGAGCACCTTGGGCGTGACGCCGCCGATCCGCGTCCTGAGCTGGGTGAAGCGCATGGGCCCGCCGTCCAGGCAGAGCAGCACCAGCGCCGACCACTTATCGCCGATCCGGTCCAGAACCACCCTGGTCGGACAATTGGGGTCGAAGACATCGCCGGTATCCATAAGGTACTTATAGCACGATGAAGTAACCAGTATCCGATGGATACTCTGGCGGACATGAAGATCCTTCTTTTCGGCGCGACCGGCATGGTCGGGCAGCGCATCGCCGCCGAGCTGCGCGAACGCGGCCACGAGGTGACCGGTCTCAGCCGCACCGGCCCCGTCAAGGGCGACGTCCACGACACCGCGAAGCTGGCCGAGGGGCACGACGTGATCGTCTCCGCGATCGCCCCGCCGCGCGACGGCAGCGAGCCCGAGCCGCCCTTCCTGGCGGCCAACCGGGCGCTCATCGACGGCGCGCGGACGTCAGGGGTGCGGCGGGTGATCGTCGTGGGCGGCGCCGGCAGCCTCCAGGTGGCCCCCGGGCAGGACCTGGTCGACACGCCCGACTTTCCCGACGTCTACAAGAAGGAGGCGCTGGCCGGCCGCGCGCTGCTGCGCCTGTACCGGGAGGTCGAGGACCTCGACTGGACGTTCGTCTCCCCGGCGGCGCAGATCGCCCCGGGGGAGCGCACCGGGATCTACCGGCTCGGCGGCGACCTGCTGCTGACCGACTCCGAGGGCCGCAGCTTCATCACCGCCGAGGACTTCGCCGTCGCGATCGCCGACGAGGTGGACGACCAGGCCCATCCGCGTCAGCGCATCAGCGTGGCCTATTGATCGGGCTCGTCCGGGAGCAGCGCCCGCTCGTCGGGCTTGTGCACGAGCACGTTGTCCACGTACGACTTCACCGCCGCGGCCAGCCCGACGTCGGAGCCGTCCTGCTCCGACAGGAACCAGCGGTGGTCGAGGATCTCGTGGAAGAGCTGCGCGGGCTCCAGCTTCCCGCGCAGCTCGGCGGGGATGGCCTCCACCGTGGGCTGGAACACCTCGGCCAGCCACCGGTGCGCCACGATCGCCTCGTCCTCGTGCCGCAGCCCCTTGGCCACCCGGAAACCGTCGAGGTCGTTGAGCAGCCGCCGCGCCTGGTTCTCCTCGACGTCGAGCCCGGTCAGGCGGAGCAGACGGCGCTGGTGGTGGCCGGCGTCCACGACCTTGGGGCGGACGATCAGGCGGCCGGTGCCGACCTTGCGCCGCACCATCATCTCGGCCACGTCGAAGCCCAGCAGGTTCAGCCGCCTGATGCGCTGCTCGACGCGGTGCCAGTCGACCTCCTCGATGATCTCGCTCTCGTTGATCTCGTTCCACAGGCGGTGGTAGCGGGCCACGACGTCCTCGGCGGTCTCCATGGGGTCGATCGACGGGTGCAGCAGCCCGCCGGCCTCCAGGTCGAGCATCTCGCCGAAGATGTTGGTGTGCGCGTTGTCGATGTCGGTCAGCCGCTGCCCCTCGCTGATCATCGGGTGCATCTCGCCGGTCTCGGCGTCCACCAGGTAGGCCGCGAACGCCCCCGCGTCGCGCCGGAACAGCGTGTTCGACAGGGAGCAGTCGCCCCAGTAGAAGCCGTTCAGGTGCAGCCGCACCAGCAGCACGGCGAGCGCGTCCAGCAGGCGGGTGAGCGTGTCGGGGCGCAGGGTGCCCGACATGACCGCGCGGTAGGGCAGCGAGAACTGCAGGTGGCGGGTGATCAGCGCCGCGTCCAGGCCCTCCTCGCGCCCGGTGACGTACGCGACCGGCTCCACGGCGGGGGCGTCCAGC
This sequence comes from Nonomuraea gerenzanensis, assembly GCF_020215645.1. Taxonomy (NCBI): domain Bacteria; kingdom Bacillati; phylum Actinomycetota; class Actinomycetes; order Streptosporangiales; family Streptosporangiaceae; genus Nonomuraea; species Nonomuraea gerenzanensis. The sequence continues at coordinate 10,071,462 of NZ_CP084058.1, read as the reverse complement.
CTGGCCAGGTCCCACAGAAGCTGGTACTCCCGCTTGGCGTAGCGCTCGCTGATCTCCTTGATCGCGTACACCTTGCCCGACAGCCGGGCGAAGCGCACCACGTGCCGCGAGATGCCGCGCGGCAGATCGACCAGATGGTGTTGCGGCCAGTCTTCGAGAGGGGTCTCCCAGGGGAGGCGGATCAGGTCAGGGTCGCCTAGCGCGCCAGTGATCTGCAGGGGCATTTGCTCAGGATATGGTGCACCGGTGGACGAGTTTCTCAAGTGGTACTTTTCCGACCGTCCGGTTGTCGCAGCCTCCCTCGGGGCCGACGGCTACGATCACACCCTCGGCGACTTCACCGCCTCCGCGTGGCAGGCCCGCGAGCGCGAGCAGGTGCTCTGGCTCGACCGCCTGTCGGCCGCCGAGGCGCCCACCTTGGACGACGCGATCGACAGAGATCTCGTCCTGTCGCAGCTCCGAGGCTCCATCGCGCTCGCCTCCTGGCCGGAGTGGCGGCGCGACCCGAGCGTCTACCTCGGCGCGATCTTCACCTCCCTGTACACGCCGTTCCAGCGCCGGCTCAAGCCCGAGCCCGAGCTGGTCGCCTCGGCGCTGCTCCGCCTGGCCGAGGTGCCCGGCGTGCTGGCCGCCTGCCGCGCCAACCTGGACCCGGACCTGGCCGCCCCGCTGCTGGTGGAGCGCGGGCTCGGCCAGGCGCGGACCGGCCGCAACTTCCTGACCCGCACGATCCCGGCCATGGTCGAGGACGAGGCCCTGCGCGCCCGCCTCGCCGAGGCCGCCGAGCCGGCCGCCCGGGCGTTCGACGAGCTGGTCACCTTCCTCGACGGCTTCGAGTGCGGCGGCACCTGGCGGATGGGGGAGCGGCTCTACTCCACGCTGCTGCGCGAGCGCGAGCTGCTCGGCTACGGCGCCGCCGAGCTGCACGAGAAGGGCAAGGCCGCCTGGGCGGAGCTGGACGCCCGCATGCGTGAGGTGGCGCTCCAGGTCAACGGCACCCACGACTGGCGGGCCGCCATGGAGCAGCTCATGGACGACCACCCACCGACCCTGGCCGACATGCGGGCCGAGTACGAGGCCGAGACCCTGCGGGCCCGCGAGTTCGTCCGGCAGCGGGACCTGGTGACGTTCGCCGACGGCGAGGAGTGCCAGGTGCTGCCGTCCGCCGAGTACACCCGCCCGGTCCTGTCCGTGGCGCACTACCTGGCGCCGCCGCCGCTCAGCGCCTCGCGGACGGGCGTCTTCTTCGTGCCCTACACGCCGGACGACTTCACCCCCGAGCAGGTACGCCAGCGCCTGCGCACGAACTCGCGGGCCCAGATGCCCTCGATCGCCGTGCACGAGGCCTACCCCGGGCACCACTGGCACCTGTCGTACATGGCGGGCAACCCCAGGACGGTCAGGAAGGTCTTCAGGACGCCGTACTTCACCGAGGGCTGGGCCCTGTACGTCGAGAAGCTGCTGCACGAGCAGGGCTACTTCGACACCCCGGCCACCGAGCTGGCCCACCTGGACTGCCGCATCTTCCGCGCCGCCCGCATCGTCGTGGACACCGCCCTGCACTGCGAGGACATGACGATCGAGGAGGCCGAGACGCACATGGCCACCAAGGCGTCGCTGTCGCCCGGCACCGCGCAGGGCGAGGTGAACCGCTACTGCGCCTGGCCCACGCAGGCGCCCTCCTACCTCACGGGCGCGATCGAGATCGACCGCATCAGGGAGTCGTTCCAGGGCTCGCTCAAGGACTTCCACGACCGGATCGCCGGCTCGGGCGGGCTCCCGCTCGGGCTGGCCGAGCAGGCCGCGCTGGCCTAGCGGCGGGATCGGGCGGGCGCTCGCCCCTGCGAGCCGTCACAACGGCGGGGGGTTGAGCGTCCGCTCGACCACGGCCGCGAGCTGCTCGTCCGTCAGGATCGTCGGCTTGCCGACGCCCAGCCCCCGCACGTACACCTCGCAGAGCCACTCCAGCAGGCGGGTGCCCTCGAACGCCTCCTCCAGCGTCGCCCCGATGGTCACCCCGCCGTGGTTGGCCATCAGCGCGGCACGCTTGCCCTCCAGCGCCGCGCGCACGTTCGCGGCCAGCTCGGGGGTGCCGTACGTGGCGTACTCGGCCACCTTCACCACCCCGCCGAGCAGCAGCGCGTTGTAGTGCACGGGCGGCAGCTCGGTCATCGTCGTGGCCACCACCGTCCCGAACACGGAGTGCGTGTGCACGATCGCCTGCGCGTCGGTGGCCTGGTAGATGGCCAGGTGCATGGGTGTCTCACTGGACGGCCGCAGCTCGCCCGCCACCCGGCGGCCGGTCGTCAGGTCCACCACGGGGCACAGCTCGGGCGTCAGCCGGTCCAGCGCGACGCCCGACGGCGTGACCGTCACCAGGTCGCCCTCGCGCACGCTGAGGTTGCCGGAGGTGCCGATGACCAGGCCGAGGTCCACGGCACGCCGGCCGTACTCGCACAATTGCTCGCGAAGGCTCATGTGACTGGACAGTAGTAGGCGGGTCGGCCGGTCGCTACAGCCGCTCCAGAGTCCGGAGCATCAGCCGCTCCACGTCGTCCCTGCTGAGCCGATCCGGATAGAGCAGCAGCCGCAGGCTGAGCCCGTCCATCAGGGCGAGCAGCCGCTCCGCCACCTCGTCCAGGTCGTCGTCCACCGTCAGCTCCCCGGCCTCCCGCGCCTGCCCGAGCAGCTCGCGCACGGCGGCCCGCAGCTCGCCCGCCTCCGCTCGCTGCACCTCGGCCAGCCGCCCGGCGGCCAGACTCCGGCTCCAGAAGCTCACCTCCAGCCGCGTCTCCGCGGCCCGCTCGTCGTCCAGCGGCAGGTTGTCCAGCAGCACCTCGCGCAGCGCCGCCAGCCCCGTCATCCCCGCGACCTTGCCGGTCAGGCGCTCCCTGATGCGCCGGTGCGAGTGCCGCAACGCCGACAGCAGGATCTCGTCCTTGTCGGCGAAGTAGTGCGCGAGCACGCCGTTGGAGTAGCCGGCCTCCTTGGCGATGGCCCGGGTGGTGGCGGCGTCGATGCCGTCCCTGACGATCACCCGGCTGGCCGCCGACAGCACCTCACGCCTGCGCTCGTCGTGGTCCACGATCTTCGGCATCGCACCCCTCTTGACGTTTTATTCGGACGTCTGTCTATTTAAGACCATGACCGTCGTCACAGTCGGCGTGCACATCGTCGACATTCTCGCCAGACCCGTCGAGCACATCCCCCAGGGCCAGGACACGGTGCTGGTGGACCAGATCCGCCTCACCGCGGCGGGCGCCGCCGCCGGCACGGCGGTGGACCTGGTCAAGCTGGGCAACGAGGTGGTCACCATGGGGGCCATCGGCGACGACGAGCTGGGCGACTTCCTGCTGATGATCCTGGCCAAGCGCGGCGTCGACACCTCCCGCCTGGTCCGCAGGGCCGGCGAGCAGACGGCGGCCTCGATCCTGCCGATCAGGCCCGACGGCGGGCGCCCCAGCTTCCACGTCCCCGGCGCGAACCTCAGCGTGACCCCCGCCGACCTCGACCCGGACCTGCTCCGCGCCGCCCGCGCCGTCCACCTGGGCGGCGTGGACGTCACCTTCGGCCTCGGCGACCCGGCCTTCCTCGCCCTGCTGGACGCGCTGCGGGCGGCCGGCACCGTCGTGACCATGGACCTGCTCTCGGAGATGCCCGACCTGCTGGGCATGGCCCGCGCGTTCCTGCCGCACGTGGACTACGTGCTGCCGAACGAGTCGCAGGCCCTGCTCATGACCGGCGCGGGCGACGTGGAGAGCGCCGCCCGCACGCTGCTCGCCGACGGGCCGCGCGGCGTGCTGGTCACGCTCGGCGCCGAGGGCAGCCTGGTCGTCACCGAAGCGGGGACGCAGCGCGTACCGGCGCTGAAGGCGGACGTCTCCGACACCACCGGCTGCGGCGACGCGTACTGCGCGGGCTTCATCACCGGCCTCCTGCACGATCAGGACGTGCTGACGGCCGCCCGCTGGGGCACGGCCGCCGCCGCCCGCGTCGCCACCGGGCTCGGCTCCGACGCCGGGCTCACCGACCTGTCCTCCACCCTCGACCTTCTCGCTTAGGACTCCTCTTCATGACCACAGACGCCGACCTCCGCCAGCGTGCCGCCAAAGTCGTCCCCGGCGGCATGTACGGCCACCTCAACGCGGCCCTGTTCGCCCCCGGCTACCCCCAGTTCTTCGAACGCGGCGAGGGCTGCCGGCAGTGGGACGTGAACGGCCGCTCCTACCTCGACTTCATGTGCAGCTGGGGCCCGGTCGTGCTCGGCCATCGGCACCCGCGCGTCGAGGAGGCCGCCGCCCGCCAGGCCGCGCTCGGCGACTGCCTCAACGGGCCCGGCCCGATCATGGTGGAGCTGGCCGAGCTGCTGGTGGACACCATTCCCAGCGCCGACTGGGCGATGTTCTCCAAGAACGGCACGGACGCCACCACGCAGGCCCTCATGGTCGCCAGGGCCGCGACGGGCCGCACCAAGGTGCTGATGGCGCACGGGGCCTACCACGGGGCGGACCCGTGGTGCACGCCGTCCCTGTCGGGGACCACCCCGAACGAGCGGGCCGACCTGGTGGAGTTCGCGTACAACTCGCTGGAGTCGCTGGAGGCCGCGGCGGCGACCGTCGAGGGCGACGTGGCGGCGATCATCGTCACCCCCTTCAAGCACGACTCGTTCGAGGACCAGGAGCTGGTGGAGCCCGCCTTCGCCCGCGGCGCCCGCGCGCTGGCGGACTGCCTGGGCGCGGCGCTGGTGATCGACGACGTGCGGGCGGGCTTCCGCATCGACCTGCGCGGCTCCTGGGAGCCGTACGGCGTGCGCCCCGACCTGACGGCCTGGTCCAAGGCGATGGCCAACGGCTACCCGATCGCCGCCGTCACGGGCACCGACGCCCTGCGCGGCCCCGCCCAGACGCTGTACTCGACCGGCTCGTTCTGGTTCTCCGCCGTGGCCATGGCGGCGGCCAAGGCCACCATCGAGACGCTGCGCGACGAGGACGGCATCGGCGCCATGGAACGCGCGGGCACGCAACTGCGTGAGGGCCTGTACGCCCAGGCCAAGGCGCACGGCTTCGTGGTGAACCAGACGGGCCCGGTGACGATCCCGTGGCTGAGCTTCGACGGCGACGCCGACCTGTCGGTGGCCATGCACTGGAGCGACGCCTGCCTGCGGCACGGGGTCTACGTCCACCCGTGGCACAACTGGTTCCTGTCGGCGGCCCACACGGAGGCCGACGTGGCGGCGGCCCTGGAGGGCACCGACCAGGCCTTCGCCGAGACCCGCGCACACTTCGGCTGACATCTGCGCCAGAAGGGACCTACGAGCGCCGCTTCGACTCCTCCGCCGCCCAGGTGAAGACGCCCTTCGCCATGAGCGACAGCTCGCCGGCCGCCCTGGTGGCGAAGACCTCCGCGCGCACGCGGTGCACGCCCGCGTCGTCCGGAGCCGCCAGGGCGGCCATTTCCGCGAGATGTCCCGCCAATCGTTCGTCACCGTCGGAAAGGGCCCGGAGCGCGGCGTCGGCGAGCGCTTTCGGGCCGCCCGCGAGTTCGGCCACGGATTTCGCCAGGACGGCTTCCGGCGCGGGTTTCAGCTGGGCCGGATTTCCGTCGTACCAGCCGCCGTAGAGCCGCCACAGATTGCGTACCACGAATTCCGGCTCGTCGTACCTTGCCCGGAGATAGGGCCGGTCGGCGAGGTGGTCCGGCGGTCGTACGGAATGCACGATCTCATCCAGCCTGGCCCCCGCATTGAGCAGTTCGAGGGTCTGCGTGACGAGCGAGTCCAGCCATTGTGCGGTTTCCAGCAGCGCCTGCCTGATGCGGTCGCGGCCGAATATCGGGGCGCCGTGGCTGGGCAGCATGATTTCGGCGTCCATGGCGGCCATCAGGCGCAAGGCGTGCACCCATTCGCGGGGATAGCGCTGCACTTTCTGCGGGTTACCGCAATTGGGCGTCACCCAGATGAACAAGTCGCCGGGGAGCAGCAGCCGGTGCTCGGGCACGTAGCCGATCGTCGCGTCATCGGTCTCGCCCTTGGCGTGCACCAGGTCGAACGTCAGGCCGCCGCGCCGCACGGTCAGCGTGTCGGTGTAGGTGACGTCGGGGTGCCGGTAGGAGTCGGGCCAGCGCAGGTTCGGCGCCTGGAACTGCCGCTGGTTGATCACCGCGTTGTAGCCGTTGGTCAGCACATAGCGCTCGAAGCGGTCAACTACCGCTCTATGGGCATAAACGGTGGCTCGCGGTCCCTCTTCCTCGAAGGGGGCCGTGCCGAAGACATGATCGATGTGGCCGTGGGAGTAGACGGCGGTGGTCAGCGGGGCCCGCGTCCAGTTCCGTACGTCCTCGTGCAGTTTCGCCGCCGAGAACGGGCTGCTGGTGTCGAACAGCACCAGCTCGCCTTCCGTCTCGAAGGCGACGACGTTGCCGAACCCCGACCACCAGCCGACCCCGTCGGCGATGGTCAGGACGCCTTTGCCGGTCATCCCGCTGTCCACGATGCTGTCGTCGGCCTCGCCCCGCCACACCTGGTCGGCGTACTCCACAATCATGCGAACCACTCTGCTTCTAGAACGCCGTTCTAGGCAAGGCAATCACGGCAAGGTCACGTCTCGATCGCACCCCCTTGACGGGCGTCGGAGCCCGTTCGTACGTTGCGGGCAATCGTTTAGGAAACTTTCCTAATTCAGGGAGCCCCCATGACCCACCCGGGCGAGATCACCAGGCGCCAGCTGATACGCCGGATCGGCATGACCGCACTCGTCGCCGGTCCCGGCGCGGGCCTGCTCGGCGCCTGCGCCACCGCCGGCACGGGAGGGGGCGAGCCCGCCCCCGCCACCTCGCTCCCGGCCTCCGCGAACCCGAAGAACCCCTTCGGCGTGGATGCCAAGAAGCCGCTCGAAGTGGCCATCTTCAGCGGCGCGTACGGCGACGCCTACGCCAAGGACCTGCACGAGAAGCTCTACAAGCAGACGTTCCCCGAGGCTGCGATCACCCACACGGCCACCCAGGAGATCGGCACCCAGCTCCGCCCCCGCCTGGTCGCCGGCGACCCGCCCGACGTGATCAACAACTCCGGCCCCAAGTCGATGGACCTGGCCGCGCTGGCCGCCGAGGGGCACCTGGCCGACCTGGCCCCGCTCTTCGACGCCCCCTCGATCGACGACCCGGCCAAGAAGGTGCGCGACACCGTCACGCCCGCCGTGCTCACCAACGCCAACGTCACCGGCAAGGACCTGGTGCTCAACTACACCGTGTCGCACCGCGCGCTCTGGTACAACGCCAAACTGTTCGCGGACAAGGGCTGGACGGTGCCGACGACCTGGGAGGAGTTCACGGCGCTGGGGGAGACCGCCAAGGGCGAGGGCATCCTGCTGTTCGCCTACCCGGGGCAGAAGGGGCCGTACTACCAGCTCTGGAACGTCCTCTACACCGCCGCCAAGATCGGCGGTAATCAGGTCATCCTCGACATCGACAACCTCGTCGACAACGCCTGGAACGCCGAGCCGATGAAGCGGGCGGTCACCGTCTGGGTGGACGTTCAGACGAAATACGGCGACAAGGCGTACTTCGGCCTCGACCACACGCAGACCCAGATCAAGCAGCTCCAGAACAAGGTGCTGTTCTACCCGGTCGGCTCCTGGATCGAGAACGAGATGGCCAAGGACAAGCCGAAGGACTTCGAGTACGCCATCGCCCCCATCCCCGAGGTCACCGGCTCCGACCAGATGCCGTACGGCGCCATCCAGGTCGGCGTGGGGGAGAACTTCGTGGTCGCCGCCAAGGGCAAGAACCCGCAGGGCGGCCTGGAGTACCTGCGCATCATGCTCTCCAAGGAGGGCGCCCGCTCCTTCACCGAGCTGACCAAGAACGTCACGGTGGTGAACGGCGCCGCCGAGGGCGTGGACCTGCCCGCCGGCCTGATGAGCGCCGCCCGCGCCCAGGACAAGGCCGGCCAGAACATCATCACCGAGGCCCGCTTCGAGGGCTGGTACAAGGAGCTCTTCGACTACGGCACCGAGCAGATCAACGTGGTCATGGCCGGCCGCATCACCCCCGAGGAGTTCTGCGCCAACATGCAGAAGAAGGCCGACGCCGTCAAGCGGGACGAGTCGGTCACCAAGCAGACGCGGAGCCAGTGACCGATGGAGCGGTTGCGCAGGTACGGCTTCGTCGCCGGCTTCCTGGCCGTCCCCCTCACGCTCTACACCGTCTTCGTCATCAGCCCCTACGTGCAGGCGTTCCAGCTCTCGCTGACGAGCTGGAACGGCTACAGCTCGATCGTCCGCTACGTGGGGCTGGACAACTTCGGCCGGCTGCTGGCGGACGAGGTGTTCTGGCGGGCCCTGCGCAACCACGGGATCCTGCTGCTGGTCTTGCCGCTGGCGACCATCGTCATCGCGCTGCTGTTCGCCTTCCTGCTCAACCTCGGCGGCGGCCCGCGCGGCGCCGGCATGAGAGGGGTCTGGGGGTCGAAGTTCTACCGCGTGGTGTTCTTCTTCCCCCAGGTCCTGGCCGTCGCCGTGGTCGGCGTGTTGTTCCAGGCCGTCTACCGGCCCGACGAGGACGGCGTCGTCAACGGCGTGCTGGCCAGGTTCGGCCTGGAACCGGTCGGCTGGCTCATCGAGCCGGACCTGGCCCTGTGGTCCATCATCGCGGTGATGGTCTGGCAGGCGGTCGGCTTCTACGTGGTGCTGTTCTCCGCCGGCATGGCCGCCATCCCCAAGGACTACTTCGAGGCGGCGGCGCTCGACGGGGCGGGCCGCCTGCGGCTGTTCTTCTCCATCACGCTGCCGCTGCTGCGCGACACCGTGCAGGTCGGCTGGATCTACCTGGGCATCGCGGCCTTCGACGGGTTCGCGCTCATCCAGGTGCTGGCGGGCGACAAGGGCGAGCCCGACGGGGCCACCACCATCCTGCCGATCACCATCTACAACACCGCCTTCTCCTACCAGAAGGTCGGGTACGCGTCCGCGATGGGCGTGGCGCTGTTCTTCCTCACCGTGACGTTCGCGGTGCTGACCTTGCGTACGACCAGACGTGAGAGGGTTGAGCTGTAGGGATGGCCTCGCGTAGGGAGAAGGGGCCGGGCGTGCTGAGCGCGCTGTCCCATGTGGCGCTGGCCGTCTGGGCCCTGCTGATCATCGCGCCGCTGCTGTGGACGTTCCTGGCCTCGTTCAAGAGCAACACCGAGATCTTCGGCGACCCGCTGCAACTGCCCGGCGCGCTGCGGCTCGACGCGTGGGGCCGGGCCTGGGACAAGGCGCACATCGGGCAGTACATGCTGAACACCGTGGTCGTCGTGGTGTTCGGCACGGCGGGCACCATGGTGTTCGGCTCGATGGCGGCGTACGTGCTGGCGCGTTACCGCTTCGCCGGCAGCAGGGTGATCTACTACTACTTCGTGGCCGGGCTGGCCTTCCCGGTCTTCCTGGCTCTCGGGCCGCTGTTCTTCGTGGTCAAGCAGGTCGGGCTGCTCAACAGCCATGTCGGCCTGGTGCTGGTCTACATCGCCTACTCGCTGCCGTTCACGGTCTTCTTCCTGGCGGCGTTCTTCCGCACGCTGCCCGAGGCGGTCGCCGAGGCGGCGCTGATCGACGGCGCCTCCCACACCCGCACGTTCTTCCAGATCATGGTGCCCATGGCCAGGCCGGGCCTGATCAGCATCACTATCTTCAACGTGCTCGGCCAGTGGAACCAGTACCTGCTGCCCCTCGTCCTGCTCGCCGGCGCGCCGGACAAGTGGGTGCTCACCCAGGGCATCGCCCGCATCTCCACGCTGGCCGGCTACGAGGCCGACTGGCCGGGGCTGTTCGCCGCCCTGTCCATCACCATCCTCCCGGTCATGATCGTGTACATCCTCTTCCAGCGGCAGATCCAGTCGGGGCTCGGCTCGGGCGCTTTGAAGTAACGTGCGGGGTATGGACGTCGAGAGCAAGCTCAACGACCTGCCCCGATGGCGGCGCGAGGGCGAGGCGATCAAGCGCACGGTCACCGCGCCCGACTTCCCCGCGGCCATCCGCATGGTGGACGAGATCGCGGTCAAGGCCGAGGAGCTCAACCACCATCCCGACATCGACATCCGGTGGCGCAGCCTGCACCTGACGCTGACCACCCACGACCAGGGCGGCCTCACCGACCTCGACTTCACGCTGGCCGCCACGATCGACGAGATCGCGGCAAAACATGGCGCGCAGGGCGAATGACCGTACGTAGCGGGCCAATCACTCGTTAGAGTGGGTGCCCTCTCGGAGCCCCCGATGCCGGAGGGGCGCCACCTGTGGGAGGTCCCATGCGCGTGCCCGCGTTCCTGCTCGCCCTCATGACCGCGACGACCGCGCTGGCCGGGGCCTGCGCGGGCCCGCCCGCCCCGGTCCAGAACGCCAAGACCGCGCCGGACGAGACGGTCAACCTCAACGCCGCCGGCGAGTTCGGCACCGACGACCCCGGCGCCATCGCCTACGACCGCAAGCTGGCCCCCGAGGGCGCCCAGGCCAGCGTCACCATCGAGTCCGGCGGCGGCCGGACGCGCACCTCGCTGGTCGTCGAGGGCCTGCTGCCCGAGCGCCGCTACGGCGCCCATCTGCACGTCAAGCCGTGCGGCCGGCAGCCCGAGGAGGCCGGCCCGCACTACCAGCACCACCCCGGCCGGATCGACCGCGTCAGCGAGGTCTGGCTCGACTTCACCACCGACGCCGAGGGCGCGGGCCGGTCCAGCGCCCGCAACGACTGGCCGCTGGAACGTGCCAAGCTGCCCGGCTCCCTGGTCATCCACGACCAGCCGACCGTCACCTCCGGGCCCAAGGTCGGCCAGGCCGGCGATCGGGTCGCCTGCCTGAGCCTGAACTAGGCGATCGGCCCGCGATCACGCGCCGCTCACGTGATCGCGGCGGCCATCGGCTGCCACGGGGCGGCGTCGAAGATCAGCATGATCGTGCTGATCCGCCCGTCGCGCAGCCGGAAGTGCTCGGCCGTGCGCTGGACGCCGGCGGGCATCGCCGTGTGAACGTCGTACACGAGCGTGGCCTCCGACTCCCCGTACAGCTCACTGATTGGTGGTGATCAGGCGTGCTGGGCGGGGATGCTCCCGAGCCGCCCCGCCTTGAAGTCCTCGAACGCCTGCACCAGCTCGGCCTTGGTGTTCATGACGAACGGCCCGTAGTGCGCCACCGGCTCCCCGATGGGCTCACCACCGAGCACGATCACCTCCATCGCCTCCTTGGCCGCCGCGATCGTGATGCTCCCGGCCTGCGTCGCCAGCCCCGGCCGGTTCCCGAACCCCTCGAACACGGCGAGCTGCCCGCCGCTCAGCGGCCGTCGCTCAGCGCCTGCGGTCCCGCGCCCGGACAGCACGTACGCCAGCGCGTTGAAGTCCTTGCGCCACGGCAGGACCAGCCGCGCCCCCGGCGAGACGGTGGCGTGCAGCAGCGTGATCGGCGTCTGCGTGCTGCCGGGCCCGACGTGCCCGGCCAGGTCCCCGGCGATGAGCCGCACCAGCGCCCCGCCGTCGTGGCTGCTCAGCAGTGCGACGCTGGCGCCGCCGATGTCCTGGTACTGGGGTGCGATCATCTTCTTGGCCCCCGGCAGGTTCACCCAGAGCTGGATGCCGTGGAAGAGCCCGCCCTGCTGCACCAGCCACTCCGGCGGCGCCTCCTTGTGCAGGATCCCGGCCCCCGCGGTCATCCACTGGGTGTCGCCGTTGGTGATCGTGCCGCCGCCGCCGTTGGAGTCGAGGTGCTCCATCACGCCGTCGATCATGTACGTGACGGTCTCGAAGCCCCGGTGCGGATGCCAGGGGGTGCCCTTGGGCTCGCCGGCCGCGTAGTCGACCTCGCCCATCTGGTCCATCATCACGAAGGGGTCCAGGTACTCGGGCTTGATCGCCGCCAGCGCGCGGCGGACGGGGAAGCCCTCACCCTCGAACCCGCTGGGCGCGGTCTCGACGGCGAGCACCTTGCGCCCGGGCTCACCGGCCTGTGGCTCGGGCAGGCGGGGGAGGGTGAGCGGGTTCTCTACGGTCACGGCGGGCATGTCGCGCTCCTTCCAGCGGGTCTGCCCGGCTCAACCAAGTTTAGAATTCAACTATTCCGGGGCGCCGTGGTCAGCCGAAGACGGCGGGAGGCGGGACGGGCGCGATGACCGCGTCACCGTCCCTGATGGGCGCCGCGCCGGCGATGAAGTGGGTCAGCGCCTCCCCGTGCACGCAGCGGGCCTGCGTCAGGCCGCCCGCCGCCTTCCTGGTCAGCAGCTCGACCGGCAGCTCGGCCCGCGAGGCGGCCACGATGAGGTTGCCGAAGCGGCGGCCCCGCATGATGCCCGGCTCGGCCAGCAGGGCCACGTGCCCGAACGTGCTTGTCACCGTGGCCAGCAGGCGCCTGGCGAAGGCCAGGCCCTTGCCGTCGGCCAGGTTGATCAGGAGGGTGCCGTCGGGGCGCAGGATCCTGGCGATGTCGCCCATGTACTCGGCCGTGGCCAGCTCCACCGGCATCGTCGCGCCGGTGAACGCGTCGAGGACCACCAGGTCGGCCGTCTCGTCCCAGACCTTGGCCGTGCCCTCCCTGCCGCCGGCCACGATGACCTTCAGCCGGGGCACCGAGCGCAGGTCGAGCTGCTCGCGTACCAGGTTGACCAGCAGGCCGTCGGGCTCGATGACGATGTGCCTGGAGCCGGCGCGGGTGGCGGAGACGTAGCGGGGGATCGTGCAGGCGCCGCCGCCCACGTGGACGCAGCTCAACGGCCCTTCTGACAAAAGGTCGATCACATCCGCCATGAGTCGTACATACTCGAATTCCAGAAATGTCGGGTCTTGAAGATCTATGTACGACTGAGGTACGCCATCCTTGGACAGCACCCAGCCGTCCTGTCTGTCCAGATCCCGGAGCAACTCGACCTCGCCGAACGTCACCGGGTACAGGCCAGGCATCGGTTCACGCTGTCCACGGGCCACGTCTGATCCCCTCCCTGGGAGTACCGTATGGCACGGCGAAGGCTGATTGTGCTCGTTATCGCGCTTGTCGCGATAGCCGGGGCGGGTGCTTTCGCCATCGCGGCGTCGAACCGGGTCAAGGGCAGCCCCGCCCAGACGGCCGCCGCGTACTTCGACGCCTGGCGGCGCGGGAACGTCTCGGCGATGGAGCGGCTGGTGTTCCAGCCGCCGGCCGACTTCTCCGTACGGCACCGCACGCTCAGCGACCAGCTGCACGTGGAGTCCCTGCAGCTCACCCCCGGCCAGCTGCGGACCACGGGCGAGCAGGCGGCCGAGGTGCCGTTCTCGGGCGTGCGCCGGCTGGCCGACCTCGGCGACTGGCCGTTCGACAGCACGCTGCGGCTGGCCGTGCGGGAGCGCACCTGGAAGGTCTTATGGGCCCCCGAGACGCTGCACCCGCTGCTCAAGGACGGCGGCACGCTGGTGCTGGAGGAGGTGGAGACGTCGGCGGCCGAGCTGGTCACCAGCGAGGGCGACAAGATCCCGAACGACAGCTACGCCGAGGCGTACCTGGACCCGCTCAAGCGCGAGTTCGAGCACGTCAACTACGGCTGGTCGCTGGTGTCGAAGGTGCCGGGCCGGCCGGACACGACCCTGCTGCACCGCGAGCCCGAGGCGAACGTCGAGCGCACCACCCTGTCGCGATCCGTGCAGGCGGCCGCCGCGCGGGCGCTGGACGGCACCGAGGACTCCACGATCATCGTCATCCGGCCGAGCACCGGCGAGCTGCTCGCGCTGGCCGACCGCCTGGGGGAGAGCTACAGCGCCGTGCGTGACGTGTTCCCGCCCGGCTCCGTGTTCAAGACGATCACCGCCGCGGCGCTGATCAAGGGCGGGCTCGACCCGGCGGCCCAGGTCGGGTGCCCCGGCACGTACCAGATCCCGTTCCACCGGCCCTTCAGCAACGACGGCGAGGTGGACCGCGGCGTCGTGACGTTCACCGACGCGTTCGCCTACTCCTGCAACACCACGTTCGTCGAGCAGGCGACCACCAGGCTGACGGGGGAGGAGCTGAGCAGGACGGCCGACGAGTGGGGGTTCGGCCGGCCGATCGCGACCGGGATCGGCGGGACCTGCGGCACCGTGCCCGAGACCGACGACCTCGACATGCTCGGCGCCGACGTGATCGGCCAGGGCGAGGTCGTCACCACCCCGCTGTGCATGGCCGCGCTCGCCGCCGCCGTGCAGAGCGGCACCTGGCGCTCGCCGCGGCTGCTGTCGGAGGAGCTGGTGCGCCGCATCGACGGCACCCCGCACGAGGACGTCCAGATGGACGAGGGCGTCGTGGCGGCGCTGCGGGAGATGATGACGGCCGTCGTCGACTACGGGACGGCCAGTGAGTCGGGGCTGCCGGAGGGGGCCGCGGGCAAGACGGGGACGGCCGAGGTGGAGGGCGAGACGCCGCATGCCTGGTTCATCGGATACCGCGATGACCTGGCCTTCTGTGTCTTCGTGCGGAACGGAGGGTCCGGAAGGTCGGTCGCTGTCCCCATTGCCGCCCGTTTCTTTAATGGGCTCTAACCTACGGTACCGTAGGTTACATGACGACCATCACCGTTAAGCCGCGGCTGCGAGGCTGGTTGCACACCGGAGCGCTGCCTGTCACCTTGGTCGCCGGCTTCGTGCTCGTGGCGCTGGGGCCCACCTTGCAGGCCCGGCTGGCCTCGTCGATCTACGCCATCACCTCGGCCCTGTTGTTCGGCATCTCCGCCACCTATCACCGCAGCACGCTGGGCCCGCGGCTGGCCGAGTTCCTGCGCCGGATCGACCATGCGAACATCTACCTGATCATCGCGGGCACCTACACCCCGTTCGCCCTGCTGGCGCTCGACGGTGCGGCCCGCGTGGCGGTGCTGTCGGTGATCTGGGGCGGGGCGCTGTCCGGGGTGCTGTTCCGGGTGTTGTGGATGAACGCGCCGCGCTGGCTCTACACGGTCCTGTACCTGGCGCTGGGCTGGACCGCGGTCTTCGTCATGCCGCAGTTGCTGGAGGGCGCGGGGGTGGCCGCCGTCGTGCTGGTGGCGGTGGGCGGCGTGTTCTACTCGGCCGGCGCCGTCGTGTACGGCCTGCGCCGCCCCGATCCGTCACCCCGCTGGTTCGGCTTCCACGAGGTCTTCCACGCGTTCACGATCGCCGCCTACCTGGTGCAGTACATCGCGGTGTCGATCGTGGTCTACTCCCACGGCTGAGCCGCCCGGCGCCGGCGGTCAGGGCGTCATGACCGCCAGGTCGCCCGAGTCGCTGACCGCCTCGATCGAGCGCGGGGCCGAGGCGTCGCTGGCGGCGGTGATCTCCTTGCCGCCCGAGTCCGTCCGCGTCACGACGTTGTACGGCCCCTGCGGCACGTGGATCTCGATCCGCCCGGAGTCCGTGGAGGTCGTGACCTTGTCGGGCTGACCGGTGAAGGTCAGCGTCACGTCACCCGAGTCCGTCCGCATGACGACCCGCTTGCCCGTCAGCCCCGCGGCCTCGATGGCGCCGGAGTCGCTGCTGGCCTCCACCTCGCCCGACAGGTTCTTCAGCGTGAGGTCGCCCGAGTCGGTGCCCGCCGTGACGCGCAACCCCTTGGGCACCTCGACCCGGTAGCTCACGTCGCAGGACACTCCCGCGGCGCCGAGGCCCCAACTGGTAGGGCAGGTGAACGCCAGCTCCAGTGTGTCGCCCCGCACCTCGTGGCTGGTCTTGGGCTTCTCCTTGCGCCAGGTCAGCCGCTCGCTCACGTGAATGCCGGCGCGGTCGGACTCGACCACCTCGACGGTGCCGGAGTCGGCCTCGACGCGCAGGGCCGCCACCTTGTCCGTGACGTCGTACGTCACGGTGTCTGCGTTGTGCTCACCGAGGCCACAGCCGGTCAGCACCGCGGCGAGCCCCAGCGAGCCCGCGATCAACGCCGTTCTCCTCATGGCACAAACCCTAGGGCTTCAGGACGGGCGCGACATTGCCGCCGACACCCTGATGCCCGGTAGTGCCAGCCCTACCACAGCGCCCACCGGCCGGCCTTCCCACGCGGCCAAAAAAGTGATATCACTTTGCTAGCAAGGTGAAGTCACACAAGAGTCGGGAGGCAAGGTGATGGTGGACACATCGAGCGCGGGCGTGGTCGACATGCCCGAGCCCCGCACCCACGAGCGGCCGGTCAGGGCCGCCAACGGGTTCGTGATGCTGAGCGTGGCGACGCTGGTCGGGCTGGCCGGCCTGGCGCTGATCGTGCTGGGCATCGCCCTGCTGGCCACGGGCTCCGCCTCGGCCGGGCTGGCGTCGCTGCTCGTGGGCATCCTGGTGCTCCTCACCGGGTTCGTCATGTTGTTCGGGCTCACCGCGGTCGCCCCGGGCGAGGCCAGGGTGGTGCAGCTGCTCGGCCGCTACGTCGGCACCCTGCGCACCCCCGGCTTCCAATGGGTCAACCCGATCACCGTGCGCCGCCGGGTCTCCACCAGGATCCGCAACCACGAGACGGACGTCACCAAGGTCAACGACGCCGACGGCAACCCCATCCAGATCGCGACCGTGGTGGTCTGGCAGGTGCAGGACACCGCGCAGGCGGTGTTCGAGGTGGACGACTTCGTGGAGTTCGTGGCCATCCAGGCCGAGACGGCGGTGCGGCACATCGCGGGCACCTACCCCTACGACTCCCACGGCGAGCCGCGGCTGTCGCTGCGCGACAACGCCGACGAGATCAACGACCAGCTCTCCCTGGAGATCTCGGCCAGGGTCGCCTCCGCGGGCGTCAAGGTCATCGAGTCGCGCATCATCCACCTGGCGTACGCGCCGGAGATCGCCCACGCGATGCTGCGCCGCCAGCAGGCCGGCGCGGTGGTGGCGGCCAGGCAGCGGATCGTCGAGGGCGCCGTCGGCATGGTGGAGATGGCGCTGGCCAAGCTCGCCGAACACGACGTGGTGGAGCTGGACGAGGAGCGCAAGGCGGCCATGGTCAGCAACCTGCTCGTGGTGCTGGTGGGTGATCGCGACACCCAGCCCGTGGTCAACACGGGCACGCTGTACCAGTGATGGTCGATCGAAAGAAGCTCCTGCTGCGGCTCGACCCGGTGGTCCACGACGCGCTGGCCAGATGGGCGTCCGACGAGCTGCGCAGCACGAACTCCCAGATCGAGTTCCTGCTGCGCAGGGCGCTGTCAGAGGCGGGGCGGCTGCCCGAGGGGGTCGGGCGGATGCGCCCGCGTGGCCGCCCGCGCAGGGACGCGGCGGGAGAAGAAGAGGAAGACGAAGGGGAGCACGCGGATGGAGACGCCGGTGAAGCACCATGAGACGCTGACCCGCTCGGCCTTCCTGCTGGCCTTCGACCTGCGCAGGCAACGGCTGGCGCAGCGGACCGAGCTGGGCTACCTGCTGCGCGCCGCCGCCCTGGCCGAGCTGCTGCTGGAGGGCTGCCTGGCCGACGAGTCGGGCAAGGCGCGGGCCGTCGCGCAGCCCGCGCACGCCGGGCCGGGCTCGCTGCGGGCGATCGTCTGGGAACAGATCTCCGGCTCGCCGCCCCGGTCTTGGCGGCGATGGATCGGCAAGGACCACGCCAAGGCGGTCGGCGTGGTGCGTGACGAGCTGGCCGCCGACCGGCTGATCCGGGTGGAGCGGCGCCGGGTGCTGTTCATCCCGGTGGAGCGGATCGTCCCGCGCAAGGCGTACCTGTCACGCAGGCTCGCCGAGCGCGTCGGGCGGGCCATCCGCGGGGGCCAGCCGGTCGGGCGGCTCGACCAGGACGTGCGCGTCCTGGCGGCGCTGGCCGGGGCGGCCGGCCTCAAGGCGGTTCTGGAACGGGGCGAGGCGCGCCGGAGCCGGAGCCGGATCGAGCAGCTCTCCCTGCCCGTCGAGCCCATCACCACCGCGCTGCGCAAGAGCGTGGAGGCGGCCAAGTCGTCGTCGGCCGCCGGTTGACATCGGTGTTGTGAGGAAGGTGACGCATGACCACGTCCATCGAGGCGCAGGCCCCACCGCGCGCCACCACCGGGCGAGCCCTCGCCCCCGACCTGGCACGCGGCGCGATGCTGCTGGCCATCGCCTTCGCGCACGCGCCGCTGTTCGTGACCGACGTGCGTCGCGGCCCCGCGGCGCTCAACGCGATCACCGATGTCTTCCACTTCCTCTTCGTCAACAACCACGCGCGGCCGATGTTCGCCTTCCTGTTCGGCTACGCGCTGGTGCAACTGCTCGACCGGCGGCTCGCCCGCCCGGGCGGCGACTGGGTGAGCGCCCGCAAGCTGCTGCGCCGGCGCGGCTGGTGGCTGATGGCCATCGGGCTCACGCACGTGGTGCTGCTGGTCCCGATCGACATCCTCGCCCCCTACGGCCTGGCCGCCGTCCTGCTGGCCGGCCTGTTGCGGCGCGGTGACCGGGCCCTGCTGTGGACGGCCGGGCTGACGTTCGTCCCCGCCACGGCCGTCGTCGCGGCCAGCATGTGGTTCCCCATGTCGAACGGCATCTCCACCTACACCAAGGCCGGCGTCTCCGCGGGCGGCCAGGGCTTTTGGAGCCTGCTCACCGAGCGGCTCACGGCCTGGCCGATCAGCCTGGCCGTGGGCACCCTGCTCGTCATCCCCGGCGTGCTGCTGGGCATGTGGGCGGCGCGCCGCCGCTACCTGGAGGAGCCCGCGCGGCACCGCCGCCTCCTCCTCGGCTTCGCCGTGATCACCACCGCCCTGTCCGTGGCCGGCTCCCTGCCCGCCGCCCTCGTCCAGGCGGACGTCTGGACCGGGCCGTCGCCGGCGGCTCTCTGGGCGGCCGTGCTGGCGCAGGCCGTCACCGGGTACGCGGGCGGCATCGGCATGGCGGCCCTGGTCGCCCTCGTCGCGATCCGCGCCGGGCGGCGGCGCAACCGGCTCACCACGATGGTCGAGGCGCTCGGCCGGCGCTCGATGAGCCTGTACCTCTTCCAGTCCGTCGCGTACGTGGTGCTCTTCTACCCGTACGGGATGGGCCTCCAGGACGACCTCGGCCTGGCCGGGGCCACGCTCGTGGCGGCGGGCACGTGGCTGATCTCGCTGCTGCTGGCCGACCTCATGGCCCGGGTCGGCTACCGGGGCCCGGCCGAGATCCTGCTGCGCAGGCTCGCCTACCGCTGAGGCGGCTCCGGCCCCAGGTAGGCCAGGACCGCCGCCACCCGCCGGTGCACGTCGCCGCTGTTCTCCAGGCCGAGCTTGGTGAAGATGGCGTTCACGTTCTTCTCCACCGAGGAGATCGACAGGTGCAGGGCGCGGGCGATGGCGGAGTTCGTCCGGCCGTGGGCCATCTCGCGCAGCACGTCCCGCTCGCGGGCGGTCAGGGCCTCCTGCTGGCCGCGCACGTCGCGCCTGGCCAGCAGGCCCTCGACCACCTTGGGGTCGATGACCGAGCCGCCGGCGGCGACCGCCCTGATCGCGCCGAGCAGCTCGTCGAGGTCGCCGACCCGGTCCTTGAGCAGGTACGCGTAGCCCTCGGTGCCGTGCTTGAACAGCTCGAACGCGAACAGCGCGTCCGAGAACTGCGACAGCACCACCACCCCCACCTTCGGATGCGCGGAGCGGATGCGGTGGGCGGCGTCGATGCCCTCGAAGCCCTGCCGCCATGCGCCTCCGGGCATCCGGATGTCGGTGATCACCACGTCCGGGCCGAGCCGGCGGACGGCGTCGAGCAGCTCGTCGGCGTCGCCCACCGCGCCGACGACCGCCACCTCGCCCGACATCTCCAGCAGCTGCCTGGTGCCCTCGCGCACCAGGTAGTGGTCGTCCGCCACCACCGTACGGATCAGCTCACCCATCGACCGGCACCCACGCGTGCACCCGTGTCCCCTTCCCCTGCTCGCTGTCCACCGTCAGGCTCCCACCGAGCGCGTCGAGCCGGTCCTCCAGCGTGGCCAGCCCCCGGCGGGCGCGCGTGCCGGGGTCGAAGCCCTTGCCGTCGTCGCTCACGGTGGCGTGCAGCCGGCCGCCCTCCAGCGTCAGGCGCACCTCCATGGTGGCCGCGCCCGCGTGCTTGAGCGCGTTCGCCACGGCCTCGCTCACCGTGAAGTACATCGCGCCCTCGACCTCGTCGGCGAAGCGCCTGGCCCGCAGCGACGGAGCGGAGGTCACCGTGGTCCGCACGGGCAGGCGCGAGCAGCGCTCCTCCACGGCCTCCACCAGGCCGCCCTGGCTGAGCGCGGACGGGTGGATGCCGGCGGCCAGCTCGCGCAGGTCGGCGAGGGTCTGGCGGGCCTGCTCCCGCAGGTTCGCCAGCATGTCGGGGCCCGCGCCGGTCGCCCTGGCCAGCTCCAGACCGGCGATGAGGGCGACGAGCTGCTGCTGCACACCGTCGTGGATGTTGCGCTCGATGCGGCGGCGCTCGGCCTCCTGCGCGTTCACCAGCCGCGTGACCAGGCCGGCGCTCTGGATCGCCAGCCCGGCGGGCACGGCCAGCGCCTCCAGGAGCCGCCTGTCCACCCGGGTCAGGGGGCCCGCCTGCCGGGGGCCGCACTCGATGCGGCCGCCGCGTACCGGCAGCTCCAGCGTCGCCGCGCCCTCCTGCGTGCCGGAGACCATCCGGGTGCCGTCCGCCAGCGTCACGGCGGCCCAGCGCAGGTCCAGCCCCGTACGCACCGCCGCCGCCAGCCGGCCGAGCTGCTCCACCGGCTCGGGCGTCTCCTGCAGCGCCGTGCCGAGGTCGGACAGCACCTCGTCCACCGTCGGCCGCAGGTCGAACACCAGGTGCAGGCGCGAGCCGCGCAGCCCGATCCGGACGTCGAGCAGCCGGTGCCGCACCAGCGCCACCCCGATGGCGGCGGGCAACGAGCCCACCACGGCCAGGACCCCGATCAGCCCGGCGATGCCGTACGCGGACCCGCCGAAGTGGAACGACGACACCAGCACCGCGCCCGCGGCGGTCGCCGCCATGCCGCCGACCATCCAGGCGTACTGGCCGCGCTCCGCCCGAGCGCTGCGCCGCCACCGGAGCACCAGGCCGCAGATGACGACCACCGCCATGACCCACGTGGTGAGCTGCCCGGCCGCCGAGGCCCACACGCCGGCCCACTGCGTGGCCGACAGCGGGCCGCTGGGCGGATGGTACGGGTCGTGGCCGTAGGCCAGGTTCCCCGCGGTGTGCAGGGCGATCGCGCCACCGGAGATCCACGCGACGGGGCGCCACCGGGGGGAGGGCAGCCGCCCGTCCGGGAACAGCAGGGGCACGAAGATCCAGGTGAGCCCGTAGAAGACGGGGCTCAGCGAGCCGAGGGCGGTGTAGAGCGCGTGGCCGCCCGTACGTGCCGACAGGCCGATGCCGAGCACGCTGAGCCCGAGTGCGAGGGAGGCCGCCAGCAGCAGCCAGCCGTAACGCAGCTCGGGCCGCCGGACGGCCAGCAGCCGGCCCAGCACGGGCAGCGGCAGGGCGAGCACGATGAAGGCCCACTGCTGCGGCGGCGCGGGCAGGCCGCTCTCCAGCAGGGGACCGGCCACCAGCCCGCCGGCGGCGATCAGGGCCAGTGACCCGGCCACCACCCTGGAACTCATAGGGCCCCATCGTGCTGAACGGTCAGGGGGGACGTCTATGAGGTTATCCGCATATTTCCGGCGGCCAGCCGCACCGGCAGGGACGGTGGCTCACCCGGTGGTGGCAAGCCCGCGCGCCGCGATGTGCTGAGGCGACGAAGCCGATCTCGGCTGCCGATCTTCGCGAAGGAGCCCTTCTCATGCACACTCCGTCGAAGCCCGTCCGGATCCTCGCGGCGGCCACGGCGGCGATCGCCATGACGGCCTGCGCCGGGCGGCCCGTCCCCGCCGAGGCCACGAGCGCGGGTGTCACCGCGCCGGTCTCCGCCGCCCCCGAGGTGCCCGCCACCCCGGCGGGCCGGCAGCTCGCCTGGCTGCTCGACGCCTCCACCCGCCTGCCGATCACCGACGACGAGCTCGCCGGCCACTTCACCGCCGACTTCCTCAAGAACATCCCGCCCGCGCAGCTCAACCAGGCGCTGGCCGGTTTCGAGAACCTGAAGCTGGAGCGGGTGGAGCAGTCGCACGAGCGGGAGCTGCTGGCCAGGGTCCTGGCGGGCGCGTCGGCGGTCAACGTCGTGATCAGCGTGGACGCCGACGGCCTGATGAGCGGCCTGCGGTTCATGGCGCCCGACCCGACCACCTGGGCCGAGGTGGACGAGAGGCTCCGCACGCTCTCCCCGCGCACCGGCTTCCTGGCCGCCGAGCTGACCCCGGACGGCAGGTGCCGGCCCCTGCACGGCGTCGCCGCCGGCGAGCGGCGGCCGCTCGGCTCCATGCTCAAGCTGTACGTGCTGGGCGCGGTCGCCGAGCGCATCAGGAGCGGCGCGTTCGGCTGGGACACCAAGCTCACGATCACGCCGGAGCTCAAGAGCCTGCCGTCGGGCGAGCTGCAGGACCGCCCCGACGGCAGCCAGGTCACCGTGCTGGAGGCCGCCAAGCTGATGATCTCCATCAGCGACAACACGGCCACGGACCTGCTGATCCACAAGGTGGGCCGCAAGGCGGTCGAGCGCACGATGCGCGCCTGGGGCGTCAACGACCAGCGCAACGTGCCGTTCCTGACGACGCGGGACCTGTTCGTGCTCAAGGGCGTGGACTACCCGCGCCACGCCAAGCGGTACCTGTCGCTGAACGACGCGGGGCAGCGGGCCTACCTGGAGAAGGTGGTGGCCAAGACGCCGCTGTCGAAGTTCGCGATGTGGAGCGCGCCGCGCGAGCTGGACACCCTGGAGTGGTACGCCTCGCCGGCGCAGATCTGCCGGGCGTACGCGGGCCTGGTGAAGCTGGGCGACCGGCGCGTCGGCGAGGTCATGTCGATCAGCGACGGCGGCCTCGGCCTGGACAGGGCCCAGTGGCCGACCGTGTGGTTCAAGGGCGGGTCGGAGCCGGGGGTCTCCGACGCCGGCTTCCTGGCCCGCACGAAGCAGGGCAGGACGTACGTCGTGACCACGATGGCGATCGACCCGAAGGCGCCGATCGGCGCGCACGTCTGGCTGGAGCAGACGGCGCTGAGCCGTGGCGCCTTCGCGCTGGCCAAGGCGTCCTGATCGCGTTGTCATCCAGCGCGGCACGGATCACCGACATTTGACCCGCTGCTGGTCTGTTTCCGGGCAGAGGCCGGAAAGCAGATCAGTATGGGGGAAATCTCTCGATCGTGGTGGCTGCTGCTCGTCAGGGGACTGGCAGCAGTCCTCTTCGGCGTCCTGGCGCTCATCTGGCCGGGCATCACACTGCTCGTCCTGGTGATCTTCTTCGGTGCGTACGCCCTCGTCAGCGGCCTGTTCGCGCTGTTCGCCGGGTTCCGGCACGGCGCCAGGTCGCGGACCTGGCTCATCGTCTCCGGCATCATCGGCATCCTCGCCGGCATCGTGGCGTTCGTCTGGCCGGGGATCACCTCCCTGGCCCTGCTCTACGTCGTCGCCTTCTGGGCGATCTTCTCGGGCGTCTCCGAGATCGCGGCCGGGATCCACCTGCGCAAGCTCATCGACGACGAGTGGATGTTCATCGTCGGCGGCGCGCTGTCGGTGATCTTCGGGGTGCTGCTGCTCATCTGGCCGGGAGCGGGCCTGGTCAGCCTCGTCTGGCTGGTCGGCGTCTTCGCGATCCTGTACGGCATCGCCATGATCGCATTGTCCATGCGCGTGAAGAACTTCACGCCAAGGGCAGACGTGCCGTAAATTTTGTATATATAGCCGTGTTCCTCAAGAGGAATGCCAGGCTCCCGCCCACTGTGGAGGTGCCATGGACGTACACACCCGCCTTGCCCGCCACCTGCTCGTCGACGGTTACCGCCTCGTGCTCGACCTGGAGCTCAGCCACGGCTCCTGGCTGGTCGACGCCCGTGACGGCCGCCGCTACCTGGACTTCTACACCTTCTTCGCCTCGGCCCCCCTCGGCGTGAACCCGCCCTTCGACCCCGACCACGTCCGGCTGCTCGGGCAGGTGGCCCGCAACAAGCCGGCCAACCCCGACATCTACACCGAGCACCTGGCGGACTTCGTCGACACCTTCGTGCGCGTGCTCGGCGACCCCGGCCTGCCGCACCTGTTCTTCGTCGAGGGCGGCGCCCTGGCCGTGGAGAACGCGCTCAAGACCGCCTTCGACTGGAAGAGCCGCCGCAACGAGGCCGCCGGCCGCTCCCGCGACCTGGGCACCAAGGTCATGCACCTGACCAAGGCCTTCCACGGCCGCAGCGGCTACACGCTCAGCCTCACCAACACCGAGCCGGGCAAGACCGACCGGTTCCCCACCTTCGACTGGCCCCGGATCGACGTGCCCGCCATCCACTTCGGCGACGTCGAGGCCGCCGAGGAGCGGGCGCTGGCGCAGGCGCGCGAGGCGTTCGAGCGGCACCCGTACGACATCGCGTGCTTCATCGCCGAGCCCATCCAGGGGGAGGGCGGCGACAACCACATGCGGCCCGAGTTCCTTCAGGCCATGCAGCACCTGTGCCACCAGTACGACGCGCTGTTCATCCTGGACGAGGTGCAGACCGGCGGCGGCACGACCGGCACGCCGTGGGCGTACCAGCAGCTCGGCCTGGAGCCCGACGTGGTGGCGTTCGCGAAGAAGGTGCAGGTCGGCGGGATCATGGCGGGCCGCAGGGTGGACGAGGTGCCCGGCAACGTGTTCCAGCAGAGCGGCCGGATCAACTCCACGTGGGGCGGCGGCCTGGTGGACATGGTGCGCAGCCGCGGCATCCTGGAGATCATGGAGCGCGACGACCTGATCACCCGCGCCGCCACCGTGGGCAACGTGCTGCTCGAACGCCTGTCGAAGCTGGAGGCCGAGCACCCGCAGGAGCTGTCGAACGTGCGGGGCCGCGGCATGATGTGCGCCTTCGACCTGCCCGACGCGGCGGCCCGCGACGCCCTGGTGACGCGGCTGCGCGAGGAGCACGGGGTGCTGGTGCTGCCCTGCGGCCCCAGATCCGTGCGCCTGCGCCCCGCGCTGAACATCCCCGAGGCCGACCTCGACCACGGCCTGGCCGCCCTGTCGGCGGCTCTGTAGCTGCTGGAGGCTACTGGGTGACGCTGGCCCGGCTCCGGTGCGGGCCGGCGTACCGCCAGAAGAAGTTGAGCAGCACGCTGAGGCGGTTGCGGCCGCCCAGCAGGTACGCCACGTGGATGAAGATCCACACCAGCCAGGCGGGCAGGCCGCGCATCGTCAGCCCGTTCTCGAGCTGCAGCACCGCCTCGGCCTTCCCGACCGTCGCCATGATCCCCGGGTCGCGGTAGGAGAACGGCCGCGGCTGCCCGCCCTTGACCATCGCGGCGATCTGCTTGCCCACGTGCTTGCCCATCTGGATCGCCGGCTGCGCGAGCTGCGGCAGCGCGTGCGGCGCCCCGGCCAGGTCACCGGCCACGAAGATCTCGGGGTGCCCCGGCACGTTCAGCGCCTCGGTGACCGTGATGCGGCCGCCCTTGCCCTGCTCCAGCCCCCACGATGCCACCTCGGGCGGCGCGGTGACGCCCAGCGCCCACACCGTCACGTCGCTGTCCAGCCGCGTGCCGTCCTCCAGCAGCACCGCGTCCGGCTCCACGCCGGCGACGGTGGCGCCCAGCCGCAGGCGCACGCCGCGCTTGCGCAGCGCCTGCGCCGCGGAGTCGCGCAGCTTCGGCTTGTACGGCGCCAGCACGTAGTCGAAGCGCTCCACCAGCGTCACGCTCGTCTGGTCCGGCCGCACCTCGGGATGCGTCAGCGGCAGCGTGTTACGGCGCAGCTCGGCCAGCGTGCCCGCCATCTCCACCCCGGTCGCGCCCGCTCCGACCACCACGACGTGCGTGCTCTCGCGCCGCCCCGTCGCGGTGTCCTCCAGGTAGTGCTGCAGCCGCCGCCGCAGGCCCGCCGCGTCGCCCAGCGAGTAGATCGGCAACGCGTTCTCCGGGGCGCCCGGCACGTTCAGCCAGTTCGTGGTGACGCCCGTGGCGAGCACGAGGTAGTCGTAGTCGAGCGCGCCGCCGTCGTCGAGCTCCACCCGCCGCTTCTCCGGCAGGATCCTGCTCAACGCCGCCCGGCGCGCCCGCACGTTCGGCCACTTCGCCGCGTACGTCCTGATCGGATAGGACACGTCCGCCGTGCCCATCCCGGCCGTGGCCACCTGGTAGAGAAGAGGTTGAAAGGTCGCGTACGGGTTGCGGTCGACCAGCGTCACCAGCGCTCCGCTCCTGGCCAGCTCCCGAGCCGCGGCCAAGCCGGCGAAACCCGCACCCACGACGACGACCCGCGCTCTCTGCACCATGATCTCTCCTTCCCCCTCAACGGGCTCATGGATGTCAATGGCACCGCCAGCTTCTCTTAAACCCGCCGCAGCCGGAAGCGCCCAGAACGTCCGGTCCCGTTCGCGGCGGCGAGACGCGGTTACCGTGACCCGGAAGGAGGAGATCGCCGCATGTCTCAGCAAGTGACCACCATCGAACGCCTCGGCCGCCGCATCGCCCAGCGGCGCGCCGAACTGGGCCTGACGCGTGAGGACCTCGCCCGGCGTACGGGCATCGAGGCGGGCTACCTCGCCTACCTGGAGGA
Organism: Nonomuraea gerenzanensis; assembly: GCF_020215645.1. Lineage (NCBI taxonomy): Bacteria > Bacillati > Actinomycetota > Actinomycetes > Streptosporangiales > Streptosporangiaceae > Nonomuraea > Nonomuraea gerenzanensis. Next base: position 10,045,005 of record NZ_CP084058.1, on the reverse strand, counting down.
CGGCCCCTCCATCCGCGAGGCGCTCGGCCAGCTCGCCATCGCCCTGCGGACCACCGTGGAGGAACTCCTCGGCGAAGTCACCGAAACGCCGGCCGGCACCGGCCCCGCCTCACCCCACCCCACGCTGGTCGCCCTGTCGGAGCCCGAGTGCCTGCGCCTCCTGGAGCCGGGCGGCGTCGGCCGCATCGCCTTCGAGGGCCGCTTCGGGCCTACGGTGCTGCCGGTGAATTATCGGCTGAGCGACGGGGCGATCATCTTCCGGACGGAGCCGGGTGGGAGCACCGAGCAGGATCTGCGTACGGGGATGCGGGATGTGGAGTACAAGGTCGCCTTCGAGGTGGATCGGATCGAGGAGTTGACTCGGGGTGGGTGGAGTGTGCTGGCGCAGGGGTCGTTGCATCATGTCCGGGAGGAGGAGCGGGCTGCGGCTGCTGCCACCGGGGTGGAGCCTTGGGTGGGTGGGGAGCGGCAGCAGTACCTCAAGATCATCCCTACCCGGCTCACGGGCCGCCGCATCAAACCCGGCTGACAGTGCCTGTCTGCGCGCCGGGGCCGGCGTGCACGGCCGGTCGGGCGCCGCGTCGGCGCGACGGTGTGCGGCGGAGCCCGGCACGACGGTGTGCGGCGGAGCCCGGCGCGACGCGCACGGCGAGGACGCGGGGCAACGCGCCCGGAGGAACGCGGCGCACCGCGACCACCCCGGGCACCGGTGAAAGCAGTCGCCGATCGCTACTGCCGCCGCGACCGCCACAACCCGATCGCCGTCACCCTGGAATCCACCCCCAACTTGGCATAGATCCGGTTGACGTGATTCTTGACCGTCTTCTCGCTGAGAAACAGTCGCTGCGCGATCTGCCCGTTGGACTGACCAGTGGCGATCAGGTCCATGACCTCGGCTTCACGCTTGCTCAAGGACGTGAACACGCTATCGAAAGCTGCGTCGTCGACTCTCATCCGGCCTCCGGGGGCGCGCAGACGGTCAAGATCGCCGATGGCCCCCGTGCTGCCGGCGTTAGCGTTAGACAGCGAGCATAACCCGCATTGTCATGATTTGGGGGGTTACCCGGAAGAAAACGCGAACGGCCGGTCCAGAAGGACCGGCCGTTCGCCGTGGGGTGAGTGAAGGGACTTGAACCCTCGACATCCAGGACCACAACCTGGCGCTCTGCCAACTGAGCTACACCCACCATGGCCACCCGCGGTGAGGCGGCACAGGAAAAGTGTAGCGGGATTCGGGAGTCTTTACGCCACTCGATTAACCGCTGACGCGCTCAGCCAGGGCTCTGGCCGTGGTCGAATCGGGGCCGGGCTGGCCCACGAAGATGGCCGCGCGGTAGTAGCGCAGCTCCCTGATGCTCTCCGTGATGTCCGCCAGAGCACGGTGTCCGCCCTGCTTTTCCGGGGCCGCGAAGTAGACCCGTGGATACCAGCGGCGTACCAGCTCCTTGATCGACGAGACGTCGATCATCCGGTAGTGCAAATACGCATCCACCCCGGGCATGTCGCGCGCGATGAACGTGCGGTCCGTGCCGATCGAGTTGCCGCAGAGCGGGGCCTTCTTCGGCTCGGGCACGTGGCGGCGGATGTAGTCGAGCACCAGCGACTCCGCCTCGGACAGCGTCACGCCGCCCGCCAGCTCGGGCAGCAGCCCCGAGGCGGTGTGCATCTCGCGTACGACCTGCGACATCTGCTCCAGCGACTCCGGTGGCGGCTTGATGACCACGTCGACACCCTCGTCCAGCTGATTGAGCTCGCTGTCGGTGATGACGCACGCCACCTCGACGAGCGCGTCGCGGCTCAGGTCGAGCCCGGTCATCTCGCAGTCGATCCAGACCAGCAAGTCACTCATACGATCTCCTCGCCCAGCGGCTCGGAGCGATCCGCCCGCTTGTTACACCACCAGCCTAGTGCCACCGGTCAGGCGGGCTTGAGCGAGCCGATGACCTCGCTGACCACGTCCGTGCCGAGATTGTCGGGAACGGACACGTAGATGATCGCCGGGCTCTGACCCTGGCCGCGGTCCATCAGCACGATCGCCCCGTTCTCCTTCTTCCACTTGTAGCCGTTCTCCTCCGAGATCTTGGTGAAGTCCAGCTCGAACTGCAGCACGTACGCGTCCCGATCGCCGATCTTCATGGCCTTGTCGGCCACGACCTTGCTCTCGTGCGCGAGCTGGTAGTACTCCGTGGAGAAGTGCACGAAGACGGCCTTGACCGTGTCGCCCATGCCCGCGACGCCGGTGTAGGGGTAGAGCTCGTTCAGCACGCCGGTGTAGACGTTGCCGATCCAGTCGCCGTCGCCCTGGTAGTTCTCGTGCGAGACCTCCTTCACCCCGGCGCTGAACTGCTGGTCGGTGGGGTTGCCGCTGTTGACGTCGGAGGGGACGGCGACGTCCCAGCCCTCCGGCACCTGGAAGGAGACCCCGGCCCGCGGGTCGGTGACGACCCCGTCGACCGGCTGCGGGAACTCGCCGCCCTGGCTGGGCCGGGGCTGCTGCGACGGGGGCTCGTTCGTGGGCGGCTGCTGCGGCTCGAACGTGTCGCTCCGCCTCGGCTGCGCCGTGTTGCCCGAGTCGCCGCTGTTGATGAAGAAGATCCCGGCGACCACGATCAACGCGATCACGAGCAGTGCCGCCAGCCCGCCGAACACCCAGGGCAGCGGGTTGCCCTGCTTGGGCGGCGGCCCGTAGCCGGGGCCGGGCAGCGGCGCGCCGCCCCACTGCGGCTGCTGCTGTTGCTGGGTGGGCGCCGTGGGCGCGCCGTAGGCGCCCTGCCCGTACGTCGGCTGGCCGAACTGGGCCGTGGGGTTGGCCGGCGTCACGGACCAGCCGGGGCCGGACTGCTGCTGGGGCGACTGCTGCGTCGAGGGCTGGGGCGAGGGCTGGGGCCTGGAGGACGGCTGCTGGGGCTGCGCCGGGCCCTGCTCCTGCGCATGGGTGGCGTCCGTCCACTGGTTGCCGTCCCACCAGCGGAGCCGGGGCTCTCCATAGGGATCCGGGTACCAGCCCGCGGGGGTCTGCGTGGTCATGTGCGCCAGATTAGTAAGAACCGCTTTGAGATGCATTGGCGGGCGAGCGATCAACACTTGTACGTGAAGCTCGCTTTGTCGGTGAGCACCGGCCCCGGGGCGAGGACGCGCAGCGTGGCGGTGGCCTTGACGCTGCTCCTGCCCTGCAAGGTCCACCTCAGGGGCACGGTGTAGGAGGTCTGGTCGGCCTTGGTGCGCAGCGTTCCCTTGACGATCTCCTTGTCGAGGTTCTTACGCCATTCATAGGTGATCTCGCCGGGCGCCCCGTTCGTCACGACGGTCGCGGTGACCATGACGGCGCTGCCGCAGCCCTGCGTCTTCTTCGGCGCCACCACGTTGATCGACTTCACCGCCAGCTCCGGCGCGTTCCCCAGCCTGAACCAGGCCAGGATCGCCCCCGCCATGATCACCGCGAACACGGCCGCGGACAGGATCGTGCGCCGCCGCCGCGCCCGCGACGCCCTGGCCGCCTGCCCGCCGCCGCGGTGCACGGTGGCCGCCTCGCCGCGCCCCTCCCGCCAGATCCGCTGGGCCGGCGTCTCGGCCTGCTGCGGCTGCGTGCTCACCCCCGGCCCGAACTGGACGGGCCCCGCAGGGGGCTCCTGAGGCTGCGTGCCGATCCCGGAGCGGACGGGCCCCGCGGACGGCCCCGGCACGCGCAGGAGCGTGACGATGTCGCCCTCGTCCTGCGGCGTCGGGACGGGCGGCCGGGCGTACGACGGAGCCTGCGCGAACGCCGACCGCCCGCGTGCCGCCCGCGCCAGGCCGTCCCTGCTGATCCTGCCGCCCGGCAGCCGCCCGCGCTCGTTGACCAGCAGGTCGCGCGCGGTGCCCAGGCCCAGGGTCTGGGCGGTGGCCGCGACGCGTTCGAACAGCTCGGCCGACTCGGGCACGTCGCGCCCGAAGGAGGCGGCCAGGCCGCGGGCCAGCGAGGCCCAGCCCGCCGCGTCCCGCTCGCGCTGCGAGACCTGGGCGCGGATGGCGTCGGACAGCCCGCGCTCCGACAGCAGCGAGACGCCCTCCGCGGTGATCACCACCGTGCCCGGGTGCACAGAGCCGTGCGTGGTTCCGGCGGCGTGCAGCGCGAGGAGCGTCTGGGCGGTCTCCACCAGCAGGGACGCCGCCCCGTTCGGATCGATGGGCCCGGCGGCGAGCAGGTCGGCCAGCGTGGGGCTGACGGCCTGCGCGGTCAGCAGCCACACCTGGTCGCCGGCCGCGACCACGTCGGCCACGGGGATCAGCCCGGTCAGCCCCGCCAGCACGAGCCGCTGGTCGGTCATGACCGCCTGGACGACGCGCTCGCGCACGCCGGGCAGGCCGATGAGCTTGGGGTCGAACAGCAGGGCGCCGGCTCTGCGCCCGTCGGGTGAGATGGCGTCGATCCAGTTGCCGAGCTCGGTCATCCAGGTGTGCTCCGTGAGCCGGAACCCGGCGATACCGTTTCCAGGGTTGTCCATCGCCGTTGCCCCCCGGCCGCGTCTAGCGCTTCCTTCTGTGGCGTCCCGCCATCCGGCGCCTCACCGCAAGTGTGACCGGTAGTGCGCCCGTAGTCACCAGGCCGAGCGCGAGCAGTGCGCCGGCGGCGCCCCTTCGCGGATCCTCCGGCGTGACCGTGGGCTCCTGGCCGCCACCGCCCGGCTCCCCGGTGTCGTCGTTCGTCGGGGTCGTCGTGACCGGGGGCGAGGAGTTCGTCGGGGTCGAGGTGACCGGGACCGGGGTGGGGGTCGCGCTCGCGGTGGTCGGCCTCGTGGTGGACGGCGCCGGGTCACCCGCCTCGCCGCTCATCGGCGGGTCGGGGCTCGGGGTCGGCGTGGGAGTGCGGCTGGGGGTGGGCTTCCTGGTCTTGGCCGGCGTCTTCACCGGCGTGGGGGTGGCCGTCTTGGTCGGCTTGACGGTGGTGGTCGGCTGGACGACCGGGGGCGCGGCGGTGTCCGTGTCCGCCGGGGTGGCCTCGGGAGTGGTCTCCTCGGGGGTGGGCTCGGCGGTCTCCTCCGGCGTCGTCTCCACGGGCTCGGGCGTGGCGGCCTCGGTGGTGACCGGCGTGACCGTGCTGGTCTGCGCCTGCAGCACCGGCTCGGCCGACCCGGAGCTCAGGATGACCACCACCGCGGCGACCAGCACGCCGGCGCCCACCGCGCCCATGGCGATCTTGGCGGGCAGCTTGCTCAGGAACCGCGTGGGCTCGGTGAAGCGGGTCTCGGCGAGCGAGGTCCGCGTCTCGGCCGGCTCGTCCAGCACGCTGGGGAACAGCAGCACCAGCAGGCCCGCCAGGGCGGCCAGGCGGCGCCGGCCGCGCTCCTCCCAGTCCGGGCCGTACGCCTCGGCGGCCACGGCCTCCAGCTCGGTCAGGAACGCCTCCGCCGAGGGCGGGCGCTCCGCCGCGTCCTTGGCCAGGCCGCGCTCGACCAGCCCCTGCAGCGGCCCGGGAACCTCCTCGACCGGTGGCGGCGCGCTCTGGTGCTGGCGGGCCAGCGCCGCCATGTTGGGCGCGCGGAAGGGACGCATGCCGGTCAGGCACTCGAAGAACACGACGGTGGCCGCGTACACGTCGGTCGCGGGCCCGGCCGGCGCGCCCGACCACTGCTCGGGCGCCATGTACGGCGGCGTGCCCGCGGCGCCGGCGTCCTCGCCGACCCGGACGGCGATGCCGAAGTCCACGAGCTTGCTGGTGCCGTCACCGCGCACCATGACGTTCTCGGGCTTGAAGTCGCGGTGCACGACGCCGATCGCGTGCGCGGAGGCCAGGCCGAGCAGCGAGCCCTTGAGCACGGTCAGCGCCGCCTCGGGCCCGGTGGGCCCTTCGGACCTGAGGAGCTCGCGCAGCGAGACGCCGTTGACCAGCTCCATCACGATGGCCGCGCCCTGCCCGGCCTCGACGTAGTCGATCAGTCTCGCGTGGTACTGGCTCTGCAGCGTGGCCAATAAGCGGGCCTCGTGCCGGAACCTGGCGACGAACCCGACGTCGGATCTCAGCTCGTCGCTGAGGTACTTGATGGCGACTTCCGCGCCGTCGTAGTCGCGCGTGGCCAGGACCACCCGGCCGGCCGCGCCGGAGCCTAGCTCACGCACCTCGGTGTAGCCGGGGACCCCCCATGGCCCATCACCGTACATAACGGACTCCTCTGGAGTTCTGTGGGCCCCCACCCTCATCAAACGGTCCGTAGCTTAACCAGAGTCAACCGCTTTCCCGCTACCGATATACGACAACTGGATAAATATCACTCAACGGTGTCCGGGGACTCGGGGTCCGGCTCCTTGGTCGCCTCTTGCGTCGGCTCCTTGGTCGGCTCCTTGGTCGGTTCCTTCGTGGGCTCCTTCGTGGGTTCCTTGGTGGGCTCTTCCTCGGGGCACTTCGGCGTGGTGCCGCTGCGGGTGGCGGTGCCGTTCGCCGCCGCCGGCACCGTGGAGGCCGTCACCGACCAGCTCGTGCCGCAGGGCAGCCGCGTCTCGTAGCCGAGGACCCGGCGGTAGGAGGTGTCGCCCGACAGGGTGACCGTCTGGCTGTCCGTGGACTCGCCGGCTCTGAACCTGACCGTCAGCCGTACGGGCTGGGTGTTGCCCGCGGTGACGCTGACGGGCGCGCTGAGCCCGCCCTTGGTGGTGACCTCGCCGATCGAGACCTGCCGCACGCGCGGCGGGCAGGGGACGGAGACACGCGCGCTGTCGGTCCTGCCGCCCGCGCTCACCTGCACCGACAGTGTCGAGCCGCAGGGCCGCGACCGGAAGACGTGCCGGAAGACGTCGTTGTACGAGGTGCGCCCCGACCAGGTCGCGGATCGGGTGGCCACCGGGTCGCCGTCGACGGCGAACCGGGCGCTGACCGGGATCTCGCCGGTGCCGCCGGCCGTGAGCCGGACCCGCGCGGTGGCGGCTCGGGCGGGGGCGGCGGGCAGGCTGAGCGTGACGTTCAGCGCGGTCACCTCGGTCGGGCAGGCCGGCAGGGTCCTGGAGGCCGAGCGGGGGCCGCCGGCGGGCGCGGGGGAGGTGGTGACGGTCAGGGTGACCGTCTTGCCGCACGCGCGCTCGCCCAGCGACCAGGTCAGCCGCTCGGTGTAGGTGCCCGCGCCGCTGAGCGGGACGCGCTCGGTGCGGCCCTCCTCGCCGGGTGCCGTCCAGGTCGCGATGGCGGTGACGGCGCCGGTGCCGCTGGTGCGCAGGCCGATGGTGCTGGCCGCCACGCCGTTCTCGCCGATCGTGATGTCGCCCACGGTCACCGCGAGCACCGAGGTGACCGGCGCCGGCTTCTCGGTGGTCGGCGTCGTCGGTGGGGTGGTGGGCGGAGTGGTGGGTGGCGTCGTCGGCGGGGTGGTGGGCGGCGTGGTGGGAGGTGTCGTCGGTGGGGTGGTGGGCGGCGTGGTCGGCGGCGTCGTCGGCGGGGTGGTGGGCGGAGTCGTGGGTGGTGTGGTGGTCGGGGTGGTGGGTGGTGTGGTGGTCGGGGTCGTCGGCGGAGTGGTCGGCGGGGTCGTCGGTGGGGTGGTGGGCGCGCCGGTGGTCGGCTGGTTCGTCGCGGGCCGGGTGGTCGCGTCCGGCGGCTCGGGCCGTGAGTCGGGCGGGCCGTCGTCGGGCGGGCCGTCGTCGGGCGGGTCCGCCTCCGGCGACGTCTGCGGGACGGCCTGCGGCGTGAGGTCGGGCACGGGCTCCGACTCCGGGGGCGAGGACTCCGGCGGCGAGACGGGCGGCTGCGAGCTGGGCGTCCCGGCGACGGGCGCGGTCGCGATCCGGCTCGGCGGCACGGCCCTCGCCGCCCCGAACGGCTCCTCGGGCGGTTGCCTGTTGGCCAGGACGACCACCACCGCCACGGCCGCCGCCGCGCTCACCGCGCCGCCCATCCACAGCCGCCGCGAGTTCGCCTGCACCATGCGCCGCGCGCTCTCCCCGGTGCTGCCGCGCAGGCGGTCGAACACGGTCCTGGCCAGCGACGTGGCAGCCTCGGGCGGCGCCGTCGCGGGCATCGGCCACAACAGGGCCAGCAGGGCGACCAGCGCGGCCAGCCGCCGCCTGCCCCGCTCCTCCCAGTCCTCGCCGTACGCCGCCACCGCCACGGCCTCCAGCTCGGCCACGAACGTCAGCGCGCCGTCGGGCCGCCGCTCCGGCTCCTTGGCCAGCCCGCGCCGCACCAGGTCCCGTACGGGCTCCGGCGCGTCGTGGAACGGCACCGGGGCATGCACGTGCTGGTAGCCCAGGACGCTGGGCTCGGTGGACCGGTACGGCCGGTGCCCGGTCAGGCATTCGAAGAAGACGGCGGTGGCCGCGTACACGTCGGTGGCGGGCGAGGCGGGGCGGCCATCCCACAGCTCCGGCGCCATGTACGCGGGCGTGCCCTCGGGCTGGGCGGCGGTGCCCTGGCGGACCGCGATGCCGAAGTCGACGAGCTTGCTGTCACCGTCGTCGCGGACGAGCACGTTCTCCGGCTTGTAGTCCTTGTGCACCAGGCCCATGGCGTGCGCCCTGGCGAGGCCGAGCAGTGAGCCCTTCAGCACGACGAGCGCGGCCTCGGGCTCGGTCGTGCCGCTCTCGCGTAACAGCGCGCGCAGGGAGACGCCGTTGACCAGCTCCATCACGATGGCGGCGCCGCCGTCGTCCTGGATGTACTCCCACATCGTGGCGATGTGCGGGTCGCGCAGCGTGGTCAGCAGCCTGGCCTCCGACTGGAACCTGGCCAGGGCGGAGGCATCCCGCAACAGCTCCTGGGACAGGTACTTGATCGCGACCCTGACGCCGGTCTCGTCGTGCACGGCGAGCACGACGCGTCCGCTCGCGCCCGCCCCGAGCTGCTTGATCTCTGTATAACCGGGAGCGCTCCACTCCATTTTGCCTCTCCCATCAGGAGCCGGCCCACCTGATGAGACGTGCGATCATGAGCTCAGGTTTTCCAGGTGGTTCCGGAAATATGGAACTACTCCCGATGGAGGATGTGAACCGGTGCCTCGATACCTTCTGGGAGCACCGAATCGGGTTCGGGTGCGCCCCACGACGTGACCAGGGGCAGCACCCCGGCCCACACCGGCAGGTCGTAGTCCTCCTCCTCGTCCACCGGCCCGCCGCGCCTGATCTTGACCGACGCCTCCTCCAGCGACAGCGCCAGCACGGCCGTGGCGGCCAGCTCCTTGCGCGACGGCCGGCGCACGTAGTCCCACTGGCCGGGGGCGAGCTGCTCGGCCAGGGCGCGCAGCCCCTGCTCGCGCTCGTCGTCGTCCGTCACCAGGCGGGCCCTGCCGTAGATCATCGCCGAGCGGTAGTTGACGGAGTGGTGGAAGATCGAGCGGGCCAGCACGATGCCGTCCAGGTGCGTGACCGTCACGCAGACGTCGGTCTCCGAGCCGGTGCGCAGCGAGCGGGCGCCGGTGGAGCCGTGCAGGTAGAGGGTGTCGCCGAGGCGCCCGTAGCCGGTGGGCACGACCATGGGGTGGCCGTTCACGACCACGCCCAGATGGCAGATCAGGCCGGTGTCGAGCACCTCGTACAGGTCGTCCCTGTCGGTGCTGCCGCGTTCCTTGGAGCGGCCCAGGGTGGTGCGTGGTGTGGTGGAGAGCATGATTCGACGGTAACGACGAAGTGGACCTATCCTGTAGGGCCACTACCAGCACCTTTCAAGAGACCACTTTTATGCGTTCCCATGTTGACCTGCCGGTCTCCCTCTCGCGCGACTCGGCTGAACCTCTCACCGCGCAGCTCGTCGGGTGGCTGCGCGGCGCCATGCTCGACGGCACGATGGCCTCCGGCGAGCGGCTGCCGTCCACGCGGGCCCTGGCCGCCCAGCTCGGGGTGAGCAGGACGGTGGTGACGGAGGCGTACCAGCAGCTCTACGCCGAGGGCTGGCTGGACGGGCGGCACGGCTCCGGCACGTTCGTGGCCGACATGGGGGCCCACATGGAGCACGCGCCGCGGCCACCGGCGCAGAGCGCGTACGTGCCCGCGCCGCCGCCCCCCACCGGCCTGATCGACCTCACGAGCGGCGCCCCCTGGGTACGCGACTACGACGAGGCCGCGTGGAAGCGGGCCTGGCGCAGGGCCGCCGACCTGCCGCCCGGCGACGCCCCTGACATGTACGGCCTGCCGCGCCTGCGCGAGCTGCTCGCCGACCACCTCAGGCGCGCCAGAGGCATGGCCGTCGGCCCGGAGAACATCCTGGTCACCCGAGGCACCGGCAACGGGCTCGACCTGTGCGCGCTGGCCCTGCTCGGCCCAGGGGCCAGGGCGGGGGTGGAGGACCCGGGCTACCGGGTGGCACGCGCGGTGTTCGCGGCCAGGGGCGCCGAGGTGGTGCCGTGCCCGGTGGACGAGGACGGCGTGATCGTCGACGACCTGCCCGCCGGCCTGCGTGTGCTCTACACCACGCCCGCCCACCAGTTCCCGCTGGGCGGCCGGCTGCCGATCCCGCGCAGGGAGCGGCTGCTGGCCTGGGCGCGCGGCACGGGCGCGACGATCGTGGAGGACGACTACGACGCCGAGTTCCGCTACGACGTCGCCCCGCTGCCCGCGCTCTACGGCCTCGACCCGTCCAGGGTGGTGCTGCTCGGCACGCTGTCCAAGATCCTGGCCCCCGACGTGGGCGTGGGCTGGCTGGTGGGCGAGCCGGAGCTGGTCAGCAGGATCGCCGGCCTGCGCTGGGCGCTGGCCGACCGCACCAGCGGCCCCGTCCAGCAGGCCGTGGCCACCCTGCTGGAGCGCGGCGACCTCGACCGGCACCTGCGCAGGATGCGCCTGGAGTACGCGCGCCGCCGCGCCGCCGTCGTCGAGCTGCTCGGCCCCGCCTGCCGCCTGCGCGGCGACACGGCCGGGCTGCACGTCCTGGCCGAGCTGCCCGCGCCGCTGGTGCCCGGCGTGGTCGAGCGGGCCAGACGGCGCGGGGTGCTGCTCGACTCGACCGAGCACCACCACCACGGCCGCACCCGGCTGCACGGCCTGGTGATCGGGTACGGCTCCGCCTCGCTCCCCGACGTGCGCCGGGGCTGCGAGATCGTGGCCGAGCTCATCCGTGAGGCCCGGCGGCAGGGGGCTCCAGCCGGCGCAGCACGGGCAGCGAGCGGGCGGTGAACATGGGGTCCACCGGCAGCACGTGCCCGGCCCACCAGCGGGCCGGGGCCGGGTCGGCGCAGTGCTCGGTGAAGCCGGGGGCGTAGTCGTCGTAGGCGGGGTCGTACAGGTAACCGGTGGACACCCCGTGCCGCTCCAGCTCCTCGATGGCCGCGTCCCTGTCGCGGACCAGCAGCGGCACCCGGAACAGCGGCCGTGACAGGTCGTCGAGCACGGCGGGCGCGACCGTGGGCAGCTCGGCCAGACGCTGCACGCCGGCCAGCCGGCGCGCCCGGTCGCGGGGCACCCTGGCCACCCGCCGCGCCTGGTACCAGCGGACCAGCCGGCCTCGGTGGGCGCGGTAGTGGTGCAGGTCGGCGCGTACCCAGGGGTCGAAGGGCGGCAGCGCGGGCACCTGCTTGAGCGCCAGCTCCAGCTCGTCCGGGTGCACCGCGATGCGGTACCCCTCGCGGGGCTCCTCCATGCCCAGGCGGCGCATGAGCCGGAGCGCGGGGCGGACGAGGTCGAGCTTGAGCGCGGCCTGGCGGGCCATGGAGGTGGCCACGCTCCACACGTCGGCGCGCAGGGAGCCGCGGGTCAGCAGCTCGTCGCGGGCGCGGGTCAGGGCGCGCAGGTCCGACTCGTCCTCGACGGCGAGCACGCCGCCTGAGCCCGCGCCCGGGTGCTTGGACAGGCTGAAGACCGACGCGTGCCCGAACGTGCCGAGCGGCCGGCCGTCGAGGTCGCTCTCCATGGCGTGCGCCACGTCCTCGATGAGGATCTTGCCGGCGAAGGCGGGGGCGTCGTCGGGCAGGCCGTACAGGTTGGTGGTCAGCACCGCGTCCACCGTGTCGAGGTCCACGCGGGAGACGTCGATGTTGCCGTCGCGCGGTGACAGCGGCGCGATCACGGGGTGCAGCCCGGCCGCGAGCACGAGGAAGAGGATCTCGTCGGCGGAGATGGGGGACATCAGCAGCCGCTGCCCGGGCAGGCACCAGTGGCGCAAGGCGAGATAGAGCCCCAGCCGGTTGGACGGTAGCGACAGGCAGTGACGGCCCGTTCGCTCTGCGATGTGTTTCACCGTTGTAGGACGGTACGCAGTCTTCCGTACGTTTTCAAGGTTTTGTCGGCCGTTTTGAGCAGCAGCGGATGCCCCATGACCGTGGCGCGCGTCTTGCGCACCGGCACCCGCATCACCCAGTGCACGCCCGCCGCCGGGCCCAGCCGCGCCACGCGGCCCTCGGCCACCTCCAGCTCGCCGTTCTTCAGCTTGTCCTTGTACTCCTTCTGGCCGCGCCCCATGTCGATGACCTCGATGCCGGACGCGGCGGCCCGCTCGGCCATCGCCAGGTGGTGGATGAGGCCGGGGGAGTACTTGGCGAAGTGGGTGTCGTAGGCGGGGAACCAGCCGGCCAGCGTGGTGCGGGTGCGCAGCCCGAAGTGCCCGGCCATCGGCCGGTTGTCCACGTACACCATGTCGAGCACCCCGGCGAAGCTGTCGGACTGGGTGGCCAGCAGCCGCTCCACCAGCTCCACGATCCACGGGTGCGCGAACCGGTCGGCGCGGCCGGTGCGGCGGTACTGGTCGGTCTTCCAGCTCAGCAGCGTGCGCAGGGGCTCCAGGCCGGTGGTGGCGTAGTCGTGCCGCAGCGGGCCTGCCTCGCGCTGCAGCTTGCGCGACTTGGCCAGGGTGGTCTTGTACGTCTTGCCAGAGTGCTTGCGAAGTGACTCCGTGTAGTTGTCCCAGCCGGCACGAAGGTCGATGATCGGTGACGGGTGCCGCTCGTGGCGGGCGGCGAGCAGCGGCTGCCCGGAGACGAGGTGGTCGAACTCGTACACCGCCAGCCCGCACGCCTTCAGCAGCCACAGCGGGTCGATTCGGGCGTCCTTGACGTGCACGAGCCCCTGCGCGTCGGTCAGCCCGGCGGCGACAGGTTTGCCGATGCCGAGAGGATGTCGCTCGAACGGGAAGAACCCCACGATCTCCGGACCGTCATGGATGACGGCGACACGTACGACATCTCGGAGTTCGCCCACCGTAAGGGTGAATTCTGGCGACAGGAAGGGATTGTCGAAGGCGGTGTCCGCTTCTTGCAGGTCACGCCAGCGGCTCACTTCGGATTCGCCCAGGTCGCGGGGCTGGGCAAGGGTGACGTGCATGGGCTCCTACTGTCAGCACACACTCTCTGGGCAAGCTGAGGGCCAGGGTGTACTGCCAGATTAAAGGATCTCGCCGGATGCCAAAGCCGCAGGTCCGGAACGTTACAGAACTCCCAGTATGTCTTCAGGACCGAGTGACGTTCTAATGTGTCCCCATGACCGTACCTGGCATCGACCACCCCCAGCTGGTCGCCTGGATGGGCCGGAACGTGCCCGACGCCGGCGAGCCCCTGTCCGTCTCGCTGATCTCCGGCGGCCGGTCGAACCTGACCTATCTGGTCGAGGCCGGGGAGCGCCGGCTGGTGCTGCGCAGGCCGCCCCTGGGCCATGTCCTGCCCACCGCCCACGACATGCGGCGCGAGTGGCGGGTCATCTCGGCGCTCGCGCCGACGCCCGTGCCGGTGCCCGAGCCCGTCGCGTTCTGTGACGACGAGGACGTGATCGGGGCGCCGTTCTACCTCATGGGGTACGTCGAGGGGGAGGCCGTACGCAGCCGCGAGCAGCTCGGCGACCGGACGCCCGAGCAGACGCGGCGGCTGTCGGAGCGGCTGGCCGAGGTGCTGGCCGGCATCCACGCGGTGGACTACCGCGAGGTGGGGCTGGGCGACTTCGGGCGGCCGGAGGGATACCTGGCCAGGCAGCTCGACCGGTGGTGCCAGCAGTGGGAGCGGTCGAAGACGGCCGACCTGCCCGAGTACGACCGGCTCGTGGCGCGGCTGCGGGAGCGGCTGCCCGCCGAGGCGGCCGGCACGCTGGTGCACGGGGACTACCGGCTGGACAACACGCTGCTGCGGACCGGCGACCTGGAGATCGCGGCCGTGGTGGACTGGGAGATGTCCACGCTCGGCGATCCGCTGGCCGACCTGGGGCTGACGCTGACGTACTGGCACGACCGCGGGGACGAGGAGCGGGCCAGGATCCCGGTGGCCGGAGACGTGACGGTGGCGCCCGGGTTCATGGACGCCGCCGAGTTCGCCGCCCACTACAGCAAGGTGTCCGGCAGGCACATCGCCGACCTCGGGTTCTACGTGGCCTTCGGCAACTTCAAGCTGGCCGTCATCGTGGAGGGTATCCACGCCCGCTTCCGTCAGGGTAAGACCGTGGGGGAGGGCTTCGACCGCATCGGCGCGGCCGTGCCCACCCTGATCTCCCGCGCGCACCGGATGCTCGACCAGCACTGAGTACCTCGACCTCGCTGCCCCTCCATCCCCCGCAAGGAGCGTCATGAGCACTGTTGCACTGATCACCGGAGCCGCGAGCGGCATCGGCGCCGCCGTGGCCCGGCGCCTGTCGACGGGCGGCGTCAAGTGCGTCCTCGTCGACATGGACGGCGAGGGGGTCGAGCGGCTGGCCAAGGAGCTGGACGGCGTGTGGCTGGCCGCCGACGTCAGCACCGAGGAGGCGTCGCTGGAGGCCGTCGCGCTGGCCGAGCAGCGGTACGGCCGGCTCGACCTGGTCCATCTCAACGCCGGCATCTCCGGCCGGGTGGACCTGGCCGACTTCGACCTCGCCCGCTACCGCAAGGTCGTCGGGGTCAACATGGACGGCGTCGTCTTCGGCGTACGGGCCACCATGCCGCTGCTCCTGCGCTCGGGCGGCGGCGCGATCGTCGTCACCTCCTCGCTGGCCGGGCTCGCCGCCTTCTCCGGAGACCCCGTCTACACGATGACCAAGCACGCCGTCGTGGGCCTGGTCAGGGCGCTGGCCGAGCCGCTGGCCGCGCAGAACGTGCGCATCGGCGCGGTCTGCCCCGGCTTCACCGACACGCCGCTGGTGGCCGACGCGCGGGAGATGTTCGTCAACGCGGGCTTCCCCCTGCTGACGGCCGAGGACGTGGCCGCCGCCGTCGAGTCCGCCTTCTACGCCGAGACCCCCGGCACGCTCCTCATCGTGCAGCCGGGCCGGCAGCCCGTCCCCTATCGCTACGCCGGGGTCCCCGGCCCGGCGGGAGGGCAGCGGCCACCGCGTCAAGATTGACCGCAAGTGGCTTGCAAGCGGGACGATTAGCGTAATAAGGGCTGGACTGCTGTCCAGCCCTTGTACGTTCGCGGACCTTGTAGGTTCGTGGAGCCCCCTAACGTCTCGCGAGGATGAGGAGCGTTCAGTGATTCCGACCGACGGCCGGCACGCGCGCCGACGATCGCCATGGCCGATCGCACTTGGAGCAGGCATTCTCGCGGTCGTACTGGTGGCGGGCATCATGGTGTACGCCGCGATGCGGACGAAGGAACGGAGCGTGTTCGTGGGCAGCGAGGTGGCCACGAAGGTGCCCACCGAGCCCGCGCCTCAGCTCTCCGAGCCGCCCGCGCTGCAGAACTGGCCGCGCTGGGGCGTCACCCACACCCAGTACAGCGCCGACAACGAGCCGCAGGACGTGGTGGAGCAGGCCAGAGGCGTGCTCGGCCGGGTCCCCATGCTGCAGAACCAGCACATCATGGGCTGGGGCGTCGGCAACCCCGAGCCCAGCCCGGGGCAGTTCAACTTCGTCGACCTCGACCGGCGGCTGACCTTCATCTCCTCCTCGCGGGGCGTGCCGGTGATCACGCTGTGCTGCGCGCCCGACTGGATGAAGGGCGGGCAGGCCGGGCGTACGGACTGGAGCAAGAACCACACGGTCGCCCCCGAGCGGGAGCACTTCGACGACTTCGCCAAGCTGGCGGCGCGGGTGGCCAAGCAGTACCCGACGGTCAAGCACTACATGGTGTGGAACGAGTTCAAGGGCTTCTGGGACCCGGCCACCAACCGGTGGGACGCCGAGGCGTACACCGAGATGTACAACAAGGTCTACACGGCGTTGAAGAAGGTCGACAAGGAGATCCAGGTCGGCGGCCCGTACGTGTCGATCGGCAGCAACATGCGCAACCAGGGCCCGCCCTCCGAGCTGAGCGGCCCGTGGGGCACGGTCGACCAGCGGGCGCTGGACGCGGTCAAGTACTGGATCGAGCACAAGAAGGGCGCCGACTTCGTCGTCGTGGACGGCGCCTCGATGACCAACGACAAGGGGAACGTTCCCGACGACTTCACCGCCCTGAGCAAGTTCAGCGCGATCACCACGTGGTTGCGTGAGGAGAGCGACGACCTGCCGGTGTGGTGGGCCGAGTGGTACGTCGAGCCCGAGAACTCGCAGTGGAGCGAGGAGAAGCGCACGGCCGTGCAGGCGGCGGCGCTCATGGAGTTCGCCAGGAGCGGGGTCACCACCGCCCTCTACTGGAACCCGCAGTTGAAGCAGGAGGGCGATTGCGCCGGGTGCCTGTGGTCGCCCAAGGTGGGCGGCGAGCTGCCCATGGCGGGGTTGCTGTCCGGGTTCACCAAGTGGTTCCCCGCCGGGGTGCAGGTGCAGGAGGTGCAGACCTCCGATCCGAAGGTGAAGGTGCTGGGGCAGGCCAGCCAGGTCGTGATGGTGAACACCTCCGACGAGGAGGTCAGCGCGACCGTCGACGGGCGGCAGGTCACGCTGCGGCCCTACGAGATCAAGTGGTCGGGGCGCGGGGGCACGTGAGGTCGTGAGCCGCGGCTCCGGCGTCCGGGGCCGCGGCTCCGTCGTCGGGGGCCGCGGCCAGGCGCGCGTCGGCGCGGTCCGGGCGCTCGTAGCCGCGGAAGGCCGCGCAGCAGGCGGCGAGCGCGACGCAGAACAGGGGCAACCAGGCCAGCCTGGCCGTCACCCAGCCGGCCGAGTCGGGGACGGTGTGCAGGCCGGGCAGGGCCTGGCCGGCGAACAGGCCGAGGGCGGTGACGGCGATCATGGCGGTCTGGTGCCAGAGGAAGATCGTGATCGCGGAGAGATTCGCCGGCGCGACGGCGGCCCAGGCGAGCGGCCGGCGCAGCGCCCGGCGCAGGGGGCCGAGCAGGAGCACGGCCGCTCCGCACTGGGCCAGGCCGAAGGTGACGGCGGCGAGGGTGGGCGGGTCGAGGTTCGAGACCTCCGCGCCCGGCACGCCCACCATGGCCGCCGGATAACCCGCCCACAGGACGAGCCCGGCGGTGGCGGCCCCGCCCCCGAGCAGCAGCGCCCACCCGGCCCGGCGTCCCGGCAGGCCGCCCTCCCCGCCCCGGCCCGGCGGCCCGCCCCCTCCGGCCCTGCCCGGCGGCCCGCCCTCCTCGCTCCGGCCAGGGAGACCGCCCCCGCGTCCCCATGACGCACCCAGGCTGTAGGGCACCAGCCAGCCCGCCACCACGTTCACCCAGCCGAGCCAGGCGGGCCCGTCCAGCCCGTACCGGACGAGATCCACCAGCGCGACGACGGCGAGCGGCCAGGCCGGGTGCAGCCTGGCGGCCAGCGGGGTCGCCGCCGTCAGCACGGCGAAGACCAGCAGGAACCACAGCGGCGACCACACCAGCCTGGCCAGCGCGCCCACGGTCTCCGTCCGGACCCCGGCGGCCAGCATCGCGACCGCGATCACCACCCACACCAGCACCACGGCGGCGACCGGCCGGAACAGCCGCGCCATCCGCCGCCCGAGCCACACCCGGTAGGCGAGCCGGGCACCCGCACGGCTCCGGGCCGCCACCATCCCGCCCACCAGGAAGAACACCGCCAGCGTCTGGAACAGCCAGGACACGGGCGCCAGCTCCGGCATGGACCGCAACGGGCTCGCGGCCCGCACGGCGCCGCTGTCCACCACCAGCGCCGTCACCAGCCAGTGCCCCGCCACCACCCCGAGGATGGCCACCGCCCGCAGCCCGTCCACCCCGCGATCACGCCCCGCCGGCGTCGCCGCCTCCACCCGTGCGACCAGCTCACGCACCGGGATCCACCCCCGACACGACGGCGGCGACGGCGCGCAGGAACGGGGACCCCGGCCGCAGGTAGTCGCTGTGCCCTCCGTCTCCGGCCGCGAGGACGCGCGCCCCGGACGACGGCGAGACGGGATCCACCCCGAGCCCCAGCCCGAGGAACGGCAGCCGCACATGGGGCACGTGCGCGATCCAGTCCCCGGCCGCACGGGCGGCCCACACGGGCGCGGACGTGCGCAGCGGCCCGCTCGTGCCGGTGCCGGGCGCGCCGTACAGGACGATGTTCGCCACGTCCCCCAGCCCGGCCGCGGCCCGCCCGCACACGACGGCGCCGTAGGAGTGGCACAGCAGGGACACCCGGGCGGCGCCCAGCTCGCGCACGAACGCCCGCAGCCCGGGGACGGCCTCGTCGGCGCGCCCGGTGGTGAGCACGGCGGCGCCGAGGGTGCCCGGGGTGCGGTACCCGAGCCAGGCGACGACCGCGGCCCGGCCGCCCAGCTCCCGGTGCAGGGCGAGCGCGCCGGCCCGCAGCCGCCCGTACGTGTCGAGGCCGGTGTCGGAGCCGGGCACCAGCACCGCGACCCGCTCGGCCCCGGCCAGGTCGCCGAAGACCTCCGCGGCCCGCCCGCCGTCACGCCCGTCGAAGAACAGGAACCGCCGCCCCGGCTCCGCCATCGCCCGCAGCGCCGCGGCCCGGCGCGCCTGGCCGCGCTCGGCGGCCATCCGCCCGGCCGCCAGGATGCCCTGTCGGACGGCGGCGTACCGGGCCTCAGCCGGACCCCCGGACGGCCGGATCGGCGCGGGAGCCGGGACCTCAGAGCCGGACAGCGGCACCACCACGGCTGCGGCGAGCACGGCGGTGAACACCTTGCGGCGCAGGCGGACGGGGACGGTTCGGTGCAGACGGGTGAACATGCGGCGAACCTATGGATCACGCCCCGTCGTCCGCGTCCCACCCGGGAGTGGATCTGTGAGGTAGCTCTGGAGTACTACGGGGACTCCAGCCCGAAGTGCGGCAGGCACGCCTCCAGCCCGTGGATCTTCACCGGCACGGGGCAGACGAAGTCCTCGCGGCCGAGCCGCACCCGCTGCTGCGTGGCCCGGCGCCCCCGGATCGACTGGACGAGCAGCCCGTCGTCCCGGTAGCCGAGCTTGCGCGAGACCGCGAGCGAGGCCGGGTTGTCCAGGAAGGCGCTGGAGACGGCCGACAGGGCGCCCAGCCCGGCGAAGGCCAGGTGCAGGACGGCGGCGCGCATCTCCGTGCCGAGCCCCTCGCCCTGGTGGGCGCGGCCCAGCCACGAGCCGGTGTGCGCCTCGCGGGTGACCGCGAAGTCCACCCCCTTGAGCTCCTGGACGCCGACCACCCGGCCCTCGTGGACGACGACGAAGTTGCAGGCCCACGCCTCCGGCCGCCACCGGGACATGACCCCGAGGTGGTAGAGCACGACGGCGGACGGCAATTCGGCGGCGGGCGCGTCGGTCCACGGCACGCCGAACGGCATCCGGCCGGGGTCGTGCACCCCCTCCACGGCCCGGTCGGCCAGCTCGTCGAGGTCGTCCAGGGTGGGCATCCGCAGCGTGAGGCGGGGCGTGGTCAGTCTCAGCTCATGTACCGGCCAGTTACGCATACCTGCCCATTGTTCCGAGCCGCGCCGCCCGCCTCACGTGGGTTTTCACCGTCTCACGGAGGGCCTTCGCCAGTACGTCATGAACCGCAGCAGCCACTCCACCGGCCCGTACCGGTGCCCCTTGAGCCACCAGCGGCTGTAGGCGACCTGGAAGGCGAAGATGCCGATCGCGATCAGCACCTCCAGCGGCGGGCTGACCCGATCGACGAGCGCCAGGCCGTACCCGGTGAAGATGAGCGAGCAGATCAGCGACTGCGCCAGGTAGTTGGACAGCGCCATCCTGCCGGGCGCCGCCAGCGCCCGGGCCAGCCGCGGCACGTGCGGCAGCACCCGCAGGAACGTGGCCGCGTACGCCGCCGCCAGCAGCGGCGCCGTCACCAGGTCGACCGCCTCGCCCCAGAACTTGTGCACCGACCCGGCCCAGGCCGCCACCGTGTAGAAGAGCGCGCCGCCCAGCCCGACCGTGAACCCGATCCACTGCAGCCGGCGCAGCGTCGCCGTGTGGGCCGGCAGGTCGCGCAGCACGCCCAGCTTGCCCACCGCCAGCCCGATCAGGCACGCCGCCAGCACCGCGGGGCCCTGGAAGAAGACCCGCGCGACGATGATCAGCGACAGCTTCCTGAGGTGCTCGGAGACGATCTGCCAGAACATCCCGCCGAGCGCCGAGTTCGAGGCGGCGGCCTGCGCCTGGCCGTCGGCGACCCGGCCCGACAGGTCCAGGCCCGCGGTCGCCAGCAGCGCCAGCAGCACGAACGCCAGCGCCAGCAGCAGCGTCAGCACGACGGCCAGCGCGACCGCCGTCCTCGGCCGGACCCGGCGGAAGATCAGCAGGGCCAGCCCGACGGCCGCGTACGTGGTCAGGATGTCGCCGGGGAACAGCAGCACCGCGTGCGCCAGCCCGAGCAGCAACAGCCCCGCCAGCCGCCGCAGGAACATCGGCACGAACGGCCGCCCCTGCCGCGTGGCCGAGTCCACCTGCAGCGTGAAGCTGTAGCCGAACAGGAACGAGAACAGCAGGTAGAACTTGTTCTCCAGGAACAGCGTCACGAACCACCGCACGCCCCAGTCGAGGGACGAGTCGAACGCTGGCTCCGCCAGCCCGGCCATCCGGTAGCCGGAGGCCAGGAAGGCGATGTTCACGACGAGGATGCCCAGCAGCGAGAAACCCCGTAAGGCGTCCACGGAGGCGATCCTCGCTGCGGCGAGGCGTACGTCCGGCCTGGCGGGATGTGTCTCCTGTGCCCTCATCGGAGGACATCATCCCGCACAAGCTGAGTGTTTCCTGTGAATTCAGTTATTTTGCGCGATATAGATGAATCGCTCGATGATCACTGCCAGCGCCACCGCGAAGGCCGGGATGGCCAGGAACAACAGGCGTCTGCGGGCCTTCGGCGCCCGGTTCGGGCCGTTCAGCCGGATGATCTCGTACCCGAAGAGCGCGACCCACGTCACACCGAGCGCGCCGATGCCCACCGGCGTCCACGGCGAGGTGGGGTCACCGCGGCCCTTGTAGGGGTTCGGTTCGGGGATCTCGGTGCCCCGGACGAACGTCTTCCAGGTGTAGAGCGCCGCGTCGTCGTTGGAGAAGACCCGCTTCAGGTCGGGCGACTTGTCCAGCGCCGCCCGGAACCTCTCGCCCCAGTCGGCCGGATAGCCCTCGTTCAGCTGCAGGTAGCTGACCTGGCCGCGGCTCACCATCAGGTACGAGTTCCGCGACGCCTCCTTCAGCGCCTGCACGGCGTCGGTGACCTTCGCCGGATCCTTGTGCACCAGCGCCTGGAGGTTGAAGCTGACCTTCTCCACGTCCCGCTCGCCCCACGGCAGCGTCGGCGTGACCTCCGGCCCCAGCTTGGGCACCAGGTAGAGCACCCGGGCGCTGGGCTTGTCGTGGTCGTAGATGTAGTGCAGGGCGGCGACCTCGCCGGTGGTGACCCGCTCGAACTTCTCGTTGCCGTACCTGGCCAGCAGGAACGCGAACGCGAACATGACCGCGAAGCACGCCGCCAGCACGATCGAGATCCGCTTGGTCAGCTCGGGGTTGAAGCGCACGTTCCGCTTGCGCAGCGGCACGGTCTCCTCGCGCACGTCCGCGCTGTCGGACGGCAGGTTCGGGAAGAACGCGTACGCGGCCAGCAGGCAGGCGCCGGGCAGCGCGAACATGTAGATCCGCAGCCCGATCTCGCCGCCGTAGCTCTGCAGCCCCAGCGCCAGCACCGGCACGCACAGCAGGATCAGCGCCGAGCGGTCGAACACCCCGCGGCGCAACCGCCGGAAGATGCCCACCGCCGCGCAGGCCAGGATCACCGCGAGGATGCCCAGGCGGGCCTGCAGCACCATCGCGTGCGCGGGATCGGCGCCCTCGATGCGGTCGCCGGTGTTGCTCTGCAGGTTCTGCAGGATGTTGCCCAGACCGCCGAAGATCGTGTCGATCTGGCTGGCCCAGAAGCCGACCGTCATGTAGCTGATCCAGGCCAGCACGATCAGGCCGAGGAAGAACGGCAGCGCCCAGGTGAGCGTGGTCCGCTTGAAGATCAGGAACGCCGTCACCACGCCGAGCATCATGAACGGCGTGATCTGGTGCGAGGCCACCGACGCCACGAACAGCGCCACCATCATCATCAGCATGAGCAGCTTGTCGGCCCTGAACGTGCCGGTGTTGGCCAGCTCGCCCGGCGTCATCGCGTCCAGCTTGCCGATCAGCTTGCGCAGCCCCTTGGGCGGGATCGGCTTCGTGCGCGGCTCCACCCGTCCGAACCATCTCAGCAGGATCGCCACGAACGCCAGATACAGCGCGAACGTGAAGCCCTGCGGCGAGAAGTAGTCCTGCCCGATCCACTGCACCAGCACGAACAGCAGCGCCGCGAACCAGCGCGCCCGCGTGGTCGCCACCACCTGGCGCAGGATCAGCACGAACGGGAGCAGGTAGAGCAGGTTCGACAGCAGCGGCGTCCACTGCAGGATCGGCGTCAGGTCGGTGATCCCGGCGGCCTTCGTCACGAACGCGAACAACGCGAAGAAGCCCGGCCAGCCCATGCGGGCGTCGATGTTGATCGCCGTCTCGCCGGTCCTGCCGATGAACTCCACGAACCCCGCGTGGATGTACGCCGTGGGGAACCGCGGCTCCTCCGCCACCAGCGCGCCGGCGCCGTGCAGCGCGAACGTGATGGCGGCGATCTGGAACAGCAGCAGGAACTTGCGGTCGGTGCTCTGGGTGACCGTGATGAAGAACGACACGATCATGATCAGGATGGCGATGAACGCCGTGGTCGGCAGCGCCGAGATCAGGCCCAGGCCGTCGATGTCGGCCGGGTTCACGCCGCGCAGCGGGCCCGGGGGGACCTTGAGGGCGAGGACGTACATGATCAGGCCCTCGACCACGAGCAGCGCGGGGAGCCACGTGGGGGCGCTGGCCACCAGCGAGGCGATCCGGCCGGTACGCGGCTTGGCGGGGGCCCGCTGCGGCACCGGGCCGGGCTGCGCCTGCTGGGGCGCTTGCTGCGGTGCCTGCTGGGACGGCGCCTGCTGGGACGGCGCCTGCTGCGGTGCTTGCTGGGGCGCCTGCTGTTGTGCCTGCTGAGGTGCGGCCTGATGGAAGGCGGCCTGCTGGGGCTGCTCGGGCGCGGCCTGCGGGCCGGACGGGCCCTGCGGCGGCATGCCCGGCGCGGGGGAGGCGGGCGAAGGCGGCTGCACGAGATTCGCCAGCCCCTTCGAGCCTGCCACCGGCCGCGCCCCGGCACCGGGCCCTCCGGCACCAGGCGCGCCGACGGTGGGCGCGCCGGTGGTGGGCGTGCCGGAAGCGGGCGTGCCGGTGGCGGGTGCTCCAGTGGGATGCGTGCTCATGGGCTGCGTCCCGGCGCTGGCCTGCGCAGGCGTGCCCTTGGCAGGCGCGGCGGAGGCCGGGCGCCCTGCGGCGGGCTGCGGGCCACTACCGGGCTGGCCACCCGCGGCCGGCCTCGCGCCCGTGGCACCGGGCTCCGGCTTCGCGCCCGTGGCACCTGGCTCCGGTTTCGCGCCCGTGGGACCGGGCTCCGGCTTCGCGGGCACGGCACCTGGCTGGGCAGGCGCACCAGGCTTGGCGGATGCGGCACTCGGCGTCGCACCGCCCGTCCCCGCCTTACCGCCGGCAGTGCCCTGCCCGCCGACCGGCTGCGGCCCGTCGGCAGGCTGACGCCCGCTGACGGGCCGCGGCCCGCTCGCAGGCTGCGCACCTGAGGACGGCTGCGCGCCCGAAGCGGGCTGCACAGGCATGGACACCGTCCCGGCCGCCGACAGATCAGCAGCCTCCTCGGCCGTGGGCGGCTGCCCGATGTGCACGGGCCCGGGCAGCCGGACGGCCGTCGTCGCTTCCGCGTCCGGCACGGCCTTTCCCTCGCCGCCGGAGCCCTTCGGGGAGTCCTCGGCCGAGCCGGACTCCTCGCCCGGGGGCGGGAACGTCAGCTTGGGGATGACTCCCGTAGCTTCCGGATCGAAGGGCACCTCAGACTCCTCCTTGTCCCCACGCACGTCCGAGGAGCCGGTGACCCCCGATTGCATGCCATCGCCGTCCCGTTGCCTCACGTTGACCATCATGAAGCCCCGGACGACCCCTGGGTGACAGTCGGTCTACCGCTTTCGTCGAATTTGAGAATTTTACGTAGATTTCCGAAGATCAAAAGTGCGACAAGTACCTCGCTGAAGAGCAATCCGTACCCCACGGCGTTCACCCCGAAGTGAGGGAACAGTGCCACCGTGGACACCAGCACGAGCACCGCCAGCCCGATCTGGACGATCGCCAGCGTCCGCGCCCTGCTCCGCGCCCGCAGCGCGCTCAGGTACACCTCGATCAGCACCCGGGGCAGCACCGCCAGCGCCATCAGCCGCAGCAGCGTCGTGCCCTCCTCGGCGAACTCCGAGCCGAAGATGCGCAGGATCAGCGGCGCCCCGAGGATCGCCACCGCGATGATCGGGGTGACGATCATGAAGGCTCTCCGCAGAGCCCGGCGGCAGTTCGCCGCCAGCGCGTTGCGGTCGAAGGAGCCCTCGACGGTGAGCGAGACCGCCATGTTCATGGCCAGCAGCTCGATCATGCTCGCCAGGGTGTGCGCCATCGAGAAGCGCCCGAACGTGGCCTCGCCCACCTGCGTGGCGATCACCACGGGCACCAGGTAGACGATCGCCAGGATCGACAGCGTCCCGGGGAAGTCGCCCGCCAGGAACCGGCCGATCTCGCGCAGCCGGGGCGGCTCCTGCCCGGGGGCGGCCTGCTTGATGTGCCGGGGCACGACGACGCCGAAGATCAGCCAGTTGACCGGGATGAGGGCCAGCGCGGTCGGAATCACCCACGAGACGAAGATCCCGCCGGACGGCAGCGCCCCGGCCATGGCGACCAGGAGCCCCATCTTGACCAGGCCGAAGATCAGGTTGTTCAGCGGCACGAACGTGGCCTTGCGCAGGCCGGTCAGCACCACGTCCTGGAGCGTGAACACCGCCCACACCACCACGGACGCCAGGAAGAACAGGCCAGGCCCGAACCCGGCCAGCACCGAGTACGTCTGCCCCCACAGCGGCAGCGTCAGCAGGAACCCCACGGCCGCGACCCCGCCCGTGGCGGCGGCCAGGCCGTACCCGCGCAGGATCAGCTCGGGCGTGCGTCGGCCCGCCACCGGCAGGAACCGGGCCAGCGCGCCCACGAAGCCGAGCGCGATCAGCGACGCGAACAGCCGCATCGCGGTGATCACGGCCTGCCCGCGGCCGAACTCCTCGGCCGAGTAGAAGTGCGCGGCCAGCAGCCAGTAGCCCATGCCGAGCACGCCCGTGACCACGGTGTTGGCCATCAGCGCGTAGCCCTGCAGGAACAGCGGGTTACGCAGGTCGCGAAGGAGCTTTCCCCAGAGGCTAGACATTTCCGCGCACCCGCTGCAATCCGTACCTCGTCCTGCGGACGACCGCATACCCCTTGGTGAGGATGCGCTCGCGCATGTAGATGAGAGGTACGGCATTGCCTTCTACGGCGCGCTTGAACATGTTGATGGTCGTGCTCTTGCCGACCGTCAACCGGGGGATGGCGAGCATGTCATGACGATCGGCGGCGATCGTGTTACTCACGGCGCAAGCGGCGAAGTATCCGGCCTTGCGCACTTCTCGGCGGACCCGGGCGCTGGAGTACCCGTACGGGTAGGCCATGGTGGCGACCGGCATGCCGATCTTCTCCTCCAGCAGGCCCTTGTTCCTGCGCAGCTCCTGCCGCAGGTCCTCGGTGCGGAGCTGGTCGAGCTGGGGGTGGCTGTGGCTGTGGCCGCCGATCTCGACGCCGGTCTGGGCGGCCTCGCGGGCCTGCCCCCACGACAGCATGTCGTCGAGGGGCCGGCCCGCGGCGTCCTTGCCGGCGTCGGACACCCAGCCGCTGGTCAGGAAGACCGTGGCGGGGAAGTTGTGGCGTTCCAGCAGCGGCAGCGCCCGGCTGTGGAAGTCGGCGTAGCCGTCGTCGAACGTCACGACGATCGGCTTGTCCGGCAGCGACAACCCGTTGTTCTTGTTGAACCTGGCCACCAGGTCACCCAGCGTGAGCGGCGTGAAGCCGCTCTCGGCCAGGTAGGCGAGCTGCTCCTCCAGGTCGGAGGGGCGAACCGCGTGCGGCTTGGTCTCGTCGTTGGGCGAGTCGGTGACCGAGTGGTACATCAGGATCGGTACGCGGATCATGACCGTGCCACCTTCAGCCGTACGGAACCCACGACGTATCCCCAGGTCGTCCAGGCCAGCCCGACGACGATCGCGGCCGCCCTGCCGAGCCCGCCCACGTCGCCGCGCAGGGCCTCACCGACCCCGCGCAGCGCACCGAGCGGCAGCGTCTTCATCGCGTGCGCGCGCTCGCTGGACAGCCCGTCCTGGGTGCCGACCTCCCGCGTCACCAGGGCCTTCGACAGCCCCTCCGCGTAGCACCTGGACCTGAAGTAGGCGAACCGCTCGCGCTGCCTGGACACCTTGTGCCCGATCACCGCGCGCGGCTCGAACAGCATCACCGAGCCCGGCTTGCGCTGGCTCAGCCTGATGCAGAACTCGGTCTCCTCGCACCCGAGCGGGCGCGACTTGCGTCCCTGCACGCTGCGGCCGATGCCGCTGTGGAAGCCGCCCACCTCGGAGACGGCCTCACGCAGGAAGGCGGCGTTGCCGCCCATGACGTTGCGGATCGGCGCCCTGACCGCGGGCATGCCGCGGTAGGTGCAGCCGACCGTCCAGTCGAACTCGTACGGGAACCAGCCGGGCCGCCGCCCCGACGCCCAGATGGGGTCGGTACGGCCGCCCACGCCGACGACACCGGTTTCCTGGAAGCCCTCCTCCAAAGCCTCCAGCCAGCCGGGATCGGCGACCGCGTCGTCGTCGAGAAAGGCGACGATCTCACCGTTGGCCGTGGCCACCCCGGTGTTCTTGCCACCGGACAACCCCTGCTCGTGCGTGTTCTCCACCACGATGGCCTGCGGGTACTCGTGCTTGAGCTTGAGGTGCAGGTCGGGGTTGTGGTCGACCACCAGGATCAGCTCGTGTGCCGGGCGCGTCTGGTTCTCGACCGACTCGACTGCCTGCCTGATGTCCTCCCACCGCTCCTCGGTGTAGACGCAGATGACAACAGACGTGTTCACAACGATCCCTTTTTTATGCGACGCCTCGGTCAGCGGCGGGAGTGGCGGCGGGCTCAGGCTGAGAGGGGGTGGGCTGGCGACGCCACTCCTTCAGGATGGTCTTGAGCACGCGGAAGCCATCTCGTACGACGTGCAGGTTGCTTTCGCCGTGGATGCGGTTGCGCTCGTGGCTGGGCACCTCGTGCACCTTCAGCCCGGCCTTGGCCGCGCGCACGTTCATCAGCGTCTCCACCTCGAAGCCGTCGCAGTCGAGGTCGAGCACATCAAGGTGGCGCGCCCAGAAGGCGTTGTAGCCGTAGCAGAGGTCGGTGTACTGGGTGCGGTACATCACGTTCACGATGCCGGTCAGCACCTTGTTGCCAAGACGCCGGTTCAGCGTCAGGTCGTCACTGCCGCCCCCGGCGGCGTAGCGCGAACCCTTGACGAAGTCGGCACCGGTCACCAGCGCGCCCACGAAGTTGATGATCTCGCGGCCGTCGGTCGAGCCGTCGGCGTCGATCATCACGATGATGTCGCTGGTGCAAGCGGCGAAACCGGCGGACAGGGCGTCACCCTTGCCCTTGCCCGTCTGCGTCACCACTTTGACGTTCGGCCGCAGCCGCTTGGCCACGGCCACCGTGTCATCGACGGAGTTGCCGTCGACGAGCACGATCTCATCAACCCACTGCGGGATGGTGGCAAAGACGTGCGGCAGGTTCTCCGCCTCGTTCATCGCCGGCACGACCACGCTGACCGTCGGGGAGATGGCCAGGTGCGGGGTGACCGGCGTGAAGCTCGAAGGCGGCGGCATCGACCGGAGGGGCGAGGAGTGAACCTTGCCGTTGTGCTTGGTTATCTCGGGACTCATGGCGAGGGAAATCCTTCCGGGACCCCGCGTTGCGGGCCGGACGGAACCACCCCCGGGTGCTGCGGGAACGGCGAAGCCGGCGAACGGTGCATTGCAGGGTCCTGTGTGGAGTGTGAGGGTGTTGGTGCTGGTGCCGGGGGGTGTTGCCGGGGTCGCTCAGCGCGCTCCCGTGGGTTCCTGAGTTACTGCGTTGGATGGCTCCTGACGTTGCATCGAGGTGCGCACCCGACCGAAGCCCTTCAGGACACGATCGGCCGCCTTATAGAGAGACGGTCGGTCCATGACAATTGTTCGGGCCTTGTTGAAAGGAGTTCGGCCCATCCAGTGAACGGCCGCCGAGGCGGACGGACGCGAGACGCGGCCTTCGGCGACGTACAGGACCCCGCTCTTGAGCCAGTCCTTGTACTCCTTGCCGCCCTTGCCCATGTCGACCATGTGCAGACCCGCGTTCGCGGCGGCCTCGGCCATCTGGAGGTGGTGGACGATGCCCGGCGAGTAGCGGGCGTACTCGGTGTCGTAGGCGGGGAACCACCCTACAAGCGTGGTCGCCGTACGAAGGCCGAAATGCCCTGCTACCGGTACGTCACCGGCATAAAGCATGGTCAGGACACCCGCGAAGTCCGATGAGTTCTCGGCATGCATCATGTCCGTCAATTCGACGATCCACGGTTGTGCGAACCTGTCCACCCGGCCAGTCCTCTGGTACTGGTCGGACTTCCAGGCGAGCAGGGTGCGCAGCACCTCGGGGTCGGCCGAGGCCCACTCCAGGCGCAGCTCGCCCTGCTCCCGCCCCATCTTGCGTTCCTTGTAGCGGACGGTCTTGAGGTTCTTGGGGGAGTTGGCCTTGACCTGCTCGACCCAGGCCTCGAAGCCCGAGGTGAAGTCCATGACCGGCGCCGGCCTGACGTCGGCCTCGTACGCCGCGAAGGTCGGCTGCCCCGCCACCAGGTGGTCGAAGTCGAAGACGCTCAGCTTGCAGGCCCGCAGCAGCGCCTTGGCGTCGAGCTCCAGGTCCGGGACCGCGATCAGACCGTGACACGTGGTCAGGAACCCGCCGAGCGGCTTGCCGATGCCGAAGCTGTGCCGCTCGTACGGGAAGAACCCCTTGACGCCGCCCCCGTCGGAGATGACCGCCACCCTCACGTAGTCGCGCAAGCGGTCCATCGCCACGGCGAACTCGACGGACAGGAACGGGTTGTCCAGACTGCGGTCGGCCTTCTGCAGCTCCCGCCATCGGGCCCGCTCGGAGTCCCCGAGCTCTCCCGGCCGAACTACCTGGATGTTCACCTTGCCCTGGCCCCCTGTTCGGTCTGCATGCTCTTCCCCCGGTACAACACGCGAAGCACGTACATGAACCCGCCGAGCACGGCCACCGTCGCGACGCCGGCTCGGGGCGACCACGCGTTGAAGAGCAGCATGGCCTCGGCGAGGAGCACGTTGAGTACGAGGCTCGCCGCGGCTCCTACGGATAGGGCGGCGAGGGGGTCACGATCACGCAACAGTCCCACCACTGCCGCTCCTGGCACGACCAAGAGGAACAAGGAGATCAGGAACGGGCGCAGCGGTGTCTCGATATCGAACAGCGCGATGACCGCTCCCGCTATGCAGGCGAGCGCGACCAGCCAGGCCAGCGCTCTGCGGTGCTGCTTGAGCATCTCCTGTCTCTCTCCTGCTCTTGCTGGTTGTAGCGCGCGATTGATCGCAGTTCATGGGACCAATCCACGCTATGACACGTCAATGCCGACGCTTGGCACCGCGCTCTGGTTTACCGGCACGCAGAAGTTTCTCGTGTGACCTTCGACACACGGTCAAGTAATCGTCATGCACAGGCGCGGTCCCCAAGCACACCAGAATGCCCTATGTAGCCTAGGGTTCACGAGTCAGGGTCCGATTTATGCATATTTGTCGTGTTAAAACTGTGGACTTACTATGAGTCCGCACTCGGCTGCTCCACGGAACCGCGGGGCGACGTGGTGGCCACTCCGGCGGTCGGCGACTCGCTCGGCTCGCCGGTCGCCGTCGGGTCGTCGGTCGGCGGCTCGGGGTCGTCGTCGCCCTGCCAGGACAGCGAGCACGTCGCGGTGCCGCCGTTCGAGGTGAAGGTGACGCGGCCGCTGCCGGCGGCGTTCGGCTCGGCCACCGTGACGAGCACCGTGACGGAGGCGCCCGCCCTGACCGACCCGCTCGCCGGGTGCACGTCCAGGCCCTGCGAGGCCGTCGCCACCCAGGAGACTGCGGCGTGGCGGGCGCCGAGCCCGATCCTGGCCACCCCGACGATCGTCTGCGGGCAGGAGGTCCGCAGCCTGGCGGCGGGCACGGGCCTGCGCCGCGAGGTCGTGGGCGCGGCGGCCTGCCTGCTGCTCCTGCGCGGCGCCGCCGCCGGCGGCGTGATCCGGGGGGACGGGGTACGGCTCGCGCTCGGCGTCGGCGTGGGCGTGGGCGTCGCCTCCGGCTCGTCCTCCTCGATCACCGGCTCCGGGGCCGGGCTCTCCTCGGCCGGGGCCGCCGGTGAGGGGATCGGCCGCAGCGTGGTCGTCCCCGAGGTGCCGACGCCGTTCATCACCACCACCGCGCCCGTCGCGGCCAGCAGGCACGCGCCCGCCAGCACGAGCGGCGCCAGCCTGCGCGGCCGGCGGCGGCGCGCGCCGCGATCGGCGGGCACCGGGAACCCCGCCCGGTCGAAGCTGTCACCCCGATCGGTGATCAGCACGCGGGTCTCGTCCAGCTCGGGCCGGACGCACGTGTCGATCACCCGGCGGCGCAGCGAGATCGGCGGATGGGCCACCGGGGTCATGTCCAGCAGCTTCGCCGCCGAGACCTGACGGTGCCTGCCCTCGGTGCACACCTCGCAGCCGCTGATGTGCCCCGACAGGCGGCGGCGCAGCAGCGGGGTGAGCGGGCCCTCCCAGGAGTCCAGCATCGCCGACAGGTCGGGACAGTGCGCCCGGCCCGTCCTGGCCAGCACCACGGCCGCGGCGGCGTTCTCCAGATGGTCGCGGGCCCGGCCGAGCCTGGCGGCCGACTGCCGGGAGGTCAGCCCGAGCACCGCGCCGACCTCCGAGGGGGTCAGGCCGTGGCGCACCGACAGCGTCAGCACCTCGCGCTGGGCCTTGCTCAGCTCACCCAGCGCCTCGTGGACCAGGCCGGTCAGCTCGCGGTCGCCGTGCTCGCCCGGCTCGGGCAGCTCGGGCAGGGGCATGCCGCCGGACGGGGTGCCGGAGCGGCGGGCCATCCTGGCGCGTACCTGGAACCTGGTGAGCGCGTAGAGCCAGGCCCGCAGCCGGCCGGGCTCCCTGAGCCGGGCCACGCAGCCCTGGGCGGTGACCAGCGCGTCGTGCACGGAGTCCGCCGTCACGTCGTACCGGCCGGACAGGGTGAAGGCGTAGTCGTGCAGGCGTTCCGCGTAGGAGTCGTAGAGCGTGGCGGGAGCGGCGCTCTCCGCGCGGCGCAGAGCCTCGACCAGCTCCTGATCGCCCGCGCGATCGACGGTCGGCCATCCAGGCACGGATTTCCCTCCCCGCAGGTAGGACGCTCAGACAAGCCCCACGCGGAGAGGACGCCGCCTCGATCGGCCAGGTTCGCCCGCCATGCCCAACGAGCATGGCGGGTCTGCTGACTCGGCCGTCTGCTGACTCGGCCGTCTGCTGACTCAGCCGTCGCAGTTCGGCATGCACAGGCGGCGTTCCATGCCCTGGAGGAAGAAGTCGCGGACCTGGAGGATGTCCTCGGCGATGTACGCCTCGCCGCCCGTGGCCTTGGCCACGGCCTCCATCTGCGCCCTGCCCTTCTTGGCGTCCGGGCCGAACGCGATGAGCAGGATGGTGAGCGGCCGCTTCGGGTTGTAGGTCTTCTTCAGGAACTGCAGGAGCTCGGCGTTCTTCACGCCGCCGTCCGGGTCGTCGTTGCCGGCGCCGTCGGTGAGGATCAGGAGGGTGTTGACCTTGTCCTCCTGGAACGTCCTGGTCAGCTCCGTGTAGGCCGCCTTGATCGTGTCGTTGAGCCCGGTGTCGCCGGTGGACTTGGCCTGGAGCTGCGCGAACGTCCTGACGAGCTGCTCCTTGCGGGTCGCCCCGTCGATCGTCTCGCTGAGCGGCCCGACCGAGACGAGCTCCTTCCAGTCCTTGCCCTGGCCGTCCAGGTGGGTGGAGAACGACCACAGCCCCATCTCCGAGCCGGCGGGGAAGAGCGCCAGGCCCTCGGTGGCGATCCGGTTGATGGCCTGCATGCGGGTCATGCTCGTGCCGGGGACGGGCAGCGCCATCGTGCCCGAGACGTCGAGCAGGGTGAGCAGGCGGGTGCCGAGGTTCAGCCGGGTCCAGGTCTGCACCATGCGGGCCACGGTCGCGCCGTCCGGCGGGTCCAGCGCCGCCGGGGTCTCGGCGGTGAAGCCCTTGTCCTCCGACAGGGCGTCGCCCGCCTTGCCGTCGGTGCCGCGGAAGCCGGCGTCACGCAGGATCTTCTTGGCGGACTCGGTGGTCAGGTCCTGCTTGAAGTCCGCCGCCGCCTTCAGCGTGTCGGGGTCCTTGGTCAGGATCGTGACCGGGTAGTCGAGGCTGAGCGTGCCCTCCTTGGGATAGAGGGCGACCACCGGCGACTCGGGCTTCTTGGTGTTGTGCGCGTAGATGGCCTGCTCGGAGGTGACGCCCACCGGCACCCTGCTGCCCGACTTGACGGTGAGGCTGGCCAGCAGCGCGGTGGAGTCGGACGCGAGCTGGCCCGACAGCTCCTTCAGCGCGCCCACCAGCGCCTTGTCCTGCTTGGCAGCCCTGGCCGTGCCCGCCGCGGCGAGCAGGGCCGCCAGGCCCGCGGAGTTCTTCTGCGGGTCGAGGGCGAGCACCCGGACCTTCCTGCCGGGGCCGTCCACGTTGGCCACGTTCGCCGCCGAGATCATGGAGACCCAGCTCGGCTGCAACGTGCCGGACAGCTTCGAGGCGGCCGACTTCGCCGCCGCCAGCACCACGGGAGAGGTCGCGATCGACCCGTCCACCTGGGGGATCGCGTCGCCGTTGCCGGTGCTGCGGATGCTCTCCATGAGCAGGCTGGAGTCGGCCACCCAGAAGTCGGCCGTGGCCTTGCCCGCCGCCAGCGCGTTCGCCGTCCTGGCCGCGGCCTCCTTGGCCACCGTCACCTCGACGCACTTGCTGTCGATCGAGTGCAGCGCCTTGTTGTAGTTACCGGCGATCTTGTTGAGCGCCGGCTGGATGTCGGGCGTGGCCACGACCCGCAGCGCCAGCTTGCCGCCGGAGCAGTCGTGATCCCGGTTGAAGATCACGAAAGCCGCGACGCCGAGGAGCACGGCCAGGGCGACGGCTCCCGCCAGCGGTACGAGCACTCGCCCCCGGCCGCGTCTGGCTCGCCTGCGCGGTGCTGGTGGTTCGTTGGCCCTGTATCCGCCGTCGAGATCGTCTGTGCGGTGTCGCCCCACGATGTCCTCTTAGGTGTTCTCGTGACCTTCCGGAGACCCTAGCGGGAGATGCTCCGCAATACTTCGGGAACGATACTCGGTGCGGTCTCTGTGGCAAAACAGCCCTTTTGGTGCGACGATTACCCAGTGTGGTGATATCTGCTGGAGAGCGTGACCGTGATCTCGTGTCAATGACAGCAGGTGTGGCCGCGCCAGGCGCGCCTGCCCTCCCGTACGGCGACGACCGCGAGCAGCACCGCCACCAGCGGGTCCACCCACCACCAGCCCACGGTGGCGAGCCACAGCCCGGCCAGCACCCCCGCCGCCATGGCCGCGCAGATCAGGTTCTGCGTGCCCTCGCCCGAGGTGGCCGCCGACGCCAGCCGCGCCCCGAGCCGCCGCTTGGCGATGCCCAGCACCGGCATGCTGACCAGGCTGACCGTGGTCACCACGATCCCCAGCACGCTCGGCGCCGCCCGCAGGCCCGCGTCCAGGTCGTGCGCGACGTGGATGACGAGATAGGGCGCCAGCAGCCAGAAGCTCACCGCCACCGCCTTCCTGGCGGTGCTCTCGGCGCTCGGCGACAACGTGCGCGCCCCGGTGAACCGCCACACCACGATCAGGCTGGCCGCCGCCTCCACGAACGCCGACAGCCCCCACCCGATGAGCGCCACCGAGTGTGCCGCCAGCCCCGCGGCCAGGCCGAGCGTGCTCTCCACGCCCAGCCAGACCAGCGTCGCCACGGAGAGCGAACGAGCGGCGCGCGCGGCACGCAACCATTCGGCTGACGCGGCCGGATGCTCCTGAATTCGCTGATCAGGCACCATGAACCCCCGAACTCCCGGCTTATCCGGCCGTCGACAGCGATACGTACCGTACCCACTACCGCCCGTGACCTGGTAGGACGCCGGCAAAGCAAGGTCAAATTCCGGTCGCATAATGATCAGCGGGGGCCTGTTCACGAGGGGGAGACGCCGGTGCCGTTCACGCCCAGTCATGTCGCTGCCGTGCTGCCGATGATCGGCTCGGCGCGGCTGCGCAGGTACCTCGACCCGTGGGCGCTCGCGCTCGGCGCCATGGTGCCCGACCTGCCGGTGTTCCTGCCGTTCATGCCCGACTACACCGACACGCACTCCTGGATCGGCGTCCTGACGATCGACCCGCTCGCGGTCCTGATCCTGCTGCCGATCTTCCACGCCGTCCTGCGCGACCCCCTGATCGCCCTGCTCCCGCCCGGGCTGGCGGGCCGCGCCGCGCTCCTCGTACCCGACCGGCTGCGCCTCCTGCCGATGGCGGCCGGGGCCGTCGCCGGCGCCGCCACCCACGTCCTGTGGGACTCCTTCACCCACTCCACCGGCCCCGTCGAGTGGGGCGCGTGGCTGTCGGTGTCCGTCTTCGGGGTGATCAGGCTCTTCCGCCTCCTGCAGTACGTCTCCTCCGCGATCGGCCTGGCCGTGGTGGTGTGGTGGGGGTGGCGCGGGCTGTCCCGCATGCCCGCGGCGCCCGTACCGGACCGGCTGCGCCTGACACCCCGCGCCCGCTGGACCACGCTGGCCGCCTCCGGCGCCGGCATCCTGGCGGGCGCCCTCTGCTGGCCCGTCATCGACGAGCCGAACCCCGCCTTCGGCGTCGCCGCCGTGATCACCAAGACGGGCGCGGGCACGGTGATCGGCCTGGCCGCCGTCCTGCTCTGCTACGCCGTGGTCTGGCAGGTCAGGCGGCGCATGGCAGTATCGGAAGGTGCTTGAGTACGTCACCGACGCCGACGACCCCCGCCTGTCCGACTACACCCGGCTCAGGGACGTCGAGCTGCGCAAGAGCCTCGAAGCCGAGCGCGGCCTCTTCCTGGCCGAGGGCGAGAAGGTCATCCGCCGGGCCATCGGCGCCGGCTACCCCGTCCGCTCGGTCCTGACCACCCGCCGCTGGCTCGCCCCGCTGGAGGACGTCCTCGGCGACGCGACCGTCTACGTCGTCAGCGACGAGATCATGTCGGGCATCGCGGGCTTCCAGGTGCACAGGGGAGCGCTGGCCTCGATGGAGCGCCTGCCGCTGCCCGCCATGGACTCCCTCCTGAAGGGCGCCGCCGGCCGCCTCCTCGTCCTGGAGGACCTGGTCGACCACAGCAACGTGGGGGCGATCTTCCGGTCCGCCGCCGCGCTGGGGGTGGACGCGATCATCCTGTCACCCCGCTGCGCCGACCCGCTGTACCGGCGGGCGGTGAAGGTGTCGATGGGGGCGGTCTTCTCCATCCCGTACGCGCGGATGGACGACTGGTTCCAGGGGCTGGCCAGGCTGCGCGAGGCGGGCTTCCAGACCCTCGCCCTGACCCCGGCCCAGGACGCCGTCCCCATCGAGGAGGTGGCCACGGCCGACCGGGTCGCCCTGTTGCTGGGCGCGGAGGGCGACGGGCTCTCCTCCCACTGGCTGGCCGAGGCCGACCAGGCGGTCTGCATCCCGATGAGCGCGGCGGCGATGGCCGCAGGCGTGGACTCGCTGAACGTGGTCGCGGCGGCGGCCATCGCCTGCCACGGGCTGATGCGGGCGAGCCACGTTCCGGCGGGCCAGGGAAGGACTTGCTGACAGAACGGTTCCGTTGCCACGGCCGTGGCGTGGGGGAGAATCAACGCGAGCGCCCGCGTCGAGAGGCGGCGACCGCATGAGGAATGCCTCCAGGCAGGCCGGCGGCTGGGTTCTGGTCATTCTCGCCGTGTCCCTCGCGGGCCTGGCGGCCGTGCTGAAGGTGCCGGTGGGCGTGACCGGTGCCGTGGTGGCGGCGGTCGCGGTGGCCAACGGGGTCCTGGCCGCCGTGGGCACCAAGAGGATCGAGCAGCGCGCCGACGGCGTACGGACCAGGCGGGAGCTGCTCCGGGCCGGCAGACGTGGCCGCCTCCCCCTCGTCCGGCACCTGGACGACCCGGTGACCTTCGGGGTGCACCCGGCAGCTCCCGCGTCCGACGGGAAGCGGTCGCCCCCTGCCTACGTCCGGCGCGACGTGGACGAACGGGTCGAGCACGCACTCACCTGCGATCGATACGTCCTGCTGGTCGGGGAGTCGACAGCGGGCAAGTCCCGGCTCGCCCTCGAGGTCGTCCGCCGCGTGCTGCCCCGCTGCCGGCTGGTCCAGCCGACGAGCCCCGCCGGCGCGCGGGTGGCGGTCGACACGGTGGTCGCGGCCTCCGGCAGCGTGCTGTGGCTCGACGACCTGGAGCGCTTCCTGGGCCAGGGCGGGCTGACCGGGCAGGACGTGCAGCGCATGCTGGAGGCTCCAGGCAGGCCGCGCCACATCGTGGCCACGATGCGGTCAGAGGAATACCGGAAGTTCTTCTCGGCGGCGAGCGACGTGGTCGCCGCCGATACGGCCCGCCAGGGCAGGGACGTGCTCCGGCTGGCCACGCGAGTCGACGTGAACCGGCTGTGGTCGCAGGAGGAGCTGGCCCGCGCCCGTGACCACGTGGCGGACGCCCGGATGGCGACGGCCGTCGCGCAGGCCGGGAGGTTCGGCGTCGCGGAGTTCCTCGCGGCCGGGCCGCAGTTGCTGAGCCAGTGGCACGACGCCTGGGCTCCCGGGGCGAACCCGCGCGGGGCGGCGCTGGTTCTGGCGGCTGTGGATGCCCGGCGGGCGGGGGTGCACAGAGGTGTGCCGGCGGCCGTTCTCGTCGCGATGCATGAGGCTTACCTGGACAGGCGAGGTGGGCTCCTGCTGCGGCCGGAGAGCCTCGACAACGCCTTCGCCTGGGCGGGCGCGCCGCTCCACGCCACCAGCAGCCTGCTGCTTCCGGAGGCCGGCGGTGAGTGTCACCTGGCGTTCGACTATCTGATCGATGCGGTGCCGAAGGATCCGATTCCGGGGGCGGCGTTGCGGGCGCTGCTCTGCGTGGCGAGCCCTCAGGAGGCTGTGGCGTTGGGCGAGGCGGCGCAAAGTTGGCAGAAGCAGGCCATCGCGAGGCAGGCCTATCACATGGCGCTCGACGCCGGGGAGATCAGTGCGCTCGCACCGGCCGTTTACCTGCTGGAAGAGCTCGAAGGGAAAGCGGCGGCGGCGGAACTGTCCAGGACGGTGATGCGACGTGTCGCTCGTGGGTCGGCTGACTGGTTCGAAGCCCGCAGGATCATCGCCTGGCAGAGGGGCGAGAACGGTGATGCCGCCGGAGCCTGTGCTGCGTTGGACCGGCTCGCCGGCCAGGCGAGGCATGCACTGGGCGCCGGCCACAAGACGACGGTGCGCATCATGACCGACACCGTGTGGTGGATCTTCTACCGGGGCGACGCCGCAGCCGCGGTCAGCCGCGGTACCGCGTTGGCGGAGGAGTTCAGTCTCGCCCTGGGAGAGGACGACGAACGAACCATCCGCGTCCAGGAAGCGGTGGCCACGATGACGGCCGACCATGATCCCCCCGCCGGCGCGGAAGCGGCCACCGCACTGCTCGACAGGGTATTCGCGCTCCGCGGAACGACCGATCCCGTCAGCTTGCAACTCAGGCAGCAGTGCGCGTGGCTCTTGAAGAAGGCCGGACGCCATGGCGAGGCCCTTACCCTGTGGTCCCAGAGCGTCGAGGCATTCGCCGCGATGGACGGCCCGCTACACATCAGAACGCTCTCTGCCAGGTGCGGTCGCGCGGACGCCCTGGGACACCTGGGCCGACACGCGGATGCGGTCAGAGAGTATCAAGAGGTCATGGACCATCTGGCCGGTCTCGCCGACCCGGGCCTCTTCACCATGGATCAGGTCGTCACAGCCAGAGGGCTCGCCTCATGGACAGGCTGCGCGGGTGATCCCGAGGCCGCAGTCGCCATGCTCGAGGAACTCGCGGGGAAGACCGCATCCAGCTTGGGGGAGTCGGACGTCTACCGGCTCGGCATCCTGGCGCGCCTCGCGCACTGGATCGGCGAAGCAGGCGCGCCCGAAGAGGCAGTTCGGCGATTGGCCTCGATCGCTGAGACTCCATGCCTGGACCCGTTCTTGGCGAGACGCATCCGTGACGGCCGGGCGTACTGGAGGGATCGGGTCGCCGGGCTGGACGTGAGCTCCGAGTCACCTCTGCGCTGGCCCTAGACGGCAATGGCCGCCGCGGCAGGTGTCAACCCGTCGGTACAGGGCACGGGCACACACCACGTCACGGTAAGGAGATGCCATGCAACCCGTAGAGAAAGCCACGTCACTGGGGATGGGCCTGCTGGGCGGCGTGCTGGCGTCCGCTCTGTTCAAGCGGGCCTGGAAGTTCGCGTCAGGTCAGGACGACGCCCCGGACGCCGACGACCTCGAACGCGGCTGGACCGAGGTGCTGGTCGCGGCGGCCCTGCAAGGGGCGATCTTCGGACTGGTCAAGGCCGCCGTGCACCGCACCGGCGCGCAGACCTTCCGGCGTCGCGGCCACTGATGCCCGAGGGCTCACGGCTGGTCGTCCGTGAGCCAGTCGGGCAGGCTGTCGAAGTCGTGGACCACCGGCCTCCAGACCACGGCGGCGTCGTCGCCGTTGCTCCTGATGTGCTGCTCCAAGCTGGGGACCTGCTCGTCCGTCGTGATGAGCGTGAGCTGCCAGACAGGCTCATCGCGGTGGATCGGCTGGTCCGGGGCCTCTGCGATGTCGATCGACGTGGCCAGGCCCGCGAGCAGGATGCCGTGCGCGAGCTCGGCCGCTCTCTCGTGGCTCCCGATCGTCATGCGGACCTCGAAGAATTCCGCCATGAGGTGTCCTTAGGGGAGGGGTGTGGACCTCACCCTACCTGCGGAAACGAGGGAGAGGCCGGATTTCGCGGGGAATTCCCTGGTTAGTTCGTGTCGCGAAGATAGGCGCGCAGGTCACGGCCGAGGGGGAGGGGCGGTGGAGGTGCGGACGACCAGCTCGTACGGGAACAGCAGCCGCTCCGGGGGAGCCGTGCCGCCCGACAGGAGCAGCCGGCCCGCCGCCGCGCCCATCTCCTGCTTGGCCTGGCGGATCGTGGTGAGCCCCGCCTCCTCGGCCGCGCTGTCGGAGAAGCCGACGACCGACAGCTCCTCGGGCACCTTGAGCCCCAGGTCGGCGGCGGCGTCGAGGATGCCGAGGGCCAGCACGTCGGTGTTGGTGAGTATCGCGGTGGGCCGCGGGTCGCGGCCGAGCAGGGCGTGGCCGGCCCGCCGCCCCGCCTCGCGCGAGTTGCGCGCCACCTCGTAGAACGGCACCCCCGCCCAGTCGAGGCCGGCCTCCTCGCAGGCCTGCTGGTAGCCCTGGCGCCGCGCCCGCATGGCCGCGAACGGCGCCGCCCGCTGCCGCTGCGGGTCGGCCCAGCCGGTGTGACCGTCGTCGTGCAGCCCCACCATGGCCACCCCCAGGCGCCGGTGGCCGAGCTCCAGCACGTGGCGCGCCGCCGCCGCGCCCGCCGCCGGCTCGTCGATGCCGAGGAACGGGTGGCCCGGCACGTACGGCTCGTCCACCACCACGACCGGCAGCTTCCTGGCCAGCACCTCCGCCAGCGCCGGATGCCCGTCGGGCAGCGACATGACGCAGAACGCGTCCACCACGGCGTCCCTGACCGTGTCGCTGCGCCGGTCGCCGTGCGGCAGGGGCAGGATGAGCAGGCCCACGCCCGCGTCCTCGGCCGCGGTGGCCAGCCCCTGGAAGAAGCCGATCGCGTACGGGTCGGCGAACGCGTACGCCAGCGTCTCGCTGAAGAGCAGCCCGAGCGCCCCCGCGCGGCCGAGCCGGAGCGAGCGGGCGGTCGGGTTGGGGCCGGCGTAGCCGAGCTCGTCGGCGACCTCCAGGATGCGCCGCCGGAGGCCGTCGCTGAGCTGGTCGGGGCGGGAGAAGGCGTAGGACACGGTGGCTCTGGAGACGCCGAGGCGGTCGGCGATCGTCTGCAGCGTGACCTTGGCCATGGGGCCACCGTATCGAAGAGGCTTGCCGCATCCTTCTTAATTGATTAAGCTCTTAATTGATTAAGGAGGATCGGATGGATGCCATGCAAGTCCTCGCCCACCAGACCGCAATGGGGCATCGGGGGTCGCTCGGCGAAGCGCTGCCCGGGGCGCCGCGGCGTCCGGAGCGGCCGGCCGCGCGGGTTCGCGTGCGGCTGGCGTACTCGCTCAGGTGGACGGCCGACCGGCTGGATCCGGTGTGCCGCCCGCTGTGATGATGCAGAATGTGAGCGATCGGTTACAGAATCGCGTGCAGTAGCGGGGGCTCCATGAACGTGGTCTGGATCATCGGACTGGTCACCGCGGCGGGGACGCTGGGGCCGGTGCCGTCCGATGCGGGGCCGCTCGGCCCGTGGGCGTTCGGCGCCGGGGCGCTGGGTTCTGGCGCGCTGGGTTCAGGTGCGCCGGGTTCTGGCGCGCTGGGTGCCGGGGCGCTGGGTGCCGGGGCGCTGGGTGCCGGGGCGCTGGGCTCGTCCGGGGTGGCGGGGCCGGAGGGCTTCGGTGTCCGGCCGTTCAGCCCGGACGCCTTCGGCGCGCGGGCGGCGGAGAAGGGCGCGTTGAGTTGCGCGGTCGCGACTCCGGCCGCGCGGCCGCTGGTGTTCGAGCCGAAGCTGGGGCTCACGCCGCGGCGGGTCGCGGCGCGCGGGCATCTGGAGCTCACCGGGTGCACCTCGCCCGACGGCACGGCCGCGCTCCTGCGCTCGGGGTGGGGGAGCGTGAAGGCCACCGCTCAGGCGTCGTGCACCAGCGCCCGTCAGGTGCGGGGCAGCGCCGTGATCACCTGGTTCGGGGCGAACGGGCGGCCCGTCGGCACCTCACGGCTGCGGGTCAGGGCCGATCGGCTGGTGGCCCGGCGGCCGGCCGACACGCTGCTGACCGGCACCGTCGCGGCGGGGTGGCTGGCCGGCAAGCCGGTCAAGGGCGGCATCACCCCCGCCATGGGCCTGCTCGGCTGCGCCACCCAGGGCATGGCCACCCTGCCTGGCAGCGGCCGCATCGTGTTCGGCTGACGGCGCGACGGCCGCACCGTTCTCGGCTGACGGCGCGGCGATCGCGCGAGCGGGCGGGGTGAGCCGAGGCCGATCAGTCGAGGCCGATCAGCCGAGGGCGGTCAGCCGAGGGCGGTCAGCCGAGGGCGGTCAGCCGAGACCGATCTGCTCGCCCGCGTAGTCCAGCAGCTTCTCCGCCGTCGAGAAGCGGCGCTCGTTCCCGTCGTCCAGCAGCACGCCCACGACCTGGAGCCCGTTGCGCTCGCCGGCGAACAGCAGGCAGTAACCGGCCGCGTTCGTGTAACCGGTCTTCACGCCGAGCACCCCGTCGGCCCGCGTGAGCAGCTTGTTCGTGTTGCGCCAGGTGTGCGCCCGGTGCACCTTGGTCTTGGTCACCTTGTGCGCCTGGCTGCCGACCACGGTCGTGAAGACGGTGCTGCGCAGCGCGAGCCCGGCCAGCTTGGCCTGGTCGACGGCCGTGGAGTAGCCGCCGTTGGCCGGGGTGGGCATGCCGTCGGCGTTCGTGTAGTGGGTGTCGGTGAGGCCGAGGGAGCGGGCCGTGCGGTTCATCTTGGCGACGAAGGCCGTCTTGCCGGGCCCGTAGTGGCGGGCCAGGGCGTTGGCCGCGTCGGCGCCCGACGGCAGCATGAGCGCGTACAGCAGGTCCCGGGTGGTGAAGCGCTCACCCTTGCGCAGGCCCGCCGTAGCGGCGCCGTTCTTGGCGGCGTACTTGACGTCGGTCGCGGTGATC
This sequence comes from Nonomuraea gerenzanensis, assembly GCF_020215645.1. NCBI lineage: Bacteria > Bacillati > Actinomycetota > Actinomycetes > Streptosporangiales > Streptosporangiaceae > Nonomuraea > Nonomuraea gerenzanensis. Next base: position 10,002,941 of record NZ_CP084058.1, on the reverse strand, counting down.
GTGATCGTGTCGGTCAGGTTGCCCTCGCGGAGCACCACGTACGCAGTCATGATCTTGACGAGGCTGGCCACCGGCACCCGCTTCGTCTCCCGCTTGCCGACGTGCACCGTTCCAGCGGAGTCGATGACGTATGCCGCCTTGGCCCCCACGGTCGGCTCGTCGGCGGCCATGGCGGGGGAGGAGGCCCCGACGACCAAGGCGATCACGACAGAGCCCATCAAACGCCCAATACGCATGGACATCATGTTGACAGAGCCGGACGCGCCGTTTGCCGGAATAGGCCGCGAGCCGTCCTCAGATGGGGGTAAATCATTGATAGATCCGATATGGCGGGGGAGCGGCGGCCATGGCAGGAAGATTCATCATCAGCGAGGACGGCCAGGGCGGCTACCGTTTCGCGCTGGTCGCGAACAACGGGCAGACGCTGGCGACCGGCGAGGGTTTCCCGAACAAGGTGGCGTGCGTGAACGGCATCGAGACCGTACGCAGGAACGCCCCCGACGCCCCCATCGACGACCGGAGCGGCGCGGGAACCCCGGCGGAGACGGGCTGACCCCGGCCCCTCCCGCGCCGGGCGAACCGATCAGGAATCGAGAAGCGTCGCTCACGGCATCCCGCCTAACCTGCAGATACACCGTTCTTCGGGCATTCCCGGCCCGATGACGCACCCGGGTCGCGACGACCCCCGACTGCAGGAGCAGACCCATGACCACCCAGGGCATCAAGACCGTGCTGCACCCCGTCTCCGACCTCGCGGCGGCCAAGGCCGTCTACACCGCGCTGCTCGGCTTCGCACCTCAGACCGATGAGTCCTACTATGTCGGGTTCGAGGCCGAGGGTCAGCACATCGGGCTGGTCCCCGGCGGTGCGGAGCAGGGCATGACGGGGCCCGTGGCGTACTGGCAGGTGGACGACATCGAGGCGAAGCTGGCCGAGGTCACCGCCGCCGGCGGCACGGTCCAGGACAAGCCCCGCGACGTGGGCGGCGGCCGGCTGGTGGCCACCTTCACCGACCCCGACGGCAACGTCCTCGGCGTGCTCCAGGACGCCTGAGCACCGACGGAGACCGTGAGAGCGGCCCCGCCCCACAGCCGGGCCTGACGGATGGAGACACGATGAGCAGGGATACGACCACGAACACGCAGCCTGCCGAGCCGCACGTTGCCGACAGCCACGGCTTGATCCGCGTGCACGGCGCGCGCGAGAACAACCTCAAGGACGTCAGCATCGAGATCCCGAAGCGCAGGCTGACCGTGTTCACCGGCGTGTCCGGCTCGGGCAAGAGCTCGCTGGTGTTCAACACGATCGCCGCGGAGTCGCAGCGGATGATCAACGAGACCTACAGCGCCTTCGTGCAGGGTTTCATGCCGACGCTGGCCAGGCCCGACGTGGACGTGCTCGACGGGCTGACCACCGCGATCATCGTCGACCAGCAGCGGATGGGCTCCGACCCCCGCTCCACGGTCGGCACCGCCACCGACGCCAACGCGATGCTGCGCATCCTGTTCAGCAGGCTCGGGCAGCCGCACATCGGCTCGCCGAACGCGTTCTCCTTCAACGTCCCCACGGTGCGGGCGAGCGGCGCCATCACCGTCGAGCGCGGCGCCAAGAAGGCGGAGCGGGCGACGTACACACGCCTGGGCGGCATGTGCCCGCGCTGCGAGGGCCGCGGCACGGTCTCCGACATCGACCTCACCCAGCTCTACGACGACTCCAAGTCGATCGCTGAGGGCGCGTTCACCATCCCCGGCTGGAAGTCGGACAGCTGGTGGACGGTACGCACCTACGCCGCCTCCGGCTTCCTGGACCCGAACAAGCCCATCCGCGACTTCACCGAGCAGGAGATGCGGGACTTCCTCTACCGGGAGGCGATCAAGGTCAAGGTCGAGGGGTCCACGCTCACCTACGAGGGGCTGATCCCGAGGATCCAGAAGTCGTTCCTGTCCAAGGACCGCGAGGCGATGCAGCCGCACATCCGCGAGTTCGTGGACCGGGCGGTGACCTTCACCACCTGCCCCGAGTGCGACGGCACCCGGCTCAGCGAGGCGGCGCGGTCGTCGCGGATCGCCGGCGTCAACATCGCCGACGCCTGCGCGATGCAGATCACCGACCTGGTCGACTGGATCAGAGGGCTGGACGAGCCGTCGGTGAAGCCACTGCTGACCGCGCTGCTGCGGACGCTCGAGTCGTTCGTGGAGATCGGGCTGGGCTACCTGTCGCTCGACCGGCCGGCCGGCACGCTGTCGGGCGGCGAGGCCCAGCGCACCAAGATGATCCGGCACCTCGGCTCCTCGCTCACCGACGTCACCTACGTCTTCGACGAGCCCACCGCGGGCCTGCACCCTCACGACATCCAGCGCATGAACAACCTGCTGCTGCGCCTGCGGGACAAGGGCAACACGGTGCTCGTCGTGGAGCACAAGCCGGAGGTGATCGCGATCGCCGACCACGTCGTCGACCTCGGCCCCGGCGCCGGTTCGGCAGGCGGCACCGTCTGCTTCGAGGGCACCGTGGCGGACCTGCGGGCCGCCGGCACCATCACCGGCCGCCACCTCGACGACCGGGCCGCGCTCAAGCAGACGGTCCGCGAGCCCACGGGCAAGCTGGAGATCCGCGGCGCGACGACGCACAACCTCAAGAACGTGGACGTGGACCTCCCGCTCGGGGTGCTCACCGTCATCACGGGTGTCGCGGGCTCCGGCAAGAGCTCGCTCGTGCACGGCTCCATCCCCGCCGGCGCGGGCGTGGTGTCGGTGGACCAGAGCCCGATCAAGGGCTCCCGGCGCAGCAACCCGGCGACGTACACGGGGCTGCTGGAGCCGATCCGCAAGGCGTTCGCCAAGGCCAACGGCGTGAAGCCGGCGCTGTTCAGCGCCAACTCCGAGGGCGCCTGCCCCGGCTGCAACGGCGCCGGCGTCGTCTACACCGACCTGGGCGTCATGGCCGGCGTCTCCAGCACCTGCGAGGAGTGCGAGGGCAAGCGGTTCCAGGCCGCGGTGCTGGACTACCGGCTCGGCGGGCGCGACATCAGCGAGGTGCTCGCGATGTCGGTGAACGAGGCCGAGGAGTTCTTCGGCGCGGGCGAGGCACGCACGCCGGCCGCGCACGCCGTCCTCGAACGGCTCGCCGACGTCGGGCTCGGCTACCTCACGATCGGGCAGCCGCTCACCACGCTGTCGGGCGGCGAGCGGCAGCGGCTCAAGCTGGCCACCCACATGGCGGAGAAGGGCGGGATCTACGTCCTGGACGAGCCGACCAACGGGCTGCACCTCGCCGACGTCGAGCAGTTGCTCGGGCTGCTGGACCGGCTGGTGGACGCGGGCAAGTCGGTCATCGTGATCGAGCACCACCAGGCGGTCATGGCGCACGCCGACTGGATCATCGACCTGGGCCCAGGGGCCGGTCACGACGGCGGGCGGGTCGTCTTCGAAGGCACCCCTGCCGACCTCGTCGCCGCCCGCTCCACGCTCACGGGCGAGCACCTGGCGGACTACGTCGGCGCCTGACGGCCTCCCGGCCCGCGCCCGCCACGCGCGGTCGCGGGCCGCGGGTGTGCGTCAGGAGGCCAGGGCCTGGTCCTCGCCGGCGCGCTGACGCCTGCGCCGGCGCCGGATCACCAGCCAGGTCACGCCCCCGGCCACCACCACGGCCACGGCCCCCGCCGCGACCGGCGACCGCCTGGCCAGCTCCATCCAGCCGAACACGGCCGCCGTCCCGCCGAACCACCACAGCGGCGCCCACGTCAGGCACCCCAGCGCGCTGGCGACCACGTACCAGGGGTAGGACACCCGCAACGCCCCCGCCACCCACGGCAGCGTGTGCCGCAGCATGGGCACCCAGAAGCACCCGTAGACGGCCAGCGCCCCCCACCGCTCGACGACGTGCTCGATCTTCTGGATCCGCTCGCGCCCGACCTTGACGCCGACGCGCGAGTCGTACAGCTTCTCGCCGAGCTTGCGGCCGACCCAGTAGTAGACCTGGAACGCTCCGAACAGCGCCAGGATGAGGACGGCTCCCACGAGCCAGTACGGCAGCCCCAGCCAGAACGGCTCGCCCGGCGCGGGGACGGCGCCGACTACCTGCCTCATGCCCGGCCCACCACCCCTCCACAAACCTAAGGCCAGCCTTACCTTACCCTTCAGGTGCGAGCCAGGGCCACACCGCCCTTGCAAGCCTCCCGCAAAAGGTGCAACCCGCCGACAACCAGCACTCAACCACCCACCCTCACTCTTGGGATGAGCCAAGAGGGGTGTTGAAGATGTCGACGAGAAGCGCAGCCGTCCTCACCAGCGGGACCGCCAACGCCGCCAAGTTGTTCGTGGCGGCCCTGGCCTTCACCAGCGCCTACGTCGGCTTCACCGCCTACAGTAACGCCGGCACGACGATCGCCGAGCCCGCCACCCAGGTCACCCTGTCGGCCCGCGAGCTGCCCATCACGGCCCCGGCCGAGCAGGTCGTCACGGCGGGCAAGGTGACGGTGGCCGTGCTGACCGAGGCGGGCCCCGGCTGCACCAAGTCCTACGTGGCGCGCAGCCGCGTGGCGCGCCCCGGCCCCGCCGGCTCGGTCTTCTACAGCTGGCGGCTGGCCCGCTGGAGCCCGTCGGCCAAGACCTGGCGCACCTACCTGGCCGACCACGACGGCTTCGCCGCTCCCGAGCGGACGGTCGAGTGGCACCCCCAGGTCACCGGCAACCCGGGCTGGTACCGGATCGAGCTGGCGGTCGAGGGTGCCGAGCCGGTCACGAGCGACCGTTTCCAGGTGAGCTGCTGACCGACTGCCTGGCGGCCTCCACCCAGCGCGGCACACCCACCCGCTCGGCCACCTCCAGCGCCTTCTCGTAGTGCTCGCGCGCGGCCTCCGGCTGGCCCAGGCGGATGGCCAGGTCGCCGAGCGTCAGCGCGACCGGCCACAGCGCCACCACGCCGGTGCCCGCGCCCGCCACCCGGTCGGCGAACGGCTTGAGCTTGTCGTAGCAGTCGACCATCCGCTCCCGGTCGTCGAGCAGCATCCCGGCCAGCGCCCGCCAGGTCATCGCCAGCTCGTACAGGAAGTCGGGGCGCACGGGCGGCCGGGTCGCGGCCACCGCCCTGGCGTCGCTCTGGTGCCCGGCCGAGGCCAGCGCCAGCGCGTACGCGTCGAGCGTCCACTTGGCGCCCCGCATGTGCGCCTCGGCCAGCAGGTCCACCATCTCGGCCGCCCGCCCGGCCACCAGGTGCAGGCAGAACCTGGTGATCAGTGGCAGGTCCTGGCGGCCCTCCAGCATGCCCGCCCGCGCGGTCATCCTGGCCGCCTCCGCGTAGGACCGCTCGGCGCCCTCGTAGTCGCCGGCGATCATCTGCCGCTGGCCCCGGTACCAGACCACGACCGCGGCGGGCGCCGACAGATCGTACTGCTTGGCCAGGCGGTCGGCCGCCGCCGCGTGCTCGTCGGCCACGCTGAACTCGCCCCTGGCCGCCGCGCACTCCAGCAGCACCAGGTGGGCCAGCGCCTGCGTGGCCATCTGCCCGGAGATCTGGGCGACCTCCAGCAGCTCCCTGCCGATGCTCTCGCGCGTGTCGACGGCGGGGATGTCGTAGGACTGCCGCAGCCGCCCGCTCAGCGCCGCCGCGATCAGCGCCGGGTCGCCGCTCTGCCGGGCCAGCTCCAGCGCCTCCAGCGACGCCTGCCGGCCCCGCTCGGGCGAGGAGGAGCCCTCCAGCTCCAGCGCCAGCGTGGTCAGCAGGCTGGCCCGCAGCCGCTGCTCGCCCGCGGGCAGCTCCATGAGCGCCTTCTCGGTGACGTCCACGATCTCCCACGCGGTGCGGGTGAAGTCGCGCGCCATGCCCTTGTGCGGCACGGCCAGCGACGCCGCCACCTTCGCGGTGATCTCCAGGTCACCCAGCGGCAGCGCGGCGTCCATGGCCTGGCGCCGCAGCAGCCGGGCCGCGTGCATGTCGCCGCACAGGGCCAGCGCCCTGATCTGGCGCAGCATCAGCCGCAGCCGCTCCTTGGCCCGCTCGGGCCGCTGCTCGCCGCTCTGCTCGTCGCCGCGCGAGCGGTCGAAGGCGGCGATGGCCTGCTCCCACAGCGTGGCCGCCTCGCGGTGCGCGAAGCGCCGCTCGGCCTGCTCGGCCGCCAGGCCCGCGTAGTGCACCGCCTTGTCGGCGGCGTCGGCCAGGTAGTAGTGGTGGGCCAGCGCCGAGACGTCGGACGGCGTGCGCTGCTCGATGACCGAGGCCACGGCGGCGTGCAGCCGGGTGCGGCGCAGCCTGGAGGCGTCGGAGTAGATCGTGTCGCGGACGAGGTCGTGGTCGAAGCGCAGCATCCCGGGGCCCGGCTCGGTGACCAGGCCCGCCAGCAGCGCCGCCTCGACGGCCTCGATCACCGACTCCTCGTCCACGGCCACCGCGACCAGCACGTCGAGGTCGACGTCGCGGCCGATCACCGCGGCCTGCAGCAGGATCTGCTGCGCCCCGGCGGGCAGCCGCGAGATGCGCCGCCGCAGCACGTCGCGCACGCCCGACGGCACCTGGGAGAGCACCTCGGTGGCGCTGGCCCGGTCGGCCGCGCCCTCGGCGTCGAGCAGGCGCACGGTCTCGCGGACGAAGAACGGGTTGCCGCCCGTGCGCTCCACGATCGACTCGACCGCGTCCTCGTCGATCTCGCGTACGCAGGTGGCCTTGACCAGCTCGGCCACGGCCTTCGGGTCGAGCCCCGACAGCCCCACCCGCAGCGGCCCCAGCCTGGCCAGCGAGGCCAGCACGTCGGACTGGCGGTCGTCGAGCTCGCTCTCCCTGCACGTCACGACGAGCAGCACCCGGCTGGTCGCCAGCAGGCTCGGCAGCGCCCGCAGCAGCGCGAGCGTCTGGTCGTCGGCCCAGTGCAGGTCCTCCAGCGTCAGCAGGACGGGGCCGCGCCGCGCCACGCCCGCCAGGTAACCGCCGACCGCACGGTGCAGCCGGAACCCGCCGGACGCCTCGTCCTCGTCGGGGTCGGGGGCGGCGTCGTCGAGCAGCGGCGCGAGGAGCTGGGCGTACTCGCCCGCGCCCGTCATGCCGATGAGCGTGCGCAGGATCTCCACCCAGGCCCAGCCGGGCGGGGTGGCGCTGGAGTCGGGGCAGGCGCCGGAGGCGGTGATCCACCCGTCGCCGCCCAGCCTGCTCTCCAGCTGGCGCAGCAGCGTGGTCTTGCCCGCGCCCGCGACGCCGGTCACGATCGCGACCTGGAACCGGCCGGTGCGCGAGGCGGCCGTGGTCAGCCTGGTCAGCTCGGCGTCGCGGCCGACGAACGGCTCGGGCTCCAGCGGCGGCGGCTCGATGGGGGCGGCGGGACGCGGCGGCCAGGTGTCGCTGACCGGCGCGGCGGGCCGCGGCGCCCGCGCGGGGGCGGGCGCCAGCTCCAGCTCGGGCGCCTGGGCCAGGATGTCGGACTCCAGCTTGCGCAGCGCGGGGCCGGGGTCGATGCCCAGCTCGTCGGCCAGGATGTTCCTGGCGCGGCGCAGCGCGGCCAGCGCGTCGCCCTGCCGGCCGCAGCGGTAGAGGCCCAGCGCCAGCAGCCGCCAGCCCTCCTCGCGCAGCGGGTGCTCGGTGGTCAGCGCCTCCAGGTCGGGCACGGTCTCGGCGTGCAGGCCGAGCCGCAGGCCCGTGTCGGCGTGCCGCTCACGGGAGACCAGGCGCAGCTCCGTCAGCCGGTTGACCTCGGCCTCGGCCCACGCCTGGTCGGCGAAGTCGGAGTAGGGGGTGCCGCGCCACAGCCCCAGCGCCTTCTCCAGACGGTCGCGGGCGGACTGCGGGTCACCCTCTTCCAGGTGCTCGCCGGCCGCGCGGACGAGCTGCTCGAAGCGCAGCGCGTCGACCTGGTCGGGGGCCACGCGCAGCGCGTAGCCGGACGCGACCGTCACCAGCAGCCGGTTGGGCCCGCCGCGCGGGCGGCCGGGCTCCAGCACGCGGCGCAGGCGCGAGATGTAGACCTGCAGCCCCGACTGCGCGCCCTTGGCCGCGTCGTCGTCCCACAGATCGTAAAGAAGCGTGTCAACCGGCACGACCTGACCTCTGGCCACGAGAAGTCGGGCGAGGACGGCCCGCTGCCGCAACCCGCCGAGGTCGAGTTCGTCGTCGTGTTCGTACGCCTCGACTGGCCCCAGAACTCGGAACGCCACCATGTCAGCCGCCACGCTATGCGGGCCTGCGAATCACGCACAAGGCCCGTGGTCGATTAGCACGCGATGGGTTTGGGATTGTCACTGGGTGGCCTTCGAGATCGCGGACGGGGGCTCCGCGCCGGCGTTCCGGCCGTTGCGCCTGCGCAGCAGCGCCCATGCGCCCAGTGCCAGGCCGCCGAACGGGATCTCGATAGTGTAAGTCCAGAAGCCGAAAAGCAGTGCGGTCGCGGTCGCCGGAGCGACCGGCACGCCGAAGGCGGAGGTCAGCAGGAGCACCACGCCGCCCTCCATGATCCCCGCCCCGCTGGGCGTGATCAGGGCGCTGGTGAGCACCCGCGACAGGGCGAAGACGGCGATCGACTGGGCCAGGCCGGGCCAGGCGCCGGTGACCTGCATGCAGACCGCCATGATTCCCCACTGGAAACCGAGGAAGAAAAGCATGCCCAGCGACAGCCCGGGCCACCGGGTGCGCACCACGCCCGCGGTGTCGGCCCGCAGGCGGTGGAAGGCCGCGGAGGCGTGCACCTTCAGCCGCAGCAGCCGGGTCACCGCGTCGAGTCCCTTGCCGAGCCAGACTGCGGCGCGCTCCCAGTAGAGCGCGACGGCCACGACCACGCAGAGCACGATGATCGAGATCGCGCCCGTCCAGCCCGCGTTGGCGACGGTGGCGTTGGGCGCCTGCCCGGCGATGAGCAGCGCGATGATCCCGACCGCGGGCAGGATGAACCTGAACAAGGTGTTCCACACGCCGCTCACCAGCGTCATGACCACGAACGCGCGGCTGGTGAAGCCCCAGCCCTTGGTCATCGCCCACGACAGCGCCACGCCGACGGCGCCGCCGAACGGCAGCAGGTTGCTGACCGCGCTGCCCGCCGCGTTGAGCGCCAGGCCCTGGAGGTTGTTCAGGCCGGGCAGGGAGTTGGTCAGCACGAACGTGTAGGCCAGCAGGCTGAGCAGCCACAGCCCGGCCATCAGCGCGATCTCCCCGGCGTCGAGCGCGCCGAACACCCGGCCGATCTCCGCCCAGGAGACCGGCTTGCCGGTCAGCGCCTGCACGATCTGGGGGAGGTAGACCACGAGCAGCACGGCCAGGCCGAGCGACAGCACGGACAGGGCGATCTGCAGCCACTTGTTCTTCATCGGGGTCCAGTCTGCCGCGTGGCGGCGGGCGGCCTCGTCGTTCTGAAGTACTAGCTGGGCCACCGGTCGAAGGGATGAGTGAGGCGGGCGCCGGGGGGCAGGTCGCGGCGGACGTACCACTCGGTGCCGAAGACGAAACGGTAGAGCGGGCGGGGCACCTTGAGCATCACGGCGAGCGTGCGGTCGCTGTCGCCGCCGCTGGCCTGGGAGGCGTGCGCGGCCATGGAGGCCCGCTTCTGCCTGGTGTATCCGCGGACGTTGACGCGGTGGGTGATCGCCTCGCCCGGTGAGTACGCGCTCTCGAACGTGCGTACGTCGAACTCCGGCGGGAACTTGTAGAACCGGCCCGCCACCCGCAGCAGCCGCAGCAGCGGGTCGCGGTTGACCGTCGCCTCCAGGACGATCTCCGTGCCCGCGATCCCGGCCGCCCGCTTGCCGACCCGGTGCACCTGCACGTGGTCGGGGTGCCCGTAGCCGCCCGCCGGGTCGTAGATGGCCAGCAGGTCGGCCTGCTCCTCCTGGAGGATCGCGGCCAGCGCCTTGGCGGCCTCCTCGGTGTCGGCGTCGATGAAGGCGTTGTCGGGCCGCTCCTCGGCGCTGCCGCCCTTGGGGCTCAGCCCGGAGTCGCCGTAGCCGAGACACTCGACGCGGGCGCAGCCGAGCAGCGCGGCCGACTCGTAGAGCTCCTTGAGCCGGGTCTCGCCCAGCGCCTCGCCCGGCTCCATCTCGGCCAGGCCGCGCTCGCCCGCCGTGGCCACCACGAGCACCACGCGGTGCCCCTCGGCGGCGAGCATCGCCATGGTGCCCGCCGTCAGCAGGGCCTCGTCGTCGGGGTGGGCATGGAAGAACACAGCGGTACGTGGAGGCACACGCCCAGATTAGTCTGGGAGGGGTGCGGATCTTTCACGTGAGTGACTGTTACCTGCCGCGACTCGGGGGGATCGAGGTCCAGGTCGCCGATCTCGTGCGGACCCAGCGGGAGGCGGGCCACGAGGTGTCGGTGGCCACCGCGACCAGGGGGGAGCCGCTGCCCGGGGTGCACAGGATCGTCGCGAAGATGCCGTTCGACCTGCCCGTGCACCCGTTCGGGGTGGGGCATCTCACACGCCGCATCGCCTCGGCGCGTCCCGATGTGGTGCACGTGCACGCGGGGGCGGTCTCGCCGTTCGCGTGGATGGGGGTGCGGGCGGCGTTCCGCGCGGGGGTGCCGTGCGTGGTGACCGTGCACAGCATGTGGGATCCGGTGACGCGGGCGATGTACCGGCTGCTGCGCCTGGTGTACGGGTGGCAGCGCTGGCGGCTGGTGGCCACCACGGTCAGCACCGCCGCGGCGGCTCCCATCAGGGCGGTGGCGGGGCCGGCGGTGCCGGTGCGGGTGGTGTCCAACGGGCTCGACCTCTCGGGCTGGGCGCCGCCTCCCGGCCGGCGGCGTGAGGCGTCGGAGGAGGTGCACATCGTGGCCGTGGGCCGGTTGGCGCCGCGCAAGCAGCCCGTGCGCCTGCTGAAGCTGCTCCAGGCGGCCCGGGCGCGGGTGCCCTCCCGGATCCCCATGCGGGCCACGATCGTCGGCGACGGGCCCGCTCGGGGCCAGATGGCGCGCTTCCTCGACCGGCACGGCATGAGCGGCTGGGTCTCGCTGCCCGGGCGGCACACCCGCGAGCAGATCGCCAAGGTGCTGGAGTCGGCCGACGTGTTCGTGGCGCCGGCGCCGCGCGAGTCGTTCGGCATCGCGGCGCTGGAGGCGCGGGCCGCGGGGGTGCCGGTGGTGGCCAGGGCGCAGAGCGGGGTCGCCGACTTCGTCAAGGACGGCACCGAGGGGCTGCTCGGGCGCACGCTCGGCGATCTGGCCAGGGCGGTGGCGCGGCTGTGCGCCGACGCCGAGCTGCGCGAGTCCATCGCGGCGCACAACCGGGCGACGCTGCCGGCGGCCGGGTCGTGGCCGACGGTGCTCGAAGGGTTCGAGCGGGCCTACGAGCAGGCCCGGGGCATGCATTCGAGCGGGCCTACGAGCAGGCCCGGGGCATGAAACCGGCCTGAACGCGAAAGGCCACCGCGGCGCCTGAGGCGCACGCGGTGGCCTGAAGACCGTGACGGGCGGTGTGAGGGGGTGGCACGCCCCCCAAGCTGCGCCACGCCCCTCCGGCAGGTGGCGCGCCCCCTACGCTCGCGCCACGCCGGTCTTGCCCGTCACGACGCGGCCACCCGCTCCGACCTGCCCCCCACAGGCGGTCGCGCGTCGGCCGCGAGCCCGAATCAGCCGCAGGCGCTGACGATCTTGGCCTGGATGTCGGGAATCTTGCTCATGGTGTCCGACGCGGCGGCGATGTTGTCGGACTTGATGCCCTCGAAGAGAGCGGCCATGTCGTTCACCGCGCTGGCGAGGTCGCCGTCGTACTTGCTCGCGAGTGACTTGAGCTTGTCGGCGGTCTCCTGGCTCGCCTTGTCGATGGCCGCGGGATCGGTGGCGGCGCTGCTCAGGGAGCTGCTGTACTCGGTGGTGATCTTGGTGATCTCCTGGCTGACCTGAGTGCAGTCAACAGCCTGGCCGATCGCACCACAGGCGGTGGTGAAAGCGGCAATGGTCAGCGTCGCGGCCGCGACGGCGAGGCGACGACGAGGGGGAGTCATTATCCGTGCCCTTCGTAGGTTTAGCGAACGAAGGGAACATTATGGGCCCAGACTTGACCGCCGCTTGCACCCCACTAACACCACGGGTATCAAGCGGGCGTAAAGCCGTGCAGCAGGACCTGCACGATCTCCTCCGGATCGGGCAGCGGAAGATCCAGGAGCCCCCGGTAGGCGACGAAGCCGGTGAACAGGTCCGTGAGCAGCCACAGGTCGGCGTTCGGCGGCAGCTCGCCGCGCTCGATCGCGCGCTCGTAGACCACCCACGACCGCTCCATCCGGGTGCGCATCGAGGTGCGGATCAGCTCGGCCACGGCCGGGTCGCGGCCCGCCTCGCCGTACACCTGCTTGGCCATGCGGGCCACGCCCGGCTGGTGCCACAGGGCGAGCGTGTCGGCGACCACCACGCGCAGGTCGCCCTCCAGGGAGCCGGTGTCGGGGATGGCGACGTGCGCGTTCATCAGGCCGGTGAGCGTTTCGAGCAGCATGTCGCGCTTGGAGGCGTAGCGGCGGAACACGCTGGCTCTGCCCACGCCTGCCGCCGCTGCGACGTCGTCCATGGTGAAGTCGAGACCGTGAGAGAGCACCAGCCCGGCAGCGGCCTGCCTGATGCGGTGGTCGACCGTGGGGTCGGGCTTGCGGCCGCGCGCAGACATTGTGATACTCCTAGTATCCGATATTCGGAGTCTCAGTATGAGGAGACGTAATGAGGGTAATCGTCGTCGGCGCGGGCGTCGCGGGGCTCGCCCTGGCGCGCGGCCTGCTCAACGCCGGGCACGAGCCCGAGGTGTACGAGGAGGCCCCCGAGCTGCGCACGGCCGGCGGCTCCGTCTCCCTCTGGCCCGGCAGCACGGCCATCCTCGAGGAGCTGAAGGCCGACTACGCGGGCATCGGCCGGCGGCTGGAGACCCTGGAGTCGTGGGCGCCCGACGGCCGGCCGCTGCTCACCGTCGATCTCACCGTGCCCGAGCGCCGCTACGGCCACCCCGTCGTGCACGTGGCCCGTCGCGAGCTGGTCGAGCTGCTCTCCGACGGCGTGCCGGTGACGTACGGCGCGCGGGTCGAGCGCGTGGTGCCCGAGCGGGCCGAGGCGCGGCTGGCGGACGGCCGCACCGTGCGCGGTGACGTGCTGGTGGGCGCCGACGGCCGCCGCTCGGTGGTGCGCGAGGCCCTGCTGGGCGACGACCGGGCGAAGCTGAGCGGCTGGGTCACCTGGCAGGGGTTCACCACCATGCCGACGGCGCTGACGGAGTCGCACCGGGCGGTGATGATCGCGGGCCGGCAGGGCCTGTGCGGGCTGATCCCGGCGGGCCGCGGACGGCTGCTGTGGTGGTTCGACGTGCGCTCGGCTCCCGGCCGGCCCTTCTGGGCCGACGACCCGCACGTGGTGGAGCGGCTGCGGGAGCGCTTCCGCGGCTGGACGGACCCGGTGCCCGGCATCCTGGAGACGATCACCGACATCGACTTCTTCCCCCACCACAAGCAGCCCATCCCCGACGTGTGGGGCAACGGCCCGACCACGCTGGCCGGCGACTCCGTGCACACCATGCCGCCCACCATGGCGCAGGGCGCCAACCAGGCGCTGGAGGACGCCTGGCTGCTGGCCCGCTCCCTGGGGGACCTGCGCGCGTACGAGCGGGCCAGGGCGAAGGTGGTGCGCAGGCCCGCCAGGATGGCGGGCACGGAGCTGACCGACAGGCAGGGGCCGATCGTGCGGCTGATCCCCGACGGGCTGGCGACGCGGGTCTACACCTCGATGCTGCGCCGCTACAGCAACCGCCTCTTGACAGCCTCCTGAGGCCGTCTGACGATGTCGCATATAGAGCAACTCGGTGCGTAATACGCAACAAGGGGTGTCGGTTGACCACCACGTCGAGCTTGATCTCCACGCTTCCCGGCCGGGCCTACACCGACCCCGAGATCTTCGCCGACGAGCAGGCCAAGATCTTCGAGAGCCTCTGGTTCTGCGCCGTGCGATCGGGTGACCTGCCGGGGCCAGGCGCGTTCAGAACCGTGCAGGTCGGCCGCGAGAGCGTGATCGTGGTGCGCGGGCGCGACGGCCTGCTGCGCGCCTTCCTCAACGTCTGCCGCCACCGGGGCGCCCGCCTGTGCCTGGAGGAGGCGGGCGAGGTCAGGCGGACGATCAGGTGCGCGTATCACGCCTGGTCCTACGACCTCGACGGCCGGCTGGCCGCCGCACCGAACCTGGCCAAGATGCCCGACATCGACCGCGTGGCGTACGGGCTGGTGCCCGTGCACCTGCGCGAGTGGCTCGGGTACGCGTGGGTGTGCCTGGCCGCCGAGCCGCCCTCGTTCGAGCAGAGCGTGACGTACGCCGCCACCGAGCGGCTCGGCGACCCCGCCGCCATCGAGCACTACCACGTGGACCGGCTCGCGCTCGGCCGCCGCATCGTCTACGACGTCAAGGCCAACTGGAAGCTCCTGGTCGAGAACTTCATGGAGTGCTACCACTGCGCCACCATCCACCCGGAGCTGACCGCCGTGCTGCCCGAGTTCGCCGGCGGCTACGCGGCGCAGTACTACGTGGGCCACGGCGCCGAGTTCGCCGAGCGGGCCGAGGGGTTCACGGTGGACGGCAGCCCTGGCTTCGGCAAGCTGCCCGGCGTGTCGCGGGAGCAGGACCGCCGCTACTACGCGATCACCGTCAAGCCCCAGGTGTTCGTGAACCTGGTGCCCGACCACGTGATCCTGCACCGCATGTACCCGATGGCGGCCGACCGCACGGTGGTGGAGTGCGACTGGCTCTACCACCCCGACGTCGTGGAGTCCGGCGCCGACCTGAGCCTGTCGGTCGAGCTGTTCCACCGGGTCAACGAGCAGGACTTCGACGCCTGCGAGCGGACCCAGCCCGGCATGTCGTCACGGGCCTACCGGGAGGGCGGGGTGCTGGTGCCCAGTGAGCACCACCTCGCCCTGTTCCATCAGTGGGTGAACCAGCGCTTGCGCGGATAGCGGACGGTGAGGCCGCCGTACTTGGCCCGGCCCGTGATGACCACGCAGAGCACGCCGGGCCGGGGCCTGCTCGGCACCTTGGACGTCGGATGGCCCCAGTCGGCCTGGAAGCCGTCCACGTTCGCCACGGCGCCCTCGGGCAGGATGATCTTGGCGGACCCGTACGTGAGATCCAGCTCGACCTCGACGACCTGATGGGGGACGACGGCCTCGGTGAAGTCCAGCTCCACGCTGCCGTACTTGGAGGACACGCGCAGCCGGCGCGGGACGGCCCAGTCACCCGAGCGCTTGACGTTGCCGTGTTTCGACCCCAGCTCCACCACGTCGCCGGCCTGCGGCTGCGCGCTCGGCAGATCCGTGATCAGCGCGAGCAGGTCGCCGTAGGTCCTGGCGGACAGCGCCGCCTCCAGCCGCTCCTCAAGCTCGGGCTGGGTCAGCCGGCCCTCGGAGAACGCCTGCTGGAGCTGCTGCGTGGTGCGCTCCCGGTCCTCGTCGGAGACCCGCATCTGCAATTCCGACATGTCCCGAGCATAGGCGTGACGGGGTTAGAACGGGAGGCGTCGTCCGGAAGGGGTGCGGAGGTCGAGAGGAGACGGGCGGCGTTCGGGACGGGGGCGGCGGATGAGCTGGACTCTCTTCACACCTCAATAGGTACCCAACAGATTGTCGTGAAGTCATCAACCTTAGGTAACGTGGTACTGATGTGGGCGGAACCGTTCGTGCATCCGGCGCTCTTCTACCGGGATGTCGACGAATATCTGGTTGCCACCACGACCTTCATCCGCGAAGGTCTGGCGGCGGGTGAGCCCGTTGCCGTGGCCGTCCCGCCGTGGAACCTCGCGCTGATCGAGGCCGAGCTCGGCGCCCAGGCCGCCGGCGTGCTGCTGCTCGACATGACCGAGGCCGGGCGCAACCCCGGGCGGATCATCCCCAACGTGCTGCGGGCCTTCGCCGACCGGCAGGATCCCGGCCGGCACGTGCGGATCATCGGCGAGCCGATCTGGGCGGGGCGCAGCGCGACGGAGTATCCGGCCTGCGCCCAGCACGAGGCGCTGATCAACCTGGCGTTCACGGGCCGGAACGTCACGATCCTGTGCCCGTACGACGTGGAGGGGCTGGCCGCCGAGGTCATCCGCGAGGCGGCGCGCACCCACCCCGTGCTGCGTGACGCGACGCGTGAGTGGGCCAGCGACGACTACGCCCCCGAGCTGGTCGTCGACGGGCACAACCGGCCGCTGGACGAGCCGGAGCGGTGCGCCTCGCTGCGCTTCGACCACACGAACCTGTCGGCGGTGCGGGTGCTGGCCGCCAGGGAGGCCGCCGCGCTGGGCTTCCACGGCGACCGGCTCGACGACATCCGGCTCGCGGTGGCCGAGCTCGGCGCCAACAGTCTCGACCACGGCGGCGGCTCCGGCGTGCTGCGGGTGTGGGCCGCGGACGACGCGCTGGTGTGCGAGGTCAGCGACACCGGCCACATCACCGACCCGCTGGTGGGCCGCAGGCCGGTCGATCCGCGTGACGCGGGCTCGCGCGGCCTGCTCATCGTCAACCTCCTCAGCGATCTGGTGCGCGTGCACACCCGCCCCGGCGCCACCGTGATCCGCGCCTACTTCAGCCTGCCCCAGAGCCTGCCCCAGAGCCCGTCCTAGCGCTCGACCTCCCGCATGCTGGGGTAGCGGGGGCCGCGCACGGCGTCCGCCGGCACGGCCGCGGCCAGCGCGTCGAGCTGCTCGGCCGTGAGTGTGACGTCCGCCGCGGCGGCGTTCTCCTCCAGGTACTTCAGCCGCTTGGTGCCGGGGATCGGCACGACGTCCTCGCCCTGGGCGAGCAGCCAGGCCAGCGAGAGCTGGGCGGCCGTCATCCCGGCGGCGTCGGCGATCTTCTTCACCTCGGCCGCCAGCGCCCGGTTGTGCTCGGCGTTCTCGCCGGTGTTGCGCGGCAGGTGGCGGCGGAAGTCGTCGGCGGGCAGCTCGTCGGCGGCGGGCAGCGCCGCCGACAGCAGGCCGCGGCTGATCGGCGAGTACGCCACCAGCCCGATCCCCAGCTCCCTGGCCGCCGGCAGGATCTCCGCCTCCAGCCCCCTGGTGAACAGGGAGTACTCGCTCTGCAGGGCCGCGATCGGGTGGACGGCGTCCGCCTGGCGCAGGGTGTCGGCGCTCACCTCCGACAGGCCGAGATAGCGGACCTTGCCCTGCTGGACCAGCTCGGCCATGGCGCCGACCGACTCCTCGACGGGCACGTCGGGGTTGCGGCGGTGCATGTAGTACAGGTCGATGTGCTCGACGCCGAGCCGGCGCAGCGAGGCGTCGCAGGCCGCCCTGATGTACTCGGGGCTGTTCTCCACCGTGCGGGTGTCGCCGTCACGCTTGATGCCGAACTTGGTGGCCAGCACGACCTCGTCGCGCCGGTCCCTGATGGCCCGGCCGACCAGCTCCTCGTTGGCGCCGCGGCCGTACATGTCGGCTGTGTCCAGAAAATTCATGCCAAGGTCGAGAGCGCGGTGAATGACCGCGATCGACTCCTTCTCGTCGCCCTGGCCGTAGAACTCGGACATGCCCATGCAGCCGAGCCCGAGCGCGGAGACCTCGAGGCCGCCGCTGCCGAGAGTGCGCCTGTTCATGCTTGCAGCCCCCTGCGATAGTTGTCGATCTTGTAGTCCAGGACCTCCAGGTCCTGGCTGAGCTGGGCGATCCTGGCGCTGACGCGCTCCCGGTGCAGCTCCAGCATCCGCCTGCGGTCGTCCGCGGTCCGCGGGCCCAGCCGGCGCAGCTCCGCGTACCGGCACATGTCGGCGATCGGCATGCCCGTCGTGCGCAGTCTGGTGAGGAACTCCAGCCACTGGAGGTCCTCCTCCGCGTAGTCGCGGTGGCCGCTGCTGTTGCGGCCCACGGAGTGGATCAGCCCGATGCGCTCGTAGTAGCGCAGCGTGTGAGCGCTCAGGCCGGACCGCTGCGCGGCCTCCTGGATCGTCATGCGTCCAGGGTGGACCTTAGAGCGCGCTCCAAGTCAAATCCGTGGTGCGGGTGGCCGCCCGCACCCTGAGGGGGCTGCCCCTACCGGGGGTCACGTACGAGCAGGTCATGGGCTACCAGTAAGGGTCGGTCAGACCAAGGGATTAGGGGGTACTTCAGGGCCCGTTCGGGTTCATCTCCGATGTTCGCAAAGGCCGCGTTCCACGAGCTTGAAGGCATGAAGGGATTGCTTGTCAGCGGTTTTGCGGCCATCGGCGCGGGGAGCGGCGCGATGCTCACCCTGCACGCCGGATCCGACCTGGATCCGTTCCACAGCGTGATCAGCGAGTACGTCTGGCAGTCGGCCGGCTGGCTGCTGCCCGCCTCGCTGACCCTCTTCGCCGCGGGCGCGGCGCTGATCGCCGAGGCGACGCGCCGCGCCGGGATGAGCCGCTGGATCGTCGCGCTGCTGCTGGCGTGGGGGGCGAGCATGTTCCTGATCGGAGCCTTCCCGACCGACCGCCCCGGCGTGCCGCTGTCGTTGTCGGGCGGCATCCACCGGTACGCCGCCTTCGCCGCCTTCCTGGTCATGCCCGCGGCCGGGCTGCTCCTGGCCAGGGCCAGGATCCGGTACGCCGGGGCGATGCGGCTGCTCAGCATGCTGGCCGTGGGCGCGCTGGTGCTGGTCGTGATCCCGTACGTGGTGCGCATGTTCGGCATCCCGCTGAGCAACGAGGACATCCCGGCGGGCGTGACCCAGCGGGCCGTGGTCGTGACCGAGCTGGGCGTGCTGACGCTGGCCGGGCTGTCGCTGCTCAGGCCGTCGGCCCGGCGCGCGGTGTCGCCGGTCATGGCGTGACACGCCAGGCTTGAAAGGCGCCGCCCGGGAAAGAGGAGGACCCCGACCTCTGACTTCAGGAGTGGCTGAGATGACGATTCTGATCGCGTACGACGGATCCGACGACTCCAAGGCCGCCGTCGCCTTCGCGGGCAAGCTGTTCCCCGGGCAGCACGCGGTCGTGCTGACGGTGTGGGAGCGGCTGGCGATGACCTCGGCCAGGACGTCGGCGGGGCTCATGGTGGCGGTCGACCAGTCGGGCGTGGAGGACGAGGCCATCGGGCAGGCGATGTCCGAGCTGGCCCGGCACGGGGCCGAGCTGGCCAGGGAGGCCGGCCTGGACGCGACCCCGCGCTGCGACGTGGACTCCGTGGCCGTGTGGTCGACCATCGTGGACGTGGCAGACGAGCTGGACGCCCAGCTCATCGTGACCGGCACCAGGGGGCTGGGCGGGGTGCGCTCCCTGTTGCTGGGCAGCACGTCGGACCGGGTGCTGCACCACGCGCACCGGCCGGTGCTGGTGGTGCCGGGACCGAACGGCAAGGGCGGCTGACCTGCACCGAGCCGCCTTGGCCCGCCTTGAGCCGCCTTGAGACGTTCACCTGGGCGTTGGTGCGGGCTGCCGGTGCGATGCGGCAGAGTGGGTGCCTCCTGAGAGGGGGCAGGCGTTGCCGGACGAGCTCGCCAGGCGGCTGGGCACCACCGACGCGGTGGTCGTGGGACTGAGCGCGATGATCGGCGCGGGGGTGTTCGCCGCGTTCGCCCCCGCCGCCGCGGCAGCGGGCCACTGGCTGCTCGCCTCGCTGGCGCTGGCCGCCGTCGTCGCGTACTGCAACGCCACCTCCTCGGCCCGGCTGGCGGCGCTGTATCCCGAGTCCGGCGGCACCTACGTCTACGGCAGGCGCCGCCTCGGGCCCCTGTGGGGCTACCTGGCGGGCTGGGGCTTCACCGTCGGCAAGACGGCCTCCTGCGCGGCGATGGCGCTCACGTTCGGCTCCTACGCCATGCCCGGCCTCGAACGGCCGCTCGCGATCGTCGCGGTGGCGGTGCTGACCGTGCTCAACCTGTTCGGCGTGCGGCGGTCGGCGGGCGTGGCGCGGGTCATCGTGGCGTTCGTGCTGGCCGTGCTGGTCATGGTGATCGCGGTCGGGCTGCTGGGCGAGGACTCGGCCGCCTCCGGCTGGTTCTCCTACGCGCCGGCGTCCGAGGCGTTCCTGCGTAACGCGGCCGGGGTCCACCCGGCCGACGGGTGGGGGATCATGCAGGGGGCCGGGCTGCTGTTCTTCGCGTTCGCCGGGTACGCCAGGATCGCCACCCTGGGCGAGGAGGTGCGCGATCCCGCCCGCACCATCCCCAGGGCCGTCGGCATCGCGCTGGGCATCACGCTGGCCGTCTACGCGCTGGTCGCCGTGGCCGCGCTGCGCACGCTGCGGCCCGAGCTGCTGGCCGCCTCCGCCGCGCCGCTGGCCGACCTGGTCAGGGAGGCCGGGTTCGGCGGGCTGGCGCCGGTGGTGCGCGCCGGGGCGGCGGTGGCGGCGCTGGGCGCGCTGCTGGCGCTGCTGCTGGGCGTCTCCCGCACGGTGCTGGCCATGGCGCGCGAGCGCGACCTGCCCGGCGTGCTGGCCGCCGTGGACCCGGTGCGGCAGGTCCCCAGGCGGGCCGAGCTGGCCGTCGGCGGCGCGGTGCTCGTGCTGCTGCTCGTGGCCGACCTGCGGGAGGCGATCGGGTTCTCCTCGTTCGGCGTGCTCGTCTACTACGCCGTCGCCAACGCCTGCGCGCTGACCCTGCGCCGCGACGAGGGCGCGCCGCCGCGCGCCGTGCCCGTGCTGGGGCTGGTGCTGTGCCTGGCGCTGGCGGCCACGCTGCCGGGCGCGTCGGTGGTGGCGGGGCTGGCGGTGTTCGCGGCGGGGCTGCTGATCTACGCGGTACGGCTCACCCGCCGGTGATCTACCCGGTACGGCGTCGTACCGGCCAGTGATCTACGCGGTACGGCGTCGTACCGGGCCGGTGATCCACGCGGCACGGCGGCGCGCTGTTGACGCAGGTCGTACGACGGCCTAGGTTGGCGCCCACACCGACCAGCCGGTATGGAGGCGCGCATGCCCACCGTCGAGACCCTGCGCGGCCCCGTGGACGTCGACGAGCTCGGGCAGACGCTGATGCACGAGCACGTCTTCGTGGTGGCCACCGAGCACCTGGACAACTACGGCAGGGGCGCCTGGTGGGACGAGGAGTTCCGGGTGGCGGACGCGGTCACCAAGCTCAACGCGGTGGCCGCCAAGGGCGTGCGCACGATCGTCGACCCGACGGTCTGGGGCCTGGGCCGCTACATCCCGCGCGTCCAGCGGATCGCCGAGCAGGTGCCCGGCCTGCACATCATCGCCGCCACCGGCATCTACTCCTTCGAGGAGCTGCCCCACCAGTACGAGCACCGCGGCCCCGGCCTGTTCATCGACTGCCCCGACCCGATGATCGACGACTTCGTCCGCGACCTCACCGAGGGCATCGCCGACACCGGCGTCAAGGCCGCCTTCCTCAAGTGCGTGGTCGAGGCCAAGGGCCTGACGCCGGGCGTCGAGCGCATCTGCCGGGCCGTCGCCCAGGCCCACGTGCGCACCGGCGCGCCGATCACCGTGCACACGAACGCGTTCACGCAGAGCGGGCTGATCGCGCTCGACCTGTTCGCCAAGGAGGGCGTGAACCTGGAGAAGGTCGTCGTCGGGCACGCCGGCGACAGCAACGACCTCGACTACCTCATGCGGCTGGCCGACACGGGCGCAATCCTCGGGATGGACCGATTCGGTCTGGACGTCTACAACCCCACGCAGCAGCGCGTGGCCACGATCGCGGCCCTCTGCCAGCGGGGATACGCCGATCGCATGGTGCTCAGCCACGATACGGCCTGCTTCATGGACTATTTCGGCGACGCCTGGGACGAGGCCCGCCGTACGCTGGCGCCGAACTGGCGCTACGATCACATTCACGACGACGTCTTGGCCGCCCTGCTCGACTCGGGTGTGACCGATGACCAGATTGAGCAGATGCTGGTGTTCAACCCGAAGCGCTACTTCTCGTAAAGTAAGTGGATCGGGAGAGCGACGCGGGTAGGTGGAGCTGGGTGACTTCGGAGCAGGCCTTGTCGATCAGCCTCGGGCTCCAGGGACCCTGCGTCATCGCGCGGTTGACGGGGGACTTCGACTTCGGGTCCGCGGCCGAGGTGCGCGACCGCGTCACCAAGGCGCTCGATCTCACGCAGCCCCCGATGCTGGTCATCGACATGCAGGCCGTCAGCGTCTGTGACTCCTCCGGTCTGTCGGTGCTGGTCTACCTGCACAAGGCGGTCACGGCCTCCGGCGGGCGGCTGCTGCTGTCGGGGCTCAACGGCCGGTGCAAGCATCTGTTCGCGATCACCGCGCTGGACAAGTTCTTCGATATCCGCAGTACAGCGGAGCTGGCCATCGCCGAGCTCAACGAAGAGGGGAATTCGCCGCCGTTTACCGGGTAGTCCCCGTGCATGTCGGCCGAAGAGCCCGATCTGCTCGGTACGTACCTCGAGCAGATCGGAAAGACCCCCTTGCTCTCCGCCGCGGACGAAGTGGAGCTCGCCCGGCGGATCGAGGCAGGCCTGTACGCGGGCCATCTGATCGAGCGTGGTGAGGGCACGCCAGAACTCGAACTCGTCGCGCTCGATGGCAAGCGCGCCAAGGACCTGCTCATCAGGTCCAACCTCCGGCTCGTGGTGTCCGCCGCCAGGCGGTACTCCTACCGGGGGCTGCCCCTGCTCGACATCATCCAGGAGGGCAACCTCGGGCTGATCAGGGCGGTGGAGAAGTTCGACTACACGCGGGGATACAAGTTCTCCACGTATGGGATGTGGTGGATCCGCCAGGCCATCGAGCGCGGCATCCACGACAAGAGCCGTACCGTGCGGCTGCCGATCCACGTCGCGGAGGAGCTGTCGCGGCTGATCAGGGTGGAGCGGCAGCTCGCCGCCGAGCTGGGCCACGAGCCGACGGACGCGGAGCTGGCGCAGGTGGCCGAGCGGTCGCCCGGCCAGGTCGCCGCGTTACGCAGGCTGGGTCAGGACATGGTCAGCCTGGACATCCCCGTGGGCGAGCACGGCGAGGGCCGGATCGGCGACATGATCGCCGACGACGACGGGCTCCAGGTGCAGGAGCTGACCGAGCGCCGCGCGCTCAGCGCGGAGCTGTGCCAGGTGGTCACCACCCTGCCGCCGCGGGAGGCGTTCGTGATCAGGCTCAGGTACGGGCTGACCGGGGAGGAGGTCCACACCTACACGGAGATCGCGCAGCATCTCGGTCTCACCAGGGAGCGCATCAGGCAACTGGAGAAGCAGGCGTTGAGACGGCTCAGGCAAGGGGGGCCGTTGCTGGCGTGGGCCTCCTGACCCCGCCAGGTTGCGGGCGGATAAGCCCGAGATAAAGGGATAACCGTTTCGTATCGGATCATCCCCGGCAAACCCCAGATAGCGGGCTGCCTGGTAGTAGTCGGACACGTACGTGTCGCTGCCACAGGGGGGAGCGACTGTCTCGACATGGGGGCGAAATGTTCAAACGCCTTGCTGCCACGGCCTTAGTGGCTGCCGCCGCGACCACGCTGATGGCCGCGCCCGCCGAAGCCGCCACCTCGAGCGCGCAGCTCATCCGCACGAAGTCCTACTGGGGCAAGTGCGAGGACACCTGCCGGGTCAAGGTGCGGATCACCAACATCTCCCGCAAGAACCTCTTCAACGTCAAGCTCAACGTCAACCTGAAGGTGAACGGCCGCAAGGTCGGCTCCTGCTACGCCAACGTGGGCCGCATCGCGGCACGCAAGGTCCGCTACACGGGTTGCACCGTGCGGACCGCCAAGCTGGCGGAGGCGTGGAACGACTACATCGACGGCTACCGGGACTTCAACACCTACGCGAGCACGTACGTGTCGTACAGGTACTACCGCTGAGATGTGGCTGAAAGGGGCCGGTCCGGCCGGCCCCTCCTGGCTCACGCGGTGACGAGGAGCGCTACTCCGATCAGCACCACGACCGGCACGAGCCACATCACGACCTCGCCCGCGAACTCCTTGTACATCGCGTAAGTCTCCTTAGGTCAGGGGTGGGGGCAAACGCCAATGCGCAGCATAGCCGCCCCCGCCCGCTGCTCGATCCTCAGGCCGTTCCCGCCGGGCGCCGCCCTCAGGCACGTTCCCGCCGGGCTGGGCCCTCAGGCGGTGACGGCTCCGTCCGACGCGGAACCGACCGTGGCCACGTACTTGGTCAGCACTCCCCGCTCGACCTCCCGCTCAGGCCGCACCCACGCGGCCCGCCGCTCGGCCAGCTCGGCCTCGGGCACCAGCAGGTCGAGGGTCCCGGCGGCGCTGTCGATCACCACGGAGTCGCCGTCGCGCACCAGCGCGATCGGCCCGCCGCGATAGGCCTCGGGCGCCACGTGCCCGATCACCAGCCCGTGCGAGACCCCGCTGAAGCGGCCGTCGGTGACCAGCGCCACCGAGCTGCCCAGGCCCCGGCCGACCAGCGGGCCGGTGATGGAGAGCATCTCGCGCATGCCGGGGCCGCCCGCCGGGCCCTCGTAGCGGACCACGATGACGTCCCCGGCCACGATCCGGCCCTCCTGGATGGCGACGTAGCAGTCGCTCTCGGAGTCGAACACCCGGGCCGGCCCCTCGTGGCGGAAGTCGTCCTTGCCGCCCAGCTTGAGCACGCACCCGTCGGGCGCCAGCGAGCCGCGCAGGATGGCCAGCGCGCCGCGCCGCTTGAACGGCCGCTCCGCGCTCGCCACCACCTCCTGGCCCGGCGTCTCCCGCGCCTGCGCGCCCACCTCGGCCAGCGTGCGGCCGTCCACCAGCGTGACGTTCTCGCGCAGCAGGCCCGCCTCCAGCAGGCGGCGCACCACCAGCGAGGTGCCGCCGGCCCGCCACAGGTCCAGCGCGGTGGCGTCGCCGCCGCTCGGCTTGAGCCCGGTGATGATCGGGACCTGGCGGCAGACCTCGCCGATCCGGTCGATCTCCAGCGGCAGCCCGGCCTCGCGGGCGATGGCCAGCAGGTGCAGCACGGCGTTCGTGGAGCCGCCCATGGCCGCCACCGACACGATCGCGTTGTGCAGGGCGTCCTCGGTGAGCACGCGCGACGGGCGGGCGCCGGCGGCCAGCGCGCGCATGGCCAGTTCACCGATCCGGCGGGCCGCCGCGCCCTTCTCCTCGGCCACCGCCGGGATGTCGCCGATGCCGAACGGGGCCAGGCCGAGGAACTCGGCGACCGTGCCCATGGTGTTGGCGGTGTACTGGGCGGCGCAGGTGCCCGCGCCCGGGCAGGCGTGGCGGGCCAGGTCGTCGAGGTCGGCCTGGTCCATGCGGCCGACCTCGCGCTCGCCGAGCGCCTCCCACATGTCCTGGATGGTCACGTCGCGCCCGCGCCAGCGGCCCGGCATCATGCTGCCGCTGTAGAGGACCACCGACGGCACGTCCAGCCGGGCCAGCGCCATGATCGCCGCCGGGACGGTCTTGTCGCAGCCGACGATGGCCACCAGCGCGTCGAACTGGTGGGCGCGGCCCATCAGCTCGATCGAGTCGGCGATGACCTCCCGGCTGATCAGTGAGGTGCGCATGCCGGGGGTGTGCATGGTGAGGTTGTCGGAGACCGCGATGGTGTTGAACTCCATCGGCAGCCCACCGGCGGCGCGCACGCCCTCGGCCACCTCGGCGGCCAGCTCGCGGTGGTTCAGGTTGCACGGCATGGTGCCGGTCCAGGTGGAGGCGATGCCGACCACGGGGCGGCGCATCTCCTCCTCCGACACGCCCATGGCGTACAGGTGGGAGCGGGCCGGTGCGCGGTCGGGATCGTCGGCGATGCTCACGAGGTTCCTCCGATGTACGGGTTGCGGCACCACAATGATCCAATGTCCGGATCAGGCGGTGACCCCCGGCCCCCTCACTGCTCGCGCATGCCCCAGGGGGAGCCGTACTCGACCAGCAGGTCCAGGAACGGCCGCGGCGCGAACGCCTCGGGCCCCAGCACGCCCGTGCCCTGCCAGACCCCGGTGGCCAGCAGCTCCAGGGCGATCACCGGGTTGACGGCGGTCTGCCAGACGACGGCCTGCGAGCCGTACTCGCGCATCGACCACTGGTTGTCCACCACGTGGTAGAGGTACACCTCGCGGGCCCGGCCGTCCTTGACGCCCTTGACCCAGGTGCCGGCGCACGTCTTGCCGTGCATGCGCGCGCCCAGCTCGGCCGGGTCGGGCAGCACGGCGGCGACCACGTCGCGCGGCGACACCCTGGCGGTGCCCTGGTCGGTCCTGACGGCGACCGGCTCGGTGCGGTCCACGCCGAGCGCGTGCAGCGTCTTGAGGGTGCCGATGAACTCCTCGCCCAGCCCGTACTTGAACGTCACCCGCTGCGCCGGGATCCACCTGGGCACCAGCACGACCTCTTCGTGCTCGACGTTCACGCACTCCACCGGGCCGATGCCGTCGGGGAAGTCGAAGATCTCCGGCTCGCTGAACGGCTCGGTGGTGTACCAGCCGCGGCTGCGCTCGTAGATGAGGGGCGGGTTGAGGCACTCCTCGATCGTGGTCCAGATGGAGAAGGAGGGGGCGAAGTCGTAGCCGTCCACGGTCAGGTTCGCGCCGTCCCTGATGCCGATCTCCTCGATCTCGTCGAAGAGCTCGTCGGCGGCGTGCCGGGCGAAGACGTCGGCCAGGCCGGGCTCGACACCCATGCCGACCAGCGCCAGCCTGCCCCGTGCGGCCCACTCGGGCGCGCGGGCGAACTGCTCGTCACCCAGCTTGACGCCGACCTCCTGGTACGGGCGGTCCGGGTGCGGCTTGGACATCGACATGGCCATGTCCAGGTAGTCGACGCCCGCGGCGAGGGCGGCCTCGAACAGCGGCAGCACGAACCGGGGGTCGGTGGCGTTGAGCAGGACGTCGCAGCGGTGCTCGGCCAGCAGCGCGGTGACGGCGCCGGTGTCGGCGGCGTCGATCCTGACGGGGGTGAACCTGGCGGCCTCGTCACCGAGCGCGGCGACGGCCGCCTTGGCGCGGGGGAGGTCGTAGTCGGCGACCACCATGTGGTCGAAGAAACGTCGGCGGGCGGCGATCCGGGTGATGGCGGTGCCCACGCCGCCGGCACCCACAAGAAGGATACGCATGACGATAGATCCCCTTTTATGGCTTTTTTGGGGGGTGTGTCCTACATCAAACGCTTGTAGGCTTATCAACGTCAATGGCGTTGGCATAAGGGAGGCGTTCCATGGCCAAGCGGGTGGTGCCGGAAGCGGCACGCCGGCGGCGGCGGCCCACCAAACAGGGCCAGGTGCTCACCCACGCGCTCATCGTCGAGACCGCCCTGCGCATGCTGCACGAGCACGGGCCCGCCGGCCTCACCGCCCGCCGCCTGGGCCTGGCGCTCGGCGCCGACGCCAGCACCGTCTACCGCTACTTCCGCGGCATGGACGACCTGATCCTGGCCATCGCGGACGAGCTGTTCGGCCGGGCCATGGCGTCCTTCCGGCCCCGCGGCGACTGGCGGGCCGACCTGCGCGAGCTGGGCACCCGCATCCACAACGCCTACCTGGCGCATCCGCAGGCCGCCGTGCTGACCGCCAGCCGGGTCACCGGCCGCCCGAACGAGGTGGCCGGCGACGAGACCATCCTCGGCATCCTGCGCGGGGCCGGGTTCGCGGACGCGGACGCCGTACGGATCTACCACGCCTTCATCGACCAGAGCCTGGCCTTCGCCATCCTCGACGCCGCCACCCTCGCCCTGCCCAAGGCGGCGCGGGAGGCCGACGAGGAGGTGTGGCGCGACACCTACGCCCGGCTGCCCGCCAGCACCCACCCCAACATCGCGGCCACCGCGCCGCTGCTGGTGGCCAGGATGAACGACAGCGCCTACCCGACGGCACTCGACCTGCTGCTCACCAGCGCGGCGGCCCAGCTCGCGGGGTAAGCCCTCCGGCATGCCCGAAGGACATCTCATCCACCGTCACGCCCGCGAGCAGCACGCGGACCTGGCCGGCCGCACCGTGCACGCCTCCAGCCCCCAGGGCCGCTTCGACGCCCAGCCCTACGACGGGCGGCTGCTGCGTTCGGTGGAAGCGGTGGGTAAGCACCTCCTCTACCACTTCGACGCCGCCCCCGCCGTCCACGTGCACCTCGGTATGCGCGGACTCTTCCTCCGCTACGACGACCCGGCGTCCTCGCCCAGGGCCGGCACGCGCCTGCGCCTGGTCACGGACGAGGTGGCCTACGACCTCATCGCCCCCTCCCGCTGCGAGCCCCTCGACGCGGGTGGCGTCGGCGCGCTGTTCGCCTCGCTCGGGCCCGACCCGCTGCGCGAGGACGCGTCCGAGGCCGAGGCGGTGCGGCGGCTGACCGCGTTCCGGGGGCCGGTGGGGGCCGCCGTGCTCGACCAGAAGGTGTGGGCGGGCGTCGGCAACGCCTGGCGGGCGGAGCTGCTGTTCTTGACCGGCCTGCATCCGGACACCCGCCACCTCGACGAGAGCGCCGCCGCCCGGCTGTGGGAGGCCGCGTCCTCGTACATGGCGCTCGGGCGCGACGCGGGGCAGGTGGTCAGCGATCCGGCGGCGCCGGACGAGCGCTGGGTGTACAAGCGCGAGCGCTGCCGCCGCTGCGGCACGCCCGTCGAGACGTGGCAGCTCGCCTCCCGGACGGCGTACGCCTGCCCGCTCGACCAGCCCGGCTGAGCACGCCATGGCCTCCTGGGCCGGGCCACGCATGCACAGCCCACCTGACCAGGGCAGGTAGCCTGAACAGTGACATGGCCACCACGATCCGTAACCCGCTGCTGGACATCCGGCGCATCTACGTCGAGCCCGCCGCCGCCGAGCTGCCGCGCGGCCAGGAGATCCTGGCCCGCTACCCCGACGCCGAGCGCGTGGAGATCGAGAGCCACCACCGCATCCCCGAGCTCTACGGCGACGAGGCGAACGTGGCCCGCTGGGTCCGCATCAAGACCGAGGCCCTGGTGCTCGGCGTCAAGAAGTCGCTGACCGCCCGCCCCAACGGCCGCTCCGCCGACTTCATCGCCCCCTCCACGGCCAACGGCTGCGCGATGGCCTGCGCCTACTGCTACGTCCCGCGCCGCAAGGGCTACAGCAACCCGATCACGGTCTTCGCCAACATCGACAAGATCCTCGGCTACGTCGAACGCCACGCGGCCCGCCAGGGCACCAAACCCGAGCCCAACCAGGTGGACCCGCACGCCTGGGTCTACGACATCGGCGAGAACTCCGACTGCTCCCTCGACGCCACGGTGTCCGACAACGTCCGCGACCTGGTGGACCTGTTCGGCCGCCTCCCCGACGCCAAGGCCAGCTTCGCCACCAAGTACGTCAACCGCGATCTGCTCGACTGGAACCCGCGCGGCGGCACCCGCGTCCGCTTCAGCCTCATGCCGCCCGCCGACTCCAAGCTCCTCGACATCCGCACCTCGCCCATCGCGGCCCGCATCGAAGCCATCAACGACTTCGTCGCGGCCGGCTACGAGGTGCACGTCAACTTCAGCCCGGTCGTCGTCCGCGACGGCTGGCTGGAGGACTGGGCCGACCTGCTCGGCCACCTCGACTCCGCCCTGAACGAGGAGTCCCGCCGGCAGCTGGCCGCCGAAGTCATCTTCCTGACCCACAACGACCGCCTCCACCAGGTCAACCTGGGCTGGCATCCCAAGGCCGAGGAAGTCCTGTGGCGGCCGGACCTCCAGCAGGCCAAACGATCGGAGACGGGCGGCTGGAACGTCCGCTACCGCAACGGCCACAAGGGCCGCTACGTCACCGCCCTGACCGACCTGATCTCGGCCCGCCTCCCGTACTGCCGCATCCGGTACGCCTTCTGAACCGCGACACCCACCCCTTGCCCAATGAGGTGGCCGGCCATGTGACGCCCGCCCCGAAAGGGCTTCGCAAGGAGGCGCTCCGCGCCACATCGCTCAGGCGCCTTCGATCGGGCGCCTTTGATCGGGCGCCTGCGGCGCACCCCCGCGCCTACGGCGCACTCGCCCACCCGTGCCCCGGTTGCCGACAACTGCAAGCCCGGACCAGCGGACCAAGATCACCAGCGCACGACATCCCCCACAGACCGCACCGCCCCACCTCCAGCACCCGGGTGTAGAAGGCAACCGCCGCGTCGAGGCCGGCGACGCCAGCACGAGGGTGATCAGGCCGGCCGATCTTCACGCGCTCACCGTACAAGAGCGCAGCTCGATGACCTCACTCGTGCTGTGGATGCGGGCCGGCGGCGGCCCGGGCCAGGCGCTTGTTCAAGGAAGCCAGCGAATCATCAGCCATGAGCAGGGGCAGACGAGGCGCGTCCTCGTCGATCCGGCGCCGCACCGCGGAATGATCGCCATGGTGACGAGTCCAGGCCCGCACGACCTCCGGCATAGCGGCGATCGCCTCATCGCTGAGAATCGCCTCTCGGGGCAGCCACTGCGTCAGGAACTGCGAGACCCTCGCCGGACTCCACCACAACGGCCGATCACCCACGAACTCGACCAGCTTCCCGAACGCCTCCCGGGCACCGGGCATCTCGTCCAGGATGTGGCCGGGCAAGCCCTCCATCCCGGGGACCTGATCGTGGGTCTCCGTCCCGGAAACGTCATATTTACCGGCCACCGAGCGAGCACGGGCGATCGCGAACGGCTCTACGGCGGGCAGCGTGTCGGCCACCCGCGCGCCCATGACCCGGCCGGTCAACTCGAAGGCGTTCAGCACGCGGCGCGCAACCCATCCGGGATCGGCCGGGCGCAGGTCCAGCTCGTCGAGGAACTTCTCCTCCTCGACCAGCGCGTCCACGGCCAAGCCGCCATTGGGCTGGTCGATGCCGACGACGAGAACATGCGGCTCCTTGCCGTTGTCGTAGCGAAAGCCCAGCACCGCCAGCACCTGCTCGCCATAGGGATCGGCCTTGCCGTACCAGGCATGATCGCAGGCCACCCGGCCCATGCGCCGCACCCACCCGGGCAGGCTCTCCGCCACACCGGCCCCCGCCTCGGTGTACGGCTGACTCGGAGCAGTCACCTCAGCCGGGTCATCGGCATCAACCAGCGGCGTGCCCGTCTCAGCCGGTTCGCCGGCTGCGATCAACGGCGTACCCGCCTCGGCGGGACCGTTGACCGAGGCCAAGGCGGCAAGGGCCAGCCGTGCCTCCTGGCCATCGTCGTCAGCTGCCCGCCGCAGGAACTCCTGCACCTGCCCGGACGCCGCCAGCTCGGCCGTGAGCCGGGCCGCCCAGAGCTCCGTCCGCAGCGGGGAACGCCATCTGAGCAGGTCGCGCGCTTGGTTGATCGCCGTGTCGAACGTCGTCGTGCTCACCTCTAGACCGTATCGCCACACCACCATCCTGAGGCTCGGCTACGCGCTCAGCCGAAGTCCTAAGTCCCTCGGGCTTCGGTGATCGAGGACGGCACACGGTTGGTCTGGGCGGTGGCGTGAACCGATGCGGTCACCTGGGCCGATCCCGGCGTCAAGACCTCGGGACGGGCTGCTGCACGCACCACGTGCGTACCGTCATGTTGCGTCGGACGGCTCGGTTTCTGCCGGCCCCCGTCAGGCGACCGGCCTTACCCCCGCCGGTCCGGATCCGTCGGGCGGTCCCGGAGAAGATGTCCGCCCATAGACGATCGGCCTCGCTCAGTCGCATGAGAGCAGTTCGCTCGACGATGAGGCCGTCAGCGGCTCTGATCGTGCTCATGCCTTACAGCGAGGAGGGCGAGTTGTACGAGGGGAATGCGCAGGCATATGTCCTCGCGCGTGACCTCGTCTGGCAGGTGGCTCGTCCGCTGGCATCATGGCGCGATGAATGACTACCGGTCCCGCAGCTCCGCCAGTTCGGCGAGCGTATGCGCGAAACTCGCCAGGCCGCAGGCATAAGCGGCAAGCGGCTGGCGGAGATCGCCGGAGTCACACAGCCCACCATCAGCAAGAACGAGACCGGCGAGATGTTGCCCTCGGTCGAGATGGTGACTCGGCTCGCGGAGGCGATCGGCCTGGAGGCCGACGTTCGGGAAGATCTGCTTGAAGAGCTGGCGCGCATCAGCACCGACATCGCGACCTGGCGCAGGTCGGGCGGCAGGGGAGAGGCGAAGCAGACCTTGTTGGCCGAGCGCGAGCGGGCCACCACCATCCGCAGGTCCTTTCACCCGGCTGCGGTGCCCGGCCTGCTCCAGACCGCTGAATACGCCCGGCAGGTCTTCGCGCGCAGCATGTTCCTGACCGCGGAGGAGACGACTCGAGCGGTTGCCGCGCGGACGGAGCGTCAGACGCTGCTCTACGCGATCGGGCACCGGTCGAGTTCCTGATCACCGAGGCCGCCCTGCGGGCCAGGCTCGGGCCTGCCGAGGTCATGCGAGCCCAGCTCGATCGACTGGCCAACATCTCCACTCTGACGAACGTCCGGCTCGGCGTCGTGCCCTGGTCGGCGGAGCTACCTCGCGTCCCCCTGCACGGGTTCGCCGTCTTCGACGGTGAGCGGGTGGTGGTCGAGACCTACACGCGGTTGCTCCAAGACCTGGGGACGGGTTCGACGAGGACGCCCGGACGCTGCTCCAGCTGATGGCTACCGAGGCTTGAATGACGCGGGCGCGTCGCGCATGCGAATATCACCTCGGTGAGGCGTACTGCCGGCCGTCGCAGGGCCGGACAGTACGCCTTCCCACCTCCATCGTCAACGGTTGTCGCCGGTCAGGCCCGCCTTACGGAGAGCCTCGGCCATGGCGCCGCTGGGAGCGGGCCGCTCCTGACGGCGCTGACCGCCGCGCCCGTCACCGCGCCCGCGCTGACCGTCGCCACCACGCTGCCCATCGCCCTTGCCGCGCCCGCCGTCACCACGACCGCCGTTACCGCGACCGCCGTCACCACGGCCACCGTTACCGCGACCACCGTCACGAGCACCTTCACGGCCACCATCACGAGCACCGTCACGAGCACCGTCAGCGCGCCCGCCCTGACCACGCCCCTGCTGGCCGTCACCACGCCCGCCGCCCTGGCGACCGGCCCCCCGGCGAGGCCCTTCACCGCCCTGCTCGGCGGCGGTCTCGTCCTCCAGCCGCAACGTCAGCGAGATGCGCTTGCGCGGAATGTCCACGTCGAGCACCTTCACCCGGACGATGTCACCCGGCTTCACCACATCGCGAGGATCCTTGACGTAGGTGCGCGACATGGCCGACACGTGGACCAGCCCGTCCTGGTGCACGCCGATGTCGACGAACGCGCCGAACGCCGCGACGTTGGTGACCACGCCCTCCAGGATCATGCCGGACGTGAGGTCGGAGATCTTCTCCACGCCCTCCTTGAAGGTGGCGGTCTTGAAGGCGGGACGCGGGTCGCGGCCCGGCTTCTCCAGCTCGCGCAGGATGTCGGTGACCGTGGGCAGGCCGAAGGTGTCGTCGGTGAAGTCGTCCGGACGCAGGGTGCGCAGCGCCGCCGTGTTGCCGATGAGCGACTTGAGGTCGGTCTTGGCCGAGGTCAGGATGCGGCGCACCACCGGGTAGGACTCGGGGTGCACACTCGACATGTCGAGCGGGTCGTCGCCGCCGCGGATGCGCAGGAAGCCCGCGCACTGCTCGAACGCCTTGGGGCCGAGGCGCGGCACGCTCTTGAGCGCGGCGCGGGTGCGGAAGGGACCGTTGGCGTCGCGGTGGCGCACGATGCTCTCCGCCAGCGTGGAGCCGATGCCGGACACGCGGGTGAGCAGGGGCGCCGAGGCGGTGTTGACGTCCACGCCGACGGCGTTGACGGCGTCTTCGACGACCGCGTCGAGCGAGCGGGAGAGCTTGGACTCGGCCAGGTCGTGCTGGTACTGGCCGACGCCGATCGACTTCGGGTCGATCTTGACCAGCTCGGCCAGCGGGTCCTGCAGGCGGCGGGCGATGGAGACCGCGCCGCGCAGCGACACGTCGAGCTCGGGCAGCTCCTGCGAGGCGTACGGGGAGGCCGAGTAGACCGAGGCGCCCGCCTCCGAGACCACGATCTTGGTGAGCCCCGGCATGTGCTTGACCAGCTCGCCGGCCAGCTTGTCGGTCTCGCGGGAGGCCGTGCCGTTGCCGATGGCGACCAGCTCGACGCCGTGCCGCTGCGCCAGCGCGCCCAGCACCGCCAGCGACTGATCCCACTGCCGCTTGGGCTCGTGCGGGTAGATGGTGGCCGTCTCGACGACCTTGCCGGTGGCGTCGACGACCGCGACCTTGACGCCCGTACGCAGGCCGGGGTCGAGCCCCATCGTCGGCCGCGCGCCGGCCGGCGCGGCGAGCAGCAGGTCGCGCAGGTTGGTGGCGAAGACCCGGACCGCCTCGTCTTCGGCCGCCTGCCACAGGCGCATGCGCAGGTCGATGCCCAGGTGCACGAGGATGCGGGTGCGCCAGGCCCAGCGCACGGTCTCGGTCAGCCACTTGTCGGCGGGGCGGCCCTGGTCGGAGACGCCGAACCGGGAGGCGATGCGCAGCTCGTAGTCGGGGCTGTCGTCGGGCTCCAGGGTGACGGAGAGGACCTCCTCCTTCTCGCCCCTGAACATGGCCAGGATGCGGTGCGAGGGCAGCTTCGTGAACGGCTCGCCGAACTCGAAGTAGTCGGAGAACTTCGCCCCCGCCTCCTCCTTGCCCTCGCGAACCTTCGACACCAGCCGCCCGCGGCTCCAGAACTGCTCCCGCAGCCCGCCGATGAGGTCGGCGTCCTCGGCGAAGCGCTCGATCAGGATGGCCCTGGCCCCTTCGAGGGCCGCGCCCGCGTCGGCGACGCCCTCGGTGACGAAGGACTCGGCGGTGGCCGCCGGGTCGAGCGTGGGGTCGGCCAGGAGCTGGTCGGCCAGCGGCTCCAGCCCCAGCTCGCGGGCGATCTGCGCCTTGGTGCGCCGCTTGGGCTTGTAGGGGAGGTAGATGTCCTCGAGCCTGGCCTTGGTCTCGGCGGCCATGATCTGCTCGCGCAGCTCGTCGTCGAGCTTGCCCTGGGACTCGATGGACTCCAGGATCGCCGCCCTGCGCTCATCGAGCTCGCGCAGGTAACGCAGCCGCTCCTCCAGCGTGCGCAGTTGTGCGTCGTCGAGCGCGCCGGTGGCCTCTTTGCGGTATCGCGCGATGAACGGCACGGTCGCGCCGCCGTCGAGCAGGTCGACGGCCGCCTGCACCTGCCCGTCGCGTACGCCGAGCTCTGCGGCGATCCGCTGGTGAATAGAGAGCACTTGCCTGCCTTTCGATGGTCCCGCCGGTCAATTGTGCAGGACGACGCCGTCCTTCATGACCAGAGTGCGCGCAGGGTGAACGACCACGGCCTCCGCCGGGCTCCCGGCCGGCACCACGACGAGGTCGGCCCGGTCGCCCGGAGCGAGCCCGTAGTCGTCGAGCCCCAGCGCCCGCGCGCCGCCGACGGTGGCCGCCTCCAGCGCCAGCTCGATGTCGTCGTCTCTGCGGAACGTGCTGCGGTAGGCGACGTGCATCGCCCGCTCCAGCATGTCGCCGCTGCCGTACGGGCCCCACAGGTCGCGGATGCCGTCGTGCCCGCACGCGACCGTGACCCCGGCGGCCCGCAGCTTCTTGACGGGCGGCACGGGGAAGTCGTAGACGGCGGCCGTGATCACCGCGACGCCGGCCTCCGCCAGGGCTTCCGCGAGGCGGTCCTGGTGGGCGTCGTCGAGCTGGCCCAGCGCGTACGCGTGGCTGACCGCCACCCTGCCGCCGAGCCCGAGCACCCTCGTCCGTTCGATGATCAGCTCCAGCTCCCACCCGCCCAGCGAGCCCCCGTCGTGCAGGTGGATGTCGAGGTGGGTGCCATAGCGCGCGGCCAGGCCGAAGACGATGTCGAGGTGGCGCACCGGGTCGCGGTCGATGCCCGCGGGGTCGAGGCCGCCCACGGCCTCCACGCCGCTCTTGAGCGCCTCCTCCAGCAGCTCGGCCGTGCCGCGGTTGGTGAGCACGCCGTGCTGGGGGAAGGCGACCTGGCGCACGTCCACGGGGGAGCTCGCGGCGGCCTCGCGCACGGCTTCGACCCCGCGCAGGCCCGCCGCGGGGTCGATGTCGGTGTGGGTGCGCACGTGCGTGGTGCCCGCCCTGCTCATCCGCTCCAGCAGGGCGGCGATCCGCGGCACGCTCGGGACGCCCAGCTCGGCGCGGCGGCCCAGATCGTTGGCGATGCGGCCGGCGAGCGTGTCGTCGGCGGAGTGGGGCACCCACGGGCCGCCGTAGAGGGTCTTGTCGAGATGGCAGTGGGCCTCGACGAGACCGGGCAGGACGAGCTGCCCCGCCACGTCGAAGACCTGCGCGCCGGGCGCCGCGATCGGGCCGGTGGAGACCCGCTCGACGCGGCCGGCGCGGACCAGGATGTCGGCAGGCGCTCCGAGCCCCCAGGGGAGCCCGCCACGGAGCAGCACGTCGGTCATGCCCAGCACCCTAAAGGGCGGGACCGACGATTTCCCTGCCTCTGGTGTGACGGTTCTGAAGACCTATTCGACGACGAGCTTGACGGGGATGTTGCCACGGGTGGCGTTGGAGTACGGGCACACCTGGTGAGTGGCCTCGATCAGCTCCTGCGCGACGTCCGGCGCGATGCCGTCGGGCAGCTCCACCCGGAGCGTGGCGTCGAGCTGGAAGCCGCCCTTGCCGTTGGGGGACAGGCCGACCTCGGCCGTGACGGCGGCGTCCTCGACGTCGAGCTGCTTGCTGCCCGCCACCAGGCGCAGCGCCGAGGCGAAGCAGGCCGCGTAGCCGGCGGCGAACAGCTGCTCGGGGTTGGTGCCCTCGCCGTCGCCGCCCAGCTCCTTCTGCAGGGCGAGCTTGACGTCGAGCCTGCCGTCGGAGGAGACCGCGCGGGCGTCGCGGCCGGCTGAGGTGGCGATGGCGGTGTAGATGCTCATGATCCGTGACCTCTCCCTAGGTAGACAGACCTGTCTGTCTAGAAGCAAGACTAGACAGGTCTGTCTGGTACCGTCAACAGGTGAGCACAGAAACGCGGCAGAGCCCGGCACGCACCCGCGTGCTCCAGACCGCCGCCCGCCTGTTCTACGGCGAGGGCGTGCACACGGTGGGCATCGACCGCATCATCGCCGAGGCGGGGGTCGCGAAGGCGACCTTCTACCACCACTTCCCGAGCAAGGACGACCTGGTCAGGGCTTACATCGTCGAGCAGTCGACGCTGCAGCGCGGCCTGGCGGACAGCGTCCGCGAGGGCTCACCCCGGCAGCGGTTGCACGCCATCTTCGCGTTCATGTGCGAGTTCGGGGCCGGGCCCACCTTCCGGGGCTGCCCGTTCGTCAACACGGCGGCCGAATACCCCGATCCCGGGCATCCCGTGCGTGCGGCCATCGCCGCGCACCGGCGCTGGAACCGTGAGCTCTACCGCGACCTGCTGGCCGCCGACGGGCATCCGGATCCCGAGCGCACCGCCGACGTGCTCATGCTGCTCAGGGACGGGCTCGTGGTCGGCTTCGACCTCGACGACCCCGCCACCGTCAAGAGGGCCGTCGAGCAGGCGCTCGCCCGCGTGCTCAGCTCCTGAACCGGTCGGACGGCGCCGAGCGGGCGCTCAGCTCCTGAACCGAGCGGGAACGCCCGCTGCGCCGGTCAGATGGCGTCGAGAGCCGGTCAGATGGCGTCGAGATGGGCGACGTTCGCGACGTCGGCCGGATCGGTGCTCCGGCGCCCCTCCAGCCAGGCGTCCAGGATCTCCTCCAGCACCACCTCCGAGGTGAGCCGCAGGCTGAGGGCCAGCACGTTGGCGTCGTTCCACTTGCGGGCGCCGTCGGCGGTGTAGGCGTCCACGCACAGGGCCGCGCGCACGCCGGGCACCTTGTTCGCGGCGATCGAGGCGCCCGTGCCGGTCCAGCAGCAGACCACGCCCTGGTCGGCGCGGCCCTCGCTGACGTCTCTGGCGGCCAGCTCGCAGGCCCACGCCCAGTCGTCGCGCTCGCTGTCGGCGAGCGCGCCGTGCGTCACCACCTCGTGACCCCGCCTGCGCAGCTCGGACACGACCCGCTCGGCCACGCCGTCCTTGCTGTCGGCGGCCACAGAAAACCGCATGCGCGCCCCCTTCCGGTTCCAGGGTAGAGCGCGGCGCGGGGCTGTGAGACTGGCGTCATGAGGCGGTATGTGCTTGGTTGTGGCGGCATATGAGAATTGATGCGAACGATATCCCGGCCCTCGCCCGCGGCTGCGCCGTGCTGGGCACCGGCGGCGGGGGAGATGTGCGGACGGGCTCGCTGGCCGCGATCCGAGCCATCCGCGCGTACGGCCCCGTCCCTCTTCTGCAACTGGACGACCTGCCCGGCGACGCGCTCATCCTGCCGCTGTCCGGCATCGGCGCGCCGACCGTCAGCCACGAGATGATCCACGG
Organism: Nonomuraea gerenzanensis; assembly: GCF_020215645.1. NCBI lineage: Bacteria > Bacillati > Actinomycetota > Actinomycetes > Streptosporangiales > Streptosporangiaceae > Nonomuraea > Nonomuraea gerenzanensis. Next base: position 9,964,922 of record NZ_CP084058.1, on the reverse strand, counting down.
CGAGGACGAGCCGAAGCGCATCGCCGAGGAGGCCGAGCGGCTCTTCGGCCGGCCGCCGAGCGCGATCATGTCCTCGGAGATCGGCGGCGCCAACGGCGTCGCGCCCGTCGCCTGGGCCGCCCAGCTCGGCGTGCCGCTGCTCGACGCCGACGGCATGGGCCGGGCCTTCCCCGAGGTGCAGATGGTCTCGATGTACGTGGCGGGGATCCCGGCCGACCTGGTGATCATGTCGGACGTCGCGGGCAACGTGGTGACCATCCGCCCGGTGGACGGGCTCTGGTCCGAGCGCATCGCGCGGGCCGTCTGCGTGGCGGCGGGCTCGCACGCGCTGATGTCCGACTACCTGCTGACCGCCGACCGGGCCAGGGGCGCGGTCATCGAGGGTACGGTCACCCGTGCCCTGGAGGTGGGCCGGGCCACGGAGGGCGCCGCCGACCCGCTCGGCGCGCTGCGCGACTCCCTCGGCGCCGCCAGGCTCATCACCGGCAAGCTGACCGACGTGGAGCGGCGCACCACGGGCGGTTTCGTCCGCGGCACCGCCACGATCGAGGGCACCGGTGACGACCGTGGCCGCAGCCTGACCCTGGAGCTGCAGAACGAGAACCTGGTCGCGGTCGAGGACGGCCGGATGCGCGCCATGGTGCCCGACCTCATCACCGTCGTGGACACCGAGACCGCCGCCGCCGTCCAGACCGAGGGCCTGCGGTACGGGCAGCGCGTCACCGTCCTCGCCTGGCCCTGCGACCCGCTGTGGCGCACGCCCAAGGGCCTGGAGACCGCCGGGCCGCGGGCCTTCGGCTACGACCTGGACTACGTGCCCGTCGAGGAGCTGACGCATGGCTGACCTCAAGATCGGGATCGACGTCGGCGGGACGAACACCGACGCGGTCGTGCTCGACGCCGACGGCCGGGTGATCGCCAAGGCCAAGCGGCCGACCAGCCCGGACGTGACCGACGGCCTGCGCGCGGCCCTGGACGCGGTGCTCGCCGAGCTGGACGACGACGACGCGCGCCGAGACAGCCCCGCCGGTGGGCGTGAGGGTGGGCGCGACGGCGGCGGGCGCGGCGACGGTGGGCGCGGCGACGGTAGGCGCGAGGGCGGGCGCGGCGGCCGTGAGAGCGTCACGCGCGTCATGCTGGGCACCACCCACGCCACCAACGCCATCCTGGAGCGCCGCGGCCTAGGCCGGGTGGCCGTGATCCGGCTGGGCGCCCCCGCCACCACCGCCGTCCCCCCGCTCTGCGACTGGCCGGACGACCTGCGCAAGGCCGTCTCGGCGGGCGAGGCGATCGTGCCGGGTGGCCACTACGTGGACGGCCGCGAGATCAGCCCGCTCGACCTGGACGCGATCCGCCGCTTCCTCGACGGCGTGCGCGCCGACGCCGTGGCCGTGACCAGCGTGTTCAGCCCCGCCGACGACGGCCACGAGCGCCGCGTCGAGGAGCTGGTCAGGGCCGAGTACGGCCTGCCCGTCTCGGTGAGCAGCGAGATCGGCTCCCTGGGCCTGCTGGAGCGCGAGAACGCCACGGTGCTCAACGCCGCCCTCTACGGCGTCGCCGCCCACGTCGTCGACGCCCTGGTCACCGCGCTGGCGGAGCGGGGCCTGGGGGCGCGGCCCTACCTGGCGCAGAACGACGGCACGCTCATGACGCTGGAGCACGCCGCCCGCCTGCCGGTCTCCACGATCGGCTCAGGCCCGGCGAACTCGCTGCGCGGCGCCGCGTACCTGTCGGGCGTGGCCGACGCGGTCGTGGTGGACGTGGGCGGCACGTCCACGGACCTCGGCGTGCTGGCCGGCGGGTTCCCCCGGGAGTCGGCGGCTGCGGTCGAGATCGGCGGCGTGCTGACCAACTTCCGCATGCCCGACATCCTGGCCATCGCGCTCGGCGGCGGGACCGTCGTGCGCCCGCACGGGCTCGGCCCCGACTCGGTGGGCTACCGGATCGGGCGTGAGGCGCTGGTGTTCGGCGGGACGACGGCGACGATGACGGACGCGGCCGTCGCGGCGGGCAGGGTTCCCTCGGGAGGCGAAACCTGGCACGACCGCCTTCGGGGTGACATGTCGGAAGAAAAGGCAGACATTCTGGAAAGCGCGGTTACCCGCGCCGACGAGATGGTGATCGACGCCGTGGACCGCATGACGCTCGGCAGGACCGACCGTCCCCTGGTGGCGGTAGGGGGCGGGGCGTTCCTGCTGCCCGATCGCATCCCGGGCGTGAGCCGCGTGATCAGGCCGGAGCACGCCGAGGTGGCCAACGCCGTGGGCGCCGCCATCGCCCTGGCGAGCGGCAGAGTCGATACGATCTTGCCAGCGGGAGACAGCCGGTCGGCGGCGATCGACGGCGCCAAGGAGGAGGCGCGGGCGCGGGCCGTGGCGGCGGGGGCGGACCCCGCCGGGGTCGAGATCGTGGACCTCCTCGAAGTGCCGCTGAGCTATCTCTCCGAGCCCGCCGTGCGGGTGCACGTCAAAGCAGCCGGACCCCTCGCCCGGTGACACATCGAAAGGATCCCCCCACCATGCGCTGGCACAAGCGGCTGCTCGTCGCCGGGGTAGCCGGCGTCCTCGCCCTGACCGCGTCCGCGTGCGCGGGCGGTCAGGTGCGCGGCGCCGGCGGTACGCCCCAGCCCCAGGCGAGCAGCGGAAGTCCGGCCGGCCAGACCGGCGGGCAGGCCAACGACAGCACGTTCGTCTACGCGCCGAACTCCGACGTGGTCACCGACTGGGACCCGGCGACCTCCTACTCCAACGAGATCGTCGCCCTGGCGAACATCTACGAGGGCCTCACCAGGTACAACTCCCAGACCAAGCAGGCCGAGCCGCGCCTGGCGACCGAGTGGACGTCGTCGGACGACGGCAAGGAGTGGACGTTCAAACTGCGGCAGGGCGTGAAATTCCACACCGGCGACCCGATGGACGCCGAGGCCGCCAAGCAGGCGATCGAGCGGACGATCGGGAAGAAGGGCGGCGCCGCCTACATCTGGGACCCGGTGGACCGGATCGAGGCGGTGGACGCGAGCACGCTGAAGTTCACGCTCAAGTACGCCGCCCCGCTCGACCTGGTCACCTCCTCCGGCTACGCGGCCTGGATCTACGACGTGGACGCCGTGGACGCCGACGGCAAGACGACCGCCGGCACGGGCCCGTACACGATCGACTCGTGGAAGAAGGGCGAGGAGAACGAGCTGACGCTGAAGGCGTTCGAGGACTACTGGGGCGGCTGGAAGCCGGAGCAGTACAAGAAGGTCACCTTCCGCGTCACGCCGGAGATCACCACCGCCTGGCAGCTCGTGCAGAAGGGCGAGGTGAACTTCGTCAGGCGCCTGAACCCGCAGCTGTTCGAGCAGGCCGGGATGACCCAGGGCGTGCAGACCGCGCAGGCGCAGTCGTTCCAGAACCTGCTGGTGCTCTTCAACACCGCCGCCGGCCCCACCAAGGACGTCAAGGTGCGGCAGGCGCTGCAGCTCGCGATCGACTACGACGGCCTGGCGGCGGCGCTGGAGGGCTCGGGCGTCAAGGCCAGCGGCCTGGTGCCGCAGGGCCTGATCGGCCACGTCAACGGCATGGAGCCCAAGCAGGACCTGCCCAAGGCCCAGCAGCTGCTCGCCGAGGCCGGGTACGGCCCCGACCTGGAGGAGCTGGAGCTGAGCCTGACCTACGCCACCGGCGACGAGGACCAGAAGCTGCTGGTGACGCTGCTCAGCTCGACGCTCAAGCAGCTCAACGTGACGCTGCGGGCCAAGCCGATGAGCTGGAGCGCGCAGTGGGACCTGGGCAAGAAGGGCGGCCAGGACGTCTTCGTCATGTACTGGTACCCGGACTATCCGGACGCCTACTCCTGGTTCCTCAACGTGTTCAAGAGCGCCGACAAGCCGCAGTTCAACCTGTCGTACCTGAAGAACGCGGAGATCGACGCGGCCATCGACAAGCTGCCCGAGCTGACGGCCACCGACAAGCTGGCGGCCGAGCAGGAGTACCAGAGGCTCCAGCAGAAGATCATCCAGGAGGAGGCGGCGGTCGCGGTGCCGTACGTGCAGCGCTACCAGCGCGCGCTGTCGGCCGACGTCCAGGGCTACCAGGACAACCCGGCCTACCCCAGCGTGGTCTTCTTCTACGATCTGACGCGCGCCGGCTAGCCCGTGCTGCGTCATCTGGCCCGCCGGCTCGGCCAGGCCCTCCTGGTCGTGGCCGGCGTGGTCGTGCTCACGTTCGCGGTCATGCGGCTGGTGCCCGGTGACCCGGCGGTCGCGTTCGCCGGGCCGAAGGCCACGCCCGAGCAGCTCGCCGAGGCCCGCGCGCGGTTCGGGCTGGACGACCCGCTGCCCGTGCAGCTCGTCAACTACGCGCGTGACCTGGTGACCGGCGACTGGGGGACCAGCCTGCGCACCAGGCAGCCGGTGCGCGACGATCTCTACCTGGCCTTCCCCGCCTCGCTGGAACTGGTCGGGGCGGCGCTGCTCCTGGCCATCGCCGTGGGCATCCCGCTGGGGGTGCTCGCCGCCCGCCACAACAGGCGGCTGCCGGACTTCGGGGTGCGGCTCGGCAGCATGCTGGCCGTCTCCGTGCCGGTGTTCTGGCTGGCCCTGGCCCTGCAGACGGTGTTCGCCAGCCACCTCGGCTGGTTCCCGGTCGCCGGCGAGTACGACACCTCGCTCGACACCACCAGCCCGCTCACCCTCTGGACGAACATCACCGTCGTCGACGCCCTCATCACCGGCAACTGGCCCATCTTCACCAGCACCCTGGAGCACCTGGTGCTGCCCGCCGTGGTCGTGGCCGCCTACCCGGCGGGCGTGATCGCCCAGATGACCAGGGCCGCGCTGATCGAGGAGTCGGGGCAGGACCACGCCAGGCTGGAGCGGGCGCTGGGGTTCGGGGAGACGTCGATCCTGACCAAGTTCGCGCTGCGGCCCGCGCTGAGCCCGGTGCTGTCGCTGATCGCGCTGGTCTTCGCGTACGCGATCGTCAACGGCTTCCTGGTCGAGGCCGTCTTCAACTGGCCGGGCCTGGGCCGCTACGCCGCCGAGTCGATCCGCTCGCTGGACACTCCCGGCATCGCGGGCGTCACGCTCCTGGTCGCCCTGGTGTACGTGCTGGCCAACCTGGTCGTGGACCTCCTCCAGGGCTTCGTCGATCCCCGTACGAGGTCGCGATGACGACGGACACGCAACCGCTGCGCCGCAGCCTGCCCCGCGTCCCCGACCGGTTCGCCGCCTTCGGGGCCATCCTGCTGGCCGTGATCGTGCTGGCCGCCGTGCTGGCGCCGTGGCTGGCTCCGTACCCGCTGGACGAGCCGCGCCCGCTGGAGCGGCTGCTGCCGCCGAGCGGCGCGCACTGGTTCGGCACCGACCAGGTGGGGCGGGACGTGCTCACCCGGATCCTGTACGGCGGGCGCACCTCGCTGACCATCGCCGTGGCCGTGCTGGGCGTCTCCGCGGTGGCCGGGGTGACGCTGGGCGTGGTCGCCGGGTACGCGGGCGGCTGGCTCAGGGACGCGATCATGCGGGTCACGGACGTGTTCCTGGCCTTCCCCGCGCTGCTGCTCTCCCTGGCGCTGGCCGTGGTGCTGCAGCCCAGCGTGAACACCGTGATCCTGGCCATCGCGGTGACCTGGTGGCCCTGGTACGCCCGGCTGGCCGCCTCCGTGGCCGCCTCGATCGCGACCAGGCCGTACGTGGACGCCGCGCGCTGCCTCGGCGTGCCGGCCCCGCTGATCGTCCTGCGGCACGTGCTGCCGAACTCGCTCACCCCCGTCCTGGTGCAGCTCTCGCTGGACGCGGGCGGGGTGATCCTGACCTCGGCGGCGCTGTCGTACCTGGGGCTGGGCGCGCAGGAGCCGACGGCGGAGTGGGGGCTGATGGTGCAGCAGGGGCAGACGCTGTTCACCACGAACTGGTGGGTGGTGACCTTCCCCGGGCTGGCGATCCTGCTGACGGCGTTCGCGTTCAACGTGCTGGGGGAGGGCCTGCGCAACGCCCTCGACCCCCGAGCGGAGGAGCTCGGCAGGAGAGAGCGACGAAGGAGCCAACGGATGCCGAAGCGGCCGCGACCATGAGCACGCAGGGCGGTCAGGTGATCGAGGTGCGGGATCTCAAGGTGCGCTACGGCGAGCGGGTCGTCGCCGACGTGCCCGAGCTGGACGTGGGCGCGGGGGAGTGCGTGGCGATCGTGGGGGAGAGCGGGTCGGGCAAGTCCACGACGCTGCTCTCGCTCCTCGGCCTCACCGAGCATGCCGAAATCTCAGGACACGTACGGGTATGCGGCGTGGACGTGCTCACCGCCCCGCAGAAGGCGCTGCGCCGGATCCGCGGCGCCCGCGCGGCCCTGGTCATGCAGTCGCCGCAGGCCGCGCTCAGCCCCGCCACCCGCCTGGGCACCCTCATGCGCCGCGCGCTCAAGCTGCACGGCAGGCAGGGCAACGACGTGGACGCGGCCCTGGAGGCGGTCCTGCTCGACCGCGAGATCCTGCGCCGCTACCCGCACGAGGTCTCCGGCGGCCAGGCCCAGCGCTTCGCCATCGCGCTGGCCATCGCCCTGGGCGCCGAGGTCGTCCTGGCCGACGAGCCGACCAGCGCGCTGGACGTGACCGTGCAGGCCGAGGTGGTCGGCGTGCTGCGCAGGCTCAGGGCCGAGCGGGACCTGGCGCTCCTGCTCGTCTCCCACGACCTGGCCCTGGTCTCGACGATCGCGGACCGGGTGCTGGTCATGAAGGACGGGGCGGTGGTGGAGTCGGGGCCCGCCGCCGAGGTGCTGGCGCGGCCGTCCCATCCCTACACCCGAGAGCTGCTGGAGGCACTGCCGTGACCATGCTCAGGGCCGAGCGGGTGACGCTCGGGTACGGCCGCCGCCCCGTCGTGCACGAGGTCAGCCTGGACATCACCGAGGGCGGCGTGGGCCTGATCGGGGAGAGCGGCTCGGGCAAGACGACGCTGGCGCGCGCGTTCCTGGGCCTGCTGCGCCCCCTGTCAGGCGACATCTGGTACGGCGACCGGACGCTCGACAAAGCGGACCTGAGGGCGTTCCGCAGGGACGTGCAGCCCGTCTTCCAGGCCGAGGCCCTCGACCCCAGGATGCGCGTCGGCCGCTCCGTCGCCGAGGCGCTCCCGCGCGCCGCCCGCGACCGCGTCGGCGAGCTGCTCGAACAGGTCGGCCTCGACCCCGAGCTGGCCGGCCGCCGCCCGCACCAGCTCTCGGGCGGCCAGCGCCAGCGCGTGGTGATCGCCAGGGCCCTGGCGGTCGGCCCCCGCCTGCTCATCCTGGATGAGCCCACCAGCGCGCTCGACGTCACCGTGCAGGCCAGGATCCTCGACCTGCTGGCCTCGCTGGAGACCGAGCGCCTGCTCATCACCCACAACCTGGCCGTCGTGCGGCGGCTCTGCCGCACCTCCCACGTGCTCTTCGCCGGCCGCGTGGTCGAGTCGGGCCCCACCGCGCGGCTCCTGGCGAACCCGGCGCACCCGTACACCAGGGCCCTGCGCGACGCCGTGCCGACGCTCGGCGGCGAACCGCCGCGGGCCAGGGGCAGGACGGAGGCCGTCCCGGCGGCGACCGGCTGCCCGTTCAGGCTGCGCTGCCCGCTGGCCGTGCCCGCGTGCGAGCAGGCGCCGGCCCCGCGGGAGGTGGACGGCCGTCAGGTGGCCTGTCACCGGGCGGAGGACGTGCTCTCCACCTGAGTCCTCAGGTACGCGCACATGTCGTCGGAGAGCTTCTCCAGCAGCCGGGCCAGCTCTCCCCGCTCCGACTCCGGCCAGTCGGCCAGCACGGCCTCGAACCACTGTGAGGCCGCCCGCCGGCACGCCAGGGCCGCATGGCCGCCCGCCTCCGTGAGCGCGATGCGCCAGGCCCGGCCGTCGTCGGGGTCGCGGACCCGCTCGACCAGCCCGCGCCGCTCCAGCGCGGCCACGTGCCGCGTCACGTGCGGGCTCTCCACCTGCAGGCTCTCGGCGATCTTCCCGATCCTGCGCGGCTCGGCCGCGTCCAGCAGATCGACGAGGATCTGGACATCCGGCCGGTCCAGGCGGATGCCCGCGGCCTCGGTCAGCCGCTCGTGCGTCTTGGCGCGGTTGAGTGAGGTCGCGAGCCGGCGATAGGCGTCCACGGTTCGGTGCAGATTCTCGTCCATCCGCTTGATTACCTAACTTACGTATGTATTATCGGTGCTCGATTACTTACCCAAGTTATCCAAAGGAGCCGTCATGGCGACAGTCGTCGTGCCCGCGTCGCGGGCAACGACCAGCCGGAACCCCTGGCCCGCGGTGATCTCGCTGGCCTTCGCCGCCTCCATCGCCGCTCTGCAGAACACCGCGGTGGTGCCGCTGCTTCCCGTGCTGCAACGGGAGCTGAACACCTCGTTGAGCGCGGTGAGCTGGTTGCTCACACTGAGCCTGCTGGTCGGCGCGGTGTCCACGCCGCTGCTGTCGCGCTTCGGCGACATGTACGGCCGGCGCCGCATGATCCTCGGCGCGCTGACGCTGCTGGTGATCGGCTCGGTGATGGCCGCGCTGGCGACCTCGCTGGCCTGGCTGATCGTGGCCAGGGTGCTGCAGGGCTTCGTGTCCGCGCTGGTGCCGCTGTCGATCGGGGTGGTCCGCGACTCCCTGCCCAGGCAGCAGCTCGCCACCGGCATCGGGGTGCTGAGCGCGACGATGGGCTTCGGCAGTGGTGGCGGGATGATCCTGGCCGGGCTCGCCTCCGGTGACTACCACCTGGTCTTCTGGATCACCGGCGGCATCTCGCTGGTGGCCGGCATCGTCGTGGCCTTCCTCGTCCGTGACTCGGCCCCGCCGGTCAAGGGCCGCCCCGACCTGCTGGGGGCGGCGCTGCTGACCGCGTGGCTGGTCGCGCTGCTGCTGGCCGTCAGCGAGGGCGGCTCCTGGGGCTGGACCTCGCCGGGCGTGCTCGGGCTCCTCGCCGCGGCCGTCGTGCTGGCGGCCGTATGGGTGCTGGTCGAGCGCCGGGTGGCCGAGCCGCTGGTGCAGATGGCGATGCTGGTGCACAGGGGAACGGTCGGGGCCACGGTGTCCTCGTTCCTGCTCGGGTTCTCGTTCTTCACCCTGCTGACCGGCATGTCCGGCTTCGCCCAGGCGCCGCAGGCGGCCGGCGGGCTCGGGGCAACCGTCCTCCAGGTCGGCCTCTACCTGCTGCCGAGCACGCTGTTCATGCTGGTGATCTCGCTGTTCGCGGGCCGGATCATGCGCAGGCTCCCGGCGGCGGCCATGGTGGCGATCGGCTCGGGGGTCACCGCGCTGGCCGGGCTCTGGCTGGTGCTCCAGCACACGGCCCCGGCGCACCTGTACGTGGCGTCCTCGCTGATGGGGGTGGGCCTCGGCGTCGGCTACGCGGCGCTGGGCACCATGGCCGTGGAGCACGTGGCCGCCGACAGGACGGCCGTCGCGGCCGGGGTGAACGCGCTGGTGCGGATCGTGGGCGGCAGCGTGGCGGGCGCCGCGATCGCCGCCGTGCTGGCCGCGGGCGGCGGCTACCCGTCGGTGTTCGGGGCAGCCGCCGGAGCGGGCGTCGTGGCCGCGCTGTTCGCGGCCGGTTACGGCTATCTCAACCGCAGGGCGGTCACAGCGCCTTCAGGCCACTGATCACTTCCAGCAGCACCTTGGCGTCCGGGGCGGGCGGCGGCAGCTCGACCTGCACGAGTTGCTGGGCGTGCAGGTCGCCGACCAGCACCCGGACCACGCCGATGGGCAGGTTCAGCTCGGCCGCCACGTCCACCAGCCGGGTGGGCTGGGTGCACTTCTGCAGGATGATGAGATGCTCGGGGTCCAGGCCGCGGGGCGGCGTCAGACCACCGGCGGTGATGATGACCGCGATGAGGTCGATGGCCTCGCTCGCGGGCACCGTCCGGCCCCTGGTCAGCAGGTAGGCGGGGACGATCGGACCGGCGTCCTCGTCCAGCCAGCGCTCTTCAGTCACTTCGCACCACCCGCATGGGGCGAGCGGCGGGCTCCTTCTGCACGGCCTTCGCCGGGGCTTCTGGCTCCGGCTCTGCCACGTGCTCTTCCGGGATCAACACGATCGCGGTGGTCCCTCCATATGGTGAACCGCGCAACGTCACGCGGATGTCGTGCCTGGCGGCCAGGCGGGAGACGACGAAGAGGCCGAGCCGGTCACTGTCGGCCAGGTCGAACTCCGGCGGGCTGGCCAGCCGCTCGTTGTAGTCGGCCAGCTCTTCTGCTTCCATCCCGAACCCCCGGTCCTCGACCTCGAAGGCGAAGCCCCGGGCAGCCGCCTCACCGCGCACGATGACCGGCGTGTGCGCGGGGGAGTAGACGGTGGCGTTCTCGATCAGCTCGGCGATGAGGTGGATCACGTCACCGACCACGGAGCCGGCCAGGCGCTGGCCGGACATCGGCTCGATGACGACCCGCTGGTAGTCCTCCACCTCGGCGGCGGCGCCGCGGGCCACGTCCAGCAGTGGCACGGGGCGGCTCCAGCCGCGTCCCGGCGTCGCGCCCGACAGGATGATCAGGCCTTCTGCGTGGCGGCGCATGCGCGTCGTCAGATGGTCCAGCTTGAACAGGTCGTCGAGCTGCTCGGGGTCGGTGGCCCGGTGCTGCATGTCCGCGAGCTGGATGCGCTGGCGGTGCAGCAGGGTCTGGCTGCGCCTGGCCAGGTTGCGGAAGACGTGCCCGACGCCCTCGCTGAGCTGCGCCTGGCCGACCGCGGCCTCCACCGCCGTCTGCTGCACGGTGGAGAACGCCTGGCCCACGTCGTCGATCTCGACCGTGGTGCTGGCCACCGACAGCTCGGGCATCTCGACCTTCTCGCCCTTGCGCAGCTTGGCGACCACGTGCGGCAGCCGTTCCTGCGAGACCTCCAGCGCGGCCAGCCGCAGTGCGCCGAGCTCCTTGGACAGGCGGTTGCCCATGCGCAGCGAGAACGCGATCGACACGATGACCAGCGCGAGCGCCGTGCCCGCGAGCAGGAACGCCCGCGACAGCACCTGGTCGGCCACCGGGTCGGCGCGCTCGTTCAGCAGCGTGCTGGCCCGCATCTGGGCCTCGTGGAACGACTTGGACAGCCCCTCGGTGGTGCTCAGCCAGCCCATCGGCGTGCCGCCGGCGATGATCTGGTCCTCCATCATCCGCATCCGCTGGTAGGCGGCGGTGCTGATGAGGGCGACCTGGGGGTCGCGCAGCGCCGGGTCGAGCTCGCCGAGGCTCTGGTCGATGAGGAAGCGCCGGTTGCCCGCGATCTGGGTGAACAGCCTGCGCTCCGCCGCGTTCACCGTGCCGAGGCCGATGGCCTGCTCCCTGCTCAGCAGCTCCCTGGCGTAGCCCATCTCGATGACCACGCGGGACTGCTCGTAGATCGGGATGTCGTCGATCAGCGCCACCTTGCGGTGCAGGCCGTACAGGGTGTCGGTGATCGAGTTGTACGCCTCCACCGTGTGCAGACGGTCCGACAGACCCGCGTCGATCTCCCCACGGACCGAGTCGAGCCTGTCGAGTTGCGTGTACACCGCGTTCACCTGTGTGCGGATCTCTTCCGATCTGTCCTTCGTGGTACTGGAGAGCTTGGTGAACGAGTCCCGGGCGGCGTCGGTCTTGGTGCGCTGCGCGGCGACGGCGGACTCGTCCGCGACGTTACGCAGGAGCTGGGCCGAGATGAGACGTTCGCGCTGGATCTCGCTGATCAGTTTGTACGCGGGAAGGCGGAGGTTCGTCCAGACTGTCTTGTATTGACGCAGCTCCAAGCTCTCGCTGGCGGTAACGGCGGTGATGACCCCCCACAACACCACCATGGAGGTCAGCGGCACCAGTAGTAGTCCGATGATCTTCATGCGGATCGTTCGGCTACGACCCATGGCACCTCACTCCGGTCGGTCCCAAGCTGGCAACCCCGGACGGGACAAGCCCCGAGAATAGCAATTCGATCACCTGAATGCCCAATTTTTCGGGACTTTTGGACACGTGTCACGCCCCGGGTGGATCTTGGAGTAGGTTTCCCGGGAATCACATCGGCCACAGAGGGAGCTCGCGTTGCGCCGTCGACTCGTAGCGGCCGCCGCGCTGGTGCTCCTGGCGGCCTGCTCGACGCCCCCGGAGCCGCAGCGGGCGCCGGCGGGGGAGTCCCCCTTCGTCTACGTCAAGAACACCGACATCGTCACCGAATGGGACCCCAGCCGCTCCTACTCCAACGAGATCATCGCCTTCCAGAACGTCTACGAGACCCTCACGCTCTGGAACCCGGTGACCAAGAAGTCCGCCCCCCGCCTGGCCACCTCGTGGCGCTCCTCGGCCGACGGGCGCACCTGGACCTTCACCCTGCGCTCCGGCGTGACCTTCCACACCGGCAGGCCGCTGGACGCCGAGGCGGTCAAGAGCTCCATCGAGCGCACCGTGAAGGCCAGGACCGGCGCCTCCTACATCTGGGACGCCGTCTCCTCCATCAGGGTCGAGGGGCCGCTCACGGTGACGTTCGCGCTGAAGTACCCCGTGCCGCTGGACCTGGTCGCCTCCGCCGGGTACGCCGCCTACATCTACGACACCAAGGCCGCCCCCGACCTGACGAAGTTCTTCCGTGAGGGCAGGGACGCGGGCTCGGGGCCGTACACGGTGACGAAGTGGAACCAGGGCAAGGAGGACGAGCTCACGCTCTCGGCGTACGACGGGTACTGGGGCGGGTGGCAGCGGCCGCACTACAACACGATCAGGTACAAGGTGGTGCCCGACACCGAACGGGCGTACCGGATGTTGCAGGACGGCGAGGCCAGCTTCGTCGACCGGCTCGACCCGCGGCTGTTCGCCCGAGCCTCGGCCGCGCCCGGGCTGCGCACCTCCGACCGGCCGTCGTTCACCACGGCGATGATGTTGTTCAACACCGCCACCGGGCCGATGAAGGACATCAGGGTCCGCAAGGCGGTGCAGAAGGCCGTCGACTACCGCGGCCTGATCAAGGCGCTCAAGGGCTCCGTGATGCCCGCCAGCGGCGTCGTCCCCGAAGGGCTGCTCGGCCACGTGCCCGGCCGCGTGCCCGAGCAGGACCTGGCCGGCGCCACCCGGCTGCTCCAGCAGGCCGGCTACGGCCCCGGCGGCCGTCCGCTGCGGCTGCGGCTGACCTACGGCGAGGGTGAGGCCGACGAGCAGGTGCTCGCCCGGCGGCTGCGGGCCACGCTGAGCAAGCTCAACGTGACCCTGGAGGTCAGGGGCATGCACTGGAACGACCAGTGGGAGCTGGGCAAGAAACGCGGCCAGGACATCTTCGTCATGTACTGGTGGCCCGACTACGCCGACGGCTACTCCTACTTCGGCCAGGTCTTCCACAGCGCGAACCCGCCCGAGCTGAACATGACCTACCTCAACGACCGGACCCTCGACGCGATGCTCGGCACGGTGCCCGAGCTGACGGTGACCGACAAGCCGGCGGCGCAGCGGGTCTACGAGCAGGCCACCACGCGGGTGCTGGACCAGCGGGCGGCCGCCGCGCTGCCGTGGGTGGTCAAGTCGCGGCGGGCCTACCTCGGCGGCATCCAGGGCTACGACGACAACCCGGCCTACCCCGACGTGGTCTTCGTCTACGACTTGCGGCCGTCGGGCTGAGCGCTCTCGACCCGCTCGCGCAGCTTGGCCCTGATCTCCTCCGGGGTGTAGGCGCGGCGGCGCCGCTCGGCCCGCGCGATCACCACCCCCGTCGCCGCCACACCCATGATTCCGGCCAGTCCGAGCATCTTCCACCAGCGCATGTTGCCTAGGCTAACCCTGTGCTGACTCTCGACGAGGCCGTCAAGGTGACGAGAACCGGCGACCTGTGGATCTTCCGCGGCCGTTCGGTGCCCGACCGCGCCATCCAGACGATGACCAACAGCCCGGTCAACCACGTGGGCATGGCCATCGTGATCGAGGACCTGCCGCCCATGATGTGGCACGCGGAGCTGGGCAAATCCCTGCCCGACCTGTGGTCGGGCACCCACCAGCGCGGGGTGCAGCTGCACGACCTGCGCGCCGCCGTGACCGTCTGGGCCGACCGCTACGACCAGCGCGCCTGGCTGCGCCAGCTCGACCCCGAGGCCACCCCCGAGATGGAGGACGCCGCCCTGCGGGCGGTGGCCCGCCTCGACGGCACGCCGTTCCCGTCCACCGCCCGGCTGGCCGGACGGTGGATGAAGGGGCGGATCCCGCGCCGCAGCCGTAAGGAGCAGACGCTGGAGCGCGCGTACTGCGCCGAGGTGGTGGCCGTCACCTACGAGGCGATGGGGTTGCTGCCGGAGGGGAAGCGGCCCAACTGGTACGACCCCGGGAAGTTCTGGAGCGGCGACGATCTGGAGCTGTTGCTGGGGCGGCGCCTCGGCAACGAGATCACCGTGGGGGTGGAGCGGACGCGGCGGCCGTCCTGACCCTCGGTCCGGCCAGGGGCAGTGTGGCGGCGACGAGCAGCGCCACCAGCCCGAACCCCGCCGCGTAGCCGGTGAGCCCCAGCACCAGCCCGAACCCCATCGCCCCCACCCCCATGCCCGCGTCGTAGGCCAGGTTCCACAGCGCGCTCACCCTGGCCGCGCCGCCCCGCTCGAACATCAGCGCCAGCGTCGCGTTCTGCACCACCCCGAACCCGGCCCCGAACAGCGCCATCCCGGCCACCACCGCCACCGGCCCGTCGGTCCAGGCCTGCAGCGCGACGCCGGCGGCGCAGGCCAGCACGCCGGGCGCGAGCAGCCCGGCCGAGCCGTGCCGGTCCCCGTGCCTGCCGGCCCACCAGCGGGCGGCGGGCGTGGCCAGCGACTGGACGAGCAGCGCCGCCGAGGCCAGCTCCGGCGTCCCCGCCAGCGGCAGGAACGTCACCAGCACACCCGTCGCGGTCGTCACCGCCGCGAAGAGCAGCGCCAGCCCCGCCAGCCCACCGCCGCCGTCCTCACCACCGGCTCGCTTCGCAGCCGTGGGCCTCTTGCCAGGCAGTCCCGGCACGGCCGCCAGCCCGGCCAGCGGCACCAGCCCCGCCACGGCGAACACCGGCCCGAACCCCAGCGCCTCACTCGCCCACAACCCCACCGGCAGCCCGAGCACCGACGGGACGCCCACCGCCACCCCGTACAGCCCCAGCCCCTCGCCCCGGCGCTCCTCGGGCACCAGCTCGGCCGTGAGCGCGGTGCCCGCGACCACCAGGATGCCCAGCCCGGCCCCACGCAGCACGCTGACCGCCACCACCCACCCCACCGC
Organism: Nonomuraea gerenzanensis; assembly: GCF_020215645.1. Classification (NCBI taxonomy): domain Bacteria; kingdom Bacillati; phylum Actinomycetota; class Actinomycetes; order Streptosporangiales; family Streptosporangiaceae; genus Nonomuraea; species Nonomuraea gerenzanensis. The sequence goes on along the minus strand of NZ_CP084058.1, from coordinate 9,949,759 downwards.
CGCCGACACCGGCAGCGCCAGCGCGGGCAGCCCCAGCAGCACCAGCCCGAGCCCCAGCACCGCGCGGTACCCGAGCCGGGACAGCAGCCACGGCACCGCCAGCTCCGCCACCACCGTGGCCAGCATCATGGCGCCGGTGACGGCCCCGGCGCCGAGCCCGCCGGCGCCGCCCGTCGCCGCGTACAGCGGTACGGAGGAGAACAGCAGGTAGAAGCCGAGCAGCCCGGCCGTCGAAGCGGCCATCATCAGGTTCATCTCGCGGGTCATCATGGCTTCGACGGTCGCGGAAAGCCGCCCCCGCCACATCGGGCATGATGCGTAGCCGCCTCTTCATAATGGGGGGCGTGTTCGTGGGACGTGCGGCGGAGCTGGCCCGCCTGGCGGCGGCGCGGGAGCGTGCGCCGGGCGTCGTGCTGGTCGTCGGCGAGGCCGGCATCGGCAAGACGCGGCTGGTCGGAGAGTTCGTCTCGGGGATCGACGCCTTCGTGGCCGAGGGCGGGGCCGATCCTGGCTGCGTCGCGTACGCGCCGTTCGTCCCGGTGCTGCGCGGCATGGTCAGGCACCACGGCGCCGCGCTCGTGCCGGGCGGCGGGCGCCGGGGCCTGGCCCGGCTGCTGCCCGAGCTGGGGGAGGTCGAGGAGCTGCCTGACCTGGGGCGGGGCCGGCTGTTCGAGGAGGTGCTGCTCCTGGTCGAGCGGTCGGCCGCGCGGCGGCCCCTCGTCCTCGTCCTGGAGGACCTGCACTGGGCCGATCAGGCCAGCCTCGATCTGCTGGTGTTCCTGGCGCGCAACCTGATGGCTCCGGGAGTGCTCGTCGTCGCGACCTCGCGGGAGCCGCTGCGGCTGCCGGGGGCCGAGGTGATCAGGGTGCCGCCGCTCGGCCGCGAGGAGGTGGCCCGCCTGCTCGGCCGCGACCTCCGACCCGCGCGGGCGGCCCTTGATCTTGATGCGATCGTGGCGCGCAGCGAGGGGAACCCGCTGTTCGCCGAGGCGCTCGCCGACGCCGGCGCCGCCACCCCCGCCTCGCTGCGCGAGCTGCTGCTCGCCGGCGCTGAACGGCTGCCCGCGCAGGGCCTCGACGTGCTGCGGATCGCCGCCGTGGCCGGCCGCAGGACCCCGCACGACGTGCTGCGCGCCGTCGCGGGCCTCGACGACCTCGCACTGGACGAGGCGTTACGACCGGTCGTCCGCGCCCGGCTGCTGCTCGTGGACGGCGACGGCTACACCTTCCGCCACGCCCTCATCCGCGACGCCGTCTACGACGACCTGCTGCCGGGCGAACGCCGGCGCCTGCACGCCCGCTGCGCCGAGGCCCACCCCGAGCTGGCCGCCGACCACTGGTACGCGGCGGGGGACCGGCGGCGCGCCTTCGAGGCCGCCTGGACCGCCCGGCGCTGGGAACGGGTGCTGGAGCTGTGGGACCAGGCGGGGGACGGCGCCGACCACGTCCACGTCCTGGAGTTGGCCGCCCGCGACGCGCTGTGCGAGGGCGACGCGGAACGCGCCGAGGAGCTGGCCACCCGGGCGCTGGAGGAGGTCTCCGGCCCGGCCCGCGCCCACCCCGCCGACCCGGCCCGCGTTCCGCACGGCGACCCGGCGCCTGCCCAGCACGGCGACCTTGCCCACGGCCCGTACGGCGATCCTTCGTCCCGCGCGTACAGCGACCCGCTGCGTGCGGCGCGGCTGCTGGAGCTGCGGGTGGCCATCCGCGACCTCCTCGGCGAGGAGGGCCTGGACGACCTCCGCGCCGCCGTACGACTGGCCCCCCGCGAGTCCCGCCTGATCGGCGCCCTGGCCACCCTGCTCGCCTGGAACGGCCAGGACACCGAGGCCAGAACCCACGCCGAGGAAGCCCTCGCGCTGGGCGACACCAGATCCCTCACCACCCTGGCCGCCCTCACCGCCCTGGACGGCGACCTGGGAGCGGCATCGAGCCTGTACGCCGAGGCCAGAGCGACCGCCCCCGACGACGACAGCCTGCTGATGACGTACGCCAGCGAAGCCGACGTCCTGGAGGCGGCGGGCAAGCACGCCAGGGCGGAGTCCGTCGCCCGCGAGGGCATCGCCAGGGCCCGCCGCCTCGGCCTGGCCAGGTCACGCGGCGGCCACCTGGCAGCGAACCTGGCCGAGCCGCTCGCGTCCATGGGCCGCTGGAAGGAGGCCCGCGAGGTGATGCGGACAGCGCTCGCGCTCGACCCGCCGCCCATCCACCGCGCCTGGATCCTCATGGTCCTCGGCACCATCGCCGTCTGGGAGGGCACGCTCGGCGAGGCCGAGGAGATCGTGGCCAGGGTCAGGCCGCTGATGCGCGGCCGTTCGCGGGGCTACGACTCCTGCCTCGAACCCGACCTGCTCGAATGCCGGCTCGCCCTGGCCGCCCGGGACCCGCGGCGGGCGGGCCGCATGGTGGACCACGTGCTGGCCGGGCACGACCTCAGGCTGAGCCGCCGCTACGCCTGGCCGCTGCTGGCGCTGGCGGCCGGTCTGGGACGGGTCCGCACGGCGCCCACCGGCCTCGCCACGACGGGACGCGTCCAGCAGGCGCACCGGGCCACGTTCGAGGCCGAGTGCGGTGGGCCGTGGGAGGCGGCCGTGGCGAGCTGGCGGGCGGTCGGGCAACCGTACGCGCTGGGCCAGGCCCTGGTGCGAGCGGCCGAGCAGGACCCCGAGCACGCCCGCGAACGGCTGCGCGAGGCGGTCGCCATCGCCGGCGACCTCGGCTCGCAGCCGCTGCGCGACGCGGCCGAGGCGGCGGCGGCCACGTTGCGGGTGTCCCTCGGCGAGGAGCTCCTCCTGTCGGCCAGGGAACGGGAGGTGCTCGGGCTGGTCGCCGAGGGGCTGAGCAATCGGCAGATCGCCGAGCGGCTGTTCATCTCGGCCAGGACGTCGGGCGTGCACGTGTCGAACATCATGGCCAAGCTGGGCGCGGCGTCCCGCGTGGAGGCCGTCGCCAGGGCCAGGCGTACGGGCCTGATCTGAGCCCTCGCGGGCCTCGAGACAGCCCGCACCTGATCTAATCCGGGCATGAACACTGTGAACGTCGCCGTGATCGGCGTCGGAAACTGCGTGTCCTCGCTGGTGCAGGGCGTCGAGCACTACCGTGACGGCGACGCCCCCGGCCTGCCGAACCCCGTCTGCGCCGGCTTCGCGATCTCCCAGGTCCGCTTCACCGCCGCCTTCGACGTCGGCCGCGCCAAGCTCGGCCAGGACCTCTCCCAGGCCATCTGGACCGCGCCGAACAACGCCCGCGCCTTCGCGGACGTGCCGCACCTCGGCGTCCCCGTGGTGGAGGGCATCCTGGCCGACGGCGTGGGCGCGGGCTCGGCCGACCTGATCGACCCGCGCGGCGCCGCCACCCCGGCCGAGGTCGCCGCCCACCTGCGGGAGACGGGCAGCCACGTCGTGCTGAACTTCCTGCCGACCGGCGCCCAGCGCGCCGCCGAGCTGTACGCGCAGGCCGCCATCGAGGCCGGCTGCGCGTTCGTGAACTGCATGCCCGCCGTCCTGGCCCGCTCGCCCGAATGGCGCGCCCGCTTCGCCGCGGCCGGGCTGCCGCTGGTCGGCGACGACCTCAAGAGCTCGTTCGGCGCCACGCTGGTGCACCGCGCGCTGGTCGACGCCCTCACCGGCAGCGGCGTCCACCTCACCGAGGGCGCCCAGCTGCTCGGCGGAGGCAACATGGACTTCGTCAACCTGGAGGACTCCGCACGGATGCGGAGCAAGCAGGCGACCAAGGCGACGGGCGCGGGAGCCGCCACCCACGTCGCCGCCCAGTACGTGCCTTTCATGGACGACCGCAAGGTCGCCTACATCCGGTTGAACGGGGAGGGGTTCGGCGGGTCCCCGCTGGAGCTGGAGCTGCGCATGGTCGTCGAGGACTCGCCGAGCGCCGCGGGCAACGCCCTGGACGCCGCCCGGCATGCCAAGCAGGCCCTGGATCGGGGGAGGGGCGGGCTGCTGGAGGAGGTGTCCGGCGCGCTGATGAAGGCGGTGTAGCCGATGCGCCGTTCCGGCCCTCCCGCCGGCTGTGGTGGCACGCTAGGGACATGCGCCTGGCTACCTGGAACGTGAACTCCGTCAAGGCACGGCTGCCCCGCCTGCTCGAATGGCTGGCCGACACCGCGCCCGACATCGTGTGCCTGCAAGAGACCAAATGCCCCGCGCAGGCGTTCCCGGCGGCGGAGGTGGGCGCGCTCGGCTACGCCGTCGCGGCCCACGGGGACGGCCGCTGGAACGGCGTCGCGCTGCTGTCCAAGGTCGGCCTGGAGGAGGTGACGCTCAGCTTCCCCGGCGAGCCCGGCTTCGGCGAGCTGGAGGGCGTCGGCGCCGCCCGTCCCGAGGCCCGCGCCATCGGCGCGACCTGCGCGGGGATGCGCGTCTGGTCCCTGTACGCGCCCAACGGCCGCACCCTGGACTCGCCGCACTTCACCTACAAGCTGGACTGGTTCGCCGCGCTGCGCGAGGCCCTGGCCGCCGAGGTGGCCGCCGGGCCGGTGGTGGCCTGCGGCGACTACAACGTGGCGCCCACGGACGCCGACGTGTGGGACCCCGCCCTGTTCGTCGGCGCCACCCACGTCACCCCCGCCGAACGCCAGGCCCTGGCCGAGCTGCGTGCCCTTGGGCTGCGGGACGTGGTGCCCACGCCGATGAAGGGGCCGCATCCGTACACGTACTGGGACTATCGGGCCGGGATGTTCCACCAGAACAAGGGGATGCGGATCGACCTCGTGTACGCCAGCGAGGACGTGGCGGGGCGGGTGCGCTCGGCGTACGTGGACCGGGAGGCCCGCAAGGGCAAGGGGCCGTCGGACCACGCGCCGATCGTCGTTGACCTGCAGGCATAAAGAGAGTCACAAATCGCTGTCGGCCGAGTATTCTGTGTTCTCACAGTTTCGGGGGCGGTAAGCAACTCCAGAGGACCACAGGGGGGATTCCCGTGGAACCTTCAGACGGCCGCGTCATCTTATTCATCCTGATCGGACTCGCCGTGTTCGCCCTGGGACGCCGGTTCCAGGCCATGATCATCATGCGTCAGGTGTACAAGCAGAGCGCCAGGCAGGTCTCGGCCCGCAGGGCCACCGCGCACAACGCCGCCAAGTCGATGATCGGGGTCACGTTCGTCGCGATCTTCGTGATCTGGCTCGTGCTCAATCTCAACCGCATCATGTAGGTGCGGGGTGGGGGGTGCGCGTCGCGGGGGAGCGCGTGCCGGGACGACGAGTTGTGCTGCGTGCTGCCTCCAGCGAGCCCGCAGCACAACACCCACCACGTCGGTCACGTGCGCCGGGCCGCGACCACCTTCGCCAACCCGGCCGCCACCACCACCGCGACCCCGGCAGCAGCCAGGCTCACGGCCCGCGTCAGCCGTACCGCACGCCCGATATCCCCGACCCCAGGCCGAGGCCCATCACCCATCGTCGGCCGCTCCTCGACCCTCCCCCCGTAAACGTTCTTCCCCCCGAGCGTGACCCCGAGCCCCCCGGCGAACGCCGCCTCGCACCGCCCGGCGTTCGGGCTCGGATGCCGATGCCCGTCCCTGCGCAGCACCTCCCGCGCCCCACCAGGATCAGGCGCGGTCAGCACGGTCAGCACCCCGGTCACCCGCGCCGGCACGTAGTTCGCCACATCGTCGAGCCGGGCAGCGGCCCACCCGAACCGCTCGTACCGCGGCGACCGATGCCCGATCATCGCGTCCAGCGTGTTGATCGCCCGATACGCCAGCATCCCCGGCACCCCCGCCACCGCCCCCCAGAACAGCGGCGCCACCACGGCGTCGGAGGTGTTCTCGGCCAGCGACTCGACCGTGGCCCGCGCCAGCTCGGGCGCCTCCAGCCCGCTGGGGTCGCGACCGCACAGGTGCGGCAGCCGCGCCCTGGCGCGTTCCACGTCGCCGCGCTCCAGCGCGTCCGCCATGTACGCGCCCTCCCCGGCCAGCGTGGTGCCGCCGAGCACGGCCCACGTCGTCAGGGCGGTCACCGTCGTACGAAGGACCCTGCTGCGCGAGGTCGCCCGCACGGCCAGCACGCCGAGCGCGGCGGCACCACCGACGCACACGGCGACGTGCAGCACTCCGCGCGGCCGGTCGTCGGCGTACAGGGACTGCTCCAGCCGCGCCGCCCCACGCCCGAACACCGCGACCGGATGGGCGGGGCTCTGCGGGTCGGCGAGGAGCCGGTCAAGGGCCACGCCGAGCGCGAGCCCCAAGGGGTCATACCAAATGGGCATGAAGCTCATCTTCGTGCACATCCAGCCACGCCGCGGCCCGGCGGATACGCTCACCGGCGCCGCCCGCCCACATCTTGGCCCAGTTCCCACCGCTCGCCGCACGCGTGCGCATCACCGTGTAGGAACGATGAAAGCGCAGCCTGGCCAGCTCAACCAGCCGCCGCCGGTCGCGCGGCGACACGCCGTACGCGTCGCAGAACAACCGCAACCGCGCCCCCACATCCACCGAACGCAGGAGCGGCGCCCGATCGACAGGATCGGAGATGGGCGCCCAGTGGCGCAGCGTGGTCACGATGTCGAACAGCCGGGTCGTCGGCCGCGCCAGATCAAAATCGATGAACGCATACGGCCCCGCCGGCCCACCCCCACCCGCCCGCCGAAAGATCACGTTCTCAGGGGTCAGGTCACAATGCCCGATCACCTCAGCCGGCCGATCGTCATTCGACCCCCCTTCCCACCCCGCCCCCGCCAGCGAGAACCCGGCCGTCGCATCATGAAACCGCCGCAACAACCCGGCAAGCTGGGCCAACGCCTCATCGGTGACGCTCTCCAGCCGGAGCCCGGTCGTGCCAGGAAGAAAGGTGAGCACCTCGCGACCGAACTCATCCATCCCCACCACCCTCGGCGCCCCGTCGAACCCGACGGTCTCCAGGTGTCTCAGCAGGGCGTGCACGGCGGGCGTCGACGTACTGGCCGGTCTGCGCACGGTGTCACCGACGCGCACCACTCCGTCTGTCACGTCCCCGCCCTGCAGCGGAATCTCATGCAGGAGCGTCGCGACCATGCCCAGACAGCTTAGACCTATTCGCCCCACCCTCGCCTGGCCTTTTCCCACACAAGGGATCATCGCCGCGGCCCGCTAGCCTGCAGCTTCATGCCGATCCTGCTGTCGCTGGCCGCGTTCGCGATGACGCTGCTCGGCGGCCTCGTCGCCGACCGCGTCGGCAGCCGCCGCCACCTCGTCCTCGGCTTCGCGGCCGGCGTCATGCTCGGCGTCGTCGCCTTCGACCTCCTCCCGGAAGCCCTCGCCACCGCCCCCCTCCACCTGCACGGCGTCCCGCTCCCCATGCTGACGCTCGCCCTGGCCTTCCTCGGCATCCACATCGTCGAACGCTCGATGGGCATGCACGACGCCCACGAAACGGACTACGCCACCCACCGACACGCCCGGGCGGGCGTCGGCCTCACAGCCGGCTCGGCCCTCGTCCTCCACAGCTTCCTGGACGGCGCCGCCATCGGCGCCGCGTACCAGGCGGACACCTCCCTGGCGCTGGCCGTAGCGATAGGCGTCATCGCTCACGACTTCACGGACGGCTTCAACACCTACACACTCACCTCCCTCTATGGCAACGCCCGCCGCCGCGCCCTCACCCTCCTCACCCTCGACGCCCTCGCCCCCGTAGCCGGCGCCACCCTCACCGCCCTCCTCCCCATCCCCCACACCATCCTCAGCGCCTACCTCGGCCTTTTCGCCGGATTCCTCCTCTACCTCGCCACGTCCGATATCCTCCCTGAGGCCCATACGCCCAGACGGGCCACTGGATGGACGTTGACGGCGACCGTGCTGGGAACGTTGTTCGTGTGGGGTGTGATCGGGTTGACAGACTGACACGGGGAAAACGTGTGCGTGACATGTCGCCGGATCATGCACAATAAGGCGGGAGCGCCCTTAGCTCAGCTGGATAGAGCACCGGACTTCTAATCCGACGGTCGCAGGTTCGAATCCTGCAGGGCGCGCAACTCTTGACCTGGCGGTCCCTTGATCGCCAAACGGACCAAGATCGCGTATGTAGCAACGCGTGTAGCAACGCGCTCACGATGCCCTCTTTCCCCTCGAACCGGGGCCATTCGTGAGGCTGGCGAGCAGGCCGTCCATGCTCTTGGCCGCCTTGTGCTTCACCTCGTCGAAGATGTGGACGTAGAGATCGGCCGTCGTCGATTGGCGTGCGTGCCGCAGGACACCCTGAATGGTCTTGATGTCGGCACCTTCCGAGAACAGGAAGGTCGCGCAGGCGTGCCGCAGGTCGTGGATTCTCAGCCCTTCCTCGCCGGGGCCCTGCCGCAGGTCCGCCCGCTTGCACAGGGCATACCACGCCCGGTTGACGTTCCGCGGCTCCAGCGGTGTGCCGTGGCCCGTGCAGAACACGAGGTCGGGATCGACCCACACCTCGGCTCGCAAGCGGTCGGCCTTCTGCGTCGTGCGCAGTTCCTTCAACGCCTGCAGGGCCGTGGCGGGGATGGCCACCGTCGCCTTGCTGGCGACGGTCTTCAGCGACTTCTCGACCAGCTCGCCACGCCGCCGGCCGGTCTCCTCGTCCTTTTCGCCCCGTAGCCGCTGGATTGACTTCTCCAACCGGACGGTCCCGGCCTCGAAGTCGATATGCGACCACCGCATGCCGAGTCCCTCGCCCTTGCGCAGGCCGAGGGCCAGCAGCACGAGCCAGTAGACCCACAACCGATCATCAGCGGCCTCGACCAGGAACCGCGCCGCCTCCTCCTTGGTCAGCGGCTTGAACTCCTTCTTGTCCACCGAGGGCGCGTCCACGAGCAGACAGACGTTCTTGCCGAGGATCTCGTCGTCCACCGCGTCGTTGAGAGCCTTGCGCAGGATGGCGTGCGTGTAGGCGATCGTCCGGGCCGACAGCTTCGCGGGCTCGGGAAGCTTCTTCTCGCCGGGCCGGAGCTTGTGCCGCCGGTTCCTGCTCGGCTTCGCGGCCAACTCCAGTAACCAGGTACGGATGTGCGTGGTGTTCAGCTCGACGAGCTTGACCTTGCCGAGGTGGGGAACGATGTGCAGCTCGATCTTCTCCCGGTAGGAGTCGAGCGTGGACGGCGCGAGCCGCCCGGCGGCGACCCGCTGGGGGAGCGTCACCGCGAGCCAGGCCGTGAGCAAGTAATCGGCGATGGTGTCCGTCCGACCGGCCGTGATCGGCTGGCCGGCCGCGATCTCGGCCTCGGCCTTCTTCTTCTTGTCGGCGGCTTCCTTGCGGGTGCTGCCGTACACCGGCTTACGCTTGCCGTTGGGCAGGTAGACGGTGGCAACCCACTTCCCGTCACTGCTGCGCTGGTAGGGCCGCCCGTCGCGATTTCCGCGCGTACGGGGCTTTCTCGTTGCCATGGGCTACTCCGATGTGTCGTCGTCGTCTTCCCAGAGAGGTTCCATAGAGTTGGCGGTGCGCCGGCGTCGCTTGCGGGGCGCAGCCTCGACCGCGAACAGCGTTCCGAGCAACTGCGTCGTGTGAGCGGCACGGTCACTGTGGCCGGCCAGTACGAGGGCACGGCCTGCCCAGACGGCGACCTCCTGGCGCCCTCGGCGCTCGCTTTCGACGATCCCCTCAATGAGGTTGTTCAGTCGGCTGCGTTCCTCATCGAGGCGGTGGTTCCAGTAGTTCTGTAGGGCGTCCTTCTGCATGGGGGTCAGGGGCGCGTCGCGTATCCGGCGGACGCTCTCTGTCATCGGCAGTCCAGGGGGAGCCGCATCGCTGAGGAGGTCTGCCGGGACGTGACCCGACAGGGCCAACAGCGGGTCGATCTTCATCTTGAAGAGTCGGGCGAGTTCCACCAGGTGCTTGATCTGGGGCTGGTTGCCCTGCCGCCACCGTGTGACGGTGGACTGCTGCACGCCGATCGCGGCGGCAAGCTGGGCATCTGTTCGGTAGCCCAAGCCCTTGGCGGTGGTGCTCACCCACTCGGCGAACGTGGTCATCTCGTTGTCCATGCCGTCCCTTTGGGAACATCTCGCGGGTCGTGGAGGGCTGGTTCATGACAGCTCGTCCGTGCATGAGACGGTAGCCTCGCTCATGCATCCGTGCAAGTTGGTTGTAGTTGTAGCAAGTTGTAGCAGCAGGTCGAAGGGCTAATGATGCGCATGGGCGCGTGCACGGATGCACACGTGCGCACCGCTGCGCACCTGTCTCCTCCTGTCATAAAGTCTGTATCGCTCTGTAGCGCCGATGCTTCCTAAGCATTCCATCTTGTTGTCTGCCGCGTCCTGCCTGGATCTGCTTCGCCACCTGCGGTCCTTGCGTTGTCTCGCGTTATCTTCCGTTAGTTCTCATCAGTTCTCGTTAGTTCCCCTGAGTTCCCCAGGGTTGGCCTTTCTTGGCACCCAGCGGCCCCTCTTGGCGCGCGTTGGCACGCCTTGGCAGGCGTTTAAGAGCGCTAATGCGTCTTGCGCATGTACAAGCACGGCTTCGCTCGCGAGCGAAGTGCGAACATCTGCGCGGGTAACCCGGCTTGCCGAGTGGAGAGACCGGATCAGCCGTAGTAGAGTCTTCCGTGGGTCAAGCAAGGACAGGGGAGCTTCCCCTAGATCTCTGGTGCCCGGAAAGCAGTAAGCCCCCCAGTGGGGTGCAGGTGAACAGAGGTGCAACTCCGTTCCCTGCACCGATCCCACTGAGGGGGCCGACAACTTAACCCAGGCTGAACCTCCTAGAACCGCCAAGAACCAGGAGTAACCAAGATGGGTCAAGCGCGCCTTGATTCTATGTGTGCCCAGGGGCACAGGAAAACCCCCTTCCCGGATGCTGCCCTTGTGCGCCCGGTGGGCGAGTCGCCCCAGATCGACCTTTCCAACTACGCGCACCTGCCTGCGCTGATGCGGGTCCGCGACGTCATGGCGGAGACCAAGCTCTCCAAGGGCACGATCTTCCGCGAGCTGAAGTCCGGCCGCCTCAAGAGCGTCAAGCCCACGCCGCGCGCCCGCCGGATTCCGGTCGAATACTTCGCGGCGTGGATCGAGCTGCTCAAGGCCGAGGCCGACGAGAGCAGCTCCACTGCCGTCGCCTGATCCACGGTCCTCCTTTACCCCCGTGTAGTAGTCCTCGACGAGCAGACCCGGGGGACCGTGGTGACGCCTGTTTCCGGCGCCACCAGCGGCGCCATGCCCATTCCCGACTACTTTCCCGACCCGCTCGCGGTGGTGGAGCGCGGCCTCGCCGTCGCGCCGATCCCGCCGGGCGGGCGGGTGCCCGCGCTGAAGGACTGGCCGAACCGGTGCAGCAACGACCGGGCCGTCATCCTGCAACACTGGCCGAACGGCTCCAACATCTGCGTCGGCTGCAAGGCGAGCGGCATGGTCGGCATCGACCTCGACCGCAACCACAGCGAGGCGGACGGCGTCGAGTCGTTCACCGAGCTGTGCGAGCAGCACGGCCAGACCTGGCCCAAGACCTTCACCGTGCAGACCCCTCGCGGTGGGCTCCACCTCTACTACTGGGCGCCGGCCGGGCGGACGTTCGGCAACACCACGTCCCGGATCGGCCTCGGCATCGACACGCGCGGCCCCGGCCGGGGCAACGGCGGTGGCTACCTGATCGGCCCCGGCTCGATCGTCGGCGGCAAGCCGTACGTCGTCGTCCGGGACATGCCCGTGCAGATCCTCCCCTCGTGGCTGGCCGACCTGCTCGACCCGCCGCAGGAGAACACGACCAAGCCGCTCGGGCCCATGCCCGCGGTGGACAACAAGTACGTCGCCGCCGCCGTGCAGGGCGAGGTTCAGCGCATCCTCGACACTCCCAAGGGAGGGCCCGGGGTGCCCGGCCGGAACGACCAGCTCAACCGGTCGGCGTACGCGCTCGGGCGGCTCGTGGGCGCATACGTGCTCAACCAGGCCACGGCCGAGGCTGCCCTCCGTGCCGCCGCTGACGCGGTCGGGCTCATCGCCGAGGACGGGCCGCGCGCCGTGGAAGCGACCATCGCGTCCGGCCTCGGTGCTGGCCTGCGCAAGCCCCGGTACATCAGGGGGGTTCGATGACGATCACCGCCGAGGACATCACGCGATCCGCGTTCGCTGAGGGCGGCGAGGCGATCCCCGCAGACCTGCGGCATCGCATCGACATCACCCACGAGGACGAGGCCGTCAACGCCATCGTCAAGGCCATCAACACCAACGTCATCCCCGACGTGTACGTCCGTAGCGGCGAGGTGTGCGAGGTCTGCGAGATCGACGACGGCGAGGGTCCGCGCCTGGTCATCCGACCCGTGGACGCCGACCGGTTGAGGCTGCTGCTCGCCGAGCACACCTACTGCTACCGGTCCAAGACCATCAAGACCGAGGCCGGGTCCAAGACCATCGAGACGTCGGGCCTGCCCGCCGTGTCCACCGGTCGCGCGGTCCTGTCCCGGACGTCTTGGCCGGGCCTCAACCTGCTGGCCGGGGTCATCGGCATGCCGATCATCCGGCCGGACGGCACCGTCCTGGCGACGCCCGGCTACGACTCGGCGACCCGCCTCTACTACCAGCCCGCGCTGGCGGTCGGCCCCATCCCCGACCAGCCCACGCTGGCCGAGGTGTCCGAGGCGCGGATGTTCGTCTTCGACTACGTCCTGACCGATTTCTGCTGGGACTCGGACGCGAGCAAGGCGAACTACTTCGCCGCGCTCATGACGCCGATCCTGCGCCGGTTCATCGGCGGGCTTCCCCCGTTCATCCTGATCAGCGCGGCGACGCGCGGGTCCGGCAAGTCCCTGCTCACGGAGATCATGAAAGCTGCGTACGGCATCCACATGACGCCGTGGGTCCGGCGCGAGGAGGAATTCAAGAAGAAGATCACGTCCTTGTTCCAGGACACGTCCGAGCCGGTGATCGTGTTCGACAACGTCGAGCCGTTCGACACCATCAGCCACGGCTCGCTGTCCATGCTGCTCACGTCCACCAAGTGGAGCGAGCGCATCCTCGGGGCGTCCAACATGTTCACCGCGCTGAATGATCGGCTGTGGGCCGCCACCGGCAACAACCTCTCGGTCGGCGGGGACGTCGCGTCCCGGTCGGTCCTGACCCGCCTCGACCCGCGCATGGAGCGGCCCGAGGAACGATCCGGGTTCGCCATCGACGACCTTTGGTCGTGGCTCGGCGAGGAGGCCAACCGGGCCGACCTGCTCAGGAGCCTGCTCATCCTCGCCCGCGCGTGGATCGCGGACGGGGCCGAGAAGGACACCACGCGCCGGATGAGGAACTTCACCTCGTGGGCGCAGGCCATGGGCGGGCTGATCGCCTATCACGGCCTGCCCGACTTCCTGGCCAACCTCGACGAGCTGACCACCGGCTCGGACGACGAGGAGACCAGCACGGCGGCGTTCATCCTCAAGTGGTTCAGCAAGTACGGGACCGCACCCCAGCGCGCCACGGCCCTCGTGGACAGCGCCCGCGTGGACAACTTCGGCGGCACGCTGGTGGACCCGTGGGACGGCACCTTCCCGAGCACCTACAAGGACGGGAAGAACATCCCGTTCACCGCGAAGGGTCTCGGTAAGTTCCTCGCCGCCCGCCGGGATCGCATCTTCGCTGGTCACGTGCTGCGTGCCGACCTCGACAAGAAATCGAAGGTGTGGTCTTACCGGGTCCTCCCGCACGACGAGGAGGCCGACCAGTGACCGGGGTCGGCGGGGTTTGGGTTCGCCCGGCGGGGTCTGAGCGGGGTTTGGGCGGGGTTTACGAGCCCCGGTTTCAGCCAAACCCCGCCGATAAAACCGCAGGTCAGAACCTCTGTAACTACCTCTGGCGGGGTGTAGCGGGGTTTGAGTTCAAGTCCTACACGTACACGCGCACACACACGCGCGCACATGTCCGGGACCGCTCAAGTAACCCCGCTACACCCCGCAAACCCCGCCGACCCGCCTTGACCTGCAACAACACCGGCGGGCTTTAGCCCCATGGAGCGCTTCCAAACCCCGCCGCCAAACCCCGCTAACCCTGAGATCCCTCCGGGAGGCAAGAAATGACCACCACTTCCTACTTCCAAGCCCCGCTTCACCCGACCGACTGGGACGCCGTCGCCGTACCCGCGAGCACCCGTGAGGGCCTCGTCGTCGTGTGGCTGTGCGAGGAGGGCGCCGAGCGCCTCGGCAAGCGGCGACTGCACCTTGGCAGCCACGGGTACGCGAGCCTCGCGATCGACGGGCAGGACACGCCGGTTCACCGATACCTGCTCGGTCTCAAGCGCGGTGACGGCCTGCTCGGCGACCACATCAACGGCGACCGCCTGGACAACCGGCTGTCCAACTTGAGAATCGCGACTCACCAGTCCAACGCCGGCAACCGCCGGGCGCTCTCGTCTTCCGGCTACCGAGGCGTGGTCCGTTCCGGCAATCGGTGGGTGGCGCAGGGCAAGGTCAACCAGCGCACTCACTACCTCGGCACCTACGACACCGCCGAGGAGGCCGCGCAGGTCAGTCACGAGTGGCGCACCCGCAACTTGCCGGGCTACGAGGGCACCGGCCGAAACCGCTACAGCCGTACGCCGATCTTCCTCGCCGCCGCCACCGAGACGGCCTGACCGAAGGGACAAGTCCATGACCAACGTCGTCATCGTCCTGAGCTACGTGCTCGTGTTCGCCGCGATCTTCATTGCCTACCAGCGGTCTGAGATCAAGGCGCTCAAGGAGTCGCGCGACCTGGCCCGCACCTCTCGTGACGAGGCGTGGGACCGCATCCACAAGCTCCACGCCGAGCGCCTCCGCGACATCGAGCGCAGCACCGAGCGGATCAACGCCATGACCACCACGCTCCGCACCGTCCGCGAAGCGTCCGAGGCCCGCCTCAACAACACCACGAAGGAAGTTTGATCATGAGCGCGAACCAGATCCCTTTCACCGGCCCCAAGCCGGACGACACCTGGAACGGCAAGCCCCGCCCGCACTCGTGCGTCATGTGCACGATGAACGGCGGCATCGGCCACAGCCTCCCCGCGCTGCTGCGCATCGCCACCCGCGAGCTGGAGATCCCCGACGAGCAGCCCGTCCAGCCGTTCCGCCGGGCCTGCGCCTACTGGTCGGCCCGCGCGCAGGCGTACTGCGGCGGCACTCACCAGGTCGCCGTGTTCGGAGGCATCGGCGCCCGCTGCTCGCAGCACAACCCCGCCGTCACCGCCGCCGCGTACAAGTCGCTGACCAGCCCCGTCGCCCTGGCCGTGTGATGAGGCCGGGCCTGATTACGGCAGGCCCGGCCCCCACCGCCCACCATCTCACGACACCCGAGAGGAACGACATGCACACCCGCACGTGGCCGACTCGCGAGGAGTGGGCCGCCGGCGCCGAGGACGCGGTGAGGACTCAGTGCTACCCGTGGCAGCGCGTGCCCGAGAGCGTCGAGCACTACCTGACCCCGGCCGAGGTCGCCGAGCGCGACCAGTTCGACAGGGACCTGTCCGCAGCGACCCGGCCCGTGGTCGCCACCGAGATCAAGCGGCTCAAGGCCACCCTGCCGAGCGCCCGCCCGACCAAGGTCATGGAGGCGTTCCACTGGTACGAGGCCCTCGACCCGCAGGGACAGGAGACCGAGCAGCGCATCCAGATCCTTGAACGGGTCAGGACCGCGCTCTACCACCGCGCCCGAGGCATCGCCGCCGACGACCGCGAGTCCGTGTTCAGCGTCCCCGACATGGTCACCAACCAGACCGAGTTGAAGCGCCTCGACGCGCTCAACACCAAGCATTCCCGCCTGCGAGACAAGGCGATCGAGCAGGCCCTACATGAGGCCATCGCCCGCGAGGTCGCCCACCGCAACAGCGATGAGGGATGGGCCGCCGAGCTGGAGCGCCGCGCCCGCATCGACGCCTACCTCACCAACGGCCCCATCGTCCACGTCCGCTAAGCACATGGCCGGACCTGCTCACATCAGGCCCGGCCGGAACGGGTTATCCCATGCGAGACACCATTGGCCGACACTTCCAAGTCCGGGTTCGTCGGTGCGCGGATCAGCACAGCCGTGACGAAGAAGCCCGCGCGACGTCAGGCCAGCGCGGATGCGACCGGCTACCCCGGGATGTCCAGGCATAGGGGTTGAACTCGATGACGTCGTTCACCTGGAGCTACAGGACAACCCCCACGGGAGGCCATCGAGATACGAGGTTTGACCAGCGAAAGGTAACGGTAAGTAAAGGCTTGACTACAGATAGTGGCCATGGTTCATCGCTTCGACAGGGAGTCCACTCGTGCGCAAAATCGCAGTCCTCTCCGCTGGCCTACTCGCCACAGCAGCGGCGGCCCTGGTCGCCCTTGCTCCGGCGGCCTCAGCCGCTCCAGCCGTCACCTACGACGACTGCTACGCGGGAGGCGGGACGTTCGCGTTCCTCATGAGCAATCCCCCACGCGCCTACTGCGAAGGCGGTACCTACAACGGCCAAGACATTCCGCCCCTCCAGTAGCAGCAGTCCCAAAGAAAGCGGCAGGATCTCCCTCCCCTGCTGATCTCCTCAGGTGAGCCTCCCGCAAGAGGCTCACCTTCACTTATGACGCGCCCTGGCCTACATGAGCACCGCCGAGGGCGAGACCATCCGGGTACAGATGTCCATCGACTCATTCGACGACCAGAACGACCGGCCAGGTTACCCACGTCCGTAACCTGGCCGACCTGCATCATCACTGTGATCGGGGGACCGATGACCACCGTTGACTGCGACCTCTGCACCGCACCCGTACACGACATGGGGCGCGTCTGCTCTCGCTGCGCCGCCCCGCTCATCACCGACCTGCGCGACGTGCCCGCCCTCGACGCCGAGTTGGACGTGACCGTGTTCCGGCTCGCGAAGATGACCGCCGGGAACACCGGCGGCGGACACGCCACCGAGACGCCGGTCCCGTACAACGCGACCGCCGACGACACCGGCCGCGCACTCAAGGCCGTGCTCGCCTCGTGGTGCGCCCTCGTCTCCGACAAGCGCGGCGTACCCGGCCCGCTCGACGGACTCGCCCCCATGTCGAGGTGGCTCATCGAGCACGTGACTTGGCTGCGCCACCACGAGGCCGGCCCCGACGCCGTGACCGAGATCCGCGACGCCGTCCGAGCTGTCCGCCGTGCGATCGACAGGCCGCGAGACCGCAGGTACAGCGGACAGTGCGACGGGTGCGGCTCGGCCTTGTACGCCTCGGAGCGTGCATCGCAGGCCGTCTGCCCCGTGTGCGTCGGACCCGAGGGCGAGCGCACCACCTACAGCGTGCAAGAGCGACGGGACGCCATGCTCTCGGCCATGGCCGTGCTGTGCATGGCGCCACCGGAAGCGAGCTACGCCCTGTCGATCCTCGTGCGCCCGATCCCCGCGAACACGATCAGGGTGTGGGCCAAGCGCGGCAAGCTGCTGCCTGCCGGGGTGGACGACAAGGGCCACAGCATCTACCGCCTCGCCGACATCGCTGCGCTCATGCTGCCCGAGCAGCAGGCCAGTTAGTTGCAGACGCAACCATCCTCTGTCACACTGCGTTGTGATAGCCGCGTGTGACATAGGCGAGTAGGGCTCGGTCGCAACGACCGGGCCTTTCGCATGTCCAGCCCCAGCAAGGGAGACGACATGCGAAACGCACGACACAGAAGCGGACGCCCGTATCGCCGAGCACGCGAGCGGATGTTCCTGATCTATGGGCACACCTGCCACCTATGTCTGCACGGTGACGCACACGAAGCTGATCACTTGACACCGATCAGCCTTGACCCTGATCAGCCCGTTGACCCTCATGCGATGAGACCAGCCCACGGAGCGAACAGCCCGTGCCCGGTGTGCGGACGGAAGTGCAACACCGAGCGAGGCAACAAGCCGCTGACCAGCGCACCTCTCAAGACGTCGCAAGATTGGTGAGATCCACGTTTCCGCAGGTCAGAGACTTTTGATCAACCCCCTGAATGACCCCGCGCCTAGGCGTCCTTTTTTCTCTCCCCGCGAGTGCATGGGCGGTGATCATGAGCGAGTCGGATCTTGCCTCGACCGTGCAGGGTGGCGACCGCCGGGCCGCGCTGGAGGGCATCCGGGACAAGCTCGCCGTTGAGCTGGCCGACGCTTCCGGCCGGGACGCCGCCGTCATCGCGAAAGAGCTGCGGGCGACGATCGCCGAGCTGGAGAGCCTCCCGGGTGGCAAGGGGGTGAACCCGGTTGACGATCTCACCGCCCGCCGTGCGCGTCGGATCGCAGACGCCCAGGGTCGCTAACTGGCCTGACTACCCGCTCAGTGCCGCCCCCGAGGTGATCGACCTGGCCGCGTCCGCCGGCCTGATCCTCGACCCGTGGCAGCAATACGTGCTCACGCATGGCCTCGGGCAGGGACTCGATGAGCAGTGGACCGCGCGCAAGGTCAGCGTGTGGGTGCCGAGGCAGAACGGCAAGGGCGGCATCATCGAGGCCCTCGAACTGGCGTGGCTGTTCCTGTTCAAGGATGACCTGATCATCCACTCGGCTCATCAGCACCGGACCTCGTCTCGCGCGTACGCCCGGCTTGAGCGGATCATCCGCGACACCCCGCACCTGTACCGGCAGGTCGCGCAGTTCCGGCAGGCCAATGGCGAGCAGCAGATCGAGACCAGGGACGGGCGGCTACTCCAGTACGTGACCCGGTCGAGAACGGCCATCCGAGGGTTCAGCTCGGCAAAGATCATCCTTGACGAGGCTCAAGAGCTGACCGGCGAGCAGATGGCCGCCGTGCTCCCGACCGTGAGCGCCATGCCCAACTGGCAGGTGTGGTTCCTCGGCACCCCGCCGGACGACCCGGCCGCATGGGTGTACGGCCTGCGCGCCGATGGCGAGGCCAGCGTGCCCCGCCTCGCGCATTTCGACTGGGGCGCCGCACTGGACATCACCGACGCCGCCGACCGCCGGCGGGCCGCCCGCGACCGGGACCTCTGGTACGCCTGCAACCCCGCGATGGGCCTGCGCATCACCGAGGACACCGTCGAGGATGAGGCCAAGCCGTCCGGCCTCGGCGACAAGTTCGCCGTCGAGCGCCTCGGCGTGTGGCTGCCCCGGGCCGCCGATGGCGCGGCGGTCCTGTCGGTGGACGACTGGCTCGAACTCACCGACCCCGAGTCCAAGCGCGCGGGCGAGGTCGCGTTCGCCCTCGACGTCACCCCGTCGCGCGACGCCGCGTGCATCTCGGCGTACGGCCTGCGCGAGGACGGGCTCGGCCACCTGGAGGTCGTGGACCATCGGCCGGGAACCGACTGGGTGGTGGATCGCCTGGTGACGCTGAAAGACCGGTGGGCGCCGGTGGCGATCGGCCTCGACGTGAAGGGCCCGGCCGGGTCGCTGCTCGAACCGCTGAAGAAGGCGGGCATCACCCCGCCCGAGGACCCCGAGCACCCCAAGCGGGGAGACCTCGCCATCCCGACCGTGCAGGACGTGGCCGCCGGGTGCGGGCAGCTCTCCGACGCCGTACGGCAGGGCACGCTGCGGCACATCGGCCAGGAACTACTGGAGACCGCCGTACGCGGGGTCAAGACCCGGCCGCTCGGCGAGGCGTGGGCGTGGGGCCGGCGGGTGTCGAGCGTGGACATCTCGCCTCTGGTCTCCGGCACCGTCGCCCGGTGGGCGTACGAGACCCGAGCCCACGTGATTGATGACGACTACGACGTTGAGGACTCGTTCGGGTGAGAGGAGGATCATGGGCGTCTTGGCGAGGCTGCGAGCGGCGTTCAACCGCGACGCGCAGATCACCACCCCCGAGGAGCTGCTCGCCGCGCAGCGCGGCCAGCGCACCGGCGGCGGCGTGCTCGTCACCAACGACACGGCCCTACGGCACAGCGCCGTGTGGGCGTGCCTGCGGGTCCGGGCCGACCTGGTGAGCACGATGCCCGTGGACGTGTACCGGCGGGTGAACGGCGTGCAGGTCGAGGTACCCAAGCCTCCCGTCCTGGTCAACCCGGGCGGGCAGCAGATCGGCATCATGGAATGGCTCTACTCGACACAGGTGGATCTCGACCGGGCCGGGAACACGTTCGGGCTCATCACCGAGCGGTCGGGCGTGATCGGCCCGGACGGGCGCGGCCTGCCCGCGCGGATTGACCTGCTCGCTCTGCAGGACGTGACCGTCCGCGCGAACGGCGCGACCATCACGAAGTACGTGGTGGCCGGGGTCGAGTACGACCCGTGGGACGTGTGGCATGAGAAGCAGTTCACCGTGGCCGGCTTCCCGCTCGGCCTGTCGCCGGTGGCGTACGCGGCGTGGGGCATCGAGGAGTCGCTCAACGCGCAGAAGTTCGCCCGGGACTGGTTCGGCGGCGGCGCGATCCCTCTCGCCGAGCTGGTGAACAAGGCCAAGACCATCAACAAGGCCGAGGCCAAGGTCGCCAAGGAGCATTTCCGGGCGTCGGTGGCGAACGGCGACCTGTTCGTGCACGGCAATGACTGGGAGTACCGGCCCATTCAGGCGGTTGCCCACCAGTCCGCTTTCATCGAGGCCCGGCAGTTCGGGCTGACGGACATCGCCCGGTTCTTCGGCTGCCCGTCCGACCTGATCGACGCCGCCGTCTCGACCGGCCACATCACCTACGCGACGATCACGCAGCGGAACCTGCAGTTCCTCATCATGCACTTGGGCCCGGCCGTGACCCGGCGCGAGGACGCGCTGTCTCGCGGCCTGGTGCCCGGCCCGCGCTATGTGAAGCTGAACCGGGGCTCGCTGCTGGCCATGGACCCCGAGGCCCGCGCCCGCACCCTCGCAGCCCGGATCAACTCGCGCACGCTGGCACCGTCCGAGGCCCGCGCGCTGGAGGACCTGCCGCCGTTCACGCCCGAGCAGCTCGCCGAGTTCGAGACGTTGTTCGGCAGTCCTCGCACACCACCAACCACCGCGACGTCGGGAGCGACAGGATGAGCGCCACCTCTCGCGAGGCCGCCGCGGCGGCCCGCGCACAGCATGTACGGCAGCGCGGCGACCGGCCGTCGCAGCGCCGCTGCGCCGAGCTGACCGGCTCTCGCGCGGTCGCCCGGGTGCCCGCCTCGATCGAGCTGCGTGAGCAGGGCGGCGGCGGGGCGCTGGAGTTCCTCGGCTACGCCACCGTGTACGAGCGCGGTTACGAGATGTGGGACTACTACGGCCCGTACACCGAGGTCGTGTCCGCCGGGGCCGGGGCCGAGTCGCTCGCTCGCGCGGACCTGGACGTGCCGCTCGTGCTCGGGCATGACCAGCTCCGCAGACTGGCCAGGACCACCACCGGGACGTTGCAGCTCTCGGAGGACGACAACGGGCTGTCCGTCCGGGCGCCGTCCCTCGACCCCGCCGACTACGACGTGGCGTACATCGCGCCCAAGTTGCGCTCTGGGCTGATCGACGAGATGTCGTTCGCATTCCGCATCGACGCTGGTCAGTGGAGTCCGGACTACTCTGAGTACCGGATCACCCGGTACGACATCCACCGGGGAGACGTGGCGATCGTTGGCTACGGCGCGAATCCGGCGACCGAGGCCGCGCTGCGTGCGCCGGTCGCCAGGTCGAGCCGGGCTCGCGCGCTATTGGAGATCGCGCTCGCCCGTTGAACCTTCCGCGTAGACGAACCCCGAGGGGCGGCGTCGGCGCCTGGCTACCCGAACGCGTACCAAGCTTGGTCGGTGGTTGTATCCGCGGTGAAGGTGCCGCCGGAGGCATCGGTGCAGGTCATCTGATTTTTCTCGACCGTGCAGGTGTAGTCGTGGGCTTGTGCTGGGGCGTAGGCCGTTGCCGATGCCGCCGGTGTGACGACGCTGAGGGCGGCTACGGCTAGCAGGCCGCTGGCCAGTGCTGCAGTGATGCGCATGCGATCTCCTGTCGTTCCAAGGGAGATTTCCTATAGCTACTATCCGTAGCCGTTGATTACGTACCGCTACTTTGCTGGCGGCAAACCCGTACCTGGCCTTGAGCTTCCGCCCTCGGGCGGGTCTTTGCCCTGCGCTCTACGCGCACGAGCCCACCCGGCGCATGCCCTCGGGTGGCCGTCTGACCTGGAACGACGGGGCGTCACCATCCGATCGAGACAGAGGAGATCGAGCGATGACGCTCAACGATCTGATCAACCAGGCGCGTGAGGCGCTTCAGACCGCCATCGGCGCGCGGCAGCGTGAGCAGGATGCGCTGCTCGCCCTGCGCGAGGACCCGAGCCTCACCGAGGACGCCGTGACCGCGCAGGTCACCGCCCGGGACACCGCCGACGCCGAGGTCACCCGGCGCCAGACCGCGCTGGACGAGCTGCTCGCCGAGCAGGCCCGCGAGGAGGAGATCGCCGCCCTGTCGGCTCGGGTCGCTCCGACCGGCAACCGGCCGCCCGCCTATGACCGTGTGGGCCGGGTCGGTGCCGAGGAGCGCATCTATCGGCAGGACCTCGACAAGCGGGGCTCTGGCTTTCAGCGCGACGTGGCCGCCGCGTTCCTCGGCGACTACGAGGCACAGGCGCGTCTGGCCCGGCACATGCAGGAGGAGCGGGTGGAACGCGGCGATCAGCTCCGCGCGGTCGGCACCGGTGCGTTCGGTGGCCTGGTGATCCCGCAGTACCTCACCGACATGTACGCGCCGCAGGCCAAGGCCAACCGCCCGTTCGCCGACGCCTGCCGCAGGCACACCCTGCCCGCGCAGGGCATGACCGTGGAAATCTCGCGGGTCACCACCGGGTCGAGCGTGGACAACCAGTCTGCGGAGAACGCGGCGGTGGCCGAGCAGGACATGGACGACACCGCGCTGTCGATCCCCGTGCGCACCGCCGCCGGTCAGCAGACCGCCTCGCGGCAGTCGATCGAGCGCGGCGCCGGCGTCGAGGATGTCATCCTCGACGACCTGTTCCGGGCCTACGGCACCCGCCTGGACACCACCCTGCTGAACGTCGCCACGGTGGGCCTGTCGGCGGTCGCTACCGCCGTCGCCTACACGGACGGCACCCCGACCACCGCCGAGCTGTACCCGAAGGTGATCGAGGGCCTGGCCGGTGTCGAGTCCGCGCTGCTCGACCAGGCGTCCGGCGACAACCTCGCGGTGATGCACTCCCGCCGGTGGTACTGGATGCAGAACGCGATGGGCACCTCGTACCCGCTGATCACTCAGCCGGGCGTCATCGCGCAGACGCTCGGCGCGAACTACGCCGAGGCGTACGGCCGGGGTGTGCGTGGCATCCTGCCGAACGGCACGCCGGTGATCGTGGACAACAACGTCACGATCGGTGCCGGTGCGGGCACCAACGAGGACGAGATTTACCTCGTGGACCGCATGGAGTGCCACCTCTGGGAGGACCCGGACGCGCCGGTCTACATCCGCGCCGAGCAGCCCAAGGCGGGCAACCTCGGCGTGCTCATGGTCGTGTACGGCTACTACGCCTTCACGTTCCAGCGTCAGCCGCACGCCCGCAAGATCGGCGGCACCGGCCTGGTCACGCCGACCTTCACCGGCGCCTGATCCGCTCGTGCTGGGGTCCGCGTCGCTGCGGGCCCCAGCGCCTTGCATGGGAGTGACGATGACAGAAGACCCGATGATCGCCGCCCTCCTGCGCGAGCGCGAGGGTTACGTACAGCGCGGCCTCGACGACCGGGTGGCGCAGGTGGACGAGCAGTTGTCTCTGCGCGGCTACAAGACGTCTCAGAACGACTCACAGACGTCTGAAGGGCCCACAGGGGCGGGCGACCGCTCAACACCTCCCAAGGGCCGTAGAGTCGCGCGCAAGGCCACTACGTAAGGGCGGGCAGGCCGTGGCCAACGAATACGCGAGCCTGGCCGATCTCAAGACGCAGGTGGGCATCAAGGACGACGACCGGGACGCGCTGCTCGGCAACGTGCTCGCGGCGGCGTCGAGGGCGATCGACACCAAGACCGGCCGCCGGTTCTGGCTCGACGCGACCGCCGTCACGCGCACGTTCAACCCGCGCGGCCGGGTGGTCCGCGACGAGTGCGGCGAGCTGCTGCTGATCGACGACATCGGCAGTCTCGACGACCTCGTGGTGGAGACCGGCTCGACCGGCTCGTGGTCGCCCGTCACCTCGTACGAGACCGCGCCCGACAACGCCCTGTTGAACGGGCAGGCCATCACCGGCCTGCTACTTGCCACCGGTACATGGGGCATCGGCACCGGCCGGGTACGGATCACCGCCCGCTGGGGGTGGCCGGCCGTGCCCGACGAGATCGTGCAGGCGACCCTGCTGCAGGCGGGGCGGTTGTTCAAACGCAAGGACTCGCCCGAGGGCGTGGCCGGGTCCGCTGAATGGGGGTTGATGCGCGTGCCTCACCTTGACCCTGACGTGCGGGCTCTCATCGAGCCGTACATGTTGCCCGGGTTCGGCTGATGGCCAGCCTCGCGCAGCTCCGTGAGGGCCTCGCGGTGCGGCTGCGGACCATCCCGGTCCTGACCGTGCACCCGCAGGTGCCCGAGAGCATCACGCCGCCGGTGGCCGTCATCACGCCCGGGTTCGAGGGCGAGCCGTGCATCCGGTTCGACTCGACCATGGCGCGCGGTGCCGACGACTTCCTGTTCACGGTGACGCTGCTCGTGTCGATGGCGGACGACCGGTCGGGCCAGGAAGAACTGGACGCCTACCTCGACGGCACCGGGGATCGGTCCATCAAGGCCGTCATCGAGGCCGACCCGTCCCTCGGCGACCTGGTGCACTTCGCGCACGTCCGGGAGGCCCGCAACTACGGCCCGCAGACGTGGGGCCGGGACGAGGCCCGGTATGTGGGCGTCGATTTCGCCGTTGAGATCACGGCTTAGAGGTTTCCCTGAACCCACATGAGGCGGGTGAGCCCGCAGGCAAGTGCCTGCGGGCTCTGGGGGGCAGAGGTGCTGTTAGGAGACGGTGAGGTAGAAGGAGGCGTCTGCGTCGGTGTTGTTCTTGGCGCTGTAAGACCTCACGGTGATGGTCTTGGAGTTATCGCCGCAGTATGAGGTGTTCCCGGTGGTAACGGTCATCGTTCGGTCCCGGTACCAGGCAGGAGTTACCTGGATGACGGCCTTGGAGAGGTCAACGTCATCGGTCACCCGAACGCAGTAGGCGCCGGTCGATGGCTTGCTGACCGCGGCGATGTTCTTGCCGTAGATGAGCGAACCGGTGTTGTCGACCTTGGCGGCAGCCTGTGCGTAGGGGGAGTCGATGGCGTGGGCCGTGCCGGTGGAGAGAGTGAGGGCGGCGGCAGCGAGGGCTGCGCCAGTGAGCAGGCGAAGTCCTGCGGACTTGGTGAACATCGTGGTCCCTTCCTGATGTTGTCCCGATGATCACAACGGAGAGTAGCGATCACGCTACTTAGCGTCACTATAGGTAAGGGATTAGTCACGCGAGGGTAAGCGAACTCGGCAGAAGCAACGCTTGATATCACCGCAAATGATGCGGCGATCGGCGCGTGTATTTCATTGAGCGTTCCGAGGAGGACGTGGTGGCCAAGCAATACCGGGTGCTGGCCGGTCTCGACTACCCGGCCCGAGGCCGCGGCGGCGAGCGCCGCGCCGAACCGGGCGAGGTAGTCGAGGACCTACCCAAGACGAGCGTGGCGTGGCTGCTGGAGCAGGGCGCGATCGAGGAGGTGACCGACGATGGCGTTCGTACACAGCAAGCAGGGCCGGGTGCTGGTCAATGACAAGCACCTGTCCGGCCGGATCAACGGATGGACCGTCGCCGGTGAGCGCAACCTCGGCGAGACGACGACGCTGCTCGACGACGGGGCCCGGTTCATCCCGGGCCTGCGCGCGGGCAGCATCAACGTCACCGGCCTGTTCGACGGCGAGGACGGCGACATCGACGAGACGATTCAGGCCACCGATGGCGCGCTCGATGGGCTGCTGACCACCGTGCTCCCGGACGGGTTCACGATCGGCAAGCCCGCGTTCATCGCCACCTCGAATCTGTCCTCGTACACCGTCGAGTCGTCGGTGTCGGACACGGTGAGCCTGACCGTGGAGACCACGCCCAACGACGGCGTGGACCATGGCCGGGTCGTGCACGCCCACACCGCCGAGACCGCGACCGGCAACACCGCCACGTCGGTGGACAACGGCGCATCCTCGCTCAACGGCGGCGTCGCCTCCCTGCACGTGACCGCCGCCTCGGGCACCACTCCCTCGCTGACCGTGAAGGTGCAGCACAGCGTGGACGGCAACACGTTCGTGGACCTGATCACCTTCAGCGCGGCGACCGCCGCAGGCTCCCAGCGCCGCACCGTGGCCGGCACGGTCAACCGGTACGTGCGCGAGACCCACACCATCAGCGGCACCACGCCGAGCTTCACCTACGCGGCGGCGTTCGCCCGCCGATAGCTCCACCTCTTCCGCACAGCCACCCGGCCACGTCGCCGGGTTTTTTCATGCCTGGAGGGCGACGACATGGCTTTCACACACGGTAAGGACAGCGCGTTCGCTGTCGATGACACCGGCGGCACGCTCCGCACCCTGTCCCAGTACGTTGACAACGTCTCCGGCCTGCCCGGGTCGAGGGACCTGTCCGAGGTGACCGCGTTCGGCGACGAGGGTGTGAAGAACATCCCGGGCCTGGTCAACGCCACGTTCTCGATCTCGGGTCACTTCGACTCGACCGTGACGACCGGCCCGGACGCCGTGCTCGGCGCGCTGATGACCGGCCAGAGCGCCACGGCGACGTTCGAGTACGGCCCCGAGGGCAACACCTCGGGCAAGGTCAAGTACAGCGGCGAGGCGTGGATCACCTCCTACACCGCCGAGTCGAGCGTGTCGGACAAGGTGTCGTTCTCGGCCGAGTTCCAGGTGGACGGCGTCGTCACGCGCGGCACCTACGCCTGATGGCCGCCGAGCGGTCGCAGTGGGAAGTGGCGTTCCAGTTCGGCCGGGAGTGGAAGGACGTCAACCGCCGCCTGCGGCACGCCGGTGAGAAGGACCTCGCCCGTGAGCTGCGCAAGGCGGTGCGCGAGGCCGCCAAGCCCGGCCGGAACGCCGCCAAGCTCGCCGCCCGCGCCATCCCCGTGAAGGGCCCGCGCTCGACCGGGCTACGCCGGCGGATGGCGCGCGGCGTCGGTATCCAGGCGGACGCCCGCCGGGTGCGGATCGTGACCCGCATGCCGTCCGGGCTGGAGATGCTGCCGCGCGGGTTCGACACCGCCAAGGGGTGGCGGCACCCCGTGTTCGGCAACCGCGAGCGGTGGGTGACGCAGCCCGGTCACCCGTGGTTCCGCCAGACCATCGCCAAGACCGCGCCCAAGGCGCGCGAGGAGATGAAGCAGGCGATGGACCGCGTGGCGGCCCGGATCGCCCAATGAGCGCGAGACGGCCGGGGATGCGGGTCTACCGGCCGTCTCGTACCACCTCAGACCCGCAGGCACAGATTGAGGAGACCCGCATGGCTACCAGGACGCAGACCGAGGACAAGATCGAGCCCACGCGCGTGTTCGAGTGGGCGGGCGAGGACGGGCAGTCCCTTCGCCTCGTGATCCCCAAGCGGATCAAGCGCGGAAAGATGGCTCGCCGCCTCGGCCAGAACGACATGATCGGCGCGCTGGACGTCGTCTTCACCGAGCAGGAGATCGAGGCGTTCGAGGACCTCGACCTGTCCCCGGAGGAGTGGGACGACCTGCAGACCAAGCTGTTCGAGGCCATCGCGGGCCTTGACCCAAAAAGCTCGTAGGGCTCGCCCGCCTGCTGGTCGAGTACAAGGACGAGGTCGAGGCGGACCTTGCCCGCTACTACCCGCGCGACGCTGACCAACTCGCCGAGTTCTGGGCGGGCCGCATGTCGTGGCGGCGGCTGTGGGTGCTCGTCTCGCGGCTCCCTCGGGAGTCCGCCACGGTGACCGCCGACCTCGGCGAGGACCGGGCCGCATGGTCCACGCAGACCGAGCTGCTCGCGCAGGTGCGCGACCTGATCGCGCAAGCCAACTGGCTGTTCGCCTCGGCGCATCGAGGGCGTGGCCCGGAACCGCCTCGGCCCGAGCCTCTCCCGCGACCGTTCGATGACTAGTGCCCCCGGGGGTGAGCTGTGGCCAACACGACCGCCCTCGGGTTCACCATCTTCGCTCGCGAGCGCGTCTCGCCCGCGCTCAAGCGGGTGGGCGGCGAGCTGGACAAGGTCGAGTCCCGGATGCAGCGCGTCCGGAAGGTCTCGGGCGCGGGTCTCGGCCTGGCCGCACTGGCGGGCAGCGCGACCGCCCTCGGTGCGGCCGTCGCCCCGGCCGCCGCCGCCGTGGCCGCGATGCCCGCCGCGATGGTCGCTACCAAGGTCGCCACGGGCGTGCTCAAGGTCGGCCTGATCGGGGTCGGCGACGCCATGTCGGCCGTAGCCGAGGGCGACGCGAAGAAGCTCGACGAGGCGTTGGAGAAGCTCTCGCCCAACGCCCGCAAGTTCGTGCGCGAGACCGCCGCGCTCAAGAAGGAGTTCGACGGCGTACAGCGGGCCGTCCAGGACGAGCTGTTCGCCGACCTGGCCGCCGAGATGGCGCCGGTCGCCCGCTCACTGCTGCCCGAGATCAAGACCGGCATGACCGACGTCGCCGCCGGTCTCAACGCCGGGGCCAAGGAAGCGATCCGCTTCGCGGGCACGCCGCTGGCCAAGGGCGCGGTCAACGCCACGTTCGCCTCGACGAGCCGCATCATGGGCACCCTGGCCGGCGCCACCCGGCCCGCCCTACAGGTCATCACGCAGCTCACGGTCAAGAGCCTGCCTCTCGCCGAGCGCATGGCGGCGTGGGCGACCAACGGGGCCAAGGCCGCGGCGGCGTTCCTCACCTCCGAGCAGGGCGCGGCCAAGCTGGAGCGCACCGTCACCAAGGCCGGGGACGTGCTCGCGCAGCTCGGCCGGATTGGCGGCAACGTCGTCAAGGGCCTGGTCGGCATGTTCTCGCAAGCGAAGTTCACCGCCGATGGGCTGCTCGACACGCTGGAGTCGGGCACGGCCAAGTTCGCCGCCTGGTCGCGCTCGGCGCAAGGGCAAGAGCAGGCCGCCGCCACGTTCAAGCTGCTGCACGATGCCGCCTCGGCCGTGGTCGAGGTGCTGCCGCTGCTGCTCGGCCCGCTCGGCGCGGTGGTCAAGCTCATCAACGGCCTGCCCGAGCCGCTGCGCGAGGGCGCCATCCAATCGCTCGCGTTCGCCGTCGTGGTCGGCACGCTGACCAGCAAGCTAGGCCCGCTCGTGTCCGGGGTCGGGTCGTTCATCGGCGCCGTGACCAGCGCGGACGGGCCGGTGCAGCGCTTCCGCGACCGGCTGTCCGGCATGCAGGGCGCAGGCGGGAAGATGCGCGGCGTCCTGTCCGGCATGGTCGGCATGCTCACCGGCCCGTGGGGCATCGCCCTGGCCGGCGGCGCTGCGGTCCTCGGTATCTTCGCCACCCGCAACGACGAGGCGGAACGCCGGGTCCAAGACCTGACCGACGCCCTCATGCGGAACAAGGGCGCGCTCGACGACCAAGCCGTGGCCAACATCAAGAACCGGTTGGAGACCGAGGGCGTCTACAAGGCGGCGCAACAGCTCGGCATCAACCTGTCGCTGGTCACCGATGCCGCGCTCGGCAACCGGGACGCTATCGCGCAGGTCAACGCCAAGCTGGCCGAGAACGCCACGGTGACGCAGGCCGTTGGTGGCCGTGGTGCGAGCGTCAACTCGCAGTGGAAGACGCTGTCCGGCACGGCCAAGCTCGTGCAGGACACCGTGGCCGGGTCCAACACCGAGCTGGCCGAGGCGCGCGAGGCGTACCAACGGCTGATCGCCGCCGCGCCCTCGGTGGCGTCCAGCGGCCAGGCCGTCGCAGGCAGCGTGAACGGGGTGGGCACCGCCGCCGACCGGGCCACCGGCAAGGTCAACGCCCTCAACACCTCGCTGGCCAAGTTCCGGACGCTGAACGGCGATGCGGACCTCGCGGCTATCGCGTTCCGTGACTCGCTGGACGAGCTGACCACCGCGTTCAACAAGAACAACGTGTCGATCGACCAGCGCACCGGCAAGATCGGCATCAACAACAAGGCGGGCCGCGAGGCCACGCGCGTGCTGATCGGCTCGATTCAGGCCGCGATCGAGCACTCGGCCAAGGTCCGCGAGCAGACCGGCTCGGTGGACAAGGCCAACAAGGTGTTTGCCACCGAGATCAACCGTCTCCGTGGCGTGCTGACCGCGTCGGGCCTGTCCCGGGCCGAGATCGACAAGCTGGTGGCCCGGTACGCGAAGATGCCAGGCCAGATCAACAGTGCCACCGACAAGATCCGCGATCGCAAGGTCCGCATCGAGGTGCGCGCCGGCGGCGAGCTGATCGGGTACAAGGTGCAGGGCGGCACGCTGCTCAAGGCGTCCGGCGGCATCCTGCCCGGCTACACGCCCGGCCGGGACGTGCACATGTTCCACTCCCCGACCGGCGGCACGCTCGGGCTGTCCGGCGGCGAGGCCGTCATGCGGCCCGAGTGGACCAAGGCGGTCGGCCCGGGTGCGATCGAGCAGATGAACCGGGCCGCCCGCACCGGCGGCGTGGACGGCGTGCGGCGCGTCCTGGCCGGCGGGCTCGGCCCCAAGCGGATGGGCGGCGAGGGCGCGTTCTTCGCCAAGGGCGGCGTCATGGTGAAGGGCTCGGTGTCGGGCCTGTCGTCGGTGCAGAAGATGGCGACCAGGGCGAACAAGCTGTACGGCTCGTGGGCGAGCAACATCGGGTCCAGCCTGTCGAAGTTCTTCAACAAGATGTTCGTCGGCGGGCCGGGCGTGCAGAACGCGCTGAAGTGGGCGCGCTCGCAGGCCGGTAAGCCGTACATCTGGGGCGGCGTGGGCCCGCGCGGCTACGACTGCAGCGGCTTCATGTCCGCGATCACCAACGTGATCAAGGGCCGCAAGCCGTACTCCCGCCTGTTCAGCACGCACTCGTTCGGCGCCACCTCGGGGCCGGGCGGGTTCGTCCGCAACCGCAACAGCGGGTTCCGGGTCGGCGTCACCGACGCCGGTGTGGGCCACATGGCGGGCACGCTCGGCGGCGTCAATGTCGAGTCGCGCGGGTCGAGGGGCGTCGTCGTCGGGTCGGCGGCCCGGGGAGCGAACAACGGCCTGTTCACCCGCCGGTACGGGCTCAAGCTCGCGTCCGGCGGCGTCATGCCGTGGTCGTTCGACAACGGCGGCATGCTGCCCGAGGGCCTGTCCATGGTGCACAACGGCACCGGGGCGCCCGAGCCGCTCGGCAACCTGGACAAGATGCCGCCCGCCGAGGTGCAGCTCATCATCGACTCGGCCGGGGGCCGCATCGACGACCTCCTCGTGGAGCTGCTGCGCCGCGCGATCCGAGTCCGGGGCGGCAACGTCCAGTCCGTACTGGGGAGGTGACCGTGGCGAACCGCTTCGACGTGGTGGTGGAGCTGTTCATCAACGGCTCGTGGGTGGACGTCACCGGGGACGTTCGTATCCGCGACGGCGTGTCCATCACGCGCGGCCAGGCCGACGAGAGCGCCCGCGCCGAGGTGTCCCGGCTCACCCTGTCGTTCAACAACCGGATGGGCGTCTACTCGCCGCGGAACCCCTCCTCGCCCTATTACGGGCTGCTCGGCCGGAACACGCCCATCCGGGTCACCGCCGAGGGGTCGGTGCGGTTCGTGGGCGAGGTGTCGTCCTGGCCGCCGCGCTGGGACGTCACCGGCAACAACGTGTGGACGCCGGTCGAGGCCGCAGGCATCCTGCGCAGGCTCGGGCAGGGCGCGGCGGCGCTGCGCTCTGCCCTGTACCGGGGCATGACCAACCCGTCGCTGACCGCCCGGCCGGTCGCGTACTGGCCGTGCGAGGACGGCGAGGGCGCGTCCCGGCTCGCGTCGGCGGTCGGCGGCCCGGCCATGACGTTCACCGGACAGCCCGACCTGGCCGCGTACACCGGGTTCGACTCCTCCGAGCCCATCCCGCTACTGAGCGACTCGGTATGGACGGGCACAGTCCCGGCCTACACCGTGACCGGCGAGGCGTCCATCCGGTTCCTGCTCGCCGTCCCGATCGCCGGCATCTCCGGTGACGAGGCGCTCATCACGCTGTACACGTCCGGGACCGCCGCCTCGTGGGTCGTCCGCTACGGCGACCCGGGCGGCGACCTGAAGGTGCAGGCGTACGACGAGGACGGCAACACCATCCTGGACAGCGGGTTCATCGCCTACGCGGTGACCGGCAAGCGGCTGCGGGTGGCGCTCGACCTCGACCAGAACGGCGCCAACGTCGATTGGGACCTGTCCACGCTCGAACCGGGCGCGGCGACCGGGCTCACGGCCGGGGGCACGCTGGCCTCACGCACCCTCGGCCAGATCGAGCAGGTGGTGGTGTCGGTCGGTGGCGGCATCACGGACACGGCGATCGGGCACATCTCGGTGCAGTCTGCGATCACGACCATCTTCGACCTCGGGCCGCAGCTCGCCGCGTACGTAGGCGAGTCGGCCGGCCGCCGGATCGAGCGGCTGTGCGCCGAGGAACAGATCGCCCTCACGTCCGAGGGCGACCTCGACGACAGCGCGGCCATGGGGGCGCAGCGTCCGGCCGCCGTGCTCGACCTGATCGGCGAGGCCGCCGAGGCGGACATGGGCATCCTGTACGAGCCGCGCGACCAGCTCGGCCTGGCCTACCGGACCCGAGGCAGCCTGCAGAACCAGATGCCCGCGCTCGCGCTCGACTACGACGCCCGGCACCTGTCGCCGCCCCTTGAACCGGTCGATGACGACCAGCTCGTACGCAACGACGTCACCGTCACCCGGACGGGCGGGTCGTCGGCCCGCGCCATGCTCGACACCGGCCCGCTGTCCACGGCAGCGCCACCGAACGGCGTCGGCCGGTACGACGAACCGGTCACGGTCAACGTGGCCGCCGACAACGACCTACCCGACCAAGCACGGTGGAGAGTCCACCTCGGCACCGTCGATGAAGCCCGCTACCCGCAGATCACGGTCAACCTCGGCAACTCGGCCGTGTCCGGCGACACCGACCTCACCGCCGACGTGATCGCCCTCGACGTGGGCGACCGGCTCACCATCGACAACCCGCCGCCGTGGCTGCCGCCCGACCAGATCAGCCAGATAGCCCGAGGGTTCTCCGAGCAGCTCACCACGAAGGAATGGAGCGTCACGGTCAACTGCTCGCCCGAGACGCCCTACCAGGTGGCCGTCTACAGCTCGGGGAACCTGATCGTGAACCCCTCGTTCGAGACGAACACGACCGGGTGGGGCGCACAGACCAACTCGTCCATCGCCCGCGTCACCACGCAGAAGTACATCGGCGCGGCGTCCCTGCAGATCACCCGAACGGCGACGAACCCGCCGTTCAACCTGTACGGCGCGAGCGTGAGCGACGTGGGATTGGAGACCAGCGCGGGCGACGTCGTCACTGTCTCCTGCTACCTGTACGTTCCGGCCGCCTCGTTCCCGCATGTGACGGGCGTGGTCATCGGCGGCGACGGCATGACGTTCGAGTTCGCCAACACCTCCCACCTGACCGCCGACACGTGGCACCGGGTGTTCCGCACGGTCACTCTGTCCGCCACGCTCGACAACATCCAGTTCCAGGTGTGGACCACGAACGGCCATACCAACGGCCAGGTCGTCGCTTACCTGGACGCCGTCGAGGCGAGCACCGGCGCCCGGGTGGCCCGGTACGGCACCGAGTGGTCCACGCTCAGCGCGGGCGCGACCAGCACGGCCACGTCCCTGTCGGTGGCCACGTCCCGGGGGCAACTGTGGACGACCCTCGCCGGGGACCTGCCGCTCGACATCCTCGTGGCCGGTGAGCGCATGTGCGTCACCGCGATCTCGGGGGTGTCGAGCCCGCAGACGTTCACCGTCGTCCGCAGCGTCAACGGCGTCGTCAAGGCGCAGTCCGCCGGCGCGGCGGTGAAGCTCGCCGAGCCCGCCGTGCGGGCGCTGTAGGAAAGGGAGACCCGCATGCCGAACATCAGTGACGGCGAGCTGGTGCGCGGGGTGGACTTCCCGCGCACCGTGCAGGCGCAGGACGACACCATCCAGAACGGGACCGCCTCGACCGCGTACGTGGCCGGCTCGCCCGAGGTCGGCGTGTACTTCACCGCGCCCACGTCCGGCCGCGTGCTCATCACCGTGGGCGGCGGGTCGAGGGACGCCACCAACGACAACCGGGCGTTCCTGGCCTCGCAGGTGTTCGTGCGCGACTCCTCGGGCACGGAGGTGCTCGCCCCCTCGGTGGAGTCGTACGGGTGGAGCGCGCCGGGCTCGAACTCGGACTACGTGTTCGGCTCGCGGGTGTCGCTGCTCACCGGGCTGACGCCGGGCCAGGTCTACTACGCCCGCGTGATGATGTCGCCCGAGGGCACCACCGTGCAGGTCAAGGCCCGCGAGATCGTGGTGGAGCCGACGTCATGACCGATGTCGCCGTGGGCACCCGCGTGCAGGACGCCGAGTTCCCGCCGACCGTCTGGTCCGCCGACAGCACGGACATCACGAGCCTGACCGTCACCGCGTTCACGAACGGCTCGCCCGAGGTGTCCGTCACCTTCACCGCGCCGTTCTCGGGCCGGGTGCTCATCATCAACGGGGCCGGCACGCGCAACGACTCCGGCGCGGATCAGGTGTATGTGGACTCCGAGGTGCGGGTGACCAACGGCGCCGGTGCGGTGGTGGTGTCGTCGAGCGTCACCGGGCCGGGCACCCTCTCGTGTGCTGACGAGTCGCTGCGCTACGAGTACCAGAGCCGCGCTTACGTGGTGACCGGGCTGACGCCGGGCGGGACCTACTTCGCCCGCCTGCAGTACCGGGCGTCCTCGGGCGCCGGTACGGCGGACATCGCCTCGCGCTCCATCATCGTCCAGCCGATCCCGTAGGAGGACGCCATGCCCGACCTGCTCGCGGGAACCGTCGTCCTGGCGCTCGACCGGCCGGTGAGCCAGTACGCGACGGACGACACCTTGCAGTCCAACATCAACACCTCGGGCGGCTACGTCGAGCCGACCAACCAGTGCCGGGTGACGTTCACGGCGCCCACCTCGGGCCGCGTGAAGATAGTGGTGGGTGGCGGGTTCCGCGACGAGACGAACAACAACCAGGGGTTCCTGGGTGTCGAGATCCGCGAGACAAACGTGTCCGGCGCGGTTGTCGCTGCGGCGAGCGCCTACGTGCGCGGCATCATCTCCATGCCCGAGGCCAGCGATTACTACTACCACTCGCGGATCACCATCATGCAGGGCCTCCGGCCAGGTCAGGTCTACTTCGCCCGGATCATGATGAAGACCGAGACCGCCGGCAGCGCGAGCGTGGACTTGCGCCAGAAGAACCTGGCGATCATCCCCGTGCCATAGCCCACCTCAACGTGAGCCGCACAGGGATCGGGATCGGCAGCTTGCGGGAAGCCCCGGCCGCGCAAGTAACGGCCCCCGCGTGGGCGGGGGCCGTTGACCGGGGCGGGGCGTCAGGAGCTCTCGACCGGCATGAAGCTTTTGACTCGGTCGGAAATACTGTCGATCTGCCCGCTGACAATAACCAGCACAACTGGCGGGCGGCAGTCAGAGTTCCAGTAGAGGGAAATGGTTTTGTTGGTCTCGTTCTGCAGGCTGGCAGCGCCGTTGGGGACCGCCTGGCAGCCGGTGGGGTTGGTGTAGGCGGCCAGTTGGTCGAACTGTTGCGTGTAGAAGGTCACCGTACCGGTGGCGGCGTTCGCGGGTACGGCGGTGGCCAGCAGGCAGGCTGCGGCGGCCGGGGCGAGGATGGCGGCGGCGATCGAGCGGCGCATGGGAGACTCCCGTCTCTGGGGGAAGGCTTGCCCCAGGGGCATCCCCCGCCCCAGCAGATACATAGCGTAGCTAAGTTGCCACGGTTAGCTATCTCGGTTTGCCTGTAGGGACGAGCAGTTCCCACACATCGCTGATCAGTAGCGCAGGGCTGTAGCAGCCCCGACACCCTACGGACCCTCACCAAACCAGCCCGCCCTGTATTGCACGGAGGGACCGTAACCATGCCCGAGATCCTTGCTGTCTGCGTCGCCCTGGTCACGCTGGCCGGTGGCGGGGCGGTCGCAGCCAAGCTGATCAAGCTCTTGAAGAAGTTGAGCGACGCCGTCGATGACTGGCAGGGCGAGCCCGCACGCAAGGGTGTACCCGCCCGGCCGGGAGTAATGGAACGCCTTGAGGCGATCGAGGCGCAGCTACGACCCAACGGCGGGGCGTCCGCCCGGGACGCCATCAACCGCGTCGAGCGCACCGTGACACGCCTGTCGGATCAGTTCCACGAGCAGCTACGGCAACAGGAGGACTAAGTGACGTACGTGTGCAGTCTGCTCGCCGCGAGCCAGACCATCCCCATCACCACGGACTATTACCTCGTACGCTTCCCGTACGGCACCGAGAGCTACGACGCCCACGGCATGCACAACCCGGCGCAGCCTGACGGCCCCACCTCGGCCTACCCGGACGAGCGGTCGGGCCTAATCTGGCCGCAGCACGACGCATGGGCGACCCTGCACGCGCTCATGTACTGGGAGGCCGACGACTACACCGAGCTGCGCGACCGGTTCGTCCGCGACCCGCTCAACCTGTCCACCGGCTACGACTCGACGTGCACCGAGGACCGGGCGCTCACCCCGGGCGGGCAGTACATCGCGAAGACGTGGGGTATGTTCGTGCACCCCGGAACCCCGATCGGGCTCATGGTCAAGCACAACGCCTCGACGTCGGTCAAGCTCGAACTCTCCGAGTTCAAGATCTCGTACGAGGTGTGAGACGTCATGCCGTGGCTCGTACAGCTCGCCGAGGTCGCCCGCCGTACCGGATGCCCCGTCACCGAGGTACCCGGGTGGCGCACCCGTGGCCACGGGCCGCAGCCCGAGGTGCAGGGGATCGTCTGTCACCACTCGGCGGGTCCGTCCGCCGGCGGCGACTACCCGTCGCTGCGCGTCGTCCGTGACGGGCGTGCCGACCTGGCCGGCCCGCTGTCTCAGTTCGGGCTCGGGCGCTCGGGCCGTATCTACCTGATCGCGGCCGGGCGGTGCTGGCACAACGCCCCGTCCACCTCGGGCTACCACGACAACAGCAGCTCGATCGGGATCGAGGCCGAATCGGACGGCAGACAGCCGTGGCCCGAGGTACAGCTCGACGCCTACCGGAAGCTGTGCGCGGAGTTGTGCCGCGAGTTCGGCCTGTCGGTGGCCCGGGTGAAGGGACACAAGGAGGTCAACCGCTCCAAGCCCGATCCCCACTCGATCAACATGAACGACTTCCGGGAGGAGATCGCGGCCATCCTCGCCGGCGGGCCTCTCCTCACCTGGACGGAGGACATCGTGAAGGACCTGCCCCTCGTCGGCCCCGGCTCGGACAGCTTCGACGTCAAGACCGTGCGCGGCTGCCTGTTCGCTCGCGGACGTGTCCCCGCTGACGCCTATGCCGACATCGGCCTTGAGGCATGGATGAAGCTGACCAAGGCCGACCCCGAGTTGGTCGAGCTGGTGAAGGTGTTCCAGGACGCCGAGGGCCTCGACCCGGACGGGTGGGTCGGGAAACTGACCTGGCCCCACCTCCTGCGCGTGGCCTGACCGTGCTCGACCCCCTCGCGCAGTTCTACATGCTGCGCGCCTCTCAGACCCCCGGCCAGTCGCCCCCGTGCTGGCCGGGCCCCACCACCCTCCGGGAGGTCCCCTTGGCACGACGGATGTTGACGGGCCTGTTCTGGCTCGACGCGGTAGAGCGCATGGTCCGCGCTGCCGCCTCCTCGGCGCTCGCCACGATCGGCACGGGCGCGCTCGGCATCTTCGACGTCGCATGGTCCGGCGTCGCGTCCATCGCCGGTCTGGCCGCTGTGGTGTCGCTGCTCACGTCGATCGTGGCGGGCACCGGCGGCGACCCGGCCACGGCAGGCTTCACCACCGACACCCGCTGACGCACGACAAGCAACGGACCCCCGTCGCCCTCTTCAGCAGGAGGCGACGGGGGTCCTTCTTGTGTCCGGCCCTGCCCCGTCCCGGCCGGGGGAGGGCCGAGCCCGGCGGTCGTCACGGGGGAAGGACCGCCGGGCGCCTATTCAGCCCTTCGCCCGCTGATAGGCCAGCCACGCCCGGCCAGCCTCGGCGGCGCGGGCACGAGCCTCTCGCACCTCGTCCGGGCCGTATCGGGCCTTGTACTCGCGAAACAGCGTCCAGGCCGCCGCGATCCCCGCCACGGCCGAACGGGGCGCGTCGCGCCACGGCGGGAGCGTGGACAGCAGCCCGTCCACCTCGACCGGGTTGTGCCCGGCCTCGACGAGGCGGGGGGCGAACAGGGCGGCGTCCAGCCAAGCCGCGCCGCGCGCCGCGAACGACCAGTCCACGACCTTGACGCGCTGGCCGGAGACGAGCAGGTTGCTCGCGGACAGGTCGTAGTGCAGGAGCGTGTTACCGCGCAGGTGCGCCGGGTCGAGGCACTCGAACGCCGCCTCGTACAGCTCCCGGTTGGGCAGACTGGGCTTGTCGAGCAGGGCCCGCCCCTTGGTCACCAGTGCCTTGACGTTGTCCGAGACCGGCATCGCCCCGTTCGGGCACGGCGTCAACATGGTGCCGAGCAGCGCCATCGTGTCGAGTACCGGGTTAAGGTCCGGTGAGCCGGGCGACAGGTCGGCGTGGCGGGCGTGGTCGTTGACGTACTCCCACACCGCCGTGTGCCATCCGCGATGCGTCCCGGACCACAGCATGCGCGGGGCGGGCACCTCCTCGGGCAGGTTCTCGCCCGCCCACCGCTCGCGCAGGTGCAGCTTGGCGGCGTCGTGGTCCCTCTCGATCGCCTTGAGGAAGACGTGCTCGTGCTCGCCGCCCTCGATGTCGAGGCGGGCGACCACGCCCGGCATGATGCCGCCGGTCATCGTCTCGGCCTTGAGCACGTGACCGAATCGCGCCTCGACGGCGTTGATGACGGCGTCGGGCAGGTCCTCCCACGCGGGGCGGGTTGTGCGGGCGCTCATGCGGTGATCCCTTCCGGGCTCGGGTCGTCGGCGCAGCCCTGGTAGCACTGGCTGCATTCTCCTGCGATCAGCCACAGCGCCGGGTCCACGTTCAGACCGAGGTCGCGCATGGCCTTGATGCTGTCGCCCAGCCGCGCCACGAACGCCGCCTTGTCGCCGCCGGTCTCCTCCGGATTGTGGTGGAGGAACCGGCCCGCGACGCGCTGGCACCACTCGGCGTAGTTGTGCGTGTCGAGGATGAAGGCGTGCCACCCGAGATCAACCTCGGGCGACGGGGTGAGGCCGGCGCCCGGGTTGCGGGCGCAGGCGAACAGGAACAGGAGCGTCTGCTCGATGATGCGGCCGGCGTACTCGGTGGGCTGGTTGTGCTCGCGAGCTACGCGGGCGGCGAGTTGGTCGAACAGGTCATCGTCGATCAGGTCGGCGGCGATGATGTCGGCGGGGGGCGGTTGTTCCGTCGCCGTGATGCTCATGTGCTTGGTTCTCCCATCGGGATGTGGTTCTGACCTGCGGTGCGGTGGCGGTCGGGCCTCACCTCCTTCTCGCTTGGGCGGGGATGTAGCGCTTGTGCGCGGCGCAGGATGGGCCCGCGCACTGCGGGAGGTCGGGTAAGCCTGCGAGGCGGCGCAGGGCAGGCAGGAACGGCGCAGCCCACCAGACGGTTGCCGCGGCGAGGATCATCAGGGGTAGCCCCGCTACGCCGTACCAGTAGCGCCACGCGCGTTCCGTCTGCCAGTAGGCATCACGGCGTGCTTGGCACCCTCGGCACGTCCGCAGGTAGCCGATCTCGGCGATGCGGGCTCTCGTCCGCAGAGCGGGGGCGATGCCCCACAGGGTGAGCGGCGCCCACACAAGGCCGATCCACTGGAGCGCGGTCACGACGCCACCCGGTGCTTCTCGCGCTCGTGCTGGCGAGTGAGGTCCAGCCACGCCCCCCAATAAACGTGGTCATAGGTGCCTCTCGCCGTCTCCTCTGCCTTCCCGGCCTCGGTGTAGCGCAGCACGTAGAACTCCGCGCCCTCAAAGCACAAGAGAAATGCCTCGCAACAGCCTGCCTCGGCGACGGATCGGCGCCCGCGTGGCTGATGCGGTTCCCAGATGTACACGTGATCACTTCCAGTGGCGCGGCGGCCGGACCTGGGGGTCTGGGCCGGGAAGGGCCGCCGCGCCTGTTCGGGGGCCCGGGGGATCGGGACGGGGTGCCGTCTCTGCCTCGGGGCGTCTTACGAACTGGCGTTAGAGGACGGTGCCGAGCTTGCGCCAGTCGTCGCCCGGCCGCCGGATGTCGCCCTCGTGCTCGATGTCGCGCACGCTGTAGGCGTCGTCATGGTCGTTGATGCGGGCGTACTCCAGCCGTGTGCCCTCGATCAGCTCGTACCGGTCCTCGTCCACGTCGATCTCGTGGAGGCCCGCGCCGGACGTCTGCTCGGTGCCGGCGCCTCGGCCGAGGACTGCGCCGAGCTTGCGGAAGTCGTCGCCGGGCCTGCGGATCTGGGTCTCGGGCTGGCCCTTGTCCCGGACGGCGTAGTCGTCGCTGTCCCCGATGTGCGCGTACTCCAGGCCCGTGCCGTCGAGGTGCGCCCACTTGTCCGCTGGCACTTCAATCGCGTGCAGGTCGGGCTCTACCCGTCCCGTGTCCTTCGCCATGAGTTGGTTCTCCTCGGGTTGGTGGTGCCGGACGCCAAGGTCCGGCTTGGACTCCCCGACCCGCCGAACGCCGCACGCGACGACGGGCCGGGGAAGCTTCACGTACGGGGCGCGGTCAAGTCGCGGATGATCCGCGCCTGATCGCTCAAGTCCGCCATGAGCGCGACAGGGTTCCCGCGCTCCAACCGACGCGCCACCCCGGCGGCGAGCTGCTCGACCGTGAGTTGCCAGCACGGAACGGCCCGCCAGACCAGGCCGCTCGGGGTGAACACGTACTCGGTCGCCCACTGCGGATAGGTGAGGCGCAGCACAGCGACCTGCCGGTCAATCGGTTCCAGCTCAAGCCATGCCTCGATCACGCCCGATGCCATCACGCACCGCCGAGGAACAGGAACGAGCCGGTAGGCCGCCGATACGCGCGGATGATCGGCCTTGCGGTCAGGTAGTCAACGGGGTGCGCGTGGTCGAATCGCACCCGCCGGACGCACCCCCGAGCGCCCGGCAAGAGGTCGCGCAGCGCGGAGAAAAGTTCCACCGTGGCGCGCGAACCGTCGCAGGTCAGGCCATGTCGGGCACGACTCCGATCATCACGAGCCGTCCAAGAGTAGAAGCTTTCTGTATCCGGGTGCACAGATTCATCACAACGCTGTGTAACAGCACCACGACAGGGGTCGTTAGGGGACACTGGGGGACGCGAGCGTGTCACCTTCCCCCGTGACGAGGTGCGGCATGACAGACGAGACCGGCCGCAAGACGCCCCTCCCGGCATACGCCGAACGCATCCGGCACGAGCGCAGGCAACGCGGCTGGTCCCAGAAGCAACTGGCTGTCCACCTGCTCAAGGCCGCCGGTGACAAGATCGCCATGGCAGAGTTCGAGTCGGTCCTGACGAGGGTTAAACGCCATGAGGCGGGCAAGGGCTCTCCGCGTGACCCGTATCCCCTTCTGTACTCACGCGCGTTCGAGATCCCAGAGGCTAAGCTGTTCGAGCGTCCGGCGTTGCCGGAGGTCACGACCGATGAAAGCGCCAACGACGTCGCGAACTCGGTCTCCTCGCCCTCCCTCCCTTGGCTCTGGGAAGCAGGACCGACAGCCGATGCCATCTACGACATCACCAAGAGCGATCTCGTGCTGAACCGCCGAGACGCGGTCAAGGCGCTGGCCATCACCGCCGGGCTCCCGCTCGTCGATCCGGTACAGCGCTGGCTCGCGAAGACGACTCCCGAACCGCCCGTGACCGTCCAGGCCGGGCGGATCGGCCTGGACGAGGTCGCCCAGCTCGAAGCAGCCACGAACGTCTTCCGGACGTGGGATGACCAGCACGGGGGCGGGCTCGCCCGCAAGGCCGTGATCGGGCAACTGAACGAGGTAGCCGATCTCGTCCGAGACAACCACCCGCACGAGATCCGAACCCGCCTTTTCCACGTGATGGCGCAGCTCTCCAAGGTCGCCGCCACCATGTCATGGGACTGCGGCATGCAGACCGCAGCGCAGAAGTATTACGCCCTGTCTCTGCAGGCGTCCAAGCCCGCCGGCGACAGGCCGTTCGGCGCGAGCGTCCTCGCGTCCATGGCCCGGCAACTTCTGTACCTCGATCAACCACAGGATGCGCTGGAGCTGACCCGGCTCGCCCTCGACGGGGTCAGGTCAACTGCCACCCCTCGACTCCGCGCGATGCTGCACACCCGTGAGGCGTGGTCGTACGCGGCGATGGGGCGGCCCGAGTCATTCAAACGAGCCACCGGCGCCGCCGAGGACGCATTCAGCGAGATCAGCTCGGACGACCCCGATCCGGAGTGGATCACGTACTTCGACGCCGCCGAGCTGGCCGGAGTGACCGGCGGCCGGTACCTGGAGCTGTCCCAGCAGGACAGCAGGTTCGCGAGCGACGCCCTCGACCACATCCGGCGGGCCGTGGCACTCCGGCAGCGCTCAAGCCTGCGTAGTCTCGCGCTCGATCAAGTGGGGCTCGCCTACGCACATCTGATCAGCGGCGACATCGACGAGGCCGTGTCCGTGGGCAACGCGGCTACCGAGACCGCCGGGCAAGTGCAGTCCGACCGGGTCCGCGTTCAGCTCCGCGAGTTCTATGTGGAGATCGAGACCCGGAAAGACCCCGTCGTCGCGCCCTTGCAGCAGCACATCCGCGAGACGCTGGCACGCTAGAACCCCCACGACAGGAAGGGCTCGATGATGCGCATCGGCGTGACCGGCCACATGAACCTGACCCCCGAGGCGGCCCGCCTCGTCTCCGACGCTCTACGCGCGCACCTCGCCTCGTTGGGCGGCGACCTCGTGGGCGTGTCCTGCATCGCTCGCGGGGCGGACAGCC
The DNA here is from genome assembly GCF_020215645.1 of Nonomuraea gerenzanensis. Classification (NCBI taxonomy): domain Bacteria; kingdom Bacillati; phylum Actinomycetota; class Actinomycetes; order Streptosporangiales; family Streptosporangiaceae; genus Nonomuraea; species Nonomuraea gerenzanensis. Next base: position 9,907,018 of record NZ_CP084058.1, on the reverse strand, counting down.
TGTTCGCCGAGGCCGTGCTCGCGGCCGGCGGGGACTTGGAGGTCGTTCTACCGTCGAGGGACTACCGCGAGGCCAAGGTGAAGCCGGACCACGCCGAGCAGTTCGACCGGCTCATGACCGCCGCGGCGACCGTCCGGCTCATGGACTTCGACCACGCCAACCGCGAGGCGTACGAGGCCGCCAACAATGCCGTGCTGGACACGATCGACGAACTGGTGGCCGTCTGGGATGGGCAGCCCGGCACCGGTAAGGGAGGAACGGCCGAGGTGGTGGCCGACGCCCGAGAGCGTGGCCTACCCGTGACGATCGTCTGGCCCGAGGGCTCGGCTCGGAGTTGATGGCCGAGTTACGGGGGTTACGTTCGTAACTCGGCGAGTTAGGCAGGCCGGGGACCGAAGTTGACTACCCCGACCTGCGTAAACGTCCAGAGTTAAGCGAGTTACGCCGTCCGTCCCGAGGGCTCCGAGATCCCCCGAGAGCACGGTTTCGAGAGGCAGGGCGGTAACTTAACCCGCCCCGCCGTCGTCCTCCTCGCGCCGCGCGAGCCCCTCGCGGATCAGCTCGGGACGTACTAGAGGGCGATCAGCAGCCCGCCGACGATCAGGGCGAGCAGCCGCCAGGCGGGCCGCCACCACGAGGTGTGTCGCACGGTCGCGGCGACCTGGAGCGGCGTACGGTCGGCCGGGCGGGCGTCCTGGGCCGCGCTCGACAGGAACAGCACCACGAGCGTGGCGATGATGAGGGCGGTCATCAGAACCACCTCTTGAAGATCATGACGCGCGTGTCCCAGTCGATCGCGGCCAACTCCCAGCCGTCCCCGCCGCGATCGTTGAGGATCTCGTGAAGCTGGCGCGCGTCCCACCGGTTGAACCCCTCGACGACGTACTCCCAGCGGATCACGGGGCCACCGCCGTACCGGTCGCGGGCGACCCGTTGACGGACGGTACAGACAGCCCGGTCGGGGGCACCGGCAGGGCGGGCGCCGTGCCGGTCCCGGCGCGCTCCCGTTCCACCTCGGCGATGATCTCCTCGGCCTCGCGCTGCTCGATGCCCCACCGGTTCATGAGGGCCCGCCGGCCGACCCGCTTGTTGCCCGGCTTGAGGCTCTCCTCGAACGTGAGTCGTGCCGCCTCGAACCGGTCCACGGGCAGGGTGGTGACGACCTTCTCGACCTCGCGAACGACCTCGACGGGCTCGCACACGTGAAGCTCCGAGGGGGTCGCGGCGGCCCTGTCGGCGACCTTCCGGCCGGACCTGACGAGCCACATCAGCAGCTCGTACGCGCCCACGAACGCGATGGGGGCAAGGGCACTGAGCAGGCGAGACCCAAGTCCGCCGTTCCATCCGTGGGCGACGTTGGCGACCAGCGTCACGACGCCGCCGCCGATGAGCGCGATCCACGCCAGGACGGGCACCGGCAAGCGGCGGATCGAGCAGTGCACCATCACGAGCGACGCCATCACGATGACGCCGTCCGACATGGCCGGGTACAGGATCGCCATGTCATGCCGCTCTCCGAGGGCGATGGCGAGGGCGTAGAAGTGGTGGTACGAGACGTACGCGGCGGCACCCGCGACGCCGAGGAGGACGACGACGGCGAACGACCGGATGGCCTTGTCTCCGCGACCGGGTGTGCCGGTCTCGACGCGGGCCTCGGCGGGCGGAACGGGGTGGTGCCGGCGGGTCCGGAAGGGGGCCTGCAGAAAGCGCCCGATACGCGGCCAGCGTGCCGCCTGCTTCGCTGAGCGCACGACGGGTGTGGAAGTGTTCTCCATTAGATCCTTCTCCTGTGTGTGCAGGGGTCGGGTTCAGGCCCCGGGCTGGTGTTGGCGCACCGGCCCGGGGCCGCTCCTGTTGTTGAGGTCTGGCGTGGGCTACTTCAGCTAGGGGCGGTTGAGGTGGGGGAGTGGGGGACGAATATGCCCTCGTGACCTGCTGATATAGCTTGATCACGCTTTGGGTGTTGTGTAGCAGCGCATGTAGCAGCGCCGCGTGGTTCACTGGAGTCCGCCGGAGAGCACCAGGGGGTCATGCCTGGTAGAGCGGCCCATGGTGAACCGCTATGAACCCCTTGCCTGGGACTTCTAATCCGACGGTCGCAGGTTCGAATCCTGCAGGGCGCGCTTATCTTGATCAGGTGAGCCATGCCTTGACCCGGCCTTCATGTTCGAGTCGTTCGAGGGGGCGAGGCAGGTGGGGATGCTGATGATCGTTTGTTAAGGCGTGGCGAACGTTTGAGAATCGCTCCTATCTGCGTTGTCAGAGCGTCGGACGCACGGGTTCCCGCTGTTGGATGCTCAATCCGACGGCCCACCCTGTTGCAAGCGTGCAAACCAAGGGCCGCACAGGGTCTTGAACTGGGGTAACGCTCCTGTGGCGTGGATGCCGAGGGTTGACGTCAGGGACGCTGTGCTCGGTGTGTGCTCGCGCGCACGGACTCTGCTCAAGACGCCGACGCAGCCGTTCCGGTTCACGACGGGCCTCGTCCGAACGACGGGCACCATTGCCCTGGGTCGCGGCGGGCCAGTCGTGTGATCGTCCTGGTTGAGGCTGGCGACGCGCCTGATGTCTCTGTTTGCCTTCTCGGGGCATAGGGGAAACCCGCTGGAACTGGTCGCCTGAACTCCTTTCCAATCCCATCGAACCTCGTGCTTTGTCATTTGCGTACCGGTGAGGAGGGGACCTCCACGGAGCAGGTGATCGCATGCCAGGCGGATGGGAGACATTGGGGCTGACCGGTGACCCCACGCCGGGAAACCCGGAGGAAGTCCGAACTCTGGCTGAGAAGCTGCTGGGCCAGGCCAAGCTGGCCGAGGACAACACCGCTCGGCTGAACGGGGTGGCTTCCAACAGTTCGGCACTGCGGATGCATGGCGATTACGCACCGAAGTACACCGAAGCGCTGAGCAGGCTACCCGCGGAACTGGCCAAGCTGGGCGCTGCTTACCGAGGTGCGGGCAACGCGTTGAAGACCTTTGCGGACAGCCTGGGCCAGGCCAAGACGCAGGCAGGCACCGCACTGAGCCAGGGCCGATCGGCCGATATGCAGTATCAGGGCGCTCTGCGCGAGATTCGCGCTCTACTGCCTGCTGCGTCTGGGCTCACCGGCCTGGCCGAGGTCGAATCAGCGGTGAAAGCCGCTGATCCCAGCCTGCAAGCCTCGGTACGCCCGCCGGTGCAGCGAGCGCAGAACGCCGAGGCCGACCGGGGCCGGGCACGGCGGATCGCCGACGAGGCGGCCAGGCTGCGCGGTGAGGCCGAGAACAGGGCGGCCGAGGGTATCCAGCAGGCGCTGGAAGGCTCTGGCATCCAGAACAAGTCCTGGCTGGAGCAGGCCTGGGACACCGTCAGCACGCCGTTCCGCTCCTGGGATGATTTCGTCAATCTGGCCCGCAACGTGGCGATGGTGGCCGGGCTGGCGCTGCTGGTGGTCGGTACCGGTGGAATCGCCGGGGCCGTCTTGCTGGGGGCGGCGGTGGTGGCCGGGGCGGTGGTGTTCGCCGACTCCCTCAACAAGTTCCGCCAGGGCAGGGGCGGCCTGGGGCAGGTTGTCATGGACGGGATCGGCGTCTTACCGGGCGGTCGGCAGGTGGGGCTGCTGGCGCAGGGGGCCAAGGCAGTGGCCGGGTTGAGTGGCATGGCCGCCGGCGTACGCGCCGGCGGTGGTCAACTGCTGGGGCTGGGTGCGCTGCGCGCTGGATTGCCGGCGGGGGCGACGGCGCTGCGCGGCGCGTTGCCGGCTGGGCTCGGGGCTGTGGGCACTTCCACCATCCGGTCGGCGATGCGGGCCGGGGCAGGGCGCGTGTCCACTGCGGCGAGCACGGCGTGGCAGAAGACCAAGCAGTTCTTCAGCAAGGATCCGGTGCACTTCCCGTCCGGCACGGTGCTGTTGCCGCAGACCGACGTGGAACTGCCCGGAGTCCTGCCGCTGCTGCTGGAGCGGACGTACCTGTCCAGCTATCGGCAGGGGCGCTGGTTCGGCCCGTCGTGGGCCTCGACGCTGGATCAGCGGCTGGAGATCGATGCGGAGGGGGTGTGCATGGCCACCGCCTCGGGCGCGCTGCTCACCTTCTCTCATCCCGATGGGGAACGACCGGTTCTTCCCGGCAACGGCCCCCCTTGGCTGTTGTACCGGAAGGCCGATCACTACCTGGTCACCGATCCTGCCGCCAGCCACACTCTCCACTTCGCGGTATCGCCCGACCTGCCCACCGAGGAGGCGGGGGAGCCGCACGTGCTGCCCCTGGGAGCGATCACCGACCGGAACGGCAACCGCATCGACCTGCGCTACACCAGCGAAGGCGTCCCGGTCGAGGTGGTCCACTCCGGTGGCTACCACCTCGGCCTGGAAACCCATGCCGGTCTAGTCGTCGCCATCCGGCTACGCGAGGCGGCCCAGACCCTCATCACGTACGGCTACGACGAGCATGCCAACCTCACCGAGATCACCAACTCCTCGGGCCTGCCGCTGCGTTTCTCCTACGACGCCGACGGCCGCATGACAGGCTGGCGGGACCGGATCGGCACGTGGTACGCCTACACCTACGACGGTCAGGGGCGTTGCACGGCCGGTACCGGCATCGACGGAGTCTTCGACACCGAGATCAGCTACGCCGACAGGGTCACCACCGCCCGCGACTCCCTCGGCCACGTCACCACCTACCGCTACAACGACCTGCTCCAGGTCACCCAGGAGACCGATCCCCTCGGTCACACCACGACATACGAGTGGGACCGCCACGACCGCCTGCTGGCCCACACGGATCCGCTCGGCCGCACCACCACCTACCACCACGACGACCTGCACCTTCAAGCCATCACTCGCCCGGACGGCGCCCGCCGCACCTTCAACCGGGACGAGCACGGCATGCCGACTGTCGTCACCGACTTCGACGCAACCGCCTGGCCGCTGACCCGCGACGAGCGCGGCAACCTGATCGCCGACTCTCTCCACCGCTACATCTACACCGAGCACGGCCACCTGGCCTCGGTCACCAACGCGCTCGGTCACACCCACACCGTTGAGACCAACGAGGCTGGCCTGCCCACCGCCGTGACCGACCCGCTCGGCGCCACCACCCGCTACGACCGCGATCCCTTCGGCCGCATCACCTCCGTCACCGACCCGCTCGGCCAGACCACCTCCTACACCTGGACCGTCGAGGGCAGACTCGCCTCCCGAAACCTGCCCAGCGGGGCCACCGAGCATTGGGCCTACGACGCCGAGAACAACCTGATCGAGCACCGAGACCCGCTCGGCCAGGTCACCCGTACTGACATCGGCCCCTTCGACCTACCCGCGGCACAGACCACACCGGACGGTGCCCGTCTCACCTTCACTCACGACACCGAACTGCGCCTCGTCCAGGTCACCAACCCCCAAGGTCTGACCTGGAGCTACACCTACGACCCCAACGGCGCCCTGATCGGCGAGACCGACTTCAACCACCGCGTTCTGACTTACATCCGTGATCCGGCCGGGAGGATCACGGAACGCGTCAACGGCGCCGGTCAGCCCACCCGCTACGCCTACGACGACCTGAACCGGCCGATCGAGCGGCAATCGGGTGACCAAGTCACGACTCTCGCCTACGATCCTCTGGGCAGGCTGACCCGTGCCGCGAACGCGGACGCCGATCTGCAGCTCGTCCGCGACCAGCACGGCCGCGTGATCGCCGAGACCTGCAACGGCCGCACCCTGACCAGCACGTACGACGCGATGGGCCGCCGTACTCACCATCGCACCCCATCCGGTGCGGAGAGCATCTGGGAGTACGACGCCGACGATCGGCTCGTGGCCCTGCACACCTCAGGCCACATCATCCAATTCGGCTACGACCCGGCGGGCCGCGAAACATCACGGCGCTTCGGCACCGGGATGTCGCTCACCCATCACTGGGATCCCGACTCCCGCGTACGTGCCCAAACCCTCCGCCCCGCGTCCGAAGGTAGCCGCGCCATTCAGCGGCGCTCCCACAGCTACCGGCCCGACGGCTATCTCGTCCAGGTGGACGACCTGCTGTCCGGCCGTCGCCGCTACGACCTGGACCCGCGCGGCCGGGTCACCGCCGTCCACGGCTCCGGCTGGAGCGAGCACTACGCCTACGACTCCACCGGTCAGATCACCGACGCCGCCTGGCCCGGGCCCAGGGATGCTCAGGGGTCGCGCGCCTATGCCGGCACCCTGCTCCAGCAGGCGGGACACCTCCATTACGAGTACGACTCCCAGGGCCGAACCGTCGCACGCCGGCAGGAACGCCTGGGAGGCCGGACGGAGACGTGGCGGTACACCTGGAGCGCCGACGACCGCCTGATCGGCGTTACCGCACCCGACGGGCAGGAATGGCGTTACCTGTACGATCCACTCGGCCGCCGCATCGCCAAGGAACGCGCCGACGGGACCGGCCGTGTGCACTTCGTGTGGGACGGCCTGAACCTGGCCGAGCAGATCAGCGAGGACCGGACCACCATATGGAACTGGGCCCCCGATACCTTCCGCCCCCTCACCCAGACCGAACGCATCCCCGCGCAACACGCCCCGCAGGAGTGGATCGACGCCCAGTTCTCCCTCGTCATCACCGACCTGATTGGCACCCCACTCGAACTCGCCGCCCCTGAAGGCCACCTCACCTGGCGCCTGAACCAGGCCCACTGGGGTACCTCTTCAGGCGCGATCACAGCGGGCGCGGATTGCCCGCTGCGATTCCCCGGCCAGTACGCGGACCAAGAATCCGGCCTTCACTACAACTACTTCCGCCATTACGATCCCCAGACCGCCCGTTTCCTCAGCAACGATCCCCTCGGCCTGGTGGGCGGCTGGCTTCCCCACGCCTACGTCCTCAACACCACCGGCTGGCTCGACCCCCTCGGCCTCGCCGCATACCCTCGCGACAACAACTACAGATGGCCACGGAACAACGGATTCGACGGGCCGCCGGTAGATCTCCGGCTGAATTCAGGGGACCGATTCGACAGGTACGGCTACGATCCGGCGCTGGACGGAGGCCGATTCGTCTCTCCAGCGGGCACGGCCTTCGAGACCCGCGCCCTTGATCGGTCGGCGAGATCTCGCAGGCTGACGACCTATGAGGTGACGCGACCCATCGACGTCCAGTATGGTCTCGTCCGCCCATGGTTCGGCCAGCCGGGAGGCGGCTTCCAGATACTCCTGCCCAACGGCATCGACTCGCTGCTCAAGAACGGGGATATCAGGGTGGTCTCGTGATGAATGTTCAAGAGCTGCGGGCAGCACTCGCCGACACAGACATCGATCCCCACCTCTACTGCATCCTGGAACAACCGGATGACAGCCAGTGGTGTCTGCGTAAGCAGGGAAAAGTATGGCAGGCGTTCTGGTTCGAACGAGGCGCCAAATATGAATTGCAGCGATTCAAGGACGAACATGCTGCTTGTGAGTACTTTTTCAACCAGGTCACGCAGCGAGCGTTCTGAACTGGACCGGGTGCGCGCAACTGCGTGTGGTGCTGCCAGCCGCCATGACGTCGCCTCCCAGGCTGAACCTTGCCAAGCTGGGCCATGTCGAAGAATGACGATCTTGTGGGTGTGGTGATTCCGAGGAGACCTGCTTGGTGGCGTAGTCGGGTGGAGTCACCATTAGACCCGTTTCATCCGTGGTGCGGTGGCGCTGATCACGGCATGATCGCGGGTGGGGTGTTCGCCTGATGACGTAGTAGAGCCCCTGGTAGACGGGTTGATCGCCATCGCCCGTCACTTGACTGCTGTTTGGCCTGGTGAAGGCGATATCCGCAGCGGGAGAAGTGTAAAGCGTTCCCGCTCTTCAGATGCGGGTGCTTCGACCGTGATCGGTGTGCTACTCACTTGTGAACAGGGCGCGGCATGCCAGGCCACGCCGCGCACACTCGCCGACGCGGATGTGGAGGAGTTAGTGGTCCGCACCTGAAAAGGGTGCCGCCCACTGGCCGCGGCGGGCCTTCAACGCCGGGTGGGCAGATCGTCGTTTGGCGCGGGGCGCATCTGGCGGGCGTTCGGCCTGCACCCTCACCGGGTGGGGAGCTCAGAATGCTCGTACGGTCACATATGGCATCCCGTTGGCCGCCAGCCAGGTCAAGGGATCACGCGCTTTATCCTTTCGCTACGTTCTGATTGTATTCAATTACCATCAGTGACATGATGTGGCGTCGTGACTGGAAGGGAGAGGCGATGCCACCCTGGGTGCTGGTAGCAACCGGAATGCTGACTGCTTCGCTGACGGCATCCGGGCCCGTGTGGGCATCAGGACGACCATGGAATGACGGGTACGGCCGACTCGGCAATGTCGAGATCAGCGCCAACCGTAAGAGTGTCGCGCTGTGTGATGCCGTGGATGATAAGGACAAGGTGGCCGTGGAGTATCAGACGACGATAGGCCGGACGATACTCCTGCAGACCGGGCCGAAGCGCGGATGTGTACTGGACTCGGTGTTCTTCGGTTCCATCAAGCGGGCCAAATTCTGCTATGGCCCCGACGTCGACCCTGAAGGTGGCTCGTGGCGCTGGTGCAACCCGGCACGCAACTTTTAAAGACCAGGGCTCCGAAACGGCCCGTTTCCGTGCAGGACCGAAGGAGTGGGTGTGCTGACTGGAGCCGCTTCCCGTGGGCTGCCGCAGTGGTCCCGTCAACGCAGCCCGGGGCTTGCCGCGCTCGCCGTACTGCTGGTGCTCGGTGGCGCCCTGGCCACCACTCTGCTGGTGATGCGTGCCGACGAGCGTACGTCCGTTATCCGCGTCACCAAGCGAGTGGGCGCCGGACAGCCTTTCCATCCCGAAGTGCTACAGGAGGCGCGGATCGCTGATGACGGAGTCTCGTACTGGTCCTGGTCCCAGCGGGATCAGGTGGCGGCGACCGTGGCCACGGTCACGGTGCTGCCGGGGTCACTGCTCACCCGGCCGATGGTCGCGGGCGGCGACGACGGAGCGGTCGCCGGAAGGGCTGTCAGGCTGGGGCTGGCGCTCAAGCCGGGTCAGGCGCCCTACGACCTCCAACGAGGGGAACGGGTTCAGCTCATTCACGTGCCCGGGCGCGGACGCGACTCCGAAGTGCCCGTTCTGGTCGCGGAGGAGGCGGTGGTGGACGGCGTGAGCTACACCTCCGGATCGGCCGGCCAGGCCACGGTCATTGTCGACAGCGTGGTGGCGCCCGTGGTCGCGGACTACGCCGTCAGTGGTGAGATCGCTATCGTCGCCATACGCCCTCAACCCTGATGGCGGAAGGTTTGCGACGTCGTCGCGACGCGTGGACGCCAACGCCTGCCCCAGGCCCCAGCCGTCCGCTCAAACTGGCGACACAGGGAAAGTAGGCACGGCCTATGGTTGGGGTTGGGCCGGTGGTGTAGCCGATGCGCTACACCACGATGCCGTGGGACAGCGAGCTGAGCAGAGCCTTGAGGGCCTCGGGGTCTGGCGGCTCCATGCCGCCCTCCGTCAGCCCGGCTTCCACGACGTCGGCGGTAATGCCCCGGAGCCGAGGTCGCGGGCGGCGCCCATGGTGTACCGCTCGACCCCCGCCTTGGTCGCCGCATAGTCGGCCGCGCCCGGGACGCCGACTCGAGTGCCGAGCCCGGAGCTCACCGTGATGACGCGGCCGCCCTCGCGCAGCACTCCGGATGATTGTGTGGTCTCACGACTTCTTTGACTGGGTGCACTCAGGACAGGCTTGACGTTTTCGGCGTGCTGGTCCGGCGATGAAGGTCTCAGGACATGCTGGACGGCTTGCCTGGGTTGGAGTGGCGGGCGTGGACCTTCAGTTGGGTGATCGGCACGGTATTCCTGCGGGGTCGAGTGGCGACCTCCTCTTCGCCGTGCAGGATGCGGAAGTAGGTCTCCTCGATCACCACCGTGACCATCTTCCCGACGTTGCCCTTGCCGAGCTTCATCCGCTGGTTGCCCACCATGATCCGGCCGCCTCGGCCCACCCGGCGCTGCACCCGGATGGACCCGGTCGGCGGAGGCGGCGGCGGGGTGTGCCAGCTTTTGTATGTCGAGCGCGCGTAGTCGCGTGGCAGCCAGTTCAAGGGCTAGAGGCAGCCCATCGAGCCGACGGCAGACCTCGGCGACGGTCTTGGAGAGTCCGGCGTCGAGAGTGAACCCGGGGACAGCTGCGGCCGCCCGTTCGGCGAAGAGTTCCATGGCGCTGTCCTCGTCCAGCGGTGGCACCTGCCACAGGACTTCCCCGGCCAGCCCCAGCGACCGCCGGCTGGTCGTCAGGATCCGGTTCCTGCAGGCCGCCCGGGTCACGCCCCCGGACGTGGTGTCGGTGATGGAGCACGTGCCGAGCACTGCGACCATCATCCATGGGCGGGCCGACAGTGCTGGCGTGCGGGATCTCTGCCAGGAAGCGTGATTTATCAATTCAATAGGGCGTGTGCCGTGCTCGGCACGTGCTCGTACGCCCCGTCACAGGGCGTCAGGACCCGGCACCACCTGAGATGTGGGTCAGGGGCTCTTGTCTTGTGTCCGGTGGTGTACGGCTATCGCCAGGCATCACCGGGTGATCCTTCCCAATGCCTTCCCAGGCGATCAGTCCTGCTGGAGAGCGGTGAGGATGCGGCGCCTGGCGGCCTCGTCCTGGCCAGCCACGCACTTGGCGTAGATGCGCAGCAGGACCTCCACGCTGTGTCCGGCCCAGGCGGCTACCTGGGTGGCGGGCACCCCCGCGTTGAGCCACGTGGAGACGCAGGCGTGGCGGAGGTCGTAGACCCGCTTGGCGAGTGGCGAGGCCACTTCGGTTGGTCTGAGCGCGTCAGCGCGCGCTCTGGCCCATACGCGGCGGTAGGTGATGGTACGCAGATACCGGTTCAGGCCCGGCTTGGTGGAGATGACGCCGCGCATTTCGGCGCGTTTGGTGGCGCTGAGCGTGTCAGTGTCGGCGATCACCTCTTCCAGTTGGGCGATCAGACGCCGGCGGATGGCGGCGTCGCGTTCGGCGCCTTCGGGGTTGAGGCAGATCACGAACCGGTCGGCCTCGCCGATCCGGGCCCCTTTGACCTTCAGGTTCTCGGCCACGTCCTGGTAGCGGCCTTGGCGCCCCTCGTTCTCCACCCGCACGTCCAGCTCGTACGGGTCGTGGTGGAGGACGACGGTCAGCAGTGCCCCTTGCCGCCGGATCAACGTTCCTGACCATTTTCAGGAGATTTCGCCTGACAGGCTCTCAACGGCGTTTCGTCCTGCCGGTTGTCGGGGACGAGGCGTGCCTGGTGGGCGAGCAGGCCCGCCTGGGTGCGGTTGGCCAGGCCGAGTTTGTCGAGCAGTCGTGAGACGTAGCTCTTGACCGTGGTCTCCGACAGGAACAGCCGCGCTGCGATCTCGCCGTTGGCCAGCCCCTCCCCGAGGCAGCCGAGTACGTCGCGTTCGCGCTCGCTCAGCGCGTCGGCCTTCTCCTGGGCGGCCCGGGTGTGGTCGTCGGTCCTGGCAGAGCGCGAGATGAGATGGCGGGCGGCGGTCGGGGACAGTACGGTGTGCCCCTGGGCCGCCACCTTGACGAGGTCGAGCAGGTCCTCCGGCGGCGTCGACTTGACCAGGAAGCCGCTGGCTCCCGCCGCCAGCGCCCTCAGGACGTGGGTGTCGGAGTCGAACGTGGTGAGGGCGATGACCGCAGGTGGGGTGGACAGCCTGGTGATCTCGGCGGTTGCGGTGATGCCGTCCACGCCGGGCATCCTGATGTCCATCAGTACGACGTCGGGGGCCGTACGCAGCACGGCCTCCACTGCCTCCGCCCCGTCCTCGGCCTCTGCCACCACCTCGATTTCGCCTGTCGAGGCGAGGATCGTCTGGAGGTGACGGCGGACCATGGGATCGTCGTCGGCCACGAGTAGTTTGATCATGTCGTCTACCGTCCATGCCGACCGTCGGGGACATCCTGCCCGCGCGGGGTGCGATGCTCGGACTCCATGGGGACATCGGTCTCCGTGGGGACGGAGGCGGGGAGGGTGGCGGCGACGCGGAATCCGCCGTCCGGGTCGGGGGTGGCGGTGAAGGCGCCGCCAAGCAGGGTGACGCGGCTCCGCAGCCCGTCGAGGCCCATCCCTGAGCCGCTCGCCGCCAGCTCGGAGGTGATCACGGGTGAGGTGTTGCTTATCGTGACGGTCATGGTGTGGTGGTCGTAGGCGACCTCAACCTCCACCGGCGTGCCGGGCGCGTGTTTCCTGGCGTTGGTCAGCGCTTCCTGCAGCACCCGGTACGCAGCCCGCGCGATCGCCGGAGTCACCACCCCCGGCCGGCCGGTGACGCGCAAGGTGGTCGGGTTGCCCGCCGCGACGGCCCCGTTCACCAGGGTTTCGAGGTCGGAGGTCGTCAGCGTGACATGCGTCGACCGTTCGGGCTCGTGGCGCCGGCCGTGGCGCAGGATGCCGATCAGGTCGCGCAACTCCGTGAGCGTGCGGGTGCCCGCGTCGCGGATGTGCTCGGCGGCGGACTGGACGGCGTGGTCGGCGGTCGAGACCTTGAGCGCGCCGGCGGCCAGGACGATCTCCGTGACGTGATGGGTGACGATGTCGTGCATCTCCCCGGCCAGCCGCTGCCGCTCTCCCGCCTTGGCCCGCTCGGCGAGCAGCCGTTGCTCCCGTTCGGCGCTTTCGGCCCGGTCCCGCAACGATTCCACCAGTTCGCGGCGGGCGCGGATGTACAGACCGAGTACGGCGGGCAGGATCGTCGTGGTGAGACCGGCGTACACCGTCTCCCAGTCCGGGACCCACGGCCGGATGGCCGACACGGCCAGCACCGTCACGTACGCCAGCGCCTTCGGGCGCGGCAGCCGATGGACCAGGAACCACACGATCACCGGCGTGCACGGCGGCGCGGTCACCGGCGTGATCTGCTCGGCCGGGGTGAACGTGCCGAGTGCCAGCATGTCCCCGACGGCCGCCACCACCGTTGCCGCGCACGCCACCAGCGCGACCGTACGGGGGAAGCGGCCGAGGAAGGGCAGGCAGGCGTCCACGACGAGGCTCAGCACCAGGCCGGCGGCCGGGCCGAGGGGGCCGCTGGTGCGCTGGACGTTCCGGTAGAGGGCCAGGTCGAGCAGCATGAAGGCGACCATGGCCAGGACCAGGAAGGCCTGAGCCCTCCTGGCCTCGTTCGCCTGGGGTGCGGAGGTCATGGTCGGTTGAACAGGTCACATCGGGGCGGGGACGTGGTGGCGGTGCTGCCCGGGCGCTCGCTGATCAGGTGGGCCACCGGCTTGCCGCCTTGCCAGCGCGGCCACGCCTTGCCGCTCGACGCCGGCGTGCCGGTCCGCGCGAACGTGGCCCAGGCGGTCACCATATCCCGGGCCACCGACTGCTGGGTCCTCGTGAGCGGGACGAGCCGGCCGTCGAGGTTGATCGGCTTGTCCTTGACGTCGAAGAGGTACGCCAGCTCCGAGGCGTGTCCCGCGCCGGCCGGGAAACCGGGCACGGTCGGGATGAACGGGGGCGCGGTGTCATCGCCGAAGACATACGCGTACACCTTGGTGTGCTTGGCGAGGGCGTCCTGGGTGGCGACATGAGGGCAGGAGAAGATCGCATCCGTGTACGGCGCCGCCCACGCCTCGTTCGCGGTGCCGTACCGGTCGCGGGGATAGCGGCGGGTGACCTCGTCCGCCTGATCGCCGAAGCCCTGGCGGAGCAGGCCGGACAGGTTGGCGTCGGTGATCGGCCGGCCGAGCAGGCTCATCACCCCGGCCATCATCAGGGCCTCCTTGGACGTGTGGCCCGACAGCACCGGCACCCGGGCGAAGTCCCTCGCCTTGTCGGGGGCGACGGGAAGGATGGGGCCGCCGTACGAGGCCGCCGCGAAGTACCCGGTCAGCTTCAGCAGTTCCTTGACCGGCTTGGCGCGCAGGCACTCCGGCATCCTGGCGGCCTCACGGCAGCCGACCTGCCGGGCGGCCGTACGGGTGGCGGCGTACGTCTCCTTCAGCGGGCGCCAGAAAGGGAGTCTCGGCGTGCCAGGGGAGACCGCGTTCGGCAGCAGGACGGTGCCGCACGTGCCGCTCTGGATGATCGCCTTGTGGAACAGACCGCGGCTGGCGGGGGAGGTGAGGTGGCCGCAGGTGGCGATGCCGCCGCCCGACTCGCCGAACAACGTCACATTCCCGGCGTCGCCCCCGAAGGCCGCCGCGTTCCGCCGTACCCACCGCAGTGCCGCCTGCTGGTCCTGCAGCCCGAACGTGCCCCCGCCGGACATCCCCGGCAGGGCCAGGTAGCCGAGCACACCGAGCCGGAACTCCACGGTGACCACCACGACGTCGCCCTGCACGGCGAGGCGGCGCGGGTCGTAGTCGGCGCCCCGGCCCGCGTTGAACCCGCCGCCGTGCAGCCAGACCATCACCGGCCGCGGCTTCTTGCCCGCCTTCTCCGGTAAGGTCACATCGAGCGTGAGGCAGTCCTCGGCATCGCTGCTCTCCTTCGCGTTGTCGCTCGCCTGCGGGCACGCCGGGCCGGAGGTCGTCGCGGGCACGACGCCCCGCCACCTGGCTACCGGCTGGGGCGGCCGCCAGCGCAGCTCGCCGACCGGCGGGCTTGCGTAGCGGATGCCGCGATATCTCAGGACATCTCCGTCGGCGACCCCGCGGATCGTCCCGCTGTCCAGCACAACCTCAGGACCCGGAAACGCCGCCGGCCCCTTCGGGGCCTCCGTCGCACCGCATCCCTGGATGAGCAGCAGCGCGGCGGCGCTCAGCCGAGCCGGGCCTCTGGTCACGATTCGTAGCCAACTCATGTATGGCACGTTAGGTACGGCACTGTCTCCGCCGGTACGGCCGGAAGTTGCGGTTCGCCGACCGATGGTTGTCTCCCGAACGGCTGGGCGGCGCAGCCGCAGCCAGAGGCAGCGGAATCGTGTGTACCTGGGTTGACAGCAGTCCAACCGATGCCCCGACGCCGAAGGCGCCGTTGACGGCGACTGTGCCTCACACCATCTGAGCAGTGCGCCCAGCCTGCCACGACGGGGAATCAGCTGGCACATGGAGCCTTGCACGTCTACATCTACATGCCCTGTACGTTCAGCTGTACGCCGACACCGCCCGGCGCGGAACGAGGATCCGCCGCATCGGATCGCGACAGATCGTTGTCGCGATCCGATGCATCCATCGCCGACGCTCCGCCTCTGCGCGATCCACGAATCCCAGAACGCGGCCCCGTTCATCCACTCGCTCGACCAGTTCGCCCATGCAGGACACGATCGCAGGCACCACCGACAACCTGCTCTACGCGCCTCAAGCCAGTGATCTGCGTCACGCTACTTGCCCGGAAACGCACCACGAGCGTCGACCGGCAGCGCGAACACCCCGACGGAAAGCCGCCTGCTCGATCGCCACACAAACACAACCGCACACAGCAAGTGGGGCAGAAGGCACACCTTCGCGCTCTACATGCTGATCCTGTTGAACCGGCTCATGGAGACCCACTACGGCCGACCGCCGTGACTTCGCCCTGCTCTTCGGCGACCCGTGGCGGCTGGTCAAGACCTTGCTCGGCCACACGGACGTGGTTTGTCTCACTTGAGCTTGGCACGGAGGGCAAGGGCGGCGACAAGTGGCTGCCCGGCTGGCCCTACAGCCTGCTGGTGGGGGTGCAGTGGGGCGCGTCCTCGTGGGTGGATCCGATCCAGGCACGCCGGATCCGCCCGGGCGAAGACCACACCGATGTCACCATCGGACGGATCATCGGCCTCCTTGGTTATCTACAGGCGACCGGCAGGCCGGCCGAGGGCGATCCCCCGCCGCTGATGATGCTGGAGGCGGGCAACTACGCCACCGACATCTCTCATGCACTGGCTGCTCACCCGGTTCAGGTGCTGGTCCGGCTGCGCGCCACCCGCGTCTTCTACGCCGATCCCGAACCCCTGATGGCGCTCGTGTCCAGGGCGATCGCTTCGTCTGAGCAGCACCGTTTCGACCACCAGGAAGTCGCAGGCGACGATCGCCTGGGCATGTGCGGTCAGGAACTGCCGCCAGGTCGGCCCGGCCCGGCGGAGTCACGGCGGGCGGATCAATGCAGCTCAGATCCTGTCCGAGTGGGGCGAGTGCCGCCAGGCCTATGCCGGGCCAGACTCGATCGCCGCGCTCGCGGGGATATGCCCGGTCACCAGAGCCTCCGGTCGGCACCGGGCTGTGGGCTTTCGCTGGGCCCTGCAACAAGAGATTCCGTAAAGCCATGACCACCTTCGCTGGCAACAGTCGACGTTCCAGCCCGTGGGCCGCCAAGATCTATACCGACGCGCGTAGCAACGGCAAGGACCACGCCCATGCCATCCGGATTCTGGCCTGTGCGTGGATCCATGTCATCTGGCGCTGCTGGCTTGATGGCGTCCCGTACGACGCCGCCAAGCACGGCGCCGCAGCAGCCCCGACTGCCCTATCTGATGCACAAGGTTGACACAGGGAGTGTCACCAGGAATGTCCTGAAGATCTTGATGGGTGAGTGGCATGAGCTGGCTCACCCTGTTGCCATGCGGTGATCGGGTTGAGGGTCCAGATGCGGTTGGTGTGGGTGAGTCCGAGGTTGATCAGGCGGCGGAGGTTGAGGGCGGCGGCGCGGTGGTGAAGCCAGCGGTCGTTGGCAGTGGTGCCGCGGTAGCGTAGGCGGCGGTTGCCGCGAGAGACCAGCCAGGCCACGGCGCGCTCCACCATGGGCCGCCAGCGCCGGTAGTCGTCTTGCCAGGCGGGGTCGGTGGCGGCCTGGTGGCGGGCGGCGGCTTGTAGATCGTGGTGCGGGCGGATGGTCACGATGTGGCTGGTCTTGGCGGTGGTGCACCGATCATGCAGCGGGCAGGCGGCGCACAGACCGGTGAAGGTGGCGCGGGGCTGCTGGTAGCGGCCACCTGGCTCGGTCAGGGGGACGGTGTGGCCGGCGGGGCAGGTGACCGTGCAGGCGTCGGTGTCGATGGTGAAGTCGTCCAGGGTGAACCCGCCGGTCACGGCGGGCTGGCCGCGGGGCGACGGCGATGAGCAGGCCGGTCTCCGGCTCGACGGCCAGGTGGGCCTTGTAGCCGTCGTCCCGCTGCTGCTGGCTCTTGTGGATGTGGCGGGCCTGCGGGTCGACGGTGGAGATGATCCGGTCGGGTGCGGTGCGGCGGGCGATCCGCCATCGTCCGTCGGTGCCATCGGCACCCTCGGCGGGCTCGACATCCTGGCCGGCGAGGAGGGCCAGCAGACCGACCGCGTGCGCGGCCGACTCGTCCAGGTCCCGGCCGGTCAGGTGGTCCAGCAGGGTGAGCGCGTCGGTAACCGGCCCGCTCACCAAGGCGATCTTGGCCTCCTCATCGTCCCAGGCAATTCTTGGCTTGCCCGGGTCGGTGTAATCGCAGGCGTGGCAGTGCGCCGCCACCAGCGCGCTCGCGCCGGGCACCCGGCGGGCCACCCGGCGGATCGCGGCGATCAACTGGGTGATGGTGTCCTGGGTGGCGACCGCATCCAGCAGCACCGCCGAATCCAGCGCCCGCCGGATCCGGCCGGTCAGCACGCTGGTCTGCTCCACCACCGTGCGCACAGCTCCGAAGATTCGGTCCGGGTCCGCCGAGCGGGCCAGCCGACGCCGGAAGTAGGTCAGCAGCGACGGATCGAAGCCCTGGTCATACAGGCCCAGCCCGCAGGCGGCCTTCCACCGCAGATCGAACCGCAGCGTTCCGACCGCCTCCTCATCCGACAGCCCGTGCAGCGCTTGCAGCGCCACGACTGTGGCCAGTAGCCCCGGCGGCACCGACGGATGCCCGTTGACCGGCGCGTACATGTCCGCGAACGCCTGCGATGGGAACAACACCCGCCGATGCCCGGCCAGGAACGCGAACACGCTCCCGGCAGGGATCATCTCCCGGCACACGACCCACACCTCAGGCACGGCCGGAGCCCTCCGGCGCCCCATCACGACCCGAGTCTGCATCCCGAAACTCGACCTGACCAGACCACCAAGATCTTCAGGACATTCCTAATGCTCGTGCGCGATCCGCTGATCGCTTTCGAATGTGAAGAGCGCCAGTGGGGGATCACCCGGAAGTGGGCCGGCCTCCCGCCAGCCCAGGCGGCGGTACAGCCGGGCGGCGGGTGCTTGTGGAGAGGTGATCAACCATGCTCTGGGCCAGCCGGCGACGGCCTGGGTAAGCAATGCGGAGGCGATTCCCCTCCCACGGGCCTCGGGGTGGACGAATAGCTCGACGACCTCGAAGGAGCCCGCGGTCAGGTTGGAGACGGCGGGCGCGCCCAAGGACCTTGTGAGCATGTCGTAGATTCGGTTGCCCGACAGGTCCGCGGGGGTGGGCCAGCCGTAGCAGATACCGATCAGCTCTCCTTCGTGGTCGCGTTCGACCCACGCGTTGAAAGAGGGATGCTCCAGGGTCCTCGTCAGGCGATCGGGGTAGGCGTCGAGTTGCTCGGGGGTTTCCGACCAGGGCGGGTCGGCGTAGCAGCGGCGGTACAGGGCGATGACTTCAACGGGATCGAGCCGTGTCATGAACGCGCCGCTCCCTTCTGCAGCCGTGTGATGGGCACGATGGTCAGTGCGGCTGTGGCGGCCAGCAGGACGAAGGCGAGGCGGAAGTCGGCCGTGGCGTCGCGCAGGACGCCCACGAGCAGGGGAGCCAGTGCGGCGCAGACGTATCCGACGAAGAAGGCCATGGCGCTGATCCTGCCGGCCTCGGCGGCGTCGCGGCTGACCGCCACCGGCACGGTCAGCACCAGGGTGAACAGGCCGCCGTGCCCGATGCCCAGGGCGAGGATCCACAGCCAGGTCACCGTGCCGGGGGCGAGGGCCAGGCCGGTGAAGCCGAGTGCGGTCACCGCTGCCGTCAGTGTGAGCCCCACGCGCAGATCGCGCCGTTCGCCGAATACGGCCGGCACGGCCAGCATCGCCACCACCTGGATGCCGATCATTACGGTGAGCAGCATCCCGGCCCCAGTGCCGAGCCCGTTCTCTTGGAGCAGGGGGACGACCCAGGCCAGTTCGCAGTAATACAGGGCGGAGTTGGCCGCCGACAGCGCGGTCACCCGCCAGGCCACACCACTGCGCCAGGGCAGCCCCGTGGTGAGCGGGCCCGTGGGGGTGGCCGTCCGGTCGAGTGTCAGGGAGCGCCGGAACGCTGTCCATGCTGCCGCCCCGGCCAGCGCGAGCACCGACCAGGAGGCCAGCGCTCCTGGCCAGGATTGGAGGAAGTCGGCCAGGGGTGCGCTGACTCCGGCCGCGACAGCGCCGCCCGCGCCGAGCCCCGCGGTGTAGAGGCCGGTGGTCAGGCTCGCTCGGTCGGCGAAGCGGCTCTTGACGATGGCGGGCAGCAGCGTCTGGGCGATGGCGATCCCGGCCCCCACGACCGCCGCGCAGCTCAGTTGCAGCCAGGTGGGTCCGCCGACGAGGCGGGCGGCGGTGGCCACGGCGATGACGACCAGGCCGAGCAGCACTCCGCGATGGAGCCCGAGCCGGCGGCCCGCCATGGTGGCAAGCGGCGCGCACAACCCCATGGCGAGCGTGGGAACGGTCGTCAGCAGGGCCACCCCGGTCGCGGTCAAATCCAGGTCAGCGCGGATGCGGTCCACGAGCGGCGAGACCGCGGCGATCGCCGGCCGCAGGTTGGCCGCTCCCACGAACATCGCCAATCCCGCCAGACCGAGCGTCTGCTTGGCTGACGGTGAAGCGGTCGATGTCATGCACCCTCCAAATGATCTCGGACAGTTATTATCCGAGTTCTATCACGACCCGGACAAAAGATGTCCGAGTTCGATAGGCTGGCGACCATGAAGCTGTCCAGCGGGGTGGAGTGGGCACTGCACAGTTGCGTCACCCTCAGCCAGAGCCGTGACCCTGTCCCGGCGGCCAGGCTCGCCGAACTGCACGGCACCCCGCCCGCCTACCTGGCCAAGCACCTCCAGGCGCTCTCGCGTGCCGGCATCGTGCAGTCCAGGGCCGGCCAGGTGGGCGGATATGAGCTGACCCGGCCCCCCGCCGAGATCTCGGCGCTGGAGGTGGTGCGGGCCATCGACGGCGACGAGTCCGCCTACCGATGCACCGAAATCCGGCAGCGAGGCCCACTCGCCCTTCCGGCCGAACGATGCCAGCGGCCGTGCGCGATCGCCCGCGCCATGGCCGCGGCCGAGAAGGCCTGGGCGGACGCCCTACGCCAGGTCACGATCGCTGACCTCGCCGCCCGCATCGACGCCGACAGTGAGGGGACGGCGATGGCCGCGGTGAGCCGATGGCTGGCCGTCGCACGCTAGGAGCCCGACCGTACGAGCAGCAGACTCGTGGCACGCGCCCGGCAGCCGGGCCGCATTCCCGGGGGCCGAGGGGCGTAGTGGCGCGTCCCTCGGTCCAAGGCGGCCTGTCCGATGGCCGGCGCGATCAGAGTCGGCCCCGGCCGTCATGGCTCTGGACGAGACCACTACGGAGGATCGACCTTCCCGAGTCTGTGCGCAGGTTCGCATGGAGGATGAGGAACCGCTGTAGGAGGACGGGTGAAGTGGGCTGGGTGCCGCGCCAACCAAGCAGGTCACGGACGGCCTGCCTGCTAAGCCGGGAGGCGGCGGCGACGTGCTTGGCGCGGGCCTTGCAGCCGTGCGGCGGCGTGCCCGGTGGGCGTAGGCGTCGGTCGTGCGGCGAGGCGTGCCGGCGCCGTCACGACTGCGCGTGATCTCAGATGCGTGAGTGGTGTCCCGGATTCGGGTGGTGCCGAGCTCCGGCTCGTCACGGGGCCGGCCTGGGTCGCCCGTACAGCCAGGTATGGCCATCCGCCTGGGCGTGGGCGTGATCGATGTGGACGGGTTCGGCGTCCTTGACACGACCGCCGCACGCAACGCGCGAGGCGAACAGAGCGCCGCAGCGACGGCCGTCGAAGCGATCGAACGGTGTCGGCGTCACCGCAGGCGCTCGCTCAGGGTTCACGCGTGGCCGTGTCCCCAGGCCCAGGCAGCGATGCCCACGCGGTTGCGCACGCCGAGCTTGCGCTGGATGTTGGCCACGTGGGTCTTGGCGGTGCCGGCCGAGATGAACAGCTCGGCGCCGATCTCGGGGTTGGACCTGCCCGCGGCGACCAGCTTGACGATCTCCAGCTCGCGGTCGCTCAGCGGCTGTTCACCGGCCACGCCGGTGCGGGCGGGTGATGGGGTGAGGTGGCGCAGCAGGCGTACGGTCACCGAGGGGCTGATCAAGGCATCGCCCGCTGCCGCCGCCCTGATGCCCTCTACGAGGAGCACCGGCCCCGCGTGTTTGAGCAGGAACCCGCAGGCTCCTGCGCGGAGCGCGGCGTGCACGTACTCGTCGAGGTCGTAGGTGGTCACGACGATCACCCGCATCGGCGCCGCCGTCTCGGGGCCGGCCAGGCGGCGGGTGAGTTCGAGCCCGTCCATGCGCGGCATGCGGATGTCGGCGACGACCACGTCCGGCCGGAGCTGTCCGGCGAGGTCGAGCGCGGCGACGCCGTCCGCTGCCTCGCCCACCACCTGCAGGTCCGGCTGGGCGTCGAGGATCGTGCGGAAGCTGCGCCGGACGGCCGGCTGGTCGTCGGCGATCAGTACCCGGATGGTCATGGGAACACCGCCTTGACGACCCAGCCGCCGCCGGCCGCGCGGCCGGCGGTGAACTCGCCGCCCAGCGCCTGTACCCGCTCGGTCAGCCCGGTCAGGCCGACACCGGCGCGTTCGGCGGCCGGCAGGCGCGGCGGGGTCTGGTCGCGTGCGTGGTCGTGCGCGTGGTCGGCGACGGTCACGACGACCGCGCCGGTCTCGTCACTCACCTGGATGGCGACGCTCGACCCGGCCGGCGCGTGCTTTCTGACGTTGGTGAGCGCCTCGACGACGATGCGGTAGATCGTGGTCGCGACTTCGCGCGGCACCGGGCCGGATGGTTCGACGCGCATCTCGGTGTCGGGGAAGCCCGCGTCGGCGAAACGCCGTACCAGCTCGGGCAGGTCGTCGAGTCCGGGCAGCGGCTCGGCGGAGGCGCGCTCACCCTCCAGTTCGCGCAGCATGCGCACGGTCCGGTCCATGGACGCGAGCGCTCGTGCGCCGTCCTCCTCGATCGCCCGCAGTGCCGCCGCGGCCTCGGACGGATCGCGCTCGAGCAGGATCTGCGCCGCCTGGGCCTGGAGGACCATGGCGCTGACGTCGTGGGCGACGAAGTCGTGCAGGTCGCGGGCGAGTTGCAGGCGCTGGGTGCGGCGGGCCTGCCTGACCGCCTCGACCCGGCGCCGGTCGAGGGTGCGCAGGTAGGCGCCGAGACCGATCGCGCCCGCCGTGCCGATGGACCAGAAGAGGGTGAGGGCGACCGCGTCGAGGCCCGAGGGTGGCGGCTGGGTGATCTGCAGCGCCAGCAGCGCTTCGGAGATCGCGGCCGCCCCCACCGCCGGGACCGCCTGCCGTATGGCGGCCCAGCGTACGGTCAGCGTGATGAGCGTGAGCACGGCGACCGTGTGAACGTAGGTCGACGGGCCGCCGGCGGTGCCGGGATCGGCCAGCCAGGCGAGCGTGCACGCCGCGCCGGTCACACCGGTAGCCGCCGTGATCGCCGCGAGGTGGGGGCGTGCCCTCGGCCACCGAACGAGCCACATGGCCGCGGCCGTGAGCATCGCGGGCACGACGACGAGCGCGCTCGGCAGCGGCCGGAGGACGAGTGCGAGCGCGAGCGCGCCGGCCGCCACCAGCCCGCCTGCCAGAAGTCTCATGGGCGGCACTTTAGGGCAGCGCCCGCGCCGGCGAATCAGCCGATCGGCAGATGTCCTCCTCGCCGCGCGAGCGCAGTCTGGGTCCTGATTCCAGAGGCCAGGAGGCGGCGATGGTACGGGAGAGACCGATGTCGGCGTACTGCTGTCGATCGCCGTCTACGGACGCCGTTGGCGCTGAGAACGATCTCGCCAGGGTGCGGGCCGACAGGAGCGGACGCGGGAGAGACGGCTGCTCGCCGGTCTTCGCCTTCGACGGCCGGCCCGGCCCCCGACGGCCCAATGAATCATCAAGATCGATTACACGTCGACTGGTGATGCAGACAACCCCGGAGGTAGAACGATGACGATCAACTTGCCGCACAAGGCTCCGGCCACCAGCGACACCGAACGGCCCGTCCCGCGCTGGGCGCTGCGTGCCGCGTACGCGCTTCCCTGGCTGCTGCTCCCTTCGTGTCTGTGGAGGCTGCCGTTCGCCTTTCACTTCGAGATGGGTCAGCTCAGCGACGCCCCGGTGTCGCCCTTGTGGGTCACCATCCCGTACGTGTTCGGGCTCAGTGTGCTCACGGAACTGGCGGGGCTGCTCAGCATCGGTCTGGTGCGCCGGTGGGGCGAGGTGGTGCCGGGCTGGATTCCGGTCATCGGCGGCCGGCGGGTGCCGCCGATGGCGGCGGTCGTTCCCGCCGTGGCCGGTGGGCTGGTGCTGACCGTGGTCTCGGTGTGGATGGTGCTCACGTGGGTCGGCGTCTCCGGCCGCATGGCGTACGAGAACGGCTGGTGGCAGGCGCTGGCCATGGTGTGCATCACCCCGCTCGCGCTGTGGGGTCCGATCGTGCTCGCCCTGGCCTACGCCTACTGTCGGCGCCGCCGGCACGCCTGAAGGACCCTGGACCAGCGCTGAACGCTTGCATGGTGACCAATACATCTGTATAGACTGTTGGACGTGCGACCAATCACTGAAGAGGACCTGACGACGCGTGCGCGCATCCGCGACGCGGCGATGGCGTTGTTCGCCGAGCAGGGGGTCAAGGCCACCACGATCCGCGGGATCGCCGAGGCCGCCAAGGTTTCGCCGGGCCTGGTGCAGCACCACTTCGGCACCAAGGAGGCGCTCAGGCACGCGTGCGACGAGTACGTCCTCGGCTACCTGCGCGACCAGGCCACCGCGGGCGTCACCGAGCGCGGCCTGGACAAGCCGGAATTCATCGAGAACGTCCATCGGACCGCGCCGCCTTTGATGAAGTACCTCGGCCGCGCCCTCGTGGACGGCTCTCCCGCGGCCGCCGCGATGTTCGACGAACTCGTCAGCGTGACGGAGGAGCATCTCTCCGACGACGAGCAGGCCGAGGCCGATCACCGCGCCCGCGCGACCGTGCTGACGGCGATGAAGCTCGGCATCACGGTGCTGCACGAGCACGTCTCCCGCGCGCTGGGCACGGACCTGTACGACCCGCAGGGCGCGCTGCGCGTCGGCAAGGCCCAGCTCGACCTGATCAGACCGGAATTCCTCGGCCGCGAACTGTTCGACCAAGCGCGGACGGGCCTGGACAAGCTCGAGGGACAGCAATGAACGCCGCAGTGCACGCCGACGGCCTGGTCAAGACCTTCGGCCAGGCCAGGGCCCTGGACGGGCTCGATCTCACCGTCAAGACGGGCGAGGTGCACGGCTTCCTCGGCCCCAACGGCGCCGGCAAGACCACCACGATCCGCATCCTGCTCGGCCAGATGCGCGCCGACAGCGGCCGGATCGCGTTACTCGGCGGCGACCCCTGGCGCGACGCCACCGAGCTGCACCGGCGCCTGGCCTACGTGCCCGGCGACGTCACCCTGTGGCCCTCGCTCACTGGCGGCGAGGTCATCGACCTGCTGGGCAGGGTACGCGGCGGCCTCGACCCGGAACGCCGCACCGAGCTGCTGGAGCGCTTCGAGCTCGACCCCCGCAAGAAGTGCCGCACCTACTCCAAGGGCAACCGGCAGAAGGTCGCGCTGGTGGCAGCCTTCGCCTCCGACGTGGAGCTGCTGATCCTGGACGAGCCCACCTCCGGCCTCGACCCCCTCATGGAGGCGGTCTTCAACGACTGCGTCCTGAAGGAGAAGCGCGACGGCCGTACGGTGCTGCTGTCGAGCCACATCCTGTCGGAGGTGGAGACTCTGTGCGACCGCGTCAGCATCATCCGCGCCGGCCGCACGGTCGAGTCCGGCAGTCTGACCGACCTGCGCCACCTCACCCGCACCTCCGTCACCGCCGAGCTGGCGGGGCCGGCGCCCGGCCTGGCCGCCCTGCCCGGCGTGCACGGCTTGACCGTGGACGGTGCCCGGCTGCGCTGCCAGGTGGACGGCGACGCGCTCACCCCGGTGCTCGCCGAGCTGGCCCGGGCGGGCGTACGCAGCCTGACCACGCAGCCGCCGACACTGGAGGAGCTGTTCCTGCGCCACTACGAGGGAGCCGCCAGATGACCGGCACCATGACCGGCACAGGGACATTGATCCGGCTCATCCTGCGCAGGGACCGCGTGCTGCTGCCTGTGTGGATCGCGATCACCGCGCTGCTTCCGGCGAGCATCGCCTCCGCCACCACCGATCTGTACGCCGACCAGGCCGCTCGCGACTCCTTCGCGGCGGCCTCGGCGAGCAACCCCGCGCAGCTGGCCATGCGCGGCCCCATCTATGACGCGAGCGTCGGCGGCCTGACCGCATGGACGCTCGGCTCCTCTCTGGCGCTGATCGGCGGGCTGATCAGCATCCTGCTGATGATCAGGCACACCCGCGTCGAGGAGGAGACCGGACGGCGCGAGCTGCTGGCCTCAGGCGTCATCGGCCGCCACGCTCCACTGGCCGCCGCCCTCGCCGTCGTGCTGGCCGCCAACCTGCTGCACGGTCTGCTGTCGGTGCCCGCCCTGGTCGCGGGCGGGCTGCCAGCGGGTTCCTCGCTGCTGTTCGGGCTCTCCACCGCCGCGGGCGGCTGGGCGTTCGCGGCCGTGGCCGCCATCACCGGGCAGCTCACCGCATCCTCCGGTACGGCGCGCGGCATGGCCATCGCCATCGGCGGCCTGCTGTTCGCGCTGCGCTCGCTGGCCGACACCGGCGGCATCGGCTGGCTGGCGTGGCTGACGCCGTTCGGCTGGGTCCGGTTGACCAGGCCCTACGCCGGGGACCAGTGGTGGGTGCTGGGGCTCATCGCGGTGTTCGCCGCCGCCCTGGCAGGGGTCGCGTTCACGCTGTCCACGCGGCGGGACATGGCGGGCGGCCTGATCCCCGCCCGCCCCGGACCTGCCGAGGGAACGTTGCCGGGCGCGTTCGGCCTGTCCGCTCGCCTGCACCGCGGCACCCTGGCCGGCTTCGCGATCGGTTTCGGAGCGTTGGGCGCCCTGCTCGGCGTCGCGGCGCGCGGGCTGAACGCCCAACTGGACACGCCGCAGTTCCGGGAGCTGGCCGCCACCCTCGGCGGCGCCGAAGCACGGCTCTCGGATGTGTTCTTCACCTTCGTGATGTACGTGCTCAGCCAGCTCGTCGCGGGAGCGGCGCTGGTGTCGGCGCTGCGCGCTCGTGCGGAGGAGGCGGCGGGCCGGGCCGAGCTGCTGTTGTCCACCCCCGTCGGCCGGCTGCGCTGGGCGCTGAGCCATCTGGTGTTCGCCGTCGTGAGCCCGGTGCTGCTGCTGACCGTGCTGGGTGCGGCAGCGGGGCTCACCTTCGACGGCGACGTGGCCCGCGTCACCGGGGCCACGCTCGCCTACCTGCCCGCGGTCTGGGTCGTGGCCGGGATCGCGACGCTGCTGTCCGGCCTGCTGCCCCGGCTGGCGGCTGCCGTGAGCTGGACCGCGCTCGGCCTCTTCCTGGTCGTGGATCTGCTGGCGGAGTTCAAGCTGGCCACCGGGATCCTCCTCGACCTTTCGCCGTTCGTGCACGTGCCGGCGATGCTCCTGGGCAGCGCCTCGTCACCAGTAGCGCCACTGCTGGGGCTGACCGTGGTGGCCATCAGCCTGACCACGGCGGGGCTGGCGTTCCTGCGCCGCCGCGACCTGATGCCCACCGCCTGAAGGCCTGATGCCCGCCGCCTGAAGGCCTGATGCCCGCCGCCTGAAGGTCTGATGCCCGAGTCCACGGCTGCGCCGCTGTCAGGCGAGGCCGAGGCTCGGAGGCAGCAGGGCGCGGATCGCGGCCTGGACGGCCTTGAGGTCGATTACCTCGGGCGTCACCCGCCACTGTGCGTGCACGCCGATGACGGTTCCCACGAGCAGGACCGTGAGCGCCTCCGGAGTGGTGCCCAGGGGGCGTCGCATGCTCCGGGATCCGGGCCCGAACCCCTTGCCGCAGTGCCGCGTGCAGGCGCGCGTAGTGCTCGCGGATCGGCGACGCTACCTGACGCACTACAACACTGGTCCGGTCGCACCGCAGCTCAAGGGCCCTGATCGCTCACTTCCTCTCCGTCCACGGCTCGTAGGCGTCGTCGTGGGGGAGCACCCAAACCGCCGCATCGGGCCGTTCGATCTCCTTCAGCAGCTTCACCGCGCCCGTCCTCCGCGAGACCTGGTAGACCGCCACTCCAGTCGCGGTCCTCGATCGCACGACCAGCCGCCCGGACCGGTCGAAGTCAATATCGTCGATGTACTGCCCGCGCGGCAGTTTCACACTCACCACGGCACCCGCGCGGCCGGTGCGCAGGCTCAGCAGACGCACCTTGCGGTACCTGCCCCCCTCGCCGACCAGCACGGCCGAGGTGGTGTAGTCCCCCGCCAGCGCGCTCGGGGCCAGCCGCGTCTTCAGCCGCAGGCGGGACCGCAGCGCCCGGTCGAACACGACCATCCGCTCCCCGCGCAGCAGCAGCCGCGTGCTGTCCGGGCTGAACCCGGCCAGGCCCCATGCGTCCGTCTTCTCCGGCGGCCCCATCGCCTTGCCCTTGCGCAGGTCCACGAAGACGCCCAGCCCCGGTCCCGAGGTCCCGGTGACCACAAAACTGCCGTCATAGGACACAAACGGCCACTCCTCACCGATGGCGTACGCCGTGATGCCCTTGGCGACCACCCGCTCCTTGCCGTGCACGGTCCGTTCCACGAACAGGCCGTCCTTCTTCCGGTAGTAGAAGATGTGCCGTCCGTCCCCGCTGATCAGGAACGGCGCGCGCGCCCCCTCGTTGACCGCCTCTTTGGGTGCTACGGCGAGCGCCTCCGGCACCTCTACCACCTTCCCGCTGGTCAGCACCACTTCCCAGGTCTGCGTCCGTTGCGCGTAGGCGATTGTGGCCGGCGCTTCAGCGGCCGCGGGCTGGGCGGTCGCCGTTAAGCCGGTGAGGGCAAGTGCCACGAGTGACGTACGAGATTTCATGCTTCATGGGATGCCGCTGGCGTAGGGGAAGTTGCGTACGCGGATCAGATTGGTCTCCGGCCTCCTGGACGACATCGGTCCGCTCCGATCGGATGGGTAGTGGTGGTCTTGGCGCCCCGCGGGTCTCATCCGTGCTCTCCGCGCGGCGTTCGGCCTCGGCCGGGACCGACGGGGCGGCACAGTGCTTCCTGGTCTGGCACCAGGTCAGCCAGGAGGTGATGGCGGCGCGGTCGCGGTTCCAGGTCGCCGGCGCGCATCGGTCCAACAGCTCGGTGAGCGCGGCGCCGATCTCTGCGTCGATGACGTCGGCGACGGCCGGTCGCTGCCGAGCCGCTCAATGGTGCTCTCGATCGCTGAGGCGTAGGCGCGGTGGGTGTTGGAGTTGGCAGTGCGCGGAGTGGCCAGGAAGGCGTCGGCGCCGCGGCGAGGCTGACGCCTCCACCGTGAAGGGCGGTGACCTCCGGCGCGGCGCTCACGCCGGCCGTCGTGCGACGTCTTCGGCGCTGTACCGGATGTCGTGCTGGAGTCGCACACCGTCCCGGCGAGCGGTTGTCCTGGTCGTCGCGCCGCCATGCTCGCTCATGTACGTGACCATGGAGGTCAGGCACTACTTCGTTGGTATTTATGCGGTCCGGCCTCCTACGGGATCGTCCGCAACACTCAGCCCGGTCGTCGGCGTGTCCGCCGTGCTATGACCAATCGCCCGTCAAAGGGGCCGGCCTTTGGGCACCGGCGAAGACGAGGCCGAGTTCGTAGGCCAGGACGGCCGCCTGGGTGCGGTCGCGGGCGCCGAGCTTGCCCAGGACATTGCCGACGTGTGTCTTGACCGTCTCCTTGGTGACGTGCAGGGCGGCCGCGATTTCCGCGTTGTTCTGCCCGAGCGTGATGTGCCGCAGGACATCCAGCTCGCGAGGGGTCAGCTCGACCGGCACGCGTGGCGTGGCCGTACCGACGTGCGGGGAGGCGATGCGGCGCAGCGCGTCGGGGAAGAGCAGCGCGTCGCGTGAGTGCACCAGCCGGATGGCCTCCACCAGTTCGTCGGCGGGCGCGCGTTTGAGCACGTAGCCCGCGGCGCCGGCGCGCAGGGCGCCCCACACCAGCTGGTCGTTCTCGAAGGTGGTGACCACGATGACGCGCGTCGCCGGGGAGCGGCGGGCGAGCTCCTGGGTCGCGGCCAGGCCGTCCATGCGGGGCATGCGGATATCCATCAGCACGACGTCCGCGCCGGTGCCGGCCTCGACGGCTTCGCGGCCGTCGCCCGCCTCGCCCACCACCGCGATGTCGTCGTGGAGGGACAGCATGGTCGTCCAGCCCGAACGGATCAGCTTCTCGTCGTCGGCCAGGACGATGCGGATCACAGCGGCAGCCTCGCCTGAACGCGCCACGTCCCGTCCGCCTCCTCCCAGGTGCATGTGCCGCCGGCCAGGCGGGCCCGCATGCGCATGCCGGTCAGGCCGCGCCCCTGCCCGCCGGGGCTGCCCGCGACCGCGTTGTCCACGGTCAGGACCAGACCGGTGCCGACGGCGACGTCGAGCGTGACCGGGCCGCGCCCGTGACGCAGGGCGTTGGTGAGCGCCTCCCGCACGAGGGCGAAGGCCGTGCGCGAGGTCGCGGCCGGAATCTTGTCGAGGTGTTCGACGGCGTTCATGTGCACGTCGAGGCCGCGGGTGAGCGTGTGCAGGGCCTCCAGGGTGGGGGTCTCGGTGGTGCCCCCGTCGTCGAGCACGCTCAGCAGTACGTCCAGGTCCTGCTGGGCGTGGCGGGCGGTGGCCGTCAGGTGCTCCAGTGACTGTACGGCGAGCGCGGGTCTGGTGCGTTGCAGTGCCGCCTGGGCGGCCATCGCCTGGACGAGGACGACGCTGAGGGCGTGGCCGACGGAGTCGTGCAGTTCCAGGGCGAGGCTCTGGCGGCGGCCGAGTTCGTCGATCACGCGTGATGGTTCGGTTCGCAGCAGCCGGCGCGCCGCCCAGCGCTGGCCGAGTCCCGCGGCGACCATCACGCTCAGCACGGTGACGGCGATCAGCAGCACCTCGGCAGGCTCGCCGAGCCCCGCCCGCGCCTGTTCAGGCAGCGCCACCAGGCCGGGCGTCAGCGCCAACATGCCCGCGCCGAGCGTGCCACCGACGTACAGGTGCAGGCTGGTCAGCACCACCAGGTAGAGGCGGTCCGCCTGCTTGGGCACCTCAACGTCGAGCAGCTCCGACAACGCGGCCGCCTCCAGCCGCCGCATCAGCGGCGTCAGGGCGAGCAGCACGGAGGCCGGCAGGCAGGCCGCCCATAACACCAGCACGCGCTCCGGCGTCCACTCGGTCAGGATGGGCAGGCCGAGCAGCACGGCGACCGGGGTCAGCAGCGCGGCGCCCAGCAGCTGGTAGATCCCGGCCCGCACGGCTCGAACAATGTGGTGCTTCACGACGATCGACGTTAGCCGACGGCCCGTCCGGCGTACTCCCTCGCCAGGGGGAGGCGGCCAGGTCCGGTCGTTCTTAGCGTGATCGGCATGACGAGAACTGATCGGATCCTCGGCACGCCGCTGCCGGCTGCCATGACCACCGGAACAGCGGAATCGACCATGAACCCGCCGGTGGCCACCGGGCGGCTGCGTAGCGCGTGGAGAGCCGCCCATGCTCCGGTGGCCGGGGTCCCCCGCTGGGCGCGGATCGCCGCCTACGCCATCCCATTCACCGTGCTGCCGTCCGGCCTCTGGCGGCTGCCGTTCGCGTTCGGCGATGGGCTGCCGCTCGGCGAGCGGGCCTACGTCGTCCTGCTGTCCGTCGTGTCGGAGCTGGTGGCGTTCGCGGCCGTCGGACTGGTCGCCGCCTGGGGGGAACGGTTTCCGCGCTGGGCTCCTGGGCTGGGTGGCCGCAGAGTGCCGACGTCGGTCGCCGTCATCCCCGCCGGTCTCGGCGCCATGGTTTTGACGGTCTTGTGGACAGCCGCCGTCGTCACCGAGCTCGCCGGAGTGACCCTGCGAGGCGAGCCGACTCCCGCCAACTTCCCCACCCAAGCAGGCGGCTGGGAGGCGGCGATCTACTACCTGTGCTATCTCCCGCTGCTGCTGTGGGGACCCCTGCTCGCCGCCGTCACCTACGCCTACTACCGACGTCGCCGGAACAATTGACCCGTTCGGGCGGCACGGGCGTACTTGCTCCAGGTCCTGGCCGACCCCGGACGCTGGCGGATCATGCTGCTGGTCGTCAGCAAGGGCGTGGCGGACGCGGACGCGGGCGTGGGTGTCGGCGTCACGGCTGCGCTCGGGCAGGGCCTTGGGCGAGGCGGCTTAGATCGGCTGCCGGGGTGGCGCGGTGCGGCAGGGACCCAGCATCAGCGAGGCCGCGCCACGGCGGAGGTCGTGGAGCCGGATCGGCGGCAGCCCAGCCAGGTAGGCCAGCCAGGTAGGCCGGCCAGAGGAACTGGTCGGAGACGTGCTGCGGGTACAGGCGGTTGCCGTCGGGCCGGCCGAACGCGAATTCGGTGTCCGTCCACGCCCCGCCCATGGCCGGCCGTTCCTGTACTTGTTGCTGCCGATGGGCCGCGGCGTGATCACGTCCGTCGATTCAGGCCCGCCCGTCGTGCAACGCGACGATGCGCTCGGCGAAGCAGGCCGCGTGGTTCAGCTCGTGCAGAACTGTCACGACGGTCGGGTCGCGCGCCTCGCGCAGGCCGCGCGCGAGTTCGAGGGCATCTAATTAGCTGGTGGCGGTCGTCCAGGTGGGTGGTCGGCTCGTCCAGGACGAGGAGGCCGGTGTCCTGGCCCACGGCGAGTGCGAGCCGGACGCGCCGGCGCTCGCCGCCGGTCAGCGTATCCAGGACGCGGTCGGCGAGGTGTGCGACTCCCGCTGGCTCCAGCGCCTCCTCCATGGAGTCCGACTCCCGCAGCAGCCCCAGGCCGTTATCACCTCTAGACGGTGAAAATAGTTATCATTTACGCTCGCTCCACATCAAGGGCGAATCATGCCTCCATGGGATTGGAAAGGACAGCGAGTGATCGTTCATCGCCGGCTGCTGCACCTGGCCGGCAGCGTGGGCGGGCCCATCGCGGCCTGCGTGGGGCTGGGCCTGGCCGTCAGCGCCGCGTACGTCGCCCAGGCCGTCCTGCTCGCCGCGGCCTTGGCGGCCCTGGTGCGCGGGGACGCCATGACCGCGATTCGCCTGCTGGCCTGGGCCCTGGCCGTGATCGCGGCCAGGGCGGCGCTTCTGTGGGCCAGGGAGGCCGTGACCGTGTGGGCGGGCGGGCTGATCAAGGCCAGGCTGCGTGACCGGCTGATCGTCCACCTGAGCCGGCTCGGGCCCGCTCACCTGACCGGCACGCGCACCGGGAACCTGCAGACCACCGTGGTCGAGGGCGTGGAGGGGCTCGACCCCTACTTCAGCCGCTACCTGCCGCAGGTCGTCGTCACCTTCTGCGTGCCGGTGGCGCTGGTCGGCTGGCTGTTCACGGTCAACGCGCCGGCGGCGGCAGTGCTGGCCGCGGCGGTGGCCGGGGTCCTGATCATTCCCCGGTTCTGGGACGCGACCCTGCTGCGGCGAGGACGCGGCCGGTGGGCCGCGTTCGGCGCGCTCGCCTCCGACTACCTGGAGGCGACGCAGGGCATGGCGACGCTACGCGCGTTCGGGGCCGCCGGCACGCTGGGCGCACGGCTGGCCGGACGAGCCCACGACCTCTACCTGACGACGATGCGCCAGCTCAGGATCTCGCTGGTGGAGACCGGGATCAACACGTTCTTCTTGCAGGCGGGCTCGGCCGCGGCCATCCTCGCCGCCACGACCGCGGGCAGCGCGTGGGAGATGTTCGCGGTCCTGCTGATCGCCGTGGAGTGCTTCCGCCCGGTGAAGGGTCTCTCCGACGCCTGGCACGCCGGATATCTCGGGATCACGGCCGTTGACGGCATCGAGGCCCTGCTGGCGGCGTCCCCGGCCGTCGAGGACCGGGGAACGCGGCGCGACTTCCCCGACGCGCCCGCCATCACGTTCGAGCACGTCACCTTCACCTACCCGGGCGCCCGGCGGCCCGCCGTCCGCGACGTCTCCTTCACCGTCGAGCCGGGCCGCACCGTCGCCCTGACCGGCCCGTCCGGCGCGGGCAAGAGCACCCTCGCGGCCCTTCTGCAACGCCACCACGACCCCGACCAGGGGAGGATCACCATCGGCGGGATCGACGTGCGCGACCTCACGCTCGACGCGCTGCGCGGCGGGGTCGCCGTCGTGGCGCAGGACACCTACCTCTTCCATGGCACGGTCGCCGAGAACCTGCGCCTGGCCAGACCGGACGCGGACGACGAGGACCTGGTCGCCGCCGCCCGGCTGGCCGTCGCCCACGACTTCATCGCCGCGCTGCCCGACGGCTACGACACACCGCTCGGGGAGCGCGGGGCGACACTGTCGGGCGGGCAGCGGCAGCGCCTGGCCATCGCTCGGGCGCTGCTGGCCGACGCCCCCGTCCTGGTGCTCGACGAGGCCACCTCACATGTGGACGCCCGCACCGAGCAGGCCCTGCGCGAGGTGCGGCGCGGACGTACCTGCCTGATGATCGCCCACCGGCCCGACACCGTCCGCCAGGCCGACCATGTGGTGACCCTGGACAACGGCACCCTTCTGGAGAGCGTGGCATGAACCCGTCCATCCGCTGGCTCGCCGGCGCCGTCGGCGCGCACCGCCGCGCCTTCGTCTCCACCCTCTTCTCCAACCTGCTCGGGCAACTCGCGACACTCGGTTCGAGCGTGACCGGAGCCTGGCTGGTCGGCCGGGTGATCAGCGGGCAGAGCGCGCCACTCGACCTGGCCGGCGCCGTCCTCGGCGGGCTGGTCGCCGTCGTCACGATCGCCGCCTGGTGGGAGAGCTACGTCGCGCACGACCTGGCCTACCTGGTGCTGGCCAGGCTCAGAGGCCAGGTGTACGACGCGATCGCCAGGACCGCCCCGGCCCGCCTGCTCGGCCGTCGCAGCGGTGACCTGTCGGCGGCCGCGCTGTCGGACATCGAAACCCTGGAATGGCTGTTCGCGCACACCCTGGCGCAGCTCATCACGGCCGGCACGGTGCTGATCGCCGGCAGCGTGGCCGCGGCGATGATCGATCCGCTGCTGCTGACGGTGTCGCTGCCGCTGGCCGCGTGCGTGGTGGCCGTGCCGCTGTGGTTCCGCAATGCCTCGCGCCGGCAAGGCGACGAGCTGCGCGCTGCCACCGCCGAGCTGACCTCCGACGTCATCGACACCGTCCAGGGCATGCCCGAGCTCACCGCCTTCCGCGCGCTGGAACGCCGCAGGGACCTGCTCGCGCGCAGGACCCGCCGGCTGGCCCGCGCCCACGCGGCCAACGCGGCGCGCGGTGGGCTGGAGGCGGCCCTCACCGACCTGCTGCTCGCCGTCGCGGCGGCCGGGACGCTGCTCCTGGTCGCCACGGCGATCCGGAGCCCGGCCGACGCCCCGGTGGCCATGGTGCTGGCCGCCGGCGCGCTGGGCCCCGCAGCGCGGGTGGCGCTGCTGCTCAAGGAGTACGGCACGCTGCGCGCGGCGGCCGACCGCGTGCACACGCTCGTCACCGCGCCCGCCAACGTGGCCCCGCCGCGCGAGCCCCTCCAGGTCGCCGACCGGCCGGACGTGGTCTTCGAGGACGTGCATTTCCGCTACACGCCCGGCGGGCCCGACGTGCTGCGCGGCGTGTCCTTCCGCATCCCGTACGGCAAGACGGTCGCCCTGGTCGGGGCCTCGGGGACGGGCAAGTCCACCTGCGTGTCGCTCCTGCTGCGCTACTGGGACCCGGACGAAGGTCGCATCCTGGTCGGCGGCGTGCCGCTGCCGCGCATCGCCGCACCGCACCGGCACGTCACGGTCGTGCCGCAGGACGTGCGCCTGTTCGCCGGCACCATCGAGGAGAACGTCCGGCTCGGCGCCCCCGACGCCGACGCGACCGCTGCCCTGCGCACCGCCCAGCTCATCCTCGACCCCGAACTGCCGGTCGGCGAGCGGGGCGCCACCCTGTCCGGCGGCCAGCGCGCCCGGGTGGCCGTTGCCCGGGCGCTCGCCACGAACGCGCCGGCGCTCGTGCTGGACGAGGCGGTGGCCAACCTCGACCCCGACAACGAGGCCCGCCTCATCGAGTCGCTCCGGCAAGCCGCAGCCGGACGGGCCACGCTCGTCATCGCCCACCGCCTGTCCACCATCCGCCAGGCGGACCACATCGTGCTGCTGGAAGAGGGACGCGTCGCCGCCGAAGGCTCCTACGACGAGCTCTCCAAGCGTCTGTCCCACCTGTTCGCGCACCGCCCGTGAGGCAGCCGGTGGGGCGGGCCCCGCCGGCCGAGGCCCGTGGGGTTCACGGGCGGGCGGCAGCTCCGGTCCGATCGGCTCCTGCGGACCCGGCCCGGCTCAGGTATCGCAGGCTCGGCCGGCCGGTGGTGGAGCGGGTGATCTCCGCTCGTACGCGGTAGACGCGCTCCACCGTCTCCTCGGTGAGAACCTGCCCGGGAGACCCGGCGGCGACGAGCCGGCCCCCGTGCAGCAGCAGGCTGTCGTGGTCGAGGTGTTCGGTGATCCGGCCGTGGTCGAGGACGAGGATGTGGTCGGCGGCTACCACGGTGGCCAGGCGGTGGGCGACGACGATGACGGTGCGGTCGCGGGCCAGTTCGGCGATGGCGTCGGCGACGGCGGCCTCGTTGGCCGGGTCGAGGGCGGCGGTGGCCTCGTCCAGCAGCACGATGGGGGCGTCCTTGAGCAGGGCGCGGGCGATGGAGACGCGCTGCTTCTCGCCGCCGGACAGGGTGGAGCCGTCCTCGCCCACCCGGGTGTCCCAGCCGTCGGGCAGGCGTTCGACGACCTCGTCGAGGCGGGCCACCCGGTCGAGGTCGGCGGCCGAAGAAGGCGATCATCCCCCACGCTCCCCGGATGGTGAGGCGTGACTGGGAGCCTTGCCGGCGGATCAGGGACTCCTCCAGAGTGCCGAGTTCGGGCCGGTCGGGCACGCCACGGGCGCGCAGGGTGGGCTGCTGGCGGGCGTACTCGACGATGCGGGAGGCGCTGACGCCGATGTCGTGCTCGTAGTCGTCGTCGTTGCGCCGCACGATGGCCATGAGCAGGCGCAGGGTCAGCGCGCACAGGAGCGCTCCGGCGGTGAAGGCCGCGCCGATCCGCCAGTCGAGCAGGAAGCTGCGGATGATCATGGTGCCGGGGCGGTGAGGCCGAC
This sequence comes from Nonomuraea gerenzanensis, assembly GCF_020215645.1. Lineage (NCBI taxonomy): Bacteria > Bacillati > Actinomycetota > Actinomycetes > Streptosporangiales > Streptosporangiaceae > Nonomuraea > Nonomuraea gerenzanensis. Next base: position 9,870,883 of record NZ_CP084058.1, on the reverse strand, counting down.
GACGACGTGGCGCAGCAGGGGGCGGAGAACGGCTCGCGGGAGGCGTTGAAGGTCAGGTAGTGCGTCAGCACCGAAGGGCTGCGGACGACCCGAAAACCGGCTGTCACCGGCGATCGCGGCGACCTGGCCGGGCAGCAGCGCGCCCTTGTCGATCAGCCCGTCCACCTCGCCCGCGCGTTGGCGTCCGGGATCGCCCTGACCACGATCGTGTCGTAGTCGGCTGCGGCGCCGTAGGAGTGCGGGTTGGCGGTGAGCACGGCCTGCTGGCCCTTGGACCAGCTGGCCAGCCGTGTACGGTCCGGTACCGATCGGCTGTCGGCGAAGGGCTCACCGGTGGTGAACGCCTTCGGTGACTGCACCATGCTGGAGAAGCCGGCCAGCCTGCCGGGCAGGTCGGCCACGCCCTCCTTCAGCTCGAACACCACCTTGCCGCCCTCGGCGCGGACGGCGCCGAGCTTGCCGTACGCGGCCTCCATCCCGGCGTCGAGACTGAAGAAGGCCGACTGCCGGGGTGCGATCCGCAGGAACCGCTCGACGTCGGCCACCACCGACTCGGCGGTCAGCGGCGTGCCGTCGCTGAACCGCGCGCCTGCGCGCAGCGTGAACGTCCAGCGGCGCCCTCATTCGCGGCAACCCACGACGCCGCGAGGGCTGGGACGGGCCGCAGCTTTGTCGTCCACCGTCACCAATGGCTCCCACACGCCTAACGTCTGATGGGTGTAGTACGGATCTTCTGGTCCGGCGACGAGGTCGCGTGGGCGGCCAGAGTGAGCCGCCTTCCGTCGTGCCCGGTCAGCTTCTGGCCGCCGCAACCCCACAGGGCCGCCGCCAGGAGGGTCTATCGCCATGATCGCGGCTCGTCTTCGCACCCAATCCTTCCGAAGTCCGGATTCAGCAAGCAAACGATAACCGTGTTCAGGCCAGTGGGGGAGCAGCCGCGCCTTGCCGAGACCGGCGCCGATCACGTCGGTACGCCGCCGTCAGTCGCAGGGAGGCGTCGACGGATCCCGGGTCAGAACGCATCAGGATAGAGCCGCTCCGCGATCCGCCGCACGATCGAGATGTTGCCCAGCGTTCCGGGGAACACGTCGGCGCTGGAGACCGCGATCAGCCGGTCATTGCGCACCGCCGGCATGTCCGGGAAGGTAGTGGTGAGGTACTTGCGGGTCGCGGCCTCGTGCTTCTCGTCGTACACCGAGAACACCAGGGCGTCGGGCCGCTCGGCCGCGAGGGACTCGGGTGTGATCGTCGCCGCGAAGAACTTCGCGAACGCCGGCTGATCGGGAGTGTAGACGTTGTCGGCCCCGGCCAGGCGAAGGATGTCGTATTCGACGCCGGCGCCGATGGTCTGCAGGGTGGTGCCGTCGACGTACACCTGTGCGACGCGCAGCTTTTTCACGTCGGCGAGCGCCTTGGCGACCTTGTCGAGGTCGGCCCGGCTCTTCGCGATGAGGCCGGCGGCGGCCTCCTCAACGCCGAAGATCTTGCCGATGTTCTCCAGATCGGTGAACAGATCCGTGACCTCACCGGTCATGCGGCGGTCCTTGCACCCGCCGTTGGCGACGTAGACGGAGACTCCGGCCTGCTCGAGCTGCTCGATGCTGGCAAAGCCCTGCTCTGCGGTGAACTCGTAGGTGGTGGGCGAGTAGACGAAGTCCGGCTTGACGGCCAACAGGTCCTCACGGCTGGGCGGGGTGACCCCGCCGATCATCGGAATGTTCGCGGCAAGCGGTGCCACGTCCTCCGGCAGTGCCTGCGCCTTGGCTTGGGCCTGCCCGGCGATGCGGCCGGCCAGGCCCAGACGCAGCAGCAGCTCGGTCTGCGCCGGGTGCATGCCGACGGCCGCCTTGGGAGCGTCATTGACGACGACCTTCCGGCCGCAGTTCTCCAGCGTCACCGCGGCGGCCGCGCTGGGTCTCGGGGAGGCCTGTGTCACAGAGGTGCCGCAGCCGGCGAGAAACAACGCTACGGCGGCGCTCGCGATGGCGGCGGATCGGGCGGGGATGCGAGAGGCGCGCGTCATGGGTGGGTGCTGCTTTCTGTTCGGGTGGAGGGCACATCGATGGGGTCACCGCTCGCATCGAGGCGGCGGAAGGCGAAGACGGGTTCGTCGGGGTCGCCGAGGACGCGGACGTCCACGCCGAAGGTGGTGCGGATCAGCTCAGGGCTGAACACTTGAGCCGGCGGCCCGGCGGCGACGATGCGACCGGCGGCGAGCACGACGACACGGTCGCAGTACTGGGTCGCGAGGTTCAGGTCATGGAGAGCGGCGATCACGGTGCGTCCCAGACTGCGCACCGTGCTCATCAACTCGTGCTGGTGGCTGATGTCGAGATGGTTGCTCGGTTCGTCCAGCACCAGCACTGGGCTCTCCTGGGCGAGGGCGCGGGCGAGCATGACACGCTGCCGCTGACCCCCGGAGAGAGTGGCGACCATGCGGTCACCGAGGTCCGTGATCTCGGCGCGGCGCATCGCCTCGTCCACGATGCGAATATCGTCCGGGGTGTCCCGGCCGAAGGAGGCATGGTGCGGGGCACGGCCGAGTAGCACCGTCTCCTGAACGCTCAAGTCGAAGTCGGTCACCGGGTCCTGGAGCATGACCGCTACCGCTCGTGCCGCCTGCCTGCCGCTCAGGTGCTGCACGTCCTGCCCGTCGAGGCGCACCGTGCCCTGCCGAGGCTTCAGCGCACGGTAGAGCGTACGCAGCAGCGAGGACTTTCCGCTGCCGTTCGGCCCTACCAGGCCCACCACCGTGCCCGAGTCAACGGTCAGCGACGCCTGCTGCACCACGTCCCGGCCGCCGAGGGCAACGGTGATGTCGTCGAACTCCACTCTCATCGGCCGAACCCCGCACGCTCGGCCCCGTTCCGCCGCATCAGCCACAGGAAGAACGGAGCGCCGACGAATGAGGTGAGGATGCCCAAGGGGATCTCCGTCGGCGCGGCAACCGTACGCGCCAGCAGGTCTGCGATCATCAGGAACACAGCCCCACCCAGCACCGTAACCGGCAGCATCCGCCGATGGTCCGCACCGACCGCGATCCGCGCGATGTGTGGGACGACCAGCCCGACGAACCCGATCCCGCCGGCGACCGAGACCACGGTGCCGGTCAGCAGAGACGCCACCGCCAGCAGCAGCCCGCGCAACCGGGAGGCGTGCACCCCCAGCGAGACCGCCGACTCGTCCCCGGTCAACAGCGCGTTCAGCGACCGCGCCAGCAGCGCCGCGATCATCCCGGCCACCACGAGCGCGACAGCCGGGCCGATCAGGCTCGGCATCGACGCCGCCGACACACTCCCCAGCAGGAAGAACAACACACTCACGACGTTCTGCGCGTCAGTGGAGATCGTCAGATAGCTCGTCACCGCGCTCAGCAAGGTTCCCAGCGCGACACCGGCCAGAATCATCCGCATCGGCGACAGCGCCCCGTCCTTCCGTGCCAACGCCCCGACGCCCACACAGGCCGCCAAGGCGCCCGCGAACGCGGCCACGTTCAACGACAACCCGCCCAGCGCGGCCGAACCGAACACGATCACGAGCACCGCCCCGACGCTCGCTCCGGAGGACACGCCCAGGATGTAGGGCTCGGCGAGCGGATTGCGGACTGTGACCTGCATCAATGCGCCCGCCAGAGCCAAGCCGGCACCGGCCAGCGCCGCCAACAGCGTCCGCGGCAGCCGGAACTGCCACACCGCCTGATCCTGCAACGGCGTCAACGTCCCGTCAGACATCCACGGCATCCCCGGAACCAGATGCCCGATCACGATCTGAGCCGCCTCCACCAGGCTCACCGACACCGAACCCGTCGCGCCGGACAGCACGACCAGAACACACGCTGTGACCGAAAGCGCCACGCAAAGCAGCCCTGTGCGTCGCGACAGACGACGCCGCGCGTGACCAGGCGGTGCTGTCAGATCGTCAGAGGGGGAGGAACGCTGAGAGGAACCTAAGTACACGACGCGGGATGTTATCGGTAATGACTATCATGTTCAATTTTACTGGCATCTCACCCGAGATCGGGGAGCGGCCTCAACTCGGCGACCTTGGCGACGGCGGCGCTCGGGGGCAGCTTCTTGATCAACGGCAAAGAAGCCGTACCCGCTCGATCTCCGGCTCGAGCCTCGTCCTTACCCCTGGCCGGCGCCTGGAGGATGGCATCCCGTGGGTACGCCTGATGGAACTCTTGGGTGGTAAGCGAGCGCCACGTCTCCATCAATGTCATCGGGGCGGTTCAGGTTCCGCCGGGCACCCTGTGATCCACCGAAGGTCATCATGACGTTGGTCATGGTGAGTTCTATCCCTGGCTCGATGCGCCGAGACTCCGCCGCTTCGTAGCGTTCCCGGCATGAAAACCCTCTGGACCGTCCTGCTCGCCATGGTCCTCATGTTCGCCCAGGCGATCATCGGCTTCAGCCTCCCGCTACTGTTCGTCTATCTGATCCGGCGATTTCTGGACCGGCGGCCATGGTCGTCTCTGGGCTGGCGGAAACCGTGGCACCTCGTGCTCGGCGTCTTCGCGGGTGCGCTGCCGATACTCGCCAACGAACGCTAATCGCGGATCCGGGTCAGAGCAGTCGCTGAGTCACGGATCACCAGTTCGGGTTCGGGGTCGGTGATGACACCGCCCGCGCGTGGCCGTCCCGCGATCAGGTCGTAAAGCGCCTCGACGCCGGCCCGGCCGAGTTGGTACATGGGCATCCGGACTGCGGTGACGGCCGGGCGCAGGTGTTGCATCAGGTCGACGTCGTGGATGCCGACCACCGATAGCTGGTCGGGGATGGCGATGCCGAGGTCGCGTGCGGCGGCCAGGACCCCGACCGCGCTCATGATGTTGTTGACGACGATGGCGGTCGGCGCGGTCGCCGCCTGCATGGCCTGCCGGAGCCCGTCGGCGCCGGCCTGCTCACCGAACCCGGTGGCCAGGTGCGGAGCCGGTGTCAGGCCGGCGGCGTCCATCGCCTGCTGGTAGCCCAGGTAGCGCTGCTGGGAGAGGTATCCCGAGCCACCGACGAAGACGATGTGGCGGTGGCTGAGGTTGACCAGGAACCGCGTCGCGATCTCGCCCGCGCGGCGGTCGTCCACGTCGATCCAGGGATGGTCCAGTGCGTGTTCCAGGATGAGGATCGGCTTGGGGTGGGAGCGGAGTTCGGCCATCACGTCGTCGTCCAGCAGCCCTTCGCCGCGGATCAAGATACCGTCGACCGTGCCCTGGCTGAGCAGCCGGGTCAGGAACTGGCTGCCGGAGCGCATGGTCTCGGCATCGCCCAGCAGGACCGTCGCGCCGTGCTCCGCCGCTGCCTCGTAGACCCCCTGCCGCAGCGGTCCGTAGACCGGGTTGTCGAGCTTGTTGAGGATCATCGCGATCATGTCGGTCTGGTTGAGCCGCAGCGAGCGCGCCGTCTGGTTCGGCTGGTAGCCCAACTCCTGCATCGCCTGGAGCACCCGGGTGCGGGTGGATTCCTTCATCCGGGTGTGGCTCGTGCCGTTGACCACCGCCGACACCACGGCGAGTGACACCCCAGCCGCCCGTGCGACGTCACGTTGCGTTGCCATGGTAGAAGCCTACTCGGTTCTTGACGTAACGTCTCACCATCCCTATTTTGAATTAACGTTACGTCAACAAGGAGTACACATGACATCGACACGTCGCACCGTCCTCCTGCGGTCCTCCTGGGCGACGGTGAACATCGGCGACGTGGCTCACTCCCCTGGCGTGGTGCGGGCGTTTCAGCGGTTCGCCCCCGAGGCCGAGGTCATCCTCTGGCCGGTGCGGCTGGAGGAGCGCGAACGATCCATGCTGCGGCACGCGTTTCCCGACGTGCGCGTCGTCGACGGCACTCTCGGCGGGGACGGGCCGAGCACCCCGGAGTTGGCCGCCGCCATCGAGGGTGCGGACGTCCTGATGCACGGATCGGGCGCCGACGCCTTCCAGAGCACCGAGATCGATTGGTGGCGCGAGCACGTGGGCCGCCCGTACGGGTACTTCGGGATCACCGTGGATCCGCTGTGCCCACCGACCATGGCGACACTGCCGGAGCTGGCACAGATGGTCGACCTGCTCCCACCGTCCTATCTCGAGGACGACGTCAAGGACCGTTTCGACAGCGCCGACTTCGTGTACTGCCGCGAAACGCTGACCCTGGCCACCCTGCGCGGCCAGAAGATAACCGGGCCCGACCTCGCCTTCGGGCCGGACGGCACGTTCGCGTTCGACCACACTGACGCCGTCGCGGCCGCTCGCCTGCTGGAGGGTTTCGGCCTGCGGCCCGGTCGGTTCGCCTGTTTCGTTCCGCGGCTGCGCTACGCCCCCTACGCGAAGATCTACGGTACGGAGCCGACCCGCGAGCAGATGCGGCGCGACGCGGTCAACCGGGCCACCGTGACGCACGACCTGGCGGTGCTGGCGGCGGCGATCGAGACCTGGGTACGCGTCAGCGGCCTGCCGGCCGTCGTGGTGCCCGAGATGAGCTATGCCGTCGAGCTCGCTCACGAGCAGCTTCCCAGCCTGCTCAGTCCACAGACGCTCGGTCAGGTCCGGCTCCTGGACCGGTACTGGCCGCTGGAGGAGGCGACCGGGGTCTACGCCGTCTCGTCGCTGGTGGTCAGCATGGAGTGTCATTCGCCGATCCTGGCCGCACGACATGCGATCCCGACCGTCTACCTTCGGCAGCCGACCGAGACCACGAAATCTCAGATGTTCGCCGACCTCGGCGCCCCGGACCTGGTGATCGAGCTCGACCATCGTGCCGCGGCGACGGTCGTCGCGGCGGTCACCGGCATCGCCACCGACCCGGCGCCCGCGGTCGCCCGCAGCAGGAGGCTCGCGGCCAATGCCGACGACCGGCTGCGGGCGGCGGTGCAAGCCTGCGTCGCGGGCCGGCCCATCGGCCTGCCTGCACCGGTGGAGACCGGCGATGCGTAGCCTGCGCGACCGCTGGCGGCGCGACCGGGTCCTGCTGCTGCTGGCGCTTCCCGGGGTCACGGCGCTGCTGCTGTTCCACTATCTGCCGCTCGGCGGGAACATCATCGCGTTTCAGGACTTCCAGCCGTTCCTCGGAATCTGGCACAGCCCGTACGTCGGGCTGGACAACTTCGAGCCGATGCTCACCGGCGACCCGGTTTTCCTCAACGCACTCGTCAACACACTGATCATCACGCTGATCCAGGTGATCTTCGTGTTCCCGCTGCCGATCTGCCTCGCGTTGATCCTGAACGCGACCATCAGCGAACGGCTCAAACGCCTCACCCAGTCGATCCTCTACATGCCGCACTTCCTGTCCTGGGTCATCGTGGTCGCCCTGTTCCAGCAGATGTTCGGCAACGGCGGGATGCTCAACGCCTGGCTGCGCTCGGCCGACCTGTCCACGTTCTACGTCGTCGGCGTACCCGAGTTGTTCAAACTCATGATCACATCACAGGTGATCTGGAAGGACACCGGCTGGTCGACGATCATCTTCCTCGCCGCACTGTCCAGAGTGGATCCGGCGCAGATGGAGGCCGCGGTGGTGGACGGCGCCTCGGCGGCTCGCCGCCTGTGGCACGTGACCCTGCCCTACATCCGCCCGGTGATCGTCCTGCTGCTGATTCTGCGGCTCGGTGACTCGCTGTCCGTCGGGTTCGAGCAGATCATCCTGCAGCAGGCACAGGTCGGTGCCGGTGCCAGCGAAGTACTCGACACCTACGTCTACAACCACGGGATCGTCGGCGGCGACTGGGGCACCGCGGCCGCGGTGGGGCTGATCAAAGGCATGGTCGGTGTCGCGCTCGTGCTCGGCGCCAACCGGTTGGCCCACGCCCTGGGCGAGCAGGGGGTGTACGCCAAATGACGAGCCGACCTGCGCCGACCGCGGTGTCCGTGGCGCGCCCCGCCGCGGGCGCAGGGCCGCGGCCACGCTCGGGCCGCAGCCGGCGTCCGGCCTGGATGGGCGAGCCCAGCAAGCTGGGGGTCGGTGCGCGGGGACTCGTGCTCGGCCTGGGCTGCCTGGCGGTTCTGGTGCCGTTCTGGGCGGTGCTCATGACCAGCATCGCCTCCCCGGAGGAGGTCAACAGGGCGGGCGGCTTCGTGCTGTGGACGAACGATCCGACGCTGGACTCCTACCGGGCCGTCCTGTCCGGAGGAATCGTCACCCGTGCGCTGCTGGTGAGCGCCGGCATCACCGTGGTCGGCACGGCACTCAGCCTCGTCAGCACGATCGCTCTGGCGTACGCGCTGTCGCGGCCGGGTTCGTTGCTGCACAAGCCGATCCTGCTGATGACGGTGTTCACCCTGCTGTTCAATCCGGGCATCATCCCGATGTACCTCACGGTCAAACAGCTCGGCCTGCTGGACAGCTACCTGGCACTGATCCTGCCGGTGCTGGTGAACGCCTTCAACGTCATCGTCATGCGCGCGTTCTTCCAGGGGATCCCCGGTGAGCTGCGGGAAAGCGCTTACATCGACGGTGCGGGGGAGATGCGCATCCTGCTGCGGATCGTCCTGCCACTGTCGAAGGCGGTCGTCTCCGTGATCGGGCTGTTCTACGCAGTGGCGTACTGGAACGCCTTCTTCTCCGCGATGTTGTACCTCCAGTCGTCGGAGAAGTGGCCGCTGCAACTGGTGCTGCGCACCTACGTCGTCAACAACACCCCGATCGGATCCGACCAGCTCAGCTCGAACCTGGAGAACCTGCCACCGCAAATCTCCGTCCAGATGGCGATTCTTGTCATCTCCGTCCTGCCCATCCTGTTCATCTATCCCTTCATCCAGAAGCACTTCGCCAAGGGACTCATGGTCGGCGCCGTCAAGGGTTGACCGGTCGTCCATGCCATGTGGAAAGGAGACGTCATGGCACCCCTCTTCAGCCGCCGCCACGTCCTGGCACTCGGCGCGGCAACGGGGCTGGCCCCGCTGCTCGGGGCCTGCGGTGACGGCAGCCCGAGTTCGCCGAACAGCTCGACCGGGCCGGTCAAGCTGCCCACCTACAAGCCCGTCACCGCGGCCCCGCCCGACCTGGCCGCCAAGCCGGCCGGGGTGTCGCCGGGATACTTCACCTACCCGGCCGCCTCCAGCGCCGCATCACAACCGGTGCGGGGCGAAGCCGTCACGGCACTGACGTACACCTACGACCCGATCGCCCCCGCGCTCGGCTCGAACCCCTACTGGCAGAACCTCAACAGCGAACTCGGCACCGAACTGAAGATCACGTACGTCGCCTCGACCGACTACAAGAGCAAGGTCGCCACGACCATCGCCGGTGGAGATCTCCCCGACATTGTGGCCATCCAGGGCGTTGTCCAGCAGATGCCGGCCATGCTGAAGGCGACATTCACCGACCTCACCGAGTACCTGTCCGGGGACGCGGTCCTCGCCTACCCGAACCTCGCCGCCCTGCCCACCGACGCCTGGCGCAGCACCGTCTACGACCAGCGGATCTGGGGCATCCCGGTGCCGCGGGCACGGATCGGCACCGTGCTGTACAGCCGGGCCGACCTGCTGGCCAAGGCAGGACTCAGCCTCCAGCCCGATTCGTGGGCCGAGTTCAAGGAGATGGCGGACGCGCTGACCGACGAGCGGGCCGGTCGGTGGGCGTTCGGACAGATCCCGTTCAACACGATCCTTGAGATGAACGGGATCACCGGCAACTGGCCCGGCGGCACAGGCGTCTGGCAGGCCGAAGGTGGGGTCTTCACCCACTCCGGGACGACACCGCAGTTCACGCAGGCCCTCGAGGACACCGTCGAGCTGGTGAAGTCGGGGGTGGTGCATCCCGACCACGCGGGCGCGCCCAACACGAAGCGCAACGCGTGGATGCTGGCCGGCACGACCTCGTTCACCATCGGCGGGTACGCCGGGTGGGGCAAGTTCTACGGTCAGGCGAAAGACGTGCCCGGCTTCCGCCTGACCGGCATGCTCTCGCCCACCCGCGACGGCACTGGGACGCAGGTACGCACGCCCGGCCCGACCCTCTCCAGCTTCACCGCCATGGCCAAGACCGACAACGCCGACCGGATCAAGCAGATCCTCAGGGTCCTCGACTGGTTGTGCGCACCCTTCGGCAGCAGCGAGTACCTGGCCCTCCGGTACGGCGTCGAGGGCCAGACGTTCACCCGCAACGGCTCCGACCCGACTCTCACCGAGGCCGCGCGCAGCCAGATGTTCCTGCCGGTGCGGTACCTCGCCGAAGCGTCGCCCGTCATCTACGAGCCGGGCAACCGCCAGGCCGTACAGGACCAGCACGACCACCAGGCCGTCGGCGTCCCGCTTGCCGTCGCGGACCCGACCCTCGGGCTGTACTCGGAGACCGCCGCCAGCAAGGCCGCCAGCGAGCAGCAGGAACTGGACTCGGTGCTGCTGGAGATCCAGCTGGGGAACAAGCCCGTCTCGGCGTGGCAGCCGGCCATCAAGAAGTTCATGGACCGGGTGGGAGACAAGATCAAGGCCGAGTACGAGGAGCAGGCGGGTGGTTGACGTGGACTCAGCCAAGTCAGGGAGAAGACAGTGACGTTACGTTGGTACACGCGTCGCCGGGTCCGTGCGGCGGTCGTGCTGGCTCTGGTGGCGGCGTTTCTGTCGCCGGGCAGTGCCGCCGCCGCCGACATGTCGGATCTCGGCGGGCTGCTCGACCTGACGCGCCCGGGGCTCGGCGCGGTGGTGGCCAAGTTGGCCGCCGGTGATGAAGCGGGCGCCGCGAGCGAGCTCAAGGTCTATTACGCGGGCCGCGACGACGTCCACTACCCGGCTCCGGCTGAGGGACTGGGCGGTGGCGACTCGGGCCCCGACGAGATCGCGGCGGGGATCTTCCGGTTCGGCGCCGAGACCCGCAACTTCTACGACAGCGCCGAGCAGCGGATCGACATCGACTGGCAGGACCTCTGGGGTGGGACGCAGACCATCCCGGGCGGCGCTCAGACGTTGATGAGCGACTTCACGTTCATGCCCAAACTGACGTACGCCTACGTGTCCGAGAGCGACCCGGCCAAGCGTGCGGCGTACGCGGCGGCGTGGATGGACATCTCGCTGGACTTCTTCGCCGACAATCAGAGCTGGCCGCAGAACCGCAATCTGTCGGCGGCCAAGCGGCTCGCCCAGCTGGTCAGCGCGTTCTCCGTGTTCCGGGCCGATCCTGGCATCGACGCGACCGATCTCGTGGCGTACCTGTCCGGCGTGCACGCCACGACGGACTTCCTCGTCGGCGCGCTGCAGATACATATCGGAAACAACTGGTACGTGTCGATGGCCCGCTCCGTTTACGCGGCGGCCGTGTTCCTGCCCGAGTTCTCGTCATCGCCTGGCTCGGAGTGGTTCGCGGTGCGCTCGGCCGAGCGGTTCCTGCGCGCGTACTTGAAGGGCGACGGTGTGTACCGCGAACCGGCGTTCAACTATCAGGCATACGTGGCGGACATCCTCAACTCCGTCATAGCGGTCGGGGATGCCAACGGGCGAACGCTTCCCGATGCGCTCGTCCAGGCGGCGGACTGGATCGCGGATTCGCTGTTCGCGACCCGTCAGCCGAATCTGGAACCCGCGGCGATCGGCGACACGCCGAACAACGACGCGGGTACGTCGGCCATTCGCAGGAGCGGTGTACGCAACTCCTGGCCCGATTTCACCTGGGTCGCCTCCGGCCGGACGCAGGGGACCGCCCCGACGCTGCCGTCCACGGTGTTTCCGATCAGCTTCGCGGTTCAGCGTTCCGGGTGGGACGCCGATGCCCGGTACATGCTGATCAACAACCAGAACTCCAGTTACACCGCCTCGCATCGGCATCCGGACGACCTCAGCCTGGTGATGGCGGCGTACGGGCGTCCGCTGATCGTCGACTCCGGGGTGGGGGACTACAGCCCGACTGAAACGAACGAGTGGATGCGCCGCAGGACCGAGGCGCACAACACCATCGAGGTCGACGGGCTCCCGCAGGAGAAGGGCGTTCCCCGCACAACGTCGCTGTGGCGCTCGAACGCGGGCCTCGACATCTACCGCGGTGCGGCGATGGGCTACCGGCCGGTCGAGCACGATCGCGCTGTCTACTTCGTCAAGCCCGGCTTCTGGGTGGTCTCCGACGCCCTCACCGGTGACACCGCCGCGCACGACTACCGGCAGCTCTGGCACTTCCCCGGTGATCCGGTGACCGTCAACCCGGCGACGAAGGTCGCCACGGTCGGGTTCGACACCGTGCCAGGAGCCGCACCCGTCGCCGGCGTGCGGCTCATCCCGGTGGCGACGCCCGGCGCCGCGGTGACCCCCACGGTCCACGACGATGGCGCCGTACGCGTCGGCGAGCAGGTGCTCACCAACGTCGACTACCTGTCCTACGACTGGTCCTCCACAGGGCCGACGGGACTGGACACGGTCGTGGTTCCCGGCCGGGCCGGCGCGGCGCCCTCGGTGACGGCGAAGCGCATCGCCATGCCCGGGGTGAGTCACTCCGTGGCGACGGCGATGGAGATCACCCTGCCGGACGCGACCGGACGCTTCTACCTTTCGCGCGAGGCGACTCCCTCGTCGAGGGCGTTCGGAGCCGCCGCGACCAACGCGGAGACCGCCTACCTCGAGCGTGCTTCGGGCGGCGGGCTCACCAGGTACGCGCTGACCAGAGGGTCGTCGCTGATCGATCAGGACGACACCGTCATCAGCGCATCCGCACCGGTGTCCGATGTCAGTGTGGAACTGCGCGGCGCGACCGCCCGGATCTCGCTCGGGGACCCGTTCACCGGCATCCTCTCCATCAACGCGCCGAACGCGAACGCGGTGACGGTGAACGACACCCCGATCGCGTTCACCCGCACGGGCAACCTCATCACCGTGTCACTCGAGGAACACTTCGCCCCGGCACCCGTGCTCAACGACGAGTTCGACGAGGTCGGCCTGGATCGCACCGTCCATGACTTCAACGGATCCTTCGGCGGCTGGACGCCGGTCCAGGGGACCTGGGCGCTGACCGGCGCACAGCCGGACACGCAGCTGGCACAGACCTCGACTGCGGACATGGTGTCGTTCGCGGCGCTGCAGGACGTACCCGATGACGTGGTCATGGCCGCGGACATCGTTCCCGGGGTACGCGGCCAGACGACGGCCCGTACCGGTCTCGCGTTCCGCTATCACAATTCCCGCAACTACTACCGGGCCGAAGTGCTCAACTCCACGTCGGGAGCGACGCTGAAGCTCGTGAAGATCTACGACTCGACGACCGAGGTTCTCGCGGAGACCGCACTGCCGAGCGGCGCCAACGTCCCGCACAAGCTGGTCGTATCCGCGATCGGGAGGCATCTGAGCGCCAAGGTCGGCGACACGTCGATCTCCGCGGATGACGGACAGCTGCCGACGGGTGGTGCCGCCGCCTTCACCCATCGGCGGGCCGCGACCTTCGACAACATCGTGATCAGGGAAGGGCTCGATCAGGCCAGTTGGCGAGGAATGACAGGGTCGGTGTCCGTCGCCTCGGGCAAGTTGCACCTCCAGCCGCCTGCCGGTGGCCGGGCGCACGTACTGGCCGACTCGACACTGCCGACGCGCTTCTCCGAGGCGTGCGACCATGTCGTGGAGACCACGGTCACGATCGACGGATCCGTCGGTAACGCGGGAATCTCGCTGCGAGACACCACGGACGCGTACGGGTATCGGATCCACGTCGGCAAGACCAGCGACGGAACCCAGTACGCGAGCATCATCCGCGAGGCTCACGCGTCGGGTCCGGTCACAGTGGCCAAGGCGTCCATCAGCAACCCGTTGACAGGTCCCGTGCGACTGGGTGCGGCGATTCACGGTGACCGCATCACCGTGACGTTGAACGGCGTTCAGATCCTGAAGGGTCGCGACACCGTTGTGCGCAGCGGCGGCGTCGGGCTTCACGCATCCACGGAGAGCTCGTTCGAGAACGTCACTGTCGCTCGGTCCTGCGGGGGGCGGTAGTGCCTGCGGCCTGCGACCGATTCGGCGGTCATGGCGCTGATCCAGAGGCTGGCGCGGGAGAAACCTCGCTGAGGTCACGAGCGTATCCGTGGCGAACTGCGGCATCTGGGCAATCAGGTGAGCGGTGCGACGATCCGTCGGTCCTGAAGCGGGGGCGCTTGGGCCCGGCACCGCAGCGGGCCGGTGATCGCTGGCGTGATTTCGTCCGCGCCCACATGCGAGCACGCTGGCGTGTGATTTCTCCGCGGTGGACACCGTCACCCTGCGCCGGCCGTACGTCTTCTCCGTGGCGGAGGTCGGCACCCGGGTTCGTGCACATGCTCGGCGTGATCGGCGAGAAGATTACAGGCTTGGGCAACCCAAGCGCCATCAGGGTGCGCGGTTACGCGGATCGTCCTGCCGTACGCGTTTCCGTCTCCCGGGTGACCGGAGCTCGCGTACGCCACGCGAAGCCCTCGCAGCGCGATGACCTGGATGGATGTGATCATCGGCAGGCGCAACCACGATGTCCGCCCTGGCCAGGACCGTCACGATCGCCGTACGTCAACGTCACCACGCCGAGTGGAAGATCACCGTGATCGCCGTGATCGCCATGACCGGCATGCCGCTCGGCCTCTGGGTGTACGCGGTGACGTCCCCGCAAGTGCTCACCGTGCTGATCGGGATCGGAGTCCTGGGCTGCACGGTCATGGTGTGGCGGCGGGTGAAGGTGCCCGGGAATGTTTCCGTGCTGGTGGGCGCCGGGTCTCCGGCGCGCTCTCGACCTCCACCGGCACCAACGGGCCATCGACGATCGCCGCCTTCCAGGGCATGGGGTATGACCCTGCGAAGTTCCGCGCCACCCTCTCGGCGATGTTCGCCGGCACCAGCGTGCTCAGCCTGGTCGGGTTCGCCGTGGCCGGCCAGGTGAACTCCCACTCGATCTGGATCGGCCTGGTGGGACTGCCGGTCGTGCGGTTGGGGTGGTTCGCCGGCAACGCGGTCTTCAGCCGCATCAACCCGGATCGTTTCCGCAACGTGGTGCTGGTGGCCCTCCTCGTCGGTGCGGTGGTCACCCTCTCCAGCGCACTCAGCAGCTGATTCGCCGGCCTCTGGGCGGCCGGCTGACTCGACCTCGGGCTCGCCAAGCTGCGCCGGCCGTTCTGCTGGACGCCGGGATCAATCGCATGGAGGCTCCTGCTGATCGGACGGCGTTGTCACCGACCTGCTCGGCGGCTGATCCGGCCGAACCAGTGCGGGTGGGTGCGGATGAAGGTGATCACGAAGAGCACCTGGATGCCGCCCTCGACGAGGATCAGCAGGCCCGAGTCGATCGCCGGGAGAATCGGCCCGCCGGTGAAGGAGCCGGCGAGGGCGTCCACCGCGCGCAGCACCGCCTCGATCGCGATCGGGATGGCGAAGAGGGCGTAGTTGCCGAGGGCGAAGGTCCCTCCGACCACGAGGACGACAGCGTAGACGCGGGTGGCCCGCCGCTCGTGCGGGTCCAGACCGGTGGTCGGATCCTCCGCAGGCGGGGGACGCCGCCGCACCGCGGCCCACACCTTGGCTCGCAGGTACTTGGCGTACGCCAGGCCGTCGTCGAAGAGGTTGCTGGTGCGCAGCAGGTCGCGCAGCACGTAGTACAGGTCCGTGCGCATGTAGACCTGGAGCTGGAACGGGATGGTCATGAGCACCGTCACGAGCAGCGCCTGCAGCAACGCCGCGGCCAGCGACGGCATCGGCACGTACGCCACCAGCAGGATGATCGTGGCCATGAGGAACAAGTCCCAGGTCATCCCGGCGAGGTAGGCCCGGTAGCGGCGGCGCCTGGGCACGCCCCACACGCCGGTGACGTCGGTCTGCACGACCAGGGTGTACAGCCGGGTGCCGAACCCGATCCGCCCCGGCGTGCCGAGCGAGCGGGCCGCCATGAGGTGCATCATCTCGTGGGCGCTGATCGCCACCGACATCATCGCCGTGTTGACCAGCACCGCCAGGCCGACATAGTCGCTCCAGAAGAAATGCTCGTACGTCGGCACGAGTTCGGGCCGCATGACGAGGGCCGCCAGGGCCGCCACCGTGGTCGCCGCCCACAGGACCTTCATCGGCAGACCGAAGATCCAGCCGACGTGCCGTGCGGTGAGCCATGGGAAATGGCTGCGCGGGGCGCCCGTAGCGGGGTCGGGCACCGGCTCCCCGTCGATCGCGCGGATGAACCCCAGACCGGTGGCGGCTTCGACGAGTTCGGCGACGTCGATCTCGGCGCCTTGCTCATCGGCGATGCGCTTCTCGACCGCACCGGCCGGGTGGCCTTCGCCCAGCAGCCGGAGCGCCTCCCCGTACACCGTGGGCAGCTCGATGTACTCACCGATCTCCGCCCGGCCGAAGACCATGACGTCCGGATCGTCGTCGTCGGGACGGGAGATCAGAGGGTGCAGGTCGACCCGGCTGCTGGTGGTGATCACGAGCAGGCCGGGCAGTCGTCGTAGCGGGGAACGTCGATGTAGTACGAGTGGGTCCACATGGCGTAGTTCCAGTGGAAGAACCTGCCGCGCGTCTGCGCGGGCAGCCCGGCGAGGTGATACATCGTCTCGAGAGCGCAGAGATGGCCGCTGATGTTGGCGCTTGCCGCGATCACGGCGTTCGGCCGTTCGGCGGTGAGCGGCCTTCCCTCGGAGCGGTACTCGCGCTGGTCCTCCTGGCGCTGCAGGCAGGCGAAGCAGCCGGTCTCGCCCGGGATCAGCGACCCGACGACGGCCATCGGCCCGGTGTAGAAGCTGACGAACCAGGGGGTGCCGGTGCGCAGCGCGGCTTCGTTGGTCCAGAGCATGATGTCCGGCTGCGGTTCGTCGGCGCAGAGCACGAAGACGTCGCACCCCTCCATCAGCTTGGCGATGTCATCGGCGCCACTCGCCTTCAGGGCGGTGCCGGTCACGTCCACCAGGCTGTTCATGGCGCGCAGCCTGGCCACCGCGCTGTCCACCTTCGGCTGCCCGATGTCCGCCTCGCTGTAGAGCAGTTGCCGGGTGAGGTTCGGCTCCTCGACGGTGTCGAAGTCGCCGATGGCCAGCGCCCCGATGCCACTGGAGACCAGCCCGGCCGCGACCGCGGAGCCGGTGCCGCCGATGCCGAGCAGCGCCACCTTGGCGTGCTTGATGCGGGCCTGGACGTCGTACGGAGAGCTGCGGGGGCTGGTGTCGATCCAGGAGAAGAAGTGCCTTGACGGCTCATAGCGGGCGGCCTCGCGCTCGGTGAGGCCGACGGGCAGGGGGGCGGCGGCGTCCTCCACGAAACCGTGGCCGATCAGGCCCGCGATCACCTCGCGAGCGTCTTGCTCATCGACGTCCGGGCAGGCCGCGCAGATCTCGTCGATCGTACGCGTGCCGTCCATGAGCGTGATGAGCCTGGCGATCGTGCCGTCCTCGTCGTCCTGGATCTCGGAGGAGACGCCCAGTTGCATCGTGCCGATGATGATGCGGTCGCCGGGCAGGGCGACGGGCTGGTGTACGCTTTTGATCTTCGGGCGGAGCACGACGGCCTTTCAGCTGAGAATTTCGGGGGAAACGAGCATCGGCCGACCAGGCGATGCCCGGCCGGCCGATGCGCTATTGTTCAGCCGCCGCCATCGCGCCAAGACGTGGTCTCGACCTTCTCCAGCTTGCGGATCTGCAGCGAAACCTTCTTGACCGGCTTGCTCTCAGCCTTCATGTTGAACCCCCTTTCGGCTGTGAGGAAGTTGCGATGTCGATTGTCATCGGCGCCTCTACGCATGCACTACAACCTCTCTACAATTCCGGCAGGGTGGAACGTGGCCTCCCGTGCGTCCGGCACCGGCAAGACGGACATGCCCGCACCGCTTGATCGTCCAGGCCACTGAGCAAGAGCCACACCGATGGAGGATCACACTCTTACCTGCGGACAACGTCAAGCCCACTCAGTGACGCGGAAGACCGAGAGCATGTCGTGCCGACGAGGATCCGCCTGGCCGTCGTACGGATGGAAGGAAGCCTCGACGCCGACCCAGCCACGCCACCTGGCCTTGTCGTCGATGATCTGCAGCAACGGGTAGACATGGGAGTTGCCCTTGTAGCACTGGCTGTCCTTCGCCAGGCAGCTGCAGCAGTGCCAGTGCGTGTCACGGCTGTCTTTACTGGTCACCTGCTGGATGGAGTTCTGCAGGCTTTGGTCTTTAAGGTACTGGCCCATGTTCCAGGTCCTGCCGACGTACGCGATGCTCCCCTTGGTCCCGCGGTGATAGGTCATGGTCAGCGGCGCGTCATGCCCGAGCACCGCCTCCATCGGCCGCCGCACGGTCAGCCCGGCGTTGCTGCCGTAGCCGTGGGTGAATGTGCGGCCGTACTTGAACGTCAGGCGCGCGTACGTACCGTCAGGCGCGGTTTCGACCCGCCATTCCTCGGTGCGCCACGCGGTCTGGTCCCAGGCGATGTTGACGTATTGACGTCCGGAAGCGTCGGCGTGCATCGTGCAGGACCCCGCTCTGACCTCTGTTGCGGGGGTGAGAAACCCGTTGGCGGTCATGATGTCGCACGGCCTTACGGTGGTCGACGTACCGGAGCACTTCCCACCAGGAACGGTGCCCGTGCCGACGCGGGCGGCTGGTGCGGTCTGGCTCCAGGCCCAGGTGTCGCCCTTGATGGTGATCATCGAGGCGGGAACTGTATCGGCCGGCGGTATGACGAAGGTATGCCGGTCATGACTCCGCGTCCGGCTAGGAACGCGAGAACGGGCACCAGTTCGTCACGGGTTCGAGCACCACCAGCTGATCGTCGGGGTGCGTCATGGTCACGAGTTTGAGCACCACTTCTCGATCTTGTGCTGGTCGGAGTTCGTAGGGGCGTGAGCGTGATGGCCGGGGTATGGCGGGGCACTGAGGTCGGGTCGCTCGGGAGTGGTTTCCGGGCTGATCTGCGCATGTCGGAGTCGGCATGGGGCCGTTGGTCATCGAGTTGGAGCCGCTGCGGGCTGCTGGTGGTTGCTGCTGGGGGCTTCGTTCGAAGAAGCCGGTCGTGTGCTGGCGGGGTGGGGAGCGGCGCGGCCTTATGCGCCGTATCCGGGGGCGGAGCCCTTGAATTGGCGGAGCGCGGGTGCTCCTCAACGGTATGGACGTGTTCTCCGTTCCTGCCGATCAGATGATCGCTGAGCTCCGGGCCCGGTATGACGTCGAGGTCGACGACGGGGACTACGGTCTGGTGGTTCCCGAGTTGTCGGTGGGGATGTCTCGGTCAACGGTCCCGTTCCGCGGTGCGGATCAAGAGACGATCGACCGGTTCACGTGCTTTGAGAGCGTGCTGATCGCAGGCCCGGGATACTACGACGGGCCAGCCTGAAGGGGAGTACTGGCCCGAGCTGTTGGAAGGCCTGAAGCTGCTGGTTCTCATCGCTGGCGGATGGTCAGGCTTCGGCGCGTGCTCGGGATTGGGCGAGCCGATAGGAGCCGGTGCCGGTCTCGATGATGGTGGCGTTATGGGCGAGCCGGTCAACGATCGCGGCACTCGTCTCCACCCGACCGGCTCCGTGCGAGCAGTCCACCCGCCCGCCGTCTGCTGGATTCGCTGTGCCGTTCCGACCTGCTGGGTGCGCGCTGATCGGCAACGAGTCGCAACAGCTCATCGTTGAGCATCTCCGCCTGCGCCAGCGCGTCCGCGCCCTGTGCGAGTCGTTCACCACCGCTCCTGAGCGCCAGCCTCAGCAGAACCTGAACCCGATCACCGACGAGTTCGTCGCCTGGCATCGCGATCGAGATGACCGCGGGCCGGAACGAGAAGACGCCGCCACGCTCGCCGACAACTGGTGGGTCGAATGGTGCATCGAACGCACCATTCCGGTTGGCGAGCCGGCATGGCGAGCTCGCCAGGCAGCCGCGAACAACCGGTGGGACGGATCCGACAGCATGGACCTGCGCCGCACCGAAGAGTCGCACCACTTTCCCCTGAATGTCCCGGCTGCGCGCGCCGCGCTGCCCAGGCGATGGCGGTCTCGCGTCCGTCAGCCTGTTCGCCTGACGGCTCGTCGGGTGAGCAGCAGGCCGATGGCCATGCCTGCGCCGCAGAGGACGAATGGCCAGCCGTACGGGCGACGGGGTGCCCATTGGTCGAAAGTGATCGCGATGCCGGACAAAAGGACGGCTGTGGTGAGGGTCCAGCTGAGGATTCGAGTGAATCGGTGAGGCCGGTGCCGGGTGAGGCACCAGGCCAGAATGAGCGCCATGAGGAGGCCGGGCCAGGCGAAGATCACGTAGCTCCAGGCGGAGATCTCATCGGTGGTGGTCTCGCCGATGAGGGCATGCCTGAGTGGGCCGTCGAGGAGCAGGTTGATCAGAGAGGCGGGGAAGTTCAGCACCGTGATCAGGATCCGGCCGTACATGTGGCCGCCGAGATGGCCGTTGATCGTTGCCCAGGTCAGGAGGGCGACGGCGGCCACGTACGAGGTGATCGTGAGCGACAGTGGGCCGAGGGTGGATTTCGGGCTGCGGCTTAGGAGGTGGGTCATGTGTCCTCTTCATGACAGTGATGTCTCAGAGTGCGCCGTCGCCCTTGGCTCGGACGGCCTTGTAGAAGGTGTTGGCGTAGCTGAGGCAGATGGAGCGTTTGGACGACTGGGTGCCGCGAAAAGGGTCGGCGACTGTGCCGGTGATGGCGGCGCAGATGCGTTCTCCTTCATGATGGTCAGGAAGACAGCGTCGACGTGGGTGCGCTGGGAGCGGTCCAGGCCGTTTCGATCGCCGTTCAGGCTGTTGCGGATCAGGCCGTAACCGTAGTCGTGGGAGTCGCATGCGGCGCGGAAGTCCAGCCAGTAGGTGGGCTTGTTGCCGATGATGGGGCGCTGCAGCCGTCGTTGGTGATACCCATCACCGACCCGCCGGTCAGTGTCGCTTTCCAGAACGGGGGCCGCATGACCTTGCTCGCACCCTGGCGCACGTCGACGCTGGTCTTGCACATGCCGCGAAGCATGTAGTCGGCGGCATAGGGAGTGGGACAGGCTCGGGCGCCGAGGCGTATGGTGCGCCGCGCCGCGTTCGCCAAGGTGCCCGGGGAAGAGTAGGTGAGGTGCCATGACCCCTCCTCCGTGGTGGTCATCTTCGTGATGTCGCCGTCTGCCGAGTAGGCGTATACGAAGCGACGTTCAGGATTTTTGTCTGGCCGTCGCAGATCGCGTACCTGGCGAAGATGTCCGCTGGCGTCGTAGCGATAGGTGAGAGCCGTTACCGGTGGCGTGTCGCCGGCGGCGTCGTAGTTGATCGACGCGAGCAGGCCGGTTACCTCGCCTGGCGCGGATGGCGTGGCGGTGGTTCTGTCGGCATAGATCAAGGTGGCCGTGGAGCATGATGCGGGGTCAGGCTCCCGGCAGTCCGCTCCGGGAGTGGCGGGGGAGGCCAGACGGCGCACTCGGCGGTGTACGTCGTTGGTGACGCTCTGGAAGTCGCCATCGGCCAGGCCCACCGAGATGGGCAGCACGTGGCCGTGCACCCGAGACCAGGTGACGATCAGGCCCGTCTCGTCGGTCTGGGTGAAGGTGTCGTCGCTGTTGCGCACGATGAGACCGCCGGCGTGCACGAAGGCCCCTGGCCGGGACGGATCGGCGAGGTAGCGGTGAGACTCGGTGCCAGAAGCGAGGTCCAGCACGACAAAGCCGTGATCGCTGTGGTCATGCAGTCGGTTGCCCAGCATGCCGCCCAGCGGCTGCAGTTGCCAGCCGGGTCCCAGCATGCGCTCGTTGGCCCGGACGGGATCTCCGCGTTGACCGGCGGTGTGGGTGCGGGTGATCAGCAAGCCGTCCTCGGAGAAGTCGATGGCACTCATCAGCCAGGTGCCCGTGGCGGGGTCTGCATATCCGGGTGGTGTGGGTGTGGCCTGGGCCAGGCTGCCGACAGGGAGCCAGGGAAGCGTTAAGACACTCGTCGCAATCACTCGATTACTTTATGTGTTTGTAAGTGGATGAGTGGAATGGGGCTGCATCCAATGCCGGAACGGTATGCCGTGGTCGGCCGCGGCGGCGCCGACGACCGGCTGCTTGCAGGTGAGGATCATGGCATGGGGCTCAATGGCCCAGGTCTGGGCCGGCGGCTGCGGGCCCAGAGACGACAACGAGATTGCTGAGGGATGCTGGCGTCGGTCGCGAGTTCTGTGTGAGTCCTGACCGGGCGAGGATCGGCTTGCCGGGCGGGCGTGCTTCTCGAAGGCTGTGACGTGGCAGCGCGAGTCGAGCACGGCGACGGCGATCATGCGCGTTCCGGCGTGCTCTGGAGCATGGAGCTCCCGCTGTGGAGGCGCGATGTAATGATCAAATGCAGTTGTCGGCCGTGCTCGGCGCGTGCTCGCGCGCGCCGTCATACGCCGTCAGGGCCCGGCACCGCCTGACGTTATCCGACGGTCGCAGGTTCGAATCCTGCAGGGCGCGCAACCGAGACCGGGCAATCTACGGTTGACCTGGTCTTTTGCATGATCGTTAGCTTTGGCCCGCAGGCAGCGGGAGGCGGTCCGAAGTTGCCCTGTGCCACTGGTCGCGGAACATACGCGGAATGCTCGTAGGTCATCGCGGTGAGCAGTTCGCGGGCCTGCTGCGGGTTGACCACCGAGCGCCGGTCGACCTCGCCGCTCACCTTGGCTTTGCGGAACTCGACCTTGTGCAGCGGATTTCCAACTCCACGGCGTATTCAAGCGGCGGCGCGGCGCGCCGCCGTACCCCCGGCCCTCCGCCCGCCCGCTGCCCGCCCGCCGTCCGGGCGTGCGGCCTGGAGTCCCGTCCCGGACGGCGGCGGGACACCGGGCCAGCCACCGCACGCCCGCCGCCTCGTACCGACCGAACGCTCCGACCGGGGTTGCCGCACCACCGCACAGATGCAGCCCTACGATCGCCACTGCGTGTCTGGTCGCCGGACATGGTCGGGGGCGATCGGCGGGCCGGGGCTTCGTTCCTCAGCCCCGGCCCGCCGGATTACGTTTGTCTTTCTGCGTGGCCCGAAGCCCAGGCGGATTGCTGGTAGATGATCAGGCTTGCACGCGCGAAAGCGGGCGGTCAGGCCGTCATGATGGTGGATCATGAGCGGTGTGAAGGGGAGCGGCGGAGAACCGAGCATCGACCTTCTCCGTTTGGCGGTCGCGCCCGCGTCCAGCAGGCCAGGCAGCGAATCGTTCCAGCTGCAGGTTTACGTCAACGGAGCGGAGATGACCTCCGCCGGGGCGGGGCTGGGGATGGATCCGTACGACGTCCTGGTGCCGGCCAATCGACTGCTGGCCGATTCCCGGCCGCACACGGTCGCGATCGCTCGCTGCGGCGCATGCGGCGTCTACGACTGCGGGGGCACGGACGTCACCATCACCCGTGATGGGGACCTGGTGCGCTGGGAATGGTCGGGAGAGGTGCCCGCGGACCGAGGCGCCTGCTTCTCGGCCAGTCAGTACGAGCTGGAGGTCGCGCGGGTCGCCGTGGATCATTCGTGGGAGACCCCGATGCGCACCGCGGGGCGGCTGGTCCTGACGAGCATTGACCATGACCGACTGCTGACTTACGGCCTCAGCGCCAAGAGAGCCGTCCCCCGAGATCCTGATCTGTTCGAGGTCTGGCTTGAGATCGAGGATGACTACCAGATCTTCGTCGCCACTCCCTGGCGCGGCCGTAGCCCGAACGAACTGGCGCGTGAGGTCTGCGCGATCCTGGCGCGTCCTCCTCATGAGTGGCCCGCCACTTGGCATTCCGTCAAGGGCGGGGTGACTACGCCGCCGAACATCGTGGGGCCCTCCACTACCGGATCAGCGATCTGACGACTTGGCCAGGGAACGCCATCTGACGGAGCCGGAATTCTCGAACACTCTCGTCTGGGGCGTGGTGGTCTGTCCGGCGCTGGCGTACTCGTGTCTGGTTTTCTCGTGCATCGTCGCGTGCGAGGCCGGCGGAAGCGCCTGGCAATCAGGCTGATACGGGCGATCCCTGTAAGCATCGGACTCGGGCTCATGTGCGCAGCGTGGCTGAGCGCAGTACCAGATGCCGGTTCGTCACCAGTCGCCCTCGGTGCCCCCCGATGACACGAGCGTTGGCCGTCCCTCCTGATCAGCTTCCGACCGGCCTGCATCGGGGCTGATCGCCGAGCGTGCCTGCCAGCTTCGTCAGGTGACCGTTCCTGGGCTCAAGCCCCTGACCTGCCTCCCCTCGGACGACTACAGTCTGTCGGCCAGGCGCCGGGCCGCGACCTGTACGATCTCCCACGCCGTGGCGAACGGCGGCGCGTAGGACAGGTCAGACCAGGCCAGGTCGTCAACGGTCGCGCCGTGCCACAAGGCGGTGGCGACCGCGTCGATGCGTTTGCCCGCGCCACGCCCGCCGACGACCTGCGCGCCCATCAGCCGGCGATCCGAGGGTGCTGCCAGCACCTTCACCGTGATCGGGTCGGCCTCGCTCATGTAGCCGCTGGCCGTGCTGCCTTCTGTGACCAGGGACGTCACCTCGATGCCGGCGGCGGCTGCCTCGTGCTCACTCAGACCGGTACGGGCGATCTCCAAGTAGGTCGCGCCCACGGCGAATCGGGTGATCGCGGTGCCCAGCACGCCGCCGAACCGCAGCGCGCCTGGGGTGACGAGGTTGGTGCCGACGATCCGGCCCTGCTTGTTGGCGTGGGTGCCGAGCGGCAGATACGTCCACGTGCCGGTGAGCCGATGCCGGGTCTCACAACAATCACCGGCGGCCCAGATGCCGTCGGCCAGGCTGCCGTCCGGCTCGGGTCGCAGGCCGCCGCCCGGGCCGCTCGGCAACTCGGCGAGATCGAGGTAAGCGGTGTTCGGGGTGACTCCCAGCGCCAGCACGACCAGGTCCGCCGGATGGTGCTCGCCTTCCGCCGTGTACGCGCCCCGCACCCGTCCGTCCGCCACGTCCAGCCCCACGACCGGTAAGCCGGTCAGGACCTGTACCCCCGCCTCGCGCATGCCCTTCTCGATGCGAGCGGACAGGTCCGGGTCCATGGAGCTCATCACCCGAGTACGGGTGATCACGGTGACCGTGTGGCCACGCCTCCTGGCGGCCTCGGCCATCTCGACGCCGATGTAGCCGCCGCCGGCGACGACCACCCGGCCACCGCCTCCGGGCAGTCCCGCGAGCAGGTCCAGCCAGGCGGCGCCGTCGGTGAGCGTCTTGACCGGCGCGACGCCGGCATACCGCAGCCCGGTGCCGGGATCGACGGCCCAGTCGGGCACCACGGCCGACGCGCCGGTCGCGATCACCAGCTCGTCGTAGCCCAGCACCTGCTCACCGCCGGCATCCCGGTAGGTGACGGTGCGGGCCTGCCGGTCGACCCCCGTCGCGGTGGCGCCGAGCCGCAGGTCGATCCCGGCTTTCCGGTGCTCCTCAGCGGTTCGGGCCACCAGGGCGTCGCCGCTCGACACGTCTCCGGCGACCCAGTAGGGGATGCCGCAGGCGGAGTACGACGTATCGCCGGTCGCCTCCAGCGCGGTCACGGCCAGCTTGGTCCCGGCCGCCCGGATCGCCTGGTGCGCCGCACTCATCCCTGCCGCATCGGCTCCGATGACCAGCAGGCGGGTGGGGCTCACCAGGTCATGTCAATCGAGGTCATGGCTCGGAGCCTAGCCAGCTCTGGACGAAGGTGTAGCCTCCTGAGCGCGCCTGCGGTGATGGCTCTCGGGGAGCCGATGCCGTGTGCCGATCTGGGGATCGATCCGGTGTGCTGTTCGCGCTCGCCGGCCAGGCTGATGACCAGGATGCGCAGGGTCTCAGCCGGCAACCGCTCGAGGCGGGCACGCGGGCGGGCTCGTCGGGCAGGCGTGACTGAGCGGGTGACGTCGTCGCGGTTGGCGCCGGTCAGGATCACCGCGAGAGGGATGCCGGTGCTCTCGGGGATCAGGTGATGCCGCTGCGGATGGTCGTCGGCTGGCGCGGCGGCCGGGTCGAGGACCTGGATGGGCGGTGCATCACGGCCTTCACATCGAACTCGGCGCGGTCCACCTGCACCAAGCAGGGCCCTCCTCGTTCGTGGTGCCTGGTCACGGTTGTGCTCAGTTCTGCAGCGGCATGAGGTGGTCGGCGAACTCGTCGAGCCAGCGCTCGGCCGAGGACACGGGCGCGGCGGGCCGTACGACGAACTTGGTGATCCCGGCCTCGACGAAGCGCTCGATCACGTCGCGGGCGGCGGCCCAGCCGACCGGGACGATCTCGGCGGGATCGGCGCCGGGGTTGCGGCGGGCGATGGCATCGATCGCGGTGGCGGGGATCTCGGCAGCGGCCACCGCGAGGCTGGTGCCGTAGTGGTCGGGCTCGATCTCGCGGCCGGCCTCGGCCGCGTGCGCCGCGATCGCCGTACGGCCGGCGGCGGCCTGGTCGGGGGTGAGGAAGCTGGCCAGCCAGCCGTCGGCGAGCCGGCCGGCGCGGCGCAGGGCGCGCTCTCCGCTGCCGCCGACCCAGATGTCGAGCGGCTTGGCCGGCAGCGGGCCGACCCCGGCGTTCTGCACCGTGAAGAACTCGCCGTGGAAGGTCACCTGCTCCTGCCGCAGGAGCAGCCTGAGCAGTTCGAGCGACTCGTCGAACACCGCGCCGCGGGGCCCGGGAACGGGGAAGGCCTCCCGTTCGGCGGGCCTGGCCGGCGTCAGCCCGAAGGCCGGCAGCACGCGCTTGGGGGCGAGCGCGGCCAGCGACGCGAGCTGCTTGGCCACCCGCACCGGGTGGCGGCCCGGCAGGATCGCCACCCCCGTGCCGACCTTCAGCCGGCGGGTGGCGGCCAGCGTGTAGGCCATGCCGACGACGGGCTCGACAGACGGCCCGTGGACGATCTCGGACAGCCACAGGGAGTCGATCCCGAGAGCCTCGGCCCGCTCCGCGAGCCCGGCGAGGTGGTCGGGGGTGTCTCCCGGTGGCGGCGCGATCCCGATACGTACCTTCATCGGGCCATTATCGGCCTGACCCAGGGGAGTCACTGCTTGTGCTTCTCCCGTCGGCGCGGATCCGGCCGATCGCATCAGAGCCGCAGCGGGGGCCTGAAAGCGGCGTCCGTCCCGGTGTCGTCCGAGTGGTTCGCCCCACGACGGTGGGAGGCGGAATCGGCGACGGCGCGGATTCGAGCGGCCAGCTCGCACTACGACGATTGGCGTGATCGGAGCGCGGCCTCCGCCGTCAGAGGGCGAAGGTGGGCGAGGGGCGCGAGCAGCCGGCGCGAGCGGCGGATGCCGTCCATCCGGCCGGCCCTGGTCAGGCCGGTGCGCTTCCGGACGACGTGCGCGCCGGCTCCGACGGCGGCACCAGGACGACGCTCACCATCGAAGCCCCAGCATCCGGTCGAGATCGGCTCTGGCCGCGGCCGGGTCGTAGCCGTCCAGCGTCTCCCGCATCAGTTCCTGGCACTTGAGCTCGGCGTCGCGCTGCGCATCGAGGACCGCGATGAGCACCTGCTCGGCCAGCGCCCGGCTGTCCGTGCGCGGGGTCCGCGGGCCGAAGGTGACCTCCAGCACCTTGCCGTTCGCGGTGACTCTGGCCTTGACCTGGCCCGCCGCCGCCTCCCCGACACCGTTGATCTCCTCGAGGTCGCCCCGGAGCGTTTCGACGGAGTCCAGGAGCCGTCCGGCCCGGCGTCCGGCCTCGTCGAAGTCCTCGTTCAACAGGTCGTCCACGCCCGTGTGGTCGCCGGCCAAAGCTCACGCCTCCAGGATGTCGCGGGCGACCTGATCGATGTGGTCGCGGATGACGCGTGCGTCGGGTGGCTCCGGGAGGGGGTCCATGCCGTCGAGGGCCTGCCGGCTGATGGCCGTGCTCTGGCGTTCCGCGTCCTGCTGGGCGGACTGCAGTGCCGCCGTGACGGTCGTGCCGAGCGTCTCCAGGTCCTGGCGCATCACGCGGGGGTCGAGCCAGACCTGCGAGAAGACGCCCCGGCCGTCGCAGGTGGCCCTGACGAGCTCGTCGGCGCTGGCGCCTTCGCCGATGACCGCGCCGATCCGTTCCTGGGCCTGCTGAAGCTTGCGCACCGCAGTTTGGGCGCGCTTCATGTAGGCGAGCAGTTCCTCCTGGTCAGCGGATCGTGGTGGCATCGTCATCCTCTGTTCCTACCTGTGCGAAGCTCGGCCCAACAGTAGACCGTGTGTGCCGACGAACACGAGCAAAACGCTAAAGATCGCCAGATGGCCTGAGGTGTCCGACTACAGTCGTGTCGCGTGAGCGGACTCGAGATCGACAGGGAGTGGGTCGGCGAACACGCCCCCCGCCGGATGAACGCCCATGGCGAAGACTACGACGCGGCCGTGCAGGCGCTCAGGCAGCGCGAGATCGGCGGCGCCTCGTGGGGGCAGGTGGGCCTGATCGCCGAATGCGCCTCGGCGCTCGGTCTCAGCGGTCACTACCTGCACGAAGTGCTGAGCGAGCTCGGCCCCGGCCTGAACAGGACCGGTGAGCAGGTGCACGCTGCCGGGTCGAACATCACCACTGCCGAACACGCCTCCCTGGGCGACCTCGATCGCCGGATCGACGGGCAGGCGCTATGACTCTCTCGCCACAAGCCGCTCAGGCACTGGAGATGATCGGCATTCCGGCCGGAATCTTCCCACACACCGACGGGATGGACGAGCAGGCCGCCGCGCTCAGGACCGTGGCGGCCGGCACCGGCGTCGCGGCCGAGGACGCCGAGTCCACGATGCGGCAGACGCAGGAGGCCTACCGAGGGGACGGCGGCACGGCGCTCGCCGGCCACTGGCGGCAGAGCGGTAACGAGGGCGGACACCTCGCCCAGGCCAACGCCGCCGCGAGCACCATGCCCGTCGCCCTCGACGGCCTGTCCGGCGTGGTCAAGGCCGCGGGGCTCGTCGCCGGCGCCACGGCCACGTACTTCACCTATCGGGCTCTCATGCAGTACATGAGCCCGGACCCCACGGCGCCCGTCAGGGCGACGGCCGAGCTGCTGCAGGGACGCCAGAGGACGGGCAAGATCCTCAACGAGGTACGTGAGGGCACCGGCAACGTGCTCACCGGTGCCATCAGGCGGAAGGTCCTCGACCCTCTCGAGAACCTGATCCGCGCCATGAAGCGCCCGGGCGGCCCACCTCCGGCCTATGCCGGGGCGGGCGGCCGGGTTCCCGCCGGGCCGGGGCCGTCGATGGCGGGTCCCGTCCCGCGCGGCGGCCAGCGGCTGGAGGCCAGGGGCTGGTTCGGCCGAGGAGGCTCCGCGGACGACGTGCCGCCTCCCACGGTGCAGAAGGCGGCGGAGAACAGCGCCCAGCACCAGGCGAACGTCAACGAGGCCCGGCTGCGTGAGCTGGAGGTCCAGGACAGGTTCGCGGCGAACGCCATCAGGGACGCCGAGAAGGACGGCAGGACCGCCAGCGCGGAGGCGCTCAAGGCCGCGCAGAAAGAGGTGCAGAAGGAGCAGCGGAGCAGAGGATGGGGGCGGCACAACTGAGCGCCCGGGACCCTGTGCCGCTCGAATGGTGAGCTGCGTGGCTTGAGAGCTGGGCCCGGGTCATGACAGGGACGTCGCTGTCCCCGTCATGACGTGGTCCGGTGCTCGCTCACGGGCGCTGGAGCCACCGGGCCGATCGTATGCTCAGCCGAGGTTCACGCGGGTCAAGGAGTTGACGCGCGTCGCCATGATGCTCACGTTGAACACCGAGATGTTCGAGGTCGTGGTCGCGTTGCACGACAACCGCACGATCCCGGACGTGCTCACGGTGCGCGCCGTGACCGCCGCCAGGCTGGCGAGCTGGCCGTTGGGGCCCAGCGAGGCGACCGTGCTGCTGTTGTTGGTGCTGCTCTCACTGATGATCAGCAGCGTGCAGGCCAGACCGGACGCCACGGCCGTGTTGTTGCGGGCCGTGAGCGTGGCCTCGGCCGTCCAGCTCCCGGCCGGGACGGCGAAGCTGAAGAAGATGTTCGCGGCGCCCGTCGCCGTCCGGGTGGCGAACGTGTCGGCGATGATCACTTCGGGAGGTACCGCGGCGGACGCCGGGACCGTTGAGCCGATGCCGGCGAGCACGGCCACCGCCGCGACCCAGATCGCTCGCCGGCCACGGACCTTCTTGAGAGTCGCAGCAGCCATGCCGCATCACTCCTCACCTCCGGGGCGGCGCTGCGCCGCCCGACGACACCTCGATCGTGTCGTGCGGCGTTGCGCAACCGTCGCACCCGCATCCGCGCCAACACCGGGCACACCCAGGCCTGCGGCGGACGTCCTCGCGGAAGCGGCAAGAGCGACGGCCCCGCCCCGCCGTCTCACGGTGTTCCTCAGGCGGAGTTCGCTTGTGGACGGGGGGAGGGGTGGAGGATCCGGTCGAGGCGGGCGGCGGCGTAGCCGAGTACCGACAGTGCGGTGACGATCAGCAGGTCGCTGAGATCGAGTGGTTCTGTGCCGAGGAGCTGGCGTAGTGGTGGCAGGTACAGGGCGGCCAGTTGCAGGACGAACGCGCTTGCGACGGCGTACAGCAGCATGGGGTTGGCCAGGGAGCCGGGGCGGGTGCGGGAGCCGAGGGCGACGCCGAGCTGGGTGGCGCCGAGGGCGAAGAAGGCCATGCTCTGCCAGGGGCGGCCGGTGGCCGCGGCCCAGAGGGCGACGCCGAGCGTGACGGCGGTGAGGACGACGGCGATGCGGATGACGCGTTGCCACAGGCCCGCACCGAGGATGCTCTGGCTGGGCGGGCGGGGCGGGTCGGCCATGGCTCCCGGCACGGTCGGCTCGCCGCCCAGGGCCACCCCCGGCAGGCCGTGGGTGAGCAGGTTGATCCACAGGATCTGGGCGGGCAGCAGGGGCAGCGGGAGGCCGACGAACGGGCCGAGCAGCATCACGGCGATCTCGGCGGCGCCGCCGGACAGGCCGTAGACGAGGAAGCGGCGGATGTTGGCGTACACCCGGCGGCCTTCTTCGACGGCGGCGACCACGGTGTCGAGGTTGTCGTCGGCCAGGACCAGGTCGGCGGCCTGGCGGGCGACCTCGGTGCCGCGCCGCCCCATGGCCACGCCGATGTCGGCGCGGCGCAGCGCGGGGCCGTCGTTGACGCCGTCGCCGGTCATGGCCAGGACGCCGCCCTGGTCCTGGAGGTTCTGGACGATGTCGAGTTTCTGCTCGGGGGTGGCGCGGGCGTAGACGCCGGCCTGGCCTCGATCGAAGGCGCCGGGTTCGCGGCAGTCGATGACGGGGTCGCCGTCGGTGATGATGCCGAGTTCGGTGGCGATGGCGCGGGCGGTGCCGGGGTGGTCGCCGGTGATGAGGATGGGCTTGATGCCGGCACGCCGGCAATCGGCGATGGCGGTGGCGGCGGCCGGGCGGGGTGGGTCCAGGATGGCGATCAGGCCGATCAGGGACAGGCCGTGCTCTTCGAGGGTGGTGGGGGGACTGTCGAGGTCGGTGCTCGCGACCGCCAGGACGCGGTATCCGGCGCGGGCGAACTCGTCGGCCTGGGTGGCGGCACGGGTGAGCAGGTCGGCTTCGTCGGTCAGGACGGGGTGGTGCAGCAGGGCTTCGGGTGCGCCCTTGCAGATGAGCCGGGTGCGGCCGTCGGGGAGCTGGTGCAGGGTGGTCATGCGCTTGCGGTCGCTGTCGAAGGGCAGCTCGGCCAGGCGGGGGTGGCGAGTCTGCACGGTGGTGCGGTCGAGGCCGAGTTTGGCGGCGGCGGTGAGCAGGGCGGCTTCGGTGGGGTCGCCCAGGGCGGCCCATTCGCCGGTGTCGTCGGCCGGGGGTGCCAGGCGGGCGTCGTTGCAGAGGGTCGCCGCCGTCAGCAGCGCCTCGAAGGATCCGGCGTCGCCGGTGATCTCGCCCTCGGGGGCGTAGCCGGTGCCGCTGATCGTGGCCTGCGCCGTCGGCGTCCACAGGTGGCGGGCGAGCATGCGGCCCTCGGTGAGAGTGCCGGTCTTGTCGGTGGCCAGGGCGGTGACGGAGCCGAGGGTCTCCACCGCGGGGAGTTTGCGGACCAGGGCGTGGCGGGCGGCCATCCGGCGTGCCCCCAGGGCCAGGCTCAGGGTGACGACGGCGGGCAGGGATTCGGGGACGGCGGCGACGACGAGGCTGATGGCGGTGATCACCATCAGCTCCACCGGCTGGCCGCGGACCAGCCCCAGCGCGAGGACCACCGCTGACAGCAGGACGGCGACGCCGGCCAGGAGCCGGCCGACGCCCATCAGCCGGCGTTGCAGCGGGGTGAGGGTGGCGGCCTGGACCAGGAGGGTGGCGATGCGGCCGCTGGCGCTGGCCGCTCCGGTGGCGGTGACCTGGGCCCGGCCGCGCCCGCGGACGACGACGGTGCCGGCGGAGAGCGGCCGGCTCGCGGGTTTGTCCACCGGTACGGATTCGCCGGTCAGGGCTGATTCGTCGATGAGCAGGGCCGCTGATTCGGTGACGTCGGCGTCGGCGGGGACGATGTCACCTTCGCCCAGGATGAGCAGGTCTCCGACGACGATGTCGCTGGAGGGGATCTGCTGCTGATGGCCGTCGCGGACGACGCGGGCCTCCGGGCCGGCGAGCTGGGCCAGGGCGGTGATGGCGCGGTCGGCGCGGATCTCCTGGATCACGCCGACGGTGGTGTTGACCACGATGACCAGCAGGATGACGGCGGCGTCGGCCCAGTCTCCGGTGGTGATGGTCAGCACCGCGGCGATGAGCAGGACGATGATGAGCGGGTCGCGCAGTTGGCCGGCGATGCGGCGCCAGAGGGGCACAGGGGGTTTCTGGGGGAGCAGGTTGGCACCGTCGCGTGCGAGCCGTGCGGCCGCC
Source organism: Nonomuraea gerenzanensis (assembly GCF_020215645.1). Classification (NCBI taxonomy): domain Bacteria; kingdom Bacillati; phylum Actinomycetota; class Actinomycetes; order Streptosporangiales; family Streptosporangiaceae; genus Nonomuraea; species Nonomuraea gerenzanensis. Next base: position 9,838,316 of record NZ_CP084058.1, on the reverse strand, counting down.
TGGGCGGACGTCAGCCCGGTCGATGGGGTCACCGTCATGTCCTCCGTGCTCGCCTTGCTCTCCTGTGGAGGCACCGGCGCTCGCAGCTGGTTCACATGACGATGTTCACGAAATCGGGGCGCCGGAAACAGGGACGTTGGTCCCTATCCGGAGGGTCGGAAGCGCCTTCCCGGTGCTTCGGGGGCCTTCCGGCGAATGCGGGCCGACCTTCGCCTCTGCCTCTCCGCGGGCTGCCGGTCGTAGCGTTACGGGAGATCACGACCCTCCTGAGAATCGTTGGAGGTTCAGGATGGAGACGCACGCGCCGATTCGGCGTCCGGCCGCCGCTCGCCGCACCGGCTACACCATCGCCGCCGTCATCGACGGGGCCCTGCTGTACGCCGTCAACGCCCGCCCGGGCTGGCAGATCGTGCCCTTCCTCACCCCGCACACCCCGCGGGTGCTGGTGCTGGGCCCGTCAGCGCCTCGACGGCGGTGACGGGCCGTGGTGATCATTCAGCCGTCCGCGTCCCGGGACAGGACGACCTTCAGCGCCCCGGTGGTCGCCGGGTCGGAGAACGTCCGGTAGGCGGCCTCCATGTCGTGCAGGCCGAAGCGGTGGGTGATGAAGGTGGTCGGGTCGAGCCGGTGCGCGGCCACCATGTCGAGCAGGGCCGGGGTGGAGTGGGTGTCGACGAGACCGGTGGTGATGGTCAGGTTACGGATCCACAGCTCCTCCAGGTGCAGGGTCGCGGGGGCGCCGTGGACGCCGACGTTGGCGACGTGACCGCCGGGGCGGACCAGCCGGGTGCACAGCTCGAAGGTCTCGGGAACGCCGACCGCTTCGATGGCCACGTCCGCGCCCAGGCCGCCGGTCAGTTCGGCCACCGCGGCGGCCGGGTCGTCGCCGGCGCCGACGAGGACGTCCGCGCCGAGCCGCTTGGCGGCCTCCAGCCGGGACACGGCCAGGTCCACGGCGACGATGTGGGCCGGCGTGAACAACTGCGCGGTGCTGATGGCGGCCAGGCCGATGGGGCCGGCGCCGACCACCACGACGGTGTCGCCGGGCCGCACCTGGCCGTTCAGCACGCCGACCTCGTAGGAGGTGGGCAGGATGTCGGCGAGCATGAGCGCCGCCTCGCTGGTGACGCCGCCGGGCAGCGGGTGGGTGGAGGTGTCGGCGAACGGCACCCGTACGTACTCGGCCTGAGTGCCGTCGATGCGGTGGCCGAGGATCCAGCCGCCGCCGCCCAGGCACTGCCCGTACATCGCGGTGCGGCAGTAGCGGCAGCGGCCGCAGGCGGTGATGCAGGAGACCAGCACCCGGTCGCCTCGCTCGACGGTGGTGACCGTGCCGCCGGCCTGCACGACGGTGCCGACCGCCTCGTGGCCGAGGATCCGGCCGGGCTCGACAGCGGGCACGTCGCCCTTGAGGATGTGCAGGTCGGTGCCGCAGATCGTGACGGCGTCCACGCGGACGATCGCGTCCGTCGGGTCGATGAGCTGTGGGTCGGGCGCCTCCTCCCAGGCGCGCCTGCCTGGTCCGTGATAGATCAGTGCCTTCATCGGAAACCTCCTTCTCCGGGGCGGACTGCCCTGTTCCTGGTGGGCGGGCGCGTCAACGCGCCGGCGTGACGGGTACGGGTGCTGACGCCGGGACGGTGGCCAGGCGGATGCCGGTCAGGATGAGCGCCGCGCCGGCGACCAGCAGGACCGCCGTGGCGATGAAGAGCCCGGTCGTCAGCCCTTCCAGCCAGGGGAGGGCGGCGGCCACCCGCTGGGCGCCGGTGCTGATGAAGCCGCCGGTGTCGCGGGCCCGGCCGAGCAGGGCGGCACTCGTACCGGTGGCCGCGGTGACGAGCCCGGCGAAGGCGAGGACGGAGCCGGCGGTGAGGGCCACGACGGAGGCGGCGCCGTGCCGGGCGGGGGTGTGCGCAGAAGCGGGCGGGGGTTCGAGGCGCGGCAGCTCGTGGCCGCCCTGTTCCAGCCTGAACGGCGGGTAGGCGTCGGTCATGAGCGTGGCGTACGCGGCGACTCGGATCGCCCACCGGTTCAGCCCGAGCACGAGGTCGTGCACGCCGTGCGGATAGCGGCCGGTGAACAGCAGGCAGAGCGCCGCGATGAGGACCAGCAGGCCGATGAGGCCGCCCCAGTCGAGGGTGTAGAGGACGCCGCCGCCGTCGGGCAGGCCGTCGTTCCAGGAGATGACGCTGCCGCTGGTGAACAGGCCCACGACGAGGTAGTGCGGGATGGCCAGCAGCCACCATTTGACCAGGACGAGGCCGCGGGAGAGCCGTTCCGGGTAGTCGATCTCCAGGGTGGCCGGGTAGTCGGGGGCGGCGCCGAGGGTGAAGGGCGGATAGCGGTCGGTGCCCAGGGCGCCGTAGGTGTAGTAGGCGACCCGCCAGGTCCAGCGCAGCACGCCGAGGTTGAAGTCGAACAGCGCGCGCGGGTAGCGCCCGGTGAACAGGATCGCGAAGAACGCCACGACGGTGAGAACGCCGAAGGCGATCCACAGCAGGCTCAGGACCAGGTAATGCGGGATCGCCAGGAACCATTTCACGATCCAGAGGCCACGGTTGAGCGGTTCGTCGAGGCGAGCCTCGACCCGCACCGGATAAGTACTCATGCGACCAGCGCACCACCGGTCGCACGCGACCGCCTGCGGGCGAAAGTCCTGACTACCGCGCTGATGGGCCCAGCCGGCGAAGCAGGACGTCAAGCCCCGCACAAGGTGCGGGGCCGCCACTGCTCGGCGGGTGGCCTTGGGCCTTGGGCTCGTGGGACTTCCGGCCCTGTCCGCGGGTGTCCCGGCTGCGGTCCCATGGAGCGGTGACGGAGGAGAAGCCATGATCGTTGCAGGTGTCGACGGGTCCGTGCCTTCGCGGGCGGCCGTCGCCTGGGCCGCCGCCGACGCGCATCGCATGCACGAGCCCTTGCTGCTGGTCCACGCGCTGGATCGCGCGCCGTACCAGATCGCCGGATTCGCGAACGCCGCCCTGCCCGACTCGGTGCTGCGCGCGGGCCGCAAGGTGCTGAACGAGGCGCTGGCGCTGGTGCACGAGCGCCGGCCCACGGTCGAGGTGAGCACGCGAACGGTGGAGGGGGCCGCCGCGCCGGCGCTGTGTGACCTGGCGGGCGAGGCCACCGAACTGGTCGTCGGCAGCCGGGGGCGGGGAGCGCTCGCCGGTGCCCTGCTCGGCTCGGTCAGCGATCACGTCGCCGGGGAGGCGTCCTGCCCGGTGGTCGTGGTGCGGGGCGAGCTGCGGCCCTGTTACGGGCAGGTGGTGGCCGGGGTGGACGACTCGCCCGCGTCCGGGCCTGCCCTGGCCTACGCCTTCGAGCAGGCCGCCCTGCGGGACAGCACGCTGCGGATCCTGCACAGCCGGACGCCGGCGGGGGCCGGGCAGCCGCCGGCCGTGGAGCTGCTGGAGACGTTGCAGAAGAAGTATCCGCAGGTGACGGTGATCGAGCAGGCGTTCGTGGGCCATCCGGTGGACGCGTCGGGCGAGGCGGACCTGCTGGTGGTGGGCTCTCGCGGACGTGGCTCGGCGCTGCTCGGCTCGGTCGGCCGGGGTGTCCTGCACCACGCGCGCTGCCCGGTGGCGGTCGTCCGCGCGACCTGACCCACCCACTGTCCAAGATTTTCCGCTTAACCGCTGAGAAGGGAATGTGCTGATGACCGAGGTGTCGGAGGAGCAGATCCGCAAGGCCGTCGATGAGGAGCTGCTGCGCGGGCTGGCCGCCCCGGAGGCCGGGGAGATCGACCAGCTGGACGCCTGGTGGCGGGCGAACAACTACCTCACGATCGGGCAGATCTACTTGCAGGGCAATCCGCTGCTGCGCGAACCGCTGGCGCCACGGCACATCAAGCCGCGCCTGCTGGGCCACTGGGGCACCAGCCCGGGCCTGTCACTGATCTACGCGCACGTCTCCCGGCTCATCCGGCACACCGGCCAGCAGGCGATCTACCTCGCCGGGCCCGGGCACGGCGGCCCGGCGCTGGTGGCCGCCGGCTACCTGGAGGGCACGTACAGCGAGATCTACCCGCACGTCGGCCAGGACGAGGCCGGGATGCTGCGGCTGTTCCGGCAGTTCTCCAGCCCGGGCGGCATCCCCAGCCACGTCTCGGTGACCACCCCGGGCTCCGTCCACGAGGGTGGCGAGCTGGGGTACGTGCTGGTGCACGCGTTCGGCGCGGTGATGGACAACCCGGACCTGCTGGCCGTGGCGGTGGTGGGTGACGGGGAGGCCGAGACGGGGCCGCTGGAGGGGTCGTGGAAGGGCGTGTCGTTCCTCAACCCCGAACGCGACGGCGCCGTGCTGCCGATCCTGCACCTGAACGGCGCGAAGATCGCGGGCCCCACCGTGCTGTCCCGCAAGGACCCCGATGAGGTGCGGCGGCTGCTGGAGGGCCACGGGTACGAGGTGCTGGAGGTGGCGGGCTCCGACCTGCCCGGCATGCACCACCGGTTCGCCGCGACGCTGGCCGACGCCTGGGCGAGGATCCGCGCCATCCAGCACGCGGCCCGTACCGGCGGCTGGGACGGGAGCCGCCCGCGGTGGCCGCTGATCGTGCTGCGCTCGCCCAAGGGCTGGACCGGGCCCGGCCAGGTGGACGGCGTGCAGATGGAGGGCACGTGGCGCTCGCACCAGGTGCCGCTGTCCGGGGTGCGCGACAACCCCGAGCACCTGGCCATCCTGGAGGACTGGCTGCGCTCGTACCGGCCGGAAGAGCTGTTCGACGCCACCGGCGCGCCCTCCGAGCTGGTACGCGCGCTGGCCCCGAAGGGCGAGCTGCGGATGAGCGCCAGCCCGCACGCCAACGGCGGCCTGCTGACCCGCGACCTGGCCCTGCCCGACTTCCGCGACTACGCCGTGGAGGTGCCGCAACCGGCGCAGACGCGGGTGGAGTCGACCCGCCGGCTCGGCGAGCTGCTGCGCGACGTCTACCGCGACAATCCCGACAGCTTCCGGCTGTTCTGCCCGGACGAGACCAACAGCAACCGGCTCGGCGCGGTGTTCGAGGTCTCCGATCGGGCCTTCGCCGAATGCGTCACCGATGACGACGTGGCGATCAGCCGGGACGGGCGGGTGATGGAGGTGTTGTCGGAGCACAACTGCCATGGCTGGCTGGAGGGCTACACGCTGACCGGGCGGCACGGCATGTTCGCCACCTATGAGGCGTTCGCGATGGTCAGCGCCTCGCAGACGGTGCAGCACGGCAAGTGGCTGCAGGAGGCGACCCGGCTGCCCTGGCGGGCCAAGGTGCCCAGTCTGAACGTGCTGCTCACCTCGACCGCCTGGCGCAACGACCACAACGGCTTCTCCCACCAGGGGCCCGGCCTGATCCAGGTGGTGCTGACCCAGCGTGGTGACGTGGCCCGCGTCTATCTGCCGCCGGACGCCAACTGCCTGCTGTCGGTGGCCGACCACTGCCTGCGTTCACGCTCGTACATCAACCTCATCGTCATCGACAAGCAGCCGCAGCTGCAGTGGCTGAGCATCGATGAGGCGATCGAGCACTGCGCCCGCGGCGCCGGGATCTGGGAGTGGGCCGGCACCGACGACGGCACCAGCGACCCCGACATCGTGCTGGCCTGCGCCGGGGACGTGGTCACCATGGAGACGGTCGCGGCGGCGCAGATCCTCAAGGAGCGGCTGCCCGGGTTCAAGGTGCGGGTGGTCAACGTCGTGGACCTGATGACGCTGCCGCGGCCGAAGGACCATCCGCACGGGATGAGCGGGACGCTGTTCACCGAGCTGTTCACTGACACCGTGGATGTGGTGTTCGCCTTCCACGGCTATCCCGGTGCCATCCATCAGCTGGTGCACGGACGTCCGGACGCCGACCGGTTCCGGGTGCGTGGCTTCATCGAGGAGGGCACCACCACCACGCCGTTCGACATGACGGTGCGCAACCGGGCGTCCCGGTATCACCTGGTGATGGACGCCCTCAACAACGCCCGGCGGCTGCCGCGCGGCGCGAGCGAGCTGATGGCCTGGTGCGAGCGCAAGCTCGCCGAGCACCAGGCGTACGTGGTCGAGCATCTGGAGGACATGCCCGAGGTGCGTGACTGGTCGCTGGGGGACTGGGCGCAGAAGGGCTGAGCGGACGCGACGAGCGGCCCCCACTGGTCTCGCCAGTGGGGGCCTTGCCGTCCCGGGCTCGGCATCTCAGGGCCTAAAGTCCCCTGAGTCGGGGACCGCCGCCTCTAAGGAACGCACCGGAGGCGAGCGGATCATGAAAACATGAGAATCGGCATCAACGGATTCGGCAGGATCGGCAGGGCCGTCCTGCGCCGCGCGCTGCGCACCGACCTGGAGATCGTCGCCGTCAACGACATCACCGACGAGGCCACCCTGGCCCACCTGCTCAAGCACGACTCCACCTACGGGCCGCTCGACGTGCCCGTCACCGCCGCCCCCGGCCTGCTGGAGGTCGACGGCCGCACGATCGCCGTGACCTCCGTCGCCGACCCGGCGCAGCTCGACTGGCGGGCGTACGACGTCGAGCTGGTCATCGACGCCACCGGCCGCTTCCGCACCCGCGACGCCCTGGCGGGCCACCTCAAGGCCGGCGCCCGCAGGGTGCTGCTGTCGGCGCCGGGCAAGGGCCTGGACGCCACCATCGTCCCCGGCGTCAACGACGCCGCCTACGACCCGGCCCGCCACGAGATCGTCTCGCTGGCCTCCTGCACCACCAACTGCGTGGCCCCGATGGTCAAGGTGCTGCACGAGAGCTTCGGCCTGGTGCGCGGCTTCATGACCACCATCCACGCCTACACCGGCGACCAGGTGCTGCTGGACGCCCCGCACAAGGACCCGCGCCGGGCCCGCTCGGCCGCCGTGAACATCGTGCCGACCACCACCGGCGCGGCCCGCATGGTAGGCCAGGTGCTGCCCGAGCTGAACGGCCGCCTGGACGGCATCGCCATCCGCGTGCCGGTCGAGGACGGCTCCATCACCGACCTGTCCGCCCAGCTCACCCGCTCCGTCACCGTGCAGGAGATCAACGACGCCTTCGCCGCCGCCGCCGCCGACGGCGCGCTGCGCGGCATCCTGCGCTACAGCACCGACCCGCTGGTCTCCCGCGACATCATCGGCGACGCCGCCTCCTGCGTGTTCGACTCCGCGCTCACCCAGGCCAGCGGCGACCTGGTCAAGGTGTTCGGCTGGTACGACAACGAGTGGGGCTACGCCAACCGGCTCGTCGAGATGGCCCAGCGGATGGTGTGAGCGACACGAAGACGACGAAGGCCCGCTCCAGCCAACAGACACTTCACCGAGCGAGGGACGTGATCATGGTGACGCTGCTCACCATGAGCTTCGACGAGAACAGCATGTGCGCCGCGCGCCATGCCGTCCGCGACGAAGCACGGCGACGGGGACTGACGAGCGAGCGGCTCGACAACTTCCTCACAGCGGTCAACGAGAGCATCGGCAACGCCGTGGAACATGGCGGAGGGCAGGGCTGGCTCACCCTGTGGTGGGCGGACGACGACCTGTTCTGCGAGGTCAGGGACGCCGGCCCCGGTATTCCGGCCCGCACACTCGACCAGGCGTGCCTGCCCCCGCCCTCCGTGCCCGGCGGCCGGGGGATCTGGTTGATGCGCCGCCTGGCCGACAGCGCTGTGTTCAGCACCGGCCCCGACGGCACCGCCGTACTCCTGCGCATCGGCGTGGCACCCCCTGCCCCTCCGGGGTGCCACGCCCAGCGCTGTCGTCCCGGCTGGGTGTTGAACACCGACGGCGCCTGCCCGGCCCGCCACCAGCAGCCTCCGGACGCCGAGCTCGGTAGCGAGTGAAACGGACATCACACACCTCCTGCCGCCGACGCCGCCGGACCCGGACCGGCTGCGCGGAGCGTCCGAGGGCCCCGCCTGTGTGCCGAAGGTCCCTGCCCACGGGGAGGACCAAGGTCCTTCTGCCGCGGGTCGTCCGGCTCTGAGCAGCGGCCGCGAAAACCGATGTGATGAAGGTGCACAAGGGAAACGCGACAGAACAGGAAAGGCAGGCCCGCCATGGCCACCACCATCAACCAGCCCGTGATGCACGCCGGCGTGGGCAAGGCGGAGCACAAGAACCCCGTCGACTACGTCTGGGCCGCCGCCCGGATCGCGATCGGCTGGATCTTCCTGTGGGCCTTCCTGGACAAGACCTTCGGCCTCGGCTTCGCCACCCCGGCGGCCAAGGCCTGGATCAACGGCGGCAGCCCCACCACCGGCTTCCTCAAGGGCACCGGCGAGCACGCCCTGGGCGGCTTCTTCACCGGCCTGGCCGGGCAGGTGTGGGTGGACTGGCTGTTCATGGCCGGCCTGGCCGGCGTCGGCGTGGCGCTCGTGCTCGGCCTCGGCACCCGGATCGCCGCCGGCGCCGGCACCGCGATGCTGCTGCTCATGTGGGCGGCCGAGCTGCCCCTGACCACCAACCCGTTCATGGACGACCACATCGTCTACGCGATCGTCCTCATCGGCCTGGCCCTGGCCGGCGCCGGCCGCACCCTCGGACTCGGCAACCTGCCCATCGTCCGCCGCACCCCGTGGCTCCAGTAGCCACCCCGGCAACCCGCCCGCCCTGCCCCCAGGGCGGGCGGGTCTTCGTCGACCTTGAAACTGATCTGAAGGAGAAGTCATGATCCTCGTGGGAGTGGACGGCTCGCGGGCCGGGCTCGAGGCCGCCGGCTGGGCGGCGCGGGAGGCGGCCCTGCGGGACGTGCCGCTGCTGGTGGCGCACGCGATGCCGCGCTGGGCGTACGAGACGGAGACCGGCCGGCTGGCCGAGGTGGCCGCGTGGATGCGCGAGGGCGGCAGGAGCGTGCTGACGGCGGCGGAGGAACGCGCGCGCGGCGACAAGCCGAAGATCAGCCTGCGCACGACCTTCCTGCCCGACGACCCGCGCGCCGCCCTGATCGAGGCCGCGCGGGACGCGGAGCTGCTGGTGGTGGGCAGCCACGGGCTCGGCGGGGTGCGCGGGATGCTGGTCGGCTCTGTCGCCTACGGGGTGGCCGGGCACGCGCCGTGTGACGTCGTGGTGGTCCGTCAGGTCTCCTCGGCAGGTGAGATCGTGGCCGGGGTGGACGGGTCCGCGGCGTCGCCCCGGGTGCTGGAGTTCGGCTTCGCCGAGGCGGCGCTGCGCGGCGCCCGGCTGCGGGTCGTGCACGCCCGCGCCCAGCAGGGGTTCGAACCCGCGGCGGGGGAGGGACCGGGCACGCTGAAGGAGACGCTGAGCGGCCTGCGCGTGCGGTTTCCGGGGGTGGCCGTCGTCGAGGAGCTGGTGCACGGCCATCCGGTCGAGGTGCTGCGGCAGGCCGCGGCCGGCGCGGAGCTGTTGGTGGTCGGCTCGCACGGGCAGGGCATGTTCGCCGGGATGGTGCTGGGCTCGGTCAGCCACGCGCTGCTGCACCACGCCCCGTGCCCGCTCGCCGTGGTCAGGATCGAACGGTGATCCGGCTGGACGGCTACCTGGAGCTGATCGGCTTCGTGCTGGACGGGGTCGATCGGCATCCTTCCCTGACCCGCATCCGCAGCATGGGACGCCCGCACGAGCCGCAGGGGTCGAAGGCGAGCGGTACCTGGTGGCGATGCTCGGCCGGAACACGAACTGGGTGCTCAACGTGCGCGCGGCCGGGGGGCGAGCGGTGCTGCGCCACGGCCGGCGCACGGACGTCCGGCTGGCGGAGGCCGAGCCCGCGAAGCGTGCTCCCATCCTGCGCCGCTACCTGGCACTCGCGCCGGGCGCGACCGCACCTGCCGGTGGACCGGCCCGCTCCGCCGGCGGAGTTCGAACGGGTCGCGCCGGACTTTCCCGTCTTTCACATCCTCACAGCTCGAGAACCAGACGGGCGGGCACGGTGCCGGCCAGGACGTCGTCGAAGGACTGGTTGATCTCCTCCAGCTTGCGGGTCTCATAAATGACCTTGGTGCGTCCCGCCGCGTGCAGCCTGAACACCTCGGCCAGGTCGGCGCGGGTGCCGACGATGGAGCCGATGACGCTGATGCCGCCCAGGACGGTCTCGAAGATCGGCAGGCTCATCGTGTTGTCCTTGGGCAGCGACACCAGCACCAGCCGGCCGCCACGGCGTAGCGAGGCGTGCGCCTGCTCCAGCACGCGCGGGCTGGCGGCCAGCACGATCGCCACGTCCGCGCCGCCCAGGGACTTGATCTCGGCGACCGGATCGGTGCGCGCGGCGTCGACCGTGTGATCGGCGCCCAGCTCCCTGGCCAGGCGCAGCTTGTCCTCGGTGACGTCCACCGCGATGGTCTCGGCGCCGAAGATCTGCGCGTACTGCTGCGCCAGGTGGCCCAGCCCGCCGATGCCGAAGATCGCCGCCCGCTCGGCGGGGCGCAGGCCCGAGACCTTGACCGCCTTGTACGTGGTCACCCCCGCGCAGGTCAGTGGCGCGGCCTCGGCCGGGGCGACGCCGTCGGGCACCGGCACCACGTAGGCGGCGTGCGCGACCGCGTACTCGGCGTGGCCGCCGTTGACGGCGTACCCGCTGTTCAGCTGGGACTCGCACAGGGTCTCCCGGCCGCTGACGCAGTATTCGCAGCTGCCGCAGGCGTAGCCGAGCCAGGGGATGGCCACCCGCTCGCCGACGACCCTGCCGGTCACGGCGGAGCCCACCTGTTCGATGACGCCGACGCCCTCGTGGCCGGGGATGAACGGCAGCGCGGGTTTGACCGGCCAGTCGCCCTGGGCGGCGTGGATGTCGGTGTGGCACAGCCCGCTCGCTTCGATGTGGACCAGGACCTGAGCGGGCCCGGGCTCGGGGACGGGCACCTCCTGGAGTTCGACGGGCTGGTCGAAGGCGGTGACGACGGCAGCGCGCATGGTTCTTCTCTCCCTATATCGGCTCTCACCTCCAGCTTCATGCCCCGGCGGCGCCCTGATCAGTGCCGAAGGTCCCGTACGTGAGGGGTCACGTGTCACCTTCGGCAGGGCCTTGCGTCACCCATCGGTCTCAACCGGCGGATCGGCGCGGCAGTCGCCGTCACGGCGGCGCAGGTGCACGACGGCGGACCCGGCCCCGTCGAGGAGGAGCTGCTGGAGGTGGCGGGCACGCCGCTGATCGCGGAGCCCGATCCGGCAGGAAGCCCGCGATGTCAGCTGCTGGCGATGCCGTGGGCGCGGAACTGGGCGTGCACGCGTTCCAGCAGCTCCCGGCCGGGTGGCGGCACGTCGGCGAGGGGGAAGCGCAGGCCCAGGCGCTCGTACTTGGCGGTGGCCAGGCGGTGGAAGGGCAGCACGTCCACCCGCTCGACGTTGCCGAGGCCGGCGACGAAGCGGGCCAGGGCGTCCACGTTGTCCGGCGCGTCGGTGAGCCCGGGGACCAGCACGAACCGCACCCAGGTGGGCCGGCCCAGCTCGGCCAGGCGGCGGGCGAAGCGCAGGGTCGGCTCGACCGGGCCGCCGGTGAGGCGCCGGTAGGTGGCCGGGTCGTAGGACTTGATGTCGAGCAGCACCAGGTCGGTGTCGGCGAGCAGGGCGTCCGTGGCGCGGACGCCGAGCAGGCCGGAGGTGTCCAGGGCGGTGTGCAGGCCGGCCTCGTGGCAGCGGCGCAGCAGCTCGCCGGTGAAGCGGGGCTGCAGCAGCGGCTCACCGCCGCTGATCGTCACGCCACCGCCGGCCACCGAGATGAACCGCCGGTACTTCTCGATCTCGGCCATGATCTCATCGGCGGTGACCTGGCGGCCGTCGCGCATCCGCCAGGTCTCCGGGTTGTGGCAGTACTGGCAGCGCAGCGGGCAGCCCGCGGTGAAGACGACGAAGCGGGTGCCGGGGCCGTCCACGCCGACCGACAGATCCCAGGAGCTGACGGAACCGTTCACAGCGAGCCGTGGAAGGTGCGGTTGACGACGTCGCGCTGCTGCTCGGGGGTGAGGCGGACGAAGTTGACCGCGTAGCCGGAGACGCGCACGGTGAGCTGCGGGTAGCGGTCCGGGTGCGCCATGGCGTCCAGCAGGACGGCGCGGGTGAGGACGTTGACGTTCAGGTGGAAGCCGCCGGCGTCGAAGTAGCCGTCGAGCACCCCGGCCAGGTTCGCGACGCGCTCTTCAGGGGTGCGGCCGAGCCCGTCGGGGGTGGTGGTGCTGGTCAGGCTGATGCCGTCGAGGGCCTGGTCGTAGGGGAGCTTGGCGACCGACAGGGCGGAGGCGATCATGCCGTGCCGGTCGCGGCCGTTCATCGGGTTGGCGCCGGGGGCGAACGGCTCACCGGCGCGGCGGCCGTCGGGGGTGTTGCCGGTGTGCTTGCCGTAGACCACGTTCGAGGTGATCGTCAGGACGGACTGGGTGTGCTCGGCGTCCCGGTACGTACGGTGCTCGCGGATCTTGGCCATGAACGAGCGGACCAGCTCGACGGCGATGGCGTCGGCGCGGTCGTCGTTGTTGCCGTAGGCCGGGAAGTCGCCCTCGACCTGGTAGTCCACCGCCAGCCCCGACTCGTCGCGGATCACCTTGACGCGGGCGTGCTTGATGGCCGACAGGCTGTCGGCGGTGACCGACAGACCGGCGATGCCGCAGGCCAGGGTGCGCTTGACCGGGTGGTCGTGCAGGGCCATCTCCAGGCGCTCGTAGGCGTACTTGTCGTGCATGTAGTGGATGACGTTGAGCGCGTTGACGTAGGTGCGGGCCAGCCAGTCCATCATCCGCTCCAGCGCCTTGCTCACCTCCTCGAAGTCGAGCACCTCGCCGGTCAGCGGCGGGTACGCGGGGCCGACCTGGGCGCCGGTGAGCTCGTCGCGGCCGCCGTTGATCGCGTACAGGAGGGTCTTGGCCAGGTTGACGCGGGCGCCGAAGAACTGCATCTGCCGGCCCACCGGCGCGGCCGAGACGCAGCAGGCGATCGCGGTGTCGTCGCCGGTGCGGGGGCGCATCAGCTCGTCGCTCTCGTACTGGATCGCGCTGGTCTCGATGGACAGGGCGGCGCAGAAGCGTTTGAACGGCTCGGGCAGGCGCGGCGACCAGAGGACGGTCAGGTTCGGCTCCGGCGCGGGGCCGAGGTTGCGCAGCGTCTGCAGGTAGCGGAAGCTCGTCCGCGTGACCAGGGGACGGCCGTCCTCGCCGAGGCCGCCGATCGACTCGGTCACCCAGGTCGGGTCGCCGGAGAAGAGCTGGTCGTACTCGGGGGTGCGCAGGAACCGCACGATGCGCAGCTTGATCACGAAGTCGTCGACGAGCTCCTGCGCCCGCTCCTCGGTGATGCGGCCCTCGGCGAGGTCGCGTTCCAGATAGACGTCCAGGAACGTGGAGGTGCGGCCCAGCGACATCGCGGCGCCGTTCTGCTCCTTGATCGCGGCCAGGTAGGCGAAGTACAGCCACTGCACCGCCTCCTGCGCGGTCGCGGCCGGGCCGGAGAGGTCGTGGCCGTAGGCGGCGGCCATCTGCTTCAGCTCGTTCAGTGCTCTGAGCTGCTCCGACAGCTCCTCGCGATCGCGGATCACGGCCTCGGAGGCGTCCGCGTCGTCCAGGGAGCGCAGCTCGGCGCGCTTGGCCTCGATGAGCCGGTCCGCGCCGTAGAGGGCGACGCGGCGGTAGTCGCCGATGATGCGGCCGCGGCCGTAGGCGTCCGGCAGGCCGGTGATGACGCCCGCCTTGCGGGCCCGCAGGATCTCCGGGGTGTAGGCGTCGAACACGCCGTCGTTGTGCGTCTTGCGGTACTTGGTGAAGATCTCCTTGACGGCGGGGTCGAGCTGGTAGCCGTAGGCGGCCAGGCCGTTCTCCACCATGCGCAGCCCACCGGCCGGCATGATGGCCCGCTTGAGCGGGGCATCGGTCTGCAGGCCCACGATCAGCTCACGCTCGCGGTCGATGTAGCCGGGCGCGTGCGCGGTGATGGACGACGGGGTCGCCGCGTCCACGTCGTGGATCCCGCGCCGCCGCTCCTCCGGGAACAGGGCGCTCACCTTCGCCCACACGGCGCGGGTGCGTTCGGTGGGACCGGACAGGAAGCCCGCCTCGCCGGTGTAGGGCGTGTAGTTGGCCTGGATGAAGGCGCGGACATCCACGCTGTTCCGCCAGGCCGTGCCCCTGAAGCCACGCCACGCCTCGGACGCGATCGCCGTCATGGTTCCCCCTTCGTGTCGGAAGTCCGCTTTCACCCTCCTTGATGTGCGCGGCCAGCACGGCGGCCGAAGGGCACCTCCCGGGGGGACCAAGGTCACCAGGATGGAGGACGTCAGCCTCCGTACCTGCGGCGACGGCGCTGATGTGCTGGTGATGAGCCTGGAAGGAGGACATCATCACGTCCGTCACTCCGCTGCCGCGGCGCCGCAGGCTGGGCCCGTGGATGGCGACGGCGCTGGTCGTCGGCAACATGATCGGCTCAGGGGTGTTCCTGCTGCCCGCGTCGCTCGCGGCGTTCGGCAGCGCCAGCCTCGTGGTCTGGGTGCTCACCGCCACGAACCCATCGGCCAAGGCAATCCGGTCACGGTGCTGGCCAGGGCGTCCCGGCAGGCCGATCTGGTGGTGGTCGGGTCGCGCGGGCTCGGCGGGTTCGCCTCCGCCGGGCTGGGCTCGGTGAGCCGCGGCATCCTGCGCCGCGCCCACTGCCCGGTGGCCGTGGTCCGCCGGTCGTGATCCGCCGGCCGGACAGCACATCATGACCGTCATCCTCGCCCCGCCGCATCTGAACGCGCCGGCGCGCTCACCCCGCCCACCACGCGGTGTCGGGGCGATCCGGCTCCCGGCGGCGAATGGTGGAGCTTGCGCGCCGTGCGCGGTCTCCGGCGCGAGCGGACGCGCAGGGACCTTCAGGAGGACCTTGGTCCCTGGCCGGTCGCGTGCCATCCCGACAGGGTGTGGAGCATGAGAATCCTGTTGACCGAATCGGAGCGGGCCGCGGCCGCGGTCCCGGCGGCCCTGCTCGCCGCGGAAGGACATGAGCTGGCCTTCTGCCACGGCGCCGACGACGGTGGCGCGCCATGCGCCGGTCTGGCGGCAGGCAGGCGCTGCCCGCTGTCGGAAGGGGGCGTCGACCTCGTCGTGGACGTCCGGCCGGCGCCCGGACGACTGACGCTACGGGAGGCAGGGGTGCTGTGCGCGTTACGCAGCCGCGTCCCGCTGCTGGTGGCCGGGCCGACACCGGAAGACACCGCGCTGGGCGAGGCGGCGACGATCTGCCGAGCCGACGAACTCGTGGACGCCTGCGCCTGCGCCATGGCCGCCACCGGCCCCGCGGCCAGGCGGGCGGTGAGTGAGGCCATCCGTCCTCTGTTCCGCGAGGACGCGGACCGGCCGCACGTCCGGTTGATGGAGCTGGAGGGGACGGTGCACCTCTACATCTCCCTGCTCAGCGAGAGTGACGGGCCGCTGCTGGAGGAGGTACGCCGCAGGGCCTGGCTCGCCTACATCCAAGCCACCAGAGGACGGTACGAAGCCGTGGCCCACGTCGCCATCATGTCCAAAACCTGACCTCCTTCGCCCTCCGCCACGGTCCCTCTTCAGCATCAGGCACGCCGGCTCCGGCAGCTTGGAACGCACCTCGCCGCGGACGTCCACGCCGTTGCCGTGGGGCGGCCATACGTCCAGCACCACGTCATCCGGCACTCATCACATCGTGCGTCATGATCCTCCGGGCGGTGCCTCGCGTACGGACCGAAGCCCTTCAAGGCACGGCCGTTGATCGCAGCCGTGTCTCATGCCCACCGCGACGGTTGTCGTCACTGCGGCAGTGCGCGGGCACCGGACAAGGAGAGTGGGCGCATGCCCGACGAGATGCGAGACTGATCGCATGTCGGAAAGTGAGGTCCGTCCGTTGATGCCGCAGATGCGACTCGATGAGCTTCTCGCAGAGCTGCAGACCAGGCTCACCGCCGTGCTGGCCACCCGTGACCGCGTGCACGCCCTGCTCGAAGCCGTCGTCTCCGTGGGCAGCGACCTGGACCTGGAGACCGTGCTGCGGCGCATCGTCGAGACCGCCACCACCCTGGTGGACGCCAGCTACGGCGCGCTCGGCGTGGTCGGCGAGGAGAACACGCTCCTGCAGTTCATCCCGGTGGGGCTGACCGAGGAGGAGATCGCGAAGATCGAGCACTGGCCGCACGGCCTGGGCCTGCTCGGCCTGCTCATCAAGGACGCCCGTCCGCTGCGGCTGGGCCGCATCTCCGACCACCCCGAGTCCTACGGCTTCCCGCCCGGCCACCCGCCGATGGGCACCTTCCTCGGCGTCCCCGTACGCGTCCGCGACGAGGTCTTCGGCAACCTGTACCTCACCGAGAAGCGCGGCGGCGGCGAGTTCGACGAGGAGGACGAGGCCGTCGTCATCGCGCTGGCCACCGCCGCCGGCGTCGCGGTGGAGAACGCCCGCCTGTACGAGGAGTCGCGGCGGCGCGAGACCTGGCTGCAGGCCTCCGCCGAGCTCACCACCAGCCTGTTGTCCGGCGCCGACCCGCACGAGGTGCTCGCCACGATGGCGGCCCGCGCCCGCCAGATGTGCGACGCCGACCTGGTCCAGGTGCTGCTGCCCGAGGCGTCCGGCGAGTCGCTGACCGTGGAGGTGGCGGACGGCGAAGGAGCGGACGAGGTGCTGGGGGCCACGTTCGACCTCGCCTCCACCCTGGCGGGAGACGCCTTCACCCAGGGCGAGCCGCTCTCGGAGACGGACTTGCAGAGCGTCGCCGACCTCGACTCACCGCTGCGGCGGCTGGGCTATGGACCCGCGCTCCTGGTGCCGGTGGGCGCCGTGCCCAGGGTCCGCGGAGTGCTCACCCTCACCAAGCGCAGCGGCCGGCTGCCCTTCAGCCACGGCGACCAGCAGATGCTCGAGGCGTTCGCCGGCCAGGCCGCGATCGCGCTGGAGCTGGCCGAGGCCCGCCGCGACGCCGAACGGCTCGGCCTGCTGGAAGACCGCGACCGCATCGCCAAGGACCTGCACGACGTGGTCATCCAGCGCCTGTTCGCCACCGCCATGACCCTGATGAGCACGGTCCGCCTGGTGGAACGGCCGGAGGCGTCCAAGCGGCTGCAGCACGCGATCGACGAGCTGGACGAGACGATCCGGCAGATCCGCTCGTCCATCTTCGCCCTGCAGGGCGCCCGCGAGGACAGCGCCCCCGGCCTGCGCGCGCAGATCGTCGACCTGGTGGAGGGCGCGGGCGGGCACCTGGGCTTCATGCCCGGCCTGCGCATGGAGGGCCAGATCGACACCCTGGTCGGCGAGCAGGTCGCCGAGCACCTGCTGGCCGTCCTGCGCGAAGCGCTGTCGAACGTGGTACGCCACTCCCACGCCACCCGTGCCGAGGTGTCGATCGAGGTCGCGGCCCGGCGGCTCACCCTCGTGATCTCCGACAACGGCGTCGGGGTCGGGCAGGGCGGGCGCCGCAGCGGGCTGCGCAACATCGAGGAACGCGCCGGGCGGCTGGGCGGCACCGCCGAGCTGGACAGCCCGGAGCCGGGCGGGACCCGGCTGAGCTGGGAGGTGCCCCTCTGACAGCGGGCCGCCTGTCCCTGCGTGCGGGCGGCGTCCCGGGACGGCAAGATCAGGAGGCGTGATGCGGCGGCCGTCGCACCCGCCGGCCGCGCGACGGTGACCCGCTATTCGCAGGGGCCCTGGACGCCTCCGTAGCCCACTTCGGCGCCGTCGGCGTCCTTCTGATGGCCGCGGCGGGCGTCGCGGTCGAAGATGCCCATGATCTCGCACGGCCCGCCCTCGGCGCCGATGGCGTGCGGCATCATGGTGGGAAACTCCGCGGCCTGGTTGGTCTCCATGCGGAAGCGCCGGTGGCCGAGCATGAGGATGGCGGTGCCGGACAGCACCACCAGCCATTCGCGGCCGGGGTGGGCGCGCATGCGGGCCGGGTTGTCGGGCGGCGGGTCGGTCATCCGCTGACGCATCACGCTCATGCCGGGGTCGCCCTTCACCGGCCAGCGCATCAGGCCGTGCGTGCTGTCGATCATCGGGCTGATGACGACGTCCTCGGCGGCGTTCTCCACGAGCTGGTCCAAGCTGGTGTCCAGCGCGCGGGCGAGGGTGACCAGCTGGTCCAGGGCGAGGCGGCGCTGGCCGTTCTCGATCCGGCTCAGTGACGACTGGCTGAGGTTGGCGCGCGTGGCCAGCTCCTCCAGCGACCAGCCTTGCGCGACCCGTAGCGCGCGGATCCGTTTGCGTACGAGGCCGTCCAGCTGCCCATCTTCTTGCGTCATAGGCAACATGGTATGCCCCACATGCAACAAGCGCTTAATGTCGCATCCAGGCGGATCTTCGCAACCTCACCGAGCTGGCGACCGGCCCTGTCCGGCGCTGATTCCGCATGCCCTTTTCGGAAGGAAACCATGAGTATCAACCAGCCTCCCCGGACGGCGGCCAAGCCGGCAAGCAACGGGAGCACACCGGACGCGCGTCAGCTGCGCGCCATCCTGATCGCCGTCTCGATCGCCTTGATGGCCGTCATCGCCTCGGTGTCCGGGCTCAGCGTCGCCCAGACCCACCTGGCCGTCGAGTTCAGCGCCTCGCAGACCACCGTTCTGTGGATGATCAACATCTACACCCTTGCCCTGGCCGCACTGCTGCTGCCGCTCGGCGCGATCGGCGACCGGCTGGGCCGCAAGCCCATGCTGATCACCGGGCTGATCGTCTTCGGTGCCGCCAGCGCCGCCGCGGGGCTCGCCCCGTCGGCCGCGGTGATGATCGGCGCCCGCCTGGCCGCCGGCGTCAGCGCCGCGATGATCATGCCGATCACGCTGGCCGTCATCACTTCCACCTTTCCCGAGAACGAACGAGGCAAGGCGATCGGCGTGTGGACCGGCGTCGCCGGAGGCGGCGGCATCCTGGGCATGTTCCTGTCCGCCCTGCTGGTCGACGTCGCCGACTGGCGCTGGCTGTTCGTGCTGCCCGTGGCGCTGATCGTCGTCGCGCTGGCCATGACGCTGAGATCAGTGCCCGACTCCCGCGAACGCTCCGCCCACTCCTTCGACACCATCGGCGCACTGGTCTCCGTCATCGCCGTGATCGGCCTCATCTTCGTCCTGCAGGAAGGCCCCGAACGCGGCTGGACCGCCCCCATCACCCTGATCAGCCTGGCCGTCGGTGTCGTGGCCGCGATCACCTTCGTGGCCTGGGAGCTGCACCGCCGCGAGGCGGCTCTGCTGGACGTCCGCCTCTTCCGCGAGCGGGGCCTGGCCTCCGGCTCCATCACCCTGCTGGTCGTCTTCGGCGTCCAGGCCGGTATCGCCGTCGTTCTCTTCCCGTTCTTCCAGGCCGTACTCGGCTGGTCCGGGCTGCTGTCGACGGTGGCGATGATGCCGATGGCCGTCATGATGATGGTGACCTCGGGCCTGGCCCCGAAGCTGGCCGCCAGGATCGGCGCCCGCTCCACCATGACCGCCGGCGTCGCCCTGGGCGCGCTCGGCCTGGCCCTGATGGCCCTGTTCGTATCCGTCGACGGCGGCTACCCGTCCATCCTGGCCGGCATGCTCGCCATGGGCATCGGCATGGGCCTGTCGATGACGCCCTCCACCGAGGCCATCACCGGCTCACTGCCCCGCGCCGAGCAAGGCGTCGCCTCCGCGCTCAACGACGTCACCCGCGAGCTCGGCACCGCTCTCGGCGTCGCCACGCTCGGCGCGCTCCTGGCCGACGGCTACCGCAGTGCCATCGACGGCAGGCTCGACGGCATCCCCGCGGGCGCCGCGCAGACCGCCCGCGCAGGCATCGCCAACGCCATCGAGGCCGCGCCCGGGACCGGCGGCCACGCCCAGGACCTGATCGACGCGGCACAGCAGTCCTTCGTCGACGGCTGGCAGCAGGCCATGTGGATCGGCGCCGGCGTCATGGCCGCACTGCTCCTCTACGTCGCCCTGCGCGGCCCGAAGCACACCGCTCCACTCCACCCCGATGCCGAGGACGTCGCCGTCCGCTGACCATGCCGCACAATGTCCGCCATGGGCTCCTCCTTGATCCTAGCCAGCCTGCCCCTCGCCATCGGCATCGTCATGCTCGGCCTGGGCCTCAGCCTACAGGGGGAGGCGTCCCGCGATCCGGTCGTCCAGGTGTACGGCCGGCAAGCCTGGGGCCTGCACCAATGGGACATCGGCAACATCGGTGAGGCCTTGCGATGCTTCAGCGAGAACAACCCCGCCCTGCTCGACGGCGTGGTCTTCGCGCACAGTGAGACCCCGATCCGGCGTGACGTCTCGGGCGAGTGGCCCGGCTGGCACGCCGTCGTCACGGCACTGCACGGTGACGTCGGGACGGCGCAGACCATCATCGACAAGGGGGACGGCCCCGACGACGCGTATGCGGTCGCGACCTGGGCCTACTGCACCGCGATCATCGCTTCGATGGTCGGTGACGCGGGCTGGGTGCTGCGCATGATCGATCGCTGGATGACCGTGGGCACCGGCCGCGCCGCCGTTCAGCAGGAGCACTACATCCGGCTGATCTGGTACTGGGCCCGCGCCCTCGACGGCGACGACCCGGCCGGCATCGCGGCGGAGACCGACCAGATCCTGGCCGGAACGCTGGTCGACCCGCCGCGCCGAGAAGTTGCTCGCCGAACTCTGAACGCGCTCAGTGCGCGGTGTTCGAGCGGGGCGGCGAGTAGCTCCAGACGTGGAAGACCAGCCCGATGCCCCAGAAGACTATCGACTACAGCGGCCAGGTTCATGGGCGAGCGGCGGGGCGCCTGCCCAGCTCG
The DNA here is from genome assembly GCF_020215645.1 of Nonomuraea gerenzanensis. Taxonomy (NCBI): domain Bacteria; kingdom Bacillati; phylum Actinomycetota; class Actinomycetes; order Streptosporangiales; family Streptosporangiaceae; genus Nonomuraea; species Nonomuraea gerenzanensis. The sequence goes on along the minus strand of NZ_CP084058.1, from coordinate 9,817,702 downwards.
GTAGCGGCTCGCAGCTCCCTCTCCACTGCGGCGGGAGGCGGGTGCTTCCGGAAGCCGCGACGATGCCGCCGACGATGGCGCACGTGGTGTCGACATCCCCGCCGGCCGCCGCCGTGGTCCACATGGCCGTCTCGACGTCATGGCGTTCACGGGCTGCCACCCAGAGGGTGAACGGCACCGTGTCGTGCGCGGAGACCTGTCGCCCGTTGCCGAGCATCCGGGCGGCCAGCGTGGGGTCGCTGATGGTGAGGAGCTGCCGGGCCTCGGCGATCCCGTCACGGACCATGCTCGCGGGCACGTGCCCGCTGACGCGATCGAGGAAGTGCCCGGCAGGCAGACCGGGGTCGCTGACGGCTACGGCTGTGGCCACCGCGACGGCGACGGCGCCGGCCACCGCTTCGGGATGAGTATGGGTGACCTGCGCCGACAGGGTGGCCTGATGGACGACTTCGGCCAGGTCGTCGGCGAACCAGGCACCGAGTGGCGCCACCCGCATCGCGGCGCCGTTGCCCCACGAGCCCTTGCCGTCGAAAAGCCCCGCGGAGAGCGCCCGCCAGTCGGCTCCTTCACGTACCAGCCGGAGCATCCGGTTTGTCGCCGGGCCGTATCCGCGGTCGAAGTCATGACGGGTGGCGAAGCTCGTGGCGAGTTCGTCCTGGTCGATGGTGCCGTGGTCGGCCAGGACGCGGTAGATGGAGCACGCCATTTCGGTGTCGTCCGTCCACTGCCACGGGGCGGGCGGAAGGAGGCGAGAAGAGAGGACGGGTCGATTGGCCGGGACGAAGAACTGGGAGCCGAAGGCGTCGCCGAGAGCCAAGCCATGAAGTGAGGCTGCGGCTCGTGCAGGGAGATGAGCTGACATCGCTCTCATTGTGGTGTACGTCGGCCGTTCGCCGATGTACATCACGTTCAGCTGTGCTGATCCCGGGACGTCACCCACGTGGTCTGCGAGGTGAAAGACGGCCCTCGAGCATTTCCGGGGCCACGTGCCGACGGTGCCGTCGAGTCGTTCGCGCGGGATGTCGGCGTGGCCGTTGTGGCGAGCGTATTCGCCGTTCATGTGGATGAAGGCCCAGCGCAGGCACATCGGACCCCAGCGCGGGCTGACGAAGATCGCGTCAAGTGGCATGTCCGCGGTGGTCTGCCGGGCGGCGCTCTGCTCGGCAGGCCACCGGCCTCTTCATGCGTCTCGACGCGCCGCCCCTCGGGCAGCACCACGACCGGCGCCCTCGCACTCGTCCTGGCCGGCGGCGCCACCTTCGGCGACATCCGGGACTGGCGCGGCCCGGAGACTCGCCGCTGCCGGCCCTGACCACGCCCGAGCAGTTGCTGGCCGCCCACCTGATCCGATCAGGCCAAGGCCATGCGCCGTATCGAGGCCGAGGCCACCAGGACGGGCTCACTCGTGGACGAGATGTCGTCTCCATGCGTGAGCCCACCATCGCCCGTGCCTTCGTGGACGCACACGTGCAGGCCGCTCACGGTGGAGCCTGCTTGATCATGTGGGCAGTTCGTGCTGCGCTACGTATGAATGTGTCCCGGCAACGACAACGGCCCCGTCCCGTCGCGTGCCTCCTCAGCGGGCAGAAGGCTGCGATCTTCCCTGCGGCCGCCGTCGTCACCTCGGGCAAGACCGTCAAGCCAGCGCTCATGGACGCGTGCGAGGGAACGGCCATGAGCCAGTCCGCGTCCCTCCGGCCTTGACCAGCGGCGTGAGTACCTCCGCCTGCCGCCAGTATTCACTTGAACCGGACCCGGCCACGTGACCCTCGTCGTACAAGCCGCGTTCAGGCGCCGCCCGCCCACCGGTACTGACTCCTTGCTGCCGGGCGCTCATGGCTCGATGTGATGATCCATCAGTCGGCCTATCTGGACGGGCGTGCGGATCTCGACCGCGTGCGGAGGAACGCTGGTCTCCTGAAACGTGTGCGCCGAAGAAGGCCAGCTGGGCCGGCGATAACGCCGATGCGCCTCGGCGGTGTCCACATGCCACACACTCGCCCGCAAGGACAGCGAATCCACCAGCCAGAGCTCGTAGTCGTCACGATACTCGGCCAGGTGGGTGATGTAGCTGGTGAGCACCGTCTGCGCGACCGTCTCGGCACTCTGGGCCAGGATGATCCCCTCGGACCGCTCGCCAGGAGCCTCGTACCAGCCCTTGGCATGCTGGTCAGTGTATTCGACGAGATAGGCGAACCGTCCGGCGCTCTCAGGCGCGTCGTCCGGCTCACCGAACCGTTGGGCCGCCTGCGCGGACAGCCACGACCAGTCGGCGATGCTGGCATAGAGAGCCGTCCGCTGTTTGATCGGCGGGTCGCCGTGGGTGGTGGTCTCATCCAGGGGCGGCATGTTGAGCAGAGCCGCCACCTGGTGAAGCAGGGGGAGAGGGACCAGGCGGTCCCGCACCTTGGCGAGATCGAGTGTCACGACCCTCAGTGTGGTGGGTAGTTCAACGGCTGGTCAGGAGAAGGCTTAAAGATCTTCCTGGCATATCCGGGGGCGGTGCGGCAGTGCTCATGCTGCGTTCCGAAGGGCAGAGGGCGATTATGGCCTTCGCCAGGAGAACAACCGCTTCCTATTGGTCCGTCAGAATGGCGTCGGCAAATGCACGCATCAGCGCGATGAAGTTGGCTTGCTGGAGTGCGCAGGACAGACGCATCATCTCGCGGCGCAGGGCGGTGAGGTGCTCGTTCATGTGCCGGCGGAGACCGGCAGGCGAGACGGTGGCCCTGGAGGAGTGGGAGGCTTAAGGGATGCGTACCTGGTTCGAGCCTGAAGAGGCCGAGGAGTTCGAGGCCGCCAAGAGCCTGCTGATCCGGCGGTGTGTGACCTGGGCGCAGGAGCACCGGCATCCCGTCGATGACCTGCTGCTCTCCGCCGCCGTCGACGCGCGGCACGAGAGCCGGGACGGTCGGCTGGCGTACTGGGACGAGGCGGATATCAGGTTCTTCTTGCTGCGGTACGTGCCGTACGCGGTGACGGCCTCGCGGGAGGAGCTTGAGCGAGCGCCGGAGGTGCTGCGCACGTACCTGCGCTATCTCGACGTGACGGGGCTTCGCGATCCGCGCGGCGCCACGCTCGCGCAGGCGGAGGGGGTCATCGAGGGGGCGCGGGTGGAGTATGCGGCCGCGCTCGACGATCCGACGTTGCGGGGGCTGGCGACGTTCTGGGCGCATACGGCTCTTGAGCAGGGCGTGGATCTCACCGTTCCCGGGGCGTTCGAGCGGTTCAAGCGCGATCTCGACGCCGGGCGCGTTCCGTACGACGAGCAGGTGCTCGACCAGATCATGGAGAACCGCTTCCTGCACGGTGGCATCGGCGAGGAACGCGCTTTCCCGCAGCCGCCTGTCTCTCTGCCGCCTGCGGCGGAGCTGGCGGAGGCCGCCGCGGGCAGCCGGACGGTGCAGCGGCTCATCGCCCTGGCCGATTGGGTGGGCAAGGATGGTCGCGCCCTCACGGATGCGGGCAATCTGCGCGTCGCGGACGCTCGCGAGGTGTCGGCCCTGCTGGGCACCGATGAGGAGCGGTTGCGGGTCCGCAGTGCCACGGATCTGCCGCAGCTCAATGTGCTGCTCGCCTGGGCCAAGAAGCTGCGGCTGGTCCGTATCAGCAAGGGCCGGCTGTTGCGGGTGGCCAAGGCCGCACCTCTGCTGAGGGATCCGGAGGCGTTGTGGCGGCGGGCGTTCGAGGTGCTGCCGGAGCTGGGGCGGGTGGTGACCGTGCCCGTCACGACGTGGCGGCCCGAGCCGATCCTGGCCGAGCTCTTCGAGGAGATCCTGCCGGACGTGCTCAACTCCATGTACGGGCTGGACGAGATGCCCGTCGTCCGGCTCGAAGAGACGGTGTGGCTGGCCTGCCAGGAGTACTTCGTTCTCGACCAGGGGGAAGAGCGCCTGCGTGACCTCTGGCGACGTGAGGTTGCTCTGGATCTGGGGCGCATGTTCGCGGTTCTGGCCGAGCTCGGGGTCGTGGAACTCTCACGCGGTCCCGCCGATCCTCTCTTCGCGAGCGACCTCGATCACGCCGACCAGCCCCTGCCGCCGGACGCGGTCGAACGCCTGCGTGCCGCCCTGGCCGAGCCGGAGCTCCCGCTGGTCCGGCTCACCCCGCTCGGCGTGCGGGGTGTCCGCGACCGGCTCCTCGCCGAGGGCCGTGACGCTCCGCTCATCGGTGAGCTGGCCACCGCACCCGCGGCTGGGCTGCTCGGGGTGCTCGCGCAGCACTATCCGCCGGAGGACGCCGTCGTGGAGCTCCAGGGGTGGCTGGCCCGGCCGGGGCAGGACGTCGAGGGGTTGCTGCAGGTTGTGCGGGATTGTCCGTTCCGTACGCGGGCGTGGGCGATGTTGCGGGTACTGGCCGATGCCCTACCCGAACGGCGGCTCCTGCATGAACTGCGTCATGACCCGGTCCTCGGGCCTGCCGTGTGGTCCCTGCTCGTCGATGCCGGGGAGATGAGCCCCGAGGCGTTGAGTGAGCGGGAGAACCTGCTGATGGGGGCGGAGAACTTCCTGTCGGTGCTGGAGCTCGCAGGGCCTGAAGGGCTGGTCGAGCAGATCAGGAGCATGGGGGGTGGAGACGCGTACGAGTTCGTGGAGGCGATCCTGGCGTCGGGGCATCCCGATGTCGTGGGGTTGCGGGAGCTGCGCGAGCTGGTGGCCGAGCCGCTCCGCAAGACAGCCCGCCACCCTCTACGCTTCGTTCCTACCCGGCCGCCGGGAGCCCGGGGCCGCCGGAAGAAGCGCAAGCACTGATCTGGACCCAGACCTTCACCTGGCGGCGAAGGTCTGGGTCCAGTAGATCGCGCCGTCGGAGTCCTTGACCGCGCCGACTCCGATGAAGGTGAACCTGCAGTTCATGATGGCGGGTTTGGTGCTGGAGGCGTTCATCCATGCCTGTACGACCTGGGCCGGGGTGCGCTGGCCCTTGGCGATGTTCTCCGCGAAGCTGGTGCCGCCGGTGAAGCCGGCCTCCTCGATGCGGTCGGTGAGGGATCGGCCGTCGCGGGAGGTGCCCGCGAAGTAGCCCTGCTCCGCCATGTCGGTGGAGTGCCCGCGGGCGGCCCGGTGGAGTTGCGGGTGGTGCTTGAGGGCCCGGCATCCCTTCTTCTTGGCCCGCCGGACATTGACCAGGCGCACCACCTCGTTCTCCTGCGCCGATCCCACCTTGGCGGCGCTGGATGCGGACGCCGTGACAGCCCGCGCCGGGCTCGCGGGTGCGGTGATGGTGGCCAGGGCGGTGGTTGCGGCGAGTAATCCGAGGGGGCGGCGCATGGGAGGTTCCTCCAGGTGCGATAGATGCTGGACGGCTCCGCATTCTGACGTGATCAAGATTGTTTTGTCATCCATGTCGCAGTGAGGGTGAAGAACGGCGGGCATGCGGTCCGGCGTCGAGGACGTCGATCAGCGGGGCCGACGGTGGAGGACGATGTGCTGCGCTGCGCTTCGCAGCCATGGCGGAATGCGGTGCGATCGTCGGTGAATCGTCGTCGCCGCCCTCTGCGTTGCGGCGGATGCATCGTGATCAGATTCTCCTGACTCATCCCGGCACCTCGAAGCTCGACGTAATCGAGCTGCACCGAAGTAGTGGACCGGCTCAGGAAAGTTCTAGGCACGCACGAAGCCGCTCGACGCCGGCTCCGGTGTGCAGATCGGTGGCCTGCGGACCGGAGCCCGCCAGGTGGTGTACCGCGATGCGCACCGGCACCTGCTGGCCCATGCGATGACGTTCGATCTGGACGGATCGCACCTCACCTGCACCATCCGGAGCATGAGCAGTCTCGTGGAGGAGAGCTGCACGGTGGCGCTCGCCACCGGCCAGGTCCGGCGCCTGCCGCGCCCGCGCTGGCGCACGTGTGTAGCAGAGAAACCGTCGGGTCAGAGGTCGAAATGCTCGGTCGAGAAGCGTGCCCCCGGCAGGTTCGAACCTGCGGTACCCGCTTCCGTTCACCGTCCGCCATGTCTGCTCATGGGGAGTGGTTCGTTCTCAAGGGGTGTCAGCCCGCCTCCGCGGCCCCTCACGATTCACGACTTGACCAGCACATACGCTCGCCCAGGATCAATCAAGACCCGCACATTGGTCCCCTCGCCCAACACCCCCTGCGGATCAGGCCCAGGCACAGTCACCATGAGAGTCCCCGAGCCGGTCTCGACCTCGTAATCCACACTGTGCCCATGAAAACCGGCCCGCAGCACCGTGCCCACCCCACCCTCGGGCGCAGCAGCCAGCGAAAGCGTCTCCGGCCGCACCATGAGGTAAGCGGCAGTGTTCGCCTGTACGGCAGGATGCGCGGCGACGGTCATGTCCCGCCCCAGCGCGGTGACCACCGCACTCCCCGCCTCCACGAGCCGAGGGACGACCTCGATGAAGTTCGCCCGGCCGATGAAGTCCGCCACGAACACGGTGGCCGGGCGGAAGTAGATGTCGGACGGGGTGGCCGTCTGTTCGATGCGGCCCTTGTTCATCACCACCACCCGGTCGGACATGGTCATCGCCTCGTCCTGGTCGTGGGTGACGTACAGGCTGGTGATGCCGAGGCGGCGCTGGATGCGGCGGATCTCGGCGCGCATGGCGACGCGCAGCTTGGCGTCGAGGTTGGACAGGGGCTCGTCGAAGAGGAGGACCTCCGGTTGCATGACGAGGGCGCGGGCCAGGGCAACGCGTTGTTGCTGGCCGCCGGAGAGCTCGTGGGGGCTGCGGTGTTCGAGGCCGGTGAGGTTCATGCTGGTGAGGGCGATGCGGATGGCGCTGTCCGTCTCGTCCTTGCCGCGGTGCAGGGAGCGTAGGCCGTAGGCGATGTTGTCGTACACGGTGAGGTGGGGGAAGAGGGCGTAGCTCTGGAAGACCATGGCCATGGGGCGGCGTTGCGGTGGGAGCGCGTCGATCGGGTGGTTGTCGAGGCGTACGTGGCCGCTCGACGCCTCCTCCAGGCCGGCGACGATGCGGAGCGTGGTGGTCTTGCCGCAGCCGGAGGGGCCGAGCAGGGTGATGAACTCGCCGGGTGACACGTCGAGCGAGACCGAGTCGACGGCCACGACCGGGTCCGCGCCGCGGGCTGTGAACGCCTTGGTGAGGCGGTCGAGGCGGAGGCGTCCGCGGGGTGTGTCGTTGGTCATCGTTGGTTCCTTCCGGTGACGCGGTGCAGGGTGGCGGTGCGGCCGACGAGCAGGCGGATGAGGGCGAAGCCGGTCAGTACCAGGACCGTCAGCACCGTGCAGTAGGCGAACGCGACGCCGTAGCGGCCGGTGTTCGCGGCGCTGAGGATCTGGGAGGTGATGATCTGCGTGCCCGGGGTGACCAGGAGGATGATGGTCGAGATGGACGTCATGCTGCGGGCGAAGCCGTAGCTGAGTCCTGTGAGCAGGGCCGGTCGGATCAGCGGCAACGTCACCCGGCGGAACGTGCGCAGGGGGCCGACGCCGAGGTCCTTCGAGGCCTCCTCCAGGCTTGGATGCACCTGTGACAGGGCCGCCGTGCTGGTGCGCAGGCCGGCGGGCACGGAGCGGATGACGTAGGCGAGCACGATCACGAGCGCTCCGCCGGCCACCGCGCTGCCGCCCACGAGGCCGGGCAGGACGAGGACGTCCCCGACGTAACGGTCGGGTCGGTAGGCGAGCAGGTAGCCGATGCCGAGCACGGTTCCCGGGACGGCGACTCCGAGCGTGCCCGCGAAGTCCAGCCAGCCGCCGGAGCGGGGTAGCTGGCGTACCGCGAGCCAGGCTATGAGCAGGCCGAACAGGCCCGCGATCGGGGTGGCGACGGTGGCCAGCAGGGTGGTGTCCAGCAGGGCCGCGCGGCCGACGCCGAGCAGGACCTCGTGCAGGTGGGTGAAGGTGAGGGTGTGGTCCACGCCGAACACGCGGGTGACGCCGCCCGCGACCACCGTGCCGTAGAGGGTGACGATGATCAGCGCGACGAGGCAGGCCAGCGCCAGGATCGGCCAGCGCACCCAGCTCGTGACCAGCTGCACGTTCCCGGCCGGGCGGCCGGTGATGGTGGTGCGGACCTTGCGGCCCAGCCAGTAGCGCTGGGCCGCGAACACCCCGATCGACGGCACCAGCAGGATCAGGCTGTAGACGGACGCGCCGGTGACGTCGTACTCACCGGTGACGGCCAGATAGGCGCGGCTGGCCAGCACCGTGTAGTCGCCGCTGACGACCAGCGGGTTGGCCAGGTCGGCGATGGCCTCCACGAACAGCAGCAGGAACGGAGCCGCCAGCCCGGGCGCGAGCAGCGGCAGCATCACCGTGCGGAAGATCCGCCACCGGGAGGCGCCCATGGTCATGGCGGCCTCCTCCATGGCCGGGTCCAGGCCGCGCATCATGCCGAGCAGCCCCAGGTAGGCCACCGGGAACAGCGACAACGACAGGACGAACACGAGCCCGTCCAGCCCGTAGATGTCGTACTCGACGCCGAGCAGCCCGTGCGTCACCAGCCCTCGCCTGCCGAACAACACGATCGTGGCCGTGGCCACCGCGAACGGCGGGCTCACCACCGGCACGAGCGCGATGACGTGCAGCACCCGCTTGCCCGGTACGTCCAGCCGGGTCTGCACGAAGGCGAACAGGAAGCCGATCGCGGTGCCGGCCAGGCCGACCAGGAGGCCTAGCACCAGCGTGTTCCCCAGGATCCGCAGGTCGACCGGGGAGGTGAAGAACCGCGCGTAGCGTGGCCAGGCCTCCGGTGACAGCGCGGATCCCAGCACCGCGCCGATCGGGAAGATGCTGCCACTCAGGACGAGTACGGCGCAGGCGGTGATCGCCGCCAGCACGCTCAGCTCACGACGACGACGACGACGGCGTCGGCGGCGTCGGCGCGGCGGTCGCCTCGCCGAGGTGGGTGTCGGGGTCGGCGTCGTCGGGGTCGGGGTGGGCGGCGGATCGTCGGGTGGAGAGTGTGGCAGAGCAGTCATGGGTGGTTCTCCCGCTCAGGCGGGCGGCCCCTGTGCGCCCGCGCGGTTTCGAGGGATCGGGACTTCGGTGCTGAGGCGGGCGGTCCCTGTGCGCCCGCGCAGGACCGGGGGATCAGGACTTCGGTGCCTTGGCGATCTCCGCGTCGAAGCGCCGCGTCAGGTCGAGCTTGTGCGCGCCCGCGGCGCCGCTGTCGTAGTCGACGAGCTTCAGCGTCGCGAGGTCGGCCGTCTTCTCCGACCGCCTGGCCTGCGGGTTGGTCGGCGCCTGGTACGACCCGACGCCCGGGCCGATCTCCTGCGCCGCCGGGGTCAGCGCCCAGTCGATGTACCGGCGCGCGCTGACGGGGTTGTGCGCCCCCTTGACCAGCGCGACCCCGCCCACCTCGTAGCCCGTGCCCTCCGCGGGGAAGGTCACCCGCAGGTCGGTGAACCCCTGCTCGCGCGTCGCCACGCAGTCGTGCGAGAAGACGATCCCGACGCCGACCTCCCCTCTGGCGACCTGCTGCGCGGGCGCGGCGCCCGACTTGCTGTACTGCAGGACGTTCGGGTGCAGGCGTCTCATGTACGCCAGCGCCGCGTCGGGGGCGCCGCCGTGCAGCGTGACCTGGGTCCACAACGCCGTGTACGCGGTGCCGGACGTGGACGGGTGCGCGATGCCGATGTTCTGCCTGAGGCCGGGGTGCAGCAGGTCCTGCCACGACTGCGGCACCGGCAGGCGTTTCTCACCGAGCACTTTGGTGTTGTCGCAGAAGCCGAGCACGCCGACGTACACGCCGGTCCAGGTGCCGCCGGGGTCTTTGTACCGGTCGGGGATGGCGGCCGCGTTCGGCGAGACGTACTTCTCCAGGAGGCCGTTGCCGGCCGCGGCGGCGTACCCGTCGGCCGGGCCGCCGTGCCAGACGTCGAACTCCGGGTTCGCGGCGCCGGCCTGGATCCTGGCCAGGGCCTCGCCGCTGGAAAGGCGGACGAAACCGGCGTCGAGGCCCGTCGCCGCGGTGAACCCCGAGGTCATCGCCGCGCACCACTCCTCGGTCGCGCCGCACGCGACGACGACCTTGCCGGTGTCGGCGGGCGCGGTGCTGGGTGCGCGGGCGCAGCCGGACAGGACGAGCGCGCCGGCGATCAGTAAGACGGGACGGGTCAGCGTTGCGGCCATCGTGGACCTCCTCGGGCCGGGCCGGTGGAATGCCGTGCCCAGAAAGTAGGCCGCGCGCAGGGCGGCTCCGGTGACAGCGCCGTGAGCGTAGGTGACGGCGCCGTCACCTCGGCTCGTCATCCGGCTCCCGCAGGTCGTCCGGCATCAGGTAGCCGACGCCGCGCACCGTCTGCACGTACCCCGCGGCATCGAGCGCGGCCAGCCGCGACCGTAACCGGTAGACGGTCGACTTGACCACGTCACGACCGCCCATCAGGTCGGAGGTGCCCCACACCGCGCGCAGCAGATCCTGCCACGACTGCGGACGGCCCGGCCGCGCCATGAGGTGGGCCAGCAGCTTGAACTCGGTGTAGGGCAGCTCCAGCCGCCGCCCCGAGACAGTGACCGTGTGCGTGGCCCGGTCGACGACCAGGTCACCGGCCCGCAGCAGGTCGTCGCCGCCGCCCCGCCGGTGCCGCCGCACCAGGGCCTGGGCGCGCAGGGCCACCTCGCGGGGGTGGAACGGCTTGGTCACGTAGTCGTCCGCGCCCCGTTCAAGCCCGGCGATGACGTCCTCGTGCTGGGCCAGCGCCGTGAGCAGCATGATCGGCACGTCCGACCTGGCCCTGATCCGCTCGCACAACGTCAGCCCGTCGAGGGCGGGCATGAGCACGTCGAGCACCACCAGGTCCACCTCACGGGTACGCAGGACGTTCAGCGCGGTCGCCCCGTCGTGCGCCGTGTACACGGTGAACCCCTGCGTCTCCAGGGCGAACGCGACGATCGCCGTCATCTGCGGTTCGTCGTCGACCACGAGGGCCGTCGTCATCAGGTCTCCTCCCGCCCCGGCAGGGTGAACAGGAACGTGGTGCCGTGCATCGACGTGGTGTCCACCATGATGGAGCCGCCGTGCAGCTCGACGATGGTCTTGGTGATGACCAGGCCCAGCCCGGTCCCGTCGGCCAGCGGGCGGCCCGTGACGAACCGGTGGAACAACCGCCGCCGCTGCTCCTTGGTCATGCCCGCGCCGTCGTCGGTGACGTACACCGCGATGCCCGTGTCGATGGCCATCACCCGCACGTCGATGCTGCCGCCCACGGTGGTGAAGCGGCCGGCGTTCGACAGCAGGTTGGTCAGCGCTTGCGCGATCAGCATCGGGTCGGCCGGGATGGGCGGGGTGACCTGCGGGGTGTCCAGGGTGATGCGTTGCTGCCGTTCCGCGCACAACGCCCGCATGGCGGTGACGACGTCCCGGGCGATGACCGAGATGTCCACCTGCTCCAGGCGCGGCGTGAACAGGCCCGCCTCGATCTTGGCCTGGGTGAGCAGGCTCTCGCACAGATCGATCACCTGCCCGCACTGCCGGTCCAGGACGGCGACGAACCGTTGCTGCGCCGGCGTCAACGGCCCCGGGCTGCCCTCACCGAGCAGGTCGACCGCCCCCTTGATCATGCTCAGCGGGGTGCGCAGCTCGTGGCTGAGCGCCGTCACCTGCTCGGCCCGCCGCTCCACCAGCTCACCCAGCCTGTCCAGCTCGGCCTGCTGCGCCGCCACCATGCCGCGCAGGCCCGCGACGGCCAGCCCGGCGCCGCCCGCCAGCCCGCCGGCCGCCACCAGCACCGGCCACCATCCCGCCGGTCCGGCCATCACCGCCACGGCTACGGCGGTGAGCCCGGCGAGGCCCGCCACCAGGGGCAGGCGCGGCGCCCGCGTCACGACCCGGCGCGCCAGCCGGTACGGCCGATCCGCGATCACCTCTGCTGCCATCCGCGTCACCTGCCTCGGAAAGAGCATGACCCGCCGGTGGGCGTCGCGAAAAGACTCATCCGTCGGTGGGCGTTGGGAAAAGGCTCACTCGCCGGTGGACGTGGCGAAAAGGCTCACCCGCTGATCCTCGGACCGAACGTGGTCGCGGGCGTCCCGTGCAGCCAGGCCAGGTCGTTCAGCTCGCCACCACGCCCTGGGCGTGGGCGTGGTGGCGCCGCCACGGGACGCGGGTCGGCTGAGGCATCGCCGGCCTCCGTAAGCGGCGCGACACCGTTCGACCTCAGATCAGGCCGAGGGCCAGCATGGCGTCGGCGACCCGGCGGAAGCCGTCGATGTTGGCGCCCGCCACGTAGTTTCCCGGCATGCCGTACTCCTCGGCGGTGTTCAGGCAGCGGGCGTGGATGTCCTGCATGATGTCCTGCAGCCGGCGCTCGGAGAAGTCGAACGACCACGAGTCGCGGCTGGCGTTCTGCTGCATCTCCAGCGCGCTGGTCGCCACGCCGCCCGCGTTGGCCGCCTTGCCGGGGCCGAACGCGACGCCCGCCTCCAGGAAGACCTTGATGGCCTCCGGCGTGGTGGGCATGTTCGCGCCCTCGCCGACCGCGACGCAGCCGTTGTCCACCAGGAACGCGGCGTCCCGGCCGGTGAGCTCGTTCTGCGTGGCGGACGGCATCGCCACCTCGCAGGGCACCTCCCAGACGCTGCGGCCCGGCACGAACGTGGCATGCGCTCCGCGGCGGGCCGCGTACGTCTCCAGCCGGCCGCGTTCGACCTGCTTGACCTGCTTGAGCAGCGCGAGGTCGATGCCCTTGTCGTCGAGCACGTAGCCGGAGGAGTCGGAGCAGGCCACGACCACGCCGCCGAGCTGCTCGATCTTCTCGATGGCGTAGACGGCGACATTCCCGGCGCCGGACACCACGACCCGCTTGCCGTCGAACGACGTGCCGCGCGCCTTGAGCATCTCCTCCACGAAGAACGTGCACCCGTAGCCGGTCGCCTCGGTGCGCACCTGCGCGCCGCCGTACACGAGGCCCTTGCCGGTGATCACGCCGGACTCGTAGCGGTTGGTGATGCGCTTGTACTGACCGAACAGGTAGCCGATCTCCCGCCCGCCGACCCCGATGTCACCGGCCGGCACGTCGGTGTACTCGCCGATGTGCCGGTACAGCTCGGTCATGAAGCTCTGGCAGAACGCCATCACCTCACGGTCGGAACGGCCCTTGGGGTCGAAGTCCGACCCGCCCTTGCCGCCGCCGATCGGCAGGCCCGTCAGCCCGTTCTTGAAGATCTGCTCGAACCCGAGGAACTTGACGATCCCCAGGTAGACCGACGGATGAAAGCGCAGCCCACCCTTGTACGGGCCCAGCGCGCTGTTGAACTCGACCCGGAAGCCGCGGTTGATCTGCACCTCGCCGCGGTCGTCCAGCCACGGCACCCGGAAGATGATCTGCCGCTCCGGTTCGCAGATGCGCTCGATGATCTTGGAGTCGGCGTACTCGGGATGCTTGCCGAGAACCGGGCCGATGCTTTCGAGCACCTCGCGCACCGCCTGGTGGAACTCGACCTCCCCGGGGTTGCGGCGCAGGACGTTGTCGTAGATCGACGACAGTTTCTCGTGCAACACGTGCTCCCTGTATCACTGGTGCAATCGCCCTCACTTTACGGTTCGGGTGGTTGTGAGAAGAAGGCACCCCCAGGGGGTGGGCGCGCCCGTCCACCGGCCTGACATGCCTTTTTCGGCAGGCTGGGCTATGGTCGGGCCTATGCGGGGGCCGTGGAGAACACCACAGGGGTCCATCACGTTCACCGGCGTGGTGGGTCTCGTTCTGCTGTCCCTGATCGCGTTGATGTCGATCGGCGCCGTGGGTGAGGCGCGTGGTGGCGGTTCGGCCGTGGTCACGCAGGCGTCCGTCGGGCAGATGTGGGTGCCGGGCGGGGAGGACGCCGATCTGTCCAGCCTGCCGCCGCAGGCCGGGAACATGCGCGAGCATCACGTGCTGTCGTTGTGGCGGCCGTTGCGTGGCAGCCTTCCGAGTGAGCCCGCTCATCTGGCGCTGATGTCGTGGGTGGGGTCGGATGCGGATCTGCTGCGTGATCCGCAACAGCTCGCGCATCGCATCGCGGGGTCGCGGAGCCCGCCGATCGCCTAGCGCGCGGTCTGCTGGGCCTGACGTTCGCTCAGCCTGCGTCTGCTCCGCCTGCCGGCGTCTTCGCCGGGTCGGCGTTCGCAGTCGGTCTTCTTCGCAGTCGGTCTTCTTCGCACGCGGTGTTCGTGGCAGTCGGTGTTCTTCGCGGGCGGCGTTTTTCGCTGGCGGCGTTTCTCGCTGGGCCGGCGGCGCGCGATGGAGAGCCTGACCGCACGGCCGGTGCATTCCTGACCGCTGCTTCGGCGTGTCGTGCGCTCGAGGACGCTGCACCACCTGTCCGCCGGCAGGGCGAGCATCGTGCGCTCGTCAACACTTCCTGACCTTCTCCACGGCAGGGCAAGCGGCAGTCGCCGTTCGCCCGGGCCGTCGGATGTGCGGGGCGGCTGTCGCATGCCGCCCCTGCCTCGACCTCAGCTAGGAGCTGATCATCGTGATGCTCGTCGTCGACGTTCGCCTCCCCATAGTGCGGCAGCGTCCGCGCGGAGGCGCGGCATGAGCGCGTCGCGGCGGTTCGCGGCGCTGGACCTGGGAACTGCTCGCACGCGCGCGCTGATCCTGGGCGGGCAGGCCATCGCCGACCGGCCGTCGGTGGTCGTGCGGCGCTCGTCCGCCGCCGGTGAGGTGGACGTGGTGCGGCCGGTCCGCCACGGCATGGTGGCCGACCCGGGAGCCTGCGTGCGGCTGGTGCGGCTGGCGTTGCGCGACACGCGGCTCTACGACAGCCGGCCGCTGGAGCGGGTGCTGGCCGGAGTGCCGGTGGCGGCGTCGGCGGGCGACCGCGCGGCGGTCCGCGCGGCGGTCGCGGGGATCGCCGGATGCGAGGTGGTCCTGGTGGAGGAGCCGCTCGCGGCCGCCGTCGGCGCCGGTCTGGACGTGCTCGGTGGCCGTCCCCGGCTCCTGCTGGACGTCGGAGCGGGCATCGTCGAGGCCGTCGTCCTGCGGGACGGGGGCGTCAGCGACGCGGTCAGCCTCCAGCTCAGCACCACCACCGGCGCGGGGCCGACGGCGGCGGCGCTGGAGAGCGTGGTCGACATGACGGCGGGGCTGCTCCGCCGCCTGCCGGCCGCCGCCCGTCCGGCCGTCCGTGCCCTTGGCCTGGTGATCACCGGGGGCGGCGCGCACCACGTGCACTTACTGCGCCGGTTGCGCGCCGCGCTGCGGGCACCGGTCACCGCGGCGCCTGAGCCGCAGTACGCCATCGTCCGCGGATTGATGCGGCTGTGCCTGCGACCGGACCTGGCAGGCGACCCCGCCCCGCCGGTCCGCTGACACGCCTGCATCCGGCGCACCGCTCCGTTGACGCGCCCGACCTGGCGCACCACCTCGCGGGCCCACGCCCGCCGAAGCTTCCTGACGCGTACCGTCCCAGAAAGGAACCACTGATCATGAGCGAGCACCGTACGAGCATCCACCTCAGCGCCGTGCAGCTGCAGTCGCTGCGCGAGGACCTGCAGGAGCAGCTCGAACAGCGCAGACGACACCTGGACGAGCTGCGCGAGCAGGAGCGCGACAGCAACGGCGGCGACGGCACCTGGCAGGAGCTGGTCGCCTCGGTCGCCGCCGCCGAGCGTGCGGTCGCCGAGTTGTCCCACGCCTTTGACCGGCTGGCGGCCGGCACCTACGGCCGCTGCGCGCACTGTGAGGCGGCCATCCCGTTCGAACGGCTGGAGATCCGGCCGCTGGCGCGCACCTGCATCGACTGCCAGCGGCGGCACGAGGCCGCCTGACCCCACGGAGGGGCAGGACACCCCTGCCCCTCCCTTCTCCATGGAAGCTGATGATGATCACACTGGATCGCCTGGTGAACGTGCTCGGCGGGTACGGCGTGCGGCTGTGCAACCGGCCCGAGGCCCGCGCCGCGTGGCTGCACGGCGTGGCCGTGCCCGACACCGCCGGCCGGCATGTCACGGGTGATCTGCTCCTGGCCATCGGCACCGGCTCGATCGCCGAGGCGGTGCGGTGCGCCGTCGCGGCCAAGGCCAAGGCCGTCCTGGTCCGGCCCGCCCCGTCCGGCGCCGACGGCGGCTCTGGTGACGCGGCCGGGAGCGGCGCCGACGGTGGCTCCGGCGACGCGGCGGCGAGCGGCGCCGATCTGGACCGGCAGGCCGCCGCGCTCGGTGACCGGCACCAGGTGGCGGTGCTGCTGGCCGACCCCGCGATCCCGTGGAGCCAGCTCGCCGGGGTGGTGTACGGGCTGGTGCTGGAGAGTCGTGAGACCGCCTCCGGGCGGGGGCCGACCGACCTGTTCGCCCTGGCCGACAGCCTCGCCGACACCCTCGGGGGAGCGGTGACCATCGAGGACCGGCACTCGCGGGTGCTGGCCTACTCCCGTTCCCAGCAGGCGGGCGATCCTGCCCGGCTGGAGACCATCCTCGCCCGCCGGGTGCCCGACCGGTTGCGCGAGCTGTTCCAGCGGCGGGGGGTCTTCGACCGGCTGGCGGCGGCGGACGATCCCGTGTTCGTGCCCGCCGACCCCGAGCACGGTCTGACGGCGCGGACGGTGGTGCCGGTACGGGCCGGTCGGGAGTTGCTCGGCTCGGTGTGGGTGACCTGCGAGCGACCGCCGGCCGGTGCCCACCGGCGTGCCCTGGCCGATGGCGCGCACACCGTCGCGTTGCACCTGCTGCGGTCGCGGGCCAGCGCCGATCTGGAGCGGCAGGTGGAGTCCGACCTGATCATCCGGCTGCTGGAGGGCGGCGCCGACGCCGTCACGGTGATCAGCCGGCTGGGACTGGCGCCACAGCCGTTGCGGGTGGTCGCGGTACGCGCACACGCCGACGGCGACCAGCACGCCGACGGTGATCGGCGCCCTGCCGGCGGCCGGCGCGTAGGCGGTGATCGGCACGCCGCGCTGCTGCTGGCCTTCGAGCAGGCCACCACCGGGTTCGGCTGGTCCAGGCCGGGCCGCAGCGCGTTGCTGGGGGACACGCTCTACACCGTCCTGCCCGCCGAGCAGGCCGACGCGGCGCGGAGGTGGATCTCCGCGCTGGCCGCCGAGCTGCCCGCCCAGGTACGCGTCGCGGCCGGGATCGGCGCCCCCGCGGAGGCCGCGGAGCTGCCGGCCGGCCGCCAGGAGGCCGACGAATGCCTGGCGCTGCACGAGAGCCGGCCCCACGACCTCCCGCCCGCCTACGACGATTCCTGGGACGACATCCTGCTGCGACGGCTGCGCGCCGCCGTGCGCACCGGCCGGACCCCGGCCCGCGGACCGGTCTCCACGCTGCTGCGGCACGACGCCCGCCACGGCACGCGTTTCGTCGCCACGCTGCGCGCCTGGCTGGAGTCGCAGGGCGATCCCGCCGTGGCCGCCGAACGCCTCGGCGTGCACCCCAACACCGTACGCAACCGGCTGCGCAAGCTGGGCGAGCTCACCCCGCTGGACCTCGCCGACGCCCGGCAGCGCCTGGCCATGACCATCATGCTCGCGGCCGTCGAGGACGAGCCGGGCACCTGACCCGGGCCGGGCCGTTGTGCCGGCGGCACAACGGCGGCGCCGCGATTGTCGTCCGCCGACAACGCCGCAGGTCGGCCCCCGGGCCATGCTGTCCGGGACATCGGCATTCGTACCTGGAGGTGGGGACATGGCCGGGAACTGGCCGCGCTCGGTGATCGTGGTGGGCGCCGGCATCGTGGGCCTGTCGACCGCCTGGTTCCTGCAGGAGCGCGGGGTCCAGGTGGACGTGGTGGACCGCGCGGGCGTGGCGGCCGGCGCGTCCTGGGGCAACGCGGGCTGGGTCGCGCCGGGCCTGGCCATCCCGCTGAACGAGCCCGCCGTGCTGCGTTACGGCCTGCGCTCGCTGCTCGACCCGGCCGCGCCGCTGTACGTGCCGGCCCGCCTCGACCCCGGGCTCTGGAGGTTCCTGACCCGCTTCGCCGCCAACAGCGGCTGGCGCTCCTGGACCCGGGCCGCGCGGGCCAACCTGCCGCTCAACGAGGAGTGCGTCGAGGCGTACGAGGTGCTCGCCCGCAACGGCGTGTCCGCCCCGGTCGTCGACGCGCCGATCACGGCCGCGTTCCGCACCTCACGGCAGGCCGAGGGCCTGCTGCGCGAGCTGCGCAGGCTCCAGCAGGTCGGGCAGCACGTCGAGCACACCGTGCTGGACCGGGACGGGCTCGCCGAGCAGGTCCCGCTCGCCGGCGGGGAGCTGGGCGCGGGGGTGCGCATCGGCGGGCAGCGTTACGTCGACCCGGGCGCCTTCGTGCACGCCCTCGGCGAGGCGGTCATGCGGCGGGGCGCGACCCTGTACGCGTTCGAGGTCGACGAGGTGCGCACCGACGACCGCAAGGCGGTCGTCCGCTCGGCCAAGGGCACCATGCTGTCCGCCGACGCCGTGGTGCTCGCCACCGGCGCCTGGCTGCCCCGCCTGGCCAGGCAGTGGGGCGTGCGCGTGCCGGTGCGGGCGGGTCGCGGCTACTCCTTCACGGTGCCGGTCGACCATCCCGTCCCCGGCCCGCTCTACCTGCCCGATGTCCGGGTCGCCTGCACCCCCTACCGGGGCGGGCTGCGGGTGGCGGGCACGATGGAGTTCCGCGACCCGGACGCGCCGCAGGTGCCCGCCCGCCTGGAGGCCATCATCGCCTCCGTCCGTCCCCTGCTGCGGGGCGTGCGCTGGGACGAGCGGACCGACGCCTGGGTGGGGCCGCGCCCGATCACCTCGGACGGTCGGCCGCTCATCGGCAGGACGGTGGCGCCCACCGTGTACGTGGCGGGCGGGCACGGCATGTGGGGCCTGGCGCACGGCCCGATCACCGGCCGGCTGCTGGCCGAGTGGATCACCACCGGCAAGCAGCCGGAAGCCCTGGCCGACTTCGACCCCCTGCGCTGAGGCCGCGGCTCACGGGCGCTTCAGTACTTGCGGCAGTCGTGCTTGGCGAGTACCAGCGACATCCCGGCGACCCGGTTGTCCGTGCGGGACACGTAGAAGAGGTAATAGGCCTTCTTGTTACCGGGCACGCTAGCGGTGGGGAAGCCTCCCGGGCCGCGCCGCAGGTCGGGGTAGGCGGCCTTGAGCTGGGCCCTGGTGGAGCCGAAGCCGATGCCCTTGGGCGTCTTCATGCCGGCATGCGCGACGATCATGGTGAGCCCGTACTTCTTGGAGATGATCGCCCCGACCTGGTACTCGCCGTACGGCTTCTCCTTCAGGTCCCAGCCCGTGCACCCGGCGTGGTCGCCCGCCGGTTTGCGGATGAGCCTGCCGGTCGCCTTGGCCTTCGCGGTGCTCATGCCGAGCTTCAGGCTGCCGTACCCGTACGGCCCCAGCGTGGCCTTCTGGGCGGCGAGTGCGGGGGACGCGACGGCGATCAGCGTGACGGCTCCCGCGACCGCCAGTGCCGAGCGTCCGATGCGTAAGGCGTTCGATCGGTTCATCGTCCTTCCTCCTTGATCGACTCGATGGAGTCGATCACTGTAGCAGTGGCGCGTCCCGGCCGCGGGGAAGTCCTCATGGGATGGCAGGTCTCGCCGGACGGTGGGATGGTGAAGGGCAAGGCGACCCTGCTGGAGGAGATCGTGGAACATTCCGAGCTGAACACGGACATGGTCCTCGCCGCCATCCGCGACCACGGATTCGCGGCCTATGACGTCCTGGTCAAGGAGTTCCCGTCGGAGTCGGTGGTCGCGGAGTTCACGAAGGCGGCCAGGTCGGGCTTGACCACCTTCGGCGTGGGGGTGCACCTGGCGTCGCTGACGGACAAGGGGCGCAAGCGGCTCGACTCCCTGGGGTGATCGGTCAGGCCGGCGGCGCCGGGGCGGGGGTGACGTCCTCGATCCGCCGCAGGCGCAGCCGGTCCCCGGCCCCTCTCAGCAGGGCGTAGAGGCTCGTGCCCGAGAACGCGAGCCCGCCCGTGACGAATCTGCCCGCCGGGGCGTCCTCGGAGAAGACCGGCGCGCCGGTCGCCGCGTCGTAGACCGTGACATCGGTGTTCCCGTCACGGCCGCCGGCGACGTGGGTGTCGTCCGGGCTGATCGCCAGTCCTGTGGGGAACGCCTCGTGGTGCCGGCCGTAGTGGCCGGTCCGGGACAGGGTCGTGGTGTCCCAGGTGTCGAACCGGTACGGGGTGTCGAACGCCGAGATCACCCGGGTTCCGTCGGAGGTGAGCACGAGGTCCCGTACCTCCGAATGGTCGTGCGTCCCGCCGTCGATCGTGCCGCGCGGGGTGGGAGCGGGCGGAGGTCGCCGCCAGGTCGAGAGCGAGGAAGCCGCCCTCGAACGCGCCGAACAGCCGTAGCCCACCCACAGCCGTTCGCCGGTCAGAGCCAGGGAGATCGGGCAGGGATGGCCGGGCAGGTCGATCCGGCGCTTGATGCTGAAGGTGCAGGGGTCGATCTCGGCCACCTGGTTCGAGCCGGCCAGCGCCGCGCAGGGTCAGGGCGCATAAGCGGCCCGGTTTGATCGAGACCGACCGTGATCAAAGCTCCTCAACTGTAGAAGGCGGTATACATCAAGCGTATACCCTTAGCGTATAGTCACTCGGCATGAGTCACCTGATCGCTGTTACCGGGCTCGTCGCCGTCATGGCCGCCACCAGCCTCGGCCCGGCCTCGTCCTCCGCGTCCGCCTCGGCCGCCGCTGAGCTGCACCTGCCCAAGCCCACCGGCTCGCGGCCGGTCGGCACCACGTCCCTGCACCTCAAGGACACCTCGCGCCCCGACCCCTGGGTGCCCGGTGTCAAGGCGCGCGAGCTCATGGTCTCGCTGTGGTACCCGGCCAAGGCGCCTGGCCGTCACCGCGCGCAGTACATGACGCCCAAGGAGTCCGAGCTGCTTCTCAAGGACGGCGGCATCACCGGCATCCCGGCCGACACGCTGAGCAAGGTGCGCACCCACGCCTTCACCGACGCCCGCCCTGCGGGACGCGCGCGCAGCCTGCCCCTCGTCGTGCTCTCCCCGGGGCACAGCAAGCCCAGGTCCGAGCTGACCGGCCTGGCCGAGGAGCTGGCGAGCAGGGGGTACGTGGTGGCCGCCGTCGACCACACCTACGAGAACGTCGCGCAGACCTTCCCCGACGGGCGGGTCACGACCTGCGTCACGTGCGAGATGAAGAAGGACCCGGACGTCTGGAAGAAGCTGGAGCAGGGCCGGGCCGCCGACGTCTCCTTCGTCCTGGACGAGCTGACCGGCGCGCACCCGAAGTGGAAGCACGCGCGGCTGATCGACCCCGCCAGGATCGCCATGTCCGGCCAGTCCGCCGGCGGTGCGAGCACGCTCGCGGCCATGGCCGCCGACTCCCGGTTGCGGGCCGGCATCGACGTGGACGGCACCGTCGAGACCCCGCTGCCCGAAGCCGGGCTGTCCCGGCCGTTCCTGCTGCTGGGCAAGCCCGCCACGTACACGCCGGGCCGGCCCGGCACCGGCGCGAACTGGGAGGGTGTCTGGGCGGGGCTGCACGGCTGGAAGCGCTGGCTGCTCGTGACGGGAGCCGTGCACCTGTCCTTCACCGACCTCGGGGTGCTGGTCGATCAGCTCGGGATCGAGGACGGTGCCGAGATTCCCGGCGCTCGTGCCATGGCCATCACTCGCAGGTACGTCGTGGCCTTCTTCGACCAGCATCTGCGCAAGAAGCCGCAGCCCTTGCTCGACAAGCCGTCGGCGAGCTACCCGGAGGTCGAGTTCTGCGCCCCTGAGAAGAAGACCTGCGCGTAGGGTCAGCAACCGGGCTGCGCGGATCACGGGGCACACGGGGTCCACCCGCGCCGAGCCATGCTCGGACCCGAGGTGTCGCCGGCACCATGGGTTTCACCGTTTCCGCCGAAGCAGGCACCACCCTCAGGACTTCCCGCCGACGGCGCTGGTCAGCGAGAAGTCCTGCGGTGCACAGCCCTAGTTCGTCCCCGCCGTGTGGCCGGATTTGATGTTGCTCAGCAGCTGAGCCCCATATGGGCACCTTTTCGAGAAATGCGGCCCCCCAACCTTAGGGATATCGAGCTTCTCCTGCGGCCTTTTATCTTTGAGTCATCAGAAAAAGCCGGACCGCAAGGAGAATGACAATGTCAAAAGCGTACGCATCATGGCAGCACGGTTTCACGGCCGTGGCCGAGAATCCCGCCACGAACGCATTCCGCCAGGGATTCGGCGTCACCTTCTCGCTCCCCGCGAACGGCGGCGACTGGATCCACCTGGCCATTCCCACCCCCGTCATCGTCGAGGACCGCCGCGCCACCCTCGACAGGGTGCTCATCCTCTTCCACGCCCGGGAGACCAGCTCACTCCTCCACGTGCACGTCTGGGACGGCCCCAACCGCATCCTGGCCAGGGACAACCTCGGCATCGAAGGCGATCATGTGCACGCCCTGAGCGGGAACAACGTCTTCCCCGTGGGCCGCGACGGCATCAACTTCGGATGCGGGATCTCGATGTTCTTCGCCGCCGGCCAGATCGACAGCCACGTCTTCATCGCGGGCTTCGGCGGCGATTTCTCGCACAACATCTGACCTCGCCCGCACCCCTCACTCATATTCCGATCCCGCGCGCCCATCTCCATTCCGCAGGAACTCTCCCAGGAGGTAGAAATGAAAAATTCGACCAGGCTTCTCCTGACGGTGGCGGCCTCCGCCGCTCTCGTCGCGGGCAGCGCCTTCACCATCTCGGCGGCGACGGCACAGAACGCCTCCGCGCGGGCCGCCGCGGGCACGACGTTCTGGGCCAAGGTGGCCGCGAACGGAAATCTGCTCGCCGCCTCGGGCATCGGCAACGTCAACAAGTTCGGCCAGGGGCGTTACAACCTGAGGACGAACGCCGACATCAGCCGCTGCGCCCTCACCGGCACGATCAACACCAACGGCGGCAGCGACCCCGGCCCGGGCAGCGCGTCCATCCTGGTCGGCGCCGTCGACGGGAGAACGCTCTTCGTCCGCACGGCCACCCCCTCCGGCCCCAGCCCGAGAAGCGTCGACGACGACCGGCCCTTCTCGCTCCTCCTCGCCTGCTGAACCTCTCCAGAAAGGAATCAACGATGAAGCACGCAACCCGCCTGCTCGCCGGCCTCGCCGCCGCCATCTGCCTGGCGCTGGGCGTCGGCGTCTCTCCCGCCACGGCCCAGTCCGTATACGGCCCCTACGCCAGCTACGAGGTCTGCTGGGTGGCCGGCAACCAAGGGCAGCAGGCCGGTCAATGGGTGTCCTACTTCTGCGCGCAGAACGGCACCCCCCAGTGGTGGCTGTTCACCACTCCCTGACCGGCCGTTCGTCCCCCTCCGCCCAGTGAGATGACCCCGCGACGTCGGCGGTCCCTGTGATGACCCTCTCCGGTCACAGGGCCCGCCGGCGTCGCGGGCCGACGGCGTTCGCGCGGGTGCTCGTGCGCCACCGCCAGGCGACTCATGGCAGGCTGCGGCGCTGCGGCAGCGGTCAGCCCACGGGACACAGCGGCTTCATGTGCCGGTGGTCGGCCCAGCCGCGTTTGCCGTCGTCCGTGACGACTTCCCAGTACCTGTGGCCTCGGGGGTTACGGGTGTTCTTGACGGTGAGCTTCGTGCCCTGGACGATTTCCACGAGTGTCGAGCCGTACTCGTCACGCAGCCAGAGGTCCTTGGCGGAGACCTCGTGCCGGGTGCAGTCGGGCAGGGCGACCGAGGTGGCCGGGCTGTTGTGGGTCTTCGAGGAAGTCGGCACGGACGCGGTAGGGGCGGAGCCCTGCGAGATCATGAAGGCCACGACGGTGATCAGCCCGATGGTGGCCAGGCCCGCGAGCCCGGCCTTGAACAGGTGCCGGCGAGGGCCGGAGCCGATCGGTTGCGTCTCGGTGGTGGCTCTCGTCCCGGAGGGCGGAGGGGATGGAGGGGGCGGCGCTGGTGGGTGCGGAGCGCCTCCGTCGCGCAACGCCAGCAGCTCCGGGAGATATTCGTCCCGCCCCAGCGCCTTGCAGATCATCTCGAGTTCTCTCTCGTTGATCATGCGCTTTCCGGTGAGCATCCTGCTGAGGGTGGCGGGGGACATGACGAAGCCGAATCGCTCCATCTTCCTTATGAGTGCCGTCTGAGTAGTACCGGTCGCAGCAAGAATGACCGTCAACCGGTCGTGAAGCGTCGTCACTCCCCCGAAGTTACTTTCGTCCAGATTGTGGCCGTCTGTTGACACGTTGACCCCTTTCAGGCATGGCGAAAGGTGCTTTCACCCAGGTGGGAGGCGTGGAAACTGGGGGCAACCCTACCTGAAGATCTTTTCAAGAAAGGGCTTAATGAGCTAAATTCGCATCCCCGGACGCTGCCCCTCGAAGCTGGTCGAACCGGTCCAAGGTGGACTTTCAGCGCTTTTCAGGGATTTCTCTGCCTTTCGCAAAATTTCACACGAGAAATCTTCGTATCGCTGTCTTGGGAGGGCTAAGAATACGAAGCGGTCGCATCAGCGAACCCTCGTAGTGGCAACCTCAGGAGTAAACGCATGCGTACAAAGTTCATCACCGCGCTGGGCGCCCTCGCGGTCGTGGCAGCCACCCCGGCGGTGGCCTCCGCTCAGGCCGAGACGCACTACACGCACCGGACGACCCTGACGCGCGACTGCCGCATTCATGAGAACTTCCCCAAGCCGGGCGTGCCGGATCGCTCGTGGGCCAAGAAGCGGGGTGGCGCCGTGGGGGTTCGCTACACCTACAAGGGTTACGCCCTGGTCCTCGACTACTCCAAGAACAGCCGTCCCAACTGGGGGTTCATCAACAGGTCGTGCCTGGGCGACTCGTCGGCCTACAGCGGCGGCGACCGCGGCACTCCGGTCCAGGACCTCCAGGCCATCGGCGGCGACAACCAGCTGACGACCGTGCCGATCAGCTCGCCGCCGGCCGACACGACGCGGCGCGCGCTCATCCGTCCCGACTCCGTCGGATCCGTCCGCAGCGCGCCGGCGTCGTTCGTGATCGGGAACGTGCGTGCCGGCGACCCGTTCTACCTCACCACCGCGGCCTGCGGCTCGCACGGGCCCACCGAGTGGATCCTCGGGTACGCGCCCAACTCCGGCCGTTGGGGGTACGTCGAGGCGATGCATCTTCCCGCCTGCCGTTGAGGCTTCCGCTTCCTCGAGGTGGATGAAGGAATGAGGCACGAGGTGGAGGGAGGGCCGGGATGACCTCTCGTACGGCGGATCCGTGGCCCGCGGGCACGCTGATGTCCGAGCTGGACACCGCCACCGGCAGGGAACTCCTCGTGCTCAGCCCAGCCACGCCCCGGCGGGCCGGGCACGTCCTCATCCGTCAAGGAGATCCGGAGGACGAGCACGTCTTCCTGCTGAGGCCGGCTCCTGGAGGGCGCGACGCCCTGGTGAAGGTGACCATCGACCTGGAGAACGGCGAGCAGGTGCTGCTGGGCATCCGCGTCAGCGGAGATCTGGTCGGAGAGCTGGCGCCGCTCTGCGACCGGCCCAGGTCCGCGACAGTCACTGTCTGCTCCCACTGCCTGGTGCACGCCATCCCCAAGGACACGTTCGCCGCGTTCCTACGCCGTCATCCAGCAGCGTGGCGCGCCGTGACCAGGCAGATGGCCGGCCGGCTCGGCTGGGCGAACCGGCGGCGCGCGGACCTGGGCGGGTACGACGTGCTCACCCGCCTCGTCCGCGTGCTCGCCGAGCTGTCGGAGCGCCACGGCCATCCCGTTACGGAAGGCCGTGATCTGGGCGTGCCCCTGACCCAGGAGGAGCTCGGCCGGCTCATCGGGGCCAGGAAGGACGCCGCCGGCAACGCCATGCGCACCCTGCGCGACGCGGGCGTCGCCAAGAACGCGTACGGAAGAGTGATCATTCTCGACGTGGCCCGCCTGCGGCGCATGGCCGGGTCATGGGAGTGACCTGAGCACCCTCAAGTGACGCAGAAGCCGTATCAGTCCGCCTTCTGAGCGGAACGGCCATGCCAAGCTTGCCCACCCCGGACCGGATGCCGCCACTTGCCCGCATCCCCGGAACCACCCACCACCTCGATGGGAGTCCCCATGCCAGAAACCTTCCGTCGTCTGCTGCTCACGGCCGACATCGTCGGCTACAGCGCGGGCGGCCCACCGCGTCAGGCCACCGACCAAGCCGTCTTCCGCGACCTGCTGGCTCAGGCCGCGGAGGTCGCGCGGCTCGACCACGATCGCTGGGACATCCAGGAGAGCGGCGACGGCGTCTTCGCCGTGCTGCCTTCCCTCGACGCGGAGCCCCGCCTCGTCGGCGACTTCGTGCGGAACCTGCACCAGCGATTGCGCGAAAAGAACGCGACCAGGGACGACGGACCCCCGATGCGTCTGCGCCTGTCCGCGCACACCGGTCCGCTCGCCGCGGGCGCCAACGGATATATCGGCAAGACCCCCATCGTGGCAGGCCGGCTCGTGGACGCCGCACCGGTGCGCACCGCGATCGCGACTGTCAGGGACGCCCAGCTCGCGCTGATCGTCTCGGACGAGATCTACCAGAGCTCTGTGGCCACCCGCCTCTCGGGGTGGCGGCCCGAGGAGTTCAGGGAGGTCTCCGTCGTGGTCAAGAAGTATCGGGGCACGGCATGGCTGATCGTGCCCGGTGCCGACGTGCACGCACTCGACCTGCACCAGGACGAGCCGGCCGGCGAGGACGACCGCGCCCCGGCGCAGCACGTGCGGAACGTGTTCAAGGGCGCGGTGCGGCTGGGCGACCACGGTGTGATCGGGATAGTCAACCGATGACCACGACACCACAGGTATCCGTCCAGTTCGTCCAGATCGACTCGCTCACCACCGGCACCGGCACGACGATCGGCATCGGTGGCCTGCGAGCCACGCACCGCCTGTCCGGCGAGGTGCCGTCCGGCATGATGGCCAAGGCGATCGACCGGTACGCACCACCGCGCGCCCACGCGCCGGCTCTCCAAGCACTGCGGGACGAGCGCGTCGTCGTCCTGTACGGCGCACGGGGCGGCGGCAAGCGCACGGGCGCGCTCAACCTGATGGCGGACCTGGGCAAGAGCCGCCCCCCGATCATGCTGCCCGATCAGCCCGTGGACGAGTTGCTCGCGTTCCAGTGCGACGACGACAGGGCATACGTGATCTTCGGCTGGTCGGGCGAGGGGGCCGGGCCCAGGGCCGGTGACGCCGAGGTCGCCGCGCTGGCGACGAAGATCCGCAGCGTCAAGGGGGTGCACCTCGTCATCACGAGGGAGCAGCCGCTGTCCTCACTCATCCCGCACTTCCACTGGGAGCCGCCGCCTCCCGAAGACCTTCTGGCCAGATACGGCGTGCGTCCCGAAGGGGCGGACCTGGCGGAGCTGCGCCGGCACAGCCTGCCCGATCTGGTGCGCTTCGCGGGGAACCTGGCGAGCGGGATGGATGTCGCGACCTCTCTCGCCGGCCTCGACCTCGCGCACCGCAGAGACGTCGAAAGGTGGTTCGACGAGGGACACGATCCGCGTGACGTGCTCGAGGCGACGGCCGCGGTGTTCCTTCACGGGCTGCCGGAAAGAGTATTCGAGCCATGGGCTTGCCGGCTGGCGGACGCCGTCCTGCCGGCGGGCATCGCGAGCGAGCCCGCGCTGCCCGCCGCGCTCACGCCCAGCAGGAAGCGCGACGAGAAGTCCCTGATCACCGTCGTTACCCGCGCCGCCGAGGAGGTCGACCCGATCTCGGGGCAGAGCGCGCGCTGCCTGCAGTTCAGATCCGGGAGGTACCGATCGCACGTCCTGGCCGCGCTGCGCGAACGCTATCCGGAGGACTTCTGGCAGAACGTGTACGGCTGGCTCGACACGCTGGTCGACGAGCCTGATCCGGCGGTGCGCGCCCACGTCGCGGATGGGGTGGCGCTGCTCGCTGAGCACGACTTCCACGGTGTGCGCGCCCACCTCCTCCAGCCGTGGTCCGCCGACCAGCGGCGCACCCGGGCGAAGGAGGCGGTGAACGTGCTGTCGCTGATGTGCCTCAACGACGCCATGGCGCCGCTGGCCCGCCGTACCGCGATCAGATGGGCGCGCAGCAAGGACGAGCTGCGCAACTGCACGGCGGCCCAGGCGTTCTCCGAGACCGTCGGCCTGCGCTATCTGAGCGACGCGCTGTGGCACCTGTGGAACCTGTCGGAGCGGCCGGCGCCGGTCGGCCCCGAGGCCACCGCCGCGATCCCGCGGCTCTACCTGGGCCAGACCGCGAACGACAGCGCCGACAGCAAGATCGTGCTGCGCAGCCTCGTCTCGCGGCTGCGCGAGGCGGGCCGCAGGAACCTGACCCAGTGGGGGCATGCCGCCGACATCGCGATCGCCGTGCTCGGCGCACGGTCCGGCGAGGGTCTCGTAGCGGCGCGGCACCTGTGTGAGCAGCCCCGGGACGCGGGGGCGTTCGCCGACCTGTGGGCGTTGATCCTGATCAACCAGCCCAGACGGGCCGTCGTGTTCGACTCCATCCACACTCTCCTCCGCTCGGTGGACGGCGCGGAGGGGACGGTCCACGACCTGCTCACGGCGCTGCGGGCCGCGCTGCCCGCCCACGAGCGCCGCCTGTTCGCGACCCAGTTCACCCGGTACGCGGTCACCCGCGCCAAGGGTCGCACTCCACGTTTCGTCTCCCTCGTCTCCTCAATCCTGGAGTCATCATGACCCTGCCCTACCCCATCACCTCGCAGGAGAGCCTGCCCCAGGCCGGCAGGCGCGGCCCGTTCGGGCTGGGCGCTCGCGAGCGGTCCACGGGCGACATCCCGGTGCCCCGTCCGCACGAGGCCGTGGTCCTCACCGACGGCGACACCTACCTCAGCAGCAAGCACCGGCACCTGGGCGAGCGCGAGAAGCACGTGGTCAACGCGGTCAGCTACAGCGTGGTGGATCTGACCCGAGACAAGCCCATCACCGTGGAGATGCGGCTGCCGTGGCGCGGCGCCGAGGAGTTCATCCTGCGGGTGACGTTCGCCTGGACGGTCGTGGACGAGGTCGCCGTGGTCCGGGCCGGCCATCGGGACCTGGCCGAGGCCGCCCGGGCGTACCTGCGCGGGTACGACGGTCTGCACCAGCTCGGCGTCCGGCACCCGATCGAGGAGGCGGCGGCCGTACGCGCCGACGCGCAGCTCGAATTGGAGATGTACGCCCAGCTGACGCCGCTCGAACTCCCGGGCATGCGCGTGCGGATCACCGGCATCGACGTGCTCGACGAGCAGCGCGTGCAAGCGGAGCAGACCAGGGAGTACAGGCGGCGCAAGCATGAGATCGAGCTGGAGCGTGAGATCGAGGTCCAGCGGCGCGCGTACGAGCGCGACGACCGGCTCGAAGAGCATCGGCTCGCCCGCGACCTGGCCCGCGCGCAGGCCGAGAACGAACGCGAGCTGGCTCTGACCCAGGCGCAGAACCAGCGCGACCTGGCCCGCGCCCAGGCCGAGAACGAACGCGAACGGCTCGCCCACGCCGCCCGCGCCCGGGAGATCACCCGCGAGCACGAGCAGGCGGAGGCCGAGTTCCTGCAGGAGCAGAGTCGGCGCCGGCTCGCCGCCGACCTCGGCAGGGCCAAGCTGTTCGCTCAGGAGACCGGGGGAGAGCCGTACGCAGCCCTCGCCCTCGCCGTCGTGTCTGGCGAGCTCGACGTCAAGGAGCTGATCCGCCGCCACGACGAGAGCGTCACCGCAGCACGGGAACAACGGCAACGCGAGCAGGCGGGCCAGGAGAACCGGCTGTGGGTCCAGCTCGACCGCGAGAGGGACGAACAACAGGAGGAGCGGCGGCACCGGCGCCAGCTGGAACTCAACCGCCAGCAGATCGAGGCCGATGCCCAGGCACGCCAGGACACGCTCGCCCACGAGACGGCCCACGCGCTGCGGCAGCTCGAGGCGCGTCGTGACGAGCATGACCGCGAGGGGGAGCTGGAGAGGGAGCGCATCGCGGCCCAGGTCCGACTGCAGGCGGAGAGCACGGCCGTCATGCGTGAGGAGCGCGAGTGGAAGGATGCCAAGGAGCACCGGGACCGGGAGCATCAGCGGGAGGAACGGCAGGTCGAGTCCAGCACGAAGCTGGCGCAAGTGCTGGCGGGCAGGGGCGCCTTCGACTTCGCGGACCTGGGCGCCGTGACGTCCTTCCTTCTGCGAACCTGCATGAGCTCCGAGCAGCCGACCGTGGTGACGCAGGGGGCGGGGCCCGTCGACGCCGGGGTCATCGATGCCGAGATCGTCACGCCGATCGAGAGCGCCGCCGGCCACGCGGGTGCCGTCCTGCCAGAAGAGGAGGCCGGGAGATGACGGCGGTCATCGACCGGGAGCAGGTCACCCGCGCTCCCGGTCGTCACCGGCCGCCCTTCTCCCGTCGGCACGGCATCGGGCCGGCCTTGCGCGGGCTCATCGGGGTGAGAGAGGACGTGCTGGACTGGGTGCCGGAAGAAGGGCCGAGGCTCACCCGCACCGGTGCGATCGTCGTGTGCACCGCCGTGCTGGCAGCGGTGTCGTTGTGGATCGCGCTCAGCCAGTTCGTGCAGGCGGGGCTGGTGGCGAGTATCGCGGGTGCCGCGCTGTGGGGAGTCGTAATCTGCGTCATCGACAGCTGGCTGATCGCGAGCTCGCACGGGGTGATCGGGCCCGGCCGCGTCTACCGCCTGTTGCCCCGGCTCCTGATCGCCCTGGTGCTCGGCTTCCTGATCTCGGAGCCGCTGACGCTCAAGGTTTTCGAGTCCGCCGTCACCACGCAGATCGCGGCCGGAAAGCTGGCGGACGAGCGGGCACTGCGCGACGCGTACAGGAACTGCCATCCCGAGCCCACGCCCGGCGTCGACTGCCGGTCGTACCAGCTCAACCTCGTCCACCCTGACCGGCGGCCCCTCGATCGCGCCATCGCCGACCTGGACGCGTTCACCAAACAGGTGAACCCGCTGCTCGAGAAGGAGATGAGAGGGCACGAAGAGTGGAGCAAGGAGTGCCGCGGCGACACAGGCAAGGGCATGAGCGGGATCCCGGGGGAGGGCAAGCGCTGTGGGGTCCGCGACAAGCACCTGCGGAGCTTCCGCGCCGAGTTCGGCCTGGACGCCAAGAAACGTGAGCTCGCCACCCTGCGGACTACCGTCAGGAAGCTCACCAAGAAGTTCAACGCCGATACGGCCGCCTACCACCGGGACGTGCAGCAGCAGATCGACCTCAGACTCGCGGCCGAGCGGGCCAAGCACGCCGCCATCCCCGGCGTCCTCGAACGCTTCGAGGCGCTCAAGGCGCTGGCGGCGCTGAGCTGGACGGTCTGGTGGGCGCACCTGCTGCTCGCCGGCATGCTCATCCTCATCGACTGCCTTCCGGTGCTGTCCAAGTTGCTCTCCAAACCCGGCGCGTACGACCGCAGACTCGCCGCCCAGCTCGCCGGCAGGGAACGGTCGCACGAGAACGACCTGAGGCTCAACGAACGGCTGCGCACCGGTGAGCAGGAAGCCCGGCTGCACCGGGAGGAAACGCGCATCAAACTGCTCGTCGCGCAGGAGGAGCACACCGCACGGCTGGCCGGCGCGGCTCAGGAGGCCGAGCGCCGCCAGCGCATGGACGAGCTCATCGCCCAGGTGAAGGCGGCCCGCACCGGATCACCGGGCCGGGCATGACCGCACAACCCTCCCGCGCCTGGCCGGCCGGTACCGCCCGGCGCATCCTGGACGAGGTCAGAGGGGAGGCGATCCGCGCGGACACCAAGGCCTCCGTACTCCTCGGCATGGGCGCGGTGGCCGTGAGCGCCACGCTGGTCGGCTTCTACGGCGACGTGCTGGCGCAGGACTCGGCCCAGGGGCTCGTGGCCGCACTCGAACGGTCGGCGCGGGCGGAGCTGGAAACGCTGGCCGGCCAGCTCTTCGCGATGAGCAGGCTGGTGCGCAGGAAGTACCTTCTGATCCAGATCGGTGCCTGGCTGCTCGCGGGCGCTGCCGCCGCCTGGCTGCTGTCCCCGTTCCTCGCCTGAAGGCTGTCGCACGTCGTGGATCCAGGCGAACCGGCCGCGGTCTTCGCCGGGAAGGTGCTGGTGTTCGCCGCGGCGTGGGACGGCGGCCACGCCTGGCTGGACGTGGCCGCCGTCATCAACACCGTGGCGAGCTTCTTCTCCTACCTCCACTGGATCCGGGGCGCCGGCCCGGCCACCGCTGCCCGTCACCCACGCGAGGCGTTGACCTGCCCGGCGCCGGTGCGGCTGCGCAGGGTGGTGGCGGCGGTCAGGGCGCCCACCAGGGCGATGGCGGCGGCGCCGACGAAGGCGGCGGAGAAGCCGCTGGTGAGAGCGGTCGGGTCGCCGAGCCGTCCGGCGCCGTTGGCGGTGGCGACGGCGGTCATGGCGGCCAGGCCGAGCGCGGAGCCGATCTGGTAGCTGGTGTTCACGATGCCCGAGGCGAGGCCGCCCTCCTCCGGGCGGGCGGCGGAGATGGCGGTGCCGAGGGACGGGATGAAGGCCAGCGACATGCCCAGGGCGGCCACGAGGCTGGCGGGCAGGACGTCGGTGACGAAGCCGCCGTCCGGGCTGATCAGCGACAGCCAGGCCATCCCCGCCGCGAGCAGGAGCAGGCCGGTGACCGTGGTGGCCTTGGCGCCGAGGCGGTTCATGGTCCGGGGCGCCAGGGCGATCATGCCGATCATGATGAGGGCGGTCATCGGCACGAGCGCGGCGCCGCTGGGGAAGGCGCTGTAGCCGAGGACCTGCTGAAGGTAGAGGTTCAGGAAGAACCACATCGGGATCCAGGCGCCGCCCAGCAGCAGCTGGGTGAGGTTGGCGGCGGCCAGATCGGGCGTACGGAAGATCGACAGGCGCATCAGCGGCTCGTGGCGGCGGGCCTGGATGGCGACGAACGCGCCGAGCAGCACCACGGCGGCGGCCAGGACGAGCCAGGTCTGCGCCGAGCCCCAGCCGGTCTCGGGCGCCCGGACGATCGCGTAGACGGCGGCGCCGAGGCCGAGGGTGACGGTCAGCGTGCCGGCCACGTCGATGGAGCCGCGCCGCGAGGGGGCGGCGGGCATCAGCGCGCCGGTGGTCAGGAGCGCGATCAGCGCGATGGGGAGGTTGATGTAGAAGACCCACGGCCAGCTCAGGTACTCGGTGATGACGCCGCCGAGGAAGACGCCGGCCGTGCCGCCTGCGGGGGCGGCGGCGCCGTACAGGGCCAGGGCCTTGGTCAGCTCTCCAGGGTTGTGCCCGAAGAGCATCATCAGCAGGGTGAGCGCCGACGGGGCGATCAGCGCGGCGCCCACGCCCTGGACGGCGCGGCCGGTCAGCTCCACCCATACCTCGGGGGCGATGCCCGCCAGGAGTGAGCCGGCGAGCAGAATGAGCCAGCCGGCGCCGAAGACGCGGCGGGCGCCGAGCAGGTCCGACAGGCGGCCGCCCAGCAGGAGCAGGCCGCCGAAGGCGACGACGTAGGCGTTGAAGACCCAGGACAGGTTCTCCTGGGAGAAGCCCAGGTCCTGCTGGATGCGGGGCAGGGCGACGCCGATGATCGAGGTGTCCATGATGACGATGAACTGGGCCGTGGCGATCAGGGCCAGGGCGGTCCAGCGCCGGGGGGATGGTGATGACATGGGTTCTCTCCAGTCTCCTCAGTACCCCTAGGGGGTATGTGCGACGGCCAATAAATACCAGTGGGGGGTATATGTCAACCCCCGGCCGATCGGTTGCCAGGAATACCATAGGGGGGTATGGTGTTGACACGAGCGGCCGACCGAGGAGAGGGGTGGACATGGCCGGATACACCGGTAGCAAGCAGGACCACGCGATGCGCCTGCGCCGCATCGAGGGGCAGGTCCGCGGCCTGCAGCGGATGGTCGAGGACGACAAGTACTGCATCGACATCCTGACGCAGGTGTCGGCGGCGACCAGCGCGCTGAAGTCGTTCTCCCTGGCGCTGCTCGAGGAGCACCTGGCCCACTGCGTCGCCGAGGCCACGCTGAAGGGCGGGCCCGAGGCGGAGGCCAAGGTCAAGGAGGCCTCCGACGCCATCGCGAGACTTGTTCGTTCCTGACCCACGGATTGAAGGAGAGATCGATATGAGCACCGCCACCTACACCGTCAAGGGCATGACCTGCGGCCACTGCGTCAGCTCGGTCAAGGAGGAGGTCGGCGAAGTGGCCGGTGTCACCGGTGTCGAGGTGGACCTGGCGACCGGCCTGCTGACCGTGGACAGCGACGGCCCCGTCGACCCGGCGAAGATCGTCGCCGCCGTCGAAGAGGCCGGTTACGAAGTGGCGAACCAGTGAACACCGCGATGAAGCTCGGCTCGTACGTGCTGGGGCTGGCCGTCGTCTTCGGCGGCGCCCTGGGTGTGGGCAAGGTGGTCGGGCCGGTCGGCACGCAGCCGGCGGCCGAGGACCACGCCGCCATGGCGGCGCCCACCGCGAGCGCGAGCGCGGCGCACGGGGAGCACGCCACCGAGCAGGTGCAGGAAGATACCCCCGGGGGGCTCCAAGTGTCCGAGAACGGCTACACCCTCAACCCGATCACCACGACGATCAAGCCCGGCGAGCCGGCCGACTTCCGCTTCGCCGTGACCGGCCCCGACGGCAGGCCGGTCACCGGCTACGAAGTCGAGCACGACAAGAAGCTGCACCTCATCGTCGCCTCCCGCGACCTGACGACGTTCCAGCATGTGCACCCCGAGATGGCGCCCGACGGCGTCTGGTCGGTGAAGCTGACGCTGCCGAAGGCGGGCCCGTACCGCGCCTTCGCCGACTTCGCGCCGACCGGCGGCAGCGCTCTGACCCTGGGCGCCGACCTGTCCGTGGCGGGTGACTACCAGCCCGAGGCACTGCCGAAGCAGAGCCGCACGGCGACGGTCGACGGCTACGAGGTCACCATCGACGGCGAGCTGACCCCCGGGCGGTCCAGCAAGCTCACCCTCAAGGTCGCCAAGGACGGCAAGCCCGTCACCGACCTGCAGCCCTACCTCGGCGCCTACGGCCACCTGGTGGCCCTGCGCGCCGGCGACCTCGCCTACCTGCACGTCCATCCCGACGGCGCACCCGGCGACGGCAAGACCGAGGCGGGCCCCGAGATCGTCTTCTACGCCGAGGTGCCCAGCACCGGCGACTACCGCCTCTTCCTGGACTTCCAGCACGAGGGCGAGGTCCGTACCGCCGACTTCACGCTGAGCGCCGGCGAGCGCCCGCAGGTCCCCGAGCCGGAGCCCGCACCGAGCGCGCACGGCGACGACCACAGCCACTGAGCGAGAGAAAGGAGAACGGTGATGTCCCAGGTCACCGAAGACCGGCAGCACGCGGTCGAGCTCTCGATCGGCGGCATGACCTGCGCCTCGTGCGCCAACCGCATCGAGCGCAAGCTGAACAAGCTGGACGGCGTGACCGCCACGGTCAACTACGCCACCGAGAAGGCGAAGGTCACCTTCCCCGAGGGCGTCGACCCGCAGCAGCTCGTCGCCGAGGTCGAGAAGGCCGGTTACACCGCCGAGCTGCCCGCCCCGCCCCAGGCCGAGCGAGCCGAGCAGGAGCCGCAGGACGAGCTCCAGCCGCTGCGCAACCGCCTGATCACCGCCGTGGTGCTGGCCGTGCCGGTGATCGCGATGGCGATGATCCCGCCGTTGCAGTTCACGAACTGGCAGTGGCTGTCGCTGACGCTGGCCGCGCCCGTGGTGGTGTACGCGGGCTGGCCGTTCCACAAGGCCGCCTGGACGAACCTGCGACACGGCGCCGCCACCATGGACACCCTGATCTCCATCGGTACGATTGCCGCGCTCGGCTGGTCGGTGTGGGCGCTGTTCTTCGGTACGGCGGGCACGCCCGGCATGACGCACCCGTTCGCGTTCACCATCGAGCGCACCGACGGGTCGGGCAACATCTACCTGGAGGCCGCGGCGGGAGTCACGGCGTTCATCCTGGCCGGACGCTACTTCGAGGCCCGCTCCAAGCGGCGGGCGGGGGCGGCGCTGCGGGCGCTGATGGAGCTGGGCGCCAAGGACGTGGAGCTGGCCGACGGCCGGCGCGTCCCGGTCGAGGAGCTCAAGGTGGGCGACCGGTTCGTGGTCCGGCCCGGCGAGAAGATCGCCACGGACGGCGTGGTCGAGGAGGGCACCTCGGCGGTGGACGCCTCGATGCTGACCGGCGAGTCGGTGCCGGTCGAGGTAGGGGTGGGCGACGCCGTGACCGGCGCGACGGTGAACGCGGGCGGCCGGCTGGTCGTGCGCACCACCCGGGTAGGCGCCGACACCCAGCTCGCCCAGATGGCCAAGCTGGTGGAGGAGGCGCAGACCGGCAAGGCGCAGGTGCAGCGCCTCGCCGACCGCATCTCCGGCATCTTCGTGCCCATCGTGATCGCGCTCGCCCTCGGCACGCTCGGCTTCTGGCTCGGCACCGGTGACGGCGTGGGCGCCGCGTTCACCGCCGCCGTGGCCGTCCTGATCATCGCCTGCCCGTGCGCCCTGGGCCTGGCCACCCCGACCGCGCTGCTGGTCGGCACCGGCAGGGGTGCCCAGCTCGGCATCCTGATCAAGGGGCCGGAAGCCCTGGAGTCCACCCGCCGGATCGACACGGTGGTGCTGGACAAGACCGGCACGGTCACCGAGGGCAGGATGACGCTGACCGCCGTGCACGTGGCCGAGGGGGAGAGCGAGGAGGAGGTGCTGCGCCTGGCCGGCGCGCTGGAGCACGCCTCCGAGCACCCGATCGCCCGGGCGATCGCCCGCTCGGGGGCCACCGTGACGGACTTCGTGAACGTCGAGGGCCTGGGCGTGCAGGGCGTCGTGGACGGGCACGCGGTGCTGGTCGGCCGCCCCCGGCTGCTGGCCGAGTGGTCCCAGCACCTGCCCGCCGACCTGGAGCGGGCGCTGCATGAGGCGCAGGCCGAAGGGCGCACCGCGGTCGCGGTCGGCTGGGACGGCAAGGCCCGTGCCGTGCTGGTGGTGTCCGACGTGGTGAAGCCGACCAGCGAGGAGGCCGTCGCCCAGCTCCGCTCGCTCGGTCTCACCCCGGTGCTGCTGACCGGCGACAACGGGGCCGTGGCCAGAGCTGTCGCCGCCGAGGTCGGCATCGACGAGGTGATCGCCGAGGTGCTGCCCGCCGACAAGGTGGACGTGGTCAAGAAGCTGCAGGCCGAGGGCAAGGTCGTCGCGATGGTGGGCGACGGCGTCAACGACGCCGCCGCGCTGGCCCAGGCGGACCTGGGGCTGGCCATGGGCACCGGCACCGACGCCGCCATCGAGGCCAGCGACCTGACGCTGGTGCGGGGCGACCTGCGGGTGGCGGCCGACGCCATCCGGCTGTCGCGGCGCACGCTGTCCACGATCAAGGGCAACCTGTTCTGGGCCTTCGCCTACAACGTGGCCGCGCTGCCGCTGGCCGCGCTCGGCCTGCTGAACCCGATGATCGCGGGCGCGGCGATGGCGTTCTCCAGCGTCTTCGTCGTCAGCAACAGCCTGCGGCTGCGCCGCTTCAAGTAACGGGCACGGGGTGGCTTCGCGCCGGAGGGCGCGGAGCCACCCTTCGCTGTGCGGCTCGAACGGCTAACCGGCGAGCAGGGAGTGGCAGTGGTGGGCGAGGAACGCGGCGACCCCCGGCGCCGCCGCCAGGACGGCCGGGCCCGCGAGCAGCGCCGCGACCGCGAGGCGACCGGCGAGGCGCTCGCGGCGGCCGAGCGGCGCCTGCGGGTGCAGCATCCGGCGGACCCGGGTCAGCGCCGTCTGGCCACCGGCGCCCAGCGCGAACGACGGCACCTTCCCCGTCGCGAGGCCGACCAGGGCCGTCGCGAGGTGAATGCGCTGGTGGCGGCGGGCCGCGACGTCGTCGGCCAGCAGCTCGACCAGCCGCGCCACCTCCAAGCGGGCCCGCGAGAACAGCGGCACGCGAGGGAACGCCCTGGCCAGGGCCTCGGCGGCGGCGAGCAGCAGGTGGTGGCGCCCCCGCAGGTGCGCCTGCTCGTGCGCGAGCACGGCCGCGACCTGCTCGGGGGCGAGCGAGCGCAGCGTGCCGGTGGTGATGACCGCGTGGCCCTTCCTGCCGGGCAGGCAGTACGCCAGGCGCTCGTCGTAGTCCACCACGAGCGCGCCCAGGTCGCCGTCGTGCCGGCCGAGCAGCGACAGCGCCTCGGCGTGCCGGCGGCGTTCGCGGCGGGCGCGGAGCAGGACCGCGGCGCCCACCCAGGCGACTCTGAGCAGGAGGAGCCCGGCGACGGCGAGACCGGCGTAGGTGGTGGCCGAGTCCGGGCTCGCCTCGTGGCCGAGCAGGGCGGCGCAGACCTCGAACAGGTCGGCCAGGCCGTGCCCGACCACGGAGGCGGGGACGGCGACGGCGAACGCCGACAACAGCGCCGAGGCCACCACCGACACCCCTGCCGCCTGCCAGACGGCGATGGCCAGGCGCGGCGCGCGGTCGGCCCAGGCGGCCCGCCCGAGCACCTTCGGCAGCACCGTCGCCGCGAAGAGGCAGTACAGGGCCAGGACAATCGCCACGATCATGAGCTGCGCCCCCCGGGCGGGTACACCCGCAGCGCCGCGTCCAGGGCGCTGGCCTCCTCCGGAGTCAGCCGCTCCAGGAAGTGCACCAGCGTCGCCGCCCTGTTGCCGCTGGTGGCCAGCGACTCGCGCATCACCTCGGCGGTGTAGGCCTCCTTCGACGACACCGCCTCGTAGATGTAGGCGCGGCCTTCCGGCCGTCGCTTGAGCAGGCCCTTGGTGTGCAGCTTGTCCATCACGGTCATCACCGTCGTGTAGGCGAGCGTGCGCTCCTGCCGCAGGTGCTCCAGGACGTCGCGGACAGAGGCGGGACGCCTGATCGCCCACAGGTGATCCATGATCGTGGATTCGAGCTCTCCCAGGCCACGCGCCATGTGACAGTCCCTCCCACCCCGTCAGTCCCCCCACATGCTACCGGCGATCGTAGAGGCGCGACCGGGAGCGCGTGGCACGACCGAGCGCTGTTGGCATGGGGAGAGGTGAAGCTGTCTACGATCGACGCTAGTACACTGGCGAGTGTCGTGACGTGTGGCTGATCGCGAGGGGCGGTGGGATCTATGTGGCGGCGCCGTACAGTGCGGGTGCTGCGCGCCGTCCTGCTCGTGGCCCTCGCCCTGGGCGTCTGCGGCATGCACACTCTCGGGCACCTGGACGGCCGGCACAGCGGCTCCGCCCATGGCGTGGAGGTCGCTCCCGTGGGCATGGCGGCTCACGTCCCCGACGGCGGGATGCCGGGGTTCGACCCGACGGATGTCTGCCTGGCCGTGCTCGCGACGTTCATGATCCTGCTGCTCATCGCGACCTGCGCCAGGGTGGGGCGACGCGGCGGTGACACGGGCGGGACGCGCCCGCCCGCAGGCCGGGTCGCCCGGCCTCCGCCCCGGCTCACGTCCCGGCGCCTGGCGATTCTCTCGATGTTGCGCATATAGGCCGGTGGCTCGTGCGGAACAGGCTGCCTACTTTCAACCCGATCGAGAGAACACCCAACCATGCGCATCAACCGCAAGATGTCCGTCGTCGCAGGCGCCCTCGCCCTGGTGGCCGCCTGTGGCGGGAACACCGGCGCGACGCCCGGGCACGAAGGGATGGCCGGCACCCCTGCCGCCACCGTCAGCACGCAGAGCCCGGCCGCGGCGTTCAACGACGCGGACGTGATGTTCGCGCAGATGATGATCCCGCATCACGAGCAGGCGGTCGAGATGGCCGAGCTGGCGCCCGGGCGTGCGGCCGACCCGGAGATCAAGGAGCTGGCGGCGAAGATCAAGGCGGCCCAGGCCCCGGAGATCCAGCTCATGAAGGGCTGGCTGACCGCGTGGGGCAAGGCCGCGCCGGAGGGCGGCATGGGGCATGACATGCCGGGCATCATGTCCCAAGGGGACCTGGCCAAGCTCGAAGCGGCCAAGGGCGCCGAGTTCGACAAGCTGTTCGCGCGGCAGATGATCGCCCATCACGACGGCGCCATCGAGATGGCCCGCACCGAGCAGTCGAGCGGCGCCAACCCGGAGGCGAAGGAGCTGGCCAGGGCCATCGAGACCACGCAGCAGGCCGAGGTGGCGCAGCTGCGGCGGATCCTCGACCGGCTCTGAGTGCGGGACGACACCGGGCACGTCATCGCGTGCCCGGTGTCCGACCCCGCATAGGAGACGGCGGCCGGCCCAGCGTTGCCACGATACGGCCAGGGGGTATAGGTTGGCCGGGCGAAAGCGTGACTGAACGACCTAGAAGGTGCCAATGTCTGAATCGATGCACTCGGGTGGGCATGAAACGCACCCCTCTACTGACGCGCATAGTAGCCACGACCACGGTCACCACGAGCCGCCGAAGGCGACCTGGGGAGTGGCCGCGTCCGCGACGTTGCACTGCCTGACCGGCTGCGCCATCGGAGAGGTGCTCGGCATGGTCATCGCCACCGCCCTGGGCTGGCATGACCTGCCCAGCATCCTGCTGGCCGTCGCCCTGGCGTTCGTCTTCGGTTATGCGCTCACCCTGCGCGGGCTGTTCCGCGCGGGGCTCAAGTGGCGTACGGCGCTGCGGCTCGCCCTGGCCGCCGACACCCTGTCGATCCTGGTCATGGAGATCGTCGACAACGGCATCATGCTGATCATCCCCGGGGCGATGGATGCCGGTCTCGCCTCCTTCCTGTTCTGGGGCGCCCTGGCGTTCTCGCTGCTCGTCGCCTTCCTCGTCACCACGCCCATCAACAAGTGGATCATCGGACGGGGCAAGGGGCACGCGGTGATCCACGCGTACCACCATTGAGCCTTACCGGGGTACGGTATCGGCGGGGTCAGCCGTGTTCGGCGTGCCGGCCGTGGTCGGAGACCTGGGCGTCGAACCAGGCGTGCAGCGCCTTGATGAGGGATGCGTCGGAGGTGGTGTAGGTGATCCGCGCTCCGGCGGTGGCCTCGGTGTAACGCACGTCGATCCGGTCGTGGCCGGCCGCCAGCTCGCGCAGGCCGGGCATCTCGCCGCCGTGGATGGAGGCGGGGTCGCCGAAGTCGCCCTGGCCGAAGCGCTTGACCTCCTCACTCAAGTGCCCGCGGATGAGCGTGACCTGCTGGGCGTCGGTGGGGTCCTTCGCGGTGACAGTCTGCTCGCCGCCGGTGCCGGTCTTGGTGAAGCGGTGCGTGGTGCGCTCCAGGTCGAACGGCATCACCTGGCGGCTCCTGGTCTCGATCTCGGCCTGCCGGTCCGCCTGCGTCTGCGCGGTGGCTTGTGGGTCCGCCTGTGTGGTGGCCTGCTGGTCTGCCTGCGCCTGTGTCGTGGGCCGGCCGTCCGTGGCCCCGCTCGTGGCGCAGCCGGCCGTGGCGGTGGCGAGCGCGACGAGGCCGGCCAGCAGCGGTCGTCTCCTAGGGTTCATCCATGGCCTCCGTGAGGATGTGCAGGGCGTGCAGGACGCCCGTGCGTTCGGCTTGCGGTACGCGTCCGAGGATCGCGGCGAAGCGGGCCGCCCTGGCCTCGGCCAGTTGCCCGGCCGCCTTGACCCCGGCGGGGGTGAGCCGGACCAGCACGCCGCGCCCGTCGTCCGGGGCCGGGACACGCTCGGCCCAGCCCCGGTTGATGAGCTGCGTGACCAGGCGGCTGGTGGTGCTCTTCTCCAGCCGCAGCCGATGGCTCAGCTCGCTCTGCCGCAACGCGCCGTCCCTGGCCAGCTCGCCCAGGGCGTGCGCCTCCGACACCGGAACGGGCCGCCCGCAGGGGGTCTGGTCGGGCTGGTGCAGGCCGAAGGCCCGGACGAACCGGGCCACGGCCTCCTGAAGCTCGCGCTCGTCCGCCATGGTTCGACGATACAACCATCTAGTTGTGCAATACAACCATGTGTCAGGCCGCGCCTGTTCACCCGGCCACCCTCGAAACATGACAGCCACCCATCCGCTGCGGACCATCGGCGCCCACGAGCGCGACGCGTGGGCTCGTGCGGTCACCACGACCTACGGCCAGGACTGGCGGGAGGGCGGCCTGCGGAACGCCGCCGTCTCCCTCGACCCACGGGCGCACGCTCGCCGCCTGCGACGGCGCGGAGATCGCCGGCGGCGCGTCGATCTACGGCGCGTCATGACGGTCCCCGGCGCGCTCACGCCGGTCGCCGGCATCACGCTAGTCGCGGTCCTGCCCGCGCACCGGCGTCGCGGTATCCTCACCGCGATGATGCGCAGGCAGTTCACCGACCTGTACGAATCGGGCGGCGAGCCGATCGCCGCGCTGAACGCCGCCGACGCCACGATCTACGGTCGCTTCGGGTACGGCCTGGTCAGCCACGTGGCCGAGATCCAGGGCGACAAGAGGCTCATGGCCCTGCGGCCGGGCACCGGCTTCGGCGACGGCACCGTCCGGCTGCTCGGCCGGCAGGAGGCCCGCCCGCTGCCGGAGAAGGTCTACGACACCGCCCGCCTCGCCGGGGTCGGCTGGGTCGACCGTACGGAGAAGCTCTGGCAGGCCCGGCTGGCCGACGGCGGCTCCGTCACCGGCGAACGCACCAGGGCCCGTCCCGACCTGCTGCTGACCTCGGCCGAGCTGGGCGCGGCCTACCTGGTCGGCACCACGCTGTCGTCGCTGGCCTCGGCAGACCGGGTCGAGGACCTGCGGCCGGGCGCGGTCGCCGTCGCCTCGCTCGGCTGCCGCGGCGAGCGCGCGCCGTTCCATCCCTCAGGCTGGGCCTTCCCCGCCTTCTGACCGACCGGAGGTGACCGACATCTCGCCACAACAGAAGATGCACGCCGACCAGCTCACCGTGTCCGCCGCGCAGGCCCGCCTGCTCGTGGGCCGGCAGTTCCCGCAGTGGCGTGCCCTGCCCGTCGAGGCCGTCGCCGGTGACGGCACCGTCAACGCCATCTTCCGCATCGGCGACCGGCTCGCCGCCCGGTTCCCGCTGCAGCCGGGGGATCCGGAGCAGGTCCGCCGCCTGCTGGAAAGCGAGGCGGAGGCGGCCGGCGAGCTGGCGGCGCACATCAGGTTCCCCGCACCCGAGCCCGTCGCGATCGGGGAGCCGGGCGCCGGCTACCCGCTGCCGTGGTCGGTGCAGACCTGGGTGCCGGGCACGGTGGCCGCCGAGGAGGACCCGGGCGGCTCCGAGGCGTTCGCGGGCGACCTGGCCGAGCTGATCCACGACCTGCGGGCGATCGACACGCGCGGGCGTACCTTCGCCGGGCAGGGCAGGGGCGGCGAGCTGCGTACGCATGACGGATGGCTGGAGACCTGCTTCGAGCGCAGCGAGGAGCTGCTGGACGTGCCCGCGCTGCGCAGGCTGTGGGCCAGGCTGCGCGAGCTGCCGCGCCAGGCGCCCGACGTCATGGTGCACGGCGATCTGATCCCCGGCAACGTGCTGGTGCGCGACGGCCGGCTCGCCGGGGTGCTCGACGCCGGCGGTTTTCAGGCGGCCGATCCCGCGCTGGACCTGGTGAGCGCCTGGCACCTGCTGGAGAGCGGCCCGCGCGCGGTGCTCAGGCGGGAGCTGGGCAGCGACGACCTGGAGTGGGAACGGGGCCGGGCGTGGGCGTTCCAGCAGGCGATGGGGCTGGTCTGGTACTACGCCGAGAGCAACCCGCCGATGAGCCGGCTGGGCAGGCGCACCCTGGCACGGCTCGCGCATCGGTGAGCGCAGATAACACTTTTTCGTTATCGTCAGTTGACTTGTAATCATTGCTAACGAAATACTGCTGCCG
Source organism: Nonomuraea gerenzanensis (assembly GCF_020215645.1). NCBI lineage: Bacteria > Bacillati > Actinomycetota > Actinomycetes > Streptosporangiales > Streptosporangiaceae > Nonomuraea > Nonomuraea gerenzanensis. The sequence continues at coordinate 9,774,296 of NZ_CP084058.1, read as the reverse complement.
TCGCTAGATCCGCGAGGTCTCGTTCGCCGCGGAGCCGCTCCGTACGGAAGGGAGCACGATGATCGACGACGGCAGCAGATTCATCTCCGAGCCGGAGGTGCCGCCGGACCCGCCGGGGCACACCCGCCGTACGGTGCTCAAGGCCATCGCGGCGACGGCGGCGGGCTCGGCCGTGGCGGGGACGGGCGCCGCCGCCCCGGCCGCCGCGGCTCAGGCGTACACCGTCGCCCCCGGGGCGTCGGTGGAGGTCGCCATGACGGTCAACGGGCAGCCGCGCAAGGTCGTCCTGGAGCCGAGAGTGACGCTGCTGGACACGTTACGGGAGCGGCTCGGCCTGACCGGCACCAAGAAGGGCTGTGACCGGGGCGAGTGCGGGGCGTGCACGGTGCTGGTGGACGGCGAGCGCGTCAAGTCGTGCCTGACGCTGGCGGTGATGCGGCAGGGTGCCGAGGTCACCACGGTGGAGGGGCTGGCGCGGGGCGAGGAGCTGCATCCGGTGCAGGAGGCGTTCATCCGGCACGACGCCTTCCAGTGCGGGGCGTGCACTCCCGGCCAGATCATGTCCGCCGTGGCCTGCATCGGCGAAGGGCACGCGGGCTCCGAGGCGGAGATCCGCGAGTGGATGAGCGGGAACCTGTGCCGGTGCGCGGCGTACCAGAACATCGTCGCCGCCGTCGCCGACGCCGCGAAGGAGGTGCGGCGGTGAGAGCCTTCGGTTACACGGTCGCGGGCGATCCGGCCGAAGCGGTGCGGGCCGCCGCGAACACCCCCGGCTCGGCGTACGTGGCCGGCGGCACGGACCTGCTGAACCTGATGCGCGACGGCGCGCAGACCCACGACCACCTCGTGGACGTCAACCGGCTCGGCCTCGGCGGCATCGCCGTCGACCCCAGGCGGCTGCGGATCGGCGGGGCCGCCCGGATGCGCCAGGTCGCCGAGCACCCCGGGGTGCGGCGGGAGTTCCCCGTGCTGGCGCAGGCGCTGCTCGCCTCGGCGTCCCCGCAGGTCCGCAACATGGCCTCGATCGGCGGAAATCTGCTGCAACGCACCAGGTGCGGATATTTCCGTGACTCCGCCGCACCCTGCAACAAGCGGACCCCGGGCAGCGGCTGCCCGGCGATCACCGGGCAGAACCGGGGGCACGCGATCCTCGGCGGCAGCGACCACTGCATCGCCACGCACCCGTCGGACCTGGCGGTGGCGCTGACAGCCCTGGACGCCACCGTGCACCTGCTCGGCCCCGCCGGCGAGCGCGCCGTCCCCATCACCGATCTCTACCTCCTGCCCGGCTCCACCCCGGACCGGGAGACAGCGATGCGCCCGGGCGAGCTGATCACCGGGGTGGACGTGCCGCGCACCGCCCTGGCCGCCGAGTCGCGCTACCTGAAGCTGCGCGACCGGGCCACGTTCGAGTTCGCGGTGGTGTCGGTGGCGGCGGCGCTGCGCACGAAGGGGCGCGTGGTGCGGGACGTACGGCTGGCGTTCGGCGGCGTGGGCACCCGCCCATGGCGGGACACCCGCGTCGAGGCGGCGTTGCGGGGCCGGCCGCTCACCGGGCAGGCGATCGCCGAGGCGGGGCGGTTGCTGGTCCGGGACGCGCGGGCGTACGAAGGCAACGGGTTCAAGGTGGAGCTCGTCCAGCGGGCGCTGGCGAGCATCCTGGGCGAGCTGGGAGGGCTGCGATGAGCGGGCTGGTCGGGCAGGGCGTGGCACGGGTGGACGGCCGGGCGAAGGTCACCGGCGCGGCCCGGTACGCCGCGGACCAGGAGGTGCCCGGCGTGCTCCACGGCTACCTGGTGATGAGCACCATAGCCAGGGGCGAGGTGCTGGAGATCGACACCGGGCAGGCGCTGGCGCATCCCGGGGTCGTCGCGGTCTACACCCACGCCGACATGCCGCGGCTGCGCCTGCCGGACTTCCCGTTCAACAGGCGGTTCATCCCCATGCAGGACACGCGGGTGCACCACCACGGGCAGCCGGTCGCCTACGTCCTGGCCCAGACCCTGGAGCAGGCGCAGGAGGCCGCGAACCTGGTCAGGGTGCGTTACCGGGCGGAGGAGCCGGTCGCGCGGCTGGCCGACGCGCTCGACCAGGCGTTCCTGCCGGAGAGGTTCCGCGACAGGCCCAACGAGCTCGTCCGCGGCGACGCCGCCGCGGCACTCGACCAGGCCGAGGTGCGCGTCGACCAGACCTACGGCAGCCCGATGCAGCACCACAACCCGATCGAGCCGCACACCACCACCGCCGTCTGGGACGGCGGCACGCTGACCCTGTACGAGAGCACCCAGGGCGTGGTGTTCGCCAGGAACGCCGTGGCGTTCGCGTTCGGCAAGGAACGGGACAGCGTCAGGGTCGTCTCGCCCTACCTGGGCGGCGGGTTCGGCGCCAAGGGCCCCACCTATCCGCACACGCTGCTCACCGCGGCGGCGGCGCAGCTCGCCGGCCGGCCGGTGAAGCTGGTGCTGTCGCGCGCCCAGATGTACACCTCCAACGGCCACCGCGCCGAGTACCGCCACCACCTCCGGCTCGGCGCCACCCGGCAGGGCGTGCTGACCGCCATCGCCGGCACCTCGACGGCGCAGGTGACCCGCACGGACGAGGCCGTCTACAACGGCAGCGACTCCGCCTACCGCCTGTACGCCTGCCCGAACGTGCACGTACGGCAGCTCGGCGTCCGGCTCGACCTGCCGACCTCCAGCTACATGCGCTCACCGGAGACGACCGCGCACTTCGGCCTGGAGACCGCCATGGACGAGCTGAGCCACGAGCTCGGCATCGACCCGGTGGAGCTCCGCATCCGCAACCACACCGCGATCGACCAGCAGACCGGCCGGCCCTACGCGGGCAAGCGGCTGCTGGAGTGCTACCGGGCCGCGGCCGAGGCGTTCGGCTGGGCCCGGCGGGCCCCCAAGCCGGGCACGACCAGGGACGGCGACGAGTACGTCGGCTGGGGCATGGCCACCGAGACCCACACCTACGGCTTCATCTCCTCCCGGACCCGGCTCACGATCGACGCCGACGGGCGGGCGACCCTGCGGGTGGCCTCGCAGGAGATCGGCACCGGCACCTACACCGTGCTCAGCCAGGTCGTCGCCGAAGGGCTCGGCCTGCCGCTCGGCCACGTCACCACGCTGCTGGGCGACACCGCCTACCCGGACGCGGCCGTGTCGGCGGGGTCGTCCACGATGCCCAGCGTGGCAGGCCCGGCGGCCGACGCGGCGCGGCGCGCGCGGGACGCCGTGATCGCGCTCGCCGTCGCCGACCCGCGCTCCCCGCTGCACGGCGTGCCCGCCGAGGAGGTCGTCACCGAGGACGGCCGCCTGCTCGCCCCCGGCGGCCGCGCGGACACCTACCGCGACGTCATGACCCGTCACGGCGACTCCGTCGAGACGACCGGGAGCCAGGACAACACGGCCGGGCACTCGTTCGGCGCGGTGTTCGTGGAGGTGCGGATCCAGCCGCGGCTGGGCAGCGTGCGCGTGACCCGGGTGGTGACCGCGCACGACCTGGGCCGGGTGCTCAACCGCCGGACCGCGCGCGGGCAGGTCATCGGCGGCGTGACGTGGGGGATCGGCTTCGCGCTGATGGAGCACACCGTGGTGGACCCGCACACGGCCCGGGTCGTCAACCCCAACCTGTCCACCTACCTGGTGCCGGTCTGCGCCGACACTCCGGCGGTGGAGGCGCTGTTCGTGGACCCGGACCCGGCCCCGGACGACAGGCTGCTCGGGGTCCGCGGCTTCGGCGAGACGCCGGGCACCGGGGTGCCCGCGGCCATCGGCAACGCCATTCACCACGCCGTCGGCCGCCGCCTCAGGGATGTGCCCTTCACGCGGGACAAGCTGCTCTAGCCGCCGTGGTCCGCGGCACGGTCGAGCAGCTCGTCCAGTAGCGCCCGCTCGCCCGGCGTGTAGAGGCCGGGCAGCTCGCCGAGCACCGCCTTCAGGCTGACGGCCCGCTGCGCGACGCTCGGCGCGCCGTCAGGAACGTCCGAGGTGATCGCCGTGAGCACGGCTTCGCGCAGCCGGTCGGGCAGGGCCGGATCGCGCTCCTCGGGAGGGGTGCCGATGAGGTTGAGCGTGAGGCCGACGCCCGCCGCGTGCACCATGCCCATGGCCGCCTCGACGCCGACGGAGAGCCGGCCCGCGACGGCGATCCGCTCCACCAGCACGCGGAGCCGCTCCATCGCCTGCTCGGCGGTGCGCCTGCGGGCACCGGGAACGGGCTGGCCGTACATGAGCAGATACTGCTCCGGGTGCTCGAGGCCGAAGCCGACGTGGATGTCCCAGCCGCGGCGCAGGTCGTTCACGGGGTCGTCGGAGAGCCGCTGACTGTGCTTGCGTGCCAGGTAGCGCGCGAAGCCGTCGGCCGCGACCGCTTCGAGCAGCCCGTTCATGTCGGTGAACAGGCGGTAGAGGGTGGGGGCCTGCACGCCGGCCGCCGCGCTGACCGTGCGCGTCGTCACGCCGTCGCGGCCCTTGCTGCGCAGCAGCTCGGTCGTGGCGTCGATGATGCGCCGGCGAACCTCTTCCCGATCGGCCATGGAATCAATGATAACAGTAATTCGATATCAGCAATTACCCCTTACTGAACACTCACCGTCACGTTACTCTTACGCTTCGCATTCCTTCGAATCTGGAGACGTGAGCATGCAGGCTGATGGCCCAGGGCGGCGGACGCTGCTCGCGGGAACCGTGTCGCTGACAGCGTCCTGCCTGCTCGGCTGCTCGTCGGCCGGCGCCGAGCAGCCGCGCCAGCCGGCACCCAGCACCCCGAAGGCCGCCTACGACCGGCTGATGCAGGGCAACGGACGCTGGGTGAGCAACACGCTCCACCACCCCGACCGCGACCCGACCCGAAGGCAACTGCTGGCCACCAGCCAGCAGCCCTATGGCGCGGTGCTGTCGTGCATCGACTCCCGGGTGCCGCCCGAGCTGGTCTTCGACACCGGGCTGGGCGATCTCTACGTCATGCGCAGCGGCGGGACTGCCGTCGGGCCGGTGATCACCGGATCGGTCGAGTACGGGCCGATGACCAGCGGCACCCCGCTGATCGTGGTGCTCGGACACCAGCGGTGCGGCGCGATCGCCGCCGCGCACCGGGCCCTGCGGGCGGGCGAGCCGCTGCCGGGCAACCTCCAGGCGATCGTGGAGGCGCTGCGCCCGGCGTACGAGCAGGCCGTCCGCGACGACCCGGCCGACCCCGCCGAGACGATGGCCAGGGCCCAGGTGAAGCTGACCGCGGACGCGCTGCGCGGCAACCGGGACCTGGCTCCGCTGGTGGCCAGGGGGGCGCTGGCCGTGGTGAGCGCGTACTACTCGCTGGACAGCGGCAAGGTCGAGATCCTCAACGGCGCACCGGCCTGAGACCCGGGCGTGTGCGGCAGCTCAGCCCGTGGACTTGGCGGGGCTGCGGGGTTGCAGCCAGCCGAGCCGCTCGGCCAGCTCCCCGGCGCTGTCGATGACGGCGGCGACGTGCGGCGAGGGGTTGTCCTGGTGCCACAGCAGCGACCACGGGAAGCGCGTGGCGAGCCCGACCAGCGGGCGCCAGGTGGTGCCCGGCCGGTTGGAGGTGCGGAAGGAGGAGGGCACGCAGTGGACGCAGCGACGCTGCAGGACGAGGTCGGCGGCGGCGCGGCTGCTCTGCACGGTGCCCTCGTACACGGTGGGCGCGAACCCGGCCGAGCGGCACAGCATGACGACGAACTCGTTGAGCTCCGGCGTCTGCGACTCCTCTCCGAGCAGCAGCGGCTCCTCGGCGAGCGCGGCGACGGGCACGCCGTCGAGCCCGGCGAAGCGGTGCTCGTCGGGCACCAGCACGCCGAGCGGATCGAGCCTGACCAGCCTGGCGGCCACCCCGGGCGGAGCCTGCGAGTCGGGCCCGATGGCGATGTCCAGGCGGCCGTCGGCCAGCTGCCGGTACTGCTCGGGGGTGCCCGCCTCGACCTGGTGGATCGTGATGTCCGGACGGGTGCGCTGCAGCTCGCGCAGGATCTGCGGCATGGTGTCGTAGCCGGCGTCGATGATGCCGGCCCGCAGCGTGGGCACGGAGGCGGCGGCGTTGCGTGCCGTCTGCCTGGCCCGGCCCACGTGGTCGAGGATCTGGCGGGCCTCGACGAGGAAGGCCGCGCCCGCCGGGGTCAGGTCGACGTGGTGGGTGCTGCGGTCCAGCAGCCGCACGCCCAGCTCGCGTTCGAGCCGCTGGATCTGCTGGCTCAGCGCCGACTGCACGATGTGCTCGCGCGCGGCCGCCCGGCCGAAGTGCAGCTCTTCGGCCAGCGTCACGAAATAGCGCAACTGGCGCAACTCCACGCCCGCCACCCCTCCCGCCCGGGCGGCGCCGATCCGGGCTCCCTCCACTCTAAGCCGCACGTGCGAGGCACGGCCTCCGGAGGTCCCCCGCGTCAAGAGCCAGGCGCGGGCCCCGGTGAGCCACCGGCAGGATCGGCTCCGGCGGACGGGGCGCGGGCCTGCCGTCGCCGGACGGCGCGGCGGCGCTGGAGGCGCTCCTGGTCCGGCCAGTGCACGTCGCCGGCCCAGCCGAGCCGCTCGAACAGGCCGATCACGGCGGCGGACGGGTCGAGCTGCCCCCGATCCAGGCCGTGACGGGCGCAGCTGGGCTCGCTGTGGTGACCGTTGTGCCAGCTCTCGCCGAAGGACAGCAGGGCCAGCGGCCACAGGTTCGTCGAGCGGTCGTGGCGGCGCGTCTTGAAGGGCCTGGTGCCGATGACGTGGCACAGGGAGTTGACGCTCCAGGTGACGTGCTGGAGCAGCGCGACGCGGATCAGCCCGGCCCACAGGAACGCGGTCAGCGCGCCGTACAGGGTGCCGGTGATCGCCCAGCCGGCCAGGAACGGCAGCGCCAGCGACAGCGCGCACAGCGCGGGGAAGGCCCGGGCGACGCGCGCCATGGCCGGGTCGGCCAGCAGGTCGGGGGCGTAGCGCTCGGCGGGGGTCCGGTCGTCGGTGAACAGCCAGCCGAGGTGGGCGTGGGCGAGGCCGCGCAACTGGCCGCGCAGGCCGGTGCCGTACCGGTAGGGGGAGTGCGGGTCGCCCGGCCGGTCGGTGAACGCGTGATGGCGGCGGTGCACCGCCACCCAGTCGATCACGTTCCCCTGGAAGCCCATCGAGCCGGCGACGGCCAGCGCCACGCGCAGCCACGGCCGCGCGGTGAACGAGGCGTGGGTGAGCAGCCGGTGGAAGCCGACCGTCACGCCCAGGCCGGTCAGCACGTACAGGATCGCGGCCAGCAGCAGATCGGTGAGCGTGAACCCGCGCCCCCACGACAGGGAGATCGCGACGCCGAGCGCGACGATCGGCACGATCACGATCGCCGCGGTCAGCCCCGCCTGGAGCCGGCCGGCCGGGACGTGCTCCTCGGCCCCGGGGAAGGGCGAGGTGCCGTCGTAGTCCTGGCGGCGTCCGGCCGCCTGTTCGGAAATGGTCATAGGTTCTCTTTCTTCCGTCTACACGGTGCGGCGGTGCACGTAGCACCAGCGCCAGGTCGATGTCGCTGCCAGGGCGGCGACCACGGGGTGGTCGGTCTCCTCGTAGTGGGCACGGGCGTGACCGCCTCGCGCGTCGTCGGCGCAGGCCACCCAGCCGCAGCTCAGGCACACCAGCAAGCGCGTCCAGGCGCGGCCGAGCGCCACGCATGCCGCGCACTCGGCCGGGCCCGGCTCCACGGGGGAGAGCTCGGCGACGTGATCGCAGCGGGGGACCTGACCGTTCAGGCCCGCGCGGACGGTCGCGTTCGTCCCTTGTGCGTCCAGAGTCATGACGGCGCCCTCACGGTGACAGCGACGCGAGCTGCGCCGGCTGGTCATCTCTCAGTCAAGGTGATGGGCGTACCGCCGGAAACAGGGAAGGTGAGCCGCGGTTATCAGCTACGGCGATTGCGGGCCGCCGCGCGCGGCCCGGATCAGGAGTGCCGGACGGGACGCGAGGTAGTGGTATGGTCACGGAAAGCTATGGGGGTGGTCATGGCCGTCATCGAGGCTGCGCGCGGCCGGGGTCGGCTGGCTGAGCCTGTACGCCTTCTCCACGGAGAACTGGCGGCGCCCGGCCGGCGAGATCGACCTCCTCATGCGGCTCGTCCGCCGGGCCGTCCGCAAGCACGCGCCGGTGCTGCACGCGCGCGGCATCCGCTGCCGGTTCCTCGGCATGACCGATCCGCGCATCCGGCGTCGCTGGTGCGCGACATCACCGACCTGACGACCCCCACCCGCGACAACAGGCGCATGACGCTGACCGTCGCCTTCGACCACGGCGGGCCGGCGGCTGGGCCGCGTGGGACCCCGGGCCATCCCGCTCACCGTGCCGGAGTCCGCCCAGGTTCCGAGCTCGGTAGCCCTCATTCAGGTCACCCGCTGACCCACAGGGCTCGGGCCCTGCCTCCGACCTCCCCTCCCGGAGGCAGGGCCCGTGCGGCTCCGCGAATGGGCGGCTCTCCGGTCACCTGTGCCGTTTCATGGCCTGGCGGATGGCGTCCAGCAGCACGTCCCTGCGCAGGTCGTGCTTGCCGAGCGTCACGTCGGCCTCGAAGGCGTGCCCGTCCACCGGGGAGACGGCCATGACGATCACGGGGATGGCGCGCAGCCGTTCGTCCTCGGTCATGAGCCGTAACAGCGCGACGCCGTCCAGCCCCGGCATCAGCAGGTCCAGCAGCGCCAGGTCGGGCGGCGCCGAGCGCATGACCGCCAGCGCGGCCGTGCCGTCGGGCGCCTCGTCCACGTGCGCGGCGAACCCGGTGAGCATGCGGCGGACCCGGGCGCGGAAGGCGGGGTCGTCGTCGGCGACGAGCACGCGCCGCACCATCGGCACGTCGTGAGAGCTGTGCGGCAGGCGCAGCGTGGCCGTGACGCCCCGCCCCGGGGTGCTGGTCAAGGTGAGCGTGCCGCCCATCGCCTCGGCCAGTTCGCGGGCGTACGGCAGCCCGAGCCCGGTGCCCCTGCCCCGCACCTGAGCGGGCCCCGGCACCTGGTGGAAGTTCTCGAAGACGAGGTCCAGGTGCTCGGCGGGGATGCCGATCCCGGTGTCGGTCACGGTGAACACCGTCTCGCTCGTCGCCGGATCGTCGGCGATGGCCAGCCGCACCTCGCCGTCCTCGGTGAACTTCAGGCCGTTGGCCAGCAGGTTGCGCAGGATCCGGGTGAGCATCGCCTCGTCGGCCCACACCGCCGGCGGCGGCTGCGCGACGTGTACGGTCAGCTCGACGCGTGCGTCCCCGGACGTCGGCGTCAGGGTCAGGCGCAGCCACTCGGCCAGCGCGACCACGTCCACCTCGGCCGGTTGTGGCTCCAGCCGGCCCGATTCCGCCTTGGCCAGATCGAGCAGCTCGCTCACCAGGTCGAGCAGCGTCCGGGCGGAGGATCCGATGAGCTGGACCTGGTGGCCCTGCTCGGCGTTCAGCGGCGACGCGCACGGCCCGGTGAGCAGCCCGACCAGGCCGATGATGGAGTGCAGCGGCGTGCGCAGCTCGTGGCTGACCGTGGCCCAGAAGCGGTCCTTGGTCTCGCCGGTCTGCTGCAACTGCCGCGACTTCTCGGCCAGCTCGGCGTAGAGCAGGCGCACGGCCTCCAGCGTCGAGGCCAGCTCCCGGTTCTGCTGGCGCAGCTCGTCCAGCGCGCTGCCGGGAGGCAGCTCCTCGACGGCGGCGCGGATCTGCTCAGCCGAGCGCGAGCGGGTGGCGCCGATCCGCTTGCGCAGGAGCAGCTCGCCGGGCCGGTCGGTTTCGACGGCGTCCATCAGCCGCGCCGCCATCGTCACGCCCTCGGCCCGGTCGTGGCCGCCGGAGGGCAGGGTCAGCGGCAGGGCCAGCGGCAGGGTCAGCGGCAGGGTCAGCGAGATCACCAGGTCGTCCGCGTCGAGCAGGAAGTCGACCCGCACGTCGGCGCCCCCGTCGATGACGAGCTCCCTGCCCACCTCGCTCAGCGCCGTGGCCACCCGGATCTGGTCCTGCTCCGACATGCCGGCCGCCGCGGCGACCTCGCGGCCCATCCGGCGCATGGCGAAGACGTCGTGGTCGTCCCTGACCCGGATCGTGGCCAGCGGTGCCGCCCTCATGACGCCACCTTCAGCGCGACCACGCAGGCGTCGTCGCGGCGGGTGCCCGCATCGCGCAGCAGCGTGGTGGCCACCACCGCGGGGGAGCGGGCCGTCAGGCCGGGATAGGCCGCGATGTCCCACCGGCCGGACAGCCCGTCGGAGTGCATCACGATCATGCTGTGCGGCGGGGCGACGTACTCGTACTCGCGCAAGGTCCTGCTGTACTGCCCGGCGATGCCGGGCAGCGAGATCAGGCCCTGACGGCCGTCGGGGCGGACGATCCAGGCCGCGATGTTGCCCACCCCGGCGAAGCGTACGCGCCCGCTCGCCCGGTCGAGCCTGGCCACCGCCACCGCGGCGCCCCTGCTCGCCCGCAGCGCCTCGTGCAGCCGCTCCAGCAGGGGCACCGGCGGCAGCTCGCCGTGGCTCTGGAAGACGCGCACCGCCAGGCGCGAGGCCTCCGCCGCCGGCTCGCCGTGGCCGAGCCCGTCGCACATCATCACCACCGCCGCCCGCGGCGTGTCGAAGCAGGCGAAGGCGTCACCGCAGACGTGCTCCTCGCCGATGGGCCTGCTCAGCCCGCTCACCCGCGACGCGGGCGGCGGCCGGTCGTCGGCGGTGAAGCACATCCAGATCACGGTGCCTTTGCCGGGGACGGAGTAGACGTCGTGCGCCGAGGTCATCCGGGTGATGCCGCCCAGCCCGACGCCCAGCGTGCCCGCGGTGGAGTAGCCGTCCCGCAGCGCCAGGCCGAGATCGGCGATGCCGGGCCCGCGGTCCAGGACGAGGACCTCGACCGCCGCCGCCTCGGCGCCCGCCTCGGTCGGGAAGAGGTGCGGCCGGATCAGCATCATCCCCTCCACCGCGTGCGCGACCAGGTTGGAGGCCGCCTCGCTCACCGCGATGGCCACCCGCTCGCGGGCGACCTCCGCGAAGCCCAGGGCTCCGGCCAGCACGGTCGCGGCGCGGCGGGCCGCCCCGATCGCGCCGGCCTCCTCGACCCGGATCCACATCTCGTGCCCGGAGCGGATCAGCTGCTCCACGTGACCACCGTCACGCCGGTCAGCTCGGTGCCGCCGCTCACCTGGGCACCGGGACCGCCCTGGCGGCAGAGCGGTTGCCGAGCAGCGCGACGCCCTTCTCCAGGTCGAGGGCGGTACGCACGCCGCCGAGGGACAGGCCGAGCTCGACCAGCGTGATGGCCACCGCCGGGCGCATGCCCACCACGACCGTCTCGGCGTCCAGCACGCGCGAGATGGAGGCGATGGCGGCCAGCATCCGGCCGATGAAGGAGTCGACGATCTCCACGGCGGTGATGTCGATGATCACGCCCCGAGCGGAGGTCCGCACGATGACCTCGGCCAGGTCCTCCTGCAACGCCAGCACGCCCTGGTCCTCCAGGTCGAGCTGGATGGAGACGATGAGGAGGTCGTCGAGCCTGAGGATGGGGACCCGGTCCATCAGGACCGTTCCGACGCCGCGCCGGCCAGTTGGTCCGCCGCGCCCGGGACCCGTACGCCGCTGCGCCGCAGCGCGTGCGCCAGCGCGTCGGCCAGCGAGGACTTGGTGATGATGTCGCCGAACTGGATACCCAGCGCGACGATCGTCTGGGCGATCTGCGGCCGGATCCCGGAGACGACGCACTCGGCGCCCATCAGCCGCGCCGCCACCACGGTCTTGAGCAGGTGCTGGGCCACCTCGGTGTCCACCGCGGGCACCCCGGTGATGTCGATCACCGCGTGCCCGGCGCCGGTCTCGACCAGCGCCTGCAGCAGCTTCTCCATGACCACCTGGGTACGGGCGGAGTCCAGCGTGCCCACCAGCGGCACCGCCAGGATGCCGTCCCAGAGCTTCACCACGGGAGTGGACAGCTCCAGCAACTGTTCGGCCTGGCCGGAGATGATCCGCTCGCGGGCGGTGACGTAGGTCTCGAACGTGAACAGGCCCAGCTCGTCCACGTACCGGGAGAACCAGATGTAGCCGCGCAGCGTGCCCGTGTCCTCGTCGGACTCGACGGCCTCGTAGACCGCCTGCTTGAGGCTGAACACCACGGTCGCGGTGTCGGACGGGGTGAACCCCTCGCGGGCCTGGCCGCGTGACAGCTCCGCCAGCAGCCCGCGCAGGTCGCTGGTGTCGCCGTCCTGCTCCAGCGAGCGGCACAGGGCGTGGTGGATCTCCGTGAGCCGGCCGGCCAGCAGGACCCGATCGGCGTGGCCGCCGCCGCTGACCGCGGCCAGATCGATCCAGCGCTTGAGGATGGCCTCACCCCGCTCCTTGAGGAGCACTTCCATTCGGAGCCGGTCGGCTTCGCCGTGAACGGTCATGATGTGCTCCCGCGGGGCATAGGCAATATTTCGTTGTAGAACCTGTGAAGGCTATACCGTTTTGCCCTGCTGCCTCCAGAGCAGGGGCGGCCGTGCCGAGCCGGTCAGGCCGCCGCGTGGGAGGGGCGGTCGGAGCCGGCGTCCATGGTCGTCAGCGACGCGCGCAGCTTGGTGAGCACGGCACGCAGGATCCGGGAGACGTGCATCTGCGAGATGCCGAACTCGGCGGCGATCTCCGCCTGGGTGAGGTTGCCGTAGAAGCGCAGGAGCAGAATGTGTCTCTCCCGCTCAGGCAGCGCGTCGATGAGGGGCTTGACGGCGTGCGCGTCGATCAGCGTGTCCAGCGACTGGTCGTAGTCCGGGATGAGATCGCCCAGGCAGGCGGAGTCGGGCTCGTCCGAGCCGATGGGCGCGTCCAGCGACAGGGTGCTGTAGGCGGTCGAGGCCTCCAGCGCCAGCAGCACCTCCTCTTCGGGGAGGCGCATCCTGGCCGCCAGCTCCGTCAGGGTGGGGGAGCGGCCGAGGTCCTGGGTGAGCTCGGCGGTGACCCGGTTGAGCTCGGAGCGGCGCTCCTGGAAGAGCCGCGGCACCCGCACCGCCCAGGTGCGGTCGCGGAAGTGGCGCTTGACCTCACCGGCCATGGTCACGGCCGCGTAGCCGCGGAACTCGTGCCCGAGACCGGCGTCGAAGCCGTTCATGGCCTTGACCAGGCCGACGTAGGCCGCCTGCAAGAGGTCCTCCGCCGGCTCGCCGCGATTGCGGTAGCGGCGGGCGATCTCGGTCACCAGGCTCTGGTGCATCTGGACGAGCCGCTCGCGCAGCCGCATCCGGTCGGGTTCGCAGATGTCTGGTTCGACCATGGCGACGAGGATCTCTTCGGCGGTCATGGTGTGGAACTCGATGCTCTGGACGGTCATGGATGTGTCCTGCTTCCAGTTGCGGCAGTCGTCGCGTCCAGAAGGAAAGTCCACACCGGCGCACGCCTCGTACCTCGAGCGAGACGAAGCCCTCTGCTGGACCTCGTCTATCCCTCTTGCCGTCGATCGGGTGCCTAATCCCCTCGGCGGGCAGGAATGTGAACGCGGCTGCGCACGAGGGGTGACCGATCGGCACGTCAGAAGCGGGTGGCGCGCACCTCGGTCACGGTGAAGTCGTCGATGGCGCCCCGGCTCTGGAGCAGGAAACCGACCAGGCAGGCCACCGCCTCCACCCCCTGGGCCGCGCGCGCCTGCCCGGTCAGGAGGAAGACCAGCGGCGTCGAGGGCTGGCCGAGGGCGAAGTCGCGATCGTGGCGATGCACGTCGTGCAGCACCTTGATCGGGATCGGCCGGGGCGAGGTGAACCACACCACGGCCGACCACAGCGGCAGTGCCGGGTCGGGCTGAACCGTGGCGCGGTAGCACGTCACGCAGCCCTGGCCGACATGCCGCCCGTGGGGACACGTCCAGCTGGCTGTCTCGTGGTGGGACCGCTCGCCCATGCCGAAGGTCGCGGTCTCGACGATGCGACGGCGTACGGTGCGTGCGCTGGGCTCGCTGATGATGGATCCTCCGGATTGTCGCAGAGCCGACCGGCGACGAGGCCGGCTCGCCGGTTCGGACGGATCGCGCGGCCTTGCCTCTACGGTGCCTCTACGGTGCCGCGGTCGGGGAGCCGTCCCAGTGGACCATCCTGCTCGCTCAGGCGGAGTCAGGCGAGCACCGGGGGCGGAGCGGCGCTCGTCACAGCTTCACGAGTTTCGCGTACGGCGAGGCGATGCGATACGTTTCCGCGCCGAAATCGATGAGAACGGTGTCATCCTCGCCAACCGCGAGGACTCTGCCGAGCCCGAATTTGTCGTGGCTCACCCGATCTCCGGCCACAAACTGCTCGATGGGCGGGGGAGGTATTTCCGGGGTGTTGAAGGGGCTGCCCGGCGGGCGTCGCCGGCCGGCCGGCGAAGTACGTCTCATTGGGCAAGTATGCGCCTGACCGGCGAATAAATCGAGCCCGAGCCGAAATGTGCCTGCTCCCGGGCGGTCGGGATCCGGCCCGCGGACGGCCGGACCGGCACGACGAGACCGGGCCCGGGCGGTGCCGGGGCCAGGCCCGCGGCTCCTGCCCGGACCCGGTCATCGTGCTTGCGCGTCGTCAGGCGGCGACGATGTTCTCCGCCTGCGGGCCCTTCTGACCTTGGACGACGTCGAAGGCCACCTTCTGGCCCTCGGCCAGCTCACGGTAGCCGCCGTTGGCGACGATGTTGGAGTAGTGGGCGAAGACGTCGGCGCCGCCGCCGTCCTGCGCGATGAAGCCGAAGCCCTTTTCCGAGTTGAACCACTTGACGGTGCCGGTGGCCATGTCGATCTCCTTCTGACAGTGCCGGAAACGAGAGAAATCACACTTCGTGAATCTCGTGTCGCCGCGATGAGCCCACCCGGAAAGAGAGCCGGAAAACAGAAAACGCGCCCGTACATTTCTGTCAGGGCGCGCATAAAGTCTTATGGGTACCATAACTGCAACGTCATCAGGCTAACACACTTGTGCGGCTGCCACCGGAAAATCCGCGGATCCGCCGGCCCGAGCCGGGGAGAACCCGGGCCCACGCCTGCGATCGGGCGCCGGAAATCGGCCGCGAACCTTCGGCGTGGCGTTCGCACGGCACCCGGAAAGCGGTGCCGTGCAGGTAGTCTGGCGGTACCGAGGATTTTTCGTACGTTGACATCCAGGTCGGCGTCGTCTACGGCGACAGACGATTCGAGGGCTTCGCACCAGCCCCGCCAGGCCGTCACGGTCCTGGCCCATCCTTTCTGCTCCTCGCCGATCGGAGACCCCCATGACCGCCAGCGACACGGCCCCACCCGGCGCGGCAGGCCCGGCGACCCCCACCACCGTCCACCTGTCCGGCGACATCGACCTCTTCACCAGCGCCGCCCTGCGCGGGCAGCTCCTGGAGACGCTGAACACCAGCACGAGCCTGCTCGTCCTCGACCTGTCCGGCGTGACGTTCTGCGACGCCGGCGGCCTGGCCGTGCTGATCGGCATCCAGCGCCGGGCGCGGGCGCAGGGCATCACGATGATGATGGTCGGGCCGCGCCCGTTCCTGTCGCGGCTGCTGCGCATGACGGGCCTGGGCCGGAGCCTGCGGATGGTGGCGTGATTCAGCTTCGGTCGTCCGGCAGCTGAAGCGCCAGCAGCGCGATGTCGTCCTCGTTGGCCGTGTCGGCGACGGTGACCAGCTCGTCGCAGTAGGTCTGCGCGTCGGCGCCGGCCAGCGCGCCGGCCCGGCGGCGCAGCCGGGTCATGCCGCGCTCCAGCGGCTCCGTGCGGCGCTCGATCAGCCCGTCGGTGTAGAACAGCACCGTGGAGCCGGGCGGCAGCATCGCGACGGCGTCCTCGCGCGGCAGGAGGGGGTCGAGGCCCAGCAGCGCCGACCGCCCTGCCTCCAGGAACCGGGTGCCGCCGTCACGGGTGATCAGCAGCGGCGCCGGGTGGCCGGCGTTGACCCAGCGCAGCCGCCAGCCACCGGCCCCCGGGCCCTCCAGGCGGGCGAGCACCATGGTGGTCAGCAGGCGCCCGCCCACCCCGGCGAGCACCTTGTCGAGGCGGGAGACGATGCCGCTCGGCCCCTCGCGCCCGTCGAAGGCCAGGGCCCGCAGCATGTTGCGGACCTCGCCCATCTGCGTGGCGGCGGTGATGTCGTGGCCCTCCACATCGCCGATCACCAGGGCGGGAGTGCCGTCGGAGAGCCGGAACGCGTCGTACCAGTCGCCTCCCACCTGCGACGACTCCCGCGCGGGCAGGTAGGCCGCCGCGAGGCGGAGCGGGCCGAGGTCGGGCAGCCTCGGCAGCATGGCGTGCTGGAGCCTGGTGGCCATCTCGTGCTGCATGCCGTACAGGCGCGTGTTCTCGACGGCGAGGGCGGCACGGTGGGCCAGGTCCTCCACGATCGGCAGGTCAGCGTCGGTCAGCGGGGTGGCGGGGCCGAGGCGGGCGAGGGTCAGCGCACCGAGCGCGTTGCCCCGGACGCGCAGCGGGGCCACGATCGCGGAGCCCTCGGGCGGCAGCCGCAGGGGCGCCTCCCGCAGGGGCGCCTCCCGCATGGCCGCCTCCCGCACGGCCGTCTCCCGCACGGCCGCCTCCGGTATGGCCGCCTCCCGCACGGCCGCCCCGTCCGGCGAGTCGGCGCAGGCGCGGACCAGCAGCGGGTCCGAGGCCCGCAGCAGGCGCAGGAGCAGGTGCTCGGTCTCCGGAGGCAGCGGCCCGATGCCGGTGGGCTGGTCCGTCGGACGGCCGCTCGTCGCCACGCTGACGCGGCGGATCGTCCCTTCCTCCACCAGGTCGGCGGCGCACCAGTCGGCCAGCCGGGGCACGAGGATCCTGCACAGCCTGCGCAGCGCGGTGTCGGCGTCCAGGCTGCTCGTCATGGCCGAGGACACCTCGGAAAGCACACTGAGATATTCGTGGATCTCCAGCCTCATGCCTGCTTCCCCTCCCCCCGCGTGCCCACGGCGATCATCCCATGCCGCTCGGCGGACACCGTGAAACCCGTGCGCCGGATCGGACGGGCGTAGAGTGAAGCCACCTGGGACATTCCGCATGCCGGCAGCCGCGCCGACGTCGCCTCAGGCCCACCCGGCCCCTTCCACGCCGGAGACAGGCGGCACGTCAGATGCCGAACCAGCAACCCTCGGCCAGGTCCCGTCCCGACCGGCCGCCCCGGATCTTCCTGGAGCCGACGCTGACCCGCGACGGGACACTCGACGGCGCCTGGTGGCCGTACTCCACCGACCTGTGCCGCGAGCTGCCCGCGCTCATCCGCATTCTGCAGGACCGGCTCGGCCCCGTCCTGCGCATCCGGCTCGACCGCGCGGCCTGGGACGAGGTGCCGGTCCACCTGCTGCTCGACGGGCGCTTCCTGCGCGTCAGCAGCCTGTCGGCCACCCCCCACACGATCAGGATGATCCGCGGCAACCAGGACGGGTTCCTGCTCCTGGTCATCCCCCCGGACACCACCGCTCCCGTCGCCGCCGCGGCGATGAAGACCGCCGCCCGCACAGGCAACACGCTGACCGCGAACGAGATCCTGCTGCGCTGCCGCGAGGCGCCGTCCGCCCGGCTGCCGGGCCCGAGGATGCGCCGCTACCACCCCTTCGACCAGGAGGCGGTGCTCGCGCTGATCGACGCCGACCGCCTGCCGGGCCAGCCCGCCTGCACGGCCTCCGAGCTCGCCCACGCCCTGGCCGGGACCTCCCGCCGCGACCCCGTGGCCTGGGCCGGGCTCGAACCTCCGCGAACCTGTGTCCTGGCCGACCACCACGACCGCGTCATCGGCGCGGTCTCCTACGCCGCGCACCGCGACGGCGGCCCCGGGCAGATCCTCTGGCTGCACGGGCAGGAGATCCCGGACGTGGTGGACGACCTCGTGGCCCACGCCCTCCAGGGGCTGGCGGGCAGGACCGTCGTCCACGCCTTCACCGCCTCCCTCGGCCTCGGACTCGCAGCCCTGCCCGCGGGCCGGCGGCCCGTCACCACCAAGGTCCTCGAACGCGCCGGCTTCCGTGGCCGCGACAGCTGGCGGTACCTGCATCGAAGGGTTCCGCCCGAGGCCGCGGCCACCGGGCGGCCCGGGGTCGAGGTCGTCAGGAGTCAGGCGCCGCCCGGCTGGTGGGTCAAGGCGGAGGGCGACGGCTGCTCGGCGGAACTCGTCGTCGAGGAGCCCGCGGGCGGGCTCGGCGTGGTGTGGTGGTTCGGCGCGGGCGCCGGCCAGGCCGACGAGACGCTGGAACGCGACCTGCTCCGCGAGGCCGACCGGCTGCTGGCGGAGCACGGGGTGGGGGAGACGGTCATGTACGTGGCCGGCACGCCCATCACGCCCGTGTTCGAGGCCGCGGGCTTCACGGAGGTCGATCACCTCGTGTCCTACGTCCAGCCGGTGATGAGCGCGGCGGATCCGCTGGCGGCGGCGGGCCGGGCGTAGACGGCCGGGGAGGTCGCGCCTGCGGTCTCGGGCTGATCACCGGTGCCCGTCGCAGGAAAGACCCGGCACGGCCGACGCCGGTAGCTCATCATGGAGGACTATGGATCGCCCTCCTGGCACGCCTTCCTGGATCTTCTTCCTCCTGGGGGCGCGATGACGATCCCTGTCAGCGTCCTCGATGCGCCCGCGGGCGCCAGCGCCTCGCAGTTCTGGCCGTACGTGCTGATCGCCTGCGTGGCGGTGGCCGGGCTGGTCGTGGTCGGCCTGCGATGGCGGGCCGGAAAGGCGGATCCCGAAAGTGGGTCGCCGCAGGAGGACGCCTGGGCTCGCCCGTACCTCGTGCTGCTCGTCGTGGCCGTCACCTCTCTCGTCTTCGGCGCGGGGACGTTCGCCGTCACGGCCACGACAGGGCTGACGGGATCCGAGGTCGCCGCGTTCATCTCGGCGGGCACGGCCGTGGCCATGTGCATCGCGACCGTGATCAACAACGTCAAGACGATCCGCGCCACGCGCAGGGCGGCCACGGTCGGCAAGGACGCCCCGAACCCCAGGACGGCGCGGGAGTGCCTGGCACTGGCCTACGCCGAGTTCGCCTTCAGGAAGAAGTGCCCGGAGTGGGTGCAGGACCGCATCGACCAGTACGAGCTCCGCCTCTGGGGCATCGGCGTCGCCGGCGTGGAGCTGCACGCCCTGCCGGCGGACCGCCGCCTGCTCCTGGCTCAGCTCCTCACGGAAGCCGCAGAGCTGACCGGGGCTTCCGGCTCCGGCAACCTCCTGGCCAGAACCCTCGGATACGGCTCGAAGCAGTCGAGGTTCGCCCGCGCGCTGCGCGCCTACCAGGCGCACGTGCGGCGGGCGTTCGAGCGGTTGACGGTTGAGGCTGATCAGCCGGTGCAGCTGATGACCTCGGTGCCCTACCGGAGCTACGGCAACATCAGCGCGCCGCTGCGTCAACTGGTCCTGCCCCCCGAGGCGGGGGACGGGTTCGCGATACACACCATCGAGGGTGCGGGCAGGACCGTCAACCTGATGGGGGGATGGCATCAGGGCCAGGTGGAGATGACGATCGAATCTCTCCGGCGCGGGCTGCGCGCCGCGGTGCCGGACGCTCCGCAGCCGGCGAGGAAGCGCCACCGCCGCGCTGCCCCACCGTCCGGAGAACCCCGGAAGGCTGGTTGAGCGGCCCCGCGGCGTCCGGTTCAGGCGGGCGGGGGTGCGGTGCTTGCGCGGATGACGAGCTCGGTGGCCAGTTCGACGCGGTTCTGCGGCAGGGGGTCGCCGTGGGCGAGGGTGAGGAGCATGGTGGTGGCCGCGGCGGCCATGTCGGTGAGGGGCTGGCGGATGGTGGTGAGCGGGGGGATGGTCCAGCGGACGGAGGGCAGGTCGTCGAAGCCGATGACGCTGAGGTCGTCGGGGATGCGCAGGCCGAGCTGGTGGGCGGCGTGGTAGACGCCGATGGCCTGGCCGTCGTTGGTGGCGAAGACGGCGGTGGGGCGGTCGGGCAGGCGCAGCAGGTGGTGGGCCTGGGCCAGGCCGCCTTCGATGAGGAAGTCGCCGCGGGCGATGAGGGCGGGGTCGGCGGGCAGGCCGGCCATGTCGAGGGCGGTGCGGTAGCCGTCGAGGCGGGCGCGGCTGGGCAGGGCGGCGTCGGGGCCGGTGATGATGGCGATGCGGCGGTGACCGAGTTCGAGCAGGTGGCGGGTGGCGGTCAGGCCGCCGTTCCAGTTGCCGGCGCCGACGGAGGGGATGTTGCGGGCGGGGGCGTCGGCCGGGTCGAGCAGCACCAGGGGGATCTCGCGGTGGATGAGCTGGTCGTGCTGGGCCTCGGTCAGGCCGGAGAAGACGGCGATGACGCCGGTGGGGCGGCGGCGCAGCACGCCGTCCAGCCAGCTCTGGGTGGTGGTGTGGTCGTGGTGCAGGTCGGAGATGGCGACGGTGAGGTCGTGGGCGCGGGCGACGTCGGCGACGCCCTTGGTGATCTCGACGGGGTAGTCGCCTTCGAGGGCGTGGAAGACGAGCTCGACCAGGGTGGTGGGGGTGGAGCGGCGGCGCTGGCGGCGGTAGCCGTGGAGGCGGATCAGCTCTTCGACGGCGGCGCGGGTTTCGGGGGAGACCTCGGAGCGGCCGTTGACGACCTTGGAGACGGTCGCGGTGGAGACGCCGGCCAGCTCGGCCAGCTGGGCGATGGTGAGGGGGGACGACTCCGTGGTCATGGCGGCAGTCTAGCCACGGGAGCGGGGGCGATCCCGTGCTCATGGCGGCGGTCGGGTCGCGGGGAGGCCGCACGACTCCTTGCTCAGCTGACCCCTTCGGCCTGATCGAGCAGATACCGCTGCTCGACCTGGTTGCCGGTCAGGGCGGCCGCCTCGCGGTACAGCCGTGCCGCGCCCGCCGCGTCGCCGGTCATCCGCAACAGGTGGGCCCGCACCGCGAGCACACGCTGCCGGACCAGCGGGTCCTGGTCGAGCCGGAAGCGGCGGTCGAGGTCGTCGAGCAGGGCCAGCCCGCGTGCCGGCCCGTACGCCTTGGCCACCGCCACCACCCGGCTCAGCCGTACAGGAGCGGTCGGGCTGAGCCGTTCGAGCCACAGGTAGAGCACCGCGATCTGCGGCCAGTCGGTCCGCTCAGGCGAGGGGGCCGCCGCGTGCACGGCCGCGATCGCCGCCTGCAACTGGTAGGGGCCGGCCTGGCGGCGGCTCCAGACCTGGTCGAGCAGGTCGGTGCCCTCGCGGATGAGGGCGGCGTCCCAGCGCGACCGGTCCTGCTCGTCCAGGGGGATCAGCTCGTCGTGGCCTCCCGTACGGGCGGGACGGCGGGCCTCGGTGAGCAGCATCAGCGCGAGCAGGCCGGTGACCTCGGCGTCGGCGGGCAGGGACCGGTGGAGCATGCGGGTCAGCCGGATGGCCTCGGCGGTCAGGTCGAGGCGGGCGAGCCGGTCGCCGGTGGAGGCGGTGTAGCCCTCGTTGAAGATCAGATAGAGCACCTGCGTGGCGGCGGCCAGCCGGGTGTCGCGGTCGGCCTCGGTCGGCGGGGTGAAGCGGGCGCCGGCGCGGGCCAGCTGCTGCTTGGCGCGGCTGATGCGGGTGCCCATGGTGTTCTCGGAGGTGCCGTAGGCGTGCGCGATCTCGGCGGTCGTCAGGCCGCCCACCGCGCGCAGCGTGAGCGCCACCTGGGAGGTGGCGCTCAGCGCGGGGTGGCAGCAGAGCAGCAGCAGGGCGAGGCTGTCGTCGGTCTCCGGCGGTGGGCCGGACTGACGGTCCGGATTCTGCATGGCCAGCTCGGCGAGGCCAGCCTCCTGCTCGCGGCGGCGACGGGCCTGGTCGGCGCGGAGGAGGTCCACCATGCGCCGGTAGCCGATGCGGATCAGCCAGCTGCGCGGGTTCTCCGGCACGCCCTCGACCGGCCAGGCGCGGCCGGCGGCCAGCAGCGCCTCCTGCACCGCGTCCTCGGCGACGTCGAACCGGCCGAAGCGCCGCACCAGCGCACCCAGAACCTGCGGGGCCTCGGTGCGCAGCAGGTGCTCAAGAGCAGCCTGCGTCTCCGTGCCGGCGGCCTGCGTCTCCGTGCCGGCGGCCGGTGCCTCCGTGCCCGGCGCGGGGTTCGGGTGATCGGTCACGCCGTGAAGTCCTCACCCATGATCGGCCGGATCTCGATCGGCTCGCCCAGCACCTCGACGATCCGCGAGGCGATCTCCACGGCACGTTCCTGGCTCGCCACGTCGATCACCGCGAAGCTGGCCAGCACCTCCTTCAGCTCGGCGAAGGGCCCATCGGTCGCCACCACCCCGTCATCCGTCCTGCGGACGGTGGTGCTGACCGCCGGATGCCCGAGGCCCTCGCTGCCGACGAACTCGCCGGTGGCGTACAGCTCCTGCTCGAACCGCTGGTAGGCGGCGAAGGCGGCCAGCGCCTGCGCGGAAGGGGTCTCGGCGGTCGCGGCGTCCCAGGCGGCGGCCGGGGTGTAGCCGAGCAGCAGGTATTTCATGATGATCCTCTTTCCGGGCGTACGGGGAAGCGTATGCGAGGCCGGGCGGGCCTCTCCGATGTGGTTCCTGCCGCTACCTCGGAGCCGGACGCACGCTCTCGACACGTCCGCGATGTGATCTGAATCACAGCGGGCGAGCGTCGAGACCCGACGGCGGGCTCCGAGGTACCGGCGAGCAATCACCCGACCCACAAGGAGAACGAGATGTCGCAGACCTACGAGCCGAGCGCCGACGTGAAGGCCCTGGACCGCCTGGTCGGCACCTGGGAGATCACCGGCGGTGCCGAGGGGACCGTGCGGTACGAGTGGATGCCCGGCGGGTTCTTCCTGCTCCAGCACGTCGACCTCACCCAGTTCGGCCAGCCGGTCACCGGCCTGGAAGTGATCGGCAACCTGCGCCCGTTCGGCGAGCCGGCCGGCACGGACGTGATGTCGCGCTTCTACGACTCGACCGGCAACACCCTCGACTACGTGTACGAGCTGGCCGGCGACAAGCTGACCATCTGGGGCGGCGCGAAGGGCAGCCCCGCCTACTACGAGGGCACGTTCAGCGCCGACGGCAGCACCGTCACCGGCGCGTGGGTCTACCCCGGGGGCGGCGGCTACGAGTCCACCATGACCCGGAAGGGCTAGGTCGCCGGCGACGACGGGACCGTGTAGAGGCTCCTCTGCTCGCCCAGCCACGCCCGGTCGACGAACCGGCCGCTCATGCGCCCGGCGAGGAAGAGGTAGATCTCCAGGCAGGCCCGTCCGTGGTCCTCGGGCTCGCTGACCCAGGACCCACGGTGGACCGCCGCCGGCATCGCCGGGCGGCCGGCTTCGCGCAGGTACGGCTCCAGCATGGAGCCCGGGTCGACGAGGACCTCGCCGTACCAGCGCTGGGCCGCCCGGGCGGTCGTGCCGCCGTCGCCGTGCAGGAGGTCGTAGACCTCGGCGTCCAGGGTGCGGATCTGGAGGAAACGCAGGCCCGCCTCCGTCAGGCCGCTGGTCACCGGGGGCGGGCCGCTGATCGTGAGGGCGTGGGTCCAGCCGTCGGAGTGCCGGCCGGCCCAGATGCGCTCGGTGAAGGCCATCGGCCGGTAGTGGGCCATGGCGGTGGTGAGGTCGCAGTCCTGGCGGGAGGTGAGGTCGGCGCCGAGCAGGGCGGCCACGGCGCCGGCGTCGCCCGACTCGACCCAGGTGCCGGTGAAGCCGCGAGCCAGGCCGGCGCCGCGCAGGTGCTCCCACTGGTCAGTCATCGGGGCCAGGCTCCTTCCGGGATGCGGCAGAGCAGCCCTGGCGTGCTGAACCAGGTGTCGTCGATGAACCGGCCGGTCGTGTACGCCAGCGCGGCGAGGTAGAAGTTCATCTCCTCTGCGAGGCCGCCCGAGCCGACGAGACCTGCCCCTTCCTGCCTGGGACGCTCCCAGTGCTCGGCGGGGATGTCCGCCCATTCGCTGCCGTTGTAATAGACCGGTTCGCTGATCGCGCCGAGCCCGTCATAGGACAGGTCGTAGATTCTGCCGCGTGGCTGCGGGAGCGAGTCGAGTGCCCGCCACGGAAACCATCCGGACACCGTGAACGCCTTGACCCAGCCGGGGCTGTGCTCGGCCACCCAGACGAGATCCTCCCCCGAATGGGCGCGATACCACCGCCGCGCCTGGTCCAAATCGCAGGCGAGCGTCTCCTCCTCGGCCCGCAGCGCGGCGGACACCGCGCGGTGATCGGGCGCCTCGATCCACGAGCACTCGAACCTCTCCGCCAGCCCGCGCTCCTCGAAGTACGCCCACTGGTCGAGCTGGTTGCGACTTGACACGATGCTCCGATGTCGAGGGGGGTCAACGGCACGGCGCCGAAGCGATCTTAGACCGCTGGTCCACGAACCAGGCGCGCGAAATCGGCGCCGGCGGGCTTGGCTACGCTTTCCGCACCCGTTGCCGGACATGGAAGGACAAGCCGTGCGCATCGCACTCGCCGGGCTCGCCACCAGTCACCCCTACACCGACGCCCGCACCCTGTCCCGCCATGCCGAGCTGGTGGTGTGGGAGCAGGACCCGGAGCGGCTCGGCCGGTTCACCGAGGAGCACCCGCGGGCCAAGGTGGCCGGCAGCTTGGCTGAGGTGCTGGCGGGCCGGCTCGACGGGGTGGTGCTGACCGTGCCCAACCCGCAGGTCCCGCAGGCGCTGGCGAAGGTGCTGGAGACCGGGCTGCCGTGCTTCGTGAACAAGCCCGCCGCCGCCAGCCGGGCGCAGCTGGAGCAGCTCGACCGGCTGCCCATCCATGATCGGGTCCTGTCCGGGTCGGTGCTGCGGTTCGCCCCCGCCTTCGCGGGCGCGCGGGTCGATCGCAGCCAGGTGCTGGCGGTACGGGCGACCGTACGGCACGACGTGGGCCTGTGGGCGACCGGCTACAACGCCTGGCAGGACACGCCGGGGGAGGGCGGCGGCACGATGGTCACCATGGGCATCCACGGGGTGGAGCTGCTGGTGGCGCTGCTCGGGCCCGGCGTACGGCTGGTGGGCGCGGCGGGGGCGCGGCGGCACTACGCCACGCTCCGCTCGGAGGACACCGGGGTGATGGCGCTGCGCTGGGACGACGGCATCCCCGGCACCGTGGAGATCCTCGGCGTGTCCGAGTCGGAGTCCTACAGCGTCACGCTGCACAAGCGGGACGGCAGCGAGACGTTCGTGATCGAGAGCGGGGACGATCCGGTGCGCGGGCTCGGGTACGAGGGGACGGTCGAGGCGTTCCTCGCGATGGTGGGCGGCGCGCCGAGCCCGGTGCCGTGGAGCGAGACCAGGGCCGTCCTCGACGTGCTGGTCCGGGCGCGCGAGGACTTCTGACCGCCTCCTCCCGTCCTGTGAGTCGGCCCTGCCGTTGACAGCCGCAGCATCGCCCAGTTACGGTCTGGACCGTAAATCGAGGATGGAGGAGACCGCGTGCGCACGACAGCGGAACTCGAGGAGCGGCTGGCACGGCCGAGCCCCGGGCTCGTCGACGATCTGGGCAAGCTCGACGGCGACATCATGATCCTCGGCGCCGGCGGCAAGCTCGGCCCGAGCCTCGTACGCCTGGCGCTGAAGGCCACCGGCGGTGACAGGCGGATCATCGCGGTGTCCCGCTTCTCCGAGCCGGGTCTGGCCCAGGCCCTCCAGGACGAGGGCGCCACGGTGGTCGCGGCCGACGTCGCCGACGAGGGCGCGCTGCGCGAGCTGCCGGACGCGCCCCACGTGGTGTTCCTGGTCGGCGCCAAGTTCGGCACGAGCGGCCGCGCGCACGCCGCCTGGTTCACCAACACCTACCTGCCGGGCCGCGTCGCCGACCGGTTCGCGGGCAGCAGGATCGCGGCGCTGTCCACCGGGAACGTCTATCCCCTCGTCCCCGTCACCGGCGGCGGCAGCACCGAGGGCTCGCCCACCGGTCCTGTCGGCGACTACGCGATGAGCTGCCTGGGCAGGGAGCGCGTGCTGACGTACTTCGCCGAGCGGAACCGCACGCCCATGTCGCTGCTGCGCCTCAACTACGCGGTCGAGTTGCGTTACGGCGTGCTGGTCGACCTCGCGCAGAAGGTGCTCGCCGGGGAGCCGATCGACCTGACGACGGGTCAGGTGAACGTGGTCTGGCAGGGCTACGCCAACGAGGTGGCGCTGCGGTCGCTGCTGCTCGCCGACGTGCCGCCGTACGTGCTCAACGTCACAGGACCCGAGCTGATCTCGGTGCGGCAGGCGGCGCGGGCGCTCGGCGAGGCGCTCGGCAAGGAGCCGGTGTTCACCGGGGAGGAGGCGCCGACGGCGCTGCTGTCGAACGCGTCGCGCTGCCACCGCCTGTTCGGCTACCCCGAGCTGACCCCCGCCGAGCTGATCGAGCACACGGCGCGCTGGGTCGCCGGCGGCGGGCCGCTGCTGGGCAAGCCCACCAAGTTCGAGCGCCGCGACGGACGTTTCTGACGCACGTGCGCACTTCACACGGCAAAGGGGGACCTCACGTGCTCGGCACGGCTTCAGAGGCACAAACCGCAGCAGTTCCGGCTTCGGGGGCGCACGCCTCGGTCGTACGGACTCCGGAGGCGCAGAGGTCCGTACGTGACCTGTTCAGGCGCGGTCTGGTGATCCCGGCGCATCCGCTGGCCCTGACCGAGGACAGGAAGCTGGACGAGCGCCGCCAGCGCGCGCTGACCCGCTACTACGTCGAGGCCGGCGCGGGTGGGCTGGCGGTGGGCGTGCACACCACGCAGTTCGCCATCCACGGCACCGGCCTGCTCGCGCCCGTGCTCGAACTGGCCGCGGGCGCGGCCAAGGAGTTCGAGCGGGAGGTGGTGCTGGTGGCCGGCGCTACCGGGCCCACCGAGCAGGCGGTGGCGGAGGCGGAGCTGGCCCGGTCGCTCGGCTATCACATGGTGTTGCTGAGCCCGTACCGGGAGCTCGACGAGGACGGGCTGATCGAGCGGGCCAGGGCCGTGGGCGAGGTGCTGCCCGTGATCGGCTTCTACCTGCAGCCCGCCGTGGGCGGGCGGCAACTGTCGCGCGAGTTCTGGACGCGGCTGGCGAGCATCGAGTCCGTCGTGGGCGTCAAGGTCGCGCCCTTCGACCGGTATCGCACGCTGGACGTGCTGCACGGCGTCGTACGGGCGGGCCGGGCCGGGGAGGTGGCGCTCTACACCGGCAACGACGACCACATCCTGGCCGATCTCATCACCTCGCACCGGGTGGTCGTGGACGGGCGGCAGGTGGAGGTGGAGTTCGTCGGCGGGCTGCTCGGCCAGTGGGCCGTGTGGGTGCGGCGGGCGGTGGAGCTGCTGGAGGAGGCCGCGCTGGCACGTTCCGGCGACGACGCCGCGGTGCGCCGGCTGCTCGGCCTGGACGGTCACCTCACCGACGCCAACGCGGCCATCTTCGACTCGGCGAACGGCTTCCGCGGCTGCATCCCGGGCATCCACGAGGTGCTGCGCCGCCAGGGGCTGCTGGCGGGCCGCTGGTGCCTGGACCCGGAGGAGGACCTGTCTCCCGGGCAGCTCGCCGAGATCGACCGCGTCTGGGCCGCCTACCCGTGGCTGCGCGACGACGACTTCGTCGCGCAGGGGCTGGACCGATGGCTGGCCTGAGCAGACGACGGCTTACAGGGTGAGGCGGTAGAGGGTGAGGGGACGGCCGCTGGATCCGCTGGTCAGGTTGCCCGTGCGTTCGGCCAGCCCGGCCAGCTCCAGCCGGTGCAGCATGCGCCGGGCGGTGCGTTGCTGGACGGCGAGCCGCTCGGCGATCTCGCGCGTGGTCAGCGCCTCGCCGCCGGCCGCGTCGCGGGCCTCCAGCAGCTTCTCCAGGGTCGGCACCGACAATCCCACGCGGCGCGCGATCAGCGGCAGGTTCTGCCCGCCGGCGGGCGCGCTGATCACCGATTCGAGCACGATGTCGGTGTCGGCGCGCAGCGACAGCACGGCGGCCACGTTCCCGATGCGCCGCGCCCTGGCCAGCGCGCGGCGGGCCAGGCTCTCGGCCTCGGCGGCGCTGCGCCCGAGGCCGAACCCCACCCGGGCCACGCTGCTGTGATTGGCCAGCCGCGCCAGCATGGGCAGCCCCGTGAAGCCGCCCGTGGCCTCGTGGAGCGGGCCGCGGGTGGTTACCAGCAGGTGCTTGCCCCCGCGGAACCCGGCCAGCGTGCCGGCCAGCGCACCGGCCTCGCGCAGCAGGCCCTCCTCGCTGTCGACCTCCACCAGGCCGAGCGCGATCTGCGCGTCCTCCTGCGCCTGCCCCTCGGCGGTGAGCAGGAGCTGGCGCAGCGCCGTGCGCACCGAATGGTCCGACGGCGCCAGCCGCAGCACCTGCATCTCCTCGCGCAACGCCTCGTGCACCGAGCTGAGGCAGGTGATCACCGGGTGGTCGGGCGAGCGGCGGTGGAAGGCGATGATCTTCTTGGAGGTGGTCTCGGGCCGGTAGCCGAGCGTGCGCAGCTCGCCGGTGGGCAGCCCGGCCTCGACGTAGGTGGCGGTGACGTCGGCGGGCGAGATGGTGTCGATGGACAGGCGCGTGATGTCCTGCCCCTCGTGCTGGAGCCGCACCAGGGCGCTCAGCAGCGTCGCGCCCGAGTAGTCGACGAACACGGCGGGCCGGGTGAGCACGTCGGCGCCGCGTGCCAGCATGTACGGCACGATGCCGGTGAACAGCCAGCCCTCGACCGAGGTCGCGTGCGCCTCGACGATGGCCGGCGCCTGCGACTCGTGGTCGTAGTCGAGCCGGAGCGCGCTCACGCCCGGCTGCTCCTCGCAGGTGGCCGCGACGTCGTCGACCAGATCGTGCGGGCCGACGACTCCGATGACGAAACCCACCCGCGTCTCCTTCCCCTACTTTACGGTCTAGACCGAAAGGCTATCCGGTGACCCTGCACTTTCCCAACATGGCCGAGCCCGCGGGCCGCACCCTCGGCGACGAGGAGGTGGCCGCGCTGGACCGCGTCATCCGCTCCGGCATGCTCAACTCCGTGTGGGGGACCGAGGCGCGGGCACTCGAACGCGAGGTGGCGGAGCTGTACGGCTCCCGCCACGCGATCTCGTGCGCATCCGGCACCGCGGCCCTCCACCTGTCGGTCGTGGCGGCGGCGCCGGACCCCGGTGACGAGATCATCACGACGCCGATCACGGACTTCGGGACCGTGGCCCCCATCTTGGCGCAGAACGCGGTTCCTGTCTTCGCCGACGTGGACCCGGCCGACGGCAACCTCGATCCGGACGCCGTGGCGGCGCTCATCGGGCCGCGCACCCGCGCGATCATGGTGGTGCACCTGTTCGGCGCGCCCGCCAAGGTCGAGGAGCTGCGCAGGCTGGCCGACCGGCACGGCCTCACGCTCATCGAGGACTGCGCGCAGGCGTGGCTGACCGAGCTGCCCGGCGGCCGGTACGCGGGCACGGCCGGCCACGTCGGCACCCTGAGCCTGCAGCAGTGGAAGCACATCACCTGCGGCGACGGCGGCCTGGCGCTCACCGACGACGACGAGCTGGCCAGGCGCATGCGGCTGTTCGCGGACAAGGGCTGGGACCGGGCGGCGGGACGCTCGCACGAGAGCCTGGGCCTGAACTACCGGATGACCGAGCTGCAGGCGGCGGTGGCCCGCGCCCAGCTCGCGAAGCTGCCCGGGGTCGTCGCGTCCAGGCGCCGCACGGCCGGCGAGCTCGTCGAGGCCCTGCGCGGGCTGAAGGCGGAGGGGGTCGAGCTGGGGCTGCCGCGGCCCGCCGGGCACGCGTGGTGGCTGTTCCCGCTCGTCCTGCCCGGCGGAGGCGCGCCCGAGCTGGCGGCGCGCCTGTCCGCGGCCGGGATTCCGGCACGGGCCGGTTACCTGAAGGAGCCCCTCAACCGGGCCCCGCTGTGGGACGGCCCCGTCTACGGCTCCTCCCGCTACCCCCTGGAGGGCTACCGCCCGGCCCCGTGCCCGGAGGCCGAACGCCTGGTCGCCGCCACGCTGCTGACCCTCGACTGGAACGAGCACTACACGTCCGAGCACGTCAAGGCCATCACGGAAGCCATCGCGAGCCACTCCGCCCACCCCTAGTCACGTTCATGTATCAGGCATTGACCGGGCCACCCCCGATCACTAGGTTTCGGTCAGGACCGGTATTCAGGAAAGGATCGCCGCCGATGAGAAACAAAGCGGCAGCAGGCCTCGCGGTCGCCCTCAGCGTCGTGATCGGCGGGTGCGGTTCCGGCGGCTCGGGCTCGGACAAGAGCGCGGTGACTCTCTGGATGTACCCCGTCATCTCCGACCAGGCCAAGAACAAGGCCTTCTGGGACAAGGTCGAGAAGGACTTCGAGGCCAAGAACCCGGCGATCGACGTCACCGTCGACCAGCAGCCCTGGGACGGCCGCCAGGAGAAGATCACCACGGCGCTGGCCTCCAGGAAGGGCTTCGACCTGGTCGTGCTCGGCCCGGACCAGATCCCCCAGTACGCCCAGCAGGGCACCCTGGAGCCCGTGGACGACGTGATCGCGGCCGACAAGGCCGGCTACCTGCCCAACGCCCTCACCGCGCTGACCGTGGACGGCAAGCTCTACGGCGTGCCCGTCTACCAGACGATCACCGCCCCCATCTACAACAAGAAGCTCTTCGCCGACGCCGGAGTCACCAAGGTGCCGGAGACGCTGGCCGAGCTGAAGGAGGCCGCACCCAAGCTGGCCGCCAAGAAGGTCGCCGTGCTCGACTATCCCGGCAAGCCGGAGGTCTCGCTCAACCAGAGCTTCTACCCGATCCTGTGGGCCAACGGCGGCTCGGTGTTCTCCCCCGACGGCAAGAGCGTGACCGTCAACAGCCAGGAGGGCGTCGCCAGCCTGCAGCTCCTGCTCGACCTCAAGGCGGCGGGCGGCCTGCCCGAGAACACCGCCAGCAAGGGCAACGACATCGAGGGCGGCGCGCTCGCCGCCGGCAAGACCGCGATGTACCACGCGGCCACGGCGCTCAACGCCGACCAGCTCGGCGCCGCGATCGGCGCCGAGAACGTGGGCATCGGCCTGCCGCTGGAGGGCACCAGGCGGGTCGCGTTCGGCATCCCCGGCGGCCTGGTCCTGGCCAAGCACTCCGAGAACAAGGACGCGGCCAGGAAACTCGCCGCCTACATCGCCTCGCCCGAGGTCGCCGGGCCGCTGGCCAAGGAGTCGGGCTTCTTCTCCGCGCGTACCGACGTGACGATCCCCGACCAGTCGGCCACGTC
The DNA here is from genome assembly GCF_020215645.1 of Nonomuraea gerenzanensis. NCBI lineage: Bacteria > Bacillati > Actinomycetota > Actinomycetes > Streptosporangiales > Streptosporangiaceae > Nonomuraea > Nonomuraea gerenzanensis. The sequence continues at coordinate 9,743,318 of NZ_CP084058.1, read as the reverse complement.
CAAGGAGTTCGCCAAGTCGCTGCAGTACGCCTTCCCCGGCGACACCCACCCCAAGGCCCGCCAGGTCATGGCGATGGTCGCGGCCCACGTCCAGGCGGCGCTGATCGGCGAGGAGGACGCCAAGACGGCCCTCGACGCCGCCGCCAAGGAGGGCAACGACCTGCTGGCCAGCGGTGGCTGACACGACGCGGGCCGCTTCGGGGGCGGCCCGCCTGCTCGGAAGGGTGTGAGATCCGGTGCGTCAACGCCTGCGTGACCCGATCACGGGGCTGCTGTTCGTGCTCCCGATGCTCGTGCTGTTCCTGATCTTCAGGATCTTCCCCACCCTCGGGGCGGCGGGCATGAGCCTGACGAACTGGAACATCGGCGGCGAGTGGAGCTTCGTCGGCGCCGACAACTACACGCGGCTCGTCAACGACCCGAACTTCTGGTCCAGCCTTCAGGCCACGCTGATCTACACCGTCATCTACGTGCCGCTGGTGATGGCCGTCTCGCTCTGCACCGCCCTGCTGCTGAACTCGATCGTCTTCATGCGCGGGCTGTTCCGCGGCATCCTCTTCCTGCCGTACGTGACCAGCTTCGTCTTCGCCGGCCTCATCTGGCGCTGGATCTACGAGTTCGACGGGCTGCTCAACGGGATGCTGGCCAAGCTGGACCTGGGGCCCGTCGGCTTCATGGAGCGGGCCGAGCTGGTGCTGCCCGCCCTGGCCGTCGTCTCCTGCTGGAAGGGCTTCGGCTACTCGATGCTGATCCTGCTGGCGGGGCTGAAGGCCATCCCCGGCTCCTATCTGGAGGCGGCCAGGGTGGACGGGGCCGGCCCGTGGCAGCGCTTCCGCAGCATCACCCTGCCCCTGCTGAAGCCGGCGATCTTCTTCGTGCTGGTGATCGAGACCATCTCCTCGTTCCAGGTCTTCGACACGATCTACGTGATGACCGGCGGCGGGCCCGCCAAGGCCAGCTACACCCTCATCTACGGCATCTTCGAACGCGGCTTCAGGTTCTGGGAGTTCGGCTACGCGGCCACCTGGGGGATGGTGCTCTTCGCCATCGTGCTGGTCGTCTCGCTGATCCAGCGCCGGTTCGTCGGCAAGGAGAACACATGACGTTGACGGCCACGCGCCCCGCCGCCGTCCGCGAGCGGCAGGCCGCCAGGCCCCGCCGCCACGGCCGGCGGTGGCCGCTCTACACGCTGCTCGCGATCATGTCGCTGCTGACGCTCGGCCCGTTCGCCGCGATGGTCATCGTGGCGCTGTCGCCCAGGAACGCGCCCACCGTGCCGGCGCAGTGGCCCGACTCGCTCACCCTCGACAACATCGCGCAGGTGCTGAGCGCGTCGGGGTTCGCCGAGTGGACGCTCAACTCGCTGATCTACTCGGGCGTCTCCGTGGTGATCATCCTGCTCACCGCGTCGATGGCCGGCTACGCGTTCGCCAAGAAGCGCTTCCCGGGGCGCGACGCCATGTTGTGGACGTTCCTGGCCACCATGATGGTGCCGTTCCAGGCCACGCTCATCCCGCTGTACGTGCTCATCTCCGACCTCGACGGCGTGGACACCTTCTGGGGCCTGATCGTGCCGACGCTGGCCAACTCGCAGGCGGTCTTCCTGATGCGCCAGTTCATCCTGGGGCTGCCCGACGAGCTGTTCGACGCCGCCAAGGTGGACGGGGCCTCGGAGCTGCGCGTCTACTGGACGATCGTGGTGCCGCTGACCAAGCCGATCCTGGCCACCCTCGGCGTGTTCGTCTTCCTGTGGCACTGGAACGACTTCCTGTGGCCGCTGGTGATCTCGCAGAGCGACGCCACGCGGACGCTGACGGTCGGGCTCACGGTGCTGAAGACGGAGGAGATGCAGTGGTCGCTGCTGATGTCCTCCGCGGCGGTCTCGGCGGTGCCGTGCCTGGTGGTCTTCTTCCTGCTGCAGCGCTACCTGGTCAACAGCATCGCGATGACCGGCCTGAAGTGACCGGCTGAGCGGGACGGCCTACGCTTGTCGCCCGGGACGTCCGGTGAGGGGAGCGAGGATGAGCACGCCGATCGATGCGCGGGCCGCCGGGGTGCGTGACCGCCTGCGCGGTGGCCTGACCGCCGCCGCGCTCACGCCGATGACCGGGGCCGGCGAGGTGGATCTCGACGTGGCGGAGTCGTACTTCCGCCGGCTGGCCGCCTCGGGCGCCGACGCCCTGGCCGTCCTCGCGCACACCGGGCGCGGGCCGTTGCTGCCCGCGCAGGTGCGTGCCGGGGTGATCTCCCGCGCCCGCCGCGCGGGCGTCCCGGTCGTCGTGGGCGTCGGCGGCGCGCGGGGCGGCGGCGCCTCCAGCGCGGTCGAGGACGCGCGGATGGCCGCGGAGCTGGGCGCCGACGCGGTGCTGGTGTTCCCCGAGCCCGGCGACAGGGTGGCGCTGCACGAGGCGGTGTGGTCGGCCGCCGGGCTGCCGATGATCGCCTTCGACCTCTACACGAACCCGTGCCCGCCCGCCACGCTGCGCCGGATCCTCAGCCTGCCCGGGGTCGCCGGCCTCAAGACGGCGCTGCTGTCGGACGCGATGGCGTGCCAGGAGACGATCGCCCTGACCCTGGAGGCCGGCCGGCTGGCGATCACCGGCGAGGACCGCATGTTCGCCGCCTCGCTGCTGTGGGGCGCGCAGGCGGCGCTGGTGGGCATCGCCGCCGCCTCGGTGGGCACGACGGCGGCGGTGCTGCGCGCGTACGAGGGCGCGGACCTGCGTGGCTTCGAGAAGGCCGCCGCGCGCCTGGACCGGCTGGCGGCGGCCACGTTCACCGCGCCCATGGAGGGTTACGTCCAGCGCATGGCCTGGCTCGCCGCCGCGGAGGGGCTCGTCCCCGAGGAGTACGCCCACGACCCCCACGGGCCCGCGCTGCCGGACGGCGAGCGCGCCAAGGTGCTGGCCGCGTAGCTCAGAGAGCCACCCGGATCAGGTTGCGTCCCTTCAGCGCGTACAGCGCCCTGCGGGACGGGTCGATGTTGATCCGGGAGCCGCCTCCGAACCAGTCGCTGGCCAGCCCCTGCACGAGCTTGCGCGAGGTGAGCCGCACCAGGTCGAGCTCGTAGACGGCGTCCTCGTCGCTGGTGTAGCCGTAGCGCCCGGCGAGCACCAGGTCGCCGCCCCTGTCGCAGACCTTCAGCGTGCGCGTGACCTTGCGCGTGCGCAGGTCGAACTCGAACAGCACGCCCGCGTCGGTGATCCCGTACAGGGCGAGCGCGGTGTGCTTGAGGCTCGTGACGGCCTGGGCGCCCGCCACCGGCTCGGCCTCCCACTTCACCGTACGGGTGCGCAGGTCGAACGCCGCCAGCCGGGCCGTGGTCGTCACCGGCGGCGCCCCGAGGCCCTCCTGCGTGCTGGTGCCCAGGTAGACGGTGCCCAGCCGGGCGGTCAGCGAGAACACCGTCTGGCGTTCGACGACCGGGCGGTAGGTGTCCACGCGGCCGGTCCTCGGGTCGTAGACGTCGAGCGCGCCGTTCTGGTGCCCCGGCTCCGGCTGGGTGGACATCACGATCAGGCCGGTCAGCCGGTCGTGGACCAGGTCCTTCGGCCGGTCCTGATTGTGGCCGGTGCGGAAGAGCAGCTTGGCCTCGGGGTCGCCGGCGCGGTGCGAGTAGAGCGCGGCCTGGGTGTAGACGCCGAGGTAGGTGGTCGTCCCGGCGGTCATGATGGTCTTCGGCTCACCGGGGACGGGCAGCCGGGTGACCTCGCCGGTGGCCAGGTCGTGCAGGTCGCAGCCGCCCTTGCCGCCCACGTAGACGCGCTCGCCGTCGCAGTGCACGGACATGGGCTCCTCGGGGGCCGCCCTGAACCCCTTCTGGACGTGGCTGAGGTAGCCCAGGTCGCCGGTGGCCGGGTCGTAGACGAAGACGCCCGGCTCCTGGACACCGTAGACGCGGCCGCCGTGCGCCAGGAGGCGGACGGTCTGCGCCTCCGGGAAGGGCACCCCGAGCACCTCGTACGTGCCGGTCGCGAGCTCGTAGCGGTAGAACGTGCCGGAGGGGCGGCCGGCGAAGTAGACCCAGCCGTCGTGGATCAGCACCGAGACGATGTACTTCTCGCCCGGCGCGGTGGCCTTGACCACCCGGTAGGCGGCCGGATCCGCCTTCTCCAGCACGAGCAGCTCCGCCAGCGAGTTCATGCCGCCCGCCACGTGCGTGTCGCTGATCGACATGCTCGACACCCAGTCGCGGTCGGCCACCTCCGCGGGCAGCAGGTCGCGCTTCTCGCCGGTCCGCCGGTCGATCGCGACCAGGTGGGCGTTGGTGCCGACGCCGGCGTAGACGTGCGTGTCGTCGGCCTGGATGCTGCGCACGTACGCCTCGCCTGGCGCGGGCTCGCCCAGGTCGCGGGTGGCGCCGGTGGCGGGGTCGTACTCCAGCACGCGCCCGGGCTGGGAGGTGCCGAGGTAGACCTTGCCGTCGGGGGAGGCGGCCATGGTCCAGATGTAGTCGTCGGTGTACTGGGCCAGCCGGGTCGTGGTGCCGGTGAGCGTGTCGATCCGGTAGAGGTCGGAGCGGGAGTGCGTGCCGACGTAGACGTCGGTGCCCACCTTGCACATCGCCCAGATGCCCACGCCGGTGGGGATCTCGAAGTGCGCCGTGACCTTGTCCTGGCCCAGGTCGTAGGCGCCCACGACGTTGGGTGACAGGCCCCGGGAGCCCAGGTAGAGCACGTCACCGACGAACTCGGCGTTGCCCAGCGGGCCGGCCACGCTGGCCGGGCCCAGGTCGGTGATCGTGCCCTTCGGCTCGCGGGTGGCGGCCAGCGCGGGAGCGGCGGGCAGGCTGACGGCGGGCAGGCTGACAGCGGCGGTGGAGACGGCTGCGGCGTGGAGGAAACGGCGGCGGGGGATCATTCGCTGGTCACTCCTTGTGAGGGTGGCCGCACGCTATAACGGACTAGGCCGTAATGTCCAGATCGAAAAGTCGTACGGCGTTCCGCCACGCGACCAGCTCGGCCGTCTCCGCGTCCAGCCCCGCCGCCGCCACCGCCCCGAACGCCGAGGCCGGGTCGATGAGGGTCGAGTCGGTGCCGAAGAGCAGCCGCGTGCGGTCCACCGCCGCCGCCACCTGCGCGATCCGGCCGGCCGGGGCGTGGGAGTAGCACGGTTCGAGGTAGAGGCGGTCGCAGGCGCCGGCCGCCTCGATCGCGTGCGCGTGGCCGTCGGCGCCCATGTGCCCGGCGATCACCCGCAGGCCGGGCGTGGCCAGGCAGACCTCGGCCAGGTCCAGCACCGTGGCGCCCCACGTGTGGACGAGCGCGGGCACGCCCGCCTCCGCGACCATGGCCAGCGCCTCGCGGGTCTGGGGCGAGGAGACGGGCGACCGGGTGTAGTCGGTGTGGAGCTTGACGCCGACGAACCTGCCGGTGGGCAGGTACGCGCGCAGGTCCCGCTCGGCGTCGGCCTGCCTGCGGGGGTTGACGGTGACGTAGCCGAGGTGGCGGTCCTGGCCCGCCAGCCAGGCGGCCAGGGCCCGGTTGCCCGCCGGGGCGTCGTAGATCACCGCCTCGGTGGCCGAGACGATCGACAGGTCGATGCCGAAGCGGTCCATGGCGGTCAGGTTGGCGCCGGCCACGTCCATGGTGAAGAACCACGGGCCCCAGTGCGCGTGCACGTCGATGATCATCCGAGCAGCCTCCTCGCGTTGCCGCCCGCCACGGCGGCGATCTCCTCCGGCTTCAGCCCGCTGGTCGCCAGGCGCAGCAGGGGGACGACCGGCTCGTAGTGGGGTGTCCTGGAGCCGTACAGGAGCCGGTCGGCCGGTACGGTCTCCAGCGCGTCGGGCGAGTTCAGCAGGCGGGTCGAGGTGTGGAAGCCGGGCTCGTCGGCGGCCACCACGAGGAAGTCGCCGAGGTGGTAGAAGTGCGTGTCCAGGAAGACCACCGTGGCGTCCAGGCCGGAGAACGGCTGCCAGAACCGCCGCACGTCACCCCCGGTCAGCACGACGAGCCCCAGCTCCGCCGCCTTCCTGGCCACGTGGCGGACCGAGGGGAAGCCCGCCTCCACGCCCTGCTCGTCGGGGAACAGCCTGACGGCCCTGACGCCCAGCCCGGCCAGCCGGTCGAGCTCCCGCACGGCGCCGATGGGGTCGCGCAGGTCCACGGTCCCGACCGGAACCACGGGCGGCTCCAGCGCCAGCACCTCGTCGTTCCCCGAGCGCACGTCGAACAGCGCGGCCCGCAACGACGCGACCGCGCCCGCCCTGATGCCGTGCGCGGCCAGCGTGTCCAGCACCGCCCGGGGCGTGCCCGGCGGGCCGTCCCGGTCGGGGTAGGCGCCGACCAGGACGTCCACGTCGAGGTCCACCTTGAGGTCACCGATCAGCCTGCTCGCGTCGAACGCCGTCACAACCGCCTCCATTGACTTATCAAGCTCAGCACATTACGGTCTGGGCCAAAATTGGGCAACACGCTCACGTGGAGGTGCGGCTGTGCCGCGTAGATCCCTCGCAGTCCTCGCGGCCCTGACCGCCGGCCTGCTCCTGCCGGTGCCACCGGCCCAGGCCGCTTCCGGTCAGGCGGCCGCTTCCGGGCGGACGGCTGCCGCTCCGAGCCAGGCGGCCACTCCCGGACGGACGGCTGCCGTCACCAGCCAGGCGGCCTCGTGCGCCGAGCCTCGGGTGGAGACGTTCGGGCCGGCCTCGATGACCGGCGCCATCGTGGGCGCCGCCGTCCACGAGGGCAAGGCGTACGTCGTCACGCGCGGCCAGAAACCGCCCGTACTGGCCGAGATCGATCTGAGCACCCGCAAGGTCCTCAGGAGCGTGCGGCTGCCCGACGGGCCGGCCACCGGGGAGCCGGAGGGCGGCTGGGCCACGGCGGTGTCGGGCGGCAAGATCTACGTCGGCACCTACCCCGTCCCCGACCTCTACCGCTTCGACCCGGCCACCGGCGAGGTGGCGCACCTGGCCTCCTTCGGCAGGAACGGCGGCTACATCTGGGCGCTGGCCGCCGCCCCCGACGGCACGATCTACGCGGGCACCTACCCCGACGGCCGGGTCAAGGAGTACGTCCCCGCCACCGGCGCCGTGCGCGACTTCGGCGTGCTGGCCGCCGGCGAGCGGTACGTCAGGGCCCTGGCCGCCGACGCCGGGCACGTCTACGCGGGCCTGCTCGACAAGGGCAAGCTCGTCGCGATCGACCGGGCGACCGGCGCCGTCACCGAGCTGGCCCAGGGCACGACCGGCATCGGGGTGGTCGCCGAGCACGGCGACCGGGTGTACGCGACCAGCGGCCCCACCCTCATCGACGTGCGCAAGGACGGCACCGACCTCCGGCGCGTCCCGCTCGGCGGCAGCAGCTTCGACGCGCTGACCGTGGCCGCCGACGGCACCCTCTACGCCACCTCGCGCCCCGACGGCACCGTCTACCGCTACCGCACCGGCGACAGCGCGCCCGTCAAGGCCGCCGAGCCGCCGTCGCGGGACGACGAGACCCGGCGCATCGCGCTGACCGGCGACGGCACGCTGGTGGGCTTCTCCGGCAGCGGCGGCATGTGGTCGCTGGACCTGGGCACCGGGCAGTCGCAGTTCACCGACCTGATCGAGGCCGGGCTGCCGGCCGGCGCAGAACGCCCGCAGAGCATGCTGCTGGTGCCCGGCCGCGCCGTCTACGTCGGCGGTCACTTCTTCATGGACGTGCGCGACCTGCGTACCGGGGAGCAGCGCCGCTTCCGCGTCCCCGGCGAGCCCAAGGACCTCGTGCGCCGGGGGAACAAGATCTACGCCGCCATCTACCCCAGCGGGAACATCGTCTCCATCGACCTGCGCACCGACGAGGTCCGCAGCCTCGGCTACCTGGGGCAGGGCCAGCAGCGCCCCTGGGACATCGAGTACGACCCGGTGCGCGACAAGCTGCTCGTCGCCTCCGCCCCGCTGGGCGCGGAGCTGGAGGGCGCCCTGTCGATCGTGGACCCCGACACCGGCCTGATCGAGGTCTACAAGGGCGTCATCCCCGGCCAGAGCCTGATGAGCCTGTCGCTGGACGCCCGCAGGGGCGTCGTCTACCTCGGCGGCGACGTGCTCGGCGGCGGCGGCACCCCGCCGGTGCACGCCTCGGCCTCCATCGCGGCCTTCGACCTGCGCACCCGTACCGTGCTGTGGCAGGTGGACCCGGTCGCCGGCCACCGCACCTTCCAGGACGTCAAGGTCCACGGCGGCCTGCTCTACGGCGTCTACAAGCGCAACTCCGGCGCCTGGATCGCCCTCGACCTGGCCACCAGGACGGTCAAGCATCAGGGCACCCTGTCCGGGTACGGCGAGCTGACCGTGCACCGCGGCCGGGTGTTCGTCAGCACGTTCTTCGGCGGGGGCAACGCCTACGAGCTGAGCGACCACGCCACGCAGCTCGCCACCGGCCTCGGTGACGACTGGTACACCAATCCGCAGCTCCACTTCGAGCCCGGCTCCTGGAAGGCGTGGGCCCTGAGCGGCCGGCACCTGGCCAGGATCGACCTCGACCCGGGCTGCCCGCCGCTGACCGTCACCCCGCCCCAGAGCTGATGCCGTACCCCGTCGTGGACGCCCACCGCCTGGTCGGCCCCGTACCCTTCGACGACCTGCCGGAGGACCCGAGGCCGGACATGCGGCGGCTGGGCATCGACCGCGCCTACGTGACCCACAGCCCCAGCCTCTACTCCGACGCCCGCGCGGGGAACGAGGCGCTGTTCCGGCTCGACGACCCCCGGCTCGTCCCGGTGCCGGTGCTGCTGCCCGATCCGTTCGAGCCCGCGCCCCACTGGGACGTGCCCATGGTCAGGCTCTGCCCGGCCAGGCACCGCTTCGAGCTGACCGGGCCGACCACCCTGCGATGGCTGGCGGAGCTGGGTGTCACGGTGGCCGTCGACTTCGACGAGACCTCGCCCGGACAGCTGCTCGCGCTCGCGCGGGAGCTGCCCGGGCAGCGCATCCTGCTGCTCAACCCCGGCTACCGGCGGCTGCGGGCCATCGGCGAGCTGATGGCCGCCATCCCGAACCTGTGGGTGGAGATCGGCACCGTCAACACCCAGCGCGGCGTCGAATGGCTGGCCGGGCACTTCGGGGCCGGGCGGCTGGTGTTCGGCACCGGCGCCCCCGTCATGGACGACTGCGGCCCCCGCTTCCTGCTCGACCACCTCGACCTGCCGGAGGCCGACATCGCCCTGATCGCGTCGGGAGGTGGCCTGCTGTGATCCTCGACGCGCACGGCCACCTCGGCCCGTGGCCCGACTTCCTCATCCCCGACCAGTCGGCCGACGGCATGGTGGCGCTGATGGACCGCCTCGGCATCGACGCCATCGGCATCAGCCACCTGCTCGCCGTCGGGCCCTGCGCGGAGGAGGGCAACCGGCTCGCCCTCGCCGCCGCCGAGCGGCATCCCGGCAGGTTCGGGGTGTGGCAGGTCTACAACCCGCACCAGCGCAACCGGCTCGTCACCGACGGGGTCTGGGGGGTCAAGATCCACCCGGACGTGCACCAGTGCGCGCTCGACGACCGCCGCTACGACCCCGTGTGGGAGCTGGGCCTGCCCGTGCTCGCCCACGGCCAGACGGACTCGCCGTGGAGCGACCCCGGGCGGTTCGTCACCGTGGCGCGCCGGCATCCCGGCGTGCCGCTGCTGCTCGGGCATGCCGGGCTCTGGCCGTACGGCTTCGCCCGCGCCGCCGAGCTCGTCGGTGAGCATCCGAACGTGTTCCTGGAGATCTGCGGGTCCAAGATGACCGGGCGGTGGATCGCCCGGCTGGCCGGCCTGGTGGGTGCCGATCGGGTGGTCTACGGCTCCGACGCGTGCTTCCTGGACCTGCGGGTCGGCTTCGGCCGCGTCGCCCTCGCGCCGCTCGGGGACGCCGACCGGGCCCTCATCCAGGGCGGCAACCTCGCCCGCATCCTGCACGACCCGCTCCACACCGGCGGCGGCATCCCGGGCGGGCCCGTCCCATGACGACGCTCGCCTTCGACGGCAGCACCCTCGAAGGAGCGTCCCCATGACGACGCTGGCTTGTGACGGCAGCACCCCTGAAGGAGCCTCCCCATGACGACGCTGGCTTGTGACGGCAGCACCCCTGAAGGAGCCTCCCCATGACGACGCTCGCCCTGTACGGCGGCACCCCCGTGCGTACCGACCCGTGGCCGTCGTGGCCGCCGCCGATGGACGACGCCCAGCGCGCGCTCGTGACCGCCGTGCTGGAGAGCGGCCGGTGGGGTGCCACGCAGGGCGGGCAGGCGTGCGCGGACCTGGTCGCCGCGTTCGCCCGCCGCTCCGGGGTCGAGCACGGGGTGGCCGTCGGCAACGCCACGCTCGGCCTGTTCGCCGCGCTGCGCGGCCTCGGCGTCGGCCCCGGTGACGAGGTGATCGTGCCGGCGTACACGTTCGTCGCCACCGCCACGGCGGTCCTGCTCGCCGGCGCCACGCCCGTGATCGCGGACGTGGACGCCACCGACCTCCACCTGTCCGCGCCCGCCGTGGAGGCGGCGCTCACCCCCCGCACCGCCGCGATCGTGCCGGTGCACCTCGCGGGCAGCCCCGCCGACATGGATCCGCTCAACGCGATCGCGGCACGACACGGCCTGGCCGTCGTCGAGGACGCGGCCCAGGCGCACGGCGCCACCTACCGAGGCCGCCCCGTCGGCGGGCTGGGCGACGCCGGGGTCTACAGCTTCCAGTCCAGCAAGGCGATGACGGCGGGGGAGGGCGGCCTGGTCGTCTGCCGGGCCAGGGAGGTCCACGAGGCCGTCTGGTCGGTCTGCAACGTGGGCCGCGCGCTGGACGGCGCCTGGTACGGGCATCCGCGCGTCGGCTGGAACCTGCGCCTGACCGAGCTCCAGGCCGCCCTGCTGCTGCCCTGGCTGGACCGGCTGGATGACGAGATCGACCGCAGGAACGCCTTCGCCGCCGCCGTCGAACGCGAGCTGCCGCCCTCTGCCGCCGCCGTGGCACGCGAGCTCCCGCCCACCGGCCCGCCGAGTGGCCCGGCACCGGTGACGGTGGTCCCGCCACCGCCCGGCACCACGCGCGACTCGCGCCACCTGCTCATGCTGCGCTTCCACGTACCGTTCGACCGCTCGTTCCTGCTGGCGGCCATGGCGGCGGAAGGGGTGCCTCTCGACGAGGGCTACCCGCCCCTGGGCACGATGCCCGCGCTCACCGAGGCGGGCGCCCGCACCCAGCCCTGCCCGAACGCCGAGGCGGCGGCCCGCGAGGTGCTCTGGGTCCGACAGCCCATGCTCATGGCCGACCCCACCGGCGCCGAGCACCTCGTCGAGGCGTTGACGAAGGTGCTCGCCCACCTGCCCGCCTAGCAGGCGCGATCCCGCGGTCCCCCTTCAGGCCGGCGGAAACCGACGAGTACGTCCGCCCGGACGGCCTGCGCGCCGGGTTCGAGCTCTACCGCGGTCTGGACGCGGACGAGCATGACCGGGTTCAGGAGGGTTTAGGATCATCGGCGCCCCGTCCCGAGGAGGAGTGACCGCATGGATCGCAGACGTTTCCTGACCCTGGCAGGCGCCGCAGGATGGGGTGCCGTGGCGGGACACGTCGCCCCGGCGCAGGCCGCGAGCTACCCGTACCACGACGGCGGTGTCCCCGACGAGGCGCACACCAAGCTGGGCGAGCTGGCCCCGTACGGCGTCTCGGCGCTCGCGTTCACGCCTTCCGGCGGCTGGGTGATCGTCACCCAGGACGGCCGGTACTTCGCCCGCGGCATCCCCGACGCCTGCTTCACCGAGCTGGGCAAGCTGTCCGACGCCGGCCGGAAGATCAACTGTGTGGCCTTCCCGCCCGAGGGCGGCGACCGCTGGGTGATCACCACCGACCGGGGCGTGACGGCGCGCGGCCTGCCCGCGGCGTGCCAGCAGCGCATCGACGCCTTCTACGAGGCCGGCCAGCAGGTCGTGGACGTCGCCTTCCCGCCGGCCGGCGGTGACCGGTGGGTGGTGGCCGCCTCCGCCGGCTACTACGCCAAGGGCGTGGACGACGAGTGCTACCAGATGATGCGCAACCTCACGCAGGGCGGGCGCCGCATCACCCGCGTCGCCTTCCCCCGCGCCGGCGGCTGGACGGTCGTGGCGCAGGACGAGTTCCACGCCCGCGGCATCCCTGACGCCTGCTTCGACCGGATGAACACCCTGGCCGGCGGCGACTGGCAGGTGCACAATGTGGCCTTCTCGCCGTCCGGCGGCTGGGCGCTGGCCTCGCGCGGCAAGGTCCCGGCGCTGGCCGCCGACAAAGTGCGCCAGGTCGAGAACGCGGTCGGCGGCGCGACGATCTGGCAGCGGATGAACGCCTACAAGACGCCCGGCCTCGCGCTCGCGGTGGTCACCGGCAACAAGATCGCCTGGTCGACCGGTTACGGCCGCCTGGAGGCGGGTGGCGACGCGGCGGCCCATCCGGAGACCGCGTTCCAGGCCGCCTCCATCAGCAAGGCCGTCGCCGCGGTCGGCGTCATGCGGCTGCTCCAGACCCGCGAGATCGCGCTGAGCGCCGACATCCGCCCCTACCTCGGCTGGAGCCTGCCCCGCCGCTCATGCGTGACCTCCACGGCGGCGCCCACCATCGACCGCCTGCTGACGCACCGGGGCGGCGTGATCGGCCGCGGCTCCACCGCCCCGGCGAGCGCCTGCGCCGGGTTCGAGGCGGGCGGCGGCGGCTTCGCCGGCTACGGCCCGGACGCGACCGTCCCGACGCTGCTGCAGGTCATGAACGGCGCCGGTAACAGCCCCAAGATCGAGCTGACCACCGCGCCGGGCGCCGAGTACCACTACTCGGGCGCCGGGTTCGTGCTGCTGCAGCGGATGGTGGAGCAGCAGAGCGGTATGACGCTGGCCGCCTACATGCAGCGGGAGGTCTTCGCGCCGCTCGGCATGACCACCAGCTCGTACGCCCTCACGCCCGCCTTCGAGCTGGCCGCCGGCCACACCGGCACCGGCGCGGTGATCCCCGGCAAGCGCAACCGCTACCCGGAGTCGGCCGCCGCGGGCCTCTACACCAACGTGCTGGACCTGTGCCGCCTGGTGTCCTACCTCAACCGGGCCTACACGGCCTCCGGCGACCTCGCAGGCCCGCTCACCCGGGCCTCGGTCCGTACGCTCCTCAGCCAGGGACCCCAGCCGGGCATGGGCCGCGGCCTGTTCCTCGCGGGCACGGGCACCGACGGCTTCTCCTACAGCCACGACGGCTCGAACTACGGCTTCAAGTCGCTGTTCGTGGGTTACCCGAAGCTCGGCGCCGGCTTCGCCGTCCTGACCAACGGCAGCAGCACCGGCCTGGTCACCGAGGTCGCCGCCGCCGTCAAGAAGGTCTACGGCTGGCCCTGAGGCCGGTCAGGACAGCAAGAGGCCGGGCCCGCTGAGCGCGGGCCCGGCCTCCTGGGGTGCCGACAGGTCAGGCGGCGACGATGTTCTCCGCCTGCGGGCCCTTCTGACCCTGAACGACGTCGAAGGACACCTTCTGTCCCTCGGTCAGCTCACGGTAGCCGCCGTTGGCGACGATGTTGGAGTAGTGGGCGAAGACGTCGGCGCCGCCGCCGTCCTGCGCGATGAAGCCGAAGCCCTTTTCCGAGTTGAACCACTTGACGGTGCCGGTGGCCATGTCGATCTCCTTCAGACAGTGCCTAAAACTAGAGATTCACACCTCGTGAATCTCAATGCCGCCGCGATGAGCCCATCCGGAAAATAGCCGGAAAACAGAAACGCGCCTGTAGATCGAGTCTGTCAGGCGCGCATAAGTCTTATGGGTACCATAACTGCAACGCGATCCAGGCTAACACACGGTTGTCAGCGGTCACGCCTCCCGGATGCCCGAAAACCGGCGTGCCGCCCCGCCACCTGCGTCTCAGCACCGATGAGAGCAGCCATCCGCGTCCTGAACCGCCCGGCTGGCGAGCCCGAAACCAGCCGACGAGAGGATGAAGCGGCACAAGTGCTGACATGGGAGGAAATCGATGGAGTTGCGGGAAATCGTCGCGGGGGTGCATGCCTGGGTGCAGCCGGACGGCACCTGGTGGCTGAACAACTCCGGCGCCGTGGTGAGCGAGGACGGCGTGTTCGTCGTCGACACGTGCGCCACCGAGGAGCGAACCCGCCGTTTCCTGGACGCGGTGGCCGGGGCGACCGGCGGCGCCCCCGTGCGGATGGCGGTCAACACCCACCAGCACGGTGACCACGCCTACGGCAACAGCCTGCTGCCGGAGCAGACGGTGATCTTCGGGCACGCGGCGATGCGGGAGGCATTGCTGGCGGACCCGCTCATCGACGGTTGCCCGCCCGTGTGGACGCCGGTGCCCGACTGGGGGAACGTGACGCGCAGGCCGCCGTCGGTGGTGTTCACGGCGGAGCTGACGGTGCATCTCGGCGGGCGGCGGATCGAGCTGCGGCACCCCGGGTACGCCGCGCACACGCCCGGCGACGTGGTGGCGTGGCTGCCGGAGGAGCGCGTGTTGTTCGCCGGGGACCTGCTGTTCAACGGGCTCACGCCGATGTTGCTGATGGGGTCGGTGGAGGGCGCGCTGCGGGTGCTGGAGTGGCTGGCGGGCTTCGAGCCCGAGCACGTGGTGCCGGGGCACGGGCCGCTCGTCACGGCCGGTGAGCTGCCGGAGGTGCTGGCGGCGCACGCGCGGTACTACCGGTTCGTGCTGGACGTGGCGCGCAAGGGGCAGGAGAAGGGGCTCGGGCCGCTGGACGCGGCTCGCGAGGCCGACCTGGGGGAGTTCGCCGGGTGGGCGGACGCCGAGCGGCTGGTGCTCAACCTGCACCGCGCCTACGCCGACGCCTCGGGCGGCGACGTCGATCTCCTGGCCGCCTTCGGTGACGCCATGACCTGGAACGGCGGCCCGCTCCCGACCTCGTTGTAGACGTGGACGCCAGACGGGCCGGCGGCCGGTGAACCCGGCCGCGGTGACTCAGATGCCCACGACCGCCGTGTGGGCGTGCCCGCGACTGCCGCCCACCTCGACCTTGATCGCCCGCTTGGCCCTGCGCACGCTGCGGTCCTTCTCCTTGATCGACTTCACCGGCCAGGGCAGCGTGATCCGTACCTCGTCGGCGGTCCTGGAGGGGTCGGCGACCGCGAGCCGTACGCGCCGGTCGTCGCGCCGGACCAGCAACGTGCAGGGGCCGTCGGCGGCGAGCGGCCCGTGCGGGGTCTCGACGCGCCCCGCGCGCCAGAAGACCGCGGCGAGCAGGTCGCCGCGGCAGATGGCCTGCGCCGTCGCGGAGTTGGCGAGGATCTGGACCCGCAGGCCGTAGGCGGCGGTCTGGGCGGCGCAGGCGTCCGGCAGCACGGCGTAGGCGTAGCGGGCCTTGCGCGGATCGACGCCGTGATCCAGGACGATCGTCGTGTAGTGCCTGGTGACGGGCGTCTTGTCGCCTCCGGTGGTGGCGCCCTTGTCGATGTCCCGCCAGCGGCCGGTGCGCTCGTCGCGGATCACCTTGGGGGCGGGGCCGTCGAGCAGCGCGTAGCCGGCCACGCCCGGCAGGTGGATCCAGCGCTCGCCCTGTGCCAGCGGCGGGTGGCGGTCGTGGGTGTTGCGGTTCTCCACGATGGTCTCGACGCGGCGGCCGTCGGAGGCGGTGATGCCGGCGCCGAGGGCGATCACCGCGTCGTCGAGCAGGAACCACGCCTTGCTGGCCCGCAGGGAGGAGCCGCCCGCGACGAGCTTCATGGCGGCCACGCCGTACTCGCCGTCCAGGGCCACGCCGCCCGCCCACGGGGTGGGCGGCAGGCGGCGGTGCCCGTGCTGCAGATCGGCGCGCCTGCGGGTGTCGACCGTCGTGCCCGGCAGCCGGTACGGGTCGATCGTCGGCCACAGCTCGTCGTTCCAGTGGGTCAGGTCGTCCGTGTAGAGGTAGGTCATGCCGTCGCCGGTGTACCAGCCGTGCAGGTTCTCCCGGTTCATGGCCTCGGCGGCGCCGGTGCGGCGTGAGCTCATCGCGATCGCGCAGGCCCAGGTGGGGCGGCGGTGCACGATCCGGTCCATGTCGGCGAAGACGTACGTGCCCGTCGTGCGCGGGCCCACCGGCACCGACGGGTCCTCCAGCAGGGCCCTGGCCTTGGCGATGCTCGACAGCGGGGCGATCGTGTCGTACGGGACGGCCTGGTTGCGGGTGAGCCAGCCCTTCACCAGCGGACGCCAGCGCCGGGCGTGGCGTTCCGGCGCCGTCTCCAGCAGGGTGAGCATGGCCTCGACCGTCTTCTGGCCCGAGTGGTAGTCGCGGTGGCCCTGGCGGGAGATGGACCGGCCGCGTACGCAGTCCATCATCATCCCGTCGAAGACGAACGGCACGAAGGAGCGGTCCACGATGTCGTACACCTGGCCGATGTCGCGGATCTCCCACGGCGAGCGCGCCAGCATGGCGATCAGCCTGGCCACGCTCTCCAGGTAGTCCACGCCGTAGCTGCCGTTGTAGGGGTACACGTCGTGCTGGATGAACGACCCGTCACGGTAGAAGCCGTCGCCCGGCCCCCTGGTGGTGCGCAGCAGGTCGGAGACCGCGTTCCTGGCCCGCTTCATCAGGCCCGCGTCGTAGGTGAGCAGCCCGCGCATCGCCACCGCCATGGCCTTGCCCGCCCGGTTCGCGCCGGTCTCGACCACGCCGGGGTGGCTGACGCGGCGCTCCGGGTCGGGGCACCAGCGGCGCAGGGGGCGCAGCCAGCGCTTGAGCCGGTCCTTGGGCAGGCCGTCGTAGAGCAGGGCGCAGGTGTCGGTGAGCGAGCGGGGGACGCCGATCTCCCACCAGAACCAGTTGCTGCCGCGCGGGTCAAGCTTCTCGTGGTAGGCGTGCTCGTACAGGAAGTCCAGCGCCCTGGCTGCCACCTCGGCCACCTGCTTGTCGCCGTGCATCGCGGTGCCGGGGGTGGCCCAGCCCAGCGCCAGCGTGCGCATGCGGTTGTAGGAGCGGTTGAAGTTGCCGGTGCGCGGGTCGTCGAGCGGCAGGTCCGGCCACAGGCTCGGCCGGCGGGCGGCGGGCTTCAGCTTGCGCAGCACCGCGGCGGCCGAGCCCTCGATCGCGCGGGTCTGGTCGGTGTAGCCGGTGTCGAACTCCCCGCCGGCCAGCAGGCTCACCCACCGCTCGCGCGCCGCGTCGAACGCGGCGGCGCCGGCCGCCGCCTCGGCCGGTGCGTCCCAGAGGGTGAGGCCGGCCACGGCCGCGGCGCCCAGCAGAGCGGAACGCCGGCTAAGGGGGTTGATCACCATGCATATTAGGATATGGACACCCGATATTCGCGCACCCACGCGTTCAGCTCGACGAGGTTCACCAGAAGCTGGGCGCCGCTCGACCCGCCGGGCAGCTGCGCGCGCAGCTCGCCGGCGCCGATCCGGTCCAGCAGGCCGTTCAGGCGCGGCGCGTCGAACATCGGGCGCAGCGGCGACTCGCTCGCGTTCGCGATCCACCTCGCCTCGCGCACCAGCGCCTGATCATGGGCGGGGTTCTGGACGTGCGGGTACGCGCTCTTGCGCCGGTTCAGCGTGGACGGCGGGAGCAGCCCGGCCATCGCGTCCTTGAGCAGGCTCTTCAGCCCGCCCCCGCACTTCATCGACCAGGGGACGTTCCACACGTACTGGACGAGCCGGTGGTCGCAGAACGGCAGCCGCACGTGCAGCCCCTGCGCCGCGCTCATCCGCTCCTTGCGGTCCAGCACGACGGCGAGCGGCCCGGCCATCCCGAGATACAGCACCTCCCGCATCCGCGCGTCCAGCCCCCGCTCGCCCGGCAGGCGCGGCACCTCGCCGAGCAACTGCGCGTAACGCGCCTTCTCGTCGCCCTCCCGCGCCAGCTCCGGCACCAGGTAGTCGGCGAGTTTCGGCCCGTCCCCGAGCCACGGGAAGGTGTCACGCCCGATCAGCTCGGGCTTGAAGAGGTACGGGTACCCGCCGAAGAACTCGTCGGCCGCCTCCCCGGACAGCGCCACCGTCGTGTCCTCCCGCATCCGCCGGAACAGCAGGTACATCGACGCGTCGAACTGCCCCCAGCCGGGCAGGTCCCGCGCCCGCCGCGTCGCCGGGATGGCGGCCAGCAGGTCCCGCATCGTCGCGGTGAGCGTGGTGTGCCTGCTGCCCATGAACTGCGCCGCCGCCGCCGCGAAGGGCGCGTCCACGTCCGGACGCAGCTCGGTCGGCGCGAAGTGCGCCCTGTCGCTGTCGAACTCCACGCAGTACGTGTCCAGCTTCCCCGGCAGCAGCCGCGCCGCCAGCGCCGCCACCGACGTCGAGTCCACGCCGCCGGACAACATCGCCCCGCACGGCCCCGAGGCGGGCAACTGGCCCGCCACCGCGGCGTCGAACAGCTCCCGCACGCGCTCGGCGGTCCGCGCCGGCGGGTCCTCGTGCGGCTCGCTCACCAGCCGCCAGTACGCACGCGAGTGCGGGCCGCGATCGGGGGTGTACGTGAGGACGTGCGCGGGCTCGACCTCGCGCAGACCTTCGAGCGGCGTCTCACCGGCGAGGGTGAGGCGCGGCTGGAGCACCATCGTCATCAGCGACCGGTCGAGCCGCGGGGTGAACAGCGGGTTGGCCATGATCCCGCCGGGGAGCGAGGCGAACAGGATGCCGCCCGGGTAGGGGTGGTAGTAGAGCGGCTTGAGGCCGAGGTGGTCGCGGGCCAGCAGCAGCCGCCGGTCCCGGCCGTCCCAGATCGCCAGGGCGAACGCGCCGATCAGGGAGGTGACGAAGTCGGCGCCGTGGGTCAGGTAGGCGTGCAGCAGTACGTCGGTGTCGGTGGCGAGGGGGGACAGGCCGAGGCCGCGGCGCAGAGCGGCCAGGTTGTAGATCGCGCCGTCGTAGGCCAGGGCGACGCCGTCGCCTTGCTGGGTCGGGAACAGGGCCGGTTGCGGGCCTAGCTGGCCTAGCGGACCTCGCGGGCCTTGCGGGCGCTGCGGGCTTTGCGGGCTTTGCGGGCTTTGCGGGGTGCTCGGGAGTGCGAGGTGGCGGTGGGCCAGTGCCGCGTGGCGGGTGAGGTGCAGTGCGCCGCCGTCGGGGGCGCGGGCGGCCAGTGTGTCCGACATGGCGCGGATGGTGTCCATGTGCTGGGTGAGGTCGCGTTCGTGGTCGATCCATCCGACGAGGCCGCCGCTCATCTGGTCAGCTCCCATGCAGTCGTGGTCAGCGTGCGCCGCACCCGGGTCAGGGCCTCGCGGGTGCGGTCCTGTGGGTGAACGAGCGCGATACGCAGGTGCCCGGCCCCGGGGTTGGCCCCGGGCGCGGCCGCCGGACTGGCGCCCGGCCCGGCACTCGGACTGGCGCCCGGCCCGGCACCGTGATTGGCGCCGTGATTGGCGCCGTGATTGGCGCAGTGGTTGGCACGGTGGTTGGCGGTGTGGGTGCCGCCGTGGGTGGTGCTGTGGGTGGTGCTGTGGGTGGTGCTGTGGGTGGTGCCGTGGGTGGTGCCGTGGTCGGTCGGTGCGCCGAGGTAGCGGCCCGGCATGGCCATCACCGCCTCCTCGCGCCACAGCCGGCGGGCCGCCTCCTCGTCGTCCGGCACCGGCAGCCAGAGGAAGAAGCCCGCCTCGGCCCGCCGGTAACCGGGCAGCTCGCCGAGCAGTTCGTCCGCGACGTCCCAGTTCGCGCTCACGGCGGAGCGCAGGCGCGCGACGTGGGAGTCGTCCGCCCACAGCCGCGCCGCCACCGCGCACACGGGCTCCGCCGTCGAGACCCCGCAGGCGCGATTGTGGTTGGCGTACGCCGCCACGCTCGCCGGATCCCCGACCACGAAACCGGACCGCAGCCCCGGCATGCCTGAACGTTTGGACAGGCTGTGCAACACCAGGAACCGCCCAGCCCCGCCCGCGATGCCCGCCGCGCCCGCGATGCCCGCCGCGCCCGCTGTGCCCGCCGCACCGCACGCCAGGAAACCGCCTGCGGGCGCGCCGTGGACGAGGTCGATGTAGCACTCGTCGATGACGAGCAGCGCGCCGGCCGCCCACGTCGCCGTCGCGATCGCCCGCAGCTCGTCGGGGGTGTGCGTCTCGCCGCGCGGGTTGCCGGGCGAGCAGAGGACGACCGCGCCGACGTCCCGGCGACCGGCCACGGCGGCGGGCAGCTCCGACGCGTGCGCGTAGAAGACCGCCCGGCCGCCTGCCGCCTGCACCGCCGCGTGGTAGGTGGGATAGAACGGGTTGGGCAGGACGACCGCCGGCGCGGACGCGGTGATGGGCGCGCTGACGGGCGCGGTGACGGATGCGGTGACGGACAGGGCGATGGCCGCCGCCACGGCCTGCTTGGTGCCAGGCGACGGCTCGATCGCCAGCGACCCCTCGCGGACGGCGACGGCCACGTGGCCGCCGAAGCGGCGGGCGAGCCAGCCGGTGTAGGCGGCGCGCAGCTCGGGCGTGCCGCCGAGCGGAGGATAGCGCGTCCAGCCTGCCACGTCCGCGAGGAGCCGGCCGTCCACCGGCGGCGTCACCAGGCGGGCCTCGCCTAGGTGCAGCGAGATCGGGCTGCGGTCAGCGGGCGCCGGCACGTCCGCCAGGAGCGCACGCAGCCGGTCGAACGCACTCGGCCCCGATCGCGACAACACCGTGGGCCCGGCGGCCGGCTCGGTCGCGGACGGCTCGGAGGCCGGCCTGGCGGACGGCTTGACCGCGGGTGGCGAGGTGAATGCGGCGGGCGGCTCAGGCGTGGGCGGCTCAGGAGGCATGCGCGGCTCAGGAGGTATGCGCGGCTCAGGAGGCGTGGGCGGCTCAGGAGGCGTGGGCGGTGCAGTGGCGGGCGCTGAGGCCGGTGCGGCGGGCGGCCTGGGTGCGGGTGGTGGGGTGGGCGGGGGCATGGTGGCGGGGTTCAGTCGCGGACGAGGTCGTTCAGGGCGGTCTTGCCGCGGGTGCGGTCGTCGGCGTGCTTGACGATGATCGCCGCATAAACCGAAATATCGGGATTATGGGGATCAGTGCGCGCCCCAGGCACGACCACCGCGTTCTCAGGCACCTCCCCATAAGAGACCTTCCCACTGGCCCGATCGACGATCGGCGTGGACCTGCCGAGGAACACCCCCATCCCGATCACGGCCCCCCGCCGCACCACCACCCCTTCGGCGATCTCCGACCGCGCCCCCACGAAGACGTCGTCCTCCACGACGACCGGCTGCTCACCGATCGGCTCCAGCACCCCTCCGATCCCGGCCCCGCCCGAGATGTGGCAGCGCTCCCCGATCTGGGCGCAGGAGCCGACGGTGGCCCACGTGTCGATCATCGTGCCCGCCCCGATGTGGGCGCCGACGTTGACGAAGCACGGCATCAGCACGACCCCCGGCCCCACGTACGCGCCCAGCCGGACCACCCCGCCGGGCACCACCCGCAGGCGTCCCTCGTGGAAGGCCGGCTCGTCCCAGGTCTCGAACTTGAGCGCGATCTTGTCGAAGCTCTTCGGCCGCAGGGGGCCGCCGTCGCCGACCTCGTTCCTGTTGAGCAGGAACGACAGCAGGATGAGCTTCTTGACGAACGTGTCCACCACCCATTCAGGGCCCTGCGGCCGGGCCGCGCGCAGCTCGCCGCGGTCGAGGGCAGCCAGGCCGGCGGCGACGTGCGGCGCCAGGGCCGCCAGGTCGTCCTCGGACAGTGACCGCCGCCGCTCGAAGGCGGACTCGACCAAGCTCCTGTTCATGGATCACGCTCCCCAGCGGACGGTCGCCATGTAGTCGTCGTAGGTCTCGGCACGCCGGATCTCCACCACGTCCCCGCCGTCGGTGAGCATCAGCTCGGCGGGCCGCAGGCGGCCGTTGTAGGTGAAGCCCATGGCGTGGCCGTGGGCGCCGGTGTCGTGGATGAGCACGATGTCGCCGTCGCGCGGCTCGGGCAGCTCGCGGTCGATGGCGAACTTGTCCAGGTTCTCGCAGAGCGCGCCGACGACGTCGAACCTGCCGGCGGGCCGCCCTCCGGCGAAGGGGAGCGAGATGTGGTGGTAGGCGCCGTACAGGGCGGGCCGCATCAGCGCGGACATCGAGGCGTCCAGGCCGGCGATCTCGTGGCCCTTGCGGCAGCGGTTGATGACGCGGGTGACGAGCACGCCGTGCGGGCCGGTGACGTACCGGCCGATCTCGGTGAGGATGCGCGGCCCGCCGGGGCCGAAGTGCTCCTCCCTGGCGGCGAGGATCTCCTCGGCGTACGCGATGAAGTCGATGGGCTTGTCGTCCTCGCGGTACGGGATGCCGAGGCCGCCGCCGACGTTCACGTACGCGAGCTCGATGCCGACCGCTTCAGCCACCCGCGCGCCGAGCCGGATGACCTCGGCCGCCGCCCGCGCGGCGCGGCCGGTGTCGAGCTCGTTGGCGAGCGTCATGCCGTGGATGCCGAACCGCCGGGCGCCGCGCGCGCGAGCCTCGGCGTACGCGCCGGCCAGCTCGTGCGCGGGCACCCCGAACTTGCTGTGCGCCGCGCTGCCCATGAGCGCGCAGCCGTCGGCCAGCCCGGTGGGGGAGATGCGAAAGGCGACGGTCTCGGGCAGCTCGTCGACTTTCTTCGCGAACGACCGGTCGTCGAAAGTTATCAACGCACCCGCGGCCAGCGCGGCCCGGTATTCGGGCAGGGCGGTGTTGTTGGACGTGAAAACGATGTCGCCGGGTTGCGCGCCGACCGCCAGAGCGAGGCGCAGCTCGACCGCCGAGGAGCAGTCGAAACCGCTCCCCGCGGCCCGGAGCAACGCCAGGACATTCGGATTGGGCAACGCCTTGACCGCGAAATACTGCCGGTGGCCGGCGGCGCCGAAGGCGCGGGCCATGGCCTCGTGGGTGGCCACGATCCCGCGGGCGTCGTAGATGTGGAAGGGGGTCTGGTAACTCGCCACGAGCTCGGGGAGCAGCGGCAGCAGCCGCTCGGCGAATTCAGCCGACATCGGCACGGCGGGATCCGATCGTCATGGCACGAGCGCAACACAGATCGTTCGGTTACGCATTCCGCTGACCGGCCGCTGGTACGGGAAATAATAGCTTTCCAGCGGCTCGAACCCGAAAGAAATCAGGCTCTTGTGCAGATAGTCCTTCGCGATGAACCAGAATCCGTCCACGTGCTCGTGCATCGCGAAGTCGGCCTTGCGGTCGCGCGGCGCGTCGTTGGACAGGACCAGGTGGGCGCCCGGCGGCAGGGCCAGGTCGCGTAGCTTGCCGAGCGCGGGGCTCAGCCCCTGCGTGGCGTCGAAGAGGTGGCCGAGCAGGCCGTCGGCGTAGACGGCCGAGACGCCGGCGGTGTCGGCCGAGCTGAGCTCGAAGAAGTCGAGCGTGCGCGCGTCGACGCCCTTCTTCCTGGTCAGCTCGACGGCTTCGGCGTTGCAATCGATGGCCCGCACGTCGCGGCCGTGCCCGGCGAGGTCGCCTTCGACGAAGCCGTTGCCGCAGCCGAGCGACAGCACCGCCGAGTCGGGCGCGGTCAGCATGAGGATCTTCAGGACGATGTGCGAGCGGTACTCGGGGACGTACGTGGACGGGGTGATGGAGTCGTTGAACGCGCCACCGCTCTCCCAGATGTCATAGATGCTCTGCGAATCGGAGCCGACCGAGCGGGGCAGACAATAGTAGTCGTGAATGCGCGCCAGCTCCGGTTTGGATTGCGGCACTCTTTCCCTCCCTGGGGTCAACCGGTGTCGACGCCGCACCGGAGAGGCGATTTCTGCCTTTGGTTATTCGCGGCCGTCGAACACGGGGGCTGCAGCGTAACACGCGGCCGACGGAGGGCGGAAGGCCGCTTTTCTTAGTGGACCAATCAAGATCCACAATATGTTTAATCCAGGAGTGTGAGAAGTACGTAACATGTTAACTGGCTGCTCAGCGCCGGTGTCCGGGTTTTTGTCACGACACTTACCGGGGCGTTTGCCGCAGCCGTTACGGGAAAACTCAGTGGCACTGGCTTCCTTGCGCCGCGCTGTGGCCGCGTCGTATGCTCCCGCCATTGCCGCAACGGACTCCAGGTGAGGTTCGGCCATGCTCGAATTGATTCCCATCACGGAATGCATTGGCACTGAAGTTCGCGGGCTCGACGTCACCGGGCATATTTCCGACGACGATTTCGAGCGCATCTATCAGGCGTGGATCGACCGGACCATTCTGTTGATCCGCGGCCAGGAAATGACTCCGGACCAGCAGGTGGAGTTCACCCGCAGGTTCGGGCGGGTGGTCAGCTACACCCGGTCCCGGTTCAACGCCGACGAGCATCCCGAGATCCTCGTCCTGTCGAACCTGACGCGCGACGGCAAGCCCATCGGCTCGGCGTACAGCGGCCGGGTGTGGCACAGCGACGGCGCGTACCTGACCGAGCCGCCGACGGGCTCCCTGCTGTACGCGCGGGAGGTGCCGCCGACCGGCGGCGACACGTGGTACGCCAACATGTACGCCGCCTACGACGCGCTCCCCGACCGGATCAAGGACCGGATCGCCGGCCTCCAGGTCGTCATCAGCCGGGTCCAGTCCCGCCCCTACAACTACCCGGACCGGCCCCCGCCCACCGAGCAGGAGCGCGCGGAGTGGGCGGACGTCGCGCACCCCATCGTGAAGGTGCACGACGTGAGCGGGCGCAAGGCGCTGTACGTCGGCGGCAACGTGCCGTGGCGGATCGTCGGCCTGCCCGAGGACGAGAGCCGGCCGCTCATCACCTTCCTTCAGGAGTTCGCCACGATGCCGCGCTTCACCTACCGCCACCGGTGGCGGGTCGGCGACATCGTCCTGTGGGACAACCGCAGCGCCATGCACATGGCCACCTACTACGACCACGTCAACCACCGGCGCCTGATGCACCGGACCACGCTCGCGGCGGTCCGTTAGATGCGGGCCGACTACATCATCGTGGGGGCGGGCGCGGCGGGCTGCATCCTGGCGTCGCGGCTGTCGGAGGACCCCGGCACGCGGGTGCTGCTGCTGGAGTCGGGGGCGCGGCGGCGCAGCCCGCTGCTGTCGATCCCGGCCGCGGAGACCATCCTCATGGGCGACCCCGGCTACGACTGGTGCTTCGACACCGAGGCCGACCCGACGATCGGCGGCAGGAGCCTGCGCATCCCGCGCGGCCGGCTGCTCGGCGGGTCCAACCAGATCAACGGCATGATCTTCGTGCGCGGCCAGCGCGAGGACTACGACGAGTGGGAGCGCCTGGGCAACCCCGGCTGGTCGTGGGCCGGCGTGCTGCCGTACTTCATGAGACTGGAGCGCACGGAGCTGGGCGGGCCGGGCCGCGGGCGGGACGGGCTGATCAGCGTCGGGCCGCCGCGCGAGCGCGACGAGCTGTGCGAGGCGTTCCTGCTGGCCGCGCAGAAGGCCGGGTACCGCGAGAACCCCGACTACAACTCCGGTGACCAGGAGGGCTTCGGCTACTACCAGGTCAACCACGACCGTGGCCGCCGCTCGTCGGTCGCGGGGACGTATCTGCGCCGGGCGATGCGGCGGCCGAACCTGCTCGTGGTCACCGGCGCGCACGTCACCGGGTTGCGGTTCGAGGGCAGGCGCTGCGTCGGCGTGCGCTTCCGCCACCGGGGCGAGGCCCGCCGGGCCGACTGCGCGCGCGAGGTGATCCTCAGCGCGGGCACCGTGCAGTCGCCGCAACTGCTCGAACTGTCGGGGGTCGGCCCGGCCGAGGTGCTGGCCGCGGCCGGGGTGCCGGTCGTGCACCACCTGCCAGGCGTGGGGGAGAACTTCCGCGACCACTACGCGACCCGGCTGCGCTGGCGGGTCCGCCGTCCCATCACCTTCAACGAGCGCTCGCGCGGCCTGCGCCTGGCCGGCGAGATCGCGACATACCTGACGCGCCGCCGGGGGCTGCTCAGCCTGCCCATCGCGCTCGGCCACGGGTTCGTCCGCTCCTCCGACGCCGAGCCGCGGCCGGACCTGCAGTTCCACTTCGCCCCCGCCAGCTACGGCGCGGGCGCGACCCGGCGGCTGGACACCGCTCCCGGCATGACGCTGGGCGTCTACCCGCTGCGGCCCGAGTCCGCCGGGTCCATCCACATCCGCTCCGCCGACCCGGCGGCGCCACCCGCGATCAGGCCGCGCTTCCTCGACTCCGAGGCCGACCGCGCGCGGCTGGTCGCCGGGATGCGCATCGCCCGCCGCGTGGTGGCGGAGCCGGCGCTCGACGCGTACCGCGCGTACGAGCTGATCCCGGGCCAGGACGTCAGGACGGACGACGAGCTGGTCGCCTACGCCCGGGAGCACGGCGACACCTCCTACCACCCGGTGGGAACGTGCCGGATGGGCGACGACCCGATGGCGGTCGTGGACCACCGGCTGCGCGTGCGCGGCCTGTCCGGGCTGCGCGTGATCGACGCCTCGGTGATGCCGACCATGGTCTCCGGCAACACGAACGCCGCGAGCATGATGATCGGCGAAAAAGGCGCAGCGCTCGTCATCGCCGATTCCCTGGAGAAGAACGCATGAGGTTCGACTATTCGCACAATCGAGCCGCCGTCGGGACCTTCCGTGACCGGCGCAGCGCCTTCTGGCCGCCGTCCGGCGGCTACCAGCTGGCCTGCCTGGACCTTGCGGCCGAGACCCCCGACCTGGGCGCCGGCCTCCTCGCGGGGCTGGCCACGCTGAAGTCGGCCGTCGAGGCCGAGTGGCACCAGGCCAAGGACGCGGCGGCGCCCGCCGAGGGCAGGCGGCCGGCCTCGTTGCCCGAGACCGGCCGGCGCTTCCAGACGCCGGCGCTGATCGCCTCCGCCATGCGCGACATCGCCAAGCACCTGCCCGGCGACGCCGACCGGCGCGCCCTCGGGCTGCGGGCCGACGCCGTCGAGCGCGGCTACCCGACCGAGGCCCTGTGCGAGCTGGCGGAGCTGCGCGAGGACGTGACGCTCGTGGCCGGCCATCTCGGCACCTGGTCGGGCAAGGACCCCGGCGGGCTGCCCACGGCGTTCGCCTGCCGCCGCGACGACGCGGGGCAGGAGTTCGTGACCGCCGCGCTGGCCGAGCGGGACAGGGCCGAGCCGTACCTGCGCACGCTCATGGCGGACCTGCGGCTCGGCGACCTGCCGGCGTTCGCCGCGACCCGGCTGTTCTTCATGGCGGGGGAGGGCAACCTGCACCCCAAGCACATCGCGTACTTCCTGCCGGAGGACGAAGGGGTCAAGGAGTCGCCGTATAAGAAGACCTACTACTTCCGCAACACCCACCGCGCCGTCCTCGACGCGGTGTCCGCCCCGCTCGCCGCCCGGTACGTGCGGGTGGGCCGGCCCTTCGACCCGGCGGCCGACCGGTTCGCGGGGATCCCGGTGCTCGGCGTGCTCAGCCACGAGTTCGGCCACTTCGTGCACCGGCCCGCGACGGACTTCGACCCGCTGTGGCGGGCCGACCACTGGATCGTGGGCGTGCTGCAGGAGACGGCCGCCGACGTGTTCGGCATCCTGCTGCTGGCCGAGGTGTGGGCCGAGCCGCTCGGGCTGGACAAGGCCGACGTCATCGCGTACTACCTGGCCGAGTGCCTGCGCTACGTGGACCGCGGGCTCGGCACGTTCCCGGACAGCGACGGCATGTTCCTGCAGCTGTCCTACTTCGCCAAGCTGGGGGCGCTGGCGCTGGACGGCCCCGTCCTCGTCGGCGAGCCGGACGTGGTGCTCGCCGGGCTGCGGTCGCTGGCCCGCGTGCTGGCCGAGGTCCTGCTGCTGCCCGACCCCCGGCCCGCGCTGGCCTTCCACGACGCGTACGGCCCCGGCGACCTCGGGCCGCTCGCGCCGCTGGTCGAGGAGCTGCGCCGCAGGCCCATGCAGTCCGTCGAGTACGTGCAGGAACACCTCCATGTTCGTTGACTCCCTGGTGGACAGGCTCGCCGAGCATCCCGGCCAGCGGATGCGCTTCCTGTCGCGGGACGGCGGCACGCTGGTCAGGACGTACGCCGAGATCCACGACGACGCCGTGCGGCTCATGGGTGAGCTGCGCGACAGCGGCCTTGGCGCGGGCGACCTCGTCGGCGTGCTCGGCCCGAACTCCTACGAGTGGATCCTGGCCGACCTCGCGCTGCTCGCCCTGGGCTGCGTCCCCGTCGCCATCCCCGCGGAGAACCGCTCGGAGCCCGCGGAGATCGGCGCGCTCGTGGCCAGGTACCGGCTGACGGCGCTGCTGGTGACCCGGCCGCTGCCGGGTGACGACGGCCCGCCCGCGGGCACCGCGGTCCTCACCGAACGGCCGGTCAAGCTGGACCCGGTGCGGCACGCCGACGCGCCGGTGCTGCCGCCGGGCGTGTGCACGATCGCGTTCTCCTCGGGGACCGCGGGCACGCAGAAGGGCCTGCTGCTCACCGACGACGGCATCGCCAACACCGTCGAGCTGTCGGCCCGCGCGTGGCAGGTGACCACGGACGACGACCTCGCGATCGTGATGCCGTACTCGAACTTCCAGCAGCGCTACCTCACCTACCTCGCCATCTGGACGGGCTGCGCGGTCACCGTGGTGCCGCCGGAGATCATGTTCCAGGCGTTCAGGACGGTGGAGCCCACGATCATCCTCGGCCCGCCGTCCTTCTTCGAGCTGCTCCACAACCGGGTCCTGGCCGCCGACCCGCCCGAGCGGATCACCAAGGGGCGCGGCTGGCTGTCGATGTACGGCTCGCGGGTCCGGCTCATGTACATCGGGTCCGCGCCCGTGCCGCCGGCCATGGTGGCGCTGTTCCACGAGCTGGGCGCGCCGCTTTACGAGCTCTACGGCAGCACCGAGATCGGCTGGATCGCCATGAACGTGCCGGGCCGGGCCAGGATCGGCACGGCGGGACGGCCCGTGGCCGGCATCACCGTCGAGCTCGGCGACGACGGCGAGGTCATCGTGCGCGCCGAGCGGCCGCAGGTCGTCGGCTACGTCTACGAGGGCGTCGAGACGCAGGACGCGGTCTTCCTGCCCGACGGCCGGATCGCCACCGGCGACCTCGGCGTCATGGAGGACGGGTTCCTGCGGCTCACGGGCCGCAAGAAGAATGTGATCATCACCCGCAGCGGCGTGAAGATCAACCCGGCCGAGCTGGAGGCCGACCTCGAACGGGCCCTGCCCGGCGCGCGCGCCATGGTGGCCCTGCCGGACGGCGCCGCGCTGCTCGCCTGCGTCGTCTGGACCGACGACCTGGCGGGGGCCGCCGAGGTGGAGTCGGCCGTGCAGCGGCTCAACGCCGGCCGCGAGCCGTCGCACCGGATCGCGACCACCGTCGTCCGCCCGGCCGCGGAGCTGACCGTGGAGAGCGGCCTGCTGACCAGGAATTTCAAGATCGACCGTGGCGCGGTGATGCGCGCCGTGTGGAGGAGTGGCGACAGGTGACCGAGGAGGCGCTCTGCCAGATCATC
This sequence comes from Nonomuraea gerenzanensis, assembly GCF_020215645.1. NCBI lineage: Bacteria > Bacillati > Actinomycetota > Actinomycetes > Streptosporangiales > Streptosporangiaceae > Nonomuraea > Nonomuraea gerenzanensis. Next base: position 9,714,116 of record NZ_CP084058.1, on the reverse strand, counting down.
GCCAGCGTCCTGCCCGGCAGGGACGTGGCGCCGTCCATGAGTCTCAGGAACGACCTCGGCGTCGACTCGATCGGGCTTATGAGCATCGTGTTCGTGCTGGAGGAGCAGACCGGTATCGACGCCATGGACCACATCCAGCAGTTCATCGAAGCCGAGTACGTGCACGACCTCGTCGGCATCTGCCTGGGGGCGAACTCATGACGATCATCGACTTCCACTGCCACGTCGCGGCCGAGCTGTGCTTCCCGCCCTCGTTCCGCGACGGGGTCGTCGACAACATGGCCGCGGCCATGCAGGCGCGCGGCCTGCCCGTCACCAAGGAACGGCTGCGCCGCATGCACGACGCGACCCTCCAGGACCCGCTCTGCGACCAGCTCGTCAAGGAGATGGACGACGCGGGCATCGACGAGGCCGTGCTGCTCGTGCCCGACTTCACCTACACGCTCAAGGACGGGACGCACTCCATCGAGGAGATCATCGACCACCACAAGGTCGTGGTCGACCGGCATCCCGGCCGCTTCCGCGTGCTGGCCGGCGTCGACCCGCGCTGGGGGGCCGACGGGATCGCGCTGTTCGAGCGGGCCGTCGACGAGTACGGCTTCGACGGGCTGAAGCTCTACCCGCCGTGCGGCTACCGCCTCGACGACCCGGCGCTCTACCCGTTCTACGAGATCTGCGCGCAACGCCGGCTGCCGGTGCTCTCGCACATCGGCGCGACCTCCCCGGCGCTGGACTTCGAGATCGCGCTGCCCATCTACGTGGACCGGCCCGCCCGCGACTTCCCCGGCGTGGACTTCGTGCTCGCGCACGGCAGCGTCCACTATCCCGACGAGTGTGCGATGCTCTGCAACAACCGGCCGAACGTCTACATCGACGCCAGCGGCTACGAGGCCCCCGACGGCGTGGCCGGGCTCAACCGGTTCTTCCGCCGCAACATCAACCACAAGGTGCTGTTCGGCACCGACTGGCCGATCTTCCGGCTGCAGGGCAAGCAGACCAACTTCGTGGAACGGCTCGCGGCGGAAGGGGCCTTCCCTGCCGAGATGCCGCAGGCCGACCGCGACCTGTTCATGTGGCGAAACGCACAACGGCTTCTGGACAAGAAGGGCACAGGCAGATGACCTCGTTGACCGACGGCCTCACCGCCGAGCAGGTCCAGTTCTTCAAGGACAACGGCTACGTTGGCCCCTTCGATCTCTACGAGCCCGGCGAGGCTCAGCAGATCTGGAGCAAGGCCATGATCGAGATGGCGCTGTCGAAGAACAAGCCGCACAACTCGACGATCATCAACTACGACCGGCACCTCGACTGCGACACGCTCTCCGCGCACATCTCGCGGCCGGAGATCGTGAACAAGCTCCGCTCGCTCCTGGGCGAGGACATCATCTGCTGGAAGTCCAACATCTTCCAGAAGCAGCCCGGCGACGCGGGCACCGGCTGGCACCAGGTCGAGAAGTACATCGTCGGCGAGACCACGACCGCCGCCACCCCCTCGCTGAGCTTCGCCTACGACCGCGACGACGACGCGGTGCTCCAGGACGTCAGCGTCTGGACCGCCTTCTCCCCGGCCAAGCGTGAGAACGGCTGCCTGCGCTTCATCCGCGGCAGCCAGAAGCGCTGGTTCTACGACGAGGCCAAGCGGCTGACCAAGAACCCCGAGCGCAAGACGGACTTCTTCGGCTACGACTACTCCGAGCTGCAGCTCGACCCCGACTGGGACCCGGAGAAGGACGACGTCGTGGAGATGGAGATGGAGCCCGGCCAGTTCGTGCTGTTCGTGGAGAAGTGCGTGCACGGCTCGCTGCCCAACATCAGCGACCAGACCCGGCTCGGCTACGCCTCCCGCTACGTCATCCCGCAGACCAAGGTGTACGAGCACGTGGACCGGCTGGTCGAGTTCGGCGACGAGATCAGCCTCGACTACCACGGCTGCGTCCTGGTCTCCGGCGAGGACAGGTACGGCTACAACCGCATCTACACCAGGAACCTCAACGGCTTCGAGTTCAAGCGGGTGGCCGCCGATGCCTGACCTCGACGACCGGCTGCGCAACTTCGTCGACTTCCTCGCCAAGCAGCCGATGGCCCCGCCGCTCACCTACGACGAGGTCGCGCTCGGCTCCACGCGCGCCGAACTCGGGATCAGCTCGCTCAACATCCTCATCCTCGTCAACAGCTACATCGAGGAGAAGGCGAACGGGCGGATCGCGCTGCGCCCCGAATGGGTGCCGCTGCTGGACAACGTCGAGGGCATCCTGTCGGTGCTCGACGAGATCGACGCGTGCGCGCCGGCCGAGGTCTGAGTGACCGGCATCGGATCCTTCGCGTACGTGACCGGTGACGCCGAAGGCCGCCCGGAGGACATCCCCGGCTTCGACGACCTGTGGCGCGCGGTGTCGCCGGACGCCGCGTTCGCCGCGATGGGCACGGGCACGTACAGGAAGATGACCGGGCCGCTCGTCCCGTACGTCGTGGACTGCGTGGCGAAGGTGCTGAGCGCGCCCGGGGTCAGGGCCGGGGAGGTGGACCGCCTCGTGCTGGCCACCTCCGACGGCGCGCTCGGCCTGCTCGGCAGGGACGTCGCCGTCGAGGTCATGCGGGCCGCCGGGCTGACCGCGTGCGTGCCCGCGATCGTGTCGCTCCAGCAGTGCTGCAGCTCGATCGAGGCGCTGCGCTACGGCTGGGACCTGGCGGCGGCGGGCGCCCGCCACGTCGTGCTGGTGGCGCTGGACCGCACTCCCGACGACCGCGACCGGGTGAAGTCCTTCGCGCTGTTCGGGGACGCCGTGGCGGGCTGCCTGATCAGCCGCGAGCACGGCGGCCTCACGCTCGCCGGGACGGGGCTGGCCGCCGACTTCGCCGGCATGGTCGGGCAGGACACGTTCGCGTCCAGGCAGGCGGTCGCCAGGACCGCGCTCGGCCAGGCGTTCGCGCGGGCGGGCCGCGAGCCGGGGCACGTCACGAAGATCTTCACCTCCAGCCTGTACGCCCCCGTCGCCGGCTTCAACGCGATGGCCGCCGGGCAGGCCCGCGGGCTGCTGCACTTCCAGGAGCCGATGACCAGGTACGGGCACTGCGGCAACGCCGACTGGCTGATCAATCTGATGGACTACACCGACAAGACCGGCCTGGAGCGGGGCGCGCTCTACCTGGCGCAGGCCTCCGCACCCGGCTTCTTCGCGTGCGCACTACTGGAGGCAAGGCAATGAAGATCGTGGTCGACGACCTGCGCGGGCCGGAGATCGCCGCGTTCCTGGAGGAGCATCTGGAGGAGATGCGCGCCATCACCCCGCCCGGCAGCGTCTACGCCCTCGACCTCGACGCGCTGCGCGTCCCCGAGGTCACGTTCTGGTCCGTGTACGACGGCGACGAACTCGTCGGCTGCGGCGCGATCAAGCGCATGGACGACACGCACGGCGAGATCAAGTCCATGCGCACCGCCTACGAGCGGCGCCGCGACGGCATCGCCGGTCAGCTCCTGACCCACATGCTGGCGGAGGCCGAGGCGATGGGCCTGACCCGGCTCAGCCTGGAGACCGGCTCCACCGAGCACTTCGCGCGGGCCAGGAAGCTGTACGAGAAGTTCGGCTTCGAGCCCTGCGGCCCGTTCGGCGGCTACGGCCCCGACCCGCACAGCGCCTTCATGACCAGGACGATCTGACGCCATGAGAGACGACGTCTACGGCTACGACCAGCAGTTGTACGACCGGTCGTTCCTCAACTGCTACCAGCGGCAGGCGATGGTCATGCTCGCCGAGCGGGTCCCCGACCTGCCGCTGGTCTTCGCCGGCTGCCTGGTCACCTGCGACGACATCGCCGACCAGGTGATCCGCGTCGGCCGCCCGAAGTACGACTTCCAGAGCGACCTCCTCGACCCGGCCGCCCTGGCCCGGGTCGGGATCGCCCGCGAGTACCTCCCCTTCGACACCTACGCGCAGGCCCGCGACCTCATCGTCGACACCGCCCGCGACACCGGTTACGTGATCCTCTTCGTGGACGTCTACTACCTGCCGCACACGCCCGAGTACCGCACCGACCACGTCGTCCACACCATCACGCTCACCTCCTACGCCGACGGGCAGTGGTCGATCCTCGACGACAACCGGGCGAGCGTGCTGTGCCGGTACACCTACTCCGAGGACGTCATCGCCGCGGCCTACGACAACGGCAAGCTGCGGCACGTGAGCTGGTTCCCCACCGGCCCGTACGACGAGCGGGCCGCGCTGGCCGGATCCGCGGCCGGGTTCGCCGAGGTCCTGCGCGCCCACGACGACACCTACACGCTGCTGGACGGGGTCGCGGACCTCCTCGCCACACCGTGGATCGCCCCCGCCCGCACCATCGCCCTGCTCTACGACGCCTTCTCGGTCTACGAGGGGTCGCGGGCCTGCCTGCGCGCGTTCGCGGCCCGGCAACCGGCGTTCGCGGACGCGGAACCGGCGCTCGCCGACCTCGTCGGGCGGTGCAGGGACATCAGGAACCAGTTGATGATCGGCAAGGCGCTCGGCCAGGTGGACGCCGCCCGCGTGGCCGCCGCCTGCGCGGACCTCCGCGCGGCCGAGGAGGACACGCTGAAGCGGCTGCGGCACCAAGGGGGCCTGTGATGGCGATCGATCCGCGCCTGATCGTGACCGGCTACCGTCCGGACGGCGCGGCGGTCGTCGTGCGTGACACGCTCGTCCCGCCGATCACCGCCCGCGCGCTGCCGGGCCAGGAGATGTACCTGCTGTGGGGCAGCCCCGACGGCGGCGCCACCGTCGGCCCGAAGGCGGCGGCGCCGGTCACGCTGCCGTTCTTCGCCGGGGCCGGCGGGACGCGGCTGCTGCTCGTACGCTTCCCGCCCGCGTCCGCTGCATCGTCGGCTGTGCCCTCGCCCGAGGAGCAGGCCGAGATCGACGCGGAGGTCGAGGAGCGGCTGCCCGGGCTCATGGACGTCTTCGAGCCCGGCGACTCCTCGGGGATGCACACCACCGACACCCTCGACTACGGCATCTGCCTGGAGGGCGAGCTGTGGCTGGAGCTCGACTCGGGCGAGGAGGTGCGGCTCACCCCCGGCGCCTGCGTCGTCCAGCAGGGCACCCGGCACGCCTGGCACAACCGCGCCGCCACCCCGGCGCTGATGGCGTTCGTCGGCATCGGTGCGGAGCGGGCGTCGTGAAGCGGCTGGTGGTGGTCGGGACGGGGCCGCGCCTGTACAGGGAGTTCATGCTGCGCCAGATCGGCGAGCGCTACGAGGTGCACCTCGTCATCGGCAGGCCCGCCGAGTGGGAGACGCCCTACATCGCCGGCGCCACCGTCGTGCCCGGCATGACCGCGGAGGGCATCGTGGCCGCCGTCGGCGAGATCGTCGCGCGGCAGGCCGTCCACGGGGTCATGACCTGGGCGGAGAGCCACGTCGTGGACACCGCGCTGGCCGCCGCGGCCGTCGGCCTGCCAGGGCCGGGCCCCGGCGCCGCCCGCGCCTGCCGCGACAAGCACGCCACCCGCTCGGCGCTGGCCGCGCGCGGCGTGCCGCAGCCGCAGTCGGTGCTGGTCGGCGACGTGGCCGAGGCGCACGCCGCGGCCGAGAAGTTCGGCTACCCGGTCGTCGTCAAGCCCAGGGCCGGGGTCGCCAGCCAGGCCGTCGCGCTGGTCCGCGACGGCGCGGAGCTGGCCGAGCACTTCGCGCCCGCCCACCGCCTGCCGGCCGCCGACCTGCGATCGCCGGACCGCTCCGTCCTGATCGAGGAATACCTCACCGGGCCGGAGGTCGCCGTGGACTGCGTGCTGCGGCGGGGCCATGTCATGCCGGTCGTCGTCTCGCACAAGGAGCTGGGCTACGCGCCGTACTTCGAGGAGACCGGGCACTGGACGCGCGGCGACGACCCGCTGCTCGGCGACCCCGCGATCACCCGCTTCCTGACCCAGGTGCATGCGGCCGTCGGGTTCTCGACCGGCGCCACGCACACCGAGTTCAAGCTCACCGACGAGGGCCCGAAGCTCATCGAGATCAACGGCCGGCTCGGCGGCGACCTCATCTCGTACCTGTGCCACAGCGCCTCCGGCGTGGACCCGGGCCTGGCCCTGGCGGCGGTGTCGTGCGGCGACGCGCCCGACCTCACGCGCACGCGCGCACTGTGCGCCGGGATCAGGTTCGCCTACCCGCCGTGGCACCGGACCCGCGTCGAGGAGATCGCCTTCTCCCCGGCCGGCCTGCCGCCGGAGGCCGGGCTCGCCGTCCCGCTCGTCGGCCCCGGCGAGGTCGTCCTGCTGCCGCACAAGGACCTCATGGAGGGCCGCGTCGCCTTCGTCACCGCCACCGCCGCCACCCGCGAGGAGCTGTCCGACGCGCTCGGCCGGTCGCTGGCGGCGTTACGTTGCACGTGGAGCCCCGCATGACCGATTCGCCCGTCGACCAGGCTCCCGCCGGAGTGATCCGCACGCTGCGCGAGCTGCCGCGGGCGGCGATCGTGCTGCTGTTCGGCATCGCGCTGAACCGGATGGGCAGCTTCGTCGCCCTCTTCCTGGTCCTGTACCTGACCGGCATCGGCTACAGCCCCGCGCAGGCCGGGCTCGTGCTCACCGGGTTCGGGGCCGGGTCGATCCTGGGCACGTTCGCCGGCGGCAGCGCGACGGGGCGGTTCGGCGCGCGGACGGTGATCATCTGGTCGATGGTCCTGTGCGGCGTCGCCACGGCCGGGCTCGCCGCCGTCACGGCGTTCGTCCCGCTGCTGGCCGTCGGCTTCGCGGCGGGGGCGTTCGGGCAGATGTACCGGCCGGCCGCGGCCACGATGCTCGCCGACCTGACGCCGCCGCAGCGGCTGGTGATGGCGTCGGCCGCCAGCCGGTTCGGGCTCAACGTGGGCGCCGCCATCGGGCCGCTGCTCGGGGTGTGGCTGGCCGCCGCGTACTCCTATCCGGTGGTCTTCGCCGTCAACGCCGTCGTCAGCCTGCTCTTCGCCGTCGTCGTCCTGCTCGTCATCCCGGCCCGCGCCGGCCGCCGGGGCGCGGCGGCCGGCGGGGATGCGGCGATCGGGGATGCGGCGATCGGCGGGGACGCCGACGCTCCCGAGAGCACGCGGGCCCGCTACCGCGACCTGCTGCGCGACCGCCGCTTCCTGCTGTTCCTGGCGGGCATGTTCGTCACCGCGGTCGCCGAGGTCCAGTACCAGTCCACGCTGCCGCTGGAGGTGCAGCAGAGCGGCTACCCGACCGCCCTCTACGGCGCCGTCGTCGCGCTCAACGGCGCCCTGGTGATCCTCGTCGAGCTGCCGCTGACCACCCTCATCCAGCGCTTCTCCATGCGTGCCACCGTCGCCGCCGGCTGCCTCCTGCTCGGTGTCGGCCTGGGCCTGTTCGGCCTGCCCTTCGGCCCGTGGATCTTCGTGGTCGGCGCCGTGGTGTGGACGATGGGGGAGATCATCAGCGCTCCGTCCATCGGTGCGTACCCGGCCCTCGCCGCCCCCACTCCCGCCCTGCGCAGCCGCTACATCGGCGCCCTGTCCACCTGCCAGACGGCGGGGTGGGCCGTCGGGCCGAGCATCGGGACGGCGCTGTTCCAGTACGTGGGGGGTGCGGTTTGGGTGATGTGCGCGGGGCTGGGGGTGCTGGCCTGCCTGGGCATGTGGGCGGGGGTACGCGACCCCGACGTGCGTTAGGCGCTCACGACAGGGTCGCCGCCTGCTCCGCTGCACGGCCACGACGAGCAGCGGCACCTTCCGCCCGGTGTCGGTGAGGACCCGGTGAAGATGATCGCCGTTATTTGTTTTTCTTGGGAGCGTCCCGGCTCAATGGCCATTCGGTGCCATGGAAATATCCCAAAAAGCGGCGTAGCGCCCGCCTCGGCGGAGCAGCTCGTCGTGCGTGCCCTCCTCCACGATCCGGCCGCCGTCCAGGAACGCGATGTGGTCGGCGTCGCGCACGGTACGCAGCCGGTGCGCCACCATCACCACCGTCCGGCCCGCCATCAACCGCTCGATGCCCTGGTGCACGGCCGCCTCGTTCACCGGGTCGAGGGCGGAGGTGACCTCGTCCAGCAGCACGATGGGGGCGTCCTTGAGCAGGGCGCGGGCGATGGAGACGCGCTGGCGCTCGCCGCCCGACAGCAGGGCGCCGCCCTCGCCGACCGGGGTGGCCCAGCCGTCCGGCAGGCGGTCGATCACCTCGTCCAGGCGGGCCGCGCCCGCCGCCGCGCGGACCTCGGCCTCGGTGGCGTCGGGGCGGCCGAGCCTGATGTTGTCCTCGATGGTGCCGTCGAAGAGGTAGACGTCCTGGAAGACGATGGCGATCCGCGCCATCAGCATCTGCGTGTCCATGGCGCGGACGTCCACGCCGCCGATGCGGACGGCGCCGGCGTCCACGTCGTGGAAACGGGCCAGGAGCTGCAGCAGGGTGGTCTTGCCCGCGCCCGAGGGGCCGACGACGGCCAGCCGCCGGCCTTCAGGGAGGGTCAGCGAGAGGCCGTCGATCACCGTGCGGCCGCCGTGGCGGAAGGTGACGGAGTCGAACTCCAGGTCGTGGCGGGCCGGGCTGAGCGGCTCGCCCGGCTCGGGCAGCGGCGGGGTGCGCAGCAGCGTGTCGAGCTTGACCAGCTCGGCACGGGCGCCGCGGACCTGCCCGCCGATGTCGCCGAGGGAGAGCAGGGGGTCGGCGCAGCGCGTGGCCAGGACCAGGATGGCCAGCACCTCGGCCGGGCCGATGGCCCCGCCCAGCGCCAGGTACGTGCCCAGCACCAGCAGCGCGGTGAGGATCGCCTGCACCGTGAGCGACAGGCCCAGGATGCCGGGCAACGCCGACAGCATGGAACGGCGGGAGGCGCGCCGCAGCTCGCGCAGCGAGTCGTCGAGCAGGCCGAAGCGCTCGGCGGTGCGACCGCCCGCCCGCAGCACCGGCTGGGCCTGCAGATACTCGATGACCCGGCCGGCCGCCTGCTGGTCGCGGTGGTGACGGTCCGCGTCGGCCGCGGCCGTGGCGCGTCCCGTCCAGAGCTGGATGCCCGCCACGACGGGCGCGGCGAGCAGCGCGGCCAGCCCGAGCTGCCAGTTGTAGGCGAGCATCACCGCGACGATGGTCAGGGGCGTCACGGCGGCGGAGACGTACGGCGCCAGCACGTGCGCGAGCACGCTCATCGCCTGCAGCACGCCCCTGCTGGCCAGGAGCGACACCTCGCCGACGCGGCCGGGGCCGTACCAGCCGACGGGCAGGCGGGCCAGGTGGTCGCCGAGCCGCCGGTACGTGCCGCGCAGCAGCGTGGTCCCGACGCGGAACCCGGACAGGTCGCTGACGTAGCGCAGCACGGCGTAGACCGCGACCGCCGCGCCGAACCCGATCAGCCACGGCCGGGCCGCGGCGGGATCGTCGCCGAACAGCGCCTGGAGCACGGGGACCAGCAGGACGTACGACAGGCCCTCGACGACCGCGGTCGCCGTCATCAGGGCCACGGTGCGGCGCACCGGTCGCGCGTACTGGTGTCCCAGGACGCGCAGCAGCATGCGGATCATCGGGGCTCGTCTCCTCGGTGGGATCGCCAGAACGCGGCGAATCTGCCGTTCTTGCGGCTCAGCAGTTCGGCGGGGGTGCCGCGCTCGACGATCGCTCCGTCGTCCAGCAGCACGACGGTGTCGGCGTCGGCGATCGTCTCCAGCCGGTGGGCGATGACCACGATCGTGCGATCGCCCTGCAACGTGGCCAGCGCCCGCCGTACGGCCTGCTCGGTCTGCGGGTCGGCGAACGCGGTGGCTTCGTCCAGCACCAGCACGGGGGTGTCGGCGAGCAGCGCGCGGGCGATGGCGATCCGCTGGGCCTCGCCGCGCGACAGCCCGGTCTCCTCCTCCAGCACCGTGTCGTAGCCGCGCGGCAGCTCCATGATGCGGTCGTGGATGTTGGCCAGCCTGGCGGCCCTGACCACCTGCTCGCGGTCGGCCTCGGGGACCGCCAGCGCGATGTTGTCGGCGATGGAGGCGCGCAGCAGCCGGATGTCCTGGAAGACGAAGGAGACCGTCCGGTAGAGCTGCCTGCTGCCGAGCTCGCGCAGATCGACGCCGCCCAGGGTGATCGAGCCGTGGGTGGGGTCGAAGAACCGGGGCAGGAGCTGGACCAGCGTGGACTTGCCGCTGCCCGACGGGCCCACGATCGCGGTGACCGTGCCGGGTTCGAGCACCAGGTCGATGCCGCGCAGCACCTCCCGCTCCGCGTCGTAGCCGAAGCGCACGCCGCGCAGCTCCAGCCGGTGCCCGCGCGCCGCGATCGGGCGGCCGGGCTCGGGCAGCGGCCGCACCGCCAGAACGTCCCTGATCCTGCCGACCGCGCGCCCGGCCGCCTGCATGTCGTCGAAGCCGTGCCCCAGCGCGGCCACCGGAGCGGTCAGCCCCAGCCCCAGCAGCAGGAACGGCAGCAGGTCGGCCGGCGCCAGCCCGCCGCCCGCGATCAGGACGGTGCCGCCGATCAGCACGACGAGCAGCACGAACGGCGGCGCCAGCGCCGTCTGCATCCCGGCCGCGATCGGCGCCATCCCGCGAGCCCAGCGCAGGAAGGTGTCGGCGAACTCGTCCGTGGCCGTCAAGAACTTGCGGTGCGTACGCCCGGCGCCGCCGAACGCCTTGACCACCGCGATGCCCTGCACGAACTCCACCACCGAGCCGGCGATCCGCCCCATGGCCGCGTCGAACTCGCGCTGCTCGCGCTGCCGCCCGGGGGTCATCATCAGCGGGACCAGCGCCACCGCCAGCAGCACCGGGATCAACGTGATCAGCGTGAGCCGCCAGTCCACCGTGAACAGGTAGACCAGCGACACCAGCGGCACCACGAACGCCGAGACCAGCTCGCCTGGCGTGTGCGCGATGAACGGATGCACCGCGCTCACGTCCTCGCCCACCACCTTGGCCAGCTCGCCCGTCCTGCGCCGGGAGAACCACCCGATCGGGACGCGGCCCAGGTGCGCGGCCAGCCGCCGGCGGAAGGTGAGCTGCACCTGGCCGTCGAGCAGGTGCCCGATCCCCGAGGAGGCTGCGGTGAAGAGCAGCCGGACCAGCAGGCCGGCCACGCCGGCGAGCACTGCTGACCAGACGTGCGCACGATCGACGGGGCCCGGCGACAGCAACGCGCGGCCCAGCTCGGCCACGGCCAGGAGCGGCGCCAGGCCCGCCACGGCGCCGATCACCTGGAGGGTCACCAGGGCGGCGAAACCGCCGGCGTGCGGGCGCAGCAGCCCGGCCACGGTGACCCCAGTCGCGGCGGGCTCGGTCGTGGTGGATTCGGTCGCGGTGGATTGGGTCGCGGTGGATTGGGTCGCGGTGGGCTCGGTCGCTGTGGACTCAGTCACTGAGGGACTCCTGGAGGAACGCGAGGATCTCCGCGCGTGCGGGCGTCGCCTGGGGGGCCATGCCCGGCATGCTCAGGAACGCGTGCCCCGCTGCCGGGTACTCGCTGAGCCGCGCGGAGGTCCCTGCCGCCTGGAGCCGCTCGGCGTAACGGCGGCCGTGGTCGGCGATCGGGTCGTGCGTGGGCACCACCACGAGGGCCGGGGCCAGCCCGTCCAGGTCACCGGCGTACAGCGGGGACAGCGCACGGGCGTCGGCGCCCTCGGGGACGGCCAGCCGCTGGAAGAAGCGCAGCTGCGGCACGGTGAGGGTGGGGGTGTCCGGGTACCGGGCCACCGAGTCGTAATCCAGGGCCGTCGAGGCCACGTCCACCGCGGGGTTGACCAGCACCTGCGCGCGCAGGGGCAGGCGCTCCCCGCCGGCCCTGACGGCCGCCAGCGCGCAGATCAGCCCGCCGCAGCTCTCGCCGAAGACGGCGACGCGCGCCGGGTCGACGCCCCACGCCGCGGCGTCGTCCACCACGTGGCGGAGCACGTCCCAGCCGTCCTGGACGGCGGCGGACAGCGGCGTCTCCCAGTCGAGGAGGCGGTGCTCGACCGAGACGACGAGCGCCGGGAGCCGGGCGGCGAGGTGGCTGTTGACCCAGTCGCTCTGCGGGGCGGTGCCGACGAAGCCGCCTCCGTGCACGTGGAGCACGAGGGGCAGGACGCCGCCGGCCAGGGGCCGGTACACGCGGACGGGCAGCTCGCGGCCGGGCAGCGCCACCTGCTGCCACTCGATGGTGACGCCCGGGTCCGGCTCCCCGGTGATCACCCGGGCGGCGGTGGAGGCGCGGACGTGGTTCTCGGCGTCGCGGAAGGCGATGAGCTCCTCGGTCGTGACCGTGGACCAGTCCGGCTCGGCCGGTCGCCGCATCGCGGTGAGGTCGGTCATGAGTCTCTCCTGAGATTTCGCTACCTGAGGTTTCGAAACCTAAGGTAGCGCAACTGGGTATCGTGTGAGAATGATGTCGAGCACACCCGCCCGGCCGCCCGGCCGCCCGCGTTCCGGCGTCAACGACGTGGTCTTCGCCGCGACGCTGCGCACGGTTCACGAGCTGGGTTACGCGCGTGCCACGGTGGAGCGCATCGCCGCCGCCGCGGGCATCGCGAAGACGACGATCTACCGGCGGTGGCCGACGAAGGGCGCGCTGATCGTGGACTGCCTGCTCGACGCGTTCGGCCCGGTGCCGCTGGAGGGGGGGAGCCGGGCCGAGATCATGGCCGCGGCCGTCCGCTGGACCGCGGGGAAGATCGGTGAGCCGGGGGTGGGCGATGCGTTCGCGGGGGTGTTCAGCGATGCGGTCAGTGATCCGGAGCTGCGGGAGATTCTCTCGACGCGGTTGCAGGATCCCTATCGGATCGCGCTCCAGCGGGCGCTGGGGGAGCCGGAGAACCGGGTGCTGTTCTTCATCGACGTCGTGGTCGGGACCCTGTTGCACCGGATGGGCATGACGGGGGAGCCGATGGTGGATGCCGATGTGGATGCGCTGGTGGAGCTGGTCGTGCCGTCGTTCCGCTGAGGTGTGGACGTGGGCGCTGGGCGCGGAGGGCGGCCCGGCCGGTGCTAGGTAGCGGCGCAGGATCTCGGGCCGGTCCGCCGGCGGGATCTCCTCCAGCAGCACCGGCGACTCCCGGCCCCGGCGGCGCCGTCTGCGCCACGCTCGACCGGGCGAGCGGGCGCATCGCGCCGCTCATCGCGGCGGCCGGGCGGCTGAGCGAGACGCAGGCGCGCGTGGCCACCAACGCCCTCACCTTCGGCTGCTTCGCCGCCCTGGAGCAGTGGTACCTCGACGGCGGCCGGCGCCCCATCGCCGACTACGTGGAGGACGGCATGCGCCCCCTGCGTGGCATCTGGGGCCCCGTGGACCCCGACTGACCTGGGGTTACTTCAGGTCCGCCAGCAGGGCGTCGAGCGTCGCGCGCAGCGTGCCGGAGTTGGCCTGGTCGAACCAGGTGGTGCGGACCCGTTCGTTGAGCCCCTTCGGGGTCTCGTGGTCGGCCGCCAGCCGGTGCAGCGAGCGGCTCTCGTCGCTCAGGCTGCGGCCGACGCCCTCGAAGAGGCCGCGCACGTAGCGGTCCGCCTCCTCGGCGGCCAGGCCGTGCCCGGTGGCCCACGACGAGAGCGTGGTGAGGTAGGCGTAGTGCGTGCTCAGCGTGGCGGTCAGGGCGGAGAAGACGTTGAAGGCGGCCTCGTCGGCGACGGGCAGGGCCCCGCCCAGCGAAGCGAAGAGCGCGTCCACGACCGGGTGCGACGGGCAGGTCACGGTGACCGAGCGGCGCTCGCGGATGGCGGGCAGGGGGATGGCCCGCACCACCGGCGCGCCGGTGCCGAGCGTGCGGCGCAGGTCCTCGTTGGCGACGCCGCCCATCACGTTGATCACGATCTTGCCGTCGTCCACCCGCAGTCCGGCCAGCGCCTCGTGCCGGTCGTGGGGGCGGACGGCGATGATCACCAGCTCGGCGCGGGTCACCACGTCCTGGTTGCCGGCGCACACCCGCACGCTCGGGTAGCGCTCCGACAGCTCCGCCGCCGCGCGGGCGCCCCGGGGCGAGAGAAACACCTCGGGCACCTCGCCGTCCCCCTCGCACAGCCCGGTCACGATGGCCCGGCCGATCTCGCCGACCCCGACGATGCCGATGCGCACTGGTGCCACCTCCGCGTGAACAGGCCGTACGTGCCGACGCGAGCCTACCGGCGCCCCGACGCCGAGCATCGGGCGGGACCTCAGCGGCGCGCGGTGACCCGGCCCTTCTCGCGGGGCCGGTGCCCCGTGACCTCGTGCCCGGCGTCGGGACGCAGCCGCGTCATCAGCAGGGCGCCGAGCAGCGCGACCGCGCCGGACAGCCAGAAGGCCACGGCGAAGTCGCCCTGGGTGAGCGGGGTCGCGGCCGCCCCGTGCGCGACCTGCAGCACGATGGCCGCGGCGGCCACGCCCAGCGCCATGGAGATCTGCTGCATCATGCTGAAGAACATGGAAGCCGAGGCCCGGTCCTCGGGGCCGATGTCGGCGAACGACAGCGTGTTGATCCCGGTGAACTCGATCGACCTGGTCACCCCGGCGGCGAAGGCCACCACGGCCACCACGACGAACCCCGTACGGGCATCCAGCAGCGCGAAGGCCGCGATCGACAGCGCCACCCCCACGCCGTTGCCGATCAGCACCGTGCGGAACCCGAGCCGCCGCAGCAGCGGCGTGGTCACCGTCTTGACCACCAGGTTGCCCAGGAAGTACACCAGCACAACTTGACCGGCCTCCAGCGGCGTCAGCCGCCACGCCTCCTGCAGCATCAGCGGCAGCAGGAACGGGGTCGCGCTGATGGCCAGCCGGATGAGGTTCCCGGCGTACAGGGTCGAGGCCGCGAACGTGGGCACCCGCAGCGGCGCCAGGTCGATCAGCGGATGCGCGGCCCGGCGGAACCACCGGACGGCGGCCACCCCGACCAGCGAGCCGACGGCGAGCAGCGCGAGGTCCAGGCCCAGCGCCGACGGATGGGCCAGCTCGGACAGGCCGTAGATGGTCAGGCTCAGCGCCGTGACGATCAGCACCGTTCCCGTGCGGTCCAGCGGCCTGCGGGCGGCCTCGCGCACGCCGGGGACGAACGCCAGCACCAGCGCGGTGCCGACGAGCGCGAGCGGCGCGTTCAGCAGGAAGATCCACTGCCAGCCGTACCAGGTGGTCAGGGCGCCGCCGACGACCGGGGCGATGACCGGCGCGATCAGGCCGGGCCAGGTGATCAGCGCCGTCGCGCGCAGCAGGTCCTCCTTGCCGGCGTTGCGCAGCACGATGATGCGGCCGACCGGCATCATCAGCGCCCCGCCGACGCCCTGCACGACGCGGGCCAGGACGAACTGCCACAACTCCGTGCACGCCGCGCAGCCGACCGAGGCCAGGCCGAACACCACGATCGCGGTCGCGAACACCCGCTTGGCGCCGTACCGGTCCGACAGCCAGCCGCCGAGCGGGATGAAGGCCGCGCCGGCGACGACGTAGGCGGTGATGCCGATGTTCACGCTGACGGAGTCGACGCCGAACGTCTCGGCCAGCTGGGGGAGGGAGGTGTTGATGATCGTGGTGTCGAGGTTCTGCATGAACCACGCCACGGCCACGATCAGCGCGACCCGCCGGGGAGCGGCCGCTCTGGGAGGGGAGTCGCGGGGGGCTTGCGTCATGTTCTCTCCGGCTCAGATGCTCGGGGAACATGGTCACACACCGCCGCCGGGGCGCCCGGCGGCGGGGCCTCGGCCCGGCCTGATCGGCCGCGCTAAGGTACGCGAGTGAGTCTCAAGCGCGAGCGGAACGCGGGCGACGGCGGCGCCACCGTCCCGGCGCGGCGGCGGGGCGCCAGGCTGGAGGACGCGCTGCTCGACGCCGCCTGGGACGTCCTGCTGGAGCACGGATACCACGGCTTCACCTACGAGGCCGTCGCCTCCCGCGCCGGCACCAGCCGCCCCGTGCTCTACCGGCGCTGGCCGCACCACCACGACCTGCTGCTGGCCACGCTCGCCAGGTACTGGCGCCCGATCGAGGTGCCCGACACCGGCAGCCTGCGCGAGGACGCGATCGGCTTCCTGCGCAACGCCGACGCCGACCGCGCGGGCATGATCACGCTGATGAGCGTGCAGCTCGTGGACTACTTCCAGGACACCGGTACGAGCCTCGGCGAGCTGCGCGACACCCTCCTGCCGCCCGGCCACCCGACCGCCTTCGAGATCATCGTCGCCCGCGCGGTCGAACGCGGCGAGCTGCCCGCCGCGCCGCGCCCGCCCCGCGTCCTGAACCTGCCGCTGGACCTGCTGCGGCACGACCTGTTCATGACGATGCGCCCGGTGCCGGAGGAAGCGATCGCGGAGATCGTGGACGAAGTGTGGCTGCCGCTGCTCGGCGTGCCCAGGGCGGGCTGAACGGCCTCCGTCCCACGGCGGCCGGGTGCTCAGCGCGGCAGCCGCGCGGTCTTCACCATCCGGCTGGATCCGGTGCGCGCTTTGTCGGTCGGGCCCGCCATACTCGCCGCTGTCGATCACGAGATGATGGAGGCGTTCCGGCATGAGCACGGATCGAACGGCCTTAGGCGGCCCGTCAACCGAGCACCACGCGCAGGACGAGGACCGGCTGGTGATGCCCGCCGCCTGGCTGCGCGCGCTGCACCCGCGGCGGGGCGGGGCGAAGGTCGCGGCGAAGGCGCCCGACGCGGACGCGCCGGCGAAGCTGGCCGCCAAGCTGGCCGAGCGCGGCAAGGTGCTCCTCGACTCGCTGGCGAAGTGCCGCGACGCCGAGCTGGCCGCCGCGGGCGCCGCGTACCTGGCGGGCGAGCCCACCGCCACGCCGCTGGGCGCCGCGGTGGTGGTCGCGTCCCTGCCGGGGCACGACACGGAGCTGGCGCCGCTGTTCCCGGAGGCGTGGCTGGCCGAGCGCGGCCCGGTGTTCGCGGCGCTGGCCGTGGCCGAGCTCGCCTCGCTGGACCTCGTGATCGACGAGGACCTCTGGCGGGTCCAGCGGATGGCCGCCCACGAGTACCCGCGCTACTGGTACGGCGGCTACCGGGCGAACCTCGGCGCCCGGGTCCGCGCCGCACTCGTGGCCGCGCCGGACGAGGAGTACGCCGAGGTCGTCGCGGCACTCGCGCGGTGCAGGGAGGGCGGGATCCACCAGCGGGTGGCCGCCTCCTTCCTGGCGCCGACCGAGCCCGGCTGGGTCACGGCCGACTGCGCCGAGGTGAGCGGCGTCAACCACCATCTCGCCGTCCACCTGGTGGCCGCCATCAGCACGCCGGAGCAGGCCGCGCTGATCGCCGGCCACGTGCCCGGCTACTCGGTGCTGCACACGCTGACCCTGCCCGCCACGCTCGTGGACGGCATGGGCGCCGAGGCCGTGCCGGTGCTGGCCGGCTGGCTCGACGACGCCTACAGCGCGGACAACGAGCGGCGGCTGCTGGGGATGCTGGCCGAGCTGCCGACCGACGCGGCGATGCGGGTGCTCCTCGACCGGATCGACAAGAAGTACACCCAGCCGGCCTTCATCGGCGCGGCGGCCCGCTTCCCGCGTCGCGCGATGCGGCTGCTGGCCGCCTCCAGCGGCAAGGCCGTGGACCTGCTGCTGCGCGCCCACGTGCTGACCCACCCCGAGCTGGTGCCGGAGGTGCTCGCGAGCGTGGACGGCGCCGCCGCCGCGCGCGTCGACACGATCGCCAACGCCGCGCCCCTCGTCACCGCGCCGCCCGAGGCGCTGCCCGAGGTGCTCGTCAGCCCGCCGTGGACCCGTGCCCGCAAGGCCCGCAAGCCGGTCGTGGTGAGCGGCCTGACGTGCGCCGACGAGCCCGCCGTGGCGTGGGCGCCCGGCGAGCGGGACAACTGGCGGGGCAGGAGCGATCACTGGGGAGAGATCTACAACCAGACCTGGGATCAGCTCGCCCGCCAGATCGCCGGTGACGCCGGCCACCACCGCTACTGGTACAACGAGATCGCCCTGTTCGTCTCCGGGCCCGAGCAGCTCGCCACGCCGCTGCTCGGCAAGTGGCGCCCCACCGACACGTGGGGGACCGCCGACTGGCTGCCCCGCGTGGCCGCCAGGTTCGAGCTGGCGGCGCTGCCCCTGGTGCTGGACCTCGCCCGGCGCGGCCCCGCCTCGGCCGCCGCGGTGCTGCTCCCGTTCACCTCACCGGAGATCGCGGTGCTGATGGCCGACTGGCTGTCCCGGCTGAAGTCGGTACGCGCCACCGCGCTGGCGTGGCTGGCCCGTCACCCCGAGCCGGCCGCCAGGGCGCTGATCCCGGCGGCCCTCGGCAAGCCCGGCGCGGCCAGGCGGCAGGCCGAGCAGGCCCTGACCGCGCTGACCGCGGGCGGCGCCCACGACGCGGTGATGCGGGCCGCCGCCGGGTACGGCCCCGAGGCCGAGGCCGCCGTCGCCGGCCTGCTCGCGGCCGACCCGCTCGACGCGCTGCCCGCCAGGATGCCGGTGCTGCCCGAGTGGGCGGACGTGGCGATCCTGACGCCGATCAACCTGCGCGGCGACGCGGGCGCGCTGCCGCCCGAGGCGGTCCGGCACGTGCTGACGATGCTGGCGATCTCCAAGCGCGGCCACGTCTACGCCGGTCTCGCCCTGGTCAAGGAGGTCTGCGACGGGCGCAGCCTGGCGGAGTTCGCCTGGGCGCTGTTCCTGCGCTGGCAGGCGGCCGGATACCCGGCGAAGGAGAGCTGGGTGATGGACGCGCTGGGGCTGCTCGGCGACGACGAGACCGTCCGCAGGCTGACCCCGCTGATCAGGGTCTGGCCCGGCGAGGGCGGGCACGCCCGCGCGGTCGCCGGGCTGGACCTGCTGGCGGGCATCGGCTCCGAGGTCGCGCTGATGCACCTGCACGGCATCGCCGAGAAGGTGAAGTTCGGCGGGCTGAAGAGCCGGGCCAAACAGAAGATGGCCGAGGTGGCCGCGGAGCTGGCCCTGACGCCGCAGGAGCTGGCCGACCGGCTGGTGCCGGACTTCGGGCTGTCCGCCGACGGCAGCCTGAGCCTCGACTACGGCCGCAGGCAGTTCGTCGTCGGCTTCGACGAGCAGCTCAAGCCGTACGTCGCCGACGCCGCCGGCAAGCGGCTGAAGAACCTGCCCAAGCCGGGCGTGCACGACGACCCCGAGCTGGCGCCCGCCGCCTACCAGCGCTTCGCCGGGCTGAAGAAGGACGTGCGCGCCGTGGCGTCCGACAACATCCGCCGCCTGGAGCAGGCCATGGTGACCCGGCGCCGGTGGAGCGCCGAGGAGTTCGGGCGGCTGCTCGTCGGGCATCCGCTGCTCTGGCACATCGTCCGGCGGCTGGTGTGGGGGGTCTACGACTCCTCGGGGCAGCTCACGGGCACCCTGCGCGTGGCCGAGGACCGCAGCTTCGCCGACGTCGAGGACGATCCGCTGGTGCTGCCCAGCGACGCCCTCGTCGGGGTGGTGCACCCGCTGGAGCTGGGGGAGGGGCCGGCCGCCTGGGCCGAGGTGTTCGCCGATTACGAGATCCTTCAGCCGTTCCCGCAGCTCGGCAGGGAGACGTACGAGCCGGACGCGGCGCTGATCGCCGAGATAGAGGCCGCCAAGGTCCCCACCCGCGCGGTGATCGGCCTCGAACGGCGCGGCTGGCGGCGCGGCGACCCGCAGGACGCCGGCTGGCAGGGCTGGATCGAGCGGGACGTGCCCGGCGGCAGGGCCGTCACCGTCGGCCTCGATCCCGGCATCTCGATCGGCTCCCTCGACTTCGCCGACGAGCAGAGCCTGGTCGGGGTCTCCGTCGCCGACCTCGACCCCGTCACCGCGTCCGAGATCCTCCGGGACCTGCGGGAGATCACCCGATGAGCGAGCACGTGCAGCGGCCCCCTGCCGAGGTCCGCTACGCCGATGAGCTGGCCCGGCTGCGGGCGGACGACACCGACGCCCGCCCGCCCGGCTGGGCGCTGAGCCTGCGGGCCGCCCGCCGCTTCGTGCTGGGGGACGAGCGGCTCGGCATCAGCCGCAAGTTCGTCGGCGATCCGTCGCTGATCGACCGGTCCCTGGTGTCGCTCGCGACCAACCGCGGGCTGATGCTGGTGGGCGAGCCGGGCACGGCCAAGTCGCTGCTGTCGGAGCTGCTCGCGGCGGCGGTCAGCGGCACCTCGACGCTCACCATCCAGGGCGGGGCGGCCACCACCGAGGACCAGATCAAGTACTCGTGGAACTACGCGCTGCTGGTCGCCGAGGGCCCGTCCACCCGCTCGCTGGTCGCCGCGCCGCTGCTGCGCGGCATGGCGGAGGGCAAGGTGGTGCGCTTCGAGGAGATCACCCGGTGCCCGCTGGAGGTGCAGGACTGCCTGCTGTCGCCGCTGTCGGACCGGGTGCTGGCCGTGCCGGAGCTGAGCGGCCCCGAGTCGATGGTGTTCGCCGAGGAGGGGTTCACCGTCATCGCCACCGCCAACACCCGCGACCGCGGCGTCAACGAGATGAGCGCCGCGCTCAAGCGCCGCTTCAACTTCGAGACCGTCTTCCCGATCGCCGACTTCGAGACCGAGCTGCTGCTGGTCGAGGCGGAGGCCACCGCGCTGCTCAAGCGCTCGGGCGTCGCCGCGCCGCCCCGGCGCGACGTGCTGGAGGTGCTGGTCACCGCGTTCCGCGAGCTGCGCGAAGGGCAGACGGCGCGCGGCGACGCCACCGACCGGCTGTCGGGGGTGATGAGCACCGCCGAGGCCGTCTCCGTCGCGCACGCGGTCGGGCTGCGCGGCTGGTTCCTGCGCGGCGAGCCCGGCACGGCCGCCGACCTGGTCTCCTGCCTCGCAGGTACGGCCGCCAAGGACAACCAGGAGGACCTGGCCAAGCTGCGCAGGTACCTGGAGCAGCGGCGGCGGCACGGCGACCAGTGGCAGGCCCTGTACGAGGCCCGTCACCTGCTGCCGGGCTGACGATGGCGGTCACGTTCATCGGCGTGCGGCACCACAGCCCGGCCTGCGCCCGGCTGGTCGCCGACACCATCGCCTCCCTGCGGCCCGCGTACGTGCTGGTCGAGGGCCCCTCCGACATGAACCACCGGATGGACGAGCTGCTGCTGGGCCACGAGCTGCCCATCGCCGTCTACACCGGCTACCGGGACGAGGAACGACGTCACGGCTCGTGGACGCCCCTGTGCGACTACTCGCCAGAGTGGACGGCACTCACCACGGGCCGGGACACCGGTGCCGAGCTGCGCTTCATCGACCTGCCCGCCTGGCATCCCGCGCTGGCCGACGTCCGCAACCGGTACGCCGACGCCGAGGCCCGCTACGGCGAGGTGGTCGGGCGGCTGTGCCGGGCCTTCTCGGTGGACAACGCGGACGCGCTGTGGGACCACCTCTTCGAGATCGAGCCGGCCGCCGGGCTGGCCGAACGGCTGGCCACCTACTTCGACCTGGTGCGCGGCGACACGCAGGCGGGGCCGGACGACGCGGCGCGCGAGGCGTACATGGCGCACTGGATCAGGGCGGCGGCGGCCGACGCGGGCGAGCGGCCGGTGGTCGTCGTCACGGGCGGCTTCCACCGGCCCGCGCTGATCCGGCTGGCCGGGCGGGGCGACGAGAGCTGGCCGGAGGTGCCGCGGCCGCCCGAGGGCGCCGCCGTCGGCAGTTACCTGGTGCCGTACTCCTTCCGGCGGCTGGACGCCTTCGACGGCTACCAGTCGGGCATGCCGTCGCCGGGCTACTACCAGCACCTGTGGGAGTCCGGCCCGGCCGAGGCCGCGCGCGGGCTCACCGAGGCGGTGACGGCCCGGCTGCGCGCCCGCCGCCAGCCGGTGTCCACGGCGGACCTGATCGCCGCCAGGGCGACCGCGGACGGGATCGCGCTGATGCGCGGCCATCCGCATCCCGCCCGCGTGGACGTGCTGGACGGCCTGGCGAGCGCGCTGGTCAGCGAGGCGATCGAGACGCCGCTGCCCTGGGCGTCGCGCGGGCCGCTGCAGCCGGGCAGCCATCCGGTGATCGTCGAGATGATCGCGGCGCTCAGCGGCGACCGGGTGGGCCGCCTGCACCGCTCGACACCGCTGCCGCCGCTGGTCCACGCGGTGCTCGCGGTGCTGGGGGAGCCCGGCGAGGAACGGCTCGACCTCGCCGAGGAGACCGGGCGCGAGCGCAGCATGCTGCTGCACCGGCTGCGGGTGCTGGGCATCCCGGGTGTGGCACGCACCTCGGGGCCCCGCCCCGGCGGGCCTGCCGAGCTGGTCGAACGGTGGGTGCTGACCGAGTCGGAGGACCGGCTGCCCGCCCTGATCGAGGCGGGCGCGTACGGGGTGGATCCGCAGGAGGCAGCCGCCGCCGCGCTCGCGGAACGCCTCACGGGGGCCGGGCTGGACGAGCTGGCCGAGGTGCTGTTCGACGCGGCGCTGTGCGGCATCGGCGAGCTGGCCGGGCGCGTCCTGGACGACGTGGCGCGGGCCGTCGGCGCGGCGGCCGACCTGGGAGCTCTGGGGCGCACCCTCACCGTCGCCCTGGCGATGTGGCGGCACGACGACCTCTTCCGCACCAGTGGGAGCACCACCCTGGGGACGGTCGTGCGGGCGGTCACCGAGCGGGTGCTGTGGCTGGTCGAAGGGGTGCGCGGCGGCCCGGCGCCGGCTGATCTGCCGCGCATCGGCGCCATGGTCGCCGTCCGTGATGCGCTCAGGCACGCGGGCCCGTCGCTGGGGCTGGACACGCCTCTGGCGCTGGGCGTCGCGGACCGGCTCGCCGCCTGCCAGGAGGCGCCGCCGGACCTGCGCGGAGCGTCGCTCGGGCTGGGCTGGTCACTGCGCGGCGCGCCACCCGGGGATCCCAGCAGGGGGGTGCGTGGTGCGTTCGTTCCCGCTACGGCAGGGGACTGGCTGGCGGGGCTGTTCGCGCTCGCCCGTGAGGAGGTGCTGCACACCCCCGGCATGCTGGAGCTGCTCGACGAGCTGGTCGGGGCGCTGACCGACGACGACTTCCTGGTGGCCCTGCCCGCGCTGCGCCAGGCGTTCGGCTTCTTCCCGCCGCGCGAGCGGCACCTCATCGCCACCCGCCTGGTCGAGCGGCGCGCCGGAGCGGCGTCCGGATGGGACCTGATGCGGCTGGAGGCGGCACCCGAGCTGGTGGCCGCCGGCATGGCACTGGACGAGCGGGCCGAGACGGCACTGCGCCGGGAGGGACTGATCACGTGACCGACCCCACCCTCGAACGGTGGCGCCTGCTGCTCGGCGAGCCGGGCGGCGCCTGCCTCGGCGGCGCGCCGCTCGGCGGCCGGGCCGCCGCCCGCGACGCGGCCATCGACTGGCTCTACGGCCGCGAGGAGGACCTGCGCCGGCGCGGCGTCCGCCAGGGCGGCTCGGGCCCGTCGACGCTGACCACCTTCGACTGGCTGGACGACATCACCCGGCTCTTCCCCAAGGAGACCGTCGAACGGCTGCAACGCGACGCGGTCGAGCGCTACGAGATCCACGACGTGGTGACCGACCCGGCCGTGCTGGCGCGCATCGAGCCCAACCCCGCCCTGCTCAAGGCCGTGCTGCGGACCAAGCACCTGATGAACCCGCAGGTGCTGCGGCTGGCCAGGCGGATCGTGGAGCAGGTCGTCCGCGAGCTGATGGACAAGCTGGCCACGGAGGTGCGCACCGCGTTCACCGGCACCAAGGTGCGCCGGCCCGGCCGCCTGCGGCTGGCCCGCAACTTCGACATGGTCAGGACCCTGCGCGCCAACCTCGGCCGCTACCAGCCCGAGACGGGCAAGGTGGTGATCGAGACCCCGTACTTCTTCTCCCGCACCCGCCGCCACCTGGAGCAGTGGCAGGTGATCCTGCTCGTCGACCAGTCGGGCTCGATGGTCGACTCGGTGATCCACTCGGCGGTCACCGCGGCCTGCCTGTGGGGGCTGCCCGGGGTGCGCACCCACCTGGTCGCCTTCGACACCGAGGTGGTGGACCTGACGGCGGACGTCGACGATCCTGTGGAGTTGCTGATGAAGGTCCAGCTCGGCGGCGGCACCGACATCGCCCGCGCGGCGGCGTACGGCGCGGGCCTGGTGGAGCAGCCGCGGCGGGCGATCGTCGTGCTGATCTCCGACTTCTACGAGGGCGGCGACCCGGCCCGGCTGGTGCGCGTCGTGCGCGACCTGGTGGGGCAGGGCAGCAAGGTGCTCGGCCTGGCGGCCCTCGACGAGCAGGCCAACCCCGCCTTCGACCGGGAGCTGGCGCAGCGGCTGGCCGACGCCGGGGCGTACGTGGGCGCGATGACGCCCGGCGAGCTGGCGGCCTTCGTGGCGGAGCACGTGGGCCGATGAGGAGCGACCTGCTCGGGCTCAGCACCGACTCCCTCGCCGCGCTCACCAACCGGGGGCTGGTCAAGCGGGCGGGCAAGGAGGCCGTGCCCGCGCTGCGTACCGATGACGACGGCACCGTGCACGGCGACTTTCCCGGCGGGCCCGCCACCAGCGTGCCTGCGGGCGGGCTGTACGTGGCCCGGTGCACCTGCGGGGCCACCGGGGTCTGCCGGCACGTCCTCGCGGTGATCCTCGCCTACCAGCGCCTGCACGCCGAGGCCGATCCGGAGGCCGCGCCGGACTGCCCACCGGAACCCGCGCCCGGCGCCGGTGCCGCTCCGGGGTCCAGCGCCGGAACGGCGCCGGGGCCCGTGCCGGGGCGCGTGCCGGGGCGCGGGCCGGTGCTGTCGTCCTGGTCGCCGGGGGAGGTGACCGACGACGAGCTCACCGCCAGGATCGGCGCCCGGCTGGTGGCCGCCGCGCGGCGGGCCGAGCGGGCCGGGTACACCGCCAGGATCCGCCGCCCGACCGCCGCCGACCCGGTGCCGCAGGTCGAGCTGGCCACCGCGACCGTGCGGTTCCTGGTGCCGGGCGATCTCGGCTTCGTGCACACCGACAGCGTCGCCGGCAGCCGCGACGACGTCATCGCGCTGGCGGTCTGGGCGTTCAGGGTGGCCGACGAGCTGCACCCCGGCGTGCCGGAGGTCCGGGTGGACGTCGGCGGCGAGGCGGAGGCGGGCGCAGGGTCGGGGCTGGAACGGGCGCTGGGCCTGGCCGGCACGGTGCTGCGCGCGGGCGCGGCGAACCTCGGCCCCGGCCTGGACACCACCATCGCCGACGTGCGGCGGCACCTCGACGAGGCGGGGCTGCGCTGGCCACTGCTGGCCGTCGCGGACCTGGCCGAGCAACTGACCGCCTACCGCGACCGAAGCGCCCACTACCGCCCCGAACTGCTCGCGAGCCACGTCGCCGAGCTGCACGCCCGCCACCGCGCGGTGACGCGGCCGGACGCCACCCTGCGCAGCAGCGTGCTCGGTACGGCGGAGGCCGCCGAGACCCCGCTGCGCAGGGCCCGGCTGGACAGCCTCGGCTGCCGGGTCCGCGGCGTGGGCGACCAGCGGATCACCGAGGTCTACCTGGCGCACGCCGACAACGCCATGGTGCTGGTCCTGCGCCGCCAGTGGGACGGCGAGGACGACGGGGCGACGCTGGCGCGGCGGCGCATCGCCACGGCCACGCTGTCCGCGCTGGCCACGGGGAGCGTGGTCACGGAGTCCGCCGTGCGCAGCGCGAGCCGTACGGTGCGGCTGGCCACCGGGCGGATCTCCAGGACGACGGTCAGCCCGTCGCGGGGCGACTGGGGCGAGCTGCCCGCGCCCCTGGTGGTCACGGACTACGCGGCGCTGCGCCGCGAGCTCGACGCGCTCCCGCTGCGGCCCGTCCGGCCGCGGGTCGAGGCCGAGCTGGTACGGGTCGTCGCCGTCGCCCAGGTGGAGGCCGTCTGGTACGCCCCCGGCGACCAGCGGCTCGACGCCGTGATCGTGGACCGGGCGGGCGGCACCGCCGTCGTCAGGGCCACCCACACCGCGGCCGCGCCCGGCCGGCTCGACGCGCTGGCGGCGGCACTCGCCGGTGAGGAGGGCGAGCTGCGGTTCGTCAGCGGTGTGGTCGGGCGGGAGGCGGGCGGGCTCGTCGTCGAGCCGCTCGGGCTGGCGGCCGGTGATCGGGTGATCGTCCCCGACCTGCGGCCCGCCGGGGGCGGCGGCACGCTGGAGGTCGCCGTGGAGGAGCCGCCGGAGCCGCTGGCAGCGGCTTTGACCGACACGCGGGGGCTGCTCGCCGAGTGTGCCCATCACGGTCTGTCGCACCTGCCGCCCGGTTACGGGGAACGGCTGGCCGCCGCCTCCCAGCGGTTGACCGTGCTCGGGCTGCGCCGCGTCGCCCAGGCCGTCACGGTGTTCGCGGCGGCCCGGGCTCACGGCTCCGAGGAGGCGGTCGAGCAATCTTGGGTCGACGCCTACCTCCGCCTGGAGGTCGCGCTGGAGCTGCACTGACCTCGTTCTCGCGCTGACGTCGCCCGCGTATGGGCCGTTCCGGAGCTGCACCGCCTCCGTCTCGACGCGCAGGTCAGCGGCGGCCGAGCCCGAGCCGGTGGGCGGCGCGCCCCATCAGCTGAGCCGGCGGGCGATGGTGCCGTCGTAGAAGACGTAGCCGTGAGAAGGGTTGCAAACATCGTCTCTTCTGGAGACAATGATTCTGAGGGCGAGGCGCCGGACGTGGTAAAAGTGGAGATCCGCGAAGGAGGCACGAAGGGCGAGCTGGTGCACCCATGACCGAGCGCTATCTCGGTGTCCTCGGCGTGGCCGAGGCCCTGGGAGTGAGCCGGCACGCGGTGCACAAGTGGCGCACGCGCCATCCCGGCGGCTCCGAGCATCCCTTCCCCGAGCCTGACGTCGAGGTGGACGGGGCTCCCGGCTGGCGGGCCGACCGGGTGCAGGAGATCGTGCGCTGGCGCGAGAGCCTGCCGGGCCGCGGCGCCGGCGGCGGGCGGCCCACCGCCGCGCGCCAGGAGTACCTCAAGGCGGCGCTGGCGCGCGGCCTCGACAGGGACGAGGCGCTGCGCGCGCTGGCCACGTTCCAGGCGGAGTTCCCCGAGATGAGCGAGCCGGAGCTGTGCGCCTGGCTCGTCGAGAAGTTCCGCCGCTGAGCCCTCACCCATCAGCAGCACGAACACAGAAGGTGATGACGCATGCTCGCGAACGGCTCAGCGGCAGTACACGGGGAGACGGCACCGGGGTTCGAGGCGGTGCGCGAGGCGTTCGCGGCCAACCTGGCCTCCGGCGAGGAGATCGGCGCGGCGGTCAGCGTTCACCTGCACGGCCGGAAGGTCGTCGACCTGTGGGGCGGGATCGCCGACCCCGAGACCGGCCGGCCGTGGCAGCGCGACACCTTGCAGGTCGTCTACTCCACCACCAAGGCGGTGACGGCGGCGTGCGCGCTGCTGCTGGCCCAGCGCGGCGACCTCGACCTCGACGCGCCCGTGGCGCGTTACTGGCCGGAGTTCGCGGCGGGCGGCAAGGAGCGGATCCCGGTACGGTGGCTGCTCACCCACCAGGCCGGCCTGCCCGCCCTCGACCACCCGGTCACCCCCGCCGAGGCCGTCGCGTGGGACCCGGTGGTGCGCGCGCTGGCGGCCCAGCGGCCGTTCTGGGAGCCGGGCACCGAGCACGGCTACCACGCGCTGACCTACGGCTGGCTGGTCGGCGAGGTGGTACGCCGGGTCAGCGGGCGCAGCCTCGGCACGTTCCTCGCCGAGGAGATCGCCGGGCCGCTGGGGCTGGACCTGTGGATCGGGCTGCCCGCCTCGCAGCAGCACCGGGTCAGCCGCATCGTCACCGACCCGGCCGCCTTCGACGCCGCCGCCATCGACCTGGACGCCGTCCCCGAGCCCATGCGGGACGTGCTGGCCGCCTACACCGACCCCGGGTCGCTGACCACGCGGGCGATGACGCTCGTCCAGCCCGCGCTCGACCACAACAGACCCGAGGAGCAGGCCGCCGAGCTGCCCGCCACCAACGGCGTCTGCACGGCCCGCGCCCTGTCCGGCTTCTACGCCGCCCTCATCGGGCACCGCGTGCTCACCCCCGCCGCCCTGGCCGCGGCGACCGAGGAGCAGGTCGCCGGAGTCGACCGGATCCTGCGCGTGCCCGTACGGATCGGCACCGGTTTCGGCCTGCCCACCCCGGACGCGTTCTGGTACTCGCCCACGGCCTTCGGGTTCGGCGGGCTCGGCGGCTCGCTCGGCTTCGCCGACCCGGCGAGCGGGCTCGCGTTCGGCTACGTGATGAACCGGGTCAGGCACGAGGTGCCGGATCTGCGCGCGGCGCGGCTGCTCGCCGCCGTCGAAGCCGCCTGACGACACCTCACCAGCACCACATCCCCACCCGCGTCCGCACCCCCGGGGAGGCGTGCACGACGGGCTGCCCCTCGGGCGCGGGCAGCCCCGCCGCCCGCACCAGGCTCTGGTCCAGGCCGGTCAGGTGGGCGTGGTGCAGCGGCCACGGCGGATGCTCCACCCGGGCGGCGGCGAGCCGCCCCGCCACCAGGCTGAACAGCCGGTACCGGGCGGTCAGGAAGTGCGCGAGCTCGTCGCGCTCCCGCTCCACCAGCGGCACGCCGATCTCCACGTCCACGTCGCACCGCGCGCCGACCGGCCCGGGCAGGCGCCGGCGGCACCGGTAGCGCGTGTGACCGTTCTCGGCCTCGACCGACATGTCGGACCAGTGGTAGGGCAGCCAGAAGCCGCCCCGCCCGCCGAGCGCGGCGGTCAGCCGCCCCGCGTCCAGGGAGAAGAACCAGATCCCGGTACGCCCGCGGGCGTCGCGCACGTACGTCCGCAGGTTCGTCTCGGGGAACGTGGACACCCACGGGAGCGCGGGCACGCCGGGCACCCGCACGTCCTCCATGAGGAAGCAGGTGAGCCCCACCCAGGCCGCCCCGTCGAACGGCTCGACCTCCAGCTGGGCGGGCAGCAGGGCCTGCACCTGCTCCGGCCGGTAACGCCAGTGGATGAAGGTCATCCGCGACCACCGGTGGTACATCACGGGCCAGGCGACATGGGGAGAAGGCGGAGCTCGCACCCCGCACCCCTGCCCGCCGCCGGCACGTGCAATCCACCGGGTTGTCCGTTTCCCGCCTCCGCGACGGGGCAAGGGCGGGCTCATGGACCATTCTCAGGCGCCGATCTTGCAGGCACTGCAGGACTATCACGACAGCGGGCAGCTGCCCTTCACCCCGCCGGGCCACAAGCAGGCCAGGGGCGTCGATCCGCGGGTCGCCGCGGTGCTCGGCGAGGAGGTGTTCCGCTCCGACGTGCTCTCGGTGGGCGGGCTGGACGACCGGTCCAGCTCGGGAGGGTTCCTGGAGCAGGCGGAGAAGCTGATGGCGGACGCCGTGGGGGCGGCGCAGACGTTCTTCTCCACCTGCGGCAGCTCCCTGTCGGTCAAGGCGTCCATGCTCTCGGTGGCGGGCCCGCACGAGAAGCTGCTGATCGGCCGTGACGCGCACAAGTCCGTGGTGGCCGGGCTCGTCCTGGCCGGCATCGACCCGGTATGGGTGGAACCGCAGTGGGACGAGGACCTCCACCTGGCCCACCCGCCGTCGCCCGAGGCGTTCGCCGCGGCCTTCGCCGAGCACCCCGACGCCAAGGGCGCCCTGGTCGTCACGCCCACCCCGTACGGCACCTGCACCGACCTGGCCGCGCTCGCGCGGGTCTGTCACGAGCACGGCAAGCCGCTGATCGTGGACGAGGCCTGGGGCGCGCACCTGCCCTTCCACCCCGACCTGCCCACCTGGGCCATGGACGCCGGCGCGGACGTCTGCGTCACCAGCATCCACAAGATGGGCTCGGGCCTGGAACAGAGCTCGGTCTTCCACCTGCAGGGCGACCTCATCGCGCCCGAGCTGCTCAAGGAGCGCGCCGACCTGTTCAGCACCACCAGCCCGTCGGTGCTGGTGTACGCCGCGCTGGACGGCTGGCGCCGCCAGATGGTGGAGCACGGCCACGCCATCTACGACAGGACCCTGCAGCTGGCCAAGTCCGTACGGGCGAGCATCGAGGCGATCGACGGCCTGCACGTGCACGGCCGCGACGACTTCTGCGGTCACGGGCGGGCCTTCGACGCCGACCCGCTGCAGCTCATGGTGGACGTGAGCGGCCTGGGCACGGGCGGCTACCAGGTCGCCGACCGGCTGCGCGAGCGCCACCGGATCAACGTGGGCCTGGCCGACCACCGGCGGATCGGCGTCCAGCTCACCCACGCCGACGACGAGGACACCACCGGCCGCCTGCTGGAGGCGCTGCGCGAGCTGGCCGGGCACGCCGGCGAGCTGCCGCCCGCGCCGCGCCTGCGCATCCCGCCGCCGGCCGAGCTGCGGCTGGAGCAGGCCATGCTGCCCAGGGACGCGTTCTTCGGCCCGGCCGAGCACGTGCCGTGGCGGGAGGCGGCCGGGCGGATCGCCGCCGAGCTGATCACCCCGTACCCGCCGGGCATCCCCGCCGCACTGCCGGGGGAGCGGCTGAACATGGAGGTGCTGGATTACCTGCACGACGGGCGGAGCGGGGGCATGGTCGTCCCGGACGCCGCCGATGCCTCCCTGGAGACCGTGCGTGTGGTGGCCTGATTCCCCGGAGAGCAGGTGGCCCGGGTCAGGCGCTCGCGCCCTTGACCGCGTACAGGTGCCGGGCGGCTCCGGCCGAGTGGTGCAGCCGGTCCAGCAGGATGCCCTCGCGCAGCGCCCACGGGCAGATGCGCACCGCCGGCAGGTCCAGGGCGGTCATGGTGGCGTCGGCGACGATGGCCCCGGCGAGGATCTGGCGGGCGCGGGCGGCCGAGACGCCCGGCAGCTGCGCCCGCTCCTCGGGGGTCCTGGCGCCCAGCAGCTCGATGGCCTCGCGCAGGTCGTCGCGGCGCAGCTCGCGTACGACGTAGGGCCCCGCCTTGGCCTTCTGCGCCCCGCACAGGCGGGCGAGCTGGGCGAACGTCCTGGAGGTGGCGACGGCGGTGCTGTGGTCGGCGCGGCGCCCGGCGGGCAGGCCGCGGGCCCCCCTGGCGAGCACCGACTCCACGTGCTCGCGCAGCCGGCGGCGGTGCTTGCGCCGCACCCGATCGGGGTCGGGCAGGTGGTGGCGGGTCAGCCGGCCGGCGCCTAAGGGCAGGGAGATCGCCCAGTCGGGGGTCTCGCCGCCGCCGTAGGCCAGCTCCATGGAGCCGCCGCCGATGTCGGCCATCAGGATCGGCCCTGCCGACCAGCCGAACCAGTGGCGTACGGCCAGGAAGGTCAGCCTGGCCTCCTGCTCGGCGTCCATGTAGCCGACGCGCACGCCCGAGGTGGCCTGGATCTCCGTCAGGATCGCGTCGCGGTTGGCGGCGTCCCTGATGGCGGCGGTGGCGTACGGCACCAGCTCGTGCACCCGATGCCGCGCCGCGACGTCGGCGGCCTCCCCGACGGCCTCGGTCAGCCGGTCGATCGCCGCCCGCCCGATGACCCCGTCCCTGCCGATCGCGTCGGCGAGGCGGAGCCGGCGTTTCAGCGTGGCCACCGGTTCCGGCGGGTAGCCCGCCGTGAGGTCCGCGATGCGGAGGTGGGCGGTGTTGGAGCCGATGTCGAGTACGCCGAGTCGCATGGTCAGGCGGATACCCGCCAGCGCGGCCGACAATCTTCGGCCGCCGCTACGCCGACTGCTCGCGCGGGCCACGTTTCCTGGCCAGGGCGGCGGCGCGTTCGAGGGGGACCAGGCTCGGGTTGACGCTCTGCAGCACCGCCTCCTCGGTGATCAGCACGCGGGTCACGTCGGTGCGGCTCGGCACGTCGTACATCACCGGCAGCAGCACCTCCTCCATGATGGCCCGCAGGCCGCGCGCCCCGGTGCCGCGCAGCAGCGCCAGCTCCGCGATCGCGTCCAGCGCGTCAGGGGTGAACCCCAGCTCCACGCCGTCGAGCTCGAACAGCCGCGCGTACTGCTTGACCAGCGCGTTGCGGGGCTCGGTGAGGATCTGGATGAGGGCCTCGCGGTCGAGGTCGTGCACCGTCGTGAGCACGGGCAGCCGGCCCACGAACTCCGGGATCATCCCGTATCTGACCAGGTCCTCCGGCATGAGCGCGGTCAGCATGCCGCCGGCGCGCTCGCCCGCGGGGCGCAGCACCGAGTTGAAGCCCGTCCGGCGCTGCCCGACGCGCTGCTCGATGAGCTGGTCGAGGCCCGCGAACGCGCCTCCGCAGATGAACAGCACGTTGGTGGTGTCGAGCTGGATGAGCTCCTGCTGCGGATGCTTGCGCCCGCCCTGCGGCGGCACCGAGGCGGTGGTGCCCTCCAGGATGCGCAGCAGCGCCTGCTGGACGCCCTCGCCCGACACGTCGCGGGTGATGGACGGGTTCTCGCTCTTGCGGGCGATCTTGTCGATCTCGTCGATGTAGACGATGCCGGTCTCGGCCCTGCGCACGTCGTGGTCGGCGGCCTGGATGAGCTTGAGCAGGATGTTCTCGACGTCCTCGCCCACGTAGCCGGCCTCGGTCAGCGCCGTCGCGTCGGCGATCGCGAACGGCAGGTCCAGCAGTTTGGCGAGCGTCTGCGCCAGCAGCGTCTTGCCCGAACCCGAGGGCCCGAGCAGCAGGATGTTGGACTTGGCCAGCTCCACGTCGTCGCCGCGCGAGCCGGTGTGGCCGGAGAGGATGCGCTTGTAGTGGTTGTAGACCGTCACCGACAGTGTCTTCTTCGCCTTCTCCTGGCCGACGACGTGCGCGTCGAGGAAGGCGTAGATCTCGTGCGGTTTGGGCAGGTGGCCGCGCCTGACCTCCGTGGTCTCCTCGGACTCCTCCTCGATGATCTCGTTGCAGATCTCGATGCACTCCTGGCAGATGTAGACGCCAGGGCCGGCGATGAGCCTCTTGACCTGCCGCTGGCTCTTGCCGCAGAACGAGCAGGTGAGCTGATCCGCACGATCACCTAGGCGCGCCATTCTCAGTCGCTCCTCGGGGGGCAGGAGGGAGATTCCCAGGCTGTTCGCTCCACAGCGTACACGCCGGGCAGGTCAGGCGCGCGGTGCCGCCGGAGCGGGCAGGCCCGCCTCGAACAGGCGGGCGTCCACCTCGTCGAGCGCCAGGCGCAGCGCGCCCAGGGCGACGCTCTCGGCGCCCAGCGTGGAGGCGCGCAGCTCGGGAACGCGCAGGCAGGTGCGGGCCAGCTCGCGGGCGAGCTGGTCGAGGATGAGGTCGGCGGAGCGGGAGAAGCCGCCGCCGAGCACGACCACCTGCGGGTCGAGGGCGAGCACCAGGGCCGCGGCGCCCACGGCGAGGTCGCGGGTGAAGCGGCGCACGGCCGTCCTGGCCGTCTTGTCGCCGGCGCGGGCGGCGTTGAACACCCAGGCGGCCGCGTCGTCGGTGTCGATGCCCGGCGGCAGGCTGGGGCAGCTCTGCAGGTGGGAGGGGGCGGTGAGCCAGCGCACGGCGCGCAGCGCGCCGATCTCGCCGGCGGCGCCGCCGTAGCCGCGCCGCAGCGTGCCGTCGATGATCAGGCCGGCGCCCAGGCGCATGCCGGCCAGCAGGTAGACGATGTCGTCGGCGTCGCGTGCCGCTCCCTGCCAGCGCTCGGCCAGCGCGGCCAGCTTGCAGTCGTTCTCCACCTGGACGGGGCAGGAGAAGCGGCCGGCCAGGTGGTCGGCCGGGTCCACGGTGGCCCAGCCGGGCAGCGGGGTGAACAGGGCGGTGCGGCCGCTGGCGTCGACCGGCCCCGTCACCCCGACGGTGATCGCCCAGATGTCCTCGGGCCGCAGCCCTGCCGCGGCCATGCACTCGTCGACCGCCGCGTCCACGACGGCCAGCCGCGCCGCCGGATCGGCGCCGGGATCGACGGGCAGCCTGCTGGTCGCCGCCACCGTGCCGTCGAGGTCGGCGAGCATCGCCAGCACCTTGTGGGCGCCGACGTCCACGCCGACCACGTGACCGGTGCCGGCGTTGAACCGGTAGCGGCGGGCGGGGCGCCCGACGATGCTGCTGCCGTCGGGCTCCACGACGGTGAGCCAGCCGTCGGCGACGAGGCCCTGCACGATGACGTCCGTGCCCGGCCGGGACAGCCCGGTGCGGGTGGCCAGCTCCGTGACGGTGGACGGCGGGTTGCCCCGCAGCGCCCTGACGATGCTGAGCGCGTTGAGCTCCCGCATCCGGTTGACGTCCGTCCCGGTCGTGACCTGCTCGGTCACCGTGGCCCCCCTGATTAACGATGCGCTCTTGACAAAAGAGTAGTGCGACCTCAGGAGATCGGATACCACTGCCCGTCAGGAGCGACGGCCGGACCGAAGTCCACCTCCCGGCCGTCGATGGCGAACACGTACCGGCCCTTGCGCACCACGGCCGGCCTGGCCGACAGGTACGCCGTCATCTCCGCCAGCTCCTCGGCCCGCAGCCACCCGGGCGGGTCGGACACGGCGCGGAAGCCGCACACCGTGGCCAGGTCGCGCAGCCAGCCGAGCTGCTGGTCGCTGAGCAGGTTGAGGCGGCTGCGGAAGTACACGACGTCCGGGTCCACCTCGGCCAGCGGCGCGTGCCAGAGCCGGTGCAGCGTGTTGACCACGGCGTTGCGCGCCATCGCGTCGGAGGGGTCGTCGCTGGCGTAGTTCTGCCACATCGGCGCCACGTCGGGGCCGCTGCGCAGCCCGTCGAGCAGGCCGAGTGAGGGCAGCAGGATCGCGCCGCTGCCCAGCAGGTACACCTCCTCGCCCGCCGTCCGCCTGATCAGCTCCAGCGCCCGCCGGTAGGCCTGCTCGCGGCCGAGCCCGCCCTGCCGCACGCCGGGGGCGGCGCCCGCGTTGATGAAGTCGAGCTTCAGGTACCGGAAGCCCCACTCGTGCACGACCCGCCGGACGAGCCGCTCCACGTGGTCGAGCGCCTCGGCCTTGGACAGGTCCAGCGCCCAGTAGCCGGTGCCCCAGTTGTGGCCCGCGACCACCGGCTCGCCCCGCTCGTCGCGCAGCAGCAGCTCGGGCCGCTCGCGGGCGGTGCGCGAGCCCGGCAGCACGATGAACGGGGCCAGCCACAGGCCCGGCGTCATCCCGGCGGCGGCGATCCGGTCGGCCAGCGCGCGCATCCCGGAGGGGAACTTGGCGTTCGGCTCCCAGTCGCCGACCATCTCCTCCCAGCCGTCGTCCACCTGCAGCACGTCGAAGGGCAGGCCGTTCAGCGCGTCGATGTCCTTGGCCAGGCCCGGCTCGGTGATGCCCTCGTAGTAGGCGTACCAGCTGCACCAGACGTTGCCCGCGCGCCGCCCGCCGGTGCCCAGCCGGTCGGCCAGCGCCCGGGTGTAGGCGCCGAAGACCTCCTCCTCGTCGCCGTAGGCCAGGAACCAGGGCGCCCCGTCGTCCTCGTACCAGCCGGCGAGCGTGTCGCGGTCGCCCGTCAGGCGCGGGGTGCCGATGCCGAGCGCGCCGAGCAGCAGGACCCGCCCGTCGTCGCCCTGCAGCGCGGCGACCGCCGAGGAGTGGTGGCGGGCCGGATCGTCCCAGACGGGGTCGTCGGCGGTGATGCGGCGCCGCGGGTCGGCGATGCGCAGCGGCGGCTCGGACAACCGCCGCCATCCGCACGGGCTCCACGAGTTCTGCCCGTGCCGGTAGAACAGCGCGTCGCCGAGGCCGTGCAGCACGGCCACCCGGCCGGGCGGCAGGACGACCCCGCCCTCGATCTGCTGCGGTGGCTCGGAGCCGGTCGGCTCAAGGGCTACGGTACGGCCTGCCAGCTCGACGAGCAGCGGCATGATGCTCCTTCTCCGTTGGGTGCGATGATCAGGTGAACAGCGCGTTGACCTGGTCGTTGGCCTGCTTCAGCCCTTCGGCGGTGCCGATCTGGCCGAGGACGATCGACTGGATGGCGTCCTGGACGATCTGGCTGATCTCGTTGCCGTGGTCGGTGATGGGCAGCAGGAACGTGCCGCCCCGCGTCTCGGTCGGGTCGAGGTAGGCCCGCACCTCACGCCCCTTGGCCTCGTGGGCCGCCGCGGCCTTCTCACTGGCCGTCCTGATCGCGGGGAAGACGACGGCCTGGTCGCCGACGAGGTTCTGGCAGTCGGCGGAGCCGAGGAACTTCACCCACTTCCAGGCCTCCTCCTTGTGCTCCGTGCCGGCGAAGATCGCGTCGGACAGGCCGTTGATGGCGGTCTTGCGCACGCCGGCCGGTCCGAGGGGCATCGGGGCGAACGCGAACTTCTGGTCGGCGTCGGAGCCCAGGAAGGTGTTGATCGTCCACGACCCGGCGAAGGACATCGCGCCCTTGCCCGCGTTGAGCACCGCCTCCCTGCCCAGCGTGGACTGCTTGTCGAACTTGGGCGCGTATCCCTTGTCGATGAGCTGCTTGTACCAGTCGATGACCTGGGCGAGCTTGGGGTCGTCGTACTGGTACCGGGTGCCCCAGGGGTTCTTGTCCAGGTAGGTCCAGCCGTTGGCCACGGCCAGGTCGCCCCAGCCGTTCTGGCCCTGGGCGCCGTCGCCCCATTCGGGCAGGAAGCCGTACACCTTGACCTTGCTCTTGTCGAAGGCCGGGTCGAGGCCGTCGCGCCCGCTCTCGTCCACCGTGAGCTTGGCGATGACCTGCTGGAGCGTGCCACCGTCGGTGGGGTTCCAGGTGAGGCCGGCCATCTCCTCGGGCTTGACCTTCCGCTCCGCCAGCATCGTGGTGTTGTAGACGAGCGCGACGGTGTCCCAGTCCTTGGGCAGGCCGTACCGCTTGCCGTCCTTGACCCACAGGTCGGCCAGGCCCTCCTGGTACTGGGTCAGGTCCACCTTGTCGCGGGTCACG
Source organism: Nonomuraea gerenzanensis (assembly GCF_020215645.1). NCBI lineage: Bacteria > Bacillati > Actinomycetota > Actinomycetes > Streptosporangiales > Streptosporangiaceae > Nonomuraea > Nonomuraea gerenzanensis. Next base: position 9,677,699 of record NZ_CP084058.1, on the reverse strand, counting down.
AACGGCTGGATGTCCAGGATCTGGCCGCTGCTGACGAACTGCGGGTAGTAGGAGCCGTGGTCGGTCCACACGTCCGGGGCCTGGCCGGCGGCGAGCTGGGTGGTGAGGTTCTGCCAGTACTGCGCCCAGGCCGTCTGGGTGAGCTTGACGGTGATGTTCGGCTCGGCCTTCTGGAAGGCGTCGGCGCACGCCTGGTACGCCGGGAGCTGCCTGTCGTCCCAGAGCCAGTAGTCGAGGGTGACCTTGCCGCCGGCCGCCGCGCCCTGCGACTCGCCGCCGCCGGAGCCGCAGGCGGCGAGCGTGCCGGCCAGCGCCAGCGACAGCAGCGCCAGGCCGGCCCGCTTGGTGGTGTTCATGATGCCTCTTTCAGGGGGGTTATCTGATTCCGGAGAAGTTGAGCGACTGGACCAGCCGCCGGCCGAGGAAGATCAGCAGGATCAGGACCGGCAGCACCGAGAGGGTCGAGCCGGCCATCAGGCCGGTCCAGTCGGGGCGGGTGTTGGGCGACTGCTGGAGGAAGACGCCGAGCGCGACGGTCAGGACGCGCGTCTCCTCCTCGCGCCCGACCAGCAGCGGCCACAGGTAGTCCTTCCAGGCCCACACCGTGGTGGTCAGCCCGATGGTGATCAGCGGCCCCCGGCTCATCGGCAGCACGATGCGCCAGAACACGCCCCACGCGCCGTTGCCGTCGAGCCGGGCCGCCTCCTCCACGTCGCGCGGGATGGACAGGAAGAACTGCCGCAGGAAGAAGACCGCGAACGGGGTCATCAGGATCGACGGGGCCACCATCCCGGCGAAGGTGTTGACCCAGTCGAGGTTCTTCACCAGCACGAAGTTGGGCAGCAGCGTGAAGATCGGCGGCACCATGAGCGCGGCGATCACGATGCCGAAGACCAGCTCGCGGCCGGGGAAGCGGAGCCGGGCGAACGCGTACCCGGCCATCGCGCAGAAGAACGTCTGCAGCGTCGCGATCAGGCCGCTGTAGACGACCGAGTTGAGCAGGTAGCGGGCGAAGTCGATCCGCGCGCCCGAGCCGCCCGCCGCGCGCGCCTCCTCCTGGCTGGTGAGCCCGAGGATGCGCTGGAAGTTCACCAGGGTCGGGTTGCTCGGGAACAGGGAGCCGCTGTCGGCGTAGAGGTCGGCGGCCGGGGTGAGGGCCGTGCGGACCATCCAGTAGAAGGGGAAGATCGTGAGCACCAGGGCTCCGATCAGGACGGCCCAGGCAGGCAGCCTGCCGAGCGTGGGCATGCGCCGCATCGTGTCGCCTCCTCAGGCCAGATCCGAGCTGGACGCCCGCAGCAGCCGCAACTGCACGACCGTGAGCACGCCGAGGACGAGCGCGAGCATCAGCGCCGCCGCCGAGGCGTAACCCATGTGGAAGTACTGGAAGGCGTGCTGGTAGATGAAGTAGTAGATGACCCTGATCGCGCTGCTCGCCCCCCGGCCGCCCGCCGCCACGGCCACGGTGTCGAAGATCTGGAACGATCCGATCAGCGACACGACCAGCACCAGGGCCAGGACGGGCCGCAGCATCGGCAGCGTGACCGAGCGGAACATGCGCAGCTCGCCGGCGCCGTCGAGGGCGGCGCTCTCGTACAGGTGCGGCGGGATCTGCAGCATGCCCGCGTAGAGCAGCAGCGCGGTGTAGCCGGTGTAGGCCCAGGTGTTGACCAGGCCGATCGTCGGCAGGGCCCAGTCGGGTGAGACGAGGAAGCCGACCGTGCCGAAGCCGAGCGCCTTCAGCAGGTGGTTGACGAAGCCGAGGTCGGCGTCGAGCAGCCAGACCCACAGCAGGGCGACGGTGACGTTCGGCACCAGCCACGGCAGCAGCAGCATCGCGCGCAGCGCCACCGACCGGGTGAGGCGGTGCATGAGCGCGGCCAGGAGCAGCCCGAGCAGCAGCTGCGAGCCGATGTTGACCACGACGTAGTAGACGGTGACCCCGAGCGAGTGCCAGAACTGCGGGTCGCGCACGAGCTGGGCGTAGTTCTCGCCGCCGACGAACGCGGGCTCGCTGAGCAGGTTGTAGTCCGTCAGCGAGTACCAGAGCCCGCGCACGGTGGGGTAGCCGTAGAAGATCACGAAACCGGCGAGCGCCGGGATCAGGAAGAGCCAGGCCGCCCGGCGGTCGTCACGCGGCCGGGCCCGTCTTCGCCGGGCGGCGCCGGTGTCGTCCGGCGGCTCGGCGGCCTGCGACCGTTCCTCGGCCCGCATCGTTCTCATCATCGTCCTCGGCGCTCGGTGAGATTGCCCTCTTGTCACGGAGTGACTCCCGAATAATGATGTGGGGCAGCGGAAGTTTGTCAATAGCTCCGCATAAGTCGGCGAGCGCGCGACAGCGCTTCCGAGCCCTTCCGTCCCACGTCAACCCCCATGTGGCGAGCCCCGGCGGCTCGCCTGCTGCCACGTATCACGGAGGTCTGTCACCCATGCCTGTCCCTGTCCGGCCGTCCCGGCGGTTTCGCCAGGTCGTGTTAGCCGCCCTGACCGCCGTCGCGGCCGCCCTGCTCCCCGCCGCCCAGGCGTGGGCGCTCGCGCCGGTCCCCGGCGGGGTCCCGCCCCGGCCGGCGGCCCCCGCCTCGCCCGACCCGTCCCTCCAGGCGCATCCGCTGGCCGCGGCGCCCGCGCCACTGGACAACCCGCTCAAGGGCTTCGCCCGCTTCTACTGGCCGGGCAGCGACCAGAACACCGGCTACCCGCACTCCCTGACCTGGAGCTACTTCGGCCTGTCCGAGGTGATGACCGACCCGGCCGACTGCTCGAAGATCAACTGGTCGATCCTCGACAGCGCGCTGAACGAGATCGCCTCGTACGGCAACCAGGCCGCGGTGCGCTTCTACATGGAGTATCCGGACGGCAGCGGCACCCACCCCGCCAACGCCATCCCGCGCTGCTTCGACGGGCACGTCCCGTACCGGACCAACACCCGGTGGGGGACCACCAGCCCCGACTACGACAACCCCTACCTGCTCGACGCGCTGGACGACTTCATCGCCGCCTTCGGCGCCCGCTACGACGGCGACCCGCGCATCGGCTTCATCCACCTGGGCCTGATCGGGCTCTGGGGCGAGTGGCACACCTGGCCGTACGACACCGACACCAGCGGCGACAGCTACCCGAACCACATGCCGACGGACGCGCACGCCGCGCAGCTCCTGCGGGCCTACGACGCCGCCTTCGACGAGACCAAGCTGGAGCTGCGCTACCCCGACTCGGCGGGCGGCGCGGCGACCGGCCTGGACCTCGGCTACCACGACGACTCCTTCTGCTTCAGGGAAGGCTCGCCGCTGGCAGGCGTCACGCTGCCGCAGTCGCTCGGCGGGGCCGGCTGGGCCCAGTTGCAGCGGGCGCTCAACGTGGGCGCCGAGAACAAGTGGATCACCTCGTCGATGGGCGGCGAGGTGCGGCCCGAGATCCAGACCTCGGCGTTCGCGTCCTGGCCCGGCGGCTCCGGGCAGGTGGACAACATGAAGGCGTGCATCGAGCTGGAGCACACCACCTGGAAGATCAACGAGCAGAGCCAGGGCTACGCGGCCGACGACCCCGACGTGGCCGCCGCCGTCCGGCTCATGGGCTACGACCTCACCGTCGACAACGCCTACTTCAAGAACACCGCGAGCGGCGCCACGAACGTCGGCGTGCGGATCAGCAACCACGGCGTGGCGCCGTTCTACTACCCGTGGACGGTCACCCTCGGCCTGCGCGACAGCGCCGGGACCGTGGTCAAGACCTTCGACACGCCGTGGGACCTGCGCACGGTCATGCCGCTCAAGATCCGCGCGTTCCCCGACTGGGGCGTCGGCCAGGACCCGGCCTACCGCGACTACGGCTACCCGCAGTACTTCCAGACCGGCGTGAACCTCTCCGGCGTGCCCAACGGCGGCTACCAGTGGGTGATGCGGGTGCGGAGCCCGCTGGAGACCGTCTCCGCGAACGCCAAGAAGCTGCGCTTCGCCAACGCCACCCAGGGCGCCGACGGCTGGCTCACGCTCGGCCAGGTCACCGTCGGCTCAGGCGGCGGCACGGACACCACGCCGCCGGCCGCGCCGACCGGGCTGACGTCGCCGTCCCGCACCTCCGGCTCGGTCACCCTGTCCTGGACGGCCGCCACCGACAACGTGGGCGTGGCCGGTTACCGCGTCCACCGCGGCTCCACCGAGGTCGGTACCACGGCGACGACCTCGTTCACCGACACCGGGCTGAGCCCGGCGACCGCCTACACCTACACCGTGAAGGCGCACGACGCGGCGGGCAACACCTCCGCCGCCTCCGCGCCCGTCACCGTCACCACCCTCCCGTCCTCCACCACGGGCTTGGTCCTGGACGACTTCGACGGCAACCCGGCCTACCCGTCGGCCGCCCGCAACGACCTGGGCAAGTGGACCGGCGGCAACTGCTTCGGCAACGGCGGTGGCTCGGGCGTCGTGTCCGGCGGGGCGCTGGCCCTGCGTTACGCCAACTGCGGCTGGTTCGGCAGCGACGTGCACACCGACCTGTCCGCGTACACCCATCTCGTCGTCCGGATCAAGGGCGCGGCAGGGGGCGAGCAGAGCCACTTCAGCCTCGGCCTCGGCGGCACCACCAAGGTCTTCGGCGACTTCACGCTCGACGGCGGCGGCCACCCGGCCATCACCACCGCCTACCAGGACATCCGCATCCCGCTGGCGGCCAACGGGATCAGCCGCTCGGCTCCCGGGCAGCTCGCGATGGGCTTCTGGTACGGCGGCAACAGCACCGTCACCATCGATTCCCTCACCTTCCAGTGACCCCCTGGGGAGGCCGGGCCGCGGGCTCCCGGCCTCCCCGCGGTTGCTCGAACCCCCGTCCCACCCTTGAATGGGGACTTATGTTCCTCCGCAGCCCCAAGTCCGCCGGCCGGCGCCCCACCGAACTCCTCATCGGGGTCGGGTTCTTCGTGACGGTCGCCGCGTGCGCGATCACCGCCCTGCTGGTCCCCGACACCCAGGTCGAGGCGCGGTTCGCCGTCATGGGGCTGGCCGCGTGCCTGTACGCCGTGGTGGCGGCCGATCTGTGGGCCGCCGCCGTGACGGGGGTCCTGGCCTGGACGCTGGCCACCGGCTTCCTCATCCACCCGCCCGGCGAGCTGGTCGTCTCCGGCGGCTCCGACCTGATCCGGCTGATCGCCATCATGGGGATCTCGCTGGCGGGCGGGCTCTACGGCGTCTTCCGGCGGCGCGCGGATCTGGGGCGGTGAGGCCGCCGCGCTCGAACTGATCGCCGCTCCCCGCTCGCCACCGCCGCTCGCCACCGCCGCTCGCCGCCGCCGCTCGCCGCCGCCGCTCGCCGCCGCCGCTCGCCGCCGCCGCTCGCCGCCGCCGCTCGCCGCCGCGCGTTGCTGGGCGCTGCCTGGTCAGGGTGCGTCGGCGGGGCGGTTGCCGAAGGCGCCGGCGCCGGCGTGCTCCTGGGCGAGCCGCTCCTGCTCGGCCGTCCAGCCGGCCGACTCGCGCAGGACGGCGAACTCGCGCGCCAGCGAGGTCGCCGACGTGGTGCGCGCGTCGGTGCCGATCGTGACGGCCAGCCCCGCCGCCAGCAACCGGGTGGCGGGATGCCCGGCCGGCGCGGGCACGGCCCCGGTCTGCACGTTGCTGACAGGGCACATCTCCAGCGTGATCCGGTCCCGGCGCAGGCGTTCGAGCAGCGCGCCGTCCCCGGCGCTACGCACCCCGTGCCCGATCCGGCGGGCGCCGAGCACGTCGATCGCCTCCCACACGCTCTCGGGCCCGGCCGCCTCGCCCGCGTGGACGGTGCACGGCAGCCCCGCCCCGTGCGCCAGGTCGAAGGCGGGCCGGTGCGGCGCCCCCGGATACAGGCGCTCGTCACCCGCCAGGTCCAGCCCGTCCACCACGTCGCGGCGCCGGACGGCGGTCTCGGCCACGGCCAGGCTCTCCTCCGGCGACTGGTGGCGCAGGCAGCACAGCAGCAGCGCCGTACGCACGCCCGTCGCGGCCCGCCCCTCCGCCAGCCCGGAGGCGACCGCCGACACCGCCTCGTCCAGCGTCATGCCCTGCCGCCCGTGCAGTTGCGGCGCGAACCGCGCCTCGCCGTGGACGACGCCGTCGGCGCTCCAGTCCTCGACCAGCTCGCGCGCCGCCCGGCGCAGCGCCTCGGGCGTCTGCAGGACCCGCAGCGGCAGGTCGAGGTAGGTGAGGTAGCGGGTCAGGCTGCCGCAGTCGGCGGGCGCGATGACCAGCTCCGTCACGGGACGGTCGAGGGGGATGCCCTGCTCGCGCGCCAGGTCGGCGACCGTGCCGGGGCGGACGGAGCCGTCGAGGTGGCAGTGCAGGTCGTGGCGGCCGGTCATGCGGGTCCTTCCGTCAGGCAGGCGGGGGTGAGGGCGTCGAGGAGCAGGCGCTTGAAGCCCGGCTCGTCCACCTGGCGTACCAGGGTCAGGTTGGGCGGCGGCGCCGCGCGCCGGCGGTCGATGACGAGCTGGCCGCGGGTCTCGTCGCCGAGGGCCACGGCCACGTGGGCGCGCTCACTGCCGAGGACCAGCTCGGGGTGCAGGGCCACGGCCATGGCGACGGGGTCGGGGAGGTTGTAGCCGGCCAGGCCGGTGACGTCACGGGCCCAGTCGGCGACGGCGCGGTTGATCCGGTGGGCGAAGGCGGCCAGGGGAGTGCCGAGGGCTTCCAGCCGGCGCTGGTCGCCGGGGGTCATGACGGCGTACCTGCGCGAGACGTCCCAGCCGATCCAGGTGACGCGGCCGGGCGTGGCCGCCCGCAGCACCACGGCGGCGGCCTCGGGGTCGGCCCACACGTTGTACTCGGCGGTGGGCGAGACGTTGCCGCACAGGTCGGCCGCGCCCGCCATGCAGTAGACGTGGCGGAAGCGGGTCAGCAGCTCGCGGTCGCGGAGCAGGGCGGCGGCCAGGTTGGTGAGCGGGCCCAGGGTGACGAGCGTCAGCTCGCCCGGGCGGGAGCGGGGCAGCGTCAGCAGGACGTCCACCGCGTGGCCGTCGGCGGGACGGCCCGCCGGGTCCGGCAGGCCGGTGTCGCCCATGCCGTCGGGCCCGTGCACGTGCTGGGCGGTGGACGGCGGGCGGGTCATCGGCCGGTCGCAGCCGGGGTGGACGGGGATGCCGGAGTGCCCGGCCAGCTCCAGCGTGATCAGGGCGTTGCGGGTGGCCGTGGGCAGCGGCACGTTGCCCGCCACGGTGGTCACGGCGCGGACGTCGCCGCCGCTGACGGCCAGCAGCAGGGCCACCGCGTCGTCGGAGCCGGTGTCGGTGTCGATGAGCAGGGGGAGTCGGGGCAACCTGAACCTCGTCTAATCGATTAGATCGGGAGATGGCTTATCTAATCGATGAGATGCGAGAATGTAAAGCCCATGAGCAGGCAGATCACCGTGGCCGACGTGGCCCGCCGGGCCGGCACCTCGACGGCGGTCGTCAGCTACGTCATGAACGACGGCCCGCGCCCGGTGGCCGCCGCGACCCGCGAGCGCGTGCTGGCCGCCGCGCGGGAGCTCGGCTACCGGCCCAACCGCATCGCCCGCGCGCTGCGCTCGCGCATCACCGGGGTGGTGGGCCTGGTGCTGGCCGACGCCCTCAACCCGTACTTCGGCGCGCTGGCCGGGCATGTCGAGCAGGCGCTCGCCGGGCACGGGCGGCTCATGCTCATCGGCAACGCGGGCTACTCCGGCGAGCGCCAGCGCCATCTCGTCGAGCGGTTCCTCGACGCCCGCGTCGACGGGCTGGTCATCGCCTCCGCCGAGGCGGACGACGACGTGGCCGCGCTCGCCAGGACGGCCGGCGTGCCCGCCGTGTACCTGCACAACGGACCCGCCGCCGGCCCGACACCCCTGGTCACCGCCGACAACGAGCGGGCCGTACGCGAAGCGGTCGCCCACCTGCGGGCCCACGGTCACCGCGACGTCGCCTTCCTGGCCGGCCCGCAGGACACCGGCCCGGTGGGCCGCCGGCGCGAGGTCTGGCAGGAGGCCACCGGCGGGCGGGGCGCGCTCCTGCGCTCCGCCTACTCCCGCGCCGCCGCCGACACCCTGATCCGCACCCTGGCCGCGCGGGACGCGGTGCCGCACGCGCTGATCGCGGCCACCGACGAGCAGGCCATCGGGGTCCTGTCCGGCGCCTGCGCCGCCGGCCTGCCGGTCCCCCGCCGGGTGGCCGTCATCGGCCTGGACGGCACGCCCGACAGCGCCCACACGGCCCCGTCGCTGACCGTCGCGGGGCAGCCGCTCGAGCCGATGGCCAGGCAGGCCGTGGACCTGCTGTTCGACAGCACGGCCACGGCGCCGTCGCTGGGCGCGGCCCTGGTGACGAGGCGGAGCTGCGGCTGCGACTGAGCCCGCGTCCGCGGATGAAGGCGGAGTGAAACACCTCCGGCGTAGCCTGACGGCAGAGTCAAGATCCTGCGCGAACGCCCGCCAGGTCACGAGCGCCGGCGGGCGCGTTCCACTCGGACATCGGCATGCGGACGCCGGCGGGCTGCGCTCCCGGCCTCCGCCGGACCACTGGACTGGGGAAAGGCAGTGGCGATGCGACTGACCAGGATCGTAGCCGTGGGCATGGCGGTGGCGCTGGCACTCAGCGCGTGCGGCGGAGGCGGTGGCAGCGGCGGGCAGCAGGGCGGCACGGCCTCCGGCGTCGGGCTGGAGAAGACCGAGCTGCTGATCGGCGTGGTGCCGGTCGCCTCCTCGGCGTCGCTGTTCATCGCCGAGAAGCGCGGCTTCTTCAAGGAGGAGGGCCTGACCGTCAAGACGGAGATCATCCAGGCGCCGACCGCCGTCATGCCGAAGATCATCAATGGCAGCATGGACGCGTTCCTGACGAGCTACGTGTCACTCCTGACGATCAACGACTCGGGTGCGGCCAAGCTCAAGCTGTTCCAGCACACGATGGGCGGCCTGCCGGGCTTCTGCGCCGTGGTCGTGGCCGAGGGCTCGCCGATCAGGACGGTGGCCGACCTCAAAGGTAAGACCATCGCGGTCAACGTGCTCAAGACGCTCGGCCACACCGTGGTCAACGCGCACCTGCGGCAGGCGGGGCTCAAGCCGGACGACGTCAGGTTCGTCGCCGTGCCCTTCGCCGACCAGCTCGGCGCCCTGGCCTCGGGCAAGGTGGACGCGGCCTGGCTGGCCGAGCCGTTCCTGAGCGCGGCCAAGCGGGACGGCGCCGTCGAGATCGTCGACACCATCGGCGGGCCCACGGAGGGGGTGCCGATCGACGGGTGGGGCGTGACGGAGCAGTGGCTGGCCGAGCATCCGAAGACGGCCGCCGCCCTGCACCGGGCGCTGGCCAAGGGGCAGCAGATCGCGGGCGCCGACCGCAAGGCCATCGACGAGGTGGTGCCGACGTACACGCAGATCTCCGCGGACGTGGCGGCGGCCATGCGGCTCGGCGAGTTCACGATGGAGGCCGACAGGGCCGGGGTGCAGAAGCTGGCCGATCTCATGCACGGCTTCGCCTTCATCAGGACCAGGCCGGACGTGGCGCAGATCTTCGCGCCGGTGTCCGGCTGAGGTTTGCGAGCGGGATGCCGGCCGATCGCGGTGACCGCAGGAAGCTCATCCTCGGCGCCCGGCCCGCGGCGTGGACTCGGGCCCGAGGCGGCTGCGGCGAGCCTGAGCGGACTCAGGCCCGAGGCGGCTGCGGCGAGCCGAGCAGGCTCAGGCCACCTTCGACGACGGTGCCGCCCAGGTGTTGCAGGAGCCAGGGTCGCCGGTGCGGAAGCCGGCCCGCATCCAGCTCTGGATGGTGGCGCGCTTGCCGTACCAGGGCTCCTCGCCCGGCTCGTCGCCGCCGGCCATCCTCACGACGGTTTCCCAGTCGGCCGTGGTCCTGCCCTTGATCGGCCAGACGCTCTGCATGAAGACGGCGCCCAGGCAATCGGACTGCAGGTACGCGCGGCGGCTCTGCTCGTAGTTCTCGGCCTTGCTGCCGGCCCGCAGCTCCTCGCCGGCGTCGTACAGGCCGGCCAGCTTCATCACGTGGTAGGCGTACATCTGCGACGCCAGGTTGAACAGGAAGAGGTCGTCGGGGTAGGCGAGCCAGGATTTACCGAGTTGCAGCGACACGGTGCGGTCCCAGTCGCAATACCAGGCCTGAGATTCCTCGTCCGAGGTGCTGCTGCCGCAGTATTTCTTGGGCATGCGCTTGACGTAACGGACCTTGACCGGCTCGTAAGGCAGTCCGGCCTTCTTCAACTGCGGTTCCCAGGTGTTCTCCAGGCAGCGGAAGACCTCGTCGAGGTAGGCCTGCACCTTGCCGCGGTCCCAGGCTTCCACCGGTAATTCCGTGCAGGTCGTGGCGGCCAGCGGGCCCGAGTCGTACAGGGCGTTCTTGGTGAGCACCGGGTTTTTCACCGGAAATGCCGAGGCGTCGGCGGCGACCGTTCCCGTCATGGGCACCACGAGGGCGCAGGCGAGTGCCGCGATCTTGAGGAGTTTCACAGCGCGTGAGAATAGGGCCTTTTCGGTGAGGCACGCCAGAAAGCGCGGCCGAACGCCGCCGAGTCGTGATTTCGGCGCCGCCGGGAAAGCGGGTGGGTCCCGGTCACCCCGCGCGCCGGGACCACCACCTCATATGTGTGCGGCGTCAGCCGTGTGCCGTTGATTCGCCGGGAGCCGCCGTCCGGATGACGCGCGCGGCGGAACGGTCACGGGGAGGCGGTGAACCGCACGGGCAGGGCGACGGGCCCGCGGGTGATGCCGGCGGGCAGCCAGCGCCGCTCCGCCGACGGGTCGGCCCAGGCCAGACCCGGCAGTCGGGCCAGCAGCACGCGCAGCCCGACGGCGGCCTCGATGCGGGCCAGCGGGGCGCCCAGGCAGTAGTGGATGCCGTGACCGAAGGCCAGGTGCCGCGGCTCGGGGCGGGTCACGTCGAGGCGGTCGGCCTCGTCGGCGGGCAGGGCGGCGCGGCTGGCCGAGGTGAGCGCGACCGCGACCGCCTGACCGGCCCTGATGCGCTGGCCGCCGAGCGTGAGATCCTCGGTGGCGAAGCGGGCGGGCGTGGTCTCGACGGGAGCGTCGTAGCGCAGGAACTCCTCCACCGCCGCCGGGAGCCGATCGGGCCGCTCCCTGAGGTACGCCGCCTGCTCCGGGTGGTCGAGCAGCGCGGCCAGGGCGTTGCCCAGGAGGTTCACGGTGGTCTCGTGGCCGGCCACGACCAGCAGCACGGCGGTGCCGAGCAGCTCGGTGTCGGACAGGCGGCCGTGGTCGTCGTCGTGCACGCGGATGAGCTGGGAGAGCAGGTCGTCGGTGGGGACCCGGCGCTTGTCGTCCAGCAGGACCCGCAGGTAGGAGTTGAGCGCAAGCAGGGCGGCGCGCTGCTCCTCCGAGGGGTTGCTCATGCCCTCGCGGGTCCAGCGCTGCAGGTCGGCTCGCCGCTCCTCGGGTACGCCGAGCAGCTCGCAGATGACCGCCATGGGCAGCGGCCTGGTGAAGGCGGCGACCAGGTCGGCCCGGCCTGCGGGGGCGAAGGCGTCCGCGAGCCGGTGGGAGAGCTGCTCGATGCGCGGGGCGAGCCGCTCGGCGGCGCCCGCGGTGAACGCCTTCGAGACCAGGCGGCGCAGCCGGGTGTGCTCGGGGGGATCGGCGGTCAGCATGTTGCCGCCGAAGCCGGAGCCGGCGAGCATGATGTGCTGCCCGGCCGCGCGCAGCCGCTCGGCGAACGGCTCAGGGTCCTTGCTCAGCTTCGGGTGGGCCAGCGCCTCCCGGCCCAGCTCGTACTCGACGACCAGCCAGACGGCCGATCCGTCGGCGGAGCGCACGCGGTGGATCGGGCCCCGCTCCCGCAGCTCGGCGTAGCGGGCGTGGGCCTGGGCCTTGAAGTCGGGGGTCCCGACGAGGATGGTGTCATCGCGGGTGGTCATGAACCGCATGCTCCACCGATGATTCCTCCGGCGCCAGTGCGCGGCCGGCCTTGACCTGGAGCCCCCTCCAGGTGGCAACGTCGTCCTCACCAACGAGTCCATGGCACGAGGGAGCCTCGACATGATTTTCCGGCAGCTCGGGCGGAGCGGCATCCAGGTGAGCGCCATCGGGTTCGGCGCCTGGGCCATCGGCGGGCCGTTCGTCTCCGGTGGCAAGCCCGCGGGGTGGGGCGAGGTGGACGACGACGAGTCCGTCGCGGCCGTGCACCGCGCGCTCGACCTCGGCGTCACGTTCTTCGACACGGCCGACGTCTACGGCACCGGCCACAGCGAGCGGGTGCTCAGGCGGGCCCTGGCCGGACGGCGCGACGAGGTGGTCATCGCCACCAAGTTCGGCAACGTCTTCGACCCGGGAACCCGCACCGTCACCGGCCGCGACCTTTCGCCCGGCTACATCCGGCAGGCGTGCGCGGCGTCCCTCGAACGGCTCGGCACCGACCGCATCGACCTCTACCAGCTGCACATCGGCGACGCGCCGCTGGAGCGGGTGGACGACCTGCTCGCCACGCTGGAGCAGCTCGTGGACGACGGGCTGATCCGCGCGTACGGGTGGAGCACCGACGACCCCGAGCGCGCGGCGGCCTTCGCCAAGGGGCCGCACTGCGCCGCTGTGCAGCACGAGCTGAGCGTCCTGCGCGACGCCCCCGCGATGCTGGCCGTCTGCGACACGCACGAGCTGGCGTCCGTGAACAGGGGGCCGCTGGCGATGGGGCTGCTGTCCGGCAAGTACGGCCCCGAGTCGCGGCTGCCGGACGACGACGTGCGGGGGGACTCGCCGGCCTGGATGACGCTCTTCCGCGACGGCCGGCCCGCGCCCGAGTTCCTCGCCATGATGGAGGCGATCCGCGACATCCTGACCTCCGGCGGCCGCACCCTCGCGCAGGGGGCGCTCGGCTGGCTGCTGGGACGCAGCGACCGCACGGTGCCGATCCCCGGGATCAGGACGGTGGCCCAGGCCGAGGAGAACGCGGGCGCGCTGCGGCACGGGCCGCTGAGCGCGGCGGAGCTGGCCCAGATCGGCGAGCTGCTCCAGCGCCCGGCCTGACCGTTGCCCGGCCTGACCGATGCCCGGCCTGTCCGCTTCACCGCTGGAGATCGATCTGCCGGACGCACTCGGCGGCGATGTTGCGGGCGAACCCGGCCGGGTCCTCGTGCGCCGGGACGTGCTCCGGCACGACCGCGTGCACGATGCCCTCGGCGACCAGGTCGGCCGCCCGCACCCGCTGCCGCCTGGCCACGGAGGGCGCCTGCTCCGGCCCTCCGTGCAGGATCGCGCTCGCGCCCTCCGGCGGCAGCGGCGACAACCACGCGTTCCCGGCCGCGATCACCCGGCGGGACGGCAGCAGCGCCAGCGCGCCGCCGCCGGTGCCCTCGCCCAGCAGCACCGAGACGGTGGGCACGGTGAGCTCCACCATCTCGGCCAGGCAGCGGGCGATCTCGCCGGCCAGCGCGCCCTCCTCGGCCGCCGCCGAGAGGTCGGCTCCCGGGGTGTCGATGACGCAGATGAGCGGCAGGCGCAGCTCCTGGGCGATGCGCATGCCGCGCCGCGCGCCGCGCAGCGCCGCCGGGCCCAGGGGGCGGTGCTGGGACTGGGTGCGGCGGTCCTGCCCGACCAGGACGCACGGGGTGCCGGAGAACGAGGTGAGCGCCAGCAGGAGCGCGTCGTCGGTCTCGCCGAGCTGGGTCCCGTGCAGCGGCAGGACGTCGTCGGCGGCGTACCGCAGCAGCTCCCGCACGCCGGGACGGTCGGCGCGGCGGGTCAGGGCGATCGAGGACCACGCATCGCCCCCCTCGACGACCGCGGGCTCGGGCGGCGGCGCCTGTGCGGACGGGGTGTCGGGTGGTGGTGCCTGTGCGGACGGGGTGCCGGGTGGTGGCGCCTGTGCGGACGGGGTGCCGGGTGGCGGTGCCTGTGTGGGTGGGTGGTGGTGGGGTGGGCCGGACAGGAGGGCGAGGGCGCGGGCGGCGACGCCGGCCAGCTCGTGCGCGGGCACGACCGCGTCCAGGATCCCCTTGTCGACCAGGTTCTCGGCCACCTGCACGCCCTCCGGGAACGGCTCGCCCCGCAACGTCCGGTACACCAGCGGCCCCAGGAAGCCGATGAGCGCCCCCGGCTCGGCGACCGCGACGTGCCCGAGCGACCCCCAGGACGCGAACACCCCACCGGTCGTCGGATGCCGCAGGTAGACGAGATACGGCAGCCCCGCCGCCTTGTGCGCCACGACGGCCCGGCTGATCTCCACCATCCGCACGAACGCCGGCGTGCCCTCCTGCATGCGGGTCCCCCCGGAGGCGGGCGCGGCGATCAGGGGCAGCCGCTCGCGCGTCGCCCGCCGGACGGCCGCGACGATGCGCTCCGCCGTCGCCACGCCGATGGACCCGCCCAGGAAGCGGAACTCGCTGACGACGAGCGCCGCCGCGTGCCCCCGGATCGAGGCCCGTCCGGTGAGCACGGCCTCGTCGGTGCCGGCCCGCTGCTCCGCGCGCCGCAGCACGGCGAGGTAGTCCGGGTCGTACGCGCCGCGGTCGATCGGCTCGTCCCAGGAGCGGAAGCTGCCGGCATCGACCGTGGCCTCGATCAGCGCGCGGGCGCCCGGCCTGGTCATGCGGGGCGCAGCCGGGCGTCGTTGCCGACGATCGGGTTGCGCAGCGTGCCGAGGCGCTCGATCTCGACCTCGACCTCGTCGCCCGGCCGCAGCAGCCACGGGGGAGTGCGGGCGTAGCCGACCCCGGCGGGCGTGCCGGTGGCGAGCAGGTCGCCGGGCCGCAGCGTGAACGTCCGCGAGACGAGCGAGAGCGTGTCGCCGACGGTGTAGACCATCTCGTCGGTGCTGCCGTCCTGGACGACCTCGCCGTTGACCCGCGTCCGCACGCGCAGCCCGTCGCGCAGGTCGCCGACCTCGGCGGCGGGCACCAGGGGGCCGAGCGGGCCCGAGTGGTCGCCGTTCTTGCCGAGGATCCACTGGCTGGTCAGCTTCTGCGCCCGGCGCGAGGTGATGTCGTTGAAGGCCGAGTAGCCGACGACGGCGGCCAGCGCCTGCTCCGGGTCGGCGTCCACCAGGGGCGCGCCGACGTAGGCGACGACCTCGCCCTCCCAGTCGAGGCCGTCCTCGTTCGCCGGGACCGGCACCGGGGCGCCGCCGACGGTCAGCGACTGCGTCCAGCGGGCGAACAACGTGGGGTGCGGCGGCAGGTCCTTGCCCGCGAAGGAGCCCTCGGCGACGTGCTTGAGGTAGTTCAGCCCGATGCAGATCACCCGGGCGCCGGGCAGCACGGGGGGCACGAAGGTGACCGCCGACGCCGGGACGGTCTCGCCCGCGGGCTCCTGAGCCAGGTGGCCCCGGGCGTCGGCCCAGAAGCGCTCCAGCGGCGCCAGCACCGCGACCTCGCTGCCGTCGGGCGACAGCGACGCCACCTCGACCGGGCCGCCGTTCCGGCGGATCCCCACGATCCTCATCGGTCATCTCTCCTAGCGGCGAAGGGTGCGAACCCTTCTAAAGGTTCGAAGGTTTGTGCTTAGATAAGGACTATGCCGCAGAGTTCCTCGTCCGGACAAGCCCTGACCGGCCTGGGGCAGGGCGCGCGTACGCGAGCCGAGCGACTGGCCGCCCTGCTCGACGACCGGATCCGCACGCGCGGGCTGGCCCCCGGCGAGCCGGTCGGCACGCTGGAGTCGCTGCGCGCGGAGACCGGCCTCGCCTACGCCACGGTCAGCGAGGCCGTGCGGCTGCTGCGCGACCGGGGCGTGCTGGAGATCCGCCCGGGGCGCGGCGGCGGGCTGTTCGTCGCCGAGCGCGGGCCCGTGGTGCGGCTGCGGCACACGCTGCTGAGCGTCGAGGAGGAGCCCGGCACGGTCGCCGACGCCATCGAGCTGCGCGACCACCTGGAGGAGCTCATCGACGTGGGCGCCGCCCGGCACCGCACCGGGCGTGACGTCGCCGACCTGCGCGGCCTGCTGGAGCAGCTGCGCGCCGCGCCCGACTGGGCCGGCTTCATGCGCGCCAACTGGGCGCTGCACGAGCGGATCGCCGCGATCAGCCCCAACGCGATGGCCCGGGCCGTCTACACCGGCACCCTGGGCCACCTGGGCGCCGCGTCCTCGCGCTTCGACGACGACGCGGCGGCCACCGGCTACCGCGCCGAGCGCTACCAGGTCCACGCCGACCTGGTCGAGGCGATCGCCGCCGGTGACGAGGCCGCCGTCCGCGCCGCCGTCGCCCGGCACAACACCACCACCTGAGAAAGACCGAAGGGGCTCCGTCATGCCCGGTGAGTACCGCCAGTACCTGTTCCCGCCCGATCACCCGAGGCTGGCTGAGGTGCGGGGCCTGGACCCGTACGCCTACCGCGAGTTCGCCAGGAAGCCCGGCACGTTCACCGGCGGCCTGGTCGAGGGCTGGACGCCGCTGTACAGGAACGCCTTCCACGGCGTCACGGAGAACGGCGTGCTGCGCACCGGCCTGTACCCGCTCAAGCCCGCGGAGCCGGGGGAGGAGGCGCCGGTCGAGGCCATGGTGGCCGCCGCGCACGACCTGCTGGCCGCCCTGGACGACGAGGGACGCGAGCGGATCGCCTTCCCCGTGGACGCCGTGGAGTGGCAGACCTGGGCCAACCCGGAGTTCATGCAGTTCGACACGGGGCTGCGGCTGGACCTGCAGCCGCCGGCCGTCCGCGAGCGGGCGCTGGCCCTGGTGCGGGCCTCGCTCTCGCCCGAGGGCTACCGGCTGGCGCACGCGATGATGCTGGTCAACGGCTTCCTCGGCGAGGTCGTCGGGCTGGAGACCATACTCAACGAGTTCAGCTACAACCTCGCCCTCTACGGCACCCCCGACCCGCGCGCGCCGTGGGGCTGGCAGCTCTACGGCCACCACTGCGCGCTCAACTGCCTGGTCGTCGAGGGCCGCATGGCGCTGTCGCCGGTGTTCCTCGGCGCCGAGCCCGACGAGATCGACGCCGGCCCGCACGCGGGCCTGAGCGACCTGTTCGCCGACCGGGTGGAGCTGGGGCTGCGGCTGATGGCCGCGCTGCCGGAGGAGCAGCGGCGGCAGGCCGTCCTGTACGAGCGGATGGTCGATCCCGCGATGCCGGAGGGCCGGGTGCACCCGGGCGACGAGCGGCACCTGGCAGGGGCGTTCCAGGACAACCGGGTCATCCCCGTCGAAGGCGTGCGCCTCACCGACGTGCCGGCCGAGGCGCGGGAGCGCGCCCTGGCGATCGCCGCCGCGTTCGTCCGGCTGCTGCCGGAAGGGCCGCGCGCCGCCCGGCTGCGGGAGATCGCCGAGCACCTCGACGAGACCTGGTTCTGCTGGATCGGCGGGCATCGGCCCGGGGACGTCTTCTACTACCGGCTGCAGTCGCCGGTGCTCATCGCCGAGCTGGACCACCACTGCGGGGTGTTCCTCGACTACGACACGCCCAAGCCGTTCCACGTGCACACCGTGCTGCGCACCCCGCACGGCAACGACTACGGCCGCGCCTGGGTCCGCCAGTGGCAGGAGCAGGCCCGATGAGGGCCGAGGCCAGGCACCACATCGCGAACGTGCTGCACACCTACACCGGCATCGCCGACCGCAAGGACGTCGAGGCCGCGGTCGCGCTGCTCGGCGCCGCGCGCGTCACGTTCCCGGCGCGCTGATCGCCCGGTCCTCGGGGTGCCTGGCCGGGCTGCCGGGTGAGGCGTTGCGGGAGGTGGGGGTCGATCTGGTGGCGCTGCCGGGGCCTGGCGCGGCGGGGGTGACGGCGCGGCCGCCCAGCCGCGCCGAGGTGTCTCGCGCCGCGCCCTAGCGAGGGGCCCGGCGCAGCCGTACCGCCAGGAGGATCAGGACGACGGGGAGCAGCACGTACAGCACCCAACCCGGCGTGACGGGGTTGGCCACCTCGTCCGGGGACAGCGTGCAGTCGAGCACGGGCAGCCAGCTCACCATCAGGTCACGGGCCACCAGCGGCACCACCGTCAGCCAGCCCGCGACCCGGGCCGTCGGCCGGTGCCCTGTGGCCGCCAGCAGCGCCCACAGGCCGAAGCCGACGGCGACCACGATCGGATGCGGCAGGAGGGCCAGGACGGCCGTCGCGGCCATGAGCTCCGCCACGTTGCCGAAGCAGGCGCCGTCGACGAACGACATCCCCGCCTCGCTGGGCCAGTCGCCCAGGATCCCCAGCATCATCGCCACGGGAACGCTGACCAGCAGCAGGGCTGCACCCCACATGGCCAGCGGCCACCGCCAGCGCAGTGGGAGGAGCTCACGCGCCTGGTGGTGGAGAAGCCGGTGGAGCGCCAGCAGCAGCCCGGCGCCGGCCAGGCAGGCGAGCGCGAGCAGCAGCAGGAAGTCGCCGTCCCAGGGCAGGGCGCTCAGTGATCCGCTGGAGATCAGGGCCTGCACGTCGGCCGGGCTACCCACCGCGGCCGCGATCGTCAGAGCGTGCCGAAACTCCTCCTCGCTTCGCGCGCCCAGCCCGGTGAGCGGCGGCAAGGCGGCGGCCACGGCGAGCAGGGCCAGCAGCGCGGCGCCCAGCCGGGGCGCCCACCGCCTGCGCCGCAGCACCACGACGGGCACGACCAGGAATGCGGTGACGGCCGCGCAGGTGGCCACGTTCGCGGCTCCGGGCAGGACGGCGGCGGGGACCAGCGGCACCAGGAGCGCCAGGGCGCATAACCCGGATACGGCGATTTTGGTTGACACGAGCGACGGGCCTATCGCCCCCGCGGCGACGGTGTCAAGCGATCAGCCCCCGCGGCGACGGTGTCAGACGTTCAGCGCGGCGTCCCGGTCCAGCGGGAAGATCGGCCGGTTCAGGTTCCGGTACGGCAGCCGCTGCAGATCCTGGTCAACACCCCCGGGCGTCAGCGCCAGCATCCAATCGGCCGCCGCCTCGAACAGCTCCGGCTCCAGATACCCGATCTTGACCGCGACCACGTCCACCCCGGAGACGTCCACCCCCAGCCGCCCGTACGACTCCAGCAGCCGGTACTGCATCCGGCGCGAGGTCAGAAAGACGCTCAGCCCACCGATGCGCACGCTGACCACCCGCCCGCCGTCGGGATCGTCGGCCACGGCCTCCAGCGTGCCCTCCAGCGGCAGCGGCCCCGGCGGCCGGGTGTCCACGCGGCCGCCGGCGCGCACGCTGACGGCCGAGCCGACCGGCAGGTCGCCGATGAGGGCCACCGCCTCGGGGTCGAAGAGGGAGGCGAAGACGGCGCGGGCCGAGCCGTCGCGGATCTCGGGCCTGGCCAGCATCCGCTCCAGCGCGTAGGTGACGTCGTCGGCGCCGCCCGCGCCCGGGTTGTCGCCGGAGTCGCTGATGAAGTACGGGCGGGCGGAGCCCTCCTTGAGCGCGGCGTCCAGGCACTCGTCCATGGAGCCCGTGGGCGCGACGAAGGCGAACTCGTCGCGGGCGTCCCAGAACGCCTGCCCCAGCTCGCGGGCCGCCTGCTCGGTGGCGGCGGCGTCGGTGCCGGTGGCGACGACGGCGCCGGTGCAGCGCGGCTCGTCGGCCCAGGCGAAGCCGATCCAGATGGCCGCGTCGATCACGCCGGGCCTGGCCTCGATGCCGGGGATGCGGGCGTACAGGCCGCGGGCGGGCTCGACGCGGGTGCTGGTCATCTCGCCGGGCAGCAGGATCGGCACGTGGACCAGCGACTTGTGCGGGCGCTCGCCCCTGCGCAGGGCGTCGACGAGGTTGCGGGCGGCGCGCTCGCGGGTCTCCCAGACGTCCACGTGCGGCGCGGTGCGGTAGCAGGTCAGCAGGTCGCAGCCGGCGAACAGGGTGGGGGAGACGTTGCCGTGCAGGTCCATCGCGGCCGACACCAGCGGCTCGGGGCCGATCACGGAGCGGATCGCGGTGATCAGGTCGCCCTCGGCGTCCTGGCGGTCGACGACGCTCATCGCGCCGTGGATGTCGAGCAGCACGCCGTCGAACGCGCCGTCCGACAGGCCCTGGACGATCTCGGCCCGCCAGGCGTCGTACGCGGCGGGCTCGACGGCCCCGCCGGGCAGGGCGCGGGCGTGCACGATCGGCACCCACTCCACCTCGGCCGCCCACGGGTCGCCGAGCCAGCCGTACCTGCCGAGCAGGGCCTGGCCGCGCGTGACCTCGAAGTCGGCGGTGCCGCTCAGGTGCGGCGAGAAGGTGCTGGACTCGATGTGGATGCCACAGATGGCGATACGCAGAGACACTTACGGTGCTTTCTAGGAGGGGCGGACGTCGGCCGTCTCCCGCAGGAGCCGGCCCAGCCCGATCAGGGCCGCGTCGGGGCCGGCGATGCTCGCCTCGATGGACAGCGACTGGGTCAGCGGCGGCAGGCAGCGCTCGTAGAGCATGCCCTTGACGGCCGCCACGTAGACGTCCAGGCTCGACAGCGCGCCGCCGATGACCACGCTGTCGGGGTTGAGGAAGTTGACCAGGCCCGACAGGGCGACGCCCAGGTGGCGGCCGGCCTGGCGGACGAGGGTCACCACGGCCGGGTCGGCGTTGACGGTGGCGGCGATGACGTCGCGCAGGCTGGTGACGGGCAGGCCGCGCCCGGCCAGCTCGCGGGCCAGCGCGGCGCCGCTGGCCACGGTCTCCAGGCAGCCGCGGCTGCCGCAGGAGCACTCGCGCTCGCCGCTGTCGGCCACCCTGACGTGCGTGACGTCGCCGCTCAGCCCGCGCCCGCCCCGGTAGATCTGGGCGCCGCTGACCAGGCAGCCGCCGATGCCGCTGCCGGCCTTGACGTAGATCATGTCGCCGGTCTCGGCGCGGGTGACGTACTCGCCGATGGCGGCCGCCTTGGCGTCGTTGTCGACGACGGCGGTCACCTGGAAGCGGTCGCGCAGGTCGCGCTGGACGTCGTAGCCGCTCCAGCCCGGCATGCGGGCGGGCCCGATGAGCCGCCCGTGGGGGAAGTCCACGGGGCCCGGCAGCGCCATGCCGACGGCCAGCAGCCGGCGGCCGGGCGCGTGGGCGGTCCTGATGCCGTCGAAGGCCGCGGTGACCGCGTCGAAGATCGCCTTGGGGCCTGCTCCTATGTCGACGGCGAACTCCTCGGCCGCCTGGAGGGCGCCGGAGGGTGAGCAGAGGCCGACGCGGGCGTGCCGGGCGCCCAGCTCGGCCACCACGAACACGCCGCCGTCCTCGCGCAGCCGCAGGATCTTCGGACGGCGACCCCCGGTGGAGGCGCCCACGCCCTCCTCCAGGATCGTGCCCTCCTCCAGCAGGCGGCGCACCACGCTGGAGACCGTGGACGGAGCCACCTCCAAAAGCTCCACCAGATCCGCGCGAGAGGCGGCCTTGCCGCTGGCCAGCAGGCTCAGCGTCTGCTCGCGCACGTTGGCGGGCGGCTCCGACATGCCTCTCCTCCCCTTGATGGAACACCCATCATCGAGCACGAAGACGATCACCCGATAGATGCTTCGCCGCGGACTCTATCCCGAAATAAGTGTCCCGAACAAAGCTGATTTTTCGCATTGACTTACAACTTGCACCTCTATACATTCTCCGGACTGAAGGGCCCCTGGAGGGCACGCGCACGTCTCGACGAGGAGAAACATGGGGACGAGAACCCGCATCGTGAGCGGCGTGGTGGCCATCGGGCTCGGTCTCACCGCCTGCAGCGCGGGCGCCGGCGGCAGTTCGCAGCAGGGCGGCGCGCAGGGCAAGGACACCGTGACCGTGGCCCTGCGCACGCCGAACTGGATCCTGCCGATCTCGGCCCCCGGTTTCACCCAGGGCGAGAACGACATCTTCTCCACCGCCCTGTACCGCAAGCTGTACAGCTACCAGCTCGACGGCTCCAGCACCGACAACATCAACACCCAGCGGTCGCTGGCCGAGCCGCCCGTGGTCAGCGACGAGGGCAAGACGCTGACCATCAAGCTCAAGGACAACACCTGGTCCGACGGCAAGCCGATCACCACCAAGGACGTGCAGTTCTGGTGGGACCTCGTCACCGCCAACAAGGACAAGTGGGCCTCCTACAAGCCCGGCGGCTTCCCGGACAACGTCTCGTCCTTCAAGGTCAAGGACGACAAGACCTTCACGCTGACGACCACGAAGGCGTACAACGCCGCCTGGTTCGTCGGCAACCAGCTCAACCGCATCGTCCCGCTGCCCCAGCACGCCTGGGACAAGGGCGACGCGAAGAAGACCTTCGAGGAGCTGACCGCCGCCTCCAAGGACCCCAAGTCGTACGCGACCAACCCGCTGTGGAAGACCACCAGCGGGCCGTGGAAGCTGGAGAGCTACGTGCCCAGCGGCGAGGTGGTCCTGGCCAAGCAGGAGGCCTACTCGGGCCCCGACAAGCCGAAGCTGAACAAGATCACGCTGCGCCCGTTCACCGGCGACGACGCCGAGTTCAACGTGCTGCGCGCCGGGCAGATCGACTACGGCTACATCCCGCCGGCCAACCTGTCGCAGAAGGGCTACCTGGAGTCGAAGGGCTACAAGGTCGCCCCCTGGTACGGGTGGTCGATCACGTACCTGCAGCTCAACTACAACAACCCCAAGAGCGGGGTGCTGTTCAAGCAGCCGTACCTGCGCCAGGCGCTGCAGATGCTCATCGACCAGCCCACGATCAGCAAGGTCATCTGGTCCGGCATGGCCGCCCCCACCTGCGGTCCGGTCCCGGCCAAGCAGGGCTCGCCCGCCGGGCAGGGCTGCGTCTACCCGTTCGATCCGGCCAAGGCCCAGCAGCTGCTGGAGAGCCACGGCTGGAAGGTGACGCCCGACGGGCAGACCACCTGCGCCGACCCCGCGCTGTGCGGCGAGGGCATCGCCAAGGACACCCCGCTGAGCTTCACCGTCACCAGCCAGTCCGGCTTCGCCGCGACCACCAAGATGTTCGCCGAGATCAAGTCGGCGATGGCCAAGGTCGGCGTGCAGCTCACCATCAAGGAGGTGCCCGACTCCGTCGCGGTCACCCCGGCCTGCAAGCCGGAGGAGTCCAAGTGCGACTGGGACATGTCGTTCTTCGGCTCGCAGGGCAGCTGGTACTACCCGGCCTTCGCCTCCGGTGAGCGCCTGTTCCAAACCGACGCCCCCGTCAACCTCGGCAGCTACAGCAACCCCGAGGCCGACGAGCTGATCGAGAAGGCGCAGTTCTCCGCCGACGCCGGCGCCCTCCAGGAGTACAACGACTTCCTGGCCAAGGACCTGCCGGTGCTGTGGATGCCCAACCCCGTCTACCAGATCTCGGCGTACAAGTCGGGCCTGCAGGGCGTCGAGCCGCAGGACCCGATGAACCTGATGTACTTCCAAGACTGGTCCTGGAAGAGCTGACCGTTGGCCCGCTACCTCCTCACGCGCCTGGGCCAGGCCCTGGTCATCGTGATCCTGGTGACGCTGATCACGTTCGTGATCCTGCACCTGCTGCCCGGCGGTGCGGCGCGGGCCATCCTGGGCAAGGAGGCGACGCTGCAGCAGATCGCCGCCTTCAACCACGAGATGGGGTACGACCGGCCGCTGTGGCAGCAGTACGCGATGTACCTGCAGCGGCTGGTCCAGGGCGACCTGGGCTACTCCTTCCAGCTCAACCAGTCGGTGACCGAGGCCATCTGGCAGCGGCTGCCCAAGACCATGCTGCTGTCGCTGGCCTCGACCCTGCTGGCCGTCGTGGTCGCCGTCCCCCTCGGCGTGGTGCAGGCGGTGCGGCGCAACCGCTGGCCCGACTACACCATCAACGGGCTGGCGCTGCTGGCCTACGCCACGCCCATCTTCTTCATGGGTCTCATGATGATCATTCTGTTCTCCCAGGTGTGGCCGGTGCTGCCGCCCGAGGCCCCGCAGGGCTTCACGATGGCGGAGGTGCTGGCCGACCCGGCCGGGCTGGTGCTGCCCACGCTCACGCTGACGATCCTCACCGTCGCGGTCTACTCCCGCTACGTGCGCTCGTCCATGGTCGACAACCTGAACGAGAACTACGTCCGCACGGCACGCAGCAAGGGCCTGTCGGAGGGCCGGGTGATCGTCGGGCACACGCTGCGCAACGGCCTGTTCCCCGTCATCACGCTGCTCGGCATGTACCTGCCCGCGCTGTTCAGCGGCGCCCTGGTGGTCGAGCGGCTGTTCAACTACCCGGGCATGGGGCTGCTGTTCTGGCAGGCGGCGCTCAAGCGGGACTATCCGATCCTGCTCGGCGTCACGCTGCTGATCTCGGTGGCCACGGTGCTCGGCGCGCTGGTCGCCGACGTGCTCTACGCCGCCGTCGATCCGCGCGTACGACTCAAGGCAGGCCGGTCATGACCGCTCCGCAGGAAGAGGCGCCCGTCCGGGGGATGTGGCGGCAGGGGCTCGAGGTCTTCGTCGAGAACCGGCTCGCCCTGGTCGGCGTGGGCCTGTTCGTGCTGCTGGCGGCCTTCTCCTTCCTCGGGCCGCTGGTCTACCAGACCGACCAGGTGCACACCGACCTGACCAAGGTCTTCCTGACGCCCGGCACGGACGGGCACCCGCTCGGCACCGACGGCGTCGGCTACGACCAGCTCGGCCGGCTCATGCTGGGTGGTCAGACGTCCATCATCGTCGGCCTGGCCGCCGGCCTGCTCGCCACCGTCGTGGGCACCGTCTGGGGCGCCGTCGCCGGGTTCGCCGGCAGCTGGGTGGACGCGGTCATGATGCGCGTCGTGGACGCCATGATGTCGATCCCCGCGCTGTTCCTGTTCATGCTCATGGCCTCGATCGTGACGCCCACGGTGCCGATGCTCATCGTCATCATCGGCGCGTTCGCCTGGCTCGGCCCCGCGCGGCTGGTCCGCGGCGAGGCGCTGACGCTGCGCACCCGTGAGTACGTCATGGCGATGCGCGGCATGGGCGGCACCGGCGGGCGCGCCGTGCGCCGGCACATCATCCCGAACGCCATCGGCACCGTGATCGTCAACGCCACCTTCCAGGTCGCCGACGCGATCCTGTACGTGGCCTACCTGTCGTTCCTCGGCCTGGGAGTGCCGCCACCCGCGGCGAACTGGGGCGGCATGCTGTCCGACGGCCTGTCGGACACCTTCAGCGGCCACTGGTGGCTGCTGTACCCGCCGGGCATCGCCATCATCCTCATCGTCCTCGCCTTCAACTTCATCGGCGACGGGCTGAGGGACGTCTTCGAGGTCCGCCTCCGGCGGCGTTAGCAGGAGGTTTCGTACATGGAGGTTCCCAGCCAGCCGCTGCTGCGGCTGCGTGACCTCAGCACCGACATCGCGCTGCGGCGCGGCACGGTGCACGCGCTCGACCGGGTCAATCTCGAGGTCAGGCAGGGCGAGACGCTCGGCGTCGTGGGGGAGTCGGGCAGCGGCAAGACCATGACCGTGCTGTCGGTCATGGGGCTGCTGCCCACGGGCGGCAGCGTCGTCGGCGGGGAGATCCTCTTCGACGGCCGTGACCTGCGCACGATGCAGGCGTCCGAGCTGCGCCGGGTGCGCGGCGTCGAGATGGGCATGGTCTTCCAGGACCCGCTCACCTCGCTCAACCCCACCATGCGCATCGGCGCGCAGGTCGCCGAGCCGCTGCGGGTGCACCAGGGGGTGAGCAAGGCCGAGGCGCGGGAGCGCGCCGTCGAGATCCTGCGCCGGGTCGGCATGCCCCGCCCCGACAAGATCGTCGACGACTACCCGCACCAGCTGTCGGGCGGCATGCGCCAGCGCGTCGTCATCGCCATGGCGCTCATCCGCTCCCCGCGCCTGCTCATCGCCGACGAGCCCACCACGGCCCTGGACGTCACCACCCAGCGCCAGATCCTGGAGCTCATCGACGACCTGCGCGAGGAGTTCAAGATGGCGGTCATCCTGGTCACCCACGACCTCGGGGTGATCGCCGGCCGCGCCGACAGGGTCGCCGTCATGTACGCCGGCCGCGTCGTCGAGACGGCCACGACCACCGAGCTGTTCCGCGCGCCGCGCCACCGCTACACCGAGGCGCTCATGCGCGCCCTGCCCGAGTCGGCCGCCGACGGCCGCCTCTACAGCATCCCCGGCCTGCCGCCGGACCTGTCACGGCCGCTGACCGGCTGCCGCTTCGCGCCCCGCTGCCGCTTCGCCACCGACGAGTGCCGCACCACCGACGTGGCGCTCACCGGGGACGGGCACGCGTTCGCCTGCCTGCACCCGGTCACCGAGCCCGTCACGATCGCACCGCCGTCCGGCCGGGACCGCACCGCCTCCGAGCAGGCCGACCCGATCCTGAGCGTGCGGGAGCTGGTCAAGGAGTACGACGCCGGCGGCGCGGGCCTGCGCAGGAGCGCCGGGCGCGTCAGCGCGGTGGCCGGGGTGTCCTTCGAGGTCAAGCCCGGCGAGACGCTCGGCATCGTGGGCGAGTCCGGCTGCGGCAAGTCCACCGTCGGCCGCCTCGTCGCCGGGCTCGAAGCCCCCACGGGCGGCCGGATCGTCGTGGACGGCACCGACATCGCCGGCCTGGACCGGCGCGAGCGCCACCGCATGCACCGCAAGGTGCAGCTGATGTTCCAGGACAGCTACGCGGCCATGAACCCGCGCATGCGCATCGACTCCATCCTCACGGAGCCGCTGGAGATCCAGCAGGTCGGCGACGCCGCCGCGCGCCGCGCCCGGGTGAGCGAGCTGCTCGACCAGGTCGGGCTGCCGCGCCGGGCGCTGGAGCGCTACCCGCACGAGTTCTCCGGCGGGCAGTTGCAGCGCATCGGGCTGGCCAGGTCGCTGGCGCTGCGGCCACGGCTGATCGTCGCCGACGAGCCCGTCAGCGCGCTGGACGTGTCGGTGCAGGCCCAGGTGCTCAACCTCATGCGCGACCTGCAGGGCGAGCTGGGCCTGTCGTACGTGTTCATCAGCCACGACCTGTCCGTGGTGGACTACATGGCCGACCGCATCGGCGTGATGTACCTGGGCAAGCTGGTGGAGGTCGGGCCCGCCCACCAGGTGGTGCGGGCGCCGCGCCACCCGTACACGCAGGCGCTGCTGGACGCCGTGCCCTCGCCCGACCCCGGGCACACGCCGAGCCCGGACACGACGATCAAGGGCGAGCTGCCGAGCGCGCTCAACCCGCCGACCGGCTGCCGCTTCCGCACCCGCTGCCCGCTGGCCCAGGACGTCTGCGCCACCGAGCCGGTGCTGGAGGGCGGGGCGCACCAGGTCGCCTGCCACTTCCCGCTGCGCGAGGAGCCGCAGGCGAGCTGACCCCGGGTCACGGAGCACGGCGGGCGGTCGGCCGCCGACCACCCGCGTCGACGACGCAGCGGGTCAAGGCGACCACCGACCACCCGCGTCGACGACGCAGCGGGTCACTACGGCTTGCGGCGGACCCGGTAGAGCAGGTGCAGCACCCGGTCGCCCTGGACGACCACGTGCGGGTCGTCGAGCAGGTGCTGGGCGGCGACCGGGCCGAAGTAGCGCTTGCCCGAGCCGAGGACCACGGGCACCACGTCCATGGCCACCTCGTCCACCAGGCCCAGGGCGAAGGCCTGCCCGCCCACCTCGCCCGCCGCGACGGCGACGTTCCGCCCGCCCGCCAGCTCCCGGGCCAGCGCGACCGCCCGCGCCACGTCGTCCACGAAGTGGTACGACGCCTCGGGGTGCCACCCCTCGGGCTTGGGCCGATGGGAGACCACGACCACGTGCTCGCCCGTCGGCGGCCTGCCCTCCCAACCATCGGTCATGTCGAACAGGTGCCGCCCGATCACCATCGACCCGATGGCGGCCCAGATCGGCTTGACGTAGTCGGCCGAGGTCTTGGAGACCTTGAGACCCGAGCCCGGCACCAGCTCGACGTCGCCGTTGGTGTACCAGTCGAACAGCGGCCCCACCTCGTCGTGCTCGTCGGCGATGAAGCCGTCGACCGACACGACGTTGTGCATCACCACAGTGCTCATCACATCTCCTGGATGTCGTCGAAGGACGTGCTCTCGCCAACGCGTCGATCGGGCCCGGCCGGAATCGACACCGCTCCGGAAGTCTCCCGGCTCCCGCGTTCCGTCACATGACGGTCAGCCGTCCGGAGCGGGCCAGGAAGCGCGGCGTGGCGGGGGGTTTTCCGGGCGCCGGGCCCGCGCGTGGGGACCGTCAGTTCCTGCCGTCATGTGACTGATGTGCCGTGCGGGCCGGGCGGGCGAGAGTAGGAGCACCGCAACAGGGACCCGGCCGGACCTGCTGCGCAGCGATCCGCGTACTCCAGTGATGGGAACCCCATGAGAAGACTCCTGGCCGCCTTCGCGGCCGGTGTGCCGCTGGCGGCGGCCCTCTGCCTGCCGACCAGCGCCGCGGCGGCGGTCGCCGCCCCGTTCACCTGCGACTCCGCCATCGCGGTGCAGGCGCCCGCGGGCACCACGGTGGAATCGGTGACGGCACAGCGCCGCGAGGCGGGCACCGTGCACGTTCCGGCCGTGACGCCGCTGCCCGCCGTCGACGTCCCCGACGTGCCCGCGCACTGCGCGGTCACGGTCACGCTCACCCACCCGGGTGTCGGCGACCACGCCAAGGTGCAGGTCTGGCTGCCCGAGCAGGGCTGGACCGGCCGGTTCCAGGCGGTCGGCGGCAGCGCCTTCGCCGCCGGCGACTACGGCGCCGCGCTGGCCGGCGCGGTCAAGACCGGCTACGCCGCCGCGACCACCGACGCCGGCGTCAGCACCTACATCGACACGCGCTGGGCCCTGACCGGCGACGGCGAGGTCGACAAGCCGCTGCTGAAGAACTTCGCCGACCGCTCCCAGCACGAGATGACCCTCGTCGCCAAGCAGGTCATCGACAAGGTGTACGGCAAGCCCGCCTCCTACTCGTACTGGAACGGCTGCTCGACCGGCGGCCGCCAGGGCTACATGGAGGCCCAGCGCCACCCCGGCGACTACGACGGCATCCTGGCCGACGCCCCGGCCGTCAACTGGGACGAGTTCGAGGTCGCCACCCTGTGGCCGCAGGTGGTGATGAACGAGGAGCGGACCTATCCCGCCGCCTGCGAGTTCAACCTGTTCAACCAGGCCGCGGTCAAGGCGTGCGACACGCTGGACGGCGCCCGTGACGGCATCGTCGGCGACCCCGCCCGCTGCGCCTTCGACCCGCGCAAGCTGATCGGCCAGACCGTCGAGTGCGACGGCGTGAAGGAGACGATCACCGCGGCCGACGCGGCGGTGGTCCGCAAGATCTGGGACGGGCCGCGCACGCCCTCCGGCAAGAAGCTCTGGTACGGCGTGCCGATCGGCGCCACCTTCGACCTGGCCGCCACCGTGCCCGGCGAGGACGGCAAGCGCGTGGGCCAGCCGTTCCCCGTCCCGGCCGCCTGGGTGCAGACCTGGCTGAAGCGCCAGCCCTCCTTCGACCTGACGACGATCACCTACGCCCAGTTCGCCGACCTGTTCCGTCAGTCCCAGAGGGAGTACGACGCGATCATCGGCACGGACGACCCGGACCTGTCGGGCTTCCGCAAGGCCGGCGGCAAGCTGCTGACCTGGCACGGCGAGGCCGACCAGCTCATCCCCACCCAGGGCACCGTCGACTACCGCCGGAAGGTGGAGCGGGCGATGGGCGGCTCCGAGCGGGTCGACGACTTCTACCGCCTGTTCCTGGCGCCCGGCGTGAACCACTGCGGCGCCGGCGGCGCAGGACCGGTGCCGACCGACGCCCTGGGCGCGCTGACCGCCTGGGTCGAGCAGGGCAAGGCCCCGCGCACGCTGAGCGCCTCCGCCAAGGACGCCTCCGGCAAGACCATCACGCGCGAGCTGTGCCTGTACCCGTCCGTCTCCCGCTACACCGGCCACGGCGACCTGGCCGACGCGGCGAGCTTCCGGTGCACCACGCCCCGCCACTGACCGGACCGGGGCCCGGGGCCGCGCGGACGCGGCCCCGGGCCCCGGCGCACCCGCCGGCGGCCGGGCATTCGCTCGACATTGAGTCATTCGACTGTTCCCGCCGGCGGGCCGCCCGCCAGATCCTTGACGCACGTCAAGCGCTATCGGAGGATCCGTGAACCCCACCCCCGTCGTCTTCATCCATGGCGTGTGGCTGCACGCGCTGTCCTGGCGGCCGTGGGACGAACGTTTCTCCAGTTTCGGGTTCACCGTCCGCACGCCGGGCTGGCCGGGTGAGCCGCCGACGGTGGCCCAGGCCCGCCGACAGCCCCGGGCGGAGCTGGGGCTGGACGCGCTCACCGAGCACTACGCGGGCATCGTGCGCTCCTTCGACACCCCGCCGGTGATCGTCGGCCACTCCGTGGGCGGGCTGATCGCGCAGCACCTGCTCGGTACGAACCTCGGCCGCGCCGCCGTCGCCATCGCGCCCGTCCCCGCCGGTCCCGTCGCCTGGGAGCCGTGGCCGGCGTCGCTCAACGCCGGGCTGTTCCGCCAGGTCTTCGCCAACGCGGTCGTCGAGCAGGAGTCGGCGCGGCTCTTCGAGCGGCACGTCGTCCCGGCGCCGGCCCGGCTGCTGACCGAGCTGAGCGGCGGCCGGCATCCCCGCGCGGCGGTGGACACCGGCAACACCGGGCGCGGGCCGCTGCTGCTGATCTCCGGGCAGGAGGACCGGCTGGTGCCCGACTCCGCCACCCGGGCGGTGTACAAGCTGTACGGCGACTCGACGGCGGTGAGCAGCCTCAAGCAGTTCCCCGACCGTGCCCACTCGCTGGTCGTCGACAGCGGCTGGCGGGCGGTCGCCGACTACGTGCTGCTCTGGCTGGCCGAGCGGGGCATCCGTGGCTGACGGGTCACCGGCCCAGCTTGCCCAGGGCGTCGCGCAGCGCGGCCCGCGAGGTGATGCCCAGCTTGGGGAAGACGCGGTAGAGATGCGAGCTGACGGTGCGCGGCGACAGGTGCATGCGCTCGCCGATCTCCTTGTTCGTCAGGCCGCTCGCGGCCAGCTCGGCGATCCGGTGCTCCTGCCAGGTCAGGGCGGTCAGGTGCGCCGGCGAGACGCCGGTGGCCACGCCCAGGGCCCGCAGCTCCGTCTGGGCCCGCTCGGCCCAGCCGGTGGCGCCGAGACGGTCGAACGTCTCGGCGGCGCGGGCCAGGAGCGGCCGGGCCGCCTTGGGGCCCTGCGTGTGGCGCAGCCGGACGCCGTGGGCGAGCCGGATGCGGGCCAGCTCGAACGGGAACCCGCCGCCGTCGGGCTCGGCCTCGGCTCGCCGGTACATCTCCTCGGCCTCCTTCTCGTCGGCGGTCGTCATCGTGACGGCGCCGTACGTGATCACGGCGAGGCGGGGCGAAATGCCGGGCAGGCCGGCGTCCAGCGCGGCCTGGGCGTGCAGGCGGGCCTGGTCCAGGCGGCCGGTGTGCACGGCGGCCTCGACCAGGTCGAGCAGCGTGCGGGTGGCCTGGTGCGCGTACGGCTCGAACGAGCCCGGCCGGGTGATGCCGATGGCGTGCAGGTAGGCGGCCTCGTAGTCGCCCTCGCTCAGGGCCGCCGCGGTGCCCGTGGCGTCCGCGATCTGGGTCAGGAAGCCGACGCCGCGCGGCCTGGCCCAGGCGTCCACGACGGCCTGCAGCTCGCGGGCGCGCTCCAGCCGGCCGCGCAGGGCGGCCAGGAGCCCGAGGTAGGCGCGGGTGTGGTGGGCGAACAGGGCGTTGCCGTGCGCGAGGTTCAGCTCCAGCGCGCGCTGCCCCGTCCGCTCGGCCTCGTCCCACTCGCCCGCGGCGAGCTGGTCGAGCATGATCAGGTGCAGCATGGTCATGCCGTTCGCCACGGCGCCGGTCTCCACCTCGCGGTCCACGGCCCGCTGCAGGGAGGGGCGGTAGCGGCCGAGCGTGTCCACGTGGTAGGCGGCCACGGCCAGGCGCGAGACGTCCCACGGCTCCAGGGCCGCCACGTCGGCGAACGCCTGCTCCACCTGCTCAGGCACGCCCGCGCCGTGGCGGACGACGTCGCTCCACGCGTGGCGGTAGACGGCCGAGAGGGGGTGGACGCGGTCACGCAGGGAGTCCATGAGCTGCTCGGTGTGCTGCCAGGAGGCGCTGTCGCCGGCGTACAGGCTGGTGGCGAGCAGCAGGTCCACCAGGCGGGTCGGGGTCTCGGTGTCGTCGTCGCGCAGGTTCTCGATGGCGGCGGCGACCCGGCGGTGCGCGGAGCGCACGTCGCCGTCCTCGTACAGGGCCACGTACGCCGAGGCGATCGCCGTGGCGGGCGACTCGGCCCGGCCCGGCGCCGGGTCCGCGCGGACCAGCTTCTGTGCCTGGTCCAGGAGCGCGGCGTGCCCGGCGATGAAGGCCGCGTCGCCGAGCCGCCTGGAGCGGTCGGCCGGGGTCTCGCTCAGCTCCGCCGCGCGGGTCAGCCAGGCGACCGCCGCGACCGCGCCGCCGCGCCTGGTGGCGGACTCGGCCGCGGCCTCCAGCGCGGCGGCCACCTGCTCGTCGGGGTCCACCCGCGAGGCCGCCAGGTGGCGGGCGTGCCGCTCCACGTCGTCGCGGTGCACCCGGGCGAGGTCCTCGTGCGCCGCGCGGCGCTGGTTCGGCGTCGCGAGCTGGACGACCGTCGAACGGATCAGCGGATGGCGGAAGACGAGGTCGCCGGTGGCCGGGTCGGCCTCCAGGAGACCGGCCGCCACCGCCTCGCCGGTGTCGCGCATGCGGTACCGGGTGCCGGAGCCGGGCCTGCCCACGCCGTCCAGGGCGCCGCGCAGCAGCTCCTCGCGTACGGAACCGGACAGCCCTTCGATGCGCATGCCGTATACGTGCTGCAGACGGCGTGACAACGGGACGGCGCCGAACCCGAGCGGTTCCCCGGACCCCACGTGGGGCGGCAGCTCCAGCAGTGCGAGCGGGTTGCCCCTGGCGTGCTCCAGCACGGCACCGCGGGCCTGACGGCCGAGGCCCGGGTGCCGCAGGTCCAGCAGCCGCCCGGCGTCCTCGTCCGAGAGCGGCGCCAGCGCCAGCTCGGGCAGCGCGGCCGTGTCGAAGCGGGAGCCGACGTCCGACCGCACGGCGGCGAGCAGCTTCACGGAGCTGCCCGCGAGCCGGCGCCCGACGAACCCGCACACCTCGATGCTGGAGGCGTCCAGCCACTGGCCGTCGTCGAGCACCAGCAGCAGCGGGCGCTGCGACGCCGCCAGGGTCAGCAGGTCCAGCACGGCGATGCCGAGGGACATGACCGACGGCGCCGTGCCCGCGCGCAGCCCGAAGACCACGTCGAAGACGGCGCGGTGCCCCTCGTCGAGCCCGGACAGGTGCGGCAGCAGCGGATACAGGAGCTGGTGCAGGCCGGCGTAGGGCAGCTCCGACTCCGCCTCCACCCCCGCGGCCCTGATCACCTCGTGCCCGGGGGCGGCGAGGGCGGCGGCGTGGTCGAGCAGCACGCTCTTCCCGACCCCTGTCTCGCCCCTGAGGACGAGCGCCTGCCCGCCCGGGGCCGCCAGGAACTCCGACAGCGCCGCCCGCTCGCCGTCACGGCCCACCACCGTCGCCGATCCCCCCGGAGCGGTCATGACAGCAGGTCCGCCAGGCGGTCGAGCTGCGCGAGGCCGTCGGGCCAGCAGCTCGGCATCACCTCGTGCCCGACCCGGTCGGGGACACCGATCCTGTCGTGCGGGCCCGCGTCCGCGTGCCGGGCCCAGGCCATCAGCGCGGCCGGATCGGTGAAGGGCACCGCGAGTCCCAGAGACATGCGCGCCTCAGCCTTCCGCCGAGCCATCGTGCTCCAGGTGCCGCCGGTCGTGCTCCTCGCTCAGCACGTCGAAGCGCGCCGCCACGTCGGGCGCCACGCCCGCGATCATCGGCCACAGGCGGTGGAGGTCGTGGACGAGGCGGGTCTCGACCACTGCCGGGGCCTCGGTGTTGGTGGACATGCCATGGCAGCGTAGGAGCGGCGGGAGAAGACTCCGTTGACGAACGGTCGGCGGGCGGGGCGCGGGGGCGGTTGTGAGGTATACGTCCTGTTGCAGGGGGTCGCGCCGGTTCGGGTAAGGTCCCCCACGACCCGCGTGGCCGAGATGAGGGGACGCACCACCATGCCGCTTTTCGGGCGGGAGGCCGAGCTGGAGGCTCTGACCGGGCTGGTCGAGGGGCTCCGGGAGCGCGGTGGCGTCCTCATCAGGGGTGAGGCGGGCATCGGCAAGTCCGCGCTGGTCGCGGCGGTGGTCTCCGTGGCGTCGGGGGCCGGGGTGCGCGTGCTCACGACGACCGGGGCGCAGGCCGAGCGGAACCTCGCCTACGCGGGGCTGCACCAGCTCCTGTACCCGGTGCGGGCGGAGCTGGACGCGCTGCCCGGCCGTCAGCGCGACGCCCTGCGCGACGCCCTGGGTCTCGGGGACTCGTCCGCCGAGGCCGCTGCCGGTGAGGTGGGCGGGCCGGGGGCGTACGTCGTCGGGCTGGCCGCGCTGACGCTGCTGGCCGAGGTGGCCGCCGTCCGGCCGCTGCTGGTCGTCGTGGAGGACGCGCACTGGCTCGATCGTGCCAGCGCCGACGTGCTCGCCTTCGTGGCGCGCCGGATCGAGTCCGAGCCCGTCGCCGTGGTCGCGACCCTGCGGGACGGCGAGCCGTCGCCGCTGCTGGAGGCGGGGCTGTCGGAGCTGCCCGTGGGCCGGCTCTCCCGCGAGGCCGCCGCCGAGCTGCTCCACTCCACCGCTCCGGGCCTCGCCCCTGCCGTGCGGGAACGCGTGCTTCTGGAGGCGGACGGGAACCCGCTGGCGCTGATCGAGCTGCCCGCTGCCGTGGGCGACCAGGGCGGGATCGGGCCGGTGATGCCCCTGAGCGAGCGGCTGGAACGCGCGTTCACCGCCCGCGTGGCCACCCTGCCCGCGCCTGCCCGCACCGCCCTGCTGGTCGCGGCCCTCAACGAGAGCGATTCGCTCGCGGAGACCCTCGCGGCCACCCGGCTGATCCTGAGCACGGCACCGCCCGGTCCGGACGTCGGGGCGGGGGCCGAGGTGGAGGTTCTCGCGCCGGCCGTCGAGGCGCGGCTGGTCGAGCTGGGGGCCGGCACGGTGCGGTTCCGCCATCCGCTGATGCGGTCGGCCATCCCCACCGCCGCCCCGATGGCCGAGTGCAGGCGGGCCCACCTGGCGCTGGCCGAGACGTTGCGCGAGCACCCCGACCGGCGGGCCTGGCATCGGGCGGCCGCGACGACAGGAGCCGACGAGGGCGTGGCGGCCGAGCTGGACAGCGCGGCCGCCCAGGCCAGGCGCAGGGGCGCGGTGGCCGCCGCGGTGGCGGCGCTGGAGCAGGCGGCCAGGCTGAGCGAGGGCCGCGAGGGCAAGGCGCTCAGGCTGCTGCGCGCGGCCGAGCTGGCGTTCGAGTCCGGCAGCCGCGACACGGCCGAGCGCCTGGTCCGCGACGCGCGCGAGCTGGACCTGTCCCCGCGCCGCCGCGCCGCCGCCGCCTGGATGCTCAGCGGTTTCGAGGACGGCGTGCGCGAGGACGTCTCCCGGGTGGCCGAGCTGGCCGAGCTGGCGGAGTCGGTCGCCGCCGGAGGCATCGTCGAGCCGGCCGTCCGGATCCTGTGGGGCGCCGCCATGCGCTGCTTCTGGTCCGAGCCCGGTCAGGACGCCCGCCGCCTGGTGCTGCGGGTGGCCGACGGGCTGCCGCTCCCGGCAGGCGATCCGCGGATGGTCGCGATCAACGCGTACGCGGCGCCGTTCGAGCGGGGCGCCACCGTGCTCGGCGGCCTGCGCGAGCTGGCAGGGGCGGCGGGCGCCGACCCGGAGACCGACCGGTACCTGGGCAGCGCCGCCATGCAGGTCGGCGCGTTCGACGTGGCGGCCCGCCTCTCCGCGGTCGCGGCGCCGGGGCTGCGCGCCCAGGGCAGGCTCGGGCTGCTCCCCAGGGCGCTGGCCGTCCAGGCGTGGAGCACGACCAGGCTCGGCGACCTGGACACCGCCGTCCCCGCCGCCGAGGAGGCCGCCAGGCTCGCCGCGGAGACCGGCCAGCCGTTCATGTACGGGCTGGCCACGGCCGTCCAGGCCGAGATCGCGGCGCTGCGGGGCGAGCACGAGCAGGCCAGGGTGCTGGCGGACGAGGCCGAGCGGGTCGCGCTGCCCGCCGCCGCCCGGCCCGTCCTGGCCACCGTGCAGCTCGCGCGCGGTCTCGCGGCCATGAGCGAGGGGCGCTTCGACGACGCGTTCGCCGACCTGAGCCGCATCCTCGACCCCACCGACCCCGCCTACCAGCTCGCCCTGCGCGCCTACTTCCTCGCCGAGCTGACCGAGGCCGCGCTGCGCGCCGGGCGGAGCGAGGCCATGCGGGACGTCCTGCGCGGCCTGGAGCCGCTGGCCGCCGCCACGCCGTCGCCCGCACTGCACCTCGGGCTGCGGTACGCGCGCGCCGTGCTCGCCCC
This sequence comes from Nonomuraea gerenzanensis, assembly GCF_020215645.1. Taxonomy (NCBI): domain Bacteria; kingdom Bacillati; phylum Actinomycetota; class Actinomycetes; order Streptosporangiales; family Streptosporangiaceae; genus Nonomuraea; species Nonomuraea gerenzanensis. The sequence continues at coordinate 9,641,617 of NZ_CP084058.1, read as the reverse complement.
CGGCCCGGAGGCGGAGGAGCTGTTCGCGGCGGCGTTGCGGGCGGACCTGACCGGGTGGCCCGCCGAGCGGGCGCGCCTGCACCTGGCGTACGGCGAGTGGTTGCGCCGGCGGCGCCGGGCCGTGGAGTCCCGCGTGCACCTGCGTGCGGCCAGGGAGGCCTTCGACGCGCTCGGCCTGGCCGCCTGGGGCGAGCGGGCGCGGCAGGAGCTGCGCGGCGCGGGCGAGTCGAGCCCCGTCCGCGACCCGGACGCCCGGGACCGGCTGACGCCGCACGAGCTGAGCATCGCGCAGCTCGCCGCCGAGGGGCTGACGAACCGTGAGATCGGGCAGCGGCTCTACCTGTCGCACCGCACCGTCGGCACCCACCTGCACCGGATCTACCCCAAGCTCGGGGTCAGCTCGCGCGCCGACCTCGCCCGCATACTCAAGAGCTACCCGCCGGACTGACGACACCCCTGGACGGGTGTGCGTGCGCCTCAGACCAGGGACGCCCCGGCCGCCGTGCCGATCCGGGCGTGCATCCGGCGCAGGCCGGGCCCCGGGTCCAGGCCGAGGTCGTCGTCCAGCAGCCGGGCGACGCGCCGGTAGGCCGCCAGCGCCTCCGTGCGGCGGCCGTCGCGGTCGAGCGCCCACATCAGCAGCTCCCACCAGCGCTCCCGGTAGGGCTCGGCCGCCGTCGCGAGCGTCAGCTCGGCGATCGCCGCGCCGCAGTCGCCCCGCTCGATGTCCAGCGCCCAGCGCTCCTCCATGGCCGAGGCCCGCAACTGCTCCAGCCAGGTGCGGCGGCCCTCGAAGAACGCCCCGCCCAGCCCGTCGAAGGCGGGCCCCCGCCACAGTGCCAGCGCGCCGCGCAGCAGCCGGGAGGCCTCGGCGGCGTTGCCGCGCTCGCGCGCCTCACGCGCGGCGGCGGCCGTCTGGCGGAACACCGTGACGTCCACCGTGCCCGGGTCCACGACGAGCTGGTAGCCGCCGCCCGCCGACCTGATCTCGGCCTCGGTGCCCAGTCCGGCGCCCCCGCCGTCGGCCAGCATCCGGCGCAGGCGCGAGACGTACGTACGGGTGCTGACGACGGCGCTGCGCGGCGCCTCGCCGTCCCACAACGCGCTCACGATCTCGTCGAGCGAGACCTGGCGCCCCTCCCCGAGCAGCAGCAGGGCCAGCACCCCGCGCTGCTGGGGGGACCCCGCGTCCAGCTCCTCCCCGCCGCTCCACACGTTGATCGGGCCCAGCAGCCCGAAGCTCACCCCGCCCATGAGGTTCCCCCACCTCTTGTTCGCGTGTTACTCGGGACGCCTCGTGGGCATCCCTGATCGACCCTACTGATGACGAGTCGTGCTTTTGGCGTATTGCCAGGCTTGTCCGCCGTATGTAAGTTCTTCGTCACAACTCGGGGTCCGACCGGACGTACACATGACGTACACAGATGGCGTCATCTGACGGTCGCGGCGCGCAGCCGGGCGAATCTAGCTTCTACCGCATGTCTCCGCCCCCGTGCAGGTTCACCGTCCTCGGCCCGCCCGGCCTCGCCTGCGGCGGCACCCGGCTGGATCTGGGCACGCCGCAGCAGCAGGCCGTCCTGATGCTGCTGCTGTCCAACAGCGGCAGCTTCGTACGGATCGGCGAGGTGATCGACGGACTGTGGGGCGAGCACGCGCCGGCCACCGGTGAGGCCGTCGTCAGGACGTATATCTCGCGTCTCAGGCGGCTGCTGTCCGCGCACGGGCTGGACGCGGCGATCAGCTCCCGGTCCGGCGGCTACATGCTGGATCCCGCGTTGTTCGCCGTGGACGCCGTCGAGTTCGCCGACCTGCTCGAAGCCGCCAGGCAGGAGCGCGAGGGCGGGCACCTGCCCGGGGCGGTGAAGCTGCTGGAGCAGGCGCTCGGGCTCTGGACGGGCACGGCCCTGGCCGGGGTCCCCGGCGAGGCCGCCGAGCGCGAGCGCTACCGGCTGGAGCGGCTGCGGCTGGTCGCCGTCCAGGAGCTGCTGCGGCTGCGGCTGGAGCGCGGCGAGCACGCCGAGGTGGCGGCCGAGGTGCCGCTGCTCATCGAGCGCAACCGGCTTGAGGAGCCGCTGTACGAGATCTACCTGCTCGCGCTGTATCGCGGCGGCAGGCGGGCCGAGGCGCTCGAGGTCTACCGGATGGTCTACGACCTGCTCGGCAAGGAGCTGGGCGTCAGCCCCGGGCCTCGGCTGCGGGCCGTGCACGACAGGATCCTGCGGGCCGAGCCGGACTCCGACGACGAGCCGGCGCCCGCGTCCCCGGTGACGGCCGTGTCCGGGGTGGCGGCCGTGTCCCGGGAGGCGGGCGCGTCGCGGGTGGCGGCGCTTGGTAGGCGCGAGCCGTCGGTCCGGCCGGCCGGGGCGCGGTTCGTCGGCAGGGCCGCCGAGCGTGCCGCCTTCGTGGACCTGCTGGAGCAGGGGCGTCCCGGGGTGCTGTTCGTCCGGGGACCGGCCGGGATCGGCAAGTCGGCGCTGCTGTGCCAGCTCGCCGAGGACGCCGCCGCCGAGGGCCGCCCCGTGCGCCACCTGCGAGCCGGCGCCGAAGCGCGCGGGCGTCTCGAACGGGTCGCCGGGGCGCGCGAATGTCTCGAACGGGGCGCCGGGCTGCGTGAGCGCCTTGAGCGGTGCGCCGAGGAGCTGGCAGGGGCCGTGGGCCCGGTCCTGCTCATCGACTCCTTCGAGGAGCTGGCGGAGCTGGAGCCGTGGCTGCGCGACGACTACCTCAGGCGGCTGCCCGCCGACACGGTGGTCGTGCTGGCGGGCAGGACAGGGCCGAGCGCCGCCTGGCTCACCGATCCCGCCTGGTCGGGAGCGATCACGATCCGGCACCTGGAGGCACTCACCGCCGCCGAGTCCACCGCGCTGCTCGAAGCCAGGGGCGTCGAGCCGGGCCTGCGCGGATCCATCGCCGACTTCGCGGCGGGCCACCCGTTCGCGCTGTCGCTGGCCGCCGAGGTCGGCAGGAGCATGTCGGCCACGGGCCAGCCGGCCCGGCGGGAGGCGGTCCGGCAGGTGGTGGACGAGGTGCTCGCGCGGCTGGCCGGCGACGTGCCGTCGGAGCTGCACCGGCGGGCGCTGCACGTCTGCGCGCACGCCCGGCACACCACCGAGGATCTCCTGGCGGCGGTGCTGCCGGAGGGCCGCGCGGCGGAGCTGTTCGACTGGCTCGCGGCGCAGCCGTACGTCGAGACCGCCGCCCGCGGCCTGGACGTGGGCGGCGTGCTGCGCGAGGCCCTCGACCACCACCTGCGCTGGCGCGACCCCGCCGGCTACGAGCGCATGCACCGCACGATCCGCCACTACGCCATGGGCGACCTGCTGCGCGGCGCCCGCGACCCGCTCGCGTCCGTGGCGGTGATGCGCACGATCAGCCGGCTGCGGCGGCGCGGCGGCGTCCTGAACCGGTACGTGTCGCAGGTGGGCGAGGAGGACGTGCGGGCGTGCGAGGTGACCCCCGCCGACCACGACGAGCTGGTCGCGATGGCCCGCGAGTCCCAGGGGGAGCTGACGGCCGCATCCGTCCGGTTCTGGCTCAACCGCCGGCCGGAGGCGTTCACCCTGCTCCGCTCCCGGGCGGACAACCGGCTGCGGGCCTACCTGACGTGGCTGACGCTGCGGCGGCTCGAACCGGAGGAGCTGGACGCCGACCCCGTGGTGGGGGAGATCTGGCACGACGTGAGCCGCCGCATGGCGCTGCCCCAGGGGGCGCACGTCGGGATCGCGCGGCACCTCATCTGCCCCGCCTTCGAGGCCAAGCCGTCCCCCATCACGGACGTGTTCCAGGCGTGGCTGTTGCGCCGCTGGCTGCACGAGCCGGGGCTGGCGGCCTCGTACCTGCTCGTCGCCAACGGGCCGTTGTGGCGGCCGCTGATGGCCTACCTCGGGCAGTACGAGCTGACGCACGCGGGCGCCGGCCACCCGTACGCGATCTTCGGTCACGACTGGCTCGCCGATCCGCCCGAGGCGTGGCGCGACCACCACCTGGACGAGGAGCTGTGGGCGGACCGGGGCCCCGGGCTGTTCGTACGGCAGGACGTGTCCCGGGAGGAGCACGGCTGACGTGGGCCGCGCGAGCAGTTTTCGCGGGGTGCTAATGTGGAAAGTGCTCATTCATGACTACTAGGAGACCAGACGTGGCAGGTGACGACGACATCTCCGGGTGATACCGGAGGTTGACCCGGCCCCGGCTGACGCGCGCTGACCGTCGCCGGTGTGGCCCAGGTCGTCGATCCCCCCTTTCCTGTTTCCCCGCCGGGCCTCTTTCGCGTGCCCGGGTCACCTTCTTCGAGGTTTTTCGCCATGTCTGACGCATTCGTCATCTGCTCCGGGCTGTCCTTCTCCTGGCCCGACGACACCCCCGTCTTCACCGGCCTGTCCTTCAGCGTGGGCGGTGGCCGTACCGGTCTGGTCGCGCCGAACGGCGCGGGCAAGAGCACGCTGCTCAAGCTCATCGCGGGGGAGCTGCGGCCGTCCGGCGGCGACGTCTCCGTCAAGGGCGTGCTCGGCTACCTGCCGCAGAGCCTGCCCCTGACCGGCGACCTGACCGTGGCCGAGGTGCTCGGCATCGCCCCGGTGATCGCCGCGCTGGACGCCATCGAGTCGGGCGACGCCTCCGAGGAGCACTTCACCACCATCGGCAACGACTGGGACATCGAGGAGCGCACTCGCGCCCAGCTCGACCGGCTCGGCCTCGACGGGCTCGACTTCGGCCGCAGGCTCGGCACGCTGAGCGGCGGCCAGGTCGTCTCGCTCGGCCTGGCCGCGCAGCTCCTCAAGCGGCCCGACGTGCTGCTGCTCGACGAGCCGACCAACAACCTCGACCTCGCGGCGCGGCACCGCCTGCACGACCTGCTCGGCGACTGGAACGGCTGCCTGCTCGTGGTCAGCCACGACCGCGTCCTGCTCGACCGCATGGACCGCATCGCCGAGCTGGAACGCGGCGAGGTGCGCTTCTACGGCGGCGGCTACACCGCCTACGAGGAGGCCGTGCGCACCGAGCAGGAGGCCGCTGAGCGCAGCGTGCGCAGTGCCGAGCAGGAGCTCAAGCGCGAGAAGCGGGAGATGCAGCAGGCCCGCGAGCGCGCCGAGCGCCGCGCGGGCAACGCCGCCCGCAACCTCAAGAACGCCGGCCTGCCCCGCATCTTCGCCGGCAACATGAAGCGGGGCGCCCAGGAGTCGGCGGGCCGGGCGGGCCAGATGCACGCCGCCCGGGTCAGCGACGCCAAGGCCAGGCTCGACGAGGCCGGGCGGGCGCTGCGCGACGACCAGCGCATCGCACTGGAGCTGCCGGGGACGAACGTGCCCGCCGGGCGCACGGTCTTCCAGGGCGAGCACCTGCAGGCGCGCGGCCTGTTCGCCGAGCCGGGCCTCGACCTGACCGTGCGCGGCCCCGAGCGCATCGCGCTGACCGGCCCCAACGGCGCGGGCAAGTCGACCCTGCTGCGCATGATCAGCGGCGACCTCACGCCGGACGGCGGCACCACGCGCCGGGCCGACGGCCGGGTCGCCTACCTGTCACAGCGGCTCGACCTGCTCGACCTCGACCGCACCGTGGCGGAGAACCTGGCCGACGCGGCCCCCGGCATGCCCGCGCCCGAGCGGATGAACCTGCTGGCCCGCTTCCTGTTCCGCGGCCAGCGCGCGCACCTGCCGGTGGGCGTGCTGTCCGGCGGCGAGCGGCTGCGCGCCACGCTCGCCTGCGTGTTGTGCGCCGAGCCCGCGCCGCAGCTGCTGCTGCTCGACGAGCCGACCAACAACCTCGACCTGGTCAGCGTGGGGCAGCTGGAGAGCGCGCTGGCGGCGTACGAGGGGGCCTTCATCGTGGTCAGCCACGACGAGCGGTTCCTGGCCGAGATCGGGGTCGAGCGGTGGCTGGAGCTGTCGGAGGGCCGCCTGCTGGAGTCATGAGAAAGGCCGCGGCGGAGCCCGGCTCCGCCGCGGCCGGTCGGCGTGATCTCAGAGTCGCAGACCCACCAGCAGCGGGTCGTGGTCGGAGGAGCGGAAGGCGTCGGGCGCGTACAGGTAGGGCGGGTTGAACTCGGTGTTGTAGTCCATGAACCGGCCCTCGTCGGCGTTGACGTGCCAGATGGTCGCGCCGGTCACCAGCTTGCGGGCGCCCTTGTCGGCCAGCACGTGGTCCAGCTCGCCCGACAGGCCGTCGAAGACGTAGCTGTAGCGCTCGTCCGGCTCGACGTACTTCTTGCTGAGGCTGGTCAGCCCGGCGTCCTCGAAGGTGTCGATCGGGTCCTCCTCGCCGTAGGCGTTGATGTCGCCGAGGACGAGCGCGTTCTTCAGCTTCAGCTCCTCGATCAGGGACAGCACGGCCTGCGCCTGCTTGACGCGCTTGGCGTTGTAGCAGCTCTGCCCGTCACCCTGGTCGGCGTCCGGGCCGGTGGCGGGGCCGTCCACGTCGGTGCAGCCCTTGGACTTGAAGTGGTTGACCAGCACCGTGAACGTCCTGCCGTGCCCCTTGGCCGGGCCGAAGGTCTGCACCAGCGGCGGCCGGTTGAAGATCGGGTCGGCCGAGGAGCGCGCCGGGCCGATCGGGGTGACCTTGGCCGGCTGGTAGATCAGCGCGGTCTGGATGAGGTCGGTGCCCGGGTTCGGGTGGCTGATCGCCCGGTACGTGCCCGCGCCCGCCTTGGCGTTGAGCGCGTCCACCAGGGCGTTGAGCGCCACGTCGGCGTTGCGCTCGACCTCCATCAGCCCGGCCACGGCGGGGTCGAGCGTGGTGATGTTGGCCACCAGCTTGGCGAGCTGACGGTCCCGCTCCTCGGCGGTGGTGGCGCCGCGCGAGCCGAGCGTGGTGAACCAGTTGAGCGTGTTGAGGCTGGCCACGCGGACGTCGCCGCCGACCCGCTCGGGGCGGGCGGGGCGCGGGTTCTTCGCGCGGAAGAGCACGGGCTCGATCGGCTGGACGCGGTAGACGTCGAAGCCGTAGGTGAGGATGCCGGTCAGGTCGCGCACCTCGTCACCGACGCGGACGCTGTTCGAGCCCTGGGTGTGGTGCGGCAGCGTGGCCGGGTTCTGCGCGTTCGAGCCGTCGTCGAGCAGGATCCTGCGCCGCGCGTCCCTGTCGGGGTCCACGCCCTCGCGGTCGGTCGGCTGGTAGAGCCGCTCGTCCTCGGCCAGGAGCAGCTCGCCGTACCGGGCCAGGTTGTAGGTCTCGGAGATCGCGAGGTCGTCGTCGAAGGTGACGAGCATGCCCTCGTAGCGCTCGAAGGTCAGGCCCTTCCTGAGCGGCAGGTCGATCTCGGTGCCCCTGACCGTGCCGGTGCCGCAGACGTTCACGGCGGTGGCGGGGGAGATCTCGGTCAGGCCGTTGTACTCGATCGCCTTGCCGGAGACGAGCACCCGGTCACCGGCCTTGACCGGCGAGGAGGAGTACACGAACAGGCCCTCGGAGGTCGCCGGGTCCGCGTCCGGCCCGGCGGCCTGCAGGTAGAAGCCGCCGAGCCCGCCGGAGCCCTGGAAGGAGGCGGTCACCACGCCCTCGACGCGGACGTTCTGCCCCGCGACCGGGCTGGCGTCGCCGTTGCCCTGCACCTGCGGGATCTGGTGCGTGGCCGGGGTGTCGCAGCTCTCGGTGGGGGTGGGGGTCGGGGTCGGCGTGGGCGTCGGGGTGGGCTCGCCGCCGTCGCCGCAGGGGGCCGCGGCCGTGGCGCTGTTGCGCGGTGCCGGGGCCGCGGTCTCGAAGTCGGCGCCGTTGTCGTCGGTGTCGGCGCAGCCGCCGCTCTTGCGGAACCCGCCGGTGGCGTTGGTGAGCGCGGGGGCGGGGGTGCCCTCGGAGAAGTTCGCGGTGCCGTACCCGACGAGGTCGGCGAGCTGCGCGAGCTGGGCCTCGGAGCAGGCGGTGGTGGAGCCGTTGCAGGCCAGGCCCTCGGCCGAGCGCACCAGCGCCACCTTGCCCGCGGTGCCGCTCATGTTGATCGAGCCGACGCTGTCGGGCTGGGGCAGCGCGCCGCTGGGCGTGCTGCCCGCGGCGAGCTGGAGGAGGTGGTACTGGCCGGGCGCCAGGGTGCCGGCCAGGTCGGCCTTGTTGGAGGCGAAGTTCCCGGTGCCACTGGCGCTGGTGTACTGCACGGACCAGCCGTCCAGCGAGACGGGGGCGGCGCTGCGGTTGAACAGCTCGACGTAGTCGTTGGAGAGGGGGGCGCCGGTGTTGCCGCCTCCGCCGTAGACCTGGCTGATGACCACGTTGCCTGGCGCCGCGGCGGCCACGGAGGGTGAGGACAGGGCGGCGATCGAACCGGCGAGGCCGGCTACGACGAGGATCGCCGGGACCCGGGACTTAACACGCATGACGGGGAGCGTAAACCGACAAACGACGAAAAATCCTGTCTCGGGCGTGGACGAGTCATGAAATCTTGAACATTGACACTTCGTGTCCATTCGGGGGCACCGATGTGTGGGCTTCGGCCGATGCGCGCGTGCCGCCGGCGTCACCCGGGGCTCTCACGGCGACAACACGAAGCCCTCGTACCCCTTGGCCACGATCTCGTCACAGGTGGCCCGGTAGGTGCCGACGCCGCCGGCGTACGGCATGAAGACCCGCGGTTTGCCGGGGACGTTCGCGCCCAGGTACCAGGAGTCGGCGCGCGGGAAGAGCGTCTGCGCCGCCACCTCGCCCACGTGCCGCATCCAGGCGTCCTCGGCGTCCGGATCGGCCTCGATGACGGTCGCGCCCGTCCTGGCCAGGTGCTCCAGGCAGCCGGCGATCCACTCCACGTGCTGCTCGATGGAGACGAACATGTTGCTGAGCACCGACGGGCTGCCGGGGCCGGTGATGGTGAACAGGTTCGGGAACCCGGCGGTCATCAGGCCCAGGTACGTGCGGGGGCCGGCCGCCCACTTCGCGCGCAGCGGCACGCCGCCCGTCCCCGTGATGTCGATGGCGAGCAGCGGCCCGGTCATCGCGTCGTAGCCGGTGGCGTAGACGATGGTGTCCACCTCGTACGAGGCCGCGGCGGTGCGGATCCCGGTCGCCGTGATCTCCTCGATCGGCGCGGTCCGCACGTCCACGAGCCGCACGTTCGGCCGGTTGAAGGTGGCGTAGTAGTCGGTGTCGAAGCAGGGGCGCTTGGTGCCGATCGGATGGTCGCGCGGCGACAGCAGCTCGGCCACCCGCGGGTCATCGACGATCTGGCGGATCTTCCCCCTGACGAACTCGGCGACCAGCTCGTTGGCCCGCGGGTCCACCGCCGTGTCGGCGAAGGCGCCGAGGAAGCCGGGGCCGCCGTGCGCCCACCGCTTCTCCAGCTCGTCGAGGCGCTCCTGCTCGGACGCCTCCAGGGCCGAGCCCGGGTTGAAGGTGGCCGCGATGCCGAACGGGGAGCCGCGCATCGAACGGCGCATCTCGGCGTGGTTGTCCTTCACCCAGCGGGCGTACTCGGGCCGCATCGGGCGGTTCCACGCCGGGATCGTGTAGTTGGGCGTGCGCTGGAAGACCGTCACCTCGGCGGCCCGCTCGGCGATGACCGGGATGATCTGGATGCCGGAGGAGCCGGTGCCGATGACCGCGACCCGCCTGCCCGCGAAGTCCACCTCCTCGTGCGGCCAGCGCCCGGTGTGGTGGCTCTCGCCCCTGAAGGAGGCGGCGCCGGGGAAGGCGGGGATCCGCGCGTCCGACAGGCAGCCCACGGCCGTGATCAGGAACCGGGCCGACACCCGGTCGCCGCGGTCGGTCTCCACCTGCCAGCGGGCGGTGGCCTCGTCGTAGGCGGCGCGGGTGACCCGCGTACGGAACCGCATGTCGCGGCGCAGGTCGAACCGGTCGGCGACATGCTCGGCGTAGCGCAGGATCTCCGGCTGGGACGGGTAGCGCTCGGTCCAGTCCCACGCCTGCTGCAGCTCCTCGGAGAAGGAGTAGCAGTACTCGACGCTCTCCACGTCGCAGCGGGCGCCCGGGTACCTGTTCCAGTACCAGGTGCCGCCGACGCCGTCGCCCCTCTCGTAGAGCCGGGTGGTCAGGCCCAGGCCGCGCAGGCGGTGCAGCATGTACATGCCGGAGAACCCGGCGCCGATGACCACCGCGTCGGTGGAGGGTACGGACATGGCGATCACTCCCCGTCGGCACGACCCGTGACCGTAACCCTGACATGACCATGACGGGCGGCCAAGAGACCCGATACAGGAATGGCTCTCGACGGTTAAGGCGGATACCGCACGATATGAGTCGTTCCGCGCGGAGACGGTGGATTAGGTTCCCCGAGTGGCGGAGTTCTCCGGAGAAAAGTACCGGCCAGGTGACGGCGGATGACGACTTTATCGGTGACCGGGCACGCGGCGCTGCTCGTCACGACAGAGGTGATCGGGGCCGACGACCTGCCTGCCGGCTTGTCCGGGCGCAAGTGGCAGGCGGCCTCCGTGAGCCTGCTGCCCGGCAGGCTGGGGCGGCCGTATCTGTCCGCCTCCTGGGAGACGGAGGTCGTGCTGGCCGTCGGGGAGGGGGGCGTCCTGGGGCTGCTGCCCGTGCAGCGGGTGAAGAGCCGCGCCGTGCCGAGTGCCGTTCTCGATCCGGGCGTGCTGGCGCCGCGGCTGTTCGGTGAGGTGGAGGACGCGCGGTCGTACCTGTTCGTCGGGGGCTGCGCCGATCTGGTGGCGGGGGCGGTGACCTGTGCGGCGCTGCCCGCCGGGCAGGCGGAATCGGTGCGGCGGGCGCTCGTCGCCCGGGCGCGCGCCGAGGCCGAGCGGCGCGGCCTGGTCGCGACGGCCCTCTACGTGCGGGACGAGGAGGTCGCCGCCTTCACCCCGGCGGGCCAGGACGGCTCCCCGCAGCAGGGCCGGCGGCGGGCCGTTTCCGAGGGCTCGCCGGAGCCGGATGATCCGTGGCGGGAGCGGATCGGGCGGCTGGCCACGATCGCCGTACCGCCCGATGACGAGCGTTTCCTCGCCGGGCTCGGCCACAGCGGGCGCAGGACCGTGCTCAAGGACCGCCGCGCGGCGGCCGAGGCCGGGCTGCGGTGCACGGTCATGCCCGCCCGGCAGGCCGTGGACGCGGGCGCGGAGCTGGTCGCGGCGGTGAAGCGCAGGCACGGCATCGAGGAGCACCCCCGGCTGCTCCGGATGCGCCTGTCCCGGTGGGCGGCCGAGCCGGTGGGCGAGCGGATCGCCTTCGCGGTGCACGCCGACGACGCCGCCCAGGTCTGCCTGGCCGTCACGTTCGCCTGCGCGATCGGCGGCCGGCTGGAGATCTACGAGACCGGCGTCGCCGACGACACCCCGCACCGGCACGAGGCGTACGTGGAGAGCCTGATCCACGCTCCCCTCAGGCACGCCATGGACCGGCGCCTCACCGCCCTGGACCTCGGCCTCGACGCCGAGACGCCCAAGACGCGCAGGGGCGCCACGCTCTCCCCCGTCTGGGCCGTGAGACTGACCTGATCGCAACGTGACTGGAGGACACGTGGACAAGGCTGACGACGTGGTCCTGGCCGAATGGTGCGACGTGCTGGACGTCGACGCGCCCTCGGCGGACGACGACTTCTTCGAGCTGGGCGGCAACTCCCTGCTGGCGGTCACGCTCATCGAGCGCATCGAGTCGCGGCTGGGCGTCGAGGTGCCGCTGGAGCAGTTCTTCGTGGACGGCCGGCTGGGCACGCTGCTCGACGGCGCGCGCTCGGCCGGCGCCCGCTAGCGGGGGCCGCCATGCCCGAGCCCACCAGGCCCAGGCTGGGCGTCTGCCACCGCCCGGACGGCGCCGCCAACCTGCGCGAGATCTACGTCGCCGCCCAGGGGGTGTGCGAGGTGGTGATGCTGGTCAGGGCGGCGGTCGCGGCGGCCCATCCGGACGTCATGCGGGTCGCGGAGCGCTTCTTCGAGTGTCACGTGCTGCCGGAGCGGGGGTACGGGGAGCTGGTGGCCTCGCTCGGCCTGCGCGGCGTGACCACGTTCCACGACGACGAGCTGGAGCTCGCCGACGAGCTGCACGCGCGGGCCACCACGTCGGTGCCCCGCCCGTGGGACAAGCTCGTGCAGCGGCGCCTGCTCAAGGAGCACGGGCTCACCTCCGTGGAGGCCGTGCCGGTGGACGAGCCGGAGGACCTGGTGAAGGGGTTCGCCGAGCTGGGCCGTCCGTGCGTGCTCAAGCCCAGGCGGGCGGCGGGCGGCCAGGGCGTCGCCTTCCTCGACGACGAGCGGGACGTGCGGCGGCAGGTCGCCCTGCGGCGGGGCTGGGCCGGGCTGATGCTGGAGACGCGGATCGAGCCGGTGCCGCATCCGGCGGGTCCTGCCTGGCTGGGCAGCCTGGTCTCGGTCGAGACCCTGTCGGCCCCCGCCGGGCGCGTGCATCTCGGCGTGCTCGACAAGCTGCCGGTCGCGGTGACCAGGGGCGCCGGGCCGGCGGGCGCGGACGCGGTACACGTCCAGGGCGACATCCTCCCGTCCTGCCTGCCGGAGGAGCTGCGCCGCGCGGCCGAGCAGTACACCGGCCGGATCCTCGGCGTGCTCGGCGTGCGGTCCCGGCTGACGCACACGGAGCTGCTGCTCACGGCGGCGGGGTTCGAGCTGCTGGAGGTGAACGGGCGCCTGGCCGGGCACACGGCGCGGCTCTTCCGCCTCCTCGGCGGGCCCGACCTGGTCGCGCTGGCGCTGCGGGTGGCGGCCGGCCAGACGCCGGAGGTGGACCTGACCGCGATGCGCGGCGCGGCGGCCGGCGTGTTCCCCGCGTTCGCCGACAGGGCGGGGCCCGTGCGCACGTCGCTGAGACGGCGGGAGCTGCGCGCGCTGCCCGGTGTGTGCGCGGTGGACGAGCTGGCCGAGGACGGCGCGCCCAAGTCGGTCACGCAGTTCAGGACGGCCAACGTGACGTTGCGCGCCCCGGACCGGCCCGCGCTCGACACGGCGGTGGCCCGGGTGCTCGATGTGCTGGCGCGGGAGACGGGCGGGCGACGGTGACGCGGTGGAAGGAGTTCCTCGCGCCGCTGCGGCACCGGTCGTTCCGGTACCAGTACGCGGGCTTCTCGGTGTCCGTCACCGGGAACATGCTCAGCCTCGTCGCCCTCACGGTGGGGCTGGTGGAGGTCACCGGCTCGGGCGCGGCGGCCGGCCTCGCGCTGGGCGCCAGCACGGTCCCGCTGGTCGTCTTCCTGCTCGTGGGCGGGGTGTGGGCGGACCGGCTGCCGCGCCACCTGGTGATGGCCGGCATGGACGTGGTGCGCGGCCTGGTGCAGCTCGGCCTCGGCGCCATGATCCTGTCAGGGCAGGTGAACCTGGCGCTGCTCATCGTTGTGCAGGTGGTGTTCGGCACGGCCCAGGCGTTCCACCTGCCGGCCGCGACCGGGCTGACCCCGTTCACCGTCCCCAAGCAGGACCTGCAGCGGGCCAACGCGCTGATGTCGATCACCAGGAGCCTGTCCGGCGTCGCCGGGCCGCTGATCGCCGGCGGACTGGCCGCCACGGTCGGCGCCGGCTGGGCGCTGCTCCTGGACGGCGGCACGTTCCTCGTCAGCGCCTGGCTCGCCTCCCGGATCAGGGTGCCGGCCGCGCCGCCCCGCGCGGGCGGCGGCCTGCTCAAGGAGCTGTCCGACGGCTTCCGGCTGGTCACCCGCACCCCCTGGATCTGGACGAGCGTCGCCGGCTTCGCCTGCACGCACGTGGCCATCGCCGTGTTCATGGTCGCGGGGCCGGTGCTGGCCCTTCAGGAGCAGGGCGGCGCGTTCGGCTGGGCCCTGGTCGTCGCGGCGCTCGGCGTCGGCGACGTGCTCGGCGACCTGGTGCTGCTGGCCGGCTACCGGCCCCGGCGGCCCCTGCTGGTCGCCAGGCTGGCGGAGCTGCTGCTCGCGCCCGCGCTGCTCCTGATCGCGCTCGGCGTGCCCGCCCCCGTGCAGGCGCTGGTGATCGCGCTGGCGGGCGCCGGCATGACGGCGGCCGACTCGCTCTGGATCACCACCATGCAACAGCACGTGCCCGAGGACGCGCTGTCGAAGGTCTCGTCCTACGACTGGCTGAGCTCTCAGGCGCTGCGTCCGGCCGGGTACGCGCTGGGCGCCCTGGCCGCCGCCGACGGCACCACCGCGACGGTCGTGCTGGCCGTGATGGCGGCGGTGGTCGCCCTGCCACGGCTGGTCAGCCTCGCCTACCCGAGCGTACGAGAACTGCGCGCCCCAGAGCCCGAGCCGGCCCCGGCGAACTGATCGGAGCAGCACCATGCATGACATCGTCGCCCGGATCGAGGAGACCGCCGGGCGCTGCCGGTCCCTGACCGCGCTCAGCCTGGAGGACGGCGACCTCACCTACGGCGAGTTGTGGGCGCTGTCCTCGGTGGTGAGCGGCCACGTGGCGCCCCTGCTCGGCGGCACCCGCCGGGTCGCGCTGCGCGGCGACAGGTCCGCCCTGACCTACGCCGCCTACCTCGGCGTGCTCAGGGCGGGCGGCGCGGTGCTGCCCATGAGCCCGCGCTGGCCCGACGCCAGGACCGCCGACGTGGTGCGCGCCGCCGAGCCGGACCTGGTGCTGCTGAACGGGCCTCCCGCGCCGCGCCTGCCTCCCGGCGTGCCCGTTTTGACGGTTTCCACCGAAGGCGCCCGCGCCGCCGTCTCCGGCCCCGGCCTGGACGACGACGCCTACGTGATCTATACGTCGGGCTCCACGGGCACGCCCAAGGGGGTGCCGATCACGCACCGCGCGCTCGCGCGTTACCTCGGCCACGTGTGCCCCCTGTACGAGCTGGGGCCGGGAGATCGGGTGGCCCAGGCGGCGGAGCTGACCTTCGACGCGTCGGTGTTCGAGCTGCTCGCCACGTGGGCCACCGGCGCGACGCTCGTCGTGGCCGGGCAGCGCACCTGGCTGAGCCCCGTACGGTTCCTGCGGGACCAGCGCATCTCCCACCTCGACACCGTGCCGTCGATCATCACCCTGGCCCGGCGCACCCGTACCCTCACCGAGGGGTGCCTGCCCGACCTGCGGTGGAGCATGTTCAGCGGCGAGCAGCTCGACTACGCCGCCGTGGCCGCCTGGCGTTCGGCGGTCGGCGCGAACGTCATCGAGAACAACTACGGGCCCACGGAGCTGGCCGGCGTGTGCGCCAACCACCGGCTGCCCGCGAGCGCGGACGACTGGATCCCCACCGGTAACGGCACCGTGCCCATCGGCCGGGTGTACGGGCATCTCGACTCCGTGGTGCTGGATGGTGGTGGTGTCGTCGCGGAGGAGGGGGAGCTGTGCGTGCGCGGCGGGCAGCGCTTCTCGGGGTACGTCGATCCGGGGGACAACGCGGGGCGGTTCTTGCGGGGGGATGGGCCGTACGAGGTGGTGGACGGGGTGCCGGAGGGTGGTGACTGGTATCGCACCGGGGATCGGGTGCGGTGGGAGAGTGGCGTGCTCGTGCATCTGGGGCGGCTGGATCGGCAGGTCAAACTGCGGGGGTATCGGGTGGAGCTGGATGAGGTGGAGGCGGTGGTCCGCGGCCATGGTGGGGTGAAGGAGGTGGCTGTGGTCGTGGTGGATGCGCAGCTCGTGGCCGTGTATGTGGGGGAGGAGCTTGCTGCCGGCGAGCTGAGGAGGCATGTGGGGGCGAGGGTGCCCGATTACATGGTGCCGGTGGTGTGGCGGCGGGTGGCGGCGTTGCCGCTGACGTCCAGTGGCAAGGTGGATCGGGGGGCGCTGGTGGAGGAGGTGCGGTGATGGCGGGGGTGCGTGGGGTTGAGCGAGAGGGCCGGGCGCCTGCCGCGCCTGCCGCGCCCGCTGACTCTGCGGCGCTGCTCGCGGAGCTGGAGGCGCTCGCCGGGCGGTGGCGCCTGGGCGCGGTCGCAGGGCTGGATCCCGCCGGGCTGACGCCGGAGCAGGCGCTGCGGCTGGCCATGCGGCTCTCGACCCGGCTGGGCACCGACGTGCGCGTGCCCGACGTCCTGGCCAGTGCTTCGCTGCCCGAGCTGGTGCGGCGCGCCGCTACCGGCGCCCTCGGCGCAGGCGCGGGCGTGACCGCACCGCTCGGCGGACGCGTGGGCGCGTCCGGCCCGACCGGCGGGAGCGCGGGCGTGCCCGTCCCGCTGTCCCACGGCCAGCAGCGCTTCCTGCTCGACGAGACGCTCGCACCCGGCCAGGACGACAACCACGTCGTCCTGGCGTACCTGCTGTCGGGCCCCCTCGACCCCGACGCGCTGACCGCCGCCTACGACGACGTGGTGCGGCGGCATCCGATCCTGCGCACCGTCCACTACTGGGACGACGAGCACGGCCCCCTCCAGCGCGTGCTCCCCCCGGACCCCGGACGATCACCCCCGGCCGCCATCCCCACGGCCTGCCTCCCACAACCCACCACCCCCACGACGGCCGCGGCCGAGATCTGCGCCGACTGGTGGGACCAGCCCTTCGACCTGGAGGAGCACCCCCCGCTCCGGGCCCGCCTGGCGCGGCTCGGCCCCGAGTCCTGGCTGCTCTGCCTGAGCCTGCACCACATCGTCTTCGACGGCCGATCCGAGCTGATCCTCCTCGAGGACCTCGCGACCGCCTACGCCGCCCGTGCCTCGGGCCGCGCACCCGGCTGGGAGCCGGTGCCCGGTTACCACCATTACGCGCAGTGGGAGCACGACATGGTGGAGCGGTGGGCGGACCGCGACCTGCCGTTCTGGCGGGAGCTGCTCGACACGGAGCCCCCACCCCTGCTGCCCGCGCCCGCGCTCACCGACCAGGCCGCGCGCCACGAGCACGAGATCGTGCTCGACGCCGGGGCCGTGGGCGAGCTGTCGGCGGCGGTGCGCACGCGGGGATCCGTCCCGCTGGCGAGCGTCCTGTACGGCACGGCCCGCGCGCTGGGCCGCGTCTTCTGCGCCGACCGGCTGAACCTGGCCACCGTCGCCTCGGGCCGCTTCGAGAGCGTGTTCAACCCCGTCATCGGCTGCTTCGTCAACCCCGTCGTGCTGCCGTTCGAGGCGGTGCGGGACGGCCGTGCGGAGGAGCGCGTGGCGGAGACGGCCCGCCTGACCTTGCGGGCGCTGCGCCACGCGCGCACCCCGTACGACCGGCTCGTGCGCTCCCTGCGGCCGGGGGTCGCCCGCGTGCCTCTGTACGAGGTGATGGTCGCCCTGCAGGCACCTCTGGAGGCCGGTTCGTTCGGCGGCACGGAGCTGGTCGTCGAGCCGGTGCGGGTCCGCGCGCCCCGGGCCGGCGCGCCGCTGGTCGTGGAGGTGGAGCCGCAGCCGGACGGTGGCTGGGCCGTCGCCGCCCGGTGGCGGGGGGACGTGGTGGACGAACGGTCGGGGCGCGAGGTGGTCGACGAGGTGGCGTCCCTGCTGACCGCCCTGCGCGCCCGCTGAGCATCACCCCGCCGGAGCGCCGCCGCGACAGACCACCCCGCCAGGCCGCCGCCGCGACGCGCCCGTCACGACAGGCGCAGCATCATGGCCGAGGCGAGATAGTGCCCGTTGAGAATCGCCACGAAGACGGAGGTGTGCACGTCCGGCCTGGGCCGATAGTTGATCAGATCCGTCTCCGCCGTGTACGTCACACTCCCGTACGGCCCCACCGAAACCGGCGAGCACGTCTCAGGCGGCAACCCGAACCGCTTGCGCAACGCGAACGCGAACCCGATACCACCCCGCAACCGCTCACCACCACCGTTACGGATCTCCCGCACAGGCCGCGCCACACTGCCCCGCACGGCATCCACGTCCACCGGCCCGTGCAGCACCACGGTCGGCTCCCCGCTCTCGCTGCTCCACCAGATGTCCCCGCACCTGCGGCACTGCAGCGTCCGCACGGTCAGCCCGTCATGAACGGCATGGCGCAGGGTCACCAGCACGGCGGTGTCCCGCAGGCAGCCCGGGCACGGCTCGTCGCGCTGGGCGACCTGGCGGAGCCCGTCGAGGCAGGGGCCGCCGTAGTTCCAGCCGGAGACGTAGATGCCGGCGGCCACCTGCCGGACGGTCCGCACCTGGAAGTCGGCGACCTCGTCCTCCAGCCGCGTCACCCGTTCGGCCAGGCCGGGCGCGAGCAGGTCGGCCGACAGCTCGCGCACCTGCTCGCGCAGGCCGGTGATCTCGACGGCGTCCGCGACGGGCTCCAGCCAGGGCAGCCGTTCCAGGCGGGGGAGGATGACGTTGTGCAGCTCGGCCAGCCGGCGCACGACGGTCTCGTCGGCGCGCGGGACGGGCGTGCTCCTGAGCGCGGCGCGCCCGCTCGGCCACGGCACGACCAGGCCGGGGTCGCCGAGCAGCCCGAACCGGTTGAGGTAGCCGTTGATGGGGTGGACGCGTTCGGCCAGCCGCTCGACGACGCGGCCCAGCGGCAGCCCGTCGGCCAGCGCCGACTCGAACTCGGCCTGGGCGCTGCGCTGCACGATGTGCACCCCCATGGCGCCGACCACCGCCACGGCCGTGCCCTCCATGAAGCCCAGGGCGAGGGCGAGGTGGTTGGGGTAGAGGTTGGCGCCCACCCCGATGGAGCCGCAGCTGTGGGTGAAGACGACGGTGGCGTGGACGTCCGCCGCGGGCAGCCGCTGGTCCTCGGTGAGGTCGGCGCGGTGGCAGCCCTCGCCCTTCATGCAGGGCATGTGACGGTAGTGCGGCTCGAAGGGCGGCAGCGGGCCGTCGATCGGGTCGGAGCGCCCGCAGATGATGCCGTCGGGCAGCCCCACGCAGCACTCCTTGCCCAGGCTGCGCACCACCACGACCTTCAGCCTGCGCTCGCGGACCACGTCCAGGCCGGCGAACTCGACGGTGTCGGCCGACTCCGAGTCCTCCAGCATGGGGTGGGAGGCGATGAACACGCGGTCCTCGCCCACCGCGCCGACCGTCAGGCTCCGGTAGACCAGGCAGGCCAGCGACGGCAGGCCGCGGGCGGTCAGCACGCCCACGGTCGCGCCGCTCGCGCCCGGCCAGTCGCCGGCCGCCGTGAGGTCCTCCGCCAGGCCCACCACGGCGACCAGCTCGCCCGCGTGCCCGGCCAGCCGCTTCAGCAGGTGCTCGGGCTCGACCCGGTGGTGCTCGCGGCCGGTCGCGGCGGCCAGCATCCGGCCGGCCGCCGCCGCGTCGCCGACGGACACCACCACGCCGGGCCGCTCCTCCCGCTCGGCCCCGGGCAGCGGGCCGTCGGGGAACAACGACCGGTACCTGCCGAGCGCGGGGCAGTCCAGCAGCGGGAAGGGGCGGCCGGGCGCCCACGTGCCGGCCCGGGCGGCGAAGTCGGCGGCGTCACGGCACAGCACGATGGCCGCCATCAGCGGGCCCGCCCGTCGGCGAGCGCGCGGGCCAGCGCGTCGAGGTTCCTGCTCCCGTCGTGGCGGCGGAGCATCGCGGCCTGCTCGGAGAGCCTGCTGTGGGTGAAGTAGTCGCGCAGCGGCGGCTGCGTCCCGAGCGCTGCGCGGACCCGCGCGCGCAGCCTGCCGACCAGCACGGAGTGGCCGCCGATGACGAAGAAGTCGTCGTCGGGCCCCTTCGGGGCGATGCCCGTCAGATCGGTCCAGACGCCGGCCAGCCAGCTCTCCAGCGGCGCCAGCCCGGCCAGGCCCGCCTGGGCGTCCGGCTTCCCGGCGGCCTCGGACAGCGCCGCCCTGTCGATCTTGCCGCTGGACGTCAGCGGCAGCCGGTCGAGCACGGTCAGCACGGGCACCATCCACAACGGCAGCCGCTCGCCCAGGTACGCGCGCAGCCGCCCGGCCAGGTCACCGGCCGCGTCCCGGGCGGGGACGACGTAGGCCACCAGCATCCTGCCGTCCCCCTCACCCTCGACCAGCACGACGCCGCCCGCCACGTCCGGGTGCGCGATCACCTGCGCCTCGATCTCGCCCAGCTCGATGCGGTAGCCGCGCAGCTTCACCTGCCGGTCGGTACGCCCGACGAACTCCAGCACCCCGCCGGGCCCGCGCCGTACGTGGTCACCCGTCCGGTACATCAGCTCGCCCGGCACGGCGGGATCGGGCACGAAGGCGGCCGCCGTCAGCTCGGGACGGTCGAGGTAGCCCAGGGCCAGGCACGGGCCGGCGAGGTACAGCTCGCCCTCGGGCACGGGCCGCAGCTCCTCATCGAGGACGTAAGCCCGGACCTCACCCAGCGGCAGGCCGATGGGGATCGAGCGGGCGTCGTCGGGGACGGCGGTGATCTCGTGCCACGTGACGAACGTGGTCGTCTCGGTGGGGCCGTAGGCGTTGAGCAGGTGACCGGGCCCCGCCGCCAGCACGTCGCGGGCCCGGCGCGGGTCGAGGGTCTCACCGCCCGTCACCAGCAGGCGCAGCGGCGCGAAGGCCGCCGGGTTCCTGGCCGCGATCTCGTGGAAGACCGACGTGGCCAGCAGCATCGCGGTGATGCCGTGCCGCCTGACCGCCGCGCCGAACTCGGCGGGGTCGGTGAGCAGGTCCCTGCTGAGGATCACCAGGCAGCCGCCGCTGGTGAGCGCCCCGTACGTCTCGAACGTGCTCGCGTCGAAGGCCGGGCTGTTGACCTGGGCCATGCGGTCGGTCGGCGTCAGGGCCGGGTCGCGCAGGCTGGCCAGGAAATGCGCGATGCTCGCGTGGGGGACGAGGACGCCTTTCGGCGTGCCGGTCGTCCCCGACGTGTAATAGATGACGGCCACCTCGTTGCCGCGCGTGACCGGCGGCGGTTCCGGCGGCATCGCGGCTATTTCCGCGCGGTCGGCGTCGACGAGCAGGGCAGGCGTTCCGGGAAAGTGCTCGGCGAGCTCTTTCACGGTGATCACGATATCGGCGCGGCTGTCCTCGGCGATGAATTCGTGGCGGGCCTTGGGCTGGGCCGGATCCATGGACACATACGCGGCGCCGGCCTTTCCTGAGGCGAGGAAGGCCGCGATGCGGTCCACCCCCTGGGGCAGGCAGACCGCGACCCTGCCGCACTGCGGCAGGCCGCGCGCTACCAGCGCCTGAGCCAGCCGGTCGGCCTCGCGGGACAGCTCGCGATACGTCAGCTCGCGCCCCGCGTCCGGGTGCTGAACGGCGGGCGCGTCGGGAGTACGGCCGACCTGCTCCGCGAAAAGACTGGAAATTGTCGGGCTCATTCTCACTCCTGATGGCAGGACAGGCGGGCACGCTCGGCGAGGAATCTCCGCTCTCGTCGGAACGGTGGCTGTTCGTTACGATCACCGTTGTGACCGATCAGCTCTTCTCCGCGGACGGCGCGCGCGATTCTTCGCCGGAACTCGTCACTGTCGCCGATCCGCGGACGGGCGCGGCGCGCCTGACGTACCGGCCGGCGCGGGAGCTGGAGGTGACCGAGGCGGTGTCGGCCGCGCGCGAGGCGCAGCCACGGTGGTCGGCGCGGGTGCCCGGCGAGCGGGCCCGCGCGCTGCTGCGCCTGGCGGAGGCCATCGAGGCGGGCGCCGGCGACTACGCGGCGGCCGAGCGGGCGGGCACCGGCAAGCCGGGCGGCGACGCCGTCGCGGAGGTCGCGCAGAGCGCCGACGTGCTGCGCTTCTACGCGGGAGCCGCCCGCACGGACCTCGCCCCCGCGGGCGGCAGGCGGCTGCCCGGGCGGGAGAGCTGGGTGCGGTGGGAGCCGCTGGGCGTCGTGGCGGCCGTGGTCCCGTGGAACTATCCGCTGCTCATGGCCATGTGGCGGCTCGCGCCTGCCCTGGCGGCGGGCAACGCCGTGGTGCTCAAGCCGGCCGAGACCACGCCCGACAGCGTCCTGCTGCTGGCCGCGCACGCGCGGGAGGCCCTGGGCCCCGGCGTGCTGACCGTCGTGCCGGGCGACCGGGAGACGGGCAGGCTGCTGGTCCGCGCGGGGGTGGACGCGGTGGCGTTCACCGGCAGCGTGGCCGGCGGGCTCGACGTCGCCGCTGCCGCCGGGCTGCGCAGGGTGAGCCTGGAGCTCGGCGGCAACTGCCCGGCCGTGGTGCTGCCGGGGGCGCCCGCGTACACGTACGCGGAGCTGGCCGCGGCCTGCACCTACAACGCGGGGCAGAGCTGCGCGGCCCCCGCCCGCGTGATCACCCTGCGGGAGAACTACAAGGAGACCGTCGAGCGCCTCGCGGAGGCGATGGCGGTGTGCGAGGCGGGCACCGGCTTCGGCCCGCTGAACAACGCCGGGCAGGCCGCCCGGCACGACCGCATCATCGCGGGTAGCGGCGCGGGCGTGGAGCACACCGGCCCGGTCAGGGCAGACGCGGGCGAGTCCGGCGGCTACTGGCGGCCCGCCCGCGTGCTGGCCGAGCTCGAACCGGACGCCCCGGCCGTCGTCGAGGAGGTGTTCGCGCCCGTGCTCACCGTGCAGGCAGCCGGGGACCTGGAGGAGGCCGTGCGGCTGGCCAACGGGCTGCCGCAGGCGCTGGCGGCCAGCGTCTGGGGCGCGGCGGTGGGGCCGGTGCTGGACCTGGCGGGCGCGCTGAACGCGGGCGAGGTGTGGGTCAACTGCCATCTGGAGCAGACCGCCGAGCTGCCGCACGGCGGGCGCGGCGGCTCCGGGCACGGCACCGACCTGAGCGTGCTGGCGCTCGCCGAGTACCAGCGGCCCAAGACGGTCACCGTACGGCTGGGGTAGCGGCACGTTCATGCGCCGGCCCCGTCCCGCTGGAACGGGCGCCTGCCCAGCCGCTGCGCCACCCGCGCCGCCAGGTGGACGGCGAACAGGTGGTAGAGGAACGGCGACAGCTCCTCGCGCACCCGGCCCGCCACCGGGAACGTCGCCTGCGCCGCCGTGTCACCGTCGTCCGCCACGACCACGACGTGCCTGCCGAGCTCGCGGGCCCGCGCGGCGATCCTCCCGGCGTGGGGTCGGGAGCGGCCGGGCGGAGCCAGCACGTACACCGGCATGTCGCGCGGGTACGCCCACCGCTCGACGTGCGCCCACTCCTCCAGATCCTGGCCCAGGGCGAACAGCCCGGCCGACTCCACCAGCTTGGCCGCCGCGAACAGGGCCGTGCCGTGACTCGGCCCGCTGCCCAGCACGACGGCGGACGCGTGCCCGGCCAGCCGCCCGGCCTCCTCGGCCGCCCGCCCGCCGGTGACCCGGTGCGTCGCGGCCACCGCGCCGGCCAGCGGCCCGAACTCGGCGTGCAGCGCCTGCGCCCCGCCCAGCCGCATCGCGACCAGCGTCAGGCCGAGCAGGCTCGCCTGGTACGTCCGCACCCCCGGCGACGGCTCCAGCCCGGGCAGGTCCACCAGCAGGATCCGCTCGGCCACCTCCGTCACCGGCGAGCCGGCCGTCCCGGTCACGGCCAGGGTGAGCGCGCCCTCGGCGGCGGCCCGTTCCAGCGCGGTCAGGACGGCGGGCGTGCGCCCCGACGCGCTCGCCGCCACCACCAGCGTCCGCCCTCCGCCCGGCCGGTGCGCCCACGGCGCGTCGTAGGCCGAGAACCGGAAGGCGCCCGCGGGCCTGCACGCCACGCCGCCGATCACGGCGAAGGCCTGCTCGGCCGCGCACGAGGCGTGGTAGGAGTCGCCGTCGCCGACCAGCCAGACGCGCTCGATCGTGCCGCGCTCGTCCTCGCCCAGCAGCCCGGCCACCCGCCGCGCGAACACACCGGTCAGCTCCCGCAAATCGTCGGCGAGCCGCTCCGCCTGCCGGATGAGGACCTCGGGGTTCACGCGATCCCCCTGACGAGCTCGACGTACCGCCTGACCAGGTCCACGTCCACGCTGCCGCCCCAGCCGCCGCGCTCCAGGCAGCGGCCCACGAAGGCGCCGTCGGCCCTGGCCAGCAGCCTGGCCGCGTTGGCGTGGTCGGTGTGGCCCGCCAGGATGACCGGCACGCCGGGGACGGCCGCGCGGACCGCGGCGATCAGCTCCGTGGTCCTGCGCTCGTCGGCGTGCCCCAGCACCACCGCGTCGGCGCCCGCCCGCACGGCCGCCCTGGCCACCTCCGGCGTCGGTTTGCCGCCGCCGTACCAGGTGAAGTGGCTGGAGTCGATGTCGGCGAGCACCCGCACACCCTGCGCTCCGATGCGGCGGCGGTACTCCATGACGCCCATCGGATCGGCCGTCACCATGCCGTGCTCGGTGAGCGTCGCGCCGACCAGCGCGCCCGCCCTGATGAAGGCGGCGCCGGTGACGGTGGCGACGGCCAGCGAGGCCTTGAGCGCGTTGCGCATGAGCTGCACGCCGACCTGGAAGCCGGGGCCGGTGGCCTGGACGATCGCGTTCACGACCAGGGTCATGGCGGCGGTCCTGGCGGCGTCCGACTCGTCGTCCACCCGGTAGACCCGCTCCACCGTCTGCACCAGGCAGCCGTCCGCGCCGCCGTCGAACAGGGCGCGGGCCGACTCGACCGCGGTCTCGATCGTGCGCGGGAGACTGCCCTCCTCGTGGTACGGGGTGCCGGGCAGCGGCTTGAGGTGCACCATGCCGATGATCAGCTTGGCCATGGCGTCACCCCGGCGAGGCCGGCGCGAAGGCGGACTCCAGCCGGCCGAGCGCGGCCCGCAGCTCCTGCTCGCGGCGCGAGCTGGTGATCCGGACGACGCCGCCGGAGAAGCAGAAGGTGAGGATGCCGGGGAAGACCGACACCCCGCTGTCGCGCAGCAGGTCGCGGAAGCACCGGTAGGAGTCGTCCCAGCCGGTGAACTCCACCATGGTGTTGATCGAGTAGTGCGGCTCCAGCACCCGCGCGGGGATCCGCGCGAGCGCGCTGCTCGCCTGGCCGCGCAGCGCCGTCAGGCCCGCCTCGCGGCGCAGCCGCTCCGCCCGGTAGGAGCGGTAGGCCGCGCTCAGCGGGCCGAGCCGCATGCCGTACGCCGGCTCGAACTCGGCCAGCTCGGCGGCGGTGGGCGTGACCAGGCCGGTCAGCAGCCAGCGCTCCATCCTGGCCAGCACCTCGACGACCGTGTAGAAGAACGACGGCGGCCCGCCGAAGGTGGTGGAGGCGTACTCGTAGTAGTCGGCCACGAACCGCTCGTCGGCCATCAGCCAGCCCACCTTCAGCCCGGGGGCCGACCAGGTCTTCGACAGGCTGGAGACGCGGATGACGTTCGGCGCGGCCCGGACGGCCGAGCACGGCCGCACCGGGCCGAGCCATTCGTGGCACTCGTCCAGCACGATCATGGTGGACGGCGAGGCGGCCCTGACGAGCCTGGCCAGGTCCGCCTCCACGACGGCGGCCCCGGTCGGGTTGCCCACCGTCTGCAGCAGGATCATCGGGGTGTCCGGCGTCAGCGCGTCGATGAGCGGCTGCAGCGAGGTGCGCCCGTCCAGCGAGGGCAGCGGCACGAGCCGCACCTGCGAGCGGCGGGCCACGGTCTCGACGAGCGGCGGGTAGTTGGGGATCGCGCACAGCGCGGGCGAGCCGGCGGGGGCCGCGCCGTGCAGGACGAAGTCCGCCAGCGAGCTGACCGCGAACGTGCCGCCCAGGGTGACCGCCACGTTCTCGGCCCGGTAGGCGGGGGTCTCCATGCGGGCGTTCTCGTACTCGGCCACGGCCTCGCGCACCGGCCGGCGGCCCCGGGAGTCGGAGTAGCCGTACCAGTCCATGTCGAGGGCGAAGCGGATGCAGTCCTTCAGCGTCTGCGGCAGACCCCACGCCTGCTCGTCGATGGACCCGCCGGACAGGATGTGCGTGGCCTGCGGGCGCAGCTCGCCGTAGAGGTCGTCGCGGAAGAACCAGTTGAACAGCTCCTTGACGAAGCGGACCGTGGCCCTGGAGCCCAGCACGTCCGCGGGCTCGACCGTGCGCAGCACCGTCGCCGAGCGCCACCGCTCGGCCTGCGCGGCCCGGTGCGCGCGGGCGCCCAGCTCGCACTCCACCCGGCCGAGCCACAGGTCGCGCAGCTCCAGCGGGTCCTCCGGGTTGCGGGCGCGGGCGTAGACGTCGAGCATCCGGTCGTCCACGGCGGGCACGAAACCGTCGGCGAAGCCGTCCCGGCCGGCGAAGGAGGCGGGCGGGCCGGGGACCGCGGGCAGGCGGGCCGGGCGTACGGATTCGAATAACCGCATGACGTGTCCTTCGGGGCTCGGCGATCACATGATGCGCAGCCGCTTGAGGTGGCGCGGGGCAGCGGAGGCCGCGGCTGCCGGCGGGCTCGCGGTACGGCCGTGGAAGAAGAAGGTGTTGTCGATGACGACGATCATGCCCCGGGCCCAGTGGACGCCCGTGGCGCAGCCGTCGTACATGGCGGCCAGCAGGCCGAGCACGGCCTGGTTGACGTCGTGCGCCGCCGCGTCCCCGAGGTGGGTCCACTCCAGCGTCTGGGAGAGGAAGTCGCGGAAGGAGAAGACGGGCCGGCCGTCCACCGTACGCAGGAGGTGCGGACCCTCGGTGCTGTGGCGGTACCGGGTCTCGCGCAGCGTCGCCGCCGCCCGCGGCCCGATCCGGTCCGCCACGGCGGCCATGGGGACCAGGACCGTCTGGGAGGCCGTCGGATCGTGGCCGGGGGCGACGCACATCAGGACGATGTAGCGCGGTTGCGCCGCGGCTCGCCTGCCGCTGCTCTCGGTGTGCAGCGACAGGGAGTTCGTCGCGAAGGGCTGCAGGGAGACGTCGGCGGTGGTCGCGTGCTCACGGCGGAGGTTGAGGACGACCTCCTCCTCGACGTAGGGCAGGACGGCCGGGTCCCGCTCCGGCTGGGCCTGGCCCAGCAGGGCGCCGAAGGCCAGGAACTGGCGCGTGGACAACGGCTCGTCCAGCCGCACGACCGCGCAGCCGGTCGAGGCCAGGCCATCCATCGTGTCGTGCACCGGGCCGCCCAGGAATCCGGCGGCCGTCGCCTCGACAATCTCTGCCGCGGGCGGCGGCAGAATGGTGCCGTTGTCGAGCAGGTTCCGCCTGGCCGTCACATGCTGATCGGTCGAATTCTCTGTGAATGCACCATGATGCATATGTCACACTCCCCGTGAACCCGAGTGCATGCTATCCGGCGCGGGATTGTTCAGCTTCTTTCAGCGTGCGCTTTCTCCCGCAGCGCCGGCCCGACCCGGGTCGCGAAAAGCTCGATGGTCTGCCAGTCGAGCGGCGGGCGGCAGCCGAGCAGGAAATCCCGCACGCCGGCCTCCGCATAAGGCAGCAGCTCTTCGACGCATTCTTCCGGCGTGCCGAAGGTGAGATATTCGGCCAGGTCGGGGGAGCCGGGCGGGAGCAGGGCGAGCCGTTCCGCGCGGCGCCGCGCGGCCTCCTCGGGGGTCGGCGCGAGGACGGCCCGGAAAGTGATCGACTGGCGGATCTCCTGGGGGCGGCGGCCCTCCTCGGCGCAGTAGCCGGCCAGCAGGCCCACCTTGCGGCGGTAGCCGTCCAGGTCGCCGGCCAGGGAGTTCCAGACGTCGGCGTGCCTGGCCACGATCCGCAGCGTGCGCCGCTCGCCGCCGCCGCCGATCACCAGCGGCAGGCGCCGCTGGATCGGCCGCGGGCGCAGGTAGGCGTCGGTCAGCCGGTAGTGCTCGCCGTGGAAGGTGACCCGCTCGCCGTCCCACAGACGGCGGATGACCTGGCAGTACTCCTCCAGCATGCTCAGGCGGGTGCCCGGGGCGGGGAAGGGCAGGCCGTACTGCTCGTAGCCGAGGTCGGGCCCGGCGGCGCCGACGCCGAACTCCAGCCGGCCCGAGGAGATGTGGTCGATGGTCGCGGCGACGGCGGCGGCCACCGCCGGGTGGCGCCAGGTGACCGCGGAGACCAGGATGGCGCAGCGCACCCTGCTGGTCCTGGCGGCCAGCGCGGCCAGCAGCGCGGGGCCGTCGAAGCAGGGGCCGTCGGGGCCGCCGAGCGGCGGGCGGTAGTGGTCGAACAACGACACCCAGTCGTATCCCAGCTGCTCCGCGCGTTGCCACAGGTCGAGACAGTCGTCGAACGTGCTGTACTGCTGGCCGGAGTGAACGCCGAATCTGAGCATGGCTCCCCATTGATCTCGTTCGGGCGGGAGTGGTCCAATGTGTCACACGAGGGTCTGGCGGGCCACGTTCTGACCGGAGGTCCAGGTGGGGATCGTCCGCACGCCGGTCGGCAGGACGAGCGGCCACGGCGGGCGTAAGCCGGCCGAGGTGCACGCGTACACGCTGGACACCGGCAACGGCTTCGCCGCCACCGTGTGGACCTACGGCGCCACGCTGGTCGAGGTCCTCGTCCCCGACAGCGCGGGGCGGGCGGAGAACGTCGTGGTCCGGCTGCCCGACCTGCGCTCCTACGAGGATCGCCGATCTCCCGCCTACGTCGGCGCCACGGTCGGGCGCTACTGCCGGTGCGTCTCCGGCGGCGCCTTCTCCCTCGACGGCGTCGTGCACGAGCTGGACCGCAACGACGGCGCGCACCACGTGCACGGCGGCCCGCTGGGCTTCGACGGCCAGGTCTGGGAGGCCGACGCGGAGACGCGCGGCGACCGGCTCGTCCTGCGGCTGACGCTGCAGAGCCCCGACGGCGACCAGGGCTATCCCGGCGACCTCACGGCCGAGGCGCGCTACGAGCTGGGCCCCGACGGGCGGCTGGTCTTCGAGTTCGGCGCGGTCACCACGGCGCCCACCATCGTCGGCCTCACCAACCACGCCTTCTGGAACCTGTCAGGCGGGTCGGAGCCGATCGACGGCCACCGGCTGGCGCTCAACTCCCGCCGCACGGTGGCGTTCGACGACGAGCTGATCCCGCTGCCCGGCCCGCCGCGCGACATCACCGGCACCCCGCTCGACTACACCAGGCCCCGGCGGCTGGACAGGGCCAGGCTCGACACCTTCTACGTGCTCGACGACCCGGCCTGGGCCGCCGAGCTGTGCCACGAGGCCAGCGGCCGGACCATGTGGGTGATCACCGACCAGCCCGGCCTCGGCGTCTACTCGGCCGATCACTACCGCACCCCCAGGGCGGGGCTCTGCCTGGAGGCCGGCGCCTGGCCCGACGCGCCCAACCGGCCCGACTTCCCCTCGGTCCGGCTCGACCCCGGGCAGCGGTACCGGCACCGCACCGTCCACGAGTTCCCCATCGCCAGGAGCTGACAGAGCACGATAGCGGTTGTCGGCCGCTGAATGGCGCAACTAGCATGCGGCTCATGTCACTAACGGGGAATTCTCCCATCGAACTGGGAGGAAATCAGGTACGTTTCGATCCCGACACCCACATTCGCAATGTGTTCAACCGCCCCGAGAGTTTCCTCTACGATTCCGACGGCGTCGTGCTGAAAGGAATCCGCGGCACGGCCGGCGCGGCCGAGCTGATCGAGCGGGGCGTGGAAGTCGGTGCCGACCGCATCACCATGGAAAGCGGCGCCGAATTCGAGCTGCACACGCATCCGGGCGCGCACATTCTCTACGTGCTCAGCTCACGCGGCTACATTCACGTGGACGGCGTCGACTACGAGATGGTCGCCGGTGACACCGTCTACGTGCCGGCCGACTACGCGCACGGGGTGAAGACCAACCACGCGGTGCGCGAGCCGCTCGAGCTGCTCTCGTTCGGCGTGCCGCACCTGCCCATCGACTCCGTGAGCCGGATGACGGTCGTGAAACAGGCCGTGGCGGCGGCCGGGGCATGACCCGGCCCGGCGGCGACGCCGACTGGGCGTGGGAGGACGGACAGGACGCGGCCGAGCTGCACGAGCTGCTCGTCCGGTCCGACGCCTACCAGGCCGGGCGTACGGGCACGGCCGCACCCGCCAGGCGGATCGAGACGACCAGGGCCCTGGTGTCGCGCGGCTCCGTCCACGTGCTGCGGCACGGCGGGCAGGCCGTCGCGTCGTTCACCCTCAGCTGCTCGCCCCCCTCGGGCCTGGACCCGTCCGCCTTCCCCGCCGCCGGCGATCCCGTCTATCTCAGCAGGCTGGCGGTCCTGCCCGAGCTGCTGGCCGAGGGCTCCTTCGCCGGCGTGCGCTGCGTCAGGCGGGCGATCAGGCTGGCCACCGCCGCGGGCGCCGACGCGCTGCGCGCGGAGGCCAACCCCGACCTCACCGACACCAGGACCATGCTGCTGGGGCTGGGCTTCGAGCAGCAGGGCCCGGTCCACGCCGACGAGACGGGCAGGCGCTACGTCCACCTCCAGAAGCTCCTACGGCAGTGAGGACTTCGATGAAGACCTATGTGGCGCCGGACCTGGTGAGCGAGCTCGCCGCCACCGGCCGGCCCGTCGTGCTCTTCGGCGCGGGCGACATCGGCGTGCTCGCGCACGCCGCGCTGACCCGGCTGGGCGTGCGGGTCACCTGCTTCGCCGACGGCCGGCAGAGCAAGCAGGGCCAGACCCTGCGCGGCCTGACGATCCGGGCGCCGGAACGGCTGGCCGAGCTGCCCGCCGACTCCTGCGTCTTCCTGTGCGGGAACTACCTCACCACCATGACCGCGCGGCTGCGCGCGATGGGGTTCACCGACCTCCACGACTGCGTCGAGCTCCTCGACGGTTTCGACTTCCGCGACTGCGACACAGGCATGGACCTCGTGCTGATCGAGCGCAAGATCGCACTGCACAAGTGGGAGTGCCTGAAGGCCAGGGAGTCGGCCGACGACCCGCTCGTCCTGAAGTACCTCGACGTCGTGGTGACCGAGGCGTGCTCGATGAAGTGCCAGGACTGCTCGAACCTGATGCAGTACTACACCAAGCCCCGGCACAGCGACCTCGACCTGCTGGACAGCGCGGTGAGCCGCATCGTGGCCGCGATCGACGGGATCTACGAGTTCCGGGTGCTGGGCGGCGAGCCCTTCGTCAACCCCCGCGTGCACCGGGTGATCAGGAAGCTGACCGGCTACGAGCAGGTGCAGAAGGTGGTGATCTACACCAACGCCACCATCGTCCCGCGCGGCGAGAACCTCGACTGCCTGCGCCACGACAAGGTGGTCGTGGAGATCACCGACTACGGCGCGCACTCCAGGAAACACGACGAGCTGCTCGCCACGCTGCGCGAGAACGGCGTCACCCACCTGTCGAAGATCCCGGTCTGGACCGACTCCGGGCGGATCAGGTTCGTCGAGCGCAGCGACGCCGTGCTCGACGACATGTTCAGCAACTGCTGCGTCAACGACATCCTGACCCTGCTCAACGGCAAGCTCTACCGCTGCCCGTTCTCCGCGAACGGCACCAACCTGGGCGCCATCCCGGCCGACCCCGCCGACGTGGTGGACCTGACGGGCGACCTGTCGGGGGCCGAGCTGCGGGCCGGCATCCGGCGCCTGTACGGCAGGACGACGCACCTGCGGGCGTGCGGCTACTGCAACGGCCGCGACTACCGTACGCCCAGGATCGAGCCCGCCATCCAGATCCGCAAACCGCTTCCCCTCGTATGAGCCCGGCGAGCGGTGTCAGGGTCGCGGTCTTCCCCATCGACGCGATCGGGCACGTCAACCCGCTCCTGCCGATCGTGCGGGCGCTGGCCGGGCATCCCGACGTGGCGCAGGTGCGCAGCTTCGCGCCGGCCTCGCTCGGCCCGGCCCTCACGGCGGCGGGCGCGTGTCACGTGCCCGTCGAGGCCGCGGCCCCTTCCTCGTCGGTGCCGGTGGGGGTGTCGGAGCTGGCGTACCGGAGCTTCGTCGAGCCGCTCGCGGTCAGCGAGCGGATGACGGCGCGCGCCGCCGAGTTCCGCCCCGACGTCGTGCTGTACGACGTGTTCTGCGTGCACGGGCTGGTCGCCGCCCGCGCCCTCGGCGTGCCGTCGGCGTCGCTGGTCACCTTTCCCGGATACGGCGCGCTCGGCGAGCAGTTCGTGCTCCAGCACGCCTCCCGCGAGCCGGCCTCGGCCGGGCGGCGCTACCGGGCGCTGTATGGCTGGGATCCGCTGGAGGAGGGGCTGCTGCCCGTGCTCTTCCCGTCGCCGGACCTGTCGATCGTCACCGCGATCGAGTCGATGTCCAGGCGGGTGGACGCGGTGACGGCGCCCCGGCTGCACGCCGCACTGTCGCGCTACGAGGGCACCTGCGCGTTCGTCGGCCCGTCGGTGGGGGAGGCCGGGCCGCACGATCGCTCTGACCGGAGCTTCCCCTATGACGTCCTGGACGCGGCGCGGCGGGCGGGCCGCTCGATCGTGCTGTTCTCCCTCGGCACCGTGCTGACCGGCTTCAGGTTCGGCTCGCCGGTCGGCGGGGCGCCGAGCGGGCGCGCGTACCTGCTCGCCCTGCTCGACCACCTGATCGGCGCGCTCGGCGACCGTGACGACGTGCTCGTCGTGGTGGCGACCGGCTCCTCGCTGACCGCCGCCGACGAGCCCGCGTGGCCGGGCAACTTCGTGGTGCGCGCCTTCCTCCCGCAACGGGAGCTGCTGAACGGGTACGCCGACGCCTTCATCACCCACCACGGCACCAGCAGCACCGCCGAGAGCCTTCTCGCGGGCGTCCCGATGATCTCGGTGCCCGGCGTCGGCGACCAGCTCCCGAACGCCGAGATCGCCATCGCGGGCGGGGCGGCGGTGGCGCTCTGGGACCCGCACGACGTGTTCGCCACGGTGAACGCCGACCTGCTGGCCAAGGCCGTGCGGCAGGTGCTGCACGACCCGTCGTACCGGACGGCGTGCCTGACCCTCAGGGACAGGATGACCGCGGCGGGCGGCGCCCGGCGCGCGGCCGGACTGGTGGTGTCGCTCGGAAGGCGGTCGTCCAGGAGCGGGCCGATCGGGAGCCGGTCATGACGGCGACAGCAGCAGGCGGGCCAGCTCGGGGCGGCGGATCTTGCCCGTCGCCGTCCTGGGGATCGCGTCGAGGCGGACGACCCGGTTGGGCACCACACTGTGGGCGAAGGCGGCGAGCAGATGCGGACGCACGTTGACCGTCTCCGGCGCGTCCTCCGTGTGGACGACGGCCGCGACGATCTCCTCCCCGAGGTAGCGGTGCGGGGCCGCCACGCAGGCGGCGTCCCGCACGTACGGCACCGCCCGCAGCACCTTCTCCATCTCCTCCAGCGAGACGGACTCGCCGCCCACCTTCGCGATGTTCTTCAGCCGCCCGGTGACGAAGAAGAAGCCCCGGCCCGAGGCGTCGCGCAGCTCGAAGCCGAGGTCCTGGGAGTGGAACCAGCCGCCCTCGAACGCCTCCCGCGTCGCGGCCGGGTTGCCCGCGTAGCCGTTCATGACGTTGTGGCCGCGCATGCAGATCTCGCCGACCTCGCCGGGGGCTGCCCGCTCGCCGTCCCTGGTCAGCACGGCCACCTCGTTGCCGTGCACCGCGACCCCGATCGACGGCACGTCGACCTCGGTCAGGAAGCGCTTGACGTCCTTCTCCGGCAGGCCGGCCGGCATGGTGGTGGAGAAGTTGGTGGTCTCGGTGAGCCCGTACCCCTGCAGGACGCGGGCGCCGAGCCGCTTGCGGACGGCGCGGGCGGTCGCGGTGGGCAGCGGCGCGGCGGCCGAGACGAAGTAGCCGAACTCGGCGGGCAGCGAGGGACGCCGCCACGTGGCCGTCAGCGTCTCCAGGATGCTCGGCACCACGCTGGCGATGCGCGGCCGGTGCCGCTCGATGAGGCGCGGGTAGGCGAACGGGTCGAACCCGCCGGCCAGCACGACGTGCGCGCCCGCCATGAACGTGGCCATCAGCGAGAAGTGCACCCCGTTGACATGATGGATCGGCAGGCAGCCGAGCAACCGGTCGCCCGGGCCCAGCCCGTGGTGCCGGCGGACCGCCTCGGCGTTGGACACCACGTTGCGACGGGACTGGGCGACCAGCTTCGAGGCGGCGGTGGAGCCGGACGTACCGAAGTAGAACACGTCATCACCAGGGTCGGCGGCGGGCGCCGCGAACGGCCCGGCGTCGGGCAGGTCGTACGGCTCGGGGACGAGGATCGCCCCGGCGCAGGCGTCGTCGGGCACGGCGGCGGACCTCAGGACGGCCGTCACGCCGAGCGCCTCGGTCTGCTGCCGCAGCCGCGCCTCGGGATCGGCCGGGCTGAGGAACAGCACGCGGTATCCCGCGCGTACCGCGGCGAAAATCGTCAGCACCGACGTCAGCTCGTTGCGCGGAATGAGCCCGACGGTTTCGCAGCCGCCCAGCTCGCCTTTCAGCCAATACGCGAGCCGGCGGCTGCAGGCGTCGAGCTGCCGATAGGAAAGTGTGCGCTGCGCGCCCGCCCCGGCGGGGTCGCCGGTGATGTACGGAGCGTCGGGACGGGCTCGGAGATGCTCGTCGAAAAAGTCGGTGAAGCAGCTGCGCGCAGGCGCGGCGGAGGGGTAACGATGCACGTCGGCCACGGATCATCAGCCCTTGTCGGAAGTGATCGATCGACCGAGGATAACACTGTGGATGAGCTTCATGAAATAGTCACGAGTCTTATCGAGAAAACTCTGGGAATGGCCGCCGGAGAGCTCGGCCCAGACACCGAACTGAACTCCGCCGGGCTTACCTCCCTGCGTATGGTGGAATTGCTGACGGAGCTTGAGGAACGCCTTTCCATCGAATTCCCGGACGAAATGATCGAGCCGGGGACGTTCCGCAGCGCGCGGTCCCTCACCGACTCGGTGCGCCGCCTGGTGCTCTGAGGGGCGCGGGCAGCGGTGGCGTCGTGACGCGCGCGGGCCGGTTCTGTCGGCGGCGATCCCTACCGTATGCGGCATGATCACACACCCCCCGATGAGCGGCGCGTGGCCGGGCGTGCGCGCGGCCATCAGCGCCGGCGACCCCGCCCGGGTCGCGACCGCGGTGCTGGCCCTCGACGAGGCCGGGCGCCGCGAGGTGGCCCGCGAGCTGCCCGGCCACATCGCCGACGCCAGGCAGGCGGTCGTCGAACGCGACCGCGGCGGCTGGTCAGGGAGCGAGGACTGGATCGAGCCCATGCGCGTCGCGGGCGCGGGTGTGCTCGGCGGGGCGGCGGCCGTCGCCACCTGGCTCTACCGGCGCGAGTTCACCCGCTGGTGGCCGGCGCGCGACCTCGGGCCCCTGCTGCGGGTGATCGCCGCCCGGCCGCCGCAGTGGCAGGCCGACCTCGCCGTACGCCTGGCGCTGCGCCTGCGCGGCACCCGGACCCAGGCCAGGGACGACAGCGTGCCGCTGGCCCTGGAGCTGCTGCGCCGCACCGGCGCCGCCCCGCCCGACCACGACCCGCTGACCACCGCCTGGGTGTCCCAGCCGCCGCCCGACCTGGCCCTGGATCCGCTGGCCTGGCACCTGCTGCCCCGGCTGTTCGAGGCCGAGGGGGTGGGGCGGGCGCTGAGCAACGACACCGCCGACCCGCCCGACTGGGATCGCAGCCGGCGCACCTGGCTGGGGGCGCTGCGCGCGGCGGTCGCGGTGGGCACGCTCGCGCCCGAGCCGCTGGTCGACGGCTGCGTGCGCCGCTTCCTGCGCGGCGGCAGCGCCACCGACCTGCGCTTCTTCGTCCGGCTGCACGAGCTGCTCGTCCCAGCCCGGGACCGCACCGGCGACCACCTGCAACGGCCGCCCACCGCGCCCACCGCGTCCACCGCGCCCACTGCGTCGGCCGCGTGCGCGGTGCCCTCTTCGCCTCGGCGCGCGGCCGAGTCGCCGCTGCGGGAGCCGCCCGCCCCTCCCGGGAACGCATCCGCGACTACCTGCGCCTACTGCCCGCCGCCCCCGGCCCGGTGGCCGAGCTGGCGTTGCGGCAGGTGCGGCGGGCGGGCGGGCTGAGCGGTGCGGAGCTGGGGGAGGCGGTGTCGGCGCTGCTGTTCCGCCCCGAGACGAAGCTGGTACGCGCCGGCCTGACCCTGCTCGACCAGTCCGCCCGCGACACCCCCGGCGACCTCGACGCCCTCGCCCCCGCCCTCGCCTCGGCCTTCCTCTGCGAGTCGTACGAGGTACGCGAGCGCACAGTACGCCTGGCAGTCAAGCACGCGAGCCGCTTCACCCCGGCCGGGGCCGAAGCCGTACGCGCTGCCGCCGGTGTCCTGCCGCCCGAGCTGGCGGCGACGCTGGCCCAGGCGTACGGCGAGGTGGCACCAGAGGAGGAGCCCGAGCCGGCCGACGGGTTCGTGCCAGGGGAGCTGCCGCCCTTCGAGCCGCCCGCCCGCGAGCCCTTCCCCCCACCGCTCGACGACCTGACCACCACCTGCAAGCGGGTCGGCGAGGGCGTCACCTTCGAGCGCTGGCTCGACGCCTTCGTCCGCGACCCGTCGAAACGGCCCTGCCCCGAGCCCGGCCACCTCTACGGGCGGCGCCACTGGTACGAGCTCAGCGACTGGCTGC
Source organism: Nonomuraea gerenzanensis (assembly GCF_020215645.1). Classification (NCBI taxonomy): domain Bacteria; kingdom Bacillati; phylum Actinomycetota; class Actinomycetes; order Streptosporangiales; family Streptosporangiaceae; genus Nonomuraea; species Nonomuraea gerenzanensis. Next base: position 9,605,725 of record NZ_CP084058.1, on the reverse strand, counting down.
AGGCGCTGCTGCGCGAGGCGGCCGATCCCGGCCGGGAGCCACCCATCCCGGAGCCCGAAGAGGAGGAGTCCCGGTTCGGCAGCCAGGTCATCCTCATGAGCGCTGGCGAGGAAGTCGGCCAGGCGGAGCTCCAAGAAATGTTCGCCGCCTTGCGCAGCAAGAGGCGCGGCGGGGTGGTGGAGCAACCACCGCGTGACCGGCTGCCGGACCTGCGGCACATCTCGGCCCCGCACCACGTGATGCTGCTGCGCTGCGCCGAGATCCACGCCGCGCTGAAGGCTGGGACGCTGCCCCCGTACCTGCTGGCCACCCCGACCCTCACCTCCGGCCACCTCGACCCCGCCGAGCTGGTCGCCCGCGTCGAGGGGTACGAGCGGGCAGGCGTCCAGGCGCTGCCCGCCGACCTCGGGCAGGCGCTGCTGCGGCTGCCGCGCGAGGTGGACGCGGAGGTGATCGAGCGGGCGGCGAAGCTGACCTCGGAGGCGGGCACCAGGCTGGCGCGCTGGCTGGCAGACCGGCCGCGGCCGGAGCTGCGCGTGGACTGGTCGCACGCCGGCGGCCACTACACGCACGACCGGGAGAAGGGCACGCACAGCCCGCGGTTGCACCCCCGCATCCGGATCGAGCCGACGGGGCTGGCGTCGATCGACCTGCTGCTGTCCGACCCGGACCCCTACGGGTACGGCGACGAGCGCGGCAAGTACATGCAGTCCTGGTCGATGACGCTGCCCTGCGACCGGGAGGCGGTCGCCATGCATCTCCTGCCGCACCTGCTCAACACATGGGAGCGGCCCGGCTACTTCGACCGGTACGTGGCCGGGCTGCTCTCGCAGGACGGGCCGGTGGGCGAGGCGATGGCGCTGCTGATCGCCGTCCAGCTCGCCGAGCGCGGCACGTACGGCTGGCCGGAGCGCGGCCAGGCGCTGCTGCTGGGTGCGGCTGCCGCCGGGTGCCTGCCCGCCGTGGAGTGCGGGCGGCAGCTCGGGCTGTGCCTGCGGCGGGACGTGGCCAAGATGAGCGCCGTACGCGTGGCGTTGGAGGCCTGCGCGGAGCAGGGGGCGCACCGGGAGGTGTGGGAGGTCATGACGGGGCTGCTGTCCGTCTACCTGCCCGGCCCGGACGAACGGCCGCACGCCGGTCACACCCAGGCCCTCACGTTCGCGAGCGACGCCGCCCGCTGGGCCGGAGCGGGCGACGCCACCCCGGACCCCACCCCGGACCCCACCGCCAGCCGGGCCGGAGCGGGCGGCACCGTCCCCGTGCTCGCCGAGGTGGCGGCCCGCAAGGGATCGAGCGCCTTCCTGCGCGCGGCCCGCACCCTGCGCCACCAACTGCTCGCACAAGTAAAGGAGGGCTGACGAGAGCGGCCCGCCACCCCGGCGGGCCCGCGATGGGCCTAGCATTTCGCAGGTGACCAGCTACGACGATCATGACGCCTTCGAGTACGTGGACTTCTCGGCCCTGCCCCAGCGCCAGCAGCGGATCCTGGCCACGATCCGGGACTGGGTGGCCAGGTACGGCTACCCGCCGAGCACCCGCGAGCTGGGCCGCGCCGTCGGGCTGAGGTCGCCCTCGTCGGTCTCGAAGCACCTGAGAAGCCTGGAGGAGCGTGGGCTGCTGCGCCGGGGCACGACGGTGACCCGGTCGATCGACGTGCGCCCGTTCCTGCGGGCCGCCGCGCCGGAGCAGCCCGCGGACCTGGTGAGCGTGCCCGTGGTCGGCGACATCGCCGCCGGCAGCCCCATCCTGGCCGAGGAGCACCTGGACGAGGCGCTGACCCTGCCGCGCGACCTCACCGGCAGGGGCACCGTGTTCGGCCTCCGGGTCAGGGGCGACTCGATGATCGACGCCGCGATCTGCGACGGCGACATCGTGGTCGTCCGGCAGCAGCCGGAGGCGCACTCGGGCCAGATCGTCGCCGCGATGATCGACGGCGAGGCCACCGTCAAGGTGTACCGGCGGCGCGGCGGGCACGTCCTCCTCGAACCCCGCAACCCCGCCTACGACGTGATCGACGGCGACGAGGCCGTGGTGCTGGGCGTGGTGGTCTCGGTCCTGCGCAGCGTCTGAGCGGTACGCGCCGCCGTCGCGCCGGTGCCGCCGGGGAAGGTGACGACGACCGCCTCCTCGCTCACGGCGACCGTGACGGCCTCCCGCAACGCACCCGGATGCACCTGGTCGCCCGACAGCACGACCAGGGAGACGTGCAGGCCGGGCGTGCCGGAGTGCAGGCAGGGGATGGCCGAGTGCGGGCCGAAGGCGTTCGACTCGACCTCCCGCGCCACCTCGGCCCGCTCCCACCCGTACAGGCCGATGACGGCGGAGGTGAGGCCGTCGGCGCGGCGGGCCAGCGCCCACCCGTCGCCGCTGACCGAGGCGGGCGGGCCGGCGTCGGACAGGGCGTAGCCGCCCTCGCGCACCGTGCCGCCGCCCGGCTCGCCCGTGATCTCGTGGACGCGTACCTCCCAGGGGCCGGACACGGTGGAGGTGGTGGTGACCACGGCTCCCGTGCCGGTCTCGTACGAGGAGGAGGCGGTGGTGTCGTGGCAGATCAGCGGCCGGATCGCGGTCCGGCGCGAGGGGAGGCCGTCCGGCCCGACGAGGGCGAGGTGGTTGTCGAGGTCGCGGGCCCAGGCGTGCTCGGCCGCCTCGGGCGCGGTGCGGGTGGAGTAGGCGAGCTTGGCGTAGTGCGGGTCGTCAGGCGGGGCGCCGTGGTCGCTGCCGTGGTTGAGCAGGCGGACGATCCCGTCGTGGCGGGTGCCGTGCAGGAGCAGGCCGGCGGCGGGGACGGCCGCGGTCACGTCCCGCTCGTCGATGGGCAGCGGCTGCTCGCACTCGGTCCACACCGGGTGGTCGGGAGGCAGCAGCAGGCCGACGAAGGCCTTCGAGGCCCAGTACGGCGACGCCGGCCCCGAGTACGCCTGCGTCACCGGCAGGAACGGCTCGTACCAGCCGAGGGAGAGCAGCCCGTCAGGCGAGGGCACGCCGCGCTCGGCGAAGTGGCGGGCCACGGAGGAGGCCAGCCTGCGGGTCTGCCCGGGCGTGAGCGGGGTGGCGTCGGCGAGTGCGCCCAGCCAGACGGGCGCGACGGCGGCGAACCGGTAGGTGAGCGAGCGCCCCTGATGCAGGGGCGCGCCGTCGGAGCCGAAGAAGTGCTGGTAGGTGCCCAGGAACTCGCGCAGCCGCCCCGCGTAGGTCGCGGCCCGCTCGGCGTCGCCCGACATGCGCGTCCACAGCAGCGGATACAGGTGCAGTGCCCAGCCGCAGTAGTGGTCGAAGTTCCTGGAGCCGCCGTCGGTGTACCAGCCGTCGCCGACGTACCAGTCCTCGATGCGCTCCAGGCCCCGGTCGATCTCCCGCTGCTCGTACGGCCCGCCGACGGACTTGAGGAACTCCTCCGTCACCGTCTGGAACAACACCCAGTTGTTGTCCCAGGTCCGCTTCCCGACGAACCCGCCGAGCCAGTCGACCACCCGCTCCCGCACGCCGTCGTCGAGCCGGTCCCACAACCACGGCCGGGTCTCGTGCAGGCCGATCGCGATCGAGGCGGCCTCCACCAGCTGCTGCGACCGGTCGGTCAGCACGGGCCAGGACTCGCCGCTCGACGGGTCGGTGCCGGCGGCGAGCCCACCGGCGTACCGTTCGACCAGGTGCGGCACGTCCCCGCCCGCGCCCGCGATGCGGAACGACGCGGCCAGGAACGTCCGCGCGAACCCCTCCAGCCCGTCCAGCTCCACCCCCGACCAGCTCGCCCGCCCCGGCAGCCGGAACTGCGCCCGCCCCGGTGAGGCGTACGGCATGACGGCCTCCAGCAGGTGGTCGGCCAGGGCCTCCCAGTGGGCGCGGGTCCAGCCGGTGCGCGGGGAGAGCAGGCGGTCGGACGGGGGGAGCGGGAGGTAGGGAGGGAGCATGTGCGGCCTTTCAGTCGGTGGGCGGGGTGGGAGCTCTTCCTGGAGATCATGGCCGCGCGGCCAGCCGACGCACACGTGTGTCAACACGCGAAACGGGCCACACCGGACAGGAGCCGTCCCCTATGATGCTTGCCTCGATCCGGTAACGCCCCCTGAGGAGACGAGTGCGTCGCCGTGTTGTCCGATGAGTGATCCAGACCTGCGCTTCTCGGTGCTCGGCCCGGTGCGTGCCTGGCGGGACGGCGCCGAGCTGGACGTCGGCTCGCCGCAGCAGCGCCTGGTGCTGGCGGTGCTGCTGACGGCCGGAGGCCGGGTGGTCGGCCAGGACCAGCTGCTCGACGCGCTCTGGGGCCAGGCCCGGCCGCGCAGCGCCGTCGGCACCCTGCGTACCTACGTCTCCCGGCTGCGCGCCGTGCTCGGCGCGGAGGTGATCGCCTCCGTCGGCAGCGGGTACGCGCTCACCACCGGCACCTGCGACCTCGCCGACCTGGACGAGCTGGCCCGGCAGGGCCGGCCCGGCGAGGCGCTGGCCCTCTGGCAGGGAGAGCCGCTGGCCGGGCTGGACGGCGGGTACGCGCACGCGCAGCGGGCCCGCCTGGCGGAGCGGCGGCTCGCGCTGCTGGAGCGCAGGCTCGGCGAGGACGTCGAGGAGGGCAGGCACGCGGAGGTCGTCGCCGAGCTCACCACGCTCTGCGCGGAGCACCCGGTCAGGGAACGGCTGGCGGGCCTGCTGATGACGGCGCTGTACCGCTCGGGCAGGCAGGCCGAGGCGATCGGCGTGTTCACCGACCTGCGCAAGCTGCTGGCCGACGAGCTGGGCGTCGATCCGTCGCCGGAGCTGGCCGAGCTGTACCGGCGGATCATCACGGCCGACGCCGCGTTCGGCGCCCGGCCGCAGGAGGCGGCCCCGGCCGCCAAGCCGGTGCCGGCCGCCAAGCCGGTGCCGCGCCAGTTGCCCGCCGACATGACGGACTTCACCGGCAGGCAGCCGGACGTCGAGCAGGTGACGCGGGCGCTGCGCGAGGGCGGCGGCTCGGCGCTGGTCATCTCGGCCGTGGCGGGCGCCGGCGGCATGGGCAAGACCACCCTGGCCGTGCACGTGGCGCACCGGCTGGCCGCCGCCTACCCCGACGGCCAGCTCTTCGTGGACCTCCAGGGCGCCGGGCCGCGCCCGCTGGCGCCGGAGGTCGTGCTGGGCGGGTTCCTGCGCTCGCTGGGGGCGGACGCGGCGGGCGTCCCGGAGGAGCTGGACGAGCGGGCCGCGCTCTACCGGTCGGTGCTGGCCGAGCGGCGGGTGCTGGTACTGCTGGACAACGCGGCGAGCGCGGCGCAGGTGCGCCCGCTGCTGCCGGGCACCGCCGGCTGCGCGGTGCTGGTGACGAGCCGAGCCAGGCTGGCCGCGCTCTCGGGCGCCAGGCATCTCGGCCTGGAGGCGATGCGCCCGGAGGAGTCGCTGGCGCTGCTGGCCAAGGTGGTGGGGCAGGAGCGGGTGGCCGCCGAGCGGGAGGCGGCGCACGAGCTGATGCGGGCGTGCGGCTACCTGCCGCTGGCGATCAGGATCGTGGCCTCGCGGCTGGCGGCGCGCCCCGGCTGGAGCCTGGCCAGGATGCTCGGGCGGATGGCCGACGAGCGGCGCCGCCTGGCCGAGCTGCGGGTGGACGACCTGGCCGTGGAGGCGACGTTCGCCCTCGGGTACGACCAGCTCGACGAGGCGCACGCCAGGGCGTTCCGGCTGCTGGCGGTGCCGAACGCGGCCGGGCTGACCGCGCCCGCCGCGGCGGCGGTGCTGGACGTGCCGGAGGCCGAGGCGGAGGAGCTGTGCGAGGCCCTGGTGAACGTGCACCTGATGGAGTCGCCGGCGCCCGGCCGCTACCGCCATCACGACCTGCTCAAGCTCTACGCCCGCTCCCGCCTGGAGGGCGAGGACGTCCGGCGGCAGGTGCTCGACCGGCTGCTCGGCCACTACCTGGCGGCCATGGCCTGGATCATCGGCGAGATGTACCCCGGCGACCCGGTGCTCGACCCAGCCAGGACGTACGGCCCCCGGCCGCCGTTCGCGGACCTGGACGCCGCGATCGAGTGGGGGCAGGCCGAGGAGCAGGGCATGCTGTGCTGCCTGCACCAGCTCGCCGAGACGCCGGGCACCGGGCTGCGGGACGCGGTGTCGCTGTTCGACATGATGAGCCTGGTCTTCGACTTCGAGTCGAGCACCACCGCGTACGAGCAGATGGCGGAGCGGCTCGTCGCGGCGGCGGCGGAGCGCGGCGACCGGGCCACCGAGGCGCACGCCCGTCGCAAGCGCGGCGAGATCCTCTACTCCCGCAGGGCCGTCGAGGCGGCCGCCGCGGAGAGCAGGGCCGTGCGGGCGTGCGGCGAGGCCCGCCTGGTCGACCACGCGGGCGCGGTCAACGTGCTCGCCATGCTCGCGCACGACCGCCGGGCCTACGAGGAGGCCACCGCGCTGTACGAGGAGGCGATCACCACCTGGCGGGCGCTCGGCCACCGCTCGGAGGAGGCCGTCATCATGGGCAACCTGGCGCTCGTGCTGGCCGAGGCCGGCCGGGGCGCGGAGGGGGTGCGGGCCGGGGAGCTGGCCGCCGACATCACCCGCGAGCTGAGCGGCGGCAGGCCGAACCCGCAGATCGTCTACCAGCTGGGCGTCGCGCTGGGCGCGGCCGGCCGCCACGAGGAGGCCCTGGCCCGCTTCGGCGAGGGCCGCGCGGAGTTCCGCCGGCTCAAGCAGCGCGCCTGGGAGGGCCTGACGTTGCGCCGGATGGCCGAGACCCACCTCGGCATGGGCCGGCCGGACCGGGCCGTGGACCACGCCGAGGAGTCGCTGGCCATGCTGCACGAGGCCGACCGGGGCTGGATGCGCGGCAAGGCGCTCGCCGTGCTCGGCCAGGCGCTGAGCGGGCTCGGCCGGCTCAGCCGGGCCAGGGCCTGCCTGGCCGAGGCGCTGACGATCATGGAGCGGCAGGGCTCACCCGACGCGGCGGACGTGCGCGCCCTGCTGGCCGGCCTCGACCCGCCCCGGGTCTCCTACTCCTCGGCGAGCGAGCCGCAGGTGTAACCCTTCTCCCGCTCGGGGTCGAGCTGGATGGAGCCCAGGTTGGTCGTCTCCATGGGGCGGCGGAACGTCTCGTACTTGTCGCAGTCGTAGAAGACGTACGTGCCGTCGCTCTCGCCGAGCAGCATCATCCAGCGGCCGTCGTAGAGCGGCTTGTCGTCCTCGGCGTTCTTGATGATCGTCCACTGGTCCTGGAAGCCGACGTAGCTGAGCAGCTCGTTGGCCTGCCCGGTCTCCTGGACCTCCAGCGCGCCCCTGACCATCGCCAGGATCAGCAGGAAGCCCAGGCCGACCCCGGTGAGGGCGCCGAGCAGGACCTTGGTCGCGGCGCGGCCGACCGGCCTGCGGCGCAGCAGCCTGAACGGCACCAGGAACGTCACCACGCCGAGCCCCACGGCGATGACGACCATGACGGCCAGGTCGAGGTCACCGAAGATGTTGAACAATCCCCAGTACGTGGCGCCGCACCACAGCGCGGCGAGCAGCGCGGCCACCCACGGCCGCCGCCGGACGGCCTGCACCGCCCTGCTGAGCGCGCCGCGGGTCACCTTGTCGGCCACCCAGCAGAGCGCGACGGCGAAGCCGAGCGTGGGGATGGCGATCAGCAGCATCAGGATCAGCGTGCCCATGAGGCGGCCCAGCAGCACGGACTGGTCGATGCCTGCCTGCTGGGGGCTGATGCCGAAGACGCTGTACATCTCCTCGACACCGAGGTAGAGCACGGCGTAGAGGGTCACGCCGATGGGCACGATGACGGAGCCGATGCGCTCGATCAGGTAGAGGACACCGCCGTTGCCCTCCTCGCCGTTGCCTTCGCCGTCGGGGGCGTCGCTCGCGGGGAGCGTATGGGGAGCGGTCTGTTCTACCGCGACCTGGTCAGTGGACATGGCGCACGAGGATAGAGCCTGCGTGTCGACGGATCATTGACGGATGCTCGACGACGCAGGTGATCGGACGGGTGCGGCCTGTTGTTCCGTTCCTCTACCACCCAGCGTGCCGCAAGAAACATCGGATGAGAAGTCTTGTTACGGCCCTGTTTCGATGCTATCTCCTTGGACCAAGGCTCCTGTGATCGGAGGATTCCGTGCCGCACCCCCCGAGGCGACGCTTCAGCAGCGCCCTGATCGTCGCCTTGACGCTTGCCGCCGGCCTGTCCGCACCCGCCGGTGCGACCGCCGCCATCGCTGAGACACCCGATGACTTATCCCTCTGGTACGACCAGCCCGCCACCGACTGGGAGACCCAGGCCCTGCCCATCGGCAACGGCCCCCTGGGCGCCATGGTCTTCGGCGGCGTGGCGACCGAGCAGCTCCAGTTCAACGAGAAGACGTTGTGGACCGGCGGCCCCGGCGCCGCCGGGTACGACCACGGCAACTGGCGGACCCCGCGGCCCGGCGCCATCGCCGAGGTCCAGCAGCGGATCGACCGCGACGGCCGGATGACGCCGAACGACGTGGCCGCCAAGCTGGGCCAGCCCAAGACGGGGTTCGGGGCGTATCAGACCTTCGGCGACCTGTTCCTCGACTTCGGCCACACGGCGCCCACCGGCTACCGGCGCGAGCTGAGCCTGCGCGAGGCCGTGGCCCGCGTCGGGTACACCGCGGACGGCGTGCGCCACTCCCGCGAGTACTTCGCCAGCAACCCCGGCAACGTGATCGTCGGCAGGGTCTCCGCCGACCAGGGCGGCAAGGTGTCGTTCACCCTGCGGCACACCTCGCCGCGCGGCGACAAGACCGTCACGGCCTCCGGCGGCAGGCTCACCATCCGCGGTGCCCTGCGCGACAACGGCATGAAGTTCGAGGCCCAGGTGCAGGTCCTCACCGAGGGCGGCACGCGGACGGACGCAGGCGACAGGATCACCGTCTCCGGAGCCGACAGCGCGGTCTTCGTGCTGTCGGCCGGCACCGACTACGCCGGCACCTACCCCGCCTACCGGGGCGAGGACCCGCACGCCAAGGTCACCGCCGCCGTGGACGCCGCCGCGGCCAAGGGCTACGAGCAGCTCAGGCAGGCGCACGTCGCCGACTACCGCAAGCTGTTCGACCGGGTGCGGCTCGACCTCGGCGGCAGCACGCCCGCCGTGCCCACCGACCAGCTGCGCAGGAACTACACCGGCGGCGTCTCGGCCGACGACAGGGCGCTGGAGGCGCTGTTCTTCGCCTACGGCCGCTACCTGCTCATCTCCTCCTCCCGGGAGAACGACCTGCTCCCGGCGAACCTGCAAGGCGTGTGGAACAACGTCACCAACCCGCCCTGGTCGGCCGACTACCACGTCAACATCAACCTGCAGATGAACTACTGGCTCGCCGAGCAGACCAACCTGCACGAGACGACCACGCCGTACGACCGCTACATCACCGCGCTGGTGGCCCCGGGCCGCAAGACCGCCCAGGACCTGTACGGCGCCCGCGGCTGGGTGGTCAACAACGAGACCAACCCGTTCGGCTTCACCGGCGTGCACGACTACGCCAGCTCCTTCTGGTTCCCCGAGGCGGCGGCCTGGACCACCCAGCACCTGTACGACACCTACCGCTTCACGGGTGACGAGGCCTACCTGCGCGAGACCGCGTACCCGGTGCTCAAGGGCGCGGCCGAGTTCTGGCTCGACTTCCTGCACACCGACCCGCGCGACGGCAAGCTCGTCGTCTCGCCGAGCTACTCGCCCGAGCACGGCGACTTCTCGGCGGGCGCGGCGATGTCGCAGCAGATCGTCCGCGAGGTGTTCACCAACGCCCTGGCGGCGGCGAGGAAGCTGAAGACGGACGCGGGTTTCCAGGACGAGGTGAGCGCGGCCCTGGCCGAGCTCGACCCCGGCCTGCGCGTCGGCTCCTGGGGCCAGCTCCAGGAGTGGAAGAGCGACTGGGACTCCAGGACCGACACCCACCGGCACGTCTCCCACCTGTACGCCCTGCACCCCGGCAACCAGATCCTGCCCGGAACCCCGGAGGCCGAGGCGGCGAAGGTGTCGCTGACGGCGCGCGGCGACGGCGGCACCGGCTGGTCCAAGGCGTGGAAGATCAACTTCTGGGCGCGGCTGCTGGACGGCGACCACGCGCACAAGATGCTGGCCGAGCAGCTCAAGGCGTCCACGCTGGACAACCTGTGGGACACCCACCCGCCGTTCCAGATCGACGGCAACTTCGGCGCCACCTCCGGCGTCGCCGAGATGCTGCTGCAGAGCCAGCACGACGTGGTGCACGTGCTGCCCGCGTTGCCCAGCACCTGGCGCGACGGCTCCGTCCAGGGCCTGCGCGCCCGCGGCGACGTCACCGTGGACGCCGCCTGGAAGGACGGCGCCCCCGACACGATCACCGTCCGGCCGGGCAGGACCGGGCCGATCAAGGTCAGGTCGTCGTTCATCGCCGGCCGTTACCGCGTCCACGACGAGCAGGGGCACGAGGTGGGGCCGCGCCGCGACGGCGACACGCTGAGCTGGAACGCCCGCGCGGGCAAGACGTACACGATCCAGAACGAGGCCGCCGTCACCCTGCAGGCGCCCGCCACCGCCACCCCTGGCACGCCGTTCGAGGCGCGGGTCACCGTCGCGGCCACCCGCCGCAGGTCGGTGCCCGCCGCCGACGTGACGCTCACCGTGCCGCAGGGCTGGACCGCCGCGCCGGCGACCCGGCACCTGGCGGGCGTGGCGCCCGGCCGGTCGCGTACCGCCACCTTCACCGTCACGCCGGGGCCGGCCGACGGCTCGCGGCGGGCGGTGCTGTCCGCCTCGGTCGCCGGCGACTCGTGGCGGGGCGCGGCCTCCGCCGTGCTCGCATTGGAGCCGTGCGCGCCCGCCCCGGCCGGCTCCGTCCTGGTCGCCTGGGACCCGAAGGAGGGCGCAACGGTCGCCGACAGCTCCGGCAACGGCCGTGACGCCACCGTCGCGGGCGGCACCGCCGCCTACGACCCCGCCGCCCCGTCGGGCAGCGGGCTGGTGCTCGACGGCAGCACGTACCTGACCACCGCGAACACCACGCTCGGCGTGGTGCGTGAGGCCACGTTCGCCGCCGAGGTGAAGGTCCAGGGCAGCGGCTACCGCAGGCTGTTCGACTCCCAGCCGTCCGGCGACCCGGGCACCGACGGCGTGCTCATCGACGTCACCCCGTCGCACCAGGTGCGCTTCATCGGCGCCGGCGCGAACGTCACCCTCAACGCCACCCTGCCCACCGGCCGCTGGCTGGACCTCGTGGTCACCCTCGACCGCACCGGCACGCTCGCCCTCTACGTGGACGGCACGCGCGTGGCCACCGGCCAGGTCGGCGCCGACGGCATCACCGGCTGCGCCGCCCGGCCGCTGCGCTTCGGCGCCGACCAGGGCGGCGGCCAGCGCATGACCGGAGGCGTGGATCGCGCCGCCATCCTGTCCAGGACGCTGACCGCCGAGGAGGTGCGGACCTGGCGGGAGCTGGCCTTCTGACCTCGTGAGCCCGCGCCGGGCGGAGCGGCGGCTCCGCCCGGCGTCGTCCAGGAACCCCCGCCGCGCGCACAACAGGGGACGGTGATCGAGTTCGCGGGGGAGAAAAATCAGTCGCTCCTCGCGTACGGACTGCGGCAGCATGACGACGGCGGGTATCGGCGTTCGGGGAGGGCGGATGACTGTGCTCGGGACACGCGAAGGCTCCGGAGACACTCCGTCCCCGCGTAAATCCTCGATCCTGCTGGTCCTGCGCTACTACTTCGGCGAGCTCAGGCGCCAGTGGCGGGTCGCCGCGCCGGCCCTGACGCTGCCGGCCCTGGGCAACGTCTGCCTGTACTACCTGGCGCCGCTGGCGGTGGCCGCACTCGTCGGGCACCTGGCCGGCGGCGGTGACGGCGCCGTGGACGCGCTGCTGCCGTACGTGCTCGCCTTCGGCGGCCTGCTGCTGGCGGGCGAGGTGTTCTGGCGGGTGGGCCTGCACTTCCTCAACCGGACGGACGCGCGCGGCATCGAGCGGCTCGGCGTCGTCGGCATGGACGAGCTGCTCGTCAAGGACGCCGCGTTCTTCCACGACAACTTCGCCGGCTCGCTGACCAAGCGGGTGCTGGGCTTCTCCAGCAGGTTCGAGGACTTCGTCGACACGATGACGTTCTCCATCATGGCCAAGCTGGTGCCGCTGACCTTCGCCTCGGTGGTGCTGTGGAGTTACGACCCGCTGCTGGTCATCGTGCTGCTGGGGCTCATCGTCGTCACCGGCTTCCTCGTCGCCCCGCTCATCCGCCGCCGCCAGGCGCTGGTGGACGAGCGCGAGGCGGCCAAGGTGCGGGTGTCGGGTCACGTGGCCGACGTGCTGTCCAACATGGACACCGTACGCGCGTTCGCCGCCGAGGACCGCGAGGCCACCGAGCACCGCGCCAGGATCGCCGAGCAGACCAGGCTGTCGCTGCGCTCGTGGGACTACGGCAACCTGCGCGTCGACACCGTCGTCGCGCCGATGTCGGTGCTGACCAGCGCCGTGGGCCTGCTCCTGGCCGTGGCGCTGCGCGGCGGGCTGGGGGTGGAGGCCATCGTGGTGACCTTCACCTACTACACGAACACGATCAGCATCATGTTCGAGTTCAACCAGATCTACCGGCGCCTGGAGAGCGTGCTCACGGAGGCCGCGCAGTTCACCGAGCTGCTGCTCGACCCGCCGACCGTGGTGGACCCGCCCGACCCGCAGCCGCTGCGGCCCGCCGACGCGAGCGTGCGCTTCGAGCGGGTGCGCTTCGCCTACGGCGACGGGCCGCCCCTGTTCGACCGCCTCGATCTCGACATCCCCAGCGGCACCAGGATCGGGCTGGTCGGCCAGTCCGGCGGCGGCAAGAGCACGCTCACCCGGCTGCTGCTGCGGCTGATGGACATCGACGGCGGCCGCATCCTCATCGGCGGCCAGGACATCGCCCGGCTGCGCCAGGCCGACCTGCGCAGCCTCATCGCGTACGTGCCGCAGGAGCCGGCCATGTTCCACCGGTCGATCCGCGACAACATCGCCTTCGCCCGGCCGGACGCCACCGACGCCGAGATCCTCCAGGCGGCGCGGGCGGCGCACGTCACGGAGTTCGCCGAGTCGCTGCCCGACGGGTTCGACACGCTGGTGGGGGAGCGCGGCGTCAAGCTCTCCGGCGGCCAGCGGCAACGCCTGGCCCTGGCTCGCGCCATCCTGCGGGACGCGCCGATCCTGCTGCTGGACGAGGCCACGAGCGCTCTCGACTCCGAAAGCGAGCTGCTCGTCCAGGAGGCCCTGTGGCGGCTGATGCAGGGGCGCACCGCGCTCGTGGTCGCCCACCGGCTGAGCACGGTCGTCCGGATGGACCGGCTCGTCGTGCTCAACAAGGGCCGCATCGTCGAGCAGGGCACCCACGGCGAGCTGCTCCAGGCGCAGGGCCCGTACGCCAGGCTCTGGCGGCACCAGTCGGGCGGCTTCCTCATCGACGACGACGTCACCGACGAGGGCGAGCCGGAGGGGGAGGCGCTGGCCGGCGCCCGCGAGGGCAGGCTCGACTGACCAGGCGGGCTCAGCAGCCGGACAGCTTGGCGAAGCGCTCGCCGATGAGGCGGTGGGTGGCGGCGTCCGGGTGGAGCTCGTCGGGCAGCGGCAGCTCGGCGTGGTCGGCCTCGCCGTAGAGGTCGCGGCCGTCGAGGTAGCGCAAGTGCGGGTCGCCGGCCCGCCGCTGCTCGACGATGCGGGCCAGCTCCTCCCGGATGACGCCCAGCGTCAGCTTGCCCGCGGCCCGCTCGGCGGGGTCGCCGGTGGCGCGGAAGCGCAGCCTGCCGGTGCTGAGCGCGGCGAAGTCGAACGCGCCGGGCCCCGGGGTGTCCTCGTGGATGGGGCAGTAGAGGGGCGAGACGACCAGCAGCGGCGCGGTCGGATGGCCCTCACGGATGGTGTCGAGGAAGCCGTGCACCGCCGGGCCGAACGCGCGCAGCCGCATCAGGTCGGCGTTGACCAGGTTGATGCCGATCTTGACGCTGATCAGGTCCGCGGGCGTGTCCCGCATGGCGCGGGCGGTGAACGGGTCGAGCAGCGCGCTCCCGCCCATCCCGAGGTTGATCAGCTCCAGCCCGGCCAGGGAGGCGGCCAGGGCCGGCCACGTGGTGCTGGGGCTCGCCGCGTCGGAGCCGTGGCTGATCGAGCTGCCGTGGTGCAGCCACACCCTGCGCCCGCGGCCGGGCAGCGGCTCGATCGCGGCGTCGGTACGCAGCGCGACCAGCTCGGTGGTCTCGTTGTGCGGCAGCCACAGCTCGACGTCCTTCTCCCGCGCGGGCAGCCCGGTGAAGCGGACGGTGCCGACCGGGCCGGGCCGGTGCTCGGCGGAGCCGGTGGCGAGGTCGACGGTCACCGTATCGCCGTCGGGCAAGCTCGCCTGGCCGGTCAGGCGGCCGTCGACGAGCAGGTCGTACACGCCGTCGGGGCGGGGCGGCGCGCCCAGGTAGACGCGCTTGGTGGGCAGCGCGTCCAGCTCGACGGTGGTGGCCGTGGTGCGGAAGGCCAGCCGCACGCCGGAGGGCTGCGACTCGGCCACGGCGAGCTGGCCGTCGGCGCACTGCGCGCGGGCCCGCGCGGGCAGCCGGTGCGGCAGCAGGCCGTGCTCGGTGCGCTCCAGGTCGGCGGCGCCGCGGACGAGGGTCTCGGTGATGGGGGTGGTGATGAGCATGATGTCAGCCGATCGCTACAGGTCTTCGGTGGCCGCGGGGGGCCAGTTGCGCAGGAGGGCGTCGAGGGCGTCCATGGTGCGGGACCAGGTCTGCTGGGTGTCGGGCGCGCTGTGGTCGAACCCGCCGCCCAGCTCCAGGCTGACGTAGCCGTGGAAGACGCTGCCCAGCAGTCGTACGGCGTGCGTCTGGTCGGGCTCGGCCAGGTCGTAGCCGCGCAGGATGGCCCGTGTCAGCTGCGCGTGCCGCACGCCCGCGCCGGCGGCCGCCGTCTCCGGGTCGAGCCTGAGCTGGGCGGCGGCGTAGCGGCCAGGGTGCTCGCGGGCGTAGTCGCGGTAGACGCCGGCGAGGGCGGTCAGCGCGTCCTTGCCCGCCCGCCCGGCCAGCGCCTCGGCCGCCCGGTCGGCCATCTCCTCCAAGGCGAGCAGCGCGATCCTCGTCTTGAGGTCGTGGGAGCTCTTCACGTGCGAGTACAGGCTCGCCACCTTGACGTCGAACCGCCTGGCCACGGCCGAGACGGTCACCTGGTCGAACCCGATCTCGTCGGCCAGCTCCGCGCCCGCCCGCACCAGACGCTCCGCGGTCAGCCCTGCCCGTGCCATAACCCTGCCTCCATTTGCCGCAACACAGTATGCAAATACCTAAAGGCTTTAGGCAATTCAATGGCGGCCACAGTTGGTCGGCCCGTGGAGGAACGAAGCATTCCGTTCTGATAGAGTGGGGTCCACGGCGGAGAGTTCCGCCGGATGCACAGAGGAGGACGAAGATGATCCTGGTAGTCGGGGCCACGGCCCACTTCGGTCGGCAGACCGTCGAAGCGCTCGCCGCCGAGGGGCACCGGGTCAGGGCGCTGAGCCGCACCCCGGAGAGGGCAGGGCTGCCCGCCGGGGTCGAGGTCGTGCGGGGCGACCTGACGCAGGAGGAGACGCTCGCGCCGGCGCTGAGCGGGGTGCGCGCCCTCTTCCTCGTCCTGCCGTACGGCATGGAGGCGGCGCCGCTGCTGCGTGCCGCGCGGCGGGCCGGAGTCGGCCGGATCGTGTTCCTGTCCTCCGGGGCCGTGATCGACGGGGCCGACCGGCAGCCCGACGTGATCGCCGCCTACCACCACGGCGTCGAGCAGGCCGTCAAGGCCACCGGGGCCGAGTGGACGATCCTGCGGCTGTTCTTCCCGGCCGTCAACTCGCTGTCGTACGCCATGCAGCTCGGCGGCTCCGACGTCGTGCGCGGCGCGTACGCCGGCGCCACCAGCGCGCCCGTCCACGAGGGCGACGTCGCCGCGGTGGCGGCCCGGGTGCTGACCGGCGACGGGCACGCGGGCCGGGTGTACGAGCTGACGGGGCCCCAGTCCATGACCCAGGCCGAGCAGGTGCGCGTGCTCGGCACGGTGCTCGGCCGACCGCTGAGCTTCGAGGAGCTCGACGCCGGGCCGGTCAGGGCGCAGCTCGGCCAGTTCATGGACCCGGCGTTCGTCAACGCGCTGTTCGACCTGATGGAGGCGACGGTGGGCAAGCCGGCGCCGGTCAACTCCGTCGTCGAGGACCTCACCGGCCGCCCCGCCCGCACCTACGCCCAGTGGGTCGCCGACCACCGCGCCGACTTCAGCTGAGCCCGTCTGGGCAGTGCCCATGGGCCACAGCCGTGCTCGACGCCGGACTTTCCGGCAACCGGTTGCTGAACGACCCCCGCCCGCCTCAGCGTGGCAGGTCGGGCGTGCTCTCCACCGTCCGCAACTCGCTGAAGAGCCGCAACGTCAACCGGCGCGGCCGCAGCAACGGCACCCCGGGCAGGCGCAGGCTCCAGGAGGAGAACGCCGTCTCCAGCACGATCTTCTCGTAGGGCCGCTCACCCGGGATCTGCCTGCACAACACGGACACCTCCCGGCACACCTCCTGCTGCCCGTACCGCAGCCAGGCCCGCCCTTCGCGGTCCAGGTCGGCCGCCTCCCACCACAGGTCCCGCTGCCCGCCGCGCCGGGAGGGCAGCGGCAGCCGCAGCGCGAAGCCCGCCAGCTCACCGCCCGGCCGCAGGTAGAAGGCGCCGTCGAGACCGGGAAGCGTATACAGGGGGTCCTTGGACGTGCTCGTCGTAAGCGTCGCCTCGGTGGCGTCCATGGCGATCCGCCAGGCCATGATTCACCTCGCTGTCACTCAGGTACCTCTAAGACGTCCTGGCGGTCGCGTTTGTGACACCCTGGCGGGGTTCCTATGATGCGGATCACACCTGCGCGGATCGCGTCACACTCGGGGCCCCCGGCGAGCTCTTGATCGTGGATACGACGGCACCGGCACGGGGAGCGGGGATGGAGCAGACGCAGACACAGGAGAGCAGGGCCTCCCGGTTGTTCGCCGGCCATCGCGAGCTGCTGTTCTCCATCGTCTACAACATGCTGGGCACGGTCGGCGACACCGAGGACGTGCTCCAGGAGACCTGGCTGGCGTGGTCGGCCAAGGACCTGGAGACGATCGAGAACCACCGCGCCTACCTGGTGCGCATCGCGGTCAACCAGGCCCTGGCCCACCAGAGCGCGCTGCGCAGGCGCAAGGAGACCTACCTGGGCCCGTGGCTGCCCGAGCCGCTGGCCACAGACGCGGCCGATCCCGCCGTACGGGCGGAGTCGGTGTCGATCGCCATGCTGGTGGTCCTGGAGACGCTCACCCCGCTGGAGCGGGCGGTGTTCGTGCTGCACGAGGTGTTCGCCTACCGGCACACCGAGATCGCCGGGATGATCGACCGCAGCCCGGCCGCGGTCCGCCAGATCGCGCACCGGGCCCGCGAGCACGTGCAGGCGCGGCGGCCCAGGGCCAGGATCGACCGGCGGACGCACCAGGCGGTCACCGAGCGGTTCGTGGAGGCGGCGTTCGGCGGCGACCTGGGCGCGCTGATGGAGCTGCTCGCGCCGGACGTCACGCTGTGGCCCGACGGCGGCGGCAAGTCGGCGGTGGGCGGGCCGCGCCCGATCCGCGGCCGGGACAAGGTGGCGCGCACGATCGTCGCGGGCACCCGCCACAACCAGGACGTCGAGCTGCGCTACCAGCAGGTCAACGGCGACCCGTCCGTGGTGCTGCTGTCGGAGGAGGGGCCGTTCGCCGTGATGGTGCTGGACCTGACCGCCGACGGCGAGCAGGTACGGGACGTCTACGTCCTGAGCAACCCCGACAAGCTCGCCAGCATCCCCGAGTGACATGGCGGAGCCCCCGACCGGCCTGCGGTCGGGGGCCACGCGCCGGGTCAGCGCCAGGTGATGTCGGACGGGGAGTAGATGCAGTTCACCCCGTCGGCGCCTTCACCGATCTTGGTGGGCTCGCTGCCCTTCGGCACGCCACGGTACTTCTCGCAGATGACCGCGCTGCCGTACACCGTGATCCGGCTGAAGCGCGCGGTGTCGCCCCAGTTGGTGTTGATGCCGGCCAGCACCTTGGTGGAGCGGGCGGTGACGCCCTCCATCCGCACGTGCCGCTGGTAGGAGGAGGAGCAGTTGCCGCAGGCCCGGTAGAGCTTGCCTGAGCTGTGCACCTGGAAGTTCTTGATGGTGACGGTGCCGGCGCCGTTGTGCTGGAAGACCTTGTCGGAGCCGGACTTGGCGCCGCCGCCGTCCACCAGGTAGGTCGCCGAGGAGTTGGAGCTCATGAACGTGGCGGCGTCCTCGCCGACGTCGTTCCACCACACGTTGCGGATGGTGCACGAGCCGAGGCAGTGGATGCCGTCACCGGCGGGGGCGTCGATGATCACGTTCTGGATCGTGCCGCCGTTGGCGACCTCGAACATCGGGTCCTGGCTCTCGCTCTGGCCGCCGTCGCCGATGCCGTAGTAGCTCTTCATGCCACCGTCGAAGTTGGTGACCTGCTGGGTGTCGGCGAGCTTGACGCTGCCCGTGGCGGTCGGCCAGGGGCCGCTGCCGTCCCCGCCGCCGCTGGTCGGGGTGACGGTCGGCGTGGGCGTGGGCGTCGGCGTGGGGTCGGGGCCGGAGCCGCCGGCGGCCCGCAGCGTCCACTGCTTGGTGGCGGCCGAGTCGCAGGAGTTCTGCTGCAGAAGCGCGCCGGACGCGGTGGAGTTGTCCTTGACGTTGAGGCACTTGCCGCCGTTGGAGTTGACCACCCGGTAGGCGGACCCGGACGCCGTGAGCTGCCAGGTCTGCGAGGCGGCCCCGGTGCAGCCCTCCTGCTGGACGGCCTTGCCCGCGGAGGTGGAGGCGTCGCGCACGCCCGCGCACTTGCCGCTGTGCTGGGCCTTGATCTGGAAGGCGCTGCCGGAGGCGGTGAGGGTGAAGACCTGCCCGGCGCCGCCCGAGCAGGTGCTCTGGGTGAGCTGGACGCCGTCGCCGGTGCTCTGGCCGGGTACGGTGGCGCACAGCCCGCTGCTCGAGTTGACGAGCGTGTAGTCGCCGTTGGCCGGGGCGGCCGAGGCGGTGCCGTTGAGCGCGACCACCAGTCCTCCGGTCGCGAGGAGGCCGGTGGCCAGCACGACCGCCAGCCTTCTGCCGAATCGTTCCTGTTCGCGCACGCGGAACTCCGTTTCGAGATGGAAGGGCGGGTAAGCGCTTTCCCGAAGTGAGGGCGAGTCAACCACAGGCCGATCCCCTCCGGAAGCGCGATGCTGCAACCGTTTGCAAATCCACTGCGTCGTTCTGCGCAGCCCCGTGACTCCGCCCAGGTGGGTGGCTGAGAGGCAGGTGGCGGCAGGGATGAAAGTTTCATGGGCGGGCGGACGCCCGGCACTCCAGAATGGAGTCAGGACCGGGCCGACGTGAGGCGGTGGCGATGAGGTTGCTGCGACGGGTCAAGACCGACGTGCGGGCGCGCAAGAACATCGAAACCTACGCGATGGCCCTCATCCTGCTGCTCTTCGCCGTCGTCTCGGTGATCAGCGACGTCGTCTCGGAAGAGGTCAAGTGGGCGGCCGCACTGGCCGGCCTCGGCGTCCTGCTCTACCGCGCCACCCTGCCCGAGCAGCCGCGCGGCGGCCGGGACGTGCTCGGCGACCGGGCCGACTTCGACGAGACGCCCCTGCCCAGGCTCTTCGACGGGGTCCGCGAGGTGCGCATCTTCGCGCCGTCCGCCGCCAACCTGCTGTCCCCGTACGTGTGCGAGACCCTGCGCACCAGCGTGCTGCAGCACCGGGACGCGCGGGTGCGGGTCGTGGTGCTGGACCCCGACCGCCAGGAGGCCATCCAGATCGCCCGCAAGCAGCTCGACGAGTCGGACGACCATCAGATCCAGAGCCTGCCCGTCGCGCTCGGCGCGGTGCTGGAACGGCTGGCGCGAATGCGCGGCTGGAAGACGCCGGGAAAGGTGGAGTACCGGCTGTTCCCCTACAACCCCGGTTTCAGCCTCGTGCTCACCGATCCGGACGCCTGGCAGGGCCGCGCGATCGTCGAATTGCACGGGGCGGGCCAGTCCACTTTCGCGCGTATGCACGTGGACCTCACTCGCGAGCGGCACGAGCGCTGGTACGCCTATTGGGTCGAGCAGTTCGACTATCTCTGGGAAACAGCGCGGCAGGTAGAGCCCACGCCCCGCGTCCCGGAAGACTCCTGACGCGGGGCGGGCCGGCGCCGGAAAGCCCTATGCAGCAAGGGAAAGGTTTGAATTCAACTTCAATGCGCGCCCGCCGGTGATCTCGGACGAGCGGCTGTCCGGTTCCATCATGTGCAAGTCACGTGCTGGTGCGGGGCGGGTTCGCTAAAGTCGTTTGCGCAGGTATCGCACCCCTCGGTGATGCACGATGTGCTGAAGCGGGCTACAGTACCTGCAGCCCGTGACGTTAATTGGAGCACCCTTATGGCGAAGCGTATTGTTGAGTCCTTTATCGATGACATCGACGGCAGTGAGGCCGAGGGCACGACACGGTTCGCGCTCGACGGAGTGAACTACGAGATCGATCTGTCGGGCTCGAACAGGGAGAAGCTGGAGAAGGCTCTGGCCCCCTATATCACCAAGGCCCGTGCGGTCCGCGCCGACCGCGTGCTGCGCGGCCGCCGCCCCGGCGCGCTGTCCTCGCGTGCCGTGAGCCGTGAGAAGGCCACGGAGATCCGGCGCTGGGCCAAGGCCCAGGGGTTGCCGGTGAGCGAGCGGGGCCGTATCGCCTCCACCGTCGTGGAGCAGTACGAAGCCGCTCACTAGAGGTTCCGAGTGGTGGCGGCGCCGAATCCGTCCCCGTCGAATGAAGGCGATTGTCAGCAATTGATGATCTTCTTATATTCGTAGGGGTCGGACTCCCCAGTCGGAGGACAAAGGCGATGGCTGACGCGATCCCTGATTTCCCGTTCGACCGCCCCACCGCTCTGGAACCGCCGCCCCAGCTCGCGCAGCTGCGCGAGAGCTGCCCGGTGGCCTCCGTACGATTGCCGAGCGGCGACGTGGCCACCGTGGTCACGAGGTACGACGACGCCCGAATGGTGATGGCCGATCCGCGCTTCAGCCGCGACCTCGCCAGGGACGGCGCCGCCAGGCTGGCCACCACCGAGGACGGCGGGCTCTTCAACCGCCGCCGGGCCGGCGTCGCCCGCATCCGCGACGGCCAGGGGCACCTGCGCTGGCGGCGGCTGCTCAGCGGCTGGTTCACGCTGCGCAGGATGGAGCTGTGGCGGCCCCGGATCCAGGCGATGACCGACGACCTGCTCGACGCCATGCTCGCCAAGGGCTCCCCGGGCGACCTGTCGGCCGGGCTGGCCATGCAGCTGCCCGTACGCGTCATCTGCGCGCTGGTCGGCGCGCCGGTCGAGGATCAGGACAGGTTCGCGCACTGGTCGCGCGTCATGCTGACGCTGACCCGCTACACCCAGGACGAGGTCGACCAGGCCTATCGCGAGTTCAACGGCTACGTCTCCGACCTGATCGAGCGCAACCGCGCCCACCCCGGCGACGACCTGCTCAGCGAGCTGACCCGGATCACCGACACCGAGGACGACCGCCTCAGCGCGCAGGAGCTCGTCGCCACCGTGCGCGCGCTGCTGCTGGCGGGCCACGAGACGACCTCGAACATGATCGCCATCATGACGGCCATGCTGCTGGCCGACAGGAGCCGCTACGAGGACGTCGTGGACGACCCCGAGCTGATCCCCGGCACCGTCGAGGAGGTGCTGCGCCTGGACAGCACGCTGTCGGTGCTCGGCGGGTTGCCCAGGTTCAGCACCGAGGACGTCGAGCTGAGCACCGCCACGGTGCCCGCGGGCAGCACGGTGATCCCGCACCTCGCGGCCGCCAACCGCGACCGGGCCAAGTTCGCCGACCCCGACCGGTTCGACCCGCGCCGCGAGAACGGCGCCCAGCACCTGACGTTCGGCGCCGGCCCGCACTACTGCCTCGGGCAGCCGCTGGCCCGGCTGGAGCTTCAGGTGGTGCTCGGCACGCTGACCAGCCGCCTGCCCGGCCTGCGGCTCCGCGACCACCCCGGAGACCTGCGCCTGCGCACCGGCATGATGTCAGGCGGCCTGCAGGACCTCTGGGTCACCTGGTAAGCCCTCCCTGAGGGGTCCATCGGACCCCTCACTGGGGACTTTGGTCCCTGCCTCGGGCCGGACGGCAGCCACGAGGCTGAGCACGTGAGTGATATCGACGCGGTGCCCGGGATGGGGCCGTTGCTTGCCGCCAGGAAGTTCTTCACCAGGGCGGAGGTGTCCGCCGACGGCCGTACCCTGCACCAGATCGACCCGGGAGCGTGGGACCGCTTCTACCGGGACCGGTGGGCGCACGACAAGGTCGTGCGCTCGACCCACGGGGTGAACTGCACGGGCTCGTGCTCGTGGCAGGTCTTCGTCAAGGACGGCCTGATCACCTGGGAGCACCAGGCCACCGACTACCCGTCGGTGGGGCCGGGATCGCCCGAGTACGAGCCGCGCGGCTGCCCCCGTGGCGCCTCGTTCTCCTGGTACACCTACTCGCCGTCGCGCGTGCGTTACCCGTACGTGCGCGGGGTGCTGCTGGAGATGTGGCGGGAGGCGCGCGACCGGCTGGGCGACCCCGTGCTGGCCTGGGCGGAGCTGACCGGCGACCCGGAGCGTGCGCGGGCCTACAAGCGGGCGCGCGGCAAGGGCGGGTTCGTGCGGTCGAGCTGGGAGGAGGTCCTGGAGCTGATGGCCGCCGCCCACGTGCACACCATCAAGCGGTACGGGCCCGACCGGGTCGTCGGCTTCTCCCCCATCCCGGCCATGTCGATGGCCTCGTTCGCGGCCGGCACCCGCTTCCTGTCGATGATCGGCGGCACGCTGCTGTCCTTCTACGACTGGTACGCCGACCTGCCGATCGCCTCGCCGCAGGTCTGGGGCGACCAGACGGACGTGCCCGAGGCCGCCGACTGGTGGAACTCCCGCTACCTGATCATGTGGGGCTCCAACATCCCGGTCACCAGGACGCCGGACGCCCACTTCATGACCGAGGCCCGCTACCAGGGCACCAAGGTCGTCGCGGTCAGCCCCGACTACGCCGACAACGTCAAGTTCGCCGACGACTGGCTGTCCCCGCATCCGGGCACCGACGGCGCGCTGGCCATGGCGATGGGGCACGTGGTGCTGTCGGAGTTCTTCCGCGACCGCCAGGTCCCCTACTTCACCGACTACGTACGGAAATATACGGACCTGCCGTTCCTGGTCACGCTGGAGCCGCGCGGCGACGCCTACGTCCCGCGCCGCTTCGTGACCGCCGCCGACCTCGGCGAGGAGAGCGAGAACGCGCAGTTCAAGACCGTCTTCCTGGACGCGGCCAGTGGCGCGCCCGTGGTGCCGAACGGCTCGCTGGGCTTCCGCTGGGGCCAGGAGGGCGAGGGCCGCTGGAACCTCGACCTGGACGGCGCCGAGCCCGCGCTGACGCTGCTCGGCCTGGACGGGGCGGCGTCCGCTCACTCGCCGCTCGGTCTGGACGGCGTGGCGCCCGCTCACTCGCCACTCGGCCTGGACGGCGTGGCGTCCGCTCACTCGCCGCTCGGCGGGCGCGCGGTCGAGGTGGACCTGCCGCGGTTCGACGAGGGCCAGAGCGAGGGCGGCTCCGTCATGCGGCGCGGCGTGCCCGTCACCGAGGTGGCCGGCAAGCTCGTCACGACCGTGTTCGACCTGCTCCTGGCCCAGTACGGGGTGGCGCGCGACGGGCTGCCCGGGCAGTGGCCCACCGGCTACGACGACGCCGCGCAGCCGTACACGCCGGCCTGGGCCGAGGAGATCACCTCGGTGCCGGTCGCCACGATCGCCAGGATCGGCCGCGAGTTCGCCCGCAACGCCGAGGTCACCGAGGGCCGCTCGATGATCGCGATGGGCGCCGGCACCAACCACTGGTTCCACTCCGACCAGATCTACCGCGCGTTCCTGGCGCTGACCACGCTGACCGGCTGCCAGGGCGTCAACGGCGGCGGCTGGGGGCACTACGTCGGCCAGGAGAAGGTCCGGCCGATCACCGGCTTCCAGCACCTGGCCTTCGCCTTCGACTGGCAGCGGCCGACCCGGCACATGGCCGGCACCGCGTTCTGGTACCTGGCCACCGACCAGTGGCGCTACGAGCGGATCGGCGCGGACGAGCTGGCCAGCCCGCTGGGCGAGGGCCTGTTCGAGGGCCGGTCGTTCGCCGACTGCAACGCCCAGGCCGCCCGGCTGGGCTGGCTGCCGTCGCACCCGACGTTCGACCGCAACCCGCTCGACCTCGCCGAGGAGGCCCGGGCGAAGGGCGTCCCCGTCGCCGAGCACGTGGTGAACGAGCTGACCTCGGGCCGCCTGCGCTTCGCCGCCGAGGACCCCGGCGACCCGGCCAACTTCCCGCGCGTGCTCACCGTCTGGCGGGCCAACCTGCTCGGCTCCTCCGGCAAGGGCAACGAGTACTTCCTGCGCCACCTGCTCGGCGCCGACGCCGAGACCCGCAACGAGGAGGGCACCCACCCGGTCGAGGTGACCTGGCGCGACCAGGCCGCCGAGGGCAAGCTCGACCTGCTGACCACGATCGACTTCCGGATGACGTCCACGGCGCTGTTCGCCGACGTCGTGCTGCCCGCCGCCACCTGGTACGAGAAGCACGACCTGTCCAGCACCGACATGCACCCGTTCGTGCACGCCTTCAACCCGGCCATCGCGCCACCCTGGCAGACCCGCGCCGACTACGACGTCTTCCTCGGCCTCGCCGACGCCTTCTCGAAGCTGGCCGCCACCCACCTCGGCAGGCGTACGGACGTGCTGGCGGTGCCGCTCACCCACGACACGCCCGACGAGCTGGCCCAGCCCGGCGGGCGGGTGCTCGACTGGAAGCACGGCGAGTGCGAGCCGATCCCCGGCAGGACGATGCCGAAGCTCGTCACGGTCGAGCGCGACTACCCGGCGGTCGCCGAGCGCATGCGCGGCATCGGGCCGCTGTTCGGCAAGCTCGGGCTGACCACCAAGGGCATCACCTACCAGGTCGGGCCCGAGCTGGTGCACCTGCGCGACAAGAACGGCGCCACCCCCGAGGGCCGGATCTCGCTGGAGACGGCCGACCGCATGTGCGAGGCCATCCTCGCGCTGTCCGGCACGACCAACGGCCGGCTGTCCACGCAGGGCTTCGAGACGCTGGAACGGCGCACCGGGACCCGGCTGGCGGATCTGGCCGCCGAGCACGAGGGCAAGCGCATCACGTTCGCCGACACGCAGTCCAGGCCGCAGCCGGTGATCACCTCGCCCGAGTGGTCGGGCTCCGAGACCGGCGGGCGCCGCTACTCCGCGTTCGTGATCAACGTCGAGCGCGACAAGCCGTGGCACACGCTGACCGGACGCCAGCACTTCTTCCTCGACCACGACTGGATCATCGAGCTGGGGGAGCAGCTGCCCGCCTACCGGCCGCCACTCAACCTGCCGCGCCACTACGGCGAGCAGGGCGAGGGGGGCGCCGCCGAGGTGACGGTCCGCTACCTGACCCCGCACTCCAAGTGGTCCATCCACTCCGAGTACCAGGACAACGCGTACATGCTGGCGCTGTCGCGCGGCGGGCCGACGATCTGGATGAGCGTCGAGGACGCCACCCGCATCGGGGTCGCCGACAACGACTGGATCGAGGCGTACAACCGCAACGGCGTCGTCGTCGCCAGGGCCGTCGTCTCCCACCGCATGCCGGCCGGGACCGTGTTCATGTACCACGCCAAGGACCGCAACGTGAACGTCCCGCTCACCGAGCGGTCGGGCCGGCGCGGCGGCGTGCACAACTCCCTGACCCGCCTGCTGCTCAAACCCAGCCACCTCATCGGCGGGTACGCGCAGCTCACCTACGCCTTCAACTACTACGGGCCGACCGGCAACCAGCGGGACGAGGTCACCGTGATCCGCCGCCGCGGCCAGGAGGTGACTTACTGATGCGCGTCATGGCACAGGTCGCCATGGTGATGAACCTGGACAAGTGCATCGGCTGCCACACCTGCTCCGTCACCTGCAAGCAGACCTGGACCAACCGGGACGGCGTGGAGTACGTCTGGTTCAACAACGTCGAGACCAAGCCCGGCGTCGGCTACCCCAAGCGCTACGAGGACCAGGAGCGCTGGCACGGCGGCTGGCAGCTCGACCGGCGCGGCCGGCTCAAGCTCCGCGCGGGCGGCCGGATCAAGCGGCTGGTCAACCTGTTCTCCAACCCCGACCTGCCCGGCCTGGACGACTACTACGAGCCGGCCACCTACGACTACGACACCCTGCTCAACGCCCCCGCCGGCCCGCACACGCCGGTGATCCGCCCCAAGTCGGCCATCACCGGCGAGGACCTGGCCATCACCTGGGGCGCGAACTGGGAGGACGACCTGGGCGGCGCCCCCGAGCACGCCCCCGCCGACCCGAACCTGGCCGCGATGGCCGAGAAGGTGAAGCTGGAGTTCGACAAGACCTTCATGTTCCACCTGCCGCGCATCTGCGAGCACTGCCTCAACCCCGCCTGCGTGGCCGCCTGCCCGTCCGGGGCGATGTACAAGCGGGAGGAGGACGGCATCGTCCTGGTGGACCAGGACCGGTGCCGGGGCTGGCGCATGTGCGTGTCGTCGTGCCCGTACAAGAAGGTGTACGTCAACCACCGCACCGGCAAGGCCGAGAAGTGCACATTCTGCTTCCCGCGCATCGAGGCAGGGCAGCCGACCGTGTGCGCCGAGACCTGCGTCGGCCGCCTGCGCTACCTCGGGCTCATCCTGTACGACGCCGACGCCGTGCTCGGCGCGGCCCGCGTCGAGGACCCGCGCGACCTGCTGGAGGCGCAGCGCCAGGTCTTCCTCGACCCCGACGACCCGGCCGTGATCGCCGCCGCCCGCGCCGCCGGCATCAGCGAGGACTGGATCGCCGCCGCCCGCCGCTCGCCCGTCTACCGGCTGGCCATGAAGTACCGGGTGGCGCTGCCGCTGCATCCCGAGTACCGGACGCTGCCCATGGTCTGGTACATCCCGCCGCTGTCGCCCGTGCTGGACGCCGTCACCGGCGTCGGCGCGGACGCCGACGACCCCGACAACGTCTTCCACGCCATCACCGACCTGCGCATCCCTCTCGACTACCTGGCGAGCCTGTTCTCGGCGGGGGACACCGAGGTGGTGGCCGGGGTGCTGATGAAGCTGTCGGCCATGCGCGCGTACATGCGGGCCAGGAGCCTCGACGGCAGCCGGCCGGGCGAGCTGCTGGAGGCCGTGGGGATGACGGCGGCCGACGTGGAGGAGATGTACCGGCTGCTGGCCATCGCCAAGTACGAGGAGCGGTACGTCGTGCCCGCCGCCCACCGCGAGGACGCCGCCGCGCTGGCCGGGCAGGTGGACGGGTGCAGCCTCGACGGAGAGGGCGGGCCCGGCATGGGGGGCTTCCCGCCGGTCGGGCTGACCGGGAGGCGTGCCGACGGGCGTCTCGGGCTCAGGCTCTTCGCCGGTCGTGACGGAGGTGCGGCGTGAAGCTCCGCCTCCGGCGCGCCGATCGCCGCCGTCCGGCTGTCGTGTCGGCCGCCCGGCCACCCGCCGCCGACGCACGTGCGGGAGAGCGGGCGGACGGGCGCGGCGCGGGCAGAGCGGCGTTCATGCGGCTGGTGTCGCTGCTCCTGCAGTACCCCGACGACGGCCTGCTGGCCGCCCGGGACGAGCTGTGCCGCGCCGCCGACGCGCTGCCCGCCTCGCCGGGCCGGGACGCGCTGGTCGCGTTCACCGCCTGGTACCGCGAGTGCGAGCCGATGCCGCTGGCCCGCTCCTACGTCGAGACGTTCGACCTGCGCCGCAAGTCCAGCCTCTACCTCACCTACTACCTGCACGGCGACACCCGCCGCCGGGGCATGGCCCTGCTCACGCTCAAGCAGCGCTACCGGGTGGCCGGGCTCGTCCCGCCCGAGGGCGAGCTGCCCGACTTCCTGCCGGTGGTCTGCGAGTTCGCCGCCCTGGCGGGGCCCGTCACCGGCGAGGCGCCGCTGCGCCAGCACCGCAGGGGGCTGGAGCTCATCCGCTCCGCCCTGCGCTCCGCCGGGTCGCCGTACGCGCTGGTGCTCGACGCGCTGCACGCCGAGCTGCCCGAGCTGTCCGCGGCCGACCGCGCCGCCGTCGCCGACCTGGCCCTGGCCGGGCCGCCCGCCGAGGAGGTCGGCCTGGCGCCGTACGGTCCGCCGCTCGACGAAATGGAGGTACGGCCGTGAGCGTCGCGCTCTGGGTCGTGATCCCGTACATCACTCTGACGATCTTCGTGGTGGGACACGTCTGGCGCTGGCGCGTGAACCAGTTCGGCTGGACCACCCGCACCACCCAGGTGCTGGAGAGCCGGCTGCTGCGGCTCGGGTCGCCGCTGTTCCACCTCGGTGCGTTCGCCGCCATCGCCGGGCACGTGCTCGGCCTGCTCGTGCCGAAGAGCTGGACCGCGGCGGTCGGCGTGGACGAGCACCTCTACCATCTCGTGTCGGTGAGCGCCGGCACCGTGGCCGGGCTGATGGTCGTCGCCGGGCTCGGCCTGCTGCTGGCCCGCCGCCTCACCAGCCCCCGCGTCCGGACCACCACCACGACCGCCGACAAGGTGCTGTTCGCCGTGCTCGGCGTGGTCATCCTCCTCGGCCTGTCCGCGACCATCGGCAAGAACCTGCTCGGCGGCGGCTACGACTACCGCGCCACCATCGCCGTGTGGTTCCGCGGGGTGCTCACCTTCCGGCCGGATCCCGCGCTGATGGCGGACGTGCCGCTGATCTTCCAGCTGCACGCGCTGTCCGCCTGGCTGCTGGCCGCCATCTGGCCGTTCACCCGGCTGGTGCACGTCTGGTCGGCGCCGGTCGCCTACCTGTGGCGGCCGTACGTCGTCTACCGGCGGCGGGCCGTGCCCGCGGGCGCCGGGCGTCCGGGGGCAGGGGCCTCCCGGCTCGGGCGTCCGGGGGCAGGGGCCTCCCGGCTCGGGCGTCCGGGGGCCGGGGCCTCCCGCGCCGGGCGGTCGGGGGCCGGGCGATGAGCGCGGTGCGGAGCGCGGCGGTGGTCCTGCTGGGGGCCGCCGGTGCCCTGCTCGCCACCACCGGGTGAGGACCGATGCGCCCACTCCCACTCGCCGCCGCCGGTGAGCTGCCCGCCCCGTACGACGGGCTGTTGCACGCCTACGCCGGCGCGCTGGCGCACTCCCGTCTGGCCCCCTCCAGCAGGGCCGTCTACCTGCGGCGCGTGCGCGCGTACCTGGCCTGGATCGCGGCCGCCGTGGCGGACGGGCGGCTGGCGGAGGAGCCGCTGGCCGACATGACGGCGGCCGTCCGCACCGCGTGCGCCTACCACCGCACCCTGGCCGCCCGCGACTCGCCCCGCATCCTCACCGGCGTGCTCGCCGCCGTCGAGGACTTCCACACCAGGCTACGGCTCGGCGGCACCGGCATCCCGCGCGGAGCCACCCCACCACCTCTCGTGACCCCTGTGAGGGGCACATGACGAACACCTCACCCACCGGCCACCGCTGATGCTCGGCCTGGCGACGCTGGGCTTCGCGGTGAACTTCCGGGCCTGGGCGCTGCTCAGCCCGCTCGGCCCCCGGCTGAAGGAGGTGCTCGGGCTCTCGGCGGCTCAGCAGGCGTTGCTGGTGGGCCCTGGTCGCCCAGGTCGCGCCGGCCGACAACCCCAGCTCGGTCACCGAGCTGGGGTTGCTGGCGGTCACGGCCGCGATCACCCTCGTCCTGACGCTCACCGCGGTACGCGCGGCGGCCGTCCGCCGCGCCGCCGCCACGGCCGGCTGAGCGGTCACCAGTCGTCGGAGATGCGGTGCTCGGGCGGGGGCGTGATGGTGACGGGGCTGCCCCAGCTCCGGTAGACGATGTTCATCGTCATGGTCCTGGCGTCGCCGCCCTGCGCCGGGATGAAGGCGATGACCGCGTGGAAACGTCGCGGCAGGTGGTCCGGGCCCACCCAGAGCTTCCAGGTGATCGGGCCGCTGTCCGAGTATTCTTCCTCCTCGGTCCCGAAGGTGATCCCGGCCTGCCGCTCGCCCAGGTCGGAGACCGTCACCGTGCCGCTGTGGAGGGTCGTGGCCACGCCTTCGACGGTCCCGCCGTCGGCGCTGGCCGTGTCGTAGGAGGCGGCCAGGTCGAGGAAGTGCGGGTTGATCCCGTTGATCAGGTCATCTCCCCAGACGACCCCGGCCAGGTTCTGCCACGCGCTCCATTCGCCCACCTTCGACGGCGACTTCCAGAGGTACTTGCCGTTCCTGGCACGGACGTAGCCCTGCGACCAGAACTCCCGGCCGATGGTGATCGCCCGGTACCGGCCCGTCGCCGTTCCCTCCTCGGTGATCTCCGTGGTGTCGGCGGAGTACATGCCGGAGGCGTTGAAGCGGTAGGCGCCGGAGATGCGGGTCGGCACGGCGGGTTCCGGCCCGCCGCGACGGGCGACGGAGAAGCGCACGCTGCTCTTCTCGGCGAACTGCTTCTTGACGGCCGCGACGACGGAGTCGAGGGCGCCGGGCACGGGCGCCGCGTGAACGGCGCCGCCCTGGATCGCGAGGCTCAGCAACCCGGCAAAGACCAGCACGACGCTCATGCGTTTCATGTGGCGATCATGGCAGAGGCCGGGTGCTACAGGTGCGCGCCCAGCAGGATGTGGGCCACGACGTCGGCGGCCGAGTGGTCGTCGGGCAGGCCGTCGAGGAAACCGGTGTCCTGGCCCAGCGTCAGCAGCGGCGGCTCGGCGTACCCGCCGGGGCGGTGCTGGCCCAGCCCGATCGCCGCCAGCAGGCCGTTGCACAGGCAGCGCCGTCCGGCCGTCTCCTCCGCCGGGCGGCCCTTGCGCACGTAGACGTCCACCGGCTCGGCCGCGCAGCGGTAACCGATCGAGCCGTCCGCCTTCTCGTACGGGGTCCGCAGGTAACCCAGGTCGCACAGGCGGGGCCTGGCCTCGTACACGTCCTGCTCCGACAGCGTCCCCGGAACGGCGGCGACCTTGAACGGGAACCCGGTCGGCGAGGCGAGCGGGTCGTTGCGCACCAGCCCGGCCCTCCTGCGCAGGCGGCGGCGCAGCACCGAGTCCAGCCCGGACTCGCGGCACAGCGCGAACGCCGACCCCACCTGGATCCCCTCGGCGCCCGCCGCCAGCGCCCGCTCCAGCCCGCCGGGCGTGCCGTAGCCGCCGGCCAGCCAGAACGGCAGGCCGGTCGCGGCCACTTTGGCCAGGTCGGCGTCGTCACGTGGCCCGTACACCGGCTCGCCCGCCTCGTCGAGCACCACACGGCCGCGCGGTGGCGCGCTGTGGCCGCCCGCGACGGGGGTCTCGATCACGAAGCCGTCCGGGCGCGTGCGGGGTGCGCGGGCCAGGTACGCGGCCAGCACGTGCGAGGAGACGATCGCCAGGAACCGGGGGCGGGGGAGCGGCGGGAGGCGGCGGCCGAACAGGGCCACCGGGTCGATCCCCACGGTGTGTTCAGCGTGCTCACCCGTGCCGCCGTCCGCCACGGCGGCCGAGATGCGGCCGTGGCGGTGCTCGGCCAGGTCGTCGAGCAGGCGCGGGATCTCCACCGGGATGCCCGCCCCCATCAGCACGTAGTCCACCCCGGCGAGCACCGCGCCGTAGACGGCGGCAGGGGTGGCGAGCTGGATCTTCTCCAGGTAGTTGACGCCGACCAGGCCGCGGTGCCCCTCCTTGGCCAGGAACACCTCGGCGAAGTTGGCGACCACGGTCAGCTCGTCCCCGGCGCGGCTGCCGCGCAGCCCGAGCCTGGGCACCGGCCGGTACGGCACCCCCTCGGCCGTGCCACCGGGCACGAAGTAACGCGCGAGCACCCGCTCGGCGACCTCGGGCACCGGAAAGCTCGCCAGCGCCCTGCGCAGGTGGCCGCCGGGGTCGCCGAGCTGCAGCCGCCTGGCCAGCGTGACGTCCAGCGCCGTGCCCGACACCACGCCGAGCTGCCCGGTCACGGCGACGGCCCGCGCCAGCCGCCACCCGGACACGCCCACCCCCATGCCCCCCTGGATCAGCACGGGGCGGGCGTCCGCCGACTCAGCCACGCCGGCCCTCCCGCAGCTCCACGACCTCGGACACGGGCCGTCGCGGCACCTGCCCGACCGGCGGCCCGTAGCCGAACCTGGCCAGCATCTGCACATGCCCGAACGGCCCCACCCGGTCACCGCGGTGCTGCGGCGCACGCAGGTCGAGAGGCTGGCTGAACAGCGACGCCGCCACGCCGTGCGCGGTGGCGGTGAGCAGCACGCGTTGCAGCGCCTGCCCGGCCCGCAGCCAGTCCCGCGGCCCGTCCTGCCGGGTGAACAGGGCCGCCAGCCTCGGTCGCGGCTCGAAGGCCGCGCCCGGCCGCGCCGCGCCGGGGGCGAAGTCCCGCATGGGCAGCTCACCGCGTGCGGGGCGGGGGCCGAAGGCGTGCTCGGGCACCCCGTCGGAGCAGGCGCCTGTGCCGGTCCAGCTTGCCAGCTCGGCCTGGTACGACTCGTCGGCGGCCAGCGTGTTCTCCGCCGCGCCCACCAGGTCGAGCACCCGCCGCGCGGCCCTGCCCGTGACCGGCACCAGCGTCGCGTGTTCCGTGTGGGCGGCGTGCACCAGCTCGACGAAGACCTCCCTCGGGGGCGGCTGCCCGTCGAACGGGAACCGGTTCGTGCGCCGGTGCGGGATCATCTCGTACAGCAGGCGCTCGTCGGCCCGTGGCGGCTCGCCGGGCACGGCCCGCACGGTGGCCAGCAGGTCGGGGCGTTCGGCGGGGTCGGGCAGGGGCGTCACGCGGGCGTCGTGGCCGGTCATCCGGAGCGCCAGCCTGAGGTTGAACAGTGCGGCCCCGCAGCTGATGCCGAGCCCGCGCCCCATCGGGTCCGTGACGATCAGCAACCGGTCGAGGTCCGCGTACAGCTCCATGGTGGCGTCGTCGACGCGGCGGAACCGCCAGGGCTGGGTGTTGTGCACGGACGGCGCGGCCACGGCGGCGCCCACCGCCCTGCGCACCCCGGCGCGCGTCGCGAACGGCGGCGCGCCTAGCTCGGTCACGGGGACATCAGCAGACATGAAGCCAAGATTCTCGTGATCCGCCCCGTCCGAGGCAGGGACCAAAGTCCCTCAGAACAGGTCCGATGGACCTCGGACGGCCACGCGGCACGGGCCGAGCCGGCCGGCCTGGAGGTGACCTCGGAAGCCGACCGGCACGCCGCCGCGCACCTGCGGGAGCACCTGGAAGCGGAGTCCGGCCGGGGACTGGCGGGTCAGGCCGGGGTGGCGATGGCGGCGGCGGTGGGCAGACCGGCCTGGTCGGGCACCACCTTGGGCAGCGCACGCAACCACGCCTCCAGATCGGCGGGCCACCACCGCCCGGCAGCCAACCGCCCCAGCTCCTGCGCGACCGCCCCCGCGGACGCACTCACCGGCACCACCCGGACGGGCGCCACCCCCGCCAGCACCCCCAGCCACCAGTGCCGCCACGTCTGGGACAACTCGTCGGGCTCCAGCACCAGGTAGTAGTCCGGCAACACCAGCCGCCCGCCCCGCAGCTCGCCCAGAGCCGCCTCGATGGCCACCTCCAGCGCCCCGACCACCCCGGTGCCGTCGAAGTAGGCGGCCCACGCCGCCGCCACGTCGGCCAGCGGATCGGCGTCGTGCACCACATAGGTGGCCGCCGACCGCCCGGCCAGCTCCATCACCTCGGCCGCGCTGCGCTCACCCCGGCTGATCGCCCGTACGTTGTGCAGCCTGTCCAGCCCCGCGACCACCCCGGCGGCTCCCTCCCCCGCCACCACGACCACCGTGCTGCTCAAACGTCGCATACCGGGCATTTTACGTCGATGTGATGCGTGGCGGCGAGGCTGTCACACATTCCCGATGCCAGGGGTCAAGGCGGTGAAGGCATCGAAAACCGCATTGAAGGAGCACCCGATGACCACCGCCTACACCATCGTCACCGTCCTGGCCGCCCTCTGGGTGGGCTTCTCGGCCCTGTCGGTCTTCATGCGCGCCAAGTGGGTCGTCGAGCCCCTCGCCGAGTACGGCGTCGCCCGCCGCTGGTGGCCGTGGCTCGGCACCGCCAAGGCCGCCGGCGCACTCGGCCTGCTGGTCGGGCTCTTCGTGCCGGTGATCGGTGTCCTGGCCACGATCGGCCTGGCCGTGTACTTCACGGGTGCCGTCGTCACCGTGGCCAGGGCCCGCTCGTACGGCCACCTCCCGTTCCCGCTGCTCTACCTGGCCCCGGTGGTGGGCGCGTTCCTGCTCGGGCTGGCGGCCTGAGCAGGAACGCCACCGGCGTGGCGTCACCCCAGGTGACGGTGGAGTCACCACAATGAGAAAAAGCCTGGTCACACCGTGCGAGGAGGGCGAATGCGAGCCATCGTCGGCCTGGCGGCCACCGCCGCCCTCCTCGCCGCTCACACCGGAGCCGCCCGCGCGGAGACGCCGCCGTGGCGCAAGCTCACATCCTTCTTCATCACGCCGTACGCCCCCCACCAGAACGACGTCATCCGGGTGCTCCTGCACTGCCCCGACGACTCCAACCACGCGATCGTCGGCTCCACCGCGTTCCCGCTGAAGGGCTCCTGGCGCAGCTACCGTGAGGTAGGCGTGGGGCTGTCGGAGCGGGGATTCGGCAGGCGGGGGATCATCATCTCCCGGTACGCGCCTCCCGGGCACCACGAGGTGCACATGAAGTGCGTCAAGGTGACCATCGACAAGGCCACCCACCTCAGGAAGGTCAAGGTGCTCGGCCGCGCCTCGGAGCCGCTCTTCGTCCGGGAGTTCCGCGTCAAGCAGTACTTCTGACGCGGGTGGACACCCACCGCTCGGCGGCCTGGTGCTGGTCCTGGCCGGGCTGATCGCCTTGGATGCCAGGCAGTACGCCGAGCAGCGCAGCTCACCAGGACCACCCGGCCCCGCTGTCAGCCCCGGAGCACCGCGTACGCCCGTACGGTGAAGGTGCCCATGCCCTTGACGGCGGGCGGGGCGGCGTGGAACTCGAACGACCGGCCCGCCAGCCGCTCCAGCCCGGTCAGGTGCTCCACCAC
Source organism: Nonomuraea gerenzanensis (assembly GCF_020215645.1). Taxonomy (NCBI): domain Bacteria; kingdom Bacillati; phylum Actinomycetota; class Actinomycetes; order Streptosporangiales; family Streptosporangiaceae; genus Nonomuraea; species Nonomuraea gerenzanensis. The sequence goes on along the minus strand of NZ_CP084058.1, from coordinate 9,570,772 downwards.
CGGGATCCCGGCCGCCAGCAGCTTCGTGTGGGCGGGGCGGGCCGGGTCGCCGACGTCGTCGATGTTCACCGAGTCGATGCCGACGAGCGCGGCGCCCTGCTCGGCCAGCCATTCGACGGCGTCGGAGGTCAGGAACGGATGCGACGCGTGCCCGTACCGCTCCGTGCGCCAGTGCCGGTCCCAGCCGGTGTGCACCAGCACCGCCCGGCCGCGGACCTCCAGCTTGTCGAACGCCTCGCGCCCGATCGCCCTCGGCTCCCCGACGGACACCAGCACCCCTTCGAGGCCCACCAGCCTCGCCAGCGGCATCTCGCTGAGGTCCGTGCCGTCGGGGTAGCGGTGGAACGGCGTGTCGAGGTAGGTGCCGGTGTTCGCCACCATGCCGATGCGGCCGATCTGGAACTCCGTGCCGGGCGCGTACGCGCCGCGCGACGCCTCCCTGGAGAGATGGTCGGCGATCTCGGGCCCGGGCAGCCCGGGATAAGTGATCATGCCGTGCTCGACCACGTGCGACAGATCCACCACTTCGTTCATCTCAGCCCTCCATGCTCCACCGCACCACGTTATCGCTGCCCGGCGAGCCACTCCTCGAAGGTGGTCGGTGCGAGGCGGGCACCGTCGCCCGGCAGCAGCACGTTCCCCGCCATCTCCGTGCCGAACAGGCCCGACCACGTCGGCACCAGCTTCACCTCGCGCCCGCGCGCCTGGTGCGTCCGCCGGGCCATGTCCACCAGGTCCTGCGGCTCGGGGCCCGCGACGTCGGCGTAACGGCCCTTCGGGTCGCCCAGTGCGATCTCGGCCAGCACCTCCGCCACGTCGGCCGGCGCGATCGGCTGCACGAGCAGCGGCGCGATCGGGGCCACGCCGTCCTGCTCCGTCCAGCTCGCCACCATCGCGGCGAAGTCGTGGAACTGCGTGGCCGGCACGATCGTGTACGGCACCGGCCCCGCCTCCACCAGGCGTTCCTGCTCGCGCTTGCCCGCGTAGTGGGCGTTGCCCGTCACCCGGTGCACGCCCACGATCGACAGCAGCACGTGGTGGCGCACGCCGGCCCGCTCCTCGGCGGCCAGCAGGTTGCGCGTGGTGGCCGCGAAGTAGGCCACCGTCTCCTCCCGCGTGCCACCCTGGCCGTTGACCGCGTCGACCACCGCGTCCACCCCGGCGAGCGCGGCGTCGAGCCCCTCGCCTGTCACCAGGTCCACACCGAGTGAGCGGCTGATGCGCACCACGTCGTGGCCGTCCCGTTCGAGGGCGGCGGTGGTCAGGGCGCCGATGTTCCCGGTGGCGCCGGCAATGGCGATTCGCATGACGATCTCCTTCTCGATCCCCGTCTCGCTCCGACCGTATCTCGGACTAAATAGATCCGCAATATCCGCGATATGCTGTCGGGTGTGAAGTTGCCTGTGAGCACCGAATGGTTGCTGCACTGCGCGACGTCGCTGGCCCAGCTGGAGCCCGGGGTCACCGCGTCCGCGGCGCAGCTCGCCGACTACTACGACCTGCCCGCGCCCTACCTCGCCAAGCAGCTCCAGGCGCTGGTCAGGGCCGGGGTGCTGGCGGCGACGACCGGGCCGAGAGGCGGGTTCCGGCTGGCCCGGGCGGCTGCCGAGATCACGATGTTGCAGATCGTCGAGGCGGTCGACGGCGCGTCTATGCCGTACGAGTGCCGTGAGATCCGCCAGCAGGGGCGGGGCGCGCTGCCGCCCGAGGAGTGCCGGCGCGCGTGTGTCCTGGCGGAGAAGATGGCCGACGCGCACCGGGCGTGGCGGGCCAGCCTCGCCGCGGTCTCGCTGGCCGACATCCTCGCCGAGCTGCCCGCGTACGCTCCTGAGCGCACGAGATCCCGTCTGGGAGGGCGCGCCTGAGAGCCCGGGACGCCGCGCATGAGTGCGTGGGAGGCCGCGAGTGCGTGCCAGGGAGGCCGCGCATGAGAAAGGCGCACGGGCGGTCCTTCCCGCACGTGCGCCTGGAATCAGTGCCGCGTTACTCGCTGACCTCGATGGCCGCGCCGGGGCAGACCGCGGCGGACTCGCGGACCACGGCGTGCTGGTCCTCGCCCGGCTCGGCGTTCAGCAGGACCACGATGCCGTCCTCCTCACGCTGGTCGAACACCTCGGGCGCGAGCAGCACGCACGAGCCGGCGCCGCAGCACTTGTCCTCGTCGACGGTGACCTTCATCTCGGGGTTCCCTCCTCGTTGATCGCTGTCACCAGCGGACCGGCACCGTACGCAGGCCGCCGACCGCCAGCCCCTCCACCCGCTCCAGCTCCGCCACCGGCACGGCCAGCTCCAGCCCCGGCAGCTTGCGCAGCAGCACCTCCAGCACGACCTGCAGCTCGGTGCGGGCCAGCGACTGCCCCAGGCAGGAGTGGGCGCCGGAGCCGAAGGCCAAGTGCGCGTTCGGGCTGCGGGTCAGGTCCATCTCGGCCGCGCCCTCGAAGGCGCTCTCGTCGCGGTTGGCCGCGGCCATGCTGCAGATCACCGTCGTGCCCTTGGGCAGGGTCTCGCCGCCGATCTCCGCCTCCACGGGCAGGTAGCGGGGCAGGCCGAAGCCCGAGTTGGCGTCCAGGCGCAGCGTCTCCTCGACGGCCGTGCGGATCAGCGACGGGTCGGCCAGCAGCGCCTCCCAGCGGGCGCGGTCGGCCAGCAGCATGGAGACCATCTTGCCGATCATGTTCGCGGTGGTCTCGTGGCCAGCGACCAGCAGCGCCATGCCCGTGACGATGATCTGGAGGTCGGCCAGCCCGCCGTCGTCGGGGCCGCCGGCCGCGAGCAGCTCGCTGAGCAGGTCGTCGCCCGGCTCGGCGCGCTTGGCGGTGATGAGGTCCGACATGTACTGGAAGAACTCGGCCTGCGCGGCCTCGATCTCGTCCTTGCCGTAGCGGGTCAGGTTGAGCAGCGTGTCCGACCAGTACGAGAACCTGTCACGGTCCTCGGCCGGCACGCCGAGCATGTCGCAGATCACGTACACCGGCAGCGGGAAGCCCAGCGCCGCCCTGAGGTCACCGGGCGCGCCGCGCTTGACCAGGTCGTCGATGAGGTCCTCGGCGATCTGCGCCATGCGCGGCCGCATGGCCGCCATGCGCTTGGCCGTGAACCACTTGCCGACTAGGCGCCGCCAGTGCAGGTGCCCGTCACCGCTGTCGGGGATGATCTGGGCCACGTCGCTGTTGAACACCCCGCCGCCGTCGGCCGACAGCCGGGCCGCGTCGGGGGCGGTGAGCTGACGGGTGAAGCGGGGGTCGGCCAGCACCTGCTTGACGTCCTCGTAGCGGGTGATCAGCCGCGCCGAGTCGCCGCTGGGCAGCTTGACGTGCGCCACCGGGCACCCGCCGCGCAGCTCGGCCCACTCCGCGGGCGGGTCCAGCGCCGCGTCGTTGGGGATCGGATAGCTCAGGACCTGCTCGTTCACACTCATTCGACATTCTCCTCGTGCGCGGATCGTTCGGCCGCCCGCCGGGCGGCCCGTGTCGTGCCCGGCCTTACGCGGTGACAGGCCGGGCGGCGAGGTGCTGCTGTCTCAGTACGCGTGCCTGCTTGGGCATGTTCCAGCCCAGGACGCCGGTGACCTGGCCGTCCTCCCGGTAGAGCGCGGCGAAGCGGCCCTGCTCCGGGTCGCCTTCCGCGATGCTCACCTCGGCCGTGGCCGACGGCAGGCCGTGCGCCTGGATCTTGATGTCGTACTGGTCGGTCCAGAAGTACGGGATCGGCTCGTACGGGCGGTCGGCGCCGAGCACGTTGGCGGCCACCACCTGGGCCTGCTCGGTGGCGTTGGTGCGGTTCTCCAGGCGCAGCCGCCTGCCGAGCCCCTCGTGTCGCCAGGACGCCACGTCGCCGACGGCGTAGACCCCCTCGGCGGCGCTGCAGCGCGAGTCGCACTCGACGCCGTCGCCGAGCGTGAGCCCGCTGCCCGCCAGCCAGCCGGTCGCCGGGCGCGAGCCGATGGCCACCACGACCGCGTCGGCGGGCAACAGCTCGCCGCTGGCCAGCCGGACCCCGGTGACCCGGCCGCCGGCGGACGCCAGCTCCTCGACCGCGACGCCGAGCCGCAGCTCGACCCCGCGTTCCGCGTGCGTGCGGGTGAGCAGCTCGGAGACGGTGCCGCCGAGCTGCTCGGCCAGGATCGCCGGGCCGAGGCCGACGAGCGTGACGTCCAGCCCCAGCTTGCGCGCCGTCGCGGCCAGCTCCCCGCCCAGCACGCCCTCACCCACGACCACCAGCCGCTTGGCGGCGGTCAGGTGGGCGCGCAGGGTGAGCGCGTCGTCCAGGCCGCGCAGCTCGTGCACCCCCGCCAGCCCTTGCTGCCCCGGCAGCCGGCACGGGGTCAGGCCGGTGGCGATGACGACGGCGTCGCCGCGCAGCACCCGGCCGGTGGCCGTGCGCACCTCGCGGGCGGCGGCGTCCAGACAGACGGCGGCCTCGCCCCGCACGAACTCCGTGGCCAGCGCCTCCAGCTGCGCCTGCGTGCGGAGCTGGGCGCGGGCCGGCTCCCAGTCGCCGGCCAGGACCTGCTTCGACAGCGGCGGCCGGTCGTACGGCAGGTGCGGCTCGGCGTCGAGCAGCGTGAGCCGCCCCTGGTGACCCTGGCGCCGCAGCGCCTCGGCCGTGCTCAGGCCGGCGGCGGAGGCGCCGACGATCAGAACGCTGCCGGACGGAGTCACGCCGCCCCGCTCCGGTGAGAGGCCGTCCTACCTGCAGAAACCCGCATAGGTCGTAGTCCTTTCCCTCGTGTCGCCCACAGATTACCCTACATCTGTAGGAAAACCTGCACATGTAGTCAGACGGTAGGGTGAATCCGTGGTCACGAGCAGAGCAAGCAGCACCCCCACGGGCGACCGCCGCGTGCGCCGCACCCAGGCGGCCCTGGCACGGGCGCTGCTCCAGCTCGTCGAGGAGCAGGACCTGTCCCGCGTCACCGTCGCCGACGTCGCCGAGCTCGCCGGGGTGAGCCGCTCGACGTTCTACGACCACTACCGCGACGTGCACGAGCTGGCGGAGGCCGCCTGCACCGCGATGATCGACCGGCTGATCGAGTCCCTGCCCGGTGACTTCAACGCGGCCGATCCAGGGCAGGAGGCCACCGAGTCGCTGGAGGCCTTTTTCGCCAGCCTCGCCGAGCACGCGGGGCTCTATCGGGCGTTGCTGGGGCCGCAGGGGAGTGCGCGGGTGGCCGATCACATCCGGCGGCGCAGCACTGTGGCCATCGAGGAGCGGCTGCGGGAGGCGGTGGAGAGGGGGGACGCGGGGGATCTGGTGGGGTCGGCGTTGGGGTTGCCGCTTGATGTGCCGGCCGCTTTTACGGCGGGGGCTTTGATCGGGGTGGCGGCTGAGTGGTTGCAAGGGGGGTGTCGGCGGTCTGCGGGGGAGATGGCGGCTTTGACGTGGCCGTTGTTTCACGCGCTTTATGGCATCGAGGGGCGGCCGTCTGCTTGATCGCGGTGCGCCGGTGATTGTGCCGATGCGCGTGGGCTGCCGGGCGGGGGATCATCGGGGGTGGCCGACTTGCCGGGCCCCTGGAAGGAGATCGCGCGATGGCGGCATTTTCCCTCCCTCGAGTGGCACGGGTCGCGGGTGCGGCGCTGCTCGCCGCGAGCCTGTTTCCCGCGTCGGCGGCTCAGGCTGCGGTCACTCCCGCCGCATCGGCGGTGACTACCGCTTCCGCCGTGACTACCGCTTCGGCCGCAACGACCCCCGCTGCGAGCGCTCTTGCCACAGCAACCTCTAGGACCGCTTTCGCCACAGCAACCGCTCCGGCTGAAACGGTCGCGTCGGCCGCAAGGGCCGCAACGGTGGCTTCGGGAGCCCACCCCATCGCGGCCGGCCTGGTGGACGTGCCGACGGTGGAAGGCCCGCTGCCGGGCGTCTTACCGGGCGACCCCGCCTCACCGGACATCTCCCAGACCTACCCCTGGCTGGCCACCGACGCCGACCTGCGCGAACGCGGCTACGTCGAGCAGGAGTTCCACCTCTCGGGCAACGCCGACGCCTACACCACCACGGGCGAGCTGCTCGCCTCCGACGTGCCGTACCGAACCAGAGTGATCGTCCGCCGCCCGGCGATCCAGGCCACCTTCAACGGCACCGTACTGATGGAGTGGCAGAACGTCACCGCCGGCTACGACCTGGACGCCCTGTGGAGCACCGAGCAGCTCACCCGCGCCGGCTACGCGTGGGTCGGCGTCTCGGCCCAGCGCGTGGGCGTGAACCAGCTCCGCCAGTGGAGCCCCGCCCGATACGGCACCCTCGACGTCACGGGCGGCGGCCAGTTCATGACCGACCAGCTCTCCTACGACGTGTTCTCCCAGGCGGCCAAGGCCATCAAGGCATCCGCCCGCCCCTCCCTCCTGGGCCGCCTGCGCGCGAACACGGTGCTGGCCGTCGGCGCCTCGCAGTCGGCCGGCCGGCTGACCGTCTACTACGACGCCGTGCTGCCGCACCTAGAGAGCGTCTTCGACGGTTACGGCCAGATCGTCGGCCCGGCCCCCACCCGCGCCGGCGCGGAGCCGGTCTTCCAGGTGCTGTCGGAGACGGACGTGCGCTCGCCCGTGCGGCCTCCGGACACCGAGCGGTTCCGCCGCTGGGAGGTGGCCGGCAGCGCACACTCCGGCTGGCACGGCTACAACGCCCGAGTCCCGCTGCTCACCCGCGATCTCGGGGCCGCGCCGACGTACACGTGCGCCAGACCGCCCTTCAGCCGCGTGCCGCTGCACCACGTCCTGGCCGCCGCCTACGACCACCTCACCCGCTGGGCGCGGCGTGGCGTCGCCCCGCCCAGCGCACAGCCCCTGGAGTTCGCCCCGGACGGAACCAAAGCGCGCGACGAGCTGGGGCTGGCGCGTGGGGGCATCCGGCTGTCGCAGGTGGTGGCGCCCAGGGCGCTGAACACGGGCGACAACTCCGGCGAGACGTTCTGCGTACTGTTCGGCACGCACATCCCGTTCACTCAGGAGCAGCTCGACCGGCTGTACCCGACCCACGGCCATTACGTGGCGGCGGTCGTCCGCGCGGACGCCCACAACGTGAAGGCCGGCTACCTGCTCCCCGGCGACGCCCGCCAGAACCTCATCGACACCCGGCCGTGACAGGCGGACGGCGCGGCGATCCCAAGCCTCCGGCCCCAGCTCCGAGTACCGATGGAACGGCGAGACGGCCTTCCCGGCCGGCCCCGAGTCACCCGAGCGGGCGCCGGGCATCTACCTGCGCACTCGCCTCCCGGCGCCCTCGCGCCCACCGCGCTGAGTCCTCCGCACCCCCGCGTCCCGCGACCGCACCCTGCGCACCCTGCCCTCGCGCCCTCTGCACCCCGCCTCCATGCGCCGCGCACACTGCCCCCTGTGGCCCGCACATCACCGCCCCCTGCGCCCCGCACATCACCGCCTCCTGTGGCCCGCGCATCACCGCCTCCTGTGGCCCGCACATCACCGCCCCCTGCGCCCCGCACATCACCGCCCCGTGTGCCCCGCGCCCAAGCCCTCCACGCCGCTCACACCCCCTTGCGTCGTCACCTCTGCACCGCAACGCGACAACCCCTGAGCCACTTTGCCATCGAACGCCTTTTCGATTACGCTCCCACCTCGTGGCCCTAACCCTCACCCTGGAGTCGGCGCGACGACTGGCCGTGATGTGCCAGCACCTGGCCGGCCCCCGCCCCACCGGTGACCTGGAGGGCCTGCGCTCGATCCTGAGCCGCCTGCGCTGCCTGCAGCTCGACCCCGTCAACGCGGTGGCCCGCAGCCACCTCCTCGTGCTCTGGAGCCGAGCCGGCCACTACAGCCCCGCCGACCTCGACACGCTCCTGTGGCAGGAGCGCTGGCTGTTCGAATACTGGGCCCACGCCGCCTCGATCGTGCTGGCCGAGGACTACCCGATCCACCACCTCATGATGCGCCGCTACGCCGAGGGCGAGTCCGACTACGCCCGCATGGTGCACGGCTGGCTGGAAGCCAACGACGTCTTACGTCGCCACGTGCTCGACCGCCTGCGCGAGGCGGGCCCGCTCCCGCCGGGCGCGTTCGAGGACCTCGCCGCCGTGCCGTGGAAGTCCAGCGGCTGGACCAACGGCCGCAACGTCGAACGCATGCTGGACTTCCTGTGGACCCAGGGCCACATCATGGTGGCCGCCAGGCAGGGCCGCACCCGCCACTGGGACCTGGCCGAGCGCTGGCTCCCCGGCTGGACGCAGGCCGAGCCGCTCTCCCAGGAAGCAGCGGTGACCCTGGCGACCGAGCACGCCCTGCGCGCCCTCGGCGTCGCCCGAGCCCCCGACATCGAGAACCACTTCACCCGCAGCCGCTACCCGGGCCTCACCGAGGTGCTCGCCGCCCTGCACCGCTCGGAGCGCATCGTCCCCGTCGCGGTGGAGGGCGGCGACGAGACCTGGTACGCGCACGTGGACGCCCTCGCTCTGCTGGAACGCGACGCCTGGCAACCGCACACCACGCTCCTGTCGCCGTTCGACAACCTCATCTGCGATCGCGAGCGCACCGAGCGCCTGTGGGGGTTCGCGTTCCGCACGGAGATGTACGTCCCCAAGCACAAGCGGCAGTACGGCCACTACATCATGCCGATCCTGCACGGGGAGCGACTGATCGGGCGGCTCGTCCCGCGCATGGACCGGCGGCGCGGGGTGCTGGAGATCGAGGGCGTCTTCCCGGAGGACACCACCACCGACCCGAGCACCGTCCGGGCCGTCGCGAAGGCGATCACCGATCTGGCCGCGTTCGCCGGCGCCCGTGAGGTCGTCCATGGAGAGAAGGTGACAGCGCCGTGGCGGGGCGCTGTCCTGGGGTGATGCGTGGCTTGAGAGCACGACGGTAGCGGCCGCTGTCACACCTGCCTGCCTACCTCGCGCCCGAACAGCAGCCTCACCAGAACGCGACAGATGCGCCGGCCCGGGCCGGTGGTGTGCAGTCAGGCGGACGAGCGCACTGTGTACCGTGCTACCGGCCTCGGCGAGGCCCCGGCGGAGCTCCCAGCCGCAGGGCGGTTGAGGCGGTCGGTACGGATGAGCCGCAGGAGCAGTTGGGCCGGTTTTGACGCCAGAGCGGGATGGGACCTCCCGGCCGAGGGCAGCTCGACAGGTGACTGCAAGGCGACGGCTCTCCCACTTCGGGAACGGCGGTCGCGAGGAAGCAGGAATCGGGGGTACCCGAGATGCGGACCACCATCACCAAGTTCGCCGTCGTCGGCGCTGTGGGCGTAACGGGCCTGCTCGGCGCGGCGGCGACGGCGCAGGCCGACGTGGGCGCGGGTCAAGTGCGGGCGCAGGCCGACGTGGACGCGGGTCAAGTACGGTCCCAGGCCGACGTAGGCGTGGGCCACGGACCAGCCCAGGCCGCCCAGCCGGTGCCGGACGACGACGACCTCCGGGTGGCCGACCCCGAGGGCGCGCCGGTGCGGGCCGGTCCCGGGCCGGCGTACGACATCGTCGATCGCATGGAGTACGGCGAGGCGGTGCAGTACGACGAGACGACCGGCTACGTCGAGATGACGGATGAGGAGGCGGCGGGGCTCGCCGGGACGATGCCCGGTGGTGCCACGTCCGGCGAGATGGCTGAGGACGCCATGCCCGATGGCGAGACGCCTGCGGGTGTCGCCGCGCCCGACGGCGAGATGGCCGATGCAGAGATGCCTGCGGGTGTCGCCGCGGCTGACGGCGAGATGGCCGATGGAGAGATGCCCGGCTACGCCGAGCCAACCGCAGAAGAGGCCGCCATGATGGCTGCTGCCGCGGCCGCCGCCGAAATGGCGGCCGAAGAAACCGCGTCCGGCGAGCTGGCGTCCGGCGAGCTGGCGCCTGGCGAGCTGGCGTCTGGCGAGCCGGCGTCCGGCGACACGTTCATCGGCGAGATGTCGCCCAGCGACACGAATGAGGCCAACGACACCTCCGGCGATTCGGCGGCTCACGACGTCTACACCGACATGACCACCGGCGACCTCTCCGCGCCCTCCACCACCGCATCGAGCGACTAGGCAACCACCGCCTACCCGGCCTCGTACATCGTCCAGCAAGTAGCGAACGCGATCGGCCCGAGCACCTCGGAGAACGCCTGGCTCGACGTCGACAACGGCTACATCTGGCTCGGCGACGTCGAACCCGACTGACGGCGCCCCCGGCTGAGTCCGGAAGCGTACCCACCCTCAGCAGCACCCACCGAGCCCCGGCACCCCGCCACAGCCGGGGCTCACCCCAGCTCAACCCGCAACGGCCGCACAGAATCCCGAACGATGATGTGCGTCCCGAGCAACACATGCCGAGCCGGCGCCGCCCCCTTGTCCTGCCGCCGTTCGAGTGCCAGCCGCACCGCAGTCCGCCCCAGCTCCTCGTGCGGCACATGCACGGTGGTGAGGTCGATGTCCACGGACGGCGGCAGATCGTCGAAGCCCACCATGGAGATGTCATCAGGCACCCGAAGCCCCTGCTCGCGCAGCGCCTGGCGGGCGCCGGCCGCGATGAGGTCGTTGCCCGCGAAGACGGCGGTGAAGTCGGGCGGGCCGGCCGCGAGGCGTTCGCGGATCATGCGGTACCCCTCGCTGCGCTCCATCGTGCCGTCGACCTCCAGGCCCGGGTCGTGCGGGACGCGGTGGTCGGCGAGGGCGTTGCGGTAGCCGGTGATGCGGCTGTCGGAGGTGGTGTAGCCCTCGTGCCTGCCGAGGAAGAGGATGCGCCGGTGCCCTGCCGAGAGCAGGTGGCTGGTGATGGCGTAGGCGCCGCCGGTGTTGTCGTACTCGACGACGAGGGCCGGCACGTCCGGCCCGAGCGTGGGACGTCCGCACAGGACGAGCTGCGAGCCGGCCGCGGCGAGCGCGCGGGCGTAGTCGGCCATGCGTTCGCGGTAGGCGTCGTTGTTGACGACGTTCCCGACGAGGATCACGCATTCGGCGTGCTCCTGCCGCATGAGCTGGACGGTGGCCAGCTCGCGCTCCGGATCGCCGCCGGTGGTGCCGACGATGCACAGCTTGCCCTCGAGCGCCGCCTGCGTCTGCACCCCCTGGGCGACGTGGGCGTAGTGCGGGGACACGACGGAGTTGACGATGATGGCGACGCTGCGGCTGCTGGCTCCGGCGAGGTTGCGGGCGTTGGCGTTGGCGACGTAGTCGAGCTCGCGCACCGCCTTCATGACCTTGCTGCGGGTGGCCGGGGCGCTGGGGTAGGAGCCCGACAGGATGCGGGACACCGTGGCCACGGACACGCCCGCGTGCGCGGCCACGTCACGGATCGTCGTCGGCCGCCGCTCCCCGCTGTCGGACGTCGCACGCCGGACCATGCCACCTCCCGGTGAAACACATGGGTAAACCGCTTACACGCGATGTTTCCGCCTGGCCGTCGCGGCGTCAACTCGTTTCCCGCCATGCCGAGGCGAGGAGCAGAGGTTAAACGCTTACTACTAGATGGCGGATAAGTCTCTATTTCCCCGACTTAGTGGCCTAGTATCCGCTTTATGCCTGATGAGCACCGTACCCGAGAGCATTGGGAAGCCACGGCGGACCACCTGCTGAACTCCGTGCTGCCGTACGCGACCGACGGCTTCGCCCAATACCGCCTGCCGGGCACGGCCAGCAGGTCGGGGCCGGTGAGTGACGGCCTCGAAGGGTACGCGCGCACGTTCCTGCTCGCCGCGTTCAGGATCGCCGGAGCGCGCGGCGACGTGCCGCCGGCGCTGCTGGAGCGGTACGCGAGCGGTTTGATCGCGGGTACCGATCCGGCGCACCCGTACGCGTGGCCCGCGCTCACGGACATGTCGCAGCAGCTCGTCGAGGCGGCCTCGATCGCGCTGGCGCTGCACGAGACGCGGCCGTGGCTGTTCGACCGGCTCTCGGAGGGGGAGCGGGAGCGGGTGGTGGAGTGGCTGGCCGGGTTCGTGGGGCGGCGTACGCCGGAGAACAACTGGGTGCTGTTCCGGGTGATCGTCGAGCAGTTCCTGGCCGAGGTGGGCGGGCCGTACGAACCGTCCGAGATCAGCGGCGGCCTGGACCGCATCGAGGAGTGGTACGTCGGCGACGGCTGGTACTCCGACGGCAAGGGCAAGAACTTCGACTACTACTGCGGCTGGGCGCTGCACCTGTATCCGTCGCTGTGGGCCAGGATGAGCGGTGACACGGCCAGGCAGGAGCTGTACGCGGGCCGGCTGCGCCGCTTCCTCGAGCAGTACCAGCACTTCTTCGCCGCCGACGGCGGGCCCGTGCACCAGGGGCGCTCGCTGACGTACCGGTTCGCGACGGTGGCGCCGCTGTGGCTGGGCGCGCTCACCGGCGCGACGCCCCTCCCGCCCGGCCGCACCCGCCGCATCGCCGGCCGCGTGCTGCGCCACTTCGCCGAGCGCGGCGCGCCGGACGAGCGCGGCCTGCTCACCATCGGCTGGTACGACGCGTTCCCGCCCATCGCCCAGTCCTACTCGGGGCCGGCGTCGCCGTACTGGGCCAGCAAGGCGTTCCTCGGCCTCCTGCTTCCGGCCGGCCACCCCGTCTGGACGGCACCCGAGGAGGCCGCGCCCGTCGAGCTGGCCGACCAGTCGCTGACCATGCCCGCTCCCGGCTGGCTCCTGCACACCACCAGCGCGGATGGCGTCGTCCGCCTGGTCAACCACGGCAGCGACCGCGACCGCGTCCAGCCGCCCGATGGTGCTCCTGACCCGTATTACACCAAGCTCGCCTACACCAGCCACACGGGGCCGGAGGTGGGGGAGCGGGCGCAGGACGTGGACAACCGCGTGACCGTCATCGCCTCTGACGGTACCGCCTCGCTGCGCCGTCACATCGAGCCGCTCGCCGCTTCCGACCGCTTCGCCGCCTCTGCTTACCAGGATGGTCCGGTGCGTGTTGTGACCGCGTCCGTGGTGGACGGGGCGGCGGAGATCAGGATTCACCGGGTTACGGCGCCGAGCGGGCATCAGGTGCGGGATGGTGGCCATGCCCTGGCCGCGATGGCTGAGCCGGCGCTGCGGGAGGAGGCTGGTCTGGCGCTTGCCGGGCGTCCGGATGGGCTGACCAGTGCTGTCCGTGCTCTGCATGGTTTTACGAGTACGGGCGTGGTCACGTCTGTGGGTACCAATGCGTACGGGCATTACTCCGCTACGCCGTATGTCTTGGCGGCGGGTCACCCGGGTGGCACTGCGCTCTATGTGAGCCTTGTCTGGCTGGGTGGTGTGCCGGAGGAAGGGCCGCCTGTTCCCGTTGTCCGGGTGGAGGAAGGGGATGTGGTTGTCGTGTCCCTGGTCGGGGGCGGGATGGTGATGGTGGACATGGGGGGCGAGGTGCCGGTGGTGGGTCGTCGGGATCGCACGGAGCCGCGATCGTAGCCGGGCCCGAGAGGGCTGTCTGGAGGGGAGGGTGCTGCGCCAGTTGAGGGTCCGCCGGTGGGGGTGGTCTTCGGGCGATGGCGGGGGTGGGCGGCGCCTGTGGCGGCGGTGTGATGGTGCGCGCGGTTGGGGGCTGATGGTGGGGGAGTGGGGGGTGATCGCGTTGCGTATGGTCTCGCGGGTAGGGCGCGGCGGGCAGGGCGCGGCAGGCAGGGCGCGGCGCTGGGTAGTTCCTCAGCTGACGGCGAAGAGCAGGGCGGCGCTGAGGAGCACGACCACGGCGGTCGCGAAATGGATGCCGAACGCCACCGCCTTCGTCCCCCCATGCCGCAGCACGATCACCGTGTCCCCCAACGGCACCAGGGCGACGACCACCATGAACCAGGCGGCGGCCAGCGGGCCGACGAAGGCCAGGAGTGCCAGGCCGAGCAGTCCGAAGCTGCCGTCGCGCAGTCCCTTGATCGTGAGGAAGGCCGGGTCGCCGTCCTCCTTGGCGGGGACGCCGTAGCCGGCGGCTGCGGGGCGCGGTGCGAGAAGGAAGCGGGCGCCGATGAACAGCACCAGCAGATTGAGGGCGATGGCCAGGCCGTAGGCAGCGTAAGTGAGCATGTCCGTCCTTAAGTGCTAGCAGTGCTAGGAATAGGAGCAACGCTAGCACTAGCGGTGACAGAATCGCTAGCGGTGCTAGATTTGGAGGCATGTCGATGCAGACGCGCCGGGAGCGAGTGCGGGCCGAGCGGGAGAAGATGATCATTACGGCGGCTCGGGAGCTGGCCGAGGCCGAGGGGTGGGAGGCGGTGACGACGCGGCGGCTGGCTGAGCGGGTCGAGTACAGCCAGCCGGTGCTCTACAGCCACTTCAAGGGCAAGGACGCGATCGTGACCGCTGTGGCGGTGGAGGGGTTCGCCAGCCTGGGTGAGGAGTTGCGGGCTGCCCGTATGGAGGCGGTGGACGCGGCCGGGGCTCTGGAGGGCGTCGCGCGGGCGTATACGGCGTTCGCTGGGTGGCGGCCGGCGCTTTATGACGCGATGTTTCATCAGCGGGTGGATCTGCCGTTCGCCGATCCTGACGCGCCGCCTGCCTTGTGGGCGGCGTGGGGGGAGCTGGCTGAGGCCGTTCGGCCGTATGCGGATGACGATGGTGATGAGGAGGGGGTGGGGGTGCTGACCGAGACGTTCTGGGCGGCGCTGCATGGGCTGGCGACGCTCATGCGCTCAGGAAGGCTGCCGGCTCATGGTCATGAGCGCAGGCTCGCCATCCTTCTGTCGCGCTTCACCACGTGATGATGGGGTTGGTGTGGGGGCCTCGGCTTGCGCGCTGGGTGATGGGGTTGGTGTGGGGCGGCGGGCTGCGCGCTGGGTGAGGAGGATGATGTGCTGCGGCTTGCGCGCTGGGTGATGAGGTAGGGGTGGCTCGGCTTGCGCGCCGAGTGATGAGCTGAGGTGCTTCGGCTGGCGCATCGGGGTGATGGATGGGCGTGCTTCGGCTGGCGACGATGTCCGGGTTCCATGCATGGGGTCATGGGCAGGGCAGGGTAGGGCCCCTCAGGGCATCGCTGCCTGTCAAGGGAGCCTCCGCGAATCCACGGGGGACGCTTCTCGCCGTGATACTCACGATCATTGCGCGAGTCGTCCTCGACCGCCCGAATAAGCCTGGCGGGCTTTCCGCAGGTTCGGGTGTCAGGGGTGGGGTGGTCGGAGGGGCATGATCGGTATACGTTCGGGCGAAACCGGTCCTCCTCCGAAGGAGTGCGTACCGTGCGATTACGGTTTCTGGCCGCCCTGGCGGCCTTGCTGGCTCTCGTCCTGCCCGCCGCCTCGGCCACCGCCGCGGCCCAGGACGATCTGTTGGAACGGCTCAAGGCCATCACCGGACTGACCGTCGTGTCGGAGACCCAGCCGGCGGGCTATCGGTTCTTCGTCCTGAGCTACACGCAGCCCGCCGACCACCGGGACCCCGGTGCGGGCACCTTCCAGCAGCGGCTCACCCTGCTCCACCGCTCGGAGCAGGCGCCCGTCGTGCTCGCCACCAGCGGGTACGGGCTGCCGGTGAACCCGACGGCCTCGCGTACCGAGCCGACCCGCCTGATCGACGGCAACCAGGTGTCCGTCGAGCACCGGTTCTTCCGCTCCTCCCGCCCGTCCCCGGCTGACTGGCACGATCTGACCATCTGGCAGGAGGCGACCGACGAGCACCGGATCGTGCAGGCGCTCAGGACGATCTACTCCGGGAAGTGGATCCAGACGGGCGTGAGCAAGGGCGGGATGACCTCCGTCTACCACCGCCGCTTCTATCCCGACGATGTGGACGGCGTGGTGGCCTACGTCGCGCCGAACGACCCGATCAACCCGCTGGACCACGCCTACGACCGCTTCTTCGCCCGCGTCGGCACCGAGTCCTGCCGTACCGCGCTGGAGGACGTGCAGCGTGAGGCGCTCAAGCGGCGCGCGCGGATGGTGGCGCTGCTGGAGGCGGACGCCGCGCGCAACGGTTACACCTTCGCCAGAACGCTGGGCAGCGCCGACCGGTCGTTCGAGATGACGATCCTGGACACGGCGTGGGCGTTCTGGCAGTACTCCGGCGTGGCCGACTGCGCGTCCGTGCCGCCCGCGACCGCCACGGACGAGGAACTGTACGCCTGGATCGACAACGTCGCCTCGTTCAGCTTCTACACCGACCAGGGCATGGAGTACTACGCGCCGTACTACTACCAGGCGGCCACCCAGCTCGGCTGGCCCGACCTCGCCTTCCGGCACCTGCGCGGGCTGACCCGGTATCGGGGGCTCTACCAGCCCAACTCGGTGCTTCCCGTGGAGCTGCGCTCCCGGCACGATCCGCGGCCGATGCTGGACGTGGACCTCTGGGTGCGTACGCGGTCGGAGCGGATGTTGTTCGTCTACGGTGAGAATGATCCGTGGAGTGCTGAGCGGTTCGTGCCGAGCAGGCGCGATTCCCATCTGTACGTGGCGCCGGGCGCCAACCATGGGGCGTCCATCGCGTTGTTGTCCGAGGCTGATCGGGTGGCGGCGACGGATACGTTGCTGCGGTGGGCCGAGGTGGCTCCGGCTCGGCGGCTTCCGGAGGCGGCGCCACTGCCGGACGATCCCATGTTGCCTGATCGTCATCACGTCCGCTGAGTAGCCGGGTGACGCGTCGTGGGTCACGGGTTGGGTTCTGAACGCATCCGTGACCCACGCCCGCGTTGCACGCCACAGCAGGCGTCCCGGCCTCAGCCCCAGTCTTAGTCCTAGTTCCAGCCGCAGCCGCGACCGCAGCCGCGACCGCAGCCGCAGCCGCAGCCGCAGCCGCGACCGCAACCACAGCCGCAACCACAGCCACGACTACAGCCACGACCACAGCCGCGGCGAGGAGCTCAGCTGAGGATGGTCGCCGCCGCGCCCCACGACTTCAGCTGCTGCCTGATCTCCTCCCGCGCCGGCAAGGCGAGTGCCTCCTCATAAGCCTGTTCCAGCAACGCGCCGATGTTCACCCGTTCACCGGTCTCGGCCGACCGGACGGCCGCCTCCACCATGGCCAGGCTGCGCAGGTTGCCCTTGATCGAGCCGGCCGGCTCCGCGCCCGTCCGGACCGCGCCCACGAACTCGACGAGCGCGCCGGCGATCTGCTCGTGCGCGCCCGGCGGGACCTCCTCCTCCACCCCCGCCGCGCTGGAGGTGACGCGTCCCTCACCGTCCCAGGTGGCGGTGCCGCCGGCGCCGACGGCTCGCCATTCGCCGTTCCAGGACGTGTCCCGGCCCTCCGCGCACCAGCTGCCGGTGAAGACGTATCGGGTGCCGTCGGAGAAGAGGAACGTGGCGGTGGCCGACGCGTCGCCCTGGTACCAGCTCCAGGCGGGGTTCCAGCTTTCGCACACGACCGAGACCGGTTCCGCGCCGAGCAGGAAGCGGCTGGCGTCGAAGGCGTGGATGGCCATGTCGATCAGGAGGGGGTGGGGCATCTCGTCGCGGAAGCCGCCGAAGTGGGGGGCGCGGAAGAAGTCGGTGGTGAGCAGGCCGGGGGCGCCGAGTTGGGTGATCCGGTCGCGGAAGGTGGTCAGGGCGGCGAAGTAGCGGCGGGACTGGCTGATCATCAGGAGCCGGCCGGTGGCCTCGGCGGCTGCGGCCTGGACGAGGGCTTCGGCGAGGGTCGGGGCGGCCGGTTTCTCGCACAGGACGGGGAGGCCGGCGAAGAGCGCCTCGATGTTGACCGTGCTGTGCGCCGCCGGGATGGTGACGTTCACGACCGCGTCGGCGTCGACCACGGCGAGCAGCTCACCGAGCGAACCGGCCACCCTGACCGGGCCGCCGCTCACCCCGGCGCCCGTGAGGCCGGCCGCGCGTACGGCGGCCTCCGCCCGCCCCACATCCAGATCGGCCACCCCCACGACCTCGACCTCCTCGGCTCCGGCCAGCGTACGCAGCCAGGCCGCCCCCATGGCCCCGGCCCCCACCTGCACCACTCGCACCGGCCGCCCACTCACTGAGCGCCCTCCTTGTTGTGCATCGCCCCCCGGTACCCGTGCCCGTTGAAGAAGTCGCCCACCTCGTACCGCAGCAAGGTGGGCAACTCCCGCCGCCCCGGATCCCCGGCCGCCCACTCCACGCCGTTGGCGATGACCTGCAGCACGTCGGGGTGGTGATAGACGGGATAGTCCTGATCCCCGGGGCTGAAGTAGAAGATCTTGCCATTGCCCCGCCGGAACGTGCACCCGCTCCTGAACACCTCACCCCCGCTGAACGAACTGATGAAGATCAGCTCGTCGGGCGTCGGGATGTCGAACTGCTCCCCGTACATCTCCTGGGCGGGGATCTCGATCGGGTGCGGGACGCCGCGCGCGATGGGGTGGCTCGGCGCGACCGTCCAGATCAGCTCGCGGTCGTTCTCGCTGCGCCACCGCAGCGTGCACGTGGTGCCCATCAGCTTGGTGAAGATCTTCGACCAGTGGCCGGAGTGCAGCACCAGCAACCCCATGCCCGACAGGACGTGCCGGTGCACGCGCTCCACCACCTCGTCCGCCACCTCCCCATGGGCGGCGTGCCCCCACCACGTCAGCACGTCGGTTTCGGCGAGCACCTCTTCGGTGAGCCCGTGCTCGGGGTCGTCAAGGGTGGCGGTCCGTACGGTCGCCCGCTCGCCCAGCCGGGCCTCCACCCCCCGCCGGATGGCGTTGTGCATGCCGTCCGGGTAGATCTTGGCGACTTCGGGCTCGGCCTGCTCGTGGCGGTTCTCGCCCCACACCAGGACACGGATCGTCATATCAGGGAACTCCTCACTTGACGGCGCCGGCGACGGCGCCTGCCGCGATGTAACGCTGCGCGAAGATCAGGAGCAGGGCCGCGGGGACGGAGGCGAGCACCGCCGTGGCCATCACCGTGTCCCAGTCCTGCGTGTTCGCGCTGATGTAGTCGTAGATGCCGAGGGTGATGGGCCGGACTTCCGGCGTGCTGGTCAGGGTCAGGGCGAACAGGAAGTCGCTCCACGCCGACAGGAACGTGAACAGGGCGGCCGTCACGATCGCGTTCTTGCTGATCGGCACCACGATCGAGACGAACGCCCGCAGGTGACCGGCCCCGTCCACCATCGCCGCCTCCACCAGCGCCCGCGGGATGGATCCCATGAACGCCCGGATGAGCAGCACCGCGAACGGGATGCCCGCGGCCGTGTTGGCGAGGATCAGGCCGAAGACGTTGTTGATCAGGAAGAGCGAGTTGAACAGCGGGTAGAGCGCGTTCGCGATGACCATGGCGGGGATCATCTGCGTGATCAGCAGCACCAGTACGAACGCGCTCGCGCCGCGCGAGCGGATGCGGGACAGGCCGTAGGCGGCCGGGGTGGCGATGATCAGGGTGAGGACGACGGTGCCGAGGGCGATGAGCAGGCTGGTGACGAAGTTCGGGCCCTGCTCGGTGATGGCCTTCTCGTAGCCGGAGAACGTGGCGTCGAGCGGGAACCAGTCTCTGGTGGTGGCACCGGAGCTGGACTGCAGGCTGCTGTTGACCATCCAGTAGACCGGGAAGAGCATCACGGCCAGGAAGAGGACGCCCAGGGCGGTCAAGGGTAGCCGGCGCAGGTCGAGGTTCCTGCGCGCGGCTCTCGGCACGAGCGGGATGTTGAGGCTCATTCGGTCGGCTCCCGGCGCGTGAGATACAGGTAGACCAGGGCGAAGACGAGGGACACGACGATGAGCACGTTGCTGATCGCGGCACCCTGCCCGAAGTCGAACTCCACAAAAGACTTGTTGTACGCGTTCGTCGCCAGCGTCTGCGTGGAGTTGGCCGGGCCGCCACCGGTCAGGCCGAGGATGATGTCGACGACCTTGAGCGTGTACACCACGCCGAGCACGATCACGACGCTGACCACGGGCCGCAGGTTCGGCCACGTGATGTGCCGGAACGCCTTCCACCCGGTCGCCCCGTCCAGCGACCCCGCCTCGTACAACTCCTTCGGGACCGCCTGCAGCCCGCTGTAGAGGATGGCGACGTTGAACGGGATGCCCAGCCAGATGTTCACCCCGATCACGCCGATGAGCGCGAGCGTCGGATCGACCAGCCAGGGCACCGCCGGCACCCCGAACAGGCCGAGGAACTGGTTGAGCGCGCCGCTCTCCTGGTCGAGCAGCCACTTCCAGACGGCGCTGGAGGCGATCAGCGGGATCAGCCACGGCAGCAGCAGCATGGCCCGCAGGAACCCGCCGAGCGGGAAGTTGCGCTTGAAGAACAGCGCCAGCGCCAGCCCGATCACGAACTGGAAGGTGATCGACCCGATCGTGAACAGCGCGGTGTTCACCAGGGTCGTCGTGAACAGGTAGCTCGACAGGATCGTCGCGTAGTTGGCCACACCCACCCAGGGCGCCCGGCCGCTGTAGAACGTCGCGGTCGTGTACTCCTGGAAGCTCATGACGGCGTTCTGCACGATCGGATAGCCGAAGAACATCGCCACGAACACGATCGCGGGCAGGCAGAACAGCCACGGCGTGGCCCGCCGCAGCAACCGGGCCCACCTCGACGTGCGGCGCTCGCCCGCCGCGATCGGCAGGCTCAGCTGGGCTGAGGTCATCAACGGTGCTCCTTACTGCTCGCCCTGCGCCTGGCGCAGGGCCTCGGCGGGAGCGGCCTTGCCCGTCAGCGCGATCTGCACGGCGTTGTAGATCTTGGTCGCCGCCTGCGGCCAGTCGGGGCCGAGCAGCGCGGTACGCGAGCGCGCGGTCCGTACGGTGGTGACGAACGGGGCGAGCGCCGGGTCCTGTTCGGCGGCCCGGGCGGCGACGTCGGGGTTCGCCGGCACCATCTGCTTGACCTGCGCCGACTGGAGCTGCCTGTCGGGGGAGACGAGGCATTTCACGAACTGCCCCGCCTTGGCCATTTTGGCCTGGTTCCCGGTGCGCGGCACGGTGAAGACCTCGCCGCCGAGCGGCGCGACCGTGGTCTGCGACGGGTCGCGCTTGGGGATCGTGAAGACGCCCCAGTCGAGGTCGCGCTGCTCCCGCAGGGCGGGCAGCTGCCACGGCCCGTTGACCACCATCGCCGCCTTGCCCGCGATGAACTGGTCGATCACGTCGTCCTGGCTCCAGATGATCGAGCTCCTGGACATCGACCCGTCGTTCTGCAGATCGAGGAGGAACTGCACCGCCTGGACGGTCGGCGGCGTCGTGATGTCCTGCTCGGTGCCGCCGTTGCCCCACATGAACGGCAGGAACTGCCAGGTGCCCTCGTAGGTGTTGACGGTGCTCATCGCGAAGCCGTAGCGGCCCTGGCCGGTCAGCCTCTTCGCGGTCGCGCGCAGCTCGGCCCAGGTAGCGGGCGGGGTGGTGATGCCGGCCTGCCGGAACAGGTCCTTGTTGTAGAAGATGCTCAGCGTGTTCACGGCGGGGGCGAGCCCGTACAGCTTGCCCGCGTACGTGCCGGCCTTCACCACGGCGGGCAGGATGCCCTCGCCGGTGACGCCGTAGTCGGACAGCGGGGAGAGCGCGCCGGACTCGGCGATCTGCTGCACGTCGGGGTTGTCGAGCATGAGCACGTCGGGCAGGGTGCGGGAGGAGCTCTGCTGGAGCACCTTGGGGATCAGGCCGGGGCCCGCGACGTGGCTGATCTCGATGGAGACGCCGGTGCCGCGCGCGCAGGAGTGGTAGATCGGGTCCTGGGCCTCGTCGTAGTAGTCCTGGATGGTCAGCGTGTTCGGGGATTCCGTGCCGGAGGCGGCCGCTCCGCCGCACGCGGTCAGCGTGAGAGGAGCGAGCACCGCCGCCGCGACAGCCACTTTCGGCGCCTTTCCCGGGCGCTTCCGCGCTGTCTCCATGTGATGACTCCTGTCCCGTTGGATCGGGTCGCGGAAATCGGCAGTGGAGGGCTTGCGAGCAGGGGAGATGGAGGTGATGAGCCAGGCGGGCACTGATCGATCAAAGCGCTTAACCGGCGTTCGCTTGTTGTGTATGTTGCGCTGATCTGTCCGTGATGTCAACAACAAGTTAAGCGTTTTGCCGAAGGCGGCCTGGAGATATAGTCGCAGTGCTTCCTCACGGAAAGAGCGGGCAGCCATGGTCACGATGCGCGACGTCGCCGCGCGGGCGAACGTCTCCATCGCCACGGTGTCCTTCGTGCTCAACGGCACCAAACGGGTCGCGCCGGAGACCCGGGCCCGCATCGAGGCGGCCATCGAGGAGCTCAACTACCGGCGCAACGTCGTGGCGCGCGCCCTGGCCAGCTCGCGCACCCGCATCCTCGCCCTGCTCCACCCCGACCTGGAGTCGCGGCCGAACGCCACGGTGATCCAGTTCGTCATGGGCGCCGCGCACGGCGCCCGCGCGCGCGGCTACGACCTGGTGCTGTGGCCGGTCAACGACGACGAGCAGATGTCACATCTGCTCGCGGGCGGGCTGGTGGACGGCGCGCTGCTGATGGAGGTGCAGATCCGTGACTCCCGGGTGGAGCGGCTGGTCGCCTCCGGCCTGCCGTTCGCGCTGATCGGCCGCACCGAGGACGACGACCTGCCGTACGTGGACATCGACTTCGCCGCCACCGTCCACGAGGCGGTCGCCCACCTGCGCTCCTACGGCCACGAGCGCATCGCGCTGGTCACCCAGCACACCAAGGGCGGCCCGGGGCCCGGCCGCATCATGCGGGTCGAGTCGGCCTACCGTGACGCGATCGAGCCGCTCGGCGTGCCGCCCGTGATCGTCGCGGTCGAGAGCACGTCGGCCGGCGGGAGGGAGGCCGCGCGTACGCTGTGCGTGGAGCATCCCGACCGCACCGCCGTCATCCTCGTCAACGAGGGCGCCTCGGCGGGCCTGGCCAAGGGGCTGCGGGCGGCCGGCCGCGCCATCCCCGGCGACGTGTCCGTCATCTCGGCGTCCACCACGCGGGAGCTGGGCGAGATGATCGAGCCCGAGCTGACCGTCATGGCGGCGCCGGCGGGCGAGCTGGCCCGCCTGGCTGTTGACGCGCTCATCGACCAGCTCGAAGGGGTGCCCGACACACCGCCGCACACGCTCATCCCGTGCACGCTGGTGCCGGGGGAGTCCGTGGGTCCCGTCACTGTTTCGTGACAAATGACCAGAATGAGTAGACATTTCCTGTTCTCTTCAGCCACTCCACGCTCAGCGTTCACACACGCACCCCAAGGTGCCCGGGGGCCGCCTGACCGGCGCCCCTGAACGTTTGAGAAGGGACTGCACCCGATGCAGCCAACGGCATCACGAAGATTATTCAAGCGGGGGCGGCTGGCCATTGCCGCCACCCTCACCGCCCTGCTGGTCAACACCCTGGTGACGGCGGCGCACGCCGACCCTGAGCAGCAGGAGCGCGGCAGGCCGACCCCGACGCCGACCTCGACCGCTCCCCAGAACCCGCCGTCCCTGACCCCGGCTGACGGCGCCTACCTCGAAGGCACGGTCAAGGCCGCGGCGGTCCCCACGACCGCCGGCGACAGCGTCACGAAGCTCGCCGTGGACGACGCCGCGATCGAGGGCGCCACCCGTACGGTCGGCGTCTCCAAGCTCGCCTTCGACGTCGGCTCCAACTCCACCGAGGCGCAGTACCACAGCTACGTGCTGGTCAACGGCGCGTACAAGGTGGAGATCGGGAACTACGTCAGCCAGCGGGCGACGCTGGACATCCCCAACGAGCACCTCGTCAAGGGCGAGAACACCGTCGAGATCGTCGTCGGCGCCATCTCGTCGTCCTGCGGCACCAACTACGACGACTTCGTGCTGTCGGACGTGGGACTCCAGCTGCTCGGCGAGGTCGCCGACGGCGAGGACAACCCGTACACGCTCTCGTTCGGCGACGGCAGCTGCGGCACGAACACCACGCTGCTCAAGCGCGCCACGCTGAAGTTCTTCACCCAGTCCGACCCGCAGGGCACGACCGGCCTCGCGGCGGACGTGGACACCACCAAGCTGGCCAACGGCCCGCATGTGCTCAGCGCCACCACCGCGGCGGGCGTCACGGTCAAGCACACCGTGACCGTCAACAACGCCCCGGCGGGCGCGCCGCGGCTGATGCCCACGGACGGCACGCTGGTCGCGGGCACCAAGGCGGTCTTCGCCACCGTCCCGGCCGGCAGCAGTGGCGGGGTCGAGAAGCTCACCGTGGACGGCGAAGAGCCCGTCACGAAGGCCACCCTCGGCAACGGGGCCGCGATGCTCGCCTTCGACGTGGGCGCGGACGCGCTGGACGACAAGTACAACAACTTCCTGCTCGTCAACGGCAAGCGCATCGACCTCGGCGGCTCGTACGTCAACGGCCGCGCGACCGTCGCCGTGCCGGCCCGCTTCCTGATGCCGGGCGACAACACGATCAAGGTCGTCACCGGCGACTACAAGGAGTCCTGCGGCAACGACCGCGACGACTTCGCGATCTCCAACCTGGCCCTGACGCTCGATGGCGCCACGGTGACCGGGCAGGGCGTCGAGCCGTCGTACACGATGGGCGACGGCACCTGCGGCAGCGACCAGGCGGCCAGGCGCGAGGTCGAGCTGCGCTACACGATCGACGCCCCGGCCGTGCACCTGGTCGAGACGCTCGGCTCGGGCGAGGCCAAGCTCAGCTTCAACGTCGGCAGCAACTCGATCGAGGCCCGCTACCAGAGCTACCTGCTGGTCAACGGCCAGAAGATCGTCGTGGACGGCGACTTCGTCAGCAAGCGCGTCGACCTGACGATCCCGAACGAGTACCTGGTGCCCGGCTGGAACACGATCGACTTCGTGACCGGCACGTACCCGACGTCCTGCGGCGACAACCGCGACGACTACGCGGTCTCCAACTTCGTGCTGACCCCGGCCCAGGGCACGGCCACCGGCCAGCTGCTCAAGAGCTCCTACGCCATGGGCGACGGCAACTGCGGCGACTCGGTCAACCCGCTGACCGAGATCGACCTGCAGTTCCTGGTGGACGCCCCGGCGGGCGGCCTGCGCGCCGACCTCGACACCACGGCCGTCAAGGACGGCAGGCACACGCTGGCCGCCGAGTCGAGCAGCGGCCAGAGCGCGACGCGTACGCTCATCACCGACAACTCCGCGCCGAAGGTCAGCAAGAGCGTCCCGGCGGCGGGGGAGAAGATCAGGGCCACGGTCGTGCTGGACGTCAAGCTGGAGGACGCCTCCGGCGTGGTCTCCGGCCCCGACGTCCAGCTCGACGGGCAGCCCGTGCAGCTCGGCACCCAGGTGGGCCCGGGGCTCAAGGCGGGCAGGCACACGCTCTCCGTGACCGGCGCCGACGGCCTCGGCAACACCGCGACGCGCGAGATCGTGTTCGAGTCGGCGGGCGTCCCCGACGTGCCGGCCGAGCTGAGCCCGGCACTGGGCGCCGTGGACGTGTCGGACCCGGCCACGCTCTCGGCCAAGGTGGCCGAGCCGGACGGCGGCCAGGTCACGGCCACGTTCTCGCAGGCCGAGATCCTCACCCCGGACGAGGTGTACCAGGGCACGGCCAAGGAGCTGCCCACCACGCTCCAGGTGCCGGGCGAGAAGAAGGTCAGGACCAGGGGGCTGGAGCCCGCCGACGGCCAGACCATCGACGCGCCGACCGGTCAGGACCTCGTCTACCAGCGCTTCGACGTCCAGGTGAAGGGGCACGCGGACAGCCCCGTGCTGCGCTGGGAGGGCTCGATCGACCCCGAGCGGCTGGCGTCGCTGCGGGTCTGGAACACCAAGGCCAAGGCGTGGGACCTGCTGACCAGCTCCCGCGGCGTCGCAGGCGGCAAGACCGCGCTCACGGCCGTCGTGGACCCCAGGTACATCGACCGGCAGAAGGTGCACGTCATGGTGACGGGTGAGGACCCGTTCGCCGACGACATCGAGCCGGGCGACCCGAACGGCTTCGCCGACCCCGCGACCTACGACTTCTCGATCGTGCACTTCACCGACACGCAGTACATCTCCGAAGGCGCGGTGGAGCAGGAGACGGCCGAGGAGCGCGCGGTGTGGGAGTCCGCCTACGCCGGCATCGTGAACTGGATCAAGGAGAACAAGGACCAGCGGAAGATCTCCTACGTCGCGCACACCGGCGACATCATCGAGAACAACATCCGCAAGCCCGCCGACGAGGCCATGCAGCGCCAGATCACCGGCGAGTTCGAGGTCTCCTCCAGGCAGCAGCGCGTGCTGGACGACGCCGGCATCCCCAACGGCGTCATCGCCGGCAACCACGACAACCAGTCGGGCACCGAGGAGGGCCCGGGGGCCGTCTACAACCAGTACTACGGCCCCTCCCGCTACCAGACGGCCGCGCAGGGCTGGCAGCACGCCGAGTACGGCGGCCCGTGGAAGGAGGGCGACAACCAGAACCACTACGACCTGTTCTCCGCGGGCGGGCTGGACTTCGTGGTGGTCGGCCTGTCGTACGGGGTGACGCGGGACGAGGCCGAATGGGCGGACTCGATCTTCAAGAAGTACCCCAACCGCAACGGCATCCTGCTCTCGCACGACTACATCGTGCCGAGCACGAACCCCGACGGGCGCGGCGCCGGGTTCTCCGCCCCTGACGGCTCGATGTTGTACAAGACGGTCGTCGAGAAGAACGCGAACGTCTTCCTCATCCTCGCCGGCCACGAGCACGGCGTGGGCACCAACGTCAAGCCGAAGGTGGGCCAGGTCGGCAACGGAGTCGTCGAGCTGCTGGCGGACTACCAGTTCTACACGGTCTCGGCCGACCGGCTCGGGCTCACCGAGATCGGCGGCTACAACCCGACCGACCAGCTCCAGTTCGGCGCCAGCTTCCTGCGGATGCTGCAGTTCGACGTCAAGCGCTCGGAGCTGATCGTGGACACCTTCTCGCCGCTGCTCAACGAGTTCGGCGCCACCGAGTACGACCCGCTGCGCCGCTACAACGGCCTCGAGGACAACATGGTGCTGCCCGTCGACCTCACCTCGCGCACGACGAGCCTGCAGACCGACTCGCTGGCGATCTACAAGCCGACCCGGGTCATCGGGCGCGACAGGGTCGCCTCCGGCCAGGTCGCCTCGGTGAAGTGGGACCGGCTCAAGGACGACACGGCCTACGCCTGGTTCGTCACCGCCCGTTCCGCCGGCGGCGGCGTGACCGCCTCCGAGCCGAGCGTCTTCGTCACCAAGGACGAGCACGGCCGGCCCGGCAGGTGGGACGCCGACTCGCCGATGCACCGCTGGTTCAACCGCTAGTCCGACAGCCGCCCCGGGCTGCGAGGCCCGGGGCGGCATCCCCCTCTGGAGACCTGACATGCCGCGCTGGTTCCCCGCCTTCGTGCTGCTGGCGGCCGTGCTGCTGCTGCCTGCCCCCGCCGCGGCGCACGACGCGTCCACGACCGCCCGCGCCGAGGTGACGGGCACGGGGGTGAACGTGCGGGTCGTCCTGGACCTCGAGTACGACCTGCTGATGAAGTCCGCCTGGCTCTACGCCACCGCCTACGAGGCCGAGGAGCGGGCCGAGCAGCTGCGCCAGCTCAAGCTGAACCGCGACGCCGTGGTCCAGTACGTCACAGAACGCTTCGCCGTCGCCTACGACGAGCGGCCCTGCGCCCCCGCCCTGACCGGCGACGCCGACGTGCGCCCGCGCGAGAAGAAGAGCTACGCCGTGCTCACCTTCGCCTTCGCCTGCCAGGGCGAGCCCGGGGGCGCGCACGCCATCTCCAGCGCGCTGTTCCCCGACGCCGAGACGTTCGTGCACAGCACGGAGACGGTCGTCCGGTACGACCTCGACGGCGAGCGCGGCTCCGCCGTCCTGGTCGCCGAGAGCCCCACCCTGAAGCTCGGCGGGCGCGTGGAGCCGGCGGGCACCGGCGCGTTCCTCCTGATCGGCGGCCTGATCGTGCTCGTCGCCGGGCTCTACCCGCTGCACCGGCTGCTGCGCCGTTAGGCGGATTTGTCGGGGAATCTCCCGAGGTTAGCGGCGAACGTGCCCCCTGTGTTCTGCTGATCCCGGGGGAGGCGTGTGAGCAGACGGTTGGGCCGGTCCTTGCGGACGCGGCTGGCGCTGTTGGCCAGCATCGCGATGTTGCTGCTGAACGTCATCGTCAGCGCGTTCGTGTTGTTCGGCATCCGCAATCAGGCGGCCGAGATCAAGGTGCGGGAGGTGTCGGGCCGGACCGTGCCCGTGCTGCTCCTGGTCAAGCGGGGCAGGCTGCCCCAGGTGCTGCACCCGCGCGGGCTCGACGGCCTTCAGGTGGTGGACCCGCTCGGCCGCCCCGCGGCCTGGTCGCCGAACATGGCCGGCGCACCGCGCCTGACCAGGCACCTGCCCCGGCACAACCAGGCCAACGACTTCGGCAGGATGTGCGACCTGCCGCGTTTCCCCGGCGAGTGCAAGACGGTGGTGGCGCTGGTCGCCTACCAGCCGGACGGCGAATGGGTGATCTACGGCATCGGTGCGGGGGTGCCCTGGTACGTCGCCCCGGAGGTGATCGCGTTCCAGGCCGCGGTGACGGCCACGCTCGTCGCACTGGCCTGGTTCGGGGTCTCCCGCGTGGTGGACAGGACGTTGCGGCCGGTCAGCAGCATCACCAAGCGGCTGGCCGAGATCAGCGAGGGCGGCGGCGGGATGCGCATGCCCGTGCCCGAGACGGACGACGAGATCAGGGCGCTGGCCGAGACGGGGAACCACATGCTCGAGCGGCTGGAGTCGGCGCTGCGGCAGTTGCAGGTGGCGATGGAGCGGCAGCGCCAGTTCGCCGCCGACGCCTCCCACGACCTGCGCAGCCCCATCACCGCGATGCGCGCCCAGATCGAGGACGCCCTGCTCCACCCCGAGGACACCGACTGGCGGGAGACCGGCACCGAGGTGCTGGCCAGCCTGGAGCGGCTCCAGGCGATCGTGGCGGACCTGCTCACGCTGAGCAAGCTGGACGCGGGCGCCCCCGACGAGCGCGAGCCGCTCGACCTCGCCGACCTGGTGACGGCCGAGACCGCCAGGCCGCGCTCCAAGCGCATCGTCACCACGCTGCAGACCGGCGTGGTGGTCGACGGCGACCGGCTGCAACTGGCCCGCCTGCTGACGAACCTGCTCGACAACGCCGAGCGGCACGCCGAGTCGCAGATCATCGTGACCGTGCGGCGGCAGGGCGACGAGGCCGTGCTGGAGGTGGTGGACGACGGCACGGGCATCGCGCCCGAGCACCGCGAGGTGGTCTTCCAGCGCTTCACCCGCCTGGACGCCTCCCGCAGCCGCGACGCCGGAGGCACCGGCCTCGGCCTGCCCATCGCCCGCGAGATCGCGACGGCGCACCTCGGCACGCTCACCATCGAGGACTCCGACACCGGCGCCCGGTTCGTGCTCAGGCTGCCGGTGCAGGAGGCCTGATGCCGGTCAGCGCTGCATCTGCAGGCTGTGCACGGGGTGCTCGCCCTCGGTCTGCAGCCGGTACTCCTCACCGGACTTGGCGCGGTTGTCGTCGATGACCCGCTCGGACGGCGCCTTCTCGCCGCCCATCAGCGCCTCCTGCATCTTCTCGAAGCGCTCGTGGGCGTCCTGCACGTAGCCGGTGCCCAGCGTGGTGTAGTCGATCTGGGTGGCGATCAGCTCGCGCAGGTAGGCCTTGTTCGGCTCGAACGTCACCGGCTGCGGCAGCTCCGGCGCGCACACCTGCTCCGGGTCGCGGCCGTCGTGCTTCTTGAACAGCTCGGCGGCCAGCCGCAGGTGCTCCAGCTCCATGTTCAGGTGCAGCTCCCAGATGTTCCTCACCTTGGGGTCGGACTCGGTCTCCATGAACGAGTGATACAGGTAGCACTCGTTGTACTCGTGGTTGAGCAGCATCTCCCACCAGCTCTCGCCGGGGTCCACCAGGGACTCGTAGTGGGTGACGTGCTCCTCCTCGATCAGGCCGATCTCCTGGTAGAGCTGGCGCGCGATCGGCTCCATGTAGGTGGGGCCGACGTTCATGTAGAAGTTCATCGTCTGCTGCTCGGCCGACATGATCGTCAGCGCGTGCAGCTTGCTGATCGGCGCGGCCGAGCTCTTGTCGTAGGGCTCGCGCACGTTGTCCACCGGGTCGCGGTGGTGCAGGTACGTCGGGCGGCCCGGCATGACCTCGGTCAGGTTGTCGACGATCTTCTCCGCCTTGCGGTGCTCGATCATCTCGTAGAGGTTGGCGTACCGGTAGAGGTGGTCGAAGTCCTCCAGCACGCCGAACTGGTAGGCCTGCTGCAGGTACGGGTCCGGCTCCATCCGCGCCACCCAGGCGGTCAGGTCCACCGCCACCTGCTCGTAGGCGATCGTGGTCTCCAGCACGGAGGCCAGGCCGGGCAGCAGCCAGTTGACCACCTTCTGCTGCTGGGCCTCGATGTAGCGGACCCGGGCCAGGTGCTGCTTCAGCTCCAGGTCGGGGCAGTGGCGGGCGAGCTGGTGGCTGAACAGGATCGCCTCCACCTCGATCCCGTTCATCGTGATGATCCGGCACCGCGTGTAGGGGTCGGCGTGGTCCGGGTCGATCGGGGTGACGTTCAGCTCCCTCCAGTTGCGTAGTTGCTTGTCCAGCGGGATGCCCCGCTCACGCAGTGGATTGAAGGTCATGGTGTGGTTTCCTTCGCGCTCGTCGTCGGCGTGCGACCTGTCCGCGCGCCCTACCCGAGGCTTCCCGGTCCAATCTCTGCGCCCTCCCGTCGAAATCTCCGCACTCGGTAAGGATCTCGGCGAAATCGGCGTGACCCGTACGGGGCCGGGTAGGCACGAGCGTCATGACGAGAACCGCGCCGGAGACCATGTCCGAGACCGATGTCATCGACCTGCTGCTGGCTCAGCACGGGATGATCAGAGACCTGTTCGACGAGGTCGAGCAGGCACCCGCCGACCAGCGAGGGGAGGCGTTCACCCGGCTCGTGCGGATGCTGGCCGTGCACGAGACCGCCGAGGAGGAGATCGTCCACCCCTACGCCCGCGGCAAGATCGACGGCGGCGACGGCGTGGTCGACGACCGCCTCGCCGAGGAGCACCAGGCCAAGGAGCTGCTCATGCGGATGGACCAGGCCGGTCCTGACGCGCCCGACTTCATGCAGAACCTGCTCGCGCTGCGCGCCGCCGTGGAGGCGCACGCCCGCAGCGAGGAGCGCTACGAGTTCACCCAGCTGCGCGGCCACACCACCGAGGCCGAGCGCCGCTCCATGGCCGTCGGGGTCAAGGCCGCCGAGGCGATGGCGCCCACGCACCCGCACCCCGGCACCGAGTCGGCCACCAAGAACGTGCTCGTCGGCACCCCCGTCGCGATGATGGACCGGATCCGCGACGTGGTGCGCCAGGCCATGGGCAAGAACCCCTGACGGCGTCATGCCCCGGTCATCCTGCGGCATGACTGATCCGCCGATGATCGGGGCATGGATCTTCGCACCAGGGTTGTCGGGATCGGAGGGAGATCCACATGGACCAGCGCGGCATCGGCGGCCGGGACGTCCGCACCGTTGACGGGCAGGCGCCCGGACGGGTCCGCTGTACGCCTCCTGCCGCCGCCGAGCTGTTCGAGATCGCCGTTCTGGACACCACGGGCGGTGACGGCGAGGCGCGCTGGCACACGATCGGATGGGGCGTGGACCGCGGGCACGCCGACAGCATCGCCGAGGCGTACGTCACGCGCCCGCTGTGTCCCTACGAGGAGGCGCAGGTGCGGCACAACGGTCACCTGGTGGGGGTGCACCGCCGCCCGGCCTAGGCCCCCCAACGCCGGCCCCTGAGGCGGCTTCTAAGCCGGCTCCGCCGGGTTGGCCAGATCGAGGTTCCCGACCGCGGCGATGGCCTGCTCCACATGGTCGTACACCGTCACCGCGCGTTCGGTTCCGGTGATCTCCAACAGGCGGGCCGGCATCGACTGCAGCCCGGCCAGATGCACGCCCACGCCGTGGGCGCGGGCCAGCATGGCCGCGGCCAGCAGGACGGCCAGGCCCGAGCTGTCCAGGAAGGACAGCTCTCTCATGTCGATGATGAGATGTTCGTCCAGCCGCTCACGGTGCTGGTCGATGTACTCCTCCAGCTGGGCGGAGTTCCTGGTGTCCACCTGACCGGCCACGGCGATGAGCGTGGCCCCCGGGAGGTGGCGACAGGTGAGGTTCACTGGCACTCCTGGCGGTGGGATGGTGCGATGGTGGGGTCAACGGTTACCGCGGGTATGCCTGCCGTTGCCCGCAACTCTATGCCCGTAGTTAGATACCGGAAAGACTTTTCGTCATAGGATCTTCGCGAAAGGTTTTTCGTTCGCCCGTGGAGGGCCAGTATCGGGCCGAAGAGGCAGAAGCCGTGAGTACAACCGACAACCAGGCGTCCAGCTGGACGTTCCTCACCCATCATGCCCGGGTGCTCGTGGAGATCGCCCGGAATCCGGACATCCGGCTGCGTGACATCGCGACCGGCATCGGCATCACCGAGCGCGCGGTGCAGAACATCGTGCGCGACCTGCACGAGGGTGGTTA
Source organism: Nonomuraea gerenzanensis (assembly GCF_020215645.1). Lineage (NCBI taxonomy): Bacteria > Bacillati > Actinomycetota > Actinomycetes > Streptosporangiales > Streptosporangiaceae > Nonomuraea > Nonomuraea gerenzanensis. The sequence continues at coordinate 9,538,615 of NZ_CP084058.1, read as the reverse complement.
TCTCAACCGCGACAAGATCGGGCGGCGCAACCGCTACACCCTCAACCTCGACCAGCACTTCCGCTACCCGACCGAGGCCGAACTGCCGATCAGCCTGCTGATCGACATGTTCACCCAGCACGACCTCAGTGCGCCTGGGCGGATGGACGGGCTTGCTCCCGGTCGTCCATGACGCCGTAAGCGGTGGCCCTGAACAGGAACGAGGCCCACGAACGGTAGGGCCGCCAGGAGTCGGCCAGCTTCCGGTACGCCGACGGGGGCGCGTCCTCCGCCAGCCCGTACGCCTCGCGCAGGATCGCGAACAGCCGTGGCTCGTCGCCAGGGAACGCGTCGGGAGCGCCCGCGCCGCGGATCAGGATCAGCCCCGCGGAGAACGGCCCCACGCCGGGCAGCGCCCGCAGCTCGGCCAGCGCCTCCTCCGGAGTCAGCGAGCGCAGGTGCTCGGTGGTGAGCAGGCCGTCGAGCGCCGCCCTGGCCAGGCCGCGCACCCACTCCTCCTTCTGCGGGGGCAGCCCGAGCCCGCCCGCGTCGAGCAGCGAGACGGGCGGCGGGAAGGCGGTGCACGGCTGCCCGTCCACCTCGACCTCGGCGCCGTACCGCTCGGCGATGCGCTGCTTGATCCGGGAGGCGATCAGCATCGAGGAGCGCTGGACGATCACCGCCCAGCACGCCGCCTCCCACGGGCTCCAGAAGCACACCGGCCGCAGGCCGGGGCGCAGCCGCTGCAGGTCGCCGAGCACCGGGTCGGCCTCGCCCAGCTTGGCGAAGCCGGCGCCGTCCACGTCGAGGGAGAGGATCCGGGCCACCTCGCCGCGGATCCCCGGCCCGGCGGGGCGCGTGGTGGTGACCGCGACCCCGCCCGGCGCGCCCGTCACGGTCACGCCGATCGGCCGCCAGTCCGACTCCGCGCAGTACGCGAAGCGCAGCGCCCTGCCGTCGGAGGGCAGGGCGCTGGTGGCGGGCCAGTCCGCGACGAACCGCAGCGAGTCGGCGAAGTCGAACGGGCCCTCGGCCGTCAGCGTGAATCCGTGCGTGGTCATGCGCGTATGGTAGGCGGCCCCGGCGACCACCGGCTTCCTGCGTGGTCAGCGGGCCCGCAACGCCCGGGTGAACCAGGTCAGCGCCGGGGCCAGGGGCGTCGGCGGGGGCCAGCCGTTGATCACGGCCAGCAGCTCCACGTACCGGTCCCTGCGCGGGTCGCCGGCCGCCTCCAGCCTGGCGGCCAGCCCGGCGCGGTCCTCGCCGCACGCGGTGAGGAGCGCCGTGACGTACGGTTGCGCCTCGGGGGAGGTGGGGTCGATGCCGGCCGCGAGGGCGGGGGCCGCGAGGTCACGGGCCCTCGCGGCGGGATCAGGCCGCAACACGGGCTCCGCGGCACGGCCCGCCCCCGAGCGCGCGAGGCCGTCGGCCGCCGCCGGTCGGGGCGTGGCGGCTTCGGCCTTCGCCGGGCGGGGTGTGGCGGCGACGGCCTTCGCAGGGCGGCCCGCGGCGGCGACGGCTTGCGTCAGGTGGCGCATGGCGGCGCGGAAGTCCGGGTCGCGGGACAGCTCCGCCAGCTCGACCCACGCCTCCACCTGCTCGGACGACGGATCGTCCGGCAGCTCGGGCGTCATCGAGGTGATGCCTCCGGCGAAGCCCGGATCACCGTCCAGGTCACCGAAGGCGGCGCCGAGGAAGTCGCCGATCAGGCGGCGCCGCTCGGCCTCCGACAGTTTGGCCAGCTCGTGCATCAGTTCCATCTCCTCCGGGGTGGAGCCCCGCCTGGCCACCACTGTCAGCACCGCCCGCCGCAGGCGCAGCGTGCGGATCTGCGCCGCCAGGGCGTCGGCGTGCGCCGCCGCGACCTCGGGCAGCGACGCCTCGCGATCCACCACCTTGCGGATCGTGGGCAGGTCGAGCCCGAGGTCGCGCAGCGTGCGCACGAGGTCCAACCGGGCGGCGGCGGCGAGGTCGTACAGGCGGTAGCCGGCGGGGCTGCGGCTGGTGGGCGGCACGATCCCCGCATCGGAGTAGAACCTGACGGTCTTGACCGTCAGCCCGGTGCGCCGGGCCAGGTCGCCGATCGAGTAGAGCGTGTCCCCGTCCATGCGCCCACTCTGGCGCCTCCCCTTACTGGAGACTCAAGCGGCGTCGTAGAACGCGCGCGGGTCGCCCGCCAGCGACGCCTTGACGTGCGCCGACCACTGGTCCACCACCACCTCGTACGCGCCCGCCGCCACCCCGTCCAGCGCCGCCCGCGCGACGTCGGCCGGGTCGAGCAGGTCGCCCTCGTAGCCGGCCATCATGTCGGTGTCGGCGGCGCCCAGGTGCACGCCGGTGACCAGCGTGCCCTGGCCGCGCAGCTCCAGGCGGGCGCCGTTGGTCAGGCTCCAGGCGGCGGCCTTCGCGGCGGCGTAGGCGTTGGCGCCGTCGTAGGAGAACCAGGACAGGGCCGAGAGCACGTTCACGATCGCGCCACCGCCGCCCGCGCCCAGGACGGGGGCGAAGGCGCGGATCATGCGCAGCGGGCCGTAGAAGTTGGTGTCCAGCTCCAGGCGGATCTGGTCCAGGTCGCCGGTGACGAGGTTCGTGTAGGTGGCGACGCCGGCGTTGTTGACCAGCAGCGTGACGTCCGGCGCGGCCTCGGCGACAGCCGTCACCGAGGCCGGGTCGGTGATGTCCAGCCGCAGCCGTTCCACGCCGGGCAGGTCGATGCGCTCGGGGTCGCGCGCGGTCGCGTACACCTTCTTCGCGCCTCGCTCCAGCAACTGCCGGGCGAAGTGGCGGCCGATGCCGCGGTTGGCGCCGGTGACGAGCGCGACCGATCCGGAGAGGTCCATCGATTCCTCCTGAGTGAGTGACGTGTGGATACGCTAAAACCTGACGTTGACGTCAGAGGCAAATGCCTGTGAGGGGGATCACGTGCGGATCGGTGAGCTGGCCGCCAGGACCGGGGTGAGCGTGCGCGCGCTGCGTTACTACGAGGAGCAGCGGCTGCTCGTCGCCGAGCGCAGCCCGAGCGGGCAGCGGGTGTATCCGGACAGCGCCGTGTACCGGGTGTGGATGATCCAGAACCTGTACGCGGCCGGGCTGCCGAGCAAGGCGATCGAGCCGCTGATGCCGTGCGTGATCTCCGGCGAGGTCACGCCCGAGCTGCTGGACCGGCTGCGGGACGAGCGCCGCCGCATCGACGGGCGGATCGACGACCTGATCGGCACCCGCGACAGGCTCGACGCGATCATCTCCGCGGCCGCCGCCCACGAGGGAGGCGTCTGCCCGAGGTGAGCCCGTCATGAGGACTCCGCCGCAGGGTGGAGAATTCATCCATGGCCGGGACCGCGTTCGTGCTCGGGGGCGGCGGCGTGCTCGGCGCTTACGAGGTGGGCATGCTGCGAGCGCTCGACGAGGCGGGCATCCGTCCCGACCTCGTCGTGGGCACGTCCGTCGGCGCCCTGAACGGCGCCGTCATCGCCGCCGACCCTGATGAGGCCGTCTCCAGGCTGACGGGGCTGTGGCAGTCCGACGTCGTCCGCACGGCGTTCGCCGGGTCCTGGGTGTCCCGGCTGTCCACGCTGGCCAGGACGGGCACCCACCTGCACCCGATGGGCCCGCTGCGCGCGGTGCTGAGCGCGACCGTGCGGGTCTCCAGGATCGAGCACCTGGCCGTGCCGTTCCAGTGCGTGGCGGCCTCGGTCGAGCGCGCGGCGGCGCACTGGTTCGACGGCGGGCCGCTGGTCGACGCGGTGCTGGCCTCGTGCGCGGTGCCCGGGCTGCTGCCACCCGTCGTGATCGGCGGCGAGCACTTCTACGACGGCGGGCTGGTGCACAGCATCCCGATCGGCAGGGCCGTGGCGCTCGGCGCCGAGCGGGTCTACGTGCTGCACGTCGGCCGCGTCGAGCGCCCGCTGTCGCCGCCGAGGCGGTTCTGGGAGGTGGGCATGGTGGCCTTCGAGATCGCCCGCCGGCACCGGTTCGCCGAGGACCTGGCCACGCTGCCGCCGGGCGTGGAGGTGCACGTGCTGCCGACGGGGGTGACCGAGCCGCTCTCGCCGCTGCGCTACCGCGACGTGTCGCAGATCTCCGCCTGCATCGAGCGGGCCTACCAGGCTTCTTCCAGCTACCTGTCCAACAGGGCAGGATGAAGGGAGAGCCCTTAAGGAGGCCCGGGTGCTTCCACCCAGGATCGTGCGCAGGCTGGTGCTGGCGCCGCTGGTCATCGTGCTGACCGTGTTCATGGTGGTGACGTTGCCGCTGTGGCTGGTCGTCGCGGCCGCCGCCGCGCTCCGGCTGCCGCCGCCGCAGCGCAGGAGCGCGCGGTTCGTCTGGTTCGCGATGGTGTGGCTGACGCTGGAGTCGGCCGTGCTGGCCGCCTGCGCGTGGTTGTGGGTCGCGGGCGGGGCCAGGCGGCAGGAGCGCCACTACGCGCTGATCAAGTGGTTCCTGGAGAAGGTGTTCACGACCGCGGTGCACATCTTCCAGCTCCGGGTGGACATCGAGGAGCCGGAGGTCGCGCCGGGGGAGGGGGCGGGCCGGCCGGCCAAGCCGATCATCGTGCTGTCGCGGCACGCGGGCCCCGGAGACTCCTTCCTGCTCATCCATCACCTGCTGGAGCGCTACGAGCGCCGGCCGCGCATCGTGATGAAGGCCGCGCTCCAGTACGACCCCTCGCTCGACGTGGTCATCAACCGCCTGCCGAACGCGTTCGTGCCCCGCAAGTCCGGCCACACCCTGGTGATCGAGGAGATCCGCCGCCTGGCCGCCACGATGAGCGGCCAGGACGCCCTGGTGATCTTCCCCGAGGGCGGCAACTTCACCCCGCGCCGCCGCCAGAAGGCGATCGCCCGCCTGGAGGAGAAGGGCCTGCTCGCCGAGGCGGAGCGGGCGCGCGGCATGGACCACCTGCTGCCGCCCCGCCCGAACGGCGCCATCGCGGCCCTGGAGGCGTGCCCGTCGGCCGACGTCGTCTTCGTCGCGCACACCGGCCTCGACGACCTGGTCACGCTGCACGACATCTGGCGCTACCTGCCCGTACGCGCGCACATCACCGCGAAGTGGTGGCGCGTGCCCGCGGAAGCCGTCCCGCACAGCCGTGAGGAGAGGATCGAGTGGCTGTACGGCCACTGGGAGCGGATCGACGAGTGGATCACGGCCCAGCGGATGGCCGCGAGGTCCGGCTGAGCGGGGAGCTTCATGGGGATTCGTCCCCCACGCCGGGCTGCGGGCGTCTATGTTGATCTCGAACAGCAGGATCATGGTCGCCGACGGGGAGGCATGGATGGGCAAGGGACCACAGGAGATCGACAGGGCGGCGGAGCTGGCCCGCATCGACACCTCCGTCCCGCACCCGGCTCGCGTGTGGGACTACTGGCTGGGCGGCAAGGACAACTACGCGCCCGACCGCGAGGTCGGCGACGAGATCGTCAAGATCATGCCGGACCTGCCGGTCAACGCCCGCGCCGAGCGCGAGTTCATCGGCCGCGCCGTGCGCCACCTGGCCGGCGAGTGCGGCGTCGACCAGTTCCTCGACGTCGGCACGGGCATCCCGACGGAGAGCAACACCCATGGGGTGGCGCAGTCGGTCAACCCGGCAGCCAAGATCGTGTACGTCGACAACGACCCCATCGTGCTGGTCCACGCCCGCGCCCTGCTGATCGGCACCGAGGAGGGCGAGACCGACTACGTCGACGCCGACCTGCGCGAGCCGGCGAACATCCTGAGCGCGGCCGAGCGGACACTCGACTTCTCCAGGCCGGTCGCGCTGATGCTGATGGGCGTGCTGGAGTTCGTGCCCGACGCCGAGCAGGCGCACGACTCGGTGAGCACGCTGCTCAAGGCGCTGGCGCCGGGCAGCTACCTGGCGATCGCGCACAGCCTGAAGTGCCCGCCGATGGACGAGGCCGCCGCCCGCTGGAACGCCAGCGGCGCGACCCCGCTCACCCTGCGTACGGAGGCGGAGCTGCTGGCCTTCTTCGACGGCATGGAGCTGGTGGAGCCGGGGCTGGTGTCGCTGCCGAAGTGGCGGCCCGAGCCCGGCACCAGCTTCACGAACCGCGAGGTGTTCCAGTACGGCGCCGTCGGCCGCAAGCTGTAGCAGCCGCTATCGCACGGTCCCGGGCGGCAGCGTGGGCAGGCCCGCCGGCGGGCCCTGCTCGATGAGGCGGAGCAGCGCGTCTGTGTTCAGGTGCTGCTCCACCAGGTCGCCGAGCGCGTCGAGCCGCTGCTCGCGCAGCGCCGCGAAGTCGGTGGCCGGGTCGGGCACGAAGTCGCGCCCCGCCCTGGCCGCCACGTCGGCGAGGAAGGCGCGGCGGAAGCCGTCGTTCTCCAGCGCACCGTGCCAGGTGGTGCCCCAGGTGTCACCCACCCGGCAGCCGTCGAGGAACGGCTCACCACCCGCCACCGTGGCCACCCCGTGGTGGATCTCGTAGGCCCGCACCGGTTGCCCGTAGGCCGTGCCCTGGGGCCTGGCCAGCAGTTTCTCGCGGCCGAACCGGACCCGTACCGGGAGCAGGCCCAGCCCCTCCACGCGGCCCGCACCCGACTCGACCTCGTCCACGATCTCCTCCGCGAGCATCTGGAACCCGCCGCAGATGCCCAGCACCGGCCCCTTCCTGGCGCGGACGGCCGCCGCCAGGCCGCTGTCCCGCAGCCAGGCCAGGTCGGAGACGGTGGCGCGGGAGCCCGGCAGCACGACCAGGTCGGCGTCGTCCAGCTCGGCCGGGCCGGTGGCGAAGCGCACCACGACGCCGGGCTCGGCGGCCAGCGCGTCCACGTCGGTGAAGTTGGAGATCCGCGGCAGCCGCACGACCGCCACCCGGAGGGTCTGCCGCCCGTACGGGGCGCGCACGGCGACGCGGCGGTTGTCGAGGGCCAGTGAGTCCTCCACGTCCATCCAGAGCCCGTCGAGCCAGGGCAGCACCCCGTACACCGCGCGACCGGTGAGCTGCCTGATCATATCGAGCCCCGGCTCCAGCAGCTCCTTGGCGCCCCTGAACTTGTTGACCACGAACCCGGCGACGTGGGCCTGGTCGGCGGCGTCCAGCAGGCCCACCGTGCCGTAGAACGCGGCGAACACCCCGCCCCTGTCGATGTCGCCGACCACGAGCACCGGCAGGTTCGCGGCCCTGGCCAGGCCCATGTTGGCGATGTCGCCGCGGCGCAGGTTGATCTCGGCGGGGCTGCCCGCGCCCTCGCACACCACCACGTCGTACTGCTTGCGCAGCCGGTCCAGCGCCTCCAGGGCGGTGCTACGCAGCAGGTCCTTCAGCGCGCCGTACTCCATGGCGTCCACGTCGGCGACCGGGCTGCCCATCAGGACGACCTGGCTGCGGCGGTCGCTGCCCGGCTTGAGCAGGATCGGGTTCATGTCGGCGACGGGATCGAGGCCGCACGCCTGCGCCTGCATGGCCTGGGCGCGGCCGATCTCGGCGCCGTCGGCGGTGACGTAGGAGTTCAGCGACATGTTCTGCGCCTTGTAGGGCGCCACGCGGACGCCCTGGCGGGCCAGCCAGCGGCAGATGCCCGCCGTGACCACGCTCTTGCCCGCGTCCGAGGTGGTACCCGCGACCAGCAATGCCCCCTTGACCATGAGATCACCGTACATGGAGGCAACTTCCGGGTAATTCCCCATTTACGAACGCTGTGACTTCTGCCACTCTGGCTAGAACATTGCCCTAGAACTGTATTCTAGATTTCCCTACGGAAAGGGTGGGCATGGTCGGGACGTTCGGTTCGCCGCGTACAGGCACCATCGACGCGCAGTCCCGCGCGCCATTCGGCTGGGCACCCCTCGTGGTGCTCTTCATCGTCGGACTAGTGGACCGGATCGAGCACAACCTCCTGTCAGGTGTGCTCCCACTCATCCAGCAGGAATGGGGCTTCAGCGACACCGCCGCCGGCTCCATCCCGACGGCCGCCGCCCTGGCCGCCGTCGTGGTCTCGCTGCCCGCCGGCTACCTGGCGGACCGCTTCAGCCGTACGCGGATCATCGCGATCGTCGTCTTCTGCTGGGCCATCGCCACGCTCGGCTCCGGCCTGGCGACCGGGTTCGCGATGTTCTACCTGATGCGGGTGTTCCTGGCCGCGGCCGAGAACATCGACAACCCCGCCGCCGGCAGCCTGCTGGCCGACTACTACCCGCCGGTCAGCCGGGCCAAGGCGTACGGGCTGACGCGGGTCACCACGTACCTGGGCGGCGTCGGCACCCTGCTCGGCGGCGTGCTGGCCGACGCGTTCTCGTGGCGCACGGCGTTCCTCATCATGGTCGTGCCCGGCGTGCTCACGGCGGTGCTCGTGTGGTTCCTGCGCGAGCCGCGCCGCGGCGAGCTGGACCGGCTCGTCGCCACCGGGGAGTCGCTGTCGGAGGCGGCCACCGAGCAGGTGCCGGTGGAGGCGGTGAAGCCGCAGGCCAAGCCGCCGTTCTGGGGGCAGCTCCGCCAGGTGCTGCGCATCCCGACCCTGCTGTTCGTCTGCGCCGGCCTGGCGCTGCTCAGCCTCGGCCTGGCCGGCATCTTCTTCTGGCTGCCCACGCTCATGGTCCGCAACTTCGGCGCCAGCGTGGGCGCGGCCGGCTCGATCAGCGGGCTCATCACCATCGCGGGCACGCTGATCGGCACCCTCGTGGGCTCGTGGCTGGGCAGGAAGTGGCACGGCACCCGCAAGGGCGGCAGGCTGCTGGCGGGCGGCAGCGGCATCACGGCGGGCTCGCTGGTGCTGGCCGTGGCGCTGTCCATGGACTCGCTCGGCGGGCTGACGGCCCTGGTGCTCCTCGCGTGCTCGCTGATGTCGATCGCGATCCCCAACATGACCGCCTGCCTGGCCGACGTCGTGCCGGCCGCCTCGCGCGGCCTCGGCTTCGCCGTCCTGCAACTGCTGCTCACGTTCGGCACCGCGTTCGGCTCGCTGGTCGTCGGCATCGCCTCCGACCAGTTCGACTCGCTGCTGACCGGCATGTACGTCCTGGTGGTCCCCATGGCCATCGGCGGCCTGCTCACGCTCGGGGCCAGGGCCTCGTTCGAGCGGGACTCACGCAAGGTCATGGACGCCGCCGGCCGGTAGCCGCGCGAAGGGGGCGTGGCCCGGCCACGCCCCCTTGTCACCTTCTCAGGCGCGCCGGTCGCGCTCCTCCTGCGAATACGGCTGTGCGGGCTGCTGAGGCGGGTACGGCGGCCGATGCTCGGCCCCGCCGCCGCCGTAGCGGCGCTGCACGGCGTCGGCACCCTTGCCGATCTGGTCGTCGTACTTGTGCCCCGTACGCTCCTTCACGTACCGCTCGGCGCGGTCGAGCACCTGGTCGGCCTGCTTGGAGTGCCCTCTGGCCAGGTCCTCCGCCTTCTTCAGCCAGTCTCCTATGCGGCTCATGACCTCTTCCCCGTTCGTCTGGACTCCGGTCCCTGCCTCTACCCCCGCAAGCCCGGTTGATGTTTGCCGGGCTCCGGAAACGAACCGGGGCACAAGCTGCCGTACTCGCTCAATGACGCCAGGCCCCCGCAGGCGGGACGATGCGGGCATGACAGCAGTAGTGCAGGCCGAAGGGCTGACCAAGTACTACGGCGGGCGCCGCGGGCTGGAAGACCTCACGCTGGAGATCCAGCCGGGGGAGATCTTCGGTTACCTGGGGCCGAACGGCGCCGGCAAGACCACCACGCTGCGGCTCCTGCTCGACGTGATCAGGCCCACCCGCGGCTCGGTCCGCGTGCTCGGCGCCGCCCCGCGCGAGCCCGCCACCCGCGCCAGGATCGGCTACCTGCCGGGCGAGCTGGTGCTGGAGGGCCACGACAGGGCCGCCGACTACCTGCGCTTCCTGGGCCGGGTCCGCGGCGGGGTGCCGGCCTCCAGGATCGAGGCGCTGGCCGAGCGGTTCGACGCCGATCTGACGGTGCCGATGCGCAAGCTCTCCAAGGGCAACAAGCAGAAGATCGGGCTGATCCAGGCGTTCATGCACGAGCCCGAGTTCGTCATCCTCGACGAGCCGACCATGGGGCTGGACCCGCTGGTGCAGCAGGAGTTCCTGGCGCTGGTGCGCGAGGTGCGCACGTCCGGCCGTACCGTCCTGATGTCCTCGCACGTGCTGGCCGAGGTGGAGAGCGTCTCCGACCGGGTCGGCATCGTCCGTGCGGGGCGGCTCGTCGCCGTCGAGAACGTCGCCGCGCTGCGCGAGAAGGCGGTGCGCAGGGTCGAGCTGCACTTCGAGTCGCCGGTGCCGGCCGCGGCCTTCGAGAACCTGCCCGGCGTGCGGGACCTGCGCGTCGAAGGGGCCAGCGTGCGCTGCACCATCGACGGCCGGCCCGACGCGCTGATCAAGGCCGCGGCCGCGTTCACGGTCGTGCACCTGGTCAGCGCCGAGCCGGACCTGGAAGAGATCTTCCTGACCTACTACAGCGGCGAGGGGGAGCACGATGATCGCCAGAAGCCTGCGTGACAACCGGCGGATGCTGATCTGGTGGACGATCGGCATCAGCGCCTTCATCGCGCTGTACCTGGCCGTCTACGGCAGCGTGAAGCAGAACCCCGAGACGTACGGGCCCGCCGCCGTCGCCAAGTTCCCCGGCCCGCTGCGCGACCTCATGGGCGGCATGACGGACATGGTGTCCGGCGCCGGGTTCCTCCAGACGGTCGTCTACCAGCTCTTCGTCCCCATGCTGTTCATCGCCTGCGCCACGCTGCTGGCCAACCGGGCGCTGGCAGGGCCCGAGGAGGCGGGCACGCTGGAGCTGGTCGTCACGCTGCCGGTGGACCGGCGGCGGCTGGTGCTCGACAAGCTCGCCGGCCTCGCCCTGGGGCTGCTCCTCGTGGCCGCCGCGACGCTCGTCGTCTCCGTGGGGATGAGCGCGCTCATGGAGAACGGCGTGCCGGTCGACCGCATCCTCGCCGGGCACACCGGGGTGCTCCTGCTCGGGCTGTTCTTCGGCACCGTGGCGCTGGCCACCGGGGCCGCCACCGGGCGCAAGCTCGTCGCCTCCGCCGTCGTGGGCGTATGGGCGGCGGCCGGCTACACCGTCGTCACCGTGGGCCGGTCCATGGACGCCATCGCCTGGCTGAAGTGGGTCTCGCCGTTCCACTACTACGCCGAGGGCAGGCCCCTCTACGACGGGCTGCCCGTGGGGGACTACCTTGTCCTCGCGGGGGCGACGGCCGTGCTCGCGCTCACCGCGGTGCTCGCCTTCGACAGGCGTGACGTAGGAGTCTGATGGCGATCTCCGAGCTGCCCGCCGACCTGCTCAAAGGGCACGGGCAGCGGCTGGCCGAGCACGCGGCGACGGGCCGCTCACCGGACCGCGAGGCACTGGACGCCTACCGCGCCGCCGGGGCCAGGGCCGCCGAGCTGGGGCTCTCGCTGCGTGCCCTGGTGGACGCCGCGCTCGCCGCCGGCGAGGGCCTGCCCGGCGGGGTGCTGCCCGCGCTGCGCAAGGCCGTCTCCGCGCTGATGGAGGGCTACGAGGCGGCGCAGCTCGAAGCCATCCGCCGCGAGGAGGGCGCGCGCAGGGAGTTCGTGGACGACCTGCTCCAGGGCCGGGCCGAGCGGCTGGCCGAACGGGCGGAGCACTTCGGGCTGCGGCTGGCCGAGTCGTACGTGGTGGCGGCGGCCCGCGGCCTGCGCCCCGGCGACGGGGACCGGATCGAGAACGACCTCATCGCCCGGTTCGGCTCCCACAACGTGCTCGTCGCCGTCCGCGACGGCCTGCTGGTCTGCGTGGCCCCGGCCACCCTGCCCGCCGCCGTGGGCGAGTTCACCCATCACGTACGCGCCCGCTTCCCGCCCGGCTGGCGCGTCGGCGTCGGCCGGGCCCACCGGGGGCCGGGGGGAGTGGTGACCTCCTACCGCGAGGCGGCGCAGGCGCTGGAGCTGGCCGATGGGCTGCGGCTGGCCGTGGACGTGGTCAAGGCGGCCGACCTGCTGGTTTTTCCGGTGTTGCTGCGCGATCGGGGGGCCATCGAGGATCTGGTGAGCAGTGTGCTGAGCCCGTTGCTGGAGGCGCGGGGCGGGCATGAGCCGTTGCTGGAGACGTTGGAGGCTGTCTTCGCCTCACAGGGGAATCAGACGGCGGCTGCCCGGCGGTTGCGGGTGAGCCCGCGGGCGGTGACGTACCGGCTGGAGCGGATCCGCCGGTTGACCGGGTTCTCGCCCGACGATCCGACGCAGCGCTTCACCCTGGAGACGGCCGTGCTCGGGGCGCGGCTGCTGGGCTGGCCCTTCGAGTAACTCGCTCGGTCACTCGCTCACGGCCGGCCGTACGACCACGTCACTCACTCACGGCGAGCCGCACTCCGAACCCCACGATCACCAGGCCGGTCAGCCGGTCGAGGAGCCGCCGGACGGCGGGCGAGCGCAGGATCCCGCCCATCCACGACGCGAACCCGATCAGCAGCGCACTCCACACCAGCCCCTCCACCACGTGCACCCCGGCCAGCGCCAGCCCCATCAGCGCGTGCGGCGCCCCCTCGGGGATGAACTGCGGCAACATCGCCACGTAGAACGCCCCGACCTTCGGGTTGAGCAGGTTCGTCAGCAACCCGCGCCGCAGCCCCTCGCCGAATCGCAGCTCCTCCTGCCGATGATCCTCGTCGAGCTGCTCAAGCCGCCTGGTCAGCAGCATGCGCACGCCCATCCACACCAGGTACGCCGCTCCGGCCCAGCGCAGCACGTCGTAGGCCAGTTGCGAGGCGGCCAGCAGCGCCGACAGCCCGGCGGCGGTCAGAACGCCCCAGCAGAGCGTCCCGAGCTGGATGCCCGAGGTCACGCCCCAGGCCGGCCGCCGGCCGCCCAGCAGGGACGTACGCAGGATCAGGGCCGTGTCGAGGCCGGGCGTCAGCGTGAGCAGGGCGACCACGGCGGCGAACGACCAAATTGATCCTGCGATGTCCATGAACGCGAGGCTACAGCAGGCTTTTCAGGGGATGAGGAGCAGTTTCCCGGTCGTGCGGCGGGCGGCCAGATCCTCGTGCGCCTGCCGCGCGTCGGCCAGCGCGTAACGGTGGGAGATGTTGATCGTGAGCTGCCCCGCCGTGATCCACCCGAACAGGTCGGCGGCCCGCTGCAGCAGCTCCTCCCGTTCGGCGATGTAGTGGACCAGCGTGGGCCGGGTGAGGAAGAGCGAGCCCTGCTTGTTGAGCGTCTGCGGGTCGAACGGCGGCACGGGGCCGCTGGCGGCGCCGTACAGGGCCATCAGGCCGCGCGGGCGCAACGCCACCAGCCCGCCCTCGAACGTGGACCTGCCCACCCCGTCGTACACCACGTCGATCCGGCCGCTCAGCGCCTCGGCGAAGTCCTCGTACCGCAGCACCTCGTCCGCACCCGCCGCCCTGGCCAGCTTCTCCTTCTCTTCGGTGGAGACCGTGGTGTAGACCTTGGCGCCCTTGAGCTTGGCGAGCTGGATCAGCAGCTGCCCCATGCCGCCGGCTCCGGCGTGCACGAGCACCTGGTCGCCCGCCTTGACCTCGTGCGTGGAGTGGGTCAGGTAGTGGGCCGTCATCCCCTGCAACATCGCCGCCGCCGCCACCTCGGCCGGCACCCCCTCCGGCACCGGCACCACCCGGTGCGCCGGCACCACGGCCTTCTCGGCGTAACTGCCGAGCACGTTCGCCCACGCGACGGTGTCACCCACGGCGACGCCCGACACCCCGGGCCCGACGGCCGTCACGGTGCCCGCGCCCTCGGAGCCGATGGGGGTGGGGAGGGGGAGGGGGTAGGCGCCTGAGCGGTGGTAGATGTCGATGAAGTTCACGCCGCCGGCGGCCACGTCGATCACTAGCTCGCCGTCGCCGGGGACGGGGTCGGGGCGTTCGACGTACTCGAGAACCTCGGGGCCGCCTGGGGCGGAGACGATGATGGCATGCATGGTCCTAGTCAACTCCTCCCCTCAGGACCAATGCCACCCGGGCGGCCCTCCACCGCCTCCTCGGCCGGGCCCCTCGCGGGGTTCGGCCCGTGCGGTCCTGTGCCGTGTCTCGGCCGGTCGTCTTGCGGGCCTTGGCCTGTGCGGTCCTGTGCCGTGTCTCGGCCGGTCGTCTTGGGGACCTTGGCTCGTGCGGTCCTGAGCCGTCTTTCGGCCGGCCGCCTGGTGGGTCCTCAGCCCGCGCGGCCCGGCGGCAGCCTCGCCGGCTGCGCCTCCTGAACTCGGGCTCGCACAGCAGCCCGGCACCATGCGCTCCACCGGCCCCACGCCCATGCGTCGCCTGGTCGTGCTGGGGAAGCGTGGCGACGTCCGCGAGTGCGGCGGTCAGGACGGCTGGAGCTCATCGAAGAGGGCGAGGGCTTCGGCCGGATCCGGGCTCACGAGGCGCTCCAGCCCCGCCGCCGTCATCTTCGCGTACCGACCGGCCCGCGCCCACATCCCCTCCTCGAAAGCCCGCACAGCCTCATCCAGCCCACCGGAACCGGATGCGGCGGCGACGACGGCCTCGGCCAGCTCGGCCCCTTCCAGCATCGCGAGATTCGCGCCCACCCCCAAGGGCGGCATCAGATGCGCGGCGTCCCCGAGCAACGTCACCCCGGGCACGTGCGCCCAGGTGTGCCCCACAGGCAGGACGTAATGCGGGCGGTGAGCGAAGGCGGTGCCGTGACGGAGAAGATCGAGGACGGGCGCGGCCCAGCCGTCGTACAAGGCCAGCAAGCTCGACCGCACAGCCTCGACATCATCCAGATCCAGCCGCGCGCGCCCATCCCGCCCTTCAACCCGCTCCACCTCCAGCTGCCGCTCCGCGTCCAGCTGCCGGCCGAGGCCCAGCTGCCGCTCCGCGTCCAGCTGCCGGCCGAGGCCCAGCTGCCGCTCCGCGTCCAGCTGCCGGCCGAGGCCCAGCTGCCGCTCCACCTCCAGCTGCCGGCCCAGGCCCAAATGCCGCTCCAGGTCCGTGTGCCAGTCCAGCGGCGCGCGGAACTGCGCGTACACCTTGACGTGCCCACCACTGTTGCGCTGGGCGACGAGGGCACGGTTCACGCCGTACACGGCCATGGAACCGTCCCCGATCAACCGAGCAAGATCGGGATGGCGGGCGTCGACATCGTCCATGGAGGTCTCGACCAGAGTGACGCCGCTGTACCGCGGCACCGCGGACGAGACCGCCGGCCGAACCCGCGACCAGGCCCCATCCGCCCCGACCACGAGATCGAAGGTCTCCTCCCGCCCATCCGCGAACCGAACCAGCACCCCATCCCGCGCCCCCGGCACCACCTCCGCAACACCCCGCCCCCACTGCACGTCGAGCGAGCCGAGCAGCAGGTCACGGAGCTGCCCGCGGTCGATCTCGGGATGCGCCCGCTCCTCCGCCCCCGGCCGCCAATCACGCAGGACGGTCCCGTCGGTGTCGAGGATGCGCATGGCCTGCCCCTCGGGCCGGGACAGCGCCTGGAACTCCGCCAGCAGTCCCGCCTTGGTCAACGCGAGCTGCCCCATCCCTTCGTGCAGGTCCAGCGTGCCGCCGGGGGGACGGGCGTCGGGCCCGGAGTCCCGTTCGAAGACGGTGACGGCTTCGTCATGGCGCTGCAGGACGCGTGCGAAGGTCAGCCCGGCAGGCCCGCCTCCCACTACGGCGATACGATGTCTCATATCGATACACTGTATTGACCGTATGCGCCGTATCGCAACAGTACGATGCATCCCATGACTGTCTGGGATCGGCCGGAGCCACCCGCGCGCCCCGTGCCGCTCGATCGGGAGCGGATCGTCGCCGCCGCCGTCGCGCTGGCCGACGAGGGCGGGCTGGAAGCGGTGTCGTTGCGCAAGGTCGCCGCCAGGCTGGACGCCGGCCCCATGCGCCTGTACGGCTACATCTCCACCAAGGAGGAGCTGTTCGACCTCATGGTGGACGAGGTCTACGCCGAGATCCTGCCCGAGGAGCAACCAGGCGACTGGCGGGAGGCGCTGCGCGTGCACGCCCACCGCACCAGGCAGGCCACCCTCCGCCACGAATGGCTGGCCGACCTGCTCGGCGGTCGCCCCACCCTGGGCCCGAACGCCCTCGCCTCGACCGAGTTCACGCTGGCCGCTCTCGACGGTCTCGCCGACCTCGACACGGTCCGGCGTGCGGTGGAGACCGTCAGCGCCTACGTCACCGGTGCGATCAGACGTGAGATCGCGAACGTACGGGCCGAACGCGCCACGGGGCTGTCCAAGCGCGAGTGGCAGCGCGCCCATGGCCCGCACGTGACGAGGATGCTGGCCACGGGCCGCTTCCCGACGCTGGCCAAGGCCGTGCACGACGGCAGGGAGGTGGACGCCGACGAGTCCTTCACCACTGGCCTGGACTGGGTTCTCGACGCCGTAGCCGCCAAACTCACCCAGCCACCGTCGTGACGCTCACGTTGTCCCTGTGATGTCGGCGGCCGGACTGCGACGCTCACCCGTAACCAGGCGATGTGGGTGGTCGTATTGTGACGCTCATCCGTTTCAGGGTGACGTTAGCGGCCGGATTGTGACGCTCACGTTCCCCGGGCGACGTCCGTGGCGGGACCACGGCACGCACCCCTGGGCCGGCCCGCGCAGGCCAAGCCGGCAGACCCACCACGAGTCGTGCCCCGAATGACTCGCTCTAGGCAGGAAGATCAGGCCCTGCCTCCTGCTCCGCACCCGTGTCGGTCGACACCTGCTGCCGAAGCACGCCACCTCCCTTCCCGTCCCGCTCCACCAGCCAACCGGGCGGCCACTGGTGCTCTACTCCGAGGGCTTGCGGCGTGACGAACGCCCCAGCGAGGTGGACGCTCCGGCCCTGGGAGACCTGACCGAACCAAGCGAGGCTGTTGAAGGCGGCCCCGTCGAAGTAGGCCTCGCCATGGAGGACGGCCCCTTGGAACGAGACGGCGTTGTGGAAGACGACCTCACCGAACCAGGCGTCGCCATGAAGGGTGACCTGGCTGAAATCAGCACCGTTGAGGAAGACAGCCCTGCCGAACCCGGCGCCGTACCGGAAGGTGGCCCCTCGGAACCAGGCGCTGCCGTCGAAGCCGGTCGCCACGAACGAGGCGCCGTCGTGGAAGATCGCGTTGCCGAACGAGGCGGAACCCTCGAAGGTGGCCCCGTCGAACCTGGCGGTGCCGTAGAAGGCGGCCTCGTTGAACAGCGCCTCACTTGCCCGGCACGTAGCGAAGTCGAAGCCGATGAGCGCGGCTGCGGTGAGATCGAGCCGGATGCCAGGCCAGAACGCGTCGGGTGGTGGTGGAAGGCGTTGCCATCCACGTCGCTCAACAAGAGCGGGACGGCGCAGATGAGCGGTCAGAATACGTTGGGCGGTCAGCCGGACCTGCCGCTCCTCACGCGGATCACGCCCATGGATCCGGCCACCCCCGCCGCCCATCACCCCACCAGGAACGGCCTCCCCTGCGCTCACCACATCACCCGCAAAGGCCTCTCCTGCGCCGGCTACGGTCAGCCCTGCGCCCGTCACGGCCGGCCCTGCGCCCGTCACGGCCGGCCCTGTGCCCGTCGTAGCGCCGGATGCGGTAGGTTCTCCGCCCGTCACAGCGTCAGAAGCGATCGACCTTCCGCCCGGCACAGTGCGGGGCCCGCCTTGCCCTCCGCCTTCCTGCCCTTCATCCCTCGGCGGCGTGTACGGCATGCGCAGATAGGCGCTGATCACGTCCACGATCCGTTGCCTCAGCGCGGGGTTGTTCTCGGCGAGCTGTTCCAGGGCGTAGAGCCCGCCGAGCCGGACCGGGGCCGCGTCGCTGCCGAGTTGCTCCACCGCCTTGCCGTAGCGGTCGGTGTCGTGGCCGCGTTCGCCGAGTTGGAAGGTGCGCCGGGCGGTGTCGGCGTTGCGGGCCGTGTAGTAGACCGCGGCCAGCGCCGCCAGGCCGGTGGCGACTGCGAGGGCGCGACCGCGGACCGCGTCCACAGCGGCTGCCAGTTTCTCGCCGGACAGGCCGGTCACCCCGTCGACATGCGTCAGCCACCAGGCGGCGCCCGGGCCGAGCAGCCAGCCCATCGCTGCGACGAGCACCACGGCGGTGAGGGTGACCACGATCGAGAGAGGCTTCATGAAGGTCCTCTCGGAAGCTGGATCTCGCGGGTTTTCTCAACTTTGGCGGCTGGCGGGTGAGAAGGCCCGGAGTTTTCGGCATTTCTCCGGTCGTCGGCTACCGCTCAGTGGTGTCGTGGTCTTCCAAGGCGTCGCTGCTGGTGGTGTGTTGTGTGCGTGATGGCGTTGTCTGCGAGGGTGACCGCTGCTGGTGGGAGGTTGTGCGGGTGCGGGTGGTGTGTTGCCGCCCCCGGAGACGGCCGTTGCCGGCGTTGGGCCGTTCCGGGGTCGGCTGCTGGTGCTGCGGGCGGTGATGGTCAGGTGAGGCGGGCCAGTGCTCCTGCCTCCAGCGCGACCCAGATCGCCCCGTCGGGCCCGACCGTCAGGCCGTGGGGCTCGGCCTTGCCCTGGTCTTCGCCCTCGCCCGGCATGGTGGGCAGCGGATGCTCCTCGATGGCGCCTTCGACGGTGATGCGGCCGACCCGGTTGGCGGCCCATTCGGTGAACCAGAGGGCGCCGTCGGGTCCGGTGATGATCGCGTGTGGGCGCGCGGTCCGGTCGGGGAGCGGATACTCGGTGATTCTGCCCGAGGTGTCGATCCGGCCGATCTGGCCTGCGCCGATCTCGACGAACCAGAGAGCGTCGTCTGGTCCGAGCGTGATGCCTACCGGGGCCGCTCCCTCGGTGGGTAGCGGATACACGGTGACCTCGCCTGTGAGTGAGATGCGGCCGATCGCGTGGCCCTGGTTGAGGGTGAACCAGAGGGCGTTGTCAGGGCCCGCCGTGATGAATGACGGCATGCCGCCCTCCACCGGTACCTCGTACTCGGTCAACGACCCGTCGGGGTCGATTCGCCCGATCTTGGTGGCTTCGAGTTGGGTGAACCACATGGCTCCGTCTGGTCCGGCTGTGATGCCGTACGGGGTGCTCGATCTGTGGATGCCGAGCTGTCCGTCGGCGGTGATGCGGCTGATGCGCCCGCCCTTGTACTCGGTGAACCACATCGCGTCGTCGGGCCCCCTCGTGATCACGGTCGGTAGACCGTCGGCCGGGTCGAGCCGGTGGATCACGGGCTCCTCGCCTGGCACCAGCCTGCCGACGCAGCCCTGGTGGGCGAGTGTGAACCAGATGGCTCCGTCGGTAGCGGTCGCGATGCCGTACGGCGCGCCTGCCTCGATCTTGGTCAGCATGTGTGTCCCCCGATGGTGGTGTTGGTGGTCGTTCTGGTTGGGTGGCGGGCTGCGGTGGTGGAGGTCAGCGGATGCGTCCTTCGATCAGCTCGATCTCGGTGCCGTGGAAGTGGCGGACGAGGGCGCGGTCGTGCGAGACCAGGACGAGCGTGCCCCGGTAGGCGGTGAGGGCCTGCTCCAGCTCCTCGGCCAGGGTGGGTGACAGGTGGTTGGTCGGCTCGTCGAGCAGCAGGACGTCGTGCTCGTGCGCCAGCAGCTTGGCCAGGGCCAGCCTGCGCCGTTGGCCGACCGACAGCGTGCCCACCTTCTGGTCGAGGGTGTGTGCTTGGAAGAGGCCGGTGTTCAGGAGTGCGGCGCGGCGTTCGTCGGCGTAGCCCACGCCGTACGCCTCCAGCACGCTCTGGGCGGGGTCGAACGTCACCTCCTGCGGGAGGTAGCCGACGCGGCAACCGGTCGCCCGCTCGGCCAGGGTGTGCAGCAGGGTGGACTTGCCTGCGCCGTTAGGCCCCCGCACCAGGAGCCGGTCGCCCCTTCCGAGTGTCAGCGACTCGATGCGCAGCCGGTTGTCGATCCGCACGTCACGTAGTTCGAGGAGTGGAGGAGCCGCCGTGCCGGGGAGTGGGGGAGCGGTCATGCCGGGGCGCGGGTGTGCGGCCGTGCCTGGGAGGTGTGCGGCCGTGTCGGGGAGGGGCGTGGGGTCGTGCTGGTCGGCGGGGGAGGTGGACGTGGTGGTGAAGGTGCCTTGGAAGCGGAGGGGGGCCGGCGGGCGGGGGACGGGGTTGGTCTCCAGGCGGCGCAGGCGTTCGTGGGCGTGGCGGACGCGGGTGGCCACCGAGCTCTGGACCCGGCCTGCGTTGCGGTCGTAGGCCATCTTGTTGTTGTCGCGCATGACTCGGCCGGCCGCCACCCGGTGGGCGGTGGTGGCGGCGTAGTCGCGGATCTGGCGGACCTCCTCGCACCAGGACGCGTACGCCTGCTCCCAGCGGGCCCTGGCCGCTGCCTTGGCCGTGCGGAAGCCCTGGTAGCCGCCGCCGAAGCGGGTGGCGGAGCCGTGCTCGACCTCGACGATCGCCGTGGCGACCCGGTCGAGGAAGACGCGGTCGTGCGAGACCACGGCCACCGCGCCCCTGTGCTCGCGCAGCCGGTCTTCGAGCCAGGTCAGGGCGGACTCGTCGAGGTGGTTGGTCGGCTCGTCGAGCAGCAGGACGCTCGGCGCGGCGGCCAGCACGCAGGCCAGGCCGAGGCGGGCCTGCTCGCCGCCCGACAGGCTGGACAGCCGCCGGTCGCGGCCTACGTGGGCCAGGCCCAGGCCGTGGAAGGCGCGGTCGACGCGGGCGTCGGCCTCGTAGCCGCCACGCAGCTCGTACGCCGTGAGCAGCTCACCGTACTCGTCCATGACCTCGTCGGTCAGGGCGGACTCCAGCTCCCGCATCCTGCGCTCCATGGCCCGCAGGCCGGCCAGCGCGGCGTCGACGGCCTGCCGGACGGTGTGGGTCGGCGGCAGGTCGAGCGTCTGGGAGAGGTAGCCGACGTCACCCGTCACCCTGATCTCGCCGTCGTCGGGGTGCTCGACGCCGGCCAGCAGGCGCATCAGGGTGGACTTGCCGGAGCCGTTCTCGCCGACGATGCAGACCCGCTCGCCCGGGCCGACGGACAGGGAGACGCCGGTGAGGACGGCGCGCTCGGCGTAGGACTTGAAGACCTTGTGGAGGCTGATCAGGATGGAGCTCCAATCGCAACTGGGGTAGCGTTAGTGTTACACGGGATCGGGGCTAATGCAACTGGAGTAGTTTTTGGAGACGAGCAGGCGTCCTGGAGGGCGGAGCGCGCGGGTGCGTGACGCCGTGCGGCAGGCCACGCTGGCCGAGCTGGCCGAGCGGGGTTACCAGGGATTGACGGTGGAGAACGTCGCCGAGCGGTCAGGCGTGCACAAGACGACCGTCTACCGGCGCTGGGGCGGCGTCGAGGGGCTGATCGCCGATGCGCTGGCGCTGGCCGCCACCGAGCCGTGGCCCGTGCCCGACACCGGATCGATCGAGGGGGATCTGCGGGGGGTCGTCCAGCTCGTGCGGAGCGGGTTCGCCGATCCGGAGCTGGGGCCGGTGTCGTCGGCGTTCGTGGCGGCGGCCGTTCAGGATGCCGCTGCCGCGCGGGCGCTGCACGGGTTCTTCGCGGCCAGGCACGAGCAGTCGGCCGAGGTGGTGCGGCGGGCGGTCGCGCGGGGGCAGTTGCCCGAGGTCATCGATGCGAGTGAGGTGATCAGGGTGGCGGTCGCGCCCGTGTACTACCGGCTGTTCGTGGCGCACGAGCCGGTGAGCGAGCGTGACGCCGACCGCGCCGCCGACGCGGCGCTGGCCGCCGCCCGCGCAGGTGTCCTGTAGGCGGTGGTAGGCCATCAGGGGCCCGCGCAGGTGTCCTGTAGGCGGTGGTAGGCCATCAGGGGCCCGCGCAGGTGTCCTGTAGGCGGTGGTAGGCCATCAGGGGCCCGGGCAGGTGATGGTGGTGGGCGATCAAGGGGCCGCGCAGGCGGCGGCTCCCGTCATGGCGATGGAGACGTCAGGGCTCCACCGTGCCCCGCAACTCGAAGTCGTCGAACGACATCTTCAGCAACGACTTGCGATCCTTGGGCGTCCGCGCGAACAACCCCACATACCCGTTGCCGATCCCGTTAGGATCCTCCACCTCGTGCACCTGCTCCCCGTTCACCCACATGGTGAGCCGCACCGCGGACCCGGACTGCTCACACGACGCCGTCATGCGCGCCTTGCCCGTCAGCCCCTCCACCTTGACCGGTTGCGCCAGAGTGCTGCCCGCCCCGTCGAAGATGCGCCGGATCCTGGCCTGCCCGGTCGTGTCGAGCCCGAACTCGTAGTACGTCCCGTCCTCGGCCGCGTGGCAGTAGAGCCCGTACTCGCCCACCCCGGTGGCCTTCCTGACCTCGCTGGTGATGCTGACCAGGACGGTCTCCGGCATCATCGGCGTGGGCGAGGCCGACGCGTCGGGCGTGGTGGTCGGCTTGGCGATCAGGAAGGGCGCGGGCGCCTGGGCCCAGTTCTCCTCGTCGTACGGCTCGACGTCCAGCCCGTACGTGCCGTCCGTGCGGTAGCCGTAGCTGCTCGACACCGAGGCGTCGTACGTGCCGCTCCAGCCCCCTGACGTCTGCGTGAAGTCCTCGGCGTAGAGCAGGTTCAGCTCCGGCGGGCCGCTCGGCCGCAGCACGGCCCAGGCGCCCACGCCCACGGTCACCAGGAGGGCCACGGCCGCCGCCAGCCCCGCGTACAGCCGCCCTCGCCGCTGCCCCGGGACCGGCGCGGGCACGGACGTGTAGGGGGTGGTCGACCAGGCCGCTTGTACGGTGTGCGCGGCCTGCTCCGGTGCGGCCGCCCGCCCGACGAGGTGGTCGAGCAGTTGCTGCGCGGTGGGCCGGGTGGCCGGGTCCTTGCGCAGCGCCGCCGCGACCAGCTCGCGCAGGCCGGGCTCGACGGCGTCGAGTTTCGGCTCGGTGTTGAGCACCTGGTAGACGATGGCGGGCAGGGTGTCGCCGCCGAACGGGGCCCGCCCGCTGGCCGCGAACGCCACCAGGCAGCCCCAGGAGAAGACGTCGCAGGCGGGGGAGACCGGGTCGCCCCGCAGCACCTCGGGAGCCATGTAGCGGGGCGTGCCGACCAGCTCGCCGGTGCCGGTGACGCCGCCGAGCGTGTCGAGCGCCCGCGCGATGCCGAAGTCGATCACGCGCGGGCCGACGGGCGACAGCAGCACGTTCGACGGCTTGAGGTCGCGGTGCACGACCCCGGCCGCGTGGATGGCGGTGAGCGCGGTGGCCACGCTGACGGCCAGCGCGTCGAGGCTGGAGCCGCGCAGGGGGCCCGACTGGCGTACGGCCGCGTCGAGGTTCGGGCCGGGGACGTACTCGGTGACCACGTAGAGCTGGTCGCCGTCGAGCGCGGCCTCCAGGACGGCGGCCGTGCAGAACCTGCGCACCCGCCGGGCCGCGTCCGCCTCCCTGCGGAAGCGCATGCGGAACTGCTCGTGCTGGCTCAGCTCGGGGTTGATCACCTTGACGGCGACCCGTTGCCCGGCGGGGTCCTCGGCGAGATGCACCGTGCCCATCCCGCCTCGCCCCAGCACGCCAAGCAGCTTGTAGCGCCCGATCCGGGAGGTATCACCGCTCACGGCGCGCTAGCTTACCGATACGAGGCTTCCCGCAGCAGATTCGGCGGGAAGACGCTCCTACGGTGGCGGCCTCAGACGCGGATGCGGCTGAGCGACGGCAACCCCGTCTCCGGTGACGCCACCAGCACCCTGCACCCCGCCGCCCGGGCCGCCGCGATCCCCGCCGGACTGTCCTCGATGGCCACGCACCGCGAGGGCACGGCTCCGAGCCGCCTGGCCGCCTCCAGGTACGGATCCGGCCAGGGCTTGCCCCGCTCGGTGTCCTCGTTGGCGATCACCAGGTCGAACACGTGCCCCAGCCGAGGCAGCACCAGCTCCACGATGCTCCGCGGCGAGGCGCTGACCAGGGCGGTGGGGATGGCGCTCGCGGCCAGCCCGGCCAGCAGCTCGGGCGCCCCCGGCACGACCGTCAGGTCCCGTTCGACGCGTTCGGCGAAGGCCGCGGTGAGCGGGCCGGTCAGCTCGGGGGAGCCGAGGTGCACGGCCACGTCCTCGATCGTGCGCCCGTGGACGAAGGGGACGTCCGCGTCGGTGAGCGGACGCCCCGCGACGGAGGCGACGGCCTGCCACCACAGCCCTTCGGTGTCCACCAGGGTCCCGTCCATGTCGAGCAGGACGGCCGCCGGGTCAGACGGCATCGGCGGCCACGACGGGGGCGGGGACGGTGACCGTGCGGGCCGCCACGAGGACGGGCCGCTCCACCAGGCGCACCACGACGCGCGCGCCGACGCCGAGCCTGGCCGCCTCGTGGCCGGGCACGTCCGCGAGCACCTCGCCGCCCTCCACGGAGAGCCGCAGCCGTACGGAGGCGCCGCGGAACGAGGCCGCCAGCACCTCGGACGGCCCGTCGTCGGCCGGGACGACCCGCACCGCCTCCGGACGGATCAGCACGTCCACGGACGGATCATCCGGAACGGGCCCGTCCACCGGAAGGAGCTGGCCGAGCACCGTCACCTGGTCGCCGGAGACCCGCCCGGCCAGGTGGTTCATGGTGCCGACGAACTCCGCCACGAACGGCGTGGCAGGCCGGTCGTACACCTCGGCGGGCGCCCCGACCTGCTCCAGCCGCCCCTCGCGCAGCACCGCCACCCGGTCCGCGACCGACAGGGCCTCCTCCTGGTCGTGGGTGACGAAGACGGTGGTGATGCCCAGGTCGAGCTGGAGGCGGCGGATCTCCTCGCGCAGCGCGACCCGTACCTTGGCGTCCAGCGCCGACAGCGGCTCGTCCAGCAGCAGCACGCGCGGCTCCAGGGCGAGCGCGCGGGCCAGCGCGACGCGCTGCTGCTGGCCGCCGGAGAGCTGGTGCGGGTAGCGGTCGGCGTGCGCAGGCAGGCCGACGAGCTCCAGCAGCTCGTCCGCCCTGGCCCGCCTGGTGGCCACGGGCACCTTGCGGACGCGCAGGCCGAAGGCGACGTTGTCGCGGGCGTTCAGGTTGGGGAACAGGGAGTAGGACTGGAAGACCATGCCCGCGTCCCGCTTGTTGGCGGGGACGTTCGTCACGTCCTTGCCGTCCACCAGCACGGCCCCGGAGTCCGGCCGCTCGAACCCGGCCACGCACCGCAGCGCCGTCGTCTTGCCGCAGCCCGAGGGGCCGAGCAGGGCGACGAACTCGCCGGGCGCGATGACCAGGTCCAGGCCGTCCAGCGCGACCGTCTTGCCGAACGTCCGCCGCAGCGCCCGGAACTCCACCGATGCGGTCATTTCCCCTTCTCCCTACTGAAGACCGTGGACACGGCCAGCAAGAGCAGCCAGATGAGCAGCAGGCTCAGGATCGACACCGCGACGGAGAGCTGCCCCTTGGAGCCCGACACGGTCACGATCCACACCGCGAACGGCTCGTAGCCGAGCAGGCTCGCCACGGTGTACTCGCCCAGCACCAGCGCCAGCGTCAGGAACGACGCACTGGCCAGCGCGGAGCGGAGGTTGGGCACGACGACGCGCACCAGCACGTACGGCCACGACGCCCCGAGGTTGCGGGCCGCCTCGACCAGCGTGCGCACGTCCATCGTGCGCAGCCCGGCGTCCAGCGACCGGTACACGAACGGCAGCACCAGCACCACGTACGCCAGCACCAGCACCACGGGGAACGCCGGGTCCTGCACGGCGATCAGCGTGGCCCACAACGGCGTCGGCGCCAGCAGGTCGGTGCCCTCGCGCAGCGCCGTGCCGATCCCCACGACGAACGTGATCGGCGGCACGATCAGCGGCAACGTGCACAGCACCTCCATCACCACGCGCAGCCCCGGCGCGAACAGCCGCACGGCCAGCATCGCCGGCAGCGTCAGCAGCAGCACCAGCACGATCGTGGCCACCGCGAGCCCGAGCGACAGCGACAGCGACCGGACGAAGCCCTCGGCCGTGAGCAGCTCGCCGTAGGCCGACAGCGACACGCCGGCCGTCGGGGTGTGGACGGTGTACCAGAAGGACGTGCCGAGCGGGATCAGGAAGTAGGCGGCGGCCAGCAGGAGCACCACCCCGCGCCACCAGGCCCGCGGGGGGCGCTCGGCGGCGGCGCCCGAGACGCGCTCCAGGCCGGTCAGTGCAGCCATCGGGAGGTCCTCCTCTGCAGCGGCAGGTAGATCGCCATCACCAGCCCGGCCACCACCACCATGTCGAGGCTTAGCGCCATCGCGATGTTCTCGTAGCCGATCAGCACGTCGCCGGTCAGCGCGCTGGCGATCTTGAGGGTGACGAGCGGGACGACGGTGCCGACCATGGCGTTGGCGGTGGCGTACGCCGAGAAGGACGAGCCGAACAGCAGCACCACCCCGCCCAGCATGGCCGGGGCCAGCACTGGCAGCCCGACGAAGCGCCAGTAGTGCCAGGCGGTGGCCCCGTTGTTGGCCGCCGCCTCGCGCCACTGCGGGCGCAGCCCGTCCAGCGCGGGCGCCATGACCAGCACCATCAGCGGGATCGAGAAGTACAGGTAGACCACGACCAGCCCCCAGAACGTGTACAGGGAGCCGGAGGGCAGCCCTACCAGGCCGCTGACCACGCCGGAGTTGCCGAGCGTGGCGATCCAGAAGAACGCCAGCGGCACCCCGCCGAAGTTGGCCAGCACGCCGGACGCGGTCAGCACGGCCTCTCGCAGCAGCCGGGAGCGCGAGGCCACCACCGCGTACGCGAGCAGGGTGCCGATGACGGCGCCCAGCACCGCCACCACGGCCGACAGCCGCACGCTGCCGATCATGGCGGTGAGGTAGCCGCCCTGCAGGCTCTGCGTCAGGTTGGCCAGGCTCGGCCGCCCCTGCGCCGTGAACGCCCCCGCCACCAGCACGAGGGCGGGGACGCCGAACACGAGCGCGAAGAACACCAGCAGCGGCAGCGCCCCCAGCCGGCCCTTGGACGATCGGGAGCGGGTCATCCCGAGATCGCGGTGTCCCAGCCGGCGGCCAGCTTGGCCTTGGCGGCGTCCACCTGCTCGGTCGTCGGGAACGCGGGCTCGCCCTCGACCGCGGGCAGGTTGGCGGCCAGCGCCTGGTCCACGGTGCCGTCGGCGGTCATCGCGGGCAGCAGGACGGGCCGGGCGAAGCCCTTGAGGTAGAGGTTCTGGCCCTCGGCGCTGTAGAGGTACTCCTGCCAGAGGCGGGCGGCGGCCGGGTGCGGGGCGTCCTTGTTGACGGCCTGGGCGTACATCTGGAAGTACTTGCCGTCGGACGGCACGTTCACCTTCCAGTCGATGCCCTTGGCGGTGAGCTGGGGCGCGTAGGCGGCGTTGTTGTAGTCCCAGTCGATGCTGATCTTGGTCTCGCCGTTCTCGATGGTGGCGGGCGTGGTCTCGACCGGGTTGTAGTTGCCGGCGTCCTTGAGCTTCTTGAAGAAGTCGATGCCGGGCTGGATGTCGTCGAAGGAGCCGCCGTTGGCGATGGCGGCGGCGTACACGCCGGCGAAGGCCGAGCCGGACTCGGTCGGGTTGCCGTTCATCGCGACCTGGCCCTTGTACTCGGGCTTGAGCAGGTCGGCGAAGCTCGTCGGGCAGGTCTTGATCTTCTTGGCGTCGCAGCCGATGGAGACGTAGCCGCCGTAGTCGTTGACCCACAGCCCCGTCGGCTCCTTCTGGCCCTCGGGGATCTTGTCGAACGCCTGCACCTTGTACGGCGCGAACAGCCCCTCCTTGGCCCCGCTGATCGCGAACGACTGGCCCAGGTCGAGCACGTCGGGGGCGCGGTCCTGGCCCTTGCGCGTCTTGACGGCGTTGATCTCGTCGGCGCTGGCCGCGTCGGGGGTCTCGCTCTCGATCTTGATGCCGTACTTGGCCTGGAACTTCTCGATGATCTCGCCGTAGTTCGCCCAGTCGGGCGGCAGGGCGATGACGTGCAGCTGCCCCTCCTTCTTGGCGGCCTCGACCAGCTTGTCGAGCCCGCCGAAGTCGGCGGCGGACGTGGCGGTGGCCGCGTTCACCCCGCCTTGCGAGGCCTGGGTGGTCTGCTGGGTGCTCGGAGCGGCGCCGCACGCCGCGGTGACTACGGTAAGGGCTGCGGCAACGGTGGCCGCACGGGCGCGAGGTGTGAACACGACGCCTCCACTTTCCAGGGGGTGTGGCAAGAACGTAGGGGAACTTGTACAAACAAGCGAGCACCAGTTAGTCGCATCAATGTTGCTCTTTCGTGAATGGGAAGGATCGGGGATGGTTGCGCGCTATGAACGGATCGCCGATGAGTTGCGGGGCGAGATCCTGTCCGGCGCGCACCCGGTCGGCTCCCAGCTCCCCAGCGAGGCCGAGCTGGCGGAGCGGCACGGCGCGGCGCGCGGCACCGTCCGCCAGGCGATCGCCGTGCTGGCCGCCGAGGGGCTGGTCGGCTCCCGGCAGGGCGCCAGGCGGATCGTGCTCGGCAGGACGCGCAGCCAGAGCTTCGCCGAGTTGCACAGCTTCGCCCAGTGGGCACGCGCGAACGGTTACCGCTACGGTGGCCAGGTGATCGCCCAGCGCCGCAGGGCCGCACGGGGCCCCGAGTCAGCCAGGCTGGGCTCCTCGGAGGTGCTGGAGGTGCTGCGTGTGCGCACGCTGGAGAGCGAACCCGTGCTGCTGGAGCGGACGGTGTACGCGGAGTGGGTGGCCGGCGCGGTCGAGAAGCTGCCCGCCGACTGCGAGTCGGTTACCGAGGCGCTGTACGAATCCATCGGCCTGGTGTTCGCCTACGGTGAGCACCTCATCGACGCGGTCCCGGCGGGGGCCCAGGACGCCCGCCTGCTGGGGGTGCGCCGCGGCAGCCCGCTGCTGCGCCAGCGCAGGACCACCACCACCCACGAGGGCCGTCCCGTGGAGACCTCCGACGACCGTTACCGCGCAGGCAGCGTGGCTTTCAGCATCCGCAACTCGATCGGCGCGAACCCGCTCGTGCGGCACCCGGGCGACTTGCGTTTCGGCGCCGGAGAACATATGTTCGAGTCATAGCGCCCGTCTTCCCCCGGGTGGCTCAGCATACGGACCAGAGCCGCGGGGAGAAGCGATCTTGAGCAGACTCTATGGCGATCCGATAGAGGTGTGGACCAGGGACGGGGAGCCGACCCAGTTCGTCTGGCGCGACCGGCTCTATCTCGTCCGCCGCGTCCTCGACCAGTGGGTGGTCGCGCGCGAGTGGTGGAAGACCGGCGAGGGCGACCCCGGTGAGCGCCAGTTCTGGCGGGTGGAGGCCAGCCCCGGCCGCGAGGTCGGCTCCTACGAGCTGCGTTACGACACCGCCGGCAACGGCTGGTTGCTGATGAGGGCGTGGGACTGATGGCGCCCCCGTTCCCGCACCTCGACGTGAGCTCCGCCTACTCCATGCGCTACGGCACCGCCTTCCCGCGAGCGCTGGTGAGCCGCGCGGCGGAGCACGGGATGGACATCCTCGCCCTGACCGACCGCGACGGGCTCTACGGCGCGATCAAGCACGTCCAGGCGTGCGCGGACGCCGGCATCGCGCCGGTCGTCGGCGTGAACCTGGCGCTCGACGTGCCCGCCTCGGCCTTCACCCCGGTGCCGGGGGCGCGCACGCCGCGCCCGAGGACCGGCGCCGACGCCGAGGACCGCGTCACCGTGCTGGCCCGCGGCAAGGGCTGGTCGCGCCTGTGCCGCCTGGTCACGGCCGCGCACCACGTGGGGGAGCGCGGTGCGCCCAAGGTGACGCGCGAGCTGGTCGGCGAGTGGGCCGGCGGCCCGGGCGAGCACGGGTTCGGCGCGGAGGACGGGCTCGTGGTGCTGCTCGGCCCCAGGTCCGACGTGGGCCGCGCGGTGGCCGACCGGCGCGACGAGCACGCCATGGCGCTGCTCGGCAGGTGGCGCGCCGCCGTGCCCGGGGTGGTGATCGAGCTGGTCGACCAGTACGGCTTCCGCGACGCCACCACCGCCGTGCGCATGCTCAGCCTGGCCGAGACCATGGGCGTGCCCGCCGTCCTGACCAACGCCGTCCGCTACCTCGACCCCGCCGACCACCAGGTCGGCGACGTGCTCGACGCGGCCCGCCAGCTCGTCCCGCTGCACCCGCGCCACCTGGAGCGCACCACCTCCCACGCCTACCTCAAGAGCACCAAGGAGATGCGGCAGGTGGCGGCCAAGGTGTGCGGCGCCGACCAGGAGCGGGTGGGCAGGCTGCTGTTCACCACCAGGCGGCTGGCCGAGGCGTGCGCGATGGAGCCGCTCGACGTGCTCGCGCTGCGCAAGGACCCGCCGGGCCTGCACCTGCCGGAGATCGGCCGCGACCCCGTGCCGCTGCTGCGCCACCGGGTCGAGGACGGCCTGTTCAGGCGCGGCCTCGACCGCTCGGGCGAGGCCAGGCGGCGCCTGGACGACGAGATGGCCATCATCGAGCGCAAGCGCCTGTCCGGCTACTTCATCGCCGTGGCCGGCATCACGGACATGATCCGCGACAAGGGCATCCGCTGCGCCATCCGCGGCTCCGGGGCAGGCAGCCTGGTCAACTACCTCATCGGCATCGGCGAGGTGAACCCGCTCGACCACGGCCTGCTCATGGAGCGCTTCCTGTCGGAGGGCCGCATCGGCCTGCCCGACATCGACGTGGACGTCGAGTCGGCCCGCCGTCTCGACTGCTACCAGGCCATCTTCGACCGCTACGGCGAGTCCAGGGTGGCGTGCGTGTCCATGATGGAGACCTACCGGGCCCGCAGCGCCATCCGCGACGTCGCCGGGGCGATGGGCCTGCCGCCGCACGAGATCGACGCCATCGCCAAGGCGTTCCCGCACATCAGGGCCAAGCAGATCACCGCGTCCCTGGAGGACCTGCCCGAGCTGCGCGAGAGCCGGCTCGGCGAGGCCGGGCTCGACCGGGTGTTCCGGCTGGCCGAGAAGCTCGACGGGCTGCCCAGGCACATCGCGCTGCACCCGTGCGGCGTGCTGATCGGCAACGCCGGGCTGCGCGACCGCACGCCGGTGGAGCGCAGCCTGCTGGAGTTCCCGATGTCGCAGTTCGACAAGGACGACGTCGAGGAGGCCGGGCTGCTCAAGCTCGACGTGCTGGGCGTGCGGATGCAGTCGGCCCTGGCGTACGCGCTGAGCGAGGTCAAGCGCGTGGACGACGTCGTGATCGAGCTGGACACCCAGCAGGGCGACGACCCCGACGTCCAGTACGTGCCGCACGACGACCAGGACACCTACGACATGATCTGCGCCGCCCGCACCCTGGGCTGCTTCCAGATCGAGTCGCCCGGGCAGCGCGAGCTGGTGGCCAAGCTGGAGCCGCGCAGGATGCACGACCTGATCGTGGACATCTCGCTGTTCCGCCCGGGGCCGGTCAACTCCGACATGGTCACCCCGTACCTGGAGGCCAGGGGCGGGTGGCGGCAGCCGTACTATCCGCACGAGCGGCTGCGGGAGGCGCTGAGCGAGACGCACGGCGTCGTGGTCTTCCACGAGCAGGTGCTGAAGATCATCTCGGTGATGACCGGGCGCGACCTGTCCTACGCGGAGAAGCTGCGGCGCACGCTCGACACGCCGGAGGGGCGGGCCAGGGTCCGCCGGGCGTTCGTCCCGCTGGCCCAGGCCAACGGGTTCGACGACGCGGCCGTGGAGCGGGCCTGGCAGGTGCTGGACGCGTTCGGCTCGTTCGGGTTCTGCAAGGCGCACGCGGCGGCGTTCGCGCTGCCCACGTACCAGTCGGCCTGGCTCAAGCGGCACCACGCGGCGGCGTTCTTCGCCGGGGTGCTCACGCACGAGCCCGGCATGTACCCGCCGCGCGTCATCATCGACGAGGCCAGGCAGTGCGGGGTGCAGATCCTGCCGCTGGACATCAACAACTCGGGCAAGGACTGGCAGGTGGAGCGGCTCGGGCCGCGCGTCCAGGTCCGCGTGCGGCCCGCCGAGCTGGGCTCACCCGACGAGGCGCGGCGGCGGGTCAGAGACTTCAAGATCGGTGAGATCGGCAAGGGGTACGCGCTGCGGGTGCCGTTCTCGGCGATCAAGGGTGTGAGCGAGGCCGAGGTCGAACGCATGGTGGCGGGGCAGCCGTACACCTCGCTGGCCGACTTCTGGGACCGCGCCAGGCCCTCGCGGCCCATCATCGAGCGGATCGTCCAGGTCGGCGGCCTCGACGCGCTGCACGACCTGCACCCAGGCGACGGGCGCCGCTGGCGTCCCGGCGAGCTGACCAGACGCGACCTGATCGCCCAGGTCGGCGCGCTCGACCGGGCCTCGGCGATCGGCGTGCAGGCGGGCCCGCGCAAGTCCAGGCGCTACAACTCCCATCTGGATCTCTCCAGGGCCGCGGCTCCCCCGGCGGTGCAGCTCCCGCTCGGGTTCGGCGAGAGGGTGTCGCCGGGGGAGCTGCCCGAGATGACGGAGACGGAGATGGTCGAGGCCGAGCTGGAGATCCTCGGCATCGACGTCAGCCGGCACGTCGTCACCTTCCACGACGAACTGCTCGACGCGCTGGGAGTGGTGCGCTCCCGGGACCTGCTCGCCCAGCGCAACGGGGCGGAGATCCTGGTCGCCGGGGTCAAGGTGGCCACCCAGACCCCGGCGGTGCGCTCGGGCCAGCGCGTCATCTTCGCCACGCTCGACGACTCGACGGGGCCGATCGACCTGACGTTCTTCGAGTCGGTGCAGGGGCGGTGCGCGTCGATCGTGTTCGGCTCGTGGCTCATGCTGGCCAAGGGGGTGGTCCGGCGCACGGGGACCCGCGCGGTGTCGCTGCGGGCGGTCGACTGCTGGAACCTGGCCGATCTCGACGCGCTATGGCGCTCCCGGGGGATCGAGGCGGTGCGGGCCGTCATCGAGCGGACGCCGGAGGAGCTGGCGGGGGTCGGCGGGCGCACGATCGAGTACGCCAACGGCTTCCGCCTGTCGCCCTACTCGGACCTCGGCCCCGCCGTCACCACCAACCCGCCCAGGCAGCTCTGGCACGCCAGCCCGGGCAGCTCGGGCCCGACGGCGGCCTGACGGGCGGCTCAGCTCGTGCGCCCCACCGCCGTGGACCCCGGCGCGGCCTGCGGCGCCTGCGGCGAGAAGGTGTGCACGGTGCCGGCCTCGGCCGGACGGGCCGAGCGGGCCGCCCGCTGCAGCCGCGTCAGCTCCCGCACCGTGCAGGCACACAGCAGCGCGGCCACCGAGGCGCAGGCCAGCTCCGGCACCCCCACCCCCGTCAGGTCACCGGCGGAGGCGTCGAGCGGCAGCCGGATGGTCACCAGCGCGATCGTGGCCAGCCACGCCGCCCACCACCCCGCCAGCAGCGCCAGCCACCGCCCGCGCCGCCCGGCCGGCGGGCGGGTGCCGCGCCAGACCTCGTCGACCAGCACCGCCGGCGCGACCAGGTTGACGCCGGGCACCAGCCAGGCCGCCGCGACGGGAGCGGTCGCGGCGGAGCGGTCGTTGGCCTGCCTGGCGCGCACGAGCCAGGTCACGTAGGCGGCAGCGGCGGCGATCGTGGTGCCCGCCACCAGCATCATCAGCACCGCGAACATCGTCACCGCCCCCACCACGGCCTCGGCGTCGGCCCCCTGGGGCCGGCCGCCGAACGCGGCGAGCTCGGCGGCGAGGCGGCGCCCGCGGGACAGCTCGAAGCTCACGAGAGCGCCGAGGGAGAGGATCTGGGCGGTGAGCGTCAGGTAGACGGCAGAGGCGGCTCTGGTGGGCGATGCCTGGGTGTAGCGCACGTTGATCTCCCCCCGGGCCATGCGCTGAGGTTCTGATTCACTTGTATCCCGGCAGCCCCGCTGTTAATCAGCTCACCACGCCGGATTCCCACGCCCAAGCTGCGATTTCAACCCGATTGCGGACACCGAGCTTGGCCTGGATGCTGCCCAGATGCGTCTTGACCGTCGACAGCGACACGAACAGCTCGCCGGCCACCTCCTGGTTCGTCCGCCCCCTGGCCACCAGCCGGACGACGTCCAGCTCGCGCTCGGTCAGCGGGTCGTTGGCGGGGAGCGCGGCGGTCCTGCGCGGCTGGGCCAGGTGCTGCAGCAGCCGCACGGTGATCGACGGTGAGACCAGCGCGTCGCCCGCCGCCGCGGCCCTGACCGCCTCGATCAGCAGCGTGGGGCCGCTGTCCTTGAGCAGGAAGCCGGTGGCGCCGGAGCGCAGTGCGCCGTACACGTACTCGTCCAGGTCGAAGGTGGTGACGATGACCACCCGCAGCGGGTTCTCCACGCCGGGGCCCGCCAGCACGCGGGTCACCTCCAGCCCGTCGAGCTTGGGCATCCTGATGTCGAGCAGGCACACGTCCGGCCGCAGCCGCCTGGCCTCCGCCACGGCCTCGGCGCCGTCGGCGACCGCGGCCACGACCTCCATGTCCGGCTGGGCGTTCAGGATCATCTGGAAGCCGGTACGCACCAGTTGCTGGTCGTCTGCGATGAGAACCCGAATAGTCACGGGCTCAACTCTAAGGATCAGCCGTTCGGCTGAGGCCGGTATGGACGCACGGCCGATCCGCCGCCCCCCGCTCCGGCGGGAGCCTGGACGGCATGAACGACGTGCTTGTTGGACGAGCCCTGGCCAAACGGTTCGGGCAGACGGTCGCCCTGGGCGGCGTGGACATCGCGGTACGGGCGGGCGAAGCCGTGGCGATCATGGGGCCGAGCGGTTCCGGCAAGTCGACCCTGCTGCACTGCCTGGCCGGCATCATGAAGCCGGACGGGGGCGAGGTGCACCTGCTCGGCCAGCGCATCGACACCCTCGGCGAGCGCAAGCGCAGCGCGCTGCGCCGCACCAGGTTCGGCTTCGTCTTCCAGTTCGGCCAGCTCCTGCCCGAGCTGCCCGCCGAGGAGAACGTGGCGCTCCCGCTCATGCTGGGCGGCGTGCCGAGGCCCCAGGCCGTACGGCAGGCCCGCGAGTGGTTCGCCCCGCTCGGCCTGGCCTCCATGGAGTCGAGGCGGCCCGGCGAGCTGTCCGGCGGCCAGGCGCAGCGGGTGGCCATCGCCAGGGCGCTGGTCACCAGGCCGGCCGTGGTCTTCGCCGACGAGCCCACGGGGGCGCTCGACCAGCAGACCGGGCAGGAGACGATGCGGCTGCTGGTGGAGGCCACCAAGCACAACGACGCGAGCCTGATCGTCGTCACCCACGACCCGAACGTGGCCGCCTGGTGCGACCGCACGGTCGAGGTCCGCGACGGCCGGCTGCCGGCGCGGGAGCCCGGGGTGTTCGCGTGAACCTCGACCTGACCTGGCGGCTGCTCAGGGGCGGCGGGCGCAAGGGCATGCTGGGCACCTGGCTCACGCTGGGCGCCGTCGCGGTGGCCACGGCGCTGCTGCTGTTCGCCGTGGCCGCGAACTCCGCCTTCCAGGCCAGGGCCGAGCGCGGCGCCTGGCGCAACCCGGTCCCGGCCGTGTCCGGCGCCGCCGTGGCCGTCGAGGCCTCGCGCTTCGACTTCGTCCGCGACCGCACCATCACCGTCGTCGACCTGGCCGCCCTGCCGGGCAGGAAGCCGGCGCCGCCGCCCGGGATGCCGCGCTTCCCCGCGCCCGGCGAGGTGTGGTTGTCACCGGCCCTGGCCGCGCTGGCGAAGGAACTGCCCGCCGCAGAGCTGGCCGGTCGCTATCCGGACACCGAGGGCGTGCTCGGCGACGAGGCGCTCGTCCATCCGGACGAGCTGGTCGCGGTCGTCGGCCAGGAGCCGGACGCCCCGGCCATGACCGCAGAGCGGACCGACGACTGGATCATCGCCAAGCCGCCCGTCAAGGTCGCGAGCCTGGCCGGGCAGCCGAGCGAGGACGCGGAGGCGTACCAGGCGCTCTCGCTCGTCGCCAGCGTGCTGATGGTGGTGCCGCTGCTGGTGTTCGGGGGCGCGGCGGCCCGGCTCACGGTGGCCAGGCGCGACCAGCGGCTGGCTGCGCTGCGCCTGATCGGGGCGACACCGGGGCAGGTGGTCGCGATGACCGTGGCGGAGGCGGTGATGGTCGCGCTGGCCGGCGCGCTGGCGGGGGCCGTCGTCTTCGCCCTGGCCGTGCCGCTGCTGGCCAGGATCGAGATGCAGGGCGGGCCGTGGTTCGCCGCCGACCTGCTTCCCGGGCCGCTCGCGCTGGCCGGAGTGCTGGTCGCGGTGCCGCTGCTGGTGGGGCTGTCGGCGGTGGCGGGCCTGCGGCGGGTCGTGGTGAGCCCGCTCGGCGTGGCCAAGCGGGAGACGCCGCCCGCCATGCGGTTCGTCCGGGTGCTCGCCCTGCTGGCGGTGCTGGCCGCGTTCCCGGTCATGACCAGGGGCACCAGCGTGGCGATCGTGGCGGTGGCGCTGGCTCTGGCGTTCCTGTGCGTCAACCTGGTGGGGCCGTGGGTGGTCGGCGTGATCGGCCGGATCACGGCGGCGAGCGCGCGGGGGCCCGCCCGGCTGCTCGCCGGCCGCCGGCTCGTGGACGACCCGCGCTCCGCCTGGCGCACGGTGAGCGGCGTGGCGCTGACCGGCTTCGTGGCCGGCTTCCTCGGCCTGCTCAGCCCGTCGGGGTTCGGCGCCGAGGTGACGGGGCCGCCCCAGCTCCGGGTCACCGCGCCCGCGGGCCAGGTCGGGCAGGTGAGCGCGCAGGCCCGCGAACGACTGCGCGCGGCGGGCGTGACGGCCACGGTGCGGCCCGTCAAGGACGTGGTGGTCGCGGCGCTGGGCAGCACCGCCGACGCGGCCACCGTGGACCGGGCCCGCACCGCGCTGGCCGGCCTCGTGCCGGGCCGCACGCCGACCACCGAGCGCGACGACCGGCGGTTCGGCATAGACCTCCTGGCCGACGTGCGGGTGGGCACGATCGTGGTGCTGTCGGTGTCGTTCCTGGTGGCCGTCGCCAGCGCGGGGATCACGGCCGCGTCGTCGATCCTGGACCGGCGGCAGACGTACGGGCTGCTGCGCCTGGCGGGCACGCCGCTGGAGGTGCTCGACCGGGCCCGCCGCACCGAGACGCTCGTCCCGCTGACGGTCATGGGCGGCGGGGCGATCCTGGTGGGGGCGTTCTGCGCGGTGCCGTTCATGATCGGCGGCATGAACGTGGCCGGCACGCTCACGCTGGCGGGCTGCGTCGTGGCGGGCTTCGCCGGGGTGATCGCGGCGGGCGCGCTGAGCCGCCCGCTGCTCCGCTCGGTCACCGCCGACCCGGCGCCCCGCCCCGACTAGCCTTCCTCCGCTAACCGAGAACGAGGTCGCGGACGAGCTTCAGGGACGGCTCGTCCCGCACCCCCATGACGAGCAGGCTGGTGACCGGGCTGCGGTGCCACAGCTCCAGCCGCTCCTTGATCCGGCCGGGCGGGCCGACGAGCGAGATGCCGTCGGCCAGCTCGTCCGGGATCGCCCGGAACGCCTCGTCCTTGCGCCCCGCCAGGTACAGCGCCTGGATGTGCTCGGCCGCCTCGGCGTAGCCCATCCGGCCGATGATGTCGGCGTGGAAGTTGCGCTGCCTGGCGCCCATGCCGCCGATGTAGAGCGTCAGCATCGTCTTGACCACGTCGAGGGCGCCCCGAAGGTCGTCGGAGATCAGCACCATCACCATGGCCGCCACGTCGAAGCCCGGCTCGGCGCCGGACAGCGCCTCGCCGTACATCTCCTCGATCTTCTCGGGGAACGCGAACAGCGGCAGCCAGCCCTGCGCCACCTCGGCGGCCAGCGCCACGTTCTTCGGTCCTTCCGCCCCGAGATAGAGGGGGATGTCCGCGCGGAGCGGATGCGTGATGGACTTGAGCGGTTTGCCCAGCCCGCCGGGCAGCGGCAGCGGGTAGTGCTCGCCGTCGCTGGTCACCGGCTCCTCGCGGCGCCACACCTTGCGCATGATCTCGACGTACTCGCGCGTCCTGGCCAGCGGCCTGGCGAACGGCTGGCCGTACCAGCCCTCCACCACCTGCGGCCCTGAGGCGCCCACGCCCAGCAGCAGCCGGCCGCCGGTCAGATGGTCGAGGGTCATCGCGGTCATCGCGGTCGTGACCGGTGGCCGGGCGGAGATCTGGGCGATCGAGGTGCCCAGCTTGATGCGGGACGTACGGGCGCCGTACCAGGCCAGCGGGGTGAAGACGTCGCTGCCGTACGCCTCGGCCGTCCACACCGAGTCGTAGCCGAGCCGCTCGGCCGCCAGGACCGATTCGGTTGCGTCGTCGGCGTTGCGCTGCCAGTAGCCGAGGTTCAGACCGAGCTTCATGGGGACACCTCCGGAATTAAGTTCTATTACGGCCGGGGATGCCCCAAGTGTCAATGGAGGATCTTCCGGGGTAGTCACACTCTGTGCTCAAGGTCCTCTGTCGGCTCGCCTGCCTGCTGCTTCTGCTGCCGGCGGCCGAGCCCACGATCGCGCAGGGCGACTCCCGGCCGAACATCGTCCTCATCCTGGCCGACGACCTGGAGACCGGCACCCTGCCGCTCTTCCCGAACATCTCGCGGCACCTGGTGGGCCAGGGCGCCTCGTTCGACCGCTTCTTCGTGACGAACTCCTGGTGCTGCCCCTCCAGGGCGTCGATCCTGCGCTCCCAGCACGTCCACAGTCACGGCGTGCTGACCAACACCGCTCCCGAGGGGGGTTTCGACCGCTTCCACACCTCGAATCTGGAACGTTCCACGGTCGGCACCTGGATGCAGCAGGCCGGCTACCGCACCGGCCTGATGGGCAAGTTCCTCAACCACTATCCGGGGGAGACGGCCGAGGAGACGTACGTGCCGCCCGGCTGGGACGAGTGGGCCGTGCCGGTGCGCAAGCTCTACGACGAGTACGGCTACCGCCTCAACGAGAACGGCGTGCCGCGCGACTACGGCTGGGAGGAGGAGGACTACCTGTCCGACGTGCTGGCCCGCAAGGCCCGCGACTTCATCACGGACTCCGACGAGCCGTTCTTCCTCTACCTGGCCCCGATCGGCCCGCACAACCCGGCCAACCCCGCCCACCGGCACGCGCACGCCTTCCCGCTGGCCATGGTGCCGCGTACCCCGTCGTTCAACCAGACGGACGTCAGCAACGAGCCGCTGTGGCTGCGCGACAGGCCCGCGCTCGGCCTGGACGCCCAGGCCGACGTGGACGAGCACTACCGCAGGCGGCTGCGCGCCATGCTCGGCGTGGACGACCTCGTCGGCTCGGTGATCGACGCCCTGCGGGAGAGCGGCGAGCTGGACGACACCTACGTCTTCTTCACCTCCGACAACGGCTTCCACCTCGGCACGCACCGCCTCAAGCAGGGCAAGACCACCCCGTTCGAGGAGGCCGTCAGGGTCCCCATGGTGGTGCGCGGGCCGGGCGTCACGGCCGGCTTGACGGTCGCGCACCTGGGGGCCACCATCGACCTCGCGCCGACCTTCGCCGAGCTGGGCGGGGCCACGATGCCGGCGTTCGCGGAGGGCCGCTCGCTGGTGCCGCTGCTGCGCGGCAGACCGCCCTCACAGTGGCGCAGGCACGTGCTGGTGGAGTTCACCCGGCCGGCCAACAGGTCGTCGGCCGCCCAGACGCCCGTGCCCGCCTACCAGGCGCTGCGCACCGAGCAGTACACCTATGTCAAGTACGAGACGGGGGAGCGGCAGCTCTACGACCTGACCACCGATCCCTACCAGCTCAGCAACCT
This sequence comes from Nonomuraea gerenzanensis, assembly GCF_020215645.1. Classification (NCBI taxonomy): domain Bacteria; kingdom Bacillati; phylum Actinomycetota; class Actinomycetes; order Streptosporangiales; family Streptosporangiaceae; genus Nonomuraea; species Nonomuraea gerenzanensis. The sequence continues at coordinate 9,499,390 of NZ_CP084058.1, read as the reverse complement.
GGCGGCGACCGCGGACCCCGGGCTGATCACCGCGCTGGACCGGCGGCTGGCGGCCATGGCCGCGTGCTCGGGGGCGAGCTGCCGCCAGGCCGACAGTCAGGGCTAGCGGAACAACGACGGGTAGGCGTGCGCGAGATGCTCCGACACGGCTCGCGTCGCCTCGCCCGCCTCGCCCCGCTCGATGGCCTCCAGGATGCGTACGTGGTCCGCCCGCAGGACCGACGTGTCACCCAGCCGTTGCACCGCCTCCACCGAGTACCTGCGCATCGAGTCGCGCAGCGAGCGCATGATGGCGGCGATCAGCCGGTTGCCCGAGGCGTCGGCGATCGCGCAGTGAAAGGCCGTGTCGTGCTCGACGAACTCCTCGGCCGTCCGCGCCCCGTCCATCCCGGCCAGCGCGGCGGCCAGGGCGGAGGTGTCGGCGCCGGCGGTGGCGGCCTGGGCGGCGGCCCACTGCTCGATCATGTGCCGGGTGTCGATGACCTCGCGCATCTCCAAAGTGGCCAGGCCGAGGTGCAGCCGCAGCAGGTCGGTCAGCGCCGAGTCGGGGCGCGAGGTGAGCACGGCGCCGGCGTCGGGGCCCCGGCCGACCTGGGAGGAGACCACGCCGAGGGTCTCCAGCACGCGCATCGCCTCGCGTACCGAGGAGCGGCTGACGCCGAGCTGCTCGGCGAGCTGGCGCTCGGCGGGCAGGCGGTCGCCCACGGTGAGGCCGTCCTCGGCGATGCGCCGCTCGATCTGAGCGAGTACGTCCTCGAACGTCCGCGTCCGCTTGACGGGACGCCAGCCGGTGTCCTCCACCTCGGAGCCTCCTCATGCTGGCCGGAAACGTTGTGGTTCGATATGGTCTGACCATACTGTGGTCGGACCATACTTCGGAAGGAGGGCCGTGCGAGTCGCCCTGTTCATCACGTGCGTGAACGACACGCTCTTCCCGGGCACCGGCAAGGCCGTGGTGTCGCTCCTGCGCAGGCTCGGCTGCGACGTGGACTTTCCCGCCGCCCAGACGTGCTGCGGGCAGATGCACGTCAACACCGGCTACCGGGAGGAGGGTGTGCGGCTGGCCCGGCACTTCACCGAGGTGTTCGCCGGTTACGACGCGGTCGTGGCGCCGTCGGGGTCGTGCGCGGCCATGGTGCGCGAGCAGTACCCGAAGCTGGCCAAGCCGGGCAGCAGGGGAGCGGCGGCGATCGCGGAGGTCACGCCGAAGGTGTACGAGCTGTCGGAGTTCCTGATCGACGTGCTCAAGGTCCAGGACGTCGGCGCCTATTTCCCGCACCGGGTGACCTATCACCCGACGTGCCACTCGCTGCGCGGCCTGCACCTGGGCGACCGGCCCACCAGGCTGCTGCGGAACGTGCGCGGCCTGGAGCTGGTGCCGCTGCCCGGCGCGGAGGAGTGCTGCGGCTTCGGCGGCACGTTCGCGGTCAAGAACCCGGCGGTCTCCGCCGCGATGGGCGCCGACAAGACCCGCAGCATCATGGACACCGGGGCCGAGGTGCTGTGCGCGGCCGACAACTCCTGCCTCATGCACATCGGCGGCACCCTGAGCCGCCAGCAGACCGGCGTCAGGACCATGCACCTGGCCGAGATCCTCGCCTCGACGGAGGAAGCCCAATGAGCGCGACATTCATCGGCATGCCAGGAAATTTCCCGCAGAACTCGAAAAAGGCCGTACAGAACTCGCAGCTCCGCTTCAACCTCCGCAAGGCCACCCACACCATTCGCGGCAAGCGGGCGAGCGTCGTCGGCGAGCTGCCCGACTGGCAGGAGCTGCGCGCCGCCGGCAAGGCCATCAAGGACCACACGCTGCACCATCTCGACCGCTACCTGCTCCAGCTGGAGGAGGCGGTCACCCGGGCGGGCGGCACCGTCCACTGGGCCAGGGACGCCGCCGAGGCCAACCGCATCGTGACGGACCTGGTCAAGGCCACCGGCGAGACCGAGGTCGTCAAGGTCAAGTCGATGGCCACCCAGGAGATCGAGCTCAACCAGGCGCTGGCGGCGCACGGCATCACCGCGTACGAGACGGACCTGGCCGAGCTGATCGTCCAGCTCGGCGACGACTTCCCCAGTCACATCCTGGTCCCCGCGATCCACCGCAACCGGTCGGAGATCCGCGAGATCTTCCTCGACAAGATGCCGCACGTCACCCCCGACCTCACCGACGACCCGCCCGCTCTGGCCGAGGCCGCCCGGCTGCACCTGCGCGAGCGGTTCCTCAGGAGCAAGGTCGCGATCTCCGGCGCCAACTTCATGGTGGCCGAGACCGGCACGCTGGTCGTGCTGGAGTCCGAGGGCAACGGCCGGATGTGCCTGACCCTGCCCGAGACCCTGATCAGCGTCGTCGGCATCGAGAAGCTGCTGCCCTCCTGGCGGGACCTGGAGGTCTTCCTCCAGCTCCTGCCCAGAAGCTCCACGGGCGAGCGGATGAACCCGTACACGAGCATGTGGACCGGCGCCACCGAGGGCCAGGACTTCCACCTGGTGCTGCTCGACAACGGCCGCACCGACGTGCTCGCCGACGAGGTGGGCCGCCAGGCGCTGCGCTGCATCCGCTGCTCGGCCTGCCTGAACGTGTGCCCCGTGTACGAGCGCGCGGGCGGCCACGCGTACGGCTCGGTCTACCCCGGCCCCATCGGCGCGATCCTCACCCCGCAGCTCAGGGGCATGTCCTCGGAGCTGGACGCCTCGCTGCCGTTCGCCTCCAGCCTCTGCGGAGCCTGCTACGAGGCCTGCCCGGTGGCCATCGACATCCCCGAGGTGCTGGTGGACCTGCGGGCCAAGGCGCCGCACGCGGCGGCGGAGCGGGCCGGCATGAAGGTGGCCGGCTGGATACTCAACGACCACCAGCGGCTGGCCAAGGCGCAGCGCGCGGCCACCCGCGTACGCAAGCTGGTGCCGAAGCGGCTGCCCGGCCCGCTGTCGGCGTGGACGGACACCCGGGACATCCCCGAGATTCCCGAAGAATCCTTCAGAGACTGGTGGGAGCGGAATGAGCGCGCGTGAGGAGATCCTCGCCAGGGTCCGCAAGGCCGTCGCCGGGGCGGGGGACGTGGAGATCCCCCGGCGCTACCGGACAGAACGGCAGGTCGAGGACCTGGTCGGGCTGTTCGCCGAGCGGGTGGACGACTACCGGGCGATCGTGCACGTGGTCCCGGCGGCCGGGCTGGCCGCCAAGATCGACGAGTGCCTCGGCGAGCGGCGCATGATCGTCCCCGACGGCTTCGACCGGGCGGGCGGCTGGGACGACCTCGACACCGCCGACGGCGTGATCACGAACTGCGCCGTCGGCATCGCCGAGACCGGCACCATCGTCCTCGACCACGGCCCCGGCCAGGGCACCAGGGCCCAGACCCTGGTCCCCGACTACCACCTGTGCGTGGTGCGGGCCGACCAGATCGTGGCGGGCGTGCCGGAGGCCGTGGCCAGGCTCGACCCGTCGCGTCCGCTCACCTGGATCAGCGGCCCCTCGGCCACCAGCGACATCGAGCTGAACCGGGTCGAGGGCGTGCACGGCCCCCGCACCCTGGAAGTGGTCATCAGTACCTGAGCACCGCCGCCACGTCCTCGACGGCGTCGGTGAACCACAGCTCGGCGTCCGTCATGGCGGCCGCCCTGGCCAGCGCGGAGTCGGAGCGCTCCTGGACGGGCTCCTCCACGCCCCATCGCTGCAGCTCGCCCCGGTCGGTGGCGAGCTGCGTGCCGCCCTCCCCGATCCACACGGGGTGGGGCAGCTCGCCGGGCAGCAGCAGCGCGTGCACCCGGCCCTCGCGCAGCGCCTGCGAGACCCGCGCCATGCCGGTGGGGCCGGCGGCTTCCTGGTGGCGTTCGAGCAGCTCGGCCCGCTTGCGGTCCAGCCAGTCGTCGAGCGCCTGCTCCACGTCCTGCTCGAAGCGGCCGTGGTCGTCGCGGCTGCCGTGCTCCACCATCGCCACCCGGTCGGCCGACTTGGTGCCGAGGTGGTGCAGCAGGTAAGAGCGCGACTTCGGCTCGCCCGCGACCAGGACCAGCTCCGCGCCGATCCGGCGCACCTGCTCGTCGACCTCGTGGGCCACGGCCACCGCGTTCTTCTCCCAGGCCTCGTCCACGGCCCGCTCGTACCGCTTCTGCGACCAGCCGCCCTGGGCGGTCTTCTGCAGCGGCCAGGCGGTGGCCTCGACGGTGGCCCGGCGCGGCGCCCCGCCCCCGAACACGGTCACCTCCGCGCCCGCGTGGTCCACGATGACCCGCAGGTGCGGCACGTTCTCGCCGCGCCGCATCAGCAGCGGCGTGACGTGCGGCAGCGGCGTCCAGGTGGCCAGCTCGGACGGCGCCTCGCGCAGCGACTCGGCCAGCACCACCTCACCGTGCGTGGCGAACAGCGCCCGCCCGGCGGCGGCGCCGAGGGCCTGCTCCTCCAGCGCGTCCATGGTCGCCTTGTCCACCGGGCCGCGGTGCCCGTTGAGCCGGTCGCGCATGCCGCGCCAGTGGGACTCCCGTTCGGGGCCGGTGAGCGCGCCCAGGTAGACCGACGCGTACGGGCCGCGCCGCTCGTACAGCGGCCGGATGAAGTCGAGCCGCACCGCTCACCACCTCCGCTTCTCCACGCCGATGCCGAGCGCCTTGGCGAGGTCGGCCATGTTCGTGTAGCTGCGCTCGGGCAGGGACTCGACCAGGTCGATCACCTGGTCGGGCGCGCCCTCGCGGCGGGCGCGGGCCAGCAGTTCGCGCTTGGACGAGGGCCAATGGGTGTCGCTCAGCCACTTGGCGAGGTCGCTGCGGAGGTTCACGTCCCGCTGCGTCATGCCTTCCGGGACACCGGGCTCGTGACCTGGCGCGTACGTCTGAAGCGACTCCTCTCCGGGCGCCGGCATGGCCTCGGGTTCCTTCCACTCCTCGGCATGCGTCGTGCCGCCACCGCGAACCATGCCCTCGGTCTCGTGCTTCTGCTCGTTGTCGAGACGGGGGCCGTGCTTGTCGCTTCCACGTTCCATCATCAGCCTCACTCCTCTCAATCCGCCCCTACCCCCGCTTTCGTGGGCAAACATCGCCACTGTGTACCCTCCACAGCGTGTTCGATCCCGACGTGAGCATCGCCACGGAACGGCTTGCGCTCCGGCCGTTCGGCCCCAAGGACACCCTCCGCGTCCGCTCCATCGTGCAGTCCGGCACCCGCTTCCTGCCGCCGGGCGCGCCCGCCAGGGTCTCGGGGATCGCCCCCTGGCTGATGCACGGTGTGCACGAGCTGCGCCGCTCCGGCCAGGGCATCCACCTGGCCATGACCGACGCCGAGGGCGTCATCGTCGGGGCGATCAGCCTGTTCAAGACGTCGTGGAGCGCGGGCACGACCGAGGTCGGGTACGGCGTCCACCCCCTCTACCGGGGCCGCGGCTTCGCCACCGAGGCCCTGCGCGGCCTGACGGACTGGGCGTTCGAGAGCATGGGGCTGCGCAGGATCGACCTGACCGCCAGGCTGGACAACCTCGCCTCGCTCCGCGTCGCCTGCAAAGCGGGCTTCACCTGGGAAGGCGTGGTGCGCGACGCGGTCGTGGACGAGGACGGCGCGCACGACCTCGTCCTGTTCGGCCTGCTGCACTACGACAGCCGCGTGCCGGCCGCCGCCCTGGCCAAGGCCGAGCTGCGCACCCAGCGGCTGCTGCTGCGCAGGCAACTGCCCGAGGACGCCGCCGACGTGGCCACCACCGGCGCCGACCCGCTGACCCAGCGGTTCACCGGCGTGCCACGCGACTACACGGCCGAGCACGCGCGCGCCTACGTCGCCCACGCCGAGCGCAGGTGGATCAGGGGCGTCGGCGTCGCCTGGACGGCCACCGAACTGGCGAGCGGCCGCTACGTGGTCAACGTGGACCTGCGCGACCTCGACTGGAGTGGCAGGACGGCCGAGGTCGGCTACATGACGGCGCCCTGGGCCAGAGGCAGGGGCTACGCGGGCGAGGCCGTCGAGGCGGTCGCCCGCTGGCTGTTCGAGCGGCACGGCTTCAGCCGGCTCCAGCTCCGCGTCTCCCCGGCCAACACCGCCTCCCAGCGGGTCGCGGAGAAGGCCGGTTTCGTCCGGGAAGGGCTGGCCCGCGCCTCGATCGCCGGCGAGGACATGATCGTCTACAGCCTCGTCCCGTCGGACCTGGCCTGAGGGCACACCGGAATGGCCCCGGCACCCCTTGGTGAAACCACCTCTCAGCCGTCACCCTGGTGGTGAGGACGGTGAGGCGCAATGATCACGGTTGTCGGCTGGGACGGAACCGAGCTTCCGGCCAAGGCAGTGGGCAAGCTGCGGGAGGCCAGGCTCGTCGTGGGGCCCGACGCCGTTCTCGGACAACTCCAGCTCTCGGCGGCGACCGCCGCGGACGGTGCGCTGCTGGAGGCCCTCGACGACCACCTGGAGCACGGCGAAGGGCCCGCGGTCGTGCTCGCGCAGGGCGACCCCGGCTTCTTCGGCGTCGTACGCCGGCTCCGGGCACACGGCCTCAAACCGGACGTGCTGCCGGCCACCTCGCTCGTCACCCGGGCCTTCGCCTGTGCCGGGCTCAACTGGGAGGACGCGCTGGTCGTCGCCCCGTCGGGCCCGCGTCAGCTCAGCAGGGCCGTCAACGCCTGCCGCGCGCACCCCAAGGTCGCGCTGCTGGTCGCGCCCGGCGTCGGCCCCGGCGAGATCGCCAGGGAGCTGGCGCCCACCACGCCGCGCGCGCTGATCGTCTGCGAGGACCTCGGCGGGCCCGACGAGCGGGTCACGCACAGCCGCATGGGCGAGGCCACGACCAGGCCGTGGAAGGACCCCGACGTGGTCCTCGTCGTCGATCCGCTGCACCAGCCGAAGGAGCCGGGCTGGGTGGCGGGCGCGCAGCCGGGGCCGTCGGAGTGGGCGCTGCCGTTCGAGGGCGGGATCCCGCCGGAGGCGCGGGCGTACGTGCTGGCCAAGCTGGGCCCCCGGCTCGGCGACCTGGTGTGGGACGTGGGCGCGGGCGAGGGCCAGATCGCCGTCGAGTGCGCCCGGCTGGGCGCGGCCGTGATGGCCGTCGAACGCGACGAGGCCCGCTGCGCCAGACTGCGCGCCAACGTGCTCGAACACGGCGTCAAAGTGGCGCTGACCAGGGGGCAGGCGCCGCCCGCGCTGGAGCCGCTGCCCGACCCCGACGCCGTCTTCGTGGGCGGCGGCGGCCTGGACGTGATCGTGGCCTGCGCCGCCAGGGGCCCGCGCGTGCTCGTGTGCGCGCTGCGCAAGGTCGAGCAGGTCGCCGGGGTGCTCGAACGCCTGCGCGAGCACGGTTACCGCGGCGAGGGCACCCAGATCCTGGCCTCCAAGCTGGTGCTCAACCCCGACGGCTCCCACAGTCTCGCAGCGTCGGACCCGGTTTTCGTGGTGCACGCGACACCTGCGCACGCAGCGTGACCTGTTCCCCACACGGGCGCATCGGTTATCCTCGCGTGTCCTTGTCCACCGCACCGGAGAACCCTCACGATGAAGCCGCCGCTCCTGCTGATCGGGCAGGGCTCACAGGATGACGCCTACGCCGCCGAGTTCGGCAGGTTCGTCCACCGCCTGCGCTGCCGGCTCGACCAGTCGGGCGCCGACGTGTCGGGCGGCTACCTGGAGCGGGCCACCCCGCGGCTGAGCGACTCCGTCGCCTCGCTGGTCGCGCGGGGGCACCACCGGCTCGTGGCGCTGCCGCTGAGCCTGAGCAGGATGGGCGAGGAGTTCCCCGCCGCGATGGCACTGGAGCAGCAGCGCCATCCCACCCTGATGTACGACTACGGCCGCCCGCTCGGCCCCGATCCGCGCGTGCTGGCGCTGCTGGCGGAGCGGCTCAACGAGGCCGCCGCCGAGCTGTCCAGGCCGCGCGCGCTGGAGCTGGCCGGCGCCAGGCCGCGGCTGCGGGCCGTCGAATCCCTGCCGGTCGAGGACGTGCACCAGCACATCGAGCCGGGGGAGACCGCCGTCGTGCTGGTCGGCGAGGGCTCCACCGACGCCACCGCCAACGCCGAGGTCCACCGCGTCTCCCGGCTGTTCTGGGAGACGCACGCCTACGACTTCATGACCGTCGAGACCGCCTTCGTCTCCGTCACCCCGCCCGGGGTGCCCGGCGGGCTGGAGCGCTGCCGGCGGCTGGGGGCCAAGCGGGTCATCGTGGTGCCGTACCTGCTGTTCGCGGGCGGGCTGCTGGAGCGGGTCTGGGCGCAGGCGCTGGCGTACGGCGCGGGGCACCCCGACCTCGACATCCGCTGCGCCGAGGTGATCGGCGACTGCGAGACCCTGGCCGACGTCGTGATCGACCGCTACGAGGAAGCGCTCCAACTCGTCCCGTGACTGGAGGATCCGTGTTCGCTGAGACGCTGGCGGCGATCCGTCCCGCCGACCCCCGGGTGCTCGCCGAGGCCCGCGCCTACCAGGACCGCCTCACCAAGCCCCGCGGCTCGCTCGGCGTGCTGGAGGAGGTCGCCGTCCGCCTGGCCGGCGCGGCCGGCACCTGCCCGCCGCCCATGCCGGAGCCCGCGGCCCTGGCCATCTTCGCCGCCGACCACGGCGTGCACGCCCGCGGCGTCAGCCCGTGGCCGCAGGAGGTCACGGTGCAGATGGTCGCCAACTTCCTGGCCGGCGGCGCCGTCGCCAACGCCTTCGCCGCCCAGGCGGGGGCGTCGGTGACCGTGGTGGACGTGGGCGTCGCCGCCGACCTGCCCGACGCCCCCGACCTGGTCTCGCACAAGATCGCGTACGGCACCGCCGACCTGTCGCAGGGCCCCGCCATGACCGTCGACCAGGCCGTCAGGGCGCTGGAGGCGGGCATCGTCGTGGCCAGGGACCTGGTCGCCAAGGGCGCGCGCTGCCTGATCACCGGCGACATGGGCATCGCCAACACCACCGCCTCCGCCGCGCTGATCTCCGCCTTCACCGGCAAGGACCCCGCCGAGGTGACCGGGCGGGGCACGGGCATCGACGACGAGACGTACGCGCTGAAGGTCGGCATCGTGCGCGCGGCCCTGCGCACGAACGCGGTGACGGAGCCGTCCGGCTCGCCCAGCGAGGCGCTGCGCGCGCTGGCGGCCGTCGGCGGGTTCGAGCACGCGGCCATCGCCGGCTTCATCCTGTGCGGCGCGGCGCTGCGCGTGCCCGTCATCCTCGACGGCGTCATCGCCGGAGCCGCCGCCCTGGTGGCGGCGGCCCTCGACCCGGCCGCCCTGGACCACTGCGTGGCCGGGCACCGCTCGGCCGAGCCCGGCCACACCGCCGCGCTGGCCCACCTCGGGCTGCGCCCGCTCGTGGACCTGGAGCTGCGGCTCGGCGAGGGCACGGGCGGGTTGCTGGCGCACCCGATGGTGTGCGCGGCGGTACGCGTGATGCACGACGTGGCGACGTTCGACTCGGCGGGAGTGACCGAGAAGCCCGTGTGATGATGATGGCACTGGAGGTAGGCACAGTGTCTCGTTATGGACCCATGTTCGGCCCCGACATCACGTTCCTCGGGGTGGACCGCTGCGACCTGAGCGATCCCGGCAGCTACGCGGGCGCCGACGTGGTGATCATCGGCGCGCCGTTCGACGGCGGCACGTCCAACCGGCCGGGTGCCAGGTTCGGGCCGATGGCGCTGCGCCAGGCCTGCTACCTGCCGCACGACGGCTCAAGGCCGAGCCTGGCCCTGCGCGTGGACGCGCTGCGCGACCTGCGCGTGCTCGACGCCGGTGACGTGGAGTGCTACTCGGGCGACGTGGAGGGCTCGCTGGCGGCCATCGAGGAGGCGGTGCACCGGGTGGCGGCCTCGGGGGCGATCCCGCTGGTGCTCGGGGGCGACCACACGGTGGCGCTGCCGGACGCGCGGGGGACCGCCAGGGCGTACGCGCCGGGGCGGACCTCCATGATCCACTTCGACGCGCACGCCGACACCGGCGACATCGCCTTCGGCCATCTGTACGGGCACGGCCAGCCGATGCGGCGGCTCATCGAGTCCGGGGCGATCAGGGGCGACAGGTTCCTGCAGCTCGGCCTGCGCGGCTACTGGCCCGAGCCGGAGACGCTCGGCTGGATGGCTCGGCAAAATATGCGTTCCTATGAAATGACCGAAATTGTGACTCGCGGGCTTGACGCATGCCTGACCGAGTCCTTCGGGATCGCGCTGGACGAATGCGACCAGATCTTCCTGTCCGTCGACATCGACGTCTGCGACCCCGGCCACGCCCCCGGCACCGGCACGCCCGAGCCGGGCGGCCTCACGGCCAGGCAACTGCTCGACGCCGTCCGCCGCATCTGCTACGAGCTGCCGGTGGCCGGCATGGAGGTGGTCGAGGTGGCGCCGCCGTACGACCACGCGGACATCACGGCCTTCCTCGGCAACCGGGTCATCCTGGAGGCCCTGTCGGCGATGGCCCGCCGCCGCAAGGACGACGAGGGCGGGCCCCGCTGGGATCCCAGGCAGCCGCTTCTTGACGGCCGTTGACCCATGCGCAGCAAATGACGCATGCGGAGCCGGTAGGTTTACCTCTTAACACAAACCTTCGCGAACGGGAGATTCCCCCCATGGGTCCCTACCTCCTCGGCCTGCGGCTTTCCGGCCGCCGGGTCCTCGTCGTGGGCGGCGGCCGCGTCGCGCAGCGGCGGGTCCCCGCGCTGCTAGAGGCCGGTGCGGAGGTCACCGTCGTGTCGCCGGGCGTCACCCCGGCCCTCGACGACCTGATCGCGGCCGGCCGGGTCACCTGGCACGCCCGGCCCTACGAGGTCGGCGACTGCGACGGGGCCTGGCTCGTACAGGCCTGCACCGATGACAGGTCCGTCAACACCGCGGTCGCCGCCGAGGCGGAGGCCAAGCGCGTGTGGTGCGTGCGCGCCGACGACAAGGACGCCTCCGCCGCCTGGACACCCGCCACGGGGCGGGTCGACGAGATCGGCGTCGCCATCACCGCGGGCGGCGACCCCCGCCGCGCCGCCGGCATCAGGGACGCCGTCGTCGAGGCGCTGCGTGACGGCACCGTCGACGCCCGCCGCAACCGCACCAAACCGGTCGGCGTCGCCCTCGTCGGCGGCGGCCCCGGCGACCCCGGCCTGATCACCGTGCGCGGCCGTCAGCTCCTCTCCCAGGCCGACGTGGTCGTCGCCGACCGCCTCGCGCCCCGCGCCCTGCTCGACGAGCTGGCCCCCGACGTCGAGCTCATCGACGCCGCCAAGGTGCCCTACGGCCGCTCGCTGTCCCAGGAGACCATCAACGAGCTGCTCGTGGACCGCGCCAGGCAGGGCAAGTTCGTGGTCCGGCTCAAGGGCGGCGACTCCTTCGTCTTCGGCCGCGGTGGCGAGGAGATGATCGCCTGCGCGGAGGCCGGCATCCCCGTCCTGGTCGTGCCCGGCCTCACCAGCGCCGTCGCGGTGCCCGCCGCCGCCGGCGTGCCGGTGACCCACCGCGGCGTGAGCCAGGAGTTCCACGTCATCTCCGTGCACGTGGCGCCCGACGACCCCCGCTCCACCGTCGACTGGCCCGGCCTGGCCCGTTCCCAGGGCACGCTGGTGCTGCTGATGGCCGTCGAGCGCCTGGCGAAGGTCGCCGAAGCCCTCGTCCGCGACGGACGTTCGCCGGAGACTCCCGTAATGGTGGTACAGGACGGTACCCTTCCGACCCAGCGGGCGGTCACCGCTTCGCTTTCCACCGTGGCCGACCGCGTGTCCGCGGCTGGGATACGGCCGCCGGCGATCGTCATCGTCGGCGACGTCGTGCGGGTCGGCCAGGAGGTCGAGATGGTACGAGCGGAGCGCTTGCCGTGAACACGGCCATGGATGACGGGTGGCAGGAGTCGCCTGGGGAGCAGACGTTGAGCTTCCATCCGGTGACGGACGAGGACCTCGACGCCGAGGCCCGCAGCAGGGACCGGGCGGCGGGGCGGCCGGGGGTGCCCGGGCCTGACGAGGCTCGTTCGGGGTCCGGTGAGCCTGAGGAGGGCTCCGGAGGGTCGCGGGATGCGCGGGGTGCCCGTGAGGAGCCGCCTGCTCGGCGGCCGTCCCTCTTCGAGAAGCCCGCCATCCTTCGGCAGCCCCGACCGGGCGCCGAGCCGCCGTCGGCGCCGGGGGCGCCGGGGGCGAAACCGAGTGACGGCTCCGATGCGCGTGGCTCCGGCTCGCCCGCCTCGGAGCGGCCGTCCCTCTTCGTGAAGCCGGCCGCGCTCGGCGGGCCCGGCGCCGCGCCTGCCGCAGCCGACGCACCGCCTTCACCGGCTGCCGCCCAGGCCGAGCCGCCTTCTCCCGCTGCCTCCGATGCTGCCTCCGACGCCGAAGCCGACGCCGATGCCGCCTCCGACGCCGATGCCGCCTCAGCAGCCGCAGCCTCCGCCTCCGAGACCGGCACCTCCGCCCCTGCGGCCGTCGCCTCCGAGCCCGCTGCCTCCGAGGCCGACGCCCCCGCGTCCGATGCCTGGGCCCCTGTGGCCGACAGCCCTGCCTCCGCGTCCGATGCCCCCGACGCCGATGCCCCCGACGCCGATGCCCCCGACGCCGATGCCCCCGACGCCGACGCCCCCGACGCCGACGCCCCCGACGCCGCCACCGATGCCGCCCCCGACGCCGACACCGATGCCGCCCCCGACGCCGACACTGCCTCCGCAGCCGACGCTGTCCCCGCCATCGACGCCGACGGGACCTTCGACGCCGAGACCGCGTCTGAGGGCGAGCCTGGGTCCGCCGCCGAAGCCGAGCCCGAGCCCACTCCGCAGCCCGAGCCCGCCTCCGACCCCGACCCCGAGCCCGCATCGGACCTCGCCCCCGAGGACGAGCCCACCCCCCACCCCGAAGAACCAGCCGACAAGCCCGCCCAGCCAGGCGAAACCCTCGAAGAACTCCCCGCAGAGGCCGCCGAAGCCCTCATGTCCGCCCTCGCCACCCTCCGGGAAAGCGTCGCAGACCTCCGCTTCGGCCTCGACCTCCCCGGCTCGGAGGAAGCCAGGCAGGCCCAGGCCGACCTCCTGGCCCAACTGGAGAACTACGTCCTCCCCCGCGTCAGAACCCGCACCGCCCCAGCCCTCATCGTCATCGCCGGCTCCACCGGCGCAGGCAAGTCCACCCTGGTCAACAGCCTCGCCGAGAAGAACGTCTCCCGCACCGGCGTACGCCGCCCGACCACCGGCACCCCCGTCCTGGTCTGCCACCCGGACGACCACGAGTGGTTCGCCCAGGGCGAGCTGCTCGGCGGCCTCCAACGCCTGGACAAGCCGTCCCCCGAGGCCGGGATGGGCAGCCTGGTCATCGTCGCGACGGAGAAGCTCCCGCAGGGCGTCGCGCTGCTCGACACCCCCGACATCGACTCGGTCGTCGAGGAGCACCACGAGATCGCCCACCGCATGCTCGACGCCGCCGACCTGTGGATCTTCGTCACCACGGCCGCCCGCTACGCCGACGCTCCCGCCTGGAACCTGCTGCGCCTGGCCAAGGAGCGCGGCGCCCGCCTGGCGATCGTGCTGTCGCGGGTGCAGCAGCGCTCCGCCGACGTGGTGCTCAAGCACTTCGTCCGCATGCTCACCGAGTACGGCCTGGGCGACATCGACAGGTTCGTCATCCACGAGGCGAAGGTGAGCGACGGCCGGCTGCCCGACGCCGAGATGACCGATCTGCGGCTGTGGCTGGCCGAGCTGTCGGTGGATGAGGAACGGCGGGCGCAGGCCGTCCGCGAGACGCTCAACGGCGTGCTCAACAGCTTCCGCACCCGCGTTCCGGCGTTGGCCAAGCACCTGGAGGCGCAGGTCGCGTTCAGGGCCGAGCTGCGCGGCGACGTGGAGTCGGCCTTCCTCGGCGCGCTCAGCGAGATCGACAAGGCGTCCAGGAACGGCTCCCTGCTGCACGGCGAGGTGCTCGCCCGGTGGCAGGACTTCGCGGGGTCCGGTGACCTCGTACGGTCACTGCAGTTGCGCAAGCGCGGGCGGGCGGCCAAGCAGGCGCCGGAGCGGGTGCTGGCGTTCAAGGCGGCCATCCGCACCGGCCTGGAGTCGGTGATCGTCGCCGCCGCGAACCGCGCCTCCGAGGAGGTGGTGGCGCGCTGGCGGCACCGCGCGGAGCTGGGTGCCAAGCTGGGGGAGGACCTCGACCGGCCGTCCGACGACCTCATCCGTCACACGGGACGGGCCATCGCGTCGTGGCAGGAGCACGTGGGCGAGCTCGTCCGCACGGAGGGCGTGGCCAAGCGGTCGGTGTCGAAGCTGGTCTCGTTCGATCCGGAGTCGCTCGCGTTGATCTTCATGGTCGCCATGTTCAGCGGCGGCAACGGCGAAGGGGTGCCGCACCGGCTGGTCAACGCTCTGCTCGGCGCCGAGTCGCTGCGCGGCATCGGGGCCAAGGCGCTCAGCGACCTGCGGGCCAGGATCGGCATGTTGTTCGATGAGGAGGCCATGCGTTACGTGCAAGCGCTCGATTCCGCGGGCATTCCCGACGAATCCGTCGCGACCCGCCTCTACCAGGCAACGTACAACCTTGAGGTCGCTCGATGACCACCACGACCACCAGGCCGGGGCTCGCGCCGCGCCTCACCGCGCTCACCAAGGTGGTGGAGCTGGGCCCGGGGCGGCTGGACAAGAAGCTGCTCACCGAGGCCGGCGCGCTGCTGCAGCGGGCGGGCAACCGGCTCAAGCTGTCCTCGGAACACACCGTCGTCGCCCTCGCGGGCGGCACGGGCAGCGGCAAGTCGTCGCTGTTCAACGCGCTCTCCGGGCTGGAGCTGTCGCCGACCGGCGTACGCAGGCCGACCACCGCCCGTACGCACGCCTGCGTGTGGGGGCTGGAGGGCGCGGGGCCGCTGCTCGACTGGCTGCAGATCCAGTGGCGTCACCGCTTCTCCCGGGCCAGCGCGCTCGACAAGGCCGACAGCCAGCTCCACGGGCTGATCCTGCTCGACCTGCCCGACCACGACTCGATCAGGGCACTCACCGACACCGAGGCCGACCGGCTGATCGGCCTGGCCGACCTGGTGGTGTGGGTGCTCGATCCGCAGAAGTACGCCGACGCCTCCACGCACCGCCGCTACGTGACAGAGCTGGCGGGGCATGACGCCGTCACCGTGTTCGCGCTGAACCAGGCCGACCGGCTGACCGCCGAGGAGCTGGCCGAGCTGGTCATCGACCTCAACGACCTGCTCCGCAGGGAAGGCGTCGAGCACCCGAGCGTCGTACCGACCTCCGCCGTCACCGGCCGCGGCATCGAGAGCCTCAAGAGCGTCATCGCCACCGCGGTCGCCCGGCGGCGGGCCGCCATCCAGAAGCTCGAGGCGGACCTGCAGCGGCTGGAGCAGAAGCTCAGCCAGGCCATGCCGATGGGCGAGGCGCTGTCCGCGCCGTCGTCCGTGGACGAGGCCCGCAGGATGGGCCTGACGGACGCCCTGTGCGACGCGGTCGGCGTCCCGGCCGTGGGCGAGGCCATGGAGAACGTCTACGCGGAGCGGTCGAGCCGGTGGGTCGGCTGGCCGTACCCGCGCTGGATCAACAAGCTGCGCGGCGACCCGCTCAAGAGCCTGCGTCTGGACGACGTGAGCGACGAGATCCGCGGCATCTCCACCACCTCGGTGAGCGCCCAGTCGGCCGAGGTCTCCAACGCCGTCCAGGCCCTGGCCGACGGGCTGTCCATGGGCATGCAGCCGGTGTGGCGCACAGCCGTGCACCAGGCGGCCCGATCCCGCGCCACCCAGCTCCCGCAGGCCCTCACGGAGGACCTCGCCGAGGTGGCACCGCAGCTCGACCGCGTGCCGGGCTGGTGGCGGGCGCTCAAGGTGTGGCAGTACTTCCTGGTGGTGGCGTTCGTGGCGGGCCTGGCCTGGCTGGCGGTCGGCCTCCTCGTGCCCGGCCAGCTCCCACCGTCCCTGGAGCTCCTCGGTGACACGGCGGCGCTGCCGTGGGTGGGGCTGATGATGGCCTCGGTGCTCGGTCTCGGCGCCCTGTCCGGCATCGCGTCCCGGAACTTCGTGGAGCTCGGGGCTTCGCGGGAGCGGGAGCGGCTGGAACGCGAGATGCGGCGCAGGGTCGCCGCCGTGGCGACCACGATGGTGGTGGAGCCGGTGGAGCGGGAGCTGGGCCGGCACCACGCCTTCTACACAGCCCTTCGCGACCTGTCCGTATGAGTCAACGGCGCCGCCCGGCGTACCCTCGCCGCGGCGCCGCACTCCTCACCGCCACCACCGCCGCCGTCCGCACAGCATCGGCGCCCTTGACCTCAGCAGCCCCTTGGCCCACTGACACCACGGCCCTCTGCCAGACGCTGCCTCAGCCAGCACTCACACCCGCAGCCGCCCCGACGACACCCCGCCCACGATCAACAGCCCGCCAGCCTGCATCCACAGCTCCAACGGCCACAGGACGACACCGACAGAGCTGCCCCCACAGGCGCGCACCCCCACCGCATCCCTCATCCACAGAACCCCGTTCGGCCCCTCCCCACCCCCTCCCTCCCCGGCACCGTGTTCCTCAGCTCGCGGGCAGCCGGCCCGCCACATGGGAGGCACGGGATGAACGACATCTACATCACACTCACCGGCAACGTCGCATCAGAGCCGAGGCAGTACAGCTTCGACGAGAGCGTCAAGGTCACCTCGCTGAGGGTGCTCACCACCCACCGCTTCTTCGACAAGAAGACAGGCCAATGGGCGGACGGCGAAAAGGTCTGCTTCACAGTCCGCTGCTGGCGCGCCCTCGGCGAGAACGTCGCCGCCTCCATCCGAGCAGGCCATCCCGTGGTGGTGTCAGGCAAGCTACGCATCCGGGAGTTCGGCGCCGAGGGCGATCGCCGCTTCATGCCCGAGATCGAGGCCAGCGCGGTAGGACACGACCTCCGCTGGGGCACCGGGGCCTTCACCAAGCCGGAGCGAGGCGGAGCCGGCGGCGTGAGCAAGGAGATGCGCGACCGCCTGGACGAGGAAACCCGCGACTGGGCCATGGGCCCCCGCCCCCAACGCTCCCTGGCCAACTCCACCCCCCACGAAGAACTCAACCCCTTCCACACCCTGGACGCCACCACCGGCACCGAACGCCCCCCGACCACCGAAAACTCCACAACCCCCACCCCGGCAGCCATTCCGACACAGCTCACCGAAACGGCCAGCACTCCGGACCCCGCCCAAGGCACCATGCAGGCATCGGGCCCGGACAGCGACACCCCGCAGACGTCCGAGGGCACCTCACGCAAGAAGGGGGCGAAGAACGGCATTCTCCGCGCCCTCGAACCAGAGGCCGGCACGGTCCGCGTCCCGAGCACAGCGGGCGACAAGAGGCGAGACGCGCAAGACCAGCGACGCGACACCGGAGGCGGGGGAGACGAGAGGGGCGGCAAGCACGCCGGTGCTGACGACAAGCAGCTGACGATGACGGAGAAGGCGGCGGCCTGACGACGGCACGCACGGGGGCACCGACCACAGCCCGGTGCCCCCACGCACTGCGCTGCCTGTGGCCCCACTCCGGAGGAGGACGTCGAGGAAGGGCGCAGCGCCGATGCGTCGATGCGTCGAAGTGCTCAAGCCTCGAAGCGGCGAAACGGGCTAAGCGCCTAAGCGGTGATGCGGCGAGGCGGCGAGGCGGCGAGGCACGCAAACCCCTCAAGCGCCGAAGCAACGAAGCCCAAGCCTCGAAGCGGCGATGCACCGAAAGATCCAGTGCCAGATCGGGCAGAGCGGCCGAAGCAGTCGAAAGGGCGGAATGGAGGGGGGAGGGGGCACCGGCCGGGTCCCGTTGACACCCCGAGGGGCGGCCGATGGTGTGTTGCCCGCGTCAGATGGCTAGAGCATCTGTCATGTCCAGGTCACGCCCCGCACCATGGCTGCTCCTTTCCTGCACGGCTCCTTGTGTCACGGCCTGCTCATAAAAGCGAGCAGGTGTGGTCACTGCCAACGTATCGGTTCCCATCGCACAACGCACACTCCGCAATTATTGTGTTACACATCGTTAGTCAGAAAGGAGACGAGATGGCGGTGACCAGTCACGCATCGATCAAGTCTCGCGACGGTGTGTCAACGCTGGCCGACCGCTGGCCGTTGCTTGGGCAACGTCGGCCGCTTGTGGTCTATTTGTGCGCGATCGTCGCTCTTGACCTAGTTGCGATCATGGTGCTCTCGGCGTCCACCGTCTTCGCCTGGCGTGATGCGCTCACCTTCGCCGCCCTCATGGGTTGCGGTGCGGTGTGCATCGAGGCGAGCAGGCGGCTGGGCATGCCCGCCGGTGTGTCGCGTGACCTCCTGTCGGCTTGGTGGTTGCCGGTGGCGTTGCTCTTGCCCCCGGTCTATGCCCTTTTCGCGCCGATCGTCCTGCAGATACTGCTTCAGGTCCGCGTGCGGGCGACGGTGGTCTATCGGCGCGTGTTCAGCTCTGCGGCCATCGGTCTCGCCGGGTGTACGGCGTCCATGGTGTTCCACTGGCTGGTGGCCGATCCTTGGGTGCTGACGCAGGGCAGCGGGCCGCCGATCCTCTGCGCGGTGGCGGCCGCCGTGCTCTTCTCCCTGCTCAACATCGCCCTCATCGCCATCGCCGCCCACACGGCCAACCCCGACAGCGCCTGGCGAGAGGTCCTGTGGGACAGGGAGAGTGTGCTCCTCGACGTCGTCGAGCTCTGCCTGGGCGTCATCGTCTCCATCGGCTGCGGCCTCAACCTGGGCCTGCTGATCCTCGCCCTCCCGCCCGTGGTCCTCCTGCAGCGCAGCCTCCTGCACGCCCAACTCCAGGCCGCAGCCCGTACGGATGCCAAGACGGGGCTGCTCAACGCGGCGGCCTGGCAGCGCGAGGCCGACACCGAGATCGTCCGCGCCCGCCGCACCGGCGACACGCTGGCGCTCCTGATCATCGACATCGACCACTTCAAGCGCGTCAACGACGCCCACGGCCACCTCGTCGGCGACCAGGTCCTGGTCGGGGTGGCCGCCATGCTGCGCGGCCAGCTTCGCGACTATGACGTGGTGGGCCGGTTCGGGGGAGAGGAGTTCGTGGTCCTGCTGCCGGGGGCCGACATCGACGAGGCCCGCCGCGTGGCCGAACGCCTGCGCGTCCGCATCAGCCACATGGCCATCCCCGTGGACGACACCCTGGTCCGGGTCACGATCTCGGCCGGGGTGGCGCTGATGAGCGTCCACGGTGACGACCTGATCGACCTGCTGACGGCGGCCGACCTGGCTCTCTACCGCGCCAAGGAGCTGGGCCGCGACCGCGTCTGCATCCCCGCCGTCCAACCACCTCCACCGCCCTCCCTCCCTGACGACCCACCGACCCCGTAACGCACCTTCCCGACGCCTCGCCACCTCGTAGCGCAGCTTCCCGACGCCCCATCGCACCTTTCCGACGGCACATCGACCCCATAGCGCATCTCTCCGCTTTCCTCTTCTGCGCGTCTCGATCCCCGCCGCGCCCCGCCTGCGGGCTCGGGCTCGGGCTCGGGGACTGAGGTATGGCGCGCAGCCCCGTACACGTGCCAGAAGCGCCACCCCCGAACCGCTCTCCCGCACCCCCACCGATGCCACCCAAGCCACCCTCCCCACCCCCACCCGAGCCGCGTCACAGCGGAATGGCGGCCACAGGTAAGGAGGGAGCGGCGGAAGCCTGGGTTGGGAGCCCCTAAGCTAGGGAGCATGCCGGAGTACATCTACACGCTGCAGCGCGTGCGCAAGGCGCACGGCGACAAGGTTGTGCTTGACGACGTCACGCTGTCGTTCCTGCCCGGAGCCAAGATCGGTGTCCTGGGGCCGAACGGCACCGGAAAGTCGACGCTGCTCCGGATGATGGCCGGCCTGGAGCAGCCGTCCAACGGTGATGCCAAGCTCATGCCTGGTTTCACGGTGGGCATGCTCCAGCAGGAGCCGCCGCTCAACGAGGAGAAGACCGTCCTCGGCAACGTGCAGGAGGGTGTCGCCGAGACGATGGCGATGCTCCAGCGCTACAACGACATCGCCGAGCAGATGGCCACCGACTACAGCGACGAGCTGCTGGAGGAGATGGGCAAGCTGCAGGAGCAGCTCGAGCACCGCAACGCATGGGATCTCGACAGCCAGCTCGAGCAGGCCATGGACGCGCTGCGCTGCCCGCCGCCCGACGCCGAGGTGAGCAAGCTGTCCGGTGGTGAGCGCCGCCGGGTCGCGCTGTGCAAGCTGCTGCTGGAGGCGCCCGACCTGCTGCTGCTCGACGAGCCCACCAACCACCTCGACGCCGAGAGCGTGCAGTGGCTGGAGTCGCACCTGGAGAAGTACGCGGGCACGGTGCTGGCCGTCACCCACGACCGATACTTCCTCGACAACGTCGCCACCTGGATCCTCGAGCTCGACCGGGGCCGCTGCTACCCGTACGAGGGCAACTACTCGACGTACCTCGACATGAAGGCACAGCGACTGAAGGTCGAGGGCCAGAAGGACGCCAAGCGCAAGAAGCGCCTGGAGGACGAGCTGGAGTGGGTCCGGTCCAACCCCAAGGCCCGCCAGACCAAGAGCAAGGCCCGACTCCAGCGGTACGAGGAGATGGCCGCCGAGGCCGACAAGTACCGCAAGCTGGACTTCGAGGAGATCCAGATCCCGCCGGGCCCGCGCCTGGGCACCACGGTGATCAAGGCCGACGCCCTCACCAAGGGCTTCGGCGAGCGGCTGCTCATGGAGAACCTCACGTTCGACCTGCCGCGTAACGGCATCGTCGGCGTCATCGGCCCGAACGGCGTCGGCAAGACCACGCTGTTCCGCATGATCACCGGCGGGGAGACGCCCGACACGGGCTCGATCATCATCGGCGACACCGTGAAGATCTCCTACGCCGACCAGAGCCGGGGCGGCATCGACCCGAGCAAGAACGTCTGGGAGGTCGTCTCCGACGGGCTCGACCACATCAAGGTCGGCAACGTGGAGATGCCGTCGCGGGCGTACATCGCGGCGTTCGGCTTCAAGGGCCCCGACCAGCAGAAGAAGGCCGGCGTGCTGTCCGGCGGCGAGCGCAACCGGCTCAACCTGGCGCTCACGCTCAAGCAGGGCGGCAACGTGCTGCTGCTGGACGAGCCCACCAACGACCTCGACACCGAGACCCTGTCGTCGCTGGAGAACGCGCTGCTCGACTTTCCGGGCTGCGCCGTGATCACCTCGCACGACCGGTGGTTCCTCGACCGCATCGCGACCCACATCCTGGCCTGGGAAGAAGGGTCCAACTGGTTCTGGTTCGAGGGCAACTTCGCGGACTACGAGAAGAACAAGATCGAGCGGCTGGGGGCCGATGCGGCGCGTCCGCACCGGGTGACCTACCGGAAGCTGCACCGCGACTGATCGGTTTCGACTGAACGACAACCCATGGACCACGCCATGCATCGGGCTGGTCCATGGGTTTCGTGTTTCGGGATGAACAGCGGCTGAGAGCCCGACTGCCGTCGCC
This sequence comes from Nonomuraea gerenzanensis, assembly GCF_020215645.1. Lineage (NCBI taxonomy): Bacteria > Bacillati > Actinomycetota > Actinomycetes > Streptosporangiales > Streptosporangiaceae > Nonomuraea > Nonomuraea gerenzanensis. The sequence goes on along the minus strand of NZ_CP084058.1, from coordinate 9,478,072 downwards.
GTGAGCGCGCGCCGCGGCCACGACCTGCCCCGGGACGAGCGAACGGAGGCGGGCTCGGCTCTCGACGCCGCCGATCGTGGCCGGAGCAGGCTCAGCTCTCGACGCCGACCGTGGCCGGAGCGGGGACGGGGCGGCGCCGCCACGGCCCGTTGAACATCACGATCGCCGGTACGAACAGCACCAGGCACCCCAGCGCCACGAACAGCCACGTCTGCCAGTTCGTGGCCGCCACCACATGCGGGATGACCAGCAGCCCGATCACCGCGATCCCCTTGCTGAGGAACCCGAACAACCCCCACGCCGTGCCCTGCAGCCGAGGGTCGGCGTCCTCGGCGTCCTCGGAGTAGTTGGCCATCCAGGGTGCGTACGCGACGCCGAGCGAGCCGCCGAGCAGCGCGCCCACCACCATGAGCGTGCCGGTGGAGACGCCTTCCTGGCCGAGCGAGACCGCCAGGTACCCGGTGACGAGCACGGCCGCGACCGTGCCGCCGAGGCAGAAGGGCTTGCGGAGCTGGGTACGGTCGGACAGGCGGCCGGTGACGATGAGCGTGATGAGGTTGAGGCTCCAGAAGGCCGCCATGATGGTGGAGGCTTCGGCGCTGCTGATGCCGAGCGCCCCGACCAGCATCGTCTGGCCGAACAGGGAAAGCGTGATGTAGAGCACCAGCCACAGTGAGATGCCGACGACGTGCGCCCAGATGTTGCGGCGGGCGAACAGCGAGCGGACGCGGGGCGGCCGGGTCAGGTCCACGACGTCGGTGGCGGCCCGCTCGGTGTGCTGGATCCTGGCGCGCAGCTCGGGGGAGAGGTCGGCGATGTTGAACGCGATGACCGCCGAGATGACCAGCGAGAAGCAGCCCATGATGACGAACTGGGAGCGCCACGAGTCGTCGAAGATGGGCAGCGTCCAGCCGGCGACGGCCGCGGCCAGGAAGTTGGCCCCCACCGGGCCCCAGGTCCAGAAGCCGAACGCCTGGGCCCGGCCCAGGCGCGGGGAGAAATCGCGGATCAGCGGTGCGGTGCTGGCCATGGCCACGCCGTCCACGAACGCCAGCACGATCCTGGCGATCAGCAGGTCACGCGGGCTGTGCACGAGCGTCATGGCGAAGCAGCACACGGCCGTGAGCGCCATGAGCGGGATCAGCAGCCGGACCCGGCCGAGCCGGTCGGTGAGCCGGCCGCCCAGGATGGAGGCGATCGCCCCGGCCACCGCCGCCGTGCCGGACACGGCGCCGTACGTGGTCAGCGACATGTCGAGGTCTTCGAGCAGCAGGGGGACGACGGGCGCGATCTGCCCTTCGTAGGAGCCGATGAGGATGGCCAGCACGGCCATCGTGAGGATCTTCATGCGCCTGGCGCCGGTTGGGTACTCGTCGAGCTCACGGACGTAGGACAGCCTCATGGCAGCCTTTCTGGTCGAGCTGGACCCCCGTACGTTCTAGAAGCGATTCCTAGAATTGCTTTCTGTGATGTTGCGCCTCACAGCGAGGGCCCGTCAAGGGTGAGCGGCTAGAATGAAATTCTAGGATTCCGAATGTGGAAGGAGCCCCCGCGTGGATCTGGAACTCGACGGGCTGGAAGTGCACTTCGACCACACGGCGGTGGCCGCGCCGCGGATCAGGGACCTGCTCCCGATCTACCGCGACCTGCTCGGCGGCCGGCATCTGGGCGGCGGCGGGGACAACCGGGTGGCCGGGTACCGCACCCTGCAGCTCACCTACGCCAACGGCAACAAGGTCGAGGTGATGGAGCCGCTGGCCGGGTCCACGTTCTTCGACAGCTTCTTCGAGCTGACGCGGGGGCGAGGTGGGGTGCATCACCTCAACTTCCACGTCAACGATCTGGACGCGGCGGTGGCCCGGCTGACCGCGCGCGGGTTCCGGCTGCATGGGCTCAATCGTGGCGATGTGCGGTGGCAGGAGGTGTTCCTGCACCCTAAGGAGGCGCACGGGGTGCTGATCCAGCTCGCCCAGCCGGGCGTGCGCGAGCCCGTCGAGGAGCGGCCGACGCTGGAGGAGGTGCTGGCCGGGCGCGGCAGGAACGGCGACGGCATCCCCAGCCCATGATCGACAACGGCATCCCCGGCTCGTGATCGGCGAACGGCGTCTCGAGTCCGTGGATCCGCGACGGACGCCCAGGCCCTTGAGTCGCGGCAGAACCTAGATCTAGAGTGGAATTCTAGAACTAGGATTGGGGAGGCCGATGAAGCCGGCACCTAAGCCCACACCCGAGACCCAGCCCTTCTGGGACGGCACGGCCGCGGGCGAGCTCAGGATCCAGCGTTGCGAACCCTGCGCGCGGCACTACTTCTACCCGCGGCCGAGCTGCCCCCGCTGCGGCGGCGACCAGGTCGGATGGGTCCGCGCCAGCGGTCGCGCGACCCTGTACTCCTACGTGATCAACCACCGCCCGGCCCCCGGCTTCGAGGACGAGGCCCCGTACGCCATCGCCGTCGTCGAGCTGGAGGAGGGCGTGCGCATGATGACCAACATCGTCGGCGTGCCGAACACCCCGGAGCACCTGAAGCTGGACATGGAGCTGCGGGTGGTGTTCGAACGGCGCGGTGACGTCAGCGTGCCGCTCTTCGAGCCGGCCGGAGGCGCCCGATGACCATCGTGATCGCGGGCGCCGCCGAGACCGACGAGGTCGGCCGCCTGCCCGGCCACTCCACCGTGCAGCTGCACCTGGAGGCCGCCAGGAACGCCCTCGCCGACGCGAACATGACCATCCACGACATCGACGGCATCGCCACGGTCGGCACCCCGGGCCCGATCCAGATCGCCCACGCCCTCGGCATCACGCCCGCCTGGCTGGACGGCACGGGGGTGGGCGGCTCGTCGTTCCTCTTCCACGTCCGCCACGCGGCCGCCGCCGTCAAGGCGGGGCTGTGCCGCACCGTGCTGATCACCCACGGGGAGTCGGGGCGGTCGCGGGTCGGGGCCGGGCGGTTCGGGCTGGGGGCCGACTCGCTGCTGGGGCAGTTCGAGCTGCCGTACGGGGTGGTCGGGCCGCCCACGTCGTTCACGATCACGGCGCTGCGCTACATGAAGGAGACCGGCCTCACGCACGAGCAGCTCGCCGAGGTCGCGGTGGCGCAGCGGCGCTGGGCGCAGCACAATCCGCGCGCGATGTACCGCGACCTCATCACGGTCGAGGACGTGCTCAGCTCGCGGATGGTCGCCTACCCCTTCCACCTGCTGGAATGCTGCCTGGTGACGGACGGCGGCGGCGCGCTGATCGTCACCACCGAGGAGCGCGCCCGCCGCTCCCCGGTCTACCTGCTCGGCTCGGGCGAGGCCGCCGAGTCGCCGATCATCTCGCAGATGGAGGACTTCACCACCTCCAAGGGCTTCCGCCTGTCGGGCGAGGCCGCGTTCGGCGAGGCCAAGATCACGCACGAGGACGTGGATCATCTCATGGTGTACGACGCCTTCGCCCACGTGCCCATCTACGGCCTGGAGGATCTGGGCTTCGTCGGCCGGGGCGAGGCCGGCGCGTTCATCGCCGAGGGCCACACCTCACCGGGCGGCCGGTTGCCGCTGAACACCAACGGCGGCGGCCTGTCCTACACGCACACCGGCATGTACGGCATGTTCGCCATCCAGGAGTCGGTACGCCAGCTCCGCGGCGAGGCGGCGGCCCAGGTGCCGGACGTGGAGGTGAGCGTGGTGCTCGGCAACGGCGGCATGTTCGCCTCGGCCGCCACCCTGGTGCTCGCCAACCACCTGCCGTGAGATGGCACGGCATGGAACGCCTTCCAGGAAAGAGGGACACTTCCACCCATGGGGAGGGATGCGCCATGCCGAAGTTCATGGACGTGCACAGCGGGTTCGTCGGCGCCACCGAGGAGCAGCTCCGCGCCGCTCACGAGCGTGACCTCGCGATCGAGGAGGCGGAGGGCGTGCACTTCGAGCGGGCCTGGCTGGACCCGGACTCGGGGAAGGTGTTCTGCCTGTCGTCGGGGCCGTCGAAGGAGGCGGTGCTGCGGGTGCACGAGAAGGCCGGACATCCGACGAGCGAGATCTACGAGCTCCCGGTCGAGGTGGACTAGCCACGAGAACGGAAACGGGCGGCCGGCGGGCCGCCCGTTTCCCCATGCTCCCAGGCGATGAATGACCTCATCGCCAGGTGATGAGCGCGTCGAGGGCCTCGACGCGGGAGCCGCTGACGAGCAGCGGGTTGATCTCCAGCGAATCCAGCCCGTCGCCCAGCGACTCCGCGAACGCCGCGACCCTGGCCACCACGTCCGCCACCGCGTCCAGGTCGGCGGGCTGACTGCCCCTGACCCCGTTCAGCAGCGCCGCGCCACGCAGCTCCATGAGCGCCGTACGCACCTCCCCGGCGTCCACCGGCAGCACCCGCAGCGCCGTGTCCCGCAGCACCTCGACCCAGACCCCGCCCAGCCCCACGGCCAGCGTGAGCCCCCAGGCCGGATCCCGTACGACGCCGACGAGCAGCTCGATCCCGCCGCCGCGCTGCGGCTGCACGAGCACGCCGGCCAGCGACGGCACCGCGGTGACCACCTCCCGGTAGGCCTGCCGCACCTCCTCCGCCCCGCCGAGCCCGAGCCGGACCCCGCCGACGTCGCTCTTGTGCCCGAGCCCCTCGGCCGCCGCCTTGAGCACCACGGGATAGCTGAACCGCTCGGCCGCCGCGACCGCGCCCGACTCGTCGGCGGCCAGCTCCGACGGCACCACCGGCAGCCCGGCGGCGGCCAGCAGCGCGGCGGCCCGGTGCTCGGCCCACACCCCGCCGGCCCCCTCGGGCGGCACGACGGCGCGGGGGAGCGGGACGGGCCTGGACAGCACCCGCTCGCGCTGCTCCGACCAGCGCACGGCCGCCGCGATGGCCTGCAGCCCGTGCTCGATCCCGCCCGCGACGTACGGGAACCCGGTCTCGGCCTGCACCCGCCGCCCGAACTCGGTCACATCGGTCAGCACGTTGCTCACCACCACGACCGGCACCGGCGAGGCGGCGATCCGCGCCGCACTGGCCGCGTACGTGGCCAGCACCGGAGCAGGGTCGGGCGGCGCCACCTTGGGCGGCTCCGACAGCAGCATGATCAGGTCGATCCCGGGATCCGACGTCACCGCCTCCAGCGCCCGGCCCAGCAGGGTGCGGTCGATGAGCACGTACCCGGTGACGTCGAGCGGGTTCTGCACGGTGCCGAAGGACGGGACGATCTCCGCCAGCCGCGCCACCGTCTCCGGCGCGAACGGCGGCAGCTCCAGCCCTTCGTCCTCGGCCCGGTCGGCGATGATCTCCGAGGCGCCGCCCGAGGGCGTGACGACCCCGACCCGCCGCCCGGGCAGCGGCCCGGAGGACGCCAGCAGCCCGGCCGTGATGATGAGGTCCTCCAGCGACCGCACCCTGATCACGCCGAGCTGCCGCAGCGCCGCGTCGATGACGTCGTCGTCGCCCACCAGCGCGCCCGTGTGCGCCTGCGCGGTGTGCGAGGCCAGCTTGCTGCGGCCGATCTTGAGCGCCACGATGGGCTTGCCCGCCTCCAGCGCCCGCCGGGCCACGCGGGCGAACTCGGCCGGGTTCCTGACCGTCTCCAGGAACAATGCGATGACCTTGGTGGCCGGATCGTCCACCAGATAGTCGACCACGTCCGTCACGGTGACGACCGACTCGTTGCCCATCGACGTCAGCAGGCTGATCCCCACGTTGCGGGCCTGCGCGAACCCCAGCACGGAGCTGGCCAGCGCCCCGCTCTGCAACACCACGCCGACCGCGCCGCGCAGCAGCGGCGCGGGGATGGGCAGCCCGTACGGTGTCACGCCGGCGGCCGCGTTGATGTAACCGTTGCCGTTCGGCCCCAGAATCGTCAGCCCGTTCTCCGCCGCGAAGGCCGAGACCTCCGCCTCCAGCCGCGCCCCTTCCTCCCCGGACTCCCCGAACCCGGCCGTGAGGATCACGTAGCAGCGGATCCCCAGCTTGGCGCCCTCCCGCAGCACGCCCAGCACGGCCGCGGTCGGCACCATCACGTACGCCAGACCCACCCGCTCGGGCAACTCCGTCAGGCTCCGGTACGCGGGCTGGCCGTGCACCACGCCGCCCCGCGGGTTGACCAGGTGCACAGGCCCGGCGAAGCCGTGGGCGCGCAGGTTCGCCAGCGTGCTGATCGACCACCCCGACTTGTCGGTGGCCCCGACCAGCGCGATCGAACGCGGATTGAACAGCTCCCCAACCGACATGCGCGTCATTCCCCGATGAGACCGAGCCTGGCGTGGCCCTTGATGAGGTTGCGGGCGATCGTGCGGCGCTGGATCTCGTCGGTGCCCTCGAAGATGCGCAGCAGCCGCAGCTCGCGGTACCACCGCTCGATCGGCAGCTCCTTGGTGTAGCCCATACCCCCGTGGATCTGCAGTACCCGGTCCACGACCTGGTTGGCCATGACGGCGCCGTTCAGCTTGGCGATCGAGGAGGCGTGCCGGGCGTCCAGGCCCTGGCCCACCCGCCAGGCGGCGTAGAGCGTCAGCCACTTGGCCGCCTCGATCTCCACCTGGGAGTCGGCGATCATCCACTGGATGGCCTGGTAGTTGGAGATCGTCTGCCCCATGGACTTGCGGATCTTGGCGTAGTCGATGGCCATCTGCAGCATGCGCTCGGCCGAGCCGATGGCCCGCGCCGGGATCATGTAACGGCCCTGGCCGATCCACTGCATGGCCAGCTCGAAGCCCTTGCCCAGCTCGCCGAGGATGTTCTCCTCCGGCACGCGCACGTCCTCGAACACGAGCGAGGCCGGGCCCCACTGCCCCATGGTCGGGATGGGCTCGGACTTCCAGCCCATGTCGCGGTCCACCAGAAAGCAGGTGACGCCGTGCTCCCCGGCCACGGCGAACACCATGACGAAGTCCGCCTCGCTGCCGCCCGTGATGAACGTCTTCTCGCCGCTGATCACCCACTCCGAGCCGTCGCGCACGGCCCTGGTGCGGATGTTGCGGGCGTCGGAGCCGGCGCCCGGCTCGGTGATCGCGAAGCAGGAGCGGCGCTCGCCCTCGATGGTGGGGATCAGGTAGCGCTGCTTCTGCTCCTCGGTGCCTGCGTAGAGGATGTTGTCGGCGCTGCCGCCGAACGAGAACGGCACGAACGTGCGGCCGATCTCCATGGCGATGATCGCGGACATGATGGGGCCGAGCGCCGCTCCGCCGTACTCCTCGGGGGTGTTGATCCCCCAGAAGCCGGACTTCCTGGCCTTGGCGCGCAGTTCGCGCAGGACGTCGGGATCGAGACCTGGCCGGCCCTCGCGCTCGTTGCGCAGGACCTCGGGCTCCAGCGGCATGATCTCCTTCTCGACGAAGGCGCGGACGGTGTCGCGGATCTGGCGTTCCTCCGGGGTGAGCGAGAAGTCCACAGCCGCCTCCCTGATGCTATTTCTAGAATCGCTCTCTAGGAAGACACTCTATCCGTTACGGCTCTGTGTCAAGAATCTGATTCTAGAATTCGGCGGGCTAGGATGGCTGTCATGGCACGCAAGTCCTCGTGGGAGTGGAGCCGTACGGCGCAGACGCGCAAGAGCATGCTGCAGGCCGCGCGCGAGGTCTTCAGCGAGCACGGCTTCGCCGAGGCCAACGTCTCCGAGGTCGTCGCCCGCGCCGGCTCCAGCGTCGGCAGCCTCTACCACCACTTCGGCGGCAAGACCGAGCTCTTCCTCGCCCTGTACGAGGACCACCAGGCCGCCCACGAGCAGGCGTCCGCCTCCAGCGTGGCCAAGGCCAGGAAGGACGGCGTCTCCGACCCGGTGGAGCTGCTGATCGCGGGGGCGCGGGCCTACCTCGCCGGGGCGTGGGAGCGGCGCGACCTGGTGCGCCTGTTCATCGACGGCGACGGGCCGCCGGGCTTCGAGCTGATCCGCCGCACGCGCGGACGGGAGTGGGTGCGGCAGAACGCGGTGCTGCTGGGCGCCGGCGGGGATCCGCTCGACCGGTTCACCGTGGCGGTGCTGACCAGCATCATCGGCGAGGCGGCCCGGGAGGTCGCCACCTCCGACACCGAGGAGGAGGCGCGGGAGGTCATCGAGGCCGCCGTCACCCTGATCCACCGCCTCGACCCGCTGAGGGCACTCGACGAGACCTGAGCCCGCCCGGTGGACCGCCGAGGCCCGGACCTGAGGTGAGGCACCCGCCCTCACCCCAGGTCCGGCTGGCGGGTCAGGTGATGGTGGCCCGGCCCCGGTCGATCACCACGGTCCCGTCGTCCTTGGCCGTCCTGAACAGCACGTCGGCCCCGTCCACCCAGATCGACACCGTGAGCGACTCGCCGGGGAAGACCGGGCTGGAGAAGCGCCCCGACATGGCCTTGAACCGTCCCGGATCGGACCCTGCCACGGTGTGCAGCAGCGCCCGCCCCGTCACCCCGTACGTGCACAGCCCGTGCAGGATGGGCCGGTCGAACCCGGCCCTGGCGGCGAACGCCGGATCGCTGTGCAGCGGGTTGTAGTCACCCGACAGCCGGTAGATCAACGCCTGCTCGGGCAGCGTCGAGTAGGTCACCTTGTGATCGGGCGCCCGGTCGGGCTGCGCCCACTCGTCGCGCGGCCCGCGCTCGCCGCCGAACCCGCCCTCGCCCCGGATGAACACCGAGCTGCGCGAGGCGATGACGAGCTCCCCGGTGGCCAGGTCCACGGCGCGCGCCTCGGAGGTCACCAGCGCGCCCGAGCCCTTGTCGTAGATGCCGGTCACCCGTGACGTGGTGCGCACGCCACCGGCGGCGGGCAGCTCGCGGTGCAGTTCGAAGCCCTGCTCGGCGTGGACGAGCATGGCCGGGTCGAAGTCGCCGATGCGCCGGCCGGGTGCCTGGGCGGCCAGGACGGCGAAGGTGGGCAGCACGCGCTGCTCCTTCTCGGTGGTGAACTCCAGCTCCGAGGTGCCCGCGCCGACGCCGAGCGCGTACAGCATGGTGTCCTTCGCGGTCCACGTCCGCTCGTGGGCGGGCCCTTCGACGCCGATCAGCGAGTGGTCGAGTGCCATGGCGGATCAGTCCTCCCGTCCGGGGATGCGGCCGTTGGTCAGCGCGTTGGGCGCGGCCTTCTCGACCAGGGCGGGGATGACGGCGCCCAGCTCGGCCGGGTCCCAGCGGCTGCCCTTGTCGGCCTCTGGCCCGGCGTGCCAGCCCTCGGCCACGCTGATCTTGCCCGCCCGCACGTTGAACACGCGCCCGGTGATCCCGCGCGCCTCGGCGCTGGAGAGCCAGACGACCAGGGGGGCGATGTCGTCGGGGTCGGCGCCGGTGGCGCCGGCGGGCATGAGGTTCTCGGTCATGCGGGTGAGGGCGGCGGGGGCGATGGCGTTCACGGTGACGCCGTAGCGCTCCAGCTCCTTCGCGGCGATGACCGTCAGGCCGGCGATGCCGGCCTTGGCGGCGCCGTAGTTGCCCTGCCCCGGGTTACCGTAGATGCCGGAGGACGAGGTGGTGTTGATGATCCGGGCGTCCACCCGTTCGCCCGCCTTGGCCTTGTTCCGCCAGTAGGCCGCGGCGTGGCGCAGCGGGGCGAAGGTGCCGCGCAGGTGCACCCTGATGACGGCGTCCCACTCGTCGGCGGTCATGTTGACGAGCATCCGGTCGCGCAGGATGCCGGCGTTGTTGACCAGCACGTCGAGGCGGCCGAAGTGGTCGACGGCGGCTCTGACGAGCCGCTCGGCGCCGTCGAAGTCGGAGACGTCCTCGCCGTTGACGACGGCCTGCCCGCCCATGGCCTCGATCTCCGCCACCACCTCGGCCGCGGCTCCGGACGAGCCGGTGCCGTCGACCTCCGCGCCCAGGTCGTTGACCACCACCTTGGCCCCCTGCCTGGCGAACTCCAGCGCGTGTCCCCGTCCGATGCCCCTGGCCGCACCGGTGACGATCACCACGCGGCCTTCGACGATCCCGCTCATCCGACACCTCGATCCTTGACCGGCTGACGATTTGAATTGGATTCTAGTATTAAAATCTAGAAAGGACAGGGCCCTTGCCGGCGACGACGACCACCCCACTCCGAGACGCCTGGCGAACGTTGTCGGTCGTCAGCCTGGCCAGCGTGCTGACCGGCCTCAGCGGCAGCGCCATCAACGTCGCGCTGCCCGAGATCGCCCGGCACACCGGGGCCGGCGCCACGGCCGCGAGCTGGATCCTTCTGGGCTATCAGTTGACCACGACCGTGCTGATGGTGGTCTTCGGCCGGTTGGCCGATCTGTTCGGCAGGCGCCGAATGTACCTCTTGGGGCTCGCCACGTACACGCTGGCGGCGCTGCTCGCGGGCCTGTCGCCGAACGCGTGGGTGATCGTGTTCATGCGGGTGCTGCAGGCCGTGGGCGGCGCGATGCTGCTCACCAACAGCGCCGCCCTGATCAGTGACGCCTTCCCGCGCGAGCGGCTGGGCGAGGGCATGGGCGTGTACGTGGCCTCGTTCTCGATCGCCGGGCTGATCGGGCCGACGCTGGGCGGGGTGCTGGCCGAGAGCCTGGGCTGGCGGTGGGTGTTCTGGTTCAACGTGCCGGTCGGCCTGCTCTGCCTGCTGTGGGGGGTGCTGGTGCTGCCCAGGCCGCCCAGGGCCGAACGGGCGGGCGGGCTCGACGGGCCGGGGAACGTCCTGGTCCTGGTCACGCTGGGCGGGCTGCTGCTGGCGCTGTCGGAGTTCACCCGGCTCGGCTGGGACCACCCGGTGGTGCTGGGCGGGCTGGCCGCCTTCGTCGCGGGGCTGCCGCTGTTCCTGCTCAGGGAGTCGCGGGCGGCGCATCCCGTGGTGGACCTGAGCCTGTTCAGGGAACGGGCCTTCGCGTTCGGCACGCTGGCCTCCTTCCTCAACGCCGTGGCCCGGATGGGCATGGTCTTCCTGGTCGCGCTCTACTTCCAGGCGGTGCGCGGCGACGATCCCGTCCAGGCGGGGCTGAAGGTGCTGCCGCTGGCGATCGCCGCCATGATCGGCTCGGTGAGCTCGGGCTTCCTGCAGCGCCTGATGAGCGCGCGCACGCTCGCCGTGGCCGGCGCCGCGACGACCACCTGCGGGCTGGCCGTCATGCTCACCGTGATGTCGGCGGACACGCCCTACCCCGCCGTGGCGGCCGGGCTCGTGCTCATCGGGCTCGGCTCGGGCGCGTTCCTGCCCTCCAACACCACCGCCATCCTGGACGGCCTGCCCTCCAACCGGCTCGGCATCGTCAACGCCATGCGCCTGATGCTGCAGAACACCGGCAACGTCGTCGGCACCGGCCTGGTCCTGTCGATCCTCACCGCGCCGCTGCCCGCCGAGCTGCACCAGAGCGTGTTCGCCGGCACGCTCGCGCAGCTCTCCGGCGGGGCCGTCGAGCAGCTCGTGACCGGCTACCGCTGGGTGCTCGGCTCGATGGCCGCGATCTCGGTGCTGACCGTGCTGTCCTGCCTGGCCCGGCGCAAGGCCACCTGACCGGGGCGGGTACGGTGGCGGACGTGGTTGAGAGCACCCCGGCCGAACGGCACATCTATCCCCGCACGGTGAGATTCGGCGACATCGACTCCCAGGGGCACGTGAACAACGTGCGTTTCCTCGACTACCTGGAGGACGCCCGCTTCGGCATGCTGAGCATCGATCCGTACGTGGCGGGGGACGAGCCGTTCAAGGGCCTGGTCGTGACCCGCCACGAGATCGACTACCGCCGGCCGCTGGGCTTTCGCGCGCAGCCCGTACGGGTCGAGACCTGGGTGACGGAGATCAGGGCGGTGCGGTTCACGCTGCGCTACGAGATCCGCGACGACGAGGGCCTCTACGTCACCGCCATGTCGGTCATGGCGGCCTACGACGTCGAACGGGCCGCCCCGCGCAGGCTCACCGAGAACGAGCGGACCTACCTGAAGCGCTACGCCGCGGAATGAGGCGCTGGTGGATGCTGGCGCTGGGCGTCAACGCGCACGCCGGCGTCACCCTCGGGCTGTTCGGCCTGCCTCTGGTCATGCCCGAAATATTGCGACATTTCAATGTCTCACTGCCTGTAGGCGGCCTGATCGCCAACGCCCCGGCCATCGGGGTCATGCTCGCCCTCGTCGCCTGGGGCGCGCTGGCCGACCGCTACGGCGAGCGGGTGATCCTCGGCGCCGGCGTGGGCCTGGCCGCCGCGATGCTGGCCGCCACGGCCTTCGCCGGGAGCACCTGGGCGGTGATCACGCTGCTGGCGCTGGCGGGCGCGGGCGGCTCGGCCGCGATGGTGGGCGGCGGGCGCATCGTGCTGCGCTGGTTCGAGCCGGCGGAGCGCGGCGTGGCCATGGGGGTGCGCCAGGTCTCCTTCACCCTCGGCATGGCGGTGTCCGCCTTCGCGCTGCCGCCCATGGCCCGGGCCCACGGGTTACCGGGCGTGCTGCTGCTCTGCGCCGGCGTGAGCCTGCTGGCCGCCGTGCTGGCCGCGCTGTTCATGGCCGAGCCGCCGCGCCCGATCGAGGCGCCGGGCACGCCGCGGGCGGGCTCGCCGTACCGGCAGCCCGCGCTCTGGCGGGTGCACGCCACCAGCGCGCTGCACGTGGTGCCACAGGTGGTGGTCACCACGTACGGCGTGGACTGCCTGGTCACCACCTACGGCTGGGACGACGTGGCGGCCGGCCGGCTCTTCGGCGTGGCCGCGATCGCCGGGGCCGCGATCCGCATCGCGGCCGGACGCTGGTCCGACCACCTGCGCCTGCGCATGCGGCCCCTGCTCATCCTCACCCTCGGCAACCTCGTGGTGCTGGCGCTGCTGGTCGCCGGCACGCTCACCACCGCCTGGCTCGGGGCGGCGGCGCTCGTGCTGGCCTCGGTGACGACGGTGTCCGGCAACGGGCTGGCCTACCTCGCGGCGGGCGAGCTGGCCGGGCCCGGCTGGGCGGGCAAGGTGCTCGGCACCCACAACACGGTCCAGAACACCGTCTCCCTGGCCGTCACGCCGCTCGCCGGAGCCCTGATCGTCGGCGCCGGCTACTGGGCCGGCTTCGCCGCGGGGCTGGCCTGCGCCGCGGCCTCGCTGCCCGTCATCCCCCGGCGCTGGGAGCGGTCGAAGCGCTCCTGAGCCACACCGCCGTGTCGGGTGGCAGCAGCCCGCCCTTCAGCGGCCCGCTCGCCAGCAGCACCTCCTCGTGCTCCGGCAGGCGCACCGGCCGGGTGCCGCAGTTGAGCGCGCAGATCAGCGGGCCCCGGGTGAAGAAGAGCGCTCCCTCGGGAGACTTCAGCCACCCCAGGGTGTAGGGAATGCTGCGCACCAGCTCGCGGCGGCAGGCCAGGGCCCGCCGGTAGAACTCCAGCGTCGAGTCCGCGACCCCCTCCTGCTTCTCCACGCTCAGCTCCGCGAAGGAGTCCGGCTGCGGCAGCCACGGCTCCACCCCGCCGGGGGAGAAGCCGTGGGAGGGCGGATCCACCGTCCACGGGATCGGCACCCGGCACCCGTCGCGCCCCGGCAGCTTGCCCTTCGACTGGAAGAACACCGGGTCCTGCCTGGCCTCGTCCGGCAGGTCGGTCACCTCGGGCAGGCCCAGCTCCTCGCCCTGGTAGAGGTAGGCGGAGCCGGGCAGCGCCAGCATCGTCAGCAGCGCGGCCCTGGCCCGGGCCAGGCCCGTGCCGGGGTCGGCGGTGTCGTAGCGGGTGCGGTGCCGTACGACGTCGTGGTTGGACAGCACCCACGTCGCGAACGGCACCGTGGACATCGTGTCGTCGATCACCTTCTTGAACGCCGTCGGCGACCACGGCGCCTGCAGCCAGGCGAAGTTGAAGCTCTGGTGCAGCTCGTCGGGCCGCACGTAGCGGGCCAGATCCTCGGGACTGTCGGTCCACACCTCGCCCACGGCCATCCGCTCACCCGGATAACCGTCGAGCACCCGCCGCCAGTCGCGGTAGACGCCGTGCACCTCCGGCTGCCCCCACACCGGCGAGACCGACTTGAACGACTGGTCGCCCACGTCGGGCAGCCCCTCCGCCTTGTACAGGCCCATCGCCACGTCGATGCGGAAGCCGTCGACGCCCCGGTCCAGCCAGAACCGCAGGACGTCGAGGAACTCCGCGTGCACCTCGGGGTTGCGCCAGTTGAAGTCGGGCTGACCGGGCGCGAACAGGTGCAGGTAATACTGCCCGTCGGCCGTCCGGGTCCAGGCGGGGCCGCCGAACGTGGACTGCCAGTTGTTGACGGTGTCGCGGAAGATGTACCGGTCGCGGCCCTCGCCGCGCAGCGCCGCCTGGAACCAGGGATGCTCGGCGGAGCTGTGGTTGGGCACGATGTCCACGATCACCCGCAGGTCGTGCTCGTGCGCGTCGGCGACCAGCGCCTCGAAGTCGCCGAGCGTGCCGAACAGCGGGTCCACGTCGCGGTAGTCGGCCACGTCGTAGCCGCCGTCGGCCATGGGGGAGCGGTAGAACGGGGTCAGCCAGATCGCGTCGACACCCAGTCGCCGCAGGTACGGCAGGCGCTCGCGCACCCCCGCCAGATCGCCGACACCGTCTCCAGAGGCGTCGGCGAAGCTGCGGACATAGATCTCGTAGACGACTGCGTCACGCCACCAGGGGATATCCATGTGGCGTGTCATGCCCCGTCAGGTGGGGGAGTTCACCAGACTCTGGGCAGCGTAGACCAGATAGTCCCAAAGCCTGGTCTCCAGCTCGTCGGGCAGATCGAGCGAGTCGACCGCGTCACGCATGTGCTTCAGCCAGGCGTCGCGCTCCGGCTCGCCGATCACGAAGGGCATGTGCCGCATCCGCAACCGGGGATGACCACGCTGCTTGCTGTAGTCGTTGGGGCCGCCCCAGTATTGGATCAGGAAGCCCCGCAGCCGCTCCTCCGCGCCCGTCAGATCGGACTCCGGATAGAGCGGCCGCAGGATCGGGTCTTCCGCGACCCCCTCGTAGAAGCGGTGCACGAGGCGCCGGAAGGTCTCCTCGCCTCCGGCGGCGTCGTAGAAGGAGGTCTCTGTCACGATTCCTAGCTTAGGCGGTGGCGACCATGGAGATGCCCGCGGTGTCCAGAGCCGTCTTGACCCGGAGCCGCAGCTCCCGCGACACCTCCGCCTGCGCGGAGGGCAGCGTCTTGGCCGTGATGCGGAACACCAGCGAGCTGTCGGAGAGCTGCTCCACCCCGAACACCTGCGGCGGCTCCACGACCTTGGACTCGCGCAGCTCGGGGTCGGCCCAGACCTCCTCGGCGACGTGCTCCAGCAGCACCCGCACGCCGACCACGTCGGCGTCGTAGGCCACCGGCACGTCCATGAACGCGCGCGACCAGCCCTGCGACTCGTTGCCGACCCGGGTGATCGTGCCGTTGCGGACGTACCAGACGCGGCCGTCCACGTCGCGCAGCCGCGTGACGCGCAGGGTGACCGCCTCGACGGTGCCGACCGCCGGGCCGGCGTCGATCACGTCGCCCACGCCGTACTGGTCCTCCAGCAGCATGAACATGCCGGCGATGAAGTCCTTCACCAGCTCCTGCGCGCCGAAGCCGATAGCCACGCCGAGGATGCCGACGCTGGTCAGCAGGGGGGCGATCGGGATCGTCAGCCTGTCGAGCACGGTCAGCACGGCGGTGCCGAGGATGACGACGGAGGCGATGTGCTTGAGCACCGACCCCATCGTCTCGGCCCGCTGCTTGCGCCGCTCGTGCAGTAACGCGTCGATGCCGTCGGTCGCCGCGCCCTTGCGGAACCGGCTGGTGATCGATCCCCCCGTGGCCGCGCGGGTGACCACCCTCGTGATCACCCGGTGCGAGACGTTACGGAGCACGAACGCGAACACGAGGATCAGGAAGACGACCACCAGCATGGCTGCCAGAGGTGCCCAGGCCGCGTTGTTGAAGATCCCGGCGATCGTCGAGCAGACGGGGTCGTTCTGGCAGGTCACGGCCACTTGTGAGGTCACCTTGTCGATATCGGGCAGCACCGATGGAGTCGTCGGCGGTGGCGACGGCGTCACCAGCAGTAACACTATGGTGGATCCCCCTCCGGAAGCGGTTCGGTCAGCAAATTGGACCGTTTCGGGTCCAAAAATACCGCTGACCGAACCGCCCGCCGTCACATCACGCCGGGGAAGACGGGGTCGCCCGCTCTCTGGGCCGCGGAGGGAGAGAGCGGACGCTCCGATGACGGACGGCTCGGACCGGGGCACGCACCCGGAAGCGTGTCCCGTGCCGGTTCCGGGAGGGATCCCCCGAACACCCGCCCTGACCCGGGCGGGCGGCTTCTGGACGCGGCGCGCGGCGCCGCGTGAAACGGGCCGGAACCGGCGGAGTGGCCAGGGCTCCGTCGCGCGGAAAACCCTCCGCACCGGCCACTCCGCCGGCTCCCAGTAGCCGTCGTGGGATGCGGTGAGCCGTGGTGGCTGCGCTCCACCCGGATCACCGGGTCGTCACTCCCCCACGACGGCGAGCACGCGAGCGACCTTGGTCGCGGCACCCGCGGGGTCGTCGGCCGTGTGCATCGGCTCGCCCCAGGACCAGCAGTACCACCAGTCGCGCATGTTGGAGACCGCTGCCGACCGGCATGTGACGTTCTCGGACAGACTCGTCGCGCTCGGGTTGATGACCCGTACGAACGTGCGTCCGCTCTGGGTCCGGACCACTCGTGCGAGCAGCCCGCGGGCGTCCAGTTCTGTCACGAGACGCTCCAGGTGCTCGAAGTTGTCGTCCCCCACCGTTCTTTCCTCCCTCGGGAAGGGTTGCTGGTGGGCCAAAGATGGCCCAAGTCAACGGTTCGTGCAACGAGGGGTTCCGCTCACGGGGAGTCGCTTCTTCCTCGCGGGATGTAAGAAACAGTCCCCGGGAGGATGTTCCTTATCCCCAGGCCGCTCCAAGGCGTTCCAATCATCTCGGCATTGCTTCATAGTCATGGGTAGGCGCAGGGCAACTTGAGGGCTACGCTGAGTCACCAGTTGCGGACCGGTCGAGACATGCGTGAGAGGGGCCGGGATGTCCGGCAGACAGCACAGGGAGACGGAGATCGCCCGGCGGATCAGGGCCAAGGGCCTGGCCGCCGGGCGCACGTCGGCTCAGATAGCTGATGAGATCCACGAGGCGTGCGCCGGGTTCAGCACGAGCCGGGTCAAGGCGCATCGGCTGGCCTACGGCATCGCGCTGGCCGACGTGATCGAGCAGGTCAGAGCCCTGTTCGAGCGCGACGGCAAGGCGATGCCCGGCATCGGCGAGACTCTCCTGTCCGCGTACGAGAGCGGGCTCAAACGCCCCGGCCCGGAGTACCTGCACTATCTGTGCACCGTCTACCGGGTCGAGCCCGCGGCGCTCGGCTACGACTCGCCCTGCATCTGTGGCCACGGCCACCGGATGCCGGGGGTGGTGCTGAGCGGCGCCGTGGAGGCGGCGGACCGCCCGCAGCGGCCGGCTCAGGAGCGCGAGCTGGTGATCCAGCCGATGGAGACCGAGCCGGAGGACGAGGAGAACGAGAACATCCTGCGGCGCACCCTTTTAAACTCACTCCAGGCCGACGCCAACCTGGCCGATCTGGAGGGCCCCGTGCTCGGGGCGTGCGAGGGCATCCGGCGCAGGATGGACGAGACGCTGGTCATGGCCACCGTGTCCGCCGCGATGCTCGACCAGTGGGAGGAGGCGACGGTCAGCTTCGGCCGCCAGTACACCACGACGGCCCCGTTGCGGCTGTTGTGCGACGTGCTGCTGGAGCTCAGCGCGGTGCGCACGGCGATGGCCCGGCGCCAGCCCATCGACCTGCAGGAGCGCCTGTGCAGGATGGCCGCCCAGCTCGCCGGGCTGGCCGGCATGATCATGATCAACCTGGGTGATCACCGGCTGGCGCGGTCGTTCTTCCGCACCGGCCGCACCGCCGCCGACGAGACCGGCGACCGCGCGCTGCGGGCGTGGATCGCGGCCCGCGAGTCGCTCGTGCCCCTCTACTTCGGCGACGCCCGCGAGGCGCTCACCCTGGCCAAGAAGAGCCGTGACATGGCGGGCTCCACGCCGTGCGCGGCCCAGGCCATGGCGCCGGTCGTCGAGGCCAGGGCGCTGGCCATGATGTCCAACGGCGAGACCAAGAAGGAGATCGTCGACCAGGCCAAGCGGGCCCTGGCGCGGGCCAGGAACGCCTTCGCCCACCTGCGTCCCGAGGACCAGGAGGACGTCGCGTTCGGTTACACCGAGAAGCAGCTCTACTTCTACCAGGGCGACGTGCTCACCAAGCTGGGCCAGACGATCGAGGCCGAGGTCGTGCTCGACCAGGCGCTGGAGAAGTACGAGGACCACATCCTCGACCAGACGCTGATCAGGCTCGACCAGGCGCAGTGCCGGCTGATCGACGGCGACGTGCAGGAGGCGGTGTCGATCGCGACGAAGGCCCTCAACATGGTCGGCGACGAGTACCTCACCGACCTCATCGTGCGGCCCGCGCTGCAGCTCGAACGGGCGATCCTCGCGCGGGACGCCGGAGTTCCAGGACTGGACGGTTTGTCGGCCGCCCTCCGGCGGCCCCGGCAGCCCGAGCTGAAAGGGGGCGATGGATGAAGCTGACGATCAGACGCTATCGGTGGTCGGATCTCGACACCATCCTCGCGCTCCATCGCATCTGCCTCGCCGAAGTGGGCCTGATGCCCGGTGACGGCGTCTACTACGACGACGACTTCCCGCGCATCCAGGAGATCTACCTGGCCTGCGGCGGCGACTTCCTCGTCGGGGAGACCGGCTCGCGGGTCGTGGCCATGGGCGGGCTGAGACCCGTCGACACGGGCACGGCGGAGATCTGCCGGTTGCGGGTCCATCCCGAGTTCCAGCGGCGCGGCTTCGGCGCGGCCATGCTCATCGCGCTCGAACGGCGTGCGGTGGAGCTCGGGTTCCACAGCGTCAGAGGTGACACGACGCTCAACCAGGAAGCGGCACTGGCCCTGTACGAACGCCGGGGCTGGCGCGAGCTGTCCAGGGAGCAGGTGGGCGGCCTGACCGTCGTCTACGGTGAGAAACGCCTGCTTCCCCCGGCTGTTCTGGAGTTCTGAACAGCGCGGCCCCACCCCTTCCCCTCCAGGGGCCGCCCCGAATGACCGATTCCCCCGGTGAGCTCTCCCGGGGCCGCTCGGCGTGATCTCGCCGCCGGGCCTTCGCCGTCACGGTGGGTGACGTCCGACCGGCCATGGAGCCTGACATCTTGCGCGAAATTCTCATGGGCGTAATGTCGGGATAGGTCGTATAGCGGCTTCCACGGATAAGGATGTACGAACCCGCGGGTGAGGGTCTTACCACTCAGGTGTAAGGGAGCACCTCCGGCTGCTGAACGTACATGTGGCGCTGCTAACAGTAGTGCCATGCTTTCCCTATGGCAGACGTGCCCGCTCCCCGCCCCCTTCTGGGAGCCGTGCTTCTGTTGTTCGTCAGCGCCGCTTGGGGGTCGGCCTTCCCGCTGATGAAGGACCTCATCCACCGGTTACCGGTGGAGGATCTGCTCGCCGAGCGCTATCTGCTGGCCGCCCTGACGCTGTTCCTCATCAGACCCGGCTGCCTTCGGGGGCTGTCACGTCAGACGTGGATCAGCGGGGCCGTGCTCGGGGTGATGTTCGGGGTGGGGCAGGTGGGCCAGGCCATGGCCCTGGGCAGCCTGCCGTCGGCGGTCTCCGGGTTCGCCGTGGGGTGCAGCGTGATGATCACGCCGATCCTGTCGCTGGTGATCTTCAAGGAGCCGGTGCGCCGGCGCATCTGGGCGGGGGTCGCGCTGGCGCTGGCGGGCATGGCCGTCTTCACCCTGGTCGGCGGGGTGGAGGAGCGCGGGATCTCGCTGCTCGCGCTGGTGGTCACGCTCACCGCCGCCGCTCTCTACTCCGGTCACACACTGTTGCTGGGGCGCCTGTCGGAGCGGCCCACCGGCTTTCCGGCGTACGCGCTGACGGTGATCCAGCTCTTCACCATCGGCGTGCTCAGCGCCGGCTACGCCGTACGCGACGGGGTCTCCGTGCCGGTCGCCCCGGCCGACTGGATGATCCTGCTGCACCTGTCGGTCATCTCGTGCGCGCTCGGCTTCCTGGCGCGCTCCCACGCCCAGGCGCACCTGCCGGCCGTGCCCAGCCAGATTCTCATGTCGTCCCAGCCGCTCTGGGTCGCCGCGATCGCGGTGATCTGGTTCCAGGAGCGGCTGGGGTGGGGCATGGTCGTGGGCGGGGTGCTGATGGCCGGGGCGATGTTGCTGGCGTTGCCCACCAGGAGTGAGGTGCGGGGAAAAGAACGCCGCCGACTGCTGGCCGTCGCCCGCCGGGCCACCCGCGTGCTCGCCGGCCACCGGATCAAGCGTGCGGACCCGTTGCGGCTCACGAGCGGGGCGGCGCCGTACATCGCCAAGAGTGCCTGCGCGGACGCGGCCTCCTGCCCCTGGCAGACCCGCTCGCTCAAGGGCGGCTCCGAGCCCAGCCTGGAACGGCTGATCGAGCGGGCCACCCACATCGTGCGGGCCAGGAACCATCCTGGGCCCGGTTGCTGCCAGTCGGTCACGCTGCTCGGCAGGTGCCTGTGCGACTTGATGGAGGAATCGGAGCGCGCGCATACCACAGGATTGCAGCGGTGGTTTCGGTCCTAATAGGTTAGATATTCCCCACAAAAGGCAACTGCATTTTATCCATTAGCCTCCCACTTATTCGCGATAAACCTTGATATTCGGTGGGGTGACCCAATAATGGGTGTTCAACCCCAAGTGGAGAGGTACGTCATGAAGCGCATCGTCGTCCGCAAGCCTGGAACCGCGAGGCTGGCTGGGACCTCCAGCGTCATTCACAAGGGGTGACTGAGGAGAGGTCCCACCTCAGGGTCCAGGGCGAACCACCCGCCCGATGGGGGGCCGTGCGGCTGCTGACGCCGTTGATGGACGCGCATCGTCGGCCGCACGGCCCCTATACCTTCGCCGCCGAGCTGCTGGGCCGGCTGGTGCCGGCCGTGCTGCGGCGCTCGCCTGAGCTGGTGGCCGCGCACGACATCGAGATCCTGGCGGCCGCACCCCGGCTGGCCGGGACCGTGCGGCCCACGCGGGTCACGATCGACATGGAGCTGCCCGACGAGGAGCGCATCCTCGTGCCCGCGCCCCGCCGCACGCTGCGGCTGGCCAACGGGATCGCGGAGTTCGTCCGCGACGCCGTACGCCCGGGGCGGGCGATCGCCGTGTGCAACACCGACGCGGCCGACCCCACGGACACCGAGCTGCTGGACGTCATGACGCGGCGGATCCCGCCCGCCACTCTCACGATCATGCTGTACTCCGGCGGCCCCGAGCCGCCGCCCGACACCCGCGGCGCCGACGAGCTGTGGGAGCTGGTCGACCGCTGCACGCGCGAGGGCTTCCTGCACGCCGTGGCCGAGCTGGGGGAGCGCGGCATGGCACGCACGCCGCCGGGCGAGCCGAGCTGGTGGCGCTTCGCCCAGCGCACCGCGACCGCACTCGGCGGACTCGGGCGCACCGACGAGGCCCGCGCGATCTGGGACCTGGTGCGCCTGTCCAGCCAGGACCCGGCGATGCACGCGGCGGCGGCGTACGGCACCGCCATGCTCGACGCCCGGCACCCCGATCCCGCGCGCCGCGACCTGACCAGGGCCAGGGCCTGGATCAACGAGGCCATCGCGATCTCCACGATCCTGCCCGACCCCGCCGAGCGGGCCTTCAAGCTCGGCTTCGACCGCAACGGCCTGGCGCTGATCGAGCTGCGGCAGGGTCGCCTCGACGCCGCGCTGACGCTGGTGGAGTCGGCCATCGAGCTGGCCGGCGAGCTGGGGGAGCGCCACCGGCCGCACCGGATGGTGCTGCTGGCCAACCGGGCGCAGCTCCTGGCCGCGCTGGGCAGGACCAAGGAGGCGCTGGAGGACTACGGGGCGGCGATCGCCATCGATCCCGGCTTTCCCGACCAGTACCTGGAACGAGGCAACCTGCTGTTCAAGCTGGGCCGCCACGAGGAGGCGGAGGCCGACTTCGAGCAGGCCATGCGGGCCGGGCCGCCGTTGCCGGAGGCGCACTACAACCGCGCCGAGCTGTGCGCCGTGCAGGGGGACGTCGAGGCCGCGCTGGCGGACCTGGGGCGGGTGATCGAGCTCGACCCCGGCTACCTGGACGCCTACATCAACCGCGCCGGGCTGCTGGCCGGCTGCGAACGGGACGAGGAGGCCAGGGCCGACGTCGAGACCGGGCTGCGGCTCGCGCCGGGCAACCCGTTCCTGCTGACGGTGCTGGGCCAGCTGGAGACGGCGGCGGGCCGCTACAGGGAGGCCGGGACGGCGCTGGAGCAGGCCCTGGAGCGGGCGCCGGGGCTGGTCGCCGCCTGGGGGAGCAGGGGCGTGCTCCGGTACGCCACCGGCGACCTGGAAGGCGCGGTGGACGACCTGACGCACGCCATCGGGCTGCGACCCCAGTCCGACCTGTACGCCAACCGCGCGGTCGCCCTGCGCGCCCTCGGCCGCCATGCCGAGGCGGAGGCGGACGACCATCGGGCGGCAGGCACGGCTGATGGGAGCATTGGTGTATGAGGGGGCGAACAGGGCGAGCGGCCGCGGTGTGCGCCGCGCTCGGCGTGTTGTGGTGGGCCACGGTACGGCTGGCCTGGGCCGGCGTCGGCTGCGAGGACTGGGGCTGCCTGGTGCCGGCCGTCGGCGTCGTCGTGGTGATCAGCCTGGTGCTGCTCGCCGGAGCCGTGTACGCGCTGGAGCGGGTGGCGGTACGGCCCGGGCGGCGGGTGGCGCTCACGGCGGCCGGGGTGCTGATCGTGTTCCGGCTGGCGGGGGAGTCGCTGCCCTCGTGGCCGTCGTCGCTCGCCGACGCGGCCGTGGCAGGGGCGGCGTTCGCCGTGGCGGGGGCGCTGGCGGCGTTCGTGACGGAGGTCGGGGTCTCCCGGCGGATGCGGGCGGCGATCGCGTTCGCCGTGGTGGCGCTGCTGCCGGTGGCGCTCGCGGCGGCACTCACCCGCCACGGCTTCTGACGCCGTGCGACCCGGCGTGCGACCCTGAATATCCTGTAGCGCATGGGCACACGCGGCAGGCAGGCCGAGGCGGCACGCAACGATCTGCGGCTGCTGAGCGCGGCGCACGAGGTGTTCACCACGCAGGGCTTCGACGCGCCCGTGTCGGCCATCGCCAAGCAGGCGGGCGTCGGCATGGGCAGCCTCTACCGCCGCTACCGCACCAAGGAGGAGCTGCTCCAGCGCCTGTGCCTGATCGCCATGGAGCGGGTCGTGGAGGCGGCGGAGGCGGGGCTGGCGGAGCCGGACCCGTGGGAGGGCCTGGCGCTGTACGTCCGCACCTGCGTGGCCAACAGGGCGGGCGCGCTGGCACCGGTCGCGGGCACCATCGAGGTCACCGAGGAGATGTGGCGCACCTCCCGCCGCGCCGACGAGGCCGCCGAGCGGCTGGTGGCCCGCGCGCACGAGGCCGGCGTGCTCAGGAGCGACGTGAGCATGCTGGACGTCTCGCTGCTCATGGAGCAGTTCAGCCGCCCGGCTGCGGGGCCGCCCCGCCCGGAGCACGAGCACGTCAAGCAGCGCCTGCTGGCCATCGCCCTCGACGGCCTGCGCGCGCCGGGCCTGACCGAGCTGCCGGGCCCGGCGCCGACCATGGAGTGGTACGAACAGCGCTGGGGAAGCCCTCCGTAGGTCTACGGTGGGGTGCGTGGGCTTCAACGAGCTGCTAGAGGACCTCGATCACAGTGCCACCGCCCAGGCGGCGGGCATCAGGCGTGGCTACGGCGGGCCGCCCGCCCGGGCGGTGAGCTTCAGCTCGGGCATGACCCGGCTGCGCTGCGCCTCCCTGCTCAAGCCCCTGTACGCGTGGGTGAGCGCCGCCCGCGTGGCCGACGCGGAGCGCTGGCGCCGCCACGCGGAGCCGGCCGTCGTCGTCTCCTCCAACGCCGACACGCTCAACCTGTGGCTCGCGGTCGGCCCCCGCGTCATCCTCGACGACCTGCGCGAGCGCACGGGCGTGGTCTGGGCGCTGCCCAACGGCGACCTGTCCAGGTTCGGCTCCGTCGAGGTCACGGCGGCGGAGGTGGCCGCCGCCTACGCGGCGCTCGCCCAGGCGGCCCTGGCCGGCGACCCGGTGGCCGGCAGCGTGCTCGACTGGATGGGGCAGGTGGCGGAGCCGCAGGCGTTCGGCGCGCGGGAGGCGCTGGGCTGGCCGGAGTCGGCGGTCAAGTGCGGCTGGTACGGCGCCCCCGACGAGACCTGCCTGCGCACGCACGCCGTGGCGGTCCAGCCGCGCGGCGGCACCAGGGTGAGCGTGATCGTCGCGATGACCGCGCTGCCCTACACCGTCGCGCACGAGCGTGACACCTACCGCGAGCGGGTGGGCAAGGGGCTGCCGGTGGAGGCGGAGCACGAGAAGGTGTGCGGCACGCTGCTGCGCGGGCTGATGACGACGACGCTGGAGGAGCTGGGCGTCTGAGCCCCGGGCGGGCCAGGAGTCACCGGAGATCTCGCGTGAGCCGCTCGACCACCTGCGCCAGCTCCGGCGGCTCGACGCCCGGGGGCAGCTCCTCGGCCCACACGTGGCCGCGGAAGGCCGCGCTCTCCTCCTGCGTCAGCTCGCCCGGATCCACCGCCGGCCGCTCCCCGTCGAACCTCGCCAGGTAGAACACCTCGCGCTTGACGAACCGCGTCCCCAGCCACCGGAAGTCCCTGTCGACCTCGACGTGCCGGTCCAGCACCGCCGAGCCGGGCAGGCCGGTCTCCTCGGTCAGCTCCCGCCTGGCCGCCTCCAGCGGGGTCTCGCCTGGCTCCAGCCTGCCGCCCGGCGGCTCCCAGACCTCGGCGCCCGCCACGTGGTCGTACCAGTGCATCAGCAGCACCCGCCCGTCGCGGTCGAGGCAGACCACGCGCGCGGCGGGGCGCTCGTCGATGTCGCTCATGCCCGCAGAGGCTAGCGGGGGACGTGGTGGCGCAGCCGCAGGGCGTCGGGGAAGGGGGAGAAGTAGGTCTGGTCGCGCACGTACGCGGCGGCCTCCCCGCGGGCGTGGTGGCGCAGCAGCGTCGTGGGCACGCTCAGCGGCACCAGGCCCGCCTGATAGGCGTCGATGACGTCCACCAGGTCGGCCCGCCTGACCGGGTCCAGGACGAGCATGCCCAGGCAGTGCTGCAGCACGTTGACGTTCTTGCCCGTGGTGGCCTTGGTGGAGAGCGTGCGCTGGAAGGCGTCGGTGTAGCGGGCGGCCACCTCGGCGCGCGGATGGCCGCCCGCCGCCGCCACCACGCGGCCCGCCGTGCGGTAGAGCTGGGGGTCGTGGGCGAGCAGTTGCATCTTGTGCCGGGCGTGGAAGGTGACGAGGTCGCGTGGCCGCCAGTCCGCCGAGAGCAGGGCGCGGAGCCTGGCGTGCGCGAAGACGCGCTCCACGAAGCTCTCCCGCAGCAGCGCGTCGTGCAGCCTGCCCTCGTCCTCCACCGGCAGCAGCGGGCTGCGCTCCATGACGATCCCGCTGAACAGGCCCCTGTTGCGCCGGTCGGCCGGGGTGCCGTCGGCCCGGTAGACGGGCACGCCGTGGATGCCGCAGGTGGGGCTCTTGGCCTTGAACACGTACCCGTCCACGTCGAGCCGCGCGAGCTCGGCGGCGCGGCGGCCGGCCAGCTCGGTCATGCGGTCGGTCAGGTCCACCCGCGTCTGCCGGGTCACCAGGCGGGGGCCGTCGTCGGAGCGCTCCTGCCGCAGGGTCTCGCGCGGGGTGCCCAGGCCCGCCTCCATCTCGGGGCAGACGGGCACCCAGTCCACGTACGGGTCGAGGTCGCCGGTCAGGAAGCGGTCGCGGCTGTGCCCGCCGTTGTACCTGACCTCCTCGCCCAGCAGGCAGCTGGAGACGGCCACCCGGGGGCGTGCTTCCTGCTCGCCGGCCGTCCCGGGTTCGGTGATCACTCTCACATTGCAGCTCGGACGGGGAGAGCCGGGCAACCAAGCCAGGGGAGATCCTTTCCGGCGGTGACCTGTCACCGCTTCACCGCTTCATCGCTCCGTCGGCGATGGCGTCGGCCGCCTCGCCGATGGCGACCCCCACGATCTCCAGCCGGCGCACCAGCTCCCGCTCCTTCATCGCGTTCGCGGTCAGCTCGCCGGAGAAGATGCGGGAGATCTCGTACTGGTACATCCGCCGGATCGCCCCACCGGCCTTCTTGGCCTCCAGCGCGTCGTGGGAGACGGCCGACGGGCGGGCGGCGAGGCTGCGTACGGCCTCCTCCAGCGCCTCGATGCCCACGATGACCTGGTCCAGCATGGGCGTGAAGCGGATCTGGTCCGGCACCCGGTACAGATGCGACTCCCTGACGAAGTCGCGCAGCGAGTCGAGCACGTCGTCGATCGAGCGCGACAGCCGGAACAGGTCCTCCCGGTCGATGGGCGTGACGAGGGCGGTCTTCAGCTCGTCGATGAGCCGGGCCCGCTCCTCGTCGCCCAGGTGCTCGATCGAGCGCATCTGCTCGTGCGCCCCCGTCCTGCCGACCTCGCCGCCGATCATGGCCATGGCCAGCCACGCCCCTTCCTTGGTGGCCTCCAGCTGTCCGAGCAGCGCCTCGGTGAGCGCGCTGTCCATGCGCCCGGTCATCAGGTCCCTGATTCGCCGCAGCCGTTTCACACCGGTACTCCCCCTCATGACAGCTCCACGCTCGCGAACCCCTTGACCAGCAGGGCCAGCCCCCAGCCCAGCAGCCCGCTCGCCGGCAGCGTCAGCAGCCAGGCGGCGACGATCTTGCCGGCCGCGTGCCAGCGGACCCGGCCGCCGCCCTGCGCGACGCCGGCGCCGATGAGGCCGCCCGCGATGGCCTGCGTCATGCTCACCGGCATGCCGACCGCCGCGCAGCCGATGACCGCCGTGCCGGCGGCCAGCTCCGCCGCCACGCCGTGCGGGGGCCGGGAGACGATGATCTCGCGGCTCAGCGTGCGGCCCGCCTTGGGCAGCCCGTACAGGGTGCCGGCCGCGAACAGCACGGCCGCCGCCACCGTGTACTCGACCGGCGCCCCGGTGAACCCTGCCGCGATCATGAACACGGCCAGCATCTTCTGCGCGTCGTTGGCCGCGTACGCGATCGTCTCCAGCAGGAAACCCGCCCAGTGCCAGCGCCACAGCCCGCGCGCCGTCGTCGTGGCCACCAGCAACCGGATGAACACCCACGCCAGCAGCCCGCCCACGAAAGGCGCGGCGAGCCCGAACGCCAGCACCAGCGCCACCCAGTCGGGCGAGACCCGCAGCCCCCAGCCCAGCCCCGCGCCGGTGAGCCCGCCGACCACGGCCAGGGTCAGGCTGGTGGGGCGGCCCTTGGCGCTGAGCACGCTCACCACGGCGAGCGCCGAGACCACCGCCACGACCATCGCGAACTGGCCGCCCGGGTCGCGGAAGGAGCCCAGCCGGGTCACGAACGTCACCGCCACCTGGCTCGTGACCAGCGGTACGGCCGCGACGAACACCGTCAGCACCACGATCCCGGTCACCGGGCGCACCGCGGGCAGCTTCAGCCCGGTCGCGAGGAGCGCGCCTCCGTCGTTGACCCCGGACACGACGGCGAACAGGCCGGCCACCACGATCAGCACGACGGCGTCCAAGGGCACGCACTCCAACCCGTCCCGGCTCAGCGGGACACACACGTTCCAGGAGACCGATCAACTACCCAAAGGGGACGAAACGTTGCTGCGATCTCGGTCACGCGTCTGCAACGTCTCGTCGCCGGTACCCTCGTCTCAGGCTACGAGCACCACCACGTTCGAGCACTTAGACGTTCGCGAGAGTGAAGGCATGACCAGCCCCGCCGAATACATCCTGACGCTGTCCTGTCCCGACCGGCCCGGGGTCGTGGCCGCCGTCTCCGGCCTGCTCGCCGGGCACGGATGCAACATCATCGAGAGCCAGCAGTTCGGCGACAGGGTGGGCCAGCGCTTCTTCATGCGCGTGCAGTTCGCGGGAGAGCTGGGGGAGGACTCCCTCAACGCCGCCTTCGCCGCGCTCGCGCCCGACTTCGCCATGGAGTTCAAGCTGCGCGACGTGGCCAGGAAGCCGCGCGTGCTGATCATGGTGAGCAAGTTCGACCACTGCCTGAACGACCTGCTCTACCGCGTACGGTCCAAGGCGCTCGACATCGAGATCGCCGCCGTCGTCTCCAACCACCCCGACCTGCGGCCGCTCACGCAGTCCAACGGCATCGACTACCACCACCTGCCGGTCACCCCCGAGACCAAGCCGAAGCAGGAGGCCGAGGTGCTCGCGCTGGTGGAGCACTACCAGGTCGATCTGGTGGTGCTGGCCCGCTACATGCAGGTGCTCTCACAGGACCTGTGCGGGAAGCTGGCGGGGCGGGCGATCAACATCCACCACTCGTTCCTGCCGTCGTTCAAGGGCGCCAAGCCCTACCACCAGGCCCACAACCGCGGGGTCAAGCTCATCGGCGCCACGGCGCACTACGTGACCGCCGACCTCGACGAGGGCCCGATCATCGAGCAGGAGGTGGCCAGGGTCAACCACAGCCACTCTCCCGAGGACCTGGTGGCCATCGGGCGCGACGTGGAGTGCCTGGCGCTGGCCAGGGCGGTCAAGTGGCACGCCGAGCAGCGGGTGCTGCTCGACGGCCACAAGACCATCGTCTTCCCCCGGTGACCTACAGGCCGGTGTGCCTGGCCAGGAAGGTCAGCGTGTCGGCCGACAGGTCCACCGACCTGCTCACCGAGCGGGCGCCGTGGCCGACCTCCGTCTCGTTGCGCAGCAGCACCGGCCGGTCGGCGGTCGAGGCGTGCTGCAGCGCCGCGCACATCTTCCACGCGTGCAGCGGGTGCACGCGCGTGTCGGACTGGAAGACGGTGAACAGCGTCGCCGGATAGGCCACCGACTCCCTGACGTGGTGGTAGGGCGAGTAGCCCCACAGCCAGCCGAACTGCTCGGGGTCGTCGGCCGAGCCGTACTCGACGTTCCAGGTGGCGCCGAGCCCGAACTTCTCGTACCTGATCATGTCGAGCAGCGGCGCGGAGCAGACCACCGCCGCGTACAGCTCGGGGCGCTGCGTCAGCGCGGCCCCCACCAGCAGGCCGCCGTTGGAGCCGCCGGAGATGCCGAGCTGCTCGGGCGTGGTCACGCCGGTCGCGATGAGGTGCTCGGCCGCGGCGTGGAAGTCGTCGAAGACGTTCTGCTTGTTGGCCAGCATGCCCGCGCGGTGCCACTCCTCGCCCTCCTCGCCGCCGCCGCGCAGGTTGGCGATGGCGTACACGCCGCCGGCCTCCACCCAGGCCAGGATCGAGGCGGAGTAGCCGGGCGTCATGGACAGGCCGAAGCCGCCGTAGCCGTACAGGATGGTCGGGCGCGGGCCGGACGACTCGCCGGCGGGGGAGATGATCAGCATGCGGACGTCGGTGCCGTCCTTGGAGCGGTAGACCACCTGCTCGGTGCGCACCGGAGGCACCTCGACCGTGCCGGGGGAGGCCGCCCAGAGCGTGGTCTCGCCCGTGCGGGCGTCGTAGCGCTGGATGGTGGGCGGCGTGGTGTTGTCGGTGTAGCCGAACCACGCCTCGTAGCCGCCCTCGGGGCGCTCGGCGATGCCGCCGATCGAGCCGAGCCCCGGCACCGGCACCTCGCCGACGTGCTCGCCGGTCGCCAGGTCGTGCACGCTGATCTCGCTGATCGCGTGGCGGGTCCAGCCCACCAGCATGACCGGGCGCTCCAGGTCGTCGAGGATCGCGAAGTCGCTCAGCACCGCCTCGGGGTGCTCGGGGATCAGCTCGCGCCAGGTGTCGTAGCCCGGCTCCGCCGGGTCGGTGACGCACACCCGGCCCCTGGGCGCGTCGCGGTCGGTGTGCACGTACAGCTTGCCGTCGCGCCCGAACGAGAGCCCGACCTGCGCGTCCACGCCCTCCTGTACGACCTTCAGCGCCGGCCGGTCGAGCGGCGAGGCGGTCAGGTCGGCCACCCAGACGTCGTTGCGCGGCGCCGTGCCCTCGTGCGCCGACACCTGCAGCCAGCGGCCGTCACGCGAGACCGACACGCCGTAGTAGTTGGTCATCTTCAGGCCCTGGCCGAAGATCATCACGTCGTCCTCGGTGGAGGTGCCGACGCGGTGCAGGTAGACGCGGCGGTGGAACTGCGTCTCGTTCTCCGGCACCTCGGTGCTCGGCAGCCTGCGTACGTAGTAGAACGCCTCACCGCCGGGCAGCCACGCGATCGGCGAGTAGCGGCAGCGGTCGATCGGCCCCTCGACCCGCTCACCCGTGGCCACGTCGATGACGTAGAGCACCGACTCCTCGTTGCCGCCCACGGAGATCTGGTACGCCAGCAGGCGCCCCTCCTTGTCGGGCTGCACCGCGTCGAGCGTGGTCAGCCCGGACGGGTCGAGCGCCATCGGGTCGACCAGCGCCCGCTCGGTGCCGTCGGGCTCGACCACGTAGTAGACCGCGTGCTCCTGGTCGGGGGTGCGCCGGGAGAAGAAGTAGCGCTCGCCGCGCCAGGCGGGCACCCCCACGGAGCCGGACCTGAGCAGCTCGGCGATCCGGTCCTTGAACCGCTGCGGCCCGCGCTCCGCGCCGAACAGCTCGGCCTGCGCGAGCAGCCACCCCTTGGTCTCGGGGCTGTCGGGGTCCTCGAGCCACCGGTAGGGGTCTGGGACAGGGGTTTCGTGCAGGATGTCGACGATGTCCTCGCGACGTGCTGTCGGGTACGGCTCTCGCGTCATGTCAGGAACCCTACTGCCAAAGGGCATGCGTAAAGCGCTGGTAGAGCGGGCATAAAACGTACCGTGCGTCCCTCTGGTCATTCCGGCAGGAGGTTTTTGGGGTGGCGGGGACCACGGTGCAAACGCCAGACTTGGTGACAGGACGGTGCCGTGGTGACCATCCGCTGGACCGTCCGGCGGAGGTCCACGTGACGGAAGCACGAGTGCCCCAGGAGGGGCCGACAGGAGGGACATGCCGCGGCATGTCCCCTTTGATACGCGCGCAGCGGGAAGAGGCCCGATGATGCGCCAGGTCCTGCTGCTGAATGCCACCTACGAGCCACTGACCACCCTCTCGCTGCACCGGGCCGTCGTGCTCGTGCTGCGGGAGAAGGCCGATGTCGTCCATCGTGACGGCCGAGGTGCCGTGCTGCGGTCCGCCAGCCGCACGCTCGACGTTCCCTCGGTGATCAGGCTCCGCAGATATGTCCGCATCCCCTACCGGTCCCGCATCCCCCTGACCAGGGCCGCCCTCATGCGGCGCGACGACTACCGCTGCGCCTACTGCGGGCAGAAGGCCGAGACCATCGACCATGTCATCCCCCGGTCCAGGGGCGGCACGCACACGTGGGAGAACTGCGTGGCCTCCTGCACCACGTGCAACCACCGCAAGGCCGACAAGTACCTGGAGGAGCTGGGGTGGACGCTGCGCGTCAGCCCTGCGGTGCCACGGGGCGCCCACTGGCGGCTCATCGGCGCCTCGCTCGCCGGTGACCCGCAATGGGCGCCCTACCTGGAGGCAGCAGCCTGAAACGGCGTTGAGCGCGGGGCCGCATCCCTGACACCATGAGCAGGCATGTGGACCTTCACCTCATCCGTTGAGGAGTACGCCGCGGTCGCCGAGCCGTTCCTGCTCGGCGACCCGGTGCGCAACACCGTGCCACTGACCGTCCTGGCCAACCTGCGCGCGGGCATGCCCGTGAAGGACCCCCGCTACGGATGGTGGACCGTCGACGGTGAGATCCGCGGGGCGGTCTTCCACACCCCGCCGTTCCCCGCCGGGCTCTTCGCCGTGCCCGTCGAGGCCGTCGCGCCGCTGCTGGAGGCACTCGACGGGGAGCTGCCCGTGTTCGTGGGCCCGCTGGAGGTGACCGTCGAGGCCACCCGGCTGCTCGGCACGCCGGCGCGGATCGTCTCCGAGCGGCTCTTCCGCCTCGGCACGCTCGCCGCCCCCGGCACCCCCGGCCGGGGCAGGCTCGCGGTGGCGGCCGACCTGCCGCTGCTGGTGAGCTGGTACCAGGCGTTCGGCGACGAGACGGGCATGGGCGAGGGCGACATCGTCGAACGGGTGGTGCGGCGGCTGGAGGGCCGCGAGCTGTTCGTGTGGGAGGCCGACCAGGCGCCGGTCTCGTTCGCCGGGCTCTCCCCCGAGGCCGGCGGGGTGTGCCGCATCGGCCCCGTCTACACGCCGCCGTCCCGCCGACGGCGCGGCTACGGGGCCGCCGTCACCGCGTACGCCAGCCGGGTCGCGCTGGCCGAACGGTGCGAGCAGGTGGTGCTGTTCACCGACCTGGCCAACCCGACCAGCAACGCCATCTACCAGGCGATCGGCTACGAGCCCGTCTCCGACTACGCGCACGTCACCTACCGGTAGCGGGCCCCCTGCGCGGTCGGCGATCGCGGCTAGGATGGGCGCATGCCGCGTTACGACTTCCGGTGCCGCGCCTGCGGCTCCACCTTCGAGGTGTCCCGTCCCATGTCGGCCTCCGACGACCCGGCGACCTGCCCCGAAGGTCACGCCGACACGGTGAAGCTGCTGTCCACGGTCGCCATGACGGGCGGCGCCGCCGCGCCCAGAGCCGCCGCCGGCGGTGGGGGTGGCGGTGGTTGCTGCGGTGGCGGGTGCTGCTCCTCCTAGCTGCTACACCCTGACGCCTTCGGGCCGCTACACCCCGACCCCTTCTGGCCGCTGCGCCTCGACCCCGTCCGGCCGCTGCGCCTCGACCCCGTCCGGCCGTCGCGCCTCGACACCGGCACCGGCGCGGACCAGTGTCCTGACCGCGAGCCGGGCCATCCGCTCCACCGTGGCGACGCCGTTGCCCATGGCGGGGCTGCGCTCCGACAGCACGGCGATGAGCAGCTCGTGCCCGCGTACGACGAGCCGCCCGACGCTGTTGACCGTCCACAGCCCGTCGTGCACCTCGGCGGGCAGCCACCCGTTCTTGAGCGCCACCTCCCCCTTCGGGGCCGCCGCGCTGACCCCCCACGCCTGCGACGGCTCCACCGACGACATCAGGCCGAGGGCGTAGCGCCGGCTCCTGGCGGGCAGCGGGCCTCCGGGGCCGGTGAGCCGCTCCAGCACCTTCTCTGGTCGGAGGGCCTGCTGTGGGTGTAGCCCCACGACGTGCCCGGCACCGTGTGGCGCACGCCGAGCCGGTGCAGCGCCCGGCCCAGCCCGTCTCGGCCGCCGATCGTCAGGTAGAGCTCGCCCGCGCAGTCGTTGTCGCTCTGGCGGATCATGCGGGAGGTCAGCCTGCGCTCGTACGCGCTCAGCCGCCGGCCGTCCTTGCCCAGCAGGAACGCCAGCAGGATGTCCACCTTGGCCACGCTGGCCAGCATGAACGGGGTGCGCTCGCGGAAGGCGTACCTGGCGCCGGTGGTGCGGTCGTGCACGGCCAGCGCCGCTCGTCCTGGACGTTCGCGCAGGTAACGCTCCAGCGCGCGGTCGAGGGCGCGCCGCTCGGCGGGTGGCAGTGCGCTCTCGGCGACCGTCGCCGGCGTCCGGCCGGTCGGCGTGACCGGGCGCGGCGCCACGGTGGCGGGCGCCGCGCTGGCGGACGTGGCGAGCAGCAGGACGGCGAAGAGCGAGGACTCCCGTACGCGCATGTGCGGGAGCCTGCCAGCCGCTCGGCCAACGGCCGGGGGACCGATGGTCAAACAGCGGCCAGTTTCGGCACGGTCAGGCGGTCAGCGTAGGCCGACCGGCGTGGACGAGGCGGTCAGCTTGCGCCGACCGGCGTGGTCAGGCGGTCAGCCTGCGCTTGCCGGACTCGGTCGCCGTGACGGCACGGCGCTTGCGGCGCTGGAACGGCAGGAACCGATCGGCCAGGTGCGGCCGGGACGGCGTCAGCGTGGGCTCGACCGCGATGATCCGGTCGAACCTGAACGCCCTGATCGCGCGGCGCAGCTTGCACACGCCGACGAGATACCAGTATTCGCGGTGCACCAGGCACGTGACCGGCTCGACGTCACGGGAGGTGACGAGCCCCGAGGCGTCGCGGTAGTGCAGGCGGATCATGAGCCGGCTGGTGATGGCGTCGGCCATCAGCCGGGCCCGGGAGGCGACGTCGACGGGCAGCGGCTCGGTCAGCGTCGTGAGCGTGGTGGCGATGACGTCGTCGTCGAGGTCGAGGTGCTCGAATGCGTGCTGCAGGCCACGCCTGGCGGTGACGGCCTGGGGCCCCGCGCCGAGGTGGGCGAGGGAGAGGGCGAGTGCGGCGATCTCGGCGGTCGTCAGCGGGCGAGTATCGTGCTTCACGACTGTCGTCATACCCCAACAATAGGGATGAGCACCGACAATTTTCGAAAGTCTGTCCGGGAAGACAGGTGCCTGTGCGGCAGGCGAGAACCCACTCGCCCGCCGCACAGGAAACGGTGACTACCGCGACAACTGCGACAGATCGCGCGAAGCGCCCGTCGAGGCCGACGTCGTCATGGCCGCGTACGCCTGCAGCGCCACGCTCACCTGCCGGTCACGGTCACGCGGCCGGTAGCCGCCCAGGTCGGCCAGCAGCCGCTCGCGCCGCGCGGCCAGCTCCGCCTCCGGCACCCGCAGCTCCATCGAACGGCTGGGGATGTCGATGTCGATGATGTCGCCGTCCTCGACCAGCGCGATCGTGCCGCCCTCGGCCGCCTCGGGGGAGGCGTGGCCGATCGACAGCCCGGAGGTGCCGCCGGAGAAGCGCCCGTCGGTGACCAGCGCGCACACCTTGCCCAGGCCCTTGCCCTTCAGGAAGGACGTCGGGTAGAGCATCTCCTGCATGCCGGGGCCGCCCTTGGGGCCCTCGTAGCGGATGACGACCACGTCGCCGGCCTTGACCTTGCCGCCGAGGATGCCCTCGACCGCCTGCTCCTGCGACTCGAACACCACCGCGGGCCCGCTGAACTTCCAGATCGACTCGTCCACGCCGGCCGTCTTCACCACCGCGCCGTCGCGCGAGATGTTGCCGTAGAGCACGGCCAGGCCACCGTCGGCGGTGTAGGCGTGCTCGCGGTCGCGGATGCAGCCGTTCTCGCGGTCGAGGTCGAGGTCGTCCCAGCGGTTGTCCTGCGAGTACGCCTTGACCGTGCGCACGTTGCCGGGCGCCGCGTGCCACAGCTCCACGGCCTCCGGCTTGACCGCGGGGGACATGGCGTCCCACTGGGCCAGCAGGTCGCCGAGGGTGCCGCCGTTCACGGTCGGCACGTCGCGGTGCAGCAGACCGGCCCGGTCGAGCTCGCCCAGGATGGCCGGGATGCCGCCGGCGCGGTGCACGTCCTCGATGTGGTACTTGGCCGTGGCGGGGGCGACCTTGCACAGGCACGGCACCCGCAGCGAGATCTCGTTGATCTCCTTGAGCCCGAAGTCGACCTGCGCCTCGCGGGCGGCGGCCAGGATGTGCAGGATCGTGTTGGTGGAGCCGCCCATCGCCACGTCGAGGGTCATCGCGTTCTCGAACGCCTCGCGGGAGGCGATCGAGCGCGGCAGCACCGACTCGTCGCCGTCCTCGTAGTAGCGGCGGGTGATCTCGACGAGCTGGCGGCCTGCGTCCTCGAACAGCTGCTTGCGCGCCTTGTGCGTGGCCAGGATCGTGCCGTTGCCCGGCAGCGCCAGGCCGATGGCCTCGGCCAGGCAGTTCATGGAGTTGGCGGTGAACATGCCCGAGCACGAGCCGCACGTCGGGCAGGCGTTCTCCTCCATCTCCAGCAGCTCGGCGTCGGAGACGGAGTCGTCGGCGGAGGCGATCATCGGGTCGATCAGGTCGAGCTTCTTGCCCGGCGTCTTGCCGGCCTCCATGGGCCCGCCGGAGACGAAGATCGTCGGGATGTTCAGCCGGAACGCGGCCAGCAGCATGCCCGGCGTGATCTTGTCACAGTTGGACACGCAGATCAGCGCGTCCGCACAGTGGGCGTTGACCATGTACTCGACGGCGTCGGCGATCAGCTCCCGCGACGGCAGCGAGTAGAGCATGCCGCCGTGACCCATCGCGATGCCGTCGTCGACCGCGATCGTGTTGAACTCGCGGGGGATGGCCCCCGCCTGCCTGATCGCGGCGGACACCACGTCGCCGACCTCGCGCAGGTGCACGTGCCCCGGCACGAACTGGGTGAAGCTGTTGGCCACGGCGATGATGGGCTTGCCGAAGTCGCTCCCGGCTACGCCGGTCGCCCGGAGCAGGGCCCGGGCACCGGCCATGTTCCTGCCGTGGGTGACTGTACGTGACCTGAGGGCGGGCATTGGGCATCTCCCATCGTTGGCGAGTCTTCACATGTTACGGCCACCGCCCGGTGAATGAGACGCTTGTCCACTGCTCGGACGGTATGGCGACCGAGGCCGACGACACTCGAGAACCCGGGTGGGAGATCACATGCGGCGCGGGGCAGCCCTGTGGGGTGGCCCCGGCGGGGTCGGCGACTCCCTACCCACGATAGACCCGCCCGCGGGCCGACCGGGCATCCGCACGGCTGCGCGGTGCTGTGCGAGGGCTGATGGTGCGGCCGTGTACGGCGCCTGCCCGCGTGCGTGGCGCCTGACGCGAGCCGGGGAGCCGGTGAGCCGGGGAGCCGGGGAGCTCCGTGTCGGCCTGTGCGGCGGCAAGGGCGCCCGACGGCGCTGCCGCCGAGCATGGAGCCGGCCGCCCGCCTCGACGGCTTCGGCGTGAGGCTGGCGGCCCTCGGAACGCGGGAACGGCGGGATCAGCGGGAGAGCGGGAGCGGCGGAATCGCTCGGCAGGATCAGCCCTCGCCGTATCGGGCGGGCAGCACCTGCGCGGCGATGTCGAAGATCCGGTCGATCTCGGCGGTCGTCAGCGCCCGCTCCCGCTTCGTGATCCACTTACGGGCCCGGTCACCCTGGTAGACGTCCACGCCCCGGATGTTCATGATCTTCCATGGCACCGGCGGGCCGTAGATCGCCAGCGAGGGCACGACGGACACCTCGCGGCCGAACGACTTGCTGATCAGCTCGCTGGCCTGCGTCGCCTCCCACTTGGCCTCGGTGAGGCGGGGCTTCATGTCGAACGGGCCGTGGAACAGCTTCTTGCCCATCTGCACGCGTACGGGCAGCCTGCGGTCCCACTTCTCGGAGTCGACCGCGTACACGCCGGTCGGGCCCACCACGAGGTGGTCGATCTGGGCCTCGCTGCCCGGGATCGCCCTGGCGTGCAGGGTGCGGTAGCCGCTGCGCTCAAGCCTGCGCAACTGCGCCTCCGTACGGCGCTCTGCCACGGACGCCCGCCGCCACGCCGGCACGGAGGAGTTGGAACGAGCGCGGTAGACCGCCTCCAGGATGGCCGCGATCACACCCGCGGTCACACCCACCCGCCAGTCGCTCACAAGGAAGCCCACTACCAGGCCGGCGACCACCGCCAGGATCGCGCGATTGCGCAGGCGGCGGAACCGGGGCTGTTGCAGCAGGCTACGCACGGACGCGCGCTCGACCGGCGCGTACGTGGAGGTGGGCGCCGAAGGCTTCGCGGCGGCGGTCTGCTCGCTTTCTGGCCGGTCGCTCACCCAGATGGGTGACGCGTTGTGACCGTCTTCTCGCTGGTTGTCGGAGTCCACGTAACTCACCGTAGCCCGGGGATTCGATCGATTCCTAGTGTTGCCGTGTCCATAGTTTTATGGCCCAGCTCATCGTGTTCCACGCATGTTTTCGGGGTATGTCTACTGTTCTTCTCTAGAGATGCCCCGCTTCGTAAAAGATCTTAACGCGCGGTGCAGGCGACACCCACGACGGGTCTGGCCGAGCCCGCTGACGAGGTTTACGGTCTTGTTGTGAACAGCGCGGCGGAGATTCTGCTCTTTCTCATCGGCGTGTCCATGGGACTGTTCGTGCTGATCACCCTGCTCGTCATGGTGCCGGGGCGCGGGGCGCAGCGCCGGCTCGAAGCGGGCCCCGTGTGGCTTGGAGGGCCTTCCAGGAGCGAGCGTGGGGTGAGCACGTCGGGCCTCGTACTGGCCGACAGGGTTGCGGCGTGGGCGGAGGTGCCCGAGCACGACTGGGTCACCGCCGCCGAGACGGCGGAACCCGGCAGCCGCGTCGGCGGCGCCTCGGCGGGATGGTGAGGTGACCATGAAGGGACTGACCGCCGCCCAGGGCGACGACCTACGCAAGGCCCTGCACACGGCGGAGCGGCGCAGCGGGCTGCGGTTCGGCGTGTTCCTGGGCGACCCGGTGGGCGGACGCCGGCACTTCGCCGAACGCCTGCACGCCGCCCTGGGCGCGGAGGCCGACGATGCCGTGGTGGTGTTCGTGGATCCGCAGGGGCGGGGGCTGGAGATCGTGACGGGCGAGAACGCGCGGAGGCGGCTGAGCGACGGCGCTTGCCGGATGACTGCGATGTCGATGGCCACGGCGTTCAGTGTGGGGGATCTGATCGGTGGGCTGCTGTACGGCATCGGGGCTCTCGGCGAGCAGGCGACCGCCCGCCGCTGACCCACCGCCCGTTCGCCACGTACGCGCCCGGCGTCGTGCGCGTCCTGCCCGTGCCGCCCTGGACCGGTCAGGGCGGTGCAGGGCGCGCATGGCCTCAAGCCCCGTAAGCGCAAGCGCATGCGCGGCGTGCGCTGCTACGGCGTGCGCTGCTACGGCGTGCGCAGGCAGCACGTGCGTGGCCGGCTCAGGCACGGGCAGCGCACGCACGAGCAGGCAGCGCACGTACGGGCAGGCGTGGGGCGCGGGGAGCGCAGGGCCGCCCTGCGCTCCCCGCGCCCTAAGCCGCTTAGGACGCGGGCGGCGAGCCGCCGGCCAGGTGCCTCAGGGTTGGCGTTCGAGCAGCGTCACGATGTGCTCGCTGACCCCGTGCAGCAGCGTGGACGGCTCGATGGCCGCGTCGGCGATGGCCGAGAAGAGCGACGGCAGCCCCGGCAGCGGAAAGCCGTCCTCCTTCAGCGCCGCCGTGCCGATGGGATTCTTGTCGAGCACCGCCCGGCTGCGCTCCCACGCGTCGAGCACCTCCTCCGGCGACGGCACCCCGAACCCGTGCCCGACCGGAGCCGCGTGCCGGAGGCGGACGAGCGGGGTCTCGGCGAAGGCCAGCGCTGTACGGGCCCGCGACTGCAAATCAGCGCGCGGCTCCGGATCGATCCAGTCCATCGCCGTGCAGGGGTTGCGGCAGGTGGCCACGCACACGCCGAGCGCCCCGGCCACCTGGCTGTGCTGGCGGTCGAAGTACGCGCGCCAGCCCTCCGCGGGCTCGCCTGAGACCCGGAGCGTCCGGTTGGTGGCGGACTGCTCGGACTTGGTGTGGTCGCACTCCCGATCGCCGATCACGCCGAACCTGCTCCCCGCCGCGCTCAGCCCCACCGGCCACCTGGCCGGGTCGCCGGCATGGCCGAGCTGGGGCTCGAAGGCCAGCAGCGGCAGGTACTCGCTGGCGATGTGCACCGCGGCGATCATGGGGCTCAGCTCGCGCCGGTGCCACCGTACGGCGATGACCTCAAGCAGCAGCCCGTACGCGGGACGCAGCGACTCCAACGCTCCCCGTGGCTGCTCGCGCGGAGTCTGCGGCATGTGGCAGGCCCTGGCGCGCCGGCGCAGGTCGGCGGGCACCACCCGGGCTTCGGCCGCGAAGTCCTCGGCGTCGAGCGAGAGCAGCCGCTGCCCGAACTCGCACACTTCCGCGATCTCCGCGACGGGCGCGAGCGCGCCGAGGTCGGCGAAGGCGTAACGGCGGGCAAGGGCGACGAACAGGTCACGAGTCGAGTCCACGCGATGACTTTCTCACGATCAGAGAGGGATTACGGACATGAGGCCCATGGGTGTCGCCCCCGGCTGATCTTCCCGGCCACCGCTCCGGCCAGGGGAAGGGGACAGGGCCGGCGCGTCAGGGCGAGGGACGGTGCCCGCCACGGCCGAGCGGCGTCGTCACGGGCGGGCACGACTCGCCACCGATCACGCGTGGACGCCTGCGATCGCCGACGGCGACGTGGTGCCGGTCACGGGCAGGGGGCCCGGATGCACTGGATCTCGCCGGGCTGGCTGGTGATCGTCGGCTCGGCCGTCGGCTCCTCAGGCCCAGGCGTGGTGGGCTCCTCCGTCGGCTCCTCAGGCTCGGACGTCGTCGGCGTGGCGGACGGGCTCTCCGTCGGCGGGCTGGACGTGGTGACCGTCGGGCTGGGGGAGGGCAAGCGGGTGGCGCGCGTCGCCCGCGGGGTGGGATCGCGCTTGGTGGGCTCCGCCGTGTGCCTTCTGCCGCTGGAGGACGAGGGAGCCGTGGGCAGGAGGTCCTCGGGGCTGCTCTCACTGACGGCCGGGGTGGGCACCTCGTACCTGGCGGCCTGCTCGGTCGGCCGCAGCCAGACGAACCCGGCCACGGCCGCCGACACGAGCACCGCCGCCGAGACGGTGATCACCGCCCGCAGTGTCCGGCGCCGCCGCCGCGACGCCGCCGTCCTGTCGGGCGTGGTCGTCTTACCGGGATCCTCGACGGCGCCGTGGGTGGTGGTCATGCCGGGCACCGCGCTTCCCGCCGTCGTGGTGGGGACGGGGGAGGCCGGCACCGTACCGGACGCGTCGGAGATCACCGGCGTCGCGGGGGAGGCGAGCGCCGAGCGGGCGGCCTCGGCCATCTGCGGCGCCGACAGCCACCGCGCCCCGGGCGCCTTCTCCAGCGCCCGCTCCACCACCTGCCGCGCCCCGATCGGCACGTCCTCGGGCAGCCGCGGGGTGGGCGCGTTGAGGTGTTTGAAGATGATCTGGATGGGGGTGTCGCCCTGGAACGGCAGGTGGCCGCTCAGGCACTCGTAGGCCACCACGCCCAGCGCGTACACGTCGACGGCGGGCGTCACCTCGTTGGAGGTGGCCATCTCGGGCGCGCAGTAGCCGGCCGAGCAGAGCATCGTGCCGGTGGCCGTGAGCTGGCCGGCGGAGGCGGAGTGGGCGATGCCGAAGTCGGTGAGCACCACGCTGCCGCCCGGCCTGACCATGAGGTTGGCCGGCTTGACGTCGCGGTGCACGATGCCCTGGGCGTGCGCGTCGGCCAGCGCGTCGGCGACCTCGGCGACCAGGCGCATGGTGGCCGTGACGCCGAGCGGCCCGCGCCGCCGCAGGACGCGGTCGAGCGACTCGCCCTGGATGTGCTCCATGACCAGGAAGCTGACCCGGCGGCCCTCGACGTCGCAGATGCCGTAGTCGTAGACGTCGACCACGCCGGGGTGGGTGAGCGTGGCCATGGCCCTGGCTTCGTTCTGGAAGCGCTGGGCGAAGGTCGGGTCCTCGCTGAGCGCGGGCATCAGCACCTTGACCGCCACCGTGCGCCCGAGGACCGTGTCGTCGGCACGCCACACCTCGCCCATGCCCCCGCCACCGATGCGGGTGCCGAGCACGTAGCGGTCGTTGAGGGCGGACCCCGGGCCTAGCACGTTTCGAGGCTAACACCGCGCCCTGGATGCCAGCGTCAAGACGGCGCAGCCGGCCCCCGCCGTCGTGGCGCGGGCCGGCGGCCGGGCTGGGACGTCAGGCGGAGGCGGCGTCCTTCTCCCTGTTGCGCAGGGCGCGGCGGACACCGTCGGCGCCCTCCAGGATGAGCCGGCGCAGCGCCTGCGGCGGCTGCGCGGCGGACAGGAAGTCGTGCGCCGCCCGCACCGTGGTGGGCTCGATGAGCAGCGCGGGGAAGCACCCGACGGCGAACGTCGAGGCCTGGTCGAACGTCCACTCCTGGTAGATCCGCCCCACCTCGGCGAAGTACTTCTCGCGGTAGGGCGCCATCAGCTCGGGGTGGCGCGGGTCCTGGAAGCCGCCGATCGTGGCGCGGGCGATGTGGTTGGCCAGCCGGCCGCCCACGATCCGGGCCCAGGCCGCCTCCTTGGCCTCGGCGGTCGGGATGGCCGCCCGGCACTGGGCGGCCGAGCGCTCACCCGTCGCCGTAGGGTCCCGCTCCAGCTCGGCCTCGATGTCGGCCTCGCCCAGGCGGCCACCGGAGACGAGGGCCTGCACGAGGGTCCAGCGTAGGTCGGCGTCCACGGTCACGCCCTCGGGCACCGACGTGCCGTCGAGCACGGCCTGCACCAGGCTCAGCTCCTCCTCGGAGTTCGCCACGGCCGCGAACGCCTGCAGATACGACAGCTGCTGGTCGGAGCCCGGCTCGGCCTCGTCGAGCAGCGTGCGCAGCTCGGTGGCCAGCACGGACAGGCCCTCGGCCCGCCAGGCGGGGTCGGCGTACTGCTGCACGGCCAGGCGCGCCTGCCGCAGCACGGCCTGCAGGACGGTGATATCGCTGACCGTGGCCACGCCGGAGACGACCAGCTTGACGTAGTCGCGGGCGGACAGCTCGCCGTCGCGGGTCATGTCCCAGGCCGCCGTCCAGCACAGGGCGCGCGGCAGGGACTCGGTGAACGCGTTGATGCCACCGTTCACCAGCGTCCGCAGCGAGTCGGCGTCGAGGCGGATCTTGGCGTAGGTCAGGTCGTCGTCGTTGAGCAGCACCAGGTCGGGCTGCTCCTCGCCGATGAGCTGGCTGACGCTCGTCCGGGCGCCGACGACGTCCAGCTCCACCCGCTTGGTACGGGTCAGCTTCCCGCCGTCCAGCGAGTAGAGGCCGACGGCGATCCGGTGGGAGCGCAGCGTGGGGTGCTCGACCGGCGCCTCCTGCACCACCTCGAAGGAGGTGAAGCGGCCACCTGACACCTCGAACTCGGGGCGCAGCGTGTTGACCCAGGAGGTCTCCAGCCACTCCTTCGACCAGGAGGACAGGTCACGCCCCGAGGTCCGCTCCAGGGCGCTGAGCAGGTCTTCCAGCTCGGTGTTGCCCCAGGCGTGCGCGGCGAAGTAGTCACGCACGCCGGCCAGGAAGTTGTCGAGGCCGACGTAGGCCACGAGCTGCTTGAGCACCGCGGCGCCCTTGGCGTACGTGATGCCGTCGAAGTTGACCTCGACCGCCTGCATGTCGGGGATGTCGGCGGCGATGGGGTGGGTGGAGGGGAGCTGGTCCTGGCGGTAGGCCCAGGTCTTCTCCACGTTCGCGAACGTGGTCCACGCCCTGGTCCACCGGGTGGACTCGGCCTGGGCGAGCACGGACATGTAGGTGGCGAACGACTCGTTCAGCCACAGGTCGTCCCACCAGCGCATGGTGACGAGGTCGCCGAACCACATGTGCGCCATCTCGTGCAGGATCGTCTCCGCGCGCCGCTCGACGAGGGCGTCGGTGACGCGGGAGCGGAAGACGTAGTCCTCCAGGAACGTCACACAGCCCGCGTTCTCCATCGCGCCGGCGTTGAACTCGGGCACGAAGAGCTGGTCGTACTTGCCGAACGGGTAGCGCACGCCGAACACGCGGTGGAAGAAGTCGAAGCCCTGGCGGGTGACCTCGAGGATGTTGTCGGCGTCGAGGTGCTCGGCCAGCGAGGAGCGGCAGTAGACGCCGAGAGGGATGCCGTCGTGCTCGGCGGTCACCTTGTGGTAATGACCGGCTACCAGCGCGGTGATGTACGTCGACAGGACGGGCGTGGGGGCGAACTCCCACCGCCTGGCCGCCTGGACGGTGCCGTGCTTACCTGCCTGCTCCGGCAGCTCCTCGACGGTGGCGGCGGCGGAGTTGGAGACGACCTCCCAGTCGGCCGGGGCCAGCACCGTGAGCTGGAAGGTGGCCTTGAGGTCGGGCTGGTCGAAGCAGGCGTACATGCGGTGCGCGTCGGCCGTCTCGAACTGGCTGTGCAGGTAGACCTTCTGGTCCACGGGGTCGACGAAGCGGTGCAGGCCCTCGCCGGTGCGCATGTAGGTGCAGTCGGCGTCCACGAGCAGCTCGTTCGACGCGGCGAGCGAGGGGAGCGGGAAGCGGCCCTTGTCGGCGTCGTAGGCGGACGCGTCGAGGTCGGTGCCGTTGAGCGTGACCCTGCGGACGTTCGCGCCGTGCAGGTCGATGAAGGTGGACGCCCCCGGCGTGGTGCTGGTGAAGCGGACCTTGGTGACGCTCTCGAAGCGCTCCTCTCCCTCGGTCAGGTCGAGTGCGACGTCGTACGACTCGACCTTCAACAGCCGGGCGCGCTCACGAGCCTCGTCCCGGGTCAGGTTGCCTGCCAAGTTGCGCTCCTTTTCACCACTTCGTCGGGGTTGTCCGTATCCTGCCATGCCGGGAATAGGACCCGAACCACCTCAGGTTACGGGCAGACATGACAGAGAAGATTCCCGTGGACCTGTGGTTCGACCCCTCGTGTCCGTTCGCGTGGGTGACCTCGCGCTGGCTGCTGGAGGTGGAGAAGGTCCGCCCCAT
Organism: Nonomuraea gerenzanensis; assembly: GCF_020215645.1. NCBI lineage: Bacteria > Bacillati > Actinomycetota > Actinomycetes > Streptosporangiales > Streptosporangiaceae > Nonomuraea > Nonomuraea gerenzanensis. Next base: position 9,434,077 of record NZ_CP084058.1, on the reverse strand, counting down.
CGAGCCTCGCTGGCGCATGATGTCGCTGTACTTCCTCAACGAGGAGAAGGACGTCCCCGCGGACTACCTCGAGCGGGCCTCCAGGGCCATGGGGTCGATCAGGACGGTCGCCGCGGCCGCCGCCAAGCACGGCGAGCAGGTCATCGGCCCCCTCTACACCGGGCTCGGCACCCGCCTGCACAACCAGGGCATCAAGGACCCCGAGCGCTTGCGCGAGGTCGTCGAGGGCGCCCTGGACGACGCCGGGCTGGAGCGCGGCCTGGCCGACGCCATGCACTCCGACGAGTACGACGACGTCATCCGCGCCTCCCACGACGAGGGCATCGGCCTGGTCGGCCAGGAGGTCGGCACCCCGATCATCCGCGTCGGCGAGAACGCCTTCTTCGGCCCCGTCATCACCAGGATTCTGCGCGGCGAGGACGCCGGCAGGCTCTGGGACGGCGTGCTCATGGTCACCCAGTACGACGACTTCTTCGAGCTGAAGCGCACGCGCACCAAGCGCCCGCAGTTCGACTGACCGGGCAGTCCGGCAGGCCCGCCGGTTCGACCGGCTCGCGGGTTCGACTGATACGCCGGAGTAATAAAGCAGGTGGCGGGGGAAAGGGCTCATCCTCCGGTCAGGATGAGCCCTCGCCATGTGGCCTGGGTCACTGTAAGGATGGGCCTATGCGTCAGCTGTATATCGGCGGCTCCTGGACCGCTTCGGCATCGGACGACCCCATCGAGGTCGTCAACCCGGCCACCGAGGAGATCATCGACCGGGTGCCCGCGGGCTCTCCCGACGATGTCGAGGCGGCGGTGGCCGCAGCCGGGAAAGCCTTCCCCGCATGGTCGCGCACGGCCCCCGGCGAACGCGGCAAGCTCCTCGCCCAGGCAGCCGACCTGCTGAAACAGCGCGCCGACGAGATAGCCAAGACGATCGCCACCGACATGGGGGCACCGCTCGGCTTCGCGCTCAAGGTGCAGACGCTCATGCCGGCGGCCGTCCTGGCCTCCTACGCCGACCTGGCCGAGAGTCACCCGCGCGAGTCGCGCGTCGGCAACTCCCTGGTGGTCAAGGAGCCCATCGGCGTGGTCGCCGCGATCACGCCGTGGAACTACCCGCTGCACCAGATCGTGTGCAAGGTCGCGCCCGCGCTGGCCGCCGGGTGCACCGTGGTGCTCAAGCCGAGCGAGGTGGCGCCGCTGGCCGCGTACGCGCTGGCCGAGATCTTCGACGAGGTCGGGCTGCCCCCGGGGGTGTTCAACCTGGTCAGCGGGCGGGGCCCGGTCGTGGGCGAGGCGATGGCCGCCCACCCCGGCGTGGACATGGTCTCCTTCACCGGGTCCACCGCCGCGGGCCGCAGGGTGGCCGCGCTGGCCGCCGAGACCGTCAAGCGGGTCGCGCTGGAGCTGGGCGGCAAGTCCGCCAACATCATCCTGCCCGACGCCGACCTGCCGCTGGCCGTCAAGGTCGGCGTGGCCAACTGCTTCGTCAACGCCGGTCAGACCTGCTCGGCGTGGAGCCGCATGATCGTCCAGCGCGACCAGTACGACGAGGCCGTGCACCTGGCCGTCGAGGCCGCGCGCGGCTACCGGGTCGGCGACCCCTTCGACGGCTCGACCAAGATCGGCCCGCTGGTGTCGGCGACCCAGCGCGACCGCGTGATCCGCTACGTCAACAGGGGCCAGGAGGAGGGCGCGCGGCTGGTGGCGGGCGGCACCGAGCGGCCGCACGAGCGCGGCTACTACGTCGAGCCCACCGTGTTCGCGGCCGTGGAGCCGGGGATGACGATCGAGCAGGAGGAGATCTTCGGCCCGGTGCTCTCGCTGATCCCGTACACCAACGAGGACAAGGCCGTCGAGATCGCCAACGACACCAAGTACGGCCTGGCCGGCGCGGTCTGGGCGGGCACCGAGGAGCACGCGGTCGCGGTCGCCAGGCGGCTGCGCACGGGCCAGGTGTCGATCAACGGCGGCCGGTTCAACCCGCTGGCGCCCTTCGGCGGCTACAAGCAGTCGGGCGTGGGCCGCGAGCTGGGCGAGCACGGCATGGAGGAGTACCTCGAGGTCAAGTCGCTGCAGCTGTAGGCCGATGCTCCGGGGAGCCGGGCGGCTCCCCGGGGCATCGCTTCAGAGGAACAGGCCGCCGGTCGCCAGCACGTTCTGCCCGGTGACCCACCGCCCGTCGGGCCCGGCGAGGAACGCGACCACCGCCGCGAGGTCGTCGGGCCTGCCCAGCCGCTGCAACGCGGTCAGGGTGGGCAGCTGCGCCAGCGTCTCGGGCGAGTTGGCCTCCCGCAGCATGTCGGTCTCGGTGGCCCCCGACGACACGGTGTTGACCGTGATCCCGCGCGGCCCCAGCTCCCGCGCCGCCACCTTGGTGAACTGCTCCATCGCGCCCTTGCTGCCGCAGTAGAGCGCCAGCGTCGGCGCGGGCACCTGCGTGTTGAGCGAGGAGAGGTTGACGATGCGCCCGCCGTCGCGCATCACCCGCCCGGCCCACTGGATGGCCAGGAAGACGGCCCGGGTGTTCACCGCGAACACCCGCTCGTACTCCTCGTCGGTGATGTCGGTCATGAGCTTCTTGGACTCGTTGGTGGCGGCGTTGTTGACCAGGATGTCCACCCCGGGCAGCCGCGCCTCCGCCTCCGCGAACAGCCGCCGCAGATCTTCCCTGCTGCCGAGATCCGCGCGTACGGCGTGCGCGCCGGTCTCCTTGGCCACCTGCTCGGCGGCCTCCGCCGAGCTCTGGTAACAGAAGACGACTTCCGCTCCGTCGCTGGTCAGTCGCTCCACGATGGCCTTGCCGATGCCCCGGGAGCCTCCGGTAACCACTGCGCCCTTTCCGGAAAGTACGCTCATGCCGTCAAGCTACGCCTTGAGCATGATCTCCCGGGCCTCGTTTCGCGGCAGGCGATCGACGTACAGCTTGCCGTCGAGGTGCTCGGTCTCGTGCTGGAAGCAGCGCGCCAGCGAGCCGCGGGCCTTGACGCGCACGGGCCGCTGCAGCCGGTCCAGGCCCTCGACGGTGACACCGGCGGCGCGGGCGACCGTGGCGTAGATCGGCTGGCGGGTGCGGCGGTCGGGCACGGACAGGCAGCCCTCCTCGTCGAGCACGTCCTCGAGGTCGTCCACGGTGAGCACCGGGTTGATCACGTGGCCCTTGCGCCCGGCGATGTCGTAGACGAACAGCCTGCGCGACACGCCGATCTGCGGGCCCGCGAGACCGACGCCGTTGACCGCGTACATGGCCTGGAACATCTCCTCGATCAGGCGGCGCAGCTCCCTGTCGAAGTCCGTCACGGGCTCGGCGGGCGTGCGCAGGACGGGATCGCCGATGACGCGGATCTCTCGCATGGCTCTCTGCTTTCGCGGTGTAAGGACTGGGCTGCGGTGCGGTCCTTACTCTAGCGGGCGAGCCCGATCGGCGGGGCTGTGGAAGACTGGACGGGTGCGTGTCTACATCGGTGCCGACCATGCCGGCTATGAGCTCAAGAACCACCTGGTGTCCTGGCTGAAGGACCACGGGCACGAGGTGACCGACTGCGGTCCCTTCGTCTACGACGCCGAGGACGACTATCCCGCGTTCGTCCTGAGAGCGGCCGAAGGCGTCGCCGGCGACCCCGGCAGCCTGGGGGTGGTCATCGGCGGTTCGGGCAACGGCGAGCAGATCGCCGCCAACAAGGTGCGCGGCATCCGCTCCGCCCTGGCGTGGAGCGAGGAGACCGCCAGCCTGGCCCGCGAGCACAACAACGCCAACGTCGTCAGCGTCGGCGCCCGCATGCACTCCCTCGACGAGGCCACCCGGTTCGTGGAGGTGTTCCTCGGCACGTCGTTCTCCGGGAGCGAGCGGCACAGCAGGCGGATCGCCCAGCTGACCACCTACGAGACGATCGGCCAGCTGCCCTCGCTGCCGTGACCGCCACGCCCGCCCTCCCCTTGGCAGGGGCGGGCGGCGACGTGCCGGTTCAGCCCTTGCGCTTGGGGTCGCGCCTGGGCATCTCATCGCGCAGGGGCCGCCGGTCGGCGGCCTCCTGCTGCTCCTTCGACGGTCGCGACACGTCGCGGGCGCGCATGGCGACGACCGCCGTGATCTGCAAGCTCTGCAGCGCCATACCGTCGACCCTACGTCAGAACGTCAGGCCGGCCCACGGCTTCGGGCTCCACGACATGGCGGTGGCCAGCTTGCGCACGGCACCGGCTGAGTGCTCGCGCAGCAGCCCCGCGTCGAGCCGCTCGCCCAGCGTCCCGTCACCGAGGTAGGCCGAGCCGAGCGCGGCCACCGGCAGCGTCACGTCCGGCTCCTCCTCCACCGGCTTGCACTCGGCACCCGTCAGGTCGGCGGTGAGCCGCCAGCGGCGGGCGTTCCACGGGCACACGTCGTCCTCGACCTCGATCACCGTGTCGACGGGCGCCGCGTACGAGCGTCCGGTCAGCGCCCGGTCCACCTCGACCAGGCGTACCCACAGCTCGTCTGACCACCGCGGGCGCAGCTGGCGCTGGTCGGCGATCAGCGCGAGCAGCGGGTCGTCCATCGGCCGGCCGCCCGCCTCGACCTTGGTGACGAGGTCGCGGTCCAGCACGCTGCGCCACAGCAGGGCGTAGGCGGCCGGGTCGGTGGCCTCCAGCTCGTGCAGCTTCAGCGTCCCGTTCGGCACGCCGGCCTCGTCCCAGGACGACTTGATGCGGAACAGGGCGTAACCGCGCACCCCGCCGTCGTCCTCGGCCAGGACCGAGCGCAGCGAGCCCGCGCCGTGCTGGTCGTACTCCTCGTCGGCCAGCACGGCGGTCCAGGTCTGCTCGACGCGCTCGTACTGGCCGGGCCGACGCGTGACGACGGTGGCGAACACCTTCTCCAGCTCGCCGCGGACGTCGGCGGGCTTGGCGACCCTGAGCCGGAGCGCGGGGTCCTGCGGCGCGCCCGGGACGAACGCGGAACGGTGGCTGTCGATGGTGAACGACAGCTCACCGGCCGCCCTGCCGTACCCGTACCGGCCGTAGATGAGCGCCTCGGAGGCGTAGAGCGCGGCCACGGACTCGCCGCGCTCGCGGATGTCGGCGAGTTGCCTGCGCATCAGCGAGGACAGCACGCCGCGGCGCCGGTGGGAGGCCAGCACGCTCACGGCGGTCACGCCGGCGACGGGGAGCTGCCCGCCGGGCACCGTCATGGTGAGGCTGAAGACGCCGGTGACTCCCACGATCTGCTCGCCGTCGAAGGCGGCGAGGGTCCGGTCGAACTCGGTCTGGGCCTTGAACCTCTCGACCTGCTTGGGGTGCGGGGTCCAGCCGAACGCCTCTTCGTTCACCCTGGAGAAGGCCGGCCACTCGGGCTCGTCAATCGGGCGGATGGGATACGTCATCCGTCCAAGGTAGGAGCGGGCAAAGGGGGACGGCCACCTAATATACGCCCTTAATGATCAAGGCGTTGGTCAAGTGGGCTGCCCAAACACGGGTCAGACCGATACAGTCAGGCGCATCATGAGTTCCCGTCCGGCGCCGCTCATTCCGCCACGGGTCCGTGCGGCCCTGGTACGGGTGCCGGGTCTGGTGCCTGTCGTGCGCCTGGTCCGGCGGGTGCTGTCCCGCGACCGCAACCTGCTCGCCGCGCTGGTCGTGGTGGCGCTCGTCATCGGATTCCTGGCCGCCGAGGTCTCCAACGAGTGGTTCTCGCCGTCCCTGCTCATCCTGGTCACCCTCGTCGGCGGGCTCCAGCTCAGGCTGGCCAGCCTGGTCAAGCTGCTCGTCGGGGTGGGGGCCGCGCTCGCGTACGTGGCCGCCAACCTCGGCGCGGGCCGGGTCGGGCTGGGGCTGACCGTGACCATCGCGTTCACCGCCGTGCTGGCCGTGCTCATGGCCCGCACCAGGGGCAAGCTGGGCGTGCAGGGGCTGCGCGGCGACGCCATGCTGCTGGAGCTGCGCGACCGGCTCAGGAGCCAGGGCGAGCTGCCCCCGCTGCCCAAGGACTGGGGCGGCAAGGTGGTGCTCAAGCAGGCGGGCGGCTCCTCGTTCGGCGGCGACTTCCTGGTGTCCATGCGCGACGGCGACTCCGTCGAGATCGCCCTGGTCGACGTGTCGGGCAAGGGCGTCGACGCGGGCACCAGGGCGCTGCTGCTGTCGGGCACGTTCGGCGGGCTGCTCGGCTCGGTCGAGGACTTCCTGCCCGCGTGCAACGCCTACCTGCACAGGCAGCGGGGCGACGAGGGGTTCGTGACCGCGGTGCACGTACGCCTGGACCTGGCGACGGGCGACTACACGATCACCTCGGCCGGGCATCCGCCGGTGGTCAAGTTCGACGCGGGCACCGGCAACTGGCAGGTCGCCTCGGCCAAGGGCGTGGTCCTCGGCGTGGTGCCCGACCTGCACTGCGAGCCCGACAGCGGCACCCTGCGCAAGGGCGACGCGCTGCTGCTGTTCACCGACGGGCTGATCGAGCAGCCGGGGCGCGACATCGACGCCGGCCTCGACCGGCTGCTCGGCGAGGCGGAGCGGCTGCTGCCCTCCGGCTTCCGTGACGGCGCCAGGGCGCTGGTCAACGCCATGTCCTCCGGTCACAACGACGACTGCGCGCTGGTGCTCATCTGGCGTCCGTGAGGCCGCACGCCCGCGCACCCGTGACGTTTCACACGGGCCGGTCGTGATGGCGGTCACTGGCAGCGGGCTCTGCCCGGCTGGGATCCTCTAGGTGTTCGGGCCCCGGCGGAGCGGCGCGGCTCCTCCGGGTCCCGTCACCGTACGCGCCTCGTCCCCTCACAAGCTGTACGTGCCTGGTCCCCCTCGCAAGCCGTAGCCGCCGCGTCCCCTCACAACCAGCCGCAGTCGCTGGCGATGCGCACGGCGTCCAGCCGGTTGCGCGCGCCGGTCTTGCACATGATGCGCGACAGGTGGTTGCGCACCGTGCCCACCGACAGGAACAGCTCGTCGGCGATCTCCGTCGACCGGGCCCCGCCCGCCGCGATCCGCAGCACGTCCAGCTCCCGCCTGGTCAGCGGGTTGGACGCGCACTGCAGCGCGGCCACGGCCAGCTCCGCCTCGATGGCCTGCCGCCCCGCCGCGACCTGGCGCACCCCCTCGGCCAGCCGCTCGGGCGGCACGCACAGGCTCATGAACCCCAGCGCGGGCCCGGCCAGCGCCTCGCGCACCTGCCCGGGATTGGGTGCGGCCGACAGGATCAGCACCCGGCACCGCGGCACCCGCTCGGCCAGCTCGCCGGTCACCGGCGGCCCCGGCAGGTCGAGGTCCAGCACGGCCACGTCGGCCTCGGACGACAACGCGGCGCGCACCACCTCCTCCCCGTGCCCGGTCTCTGCCACCACCCGCAGGTCGGGCTCGGCCCCAAGGGTGGCCAGCAGACCACGGCGAACCAACGGCACATGTTCGGCGATCAGTATGCGGATCAAGACGTCCCCCTCCGTCGTCTCCCAGAGTGATCGTGCGATCGCAAGCTGTCAATGCCGAGGAAAAGCAGTACGCCATGAGCCGTGGGGAGTTCGACTACTCTGGGGCTGTCGGTCCTTTCGTCTGTTGTCGTCTGCCGGGGAGCGCGCCTAGATGAACTGGCTCTACGTCGTGGGGATCATCCTGTTCCTTCTCGGCCTGATGGTCTCCATCGCGCTGCACGAGGTGGGCCACCTCGTGCCGGCCAAGCTCTTCGGCGTGAAGGTGACCCAGTACATGGTGGGCTTCGGCTCCACGGCGTGGTCCCGGCGCAGGGGCGAGACCGAGTACGGCATCAAGTGGATCCCGTTCGGCGGCTACATCCGCATGATCGGCATGCTGCCGCCGCGCCCCGGCGACGAGCCGGGCAGGCTCAGGAGCACGGCGACGGGCCCGTGGCAGGGGCTGATCGAGTCGGCCCGCGACGCCGCCCAGGAAGAGGTGCGCCCCGGCGACGAGGACCGCGTCTTCTACCGCAAGAAGTGGTGGCAGAAGGTCATCATCATGTCCGGCGGCCCGGCCATGAACTTCGTGCTCGCCTTCATCTTCTTCACCATCCTGCTGGTCGGCATCGGCCTGCCCACCTGGGCGCCGATCGTCTCGCCCGACACCAACACGTGCGTGATCCCGATCTCCGAGCAGCGCACCCAGTGCACGGCGGCCGACAAGCCCACCCCGGCCGCGCAGGCGGGCATGAAGCCCGGCGACCACATCGTCAGCTTCAACGGCCAGAAGATCGGCTCCTGGGAGGACGCCACCCGGCTGATCCGCTCCCACGGTCCCGGCCCGGTGCAGGTCGGCATCGTCCGCGACGGCAAGCCGCAGACGCTGAGCGTCACGCTCATCGCCCAGGACCGCCCCAACCTGCAGGACCCTGACAAGATCGACAAGAACGTCGGCTTCCTCGGTGTGCTGCCCACCGAGGTGATGCAGCAGCAGAGCATCGGCCAGGTCATCGGCTACATGGGCGAGCTGACGGGCAGGGTGGCGAGCTCGCTGCTGAACCTGCCGGAGAAGATGGTCGGCGTCTGGCACGCCGCCTTCTCCGGCGAGGAGCGCGACCCCGAGGGCCCGGTCGGCGTGGTCGGCGCGGGCCGCATGGGCGGCGAGATCCTCGCCTCCGACGCCCTGACCACCGAGAAGAAGATCGCCATCTTCGTCAACCTGCTGGCCGGCTTCAACCTGGCGATCGGCATGTTCAACCTCATCCCGCTGCTGCCGCTGGACGGCGGCCACGTCGCGGGCGGCCTGTGGGAGGGCGTCAAGCGGGGCTACGCCCGGCTCATGAAGCGGCCGGAGCCCGCCTACGTGGACATCGCGAAGGTGCTGCCGCTGACGTACGCGATCGCGATCGTCATGATGATCATGGCGGGCCTGCTGGTCTACGCCGACCTCGTCAACCCGCTCACGCTGACGAACTGAGTGCCGCCCGTGGACGCGCTGGAGCGGCTGCGGGCCCTGTGCCTGGCGTTGCCCGAGACCACCGAGCGGCTCTCGCACGGGGAGCCGACGTGGTTCGTCAGGGGCAAGAAGACCTTCGTGATGTTCGCCGACCATCACCATGACGACCGGCTCGCGTTCTGGTGCGCCGCTCCTCCCGGCGCGCAGGAGGAGCTGGTCTCGGAGGACCCCGAGCGGTTCTTCCGGCCGCCGTACGTCGGGCACCGCGGCTGGCTCGGCGTCTACCTCGACGTGCCGGATGTCGACTGGGACGAGGTGGCGGAGATCGTGTCCGACGCCTACCGCCGTATCGCGCCCAAGTCCCTCATCGCCCGCATGCCCTGATCTTCCCATCGCTCACGTGACGCGACGGCGATCCCGCGCCGCCGCGCTGACGGCTGCCCCTCGCTCTTTACCGTCTCCCTACATCTGTCTTCCTAAAGTGCTAGGACACTAGATAAATGGAGGAACGACGTGAGTGCTGTCTTAGAAGCACACGGACTGGGCAAGCGGTACGGCAGGCGCTGGGCGTTGCGCGACTGCACCATCGACATCCCCCGAGGCCACGTCGTCGGCCTGGTGGGCCCCAACGGCGCAGGCAAGACCACGCTGCTCAAGCTGGCCACCGGCCTGCTGGAGCCCACGACCGGCGGCATCGGCGTGCTGGGCGGCCGGCCCGCAGCCGGCCCCGCACAACTGGCCAGGGTCGGCTTCGTCGCCCAGGACACCCCCGTCTACCCGGCCCTGACCGTCGCCGAGCACCTGCGGCTGGGCGCCCGGCTCAACCCGCGCTGGGACGCCCCGCTGGCGCAGGGGCGGCTGGCACGGCTCGGCCTGGACCCCGCCCACCGCGCGGGCAGACTGTCCGGCGGCCAGCGCGCCCAGCTCGCCCTCACCCTCGGCCTGGCCAAGCGGCCCGAGCTGCTGATCCTGGACGAGCCGGTCGCCTCCCTCGATCCGCTGGCCCGCCGCGAGTTCCTGCAGAGCCTGATGGAGGCCACCGCCGAGCACCGGCTCAGCGTGGTGCTCTCCTCCCACCTGGTCTCCGACCTGGAGCGGACCTGCGACTACCTGATCGTGCTCGTCGACTCGCGCGTGCAGGTCGCGGGCCGGACCGAGGACCTGCTGGCAGGCCACCACCGGCTCACCGGCCCCCGCGACGGCGCCCTGCCCGACGGCAGGCGCGTCGTCTCCGCCCGGCACACCGACCGGCAGAGCACCTTCGTCGTGTACGGCGACGCCGCGCCCCCCGGCCCCGCCTGGACGGCCGGTCGGCTCAGTCTGGAGGACCTCGTCCTGGCCTACATGGACAACGCCACCGCCGAACGGCGCTTCGCCCTGGAGGCCGCACGATGATCTGGCTCACCTGGCGGCAGCTGCGCGGCGCGGCCACCATGACGGCGGCCCTGCTCGTGCTGCTCGCCGCCATCCTGCTGCTGACCGGCTCGCAGCTGGCCGCCGACCACGCGAGCGGTGTCGGCTCCTGCGTCCGCGGCGAGGACTGCGAGCTGTTCTACGACCGGTTCTTCCAGGACTACGAGATCCCGTTCCTGGCGAGCACCCTGGTCGTGCTGATCCTGCCCGCCCTGGTCGGGCTCTTCTGGGGGGCTCCGCTGATCACCCGCGAGCTGGAGGCGGGCACGTACCAGCTGGTGTGGAACCAGAGCATCACCAGGACCAGGTGGCTGGCGGTCAAGCTCGGCTTCACCGGCCTGGTCGCGATGGCCGCCGCCGGGGTGAGCGGACTGGCGGTGACCTGGTGGTCGGGGCCGCTGGACCAGTCGGCGCCCGAGGGGTTCGCGCTCATGGACCCGCTGGTGTTCAGCGCTCGCGGCATCGCCCCGCTGGGGTACGCGGCCTTCGCCTTCGCCCTCGGCGTGACCGTGGGCATGTTCGTCCGCCGCACCCTGGCCGCCATGGCACTCACCCTGCTCGTCTTCGCCACCGTCCAGATCGCCGTGCCGCTCCTGGTCAGGCCCTACCTGATCCCTCCCGTCACGGCCACCTTCGAGCTCGGCAGGCAGAACGTCGACGGGCTGAACATGGGCCGCGACGGCTCCTTCTCCCTGGCCATCGAATCGGCCATCCCCGGGCACACGGGCTCCTGGACCCTGTCCAGCGATCTCGTCGACCCGTCGGGACGCGTGATCGCCCCCAGCGGCGAGCCCGCACCCATCCCCGTCTCCACCACCTCGGGCCCCTGCTCCCAGTCGGGCGCCGGGCCGCAGGGCGGGGAGGCGTGCATGGTCGAGGTCAACCGGCTCGGCTACCGGCAGCAGGCCACCTACCAGCCGCTGGAGCGGTTCTGGCCGCTGCAGTGGATCGAGACCGGCCTGTACGCCCTGCTCACCCTCGGCCTGACGGGGCTGTCCTTCTGGTGGGTCAGAAGGCGGCTGTCATGACCGTCAGGACGGTGGCGGCCGGGCTCGCCCTGCTCCTGGCGGCGGCCTGCACCGCGCCGGCGCCGCCGCGCAGCCAGGCCGGCACCGCGACAGGCACGGCCTGCGCCCGCCCCCAGGGACCCGTCGGAGCGCAGCGGCCCACCACGATCGACATCGTCGAGCAGGCCTACTTCTGCATCCTCGACCGCTACTACGGCGCGGCCACGCTCGACGCCCGCTCGCTGCTGACCGCCGCCTTCGTCGCCCTGACGCAGGAGCTCAACCGCGGCGGGCGCGACGTGCCCGACGCCACCATGCCCGCGCTGACCGGTGACAGGAAGGCCGACTGGGCGGCCTTCGAGACCGTGGTCAAGCAGGTCACCGACCAGGTCCCCGACCTGCGCGGCAAGCTCGTCACCGGTGCCCTCGACGCGATGGTGGCCGCCCTCGGCGACAACCACGCCCGCTGGGCGCACGCCTCCGGGCGGCACCCCGACTACTACGACGGCGACGGCTACGGCCTGGGCCTGACGGCGAACGTCAACGGTCCCCAGGTGGACATCAACCCGGGCGCCGGCCTGCCCCCGCTGTTCGTCACCGCCGTGGAGGGCGGCGCGGCGCGGGCCGCCGGGGTGCGCCCCGGCGACGTCATCGAGTCGATCAACGGCTCGGCGCCCTTCATCGACGGCGAGCCCACCCCCGCGATCGCCGCACTCTACCCGCGCTACCCGGAGGCGCGCCCGGTACGGCTCCGGCTGCTGCGGGAGAGCACCGGCCGCCGCTGGACCGTGACCCTCGAACCCGGCCTCTACCCGCGCGACCTCGCCTCCCTGCAAGTGGTCCGGTCCAGGCTGCTGGACGGCGGCGTCGCCTACGTACGGGTGTCCGGCTTCGCCCCCGACTCGGCGAAGCGGGCACTGAACGCGATCGCCAGGCTGCGTACCGGCAGGACGCTCACCGGAGTCGTGCTCGACCTGCGCGGCAACAACGGCGGCCAGCCGAAGGAGGCGATGCGGCTGGTCAGCGGGTTCGCCCACGGGAAGGTCACCGGCCATCAGTGCGCCGCCGACGGCGCCTGCGAGGTCTTCCGCACCGACGACACCGTCGAGCTGGTCGGGCTACCGCTGGCCGTGCTGACCGACCGCAGCTGCGCCTCGGCGTGCGAGCACGTCGCCTCCGCCGTCAAGGACCTGCGGATCGGCCGGCTGGTCGGCACCAGGACAGCCGGGGTGATCTCCGGGCCGGCGGAGCCGTTCCTGCTCGCCGACAACACCGTGCTGAGCTTCCCCACCAAGCACCACCTCGGCCCGAACCGCGAGGTGATCGACCGGATCGGCGTGCCGCCCGACCACCACGTGGTCCAGACCCCGCGCGACGCGGCCGCCGGCCGCGACCCCGCCCTGGCCCAGGCCCTGACCCTGCTGCGCAAGTGAACAGAACGGATCGCCACATGAGACCGATCGCGGTGGCGCTCGCCGGGCTGGCCGTCCTCGCGGCCTCCGCCTGCACAGCGCCCACCCCGCCCAGGCCCGCCGCCGTGTCGCCGCCGCCCTCCGGCCCGGCGACCCTGCCCGCGCCCACCGGCGACCGGCCGGTCGGCACGACCGTCCTGCACCTGAAGGACACCTCCCGGCCCGACCCGTGGAACCTGGACGCCGAGGCCAGGGAGCTGAAGGTCACGCTCTGGTACCCGACGGAGCAGCGGGAGGGGCGGCGGGCGCCGTACATGTCGCCCAAGGAGTCGGAGCTGATGCTGAAGAAGCTGGGCAGCGCTGCCGTCCCGCCCGACACACTCAGCAGGACAGGCACGAACGCCGTCGCGGACGCCGCGCCCACCGGCCGCGGGCTGCCGCTGGTGGTGCTCTCGCCCGGCTTCACCAAGCCGGTGAGCACGCTCACGTCCCTGGCCGAGGACCTGGCCAGCCGCGGCTACGTCGTGGCCGGCGTCGACCACCCCTACGAGAGCTACGCCACCACCCTGGCCGACGGGACGGTCGCGGAGTGCCTGGCGTGCGACAGCGACGCCGACCCCGGCTTCGGCACGGGCGTGGTCCTGGGCCGGGCGGCGGACGTGTCGTTCGTGCTGGACCGGCTGCCGTCGGAGTGGGACGGCGCCGGGGTGCTCGACCGCTCCAGGACCGCCATGGTCGGCCAGTCGATCGGCGGGGCCGGCGCCGTCGCGTCCATGCTGCGGGACCCGCGCATCCGCGCGGGGATCGACATGGACGGCACCACCTACGCCCGCATCCCGAAGAGCGGGTTCTCCCGGCCGTTCCTGTTCCTGGGCACGCCGCAGCACGTGCCCGGCGGCCGGGACCCGTCCTGGGAGCGTGACTGGAAGCTGCTGAGCGGGTGGAAGCGGTGGATCGTGCTGACGGGGGCGGAGCACCAGTCGTTCACCGACGGGCCGCTGCTGCAGGGCTCGCTCGGGGTCACGCCCGCCTACGGCACCCTGCCCGCGCAGCGCGCCGCCGAGCTGACCCGCACGTACGTGGCCGCCTTCCTCGACCGGCACCTGAAGGGGCAGCGGCAGCCGATCCTGGACGAGCCGTCGTCGCGTCACCCGGAGGCCAGGTTCTGTCCCTCGGCGTGCGGGGCGTCCTAGTTCATCGAGATGTGCACGTGGTCGAAGTGGTTCTCGGTGACGCTGCCGCGGTCCGACATCGCCCGCCACCCGGAGCCCTGGTTGATGCGCTGCTTCCAGATCACGTACTTCACGCCGAGCTTGTCCTTGTTGGCGATCGCCCAGGCCGCGATCCGGTCGCCGAGCGCGCTGTTGGCGGCCGAGGGCATCGAGCCGCCCGTGCTCATCATGAAGTCGCAGGCCCGGCCGAGCGGATGCTCGCCGCTGGAGCCCGAGCGGAAGCAGCCGACCGTGAACGGCAGCGAGAAGTTCTTCTCCACCTGGGCCTTCATCAGCCGGGTCCGGGCGGTGATGTTGTCGGAGCCGGTGGGCAGCTCGGGGGCCCAGGTGCCGTTGGCGTTGCGGCCCGTCCCGAACGGGACGAGGTCTTGGAGCTTGTCCTTGATGTCGTCGATGACGTCCTCGGCCTCGTCGCGCTGCTCGTCCACCTTGGCGGCGTCCGACTTGATCCGCTCGGTCAGCGCGGCGGCCTCCTCGCTGGCCTTCTTCTTGTCGTCGCGGGCCTTGGCCACGGTCGCGACGAGTGCTTGCTGCTCGGCGGTGAGCTGTTCGAGCAGGGCCGCGGTGCCGGCGTCCGTCGGGAGCATGAAGCCCGGCAGCGCGGAGGGGTCGCCGTTCTGGTAACGCAGGCGGGCGATGTCGGCGACTCGCTGCTCGGCGGCGGCCAGCGTCTGCTCCGCCGCTGCCGCCCTGGCCGCGGCGGCCTTGGCGGCGTCCTGGGCCTTGGCCAGCTCGACGCGCTTGAGGTTGTACTGCTCGATGAGCTTGTCGACCTTGCTGTTGAGCTGCTTGAGCTGGGCGCGGAGCTCGGACTCCGTCGGCTTGGGCGCTGCTGCGGCGGTGGCGGCGGCGGTGGCGGATGCCGCCGACAGGGCGGCGGCGGTGGCGGATGTCGCCGGCATGGCGGTGGCGGGGGACGCCGACAGGGTGACGGCGGTGGCGGTGATGAGGCCGATGGCAAGAATCGCGGGGGACGAAGCCGCCACGTAGATGTTCCTCTCCCTCTGCCGGCCGGGTTAGCTGACGGGTTCGGGCATGGGAGGTGCGATTCCCTACCGCCGTAGCGGATTCACCCCAGGTGCGGTTTGGGTCCCCGGCTCCCGGGCGAGGCGCCCGGGATTAGGCGTACTACGACCGTTACGGCCGATGCATATGGGGATATTAGTGGTAGATCACGGGTCATGCGACCTTAAGTAGAAATCTATTAGTGATCAATCTGTGATCGAATCAGCCGGGCCGCCTCTTCCGGCAGAACGTCGTTCACGAAGGCGCCCATCGCGGACTCCGAGCCGGCCAGGAACTTGAGCTTGTTCGCCGCCCGCCTGATGCTGAACAGCTCCAGGTGCAGGTATCCCAGCTCCCTGCCCGCCCGCACCGGCGCCTGGTGCCAGGCGGAGATGTACGGCATCACCATGTCGAACAATCCGTCGAACGCGCGCAGCACGGAGGTGTAGAGGGGTGCGAACGCCGCCCGCTCCTCCTCCGTCAGCGCCGCAAGGTCGGGCACCTGCCGGTGCGGATACACGTGCACCTCGAACGGCCAGCGCGCGGCGGCCGGCACGAACGCGGTCCACAGCTCGTTGCTCGCCACCACCCGCGTGCCCGCCTCCCGCTCGGCGGCCAGCACGTCGGCGAACAGGTTGCCCTTGGTGTAGCGGCCGGCGGCGGCGAGCTGCAGCTTGGTCCTGGGGGTGACGTAGGGGTAGGCGTAGATCTGGCCGTGCGGATGGGCCAGCGTGATGCCGATCTCGGCGCCCCGGTTCTCGAAGCAGAACACCTGCTCCACGCCCTCGATCTGGGACAGCTCGGCCGTACGGTCGGCCCACGCCTCCATGACCAGCTCCACCTGGGAGTCGGGGAGCTTGGAGAAGGAGGAGTCGTGATCGGAGGTGAAGCACACCACCTCGCACCGCCCCACGCCAGGACGGACCTCGCTCAGCCCGCCCGGCTCCTCATAAGTCCCGAAATTTGTGGAGAAGGAGGGAAAACGGTTCTCGAACACGACCACGTCGTAGTCGTGGGCGGGGATCTCCGTCGACCGGGTGTCGGACGAGGGGCACAGCGGGCACTCGGCCGTGCCGCCGGTCGGCAGGAACGTGCGCGTCTGCCGGTGCCCGGCGATCGCGATCCACTCCTCCGTCAGCGGGTCGTACCGCATCTCCGACGCCACCGGCCGGGGGCCGAGCGTCCGCCGGTCGATCGCGCTCCTGTCGGCGTCGTCACGCCGGTCGAAGTAGATCAGCTCCCGGCCGTCGGCCAGATGGGTGATGGTGCGCTTCAAGGGGTGCCCTCCGCGATGATCAGTTCTCCGGCCCGTTCGGCCAGCTCGGTGCGTGCGTCCTCCGGCAACCCCGCGTCGCTGATGACCACGTCGGCCTCGCTCAGCTCGGCGATGGTGCTGATGCCGACCGTGTTCCACTTCGTGTGGTCGGCGGGGACGACCAGCCGGGTCGCGGCCGTCACCAGCTCCCTGTCGGTCTCGGACTCCAGCAGGTTCGGAGTGGTGAACCCGGCGCGCACGCTCATCCCGTGCACGCCCAGGAAGAGCGTGTCCACGTGCAGGCGGCGGATCGCGGCCACGGCGACGGGGCCCACCAGGGCGTCGGACGGCGTGCGTACGCCCCCGGTCAGCACGACCGTGCGGTCGGCGCGCGGGTTGCGGTGGAAGACGTCGGCGACCGGGATCGAGTTGGTGATCACGGTCAGCTCGGGCACGCCGATCAGGTGGTGCGCCAGCGCCCACGTGGTGGTGCCCGCCGACAGCGCCACGGCCGTGCCGGGACGGACCAGCGTGGCGGCGTGCCGCGCGATCGCCTCTTTCTCCTGCTGCTGCCGGGCGGACTTGGCGGTGAACCCGGGCTCCTCGGTCGAGCCGGGGCCGAGCGCGGTCGCGCCGCCGTGCACCTTCTCCAGCAGCCCGCGTTCGGCCAGCACCTCGAGGTCGCGACGGATGGTCATGTCGGAGACGCCGAGCTCGCGGACGAGGTCGGCCACCCGGACGCCGCCGTTGCTGCGCACGCGTTCGAGAATCGCCTGCTGACGCTGCTGTGCGAGCACGCCCCGCTCCTTCCAACAGATTCCACCAAATTATGACACGGAATTGTTGGGGAATGTTAGTTAGCGCTGGAACGCTTGCGCTGGTCAGCGCGACGGGGGACGGTGGGGGCTCACCGATCACCGGAGATTCACCGGAGGCGAGCTTATGGCCAGGCGCGCACGCAAGGGCAGGGCACGCAAGAAGAAGAAGGCGAACCACGGCAAGCGGCCCACGGCCCGATGACGGGCGGCCGCCCTTGCGGGAGAGGGCGGCCATCCACCTTCAGCGGGTCACTCGCGCTCGGCCGATCGCCCCTTGTTCAGCCTGGCAGCTCGGTCAGGGCCTGGTCGATGCGCTCCTGGGGCAGCGTGTAGTCCTCCAGCTCGCCCGCCAGATACCGATCGTAGGCGCCCAGATCGAAGTGACCGTGACCGCACAGCGCGGTCAGGATGACCTTCTCCTCACCGCTCTCCTTGCAACGCAGCGCCTCGGCGATCGTCTCGGCCAGCGCATGCGTGGGCTCGGGCGCGGGCAGGATGCCCTCCGTCCTGGCGAAGCGCACACCAGCCTCGAAGCACTCGTTCTGGGCGCGGGTGACCGCCTCGAACAGGCCCAGGTCGTACATGTGCGACAGCAGCGGCGACATGCCGTGATAGCGCAGCCCACCGGCGTGGATCGGATCGGGCACGAAAGAATGCCCCAGCGTGTGCATCTTGAGCAGCGGCGTGAAGCCGGCCGTGTCACCGAAGTCGTAGGCGTAGGAGCCACGCGTGAACGACGGGCACGCCTCCGGCTCGACCGCCCTGAACACCGTGCCGATCCGCCCGGCCAGCTTCTCGCGCAGGAAGGGGAAGGCCAGGCCGGCGAAGTTCGAGCCGCCGCCGGTGCAGCCGATGACCAGGTCCGGCAGCTCGGGAAGCTGCGCCAGCGCCTCCTCGCCGATCACCGTCTGGTGCAGCAGGACGTGGTTGAGCACGGAGCCGAGCGCGTACCGGGCGTCGGGCGTCGCGCCGGCCACCTCGACCGCCTCGCTGATCGCGATGCCCAGGCTGCCGGGGGAGGCCGGATCGTCCGCGAGGATCTTGCTGCCCGCGCCCGTCACGGGGGACGGGCTGGCGTGCACGGTGGCGCCGTACACCTGCATGAGCGAGCGGCGGTACGGCTTCTGGTCGTAGGACGCCCGCACCATCCAGATCTGGCACTCCAGCCCGAACTGCGAGCACGCGAACGCCAGCGCCGAGCCCCACTGACCCGCGCCCGTCTCCGTGGTCAGCAGCCGCACGCCCTCACGGGCGTTGTAGTACGCCTGTGGCACGGCCGTGTTGGGCTTGTGTGAGCCGGCGGGGGAGCCGCCCTCGTACTTGTAGTAGATCCTGGCCGGAGTGCCCAGCGACCGCTCCAGCCGGCGCGCCCGGATCAGCGGCGTCGGCCGCCAGAGCCGGTAGACGTCCAGCACCTCCTGAGGGATCGGGATGAACCGCTCGCCGCTGACCTCCTGACCGATCAGCTCCATCGGGAACAGCGGCGCCAGGTCGGCGGGGCCCACAGGCTGCCGGGTGGCGGGGTGCAGCGGCGGAGGGGGCGGGGCGGGCAGATCAGGAACGATGTTGTACCAGTCGCCAGGGATCATCGCTTCAGTCTGCGCCGCCCGCGTGCGACTCGCCAGAGATGCCGAGCGATCGGGGGACGCTCACCGGACCAGCACAGCGGGCCTTTCGGGATGATCGGCCCGTACGACGACGTCCGCCACCTCCTGGGGCCGGGCCTCCCGCTCGTAGCGCTCGTAGGCGGGCAACGTCCAGCGCTCGCCCTCGCCCGTCCCCCGCTCCAGCGCTTTCGGCGACAGCCACACGTGCACGCTCACCTCGAACGCCAGCCCCCGCCCCAGCAGCAACGCCCCGTCCACCAGCACCACCCCGCCCGATGGCAGCTCGGTGTACGGCACCCGGTAGGCCCGGTCGATCCCGCTGTCCCACAGTGCGGGCAGCACCCGCCCCGACCCTCCCGGTTCGAGCGGATCCAGCACCTCCCTGCGCAGCGCCTTGGCGTCGAGCCAGTCGTCGTAGTAGGCGTCGGGATCCGTCCTGCCGTACTCCAGCCGCAACGACGCGGGCCGCAGGAAGTCACCCGCCGACACCCGCAACACGGGCCGCCCGCGCAGCCGCAGCGGGGCCACGAGCTCGTCGGCCAGCGCCCCCGGCCGCGCGGGCGGAGCCCCGTCCACGGCCACGCGCACCCACGAGCCCTGCGGCCGGGCTGAGATCAGCTCGGCCAGCTCCTCGACGAGAGCCTCACGGGAGATCGGTCGCACACGCATCGAGCACAGCTTACGAGCGCCCGAAATGCCGTCGACGCACCCGTGACGGCCTCGCTAGGGTGCCCGCCATGGCGGAATGCGACTGCGGCGCGACAGCGGGCCCGCTCGGCCTGTGCGCCGACTACTACAACACGATCCTGGCAGAGGAGCAGCTCGACCCGGAGATGTACCGGTGGCACGCGGTCGTGGTCTGCGTCTACCTCCTCCAGCACCCCGCACGCGGGCACGAGAAGTATCTCGACAGCCAGTTCCGCTGGCTCCAGTTCTACCTGGACCAGGGCCTCGACGCCGTCCAGCGGCTCCGGGCCCACCAGGTGGCCCGCAACAACCACCGAGCCAGGGCAAGCTACGACATGACGCCCCTGAACCCGTACGCCCCGCTGCCCGCCGGCGGCCCTCCCGCCCGCTTCCGCACCAGCTTCTGCGAGCTCCCGTACGGCGACGGCGGCTTCATCCTCGACGGACACGACACGTACGGCGAGCGGATGCGCTCCCTCGCCGAGGCGACCGAGGAGGCCTGGAAAAGCCTCGGGCCAGGCTCCCCCTCCCGGGGTTGACCTGGCCCTTCGCCGTGCTGGAGCGGACGACGGGAATCGAACCCGCGTAGCTAGTTTGGAAGACTAGGGCTCTACCATTGAGCTACGTCCGCGCGAACCGGTCGAACTCTGGTCTAGACTTCATCCGGTCGTCAGGGCGTAAGCGTACCGGAGTCCCGGAGCGCATGCGCACTCGGCGAGACGGGGCGTGGCGCAGCTTGGCAGCGCGCTTGCTTTGGGAGCAAGAAGTCGCAGGTTCAAATCCTGTCGCCCCGACCAGCTCGATGGCCCCTCCCGATGCGGGAGGGGCCTTTCGCTTGTCCATACGTGACCGCGCTCGCCTCCGGCGTAGGCGGCTTGCAGCACTGTGCTGGACACCCGTCGGCGGGGGATGATGCACAGGGTGTCCCAGCGGTGAGCGATCGACAGGGACGCGGAGGAAGGCGGCGCTGGATTCCGTTGCAGTGCCGCTCCCGTACTGATCATCGAAGAGTCCGGAGACCGGCATGGTGTTGACCGAGGCGGCCCAGAAGGAGTTACCGAAGCAATGGAGCAGGCTGCCGTTCTTCGTGTGCCTGGCGCTCCTGGCCCTCATCGCCACCCACACGGTCCAGTAGGGCAACAGCAATCATTGCGACTATCTGGTCCACCTGCCCCTGCTCACGAACCTGCCCGACGCTGAGATCGCCCGCCACTACGCCTTGGTGGCGCTCGAGGGTGTCGAAGGTGCCGAGCTCTCCGGCACCGTCTACGTCAATCCGAGCGGCTCCTGGCGGGACGGGTACAAGGGCGTCATCGTACGGTTCTTCGACGGACCCCATGAAGCGGGGTTCGACCGGCGCTGCCACTGACCCCGGCAGGCACCCGGGCAGAACCCACCGCCGCTCACGTCAGCCGGACGCCGTCGGGCGACGCCTCCTGGTTCCTGATCGGCCGCATGACCTGCTTGGCGACGCAGCTGGGCAGACCGGCCGCGTCGCCGGCCGCCAGGCGGCGGTAGGTGCTCGGCGACATGCCGACCAGCTCGGAGAAGCGGGTGCTGAAGGTGCCCAGGGACGAGCAGCCGACCGCGAAGCAGACCTCGGTGACCGACATGTCGCCGCGCCGCAGCAGGGTCATGGCGCGCTCGATGCGCCGGGTCATCAGATAGCTGTAGGGCGACTCCCCGTAGGCGGCGCGGAAGAGCCGGCTCAGATGCCCGGACGAGAGGTGTACGCCGCGCGCCAGCGCCTCCACATCCAGCGGCTGCGCGTAGTCGCGGTCGATCCTGTCACGCACGCGGCGCAGCAGGGTGAGCTCGCGTAGGCGCTGGTCAGGTTGGGAGGCCATGCCCTACAGCCTGCCCTGCGAACGGCGGTGCTGTCCACGCGGCGGGGTGCAGCCAGGTACACCCCTGGTGGGCAGGTAGGCCGATTCCGCCGGCTCGCCGCGGTGCCTAGCGTCGGTGGCATCGACAACGACGAGGAGGGAACGCGCATGCGTGTCGTCCTGTGGGTGCTGCAGATCGCGGTGGCCGGCTTCTTCGTGATGGCGGCTCTGGGGAAGTTCGCGGGGGCCGAGCCGTCGGTCTCCACGTTCGAGGCGATCGGGTTCGGTGACTGGTTCCGGATCCTCGTCGGGGTGCTGGAGGTGGTGGGGGCGGTGGCGCTGCTGGTGCCGCGGCTGGCCGGGGCGGCGGGGCTGGCGCTGGCCGGGCTGATGGCGGGCGCCGTGCTGACCGAGGCGTTCGTGTCCAAGGGCGGGGTGGCGTTGCCGCTGGTTCTGCTGGTGCTCTGTCTGCTCGTCGCGTGGGGGCGTAAGGAGAGCGCGGAGCGGCTGCTGTCGGCGGTTTCCGGGCGGGCGTCCTGAGAGGCGGTTTCCGGGCGAGCCTTCTGAGAGATCGGGCGAGCGTCCTGAGAGATCGGGCGAGCCTTCTGAGAGGTGGTCCTCGGGTGGGCATGCTGGGGGCGTGGAGCTCTTCGCCGACGACCCGATGGCCTTCCCGCTCACCTACCCCGGCCGGATCCCGCCCGGCTCCGGGGTGCTGGCGGACGACGCGTACGTACCGCACGAGTGGCGGCAGGGCGGCGCGGCGATCGCCGCGCTGCTGGCGTCGCTGGGACAGGCGCCGCTGGACGCGCGCCACCGCGTCGTGGCGGTCGGCTCGAACGCCGCGCCGAGCCAGCTGCGCAGGAAGTTCCGCGACCACGGGGTACGGCCGGTGGTCCCGATGACGGTGGCCGAGGTGCCGGGGATCGCGCCCGGCGTGTCCGCGCACGTGAGCAGGTGGGGTTACGTGCCGGCCGCGCCCATCGAGACGCCGGGGGAGGCGTCCAGGCTGTTCGTGCTCTGGCTGGACGAGCACCAGCTCGCCGCGCTCGACCTCACCGAGCCGAACTACCGCAGGACCCCGCTCGCCCGCCCCGTCACCCTGGAGGACGGCACGCGGCTGCCGCCGCCCTTCGTGTACGAGGGCAGGCACGGCTGCGTCGCCGCCAGAGAGGACGGCCGCCCCCGCCGCCTGACCGCGCAGCCGGCGCTGATCCAGTCGCTGCTGGACGGCTCCGCGGCCCTGCGTCACCTGTGCGGGAGCACGCCGGAGGAGTTCGTGGCCAACGTCAGGGACGACACCGTACGGGAGGCGGCGTACCTGCTGCTCCAGCGGGAGAGCCGGGTCAGGCACCGGGGAGGCGGGGGATAGGGTCGGGGCTCGTGACAGACGACAGAACCCCTCCCCCCTACGCCGGCGACGAGCGGACCATGCTGAACAACTGGCTCGAATGGCACCGCGGCACGCTGGCCGTCAAGTGCGACGGCCTGTCGGAGGAGCAGCTGCGCGAGCGTTCCGCGCCGCCCTCGACGCTCTCCCTGCTGGGCCTGGTCAGGCACATGGCGCACGTCGAGCGCTCGTGGTTCCGCCGGGTGCTCAACGGCGAGGACCTGCCCAAGCTGTGGGACAAGGACCGCGACAACGACGCCGACTTCAAGGAGGTCGACACCGCCTCGGCGAAGGAGGCGTTCGACACGTGGCAGGAGGAGATCAGGCTCGCCCGGGCCATCTCGGACGCCAAGCCGCTGGACGCGGTGGGTGACCGTAACGGGCAGGAGTGCACGCACCGGTGGATCCTCGTACACATGATCGAGGAGTACGCCCGCCACAACGGCCACGCGGACCTGTTGCGCGAGCGCATCGACGGCGTGACCGGCGAGTAGCGAAGAGGGAGCGACCGTCAGGCGTCGGCGCGGAAGAGCGCCCAGACGGCCTTGCCGCCGCGGGCCAGCGGGTCCCAGCCCCAGCACTGGCTGTAGGTCTCGACGATGTACAGGCCCCGCCCGTTCTCGGAGATGAAGTCGGGCTCCTTGGGCCGGGGCACCTCGTCGCTGGGGTCGGCCACGGCGAGCAGCACGTGAGGCGCCACCCGCATCAGCAGCAGCTCGATCTCCCTGCGGCCGGCCGCGTACATCGCGTATCTGACCGCGTTCGTCACCAGCTCGGAGACCACCAGCGCGGCGTCGTCGCTCAGGTCGTGCAGGCCCCAGCCGCGCAGTGTCCTGCGGGTGACGTCCCTGGCGGTCTTCACCGAGTCGGCCTGGAAGGGCAACGGGCACGAGGTCGTGTACGGCTTGCCACCCGTGAGGAGGCGGTCGAAGCCCACCTCCCGGGTTATCTGCAGGCAATCGGCAGTGGCCAGAGGGTCCTCCACCATGCCGCCGATACCTCCCCGTTCAGCCTTGGTTAGTGCATGTTTGGCCCAATATGCACTAAGCCATCATGGGTCACGAACGCGGCACCTGCAAGACCCAAATGCACGTGCAGTTGCAATGTGCAGGAGCAAGCGACGTTTTGGGGATAAATCTCCGAATCCGGACACGAGGTTGAGACCTTGTCATACCCGGCAATGTGGTGTCACTGTGTGTGCGGACCTTGATAGGAGGCAAAGTGACGCAGAACCAGCCGGGTTCCGGGCCGACGGCGCTGCGCATCCTCCTGGGCTCCCAGCTGCGCAAGCTCAGGGAAGCGAAGAACGTCACTCGCGAGGAGGCCGGCCACCTCATCAGGGGGTCGGAATCCAAGATCAGCCGAATGGAACTCGGCCGGGTGGGGTTCAAGGAACGCGACGTGGCGGACCTGCTGACCCTGTACGGGGTCGTGGATCAGCAGGCTCGCTCCGCCGTCCTCGATCTGGTCGCCACCGCCAACGAGCCTGGCTGGTGGCACCGGTTCAACGACGTCCTGCCCACGTGGTTCCAGGCGTACGTCGGCCTTGAGGAGGCCGCCGCCAGGATCAGGACCTACGAGGTCCAGTTCGTGCCAGGACTGTTGCAGACCAAGGAGTACGCAAGGGCCGTGGTGACCGCCGGTGCGGCGGGCATCGGGGCGGAGGAGATCGCCCGCAGGGTGGATCTCCGGCTGGAGCGCCAGCGGATGTTCGACAGGCCGGACGGGCCGGTCTTCTGGGCCGTGATCGACGAGGCCGCGCTCAGGCGGCCCATCGGCGGGGCCGAGGTGATGAGGGCGCAGATCGAGCACCTCGTCGACCTGATGCGCCAGCCGAACATCACCATCCAGGTCATGCCGTTCAGCTTCGGCGGGCACAGCGCGGAGGGCGGGGCGTTCAGCATCCTGCGCTTCCCGGACACCGACCTGCCCGACGTCGTGTACGTGGAGCAGCTCGCCAGCGCGCTCTACCTGGACAAGCGTGAGGACGTGGACCGCTACACCGAGGTGATGGAGCGGCTGTGCGCCGTGAGCACCACTCCGGATGAGACGATCGAGCTCCTGAGGGCGATCGCGGAGGAGTTCTGACGGCGGCGGCGTCGTGGTTGGGTGTGCATCTGCCCTAGACTGGCCATCGGCGTTGGATGCCGCCGTTGCGGAGCATGCCCAACACCGCTCATGTGGGCGCGGCGCGCGAGCCGTACCGATTGGACGCGCCCGCGATCACTCGTAGCTTGATCAAGGAGACCATTCCGTGAAGACCGCTGTCGAGGAGCTCAGCCCGACCCGGGTCAAGCTCACTGTCGAGGTGCCGTTCGAGGAGCTGCGCCCGAGCATGGATGCGGCGTACAAGAAGGTCGCGCAGCAGGTGCGCGTCCCCGGGTTCCGGCCTGGCAAGGTTCCGGCCCGCATCATCGAACAGCGCTTCGGCCGGGCGGTAGTGCTGGAGGAGACCCTCAACGACGCGGTGCCCAAGCTGTATGGCCAGGCCGTCGACGAGGCCGACGTGTTCCCCGTCAGCCAGCCTGACATCGAGGTGACGAAGATCGACGACGGTGAGCAGATCGAGTTCACCGCCGAGGTCGACATCCGGCCCAACTTCGAGGTGCCCGACTACCAGGGCATCGAGGTCACGGTCGACTCCGCCGAGGTCTCCGACGAGGACGTGAACACGCAGCTCGACGCGCTGCGCCAGCGCTTCGCCACGCTGACCGGCGTGGAGCGCGCCGCGGCCAACGGCGACTTCGTCGTCATGGACCTGCGCGCCGAGATCAACGGCGAGAACATCGAGGAGCAGCAGGCCAGCGAGGTCTCCTACGAGGTCGGCGCCGGCTCCGTGCTGCAGGGCCTCGACGCCGCGCTCGAGGGCATGTCCGCGGGCGAGGAGAAGAGCTTCAAGACCGAGCTCGTCGGCGGCGAGAACGCCGGCGAGGAGGCCGACGTCATCATCACCGTCAAGTCGGTCAAGGAGAAGGTGCTGCCCGAGCTGGACGACGAGTTCGCCCAGCTGGCCAGCGAGTTCGACACGCTCGAGGAGCTGAAGAACAGCATCCGCGAGCAGTCGCGCCGCAACAAGCTCATCGACCAGGTCGTCCAGGCCCGCGAGAAGGCGCTCGACGCGCTGCTCGAGAAGATCGAGATCCCGCTGCCGGACAGCGCGCTCAAGGCCGAGGTCGACGCGCGCAAGCACAACCTGGACCACCAGGTGGCCGAGAGCGGCCTCAGCCGTGACGCCTTCTTCCGCCTGTACCAGACGACGGAGGACGAGCGCTTCGAGGAGTTCGAGAAGAACTCCGCGCGCGCCATCAAGGTCGGCTTCGTGCTCGACAAGATCGTCAAGGCTGAGGAGCTGGGCGTCTCCGAGCAGGAGCTGACCAACTTCGTGGTCCGCCGCGCCATGGAGATGGGCGTGCAGCCCAACGAGCTGGCCAAGCACCTCGCCGACAACGACCAGCTCACGCTGGCCATGGTCGAGATCGTGCGCGACAAGGCCAAGGCCGTGCTGGGCGACGCCGCCAAGGTCGTCGACACCGACGGCAACGAGGTGGACCTCAAGGCCATCTACACCGAGATCAACGGTGAGCCCCCCGTCGAGGAGGACGCCGAGGAGTCCGCGGACAAGCCGGCCGAGGACAAGGCCGAGGCCTGACGCTCGATCGTGACGGGAGCCCCCGGACCTGCGGGTCCGGGGGCTCTCACTTTTCTCCAGGGCCTCCCCGACCACGGAACTGTGCCGTTCGCACCAGGAAGGTGTGGCCCGCCCGCGAGGTTTCGCGGGGCGTGCGCCCCCTGCCGGGGCGCTCAGATGGACGCTGCGGGGACGGCAGCCGGGGGACGCTCCCCATCCAGACCGCGCCCGCGCGCGACACCATGGGCGCCGTCTGAGAGCCTCTAGGGGAGTACGGCAGGTGGCGGCTGCGCGGGCCGCGCCGGTTGGCCGGGCGAGAACCAGGACGAATGCCGCATGACACGGCGAAGGGCCACAGCGGCCGATCCATGCGAACCTGCGCCGTCAGCGAACAGTCCGGGGGACCGGGCATGACCTGTGGGCGGCGCGCGTTAAGGTCACAAGCAAAGCCAATCGATTACGACGCATCGGAAGGTGACGCTGTGACCAGCCCGCCGACCTTCTATCAGCCTGAGTCTCGAGGCCGTGAGAACGGCTCCGCCTTCCGGCTTGAGGACCAGCTTTACCAGCGCCTGCTCCGCGAGCGCATCATTGTGCTCGGGCAGGAGGTCAACGACGAGATCGCCAACCGCATCTGCGCCGAGCTGCTGCTGCTCGCCGCCGATGACCCCGAGCGCGACATCACGCTCTACATCAACTCGCCCGGGGGCTCGGTGAGTGCGGGCATGGCGATTTACGACATGATGGAATACGTGCCGAACGACGTCTCCACCGTGGTGATGGGCATGGCCGCCTCGATGGGGCAGTTCCTGCTCACCGCGGGGGCGCGGGGCAAGCGTTACGCGCTGCCGCACGCCCGGGTGATGATGCACCAGCCGTCGGGCGGCATCGGCGGTACCGCCGCTGACATCGCCATCCAGGCTGAGCAGATGCTCTACGTGAAGAAGACGCTGGCCGAGCGGATCGCCTTCCACACGGGGCAGCCGCTGGACCAGATCGAGTCGGACTCCGACCGTGACCGCTGGTTCACGGCCGAGGAGGCCAAGGACTACGGCTTCATCGACCACGTGGTGCGCAGCGCGCGTCAGGTGCCCTCCGCGGGCCCGGTTTCCTAGGGGGAGCTGACATGAACATCCAGAGCCGTTACGTTCTCCCCTCCTTCGTCGAGCGCACGTCCTACGGCGTGAAGGAGATGAACCCGTACAACAAGCTCTTCGAGGACCGCATCATCTTCCTCGGGGTGCAGATCGACGACGCGTCGGCCAACGACGTGATGGCCCAGCTGCTCACGCTGGAGTCGCTCGACCCCGACCGTGACATCAGCATCTACATCAACTCGCCCGGTGGCTCCTTCACGGCCATGACGGCGATCTACGACACGATGCAGTTCGTCCGGCCGGAGATCCAGACCGTCTGCCTCGGCCAGGCCGCCTCCGCGGCCGCCGTGCTGCTGGCCGGCGGCACCCCGGGCAAGCGGTTCGCGCTGCCCAACGCCCGGGTGCTGATCCACCAGCCGTCCACCGAGGGTGGCGGCCAGGGCAGCGACATCGAGATCCAGGCCCGCGAGATCCTCCGCATGCGCACGCTGCTGGAGGACATCGTGGCCCGGCACACCGGTAAGACCTCCGCTGACGTCCGCAAGGACATCGAACGCGACAAAATTCTCAACGCGGACGAGGCAAAGGCGTATGGTCTGATCGACGACATCATCCCGTCCAGGAAGAAACGAGCTCAGGCCGTGGCTTCCTAGACGAGACGTGACGCACCGGAGCGCTGCCCAATAGGGCACGTTCCGGTGCGACTCGCCGCTAGGGGGCTCACTGAGGGCCCAGAAGACGGTAACGTCGAAACCTGAGCGGTTCGGCCTAGTCCGGAGGATGTCCGGAGACACTGCTCGCGGGAGCAGGGCGGTCCCACGCAAAGGAGTATCTGGGGTGGCACGCATCGGCGACGGGGGAGACCTGCTGAAGTGCTCTTTCTGCGGAAAGAGTCAGAAGCAAGTCAAAAAGCTCATTGCCGGTCCAGGCGTCTACATCTGCGATGAGTGCATCGATCTCTGCAACGAGATCATCGAGGAGGAGCTCACCGAGTCCTCCGAGCTCAAGTGGGACAACCTGCCCAAGCCGAGAGAGATCTACGAGTTCCTCGACGCCTACGTCATCGGTCAGGACAAGGCGAAGAAGGCCCTCTCGGTGGCGGTCTACAACCACTACAAGCGGGTGCAGTCGGGCGACCGGGGCAGAGACGACGTTCTTGAGCTGGCCAAGAGCAACATCCTGCTGCTCGGGCCCACCGGCTCGGGCAAGACGCTGCTGGCGCAGACCCTGGCGAAGATGCTCAACGTACCCTTCGCCATCGCCGACGCCACGGCGCTGACAGAGGCGGGATACGTCGGCGAGGATGTCGAGAACATCCTGCTCAAGCTCATTCAGGCCGCCGACTACGACGTCAAGAAGGCCGAGACCGGCATCATCTACATCGACGAGGTCGACAAGATCGCCCGCAAGAGCGAAAACCCGTCGATCACGCGCGACGTCTCCGGTGAGGGCGTGCAGCAGGCGCTGCTGAAGATCCTGGAGGGCACCACCGCGTCGGTTCCTCCGCAGGGCGGCCGCAAGCACCCGCACCAGGAGTTCATCCAGATCGACACCACCAACGTGCTGTTCATCTGCGGTGGCGCGTTCGCCGGCCTCGAAAAGATCATCGAGTCGCGGATCGGCAAGAAGGGCATCGGCTTCAACGCCATCATCCGGTCGAAGGAAGAGATCGACACGGCCGACATCTTCGCCGACGTGATGCCCGAGGACCTGCTGAAGTTCGGCATGATCCCCGAGTTCGTCGGCCGCCTGCCGGTCATCACCTCGGTGCACAACCTCGACCGCGAGGCCCTCATCCAGATCCTCACCGAGCCGCGCAACGCGCTGGTCAAGCAGTATCGCAAGCTGCTCGAGCTCGACGGCGTGGAGCTGGAGTTCACCGACGGCGCCCTGGAGGCCATCGCCGACCAGGCGATCCTGCGCGGCACCGGCGCCCGCGGGCTGCGCGCCATCCTGGAGGAGGTGCTCCAGTCCGTCATGTACGAGGTGCCCTCCAGGCAGGATGTCGCCCGGGTGGTCATCACCCGCGAGTCGGTGCTGGAGCACGCCATCCCGACGCTCGTCCCGCGCGATCAGCTCGCGGTCAAGCAGCAGCACACGCCGCAGGAGAAGTCGGCCTGAGCAGCCCGGCTGTCGCCGGGCCTTGGCAGCACCCGAACGCCCCGTGGTGGAAACCATGGGGCGTTCCGCTTGCCCGCCTCCCTAGAATTGGTTCCTGTGACAACGCCAGAGCTGCCTACTCAATACACACCGGCCGACGTCGAGACCCGTAGCTACGAGCGCTGGGTATCCGAAGGCTACTTCCGCGCCGACCCGGGCAGCTCGCGCGAGCCGTACAGCATCGTCCTCCCGCCGCCCAACGTGACGGGTGTCCTGCACATCGGGCACGCGCTCGACCACTCCATCCAGGACGCGCTCACGCGCCGCGCCCGCATGCAGGGCCGCGAGACGCTGTGGCTGCCCGGCATGGACCACGCCGGCATCGCCACCCAGAACGTCGTCGAGCGCGAGCTGGCCAAGCAGGGCAAGTCGCGCCACGACCTGGGGCGCGAGGCGTTCGTCGAGCGGGTCTGGGAGTGGAAGGAGGAGTCCGGCGGCCGGATCCTCGGCCAGATGCGCAAGCTCGGCGACGGCGTCGACTGGTCGCGCGAGCGCTTCACCATGGACCCGGGGCTCTCGCGGGCTGTGCAGACCATCTTCAAGAAGCTGTTCGACGACGGCCTGATCTACCGCGCCGAGCGCATCATCAACTGGTGCCCACGCTGCCTGACCGCGCTGTCCGACATCGAGGTCGAGCACAGCGAGGACGAGGGCGAGCTCGTCTCGATTCGCTACTCCGACGAGATCGTGGTGGCCACCACGCGCGCCGAGACCATGCTCGGTGACACCGCCGTGGCCGTCCACCCCTCCGACGAGCGGTACGCCCATCTGATCGGCACGATGGTGGAGGTGCCGCTCACCGGCCGCACGATCCCGGTCGTCGCCGACGAGCACGTCGATCCGGCGTTCGGCACCGGCGCGGTCAAGGTGACCCCCGCCCACGACCCCAACGACTTCGAGATCGGGCGGCGTCATTCGCTGCCGTCGCTGACCGTCATGGACGAGCGCGGCGTCATCACCGCGCACGGGCCGTTCCAGGGGCTCGACCGTTTCGAGGCGCGCCCCGCCGTGGTCGCCGCGCTGCGCGCCGAAGGCCTGATCGTCGCGGAGAAGCGCCCCTACCTGCACTCCGTCGGCCACTGCTCGCGCTGCAAGACGGTGGTCGAGCCGAGGCTGTCCCTGCAGTGGTTCGTCAACGTCGCGCCGCTGGCCAAGGCCGCCGGCGACGCCGTCCGCGACGGCCGCACCCGCATCCACCCGCCGGAGCTGGCCAAGCGCTACTTCGACTGGGTCGACGACATGCACGACTGGTGCATCTCCCGTCAGCTCTGGTGGGGTCACCGCATCCCGGTCTGGTACGGCCCAGGCGGCGAGGTCGTCTGCGTCGGCCCGGACGAGGAGCCGCCGGCCGGCTACACCCAGGACTCCGACGTCCTCGACACCTGGTTCTCCTCCGGGCTGTGGCCGTTCTCCACTCTCGGCTGGCCCGACCGCACGGCCGAGCTGGAGCGCTTCTACCCGACCTCCGTGCTGGTCACCGGCTACGACATCCTGTTCTTCTGGGTCGCCAGGATGATGATGTTCGGCCTGTACGCCATGGACGGCGAGCCGCCCTTCCGGGTCGTCGCGCTGCACGGCATGGTCCGCGACCAGTACGGCAAGAAGATGTCGAAGTCGTTCGGCAACGTGGTCGACCCGCTCGACTGGGTCGACCGCTTCGGCGCCGACGCCACCCGGTTCACCCTGCTGCGCGGCGCCAATCCCGGCGCGGACGTGGCGGTGAGCGAGGAGTGGGCGGCCGGCTCGCGCAACTTCTGCAACAAGATCTGGAACGCGACTCGGTTCGCCCTGATGAACGGCGCGGCTGTGGGCTCGCTCGACGGCGCCGAGCTGACGGCGGCCGATCGGTGGATCCTCTCGCGCCTGCAGTCGGTGATCGCGGCGGCCGATGCCGCCCTGGAGGAGTTCGAGTTCGCCAAGGCGTCTGATCTGCTCTACCACTTCGCCTGGGACGAGGTCTGCGACTGGTACCTGGAGCTGGCCAAGATCCAGCTCGGTGAGGGGCAGGAGCACACCAGGCAGGTGCTCGGCCACGTGCTCGACGCGCTGCTGAGGTTGCTGCACCCGCTGGTGCCGTTCGTGACCGAGGAGCTGTGGCGGGCCGTCACCGGCGGGGAGTCGGTCGTGGTGGCCCCGTGGCCGCTGCGCGAGGAGCGTTACGTGGATCCCGCCGCGGAGGCGGAGATCGCGGCGCTGCAGGAGCTGGTGACGGAGGTCCGCAGGTTCCGCTCGGACCAAGGGCTCAAGCCCGGCCAGAAGGTCGCGGCGCGGCTCGGGCTGAGAGGCACGCCGCTGTCCGGGCAGGAGTCGGCGATCAGGTCGCTGCTGCGGCTGACGGAGCCGCCGGAGTCGTTCAATGCCACGGCGCGCTTCACGGTGGGTGCGGTGACCGTGGAGATCGACACGGCCGGCGCCATCGACGTCGCCGCCGAGCGCAAGCGGCTGGAGAAGGACCTGGCCGCCGCGCGCAAGGAGGCCGCGCAGGTGGCGGCCAAGCTGGGCAACGAGCAGTTCATGGCCAAGGCGCCGCAGGATGTGGTGGACAAGGTCAGGAGCAGGGCCGGCCAGGCGTCGGCCGACATCGAACGGCTGGAAGCCCAGCTCGCGGCCCTGGGTGTTTGAACCGTCCGCACGAGGGGAAGGTCCATTCGTTACCGAAGATGGACCTTCCACGGCCCAGAGGCTGCTACAGTTTTCAACGCGGGGCCAATCGGCCCTGACATCCCGCTGAACGAACCCCGACTTTCGGGTGGCTCCAGCCGCGCGGTTGGACAAGAGCCGAAAGTTAGAGTAAGTTAGCAGGGTTGCCTCGAAGAGAGGCGAGTCCGGAAGCTCCCGGATCGGGCGGTTTGACAAGGATCGTCCGGATCTGGTAAACTGAAGGAAATGAAATGTGCGCCTCGCGCACCGAGGTCCGGAAGGACTTGGGTGCGGATGAACGCGTCCGTTTCTTGAGAACTCAACAGTGTGTTAAAAGCCAGTGCATGATTTTCATGCAACACCTCGTCAAGACATGATTCTTGATGGATTTTGCTCGGATGAATAATCCAGACATTGTTTGGAGAGTTTGATCCTGGCTCAGGACGAACGCTGGCGGCGTGCTTAACACATGCAAGTCGAGCGGAAAGGCCCTTCGGGGTACTCGAGCGGCGAACGGGTGAGTAACACGTGAGCAACCTGCCCCTGACTCTGGGATAAGCCCGGGAAACTGGGTCTAATACCGGATACGACCGCCTCCGGCATCGGGTGGTGGTGGAAAGTTTTTCGGTCGGGGATGGGCTCGCGGCCTATCAGCTTGTTGGTGGGGTAGTGGCCTACCAAGGCGACGACGGGTAGCCGGCCTGAGAGGGCGACCGGCCACACTGGGACTGAGACACGGCCCAGACTCCTACGGGAGGCAGCAGTGGGGAATATTGCGCAATGGGCGGAAGCCTGACGCAGCGACGCCGCGTGGGGGATGACGGCCTTCGGGTTGTAAACCTCTTTCAGCAGGGACGAAGTTGACGTGTACCTGCAGAAGAAGCGCCGGCTAACTACGTGCCAGCAGCCGCGGTAATACGTAGGGCGCAAGCGTTGTCCGGAATTATTGGGCGTAAAGAGCTCGTAGGTGGCTGGTCGCGTCTGCCGTGAAAGCCCGCAGCTTAACTGCGGGTCTGCGGTGGATACGGGCCGGCTAGAGGTAGGTAGGGGCAAGTGGAATTCCTGGTGTAGCGGTGAAATGCGCAGATATCAGGAGGAACACCGGTGGCGAAGGCGGCTTGCTGGGCCTTACCTGACGCTGAGGAGCGAAAGCGTGGGGAGCGAACAGGATTAGATACCCTGGTAGTCCACGCTGTAAACGTTGGGCGCTAGGTGTGGGGATCTTCCACGATCTCCGTGCCGGAGCTAACGCATTAAGCGCCCCGCCTGGGGAGTACGGCCGCAAGGCTAAAACTCAAAGGAATTGACGGGGGCCCGCACAAGCGGCGGAGCATGTTGCTTAATTCGACGCAACGCGAAGAACCTTACCAAGGTTTGACATCACCCGGAAAGCTCTGGAGACAGAGCCCTCTTCGGACTGGGTGACAGGTGGTGCATGGCTGTCGTCAGCTCGTGTCGTGAGATGTTGGGTTAAGTCCCGCAACGAGCGCAACCCTTGCTCCATGTTGCCAGCAGGCGCTTCGGCGTGCTGGGGACTCATGGGGGACTGCCGGGGTCAACTCGGAGGAAGGTGGGGATGACGTCAAGTCATCATGCCCCTTATGTCTTGGGCTGCAAACATGCTACAATGGCCGGTACAGAGGGTTGCGATACCGTGAGGTGGAGCGAATCCCTAAAAGCCGGTCTCAGTTCGGATTGGGGTCTGCAACTCGACCCCATGAAGTCGGAGTCGCTAGTAATCGCAGATCAGCAATGCTGCGGTGAATACGTTCCCGGGCCTTGTACACACCGCCCGTCACGTCACGAAAGTCGGCAACACCCGAAGCCCGTGGCCCAACCCGTAAGGGGGGGAGCGGTCGAAGGTGGGGCTGGCGATTGGGACGAAGTCGTAACAAGGTAGCCGTACCGGAAGGTGCGGCTGGATCACCTCCTTTCTAAGGAGCACTCTCACCTATCACCGCCGAATGTGTGGTGGGGTGACAGCTCACTAGTGGAGCACTGGCTACTCAACCGGCAGGCATCGCCGGGCCGCTAGTACCGCCTCGTAAGGGGAGTGGGAACGGGGTCGTCTGGGGGTGCCGGCTGGTTGGACACACTGTTGGGTCCTGAGGAAACGGGCGACCGGTTCTTCTGGGACAGGACCACTCAAGCAGGCATGCATATGTCTGTGGCGGTGGTTTGCTGTTTGTTGTTTGAGATTTGCATAGTGGACGCGAGCATCTTTGTGGCCAAGTTTTTTAGGGCACACGGTGGATGCCTTGGCATCAGGAGCCGATGAAGGACGTGGGAGGCTGCGTTAAGCCTCGGGGAGTCGCCAACCAGACGTTGATCCGGGGATGTCCGAATGGGGAAACCTAGCACCAGTCATGTGGTGTTGCCTCCGCCTGAATGTATAGGGCGGTTGGTGGTAACGCGGGGAAGTGAAACATCTCAGTACCCGTAGGAAGAGAAAACAACAGTGATTCCGTGAGTAGTGGTGAGCGAAAGCGGATGAGGCTAAACCGGGCGTGTGTGATAGCCGGCAGGCGTTGCATGTCCGGGGTCGTGGGACCTTCTTGAAGTGGCTGCCGCTGCTTCGAGCAGTGATAAATCGATGGGGTAGTTGAAAGCTCTGGGAAGGGCTGCCGTAGACCGTGAGAGCCGGGTAGGCGAAACCTTGTCGACTGCTGGAGGGGATCCCAAGTAGCACGGGGCTCGAGGAATCCTGTGTGAATCTGCCAGGACCACCTGGTAAGCCTAAATACTCCCTGATGACCGATAGTGCACGAGTACCGTGAGGGAAAGGTGAAAAGTGCCCCGGTGAGGGGTCGTGAAATAGTACCTGAAACCGTGTGCCTACAAGCCGTAGGAGCGTACAGGAGCTTGCTTCTGTGTGATGTGACTGCGTGCCTTTTGAAGAATGAGCCTGCGAGTTATGGTGTGTGGCGAGGTTAACCCGTGTGGGGGAGCCGTAGCGAAAGCGAGTCTGAAGAGGGCGTTTGAGTCGCATGCTGTAGACCCGAAGCGGAGTGATCTACGCATGGGCAGGTTGAAGCTCAGGTAAGACTGGGTGGAGGACCGAACCCACCAGGGTTGAAAACCTGGGGGATGATCTGTGTGTAGGGGTGAAAGGCCAATCAAACTCCGTGATAGCTGGTTCTCCCCGAAATGCATTTAGGTGCAGCGTCGCGTGTTTCTTGCCGGAGGTAGAGCACTGGATGGCCGATGGGCCCGACAAGGTTACTGACGTCAGCCAAACTCCGAATGCCGGTAAGTGAGAGCGTGGCAGTGAGACTGCGGGCGATAAGGTTCGTAGTCGAGAGGGAAACAGCCCAGATCACCGACTAAGGCCCCTAAGCGTGTGCTAAGTGGGAAAGGATGTGGAGTCGCAGAGACAACCAGGAGGTTGGCTTAGAAGCAGCCACCCTTGAAAGAGTGCGTAATAGCTCACTGGTCAAGTGATTCTGCGCCGACAATGTAGCGGGGCTCAAGTACACCGCCGAAGTCGTGGCATTGACTCCCATGTGGAGTTGATGGGTAGGGGAGCGTCGTGCAGCCGGTGAAGCAGCAGAGTGATCTAGTTGTGGAGGCTGTGCGAGTGAGAATGCAGGCATGAGTAGCGAATCGAGGGTGAGAAACCCTCGCGCCGGATGACCAAGGGTTCCTGGGCCAGGCTAATCCGCCCAGGGTAAGTCGGGACCTAAGGCGAGGCCGACAGGCGTAGTCGATGGACAACGGGTTGATATTCCCGTACCCGCTTCAATGCGCCCATACTGAACCCCTTGATACTAAGAGTCCTTAACTCGCCTAAAGCCTTCGGGCTTGGGGTCAGAGTGAACGCTCGGCCTGATTGGGTAGTAGGTAAGCGATGGGGTGACGCAGGAAGGTAGTCCAGCCCAGGCGATGGTTGTCCTGGGGTAAGCATGTAGGGCGGAACGTAGGCAAATCCGCGTTCCTTATGCCTGAGATGTGATGCCGAGCCGATTGTGGTGAAGTGGATGATCCTATGCTGCCGAGAAAAGCCTCTAGTGAGTGTTGTGGCGGCCCGTACCCTAAACCGACTCAGGTGGTCAGGTAGAGAATACTAAGGCGATCGGGTGAACTGTGGTTAAGGAACTCGGCAAATTGCCCCCGTAACTTCGGGAGAAGGGGGACCTCTGCTGGTGATGAGTCTTGCACTCGGAGCTGGTGGGGGTCGCAGTGGCCAGGGGGAAGCGACTGTTTACTAAAAACACAGGTCCGTGCGAAGTCGTAAGACGATGTATACGGACTGACGCCTGCCCGGTGCCGGAACGTTAAGGGGACCGCTTAGCTCAGCTTGCTGGGCGAAGGTGAGAACTTAAGCGCCGGTAAACGGCGGTGGTAACTATAACCATCCTAAGGTAGCGAAATTCCTTGTCGGGTAAGTTCCGACCTGCACGAATGGCGTAACGACTTCCCCGCTGTCTCAACCGCAGACCCGGCGAAATTGCACTACGAGTAAAGATGCTCGTTACGCGCAGCAGGACGGAAAGACCCCGGGACCTTCACTACAGCTTGACATTGGCGTTTGGAGCGTCTTGTGTAGGATAGGTGGGAGACTGGGAAGCTCGGACGCTAGTTCGGGTGGAGTCATTGGTGAAATACCACTCTGGTCGTTTTGAACGTCTAACTCTGGTCCGTGATCCGGATCGGGGACAGTGTCTGGTGGGTAGTTTAACTGGGGCGGTTGCCTCCTAAAGGGTAACGGAGGCGCCCAAAGGTTCCCTCAGCCTGGTTGGCAATCAGGTGTCGAGTGTAAGTGCACAAGGGAGCTTGACTGTGAGACTGACGGGTCGAGCAGGAGCGAAAGCTGGGACTAGTGATCCGGCATCGGCGTGTGGAAGCGGTGTCGCTCAACGGCTAAAAGGTACCCCGGGGATAACAGGCTGATCTTCCCCAAGAGTCCATATCGACGGGATGGTTTGGCACCTCGATGTCGGCTCGTCGCATCCTGGGGCTGGAGTAGGTCCCAAGGGTTGGGCTGTTCGCCCATTAAAGCGGTACGCGAGCTGGGTTTAGAACGTCGCGAGACAGTTCGGTCCCTATCCGCTGCGCGCGCAGGAGACTTGAAAGGGGCTGTCCCTAGTACGAGAGGACCGGGACGGACGAACCTCTGGTGTGCCAGTTGTACCGCCAGGTGCACGGCTGGTTGGCTACGTTCGGAAGGGATAACCGCTGAAAGCATCTAAGCGGGAAGCTCGCCTTGAGATGAGGTCTCCCACCACGAGAGTGGGTAAGGCTCCCGGTAGACGACCGGGTTGATAGGCCGGAGGTGGAAGCACGGTAACGTGTGGAGCTGACCGGTACTAATAGGCCGAGGACTTGACCACAAAGCATCTTGCTCGCGTCCACTAGGCAATTCTGAGACAGCAACCAGTGCTGTTTCGCAGGGTTACGGCGGTTATGGCGGGAAGGAAACACCCGGTTACATTCCGAACCCGGAAGTTAAGCTTCTCTGCGCCGATGGTACTGCACTCGGGAGGGTGTGGGAGAGTAGGTCACCGCCGGACAATCGTTTGGAGAGGCCCCGATGCTGAGCGTCGGGGCCTCTTCGCTTTTCCAGGAGAGAGGGCCCCGACGCCGGCGCGTTGGGCCCTTTTTTGTACGCAACGAGGGCCACCCCCAGCAGCCGGAGTGGCCCTCTCTTGCGTTCGGGGACCGTGTGGGTCAGGCGCGTTGCCACAGGGCGGGCACGTTGGGTGGTTCCCAGCCCGCCTGTGACTGATGCCCCTGCAGGCACCGATAAGCCGCGCCGCCATAGGTGACCCGGTCACCCGCCTGGTAGGTCACCCCAACCTGCCAGGTGCCGCCGCCCGGAGGCGGACTTGTCGGTGGGTCCGTGGGCGGTACGCCCGGGACGTTGAGCACGAAGTCGAACGTGGCCTCCCTGCGTGTCCCCACCGTCCTGACGTTCATGAGGAGGCGGGGGTCGAAGATGGTGTCGGTGTTGTTGCGTGGCTCGCCGGGGAAGTAGAGCTGCGTCGTCAGGACCGGCCGGCCCGGAGCCTGCGCCTTGACGTGGATGTGCCGGGTGCGGCCGGGGTAGAGGCCGGGGACGATCGTGGTGAGCTTGAAGGCGCCCTGGGCGTTGGTGTACTGGTGACCGCGGAAGTTGTAGGTGACGTTGTCGTACGCGCCGTTGTTGTCGGCCTGCCAGAAGTCCAGCAGCACGTTGGCCAGGGGCTGGCAGGCGAGACCGAAGACGTACCCGCTGACCGTGAGCGAGACGCCGGCGCCGGGCAGGACCGCGCGCTGCGGGGAGTTCGGCTTGAAGTAGGGGCCCTCCGTCTGCGGGATGGTCGGGTCGTCGCCGTCATCGCAGTAGGGGGTGGGGGTGAGCGGGCCGCCGCTCTGTGCTGTCTGCCGGGCGAGGGCCGGCACCTGTCCGGCGAGTAAGGGGACAGGTGTCGCTATGAGTGCCGCTTTGAACAGCGTCTTTCTGCTGATGCCGGTCTGCTTTTCCGCGCGAGTGTGCTCGCCGTCCACGATTGCCTCCTCAAGAGCGGCCCGCCGGGGGGTGGGGCAGGCTGTTTCCCAAGGTGGCACCCGGGCTGTCGGGGCCGGTACCCTCCACTTTTCTATATGCTCGGCAATATGTTCGCCCCGCGTACGGACTGCTGCCGGCGGTCAGTAGGGTTGAAGGGTGGATTTTCGTGCGGTTGAACGCGCGATCATGGATCGTGGCGTCGAGTGGGATTTCGAGCCGACGCTCGACCGGGTCGCGGCCCTTCTTGACCTGCTGGGCTCGCCGCAGCGGGCGTACCCTGTCATACACATCGCCGGCACCAACGGCAAGACGAGCACGGCCCGGCTGACCGAGGCGCTGCTCAGGGAGCGCAACCTGCGGGTGGGGCGGTTCACCAGCCCGCACCTGGTGTCGATGCGCGAGCGGATCACCGTCGACGGGGAGCCGCTGAGCGAGGAGCGCTTCTCCCAGGTCTACGAGGAGGTCATCCCGTACGTCGAGCTGGCCGACACGCAGGGGCGGCGCATCCAGTTCTTCGAGCTGCTGACGGCCATGGCGTTCGCGGCCTTCGCCGACACCCCGGTCGACGTCGCCGTCATCGAGACCGGCATGGGCGGGTCGTGGGACGCGACGAACGTCGCCGACGGCACCGTGTCGGTGATCACGCCCATCTCGCTCGACCACACCGACCGGCTCGGGCCCGACATCCCCAGCATCGCCGGTGAGAAGGCGGGCATCATCAAGGCCGGCGCGACCGCCATCCTCGCGCAGCAGGAGCTGGCCGCCGCCGAGGTGCTGATGCGGCGCGTCGCCGACGTGGGCGCCGTCGTGGCCCGTGAGGGGCTGGAGTTCGGCGTGCTGAGCCGGGAGGTGGCGATCGGCGGGCAGCTGCTCACGCTGCGCGGCCTCAAGGGCGTCTACGAGGAGGTCTACCTGCCGCTGTACGGCGCTCACCAGGCGAGCAACGCCGTCTGCGCGCTGGCTGCCGTCGAGGCGCTGACGGGTGGCGACGACCCGCTCGACGTGGAGCTGGTCCGCGCCGCGTTCGCCCAGGCGTCGTCGCCGGGGCGGATGGAGGTCGTGCGGCGCACGCCGACGGTCGTGATCGACGCCGCCCACAACCCTGGCGGCATGCAGGCGACCCTGGAGGGGCTGCACGAGGCGTTCGACTTCGCCAAGGTGATCGGCGTGATCGCAGTCATGCGTGACAAGGACGTCGATGCGCTGCTGGAGCTGCTGGAGCCGATCCTCGACGAGATCGTCGTGACCCGTAACTCCTCACCCAGGTCCCTGACGGCCGACGAGCTGGCGGCGCTCGCCGTCCCGTTGTTCGGCGAGGACCGCGTGCACGTCGTCGAGCGGCTCGACGACGCCATCGACAGGGCGATCGGCATGGCCGATGCCGAGGGCGAGTTCAGCGGCACGGGCGTGCTCATCACCGGGTCCGTCGTGACGGCGGGCGACGCCCGGTTGCTGCTCAAGGCGGACGGCACATGATGAACTTCGAGGTCACCCCCGGCATGCGCAGGCTCGGCGCCAGCGTGCTCGGCATGGAGGCGATCGTGGCCGCGCTGGTCACGCCCGTGGCGATCAGTGTGGGCGGGGTCGAGCCGGCGCTGGCCGTGACGGTCGGGATCGGCCTGGCCGTGTTGTGCGTGGTCGCGGCCGGCCTGCTCAAGCGGCCTTTCGGGTACGTGCTGGGCAGCGTCGTGCAGGTGCTCGCGATCTGCACGGGCTTCCTGGTGACGAGCATGTTCTTCCTCGGCGCGATCTTCACCGCACTGTGGATCACGGCGATTATCGTCGCTCGCCGTGTCGAGGGCGCTACTTCCCGCTAAAGTCGGCCTACATGGCCGTCCCCCCAGTCACACGGCCGCCGCATCAGGCGCGCCTCAGACATTCCTGGTTGCTCGACACGTTGCTCGGGCTCCTGGTCGTGGCGTCGCTGCCTCTGGCGGTCGTCGCGATCCCCAACACCCTGTCCGTCGTCGCCAGGCTGCTGCCGCCGGGCCTCGACCAGGCCGGGCTCATGCGCACGCACGGGCTCGCGCTGCCCGCGCTGATGCTGGCCGTCCCTCTGACGGGCGTGGCGCTGCGCCGGGTGCCCGCCGCGCACCTGCTGGTCGCCGGGCTGGCGCTGGTGGCGCTGTCCGAGGCCGCGGGCGGGTACGCGGGCTCAGAGCTCGTCGTCGGCGCGGTGCGCGTGCTGCGCGGCCTCGGCGCCGGGCTCGTCCTCACCACCACGCTGGCGGCCGTGTGGGACCGGGTGCCGGTCCTGCGGGCCCTGTGGGTGGGCGTGTTCGGGCTGAGCCTGCTCGCGGCGCAGGCGCTCGCGCTGTGGCCGCTCGACGAGGTGAGCAGCTGGCGGGTCACGCTGCAGCCGTATCCGCTCGTGACGGGTGTCGCGCTCGGCCTGGCCGCGGTTCACCTGGTCGCCTGGATGCTGCTCGGGCGGCCCGAGACGCCCGTCCCCGACCTGCGCGAGCGCGGGCGGCTGCTGCTGGCGGCGGTGCCCGCCGCGGCGATCGCGGCCGTGGCGATCAGCACGGCCAGCGAGGGCTGGCGTGCCCTGCCGGTGATCCTGCTGGCGGCGGTGGCGGTCGTGGGGCTGCTGGCGCTGGCCTCGACCGGGGCTGCGCGGGACCGGACGCCGGCGTACACGATGGTGGCGGTCGGCGTCGTGCTGCTGCCCAGCGCCGCGCAGGTCACGCTGGTGGAGATGGGCGGGCTCGGCGGTCCGGGGCTGCGCGGCCTCTGGGTGCCGTACGTGGCGGCCGGGCTGCTCGCGATCGTCGCCTCCGTCGCGGTGCGGTTGTTCACCCGGGCCGCCGGGCGCTGGCTGGCACCCATGGGGCTGCTGGCCATGGTGGTCGGGCTCTGCTCGGTGCGGCTCGTGGTGCCGTCGGCCGACGGGATGGTGCTGGCCGTGCCGTTCAGCCTGCTCGCGGTGGGCGCGGCGGTGGCGTTGACGGCGGCGCTGCAGGGGGTGGGTGCCGGGGCCGCGGTGTTCGGGCTGTCGCTGGGCTGTACGGGCGTGCTGGCGGGGTTCCTGCTCGGCACGGGGGTGCAGATGGCGATGCTGGACGGGGTGCGGTCGGCTCAGGAGCTGGTCGACAGCTTCGTGGGGGCGTTGCACTGGTGGTCGTTGATCGGGGGGTTCCTCGTGGTGGCGATCATCGTGCTGGCCGCCGTGATGGCGCGGCGGTCCGGATCCGGGGCCGCGCTGGAGGAGCCGGTGCCGGCCACGGAGCCGCCCTGTGCGGGCCTTCCGCCGACCGCTCCCGCGGATCCTCCCGCGACCGCCTCTGCGGATCTTTCCGTGGGCGGTCCGGCGGGCGTCCCGCCGTCCGCGCCCGCGGACGTGCTGCTGGTGCCGGCGCCTGATCCGGGCGTCGGCGAGGAGGAGGGGCCCACCGGGGCGATCCCGCGCGTGGTGCTGCCCGTGTCGGCGCGAGGGGCGTTCGACCAGGGTGGGGCCGCTTTCCGGGTCAAGGGGGCGGCCGTGCCGGCGCAGGGGCCGTCGCCGGAGGACGGCGGGTCCTCCTAGGCTGGGTTCCGTCGTGTCAACGAGGGCAGGGGCCGGGACGGTAAGCTGAGGGCCCTGCCACGGCGACGCGTGGGCGCGTGCCCCGCGACGCGTCTTCGCGACCGGGCCGATGCCTGTAGTCGCGACCCCACTCTGTTCGAAGGAGAACTCCAAGTGTCCGAGCGCACTCTTGTCCTGATCAAGCCCGACGGGGTTAAGCGCGGCCTCATCGGTGACGTGATCGCCC
This sequence comes from Nonomuraea gerenzanensis, assembly GCF_020215645.1. Taxonomy (NCBI): domain Bacteria; kingdom Bacillati; phylum Actinomycetota; class Actinomycetes; order Streptosporangiales; family Streptosporangiaceae; genus Nonomuraea; species Nonomuraea gerenzanensis. Next base: position 9,391,844 of record NZ_CP084058.1, on the reverse strand, counting down.
GTGTGGAGCGCAAGGGCCTCAAGGTCGTGGCGATGGACCTGCGCACCCTCGACGCCGACACCGCCAAGGCGCACTACGCCGAGCACTCCGAGCGGCCGTTCTTCGGTGAGCTCGTCGAGTTCATCACCTCGGGGCCGCTCGTCGCCCTGGTGCTGGAGGGGCCGCGCGCCGTCGAGGCCTTCCGTGCGCTGGCCGGCGCCACCGACCCGGTCAAGTCGGCTCCGGGGACGATCCGCGGTGACCACGCCCTCGAGATCGGCGAGAACGTGGTGCACGGCTCCGACTCGCCCGAGTCGGCGGCTCGCGAGATCAAGATCTTCTTCCCGGACCGGTTCTAGGTCCTCAGCGGTTCCTTCGCGCGCCTTCGCGGCTTCGGCCGTGGGGGCGCGCGTTTTTGTGTGGTGCGGAGTCCTCGCGTCGGTGCTGTGCGGCGTTCGTCGCGTGCGCGGGCCGGCGGCCGTGCCGTGTGCCGGGTGGCGTTTGCGTACTGCCGGATCCGCGTGGTGGATCCTGTTTCTCGGGCCGGAAGCCGGCGGGAGGCAAGTGGCGGGCGAGATTTTGTCGGACGCTTACCGTATGGTTTCCCGCAATTGGTTGTTGGATCGTTCCAGGCTCTGAGCGGATGTTGTGGTGCAATCCGGGCAAAATTGAGGTTGAGCTTGGGGCTGGAGATTTTTGATGGGCGCGATGGCTCATTGCGCGCATCGGTGGGTACGTCACGTTACGATTCGAATTCGATCCGTAGTCATTCGCGAACGACGTTACGGAGGGCTCCGTTCCCCATGGGCAGCAAGCTCGCGTTCCTCGGCCGTGACATGGCGGTCGACCTGGGCACCGCCAACACGCTGGTGTATGTGCGTGGCCGTGGCATCGTGCTCAACGAGCCATCAGTCGTCGCGATCAACACGGCGACCGGCAAAATCGTGGCGGTCGGCATCGAGGCCAAACGGATGATCGGCCGAACACCTGGCAACATCATCGCGGTCCGTCCGCTCAAGGACGGTGTGATCGCGGATTTCGACGTCACAGAGCGGATGTTGCGATATTTCATTCAACGGGTGCATCGGCGGCGACATTTCGCCAAACCGCGCATCATCATCGCCGTGCCGAGCGGCATCACCAGCGTTGAGCAGCGGGCGGTGAAAGAGGCCGGCTATCAGGCGGGGGCCAGAAAGGTCTACATCGTCGAGGAGCCGATGGCCGCCGCCATCGGGGCCGGGCTGCCGGTGCACGAGCCGACCGGCAACATGGTGGTCGACATCGGCGGCGGCACCACCGAGGTGGCGATCATCTCGATGGGCGGCGTGGTGACCAGCCAGTCGATCAGGATCGGCGGCGACGAGCTCGACCAGGCGGTGATCGCGTTCGCCAAGAAGGAGTTCTCGCTGATGCTCGGCGAGCGCACCGCCGAGGAGATCAAGATCGCCATCGGCTCCGCCTGCCCGCTCGGTGAGGAGGCGCACGCGGAGGTTCGCGGGCGCGACCTGGTCAGCGGGCTGCCCAAGACGATCATCGTGTCCAGCGAGGAGATCAGAAGGGCCACCGAGGAGCCGGTCAACGCCATCGTCGACGCGGTCAAGACCACACTCGACAAGTGCCCGCCCGAGCTGTCCGGCGACATCATGGACCGCGGCATCGCGCTCACCGGTGGCGGGGCCCTGCTCAAGGGGCTCGACGAGCGGGTCAAGGTCGAGACGGGCATGCCCGTCCACCTGGTCGACAACGCCCTCGACTCGGTGGCGATCGGTTCCGGCAAGTGCGCCGAGGAGTTCGAGGCCCTGCAGCAGGTCCTGGTGCCGGAGTCGCGACACTGATGAGAGATTCACGCCGTGCCCGGCTGATCCTGGGAGCGCTGCTGACGGCGGCGCTGGTCATCCTGACCGTCGACCACCGCACCGGTGACAGCTCGCCGCTGCGCCCGCTGCGCGCGGCCGGATCCTACCTGTTCGGCACGGCGGAGCAGTTCGGGGGCGGGGTGCTGCGTCCCGTGAGCACGTTCGTGCACGCGATCCTGACCGCGCCCGCCGCCAGGGAGCGCATCGAGGCGCTGAAGGCCGAGAACGCCAAGCTGCGCTCGGGGCTGCTGGCGGGCAAGCTCGACGCCGACCGCTCCAAGGAGCTCGACAAGCTGGTCGGGCTGGCCGGGGCCGGAGGATACAAGGTGGTCCCGGGCAACGTCATCGCCAGGCGCGGGCAGCCGGGCTTCGAGGACGCGGTGCAGCTCGACGTCGGCACGAGCGACGGGGTGCGGCCGGAGATGACCGTGCTCAACGGCGACGGGCTGGTCGGGCGGGTGCTGCACGCCTCGTCCCGCACCTCCACGGTGTTGCTGATCAGCGATCCCGCCTCGGCCGCCGGGGCGCGGCTGGAGGGCGGCAAGGAGATCGGCGTCGTGCACGGGGTGGGCGAGCACGGGCGGCTGGTGCAGTTCCGGTTGCTCGACTCCACGGCGGCGATGAGCAGGGGCGGGCGGATCGTGAGCTTCGGCTCGCAGCACAGCAGGCCGTATGTGCCGGGGGTGCCGATCGGGGTGATCGAGCGGGTGGAGTCCACGCCGGGGGAGCTGACCCGCATCGCGTACGCGCGGCCGTACGCGGATCTGACGGCGCTCGACGTGGTGGGCGTGGTGGTGCAGGCGCCGAAGCGGGACCCGCGTGACGCGGTGCTGCCCCCCAAGGAGGGTGCGCGGTGATCGGGGGTGTTTCCGTCGTGCTGGCGTTGCTGGCGCAGGTGATGCTCGTCAACCGGGTGCCGCTGCCCGCGGGTGGGGCGCCCGACCTGGTGCTGCTGGTCGTCATCGGGGCGGCCATGGTCAGGGGGCCGGCGCCGGGGGCGGTGCTCGGGTTCTGCGCGGGGCTGCTGGTCGACGTCATGCCGCCGACCGCGCATCTCATGGGCCAGTACGCGTTCGTGCTGGCGCTGGTGGGTTATGTGGCCGGGCGCGGTGCGGGAGGTCCCGTGACGACCGTCGTGCTGTGCGTGCTGATGGCGCCGCTGCTGGCGGCGGTCGTGGGCGGGTTGATCTCCGATCCCCGCGTGACGATGGCCACGCTGACCGAGCAGGCGCCGGTGACGATCGTCTACACGCTGCTGGTCTCGCCGGCCGTGATCTGGCTGACCACCAGAAAGAGATTCGCGCCATGAGCAGGATGCGGGCCCGGCTGCTGGCGCTGCACGTGCTGGTGCTGACGCTGCTCGTCGTGCTGGCGGTGCGGCTGTGGCAGGTGCAGGTGGTGCGCGGGCAGGAGTTCGTGACGCGGGCCACGGAGACCCGGACGCGGGCCGTGATCGTGCCGGCCGTGCGCGGGCAGATCCTCGACTCGTCGGGCCGGCCGCTGGTGCGCAACAAGACCGCGCTGGTCGTCTCCGTCGACAGGACCAGGCTGTCGAGGATGAAGGACGGCGGCGTCAAGGTGCTGCGCAAGCTGTCGGAGGTGCTCGGGCGGCCGGTGTCGGACCTGCAGCAGCGCATCACGCCCTGCGGCCCCGGCGTGGGCAAGCCGTGCTGGACCGGCTCGCCGTACCAGCCGGTGCCGCTCGACGAGAAGGTCGACACGCGCGAGGCGCTGCAGATCCTGGAGCGGCAGGAGGAGTTCCCCGGCGTGACGGCGGAGATCCACTCCGTGCGGCAGTATCCCGGCGGCAGGGCCGGCGCGCAGATGCTCGGTTACCTGCAGCCCGTCACCGAGGCCGAGCTGGAGAAGCGCGAAGGGCTGAAGGCCAGCTTCTCCGGCGTGGACCTGGCGGGCCGCGACGGGCTCGAATACGTCTACGACGAGGCGCTGCGGGGCAAGTCCGGGCTGCGCAGGGTGCAGGTCGATCGCATGGGCAAGGCGCTCGGGGTGGAGGAGCAGATCACTCCCGTCCCCGGCGACCACCTTGTGACCAGCATCGACTCCCGCGTGCAGGCGGTGACCGAGAAGGCGCTCGACAAGGCGATGAAGTCGGCGCCGTCGGCCGACGGCGGGGCCGCGGTCGTGCTCGACGCGCGCAGCGGGCGGGTGGTGGCGCTGGCCAGCGCCCCCGGGTACGACCCGGAGATCTGGGCGGGCGGGATCTCGGCGCGGGGCTACCAGTGGCTGTTGTCGGAGAAGTCCGGCAAGCCGCTCGTGTCGCGGGCGATCAACGGGCAGTTCGCGCCCGGTTCGACGTTCAAGGTCTCGTCGGTGGCGGCCATGCTGCGTGCCGGATATCCGCTCAACGGTCACTACTCCTGCCCCGGCTCGTACGCGGTGGGCGGCCGGGCGTTCAACAACTTCCGCGGCATCGCGCTGGGCACGCTCAGCCTGCACACGGCGCTGGTCAAGTCGTGCGACACGATCTTCTATCGGGCGGCGTACGAGCAGTATCTGAAGGACGGCGGGCGCACACCGAAGCGCAAGCCTCGGGAGGTGTTCGCCAACACGGCGCGGGCGTTCGGCTTCGGCAGCCCGACCGGCGTGGACCTGCCGGGCGAGTCAGGAGGGCGCATCCCCGACCGGGCCTGGAAGAAGGACCTGTGGAACCAGACCAGCGCGGTCAACTGCGAGCGGTCGCGCAAGGGGTATCCGGAGGTGAAGGACAGGGCGCGGGCCGAGTTCCTGAAGCGGCTGGCGCTGGAGAACTGCACCGAGGGGTTCCTGCTGCGGCCGGGCGACTCGGCCAACTTCTCCATCGGGCAGGGCGACGTGCTGGTCACGCCGATGCAACTGGCCAGGGCTTACATGGCGCTGGTGAGCGACGGCAAGGTGCGCAGCCCGCGCATCGGGTGGGCGCAGGTGCGGCCCGACGGCAAGGTGGTCAGGACCATCCCCGTGCCGGTGGTGGGCAAGCTGCCGATCAGCGATAAGGAGCGCCTCTACATCAAGCACGCGCTCAGCCAGGTGGCCGCCGACGGTACGGCGGCCGGGGCCTTCGCCGGGTTCCCGATGAACAAGGTGCGCGTCGGCGGCAAGACCGGCACCGCCGAGGTCTGGGGCAAGCAGGACACCTCGTGGTTCGCGTCGTTCGCACCGACGAAGAACCCGCAGTACGTGGTGGTCGCGATGGTGTCCCAGGGCGGGATGGGCGCGCAGACGGCGGCGCCGGCCGTACGGGAGATCTATGAGGGGATCTACGGCATCAAGCGCAAGCCCGCGGTGTCCAACGGCGGGCGGCTGACCACCAGACTGCCGCGCTTCGCCCCTGACGGAATGGTGATCCGGGGATGAGCGCGCGTAGGGGAGGCCGGGGGTGATGGCGCGGACGGCGGCCGTCCGGAGGCCCTCACTGCTGCGGCGGATCACCGCCGAGAATTCGACCGTGCGCCGGCTCGACGGGCTGATGCTGGTCGCGGTGGCCGGGCTGTGCGTGATCGGCACGCTGCTGGTGTGGTCGTCCACTCGCACGTGGGCGCCGGGCTCGACGGGGCTGGTGAAGAAACACCTGCTCAACGAGACGATCGGCGTGGTGCTGTGCGGCATCGTGGCCATGGTCGACCATCGGGCGATGCGGGCGTACGCGCCGCTGGTGTTCCTGCTGTCGCTGGTCGGGCTGGGGCTGGTGATCACGCCTCTGGGGGCGACGATCAACGGATCGCACTCCTGGATCCTGCTCGGTGGCGGCTTCGCGGTGCAGCCGTCGGAGTTCGCCAAGGTCGGGTTGCTGCTCATCATCGCGATGTTGCTGGCCCAGCCGGCCGAGGGCAGCGATCGGCCGCGCGGGCTCGACGTGACGCTGGCGCTCCTCGCCGCGGGCGTCACGGTGGGGCTGGTCATGCTCCAGCCCGACCTGGGCACCGCGATGGTGCTGGCGGTGATCACGGCCTCCGGGCTGATCATCGCGGGCATGCGCAAGCGGTGGATCGGGGCGCTGACGCTGGTGGCCGGCCTCGGGGTGTTCTCGGTGTTCTACTTCCAGATGCTGGAGCCGTACCAGGTGGCGCGGTTCACCGCGTTCGTCGATCCGAGCGTGGACCCGCGCGGGGTCGGCTACAACAGCACGCAGTCGATGATCGCGATCGGCTCCGGGCAGCTCCTGGGCAAGGGGCTGCTCGGCGGCGGGCAGACGACCGGGCGGTTCGTGCCGGAGCAGCACACCGACTTCATCTTCACCGTGGCGGGGGAGGAGTTCGGGTTCCTCGGATCGGTCACGGTGGTGCTGCTGCTCGGCGTGGTGCTGCTGCGCGGGCTGAAGATCGCCAGGCAGTGCGAGGACCGGTTCGGGACACTGGTCGCGGGCACGATCGTGTGCTGGTTCGCCTTCCAGACGTTCATCAATGTGGGCATGACGATCGGGATCATGCCGATCACCGGGCTGCCGCTGCCCTTCGTGTCGTATGGCGGCACCGCTACTTTTGCCAATCTCATTGCGATCGGGCTGCTGCAGGCCATCAGAGTGCGAAGACAGTCGTTTAATTAGAAGTATGTTCCTGGCCTTTTGCGATGAGTGCGGCGATCGCTTTCTGCTGCCCGCGAATCACGTCGTCGCCTTGCACAACCTGGAGAGCGGGATCATCGCCGTCGAGCTGACCTGCTACGAAGGACACCACCTCGTGGTGCTCAGCGGAAACGACATAGACGTCACCGGCCCTGCCACCGTCTGAGCGCCGCTACCCTTGACGGTATGCCTGTCGAGTCGATTTTCCACCGCCTGGAAGCGCTGCTGCCCAAGGTGCAGAAGCCCATCCAGTATGTCGGGGGTGAGCTCAACTCGACCGTCAAGGACTGGGACTCGGCGGACGTGCGGTGGGCGCTGATGTACCCGGACGCCTACGAGGTCGGGCTGCCCAACCAGGGCGTGGCCATCCTCTACGAGATTCTCAACGAGCTTCCCGGCACGCTGGCCGAGCGCACCTACGCGGTCTGGCCCGATCTCGAGGAGCTCATGCGGGCCGAAGGGCTCCCGCAGTTCACCGTGGACGCGCACCGCCCGGTGCGCGCCTTCGACGTGCTCGGCGTGTCGTTCTCGACCGAGCTCGGCTACACCAACCTGCTGACCGCGCTCGACCTGGCCGGCATCCCGATGCTGGCGGTCGACCGGGGCGAAGACGACCCGATCGTGCTCGCGGGCGGCCACGCGGCCTTCAACCCCGAGCCCATCGCCGACTTCCTCGACGCGGCCGTGCTCGGCGACGGGGAGCAGATCTCCATCGCCATCTCCGAGGTCATCCGCGAGTGGAAGGCCGAGGGCAGGCCCGGCGGGCGTGACGAGCTGCTGATGCGGCTCGCCGAGTCCGGCGGCGTCTACGTGCCCAAGTTCTACGACGTCGAGTATCACCCTGACGGCCGCATCAAGCGGGTCGCGCCCAACAGGGCCGACGTGCCCTGGCGGGTGCACAAGCACACCGTGATGGATCTCGACGAGTGGCCCTATCCGAAGAAACCGCTGGTGCCGCTGGCCGAGACGGTGCACGAGCGGTTCAGCGTGGAGATCTTCCGCGGCTGCACGCGCGGCTGCCGGTTCTGCCAGGCCGGCATGATCACGCGGCCGGTGCGCGAGCGGTCCATCACCACGATCGGCGCGATGGTCGACAACGGCATCAAGGAGTCCGGCTTCAACGAGGTCGGCCTGCTGTCCCTGTCGTCCGCCGACCACTCCGAGATCGGCGAGGTCGCCAAGGGCCTGGCCGACCGCTACGAGGGCACCAACACCTCGCTGTCGCTGCCCTCGACCCGGGTCGACGCGTTCAACATCGACCTGGCCAACGAGTTCTCCAGGAACGGCAGGCGCTCGGGCCTGACGTTCGCGCCCGAGGGCGGCTCGGAGCGCATGCGCAAGGTGATCAACAAGATGGTCACCGAGGAAGACCTGATCCGCACCGTCACCACGGCATATTCGCAGGGGTGGCGCCAGGTCAAGCTCTACTTCATGTGCGGGCTCCCCACCGAGCAGGACGAAGACGTGCTCGGCATCGCCGACCTGGCCAAGAAGGTCATCCAGGCGGGCCGGGAGGCGACCGGCAGCCGCGACATCCGCTGCACGGTCTCCATCGGCGGCTTCGTGCCCAAGCCGCACACCCCGTTCCAGTGGGCGGGCCAGGCCGACCACGAGACCGTCGACCGGCGGCTCAAGGCACTGCGCGACTCGCTCAGAGGCGACAAGAACTACGGCCGGGCCATCGGCTTCCGCTACCACGACGGCAAGCCGTCCATCGTGGAGGGCCTGCTGTCGCGGGGCGACCGCAGGGTCGGCGCCGTGATCAGGGCCGTCTGGGAGGACGGCGGCCGGTTCGACGGCTGGAGCGAGCACTTCTCCTACGAGCGCTGGATGACGGCCGCCGAGAAGGCGGGCGTCGACGTCGACTGGTACACCACGCGCGAGCGGGAGGAGAACGAGGTCCTGCCGTGGGACCACCTCGACGCCGGGCTCGACCGCGAATGGTTGTGGCAGGACTGGCAGGAGGCCGTCACCGGCGGTGAGGTCGAAGACTGCCGCTGGACTCCGTGCTACGACTGCGGGGTCTGCCCGACCATGGGCACCGAGATCCAGATCGGCCCCACGGGGCGGAAACTCCTTCCTCTTACGGTGGTCTAGCGCGCTCAGTGGGCGAGCCGTGTCACGGCGTACACGTTCATCCGCCGCAGCGGCTTATCCTGAGACGAAGGAACTCTTACAAGGGAAGGACGACAAGCTCTGAAACCTGTTCCCGAAGGGCCTCCGCCCGCGCCCACGGTGCAACGCCTGCGTGTGCGTTACGCCAAGCGCGGCCGCCTGCGCTTCACCAGCCACCGCGACATCTCGCGGGCCGTTGAGAGAGCGGTCCGCCGTGCCGGCATTCCGGTGGCCTACAGCGCGGGCTTCTCGCCCCACCCGAAGATCTCCTACGCGGGCGCGGCGCCGACCGGCGTCGCCAGCGAAGCCGAGTACCTCGAGATCGGTGTTACCACGCCGTGCGACCCCGCCCAGGTCAGACAGGACCTGGACGAGTCGTTGCCGTCCGGGCTCGATGTGCTCGACGTAGTGGAGGCGGGGCAGGGTGGGCTGGCCGACCGCTTGGAGGTCTCCGACTGGGAGGTGCGGCTGCCCGGTGCCGATCGCGAGCTCGCCGAGGTGGCGGTGCAGAAGTTCCTCGCGGCAGGCACGGTGGAAGTCGAGCGCCTGACCAAGAAGGGTCCCCGCCGCTTCGACGCGCGGCAGGCGGTCCTGGGGCTCGTGGTGTCCGAGGGAGCAGACAGAACCGCAGCTCAGGTGCATCGAGAGCCGTGTGTCATACTGCGCATGGTTGTTCGGCACATGACGCCTGCCGTTCGACCCGACGATGTGCTCACAGGGCTGCGCCTTGTGGCCGACTTCGCGCCGCCGGTTCCCCCCGAGGTGACCAGGCTGGCGCAGGGGCCGCTCGACGCGAGCACCGGTGCACTTGCCGATCCGCTCGACCTGGACCGCGACACCACGCGCGGCGGCGAGGCGGGGCCGGCGAGTGAGCACGTCGCCGGTTAAGGACGTGACCGGCATGAGCCGGGCACGACCGCTGACAGGACTTGGCGCCGGCGCGCTCCTTGTGGGAGCGCCGGCGGACAACGAGACACGAGGGCTCCTGCGCGGCGCGGCGACGCGCCCGGGAGCTGACGGGAGAGCGCCCGCATGCTCGACAACGAGCCCAACGCCGGGGCCACTGGCCCTGACGGGGAGACAATTGAACAGCCCGAGGTGACCAAGCGTCGCCGCTCCGCCAGCCGTCCTGCGGGTCCTCCGCCGGAGTTGCCCGAGGAGCCGGCCTCCGTGCCGGTCACGGTCGTCGCCGCGCAGGCCGCGCCGTCCGTGGCCGACGTGCAGGCGGTGCAGCGCACTGCCGCGCAGCGTGCCGCCGGTGAGCCCGCGCCTGAGGTGATCGAGGCCGCGGAGAGCGGTGCTGAGACCGGCGCCGCCACGACCGAGGGCGTGAGCCCGGTCGTGAGCCCGGTCGAGGCGGCTGTCGCCGATGCCGTGGCCGAGGCCGCGGAGGAGAAGCCGAAGAGAGCTACGAGGACGCGTTCGACCGCGACGACGCGGCGGCGTACGACGAAGAAGGCCGCGGAGGCCGAGGCGGAGGCCGCCGCTCCCGTTGAGGGAGTGGCCGGTGAGGCTGCCGAGGAGGTCGCGGAGGCGCCGGTGAAGCGGCGCAGGACGCGCAAGAAGGCCGAGGCGGAAGAGACCGGGGTGCCTGCCGCCGAGGGAGCCGGTGCCGAGGTGGGTGCTGCCGAGGGGGCTGGTGCCGAGGCGCGGTCCGTCGAGGGGGCCGAAGTGGTGGCGCCCGCCGGTGGTGCGGCTGAGGCGCCGGTCGGGGACGTGACCGCCGGTGTCGCCGGTGTGGAGGAAGAGGCTGCTCCGACGGCGCGGCGCCGTACGCGTAAGACGACGACCGCGAAGGCCGGCAAGGCCGGGGCGGCGGCTGGTGAGCCGGCCGGGGCCGTTGCGGCCGACGGCGCGGAGGCTGCCGGGGCCGGTGCGAGTGGTGAGGCCGGTACAGGGGCCGATGCAGGAGCCGGTGTGAGCGGCGCGGCCGGTACAGGAGCCGTCCGTGGCGGCGAGGCCGGTGCCGGGGCCGTTCGGGGCGGCGAGGCTGCTTCTGCGGGCGGTGCCGTTCAGACGGGCGAGGCCGCTGCCGACGACGAGGGCGACGAGGACATTCTGGAGATCCTGCCCGAGGACGAGCCGCTCGACGACGAGCCCGCCGGTGAGGACCTCGACGAGGACACCGTGCGGCCGAGCCTGCTCGCCGACCCCTTCGGGCTGTCCGCGCGCAGGGAGGTCGAGCCGGGCAGCGCCGCCTTCCAGCGGCCGGCGGCCATCTTCGCGCCGCTGTTCCAGGCGCCCGACCCCAGCCGTGCCAAGCCGGTCGTGCAGCGCAAGGCCGAGCCGGAGCCCGCTCCCGAGCCCGAGGAGGCCGAGGAGCCGGTCGACGAGACCGTGACCGAGGACGAGACCGACCTCGACACCTCCGACGACCAGGAGGAAGAGGAGGGCGGCAGCCGCCGCCGGCGCCGCCGCAGGGGCGGCAGGGGCCGCGGCAAGGCGCGCGAGCGTGACGAGGCCGAGGACGGCGAGGACTCCGAGGAGGAGGGCGACGAGGAGCAGGCCGAGGAGGGCCAGGACGAGGAGGCCTCCTCCTCGCGGCGCCGCCGTCGCCGCCGTCGCCGGGGCACCGAGGAGGGCGCCGAGCCGGCCAGCGACGACCCGCCGAACACCGTGGTGCGCATCCGCGCACCGCGCTCCGGCCGTTCGGCGGCGCTCGACACCGCCACCGACGGCGTGCAGAGCGTGCGCGGCTCGACGCGGCTGGAGGCCAAGAAGCAGCGCCGCCGCGAGGGGCGCGAGCTCGGCCGGCGGCGTCCGCCGATCATCACCGAGTCGGAGTTCCTGGCCCGCCGCGAGTCCGTGGACCGCATGATGGTGGTGCGCAGGCAGGGCGACCGCACGCAGATCGCGGTGCTGGAGGACGGCGTGCTCGTGGAGCACTACGTCAACCGTGAGGCCAGCCAGTCGTACGTCGGCAACGTCTACCTCGGCAAGGTGCAGAACGTGCTGCCCTCGATGGAGGCGGCGTTCGTGGACATCGGCAAGGGCAGGAACGCCGTCCTGTACGCCGGTGAGGTGAACTTCGACACCGCCGGGCTGGAGGGCCAGCCGAAGCGGATCGAGTCGGCGCTGAAGTCCGGCCAGTCGGTGCTCGTGCAGGTCACGAAGGACCCGATCGGCCACAAGGGCGCCCGGCTCACCTCGCAGATCAGCCTTCCCGGGCGTTACCTCGTGTACGTGCCGGACGGGTCGATGACCGGCATCAGCCGCAAGCTGCCCGACAAGGAGCGGACGCGGCTCAAGAGCATCCTGAAGAAGGTCATGCCGGAGAACGCCGGCGTGATCGTGCGCACGGCGGCCGAGGGCGCATCCGAGGACGAGCTGGCCCGCGACGTGGCCAGGCTGTCGGCGCAGTGGGAGAACATCCAGAAGAAGGCCAAGTCGGCCAGCCCGCCCGAGCTGCTGTCGGCCGAGCCCGACCTGACCATCCGGGTCGTGCGTGACGTCTTCAACGAGGACTTCACGAACCTGGTCGTCCAGGGCGACGACGCCTGGGACACGGTGGACGAGTACGTCAAGTACGTCGCCCCGCACCTGGGTGAGCGCCTGTCGAAGTGGGACCAGGGCGAGCACGGCGACGTGTTCGAGTCGTACCGGATCGACGAGCAGCTCGGCAAGGCGATGGAGCGCAAGGTGTGGCTGCCCAGCGGTGGCTCGCTGGTGATCGACCGCACCGAGGCGATGACCGTCGTCGACGTCAACACCGGCAAGTTCACCGGCCAGGGCGGCAACCTGGAGGAGACCGTCACCAGGAACAACCTGGAGGCGGCCGAGGAGATCGTCCGCCAGCTCAGGCTGCGTGACATCGGCGGCATCATCGTCATCGACTTCATCGACATGGTGCTGGAGTCCAACCGCGACCTGGTGCTGCGGCGGCTGCTCGAGTGCCTGGCGCGCGACAGGACCAAGCACCAGGTGGCCGAGGTCACCTCGCTGGGGCTGGTCCAGATGACGCGTAAGCGGGTCGGCCAGGGGCTGCTGGAGGCATTCTCGACGCCGTGCGACTGCTGCAACGGGCGTGGCCTGCTGGTCTCCACGGAGCCGGTGGAGAGCAAGCCGGAGCCGCGCGGCACGCAGGGGAAGATGGCGATCGAGAAGGCGGTCACGGACAAGGTTTCCGCGGCCAAGGACTCCTCCAGCCGTGATACCGTGACCGGTGCGCTTGAAGACGTCCCGGCCGAGGACGACCAGGCAAACCAGACTTCCGGCAGGGGGCGGCGACGCTCTCGCCGAGCCAAGTCGGCCGAGTAGCTGCTCGGCGGACTTCCGACGATCCGTCCGGTTCGCCTAGGGGCCCGTTAATCCGGTACCCTGGTGAATCGGTGCGTCAGGTGACGTGCCCTGTTGGCGCGCTTACTCGGTTCGTCGGGTTTTGAGACCGGCCGAATGACGGCGCAGCATTCGGCGGTCGCCTCTCCGTGAGGCGGCCGATGTTCGAAGACAACAGTGAGTCAGTAGAAGGGTTCCGCGGTGTACGCGATCGTTCGTTGCGGCGGCAGGCAGCAGAAGGTCTCCGTCGGTGACGTCCTCGAGGTGGACAAGGTCGCCGGCGAGGTCGGCTCTTCGGTTTCGCTGCCGACGGTGCTCGTCGTCAACGACGGCGATGTGACCACCGAGGCGGGCAAGTTCACGGTCAACGCCGAGATTCTGGGCGAGACCAAGGGCCCGAAGATCCGCATCCTCAAGTACAAGAACAAGACCGGTTACAAGAAGCGCCAGGGTCACCGCCAGCGGTACACCCAGGTGAAGATCACCGGTATCGAGCAGGCCTGAACGGGAGTTTGAGAGATGGCACACAAGAAGGGCGCGTCGTCCACCCGGAACGGTCGTGACTCCAACGCCCAGCGGCTGGGCGTCAAGCGCTTCGGTGGCCAGCTGGTCAACGCGGGCGAGATCATCGTCCGTCAGCGCGGCACCCACTTCCACCCCGGCGACAACGTCGGCCGTGGTGGCGATGACACGCTGTTCGCGCTGGCCGCCGGTCACGTGCAGTTCGGTGTCAAGCGCGGCCGTCGGGCCGTGAGCATCGTTCCCGTCGCGGAGTAGGGCTTCCTGCTTCCCGGCCTTCGGGTTTGTTGCTTCAGGGGTGGATCGACTCGATCGGATGTCGATCCACCCCTTGGCGTTTTCCGGGGGGATGAGCGGGGTTGCATGATGCGGCCGTGCGGGCGGGTTCGGCTGTTGGTGCGGTGGCGTGCCCCGGTGCCCGCGGCGGGGAGTGCCGAGGCGGGCGGCGGGATGAGGTGGCCGGTGGGTAGGGGCGTTCGTACGGGCGCCCGCCCGGCGGCCTTGACGTTGGAATGAGATGCCCCCTGGCGGGGTGATGGAGGATGCGGGGATGCCGGACTTCGTGGACCAGGTGGTCCTTCACATCAGGGCCGGTGACGGAGGGAACGGGTGTGCCTCCATCCACCGGGAGAAGTTCAAGCCACTGGGTGGCCCCGACGGCGGCGACGGCGGGCGGGGCGGCGACGTGATCCTCGAGGTCGACCCCAACACCGCCACCCTGCTCGACTACCACCGCCGCCCGCACCGCAAGGCCGAGAACGGCAAGCAGGGCCAGGGCTCCAACCGTGACGGCGCCAACGGCGAGGACGTGATCCTGCCCGTGCCGAACGGCACCGTGGTGAAGGACGCCACCACCGGCGAGGTGCTGGTGGACCTCGTGGGCGCCGGCACGCGGTACGTGATCGCCGAGGGCGGGCACGGCGGGCTCGGCAACGCCGCGCTGGCCTCCACCAAGCGCAAGGCGCCCGGCTTCGCGCTGCTCGGCGAGCCCGGTGACGGCCTCGACGTGGTCCTGGAGCTGAAGAGCGTCGCCGACGTGGCGCTGGTCGGGTTCCCGAGCGCGGGCAAGAGCTCGCTGATCGCGGCGCTGAGCGCGGCCAAGCCGAAGATCGCCGACTACCCGTTCACCACCCTGATCCCCAACCTGGGCGTGGTGACCGCGGGGGAGAACGTGTTCACCGTCGCCGACGTGCCCGGCCTGATCCCGGGGGCGTCGCAGGGCAAGGGGCTCGGGCACGAGTTCCTGCGGCACGTCGAGCGGTGCGACATGCTCGTGCACGTCATCGACTGCGCCACCATGGAGCCCGGGCGCGACCCGATCACCGACTACGAAGTGATCGAGGCGGAGCTGCGGGAGTACGGCAAGCTCGAGGACCGGCCGCGGATGGTCGTGCTGAACAAGGCCGACGTGCCCGACGCGCGGGAGCTGGCCGAGATGGTCAGGCCCGAGTTCGAGGCCAAGGGGCTGCAGGTGTTCACGATCTCCGCCGCCACGCATGACGGGTTGCGCGAGCTGACGTACGCGATGGGCGAGTGGGTCGCGGCGGCCAGGGCCAACAAGCCGATCGAGGAGCCCACGCGGCTGGTGATCCGGCCCAAGCAGCTCGGGGAGGCCGGGTTCAAGGTGCGGCGGGTGAACGACAACCTGTTCCAGATCACCGGCGAGAAGCCCGAGCGGTGGATCCGGCAGACCGACTTCAGCAACGACGAGGCCGTGGGTTACCTGGCGGATCGGCTGGAGCGGCTGGGCGTGGAGGCCGAGCTGGCCAAGGCGGGCGCCAAGGCCGGCGCCGAGGTGGTCATCGGGCCCATGGAGGGCGGCTATGTCTTCGACTGGCAGCCGACGCTGAACGCGGAGTCGTCGCGGCAGGGGCCGCGAGGCACCGACATGCGGCTCGGGTAGCGCCCGGGTGAGCGCTCAGGAGGTCACTCCCGGAGGGTGGCCTTCGCGCCGGCTGGGTGAGGGCTCAGGAGGTCACCCCCGGAGGGTGGCCTCCGCGCCGCCGTCCGCGTACAGGATCTGGCCTGTCATGAACGAGTTGCCCACACCGACCGTCCAGGCGAGCAACGACGCCACCCCCTCCACCGGCCCGGGGAACCCGAGAGGCTGCGGCATGGCGGCGGCCACCAGGGCGCGGGTGCGCGGATCGTCCAGGAAGGTGGTGCGGGCCGTCAGCGTGTCCACCACCCCGGGCGCCACCGCGTTGAGCGGGATGCCGGACGCGGCCCACGACAGGGCCGCGCGGCGCACCCACCGGTTGAGCGCGAGCTTGCTGGAGGGGTAGACGGCCCGTCCCTGCCCCGACTCGACGAGCGCGCGGGCCGCCGCCGTGGCGGCGGCTTCGTCCATGGTGAGACAGGACGCGGCCAGGCCCTCGTCGGCCGCCACGATGGCGCTGAGGGACGAGACGGCGACCGCTCTGGGCTGCGGGGAGGCGGACAGCAGGGGGCGCAGGCCCTCCAGGGTGGCGACGGTGCCGAAGAAGTTGAGCCGGACGGTGAGCTCGGACGGGAGCGCGATCCCGGCGACGGCGACCACGCCGTCGAGCCTGCCGCCCGAGGCCGCGGTGACCCCCGAGACCAGGCTGTCGCGGCCCTGGGGAGTGGTCAGGTCGGCCAGGACGTCGGCGTCGCGGACGTCGCAGCGGATCACCTCGGCGCCCGAGGCGGCGAGGTGGTCGGCGGTGGCCGCGCCGATGCCGGAGGCGGCGCCGGTGACGGCGTAGATGCGAGCTTCCATGAGCGAAAAATTACATTCATTGAAGTAATGCAGTCAATGCAACGAAGGTGGTTATTCGGTAGCGGCGGCCCTTCGGGGAGCCGATAGGCTGCCTTACGTGCGGGAACAGATCAGCGCTGCGTCGAAGGTCGTCGTCAAGGTCGGCTCCTCCTCGCTCACCACCCCCCAGGGCATGATCGACGTCGACCGGGTCGACGCCCTGGTGGACGTGCTGGCGGCCAGGCGCCGCACCGGGACGCAGATCGTCCTGGTGTCCTCGGGAGCGATCGCGGCGGGCCTCGGCCCGCTCGGGCTGAGCGCGCGACCGCGCGACCTGGCCACCCAGCAGGCCGCCGCCTCCGTCGGCCAGGGCGTGCTGGTGGCCCGCTACACCTCCTCCTTCGCCCGTTACGCGCTGCGCGTCGGCCAGGTGCTGCTGACGGCCGACGACATGATGCGGCGCGCCCACCACGCCAACGCCCAGCGCACCCTGGCCAGGCTGCTGGAGCTGGGCATCGTGCCCATCGTCAACGAGAACGACACCGTGGCCACCGACGAGATCCGCTTCGGCGACAACGACCGCCTGGCGGCGCTGGTCGCGCACCTGATCCACGCCGACGCGCTGGTGCTGCTGTCGGACGTGGACGCGCTCTACGACGGCCCGCCCAGCCGCGCGGGCTCGCAGCGGCTGGCCGAGATCCGCGGTCCTGAGGACCTGGTCGGGGTCGAGCTGGGCAAGAACGGCGCGGCCGTCGGCACCGGCGGCATGATCACCAAGGTGCAGGCGGCCAGGATCGCTACTGGGGCGGGCGTGCCCGTGGTGCTCACCGCGGCCGCTCACGCCGCCCAGGCGCTCGCCGGAGCCGACGTCGGCACCTACTTCCACCCCGGGGGCCGCCATCCCGGCACACGCCTGCTGTGGCTCGCGCACGCCACCACCGGGCGCGGCCGACTCCACCTCGACCAGGGCGCCGTGGAGGCCATCGTGGGCCGCCGCAAGTCGCTGCTGCCGGCCGGGGTGACGGGGGTCGAGGGCGAGTTCGCGGCGGGCGACCCGGTGGACCTGTGCGGCCCTCAGGGGCTGGTGGTGGCCCGCGGCCTGGTCAACTTCGACGCCACCGAGATCCCCGGGCTGCTCGGGCGCTCGACCAGGGAGCTGGCGAGCACGCTCGGTCCGGAATATGAACGCGAGCTGATTCACCGCGACGACATCGTCATACTGGAAGCCCACAACTGAGACCACGCCCTGGCAAGGAGCGCATGATGTCCGAAGAGTTCCTGAAGGTCGCCCGCGCGGCACGTGAGGCCGCCGCCGAGCTGGCCCCGCTGCCGCGGGCGCCGAAGGACCGGGCGCTGCGCACGATCGCCGACGCCCTGGTCGCGCACGCCGCCGAGCTGGTCGCGGCCAACGCCGAGGACGTCGAGCGGGCCAGGGCCCAGGGCACCTCCGAGTCGATGATCGACCGGTTGCGGCTCGACGAGGCCAGGATCGGCGCGATCGCCGAGGCCGTGCGCCAGGTGGCCGACCTGCCCGACCCGGTCGGCGAGGTCGTGCGCGGCTCCACCCTGCCCAACGGCCTCGAGCTGCGCCAGCTCCGGGTGCCGCTGGGCGTGATCGGCATCATCTACGAGGGCCGCCCCAACGTCACGGTCGACGCCGCCGCGCTCTGCCTCAAGAGCGGCAACGCGGTGCTGCTGCGCGGCTCGTCCAGTGCCTACTCCTCCAACACCGCGCTGGTGCGGGTCATGCAGGGCGCGCTGGCGGGCACCGAGGTGCCGGCCGACGCCGTCCAGCTCGTGCCCGGCCAGACCCGCGACTCGGTCAAGGAGCTCATGCGGGCCCGCGGCCTGGTCGACGTGCTGATCCCGCGCGGCGGCGCGTCCCTGATCAACTCGGTGGTGGAGGAGTCCACGGTGCCGGTGATCGAGACGGGCGTGGGCAACTGCCACGTCTACGTCGACGCCGAGGCGGACGTGGACCTGGCCGTGCAGATCCTGCTCAACGCCAAGGCGCAGCGGCCGTCGGTGTGCAACGCCGCCGAGACGTTCCTGGTGCACGCCGACATCGCCGACACGTTCGTGCCCAGGGCGCTGCAGGCGCTCGGTGAGGCCGGCGTGACCGTCCACGGCGACGAGCGCATCGCCGGCTACGGCTCCGGCGTCGTGCCCGTCACCGACGACGACTTCTTCACCGAGTATCTCTCGCTCGACATCGCCGCCGCCGTCGTCGGCTCGCTGGAGGACGCGGTGGCGCACATCAGGCGGTACGGCTCCGGCCACACCGACGCCATTGTCACCCGCTCGCAGCGGGCCGCCCGCAGGTTCGTGTCACTCGTCGACTCGGCGGCCGTGGCGGTCAACGCCTCGACGCGGTTCACCGACGGCGGGGAGTTCGGCTTCGGGGCGGAGATCGGCATCTCCACGCAGAAGCTGCACGCGCGCGGCCCGATGGGGCTTCCCGAGCTCACCTCGACCAAGTGGGTCTATACGGGTGAGGGGCATTTGCGCACGTCAGAGGGCACGGTGGTGTGCGGTTGACCGGCGTGTCGGCCTGACCGGCGCGGGGTGCGTCGATTGACTGGGGTGCATGGAAATCGTCGTCGCCCTGGTCTTCTCGGCCGTGGTGCTGTTCGGTGCCGACCGGCTCCTGCTCTGGCTGGAGAGCCGCGGCCACGTCAACTGGCGCAGGAAAGGCCGCAAGCGGCTGTCGGACGCGCCCACGGCCGGGCTCGACAGCATGCTCTCCGATCACACACGCCGATAATCCTTCGGCGTGCCTCACACGGCGACTCGCGTACCGGCGCTAGGGTTGTGTCCCTTATGGGCGCGCCGGGCGGGGAGGGACGGTGAGCAAGCTCGGCAAGGTCGGGCCGTACACCCTGGTCGAGCGGCTCGGCCGGGGCGGCATGGGTGAGGTCTACCTGGCCACCACCCGCCGCGGCGAGCAGGTCGCGCTCAAGGTCCTGCGCGACCTGACCGAGAACGAGACCGCGCGCATCCGGCTGGAGCGCGAGGTCCGGGCGCTGCGCAGGGTCGAGAGCCCGTACGTCGCCAAGGTGCTCGACGCCGACCTGAGCTGTGCCAGGCCGTACCTCGTCATGGAACACATCGAGGGCGCCACGCTGCTCGACCGGGTGCGCCAGGACGGCGCGCTGGACGTGTCGCAGCTGGTCGACATGGCGCAGGGCATCGCCGCCGCGCTCGCGATCATCCACGCGGCCGGGGTCGTGCACCGCGACGTCAAGCCCGGCAACATCATCATGGCCGACCGGGGCCCGGTGCTGATCGACTTCGGCATCGCGCAGGTGCTCGACGCCACCCGGCTGACCATGACCGGCACGTTCCTCGGCACCCCGGGCTACACGGCGCCCGAGATCTTCGCCGACGAGCAGGTGGACTCTCCGGCCGACGTGCACGCCTGGGCCGCCACGGTGGCGTTCGCGGCGACGGGGCGGCCCACGTTCGGGCGGGGCACGGCCGAGGCGCAGATGTACGCGGTGCTGAACGGGCAGGCCGATCTCAAGGGCGTGCCCGTGGAGCTGCTGCCGCTGGTGCGCGCGGCGCTCAACCGCGAGCCCGGCAAGCGGCCCACGGCGGCGCTGCTGGCCGACCGGCTCTCCCGGCTGGCCAAGGCCACCAGCACGGCCGAGAGCGAGCCGGCCGGCGCCGGCGGGCGCGGCGGTGACGTGGCCGAGGAGGCGGGCAAGGGCACGGCCGTGCGCAGCCGTACGGCGGCGGAGGACGCCGCGGCGCGCGGCGAGGCCAAGGCCCGCAGCAGGCCGAACGCGGTGCCCGCGGAAGGCAAGGTGCCGCCGCCGCGCGGGCGTACCGGGAGCAGGCCGGTCGCCGACGGGAAGGGAGCCAGGCCGGTTTCCGACGGCAAGGGCGCCAGGCCCGTGACTGACGGGAAGGGCGCCAGGTCCGTGCCCGACGGCAAGGGCGCGGCGGCGGTGGCGCGCAGCCGGGCCGAGGGGAAGGTGCCCGCGCCGCGCGGCCGTACCAGCCTGGACGGCAAGAGCACCGGCCCGCGGCCCAAGCTGACCGCGCCGCGGCAGCGCACGGCGGCGGCCGTCAGGAGCAGGACGGCGGCCAGGCCGAAGGCCGAGTCGGCCACCACCCTGCCCGCGGGCAACGGCGCGCTGCTGATGCTCGCCGTGCTGGCCGTGCCGTGCGTGGTGGCCTCGGTGATCTGGCCGATCGCCTCGATCGCGATCACTGCCGTGTTCGTGGTGCTGACCAGGACGTTGTGGATGAGCCACTGGATGGTCAGGAAGCGCAGCGCACGGCGTACGCGGGTGACGCTGCGGGTGTTGTTCTTCCCCGTGGCGCTCACCGGGGCGGCGGTCACCGCCCTCGTGTGGCCCGGGGTGCCCGTCGCGGTGGCCTCGGGCGGGGCGTTGTGGGCCACCGGCGGTGGTCAGATCGACTCCGACTGGTGGCAGCAGGCCGCGCCCGTGACGGTGGCCGGTGTGGTGTTCGGGATGTTGTGCGGGGGGATCACCGGGCGCGAGATCGAGCGGATCGGGCATCGGCTGCCCGACCTGCGCAGGGAAGGGCTGCGCGCACTGGCCGTGCTGGGCGGGTTCGTCGCCCTGTGCGCCGCTGCCGTGCGCGCGATCGCCCTGCTGCTGTGACGAGGGTTTCGACGACGGCCCGCCGTCCTCTCACGGCGGGCCGCACGCGGCGGATCACGTCGATCTGTCGCGCTGTGGTCAACCCTGGCTCGGCCCTGAAGCCCAGCTCTGTGCCCAGTGCTGTGCCCAGTGCTGTGCCCAGTGCTGTGCGCAGTGCTGTTGCCCAGTGCTGTGCTCAGCCCTGGCCGCCGTCGCGGCGGGAGAAGCGGTTGAAGATGCGCTCGCCCGCGTTGACCGCGCCCTCGGCCACGTCGCGCAGCACGCCGATGAACGGGTCCTGCGACTGCTGCCAGGACGCGCGGTAGGACTCGGCCGCCGCCTTGATCTCGTCGGTCACTCTCGCGTTGGGGTCGTCCTCCCGGCGGGGGTAGTCGCCGCCGAGGATGCGCTCGTACTCGCCGCTGCGCTGCCACCTGTCCAGCTCCGCCACGCGCACCACCGCGAACGGGTGCGTGGTGCCGAGGAGGTTGAGGACCTTGAGGAAGCCGTCGCGAAGGTCGCCCGCGGTGTCGTACTCCTGGAACTGCTCCAGGAACGCCTCGATGTTCATCTCGTGGGTGTAGTCGCCGCCGGCGAGCTTCATCAGCGCGCGCTTGCCCGCCTCGGGGTTCTGCCCGACGAGCAGGCCGCCGCGGTCGGACGACAGCTCGGACTTGCGGTACCACTCCTCCAGGCCCGCGACGATCGCCCGCAGGCCGATGTAGCCGAGCGGGATCCAGGCGACGCGGGTGGCGAGGCGGGTGAGGATGTCGAGCATCGTCCGGTAGACCGCGTGCCCCGACAGGATGTGCGAGGTCTCGTGGCCGATGACGAAGCGCTGCTCCTCCTCGTTCATGAGGTTGAGCAGACCGGTGGTCACGACGATGAACGGGTCGTCGAAGCCGATGGCCTTGGCCTGGACCTGCGGGTCCTGCTGGACGTAGATCTCGGGGATCCGGTGCAGGTCGAGGATGTAGGCGGCGTCGCGGCCCATGTCGTACAGGGAGCGGAACTGGGTCTCGCTCACGCGTACGGCCGACGCCAGGTACATCAGGCGCAGCCGCCGCTCACTGATGAGGCCGGACATCTGCTTGAGAACCGTGTCGAACCCACTGAGCTTACGCAGAGCGACCAGGGCGGACCGGTCTGCGGGGTGTTCGTAGGCTCGGGACGAGATGCCGGGCAGTTGGACGCGGTTGCGGTCCGGGGTGGTCGTCATGCCCGGCATGCTACGTCCGCAACTGAAGTGATGCGCGGTCATCACGAAGGGGGGTCCATTCATGTTGGGGGAAAGCGTCCGCGTAAGGTCCGTTTCATGATGAATGCGCCGGGTGTGCAGGGGATGCGGCGAGTGGGCGTGATGGGTGGGACGTTCGACCCGATCCACCACGGTCACCTGGTGGCGGCCAGTGAAGTGGCTCACCACTTCCAGCTCGACGAGGTCGTCTTCGTGCCGACGGGGCGGCCGTACCAGAAGTCCGAGCGGGAGGTGTCGGCGCCCGAGGACCGCTATCTGATGACGGTCATCGCGACGGCGTCCAACCCCCGTTTCTCCGTCAGCAGGGTGGACGTGGACCGTCCCGGGCCGACGTTCACGATCGACACTTTGCGTGATATCGCCGGCGTTTACGGGCCGCAGGCGGAGCTGTTCTTCATCACCGGCGCCGACGCGCTCGGCGCCATCCTCGACTGGCAGCAGGCCGACGAGCTCTTCGAGCTTGCGCATTTCGTCGGCTGTACGCGCCCCGGGCACACCCTGCACGACCCCGGCCTGCCGGAGGGCCGCGTGACGTTGCTGGAGATTCCCGCGCTGGCCATTTCCTCGTCCGAGTGCCGTCAGCGGGTGGCAAAGGGCGAGCCGATTTGGTATCTGGTGCCCGATGGAATCGTCCAGTACATCAACAAGCGCGGCTTGTACCACGCGGCCGGTTGAGGCAGCTCGCAGATACACAGGTGAGGGGTTTCGGGCTGGAAGGGTACCCTCAACATAAGGGCATGCTGCCGACACAGGAGGACAGACCCGCATCGTGACCGCATCTGACAGATCCGTCCAGCTCGTGCGCATCGCCGCGGAAGCCGCGGCCGACAAGCTGGCCGATGACATCCTCGCCTACGACGTGAGCGAACAGCTCGTCATCACCGACGCCTTCCTGCTCTGCTCCGCCACCAACGACCGCCAGGTACGCGCCATCGTCGACGAGATCGAGGAGCGGCTGCGCACCGAGGCCGACGCCAAGCCCGTGCGCCGTGAAGGCGAGCGCGAGGGCCGCTGGGTGCTGCTCGACTACATCGACATCGTCGTCCACGTCCAGCACGAGGAAGACCGCACGTTCTACGCGCTCGAACGCCTCTGGAAGGACTGCCCGGCCATCTCGCTGCCGGAGAGCGTCATGCAGGCCAACCTCCAGCGGGCGCGCGCGTGAGCCAGGGCAACCCGCGAGTGCGTGAGGCCGCCGTATGAGCAGGCGGATCGTGTGTCTGCGCCACGGGCAGACTCTGTGGAACGTCGAGCAGCGCTTCCAGGGCCACTCCGACATCCCCCTCGACGAGACCGGCGTCGCGCAGGCCGCGAGGGCGGCTTCGCTGCTGGCCTCGCTGCGGCCCACCATGATCGTCTCGTCCGACCTCATGCGGGCCAACGACACCGCCCTGGCCCTCGGACGGCTCGTCGGGCTCGACGTGGCGATCGACAAGGACTTCCGCGAGCGCGGTGGCGGCCAGTGGGAGGGCCTCACCCGCGAGGAGATCGCCGCGCGCTGGCCCGAGGAGTATGCCGCCTGGGAGGCCCCCGACGGCGAGCCTGTCACCGACGTGGCCGCCAGGGTGGCGACCGCGATGCGCCGGTGGGCGGCCCGCGTCGACGACGACGGGCTGCTGGTCGTGGTCTCCCACGGCGCGGCGCTGCGGCTGGGCATCTGCGAGCTGCTCGGGCTGCCCGAGCAGTTGTGGCCCGCGCTGGGCGGGCTGGGCAACTGCTCCTGGTCCGTGCTGCAGGAAGGGCGCAAGGGGTGGCGGCTCCTGGAGCACAACGCCGGCACCTTGCCCGAGCCGGTGCACAGCGACGACAAGCCCGAGGCCGAAGCGTAGCTCGTACGGCTCGGGGGCCGTACGGCTGACATGCAGGACGCGATCTCGGACGAATCACCCGACGACAGATACCGCGGCGGCCTGGGACGGCGGGCCGCTGACGTCGGGGCAGGTTCGTCGATGGGGATGCGGTCGACTGAGGGTGGCGTTCACGGGGGTCGCGTAGGGGCGCAGGTCGATGGCGGAGGCGGCGCGCTCGGTCATCCGCTTGATGAGGCTTTTGCCCGGCAGGTACGGCAGCAGGCGCATCACCTGGTTGCGCCGCCAGATCTGGGACTTCTTCCCGGGAACCAGGTATCTGTCGGCTCCCTGGGCCTGCCGCTGACAGGTCACGACATAGGGCCTCATGCGGCTTTCGTAGCGGCTGAAGGCGGTCGCGTGGTCGTCGGCCTCGGCCAGCTCGGCCGCCAGCACGTACGCGCCGATCAGCGCCAGCCCCGTGCCCATGCCGCCGGGGCCGGGGGCGTACCCCGCGTCGCCCAGGAGGACCACCCTGCCGGAGGAGTACGCCGGCAGGACGATCTGGGCGGCGGGGGCGAAGTAGAAGTCGTCCGCGGCCCGCAACTGACCCAGCAGGCGCGGGATCTCCCACCTCAGCCCCTCGAACGCCGCCTCGACCAGGGCCTGCTGCTGGTTTCTGTCACGGTGGTCGTAGGCGAGCGGGGGCGCGGCGAAGTCCAGCGCGGCTCTCGTCCGGCCGCCGGTGCTCGCGAGCGTGGCGCAGCGGCCGGGCGCGCTGTACATGACGCCCTGGTGGTCGAGGTCGTAGACGCCGGGGACGGAGAACGTCGCCCCGTACATGCCCAGGTGGCGGAGCTGGCGAGGGGTGTCGCCGAAGGTCAGCTCGTGGACCTTCGAGCGGATCCCGTCCGCCCCCACGACCAGGTCGAACATGCGCGGGGCGGCGCGCTCGAAGGTGACGTGGACACCTTCCCCGGTCTCGGTCAGGCCGGTGACGGAGTCGTCGAAGAGGTACTCGGCGGGGGCGGCGTCGTGCAGGATGCGGCTCAGGGTGCCGCGGAGGATCTCCACCTCGCCGCTGAACACCTCCGAGGGCAGCCTCGACAGGCGTCTGCCCCGCTCGTCGACGATGGTGATGTCGCCCATGTGGGTCTGGGCCCGCCGTACCGCGTCGAGGATGCCCATGCGGGCCAGCACCTCCAGTTGGGGTGCTCCCCGGAAGTCGACGGCCTGGCCGCCCGGGCGGAGGGTGGGGGCGCGTTCGACGACGGTGGGGTGGTTGCCGTGGCGGGTCAGCCAGTGGGCCAGGGCGGGGCCGGCTAGGCCGGCGCCCGAGATGAGGACGGTGCGGTCGCGCATCGGGTGAGCCCTTCCTTGGTTTACGCCGTACGCGCACCGTAGGTACGTGCTCTTCGCTGGGCAAGAGCTGCGTGGTTCGCACTAGTGCGCATGGCCGGCTTGTCTGGTAGAAACCGGCGTGGTGCACTAGTGCGCTGGTCGGGTGAGAGGGGCTGTGGTGGGTCGTGGGCGGGCGCCGTACCTTGTGATCGTGGAGGAGCTGCGGCGCCGGATCGCCGTCGGCGAGCTGGGGGCGGGGGAGCGGCTGCCCTCGACCCGGCAGATCATCCGGGAGTGGGGGGTCGCGATGGCCACCGCCACCAAGGTGCTGAGCCGGTTGCAGGAGGAGGGGCTGGCGCGGGTGGTGCCGGGTGTGGGGACCGTGGTGGCGGGGCGTGAGGTGGTCGCGCGGACGCCCGTACAGGATCTGACCACGCGGCGCATCGTGCGGGCGGCCATCGCGGTCGCCGACGGGGAGGGGCTCGCGGCCGTGTCGATGCGGCGGGTGGCGACCGAGCTGGGCGCCTCGGCCATGTCCCTGTACCGGCACGTGGCCGGCAAGGACGAGCTGGTGCACCTGATGGCCGACGCGGTGTACGGGGACGATCCGCCGCCCGAGCAGGTGCCGCGCGGCTGGCGGGAGCGGCTGGAGCTGGCGGCGCGGCAGCAGTGGCGCATCTACCGGCGTCATCCGTGGCTGGCGCGGGCCATCTCGCTGATGCGGCCGGAGTTCGTGCCCAACGGCATGGCGCACACGGATCGGCTGCTGCGGGCGCTGGACGGGCTCGGGCTCGACGCGAACACCATGATGCACGCCGTGCTCTCCCTGCTCGGCTACGTGCGTGGGGCGGCGGTCAGCCTGGAGGCGGAGGAGCAGGCCCGGACGGAGACGGGGATCACCGACGACGACTGGATGCGGGCCCGGGAGGCCGAGCTGGAGCGGCTGTTCGCGTCCGGCGCCTATCCGACGCTGGCCAGGGTGGTGGCGCAGCCGGGGCTGGACCTGGACCTCGACTCGGTCTTCGAGTTCGGCCTGCGGCGGCAGCTCGACGGGCTCGCCGTTCTGGTGGCCAGGGCCCGGGACGGGCGGCGCGATTAGGCGAATGCGGCCGGATGGCTATATGCTCTCGGAGCGCCGCAACGGGTGGACTCGGAGCGGTGACCAGGGGCTATAGCGCAGTTGGTAGCGCGCCTCCATGGCATGGAGGAGGTCTGGGGTTCGAATCCCCATAGCTCCACCCTTTTCGTACGGCTATCGCCACCGGCCCAGCAGGATTGCCTGGTGTGGGGGAGTGGTGATGTTCAGCTCGGTGATCGAGCCGGTTCTGATGTTGGCGGCGTAGTAGTCGTCGCCTGTCATGGCCAGTAGGTGGTCGGGGTCCAGCCAGTAGCTGGTTGCCGGGATCGGGAAACTGCGGATCGGCTTGCCTGTGGTGGCGTCGAGGAGTGTGCAGTTTTTCACTGCGATGTTCCTGCCGTCCGGCGATAGCGATGGGCGGTCGTTGCGGTTCAGGGCCTCGAAGATGCGTGGTTTCCTGCCTGGTGCGACCCAGCGTAGGTCGCTGTCGCCTGTGCAGTGGCGGGAGCCGAGTACGCCTGCGGGGGTCAGGCCATAGAGGCGGCAGAGGTTGTCGATCGTTTTTGTCTCTCCGGTGTCGAAGTCGGTGATCGTGGTTTTCGCGATGTTCTCCGGGGAGGTGGCGAAGAGGGTGCCGTCGGCTGAGATGGCCAGGTGGGGCTCGTCGTTGCGGACTCTGCCTGCGGGGTGGGTGGTTAGTCGGCGGGTTTCTCCTGTGCGTAGGTCGAGGGCCATGTAGTGGTCGGAGGTGGCGTCTACGTAGGCGATGCGGTGACCGTCGCGGCTTACGGCTGCTATCCAGTTGACGTTTTGGATTGTGGTGGTTTGGCCGGAGGTTAGGTGGGCTGTGCCTGATTCGGTGATCCAGTGGATGGGGGAGGGGGTGGGGGTGAAGGGAGGTGGAGGGGTGGTGGGGGGTGTGGGGGAGGAGCAGGAGGTTAGTAGGAGGGCTGCTACGGCTAGCGAGAGGCTTTTGCGTGTCGGCGCGTGTGACGGTGCGTGGTTGTGTGGGGGTGCTTGCCTGTGTGAGGGTGCCTGGCCGTGCGGGGGCGCTGGATCGTGTGAGGGTGCCTGGCCGCGTGGAGGTGGCTGATCCTGTGACGGGGCCCGGTTGGGTGATGGTGACGGTCGCATCGGCTGGCGTCGGGCCTTCATATCGCTCCGATCGTGATGTCGCGCCCGGCTACCTCCGGCGCGTACGGCACGGGCCGGGTCGCGCCGGTGTGCACGTTCATGACGTAGATGGTGGCCGACCTGTAGCCGGGGGCGTACAGCACCACCTCGGTGGGCCCCGCCCACCGGTAGACGCGCCTCAGCTCCGCGGTCGGTGGTAAGTGCGGGTGGATCTTGCGGAGGACCTTGCCGTCCTGGCCGAGGATCAGGACACGCTGGCCGGACGGTACGGCGATCTCCTTGCCGTCGGGAGATACGGTCGCGTTCCCTTGGTCGTCCAGTTCCGGGGCCTGGATCTTGGCGATCAGGGAGGCGTCCAGCGCGACGATCTTGATTCCGTCGAAGGAGTGGCTCAGCACCAGACGGTCGCCCGCCCACCCCACGAGAAGCTCGTCACCGGGGACGCGCCTGACGGCGCCTGACCGTGTGTCGGTGACGATCACTTCTTCGGGCTGTTCCATGGCCAGCAACCGGCTGTCCGGTGAGAAGGACAGGCGGACCTCGTAGAAGGGGGTCGGGACGGGTTGGAGTGCGCCCGTCGTGATGTCGTGGATCACTACCTGCATGCGGGTGAGGCTGTAGTAGGCGAGCTTGCGACCGTCCGGGCTCACCTGCACATCGGCTGCCGGAAGTGCGTCCGGTAGCCGCCAGCGCTGTCCCGACGCGCCGACGACCAGCCAGCCTTCTGACGGTTCGGTCGCGCGGAACGGCTTGATGCGTTCGGGGAACCGCTCGTCCTGGACGCGCATGCCGTACCGGACGGGCTCCGCCACCGCAGCAGGCAGCACTGGTAGCAGCGGCGGCTGCGGCGCCGAGGGCGGGATGATGGCGGCCGAGCCGGCTGTGGCGAGCAGGCAGAGGGTGGCGATCAGTTTCGGGAAGCGTGCTGGCGTCGGTCCCGGTATCACGGCCGCCTCGTGAAGCCGGGCGGTGAGAGCCGGTCTTTCCTGCTCCGGTACGGCGAGCGCTCGGACTTCTGCTTGGCTGGCGGTCGTGGAGGCGTGCTTGCTGTTTGTGGGGGCAGCCGCGTGGCTGGTGGCTGCGGTGGTGCGCTTGCCGTCGGCGAGTCTGGGCGCCGATCGGCCGGTGAGGAGGGAAGCGGCTCGTGCCTGACGTTCAGCCCAGCCAGTCATTGCCCGCTCCAGCCCACGCGATGTATGAAGTCCATTCGTCCGGTAACGCCGGGTCGTAGCGTGTGTTGCCCGTTCTGGCGTCAACGAGTTGGTACGGGGTTCCCTCGATGATGACTTCGTGATCGTTGAGCCAGGCGATCAGGCCGGAGGTCTCTTTCCTGATCAAGGTGAGCTTCTTGCCTGACCTGGCGTCGCTGATCCGGAGGCCGTCGGAGTCGTACGAGGCTACGAGGCGGAGGTCGGGTGAGACGATGCCGCTGGTCAGGGTGCCGACGAACGCTCCCGTGCCGTCACGCTGGACTGTCACGAGCCGGGCGTCCTCTCCACGGCGGTCGCAGCCGGGGACGCCCCATACGACGGTGGCGGAAAGGCCGTACACCTTGCAGATGTCGGTGATCGTGCGACGCTCGCCGGTTTGGAGGTCCGCGATCAGTGTTCGATCGCGGTAGGAGATTGCCACGTTTCGGCCGTCGTGGGAGGTGTGCAGGCTGGTCAGCCGGGTGGCGTCGGCGAGGTCGTGGACTGTTTCGTCGCGTAGGTCGCGTGCTCGGACGCGGCCCTGTTGCCTGTAGACGATCGTGTGGCCGTCGCCGCTGATGACGAGGGGGTCTTCTGCGTGGATGTCGTCGAGGGGCAGTGTCTGTCCGGATCGTAGGTGGAGTGTCCAACTCTCTTCGGGGACCGGGAAGCCGTACAGGATGGGGTCGGTCGTGAGGGTCTTCGGCCACATGGCGTAGACGGTGCCGCAGGCGATGAGGAGCAGGAAGGCGCCGGCTGAGCGGGCGGCTCGGGTGCGCCGGGCGCGGTTCGCTGATCGGGTCCAGGTGCCAGACACACGGGTGATCGTAGGGCGGTGGAGGTCCTGAGGGAAGACGGAGATCGTCGGAGTGTCAGTGGTCGTTGCCGGGTCGGGTGTGGGGCTTCGATCTAGGCATGTGCAGCGAGTGGAGGGGCCGGGATCAGTGTGGGGTCGGGCTGGACGGGCTCACTGAGGTTGTGCTGGGCGGTTGGCTGTCGGCTCGGTGGGTTGGGGTCTGGCTGGCGGGGCCTGGGTGGGGAGGTCAGTGCGGGCGGGTGGGAGGTTGGGGGGTGTTGTCGAGGGGGTGTTGCCAGAGTTGTTCGCCGTCTTCGAATGTGTCAGTAGGGAGGAGGCCGGCGTTGCGGGCGACGGTGGCGGAGGCGGTGTGGGAGGGGTGGATGTGGGCCTGGATGGTGGTGACGCCGGTGGTGCGGAGGTGGTTGATCAGGGTTTGGGCGGCTTCGGAGGCGTAGCCGTGACCTTGCCAGGGCTCGCCGATGACCCAGGCGACCTCCGCTTGGTGGCCGTTGTTCATGATTGTTGCTTGGACGAAGCCGATGGCTTGGTTGTCGGGTTTCTTGCGGAGGATCCAGTTGTGCCATTCCTGGGTGCCGTCGGGGGAGTGGCCGATGGTCTGGCGGGTGTAGCGGGCGCGTAGCTCGTCCAGGGTCGGGGCGGAGCCGCCGGTGTAGGTGTAGAGGGTCGGGGCGTTGAGGACGTGGACCATGTCGTCGGCGTCGGTTACCGCGAGGGGGACGAGGAGGAGTCGGGTGCTTGTCAGTTCGGGGGTGGCGGCCATTGCTTTCGCCCATCTGCAGCGTGGTCGAGCGTTGTGCTGCTCGATCGGGGTTGGTCTGGCGAATTGATGCTATGGGCCGTTGGGGTGGAGGGGTTGGGGGTGAGGCGGGAGAGCGCGGGGCTTGGTCAGCCGGGCTGGTGTCCCGTTCTTGGGGAGGGTGTTGGGGGTGAGGTGGGACAGCGCGAGGCTTGGTCGGCCGGGCGGGTGTCCCGCTCTGGGGAGGGTGGTGGGGTTAGGAGAAGACTACTGACTTGAGGAGGAGGCGGTTGCTGGCGCGGCCGCCGGGGCGCAGGGAGTAGTAGTCGCCGGTGCAGTCGAGGCCGGTGAACATGGTGACGGTGGAGTCGGTGTGGTTGATGGGGGTGTGGGCGCTGTCTTCGGTGGCGTAGACCTCGGGGAGGTTGATGCAGGTTCCGCTGCTGGGGTCGGTCAGGTCGGCGATGCCCGTGCCGTTGGGGGTCGGGTAGGTGTAGGCGAAGGTTCCGGTGGCTGCGTGGGCTGGGGTGGACGGGGTGGTGGCGAGGGCGAGTGCGAGGGCGAGGGAGGAGATGGTGGTGGTTGCGGTTCGGCGAGCGGTCATGGTGGTGCACGTCCCTTCGGGGCGGGGTTGGGGTGAACTTTTCAATCAGCATCAGATTCTATGACTACTGAGAGTAACTGAATAGATGCAGAGAGTCGTCAGCGACCTTTTTCGTAGATGACCAGGCCCTGTGACAGGTGGAGGGGGACCAGGATCAGCTCTACCAGGAGGGCCTTCCAGGCGTAGTAGAGGTTGACTGCCTTGTTCAGGTAGACGAAGGGGAGGTTCAGGAGGACCTGGGTGATGGGGAGATGGCGGCGTCTGGCTGCGTAGAGGAGGGCGGGGACGGTCAGGATGAGCTCTCCGCCCGTCCACCAGGCCAGTGTGTGGGTGATCGGCTCGTGGAAGGCCGTGGTGAGGAGCAGCGGGGTTGCCCACCAGAGTGGGGCGATCAGGATCTCCAGCAGGGCCACGATGATCCAGGTGGCGAGCATGGGCTTGCGGGTGAGCAGGCGGGGGAGGTGGAGGCGGACGTTCTGCATGAAGCCGGCCATCCAGCGCCACACCTGCTTGCGGAGGTAGGTGAGCGATTCCGGGTCGGCTGCCCAGGCCACGGCGTCGGAGACGTAGACCGCTCGGCGGCCCGCCAGTTGCTGGCTCCAGGTGAAGTCCATGTCCTCGACGATGGTGCGTTCGGGGAAGCCGCCGGACTCGGTGAGGGCCGTGCGTCTGAACATCGAGCAGCAGCCGGAGCAGACCATGGGGCTGTTCGCCAGTTGCTGGATCGGGCGGTGCCAGTGGAAGCCGAAGAGGTATTCGGTGGATCTGCCGCGTTCCCATGGGGTGCGGGTGAAGCGCGTCTGTACGTTGCCGGCGGCTATCTGGACGGCCGGGTCGTGGAAGGCCGGTTTGAGGTGCTCGATGTAGTCGGGGGAGAGGACTGTGTCGGCGTCCACCGCGAGGATCAGGTCGGTGTCGCAGTGGGGGAGGGCGTGGTTCTGGGCTTTGGCCTTGCTGCCCAGGTTGTGGGGCGGGCGGAGGACTGTGACGCCGTAGGAGGCGGCGATGGCGCCGGTGTGGTCGGTCGAGGCGTCGTCGATGACGATGATCTTGTCTGGGGGGATGGTCTGGGACTTGATCGAGCGGAGGGTGGCGGGGAGGCCGAGCTCCTCGTTGTGGGCGGGGATGATGACCGTGACGGTGAGGGGCGAGGGAGAGCGAGAGGAGGAGAGGGAGGAGGAGGGGGAGGGGGATGCGCGGGCGGGGTTTCGGGCGGCGTCATGGATGGGAGTTGGGGTAACGGCGGCGGTGGTGAGGGCCGGAGCCATGTCGGTGGTGAGGGCTGGGGTCGTGGCGGTGGTGACGGCTGGCGTGATGGCCGTGGTGACGGCGGGCGTGATGGCGGCGGTGAGGGCCGGGGTGATGGCCGTGGTGACGGCTGGCGTGATGGCGGTGGTGGGAGGTGGGGTGATGGCGGTGGTGAGGGCTGAGGTGAGGGCGGTGGTGGCTGTTGAGGCGGGGGTGGGGATCGGGGTGGGGGTGGGCAGCGGGGTCACCTGCGTCGCCTCCTCAGCTTGAGTGCGATCAGGGTGACCAGGCCGACCGTGGCGTAGACGATCAGGCTGAAACCGAGTGTGGGCGGGCCTCCAGGCATCCTCTGGCTCCTTGGTTGGGTGGCTGTTCGAGGTGGCTCTGAGGATGCTCTGCGGGGGTGGGGTGGTGGGGCGCCGAATGCGGTTCTGTGGAGGAGGCGTGGGCTGTCTGGGTTGTCCTGTGGACGGGTGGGGTGGGGTGGGGTGGGTCGGGGTGACGGGCTGCGTGGGAAACCGGTGGTGCGGGAGAGGTGAGGGCAGAAGAGGTGGGGGCCGAGGGAGTGGGTGTCCCTCGGCCCCCTTGGATGGGTGGTCAGCGCAGGGCGTAGGCCCGGTGGATGGTTTGGGTGGTGGAGTTGCCGGCGCCGTTCCCAGCGGTGACGCGGAGTGTGACGTAGCCGCTGGTCTGGGCCAGCGGCGGGTGATCGACCTCGGCTCGGAAGCGGCCGTCGCCGCGCTTGGTGACCCGGCGGGACGGGTGCCAGGTGACCCCGTCGTCCACCGAGTACTCGACCTGCACCCGCTTCACGTCAGCCCCCCGTCGCACGCCCGAGTGCGGCGCCGCCAGGAGGTCGAAGGTGAACGGGCGGCCGGCCGGGGCCCGGTTCAGGAGGTCGAGCGGTAGGTCGTAGGTGATCTGGACGGCCGGCTGGAACGCGCACGTCGTGCCGAACGTGCAGGTGTATCCGCGCGGTGCCCGCGACGGAGGTGAGGAGGTGAAGGAGGTGCTGGTGGTGACCTTGCCCGCCAGGGGGCGGCCCGGGGTGTCGACCGCCTCCAGCCGGTACGCCCCCGCCCCCTCCGGCACCACGAACGACCGGGGATACCGGCCCTGCGCGGCCACCTCCCGCTCCCCCACGAACAGCCGGGGCGCCGAGGTGCCCACACCCAGGTCGCTGTAGTGGCGCGGATCCGAGTCGCGCCACCTTTCGGCCGGTACGAACCGATCGCCGTCCCGGCACATCGTGCACGGCAGCGTCACCGGATACCCCGGCGGCACGTCGGCGGCCCCCGGCACCAGCGGCGCCTTGAACCACTGCTCCGACATCCGCTTGTCGCGGCGCGTGAAGCGGTCGGCGGAGCGCAGGTCCAGGCCGTTGTTCGAGATCGTCCGGGACCACAGCACGTCGTCGGAGGCGGGGCCGTAGTACTCGGTGCGGGCCACCGGCATCGTCACCGGCCCGCCGTACGTCAGGCGGCCCGGCTCCTCCCCGGTGGTGGACTCGCCGAACTCCCAGCCGCCGAGGTCCGGCGTGTCCGCGTGGTAGGCGGCGTCCACCCGGACGAGATCCTTCATGTCCACGTTGGCGGGGCGGGACGGGACCCGTCCGCGCGAGTCGAAGCGCAGGTGGTAGACCACCTCGGGCCCCGCGTACGGCTCCAGGCGGACGGAGAGCGGCCCCCGGGAGAGCGCGGCGCGCACGGCGCGGCCCTCGGCGGCGGTCAGGCCCAGGCGGTGCAGCGAGCCGCCGGGGGGCACTCGCGCCTGGCCGCCGTCCACGTCGAGATAGGCGACGACGCCGGCCGCCCCGGCCTGGGCCGCGCGCAGGGCCGCGTCGTCCATGGCGTCGGCCGCCGTCACGTACGGCCGGTCGGTGCCCTCGACCGGCACCCCGACCAGGACGAGCTTGCCGCGCACGTCCAGTCCCTGGAAGTCCTCAGGGCGGCCGCGGCCCGCAGGGACGAGGGGGAGCGTCGCGGGCGCGGTGAGCCTGCGCATGGACTCCATGTCGTACGCAGGACGCAGCCGCAGCTCGCCGGCCGTGACAGCGGACAGGACGGGGGGCTCCAGGTTCCACTGCTGGGACAGGCGGACCGTGCCCGCCGTCACGGACGAGACCGGCGTGACGTACACCTCGTGCCCGCCGCCCACCGCGCCCCCGTAGATCGAGACCGGCTGGGTGCGATCGGTGAACGTGCGCACGTAGTAGGCGTTGCCGCTGCCGTCCGCCGGCACCGGGAGGGCGGGCCGGAGCTTGACCGTGGCGCGGGCGTCGAGGGTGGCCGTCTCGTCGCCGTCCAGGGTGACGGTCTCGATGACCCAGTTGCTGCGGTTCGTCAGCCGGTTCTCCGGGAGGATGCCGATCAGCTCGTAGTCGCCGGCGGGCAGGAGGAACTCGCCGGTGCCCGCCCAGTCGGTCCGCAGGTAGTAGTAGCCGTAGGGGTTGAACGGGTCCTCGGGGCTGTTGCCGCGCTTGAGCGGGATCGCGTACACGAGGGGCTCGGCCTGGTAGCCGGGGAAGAACTCCTTGGTCCCGTACGAGTTGACGAGCTGCACCTTGAGGCTGTGCGTGGCAGGCCCGGTGTAGTAGCTGAACGGCGTCACCACGCGCGCCTCGCCCGCGGCGGCCGTCACCCAGCCGCCGTACGCGCCCACCGAGCCCACCCTCGGGTCCACCGTGAGGTCCACGGTCGCGGTGCCGTTCGCCGGGACGGTGACGCTGCGCGCGCCGAGCGCGATCGCGCCGTCGGGGGCCGGGCGGCCGCTCCAGCCACGGGTGGTGAGGGAGACGTCGAGGGTCACCGGGGCGGAGCCGGTGTTACGGTAGGTGACCTGGCGGGTCGCCGGTTCCCCTGCCAGCAGGCGGAAGTCCAGGCAGGACGTGGCGAAGAGCGTCTGGGTGACGGCGCGGGCCACGTCCACCCGGCCGCTGCCCTGCTCGAACCAGGTGTGCTCGTCGTTGCGCGCGGCCGTCGAGGTGAGCGCGTCGCGCAGCTCGCCCGCCCGCCACCGCGGATGTTGCTGCGCCAGGATCGCGGCGGCCCCCGCGACGTGCGGGGTGGCCATCGAGGTGCCGCTGAACGTCGTGTACCGGTCGTCGCCGGGGATGCCGGGCAGCGTGGAGTCGGCCGAGCGGGCGGCCACGATGTCCACGCCGGGGGCGACCAGGTTCGGCTTGACGGCGGCGTCGTCCAGGCGCGGCCCCCGGCTGGAGAACCCGGCCAGCTCGGTGCCCGTGAGCTTGTCCACGGCGCCCACAGCCAGCGCCTCGTCCGCCGCCGCCGGGACGCTCACGGTGAGCGGGTCGTACTCGTTGCCCGCCGCGGTCACGAACAGGGTGCCGTGTTTCCTGGTCAGCTCGTTCAGTGCCTGGCTCATCGGGTCGGTGCCGTTGCCGCAGCAGCTGCCGAGGCTCATGTTCACCACGTCGGCGCCCTGCTCGGCGGCCCACTCCATGCCCGCGATGGCCCACGACCAGTCGCCGTTGCCGCTGTCGTCCAGAACCTTGCCGACCAGCAGCGACGCCGCCGGGGCCACGCCCTTGTAGGTGGCGCCCGCGCCCGCGATCGTGGAGGCGACGTGCGTGCCGTGCCCCTTCTTGTCGGCGATGCCGGCTGCGGTGGTGAAGTTCCGGGTGTCCAGGATGCGGCCGGTGAAGTCGGGGTGGTTCACGTCGATGCCGGTGTCGAGGACGGCGACCTTGACGCCCTTGCCGTCGTAGCCGCGCTCCCAGCCCGTCGGCGCGCCGATGAGCGGCACGCTCCGGTCGAGGGACACGCGCGTCTTGCGGTCCAGCCAGATCTTGCCGAAGCTGCTCGCCGACCGGCCGTCAGGGCTCTTCCCGGTACGCAGCTCCGCCCAGAACGTCCCGGCCTGCCCGGCCCGTACGGTCATCGCGGCGCCGTTGACGCTGGCGAGTGGGCGCACATTC
The DNA here is from genome assembly GCF_020215645.1 of Nonomuraea gerenzanensis. Lineage (NCBI taxonomy): Bacteria > Bacillati > Actinomycetota > Actinomycetes > Streptosporangiales > Streptosporangiaceae > Nonomuraea > Nonomuraea gerenzanensis. The sequence goes on along the minus strand of NZ_CP084058.1, from coordinate 9,356,074 downwards.
TCGGCGGCGGGCAGGGCGGTGGCGGACCTGGCCGTGCCCGTGCCGATGACCAGGAGGGGGATCGCGGTGGTGCGCCCGTCACGGGCCAGCGTCTCGACGTCGAACAGCTCCTCGTCGAGCGTGCCCGCCGCGACCAGGGCGGCGGCGTCGGACGGCATGACCAGGTAGCCGCCGTCCTTGCTGGGCAGCGTGGCGAACGTGATGTCGGCCCCGTCCGGCCTGGGGGCCGGCTTGACGGCGATGGAGGGGATGCCGCCGTCCTCGCCGGGGCGGTAGTCGATGACGTCACCGGTGATGAGGGTGAGGGTGGTGGCCGGCGGGGGCTTCGCCGGGCCGGTGTTCGCTGCCTGGATCGGCGGTGACGTGGTGGTGGGTGCCGCCAGGGTGGGTGGTGAGGTGGCTGCTTGGGTCGGTGGCGAGGTCACGGCGGTGGCCGCGAGCACGAGCGTGACGCCGGATAAGGCCGTGGCCAGCCGCGAAGGTAATGGGGACACCAGAGACCCTTTCGGTCAGGAGAGCCGCTCGTTTCGGGAGCGCTCCCAATTGTTCCGAGAGGGCTTATATCCGGGACGTGATCAAGCTAATCGCCGGAGCCGGGTTGACCTCCGGCGCCCGGGGAAGCGGGTACGGGGGGTGGGATCGGCGATCGGAGGGGTGATGACCGCAGTGATTCCCGACAGTGCGTTCGGCGCGCGGGTGCGCGGGCGGCTGGCGCGGGAGCGGGTGATCTGGCTGACCACGGTCGGCGCCGACGGCACTCCGCAGCCCAATCCCGTGTGGTTCCTGTGGGAGGGCGGGGACAGCTTGCTGATCTACAACCGGGCGAACGCTCGACGGCTTGCTCATCTGCGTCGGGGGCCTCAGGTGTCGTTGCACTTCGACACCGATGGGGCGGGGGGTGACGTGGTGGTCTTCAAGGGGGAGGCCCGGATTCTGGAAGGGCATCTGCTGGCTGGGGGAGTGCCTGGATATATCGGGAAATATCGGGATCAGATCGCGGGGTGGGGGGTGGAGAAGTTCGAGCAGGACTACCCCATCGCGATGCGTGTGCGGCTCATCTCTCTGCGCGGCTTCTGACGGCCCGCCTGCCGTGCGGCTTCTGACGGCCCGCCTGCCGTGCGGCTGCCGACGGCCAGCTGCTGCTGTCGGCCCGCCTCCCTGGGAGGCTGCTGCTGGCTCGCCGCTCTGTGAGGTTGCCGGCGGCTCACCGCTTGGTAGGGCTCCCGGCCCCGGCCGCCGCCTCCGTCAGGGCCTGCCACCACCGTTCCCGGTGCGTCGCGCGCAGCAGCCGGTTGTGCAAACCGTGCAGGACCCGGGCGTTGTGCGTGTTCACGTGCAGTTCCTCCGCCTCCACCAGGTGGCGCAGCGGTCGCCCCCGGCAGGCGGCGCAGCCGCACGTGCCCTCCCCGAGCCGTTCCACGGGCACGAACTCCAGCCCCTCCACCACGAACGCGCTGCGTGCCCCGCCCCGCCGCCAGCCGCCCCGCGCCTCGTGCGGCTCAGGGTAGAGGTGCCGCAGCACCTCGCGGACGCCGATCGCCGCCCAGCGCGCCCCGTGCGCCAGCGCCCCGAGCGCCGCGACCCCCGCCGAGAGCAGCGGCAGCGGGATCGGCCGGTACGGTGGCCCGTCCTCGACCACCAGCGCCACCGGGGACCCGTAGTCGGCGACCGTGTGCAGCAGCGTGCCGCGATCGCCGGTCACCCAGCGCGCGTGCACGGGCAGCACGGCGACGGCATCGTCCCACTGGAGGGCCTGTTCGAGGATGGCGTGCAGGGATTCGTGGTCCCCTTCACCGATATATCCGGAATCGGTGAGTGGGGTTGTGGCGCCCGCCTCCACCTGGTCCGCGATCCAGTCGGCCGAGAGCCGCGCAGTGCCGCGTACCCGGGCTGAGCCGGCGTACCGGCGCCGGTCGGCGAGCAGCGGCCCGTCGTAGCCGGCCCGCCGCACCATGCGCACCGCGTCGTGGCCGGCCTGTCCGGTGAAGACCAGGCCGGAGCCGGGGTGGCCGGCCAGCGTCGCCGCGTCGTAGACGTCCCTGACGCTGACCTGGACCAGCAGGCGCTCGTGGAGGTCCATGGCGCGCGCTTCCTGGGACCGAGGGGTGTCTTAACCTGAAATATCCCCATAAATCGGTGGGATTCCCGCCTGCCGGTAGCGCTGGGCCAGCTCGTCCACCGTCGCCGCCACCCGTTCGCGCAACGCGGCGGGCGCCAGCACCTCCACGTCCGTGCCCAGCCTGAGGAACTCTCCCACCGCGTGCTCGATCGACTCGATCGGCACCGTGACCCGCGTCCAGCCCTCCTCGTCAGGCGGCAGCGCGCTCTGCCTGGCCGCCGCCACCACCCCGGGCGTCATGAGATCGGGCAGGCGCTCCACGCCGCGCGGCGACAGCCGCACCACGGCCTCCCCCCACCGCAGCCTGGCCTCGAACTCCGCCAGATGCCCCGCCCAGTAGGCCGCCAGCTCGAACCCCTCCGGCCGGTCGAAGCTCTCCGCCAGCGGCTGCAGGTCGAGGATCTGCGAGACGCGGTACGTCCGCACGTCCCGCTCGGCCCCGGCCACCAGGTACCACCGCCCCGCCTTGACGACCAGCCCGTACGGCTCCAGCCGCCGCTCCACCTCCTGCGGCTCCTTCCACCGCCGGTAGCGGATCTGGATGCGCCGCTGGTTCCACACGGCGTCGGCCACGGCCGGCAGGTAGGTCGTGGGCTCGGCGTCGCGGTACCAGGTGGGGGCGTCGAGCAGGAACCGTTCCTGGATGCGGCCCGCGCGGTCGCGCAGCTCGACCGGGAGCGCCGCCATCAGCTTGAGCTGCGCCGCCGCCACCACCGTGCCCAGCCCCAGCTCGGCCGCCGGGCCGGGCAGGCCCGCCAGGAACAGCGACTCCGCCTCGTCCGCCGTCAGCCCGGTGAGCCGGGTGCGGTAGCCGTCGAGGAGCTGGTAGCCGCCCCTGGGGCCGGCGTCGCCGTAGAGCGGGATGCCGGCGGCGTGCAGGGACTCGACGTCGCGGTAGATCGTGCGGACCGAGACCTCCAGCCGCTCGGCGAGCTCCTGCGCGGTCATCCGGCCGCGCGTCTGCAGCAGCAGGAGGATGGAGACCAGGCGGGAGGCGCGCATATCACTGACACTACCTGTCAGTGACCCTGCCGTACGTTCTCCGCATGAACGACTTCGACTTCTTCGCCGGCCACTGGAACGTGGTCAACCGCCGCCTCGTCAAGCCCCTGTCCGGCAGCGACGAGTGGGACGAGTTCCCCGGCCGGACCGTCGCCACCCGGCACTTCCAGGGCGCGGCCAGCTTCGACGAGATCGAGTTCCCCACCAAGGGGTTCCACGGGCTGACGCTGCGCGTGTACGACCCGGCGAGCCGGCAGTGGTCGATCTACTGGGCCAGCAGCACCAGGGGAGTGCTGGACACCCGGCCCATGGTGGGCGGCTTCGACGGGGACAGGGGTGTGTTCTACGGCGAGGAGAGCCACGAGGGGCGGCCGGTGCGCTGCCGGTTCGTCTGGACGGCCGGCGCCGACACCGCGCGCTGGGAGCAGGCTTTCTCGGACGACGACGGGCGCACCTGGGAGACGAACTGGACGATGGACTTCAGCCGGGCGTGACCCCTGCGGCGACCGGCTTCATGAACTCCAGCCGGGTGTGACCGCCGCGACAGGCAGTGCCCGGGTGGTCGCCGGGGCCGTGCCGCCGTCCGCGCTGGAGCGTACCCACAGGATCGCCGCCACGGCGACGGCCGCGATGAGCAGCACCAGGCCACCGGCCACGATCACCCACCACCAGCCCGACCGCTGCGGCTTGGCCTCGTAGAGCTGCACGTCGGGCAGCATGTCGGGCGTGTACGGCAGCCGCCGCGTGCTCGGCGCGTCCGGAGGCCCCTGGTCGCCGGGCATGGCGGGGTCGGGGTAACGGTGCCGGATGGTCTGGTCGGGGTCGGGATCCTGCGGGCCGGGCTGCTCTCGCGTCATGGTCCCCTCGGGCAACGCTGCGGGGTAGTGATTACGCCAACATTGTCACACTTACCGGGGCTGCCCCGTCCAGCTCTCATGACAGCTGTACTCGTGACAGGCGGCAGCGGGCGCCTCGGCCGTGCCGTCCTGAAGAGCCTGATCGAGGCGGGGCACGACGTGCGCGCCACCAGCCGCAGGGCACGGCCCGCGAGCGGGGGCGTGCGCTGGGCGGTCGCGGACCTGACCACCGGGCAGGGCGTGGCGGAGGCCGTGGCGGACGTGGCGGTGGTCGTGCACCTGGCCTCGGCGCCCTACCGGGGCCGCTACACGCGCCGGGTGGAGCTCGACGGCACGTCGGCGCTGCTCGCCGCCGCCAGGAAGGCCGGGGTGCGGCATCTCCTCTACGTCTCGATCGTGGGCGTGGACCGGGTGCCGTGGGGATATTTCCGGACGAAGGTGCAAGGTGAGCGTCTCGTCCGGGACGGCGGGGTGCCGTGGACGATCGTCCGGGCCACGCAGTTCCACGAGTTCGTGGAGCAGGCGTTCCGCGGCATGGCGAGACTCGGCCTGATGGTCGTCGATCCGCGCGTCCTGGTGCAGCCGGTGGACGTGCGGGACCTGGCCGGGCACCTGGTGACGGTGGTCGGGCGGGGGCCCGGCGGCGAGGTGGAGGAGTACGGCGGGCCTGAGTCGCTGACGATGGCGCAGGCCGCGCTGAGCTGGCTGCGGGCCCGAGGGCTGCGCAGGCCGGTGCTGCGGCTGCGGCTGCCCGGTCGGTTCGGGCGCGCCGCCCGCGCCGGGCAGCTCACCACGAAGGCGCGGCCCGCCGGTGAGATCACCTGGGAGGCGTACCTGCGCCGGGCTCAGCCCTGACCCTGACCGAAGGGCGGCTGCTGCGGCCCAGGCTGCCACCCCGGCTGCCCCGGCTGCCCCGGCTGACCGGGCTGCCATCCGGGCTGCGCAGGCTGTCCCGGCTGCGGGCCCGGCTGCCAGCCCGGCTGGCCCGGCTGGGATCCGCCCTGCCAGTCGGGCTGGCTGGGCTGCCACTCCGGCTGCGGCTGCCACGCCCCCTGCGGGGCCGGCTGCGCCGGGTTCCTGCGCGCGACCACCGCCCAGACCAGCAACCCGGTCCCCACCGCCGTCAGCAGCATGGACACCGCGTTGAACAGCAGGAAGACCGGCTCGTACCCGCCGATGCCCAACGACTCGATCAAGGTGTCGGCCAGGAACACCCAGACGGAGCCGATGATCACCGCCACCAGGAGGACGACGCACCCCGCGATCCCCACCACGGCGGCCCGGCCGTGATCCTTCCTGCGTGAGGCCATCAGCGCGGCACCACCGACGAGCAGGATGAACATCACGATCAGATTGAGGATGTTGAGGATGTAGGCCAACATCAAGCGGCTCCAGAGTGATCGGCGGGCGATCCGACGACGCTACGCGGACTCACGGATTTCTTCCACCGCGCGCGTGATCGAATCGAGATCGTGGCCCCCCTCGTACCGCACCCCGTTCAGGAACAGGCTCGGCGTGCCGCGCACGCCGCTGTCACGGCCGGACGCCTCGTCCACGCCGATCCTGGAGACGTGGCGGGCCACGTCGGACCAGGGGTCGACGTCCAGCTCGGCGGCGTAGTGCTCCAGGTCGGCATCGGTGAGGAAGCGCTGGTTGTCGTAGAGGATGTCGTGCATCTCCCAGAACCTGCCCCGGTCGGCGGCGGCCTCGGAGACGATCGCGGCCGAGGCGGCGCGTGGGTGCAGGGTGCGCAGCGGGAAGTGGCGGAAGACCAGCCGCACGTCGGGGTTCTTCCTGAGGATCTCCTCCAGGATCGGGTGCAGCCGCCCGCAGTAGGGGCACTCGAAGTCGCCGTACTCGACGATCGTGACGCGGGCGTCGGCGGGTCCGCGCACGTGGTCGTCAGGCCCGACGGGGACGGCCAGCGTGGTGGGCAGGTCCTCGGCGGGCTCGGCCTCGGGCGGCGCGCACACCCCGCCCCGGTCCCACGCCAGGCGGAAGATCAGCCAGCCCAGCGCGGCCGAGAGCAGCGAGCCCGCCAGGATGCCGATCTTGGCCTGGTCGTGCAGGGCGGGATCGGGGAAGGCCAGGTCCACGATGAACAGCGCCACGGTGAAGCCGATCCCCGACACGGCGGCCCCGCCCAGCAACTGCCCCCACACCAGGTTCCCCGGCAGGACACCCCAGCCGAGGCGCAGCGGCAGCCACGTGCCCAGCGAGATCCCGACGAACTTGCCCAGCACCAGCCCCAGCGCCACGCCGATGGCGACCGGCGAGGTGGCGGCTGCGCGCAGCGTCTCGCCGTCGAGCCGGACCCCGGCGTTGGCCAGGGCGAAGACCGGCACGATGACGTAGCTGCTCCACGGGTGCAGCCGGAGCTGTAGGCGCTCGTTCACCGAGACGGCCCGCTGGACGCGCAGCGCGGCCTGCCGGGCGGCGCGGGCGCTGGGCTCGCTGGTGAACTCCTGCACGGCCTCCCCGGCCAGGAGCAGCTTGTGGTCGGTGGGCGCGTACACGAAGACGAGGATCCCCAGCGCGATGCCGACCAGCGTCGGGTGGATGCCGCTCTCCAGCGTGGCCACCCACAGCGCGAACCCCAGCACGATGTACGCCGGCGCCCGCCAGATCTTCAGCCACCGCAGCGTCATGATGGCCGCCAGCAGCAGCGCGGCGGTGACGAGGGCGACCACGGACAGCTCGGCGGTGTAGAAGAGCGCGATGATGATGATCGCGAGCACGTCGTCCACGATCGCCAGCGTCAGCAGGAACGCGCGCAGCGGGTCAGGGCAGCGCGCGCCCACCACGGCGAGCAGGCCCAGCACGAAGGCGGTGTCGGTGGCGATCGGCACGCCCCAGCCGCCGGCGCCGGGCCCGCCGTAGTTGAGCAGCAGGTAGACGCCGGCCGGCACGAGCATGCCGCCGAACGCGGCCACGGCGGGCACGGCGATCAGGCGGCGGTCTCTGAGCTGCCCGAGCCGCACCTCGTAGGAGACCTCCAGGCCGATGAGGAAGAAGAAGACGGTCATCAGCCCGTCGTTGACCCAGTGGCGCAGGTCGAGCGAGAACTGCGCGTCGCCGAAGGAGATGCCCATCGAGGTGTGCCAGAACGCCTCGTAGGTCTCGCCCCACGGCGAGTTCGCCCAGAGCAGGGCCAGCGCGGTGGCGGCGAGCAGCACGCTGGTGCCGCCCGCCTCGGTCCGCAGGAACGCGCGCAACATCGTAGATCTCCCCCCGGAGATCTGATCCTAGATGCGCCGCCCTGATGCGCGTCGGCCGCACCCGGTCAGGAGAGGAACAGCCGCGCGGCCGCGTCCCTGGCCAGCAGGAAGCCGACGATCGCCAGCCCCCAGCTGAGCATCGAGGAGGAGTGCTTGACCAGCCAGGCGCGCAGCCGCTCCAGGCGCGGCTCCAGCCGCCTGCCGGTCGCCGCGCGCAGGGCCATGAGCAGCAGCGCGGGCAGGATCATGATCAGCACGTACGCCGCCAGCAGCGGCGCCCACTGGCCCACCGGCAGCGCCGAGGTCGTCATCATGCCGACCGCGGCCAGGTACGGCACCATGGTGGCCACCTCCAGCACCCCGGCGGTCAGCCCCACCAGCACCATCGTGCGCGGCCCGCCCACCCGGGGCTCGAAGGTGCGCTCCGGCAGGCCCCGCTTGGCGCGCCACTTGGGGTCGAAGCGCCAGCTCAGCGCGAACAGCCCCACGCCGAGGACGAGCTGCACGACGAAGGCGGCGCGGCTGTTGAGCACGTCGCCGAAGGCGTCCATCGCCGTGGACAGCCCGAGCATGAGCGCCACGCCGACCAGGAAGTAGAAGACCGTCACGGTGGCGAGGTAGACGAACAGCCTGGCGGTCCGGGACCGGTCCAGGCTGAGCATCAGGTAGACGGGGATGCCGAGGGTGCCGAAGCTCGTGCTGTCGAGCACCGCCAGCCCCGCGAGGGTGAGCAGCAGCGCGATGGTCATGAGCCCATCCTGGTGGGCCGGGCGGGCGGCCACCTCCTGCGGCGGATCGAACCGGATGTACATCCTTCTGCTCACCCGGCCGCCCGTGAGGCCCGGGGACTCCGGGCCTCACGGGCGTCAGGACGCGCTACAGGTTACGCAGATACGCCAGGGACGGCGCGAAGAAGTACTCGCCGCCCTTCATGGTGACCGTCTGGGCCACCTGGGCCTGCGGGACGGACATCTCCGGCTGGCCCCACACCTTGGGGAACGTCACCTTGATGTCGCGATCGCCCTGCCCGATGACCGGGTCGTGCCCGGTCGCCGCCACCTCGAAGTCCGCGTTGTTCGCCCAGCTCTGCTGGGTGAACTCGAACTGGTCCAGCAGGCTGCTGTTGAACGCCATGAACAGCAGCCCGACCTCCCCGCTCGGCCGGTTCTCCGGCGGCGAGTCGTCCCACGGCTCGTCGGTGCGCTCGCCGTAGGTCTGGCCGCGCCTGGCCATGAGCACGTTGCGGCCGAACGAGCGCGGGTTGGTCTTCCTGACGTGCCCGGCGAACGGGCACTTGGAGCCGTCGTCGCCGTCGAAGGTGAAGTCGTTGTCCACCGGCCCGCCGCCCGCCTTGGCCTTGATCGTCAGCGGCGTGCCGTCCTTGAACCGGCCCACGAGCATGGCGCCCGCCCGCTCGCGGTCCACCCCGCTCAGGCCCAGGCTGTCGGCCAGGTCCCGCTCGATCTCCTTGAAGGCCCGCACGTTCTGCTCCAGCTTCCTGAACACCAGGTAGCTGCCGTGGTGGCGGACGGGGTTCGGCGCGAACGGGTCGGGCACCAGCACGTTGGCCAGCGGGAACGCCGGGTCCCAGCGCTCCCTCGGCTCCCTGTCGACCTCGTCCTTCAGGAACAGCGGCTGGCTGCGGCCGTCCACGTAGCCGAAGTGCTCGATGCCGTCGCCGGCCGGGTTGCGCATGCCCTGCCCCCGCTCCTCGCCGAGCAGCCGGGCGCTCTCCGGCAGCTCGCCGAGGATCTCCTCGCGCAGGCGCTCCACCGGCTCCGGGTCGGCGTCGCCGATGAGGATGACGGCGTGGATCTCGCGCTGGTAGACGCGCTCCCACTCCTCCACCGCGGGGTCGTTCACCTCGGCGATCCGCCGCTTCATGCCGTCGCGGAAGACCGGGTCGCCGAACTTGCGCACGTCCTCCACCGAGTGGCCGAGGTCGCGGTAGCCGGCCTTGCTGATGCCGAGGCCCACGTACGGGGTCCCGCGGCGGCGGCCGGCGGCGAAGTCCCGTAGCTCCTGCAAGTGCTTGCGCGCGGACTTCATCTTCGTGGTCGCGACCCAGCGCAGGAACGCCCTGCCCTCGGCCACGTCGTTGAACCGGACGAACAGCAGGGACAGATGCTCGCGTACGTGCGCCCGCAGGATGTTCGGCTGCAGGTTGTCGAGCATCGCCTTGGTGTCCGCGTCGAGCGTGGCCGAGTCCCAGGCCAGGGGTAGTGCGTTGTTCAGGTCGACAGGCATTGCCGTGTCCCTTCCCCGTTTCCGATGAAATCGGGCCCCCTGGACGCGCCCTCGCAGAATCGCTTCCCAGCGATCCCCCGTCTTTCAACGCGCCCCATCGGTAGGACTCGCGAGCGCCCGGGAAAGTTTCCGGGAAAGGGACAGGCGGTATTTCCCGATCAGTCGATGGTGAGCGCGGTCCGCGCCAGGTTGCCGTTCGCGCAGCGCACGGTCACGGCGTAGGTGCCGGCCTTGGCCGCCTTCATGGTCGGTGACCAGGCGACGGTGGGGGCGGCGGGCCGGCTGCGGGCCGGGCTGAAGGCGGCGGAGGTGACGTCGCGCACCTGGGAGCCGCTGCAGACGGCCGTCACCTTCACCTGCGCGCCCGTGGCGGCGGTGGCGGGGGAGACGCCGACGCCCGCGTTGATCGCCGCCAGCGCGTTCCCGCCGGTGGGCGGCTGCGTCGCCGTGGACGTGGGCCTGGGGGTGCCCGTCGCGGTGGTGGTGGGCCTGGGGGTGCTCGTCGTCGGGGTGGGCTTCGGGGTCGCCGTCGGGGTGCCGGTCGGGGTCGGCGCCGGGGACGGGTTGCTCTGCCCGAAGACCACGTCCGAGCAGGAGTAGAACGCCTCGGGGCTGTCGCTGCGCTGCCAGATCGCGTAGATCAGGTGGCGGCCCTGGCGGGACGGCAGCTTGGCGGTCATCGTGTAGTAGCCGTCGGCCACCGTCGGGTTCGTCACGGTGTGGAAGGGCGTGGACTCCAGGTCCGCCCACTTCAGCGGCTTGGCCGGGTCGTAGCTCTCCTTGGTGAGGTACAGCTCGAAGGCGCCCTTGTGCGGGGCGGTCGCCCGGTACTTGAAGGTGTGCGTGGCGCCGCTCGTCATGGTCGTCGCCGGCCAGTCGGCGCGGGCCTGGTCGAAGCCGCGGTACTTGTCGCGGCCCGCGCTGCACAGCTTCCCGTCGGGGATGATCTCGCGGTGCCGCCCGGCGGCGTCGGCGAGGTTGACCTCGTTCCAGTCGTACAGGGGCTGGGTGCCGCCGGTCGTCACGGCCTGCTTGCACGCGGCCGACTTCGGGCTCTCCGGGCCCTCGCTGTAGCAGACCATCGTGCGGCTGGGCGGGTTGCTCATGGTGCCGTGGGCGGAGGCGGTGCCGGGGGCGACGGCGAGCACCAGCAGCGTGGGGGCGGCCAGGGTGGTGGCGATGAACGCCTTGCGGTTGATCTGCATGCGCACCACCTTGGAGCACCGCAAATGCCGAAATATGGCGCTTAAGTCTCCTTTAAGGCTGGCTTAGACAGCTTTTCAAGCCGCAACCACACCTGCACCTGAGCCCCGCCCAGCGACGAACGATCCAGCCGCACCGATCCACCGGTCGACTCCGCCAGCCGCCGCGCGATGTCCAGCCCGAGCCCGGTGGACCCGCTCCCGCTGGCACCCCGCTCCAGCGCCGCCTCCGGGTCGGGGATGCCGGGCCCCGCGTCGGCGACCAGGATGCCGACCACGTCCCGGCCCTCGTGCAGCGTGACGTTGAACGCCGTCCCCTCCGGCGTGTGCCGGAAGACGTTGCCGAGCAGCGCGTCCACCACCGCCGTCAGCTCCCCTGCCGGTACGGGCGCCCGCACCGGCAGCGTGGCCCCGACGAGCTGCCACGGCCGCCCCTGGTCCTCGGCCAGCGCCGACCAGAACGTCAGCCGCTCGCGCAGCACCTCGGCCGCGTCGCACGTGCGGGCCGCGCGCGCCGGCCGCCGGGCCGCCGAGATGATCGTGGTCACCTCGCCCTCCAGCCGGGCCAGCGCCTGCCTGCTGGGCTCCGCCTGCGGGCCGAGCTGGTCGAGGCTCAGCCTGAGCGCGGTCAGCGGCGTGCGCAGCCGGTGGGAGAGGTCGGCTGCCAGCTCCCGCTCGGCCGCGAGGAGGTGGGTGACGCGGTTGGCCATCGTGTTGAAGGCGTTGGCCGCCGCCTTCAGCTCGGGCGGCCCGTCGGGGTGGATGCGCTCGCTCAGGTCGCCGGAGCCGAGCGCCGTGGCGGCCGTGCCGAGGCGGCGCGCCGCCCGTACGACCCGGGCGCCGAGCCGGTCGCCGACCAGCACCGAGCCGAGCACCAGCACCACGGCCACGCCCGTGAGCACCGCCCACGACGTGGGCACGCCCCTGTTGAGGTCGTCGGCGGGCACGAACACCTCGATCACCGCGCCCCTGTCGCCGTCCAGCGCCACGGGGCGCAGCAGCACGTACCCGCCGTCCAGCTCGACCGTGCTCGCCCTGGTCTGCGCGGCGGCGCCCGCCACCTGCGCGGCGGGCGCGCGCGTGGTGCCGACCGTCGCGCCGTCCTTGACGTGCACGGCCAGCAGGCCGCGCCGCCCCGCCTCGGTACGCGCCATCGCGTGCCCGAGGTCGTCGCTCCTGGTCGTCAGCGCCAGCACCGGGACCAGCGCCGCCGCCTGCCGCTCGGCGCCCGCGACGGCCCTGCTCTGCGCGGTCTCCCTGACGATCAGCGCCAGCGGCACCAGGAAGGCCAGCGCGACCATCGAGGTGACGGCGGCCATCAGCACCGCGAGGGTCCTCCTCATCGGGGCGCTGACAACATGAACCCGACGCCGCGCACGGTGTGCAGGTAGCGGGGCCGGGAGGCGCTCTCGCCGAGCTTGCGGCGCAGCCACGACAGGTGCACGTCGATCGTCTGGTCGTCGCCGTAGGCCAGCCGCCAGACCTCGGCCAGCAGCTCCTTGCGCGTCACCACCCGGTCGGCGCGGGCGGCGAGATAGGCGAGCAGGTCGAACTCGCGCCTGGTCAGCGCGAGCGGCCCGCCGTCGAGCGCGGCCTCGCGCCGGTCCACCTCCACGACCAGGCCGCCGACCGTGATCGTCCGCGGCGCGGGGGCCGACCTGGCGCGGCGCAGCACCGCGTCCAGGCGGGCGCTGAGATGGTCGCCGGAGAACGGCTTGACCAGGTAGTCGTCGGCGCCCGCGCGCAGCAGCCTGACGATCTCGGCCTCGTCGTCGCGGGCGGTGGCCACGATGACCGGCACGTCGGAGATGCCGCGCACCATGCGCAGCGCCTCGGAGCCGTCGAGGTCGGGCAGGCCGAGATCGAGGATGACGGCGTCGGGAGGGGACTGCGAGATCTCCCTGAGCGCGTCCAGGGCGCAGCCGGCACTGCGGACGGCGTGCTCGCGCCGGCCCAGCTCGTGGATGATCGCCGATCTGACGAATTCGTCGTCTTCGACTACGAGAACCGTCGCCATGGGGCCCCACCGTACATAATGCGTCTCATGCGGCGAGCCCTGAGATATGCGGCGATCTGGTGCGGCGCCACCGTGATCGCGGTGTCGGTCTCGTGGTTCGGCGTACGCGGTGTGCTGCGCTCCGAGTTCGTGGACGACGTGGACGTGGAGCCGTTCCTCGCGCAGACGATCGCGGCGGACGAGCGGCCCGCCACCAGCCCGGCACCGACCCCCACCCCGAAGAGGAGCCGCGTGCCCGAACGCGGCCGCACCCCGGCCCCCGCCACGAAGCGGCCGGTGACCCCCTCGCCCACCCCGGCGCTGAAGGTGGTGAAGGTGAAGGGCGGCGAGGTGGCGTTCACGCTCGGCCCCGCGGGCTGCCGCCTGGTCTCGGCCACCCCGGTCAGCGGCTACACCGCCAAGATCGCCCGGGCCGACGGCTGGATCCGGGTGGACCTGGTGAAGGGCGAGCACGGCACCGGCGTGTTCTGCATCGGGCACGAGCAGCGCACCGACACCTGGGAGTACTGATGAGGAGCCGACGCTGGACCCGGTCGAGCGGCACCCGCGACACGCTGCTGAGCGCGGCCCGTGACGTCTTCCTGGCCAAGGGGTACGCCGACGCCACGGTGGCCGACCTCGTGGAGACCTCGGGGATCAGCGTCGGCAGCCTGTACCACCACTTCGGCGGCAAGCCCGGCCTGTTCCTGGCGCTGTGGGAGCAGTTCATGCGCGGGCAGGAGGAGCGCACCTCCCGGGCGGCCAAATCGGTCAAGGGGGCTGCGGGGGCCGAGAAGTTCCTGGCAGGAGCGCGAGCGTACCTGGAGGGCTCGTGGGAGCAGCGCGAGGTCGCCCGGTTGTTCCTGGAGAACGACGGGCCGGCGGAGTTCACCACGCTGCGCAGGCAGCGCGGCTGGGACTGGATCGGCGGCAACAAGCGCCTGCTCGGCCTGGACGACTCGCGGGAGAGCCAGGTGCTGGTGGTGCTGCTGACCACCATGATGGGCGAGGCGGGCCGCGAGGTGGCCGCGTGCGAGTCCGACCACGACGCCAAGGTGACGATCGACGAGACCATCCGGCTGGTGAGGCGGCTGCTGCCTACATCCGAAGGCGTAGCGCGGCCGACTCCCTGAAGACGATTCCGCTCGCCTCGCGCCGTGGCAGCGTGGAGGCATGGACGCACTCCGGAGGTTGCTGGGCGGGCTGTCGCTGCTCTACGCGCTGGTCTTCGCCGCGTTCGCGGTGCTGCACACCGGAGTCGAGCTCGGGCCCGTGGGGCAGCCGGTGATCGTGCCGGCCGCGATCGTGGAGACGTTGTGCTGCGTGGTGCTGATCGGCGGCGGCTGCGGCGCGCTGGCCCGCCGGGCGTGGGCCTGGGACGGCCTCATCTACACGCACGCGGCGGCGCTCGGCGGCGTGCTGCTCGGGATCCTGGCGCTGGCCTTCGGGCCGGAGGAGGGGGCGGACGGCGGGAACGCGCTGCTCACCTGGTACCACAGCGTCATGGCGACCGCGCTGGCCGCCGGGCTGAGCGGCGCCTTCTACGTCTCCAGGGTGCGCAGGTAGCCGGCGGCCTCGGGCACCTGCTCCTCGCTGAACACGCGGATCCCGTGCTGCTCCAGCAGGGCCGTCGTGACGCCCTGCCCCGGCAGCTTGCGCCCCTGGAAGGTGCCGTCGTAGACGGCCAGGGCCCCGCACGAGGGGCTGCCCTCCTTCAGCACCGCCATCCGGATGCCGTGGGCGCGTGCCACGGCCAGCGCCCCGCGCGCCCCCGCCAGGAACTCGGCGGTCACGTCGGACCCGTCGGTCGCCAGCACCCGGGCGGCTCCGGCCAGGACGGCCGCCCCGCCCGCGCCGCCCTCGATCTCGGCGGCGGGCCTCGGCACCGGCAGCCCGCCCGACACCTCGGGGCAGAACGGCACCAGCCGCCCCTCCTCGCGCCACCCGGCGAGCCAGGCGTCGGAGCTGGTCTTCGCGCCGCCGTCGTAGCGCACCTTGCGGCCCATCAGGCAGGCGCTGACGAGGATCCTCTCCACACCTTCGATCCTACGATCGGCAGCAGCGAGACGGCCGCCAGCCCGGCGGCCACCCAGAACGCGGGCTCGAACGGCCGCGCCGCGCCCGCCCCGGCGAACACCTGCAGCAGCACGGTCAGCAGCGCCACCCCGAACGGCGCGGCCAGCCGCAGCGCGATCGTGCTCAGCGTCGTCGCCGCCGGGATCGCGGCCCGCTCCAGCGTCCGGTACGCGGCCGCCATCACCGGCGTAGCCACCAGCCCGTGGCCGAGCCCGAGCCCGAACATCGCCACGAACCCCCCGCCGAACAGCGGGAACGCCGCGATGCCCGCCACCACCAGCACCACCCCCGCCGCCGCGACGCCGCGCGGCCCCCTGCTGTCGGCGAGCTTGCCGGCCAGCGGCATCGTCAGGGCGGCGCCGACCCCCAGCGGCGCCAGCAGCAGCCCCGCGTCCAGCACGGTGCCGCCCTCGGCGAGCTGGCTGTAGAGCGGCACCAGCACGGTGAAGCCGGACATCGCGGCCGAGTAGCACGCGAGCGCGAGCACCGCCGCGGTGAACGCGCGGTCGCGGAACAGCCGCAGGTCCACCAGCGAGGTGCCGCGCAGCGACCGCAGCACGAAGCAGGCGATCAGTGCCACGCCGATCCACAGCGCCGGATGCGGGAGCGCACCTCCGTCGCCCACCTCGGACAGCCCGTAGACGAAGGCGACCAGCCCAGGGGAGAGCAGGGCCAGGCCGGGCACGTCCAGGCGCTGCCCCCGCCCCCGCCCCGCGCCGCTCTCGCGGGGCAGCAGCACGAACGCGGCCAGCAGCGCCACCGCGCAGACCGGCACGTTCACCAGGAACAGCCACCGCCAGCCGGGGCCCTGCACGATCAGCCCGCCGAGCGGCGGCCCGAGCACGGGCACCAGCATGGCGGGCACCGAGATCAGGCTCATCGCCCTGCCCAGCCGCTCCTTGCCCGCCGCCTGGGCCAGCATCACCTGCCCGGCCGGCTGAAGCAGGCCCCCGCCCAGCCCCTGCACGGCGCGGAAGACGACCAGGCTCCACAACGACCAGGCGGCGGCGCAGAGGGCGGAGCCGGCGACGAAGAGCACGAGCGAGACGAGCCAGACGTTCCGGACGCCGAACCGGCCGATGGCCCAGCCGGTCACCGGGACCGTCAGGGACATGGCCAGCAGGTAGGCGGTGGCCACCCACTGGACGTCGGCGAACGTGGTGCGGAAGCCGCGGGCCAGGGTGCCCAGGGCGACGTTGACGATCGTGGTGTCGAGCATCGGCATGACGACGCCGAGCAGGACGACCAGGCCGGTGGCCCCGAGTTCGGATCGTACGGCGTATCGCATGTCGTACACCGTAACACTTTCGTACGCTGTCTAGAATCGGTGGCGTGACGTCCATCTGGTCGAGACCCGTCCCGCCCCGCCGCCCGGTCCTGAGCCGGGAGGCGATCGTGGCCGCGGCCATCGCCGTGGCCGACGCGGAGGGGCTCGACGCCGTCTCCATCAGGCGGGTGGCCACCGAGCTGGGCGCCCGCGCGATGACGCTGTACTCCTACATCGAGCGCAAGGAGGACCTGCTCGCCCTGATGGCCGACGAGATCGCCGCCGAGGCGGTGGCCGAGGAGCCGCTGCCCGCCGACTGGCGCGCGGCGCTGCTGTTGCTCGCCAGGCGCGAGCTGGAGCTGGTGCGGCGGCATCCGTGGCGGGTGGACCTGATCTCGCACCGGGTCGCCGTGGGGCCCAACGGGCTGCGGCACGTGGAGCAGAAGCTGTCGGCCCTCGACGGGCTCGGGCTCGACCGGCTGACGGCCTGGCGGATCCTGGCGGTCTTCAACGACTACATGACCGGGTTCGTGGTCAGGCAGGCGACGGAGCGCCACGCCCCGAGGCAGCAGGGGATCGACGACACCGAGCGGGCCGCGCTGGCGCAGCCGCACATCAAGGAGCTGATCGAGGGCGGCGAGTTCCCCCGGCTGGCGCCGATGATCGAGCAGGGTGTGCAGGGGGCCGACGACAACTTCGAGCGCGGGCTCACCTGGGTGCTCGACGGCATCGAGGCCCAGCTGCCGCGGCGCTGAGCCGTTCCCGGGGGCGGCACAGCCGGGCGATACCCTTACCCCCGATGAACACCACCGTCTCCACGATCGTCATCTCCGGCTCGCTGCTGCTGATGCTGATGAGCCTGATCGTCGCGATCCGCAATCGGCCGATGGGCATGGTGCTGCTGGTGGGGTTCGCCCTGCTGGAGGTGGCCGTGCTGGTTCAGGCGGGGTTCGTGATCGCGGGCGTGGCCGGTGGCGGCGGCCCCGCCGACAAGGTCACGCTGTTCGGCTACGTCGGCGGCGTGGTGCTGATCCCGCCCGCGGGCGTGTTCCTGGCGCTGGCCGAGCGGAGCAGGTGGGGGCCGGCGATCCTGGCCGTGGCCGGGTTCGCGGTCGCGGTGATGACGGGCCGGCTGCTGCAGATCTGGCAGGGCACGGCGTGACGACCGCCATCGGCTCGGGGCCCGGTCGCGCCCTGATCGCCGTCTACGGGCTGTTCTCGCTGGCGGCGGGGGCGCGGGCGGGCGTGCAGATCGCCACCCGGTTCGGCGAGGCGCCGCTGGCGTACTCGCTGTCGGCGTTCGCGGCGCTGGTCTACATCCTGCTCACGGTCGCGCTGTGGCGCGGCGCGCGCCGCCTGGCGCTGGTGGCGCTCGGCATCGAGCTGGCCGGGGTGCTGATCATCGGCACGCTCAGCCTGCTCGACCCGGCCGCCTTCCCCGACGAGACCGTGTGGTCGGCGTACGGCAGGGGCTACCTGTTCATCCCCCTCGTGCTGCCCCTGGTGGGCCTGTTCTGGCTACGGCGCAGGCGTTAACGCCCGGCGTGACGGGGCAGTGACAGACCCCATGAGCACGATCGAACATTCCGAAGATGTCAGGGTCCCCGTACGGGTGGCCTACAACCAATGGACCCAGTTCGAGAGCTTCCCCGAGTTCATGGAAGGCGTGGAGTCGGTCAAGCAGCTCAGTGACACGCGGACGGCCTGGATGGCGGAGATCGCCGGCGTCAGGCGCGAGTTCGAGGCGGAGATCACCGAGCAGCACCCCGACGAGCGCATCGCCTGGCGCAGTGTCGACAAGCCGCACCAGGCCGGGGTGGTGACCTTCCACCGCCTCGACGACGACACCACCAGGGTCACGCTCCAGATGGAGTACGACCCGGAGGGCTTCCTGGAGATCGCGGGCGACAAGCTGCAGCTCGTGCGCATGCGCGTGGTCGGCGACGTCAAGCGCTTCAAGTCCTTCATCGAGTCGCGCGGCGGCGAGACCGGCGCCTGGCGCGGTGACGTGCCGGGGCCGCACCAGCGCGGGCACGAGCAGGGCTCCACCTACGGCGGCGGCGGGACCGTGCCACCCGGCACGGTCGGCGGCGACTACCCGCCCGCCGGCGGCGGTGGCCAGTCGCCCGGCGGCACGCTGCCCCCTCCCGGGCCGGTTCCTCCCGGCTCGCCGGGGTCTCCGGGGCAACCGCCTCCTCCCGTCCTCTGAGCTGCCCGCGGAACCCCCGGAGATCGTTCCGGGGGTTTCTCCATGTCCGGGCGCGCCGCCAGGAATAAATGCATATTTCGGTCCTGTTAAGGTGTCATTCGTCCCATGATTTGATGAGTGGAGGACCGTTCCCGCCATGAGCGTGCTCGCCCAAGAGTCCCGAGGCAGAACCACCCCGCTGGCCTGGCTCCTCGTGCTGGGAATCGTCCTCGCCGCACTGAACCTGCGTACCGGCGTCACCAGCGTCGGCCCCCTGCTCGACCAGCTCGCCGCCGGTCTCGGCATGACGAGCGTCGGCACCGGCCTGCTGACCACCCTGCCCGTGCTGGCCTTCGCCACCGTCGGCGCGATCACCCCGACGCTGGCCAGGCGGATCGGCGAGCACCGGCTGCTGCTGCTCGCCCTCATCACGCTCGGCGCCGGGCTGCTCATCAGGTCGCTGGTCGGCTCCGCCCCGGTGTTCCTGCTGAGCAGCGCGGTCGCGCTGTCCGGCGGCGCCGTCGGCAACGTGCTCATCCCGACGCTGATCAAGCGCCACTTCCCGGCCCGCACCGGGCTCATGACCACCGTCTACACCACGGCGCTGGCCGCGGGCACCATGCTGGCCGCCGCCGCGACCGTGCCGATCGAGCGCGCCTCGGGCGACTGGCACATCGCGCTCGGCGTGTGGGCGGCGCTGGCCGCTGTCGCCGCCATTCCGTGGCTTGCGCTGCTGCGCAGTGAGCCGGAGCGGGACACCGGCAGCCGGGACGCGGGCCTGCGTGGGCTGCTGAAGAGCAAGCTGGCCTGGATGATCGCGATCTACTTCGGCACCCAGTCGATGATCGCCTACATCATGTTCGGCTGGCTCGCCACCATCCTCACCGACGGCGGCTTCAGCACCTCGGAGGCCGGGCTGATCCTCGGCGTGTTCACCGCGCTGAACATCCCCGTCTCGATCGCGGTGCCCATGATCGCCTCCCGTTTCCGCGACCAGCGGCCCACCGTGGTCGGGCTCGTCGTGTTCTACGTGATCGGCTTCCTCGGGCTGTGGTTCGCGCCGCCGTCCACCGCGATGGTCTGGGTCGTGTTCATCGCCGTGGGGATGGGGTCGTTCCCGCTGGCGCTGATGATGCTGGCGCTGCGCACCCGTACGCCGGAGACCACCGCCGCGCTGTCCGCCTTCGGGCAGAGCGCCGGCTATCTCATCTCGGGCGCGGGCCCGCTGCTGGTCGGCGTGCTGCGCGAGGCCACCGGGGGGTGGGCGGTGCCGTACACGCTGATCTTCGTGGTGCTCGCCGCCCAGCTCCTGACCGGCCTGTACGCCGGCCGCGACCGCTACCTGGAGGACGAGAGAATGGCGGGGTGAACTCCACCCTCGTCACCTTCCCCGGCGGCCTGACCCGTGGCCGCTCCACGATCGTCGAGGCCGTGCCGGTGGGGGAGCGGCACGGCCTCGTCGTCTCCGAGACCCCGTTCCACCCCCTCGACCACACCTGGCCCGACCAGCCCGCCGACCGCGGCACGATCGGCGGCCTGCCGGTCCTCGACTGCGTGACGGGCGCCAGGTCCGGCACCGGCGAGATCCTCCTCGGCGCCGACATCCCGGCCCGCCGCGGCGCCGAGGGCTGGCACTGGCTGGTCGTGCACGTCACCGACGCGCCGCTGCCCGTGGGCACGGAGGTGGACCTGGAGGTGGACGCGGAGTTCCGCGCGGCGCTCAGCGCCGGGCACACCGCCTGCCACCTGGCCGCGCTCGCGCTCAACGCCGCTCTGGCCGACCGGTGGCGCAAGGAGACCCGGCCCGACTCGCTCGGCCGTCCCGACTTCGACCAGGCGGCCATCACCTCCTCGCGCATCGACCCGCGCGGCAGCGTGGACGTCTACCGTCTGGGCAAGTCGCTGCGCAAGAAGGGCTTCTCCGCCGAGGACCTGGACCCGGAGAAGGTCGCCCGCCAGGTCAACGAGCGGCTCGCCGCCTGGGTGGCCGCCGACGCGCCGGTCCGGGTGGCGGTGCCGGGCCCCGGGCTGACGGCCCGCCGCACGTGGCACTGCTCGCTGCCGGAGGGCGAGGCGGCCATCCCGTGCGGCGGCACCCACGTGCGCCGCACGGGAGAGCTGGGTACGGTCGAGGTGGCGCTGTCGCTCGACGACGCCACGCTGACCATGCGCACCAGCACCGGCTGATCCCTGCTGATCCCGGCTGACCCCTGCTGATCCCGGCTGATCCCGGCTGATCGCTCAGGAGGGCTGGAGATGGCCCATCTTGTCCGGGTTGGCCAGCACGTAGATCGTCTCGATCTTGCCGTCCGCGATCAGCAGCGAGATGACGCTGATCACCCGCCCGGCGGCGGAGATGACGATGGCGGGCGCGTTGTTCAGCGTCGCCAGCGCGAACTCCATGTCGGGCAGGTCCGACATGCCGATCGAGACCAGGAACTTGGCCATGTTCGCCGGCGTGTTGATCGACAGCAGGTAGCGGGTGACGTTCTCGGCGCCGGTGATGACCCGCAGGGCCGCCCTGGCCTTGCCGCCGCCGTCGCTGACCATCGTCACCTGGTCGGCGAACAGCTCGATCAGCGCGTCCATGTCGCCGCCGGCGGAGGCGCCCATGAACCGCTCGGTGATCCGCCGCCGCTCGTCCCTGTCCACGTCGAAGCGCGGCCGCTTGTCCCGCACGTGCTCCCTGGCCCGCCTGGCGAGCTGCCTGGTGGCCGGCTCGGCCCGGCCGATGATCTCCGCGATCTCCGCGAAGGGCAGGTCGAACGCCTCCCGCAACACGAACACCGCCCGCTCCAGCGGCGACAGCGTCTCCAGCACCACCAGCATGGCCATCTCCACCGAGTCGGCCAGCTCGGCCTGCTCCGCCGCGTCGGGCGTGGTGCTGATCGGCTCGGGCAGCCACGGCCCCACGTACGACTCCCGCCGCGACTTGGCCCACCGCAACCGGTCGATCGCCAGCCGCGAGGTCACCGTGACGAGGTACGCCTTGGGATCCTCCACGCTCGCCTCATCGACCCCGGACCAGCGCAGCCACGCCTCCTGGACGACGTCCTCAGCATCGGCGACGCTGCCCAGGATCCGGTAGGCGACGGCGACCAGCAGGCTCCGATGATCCTCAAATGTCGACATAAGCCCAAAGACGTATCACAGGGGCTCCGGCGTGACACGAGGGGTTCAGATCTCCGTTACACTTGTTGATCGTAAGGGGCTATAGCGCAGTTGGTAGCGCGCCTCCATGGCATGGAGGAGGTCTGGGGTTCGAATCCCCATAGCTCCACCTAGAGTTCTACAAATGACGATCATCGCTGAGGAGACCTCGTTCGACGAGGCCGAGATCTTCAAGCTCTACGACTCCGTCGGCTGGAACGTGTGGACCCGCGACATCGCCAAGGTCTGCCGCGGCCTGGCCAACTCGCACCTCGTCCTCACCGCCAGGAGCGCCGACGGGCGGCTGCTCGGCCTGGCCCGCACGGTGTCCGACGACGAGATGGTCTGCTACGTCCAGGAGTTGCTGGTCCACCAGGAGTTCCAGGGGCAGGGCATCGGGCGGCGGCTGCTGGAGCGGCTCATGGAGCGCTACGCGCACTGCCGCTACTTCGTACTGACCACCGACCACGAGTCCACCCCCGACGGGCCCGCCAACCACGCCTTCTACCGGCGGATGGGGCTCGTCGAGCACCACGAGCAGGGGCTGTCGGCGTTCGGGCGGCGCGTGGTGGGCGAGAACGACTGACCCGTGAGCGGACGAGCAGGCGGCTGAGGGTCTCGGGGAGCTGGTCGCTGAGCGGTGAGCAGGATGCGCGGCCTGGACCCCGGACCAGGATGACAGAACGCACCCGCGCCTCCGATAAGTGCTCATCCGGTGAGCACTTCAGGGCGGACAATGGGGGCATGCGAGCCGATCGACTGGTGTCCGCCCTGCTGCTCATGCAGGCGCGCGGCCGGGTGACCGCCGCCGAGCTGGCCGAGCAGCTGGAGGTGTCGGTCGCCACGGCGCGGCGCGACCTGGAGGCGCTGTCCGCCGCCGGCATCCCCGTCTACCCGCAGCCGGGCCGGGGCGGCGGCTGGTCGCTGCTGGGCGGCGCCCGCACCGACCTGAGCGGGCTCACCGCGCCCGAGGCGCAGGCGCTGTTCCTGCTCGCCGGGCCGGCCGCGCCGGACGCGCCCGAGCTGAGGTCCGCGCTGCGCAAGCTGCTGCGGGCGCTGCCCCAGACCTTCAGGGACGAGGCCGAGGCCGCCGCCGGCGCCGTGGTCGTCGATCCCGCCCGCTGGGGCGAGCCGGACAAGGAGCGGCCCGAGCTGGTACGCGTCCTGCAACGCGCCACCGTGCGGCGGCGCCGGGTCAGCATCGAGTACGCCGGACGCCGGGGCGGCGAACGCACCCGGCGGCTGGTCGATCCCTGGGGGCTGGTGGACAAGGACGACGTCTGGTACCTGCTGGCCGGGACCGAGCGCGGGCAGCGCACGTTCCGCGTGGACCGGATCACCGCGGCGGAGGTCACGGAGGAGGGGTTCGAGCGCCCGGACGACTTCGAGCTGTCGCGGGCCTGGGCGGGAGTCGTGGCGGAGATGGAGCGGCGGCGCTCCACGGTCTCCGCGACCGTGCTCATCCCCGCCAGGCTCCTGCCCATCCTGCGTGACCACTTCGGGCGGCACTGCGAGAGCCTGGGCGAGACGGGCGACGGCCGGGTGCGGGCGCGGGTGGCCGCGCCGATGGCGTTGACGATCGCCGAGCAGCTCGCCGGGTGGGGCGCGCGGGTGGAGGTCGAGGAGCCGGAGGAGGTCAGGGCCGAGCTGGCCAGGATCGGCGCCGAGCTGGTCGGGCGCTACGGTTAGTCAGAGCGGCGCCGAGCTGGTCGGGCGCTACGGCTGATCACGGCAGGGTCGAGGACAGGGCCGAGTGCTCCCATCGGATCTGCTCCCACGCCTGCTCCACGTGCCGCCGCTCCGTCGCCGCGGCTCCGACGGCCAGCCGCAGCACCACCCGACCGGCGATCCTCGTGTGCGTCAGGTACATCGAGCCGCTCGTGTTGAGCAGCTCCATCAACCGCAGCGTGGCCCGATCCTGCGCCGCCTCGTCGGCCAGGCCGCGCCACAGCGGGCGGAAGCACACCAGCCCGAGCGGGTGCGGCTCGTGCAGCTCGAACGCCGGGTCCGCGCCGATCCAGCCCGCCAGCTCGGCCGCCAGCGCGACCCCCTTGCGCAGGTGCGCCCGCAGCCCCTCGGCCCCGTACCAGCGGATCACCGACCACAGCTTGAGCGCCCTGAAGCGGCGGCCCAGCGGCACCTGCCAGTCGCGGTAGTCCACGACGGAGCCGGTCGAGGTGGCGGTGTTCCTGAGGTACTCGGGCAGGATCGACAGCGCGCCCAGCAGCGGGTCGCGGTCGGCCGTCCAGAGCACGCCGCAGTCGAAGTTGGTCAGCAGCCACTTGTGCGGGTTCGTCGCGTACGAGTCCGCGTACTCGGCCACCCCGTCGTTCAGCCACCGGAACTCCGGGCAGATCGCCGCGACCCCGGCGTAGGCGGCGTCCACATGCAGCCACACGCCGCGCTCCCGGCACACCGCGCCGATGGCGGGCACCGGGTCGACGGCGGTGGTGGAGGTGGTGCCGACCGTGGCGCAGACCATCGCGGGGACGGCGCCCGCCGCCTCGTCGGCGGCCAGCAGCTCGCGCAGGTGGGCCGGGTCCATGGCCAGCGTGCGCGGGTCCACGTCCACCAGCCGGACACCGGCCGCGCCCAGGCCGGCGATGCGCGCCGCCTTCTCCAGGGAGGAGTGCGTCTGCGACGTCACGTACAGCGTGTAGCGCCGGTCGACGCCCTCGGCGGCGACCCGTCCGCCGCTCGCCCGGTGCAGCGCCGCGAGCAGCGCGACCAGGCAGGCGCTCGACGCGGAGTCCTGGATGACGCCGCCGCCCGCCGCGTCGGTGCGGAAGCGCTCCGGCAGCCCGATCAGCTCGGCCAGCCAGTCGACCACCACGGTCTCCAGCTCCGTGCACGCCGGGCTGGTGACCCACAACATGCCCTGCACGCCCAGCCCGCTCGACAGCAGGTCGCCCAGGATGGCCGGGCCACTGGCGTTGGAGGGGAAGTAGGCGAAGAAGGCGGGATGTTGCCAGTGCGTGATGCCGGGCAGCAGGATCCGCCCCAGATCCGACAGCACGCTCTCGAACGGCTCCCCGTGCTCGGGCGCGGACGCCGGCAGGGCGCGCCGGATCTCGCCCGGCTTGACCTGCGACATCACCGGGTTGGACTCGATGCCGGCGAGGTAGTCCGCGATCCAGTCGATGACCTGCTTGCCGTGGCGGCGGAACTCCTCAGGTGTCATGTGAGGGCTCATCCGACCACTCTGGCCCGTGGTGGCGGGGGTTCGCAAAGGGGACGGGCCGGAGGCTTGCGCCTCCGGCCCGTTCTATCTCAAGCGGTCTCGCGACCGCCGAGGGTCAGTAGGGGTAGTGCCGGTGACGCCTGCCACCGAGGGACTTGCTGAGGTGGATGCCGCCCGGCAGGTGCACGGACACGTAACGGCGGCCGTCCGGGGTGGTCGAGACGTGGAAGCGCCGATTGCCGAAGCTGTGGCCCACCCCGTGCCGTGACAGGTTGATCCGGAACGGCCCCACTTTGATTGACTTGCTGTAGTGCCAGCCCATGTCCCTCCTCCGCCATCGTGCGCTCAATGAGAAGAACGTCCGGGAAGGGGGCGCGGTTCCCGGCCCGCCAGGACGGCCGCCAGGGCTTCGAGTGCGTGGGGGTAGGCCCGTTCCGAGGGGGCGGCGTAGCCGATGAGGAGGCCCTGCCGTCCGGCGCCGTGCCAGAGAGGGGAGGCGGGGCGCAGGGCGATGCCGGCGCGCTCGCACGCGGCCATGACCCCGGCCTCGGAAAGGCCGTGCGCGGGGGCGTCCGAAGGAGCGTGCGAGGGGCCGGGTGAGGGGCGGTCCGAGGGGCCGTCCGGGGGGAACAGGAGGAGGGTGCGCAGGCCGGCCGCGACGCCCGGCAGGGTCGCGCCCGGCAGGGCGGCGGGCAGGCGGGCGCGCAGCAGCTCGCGGCGCCGGCGGTAACGCAGGCGGGCGGCGCGGATGTGCCGGTCGTAGTCGTGGGTTTCGATCAGCCTGGCCAGCACGAGCTGGCCGAGCACCTCGGTGTGGGAGTCGGCATGCAGCTTGGCCTCGGTGACGGGGCCGATCAGCGCGGGCGGCACCGCCATCCAGCCCAGGCGCAGGGCGGGGGCGAGGGACTCCGAGGTGGTGCCGCAGTAGACGACCTGCTCCGGGGCCGTGCCCTGGAACGCGCCGACGGGCTGGCGGTCGTAGCGGAACTCGCCGTCGTAGTCGTCCTCCACGACCAGCCCGCCCCACTCGCGCAGCGCCAGGCGGCGGGACGGGTGCAGCGGGACGCCCATGGGGTACTGGTGGGCGGGCGTGAGGACCGCGGCGGCCACGGCGGGGGTGAGGGCGCCGGTTCGCGCGCCCACCTCGTCCACCGGCAGCGGGACGATCTCGCGTCCCGCCCTGCGGACCACCTCGCGGTAGAAGTCGTGACCCGGGTCCTCCATGGCGAAGGGGCCGCCGGTGACGTCGGCGAGCAGGTTGAGCGATTGCACGAAGCCCGTGGTGACGATGATCAGGTCAGGGGTGGTGAGCACGCCGCGGGTCCTGGCGAGGTAGGTGGCGAGCGCGGTGCGCAGCTCGATCCGGCCGCGCGGGTCGCAGGGACCGAGGACGGCGGCGGGCGCGGTGGCGAGCACGTGGCGGGTGGCGCGCAGCCAGGCGCGGGCGGGGAAGGCGGACACGTCGGGCTGGCCCGGGCGCAGGTCGTGCAGGGGTGTGGCCTCAGGCTCCGGTGCCACAGGGATGCGAAAGGGGCCAGGCGCGGTGGCGGGGTGCCGCGTGGCCGGGCGGGTGGGCGCGGTGGCCGCGACCTGCGTGCCCGAGCCCGGGCGCGTCGTCAGGTAACCCTCCGCCACGAGCTGGTCGTAGGCGGCGCTCACCGTACCCCGCGACAACCGCAGCTCGCCCGCCAGCGCGCGGCTGGAAGGCAGCCGGGTGCCGGGCGGCAGGCGCCCGTCCCGGACCGCCTGCCGCAGCGCCTCCTCCAGCGCCCGCCGCCGCCCGCCCGAGGCGGCGAGCTCCAGATGCAGATCCACCCCCGAACCGGCCCGAGTTCTGCGCACGGAACCGGACCTTACCTCTGGTCCGGTGCCCGGGTTTACGGTGGGTGAGCAGCCGGAACTAGGAAGGACCGAGCCTCATGATCGTGATCGCTCACCTGAGCGACATCCATCTCGGCGCCACCCCCGAGAGCGTCGCCCGCACCACCGCCGTCATGCGGTACCTGGACACCATCCCCGGCGACCTCGACGCGGTGCTCGTCACCGGCGACATCGCCGACCACGGCGCGCGGGAGGAGTACGAGACCGCGGCCAAGCTGCTGTCCTCGCGCCACCCCGTCCTGGTCGGGCCGGGCAACCACGACGTCAGGCGGGAGTTCCGCCGGTCGCTGCTGGGCGAGGAGCCGGCGGACGGCCCGGTCAACCAGGTCCTGCGCACCGAGCGCGCCGTCTACGCGATGTGCGACTCCTCCACCCCCGGCCGGAACGAGGGGCACCTGGACGACGAGACGATCGCCTGGCTGAAGGAGGTGCTGGACGGCACGGAGCTGCCGGTGTTCGTGGCGTTCCACCATCCGCCGGTGAAGCTGCACGGCCCGCCGTGCGACGGGATCAGGATGCACGAGACGGCACGGCTGGAGGCGCTGCTCGCCGGCCGTACGAACGTGCCCGCCGTGCTCGTGGGGCACGCGCACACGGCCGCCGCCACCGGCTTCGCGGGCAGGCCGCTGCTGGTGGGCGGCGGGGTGGTGTCCACGCTGACGTTGCCGTGGGAGGGCGGCACGAGCTTCGGCAACTGCGTCGACTTCGGCCTGCCGCCGCTGATCGCCTTCCACGTCCTCGACGACGAGGGCAGGATGACGACGCACTACCGCGCCGTCATCCCGTAAGGGCCGCCCTCGCCGCTACCGCTCGGTGAGCTCGATGAACGTCACCGAGTACGCGGGGAAGTCGTAGGTGAAGGCGTGGGAGAAGCCGCTCACCTGCCGCCGCACCGGCGCCACCCGGTCCGGGTCGGCGATCGAGTTCGTGTCCGACGGGGCGCCGGTCAGCGAGGTGACCGTGGCCGTCGGCCTGAACCGCGCGGCGCCCAGGTCCACGGTGCTGCGCACGGCCGTGTCCTGGGCGTTGACGACCTTCAGCGTCACCGACTTCCCGTCCCTGGAGACCACCTGGTAGAGCGGCTCGACGCGGGAGCTGTCCACGAAGTCGTTGATCTGCTGCCCGTCCAGCCAGGTCGTGATCCGGCGCCCGCTGACCTGCACCTTCAGCCGGTGGTCGCGGCCGGTCTCGACCGTGGTGGCGGAGGTGGCGATCGAGGACTTGCCGCCGTCGACGGCCTTCTCGATGGCCGACTGGGTGTTGTTCCAGCCGCCGACGTTCCACCAGTAGAAGTTGCCGGTGTCGCGCACGCCGAACATCACCAGGAAGCCCTCCGCGCCCGCGGTCTTGCGTGCGGTGACCTCGATCGTGTAGTTCGACCAGTCGGCGGAGCCGGCCGTGGATCTGGCGTCCTCCACCTGCGCCGTCTGCGCGTAGGCGCCGTCCTGCACCGCCCAGGTGCCCGGGCCCGGCGTCCACGCGCCGGCGCCAGCGGAGAAGTCGTCCGCCAGCAGCACGGTGCCGTCGGCCGCGGTGACCTTGACGTCGTCGTAGCGGACCGCGGTGTTCCAGGCGCCGAGGCCGATCGCGCCCTTGATGTCCTCGACGGGCTGCTCCTGGCCCTCGAACGTGCTGGGCACCACGCGCTCGCCCACGTTCGTGGAGAACAGGCGCTGGACGTGGTAGCTCGGCGACCCGTACGCCTGGTCGTTGTCGAACCAGATCAGGTCCGGCGTCCAGTCCACGTAGTCCACGTTGGCCAGCAGCGGCGCGTACGAGGCCAGCTCCACCACGTCGGAGTTGCGTTCGAGCCCGGTCATGTACGACGCCTCGGCCAGCGCGTTGAAGAACGTGTTGCCCCTGGAGGCGTACTCGCCCACGAACACCTTCGGCCCCTCGCGGTCGTAGGTGTCGTAGCGGTGGTTGCTGGCCAGGAACCAGTCGGGGTTGTTGTAGTAGTGCTCGTCGACCAGGTCGGCCCGCTGATCGCGGGCGAACTGCCACATGCGGTCGAACCAGGCGCCCTGCGACGTCTGCCCCGAGTTACTGATGATCTTTATGTCGGGATATTCGGCCCGGATCGCGTCGGCGAACTTCGGATAGTTGGTGAAGAACTCCGGATAGATCTCCTCGTTGCCGAGCCCGATGTACTCCAGCCCGAACGGCTTCGGATGCCCCAGCTCGGCCCGCTTCCTGCCCCAGGGCGAGGTGACCGGCCCGTTGGCGAACTCGATCAGGTCGAGGGTGTCCTGCACCCAGCGCGCCAGCTTGGTTTCATCGGTCAGCGGCCGGTTCTCGCCGCAGCCGTTCACGCCCACCGACAGCACGGGCAGCGCCTCGGCCCCGAGGTCCTCGGCGAACTGGAAGTACTCGTAGTAGCCGATGCCGTAGCTCTGGTTGTAGCCCCAGAAGTTGAAGTTCGTCGGCCGCTCCTCGACCGGGCCGATCGTCTCCTTCCACTGGTAGATGCGGCGCCGGTCGCCGGTCTCCGCGTACGGCTCGTAGGTGCCGACGTTGGTGACGCAGCCGCCGGGGAAGCGCAGGAACCGCGGCTTCAGGCCCGCGATCAGCTCGGCCAGGTCGGTCCGCATGCCGTGCCCCTTGAAGGTGTCGCGGGGGAACAGCGAGACCATGTCCAGGTCGGTCCGCCCGGCGGGGGCCTGCACGACCAGGCGCCCGGCGTCGGTGGTGGCCGAGGCGGTGAAGGAGGCCCGGTACTTCGCCCAGCCGCCCGCCCTGACCCGGATGGTGACCTTGCCCAGCACGGTGGTGCCGTCCTCGACGGTGACCGTCAGCGGCCCGGCCTCGGCGCGCCTGGCCCACACGGAGAAGTCGTAACGCTCGCCCGCGGCCAGCGGCAGGCCGCGGTTGAAGCCGGCGTTGACGACGCCCGCCGTGCCCGCGCCGGTCACGTCGAGCCGCAGGTAGTTGCGGTTGTTGGTGTTCAGCGGCTGCTCGCCCGTGACGACGGGCGTGACGGTCGCGCCGCGCTCCGCCTCGCTCCACGCGGTCAGGCCCGTGTAGGAGGGCTCGTCGACGGAGTTGAACTCGAACGAGCGGTTCTGCACCAGCTCGGCGTAGAGCCCGCCGTCGGCGGCGTGGTTGATGTCCTCGTAGAAGACGCCGTACAGGTTGGGGCTGACCTCGGTGCCCCTGGCCCGGGTGTCGACGCTCAGCTCGCCCGTGGTGTAGCCCTCGACGCGGAACTTCGTGGCGCCGGCGCCCAGGACGAGCCTGCCGTCGGTGACCGCGACGCCCTGCCCGCCGGAGGAGAGCGTGACCTTGCCGCCGCCCGCGTCCTTGAGCTGGAAGGGCACGGCCTGCGTGCCCAGCCGGACCGGGGTGGTGGCTTGCAGGTACCTGCCGCTCTCGACGTCCTTGAGCGCGCCGGCCTCGGCTTTCAGGACCAGCCCTGTCATGGGCGCCTTCGCGGAGACCCGTACGACGCCGGAGCGGTCGGCCGTCAGGTACGGCGCCGCCCCCGCGCGCAGGGTGAACGGCCCGTCCGGGACCACGGCCGCCCCCTCGGCCGCCTTGATCGCGAGGTAGTCGAAGCCGGCCCGCATGGAGGTGCCGTTCTGCGCCGACAGCCCGAAGAGCCCGACCTGCCCGATCTTGAGCTTGGCGGTCAGCTTGGACGCCTGCACCCAGGCCGTGCCGTCCCAGTAGGAGGAGGTGAACTCGTCGCCGGTCCTGGCCAGCTTGAGCGTCTCGGCCGTGGAGCCGGGCCTGGCCGCGAAGGCCGAGGTGAAGGCGGCGCCGACCTCGGTGGCCGTCTCGATCACCGGCCCGCCCGCGAACCCGACGTGGGCCAGCCCGGCGCGGACGTAGTTGTCCCAGTCCTGCCAGGCCAGCAGGCCCGCGCTCTGGTAGTCGAGGGAGACCGGGGCGCTCAGCTCGGTGACCACCTCGAAGTCCCCGTCGGGCACGTCCACCAGGAAGAGGTTCCTGGCGTTGTTGGTGCCCTGGTGGGTGTCGCCGGTCAGGGTGTCGAGGTGCAGGGCGCCGCCGGACAGACTCCAGCGGGAGTCGTCGGGCGACAGCACGGTCCAGTCCTCGCCGAGCGTGGTGCCGTCGAACTGGTCCACGACGGCGCCGTCCGGGAGGGGATCAGCCGCCGCGATGGCCGGTGGCGCGCTCAGCAGACCGGCCAGGAGCAGGGCGGATAAGGCGATGCGCAACATGAGCGGGGGGCTCCTCAAGTGTTGTTAGCGTTAACAACCAAGTGAGCGTTAACAACGGCGATCGGCGACAACGTAAGGAGTGCTCAGCCCGGGAGTCAAGACCCATCCGTGTAACCCGACCGTAATGCGGCGGCCTATTGACGACACGGGTTGTTAGCGTTCACAGTCGGGGCCAAGCCAGGAAAGGAGCACGGCAGTGGGATCCACCCTGGGGCGCCGCCTGCCGGTCATGGCCGACGTGGCCAAGGAGGCCGGCGTGTCGCATCAGACGGTCTCCCGCGTGCTCAACGACCATCCGAACGTGCGCAGCGAGACCCGTACGCGGGTGCTCGAGGCGATCGACAAGCTCGGCTACCGCCGCAACCTCGTCGCTCGTGCCCTGGTCACCAAGCACTCCAGAACGCTCGGAGTGGTCAGCTTCGACACCACGCTGTACGGCCCGGCCAGCACGGTCTACGGCATCGAGCAGGCGGCCAGGGCCGCCGGCTACTTCGTCAGCATCGTCAGCCTCAAGTCCATCGACAGGGCCGGCGTGCGCGATGCCCTCGACTACCTGGCCGACCAGGCCGTGGACGGCATCGTGGTGGTCGCGCCGCAGCGCTCGGCCGCCCAGGCCCTGGCCGACCTGCCGCTCGGCGTGCCCACCGTCGCCGTCGAGGGCGGCGAGGCGGGCGACGTGTCCGTGGTCTGCGTCGACCAGGTCGCGGGCGGCAGGCTCGCCACCGAGCACCTGCTGTCGCTGGGGCACGAGACGGTCTGGCACGTCAGCGGGCCCTCCGACTGGCTGGAGGCCGAAGGGCGCGTGGCCGGGTGGCGGGCCGCGCTGGAGCAGGCGGGCCGCGAGGCCCCGCGACCGCTGGCCGGTGACTGGAGCCCGCGCTCGGGATACGAGGCGGGGCGCAGCCTGGCGAGCATGAGGAACGTGACCGCGGTCTTCGTCGCCAACGACCAGATGGCGCTGGGTGTGCTGCGGGCGTTCACCGAGCAGGGGGTGAGAGTGCCCGAGCGGGTGAGCGTGGTCGGCTTCGACGACATCCCCGAGTCGGAGTTCTTCTCGCCGCCGCTCACGACCATCAGGCAGGACTTCGACGCGGTGGGCAGGCACAGCATCGAGGTGCTCGTACGGCAGCTCGAAGGCGGCCCGCAGGCGCGGGAGCGGCTCGTGGTGCCGCCCACCTTCGTACCGAGGGTCAGCACGGCCCGGCCCTAGCGCCGGAAGGCAGGACGCGCTGGCGCCCGACTCGGGTTGTTAGCGTTCACATGAGAAGGGAACCCCCCACGTGTTCAAGAGGATCTCGGCGATATTGCTCGCCGGTCTCACCGCGATGTCGGTGGCTTCGTGCGGCAGCGGTGGCGGCACCACCACCGCGGGCACAGGCGGCGGTGACGAGTCGATCACCATGGGCTTCTCCCAGGTCGGCGCGGAGAGCGGCTGGCGGACCGCGAACACCAAGTCCGTGCAGGACTCGGCGAAGAACGCGGGCATCACGCTCAAGTTCTCCGACGCCCAGCAGAAGCAGGAGAACCAGATCAAGGCCATCCGCTCCTACATCCAGCAGAAGGTGGACGTCATCGCCTTCTCGCCGGTGGTGGAGTCGGGCTGGGACACGGTGCTGAAGGAGGCGCAGAACGCGAAGATCCCGGTCATCCTGACCGACCGGGCCGTGGACTCCAAGGACACCTCCCTGTACAAGACCTTCCTCGGCTCCGACTTCGTCGAGGAGGGCAAGAAGGCCGGCCAGTGGCTGGTGGAGGAGTACAAGGACACCACCGACAAGGTGAACATCGTCGAGCTGCAGGGCACGACCGGCTCGGCCCCGGCCAACGACCGCAAGGCGGGCTTCGCCGAGGTCATCGGGGCCGAGGCGAAGTTCCAGATCGTCGCCTCGCAGACCGGTGACTTCACCCGGGCCAAGGGCAAGGAGGTCATGGAGGCCTTCCTGAAGTCCCAGCCGGACATCGACGTGCTCTACGCGCACAACGACGACATGGGCCTGGGCGCGATCGAGGCCATCGAGGGCGCGGGCAAGGTGCCGGGCAAGGACATCAAGATCATCACTGTGGACGCGGTGAAGGACGGCATGCAGGCGCTGGCCGACGGGAAGATCAACTTCATCGTCGAGTGCTCCCCGCTGCTCGGCCCGCAGCTGATGGACCTGGCCAAGAAGGTCGTCAAGGGCGAGCAGGTGCCCGCCCGGGTGGTGACCGAGGAGACCACGTTCACCCAGGAGCAGGCCAAGCAGGTCCTGTCCACCCGCCAATACTGAGCCGGCGCTGGACGCGGAGCCGGTGCGGGCGTAGGGACGAGGTGAGGCGGCCCGGGACACCGGGCCGCCATCACGGAAGGGAAGGCGGATGGCGGTATCCGCGCCGGTTCTGACGATGAGCGGGATCGGCAAACAGTTTCCGGGGGTGAGAGCCCTGGACGGAGTGGACCTGCGGCTGCTGCCCGGCGAGGTGCACGCGCTGATGGGAGAGAACGGCGCGGGCAAGTCCACCTTGATCAAGGTGCTCACCGGCGTCTATCCCGCCGACGCGGGCACCATCGAGCTCAACCAGGCGAAGGTCGCCTTCGGCAGCCCCCTGGAGGCCCAGCAGGCCGGGATCAGCACGGTCTACCAGGAGGTCAACCTCTGCACGAACCTGTCGGTGGCCGAGAACATCCTGCTCGGCCGCGAGCCCCGCAAGCCAGGCCGCATCGCCTGGAAGCGGATGCGGGCCAGGGCCGGTGAGCTGCTGTCGCGGCTGGAGCTGAGCCTGGACGTCTCGGCGCCGCTGTCGTCGTACTCGCTGGCCATCCAGCAGATGGTGGCCATCGCGCGGGCGATCGACATCGAGGCCAGGGTGCTGATCCTGGACGAGCCGACGTCCAGCCTCGACGCCGACGAGGTGCAGCAGCTCTTCAGGGTGATGAGACGGCTGAAGGAGGAGGGCATCGCCATCCTGTTCGTCTCGCACTTCCTCGACCAGATCTACGAGATCTCCGACCGGATGACGATCCTGCGCAACGGGCGGCTCGTCGGGGAGTACCTGACGCGGGAGCTGCCGCAGGTCGAGCTGGTCGCCAAGATGATCGGCCAGGAGCTGGCGGTGCTGGAGCGGCTGCACGGCGAGGCCAAGGTGTTCGACCGGCCGCTGGTCGAGGCGCGCGGGCTGGGGCGTACCGGGGCGATCGAGCCGTTCAGCATGACCATCCACGAGGGCGAGGTCGTGGGCCTGGCGGGGCTGCTCGGCTCCGGCCGTACGGAGATCGCCCGGCTGCTGTTCGGGGCCGACCACGCGAGCACCGGCGAGATCGCGGTCGGCGGGACGCCGCAGTCGTTGCGCACGCCACGCGCGGCCATGACGCAGAAGATCGCGTTCTGCTCGGAGAACCGCAAGGCCGACGGGCTCATCCCCGACCTCACCGTGCGCGAGAACATCATCCTGGCCCTGCAGGCCACCAGAGGCTGGACCAGGCCGGTGCCCCGGGACCAGCAGGACGAGCTGGTCGACAGGTACATCAAGGCCCTGAAGATCAGCCCGCCCAACCCGGAGCACCTGGTGCGCGACCTCAGCGGCGGCAACCAGCAGAAGGTGGTGCTGGCCAGGTGGCTGATCCTGGAGCCCCGGCTGCTCATCCTGGACGAGCCCACCCGCGGCATCGACGTCGGCGCGAAGACGGAGATCCAGCGCCTGGTGGCCGAGCTGTCGGACGGCGGGATGGCGGTGCTGTTCATCTCCGCCGAGCTGGAGGAGGTGCTGCGGCTCAGCCACAAGGTGCAGGTGCTGCGGGACCGCCGGCTGGTGGCCGAGCTGCCCAACGACGCGGCGCTCACCAGTGACGTGCTGATGGAGACCATCGCGAGCGGAGGGCGGGCATCGTGAGACGCCTGTTGTGGCCGGCCGTGGTGCTGGTCCTGCTGCTGGTGCTGAACGTGTTCTTCACGCCCAGCTTCTTCTCGATCGAGGTCAAGGACGGCCACCTGTACGGCAGCCTGATCGACATCCTGCGCTTCGGCGCCCCGCTGATCCTGGTCTCGCTGGGCATGACGCTGGTCATCGCGACCGGCGGCATCGACCTGTCGGTCGGCTCGGTGGTGGCGATCGCGGGCGCGCTGGCCTGCCTGCAGATCAGCCAGGACGCGAGCGTGTTCACCGCCGTGGTGCTGGCGCTGGCGCTCTGCCTGGCGCTGGGGCTGTGGAACGGGTTCCTGGTCGCGGTCGTCGGCATCCAGCCGATCATCGCCACGCTCATCCTCATGGTGGCGGGGCGCGGGCTGGCCCAGCTCATCACCGACGGGCAGATCATCACCGTCAACAGCCCGGCGTACAAGGTGATCGGCGGCGGTTACTGGCTGACCGTGCCGTTCGGCATCCTCATCGTGATCGGGGTGCTGGCGATCAGCGCGTTCCTGACCAGGCGGCTGGCGCTGGGCATGCTGATCGAGTCGGTCGGCAGCAACGCCGAGGCCAGCAGGCTGGCGGGGATCAGGTCCCGCGGGATCCTCATCATGGTCTACGCGTTCGCCGCCCTGTGCGCGGGCGTGGCCGGACTGATGATCAGCTCGAACGTGTCCAGCGCCGACGGCAACAACGCGGGCCTGTGGATCGAGCTGGACGCGATCCTGGCCGTGGTGATCGGCGGCACGTCGCTGGCCGGCGGCCGGTTCTCGCTGAGCGGCACCGTGCTGGGCGCGTTGATCATCCAGACGCTGACCACCACGATCTACTCCATCGGGGTGCCGCCGGAGACGACGCTGCTGTTCAAGGCGCTGGTCGTGACCGCGGTCTGCCTCATCCAGTCGCCGTCCTTCCGCGCGAAGGTGTTCGGCAGGCGCGGGCGGGCGACTCCCGCCAGCCCTGCCCCTGAGGAGAAGGTGAGGGTGTCCGCGTGACGGCGCTGACGGTGGGCAGGGCCTCGATCCCGGCCAAGTACCTGCCCGTGCTGGTGACAGCGTGCCTGCTGGCGGCCATGTTCGTGGTCGGCGGGATCCGGTACGAGGGCTTCGCCAGCGGGCAGGTGCTGCTGAACGT
The DNA here is from genome assembly GCF_020215645.1 of Nonomuraea gerenzanensis. Taxonomy (NCBI): domain Bacteria; kingdom Bacillati; phylum Actinomycetota; class Actinomycetes; order Streptosporangiales; family Streptosporangiaceae; genus Nonomuraea; species Nonomuraea gerenzanensis. The sequence continues at coordinate 9,320,490 of NZ_CP084058.1, read as the reverse complement.
CTTCATCGACAACGCCTTCCTGCTGGTGGTCGCGATCGGGATGACGTTCGTGATCCTCACCGGGGGCATCGACCTGTCGGTGGGGTCGGTGGTGGCGCTGTCCACCATGATCTCGGCCAGCCTGATGGCGGGCCCGGGGTGGCCGCCGTACCTGGTGGTGCCGCTGGTGCTGCTCATCGGGTCGGGGCTGGGGCTGGTGATGGGCTACATCGTGCACGCCTTCGACATCCAGCCGTTCATCGTGACGCTGGCCGGGATGTTCCTGGCGCGGGGGCTGTGCTACACGATCGCCACGGACTCGATCCCGATCGAGGACGCCACGTTCACGGCGTTCGCGCAGACCAGGATCGACCTGTTCGCGGACCTGTGGATCTCGCCGAGCGTGCTCGTCGCGGTGCTGGTCGTGCTGGTGGCGGTGTACGTGCTGCACTACACGCGCTTCGGCCGCTCGGTCTACGCGACGGGCGGCAACGAGCAGTCGGCGCTGCTCATGGGGCTGCCCGTGGGGCGGACGAAGATCACCGTCTACACGATCAGCGGCTTCTGCTCGGCGCTGGGAGGCGTGCTGCTGTCGTTCTACATGCTCTCCGGTTACGGCCTGCACGCCGTGGGCATGGAGCTGGACGCGATCGCCGCGGTGGTCATCGGCGGGACCCTGCTGACCGGTGGCAGCGGCTTCGTGCTCGGGACCGTGCTCGGGGTGCTCGTGCTGGGCCTGATTCAAACGATCATCAGTTTCGAAGGGACGCTGTCGTCGTGGTGGACCAAGATCTTCATCGGAATGTTGCTCTTCGTCTTCATCCTGCTGCAGCGCCTGTTCTCGGCCCGCTCACGCCGCTGACCTGCGCGAAAGTTACCTGAAAGTTTCTGTGAGGTTATGTCCGAGCGTTGACATAGACTTTGTTAGCGATAACAATCAGCGGAAACGAGTGCGAACTTTGTTCTGATTCGTCACGTTCGGTGATCGAATCCCCCACTTATCATCCGGCAGCCGCCGCGTCCTGCGCCTGCCGCGACCTCGAAAGGGATGCATATGAGGTTGGGACGAATCGGGGGCGTGGTGTCCGCCATCGCGCTCGCCGCGACCATGACGGCCTGTGGCTCGAGCACGAAGACCGTTGACCAGGAGGCCTCCGCCTCCGCGGCCGCCGGCAACGCGGGCGCCCTGATCGGCGTCACCATGCCCACCAAGTCCTCCGAGCGCTGGATCCACGACGGCGACAACGTCAAGAAGCAGCTCGAGCAGCTCGGCTACAAGGTCGACCTCCAGTACGCCGAGAACGACATCCCCACCCAGGCCAACCAGATCGAGAACCAGATCACCAAGGGCGCCAAGCTCCTGATCATCGCCTCGATCGACGGCACCGCGATCACCTCGCAGCTCCAGCAGGCCGCCGACGCGAAGATCCCGGTCATCGCCTACGACCGGCTGATCCGCAACAGCCCGAACGTCGACTACTACGCCACCTTCGACAACTTCAAGGTCGGCGTGCAGCAGGCGACCTCGCTGCTGAAGGGCCTGGGCGTCGAGGACGGCAAGAAGGGCCCGTTCAACGTCGAGCTGTTCGGCGGCTCGCCCGACGACAACAACGCCACGTTCTTCTGGAACGGCGCCATGTCGGTGCTCCAGCCGAAGATCGACGACGGCACCCTGAAGATCGCCAGCGGCCAGACCGACTTCAAGCAGGCCGCCATCCTCCGGTGGGACCCCGCCACGGCGCAGAAGCGCATGGAGGACATCATCACCAAGACCTACACCGGTAGCACCAAGGTCGACGGTGTGCTGTCGCCCTACGACGGCCTGTCCATCGGCATCCTGTCGGCGCTGAAGAGCTCCGGCTACAGCAAGCCGTACCCCATCGTGACCGGTCAGGACGCCGAGCTGCAGTCGGTCAAGTCGATCGTCGCCGACGAGCAGTACTCCACCATCTTCAAGGACACCCGCAAGCTCGCCGAGCAGACGGTGAAGATGGCCGACGCCGTGCTCAAGGGCGGCCAGCCCGAGGTGAACAACACCAAGGACTACGACAACGGCAACAAGGTCGTGCCCTCGTACCTGCTCGACCCGGTGATCGTCGACAAGTCCAACTACAAGGACGTCATCATCGGCGGCAACTACTACACCGAGGACCAGCTCAAGTAGGGGGTCGGCCCCGGGGACCAGGTCCCCGGGGCCTTTCCTGAGCGAGGGGATATGACCGAGCACATCTTGCGGATGAGCGGGATCACCAAGACGTTCCCCGGCGTCAAGGCGCTGCAGGACGTCAACCTTTCGGTGAGCCGCGGCGAGATCCACGCCATCTGCGGCGAGAACGGCGCCGGCAAGTCGACGCTGATGAAGGTGCTGTCCGGGGTCTACCCGCACGGCGACTACGAGGGCGAGATCTTCTTCGAGGGCAAGCGCTGCGAGTTCGGCGGCATCCGCGACAGCGAGCACGCCGGCATCGTGATCATCCACCAGGAGCTGGCGCTGAGCCCTCAGCTGTCGATCGCGGAGAACATCTTCCTCGGCAACGAACGCGCCAAGCGCGGGATCATCGACTGGAACCGCACCAACTACGAGGCCGCCGAGCTGATGAAGCGCGTCGGCCTGCGGGAGAACCCGACGACGCCCATCTCCGACATCGGTGTGGGCAAGCAGCAGCTCGTCGAGATCGCCAAGGCCCTGTCCAAGGAGGTGAAGCTGCTCATCCTCGACGAGCCCACCGCGGCGCTCAACGACGACGACTCCGCTCACCTGCTGGACCTGCTGCGCGGGCTGCGCGACGAGGGCATCACCTGCGTGATCATCTCGCACAAGCTCAACGAGGTGACCGCGATCGCCGACGCCGTCACGATCATCCGTGACGGCCGCACGATCGAGACGCTGGACATGGCCACCGACCACGTCACCGAGGACCGCATCATCGCCGGCATGGTCGGCCGCGCCCTCGACAACCGCTACCCGCCGCACGAGCCGACGATCGGCGAGGAGGCGCTGCGCATCGAGGACTGGACGGTCTACAGCCCCAGCCAGCCGGACCGCAAGGTCGTCGACGGGGCCGCGCTCACGCTGCGCCGGGGCGAGATCGTCGGCCTGGCGGGGCTGATGGGCGCCGGGCGCACCGAGCTGGCGATGAGCCTGTTCGGCCGCACGTACGGGGTGCGCATCTCCGGCAAGGTCTTCAAGGACGGCAAGCCGATCGAGATCCGCAACGTCCAGGACGCGATCCACCACGGCATCGCCTACGCCTCCGAGGACCGCAAGCGGTACGGGCTCAACCTCATCCAGGACATCAAGACCAACATCAGCGCGGCGGGGCTGCAGAGCCTGGCCAAGCGCGGCTGGGTGAACGAGAACGAGGAATACCGGGTCGCCGAGGAGTTCCACAAGAGCATGAACATCAAGGCGCCCAGCGTCAACAGCGTCGTGGGCCAGCTCAGCGGCGGCAACCAGCAGAAGGTCGTGCTGTCCAAGTGGATCATGACCGAGCCGGACGTGCTCATCCTCGACGAGCCCACGCGCGGCATCGACGTCGGCGCCAAGTACGAGATCTACACGATCATCAACCGCCTGGCCGACGAGGGCAAGGCCGTGCTGGTGATCTCCTCCGAGCTGCCTGAGCTGCTCGGCCTGTGCGACCGCATCTACACACTCTCCGAAGGACGCATCACCGGCGAGGTTCCCCGCCAGGAGGCCACCCAGGAAAGCCTCATGCACCTCATGACCAAGGGACAGGAGTAGCTCTGATGAGCAGCATCACGCCCGCCGATGTGAAGGTCGGCACCACGGGCGGCGACGGGGGAGGGCCGCGGCAGCCTGGCCGGGTGTCGTTCGGCGGAATGTCACTCAACCTGCGATCCAGCGGCATCTACATCGCCTTCGCGGCGATCATCGTGCTGTTCTCGATCCTGACCGACGGCGCGCTGCTCACCCCGCAGAACATCTCGAACATCATCGTCCAGAACTCCTACGTCCTGATCCTCGCGATCGGGATGATCCTGATCATCATCGCCGGGCACATCGACCTGTCGGTCGGCTCGGTGGTGGCGGTCACGGGAGCGCTGGCGGCGGTGCTCATGGTGAACATGGGCTGGCCGTGGCCGCTGGCCCTGGGGGCCACGCTGCTGGCCGGCGCGCTCATCGGAGCCTGGCAGGGCTACTGGATCGCCTACTTCGGCATCCCGGCCTTCATCGTGACCCTGGCCGGCATGCTGCTGTTCCGGGCGCTGACGATGACCGTCCTGGGCAACCAGGGCATCGGCCCGTTCCCCGACCAGGTCCGCACGCTGGCCAACGGCTTCACCGACGGCTATCTCGGCAACATCGGCCTCGGCCCGCTCGGCGGCGCCGACCTGTTCAGCCTGCTGATCGGCGTCGTCGCGATCGCCGGCATGGTCAGCGCCCAGCTGCGCACCAGGAACGCCCGCAAGGGTTACGGCCAGTCGGTCGAGCCGATGGCGCTGTTCTGGCTGAAGCTGGCGGCGGGCGCGGCGATCATCCTCTTCCTGGTCGTGCAGCTCGCCCGGTTCAAGAACCTCCCGTGGGTGCTGGTCCTGCTGGCGGTGCTCGTGCTCGGCTACTCGATGATGGCCAACCGCACGGTCTTCGGCCGCCAGATCTACGCGATCGGCGGCAACCTGCAGGCGGCGGTCATGTCCGGCGTGAAGGTCAAGTCGGTCGTGTTCTGGATCTTCGTGAACATGGGCGTGCTGTCGGCCATCGCCGGCATCATCTTCGCCGGCCGCCTCAACCAGGCGGGCCCCACGGCGGGCAACAGCTTCGAGCTGGACGCCATCGCGGCGGCCTTCATCGGCGGCGCGGCCGTCCAGGGCGGCGTCGGCAAGGTCGTGGGCGCCATCACCGGCGGCCTGATCATGGCGGTGATCAACAACGGCATGTCCCTGATCGGCTCGCCCAGCGAGCGGGTCATGCTCGTCAAGGGCATCGTGCTCCTGGCGGCGGTCGCGTTCGACGTGTGGACGAAGCGCCGGGCAGGGGCCGCTCGCTAGTAAGATCCCCGGAGCTCAGCGGAAAGGAGAGACCGTGACGACACCCAAGCGCCGACTGCCGGTCATGGCCGACGTGGCCAAGGAGGCGGGCGTGTCGCATCAGACGGTCTCCCGGGTGCTCAACGACCATCCCAACGTCCGGGCCGACACCCGCGCCCGGGTGGAGGCGGCGATCACCCGGCTGGGCTACCGGCGCAACCTCGTGGCCCGCGCCCTGGTCACCAAGCGCTCGAGGACCCTCGGCGTGGTCAGTTTCGACACCACGCTGTACGGCCCCGCCAGCACCATCTACGGCATCGAGCAGGCGGCCAGGACCGCGGGTTACTTCGTCAGCATCGTCAGCCTGAAGTCGATCGACGCCGACACCGTGCGCGACGCCATCGACTACCTGGCCGAGCAGGGCGTGGACGGCGTGGTGGTGGTCGCCCCGCAGCGCTCGGCCGGGCGTGCCCTGGAGAGCCTGCCGTCCGGCCTGCCGGCGGTGGCGGTCGAGGGCACGCACCGGGCCGACGTGTCGGTGGTGTGCATCGACCAGATGGAAGGTGCCAAGCTGGCCACGCGGCACCTGCTCGACCAGGGCCACGAGACGGTCTACCACGTCAGCGGCCCGCACGACTGGCTGGAGACCGAGGGGCGGCTCGAAGGCTGGCGCGCCGCGCTGGAGGAGGCGGGCCGGCCGGTGCCCGAGCCGCTGGCAGGCGACTGGAGCCCGCGCGCCGGCTACGAGGCGGGCAAGAGCCTGGCCGCGATGGACGGCGTCACGGCGGTGTTCGCCGCCAACGACCAGATGGCCCTGGGTGTGCTGCGCGCCCTGTCGGAGAAGGGGGTGCGGGTGCCCCAGCAGATCAGCGTGGTGGGCTTCGACGACATCCCCGAGTCGGAGTTCTTCTCGCCGCCGCTCACCACGGTCAGGCAGGACTTCGACGTGGTGGGCCGGCACTGCATCGAGGTGCTGCTGCGGCAGATCGACCTCGGCCATGCCGCGTACGAGCGGCTGGTCGTGCGTCCCAGCTTCGTCGTCAGGTCGAGTACGGCGCTCATCCGGTAGATGATGAGCATGCCCCCGACAATCCCTGGAGTTCAATGTGAGCGCTAACAAATACGTCGTAGGAGTGGACTTCGGCACGCTCTCAGGGCGTGCCGTCGTCGTACGGGTGAGTGACGGCGCGGAGCTGGGCAGCGCTGTCCACGAGTACGAGCACCGCGTCATCGAGCACACCCTGCCGGGCACCGAGGTGCGCCTGGGGCCGGACTGGGCGCTGCAGTCGCCGCAGGACTGGATCGACGTGATCCGGATCGCCGTCCCCCAGGCGATCGCCGCCGCCGGGGTGCCGGCCGAGGAGATCATCGGCATCGGCACCGACTTCACGGCCTGCACGGTCCTGCCGACCACGGCCGACGGCACGCCGCTGTGCTTCGAGACGCCGGCCGAGCCGCACGCCTGGCCCAAGCTGTGGAAGCACCACGCCGCCCAGCCGCACGCCGACCGGATCAACGAGCTGGCCGCGCGCCGGGGCGAGAGCTGGCTGCCGCGCTACGGCGGCAAGATCTCCTCGGAGTGGGAGTTCGCCAAGGCGCTGCAGGTGCTGGAGGAGGCCCCCGAGGTCTACGCCAGGGCCGAGCGCTGGATCGAGGCGGCCGACTGGATCATCTGGCAGCTCACCGGCGTCGAGAGCCGCAACATCTGCACGGTCGGTTACAAGGGCGTCTTCCAGGACGGCGGCTACCCGTCGGAGGAGTACCTGGCCGAGCTGAACCTGGGCTTCGCCGGCTTCGTCGGCAAGCTCGCCACCGGCGCGGTCGGCGAGAAGGTGGGTGAGGTCACGCTGGCCCCGCTGGGCGGCCTGGCCGGGCGCCTGACCGCGCGGGCGGCCGAGTGGACCGGCATCCCCGAGGGCGCCGCCGTGGCCGTCGGCAACGTGGACGCGCACGTCACGGCCGCCGCCGCCGACGCGGTGCGGCCCGGCCAGATGGTGGCCATCATGGGCACCTCCACCTGCCACATCATGCCCAGCGACCAGCTCGCCGAGGTGCCGGGCATGTGCGGCGTCGTCCAGGACGGCATCGTGCCGGGCCTGTGGGGCTACGAGGCCGGCCAGTCCGCGGTGGGCGACATCTTCGCCTGGTTCGTCGACAACTTCGGCCCCGACGGGCACGAGCGCCTGACCGAGCTGGCCGAGAAGCAGGCCGTGGGCCAGCACGGGCTGGTCGCCCTCGACTGGTTCGGCGGCAACCGCTCGGTGCTGGTGGACCACAACCTCTCCGGCGTGATCATCGGCCAGACCCTGGCCACCAAGCCCGAGGACGTCTACCGCGCGCTCATCGAGTCCACCGCGTTCGGCGCCCGCATGATCGTCGAGACGTTCGAGAAGTCGGGCGTGCCGGTCGAGGAGTTCATCGTCGCCGGCGGCCTGCTGAAGAACCGCTTCCTCATGCAGGTCTACTCCGACGTGCTGCGCCGCCCGCTGTCGATCATCGCCTCGGACCAGGGCCCCGCGCTCGGCTCGGCCATCCACGCGGCCGTCGCCGCCGGCGAGTACGCCTCCATCGAGGAGGCCGCCGCGGCCATGGGCAAGCGCACCGAGAACGCGTACGTGCCGGACGAGGCCCGCGCCGACGCCTACGACCGGCTCTACGCCGAGTACCGCAGGCTCCACGACTTCTTCGGAGACGGACAGATGTTGCACGCGCTGCGCGCGATCAGGAACGAGGCACAGGCTTGATGGACATGAGGAAGATCGTCGCCGATCTGCACGCCGAGCTGGTCCGCTACAACCTGGTGGTCTGGACGGCCGGCAACGTCTCCGGCAGGGTCCCCGGCGAGGACCTGTTCGTCATCAAGCCCTCCGGGGTCTCCTACGACGAGCTGACGCCGGAGAACATGGTGGTGTGCGACCTCGACGGCAACCTGGTGGAGGGCGAGCACTCGCCGTCCAGCGACACCGCCGCGCACGCCTACGTCTACCGCAACATGCCGGAGGTGGGCGGCGTCGTGCACACCCATTCCACCTACGCCTCCGCCTGGGCCGCCCGCGGCGAGGCCATCCCGTGCGTGCTGACCGCGATGGCGGACGAGTTCGGCGGCGAGATCCCGATCGGCCCGTTCGCGCTGATCGGTGACGACTCGATCGGCCAGGGCATCGTCGAGACGCTCAAGGGTCACCGCTCCAAGGCCGTCCTGATGCGGAACCACGGGGTGTTCAGCATCGGCAAGGACGCCAAGGCCGCGGTGAAGGCCGCCGTGATGTGCGAGGACGTGGCCCGTACGGTGCACGTGGCCCGCCAGCTCGGCGACCCGCTGCCCATCGCGCAGGCCGACATCGACCGCCTGTACGACCGCTATCAGAACGTCTACGGACAGAGGAGCCCGCGTTGAACATCTGGTTTCTGACCGGCAGTCAGGGACTCTACGGCGAGGACACGCTGCAGCAGGTGGCCGAGCAGTCCCAGCGGATCGCCGAGCAGCTCCCCATGCCGGTGGAGTGGAAGCCCGTCCTGACCGACGCGGCGGCCATCCGGCGGATCATGCTGGAGGCCAACGCCGACGACTCGTGCGCCGGCGTGATCGCGTGGATGCACACGTTCTCCCCGGCCAAGATGTGGATCGCCGGGCTCGACGCGCTGCGCAAGCCGCTGCTGCACCTGCACACGCAGGCCAACGTCGAGCTGCCGTGGGCCACCATCGACATGGACTTCATGAACCTGAACCAGGCCGCGCACGGCGACCGCGAGTTCGGGCACATCCAGACCCGGCTCGGCGTGCCGCGCAAGACCGTGGCCGGGCACGTCAGCGACCCGGCCGTGGGCGAGCGCATCCTGTCGTGGCTGCGCGCCGCCAAGGGCCTGGCCGAGGTGCGCACGCTCAAGCTGGCCCGCTTCGGCGACAACATGCGCGACGTGGCGGTCACCGAGGGCGACAAGGTCGAGGCGCAGCTCCGCTTCGGCGTCTCGGTCAACACCTACGGCGTCAACGACCTGGTCGAGGCCGTGGACGCGGCCTCCGACGCCGACGTGACGGCGCTGGTCAAGGAGTACGCCGAGCAGTACGTCGTGGCGCCCGAGCTGCTGGGCGAGCGCAACGAGTCGCTGCGTTACGCCGCCAGAATCGAGCTGGGCCTGCGGGCCTTCCTGGAGTCGGGCGGCTTCAAGGCGTTCACCACCAACTTCGAGGACCTCGGCGGCCTGCGCCAGCTCCCCGGCCTGGCCGTGCAGCGGCTGATGGCCGACGGGTACGGCTTCGGCGGCGAGGGCGACTGGAAGACCTCGGTGCTGCTGCGCACCCTCAAGGCCATGACGCCGGGCGGCACGTCGTTCATGGAGGACTACACCTACGACCTCACGCCGGGCAACGAGCTGATCCTCGGCGCCCACATGCTGGAGGTCTGCCCGTCCATCGCCGCCGGCACGCCGTCGTGCGAGATCCACCCGCTCGGCATCGGCAACCGGGAGGACCCGGTGCGGCTCGTGTTCGACGCCGAGCCCGGCCCCGGCATCGTGATCGGCCTGGCCGACATGGGTGACCGGTTCCGCCTGGTGGCCAACGAGATCGACGTGGTGACCCCGCCGCAGCCGCTGCCCAAGCTGCCGGTGGCCCGCGCCGTGTGGCAGCCGCGCCCGAACCTGCGCACCTCCACCGAGTCGTGGCTGACCGCCGGCGCCCCGCACCACACCGTGCTGTCCAAGGCGGTCGGCCGCGAGGAGCTGGTGGACCTGGCCGAGATGCTGGGCGTGGAGCTGGTCGTCATCGACGCCGGCACCACCACCGAGCAGTTCGCCAAGGAGCTGCGCTGGAACCAGGCGTACTACCGCCTGGCCCAGGGCTTCTAGGCCTCCCCTTCGGCAGACTTCTTGGGGGCGTTCCTGCGCTGCTCCTCGGCGCGTTCGCGGCAGCGGCGCAGGAACTCCTCGTCGTCATCGGGGTTGGTGGCGGCGAAGCGGCCGGGGCGGTCGTACTCGGGGAAGGCGCTCGGCCGCGACCGCGCGGCCTGGGCCCGCTCGGGGCGGCCCGCCACCAGCCAGGCGACGGACCCGATGAGCGGGAACAGCAGCACGATCAGGATCCACCCGATCTTCGGCAGGTTGCGGCACACGGCCTCGGGCGTGGTGATCACGTCGAAGACGCAGTAGAGCCAGAGCACGAGCGTGACCAGGCCGACGGCCTGGGACAGTAGAAGCACGGCGAACCTCCGGTCGGCGGCACCTGAAACTAGCGGCACCCGGACGGGCTGACAAGGTGGAGCTGTGGGAAGGTAAGGCCGTGACGCTGAGCAATTGGGCTGGAAACACCACATTCCGCGCGAAAGACGTACACCATCCGACCTCGCTCGACGAGCTGCGGCGGCTCGTCGCGGCCAGCGCCCGCGTGCGGGCCCTGGGCAGCGGGCACTCCTTCAACGGCGTCGCCGACACCACCGGCGACCTCGTGGTGCTGGACCGGATGCCGGAGCTGGTGGAGATCGACAGCGCGGCGGCCACGGTGCGGGTCGGCGCGCGCATGACGTACGCGACGCTGGCGCCGCTGCTGCACCAGGCCGGCTTCGCGCTGGCGAACCTGGCCTCGCTGCCGCACATCTCCGTCGCCGGCTCGGTCGCGACCGGCACGCACGGCTCGGGCGACGCCGTGCGCGGCCTGGCCGCCGCCGTGTCGGGCATCGAGCTGGTCACGGCCGACGGCTCGCTGCTGTCGCTCTCGCGCGGCGACGCCGACTTCCCCGGCGCCGTGGTGTCGGTGGGTGCCCTCGGCGTCGTCACCTCGCTCACGCTGGACCTCGTACCCGCCTTCGAGCTGCGCCAATACGTGCGCGAGGGGCTGAGCCCCGACGCGCTCGCGCACTTCGACGAGATCATGTCCAGCGGCTACAGCGTCAGCCTCTTCACCGACTACCGCGACACCCGCGTCTGGCTCAAGCGCGAGGAGGAGCTGACCACCCCCGACTGGTACGGCACCACCCCCGCCGACGGCCCCCGCCACCCCCTGCCGGCCATGCCGGCCGACAGCTGCACGGGCCAGCTCGGCGTGCCCGGCCCCTGGTATGAGCGGCTGCCGCACTTCCGCGCCGACTACCCGCCCAGCGGCGCCGGCGACGAGCTGCAGTCGGAGCTGCTGCTGCCCAGGCAGCACGCGGTCAAGGCGCTGCGCGAGCTGTTCGCGATCGGCGACCGCATCCGGCCGGTGCTGCAGATCTCCGAGGTGCGCTCGATCGCCGCCGACGACCTGTGGCTGAGCCCCTTCAACGGGCGCGACAGCGTCGGCATCCACTTCACCTGGGTCAAGGACGTGGCCGCGGTGATGCCGGTGCTGAAGCTGGTGGAGGAGACGCTGGCGCCGTTCGGGCCGATCCCGCACTGGGGCAAGCTGTTCACCCGCTGGCCGGAGTGCCCCGGCTCCTTCCGCTCGCTGGTCGACCGGCTCGACCCGGCGGGCAAGTTCGCCAACGACTTCACCCGGGTACTGCTGGGGGAGTAGCACCCCGAGGAGGGCATGCGCCCCCGGATGTAGCGGGTCACCGGTCCGGGGGACGATGTCACGCACCCGGCCTGTCGGCCATCGTATGGGCCATGACCGATCACCCGTTCAGATTCGGCGCGGTAGCCGGGCAGGCCCCCGACGCCGGCGCGTGGACCGGCCTGGCCCGCCGGGCGGAGGGCCTGGGCTACTCGACCCTGCTGGTGCCCGACACGCTCGGCACGCTCTCGCCGTTCTCGGCCGCCGCGGCGGCGGCCACGGCCACCACGACGCTGCGCGTCGGCACGTACGTGCTCAGCGTCCCCAACCGCACGCCGCAGGCCGTCGCGTGGGAGAGCGCCACCCTGCACAAGCTCACCGGCGGCCGGTTCGAGCTGGGCCTGGGCGCCGGACGGCCCGACGCCGAGGGCGACGCGGCGGCGCTGGGTGTGCGGTTCGGCACGCCCAGCCAGCGCATCGAGCGGCTCTCGCGGACCATCGACGCCGTCCAGGACGTGCGGATCCTGGTCGCCGCCTCGGGGACGAAGCTGCTGCGGCTGGCCGCTGCCAAGGCCGACACGGTCGCGCTGGGCGTGCCGCCGCACTACACCGAGGAGCAGGTCGCGGCCAAGCTCGACGAGCTGTACGAGCTGGCAGGCGACCGCTTCCACCACCTGGAGCTGGCCATGAACCTGGCCTGCGCCGGGGCCGAGCCGCCCGGCTGGGCGCTGCAGCGCTTCGGCCGCACCGGCACCGGCATCCTCACCGGCACGGTCGCGGAGATGACCGACACGCTGCTGCGCCGCCGCGACCATCTCGGGATCTCCTACGTGTCGGTGAACGCGCAGTTCATGGACGCTCTCGCGCCCGTCGTGGAACGGCTCGCCGGTACCTGACGGGATCTGACAGGTACGCCCGGCAGGATGAGTGCCATGACCGCAAAGGGCACCTTCGAAACCGCGAACTGGACGCCGCAGCCGTCCTACGACGACCGCGACGGCATCACTCAGGGCGTGGTGACGCTGACCAAGACCTTCTCCGGCGACCTCACCGGCACCAGCCTCGTCACCATGCTGATCGCCACCACGCCGGTGACGGAGTCGCGCTCGTACGTGGCGCTGGAGCGCATCGAGGGCACCCTGGACGGGCGTCCGGGCAGCTTCGTCGTCCAGCACGACGCCACCAGCGACGACGGGGAGCAGACGCTGCGCATCAGGGTCGTGGCCGACTCGGGGACGGGCGAGCTGCGCGGGCTCAGGGGCGAGATGGACATCGTCATCGGCCCCGACGGAGGTCACTCCTACACCTTCGACTACACGCTCTGATCAGCTGACGTATCGACCAGCCGGTACGTCAGCGGGAGGATCGCGTCGTCTCAAGCAGTTGGAGGACCACGGGCGCACGTACGTGCCCCACAACCCCGGCTGGGACCAGGTGGCGGCGTCGGAGCGCGAGGCGTTCGAGCTGACCAGGAAGGTGTCGGCGTACCTGCCGAAGAGCGCCTGGCCGTCCGGCGGCTCCGGTCGCCGTCATGCCCGCGCCTTTCGTGAGAACGTCCCGTAGAACGCTGAGAAGAGCGCGGCCAGCAGGCCGGCCGCCGCCACGCCGAAGCTCCAGCCGGCGCCGCCGCCCGACAGGACCGCCGCGCCCACCGCGCCGGCCACGCTGCTGCCGACGACCCTGACCAGGGCGTTGATCCCGCCGGCCGCCGCCGTCTTGGCGGGCTCCACGTGCTCGACCGCCATGGTGCCGAGCGCCGCTTACCCGAGGCCGACGCCCAGGCCCAGCACGGTGGCGGCGCCGTACAGGTCGGCTCCAGAAGACCTGGACACGGCCAGCCAGAGCGCGGCGACCGCCACCAGCAACGAGCCGGCCGCCACCAGCGAGGAGGCGGTGAAGCGGCGCATCAGCGGGCCGGCGACGAGCAGGCCGAGGGCGACCAGCGACACCGGGCGCCGGCCGTACATGTCGCCGAGGCGCGACAGCAGCGGGATCGACACCGCGCCCGACAGCAGGCCGGCGGTCAGTGCCCAGGAGGCGGTGGTCGGCGTGACGCCCAGCAGGCGTTCCAGCCCTGGGAGCAGCGGCACCACCACGGTCATCTGCAGGGTCCCCACGGCCACTCCGAAAGCGAGCACCGCGACGGCCCACGAGTTTTTATACATGTATAGAAAGTAGCATGGCAGGATGCCGACGCGTACAGGACGACCGCCGAAGATCTCCCGGGCCGAGATCGTGACCGCCGCCAACCGGGTGATCGAGCAGGACGGCGTGGCCGGGCTGACCATGCGGCGGCTGGCCAAGGAGGTCGGCAGCACGGCCATGGCGCTCTACCACCACGTGCGTGACAAGGACGAGCTGCTCCTGCTGCTGCTCGACGCCTACGCCGCCTCCCTGCCGAGACCGGAGCTGCCCGAGGAGCCGCGCGAACGGCTGGTGGCCGCCGCCGTCGCCATGCACGAGGCGCTGTCCGGGCGGCCGTGGGCCGTGGACGTGCTCAGGGCCGACGACCTGCTCTCCGTGGGGGCGCTGTGGTATCCGGAGCAGATCGTCGACGCCGCCGTGCGGGCCGGGCTGACGATGGCGGAGGCCGTGGACGCGTACCGGATCGTCTGGCACTACACGGCCGGTGAGATCTCCGCCAGGGCGGCGGCCCGCGCGCGGCACGAGGAGGGCGGGACGACCTATCGGGAGCGGGTGTTCGCCGGGCTGGATGCCGCCGAGTTTCCCCGGCTGAGCGAGGTGGGGGCGCGGTGGGGCGAGCTGACCACCCGCGACACCTACGTCAAGGGGGTGCGCGCGCTGGCCGACGGGCTGCTTCCGCGAGGCGGCCCCTGAACGGTCCTGGTGCCGGAAAAGCGGTGGCCGCGGGGATGGGGTCCGTGAAACGGTCAGGGGACGATGATCCGATGGACCGAGGCGGGGCAGGAGCGTTCGGCGGCCTGGCGCTCCGCGCTCGGCGCGCCGCCACCCAGTCAGGTCGTCGTCGCCGATGACCGCATGACCGCCGCCACCGCCTACCGCCTGGCCTGCGAGGGCACCGCGCTGCTGTGGCGCGGCGACTTCCAGGGCGCCAGGCAGCTCCTGGCCGCCATGGGTCGGCGCTGCAAGCCCGCCGCGCCCGGCAGCGGCTTCCACCGGCACCGGCAGGCGCAGTCCCAGCGCGCCCGCACGCTCGGCATGCTGCTCATCCCCTACGCCGAGGGCCATGTGGTGCCGCTGCGCAGGGCACCCGACGTACGGGAGGCCTGCGCCGAGGTGTTCGGCCCGGGCGCCCCGCCCGCCGTCGGGCCGCTGCGCGAGCTGCTCGGCCTGATCGGCGCGCACGAGTGGCGCAGGAAGGGGGTGCACGTGCCGGCGCTCGGCGCCCGCGTGCATCCGCACCACGGCGTGTTCTCCCCGATCAGGGGCGAGTACGTCGATCTGGTCGCCGAGGCGCCGTTGCCGGGCGACCGGCTGGCCTTCGACGTCGGCACCGGCACCGGGGTGCTGGCGGCCGTGCTCGCCAGACGCGGCGTCCGCCACGTCGTGGCCACCGACCTCGACCGGCGGGCCGTCGAGTGCGCCGGCGACAACCTGGCCCGGCTGGGGCTGGACGACCGGGTGGAGGTGGTGCGGGCCGACCTGTTCCCGCCGGGGCGCGCGCCGCTGGTCGTCTGCAACCCGCCGTGGTTGCCCGCCAAGCCGCTCTCGCCGCTCGACCACGCCGTTTATGATCCGGACGGGCGGATGTTGCGCGGGTTCCTGGGCGGGCTGGCCGAGCATCTGGAGCCGGACGGGGAGGGGTGGCTCATCCTGTCGGACCTGGCCGAGCACCTGGGGTTGCGGAGCAGGGGGGAGTTGCTGGGGGAGTTCGAGCAGGCGGGGCTGCGGGTGGCGGGGCGGCTGGACGTCACCCCACGGCACCGGCGGGCCGCCGACGCGGACGACCCGCTGCACGCGGCCCGCGCCGCCGAGGTGACCTCCCTCTGGCGGCTCGCCCGCTGACGGGCCCCTGGGCCGGAGGCGCCAGGTCGAGGACGCGCTGTCGCGGGCATGCGGCGGCGGGCGGGCGTTCGCGGGTGTGTGGAGCGGGCTGCGGCGGCGGGAGTGCGTTCGCGGGCGTGTGGAGCGAGGTGCGGCGGCGGGCGGGCAAGGTGAGGGGTCAGGCGCTGAACGCCTTGCGGTAGGCCGAAGGCGAGGTGCGCATGGCGCGCGTGAAGTGATGCCGGAAGGTCACCGGGCTCTCGAAGCCCACCGCCGCCCCGATCTCCTCCACCGGCGCCCCCGTGGACTCCAGTAGAGGCAGGCTGGCCGCCACCCGCTGCGAGATGACCCACCGCAGCGGGCTCGTCCCGGTCCGCAGCTTGAACCGCCTGATGAACGTCCGCTCCGACATGTGCGCCACCCCGGCCAAGTCGGCCACGGTGAGAGGCTCGGCCAGATGCTCCATGGCGTACGCCATCGCCCGGCCCACGGCGTCGTCGTCCCCGACGGAAGTGACCGCGGCCTGGATGAACTGGGCCTGGCCACCCTCCCGGTGCGGCGGTACGACGAGGCGGCGGGCCACGGTGTTGGCCACGCCCGGCCCGTGGTCGCGGCGCACGAGGTGGATCAGCAGGTCGAGCCCCGCGGCGCTGCCCGCGCTGGTCAGCACGTCGCCGTCGTCCACGTACAGGACCGAGGGGTTGACCAGGACGGCGGGGAACCGCTCCTGGAGCAGGTCGGCGTAGCGCCAGTGGGTGGTGGCCGGGCGCCCGTCGAGCAGGCCGGCCGCCGCCAGCGCGAACGCTCCCGAGCAGACGGACACCATGCGCGCGCCCCGCTCGTACGCCGCCCGCAAGGCGCCGATGAGCGGCCCGGAGACGGGCCCGCGGACGTCGGCCACGCCGGGCACGATCACGGTGTCGGCCCGCTCCAGCGCCTCCAGCCCGTGCCCGGCGGTCATGGTGAACCCGCCGACCACGCGCAGCGGTTCGAGCGTCTCCGCGCAGACCGTCAGCTCGTACCAGGGGACCTCCAGCTCGGGCCTGGGCAGACCGAACAGCTCGACGACGCAGCCCAGCTCGAAGGGCGCCATCCCGTCGAAGGCCAGTACAGCGACCCGATGGAGCCTGGCGGGAGGGGGCAGCAGCATGCCCGCATGTTAGCCGGAGCCTCTCCGCGGCAGGAGAGATATATGCATATTTCGGGAGTGCAGACCGTTTTGCCCGATCATCGCTACGAGCAGGCGGAGATCACCGAGGCGTTCTCCCGGCTGACCGAATGCGATGAGGAGCTGCTGAGGCGATTCCACGAGGCCACCGGGGTCCGCGGCCGCAACCTGGCGCTGCCGCTGGCCGACTACGCCAAGCTCGACTCCTTCGCGCGTGCCAACGACGCCTACGTCGAGCTGGCGCTGGAGCTCGGCGAACGGGCCCTGGCGGGCGCCCTGCGCAAGGCGGACGTGCGCCCCGAGAAGGTCGACCACCTGCTGTTCTGCTCCACCACGGGCGTGGCCACGCCCTCGCTGGACGCCAAGCTGGCCCAGCGGATGGGGCTGCGGCCGGACGTGAAGCGGGTGCCGGTGTTCGGCCTGGGCTGCGCGGCCGGCGCGGCCGGGCTGTCCCGGTTGCACGACTACCTGCGCGGCTGGCCCGACCACGTGGCGGTGCTGGTGTGCGTGGAGCTGTGCTCGCTGACCATCCAGCGCGACGACACCTCGATCGCCAACCTCGTGGCCAGCGGCCTGTTCGGGGACGGCGCGGCGGCCGTCGTCGCCACCGGGCGCGGCCCCGGCCCCGAGGTCGTCGCCACCCGCAGCCGGCTCTACCCCGACACCGAGCACCTGATGGGCTGGGAGGTGGGCGAGCACGGCTTCCGCATCGTGCTGGACGCCGACCTGACGGCGTTCGTGGAGCAGGTGCTCGCCGCCGACAT
Organism: Nonomuraea gerenzanensis; assembly: GCF_020215645.1. Taxonomy (NCBI): domain Bacteria; kingdom Bacillati; phylum Actinomycetota; class Actinomycetes; order Streptosporangiales; family Streptosporangiaceae; genus Nonomuraea; species Nonomuraea gerenzanensis. The sequence goes on along the minus strand of NZ_CP084058.1, from coordinate 9,303,155 downwards.
CAAGGCGTTCCTGGCCGACTACGGCCTGACCCCCGAGCAGGTCGCCACCTGGGTCTGCCATCCCGGCGGCCCGAAGGTGATCGAGAAGATCGTGGAGACGCTCGGCCTGCCGGCCAAGGCGCTGGACGTGACGTGGAACTCCCTGCGCGAGCACGGGAACCTGTCGTCGGTCTCGGTGCTGCACGTGCTCCAGGAGACCCGTGGCAGGCCGGGCGCTCCGGCCGTGCTCATGGCGCTGGGGCCGGGGTTCTCCGCCGAGCTGTTGCTGCTGCACTGGTGATCGCGTACGCGTTGCTCATCGGCCTGGTCGTGGCGGAGCGGCTGGCCGAGCTCGTCGTGGCCAGGCGCAACCTGGCCTGGGCCAGGGCCAGGGGCGGCATCGAGCGCGGCAGGGGGCACTACCCCTGGATCGTGCTGGCCCACGTGGGGCTCCTGGCGGCGGCGCCGGCCGAGGTGTGGCTGCTCGGCAGGCCGTTCGTGCCGGCGCTGGGCTGGCCCATGCTGGCCGTCGTCGTCGTGGCGCAGGGCCTGCGCTGGTGGTGCATCCGCACGCTGGGCCACCAGTGGAACACGCGCGTCGTGGTGGTGCCGGGGCTGCCGCTGGTGCATCGGGGGCCGTACCGGTGGCTGCGGCATCCGAACTACGTCGCCGTGGTCGCGGAGGGCATCGCGCTGCCCCTGGTGCACACGGCCTGGGTCACCGCGCTGGCGTTCACGATCACGAATGCGATACTCCTCACCGTTCGGGTGCGGGTGGAGAACGCGGCGCTGGCACACTAGAACGCATGAACGAGATCCTGCCCGCGATGAAGGAGGCGGCGGGGCGCACCACCGAGCTGGTCCGCGCGCTCGGCGACGACCGGCTCGGCCTGCCCACGCCCTGCTCGGAGTACGACGTCAAGGCCTTGCTCAACCACATGGAGTGGAGCGTCACCCTGTTCGAGTCGGTGGCGGTGGGCGGCCCCTTCGTGCCGCCGAAGCCGGAGTACACCGGCGACTTCCCCGAGCGCGTGGAGCGCATGCTGGCCGTCTACGAGCGCCCCGAGGCGTGGGAGGGCGTCAGCGAGGCCATGGGCGGCCTGCCCAGGCCGGTGCTGGCCGACATGGCGCTGACCGATCTCGTCGCGCACGGCTGGGACCTGTCGAGGGCGACGGGCCTCGGCTACGAGGTGGACGAGGAGACGGCCGCCGCGCTGCTGGCCTTCGCCGAGCGGATGGCGCCGACGGGCCGCGAGCGCGGGGCGTTCGGGGCCGAGGTGCCGGTGCCCGCCGACGCGCCGGCGCTCGACCGCTTCCTCGGGCTCATCGGCCGGGATCCGGCCTGGAAACCGTGATCTGCGGCAGGTCCTCGGGCGCCTTGCCGGGATACAGGCCGGTCAGCAGGGTGCTGACGGTGTAGAGGTGCCAGGCCAGGGCCGGTTTGCGGACGACCGGGTCGGCGAAGATAGCCCGCACCTCGTCCGGCTCGACGATCGGGGCGAGGGCGTCGAGGCTGCCGAGCACCTGCTCGCGCAGCACGTCCGTGAGTGCGGGGCCGGGGCTGGTGCGCCAGCTCCAGCCGCCGCCGGTCCTGGTGGTGGGCAGGTGCGGGGGAGGGGCGGGCAGGCGGGGCGGCCAGGGGAGGCGGCGTCGCGGGGCGGCGTTCTCCGTGAAACGCCACGGCTTTCCCTCGATCGGCACCTCCCGCAATTCCGGCGCCAGACGCAATATCAGCGTGTAAATGACCTCTTCGGACAGCCGCCAGCTCTGATCGAGGCTCAGCGCCGCCCGTACCACGCGATTGTCCAGAAAAGGGCGCACGGGATCGCCGCGCCGCAGCGAGCCCGCGCGGGCGCTGGCCTGCCAGCGCCCCACCTTGTACCAGATGTAGAGGTGGTCCAGCGCCTCCAGCCGGTCGGGCCGCGCCAGCCACGGCGCGGCCAGCGCGCGGGCGTGCTCGTCGGCCTCGGCGGTGAACAGTTTGGCGTCCTTGCGGAACGTGGTCTCGATGCGCCGTCGCAGGGCCTGGTCGGCGAGGTCGCTCTGGAGCAGGTTCAGGCTGCCCGCGCGCAGTGTCTCGCCGCTCTGGCCCGACATGGTGGGCTTGCCGGAGTACGGCAGGTAGCTCACGATCGACTCGTACGCCGAGGTCATGCCCTCGCAGGTGCGCAGCGTCTCCCAGGCGCGGACGCGCGGATGCTCCACCAGCACCGCGTCCTTGGCGGCGGTCTGCGGCGGCGCGATGACCGTGTGCTCGACCCCGAGCCGGTCCGCGATCGTGCGCGCGATGATCACGTCCGGGTGCGTGTCGAGCCCGTTCGTCGTCGCCCTGAAGGGCACCCGGGCCGCGTGCAGCAGCGCCGCCAGGATGCGGGTGTCACGGCCGCCGGTCAGCGCCAGGTTCACCGGCTCGTCCAGGTCGCGCAGCGGCGCCACGGTGGCCAGCAGCGCGTCGGCCAGCTCGCCGATCGCCGCCCGCTTGCGCCGCGCGGACGTGGGCGCGGGGGCCGCCTGCGGCAGCGGGGTCTCGGTGATGATCCGCACGCCGTCCCGCACCATGAGGCGCGAGCTGGGCCGCAGCGCCGACACCCCCTGATACGGCGTCTCGTCCGACAGGAAGAAGCCCTGCCTGACCATCGACTGCAGGGCGAGCACGTCGTAGTCGATCCGCTCGTCGGTCCTGTTCGCCGCCACCAGGTACACCAGCAGCGCGCGGCTGCCGACGACGTGCAGCTCCGGCGTCTCGGCGTGGAAGACGGGGCAGACCCGGTTGATCGCGGTGCTCGCGCCCAGCTCGCCGTCCCGGGCGAACCAGGCCGAGAAGCAGCCGCCCACGGAGTCGTCCGGCAGCGCCGCCATGTCGGCCGGGTCGGCCAGATGGCCGTTGAGCCCGACGATCCGGCCGCCGGGCTGCTCGGTGATCAGCGGCGGCTGCCGGGAGTCGTCGGGCTCGTTGGTCCAGGCGAGCAGCGAGACGCCCCTGCCGTGCCATTCCGCGCCCCTGATGACGTCGGGAGGCACGGGGAAGGCCCATTCGATAACGGAACGGGCTCTATTCAGAACCGCCGGGGAAATGTCCCGCTGCTTTGTGGCTATGCCTAAATAGACGCGCACCGCATCAGACTTACCTCATTCACCTCATTTGTCACAACTGATCACGTATTGATCGCGGTTTGCGCTCGCTTGCGTCACCGCCCGGCCGTCGCGGGAGCACTTTCCGTCGTACGACTCGGAGGTGGTTGAGATGAGATTTCGACCTTTGGTGGTTGGCGTGGGCCTGGTCGCGCTGCTGGGTCTGGCGGCCTGCGGCGGCAGCGGCGAATCCACCAGCAGCGCGCGAGCCCCCATGGCGACGGCCGCGCCGCGACAACCCGCCGCGCCTCAGCAGGAGGACGCCGGATCCGGCGAGGCCGCCAGGGCCGAGGCGTCCGCGTCGGCCGGGCAGGACAGCGAGAAGGACACGACGACCGCGCAGATCTCCACGTTCGCCCTGGACGTGGACACCGCCTCGTACGGCTACGCCCGCCGTACCCTCCAGGAGGGCCGCTGGCCCGCGCCGGGGGAGATCAGGCCCGAGGAGTGGGTGAACGCCTTCCGGCAGGACTACGCGCAGCCGTCGGGTGACGGGTTCGCCGTGCACGTGGACGGCGCGAAGCTGCCCCAGCGCGACGAGGCCGTCCTGCGGGTCGGCTTGCAGACGCGCGCCTCCGACTCCGCCGAGCGGCGGCCCGCGAACCTGACGTTCGTGGTGGACGTCTCCGGCTCGATGGCCGAGGCCGGCCGGCTGGACCTGGTCAAAGCAGCCCTGCTGAAGCTGCTCGACCAGCTCGCCCCCGGCGACCAGGTCTCGATCGTCTCCTTCAGCGACGACGCCGAGGTGCTGGCCTCCATGACCCCGCTGACCGCCAGGCAGGAGCTGCGCGCGGCCGTGGAGAGGCTGTCCATCTCCGGCGGCACGAACCTGGAGGCGGGGGTGCTCACCGGCTACCAGGAGGCGTCCAAGGCGTTCCGCCCCGCTGCCACCAACCGGGTCATCCTGCTCTCCGACGGCCTGGCCAACCAGGGCGCCACCCAGTGGCAGGCCATCTCGGACCGGGTCAAGGAGCAGGCCGCCAAGCAGCTCACGCTGCTGACGGTCGGCGTCGGCCGCGACTACGGCGACGAGCTGATGGAGCGCCTGGCCGACACCGGCGACGGCATGGCCGTGTACGTCAGCAGCGAGGAGGAGGCCACCAAGCTCTTCACCACCCAGCTGCCCGCCACCCTCGACCTGCGGGCCCGCGACGCCAAGGCCCAGGTCGTCTTCAACCCCTCGGTCGTGGAGAGCTACCGGCTCATCGGGTACGAGAACCGCGCGCTGACCACCGAGGAGTTCCGCGACGACAGCCGGGACGGCGGCGAGATCGGCCCGGGCCACTCCGTGACCGCCCTGTACGCGCTCAAGCTCAAGCCCGGCGCCGAGGGCCAGCTCGCCCAGGCCACCGTGCGCTGGCAGGACCCTGACACCAGAGCCGCCTCCGAGACCGGCGCGACGCTGGGCTCCGGCGACCTCGCTGCCTCCATCTGGTCGCAGGCGTCCGTCCGGCTGCAGGTGGACGTCGTGGTCGCGGCGTTCGCGGTGTACCTGCGGGACCGGGAGGCGTTCGGCATGGACCTGGGCACGCTCGGCGAGCACGCCGAGCGGCTGGCCGGCACCTCGGAGGATCCGATGGTCTCCGAGCTGGCCACGCTCATCGACAGGGCCGGCGCGATCGGCTGACCGCCACAGGCCCCTCGGCGACGCGTGCTCAGGTGGTCCAGGAGTCGGATACACTTTTACACGCAACGAGGGGCTATGGCGCAGTTGGTAGCGCGCCTCCATGGCATGGAGGAGGTCTGGGGTTCGAATCCCCATAGCTCCACAGCAGCCCGTCCGATCGCTACGATCGGGCGGGCTTTTTGCGTGCCGATCAATGGCTTTATCGAACTGGAGTTCGTATCATGGAGTGATGAACCCTGCGGAACTGCCTGAGATCTGGCGCCCGCCCCTCGTGGAGGCGGTCCCCGACGGTGCGGCGCGTTACCTGCTGGCCTGGAGCGACGACGCCCAGGGGGCGCGGTGGGGCTACCTGTTGTGGCCGCCGCGCACCCTGGAGGCGCACGAGGGCGTGCGCCACGAGGGAAACGCTCGCTGGGTGCACTGGGAGGAGATCCGCCCGGTCACCGGCGAGGACTACAGCACGGTCCCGATCGCCGACCCCATGGCGTTCTGAGGCTTGTCTGACTACGGTCAGGGAATGGACGCTACGGCGATCGCGCGGGTGCGCCGCTTCCAGCGCACCGTGACGCAGCGCATCGGGGCTTTGGACGACGGGTTCATGGGCCGCGGCCGGCCGCTCGGGCAGGCCCGGCTGCTCTGGGAGATCGGCGCGGGCGGCAGCGAGGTGCGCGCGCTGCGGGCCCGGCTGGAGCTCGACTCCGGATACCTGAGCAGGCTGCTGCGCGCCCTGGAGGCCGACGGCCTGGTCGTGGTCGAGGCCGGCGGGCCCGACGGGCGGGTCCGCACGGCCAGGCTCACCCCGGCGGGGGCCGCCGAGCGGGCCGAGCTCGACCGCCGCTCCGACGAGTCGGCGGCGGCGATGCTCGCGCCGCTGTCCGACGGGCAGCGCGAGCGGCTGGTGACCGCGATGGCCGAGGTCGAGCGGCTGCTCGTCGCCTCCATGGTGGAGATCGGCGCGTTCGACCCGGGGCATCCCGCCGCCCGCCACTGCCTGGCGGCCTACGTCGCCGAGCTGGGCCGCCGCTTCGAGAGCGGGTTCGACCCGGCGCGCAGCCTTCCTGCCACCGCCGGCGAGCTGCGCCCGCCCGCCGGGCTGCTGCTGGTCGCCACGCTGCACGCCGAGCCGGTGGGCTGCGTGGCGCTGAAGCCGCACCCCGAGCCGGCGACGGCCGAGATCAAGCGCATGTGGGTCGATCCGGCCACTCGCGGGCTCGGGCTGGGGCGCCGGCTGCTCGCCGAGGCGGAGGCGCACGCCGCCCGGCAGGGCGTACGCACGCTGCGCCTGGAGACCAACCGGGCCCTCACCGAGGCCGTCGCCCTCTACCGCTCGTCAGGGTACGCCGAGGTGCCGGCGTTCAACGACGAGCGCTACGCGCACCACTGGTTCGAGAAGCACCTGCCCTCCTGAGCGGCTCACCGCACGCGGGCCAGCCGGTAGGCGTCGCCGTGCTGCCACAACAACCACGGGCCGGCCGCCAGCACCGGGCCGGGTTGCTTCAGCGTGGCCCCCGTCAGGGGATCGTGCACCAGTGAGAAGCTGCCCGTCGTGTACACGGCCAGCCGGTCCCCGGCCGTCATGCGCGGCTGATCCCCCTTGAGCTGCTTCGGCACCGCGCCGAACGTCCTCGTCGACTTCCGCCAGTCGGCGGCCGACCCCGAGCGCAGCTCGCCCCCGGCCACCCAGACGAACGCCGTGTCGGTGGCGGCGGCGTACCACTGCTGCGGTGCCCGGCCCATCGGCTGCGGCCGCACCCCTTCCGGCAGCGGTTGCTCGGCCACGACCTTCAGCGTCCGCACGTCCACCGTCCTGAGCTTCTTGTCGTTGGCCGGCTCGACCGTGAACAGGTAGGGGTAGGAGAACGCCACCGCCGTCCCCGTGGCGGGCCGGCCGTCGGTGACCGTCCTGCCGGGCTCCGCGCAGCCGGTGGCCACCCAGGGCTGCCGCATGACGTCGCTGCCCACGATCGCGTCGCCGTCCACCCAGACGGGCGCTCGCGGATCGGTGCCCTGAGGGCTGATCGTGCGCGTCCGCCCGTCGGCCGTGCGGCAGCGCTGCTCGCCGTTCTCCGTCCAGGTGAGCAGCCCCTCGGCCGCCCCCAGCCCCGACTTCGCGGCGAAGCCGGCGTCGGCGGGCGCGCCGCCGTCCGCAGGCGCCCGCGCAACCCTGCCGCCGGGGGTGAGCCCGAGCACGGTGCCGTCGGAGCCGATGGCCTGGGGCGTGAAGCGTTCGCCGGTCGCCGTACGGGCCGCCACCTCCGCGACGCTCGTCACGGTCGCCAGGCGGCGCAGCCGCTCCTCGAACGTCCGGGGTTCGGCCCCGCCGGGAGAGATCGTGATCGTCCTGGTGGGCACGGGCCGGTCCGTGGGCGGCGCGGACCCGATGACGGTCAGGGTGACGGTGGGCGAGGGCTCGGGATCGACCGCGGCGGCCATCTCGCCGTCCCCGCCGCGCAGGGTCAGCGGCACCGCGACCAGCACCGCGGTCGCGCAGGTCAGCGCGGACAGCCAGGCCGCGCGGCGGTTCCTGCGCCTGGTGGCCACGGACCGGTGGATCCGGCTCGCCAGGTCCGGCGGCGGGTCCGCCGTGCCGGGCTCGCCCAGCAGCGTGGCCAGCCGGTTCTCCAGGTCATCCATGGTCCACCTCCGCGCGTTCGACGGCCTCGCGCAGGCGGGCGAGTCCCCGCGAGGCCTGGCTCTTGACGCTGCTCCGGCTGCAGCCCAGCAGCCGGGCGATCTCCTCGTCGCTGCGCTCCTCGACGTAACGCAGCACCAGGACGGCGCGCGTACGGGGTGGCAGCTCGGCGACCCGGGAGCGCACCCCCGCGTCGTCCAGCAGGCGTTCCAGGCCGAGGTCCTCGGCCGCGGGCTCGGGCGGCGCCGCCACGCTGACCTCACGCCTGGGCCGCCGCCAGCGGTTGGCCATGATGCGGATCATGGCCGTGCGGACGTACCCCTCGGGGGAGTCCTTCCGCCTGACGGCGGACCAGCGCAGGCCGGTGCGGGTGAGCGCCTCCTGCACCAGGTCCTCGGCGTCGTGCCGGTTCTGGGTCAGGACCATCGCGTAGCGATAGAGCGCAGGCAGGCGCTGCGCCACAAATGTCTCGAACGTTGGATCGTCCACTCGCACCTCCGCCCCCCAAGGACACCTGAGAGGGCCGCAGGGTTGAGTGCCGCGGCTACACGGGCGGGTTGAACCGGTGGTAGCCGGGCGCCGACCAGCCGGCGGGCAGGAGACCTGCCAGGTGAGCGTACGCGTCCAGCTCGAACCGCACCACGGGACGCTCGCCCCACTCCACCCGCGCCCTGCCGGTGAGCTGCAGCGTCTCGCCCCGCTCCCAGTCGGGGAAGAGCAGCCCGGCCGCCGGGTCCAGCTCCAGGTTGCCGAGCGTCATGAACATGCCGTTGCCCGGGTAGTCGGGGAACTCCAGCGAGCGCGGCCCGGTGACGCGGACGAAGCCGGGGTTGCCGCCCCGGTGCGACACGTCCGCCCCGAAGCCCGCGGCCCGCGTGGCGATGAAGAACGTGTCCGCCGCCGCGATCCAGCCCTGCTGCCGCTCCGCCAGGGACGTGCCGCCGCCCAGCAGGGCCGGGCTGCCGGGGGCCGTGGCGGGCTCGCGGGTCTGGATGTACTTGGGGCAGTTGCTGTAGACCTGCTCCGTCCAGACCACGAGGGACTGCCCGGCCTGTACGGCGGTGCCGTTCACCCGCATCCTGCGCCGCGTGTGCGGCTCGATGGCCAGCAGCCCGAGGTCCCGCTCCGCCGCGAACAGCCCGTGCAGCGGATCGCCCTCGGCGGGCAGCGCGTGCAGCACCATCGTGCGGTCGTCCACCACGTCGGCGAACCCGGCGGGCCCCGTGAGCACGCTCGCCCACAGCCGCCCGAGGTCGTCGGCGGCCCCGGCCACGATCATGCGCTGGTCACGCAGGAACGCCGCCGCCACGGCCGGGAGCTCGGGCCGCGTGCGGGAGCTGCCGTGCTCCTCCAGCCGCACCCCGGCGCGACGCTGCACGGCGACCTCGCCCGGATGGCGTGCCATTAGAAGAACCCGCAGGTGGGAGCGCCTGCCGTGGGCGCGGTCCTGTCGCCGGCGGCGTCCGGGGCGTAGATCTCCAGCCGGATGCCGTCGGGGTCCTCGAAGAACACCCCGCCGGAGGCGGCGCCCTCGCGGTGCGGCACGATGCCGTCGTGGTGCAGGGTCGCGCCCAGCTCTCTGATGGTCTGCTCGGCGCGCCGCACCGCGTCGAGGTCCGCCACCTGGAACGACAGGTGGTGCAGGCCGGGCAGCCCGGGGCCGAAGCGGCCCTCGCTCTGCTGCCACAGCGTCAGCACCAGCGTGCCGTCCTGGGCCAGGAACACGTAGCGCCGCCCGTCCTCCTGCGACTCGACCGCCACCGTGAACCCGAAGACCCGCCGGTAGAACTCCCTGGAGGTGTCGAGGTCGGTGACGTTGAGCCCGATGTGCCCGGTCTGAAAGGTCATTGCACACTCCTCTAACGGATGCACGACTGGATAGCCGTTAGAAGCAATATAACGGCAATTCGGTCGCTTTGGCGTTAGATGGGGATTATTTCTTGTGCTCCCGGTAGTGCCTGGCCGCTCGGGCGCGGTTACCGCAGGCGGTCGAGCACCACTCCTGGCGGGGGTGCTCCTTGACGAAATAGAGCACGCAGCGCGGGGCCTGGCAGGTGCGCAGCAGGGTCCGCTCGGGGCTCGCGAGGAACTCGACGGCCGCCGCGGCGAGCCGCCCGCGCAGGCGTGCGGACGGGCCGGCGGTGGAGACCGTGGTGACGGCGGGCTCACCGTCCCACAAGAGCTGCGGGGCCGTGGGTGCCGCCAGTGCCGTGGCGTTGACCAGTGCCAGCGCCTCCTCGAAGGCCGGCAGGTCCGACGCGTCCGCCCGGCTCGGCGGCTCGGGGGCCACGGCCCTGGCGAACAGGGCGCGGACGGCCTGGCGCAGCCGCACGGTCTCCTGGCGCAGCTCCTCCGACGCCGTGAAGCCCGGCTTCAAACCGAGCTCGGGCGCGTGCTCGCGAGCCCACGCCGTCATCCCCTCGGCGTCCGACAGGGTGTCGACGGGGCCGGAGCGGGTGGCCCTGACGGTGCTGACGAAATCCAGGCTCAGGAAGGACATCCTCCCAATCTAACGCCTGCTCGGAGATGAGCCCGTTAGGCAAAGTTTGCGTGATACGAAAATTTGCTGACCACGCAATTATTGGCGTAGAGTCGGTGGCGTGAGCGGACTGAGAGAGCGGAAGAAGCAGGCCACGCGCGAGGCGCTGATGACGGCCGCGCTCCGGCTCGCTCTGACGCGCGGGCTGGAGAACGTCCGGGTCGAGGACATCGCGGCTGAGGCGGGCGTCTCGCCCAGGACGTACAACAACTACTTCTCCAGCAAGTACGAGGCGATCACCGCCCGGCACACCGACCGCGTGCGCGCGTCCGTGGCGGCGCTGCGTGCCCGCCCGCCGGACGAGCCCTTGTGGGAGGCGCTCACCGAGGCCATGGTGCGGCCGTGGGCGGAGCACGCGGGCACCTCCGACGCGGCGCCGCCGCCCGAGCTGCTCGTGGCCATCCGCATGCTCAACGACGAGCCCGCGCTGCGGGCGGAGTCGCTGCGGGTGGCCTTCGCCGCCGACGGCGAGCTGGCGGCGGCCATCGCCGAGCGCGTCGGCGCCGACCCGGCCCGTGACCTGTATCCCTCCCTGGTCGCGGTCACCGTCACCGCCGCCGTGCAGGCCGGCGTCGCGCACTGGCTGCGTGCCGACCCGCCCGTCCCGCTGGTGCCGGTGCTGCGCGACTGCCTGCGCGCTCTCGCCGCCGGGCTGCCCTCCCCTTCCGAGTGAGGAGAATCTCATGGACGTCGTCATCGCCGGCGCCGGCCCCAACGGGCTGATGCTGGCCTGCGAGCTGGCCCTCGCCGGAGTCACGCCCGTCGTGGTCGAGCGCCTGCCCCGGCGCAGCGACCAGCCCAAGGCCAACGGGATCGTCGGCCAGGTGGTCCGGCTGCTGCGCCGGCGCGGCCTGGCCGACCAGGAGGCCGCCATGCCCGCGTTCGTGTTCGGCGCGATGCCGCTGCACCTGGCGGCGCTCGACGACAATCCGCTGCACGGCATGGGCATCAGGCAGCCCGAGCTGGAGGAGCTGCTGGAGCGGCGGGCGGCCGAGCTGGGCGTGGAGATCAGGCGCGGGCACGAGCTGACCGGGTTCACGCAGGACGCCGGCGGGGTGACGCTGGAGCTGGCCGGGCCCGGCGGCCCGTACCGGCTGCGCACCCGCTACCTCGCCGGGTGCGACGGCGCGCACAGCACCGTCAGGAAGCTGAGCGGGATCTCCTTCCCCGGCGTGCACGCGGCCGACGTCGTCAGCCGCACCGCGCACGTCACCATCCCGGGCGCGGTGAGCAGGCAGGTCGAGCTGGACGTGCCGGAGGCGGGCACCTTCGTGCTCTACACCTGGCACAGGACCGAGCGGGGAGCGTACGCGATCCTGCCGGCCGGGCCCGGCGTGTTCACGGTCGCCGCCATGGAGTGGGACCCGCACCCGCCCGGCGACGACGTGCCGATGACCGTCGCCGAGCTGCGCGCGAGCCTGGCCCGCGTGCTCGGCGCCGACCTGCCGCTGGCCGAGCCCGCCGGCCCGGGGCCGCACCTGCTGCGGCGGCTCAACGGCCGCAACACCCGGGTGGCCGACCGCTATCGCGAGGGCAGGGTGTTCGTGGCGGGCGACGCCGCGCACGTGCACTCGGCGATGGGCGCTCCCGGCCTGAACCTGGGCCTCCAGGACGCCGCCAACCTGGCCTGGAAGCTCGCCGCCGAGGTGCGCGGCTGGGCGCCGCCCGGCCTGCTCGACACCTACGACGCCGAGCGCCGCCCGGCCGCCGAGCGGGTCGCCCTGCACACCCAGGCCCAGCTCGCGCTGACCGCGCCGGGGCCCGAGGTGACGGCGCTGCGGGAGGTGTTCGGCGAGCTGCTGGGCGACCAGGACGCGCTGCGGCGCATCGCCGCCCTGCTGGCCGGGGCCGACGTGGTCTACCCGATGCCCGCGCCGCCGCATCCGCTGGTGGGCCGGTTCCTGCCCGACCTGCCCGCCGGCGCCGGCGCCCGGGCGCGGCCCGTGCTGCTCGACGCGCCGGGCGGGCTGCGCGTCCGGCATGGGCGCGTGGACGTGCTGCCCGGCCAGGGACCCGAGGCGGTGCTGGTGCGGCCTGACGGCTACGTGGCGTGGGCGGGCACCCCGGACGAGACGCTGGAGCAGGCCCTGGAGACCTGGTTCCGTGAAGCCCTGGAGCCCGCCGGGACATAGCGTGCGCGGTGGGTTCCAGCGTGCGCGGTGGGTTCTAGCGTGCGCGGCGGAAGGTGTGCCGGTAGGTGAGCGGTGCGACGCCGACGGCGGCGTGCAGGTGCTGGCGCAGCGAGACCGCCGTGCCGAACCCCGCCCGCCTGGCCACCTCCTCCACGCCGAGGTCCGTCGTCTCCAGCAGGTGCCTGGCGTGCTGCACGCGCTGCCCGTTCAGCCATCTGGCCGGGCTCTGGCCGGTCTCCTCGCGGAAGCGCCTGGTGAACGTGCGCACGCTCATCCTGGCGTGCTCGGCCAGCGCGTTCAGGTCGAGCGGGGTGTCGAGGTGGGCGAGCATCCAGTCGCGGGTGGCCGCCGTGCCGCCGGTGCCGCCGTACGGGAGGGGGCGATCGATGTACTGGGCCTGGCCGCCGTCGCGCCACGGTGGCATGACGCAGCGCCTGGCCGTGCGGTTGGCCACTTCACTGCCGTGGTCGCGCCTGATCACGTGCAGGCACAGGTCCATGCCGGCGGCCACGCCCGCCGAGGTCAGCACGTCGCCGTCGTCCACGAACAGGACGTCCGGGTCCAGCTTGACCTGGGGGAAGAGCCGGGCGAAACGGGCGGCCTCGCGCCAGTGGGTGGTGGCGGGGCGGCCGTCGAGCAGGCCGGCCGCCGCCAGCACGAACGAGCCGGTGCAGATCGACATCGTCCGCGGCCGCCCCTGCAGGGCCTCCCGCAGCGGGTCCTTGATCGTGCCGTCCTTCATCGCCCGGCCCGCGTGGATGCCGGGCACCACGACGGTGTCGGCGGTGTCGAGAACGTCGAGGTCGTGGTCGGGCAGCACGCTGTAGCCCGCGCTGCACCGCACGGGCATGCGGCCCGGCGAGCAGGTCACGACCTCGTACAGCTTCTCGCCCGACGGTGTCTCCGCCGCCCAGAACACCTGGCCGGGCACGCCGAGGTCGAGCGGGGCGAAGTGGTCGAGCACCACGACGGCGACACGGTGACGTTCCATGGCCGGATTCTTGCACATATTGGCTTTCCGGCCACTCGTGACCGCGTAAGGGGATAAATCAGTATTGGCGCATGACAGTGAGCACCAACTCGCCCACCCGCCGCGGGCTGCACCGCGCCTGGTACGTCGCGGCGGTCGCGTTCGTGGCGATCCTGGGATCGGCGGGCTTCCGGGCCACCCCCGGCGTGCTGATCACCCCGCTGCAGGAGGAGTTCGGCTGGTCGGCCGGCACGATCTCGCTGGCCGTCTCCGTCAACCTGGTGCTCTACGGGCTGACCGCGCCCTTCGCCGCGGCCCTCATGGACCGCTTCGGCATGCGCCGCGTGGTCGCCGTCGCGCTGCTGCTGATCGCGGCGGGCAGCGGGCTCACCGTGCTGATGACGGCGAGCTGGCAGCTCCTGCTCTGCTGGGGCGTGCTGGTCGGGCTCGGCACGGGGTCGATGGCGCTGGTGTTCGCGGCGACGGTGGTGGACCGCTGGTTCGTGCGCCACCGCGGGCTGGTGACCGGCGTGCTCACCGCCGCCGGCGCGACCGGGCAGCTCGTGTTCCTGCCGGTGCTCGCCCAGCTCGCGCAGGGGCCCGGGTGGCGCTTCGCCTCGCTGACGGTGGCCGTGGCTGCGCTGGCCGTGGTGCCGTTCGTGTGGTGGCTGCTGCGCGACCGTCCCGAGGACGTGGGCACGACGGCGCTCGGCGCGCCGCCCCGAGCGGTGCGTACGGAGCCCGCCAGGACCAACGCGGCGCTCAGGGCCGTCACCGTGCTCGTCTCGGCGGCCAGGACGCGGCCGTTCTGGCTGCTCGCGGGCGGCTTCGCGATCTGCGGGGCCAGCACGAACGGCCTGGTCGGCACCCACTTCATCCCCGCCGCGCACGACCACGGCATGGCCGAGCCCGTCGCCGCGGGCCTGCTGGCGATCATCGGCATCTTCGACATCGCGGGCACCGTCGCCTCCGGCTGGCTCAGCGACAAGGTCGACCCCAAGATGCTGCTCGGCGTCTACTACGGGCTGCGCGGGCTGTCGCTGATGGTGCTGCCTGGCCTGTTCGCGGCCACGACCGAGCCCAGCATGCTGATCTTCATCATCTTCTACGGCCTGGACTGGGTCGCGACCGTGCCGCCCACGGTCGCGCTGTGCCGGCGCATCTACGGGGCCGACGGGGCCGTGGTGTTCGGCTGGGTGTTCGGCTCGCACCAGGTCGGCGCCGCCATCGCCGCCGTCGGCGCCGGGCTCACCCGCGACCACCTGGGCGCCTACGACCTCGCCTGGTACGCCGCCGGCGCCCTGTGCCTCCTCGCCGCCGGCATGTCCCTGGCCATCGGGCATGCTAGAGGGCGATGAACGCCGAGCTTTATGTCCTGCCCCTGGTCGTGCGGATCGAGCGGGCCACGCCTCCCGAGCGCACCGACGCCCTGGAGGCGGCCGCCATGGCCGTGCTGACCCTGCTGGACGACCCGGGCGAGTTCGCCGACGAACTGCACGCCTGGCAGTCCACCGGCAAGATCCGCAAGGTCGTGCGCCGGGCCAGGGGCGCCGAGTGGCGCCGGGCCGTCGCGCTGCCCGGCCGCACGATCGAGCACCGCACGGCCGAGGTGCGCGTGCACCCGCCCGTCCCCCTCGACGACTGGCCGCGCGACCTGGCGCGGCTGCAGGTGTCGGGCACCGAGCTGACCGACACCGCCGCGCCGGGGCCCGCCGAGCCGCCCGTGCTGTGGGCGAACCCGGCGCTGGAGATGTCCGCGGGCAAGGCCATGGCGCAGGCGGGGCACGCCGCCCAGCTCGCCTGGTGGGCCAGCGACGCGGGGGAGCGGGCGGCCTGGCGCGAGCGCGGCCTCACGGTGTCGGTGCGCACGGCCGCCCGACAGGACGACTTCGACGCCATGGTGGCGGCCGGGTTGCCCGTCGTGCGGGACGCCGGGTTCACCGAGATCGAGCCGGGCTCGTGCACGTTCGTGGCCGACGCGCCGTGGCTGGCGGGCCGCGTCACTCGCCCTTGAGAACGGGCCGCGTCACTCGCCCTTGAGCGCGGCCCGCGTCACTCGCCCCTGAGCGCGGCCCGCGTCGCCCGGCCTGCGAACGTGGTCCGGCTCGCTAGACCTTGAACACGTCCGCGAGCACGCCGCCCGCCGGGGTGATCCTGACGGGCGACGGGCTGTCGTAGACCACCATGAGCCGGCCGTCCGACAGCCGCGCCAGCCCCTCCGGATGGTCGCAGCCCACCCCGTACGGCAGCTCCAGCACGGTCTCCAGCTCGTCGGCCGGGACGACGCCCTGCCGCTTGTTGCGCGGCCGCCAGCGCACCACCCGCACCGGGCCGTCGAGGTCCATGGTCGGCCCCGCCAGGATCAGCACCGAGTTCCCGTCCGGGCACATGTCGCGCACCCCGAGCCCGCTCAGGTTGAGGAAGTGCTTGCGGTACGGCTCGCTCAGCCGCAGCCGCCCCTTGCCCGCGTCCTCCAGGCGTAGCTCCAGCACCACCGCCCAGCCCCGCAGGACGGGGCCGCGCAGGCCCACGTAGAGGCGGTCGGGCGTGACCACGATGCCCTCGACGTCGAACCCGTTGTCCTTGCCCGGCAGGGCCAGGAACGGCGCGAGGTGCGGATCGTTGCGCAGGTGCGCGGTGAGGCTGCCGGAGCCCGACAGGACCGCGCCCCGCTGCGGCAGCTCGGTGCGCGGGTCGAGGGGCAGCCGGGCCAGGATGAACCGGTTCTCCTCCCTGATCAGGGTGGCCAGCCGGTCGGGGCCGCGCTCCGGGTCCTTGGCCCTGACCTTTCTGCGCTTCAGGCTGTGCGAGCCGACCAGCCAGAGGTAGCCGTTCGCCCGGGCCAGGCCCTCGATGTCGGCCTCGTCCTCGGGGCCGGCGGGCAGGGCGATGTAGTCGGCCAGCATGAACGTGCGCTGGTCGCCGTAGTGGTCGCCGGTCCACGTGAGGTGCTCGAAGGAGGCGGTCTCGTCGCCGGCCACCCACAGGCCGGTGGAGCTCTGCCGGATCGCCGAGAGATTCGTGTGCGTCTGGGCCGCTCGCGAGGCGTGGTCGAATCGCAGCTCAACCTGTTCCACGACGCCATGATTGCACTTCGGTAGCTTCCGGGGCGCAATGGCGTGTTTTGTCGTACGCTCCCGTCGTGCTCCATGGGGAAGAAGAGATCAAGGATTCCCGAGTGAGAACGGCCGAAAGGCGTGGGATTCCGACTTCTCCGCCCAAACGCTCCCGCATCGGCGATCTGCGCATGCGGGTGGTGTACCGGGGGCTGGCCGTGGCCGCCGCCGTCGGTGCGGTTGTCGCCGCGGTGGTGGTCGTGGTGCTCCCGGGAGAGCCGGACGGGGTCGTGGCGGGGCCGGCAACCGCGCCGCCGACCGCGCCACCCTCGTCCGGCTCCGCACCGTCCACCGGCGGACCCACCGGCGGAACTTCTGGCACGCCGTCCACCGGCGCGCCCGCCGCAGGCACGCTCGCCACCGGCACGCCCGCCGCTGCGTCGTCCTCCGCTCCCCAGGGGACGCCGAGCCCGGGCAGCTCCCTGGCGCCCGGCTACACGGCCATGGAGGCCCTGTACGCCGACCCGCGAGTCCCCCGGCTCACCCGCGGGGTCAAGCGCATCGCGCTGCGCTCCCCGGGCAAGCGCTTCGTCAAGGACACGCGGTCCGGCCTGGCGGTGCCGAAGCTGCCGCGGCCGTGGAAGTCGTACGGGGCGGCGCCGTTCACCACCAAGCAGGTGCTGCCCAAGCAGCGCGGCACCAGCGTGCGCGGCATGTTCGTGACCTGCCCGCTGCCGATCATGGAGCAGGACTCGCCCCGCGACACGGCGCTGCTGGCCGCCCGCTGGACGCTCAACCACCATCCCAAGGGCTCGCGGATCACCTGGCTGGCCTCGCAGCCGGTCAAGCGCGGCTGGCTGCTCCTCTACCGCGTGACGTACGGCAAGCGCACGTCACGGGCCGCTGTCGTGATCATGGATGGGGGAACAAGCAAACCGGGTCTTGCGTTCGTAACAGTGCCTGACTCGCAGCGCAAGCAGTGGCGTGATATCGGCCGCGTGGCCTCAGGGGTGCGTGTTCTAGGCTAGAAAGATCATCAATGCGGCGATATTGGGGAGTGACGCCGTGGAACGCTCTGGACCGCCGCAGGCCTCGAACAAGGGCAAGGGCAAGCCGCCCTGGCGCTCGGAGGGCCTGCCGGGCACGCCCGGAGGCAAGCCCAAGATCAACTGGTGGCGGTTCGTCGTCACCCTGCTCGTCGTCTACGCCGGCTTCTTCGTCGTGTCGTCCTTCGTCGACAGCGGCTCGGTCGAGACGATCTCGTACACCGAGTTCACCAAGCAGGTGAACTCCAAGAACGTCAAGGACATCTACGCCCAGGGCCTGTCGGTCGAGGGCGACCTGAGGGCGGCGGCCAAGAACCCGGAGAGCGGCGAGCAGTACACCAAGTTCGCCACCGAGATCCCGGCGTTCGCCAACACCGACCAGCTCGACCAGCAGCTCGCCAGCGGCCAGGTCGAGATCACCTCGCAGCCCATCACCCGGGGCTTCTTCTCCAACCTGCTGCTGTCGCTGCTTCCGGTGCTGCTGCTGGCCGGGCTGTGGATCTGGATCATGCGGCGCGGCGCCAGCATGATGGGCGGCGGCCTGGGCGGGCTCGGCAAGTCCAAGGCGGCCAAGCCGGTCGAGGCCGGGAAGGTGCGCGTCACGTTCGAGGACGTCGCGGGCATCGACGAGGTCGAGAACGAGCTCGTCGAGATCGTCGACTACCTCAAGGACCCCGGCAAGTACCGCAAGCTGGGCGCCAAGCTGCCCAAGGGCGTGCTGCTGGCGGGGCCTCCCGGCACCGGCAAGACGCTGCTGGCCAGGGCGGTCGCCGGTGAGGCGAAGGTGCCGTACTTCTCGGCCAGCGCCTCCGAGTTCATCGAGATGATCGTCGGTGTGGGCGCCTCGCGGGTGCGCGACCTGTTCGAGGAGGCGCGCAAGGTGGCGCCGTCCATCGTGTTCATCGACGAGATCGACGCCATCGGCCGCGCCAGGGGCGGCGCCGGCGGCATCGGCGGCCACGACGAGCGCGAGCAGACGCTGAACCAGATCCTCACCGAGATGGACGGCTTCTCCGGGGCCGAGGGCGTGATCGTCATCGGGGCCACGAACCGGCCCGAGATCCTCGACCCGGCGCTGCTGCGTCCTGGGCGCTTCGACCGTACGGTGCAGGTGGGCCTGCCCGACGCGGCCGGGCGCGCGGCGATCCTGGGCGTGCACACGCGCGGCGTGCCGCTCGACGGCGGGGTCAGCGTCGACCAGCTCGCCAAGACCACGCCCGGCATGACCGGCGCCGACCTGGCGAACCTGGTCAACGAGGCCGCCCTGCTCGCCGCCAAGCGCGGCAAGGAGAAGGTCACGATGGCCGACTTCGCCGACGCACTGGAGAAGCTGCAGCTCGGCGCGGCGCGCAGCATCGTCATGCCGGAGGAGGAGCGCACCAGGACCGCCTTCCACGAGGCCGGTCACGCGCTGCTCGGCATGCTCCAGCCGGGCGCGGACCCCGTCCGCAAGATCTCGATCATCCCGCGCGGCCGGGCGCTGGGTGTCACGCTCTCCACTCCCGACACCGACCGCTACGCCTACGACGAGCAGTACCTGCGCGGACGCATCACCGGCGCGCTCGGCGGCATGGCGGCCGAGCAGGTCGTCTACGGCGTCATCACCACCGGCGCCGAGAACGACCTGGAGCAGGTCACCATGATCGCACGCGGCATGGTCGGCCGGTGGGGCATGTCGGAGAAGGTCGGCCCGCTGACCATCCTGCCCAACGACGGCCAGCAGCCGCAGGCCTCGCCCGTCACGCTCGCCATGGTGGACGAGGAGGCGCGGCGGATCGTGGACGAGTGCTACGAGCGCGCGGTCCGGATCCTCACCGCGAACCGCGACAAGCTGGATGCCATCGTGACGGCCCTGCTGGAGCACGAGACGCTCGACGAGGCGGGCGCGTACGCCGCCGCGGGGCTCCCCACGCCCGCGGAGGGCCGCGCGGCCGCGGCAGCCCCTGTCCCTGCTCACTTTTCCGAGAATTAGGACAAATCGGACGTTGGTCCGGGCCCGGCGAGGGCAGGTTCTCCCGTGACAGACTGATCGGGGGACCGTCGTGACACTTAATGACGAGCTTCTCGCCGGACTCGGAGACCAAGGAGTGGAGCAGATCGCCGGCATGCTCGGCACGGACACGCTCACCGCCCGCAAGGTCATCGAGGCGGTGTCGGGCACCATCGTCGGTGGCATGGCCCGCAACGCCACCCATCCGGACGGCGCCGACGCCCTGCGCGGCGCCCTGGACGACCACATGGACGCCGATCCGTTCAACGGCGACGTGGCCTCGCTGACCCGCGACGGGCACAGCATCCTCGGCCACGTGCTCGGCGGGCAGGGCACCGAGCAGGCAGCGGTGCGGCTCTCGCAACTGGCCGGCGTGAACTCCGCCACCCTCATGAAGCTGCTGCCGCTGATCGCACCCATGATCATGTCCCTGCTGGCGAACCGGGCCGCCAGCCACGACATGGACGCCGACGCCGTGGCCGACGACCTCAGCCGTGAGGAGTCCGCGATCCCCGCCGGGCTCGGGGAGCTGCTCGGCAGCCTGCTGGGCAGCATCTTCGGCGGCGCCGCCGTGCCGAAACAGGCGGGGCCGTACGACCCGTACCACGATCCGCTGCGCAGCGAGCGGGAGGTGGCCCCGGGCAGGTCGAACCCCGACTGGTGACCGGTAGGCTAGGCCAGTGATCGTCTTGGCCTCTGCTTCCCCCGCCCGCCTCGCCCTCCTGCGCAGTGCGGGTCTCGACCCGAAGGTGATCGTCAGCGGCGTCGACGAGGACGCCTACTCCGCCCACTCCCCGGCCGCGCTGAGCAAGGTGCTGGCCACGGCCAAGGCGGAGGCGGTCGCGGGCGGGCTCGAAGAGGGGCTGGTCATCGGCTGCGACTCGATCCTCGAGCTCGACGGGCGCCCGTACGGCAAGCCCGCCACCCGCGAGGAGGCGATCGAGCGCTGGCGCCTCATGCGGGGCCGCACGGGCCGCCTCGTCACCGGCCACTGCCTGATCGACGTGGCGGCCGGCCGCCAGGTGGCGGAGGTCGCCACCACCGTCGTGCGCTTCGGCCAGCCCTCCGAGGAGGAGATCGCCGCCTACGTCGCCACGGACGAGCCGCTCAGCCTGGCCGGGGCGTTCAGCATCGAGGGGCGCGGCGGCTGGTTCGTCGAGGGCATCGAGGGCGACCACGGCAACGTGCTCGGCATCTCGCTGCCGCTGGTGCGCGACCTGCTCGCCGAGCTGGGCTACGCGGTCACGGCGTTCTGGCGCTAGCCTGCCGGGCATGCGATCAGTGCGCGACTTCACCTCGGGTGTCGGCTTCTTCCTCCAAGGGTTCGGGTGGGTCGCCAAGCACCCCCGGTGGTGGCTGTTCGGGCTGATCCCGGCGTTGATCGCGTTCGCGCTGTACGCCGGGGTGCTGATCTATCTGGGGACGAACGCGACCGCCCTGGCCGAGTTCCTGACGCCGTTCGCCGATTCGTGGAGCTGGCGGGAGCTGTTCAGGACGTTGGTCGGCATCGCGTTGGTCATGGGCGGCGTGGTGCTGGCCGTGCTGACCTTCGCGGCGCTGACGCTGGCCATCGGGGAGCCGTTCTACGAGAAGCTGTCGGCGGCGGTGGATGTGCTGGAGAGCGAGCACGAGCAGCCGTGGTGGCGGACGTTGCCGCGCTCCATCCGTGACAGTCTGGTGACGTTGTTCTACGTGTTGCTGTTCACGATTCCGCTGTTCATCCTGGGCTTCGTGCCGGTGGTCGGGCAGACGGTGGTGCCGGTGCTGGGTGCCCTAGTGTCCGGATTTTTCCTGACAGTGGAGCTCACTACGCTCGCCCTCGAACGGCGGGGCATGGCCCGCAAGCAACGCTTCGCGCTCCTGCGCGCCAACAAGGCCAGTGCCCTGGGGTTCGGGGTGGCGGTTTTTCTGCTCTTCCTGGTGCCTTTTGTGGCTGTCATCGCCATGCCTGCTGCTGTGGCGGGGGCTGCGTTGCTCGCTCGGGACCGGCTGGCTTCTGATGGTGGGGCGGGTCCGGATGTTCGGCCGGCCGGGGCGCGCTGAGGGCTCGTCCTCCTTACGCGCCCGCCGTGCTTGGTGGCCGCTGCTTCCTGCCTGCTGGCCATCTCGGGCTCCGCTGCCACCTCAGGCTGTCCACTTCAGCTACGAGACGGTGAGCCGCACCCTCCATGTCACAGAACGCCGCAGCCATCTCGTCCCGGGGAGGACGGAATCCCCTGTGACAGGAGCTTGATCATGAACGACCACAGCACCCACCAGAAGGTGGCACTGATCACCGGCGCGAACAAGGGAATCGGCCGCGCGACCGCCGACCAGCTCGCCACCTTGGGCATGACGGTCCTGATCGGCGCCAGGAACCCGCAGCGCGGCGAGGAAGCGGCCACGGCGATCCGCGCGGCAGGCGGCGACGCCCACGCGCTCACCCTGGACGTCACCGACCAGGCCACCATCGACCAGGCCGCGAGCTGGATCGAGCAGCGCTTCCGCCACCTCGACGTCTTGATCAACAACGCCGGCATCACCGGCTCCGGCCAGATCTCACCCCAGGACGCCACCGACCAACTCCCCAGCACCGTGAACCTGGACATGGTCCGAACGGTCTTCGAGACCAACGTCTTCGGCGTGATCGCCCTCACCAACGCCATGATCCCCCTGCTGCGCCGCTCCCCGGCACCCCGCATCGTCAACGTCAGCAGCGGCGCCGGCTCCCTCACCATCGCCGCAGACCCGAACGGCCCCCTCACGGCCTTGCCGTCGTCAGCCGCGTACTCACCCTCCAAGACCGCACTGAACGCCCTGACGGTCCAGTACGCCAACGAGCTCCGCAAGGAGGGCATCCTGGTCAACGCCGCCGACCCCGGCTACGTGGCCACCGACATCAACGCCCACAACGGCTTCCTGACCCCGGCACAGGGCGCCACGACACTGGTGCACCTGGCCACCCTCGCCGCCGACGGACCTACCGCCGGCTTCTTCAACGCCCAGGGGCCGGTGCCCTGGTAGGGGTACAGGCTCGCTAACCCGTTCTCAGACGGGGGCATCCACGGCCTGCGGCCACGCGCACTCCGTCCCTTCTTGGGCGGGAATGGCCGCAGGCCAAGCTTCATGCCTCAACGGCCACATCGTCGGGGGAGTCTCACGCCCGCGCTGCCATGCCCTCACTTCGGACGAGCCGCCTTATCCACAGCCGCGCGATCCTCACTCACCCCTTATCCACAGAACCGCTCCCAACGCCATTTCGTCCCCTCGAAACCCGGCACCCTGTGGAGCCATGACGACCAACCGCCCCACTCCCGCTTCCCTCAACCCGCCCACCACCCCTACCGCCACCGCAGATCCCAGCCCGCCCTCTCCCCGTGCCTCCGCCGCAGCTTCGGCATCCACACCGACACCCATGCAGCTGCCCTGGCAAGACTCCGCAACCACGTCCCCACCAACGCAGAACCAGACCGCCAACACCCGTCTCCCCCCTCCACCTGCCACGTCACCACCCTTCTCCTCGCCCAGCCTCCACCCCGACCACCACCCCAACCCCAACCCCGACCGCGACCGCGACCGCGACCCCGACCGCGACCGCGACCCCGACCGCCACCCCAACCCCGACCGCAACCCCGACCGCGACCCTCATCCCCATCCGCACCTTGGCCCCCATCCCGACCCCGACCCTGACACCGACCCCCACCCCGACGGCGACCCTGACCTCGACCTCGCCTCCACCTCCACCTCCCCCTTCACCCCGGAACCCCACCTCACCCTGAGCAGCCCCACCGACGTCCTGGCCGCCGTGCCCTACCTCGTCGGCTTCCACCCCACCGCCAGCCTCATCGTCATCGGCCTGTCCCGAGGCCAAGCGACGATGGTGGCCAGATGGGGCCTGCCCTTCCCGACGGGCACACTCGACCCGATGTCCCCCCTGTTCGGCCGCGAGGGCATCACCGAGATCGTCATCGTCGGCTACGGCCCGGGCCACCTGGTAACCCCGGCAGTCGACGAGGCCAGACGACTGGCGCGCAACGACGGGGTGCACGTGGGCGAGGCGCTGCGGGCTCACGAGGGCCGCTACTGGTCGTACGTCTGCGACCTGGCAACCTGCTGCCCAGCGGACGGCACCCCCTACGACCTGTCCAGCAGCCAGATAGCAGCCGAGGCCACGGTCCGCGGCCTGGTCGCCCTCCCCAACCGAGAGGCACTCGAACGCACGCTGGCCCCCGTCACAGGCCCCGTACGGATGGCGATGCGCCGAGCCACGGCTGCGGCGATCGCCGACTTCCGGGCCCAGATCATGACCGCCACAGACCTGAACACGTTCGCCGAGCAGTTCGTCTCCGACGCCCTGGTCAGGGTCCGATCCGCCCTGGAAACCCATGCCGGCGGCGGCCGCCTGAACGATGCGGAAGCGGCCAGACTCGGCCTGGATCTGGTGATCATGAGAGTCCGCGACGAGGCCTGGACCTTGATGGACGACTCCCACTCCCTGCTCTGGAAGGACCTGACCCGCAGGCTGGAGCCTCGCTTCACACCCCCGGTCGCGTCGCTGCTGGCGATGGCGGCCTGGCGGTCGGGAAACAGCGTCCAGGCCACCATCGCCCTCGAACGCGCCCTGACCGCCGACCCGAGCTACTCGATGGCCAACCTCCTCATGCACGCCCTACAGAACCTGCTCTCCCCAGCCATCCTCCGCGACCGTCTCCCGACCCCGGCCGAGCTGGACGAGACCATGGGCCCGCCCCGTGCCGCCTGGCTGCTCCCCTTGATCAACCTCCTGGACGAGGAGGACCCGCCCCCCGCCCTCGAATGACGCGACGCACGCCGAGCCGCCCGTCCGCGGATAGAGCGTTGACGAATCCAAGCCGCCGTGCCTCCGCACGGCTCTGGGCGTAGCGCACGCGGGTCCCGCGTGCGAGCCGGTTACCGGAGCTGGGTGTGGTCGTGCTGCGCTCCAGGTCTGGTGGTGGGTTTGTCTGTGGTCGGCTGCACGTCTGGCGCTGGGTATGGCTGTGGTCGGCCGGCGCGTCTGGCGGCGCGTCTGGCTGTGGTCCGCCGCAAGTCCGGTGGTGGGGCTTGAGTCTGATTGGCCGCAGGATCCGGCAATGCTCCGGTGGTGGTGAGCCGGTGGGGTGGGCCTGCACCTCTTCCCGTGCCGCACGCCCGCGACTCGGCAGGTGACCCACCCTGGCCTTTCCCGAGTCGGTTCCGCCGAGGAGGGTCGATGTCGGTCCGAACGGGAGTCGTCGCTTTTTTGGACTTGCAGGTCCATTTTTCGGGTCGCATGATGAGTGGACCACGCAGTCCAGAAGCGAGGGCGCGCGGAGTAGTTCGTTCGGCGATTCCTGCCTGCTGCGGCGCATCAGCAGCGGCGGCGGCAGGACCTCCGAACACATCACCAACAAGGGGATGATCGACCATGGACGCCCTGGAGCGTCTGAGCACTGTTGAAGAGCTGCGCCGTCTGATGGCTCGCTATGTCCGGTACGCGGACCACCAACGCTGGCAGGATCTGGCGAACCTGTTCACCCCGGACGGCACGTTCACCCCGCACAAGCCGGACGGATCAGTCTGGCTGCACATGGAGGGCCGCGAGGGGATCGCGGCCACTGTCGGCGCCAGCGGCGGCCCCGGCGTGACCCTGGTGCACCACCTGTTCTCCGACGAGATCGACGTCGACTCCGAGACCGACGCTCACGGCGTCTGGGCGATGGAGGACATCGTCACCCGGCCGGCGGACGCCGCCGTGTCCGAGGACATCCCCTTCAGGGGCATGCACGGCTTCGGGCACTACCACGCACGGTTCGTCAAGACGAACGGCACCTGGCACATCGCCGAGCTCAAGCAGACCCGCCTCCGCCTCGACTTCACCACCTGAAGCCACCAGCGGTCCCTCATACCCACCTGAAACTCGCTAGAAGGAAGACTTGTCATGAACAGCGACAACAAGCCCGGCGCGGCGGAACCGTACAAGATCGACGTCCCTCAGCAGGCCCTGGACGACCTCAAGGACCGGCTGAAGAGGACCCGCTACTTCGACGACCTGGACAACGAGGAGGAGTACTACGGAATCAGCACCGATTACCTCAAACCACTCGTGGAGTACTGGGCGGACGGCTTCGACTGGCGGGCGCAGGAACAGCGGCTGAACACCTACGACCAGTACAAGGTCGAGATCGACGGCACGCCCGTGCACTTCTACTACGTGCGCGGCAAGGGCCCGAACCCGGTCCCGCTCGCCGTGCACTCCGGCTGGCCCTGGTCCAGCGGGTTCAGCCTGCCCCTCATCGGCCCGCTGACCGATCCCGCGGCCCACGGCGGTGACCCGGCGGACTCCTTCGACGTCATCATCCCCGACCTGCCGGGCTTCGGCTGGTCCACCCCGGTCGGCAGGGGAGATCTGAACTACTGGAAGATCGCCGACATCATGCACAAGCTCATGACCGAAGTGCTCGGCTACGAGAAGTACGCCGCGGCGGGCACCGACTACGGCGCGCTCGTCACCAGCGCGCTCGGCCACAAGTACGCCGACAGCATCATCGGCCTGCACTACGGTCAGGATCTGCCGCCCGGCATGTTCGCCAACGAGCGCTACTGGGACCTGACCGACGGCGCCAAGATCCCCGAGGACGCCACACCGGAGCTGCGGGCGGGCCTCGAGAACTTCGTCAACACCTACGCCTCCCACGTCGCGGTGCACATGCTCGACGCCTCGACCCTCACCCACGGCCTGAACGACTCGCCCATCGGCATGCTCGCCTGGCTCCTGCGGCGATGGAAGAAGTGGAGCGACAAGCGGGGCGACTTCGCGGCGAACTTCCCCCGCGACTTCATCCTCACCGAAGCCACCACGTTCTGGGTGAACCAGGCCATCGGCTCCTCCATCCGCATGTACCGCAACGCGGTGCGCTACCCGTGGGTCCCCTCCCACGACCGCCGTCCCGTCGTCGAGGCGCCGGCCGGCTTCACCTTTCTCCTCGGGGACGCCTACCCGCCCGGCGTGAACACCGTCGAGGAGCGCATCGCGGCCTTCGAGAACGGGCCCACCCGCGACTCCTTCAACGTGATCAACGTGAACGCCCACATGAAGGGTGGCCACTTCGTCCACTACGAGAACCCGGAGGCCTTCACGAACGACCTGCGTGAGACCTTCCGCAAGCTGCGCTGACCGGGCGGGCGATGGTCTCGTCGCCGCCGGATCCGGAGCGCCCGCAGCGGACGTTCCATACCGGGCGCGGCTGTTGAACGCCGGGCTGTGGTGGTGCTGGCCGTCCGGGCCGTTGGTGCTGGACGTCTGGACCGTGGTGCTGGACGTCTGGGCCGTGGTGCTGGACGTCTGGGCCGTGGTGCCAACGGCTGGATGTGGCGCTAGACGTCTGGGGGTGCGGTGCTGGACGTTTGGGGTGCGGTGCTGGGCGCCAGGCTGCGGTGTTGGCCGCCCAGGCTGCGGTGCTGGACGCGGGCCGCATGTGCCGGATGCGCGTGCGGGTGCGTGCGGGTGCGTGCGCCGGATGCGTGCGCCGGATGCGTGCGCCGGATGCGTGCGGCGGGCGCGCCGAGACGGTCGCCGGTCCGGTGCGCTGCTTCCGGCCCGAAAGACCTACCCGCCGAGCGCCGGCCCATTCAGGACGCGGGCGCACCTCGATCACTTCACCGGACAGGAGCCGAACCCATGAACGACGACACCCAGACAACCCTCGACAACGACACCCTCATCAAGGAGTTCTTCGACCTCTTCGCCCTCAAGGACGCCACCAAGCTCGCTCCCTACTTCGACCAGGACATCACCTTCGAGAACTACGGCAGCCCCGAGATCAAGGGCCGCGAGGCCGTGGTCGCACTGTGGGCAGGGGTGTTCTCGGCCATGGAACGGGTCGAGTTCACCACCCTCCACCAGGCGGTCAACGGCGACACCGTGATCGCGGAACAGCTCCACGGGCTCGCGCTCCCCGGCCGCCCGCTGGCCCCGATCAGGAACATGGCGATCTACCGGCTGCGGGACGGCCGGATCGTCGAGTGGCGCGACTACACCAACTCCGAGTACGCCCGCACGCTGATGTGAGGCTCCCGGCCAGGCAGTGAATCTTGAGAAAGGCGATCGATACCCTGGCCGGGCGCGCGGCCTGCGCGCGCTGCTGAGCGCGAGAGGGGAAGCCGACCCGCCTGTATCGGGAGGCGATCGAAAGGTTGTCGCCGGCGCGGGTGCGCACGGAACCGGCCCGTGCGCACCTGCTCTTCGGCGAGTGGCTGCGGCGCGCCAACCGCCGCGTGGCCACCTGGGAGTCACCTGCGGCATGTGGAGCAGTTCGGTGAGCTGCTCATGGACGCGTACGCCGAGCGAGCGCGCGCCGGGAGCCGGCCGCCGTGGGGGAGGGGGTGCGGCGGCGCGGGGGCGGGGCCTTCGACGAGGTGACCGCCCAGGAGGCGGAGACCGTGCAGCTCACCGTCGCCGGGCGCAGCAACCCTGAGATCGGTGGCGCCCAGCTGTTCCTCAGCCCCGAGACCGTCGAGTGGTACCTGTGCAAGGTGTTCATCAAGGTCGGCGTGAGCTCGCGCCGAAAGCTGGCCGGCGCGCTGCACGCAACCGGCCGCACAGCCGAATCGGCCTGCATAAGGACGAGGCCGCCGGAACGCCATGAGGCCGCCGGATCTACGAGGCTGCCGGACCTACGAGCCTGCCGGACGCACGAGGCTACCGGACGCTACGAGCCTGCCGAACGCCATGAGGCCGCCGAACGCCACCAGGCCGGCGAACGTCACCAGGCGCGTGGCTGCCTCCGGGAGGTGGAGAGGGTCAGTGGGGATCGTCGGGGGATGCTCTGTCAGAGGCTGCCTTCTTCCTTCCTGCGGCGCTCGTTGTACGCCCGCATCCGCGGCGGGTACCCGGTGAGCTGAACGTCGTACACGGGCAAGGCCAGGTCACGGGCGACCTTGTGGATCACGGCCGGTGAGCCGACCCTTCGCCTGGTCCACTCGCCATCATCGGCCACCGCCACGGCGGTCGTGTCGGTGGCGAACGTCTCCGGCTCGACGTAGAACTCGACACCGCGCCGCGAACGGGCGAAGGCGATGAGCGCCTCGATGTCGGCGTCTGTCGCCTCACGGTCGAACTTCGCGATCTTGCGGCCGCGCAGTCGACGAATGCCGTAGCGGTCTCGCCATCTCATGAATCCTTTTTATACCGTCTGGAGCCGCCGCGTCGGGGATGATCTAGGGGACGAATCCGGGATTCTCCTGATGGCACCCGGGGAACGCACGGCGCAGTATGGGAGATGACCGTTCGATTCACCGAGGAGAGGCATGGCGATTATGGCTGGGGTACCGAAAACCCCTGGGCCGGGACAGGTGCCGCCAGCTCAACTGCGCGTCACCAACCAGGACCGAGAGAACGTGGTCGAGCACGTCAAAGCCGCATACGCGGAAGGTCGTTTCGACAAGCTCGAATTCGACGACCGCCTGGAGCGCGCCATGACCGCGCGCACGCACGGCGACCTCGTGCCCATCATGAACGAGCTGTACGGCCGGCAGGCCGTCCCCAGGATCGCCCCGCTGCCTGATCCGGCGCCCCCGGTGGGCACGGCGGAGAGCAGCGAGCGTCTCGGGGCGGCTCTCGCGCACGCGCTGCCGATCGTCGGTTTCCCGATCCTCGGCCCGCTGCTCCTGCTGCTCACCGGCGGAAAGACCTCGCCCTACATTCGCCGGCACGCGCTGGAGGCGCTGAACTTCCAGATCACGGTCGTCGGCGCTTCGGTATTGCTGCCGCTGACCTTTGTCGGGATCGTGCTGGTGCCGTTCATCTGGGTCGCTGCACTGATCCTGGCCATCGTCGGGGGCGTCTCGGCGTTGTCGGAGAGCAATTTCCGTTACCCCATGACGATTCGCCTGGTGAAGTGACCGGAGGGCCCGAGACATATTACGCCGGGGGCTGCCTGTGCTTTCCCGCTACCGGCGGCCGAGCACCTCGTACTTCACCCGCATCACCCCGGCGTTGATGTTCCCGATGGCGGCGAAGGCGGCCTTGGACAGATCGAGGCAGCGTCCGCCGATGTAGGGGCCGCGGTCGTTGATGCGGACCGTGACGGACTCGCCGTTGTCGGGGTTGGTGACGCGGACCTTGCTGCCCAGGGGGAGGGTCTTGTGGGCGGCGGTCATGGCGGCGGGGTTGAAGCGTTCGCCGCTGGCGGTCTGCTGCGGCTCGCCGTAGTAGGAGGCGCCGCAGCTACCGGAGGACAGGACGCGGAACTTGGGCTTCGTGGTGACCGTCCTGTCCGCCTCCGCCTCCGCCTTCGTTTCCGCCTTCGTTTCCGCCTTCGTTTCCGGCTCTGCTTCTGTCTTGACCTTTGACTCCGCGCGCTGGGGAGGCGCGGTGGTGGCGGGGGTGGTGCTGGGGGAGGGGGCCGAGGGCTTGGCAGGCCGTTCGGGGGGAGAGGCAGGCGCGGGGGACTGGGCGGTCTTCGGCTGCGCCGCCGCCGCGGCCCGGACGTCGGAGGCCGGAGATCCCGGGGTGGGCGATCCCGGGGCGGACGATCCGGGGGCCGGGGATGAGGAGGACTTCGGGGAGGACGACGGGGTGAGGGCCGACGTCCGGCTGGGGGAGTCGTTGCCGATGGCGGCCCACGCGGTGGTGGAGGCGGCGGCGAGGACGGCCGCACCGACGGCGACGGTGGTCCAACGGCGCTTGGCAGCCCGATGCCCGGCCGGTTTGTGCTCCGAGGCGCGCGGCTTGCGCTCCGAGACCGGCGGCGTGTGCTCCGAGGCGACCGACTTGTGCTTCGAGGCGGACGGCTTGCGCTCAGAGCCTGTTAGCAGAGGGTTTGGTGTGATGCGTGGCGATTTCGGGGACGGAAGAGGGCTTCTGATAGTTGAGGGAGTGTCTACGTCTCTCGCCCATCAGAAGCCCTTGGATGACTGTCTACCGGTTTCCGCCGGGCTCCGCCAGTTGCGCCGTGCCCGGTTGTGGCTGCTGGAGCCGTTCGTGTCCCTATCCGTCTGATCTGTCTGATGCGCAGTGGGAGGTGTTGCTGCCCGAGGCCGAGGCTGTCATGGCCGAGCTGCGCAAGGGTCCAGGCGGCCCGATGAAACATGATCTTCGGGCGGTGGTGGATGCGATCGGCTATGTGACCAGGTACGGGATCGAATGGCGGGCGCTGCCGGTGGACTTCCCGCCCTGGACGGCGGTCTATGCGTTCTTCGAGCGCTGGTCGGAGCGGGGACTGCCGGCACGGCTGGCCGATCGGCTCCGCGGTCGGATCCGCGTCGCCGCGGGACGGAAGGAGACACCGACGGCCGCGATCATCGACGCGCAGAGTGTGAAAGCGAGCGAGACCATCGGTGCCGCCGACAGCGGTTTCGATGGCGGGAAAAAGATCAAGGGGCAGAAGCGGCACGTCGCGGTCGACACGCTCGGGCTACTGCTGACCGTGCTGGTGACTGCCGCCTCGGTCCAGGACCGCGATGGCGCTCACCCGCTCCTGGCCCTCCTGCGGGGGAAGTTCTCCACCATCACGCTGGTGTGGGCCGACGGCGGCTATGCCGGACGACTCGTGACCTGGGCAGCCAAGGCCCTGAAGATCACCGTGGCCGTCGTCAGGCGCACCGACGACATGAAAGGCTTCGTCGTCCTGCCCCGCAGATGGGTCGTCGAGCGGAGTCTGGCCTGGCTGATGCGGCACCGCCGCCTGGTGCGGTGCTACGAACGGCGGCCCGCCCATCACGAAGCGATGATCTGGTGGGCGGCCGTTCATCAGATGACCCGCCGCCTCACCCGAGAACTCGCAGGTCAACCGCCCAATCGCCGTTGGGGCGGCCCGCCACCGCTCCCGTGCTTGACCAGCCCCGACAGGCGAGGCAAGGTCCTGGAGCTCCTGGCAGCCCAGCCCTGGCGCGCCTGGAAAGGCACCGAACTGGCCGCCATCCTCGCCATCGACAACGTCAACAGCTTCCGCGTCCAACTGTCCCAATGGTCCCACCAGGGCCACATCAACAAGATCGGACCAGCCCTCTACGGGCCAGTGCCGACAGCGGCTTAAGCCTCTGCCAACAGGCTCTCAGAGGCAGCGGACGGCCTGCGATCCTGCGGAGACGGCGTACGACTGTGCTGGCCCAAGGTAAACCACGGTCCTAGATAGGGGACAGATCGGGAAAAGGCCGCGCCGACGACGGATGGGGGCAAAGGCGGCCGATCCTGGCGGCGGGACGGGGGATCCCGCGCGATGGGCACGAACATATGCGACAAAGAGCGGGTAAAGGCAACTTAATGGGACATCCAGTGAAATATCTCACTGCCCCCACCAGAACCCGAGCGTACGCCGACGATCTCCAGGTTTCCGTGGAACCCACAAAGGATCAGAGCATCAAGGACCGTACGGTCTCCACCGTGTCAGCGTCCTCAACGCGCTTGTCCGGCCGATACCGCAGCACCCGCGCGAACCGCAACGCCATCCCCCCGGGATACCGAGGCGACCGCTGCACCCCGTCGAAGGCGATCTCCACTACCAGCTCGGGCCGCAGCCGCACCGTCCACTCGTCGGTCGGCCCCTCGGCCAGCTCCAGGAAGCGCTGGGTCTGCCAGGCCAGCAGCTCGTCCGTCAGCCCCTTGAACGTCTTACCGAGCATCACGAACCCGCCCTCCGGGTCGCGCGCCCCCAGGTGCAGGTTGGACAGCTTGCCCTCGCGCCGGCCGTGCCCCCACTCGGCCGCCAGGACCACCAGGTCGAGCGTGTGCCGCGGCTTGACCTTGATCCAGCCCGCCCCGCGCCGCCCGGCCGCGTAGGGGGAGGCGAGGGACTTGACCACCAGGCCCTCGTGCCCGGCCTTGACCACGTCGGTGAAGAACTGCTCCGCCTCGGCAAGCTCCGAGGTCACCAGCCGGGGCGTCAGCAGGCCCTGCGGGACCGTGCGGGCCAGGGCCTCCTGGCGCTCGGCGTAGGGCAGGTCGAGCAGGTCGGCGCCGTCCACGCGCAGGGCGTCGAAGAAGAACACGCTCAGCGGCGTCTGCGCGCGCAGCGCGGCCACGTTGGTCTTGCTGGAGACGCGGCTCGCCGTCACCTGGAACGGGTGCGGCCGGCCGTCGGGCCGCAGCGCGATCACCTCGCCGTCGAGGACGAGATCGCCGGACGGCATCTCCAGCACCGCCTCGACCAGCTCGGGCACCTGCGGCGTGATGTCGTCGAGCGTACGGGTGAAGACCCGGACCTCGGGGCCGGAGCGGTGCGCCTGGACGCGTACGCCGTCGAGCTTCCACTCCAGCGCCGCCGGGACGCCGGCCTTCTCCAGCGCGGCCGCCACGTTCGGCGCGCTGCCCGCCAGCATGGGCGCGACGGCCCGCCCGACCTCCAGCCGGAACGCGTGCAGCGCGGGCACCCCGCCGCTCAGCGCGGCGGCGCCCACGGCCGGCAGCCAGCCGCGCAGCGTCAGCGCGCGGCGCACGTCGGCGGACGGCGCGCCGGAAGCCTTGGCGACGGCCTCGATCATGACGCCGTCGAGCGCGCCCTGGCGCAGCTCGCCGTGCAGCAGCCGCCGCATGAACTGCTGCTCCTGGCTGGTCAGCCCGGCGAACAGCTCGCCCACCAGCGCCTTGCGCGCCGCCTGGGAGCCGGGGCCGGACACGGCCTTGATCCGGCTCAGCAGCAGATCGACGTCGGTCAGCGTGGCGGTGGCGGCGAGCTTGGGCTGCGGGATCTCCTCCAGCGTGCGCCAGCCCACGCCGACCTGCCGCTGCGGCAGCTCGCCCGACAGGTAGGAGATCGCGATCTCCGCCTCGCCGGGCCCGACCCGGCCCAGCAGCTCCGCCAGGTGACCCACCTTGCCGAGCCTCGCGGACGTGCGCGTCACCGCCTCGGACACCCGGACCACGTCGATCAGAAGCACACGCCTATCGTGCCTCACGGCGCCGACATTTCCCCACTCCAAATCCGCATATCGCGCAGAGTGTCGATCAAGGCGCCGGCACCCCCGAGGGCGCCGGCGCCGTACGCCCTGAGGGGCGTCAGCTCACACCGAGCAGGTCCACCACGAAGATGAGCGTCTCGTTCGGCTTGATGCGCGGCGGGGCACCACGGGTGCCGTAGCCGAGGTGCGGCGGGATGACCAGCTTGCGCCGGCCGCCGACCTTCATGCCCGCGACGCCCTGGTCCCAGCCCCCGATGACGCGCCCGGCGCCCAGCGGGAACTCGAACGCCTGGCCGCGGTTCCACGACGCGTCGAACTCCTCCCCGGTCGAGAAGGACACGCCCACGTAGTGGACCTTGACGTTCTGGCCGGGCTTGGCCTCGGGGCCGTCGCCGACGGTCAGGTCCTCGATCTCGAGGTCCTTGGGCGGTTCGCCGCCCGGAAAATCGATCTCGGGCTTCTGGAGTGCCACGAAAGTGCTCCTGTTGACGGTTGTTCTCGAAGAGAATGGACCCGACGACTCTATGCGGTCGGGATATCGTCAACGTTCATGGCCGCCCTTTCTCCCGACGCGATCCTGCTCACCGGCCGCGTGGCCGTCGTCACGGGAGCGGCCAGAGGTCTCGGCCTGGCCGTCGCCGAGGCGTTCGCCGCGTTCGGCGCGCACGTCGCGGTCTGCGACCGCGACAAGCCCGAGGGCGAGCTGGCGATGACGCTCGACGTGCGCGACCACGTGGCGGTCGAGGTGTTCGCCCAGGCCGTACGCGAGCGGTGGGGCCGCGTGGACGTGCTGGTCAACAACGCGGGCGGCACCTTCCACGCCGGCTTCGCCGACACCTCGCCACGCGGTGAGCAGATCCTCATCGAGGAGAACTTCACCCAGGTCACCGGCATGATCAGAGCGCTGCTCCCGATGATGCCCGCGGGCGCGTCGATCATCAACGTGACGTCGAGCGAGGCCCATCAGGCCGCGCCGGGGTTCGCCGTGTACGCGGCCATGAAGGCGGCCGTGGCGAGCCTGACGAAGTCGCTGGCGCTGGAGCTGGCGCCCAGGGGCATCAGGGTGAACGCCATCGCCCCCGACGCGATCCCGACCGAGGGCGAGGCGGGCGTGCGCGAGCGCATGCTGGCCCGCCCGCTGCCCTACGAGCCGGTACGCGTGCCGCCGCTCGGCCACCTGGGCGAGCCGTGCGACGCCGCCGCCGCGGCGGTGTTCCTGGCCGGCGATCTGGCCAGGTTCGTGACCGGCACGACGCTGCACGTGGACGGCGGCATCGACGCGGCAGGCGGCTGGCGCAGGACGTGAGGCGTGTTCAGCGCGCAGCCACCCGGACGTGCGGCGTCACCAGCTCTGGTGCAGCGGCATGCCCTCGGCGTACCCGGACGTGCTCTGGATCCCCACGACGGCCTTGGCGTGGAACTCCTCCAGGGTCGCGGCCCCCGCGTAGGTGCAGGAGGACCGCAGCCCGGCCACGATCGCGTCGATCTGGTCCTCCACGCTGGGCCGCTTCGGATCGAGGTACATCCTGGACGTCGAGATGCCCTCCTCGAACAACGCCTTCCTGGCCCGCTCGAACGCGGAGTCCTCGGCCGTCCGCAGCCGCACGGCCCGCGCCGAGGCCATGCCGTAGTTCTCCTTGTAGGCCCGCCCGTTCGCGTCGGTGTGGGTGTCGCCGGGCGACTCGTACGTGCCCGCGAACCACGACCCGATCATCACGTTCGACGCCCCGGCGGCCAGGGCCAGCGCCACGTCACGCGGATGGCGCACGCCCCCGTCGGCCCACACGTGCCGCCCGAGGCGGCGGGCCTCGGCGGCGCACTCCAGCACGGCGGAGAACTGCGGCCGCCCCACGCCGGTCATCATCCGGGTGGTGCACATGGCGCCGGGCCCGACGCCGACCTTGAGGATGTCGGCCCCGGCGGCCACGAGGTCGCGTACGCCGTCGGCGGTGACCACGTTGCCCGCCGCGACGGGCACGCCGGGGTCGAGGGCCCTGACGGCGCGCAGGGCGGAGATCATCTTCTCCTGGTGGCCGTGCGCGGTGTCCACGACCAGGCAGTCGATCCCGGCCTCCAGCAGCTCCTTGGCCTTGGCGGCCACGTCGCCGTTGACGCCCACGGCGGCGGCGATGCGCAGCCTGCCCTCGGCGTCCACGGCCGGCTGGTAGAGGGTGGCGCGCAGGGCTCCCGTACGGGTGAGGATGCCGACCAGCCTGCCCTCGCCGTCGACGATGGGCGCCAGCCGGTGCCGGCCCTCGTGCAGCCGGTCGAAGGCGGTGCGCGGGTCGAGCCCGGCGGGCAGCGTGAGCAGCTCGCTCGACATGACCTGGGAGAGCTGGGTGAACAGGTCGACGTCGCGGCAGTCGGCCTCGGTCACGACGCCGACGGGGCGGTTGTCCCAGTCGACCACGATGACCGCGCCGTGCGCCCGCTTGGGCAGCAGCTGCATGGCCTCGCCGACGGTGTCGTGCGAGGTCAGCGTGAGCGGCGTGTCGTGGACGAGGTCGCGGTTCTTGACCCAGTCGACGACGTTCGTCACGACATCGAGCGGAATGTCCTGCGGGATCACGGTGATGCCGCCGCGCCGCGCGACGGTCTCGGCCATGCGCTTCCCGGCGACGGCGGTCATGTTGGCCACGACGATCGGGATGGTGGTGCCCGTGCCGTCATTCGTCGAAAGATCGACGGCGAGCCGGGAGCCGACCGCGGAACGCGACGGAACCATGAACACGTCGCTATAGGTCAGGTCGTAATGTGGCTCGAGGTCGTTGAGAAATCTCACGTTCATCCATCTTATGTGCTGACAGGTCAAGAAGGCATTTCCCCGTTTCGCGGGGCCTTATGATCGGCCGGGACACTTTTGGGGGAGGGAGGGTCTGTGAACGTCACCGAACGGGCCGAACTGGTAGTGGTGGGTTTCGCCGTACGCACCACCAACGCCGACGAAATGGATCCGGCGCGGGCCAAACTGCCCGCGTTGTGGCAGCGGGCGGGTGCGCCCGGAGCCTTCGCGCACGTGCCCGGCCGCGTCGACGAGAACCTGTACGCGGTCCTCACCGATTACGAGAGCGACCATCACGGGGCCTACACGCAGATCGTCGGCACCGGCGTACGCACGGTGCCGCGGCTGCCCGAGGGCATGGTCGCCGTGCGCGTGCCCGCCGGTCAGGCGCTGCGGCTGGAGGCCCGGGGGCCGTTGCCGCAGGCGCTGGTCGACGCGTGGCAGACGGTGTGGAAGCACACCGAGTCGGGCGGCACGCCACCGCGTGCCTTCACGACGGATCTCGAGGTGCACCACCCGGACGGCGTGGATCTCTACATCGCCGTGTGACCACAGCCGGAGCCCGGCGTGACCATAGCCGGAGCCCCGGCGTGACCACACAGCCGGAGCGCGACCACAGCGCACGGCGTGACCACAGTCCGAACGACAGTCCGAACTACAGTCCGAGCACGACGGCCGCCGCCTCGACGGCCGTCGGCTTGACCTCCTCCAGCGGCAGGTGCGCGTACTCGACCGCGCAGTCCGACATGCCGCCCAGCGCCACCGTCGCGCGGATCCGCTGCGCCATCGTGAGCTCCGGCCCGAGCAGCCGGTCCATCAGCTCCCTGCGCCATTCGAACATGCGCGTGCCCAGGTCGAGATGGCCCAGCGTGGACAGGTCGCGCACCATCATCACGATCACGTCGCGGTGCCGCCAGATCATGTCGAAGTAGTCCTCCAGCAGCGAGCGCGCGTCACCCCCTGGCATCCGCTCGCGCAGGAACCCCTCGATGTCCTCGACCAGCGGCTCGACGATGCTGCGCACCAGGTCGTCGCGCGAGGAGAAGTGGTAGTAGAGCGCGGGCTTGGTGATGCCCAGCCGTTCTGAGATCTGGCGCAGGCTGGTGGCCTGCACCCCTTGCCGCACGAACAGCTCGCGCGCCACCGCCAGGATGCGGGCCTTGGTGTCACTGGGCATGATCCCCAGAATAGCCCTTACCTACCGTTAAGTCAGATCGCGTGCTAGCGTACTTACTTAACGATAGGTAAGGAGGGGTCATGCGGGTTCTCATCTCGGGCGCGAGCATCGCGGGGCCGGTGCTGGCGTACTGGCTGACCAGGTACGGCTTCACGGTGACGGTCGTCGAGCGGGCCCCGGCGCTGCGCAAGGCGGGCGGCCACGCGGTCGACCTGTTCAAGCCCGCGATGGACATCGCCGAGCGGATGGGCGTGCTGGAGCGCGTGGGGGCCAGGAAGACCGGCACCGAGCGGCTCACCATGCACACCGAGGACGGCGCGCGCGTCGAGCTGGAGCTGCGGCGGATCGTCGGCGCCATCTCCGACCGGCACGTCGAGATCATGCGCGACGACCTGAGCGAGATCCTCTACGAGGCCACCCGCCACGACGTCGAGTACGTCTTCGACGACTCGATCACCTCGATCTCCGACGACGGCGAGGTCACCTTCGAGCGTGGCGAGCCGGCCAGGTTCGACCTGGTGATCGGCGCCGACGGCCTGCACTCCACCGTGCGCCGCCTGGTCTTCGGGCCCGAGTCACGGTTCACGCACTGGGTCGGCGCCTACCTCGCTGTCGTCTCGCTGCCCAACTTCCTGGGGCTCGAGGACCGCATGGAGGGCATCGCCGGGATCGGCCGGATGGCCGCCATGTACGGGGCCTCCCACCTGGGCGAGGCGCGCGCCGGGTTCTTCTTCAGGACGCCGCAACCGCTCGACTACCACTACAGGGACGTGGCCAGGCAGAAGGAGCTGCTGCGCGAGAGCTTCGCGGGCGTGGGCTGGCAGGTGCCACGGATCCTGGCGGAGCTGGAGCACGCGCCCGCGTTCTACTTCGACTCGATCACCCAGCTGCGCCTCGACACCTGGTCACGCGGCCGGGTGACGCTGGTGGGCGACGCGGGGTACTGCCCGGGGCCCGCCGTCGGGGGCAGCACGAGCCTCGCGGTCGTGGGGGCGTACGTGCTGGCGGGCGAGCTGGCCGCGTACGGGGGCGACCACACGCGGGCCTACCCCGCCTACGAGGCCGAGCTCGGCGACTACGTGCGCCGCAGCCGCACGTTCGCGATCAGCGCGGCCAAGCGGATCGTGCCGGGCAGCCGGTTCGACCTGTGGGCGCTGACCCAGGGCGTGCGCCTGGTCAGCCGGCTGCCCGTCGCGCTGACCAGGGCCGCGCTCAAGCTCGGCGGCAACGGGGCGCGCCTGCACGACGCGATCGCGCTCAAGAGCTACTCAGCACCACGGGAAACGACGTCACACCCCTGACGAAGGCGTTGGGCAGGATGCGCGGCCCGTCGGCGTCGGCCCAGCGCGCCGATCCCACCCGGTCCAGCCACTCCTCGAAGAAGATCCGCAGCTCCAGCCGGGCCAGCGCCGCGCCCAGGCAGAAGTGCGTGCCCAGGCCGAACGCGATGTGCCCGCCGGGCTTCCTGGTCACGTCGAAGACGTCCGGCTCGGTGAACATCTCGGGGTCCCGGTTCGCCGACCCGTACATGAGCAGCACCTGCTGCCCCGCGCGGATCTCCTGGCCGTGCAACGTGGTGTCGCGGGTGGCGGCCCGGCACATGTTCAGGATCGGCGTGGTCCAGCGGATGAACTCCTCGACCGCGCCCTCCATCAGCCCCCGGTCCGCGCGCAGCAGGCGCCACTGGTCCGGGTGGCGGATGAGCGCGTCGATGGCGGTGGCGATGACCGTCCTGGTGGTCTCGGCGCCGCCGTCGAGCAGCAGCAGCGCGTCGTTGGCCAGGCACTCGTCGTCGTAGCCGGGGGTGGCGCACCACAGGGACAGCAGGTCGTCGCGCGGGCTGGCCCGCCGCTCGGCGGCCAGCTCCAGCACGGCCTGGCCGTACTCGCCGGCGGCCACCGCGGCCTCGTGGGTGACGTAGCGCAGGCCGCCGCCGGCCACGATCGTGGTCTCTGACCAGTGCTTGAGCCGCGGCCAGTCCTCGTCGGGGAAGCCGAGCAGCCAGCCGATCATGCGGGCCGGCAGCGGCGCGGCCAGCTCGCTCACGGCGTCCACCGTGCCCCGCTCCAGCGCGCTCGTGATCAGCTCCACCACGACCTCGCGGACCCGGGCGGCGTAGCGGTCGTGCACGTGGCGGGGGGTGAAGCGGCGGTAGACGAGGCGGCGGCGCTCGGCGTGCTCGGGGTCGTCCAGGCCGATCATGGACGGCTCCGAGGGGAGCTGGGGGCGGTAACCGACGGTGCTGGTCCACAGGCGGGGGTCGCGCTCGATGGCGGAGATGTCGGCGTGGCGCGAGATGCCCCACAGGCCGTTGGGCTCGTCGCGGTAGACGGGGGCGTGCTCGCGGAGCCAGGCGTAGACGGGGGAGGGATCACCGGCGTACAGGTCGCCGTCGAGTAAGTCGATCATGCGAGTATCCCTTGGCTACGTAGCTTGTCCGCCTCCTCCTGGTTCAGACCCCAGCCGGACAGGTCGGCCAGGCGGGTGGCGGGGGAGAGGTCCTGCGCGGGCGCGCCGAGCAGGCGCGGCGCGGGTGCGGGATGGGTGACGCCCCCGACCTGGACGAACGAGCCACGGGCGGCGTTGTGCGGGTGGGAGGGGGCCTCGGCCATCGACAGCACGGGCGAGACGCACGCGTCGGACCCCTCGAAGAGCGCCTCCCACTCGGCGCGGGTCTTCTTCCTGAACTCCTCGGCCAGGCGCGCCTTGAGCGCGGGCCACTGGGCCCTGTCGTTCCTGTCGGGCAGGTCGGTCAGGCCCATCAAAGTGACCATGGCCTCCCAGAACTGCGGCTCCAGCGAGCCCACGGCCACGAATCTGCCGTCGGCCGTCTCGTAGGTGTCGTACTGCGGGGCGCCGGTGTCGAGCAGGTTCGTGCCGTGGGGTCCCCAGTGCCCGCTCTGCACCGCCTGGTAGAACATCGAGAACAGGATCGCCGCCCCGTCCACCATGGCCGCGTCGATCACCCGGCCCAGGCCGGTGCGCTCGCGCTCGTACAGGGCCAGCAGCACCCCGTACGCGAGCATGAGCCCGCCGCCGGCGAAGTCGCCGAGGATGTTGATCGGCGGCGTCGGCTTGTCGCCCTCGCGGCCCAGCATCGACAGCACGCCGGAGACGGCGATGTAGTCGATGTCGTGCCCGGCCGTCGGAGCCAGCGGCCCCTCCTGCCCCCAGCCGGTCATCCGGCCGTAGACGAGGCGCTCGTTGATCGCGTGCAGGTCCTCCGGGCCGATGCCGAGCCGCTCGGCCACGCCGGGGCGGAACACCTCGATCACCACGTCGGCGTGCCTGACCAGCTCCTTGAACGCGGCCACGCCCTCCGGCGCCTTGAGGTCCAGCCCGATCGTGTGCTTGCCGCGATCCATGACGTCGGCGCGCGGGCGGTCGGAGACCGCCTTGACACGGTCGATCCGCAGGACTTCCGCGCCGTGATCGGCTAGCATCATCCCCGCGAACGGCCCAGGGGCGAGCCCGGCGAGCTCCAGCACCCGCACTCCGGACAGTGGACCCCGGCGAACCTCAGTCATCGGCCTCTCCTTGCTGTGGACCCTGCCCCAGTAGAACAACATTCGGTGATCTGGTGCAAGCGGCCTTTCCGACCTTCCGGCGAACAACTGGGAGGTATGGGAAACTTGCCCACTGTCGGGTGGTCAACAGGGGTAGGAAATGGTTTCGGAAAGCAACCGGCTCATTGCGGAGCGCTACCAGTTACTGCGCGAACTGGGCCGTGGGGGGATGGGAGTGGTCTGGGAAGGCCACGACACCTTGCTGAACCGGCAGGTGGCCATCAAGGAGGTGCTGCTGCCGGACTCGCTGTCGCCCGGCGACAAGGAGCGCCAGCTCCTGAGGACCGCGCGCGAGGCCCGCACCGCGGCCAAGCTCAACCATCCCTCGGTCGTCGCCGTGTACGACGTCATCGAGGAGGACGGCCGGCCGTGGATCGTGATGGAGCTGGTCAGCCATCCGACGGTCGAGCAGGTCGTGCTGACCACGGGCGCGCTGCCCGTGCGGGAGGCGGCGGACCTGGGCAAGCAGGTGCTGTCGGCGCTGCGCACGGCGCACGCGGCGGGCGTGCTGCACCGTGACGTGAAACCGAGCAACATCCTGCTGTCGGAGGACGGCCGGGCGGTGCTCATGGACTTCGGCATCGCCACCGTCGAGGGCGACGTCTCGTTGACCAGGACCGGCATGGTGACCGGCTCGCCGAGCTTCCTGGCGCCCGAACGGGTCCGCGCCGAGGCCGCGGGACCGGCCTCGGACCTGTGGTCGCTGGGCGCCACGCTGTACGCGTGCATGGTGGGCCGCTCGCCGTTCGAGCGCGGCGACCCCATGGCCACGCTCAACGCGCTGCTCACCGAGGAGCCGGACTACCGCAGGATCCCGCCGATCATGCACCCGATCCTCAAGGGCCTGCTCCAGAAGGAGCCCCAGAACCGCGTGGACGCCGAGGAGGCCGACCGGCTGCTGACGGCCATCATCGCCGCCAAGCCCCCGGCCCAGGACCTCGACGTCCCGGAGAAGAAGAGCAAGGGGCAGGGCCCGGGGCGGGCGCTGCTCGCGGCCGCCGCCACGGTGGTGCTGGTGCTCGCGGGCGGCGCGGTCGTGTACTTCAGGACCGCCTCGCCGGCCGAGGGCGCGCCGCGCGCCACGACCCAGCCGGCCGCCGCCACCCAGCCCATCACGCCCAGCGCGGCGCCGACGCCGAGCGCCTCGCCCTCCGCCACGCCCTCGCCCAGCGCGACCAGGGCCGTGCCCGCCGTGCGGGTGTGGAAGTCGCGCGAGGGCTGGTCGATCCTGCGGCCCACCGGCTGGCGGGGCGCGCTCGGCGAGGCGTACACCGAGTGGACCCGCCGCGACGGCAACGCCCACCTCGGCGTCGAGGCCGTGTACTCCAGCCTCGACCCCAGCCAGCTCATCCGCGACGGCCAGGAGGCGCTCAGGCAGAACGCGCAGAGCGTGGTCAACCGCGGCCGCAGGACCGTCAGCCACCAGGGCGTCAAGGCCGTGCAGTGGGAGTTCACCTGGACGGCCGGCGAGGTCAACGACGCCCGCTGGGTACGGCCGGGCACCCGCTACCACGAGATCCGCCGCGCCCTGACGATCGGCGACACCGCGTACGTGCTGTCGTGGACCGTCACCGAGGAGCAGTGGCAGCGCAACAGGCCGCTGATGCGGCAGGTCATCAACAGTTTCACCGTGGGCGGCTGAGCCTCCGGAAACCGGCCCGAGGGGTGCCCCGCCCGAGCGGGGCGCCCCGGGGTGTGGTAGTGGCGAATCGCCCAAGATCTCCGGGAAGTTTACCCAATCACCTACCACATAGGCCATTTACCTGGCACGATGAACAGTTTTCGCGTCTTTAACGACCCCGGTCTGTTCGAGGTGGCCCTTGGGAGATACGGTCTTACGGACGATCTCTACCAGCTCAAGGGGGTGCTTTCGTGACGACGACGATGTCGACACACCGGCGGGCAGTAGAGCAGATCCGGCAGTCGTACGCCGAGATCCCCGGTGACGCCGCGCCCAGGCTGGCCAAGGCCACGTCCAACCTCTTCCGGTTCCGTGACGGCGGCAGGACGGCCAAGCTCTCGGCCCGAGACCTCGACGAGGTCATCAGCGTCGATCCCGACACCATGACCGCCGAGGTCCAGGGCATGACCACGTACGAGCACCTGGTCGACGCCACGTTGCCGCACGGGCTCATGCCGTACGTGGTGCCGCAGCTCAAGACCATCACGCTGGGCGGCGCCGTGACCGGGCTCGGCATCGAGTCCACCAGCTTCAGGGACGGGCTGCCGCACGAGTCGGTCGAGGAACTGGAGATCCTCACCGGCGACGGGCGCGTGGTGGTGGCCCGCGACGACAACGAGTACCGCGACCTGTTCCGCGCGTTCCCCAACTCCTACGGGACGCTCGGCTACGCGTTGCGCATCAGGATCAAGCTGCGCAAGGTGCAGCCGTACGTGCACCTGACCCACGTCAAGTTCACCGACGCGGGCAAGTGCATGCTGGCCATGCAGGAGATCTGCGACAGCATGGTCTACGACGGCGA
Source organism: Nonomuraea gerenzanensis (assembly GCF_020215645.1). Taxonomy (NCBI): domain Bacteria; kingdom Bacillati; phylum Actinomycetota; class Actinomycetes; order Streptosporangiales; family Streptosporangiaceae; genus Nonomuraea; species Nonomuraea gerenzanensis. Next base: position 9,260,169 of record NZ_CP084058.1, on the reverse strand, counting down.
GCGCGTCGACTTCGTGGACGGCGTGTTCTTCGAGCCGGGGGAGATGTACCTCACGCTGGGCCGCTTCGCCGAGCGGGCCCCCTACATCTCCGACTACACGGGCATGCGGATCTACTATCAGTCGATCAGGCAGCGCAGCCGCGACTGGCTGACGGTCCGCGACTACCTGTGGCGCTGGGACACCGACTGGTTCTGGTGCTCGCGCGCCTTCGGCGTGCAGCAGCCGGTCGTCCGCTCGCTCATGCCGCGCCGCTGGATGCGCTCCGACGTCTACCGGCGCCTGGTGGCGCTCGACCGCAAGTACGGCCTGACCGCCCGCGTCGACAGGTGGCGCGACCAGCCCGTGAGCGAGTCCGTCATCCAGGACGTCGAGACGCCGGTCGAGCGCGGAGCCGAGTTCCTGGAGTTCTTCCACGAGAAGGTGGGCATGACGCCGGTGTGGATGTGCCCGCTGAGGGCCGGCTCCCGCTGGCCGATCTACCCGCTCGAGCCGGGCAAGCTCTACGTCAACTTCGGTTTCTGGGGAATGGTGCCGCTGCCGCGGGGGCAGTTCGACGGTTACTACAACCGGCTCATCGAGCGTGCGGTGCACGATCTCGACGGGCACAAGTCGCTCTACTCGACCTCCTTCTACGCCCGTGAGCAGTTCTGGCAGCTGTACAACGGCGATGCCTACTGGCCGGTCAAGCGGGAATACGACCCGAATGGGCGCCTGCTGGACCTGTACGAAAAGTGTGTACGGGGAAGGTGAGCAAGCAGATGGCTCTCGCATCCATCTTTGAGAAGATCGTCGGCTCGAACGCGAACATCTCGTTCATGGCCTACGACGGCAGCAAGGCCGGGCCGGACGGGGCCGACCTGGCCATCGAGGTCAAGTCCCCCATCGCGGTGGCCTACCTGGCTCAGGCACCGGGCGAGCTGGGCCTGGCCAGGGCGTACATCTCCGGTCACATCGACGTCCACGGCGACATGTACACGCTGCTGGACCGGATGTGGAACATCACCACCAACGACCTGACCACGTCCGAGAAGATCGACGCCGTGCGGGCCCTGGGCGTCAAGCCGCTGCTCATGCGCGTGCCGCCGCCCCCGCAGGAGATGCGTCAGAGCGCGCTGGCCAAGCTCGGCTCCCGCCACGCCAAGCAGCGCGACGCCGAGGCCATCCACCACCACTACGACGTCTCCAACCGGTTCTACGAGTGGGTGCTGGGCCCGTCCATGGCCTACACGTGCGCCTGCTTCCCGACGGAGGACTCGACGCTGGAGGAGGCCCAGTACGCCAAGTTCGACCTGGTGGCGCGCAAGCTCGGGCTCAAGCCCGGCATGCGGCTGCTCGACGTCGGCTGCGGCTGGGGCGGCATGGTCATGCACGCCGCCAAGGAGTACGGCGTCAAGGCCCTCGGCGTCACTCTCAGCCGCCAGCAGGCCGAGTACGCGCAGAAGGCCATCGCCGACGCCGGGCTGCAGGATCTGGCCGAGGTCCGCTTCATGGACTACCGGGACGTCACCGAGTCGGGCTTCGACGCGGTGAGCTCCATCGGCCTGACCGAGCACATCGGCAAGGCGAACGTGCCGGCCTACTTCGCGTTCCTGTACAGCAAGCTCAAGCCGGGCGGCCGCATCCTCAACCACTGCATCACCCGGCCGACCGGCAAGGAGAAGACGTTCAACAAGGGCGGCTTCATCAACCGCTACGTCTTCCCCGACGGCGAGCTGGAGTCGGTGGGCTGGCTGATCAGGCAGATGGAGGACCTCGGCTTCGAGATCCGCCACGAGGAGAACCTGCGCGAGCACTACGCCAAGACCCTGCGTCACTGGTGCGACAACCTCGACGCCAACTGGGAGGACGCGGTGCAGGAGGTCGGCATGGGCACGGCCCGGGTGTGGGCCCTGTACATGGCGGGCTGCATCGTGGGCTTCGAGCGCAACAAGGTGCAGCTGCACCAGGTGCTGGGGGTCAAGCTGGACGCGGACGGCCGCTCGGGGGTCCCGCTCCGCCCGTCGCTCGACTGGCCCTGATCGGCGGCCTGATCGGAAAAGGTGAAACGGAGCTTGCGCCTGCGCAAGCTCCGTTTCTAAGCGGCGGACCAGGACTCCGACGGCTCCCCTGACGGGCGGCACTGACGGTCCTTGGCGTGCCGGCCCGTGCTCGGGCCCTGCTCGTCGGGGCCGCGATCCTCCTGCGGCTCCTGCTCCTTGGGGTTGTGGGGCTTCGCGTGCCTGCCCACGGGTGCTCTCCTTCCCCTCGACGACTGCTTAAAGTGACCGTATGGCTACAGTCGGCGCGGGGGCAAGCGGCTGGGCGGTAAAGGTGAAGCTCTTTCCGGGAGGCTCAGGAGGTGCAGGCCGTGCCGTTCAGGGTGAAGGCGGGCGGCTTGCCGGTGTCGCCGCCGTGCGTGGCCTGGAAGCCGAACGAGGCCGAGGCGCCCGGCGCGATGGTGGCGTTGTAGGAGACGTTGCGGGCGGTCACCTGGCCGCTGCTGGGGGAGACGGAGGCGTTCCAGGCGGAGGTGACGGTCTGGCCGGCGGGCAGGGTGAAGGCCAGGCTCCACGAGGAGAGCTGGGTCGTGCTGGTGTTGGCGACCGTGACCGCGGCCGTGAAGCCGGTGTTCCAGGTGTTCATCGTGTAGGTGATCCGGCAGGCGCCGACCGGCGGCGTCACCGTGGGGGTGATCGTGGGGGTCGGCTCGGTGCCGCCCTCCGACAGGCCGAAGAAGTCGATCGCCATGGCCGCCATCCCGCCCTGCGGCAGGTTGTGGCCCACCCCTTGCAGGCTGATCGCCTCCACCGGCGCCTTCGTGCCCGTGCCGCCGTAGCGGGTCCTGGTCCAGCCGGATCGGGGCTGGTCGGTGAGACTGGGTGTCTGGCTCAGACCGTGGACGTTGGTCCACTGCTTGATCTGCTCCTGGAAGTTCGGGTAGCGCAGCGTGGCGTCCTCGGTGCCGTGCCAGATCTGCATGCGCGGGCGCGGGCCGCTGTAGCCCGGGTAGGCCGCGCGTACCTGGTCGCCCCACTGCTGCGCGGTCTTGATGAGCTGGCCGTTGGCGCAGGTGCTGTTCCAGCTCGACCCGTCGGTGGTGGCGAAGCAGCCGAACGGCACGCCACTGAACGACGCGCCCGCCTTGAAGACGTCCGGATAGGCGCCGATCAGCACGTTCGTCATCATGCCGCCGGAGGAGGCCCCGGTCACGTAGGTGCGCTCGGGGTCGGCGTTGTAGCGCTGCTGCACGTACCTGACCATGGAGACGATGCCCACGGGGTCGCTGCCGCCGTTGTGCGTCAGCGACTGCGGCGAGGAGACGTCGAAGCAGGCCCCGCTCCTGGTCGCCGACGGGTAGACGACGATGAACTTGTGCCGGTCGGCCAGCGAGGCGAACTCGGTGCCCGAGTGGAACGCCGGCCCTGAGCCGGTGCAGTAGTGCACGGCCACCAGCACGGCGGGCCTGGTGCCGACGCCGTCGGGGACGTAGAGGTGCATGCGCAGGTTCGTGGGGTTGGTGCCGAAGCCGGTCACCTCGGTGAGCTGGGCGGACGCGGCCGGGGGTGCGGCGACGAGGCCGGCCGTCACGAGTGCCGCGGCGGCGATGACGGCACCGGCTATACGAGCTTTCAGCTTCATCGAGTTCCTCTCGCTCTGCAGCCGAAATATTGCGAGTGTCCACAGAAAATTTCGGCATCGCAACATGGCAGGTACAGGTCGGCCGCTGGGCGCTTGATGAGCTGGGCTTGGGCGCGGGGGGAGGGGGGAGAGCGATGAAAGTTTCGGGGCTAGCGGGCCAGCTCTTCGAGCGTGCCGGTGAGGCTGTCCCACGACAGCTCGGCGTCCGCCGTGCGCCCGTGCGGCGAGCGGAACCACTGCACGTACTCCGCCACGTCGTCCAGCGCCCACCGCAGCCGGTACAGCGCCAGCCGGTCGCGGTCCACCGCGCGTCCGGTCGCCTTCGTGTAGCGGGCGAAGTCCTCCTCGTCCCTGGCGACCAGCCACAGGTCCCGCTCCGGGACGGCCGTTCCGACCGTGTCCCAGTCGATCAGCAGACGGCGCTCCCCGGCTCGCAGGAGGTTGCCCGGATGCGGCTCCCCGTGCGTGAGCACCGGATCGCCGGGCTCGCGCGCCAGGCGGTCGAACTCCGCCAGCCTGCTCCGCAGCGTGCCGGCGTGCTGGACGATCAGGTCCTGGGCGGGCTCCGAGTAGGGGCCGCCGAGCCAGGGCAGGGTGGTGTCGCCGAGCGCCTGCTCCAGCCCCGCCCTGCCCGTCAGCGCGACCGGTCGGTCGGGGGTGGACGGCGGCGGCGGGGTGGCGTGCAGCTCGGCCAGCAGGTCGATGACGTGGCCGCGCTCGTCGGGTGACAGCTCGTCGCCGAAGTCGCCGCCCGTGGCCTCCTCGTACGGGAACACGCTCATGGCGTACCGGTGGCCGTCGAGGCGGCGCAGCGGGGTGCCGTCGGCGGCGCGCAGCGGGGCGAGCACGAACTCCAGGCCCGCCTCCTCGCGCAGCACCGCCGCCGTCTCCATGGCCAGCCGGAGCCCGTCGTAGGTCTGCCGCCGAACGTCGGCCACGGTCACGAACCAGCGCCGCCCGCCGTGCCCGCCCGCGATCCAGTGGAAGTCGCCGAAACCGACCGGCGCGTAGTCCAGGGTGGCCGCCTCGATGCCCCAGTCGCGGAGCGCGGGGCGCAGCAGCTCTTCGTCGAAGTCGTCCGGTCGATCACGCATGATCGGCAAGTTACCGGTCCGCGCCGCGCCGCGCAGCTCCGGACCCGGCGAGGAAGTCGATGGCGGCGGTGACGTCACGCACCGTCCGGTCGGCGTCCGTGGCGGGCTCCTGCAGGGGTTGCTCGCCGCGCCGGTCGATCCAGACCGTGCGCAGGCCGGCCGCCCGGCCGCCCGCGATGTCCTTCACGGCGTCGTCGCCCACCATCCAGCCGCCGCCGGACAGCGGCGCCCCGCACCGCGCGGCACCGATCTCGAACAGCCGGGTGTCCGGCTTGCGCACGCCCTCCGCCTCCGAGATCGCCCAGCCGTGCACCCGCGTGGCCAGCCCGCTGTGCCGGATCTTGCCGGTCTGGTTGTCGGCCGCCCCGTTCGTCACGATGCCGACCCTCCAGCCGGCCGCCCGCAGCCGATCCAGCCCGGCCAGCACCTCCGGCCGGCACCGGACCAGGTGCGGCAGCCGGGCCCGGTAGGCGCGCCACAGCTCCCCGGCCGGCTCGGGCAGCCCGAAGTGCTCGCGTACGCGGCCGAAGAACGCCTCCATCGGCACCGAGCCGTCCGCGTCGGCCGCCACCAGCCACGGCACGGCCCGTGCGCCCAGCTCCCGCTCGGCGGCGAACTCGGCGGCCCAGCGCCGGAACGCGGCCAGCCGGTCGATCAGCGTGTTGTCCAGGTCGAAGAGGGCGAGCACCGGGCCTCCCTGAGCATGGCGGAGGCGCGAGCGAGCCGCCCGCGCCTCGGGGACGGTCAGGTTACCGCAGCTCGCGCTTGAGGATCTTGCCGGTGGCCGTCATCGGCAGGGCGTCGCGGAACTCGACGATCCTCGGGTACTTGTAGGCCGCCAGGTTCTCCTTGGCCCAGGCGACCAGCTCGTCCTCGGTGATCGTGGCGCCGGGCGTGCGGATCACGTACGCCTTGACCTCCTCGCCGTGCGAGTCGTGCGGGACGCCGACGACGGCGGCCAGCGACACGGCCTCGTGCGTCATGAGGACCTCTTCGACCTCGCGCGGGTAGACGTTGAACCCGCCCCTGATGACCATGTCCTTGGCCCGGTCGATGATGGCGTAGTAGCCGTCGGCGTCGCGCGTGGCGATGTCGCCGGTGCGGAACCAGCCGTCCTTCATCACCTCGGCCGTCGCCTCCGGCCGGCCGTAGTAGCCCTTCATCACGTTGTGGCCGCGGATGGCGATCTCGCCGGGGCCCTCGCCCTCGATCGTCTTCCAGTCGCCGTCGACCAGCTTCATCTCCACGCCCCAGATCGGGGTGCCGATCGTGCCGGGCTTGGCGGGCTTGCCGATCTGGTTGAAGCTGGCCACCGGGGAGGTCTCGGAGAGCCCGTACCCCTCCAGGATGCCGACGCCGAACGTCTGCTCGAAGTCCTTGAGCACCTCGACCGGCGAGGACGCGCCGCCGGCGACGGCCACCTTCAGCGAGCGCGGCACCTCGGCGCCCTCGGCGTGGATCTTCGTGAGCATCGCCCAGTACATGGTGGGCACGCCCGCGAAGTACGTCACGCCCTCCTTGGCCATGAGCGCCAGCGCCTCGCCCGGCTCGAAGCGCGGCATGAGCACGACCGTGGAGCCCCGCAGGAAGCCGGTGTTCATGACGGTCGTCTGGCCGAAGGAGTGGAACAGCGGCAGCACCGCCAGGTAGGTGTCGCCGCCCTCGGTGCGGGGGAACATGCGGTCGCTGATGATGGCGTTCATCAGCATGTTCTGGTGGGTCAGCTCGGCGCCCTTGGGCTGGCCGGTGGTGCCCGAGGTGTAGAGGATCACCGCCGTGTCGTCGGGCGCGGTCTGCACGGTCTCGAACTCGCCCGGCATCCCGCCGAGCGCCGCCCAGATCGACTCGCCGTACTCCGACTCGGTCGCCAGCGGCGTGGCGGGCAGCACGAAGAAGTGCTCGCAGCCCTCGGCGGCCTCGAAACCGGCCTTGCCGCGCTCGCCCAGCGGCAGCTCCGGTGAGCCCTCGAAGCAGAACAGCGCCTTGGCGTCGCTGTCGTCGAGGTGGTAGGCGATCTCACGCGACTGGAGGAGGACGTTGAGCGGCACCACCGTCGCCCCGGCCTTCAGGATGCCGTAGTAGACGAACGGGAAATACGGCAGGTTCGGGCAGGCCAGCGCGACCTTGTCACCCTTGCCGATGCCGCGTGTCACCAACAGGTTCGCGACCTGGTTCGCTACGGTGTCGATCATGGAGAACGGCAGCCGCATGTCGCCGAAGACGATCGCGGTGCCATCCGGGGTGTTCCTGGCGCTGTCCTCCAGGACGATCGACAGGTTGAGCATGACGCCTTCCTCCCTCTAGAACGGCTTCGGCGCCATCTTCGCAGGACCGGCATACCGACTGGTAGGTAACTCAGGTCACAAGTGCATATGGACGCGCCCACCCCGCGTGAAGTAAGCAAGTAGGAAGTTACTTACCCCATGGAGGGGTGTCATGGAGTTCGACTATGTGATCGTCGGGGCGGGCTCGGCCGGATGCGTGCTGGCCAGCAGGTTGTCGGAGGATCCAGGCATATCGGTGGCGCTGGTGGAGGCGGGCGGGAAGGACGACAAGCTCGAGATCCGCATGCCCGCCGGTTTCGCCAAGCTGTTCAAGACCGAGTACGACTGGGCCTACCAGACGGCCAAGCAGAGCGAGATGTCCGGCCGCGAGCTGTACTGGCCGCGCGGCCGGGTGCTGGGCGGCTCGTCCTCGCTCAACGCCCAGATGTGGGTACGCGGCTGCCAGCAGGACTACGACCAGTGGGGCATCCCCGGCTGGGCCTACGACGACGTCCTGCCCTACTTCACCAGGGCCGAGCGCCGCGTCGGCAGCAACCAGGGCGGCGTCTACGGCACCGGCGGCCCGCTCTACATCTCCGAGCTGCGCAGCCCGAACGTCACCACCGGCGTCTTCCTCAAGGCCTGCGAGGAGCTCGGCTACACCCGCCTGCCCGAGCTGAACGGCCGCAGCAACGAGGGTTACAGCCCCACCCCCGTCACCCAGAACCGCGGCAGGCGGTGGAGCTCCGCCGACGCCTACCTGCGCCCGGCGCTCTCCCGCCCCAACCTGCACGTGATCACGAACACCTCCGTGGACCGGGTGACGTTCGACGGCAGGCGCGCGACGGGCATCGAGCACAGCGGCGGCGCCCCGATCAAGGCCCGGCTGGAGGTCATCCTGGCGGCCGGCGCGATCGGCTCGCCGTACCTGCTGATGCGCTCCGGCGTGGGCGAGCCCGACGAGCTGCGCGACGCCGGCGTGCCGATCGTGCACGAGCTGCCCGAGGTCGGCAAGAACCTCCAGGACCACCTGTCCACCGGCGTGTACGTCGAGTGCAAACAGCCGGTCACCCTGACCAAGGCCGAGTCGCTGGTGAACGTGCTGCGCTACATCGTGCTGCGCTCCGGCATGCTCACCACCAACGTCGGCGAGGCTGTCGCCTTCATCAGGACCTCGCCCGAGGAGCCCGCGCCCGACATCGAGCTGATCTTCGCGCCGGTGCCGTTCGTGGACCACGGCTTCACCCCGCCCACCGGTCACGGGCTGACCGTCGGCGTCGTGCTGCTGCAGCCGGAGAGCCGCGGCAGGATCGGGCTGAGCGGCAGGGACGTGCTGATCGACCCCGGCTACCTGACCGCGGAGGCCGACGTCAAGCGCCTGGTCGAGGGGCTGAAGGCGGCCAAGCACGTGTTCGCCACGACCGCGATGAAGCCGTACGCGGGCGGGCCGATGGCGCCGTACTGGGGGCCGGAGAGCGACGAGGAGCTGGCCCAGTGGGTACGCGAGCGCGGCGAGACCCTCTACCACCCCGTCGGGAGCTGCCGCATGGGCACCGACGAGACCTCGGTCGTGGACCCCGAGCTGCGCGTGCGCGGCGTCGAGGGGCTCAGGGTGGCCGACGTGTCGGTCATGCCGACGCTCAACCGCGGCCACACGCACGCGCCCGCCATCATGATCGGCGAGAAGGGGGCCGACCTGATCAGGGCGAGCAAGGCTTGACGTAAGTGGTCACTTGCGTAGTCTCGTCGGTATGACCCTGCCGGCGGACCTCGACCTGTCGCAGATCCCGTTCTGGGGGCAGCCGCAGGCCGAGCGCATGGAGTGCTTCCGCAAGCTGCGCCAGCTGGAGCGCCCGGTGTTCGTGCCGGAGCAGGCCGTGCCGTTCATCGGCGGCGGCCCCGGCTACTACGCCCTGGTGCGCCACGCCGACGTCACCGCGGCCAGCAGGAACGCGGCCGTCTTCAGCAGCGAGCCGTGTTCCAACAGCATCCCCGACATGCCGCGCTGGCTGAGCGTGTACTTCGGCTCGATGATCAACATGGACGACCCGCGGCACGCGCGGTTGCGGCGCATCGTGTCGCGGGCGTTCACGCCGCGCATCCTGTCGAAGATGGAGGAGGACCTGGCGCGGGCCGCCGCCGAGATCGTGGACCGGGCGATCGAGGAGGGGCCGGGCGACTTCGTCACCCAGGTGGCCGCCAGGCTCCCCGTACGGGTCATCTGCGACATGATGGGCATCCCCGCGAAATTTCATGACATGGTGTTGCGGCGGACGAACGTCATCCTCGGCAACGCCGACCCCGAGTACACCGGCATCTCGCCCGGCTTCAGCCGCGTCAACGTCGCCCGCGGCCTGGTCAGGCTGCTGCACGCCGGATACTCGCTGAACCGGCTGGCCGCCCGCCTCGGCGACGAGCGGCGCAGGCGGCCCACGGGCGACCTGGTCAGCCTGCTGGTCAACGGGGAGGAGCGGCTCACCTCGCAGGAGCTCGGCTCGTTCTTCATCCTGCTGGTGGTGGCGGGCAGCGAGACCACGCGCAACGCCATCGCGTACGGGCTCAAGCTCTTCACCGACCACCCCGAGCAGCGGGAGCTGCTGCTGGCGGACTTCGACGGGCGGATCGTGGGGGCCTGTGACGAGATCGTCCGCTACGCCACGCCGGTGATCCAGTTCCGCCGCACGCTGACGCGCGACCACGAGCTGAACGGCACGGCGTACAAGCAGGGCGACAAGGTGCTGCTCTTCTACAACTCGGCCAACCGCGACGAGTCGGTCTTCCGCGACCCCGATGCCTTCGACATCACCCGCGATCCCAACCCGCACGTCGGCTTCGGCGGGCCGGGGCCGCACTACTGCCTGGGCGCGCACCTGGCGCGCAGGGAGATGACCGTGATGTTCCGCGAGCTGTTCACCCGGCTGCCGGACGTCAGGGCGGCGGGCGAGCCCGACTTCCTGCTGTCCAACTTCATCAACGGCGTCAAGCATCTGAGGTGGGCGTTCTGAGATGTCCGGTGGCGAAAGATCCGGCGTGCTAGGTTTCCCAGTCATGGAGATCAGGACTATCCACGCCAATGGGGTGGAGTTCGCGTATCTATCGTTGGGGGAGGGGCCGCTGGCGTTGCTCCTGCACGGCTTCCCCGACACCGCGCACACCTGGCGGCACCTGATGCCCGCGCTGGCCGAGCGCGGCTACCGCGCGGTCGCGCCCTTCATGCGCGGCTACGCGCCCACCGAGGTCCCGGCCGACGGCGCCTACGAAGGGGGCGCGCTGGCCGCCGACGTGCGAGCCCTGCACGAGGAGCTGGGAGGCGGGGACGACGCCGTCGTCATCGGGCACGACTGGGGCGCCTTCCCCGCCTACGCCACCGCCGAGCGCTTCCGCCGGGCCGTCACGCTCGCCGTGCCGCCGCCGGGCTCGCTGGCCGGTCTCTTCCTCGACTACGAGCAGCTCAAGCGCTCGTTCTACATCTTCCTCTTCCAGACCGCGCTGGCCGAGTCGGCCGCCGCCACGCCGGGCTTCATCGACAACCTCTGGCGCGACTGGTCGCCCGGCTACGACGCGAGCGAGGACCTGGAGTTCGTCCATCGCAGCCTGCGCGACCCCGCCAACCTGCGCGCCGCCATCGGCTACTACCGGGCGATGCTCGGCACCACCCCGCCCTCCGGCCGCCACCCCGCCGTCGAGCGGCCGGTCACCGGGCCCGTGCTCTACCTGCACGGCGCGCAGGACGGATGCCTGAGCGCGGACCTGGTCAAGGGGGCGCTGGACCACCTGCCGGAGGGCTCGCAGGCCGAGCAGGTGGCGGGCGCCGGGCACTTCCTGCACCTGGAACGGCCCGCCGAGGTCAACCGGCTCATCCTGGACTGGCTCGGCCCGGCCTCCTCCTGAGCACCGCGATCAGCGGATGCCGGCCTGACAGGCTCACCTCGACCACCTCCGCCACGGCGAACCCGCGCGGCACGCCGTCGTGGACCAGCGCCACGGCCAGCCCGTCCGGCGCCAGCACCCGCCGCACCTCCCGCCACAGCGGGTCCAGGCCGCCGGCGAGCAGGCCCGCCGGCGGCACCTGGCGCCCCCACGGCGGGTTCACCAGCACCCGGTCGGCCTGACCGTCACCCACCGGGATCCGCCCGCCGTCGGCCACCGCCCACGACAGGCGGGCCGCCCGTTCTCCGGCGGCCTGTTCTTCGGCGGCCCGTTCTCCGGCGGCCCGTTCTCCGGCGGCCCGTTCTCCGGCGGCCCGTTCTTCGGCGGCCCTGGCGTTGGCGGTGGCGGCCGACACGGCGGCGGGGTCGTGGTCGAAGCCCAGCAGTCGCGTGCCCGGAGCACAGGCGGCCGCCTCGATCAGCGTGGTGCCCGCGCCGCAGCAGGGATCGACCACCGTACGGGCCCCGCCCAGCCGGGCGAGCTGCGCCATGGCGGCGGCCACCGGCGGGTGCAGCGTGCCCCGGATCGAGGCCGTCTTGTATGCCCGCCGGTGCAACGGCCGCCCGGCCACCCGGACCGCGATGACCGCCTGGTCACCCTCGATCGTGACCCGCCACGACGTCGCGCCGGGCGGTGGCCGCCGCCCGTCCCGCCGGGAGTGGTACGGCACCCGCAACGGCCGGGCCAGCTCGGCCCCCACCGCGTCCTCGATCTCGAACCTGGTGTAGTTACGCCGCCCGACGAACGACGCCGACACCTCCAGCCCGCTCCCGGCGGCGCCCATCAGCCGGGGGTCCACCCCGCGCGCCGCCCGTGCCAGCCGGGGCAGCGCGGCGCGGCCCGGGCCGATGCCGTCCACGACGGCCACGGCCAGCAGCACGTCGTCGGCCGTACGCAGGCCGAGCAGGTCGGCCCCCGGCGTGGCCTCGAACCACACCTCACGATGGCGCACCCCGCGCACGACGCCGGCCCTGGAACGCCGGATCTCCATGGCCACCAGGGGCTCGATGCCACGCACGGCCCTGGCCACGGCAAAGGTATGCAACTGTGTCTCTCCCACGTCGCGACCCGGGACGGCGCTCGCTCGGCCGCCCCGCATCGCCGGCGGTGGGTCGTCCGCGACCCGCCGGCGGATCGCTAACGTCGGAAGAAGAACATGCCAGTCACCCTAGAGCCGGTGACCTGCCAGGAGCCACGGATTTTCGCGCGCCACGTACGTACGGTGTACGTCCAACCCATTGACGTAAGTGGCCGCTTTTCCAATGATGGCCTCATGAGCGTCCTGGACTTCGACCTGTCGGACCGCGACTTCTGGGCCAAGCCCATGAGTGAGCGCGAGGAGGCGTTCGAGCGGCTGCGCTCGCTCGACACCCCGGCCTTCTTCGAGGAATCGGAGATGACCTACATGCCCAAGGGGCCGGGCTACTACGCGCTGGTCAAGCATGCCGACATCCTGGAGGCCAGCCGCAACCCCGAGGTCTTCTGCTCGGGCGACGGCGGTGCGACGAACATCCCGGACATGCCCGCGGAGTTCGCCGAATACTTCGGCTCGATGATCAACATGGACGACCCGCGCCACGCCCGGCTGCGCAGGATCGTCTCGCGGGCCTTCACCCCCAAGATGATCAAACAGTTCGAGTCGGACGTGGAGGCCGCAGCGGCCGGCATCGTGGACGACCTGCTGGCCAAGGGGCCGGGCTGCGACTTCGTGACCGAGGTGGCGGCGCGGCTGCCCCTGAAGATCATCTGCGACATGATGGGCATCCCGGAGCGCGACTACCAGTTCGTCTTCGACCGCTCGAACGTCATCCTCGGCGGCTTCGACCCCGAGTACACCGGCGACGACCTCAACCAGCTCGCCGAGCGGCTGCTCAACGCGGGCATGGAGCTGCAGCAGCTCGTCCAGGACCTGGCCGCCCACCGCGCCGACCACCCCACGGGCGACCTCACCTCCTCGCTGGTCAACGCCAACATCGACGGCGAGCGGCTGACCATGCAGGAGCTGGGCTCGTTCTTCATCCTGCTGGTCGTGGCGGGCAACGAGACCACCCGCAACGCCATCTCGTACGGCATGCGCCTGCTCACCAAGAACCCCGGCCAGCGCGCGCTGTGGCTGGAGGACATCGACGGCCACGCCCCCGGAGCCGTCGAGGAGATCGTCCGGCTGGCCTCGCCGGTGAACTTCATGCGCCGCAAGGCCACCAGGGACTTCGAGATGAACGGGCACCTCTACCGCGCTGGGCAGAAGGTCGTCCTGTTCTATTGGGCCGCCAACAGGGACGCGGCCGTGTTCGAGAACCCACGGCGCTTCGACATCACCCGCCACCCCAACCCGCACGTCGGCTACGGCGGCCCAGGCCCGCACTTCTGCCTGGGCGCCCACCTGGCGCGCAGGGAGATCACGGTGATGTTCCGCGAGCTGCTGCGGCGCGTCCCGCGGATCGAGGCAGGCAAGCCGGACCGGCTGCACTCCAGCTTCATCAACGGGATCAAGCACATGGAGTGCACCTTCTGAGCCGGGCGGGGAGGGGCGCTCGTGCCCCTCCCCGCGCCGAAGCTCAGGACTGGCCGGTGAGGCGGATCTGGTTCATCACCGTGCGGATGTCGGGCAGCAGTTGCTTGCTCTCCGACGGGATCGAGATGTAGACGATGGCCGGGACCTGGCCGCCGGTGTTGATGGCCATCGTGGCGATCGTGGCCTTCTCGGTGTCGGCGGTCAGCTCGTAGGCGATCAGGCGCCCCGTCTGGTCGCCCACCTTGATCGGCTGCTGGGCGATCTTGCGGACCTTGTTGCCGTCGGGGAAGAAGGTGCGCCGGGCGCTCAGCACGACCTGCTTGATCACCGGCTCCAGGTTGTCCGGCTCGTAGTACGACGACAGCCGCGGGGCCAGCGGGCCCGACATGACCGTGGCGTACTTCTCCGGCGCCACCTGCACGTACTGGCGGGTGTCGAAGCCGTACGTGCCCTTGACGGTGGCCCGCTGGTCGAGCTGCCAGGTGCCGCCCAGGCGCGGGACGGAGATCCCGGCGCCGGCGTCGGGCACCCGGCCGATCACGGGCGAGGCCTTGCCGGTGTAGCGGGGCAGCGGGCCGATCGTGGTGGACGACTTGGTGGCGCTCGGCTTGGGCTTGGCCGCCGCCGACTGCTCGGCGGCCAGGGCGGCGCTGGACGACGACGGCTCCTCGCCCGCCAGCGGGCCCCACAGGAACGCCCACAGCAGCGCGGCGACCAGCGCGACCGCCACGGAGCCGCCCAGGGCGTAGATCCAGATCGGCTTGCCCTGCTCCTCGTCGTCCAGCGCGTCCTGGTCACCCATGGACTGGTAGTCGTCGCCGAAGACGGTGTTCCAGAGCTCCTGCTGGCGCTCGGGCGGCGGGGTGCGCGAGCCGCTGATCTGGCCGGCCGTGACGAACCTGTTCTGCGGGTCGGAGGGGTCGCGGCTCAGGTTGGAGCCGGGCCTGCCGGGGTGGTCGTCGCCGGGCGGCGGGCCGGGGGGACCTGGGGGACCGGGAGGAGTCGTGGGGGGCACGCCCTGGGGCGTGTCGGTGTGGGGCTGGGCAGTATCCATGGGGCTGGAGGGCACCGCGCGTTCGTTCAGGAGGTTCTGGGTGTGCTGGTTGTAGGTGACCGTACGCTCGTCGGCCGGGTGCGGCGCGGGCGCCGGTGGGCCGGCGTTGTTGTACACGGCGGTGCGCTCGGCCCCCGGCTCGGCGGGCGGCGCGGGCGCGGCGCGGTCGGCCGGCGGCCACGGGGCCGGGCTGGACAGGTTCGACCAGGCGCCGGCGGCCGGCGCGGGCGGCTGCGCCCAGGCGGGGACCGGATCGGCGGGCTGCCCCAGCGGCGGGCCCGAGGGGGGCGGGTTGCCCTTGGACGACACCTCCGGCCATCCGGCGGGGCCCGCGGCGCTCTGCGGCGGCGGCGGAGCGTCCTGCCACGCGGCGCGCACGTCGGGCGAGGAGGCGTTCTCCGGCCACGCGGCGCGAACGTCGGGTGAGGAGGCGTTGTCCGGCCAGGGGTTGCGGACGTCGGGTGAGGAGGCGTTGTCCGGCCACGGGCTGCGCACGTTGGGGGAGGAGGCGCTCTCCGGCCACGCGGTGGGCACGCCGGGATCGGGCCGGCCCGGCTCCTGCCGCGGCGGCTCCGGCCAGGACGCGCCCTGCGGCGCGCCGGTGGGAGCCTGGCGGCCCGCGCCGGGGCGGACGGCGCCGGGCGGTTCGGGCCAGGACGGGTCCTTGCGCGGCGGCTCCGGCCAGGACGGCTCGGGGTGGCCCGGCCGCGACGCCTCCGGCCAGGCGGTGGGCACGTCGGCGGCGGGCGCGCTGGGCCAGGAGGTGGGCACCTCGGCGGCGGAGTCGGACCAGGCGGGCGACGCGTCGCGGCGTGGCGGCTCCGGCCAGGAGGATGGCAGATGAGGTCCGGAATTCTCCGTTGCCATTGCTGCCGGCCCTCCCGAGGTTGTGTCCGGATGTCCCGTTATATCCGGATTTGACGTCTCACGCATGATCTCATGGGATTTTCCAGGAGATGCAGGTGGTTCCGCAGCGAAACGGGGGAAGCCATGAGGATCGGTGGGCGGATCCTGCAACGGCAGGTCACCCTCCGGTCGATCAGGCTCAGCTGGGTATACCACGGCGACAAGGCTATTCTTCTGGGACGAATGAGGTCACAACGGATACATCACCATCAGGTCTCGCCGGACCTGAAGGATCCATTGTGCCTGCGGACCTCGATCCATAGCCTGCATTCAGCCGAAGAGGTGCGCTAGGCTTGACACATGCGTTCCGCGACCCTGCTTCTTAGCGGGCCGCGACGGCCCTAGAAGATCTTCGCCGTCGCGGCTCCACCCCTCGTTGTGTGCACGAGGGGTTTTCTTATGGGTCCGAATCAAGCCAGAAGGACAGTAGCCGTGAGTGAGTACGATCCGCAGGCGCTGCAGGCCAAGTGGCAGCAGCGATGGGAGGAGCAGGAGACCTACCGGGCCAGCGAGGACCCGGCAGACCCGCGCGAGCGCCGCTACATGCTCGACATGTTCCCCTACCCTTCCGGCGACCTGCACATGGGCCACGGCGAGGTGTTCGCCCTGGGCGACGTCGTCGCGCGCTACTGGATGCAGAAGGGTTACAACGTCCTGCACCCGATCGGCTGGGACTCCTTCGGCCTGCCCGCGGAGAACGCCGCGATCAAGCGCAACGCCCACCCCGCCGAGTGGACGTACGCCAACATCGAGACGCAGGCCAACTCGTTCCGGCGCTACGGCATCTCCTTCGACTGGTCGCGCCGCCTGCACACCAGCGACCCCGACTACTTCCGCTGGAACCAGTGGCTGTTCAACCGCTTCTTCGAGCGCGGCCTGGCCTACCGCAAGGGCGGCCTGGTCAACTGGTGCCCCAACGACCAGACGGTGCTGGCCAACGAGCAGGTCGTGGCGGGCAAGTGCGAGCGCTGTGGCGCCGACGTCGTCCGCCGCGAGCTGACGCAGTGGTACTTCAAGATCACTGACTATGCGCAGCGCCTGCTGGACGACATGGAGCAGCTGACCGGCTGGCCCGAGCGGCTGCTGACCATGCAGCGCAACTGGATCGGCCGCTCCGAGGGCGCCGACGTGCTGTTCGAGATCGAGGGCCGCGAGGAGCCGGTCCACGTCTACACCACGCGCCCCGACACGCTGTACGGCGCCACGTTCTTCGTCGTGGCGGCCGACGCCGCGCTGGCCGAGGAGATCGTCACCGACGAGCAGCGCCCGGCGTTCGAGGCCTACCGCGCTGAGGTCGCCAAGCTGAGCGACATCGAGCGGCTGGCCACCGACAAGGAGAAGACCGGCGTCTTCCTGGGCCGCCACGCGATCAACCCGGTCAACGGCGAGCGCATCCCGATCTGGGCGGCCGACTACGTGCTGTCCGACTACGGCCACGGCGCGATCATGGCCGTGCCCGCGCACGACCAGCGCGACCTGGACTTCGCCCGCAAGTTCGACCTGCCGGTGAAGGTCGTCGTGCACACCGGCCTGGCCGACCCGGGCGAGACCGGCGAGGCCACGCCCGGCGAGGGCACGCTGGTCAACTCCGGCCCGCTGGACGGCCTGACCAAGGCCGAGGGCATCGCCAAGATCATCGAGATCCTGGAGACGCAGGGCAGGGGCACGGGCGCGGTCAACTTCCGGCTGCGCGACTGGCTGCTGTCGCGCCAGCGCTACTGGGGCACGCCGATCCCGATCATCCACTGCCCCGACTGCGGCGAGGTGCCCGTCCCCGACGAGCAGCTGCCCGTCACGCTGCCCGACCTGCGCGGCGAGGCGCTGGCGCCCAAGGGCGTGTCGCCGCTGGCCAGCGCCACCGAGTGGGTCAACGTCGAGTGCCCGAAGTGCGCCGGCCCCGCCCAGCGCGACACCGACACGATGGACACCTTCGTCGACTCCTCGTGGTACTTCCTGCGTTACTGCTCGCCGGGCTACAACGACGGCCCGTTCGACCCCGAGCAGGTGCGCAAGTGGGGCCCGATCGACCAGTACGTCGGCGGCATCGAGCACGCGGTGCTGCACCTGCTGTACTCGCGCTTCTTCACCAAGGTCCTGCACGACATGGGCATGGTGGACTTCACCGAGCCGTTCCTGCGCATGCTGAACCAGGGGCAGGTGATCAACGGTGGCAAGGCCATGTCGAAGTCCCTGGGCAACGGCGTGGACCTGGGCCGGCAGATCGACGACTTCGGAGTGGACGCCGTACGGCTGACCATGGTGTTCGCCGGGCCGCCCGAGGACGACATCGACTGGGCCGACGTCTCGCCGGCCGCGTCGCAGAAGTTCCTGGCCCGCGCGCTGCGGGTGATGTCGGAGGTGACCAGCGAGCCGGGCGTGCCGTTCGAGGGCGGCGACGTCGAGCTGCGCAAGGTAACGCACCACACCGTCGACGAGGCCACCAAGCTGATCGACTCGCAGCGCTTCAACGTGGCGGTGGCGCGCATGATGGAGCTGACCTCCGCCACCCGCAAGGCCATCGACTCGGGCCCGGGTGCCGGCGACCCGGCGGTGCGCGAGGCCGCGGAGACGCTGGCCGTGCTGCTGTCGCTGGTGGCCCCGTACACCGCCGAGGAGGGCTGGGAGCGGCTGGGCCGCACCGGGTCCGTCGCGTTCGCCGGCTGGCCGGTGGCCGACCCCGCGCTGCTGGTGCAGGAGTCGGTCACCTGCGTGGTGCAGGTGGCGGGCAAGGTGCGTGACCGCCTGGAGGTCTCGCCCGACATCAGCGAGGACGAGCTGCGCGCGCTGGCGCTGGCCTCGGAGAAGATCGCCCCCTACGTGCAGGGCATGCCCCGCAAGGTGATCGTCCGGGCGCCGAAGCTGGTCAACATCGTCCCCTAGTCACAGGTTGCGCAGGGCCGGCAGCAGCTCCTTCTCCGCCCACTCGAAGAACGGCTGCTGCTGGTCGTGCCCGATCTGCACGAGAGCCACGTGCGTGTACCCGGCGTCGACGTACTTCTTGACGCCTTCCACGACGGCCTCCACGTCGTTGCCGCACGGCACGCTCTGCGCCACGTCCTCGGGGCGCACCGTGCCGGCCGCGGCGGCGAAGTTCACCGGGCCCGGCAGCTCGGCCATCACTTTCCAGCCGCCGACGCTGGACCAGCGCCACAGCTCGTGCGCGCGCTGCTTGGCGGCCTCGGCGTCGGTGTCGTAGGCCAGGGCGAGCTGGCCGTAGACCGGCTTGCCGTCGCCGCCCGCGGCGTTGAACTGCTGGACCACCTCGGGCATCGGCTCGTTGATGACCAGCACGTCGCCGTACTCGGCGGCCAGCTCGGCCGACTGCCCGCCGGAGGCCGCGATGCCGATGGGGACGGGCTGCTCCGGCAGGTCGTACAGCTTGGCGGAGTCCACGTCGAAGAACTCGCCCTGGTGGGTGACGTACTCGCCGCTGAAGAGCTTCCTGATGATCTGGACGGCCTCGGCGAACATGCGGTGCCTGGTGTCCACGGGCGGCCAGCCCTCGCCGATGACGTGCTCGTTGAGGTTCTCGCCGGCACCCAGGCCCAGCGTGAACCTGCCCTGGCTGAGCACGCCCATCGTGGCCGCCTTCTGCGCCACGACCGCCGGGTGGTAGCGCATGATGGGGCAGGTCACGTACGTCATCAGCGGCAGCCGCTCGGTGACCTGGGCCGCGGCGCCGAGCACCGACCAGCAGTAGGGCGAGTGCCCCATCTCCTCCACCCAGGGGAAGTAGTGGTCGGAGATGACGGCGTAGTCGAAGCCGATCCGCTCGGCTGCGGCGGCGTAGTCGACCAGCTCGCGGGCCGGGGTCTGTTCGGACATCAAGGTGTAGCCGATTTGTACCATGCGCCCCGGCTACCCGACTTTGCCCACATTAGCGGCCAAGGACCGGAGATCAATGTTGGCGGCGGGCACGCAGCTCCTCGACCACCAGGCCGAGCCCGATGCCCAGCAGCCAGACGTCCTTCACCACGCCGATGCCCTGCTGCGTCGGCCGCACGCTGCCCTCGTGGTGCATGGCGGGCGTGCGCAGGTACAGCCCGATGAGCCCCGCCGCGAAGCCCGTCAGCGCGGCCCCGGCCAGCAGCGACGGCACGAACGGCACCAGCAGGGCCGCGCCGAGCGCGACCTCGCTGCGCGCCAGCAGCCGGGTGAACAGCTCAGGGTCCAGGCGGCGCAGGAACGGGTAGGCGCTGGCCGCCATGCCGTGCGTGGTCGCGGCCCGCTGCTCGTCGGCGTCGACCAGGTCCACGCCCGAGTTCAGGATGACGGCGGCGGCGGCCAGGCGGGGCGGGAGCTGGTGGGCGCGAGCGCAGATCTTCATGCTTCCTCACAGGCTAGAAACGGGCTTCCAGCCCCCTTCCCCCACAAAGCGGGCCGTCCACTGGTAGAAGAATTCTTGAGCCGCTCTTGATGCCGCGGTTTAGTGTGCAGGGGTGGCATATGGCGCATACCTGAGATACCCGCACCTGCACGGTGACCTGGTCACCTTCGTCGCCGACGACGACGTCTGGCTCGCTCCGCTGAGCGGCGGCAGAGCCTGGCGGTTCACCGCCGACCGGGTGGCCGTGTCGAATCCGCGGTTCTCGCCCGACGGCGGCCGGATCGCGTGGACCAGCACGAAGGAGGGCGCTCCCGAGGCGTTCACGGCCGAGCTCGACGGGCCGGAAGGCGAACGGCTGACCTACTGGGGCGAGCACGTCACCTCCGTCCGCGGGTGGACCCCCGGCGGCGACGTGCTCGCCGTCACCTCCGCCGGGCAGAGCAGCGACAACCGGCGCTGGGCGTACGCGGTGCCGCTCGACGGCGGGCCGGCCACGCGCCTGCCCTACGGCTGGGTCGGCGAGGCGGCCGTCAGCGGGACGAAGGTCGCCACCGTGTCGGTGGTGTGGCGCGAGCCGTCCCAGTGGAAGCGCTACCGGGGCGGCACGGCGGCCAAGATCTGGGTGGACGCCGCGGGCGACGGCGAGTTCGCCAGGCTGTTCGCCGACAGCACCGCGCAGCACTGGTCGGTGAGCTGGGTCGGCGACCGGATCGTGTTCCTGTCCGACGAGGACGGCGTCGGGAACGTCTACTCCGCCCTGCCCGACGGCTCCGACCTGCGCAGGCACAGCGCGCACGAGGAGTTCTACGCCCGCCACGCCACCAGCGACGGGCAGCGGGTGATCTACAGCCATGCCGGGGACCTGTGGCTGATGGAGAGCCTGGACGCCGAGCCGTACCGGCTGGACGTGCGGCTGGGCGGGCCGCGCCCCGGCCGGTCCAGGCGGCCGGCGCCGCTGCGGGCGGGCGCGTTCTCGCCCGATGCCACCGGGCGGGCCAGCGCCGTCGAGATCAGGGGCACCGCGCACTGGGTGACGCACCGCGACGGGCCCGCCGGCGTGCTGCGGGCCGAGCCGGGCGTGCGCGTCCGCCTGCCGCAGGTGCTCGACGCCGACGGCAAGGCCGTGTGGGTCTCCGACGCCGGCGGCGAGGACGGGCTGGAGATCGGCACCCCCGGCGGCGAGGTGCGGACCCTGGCCACCGGGCAGCTCGGCCGGGTGCTGGAGATGGCCGCCGCGCCCGACGGCAAGCACGTGGCCGTGGCCACCCACGACGGGCGGCTGCTGGTCATCGACCTGGAGTCCGAGAGCGTGCGGGAGCTGGACAGCACCGACCAGGGCGACGTGAGCGGGCTGGCGTTCTCGCCCGACTCCACCTGGCTGGCCTGGGAGCACCCGCACCACAGGCGGCTGACGCAGATCAGGATGGGCCGGCTCGACGGCACCTCGGTGATCGAGGTGACGCCGCCGCGGTTCGTGGACTACGACCCCGCCTTCACCAAGGACGGCAAGCACCTGGCGTTCCTGTCGGTGCGCACGTTCGACCCCGTCTACGACGCGCACGTCTTCGACCTGTCGTTCCCGCACGGGTGCAAGCCGTACATCGTGCCGCTGAAGGCCGCCACGCCGTCGCCGTTCGACCCCTCGCTGCAGGGGCGCGGGTTCAACGGCGAGGACGACAAGCCGTCCAAGGACGACAAGAAGGACGACGCGCCGCCGCGTACCGAGGTGGACCCCGACGGGCTGGCCGCCCGCGTGGTGCCCGTGCCGGTGCCCGCCGGGAGCTACGGCAACCTGCGTACGGCCAAGGACGCGCTGCTGTGGCTGCGTTACCCGCTCAGCGGCGTGCTCGGCGACGGCAGCGAGCAGAGCTCCGAGACTGTGCTCGAACGCTACGACCTCAAGAAGCGCGCCAAAGCCGAGCTGGCCAGGGAGATCCGCGCGTTCGAGGTCAGCGGCGATGGCTCCAGGCTCGTCACCAACGGCAAGAACGGCCTGCAGACCCGCGCCGCGAGCGAGGGCGACGAGGTCGTCACCATCGAGCTCGACCGGATCACCGTCCAGATCGACCCGGTCGCCGAGTGGCGGCAGGGCTTCCGCGAGGCCGGCCGCCTCATGCGCGACCACTTCTGGCGCGAGGACATGAACGGCGTCGACTGGCAGGGTGTGCTCGACCGCTACGAGCCGCTGGTCTCCCGGATCGGCGCCCACTCCGAGTTGATCGACCTGCTCTGGGAGACGCAGGGCGAGCTGGGCACCTCCCACGCCTACGCCGTGCCCAACGGCTCCGGCGTCGATCCCCGGCGCCGCCAGGGCCTGCTCGGCGCCGACCTGGCCAGGGACGACGACGGGGTCTGGCGGGTCGAGCGCATCCTGCCCGGCGAGTCGTCCGACCACGCCGCCCGCTCGCCGCTGCTCGCCCCCGGCGTCGCGGTCCGCGCCGGCGACGCGATCCTGGCCGTCGGCGGACGCCCCGTCGATCCGGTACGCGGGCCGCTCCCGCTGCTGGCCGGCACCGCGAACCAGCCCGTCGAGCTGACCGTGCGGCACGGCTCGGGCGGCGACGTGCGCCGGGTCGTGGTCAGCCCGATCGCCGACGAGACGCAGCTGCGCTACCACGACTGGGTGGAGGACCGCCGGGCCTACGTCAGGCAGGCGTCAGGGGGACGGCTGGGCTACCTGCACGTGCCCGACATGGTGGCCTCCGGGTGGGCGCAGTTCCACCGCGACCTGCGTACCGAGATGGACCACGACGGGCTGGTCGTGGACGTGCGGGAGAACAGCGGCGGGCACCTGTCGGAGCTCATCCTGGAGAAGCTGTCCCGCAAGGTGACGGGGTGGGCGCGGGCGCGCTGGTACCAGCCGACGCGCTATCCCGACGACTCGCCGCGCGGGCCGGTGGTGACGGTCGCCGACGAGTTCGCGGGCTCCGACGGCGACATCGTGAGCGCGGGCATCAAGGCGCGCGGGATCGGGCCGCTGGTGGGCACGCGGACGTGGGGCGGGGTGATCGGGATCGACTCGCGTTACTCGCTCGTGGACGGCACCCGCGTCACGCAGCCCCGCTACTCCTTCTGGCTCGACGGGCCCGGCTGGGGGGTGGAGAACCACGGCGTCGATCCGGACCACGAGGTGGTGATCACCCCGCAGGATCGGGTGGCGGGGCGGGACCCGCAGCTCGACAAGGCCATCGAGCTCGCGCTGGCCGCGCTGGACGAGCAGCCGGCCGCCACGCCTCCCGAGCTGCCGCCGCTCAGCCGGCCAGCCGGCTGAGGATCTCCGCCAGGATGGCCTCGGTGGTGGCGAAGTTGAGCCGTACACAGCTCTCACCACCGGGGCCGAAGGCCGCGCCGTCGTTCAGCCGCACCTTCGCCTCCCGCTCGAACACCTCCGCCATGCCCGGCCTGCCCACGTCCAGCCAGGCGAGGTACGTCGCCTCAGGGACGCGGTAGCGGAACGTGGCGGGCAGGCGTTCGGCGATCGTCCGCCGGTTGCGGTCGAGCAGCGCCACGGTCTGCGCCAGCCAGGCGTCACCGTGCCGCCAGGCCGCCACGGTCGCCTCGACGCCGAACACGCTGGGCGAGCCGTACACGAACGGGGGCTGCGCCTCCAGCGCCTTGCGGACGCCCTCGTGCCCGAAGTGCGCCACCGAGCAGCGGATGCCGCCCAGGTTGAACGCCTTCGTCGCCGACGTCAGCGTGACCGTGCGCTCGGGCGCGATCGTGGCGAACGGGATGTGCCGGTGCGGCTCGTACACCAGGTCGGCGTGGATCTCGTCCGCGATGACCAGCAGGTCGTGCCGCTCGGCGTGCTCGGCCAGCTCGGTCAGCTCCCGCTCGGTGAACGCGCGGCCGGTCGGGTTGTGCGGGTTGACCAGCAGCAGCACCCGGCAGCCCGACAGGTCGGGCACCTCGAAGCGCCACGTCTCGCCGTCCGGCTCCATCTGGATGGGGCACAGCGGGCGGTCCATGACGTCGAGGGTGTCCAGGAACGGGTGGTAGGCCGGGACGTGCACGGCCACCCCGTCGCCCGGCTTCGTCCAGAGCTGGAGGAGGACCTGGAGTGCCTGGTTGAGATCGTTGAACGGACGCACCAGCCCCGGGTCGGCCTCCCAGCCGAACCTGTCCGCCATGCGCTCGGCGAACGCCTCGGCCAGCGGCCCGGCGCTCTGATCCAGCAGCCAGACCGGGTAGCCCAGGTCTCCGTCGGCGCGGCGGCGCAGGACCTCTGCGACGGCGGGCGCGGTCGGCAGGTCCATGTCGGCGACCCAGGCAGGGATCACCCCCGGCTCCACCGCCGCCCACTTGAGACCATCATGAGTGGATTTAAGGTTTAAAGGGGTATATGCGTCATTCACTCGGCCATTCTAGGATTCTTGAATGTGATGAGGCGGTGGCGCGGAGTATGGCAGGCTGGGCGGCCATGACGCCCCACCCGAAGATCGACGCGATCGTCGAGACGTACCTGACCTTGGCCGACGCGGAGGCACCCGGGCTGGTGGAGGGGCTGTATCTGGAGGGCTCCGCGGCGCTCGGCGACTACCGGCCGGGTGCCAGCGACGTCGACTTCGTCGCGGTGACGTCACAGCCGCCGCCGGCCGGGGTGCTGGAGCGCATCCACACCAGGCTCGGCGCCCACCCCTTCGACGGCGTCTACCTCACCTGGGACGACCTCGGCCACAACCCCGCCGAGCTGGGGGAGCGCCCCCAGGCGCACGCCGGCCGGCTCAACCGGCGGGGCTCGGTCAACCCCGTCACCTGGCACACGCTGGCCCGCCACGGGCTGACCTGCCGGGGGCCCGAGCCGGACGAGCTGAAGATCTGGAACGATCCCGACACCCTGGCCGCCTGGACCGATCGCAACCTGGACCTCTACTGGCGGCGCCTGGTGATCCGCGCGTCGCGGCCGTTCACGCCGTGGGGGCTGACCTGCCTCGGCGGGTACGGCACCGTGTGGGTCGTCACCGGCGTCGCCCGGCTGCACTACACGCTCGCCACCGGGGAGATCACCTCCAAGTCGGGGGCGGGGCGGTACGCGCGGGAGGCCTTTCCCGAGCGCTGGCACCGCGTAGTGGACGAGGTGCTGCGGCTGCGCGAGGAGGACGCGGCGCTGCCGTCCGTGGCGAGCGTGATCGCTGGGCTCGGTGATCACTTCGGCACGCCTCGGCGGTCGTTGTACGGCTCGCCGTTCGAGCGCCGGCGGGACGTGCTGGGCTTCGCGGACCAGGCGATCACGGCGGCGCACGCGCTGTATCAAGCGCGCTGAGCAGGCGCACGCCGCTGTGTCGGGCACGCTGACCAGGCGCACGCCGCTGTGTCGGGCACGCTGACCAGGCGCACAACGCTGCACCCCGTGCGCTGAGCAGGCGCACACCCCTCTACCGGGCGTGCTGATATTGACGGCTCTCCTCCGCCGGGGTACGAATGCGCTCACCACCGCCTCGCTCGGTGTGGTGAGATGTTAACGCTAACATCATGGAGGGCCGCTGGATGCGTACCCGCTCATGCCTGGTGCTCATGGTCGTCGCCCTGGCCACCGCCCTGGCCACCGTCCTGACACCGCCCACGGCCGCGCACGCCGCCGGCCCGGCCCCGCACTACCTCATGACGGCCTTCACCAACGCCAGCGAGTCCAACCTGTACGTCTACGACTCCTTCAACGCCGGCACCTACAACCTCATCAGGGCCAACGCCTACACCCCGCCGTCCGGCCTGATCCGCGACCCCAGCGTGATGCGCCACACCGACGGCTACTACTACCTCGTCCACACCACCAACTGGACCGGCGACACCATCGGCTTCGCCCGCAGCGCCGACACCGTGACCTGGACGTTCCTGCGCAACGTGACCGTCGGCCTGAACGGCGCCACCGGCAGCACCTGGGCGCCCGAGTGGTTCAAGGACTCCGACGGCAGTGTGCACGTCATCTACTCCGCCTCCACGACCGGCACCGCCGGGCAGTTCAGGCCGTACCGGATCACCGCCACCAACAGCGCGCTGTCCGCCTGGAGCGCCCCGGTCCCGCTGGGCATCCCGGCCAACTACATCGACAGCTTCGTGGTCAAGTCCGGCTCGACCTACCACAACTTCCTCAAGAACGAAACGACCAAGTACATCGAGCACGCCACCGCCACCTCGCTCACCGGGCCGTGGACGTTCACCGGCACGGGGAACTGGGCCGGCTGGGGGCCGGGGCTGGAGGGCCCGGCGCTGACACGGCTGCCGGACGGCAGGTGGCGGATCTACTTCGACAACTACACCGGCGGGCGCTACTACTACGCCGACAGCTCCGACCTGTCGACGTTCGGGGCCAGGGTCGAGCTGACCGGTCTGTCCGGGACCGCCAGGCACTTCACCGTGCTGCGCGAGGACGTCGGCGACAGCACCGCCGTGCCCACCGGCAACCGCTCGCTGCGCTCGGCCAACTTCCCGGATCGGTATGTACGCCACCGTGGTGGCCTGGCCCACCTCGACCCGCTGTCGTCCTCCAGCGCGCTCGCCGATCGGCAGTCCGCCACGTTCACCGTCGCGGCGGGGCTGGCCCACTCCGGCTGCTACTCCTTCCAGTCGGCCACGCAGCCCGGCTACTACCTGCGGCACCACAACCTGCGGCTCACCCTGCAACGCGACGACGGCTCGGCCCTGTTCAAGGGCGACGCCACCTTCTGCGGGCGGGCGGGGCTCGCGGGCGGCGGCACGACGTCGTTCGAGTCCTACAACCTGCCGGGGCGCTACCTGCGGCACTACAACTACGAGCTGCGGCTCGACCTGCGGGCGTCCGGCTCGGTGTTCGCCGGCGACGCCTCGTACACGGTCACCTCCCCCCTCTCCTGAAGGACACTCCCATGCGCCCCTCTCGCGGGAAAGCCGTGCTCCTCGTCCTGGCTACGCTGCTCACCGTGACCGCCAACCTCCTGTCGCCCGGCGCCGCGCACGCCTCGCCGGCGGTGCAGTACACCAACCCGCTGGCCGCCCAGCGCGCCGACCCGCACATCTTCCGCCACACCGACGGCTACTACTACTTCACCGCCACCGTCCCGGAGTACGACCGCATCGTGCTGCGCCGTGCCACCACCGTCCAGGGCCTGGCCACCGCGCCCGAGAGCGTCATCTGGCGCAGGCACACCACCGGCGAGATGGGCGCGCACATCTGGGCCCCGGAGATCCACTTCATCAACGGGAGGTGGTACGTCTACTTCGCCGCCGGCCGCGCCGACGACGTCTGGCGCATCCGCATGTACGTCCTGGAGAACGCCGCCGCCAACCCCCTGACCGGCACCTGGACCGAACGCGGCCGCATCACCACCCCCTGGGACACCTTCTCCCTGGACGCCACCACGTTCGTCACCGGCGGCGTGCGCTACCTCCTCTGGGCCCAGCAGGAGCCCGGCATCGCCACCAACTCCAACCTCTACCTGGCCCGCATGGGCGCCAACCCCTGGACGATCACCGGTCCCACCACCCGCCTGACCATCCCCACCCTGGCCTGGGAGACGCGCGGCTACAAGGTCGCGGAAGGCCCCGCGGTCCTGCAGCGCAACGGCCGCCTCTTCCTGACCTACTCGGCCAGCGCCACCGACGCCAACTACTGCGTCGGCCTGCTGACCGCCTCCTCCTCCGCCGATCCCCTCCTGGCCTCCTCCTGGACCAAGAGCCAGAGCCCCGTCTTCGCCAGCAACGCCGCCACCAGCCAGTACGGCCCCGGCCACAATTCCTTCACCACCTCCGAGGACGGGCAGAGCGACCTGCTCGTCTACCACGACCGCAACTACCGCGACATCTCCGGCGACCCCCTGAACGACCCGAACCGCCGTACGCGGGTGCAGAAGGTGTACTGGCGCGCGGACGGCACCCCCGACTTCGGCATCCCGGTCGCGGACGGGGTGACGCCGGTGCGCCTGATGGCGTACGACACGCCGGGGTCGGCGGTGCGGCACTGGAACTTCCGGGCGCGGATCGAGGCCGATGTGACGCCGTTGGCTGATTCGCAGTTCCGGATCGTGGGTGGGTTGGCGGGTGGCGGGACCGTGTCGTTGGAGTCTGCCAACTATCCCGGGTACTACCTGCGGCATCGCAACCATGAGGCGTGGGTGGAGCGGCGGGACGGATCCGCGTTGTTCTCCTCTGATGCCAGTTTCGTGCGGCGGGGTGGGTTGGTGGGGAGTGGGACTGTTTCGTTCGAGTCCGTGAACTTTCCTGGGTATTACGTGCGGCATCGGGCGGGGCAGGTCTGGGTGGAGCGGGATGATGGGGCTGCGGTGTTCCGGGGGAGTGCGAGCTTTGTTCTGGAGTGATCGGGCAGGGGAGTGACCCGGCCGCACGCCATCCGACCCGGCGCCTTCGTCCCGCGCTGCGCTACCAGACCGCCTGCCCGATGCGAAGCCCTGCCCCCGCCCCTGCCCCTGCCCCTGGCTCTGCCCCTGGCTCTGGCCCGGGCACGGGCGCGGCAAGGCGAGGGGCAGATCGGCCAGGCACGGTCAGGCGGGCAGGTCGGCCACATTCGCGGCGACGGGGCCGAACAGATCGCCGATCGTGGTCAAGGCGGCAGCGTGCAGAGCCTCGGCCGCGATCGTCGTACCCTCCACACCCGGCAACGACCGCGTCGCACACGCCTCCGCCACCACGGTAGGACGGTAACCGAGATTGAACGCCCCCTGAGCGGTGAACTGCACGCACATGTGCGTCATGAACCCCGCCAGCACCAGATCAGGCCCAGCCTCCAGCCCACGCAGCGTCTCCAGAAGGCTGGTCTCGTGGAAGGAATTCGGGAACCCCTTCACAACGACCGGCTCGCCATCCTGAGGCGCCACTTGAGGAGCGATCTGCCCGATCTCCGCGCGGATGTCGTAAGGAGTCCCTTCACCCCCGTCATTGATGACGTGGATCACCGAGGTCCCGGCAGCCCGGGCCCGCTCCAGCAGTCGAGCCGCCGAGTCCAGCGCGCGCTCGGCATCGGGCAGGGCCATGACGCCGGTGCGGTAGGTGTTCTGCAGGTCGATCAGGATCAGCGTGCTGGCGGACAGAGCCGGCAGCGCATTGTCGAGGCCGATCACATCACGCAGGGTCGTCGAGACGGTCATGGTCTCCTCCTTCGGTTGTAGGGCAGGGTGAATCACCGGCCTGGCGAGCCGGAAGCTTGGGATGAGAAGCGGCTAGTGGCCGGGCCGGGGGCTTGGCATGGAAAGGGGCTGAAGACCGAGCCGTCGGAGCGCGGAAGCTGTCAGCCCGATCACCACCGGCGGCATGTCAGGCAGCGGTACGGAAACGACGGCGATAAGCGGCCGGAGTGGTGCCGAGCCGCCGCCGGAAGGCCCGGTGCAGCGTCTCCGGCGACCCCAGCCCGCATGCGGTGGCGACCCGATCGAGCGGCTCATCCGTCCCCTCCAGAAACCGCCGCGCCGCCTCCACCCGCGCCGCCTCGACGTACCCGGCCGGGGTGGAGCCGGTCTCCTTACGGAAAACCCTGGCGAAATGCCGCTCACTCAGGCAGACGCGCTCGGCGAGCGCCGCCGCCGACAGATCCGCGGTGAGGTTCGCCGTGATCCACACGCGCAGCTCGTCGATGTCGCGCCGCTCGGTAGGCGCCTGCCAGAGCGGAACGCTGAACTGGCTCTGCCCGCCCTGCCGCTTGAGGTACATCACGAGCTGCCGGGCGACGGCCAGCGCGAGCCGTTCGCCGTGGTCCTCGGCGACCAGCGCGAGCGCGAGGTCCATGCAGGAGCTGATGCCCGCGCCCGTCCACACCTTGCCCGACCGGATGTAGATCGGGTCGGGGTCCACGGTGACGTCGGGATGGTCGGTGGCCAGCCGCTCGGCGGTGGCCCAGTGCGTGGTGGCCGTCCGGCCCGAGAGCAGGCCCGCGGCGGCCAGCAGGTGAGCGCCGACGCACACGGAGGCGACCCGCTCGGCGTGGCGGGCGGTGTCGGCGATCCAGTCCACCAGCTGCGGATCGATCACCGGAACACCGTCCCGATCGACCGCTCCGGGCACCACCAGCGTGTCGACCCGGTCACCCACCTGGTCGAAGGTCAGGTCGGTGGCGAGGCGCACCCCGGCGCTCGTGCGTACCTGGCCGCCGTCCGGCCCGGCGAGCAGCACCTGGTAGGGCGTCCGGCCGGACATCTCCCGATTCGCGACCGCGAACACCTCTGCGGGGCCGGTGACGTCGAGCAGATCGACGTCGGGGAACACGGCGACTACGACACGGTGTGAAGCGGGCATGCACCTATTGTCGCCAATATGCCTTCATGACCGCCATGACGCGGTTCTGCCACATCCGGACATCGCCCGGCCGCGCGCCGCCTGCGCTTACACCTGGTGTCGCACCTCGCTCTTGCGCCCGTACTCTCAGGTCCCGCGCACCGCCCGCGACGGGTGGGTTCATGCTGCGCGGTCCGGGACGGTACGTGAGATCGCGCCCGCTGCCCGCCACCGTACGCTCAAGGGCCTGCACCACCACATCGTCGCGCCGAGAACGATCCAAAAACTCCGTAGATCGGAACGGTCCAAAAGCACGCCGGGCTCCGCCGTCAACAGGAAGCCCACTCAGCACGCAGCGCCCCAGGGCCGTAGCCGTGCGACGGCGTACCCGCAGGGCGTGTTTTTTCGGCGCGCGCCGGTTCGCGGCGCGAGCGGTCGGACGCGCGCCCGGGCCCTGGCCCGCCTCCGTCAGAGGCGGCGCAGGACCGCTACGACCTTGCCCAGGACGCTGGCCTCGTCGCCGGGGATGGGCTCGTAGTTGGGGTTGTGCGGGACGAGCCAGACGTGGCCGTCCTTGCGCTTGAAGGTCTTGACGGTGGCCTCGCCCTCGATCATGGCGGCCACGATGTCGCCGCTCTCCGCGACGGGCTGCTGGCGCACGACCACCCAGTCGCCGTCGGCGATGGCGGCCTCGATCATCGAGTCACCGGCGACCTGCAGGAGGAACAGCGTGCCCTCACCGACGAGCTGCTTGGGCAGGGCGAAGACGTCCTCGACGCTCTCCTCGGCCAGGATCGGCCCACCGGCGGCGATGCGGCCCACGAGGGGGACGTAGGCGGCCGTCGGGCGGTTGACCGTGGGCTCCTCGTCGGTGGCGTCGGGGTCGACCCAGAGCACGGGCTCGCCGGGGAGGCGGACCTCGAGCGCGCGCGGCCGGTGCGGGTCGCGCCGCAGGTAGCCCTTGCGCTGGAGCGCGGTGAGCTGGTGTGACACGCTGGACGTGCTGGTCAGCTGCACCGCCTCGCCGATCTCACGCATGGACGGTGGATATCCGCGCTGCTGCACCGAGTCGCGGATCACTTCGAGGATCTTGCGCTGCCTGGGAGTCAAGCCCAGGGAGTCTCGCCGGCGCACCGCGAGGTCGCTGACCCCGTTTGCGTCATCCCGCTCGGTCATGCTCTTCCTCCTCGCCTGGAGGCCCGCCTCACCGGCGCACCTCCCGGTCCGTGGTCCTGATGTCGCACACAGCGACCGTATCGCTGTTGAAGATCATCTTCAAACAATTGTTCGAGTCTTCCTCGAAATTGTCGCCAGCGTGGTGTACAACATCGTACGGGAGTTCGATCGACATCGTGTTCGATTTGCTGATCTTTATTTGGCCTTTTCCTCAGGCCACACGGCAGGAGGTCATCCATGCGAACGCCCACAAATCCGGACACGACCAGCGAAGACGTCAACCAGCTCACCCTGATCGCCGATGCCACGCAGAGTGAGGATCGACGCGCCGACAATACGCGGGCGGGGTCCGCTGTTCGCGGGAATTCGGGCAAGAGGCTGGGGCCCCGTTCGAGTGGTGGTGGAAGATCCCATTTGCGGCTCGTCCCGTCACCGCGCACGGGCGAGGACACCCCGGATCCCCCTGTCTCGCCGCCCCTGGGGAGGGGTCAGCGGCGGCAGGGTGAGGGGGGCGACGCCGCGGCGGGTCGCAGGTCCGGTGAGAAGGGTGAGGCACGAGGGACGCGAAGTGGAGGGGGGAAGGGCGCAGGGGGGCGAGAGAGGGCGCGGGGAGCCGGTGCCCGGCCGGGCCACGGCGATTCTGCGGGGCAGCGGGGGGATCTGACGGCTCGGCAGCGGGGTGGAGCCTCCGCCGGGAAGCGTGCTGCCTCCGCTGGGGAGTGGCGCGGTCGGGGGGAAGAGGGAAGCAGCCGTGTGGGGGAGGGGGATGGTCGTGTTGTGCGGGGGAGCGGGCGCGCCTGGACAGGGGGTGGCCGTGCCGGGCAGAGCGGTGGCCGTGCCTGGACGGGCCGTGGCCGTGCCGGGCAGGGCGGTGGTGGTGCCGGGCAGGGGAGCGGCCGTGCCGGGCAGGGCGGTGGTCGTGCCGGGCAGGGGAGTGGTCGTGTTGGACAGGGAGGCGGTCGCGCAAGGCAGGGTGTTGGTCGCGCGGGGCAGGGCGGTGGTCGTGCCGGACAGGGTGATGGTCGTGTCGGGCGAGGGGCCGTCCCGGCTCGGGCTGGTGCTGTCTCCGCTCGGGATGACGGTGCCTTGCGGCACGACGGGGCCTTCGGGCGGGACGGCGGTGCCCGCGGGCGGCGGGGTGCCGTGGGCGGGCGGCTGTGGCTCTTCGCACGTCAGGCCTTCTTCGGCCGGCGGCGTGCCTTCGGGCGCTCGGCCGTTACCGTCCGGTCGGCTGCCTCTGGGGGGCCGGACGTCCATGGGCGCTCAGAGGGCTCTGGGCAGCTAGCCGTCATCGGGCGCTCAGCTGCTTCTGTCCAGCCAGGTGTCTCTGCGCGGCCGGGTGTCTCTGCGCGGTCTGGCATCTCTGTGCGGTCTGGTGTCTCTGCGCAGCGGGGTGTCTCTGCGCGGTCCGGTGTCTCAGGACGGTCTGGTGTCTTCGGGCGGTCGGTTATTGCCAGGCGGTCAGGTGTTTCCAGGAGGAGCGCCGCTCCGGTGCGGCTGACCCGGCGGGGGCGGGTCGTGCTGGTGGTGGTTGCGGCCTTGCTGTCTCTGGGTGGGTTCTGGCTCGGTACGCGGGCGGCGGGGCACGCGGAAGTGCGGGTCGTGGTGGCCGGTCATGCCGGGCTGCCGTGGGTCGAGGTGCACAAGGGGGACACATTGTGGGAGATCGCCGACGCGCTCTCCGAGGGGGATGACCCGGGGGCTCTGGTGGCGGAGATCAAGCGGCTGAACGGCCTGTCCGACTCGCTCATCCGGCCGGGCACCCGCATCTACGTCCCGAAGAACACTGCCGCCTTACGCTGATCGCGGTGCCGATCGTCCTGCCGCGTCATGGTGCGCTCGCCGTGCCGACGGTCTGGGCCATGTCGGCACGCCGTACGTGGCGGCGTCGGGGCCCGGCGGCGGGCGCACCGAGGTGAGCTGTGCTGCGGGGTTGCACCGATGTCCTCGCCTCGCTGGCTCGCTCTGCCTCGCCCGCCACACCTCGTGCACCCACCTGCCTCGCCTAGCCGCCTCGCCGGCCTGCCTCGCCCTCGCCTGCGTCGTCCGCGTGCCTCGCTTCCATGCTCCGCGTCGCCTGCCTGCCTGCGTCGCCTGGCCTGCTTGCGTTGCCTACCTGCCTGCGTTGCCTGCCTGTGTCGCCTCGCCTGCCTGGCTCGCCCGCCTTGGAGCAACCTTCCGGGGCGCGGGGAAGCAAGCCTCCACGGGTCCGTGGAAGCATGCCTTCCCGGGTGAGAACGAAGGGGTGGGAATGGTGGGCGTTTCCTCGGGTACCTTTGTGAGGTTTGTTCACCATCGAGGCCGCAAGCAACCGATGTGACGCTCCGACCTGCAAGAAGATCGCAGTCGCAGGGCGACACGCCGGAGGCGGATGATGATGGTGGGCTGATCAGCGACTTCGGCCGGATGGGTCCGCTCAACTTGCGTTCATGGTCGCGCGCTTCTACGGTTGGACCACAACATCTAGTAGTTACACCGATGTAGTTCACCACACCTTGTGTTTCCGTGACCGCTCCATGGACAGCCGTGGAGTGTGCGCGAGCGTCCCGTCATGGCGGGTGAGGGCGCGTGTGGTGGCCGCAGGTTCTTGGAGGCGAGAAGCGTGCACTGTCCGTTCTGTCGCCACCCTGACACCAGGGTCATCGACAGTCGCTCCACGGATGACGGCGCGGCCATCAGGCGCCGCCGCACCTGTCCCGAGTGCGGGCGCAGATTCACCACGCAGGAGACCGTACTGCTGATGGTGAGCAAGCGCAGCGGAGTGACGGAGCCGTTCTCGCGGGACAAGGTCGTCGCGGGCGTGCGGCGGGCGTGCCAGGGCAGGCCGGTCAGCGAGGACTCGCTGGCACAGCTCGGGCAGCGGGTGGAGGAGGCCATCAGGGCGAAGGGCGCGGCCGAGATCCCCTCCAACGAGGTGGGCCTGGCCATCCTGGGCCCGCTGCGGGAGCTGGACGAGGTCGCCTACCTGCGGTTCGCATCGGTGTATCGCGGTTTCGAGAGCCTGGCGGACTTCGAGGCCGAGATCAAACAGTTGAAGGCGGAGAAGGGGGAGTCATGACGGAGACGGCCAGCGGTTCAGTCACGCGCGGGGGCAAGCGTCCGCGTAAGGGACTGAAGATGAAGCGGATCTTCACCAAGCCCGGCGTGCACCCGTATGACGAGATCCAGTGGGAGCGCCGCGACGTCGTCATGACGAACTGGCGCGACGGGTCCATCAACTTTGAGCAGCGGGGCGTCGAGTTCCCCGAGTTCTGGTCGGTGAACGCGGCCAACATCGTGACGACCAAGTACTTCCGCGGCGCCGTGGGCACCCCGCAGCGCGAGTGGAGCCTGAAGCAGTTGATCGACCGGGTCGTCGGCGTCTACACCAGGACGGGTCTCGAGAACGGCTACTTCGCCAGCGAAGAGGACGCCGAGATCTTCGACCACGAGCTGAAGCACGCGCTGGCGCACCAGGTGTTCGCGTTCAACTCGCCGGTGTGGTTCAACGTGGGCACGCAGTCGCCGCAGCAGGTGAGCGCCTGTTTCATCCTCTCCGTGGACGACACCATGGAGTCGATCCTGGATTGGTACAAGGAAGAGGGTGTGATCTTCAAGGGCGGTTCGGGTTCGGGGGTGAACCTGTCGCGGATCCGCTCGTCCAAGGAGCTGCTGTCGAGCGGCGGCACGGCCAGCGGGCCGGTGTCCTTCATGCGCGGCGCCGACGCCAGCGCGGGGACGATCAAGTCGGGCGGCGCGACCCGCCGGGCGGCCAAGATGGTCGTGCTGGACGTCGACCACCCCGACATCGAGGAGTTCATCGAGACCAAGGCGCGCGAGGAGGACAAGGTCCGCGCGCTGCGTGACGCCGGTTTCGACATGGACCTGGGCGGCAAGGACATCGTCTCCGTCCAGTACCAGAACGCCAACAACTCCGTGCGCGTCTCCGACGAGTTCATGCGCGCGGTGGAGCAGGGCGGCGACTTCGGCCTGCGGGCCCGCCTGACCGGCGAGGTCATCGAGAAGGTCGACGCGAGAGACCTGTTCCGCAAGATGGCCAAGGCGGCGTGGGAGTGCGCCGACCCCGGCGTGCAGTACGACGACACGATCAACGACTGGCACACCACGCCGGAGACGGGCCGGATCACGGCCAGCAACCCGTGCTCGGAGTACGTGCACCTCGACAACTCCTCCTGCAACCTGGCCAGCATCAACCTGCTGAAGTTCCTGAAGGACGACAACTCCTTCAACGTGGCCGACTTCGTCAAGCTGACCGAGCTGATCATCACCGCGATGGACATCTCGATCACGTTCGCCGACTTCCCCACGGAGAAGATCGGCGAGACGACGCGCGCCTACCGTCAGCTCGGCATCGGCTACGCCAACCTGGGCGCGCTGCTCATGGCGACCGGCCACGCCTACGACTCCGACGGCGGCCGTGCCGTGGCGGGGGCGATCACGTCCCTGATGACCGGTGTGTCCTACCGGCGCAGCGCCGAGCTGGCCGGGGTCGTCGGCGCGTACGACGGCTACGCCAGGAACGCCGAGGCGCACAAGCGCGTCATGCGCAAGCACGCCGCGGCCAACGACGACCTGCGCACGATCGGCTCGATGGACGCGAAGATCCACTCCGAGGCGTCGCGCCAGTGGTCGGAGTGCCTGAAGCTGGGCGAGAAGAACGGCTACCGCAACGCCCAGGCCAGCCTCCTCGCGCCCACCGGCACGATCGGCCTGATGATGGACTGCGACACGACCGGCATCGAGCCGGACCTGGCGCTGGTCAAGTTCAAGAAGCTCGTCGGCGGCGGCTCGATGCAGATCGTCAACCAGACGATCCCGCGGGCGCTCAAGCAGCTCGGCTACCAGCAGGAGCAGATCGAGGCCATCGTCGAGTACATCGGCGAGCACAGCCACGTCGTCGACGCGCCTGGCCTGCGCCCCGAGCACTACGAGGTGTTCGACTGCGCGATGGGCGAGCGGGCGATCGCGCCCATGGGCCACGTCCGGATGATGGCGGCCACGCAGCCGTTCCTGTCCGGCGCGATCTCCAAGACGGTCAACCTGCCCGAGTCGGCCACGATCGACGACATCGAGCAGGTCTACCTGGAGGGCTGGAAGCTCGGCCTCAAGGCGCTGGCCGTCTACCGCGACAACTGCAAGGTCGGCCAGCCGCTGTCGGCCGGCGACGGCTCCAAGAAGCAGCAGGAGCAGCCGAAGGAGCCCGAGGTCAAGGTCATCGAGGTCAACCGGCCGACCCGGCGGCGCATGCCGAACCAGCGGCCGAGCATGACCACCCGCTTCACGGTGGGCGGCGCCAAGGGCTACATGACCGCCTCGTCCTACCCCGACGACGGGCTCGGCGAGGTCTTCCTCAAGATGTCCAAGCAGGGCTCGACGCTGGCGGGCGTCATGGACGCGTTCTCGGTGGCGATCTCCATCGGGCTCCAGTACGGCGTGCCGCTGGAGACGTACATGAGCAAGTTCGTCAACATGCGCTTCGAGCCGGCGGGCATGACGGACGACCCCGACATCCGCATGGCCACCTCGGTGATGGACTACATCTTCCGCCGCCTGGCCCTGGACCACCTGCCCTACGACGAGCGGGCGGCGCTGGGCATCTTCTCGGCGGCCGAGCGGGCGGCGCAGCAGCGCGGCGAGGACCCGGCGGCCCTGCAGGAGACGGTGGACCGGGAGGCGCTGGCCCAGTCGGCGCCGATCGAGGCCGCCCAGCCGAAGGAGGACGACCGGCCGGCCACTCAGGAGCTGACGCTGGAGAGCCACCAGCGCTTCACCGCCGACGCGCCGCTGTGCATGACGTGCGGTACGAAGATGCGTCCGGCCGGTAGCTGCTACGTGTGCGAGGGCTGCGGCTCGACCAGCGGCTGCAGCTGAACCCGCGTAGTGGCCTGTCAGCGGGCGGTCGCGGCTTGATCCGCTGAGAGCGGGGTGTCGAGGGGGGGCCGGACTGAGTTCCGGATCCCCCTCGGCAGGTTCGGGGCGGCCGGCGTCCGGAGCGGGATGTCCAGTAGCGGACAGCGGGATGGATCGGGCGCGCTGCGATCGTCATGCTGCCGGTTATGAGGCGAATCGCGGTGCTCGCCGTGGTGTTCGGCGCGGTGCTGTACGGGGTGCACAGGCTGGCCATGGTGGCCGTGGCGTGGCTGATCGGCAACCAGGACATGATCGTCGGACTGGACTGCTGCATCGACTACAACAGGAACGCTCCGGACCCGTGGGGCAACGTACTGGTCGCCGTGTCCGGGGTGCTCGTCACGCAGGTGGTCGCCTGGGCCGCGATCGGGCTGCTGGCGGCGCGGCGCGGCTCCGCCCGGGTGCTGGCGACGCTGGCCGGGACCGCGTTCGTGGTGAGCCCGTTGCTGCAGCTCATCGTGTACGCGGTGTGGCACTGGGCGGAGCGGGACTACGTCGCGGTGATCGACTATCTGATGGACGCTACAGGGCTGCCGGAGATGGCGTTGATGGCGGCGATGCTGGGGCTGTTCGCCGGGTATGCGCTGATCTTCTGGCTGGCGTTGCGGGCGGCGTGGGACCGGGCCACGGTGGCCCCGGTCCCGGCGGCGCCCTCTGGTGGTCGGTAGGCGGTCGCGGGCAGGTCAGGAGCTGAGGACGTCGCTCAGCACGTCGGGCCGGTTGGTGATGATGCCGTCCACCCTGTAGGCGATCATGCGGCGCATGGTGGCCGAGCTGTCGACGGTCCAGGTGAGCAGCTTCATCCCGAGGGAGTGCACGCGGCGCACGTACGAGGCCGTGAGCGTGGTGTACGGCGGGTTGATCTGGTCGGCGAACTTGGCCAGCCCCGGCAGCTCCCCGGCCGAGGGCGTGCCGAGCAGCCCGATCGGCACTTCGGGCAGCAACCGGTCGAACCTGCGCATCGACTCCCAGTCGAACGACTGCACCACCAGCCTGCCCGGTGCCAGCCAGGAGGAATGGCGGCGCAGCTCGGCGGCCAGGCGCTCCTCGATCCCGGCGTACAACTCCGGCGCCTTGACCTCCAGCAGCAGGCCCAGGCCCGAGCCGCCCATCTCGCGCAGCGCCTCGCCGAGGGTGGGCACGCGCTCGCCGTCGTACTTGTCCGACAGCCACGAGCCGGCGTCCAGCTCGCGGATCTGGTCGAGCGTGAGGTCGCCGACGTTCCACGGGGCCAGGTCGGGGAAGACCCGCTCGGCGTCCGTGGTGCGGGACAGCGTCGTGTCGTGCATGAGGACCAGCTCGTGGTCCTTGGTCTCCTGGACGTCGAGCTCGAACACGTCGGCGCCCTGTGAGGCGGCCAGCTCGAAGGCGGCGATCGTGTTCTCGGGGGCGTAGGCGGAGGCGCCGCGGTGCGCGACGTTGAGCACGGTCGCGGCTTCGGCGGGGGTGGCGAGGGGGAGGAGGGAGAGGGAGGTCGCGATGAGGACGGCGAGTCGCCGGAACATGGGTCTCCTCGGCTCGGGAGAGCTGACGACTCGACGGTGACAAGGGCTCGTGACTTGCAGTTGAGAGCAGAGTAACGCGATGGGGCCGCGCGGATGAGCATTCGACACGGAAACCTGGGGGGCCGACCGGCGTGGCGGCCGAGGCGCGGACTCTCCCGCCTCCCCGGTCCGGCCACCCCGCTCCAACCATCGCGCTCGGGCCATCACGCCGGTGGCCGGGGCGGGGGCGCTCCGCGCACGCCCCCGCCCCGGGGTCGGGGTCGGGGTCGGGGTCGGGTGTCAGCGCAGGCCCGCGTCCAGTGCGGTGGTCAGGGTGCCGGAGTCGCCGGACATCTCCCAGATCATCGCCCCGAGCAACCCCTTGCTCCGCAACCAGGCCGTCTTCTTCCCGATCGACCAGGCGTCGTCGAACGTCCACCACTGCCCACCGTCCCCGGTGAAGCAGTACGTGGCCACCGCCTGCTCGTCATGCCTGACCGTGCAGCCCGGCACCATGGCCAGCAGGTTCGTGTAGCCGCGCGTGCCCGCCTCCTCCTGGAACTGACCGGGTGCGGCACCGCCGGCCTGCTGCCATTCGCCGTATCGGCCGCCGTCGGCCACCCGTTGCCAGCCGCGGCCGTAGTACGCCAGGCCGATCGTGATCTTGCGGGGGTGGACGCCCGCCTGGAGGTAGACGTCCACGGCGCGTTCGACGCTGAAGTCCGGGTCGTACGGGCTGTCGGCGTCGAGGTACAGGTTGCCCTGGTGGCCGGTGCGGTTCGGCTCCCAGGAGTTGTCGCTGCCCGCGCCGTGGAAGTCGTACCCCTGGACATTGAAGATGTCCAGAGATTTCGTGACTTCAGGGAGGTCCCAGCCGGCGGCGATCTTGGCCGGGTCGGCCGGGGTGAACGCCGTGAGCTGGTACCGCTTGCCCGTCGTGGCCGTCAGCGCGTCGAGCTGGCGGCGGAACTCGGCGATCAGCAGCGTGTTGTTCGCCTTGTCGGCCGGGCTGACGTGGTTGCCCGGATGCCCTTCGGCGCCCGGCCACTCCCAGTCCAGGTCGATGCCGTCGAAGATGCCCGCCGCCGTGCCGGGGCCGCCAGCGCCGTTGTAGGCGGGCAGGTCGCCCTTGATGTAGATGTCGATGCAGGACGCCACGAACTTCTTGCGCGCCGCGTCCGTGGCCGCCACGTCGGAGAAGTACTTCGAGTACGTCCAGCCGCCCAGTGAGATCAGCACCTTCAGGTGCGGGTGCTTGAGCTTGAGCTTCCTGAGCTGGTTGAAGTTGCCGCGCAGCTTCTCCCAGCCGGTGTCCGCCACGCCGTCCACCGACTGCGCGGCGCTGAACGGCCGGCCGTAGTCGGCCTCCGCGTCACCGGCGCCGTCGCCCTGGTTCGGATCCTGCGGGTCGGTGGTGGTTCCCTTCGTGACGCCCTGCAGACAGGTGAGGTTCTGCGGGTCGATGTTGGCGAAGGCGTAGTTGATGTGGGTCAGCTTGGCGGCGGCGCCGGTGGTGTCGAGGTTGCGGACGAAGTACTGGCGGCCGTAGATGCCCCATTGCACGAAATATCCGACGCGGGCGTAGCCGGTCTCGACGATGTCCGCCGTGGTCACCCGCACCGGTGTGCTCGCCGGGGAGAGGTTGTCGTACAGGTCGCGGGCCCGCACGGTGAACGCGTACTCGGTCGAGGGCGACAGCCCGGAGACGACTGCCGTGGTGCCGGAGACGGTCGCCGCCACCGAGGAGCCGATGGAGACGTCGTAGCTCGCGATGCCGGAGTTGTCGGAGGAGGCCGCCCAGGTCAGCGTGACGCTGGACGACGTCCGCGCGGTGCTGCGCAGCTCACCCGGCGCCGTCGGCGGCTGCGTGTCGTCGGCCGGGTTCCGGGTGGTGACCGCCAGGGGTGCGGACGCCGGTGACAGCGTGCCCTTGCGATCCTTGGCCCTGACCGTGAACGTGTACGCGGTCGAGGGCGACAACCCGGACACGATCGCCGTGGTGCCGGTGACGGAGGCGGCGACCGAGGAGCCGTTGTAGATCTCGTATCCGGTGATCGGCAGGCTGCCGGGGGCGGCGGCGTCCCAGGCCAGCGTGACGGTCCTCGTGGTCCTGGCGGGGGAGCGCAGGTTGCCGGGCGCGCCCGGCGGCGCGTCGGGGCTGCCGTCGCAGTTCAGGTCGTTGATCCGGCAGCTCACCGGCTCGGCGCCCGCCGCGCTGACGGTGAAGGACGGGCTGTAGGGCTCGGTGGTCGCGCCCGCGTTCACGGTCGTGTTGTAGTGCGCGGGGGTGAGCGTCACCGTACGGCCGCTCTGGCTGAGCGAGGCGTGCTGGGCGTTGCTCGCGGTGACCCCGGCGGGCAGGTCGAACACGATCGTCCAGCCGTTGAGCGCGGCCGTGCCGTTGTTGGCCACCACGAACTTGGCGGCGGTGCCGTTCACGTCGTAGGTGGCGCTGACCGGCGGCTTGGCGGGCGGGTCGCCGCCGCTGCCGTCGCAGTTCGCGCCGTCGATCAGGCAGCTGACCGGCTGGACGGGGAAGCTGAGAGCGAGCTTGGGGCTGTACGGCTCCGTGGTCCTGCCCGGTTGCACGGTGTTGATGTAGAACGCGGGCGTCAGGGTGACCTTGGTGCCGTTCTGCCTGATGGTGGCGTTCTGGGGGGTGGAGGCGGTGACTCCGGGAGGTAGCTCGAAGACGATCGACCAGCCGGTCACGGCGGTCGTGCCCGGGTTGCTCACCACGAAGGTGCCGGTGGTGCCGGACAGGGAGAACGTGGCGATCAGGCGGCTCGCGGCCTGGGCCGGGAGGGCGTACAGGGTGGTGAGCAGGAGGACGGCGATCAGGGGGGTGGCTAATCGGCGCACGTCGGAGACCTTTCATTAAAGAAAGTTTCCTAACAATTAGCCGGATCGTAAGCCCGCCCCGCTCTCCTGACAAGGGTCGCGTGGCGGGTCAGCCCACGGGCAGCGCGGTCCCGTACAGGCGCGAGACCCGCAGCCGGATCACCAGCCGCCGGTCAGCCACCATCTGCCGCAGGAACGCCAGCTGCGCTTCGGGCTCCGAGAGGGCGGCCCCCCGCATCGCCAGCAGCTCCAGGCCCACCTCGTCCCCGGCCTCCAGGCTCACCGGTGACAGCTCCGCCTCGCCCTCCGCCACCGCGAACACGCGGAAGTCGTCGCTGGCCACGTACAGCGAGCAGCGCGGATCCTTCTGGAGCTGCCGCACCTTGAGACGATCGGCGATGGTGGAGATCCGCACCACGCGCCGGCGGGGATCCCAGGTGTAGGCGACGGTGGACAGCTGCGGCCGCCCGTCGGCCTGGATGGTGGCCAGGGCGCCGAAGCGCTGTCCGGCCAGGAGGTCCGACAGCTCCTCGTCGCCCGGCGACAGAGGATCCGGCCCCCCGCCGGGGCCGTAGTTCTCCGTCATGCACCAGCCCTCATCAATCGCGAAATGTCACCCTATACCGAGCTGGCGGTTGAGTGACTGCGCGTCTGAGATGACCCAGTATTCGGTGAACCGCCCGTCCTTGGCCCGCAGGATGTCGTGGCCGCTGAACGCGATCCGGGTGCCCTCGGCCGCCGTCACGCCCGGCAGCCCGCCCCGGTACGTGCCCGCGAACGTCCACCTGGCCGACACCAGGTCCCCGTCCACGATCGGCCCGACGTCCAGCGTGACCTCGACCTCGGCGAACGGCGCGTGCCCCTGCCGCAGCGCCTCCACCAGCCCGTCGGGGCCGGAGACGTCCATGCCGGGCCAGTGGCCGACGAAGTCGGGGGTGACCAGCTCGTGCGCCAGCTGGAGATCGCCGTTCCAGAGCTCCAGCAACCATCGTCTGTAGAGATCTGCGATCATCCGGGCCCACTACCCACTCCGGTAGGTTACAAGTCATGAATCTTGCCATTACCAGCGGATATGTTGTCCCGGTCGACGGCGACCCCATCGACGGCGGCACCGTGCTCATCCAGGACGGGAAGATCACCGCGGTCGGCCGGGACGTGGCCGTGCCGGAGGGGACCCGGATCGTGGACGCCGCCGGTGCGTGGGTGCTGCCCGGTTTCGTGGAGGCACACGGCCACCTCGGCGTGCACGAGGAGGCCGAGGGCTGGGCCGGCCAGGACACCAACGAGATGACCGACCCGAACGGCGCCCGGCTGCGCGCGCTCGACGCCATCAACCCGGCCGACCTGGCCTTCGGCGACGCGCTGTCCGGCGGGGTCACCACCGCGGTGATCAAGCCCGGCTCCGGCAACCCGATCGGCGGCCAGACCGTGGCGATCAAGTGCTGGGGCAGGTCGGTGGACGAGATGTTGCTCAAGCAGCCGGTGAGCGTCAAGAGCGCGCTCGGCGAGAACCCCAAGCGGGTGTACGGCGACCAGAAGAAGCTCCCCTCCACCAGGCAGGGCGTGACCGCGGTGATCCGCGACGCGTTGATGCGGGCGCAGGACTACCGGGCCAGGAA
Source organism: Nonomuraea gerenzanensis (assembly GCF_020215645.1). Classification (NCBI taxonomy): domain Bacteria; kingdom Bacillati; phylum Actinomycetota; class Actinomycetes; order Streptosporangiales; family Streptosporangiaceae; genus Nonomuraea; species Nonomuraea gerenzanensis. The sequence goes on along the minus strand of NZ_CP084058.1, from coordinate 9,217,233 downwards.
GGCCGCCGCCGAGCAGGAGGGCACGCCGTTCGACCGCGACGGCACGCTGGAGACGCTGGTCCGCGTGCTGGACGGCGAGCTGCCGTGGTGCCAGCACACCCACCGGGCCGACGACATCGCGACCGCGCTGCGGCTGGCCGACGAGTTCGGCTACCGCCTGGTGATCAACCACGGCACCGAGGGCCACCTGCTGGCCGACGTCCTGGCCGAGCGGAACGTGCCGGTCATCATCGGCCCGCTGCTCGGCAGCCGGTCGAAGGTCGAGCTGCGCCAGCGCTCGCTGCGCAACCCCGGCATCCTGGACAGGGCGGGCGTCGAGGTGGCGATCACCACCGACCACCCCGTGGTGCCGATCCACTTCCTGGTCCACTCGGCCACGTTCGCGGTCAAGGAGGGGCTCGACCCGGCCGCCGCGCTGCGCTCGATCACCGTCAACCCGGCCCGCATCATGGGGCTCGACGACCGGGTGGGCGCGCTGCGGCCCGGGCTCGACGGCGACGTGGTCATCTGGTCCGGCGACCCGCTCGACATCATGAGCCGGGCGCTGAAGGTGTTCATCGACGGACGCGAGGTGTATTCGTACACCGACGGTGAACCCGTCGTGGCCGATCCGTACTACCGCGAATCAAGCGACCTTTAAGCGCCTGTAGATGCGGGGCGCGCATAGTGGGCGAAGCCAACGGGAAGAGAGGCATCACCATGACTGCTCCCCCGCTCGTCCAGCGCCCCAGCAAGGCCCTGCTGATCGGTCTGGTCGTCTCCGGAGTCATCGCGCTCGTCGTGCTGGCCGTCATGCTGCTCTCCGGTGGCCCCATCGGGTTCGGCCTGTCGGCGTTGCTGGCCGTGGCGCCCCTGCCGGTGCTGCTCGCGGCGGTGCTGTCGCTCGACAGGCTCGAACCGGAGCCGAAGCTGCACCTCGCCTTCGCCTTCGCCTGGGGTGCGGGGGTGGCCATCGTGGCGGGCATCGCGCTGACGCTCGCCGGCCAGCAGCTGTTCGCCAGGGCCGGCTACACCTCCTCGGCCGTGGAGAACATCGGCGTCGTCGTGCTCGCGCCGATCATCGAGGAGGCGCTCAAGGGCTCGGCCCTGCTGCTGCTCCTGCGCCGGCGGGCCGAGATCGACGGCCTGACCGACGGCATCGTGTACGCCTCCATGGCCGGTCTGGGCTTCGCCGCCGTGGAGAACGTCGGCTACTACCTGCTGGCGTTCAACGCGGACGGGGCCGGCGCCGCCGTCCAGCTCTTCGTGCTGCGCGGGCTGATCGACCCGCTCGGTCACCCCATCTACACCTCCATGATCGGCCTGGGCGTCGCGTACGCGCTCACCAGCCGCAACTCCGCCCGCTACGCTGCGATCCCGCTCGGCTACTGCGGCGCGGTCTTCCTGCACGGCCTGTGGAACGGCGCCGCCACCACCGGCTCGCTGGAGTGGCTGGGCGTCGCCTACCTGGTCATCATGGCGGCACTGATCCTGCTCATCGTCGTGACCGTCGTCGAGCGGCGCCACCTCATCGCCCGGATGGCGTACTACCTGCCCGCGTACCGTCAGACGGGGTTGATCAGCGACGCCGACGTGCGGATGCTCACCACGTTGTCCGCCCGCAAGTCGGCGCGCAAGTGGGCCAGGGGAGCGGGGCTCGGGCAGGCCATGAGTGACTACCAGCAGGCGGCGACCGAGCTGACCATGCTGCACCTGCGTGCCGAGCGGCAGGGCGTGGAGCCGCGCAGCTTCGCCCTGGAACGTGACGCGCTCCTCGGCGCGATGGCCCGCGCCCGCCGCTGGTGACGGCGGCGCTCGCAGGTGGGGAAGGTGGCGGCGGCGCTCACGCGCGGACGAGCAGCGCCGCCAGCGCCGTGACGCCCGTGAGCACCACGCACCCCACCACCGCGACGGTCGCGCCCTGCGCCGGCCCGAGGCTCCCGACGACGGCCGCGACCCCGGCGGCCCCCAGCGACGAGCCGATGTACCTGGCGGTGTTGTTGGCCCCCGAGCCCATGCTCACCCGATGCGCGGGCACGCTCTCGATCGCCAGGTGCGTGATCGAGGAGTTGATCAGCCCGGACCCGACCCCGCTCACCGCCAGCCCACCGACGACCAGTGGCAGCGACAACGAGCCGCCCACCCCCAGCAGCCCCGCGAAGCCGAGCGCGCTCAGCCCGAGCCCCAGCGCCAGCCGCGCGGCGGCGCGTAGCGGCACGAGCCCGCCCGCCAGCGAGGCCACGAACGACAGCCCCGACCAGACGCCGAACAGCAGCGCCGTGTCCAGCGGCGTCAGCGCGTGCGCCACCTGCAACACGGTCGGCAGGTAGCTGAGCAGCCCCACCACCGCCGCCCCCACGACCAGCGCCCCGCCGGTGGCCACCAGGAACACCGGCCGCCTGAACAGCTCCAGGTCCAGCAGCGGCTCCGCCCGCCGCCGCTCGACCGCCACGAAGGCCCCCACCAGCACGACGGCCAGCACGAAAGCCACGACCACGACCGGCCGCGACCACCCGGCCCGCCCCTCGGTCACCCCGGCGACCAGCGCCGCCACACCCAGGCTGAGCAGCACCACCCCGGGCACGTCGAACCTGCGCGGTACCGACGAGCGCGACTCCTCCAGCGTCCGCGCCGACGCCACCGCCAGCACCACCGCGCTCACCGCCATCAGCCAGTACACCGACCGCCAGCTCGCCACCGCCGCCAGCGCCCCGGACAGCAGCGGCCCCACGGCCGTGCCCAGCCCGATCATCGCCCCGTACCGCGCGGTGGCCCGCAGCCGCCCGGCCCCCGCCGGGTAGGCGTGCCCCACGATGCCCAGGCTCGCGGCCAGCATGGCGGCCCCCGCCCCGCCCTGCACCAGCCTGGCCAGCACGAACACCGGCACGTTCGGGCTGAGCGCGGCCACCAGCTCGGCGGCGGCCAGCACGGACGTCCCCGCCACGAGCACCCGCCTGCGCCCGTGGTCGTCGGCCAGCCCACCGGCCACCAGCAGCAACGAGGCCAGCCCGAGCGCGATCGAGCCGAGGATCCACACCGGCCCCGTCGGCCCGGCGCCCAGGGAGGCGGCGGTCTGCGGCAACGTGGCCATCGGCAACGTGAAGTTGGTCAGGACGAGCAGCGGCGCCGACACCGCGACGGCGAGCGTCCCCGGGCGCACAGTCGGTTCAGTGATTGAACTCATGCGGCGCAGCGTAACACGGTTCGATGAATGAACTAACATGGGCTCCATGGCACTCGGCAAGAACTACGACGGCCAGAGCTGCGCGCTGGCCAGCACGCTGGAGGTGATCGGCGAGCGCTGGACGCTGCTCATCGTCCGCGACGCCCTGTACGGCGTGCGCCGCTTCGGCGACTTCCAGGCCCACCTCGACATCCCGAAGGCCGTGCTGTCCCAGCGACTGTCCACGCTCACCGAGGCCGGGGTCCTGGAGCGCCGCCGCTACCAGGAGACGCCCCCCCGCGACGAGTACGTGCTGACCGCCGTCGGGCGCGAGCTCTGGCTGCCCGTGCTGGCGCTGGCGCAGTGGGGCGAGCGGCACCTCGCCGTGAACGGCCCGCACCGCCTGTTCCACCACCTGACCTGCGGTGGCCGGCTGGAGCCCACGTCGTACTGCCCGACCTGCGGCGGCATCGTGCGGCTGGAGGACGTCGAGATGCGGCCCGGCCCTGGGCTGGCCGGCGACACGCGGCAGGACCAGGTCAGTCTCGCCCTTCGGACGCCACACAGGATGCTCGACCCGATTCCCTGACAAAATCGGGTGTAACCCTCGAAGGGAGATAGATCAGATGAGCTGGGTCGAAATCGGGTCTGAGGCTGAGCTGCGGGAGCTGCTCGGCGAGGTCATGCCGAGGGCCGTGACGAAGGAGCGGCAGCGGCTGCACGCCCGCGACCGCGAGTGGCTGGCGGCCTCCCCGTTCTGCCTCATCGCCACCTCGGACGAGGCGGGCAACTGCGATGTCTCGCCCAAGGGCGACCCGGCCGGTTTCGTGCACGTCATCGACGACACGACGATCGCGATCCCGGACCGCCCGGGGAACCGCAGAGCGGATGGATTCCGCAATATCCTGAAAAATCCGCATGTGGGGTTGATCTTTATGATCCCCCGCAGGAACGAGACCCTGCGCATCAACGGCCGGGCCCGGCTCGTCCGCGAGGCCCCGTTCTTCGACGAAATGATCGTCAAGGGCCACCGCCCGCACCTCGCGCTCGTCGTCGAGATCGAGCAGATCTTCTTCCACTGCGCGAAGTCGTTCCTGCGCTCGGCCCTGTGGAAGCCCGAGGGCTGGGCCCCCGACACGCTGCCGTCTCACGCGAAGCTGGTGAAAGAGGTGCAGACGGTCGAGGAGAGCCTCGAACAGCTGGAGAGCTACTACGGCGAGGCCTACGCCAAGCGCCTGTACGGCTGACGCCCCGGCCCGCTCCGCCTGCTCAGGCGGCCGGAGTGGGCCCGCCGGGGAACCGGATGACGTTCTTGCCGGTGTAGGCGTGCAGGTTGATCACCTTGGGGTCGGCGGGAGGCTTGCGGCGACCGGCCGAGCGGATGTCGCGGATCTTGTGTCGCGCGATGGGTGGCGGCACCACCCCAAGCCTTTTCATCGTGAGCCCCCCGTGATGTTTCCGTTACCTATGTTATCTACAGATACCCCCGTAAGTTCGGTGTAAGGAGCACGTCAATAGGGAAGCCTGCGACCCGCCGGGGACCTCAGGTCCAGCTCCGCCGGCCTGGTGCGCCGTTTGGCCACCGGCTTGGCGATCCTGACGCGTTTCATGGTCTCCCCCTTCCCGAAGCGCGTCCGCTCTCCTCCGACCATGCGCCGCCCCGCTCGGCGGCGGCGGCACGACGGGTGTGTGCGACCCGCCATGCGCGCCACCCTAAGCCGGGCGGGGCGGCCCGCTCCATGCATTTCTACCGAGTGGGCCGGTGCCCCAGGTCACTGCCCGGGCGTGGTTCGCGCGACAACGTTCAGCCGGTTCCAGGCGTTGATCATGGCGAGGGCCACGATGAGCAGCCCGAGCTGCTTCTCGCTGTAGTGCGCGGCGGCCTGCTCCCACACCGCGTCCGGCACCGCCTCGCGGTCGGCGAGCCGGCACGCCTCCTCGGTCAGCGCCAGCGCGGCCCGCTCCTCGGGCGTGAACACCGTGGCGTCACGCCAGGCCGCCACCATCCAGAGCCGCTCGTCGCTCTCGCCGGCCTTCTTCATGTCACGGCTGTGCATGTCCACGCAGTAGCCGCAGCCGTTGATCTGGCTGGCGCGCAGCTTGACCAGCTCCAGCGTGCTGGTGGGCAGCTCGCTCTCGTGCAGGAGCTTCTCCACGGCCAGGAAGTGGTGGAAGGCCTGGGGCACCTGCTGGGCGACATTGATCCGCTGGGTCATGAGAACCTCCATGGTTTCGTCGTACGCCAGCCAGGACGGGACAGCCCGCCCGGATGTGACACGTACGGCGAAAAAGGTTTCAGCGGATCCCCTACCCCGGATCAGCCGTCGCAGTTACCCCAGCTCTTGCGCCCGCCCCACGCCGTGACGCGGTTGTCGGGGTCGCGGGTCCAGCCCTCGTACTTCACGCACTTCCAGGCGCCGTCGATGTGCCCGGTCTCGGCGTAGAACTGGTAGCGCTGCGCGTCCTCGCTGCGGCCGCCGCCCCGGACCTCCAGGTAGGCGCCGGTGACCGTGCGCGTGCCGGTGAAGCGGGTCTTGATCGCGGCGACACAGTTCTTGCCGCTGCGCTTGTTGTACATCAGATACACGTGCCCGAACACGGCTCCGCTGCGCGTCCGCATCGCGCGGTGGCCGTCCTTGACGCGGTGGAAGCCCTTGCCGCAGACGCGCTCGGGGGTGTACGCGGCAGAGGCGGCGTACGCGGCGGACGGGAGAGCGGCGATACCGGCGGCGACCAGGGTCGCCGCCATGAGCGAACGGATGAGCACAAGCTTCCCTTCGAAGGGGTATTAGGGCAAAGCTGATCTTTACTGTGTATTGACCGAAATTTCAAGGAGTTCTGGTAAATGCCGTTGATCGCGGTATGTGCTGCGTGGGCCGTGTTCTGGGGGTCGTGGTCGGCCCTGCTGCCCGCCATCAAGGGGGAGCTCGGCATCACGGCCGGGGACCTGGGGCTGGCGCTCAGCGCCGTACCGGTGGGCGCCCTGCCCGCGATGGCGCTGGCCGGGCGGCTGGCCAGGGGGCGCGAGCGCGCCGCGCTGGCGACGACCATGATCCTGTTCGCGCTGGCCGTGGCCGGCATCGGGGCGGCCACCACCGGCTGGCAGCTCGCGCTGGCCCTGCTGCTCGTCGGCGCCACCAGCGGCGCCCTGGACATCGCGCTGAACCTGGCCACCGGGCGCACCGAGCGCGAGACCGGCCGCCGCCTGTTCCAGCCCGTGCACGCCGCCTTCCCGGTGGCGGTGATCGCCGCGGCCCCGCTCACCGGCCTGGCCCGCTCATACGGGCTGAGCGTCGCCACCGTGCTCCTGATCATCGCCCTGATCGTGGCGGCCACCACGCTCACCCTCCTCGCGCTGCCCCTGGGCCGCGGCCTGACGGAGCCGGCCGGAGGCGACAGGCGGCGGCTGTGGGGCGCGGCGGTCGTGCTGGGGGCGCTGGCCGCCTGCGTCCTGATCATCGAGAACTCCGTGGAGCAGTGGTCGGTCCTGCTCCTGGAGGAGCACCGCGGCGCCACCCCGCTGCTCGCCAGCGCCGCGCCGGCCATCTACATGGCCGCGCTGACAGCCGGCCGCCTGCTCGCGCAGGCGCTGCCCCGGGTGCCGCTCAGGGTGCTGTACCTGGTGGCGGGGGTCGGCGGCGGCGCCGGCATCGCCCTGGCGGGGCTCGGCGGGGGAGCGGCGGCCTCGCTGGCCGGGTTCGGGCTCACTGGGCTGGCGCTCGGGCCGGTGGTGCCCGCCCTGCTCAGCCGGGCCGCGGCCGACGATCCCAGCGGGACGATGGTGTGGGGGGTGTCCACGATCTCCTACACGGGGTTCGTGATCAGCCCGCTGCTGGTGGCGGGGCTGAGCGGGTGGCTCGGGCTGCCCGCCGCGCTGGCCGCGCTCGGCCTCCTGGGCCTGCCGCTGCTCGTCCGGGCCGCCGCCGGGCGCCGTCCCGCCTGAAAATGGGGTTTCCTTGGGGAGAAGGAACCACGGAACCGGGTATCCCCCCGGCGGATCGACTGCAAAAGGGGATCACCATGGCTGTCTGCGAGACCTGCGGCAACGACTACGACATGGCGTTCGAGGTGCACGCGCAGGGAGCGGTGCACACCTTCGACTGCTTCCAGTGCGCGATCGAGGCGATGGCGCCCATCTGCGAGCACTGCGGCACCAAGGTCATCGGGCACGGCGTGCAGTCGGGCGAGCACTGGTACTGCTGCGCCCACTGCGCGCGTGAGGAGGGCAGCAAGGGCCTGGTCGACCGGGTCATGGCCGGCACCACGTCCTGACCGCCCCATCGCCGCGGGGCCCCACCGCTAGGCGCGCATCGCGTCGAGCAGCTCACGCATGCGCGCGACCGCCCGGTCGAGCGGCGCCCGGGGCACGGGGGCGGCGAGGTCGAGAACGACGTCGCCGTCCTTGGCCTCCCACACCCCGGCGATCCGCCCCTCGTGGACGACCACGGGGGAGATCCACCCTGCCTGCCTGCTCACCTTGGGCTTGAGCTCCGGCGGCAGCAGCGGCGCGAGGTCACGTGGCGCGCCCAGGATGTACTGGTCGAAGCCGGGCAGCAGGTGCACCTCCGCCGACGGCGCGGTCTGCGCCAGCTCGTCGAGGTGCTCGGTCAGCGCCAGCAGCGTGGCGCCGTCGTCCGCGCGCACCTCCGTCAGCTCGGGCGCCAGCTCCCTGAACCACCCCTTCAGCACCGCCTTGCGTGCCACCCCGCCGAACAGCCAGGCGTCGAACATCTCCGGCGTGGCCGGTCCGTGCGCGCCCAGGAAGGCCCGCACCAGGCGCACCCCCGCCTCCTCGGCCGGCGGGAGCGCGGCGGGCCACCCCGGCACCCAGGAACGCGGCGTGGTGAAGGTCACCTTGCCCTCGCGCGGCGGCCCGTAGCACAGCTCGCCCAGCCGGCTCAGCGGCTTGAGCAGCGCGCCCCAGCCGGAGGTCAGCGCCTCCCGCAGATGCGCGTCACCCGTCCGCGCCACCACGGCCTCGACGAGCTCCTCCCTGGTCAGGGCCCGCTCGCCGAGCGCCGCCGGCACCGCTTCCATGATCGCCGCGATCTCGGCGGCCGTGACACCGTGGCCGCGCTGCCAGGAGCCCTTCTCCCAGAAGCGCAGTGTGCTCAGCGCCGCGCAGTAGTCGGCGAGCTGGTCGGACGGCACCAGGTGCAGGGTGCCACCCCGCATCAGCCAGGTCTTGACGAGCGTGCGCTCGGCCTGCAACGCCCGGTCGACCTCCTCGGCGTCCGGGCGGGCGCTCCTGACCGCCACGGCGAGCCGGGCCGAGGAGGCGACCTGCGCCTGCACCCCGCACAGCCGCCGCGCGACCGCCACCGCGTCGGCGCCGCCGGCCGCGCTCACGAACTGCCTGCTCAACCGCCAGGAGAGAATCTGGGACCACGTCACGTTCACCCGACCTTTCTACCGTCCATCGCGGACAGGATCAGTCCGTGAAACCGATGTCCTCGTAGCGCAGGTCGTCGAAGCCGCGCGCCCCGATGTTGGCCAGCTCCTGCCGCACGGCCACCATCTGGGGCCGCTGGTAGAGCGGCAGCACGTTCACCTGCTGCCAGATGAGCTTGTCGGCCGCGTTCGTGGCGGTGCGGGCGCGGACGGGGTCGAGGCTCTGCGCAGCCCTGTTCATGGCCTCGTCGATGGCCGCCGAGCCGGTGCGCCCGAAGTTGGCGTTCCAGTTCTGTCCGTTGGAGGCGTTGGCGTAGGTGCCGTAGCTGCTGGACACCGGGAACGGCGTGCCGATGTAGGCGAACGGGGTGAGGTCGAAATTGCCGGGGATCACGTACTTGGTGAAGAAGTCGTCGCTGGGCACGGCCTTGATCGTGACCTTGACGCCGATCTGGCCGAGCATGCTCTGCACCAGCTCGCCCTCCGCCTTGCTGGTCTGCACCCCGGACGGCACCACGAACCGCAGGTCCAGCGGCTTGCCGTTCTTCTGCCTGACCGTCCCGTTCAGCTTCCACCCGGCCGCATCCAGCAGCTGCTTGGCCTTGCCTGGGTCGTAGGCGCCGAGCGCTCCCGCGTTGTCCTGGTAGCCCTCCTGCGTGTTCATGAAGAAGTGGTTGTTCAGCAGCGCGATCGGCCAGTCGAGCCCCTGAAGGTCCGACTGGGCGATGGCCTGGCGGTTGATGCCGAGCTGGATCGCCTGCCGGACGGTGACGTCCTTGAGCAGCTCGCTGGAGCCGTTGAAGGTCAGGTGCCGGAAGTCGGGGCCGGCCGCCCTGCGCACCTGGGCGCCCGTCGTGGCCTTGGCGCGCGCGTAGTCGGGCGCGGAGGTGCCGACGTCGATGATGTCCAGCTCGCCGTTGTTGAACGCGCCGATCAGCGAGTCCTGCTCGGACGACCGGTAGATGATCTTGTCCAGCTTGGCCCGCTCGCCCCACCACGAGTCGTCGCGCACGATCGTGATCGTCTTGGCCGTCTGGTCGAACCCGCCGAACTTGAACGGCCCCGCCGTCACCGGGATCCTGTTCACCCAGGCGTTGTTGAACGCCTGCGCGCTGCGGTTGGTGGCCGGCGGCAGCAGCGGCCCGAACAACGCCTGCCAGTCGGCGAACGGCTTGCGGAACGTCACCACCACCTCATGGTCGTCCTTGCCCCGCGCCACCTTCTCGATGTCCTGGTAACCGGTAGAGGAGACGATGTGGAAGGCCGGGTCACGCCCGTTGAGCGCCTGCCACTGCGCCTGGTAGTCGGCCCAGGTGATCGGCTTGCCGTCGGACCACCGGGCCTTCGGGTTCAGCGTGTACGTCACCACCTGCCTGGGCCGCTGCGCGGTCACCTCGGCGTCGAGCACGTAGTCGGTGTCGACGGAGATCTCCGCCTTCTCGTCGGAGGTGAACGGCGAGGGCAGCAGCGCGTTGCTGATCACGGCGGCCATCGCGAGGTTGCCGTCGACGTGGTTGCGGTTCCACTGGGTGGGGAACTCGTTGATGCCCCAGCGCAGTGTCCCGCCGTCCTTGACCTTCTCGCGCGGCTGCGGATTGAGGTCGGACGCCTTGATCGCCCGCTCGTCCCCGGCGCTGTCCTGGCCTCCCGGACCGCCGCTCCGGCCTGCGCCGCAGCCCGCGAGCAGCAGCGGGATCGCCACGGCCATGGCCGCGGCCACGGTGAGAGGTGATGAGTTCATCGCGCGAAATTCCTCCTGGATCGAGCGAGGTCTATACGACTTCGCGTCTCTCTGCGTAGTGGCAGGCCGCACCCTGGTCCTCACCCACCGGCTCCACCTCGGGCTCCACGCCGACGCAGAGCCGGCGCTCCGCGTCGGTGAGCTGCGCGCGGAACTTGGGGCACCTGGTGCGGAATCGACAGCCCGTCGGAGGGTTGGCCGGGCTGGGCAGGTCGCCTTCGAGCAGGATCCGCTCGCGGGCGCGCTCGCGTACCGGGTCGGGCAGCGGGATCGCCGAGAGCAGCGCCTGGGTGTACGGGTGGGCCGGGTGGTCGTAGACCGCGTCGACCTGGCCGAGCTCGGCGATCCTGCCCAGGTACATCACCGCCACCCGGTCGGCGATGTAGCGCACCACGGCCAGGTCGTGCGCCACGAACAGGTAGGACAGCCCGAGCCTGGCCCTGAGCGAGCCGAGCAGGTTGATCACGCCGGCCTGGATCGACACGTCGAGCGCGGAGACCGGCTCGTCGAGCACGAGCAGCCGGGGCTCCAGCGCCAGCGCCCTGGCGATGCCGATGCGCTGCCGCTGCCCGCCCGAGAAGTCCTGCGGGTAGCGGGCGGCGTGGGTCGGGTCGAGGCCGACCAGGGCGAGCAGCTCGCGCACGCGCCGCCCCACGCCCGGCCGCCCGTGCGTACGCAGCGGCTCGGCCAGGATGTCGTGCACGGTCATGCGCGGGTCGAGCGAGGCCAGCGGATCCTGGAAGACGACCTGCATGTCGCGGCGGATCTCCGTGCGCTGCGCCCGGCCGAGCTTGGCGGTGTCGTGCCCGAGCACGACGACGCGGCCCTCCTGGGGCGCGGTCAGCTCGAGGATCTGCGTCAGCGCGGTCGTCTTGCCGCTGCCCGACTCGCCGACCAGCCCCAGCGTCTCGCCCTGCCGGATGTCGAAGCTGACCCCGGCGACCGCCTGCACGGTGCCGACCCGGCGCTTGAACACCGCCCCCTTCATCAGCGGGTAGTCCTTGACCAGGCGGTGCACCTCCAGCACGCTGCGCTCCCCGCGTACGCGCAGCCGCGGGCCGTCGGACGGCGCCGCGTGCCGGCCGGGCCCGCGCGGGTGCGCCTCCTCCCACCGGATGCACGCGGCCCGGTGCCCCGGGCCCACCTCGAACAGCGGCGGCTCCTCCTCGTCGCAGGCCGCGATCCGCATCGGGCAGCGCGGCGCGAACGGGCAGCCCGGCGGCAGCGCGGCGGGCGAGGGCGGGTTGCCCTCGATGGGCGTCAGCGGCTGCCGCCCGCGCCGGTCCACCCTCGGGACGGAGCCGAGCAGGCCCGCGGTGTACGGCATGCGCGAGCGGTAGTAGATGTCGTCCACGGCGCCCACCTCGACCGGCCGCCCGGCGTACATGACCAGCACCCGGTCGGCGAACCCGGCCACCACCCCGAGATCGTGGGTGATCATGACGATGGCCGCGCCGGTCTTGGCCTGCGCCCGCTTGAGCACCTCCAGCACCTGCGCCTGGATGGTGACGTCGAGCGCCGTGGTCGGCTCGTCGCAGATGATCACGTCGGGGTCGTTGGCGATGGCCATCGCGATCACCACGCGCTGCCGCATGCCGCCGGAGAACTCGTGCGGGAAGGCCAGCGCCCGCTCGGCCGGGCGCGGGATGCCCACCAGGTCCAGCAGCTCGACGGCCTTGACCATGGCCGTCTCCCTGCTCACCCGCTGGTGCACGCGCACGGCCTCGGCGATCTGGTCGCCCACCGGGTAGACCGGGGTGAGCGCCGACAGCGGGTCCTGGAAGACCATGGACACGGACCTGCCGCGCAAGGAGTTCAGGGTGCGTTCGGAGGCGCCGATCAGCTCCCTGCCGTGCAGGCGCACGGAGCCGCTGACGCGGGCCCCCGGCGGCAGCAGGCCCATCACCGCGGCCGAGGTGACCGACTTGCCCGAGCCCGACTCGCCGACGATGCCGAGCACCTCGCCCCGGCGTACGGAGTAGCTCACCCCGCGCACGGCGCGTACGTCGCCGAACGAGACGTCGAGGTCGCTGACCTCAAGCACCGGCTCCTCCATCACGGCCTCCCCGAGGAGGGGTCGAACGCGTCACGCAGCGCGTCGCCGACGAGGTTGACCGCCAGCACGGTGATCACCAGCAGCCCGGCCACGAACCAGAACGTCCACGGCGCGTACACCGCCGTCCGCGAGCCGTCGGCGATGAGAGTCCCGAACGACACGTCGGGCGGCTGGATGCCGAAGCCGAAGTACGACAGCGACGTCTCGGTGAGGATCGCGCTGCTGACGTTCAGCGTGGCGTCCACGATGAGCAGCGACGACAGGTTGGGGATCACGTGGCGGAAGATGATCCGCACCGGCGGCACGCCCATGTAGCGGGCGGCCTGGACGAACTCGCGCTGCTTCACCGAGACCGCCATGCCGCGCACGATCTTCGAGGTCACCATCCACAGGAACAGCGCCAGCATGATCACGAACAGTGGCCACTGCCCCGACCCGAACAGCGGCGACAGGATCGCCAGGATCAGGAACGCGGGCAGCACCAGCAGCAGGTCGGTCACCCAGCTCAGCACCCGGTCGGTCCACCCGAGGAAGTAGCCCGCGAACGCGCCCACGACGGCCGCCAGCGCCGTCGAGACCAGCGCCGCCAGCAGCCCCACGACCAGCGACTTCTGCATGCCGCGCAACGTCACGGCGAACACGTCGGAGCCGGTCTGGAGCGTTCCGAACCAGTGGCGGGCCGACGGCGGCTGCATGAACGCGGTGAAGTCCTTGTCGGTGTACGTCCACGGGCTGAACAGCGGCCCCACGAAGGCCAGCAGGAACATCAGCGCCAGCACCGCGAACCCGATCAGCCCCTGCGTGGAGCGGAAGAACCGCCCGGCGACCATGCGGGCCCTGGACGGCGCCCTGGTCAGCGTGCCGTCGGTCAACTCCTCGGCGGCCTCCTCCTCCGAGAGCGTCATCAGGCCCGCACCCTCGGGTCGAGCGCGGCGTGCAGCAGGTCGGCGGCCAGCGAGGCGAACAGCACGGCGACGGCGGCCAGCAGGGAGATGGCGGCCACGGTGTTGACGTCGTTGCTGAAGATCGAGTTGATCAGCTGCTCGCCCAGGCCGTGCCAGCCGAAGATCTTCTCCGTGAACGTGGCCCCCGTCAGCAGCGCGCCGAACGTGAACGCGAAGTAGGTCACCACCGGGATCATCGCGGTGCGCAGCGCGTGCCGGGTCAGCGCCCGGCGCCTGCTCAGCCCCTTGGCCCTGGCCGTGCGGACGAAGTCGGCGCCGATCACGTCGAGCATCATGTTGCGCTGGTAGCGGCTGAAGACCGCGATCAGCCCCACCGAGAGCGAGACCGTCGGCAGGATCAGGTGCTGGAGCCGGTCGACCACCTGATCCCAGAAGCCCTCGACGTCGGCGCTGTACTCGCCGCTGACCAGCAGCACCTGGCGGCCGAACAGGTGCTGGTTGGCCCACGCCGCCACCAGGATCAGCATGTTGGCCAGCACCACCACCGGCACCGCGAGCACCACGAACGACAGCCCGGTGGAGAGCCGGTCGAACCAGCCGTACTGCCGGACGGCCGCCAGCGCGCCCACCAGCACGCCCAGCAGGCTGCCGCACACCAGCCCCAGGATGACCAGCCGGAACGTGACGCCCGCGCGGCGCTTGATGTCGTCGTTGACCGGCGCGCCCGCGACCGTCCTGCCGAGGTCGCCGCGCAGCACGCCGCCCGCCCAGACGGCGTAGCGCTGCAGCAGCGGGGTCCTGTCGTTGAGGTTGAGGGCGGTGAGCTGGGCGTCGACCACGGCCGGCGGCGGCTTGGGGGTGCGGTCGGCGTAGTTGGAGCGAGGGTCGAGGGCGGTGGCGGCGAGCAGGTAGGCCAGGCTGGCGGCCACGATCACGAGCACGGTGTAGCTGAGCAGCCTGCGGGCCAGGAACCCCGCCATCGCTCCCCCTCCTGCGCGCGCAGCACTCACGACCGAGCCACTGGACGTGGCTTATCGTAGTCACATTGCTACACCATGCGAGCATCGCGCCGCACGGAACTCGCGAAGAAGGTCAGCGTCCGGAGAGCTCGTCCACGGCGGTGCGCACGTCCTCGCTGGTGATGGTGGTCAGGTCGGCCGCGCTGGCGGAGCCGCCGCGCGAGGCGTGGGCGGCCAGCCGTACGTCGCGCCGCATGGCCGCCCGCTCGAACAGGGACCTGGCGAAGCGGCCGTTGCCCAGCCCGTCGATCAGCCGGTCCTCGCACACCCAGGTGAACACCTCGTCCAGCCGGTGCAGCGCCTCCTCGTCGAAGGTGTCGCCCGCTTTCTCCGCCAGCAGCACCGCGATCTGCGACAGCTCGCGCGGCGAGTAGCTGGGGAAGGCCACCCGCTGGTTGAAGCGGCTGGCCAGGCCGGGGTTGGTGGCCAGGAAGGCGTCCATCTCCCGCTCGTAGCCCGCCAGCACGACCACGAGCCGGTCGCGGTCGTCCTCGGCCCGCTTGAGCAGCGTCTGCACGGCCTCCGCGCCGAACGCGTCGCCGCCCTGGTAGCCGGGGTTGACCAGGCTGTAGGCCTCGTCGATGAACAGCACGCCGCCCAGCGCCCTGTCGACCAGCTCGTTGGTCTTGATCGCGGTGGCCCCGAGGTGCTGGCCGACCAGGTCGGCCCGGTGCGCCTCCACCACGTCGGGCCTGGCCAGCAGGCCGAGCGCGGCGAAGACGCGGCCCAGCACCCGGGCGACCGTGGTCTTGCCGGTGCCGGGCGGGCCCACGAAGACGAAGTGCCGCATCTGCTGCGGCGTGGGCAGCCCGCGCTCCTGGCGCATCCTGGCCACCTGGAGCTGCGCCGCGATCGCGTGCACCTGCCGCTTGACCGGGGCCAGCCCGGCCATCCTGTCGAGGTCGGCCAGCGCCTCCTCCAGCGTGGGCGTGGCCACGTAGCCGCGGAAGCGGGCGGTCAGCTCGTCGAACGCCTTGGTCACGTCGGGCGTGGTCGTGGTGACCAGGTCCTGGGTGGTCGGCGTGCCGCCGGCGCCCACCACGCGCACGTCGCGGGCCTGCGCGGCGGCCTCCACCAGGCTGCGCGCGAACCGGGCGTTGCCCAGCTCGTCGATCAGGCCGCGGCGGTGCACGTCGTCGTAGAGGCCGAGCAGCACCCGCTTGGTGGCGTCGTCCATCTGGTCACCCCTGCGCCGCTGCAACAGCTCGGTGACCTCGACCAGCTCGGCGGGGGAGTAGCCGGGGAAGCGCACGCGCGTGGCGAACCTGCTGGCCAGGCCGGGGTTGCTGGTCAGGAACGAGCCCATCTCCTGCTCGTAGCCGGCCAGGATGATGATCAGCCGCTCGCGGTCGTCCTCGGCTCGCTTGAGCAGCGTCTGCACCGCCTCGGCACCGAACCGGTCGGGCTGCCCGTCGGCGGAGTTGACCAGCCCGTACGCCTCATCGATGAACAGCACGCCGCCCAGCGCCCTGTCGACCAGCTCGTTGGTCTTGATCGCGGTCGCGCCGAGGAACTCGCCCACCAGGTCGGCCCGCTGCGCCTCGACCACGTACGGCGTCTCCAGCAGGCCGAACGCGTAGAAGATCTTGGCCAGCGCGCGGGCGACCGTGGTCTTGCCGGTGCCGGGCGGGCCGACGAACACGAAGTGCCTGGTGGGCCGCTCCGCCGTGTATCCGGCCTCGGCCCGCAGGCGGGAGGCCTCGATGGAGGCGGCGATCGAGCGCACCTGCTCCTTGACCGGAGCCAGCCCGATCATGCTCTCCAGCTCGGCGAGCGCCTCCTCGACGGAGATCTGCGGCGGGGCGCCCGTCTTGTCGCCCGGCGCCTCCGGCCTGCCCTCGCGCACCCTGACACGCACCTGCTGCTCCTCGGCGGCGGCCTGCCGCGCGCGGACCTGCCTGGCCAGCATGAACCGGTAGCCGAGCACGGCAGCGGCGGCGGCGACGGCCACCCAGACGGCCGTGCCGTCGGAGACGGGGGAGATCGCGGCGGCCGGCACGCCCGCGAGGGCCAGCGCCATCAGCGTGCTCACCCACGGCGTCACCCAGCGGATGAGGTGCGCGGCACCGGCCACGGGCAGGGCGAGGAAGACCATCACGTGCACGGTGGCGGCGCCCTCGGGGAACAGCCGCCCGAACACCTGCACCGCCAGCGCCATCCAGCCCGCCACCACCAGCGCGGTGGCGGCGGCCCTGGGATAGCGCATGGTCAGCGCGACGAACGCGAGCAGCAGGAGCACCAGGGGGAAGGTCTTGAGCAGGTCCCACCCGAGTGCGGCGCCCACGCCCATCGTGGCCACGAGCACGACCACGTAGAGCACCCGGCGGACGGCCGGGGGAATCTGGAAATAACGCAGCCGAACCTTCTCGAACAGATCCCGCGCCGCGGCCCGCCCCGCGGCCTGGGCCCTGTCGGACTCACGCATCACGCCTCCCCGGTCCGCCCCCGGTTATACCGCACCGGACCGACTATTGGGCGGTCCTGACACGCTAGGTGGAGGTCACGAAAAGGGCTATCTGACGGCCGAGTTCGGGCCCCGCGTCCTCTTGGAGGAAGTGCCCGGCGCCCTTGATCACAGGATGTCGCAGGCCAGCCGCGCCGCGCAGCGATTTGCGCAATATGGGAGCCATGCCCCCCGTGATGGGATCCCCGTCGGAGAACGCCACCAGGAACGGCCTGTCGAGCGTCGTGAGAATCTGCCAGGCAGCGCGGTTGGCGGGCGCGGCGGGGTCGTCGGGCGTGATCGGCACCAGCCCGGGCATCGCGCGCGGCCCCGCCTTGTACGACTCGTCCGGGAACGGCGCGTCGTAGGCCGCCCGCACCTCCTGCGGCAGCTCGCTGCGGCAACCGGACTGGACGAACCTGGCGATGTCCAGCACGGGGGCCTTGAGCACCGCGTCCCTGAAACGGTGCCACACCTCGGGCATGGGAATGTCACCTGTCGGCAAGCCCGTGTTGGCGGCCACGATCCTGGCCACCCGCTCGGGGTGCTCGGCGGCCAGCCGCAGCCCGATCAGACCGCCCCAGTCCTGGCCGACGACGGTCATGCCGCCCAGGCCGAGCGCGTCGAGCAGCAGGGCGCGGGTCCACTCGACGTGCCGGGCGTAGGTGTGGTCGGCCAGGTCGGCGGGCTTGTCGGAGCGGCCGAACCCGATCAGGTCCGGCGCGATCGCGCGCAGCCCGGCCGCGGCCAGCTCGGTCATGACGTGGCGGTAGAGGAAGGACCAGCTCGGCTCGCCGTGCAGGAGCACGACGGGCTCGCCGCCGGCGGGGCCCGTCTCGACGTAGGCCATGCGCAGGCCGTCGCCGACCTCGGCGTAGCGGGGCTCGTGGGGGAAGTCGGGCAGGGTCGCGAACCGATCGTCCGGCGTGCGCAGGATCCGCATAGAACAACGTTCTACTCGCTGCCGCCGCGCCGCGCCAGAGGGCCGGCCGTTCTTGAGCTCAGCGGCGCCGGTGTCCGCCGACCGCTCCCGCGTCAGCGGCGCCGGTGCCCGCCGACCACTCCCGCGTCAGCGGCGCTGGTGCCGTCCGGGGAACTCGCCGAACAGCACCTGCTTGGGCGTCACGCGCAGGACGTCGGAGTCGGCCCTGGCGATGCCGCGGACCTCGACCCAGAAGCGCCGCTGCAACGGGTCGGTGGCGAACACCGCCACCCTAGGGTCCTGCTCTATCGCCTCCCACGCCGCCGTCTCGGCGATCAGGCGCAGCTCACCCGAGGAGGTGACGGACGCCACCGCGCCCGCCACCCGGGGGCCGAGCGCGTCGCCGTAGGACAGGACGATGCTGCGGGCGTAGGAGAAGGTCTGCCGCACCTCGGGGTCGAGCGCGACCGACGGCCCCGCGCCCACCGGCAGGTCGCACATCAGCAGAGAGGAGCGCCACGGCCCCGGCCCGCCCCGCCACCAGGCGTGCAGGCCCCGCAGCGCGAGCACGAGCGCCGCCGCGGCCAGCGCGCCGAGCCCGATCCGCCACGCCCACGCCGCCGCCGGCACCCCCACCGCCGCCGCGCCCGCCGCCGCGCCCGCCGCCGTGTCCGCGCCGCCACCCGCCGTCCCGCCTGTCACGGCGAGGAGCCCGCCCGCCGCGCACGCCACGGCCGCCGGCACCACCAGCCAGGTCGCGGCGGCCAGCCACGGATCGCTCCACCGGCGGGCGCGCAGGTAGCCGCGCACCATGGGATACGGCACCGCCACGGCGACCACCGCCGCCCCCGGCTCCACCACCAGCGCCCCGGCGACCAGCGTCACCAGCACCGACCACGTCCTGCCGAGCACGATCCACAGTGCCACCCCGGCGTTGCGCCTGGCGGTCCGCTCGCCTTCCCGCGCCGGCTCCGTAGCGGCCAGCGCCCGCAGCGGATGCCCGCGCCACGACTCGGCCAGCACCCGTACGCAGGCCAGCGCAGGCCAGCCGAGCACCAGGATGCCCGCCAGCCCCGCCCAGACCGGATCGAGCAGGGACGGCAGCACCCGTACGGCGCCGAGCAGCAGCCACGCGGCGAACGCGACCACGGAGAGAGCGGCCGACACCACCGAGACCCCGAACCACGGATCCCGCCCGAACATCGCCCCCACGTACGGCCGGCCGCCGACCCGCCGCGCCTGCCGCACGGTGAGCGGCACCAGCAGCAGGAGCACGGCACAGCCGCCCAGCAGCGCCTCGGCGCCCCGGTCGAGCAGCAGCGCGGCCCCGGCGATCCCGAGCGTGGCCGCCGCGAGCAACAGGCGCACCTGCCGGGACCAGACCTCCAGCGCGCGCCTGGCCCGGCCCGTCTCGCGTGGATCGACCGGCCAGGCCGGGTCGTGGTGCGGGCGGGGCCGGTCCCAGCGCAGCAGCGCCAGGCCCAGGTTCACACGGGCCTGCGGGTCGCCGGGGTCGATGGCGAGTGCGGCCCGGTAGCGGCGCTCGGCGCCGGCGTGGTCGCCGCGCAGCAGCGCCAGGTCGCCGAGCATCACCTCGGGCCCCGCCTCCTCGGGCGCGAACTTCCTGGCCAGCTCCGCCTGCTCGACCGCCTCCGCCCAGCGTCCCGGCGTACGGCGCAGCACCGCGGCCAGGCGCAGCCGGGCCTGCCACGAGCCGCGAGCCAGCTCCACGGCCCGCTCGGCGGCGGGCACGGCCTCGGCGTCGCGGCCCAGCCGCTCGTGCGCCAGGCTGATCAGCCGATGCGCCCACTCCGAGCCCGGGTCCAGGTCGGCGGCGCGGCGGGCGGCGTCCAGCGCGGACTCGGGGCGGCCGGCGTCCAGCCTGGTCAGGGCCTCCTCGCACCATTCACGTGAGGACCGGTCGGAAAGGTTGCCTTTTCTGCCACTTTCATCGGTCCCCACGAGTCCCATGATCGGCTGGCGGGCGATTGTTGGATAGATACCGACATATGGCTGTATCTCTCTAGAGAGGTGTGCGGTGACCGTGGATCGGCCGATACCGCTATCACAACCACCCGGCATGGCCTAAGCTGCCACGCAAGCCGGGAGCGCCTGAGCCAGGCCGCGGAGCTCGAAGGGAGCGCGTGACGAGCCGTGGGTCCGGCGCCGCCGACCACCAGCACGTGCGGGCCCTGTGAAGCGGATCGGCCTGCGAGGAGGCCCATGACCGTCACACAGGCCGCATCCTTCGTACGCACTGCCGACCGCGACCCCAAGGACCATCGCTGGTCCATCCTGGTGCTGCTCTGCCTGAGCCTGCTGCTCATCACGGTCGACGCCACCGTCCTGCACATCGCGGTGCCCGCGCTCACGGCCGCGCTCGAACCCTCCGCCGTGCAACTGCTGTGGATCATCGACGTCTACTCGCTGGTGGTCGCGCCGCTGCTGATCATGTTCGGCACGCTCGGCGACAAGTACGGCCGCAAGCGGCTGGTCCTGTGGGGCTTCGTGCTGTTCGGCCTGGCCTCGGCCGGGGCCGCGTTCGCCCCGACCCCGCTGACGTTGATCCTGGCCAGAGCGCTGCTCGGCGTGGGCGGCGCGATGATCATGCCGGCCACCCTGTCGCTGATCCGCCAGGTCTTCACCGACCGGCGCGAGCGGGCCATCGCCCTGGGCGTCTGGAGCGCCGTGGCGGCGGCCGGCGCCGCGGTGGGGCCGCTCATCGGTGGCGTGCTCGTCGGCTTCTGGTGGGGCGCGGTCTTCCTGATCAACGTGCCGATCCTGCTGCTCCTGCTGCCTGCCGCGATCCGGCTGCTGCCCGAGTCGCGCGAGCGCCGCGACCGGCCGTGGGACGCGGTCAGCGCCGTCCTGTCGGTGACCGGCATCCTGGCGCTGGCGTTCGGGCTCAAGGAGGCGGGCTCGGGCAGCCTGATGCCGTTCTGGGCGTCGGCCGTGGTGTTCCTGGCCGGGCTGGCGCTGCTGGTGGCGTTCGCGCGGCGGCAGACCCGGCTGCCCGCGCCGTTCCTGGAGATCGGGCTGTTCAGGCGGCGCGAGTTCACGACCGGGGTCGTGGGCGTGCTGCTCGGCGTGTTCGCGCTGGTCGGCCTGCAGCTCATGCTCGCCCAGTACCTGCAGCTCGTGCTGGGCGACAGCCCCGTGCGCGCGGCGCTGCGGATGTTGCCCCTGGTCCTGTCGGCCATCACCGGCGGGCTCGCCGCCGCGCACATCCTGCCCAGGATCGGCATGCGGGCCACCATGAGCGGCGGCCTCGGCCTGGTCGCGCTGGCCCTGACCCCCACCCTGACGTGGGGCGTCGAGGGGCATCCTGTGATGCTCGCGGTCTGCTTCGTGGGCATCGGGTTCGGGGTGCAGGTGGCGCTGCTCGCCGCCTCCGACACCATCATGGCCGCCGCCCCCGAGTCCCAGGCGGGCGGGGCCGCGGCCATCGAGGAGACCGCGTACGAGCTGGGGGCCGGCCTGGGCGTGGCCGTGCTCGGCACGATCACCGCGATCGTGTACGCCCCCGGCCTGCCGTCCGTGCCCGGCGTCCCCGAGGGCGGCATGGACAAGGCCAGGCAGTCGCTGGCCGCCGCCGCGCACGTGGCGGACGAGGTCGGCGGCACCACCGGCGGCGCGCTGCTCGACGCCGCCCGATGGGCCTTCGTCAACGCCCTGCACACGACCGTGGTCGTGAGCGTCGTCCTGCTCAGCCTGACCGCCGCCGTGGTGGCCGTGCTGCTCAGCCGTGATTGAGGTGTGCCATGTCCCGATTAGGGCAGACAACTACCGTGAAACAGGTCCTCCGTGATCTTGCCGCTTTAGTCGCCCGCCTCGGGGTGGGCGGTATCTTCTTCGCCAACGGGTGGACCAAGCTCGAGGACGGGCTGAAGATCACCGGCGCGAAGTTCCTGGAGCAGGGCGCCCCCGCGCCCGGCGCCTGGGCCACCGTCACCATGCTCACCGAGCTGATCGGCGGCGCGCTGCTCATCGCCGGCCTCGCCGTCTCCACGACGGGGCTGATCCTCTTCGCCGAGGCGATGGCCGTCTTCCTGGTCGCCCCGCCGCTCAACCCCATCACCATGAACGAGCTCATCCTGCTCGGCGCCGCCTCGCTCCTGCTCGCCGTGGTCGGCGCCGGACGCATCTCGGTGGACCACATGGTGGTGATCCGGCGCAGGGAGTCGGAGGCGGCCAGCGAGTTCGCCGCCGACACCGAGGCCGACCAGGTCATCGCCTCGCTCAGGGAGCCGGACAAACCCGAGGCCGCCAAGCCGGAGCCGGAGATCTCCCCCACGGAGGACACGACACCGCACCCGCGGCCCAGGACGCAGCCGGCCGAGGCGAAACCGGCCGAGTCCAAGCCGGCCGAGGCTCCCGCGCCCGCTCCCGGTGACACGCTGGTGGCGGGCAGGAAGAAGCCGCAGGCCCGGACGCGCCGCACCGCGACGAGCACGGAGACCGACTAGCACGGATCGGGGCGAATCCCCGGATCTCGCCCCGATCCCTCGCTACACTCCACGACCCATGACGCTGACGAGAGCTTCGACGGTCGTGATCCTCGCCGCGTTGGCCACGGGGTGCCAGCTCGCCGGTCCGGCCCCGGCCGCCGAGCAGGCGCCGTCCCGGTCCGAGCCGGTCGTGCGGGCGAGCACGGCCGCACCCTCCTTGAGCGCAGCCACCGTCCCGCCGGACAAGGTCCTGGCCGCCAGGGAGGGGACGATCGAGGGTCACACGTTCAACGTGGAGATCGTCCAGCTCCTGCGCAGGGAGCGGTTCGTCAACCTGACCTTCACCGCCACCGTGACCAAGGAGGGCGGCGGCCTCGGCTGGCAGGTGCACAACGCCTTCGCCGCCGTGCCCTCGCAGAGCCCGACCGTGGACGGCGTCTTCCTGGTGGACGTGCGGAACGCCAAGAAGCACCTCGTGGCCCTGGACAGCGAGGGCAAGTGCGTGTGCAGCCGCATCGAGTCGCTGTTCCTGAAGCAGGACCAGAAGGCCGTCTTCTCGGCCACGTTCGCCGCCCCGCCCGCCGACGTGGGCTCGGTGGACGTGCACATCCCGAACGTGGGGACGCTGGCGAATGTACCGATCTCTTAGTACGGCGGCCCTCCTGGCCGGCCTGCTCAGCCCGACGCAGCCGCCGCTGGAGGGAGGGGAGCCGGTGACCGCGCCGGTCCTGGACCTCGGCGGCAAGGTCCTGGACATCGGCGAGCGCATCTCCAACCTGGACGAGTCGGTCACCGACGAGACGCGCGGCACCCAGCGGAAGATCATCTTCGCCGCCGACGTGCTGTTCGCCTTCGACAAGGCCACGCTGACCGGCAAGGCCAGGAGCCGGCTGGAGCTGGCGGCCGAGTCGCTGAAGGCCGAGGCCGCGGGCAAGCCGGTCGCCATCGACGGCTACACCGACGCCAAGGGCTCCGGCTCCTACAACCTGGAGCTGTCGCGGCGGCGCGCGCAGGCCGTACGCGCCGCGCTGGCCGAGCTGGTCCCCGGCGCCCGGTTCACGGTCGCCGGCCACGGCGAGGCCGATCCGGTGGCACCCAACGCCCTGCCGGACGGCGGCGACAACCCCGAGGGCCGGGCCAAGAACCGCAGGGTGGAGATCAGCTTCACCCGGTGAATATCCTGACGGCACAGCCGAGCATGGAGCAGCGATGACGGGCAGGGCGCGGGCGACGGTGCGTGACGTCGCGGCCGAGACGGGGCTGTCCATCGCGACCGTCTCCCGGGTGCTCAACGGCCAGTCCAACGTCGCCCCGCACACCCGTGAGCTGGTGCTGCGGGCGGTCGGCCGGCTCGGTGACCAGGCGCCCAGGCCGCGTGCCACGCCGGACGCCACGGGTGGCGCGGTGTACGTGCGCTGCCCGTACGTGCTGACCGACTACTTCGGGCTGATCGTCTCCTCGGTGGGCGAGACGATCGAGCTGCACGGCAGGCAGATGATCCTCGGGGCGGGGGAGGCGGCGCAGCGCAGCGCGGTGCTGCCGGGGCTGCCCGACCGGCCGGGTGTCGCGGGTGCGATCCTCATCCTGCCGCCCGAGCCGGGCGAGGAGCTGGTCCGCCTGCGCGACCGCGGCTTCCCCTTCGTCGTGATCGACCCCCGCACGCCGCCGCCGAAGGACATCGTGGCCGTGTCGGCCGCGCACTTCGCGGGCGGCCGCAAGCTGATGGCGCACGTGGTGGAGCTGGGCCACCGGCGGGTCGGCATCATCGGCGGCCCGGTGAAGTGGCTGCCCAGCTTGGCCAGGCTGGCCGGCTACACCGCCTCGCTGGCCGACGCGGGGGTGCTGCCCGTCCCCGAGCTGCTGCGCCACGTGCCCGAGCCGAACATCGAGCACGGCTACCTGGCGGCCAGGGAGTTGCTCGCCCTGCCTGACCGGCCGACGGCCCTGGTGGCGTTCAACGACAAGATGGCGGTCGGCGCGCTGCGCGCGGCGGCCGAACGCGGGCTGAGCGTGCCGGGCGACCTGTCGGTGGCGGGCTTCGACGACATCGACATCAGCCGGGCGGCCTCGCCCGCGCTCACCACCGTGCGCCAGCCGCTGGAGGAGATGGGCCGGATGGCGGTCACCCTGCTGATGCGGCTGCTCAGCAGGCACACGCTGGAGGCGCTGCACGTCTCCCTCGGCACCGAGCTGGTCGTCCGCAGCTCCACGGGCCCCGCCCCGCGCTGACCGTTTCATTTGTTACATCGGTTGACTCGCCCGGTTGACTCATGCTCTTCTGCTCAGTGCAAGGCAGTGTTTCACCTTTGTTTCATTTGTTACAAGGGCATCACCCCCCGGCCCTGAGAGGACCTCTGCCGTGTCCAGAATCCTTCTGGCGCTCGCCTGCGCGCTCGCCCTGGTGGCCGCCGCGCCCCTGCCGGCCGCCGCCGCGAACGAGCCGGTGAACGTCTGGCTCACCACCACCTCCGACTCCGGCGGGCGCACCGTCACCCGCGGCCTGGCCCAGCAGGCCCCCATCGCCTTCGGCCCCGCAGGCGGCACCGCCGGCCACACGATCACCGTCAACGAGGGCGTGACGTACCAGCAGTTCGAAGGCGGTGGCGCGTCGATCACCGACACCACCGCGTACCTGCTGCGCGGCGGCCCTGTCAGCGCCGCCACGCGCGACGCGGTGATGCGCAGGCTGTTCCACCCCACGGACGGGATCGGCCTGTCGTTCGTGCGCAACCCGATCGGCGCCTCCGACCTGTCGCGCCCCGGCATGGTCTCGCTCGACGACACCTGCTGCGACCTGAACGACTTCGGCGCCAACGGCTACGACACGGCCGTGCGCCTGCTCACCGTCCAGGCCAAGCAGCTCAACCCGGCGCTGCGGGTCAAGGGGGTGCCGTGGAGCGCGCCCGGCTGGATGAAGGACAACGGCCGGATGGACCAGATGGGCTGGCTCAAGTGGGAGCACTACGCCACCTACGCCCAGTACCTGGTCAAGTACGTGCAGAGCTACCAGGCCGCCGGGGTCCCCGTGGACTACCTCTCCGTCCAGAACGAGCCCAACTGCTGCCAGGCGGGCAACCCGACCGCGATGAACTACCCCGGCATGTCCTGGAACGCCTCCGGCCTCATCGAGCTGACCAAGAACTTCCTCTACCCGGCCCTGCGCGCCGCGGGGCTCAGCACCAAGGTCCTCGTGCACGACTGGAACTACGGCGACTACGCCCAGATCGGCCAGCCCATCCTGGCTGACGCCGCGCTCAGGAACGACCCGTTGTTCGGCGGCATCGCCTGGCACGGCTACTTCGGCGACCCCGCCGTCGGCACCCAGGTGCACAACCAGTACCCGTCGGTCAAGCAGTTCAGCACCGAGCACTCGGGCGGCACCTGGATCGGCAACCAGCACAACGAGGACATGGCCGACATCGTCACCTACGCCCGCAACTGGAGCGGCAGCCTGGTCAAGTGGAGCCTGGCGCTCAACCAGAACATGGGCCCGCACAACGGCGGCTGCGGCACCTGCACCGGCCTGATCACCGTCCAGGAGGGCGGCTCCCGCGCCGGCCAGGTCGACTACACGATCGAGTACTACACGACCGGCCACCTGACCAAGTTCGTCAGGCCCGGCGCCCGCCGCATCGACTCCACGGCCAGCGCGACGATCCAGAACGTGGCCTACCGCAACCCCGACGGGTCCAAGGCGCTGATCGCGCACAACGGCGGCACCTCGGCCCAGTCCGTCCGGATCGACTGGGGCGGCCAGTCCTTCGTCTACACGCTGCCCGCGCGGACCACGGCGACGTTCACCTGGTCGGGAACGACGTCCTCAGGCGCGCAGATCACCGGGCCGGCGGGCAAGTGCGTGGACGTGGCGGGCGGCAGCAGCGCCGACGGCGCCGCCGTACAGCTCTACACCTGCAACGGCACCGCCGCCCAGCAGTGGACCCGCCCCGGCGACGGCACGCTGCGCGCGCTCGGCAAGTGCCTGGACGTCCGCGACCACGGCACCGCCGACGGCAGCCAGCTCCAGCTCTGGTCCTGTACGGGCGCCGCCAACCAGCAGTGGACGCACACCTCGGCCCGCGACCTGGTGAACCCGGCGGCGAACAAGTGCGCCGACGTCACCGGCAACAGCAGCGCCGACGGCACCCGCCTGCAGCTGTGGACCTGCACGGGCGCCGCCAACCAGAAGTGGACCCTGTCCTGACGAAAGGGGGCCCGGCTCACATCTCCGAGGTGAGCCGGGCCACCGTCCGCATCTTGTTCATCGCGTCCAGCGCCGCCACCTTGTACGACTCCGCCAGCGTCGGATAGTTGAACACCGCGTTGACCAGGTAGTCCACGGTGCCGCCGCAGCCCATGACGGTCTGCCCGATGTGCACCAGCTCGGTGGCCTGCGTGCCGAACACGTGCACGCCCAGCAGCCGCCGGTCCTCCGAGGAGACCAGCAGCTTGAGCATCCCGTACGAGTCGCCGATGATCTGCCCCCTGGCCAGCTCCCGGTAGCGCGAGATGCCGACCTCGAACGGCACCTTGTCGCGGGTCAGCTCGTCCTCCGACTTCCCGACGAAGCTGATCTCGGGGATGGTGTAGATGCCGATCGGCGGCAGCTCGTGCAGGTCGCCGGCCGGCTCGCCGCACGCGTGCTGCGCGGCCAGCCGCCCCTGCTCCATCGACGTGGCCGCCAGCGCGGGGAAGCCGATCACGTCGCCCACGGCGTAGATGTGCGGCACCTCGGTGGCGTAGTTCTCGTCCACCCTGATCCGGCCCCGGTCGTCGGCGGCCAGGCCGGCGGCCTCCAGGTTCAGCTCGGCGGTCTTGCCCTGGCGGCCCGCCGAGTACATGACGCAGTCGGCGGGGATCTTCTTGCCGCTCTCCAGCAGGGTCAGCGCGCCGCGCGGGCGGCGCTCGACGGCCGCCACGTTCTCGCCGAACCTGAAGGTCACCGCCAGGTCGCGCAGGTGGTACTTGAGCGCCTCGACGATCTCCAGGTCGCAGAACTCCAGCATGCGCTCGCGCCGCTCCACCACCGTCACCTTGGTGCCGAGCGCGGCGAACATCGAGGCGTACTCGATGCCGATCACCCCGGCCCCCACCACGACCAGCGTCTCCGGCACCTTGTCGAGGTGCAGGATGGCGTCGGAGTCGATCACCGTCCTGTCGTCGAACTCGACGCTGGACGGCCGGGCGGGGGAGGTGCCCGTGGCGATCACGATCCTGTCGGCGGTGACCTTCTTCTCCTCCTCGCCGGTGATCCCGATGGTGTGCTCGTCGAGGAAGCGGCCGGTGCCGTGCAGCACCGTCACGTGGTTGCGGGCGAGCTGGCTGCGGATCACCTGGATCTCGCGGCCGATCACGTGCTGGGTGCGCATGCCCAGGTCGGCGACCGTGATCTCGTCCTTGACGCGGTAGCTGGCGCCGTACAGCTCCCGCTGGTTGAGCCCTGTGAGGTACAGGACGGCCTCGCGCAGGGTCTTGGAGGGGATCGTGCCCGTGTTGATGCACACGCCGCCGATCATGTGTTTCTTCTCGACCACCGCGACTCTCTTGCCGAGTTTCGCCGCCGCTATCGCGGCCTTCTGCCCACCTGGCCCCGAGCCGAGGACCACAACATCAAAGTCCGCCACACCGTCCAGTCTGCGGGCGGCGTGTTAACGGGGAAAGACCCGTCTGGGAGACTCCGGAGTATGTTGCGCAGATTCACGCAAGTCGACGTGTTCGCCTCCGCGCGGCCGTACACGGGAAACGCACTCGCGGTCGTGATCGACGGCGACGGCCTGAGCACCGAGGAGATGCAGCGCTTCGCCCGCTGGACGAACCTGTCGGAGACCACCTTCCTGCTGCCGCCGAGCACCGGGGAGGCCGACTACCGCGTCCGCATCTTCACCCCCGACAGCGAGCTGCCCTTCGCCGGTCACCCCACGCTGGGCTCCTGCCACGCCTGGCTGGAGGCCGGGGGCCGGCCGCGCGAGGGAGGCCGGGTCGTCCAGGAGTGCGGAGCGGGGCTGGTGCCCGTGGACGCCACGGAAGCGGGGCCGGCGTTCCAGGCGCCGCCGCTGATCCGCTCGGGGCCCGTGGAGGAGGAGTTCCTCGACCGGATCGTGGAGTCGCTCGGGATCACGCGTGCCGACGTCGTGGACGCCGAGTGGGCCGACAACGGCCCCGGCTGGGTCGGCCTGCTGCTCAAGGACGCCGAAGCCGTGCTCGCGCTGCGCCCTGGCACGGTGCCGCACGACATCGGCGTGGTCGGGCCGCACCCCGAGGGCTCGCCGTGCGCGTTCGAGGTGCGGGCGTTCTTCCCCTCCCAGGGCGCCACGGTCGAGGACCCCGTGACGGGCAGCCTGAACGCCTCCCTGGCACAGTGGCTGCTGCGCACGGGCCGGACCAAGGCCCCGTACGTGGCCGCGCAGGGCACCGCGATCGGCCGCGAGGGCCGCGTGCACGTGTCCACCGGCTCCGACGGCGCCGTCTGGGTGGGCGGCGAGGTGATCACCTGCGTCACGGGTCAGGTCGAGCTGTAGGCGCCTTGATCGAGCTACCTGGCGTCGATGACCATGCCGGCGCCGACCGTGGCGTTGGTCGACTCGTCCACCAGGATGAAGCCGCCGGTGGCCCGGTTGCGCGCGTAGTCGTCGACGAACAACGGCTGGGTGACACGCAGCGACACCCGGCCGATCTCGTTCAGGCCCAGCGCGGTCGCCTCCTCGTCACGGTGCAGCGTGTTGACGTCCAGCCGGTAGTGCAGGTCACGCACCAGCGCCCGGGCGGTGCGGGTGGTGTGCTTGATCATCAGCTTCGAGCGCGGCCCGAGCCTGACCCCATCAGCCATCCAGCACACCATCGCCTCCAGCTCCTGCGCGACCGCGGGCTGGTTGTTCGGCCGGGCGATCATGTCACCGCGCGAGACGTCGATGTCGTCCTCGAACCGCAACGTCACCGACATCGGCGCGAACGCCTCCTCCACCGGCCCGTCGAAGGTGTCGATCGAGGCGATCCGCGTGCACAGCCCCGACGGCAGATGCACCACCTCATCCCCCGGCTTGAGCACCCCGCCGGCCACCTGCCCCGCATACCCCCGATAATCATGCAAGGCCGGATCGGTGGCCCGCTGCGGCCGGATCACGTACTGCACCGGAAACCGCACATCGGTCAGGTTACGGTCGGAGGCGATGTGCACGTTCTCCAGATGATGCAACAGCGACGTGCCCAGATACCACGGCATGTTCTCCGAGCGGGACACCACGTTGTCGCCGTTCAGCGCCGAGATCGGGATGAACGTCAGATCGGCGATGTTCAGCTTGGACGCGAACGCCGTGAACTCGTCCCTGATCTCCTCGAACCGCTCCTGCGCGTAGTCGACCAGATCCATCTTGTTGACCGCCAGCACCAGATGCGGCACCCGCAGCAACGAGGTCAGGAACGCGTGCCGGCGCGACTGCTCCAGCACCCCCTTGCGCGCGTCGATCAGCACGATGGCCAGATCCGCCGTCGAGGCGCCGGTGACCATGTTGCGCGTGTACTGGATGTGCCCGGGAGTGTCGGCGATGATGAACTTGCGGCGCGGCGTGGCGAAGTAACGGTAGGCCACATCGATCGTGATGCCCTGCTCCCGCTCCGCCCGCAGCCCGTCGGTCAGCAGCGACAGGTCGGTGTAGTCGGTGCCGCGATCACGCGAGGTACGCTCGACCGCCTCGAGCTGGTCCTCGAAGATCGCCTTGGAGTCGAAGAGCAACCGGCCGATGAGCGTGGACTTGCCGTCATCGACGCTTCCCGCCGTGGCAAAGCGCAGAATGTCCATCGTTAGAAGTAGCCCTCTCGCTTGCGATCTTCCATCGCGGCCTCCGACGAGCGGTCATCGGCCCGGGTCGCGCCGCGCTCGGTGATCCGGGTGGCGGCGATCTCCTCGATGATCTCCTCCACCGTCGCGGCCGTGGACTGCACCGCGCCGGTGCAGGTCATGTCGCCCACGGTGCGGTACCGCACCACCGCCTCGAACAACGGCTCGTCCTGGCCGCGCTGCACCACATCACCGTCGGGCAGCAGCATGCCGTCCCGCTCGAACACCTTGCGGGTGTGCGCGAAGTAGATGGAGGGGATCTCGATGCCCTCGCGCCGGATGTAGTCCCACACATCCAGCTCGGTCCAGTTCGACAGCGGGAAGACGCGGATGTGCTCACCCTTGCGGATACGCGCGTTGTACAGGTTCCACAGCTCCGGCCGCTGGTTCTTGGGATCCCACTGGCCGAAGTCGTCGCGGAAGGAGAAGACCCGCTCCTTGGCGCGCGCCTTCTCCTCATCACGCCGGGCGCCGCCGAAGACGGCGTCGAACTCGTGCTCCTCGATCGCGTCGAGCAGCGTGGTGGTCTGCAGCCGGTTACGCGAGGCGCGCCGGCCGGTCTCCTCCACCACCCGGCCGGCGTCGATGGAGTCCTGCACGCTGGCCACGATCAGCCGCGCGCCCAGCTCGGCGGCGCGCCGGTCACGGAACTCGATCACTTCGTCGAAGTTGTGCCCGGTGTCCACGTGCATGAGCGGGAACGGGATCGCGGCGGGCCAGAACGCCTTCTCGGCGATGCGGAGCATGACGATCGAGTCCTTGCCCCCGGAGAAGAGCAGACAGGGACGTTCGAACTCGGCCGCCACCTCACGCATGATGTGGATGGCCTCTGCCTCGAGCACGTCGAGCTGCGACGCCGATTTTCCGGGGGCGCTGCTCATCAGTAGGCCGCCACCACGTCCAGCAGCATGAACGGCCGCTCCCTGCGCGGGTCGCGGTAGGGGCGCAGCGGGGAGGTGTCGGCCTTGTGCGTGCTGCCGCCCTCCCACGTCTCGAACGCCTGCCTGCTCTCCCACTCGCTCATCACGACGAAGTCGGCCGGATCGTGGGCCGGCCGCCACAGCTCGCTGCGCACCAGGCCGGGCGTGCCCGCCAGCTTGCCGCTGATCAGGTGGAACGCCTCGATGACCGCCTGCTCCTCGCCCTGCGGCGCCCGGTACCAGAGCAGCACGCGCACGCTCATCGGGCGTCCTGCCCGGACTTGAGCAGGTGGCCGACCACGTGCATGGTCGAGATCGTGGCCGACTCGCGATAGGGGTGCAGCAGCGCGCGGTGCTCGCCGTGCTCCCAGCTCTCCTCGAACTCCCGGAAACGCCGCTCGTCGACCCAGTCGCTGCTGATGTAGTAGACGCCTTCCTCGCTGGTGCTGCGCATCAGCCAGTGCCCGAGGTTGGCGGGATGATCCGTGACGGCGGCTCCCACGGATCGCCAGACCTTCTCGAACTCGTCCTCCATGCCGCTGTGGATGTGCATCTTGAGCATCACGCGGAAGCCGGGCGTGGTCATGTCAGGTACCTCCGTCGACGTTGATGGTCTCACCGGTGATGTAGCTCGCCTGATCGCTGGCCAGGAACGTGACCACGCCCGCGATCTCCTCGGGCCGGCCCAGGCGGCCGAGGCTGATGATCCGCTCGTACTGCGCGGTGCGCTCGGGCGGCAGGTCGGTCGTGTCGATGATGCCGGGCGCCACGACGTTGACCCGGACGCCCCGCGGGCCGAGCTCCTTGCACAGGGTGCGGGCCAGACCGACCAGCGCCGCCTTGGAGGCGGTGTAGTGGGCGCGCAGCGGCAGCCCGACCATCGCCACCTTCGAGCCGATGTAGACGATCGAAGAGCCGGGCCGCAGCAGCGGCAGCGCCTGCTGGGTGACCGTGAACGCGCCGGTCAGGTTGGTGTCGATGATCCGCCGCCACTCGTCCAGAGTCAGCTCGGGGAAGGGGACGTGGGAGATCGCGCCGGCGTTGCCCACCACGACGTCGAGGCCGCCGAAGGCGGCGGAGCACTCCTCGAGGAGCGCGGTGACCTCGGCCGGGTCGGAGACGTCGGCCTTGACCAGGCGGTGCTCGCCGCCGTGGTTCTTCAGCTCGCGAGCGAGGCTCTCCACCGCCTCTGATTCGGTGCGGTAACAGGCCAGCACCCTGGCGCCGGCCCTGGCCAGCCCGAGCGTCACCGCCCGGCCGATCCCGCGGGTGCCGCCCGTCACCAGAGCGGCCTTTCCGTCCAGTCGGATGTCCATGTTCCCTGCCTATCAACGCTGTCTACCACCCACGGAACGTCGCCTCCCCCGCGCAGGGGAGGCCGCGATCGGTACGTCGGCGGGAAGACGCGCGGCGGGAAGGGAGCGAGGCTGTGCGCTGAATCCGAGCGACCATGGAGGATCGCCATGCAGCGACTGGCCATCATGTTCAGGATCAAGCCGGGCACCGAGGACAAGGTGCGCGACCTGCTGGCCAACTACGCGCCGCCGGTGCGGGTCACGGCCGACGGCACCAGGATGCTCAGCACGTCCGTCTTCATGAAGGACGGCATCGTGGTCCGGATGATCGAGATCGAGGGGAACGTGCCGTCGCTCATGGCGCACATCGCCCAGGACCCGAGCATCCAGTACGTGGAGAGCGAGCTGGACAAGTACGTGGTCGAGGAGGACCGCCGCTCCGCCGACACCCCTGAGGGCGCCCGCGAGTTCTTCCTGCGCATGGGCATGGAGCACATCACCACCCGCCTGGCTCCGCGCGAAGGCGCCGAGGCATGAGCGACGGCGGGACGTTCCTGATCACCGGCGCGACCGGGCAGGTCGCCGAGGCCACGATCGCGCTGCTGGCCAAGCGGGGAGACGCCCTGCTGCTCACCGGCCGCAACGAGGACCGCCTGGCCGAGCTGGAGCGCGCCTACGGCGAGCCGGGCCGCATCGAGACGTTCGCCGCGGACGTGACCACGGAGCGGGGCGCCGTCGAGGCGGCCGAGGCCGCCGTGTCGCGGCTGGGCCGGCTCGACGGGCTCATCCACATGGTGGGCGGGTTCAGCGCCGGCCCGGTCTTCATCACCCGGGTCGAGGAGTACGACCGGCTGTTGCGGGTCAACTTCCTGTCGGCCGTCTGCGCGACGCAGGCTGTGCTGCCGCATCTCGACGGCGGCGGGCGGCTGGTGTTCTTCGGCTCGCCGCTGGCAGGCGAGCCGCTGGCCGCGCTCGGCGGGTACGCGGCCGGCAAGGCGGCGCTGCTGGCCTGGATGCGCTCGCTCTCGCACGAGGTCAAGCACCGCGGCATCCACGCCAACGCCGTCATCATGACGATGGCCGACACGCCGCAGGCCCGGCAGGAGCGCGCGCACGTGGACTTCGACCACGCGGTCACGCCGGACCTGGTGGCGCGGGTGGTGGCGTTCCTGACCGGGGAGGGCGCCGACGGGCTGTACGGCTCGCTGGTCCCGGTCATGGGCAAGTTCGGCTTCAGCAGCGCGCTGGCCGGCCCGCCGCCGGGCAAGGCGGGCTGATCGCATGCTCATCGACGTGCACGGGCACCTGGCGCCGCCGGGCGAGAAGGCGGGCGGCCCGCCGGGCATGCACGACCCGGAGGGGATGATCGAGGCCAAGCTGGCTCTCGGGATCGGGATGACGATCATCGGCAGCCCCGTGGGAGCGGGCTCCATGCTGCCGGGCACGGGGGCCGCCAACTACCGGCAGGACGCGGCCACCGTACGGGCGCACAACGAGGCGCTGGCCGAGCTGGCCCGCCGGCACCCCGCCCACCTGCGCTGTTACGCCTATCTCGACCCGTTCGCGGGGGAGGCGATGCTGGCGCAGGCCGCCGAGCTGCTGGCCGAGCCCGAGTTCGTCGGCCTGGTGGTCAACACCAGCGTGGAGGGCCGGTTGCTCAGCTCGCCCCGTGCCGACGACTTCTTCGCCTTCGCGGCCGAGGCCGGCGTGCCGGTGCTGCTGCATCCGCCGGCGGAGCCGGTGGGCACGGACGCGGTGCTGGACCTGGGGCCGGGCCTGGTCGAGCACCTGGCCCGGTTCAACGACGTCACCCTCGGCGTGGCGGCCGTGGTGTGCGCGGGCCGGCTGGAACGCCATCCGGAGCTGCGGCTCATCGCCCCGGGCGGCGGCGGCGCGCTGGGCGTGCTGGCGGAGAAGCTGGACCTAGCCGTGGCGCCGAGACCGGGCGCCGCGGCCGATGGGCGGCCCCGACCGGTGCCCAGCCGCTCGCTGCGCAGGGTCCTGGTGGACACCTCGTGCCCGAACCCGGCGCAGCTACGCGCCAACCTCGCCTGCTTCGGGCCGGAGCAGGTTCTGTTCGGCACGGACGCGCCGCCGCTCATGAGCGAGCTGAAGCGCATGACGGAGCTGGTCGCGGACCTGGACCCCGGCACGCTGACGGCCAACGCGGAGCGGATCTTCAAGCTGGGGGTGCGGGCATGAGCGGGCCGGTGCGTGCCGTGCTCACCATGGCCGTGCCCGCGGCCCGCGCACAGGAGTTCGAGCTGGCCTGGAAGCGGGCCGCCACCCTGGCCCAGGAGCAGCCGGGCTGCCTGCGCCAGACGCTCTGCGCCACGGACACCGGTTACGTCATCACCTCCGACTGGTCGGACGAGGAGTCCTTCCGCCGCTTCGAACGCAGCCCGGAGCAGGACGAGGCGACGGCCGGCCTGCGCGCCCTGCGCACCTCCGCGCGAATGGAGGTGCACCGCATCCTGCATCATCAATGACAAAACCGACATATAGTAAATGCCGCCTTCCATAAAGGCGGCATTTGCCATGCCCGAAAATCGGCGATGGCTGTCAGATTTATAACACACTGTTAATTCGCTACATTCTTGTTTCCTGATCGATCAGCTCATAATGTGGTTTTAGCGTAGATCACCGTGGCTCTGTCACACGCGTACGTTTCTGCGCCGCCGGCGACGGGGAATTCGCGGCGGCGTGGCCCATCGGGGAAGATCAGGGGGTAACTACGCTGACACGCCTACCTAACGTCTTACTCGGAACTGATCACAACCTCACGGAGTTCCTGCTCGGCTGCGCGGTCGGGCTGCTGGTCGCAACGGGGATCTGGCTGGTCAGGCGGCGCGCCCTGAGCCGGCGGCCCAGCTCGGCCGACACCCTCGACGAGCGCCGCCGCATCGCCAGGGAGCTGCATGACGGCCTGGGGCACGGCCTGCTCGTCATCGCCATGCACGCCAGGCGCCTGCCCGCACTCGCCCCGCAGACCAGGCCCGTCGCCGAGGCCATCGACCAGACGGTCAGCGACATCCTCGGCCAGGTGCGCACGGCCATCGGCGTGCTGCGCGGCGGCCACCAGCGCCCTGTGCACGGCTCGACCGCGCCCCTTTCGGCGCAGGTCGCCGGCCTGATCTCCGGGTTGCCGAGCGAGGCGGAGGCCGTGCGGTTCACTGTCAGGGGAGTGGAGCACCAGGTGCCCGCGCACATCAGGGACGTGGCGCTCAGGCTCGTGCAGGAAGGGCTCACGAACACCTTCAAACACAGCAAGGGCCTGCCCGTGCGCGTCGATCTCGACTTCGGCGGCGACAGGCTGAAGGTCAGCGTCGTCAGTGGCACCGGCGAGCTGGACGGCCAGGTGCACCAGCTCGGCGGCTACGGGCTGCTCGGCATGCGGGAAGGAGTGGTCGCGACAGGCGGTGGATTCGAGAGCGGTCCGCTGACCGACGGGGGGTTTCTCATCAGTGCTTGGTTGCCGACCGAGGAGAGGATGCATGAAGCGCGTGCGTCTGGCGATCGTTGACGATCAGCCGTTGGTGCGCCGGGGTTTACGTGCCACCTTCGATGAGGTGGCGGATGTTCTGGTCGTGGGGGAGGCGGCCAATGGGGTGGAGGCGCTGCATGCGCTTCGGGGGAGTCAGGTGGATGTGGTGCTGATGGATATCAACATGCCTCGGATGGGGGGTTTGGAGGCGACGCGGCGGATCTGTGAGGGGTCGGGGCCGCGGGTGGTGATTTTGACGATGTACGACCAGGACGAGTATGTCTTCGAGGCGTTGCGGGCGGGGGCGTCGGGGTTCGTGCTGAAGGATTCGTC
The DNA here is from genome assembly GCF_020215645.1 of Nonomuraea gerenzanensis. NCBI lineage: Bacteria > Bacillati > Actinomycetota > Actinomycetes > Streptosporangiales > Streptosporangiaceae > Nonomuraea > Nonomuraea gerenzanensis. The sequence continues at coordinate 9,181,303 of NZ_CP084058.1, read as the reverse complement.
GCCGGAGCTGCTGGTGGAGGGGGTGCGGACGGTGGCGTCGGGGGAGGGGTTGTTGTCTCCTTCGGTGACGGGTCGGTTGATCGCGGAGTTCGCGCGGCGTCCGGTGGTGTCGGCGGCGGTGGTGCCGGAGCTGGTGGGGTTGACGGATCGGGAGCTGGATGTGTTCCGGTTGCTGGTGCGGGGTCATCGTAATGAGGACATCGCGCGGTTGCTGGTGCTGGGGGAGTCGACGGTGAAGTCGCACGTGCAGCATCTGTATCAGAAGCTGGGGGTGCGGGATCGGGTGCAGGTGGTGATCTACGCCTACGAGAACGGACTCGTCCAGCCCGGCCGCCGGAGCCAGGAGGCCGATCTGGCCGTCGGATGTTAGCCCCGTGCGGGCCCGGGCCTCGTACGGCGGCATGCGCCGATCGTCCAAAGGAGGAGACGCTTTCTCATTACGCGGGTGGAAGACCGGCTGAGGTGGCGGTGCCTAGCGTGACGCCGTGGACGAAACGGGTGTTTTCCAGCAGGGTGCCACTCGGCGCCAGATGTTACTCGGCTCCGCCGGCCTCGCCGCGCTGGGCCTCGGGCTCGGCGGCGGAAGCCAGGCGGCGACCGCGGCGGTGACGTCCCGCGGCGGGGTGCCGCCGCGGGACCCGACCCTGGTCATCAACAAGTTCGTGGACCGGCTGCCGATCCCGCCGGTCATGCGGCCGCAGCGGCACGGCTCGGTGTGGGAGCTGACGGTCCGGATGAAGGTGATCAAGCGGCGGCTCCACTCCGAGCTGCCGCCCTCCACGTTGTGGACCTACGAGGGCTCCTTCCCCGGCCCGACCATCGAGGTGCGGCGCGGCCAGCGGCTCCGGACGACCTGGGTCAACCAGCTCCAGGGCACGATGCCGATCATCGCCGTCCGCGCCGCGGAGGACGCCATCGGCCGCCCCGGCGAACCGCCGACCAACTGGCCGGGCAGGGAGAAGACCGAACCGGTCGAAGGGGTGGAGAACATCCCGCCGTGGGCCGCGGTGCACCTGCACGGGGCGCACGTGGGCGGGGCCAACGACGGCTGGGGGGAGAACGTCATCCTGCCCGGTGACGCCCAGCTCTCCGAGTACCACAACGACCAGGCCGGCACGACGCTCTGGTACCACGACCACGCCATGCACCTGACCCGCTGGACCCAGATGGCCGGCCTGGCGGGCATGTACGTCATGCGCGACGACGAGGAGGACTCCCTCGGCCTGCCGGACGGCAAGTACGAGATCCCGCTGATGTTCTGCGACCGCAACTTCGACCTCGACGCCGCCAAGCGGCCCAACGGCCAGCTGCTGCACAAGGTCGAGATCGCCAGCCCGATGAAGATCGTGGTGCCGTTCGCGGGGCCGTACACGCTGGTCAACGGCGTGGTGTGGCCCTACCTGGACGTCTCCGCGCGGTGGTACCGCTTCCGCATGCTCAACATGTCCAACTCCCGGGTCTACCGCCTCGTCCTGCTCGACGAGCAGAACCAGGTCGTGCCGGGGGCGCTCAAGCTGATCGGCACCGACCAGGGCCTGCTGGGCGCGCCCGCGCCGCTGACCGGGCCGCTGGTGCTCTCCCCGGCCGAGCGGGCCGACGTGCTGATCGACTTCAAGGAGCTGGCGGGCAGGACGCTCAAGCTGGTCGACACGCGCCCCGGCATCACCCCCGGCCAGCCCGACCTGTCGAACAACATCAACGAGCCGGACGTCATGCAGCTCCGGGTGGCCGCCAAGCCCGACAACGACCGGTTCTCGCTGCCCGCCACGGTGTCGCCGACGTTCAAGCGCGTCACCCACGACGACATCCCCGCCGACCACCACCACCGCTGGATCGTGCTCACCCGGCCGGGCGCGCCCGCCGAGGCCGAGCAGTGGGAGATGGAGGAGGTCGATCCGGCGACCGTGCAGATCCCCGGGGACGGCATCATCCAGATCCAGACCGCCGACGGCCAGGTCAAGACGCTCAAGCGCATCTCCAACAACTTCCAGGACACCGCGAACTTCCTCATCGAGCGCGGCAAGTGGGAGATGTGGCGCTTCCTGGACCTCGGCGGCCCGCCGCACCCCATGCATCTGCACGCCGTCGACTTCCACGTGCTGAGCCGCGACATCTACGACGTCAGCGGCTGGAGCAGGGCGGTGCGCGGCAGCACCAAGCCGATCAAGTTCCTGCGCAACGGCGTGCTCGAACCGCACGAGCAGGGCCGCAAGGACGTCATCAGGGCCGCCGGCGGCGAGGGCTTCACCGGCGAGCTGATCACCATCGCGGTGCAGTTCAACGCCGTCGGCCGCTTCGTCTACCACTGCCACACGCTGGAGCACGAGGTGCACATGATGCGGCCGTTCGTCGTCATGCCCACGGAGATGATGAAGTACGGGCACGGCGCGGGCCACACGCACGGCGCACACGGAGCCCACTGATGAGAGCCCACTGATGAGAGCCCACTGATGAGAGCCCACTGATGAGAGCCCACTGATGAGAGCCCACTGATGAGAGCCCACTGATGGGAGACCACCGATGAAGGCCATCGGCGTCGGTTTCGGCCGGACCGGCACCACCTCGCTGAAGGCGGCGCTGGAACTGCTCGGATACGGCCCCTGCTACCACATGTCCGACATCGTCGAGGAGCCTGCCAGGATCGGCACCTGGATCGACGCCGCCGAAGGCCGCCCCGTCGACTGGGACCACGCCTTCCGCGGCTTCGCCAGCGCCGTCGACTTCCCCGCCGCCGCGTTCTGGCGGGAGCTGGTGGCCCGCTACCCGGACGCCAAGGTGATCCTCACCGTGCGCGACCCGGACTCCTGGTACGAGAGCGCCACCAGGACCATCTTCAGGAAAGCCCTGCGCGCCCGCCGCCCCACGGCCAGGATCGGCTTCGCGCTGGTCTCCCGCATCGCCCCGGACCTGGGCGCCTTCGTCAAGATGACCGACGTGGCGATCATGCGCAGGGTCTTCGACGGCAGGGTGGCCGACCGGGAGCACGCCATCGCGGTCTTCCGCCGGCACATCGAGGAGGTCCAGGCCGAGGTGCCGGCGGAGCGGCTGCTCGTCTACAACGTCTCCGAGGGCTGGGAGCCGCTGTGCGCGTTCCTGGGCACGCCCGTGCCCGAGGAGCCGTTCCCGCGCGGCAACGACACCCGCACGTTCGACGTGGAGGAGAAGGAGCGCGTGCGCCGCCTCATGTCCAGACGGCGCTGACGGCGCTGACCTCGTACGTCACCGGAGCCGCCGGTGGTCCGCCCGGACCGCCGGCGGCTTTCTCAGGTGTCTGCCTACGGTCAGGCGACGGTCAGGCGACGGTCAGGAACGGCGCTCAGGGTGGCCATTGTGTCCGACGGGGAGGAGACGCCGATGATCCGGATCATGCTCGTGGACGATCAGCCGTTGGTGCGCCGGGGTTTACGTGCCACCTTCGATGAGGTGGCGGATGTTCTGGTCGTGGGGGAGGCGGCCAATGGGGTGGAGGCGCTGCATGCGCTTCGGGGGAGTCAGGTGGATGTGGTGCTGATGGATATCAACATGCCTCGGATGGGGGGTTTGGAGGCGACGCGGCGGATCTGTGAGGGGTCGGGGCCGCGGGTGGTGATTTTGACGATGTACGACCAGGACGAGTATGTCTTCGAGGCGTTGCGGGCGGGGGCGTCGGGGTTCGTGCTGAAGGATTCGTCGCCGGAGCTGCTGGTGGAGGGGGTGCGGACGGTGGCGTCGGGGGAGGGGTTGTTGTCTCCTTCGGTGACGGGTCGGTTGATCGCGGAGTTCGCGCGGCGTCCGGTGGTGTCGGCGGCGGTGGTGCCGGAGCTGGTGGGGTTGACGGATCGGGAGCTGGATGTGTTCCGGTTGCTGGTGCGGGGTCATCGTAATGAGGACATCGCGCGGTTGCTGGTGCTGGGGGAGTCGACGGTGAAGTCGCACGTGCAGCATCTGTATCAGAAGCTGGGGGTGCGGGATCGGGTGCAGGTGGTGATCTACGCCTACGAGAACGGCCTCGTCCAGCCCGGACGCGGATGGGACTCCCTCGACGGGACGACCTCGTCCACCGAGAAGGGGAGATGGGAGTTCATGTCGGCGGCGGGAGACACGCGGCGCGCGGCTTCCTAGCGTGGCGCCTGTCCAGATCCCGACGACGAGGAGACCTCGTGACCGACAGGAGTCTGATCGTGGCCCGCCTGGAGCCCGGGGCGGCGGCCGACGTCGCCCGCCTCTTCGGGGCCTCCGACGCCACCGCCCTCCCGCACGAGCTGGGCGTGATCCGCCGGCACCTGTTCCACTACCACGACCTGTACTTCCACTACGTCGAGTTCGACGGCGACGCCCGCGAGCAGGTGGGCAAGGCCCGCGGCCGCTCCGACTTCCAGCGGCTCAGCGCCGACCTCGGCCGGTACGTCAAGCCGTTCGACCCCGCCACCTGGCGCAGCCCGGCCGATGCGATGGCCAGCGAGTTCTACGGGTGGGAGCGCAGCTCATGACCCTCACGCTGAGCGACGCCACCGTGTCCTGGACCACCTGCGCCGGTTGCGAGACCCTGCTCTACCTGCCCAAGCTGGCCCGCAGCAAGCACGTGTGCCCCGACTGCGGGCACCACCACCGGCTGGGCGCCCGCGAACGCCTGAGCCTGCTCCTGGACGACAACACCTTCCAGGCCGCTCCGGGCGTGCGCGGCGGCGACCCGCTCGGCTTCACCGACTCGCGCTCCTACCCCGAGCGGCTGGAGAGCGGGCGGCGGGCCACCGGGCTCGCCGACGCCGCACTCTACGGCAAGGGCCTGCTCGGCGGGCGGCCGCTCATCGCGCTGGCCATGGACTTCGCGTTCATGGGCGGCAGCATGGGCTCGGCCGTGGGCGAGCTGGTCTGCAGGGCCGCCGACGAGGCGCTGGCCACCCGCAGCCCGCTGCTGCTGGTGGCCGCCAGCGGCGGCGCCCGGATGCAGGAGGGCGCCCTGTCGCTCATGCAGATGGCCAGGACCGCCGCCGCGGTACGCCGCCTGCGCGGGGCGGGCGTGCCCTCCATCTGCCTGCTGACCGATCCCACCTTCGGCGGGGTCACCGCCTCCTTCGCCACGCTGGCCGACATCCTGGTCGCCGAGCGCGGCAGCCTGATCGGCTTCGCCGGGCCACGCGTCATCGCCGCCGCCACCCGCGAACGCCTGCCCGAGGGGTTCCAGACGGCCGAGTACCTGTTCTCGCGCGGCATGCTCGACCGGGTCGAGCCGCGCGAGGCGGTCCGGCCGCTGCTGGCCCGCCTGCTCAACCTGCTGGACGGCGGGACGGCCCCCTACCGGGACGAGCCCGCGGCTCCGCCCGAGGGCGACGGCCAGGCGCCCTTGAGCGCCTGGGAGACCGTCCGCGTCGCCCGTGACATCCAGCGGCCCACCACGCTCGACTACCTCGGCCACATGTGCGAGGACTTCGTCGAGCTGCACGGCGACCGGGTGCAGGGCGACGACCCGGCCGTCGTCGGCGGGCTCGCGGTCATGGACGGCGTCCGCGTCATGATCATCGGCCACCAGAAGGGCCACGACACGCGGGAGCTGGTCTCCCGGAACTTCGGCATGGCCCATCCCGAGGGCTACCGCAAGGCGTTGCGGCTCATGCGGATGGCCGAGTCGTACGGCCTGCCGGTGGTCACGCTGATCGACACCCAGGGCGCGGCCCCCGGCATCGGCGCGGAGGAACGCGGCCAGGCGTGGGCCATCGCCTCCGCCATCGCCGGGATGGGCGAGCTGCGGGTGCCCATCGTGGCGACGGTCACCGGCGAGGGCGGCAGCGGCGGCGCGCTGGCGCTCGGCGTGGCCGACGAGGTGCTGATGACGCGCAACGCCTGCTACTCCGTCATCAGCCCCGAGAGCTGCTCGACGATCCTGACCGGCGGCCCGTCCCAGGCCGCCAGGATGGCCGAGTCGCTCCGCCTCACCGCGCCCGAGCTGCTGCGCCTCAACGTGATCGACGGCATCGTGCCCGAGCCTGCGGGCGGCAGCCAGGCCGACCACGCGCAGGCCGCCGACCTGCTCAAGGGCGCGATCCTGGGCACGCTGGCCAGACTGGCGCACGTGCGCCCGGACGAGCTGGTGCGGCGCCGGCACGACAGGTTCCGCGCCCTGGGCCCGGTCGCCGATGGCTGAGCACGAGTGGAGCGAGGAGTTCCGGTTGCTGCGCGCCGAGGCCAGCAGCCTCGTCAAGACCATCCCCGGCACGGTGTCCAGCGTCGTGCTCCGGGCCGGCGACCGCAGCGTGGAGATCTCCTGGGCCGCCCAGGAGCCCGCCACGACCGGGCAGCAGCAGCCGGCGCCGCCCGCGCGGGAGGAGGAGAGCGCCGACCCGTCGCTCAGGTCGGTCGTCGCGCCCCTGGTCGGAACGTTCTACGTGGCCCCCGAGCCGGGCGCCGAGCCCTTCACCCGGCCCGGCGCGCGGGTCGAGCCCGGCCAGACCGTCGCCATCGTGGAGGCGATGAAGCTGATGAACCAGGTGGCGTCGGAGTGGTCGGGCGAGGTCGTGGAGGTGCTCGTCAGCGACGGCCAGCCGGTCGAGTTCGGGCAGGAGCTGGTGCGCGTGCGGGTGGAGGGCGCATGACCGCGCCGCCGTTCCGCAAGGTGCTCATCGCCAACCGCGGCGAGATCGCCCTGCGCATCGCCAGGACCTGCCGCGAGCTGGGCATCGCCACCGTGGCCGTCTACAGCACGCCCGATCGCGACAGCGCCGTGGTGCGCTTCGCCGACGAGGCGGTGCACATCGGCCCCGCCGCGCCGCGGCGCAGCTACCTGTCCATGCCGGGGCCCATCGAGGCGGCGCTGCGCTGCGGCGCCGACGCGGTGCACCCCGGCTACGGCTTCCTGTCGGAGGACCCGGACTTCGCGACCGTCTGCGCCGCCAACGGCCTGACCTTCATCGGCCCCCGCCCCGAGGTGATGGCCGGGGTCGGCGACAAGGCCAAGGTGCGCGAGCTGATGCGCGCCGCCGGCCTGCCCGTGCTGCCCGGCAGCGACGGGGCCGTGCCCACGGTCGCCGAGGCCGGACAGGTGGCCGCCGAGATCGGCTACCCGCTGGTGGTCAAGGCCGCCGCGGGCGGCGGCGGCCGGGGCATCGGCGTCGTCCGGAGCGCCGCGGAGCTGCCGCGCGTCTACCGGGAGACCGTGGCGCTGGCCCGCGCGGTCTTCGGCGACGGCGAGGTCTACCTGGAGCGCTACGTCGATCGGGCCCGCCACGTGGAGGTCCAGGTGCTCGGCGACGAGGCCGGCAACGTGGTCCACCTGGGCGAGCGCGACTGCTCGCTGCAGCGGCGCAACCAGAAGCTGGTCGAGGAGGCGCCCTCGCCCGGCCTCGACGACCGCACCCGGGCCGCGCTGGGCGAGCACGCCGTCGCGGGCGCCAAGGCCGTCGGGTACACCGGCGCGGGCACGATGGAGTTCCTGGTGGACCACGCGGGCACCGTGACGTTCATGGAGCTGAACGCCCGCATCCAGGTCGAGCACCCGGTCACCGAGGCGCTCACCGGCATCGACCTGATCCGCGAGCAGATCAGGATCGCCGCCGGGCTCCCGCTCAGCGTCAAGCAGGAGGACGTGCGCGCCACCGGCGCGGCCATCGAGTGCCGGATCAACGCCGAGGACCCCGAGGCGGACTTCCGGCCCGCGCCGGGCCTGCTGGAGGTCTTCGACGTGCCCGGCGGCCCGTGGACGCGGGTGGACTCGGGGTTCGTGCGCGGCGACTCGGTGCCGCCGTACTACGACTCGCTGCTGGCCAAGCTGATCGTCTGGGCGCCCACCCGGGCGGAGGCGATCGCGCGGGCCGACCGGGCGCTGTCGGAGTTCGCCGTCGCCGGGCCCGGTGTCGTCACCACCATCCCGCTGCTGCGCAGGCTCATCGGGCACCCCGTCTTCGCCGCGGGCGAGCACACCACGCGTTTCGTGCACGAGCTGCTCGAAGCGGGACCGTGACCCGGCGGTCAGCGGGCCTTCAGCTTTTCGTCAGTCTCGCCGATGATGATGACCGGCGGGTCCGGCAACGGGAAGCGGGGTGGGAGCGTGGCCGAGACAGCCAGAGGGCCGGAGGCGCGGCTGCTCGTCGTCGAGGACGAGCCCGACATCCGCGAGCTGCTCGCGGCCAGCCTGCGCTTCTCCGGGTTCGAGGTGGTGAGCCTGGCCAGGGGGGTGGGCGCGATCGAGGCGGCGCTGCGGCACCGTCCTGACCTGATCATCCTCGACGTGATGCTGCCCGACCTCGACGGTTTCGAGGTGATCAAACGGCTGCGCTCGGGCGGCGACCGCACTCCGGTGCTGTTCCTGACCGCCCGCGACTCGGTGGACGACCGGATCAAGGGGCTCACGCTGGGCGGCGACGACTACGTGAGCAAGCCGTTCAGCCTCGACGAGGTCGTCGCCCGGATCAGGGCCGTGCTACGGCGGCTGCGCGACGGTGCGAGCGCGCCGCCGTCCCGGCTCACCTTCGCCGACATCGAGCTGGACGAGGAGAGCCACCAGATCTGGCGCGGCGGCGAGCCGGTCCAGCTCTCCCCGACCGAGTTCAACCTGCTGCGCTACTTCATGCTCAACGTCGGGCGGGTGCTGTCCAAGGCCCAGATCCTCGACCACGTCTGGCACTACGACTTCCGGGGCGCCGACGGCATCGTGGAGAAGTACGTCTCGGCGCTGCGCAGGAAGGTCGACCACCGCGACCCGCGGCTCATCCACACGCTGCGCGGAGTCGGATACGTGCTCAGGCCGCCTCAGTGAGCGGGCAGGTGAGCAAGCAGGTCAGCGGGCAGACGAGCAGGCGGGTGAGCAGGACGCCGCTGCGCGTCAAGCTCACTGTGACCGTGGTGCTGCTGGTGACGGTGGCCGCGGCGGTGATCAGCGCGGCCACCGTGCTGCTGCTGCGCGACCGCCTGCTCGACCGGGTCGACGACCAGCTCGAACGGGTCACCGAGACCCTGCACAACGACATGCGCGACGAGCGCCCCAGCCCGCAGGGGCAGCTCCTGGTCTACGTGCCGAGCGACGTCTCGGTGCTGCAGCTCGGCCCGGACGGCGCCGTGGTCGCCCGCTCCAGGAACGCCGACCCCGCCTTCGAGGCGGCGCTGCCCGCCGACCTGCCCGAGGGCATGTCCACGGTGGAGAGCTGGCGGGTGCTCAAGGACGGCGGGCTCGTCGTGGCCATGCCCCTCACCCACGTGGACGAGACCGTCGCCCAGATGGCCTGGATCGACGCGGTCGTGGCGCTGATCGTGGTGGCGATCGTGGCCGCCGCCGGGGTGGCCGTGGTCCGGGGCAGCATGCAACCGCTGGAGGAGATCGAGCGCACGGCCGAGGTCATCGCCGCGGGCAACCTGTCGCAACGGGTCGAGGGCGAGAACGACAGGACCGAGGTGGGGCGGCTGGCCAGGGCGCTGAACGGCATGCTGGCCCAGATCGAGGCCGCCTTCCGGGCCAGGGCCGCCTCGGAGGCGTACATGCGCCGCTTCGTCGCCGACGCCGGGCACGAGCTGCGCACGCCGCTGACCGCGATCCGCGGCTTCGCCGACCTCTACACCCGCCAGCGCGGCGAGGACGAGCTGGTCTCCAGGATCGGCAGGGCGACGGGCCGGATGACCCTGCTGGTGGAGGACCTGCTGCTGCTGGCCCACCTCGACCAGCGCCGGCCGCTGCGCGCCGACCGGGTCGACCTGCTGGCCGTCGCGGCCGAGGCCGTGCAGGAGTGGTCGCTGCTGGCTCGCGACCGCAAGATCGACCTCGCGGTCAAGGGGGAGAACGCGCCGCTGGTGACCGGCGACGAGTCGCGGCTGCGCCAGGTCATCGGCAACCTGCTCAGCAACGCCGTGCGGCACACGCCGCCGGGCACCGCCGTCGAGGTCCGGCTGCTGGAGGGCCGGCTGGAGAACGGGGCGCCGGCCGTCGTGCTGGAGGTCGCCGACCAGGGCCCCGGGCTGTCGCGCGAGCAGGCCGAGCGGGTCTTCGAGCGGTTCTACCGGGCCGACAAGGCCCGCTCGCGCGACGAGGGGGGCAGCGGACTGGGCCTGGCCATCGTCTCCGCGCTCGCCGTCGCCCACGGAGGCGTGGCCGAGGCCGACCCCGGGCCCGGCGCGGTCTTCCGGGTGCGCCTGCCCGCCGCTGACTGAACGGTCTGCCTGCGGTCAGGTGGCATTCAGCCACGACCGATTCGATGAGGTCTCGTCCGAAGGATGAGGGCTCTTCTCATCACCGTGGTGGAAGACCTGTGCAACAGGGGGTGCCTAGCGTGGCGGCCGTGGACGACAAGGGAGTTTTCCGGCAGGGGCCGACCCGGCGCCAGGCGTTCGCCGGCGCCGGCGCGGCGATCGGAGCGGCAGCGGGCGGATGGGGCTGGGCGCGGGCGCACACCCGCGCGGGCGAGCCGCCCGCGGAGCCGGCACTGGTGCTGAACAAGTTCGTGGACCGGTTGCCGATCCCGCCGGTCGTCAAGCCGGTGCAGCGGGGATCGGCGTGGGAGCTGACGATCCGGATGCGGGTGGCCGAGCGGCGGCTGCACTCCGAGATGCCGCCCACCCGGCTGTGGACCTACGAGGGCTCCTTCCCCGGGCCGACGATCGAGGTGATGCGCGGCCAGCGGGTCAGGGTCACCTGGGCCAACCAGCTGGCCGCGCCCATCCCGCTCGAAGCGGTCCAGGTCTCCGACGAGGGGCTGCCGGCGGACAAGCCACCGGCGAACTACCCCGGCCGCGACGGCGTCGCGCCGGTCCCCGAGGTCGGCGCGTTACCCGCCTGGGCGGCGGTGCACCTGCACGGCTCGCGCACCGGCGGGGGCAACGACGGCTGGGCCGAGAACGCGGTCCACCCCGGCGACGCCCAGCTCTCCGAGTACCCCAACGACCAGCCGGCGACCACGCTCTGGTACCACGACCACGCCATGCACCTGACGAGGTTCACCGTCTTCTCCGGGCTGGTCGGCATGTACCTCGTCCGGGACAAGGAGGAGGCGGCGCTCGGGCTGCCGCGTGGCAGGCACGAGATCCCGCTGGTGCTCTGCGACCGCAACTTCGACCTCGGCGCCGACGGCGAGCCCGACGGGCGGCTGCTGCACAAGGTCATCCTGGAACGCGTGGAGCCGCCCTCGCCGGGCTTCTTCCTGGGGCCGTACAACCTGGTCAACGGGGTCGTGTGGCCGTACCTGGACGTGGAGCCGCGCTGGTACCGCTTCCGGGTGCTGAACGCCTCCAACGCGCGCACGTACCGGCTGATGCTGCTGGACCAGGACGGGCAACCGCTGTCAGGAGCCATGAAGGTGATCGGCTCGGACTCGGGCCTGCTCGGCGCGCCCGCGCCGGTCACCGGCGCGCTCACGCTCGCGCCCGCCGAGCGGGCCGACGTGCTGGTGGACTTCTCCGCGCTGGCCGGCCGGACGCTCAAGCTGGTCGACACCTACCCGGGCATCACCCCCGGCCGGCCGAACCCGCGCAACGGCATCCCCGAGCCCGACATCATGAAGATCAACGTGTCGGGCGGGCAGCCCGGCGGCGGGTTCACGCTGCCGGCCGTGATCTCGCCGTCGTTCCAGCGGCTGACCCACGACGACGTTCCCGAGACCCACGGGCACCGGTGGATCGTCGTCCCGCCCGCCGCGACCTTCACCGGCCAGCCCAACGAGCTGGGCATGTGGGAGATGGTCGAGGTCGACCCGGACACCGTGACGATCCCCAGCGCCGGGATCGTGCAGATCCAGGGCCCCGACGGCAAGGTCAGGACCCTCCGGCGCGTGGCGGGCGAGTACGCCGACCGCAGCGACTTCGTCATCCCCCGCGACCAGTGGGAGGTCTGGAACTTCCTGATCCTGACCCGACAGCCGCACCCGATGCACGTGCACATGATCCGCTTCCAGACCCTCAGCAGGGACGTCTACGACCGCGCCGGATGGAGCGACGACGTGCGCGGCACCACCAAGCCGATCACGTTCGTCCGCCAGGGGCCGCTCGAAGGCCACGAACAGGGCTGGAAGGACGTGGTGCGGGCGCAGGGCGTCGAGCTGGCCACCGTACTCGGCAAGTTCGACCAGGTGGGCCGCTACGTCTACCACTGCCACATCCTGGAGCACGAGATGCACATGATGCGCCCGTACGTGGTGATGCCCCCTGAAGTGCTGAAACTCCACCCGCACGAGCCCGGCGGGCACCACTGAAGAGTCAGGTTGTTTTCTGGCGAATGGGCAGGGCCCGGTCAGCTTCGGCCGCGAGATTGTGCTCGGAGGTGATCGAAGATGAGACCACGTTGGTCCATGCTCCTTATCTGCGCCGCCGCCGTGCTGGCCCTCACCGCCTGTTCCAGCCCGCCGGGGGAGCAGCCCGCGGCCCAGCCCGCATCCTCGGCGCCAGGGTCGGCACAGGCGTCGGCGTCGGCGTCATCGACCGGCGGCACCGAGGACAGCCTGGCCCGCTGGATGACCTGCATGCAGGAGAACGGCGTGCCGGTGGAGGACCCCCGGGAGAGCGGCCGGCTCAGCGCCGCCGACACCGGCGTCAGCCAGGAGACCCTGGAGAAGGCCCAGGAGGCCTGCCGCCAGTACGTCCAGCCGGCCGCGGGCGACCGGCCCAACGCCAACGACCCGAGCGTGATGGACAAGTACCTCGCCTATGCCGTCTGCATGCGCGAGAACGGCGTCGACATGCCCGACCCCAAGGCCGACGCCAACGGCGAGATCGTGATGGACTCGCGGACGGCCACCGACTCGCCGCAGTACGTCAAGGCCAACAAGGCCTGTGAGAGCAAGCTGCCCGGCGGCGGTCCAGGCGGCGCGCGGTGAGCAGGCGCGGCCTCATCGCATCCGCCGCCGCCGTGCTGCTGGTCGGCGGCGGGGCCGCCGCGGTGGCCCTGCTCGCGCCGGGCGAGGGCGCGGTGGCGGGAGGAGGCGCCTCGCCGCTGCCTGCCGCCACCGCGACGGTGCAGCGCGGCGACATGGTGGACACCCTGACCGTCAGCGGCGTCCTCGGCCACGGCGCCGAGCAGCCGGTGGTCAACTCCGCGGGCGGCACGCTCACCGCGCTGCCCGCGGAGGGCGCGGTCGTCCGCCGCGGCGGCGAGCTCTACGAGGTGAATCGCGACCCCGTGACCCTGATGTACGGCCCCAAGCCCATGCACCGCACCCTGGAGCTGGGCGTGACCGACGGGGCCGACGTGCGCCACCTGGAGCGCAACCTCAAGGCGCTCGGCCACGACCTCAAGGTCGACGACCACTTCGACTGGTCCACCGTGGAGGCCGTGTGCGCCTGGCAGAAGGACGCCGGCCTGCCGGTGACCGGCGAGGTCACCAAGGCCCAGGCCGTGTTCCTGCCCGGCGAGGTCCGCGTCCAGTCGCTGCGCGCGGCCACCGGGGCGACGATCCGCCCCGGGCAGACGCTGCTCACGGTCACGGGTGTCGGGAAGGTCGTGACCGTGCAGCTCGACGCGGGCCGCCAGAGCCTGGCCGAGAAGGGCGCCCCCGTCCAGGTGCAGCTCCCCGGCGCGGTGGAGCTGCCCGGCAGGATCGCGGCGGTCGGCACCGTGGCCAAGCCGGCCGAGGACGGCGCGTCCACGGTGGAGGTCCGCGTCACCCTGGACGACCCGGCCAAGGCCGGCACGCTCGACCAGGCGCCGGTCAGTGTCGAGCTGCGGAGCGAGACCCGCCGCGACGTGCTGTCGGTGCCCGTCGAGGCGCTGCTCGCGCTGCGCGAGGGCGGTTACGGCGTCGAGGTCGTCGAGGGCTCGGCCGTGCGGGTCGTGCCCGTCAAGGCCGGGATCTTCGCCGGCGGACGCGTCGAGGTGTCGGGCGCCGGCCTGACCGAGGGCATGCGGGTGGGAGTGCCGGCGACATGACGCCCATCGTCAGCCTGGAGAACGTGGTGAAGACCTACGACGGCGGGGTGGCCGCGCTGCGCGGCGTCGACCTGGACATCCACCCCGGGGAGCTGCTCGCCATCGTCGGCCCGTCCGGCTCGGGCAAGTCGACGCTGCTGCACATGATGGGCGTGCTCGACCGCCCGACCTCGGGCCGGGTGGTCATCGCCGGTCACGACGCCGGCCGCCTGCCGGACCGCGAGCTGTCGGGCCTGCGCGCCTCGCTGCTCGGCTTCGTCTTCCAGCAGTTCCACCTGGCCGCCGGGGTCCCGGCGCTCGACAACGTGGCCGACGGCATGCTGTACTCGGGCGTCCCGCTGCCCGAGCGGCGCAGGCGCGCCGCCGAGGCGCTGGAGCGCGTCGGGCTGGGCGCCCGGATGAGGCACCGCCCGCACGAGCTGTCCGGCGGCGAGCAGCAGCGCGTCGCCGTGGCCAGGGCCGTCGTGCGCGAGCCTGCCATCCTTTACGCGGACGAGCCCACCGGCAACCTCGACACCGCCTCCGGCGCCGAGGTGCTGAACGTGCTGCGGTCGCTGAACGCCGACGGCACCACCATCGCCATCATCACGCATGACCACGAGGTCGCCGCCGCGGCGGGCCGGCAGGTCGGGATGCGCGACGGCCGTGTCGTCTCGGACGTCAGGAGCGCCGCATGAACGGCCCGCGACCGGGCGAGGACGGCGCGCCCACGGTGCGGGCCGGCGAAGACCGCGCGCCCACGGTGCGGCCCGGTGAAGATCGCGCGCCCACCGCGCGGCCCGGCGAAGGCCCGGCGGCCACCGTGCGGCCGGCCCGGCTGAGCGCGCGCGACCTGCTCAGAGTCGGGCTGGCCGGCCTGCGGGTCCGGCGCACGCGCGTCGTGCTCGCCTCGCTCGGCATCGCGATCGGCATCGCCACCATGGTCGCCGTGGTCGGCATCTCCTCCTCCAGCCAGGCGGACCTGCTGCGCAGGCTCGACGAGCTGGGCACCAACATGCTGACCGTCAAGGCCGGGCAGACCCTGATGGGCGGCGACGCCAAGCTGCCCGAGCAGTCGGTGGCCATGGTCGGCAGGATCGACGACGTCTACGCGGTGGCGGCCACCGGCGACCTGGAGGCGAGCGTCTACCGCACCGACCGGATCCCGGACGAGCGCACCGGCGGCATCTCCGTCCGCGCGGCCACGCTCGGCCTGCTGGACACCGTCCAGGGCCGGGTGCGCACCGGCTCCTGGTTCACCGAGGCCAGCGAGCGCTACCCCACCGTGATCCTCGGCGACCTGGCCGCGCGCCGGCTGGGCGTGACCGCCCCGGGCCGGCAGGTCTGGCTGGGCGGGCGCTGGTACACCGTGCTCGGCGTGCTGGATCCGGTGCCGCTGGCGCCCGGCATCGACCGCGCGGCGCTCGTCGGCTGGAACGGTGCCAAGGAGCTGCTGGGCTTCGACGGCCATCCCACCACCCTGTACGAACGCTCCACCCCCGAGGCCGTCGAGACGGTCAGGAGCGTCCTGCCGCGGACGGTGAACCCGGAGTACCCGGAGGAGGTCACCGTCAGCCGCCCCTCGGACGCGCTGGCCGCCCGCGCGGCCACGGCGGGCGCCTTCACCAACCTGCTGCTCGGCCTGGGAGCGGTCGCGCTGCTGGTCGGCGGCGTGGGAGTGGCCAACACGATGGTCGTCTCGGTGCTGGAGCGGCGCAAGGAGATCGGCCTGCGCCGGGCTCTCGGCGCCACCAGGGGCCACATCAGGGCCCAGTTCCTGGCCGAGTCGCTGCTGCTGTCCGGGCTCGGCGGCGCGGCAGGGCTGGTCCTCGGCGCGCTCGTCACCTTCGGTTACGCGCTGTCCAACGGCCTGCCCACCGTGGTGCCGCCGTGGGCGATCGGCGGCGGGCTGGCCGCGGTGGTGGTCATCGGCTGCGTGGCCGGCCTCTATCCCGCCGTGCGGGCGGCCCGGCTCTCCCCGACGGTCGCCCTCGGTACGACCTGACCCCCACCTCCGGGAGGGGGACCTCCTCCCGGAGGCTCGCCGGGACATTCATCACGGTGGCGGAAGACCCGCCGGGCCCCCCGCTCCTAGCGTGAGCCGCATGTCAGCCAACACCTTCACCCCGGCAGACCTGAAGACCCTGCTCCAGGCCGTGGGCCTGGGGCCCGCGCAGGACGACTACACCCTGACCTTCGAGCAGCTCGCGCTGGACTCGCTGGCCAGGGTCGAGATCGCCACGAGGATCGAGGACCGCTTCGGCCTCGCCCTGGAGATCGACGCCGACCACACCCCGGCGCAGGTGGCCGCGCTCGTCAACCAGCGCCTGGCGGGAGCCGCGTCATGATCGGCCACACGGACAACGCCATCGACGTCGACGCCCCCATCGGCTTCGTCTGGGCGCAGACGAACGACGTGCGCACCTGGCCCGAGCTGTTCACCGAGTACGCGAAGGTGGAGGTGCTGGAGGAGACGGCCGGCTCCGTCGTCTTCCGGCTCACCATGCACCCCGACGAGCAGGGCCGCGAGTGGTCGTGGGTGTCCGAGCGGAGCTGGGACCGCGACACCTGGACCGTGCGCGCCCGCCGGGTCGAGACCGGCCCGTTCGAGTTCATGAACATCACCTGGACCTACGAGGAGCTCGCCGCCGACCGCACCCGCATGCGCTGGGTCCAGGACTTCCACATGAAGCCCGACGCCCCCGTGGACACCGCGGGGATGACCGAGCACATCAACCGCAACACCCGCGTCCAGATGGAGGTCATCAAGGAGCGGGTGGAGCAGCGCAGGCGAGCGGTGATCGGTTTCACCGACGTGCCGTCCAACACCCGCCGCGGCGGCGACCTGCGCACCCTAGTCTCCCCGGCGACCGTGGGCGCCAGCTCCGGCTTCCTCGGCGCGGTCCGCCTGGCCCCCGGCGAGAAGATCGCCGAGCACTACCACCCCTATTCCGAGGAGTTCGTCTTCCTGGCCAAGGGCGAGCTGCGCGTGGACCTCGACGGCGAGCCGGTCGCCCTGAGCGCCGAGCAGTCGCTGCTCGTGCCCAGGAACGTCCGCCACCGCCTGACGAACGTCGGCGAGGGCGAGGCCCTGGCGGTCTTCCAGCTCAGCCCGCTGGCCCCCCGGCCCGAGCTGGGCCACGTCGACACCGAGGCGGCCACGTGATGGCCGGGCCGCGGCGCAGCGTCGTCACCGGGATCGGGGTGATCGCCCCCGGCGGCGGCAACCGTGAGGAGTTCTGGCAGCGCATCACGGGAGGCAAGCCCGCCATCCGGCGGATCACGACGTTCGACCCCGGGCCGTTCCGCTCCCAGATCGCCGCCGAGTGCGACTTCGACCCCGCCGCCCACGGCCTCACCCCCCAGGAGGTCAGGCGGCTGGACCGGTTCGTGCTGATGGCGCTGGCCTGCGCGCAGGAGGCGTACGCCGACAGCGGGCTGAGCTCGCCCGACCCCGAACGGACGGGCGTCTCGCTCGGCACGGCCGTCGGCTCGACCATCCGCCTGGAGGAGGAGTACGTCGTCGCCAGCAACGGCGGCAGGGACTGGGTGGTCGACCCGACCCACGTCGCCCCGTTCCTCTACCAGGCGCTGGTGCCCTCCAGCGCGGCCGCCGAGCTGGCCGTCCGCTTCCATGCCCAGGGCCCCGCCGCGGTGATCTCGACCGGCTGCACCTCCGGCATCGACGCGGTCGGCCACGCCCACACGCTGATCCAGGACGGCGAGGCCGACGTCGTCATCGCCGGCGCCTCCGACGCGCCGATCTCCCCGATCACCGTGGCCTGCTTCGACGCGATCAGGGCGACCAGCCCGCGCAACGCCGACCCGGAGCAGGCGTCGCGGCCCTTCGACGCCGACCGGCAGGGCTTCGTGCTCGGCGAGGGCGCGGCCGTGCTGATCGTGGAGGAGCTCCAGCACGCCCTGGCCAGGGGTGCGCGGGTGTACTGCGAGATCACCGGCTTCGGCGCGCGCGCCAACGCCTTCCACATGACCGGCCTGCGCCCGGACGGGTTCGAGCTGGGCGAGGCGATCACGGAGGCGATGGACCGGGCCCGGGTCACGCCGGACGACCTCGGCTACATCAGCGCCCACGGCTCCGGGACCAAGCAGAACGACCGGCATGAGACGGCCGCCTACAAGCGGGCGCTGGGCGAGGCCGCCCGGCACGTCCCGATCAGCTCCATCAAGTCGGTCATCGGGCACTCGCTCGGGGCCATCGGCTCGATCGAGATGGCGGCGTGCGCGCTGGCGATCCAGCGCGGCGTGGTCCCGCCCACGGCCAACCTGACCACCCCCGACCCCGAATGCGACCTGGACTACATCCCGGTCACCGCCAGGGAAGTCACCGTGGACCACGCGCTGTCGGCGGGCAGCGGGTTCGGCGGGTTCCAGTCGGCGATGATCTTCTCCCGCCTGGAGGCCGCGTGAGCCGCAGGATGGCGATCACCGGCATCGGCGTGCTCGCGCCGACCGGGCTGGGCGCGGCCGAGCACTGGGAGAACAGCCTGGCCGGGCGGTCCGGGCTGCGCCCGCTGCCCGACTCCGCCGCCCTGCCCATGAAGGTGGGCGGGCGGCTGACGGGCTTCGACGAGGACGAGCTGATCGAGCCGCGGCTGCGGGTCCAGACCGACAGGTGGTCGTGGATGGCGCTGGCCGCGACCGAGTTCGCGCTGGCGGACGCGGCGCTCGACCCCACGGGGGAGTTCCCGTTCCACCTGTCGGTGGTCACCGCCAGCTCCTCCGGCGGGAACGCGTTCGGCCAGCGGGAGATCGAGGCGCTCTACCGGTCGGGGCCGCGGGCGGTCAGCGCGTACCAGTCGATCGGCTGGTTCTACGCCGCCAGCAGTGGCCAGATCTCCATCCGGCACCGGGTCAAGGGGCCCTGCGGGGTGATCGTGTCCGACGGGGCGGGCGGGATCGACGCGCTCGCCCAGGCCGGGCGGCACATCCGCCGGGGCGTCCAGGCGGTGCTGGTGGGCGGGACCGAGGCGCCGCTGTCGCCGTACGCGCTGGTCTGCCAGGCCGGGCAGGGCTCGTTCAGCGGCGAGGCCGACCCCGCGCTCGCCTACCGGCCCTTCAGCCGGCAGGCGAACGGCTTCGTGCCCGGTGAGGGCGGCGCGATGCTGGTGGTCGAGGAATGGCAGCGGGCCCACCTGCGCCCGGCCGCCAACGTCTACGCCGAGATCATCGGTACCGCCGCCACCCACGACGCCCGCCACCCCGCCGCGCCACCGGCCGACGGCGTGCAGCTCGCCCGGGCCATGCGCCTGGCGCTGGAGCGGGCCGGCTGCGTCCCCGCCGACGTGGACGCGGTCTTCGCCGACGGCGCGGGCACCCCGGAGGGCGACCGGGCCGAGGCGCAGGCGCTGGGCGAGGTCTTCGGCGGGCGGAAGGTTCCCGTCACCGTCCCCAAGACCATGACCGGGCGGCTGAACTCCGGTGCCGCCGCCCTCGACGTGGCCTGGGCGGCGCTCGCGCTGCACCACGGCGTGCTGCCGCCCACGATCAATACCGGCGACCCGGCCCACGACCTCGACCTGGTCACGGAGGCCAGGCCGATGCCCGGGCTGCGCACGGTGCTCGTCGTGGCGCGGGGGATCGGCGGCTTCAACGCGGCGGCGGTGCTGCGCGCCTCTGACAGGTGACGGCGACGGTTGTCACAGGAATCAGTCAGCCAGACGTCAGCGCGGTGGCAGGTAGCGGCCCGACTGTGGCACTACACGCCATGTCACGGGAGGCCGCATTGTCGACCAGGGAGCAGGGCCGCGAGGGCGGCATCGTGTACACGTACTATCCCGGAGAAGGATCGTGGCAGGTGGAGCAGCCGCCTCCGCCACCCCCGCCGCCCCGCCGCAGCCGGCTCACGGCGGCGGTCGCGGGGGTCGCCGTGGGCTCGCTGCTGGCCTGGCTGATCGGCGTCCCGCTGCTGGGGCGCCCCGGCGAGCGCGAACGCGCCTCGGCCCTGATCGCCCCGGCGCCCGTCCCCGCCGCCACCACCACGCCCGCGCCCCGGCGGGGTGACGACCTCGCCGGCATCGCCGGGGCCGTGCTGCCCAGCGTCGTCTCGGTGACCGCGCCGGGCGGCGCGGGCTCCGGCGTGGTGTACGACGCCGAGGGCACCGTGCTCACCAACGCCCACGTGGTCGCGGAGACGGCGGGCGGCGAGGTCACGCTGCGCCTGGGGGACGGTGCCACGCTCCAGGCGACCGTCGTGGGCGCCGACCCCGTCTCCGACATCGCGGTGCTCAAGGCCCGCGACGCGGCGGTGCTGCGGCCGGCCAGGCTGGGCGACAGCGACGACCTCAGGGTCGGTGAGGAGGTGCTGGCCGTCGGCAGCCCCTTCGGCCTGGCGGGCACCGTCACCGCCGGGATCGTCAGCGCCCTGCACCGTACGCTGTCGGGCGAGGCCGGCGAGCCGGCGCTCGCCGACGCCATCCAGACCGACGCCGCCATCAACCCGGGCAACTCGGGCGGTGCGCTCGTCGACATGGACGGGGAGGTGATCGGCATCAACACCGCCATCGCGGGCGCCGGGACCGGCAGCGTGGGCGTCGGCTTCGCCGTCCCCGTGAACGAGGCCAAGCGGGTCGCCGACGGGCTGCTGGCCACGGGCCGGGTCGAGCACGCCCGGCTCGGCGTCTCGGTGCTCGACTCCCAGGGCCGGCCGGGCGCGCTGGTCGGCGAGGTGACCAGGGGCGGCCCCGCGGACGAGGCCGGGCTGCGCGCCAACGACGTGATCACGGCGCTCGGTGACACGGCCGTCACCTCGGCGGCCGGCCTCGTCGCCGCCGTGCGCGCCCGCCGTCCGGGGGCGCGGGTCAGCATGACGTACGAGCGGCAGGGCGCGCGGCGTACGGCCGAGGTGGTGCTCGCCGGATCCTGAGGCGCCCCCGTCTGTCAGCGGTCGCCGGGGCGCTGATGGAAGATCTCGAAGCGGACGTCGTCCCCGGGGCGCAGCTGCGCGACGACCGGCAGGTCGGCGGGGCGGACCACGGCGATGACCGGATACCCCCCGGTGGGCGGGTGGTCGGCCAGGAACACGATCGGCTGCCCGCTCGGCGGCACCTGCACCGCCCCTGCCACCATGCCCTCACTGGGCAGCTCGCCCTCCTTGGCCCGCTCCAGCCGCGCACCGCGCAGGCGCGCGCCGACGCGGTTGCTGTCCGGCGTCACCGTGTACGGCCGCGCACACAGCTCCGCCAGCGCCTCCGGCACGAACCAGTCGTCCCGCGGCCCCGGCGACACTCCCACGACGGCCGCCCGCGGTCCGGGCAGCGGCGCCAGGTCCACGGAGATCTCCCCCTCGGGCCGCCCCACCGGCAGCAGCGTGCCCGCCCGCAGCGGCTCGGGCCCGAGCCCGGACAGCGAGTCGGTGGAGCGGCTGCCGAGCACGGGCTCGACCGCGATGCCGCCGCGCACCGCCAGATACGTGCGCAACCCCCACCGGGGCACCCCCAGCCGCAGCTCACCGCCCGCCGGCACCCAGAACGGCGCCCCCATGCCCGCTGTCCCTGTAAGGGGTGCGCCGGTCAGCGCCGCCCACGCGCCGTCGAGGAAGCGCAGCCGCGCCCCGCCGAACGTCAGCTCGATCCCGGCCAGCGACTCGGCGTTGCCCACCAGCCGGTTGGCCAGCCGCAGGCTCGGCGCGTCGGCCGCACCCGACCTCGGCACCCCCAGATGGGCGTACCCCGGCCGCCCCAGATCCTGGACGGTCGCGTACGGCCCGGGGCTCACCACCTCGATCATGCGACCTCGAACCGCACCCGCATGCCCGGCCGGAACAACGACGGCGGATCGCCCGCCACGTCCCACACCCGCACCGCCGTGCGCCCGATCAGCCGCCAGCCGCCGGGGGACGCCGACGGGTACACCGCCGAGTACGGCCCCGCCACCGCCACCGATCCGGCGGGCACCGACGTGCGCGGCGTGTCCAGCCGCGGCGCGTGCAGCACCGGATCGAGCCCGGTCAGATAGGCGAACCCCGGGGCGAACCCCAGCCACCCCACCACCAGCTCCCGCCCGGTGTGCCGCGTGACCACCTCATCGGCGGAGATCCCAGCCAGCTCCGCCACGGAATCGAGATCCGCCCCGTCATAGACCACGGGAATCGTCACCAGCGGCTGCTCCTCGCCCGCCCCCGCGCCGGCCCGCTCCCGCGCCCTGCGCGCGACGTCCTCCAGCCGCGCCCGCAACCTGCTCTGATCCGCCCCCGGCGCCACCACGAGCACCGTCTCAGGGCCCGGGACGATCTCCACGACCCCCTCGGGCCGCTCCGCCCGCAGCGCCGCGTCCAGCCGGTGCGACAGCTCCAGCGAGCCGGTCTCCACGAGCAGCCCGTGCTCCCCGGCCGTCCGGATCACGCGAACGCCTGCAGGACCACTCCGGCCGCCAGCAGCTCGTCACGCACGCCCTGCGCCAGCCTGACGGCGTCAGGCGTGTCACCGTGGACGCAGATGGAACGCGCCGCGATCGGCACCGAACTTCCGTCAGCGGCCGTCACAGAGCCTTCCACGGCCATCTGGCGGGCCCGCGCGGACACCGCGGCGGGGTCGTGGATCACCGCGCCCTGCTCGCGGCGCGGCACCAGCATCCCCGCCGGCGTGTACGCGCGGTCGGCGAACGCCTCGCTCACCGTCGGCACGCCCTCGGCCGCCGCCACCTTGTGCACGACGGAGCCGGGCAGCGTGAGCACCGGCAGCGCCGGATCGTAGTCGGCCACCGCCTCGATCACCGCCGTCGCCTGGGCCTCGTCGCGGCAGATCCGGTTGTACAGCGCGCCGTGCGGCTTGACGTACGACACCCGGCCGCCCATCGCCCTGGCGATGCCGTCGACGGCGGCGAGCTGGTAGAGCACCTCGGCGCACAGCTCCTCCGGCTCGACGTCCATCTCCCTGCGGCCGAAGTGCGCCAGGTCCCGGTAGGACACCTGCGCCCCGATCGCCACGCCCCGGTCGACGGCCGCCGCGCACGTGCGTCTGATCGTGACGGGGTCGCCGGCGTGGAAGCCGCACGCCACGTTCGCGCTCGTGACGATGTCGAGCAGGGCGAGGTCGTCGCCCAGCTTCCAGATGCCGAAACCCTCGCCCAGGTCCGCGTTGAGGTCGATCACCATGCGTCCATCATGGCGGTTACCCCTGCCTCGGCGCGACGAACAGCGTCTGTGTGGCCGTGCCGATCTCACCCGCCACGTCGAACAGGGTGGAACGGGTCAGCCCGCGGCCCGACGGGCCGATGACGGTCTCGGCGTCCATGCAGACCCATTCGCCCGCCGGAGCGCGGAACAGCGAGATCGTCAGGTCCACGTTGACGAAGAGGTGGGTGTCGAAGTCGAGGGCGAGGCTGACGCCGTTGCCGCTGTCGGCGAAGACCGCCACCCGCTCCACCGGCGTCGGCTCCTCGCCCCGCACCAGCGGCATCGTGAGCCTGCCCCAGACCGTGGCCGGGCCCGGCTCCAGGGGGCCGCCGGTGACGAAACGCCAGTCGAGCGCCTTGCCGTAGCCGAACCCCGACTGCAGCCACGACCGCGCGTGCCCCTCCTCGCGCGGCGGGATCGGCGGGGGCTGCCGGACCGGCGTGGGCGGCGTGTCGGCCTCGCGGATGCGCCACGCGGTGGCCCTGACGAACTCGCGGCCGCCCGAGGACACGCTCGCCGACAGGCACTGCACCCGCTTGCCGTCGCGGACGACCTCCGCCGCCACCTCCAGCTCGGCCACCGGCACCGGCGCGAACACGTCCACCACCAGCCTGGACAGCTCCAGCCCCGGCCGCGGCGCGGTGCGCGCCAGCTCGTGCGCGATGAGCGCGGTGACCGGGCCCAGGTGCTGGGTGCGCGGGTCCCACGGGCCCTGGGTGTGCTCCGAGGCCAGGTAACGGCCCTCGCTCAGCCGTTCGTACATCGCCATGCTCAGAACTCGTCCGGGATGTCGGCGATGTCGTCGAGGGCCGCGGCCAGCTCCTCCGGGTCGCCGCCGATCCGCTCGGCGATCTCGATCAGTACGTGCAGCACGTCGTGGCGGTCGTGCCCCAGGTCGAGCAGGCGCTGCGCCGCCTCCCAGAGCTGCGGCGGATCGCCGTCCCACAGTCTCGTCGCGATCTCCTCGTGCCAGGCCAGGTGCTCCTGGTCGATCGCGCCGCCGTGGTCGATCTCGAGTAACGTACGCCGGTCCGCCTGGTCGGCGGGGTCGAGCTTGTCGAGCTCGATGCCGTTGTGCGTGCCCTGCAGATAGGGGAACGCGAAGGCCCGCCTGGCCAGCGCCGACAGGTCGCCGTCGGGCAGCAGCCGCTCCAGCAGCGGCCGGTCGAGGCCGAACGACGTCGGATCGCGGTAGGCCTCGGGGAACTTGCCCGTCGCCTCCCACACCGCGTCGAGCGTGGCCTTCAGCCCCTGCTCGGGCAGCCCCGTGCGGTGCGCGGCGAAGCGCACCCACGCCGACAGCACGTGCGGCATCGCCTCCTGCTCCGCCACGCTCAGCATCACCTTGCGCGGCAGCCAGTCGAGCAGGAACGTCTCGCACTTGGTCGGGCTCACCCGCAGCGGCCGGTTGAAGTCCTGCTCGCAGCCGTAGTCGATGATGTGGTCGGCGCAGCGCGAGGCGGCCGACGGGTCGGACAGGTGCTCGGCCGCGTCGGAGGCCAGGAACTCCGCCGCCAGCATGGCCCGCCGCTCCCTGCTGTACGGGGCCTCGATGTGCAGCGGCGCCGGCCGCTTGCGCCCGGGCGGCAGCGCCTTGAGCCTGGCGCGGGCGAAGGCGTGGTAGGCGCTGTAGCTGTCGCTCACCGGCGGCGGCGTCTTGGGCTCCCTGGTGGCCTTCATCGCCGACTCCAGCAGCGCCCTGGCCTGCTCGGGCTGGATCTCCTCGAACAGCAGCAGCGGGTTGCCCGCCGCCTCGGCCCTGGCCTGCTCCAGCAGCGTGTCGACCTGGGAGGACACCCAGGCGTCGCGGGCCATGCCGCTCATGTTGTGGTCGACCACCATGACCAGCGCGTGGCGGTCGATCGGCTGGTCGCTGTCGTTCCAGCGGTAGGCGAAGGTGCAGATGACGGTGTCCTGGTCGCCGTACGCGTCGCGCGAGACGTAGCAGCCGGCCGGCTTGACCGCGCCCACCCGGTCGGCCCAGCCCGGCCTGGCCACGCCCGACTCCATCATCGCCAGCGCCGCGCCCTCGGCCTTGGCGCCCTGCCGCGCCGTGCCGAGATAGGCCAGGCAGATCAGCAACGTCAGCGAGGCCGGGGTGCCGGCCTTGGCCGCGTAGTCGACCAGCCCCTCACCTAGCACCTGCTCGACGTCGCCGCCCCTGACCCGCCTGCCCCACCAGGCTCCGATCATGTCGGAGACCATCAGCTCCGCGTCGAGAGGGGTGCGTACGGCCAGCAGCTCGCGAGCCGCCTGCACCATCTCCTTGAACACGTCGTCTGGCGGGGTGCTCTCCCGGGGATCTCGTCGGTGTCGGCGCACACCCTCACTCTCTCGTATTCCAGGCGCGAACGGTGCGGAGAACACGGCCCGGTGACCCCGATGTTATCGGGGAGGCCGTTTCCGGCGGGCACGCCGGCCCGGTTCCCCTCGGCCGTGCTAGCGCAGGCCCCGGGGAGGCGGAGCGGAGTTCACGATCGCGAGCAGGTGCTCGCGGGCGATGCGCTCCACGATCTCGGGCGTGGCGGAGATGCCCAGATGCTGTGCACACGCGCACACGTCGGCCACGCAGCGGTCGATCGTGTCCACGGGTACGGTCAGGAACTCTTCGGCCAGCCTGAGACTGACCGGCTCCCGCAGGAACCGTGTGGCCAGAGCGAGCATAGGAATGAGATTCCTCTGGGAGCCCAGGGGCAAACCCCCAGGAATGTCTGCAGGGCGACTTGCGCTCTCATTTCACCTTTTCTCGGGCCCGTGTCAAGGCTCCGCGGCGTCTGTGTTCACTTCACCCGCCGAGCTTTCGTGCGAAGCTGTCTCCATGCGCATCCAGCTCGCCCAGCGGAGCGAGGCAGACGAGCTCCTCGGCCGCAGCCCGCTCGCCCTGCTCGTCGGCATGCTGCTCGACCAGCAGATCCCCATGGAGTGGGCGTTCACGGGGCCGTACACGATCTCCCAGCGGCTCGGGCACGACCTGACCGCCGAGGAGATCGCCTCCTACGACCCCGAGGCGTTCGTGGCCCTGCTGGCGGAGAAGCCGGCCGTGCACCGCTATCCCAAGTCCATGGCGGCCCGGGTGCAGCAGCTCGCGGCCTATCTCGTCGAGCACTACGACGGGCAGCCGGAGAAGATCTGGGCCGACGCCGCCGACGGCAAAGAGTTGCTGAAACGACTCATGGCCCTGCCGGGATACGGCAAGCAGAAGGCCCAGATCTTTTTGGCATTGCTGGGCAAGCAGTTGGGGGTCCAGCCTTCAGGCTGGCGTGAGGCAGCCGGACTCTATGGCGAGGAGGGGTCACACCGATCGGTCGCCGACGTGGTCGACGCCGACAGCCTGACCCGCGTGCGGGCCACCAAGCAGGAGGCCAAGCGGGCGGCGAAGGGCCAGGAGGGGCAGTAGCCTGACGGGCATCCGCCACGGCGATCCGGCCCCGGCGATCTGACGCTGTAACCTGATCTTGCTGCGCAATGTGGAGCGACTTTGACAGGATGCGTAGACCCTAGAGGCGACCGGGCCGCGGCGGGGGCTTCCGTCCGTACATGCCCATCGTCGATGATGTACTGCAGGATCCGGTCGCCCGGAGCTGCGCTACGCCGATACACAGTTATGGAGATGTGCCGCGTGGGAGACCCTGGCACGCGACGGAGGTGCGGACCATGAGCGCCGAGACCTCCGTTCCCCGTCCCCGGGAGTCGGATGTGGACATCTCAGACTCCGCCCTCTTCAAGGGCATGTTGTCGGAGGCAGAGTTCGCCTTCGCGTTCTTCGACGCCGACAGCCGCATCCAGCGGGTCAACGACGTGTTCTGCGATGTCGTCAACGTGCCCGCGGAGCGCATGGCGGGCCGGCAGCCCGTCGAGGTGCTGGCCGCCGACCTGAGCCAGATCATCACCCACGCCGTGCAGGCCGTCATCGAGACCGACGCCCCGGTGACCGAGGGCCGCGTGCGGGTGCGGTCCGCGGAGGGCGACACCCGGCACTGGTCGCTGTCGTTCTCGCCGGTCCACGACGACGCGGGCGAGCTGCGCGCGATCGCGCTGGTCGGCCTCGACGTGACCGAGAGCCGCCAGACCGAGGAGGCGCTGCGCCGCAGCGAGGAGCGCTACCGCTCGCTGGTCGAGGCGCAGTCCCAGCTCGTCTGGATCACCTCGCCCACCGGCGCGGTGGTCGAGGACGCGCCGCAGTGGCGCGCCATCACCGGCCAGGGCCTGGAGGAGTACCTCGCCAACGGCTGGCTGGAGGTCGTGCACCCCGAGGAGCGCCAGCAGACCGAGGAGGCGTGGCGCGAGGCCCTGCGCGGGCGCACCATGTTCGAGTGGAACTACCGCGTGCGCACCCGCGCCAGCGGTTACCGCCACTTCGAGGTGCGGGCCGTGCCGATCATCCGCCACGGCAGGGTGGTCGAGTGGGTCGGCGCCAACACCGACGTCACCCCGCAGCGCGAGGCCGAGGAGATGCGCGGCAGGCTGACCGACCAGCTCGGCGCCGCCGCCCTGCGCACCGCCCGGCTGCAGGGCGCCACCGCCATGCTCGCGGAGGCGCTCACGGTCGAGCAGGTCGTGCAGGTCATCATCGACGTGGGCCGCACGGCCCTGGCCGCCGACCGCTCGGCGGTCGCGCTGCTCGACACCGACCGCGCCGCGCTGAAGCTGATCAACGGCGAGGGCATCCTGGAGGCCTCCGGGGCGACGGGCGACGAGATCCCGCTGTCCCACTCCAACGTGATGACCATGGCCGTCAACAGCCGCCGGCCCGTGTTCGCCGAGTCGCCCGAGTCGCTGAAGGCCCAGCTCCTGGAGGCGGGCGGCGACGAGGAGGTGCTGGCCGGGTTCCTGGCGCACGGCGACGAGCGGGCCTGGGTGGGCCTGCCGCTGCTGGCCGCGGGCCGCGCCCTGGGAGCGCTCCGATTCTCCTTCACCCGGCCACAGAAGATCTCCCAGGAGGACGGCGTCTTCCTGGAGGCGCTGGCCGGTCAGTGCGCGCTGGCCGTGGAGCGGGCCACGCTCTTCGAGCGTGAGCACCGCACCGCCGAGACGCTGCAGCGCAGCCTGCTGCCCGACCGCCTGCCGGTGGTCAAGGGCCTGGTGCTGGCCCAGCGCTTCCGCTCGGGCAGCCGCCACGTGCAGGTCGGCGGCGACTGGTACGACGCGTTCGTGCTGCAGGACGGGCGCGTGGCGGCCGTGGTCGGCGACGTCATGGGCAAGGGCGTCAAGGCGGCGGCCGGGATGGGCCACATCCGCAACGCCATGCGCGCGCTGGCGCTGACCAACCCGCCGCCCGCTGCCGTGCTCACCGGTCTCGACCGGGTCTTCGAGGCCACGGAGGAGGAAGAGCAGGTCACCACGCTGGCGTACATGGTGGTCGAGCCCGTCACCGGCGAGGGCACGCTGGCCCTGGCCGGTCACCCGCCACCCGTGCTGGTCTCGCCGCAGGGCACGGCGATCCTGTGCGACGCCGAGCCGGGCACTCCGCTAGGCTGGCCGACCAGCCGACGGCAGTTCCGGTTCGTGGTGCCGCCCGGCCATACCGCCGTGCTCTACTCCGACGGTCTCGTCGAGAACAGGAAGCGGGGGCTGGACGCCGGGCTCGCAGAGCTTTGCAGTGTTGTGACCGAAGCGCCGCCTGAGGTGGTGAGTAGTCCTCACATGCTGCTGGACTTCCTGGTTGACCGGATGTTGTCTGGATATGAACAGGATGATGACGTTACCGCGCTCGCAATTCACGTCCCACCAGCCACGAAGAGTGACTGAATGAAACAGTCATAACGGTTGCTTTCGGGTATCAGTGCCCCGCTTACGTACGCACTACTGTCTCGGTCGGCCTAGGGTGGAGGTCAACCGCCGGGAGGTGGCCGTATGGAGTGCGGGGTCGTGCCACAATGCTGTGCAGGTCCGTCGCGGTCCGCACGGCCTCACCGATCTCCGAGAGAGGCAACAGCCCCCCAGCGGGCATCTGGGTCCATTGTCGCCACGCGTTCGTTCGAGAGGTGTTCGTGTCGCCTGCAAGTTCGACTCGCTCGAAGCCACAAGAGCTGAACGAGCCCGTCATTCAGCGACTGCTCGAGCGTGGGCGCTCGCAGGGTTTCCTCGAGTCTGAGGATGTCCGTCAGGCCTTCGAGGAGGCGGACATCCCCATGTCGCACGCCGCCGCGTTCTTGCGGAACCTCAGCAAAGAGGGCGTGACCGTGGTGGTGACCGCCGCGGATTCGGCTGCGCCGAAGAAGTCTCGTGGTCCAGCAAAGCGCCGCACCGCCGCCCCCGTCAAGACCAAGACGGCGGCGGCCGCCAAAGAGCAGCAGCCCGAGACCGTGACCGCGGTCGTGGGCACCGCTGAAGCCGAGCCGGCCGCCAAGAAGGCGGCCCCTGCCAAGAAGGCCGCCCCGGCGGCGAAGAAGGCCGCGGCACCCGCCGCCGCCAAGAAGGCCGAGCAGAAGAACGCTGGGCCTGCCGAGACCAAGCCGAAGGCGCCCGAGGCCCCGCGGGGCGAGACGGACGACGACGAGGACATCGAGCTCGACGGCGACGTGGAGCTGGAGGACCTCGAGGACATCGACGTCGACGAGATCGTCGCGGAAGACGACGCCGACTCCGAGGGCGACTCCGACGACGACGACTCCGACGAGGAGCCCAAGGCCGCCGACGTCGCCGCCGTGCAGAAGACCGAGGAAGAGGTCCTCATCCTCTCCGACGACGACGATGACGCTCCGGTGGCCCAGGTGGCCGCCGCCGGCGCCACCGCCGACCCGGTGAAGGACTACCTCAAGCAGATCGGCAAGGTCCCCCTGCTCAACGCCGAGCAGGAGGTCGAGCTGGCCAAGCGCATCGAGGCGGGCCTGTTCGCCGAGGAGCAGCTGGGCGGCGGCGAGACCGACGGGCTGCCGGTCGACGTCAAGGCCGAGCTGGAGTGGATCGCCGAGGACGGCCGCCGCGCCAAGAACCACCTGCTGGAGGCCAACCTCCGGCTCGTGGTCTCGCTGGCCAAGCGCTACACCGGCCGCGGCATGCTCTTCCTCGACCTGATCCAGGAAGGCAACCTCGGCCTGATCAGGGCCGTGGAGAAGTTCGACTACACCAAGGGCTACAAGTTCTCCACCTACGCCACGTGGTGGATCCGGCAGGCGATCACGCGTGCCATGGCCGACCAGGCGCGGACCATCCGCATCCCGGTCCACATGGTCGAAGTGATCAACAAGCTGGCCCGAGTCCAGCGGCAGATGCTGCAGGACCTCGGCCGCGAGCCCACGCCGGAAGAGCTGGCCCGCGAGCTGGACATGACGCCCGAGAAGGTCGTCGAGGTCCAGAAGTACGGCCGCGAGCCCATCTCCCTGCACACCCCGCTGGGTGAGGAGGGCGACAGCGAGTTCGGTGACCTCATCGAGGACTCCGAGGCCATCGTGCCGGCCGACGCCGTCAGCTTCACGCTGCTGCAGGAGCAGCTGCACTCCGTTCTCGACACGCTGTCGGAACGCGAGGCGGGCGTCGTGTCGATGCGGTTCGGCCTCACCGACGGTCAGCCGAAGACGCTGGACGAGATCGGCAAGGTTTACGGGGTCACCCGTGAGCGCATCCGCCAGATCGAGTCGAAGACCATGTCCAAGCTGCGCCACCCGTCCCGGTCCCAGGTCCTGCGCGACTACCTGGACTGAGACGGCACGCGTCATCGCTCGATCCACGCGCCCCGCCGGGAGTTTCCGGCGGGGCGCGTGGCGTTTTCCGGGCCTGGGCTCCCGCTCGCGGGGCCCGGGACGCCGGTCAGGTGGGGTCGGTGACGTGCACGTCCAGCACCCAGGGGCGGTTGGGGCGGGCAGGCTCGGCGAGCTCCACGGTGTAGCCGAGGGCGTCGAGGGCCTTGACCAGCTCGTCCGGGCTCGCCGGGGCCACCTCCTGGCGCAGCAGCGCGCGGGCGATCTCCCCCCGGGTGGCCTTGGCCATGTGGCTGACGACCTTGCCGTCGCGGAAGACCCTCACTGTCACCGAGCGCGAGCCGGGCTGCCAGGCCCCCGCGTACGTGGCCGAGCGCAGATCCACCACCAGCCCGGGAATCCGGTCCAGCTCCTTGGTCACCTTGGGCCGCCAGAACGCCGCCAGCCCGCCGAGCTGCGGCAGATTCACGCCCATCGAGAGCCGGTACGGCGGGATCCGGTCTGTGATCTTCACCACACCCCACAGCCCGGAGAAGATCAGCAACGACTCCTCGGCCCGCCTCCTGGACTCCTCGTCGAGGCTCTCCAGGCCGAGATTGTCGTAGAGCACGCCGGTGTAGAGCGCGGCGGCGGGCAGGGTGGGCGCGCTCTTCAGTGCCGCGTTCTTGTCCAGCTCGCCCGCCAGCCCCGGCGTCAGCCCGAGCACGTCGAGGGCGTCGCGGCGCTTGGAGGCGCGGATGAGCGCGTTCAGCACCCGCGTGCGGTGCTTGTCGAGGGCCGGGAACGACAGCTCGCCCACGGGCGGCCCGCTGCCCTGCGAGGACTTGCCTTCGGACGGCGGCAACAGAATCAACACAGCCCCATACCCTATTGGCCCAGGCCAGCGCCCTACCCCCTGGACCCTGCCGGGCACCGGGGCGGTTAGGGTGCCGGGATGGATTTCGACCGTCTTGTGCATGAGGCCTGGCCCGCCTACGAGCAGCACGCCCATGACGGATGGGTGCTCCGCCACGCCGGCGGCGTCACCAAGCGCGCCAACTCCGTGCTCGCCACGAGCCTGCCCGCCGACCTGGACGGCGCGATCCGCGCGGCGGAGGCGTTCTACGCCGCCCGCGGGCAGCGCTGCGTCTTCTCGATCGGCCCCGGCACCCCGCCCGCGCTGGACGAGGAGCTGGAGCGCCGGGGTTATGCGCTGGCCGACCCCACCCTGCTCATGACCGGCGAACCCGTCGGTGAGGCGGGGCGGCCGGGGGTGCGCGTCGATGACCGGCCGTGGCCGGGGTGGCTGGCGGCCTGGTGGGCGGTGGACGGCCGCTACGGCAGCGGGCTGGAGGAGGCTGAGCGCATCTGCGCCGGGGTGCCTGCCTGGTATGCGGCGTACGAGGAGGACGGGGTGGTGCTGGCCGTCGGGCGGGGCGTGCCGCAGGGCGACACGCTCGGGATCTACTGCATGGCGACGCTGCCCGGGGCGCGGCGTCGGGGGCTGGCGCGGGTGGTGCTGCGGGCCCTGGTGGCGCGGGCGGGGGATGGGGCCGGGTCCGCGTACCTGGTGGTGACGGCTGCGAACGCGGGGGCTCAGGCGCTGTATCGGGGGGAGGGGTTCGAGGTCGCGGGGCGGTATCACTATCGGGTGCGGTAACCCGGCAAGGCCCACGCTCGACCGCTGGCCACGCCCGGCCGCACGCCACGCCCGGCCGCACGCCACGCCCGGCCGCACGCCACGCCCGGCCGCACGCCACGCCCGGCCGCACGCCACGCCCGGCCGCACGCCACGCCCGGCCGCACGCCACGCCCGGCCGCACGCCACGCCCGGCCGCACGCCACGCCCGGCCGCACGCCGCGCGGGGCCGTTCGCCACGCCCGGGCGTCCGCCGGATGCGGCCGTACGCTGCGCCCCGGTTGTGTGTCAGGCGCGGCTTTTGTCGTGCAGGCGACACGCCAGGCCGCGCCGACATTCCCGCACGTGACCACGGCACGCCGAGTGCCGCAGCGCGAGCGGGAGCCGGCCAGGGAGCGCCGGCTCAACCGGCCACCACGTGCCGGATCAGCCAGTAGCGGGATGCCGGATCAACCGGCCCTGGAGTGCAGAACGGCGACCCCGGGGTGCCCCAGGGTCGCCGTACTGGTCATGCAATATGTGGTTATCTCATAACGACCAGCGCGGATCAGCGCTCGTCGTTGGGGGCAATGGTTGGGGTTTCGCTGAGTCGAGCCGACTCGTCCAGGATGTCGGCGCCCTTTTCACGCAACGCTGCGATGTGCTGACGCCCATGGTGGGCGCAGAACAGCAGCTCCCCACCCACAGGCAGGGTCGCGCGAATGTAGGCCTGGGCACCGCAGCGGTCGCAGCGGTCGAGGGCCGTCAGCGGCTTAACGGGGGCGAGAGCTCCAGTCACGTATCGCCTTTCGGGTCACCCCCGCCGAAGCGAGGATCTGGCGTCAGTCACTTGGAACAACATCTAACCGGACCTGGACGTTCCCAACCGCCCCCTCTCTACGCCCAGAGCGGAATGTGTCCCAAAGTAATGACGATCAGCCGGTTGGTAACGGCAAACGTGACGCCATGGCAAGCTTGTACGCGCGCGTAGGGGAAGAACGGTAGGCTACGCACACGTGTTCGATGCCTAGACCAGGGGAGCTGGAGTGACGCTTGTGGAGGCGGGTTACACGGCTCGTCACCTCTCGGTGCTTGAGGGCCTGGAGGCCGTGCGGAAACGCCCGGGCATGTACATCGGGTCCACCGACAGTCGCGGGCTCATGCACTGCCTCTGGGAGATCGTGGACAACGGCGTCGACGAGGCGCTGGCAGGGCACTGCGACCGGATCGAGGTGGAGCTCTACGCCGACGGGTCGATCGAGGTCCGCGACAACGGCCGGGGCATCCCGGTGGACATCGAGCCGAAGACCGGCCTGGCCGGCGTCGAGCTCGTCTACACCAAGCTGCACGCGGGCGGCAAGTTCGGCGGCGGCTCCTACGGCGCCTCCGGCGGTCTGCACGGCGTGGGCGCTTCGGTGGTCAACGCCCTGTCCTCGCGCGTGGACGTGGAGGTGGACCGCGACGGGCTCGTGCACGAGATCAGCTTTCGCCGTGGCGTGCCCGGCGTCTTCGACGGCGAGGGCCCGACGGCCAAGTTCAAGAAGAAGTCCGGCCTGCGCACCGGCGCCAAGACCCCGAGGAATCCCACGGGCACCCGGGTGCGCTTCTGGGCCGACAAGCAGATCTTCCTGCCCGACGCCGAGGTCTCGGTCGACGAGATCCACGTGCGCCTGCGGCAGACCGCTTTCCTGGTTCCCGGCCTGACCCTGGCCCTGGTCGACAGCAGGCACGAGGAGCGCATCGAGGAGGAGTTCCGCTTCGAGGGCGGCATCTCCGAGTTCGCCGAGTTCCTGGCCCGCGACGAGGCCGTCTGCGACGTGCTGCGCCTGCAGGGCGTGGGCCACTTCCACGAGACCGTGCCGGTCCTCGACGACCAGGGCCACATGACGCCCACCGAGGTGCAGCGCGAGCTGAGCGTGGACGTGGCGATCCGCTGGGGCAAGGGCTACGAGTCCACCGTGCGCTCGTTCGTCAACGTGATCGCCACGCCCAAGGGCGGCACGCACCTGACCGGGTTCGAGCGCGGCCTCGTGCGTACGATCAACGAGCTGCTGCGCGAGACCCGCCTGCTGAAGAACGGCGACGACCCCGTCACCAAGGACGACATCTCCGAGGGCCTGACCGGCGTGGTCACGGTCAGGGTGCCGGAGCCGCAGTTCGAGGGGCAGACCAAGGAGGTGCTCGGCACCTCCGCGGCCACCCGCATCGTCTCGCACGTGGTCTCGCGCGAGCTGAAGGAGCTGTTCACCAACCCGCCGCGCGGCTACAAGCAGCCGCTGCGGGCGGTGCTGGAGAAGATCGTGGCCGCCGCCAAGGCCCGCATCGCGGCCCGCGAGCACCGCGACAACCAGCGCCGCAAGAGCGCCCTGGAGAGCTCGGCGCTCCCGGCCAAGCTGGTCGACTGCCGCAGCGACGACCTCGACCGCAGCGAGCTGTTCATCGTCGAGGGTGACTCCGCCCTCGGCACCGCCAAGCTGGCCCGCGACTCCGAGTTCCAGGCGCTGCTGCCGATCCGGGGCAAGATCCTCAACGTCCAGAAGGCGTCCGTGAGCGACATGCTCAAGAACGCCGAGTGCGCCGCCATCATCCAGGTGGTCGGCGCCGGCTCCGGGCGCTCGTTCGACCTCGACGCCGCCCGCTACGGCAAGGTCATCCTCATGGCCGACGCCGACGTCGACGGCGCCCACATCCGCTGCCTGCTGCTGACCCTGTTCCACCGCTACATGCGGCCGATGGTGGAGGCCGGGCGCGTGTTCGCCGCCGTGCCGCCGCTGCACCGCATCGAGCTGACCAACCCGGGGCGGGGCAAGGACAAGTACATCTACTGCTACTCCGACGCCGAGCTGCAGAAGGTGCTGCGCGACCTGGAGCGGCGCGGCAAGCGGTGGAAGGACCCGGTGCAGCGTTACAAGGGTCTGGGTGAGATGGACGCCGACCAGCTCGCGGAGACCACGATGGATCCGCGCCACCGGATTCTGCGCCGGGTGCGCATCGAGGATGCCGAGGGGGCTGAGGGGATCTTCAACCTGCTGATGGGGAGTGAGGTCGCGCCTCGACGGGAGTTCATCGTGAGCAGCGCGGCTGAGGTGGATCGCGACCACATCGACGCCTGACCCTGGGGAGTCTCCGAGATCGCGTGATCGGGGGAATCCCCGAGATTGCGTGATCAGGGCCGGCCGAGGCTCATGCCTGCGGCCGGCTCCTCCGTTCCGGGTTCCGGGCCGACGCCTTGGTGCCCTAGCACCGCGGCCTGCGAGCGCCACGGCCCGCGAGCGTTATGGCCTCCCAGCGTTACGGCACGCCAGCGCCGCAGTGTCACAGCGGCGTTCTGGGGTCTCTGCGGGCCTGTAGAGGCTCCTGAGCTTCTCCTGCCCCTCCGTGCCTGTCCGGGCCCCTGCCCCGTGCTGGGCCCTTCTGGCGCGCGCTACGGCCCGCAGGAGCGCCGGCCGCCGACCACGGCAGGAAGCGCTGGCCTCCGTCGATGCGTGGAGCGCTGGGCGCCGTCCACGGAGTGGGGTGCCGCCCACCGTCCACGGCATGACGCGCCGACCGCCGTCCGCAGCGCGAAGCGGTCGCCAGTACGGCTCGGGGCCAAGGCGGCTCAGTGATCCGACGGGCTCAGCTTCCCCGTGTGCACGTCGTAGATCGCCCCCGTCACCGGCATCCCCGTAGGCAGGAACGGAAACGTCCTGATCCGGGTCAGATCATGCTTGAGCGCCTCATTCTGATCAGGAACCGTGTGGAACTCCAGGCTCCGCGTGTCCACCCCGCGCTCCTTCGCCAGCGCATGCACGTCCGCGTCCGTGACCTTGGCCATCCCGCAGTCCGTATGCGGCATGACCAGAATCCGATCCACCCCCAGCAGGACGACGGCCAGCACCAGCGTCCGCAGCACGTCGTCCGTCACGCGGGCGCCGGCGTTGCGCAGGATCTTGGCGTCGCCGGGCTTCAATCCGAGGAGCCCCAGCGGGTCGATCCGGGAGTCCATGCAGGTCACAACGGCGAGACCGCGCGCGGCCCGGCCCGTGAGGCCGGAGTTGCCGAACGTCTCGGCGAACTTCTCGTTGGCGGCATACAGGTCGTCGAACGCACTCATGCCACAAATAATCCCTCATGCCTCAGATCTCGTGAGGGCGGGGTGGCGACAGGCCGGAGTTGGCAAACCTCCCACGAAACGCGTTCACCGTGGGTGATGATGTCGTAGCCGTACGTACGTACTCCAAGAAGGTTTGTCGTGAGTAGGTCAGAATCGCTCGCCGTGTATCTCCGCGCCCAGGCCCGGCGCCGTCTTGACCGGGTGGAGACCAGGGACGACGGCCGCAACGCCAGGTGTGCCCTGGCTCTGCTCGACGCCGCCGCCTATGCGGGCAGCCTCCCCGAGGACGACCCGCTGATCCTCATGCTGGACCAGGCGGGCTGTTTCGGGCCGCTGGGCTGCGAGGGGTTCGATCCGGGGGAGGCGGGCACCAAGCTGATCCGGCACTGGGAGGGCGGTGAGCCGCACGAGTTGCTGATCGCGCTGCCCGCCGCCATCGCCGCCGCCGCGACCTGAAGCCGTGCCGGGCGGCGGGGGGTGTCAGGGTTTGAGCCCGACGCCGACGTACCACCACTCGCCGCCCGCCAGCCCGCGCTCCCAGGCCTCGTCCGGCCGCCACGCGTCCACGTGTGTCACGCCCGGCTCCAGCACCTCGAAGCCCTCGAACAGGCGGGTGACCGCCTCGTGGCCGCGGTGGATGAGGGGCGCGTCGGCCTCGTCATACACCTCGCGCGCCGCCTTGCCCACCTCGGGATGGGCGTCGTCGGTGAGGTGGGAGACGATGAGCGCGCTGCCGGGCGCCATCCGCTCGCGGAAGGCGGCCACCACCCCCCACGGGTCCTCCGCGTCGGTCAGGCAATGCAGCACGCCGAGGAAGACCACGCCCACCGGCCGGCTGAAGTCGATCAGCTTCGTGGTCTCCGGCGCGTCCAGGATCGAGGCGGGCTCGCGGACGTCGGCGTGCACGATCGTGATGTTCGCATCGGCGCCGGCCAGCAGGGCGCGGGCGTGCACGATCACCACGGGGTCGTAGTCGACGTAGACGACGTGCGCGTCCGGGTGCACCTCGCGGGCCACCTCGTGCACGTTGTCCTGGTTGGGCAGGCCGGTGCCGAGGTCGATGAACTGGTCGATGCCGAGGCTCGCCACCTGCCGGACGGCCCTGCCCAGGAACCGCCGGTTGGCCAGGCAGATCTCCCGGCTGGGCCCCAGCGCCATGATCTTCTCGGCGGCCTCGCGGTCGGCCGCGAAGTTGTCCTTGCCGCCGAGATAGTAGTCGTACATGCGCGCGGCGTTGGGGACGCGGGGATTGATGCCCTTCGGTACGCGCGGGGGGTTGGTCATCTGGGCCCTTCGGGATCCGCGGAACGAATGGAACAGATCGTAACGCCGTCGTGACAAGTTTGTGGATCTTTCCTGTCAAACGCGGCGGATCCTGAGCCGGTGATCAAGGCTCACGGCCCCCAGGATCAGCAGCCCCTCGACGATCGGCCGGTAGGTGGTGTCCCAGCCCAGCAGGTTGAAGCCGTTGCCGATGAGCGTCAGGATCAGCACGCCCACCAGCCCCCGCCAGACCGCGCCCCGCCCGCCGAGGATGCTCGTCCCGCCGATCACGACCGCCGCGATGGCCGTCAGCTCCAGCAGCGTCCCCATGTCCGACTGGGCCGAGCCGCCCCGCGCGGCCAGCACCAGCCCGGCCAGGGCCGCGCAGGTGCCGCTGATCGCGAAGACCCCCACGCGGACCGCGCGCACCCCGATGCCCGACAGCCGGGCCGCCTC
Organism: Nonomuraea gerenzanensis; assembly: GCF_020215645.1. Lineage (NCBI taxonomy): Bacteria > Bacillati > Actinomycetota > Actinomycetes > Streptosporangiales > Streptosporangiaceae > Nonomuraea > Nonomuraea gerenzanensis. Next base: position 9,143,326 of record NZ_CP084058.1, on the reverse strand, counting down.
GGAGTTGCCGCCGACCGCGTACACCCGGCGGCCGAACGTGGTGCGCGACAGCAGCACCGAGCCGGCCACGGCCGCCGCGACCAGCAGCAGCGAGGCGGCGGTGACGCCGCCCAGCACGGTCGGCCAGCTCAGCGACTGGAAGGAGGCGAGCTGAGCCGGGCCGGGGTAGACGATCGCGCCGCCGGTGATGACCAGCGCCAGGCCCCGGTGCACCAGGCCGAGCGCGAGCGTGACGATGAACGAGTGCACCCCCGACCACACCACGACCAGGCCGTTCACCGTGCCGAGCAGCGCCCCCGCCGCCACGGCCGCCGCGTAGCCCGCCGGGACGCCGGCGTGCCGGGTGACGACGACCGCGACGATGGCGCTGACGGCGAGCACCGCGCCGGCCGACAGGTCGAACACGCCGCAGATCACGCACAGCGTCATGCCGCACGCCAGCAGCCCCACCACCACGGTCTGGTCGAGCAGGTTGACCAGGTTCCCCGGGGTCAGGAACGTGTCCGTGGCCAGCGAGAGCAGCAGGACCAGGGCCGCGACCCCGGCGAGGATGCCGTGGTCGCGGGTCATTCGTCGTATTCGCCGCGCACCTGGGCCAGCGCGTCCCTGGTGCCCATGCTGGTGGCGGGCGCGACGTCCGTCATCACGTTCGTGGCGGGCACGCTTTTGCCGAGCGCCTTGGCCAGGCCCAGCTCGGCGGCCTTGGCGCCGAGGGTCTTGACCGGCAGGTAGTACGCGCCGAACCAGCGGCCCTGCTGGACCGCCTCCACGGTCTGGCGGGAGGCGCCGTTGGCGACGTACAGGATGTCCTTGCCCCGGGCCACGGCCTCGGCGCCGAGCAGGGCCTGCGAGGAGCCGACGACCACGTCGATGCCGGGCTCCTTCTGCAGGATGTCCTGCATCGCCTTGCGCCCGCTCTCCTGCGTGTAGCCGCCCTCGGCCTGGGCCTTGACCCGGACCTCTGGGGCGGCCTCCAGCACGCCGACGGCCGCCCGGGTGCGGGCGTTGTCCAGGGGCAGCGCCTTCAAGCCTTCCAGGTAGGCGACCTCGCAGGGGTCCAGCTTCCTGCTCCGGCAGGCCTGGACGGCCAGCTCGCCGAGGCCCTCGCCGTTGCGCGTGGGCACGTCGATCAGCGTGATCGTGCCGTCCACCTGCGGCTCCGCGGTGTCGTACCGGGTGCCGACAGGGGTGAACTGCACGACGACGGTGATCCCCGCTTGCACCGCCGCCCGGATCGCCGGCACCACGGCCGCCCCGTCGTTGGCCTGCACCACGAACACGTCGAACCGTTTGGCCGTCACCGCGTCCTGGAGCTGCTGGACCTGGGCCTGGGCGTCGAAGTTCGGGTCGAGGAACTCGGCCGTGGCGCCGTGGGCCCTGGCGTGCTCCTCGACCCCGGCGAACGTGGCCGCGGAGAAGGAGTTGGCCTTGGCGAAGCCGAAGAAGCCGATCCGCTCGGCCCCGCCGCCGGCGGGGGTGGTGGCGGCGGGCTGCGTACCGGGATCGACGCAGCCGGCCGCGAGCAGGGCGACCAGTGTCAGGGTGGGTAAGGCGGCCCGTGGTGCGACCATCGCGCTCTCCATTCGCGTCGTCGGTGACTCGCCCGGGACTGCTGGCGATCATAGGACGACGCGGCGGCCGGAGACTCGCGATCAGTCAGACGGGCTCGTTGCCCGGCTTCCACTTGATGCCGCAGCCGAGCGACGGGTGCTGCTCCTCCGGCACCGGCCGGCCGTCCAGCAGGGCGTCGATGGCCGGCCGCAGCGACGAGCCGGTCACGGGCACGTCGTTGCCCGGCCGCGAGCCGTCGAACTCGCCCCGGTAGGCGAGCTGGAACTGCGCGTCGTACAGGAAGAAGTCGGGGGTGCAGGCGGCGCGATAGGCCTTGGCCACCTCCTGGGTGTCGTCCAGCAGGTACGGGAAGGCGAACCCGGCCCGCGCGGCCTGCTCCGCCAGGTGTGTCGGGTCGTCATCCGGGTAGTTCACGCTGTCGTTGCTGCAGATGGCGACGATCGACAACCTCGCGCCGTAGTCCCTCGCCAGGGCGCCGAGACCGGATTCGATGTGCCGCACGTACGGGCAGTGGTTCGAGAGGAAGACGATGAGAGTGGCGGGAGAGCCCTTGAGGTCTTCCAGCGAGACGCTGCCGCCGTTGATGGCGGTCAGGTCGAACGAGGGCGCGGGAGTGCCGAGCGGAACCATGAACGAGTTGGCAGCCATGGCATCCATTGTCGCGTGAGAGAGGCGGACAGCGATGGGCGGCATCGCCGAGTTCAGGACCGTAGTGCTGGATTGCCCTGATCCTCAGGGCCTGGGGGAGTTCTACTCCCGCCTGCTGGGCTGGCCGGTCACCTCGGTGGAGGACGACTGGGTGGTGGTCAGTGACGGGGGCTCGCCCAAGCGGCTCGCCTTCCAGCTCGCGCCGGACCACCAGCCGCCCGCCTGGCCGAGCGCCGACCGGCCGCAGCAGATCCACCTCGACGTCACGGTCACCGACCTGGACGAGGCCGAACGGCAGGTGCTGAAGATCGGCGCGACCAAGCATGACCACCAGCCCAGCGAGGACGACGACTTCCGGGTGTTCCTCGACCCGGCGGGGCACCCGTTCTGCCTCTGCCGGGACGTGTGAGGCTCCCGTTGCGGCGCCCCGGGCCGGGCGATAGGGGACTGCTCCCGGGCGGGGCGCCGCAACGGGGTCACGGCCTCAGCGGCCGGCCTGCACCAGGAGCTCCACCGCCCGGGTGAGGTCGCCGGAGGCCAGCTCGTGGTCGGCCGCGGCCTGCAGGTCGGGCCGCTTGCCCGCGCTCTGCGCGAGGTCCCTGGCCACCGAGACGACGGCGTCGCCCACCGCGTAGGCGTCGCTCTTCGAGCGTTCGAGCAGCGCCGCCGCCACGCCCACCGCGCCCAGGACCGCCCGCGTGTCGCGGACCGAGCCGTCGGCGCGCCAGTTGCGCCCCGCCAGGGCGAGCGTCAGCGTCGCGGCGGCGGCCCTGGACGGGCCGTCACCCCGGGCCAGCTCGTCCCGCGCGGCCTTGAGCCGGTCGCGGGCCCGGTCGGTGCGCAGCCCCCACCCGTACGGGAACAGCGGATCGTAGGAGGCGTCACCCACGTTGATCGGCACCTGCTCCACCGAGCGGAACCAGGTGAACGGCAGCCGCCCGGTGTACGGCACGGCCCCGAAGAGCGGATCGGCCACCCCGTCGCCCTCGGTGCCCGGCAGCCACGAGGCCACCACGGCCTCCACACCCGACAGGTCGCCCAGCGACATCGGCCGCCCGGACACCACCAGCACGGCGCACCTCATGGCCCCGCACACCCGGTCCACGGCGGCCCGGTCGGCCGCCGACAGCTCCAGCGTGCGCCCGGCGCGGCCCACGTCGCCCTGCCCCTCGGCGTACGGCGTCTCGCCCACGACCACGACGCCCACGTCGTGCCCGGCCAGATCGGCCGAGGCGTCACGCGAGTAGGTCACGGACGCGGCACGGGAGCGGACGGCCTGAAGGATCGTGGTGCCGGGCGTGATCGGCCCGGACGAGCCCTGCCAGGAGATCGTCCAGCCGCCGGACTGGTTGCCGATGTCGTCGGCGTTCGACCCCGCCACGTACACCTTGGCGTCGCGGCGCAGCGGCAGCAGCCCGCCGTCGTTCTTCAGCAGCACCTGCGACCTGGCGGCGGCCTCGCGGGCGACCGCGCGGTGCGCCGCCGAGCCCACGGCGTCGATGCGCGAGCGGTCGGCGTAGGGGCGCTCGAACAGCCCCAGCAGGAACTTCTGCGTCAGGATCCTGGCCACCGCGTCGTCCACCCGCGCCATCGCCACCCGCCCGGCCTCGATCTCGGCCTTCAGCGTGGTCGTGAACTGCGGGTACGCGTACGGCACCATGATCATGTCCAGGCCCGCGCCGACCGAGGTGCGCACGTCGGACGGGTAGTCGCCGGGGATCTGGTCGATCGCCTGCCAGTCGCTGATCACGAACCCCGCGAACCCGAGCCGCCCCTTCAGCGTGCCGTTGATCAGCTCGTCGTGCGCGTGCATCTTCAGCGGCCCATCGCCGAGGTCCACGCTGGAGAACGACGGCATCACGGTGGCCACGCCGCGCCGCACCGCCTCCTCGAACGGCGCCAGGTGGACGCGCTCCAGCTCCTGCCTGCCGACCCGGGTGACACCCTGGTCGATCGTGTAGTCGCCGGTGGTCGAGGAGCCGTAGGCGGTGCCGCCGTCGCCGACGTAGTGCTTGGCGGTGGCCAGCACCCCGTTGTCCTGCAGCCCGTCGATGACCGTGGCCATCCGGCTCACCAGCGCCGGGTCCTCGCCGAACGACTCGTACGCCCGGCCCCAGCGGTCGTCGCGCGACACGCACAGGCACGGCGCGAAGTTCCACGGGATGCCGGTGGCCTTGACCTCCCTGGCCGTGATCATGCCGGCCCGCTCGACCAGCTCGGGGTCACGGGCCGCGCCGAGGCCGACGTTGTGCGGGAAGATCGTCGCGCCGACCACGTTGTTGTGGCCGTGCACCGCGTCCACGCCGTAGATCAGCGGCACCTGCAGGCGGGTCCGCCGGGTCTGCAGCTGGTAGGCGTCGACCATGTCGGCCCAGGCCCGCGGGGTGTTCTGCGCGGGCGCCGAGCCGCCGCCCGACAGCAGGGAGCCCAGCAGGTACGTGGCGATGTCGCTCTGCTTGGCCAGCGCCGCGCGCTCGGCCTGCGTCATCTGGCCGATCTTCTCCTCCGGCGTCATGCGGCCCAGCAGGTCGGCGACGCGCTTGCGGACAGGCAGTCGGGCGTCCAGGTACGGCAGGCCGTGCGCGTTGATCACCACGACCGGCGGCTCGGCCGGCGGCCTGGTGCCCGCGCCCGACAGCTCGATCGGGACGGTCTCCGCCACCTCGCCCTGGCTGTCGCGCAGAGCCCTGACCGTGATCGTCCTGGTCGCGCCGGAGGCCGTGCCCGCGGGGAACGTCAGCGTGCCCCGCACCGGGGTGTAGTCGGTGCCCGGGGTCGCGGTGCCGGTGCCGGTCCGGTAGTCCACGGCCAGGTCGGTGGCGAGCGGCGTGCCGCCGGACGTGGTGATCGTGACGGCGATCTCGGCCTGGCCGTTCTCGTTCACCGGGTGGACCGGCCGGCTCGCCGACAGCCGTACGGGGCGCGGCGGCGCGGTGCCGTAGAGCTGGACCTCGTCCCAGATCAGCGTGCCCTGGGCGGTGGGCAGGCGCATGCCGTAGCCCCACATGGCCACCAGGTCCAGCTCGCCGTCCGTCGGCGCGCCGCCCGGCTGGTAGTCGGTGCGGCGGGTGAAGTCCGCGAACGGCACCTTGATCTGCCGCCAGCCCGCCGTGTCGTCGGTGAAGGAGGACTCGAACAGCTCCGCGGCGCCCGCGTTGCCGCCGCCGTCCTTGAGCTCGAAGAAGATCTTCTGTCCTGATCCGGTGCCGTTCACCCAGAAGGAGAAGCCCTCGTACGGGGACCAGTCCTGCGTGGCCGGCAGGTCGTGGGACCAGCCGCCCCACTGGCTGATGGCGTAGACGGATTTGAGCACCCGGTTCGTCGCGGGGGCGTCCGGGCGGGCGGGGTCGGGCTCGATCGTGAGTGCGGGGGTCGAGGCCGCGTCGTTGCCCCAGGCGTAGACGCCGGCGGGCACGCCGTCCGACTCGAAGTCGGTGATCGTGAGCGGTGCTGCCGCCGCGGGGGCGGGGGTGGTCGTGAGCAGGGGGGCCAGCAGGGCGACGGCCGCCACCCATAACGCGCGTCTGGGTCGGGACACGGTACCTCCAGAAGGGAGAGCGCTCTCTCAGGGGAGATCGCCGGAGGGCCGCGATTCATAACAGGGCAACTGTGGCCGAAGTGCGGCAAGCCGCCCCAGGCGAGTGCCTCGGGCGGCTTGTGCATGCGTGCTCGTACGGCGCCTGGTCGTGCGGCGCCTGGTCGTGCGGCGCCTGGTCGTGCGGCGTCGTGCGGCGTCTGCTCATCCAGCGGCGCGGGGCTCACTCGTCCGTCGAAGGAGCAGAGTCGCCCCGCGCCGGTTCGGGGCCGGAGCCGAGGGCGCCGCCGACGGCGCCGATCGTGTGCGTGAGCCGCACGCCCGACCCGTCCCTGCGGCCGACCTCCTCGGGCAGCGGCACCGGCTTGCCCACCGCCGAGACCGCCTTGGCGGGCGCCGGACCGGCCCAGGCCAGCAGCAGCTCGTCCTCGCCCTTCAGGAAGCGCTGCGCCCGCACCCCGCCGGTCGCCCGCCCCTTGGCGGGGAACTCGGCGTAGTCGGAAACCTTGCCGCCGCCCACCTGCGTGCCGGGCAGCGCCGTGGAGGAGCCGGCGACGGTGACCACCTGCGCCGGACGCTCGGGATCGACCACGCCGAACCAGATCACCCGGGAGCCGTCGTCGAGCCGGATGCCCGCCATGCCGCCCGCCGGGCGCCCCTGGGGCCGGACGAGCGAGGCGGAGTAACGCAGCAGCTGCGCGTCGGAGGAGATGAACACCAGATCGTGGGACTCCGACTCCAGCTCGACCGCGCCCACCACGGTGTCGCCGTCCTTCAAGGTGATCACTTCGAAGTCGTCGCGGTTGGCCGGGTAGTCGGGCACCACCCGCTTGACCACGCCCTGCGCCGTGCCCAGCGCCAGGCCGGGGCCGTCGGGGTCGAGGGAGCCGAGGCCGACCACCTTCTCGTCGGGCTGCAGCGACACGTACTCCGACACCGGGTGGCCGCCCGACAGCGACGGCGGGTTGGCCGAGGGTGGCAGGGTGGGCAGATCGACGACCTGGACGCGGATCAGCCGGCCCAGCGAGGTGATCACGCCGACCTCGCCGCGCACGGAGGTCCGTACGACGCTGAGCAGCACGTCGTGTGCGGCGCGCTCGCCCTCGGCGGGCAGCGGCGCGGCCTCGGAGGTGCGGGCCAGCAGGCCGGTGGAGGAGAGCATGGCCAGGCACGGGTCGTCGGCCACCTGCAGGTCGACCACGGGCGTGCGGGTGACGCCGGGCGCCTCCAGCAGCACCGTGCGGCGCGGCGTGCCGTACTTCTTGGCCACGTCGGCCAGCTCGCCCGAGACCACCTGGCGCAGCTTGGCCTCGGAGGAGAGGATCTCGGTGAGCTGGGCGATCTCCTCGCTCAGCGTCTCCTTCTCGCGGTCGAGCTCCAGCTTGTCGTAGCGGGTCAGGCGGCGCAGCGGCGTGTCGAGGATGTAGGCGGCCTGGATGTCGGTCAGGTCGAAGACGTCCATCAGGCGGGTGCGCGCCTGCGCCGAGTCGTCGGAGGAACGGATGACCTGGATGACCTCGTCGATGTTGAGCAGCGCGACGATCAGGCCGTCGACCAGGTGCAGGCGCTCCTCGCGCTTGCGCCGCCTGAACTCCGACCTGCGGCGCACGACCTCCAGGCGGTGGTCGACGTAGACCTGCAGCATCTCGCGCAGCCCGAGGGTGCGCGGCTCGCCGTCGACCAGGGCGACGTTGTTGATGCCGAAGGTCTCCTCCATCGGCGTCAGCCGGTAGAGCTCCTCCAGCACGGCCTCGGGGATGAAGCCGTTCTTGATCTCGATGACCAGCCGCAGGCCCTTGTGCCGGTCGGTGAGGTCCTTCAGGTCGGCGATGCCCTGGAGCTTCTTGCTGGTCACCAGCTCCTTGATCTTGGTGACCACGCGCTCGGGGCCGACGTTGTAGGGCAGCTCGGTGACGATGATGCCCTTGCGCCGCGGCGTGATCTGCTCGACCGTGCACTTGGCCCGCATGCGGAAGGTGCCGCGGCCCGTCTCGTACGCGTCGCGCACGCCCTGCAGCCCGATGATCGAGCCGCCGGTCGGCAGGTCGGGCCCGGGCACGAACCGCATCAGGTCGTCGAGCGTCGCGTCGGGCTTCTTGATGAGGTGGCGGGCGGCGGCCACGACCTCGACGAGGTTGTGCGGCGCCATGTTGGTGGCCATGCCCACCGCGATGCCGCTGGTGCCGTTGACCAGGAGGTTGGGGAACGCCGACGGCATGACCGTGGGCTCGGTCTCCTGGCCGTCGTAGTTGGGCTTGAAGTCGACGGTGTCCTCGTCGAGCGACTCGACCATGAGCATGGCCGCCGGGGCCAGCCTGGCCTCGGTGTAACGCATGGCGGCGGGCAGGTCGTCGGGCGAGCCGAAGTTGCCGTGGCCGTCGACCAGCGGCAGCCGCATCGAGAACGGCTGCGCCAGGCGGACCAGCGCGTCGTAGATGGCGCTGTCGCCGTGCGGGTGCAGCTTGCCCATGACGTCACCGACCACTCGGGACGACTTGACGTGGCCGCGGTCGGGGCGCAGGCCCATCTCGCTCATCGAGTACAGGATGCGCCGCTGCACGGGCTTGAGGCCGTCGCGCGCATCGGGCAGGGCGCGCTGATAGATCACTGAGTACGCGTACTCGAGGTAGCTCGCGCGCATCTCGGCGGAGACGTCGATGTCGACGATCCGCTCCTCGAAGTCCTCAGGCGGGGGTGCAGTCGTGCGTCGGGCCATCTTGTGCTGCGCGGCTGCCTCGGCCGTCGCGCCGAGGGGAAGCGCATCCTCCTTCTGTTCTCGTGCTGTAACCGTAGCCGTCAGCCCGCTTGCGAAGCGTCAGATCGGCGTGCGAGGCGTCGACGTAACCTGCCCCCGTCGCGGGGATCCGACGTGTGTGCCCCTGGAGATGATGGCACGAGCCGGGTCTTGCGTGGCATATCCAGGGCGACGCTCACGCAACGGTAACGATCTTTCCGCATGCGGTCGACAGGTGCGAGGAGAACGTCTTCGTCGGCATCGTACTCGAATTTTCGCAGATGTGTTCGAGCGGCGAGCCGGCCGCTTCCCGCGTCTTGACCAAGCAATTGCTTGGGTCGTACGTTCTGGACGAGGGATCCCACCTGTTCACCGGAGGCGTCATGATCGAGTTCCATCCCGTGACCAAGCACATCGGCGCCGAGGTCACCGGGGTCGATCTGCGCAAGCCGCTGTCGGAGGAAGAGGTCGCGACCCTGCGGGCGGGGTGGCTCGAGCACCTCGTGCTGTTCTTCCGCGACCAGCCCATCGACGACGACCAGCACCTGCAGTTCGCCCTGAACTTCGGCACGCTCAACCACCCCGCGTTCAAGAAGGACTCCAGCAGCCCCATCCACGTCCTCGACCAGACCTCGCCCAAGGGGGAGGGCGGCGACGAGTGGCACAGCGACAACACCTTCGAGCCGACCCCGCCCATGGGCTCCCTGCTGCGCTGTGTGCAACTGCCCAGCGTCGGCGGCGACACGTGCTGGGCGAACACGTACCTGGCCTACGAGACGCTGTCCAAGCCGATCCAGCGGCTGTGCGACGAGCTGAAGGCCGAGCACGACATCACGATGTCGATGAAGAAGGCGATCTCCAAGGGGCACCCGTTCGACCTGGCGGAGATCCAGGCCAAGTGGCCGCCGGTGGAGCGGCCCGTGGTGCGGGTGCACGCCGAGACCGGCCGCAAGGCGCTGTTCGTCAACCGGGCCTCCACCACGCGGCTGGTGGGGCTGAGCGACCGGGAGAACGAGGCGCTGCTGCCGTTCCTGATCGACCACATCCGCTCTCCCGAGTTCCAGCTGCGGCTGCGCTGGCGGCCGGGCACCCTGGCCTTCTGGGACAACCGCCCGACCCAGCACTACGCCGTCGCCGACTACACCGAACGCCGCCGCATGCACCGCGTCACGATCAACGCGTTCCCGGAGCATGCGGACAAATAGCTCCCACGGCTCGCGGTACGGGTGCGGCGCCCGGTTCCCGCGATCGCGGACCTGCCTGGCCGCGACGGGCGCGATCCGTCGGGTGAAGCTGGTAACAAAGGAGGCATGATTGATGCCCCCGATGCCGCGATGCTGCGGGAAGAGGCCGAAGAGCGCCTGCGGGCACTCGCCGGCGAGCACGCCCGGCTCCGTGACGACCAGTGGGCCGCCATCGAGGCGCTGGTGCTCGACCGGCGCAGGGTCCTCGTCGTGCAGCGGACCGGGTGGGGCAAGTCGGCCGTCTACTTCGTGGCCACCGCCCTGCTGCGCGAGCTGGGCGAGGGCCCCACCGTCATCGTCTCGCCGCTGCTCGCGCTCATGCGCAACCAGATCGCCGCCGCCGAGCGCGCCGGCATCAGAGCCGTCACGATCAACTCCGCCAACCCCGAGGCGTGGGAGGAGATCTACGGCCAGGTCGCCGAGGGCATGGTGGACGTGCTGCTGGTCAGCCCCGAGCGGCTGAACAACCCCGACTTCCGCGACAACGTGCTGCCCGAGCTGGCCGAGAGCGCCGGGCTGGTGGTGGTCGACGAGGCCCACTGCATCTCCGACTGGGGCCACGACTTCCGGCCCGACTACCGCAGGCTGTCCACGCTGTTCGCGGAGCTGCCGCCCGGCATCCCCGTGCTGGCCACCACCGCCACGGCCAACGCGCGTGTCACCCGCGACGTGGCCGAGCAGATGCGGCTGCCCCCCGAGCTGCGTTCCGAGGGCGACGACACGATGGTGCTGCGCGGGCCGCTGGAGCGCGAGAGCCTGCACCTGAGCGTCGTCCGGCTGCCCGGCGCCGAGCAGCGCCTGGCCTGGCTGGCCCAGACGCTGCGCGAGCTGCCCGGCTCCGGCATCGTCTACACCCTCACCGTCGCCGCCGCCCACGAGATCGCCGGCTACCTGCGCGAGCAGGGCCTGGAGGTGGCCGCCTACTCCGGCCAGACCGAGCCGGCCGAGCGGCTGGCGGCCGAGGAGGCGCTGCTCAACAACAAGATCAAGGCGCTGGTGGCGACGAGCGCGCTGGGCATGGGCTTCGACAAGCCCGATCTGGGTTTCGTGGTGCACGTCGGGGCGCCGCAGTCGCCGGTCGCCTACTACCAGCAGGTCGGCCGGGCCGGGCGCGGCGTCGAGCGGGCCGAGGTCATCCTGCTGCCCGGCACCGAGGACCGCGACATCTGGGCGTACTTCGCCTCGCTGGCCTTCCCGCCCGAGCCCGTCGTGCGCACCGTGATCCAGACGCTGGAGGAACGGGGCGTCATGTCCACCCCCGCCCTGGAGACCGCCGTCGACCTGAGCCGCAGCCGCCTGGAGATGATGCTCAAGGTCCTCGACGTGGACGGCGCCGTCCGCCGGGTCAAGGGCGGTTGGGAGGCCACCGGCGAGCCGTGGGCCTACGACACCGAGCGCTACCAGCGCATCGCCGCCGAGCGCCGGGCCGAGCAGGAGGCCATGCTGGCCTACCTGACCACGACCGAGTGCCGCGAGCAGTTCCTGCGCAGGCACCTCGACGACGACACCGCCACGCCGTGCGGGCGCTGCGACAACTGCACGGGGCGGCACCGCTCACCGGAGATCGCCGCGCAGGCCGTCGAGACCGCCCGCGAGCGGCTGAGCAGGCCCGGCGTCGAGATCGAGGCCCGCAAGCAGTGGCCGACCGGCATGCCCGACCTGTCCGGGCGGATCAAGCCCGAGCTGGGCGCCGAGCCCGGCAGGGCGCTCGGGCGGCTGACCGACATCGGGTGGGGCAACCGGCTGCGGGAGCTGTTCGCGGCGGAGGACGGGCCGATGCCGGACGACATGTTCGCGGCCGTGATCAAGGTGCTGGCCGCCTGGGACTGGCGCGAGCGGCCGGTCGCCGTGGTCAACGTGCCGTCCGCGTCGCGGCCCGCGCTGGTGCGCGGCTTCGCCGAGCGGCTGGCCCAGGTCGGGCGGCTGACCTACCTGGGGGAGCTGGGCTACCGCGCCGGTACGCCGGGCAAGCAGTTCAACAGCGCCAAGCGGGTGCAGGCGATCAGGGGCACCCTGGCCATGCCCAAGGACCTGGGCGCCGCCATCGCCCAGTGCGGCGGGCCCGTGCTGCTGGTCGACGACCGCGTGGACACCGGCTGGACGATGACGCTCGCCGCCGCCCAGATCCGCCACGCGGGCGCCCCGGCCGTCCTGCCCCTGGCCCTGGCCGTCACGAGCTGACGTGCAGGTCCGTCGCCGTGGCGCCGCGCAGCAGCAACGTGCGCGCCACGGCGTCGGCACCAGCACCGCCTCCTCGGCCACCCGCAAGGTGTCGGGGCCAGTCGGAAGTCGGATCACCGGAACGCGACGGGCGCACGCCGGGCATCGGGCTCCTCAACTGGGCGCTGAATCCGGACGCCTCGCCCCAACGCCGTCGAAGACGCCTAGAACGGCGGGCGCGCACCCAGATGCATGATCGCCTTGGCCGCCAGCCGGTTACCGGAGGACAGCGCCTCGGCCGGCGGCTTGCCCTCCAGCCAGGCGGGCAGGAAGCCGGCGCAGAACGCGTCGCCCGCGCCCGTACCGTCAACGATCTTGTCGACCGGGTCGGCGGCCACCCGCACGGGGTCGGGGCGGCCGTTGCTGAACCACAGCGCGCCCTCGGCGTTCATCTTGATCACGACCTGCGGGAACCACGCGGTCAGCACCTTGGCGGCGGCCTCGGCCTCGTCGCGGCCGGTCAGCACCTTGGCCTGGTCGATGTTGGCGAACAGCAGCTTGGCGCCGTTGGTCCACTCCAGGAACGGCTCGGCGCCGGTGCGCTCCAGCGGCGCGGAGGAGGCGCAGTCGACCGAGATCGACATCCCGGCGCGCCTGGCCATGTCGAGCGCCGCGAGCCCGGCGTCGCGCGAGCCCTCGTTGATCAGGGTGTAGCCCGACAGGTGCAGGTGCGCGCCCTGGGTGAACAGGTCGCGCGGCAGGTCCTCAGGGGACAGGGCGGCGTTGGCCCCGGGGTCGGAGAGCATGGTGCGCTCGCCCTTGTGGGTGACCAGCACGACGCAGGTGCCGGTCGGCCGCTCGGGGTCCATGACGAGCCGGGCGTCCACGCCGTAGCCCATCAGCTCCATGTCGCGGTTACGCCCGGTGATGTCGGCGCCCCTGCGGCCGATGAAGGCCACCTCGGCGCCCTCGACGGCCAGCCAGGAGGAGATGTTGGCCCCTGAGCCGCCGCCGTGCATGGTGACGATCGCCGGGGTGTCGCTCGCCCGGGCGAGCGCATAACGGGCGCGAGCGACCGCGTCGGTCATGAGATCGCCCACCACGACGACCCGCGTCATGATGTCACCACCTTGCTGCCTTCAGATCGAGCCTGGCCACGGCGAAACGCCACCGCAAAAGTAACAGGTTGCGGGCAGCCCGTGGGGCGTACCCCGGAGACCGGGCAGGAGTCGATGCACAAGCGTTGCCCAACAGGGCCCCTGGTCTTGGCATCTGGGATGCGGGTTTACAGTCGAGACTGTGGAGGCACAATATCCGGCTCACTGGGAGGCCGATGTCGTCCTGGCCGACGGCGGCACCGCGCACGTCCGCCCGATCCGGCCCGCCGACGCCGACCGCCTCCGTTCCTTCTACTCACGGCTGTCCGACGAGTCGATCTACTTCCGCTTCTTCGGGCCGCGGCCCCGCCTGTCCGACAGGGAGGTCGAGCGGTTCACGAACGTCGACTACGTCAACCGCGTCGCGCTGATCGCCACCATCGGCACCGAGATGGTGGCCGTCATCCGCTACGACCGCACGGGCCCCGGCGAGGCCGAGGTCGCCTTCCTCGTCGAGGACGCGCACCAGGGCAGGGGGGTGGCCTCCGTGCTGCTGGAGCACCTGGCGGCCACGGCGCGCGAGCGCGGCATCGAGCGGTTCGTCGCCGACGTGCTGCCCGCCAACATGCGCATGACCGGGCTGCTGCGCCAGGCCGGTTACACGGCCCAGAGCCAGTTCGAGGACGGCGTCGTCCGCATGACGCTCGACCTCACCCCGACCGACACCTCCACCGAGGTGACGATCGCCCGCGAGCACCGGGCCGAGTCCCGCTCCATCGCCCGGCTGCTCACCCCCGGCTCCGTCGCCGTCATCGGCGCCTCGCGCGAGCCGGGCGGCGTGGGCCAGACCGTGCTGCGCAACCTGCTGGCCGCCGACTTCACCGGCCCCGTCTACCCCGTGCACCGCGAGGTGCGGGCGGTGGCGGGCGTGCGCGCGTACCCGAGCGTGAGCGAGATCGACGGCGACGTCGATCTGGCCGTGGTCGCCGTGCCGGCCGAGGGCGTGCTCGACGTGGTCAAGGAGTGCGCGGAGAAGGGGGTGCACGGGCTGGTCGTGGTCTCCTCCGGGTTCGGCGAGACGGGCGAGCAGGGCCGCGCCAGGCAGGACGAGCTGGCCCGCATCGCCCGCTCCTACGGCCTGCGCGTCGTCGGCCCCAACTGCCTCGGCATCGCCAACACCGACCCGGCCGTCAAGCTCAACGCCACCCTCGCCGCCACCGTGCCGGGCAGGGGGAAGGTGGGCTTCTTCAGCCAGTCCGGCGCGCTCGGCACCGCCCTCCTGCAGCGGGTCGCGCAGCGCGGCATGGGCATCTCGTCGTTCGTCTCCGCGGGCAACAGGGCCGACGTCTCGGGCAACGACCTGCTGCAGTACTGGGAGGAGGACGACTCCACCGAGGTCATCCTGCTCTACCTGGAGTCGCTCGGAAACCCGCGCAAGTTCACCCGGCTGGCCAGGCGCATCGCGCGCAGCAAGCCCGTCGTGGTGGTCAAGAGCGGCGGCACCCCCTCCGGGCACTCGGCCGAGGAGCTGGGGCTGCCCGACTCGGCGATCAGCTCGCTGTTCGAGCAGGCGGGCCTGATCAGGGTCGACGACCTCATCCAGCTCTTCGACGTGGGGCAGCTGCTCGCCTACCAGCCGTTGCCCGCCGGTCCCCGCGTCGCCCTCGTGACGAACTCCGACGCGCTCGGCCTGCTGGCCGCGCACGCCTGCCGGGCCGCCGGCCTGGAGCCGCGCGCCCCGGTCAACCTCGGCCCCGCCGCGGGCGCCGCCGAGTACGGCCCCGCCCTCGCCGGCGAGCTGGCCTCGCCCGACGTGGACGCGGCCGTCGTGATCTACATGCCGCCCATCCCCGGTCGCGCCGAGGAGGTCGCCGACGAGCTGCTGCGGGTCTCGAAGGACTCCGGCAAGCCGGTGGTGGCGACGTTCCGCGGGCATCTGGGCATGCATCCTGCCCTGCGCGTGCCCGGCCCGTCCGCGCCCTCGCGCGGCTCCATCCCGTCGTACGCGGCGCCGGAGGAGGCCGTGCGGGCGCTGGCCCTCGTGGTCCGCTACGCCACGTGGCGGGCGCAGCCCTCGACGCCGCCGCAGGAGCTCGACGGCATCGACACCGTGCGCGCCAGGACCCTCGTCCAGGAGACGCTGTCGAGCAGCGAGCCCGACGCGGAGGCCGCGCCGGCCGGGTTCGCGCAGGCCGGGCCGCCGGTCGAGATCGACGCCGCCGAGCTGCTGTCCTGCTACGGCCTGACCGTCTGGCCCGCCGAGGTCGTGCGCTCCGCCGACGAGGCCGTGGCCGCCGCCGGGCGCCTCGGCTGGCCGGTGGTGGTCAAGGTGGCCGACCCCGGCGCCTCCCGCCGCGCGGGGACGGTCCGCCTGGGCCTCACGGGGCCCGAGACGGTGCGCAACGCCTACACCGAGTTCGCCGAGCTGTTCGGCGAGGGGGTGGAGCTGGCCGTCCAGCGCATGGCGCCGCAACCCGCCGTGCCCACCGTCGTCGGCGTCATCGAGGACCCGGCGTTCGGGCCGGTCGTCTCGTTCGGGCTGGGCGAGGTGACCGCGCGCCTGCTCCAGGACCAGGGCTTCCGCGTGGCGCCGCTGACCCGCGAGGACGCCTCCGCCCTCGTGCGCTCCGTACGGGCGGCGCCGCTGCTGTTCGGCGAGTACGGTTACCCGCCCGTGGCGGTGGACGCCCTGGAGGAGCTGCTCGTACGCGTCGGCCGGCTGGCCCACGACCTGCCGGAGGTGGCCCGCCTCGATCTCGACCAGGTGCTCGTGGGGGAGTCCGACGCGATGATCCTCGGCGCCCGCGCCATCCTGCGCACCCCGGCGGGCCCCCGCCTCGACGTCGGCCCCCGCCGCCTGTCCTGAACGCTTCGCGGGGCGGCTCCCGGCTCTGCTCAGAGCGGATCCGCCCACAGCGAATGACGTGACCCAAGTGCCGCTTGTTGCCCAGACAAAAGACGTTATAGAGCGTTATATCCGGCGGGTGAGTGCACTGCCCGGCCCTGGCAGGATGGAGCCATGAGGGAAACCCGAGTCTCAGCCGCGGGCCTGCGTGAAGCGATCGAGCGCAGCGGCTACTACCCCGACCTCGTCACCGATGCGGTCGAATCCGCGCTGGGCAAGGAGGCCGTGACCGCGTTCGTGGTCCACCACGAGGCGACCTTCGATCCCGCGATGGAGGTGCGCCGTCACGTCACCGTCCTGGTGCTGTCGGCGACGAGGCTGCTGGTCTGCCACACCGATGAGCACCCGGCGGTCGAGGGCGTCTCGGCGTCCCACGCCTCCACCACCACCGAGGCGGTCCGGCTGAGCCGCGTCCAGTCGGTGGCCGTCACCCGCGTCGTGCCCGACCCGGCCTCGTACGTGCCGGGCGTCCCTCCCACGGAGGTCACGCTCACGATCGGCTGGGGCGCCATCTCCCACGTCGACCTGGAGCCGGCGACGTGCGGCGACGAGAACTGCGAGGCCGACCACGGCTACACGGGGGCCATCACGGCCGACGACCTGTCGCTGCGGGTCAGCGAGGCCGCCGACGGCCCGGAGGCGGTCACCCACGTCCTCGCCTTCGCCAAGGCCCTCTCCGAAGCGACCGCCCGCGCCACGGCCTGACCCGCCCCATCGGCCCACGCTCAGGGCCCGCACCAGCACGGTCGCGAAGTCACGGCCCCGTCGGCACGGCCGCGTCGGCACGGCCCCGTCGGCCCCGCCGCGTCGGCACGGCCCCGTCGGCACGGCTTCGTCGGCACGCATGACGACGCGCCACTGCGGGGGCGCACACGGCGGCGCAGTGGCACGGCACGGCACGACGACGCGCACCGCATGGCGCCACCGCGCGTGGCGGCAGGGCGATGTGGCAGCAGGGCGCGCACGGCGACGTGGCAGCAGGGCGGCAGGGCGGCGTTGCGGCAGGGCGGCGTGGCGGCGTGCGCGCGCCACTGAAGCGCCCCTGCGCTCAGGCCACCCCCGGCCGCCCCGCCATCCCCGCCAGCCGATCGATCGCCTGCTGCCTGGGCATCGCGGCCCCCTCCCGATAGGCCGCCCGATACCGATCCTCCCCCAAGCACCCGACCAGCTCCCGGATCAAGGCCCGAATCTCGGGATCCCCCTGATCAAGCACCCCCTTGATCCTCTCGCTCATCCCCAGCGAGCGGGCAGCCCCCTCAGGATCCCCCTCCAGCGCGAGCAGCCGCCCCAGCCACTCACACGCGCTGGCGAGATGCCCGGGGTTCCCGTAGGCGAACGCCCCCCACAGGGCATGGGGGAACAACGCCCGCGCCCGCACGGCGTCCCCCTCGGCGAGCAGCAGCGAGACCCGCTCACCCGCGACCAGCCCCCGGACGACGTCCTCAGGCATGGGCACCCGGTGCACGAGCGTCTCCAGCCGATCCAGCGCCTCATGGGCCTGCAGGTACTCGCCCGACCGGCGCAGGACCGCCGCCCGATGGTTGAGGAGGGTGGTCTCGAGGCGCCGCAGTCCTCGTTCCCTGGCCTGGCGCTGTCCGGCGTCGAGGTCGCGCAGGGCGCCGGAGAGGTCGCCGCTGCGGGCCCGCGCCGCCGCGAGCCGCCCCTTGGACCAGGCCAGGTGCTCCTCGGTGCCGAGTTCGGAGCTGATGGCGACGGCTCGCTCGGCGGCCGAGACGGCCTCCTGGTGGTTGCCGCGTATGTCGTCGTCCATGCTGATGGCCAGCAGCGCCATCACCATGCCCCACCGGTCACCGGCCTGCTCGAACGCCTGCAGCGCCTCTCGCCGCGCTTGCGCCCCGGTGGTCATGTCGCCTTGCTGGGTGCGGACGAAGTCCTGGGCCCACAGGGCGCTGGCCCGTACCCAGGGGTCGGCGGAGTTCAGCGCGTGCTCCAGCTCGTCCTGGCCGGGACCGGAGCCGCCGGAGGCGGT
Source organism: Nonomuraea gerenzanensis (assembly GCF_020215645.1). Classification (NCBI taxonomy): domain Bacteria; kingdom Bacillati; phylum Actinomycetota; class Actinomycetes; order Streptosporangiales; family Streptosporangiaceae; genus Nonomuraea; species Nonomuraea gerenzanensis. The sequence goes on along the minus strand of NZ_CP084058.1, from coordinate 9,125,441 downwards.
GGCGAGCTGGGACAGCCGGAACAGGGGCACCGCCGGGTGGAAGCTGAGCGCCCGCCTGTCCAGGCTGGGCGGTTGCAGCTCGGTCCGCGATCCCGCCGCGACCCCCTGGACCACCTGGAAGGCGGCTCGCACGTCAGCGGGCAGTTCGTCGCCGAACGCGAGCACCTCGGAGAGGGACGTCTCGAACTGGTGGCTCATGCCCCTGATGCCCCAGTACCAGAACAGCGAGCGCACGAACCTGGACGCCGTGGTCACGTCGCGGGCGGCGACGGCGGACCGCAGCGCGTAGATGAGGTTGTCGTGCTCGGCGTCGAACGCGGCTATCGCGCGGAGCTGGTCCCTGGTCCGCAGCAGCGGCTCGTGCTCCTCGGCGAACATCAGGAAATATCGGGACAGGCGGGCGGTGATGTCGTCGCCCGATTCCGCGAGGCGGTCGGCCGCGTAGGCGCGTACGGTCTCCAGCATGCGGTAGCGGTCCGCGTTCTCCTGGACGAGGGACTTGTCCACCAGCGAGCCGACGACGCCGAGCACGTCGTCGGCGGGCAGCGACTCGTCGGCGCAGATCGCCTCCAGCGCCGGCAGGCTCCCCCCGCCCGGCAGCGCCGACAGCCTGCGCGCCAGCACCCGCTCCTGCTCGTCCAGCAGGTCCCAGCTCCACTCGACCATCGCGAGCAGGGTGCGCTGGCGGGGGAGGGCGGTCCTGCTGCCCGAGTTCAGCAGCCTGAACCGGTCGTCCAGGCGCCGGACGATCTCCCTGGCGCTCATCGCCCGCAGTTTCGCGGCGGCCAGTTCGAGTGCCAGCGGGATGCCGTCGAGCCGGCGGCAGATCTCCACGACGTCGTCCGCGGTGCTCTCGTCGAGCGTGAAGCCTGGCCGCACGCCGGCGGCGCGGTCGACGAAGAGCCGCACCGCCGCCGCCCGCCCGGCCTCGGCCGGCTCGGGGTCGCCCGGCGGCAGGTCGAGCGAGCCCAGGGGGCACAGCGTCTCTCCGTTGATCGCGAGCGCCTCCCTGCTGGTGGCCAGGATCCGCAGCCGCGGCAGCCGGAGCAGGAGCTGCTCGGCCAGCTCGGCCGCAGCCTCGATCAGGTGCTCGCAGTTGTCGAGCAGGAGCACGCCGTCGCCGACGTCGAGCAGGCTCACGATGCGGTCCACCGGGGTGGCCTGCTGGAGCTGCCCGCTGTCGTACAGTCGGCTGTCGGACGAGCTGAGCACGCCGAGCACGGCGTCGGCGAGGCGGCCGGGCTCGCTCACGCCGGCCAGCGGCACGAACCACACGCGCTGGTCCAGGCGCGCCGCCGCCTCCAGCGACAGCCTGGTCTTGCCCGCGCCGCCGGGGCCGACGATGGTGACCAGCCGGCCGGAGCCCAGCAGCCCGGACAGTTGCCGCAGCTCGGCCTCCCGGCCGAAGAACGTGGTCAGCCGGGCGGGCAGGCGGTTCTGGCCGGACTCCTCCCGCGCCGGCGGCCGGTCCAGCTCCCCGCGCAGCAGGGCGAGATGAACCTCGCGCAGCCCTTGGGACGGGTCCACGCCCAGCTCGTCGCCCAGCTTGGCGCGGATCTCCTCGTAGACCGCCAGCGCGTCCGCCTGGCGCCCGGCCGCCGACAGGGCGCGCATGCGCAGCTCGGCCAGGCGTTCGCTCAGCGGATGCTCGGCCGCCGCCGCGCCGAGGCCGGCCAGCACCTCCGTGTGCCGGCCGAGCCGTAACTCGGCGTCGAAGCGGTCCTCGGCCGCCGCGGCCCGCACGTCGTGCAGCCGCGTGGCGTTGCCGTAGGCGAACGGGGCCTCCTGCACGTCCGCCAGCGCGGGCCCCCGCCACAGCTCGAGCGCGGCCCTCAGCAGGGCGGCGGCCTCCGCGGGCCTGCCCTCGGCCAGCTCGCGCCGCCCCCGGGCGACCAGTTCTTCGAACCGGTGCGCGTCCACGTCCTCGCCGCTCACCGGCAGCCGGTAGCCGCCCGCCACCAGCTCGACCGCCCCGACGCCCTTCAGCGCCCTGCGCAGCCGGGACACCAGGCCCTGCAGGGCCCCCGTGGCGCCCGCCGGCGGCTCGTCGCCCCACAGGTCGGTCACGAGCGCGTCCGCGCTCACCGGCCGGCCGGCCGCCAGCGCGAGCCTGGTCAGCAGCATGCGGAGCCGGACACCCGGGATGTTCACCGGGACACCGTCACCGGCGAAGACCTCAACCGGGCCAAGCAGCACAATTCGCACCCCTCAAGTGTCTCAAACCTCACAGAGCCCCGTCCGTGGCCGGATGGCCGCGGGCGGGGCGGGGGCTCGCTTCAGGCGTGCGCCATCGAGATCGAGGGCGTGCTCGCCGGGCGCTTGCGGAAGTAGGCGCGGGCCGCCGGCAGCAGGAGCAGGACGATGACGGCCAGCGAGATCAGCGGGGTGGTGAGCATGCGGACGTCGGTGGCGGCCAGCAGCCAGCCGGGGTAGACGCTCTCGCTCGCGTCGAGGACGGCCTGCGCTTCGGCGCCTGGGCCGAGGATGTTCTGCAGGTACTGGGTCTTCGACGCCTGGCTGGTGAAGATGAAGACGTCCAGCAGGAGGAAGATCGGCTGGATGATGAGGGTCAGGATCCGGCCCGCCCGTCTGCCGCCCAGGTTCAGCAGCGCGAGGAGCGCGGCGGTCACGGCGGTGGTGACGGGCAGGACGAGCGCGTAACCGCCCTCGTCGAAGTGCACGTTGTTGGCGGCCAGGATGCCGGGCGACATCCCCTGCCTGATCAGCTCGGCCTCGGCGGCGGCCTGGACGTCGGCGCCGTAGGCGAGGCCGGCGAGCGGGGCGATGAGGAAGCCCGCGGCGAACACGAGCTGCAGGGCGGCGGCGATGGTGACGGGGCGGGGGCGGGGGTTCGTCTGCGTGGTGTTGTTCATGGCAGGAACGATGTCGTGCGCCGCTGACACGGGATGGACGCGGCGCGGACGCGGCACAGACACGGCGCAGACACGGCTCTGTCAGCGCGTTCGATACCGACGAGCAGCACCACGGGTGGAGATCACTCCTGGGACTACACTGAGGGGCATGCTGGTGCCGGGATACGGCGGCGAGTCGCTGGCCGACGTGCCGCGATCGCTGCTGGCCGCCCTGGGCCTGCGCGAGCCCAACGCGCTCGGCCTGCCCCGATCCGACCGCGTCTGCCTGTTCGTGGTGGACGGCCTCGGCGCCGAGCTGCTGCGCGCCCACCCGGAGGCGGCGCCGTTCCTGTCCGCCATGACCGCAAGGACGCTCACCGCCGGCTTCCCCGCCACCACCGTCACGAGCCTGTGCACGCTGGGCACCGGGCTGACTCCGGGCGAGCACGGCATGGTCGGCCTGATGCTGGCCGTGCCGGGCACCGGCCACCTGTTCAACTGCCTGCGCTGGACGCTGCCCGACGGCCTGACGATGGACCCCGAGGAGTGGCAGCCCGCCGCGACCGTCTACCAGCGCGCCGCCGAGGCCGGGGTCGAGCCCGTCTACGTGGCGCCGGCGGAGTTCGAGGGCACCGGCCTGACCAGGGCCGTCTATCGCGGCGTCCGCTACGTGGCCGCCGACTCCATCGACGACCGGGTGGCCCGCGTCCACGAGGTGCTGCGGGAGCGGGGGCCCGCGTACGTCACCGTCTACTACGGCGACCTCGACGCCACCGGCCACATGGTGGGCTGGGGCACCGAGGAGTGGCTGCGCCAGCTCGGCATCGTCGACGACATGGCCCAGCGGCTGGCCGAGGGGCTGCCGCCCGGCTCCGCCCTGTACGTCACCGCCGACCACGGCATGGTCAACGCCACCGAGAAGCTCGACGCGGAGAGCGTCCCCGAGCTGACGGAAGGGGTGGCGCTGCTCGGCGGCGAGGCCAGGGCCAGGCACGTGTACGCCCGCCCGGGAGCCGCCGGGCAGGTGCTGGAGTCGTGGCGCGAGACCCTGCGCGGCAAGGCATGGGTGGTGTCCAGGCAGGAGGCGGTCGAGTCCGGCTGGTTCGGCCCGCAGGTGCGCGACGCCTGGATCCCGCGCATCGGCGACGTCGTGGCCGTGCCGTACACCGACCTGGCCATCACCGCCCCGGCGACCCACCGCATCGAGGCGCTCTTCACCGGTTACCACGGCTCGCTCACGGCGGCCGAACAGCACGTCCCGCTCCTGGAGGTACGGTCGTGACCAGCCCGTTGATCACCCCTGCCGAGCTGGCCGCCCTCGACGGCGTCACCGTGCTCGACGTGCGCTGGCGGCTCGGCGGCCCGCCCGGGATCGACTTCTACCGCGAAGGCCACATCGAGGGCGCCGTCTACTGCGACCTCGACACCGACCTCGCCGCCCCACCCGGCCAGCACGCGCAAGGGGAGCAAGGCGGGCAAGGCGCCCAGAGCGGGCAAGGCGGCAACGGGGGGCGGCATCCGCTGCCGGATGCGGCCGCGTTCCAGCGCGCCATGCGCCGCCTCGGCGTCTCGGACGGCCGCCCCGTGGTGGTCTACGACGACGCCGCCGCCACGGTCGCGGCCCGCGCCTGGTGGGCGCTGCGCTACTTCGGCCACCACAACGTACGCGTGCTCGACGGCGGCCTCCCCGCCTGGATCCAGGCCGGCCTACCGACCACGAAGGAAACCCCGCACCCCACGGAGGGCGACTTCACCGCACGCCCAGGCGGGATGCCCGCACTGACGGCCGACGAGGCGGCGGCGCTGGCCAAGCGGGGCGTGCTGCTCGACGCCCGGGCGGCGGAGCGGTACCGGGGCGAGGTGGAGCCGATCGACCCCGTGGCAGGCCACGTGCCCAGCGCGGTGAGCGCCCCCACGACGGAGAACGTGGGCCAGGACGGCCGCTTCCTCGCCCCCGAGGCGCTCCGCGCCCGTTTCGCCGAGCTGGGCGTGCGCGAAGGGGCCGAGACGGGCGCGTACTGCGGCTCAGGGGTGACGGCCGCGCACGAGGTGCTGGCGCTGGAGGTGGCGGGCCTGCCGGCGTCGCTGTACGTCGGCTCGTGGTCGGACTGGGTGTCCGATCCGACCCGGCCCGTCTCGACCGGCGCCTGAACGGCAGGCGAGAACCACTTCGCCGGTCAGCCGGGCGCACGTGACGGCGCCCGGCCCCGTGCGGGTTCAGCGGGCGTGTTCCTGGAGGCCCTCAGCCCCGTGCGGCGGGTGGCGGTGACCTTGGCCTGCCGTAACCAGCAAAAGCTCAGCAAACGGGCTGGTCACCCGCGCCGAAGCAGACGAAGCCCGTTTCGCCGGTCTTGGCCGCCGCGCCGGCCAGCGCCGCGTCCGGCGGCTGCCCCGCCGCCAGCAGCTCGTGGAACGTGCTCATCACCGCCCGCGCCGTCTCGTCCTCCACCGGCACCATCCCCGCCACCACGCACGCCGACCCCTTGGCCAGGAACGTCCCCGGCAGCCCCAGCGGCGCGCCCTCCATCGGCGTGCGCGACATCCCGGCGTTGCACGCGGAGAGGACCACCAGCCCCGCCGAGCGGGACACGTCCAGCAGGTCGTAGGCCATGAGCTGCCCGTCCTCCAGCGTGATCCCCGACACCAGCGGGCTGCGCGCGTGGAACGTCCCGTGCGCGGCCAGATGCACGACGTCGGCCGTGCCCAGCGCCTCCAGCACCGGCTCGACGCGTGCGGGCACCTGACGCCCGCCCGGATGGCAGGCCAGCACGTGCGCGACCTCCGCCGGCGCGTGCGTCAGCGACGGGCCGGCCGCCGCCGCCACCTGCGGCTTGCCGGTGGAGCGCGGCCCCCGGGAGGTGCGGGCGCGCAGCCAGGCGGCGGCGCCGGGCGCCACGCTGACCGGACGCTCCCGCAGGGACGGCAGCGCCCCCCACGGCACCGTGTGCAGCGACCCCGCCGGCACCACGACGAGCGGCCGGTCGCCCAGGTCGGCGGCCATCGGCCGCAGCACCAGCCGTTCGAGCTCGGCGGCGGCGGGCTCGACGTCGTGCCGCCGGCTGAGGCGGCGCAGCGCGTAACGCAGGCGCACGATGGCGTCCGTGACCTGCCGGAGGCTGCCCAGCCGCCGCAGCAGCACCCGGTCCTCGCTCAGCAGCACGGCCAGCAGCGCGTCGCGGTCGGCCACGTACTCGATCAGGATGCCCCGCCCCAGCTCGGCACGGATGCGCTCGGGGTCCACCAGCGCGCACGCGTGCGCGGGCGCCGCCACGGCCCGCCAGCGCTCCGCCCACTCGAACACCTCCCTGGGGCACCCGTCGCGCACCGCCAGCTCCAGCCCGTAGGCCGCCAGCCGCTCCCCGGCCCTGGCCGCGTGGGCGCGCAGCGACGGGTCCTCGAACGCCTCCACCCGCCCGCTCACCTCCGCCAGGCCGTCGCGCACCGCGCGGAAGGCCGCCGGGACGTCCTCCTGCAGCGCCGCCTGCAGGGCCAGCGCGTGCTGCCGGACCGGCACCGGGATCTGCGACGCCTGCGCGAGCTGCCTGGCCTGCGGTTCGGAGGCCAGCGAGGTCAGCCGGGTGCCGGCGGGCACCCACCGCTCGCGCCGCTCGGCGTGGCGGGTGAGCCTGGCGAGCTGGGCCGAGGCGGTCGGGTGGTCGTCCACGACCAGCGCGGCCTCGGCCGCCGCCAGCCGCAGCGCCGCCGCCCCCGCCCGGTGGGCGAAGCCGTCCTCCAGCTCGTCGGCGCACGCGATCAGCTCGGCGACCAGCTCGGGGGTGGCGGGTTCGAGCGCCAGCCGCGAGCGCAGGATGACCTCCCTGGCCAGCGGCAGCCACGAGATCCTGTCCTGCGCGGCCAGCTCGGCGCACGCCTGCTCGGCCACCTGCCTGGCGCGGTGCGGGTCCCCGGTCAGCAGCTCCACCTGGGCCAGCTTCAGCCGCGCCTCGGCCAGCGCGGCGTGGGCGGCCGACGCCTCCAGATCCGGTACGGCCATCCGCAACATGGCCCCCGCCTCACCCGGCAGGTGCGCGGCCAGCAGGGCACCGGCGAAGTCGGCCCGCATCGCGGCCAGCCGCTCGGGGAAGCCGAACAGGGTCTCCTCCGCCTCCCGGTAGTGCCGGAACGCCCCGGCGATGTCGCCACGGCGCACGGCCAGGAAGGGCAGGTTGGCGGCAGCCAGGCGGGCCAGGTGCCACAGCCCCGCGTACTGGGAGATCTGCAGGCAGGCGGTGAGGTCGCGCATCGAGGCGTCCCAGTCGCCCCGGTAGGCGTGGATGAGCCCGCGGTTGAGCAGGCCCCCGGCCAGGAACCTGCGGTCGTCGATGTTGCCCGGCGCGGTCACCAGGGCCATCAGCGCGCGGTCGCAGGAGGCGATGGCCTCCTGGTGGCGGCCGAGGTGGGCCAGGGCGACCGCCCGCTGGGTGTCGAGCTTGGCGCGGTCGAGCGGGCACAGGTACGCCCAGGCCAGCGCCGCCACGCGCAGGGCCTGCAGCGGGTGGCCGCGCTCGGTGCGCACGGTGACCAGGGAGAGGCGGGCCTGGGCGATCCGCTCGGCCGGGGCGCCCCGGACGGCGAGGGCCTCACGCAGGTGGAACTCGGCCTGCTGGAGGTCGCCGAGCTCGCGGGCGGCCAGCGCCATCGTCCGCAGCCCCATCACCTCGGCCTCCGGGCAGCCGTTGCGGCGCGCGGACTCGATGATCAGGCGGCCGGCGCGCAGCGCCTGCCCGGGATCGACCAGGGCGCGCATCAAGGCGGCCTCGGCCGCTCTGACCAGCGGGCTCAGGTCGGCTGACGGGTGCTGCCCGTCAGGTGTTGCGCTCAATGGCCGGCCTCGTTCGAAGTCGGCCGGGGGCAGCGCCCTCCCGGCCGGGTCAGTGGCGGGTCAGGGGCGGATGCGCACCCAGGTGGTCTGGATGGGTGCGTGGCCGGGCCGGTGGCACACCACGCTCAGCCAGCCGGGCGGCAGCCCGGTGGCGACGAAGTGGCCGGTGTGCGCGATGCGCCTGGTCAAGGTCAGGTGCGGGGATCTCACGTCGACGAGGGCGCCCTCTCCCGGGTAGGGGGAGATGTGCCCCGCCACGTCGATGAGCCCGTCGCCCTCCGTCACCTCCAGGTCGAAGGTGAGGCCCGCTGCGACGAAGCGCACCAGGTGCGAGCTGTCGTCGGCGCGCACGCTCCGGATCGTGGCGGCCTCGTGGGCGGCGGTCACCGCTTGGGGGATCCGCAGCCGCCAGGCGTCACGCGCGGCGGCGGACACCTGGGTGGGGATGGGATCGTTCCCGGAGGCGAGCCGGAGTGCCGCCAGGAAGTATTCGTCGTTGATCATTGCGCTGTCTCCTGTACCGAGATCAGAGTGCGCAGTTTTTCCAGACAGCGCGCCTTGGTAGGGCCGACACTGCCCGCGGGCATTCCCAGCCGCGAGGCCAGCTGCTGGTTGCCGAGATCGTTCGCGACCAGCTGGAGCAGCGTGCGGCAGGGCTCGTGCAGGGTGGAGACCGTCTTCCAGAGCAGGTGACGGTCGTCGGCCTCCAGGACGACCGTCGCCGGGTCGAGGTCGGTGATCGCCTCCATGGAGGAGACCACCGGCAGGTCCTTGCGGCCCAGCAGGAGGGCCTCGCGGCGCACGGTCGTCATGAGCCAGCCCCCCACCGCGGCCGGGTCTCTGATGCCGCGCAGGTTCTGCAGCAGCCGCAGCCAGGCGCCCTGGACGGCGTCGGCCGCGTCGGCCGGGCTCAGGCCGCACGCGCGGGCCACGGCCCACATGCGCGGCCCGTATCTCGATTCGAGCTCGTCCCAGGCCGACCGGTCGCCGTCGTCGGCGGCGGCGAGCAGCTCCGACGGATCCCGCATGCGGCCTCCTTTCACCGGCACGAGGAGGAGATCATTCCTCCTCGTGATTGTCCGGGGACTGAGCGTAAACTCTACAGACTCGCCGGGAAGAGAACCCCCAGATCGGGAATTTGCGGGGTCTCCTCGGAGTCAAGGAGGTTCCTGATCCACTCCTTGACCGGCTCGTGCCTGGCCGCGTCGGCGATGGCGCCGGACACCAGCGCCGTGGCGAACGACGTGCCGCTCCACGCCGCGTATCCGCCGTACTCGCCCGTGTCCAGATAACTGCTGGTCAGCCAGTCGCCGCGGGCGCACGCGTCGACCCAGGTGCCGTAGCCGGAGTAGGGCGCCCTGCGCTGCTGGGTGGAGTCCACCGCCGCCACGCCGACGACCCAGGGCAGCGCGGCAGGCCAGAACGGCCGGTCGGAGCCGGTGTTGCCGGCGCAGGCGACGGTCACGGTCTCGCCCAGGGCGCGCAGGGCGTCCGAGAGCAGGGGCGGCGGCCTGTCGTCGAAGGTGTGGCAGCCGAAGGACAGGTTGAGCACCTGCGGGGGCTGATCCCGCAGGCGATGCAGCGTCCGCACGACGGACGCCTCGTCGGCCAGGCCGTCTCCGTCGAGCACCCGCCGCACCCGCAGCCGCACGCCGGGCGCCCGCCGCGTCAGCAGGCCCGCGATGAACGTGCCGTGGCCCGCCTGCGAGCCCTCCGTCGCGTCGGCCTCGTCCGGGCCGAGCCCGGCGTACCAGTCGCTGCCCGACCACCAGGGGTGCTTGGCGATGCCGGTGTCGAGCAGGCCCACCACCACGCCGGAGCGGGCCCGGCCCGCCTTGTGGGGGATGGACGGGGCGGGGAAGGGCCTGGAGGCGGGGCCGCCGAAGAACAGGGGCTGGCCGCGCAGCACGTGGTTCGGCGAGGCGCGCAGGCCCTGGTCGCGCAGGTCGGCGGTGATCTCGCAGGGGTCGACGCCGGGCGTCAGGTGGACGACGCAGACACCGTCGGCCTCGGAGACCGCCTGGGTCCAGCGCGCCGCGGCGGTCAGGGCGGTCCGGTCGATCAGTATCTGACCTGGCCGGATGTACGCCTCGCCGACAGATTGGATTTCCATGGGCGGGTATGTATCCCCTGAGGGACCGCTGTCACCCGCCACACGCGCACCAACTTGGTATGGCCCCCCTCTGGTGCCGGGTAGCGACCGACGGTAGTCTCTCCCTAGTCACTTGTGATCATCCCGGGTCGAGGCCGTTGGGGAAGGCGCACCTCGTACCGAAACGGGAGGTCCGGTGTCTGCTCGTGGCGTCCTTTACGTCCACTCGGCTCAGCCCGCGCTGTGCCCACACATCGAATGGGCAGTCGCGGGTGTCCTTGGCGTGCCCGTAGACCTGACGTGGACTCCGCAACCCGCCGCGCCCAACGTCGTGCGGGCGCAGGCGGAGTGGGAGGGCCGCGCGGGCATCGCGGCGGCCATCGCCTCCTCGCTCATGGGATGGCAGCGCCTCAGGTTCGAGATCACCGAGGACGCCTCACCCGGGGTGGACGGCTCCCGGCATGCCTACACGCCGACGCTCGGCGCGTACACGGCGGTGATCGGCGCCGCCGGCGACATCATGATCCCCGAGGACCGGCTGCGCGCCGCGATGATGATGGCCGCCCAGGGGCGGTGCGTGCTGGAGGAGGAGCTGGACAAGCTGCTCGGCAAGCCGTGGGACGAGGAGCTGGAGCCGTTCAGGTACGCCGGTGACGGCGCGCCGGTGCGGTGGCTGCACGCGGCCGTCTGAGCGGTGCGGGGGGCGCCCGTGAGACACCGGACGGCGTGACCGTGGAAGGGGGAGAGCCGTAGGGCGTTGACCGGCGGCGTGCGGCGACTCGACGCCGTTGGCGAGTCGCGCACCACCGGAGTGCCGCATGACCGGCACCCGCTCATGGACGGGCACGCCCTCGGCGCGTGCCCATGGCGGCAGGGAGGCCGCCGTCAGATGCGCGGCGAGCCCTCACCCCGGCAGGGTGAAGGCTCGCGCGAGCCGGCGGGAAGCTCCTGGCCGGAGCCCCCGCCGGGCGGGGTCGTTCAGGCGCCCGTGAACACGACCGTCACGTTGTGGCCGCCGAAGCCGAAGGAGTTGTTGACCGCGGCGATGTCGCCGGTCGGCAGCGTGCGGTTCTCGCCGTAGACGAGGTCCACCTCGATGCCGTCGTCGACGTTGTCGAGGTTGATCGTGCGGGGCACGACGCGCTCCTGGAGCGCCTTGATCGTGAAGACCGACTCGATGCCGCCGGCGCCGCCGAGCAGGTGGCCGGTCATGGACTTGGTCGAGGTCACCAGCGGGTGGGTGCCGATGGCCTTGGCCACCGCCGCCACCTCGCCGACGTCACCCGACGGGGTCGAGGTGGCGTGCGCGTTGACGTGCTTGACGTCCAGGCCGGTGATGCCGGCGTCGGTGAGCGCCTGCGTCATCGCCATGATCTGGCCCCGGCCCTCGGGCTCGGGCTGGGTGATGTGGTGGGCGTCGGCGGAGTAGCCGATGCCGGCGCAGTAGGCGTAGATCCGCGCGCCGCGCGCCCTGGCGTGCTCCTCCGACTCCAGCACGACGACGCCGGCGCCCTCGCCGAGCACGAACCCGTCGCGGTCGCGGTCCCAGGGGCGGGAGGCGCCCTGCGGGTCGTCGTTGCGCTGGGACATGGCCCGCGCGGCGGCGAAGGCGGCCATGTTGAGGCCGTGGATCGCGGCCTCGGTGCCCCCCGCCACCACCACGTCGGCGCGGCCGGCCCTGATCATGTCCATCGCGTAGCCGATGGCCTCGGCGCCGGACGCGCAGGCCGACACCGTGGCGTGCACGCCCGCCTGCGCACCCAGATCGAGGCCGATCCAGGCGGCAGGGCCGTTGGGCATGAGCATCGGCACGGTGAAGGGCGACAGCCGGTTCCAGCCGCGCTCCTTCCACGTGTCGTACGCGCTGAGCGTCGTCGAGATGCCGCCGATGCCGCTGGAGACGACCACGCCGAGCCGCTCGGGCGCCACCTCGGGGGTGCCCGCGTCCTGCCAGGCCTCCCTCGCGGCGACCAGGGCGAACTGCTCGCTGCGGTCGAGGCGGCGCGACTCCGGCCGCGGCAGGACGTCGGCCGGATCGACGGCGGCCGTCCCCGCGAACTTCACGGGGACCGCGTCGATCCAGTCGGTGGTCAGCGTCTGGACACCCGACTGACCGGCGAGGAGCGCCGTCCAGGTCGAGGTGACGTCTCCACCGACGGGCGTCGTCGCGCCAAGCCCGGTGACGACGACACGTACCCGGTTCGCACTCACGTTTCTCGCTCCTAACTGATCAGTGCGGGTGTGGTTCGCTGCTTAGTTCTGGATGAAGTTGAGGACGTCCTTGACCGTCTTCAGGTTCTTGAGCTGGTCGTCGGGGATCTCGACGCCGAACTCGTCCTGGGCGGCCACGGCGATCTCGACCATGGACAGGGAGTCGATGTCGAGGTCGTCCACGAAGCTCTTCTCCGGGGTGACCTCGGACGCCGGGATGCCCGTGATCTCGTTGATGATCTTGCCGAGGCCCTGGAGGATGTCCTGCTCGGTGGCAGCCATGTCGCTTGTTCTCCTTTGGTGTTTCCGGGTTTCTGTGCGAACGGTGCCGCACAAGCCTGTAGGACGATCGGATCCTACGGTGTGCCCGTCGCGGGGCCACCACCAGGACCGATCGGAGCTTAAGGGATCTCGATCACTTGGCCCGCGTACGTCAGCCCCGCGCCGAAGCCGAGCATCAGCGCCAGGCCCCCCGAGCGGACCTCGCCGCGCTCCAGCATGCGCGAGAGCGCCAGCGGGATCGAGGCGGCAGAGGTGTTGCCGGCGTTGACGATGTCGCGGGCGATGACGGCCTTCTCGGCGCCCAGCTTGCGAGCGATGGCCTCGATGATGCGCAGGTTGGCCTGGTGCGGCACGAACGCGGCCAGCTCCGAGGGGTCGACGCCCGCCCGGGAGCAGGCTTCGAGCGCCACCGGGGCCAGGGCGGTGGTGGCCCAGCGGAAGACCGTCTGGCCCTCCTGATGGAGGAAGTGATCGCGGTCCGCGATGGCGATCGCGTCGGCCTTGTCGCCGGCGCTGCCCCACACCACGGGGCCGATGCCGGGCGTGTCGGACGGGCCGACCACGGCCGCGCCGGCTCCGTCGGCGAAGATCACCGCGGTGGACCTGTCGGTCCAGTCGACCCACTGCGACAGCTTCTCCGCGCCGATGACCAGCACGTTGCGTGCCGATCCCGCGCGGACGGCGGCGCTGGCGGTGCCCAGCGCGTAGCAGAAGCCGGCGCAGGCGGCGTTGACGTCGAACGCGCCGGGCGCCTTGATGCCGAGGCGGTGCGCCACGACGGCGGAGGCGTTGGGGATCTGGCTCTCGAGCGTGCAGGTGGCCACGATGACCAGGTCGACGTCGTCGGGGGACAGGCCGCTGGCGGCCAGCGCCTTGCCGCCGGCGATGGTGGCCATGTCCTCGACCGACTCCTCGGCCGGGGCGACCCTGCGCTCCTTGATGCCGACCCGGGACTGGATCCACTCGTCGTTGGTGTCCATGGTCTTGGCCAAGTCGTCGTTGGTGACGACGTTGGACGGCTGGTAGTGGCCGAGGGCCAGCACCCTGCCGCCCGGGGCGATGTCGGGGATCCTCACTTGATCAGCTCCCTGGCCGCGTCAAGGTCGTCTGGGGTTTTCAGCGCCACGGTCTGCACGCCGCGCAGGCCGCGCTTGGCGAGGCCGGTCAGCGTGCCGCCGGGCAGCAGCTCGATCATCTTGGTGACGCCGAGCCCGGCCATGGTCTCCATGCAGGCGTCCCACCTGACGGGGTTACTGACCTGGTCGACCAGTCTCTGGAGGAACTCGGCGCCGGTGGCGACCGCCTGCCCGTCGGAGTTGGACAGCAGGGTGATGCCGGGGTCGGACGGTACGACGTTCCTGGCGGCCTCACGCAGGCTCTCGACGGCCGGGGCCATGTGCCGTGTGTGGAAGGCCCCGGCGACGGAGAGCGGGATGAGGCGGGCGCGGGCCGGCGCGTCGTCCTTGAACGCGGCCAGCTGCTCCAGCGTGCCGCCGGCCACGATCTGGCCGGCGCCGTTGATGTTGGCGGGGGTCAGCCCGTGCTTCTCGATGCCGGCCAGCACCTCCTCCGGCACGCCGCCGAGCACGGCGGTCATGCCGGTCTCGGTGACGGCGGCGGCCTTGGCCATGGCCTGGGCCCGCTCGCGGACCAGGTGGAGCGCCTGCTCGGGGGTGAGCACCCCGGCCAGCGCGGCGGCGGCGAACTCGCCGACGCTGTGACCGGCCAGCACGTCAGGGGTCGCGCCGAGCGCCTCGGCGGCGGCCAGCGCGGCGGCTACGAGCAGGGGTTGCGCGACGGCGGTGTCGCGGATCTCGTCGGCCCCGGCGGTGGTGCCGTAGGCGACCAGGTCGATCCCGGCGACCTCGGACCAGGCCCCCAGTCTGTCGGCCAGACCGGGCAGCTCAAGCCATGGGGTCAGGAACCCCGGAGTTTGGGCACCTTGGCCCGGAGCGACGAGTACAAGCACAAAAACCACCTTGCCCTGTAGAACTTCGACACGCGGATGGAGATCCGTACGAACTTTGTCCTGGGTGATTTGTAGGAACCCTACAGTGGGGATTTCGGCCCTGTTACGTTAGGGCCCGCCAGGTCACAGCACTCTCCGACAACCTGCCCAGGATCAGGCCCACTTGAAGCGTGAAGGCGGACCTGCCTTCGGTGGGCTGGTAGCCGGTCAGCTCGGTGATTTTCTTCAGCCGGTAGCGCACCGTGTTGGGGTGCACGAACAGCAGCCGCGCCGTCGCCTCCAGCGACGTGCCCTGCTCCAGGTACGTCGCGAGGGTGTCGAGCAGCGGGGTGCCCGCGAGCGGCAGGTACACGTTCTCGATGAGCTGCTCCCTGGCGTCGGTGTCGCCGTCGAGCGCCCGCTCGGCCAGCAGGTCCTCGGCGTGCACCGGCCTGGGCGCGTCGGGCCACCCGCAGGACGCCTTCAGCCCCGCCAGCGCGGCCCTGGCGGACCGGGCGGCGGCGTGCAGGTCGGGCACCTCCGGCCCGATGACGATGGGGCCCACGCCGAAGCGGGCCACCACCTGCTTGGCCGCGTCGTCCACGCTGCCCGCCCCGCCGACGATCACGATCAGCCGGTCGGCCTGCACCCCGGCCAGCAGGTCCATGCCGATGCGGCGGCCCTTCTCGCGCAGCCCGTCGATGACGGCCCGCGGGTCGTCGTCGGGGGCGTGGCCGGCGATGACGACCACGGGGGAGGAGGTCCAGCCGAGCGCGGCGGCCCAGGAGTGCAGGCCGTCGTCCACCTCGCCGCGTACGAGGGCGTCGACGATCAGCGCCTCCAGCCGGGCGTCCCACGAGCCCCTGGCCTCGGCCTCGCGGGCGTAGACGTGCGCGGCGGCGAAGGCCACGTCGCGCGTGTAGCGCAGCATGGCCTGCTGGAGCTGGTCCTCCCCGCCGGGCGCGGCCAGCTCGTCGGTCTGGGCCTCGACCACCTCGACCACGACGCGGACGATGTCCACGGTCTGCTGCAGCGAGATGGAGCGCTTGAGCTCGCGCGGCGCGGTGCCGAAGAACTCGATGCTGGGCGTGGGCCGGTCCTTGCCCGCGTGCTGGAACCACTCCACGAACGCGGCGATGCCGGCCTGGGCGACGAGCCCCACCCACGACCGGTCCTCGGCGCTGAGCGCGCGGAACCACGGGAGCTGCTCGTCCATGCGGGCCATGGCCGCGGTGCCGAGCGAGCCCATGGCCCGCTCGAGCCTGCGCGTGGTGTCCTCCCGGGTCCGGTCTGTCACGTCTCCTAGAGTGCCAGGTCCCTCCGGATGTCCGTAACGGTGGTTCGCGCCTGTGCTAGATCACGGCGACCGCGGTGATCAGGCCGATCGCCACGTGGGTCACGGCGAGCAGCCGCGCGCCGGGCTGCAGCTCCTGCTCCTTGACCAGGTCCCGGACGGAGATCCCGACGATCCGGTCGAAGACCAGCATCGCCACCGTCTGCACCACGATGCCGACCAGGCCGAACACCGCCGTGCCCGCCAGCCCTTCGGCGAGCCGGCCGCCGGAGGCCCAGATGGAGGCGGCCACGATCAGGCCGACGGCGGCCAGGGCGGAGGTGGCCAGCAGGGTGGCGTTCGGGTTCCGTTCGCTGCGGATCACCTCGCTCAGCTTCCCGGGGGTGGCCCAGTCGATCACGTAGAAGCCGATGATCATGAGGATCACGCCGACGGCGGCGTAGGCGGCGATGGCTCCCGCGCCGCGGGCGAGGGTTTCGAGCAGGGTCACTTCAGTTCCATTCGTGCAGGGGCGTGCGTGTCAAAGGGTCAAACAGCGATGCGGTGCGGGACGAACGAGGAGGTGTCGTCGGTGATGAGGCCCGTGGTCTCCCTGATGCCGAGGCCGGCGGACTCGGCTGCGACCATCCAGGCGCCGAGGACCGGCCGCTGCCCCTCGAAGACGGGCAGGGCCTCGAAGCCCTGGTAGACGTACCCCTCGCGGCCGTAGCTCCCCGGTGTCTCCTGGGTGCCCTCGGGCGTGACGATCCGCATCGACGCGCCCTCCCTGCCGAGCAGCGGCTTGGCGATGTAGGAGGTCAGGTCGCGGGGGCCGTCGAGGTAGGCGGGCAGCAGGTTGGGGTGGCCCGGGTCGAGCTCCCACAACACCGCCAGCAACGCCTTGTTCGACAGCAGCGCCTTCCACAGCGGCTCGAACCAGGTGGCGTGCCGTACGGCGTGCCTGCCGAAGTCGTCCGCCAGCATCCACTCCCACGGGTAGAGCTTGAACACCGAGCGGATGACGCGCTCCTCGACGTCCACGAAGCGGCGGTCGAGCGAGTCCCAGCCGATGTCCTCCATGGCCACGGCCACGGTGTGCAGGCCCGCCTGCTCGGCGGTCTCCTGCAGGTAGGCCACGGTCATGGCCTCCTCGCCGGTCTCGTCGGCGTTGGTGAACGCGAAGTGCGTGGGGCCCGGCGGCAGCCGCAGCTCCCGCCAGCGGTCGATGAGCCGCTCGTGGATGGAGTTCCACTGGTCGTCGCCGGGGAAGACGTCCTGCAGCCAGAACCACTGCACCACCGACGACTCCAGCAGCGAGGTCGGCGTGTCGGCGTTGTACTCCAGCAGCTTGGCCGGGCCCGTGCCGTCGTAGCGCAGGTCGAAGCGGCCGTAGACGTAGGCGTCGCGGCGCTCCCACGAGCGCGCGACCTCCTCCCAGGCCCACTCGGGGATGGCGAAGTCGGCGAAGCGGCCGGTGGAGACCACGTGCTCGACGGCACGCAGGCACATCTGGTGCAGCTCCTCGACCTGCCGCTCCAGCTCCTCGACCTCCTCCATCGAGAAGACGTAGTGGACGGACTCGTCCCAGTACGGCCTGCTCAGCCCGGACGGGTGCGCGGCCCGGTGGTAGGCCAGGCCGTGACTCTCGATCGCCTTCTCCCAGCCGTCCCTGGGCGCGGCGTGCTCGCGACGCATGATCAGCTCCCGCCGGTCCAGCTCCGGCCGAAGCCGCCGCGCTGGATCTCCTTGCCGCTGCGGCTGGTGATGCTCACGTCGACGGGCTTGAGCGTGGTGCCGCCCTGGACGCGGTTGCCCACCCTGCGGCCGCCGTAGTACCACAGGTACGCGCCGCGCGAGCCCGCGTAGTAGTGGCTGCCCCCGCTGCCGCCGTCGTCGTCGCAGTAGTCGTCGTCGACCACCTCGTACGTGCCGTCCTCAAGCTGGACGACGCAGTCGGCGGTGACCTCCTCGTCGTCGGTGACGGCGGCGCAGTAGCCGACGACCATCACCGACAGGACCCCGAGAACCACTAAGGGAACGACTTTGGACGATTTGCGCGGCGGTGTCTTGGGCGCCTGCGGTGTTGCCATCAAACTCCTGCTTTCCTGGGCCGATCAGCCTAGCGGCGGCCCTTGTCCCCGTACAACGTGTAGTGCCCTGTGCTTGTCGTTCACTTGGGTATGAATGGACGCATGGATCCGGTCGAGGCCCTGCGCGAGATCGCCTTTCTCCTTGAGCGCGCGGGCGAGCCCACGTACCGCGTGCGTGCCTTCCGCCGCGCCGCCGCGGTCGTGGACGAGCTGTCCCCCGACGAGCTCGCTCATCTGGCCCACAGCGGCGCGCTCGGCGACTTGCCCGGGATCGGGAAAGTCACCGCACTGGTGATAAACGAAAGCCTCGATGGGCAGGTTCCGACCTACTTGCGCAGGATGCGGGCGACCGCCGGGGTCGAGCTCGACGACGAGATGGCCGAGCTGCGCGCCGCGCTCAAGGGCGATCTGCACAGCCACTCCGACTGGTCCGACGGCGGCTCGCCGATCGAGGAGATGGCCGAGGCGGCGCTCGCGCTCGGGCACGAGTACTGGGCGCTGACCGACCACTCGCCGCGCCTGACCGTGGCCAAGGGGCTGTCGGCCGAGCGGCTGGAGCGGCAGCTCGACGTGGTGGCCAAGCTGAACGAGCGGCTGGCCCCCTTCAGGATCCTGACCGGCATCGAGGTGGACATCAACCTCGACGGCTCGCTCGACCAGCAGCCCGAGCTGCTGGAGCGGCTCGACGTGGTGGTCGCCAGCGTGCACTCCAAGCTGCGGATGGGTGGCGAGGAGATGACCCGCCGCATGGTCACCGCCATCGCCGATCCCCTTGTGGACGTGCTCGGGCACTGCACGGGGCGGGTGGTGCAGGCCGGCGGGAAGCGCGGGGTGAAGCGGCCCGAGTCGGAGTTCGAGGCGGAGCTGGTGTTCGAGGCGTGCCGCCGGTTCGGGGTGGCGGTCGAGATCAACTCCAGGCCGGACCGGCTCGACCCGCCGAAGCGGCTGATGCGGCTGGCGTACGAGATGGGGTGCGTGTTCTCGATCGACTCCGACGCGCACGCGCCCGGGCAGCTCGACTGGCAGCGGTACGGTTGCGAGCGCGCGGCGCGATGCGGGATCGAGGCGGAGCGGATCGTCAACACCTGGCCGCTCGACCGGCTGCTCGACTGGGCCCGCGGCGACACTGGGTGATCCCGGCCGGGTCACGAAAAAACGGCGCGTCGTTGCGTGGCGGGAAAGCCGGGTCCCGGCGTACCCTCCTCGGAGGGGAGCCTGGGACAGTGGCCCAGGCGTGAGACCCCTGTGGCCCGGCGGTTACGAGAGTGTGCCCGTGGCTGCCGAGCGCCCCGCGATTGTCGGTGGCGGCGCGTAGCGTTCCCGCTGTGAACCGTACCGACCGGCTCTACGCGCTCGTCGAAGACCTGCGCGCCATCGCCCCCCGCCGCCGCTCCGCCCGCGAGCTCGCCAAGCGGTTCGAGGTGAGCGTGCGCACGATCGAGCGCGACATCACGGCGCTGCAGGAGTCAGGCGTGCCGATCTACGCGGAGCCGGGCCGCAAGGGCGGTTACGCCATCGACAAGAAGATGTCGCTGCCCCCGCTCAACTTCACCCCCGCCGAGGCCGTGGCCATCGCCGTGGCGCTCAGCCAGGCCGGCGACCAGCCGTTCGGCCGGCAGGCCCGCAGCGCCTTACGCAAGGTGGTGGCGGCGATGCCGGGCTCCGAGGGCGACCTGGCCAGAGAGCTGGCGCGGCGCGTGCAGCTCGTCCACCTGCCGGCCGAGCAGGGCGAGATCCAGCCGCTCGGCGCCGAGGGCATCTCGCGGGCCATCGAGGAGGCGCTGCTGCGGCGGCGGGTGCTGCGGCTCGACTACGCCGACGCCAAGGGCGCGCTCACCTCGCGCGACGTCGAGCCGGGGGTGTTCCTGGGCGGGCGCGGCGGGTTCTGGTATCTCGTGGCGTGGTGCCGCCTGCGCGACGACGTGCGCGTCTTCCGCCTCGACCGCATCGCCACCGCCACCGTCACCGCCGAGCGCTGCCCCGACCGGCCGCTCGAAGGCTTCGCCACCGACGTGCCCGAGATGGTCGTGCACGGCACGGTGCTCGATTGATGATTCAAAAACACCGACATAGGGTTGTCGCCGACACGTTAGATCGTTGTCTTGTTCGAGAAATCGAGGAGATGACGATGGACAACACGGTGACCTGGTTCGAGGTCGCGACCGACGACCCCGAAGGCGCCGAACGGTTCTACGGCGGGCTGTTCGGCTGGTCGTTCGCCGCCGACGAGGGCCCTCTCGACTACCGGCTGATCGGCTATCCGGGCGGCGGGCAGCCGGCGGGCGGGCTGTACAACACCAAGGGCGAGTTCCCCGCCCATGCGATCTTCCATGTGCAGGTGGCCGACGTGGAGCAGACCTGCGCCAAGAGCGAGGCGCTGGGCGGCAAGGTGCTGACCAAGGTGATCGACGACGGCGCCGGCACCGACTTCGCCTATCTGCGCGACACGTCCGGGAGCGTCTTCGGGGTCTTCCACCGCAGGTGATGATCCGCTCGTACGCCGGGGCTGCGCCTTCCCCGCGACAACCCGGCAGGCGAGCGGACCGCGTCCCGGTCAGGGAGCGGTTCACCCCTCGCCCTGGACCCGCCGCCGATCGCCGAGCGGCGGCGCGTCCAGGGCCCTCCGGCGCATCGGGCACGGACCGATGAGGCTCAGAAGGCGGCGGCCGACAGCCACCGGTCCAGCAGCGCCCGATCCCCGTGGACGGCGAGCCCGTCCGCCGTCCGCCGCCCGTACAGCAGAAGCAGCAGGTCACGCACCGCCCCCTGCACCGCCACATCCCCCTTGGCGTGCCCGCGCGCCCACTCGATCCTCCCGGCGGCTGCCTGCGTGATGGTCCACTCGCCGTCGGCGTCGCTCGCGTGGAGGTGGATCGTGGCCCCCTCCGCGCCGAGCTCCGCCAGGGACTTGGTGACCCACACGGCCGACGGCAGGTTGTGCAGGAGCTCCTCCACCCCGTCGATCGCGGTCGCCGCCGGGATCTCCGGGTCGACGCCCAGCGCCAGCTCGGCGTCGACCCGGTGCACCACCAGCTCGAAGAGCATCCGGCGCGGCCACCACGACGCCCGCCCGTCCGGGCCCCACGTCCACACCGGCATGGCCGGGTCGGTCTCGCGCAGGACCCGCACCATCTCAGCGGCGCCCTCCGTCAGCCAGGCCGCGTCGCCGTGCTGCCCCTCGGCCAGCCCGCTGGGCACCTGCCGCGACCAGACCCGCTCCTGGACGCGGTCGCGCAGCATGTGCGTGGTCCAGCGGTGCGTCTGGCCGACGTGGGTGACCAGCTCGGCGAGCGTCCATCCCGGGCACGTCGGCACCGGGACGGACAGGTCGCCGGCCAGGGCCGCCAGGCGGGCGGCCTCCGTCTCGATCTGAACGATCTGGGAGTGGTAGTTCGTCACCCCGCCCAGACTAGGCCGCCGGGCAGCTCGCGCCCTTGGCGGGCACCTTGCCGTCGATCAGGTAGGCGTCCACGAGGCCCTGAATGCACTTGCTGCCCGACAGGTACGCCCCATGGCCCTCGCCCTCGTAGGTGACCAGCGTCGCGGTCCTCAGCTGGGCCGTCAGCTTGGGCGCCCACTCGTACGGCGTGGCGGGGTCGCCCTTGCCGCCCACCACCACGATCGGCGCCGAGCCGGTGGCGTTCACGTGCCTGGCCTCGTCGCTGCCCT
This sequence comes from Nonomuraea gerenzanensis, assembly GCF_020215645.1. NCBI lineage: Bacteria > Bacillati > Actinomycetota > Actinomycetes > Streptosporangiales > Streptosporangiaceae > Nonomuraea > Nonomuraea gerenzanensis. Next base: position 9,104,202 of record NZ_CP084058.1, on the reverse strand, counting down.
TGGCCGGCCACACCCGGCACAGCCCGCCGGAGCCCTCGCTGCCGAACAGCGGCGAGATCTTCAGCGCGGCCTGCTCGGTGCGCCGCAGCGTCGCCTCGTCCGGCCGCTCGGCGGTGTCCACGCAGGTGATGGCAGGGAAGCTGGTCATCTGCGTGGAGAAGCTGCCGTCGGGGCTGCGCCCGGTGTAGGAGTCGGCCAGGTACAGCAGCGCCTCGCCGTCGCCCTTGAGCGCCGCGCTCAGCGCCTCCTCCAGGAACGGCCAGGTCAGCTCCGAGTACAGCGCGGCGGCCACGCCCGTGGAGGCCAGGCCCTGGGTGAGCTGGCGGTTGCCCACCTTCAGCGGCTGGGCGGTGAGCTGGTTGAGCAGGTTCTCCACGTTCGTGTTGGCGGTGGCCTGGTCCTTGCCGAGCGCGCAGGTCTCCTTCACGCAGGCGCGCAGGAAGCTCTCGTACGCCTTCTGGAAGCCGCGCGTCTGGGCCAGCGTGCGCTGCTCGAAGGTGACCGTCGGGTCCAGCGGCGCGTCGAGCACCATGCGGCCCACGTTCTTGGGGAACAGGGTGGCGTAGACGCCGCCGAGCTGCGTGCCGTACGACATGCCGACGTAGTTGAGCTTGGCGTCGCCCACGGCGTCGCGGATGCGGTCCATGTCGCGGGCGGCGTTCGCGGTGCCGACGTAGGGCAGGACCTTGCCGGAGTTCTGCTGGCAGAGCGCGGCGAAGCGCTTGTTGGCCGCCGCGACCTCCCTGTCGGTCTCGTCGTCAGGCGGCAGCGTGTCCAGCGCGACGAACGTGTCCATCTCCCTGCCGTCGCCGCAGCGCACGCCCGAGCTGCGCTCCACGCCGCGCGGGTCGAAGCTGATCAGGTCGTAGCGGGCACGCAGCGCCGTCAGCGCCTTGGCGGCCTGGTCGAGCGTGTCGACGCCGGACGCGCCGGGGCCGCCGAAGTTGAACACCACCGAGCCCAGCTTGTCGCGGCCCGTGGCCGGCAGCTTGATCAGCGCCAGGTCCAGCTTCTCGCCGTCGGGCTTGGCGTAGTCGAGGGGCACCGCGAGCTTGCCGCAGCGTACCGAGGCGTCCTGGCGGGCGGGCGGCTCGCCGTCCGGGCGCTTGATGTCCGTGCACGCACCCCAGGCGATCTTGTCGGAGGCGGCGGTCGAGTCGGATGAAGGCCCTGAGGCCGGCTCCGCGGGAACCGTGGAGCAACCGGCGGCGGCCGCCAGGAGCAGGGCGGCGGCTGAAACGCGACGCATTCGAAACTTCCCCTCACATCTCTCAGGGGGAAGTAGTGCCCACAATACGTGACCGTGCACCAAACCAGGGTGAGGCGGCACGTACCCCTCCTGAACGTGCCCCGCATTCAACCAGGGTGAGGCGGCACGTACCCCTCCTGAACGTGCCGCCTCACTGGGCCAAACGGCGCGGACGGCCGAATATGACGGCGCTCCCGCGATGAATGTTCGCGGGAGCGCCCCTGCTGGATGACTCAGACGCCCATGGACTGGGTGTCGTTGCTCTCCGCGCCGCCGGCCTCGGTGACGCCGTTCTTGAGGTGGTACTTGGCGATGGCCTCGCGCAGCACCTCGCCGTCGAGCTCGCCCCGCTTGACCAGGCTGGTCAGCACGGCCAGCGTGATCGAGGCGGCGTCCACGTGGAAGTGGCGGCGCAGCGCCGAGCGGGTGTCGGACAGGCCGAACCCGTCGGTGCCCAGCGAGGACCAGTCACCCGGCACCCACTGCGCGATCTGGTCCTGGACGGCCTTCATGTAGTCGCTGACCCCCACGAACGGGCCCTGGGCCTGCGAGAGCACCTGGGTGACGTAGGGGACGCGGGGCTCGGCGTCCGGGTTGAGCAGGTTGTGCTCGTCGCACGCCAGCGCGTCGCGGCGCAGCTCCGACCACGACGTCGCCGACCACACGTCGGCCGACACGCCCCAGTCTTCCGCCAGCAGGCGCTGGGCCTCCATCGCCCACGGGCCCGCCACTCCGGAGGCCAGGATGTTGGCCTTCGGGCCCTGCGTCTGCGGCGCCTCGGCGAACTTGTACAGGCCCTTGAGCAGGCCCTGCACGTCGAGGTTCGCCGGCTCGGCGGGCTGGACGTAGGGCTCGTTGTAGACGGTGAGGTAGTAGAAGACGTTCTCCTGCGCCTCGCCGTACATGCGGCGCAGGCCGTCCTTGACGATGTAGGCGGTCTCGTAGGCCCAGGACGGGTCGTAGGAGACGGCCGCCGGGTTCGTCGAGGCGATGAGCGGCGTGTGGCCGTCCTCGTGCTGCAGGCCCTCGCCGTTCAGCGTGGTGCGGCCCGCCGTGGCGCCCAGCAGGAAGCCGCGCGTCATCTGGTCGGCCATCTGCCACATCTGGTCGCCGGTGCGCTGCCAGCCGAACATCGAGTAGAAGATGTAGATCGGGATCATGTGCTCGCCGTGCGTGGCGTACGACGTGCCGGCCGCGGTCGTGGAGGCCATCGACCCGGCCTCGTTGATGCCCTCGTGCAGGATCTGACCGACGGTCGACTCCTTGTACGACAGCAGCAGCTCGCGGTCGACGGCCTCGTACGTCTGGCCGTGCGGCGAGTAGATCTTCGCGCTCGGGAACATGGCGTCCATGCCGAACGTGCGGGCCTCGTCGGGGATGATCGGCACGAACCGCTTGCCGATCTCCTTGTCGCGCATGAGGTCCTTCAGCAGCCGGACGAAGGCCATGGTGGTGGCCACCTGCTGCTTGCCCGAGCCCTTGGAGAACTGCTTGTAGACCTCGTCACCGGGCAGCTGCAGCGGCTTGGCGCGCACGACCCGCTTGGGCAGCACGCCGCCGAGCGCCGCGCGGCGCTCCTTCATGTACTGGATCTCGGGGTCGTTCTCGCCCGGGTGGAAGTACGGGGGCAGGTCGCCCTCCAGGGCCGAGTCGGGGATCGGCAGGTAGAGCCGGTCCCTGAACTCCTTCAGCTCGGCCTTGGTGAGCTTCTTCATCTGGTGGGTGGCGTTGCGGGCCTCGAAGTCCTTGCCGAGCGTCCAGCCCTTGATGGTCTGGGCGAGGATCACCGTCGGCTGGCCGACGTGCTCGCGGGCCGCCTTGAACGCCGCGTACACCTTGCGGTAGTCGTGGCCGCCGCGCGACAGCTTGCGGATGTCGTCGTCGGTCAGGTGCTCGACCATCTTGCGCAGGCGCGGGTCGGAGCCGAAGAAGTTGTCGCGGATGTAGGCGCCCGACTCGACCGAATAGGTCTGGAACTGGCCGTCGGGGGTGGTGTTCATCTGGTTGACCAGCACGCCGTCGACGTCGGCGGCCAGCAGCGGGTCCCAGTCGCGGCCCCACACGACCTTGATGACGTTCCAGCCGGCGCCGCGGAAGTAGGACTCCAGCTCCTGGATGATCTTGCCGTTGCCGCGTACCGGGCCGTCGAGCCGCTGCAGGTTGCAGTTGATCACGAACGTGAGGTTGTCGAGCTCCTCACGCGCGGCCAGGCCGATCGCGCCGAGCGACTCGGGCTCGTCCATCTCGCCGTCGCCGAGGAACGCCCACACGTGGCTGCGGCTGGTGTCCTTGATCTGCCGGTTGAGCAGGTAGCGGTTGAACCGCGCCTGGTAGATCGCGCCGATCGGGCCCAGGCCCATGGAGACCGTCGGGAACTCCCAGAAGTCCGGCATCAGGCGCGGGTGCGGGTAGGAGGGCAGGCCGTGGAAGCCGTGCGACAGCTCCTGGCGGAACGCGTCGAGCTGCGACTCGTTGAGCCGTCCTTCGAGGAAGGCGCGGGCGTAGATGCCGGGCGCCGCGTGGCCCTGGAAGAAGACCTGGTCGCCCGACTCGCCGTGGTCCTTGCCGCGGAAGAAGTGGTTGAAGCCCACCTCGTACAGGGAGGCGGCGGAGGCGTAGGTGGCGATGTGGCCGCCCACGTTGGTGCGGGCGTTGGCCCTGGACACCATGACGGCCGCATTCCAGCGGATATAGGCGCGGATGCGGCGCTCGACGTGCTCATCACCCGGGAACCAGGGCTCGCGCTCCGGCGGGATCGTGTTGATGTAGTCGGTGCTGCGCAGGCCCGGCACGCCGACCTGGTGCTCGCGGGCGCGCTCCAGCATGCGGAGCATGAGGTAGCGGGCTCTGGTGCGTCCTTCGGTCTTGACGACGTTGTCGAGAGACTCGAGCCACTCGTTGGTCTCGCTGGGGTCGACATCAGGCAGCTGGCTGGGTAGGCCGTCGCTGATGATCGAGAATCGCTGGCGTCCGGAAGCCACTGGGTCTCGCCTTCCGAGATGGACTGATGTCTGGTCTGGGTCGCCTTCCATCCTGGTCGCTAGCCGTAGAAAACGCATCTCTACTGGCCGGTAACCAGAGTGTCCCTGCTGGCAGGGCCATCTACGATGGCCTAGACCACCGATGGTAGGACGAATCGCCACCAAAGGTTACATCGCGGGAGCAATTTAACAAGACAGGAAAACGGACGAAATTTCGCTCGAATCCAGGATGCGCCCGGGATGCCTCCTTCGTAGCTCCTAGCCTCCCCGGGAGGGAGGTGGTTACTCGCGGCGGGCGAGTCTAGCCGTCGTGGGGGAGGGGTGGCTGTGTGCCCCTCGGGCGGTGGGTGGGTGCGGGGGTGGTATGAGGGGTGCTCGCTCGGTGGCTGGGGTTCGAGCCTATGCACTGGTCGGCGCTGGCGCGGGGCGGGCGCAGTTTCGCGGGGGCGGGTGCCGTTTCGTGCGGCATGAGGCGGCGTTCCCGGGCGCGTCGTCGTCCCTCTGTGCCGGCTGGCTGCGGGCGCTGTTCCGTGCGTTCGCACCTCTCTTATATGCCGGTGTGCGATGCGCCGCGTGACATGGCGCCGCAAGCCGAGACATGGCACCGGCATGTGCCCACCGGCCCGCCCGCCCGCACGGGGCGCCCGCCGGCACGCCCAGCCGCCGGCGCGCCGCTCACTCGCTCACCCGCCGAACTGTGCGCCCCGCTGGAGCGGTCCCGAACCATCCCTCAGCCGATCCCTCGGCCACCCACCACCCCACACACCGCACAACCCCGCCGCTCCACCACCCCGCCATGGCCCGCCCTGGAAGCACCCGAGCCCCCTCCGGACACACGCCACCGCCCCCGTGGCTGGTAACAATTCGGCCATCATTTGATCTCCCCCACCCCCCACGGCAAAACTTCGGAATCGCTCTTTTCGTCCGGCTATCCGCGTACCAATCTGGGAGGTATGAATGCGACGGTTGGCGACCGGCTCCTGATGCACGGGAATACCGTTGGCGAAAGGGACCGGGGCGGCGTAATCACGGAGGTGCAGGGCACCGACGGCGGGCCTCCGTACATGGTCCGGTTCGACGACGGGCACACCGGGCTGGTGTTTCCGGGCCCCGATGCCGTGGTCGTGCCTAAGTAGGATTTCCGTGTGAGATCTGAAATCATCTCTGTGGCCACGGGTTCACGCGAGACGGTGCACGACATCACGGCCGAATGCGCCGATTTCGTACGTGCCCAGGGTGAAGACGGCCTGCTGCACGTCTTCGTGCCGCATGCGACGGCGGGCGTGGCACTGCTCGAGCTGGGGTCGGGCAGTGACGACGACCTGCTGGCGGCGCTGCGTGACCTGCTGCCGGCCGACGACCGCTGGCGTCATGCCCACGGGTCCGAGGGACATGGCAGGTCCCACGTGATGCCCGCGCTGATCCCGCCGTACGCGACGATCCCCGTGCTGGGCAAGCGAATGGCGCTGGGTACGTGGCAGTCGGTCGCCTTGATCGATCTGAACGTCGACAACCCGCAACGCCAGGTTCGCCTGTCGTTTTTGTCTGATTGATTCTGACCGACTACGGCCGTACCCGTGGCGACCGTTGACGACTGAGGGTCACAGCGTGTGGACTGTGCCGAAGCGATAAACCGCATAAGCGGGGCCACTCAAGCAGGAGGGATAAACGTGAGCGCGACCGCGGGTCAGGCGCAGGGCGAGCGCGGCCTGGCCGAACGACTCGGCCTCAAGTCGGGTCAGGTGGTGCAGGAGATCGGTTGGGACGAGGACGTCGACGACGAGCTTCGTGGGTCCATCGAAGACCTGACCGGCAACGAGCTGCTGGACGAGGACAGTTACGACGTCGTGGACGTCGTGCTGCTGTGGTGGCGCGACGGCGACGGGGACCTCTTCGACGCTCTCACCAACGCCATGCGATCACTCGCCGATGGCGGCCAGATCTGGCTGCTGACTCCCAAAGCGGGGCGCGAGGGCCACGTGGAGCCGAGCGACATCGGGGAGGATGCCGCCACCGCGGGTCTCTCGCAGACGAGCAGCATCTCGGCCGCACCCGACTGGTCCGGGACCAGGCTCGTCCCGCCGAAGGGCAAGAGGTAGGAAGCTTGAGCGCCTGCCGTACGGCAGGATGATGGCTGTGAACGCACATCCTGCCGAGGTCGGCGCCCTGGCTCCGGATTTCGAGCTGCAGGACCAGCACGGCACCCCGGTGAGCTTGGCTCAGTTCCGGGGCGAGAAGGTCGTGCTGGTCTTCTACCCGCTGGCGTTCAGCGGGACCTGTTCCAGCGAGCTGTCCGCGCTGCGCGATCAACCGATCGAGGGCGCGCGGCTGCTCACCGTCTCCGTCGACTCCGTCTTCACGCATCGTGCGTGGGCGGATCGTGAGGGTTACACGTTCTCCCTGCTCTCCGATTTCTGGCCACACGGACAGGTCGCGCAGGCGTACGGTGTGTTCGATGATGAGAAGGGGCTCGCTCGACGGGGGACCTTCATCATCGACGGTGAGGGCGTGATCCGGTGGTCGGTGGTCAATCCGATCTCCTCCGCACGCGACGTCGCCGACTACATCAAGGCACTCGCCGATATTTCGTGACCTCACGGTGACCTCGTGACTTACGGAGGGAAGGATGCCCTGCTACCGCTGCGGGGCCCGGCAGACGGACCCGGTGCGTGGCGCCAGCCCGTGGCAGCGCGGGGTGCGCAACGAGTCCCAGGTGCTGATCTGCCCGGACTGTCAACGGCTGCACGACCTCGATCTCGACTCCTGCACCACCTGCGCCTCCACGGCACTGATCTGCCGGCTGGGCGAGGTCGAGTGCAGGTCCTGCGGGGCGGTGTGGCTGGCCCGCTCGTCCGAGGCCCTGGACCCAGCCCCCGTGGCACCGCCACCCGGGCTGTCGGCTGAGGTCGAGGCGGCACTCAACCGGGTGCTGGGACGGGCCTGAGCAGCCCTGTGAGCCCGGCCTGGGGCCCAGGGGTCTCTGCGCATGCCCGTCATGTCCCCATCCCGCCCTGAGCCGTCTCACGCAGGAGCTGGGGAACGTGTGAGCGCCCGGCACGCCGCGGGCCACCTCGACCAGCCCTGGATCGGCCCTGGATCGGCCCTGGATCAGTCCTGGACCAGACGTGGAGGACCACCCCACCGTCGGGCGAACACCACCGACCCAACCCCCGATGCGGCGCTCCAGACCACCACACCCTTTCCAGACATTTACTGAGCTGCGCTATCGTCTCCTTTCGTGTCCGCTATGAGTTCGTTCGTCGTCGCGCTCGACGTCGGTGGCACGTCCATGAAGGGCGGCCTGGTCAGCGAGTCCGGCGCGGTGCTGCTGAGCGAGCGGCGCCCGACCCCCCGAACCGAGGGCCCGGAGGCGGTCGTAACGGCCATCTCCGACTTCATCAGCCACCTGGCCGCCTCGGGCGACGGCAACCCGGCCGGCGTCGGCCTGGCCGTGCCGGGACTGGTGACGGACAGCTCGGCCGTGTACGCGGCGAACCTCGGCTGGCGCGACGTCCCGGCCTCCAGCTTCACCACCCTGGACATCCCGGTCATGCTGGGCCACGACGTCCGCACGGGCGGCCTGGCCGAGAGCATCCTCGGCGCCGGCCGCGGCCTGACGGACTTCCTCTTCCTCCCCATCGGCACCGGCATCGCCGGCGCCTCGATCATCCGCGGCGAACCGTACGGCGGCTCCTCCGGCTGGGCCGGCGAGATCGGCCACACCCCGGTCTTCCCGGACGGCGAGCAGTGCGCATGCGGCCAGTTCGGCTGCCTGGAGACGTACGCCTCGGCCGCCTCGGTCGGCCGCCGCTACAGCCAGCGAGCCGGCGTGGAGGGCGTCAAGGCCGAGCAGGTGGTCTCCTCGGACGACCCGATCGCCATCGAGGTCTGGGACGAGGCCGTGGAGGCGCTCTCGCTGGCCCTAGCCACGTACACGCTGCTGCTCGACCCCTCGGTCATCGTCCTCGGCGGCGGCCTGGCGGAAGCCGGCCCGGCCCTGTTCGACCCGGTCCGCACCCGCCTGATCAAGCGCCTGGCCTTCCGCGAGGCACCCCCGCTGGTCCCGGCCGCGCTCGGCGTGGACGCCGGCATGCTGGGTGCGTCATTGCTGGGCTGGCGTGCGGCGGGGCGGCCTGAGCTGGGGCCTGGGTGGGCTTTGGATGTGCGATCGGGGCCGTTGGTGTCGTAAGGTGTAGTGCCGATCAGGGGCGGTTAGCTCAGCGGTAGAGCACTCGCCTTACAAGCGAGGGGTCACTGGTTCGAACCCAGTACCGCCCACCTGCATCAAGAAGCCCCACAGCGATCATGCTAGGGGTTGTCGCGCCATCAACGTGCCATCAGGTCACGCGGGCGAGCACTCCTGAAGATCCATCTTCGTCGTCCGGGTTGCTCTGGTTGATCTCGTCGCTCATGGGATCGGCGATCTTGCGATCGGCTTCTGCTGTGCTGTGTCGATAGATCAGCGCGGCGCGGACGAAGTCGTGTCCCATCCGTTGCATGAGATCTTCGAGACTTGCGCCGGAGCCGGCGGCGTTTGTGTCGCCGGTGTGCCGGAGATCGTGGGAGTGCAGGCCCGGGAAGCCGATCTTCCTAGTGCGTCGGCTGCCGGGTCGGTGAACTGGTCGAGGTGATCGCGGAGCGCCGGGATGATCGCTGCTGGCATGGCGACCGTACGGGCTCCCGCCCGGGCGTGCGGCCCGGGGGCTGGTCCCGGCCGGCGGCAGCGCCGGGCCGCCACGCCGACCGCCGTGCGCGCCGTACCAAGTGACCCGCCGACCTCAGCGCCGCGCCCCTCGCCTGACGCTAATGGCGCCGACGCCGTAGCAGCATGATGGCGACTACGACAGCCATCACCAGGACCGCGATGAGCAGCGCTTCGTACCAGCCCAAGCCCAGCATGCATCCGCCCTTCAGCCGCGATCGCTCAGATCACAGTGTCCGCAGGTGCGGGGCTGGTCAAGGTCTGATGCCTCCGGCGGGGGCCTCGGCTCCGGGATGATCGCGACAAGCCCAGGTGGTCAGTGACTGGCGTAGGTTCGGTCTTCGCGTCTGCCTCATCCCAGGCAGAGCCCAGCGGACCAAAGACCGCGGGCCGAGGGCCGTTGTTCCAGTGGGGAGCTCCATCCCTGCCGCAGCCATGCCCTGGCATTTCCTAACCCGGCGAATAATCAGATGTGGCGCGCCACGCAGATCGCTAACGTTGAAGACAGCTTACGAAGCCCGGAAAAGCGCGGGTCGAATGGGTGTCGGTTATCTTGTGGGAAGAATAATCCGGTGCCCGCTTCCCACATCCGCGCCCCCACGGGCCAAGTGAGCTGGTCAGGTGTGGTGCCGGCACGGGTCGAAGTCCTGTCGGTTATCCACTGATAATGGGGTGGTCGCAGGTTCGAGTCCTGCCCGGAGTTCCGGCTCCGGTAGCTCAGCTGGATAGAGCACCTAAACGCCGGTGGGCGTCCCCATATCCGTGCCGGTTCCCTACCTGATCGCTCGTCAGTTCTGCCAGGGTCACGGGTCGAATCTCTATCGGTTATCGCCTCAGGAGCGGGTGACGCAGGTTCGAATCCTGCCAGGCCGGCCACCACCGGCCTGTCGTCCAGCGGCCCAGGACGCCTCAACGGCCGGTAGGGTCCCGCCACATCCGTGCCCCTGGCAAGGCTGACGAGCGCCGTACGGGGGAGCGGGTCGAAGCTCATCGGTCATCGGCATCCGCTCCCTTTCGCATATCCGCTCCCTCCGGCGGGTCGAAACGAAAGGAACGCCACCATGGCACGCGACCCTCTCGCCGCGGTATCGGCGATCGCGACCCCGCAGTCCCAGCCGATCCCCGGCCGTACCGGCCAGATGCGGAACGCCGCCGGCGGTTACGTGTTCGCCAAGGACCTGTGGACCAGGCTGGAGGACTTCCTCATCCTGGGCACGACGGGCGGCACCTATTACGTCGGAGAGGACAAGCTGACCGCTCAGAACGCCGGCGTGCTGTTCCAGGCCATCGCCGAGGACGGCCCGCGCGTCGTCCGGCTGCTGACCGAGATCTCGACGGCCCGTCCGCCGCGGGCGCCGAAGCAGCGGCCGGCCCTGTTCGCGCTCGCCGCGGCGTACGCGGAGGGCGACGCCGACACCCGGCAGGCGGCGAAGGTGGCGCTCGCGAAGGTGGCCCGCACCACGGATCATCTCGCCCAGTTCTTCGGCTACTACAAGAACCTGGGAGGCAAGCCGACCGCTCGCGGTATCGCTCCCACGGCCGGGCGCTCGCTGCGTACGGCGCTCGGCTCGTGGTTCCTGACCGGGACGGCGGACGACGTCGCGTTCAAGGCGTGCAAGGCCCGCCAGCGCAAGACACCGCTGGGCGAGAGCTTCGACCTGCGGGACGCGTTGCGCATCGCCCACCCTGCCGCGGACGACGAGCAGCGCAGGACCCTGTTCGGCTGGATCGCCGGGAACGTCGGCGACGACCGGGCACGGGAGGTTCTGCCCGCCGTGGACCGCTTCCTGACCGCGAAGGCCGTCACCACGCCGGCCGAGGCGATCGAGGTCGTGACCACGGCGAAGGTGCCGTGGGAGTTCCTGCCGGACTCGGTGCTCAAGGACCCGTCCGTGTGGGAGGCGCTGATCGAGACGATCGGCATGACCGCCCTCATCCGCAACCTGGCCCGCATGACCCGGCTGGGCACCCTCAAGCCGATGGGGGCTGCCACCTCGCGGGCGGTGCGGCGGCTCACGAACCGGGAGGCGATCGTGCGCGCCCGCATCCACCCGATGGACGCGTGGCTGGCCATGCGCGTCTACAAGTCGGGCGTGGCGCAGCCGAACCCGCGGGCCGCCCGGCAGACCTGGCACCCGGTCCCGGAGATCCTGGACGCGCTGGAGGGGACGTACGAGGCCGCGTTCGGCACCGTCGAGCCTTCGGGTAAGCGGCTGCTCGTCGCGGTGGACTCGTCCGGGTCGATGTCGTGGGGCGGAGGCGTCCGGGTGGGCGGGTCGCCGATCGGCTCGCCGTACGAGGTCGGCAACGCGATGGCCGTCATGCTCGCCCGCATCGAGCGGGGCAACGTGCACGTCATCGACGTCGACACCTCCGTCCACGCCTCGAAGGTGACGCCGCGTACGAACCTGCGCGAGCTCGCCTCCTGGCGGCCGTCCGGCGGCGGCACCGACCTTTCGCTGCCGTTCACGTGGGCGCGTGAGCAGCGGATGGAGGTGGACGGCATCGTGGTGTTCACCGACAACGAGACGTGGGCCGGCCGGTCGCACCCGACGCAGGCGCTCGACGCCTACCGGCGCGGCGTCAATCCGGACGCGCGGGTGGTCGTCGCCGCGATGACCGCGGCCGGGTACTCGATCGGGGACACGAAGGACGAAGGTGTGCTGAACGTGGCGGGGCTGGATGCGTCGCTGCCGCTCGTCGTCAACGGGTTCGTGCGCTGATCAGCTGAGTCGTGCCCCTGACCGGGAAGGATCCCGGTCAGGGGCTTCAGCGTGCTCCCGGGTGACGTTCTGGTCTCCGTGACAGCTTGACCACGGCCCGGGCGGTGACGGCCCTCATCGGCGCGACGAGCACCGGCCGTGACTCTCGGTGAACGCACAAGCGCCGCCGATCGGGCCTTCACTTTCTCTGACACTCCACCCAAGATCGGACTCACCCCCTCTAACGTGAGGTGGGACGGTGTGGGTGACGGAGCTCGCCGCCCCAGGCAGCCCGACGATCACCCGCCGCCATGGATGCAGACGGAAGAGTAGGAATGGCGCACTACAGCAGGCTCTACAAGGTCGTGATCGATGTACCGGAGGGCGACCACGACCAGGAACTGACGTTCTGGCAGGAGGCGCTCGGTCGGACGCTGGCTCGGAACGAGCGGTATCCGGAGTACCACGGCGCCCGCCTCCATGGCGACTCCTTCGCCCTGCTCATGCAGCGACTCGGGGCAGGGCCCGCGCGGGTGCATCTCGACATCCACACCGACGACCTAGAGGCGGAGACCGCGCGTCTTGAGCTCCTCGGTGCCCGGCGTCTACAGCTGGTGAACGATTACTGGTGGGTCATGGAGGACCCCGCGGGCCTCCCCTTCTGCGTCATTCCGCAGCCTCCGGGCCTGCTGAACGATCAGAATGCCCAGCGCTGGGAGGTCTGATCCGTGGAACGGGCTCCAAGCGGCTCACTCCCACCGCCTGGGCCCGGCGTGTGGTTACCGGGGGCGGGAACCCCGGCCCCTGCGGGCGGAGCCGTTCTGTGCGGGCTTCCTGGCCTTGCGCTGGGCTGGCTTCTGCGCGGGCGCGGGAGCGGTACGGCCGCGGGAGCTGTTCACCGTCCGGCCGCGGACGATGCCGATGAAGTCCTCCACCAGGTCGGTGGTGGCGTCCGCGAGCCAGGCCAGCGCGACCTGCGACTGCGGCGCGTCCGTCACCGGCCGGTAGGTGAGGTCGCGGCGGTGGTGGAGGCGGGCGAGCGACTGCGGGACCAGCAGGAGCCCCGTGCCGGACGCCACCAGCTGCACGGCGTCCGCGGTCGTGGCCGGATGGGTGAACGCGGGCAGCCCCGGGCGTGCCGGCCACTCGATGGTGTCGTCCAGAGGGTGGAACACCTCGTCGTCGGCCAGGTCGGCGGTGGTCAGCTCGTCGACTGCGGCCACCGCGTGGTCCTTGGGCACCACGACCACCGTGGTCTCCACGTACAGCGGGATCACGCTGAGGCCGTCGCGGTCGACCGGGAGCCTGACGAACGCGGCGTCGGCGCCGCCCTCGCGCAGCAGCCCCACCACCTCGGCGGCGGGGGAGGAGACCAGGGTGATCGGTATGTCGGGCATCCGCTCGGTCCAGACGTTGACCCACTTGGCGGGTGTCACCCCGGGCACGTACGCCAGCCGGAACACCTTGCCGGTCTCACCATCAGTCACTTCCACAGGGTACCGATGTCAGAAAACCCGTCCCGACTGGCTACCCTTGGCGACATGACCTCGTCCAAACCGAAGAGCGTCCAGACGATGAAGCCCGAGACCGCGGCCAAGAAGCTGGGTGTGCTCTGCTCGGCCACTCCCGCCGAGTTCCAGGCGGGCGTCGTCTCCAGGGACGAGCTGAACGCGTTGCAGGCCAAGCCGCCCGCCTGGCTCGTCGAGCTGCGCCGCAACGGCCCGCACCCCAAGCAGGTCGTCGCCGCGAAGCTCGGCGTCTCCATCTCCGGGCTGGCCAGGGCCGGGATCACCGAGCCGCTCACCACGGCCGAGATCGACGCGTTGAAGGCGGAGAACCCGCAGTGGCTGGAGCATGAGCGGGCCGTGCAGGCTGAGGCGCGCAAGGAGGCGCAGCGGCTGAAGCAGCGCTGAGGCGATGAGCGCGTGACGGGATCGTGTGGGTATGGGTGCCTGGGTCTACGTACGCGGATGGCTGGAGTTCGCCGGGCAGCGCGCTGAGGCGATGGACATCATCCGGCGGGGGGAGCCGGAGGGGTGGGCCTTTCCCGAAGGTGGCTGGCTCGACGCGGCCTGTTATGCGCGTGGGGTGCGCGATGCCGATGAGGTTCTTGTTCCGCTCCGGCGGATCGCCGCGTTGCCGGCCGTGGACGAGGACGGCGATCGTGTCTGCGGCCTGTTCTTCGCCTATCGCGAGGGAAGCGGTCAGGAGGAGTGGCAGGTCCGCGATGGTGATGTCATCATCGGGGCGGCCTCGTCCCGCTACGACTATCTGTGGCGGTAGGCGTGCGTACGTAGGCCCAGAGCATCAGCGCGGCACCGGACAAGCAGCATCCGAGGCCCAGAATGAGCAGCGTGTGGGACGCCCGGCGAGGTCAGCTTGCCGCCGCGCCAGTCGTAGGCGACCAGCACGCTACCAAGGCGAGTTGCGGCGAAATAATCGGGTGTGGGGTGGTCCGCGATGGCTCTAGGGTTTGGACGTGACCAAGCTCAACCAGATCCTCGCGGTCGAGAAGGGTGTGAAGTCGGACGTCCAGCGCAAGGTGACGGACGCCTACCACCAGATCCAGAAGGCGCCGCTGCTCTCCGGCATCTCCCGCACCTACCAGCCGATCGACGACGAAGGCGAGCAGTTGCCGCCCGAGTCCACCCGCGTGCAGGTGCAGGCCGACGAGGTGCTCAAGGGCGTCGGAGCCGCTCTGACGCGGCTGTTCGACGTGACCGCCACCAAGGACTGGGCCAACTGCGAGGCCAGGGCCGACGTCATGATCGACGGCGCGGTGCTGCTGGCGGACGTGCCGGTGACGTACCTGCTCTTCCTGGAGAAGCAGCTCACCGACGTCTACACGCTGGTCTCCAAGCTGCCGACGCTCGACCCGGCCGAGACGTGGTCGCGGGACGAGGCCACCGACACGTGGCGGACCGATCCGGTCAAGACGACGCGCACCAAGAAGGTGCCGCGCAACCACGTGCTGGCGGAGGCGACCGACAAGCACCCCGCGCAGGTGCAGGTCTACAACGAGGACATCGTCGTCGGTTACTGGACGAAGGTGAACTTCTCCGGCGCGCTGCCGCAGCGGCGGGTCAACGAGCTGCTGGCGCGCGTGCAGAAGCTGCAGGACGCGGTGAAGTACGCCCGCGAGGAGGCGAACGGCACCGAGGTCGTCGACAGGAAGGTCGGCGAGAGGGTGTTCGCCTACCTCTTCGCCTGAGCCGGGCTTGTCCGGGCTTCGAGTGAATTACGCTGAAGACTCCCTCGCCTCGTGCGAGGGTGCGCAAGGAGCGCAAGCTGAGGCTGAGGCCTGAGGCTGACATGGCGGTGACAGTGAAGGTTCGAGTCCTTCCCGGGGCACCCGCGCCCCGGTGGCCCAACTGGCAGAGGCGGCCGTCTTAATTTCAGATTCTCGCTCTAGATTCAGCATTGATCGTCGAGTGCCAGATCGATCGGGACGGGCTGTGGATGTTGAGATGCCGGTTCGAATCCGGCCCGCCGCTCTTCACCATGCGGCGGTGGCTCAATGGCAGAGCGCGCGTCGTAAGAGCTGATCCGTGCCCTTAAATGCCGCTGGCGCTCACATGTGGCGGTCGTTCTCAGGCCCCTCGGATGGGTAGATCCGGGGGGCCACCGCCTTCCTGCGGGGCGACAAGTCGCTGACTCAGGGTTATCGGTCAATAGCACAGCGTAGTAGCGTCCGGCGTGTGCAAAGAACAAGTGGCGCCATGTCCCTGCTCGCCCTCCTGGCGAGTCCCGTGCTGGTGTCCGTGACGGGCGGCCCCGTGACGGCGGCCGCGCGGGCCGGGACCGCTCCCGACTGCATCGCCCGGGTGGCCGACGAGCAGCCGCACGGGCTGATCGTCTGGCTGCGCAACGGGTGCGGCAGGACCATGCGGGTCAAGGTCATCATCCGCGGCGGGTTCGACGGGCCCTGCGTGGCGCTGGCCAACGGCAAGTCCCGCGAGTGGACGTTCGAGATGGGGTCGTACGACAAGACCGTCACCTGCTGAACACCATGCGCGGGGGGCCCTTGCCTGAGCACGTTCAGGGGCAGATGGTGGAGGTACTCATCCGCGCATGAGTCATGAGACCGCCCGGAGTGGATTCTCCGGCGGGTTGTCCCGCCCGGACAGCGAGATGGGTGGCGGTGGCCGTTGAGGTCACCAGACCTGCCGCCGCTTGACGGTGCCTCTGCTGGGCCGGGCGGGACGCTTGGCCGTACCTACCAGCGGTGGTGGACCTGCGGGCGGATCAGCTCGTCGTAGACGTCGCGGACGGCGGCCAGCGTGGCGGCGTCCAGCGGCGGCACCGCGTCGGCGGCGGCGTTGGCGCGGGCCTGGGCCGGGTTGCGGGCGCCCGGGATGACCACCGACACGCCCTCCTGGTCCAGCACCCAGCGCAGCGCGAACTGCGCCATGGTGACGCCCTCGGGCACCAGGGGCGCCAGGCGGCGCACCGCCTCCAGGCCGGTGCCGAAGTCCACGCCGGAGAACGTCTCGCCGACGTCGAACGCCTCCCCGTGCCTGTTGTAGCTGCGGTGGTCGTCGGCCGAGAAGGTCGTGTGCTCGTCGTACTTGCCCGACAGCAGCCCGCTGGCCAGCGGGACCCGCGCGATGATGCCCACCCCGGCCGCGCGGGCCGCGGGCAGCACCTCCTCCAGCGGCTTGAGCCGGAACGCGTTGAGAATGATCTGCACCGACGCCACTCCGGGCCGCGCGATGGCCGTCAGGGCCTCCTCGCACGTCTCCACGCTCACCCCGTACGCGGCCAGCTTCTTCTCCGACACCAGCGTGTCCAGCGCGTCGAACACGGCGTCCGTCGAGTAGACCGGCGTCGGCGGGCAGTGCAGCTGGACCAGGTCGATGGTGTCCACGCCCAGGTTCCGGCGCGAGCGCTCGTTCCAGGCGCGGAAGTTGGCCATCACGTAGTTGGCCGGGACCTGCTCCATCCGGCGGCCCATCTTGGTGGCCACGGTGACCTCGGGATGGTCCTTGGCGAAGCGGCCGACGATCTGCTCGCTGCGCCCGTCGCCGTACACGTCGGCGGTGTCGATGAAGGTCACGCCCGACTCGACCGCCGCGCTCAGGGTGGCGACGGCCTCGTCCTTCGAGACCTCGCCCCAGTCGGCGCCGAGCTGCCAGGCGCCGAGCCCGACCACGCCGACCCGGCGCCCGGTGCGTCCCAACACGCGCTGTTCCATATGTCCACCTCACAGATGAGTGCCTGACCAGCACCAGTGTCCCGGATGTGGAGGAACGGGGCACACCCCGCCCCCGGGTGGTGGGAGGAGCGGGGTGCACGATCGAGAGGGGCGGGGGTCAGCGGGGGCAGGCGCCCGTGTGGGTGGGGCCGGATTTCAGGAGCAGGCGCTTGGCGAGGATCTCCGCCGCCACGTCCGCGCCCATCGCGAGCCCGTCGAGGTTGCTGAAGGAGAAGTGCAGCCCGCCGACCACGCGCGAGCGGCCCGCGTCCGCCGCCGCGGCCGAGAAGCCGGCGAACTGCCTGCGCCACGGCTGCCCGGTCGCCGGATCGACCGGCGCGCTGTCGCTGACCAGCGCGAACGGGATCCGGTCGGCGCAGAAGAAGCCCGCCAGGACGGCCGCGCCCGCGCCGCTGAAGGAGCTGTGGCCCGAGATGTACTCGGGGGAGCCGCCCGCGCTGCCGGCCCGCGCCCGCCAGCCCGCCACCGGCTCGGTGTAGGGGTTGCCGTCGGTGTCCGCCTGCTGGATGGCCGCCGTGGGCCGCCAGTGGCGGAAGGCGAACTTCGTGCCGGCCGTCGGGATCGAGGTGTCGGCCAGGGCCATGCCGAGCAGCGCGAACAGCCGGGACTCCTCGGCCAGCGGCAGCGGCCGGTCCACGGCGAGCGCGATCTTGACCCACTCGCCGGGCGGCTGGGCCGTGCCGGCGGGCAGCGACCAGTATTGGTAGAGGGCCGACTTGTCCGGGTCGGCGATCGCGGCGTCGCCGAGCAGCCTGACCTCGGCGAAGGCCGCCGCGTAGTCGAGGCTCGCGAGCGCGGGCGGGCCGTCGCCGACGTACGGGGCGGCGTCGGCGATGCCGAACGGCTTCATGTTCCGGTATTGCACGCCCGTCCACGCCTGCCCGAACACGCCCGGCCCCGTGCCCGCGGGCTGCGTCTCCACCGGTGACGAGCCGTCGCCCTGCCTGGCCGCGTGCACGTCCCCGCCGACGCGCTCGCCCCACGCGCGGCCGTCGGCGACGCGCGACCCCGCCCCCAATCGGGCCAGGTCCGCGTCGAGCCGCTCGGTGAGCGTGACCTCCTGGCCCGGGTACAGCCGGGTGAGCACGGCGTGGGCCGCCGCCACCGCCGCGGCCTGCTGGTCGCCGCGGGCGGGCGCGCCCTGCGGGTCGCGCAGCGCGGGCGTCCTGGCCCGGTGGTCGCCGCGGGCGGTGGCGATGCCGTTGACGGCGTCGTACATGCCGAGGTTGACCATCGCGTACGTCCTGGCGGCGTCCGCGTCGGAGGCCCGCTCGGCACGGACGACCCGCAGGGCCTGCTCGTTCCACGCCCGTACCGGGTCCACGTCGGCGGCGGTGGCGGCCGGCGGGGTGAGCGGGGCGAGGAGCAGCAGCGCGACGAGCCTGTTCATGAGATCCCCTTCCGCGGTGCGGAGCCGATCACTGAAAGATGCGCCTCACGCGCCGCTCCCGCCACTACCCCGGCCGGTCATGCGGCTGTTCGGCGGGCCAGGCGGTGCTCGTCCAGCGTGCGGGTGAGCGCGTGCAGCGCCCGGCGCAGCGACACCCCGTCCAGGTGGCCGAAGCCGAGCACGATCCCGTTGCCGGGCTGCGCGTCGGGGTGGTGGTAGGCGGCCAGTTCGCAGACCTGGACGCGGCGGGCTTGCAGCGCCGCGGCCACCGACGGGGCCGGGACCGACACCGGGAGCAGCAGCGTGGCACTCGCTCCGGTGCGCGCGCCGAGCAGCCTGGTGTGCGGGTACGCCTCCAGGGCCTGGCGGACGAGCGCCCGCTTGGGCTCGTACTGGGCGGACAGCTCGGCCACCCGCGCGGCCACGCAGCCGGACCTGAGCAGGTCCGTCACCGCGAGCTGGGAGGTGATCGACGGCCCCGCCGGCATGAACTGCTCGATCTCCCCGGCCAGCCGCCGCGGCACCACCGCGAACGCCAGCCGCAGCGTCGGCGTCAGCACCTCGGCGAACGAGCCCACCATGGCCGTGGACCAGGTGTCGCCGAGCGCCGGCACGCCGGGCAGCCGGTCGGGCGCCGCCGCGAACAGGCCGTCGAAGGCCGGCTCCAGCACCAGGCCGCCGCTGTCGCGCGCCCACTGGGTCAGCGCCAGGCGCCGTTCGAGCGGCATCCGCGTGCCGAGCGGGTCGCCCCGCTCCGGCAGCACCACCACGATGTCGCAGGCGGCGGGGATGCGGTCGGTACGCGCGCCCGAGCCGTCCACGGGCAGCGGCAGCACGGTGCCGAGCCGGGAGAGCGCCGCCCTGAGCTTCGGTGGCGCCGGATCCTCCAGCGCGATCACCGGGTCGGGGCCGCCCTGCGCGCGCAGGATCAGCCGCAGCGCGTCCACGGGCGCCGGTGTGACGATCACCTCGTGGCCGTCGAGATCCAGGCCGCGCGCCTCCCGGAGGTGGGAGGCGACGGCGGCCCGCAGCGCGGGTAGGCCCGTGGGCGGCAGCCCGCCGAGCGGCGGGCGGTGCAGGCCGGCGCGCCGCCAGGCCGCGCGCCACGCGGCCAGCGGGAAACCCTGCGTGCTGGGCCGGTCCAGGCACAGGTCGATGAGCGGCTCGCCGGAGTCGGCCGAGCGGGGTGCCGGGCCCGCCGGCGCGCACACGTACGTGCCGGAGCCGTGCCGCCCGGCGATGTAGCCTTCGGCCAGCAGCCGCTCGTACGCGGCCAGCGCCACCCCCCGCGAGATCCCCAGCACGCGAGACAGCGTGCGGGTGGACGGCATCCGGCTGCGGGGAGCCAGTTGCCCCCGCACGATGGCCCTCCTGAGCTGGGCGGTGAGCTGATCCTGCAGCGGCTCGGGCAGGTCACGCTCAAGATGGATGGGTACGCTGAGCCTTTGCGGATGGCGCATGGATGGTCCCCCAGTCGACGTACGGAAACAGGCCCCCGTAGTAGGAGGCGTGACATCCCGTTCCACGCCGTGCCAGCGTCATCGGGGCGGGTCATCAGGGGCGGGTCATCGGGGGCGGTAGGAGCAGCGCACCCCGGTGTGCACGGTGGCGCGCAGTTCGTCGCCGATCGTCCGGTCCACGGCCGAGATGCGGGCCAGTGCCCGCCTGATCGCCTTGCCGACCGCGATCCTGGCCCGCTCCTCGCTGCCCGCGAACGGCCGGGCCCGGCCGTTCATGCCGGTCGCGGCGGCCAGCTCCGCGATCAGCCATTCGCGTTCCATCCGCAGCGCCGCCGCCCGTTCCAGGTCGTGCATCGACTCGTGCTCGTCGATCTCGGCCTGCAGCCGGGTCAGCCGCCGCCGGTAGGAGTCCCTGGCCAGGTCGTCCAGCAGCGGCTGCACCGACTCGCGCGGGCCCTCGCGCCGGCCGGTGCCCGCCGCCAGGTCCGCGGCCGGGATCTCGTGGCCGGGGTTGGCGGCCAGCATGGCCAGGTGCGCCATGCCGACGCTGTGGTCGACCAGCGCCACCCGGCCGTTCAGCTCGACGTGCCAGTGCCGCCCGTCGCGGCGGAAGCGGCACGCGCCGTCCGCCTCCGGGGGCCGCCCGACCACGGCGGGCAGCACCATGCCCAGGTCCGCGGCGTCGCGGGCGGCGGTGGCCAGCTCCGCGCGGGCCGCCTCGTCGGCGGGGCCGTCGCGCAGCGCCAGCGCCTGGCCGAGCCGGCAGCGCGACAGCGTGGCGGCCGGCCAGTGGCCCAGCGCCAGGTTGTCGTGCACGGCGGCGCGCAGGTGCCCGATGGCCAGGTCGAGGTCGCCGGTGGTGAGCGCGGCCATGCCCAGCGGGTGCCGCACGGAGCCGAAGCAGGCCACGCCGAGGCTGGCGATCACCGGCAGGTGCGCGTACGGGCTCAGCAACGCGTACGCGCCGGCGGCGGTGTCGGCGTCCTGCAGCAGGTGCGCGGCCTCCACCAGGCAGTACATCGCGATCATCCAGGAGCTGGAGCTGGGCAGCTCCGCCAGGTCCCGGCCGCGTAACCGGGCCAGGTGCCCGGCCGCCAGCCGTCGGTCCCCCGCGACGGCCGCGGCCAGCGCCAGGGCCGCCACGTAGGAGTTGTCGATGGGGCTGAGCGTGGGGGAGTTGACCAGGTCGGCCAGGGCCGGCAGCAGCTCGGGGGCGCGGCCCTGGTACCAGCGGATGGCGCCGAGCTGGCCGCCGTACCAGCCGATCGCGTCGACGTCGCCGGCCGCCACGCCCCGCTCGAAGCACGCGGCGGCCCTGCGCTCGGCCTCGTCGAGCCGGCCCGCGCGGATGGCCAGCATGACCTCGATCGCGCGGGCCACGAAGTCGATCGCGAGGTGCGGGTGAGCGTCCAGGAGGGTGCGCAGCTCCTGCATGCAGCGCTCCGCGTGCGGGTCGGCGGCCAGGTAGAGGTCCACCGTGCGCCACATCAGGCCCATGATCAGGTCGCTCCGGCGGCCGGTCACCGCCGCCTGGCCGATCAGCTCGCCGGCCAGCTCCATCCGCAGCGCCCCGTGCTCGGGACCGAGCACGCAGTGGTGCGCCAGGCTCAGCGCCTCCGCCAGCGCCAGCGGGTCGCCCGAGCGCCTGGCCAGGTCCAGCAGCCGCAGGATGCCCTCGTGGGTGCCGGCGCGGTAGTCCTCTTCGCCCTGGATGCGCAGCCGCAGCCGCAGCGCGAGCGCGGAGCCGGGGTCCACCTGGGACAGGGCGTGCCGCTGGCGGACTCGTACCTTCTCCCACTCGACCGCCGTGCGGTGCTCGTGCACCCAGATCCCGCCCAGCCCCAGCGCCGCCTGTGCGAGGCCGGCCCGATCGCCGCACGCCTCCGCCTGTGAGTAGGCCGTGTCGAACCAGCGCCTGGCGCGCTGCAAGTCGCCCTCCTCGAACAGCGCGCGCTCGCCGCGGACGAGGGCCGCCTCGAGGTCCGGGCATGACGGCGGGCCCGCGCCCAGCCCTTGTGCAACGCTCACGATTCCCGCTCCCCTGTCGGTCATCCGGAATGAGCGTCCCCACGCCGGTCCGAATACCGTTCTAGGCAAAGCGCGTATGGGTACGGAGCGGGGTTCGACCACGCGTAGCCTCAATGCCATGATTCGTCCTGCCACCCCCGCTGACGTGCCCGAGATCGTCAGCATGATCCGCGAGCTCGCCACGTACGAGAAGGCCGCCCACGAGGTGCGCGTGACCGAGGAGCAGCTCCACGACACCCTCTTCCGCGACCACCCCGCCGCCTTCGCGCACATCGCCGAGCAGGACGGCGCGGTGGTGGGCTTCACGCTCTGGTTCCTCACCTACTCCACCTGGCGCGGCACGCACGGCATCTACATGGAGGACCTGTACGTCCGCCCGCAGCACCGCGGCGGCGGCCACGGCGTCAGCCTGATGCGCAAGCTGGCGGAGATCTGCGCCGAGCGCGGCTACCAGCGCCTCGAATGGGCGGTCCTCGACTGGAACCGGCCGAGCATCGACTTCTATGAGAAGCTCGGCGCGGTCAACCAGGACGAGTGGTACCGCTACCGGCTCACCGACGAGCCGCTCGCCCGCCTGGCCGCCCGGCGCGACTGAGCCGCGCACGCGTCACGCAGGTCACGTACGGTGACGTGACCTGCGTGACATCTCCGGTTAAACGCCGGCGTGCGAGCGGGACCGGGTGCTCTCCTGCTCGAACATCCCCACTGACGACTCATCGAGATCGCGGTGGGTCTCCTCCATCCGCAGTGCCACACCCACGGCGAAGAATGTGGGCGCCCACTCCCCGATGAAGATGCCCCAGCGGTCGGCCCGGTCCAGCCCTGCCGCCTCGGCCTTGGTGGACAGCAGCCAGCTTCCGAAGGCCAGGCCGATCGAGCAGAGCCCAGCGGTGTACATGTGACCGGACTTGATGCCCATGTCATGCAGCTTTTTGATCATGTTTCCCCCCTTGCTCATGTGCAGTTACCCCAGGGCAGGGCAGGTAACCGATCATTACGGGCGTGTTTCCGCGGTGACGCTTGTGCGCGGCTTGTTACCGAGGTGAATCACACGTAACCGGCGCACAGCCACGCAGGGTCAGAGTGCGTAACGAGCCCTTCCTACCTTGGAGATCCCCGGACGCCGAACGTAGGAGAGGTCGATGGCGCGCTGGATCGCCGAGTGGCATCCCGATGACCCAGCATTCTGGGAGAGTTCAGGCAAGCGGGTCGCCCGCCGCAACCTGATCTTCTCGATCGTCGCCGAGCACCTCGGCTTCACGGTGTGGACGCTGTGGAGCATCGTGGCGACGAAGATGGGGTCGTACGAGTTCACCACCGATGAGCTGTTCTGGCTGGTCGCCCTGCCGAACCTGATCGGCTCGGTGCTGCGGGTGCCCTACACCTTCGGGCCCGCCAAGTTCGGCGGGCGCAACTTCACCGTGCTGAGCGCCCTGTTGCTGCTCATCCCGGCGGTGCTGCTCGGCGTGGCGGTGAACAACCCGCAGACGCCGTACTGGCTCTTCCTGGTCATCGCGGCGCTGGCCGGCTTCGGCGGCGGCAACTTCGCCTCCAGCATGGCCAACATCACCTACTTCTACCCGCGCAGCAAGCAGGGCGTCGCGCTCGGCCTGAACGCCGCGGGCGGCAACATCGGCGTCAGCTCCGTCCAGCTCGTCATGCCGCTGGTGATCGGCTCGCTCGGGCTGGCCGCGGCCGGCTGGTTCTGGATCCCGTTCATCGTCGTGGCCGCCGCCTGCGCCTTCTTCTTCATGGACAACCTGACCAGCGCCAAGGCCAACCCCCGCCAGCAGCTCGCGGTGGCCGGCAAGGCGCAGACCTGGATCATGTCCTTCCTCTACATCGGCACGTTCGGCTCGTTCATCGGCTACTCCACCGCCTTCCCCCTGCTGAGCCAGAGCCTCTTCCCCGACGCTCCGTACGCCGCGGTCGCCTTCGCCGGGCCGCTGGTCGGCTCGCTGATCAGGCCCGTCGGCGGCTGGCTGGCCGACAGGCTCGGCGGCGCCCCCGTCACGCTGTGGAACTTCGCCGCCATGGGCGGCGGCGTCCTGCTCGTCTGGTGGGCCAGCACCTCCGGCAACTTCTGGATGTTCTTCCTGTCCTTCCAGCTCCTCTTCCTCACCGCCGGCATCGGCAACGGCTCCACCTACCGGATGATCCCGGCCATCTTCCAGGCCAAGGCCATCGCCGAGCGCGGCGACGAGACCGAGGAGACCCTGCTGCACGGCAAGCGCCAGGCCTCCGCCGCCATCGGCATCATCTCGGCGGTGGGCGCGCTCGGCGGCTTCCTCATCAACCGGGCGTTCGGCATGGCGTTCGCCGCCGCCGGCACCCCGGCCCCCGCCTTCCTCGCCTTCGGCGTCTTCTACGTCGCCTGCCTGGCCCTGACCTGGTGGTGCTACACCAGGACGGTCGGCGTCAAGGTGATCGCGAGTCTCTCCTATGCCCGGATCTGACGTGCCCGCCAAGACCCACTGCCCGTACTGCGCCCTGCAGTGCGGCATGGAGATCGGCCCCGGGCTGGCCATCACCCCCAGGACCGACATCCCGGCCAACGCCTCGGGCGCGCTGTGCCAGAAGGGGTGGACGGCGGGCGAGCTGCTCACCAACGGCGAGCGCCTGACCACCCCCCTCCTGCACGGCGAGCCCGTGGAGTGGGACGTCGCGCTGGACTACGTGGCCTACCGGCTGTCCGCCATCCGCGCCGAGCACGGCCCCGACGCCGTGGCCGTGTTCGGCGGGGGTGGGCTGACCAACGAGAAGGCGTACACGCTCGGCAAGTTCGCCCGCGTCGCCCTCGGCACCAGCCAGATCGACTACAACGGCCGCTTCTGCATGTCCTCGGCCGCCGCCGCCTCCATCAAGGCGTTCGGCCTGGACCGGGGCATGCCCTTCCCGATCACCGACCTGGACGACGCCGACGTCGTGCTGATCGCGGGCGGCAACGTCGCCGAGACCATGCCCCCGTTCGTCCGCCACCTGGACGGGCCCCGCCTGATCGTCATCGACCCGCGGCGTACCCAGACCGCCAAGCTGGCCTGGCTGCACCTGCAGCCCACGCCCGGCACCGACCTGGCGCTCGCGCTCGGGCTGCTGCACCTGGCCATCGCCGACGAGCTGGTCGACGAGGAGTACGTGGCCGCCAGGACCACCGGGTTCGACGAGGTACGCACCTCGCTGTCGGCCTGGTGGCCCGAGCGGGTCGAGCGCGTCACCGGGGTGCCCGTCCACCACATGCGGCAGGCCGTCAGGGCCCTGGCGGCCGTGGACAAGGCGTACATCCTGACCGGCCGCGGCGCCGAGCAGCACGCCAAGGGCACCGACACCGTCACCGCGTTCATCAACCTCGCCCTCGCGCTCGGCCTGCCCGGCAGGCAGGGCTCCGGGTACGGCTGCGTGACCGGGCAGGGCAACGGCCAGGGCGGCAGGGAGCACGGCCAGAAGGCCGACCAGCTCCCCGGCTACCGCAAGATCGACGACCCGGCGGCCCGCGAGCACCTGGCTGCCGTCTGGGGCATCCCGGCCGAGGACATCCCCGGGCCGGGGCGGTCGGCGTACGAGCTGCTGGACGCGCTCGGGACCCCCGAAGGGCCGAAGGCGCTGCTGCTGTTCGGCTCCAACCCCGTCATCTCCGCGCCCGCCGCCGAGCACGTCGCCCAGCGCATCGGCGCCCTCGACCTGCTCGTCACCTGCGACTTCGTCATGTCCGAGACCGCCGCCCTGGCCGACGTGGTCTTCCCCGTCACCCAGTGGGCCGAGGAGAGCGGCACCATGACGAACCTCGAAGGCCGCGTCCTGCTCCGCCGCCAGGCCACCACGCCGCCCGAAGGCGTCAGGAGCGACCTCGACGTCCTGGCCGGGCTGGCCGCGCGCCTCGGCCACACCTTCGAGACCGAGCCGGTCAAGGTCTTCGACGAGCTGCGCCGCGCCAGCGCCGGCGGGCCCGCCGACTACTCCGGCATCACCTACGACCGCATCGCGAACGAGACCGGCGTGTTCTGGCCCTGCCCTGATCTGGGCCCTTCCGCCGAGCACCCAGGCACACCCCGCCCGTTCCTCGACCGGTTCGCCCACCCCGACGGCCGCGCCAGGTTCGTGCCCGTCCAGCACCGGCCCGCCGCCGAGGAGCCCGACGAGGACTACCCCGTCTACCTGAGCACCGGCCGGGTGCTCGCCCACTACCAGAGCGGCGCGCAGACCCGCAGGATCGCGCCGCTCGTCCAGGCCGCCCCCGAGCCGTTCGTCGAGCTGCACCCGGACCTGGCCGAGCAGCTCGGCATCACCGCCGGGGACATCGTGCGCGTCAGCAGCAGAAGAGGCCAGAGCAAGGCCGTGGCCAGGATCAGCGACGCGATCAGGCGCGACACCGTGTTCATGCCCTTCCACTGGGAGGGCGCCAACCGGCTCACCAACCCGGCACTCGACCCGACGTCGAGGATGCCGGAGTTCAAGGTCTGCGCTGTCAGGGTGGAGAGGGACTCATGAGGCTCGTCGTCGTGGGCAACGGGATGGCCGGATCGCGGCTGGTCAGCGAGGTGCGCGCCCGTGACCCGCACATGAAGATCACGGTGTTCGGCGCGGAGTCGCGCCAGCCGTACAACCGGGTGCTGCTGTCGAACGTGCTGGCCGGCAGCTCCCGTCCCGAACAGGTGCGGCTGCTCGACCCCTCCTGGTACGACGCGCACGACGTGGAGGCCGCCTTCGGCAGCGCGGTCGCGCACCTCGACAGGGACACCCGGCACGTCGTCACCGAGGACGGCCGGCGCGAGCCGTACGACCTGCTGGTGCTGGCCACCGGCAGCGACGCCATCGTGCCGCCGATCCCCGGCGTCGAGCGGGCCATCCCGTTCCGCACCCTCGACGACTGCGAGCGGATCATCGAGTCGGCCGCGAGCGCCCGCAAGGCCGTCGTCATCGGCGGCGGCCTGCTCGGCATCGAGGCCGCCCGCGGCCTGGCCGGGCGCGGCCTCCCGGTCACCCTGCTGCACCTGGCGGGCCACCTCATGGAGCGCCAGCTCGACGTCGAGGCCGGTCTCGTCCTGGGTGAGACGCTGAACGGGCTCGGCGTCGAGATCCGCACCGGCGTCTCCGCCTCCGGCGTCGAGGAGCACGGCGTCCGCCTCGACGACGGCGAACTGGTCGAGGCCGACCTGGTCATCCTGGCCTGCGGCGTGCGCCCCGTCACCGGCCTGGCCGCCGAGGCCGGGCTGGAGGTGCGGCGCGGCGTCGTCGTGGACGACGAGCTGCGTACCGACGACCCGTCCATCTTCGCCATCGGCGAGTGCGCCGAGCACGACGGCACCGTCTACGGCCTGGTCGCCCCCGCCTGGGAGCAGGCCACCGTGGCCGCCGACGTCATCACCGGCGGCAAGGCCCTCTACCACGGCTCCCGCCTGGTCACCCGGCTCAAGGCCAAGAGCGTCGAGCTGGCCGCCATGGGCGAGACCCAGCTCGGCGAGGAGCACGCCGAGGTCGTGCGCTTCAGCCACCGGGCCCGCGGCACCTACCGCAAGCTCGTCATCCAGGACGGCCGCCTGATCGGCGCGATCGTGCTGGGCGAGAGCGACGCCGTCGGCACGCTCACCCAGCTCTTCGACCGCGGCGGGCCGGTGCCCGGCGACCGGGCCGGGCTGCTCTTCCCCGGGCTGGCCTCGGCCCCCGTGGCCGACAGCCCGACGCTGATGCCGGACGCGGCCAAGGTCTGCCAGTGCAACAACGTGACCAAGGGCCAGATCAGGGCGTGCTGGGAGGCCGGGGCCAGGGACGTGGCCGCGGTGGCGAGCGCCACCAGGGCCACGACCGGATGCGGTACCTGCCGCGACGCCGTGGAGGGCATCGTCGGCTGGCTGTGCGAGCAAGAAGGGGTTTCCGTATGAACAGGATCGTCGTCGTAGGGTACGGCCCGACGGCCCACCGGCTCGTCGAGACCCTCACGAGCAAGGGCTTCGGCGGCACCGTCACCGTGATCGGTGAGGAGCCGCGCCCGGCCTACGACCGGGTGCACCTGACCTCGTACCTGTCCGGCACCAGCGCCGAGGACCTCACCTACGAGGTCCCCGCCGGGATCGTGACCAGGCTGAACACCCGCGTCACCGGCATCGACCGCGAGGCGAGGACGGTCACGCTGGCCGACGGCGGCACCGAGCCCTACGACGTGCTCGTGCTGGCCACCGGCTCCGCGCCCTTCGTGCCGCCGGTGCCCGGCGCCGAGCACGCCTACGTCTACCGCACGATCGAGGACCTCGACGCGATCAGGGTGGCCGCCAAGGACGCCGTGGAGGGCGTCGTGGTCGGCGGCGGCCTGCTCGGCCTGGAGGCGGCCGACGCGCTGCGGGCGCTCGGGCTCAGGGCGCACATCGTCGAGATGAGCCCCTGGCTGATGCCGCGCCAGGTGGACGAGGGCGGCGGCTCGGTGCTGAAGTCGCACATCGAGGGGCTCGGGCTGGGCGTGCACGCCGGCGCGGGCGTCCAGGAGATCGTGACCGACGGCTCCGGCCAGGTCACCGGGCTGCGCAAGCCCGACGGGACCGTGCTGGACGCCCAGGTCGTGGTCTTCTCGGCGGGCATCAGGCCGCGGGACGAGCTGGCCAGGTCGGCCGGGCTGGAGGTCGGCGCGCGGGGCGGCATCGTGGTGGACGAGGGCATGCTGACCTCCGACCCCGCCATCTACGCGATCGGCGAGTGCGCGCTGGCGGGCGGCATGGTGTACGGGCTGGTCGGGCCGTGCAACACGATGGCCGAGGTGGCGGCCGACCGGATCATGGGCGGCTCCTCGGCGTTCGAGGGCGCCGACCTGTCCACCAAGCTCAAGCTGCTGGGCGTGGAGGTGGCCCAGTTCGGCGCCATGGAGGGCGCGCTGGACGTCACCTACATGGACCCGGTGGGCGGCGTCTACAAGAAGCTGTTCATCAGCGACGACGCGCGGACGCTGCTCGGCGGCATCTGCGTGGGCGACGCCTCGCCGTACACGCAGCTGCGGCCTTTCGTGGGCAAGGAGCTGCCCGCCTCGCCGTCCGACCTGCTCTTCAGCGGGGCGGGGGCGCAGCTCGACCTGCCGGACGAGGCGCAGGTGTGCTCCTGCAACAACGTGTGCGCGGGCGACGTCCGCACGGCCATCGCCGACAAGGGCGTGACCGACGTGCCCGGCCTGAAGGCGTGCACCCGGGCCGGCACGACCTGCGGGAGCTGCGTGCCGATGCTCAAGCAGCTGCTGGAGAAGTCGGGCGTCGAGGTCAGCAAGGCTCTGTGCGAGCACTTCACGTACTCGCGGGCCGAGCTGTTCGACATCGTACGGGTGCGCGGCATCACGACGTTCTCCGAGCTCATCACCCAGCACGGCACCGGACGGGGCTGCGACATCTGCAAGCCGGCCGTGGCCTCGATCCTGGCCTCGCTGCACAACGGGCACGTGCTGGAGGGCGAGCGGGCCACCCTTCAGGACACCAACGACAAGTTCCTGGCCAACATGCAGAAGAACGGCACGTACTCGGTCGTCCCGCGCATCCCCGGCGGCGAGATCACGCCCGAGAAGCTGATCGTGATCGGTGAGGTGGCCCGCGACTTCGGCCTCTACACCAAGATCACCGGCGGTCAGCGCATCGACCTGTTCGGCGCCACCGTCGACCAGCTCCCGGCCATCTGGCGGCGGCTGGTGGACGCCGGGTTCGAGTCGGGCCACGCGTACGGCAAGGCGCTGCGCACGGTGAAGTCGTGCGTGGGCTCCACCTGGTGCCGCTACGGCGTGCAGGACTCGGTGGGCATGGCCATCGCGCTGGAGCTGCGCTACCGGGGCCTGCGCTCGCCGCACAAGCTCAAGTCGGCCGTCTCCGGCTGCGCCCGCGAGTGTGCCGAGGCCCGTTCCAAGGACTTCGGCATCATCGCCACCGAGCAGGGCTGGAACCTGTACGTCGGCGGCAACGGCGGCTTCAAGCCGCGCCACGCCGACCTGCTGGCCAACGACCTGAGCACCGACGAGCTGATCAGGACCATCGACCGGTTCCTGATGTTCTACATCCGCACGGCCGACAGGCTGCAACGCACGTCCACCTGGCTCGAGTCGCTCGACGGCGGGCTCGACTACCTCCGTGAGGTGATCATGGAAGACACGCTGGGCATCTGCGCCGACCTGGACGCGCAGATGGAGCGGCACATCGCCACGTACGCCGACGAGTGGGCCGCCACGCTGGACGACCCGGAGAAGCTGAGCCGGTTCGTGAGCTTCGTCAACGCCCCCGGGGTGCCCGACCCGTCGATCGTCTTCGCCAGCGAGCGCGGCCAGATCAAGCCGGTGATGGCCCGATGAGCTGGACCACGATCTGCTCCGTCGAGGCCCTGCGGCCGGAGAGCGGTGTCTGCGCGCTGGTGGACGGCGTTCAGGTGGCCGTCTTCATGACCTACGACGGTGAGCTGCACGCGTTGTCGAACTTCGATCCGTACAGCGAGGCTTACGTGCTCTCGCGCGGCATCGTCGGCACCAGGAAGGGGGAGCCGACGGTGGCCTCGCCGTTGCACAAGCAGGTGTATTCGCTGGTGAGCGGGCGGTGCCTGGACGACGAGACGTTGTCGGTGCCGGTGTACGGGGTGCGGGTGGGGAATGGCGGGCTCGTGGAGGTCAGCCTCGAACAGCGGGTGGAGGTCGGCGTCTAGGGCTTCCTTGTGCGGTGGGACCGGCCCGGGCCGTCGGCCTGGGTGCGGTCCCTGCTGGCTTTCCGATCAGGCGGCGGTCGCCTCGGTGGGCGGTGGGGCCGGTCAGGCGGCGGCCGGCTCGATGGGGCGGGGCCGGTCAGGCGACGGTGCCCACCTCGGTGGGTGGGTAGACGTGTGCGCCGTGGTGGGCCGCTGGGAGGACGCAGCGCCGTCCGGAGTCGAGGCTGTCACAGCGCTCGGCGTCCTCACGCTGCGGAAGGGGGGAAGGGTTCGCCTTGATGTGCGGCACTGAATGGACGCTATAGGCGGTATCGGGCGCGCTGGTATCGGGGCGGCAACGATCGCGGCTCTGACCGGTCTCGCCCATGAGCGTGAAGAGTTACCGTGAGTAATACCCGAACCAGGTAAAGGGGCCGTGCGAAGTGCCTAAACCGCGCATTCGCCGCCGATCCGCCGGGGCATCAAAGCGGCCATGAGCAAGATTTCTCAGCGCAGGGCACTCCTGCTGGCCGCGATCGTGCCCGCCCTCCTGGTCGGGGGCTGCTCCGCGGGGAACAACACCCAGGCGATGAAGGGCGCGGCCAGCCCGGGCACGCCCACCGACATGGACTCCATGTCGCCGGAAGAGTCCCCCGAGGCCACGGACACGGCCGAAGCCTCCCCGACGGACACCGCCGGCGGTGGCGGCCAGGCACAGTCGGCCGTCCAGGGCTTCTTCAACGCGGTCAAGTCGGGCAACGTCGACCAGGTCGTCAACTCCTTCTCCGACGACGCGGTGGCGGCCGTCAACGGCCAGGCCACTGCCGAGGGCAGCCAGGCCATCCGCACGCTGTTCGAGAAGCAGCTCCAGGGCAACGGCATGAAGCAGGCCACGCACACCATCGACGAGTCGCGTACGGCGGGGGACGCGGATGCGATCGTCCGGTCTACGAGTAAGCAGGGGAACGACAACTATCGGGAGCTGTTCGTGCTCACCAAGGACGGCGATGAGTGGAAGATCTCGCAGTTCATGAACAACAAGGCTTCCTGAATCGTCGCGCTTGGGCCTTGGTCCGGGGCCGGGCCTGAGCGCGCCTGAGTTCTGAGCGGCCCCGAAACGGGGAGCGGGGTCGGCGGCGGATCGGAGGATCGACCGCCGCCTTGGCCCAGATGGCGCCTTTCGGGCATCGAGGCGGGAAACCTCGCCCGTAACTAGCCGTATATTGCACGGTTAGACGGCGACAAATCCAGAAATAAGCACCGCCTTCGGATATGTCGCCTAATTCGGGGCCGGGTCGCCGGGGATCCGGGGGTTGATGCGGCGCTGATCCACCAGGGCGAGGTAGACGGCGAAGGCCCCCCGTGCCCACATCTCCGCCTGTTGCGCGGTCATCCTGATCTCCTCGCCCTCATGCGAGACGACCATGTACCCGCCCAGCGGCATTCGCCGCCACGCGACCAATACGTTCTCGTAGACGAGCACGTC
Source organism: Nonomuraea gerenzanensis (assembly GCF_020215645.1). Classification (NCBI taxonomy): domain Bacteria; kingdom Bacillati; phylum Actinomycetota; class Actinomycetes; order Streptosporangiales; family Streptosporangiaceae; genus Nonomuraea; species Nonomuraea gerenzanensis. Next base: position 9,072,364 of record NZ_CP084058.1, on the reverse strand, counting down.
GAGCATGGCGGTCAGATATTCGCGACCGGCGGCGGACAACGGCGCAAGCCTCCTCGCTCCTCGCCGAATTCTCGCCCTTGCCCTCCATTGTGCGCGCCGCTTCGGGAAATGTCGCACACCTTTGTCGAAAAGCGATCCTCACACCGCCCCTCAGCCCGAGCTGGGCCCTCACGCCGGCTCCTCCGGTGCGGGAACCTCGGCCTCGCACTCGATCGTCGGTCCGGTGCCGGAACCTCGGGCTCATACCCGATCGTCGGTCCGGTGCCGGAACCTCGGGCCGGCCTCCGGTGTATCCACTCCGGAGGTGGTCCCATGAAGAAGGTGCTGGCCGTGCTCGTCGCGGCGATGGCGCTGGTGGCGGGGGGAGGCCCGGCCGGGGCGGCCGGCGGGTGGGCGGTGACGTACCTGGATCCCGTGCCGTCCCGGTTCGAGGCGGGGGAGTCGTACGCGCTGGGGTTCTGGGTGCTGCAGCACGGCACGCATCCCTTCGAGGGGAAGATGTGGCCCGTCGGGCTCCGGCTCACCGGGGAGGACGGCCGGAGCCTGCAGTTCTCGGGGACGGCGTTGCCGGAGGCGGCGCATTATCTGGCGTCCGTGGTGGTGCCCAAGGGCGTGTGGAAGGTGGAGGGCGTTCAGGGGCCGTTCCAGCCGTACGAGATCGGGACGCTCACCGTGCCCGGAGGCTTGCGGCTCGAACCCCTGGCGCCCGAGCTGGAGGAGGCGATCGCGCAGGGTGGTCACGAATACTGGGGCCAGGTGCGGCCGCCCGGGTTCGCTGCCGGTGACGTTCCGGTGGCGGGCGCCTCTCCGGGCTCGTCCGCGTCCGCTGCGTCCGCGTCCGCTGCGTCCGCGCCCGCGTCGCTCGCGCCTGGCTCGCTCGCGCCTGCCTTGCCGGCCTCGCCCGGTCCGTCCGTGCCGGCGTCGTCCGGCGTGTCCGCTGCAGGGTCGTCCTCGGTCGCGGTCTCTCCGGCGGCTCGGGAGGGTGGCGGGGGTGGGGTGCCCGCGTACACGCTGCTTCTGGCTGCTGGTGGTGGTGCGGTGCTGGTCTGGGTTGTGCTGGGGCTGCCGGCGGTGAGGCGGCGGCGGATGGAGGAGGAGCCGGATCAGGCTTCGGCGGACACCATCGTGATTTCTGGGTAGAGGCGGGGGCGGACTGCCGGGGTGTGCTTCCGACGCCCTCTTTCCCGAGCGGCGCGCGTCGGAGTTCACCCCGGCTCCCTCCGGGGGCGGTGGGATGCGGATTGCGTGTTTTCCAGACAAATCCGTGGATTGTGCGGCAGGGTCGTGGGCATCGTCGATCTTTCATGAGGTTCACGTATGGATTGGCCGCACTGTCCTGGTTGTGGTGCCGTCCTGTCCGCCCCGGTGGAGGTCTGTCCCGGGTGTCGGCTGCTGTTGCGCGGTGCCGCTGCCGATGACTATCGGGAGGTCTCGGACGCGCTCGGCGCGCTTGAGCGGCGTCGTGCTGAGTTGTTGCGGCGGAGGGAGGAGGCGCTTGCGGGCATGCGGGCGGCCACGGCCGCGCAGCCCGTGATGGTCGTCGCCGTTTCGGCTGTGGACGCGCCGGTCCCGGGTGCTGTGCCGGCGCCCGTTGCGTCGGCTGAGGCTGCGTCCGGTGCGGTTGTTCCGGCTGGGGCTGCTTGCGCTGAGGCTGTGCCGACCGGTGGGGTGCCCGCTGCTGGTGAGCCCTCGGACGGGGTGCCGTCCGGAGGGGTCATGGGGCTGGAGGGTGGGCGGGGGCCGCGGCGGGATCTGTCGCATCGGGCCGTGCAGAACCTGCTGCTTCTGCTCGGTGGCACCCTGCTGTCCATCGCCGCCGTGGTGTTCACGCTGGTGAGCTGGCAGGTGCCGACGCTGCGGGCGCTCCTTCTGATCGTGTTCACGCTGGCGGTGCTGGCCGCGCCGTGGCTGCTGGTGCGTCGGCGGCTGGTGGCGACTGCGGAGACCGTGGCGCTGCTCGGGCTCGTGCTGATCCCCCTGGACGGGGTTGCCGTCATGCAGGTTCTCGGTGACGGTGGCGCAGGCGGCGGCCCGGGGGTGGATCCGCTGTGGGGTTACGCGGTGGGCGCCGCCGCGTTGAGCGTGGTGTGGGCCCTGTATGCCTGGCAGGCCCCGCTGCGGTTGCCCACCCCGGTCGCGATCGTTCTGGCCCAGATTCCGTTGCCGCTGGCCGCATCGGCCGTGGAGCCGGCGACGGCGGGCGGGCTGTCCCGGGTGGGGTGGGTCAGCGGGGCGCTGGTGGTCACTGCTGCGTTCGATCTGGTTCTGTGGCGGGTGGCGCGAAGGGTTCGGGCCGCCGCCGAGTATGTGACCACTGCCGTGGCCGGGTCGGTGGCGTGGGTTGGTGGGGTGGGGCTGGCGGCGTTCGTGACGGTGATGGTGACTGGCGGGTTGCCGCCCATCGCCGTCCCCGTCACCGACCCCCAGCCTGTCCTGGTGGCCGTGAGCCTGATGCCGGCGATGACTGCCGTGCTGGGGAGTGCGGCGGGGGTGGCGATTCTGTGGGCGGCTGCGATTCGGGGTAGGGCCGGGCGCTTGTGGGTCGCCGCCTGTGCGGCCCTCGCCGCCGTCGGGGCTTGCTCTGCCGTGCCCGCCTGGGTGGTGCCCTTCTCCTGGCAGGCCGGTGTGCTCGCCGGTGCTGCGGTGCTGGTGCTGGTCGCCGCGCTGCGGGTGCCCGTGCGGCTGCGGGACGGTGTGCGTGTCGGGGCCGGGCTTGTGCTGGTGGTGGCCGCCTGCTGGAAGGTGTACGCGGTGATCGCGGTCGCTGTCGGACCGCTTGGCTGGGTCACGGACGCGTGGGGGGAGCGGGGCGGCCGGGCGGCTGATCTGATCGGCCCCGGGATTCGGTGGGACGACAGTGGGGCGGTGCCCGTGGTGATGGGGGCCGTGGCGGTGGGGATGGCGCTCGTGCCGCCACGGGGTGAGCTGTGGACGTCCGCGTTGCGGCGGGTGTTCTGCCTGGTCACGGGTTGTCTGGCCGTGGTCACGGTGCCGGTGGCGGCGGGGCTGCCGTATGAGGTGGCTCTGGGGGTGGTGGTGGCTTCGGCCGGGGCGCTTCTGTGGGTGGCGGTGGGTGGGCGGGTTGTCGGGCACGCGGTGCCGTTGTGGCTCGGGGCGTATCTGGCCGGGCTGGTGATGTGCTGGGCGCTGGCCGATCGTGACGCGAGTGTTGCGGTGGCGGCTGGGCTGCTGGCTGTGCTGGGCGGATGTGCCGTGGGTGGTGCGTCGAGGGCTGTGCAGGCGGTGGGTGGTGCCGGGGCCACGCTGGTGGCGGGGGTGCTGGTGTGGGCGTGGTTCGGGAGCGGGGCGATGGCGTGGCCGTCCTCTGGAAGTGGGGCGATGGCGTGGGTGTCGTCCGGGGGCGGGATGGCGGCGCTGGGGATGCTCGGCGTGCGGGCCGGCACGCTCCTCGTGACCAGGCCGTCGCGCAAGCTGGCCGCCGCGGTCGTGCGTGCCAGGGGGACGAGTGCCACCCTCGCGCTCGGGTTGCTGGATCGGCTGACCGGGCTGGTGCGGCCGGGTGGCACTACGGCGGTCGAGGCGGCGGCCATGGTGGTGGGACTGCTGGCCCTGCTGCAGTACGTGGTGAGCTCGGGTGCGGGGCTGGTGCCGCAGGAGGTGCCGGGTGCGGGGCTGGGGCCGCAGGAGGTGCCGGGCGTGGTGCTGGGGCCGATCGAGGTCGTGGCGGGTTCCGGTGGGGGGCAGGAAGGGCTGGCGCTGCTGCTGGCGGTCGGGGCGGTGCTGGCGGCGGCCTCGGCGTGGCGGCGGCCCCGGGGTGCGTGGCGGACGGTGGCGGCGGTCGAGGCGTGTGTGCTGGCCGGGCTGGCGCCGTTGCCGCTGAGCGGGGCCGTCGTGCCGGCGCTGGTCGGCCCGTACGGATGGCTGACGCATGCCTGGGCCGGTGCGGCGGAGGGGGCGCGGGAGGCGCTCAGCCCGGCGGGGCCTTGGCAGGTGCGGCCGATGTCGATGCCCGTGCTGGTGCTGGCCGGGGTGGCCGCCGCGCTCGCGGTCCGGGCGCGCTGGGGGAAGCAGGCCGCCATGGGGGTGGCCGGGATCGTGTTCCCGATGGCGGCGGCGACGTTGCCGGTGGTGGCCGATCTGCCGTACTGGGCGGCGCTGGCCTTCCTCGTCGCGCTCACCGCCGGGCTGGCGCTCTGGTCGGCGGTGAGCCGGTCGGCGGCCGGTGGCGCGAGTCTGTGGACGGCGACGCTGGCCGTGTCCTGGTCGCTGGCCGATCGTACGGCGACGCTCGCGGTGCTGGCGGCGATCGTGGTGACCGGGCTGCTGTGCGCGGTGCGGGGCAAGGGCTCGCCGGTGACGAGCGTGGCCGCCACGGTGACCGGGCTGGCCGTCGGGGCGGAGACCGTGGCCGCCGCGCTCGGCGGCGGGCTCGGCGAGTCGGACGCGGCCCTGGTTCTGCTGCTGGTGATCGTGCTGATGTCGCGGGCCGCCGTGTTGCCGGTGCTGCCCCGGACTGTGGCCGGGGCGCTCGGGGTGGCGGCGGTGGTGTTGTGGCCGGTGGCCATCGGGCTGGCGGAGGATGTGGCGCGGCTGTCGCTGGTGCTGGCCGTGGGTGCGCTGGCGCTGGCCGCGTCCGCCTGGCGGTTGCAGGGTGGGGTCAGGCCGGCCGCGTACGCGCTGGCCGGGGTGGCCTCCGGGGTGGCGGTACTGCCGCATGTGGTGGTGTGGGTGGAGGTGCTGGGGTTCCCGTTCGAGGGGATCGGGCGTCCCTGGGCGGAACGGTTCGCGGGGTGGGCGCCGCATCCGGAGGTGTGGGACTCCGGGCAGGGGTTGACCGCGAGCTTCGGGTTCGAGCGGGGGGAGGCGGTGACCGCGCTCGGGGTCGGGGTGTTCGTGGTGGCCACTGTGGTGATCATGGCGCGGAGGCTGGGCGGGGCCGTGGTCGCGCGGTCCGTGGCGACCGTGGTGGTGCCGTTGTGCCTGGGGGTCGTGCCGGCTGTGGCTGGGCTGAGTCATGCGTGGGTGCTGGTGTTCCACGGGGTGGTGCTGGTGGCGCTGACCGTGCAGGCGGCCTTGGGGGTGCGGGCCGGGGCGGCCGGGGTGATGGCGCTGGCGGGCGGGGCTCATCTGGTGGCATGGGCGATGGATGTGCAGGTGTACACGCTGGTGGTGCTGGGTGGGGTGGCGGTGCTGGGGGTGGTGGTCTCGGGGGTCGCGCGCAGTGAGGTCGCGCAGGCGTGGTCGGCGGCTTGTGGCACCCTCGCGGCCGGTGGGCTGGCCGTGGCCTGGGCGTTGGCGGTGGGGGTGCGGGTGGAGGCGGCGGGGTTCGCGGTGCTCGGGGTTGCCGCGCTGGCTGTGCTTGCCGCGTCGGGGCTTGCGTCACGTCAGCGGGGCGGGGATGGGCAAGCGGTGGTTCGAGTGTCGGTGGGTGAGGGGCGGGCCGGGTGGGCGGGGATGGGGGCTGAGGTGGCTGGGTGGGGGCTGGCCGTGGTCGGGGTGATGATGGCGGGCAACGATCGTGGGCTGCTGGATGCGGCGCTGGGCTGTGCCGGTGGGCTGGCGCTCGTCGTGGCGCTGCGGCCCGATCGGCGCCCCGCCGTCTGGCCCGGGCTGGGGCTGCTGCAGGTGGCGCTGTGGCTGCGGCTCGCGTTGCTGGGTGTCGCCGCTCCCGAGGCGTACACCGTCCCCCTGTCGGTGGCCGGGCTGATCGCGGCGTGGCTGGCTGGGCGGCGCGATCCCGCGATCTCCTCCTGGACCGGGTACGGGGTGGCGCTGGCGCTGACGTTCCTGCCCAGCGCGTACGCCGCCTGGCACGACCCGGGCCTGGTGAGACCGCTGCTCCTGGGGGTGGCCGCGCTGGCCGCCACGCTGACGGGCGCCTGGGCGCGGCTTCAGGCACCGCTGATCCTCGGTGGGGCGGTGCTGGTGGTGACGGCGGCGCACGAGTTCGCGCCCGCGCTGGCCGAGCTGGTGGGGCAGGGGCCGCGCTGGCTGCCGATCGCGGTGGCGGGGGCGTCGTTGCTGTTCACCGGCGCCACGTACGAGCACCGGCTGCGTGACCTGCGCAGGATCCGGCGGCTGATCGTCAGGATGCGATGACCGCCGGCGCCCGCCCCGGGCGGGTCAGAGCTCGCGTTCCTGCTGGTCGAGGATGGCGACCGAGACGGCGACGGCCTGGGCAGGGTCGCGTTCCTCGATCGCGCGCAGCAGCTCCTCGTGCGAGCTGTCCGGGACCAGCGCCGCCTCCTCCTGGTCCCTGACGCTGTCGCGCAGCGCGTCGCTCATGCTCCGGTACAGATCGCCCAGCAGCGCGTTGTGCGCGGCGTCGGCCACCAGCAGGTGGAAGTCCACGTCCGCGTCGGCGAAGCCGTCGAGGTCGCCGGCCCGGCCCGCCGCGTCGCGCCTGGCCAGGCTCTCGCGCATGGCGGCCAGGTCCTCCTCGGTGCGGCGGCCCGCGGCCAGCCTGGCGGCGACGAGGTCGAGGCCGCGGCGTACGTCGATGATGTCCATCGCGGCGGCCGTGTCGAGCCGCCGCCGCAGCGCGACCTTGGACTCGTCGGTCGCGGTCACGTACGTGCCGTCGCCCTGCCGGGTGTGCAGCAGCCCCGCGTGCGCCAGGACCCGCACCGCCTCCCGCACCGAGAGCCTGCTCATGCCCAGGCTCTCGGCGAGCCGGCTCTCTGACGGGATCTTGGTGCCGACCGGCCACACCCCCGCGGCGATCTCCCGGCGGAGCTCGGCGATGGCGGCGTCCACGAGCGACGTCCTGGCGACGTTACGCATGCACCCACTCCTCAACGGCTGAAGGACATCCACCTTAGATGAGGCCGGCGGCCAGCCGCTCGATCGTGTCCCTGCCCTCCAGCGGGGCCAGCCAGGCGGCGGGCAGCGGGGCGGTGCCGTGCAGGGCGCCCAGGAGGTTGCCGCACACCGAGCCGGTCGAGTCGCTGTCGCCCGAATGGTTGACCGACAGCAGCAGCGCCTTGTCCACGGCGGGCTCCACCAGGGCGCAGTAGACGCCGATGGCCAGCGCCTCCTCCGCCACCCAGGCGCCGCCCAGCGACTCGACGGCCTCGGGTGAGTACCCGCCGCTGCCCGCCAGGTGCACGGCGGCGCGCAGGGCGCCGGTGGTCTCCTCGTGGCCCGGGTATTCGGCCAGCAGCTCCATCGCCTGGTGGACGGCGGGCTCCAGTGCCCGGCCGGCCATGAGGTGCGTGATGATGGCGGCGAACGCGCCGGCGGCGAGGTAGCCGGTCGGGTGGCCGTGGGTGATCTGCGCGCAGGCCGCCGCCAGCTCGAACGCCTCCCGTGGCAGGCGGTTGACCAGGCCGAACGGGGCTGAGCGCATCACCGTGCCGCAGCCCTTGGAATCGGGGTTCACCGGGCCGGGCAGGCCCCACGGGGACGGGCCGGGGAACGGGCGCTGCAGGCCCGACAGGCAGGCGTTGCCCGGGGCGCGCCGCGAGTACAGCCAGGACTCCTCGCGCAGCCCGCCCGTCTGGTGGGGGAGGCCGGGCGGTGGGGGAGAGGTGTGCTGCTGGGTGTCGAGCCAGCGCAGGTAGGCCCGGCGGACGGCGGCGACGAGGTGCTCCCGCGCGCCGCCACCCTTCTCGCCCCCCGCTCCGCTAGCGTGAGCTGCGGTGACGCGGGCGTCCAGCAGGCCCTCGACGGTGAAGAGGGTCATCTGGGTGTCGTCGGTGACCAGGCCGGTCCTGCCGCGCCAGGTCGTGACATATCCCGTGACGCCACCCGTACCGTGATGCTTGCGGATCTCCCGCAGCGACTGGAACTCGATCGGCGCGCCCAGCGCGTCACCGATCGCGCCGCCCAGGAGGCAGCCCCGTATCCGATCCAACACTTCCATGCCCTGGATATTGCCACCTCTCCGGCCGTCTGAAAGATTGCGCTTGTTTCGGCCAACCGTCCCGGAGGTCACGCGTGTCACAATTACGCCCAGCCCTCTTCGCAGTCGCCCTCACCCTTGCGATCGCGACCCCTGCCCAGGCCGCCGCCGCTCCTGAGATCACCGTCCAGAACGGCCGCACGCAGCCCGCCTTCTCGTACGCGGACGCGATCCGCGAGCACGTGTACGTCGAGTCCACCGTCGACAGTGACCTCGACGGGGCGCTCGACAAGGTCAGGGTGGACATCATCCGGCCCAAGGAGTCCGGCCCCTCGCTCAGAGTGCCGGTGATCATTGACGAGAGCCCGTACTACGACAACTCGGGCCGTGGCAACGAGTCGGAGCGCAAGGTCTATGACGCTGCCGGCAATGTCACGAAATTTCCGCTCTTCTATGACAACTACTTCGTCCCGCGCGGCTACGCCGTCCTGAACGTCGACATGCTCGGCACCACCAGGTCCGACGGCTGCCCCGACGTCGGCGGCAAGGCGGACGTGCTGGGCGGCAAGGCCGTCATCGACTGGCTGAACGGCCGCGCCAAGGCCTTCAGAGCGGACGGCACCCCGGCCGTGGCCGACTGGACGACCGGGAAGTCGGCGATGATCGGCAAGTCCTACGACGGCACCCTGGCCAACGCCGTCGCCGCGACCGGCGTCGAGGGCCTGAAGACCATCGTGCCCATCTCGGCGATCAGCTCCTGGTACAAGTACCAGCGCTCGAACGGCGTGATCTACAACTACGACTACGCCTCCTGGCTGGCCAATTACGTCGACACCGACCCCGAGGCCAAGTGCCAGGCCGTGCGCGCCAGGATGGACGCCGAGGACGGCGACGCCACGGGCGACTACAACGCGTTCTGGGCCGAGCGCGACTACATCGAGGGCCTGCTCGCGGACGTCTCCAAGGTCCGGGCGAGCGTCTTCGTCGTGCACACGGTCAACGACCTCAACGTCAAGCCCGACAACTTCTCCGTGTGGTGGAAGGCGCTGGCCGACCGGCACGTGCCGCGCAAGATCTGGGTGGGCCAGACCCAGCACGTGGACCCGTTCGACTTCGAGGGCCGCCGGGGGCTGTGGGTGGACACGCTGCACCGGTGGTTCGACCACTGGCTGCTCGGCGTACGCAACGGGATCATGAACGAGCCGCGCGCGGACGTCGAGATCGGCCCGGTGCGGTGGATCACGCAGCGCGACTGGCCGGCCCCGTTCGCGATCAAGGCGTCGCTGCGCCCGGCGGCCGACGGCTCGCTCGGCCTCAGGCCCGCCGCCAGGAACAGCACCGCCTCCTTCACCGACGTCGCCATGAGCGAGAACGACATGGTGGCCGACGTCGGCACCCCGAACCCGGGACGGGTGGCGTTCACCACCGGGGCGCTCCCACTCGACCTGCGCCTGTCCGGCACGCCCACCGCCGACCTGCGGGTCAAGCTCGACCAGCCCACCGCCAACCTGACGGCGCTGCTGGTGGACTTCGGCGACGAGACCCGCGTGGACTGGCGTCGCGGGCAGGGCATCACCACGCTCGCCGAGGAGGACTGCCACGGGGAGAGCACGGCGGCCGACGACGCCTGCTACCGCAAGGTCGTCACGAACGTCGCGAACCGGCCGCTGGAGATCGTCGCGCGCGGCTGGATCGACGTGCAGAACCGGCAGTCGCTGAGCCGGCCCGCGCCGTTGCCCGTGGGCACGTACGGGACGGTGCGGTGGCTGACGCTGCCGCAGGACTACACGTTCAAGAAGGGCCACCGGATCGGCCTGGTGGTCGCGGGGACCGACGCCACCTACACCGATGAGGCGGGGACGGGGGCCAACGTCACCCTCGACCTGGTGCGCAGCAGTGTGAGCGTGCCGTTCGTGCTGGGGACGCCGCTGGCCGAGGTGCCCAAGGACGCGGCCACGTTCCGCGGGCCTGAGCGGGTGGAGCTGCCGCAGCCCGAGCCCGAGTTCCAGTTCTTCTAGGATCGGCCGGCCTGACGACCCCCGCCGTGCGTGCGGCGGGGGTCGTCCGACGTGAGAGGTCCTTCCGAGAAGGTCAGTCGCAGCGGCGCAGCAGCTCGCCGGCGTCCACCGTCAGCACGCGGTCGTCGGAGGAGTGCCCGGCCGTCCACGCCACGTTCATGGTCAGCGTCCCGCCGCCGGTCGTGACGCCGCCGGTGGTGCGGCCGTCGCCGGTGGTGCTGCCGCTCCACCGGACGGTGATCTTCCCTCGGCGCACGCCCGGCTCCACGCCGCACGCGTCCTGGGGCGACCGGACGCGGAACCGGTTCCCGGTGACGGCGATGCCGCCGGTCCCGGAGGCCGAGGTGATCGCGCACCGGCCCGTGCACGCCAGGGAGAACGTCCCGCTCCGCTCCCGCCCCAGCCACATCGACGACGGCGACAGGCGGGCCACGGGCGGCTCGGGGCGCGGCAGCGCGGCCTTCCTGGGCAGGGCCTGCAGCCCCGACCCGGCCGCGCTGTGGGTGGTGACCTCGGCGACCCAGCGCGAGGGCTCCTCCAGCAGCACGCTCGTCTGCGCGGCCGCCTTGGTGAGCGTGGCCGGGTGCGCCTGGGCGTTCAGCACGGCCCAGATGAGGCCGGCCGCCAGCAGGCCCACGCCCAGGATGAGGGCGAGCCTGGCCACGGCCCTGATCGGGGTGCCCGGCTCGGGGTCGTCGTCATCGTCGGCCGGGAGCCGCCAGTATTCCTGCCACTGGGCGCCGGCCCCGTTCGGCTGCTGCTCCAGGGCGGACAGGGTGATGCCGCCGTAGCGGATGACGGCGCCGTTGTGGTGGGTGCCGTTGCTCTCGCCCTTGGTGGCGGCGGTGAAGACCAGCTTGTCGCCGTACGCGCCGCCGCGGAAGGGCCGCGTACGGCTCGGCGGCGTGAACGGATGCCTGCCACGTGCGGCCGGCGCACCAGGATGCACCAGACCGCCACCCGGACGCTCCAGGTCGGCGCCGGGACGCACGGGACCGTTACCGGGGCGCTCCGGGCCGGCGCCGGGACGTTGTGGCTCCCCGCCCGGGTGCTCCTGGTCGGCGGCAGCCGCGCCCGCCGCCGACCAGGGCTTTCCCGGAGTCGCCGTCGTGGGGCCGGCGACCGGGGCGGGCGGCGTGGCATCGGCGGCCGGTGGAGCCGGCGACGAGGAGCCGGTCTCGACCAGTGTGCGTGACTGCACAGGAAAGCCGTCCGCCCGCCAGAGTGGCCCCTCGCCGGGCAACGGCTGCGCCGACGCCAGCCGGTTGGGAAGTGTGCCGGGCGGTGCCGCGATCGGCAGGCGGCGCAGCAGTGCCGCCGCCGTCATGGTCCTGGGCGCGGCCCGGCAGGTCGCGCAGGACTGGATGTGCCGGCCGATCCTGGCCCTGGCCCGCCGGCCGGGGGCCGCGACCCACTCGGCCATGCGCGCCGTCAGGTCGGGGCAGCCGTCGCGGGTGCGGGCGGCGATGATCGCGGCGAACCATTCCTCCAGGGCCGCCGCGGCCCGGGAGACGACGGCCCGCACCTCGGGCTCGGGCAGCTCGAAGATCGCGGAGATCTCCCGGTCCGCCAGCCCGTGGCGTACGGACAGGTCGAGCAGCTCCCGCTGCGGGCGCTCCAGCGACAGCAGCGCCTCGGGCAGCAGCTCCGACATGCGGCCGGGCCGTGACCACGAGCCGATGCTCGCGGGCTTGGCCACGACCGCCCGATGCGCTCTGGCCACCGCGTACAGCCAGGGCCGCCGCAGGGCAGGATCGACCACGCGGTCCGCGTACAGGTGCACCGTCATCGCGGCGCCGGCGACCGCCTGCTCGGCGTCGCCCGCGGCGAGCTCGGTGCGGCAGTAGTCGTAGAGGCGGGCTCCGTGCTTGTCGCACAGGTCACGGATGGCCTGGCGCGCGTCGTCGGACAGGGTTCGCCACATCCGGTGTCACCTCCTCCTCATCGGTACGCGGACGCGGGTTCGTCGTTCAGGTCCCTCCGGGCGTGTCGAGCAGCGACGCCTGCGCCAGGTAGGCACGCGTGGCGTCGGGATCGCCGGCGATGGCCCGCAGCCCCGCCATGGCCGCCGCGAGCCGGGCGCTGTCGCGCTCGCGCACACCGGCCAGCCGGGTCTCGCCGCGCGGGATCACGCGGTGCAGCAGCACGGAGCGGCGCCGCCAGGCCCACGCCTCCAACGCGGCGGGCCGGGCGTGGCCGCCGAGCACGGCCGCGATGACCTGGCCCGCCTCGGCGGCGTCGTGGATGCCGGCGTTCATGTTGAGCCCGCCGACCGTGGAGGTCAGGTGCGCGGCGTCGCCGACGAACAGCACCCGCCCGCACCGGTAGGAGGTCAGCACCCCCCTCGACAGCCCGAACCGGTCGGCGCCGGTGATCCGGATCGGCTCGGCCGCCCCGGGCAGGGCCTTGCGGACCAGCAGGGACAGGTTCGACGGGGACAGCGGCTCGTGCGTGTCGCAGGGGATCTTGAAGATGATCCGCCAGTGGTCGGGCAGCGCGAGCAGGGTGCACGACTGCTGCACGTCCCGCACGTACGTCAGCGGCGCCAGGCTCGGCAGCAGCCGGTCGAGCGGCGAGTCGGTGAACACCCGCAGCGCCTGCGCCGGGCAGGCGGACCTGGGGAAGGGCAGCCCGAGCGAGCCGCGTACGGTGCTGTGCGCGCCGTCGGCGGCGATCATGTACCGGGCCCGCGTCCAGGTGTGGCCGACGCGGACCCGGATCCCTGTGCCGCCCTCCGCCACACCGTCCACGTGGGTGCCGAACCGCACGTCCACGTCCGGGTAGACGCTGAGCGCGGCGAGCAGCAGCGGGGTCAGAGAGGCCTGGTCGGCGTGGATCCTGAACGGGTGCTTGGTCAGGCCGTCGAGCCGGTTCATGCCCATCTCGGCCAGCACGATCCCCGACCGGTCGCGCCACTGCACCCGGTCCACCACCCGGCCCGCGCTCACCAGCCTGGCCGCCACGCCGAGGTCGGCCAGCAGGTCCAGCGTGGCGGGGTGGAAGGTGCAGGCGCGCGCCTGCCGGGGCAGCTCGCTCTCCCGCTCCAGCACGGTGACCGGGATCCCGGCCCTGGCCAGGCAGAGCGCGGCGGTCAGCCCGGCGGGCCCGGCTCCGACGACCACGACGCCGCTCATGGCCTGCTCCCCGCCCGCGCCGCGGCCGCCATGTGCCTGCGGTACGGCACGCGGCTGAGCGTCACGTGCCGGCCGACGGCCTTGGACAGGGCCCACCAGGCGACGCAGAGGTTCGAGGTGAGCAGGGTACGGTCGTTTCCGCTGGTCAGCGGCCTGAGGACGGGCAGCGTGGGCAGCCCGGTGCCGGTGAAGACCAGCACGGCGTCACCCGGCAGCTCCGCCAGCTCGACCTGGTCGATCAGCGAGGCGGGCGTGTGCCCGTAGGGCGCGTAGCCGTCCGGCGCGCGCACCTGGACGACCTGGGTGACGTTCAGCCCGGCCGTCTTCCAGAACCGCTCGGCCAGGTCCGTCACCCACGGCTGGTACGGCGAGACCAGCACGATGTCGCTGACCATCACGTGCTCCAGCGCCTCGCGCGTGGCCAGCGTGGCCGTGGCGAACGGGATCCCCGTCGCGGCCGTCAGCTCGGCGCACTGCTCGCGGTCCTCCTCGGGGCCGAGCAGGTAACGGGGCTCGCTGCAGGCCATGACCATCGCGTCCAGGCGCAGGCCGTCGAACGAGCCGATCATGGCGGGCACGGCGGCGTTGTAGCTCTCCAGCCGGTCGAGCAGAGACGGCCCCGGACAGGCAGGGAGCCGGGCGACGTGCATGTCGGCCCGCGAGCCGAGCAGCCGGGTCAGCTCGGGCTCCGCCGACGGGTTCGCGGGCGCCACGAGCACGCCGACCCTGCGGCGGCTCATCGGGGGCCCCGGACGGTGCGCATGGTCTGGTTCCTCCTGTGCGGGAAGGCGGAAGCGGGTCAGGAAGTGCCGTGCTGAAGGGCCTGGTCGATCTCGGTGATCGCCTCGACGGACACCTGCCGGATGCGGCGCAGCCGGTGCACGGTGCGCGCCGATCCCTGTTCCTTGCCTCGGGTCTCCCCGCCCCAGGAGGGGGGCGGCGCGCCGGGCCGTACGCCCCGCGCGTGAACCTCGTGTGGTTGCGGCCTGTGCAACTCGTCGGTGAGCATGATCGCTCCTATTTACAGCGGGTGGGTGACACGGGGTGGCTCTCCAAGGCGGGCCGGTCGTTCCCCGGCCGCGCCGCGTACCTGGTCGAGACTGGCGCGCGGCTCGGCGAGGAGCCGGCGGCGCGTCGCCGCCGGCCCCTCCTGTGCCGCGCGTCGGGATCGAGGTCCGGTCTGACGTTCCGACGCCCCGGCGACCCGCACCAGCGCCGTGGCGGCGAGCAGAACGGTGGCCGGCAGAACGGCCATGAGCACACAGACGTGCCCGGGTGCCGGCCCCCGCAGGGGTGACCGGCCGATCGGCACGGTGGCGCCCGTCACGGCGATCGCCTCACCGGGCATCGCTCTGGTACCGATGGTGCCGTCCGGGCCGGAGTCACCGCCGTAGACGACCCTGCCGAGCCCGACGCGGCGGACGACCGGTACGGCCGGCGCCGCCGCCATCGTGGCGGCTGCTGAGGAGCCGCGATACCGCCGCGGGTCGCGGGTACGCCGCCGCCACGTGTTCAGCGGCAGGGCGGCGGGCGTGCCCACGCGACCCGGCAGGCGGTAAGCAAGCCAGCCCCGCGCGCCACCCCTCGAGACGGCCAGCACGCCAGCCGCTACCGCGCTGGCCGACAGCACCGCGCCGACTAGGTCGGGCACGTGCCGCACGGTGCCGGGGGGGTGGGGAAGCGCCGGGGCCAGCGCCAGGAGGGCTGCCACGCGGGCCGCGTACGGTACGCGCCCGCCGCGAGCGGCAGGCGGCCGTGCGCCGCGGGGTGGCAGCGGTCGCCGGGACGCGGACGGGATGACCGCCGTCGCGTCCTGGCAGGTGGGGGCCGGGAGGTTCATCGAGCCGTCACCGCGCTTCCGGTGACGTCGCTCTCGGCCACGTTCGGCACGCTGACGCAGACCATGCGCTCCGTCAGCCCGGCTCTCGGTCCCGCCGCGCGCCTGTGGGCCGGTCCCGCACCGCCGGCCACCATGCGCGCGACCTTGGAGGCGAGCGCGAGATGCTCGCCGCACCGCCGGCCCACCTTGGCCTCCAGGCCGGCCACCTGGGCCAGCCGCAGCCTCATGGGCTCCAGCGACGAGCGCCGTTCGAGACCGTCGAGGTCGGCCAGCCTGGCCGGCCAGCGCAGCTCGTCGGCGCAGTGGGCCTCGACCTCGGCGGGCACCTCCGCGGCGGGGAACCCCTCGTGACACAGCCGGGTGGCGACCATGACGGCGGTGAACGCCGTCTTGTCGAAGTCCGCCAGCCGGCCCGTGAGGGCCGCGCCGAGCATCCTGACGCGGTGGCTCAGGCAGACCGCACTCCACCCGAGCAACAGCAGCCGGTCGGGGCCCGTCTCGGTGTGCCAGCCCGCCAGCCGCAGCTCGCGGGCCATCCGGTGGTAGAAGCGCCAGCGGTGACCGGGGCTGTCCAGCCAGACCTGTACGCCGCCGAGCGGCAGGCCGGCGACATGCACGCCCGCCCCCGCCACCGGCCCCGCCACACGGGCGCAGATCCGCTGGACCACCAGCTCCTGACCAGGGACGGCCGGGCCGTCCAGGAAGGTCGAATCCATGGTCACGTCCGGCCACCTCCTCGCAGGGGGATCTCTCCAGAACCCTGAGGCTGTTAAGCCCCAGTTACCACGTGCTCCGATACTCCGCTTCTCCAGGGGGCTATGTCAACTGACAGTTTGCGATTAAGTTGATACCACCCTGCGGGGCAGAGCTTGCCCGCATGGCAGGGGACAGTGGGGCCCGCGTCCCTTACGCTGGACCATGTTCACGGGCGGCTAGGAGGTGTGCCGTGGCGAACTTCGCCGAGCGGCTCGATCTCGCGCTGACCAAGCGCGGCTTCACCGGCGCGCAGGTCGCCTCCGCCCTGACGGAGGCCGGCATCCCCATCACCCGTGCCTACGTCAGCCAGCTGCGCACCGGCAAGCAGACCAACCCCACGCTCCAGGTGCTCAGGGCGCTGGCGACCTGCCTGCAGGTGAGCGTCGGCTGGCTGGTCGGCGACGACTACCTCGAGTCCGGCTCGGTGGAGGACCTGCAGCTGCGCGCGGCCACCATCGGCCTGTCAGCCTCCGGCCTGTCGGAGAGCTCGCTGGCCGTGCTGCGCGGCGTGGTCGAGCTGGCCCGCAAGGCCGAAGGGCTGCCCGAGGAGCCTGAGCCGACGTCCGACATCCCCGAAGCGGTCGCGCCGCTGAGCGGCCCGCAGCGCCGCGCGCTGGGCAAGCGGCTGCACGGCCTGCGCCTGGCCGCGCAGCTGTCCGTCGAGCAGGTCGAGACCGCGATCGGCAAGGGCGCCGCGGCCATCCCCGCCATCGAGGAGGGCCGCATCGCGCCGGCCCCCATCACCGTCGAGCGCCTGCTGACCGTCTACGGTGTCTCCGTGGCCCCCATCCGCGAGTACGTGCTCTCCCTGGCCAGGGGCGAGCGCGAGGCCGCCTGGTACGACGCGCAGTCGGTGCCCGTCTGGCTGGCCACCGGCTACGCCCTGGAGGGGCGGGCCACGGTGATCCGCACGTACCACAACCAGTTCGTGCCGCCGCTGCTGCAGACCGAGGAGTACGCCAGGGCCGCCATCACCGTGGCCGGGCCCGCGACCCTCGGCCAGCAGACGGTGGAGGAGGCGCTCGCGCTGGTCCTGGCCCGCCAGGAGGCGGTGCCGCGCGACAACGGCGTGGTGTTGTGGGCCGTGATCGACGAGAGTGTGCTGACGCGCTCGATCGTCGGCCAGCACGTCCAGCTCCGCCAGCTCGACGTGCTGGTCGAGCACGCCAAGCGGCCCAACGTCTCACTGCACGTGGTGCCGATGGAGGACCCGGCGTACGTGCCGCGCACCGGCCCCTTCACGCTCTGGCGCTTCACCGAGGCCTTCGAGCCCGACATCGCCTGCGCCCACGGCATCGACTCCGACGCGCTGATCACCGACTCGGCCGCCGTGGAGGCCTTTCACCAGGCGTTCACGAAGCTGTCGGTGACGACGACCACCCGCGACGAGACGGTCGAGATGCTCAATTACCATCGCGAAAGGCTTTCGCGATCTCTGGGTATTTGATCACAGCGCTGGTTTGTACCAACCATTGGTAACGTAGGTATATCCATAATCAATGGCTTTTGCGGTTGTCTTTCGCCGTGGGGCGAGGATCATATGGTCTGGGTCATCGAGTGGGGTCCGAAAGGATCAGCTTTTTCCCGAGGTAGTGGGCGAGGGGAAAGGGGTAACACTCAATGCGTCAGCGTGCCATCCGAAACCTGGCGAAGCTGGAGATGACCCACGCTCGGATCACTCGCATTCTCGACGCCGCCGCGGGTGGGAAGAACAACTTCGTGGCGGACCGCGATGTCATCCGCCGTTATGACCAGGCCGCACCCATCACGACGACGGCCGCCAGGGCCGTGCTTGAATATTTACGCCGTGTGGTCCGTCATCTGGCGAGCGAAGGCGTGGACCAGTTCGTGATCGTCGGGAGTGGTGTCCCGAGTGGCCTGCCACCCGGCAGGCAGTTGCACGACGTGGCCGCGGCCGCCCTGTGCGCCTCGGTGCCGCGCGTGGTCTACGTGGAGAGCGATCCCATGGTGCTGGCCTCGGCACGGGCGACCATCGAGCCTGTCACCGACCTCGTCCGCGTCGTAGAGGGCGACGTGCGCGAGATCGACGACATCCTCGACGACCGGGTGCTGCAGACCTTCCTCGACTGGGACCGGCCGATGGCCGTGTTGCTGCTGTCCACCCACAGCCTGAACGACGACGAGTACTTCCATTACGTGATCAAGCGGATCCGCCAGGTCGTCCCCGAGCGGAGCTACCTGTCGGTGATGCAGACCACGTTCGACGCCATTCCGGCGGAGCTGTTGCCGGCCATTCACGACCTGCTGGCGATGACCCTGCCGGGCCACGCGATCCGCACGAGGGAGGAGGTCGAGGCGTTGCTCGAAGGTCTGGTGCTGGTCGAGCCGGGGCTGGTGTGGGTTCCGGAATGGCGGCCCGACGACCGAGACACCGCCTGCGTGGACCAGCCCAGCGCATCCGGGAACTACGGCGCCGTGGCCCGGATCCCCTGACGCCTGCCGCGCCGTCACGCCGGCCGGGCCCCGCGCCCGGCCCGACGGGCCGGCAGGAGCGGCTCCTGCTCACAGCAGGCGGCCGCCCCGCAGCCGCCACTGCACGAACA
Organism: Nonomuraea gerenzanensis; assembly: GCF_020215645.1. Lineage (NCBI taxonomy): Bacteria > Bacillati > Actinomycetota > Actinomycetes > Streptosporangiales > Streptosporangiaceae > Nonomuraea > Nonomuraea gerenzanensis. Next base: position 9,054,248 of record NZ_CP084058.1, on the reverse strand, counting down.
GCACCCGCATGGGCCCGTTCGCGAACAGCCACTGGCCGATCCAGACGACCCCGAACATGACGGCGAACGCCCAGAACGGCACCGGCCCCTCGACCCCCGGCACCAGCCCGGCATCGAGGAGCAGCCACATGAGCAGCCCTTCGGGCACGGCCGTGAGCAGCCCGAACAGCGTCGGCCAGTCCTTGTCCCAGCGGAACTGCATCAGCAGGTGGTACACCAGCTCCCAGCCGACGCCGACCACGGCGACGGCCAGCAGCACCAGGAACGCCTCGCCGAAGGACATCGGCAGCACGAGCGCGAGCAGCGCCGTCAGCACCACGCCCACCGTGGCCAGCACGAACAGCCGGGTCTGCACCCGCCCGGCCAGTGTCGGGATCAAGCCGGTCTCCTGTTCGCCGCCCACTTCACCCACTGGGACACCGACCTGATCGGCCCCAGCCCCTTGCAGAACCCGCGCCCGGCCAGGTCGTCGGCGATGTCGAGAGCCGCCGTCTGCATGCCGAGGAAGCTGTCCACCGCCAGGAAGTGATTGCCCGCGGTCGCCGCGCCCGAGGCGTACAGCCTGCCGTCGCCGTTCTCCGTGCCGAGCACCTCGAAGCTCCGGCCGACCTGCAGCCTGCCCGCCCGGTTGGTGCGGGCGCCGCCGTGCCGCAGCAGGTCCGCCAGCACCCGGTGCTCCGGCATGTCGGCCTCCAGGCCGGTGCAGTCGATGATGAAGTCGGAGACGTACTGCATGGGCGCCGCGCTGGTGCTGCGGGTGTGGGTGACCAGCCGGCCGTCGGGCGTGCGGTCGATGAGCTCCACCTCCGCGTGCACCGCGTGGTACCAGCTGCCCTGCCTGGCGCGGCGGAGCTGCTCCTGCCAGCGGGCCAGCTTCGGCGTGGTGGTGCCGGCCACCAGCTTCGCCAGTTGTGCCCGCCGCTCCGGCGTCGCCCTGCGGAACTGCGCCTTGAGCTGGCCGCCGAACGCCGACTTGGGCATCGTGAACGCCTGGTAGGCCCACCCGTCGCCGCCCTTGCGCCGCATGAACGCGTGCGGCCCGTGCGAGCCCGTCACGTACGTGCGGAACAGGTGCACGATCGTCGTCTGCAGGCCGTACCGCTCCCTGTCGTCCATCAGGCGCTGCAGCACCCGCGAGGCCACGATGCCCGCGCCGCGCACCACCACCACGCCGGGGCGCTTGCGGAGCTGGTCGTAGACGTGCTCGTGCGGCTCGTACGCGTTCACCACCCGGTAACGCTCACCCTGCCGCTGCCGGAACTCCTGAAGGTCGTCCAGGAACTTCAGCCCCGGATACCCGACGGCCAGGTGCACGTACCGCGAGCGCAGCGCCACCCGCTTGGTCGGCCCGCTGCCCGCCGGCGGCGTCAAGACCGTGAAGTAGCCGCCGCCCATCCGCTTCCTGACCATGCGGACCTGCCCCTTGGCCAGCATCTCCCAGTAGCCGATGCGGTCGGCCTCGCGCTGCACGCCGCGCATGACGAGCGCGGCCCGCGGGCTGTAGAAGTCGGTGCCGATCGGCTCGGTGAGCACCTGGAGCAGCGGCTCGGCGGAACGTTCCTGCCACGCCTCCTGCAACGCGTACGACGGGAAGCCCCAGATGTTGTCGGGCCGCGCGCCCGAGTCGGAGCGGATGCGCTCGTGCGCGGGCAGCTGCGAGACCCGCGTCAGGTACTCCCAGGTCTGCCAGGGCGAGTCGCTGGTCGACAGCACCCGCATGGCGGTGGTGGGCACCCCGCGGATGCGCAGCACGTCGAGCAGCGTGAACGAGCCGATACCGCCGCCCACCGAGACCAGCGGCATGTCGAAGACGGGAATGCCGGCCGACTCCACCAGCCCGTCGGCCCAGACGGAGGAGTGCAGCAACTCCGGCGTCAGATCACCCCAAGGCACGAAAGTTAAAGGTAGCGTAAAAGGGGTCTTTCAATCCCACCAGAATGACCAAGCGTGTCCGCCCATGATCTGGGCGGCGTACCCCTGGAGGTCCCCCGGCCCCTGCACGACGTTGTCCGGGCAGAACGTCCAGTGCTCGGCCGCCACGTGTAAGGCGTGCTCGAAGTCGACCGGCGGCGCGGCCACGCTCAGCTCCAGCGTGTTGAACCCGACGCTCACCACCCGCACCCCGAACCGGTCCTCCCAGCTGCGCACCACCGCCGCCATCGGCACCATCCACTCGTTGTGGTGCAGCGCGCCCTGCCAGCCCATCACCGCCAGCGCGTCGGAGCCCCGGTCGGCGGCGACCAGGCCGAGCGGCATGCCCTTGACGGCGAGCTCGCCCGCCAGCCAGTCGGCGACTGCCCCGGGGACGGCCTTGAGCACGCCCGGCGCGGCCGGGCCCGGGCAGATCGCGCCGTACGGCTCCAGCTCGTCCAGCGCGTCCGTCGGCATCTGCACCACCCACTCCTGCCATACCTCCGCCATGAACCCCTCGGCGGTGAAGTGGTCGATCAGGCGCGGATCGTCCGGCACGACCTGCCCGACGCCCCAGGGCTGTGCCGACTCGTCCAGCAGCAGCGGCCACAGGCCGCTGTGGGGGTGCCATTCGCGCAGCAGTGTCCAGGCCGCCCCGGACACCGGCTCCTCGCTCATCCAGAACGCCGGCCGCGGCGCGTCCCCCTGCCCGGTGTAGCCGGGATCCGGCCAGACCACGTCACCGGGAGGCAGCGCCACGGGCAGCCTGCGCCCCCTGCCGCCGTCGGCGAACAGGGCGCCCAGCTCGCGTGGCAGCCGATGATCGCTCATGCCCTACCGTTCCGATACCGAATCCTGTCTCGGAGATGGTAGTGCCGCCGGTCGGGTCGCAGCCTGTGGCGGGGGACCCCTGTCGTGCCGGGGTGGGGCAGAATGCTGTTCCGTGCTCCCCTTTGACGCGGTTCTCACCGACTTCGACGGCGTGCTGCGCCACTTCGACCACGCCGCCCAGGCCGACATCGAGGCCCGTTACGGCCTGCCCCTGCGCAAGACGGCCTTCGACCCGGGGCTGATCCTGCCTCCGACGCTCGGCCACCTGACCGAGGCGCAGTGGGCCGAGTCGATCGTGACGGCGCTCGGCGGCGACGAGCGCGCGCGGCAGGCCGTGGCCGAGTTCATCGCCATCGAGTTCTGGGTGGACGAGGAGGTCAAGGCGCTGCTCGCCAGGGCGCAGGAGCGGGTGCCGGTGATCATCGTGACCAACGCCATGGACACGCTGGAGGAGCACATCGACCGGCTCGGGCTGACGTACTTCGCCGACGACGTGGTGAGCAGCGCCCGGGTCGGCGTGGCCAAGCCCGACCCGCGCATCTACGAGATCGCGGCCGAGCGGGCCGGCGTCGCGCCCGGGCGCTGCCTGTTCGTGGACGACCGGCTGCCGAACGTCGAGGCCGCCAGGGCGCTGGGCATGACCGGCGTCCACTACCGGACGATCCAGGACCTGGCCGACGTCCTGAGCTAGCCGGCGGCCATGTCGAAGAAGGCCCGCTCCAGCTCCACGGCCCGCCGGAACACGCCCAGCACCTCCTGGCGCCGCTCCTCGCCCAGCCCGGCGCCCAGGCGGTCCAGCTCGCCGCGCAGGAAGGCCACCCAGGCGCGGAACTCCTCGCCCTCGTGCAGCTCGATCCACTCCCGGTGGACGAAGCTCTCCGGCAGCGGCTCGCCGGCCCGCGAGGCCCAGCCGAGGTAACACCACTCGGCCACGCACAGCACGGCGGCGATCAGCAGGTAGTCCTGCGAGCGGCGCACCTCGTCCATGAGCCCCCTGAACGCCGCCGTCACCGGCTCCAGCGGCACCTCGGTCCGGCCGCCCAGCTCGGCCAGCGCCCGGTGGAAGTACGTCTTCTCCTCGGTGGTCGCCACCTGCCCGAGGAACGTGCCGTACGGCACCCGCGCCTCGAAGGTGTCGGCGGCGGCCACGGCCGCGCCGAGCAGTGCCGTGAAGGAGTCCACGAACTGGAAGTCCTGCTCCAGGTAGCGCCGCATCGCATCGCCGGCCGCCGTTCCCTCGTTGATCGCCATCGCGAACGGGTGGGTCACCACCGCCGTCCACTCCGGCTCGCACTGCTGCCTCAGCCACTCGCTGAACGTCTGCTCATCCATGGCCTCCAACGTAGAGGCCACCGGGCTGGACGGACCGCCGCCCCCTCGCCGTGCTGGGCGAGCTGCGCTTCTCGCCAGGCCAGGGGGCGGCGGCGACTGAGCGCCGGTCAGTACCCGCCGTACGGATTCTGGGAGGACGGCTGGGTATTGGGAGCGCTCGACTGGTGGCCCGCGGGGTGCGACGGGCTGCTCGACGGCGTGCTCGCCGCCCCGTTGGAGCTCACCTTCGTGCCCTGCGGGGCGATGACCCCGATCAGGCCGTGCTTGGTGCCGTCGATGCCGGCGGAGAACCACAGCGCGCTCTCGCCGCCGGTGGCGGCGGTGCCGGGCTCGAGGTCCCAGAGGCCGGGCAGCACGACCGGCTTGCCGTCGGAGGTGCGCAGCGCGCCCAGGTGCCGGCCGCTGCGGTAGGCGTGGACGGTGCCGTCGCCGAAGTTGCCGACCAGCAGCGCGTTCCTGTACTGGCTCCAGCCCTTGGGCGCGGCGGTGATGCCCCAGGGGGCGTTCAGCCCGACGCGGGAGATGCGGCCCGTCAGGCGCCCGCTGGCGTTGAAGCGGCTGACGAAGCCCTTGCCGTTGCCGAAGACCGGCTTGCCGGTGCTCGGGTCACGCAGGGCGTAGGCGACCCAGATGTTGCCGTTGGCCACCGCCACGTTGTAGGCGTGGTAGCCCTTCGGCAGTGCCCGGTCCCTGAACTGCGACCGGCCCAGCGGGATGCGCCGGAAGTCCTCGTCGAAGGCGTGGATGCGCCCGCTGGCGAAGTCCGCGGCCAGCAGGAACGCCTCGTCCTCGGTCTGGACGAGCTCCAGCCCCTTGTAGTCGGCGCCGCGGGTGAAGGCCGCGATGATCGCGTTGGCCGGGTCGGCCTCGGCGTTCCAGCCGCTGATAGCGCCGCTCGGGCTGGAGAAGATGAACGTGGCGGGCTTGCCCTTGACGGTGAAGCCCTCACCGGGGTTGAACACCTGGCCGGTCGGGGCTCCGCCCGGGATGGCCACCTCCGTCTGCTCCTTCTTGCCCGTGCCGGAGTAGACGGTGGCACTACCGGTGCCGGTGTTCGAGACCCACAGTGTCTTGCCCATGGCCAGGCCCCACGGGTTGACGACCTTGGGGTCGGTGACCGGGGCTTTGCCCTGAACGTCCGACACAAGGTTGATGACGTCGAATCGCGTCCTGGTGGTGGCGTGTGCGGGAGAGGTGAGAGTCGCTCCCAAGACGACCGCAACAGCGCAGAGTGTGATGATGCGTGGCCGCATCCGTTGCCTCCTAGTTAGCGCTTGTGACGCGAGATACGCGGAGGGAAGAGTCGGGGTTCAGCCGGTCCAGAAATAGAGTTATTTGCGTCTGCGGGGAAGATAGACAGTCATGAACGTGCTGGGCATCGACATCGGCGGCTCCGGGATCAAGGGCGCGCCCGTCGACACAGAGGCCGGTGAGCTGCTCGAAGAGCGGCTCCGCATTCCCACACCGCAGCCGTCGGCTCCCGACGAGGTGGCCGCGGTGGTCGAGACGATCTCCCGCCATTTCGGATGGACCGGTCCGGTCGGGGTGACCTTCCCCGGGGTCGTGGTGAACGGGGTGATCAAGACGGCCGCCAACGTGGACCGCTCCTGGGTGGGGGTGGACGCGGCGCAGCTGTTCGGCGGGGCCACCGTGCTCAACGACGCCGACGCCGCCGGGCTGGCCGAGATGCGCTTCGGCGTGGGGCGGGAGCGGCGGGGGACGATCCTGATGCTGACCTTCGGCACCGGGATCGGCAGCGCCCTGTTCGTGGACGGCACGCTGGTGCCCAACACCGAGCTGGGGCACCTGGAGCTGAACGGCAAGGAGGCCGAGCACCACGCCTCCGACCGGGCCAGGGAGAAGCACGACCTGAGCTGGGAGAAGTGGGCCGAGCGGGTGGAGGACTACCTGCGCCACGTCGAGATGTTGTTCTCCCCGTCGCTGATCGTCATCGGCGGGGGTGTCAGCAAGAAGGCGGACAAGTTCCTGCCGCACGTCCGGCTGGACACCCCGGTGGTGCCCGCCGCGCTGCAGAACCAGGCGGGGATCATCGGGGCCGCCCGCGCGGCGGCGGGCCGCATGCAACGCGTCCACTGACGCCTGACGGCACCCGATCTCCGGCGCGCCTGGGTGTGGCGTGGCGCACCCAGGCGGTCACTCCGGGCCGGACAGCGCCTCGGCCATGCCGTCGAGCTGCCGCAGCAGCACCTCCGTCTCAGCCCGGCCCAGCCCCGACGTCATCCGCCGCTCGATCGCCAGCACGTCGGCCCTGGCCGCCTCCAGCACCCGTTCCCCCGCCTCCGTCAGCCGCGTGGGCAGCGCGCGCCCCGAGGGAGCCGTGGCGGGCCGCGTGACCAGCCCCGCCTCCTCCAGGTTGCGCAGCACCACGTTCATCGACTGCCGCGTCACGAACGCCCCGCGCGCCAGCTCCGCGTTCGACAGCTGGGGCTGCCGTCCGAGCAGCTCCAGGCACACGTACTGCGGTGTGGTGAGCCCGTGGGCGCGCAGGGCGGCGTCCATGACGGCCCTGAGGGCGGCCTGCACGCGCTTGAGCTGGTAGCCGACGGTCCGGGTGGCATCGTCTTGCGTCATGTCAGAATTCTGACATATGCTCGCTAATGTCAAAACTCTGACATGGAAAGAGAGTGCCATGACCGTCACCGGAATCGACTTCGTCGCCCTGCAGGTCCGCGACCTCGACCAGGCTGCCGCCTTCTACGAGACCCGCCTCGGGCTCGAACGCAGCCCGGTGAGCCCGCCGCACGCGATCGTGTTCGCCACCGAGCCCATCGCCTTCGCCGTACGCGAGCCGCTGCCCGGCGTGGAGCTGCCCGAGCGCCCCGGGACCGGCGTCGCGCTCTGGCTCAAGGCAGGCGACGCCCAGCGGCTGCACGACGAGCTCCAGGCGGCGGGCGTGCCGATCGTGACCCCGCCGGTGGACGGCCCCTTCGGGCGGACGTTCAGCTTCGCCGACCCCGACGGGTACGTGGTCACGATCCACGATCGCTAGACACGGGCGATATTGGGATGCGCGAGGCGGGCGCGTCAGGCACCATGGGCGGTTGGCTCCGGGGACGCGGGGCTCAAATATCCTGAAAGCAGTATGGGAACGCCTTCGTTGTCCTCTCCACTCGCCGAGCTCCAGTCCCGCCTGCCCGACCTCATGCCGCGCGACCAGCGGCGGTTGCGGCGCAGGCTCGACGGCATGCGCCGCGTGCGCTCCCGCGACACGCGCGACAAGATCGTCGCGGAGATCCTCGCCGACCTGGAACGCGCCGAGCAGCGGCTGGTCCGGCGCCGCGAAGCCGTACCAGTAGTGAAATATCCGGAAAATCTGCCTGTATCGCAGCGCAAGGACGACATCCTGGAGGCCATCCGTGACCACCAGGTCGTCATCGTCGCGGGCGAGACCGGCTCCGGCAAGACCACCCAGATCCCCAAGATCTGCCTGGAGCTGGGCCGGGGCGTACGCGGGCTGATCGGCCACACCCAGCCCCGCCGCATCGCCGCCCGCACGGTCGCCGAGCGCATCGCCGAGGAGCTCGGCACCGGCCTCGGCGAGGTGGTCGGCTACAAGGTCCGCTTCACCGACCAGGCCAGCGACCGCACCCTGGTCAAGCTCATGACCGACGGCATCCTGCTGGCCGAGCTGCAGAACGACCGCCTGCTCGACCAGTACGACACGCTGATCATCGACGAGGCCCACGAGCGCAGCCTCAACATCGACTTCATCCTCGGCTACCTGAAACAGCTCCTGCCCAAGCGCCCCGACCTCAAGGTCGTCATCACCAGCGCCACCATCGACCCCGAGCGGTTCTCCCGCCACTTCGACGACGCGCCGATCATCGAGGTCTCCGGCCGCACCTACCCCGTCGAGGTGCGCTACCGGCCGCTGGAGGAGGACGACGACCAGACGCAGGGCATCGTCGACGCCTGCAGGGAGCTGATCGGCGAGGGCCCCGGCGACATCCTGGTGTTCCTGTCGGGCGAGCGGGAGATCCGCGACGCCGCCGACGCCCTGGCCAAGGCGGAGTTCCGCAACACCGAGATCCTGCCGCTCTACGCCCGGCTCAGCGCCGCCGAGCAGCACCGCGTCTTCCAGCGCCACACCGGCCGCCGCGTCGTGCTGGCCACCAACGTCGCCGAGACCTCGCTCACCGTCCCCGGCATCAAGTACGTCGTGGACCCCGGCTTCGCCCGCATCTCCCGCTACAGCCACCGCACCAAGGTCCAGCGCCTGCCGATCGAGCCCATCTCGCAGGCCAGCGCCAACCAGCGCAAGGGCCGCTCCGGGCGGACGTCCGACGGCATCTGCATCCGCCTGTACGAGGAGGAGGACTTCCTCAGCCGGCCGGAGTTCACCGACCCCGAGATCCTGCGGACCAACCTGGCCTCCGTCATCCTCCAGATGACCTCGATCGGGCTCGGCGACATCGAGGCGTTCCCGTTCGTCGAGCCGCCCGACCGCCGCCAGGTCAAGGACGGCGTCAGCCTGCTGCACGAGCTGGGCGCGTTCGACGCCCAGAACAAGCTGACCGGCGTCGGCCGCAAGCTCGCGCAGCTCCCGGTGGACCCGCGCCTGGGCCGCATGGTCCTGGAGGCCGAGAAGAACGGCTGCCTGCGCGAGGTCATGGTGATCGCCGCCGCCCTGTCCATCCAGGACCCGCGCGAGCGCCCCTCCGACAAGCAGCAGCAGGCCGACGAGAAGCACCGCCGCTTCGCCGACCCCGAGTCCGACTTCCTGGCCTACCTCAACCTGTGGAACTACCTGCGCGAGAAGCAGCAGGAGCTGTCCTCCAGCGCGTTCCGCCGGCTGTGCAAGGCCGAGTTCCTCAACTACCTGCGCGTACGCGAGTGGCAGGACATCTACAGCCAGATCCGCCAGTCGCTCGGCGCCCACCCCAACAGCAGCCCGGCCGACCCGCACCACGTGCACACCTCGCTGCTGGTCGGCCTGCTGTCGCACATCGGCGTCAAGGACGTGATCGAGAAGCGTGGCGCCGACGGGCGCAGGCCGATCCAGGAGTACCTCGGCGCCCGCAACGCCCGCTTCGCCATCTTCCCCGGCTCGGCGCTGGCCAAGAAGCAGCCGCAGTGGATCATGTCGGCCGAGCTCGTCGAGACCTCCCGCCTGTGGGCCAGGGTCAACGCCAAGATCGAGCCCGACTGGGTCGAGCCGCTCGCCCAGCACCTCGTCAAGCGCACCTACTCCGAGCCGCACTGGGAGAAGAACCAGGGCGCCGTGATCGCCCTGGAGAAGGTCACGCTGTACGGCGTGCCGCTGGTGACCGGCCGCAAGGTCAACTACGGCCGCATCGACCCCGACCTGTCGCGCGAGCTGTTCATCAGGCACGCGCTGGTCGAGGGCGACTGGGACACCCACCACAAGTTCCTCAAGGACAACCGCCGGCTGCTCGGCGAGGTCGAGGAGCTGGAGAACCGCGCCCGCCGCCGCGACATCATGGTCGACGACGAGGCCCTGTTCGACTTCTACGACCAGCGGGTGCCGGCCGAGGTGGTCTCGGCCCGCCACTTCGACTCCTGGTGGAAGCAGGCCAGGCAGGAGCAGCCGGACCTGCTCACGTTCTCGCCGGAGATGCTGGTCAACGAGGGTGCCGACATCAGCGCCCGCGACTACCCCGACACCTGGAAACAGCTCGGCCAGCGGATGAAGCTGACCTACCAGTTCGAGCCGGGCGCCGACGCCGACGGCGTCACCGTGCACGTGCCGCTCCAGGTGCTCAACCAGGTCAGCTCCGACGGCTTCGACTGGCAGATCCCCGGCCTGCGCGAGGAGCTGATCACCGCGCTGATCCGCTCCCTGCCGAAGAACCTGCGCCGCAACTTCGTGCCCGCCCCCAACTACGCCAAGCAGGTGCTCGCCGGCGTCAAGCAGGGTGCCGAGCCGCTGCTGGAGGCCGTCGAACGCGAGCTGCTGCGCCTGACGGGCATCCGGGTGCCGCGCGACGCCTGGCAGCTCGACCAGGTGCCCGACCACCTGCGTATCACCTACCGGGTGATCGACGAGCGCAGGCGCACGGTGGCCGAGGACAAGGACCTCGACGCGCTCAAGCGCCGCCTGGCGCCCCGCCTGCGCCAGACCCTCTCCCAGGCGGGCGACGACCTGGAGCAGACCGGCCTGCACACCTGGAGCTTCGGCACCCTGCCCAAGGTCTTCGAGCAGGGCCGCATGAAGGGCTACCCGGCCCTGGTGGACGCGGGCGACTCCGTCTCCATCAAGATCTTCGAGACCCAGGCCGAGCAGCGCCGCTCCCACTGGCCCGGCGTGCGCCGCCTGCTCCTGCTCAACGTCACCAACCCGGCCAAGTCGCTGCTCGGCGGCCTGTCCAACCAGGCCAAGCTGGCCCTGTCACGCAGCCCCCACGGCGGCGCGGTGGCCCTGTTCGACGACGTGGTCAACGCCGCCGTCGACAAGCTCATGCTCGACGCCGGCGGCCCGGCCTGGGACCCGGTCGGCTTCGACCGCCTCTACCAGCACGTGCGGGCCCACCTGTACGACACGGCGCAGGACGTGCTGGCGAAGGTGGAGCAGATCCTCAGCGTCTGGCACGAGTCGAACGTGCGCCTGGACACCCTGCGGGCCGGTGCGGCCACGCGGGACGTACGGGACCAGCTCGGCAAGCTCGTGTACGCGGGCTTCGTGACGGCCACCGGCTATCGGCGGCTGTCGGACATCCTGCGATACATCCGGGCGATCGACCGCCGGCTCACCAAGCTGCCCGAGGAGCCGTGGCGGGATCAGGAGTGGATGGACCGGGTGCACAAGGTCGAGGACGACTATCACGACGTGCTGGAGCGGCTGCATCCGGCGCGGCGCGGGGATCCGGACGTGGTGGAGATCCGGTGGATGATCGAGGAGCTGCGGGTGAGCTTCTTCGCCCAGACGCTCGGCACTCCCACGCCTGTGTCGGAGAAGCGGATCGCCAAGGCGCTGGAGAAGCTCACGCCCTGATCATGGAGGTGTCGAGCCCGGAGCCGATCCAGGGGCCGCCTCCGCTAGCAGCGGAAGCGGCCCGGCGCGAGCCTCAGGCGGGCACCCCCGACACGTCCCGGTCGTAGAAGCGATGCCCCGCCACCGCCTCCGCGAAGGCGGTCGCGATGTCGTCGCCCACGATCACCCCCACGTCGTTCGGCAGCCGCGCCGCCTCCACGAGCTGCCGCCCGGACCCCACGCCCCCGACGGCCTTGCCGTGCCGGAAGGCCTCCAGCACGAAGAAGACGGCCCGGGCGGAGGAGGCCAGCGCGGCGCCGTCCGCCGCCACCACGGCGTCGTAGAGGACCGAGCTGGCCGCGGTGAGCTGCCGGTCCACCGGCAGGCCGCCGATCTCTCCCTCGCGCGGCGCCACGATCTCGCAGATGGCCCCCTGGCCCTCCAGGGCCTGGCGGAAGGCGGTGACGGCGGCGGCGTCCGTCCCGTTGGCCATCAGGATGGCGATCTTACGGGTGGCGACGCCGCGGGGCTGGTCGGTCATGCTGAGCGCGGGGGAGGTGTGGGAGTGCACCTGGCCGCCGCCCGGCGTGGGCAGGCCGAGGCCCTGGGCGACCGCGGCGCCGAGGTCCGGGTGGATCTTGCCGCAGTGCACGACCATGGCCTCCTTGATGTGCTTGCGCTCCACGTGCCCCAGCTCGAACAGGAACGCCGAGACGATGTGCCGCTTCTCCCAGTCGGCCATGCTGTTCCAGAACAGCGTGGCCTGGCTGTAGTGGTCCTCGAAGCTGGGGCTGCGCTTACGGATCTTGGAGCCTTCCACCTTCTCCTGGTAGTGCCGGTAGCCGTCCACGGCCGCGGGGCAGCCGCCGCTGATGGAGTTGGGGGCGTAGCTGGTGCGCGACTCGTGGATGAGGTGCTGGTGGAAGCCGTCGCGCTGGTCGTTGCGGACGGGGGCGATCGGGCGGTTGATCGGGATCTGCGGGAAGTTGGGCCCGCCGAGGCGCAGGAGCTGGGTGTCGAGGTAGGAGAAGTTCCTGGCCTGGAGCAGCGGGTCGTTGGTGAAGTCGATGCCGGGCACGACGTTGGCCGTGTGGAAGGCGACCTGCTCGGTCTCGGCGTGGAAGTTCTGCGGGTTGCGGTTGAGGGTCATCTTGCCGATGGCCCGCAACGGCACCTGCTCCTCAGGGATGATCTTCGTGGGGTCGAGCAGGTCGAAGTCGAAGTCGTGCTCGCGCTCCTCGGGCACGAGCTGCACGCACAGCTCGAACTCCGGGTACACACCGCGCTCGATCGCCTCCCACAGGTCGCGGCGGTTGAAGTCGGGGTCGTTGCCCTGGATGCGCAGCACCTCGTCCCACACCAGCGAGTACGTCCCCAGCTTCGGCCGCCAGTGCCACTTGACGAACGTGCCCTTCCCCGAGGCGTTCACCAGCCGGAACGTGTGCACCCCGAACCCCTGCATCATCCGGTAGCTGCGCGGGATGGCCCGGTCGGACATCACCCACATGATCATGTGCAGCGACTCGGGCTGGAGCTGGATGAAGTCCCAGAACGTGTCGTGCGCCGACTGCGCCTGCGGGATCTCGTTGTGCGGCTCGGGCTTGACGGCGTGCACGAAGTCGGGGAACTTGATGCCGTCCTGGATGAAGAAGACGGGGATGTTGTTGCCGACCAGGTCGAAGTTGCCCTGGGTGGTGTAGAACTTCGTGGCGAAGCCGCGCACGTCGCGTACGGTGTCGGCGGAGCCGCGGAAGCCGGCCACGGTCGAGAAGCGCACGAAGGTGGGGGTCTTGACCGAGGTGTCGTTGAGGAACTCGGCGGAGGTGAGGTCGCCGAGCGGCTCGTACAGCTCGAAGATCCCGTACGCGCCCGAGCCCCTGGCGTGCACCACCCGCTCGGGGATGCGCTCGTGGTCGAAGCGGGTGATCTTCTCGCGGAAGTGGAAGTCCTCCATGAGGGTCGGCCCGCGAGTGCCGGCCTTGAGCGAGTTGTCCGTGTCGTCGACCCGGATGCCCTGGTCGGTGGTCATGTTGAGGTCGTCGAGAGGGACGCGGTGCTCGTCGAGCTGGCGGTCCTTCGCGTCACGCGATGAATGCATGGAAAAATCCCCCTTGCAGATACTTCGTCCGGTGTCGCCTAGTGGCCGGACAACTGAGGTGAAACGTGCGTGCAGGGGGATCGATGATCAAGGCAGTGGTGTTCGACGTCGGCGAGACGCTGATCAGCGAGACGCGCATCTGGTCGCGGTGGGCCGAGCGGCTGGGCGTCAGCCACTTCCTGCTGATGGGCCTGCTCGGCGGGATGGCCGCGCTCGACCGCCCGCACGGTGACGCCTTCCGGCTCATCCGCCCGGGGTTCGACCTGGACAGCGAGGAGGCCGCCTGGGAGCGGGACGAGCCTGACGGCCTGCGCAACCACTTCGACGCCGACGACCTCTATCCGGACGTGCGCGAGGCCCTGTCCGCCATCGGAGCGGCCGGCTACCAGGTGATCATCGCCGGCAACCAGCCTCGCCGGGCCTATGACGCGCTCGTCGCGATGGACCTGCCGGCCGACTCGGTGCACACCTCGGAGGGGTGGGGGGTGTCCAAGCCGGAGGCGGGCTTCTTCGCCAAGGTGGCCGCGGTCGCGGGCCGGGAGCCGGCCGAGATCCTCTACGTGGGCGACCGGCTCGACAACGACGTGCTCCCGGCGGCCGCGGCGGGCATGCGCACGGCGCTGCTGCGCCGAGGCCCGTGGGGCTACCTGCACGCCGACCGCCCAGCGGCGCAGGCCGCCGACGTGATCGTCGACGACCTGCATGCGCTGGTGCCCGCGCTGGAACGCCTCACGTGAGGTTCTCGTCGGGATCGATGCGGACCGCGCGTTCCTCGGCGGACATGTCGTCGTTGTCGTCGAGGTAGTCCACGCCGATCTCCTCGTCGTCCCGGTCCGGCTCCAGCCCTTCGTCCGGCTGGGTGAGCCGGTGCTTGGGCCGGGGCTCGCGCAGGCGCTCGGGCGCCTCCCGGCGCAGGCGTTCGTCCAGGGTGTCCCGGCGCTGCGGGTCATCCTCGACGACCTCGTGGTGGAGGCCGAGATCGTCAGTCCACTCGGTGACTTCGATCTCCTGCTCGTCCGCCATGCCGTGCCGGTTCGGAGGTGTTTCGGTCATACGCGCCTCCTACCCACAGTGCGGACCGAAATCCTAGGACTTGCCCTGCTGTATGGCCTGCGCCAACTCTTCCTTGTCCATCTGGGAGCGGCCGGGGATGTCGGCCTGCTTCGCCTGCTCGTACAGCTCGGCCTTGGTGGGCTCGTCCGGCGAGGCGGAGGCGGAGGGGGAGCCCAGTGCCGCCAGCTCCTCGGCCCTGCGCTGCTGGAACGCCTTGCCGAGCCGCTCCAGCTCCTTGGCGTCGGCCGACTTCTTCAGTGAGGGCAGGAGCTTGGTCTCCTCCTCCTCGACGTGGTGGTTGATGGATTCGACGAGCTCGTCGAGAGCCTTGGCGAACTCGGCCGTGCCCGGCTGCGCGCGGACGAGCGAGTCGAGCAGGACCTCCGCCTCCTTGTGCTCCTCGACGCTGTGGTGGGCGTCGATGCCGGGATAGACGCGGTCCTCCTCGGCGCGCGCGTGCGCGATCAGGAGGGCGTGCAGCTCGGAGACGAGGGCCTTCTGGTCACCCTGCCCCTTCTTGAGCTTGTCGAAGATGCCTTCCACGACCCTGTGGTCCTGCGTGATGAGAGTGATGACGTCCGTAGCCATGGTGTGGCTCGCTACCCGGACGGTCACCGTCCAATCGCGGAACCGACCAGTGAACGGGGGTCCGCGGCGCCTGCCAGCATGCCGTCGGCGCGCACGTCGATCAGGTGGGCGTGGCCGAACGAGCTCCCGTACGGCAGCGCCGCCACCCGGTGCCCGATCGCGGCCAGCCCGTCGCCCCAGCTCGCGCCCTCCTCCAGGTCGAGCACGGCGTCGTCGGGCGCGTCCCAGGTGTCGAAGCCGGTGCCGCCGGTGCCCAGCCGCCAGCGCGGGGCCGCGATCGCCTGCCCCGGCTCCTCGCCGTGCAGCAGCAGGCGGGTGATGACCTGCAGCAGGATCTGCGGTTGCGCGTCGCCGCCCATCGTGCCGACGACCGAGCGCAGCGTGCCGTCGCGGCGGGTGATCAGCGCGGGCGTCAGGGTGTGCGGCGGGCGCCTGCCTGGCCCGTACTCGGCGGGGTGGCCGGGCTTGAGGGAGAAGCCGATGCCGCGGTTGTGCAGGTTGATGCCGGTACGGGGTTCGAAGAGCATGCTGCCGAACCCGGAGGCGTTCGACTGGATCAGCGACACGCCCATGCCGTCGGAGTCGACCACGCACAGGTACGTCGTGTCGCCCGCCTCGGCCGGGGCCCGCAGCCGCAGCCGGGAGCGCGGATCGACCAGGGCCCGCCGCCTGGCCGTCTCGGCCGGGTCGAGCAGGTCCTTGGCGGCCTCGTGCAGCACGTCGAGCCGGTCGTACCCGGCCACCCTGGCGGACTCGGCCAGCAGGTGGGCCCAGCCGGGATGACGGGGCGAGGCGGGCAGGTCGAGGCCCTCGGCGATGGCCAGCGAGCGCAGCAGCAGGTAGCCCTGCGAGTTGGGCGGCATCGACCAGACGTCGTGGCCGTACACGCGCACCTTCAGCGGCTCCACCCAGTCGGCGCCCGGCGCGGCCAGATCCGCCTCGGTGTACTCGCCGGCGCCCAGCCCGATCAGCCCCTGGCCGAACTCGCCCAGGTAGAAGCCGTCCCTGCCGCGCTCGGCCACGGCACGCAGCGCGCGGGCCACGCCCGGCCTGGTCATGCGGTCGCCCGCGGCGCGTACGGCGGCGAAGTCGGCGCCCCCGGGCCGCCGGGCCGCGCCCGGGGCGCCGGCCACCATCAGCGGCGAGGCGGGGAACCCGTGATCGGCCAGCCGGATCGCGGGCGCGAGCAGCTCCGCCAGCGGCAGGCGGCCGTGCCGCTCGTGCAGCGCCGCCCAGCCGTCCACGCAGCCGGGCACCGGAACGGACCTGATGTCGTGCAGGTGCGGCATGCGCGTGTGGCCCTCGGCACGCAGCCGGGCGGGATCCGCACCGGACCCCGCCCGTCCGGAGGCGTTGAGCGCGCTCACCTCGCCCCTGCGGCCCGGCTCGTGCACCAGGGCGAACAGGTCGCCGCCGAGACCGCACAGGTGCGGGGCGACGACGGCGAGCACGGCGTTGACGGCGATGGCCGCGTCCGCGGCGGATCCGCCGCGCTCCAGCATCGTCAGCCCGGCCGCCGAGGCCAGGTGGTCGACGCTGCACACCATGCCGGAGGGCGCGTATCGGGTGTTGTGCACGTCACGAGGGTACGCGCCCGGCACACCCGGCCGGGCGCTCACCACCTCTCGCGCCCGTCCTTCGCGCTCACCGCGCGTCGGGCCCAGCCTGCTCGCGCAGCCGGGCGCGGGCCTCCTTGAGCTCGCGGCGCAGCACCGCGACCTCGCGCTCCAGCTCCAGGATGCGGCGGATGGCGATGAGCGTCATGCCCTCCTGGGTCATGCGCGTCACGTGTTGCACGACGATGATGTCGCGGCGCGAGTAACGCCGCTGCCCGCCGCTCGACCGGCTCGGCCTGATGACGTCGTGCTGGTCGAGCCGCCGCAGGAACGCCTGCTGGACCTGGAGCATCTCCGCGACCTGCCCGAGGGAGTAGAGCGGCGCGTGTTCGTCGTCGAAGGGCAGGTCCGGCATGCTCCCATTCTCCTCGTGGCGCGGGGGCGGGTCGAACCCCCGCCCCCGGACCGCGCGCATCAGGCCTTGATGGCCTTGGCCTCGCCGCGCTGGATCGCCACCTTACGCGGCTTGGCCCGCTCCAGGACCGGGATGCGGACGGTGAGCACGCCGTTGGCGTACCCGGCGTCGATCTTGTCGCTGTCGAGGTGCTCCGACAGGTAGACCCGCCGGGTGAACGTGCCCATGGTGCGCTCCCTGACGAACAGCCGCTCGTCCTCGGCGACCTCCTCCTCGCGGCGGGCGCTGACGCTGAGGACGCCGCGGTCCACCGTCACCTCGATGGAGTCGGGGTCGATGCCGGGCAGGTCGAAGCGCAGGAGCACGTCGTCCGCGCGGCGCAGCCCGTCCATCGGCATCACGGCGCCGCCGCTGTTGTCGAAGGTCTGCCGGGCCAGCCGGTTGAACTGCCGCTCGAACTCCTGGAAGAACGGGTCGATCGAGGTCAACAACATGGTCCACCCTCCTCGCTGGGATCTCGGTTGCAGTTAACCTCTAACTTCAGTTGTAGGTTACCTGCTCACAGAGATCCAGCCAAGAGGGGTAAGGCAAAAATTCCCGGGGGGTCAGGCGTTCTCGAGGCTCGGCCGTACCGTGACGGCCTGCCTGAAGGTGCGCCCGGACAGCCGGGCCAGCGCCACGGCCGTGAGCAGGGCCGCCGCCACGCAGGACACGCCGCCGATCTCCAGTGCGACCCGCGGGCCGAGCGTGTCGCTGAGCCAGCCGAGCAGCGGCCCGCCGGCCGCGCCCGCCCCCGCGCTGACGATGGACAGGGCCGCGATGACCCGGCCGCGCATCTCCTCGGGGCTGTCGAGCTGCGCCCTGGCGGAGACGGTGGTGTCGAGCGCCACCGCGCCGGCCGCGATCGGCACCATCATGAGCGCGAACGTCCACAACGAGGGCATCAGCCCGCTCAGCGACTGCGCCACGCCCGTGACGAACGTGGTGATCAGCAGCAGCCTGAACGTCAGGTGCGCCCTGGTGGCGGCCAGGAAACCGCCCAGCACGGTGCCGACGGCGAAGACCGTGGACAGCAGGCCGTACCCACCGGCGCCCGAGTCGAGGGGGCCGGCGCTCATGGCCGCCATGGTGACCTGGTAGTTGCGCCCGACGCTGCCCGAGACGAACCAGAGTGCCAGGACGGCCAGCAGCCACGGCGTGCGCAGCACGTACCGCAGCCCGTCCGCCACGGCGCCCGGCTGCCGCTCGGCGGCGGCCAGCACGTGGAACTCCGCGCGCCGCATGGCCGCCACGGCCGCGATCACCACGAAGAAGCTGGCGGCGTTGATGACGAAGAGCCCGCCCATGCCGGTGAGCGGCAGCAGCACGCCGGCCAGGCTCATGCCCAGGATGCGGCCGGCGGAGTTGAGTATCGAGCCGAGCGCCATCGCGTTCGGCAGGTCGACGGGCGGCACCACCTCGGCGCCGAACCGGCCGAGCGCGGGGCCGCCCAGCGCGGAGACCAGCCCTCCGGCCAGCGCGACGCCGTAGAGGGGCAGCACGGAGCGCACGTCCGCGAACGCCAGCACCGCCAGCACCGCGGCGAGCGCGGCCTGCGCGAGCTGGGCGGCGACCACCACCGGCCGGCTGGGCAGCCGGTCGGCCAGCGCGCCGCCCCACATGCCCAGCAGCAGCGTCGGCAGCGCCTGCATGACCAGGCTCAGGCCGACGCTGGTCGCCGAGCCGGTCAGGGTGAGGATGAGCCAGTTGACGCCCAGCACCTGCATCCAGGTGCCGGTGACGGAGACGAGATCAGCTCCCGCCCAGAGCCGGTAATTGTGATGACGCAGGGCTCTGAACGTGGAGGATGTGGGAGACAAAACGGGTCCTTGCCTTGGGGATGCACCGGGGGAACAAACGCACCGTTCCAACGGGCGGATTCCGGTCTAGCCGGAATGTGAGGCATGACACGTTTAAAATGGAATTAGACGAGTTCTAGGGGCTGATCGCGGCTCACCAGCGCCGCGTAGTGGCCCCGGCGGGCCATCAGCTCGTCGTGGGTGCCGCGTTCCACGACGCGCCCCTGGTCGAGCACCACGATCTGGTCCGCGTCGCGGATCGTGGACAGGCGGTGGGCGATCGTGATCGTCGTACGGCCCCGCGCCAGCGCGTCGAGCGCCTGCTGCACGGCCAGCTCCGTCTGCGTGTCGAGCGAGCTGGTGGCCTCGTCGAGGATCAGCACCGGCGGGTCGCGCAGCAGCGTGCGGGCGATGGCCAGGCGCTGCTTCTCCCCGCCGGAGAACCGGTAGCCGCGCTCGCCCACCAGCGTGTCGTAGCCGTCGGGCAGCGCGGCGAGGTGGTCGTGGATGCGCGCCGCCCGCGCCGCCGCCTCCAGCTCCTCGTCGGTGGCCGAGGGGCGGGCGAAGCGTAGGTTGTCGGCGATCGAGGCGTGGAAGAGGTACGTCTCCTGCGACACCACGCCCACGGCGTCGCTCAGCGTCTCGAACGTCAGCTCCCGCACGTCCACCCCGTCGATCGTGACGCGGCCGCCGGTGACGTCGTAGAGCCGGGGGAGCAGGTAGCTCAGCGTGGTCTTGCCCGACCCGGTCTCGCCGACGATCGCCACGCTCGTGCCGGCGGGGACGGTGATGTCCACGTCCGTCAGCGTGGGCTCCTCGCCGTAGGAGAAGCCGACGTGCTCGAAACGCACCTCGCCGCGTACGCCGTCGAGCCGGCGCGTGCCGGGACGGATGTCCACGGGCAGGTCCAGATACTCGAAGATGCGCCCGAACAGCGCCAGCGAGGTCTGCACCTCGACCCCGAGCCGCAGCAGCGACACGGCCGGCCTGAACAGGCCGGTCTGCAGCGTGGTGAAGGCCACCAGCGTGCCCACCGAGATCGCGCTGGTGTGGCCGGCCGCCCAGTAGATCGTGGCGGGCATCGCCGCCATCACGATCTGGATGAGCGACTGCCGCCACCGCCCCGCCATGCTGGTCCGCACCCCCAGCTCGGCCAGCTCGTCCGACGCCTTGCCGAAGCGCTCGGTCAGCTCGGTGGAGCGGCCCATCGTGCGGCCCAGCAGGATGCCGCTGATCGACAGCGACTCCTGCACCATGGTGGCCAGGCCGGCCAGCTTGCGCTGGCGCTCGGCGGTGATGCGCCTGCGCTCGGCGCCGACCCTGCGGCTGATCCACACGAACAGCGGCAGCAGCACGAGCGAGACCAGGGTCAGCCGCCAGTCGAGCGCGGCCATGGCGACGATCGTGGCGATCACGCCGGTCAGGTTGGAGACGAAGGAGGCGGCCGTCGAGGTGACGACCGACTGCATGCCGCCGATGTCGTTGGCGATGCGCGACTGCACCTCGCCCGTCCTGGTCCTGGTGAAGAAGGCCAGGGACATCCGCTGGAGGTGGGTGTAGACCGCGATCCGCAGGTCGTGCATCACCCGCTGGCCGACGGTGGTGGAGACGAGCGTCTGCAGTGTGTCGAACACGCTCGTCGTGACCGCCACGGCGACCATGCCCAGCGCCAGCAGCGTGAGCAGCCCGGCGTCCCTGGCCGGGATCGCCACGTCCAGCACCTCGCGCAGCAGGAACGGCGAGGCCAGCGAGACCAGCGACGACAGCACGATGAGCGAGGCCACCACACTCAGGCGGCCGCGGTAGGCGCCGAACAGCTTGACGATGCGCCCGAGCGGCGCACGGGGTTCCTCCGCCAAGTGGGGCCTCCTTTCAGATGTCCACTCAAACAGAGGTTAACTCATAATTGTTCCGCTAAACTGATCGGCATGGCAGAGAAGGAGCTCGCCGAGCTCTTGTTCCTGGTCGGCAAGCGGTTGCGGCACGGTTACAGTCATCAGCTCGTGCCGCTGGGGCTCAACCCCGGCCAGGCGCGGGCGCTGCGGGCGCTCGCCGACGCCGGGCGGCCCCTGCGCATGGTCGCGCTCGCCGACGAGCTGCGCATCGTGCCGCGCTCGCTGACCCCCGTCGTGGACGCGCTGGAGGAGGCCGGGCTGGTGCGCCGGGAGGTCGATCCGGCCAACCGCCGCTCGACGCTGCTCGTGATCACCCCTGAGGGGCGGGAGCTGGCGGAGCGGGCCCGCGACGCGCGCAGGCAGGCGGGGGAGGACCTGTTCGCCGTGCTGTCGGAGGAGCAGCGTGAGCAGCTGCGCGAGCTGCTGGTGCTGGTGGACGCCCAGTTCCGGTGAAGCGGCCCGGGGTCAGGCCGTTCTGGCCAGGGTGCCGCCGACGACGGTGCCCAGGCACGGCGGCTCGGCCAGCAGCGCCGAGTACGGATACCGCCCCCGGGCGTCGTAGACGGCGAAGTCGGCGCGGGCGCCGGGAGCCAGCGCCCCGATCCGGTCCTTGCCCCGGTCCATGCCCAGCGCCCTGGCCCCGCCCAGGGTGGCGGCCTCCACCAGCCGGCGGTCCAGCCCGCGGGGCCGCAGGCCGAGCGCGCGCACGCGCCGCCGCACGGCCGCGGCCGACCCGAGCGGCCCGACGTCGCCGGTGTCGCAGAAGGCGACGACGTTGCCCTCCTCCAGCAGGGCCAGCGCGTCCTCCGCCGCCGGGCACAGGGCCACCACGGTCCTGCGCAGCCGCAGCAGCTTGCGCTCGCCCGGGTCCAGCGGCCTGGCGCACACCACGTGGCACAGCGGCCCCAGCACCCCGGCCTCGTCCAGCGTCGCGGGGGAGTGCCGGGCCAGATCGACCAGCAGCCGCAGCCCGAAGGTCCTGGCCAGCACGGCGACGTCCTCCAGCACCTGGAAGTCGCGGGTGTGCACGGCGATCCCGACCGCGCACGGCCGGTCGATCTCGCGGATGGCGGTGATGACGGCGTCGCGCTCGCTGCCCTCCCACTCCTCCTCGCTCCGGCTCGTCACCCTGACGTAGGAGATGCCGGGGAAGCCGCCGGGATCGGCCAGGTCCGACACCACCCGGGCGCGCGCCGTCACTCCGGGGGCGGTGCAGGGCACGGGGGAGCACGCGTCCACCAGTCCCGCCACGATCATGCCGCGCCAGCGCACCTCCTCGGCGGCCGGGTAGGACGTCCGCAGCTCCACGCGCGGGCCCACGGCGAGCACCCGCCCGCCCCTGGTGGCCACCGCGCCGCCGCGCACGGGCTCGGCGCTCATGGGCAGCACGAGCGGCGCGGAGTGGATCACGACCGGCGCGGGCGCGCGCCGGCCCAACGGCTGCCTGGCACGCTTCGCGGACGGCATTCCTACTCCCCGTCAGAATTGGCCCTCAGAGCATTAAACGTGAATCCGAGACATCACCGCAATCAGGGCGAACTATGTGAATCCCTAGGTAGGTAGCGCCCCGACAGTCGCGCGAGCTTGAGGCTGAGGTGCAGCGCCAGCCGCTCGCCGCCGTCCTTCAGATCCGTCCGCGCCAGCTCCTCCACCCGCTGTAGCCGGTAGTACAGCGAGGTGCGGTGCAGCCGCAGCGCGCGCGAGGTCGCCACCGCGCTGCCCGCCAGGTCCAGGTACGTCTCCAGCGTCTCCAGCAGCGGCAGGTACTGCGCGTCGGCGAGCAGCCCTTCGAGCCCCGGATGCAGCTCCTGGTCCGGCACCTGGGTGAGCATCCGGTACACGCCCAGCCGCGCCCACTCCGCCGTCCGCCCCAGACCGGGCACCCGCGCGCCCACCTCGGCCGCGTGCCTGGCCTCCCGGTACGACCCGGCCGCCTGCACCAGCGCCGGCCTCGGCCGGCCGACCCCCACGACCACCGGCACCGGCATGGCCGCGTGCAGGTCGTCGGCCGGGACCGGCGGACCGGCGGTGAGCAGCACGGCGTGGTCGTAGCGCACCAGATGCAGCGGGTGGTGCCCGCTCAGCCGCCGCCGCAGCGCGAGCAGCCCCTGCTCCAGCGCCAGCCGCAGCGCGTCGTCCGGCTCGGCCGCGCGCGGCCTGGCCACCTGCACGCTCACCGGCTGCGCCTGCGGGAACGCGCCGGCCTCGATGAGCTGCTCGGCGGCGTCCTTGGCCGCCTCCCGCCCGCCGAGCAACAGCCCGGTGACCGCCTCCAGCTCCCGGTGCGAGGCCAGCCCGCTGGCCAGGCTCTCATGGAACAGGGCCAGCGCCAGCCCGGGTGCCGCGGCGGCCGCCTCGGCGACGCCGGCGTCCGACATGGGCGGCTCCGCGTCGATCAGCCACAGGAACCCGAGCAGCCCGTCCGCGTGCCTGATCGGCACGCAGACGCGCGGCAGCAGCCCCAGGTGCGGGGCGCCGGGCGTGCGCAGCGGCCCGGTGGCCTCGTGGATGCCCGCGTCCCGTAACCACTGCCGCACCTCGGGCACGGTGTGCCGGCGCAGGATCGAGTCGCGGCGCACGTCGTCCATGGCGCCGCTCTGCTCGCTGTACGCCACCACGCGCTGGACGCGGTCCTCCAGCAGGGCGGGGCGGTCGAGCCGGGCGGCGAGCTCGTCAACGGTCCGCTGAAGATCCGCCACAGTCCCGCCTCTACGTGGATTTTTCATCAAATGACGGAAACGCCACTACGTGTCTTCCCTACAACTGCTCGGTGATCTCCGTCAATAACGTCTATACCGTCAATCCGTGAACGCCCCGAAGAAGCTGCTGAAGGGTTTGCTGGCGGCCATCGTGCTGATCCCGGTGAGCCTGATGGCGACCCCTGCTTCCGCAGCACCCCCCGAAGATCCTGAGCACCCGTGGCGGCTGGACCACTGGCCGCAGACGCAGCCCTGGCAGTCGGACACACCCCTCGACGACGCCCAGGCCCTGCGTACCCGCCCCTTACCGGGCAACCTCAAGCCCATCGACCCGCAGAACTGGGAGAACCCCGACAACATGACGTGGGCGGACTACAAGAAGCCGCCCGGCACCAACTGGAGCGACCCCTCGGTCAAGGGCTCGCAGCGCACCTTCAAGGGCGCGCTCGTCCTGCTCGACTACCCCAACCAGCAGTTCGTGGTGACCCAGCCCAAGGGCTCGACGGTCTTCGGCAACCCGAGCGCCGAGGCCCACGACATCCCGCGCGAGCAGGTCGCCACGTTCTACCAGGACTTCCTCAACACCCCGAACGACCTCAACAAGGGGCACACCATCCACGAGTACTGGATGGAGGACTCCGGCGGGCGGATCGGCGTGGAGCTGACCGGGTTCGGCCCGTACACGATGCCCGGCAAGGACCACGAGTACGCGATGGAGTACCAGCGGTCGGCGTGTCCGGCGGGCGACTCCTGCACCAAGAACCTGCGTACCGACGGGAACGCCGCCTGGCTCGCCGCCGTCGGCCCCGAGGTGGCCGCCCAGTTCGACTTCGTCTTCTACCTGAGCGCCGGCCAGGACGAATCGTCCACCTGGCAGGAGTTCGGCATGATGAAGTTCCCCACCAAGGAGGACGTCACCGACGAGTGGGGTCCGCCCGATCCCGCGCTGCCCAACTGGTCGCCGACCCGCTACGTGGAGTGGACGTCCTGGCAGGCCGGCTCCAGCTTCTGGCCCAACGCCCGCTTCGGCATCGACTCGGTGCAGGCCGAGAGCTCGGGCATGGCGGTCTACGCCCACGAGCTGAGCCACATCATGGGCATCGCCGACAACTACAACAATCCCTACGCCGTCCCGGTGAACAGGGCCTACACCGGCATCTGGGAGATGCTCAGCCGCGGCAGCTTCAACGGCCCAGGCGGCCCGCACTCCCGCTGGCTGATCCCGCCCACCGGCGGCGCGTCCATGGGCGCCCACCACATGCTGCGTAACAAGATCAAGCTCGGCATGGTGGACGAGCAGAACGTGCTGCGGCTCTCGCGCGAGGCCCTCGACGAGTCGGGGCTGGTCACGGCGCGGGTCACGGCCCGGTCCGTGCAGCCGGGCGAGAACGGGCTGTCGGGTGTCAACATCTCCTTCGACACCGGTGACAAGAGCCCCGCCTGCGACGTCACCACCGACCCGCTGTGCGACGGCGGCGGCTGGGAGAACTACACCGTCGAGGTCGTGGACCGCATGGGCAGCGACTCCTTCACCCCCGACTCTGGCGTGCTGCTGGCCAAGACCAAGAACGAGGACCGCGGGCCCGGCTGGAAGCTCCCGGCGTTCGAGTGGGTGATCGACGCCAACCCGCAGGACATCGGCATGACCGACTACGTGCTGCCCGACGGGACCAAGGTGCCGATCACGATCGGCGACTACCGGCAGCTCTCCGACGCCCTCTTCCACGCGGGCACCGACTCCGGCAGCGAGTACGAGTACGTCGACGAGGCCAACCGCCTGCACTTCTACATCACCGACGTGCACCGCAACCGCGAGGGTGAGCTCTCCTACACCGTCGCGATCCGCTCGCTCGACGGCGCCGGACCGCAGCGGCGCGGGCTCAAGCTGCTGCCCGCCGCGGGCATCCCCACCGCCAGGAACGTCTCCACCTGCAAATTCCCGCTGTTCAACACCGGCAAGGCGGCCCCGGCGCCGGGGCAGCACCCGGAGGACGTCAGCACGTACCTGAAGTCCGACCTCTACCGCCTCAAGGCCGAGGTCCAGGGCAAGGGCTGGACCACCCAGGTGCCCAACGCGCTGGCCTCCGTCGCCTTCGGCAAGCAGTCGCTCGTGACCGTCAACGCCGTGCGCGAGTCGGGCGGCGACCGGCTGGCCAAGGTCAAGCTCACCGCCACCTCGGAGAGCGACCCGAGCAAGACCATGACGGCCACCTGCCATGTGATCGGAATCTGAGTGAACGGTGGGGTACGGCTGGCGCGAGCCGTACCCCATCGGCTTGAATCACCCCCAAAGGGGGTGTTCGTTGACAGGGGACAACCTTCCGGATGAACCACGACGCAGAAGGATGCCCTGGGCGGCTCCCGTCTCCGCCGGTCTGGCCGCCGCCGCCGCGAGTGTGCTGGCCGCGTCCGTGGAGTGGGAGATCCCGCCCGCCGCCAAGATCGGCGTCACCGTGGCCGCGGCCCTGCTCGTCGGCCTGACCACCTGGGCCACCACCGAGTCGCGCGGCGGCGCCGGCAGGGCCCGGCCCCGGTCGGAGCCCGGCCCGCCGGCCCCCGACCAGTGGCCGCCCGTGCCCGAGCACTTCACCGGCCGCACCGAGGCGCTGGCGGAGCTGCGCGAGGTGTTCTCCGCCCGGCGCGGGTCCGCCGACCTCTCGCCGCCCCTGGTCGTCTCCGTGTACGGGCGCGGCGGCGTCGGCAAGTCGGCGCTGATGACCAGGTTCGGGCAGGAGGTGGCCGGCTGGTTCCCCGACGGCCGGCTCTACGCCGACCTGCGCGGCGGCGTGGACGCCCCGGTGCGGCCCGACGAGGTGCTGATCGGGTTCCTGCGGGCGCTGGACGTGCGCCTGACCACCGATCCCGGCGGGCTGGAGGAGCTGCGCAAGCTCTGGCTGACCTGGACCAAGGGCCGCAGGATCCTCATCGGCCTGGACAACGCGCACGCCGCCGAGCAGGTCAAGCCGCTGATCCCGGCCGAGCCCGGCTGCGCGGTGCTGGTCACCTCCCGCGCCCCGCTCTTCCTGAACGGCACGCACGACACGCGGCTCGGCGAGTTCAGCGAGGCGCACGGGGTGGAGCTGCTGGCCAGGCTGGCCGGCGGGGCCAGGGTCGTGGACGACCTGGAGGCCGCCAAGGAGGTCGTGCGGCTGTGCGACTACCTGCCGCTGGCGATCAACATCTGCGGCGGCCGGCTGGCCACCCGCGAGCAGTGGACGATGCGCGAGATGGCCAACCGCCTCGCGGACACGCGGCGCATCCTCGACCTGCTGGAAGTGGCGCCCACGGTGGACAAGAGCGTGCGCGCCTCCGTACAGCTCAGCTACGACGACTGCACCGGCATGCAGCGCCGCCTGCTGCGCCTGCTCAGCGCGCTGACCTCGCCCGACGTGCCCGGCTGGGTGGCCGGCGAGCTGCTCGACAGCTCCGGCCTCGACGGCGCCGACCAGCTGGAGGCGCTGATGGACGCCCAGCTCGCCGAGTGCTCGGGCACCGACCAGACCGGCACGATGCGCTACCGCCTGCACGACCTGGTCCGGGTGTTCGCCGCCGAGCTGGCCGGCCAGGACGAGGAGGAGCGGCGCAGGGCCGCCATCGAGCGGGTGCTCTACGGCTACCGCCGCCGCGCCGAGGAGGCCGCCCAGAACCGCTGGCCGCAGGACTGGAGCAGGGGCGGCCGGCGGGCCAGCGCCGAGGGGCAGCACGGGGCGGGCGACTGGCTCAACGCCGAGCGGCTCTCGCTCATCGCCATGGTCCACCTGGCCCACCAGCTCCGGCTCTGGGAGCTGACGTGGGGGCTGGCCAGGGCGTTCTGCTCGCTGTGCCACTCGCTGCGCGCGTACTGGGCCGACTGGGTGGCCGTGGCGGAGCTGGGCTGCCAGGCCGCGGAGCAGAGCGGCGACCGCCGCTCGCTGGCCATCGCGCTGCTCGACGCCGCGGCCGTGCACGGCGGGCTGGGCCTGCGCGAGCGCGGGCTGGCCGAGTCGGAACAAGCGTTAGCGATCTTCGAAGAGCTGGGCGAGTCCTGGTGGGCGGCCAGGGCCATGCGCACGATCGGCATGACGCTGTTCAGCGACGGCAACCTGGACCGGGCGCAGGACTACCTGATCGGGGCCATCACCGCGTTCAAGGGCGAGGACGACCTGTGGTGGATGGCCCGCACCCAGCGCAACCTGGCCGAGATGCGGATGGCGGAGCGGCGGCCTGAGGAGGCCAGGGAGCTGCTGGAGGACGCCCTGGAGATCTTCAAGCGGGAGGGCAACCGCTACTCCGAGGCGCAGACCCTGCGCGTCTACGGCGAGGTGCTGGCGGCCCAGGCCCGCGGCGAGTACCGCGACGGCGACCGCCGGCTGGCCGCGAACCTGTTCACCAGGGCCGGCTTCAGCCTCGACCGGGCCGGCGAGATGTTCAAGCAGCGCGGGGAGCTGTGGGAGGAGGCGCGCTGCCTGCGGGCCGCCGGCGAGGTGGGCGACCCCGACAACGGGCTGCGCGAGCTGGATCACGTGCGGCGCTGCGAGGAGATCCTCCTCGCGCTGGGCGACTCGTGGGGGGTGGCCAGGACCGCGGTGTCCGCAGGGCGGGCGCTGGCCAGGCTCGGCCGGATCGAGGAGTCCGAGCAGGAGCTGCGGCGGGCGGTGCACGAGTTCGCGGAGCTGGAGGACCGGTGGTGGATGGCCAGGAGCCTGCGCTACCTCGGCGAGGCGCACCTGGACGCGGGCGGGCGCGGGGCGGCGGTGGAGCCGCTGGAGCAGGCCAGGGACATCTACCGCAGCCTCGGGAACGAGGCCGGCATGCGCAGGACGCTGGAGCTCCTGCGGCGCGCGGCCCCCTCTACGTGAGCGGCGAGCGCAACAGCTCCCCGGCCGCCTGCCTGGCCTGGAGAATGCTCTCCTCGAACAGCTTGCGCACGTGCGCGGCCTGGTCGGACAGCTCCCTGATGCGCTCGTGGGCCAGCTCGTCGCGCACGGTCTCGGCGATGAGCTGCTGGTACTCCGGCGTCTTGGCGGCCAGCTTCTCCAGCCGGGTGTGGGCGTGGTAGACCTTGTCCGCCTTGAGCACCTGTTTGGCGTACTTCTCCAGGTAACGTACGCGCTGGGACAGCGACGTCCAGGCGGCGTCGAGCGCGCTGGTGTACGGCTTGAACGCGTCCTCCATGCCCGGCGGCAGCTCCCGGGGGATGATCTTCCCGTGCTCGGCGTGCATCGACGACAGTTTGCGCAGCCGGGTGGCGATCTGCCAGATCTCCTCCGGCAGCGACACCTGGTTCTCGATGCTGTCGATCAGGCCCGCCTTGTGCACCGCCGAGCCCATGATCGCCTCGACCGCGTTCTGCGCGCGGCGCAGGAGCTGCTGGCAGGGGTAGTCGAGGTCCTCAGGGAGGATGTACTGGTTGGCGTGCTCCTTGGCCAGGCGGAGTCTTCGCTTGGTGGATCGATAGGTGCTGTCCATCGCCATCCACCTGATCAGGACGATGAGGCCGACTCCCATGCTCGCGACGAAGACGTACTCCGGGCCACCCATGAACATGATGAGCATCAGGAAGGCCGGCAGGACGAAGAGCAGGGCGGGGTTGCGTGTCGTGTCCATTCGCGCGCCCGACCGAGCCATGCGGAGAATGTGCGGACTCGACCGCAGCTCGACCGAGATCTCCGGGTGCAGCGATGGATCGATCACCAGCCGTGGAGGCAGAGCTCGTGGATCCATACGTTCATGCTGCGTTATGAACCACGGATCCGCTCATATTTGAGGGACATATAGGGTCGTAATAATGAGCGAGATGACGAGGTGGATCGATCTGGAAGGCGCGGTCAACGCGCGTGACCTGGGCGGACTGCCTACTCGTGACGGTGGCCGCACCCGTCATGGGCAGATCTTCCGCGCCGACAACCTGCAGGGGCTCACGCCCGCCGACGTGGAGCTGCTGGTGGGCGAGCTGAGGCTGCGGCACGTGGTGGACCTGCGCTCCACCGCGGAGGTGTCGCTGGAGGGGCCGGGGCCGCTGACCCGGGTGCCCGAGGTGCGCCACCACCACCTGACGCTGTTCGCGGAGGGCGGCCGGCACACCGACGTGGAGGCCGACACCATCGACGGCGACCGGGTGCTGCCCTGGGCCGAGCGGGTGGTGGACGAGGAGCTGCGGGTGACCGGCTTCTACTTCGGCTACCTGCGTGACCGGCCCGACTCCGTGGTGGCGGCGCTGCGGGCGATGGCGCTGAGCGACGGCGCCTCGCTGGTGCACTGCGCGGCGGGCAAGGACCGCACCGGGGTGCTGTCGGCGATGGCGCTGGAGCTGGCCGGGGTGACCCGGGAGGCGATCGTCGAGGACTACGTGGCCACGGGGGAGCGGCTGGAGCTGATTCTCAAGCGGCTGCGCTCCAGCGAGACCTACCGGGGCGACCTCGACTCGCGCCCGGCCGACGACCACTTGCCCAGGGCGCGTTACATCGAGCAGTTCCTCGGTGTGCTCGACGACCGCTTCGGCGGGCCGCTGGGCTGGCTGCGCCAGAACGGCTGGACGGAGGAGGACACGGCCGCGATGCGCGCCCGCCTGCGCGGCTGACCGCCCCGGGATCGCTACGCGTCCAGGCGGACGACGATCCGCTCGGTCGCGGACAGGCGGGCCGCCTCGATGACCGCCAGCGCGTCCACCGCGCTCTCCGGGGCCACCGGCGGCGCCGCGCCCTCGCGCAGCGCCGCCGCCACGCCCCGGTAGAAGTCGAGGTAGGCCCCCGGCTCGGTGCGGACGATCTCCCGGTCGTCCTCCGTGCCGAGCACGCCCCAGCGCTCCTCCTCGTCGTCGCCGAACCCGGGCGAGTCGGGCGTCATCCCCGCCCTGAGCCGCTCCTCCTGCACGTCCATCCCGTACTTCACGAACGCGGCGGCCGAGCCCAGCACCCGGAAGCGGGGGCCGAGCCGCGCGGCCATCGAGCTGGCCCACAGGTGCGACCGGGCGCCGCCCGCGTGGGTGAGCGCGATGAAGGTGTCGTCGTCGGCCGAGACGCCCGCCCGCCTGACGTCGCTCTCGCAGTAGACCTCGCGCACCGGCCCGAGCAGCTGCATCGCCTGGTCGACGAGGTGACTGCCCAGGTCGTAGAGCAGGCCGCCGACCTCCTCGGGGCCGCCGCTCTCCCGCCAGCCGCCCTTCGGCACCGGGCGCCACCGCTCGAACCTCGACTCCAGGCGCAGCACCTCGCCCAGCCGGCCCTCGCCGGCCAGCCGCCGCACGGTGCGGAAGTCGCCGTCCCAGCGCCGGTTCTGGAACACGGTGAGCAGGACCCCGCGCTCCTTGGCCAGCCGGACCAGCTCGCGGCCCTCCTCGGCGGTCCTGGCCAGCGGCTTGTCGACGACGACGGGCAGGCCGGCGGTCAGGGCGGCGGTGGCCGTGGCCACGTGCGTCCTGTTGGGCGAGGCGACCACGACGAGGTCGCACCGCTCGAACAGCTCCCGCACGTCGGTCACCGCCGCCGCGCCGTAGCGGCCGGCCACCTCGGCCTGGCGATCGGGATTCCCGGTGACGACGGCCACCAGGGACAGGCCGGGCGTGGCGTGGATCAGCGGGGCGTGGAAGTACGCCCCAGCGGTGCCGTAACCGACGAGGCCGACGCGGATCTCACTCATCGGCCCAGCGTATCGGGGGGTGCCGGGCTACTCGTCGTCGCGCTCGGCCAGGAAGCGCTCGAACTGGGCGGCGAGCTCGTCGCCTGTGGGCATGGGGGTGGTCTCGGCCATCAGGTTCTCGCGCTCCGCGCCCCCGGCGAACGCGTCGTACTGCTGCTCCAGCCCGCTGATCGCGGTGGACAGCTCGCTGGAGGCGCGGATCTGCTCCTCGATCTCCGTCGTCGTCCGCCGGGCAGCCTCACGCAGCGCGTCCATCGGGAACACCAGCCCCGTGCCCCGCGTCACGGCCTCCAGCCCGCTCACCGCGGCGGTCGGGTACTCCGCCTGCGACAGGTAGTGCGGCACGTGCACCGCGTAGCCCAGCGCGTCGTGGCCCTGCGCGCCGAGGCGCAGCTCCAGCAGCGCGGCGACGCTGCCGGGGACCTGGACCCGCCCGAACGCGCTGGTCTGCGCGTTCATCAGCTCCGGCCTGCTGGCGTGCATCGTGATGCCGAGCGGGCGGGTGTGCGGCACCGCCATCGGGATGCCGTGCAGTGTCACCAGCTTGCTCACCTTCAGCTCCGTCACCAGCGCGGCCACCGCCTTGGTGAACAACTCCCACTCACGGTCGGGCTCGGGCCCGCTCATCACCAGGAACTGCGTCCCCGTGGCGTCCTTGGCGACATGGACGGCCAGCTCGGGGCTCTCGCACTCCACCCACCGGTCGGTGTCGAACGTCATGATGGGTCGCCGCGACCGGTAGTCCAGCAGCCGGTCCACGTCGAACGTCGCCACGACCCGGTGCTCCAGCTCGGCCAGCAGGTGGCCCACCGCGAGCCGTCCGGCCGAGCCCGCGTCGACGAAGCCGTCGAAGTGGTACAGCAACACCGGATCGGCAAGCTCGGGCGCGTCGTCTGCGAGCTCGTAGAGATCCTTCGGGTCGAACACGGTTGAACAGCCTTTCCCTAGGTACTCTTCACCAGAACCTACGGCGGGTCGGATCGATTCCGTGCACGGCACCCTATCGAGGGCACAATGGGCAACATGGACGGGGAGGCGGAGTTCGAGGAGTCCGCCACGAAGCTGTTCGGCCTGGCCGGAGCGGGAGGGACGGAGGCGCTGCCGGCCCACGTGGGAGCCGCGGTGCCGGTCGGTCTGACCAACGGCAAAGGTGACACTTTGCTGATGCCGGCGGCTTATTACGGTCACGCCGAGACCGTACGCATGCTTGTAACAAGCGGCGCTGATCCGGATCGTGCCAACGACCGTGGGCATACGCCGCTCGACGGCGCGGTCTTCAAGAAGGAGTCTGCCGTGGTCAGAGCGCTGCTGGACGCCGGAGCCGATCCGGACGGAGGTCGGCCTTCCGCGGTGGAGACCGCGCGAATGTTCGCGAATGACCAGTTTATCCAATGGTTCGAGCAAAGAGATTCATAGTATGAAATAAGCATTAAAGGGCTCGAAGTTGCCGAGTGTGGCCTTTCGAACACTCGATAGTCATGCTGGGGGCGTGGCTACTTCTGCGCACTCCTTCAGTAGGCGACCGCTCCACATCCCTCCGTTGCCATGTCCGTTCCCGAGTGAGGTCAACGATCATGCCTCGGAGGTCGACGCGGAGAGCCACGCATGGCTGGCCGCCTCCAACATGCTCAAAGGCGCCGACACCATCGAGCACTTCCGGCGCTCCAAGATCGGCCTGCTCGCGGCACGGACCAACCCCACCGTGTCACGTGACAGCCTCCGGCTGATCAACGACTGGTACAACTGGCTGTTCGCCTTCGACGACGCGTTCTGCGAGGGCGAGCTCATGGGGCACCGGGCCTCCGCACTCGCCCGCGCCCTCCCGCCGCTCCTCGAGATCCTCGACGGACGCCGGCACCCCGACGCCGACGACCCCTTCGGCCTCGCACTCAACGAGCTGCTGCGCCGCATCTCGGAGTACGCCACCCCCGCCCAGGTGGACCGGTGGCGCATCACGGTGAAGGAATACCTGTTCGCCCAGATCTGGGAGGCAGCCAATCGCGAAGTCGATCTCATCCCGACACCCGAGGACTACGTCCTCATGCGCCGCATCACCGGAGCCACCTACACCTGCTTCGCCCTCATCGACGCGGGCGGCGGCTACCGGCTGGAGGCCGAGGAATGGCACCACCCCGACGTCCGCACACTCTCCGACCTGGCGTGCGACCTCATCGGCTGGGACAACGACCTGCTGTCGTACGCCAAGGAACGCGGCAACGACAAGGCCAGGCACAACCTGGTCACGGTGCTGGCCACGCACAAGTGCCTCAACCTCCAGGACGCGCTGCGCGAGGTCGCGCAGATGCACAACGACGCCATCGCCGCCTTCATCGACAGGCGCGCGGCACTCGAACAGTGGGCCCCTCTCCCGGTCCGCAAGTACGTACGAGGTCTCGAGCACTGGGTGCGAGGCCACATAGAGTTCTCCCTCGGCAGTGCGCGTTACGTGCACGCCTGGCCTGACGGCACCCAGTGGCCGCAGGCCGTCTAACGGTCCCGCAACCTCAGCTCTCGTCGGGGGCGTCCGGGTCGTCCAGCGCGAGCGCGGACGCCTCATCGAGATCGAGCCGGGCGCCCTCCTCGAAGGCGTCCTTGTAGGCCAGCTCGCCCATCCGCTGCCGGCAGCTCCGCATGCACGCGTTGTGCTCCTCGGTCATCCAGGGCGCGCCGAGCTGCGGCAGCCCGGCCGTCTTCCAGTTCTGCTGCAGCGCCCCCAGCAACTGGGCGGCCAGCGAGAGCCGGTCGGACAGCACGAAGATCCGCGCCGCCGTCTCCAGCGCCATCAGCGTGCCCAGCGTGTCGTGGAAGTGCCGCTTGATCCGCAGCGCCTCCCTGGCATTCTGCAGCGCGTCGTCGATCCTGCCGGTCGCGATGCGGGTGCTGGCCAGCGCCCACTGCGCGTGCGAGCTGACCCACAGCTCGCCGCGCTCCTTGCACACCTGAAGGCAGTCCTGCAGCAGCGACTCGGCCTCGTACAGCTCGCCCTGCGTCGTCAGGACGATCGACAGCTCGACGATGGCGGGCAGCAGGCCGGGGTTGAGCTCCCTGTTCTCGGTGTTGAACTCGATCGCCACGCCGAGCAGCGCGCTGGCCTTCTGCAGGTCGCCCTGCAGCAGCGCCGCCGTGCCCTGCATCTTGGAGGCCAGGATGACCGCCCGCGAGTCGCCCACCCGGACCGCCTCGGTGCTGCACGTCTCGGCCGCCGCCAGCGCGCCCGCGCTGTCGCCCTGCGCGCTCTTGACATAGGACAGCACCCACAGCGCCTTGCAGCGCTCCTTGCTGAACGTCGGGTTGGCCTCCAGCGCCCGCTCCAGATACAGGCGGCCCTCGCGGGCGAAACCGCAGCACACCCACATGAACCACAACGACGACAGCAGGGTCAGCGCGAGGACCGACTTGCCGGGCGACTTGAGCGCGTGCTCCAGCGCGACGCGGACGTTGTCGTGCTCCTGGCGCATGCGGACGAACCAGTAGATCTGCCGCGGCCCCGACCAGGCGTCCTCGCTGCGCTGGGCCAGGCTCAGGTAGTACTCCAGGTGCCGCTGGGCCATCTGCTCCTTCTGGCCGAGCTTGTCGAGCCACTCCTCGCCGTACTCGGCCAGGGTGTCGATCAGTTTGTACCGTACGCCGGCGTGGTTGCTCCTGATCAGCAGGATCGACTTCTCCACCAGCCCGGTGACCAGGTCGGTGATGTCCTCGGACGGCAGGCGCCCGTCGGAGCAGACGAACCGGGCCGCGTCGAGCTCGAAGTCGCCCGCGAACACCGACAGCCGCGCCCACAGCAGCCGCTCGGCCGGCTCGCACAGCTCGTGACTCCAGCCGATGGCCGCGCGCAGCGTCTGGTGGCGCGGCAGGGCCGTGCGGCTCGCGCCGGCCAGCAGGCTGAACCGGTCGGCCAGCAGCCCCAGGATCTGCTCCACCGACAGCGCCCGCAGCCGCACCGCGGCCAGCTCGATGGCCAGGGGGATGCCGTCGAGCCTGCGGCACAGCTCGGCCACCGGGGCGATGTTGTCCTCGTCCAGCACGAAGTCGGGCACGCTCGCGCCCGCCCTGGCCGCGAAGAGCTGCACCGACTCGTTGGTGAACAGGCTCTCTGCCGGGTCGTCGCCGGGCACCTGCAGCGGCGGCACCGGCACGACGTGCTCGTAGGGCAGGTGCAGCGACTGGCGGCTGGTGGCCAGCACCTTCAGGTTGGGGGCCGCTTCCAGCAGCTCGTGCACCAGCTCGGCGCAGCCCTGCACGAGGTGCTCGCAGGTGTCGATGATGAGCAGCATGTCGCGCTCGCCCACCCACTCCGACAGCGACTCCGACTCCGCCCGCGACGACTGGTCGGCGATGCCGAGGGCCGAGGCGATGGTGTGCCTGACCATGCCCGCGTCCTGCAGCCTGGCCAGGTCGGCGAACCAGACGCCGTCGGGATAGTGGGAACGCACCTGGTGCGCCAGCCGCAGCACCGTGCGCGACTTGCCCACGCCGCCGATGCCGGTGACGGTCACCAGCCGCGACTCGCCGAGGTGTCGTTTGAGGTTGGCGAGGAGGCGGGTCCGGCCGATGAAGCTGGTCAGCTCCGCCGGCAGATTGCCTTCACGCCGCCAGCCTGTCGGGGTGGCCATGAGCAGCCTCACGGGGGGTAGGCGACACCTGCCTTCGCATCGTACCGCCGTGGTCGCAGCCTGTCCTTGGTCCAGCGGACACGCTCGGTGCCGGTTTGTACGCCTGGGTAGCATGTCCTCGTGAAGGATTTTCTACCTGAGCAGACCGCCGACGACACCGATCTCGGCTGGGGCGAGTGGCGCGAGCCCGACGGCGACGCCTTCTACCTCGACAACCGTCCCCCTCACTGGGACTAGCAGCTCTTTCGTGTACGCGCTGCGCCCGGCCGTGCCCGCCGACTACGACGCCATCGCCGCCGTGATCGACGACTGGTGGGGCCGCCCGATCCAGGGCGCCCTGCCGAGGCTCTTCCTCGACCACTTCCACCGGACGAGCCTGATCGCCGAGGGGGCCTCCGGCGAGCCGGCGGGTTTCCTGATCGGGATCCTGTCTCCTTCGCTGCCGGATGAGGCGTACATCCACTTCGTCGGGGTCGCGCCAGGGGCGCGGCAGGGCGGGCTGGGGCGCCTGCTGTACGAGCGGTTCTTCGAGCTGGCCCGTGCCGACGGGCGGCGCGTCGTCAAGGCCATCACGGCGCCGGTCAACGCCGCTTCCCTCGCCTTCCATCGCCGGATGGGGTTCGAGACGAGCGAGCCGATACCCGGCTACAACGGGCCCGGCACGAGCCTGGTGACGTTCAGCCGTCCCTTGTAGGGTCGCTCGGTCACTTTCCGCAACCCTTGCAGCACGTTGCGTGTCCATTCTCCGGATCGGGGAATGGCACACAACGCCGCTACAAGGAGGTGACCGTGGCCGGAGGTCTCGCCCGCCGGGGGCTGACAGGGGAGCTCGTCGCCGAGTTCGCGGGCACGATGGTGCTCATCCTGTTCGGCGCCGGCGTGGTCGCCCAGGTGGTGGCGGCCCAGCTCGGCGATCACGACAGCATCGCCTGGGCGTGGGGCATCGGCGTGACGCTCGGCATCTACGTCGCCGGCCGCACCACGGGCGCGCACCTCAACCCCGCCGTCACGCTGGGCTTCGCCGTCTTCAGGGGCTTCCCCTGGCCCAAGGTCGTCCCGTACGTCCTCGCCCAGACCGCCGGAGCCTTCGTCGCCGCCCTCCTCGTGCGCTGGAACTACTCCGAGGTGCTGGCCATGGCCGACCCCGGCCACACCCTCAAGACGCAGATCGTCTTCTCCACCCTGCCCGGCAACGGCACCCTGCCGGTGGACATGTGGGGCGCGCTGCGCGACCAGATCCTCGGCACCGCGATCCTGCTCTTCGTCGTCTTCGCCCTGTCCGACACGGCCAACATGGCGCCGAGCGCGAACCTGGGGCCGTTCGTCATCGGCCTGCTCGTCGTCGGCATCGGCATGTCCTTCGGTACCGACGCCGGCTACGCCATCAATCCGGCGCGCGACTTCGGGCCGCGCCTGGCCAGCTTCCTCACCGGCTACGGCGGCGCGTGGCGCGACCAGTACGGGGACCTGTACTTCTGGGTCCCGATCGTCGGCCCGCTGGTCGGCGGCGCGCTCGGCGCCGGCCTGTACCAGGCGTGCATCGCCCGCTTCCTCCCGCAGGGCGAGGACCGCGACACCGTGAAGCCGTCCGACTGAGCACCTGAAGGAGCAGAGCACCATGCCGGACTTCGTCGGCGCCGTCGACCAGGGCACCACCAGCACCCGCTTCATGATCTTCGACCACGACGGTGCCGAGGTCGCCAAGTACCAGCTCGAACACGAGCAGATCCTGCCCAGGGCCGGCTGGGTCGAGCACAACCCGATCGAGATCTGGACCAGGACCGCCGCCGTCATCCAGACCACGCTGCAACGCACCGGCCTGCACGACACCGACCTGGCCGCCGTCGGCGTCACCAACCAGCGCGAGACCACGGTGGTGTGGAACCCGCGCACCGGCCGCCCGTACGGCAACGCCATCGTCTGGCAGGACACCCGCACCGACCGCATCGCCGCCGCGCTCGACCAGGACGAGCGCGGCCAGGTCATCCGCGACAGGACCGGCCTGCGGCCCGACGCCTACTTCTCCGGCGGCAAGATCCAGTGGATCCTCGAGAACGTGCCGGGCGTCCGCGAGGCCGCGGACCGCGGCGAGGCCGTCTTCGGCACCACCGACACCTGGACCCTGTGGAACCTCACCGGCGGCGTCAACGGCGGCGTGCACATCACCGACGTCACCAACGCCAGCCGCACCATGCTGATGGACCTCGACACGCTCGACTGGGACGAGGAGCTGCTGTCGTACTTCGGCATCCCCCGCGCCATGCTCCCCGAGATCCGCCCCTCCGCCGACCCCTCCGGCTACGGCGTCACCTTCCGGTACGGGCCCTTCGGCGGCGAGGTGCCGATCACCGCCACCCTCGGCGACCAGCAGGCCGCCACCGTCGGCCAGGTCTGCTTCTCGCCCGGCGAGGCCAAGAACACCTACGGCACCGGCAACTTCCTGCTGCTCAACACCGGCACCGACCGCGTACGCTCCCGGAGCGGGCTGCTCACCACCGTGGCCTACAAGTTCGGCGACCAGCCCGCCGTCTTCGCGCTGGAAGGCTCGATCGCGGTCACCGGCTCCGCCGTGCAGTGGCTGCGCGACCAGCTCCACCTCATCACCTCCGCGAGCCAGAGCGAGACACTGGCCCGGCAGGTGGCCGACTCCGGCGGCGTGTACTTCGTGCCCGCCTTCTCCGGCCTGTTCGCCCCGTACTGGCGCGCCGACGCCCGCGGCGCCATCGTCGGCCTGTCCCGCTTCAACAACGACGCCCACCTCGCCCGCGCCACCCTGGAGGCCATCTGCTTCCAGAGCCGCGACGTGGTCGAGGCCATGCAGCGCGACTCCGGGGTCGTGCTCGACGTGCTCCGGGTCGACGGCGGCGTCACCGCCAACGACCTGTGCATGCAGCTCCAGTCCGACATCCTCGGCGTGCCCGTCAGCCGCCCCACCGTCGCCGAGACCACCGCGCTCGGCGCCGCCTACGCCGCCGGGCTGGCCGTCGGCTACTGGAAGGACACCGCCGAGCTGCGTGCCCACTGGGCGGAGTCGCACCGGTGGAACCCGACGTGGGACGAGGAGCGGCGCGAGAAGGCGTACGCGGGCTGGAAGAAGGCCGTCACCAAGGCCCTCGACTGGACGGACGACTGACCCTCGCGAGGTGACGGCCCGCTGCGGCCTTCGCGCGAGGCTGCGGCCGGCTCGGCGCCGCGTGCGAGGCTTGTGGTTCGCGCCGGCCTTCCCGCCGGCCTTCGCGCCGGCCTTCGCGCCGCTAGCTCACGACGTCCTTGCGCCGGAACCGCCGGAACGCCACCGCGATCAGGATCGCCGCATACGTGATCGACACGGACGCCCCCCGCACCATCCCGCTCCAGTCCAGCTCCGGCACCAGCGCATCGGTCCAGGCGTTGTTCCAGAACGTCGGCAGGAACTCGCGCAGCACCCCGAGCGCCTCCACCGCCTGCAGAATCGTGCACACGATCCACAACCCGACCGCCCCGCCCACGGCGCCGAGCGGGGAGTCGGTCATGGTGGACAGGAGGAACGCCAGCGCGGCCACCACGAGCTGGCTGACCAGCGCGTACCCGATCACGATCCCGAAGCGCGGCAGCACGTCGAACGCCGGGATGGTCTCGCCCGTGCCGGGCACCGTGATGTCGTCCCAGCCGAACGCCAGCGTGCCCGCCAGCAGCCCCATCAACGGCAGGCAGATCACCGCCGCCGCCGAGTAGCCGAGCGCCACGATGAGCTTCTGCCGCAGCAGCCTGTCACGCGGGACCGGCGCCGCCAGCAGGTAGCGCAGTGACGACCAGTTCGCCTCGCTGGCCACCGTGTCGCCGCAGAACAGCGCTACCGCCACCACGAGCAGGAAACTGGCCGACACCGACAGGACGAAGGCGGCGAAGTTCAGCCCGCTCTGCGTCGCCAGATCCGACATGCGCAGCGCCGACTGCCCCTGCGAGCTGGACTGCGGCCCGATCTCGAACGCGATCACCAGCACCCACGGCAGGGCCAGCAGCAGGGCGAACATGCCCAGCGTGCGCCGCCGCTTGAACTGCCTGACGATCTCCACCCGCAACGGCAGCGTGCGGTTCGGCGCGTAGCCGGTCGCGGTGGTCATGACTTGTCTCCGATGAGGTCGAGGAACACGTCTTCCAGGCGCGGCCCGTGCCCGTTGGCGACGGTGACAGCCGAGCCGAGCAGCCGCGACACGGGACCGGCCGAGACCAGCCGCCCGCGCTGCATGACCACGACATGGCTGCAGGTCTGCTCCACCTCGGCCAGCATGTGGCTGGACACGATCACGGTACGGCCGTGGCGCGCGTACCGCTTGAGCACCTCCCGCATCTCCCTGATCTGGGGTGGGTCGAGCCCGTTCGTGGGCTCGTCCAGGACGAGCAGGTCCGGGAGCCCGAGCATGGCCTGCGCGATGGCCAGCCGCTGGCGCATGCCCTGCGAGTACGTACGCACCGCTCGTTCGAGCGCCTTGCCCAGGTTCGCGATCTCCAGCGCCTCGTCGAAGTGCGCGTCAGCCCTGGGGCGGCCTGTGGCGGCCCAGTACAGCTCGATGTTGTCGCGTCCGGACAGGTGCGGCAGGAAGCCCGGCCCCTCGACGAACGAGCCGAGCCTGGACAGGACGGGGGCGCCCGGGGTGACGCGCTCGCCGAAGATGCGGATCTCGCCGGCGTCCGGCTGGATGAGGCCCATCATCATCCGCATCGTCGTGGTCTTGCCCGCGCCGTTGGGACCGAGCAGGCCCAGGACCTGGCCGCGCTCGACCCGGAACGACAGGTCGTTGACGGCCAGCTCACCGTTCCGGTACGCCTTCGTCAGCCCGCTGATCTCCAGCGGCACCTCCGCCCCGCTGCCGGCGCCGTCTCCACCGCTCCCGGCTGCGGCATCGGCGCCCTCACTGCCGGCCGCCACACCGGTGCTGCCGCCCTCACCGCCGTCATCGGTGCCGTTGCCCATGGCGGCCGTGGCGGCGGCGTCGGGCGCCGCGCCGTTCACCGCAGCGACGGTGGTGTCAGCGACGGCGGGCGCCGAGCCGTTCACCTCAGCGGCGGCGGAGTCAGGTGCCGTGCCGTTCGCCGTAGCGACGGTGGCGTCAGTGGTGTCGGACGCCGAGCCACTGACGGTGGCGGTCCGGAGGCGGGAGCGCGTCGTGGTGCGCCCCGTCGCCAGCAGCACGCCGGCGATCACCACGGCGGCCAGCGGCATCGCCCACACCCACCAGGCCACCCCCGTGGGAGCGGCGGCCAGCGTGCCCACGGTGGGCAGGTTGACGGCGGGAGAGGCCAGCGTGACCTGGTACGCGGCGGGCTGGGCGGGCGTGGCGAACCCCATGTCGGTGGTGGTCACGACGAGCCGGAGCCGGTGCCCCGCGGCGAAGCGGTGATCGACGGCGGGCAGGCTGACCGTGGCCTCCGCGCTGCCAGCCTCCTCGGGGATCGTCACCCGGATGGGCGCCACCAGCCCGGCGGGCAGCGTGGGCAGCTGGGTGTCGTCGGCCACGTCGTACAGCTTGGCGAACAGCGTCGCCTCGCCCTCGCCCGTCACCCTGATCCTGACGGTGGGGCTGCCGGTGAGCTGCAGCGGGGCGCTCAGCGGCGCCGATTCGAAGGTGGCGCTCTGGCCCGGCATGTCGATCGAGACGCCGGCGCCGGAGCTCTGGCCGCCCAGCAGGCCGCCGATGCCCGGCACGGTCGAGATCGAGGCGGGGGAGCCGCCGGGCGGGTTGACGATGTTCTGCTCGGGGCCGTTCAGTGCGACGGCGGTGGTGCCGGTGCCCGCGAGGCCGGGGTAGGAGGCGGCCTCCGGGTGCAGGCGGATGCGCTGGCGGGTGC
Organism: Nonomuraea gerenzanensis; assembly: GCF_020215645.1. Lineage (NCBI taxonomy): Bacteria > Bacillati > Actinomycetota > Actinomycetes > Streptosporangiales > Streptosporangiaceae > Nonomuraea > Nonomuraea gerenzanensis. The sequence continues at coordinate 9,013,021 of NZ_CP084058.1, read as the reverse complement.
CGGGGTCGCGCCCGCCGTCACGCGTCACCGTGAACGCGCTCACCGGCGGCGCGGCCTCTCCGGAGCCCTCGCCCTTGAGGTAGCGCGCGAACCACGCGGCCGACTGGTCGAAGAGCCAGTCCACCTCGCCGTTGCCGCCGTCGTGCCCGCCGTCGAACCAGGCCAGGCTCACCGGGGTGCCCCCGGCGGCGATGGCCTTGGCGTTGGCGTCGGCGTGGCCGAGCGGGAAGAGCGAGTCGCGCTGGCCCTGGATGAGCAGGGTGGGGGCCTTGATCCGCCCAGCCACGGTGATCGGGCTGGACCGGCGCAGCAGCTCGACGGCCTCGGGCGTGGCTCGGCCGGTCTCGGCGACCTGCTGGTAGACGGCGCAGATCTCGGGCAGGAACCTGCCGCACCGCGCCTGCTCCTCCGTCAGCGGCCCGGCCGCCGCCTCCCTGCGGCCCAGCAGCGACGTGGCGTCCAGCGAGACGCCCTGGCCGAAGAAGATCCCGGCCCACATGCGCTTGAAGACGCCGCCCTCGGCGGCCTCGGCGTCGCCGGCCGGCGCGGAACCGCCCTCGCCGGCCAGGGCGGAACCGCCCTCGCCGGGCCCGGCGCCCGCATCGGCGGGCTGCGCGGCGGCGTTCGGGAAGAGCGCGTCGGCCAGGTCGGACCAGGTGATCTGCGGGACGATCGCGTCGACCCGCTGGTCGTGGGCCGCCGTCATGAGCGCGATGGCGCCGCCGTACGAGCCGCCCGCGATGCCCACGCGCGGGTCGCCGGCGGCGTCGAGCTGGACCTCGGGCCGCTTGGCCAGCCAGTCGATGAGCTGCTTGACGTCCTTGACCTCGTAGTCGGGCGAGTTGAGCGCGATCTGCCCGGTCGAGCGGCCGAAGCCGCGCGCCGACCAGGTCAGTACGGCGTAGCCCTGCTGGGCGAGGCGGACGGCCTGGTCGCGCATGCTCTGCTTGCTGCCGCCGAACCCGTGGGCGAGCAGCACGACAGGAGCCTTCCCGCCGTCAGGAGGCGGGAAGAACGTCGTATCGAGCTCGACCCGTTGGTCGTCGGCTGGTCCGTCGACGACGGTTATTCGCTGGTCCTGGCCCCGCACCTCCGGAGCCGACGGCCACACGAGCCACGTCGTCACCCCGATGAGGGCGAGTGCCGCAACCAGGGCGGCCACACGCTTCATGCGGCGAGCCTACTTTCCGCACCTGAGAGATCGCTGAGACGGTGTTCGTCCCGGCACCTGCTGAAAGGTGCTCGTCGAGGTGGAGCGGCGGATCGTGGCAGCGCCGGTGCCGGCTGGGGGCGCCGGTCATGGGGCCTGCTGGTCCGTCGCGGTGGTGTCGGACAGCGCCCTGGCCACGGCGAGGCTGTCCTCGTAGATGTGGTAGCGGGCGATCTGGCCGTCGGTGACCGTGAGGTGCAGGGCGAACGCCGAGGTGTAGGACCGGCCCGTGGCCGCCACGGTCTGGGCGAAGCTGCCGAGCACGACCGCGTCGTCGCCGTCGACCAGGATCCGCTCGATGGACGTGCTGTTCAGCTCCGGCACGTGATACGTCCGCAGGGCGCGGAAGAGGTCCGCCGCGTCGCTGCGGCTCGAACGGGGACGGATCCACGGCACCGACGGGTGACCCTCGGCGGGCCAGTTGTAGCGCCAGTCGCACTTCTCGGCGAACAACTCGGCGGCCCGCTCGGCGTCACCCTCACCGAGGCGGCGCAGCAGTTCCTGAACGGTGTCCAAAGTCGCCATGATTCACCCTTAAAGTCCGTCTTCGTGGTTGGTGCACTTGTAGTCTCCTCGAGTCGGTGCGGCTTGGCGATTACCTGACGGGTAAGGCGGGCGCCTACGCGATCAGCCCAGGATTGCGTAGACCGTGGTGGCGTGGGCGGCCGTGGCCGAGTCGCCCTCGGCCGTGAGCGTGATCTCGGTGAACGCCAGCGTGCGCCCCAGCTTCGTGATGCGTACGTCGAGCAGGACGTCCTTGCCCATCACCGGCCGCTGGAACGTCGTGGACTGCTGCACCGTGGTCATCGGCACGAACCCGCCCCGCGCCGACGACACGGCGAGCACCGTGGCGGTGTCGGCCGCCGCCATCATGGCCTGCCCGCACAGCCCGCCGCCCTCCCTGGCCAGGTCGTCGGACCAGGGGAGGCGGACGATCGCGTGACGATCGCCCACCTCCTCCACCCGGAGGCCGAGCTGCTTGATCCAGGGGGCGAAGTATTCCTGGAGAATCGCCTCTGCGTCTTCTGGAGTCACGCGCTCATCATGCACGCTGGACGAGGTGGTGGAGAGGCCCAGCATGGAGCCTGTGGACAAGCTGCCACGGCCCCGGATCCGGTTGTGGAGAACCGCCCCGGAGACGGGATGCGGGCCACGGATGCGGGAGACGGGAGAACGGCATGTCGGCGTCAGACGGTGGTCACACCTCGGCCCAGGCGACGGGCGCTGATCACCTCGCGGCACGGTCCGCGGTCGAGATCTTCACCCCCTCCACCTACGACACCGCCGTCCCCTACGACCTGTTCGCCCACCTCAGGCGGGAATCCCCCGTCTGCTGGATCCCCGAGCCCCCCATCGGCCCCTGGCGCGAGGGCCCAGGCTTCTGGGCGGTGTTCCGGCACGCCGACGTCAAGCACGTCCTCCGTACCCCCGAGGACTTCTCCTCCCACCTCGGCGCCACCCAGATCCGCGACCCCGACACCCCCGCCGACCTGCGCTTCGTCCAATCCCAGATGCTCAACATGGACCCACCGGCCCACTCCAGGCTGCGCAGGATCGTGGCGGCGGCGTTCACCCCGCGCGCCGTACGGGCGCTGGAGCGCACGATCGCGGAGCGGGCGGCGGCGCTGTTCGAGCAGGGCGAGTGCGACTTCGTGGAGGTGGCCGCCGATCTGCCCGTGTGGACGCTGGCCCACGTCATGGGCGTCCCCGCGCAGGACAAGCGGCTGCTGTACGACTGGGCGTCACGCGTGATCGGCTACCAGGACGACGACTACGCGCACCTGTCCACGGCGGACGTCGAGTCCCTCACCCCCATCGGCCGCCTGGCGCTGGCCGCCAGACCCGAGCTGGGACCGGGCGTCAACCCGCGCTCGCGGGCCGCGCTGTCCGACATGTTCGCCTACGCCCACGCCCTGGCGCGGACGCCCGTGGACGGCGAGTCCGTCATGGCGGCGATGCGCGAGGGCGGCCTGACCGAGGCCGAGTTCGAGAACATGTTCTTCCTCTTCGCCGTCGCCGGCAACGAGACCCTGCGCAACGGCATCCCCGGCGGCCTGCTCACTCTCCTGCAGCACCCCGCCGAGCTGGCCCGCCTGCGGGCCGACCCGGCCCTGCTGGACTCCGCGATCGAGGAGATGCTGCGTTACTGGCCCCCGGTCATGCACTTCAGGCGGACGGCCACGCGCGACCTGACCCTCGCCGGCCGGCCCGTCCGCGCGGGCGACAAGGTCGTGGTCTACCACGCCTCCGCCAACCGCGACCCGTCCGTCTTCGCCGACCCCGACCGCTTCGACCTCGCCCGCACCCCCAACGACCACGTCAGCTTCGGCTTCGGCCCGCACTTCTGCCTCGGCGCCCACCTGGCCCGCGCCCAGTTCCGCTCCCTCTTCAGGGAACTGCTCGCCTGGGACGTCGAGCTGTCCGGCAGCCCCCGCCGGCTCACCTCCAACTTCCAGAACGGGCTCAAGCACCTGCCGGTACGCCTGCGCCGCCGGAGCTGAAGCCGGAGGGCGTGTCCTACGATCACCCCGGCAGACCTCCGTGCGGTCCGACCACGACCTCGGCGACGTCGTCAGCGCGATCGCCGCCGCCGGCTTGCGCGTGACTTCCTGCACGAGCACGACCACACGCTCTTCCGCCGCGTCACCGGCCTGGTCGAGAAGGACGGCGCCCACCGCCTGCCGGAGGGCGCCGTGAGGATCCCGCCCATGCACCTCCCTGCGTGCCTCGGCCGAGTAGGGCACCGCGATCGGACCGTACGGGGCAGATGACCGTAAGATTCTCTGCCGTGAAGTCTCCAGCATCGTTCAAGAGGGCCGCCGCCTGGGCCCTGCCCTACTGGACTCGCGGCGAGGCGGGCCGCGAGACCCCGCAAGACCTGTTCAGGGTGCTCTATTTCGGCTGGCTGGCGGCGTTCACGCTCAAGGTGCTCGGCTCGGCCTGGGACGTCTCGTGGCACTTCAAGTGGCTGCGTGACGACCTGGCCCCGCCGCACCTGCTCAACTCCGCCGGCACGGCCATCGTCGTCGCCCTGACCATCATCCACGGCTACACGGGGTACGGCGTCGACAAGCTCGCGCTCAGGCTCATCCAGTGGGGCACCGGCGTCTTCCTCGTCGCGGTGCCGCTCGACCTGATCAACCACCGCGTCAACGGCCTCGACATCACCTCGTGGAGCCCGTCGCACATCCTGCTCTACGTTGGAACGTTCTTCATGATCGCGGGCGTGATCCGCGGCTGGTTCATGGGGGCGCGGCAGGGGCGGGAGCGGGTGGTCGTGCTCGGCGCCTTCTTCGCGTTCTTCCTGGAGAATATGCACTTCCCCGAGCAGCACCAGGAGTACGGCATCCTGTCGCTCGGCGCGTGGGACAACAACGCCACCTACGCCGAGCCGATCCTGCTGCAGTTCGCGGCCGACCAGATGGGGCGGCCGATCGATCGCACCATGATGGCCGGGTTCACGCTGCCCGTGCCCGACTTCCTCTACCCGGTGTACGCCGTGGTGGGGGTGCTGACGGTGCTGGTGGTGGCCCGGGCGATGGTCGGCAGGTTCGGCGCCGCCACGCTCGTCGCGGGCAGCTACGTGCTGTTCAGGACGCTGATCTGGCCGCTGCTCACCTTCACCGGCTTCCCGCCGTCGGCGGTGCCGTTCTTCATGGTCGTCGCCGGGGTGCTGGTGGACGTGGCGTTCCTGGTGCGGATGCCGGTCGTGCGGGCGGTGCTCGGGGCGGCCGGGGTGACGGCGGTCGCGTACGGCGCGCTGGTGGTGCAGAGCGCGGTCATGGGGCCCGTGTACAGCGCGATCACGGGACAGGAGGGGCTGCTGGGAGCGCCCCCGCTGGCCACGCCGTCCGCGGTGTGGGCGGGGCTGGGCCTGCTCGTCGCCTGGCTGGCCATCGAGTGGATCGCCGGCAAGCGCAGGCTCCAGCCGATCGAGGCCACGCCGCGCCCGGTGGTCGCGCCCGTCACACCGTAACGGGCCGGTGCCCGGCCGCCCGGCCCGCGTCAACCGCCGGTGCCCGGCCGCCTGGCCCGCGTCAACCACGTATGTACAAGACGGCCGGCCAACCGCATGCGCGGCGGTGCTGGTCGTGCGGGGCGGGGCGTGTCGGGCGGCGCAGGCGCACCGGAGGTCAGGTGAGGGAGCCGTGGTGCTCAGGCGATGGAGGCGCGGGTGATCGCCACCGCCACCCCGTACGCCAGCCCCATCACCCCCACCTCGGCCGCCGCCCACCCCACCAGGGCGGTGGCCCCGCCACGGCGGATGACCGGCAGCAGCCGGAAGCGGATGTGCGCGGCGAGCGGCACCAGCAGCGCGACCAGCGCCGTCTTGACCACCACCAGCACCCCGTAGTGGCTGGTCACGATGGCGTCAGGCAGCGTCACGCCGGGCGTGAGCGCCATCGTGCCCAGCCCCGTGACCAGCCCGGACAGCGCCACCAGCAGCAGGCACACGGTGGCCATCCGGGAGAACTTCGGCAGCACCACGGCCAGCAGGTCGCGGTGCGGCGCCACGAACACGGCCGTGGCCACCAGGCCGCCCGTCCACGCCGCCGCGCCCATGACGTGGATCTCCATCGAGATCATGATCGGGTCGTGCCAGATCGAGTTCACCGCATGCCCGGTGACGGGGATGGGCAGCAGCCCGAACAGCGCCACGATGATCCGCAGCTCGGCCGGCACCTTCTCGCCGAACCGCACCGCCATCAACCCGATGCCGGCCGCCGCCAGCGCGCACGCCGCGCTGAACAGCAGCCCCTGGCCCGTGCCGACACTCCCGATATATCCGGCGATCATGCCGAACGTCGGGACGGCGCCGGGGTTCAGCTCGGCGGTCTGGAAGACGATGGTGACCAGCGCGCAGATCGCCCACGCCCAGGCGGCCGTCACGGCCAGCGGGCGCACCCTGAGCAGGACGGGCTCCGTACGCTCCGGCGCCTTGAACCCGAGCAGCTTGGGCAGCAGGCTCAGCCCGACCACGGCCACGGCGGCCACGTCGAGCAGCACCCGCACGATCGGCAGCCCGACCGACACCACCGGGCCCGGCATGGGGATGCCCGGCACGGACTCCTGCGCGGTCAACGAACTGGCCGCCACGGCGGCGACGACCGCGCACACGCCGAACGCACCGGCCACCAACCGGCCGCCGACGCGCTCGCGGGCCAGGGGAGGAGCGACGGCGGTCACGCCCCCGCCCCCTCACCACGACCCGTCGCCGCACCATCGCCAGACGCGACCCGAGAGCCGGACGCGCCGTGTGGGCCGGACGCGCCGTGTGGGCCGGACGCGCCGTGCGGGCCGGACGCGCCGTGCGGGCCGGACGCGCCGTGCGGGCTGGATGCGGCGTTCGCGTCCGACACGGCGTTCGCACCGGACGCGGCGTCAGAGCCGGAGTCGGCGCGGCCGGCGGGGGCGGCGCGGCGCAGGGCGACCGCCGTGCCCGCGGCCAGCACCAGCAGCGCCCCCACGATCCACACCACGGCCATCCCGGCCCCACCGTTGGCCGCGGCCTCGGCCGCGTCGGCACTGGAACCACCCGCCGTGCCCCCGGCCGCCACCCCCGAAGCATCCGCCGCCAGCGTGAAGCTCACCTTCCCGGTGACCGGATGCCCATCGGCCGACAGGATGCGGTACCCCACCACGTACGCCCCCCCGGCAGGCAGCGGCTTGACCTTCACGGACACCCGCTCGGCCGCCACCACGGCACTCCCGTCGGCCCACGACGACCCGTCGGCCCCCGTCACGCCCACCTGCGCGTACCCCTGTCGCACCACCTGGTCGAACACCAGCGTCACCTGCGAGGGCGAGGCCGTAAGCGTGGCCCCGTCCTCCGGGTCGCTGCTGATCAGCACGTTGTGCGCCTGGGCCGGGGAGTACGTGACTCCCACGGTGACGAACGCGAGCAGCAGGACCGTGAGTAGCCGCCTCACAGATCAGAACCTTCCATAAAACACGTTGCGGACCCGTATATGGTCCCACCCATGGAAGACCTGTTCGGCGGCGCGGCACCCTATTACGCCAAGTACCGCACCACACCGGGCGAGCCGGCCATCGAGCACCTGGCCATGACGTTCGGCGACGGCAGCACCGTCCTGGATCTGGGCTGCGGCCCCGGCACGATCGCGATCCCGCTGAGCAGGCGGGTCCGTGAGGTGCTCGCGGTCGATCCCGACGAGGAGATGCTCGCCGAGGGCAGGCGCCTGGCCCCGCGCGCCGCGAACATCCGGTGGATCAGGGGCGACTCGACGAAGTTGCGCGAGCTGCCCGCGTTCGACCACGTCGTCATGGGCAGGTCGTTCCACTGGATGGACCGCCGCGCGGTGCTGACGGAGCTGGACGAGCTGCTGCCACCGCACGGTGTCGTGGCCCTCGTCGGCCCGCCCCGCGAGCCACGCGAGGAGCCCTGGGAGGCGGTCACCCGCCGGGTGCGCGACCAGTTCGGCGTGAACACCTTCAGCGCGTCCAGCTCCTTCCAGGCCACCGGCGAGCACCACGACGACGTGCTGGCCGCCTCCCCGTTCAACGTGCTCGACCGGGCGCACTACGAGCAGCTCCGGGTGTACGACCTGCAGTCGGTGATCGGCCTGCAGCTGTCGTACTCCTACTCGGCCCCGGCCCGCCTCGGCGACCGGCTGGCGGCCTTCGAACGGGAGGCCAGGCGGCAGCTGCTCGCGGCGAACCCGTCGGGCAGGTGGGAGCTGGAGACGGTCACCGAGGTGCTGACGGCGCGGCGTCCTCCCAGATCCCCATGACCTGCCAGATGCGCCGGGTGAGCGGGTTGATCAGGCCGAGCTCCGCGCACAGCTCGCGGGTCTTGCTCACCGAGTCGCGGATCTCCTGCTTGGCGGCGGGGTTGCGCAGGTAGACCTCGGCCACCACGCTCGCGGGGATCCTGAAGCGCCGGATCATCGGCCCGGGCGGCGCCAGCATGATGCGGGCCATGACGCCGAGGATGATCGGCGAGGCGATGCCCAGCAGCAGCCTGCGGTAGGCGGGCATGCGCGGCACCCGGTTGCGCAGGTAGTGCCGGGCGAAGGAGATGTGCCTGGCCTCCTCCGCGATGTGGATGCGCATGATCGTCTCCTCCAGCGGGTGGTGCACCCGGCCGTCCCGGAGGAGCCTGCGCTGCACGTGGTCGATCGGGTCCTCGCCGCCCAGCACGAACACGAAGAACAGCTCGGTCGAGATCAGCGGGATCCAGGGCGCCACCTGGGCGACCACCGACAGCGGCCCCGGCATGCCGCGGATGGGGAGCCCGGTCCGGTTCACGAACTCCTGGAACATCATCCCGTGATGCGCCTCTTCGGTGGTCTCGTGGTAGACGTACCGGAACTCGGGGGATCCGTTCGGCAGCCGGTAGGCGTAGTTGAGCAGCCCGCGCTTGAGCAGGTTCTCGAACTGCAGCCCGACCTTCATGGCGGTGGCGACCCGCCACAGGCCGATCCGGGCGCGCACCTCGGGGGAGCGGCTGAGGTACCAGGGGTGCCCGCCCAGCCGGTCCACCCCTGGCAGCTCCCAGCGCGGATCGGTCTGGTCCACCTGGAACTCGGGGTCGTCCCACGGGATGTCGCGGTACGGCTCCCAGTGCTTGTCCACCGACGCCTTCGAGAGGCGTTCGATGACCGCGCGGTACGCGTCGCGGCTCGCGACCCGCTCGTCGCGTTCCCTGGCGGCGGTAGAGCTCGGTGCGGATGTCATCGCGTGCACTCCTCTCCTCGCCCAGTAATTGTACGGAGAATCCAATAAGCCTGGGAAGGGTGAGGACCACAGCTTTCAGAGCTTGTCCGCGGGCACCCCCAGCTCGCTCGCCGCCGCCGAGCGGATCAGCACGTTGACCCGGCGCCGTGACAACACCTTGGGATGCGCGTGCGTCTGCACCGCCAGCCCGTCGATGAGCGCGAACAGCCGCCACGTCGTCGCGTCGGGATCGGCGCACTCGAACTCGCCGCAGGCCACGCCGGCCTCGATGATGCCGCGCATCAGCGTGCGGCCCCTGGCGTCGATCCGCCGCGAGGTCTCCTCCAGCTCCGCGCTGCGCATGGCCTCGGACCAGGCGTCGATCCACAGGCGCCAGCCCTCGGTCGGGATCGCGGGGGAGCAGAGCCGCAGCAGGGAGCGCAGGCGGTCGATCGGCGTGCCGGCCGACTCCTCGACGTCGGTCAGCGCGTTCAGATGCTGCCGGGCGGCGTAGCTGAAGGCCTGGGCGAACAGCCGCTCCTTGGTCTCGAAGTGGTAGAAGAGCAGCGCCTGACTGACTCCCGCGGCCCTGGCGATGTCCAGGGTCCTGGTGTGCCCGAATCCCTGCTCCGCGATCACCTCGCAGGCCGTTTTCAGCAAATCCTCGCGCCGTAATCGGCTGAAACCTGTTGTCACAGCGAGTAACTCTAACTTCTGATCATTAGTATTTATAGGACAAACCGGGCGTGATCTGTTCTGGTATGAGGAACCCGGGTACCGTCCGGGTTTCCCGTTCACCGACAGTCACGTTGATCATGGTAACCACGTATTCCAGAACGTGCTTCGGCCGGGGTCCTACAAACCCGCCTCAGTGACCCCTTACCGGCATCTGCCGGGCGAAACGGACGCGGTTGTCCCAGAGCAATGCTCTGTACGTCCCCGGACGGGCTGACTAGAGTAAGTGAGCACTGATGCCGAGGAGTCGATGTGAACCTTGCTGAGTATCGGCGTGCGGCCGGCGAGTGGCTGCGGGAGAACGCTCCGACCGACGACTACCCGGAGGCCGACGGGATCACCCGGGCCAAGGAGTTCATGGCCAAGCTCTACGACGCCGGATATTCCGGCATCACCTGGCCGAAACAGTGGGGCGGCCAGGGCCTGACCCAGGCGGAGGACCGCGTGTTCGCCGAGGAGGCCCGCGACTACACCCTGCCCACCTACATCTTCTCGATCGGCCTGGGCATGACCGGGCCCACCCTCGTCGACCGGGGCACCGACGCCCAGCGCGAGCGCTTCGTGCGCCCGCTGCTGCGCGGCGAGGAGGTCTGGTGCCAGCTCTTCTCCGAGCCGGGCGCCGGCAGCGACGTGGCCAGCCTGCAGACCAAGGCCGAACGCGACGGCGACCACTGGATCGTCAACGGCCAGAAGGTGTGGACCTCGGTCGCCCACTACGCCGACTGGGGGCTGCTGCTCGCCCGTACGGACGTGAACGTGCCCAAGCACAAGGGCCTGACCATGTTCGTCATCGACATGCACCACCCCGGCGTGACCGTCAGGCCGCTGAAGGACATGTCCGGCAGGGCCAACTTCAACGAGATCTTCTTCGACAACGTCCCCATCCCGGACGAGCACCGCGTCGGCGAGGTCGACGACGGCTGGAGCGTGGCCGTCACGACGCTGCTGCACGAGCGGTTGTCGATCTCGGCGGGCGTCGGCATGGGCGGGCAGAAGGACAACCCGGCCTCGCTGTCGGCGCTGCGCCAGGCCCTCGACACCAGCGACCCGCTGGTCCGCGACGAGCTGGTCGAGCTGCACATCCGCAGCCGCGCGCTGGCGCTGTTCAACCAGCGGCTGGCCCAGGAGACCAAGGCCGGCGTCTTCCCCGGCGCACGCGGCAGCGCCGCCAAACTGCTGCTGGCCGAGCTGACCCTGTTCCAGGCCGACCTGGCCACGCGGCTGGTCGGGCCCGAGGCCGCGCTGGCCGACCACCCGCTCGCCCGCGCGATCTCGATGGCCCCGGGCATGGCGCTGGGCGGCGGCACGAACGAGATCATGCGCAACATCGTCGGCGACCGCGTGCTGGGTCTCCCGCCGGAGCCGCGAGTGGACAAGAATGTGCCGTTCAAGGACCTGAAGGTGGGGACGCAGGCGTGAAGCTCGTACTCAGTCAGGAACAGCAGGAGCTGCGCTCGGCCGTGCGCGACTTCCTGCGCACCGCCTCGCCGCTGCCCAAGGTCCGCGACGGCTACGACCCGCAGGTGTACGCCCGCCTCAACGGCGAGCTGGGCCTGTCGGGGCTGGTCGTGCCCGAGGAGTACGGCGGCGCGGGCGCCGGCATGGCGGAGCTGGCCGTCGCGCTGGAGGAGACGGGCGCGGCGCTGCTGCCGGGACCGTTCCTGGCCACCGCGTTCGCGGCGCTGGGGCTGACCCAGGTGCCCGACAAGGAGCTGCAGAGCGGCATCGCCGAAGGCCGGATCGCGGCCACGCTCGACCACACCGAGCTGGCGTACGACGGCGGCAAGGCGAGCGGCACGCTCGCGCAGGTGCTCTCCGGCGGCGACGCCGACGTGCTGGTGGCGCCCGCCCGCGACGGCGGCGACCTCGTCATGGTGGTCGTCGAGCTGGCCGGGCCCGGCGTCACCCGTACCGCGCTGGAGCCGCTCGACCTCACCCGCGGCCAGGCCAGGATCGTGCTGGACGGCGCGCCCGCCCGCGTGCTCGGCCCGGCGCCGGAGACCGGAGTCTTCGACCGGCTGTGCGTGGCGCTGGCGGCCGAGCAGCTCGGCGTGATGCGGGCGGCGCTCGACGCCATCGTGGCCTACGCCAAGATCCGGGTGGCGTTCGGCCGCTACATCGGCTCCTACCAGGGCGTCAAGCACAAGCTGGCCGACATGCACTGCAAGCTGGAGCAGGCCGAGTCCATCGTCAGGTACGCCGCCTGGGCCGCCGACGAGTCGCCCGACGAGCTGCCGGGAGCCGCCGCGCTGGCCCAGGCCTACGTCGGCCGCGCCTGCTTCGAGGTCGCCCGCGACCACCTGCTGCTGCACGGCGGCATCGGCTACACCTGGGAGCACGACGCTCATCTGTTCTACAAGCGGGCCAAGGCGGACGAGGTGCTGCTGGGCCCGCCCCGGATCCACCGCGCCCGTCTCGGACAACTGCTGGAGCTGTAATGGACGTCAGCCGGCTACCGGGTTTCTACGCCATCGCCGCCGCCGACCCCGGCCGCCTCGCGGTGATCGACACCGACGACACCCGTGTCACCTACGGCGACCTGCTCGCCCGCGTCAACCAGGTGTCCCACGGGCTGCGCGCCCGCGGGCTCGGCACCGGCGACGTGGTGGCGGGCGTGCTGCCCAACGGCGTGGACGCGCTGATCATGGTCATGGCGACCGGGCAGATCGGCCTGTACTACGTCCCGATCAACTGGCATCTCACCGAGTCGGAGATCGCGTACATCCTGGGCGACTGCGACGCCAAGGTCGTCGTCACCGAGCCCGGCCAGGCCGTGCCCGGCGCGGAGACCGGCACGGCCGGGCTGGCCGAGGGGCAGCCGACGGACGCGCCCGCCGACCGGACCTCCGGGGCCGTCATGTGGTACACCTCCGGCACCACCGGCTTCCCCAAAGGCGTGCAGCGCAAGCTGCCGGGTGCCGAGCCCGAGGCCATCGTCGCCCTGTACATGTGGTTCTTCGGCGAGGTGGTGGACCTGCGGCCGGGCGACGGGGTGCACCTGGTGACCTCGCCGATGTACCACTCCGCGCCCTGCGCGCACGCCCAGTTCGCGCTGCACCTGGGGCACACCGTGGTGATCACGCCGCGGTTCGACCCGGTGAACATCCTGGAGCTCATCGAGCGGCACCGGGTGTCGAACGCGATGATGGTGCCGACCATGTTCCACCGGATGCTGCAGCTCCCGGCGGACGTCCGGGCCAAGTACGACGTGTCGAGCCTGCGCCAGGTCATCCACACCGCCGCCGCCTGCCCCGTCTCGGTCAAGCAGCAGATCATGGACTGGTGGGGGCCGGTGCTGTACGAGTACTACGGCTCGACCGAGTCCACGATCGCCTTCTCCGTCAAACCGCACGACTGGCTGGCCAGGCCGGGCACCGTGGGCCGGCCCGCGCCCACGTTCGAGGCCAAGATCCTCGACGACGCCGGCGAGGAGCTGCCGCCGGGCGAGCCCGGCATGATCTACGTCAAGACCAGCATGGGCTCCTTCGAGTACCGCAAGGACCCGGCGAAGACGGCCGCCAGCAAGCGAGGGGAGTGGTACGCCCCCGGCGACATCGGCTACCTCGACGAGGACGGCTACCTGTTCCTGTGTGACCGCCGCACCGACCTGATCGTCTCCGGCGGGGTGAACATCTACCCCGCCGAGATCGAGGCCGCGCTCCTGGAGCACCCCGCGGTGGCCGACGTGGCCGTCATCGGGGTGCCCGACGAGGAGTGGGGGCACAACGTGGTCGCCCTCGTGCAGCCGGCCGAGGGCATCGAGGCGGGCCCCGAGCTGACGGCCGAGCTGATGGAGCACTGCGGGCCGCGCATCGCCAGGTTCAAGCACCCGAAGGTGATCGAGTACCGCGAGGTGCTCCCGCGTACCCCCACCGGCAAGCTGTCGCGCTCGAAGGTGCGCGCCGACTACCTCGCCGGGAACACCAGCTCCTCGCTGTAACGCCCGCCTTCGCCCAGGTAGAAGCGGGTGGACAGGGTACGGTCGGCGGTGTCGAAGATCGTGCTCCAGAGCGTGCGGAACGGCACGGCGGCCTCCTCGGGCTGCGCCACGGCGCGCAGGCTCTCGCGGAGGTCGCCGGCCGACATGGTGACGCCCTTGCTGCGCTCGTACAGCGTGCGCAGCCTGCTGTAGGAGGCGAAGCTCGACTCGGTGTCCGCCGGCAGGTTCATCGGGTCGGGGTGGCGGTGCAGCAGGTGGTTGGTGACGCACAGCGGGCCGTCGCCGAACTCGACGATGTGCTCGCCGCCGTCCCTGCCGTGCTCCCACACGAACGCCTGCCCGTGCGCGTCGGCGACCAGGTAGTGCAGCGGCATGCCGTGGTCGTACTGCTTGGCGCCCAGCAGCGCCTGCTTGGCCTGGTCCACGTTCTCGCAGGTGTCGATCAGGAAGCGGGGCAGCTGCACGCTGTTCACCCCGACCTGCGGCGCGAAGCCCTCCGGCGGCTCGGCGCTCTCGAAGTCGGCGACCAGCAGCATGACGGCCAGGCCCGCCGCGTTGATGCCGTCCATGCAGCCGTCGAGCGCCGACATCGTGAGCACCGTGGAGGAGAGCCCCTCGTCCGGGATCGTGGTGATCACGTAGGGGCGGGAGGCCATGGGCAGCTCGCCCGGCCGGGGCTCGCCGCCCATGATCTCGCTGGTGGTCGTCGGGAAGAAGTCGTAGTTACGGCCCACCCGGCCGTGGCCGTCCGTGGCCGCCGACGGCGGGATCCACAGGGCCGAGCAGCCGTAGCCCTGTGGCACGTACCCCTGGTCGTCCAGGACCAGGTCGTCCTGGTCGGGGTCGAGGCCGAGCACCGCCGCCGCGCCGTCCATGCGGGCGTGGTGCTGCGGCCAGTGGCGCTCGAACCAGGTCCGGCGCGCCCGGCCCACCACCGGGTCGATCGCCACCGGGGACCAGCCGAGCCGGCGGGCCTCCTGCGCGACGGCCTGGCCGATCTCGTACTGGCTGCCGGTGAGCGTGAGGTGCGTGACGAGCTGGAAGTCGTCCTTGCCGCCCGCGACCTGCGTCATGTTCTTCATGGACGTGAGCCTCGCGCGGCCCGCTGACCGGGGCCTTACCGGCCGCTGACCGCCCGGCGGTAGCGCTCTGACAGCCGCAGCACGTGCTCGGCCAGCTCCGGCGGATCGAGCACCTCGAAGTCCACGCCGATGAACCCGATCCACACCGCCATCCCGCTGACGTCGTCGCCGCCCAGCTTGAGCAGGCAGGTGCCCGCGTCCACCGGCTCGACCTCCAGGCCCAGGGGCAGCTCCCGCATGCGCTCGGCGGGCGCGTGCAGCAGCACCGTCGCCCGGTAGCGCCACATGGCCGTGTTCAGCCCCTTCTCCACGTACGCCGCCAGGTCGCCGTCGCCCGGCAGCTCGCGCGGCGTGAAGCGCGGGCCCGACGGCGTGCGCAGGCGCACCCGGTCCACCCTGAACGTGCGCCAGCCGTCGCGGTCCACGTCATAGCCGACGAGGTACCAGCGGCCACGCCGGTGCACCAGGCGGTGCGGCTCGACGTTGCGCACGGTGGCCTCGCCCTCGTGGCCGGTGTAGTCGAAGCGCAGGCCCTCGTGGTCGCGGGCCGCGTTCGCGATCGTGGTCAGCGTCTCCGGCGCCACGGACGGCGCGTTGCCCGGGATCTGCACCGTGTAGGCGTTGAGCGCGCTCACCCGCCGCCGCAACCGGGACGGCAGCACCTGCTCCAGCTTGGCCAGGGCGCGCACCGAGGTCTCCTCGATGCCCTCGACGCCGCCCCCCGCCGCCCGGCCCAGCCCGACGGCCACCGCCACGGCCTCCTCGTCGTCGAGCAGCAGCGGTGGCAGCGCCGCCCCCGCGCCCAGCCGGTAGCCGCCCGCCACGCCGGGGGTGGCGTGCACCGGGTAGCCGAGCGAGCGCAGGCGCTCGACGTCGTTGCGGATCGTCCTGGTCGAGACGCCGAGCCGGCTCGACAGCTCGGGCCCCGACCAGTCGCGATGCGCCTGGAGGAGGGACAGGAGCTTGAGCAGGCGGGCCGAGGTTTCCAGCATGCGCACCAGTGTGCCCGCTAATGCGGCAAGGGCGCTTCCGTGTTCACGACCGGCTTGCCCAGGAAGTGGCCCTCCTCGCTGCGGCGATGCGCGTCCGCGAGCGTCGGGCGCCGCGACCACCGTCTCCAGCCCGGCCACGGCCTGCCCGGCGTAGGCGCCACCGCCGGGCAGCAGCGCGGCCACCCGGGTGCCCCGCACGAACGGCGGCCGGGCGGGGAACCAGTCACGCCCCCACCCGGCACGCGGTTGCGCGTCGACGGACCTCACGTCCACCACCGACACGCCGATCGGTCGAGGTCAACCTCCCATGAGCCGCCCGGCCTGCTGGACGACCACGATCACGGTCAGCGTGCCGAAGAACGCCACCGACCAGATCAGCGCGCCCAGCCGGTACGACCGCACCCTGATGGCCTCGGGCAGCGCCCGCCGGTTCAGGATGATCAGCAGGATCGAGTACACGAACATCATCACGGCCGCGAAGCACGCCGAGAACACCAGCAGGATGAGCGGCTGGTCCAGCCCGGCGAGCAGGATGACGGTGCCGATCAGCGCCATCGCCCAGACCGTGTAGAAGTAGACCCGGTTCACCGAGACGGACCTGTCGCGCAGGTAGACCGTCTTGATCGTGTCGGAGGCCAGCCGCGAGGTGTAGTCGACGATGCCCATGGCCGAGGCGAACAGGGCCAGCGCCCCGATCACCCAGAACAGCACGCCGAACCACGGCCCGACCGTCTGCTGCAGCACCTGGCCCTCGACCTCCAGGAAGGCGATGCTGTTCTCCAGCCCGGGCCGGCCGAACACGGTGGAGTGGGCGAGCATCGACATCAGCGCGATCGTCACGAACGACACCATGGCGAACGTCCACGCCTGCTCGATGTTGGCGAAGCGCCACCACTGCTTCCACCGCGCCAGGTTCTCCTTCGTCGGCGCGAACTGGAAGCCGGTCGAGGAGACCGCCTCCTCGTGGCCGGTGACAGGGCTGACCAGGCGCGGGACGTACAGGCCCATGCCGAAGCCCTTGTCGCGGATCCAGTTGCTCTGGCACAGGTTCTGGCCGCCGCCGGCGCCGGCGTAGGCGATGGCGCCCATCAGCACCGCGAACTCCAGCGGCGGCACCGGGAACGTGGCGTCGACCGTCAGGCCCCTGCCCAGCGCCACCCAGCTCTCAGCGTTGATCGCGAACAGGATCGCCACCACGATCAGCGTGGCCACCAGTGCGATCTTCACGAAGATGACGCGTTCGAGCAGGACGTAGATCACCGGTGCCATGGTCAGCCCGATCGCGATCACCAGCAGCATGCCGATGGCGATCCACCGCACGGACTCCTCGCCCGAGCCGGTCAGGTACGTCACCATGGTCGCGGACGTGGTCACCCAGCCCGGCCAGAGGTTCGAGCAGAGCGTCATGATCACGAAGACCAGGCCCCAGTGTTTCCACATGCGGCTGAACCCGGTCAGCGCGGTCTCGCCGGTGGCCAGCGTGTAACGCTCGATCTCCATGTTCAGGAACCACTGGGTGATGATGCCGATCGCGGCTCCCCAGACGAAGACCAGGCCGACTTGTGAGGCGATGTACGGCCACAGGATGAATTCGCCGGAGGCCAGCCCCACACCGGCCCCGACGAGGCCGGGGCCGATGATGCGCCACGTCGATCGGGGTGGTTCGGGCAGGTCGCGCACGGCGACGGTGGGTAGGACTCGCGCAGGAACGGTGGGGGTGAATTCCGCCATGCGGATCTCCTTGCTCGGCTTACTTGACCGCTACATTACAGAAATCCGAAACCCCGGTGGAATACCTAGTTAATTACCACTATGTACTCCCCACGCTCGGTGAATCCACTCACCCGCGCCCCCGCCGCCATGGCCCCGCCGAGCGCCTCCCGCACGGCCATCCGCCACGCCCGCGCCGCCGCCGCGTCCTGCCGCCGCAGCCGCTCGACGTCGCGCGGCGTCCCCACCAGCACCACCCGGTGCCCGCCGCCGTCCTCGACGGCCGGCCCGCCGTCCGCCGCCTCCCTGACCACGGGGTACGCCTCGTCGAGCAGGTCCTTCCGCTCCGGCTCGCCGGTGACGCGCCACACCGCCAGCAGCCGGTCCGAGGCGTCCCCCTCGTTGATCGCGTCCGCCATCGCCCCGTAGAACTCCGGCAGGTACGCCTCCGGCCGCGCGCCCAGCTTGACCAGGTTGAAGTGGGCATTGCGCCGTACGAGCGGATCGAACGTCCAGGTGATCCGCTCCAGCCCCCGCTTCCGGCACCAGTCGCGCTGGTGCAGCTTCAGCGCGTACCCGACGCCCTTGCCGATGACGGCCCCGGTGACGTGCGAGTGCAGCGCCCCGCCCGCCGCCAGGAACCCCACGGACGCCCCCACCAGCTCCTCGCCCGCGAACGCCCCCGCGACGTAGTTGCCGGTGTGCGTGAACCCGGCCATCAGCTCCACGGTCACCGGCACGTTCGCCGGCTCGGGATGCCAGATCTCGTCGAAGAGCCGGTAGACCTGCTGGAACTCGCCGATCTCCCGCAACTCCCTGATCACCACGCCGGCTCTGGCCGCCGCCTCCGCATGCTCCATCCCCCCATTTACGCACGCCCGCTGACCGGTGCCGCGCAAGGTCCATGAGCTGCGCAGATAGCAGTGTGTATCCAATTCATCACGCTGAGATGTCTTCGCTGCTCATGGTCGCCGGCTCGGCGCCGCCTGTAGTCATGGTGGGTGCGCCGTCCCATGCCCGGGACGACCGTTGACCAGGGAGGACATCATGTCGCTCGTGCTGACCGCCGCCCGCCGGCTGGCCGTGCTCGGACTGTGTGCGGCCGCGGCTCTCGCGGGGCCGTTCACGACGCTTCCCGCCAACGCCGCCGCCGGGGCGGACCTCTACATCACCGTCACCCCGCGCGACGGCGGCGCGTACTCGATGCACCTCACCTGCGACCCCGACGGCGGCTTCCATCCGTTCCCGCGTGCCGCCTGTGGCGCGTTGCACGAGGTGGACGGGTATCTGGCACGGTTGGACGTGGATCCGGGGCCGTGCCCGCTGATCTGGGATCCGGTGGAGGTGGAGGCGACGGGGCACTGGTACGGGCGGCCCAACTCCTACTACGAGGAGTTCCCCAACCGGTGCGTGCTGGAGCGCCGGCTCGGCCCGGTCGCCGGCTGACGGGCGACCCCACGGCAATGCGGCGACGCCCGCCTCCAGGAGGTGGGCGTCGCCTTCGCACGGGAGGTGTCGCGCTCACCCCATGCTCTTCGCGCCGTCCAGCGACTCCCGGATGATGTCCGCGTGCCCGGCGTGCTGGGTCGTCTCCGCCACGATGTGCAGCAACACGCGCCGCGCCGACCAGCGGGCACCGGGCTCGAACCACGGGGCCGACGGCAGCGGGTGGTCGGCGTCCAGGTCGGGCAGGCTGACCACCAGCTCGTCGGTCCTGCGCGCCACCTGCTCGTAGTCCGCCAGCACCCCGGCCAGCGTCTCATCGGGCAGCAGCCGGAACCCGTCCGCGTAATCGGCGATGTCGGCCTCGGTGGGCGGCGCCATGGCCGACGGCCCGTGCACGATGAAGTCCGCCCAGCTCCGCTCGACCGTGGCCACGTGCTTGATCAGGCCGCCCAGGCACAGCTCGCTGGCGGTGGTGCGCATCCGGGCCTGGTCGTCGTCGAGGTCGCGGGTGGTGTTGCGCAGGAAGTGACGGCTCTGGCCCAAGGCCGCCAGCAGGTCGGCGCGCTCACCGGTCACCTTGTCGGTGCTGCTCGGGCTCGGCGTGTTGACGGTCATGATCGCTGCCTTCCGGTCGGTGTTCCTGCTGCTCACGTACAGATTGACAGCAATAGCGGCCACTTTGTGACCTGAATAGCGGAAGAATCGGCACCATGGCGAACACGAGCACCCGGACGCTACGCCTGCTGTCCCTCCTCCAGACCCACCGCTACTGGCCGGGCGCCGAGCTGGCCGGGCGACTCGGCGTGTCGGCCCGCACCTTGCGCCGGGACATCGACCGCCTGCGCGAGCTCGGCTACCCCGTCGAAGCGCAACGCGGCGTGGATGGCGGCTACCAGCTCGCCGCGGGCGCCGCCCTCCCGCCGCTGGTGATTGACGACGAGGAGGCGGTCGCCCTGGCCGTGGGCCTGCAGGCCGCCGCCCAGAACCCGGTGGAGGGCATCGCCGAGTCCTCCGTGCGGGTGCTCGCCAAGGTGGTGCAGGTCATGCCGGTCCGGCTGCGGCGGCGCATCGACGCCCTGCGCGCGATGACGGTCTCCGCCGGCTGGGACGGCCGCTCCCGGGCGGGCTTCGATCCGGCCGTCCTCACCACCCTCGCCCTGACCTGCCGCGACACCGAACGGCTGCGCTTCTCCTACACCGCCGCCGACGGCCGCCGGACCCGGCGCCACACCGAGCCGCACCGGCTGGTGTCGCTCGGCCGCCGCTGGTACCTCGTCGCCTACGACCTCGAACGCCACGACTGGCGCAGCTTCCGCGTCGACCGGCTGTCCGCCCCTGAGAGCACCGGCGCCCGCTTCCTCCCACGCCCCCTGCCCTTGGCCGACGCCGCCGAGTTCGTCCGCGCCGGGCTGGATCACCTGCCGCGCTCCTACCAGGTGGAGATCCTGGTGTACGCCCCGGCCGAGGTGGTGCGCGAGCGGATCGGCAGGTGGAGCACGGTCGAGGAGGTCGATGCGGGGCAGTGCCGGGTGCGGATGCTCGCCGACTCCCTGGAGTGGCCGATCGTGGCGCTGGGCGTGGTGGACGCCGACTTCCGCGTTCTGAGCCCGCCCGAGCTGCTCGACCAGGTCCGCAGGTGGGGCGCCCGCTTCAGCCGCGCCGAGTAGCTTCTTCCCCGGGGCGCTGGACGCCATCCTCGGAAGGGGACCACCACGAGCACCCGGAACGGGGAGACGGCCCCGCAACGCTTGGGACGGCCTGAATACGTGCGGAGGGGACGGCCTGAATACGTGCGGAGGGGACAGCCTGAATGCGTGCGGAGGGGACAGTCTGAATGCGTGCGGAGGGGACAGTCTGAATGCGTGCGGAGGGGACAGCCTCGCACTGTTCGGAGAGGGACGGCATTGAACTTCGACGCAGGCAAGCCGCGGCTCACGAGCCGGAACCCGCGCAGAATCGCGATTATCGGCTGCGGCGGCAGCGGCAAGACCGTGCTGGCCAACCGACTCGGCGCAACCCTGAACCTCCCCGTCACCCACCTGGACGCCCTCTACTACGACGACACCTGGACACCCACGCCACAGGAGGAGTTCGCTCAGAGGCAGCGGTCTCTCGTCGCCGGCGAGTCGTGGATCATCGATGGCAACTACGCCTCCACCCTCCCGATCCGCCTGGCCGCCGCGGACACCGTCCTCTTCCTCGACCTCCCACCTGTGACCTGCCTCTGGGGCATCGCCACCCGCCGCTTGCGCCACCGGGGCGGCCAGCACGCCAGAACCGGCGCGTACGACCGCATCACCTGGGACTTCATCCGATACGTCTACCGATACAGGCAGACCATGGCCCCCCGCGTCCGGGGCCTGATCGCCGAACACGCCGGCCACGCCACCGTCCTGGTGCTCCGCAGCAGAAGAGCCATCAACCGCTGGCACGCCGACCTCCCTGCCCAGCAACCGAACTCGCCGCACAGAGGCTCCCCGCCCGAAGGCCCAGCGCCTGAGTGACGCCATCGGTAGCCGCCGGCCTGAAGCGACGCCACCGGCAGCCGACAGCCGTCAGGACCGCTACCGGACCTGCGCGTTGAGGGCGCGGCGCAGTGAGGCACGCTTGACCGCTACCGGACCTGCGCGTCGAGGGCGCGGCGCGGTAGGGCGAGCTGGACCGCTACCGGACCGCCTCGATGAGTGCTCGTAGCAGAGCCACGCGACCGGGCATCTCGGCGACGACCACGTGTTCATGATCCGCATGGGCCCCACCGCCCACGGCGCCCAGCCCGTCGAGGGTCGGGCAGCCTACGCCGGCCGTGAAGTTGCCGTCGGAAGCGCCGCCTACCGAGGCTGACGTCAGGGGCCCCAGCCCCAACCCCACGGCCAGCTCCTGGGCCAGGGTGAAGAGGCCGGCCGACATCGAGGACTCCAGGGGCGGGCGGTTGGGGCCGCCGAGGATTTCCAGGCGGGTGCCCGGCACCACGGGGCGCAGGGCGTGCATGGCCGCGTCCACGCGGGTCTGCTCCGACACCTCCGCCACCCGCACGTCCACGCCTACCGAGGCGGCGGCGGGGACCGTGTTGAAGGAGGTGCCGCCTGACAGCACCGTCGGCGTGACGGTGGTCGCGCCGGTGCCCATGGCGGCGACGGCCAGGATCTGGTGCGCCAGCTCGATGCCCGCGTTGGCGCCCTTCTCCGGCTCGAGCCCGGCGTGGGCGGCCTTGCCGTGCACGTTGACGGTGTAGTTGGAGGTGCCCTTGCGGGCGGTCTTGAGCGCGCCGCCGTCCGCGCTGGCCTCCATGACGAAGGTGGCGGCCAGGCCGCGGGCGGTGTCCTGGATGAGGGGCGAGGAGGTGAGGGAGCCGACCTCCTCGTCGCCGGTGATCAACAGTGTGATGCCGTCGAGGGAGGCGAGGCCGGCGAGGGCGTGGAAGGTCTGGACGAGCCCCGCCTTCATGTCGAAGACGCCCGGGCCGCGCGCCACGCCGTCCACCAGCGACCACGGGTGGGTGGCGAGGGTGCCGATCGGCCAGACGGTGTCGTGGTGGCCGAGCAGCAGGACCCTGGGCGTGCCGAACGACCAGCGCAGGTGGGTGACGCCGTCGATCACCAGGAACTCCGGCGCGGTGCCCAGGTGGCGGGTGCCCATCGCGGCCACCACCTTGGCGCTGCGGGCCACGGCCTCCAGGTCACTGGAGAAGGACTCGCACAGGACCAGCTCCTCCAGGTCTTCGACCAGACTGGCCGCGGCCTGCTGGGCGGTGTCGCCGGTCGTGCTCATGATGGGTGTCTCCCGAGATGAGTCGCCTGTCGGGTGTGCCGGGAAGGCTTGAGTCGGCTGGTCTTGGCGGGGTGATCGAATCGCGCGGCCTTGGTGGGGTGGGCGGGGCGGGGGGCCGTCATGAGAGGAGCTCCCCGAAGAAGCGGTGCACGTTGCCGCCGATGATCTGCATGACCTCCTTCTCCGGCAGCCCGCGCGCGAGCAGCCCCTCCGTGACCATCGGCAGGCCGGCGGGCCCCTCCAGGCCGGGGACGGCCTGCTTCGGGTCGACGCCCCTCGTGTGCAGGTCTTCGCAGCAGGGCGGCGTGAGGTCGTCCATGACCTCGCGGATGAAGTCGGGGCCGAGGCCCACGTGGTCGATGCCGGCGACGGACACGATGTGCTCGATGTGGTCGAGCAGCCGGTCGAGCGTCATGTCCTCCTCGCGCTCAGCGAGGAACGGGGCGAAGAAGTTGACGCAGATGACGCCGCCGGTGGCGGCCACGGCGCGGAGCTGGTCGTCGGTGAGGTTGCGGTGGTGGTCGCGCAGGGCGCGGGCGGCGGAGTGGGTGGCCATGACCGGCCGGGTGGCCAGCTCCAGCACGTGGGCGACGCCGGAGGCGCCCAGGTGGGAGATGTCGAAGACCATGCCGAGGCGCTCCATCTCCTGCAGGGCGGCGACGCCGTGGGAGGTCAGGCCGCTGCCCGTGGCGTCCTCGCCGCTGCCGTCGGCCAGCGGCGTGCGGCCGAAGTGGGCGATGGAGGCCACCCGGACGCCCAGCCGGTGCATGGTCGGGATCAGCTCGACGCTGGCGTCGACGCCCGGCATGCTCTCCATCGCGAGCACCAGGGCGATCTTGCCTTCGTCGAGCGCCCGGTCGATGGCGGAGGCGTCGAGGCAGAGGCGTACGTGGTCGGGATTGCCCTCCGCCAGCACGTGCGCGCACTCGATCATGCGCAGGGTCTGCCGCAGCGCGCCCTCCGGGAGGTACTGGTCGTCGATGAAGACGGGCAGCACCTGGAGGTCGACGCCGCCTTCGAGGAGCTGTGGCAGCCATCTCTCCCGGAAGAACGAGGCCCACTGCTGCGGCGGCCTGGCGGAGACCGCCATCAGCAGGTCGTTGTGAGTGTCGGCCACGACAGCGCGCTGGTGCAGGGGAAGGGTCATGGCAGGACGTTATCGCGAGGCTGGGACCTGCTCCAATGCGTCTCAGGTTCGATCTTTTGGATCACTTGTACGACCGTGGGTTGATGAGGCGGCCGTTTCGGCTCGGGTGATGCAGGGCTGGAGGTGGCCGTCCGGTCGCCGCCTGGCCGTCCCGTTGCGGCGCCGGCCCGCTCCGGCGTCGGCCCGCTCCGGCGTCGGCCCGCTGACCGTCTGGCCGTCCCGCTGCGGCGCCGGCCCGCTGACCCGCCTACCCGCCTACGCGCCTACCCGCCCGTGACCGCCCGGTAGGCCGGCTGCGGCGGGCGGGACGTGAGCCGGCGGTACAGCGTCGTGGGCCCGGGCCAGTTGTTCGTGACCCGCCCGGAAGCCGTCTTGTACCAGCTCTGACACCCGGCTCCCCACACCATTCTGTCCATGGCCGCGTCGAGCTGCCGCCGCCACGCCGCCATCACCTCGGGCCGCACCTCGATCGGGCCGCTCCTGTCCAGGTACGGCAGGCAAGCCAGGACATGGCTCACCTGGCATTCGATCATGAAGACGATCGAGTTGTGCCCCAGGTTCGTGTTCGGCCCGTACAGCATGAACAGGTTCGGGAACGCGGGCACCGAGATCCCCAGATAAGCCTCCGCCCCGCCGGCCCACCGCTCCGCCAGCGACTGCCCCTCGCGCCCCACGACCTCCATCGGAGCCAGGAACTCCGTGCTCTTGAAGCCGGTCGCGTACACGATCGTGTCCACCTCGTACGTCCCCTCGGTGGTCTCGACCCCCTTGGACGTGACCCGCACGATCCTGTCGGTCACCAGCGACACGTTCGGCCCGGTCAGCGCCGGATAGAAGGCGCTGTCGATGACCACCCGCTTGCAGCCCGGCGGGTAGTCGGGCGTCAGCTTCGCCCGCAGCCCGGGGTCGGGGACCTGGTCGCGCAGGTGCCGCAGCGCCCGCTGCTTGAGCAGCCCGACGCTCCACCCCTGGGAGAGGGCGGGGTAGAGGGTGCGCTCGGCGTAGCGGTAGATCCACTCGCGGTAGGCGCGCTGCAGGCCGGGGACGTAGTGGAAGGCGAGCCGCGTCAGCGGGCCGAACATGGCGTCGGGTTTGGGGATCACCCAGTTGGGCGTGCGCTGGAAGACGTGGAGGTGCTCGGCGCGCTCGGCGACGCGCGGGATGAGCTGGGCGGCGGAGGACCCGTTGCCGATGACGGCGACGCGCCGGCCGGTGAGGTCGTGGCCGTGGTTCCAGCGGGCGGAATGGAAGGAGACGCCTTCGAAGTCGGCTGTGCCGGGAATCTCCGGCATGTGGGGCCGGTTGAGCTGGCCCACCCCCATGACGAGCACGTCGAACGCCTCCGTGCCGCCGTCCGTGGTGACCTGCCAGTGGGTGCCGTCGAAAACGGCCCGCCGCACTTCCGTACTGAAGCGGATTTTTCCCCTGACGTGGTATTTATCGGCGCAATGTTCTAGATATCCGAGAATTTCGGGTTGCTCCGGGTAGCGGCGCGACCAGCTCGCGTACTTCTCGAACGAGTACGAGTAGAGGTGCGAGGGAATGTCGCACCCCGCCCCCGGATAGCTGTTGTCCCGCCAGGTGCCGCCGAGATCCCCGGCCTTCTCGAAGACCGTGTACGAGCGAATCCCCGCCCGTTCGAGTTGGATCGCCATGCACAGCCCGCCGAAGCCCGCTCCGACGATCGCGACGCGTGGTGCCATGCCGCCCTCCGAACGTAAGTCAGGATTCACTTACATTACGCCGCACCCCGTTCTGAAAACACCCCTCGCCACGCCCGCCGCGAGGCGTCCCGCGTGCCGGTAGTCTGCGCAGGTGGCTGCTGTGATGTTGACTGACGTGATCGGGGTGCTCGAGGCGGCCTACCCGCCCGCCCGAGCCGAGTCGTGGGACGCGGTGGGCCTGGTCAGCGGCGACCCGGCCCAGGAGGTGCGCAAGGTGCTGCTCGCGGTCGACCCGGTCGCCGCCGTGGCCGAGGAGGCGCTCGACTGGGGCGCCGACCTGATCGTCACCCACCACCCCCTCTACCTGCGCGGCACCACCTCCGTGGCGACGACCACGCCCAAGGGCAGGCTCGTGCACACCCTGATCAAGAACGACATCGCCCTCTACACCGCCCACACCAACGCCGACGTCGCGAACCCGGGCGTGTCCGACGCCCTGGCCCGAGCCGTCGGGCTGGCCGGCGACCTGGTCCCGCTGCAGCCGTTCGCCGACGACCCGTGGCGCGGGCTGGGCCGCATCGGGGAGCTGCCCGAGCGGACGACGCTGGGGGAGTTCGCGCGGCGGGCGGCCGAAGGGCTGCCGCGCACGCCGGCGGGGATCCGCGTGGCGGGCGACCTGTCCCGCCCGGTCCAGCGCGTGGCGGTCAGCGGTGGCGCGGGCGACTCCCTCCTCGGTACGGCCGCCGCCGCGGGCGTCGATGTGTTCCTCACGGCGGACCTGCGGCATCATCCCGCCAGCGAGTTCGTGGAGTCGGGCGGGCCCGCGCTGATCGATGCCGCGCACTGGGCGACCGAGTGGCCGTGGCTCGACAGTGCGGCGTCCATCCTGCGCGAGAGTGGCGTTACCGTTGAAACGCGTGTCTCCGCCACGGTCACCGATGCTTGGACAAGAGGATATTGATCATGAAAGCAGCCCCTGACGCACAGAAGCGACTGCTCGACCTGGCAGAGCTCGACTCCGTGATCGACCGGCTGGCGCACCGCCGCCGCACCCTGCCCGAGCTGGCCGAGATCGACGAGCGCTCCAAGTCGTTCGCCAAGCTCTCCACCCAGGTGATCGAGGCCGAGACCGAGGCGGGCGACCTGGCCCGCGAGCAGACCAAGGCCGAGAGCGACGTCGACGCCGTGCGCACCCGCGCCGACCGCGACCAGAAGCGCCTCGACTCCGGAGCCGTGACCTCGCCGCGCGACCTGGCCAGCCTGCAGTCCGAGATCACCTCGCTGCAGCGGCGGCAGGGCGACCTGGAGGAGGTCGTGCTGGAGATCATGGAGCGCAGGGAGGCCGCCGACACCAAGGTGACCGACCTGGCGGCCAAGCGCGACGAGGAGCGGGCCGCGCTGTCCGCGGCGGAGGACCGCCGCGACGCCGCGCTGAGCGAGATCGAGAAGGAGACCGGCGAGGTCCAGACCCGCCGCTCGGGCGTCGCCGGCGAGATCCCCGCCGACCTGCTCAAGCTCTACGAGAAGCTCAGGGAGCAGTACGGCGTGGGCGCCGCCATGCTGCACGGCGGCCGGTGCCAGGGCTGCAAGGTGGCCCTGTCCATCGCCGAGATGAACCGGATCAAGGCCGCCCCCCACGACGAGGTGCTCCGGTGTGAGGAGTGCCGCCGCATCCTCGTCCGTACCTCAGAGTCGGGCCTGTGACCTCGTACGTCATCGAGGCCGACGGCGGCTCGCGCGGCAACCCGGGGCCGGCCGGCTACGGTGCGGTCGTCATGGACGCCTCCGACGGCCAGGTGCTGGCGGAGGCGGCCGAGGCGATCGGCGTCACGACCAACAACGTCGCCGAGTACCGCGGGCTCATCGCGGGCCTGCGGGCCGTGCTGGAGCTGGGCGGCGATGGGGCGCAGGTGGCCGTCCGGATGGACTCGAAGCTGGTCGTCGAGCAGATGGCGGGCCGCTGGAAGATCAAGAACGAGGGCCTGCGCCCGCTGGCCGCCGAGGCGGGTGCGCTGGTCAGACGGCTGCGGGTCACGGAGTGGACGTGGATCCCGCGCGAACGCAACTCCCACGCCGACCGCCTGGCCAACGAGGCCATGGACGCCGCCGCCAAGGGCCTCGCCTGGAAGGCCGGCGGCACGACCGCCTCGGACGCCGGCGCCATCACTGTGAGCCCCACGAAGCCGGGCCGTCAGACCGATCTCCTCGACGCGGGCGACATGTCCGAGCTGTCCGCCCCCACCGCCTCCGTGGCCACCGCCCAGCAGACCGCCAGGGCCACGGCCACGGCCACGGGCAAGGGCACCGGCTGGGCCCCGCCCACCCGCGTCGCCACCTCCCTGCTCCTCCTGCGGCACGGCGAGACGGAGCTGTCGCTGGAGCGCCGCTTCTCCGGCCGCGGCGAGGCAGAGCTCACCCCGAACGGCCTGGCCCAGGCCGCGGCGGCCGCCGCCAGGCTGTCGCGCGACCCGTACCGCCTGGACGTGATCGTCACCTCGCCGCTCAAGCGCGCCAGGCAGACCGCGGAGGCGGTCGCCGAGCGGTCGGGCGTCGAGGTCGAGGTGTACGAAGACCTCAGGGAGGCCGATTTCGGCGCCTGGGAGGGGCACACGTTCACGGAGGTGCAGCGCCGCTGGCCCGCCGAGCTGACGGCCTGGCTGGCCGACCCCGAAGCGGCCCCGCCGGGCGGCGAGAGCTTCGCCGAGACCGCGCGCCGCGTGCAGGCGGCCAGGCAGTACCTGGTGGAGCGGTACGAAGGCAAGACGGTGCTGGTGGTCTCCCACGTGACGCCCATCAAGCTGCTCCTGCGGGAGGCCCTCCTGGCGCCGCTGGAGTCCCTCTACCGCATGCACCTCGACCTGGCGTGCCTGTCGCTGGTCGAGTACTACGCCGACGGGCCGGCCGTCGTGAAGTCCTTCAACGACACCGCGCACCTGCGCTGAGCGGTGGCCGTGCCGGGTGCCGCCAGTGACTACCCGGCACGGCCGCCGCGTCGCCACCGCCCCCCTCAGGCGATGACCCCGCCATTCCAGCGAATCGATCTTGTCGTTGGGTTGGGAACGGCTTGAGATTTGATACAGTCCACCAGACGAGTCGGCCGGGCGACCGCGTCGGGCCACACCAGGCCCGCCGAGGAAGGTCCGGGCTCCACAGGGCAGGGTGGTCGGTAACGCCGACCCGGGGTGACCCGCGGGACAGTGCCACAGAAAGCAGACCGCCCTCCGGCCTGGCCGGGGGGTAAGGGTGAAAGGGTGGTGTAAGAGACCACCAGCGCCCACGGTGACGTGGGCGGCTAGGTAAACCCCACCCGGAGCAAGGTCAAGAAGGGACGCTCCCAGGAGCGTCCCGCGCGCGACGTTCGAGGGCTGCCCGCCCGAGCCGCGCGGGTAGACCGCTCGAGGCCGCCGGCAACGGCGGCCCTAGATGGATGGTCGCCCCTTCGTACGAAGGACAGAACCCGGCCTACAGGCCGGCTCGTCACCCATTTCCCGAGCCGCCGGCTAGGGCTTGCGATGGCTGAGGCCGACGATCGTGAGCGCCAGCCCGGCGACCCCCACGAACGAGGCGCCGGCCGCCGTTCCCGCCGCCATCAGTTCGGCCTTGGTGTCCACGAGAACCAGGATCGCCACGAACAGGGCCACGATGGCCGCTACGCCGAGGGCGAGCGTCACATGCCAACGACTGTCCATCCCGCCTACCTCCGTTGGGGAGCACGTCGTTTCGAGTGACGTGTCTGCGAAGCATGCTCGACCCGCGCACGGATGAGAGGTGAGCGGGTGTGGATAGCGCGCGCTGCTACCGACCAGTACGAGATCAGTTTACGACGCCTGACCAGGGCGATCGAGGTTATTGACGGGTGCGACAGCGTGTCTTGACCAACGGGCCGGGAGGCGGTTGGACGCGGCTACCTCCTGGCGTACCCCAGGACGTGCGTCAGCCGCGGCATCCCGGGCTGCGGCGCGAAGCCGAACCGCTCCGTCTCCACCACCTCGAACCCCGCCCGCCCGATCGCTGCCAAGGTGTCCCGGTTGGGGCGGCAGCCGCCTGCGACCCGGCGCCACAGCGGGGAGACGACGTCCGCCAGCAGCCCGAACGCCGGGTTCGCCGGCCGTACGTGCTCGTAGAACCGCAGCTGCCCGCCGGGCCTGAGCACCCGGGCGGCCTCCGCCAGCGCCCGCGGCTGCGACGGCACCGAGCACAACACCAGCGACACCACCACGACGTCGAACGCGCCGTCACCGCCGGGCAGCGCCTCGGCGTGCCCGGACACCACCGACACCGGCACCGGCGCCGACGCGGCCTGCGCCGTGGCCAGCTCGCGCAGCGTGTCGTCCGGCTCCACCGCCACGACCTCCGTCACCCCCGGCGGGTAGTGCGCGAAGTTGCGGCCGTTGCCCGCCCCGACCTCGATCACCCTCCCCCCGGCCCCGGCCAGCAGCCGCCGCCGGTGCTCGTAGGCGCCCCGCCGGTCCACGAGCTCGGCCACCCGCGCGTACGCCTGGGCGAAACGCGGATGCTGGAATTCGGACTGTCGCGGCATCGGTACTCCCTCGCAGAGGCGGCTCCCTCCAGCATGCCTCGCCGGGATCAGCTCCTCGCGGCCTCGGCCAACGCCTTGACGACCAGCTCGCTGACGTGCTCGGCCGCCTTGATCCCCGCCCCTAGCGAGAGGTGCCGGCGCGAGACGACGGCGATCAGGTACGTACGCTCCCGCTCCCGCACCCGCCCGACGCTGTTGACCGTCCACCGCCCGCCGTCGCGCTCCCGGGGCAGCCAGCCGTTCTTGAGCGCCGGGTCGGAGCCGGCCGCGCTCACCCCCCACGCCTGCTCCGGCGTCACGTCCCCCATCAGGCCCAGCACGTAGCGGCGGTGCTCGCGCGACAATGGGCTGTTGGCCGAGACCAGCGCGTTGAGCAGCCGCACCTGATCGGCGGCGCTCGTCGTGGTGGAGCCCCACGCGCCGCCGGGGCCGGGACGCGTGTCACGCAGGCCGAGCTTCTTGTTGGCCGCGGCCAGCCCCGGGGCGCCGCCGATCGCCGCCCACAGGCGGGAGGCGGCGGCGTTGTCGCTGACCTTGATCGCCTGGGCCGCCGCCTGCCTCTCCCACCGGGACGGCTCGCGGCGCTGCCGCTGGGCTCGCAGCAGCAGGGCCATCACCATGTTCACCTTGACGATGCTGGCCGTGGCCGTCCTGAGGTCGGGGCGGTAGGTGTAGGAGCGGCCGGACGAGAGCTCCCGTACCGACACGGACAGATCGCCCGGCAGGTCGTCGAGGTAGCGGTCGAGCGAGCGCGTCAGCCCCTTCCTGTACGAGCGCGCGGGCGGCTTCACCGGCGCCGGCGCGAACGCTGGCGCCGGCGCGGACGCGACGGCGACAGGGGCGAAGGGGATGGGCGACACGGACGCGGGCACGGGCCGGGGGACACCGCTGGACGCGAGGAGGGCCAGCGGCGCGAGCGCGATCGCCAGGGCGACCCCCCGGCACGGCCGTGCGCCTGCCCGGGGCCGCGCGGCCGGCCCCCCGAATATCGCGGGCAGCACCCCGCCCTACCCGCACACGGGGACGAATGAGGATATGTCAGACCATGCGAGAAAAAGCATGGCAGGCAGCATTCCGGCCCCGGTGTTTCCACCGTGTTAGCCGAGAAGCGTGAGGGGCGGAGGTGATCCGTCCCGCCGTCGAGCTGCCATCGGCGGCCCCGTCCAGAGGGCATCAGCTCGGCGGCGGGCACCTCCGCCCCTCCGGCCCCTGGGAGTCAGGACCGGCGTCGCGAGGAGCGCCATGGGCAAGTGGTGAACCTCGCTGGCACAGTGACCCTAACCCGCCCGCGCCGCCCGTTCTGCGGAGGATTACGCAGAACGGGAATCCCATGCCGCCAGGATGGCCGCCTCCTTGCCCGGATCCATGCCGTGCCGGTTGGACTTGCCGTAGTTGCGCCTGTCTTCCGGGATCTCGCGCAGCCACGCCCACGTGTCGCGCACCGTCTCCGCCACCGGCCTGGTGCGCAGCCCGGCCGCCTCGGCCTTGGCCGTCGGGACGCTCCAGAAGTTGTCCCTGACCTCCGACGGCGGGCTCCACAGCGGCAGCTCCACGAACGTGCCCGCCTCCCGCTCCAGCAGGAACGCGTCGTCCACCCACACCAGCTCGGCGTCCGACCCCGTGGCCGCCACGCAGTCGGCCAGCCACGAGCCGTACGTCGTCTCGCCGGCGGGGCCCGTCACCAGGAAGCTGCCGGCGGTGCCGCGCGCGGCCTGGTCGAGCGTGAAGGCCGCCACGTCGCGGGCGTCCACGAGCTGCAGGGGCGCGGCCGGGTCGCCGGGCGCCAGCACCCTGCCGCCCCGCGAGATCCTGGTCAGCCACCACGGCAGCCTGGCCACGTCCTCGTGCGGGCCGAGGATCACGCCGGGCCGCACGATCAGCGCCGCGCCGTCGAAGCCCTCCTCGACCGCCCGCTCGCAGCCCGCCTTCAGCACACCGTAGTCGCCGTCGTCGGGCCCCGCGTCGGGCGCGCAGGCCCAGCCGGGCGCCTCCTCGGTGGCGGGCTTGGCGGGGAAGCCGTCGACCGCCGAGACGCTGGAGACGAACGCGTACGTGCTCGCCCGCCCCGACAGCACCCGCACCGACTCGCCGACCACGCGCGGCACGTAGCCACAGGTGTCGACCACGATGTCCCACGAGCGGCCCTCGGCCAGCCGGTCGAGGTCCGCGCGGACCTCCCGGTCGCCGCGCACCGCCTCGACGCCGGGCACGTCGGCCCCGCTGCGCCCCCTGTTGAACGTCGTCACCTCATGCCCCTGAGCGAGCGCCGCCTCCACGACGGCGCGCCCCAGGAACCCCGAACCACCCACGACCAGAACCTTCATGGGTCAATCCTCGCTGGTGACCATCCTGCGATCGAACGGCTTCACGCAGAGCGTAGGCCGCAGCGGCGGCACCATGTGCACCCTGGCCGAGCCGATGTCGAAGAACAACCCCACCAGCTCCAGCTTGCCCGCGCGCACCTGCTCGTCGACCTTCCGGTACGTCCGCAGGTTCTCCAGCTGCTGCTGCACGTTTACCCGGCACAGCACGTCCAGCGCCCCGGCGTGCAGCCGGTCGCCCTCGGTCTCGATGAACGTCGCCAGGCTGTGATCCCCGTGCCGCAGCCACCTGCGCAGCCCGGGCAGGCTGCCCGCCTGCACCCCGCCGCTCAGCACCCCGGCCATCGCGCCGCAGCCCGAGTGC
The DNA here is from genome assembly GCF_020215645.1 of Nonomuraea gerenzanensis. NCBI lineage: Bacteria > Bacillati > Actinomycetota > Actinomycetes > Streptosporangiales > Streptosporangiaceae > Nonomuraea > Nonomuraea gerenzanensis. Next base: position 8,980,425 of record NZ_CP084058.1, on the reverse strand, counting down.
CCGCACACCGTGATCGTGTGCACGCCCAGCACCTGCGTCGCGTACTCGATCGCCGCCACCACCGAGTCGTCGTTCGGCTCGGAGCCCCTGCGCGGCACCAGGTTGCCGATGTTGCGCACGGTGAACAGGTCGCCAGGGCCGCTCGCCGTGATCAGGCTGGGCATGATCCGGGAGTCGGCGCACGTGATGAACAGGTGCGACGGCTGCTGCTTGCGGGCCAGCTCGGTGAAGATGGGCCGGACGAGCGGCGCCGTGCGCCGGTGGTACTCGCGCGCCCCCGTCGTGAGCAGGCACTCCGGCGTGCCGTCGGCGGACAGGCCGGCCGGCTGCTGGTCGCGGCGCCGGTGCGCCCACGGCAGCCACCACCGGTCCGGCGCCTTGGGCGGCGACTTGGCGGGGAACATGCGGGCCCCGCTGGCCGCCAGCGCGTACCACTCGTCGTGCAGCTCGTCGATGACCACCGTGCCGCCCATGCGCTCGTGGTCCAGCCGCCAGGAGTGGATGGCCTCGAAGGCGCCGTTGTCCATGAAGTCGATGTTCAGGTCGAGGTCCACGGTCGTGCCGGCGGGGATCGTCCGCAGCTCGTGCGTCAGCCTCGGCACGCCCAGGAACGTCAGCGACCCCGAGATCGTCACGTTCAGCCGCCCGTCGCGGTCCTCCCGCTTGAGCACCGTCACCCAGGTCAGGCGGCGCAGCGCGAGCAGCGCGGCCAGCGCCAGCCCCGCCAGCACCCCCTCGGCCAGGCCGAGCAGGATCACGGCGGCCATCGTCACCACGTACACCGGCACCTCGCCGTGCCCGTGCACCTTCCTGATGTGCCCCAGGTTCACCATCTGCACGCCGATGAGCACCAGCAGCGCGGCCAGCGCCTCCAGCGGGATCAGCGTGATCGTCCAGCCGAACCCGAGCGCGAACACCAGCACCCACACCCCGTGCAGGATCGCCGACCAGCGCGTACGGGCGCCGGCCTGCACGTTCGCGGTGCTGCGCACGATCACCCCGGCCACGGGCAGGCCGCCGAGCGCGCCGGTCACCATGTTCGCCACGCCCTGGCCGGTCAGCTCCTGGTCCAGGTCCACGCGGCGCCCGCCGTGCATCCCGTCGATCGCCACCGAGCACAGCAGCGACTCGCACCCGGCCAGCAGCGCCACCAGCAGCACCGAGGTGACCACCAGGTGCCAGTCGCCCTGCGGCAGCACCGGGAAGGCCCAGTCGCCGAGGCTGTCGGACAGGTCCACCCGCGTCACGTCCCAGCCGAACGCCCACGCCGTCACCGCCGCCGTGGCCAGCGCCGCCAGCGGCGCCGGGACCACCTTGATCCGCCTGGGCAGCCGCGTCCACAACGCCAGGACGGTGATCGTCAGGATGCCGACGGCCACCTTGTGCCCGTGCAGGTCGGCGATCTGGCCGGGCAGCTCCAGCACGTTCGCGACGGCCGACTTCTGCGAGCTGCCGCCCAGCACGACGTGCAGCTGGGACAGGGCGATGATGATGCCGACGGCCGCCAGCATGCCGTGGATCACAGCCGGCGACACCGCCAGCGCCGCCCTGGCCGCCTTGAAGACTCCCAGCACGAGCTGTACGGCCCCCGCCAGCAGCGTGATCATGCACGTGGCGCGCCAGCCGTAGGTGTGCACCAGATCCACGACCACCAGCGACAGGCCGGCCGCGGGGCCGCTCACCTGAACGGCCGAGCCGCCCAGCGCGCCGGCCACGATGCCGCCCACCACGGCGGCGATCAGTCCGGCTGCCAGCGGCGCCCCGGAGGCCATCGCGATGCCCAGGGAGAGGGGCACCGCGATGAGGAAGACCACGAGCGAGGCTGGCACGTCATGCCGGAGGATGCTCATCCAGCTACTCTGCGTGTCGCGGAACATGGAGCAAACCTTATGGCTCCGCTGTCCTCGCCTCAGGGCCGAGTCGAGCTGGCTTTACGCATTAATGGGTGCTGGAGATCACCGGTAGTAGTCGTGTGGATGGTCCTGCTGCTCCGGCCCGCGCCGGTGGTTGCCGTGCGCCTGCGAGGGCTGGCCGGGGCGGCTCCCGTTGCCCGCCGTCGGCGGGTCGGGCCAGGCCGCGGGGCTGGTCGTGATGTCGCCGGTCTCGTACGCGCCGGCCGCGAACGGGGAGACCGGCGGGGCAGGCGGCGTCGGGGCCGACAGCACGTCGTAGTTGGAGACCGCCCGCCCCGGCACGGTCGGCGTGCCGCTGGCGGGGGAGGGGCCGGTGAGCGGGTCGGAGTCGTCGGCCACGGCCCAGCCGGAGCGCACCTCGTAGGAGGCGGGATAGGAGGAGCGCGCGGCGGGCTGCTCGAACGCCGGCCACGAGCTGGCGCCCGGATAAGGGGTGGAGGTAGGAGCGGGGGCCGGGTCGTCCAGGATGTCGGCCGAGGCCGCCCAGGAGCCGGACGTGGTGCCCGCGGGCTGCTGGGTCCAGGTGGTCTCCAGCGGGTCGGCCGCGCCGCCGCCGTACGCGGGGAACGGGTCGCTCGTCGGCGCGCCGTGGATCGGCGCGGGGGCGGCGGGGAAGTTGCCGCTGGAGGTCGGGCTCACCGCCGGGAACGAGCCGCTGCCCGGATAGGTGCCGTTGGAGGAGATCGAGTTGCTGGACAGCGAGGGGGAGGAGACCGCGTTGGACGAGACCGAGGGCACGGGCGCGGGCCGGGGGGAGGAAGCCGGCTCGGGGCGCGTGGGGGCGGGCACCGGCTGGGCGGCCGCGCCGAGGATGCTCAGCACGTCCGGCGTCGGCGCCGCGAACGTCATGGTGCGCTGGTCGGCCAGCTCGGCCTGGCTGGGGGTGCGCTTGTGCGGCTGCTCCACCAGGTCGGCGAGGTTGGCCGAGGCGGCGGCGGGCTGGCGCTGAGGGAGGGGGGCCTGGACGGTGGCCGCGTTGGGATCGACGGCGGCGGAGGCGGCGGCGGGACGGGGCTTGGCGGGACGCTCGGAACGCTTCGCGGGACGCTCGCCCTGGCGCTCGGCTCCGGCTGCGGCTCCTGCGCCGGCGGCGGGACGCTCGACCGGGCGGGAGGCGGCCTTCCTGGCGGCCACGGTGCCCCCGGCGCCGAACTCGCCCTCCTCCGCGTCACTGCGGATGTTGGCCCAGAACTCCTCGTCATCGTCGTCGTTCGTCGGGTTGCCCCACTCGTCGACGCCACGCCTGCCACGCTGGCCGGTGCGCACCGGTTTGGGCTTCACCTCGTCGATGGGACTGAAGTCAGGGCTGAAATTGGCCATCCGCGGCTCGTGCGCCGCGAACTGGTCCGTCGAACGAGTCTGTGTCTGCTCCTCCTTCTCGGCCATCTCCTTCAGCCGTTCCGGAGGAAGCGAGCTCTCCCTGCGGTTCATCGAGCGCATGCCCAGTGCCACGACGACGAGCACGAGGAGCACGACAGCGACCAAGCTCACTACGACCGCGATCATTGCACCACCCTCAAAGCCATGGCCTCCCTCTGGCACCGATGAGATCGCGCGGCCATCGACGCGATCTGCCCCCTTTGATCACCAGTGCCTAACAATTGGATCTGATTGTGTCGGACCACTATGAGAGTTGTCACACCCTACGTGAATAATTGGTACACCGGCACTACCTGCCGTGATCGGCCTCTCACTGGATGTTCACCGCCGTGAGACGGCCACGGGCGATGGTCTGCTCCGCGATCTTCTTCAGGACCGCGGGCAGTGGGGACCCCGCGGGGAGACCCACCTTGCCGCTCAGCGTGTACACCGTGAACCGATAGCTGCCGGTCGGCTCACAAGGTGGCTCGTAACCCACCTTGCCACTGGTCACCCTAGCCTGCCCCGTGCCCTCCGGCGGGTCTTCGGCGGCGTTGGGGCCCAGCTCCGTCGTGGTCGCCGGGATGTCGTAGAGCACCCAGTGCACCGCCGACCTCGGCTTGGTGTGGCTGTCGACCACGATGGCGATCGACTTGGCCTTGGACAGCGGCTGGCTGGACCAGCGCAGCGGCGGGCTGCCCTGGTCGCCCTTGCAGGAGTATTCGCTGGGCAGCGGCTTGCTCTCACGCAGCTCAGGACTCGCGACGTTGATCTCGGCGATGTCCTGCGCCTGGGAGCGGCCGATGAAGCCGAGACTGGAGCAACCCGACACGGACAACGCGACAGCCGCCGCCGTCACACTGACAGCGAAGCGTCGCACGTGCGATGCCGTGTTACACAGCCCCATGCCGGACGATGCTACGCGGCTCTCGGCGGTGCGCAGACCGTTTCTCGATGGTCGGTGGTCGGTAAAGGATCTGAAAAGCCCAAGAATGAGGGCAATCGCGCAGTGAGGTTGGCCACATCAGCGGACACCGGGACCCTCATCCGGGGTGCCGCCCGCCTGCCGGTACGGGGCGGACGGCGACACAGGAGATGAGCCCGGCGAAACGGACATAGGTTTCGGGCCCCTGGCGTCACAAAAATCGGGTGCGCCAGATCGTGGCCTGTAGTACAGGGGGGGCCACGCACGGTGGCATCGGTGAGGATGCGGACGGCGGCTGCCACGTCGCGTGAGGCGCTCGCGCAGTGGTGCGGTCACACGCTGGCCGGGCCTGGCTGGCACGTACGTGGCGCCGCCGACGTGGCCAAGCTCGACAGCCTGCGGTTGGCCGCCACGAGCATGGCACCGCGGCCGAGCGAGGGGGCGGCAGACACGCCGTGACCCCCGGCGGATCTTTACGCGCCCCACGCACCGAAGGCCCCGGGCCCGGCACTTACCGGCCCGCTGACAGATCGCCTGCCGGGTTCGCGCCATAAGCTGGCCTTGTGACGTCAATGGGCGCTCTGCGCGATCCGGCGAACCGCGTCTCGCCCAAGGCCATCCGGATGTGGCTGCTGGAGTCGCTGGTCGCCTTCGTGTTCTTCCTGGGAGGCTCGCTCCTGGTGTCGCGGTGGATCGACGGCACGAGCTGGTCGTGGGTGCCGCGCTGGCTGGCCGAGGACGCTTGGCTGCTGCCCGCCGCGGTCATGGTGGTGACGCTGCCGTTCCTGGTGGCCGAGCCGTTCGTACGGTACTTCGTACATCGCTGGGAGCTTTCTGGGGACGTCGTCTACGCCAGGTCGGGGTTCCTGACCAGGGAGTGGGTGTTCGTGCCCGTGAGCCGCATCCAGACGGTCGACAAGGGGCAAGGGTGGTTCGAGCGGCTGCTCGGGCTGGCCACCCTGGAGATCAGGACGGCCTCCCACGCGGGGTCCTCGACGATCAAGGGGCTCGATTACCGGGTGGCCGCGGAGCTGGCCGAGCGGCTCGCGCGGCGGGCGGAGGAGCTCAGGGACGACGCGACATGACCGAACCCCGCCCGGAAGACCCGCCACGAGCCGCTCCGCACGGCGATCCTCCTGCGCTCGCGGGCCCGGCCGCCGCCACCGGCTGGGCGCTGCCGCAGCGGCTCAGCCCCAAGGTGCTGCTCATCGACCCCGTGCGGATGTTGCCGTCGCTCCTCCTGCCCCTCGTCGGGGTTCTGTTCGTGGGCGGCTTCTCGGCCAGGTCGTACGCCTACGCGGCCGTCGGCGTCCTGGCCGCCGTGGTGTTCTCGACCGTCAGATGGGCCACCTTCACGTACCGGATCGTGGGCGACCGCCTGGAGACCAAGCGCTCCCTGATCAGCCGCTCCGTCCGCACCATCCCCCTGGAACGCATCCGCGGCGTGGACGTCTCCACCCCGCCCATGCACCGGCTGCTCGGCCTGACCATCCTCAAGATCGACACGGGGGCGAGCGGCAGCGAGGAAGAGGAGGCGAAGCTCGCGGGCGTCTCCCTCCAGGAGGCCGAACGGCTCAAGGCGCTCCTCCTGCGCCGCACCGCCGAACCCGCCGCCGAGGGCGTGCTCGTCCCCGAGCCGGGGCCGAAGGAGCGGGCCATCATCGGCGTGCCGCGCAAATGGCTCCTGTACGGGCCGCTGTCCGGCGCGTACCTGCTCACCCCGTTCGCGTTCGTCGGCGGTGCCATCGGGCTGACCCTGCAGTGGGGGGACGACCTCGGGCTCAGCCAGGACGACGCGCTGAGCGCGGGGGAGTGGCTCTGGGGGCACCCCTCCCTCCTGTTCGGCGTGGCGGCGCTGCTCGTGCTGGCGATGCCGTTCGCGGGCGGGCTGATGTACGCGGTCTTCAACTGGGACTTCGTGCTCAAGCGGCGCGACGGTTACCTGGTGGCCGAGCGCGGGCTGATCAACCGGCGCAGCGTGTCGCTGGAGTCGACGCGGGTGCGCGGCTACGAGATCGTGGACGGCCTGGCCGAACGGTGGGCCGGGGTGGTGCGCGTGTGGGCCATCGTGACCGGGCTCGGCGACTCGGAGACGCGCGGTCAGCTCCTGCCGGACGTGCCGCGCACGGTGGCGTTCCAGGTCACCGGCGACGCGATCGGGCCCTACCGCGCCGAGCTGCGCCCCCACCCGCCCGTGGCCCGCAGGCGCCGCCTGTTCCGGGCCGTCTTCCCGTGGCTCGTGCTGGCCGTGGTGAGCGTCGCCGGCCTCGGCCTCGCCGGGGGTGTGCTGTGGTGGGTGCTGGTGGTGCTGGCGCTGATCCTCGCGGGCGCGGGGGTGCCGCTGGGGCTCGATCGGTACGCCTCGCTGGGGCACGGGTACGACGGGGCCCGGGTGGCGGTGCGGTCGGGGTCGCTACGGCGGGCCCAGGCCGTGGTCGAACGGCGGGCGGTGGTGGGGTGGCGGATGCGGCAGACCTGGTTCCAGCGGCGGGCGGGGGTGCTCACGCTGATCGCCGGGGTGGGGGCCGGCAAGGGGGGTTACTCGGCGGTCGATGTCGCTGAGGTGCAGGGGGTGGAGTTCGCGGCGGAGGTCACGCCGGAGTGGCTGGCGCCGTTCCTGGAGCGCGGGGAGTAGTGACGAAGGGCCGCCGGCAGGGGTTCTGAGGCGGCGGGGGTTGTGGTGAGGGCGGCCGGGCGGCGCAGGTAGCGATGGAGGCCGGCTGGCGCTTCGAGCGTGGGGGTTGCGGAACGAGGGTCGCCGGGCGTCGGGCTTGAGGCGCGGCGGATCCTGGCCGGGCCGGTCGTGCTTGAGCGGGCTCGGGCGTGGGTGCGGCTGTGGAGGGGTTCCCGCCGCTGGCCGGGCCGGTGGTGTCGGCTCCTGTGATCAGTCCTGGCGGCGGGCGCCGAACATGATCTCGTCCCACGTCGGCACGGACGCCCGGCGGCCCCTCGAACCCTTGCGCGCCTGACGGGCGGCCGGGGCGGGCGGCGGAGAGGGCACCGGCACGGGCGGCTCCTCCTTGGCCTCGTCCTTGCTGCCCGCCCGCGCCGCCGGGACCGCGGGAGCGGGCTTCGGCTTGGGCTGGGGTGCGGGTGGCCTGGTGTCCTGCACGGGCTCCGGCTCGGGAGCCTTCTTCTCCGGCGCGGGCGGCTGCTCGGGTGCGGGCGGCTGCTCGGCGGCCGGTGCGGGCTCGGGGGCGGCGGGCTTGTCGGGGACGACCGGCTCCGGCTGTGCCGCCGCCGGCTGCTCCGGGGCGGTCGCGACCGAGGGCTCCGCTGAGGGCTGCTCGGCGCCGGGCTGCTCGGCGCCGGGCTGATCGGCGCCGGGCTGATCGGCGGTGGTCGGCTGCGCGGTGGTGGTCGACGTCGGCTGGTCAGAGATGGCCGGTGCAGGCGCGGCGGCGGCGGCCGGCTGCTCGGTGGCCGTCGGCGCGGGCTGCGATGCGGTGGCCTGGGCCGGGGTGGTGTCAGTGCTTGCGGCGGGCTCAGGGCTGGTCGTGGTGCTCGCGGTCGGCTCAGGGCCGGCCGTCGTCGTGGTGCTCGCGGTCGGTGCGGAGCTGGCGGCGGGCTCGGCCTTGGGTGCCTCGGGCTCCGCGGCGGGCGCGGGGGCTGCGGCGGCCTGCGACGCAGCGGGCTGCGCGGCCGCGACGCTCGGCTCGGTGGCCGGGCTTGGCGCGGCGGCAGGGCTCGTTGTGGTGGTCGGGCTCGCCATGGCGCCCGGGCTCGATGCGGTGGCTGCGGCGTCAGACGCGCTGGCGGTGCTCTGTGTGCCGGCCGCGCTCGGCGCGGTGGTTGCGGTGTCGGGCGCGCTCGGCGCGGTGGCCGCGGTGTCGGGCGCGCTGGCGGTGCTCTCCGTGCTGGCCGGGCTCGGTGTGGAGGCTGCGGCGACAGGCGTGTCGGCCGGGCTCTGCGTGCTGCCCGCGACCTGCGATGCGGCTGCCGCGTCCTGGGCGTCGGGCGCGACTGTGGCGGCGGTGCCGGTGGTCTCCGCCGTGGGTGATGCCGCTGCTGCGGTCGCCTCGGGAGTGGCGGTGCTCGTCGGATCGGCCGCTTGGGCGGCTGCCGCCGGGGCGCCGCTTGCCGACGCGCTCGCCTCGGTGGTGGTGCTCGCCGTGCTGGCGGTGCTTGCCTCGGTGGCGGTGCTTGCCTCGGTGGTGCTCGCCCCGGTGACGGTCGGCGAGGTGGGCGAGGGCGCGCTGACGGCGGCCGTGGGCGCGTCCGCCTGCGCGGAAGGCTGAGCCGCAGGGCTCGTCCGGGCGGCGGCCGGCTCCGGGGCGGAGGTGCCGGTGGCCGTCTGCGTGCCGGTGGAAGGCGTGCCGGTGGAAGGCGAGCCGGCGGTGGGCGCGGATGCGGCGGCGGAAGGCGCCGCGCCGGCGCGCTGCTCAGCCTCGGCGGGCGGCGCGGGCTCCGGACGGGCGGCGGCGGGCGGCGCGGGCTCGGGACGAGCGGCGGCGGGCGGCGCGGGCTCGGGACGAGCGGCGGCGGGCGGCGCAGGCTCCGGACGGGCGGCGGCGGGCGGCTCGGCGACCGGCTGCACCGCCGGCCGCGCGTCCACCCGCGGTTCCACCCGCGGCTCAGGGCGCGACGACGCCGGCGGGTCGGCGGGAGCGTAGATGGACTCGTGGTCCGTACGCCCGGACCCGAAGTCGGGCAGCCACGGCGAAGACCCGCCGCGGCGGGACGAGGTGTCGCCGGGGCGGGTGTAGCCGGTCTCGCGGGCGGGCGGCTCGGGCCGGAAGGGCTCGCGGGCAGGCGGTTCGTCTCTGGCCGGCGGCTCGAAGGGCGCCTCGCGGGGCGGCGCGTAGGCCGTCTCGGAAGGGGTGAAAGCCGGTTCCTCGGGCTCGCCGCGTACGACGGACGGGAACGGCAGCGCGTCGGAGGCCAGCGGCGGCACCGGCTGGAGCTTGGCCACGCGCGGCGCGAACGGCGTCACCGTGGTGTCCTCCACCACGGCGGGCTCGGGGTCGAAGTCGGCGGACGACAGGCGCATGGCCTCGTCGTCGTGCGGGGTGACGTGCCGCTTGCGCGGGTCGAAGAGCCACTCTGCGTGGCGCGTGTGACCGTTCCAGACGTAGCCGAGCTTGACCCGCCACAGGCCGTCGTCGCGCTTGGCGGAGTCCCAGTCGATCTCGTCGGTGGGGACGCCTCGTCTGGTCAGCCGCTCCGCGACGAGGTCGCCGAGGGTGGGACCGGGGGCGGACTCGCCCGGCATGCGGACGGCGACCCGCTGCGCCTGCTGCGCGACGTACTCGCGTTCCTGGAGCACGGGCCCCTCGAACCAGCGGACACGTTCGACCGGGATCCCGGCGGTCGCGGCGATCTCCTCTGCCGTTTCTCCGGCTCGGATGCGGGCCTGGATCTCCTTGGGGCGCAACGGACTCTCCACTTCGATCTCGTACTGGCCGAGACGGGAGAAGTTGCCGCGGACGGCAGCACGGAGCCGGTCGTCCACAGGAAGCGTGAAGCGCGTACCCCGCCCGGCAGTAGCCAGCACGAGGTAGGTGCCGTCCTCACTCACCGCGACGAGTCGGAGCTCCTGCATGCGAGTCCCTTCGTCAGCGTCGCCATTCTTCCCCCGGACCCTTGAGTCTCTCGCGTGTGCCGGTTGCCTGCCAGCACCGTACCCGGCATGTCCGAACATCGCCTTCCTGGGATAGCCCCGGGGCGATGTGACGCCGGTCACATTTGTCGTGTCCATCCCTCTAGAGCCCGCCGTTGCGTACCAGGAGGTTATTTGGCCTCGACGGGTTCTGGCGAATCGCGCCCCGGGCGGTGGTGCAGTCCAGCCAGGTGGCCAGGGTGGCGGGATCGGCGTTCGGATGACGTTCGAGATGGCGGGCGGCGACTCCGGCGAGGTACGGGGCGTGGGCGGAGAACACCCGGCCGTCGGGGGTGAGCCGGCAGGTGGCGCCGTTGGCGGCGCCGACGACGAACACGCCCGAGCGGATGAGTGAGCGCGCGGACCTGGCGAGGGCGGGCGAGTCGGCGCCGTCGGTGGGCAGGAGCGCCACGGACGGGCCGCGGGCGTGCCGGTGGATCCAGTCGAGCCCGGCCAGCATGTCGGCCAGCGTGCCTGAGCCGCCGCAGCCGAGCACCCGTACGGAGGCGATCCCCGACTTCGGGGCGATGTCGTGGACGCCGGCGGCGACGCGGGTGCCGTGCCGGCCGCAGGCACGCCCGGTGCCGCCGGTGGCGTCGAAGGCGCGCCAGGCGCGGTCATCGAGCCCGGCGCGGCGGATGGCGACGCCGCTGTCCAGGACGTAGGTGGTGGTGCCGGCGCCGCCGGCGCGCACCGTGGGCGCGCGTTCCGGGGCGCGTACGGCCATGGGGTGCAGCTGGCTGTCCGGCTCGATGGTGCGGACGCGCGGGTCGTCGCGCAGCTCGTCCAGCTCGGAGGGGGTCAGGAAGGTGGCGAACCCCGGCAGCGCCGAGGTGTAGTAGCGGCGCACCCGCCAGCGCACCTCGCCCACGAGGTCGCGGGCGGCCTCACGGTCACGCGCCGTGACGATGTAGGGCCGGGCGGGCTCAGGCTGTTCGGGGTGCAGGGCGAGTCCCGCGGCGGGAGTCATGGCGAGAGGGGCGGCTGTCGCCGCGGCCGTCGCCACGGCCGCGGCGAGGTACAGGGAGGGCAGGCCGAGTCGTCGGGGCACGAGTGGCAAGGATGCCTGTCACGCAGGTCACAGGAACAACAGGACACGCACTCGCGTCTATTCACGAGACAGCTCTTTACCGAACGCATGAACAGGAAGGACGGATCCGGGGGATGAGCGGCGAGCAGCGGAAGTTCGAGCTGAGCATGCCGCAGGTCCTGGGCAGCGCCCTGGCGGCGGTGACCGCGGCGGTGGCGGCGTCGTACCTCGGCGTGGCCGGCACGGTCATCGGGGCGGCGGTGGTCAGTGTCGCCAGCACGATCGCCACGGCCGTCTACACCCACTATCTCAAGCAGACGGGCGAGCGGGTCAAGCAGCGCGCGCCGCTGAGCAACCGGCGGGGGGAGCCGGTGGCGGAGGAGCGGGACACGACCCTGGTCATGCCCGCGATCCGGCGGGCGGCGTTCAGGCTGCCGTGGCTGAAGGTCGGCGCGGCGGCGGCGGTCGTGTTCGGGGTGAGCATGGGCAGCATCCTGGTCTACCAGGCGGCGGCCCAGCAGACCGTGCACGAGCAGGTCACCGGCAAGACGCCGGCCAAGGCGCAGCAACAGCGGCAGCAGGAGGAGGACGAGCGGCAGGAGGAGGAGCGGGCGCCCGCCACGCCGCAGACGCCGTACGTGGTGCCGCCCGTCTCCACGGATCCGCAGGTCACTCCCGAGCGGACGCGGGAGGAGGAGCCCGCTCCGAGCAGGACGCCGACCGCCAGGCCCACCCCCACGCCGAAGCCCACGCCGACCCCGACGCCCTCGCCGTCGGGCACGGTGGAGCCGTCGCAGGAGGGGACCACCAGCGCGCCGCCGCAGGAGGGGGAGCCAGGCGAGGGGCCGTCGCAGGACCGGCCAGAGCCGGAGTACGGCACGCCGCCCGGGTAGGCCGCTAGGGGCCCAGCACGGTGTCCAGGTAGGCGTTGGTGAACAGGCGGCCGGGGTCCAGGCGGTCGCGCAGGGCGCGGAAGTCGGCGAAGCGGGGGTAGACCTTGCCCAGGTAGGCCGCGTCCCTGGTGTGCAGCTTGCCCCAGTGGGGCCGGCCGTCCAGGCGGGTCATGATCTCCTCGACGCCCTCGAAGTAGGCGGGGTTCGGCGTCGGCCGGTAGACGTGGCAGGCGAGGTAGGCCGAGGGCCGCCCGTACGCGGTGGACAACCACGCGTCGCTGGGCGGCGTCACCCGCACCTCCACCGGGAAGGTGATCTTCCAGTCCATCCGCTCGATCAGGTCGCGGGTCTCGCGCAGCGCCTGGGCCAGCCGCTCGCGCGGCACGGCGTACTCCATCTCCAGGAAGCGCACGTCCCGCCGCGCGGTGAACGCCCGGTACGACACCTCCACCGACGCGGAGTCCCCGAGCGCCGCCGCGCTGAGCTCGTTGATCCGGGGGATCAGGCCGGGCAGCCGGGCGCCGAGCGCGCAGGCCGCGCCGAAGACGGTGTTCTCCAGGAAGACGGTGTCCAGCCAGCGGCGCAGCGCGCCGGGCGGCGCGGGCGGTCCCGGGCTGCGGTTGTTGGTCTTGACCAGGCACGCCTCGGTGTGCGGGAGCCAGAAGAAGTCCAGGTGCTCGTTGGCGGTGGTCAGCTCGTCGAGCGAGTCCAGGATGCCGCCGAGGGGCAGCTTGCGCCGCCGGTTGTGCAGCAGGAACGCGGGCTCCACCCGAAGGGTCACGGCCGTCAGGATGCCGAGGGCGCCCAGCCCGACCCGGGCCGCGTCGAACAGCTCCTCGCCGGGCGCGGCGGTGGCCACCGTGCCGTCGGCCAGCACCAGCTCCAGCTCGGCGATCTGGTCGGCGAGGCCGCCGCTGTCGCGGCCGGTGCCGTGGGTGCCGGTCTGGACGGCGCCGGCGACGGTCTGCTCGGTGATGTCGCCCATGTTGGCCAGGGCCAGGCCGCGCTCGGCGAGCAGCTCGTTGAGCACCCGCAGGGGCGTGCCGGCCAGCACGGTGACGCGGTCGCCCGCCCAGGCCCTGATCCCGGTGAGCCCGCCGGGCCGCAGCATGATGCCGTCGGTGAGCGCCACGCCGGTGAAGGAGTGCCCGGTGCCGACCATGCGGACGCGCCGCCCGGAGGCGGCGGCGTCGCGCACGGCCCGCACGACGTCCTCGGCACAGGACGGGGTGCGCACCTCGGCGGGGGTGCCCGACTGGTTGCGCGCCCAGTTCACGAAGGCCACGGGCACCCCTCCAGAGCGTCGTTCGGAGCTAAACGCGAACGATACTCACTTCTCCCAGCCCGAGGGAACGGGGAAGATGTCGCCGGGCTCCAGATTCTCGCCCTTGATCACGTCGGAGACCGTGACCAGGTGGTAACCCTTGTTCTGCAGGGTCTTGATGAGCGAGGGCATCCCGTCCACCGTCTGCTTCACCCAGTCGTGCATGAGGATGATCGAGTTCGGCTTGGCGACCGCGAGGGTCTGCTTCTGGATGGCGTCGACGTTCTTGGAGCTCCAGTCCTGCGAGCCGGCCGTCCACAGGATCATCGGCATGCCGAACTCCGCGGCGATGTCGGAGACCTGAAGATCGGCCATCCCGTACGGCGGGCGAAGCAGCTTGGGCTCCACGCCCGCCGCCTTCTTCACCGCGTCCTGGGTCTTCTGGATCTCGCTCTTGATCGTCGCCGCGTCGCTCTTGGTGAAGTCGGGGTGGCTGTAGCTGTGGTTGCCGAGCTCGTGGCCCTCGGCGACCATGCGCTTGACGTACTGCGGGCGGCTCTTCACGTACTGGCCCTCAAGGAAGAACGTCGCCTTCGCGTCGTACTTCTTCAGCGTGTCCAGCAGCGTCCCCGCGTACTTGCTCGGCCCGTCGTCGAAGGTCAGCGCGATGCACTTGACCTGCTCGCAGTCGACGGGCTCCTTCTTCGGCGCCTGGGCGAAGGCCGGGGCCGGAGCAAGAGTGACGCAAACAGCCGCGATAGCTAGGAGTGAACTGACTTGTCGGGACATAACTAGTGCTTCCAGTGTGATGGGTGTTGCGAGGGATGTCCCGACCGTAGCGGATCAGCTCTCCGCGGGTGAAGGAGCCTCGGGAAGTCTCAGCAAACCCGAACCTCCGAGGCCCACGACCACCGCGACGAGCGCCGCGACGATGGAGAACACGTACGCGTCGGAGGCCCCGTACGTCTCGGTGAGCTGCCCGCCCGCCCACGAGCCGAGCGCCACGCCGAGCGTGATCGCGGTCGAGATCCACGCCATGCCCTCAGTGAGCAGGGACTGCGGCACCAGCCGCTCGGTGAGGGAGAAGCAGGTGATGAGCGTCGGCGAGATGGCGAACCCGGCCAGGAACAGCGCCGCCGCCATGAAGCCGGGGGAGCCGATGAACAGGATCGGCAGCAGCCCCACCATGAACAGGATCAGCGCGCGCACGAACCGCGCGCGCAGCGAGATCCGCCAGCTGCGCGAGCCGAACCACAGCCCCGACACCATCGACCCGCCCGCGAACGAGGCCAGCAGGAACCCCGAGGCCCACTTGACCCCCTGCTCCTCGGCGAAGGCCACCGTGATCAGGTCCACCGAGCCGAAGATCGCGCCCAGCGCCAGCGAGACGCCGGCCAGCAGGGCGACGGCGGGGATCAGGATCGGCGTGCCGCCGGAGGACTTGACCAGCTGCACGGGCGGCTGGGTGCGCCGCTGCGCGGCCAGCGCCAGGGAGCCGGCCAGCATGCAGACCAGGGCCACGATCAGTCCCGCGTACGGGTTCACGGTGGTCGCGAGCACCGTGACCAGCGCGGGCCCGGTGACGAAGACGACCTCGTCCGCGACCGACTCGAACGCGAAGGCGGTGTGCAGCCGGTCCGTGCCGCCGTGGATCACCGACCAGCGGGCCCGCACCATGGAGCCGAGCGACAGCGAGGTGGCGCCGATGACCAGGCCCGAGGCGTACAGCGTCCACTCGGGCAGCCCGGTCCCGGCGGAGAGCATGAGGGCCGCCAGCGCCAGCGCGTTGACGATGGCGAACGGCGGGATCACCCGGCCCTGCCCGAACGTGTCGGCCAGCCGGCCCGACAGCGGGGCCGCGGCGGCGAAGGCCAGGTTGGAGACGGCTCCGACGGCGCCGGCGGTGGCGTAGTTGTCGGTCAGCGCGGTGATCAGCAGGATGACGCCGATGCCGAGCATCGACATGGGCATCCGGCCGACGAGCCCCGCCAGCACGAACGCCTTCGTCCCGGGCCTTTCGAACAACCCCCGGTAAGGCCCGACCACGCTGTTTCCCCCTTACTCAAGCAGCTAACCATTGCGCACATATGTCGGGATCGCAAGTGGGTTAGGACTGACGTGAGTTAACGTGTCCCGAGTGTCCGGTCTTCCCACTGTCCGCGCGGTCATGCTCATGGTCGCCGCCGTGCTCGCGGTCACCGCGGTGGCGGGCGGCGTAGTGGTGATCATGGATGGTGACCTGCTCAGCGGCGTGCAGGAGCCCGTACGCGGCCGGTCCCGTGCCACCCCGCAGCAGTCGGACGCCCCCCGCCTCGACCAGCTGGTGCCCACCACCGAACCCGTCAAGGACTTCGGCGCGGGCGGCCCCGGCGTCACCTCCACCCCCGCCCGCGTGCTGGCCATCGCCCCCGGCACCGTGCCGAAGGAGACCAGGCTCAAGCTGGCGAAGCTCAAGCATGTGCAGAAGGTCACGGTCGTGGACGCCGGCGCCGTCAAGATCTCCGGCACCGGGCTGAACCTGCTGGCCGTGGACCCCTCCGGCTTCCGCTCGTGGACACCGCAGCCCGTCGCCGACCAGCCCGCCGTGTGGAGCGCCCTGGCCAGGGGCGAGCTGGTGGCCGAGGCGGGCGCGCTGCGCAAGTTCGGCATGGTCCTGGGCGCCATGTACCAGGTGGACGGCGGCCCCAGGCTCCGCGTCGCGGCCTCGGCGCCGCTCGGGCTGACCGGCGTGGACGGGCTGGTCAGCGCGGACGTGGGCAGGACGCTGGGGTTCGCGCCGGGTGTCGCGGTGCTGCTGCACGGCAAGGAGGGCAGGATCGGCGAGGCCGGCGTGCGCAAGCTGCTCGGCAAGGGCGCCCAGGTCGTCGTGCTCGACGCCGCCGCGCGTGCCCCCAAGCAGCAGCAGCCGTCACAGGAACAGCCGCAGCAGGTCAGCGTGGGCCGGCCGAGCAGCTACCTGGAGCTCTACAAGGCCGCCGCCACCCGCTGCCCCGGCCTGTCGTGGACGGTGTTGGCCGCGATCGGGCAGGTGGAGAGCGGGCACGGGCGCAACAACGGGCCGTCGAGCGCGGGGGCGCTGGGGCCCATGCAGTTCATGCCCGCCACCTGGAAGCACTACGGCGTGGACGGCGACGGCGACGGCAAGAAGGACATCTGGAGCCCGTACGACGCCGTGCCCGGCGCGGCGAACTACCTGTGCGCCAACAAGGCCGGGCAGGGCGGCGAGCGGCTGCGCAAGGCGATCTGGTTCTACAACCACTCGTGGGACTACGTGAACAAGGTCATGTCGATCGCCGACGCGTACGCCAAGACCTACGCCTGAGGCCGCCGCTTCGGCGGCGGGCAGCAGGTGAGCGGGCACGGCACCGGCTCGGGCTCGGCCATCAGCTCGCGCACCATCTCCACGAACCGCGGGTGCGTGCCCGCCGTCGCCGCCCGCTCCAGCGGCAGGCCCAGCTCGGCGGCCACGGCCCTGGCCTCGGTGTCGAGGTCGTAGACGACCTCCATGTGGTCGGAGACGAACCCGATCGGCACCAGCACCACGGCCGGCGCCTCGATCTTGCGCAGGTGGTCGCAGACGTCCGGCTCCAGCCACGGCACCTGCGGCGGGCCGCTGCGCGACTGCCACACCAGATCCCACGGCTCGGTGCGGCCCAGCGCCTGGTTGACCAGCTCGGCGCTCCTGCGCAGCTGCGCCTCGTACAGGCCGCCCTCGGGCCCGGCGGTCTCGGCCATGGAGAGCGGGATGCTGTGCGCGGTGAAGACCAGCCTGGCGTCGTCGCGGCCGAGCCGCTCCAGCGCCGCCCGCGTGTGGTCGGCCATCGCCGCCACGAAGCCGGGGTGCTCGCCGTAGTGGCGCATCTTGATCAGCTCGGGGCCGCCCTCGAACGAGATCCGCTCGATGTCCTCGTAATACTGGCGGCAGCTCGAATAGCCCGCGAACGCCGAGGTGGCGAAGACGGCGGCCTTCCTGACGCCGTCGGCGTGCATCCGGCGCACGGTGTCCTCGCCGAACGGGTGCCAGTTGCGGTTGCCCCAGTAGACCGGCACGTCGAGCACCGGGCGCAGCGCCTCGACCAGGTCGCGGTTCTGCTGGTTGATCGGGCTGACCCCGCCGAAGCTCTGGTAGTGCTCGGCCACCTCCAGCAGGCGCTCGCGCGGCACGCCACGGCCGCGCACGACGTTCTCCAGGAACGGCATCACGTCGTCGGGCCCCTCCGGGCCGCCGAAAGACAGGACCAGCAAGGCGTCGTAAATTCCCACGTGACAACCCTATGCGGGAGTGTCGGCGGTCCCTGGTGCGAGGTAGGTTCGATCGAGTGAGCGCATTCAACGACATTCGTGACTATGTGGCCATTCCCCGGGTCCTTTCCCTGCGGCTTTCGCCTGATGGATCCAGGTTGATCTCCGCCGTGCAATCCCTCAATCCCGACGGCAAGTCGTACGGCACCGCGCTCTGGGCCGTCCCGCTGGACGGCGAGCCGTACCGGCTGACGCGCTCGGCCAAGGGCGAGTCGGCGGCGGTCTTCACCGCCGCGGGCGACGTGCTGTTCACCTCCGCCCGCCCCGACCCGACGGTCAAGGACGCCGGCGAGGAGGTGCCCGCGTTGTGGCTGCTGCCCCGGGCGGGCGGCGAGGCCCGCCAGGTGGCCACCAGGCCCGGCGGCATCGGCGGCGTGCGCACGGCCGGGAACGTGGTCGTGTTCGTCTCCGACGTGCTCGACGGCGAGGAGTCGGCCGAGGAGGAGAAGCGCAAGGCCCGCAAGGAGGCCGGGATCAGCGCGATCCTGCACGAGGGCTACCCGGTCCGCTACTGGGACCACGACCTCGGGCCCGGCAGGCCCAGGCTGTTCGCGGCCAGGCTCGGCGCCGACCGCCTGGAGGACGTGCGCGACCTGACCCCCGACGCGGGCGACGCGCTGCGCGAGGCCGGCTTCGAGCTGACCCCCGACGGCGCCACCGTGATCGCCACCTGGCGGGTGAACCTGCCCAAGGGCGAGTCGCGCACCGAGGTGGTCGCCATCGACGTGGCCACCGGCGAGCGCCGCGTGCTGCTGTCCGACGAGGCCCACGACTTCACCGGGCCGCTGGCGATCTCGCCCGACGGCACCAGGCTGGCCTGCTCGCGCGACCGGCTCACCGGGCTGGACGTCTCGGCCCGCAGCGAGCTGTGGATCGCCGACATCGCCACCGGTGAGGGCCGGGCCTACGCGCCTGATCTGTGGCCCTCGGACGTCGACTGGGCGCCGGACTCCTCGGCCGTCTACATCGCCGCCGACCACCGGGGCCGCCGCCCGGTCTTCCGCGTCCCGCTGGACGGCGAGCCGGTCAGGCTCACCCAGGACGACGCCTCCTACCTCGGCCTCAACCCCTCGCCCGACGGCCGCTGGATCTACGCCCTGCGCAGCGCCGTCGACCTCGCGCCCGCCCCCGCCAGGATCGACGCCGCCACCGGCGAGATCGCCGACCTGCCCTCGCCCGCGCCGCGCCCCGAAGTGAGCGGCACGCTGACCGAGGTCACCGCCACCGCCGACGACGGCACCCCCGTCCGCGGCTGGCTGGTGCTGCCGGAGGGCGCCTCGGCGGCGAGCCCCGCGCCGTTCGTGCTGTTCATCCACGGCGGCCCGCTCGGCTCCTGGAACGACTGGCAGTGGCGCTGGCAGTCGTGGATCCTGGCCCAGCACGGGTACGCCGTGCTGCTGCCCGACCCCTGCATGTCCACCGGTTACGGCCAGGAGATGATCGACCGCGGCTGGGGCAACTGGGGCCCGCGCACCCAGGCCGACCTCGACGCGATCGTGGACGCCGCGCTGGCCAGGGACGACATCGACAGCGAGCGCGTCGCCGCGATGGGCGGCTCGTTCGGCGGCTACATGGCCAACTGGCTGGCCGGGCACACCGACCGCTACCAGGCCATCGTCACCCACGCCTCGCTGTGGAACCTCGACCAGTTCGCCGGCACCACCGACGCCGCGATGTACTGGCAGCGCGAGTTCGGCCTGCCCGGCGGCGAGCGCTACTCGCTGCTGTCGCCGCACAACGCCCTCGACCGGATCACCACCCCGATGCTCGTCATCCACGGTGACAGGGACTACCGGGTGCCGATCGGCGAGGCGCTGCGGCTGTGGTGGGACCTGCGGCGCACCGAGGTGGACGCCAAGTTCCTGTACTTCCCCGACGAGAACCACTGGATACTCAAGCCCGGCAACATCGTCGCCTGGTACGAGACCGTCCTGGCCTTCCTCGGCCAGCACGTGCTCGGCCAGGAGTGGAAGCGCCCGGACTCGGTGGCCTGATGACGGACTTCCTGAAGCTCGCCGAGGACATCGCCCGTGAGGCCGGCGACATGCTGCTGGCCAAGCGGCCCACGATGTCCGGCGAGATCGAGACCAAGTCCAGCCCCACCGACGTGGTGACCGCGCTGGACAAGGCCTCCGAAGAGCTCATCCGCGAGCGCATCCTGGCCGCCAGGCCCGGCGACCGCATCCTCGGCGAGGAGGGCGGCGAGGAGCCGGGCGAGTCGGACGTGCGCTGGATCGTCGATCCCGTCGACGGCACCGTCAACTTCCTGTACGGCCTGCCCGACTGGGCGGTGTCGATCGCCGTCGAGGTGCGCGGCGAGGTCGTGGCCGGGGTCGTCAACGTGCCGGCGCGCGGCGAGGTCTTCACCGCGGCACGCGGCGGTGGCGCCTGGCTCGGCGCCGGGCGGCTGCGCTGCAACACCGGCGTGCCGCTGGCGCAGGCGCTGGTCTCGACCGGTTTCGGCTACCTCAGGGGCAGGCGCGAGGTGCAGGGCCAGGTCGTGGCCCACGTGCTGCCCCGGGTGCGGGACATCCGGCGCGGCGGCTCGTGCGCGGTGGATCTGTGCTCGCTGGCGGCGGGACGGGTGGACGCCTACTACGAGCGCGGCATCAACTACTGGGACTACGCCGCGGCCGGTCTCGTGGCCACCGAGTCGGGCGCCCGGCTCGGCGGGCTCGGCGGGCAGCCGGTCAGCCCGGAGTACGCGGTGTGCGCGGCGCCGGGCCTGTTCGAGGAGCTGCACGACCTGCTGGCACCGCTGAACCCGGCACGCGACGCCTGAGCACGCCGCTGGTCGGTGGCGAAACGGCCGGAGCCGGACGGCTCCGGCCGTTTCGCATGGGGCTAGCGGGGCAACGGGACGCCGTGATCGTCGGCCAGCCGGCGCAGGTCCTCGATCTCGGCGGTGAGGGTGTCGGCGAGGTAGTCGTCGCCGGCGCTACGGGCCTCCCGAAGGCCCTTGTAAGCCTGGTCGAGGCGCTGTTCGATCGTGGTCGTGAACTCGCCCATCTCACCTACTCTCTGGGGGTTCGACTCGTGCAGGGGGCGAAGTCTCCCATTGCCGGATGAAGACCGGGCAAGGGGTGTCCCGCAGGCATACCCCGGCTTGTCGCCTTCCGAAACATGAATTTCGCACTCCGCTCCCTGGCGCTCATGTCACCGACCCCTGAACATGCCTTACCGTGCGCTTATCGAGCCTGTGGGCAGAATGAGTGCCCAGAATCGGAGAGAGGTGTACCGGCGTGCGGGTGCTGGTTGTGGAGGATGAGCGGGTGCTCGCCGATGCGATCGCGACGGGGCTGCGGCGCGAGGCCATGGCCGTGGACGTCGCCTACGACGGCGGGGGCGCCCTGGAGCGGACCTCCTACATCGACTACGACGTGATCGTGCTGGACCGTGACCTGCCCGTGGTGCACGGCGACGAGGTGTGCCGCCGGCTGGTGGAGCAGCGCACGGCCTCCAGGATCCTCATGCTGACAGCGTCGGGCGACGTGGACGACAAGGTGGAGGGCCTCGGCCTGGGCGCCGACGACTACCTGGCCAAGCCGTTCGTGTTCATCGAGCTGGTGGCCAGGGTCCGCGCGCTCGGCCGCCGCTCGGCGCCCGCCCTGCCGCCCGTGCTGGAGCGGGCCGGGATCAGGCTCGACCCCGGCAAGCGGCTGGTGGAGCGCGACGGCAGGGAGGTCGTGCTGACCAAGAAGGAGTTCGCGGTGCTCGAGGAGCTGCTGCGGGCCGAAGGCGCCGTGGTCAGCCAGGAGGACCTGCTGGACAAGGCCTGGGACGAGAACATCGATCCCTTCACGAACGTGGTCCGCGTGACCATGATGACGCTGCGGAAGAAGCTGGGCGAGCCTCAGGTGATCGAGACTGTGCCCGGGGTTGGGTACAAATTGTGACTGAACGGCCAGAGCGTGAGGCGGGTCCGACGCATCCGATGATCAGCCCGCACTCCGCGAGGAGAGCGACGCGCGTGCAGGAGGCGCCGCCGCCCAGCGGGCCGCCCGCCTGGGACGGCCCGCCCCCGCCGGGACAGCCGGCGGTCACCCGCTCCACCATGGACCGGGTGAAGGAGCTCCCCGGCAAGGTCAGCATCAGGTGGCGGCTGACGCTCACCTACGGCGCGTTCGTGTTCGTGGCCGCCGGCGTGCTGCTGCTGTCGGTCTACGCGATCGTGGCCCGCTCCATCGACGGGACCTGGCCGCCGCTCGACTCGCCCACGCTGCGCGACCAGATCATCTGGGACGACGCCAGGACCAAGGCCGTGGCGGCGGCCCAGCAGGCGTTGCTCAGCAGCTCCCTCATGGCCCTGGTCGGCGTCGGCATCCTGGCGCTGATCATCGGCTACTTCGTGGCCGACCGGGCGCTCAAGCCCGTGGCGCAGATGACGGCGACCGCGCGCAAGCTCTCGGAGAGCACCCTGGCCCACCAGCGCATCGCCCTGGAGGGCCCCCACGACGAGCTGAAGGAGCTGGCCGACACCTTCGACGCCATGCTCGCCCGCCTCAACGTCGCCTTCGACACCCAGCGCAGGTTCGTGGCCAACGCCTCGCACGAGCTGCGCACCCCCCTCACCATCAACCGGACGGTCCTGGAGATCGCCCTGTCGGACCCGGTGGCGTCGGAGGACCTCAAGGCGCTCGGCCGTACCCTCCTGGAAGTCAACGCCCGCAACGAGAAGCTCATCGAGGGCCTGCTGCTGCTCGCCAGGAGCGAACGCGAACTCGCGGTGCGCAAACCGCTGGACGTCATGGAGGTCGCGCAGACCGCCGTGGAACAGGTCACGCCGTTCGCGGAAGAGCACGGCGTAACGGTCTCCACCGAACTGGTCAGCGCGCCTACCATAGGCGATCCCGTGCTCCTGGAACGCTCTGTCAGCAACCTGCTGGAGAACGCCGTCAAGTACAACATTCCCGAAAACGGAAAAGTCTGGATCCGAACGGGAATGGCGGACGGTGCCTTGGTTGTTCAGGTGGCCAACACCGGGCAGCATGTGCCGGCGTACGAGGTGAACAGCCTGTTCGAGCCGTTCAGGAGGCTCCACGCGGACCGCGTGGATTCGGCCAAGGGATCGGGTCTGGGGCTGTCCATCGTCCGTGCGGTGGTGCAGGCGCACGGCGGCAATGTGGCCGCCGTGCCGCGCGATGGTGGAGGGCTCGTCGTGACCATTCGGCTTCCGATGCGATGAACGGGCATGCCGCCGTGGCGCGTTCGTGCGCGTGTTGAGTCACGGGGGGCGTCTCATCCACGCCGCACATGTGGTTGGATGTGCCGTCGAACACGGTGGTGCATGACGCCAAGGCTGTGGGTTTCGCCATATTTGGCTAACCATTGCCGTCGGCAGCAGGCCCTGACGTGTTGGGAGGTTCGTTGTCCGTTTCCGCGGGGTACCGATGGGAAATCTCCCCGACGGAACGGGCACAAGATGGGCTTCCCGGACGTTAGAAGACGCGCGATGAGCGCGAAGACATATAGCTGAGGGGGATGGAGTAAGCACAATGGCTACCGACTACGACAGCCCGCGCAAGACAGACGACGACCTGGGGGAGGACAGTCTCCAGGAGTTGCAGGCCCGGCGCACCGACAAGTCGTCTGGCAGCATCGACATCGACGAGACCGACCTGGCCGAGTCGCTCGAGCTGCCCGGTGCGGACCTGTCGAACGAAGAGCTCTCCCTGCGGGTGATCCCCCGCCAGGCCGACGAGTTCACCTGCTCGCGCTGCTTCCTGGTGCACCACCGCAGCCAGCTGGCCTCCGAGAAGAACGGCCAGCAGGTCTGCCGGGAGTGCGCCGCCTGAATCCTGGAGCGAAGGAGCCCGGGGCGCGCGAACGGCAGACCCTGAGCGATCGCGACCAAGAGAACACGGAGGCACCGCGTGGCCGCACCAGAGGAAAACCAGCAACCAGGCAGTGAGGTCGCCGACCCCGAGAACGAGGTCGGCGAGCTCGTTGGCAGGCTCACCGGTTCCGGTGAGCTCGAGCCGGCCGAGCGGCGCAGGCTGCTCGGCCGACTAGCCCAGGCGTTGTCCGCCGGGGCGAAACGGGCTCGGGAGACCGGCGTGGGCCGGGGCCGCTGGCTGGCCGACGTCTTCCTCAACATCGCGCCGCGCATCCCGATCCGGGATCTGCACACCCTTGCCGAGCATCATCATGGCCTGACCGGCGAAGAGCTCGCCGACGATCTCGTGCGTACCGCACAGAAGGCCACGATGACGGTCGGCGCCATCGGCGGAGCACTGGCAGCGGCCGAGTTCGCCGCGCCACCCCTCCTGCTCTCCGCCCCCGCCCAGCTCGTCGCCGAGACCATCGTCGTCGCCGCCATCGAGGTCAAGCTGCTGGCCGAGCTGCACGAGGTCTACGGCGTCCACGTCCAGGGGTCCGGCACCCAGCGTGCCGTCGCGTTCACGGCCGCCTGGGCCAAGCAACGCGGCATCGACCCGCTCGCGCCCGCGTCCGTCTCACTGGCGCTGGGAGCGGCCACCAAGACGGCCCTGCGCAACCGTCTCATGCGTACGCTGGGGCGGCATCTGACCACGTTCGGGCCGTTCCTCACCGGAGCCATCGCCGGCGGCGCGCTCAACCGCATGGCCACCAAGAAGCTCGGCGAGGCCATCCGCAACGATCTGCGGGTCAAACGCCCCGCGCTGTCCCAGGACCCCGGCAGGGACGAGCTCACTCCCTAGCGTCGCGCCTGTCGACGATCCGCTTGAGCTTGCCCACCGAGCGCTCCAGCGTCTCCGGGTCCACGACCTCGATCTCGACGCTCACTCCGACGTTGTCCTTGACCGCCCTGCGCAGGGCCTCGCCCGCCTCCGTCCGCGCGGTGCAGCCCGGGCGCGCCTCGACCCTGACGGTCATCACGTCGAGCCGCTCCGGGCGCGTGAGGTGCAGCTGGAAGTGCGGTGACAGGCCCTCGACGCCCAGCACCAGCTCCTCGATCTGGGTCGGGAACACGTTCACCCCGCGCAGGATGATCATGTCGTCGGTGCGCCCGGTCACCTTCTCCATGCGCCGGAAGGCCGGCCGCGCGGTGCCGGGCAGCAGCCGCGTCAGGTCGCGGGTGCGGTAGCGGATGACCGGCATGGCCTCCTTGGTCAGGGTGGTGAAGACCAGCTCGCCCTCCGCGGCGGGCTCGCCGGTGAACGGGTCCACGGTCTCCGGGTAGAAGTGGTCCTCCCAGATGTGCAGCCCGTCCTTGCTCTCGACGCACTCGTTGGCCACGCCGGGGCCCATCACCTCCGACAGCCCGTAGATGTCCACGGCGTGCAGGTCGAAGCGGGTCTCGATCTCCGCGCGCATCTGCTCGGTCCACGGTTCGGCGCCGAAGATGCCGATGCGCAGCGACGACTCGCGCGGGTCCAGCCCCTGCGCGGCGAACTCGTCCAGCAGGGCCAGCATGTACGACGGCGTCACCATGATGATCGTGGGCTTGAAGTCGTCGATGAGCCGCACCTGGCGGGGCGTCATCCCGCCCGAGACGGGCACCACCGTGCAGCCCAGCCGCTCAGCCCCGTAGTGCGCGCCCAGGCCGCCGGTGAACAGGCCGTAGCCGTAGGCCACGTGCACGATGTCGCCGGGCCGCCCGCCGGAGGCGCGGATCGAGCGGGCCACGACCTCGGCCCACACGTCCAGGTCGTTCCTGGTGTAGCCGACCACCGTCGGCCGGCCGGTGGTGCCGCTGGAGGCGTGCACGCGCACGACCTGCTCGCGCGGCACCGCGAACATGCCGAACGGGTAGGACTCGCGCAGGTCCTGCTTCGTGGTGAAGGGGAACTTCGCCAGGTCGGTGAGCTCCTTGCAGTCACTCGGGTGCACGCCCGCCCGGTCGAACTTGTCCCGGTAGAGCGGGACGTGGTCGTAGGCGTGACGCAGGGTGCGCTGCAGGCGCTCCAGCTGCAGCGCCATGAGCTCGTCGCGGGACACGCGCTCGACCGGGTCGAGTTCGTGGCTCGCGGGCGGATCTCCAAGTTTCACTTCAACTCCCGGCTCCGGCCGCGGAACTCCGCGACCACCTGACCGTCCGGCCGCCGCACGGTGACGTCGTAGATGCCGCTGCGACCGTAGCGCGTGCGCTCGGCGGCCTCGGCCACCAGCACGTCGCCCGCGCGGGCGGGGGAGACGAACGCGATCTCGGCGCCCGCCGCCACCGTGACGGGGCCGTCGGTGTTGCACGCGCACGCGAAGGCGGTGTCGGCCAGCAGGAACACATATCCGCCGTGACACAGATCGTGGCCGTTGATCATCTGGTCGGTCACGGTCATGCGGCACACCGCCCGGCCCGCGCCCAGCTCCGCCAGCTCGATGCCCAGGGCGGCGGACGCCGTGTCGCCGGCCATCATGCGGCGCGCGCTCTCCACGACGGACCCCCTTGTTTACTGACCGACTGTTCAGTAAACAAATCACCGCCCCGACTTCCCTGTCAAGAGTGCCGGAGCGCAGGTGCGAGCGACGCCGCGGGGTATGCCTTCCACGGAACGACGCCTGAGCGGGAGGAGCAGCGATGGCCAAGCCGTTCGCCTCGTCGGCGGACCTCGATGCGAAGAAGCAGTCCCTGGAGGTGCTCGCGGAGGGCGTGTACGCGCTCACCGCCGAGGGTGACCCGAACGTCGGCGCGATCGAGGGCGAGGACTTCCTCGTCTGCTTCGAGGCGCTGGCCACCCCGGTCGCCGCCCGCGAGTGGCTGGCCAGGCTGCGCGAGCACACCACCAAGCCGATCCGCTATCTGGTGCTGTCGCACTACCACGCGGTCCGGGTGCTGGGCGCCTCGGCGTTCGGCGCCGAGGTGATCGTCGCGCACGAGAAGACCCGCGAGCTGATCGCCGAGCGTGGCGAGCAGGACTGGGCCAGCGAGTACGCCAGAATGCCCCGCCTGTTCAAGGACCCGGGCTCCATCCCCGGCCTGACCTGGCCCACGGCCACGTTCAGCGACCGCTTCACGATCGCCCTGGGCGGCAGGCGCGGCGACCTGGTGCTGCAGCACTGCGGGCGCGGCCACACCGAGGGCGACCTGGTGGCGTGGCTGCCGGAGCAGCGCGTCCTGTTCGCCGGCGACCTCGTGGAGTCGCAGGCCGCCCTGTACACCGGCGACGCCTTCCACCGCGACTGGTCCTCGGGCACCCTCGACCGGATCGCCTCGTTCGGGGCGCGGACCCTGGTGGGCGGCAGGGGCGCGGTGGCCAGGGGCAAGGAGGGCGTCGAGGCGGCCATCGGGCAGACCCGCGACTTCCTGGCCGTGATGCTGCGCGAGGTCGGCGCGGCGGGGTCGCTGAAGGAGGCGTTCGAGCGCACGCACGCCGCCCTGGAGCCCCGTTACGGCCGCTGGCCGATCTTCGAGCACTGCCTGCCGTTCAACGTCTCCAGGCTCTGGGACGAGCTGCACGGCGTCGAGCGCCCGCGCGTGTGGACCGCCGAGCGCGACCGTCAGGTCTGGGACGAGCTGCAGTCATGAGCGAGCCGCAGGTCATCGTGGTCGGGGCCGGGCCGGTGGGGCAGAGCGCCGCGCTGCTCCTGGCCCGGTGGGGCGTGCAGGTGCTGGTGCTGGACCAGCGGCCGGGGCGGGGGAGCGGCGGGTCGAAGTCGATCTGCCAGCAGCGCGACGTGCTCGACATCTGGGCCGCCGCCGGGGCGGGCCGGGTGGCGGAGGAGGGGCTGGCCTGGACCACGGCCCGCACCTACTACCGCGACCGCGAGCTGTTCTCCTGGACGTTCCAGCGCGAGGGGCCGCTGCCGCCGTGCGTCAACATCTCCCAGACGCGCACCGAGCAGCTCCTCGACGAGGCCGTCGCGGCGCAGCCGCTCATCGAGGTGCGCTGGGGCCACGAGGTCACGGGGCTGAGCCAGGACGCCTGCGGGGTGACCGTGCACTGCGGCCAGCGGCTGCTGCGGGCGCCGTACGCGCTGGTGTGCGCGGGCGCCAGGGCGCAGGCGATCCGCGACTCGCTGGGCGTGACCTTCGCCGGCGACACGTTCGAGGACCAGTTCCTGATCTGCGACATCAAGGCGGACCTGCCCGGCTGGGAGAGCGAGCGGCGCTTCTACTTCGACCCCGTCTGGAACCCGGGCCGCCAGGTGCTCATCCACCCCTGCCCCGGGGGCATGTACCGGATCGACTGGCAGATCGCCCCCGACTTCATCCCAACAGATGCCGATATTTCGCGAAAAATCCGGCAGATCATCGGGGATCGGCCGTACGCGCTGGTCTGGCACAGCACCTACCGGTTCCACTCGCGCCTGGCCTCCCGGATGCGGGTCGGGCGGGTCCTCCTGGCGGGCGACTGCGCCCATCTGGTGGCGCCGTTCGGCGCGCGCGGGCTGAACTCCGGCGTGCCCGACGCCGAGAACGCGGCCTGGAAGCTGGCCTTCGCGCTCAACGGCTGGGCGGGGCCGGAGCTGCTGGAGTCCTACCACGCCGAGCGGTACGCGGCCGCGCTGGAGAACCTGGAGGTCACCGGCGCCACCATGCGCTTCCTGGCGCCCAGGACGGTGGAGGAGCGGATGCGCAGGCGCGCGGCGCTGGAGGGCGGGCGCATCGAGGAGGTGGACTCGGGGCGGTTCGCCGAGCCGTTCTGGTACGTGGACTCACCGCTGACTACGCCCGAGCCGACCCGGCCCTTCCGTGGCCGGCCGCCGAAGGGGGCGCTGTGCACGCCCGCGCCCGGCGTGATCGTGCCCGATCTGCCGCTGCCGGGGGGCAGGTTGCGGGAGTACACCCGGGAGGGATTCCTCGTCCTACTGGGCGATATGTGCGATTCGAGTTTGTTTGTGCAGGTCCTGGGCAAGGTCATACCGGCGCCGCTCGCCGTACGCGGGCTCGCGGAGATGGATGGGACTGGCTCGCTCGCTGAGAGGCTCGGCGCCGGGCCGGATGAGGCATGGCTCATCAGGCCCGATTCCCACATCGCCGCGATCATCCCCCATGCGGGGCCGGAGTCGGTGGCGGCCGCCGTGAGCCGTGCGCTTGGCGGCTTTCCTGACACATGACCCCATAGGAGGACTGCGTTGAGTGGCCGTAGCTCGTTTCTGATCGTCGCGAACCGGCTGCCGGTCGATCGCACGATCGAGCCTGACGGAACGGCTTCGTGGCGCAGGAGTCCCGGTGGCCTCGTCACCGCGATAGCGCCGGTGATGCAGCGCCGCCACGGAGCCTGGGCCGGTTGGCACGGGGCGCCCGACGAGAAGCTGGAGCCGTTCGAGCAGGACGGCATGAGCCTCATCCCGATCCCGTTGTCCGCTCGTGAGGTCGAGCTCTACTACGAGGGCTTCTCCAACGCCACGCTGTGGCCGCTCTACCACGACGTGGTCGCGACACCGGTGTTCGACAGGGAGATGTGGGAGACCTACCGCAGCGTCAACCAGCGCTTCGCCGAGGCCGCCGCGGAGGCGGCCGACGAGGGCGCGGTCGTGTGGGTGCAGGACTACCAGCTCCAGCTCGTGCCCGCGATGCTCCGCAAGCTCCGGCCCGACCTGCGGATCGGGTTCTTCCTGCACATCCCGTTTCCGCCGACGGAGCTGTTCTGGCGGCTGCCGTGGCGCAAGGAGCTGGTCGAAGGGCTGCTCGGCGCCGACCTCGTGGGCTTCCAGCTGCCCGGCGGGGCCTCGAACTTCCGCAGGCTGTGCCGGCGGCTGCTCGGCCTGCCGTACAAGGGGAACGAGATCTTCCTCGACGACCGGATCGTGACCACGCAGGCCTTCCCCATCTCCGTGGACTTCGCGCAGCTCGACTCGCTCGTGCGCGAGCCGCGGATCGTGGACCGGGCCAAGGAGATCAGGGTCGAGCTGGGCGACCCCGAGCACGTGCTGCTCGGCGTGGACCGGCTCGACTACACCAAGGGCATCGGCCAGCGCCTGGAAGGCTTCGGCGAGCTGCTCAAGGACGGGCGGCTGCGGCCGGGCGAGGCCGTGTTCGTGCAGATCGCCACGCCCAGCAGGGAGCGGGTGGACGAGTACAGGAAGCTGCGCGACGACATCGAGCTGCAGGTCGGCCGGATCAACGGCGAGCACGCCCAGCTCGGCTACCAGCCGGTGTGGTACTTCCATCAGTCGTACGGCCACGACGAGCTGGCGGCGCTCTATCTGGCCGCCGACGTCATGGTGGTCACGCCTCTGCGTGACGGGATGAATCTGGTGGCCAAGGAGTACATCTCCTGTCACCACGACCTGCACGGCGCGCTCGTGCTCAGCGAGTTCGCCGGGGCCGCCGACGAGCTGCGGCAGGCCTACCTGGTCAATCCGTACGACGTGGAGGACGTCAAGCGGCAGATGCTGGCGGCGATGCGGGCCACGCCGCACGAGCTGGCCCGGCGGATGCGCACGATGCGCCGCCGGGTAGCCACCTACGACGTGGACCGCTGGGCGAGTGAGTTTCTCACTGCCCTGGAGTCACCTGCTTCAGCGACTTCCACGCGTCGTAGCGTTTCTTGGCGGTCCGGTTGACCACGATCTGCGCCACCGACATGCCGACCCCCATGACGACGGCGTAACCGATCGCCTCGCCCATGCTGACCTCGGGCGAGTCGGTGTCGATGGGCGGCTCCTTGCCGGTCGCCTTCTTCCAGGCGAACCCGAGGATCTTACGGGCCGCCCACGCCGTCACCAGCCCCACCAGGCCGCCCACCACGCGCCAGGCGATATCGGGCTTGTCCTCCGCCATGTCGATCTCCCTTCCCCTTTGTAACGAACACTAGTCTCTAACGCCTGCCGGGCCTGCGAAGCCGTACCATAAGGAGGCATGACTCAACAGCGACTACGCCATGCATCCATGCCCGACAAGCCGACTCTTGACGGCTTGGAGCAGGTATGGGTAGCTCGCTGGGAGGACGAAGGCACCTACCGGTTCGACCGGTCGGCGCCGCGTGAGCGGGTCTTCTCCATCGACACGCCACCGCCCACCGTGTCCGGCTCGCTGCACGTCGGTCATGCCTTCTCCTACACGCACACCGACATCATGGCCCGCTACCAGCGGATGCTCGGCAAGTCGGTGTTCTACCCGATCGGCTGGGACGACAACGGCCTGCCGACCGAGCGCCGCGTGCAGAACGTCTACGGGGTGCGCTGCGACCCGTCGCTGCCGTACGACCCCGACTTCGTGCCGCCCGACAAGCCGGGCAAGCGGGAGATCTCCATCTCCCGGCGTAACTTCGTGGAGCTGTGCCACCAGCTCACCGCCATCGACGAGCAGGCCTACGAGGAGATGTGGCGGCGCATCGGCCTGTCGGTCGACTGGTCGCTGCTCTACACCACGATCAGCGACGAGGCGCGGGCGGTGGCGCAGCGCGCCTTCCTGCGCAACCTGCTGCGCGGCGAGGCCTACCTGGCCGAGGCGCCGACGTTGTGGGACGTGTCGTTCCGCACCGCCGTGGCTCAGGCCGAGCTGGAGGACCGGGAGTGGCCCGGCGCCTTCCACAAGATCTCCTTCTACGGCGAGAAGGGCCCGGTCTGGATCGAGACGACCAGGCCCGAGCTGATCCCGGCCTGCGTGGCGCTGGTCGCGCACCCCGACGACGAGCGTTACCAGGAGCTGTTCGGCACCTCGGTGCTGACGCCGCTGTTCGGCGTCGAGGTGCCGGTGCTGGCGCACCGCCTGGCCGAGCCCGACAAGGGCACCGGCATCGCGATGATCTGCACGTTCGGCGACATCACCGACGTCACCTGGTGGCGGGAGCTGCACCTGCCCACCCGGCCGGTGATCGGCTGGGACGGGCGGCTGCTGCCCGAGCCGCCGGACGGCGTGGACGCGGAGCCGTACAAGGAGCTGGCGGGCAAGACCGTGCACAGCGCCCGCGAGCGCATCGTGGAGCTGCTGCGCGAGTCCGGCGACCTCGACGGCGAGCCCCGCCCGGTGCGGCGCACGGTGAAGTTCTACGAGAAGGGTGACAAGCCCCTCGAGATCGTCACCACCCGCCAGTGGTACATCCGCAACGGCGGGCGCGACGAGGAGCTGCGCGAGCGGCTGCTGGCCCGGGGGCGGGAGCTGACCTGGCACCCGCCGCACATGCGGGTGCGCTACGACAACTGGGTCGAGGGGCTCACCGGCGACTGGCTGATCTCGCGGCAGCGCTT
This sequence comes from Nonomuraea gerenzanensis, assembly GCF_020215645.1. Lineage (NCBI taxonomy): Bacteria > Bacillati > Actinomycetota > Actinomycetes > Streptosporangiales > Streptosporangiaceae > Nonomuraea > Nonomuraea gerenzanensis. The sequence goes on along the minus strand of NZ_CP084058.1, from coordinate 8,949,085 downwards.
CTTCGGCGTGCCGTTCCCCGTGTGGTATCCGATCGACGAGTCCGGGCAGCCCGTCCACGACGCGCCGATCCTGCCCACCGAGGAGATGCTGCCGGTCGACCCGTCCTCCGACGTGCCGCCCGGCTACACCGAGGAGCAGCGCGGCGTGCCCGGCGGGTTCATGGCCGACCCCGACGTCATGGACACCTGGGCCACCTCGTCGCTCACCCCGCAGATCGCCGGCCGGTGGGGCACCGACGACGAGCTGTTCCGGCGGGTCTTCCCCACGAACCTGCGATCGCAGAGCCACGAGATCATCCGCACCTGGCTGTTCGCGACCGTGGTCAGGTCGCACTGCGAGTTCGGCACGCTGCCGTGGAGCGACGCGGCGATCTCGGGGTGGATCCTCGACCCCGACCGCAAGAAGATGTCCAAGTCCAAGGGCAACGTCGTCACCCCGATCGACCTGCTGGAGCAGCACGGCTCCGACGCGGTGCGCTACTGGGCGGCCAACGGCCGCTACGGCGTCGACACCGCTTTCGACGCCGGGCAGCTCAAGGTCGGGCGGCGGCTGGCCATCAAGATCCTGAACGCCTCCAAGTTCGTGCTCGGCCTGGCCGCCGAGGAGTCCGCCGCCGAGGTGACCGAGCCGCTCGACCTGGCCATGCTGGCGGCGCTGGCCGACGCCGTGCGCGAGGCCACCGAGGCGTTCGAGGGCTACGACCACACGCGGGCCATCGAGGCCGTGGAGCGCTTCTTCTGGGCGTTCTGCGACGACTACGTGGAGCTGGTCAAGGCCAGGGCCTACGAGTCCGGCGGCGCCTCCGGCTCGGCGCACGCCGCCCTGCGGCAGGCGCTCGACGTGCTGCTGCGGCTGTTCGCGCCGTTCCTGCCGTTCGTGACCGAGGAGGTGTGGTCGTGGTGGCGCGAGGGCTCGGTGCACCGTGCCTCCTGGCCCGCCGTCGAGCGCGGCGCGGGCGACCCGGCCGTGCTGACCGTGGCCTCGGAGGTGCTCGGGCAGGTGCGCAAGGCCAAGTCCGAGGCCAAGCTGTCGATGCGAGCCGAGGTGTCGCGGCTGAGCGTGTGGGCGCCCGACGTGGAGCTGGTGCGCCGGGCGGCCGACGACCTGTGCGCGGCGGGCAATGTCGAGGAGTTCGTGCTGGAGTTCGGTGACACGCTCAAGGTCGAGGTCCAGCTCGGCTGAGGCCGGATTCCGATGACGCCGGGCGCGCGGGCGCGCCCGGCGTCACGCGTCTCTGCTGACGTCCTTGTGCAGGGCGAGGAAGAGCGAGTACGCCTGCCCGCCCGGCGGCAGCGGCCGGTGCGCGAAGTCCTCGAACACCTCCTGCAGCCGTTCGAGCAGCTCGGCGTGTCCCTCGGGGGTGAGCCTGAGCCCGAGCCTGGTGAAGCTGCCCTCCTCGATGTCGACCAGCCTGATCTCCTCCAGGAAGGCGTCCAGCATGGCGGTCCTGCCGCCCGTCACGCCGCTCTCGCGCACGTCCATCTCCCACGACTTGCCGGTGGCCCGGTAAGGGATCTCGGTCGAGCCGCGCGGGCCCGGCCGGCTCGGCTCGGCCACCAGGAACCCGGTCTCCACGAGCTTGCGCACGTGGTGCAGGGTCGTGGCGGGGTTCGCCCCCAGCCGGTCGGCGATCTCCTTGTTGGTGAGCGCCTGGTCCAGGCAGAGGCGCAGGATGCGCAGCCGTACCGAGGAGGCCAGGGCGCGGGCCTCTGCCTCGGTCGCGGGGCGGCGGTTGGTGGCCATGGCAGGTCACCCTATAGCCGGTTGAAATTTCCCAATCGGTTGTGAGAGGTTCTGCTCGTGAGCCTCTTACGCGAGCACGACTTCCGGGGGCTGTTCCTGGCCGACGCCGCCAGCCAGGTGGGCAGCCAGCTCCTGCTCCTGGCCCTGCCCCTGGTCGCGGTGACCGCGCTGGACGTGTCGGCGTTCGAGCTGGGCGTACTGACCGCGTGCGAGACGCTGGCGTTCGTGGTGATCGGGCTGCCCGCCGGCGCGATCGTGGACCGGCGGCGCAAGCGGGTCGTGATGGTCGTCAGCGACTGGGCGCGGGCGCTCGCGCTGGCCTCCGTGCCGCTGGCCTGGTGGCTGGGCGTGCTGACGATCTACCAGCTCTACGCCGTGGCGCTGGTGCTCGGGGTGTTCACCGTGTTCTTCGATGCCGCGTACCAGAGCTACCTGCCGCACCTGGTCGGGCGCGAGCGGCTGGTGGAGGGCAACTCCACGCTGGAGGTCGTGCGTACGGTGGCGCAGCTGGGCGGGCCCAGCGTCGGCGGCTACCTGATCCAGTTCCTCACGGCGCCGTTCGCGCTGGTCATCACCGTGGCCGGGTTCGCCTGGTCGGCGCTGTGCCTGGGCACCATCCGCAAGCGGGAGGAGCGGCAGCGGCGGGCCCACGCCCACCTGGGCAAGGAGATCGCGGAGGGCGTGCGGTTCGTGCTGGGGCACCGGCTGCTGCGCCGCATCGCCGGCTGCACGGGCACCGCGAACCTGTTCTCCTCGATCATCCACCCGATGGTCCTGCTGCTGCTGGCCAGGGAGCTGGCCGTGAGCGCGGGCACGATCGGCCTGCTCATGTCCGCGGCGGGGCTCGGCGGCTTCACCGGCGCGCTGCTCAACGCGCGGCTGGCCCGGTGGCTGGGGCAGGGGCCGACGATGTGGCTGGCCATCGTGGTGCCCGCGCCGCTGGCGTTCCTGCTGCCGTGGGTGCAGGCCGACTGGCGGCTCGGGCTGGTCGTGCTGTACGAGTTCGTCATGGGGATGGGCGTGGTCGTCTACAACGTCACCCAGCTCAGCTTCCGCCAGGCCGCCACCCCGGAGGCGCTGCTCGGCCGGATGAACGCCACCATGCGCTTCCTCGTCTGGGGCACGATGCCGCTGGGCGCGCTGCTCGGCGGCGTGCTGGGCGAGACGATCGGCATCAGGGGCGCGCTGGTGGTCGGCGCCGTCGGGGCGTGCCTGGCGTTCCTGTGGGTGTTCACCTCGCCGCTGCGCACGATGCGGGAGCTGCCCGTGCCCGCGCGGCCTCAGTAGTCGCACACCCCCGTCGGGAAGATCTGCTTCAGCCTGGCCAGTTGGTCGGACGAGGGCCGCCAGGCGCCGTACAGGCCCCTGGCGATGGCCCGCTCGACCGGCTGCAGGCGGCACTTGTAGACGCCGCCCTCGATCGGGCCGCCCGCCACCGTGCGGGAGGTGCCGTAGAGGGGGAAGCGCTGGGTGCACGGGCCGGGGGCGCGGCGGTCGAGCACGCCGTCCCAGACGTGCGGGCCCGCGGCGAGCTCGGTGCCGTCCGTGGCGAAGCAACGGTCCACGGCCTGGGGCGGCTTGTTCCCGACCACCCCACGCGCCGGATATTTCCGGATATTCGCCATCCAGGCGTCGATCACCCGCAGCGCCTCCGGCGTCTGGTCGAACGCCGGCCCGTCAGGACGGGCGTCGGTGAACCAGATGACCTGGTTCCCCGCCCGGCCGTCGTGGTCCAGCATGCGCTTCCTGGAGGCGAACGACTGGTGCGCGTTGTGCATGTCGAGCTGCTCCTCCAGGTAGTGCCGCCAGTCGATGACCGGCAGGTCGAGGTCGCCGCCGAACACCAGGCCGCTGCGCCGCACGTTCCTGATCGCCTCCGGGTCTCCCGTGCGCCGCGGGGCCGGGTCGCCGCTCAGGTTCGCGTTGCGGGCGCTCCACGGGTCCGCGTCGGCCGGGCAGGCGGACCGGACGAACGGGCAGCCCTCCTGCACCATGTCGGCCGCCTCCTTCCATGAGCCCGCCTCGGCGTTGAGGTCGAGGAACTCCTCCGGCGTGACCACGCCGTCCGTCAGGGCCTTCAGCCCGTACTGGACGCCGACGTTGTCCCAGGTCGAGCGGGCATGGCCGCGGGCGTCCACCCCGTAGACCTTGCGCAGGTCGTCCCAGTGCGTCCACTGGACGGTGTCCTTGACGCCCGGCGGGTCCATGAGCCGCCACTCCGGGTCGTCGTCGTCCGTCCACAGCGGGTTCATGGTCAGCGGGGTCAGGCCGCGCCAGCCGTTGACGCACTCGTCCGAGCCGGGCCGGCCGGTGTACGGGTTGGCGACCGTGTCGCTGGCGTTCATGCCGATCAGCGCCGTGCGGTCCTCCCAGCGCGCCCAGCGGGGGTGGTGGTCCATGTAGCGTTCGAGCAGCTCGCAGTCGCCCACGTGGATGGTCTGGGTGACCATGTCCGGGTAGGAGTACTGCGGGATGGCGGCGTCGATCACCCGGTCGCCGTGGTTCTGGCCGTAGATGTACTGCTGGATGGCGCCGCCCGAGCCGCCGACGCCCACCGTGTAGAGCGGCCGGCCGTACCGCTCGATGAAGCGCTCCTTGACCATCAGGGCCGTCTCGCCGCCCAGGATCAGGTTGTAGTGGGTGGAGGTACGGGTGCCCGAGGAGTGCAGGATCGCGTAGCCCTTGCCCAGACCGTACGCGTCGAGGGCGCTGCCGCCCAGTGTGCCCTGGTCGTGGCCGATCGCCACGCCGCCGTCGAAGCGGTACATCGCCCGGCCGTTCCAGCCGTTCTCGATCATGGCGATCGAGTAGAGGAAGCGGTTGACGACGCCGCGCTCCCTGCGGACCACGAAGTCGACCGTACGGCCGTCCAGCAGCGTGGTCGTGGCCAGGTCGGCGGGGCGGCCCTGGGCGGGCATCGGCTTGTACGCGCCGTCGGTGGAGCGGTAGAGGCGGTCGGTCACCGTCGGGGCGAAGCAGTCCCTGCTCCAGCCGCCCGCGACCCGCATGCCCTGCCCGTCCTGGTTGTCCACCACCGGCGGCCCCAGGCCGCTGCGCTCGGTCTTGCACAGGAACGGGTACTGGTGCGCGCCCGAGAAGATCGGGCCCTGGACGGGATGGTTGCGGATCCGCAACGACTTCCGGTGCCGCCCTGAGACGGCGGTGATCGTGTTGTCGCCCGTGACCAGGCCGTCCACCAGGCCGGTGAGGGCGTCGCCGGTCCGCTCGAAGGCCGGCGTCACGTCCTCGCCGTTGCGCAGCACCCTGCTCGCGCCACGCACCCCGATCAGGGCGTCGCCGCCGCTCACCTGGTCGGGACGGCTGGAGAGCACCTCCAGCGACAGATCGCCGCCGGAGGCGGACGCGGGGGCGGGGGCGGCGACGAGGGACGCCAGCACGGTGAGGACCACCACAGCCTTCATGACCATGACGGTGACATGCGCCCCGGCCCTTGCACAGGCCCGATCTGCGGGCAGTGAGCGGTGCGCCCCGGCGCCGCGGCGTTACGCTCTCGGCTGCCGGGCCGTCATCCGCGCGCATCCGGCGCCAGGACGTGCCAGTCTTGAACACGTGCTCTCCGACCGCCCCACCAAGCTCGTGCCGCCCGTGCTCGCCAGAATGGCCGCATGGAGTGGGTGCCTGATCCTCGTCGGCGTGGTCGTCTACTTCATCGTCCAGGCGATCGCGCGCCTGGCGTTCGTGGCGCTGCCCGTGGCGATCGCGCTCCTGCTGACGGCGCTGCTCTTCCCGCTGACCAACTCCCTGCGCAACGCCGGCATGCGCCCCATCTACGCCACCTGGATCACCATGCTGGTGGCCCTGGCCGTGCTCGCCGGCACCGGCTGGCTGGTCGGCGCGCGGGCCAGCGAAGAGTTCCCCAACCTCGTCGAGCAGGTCCAGGAGACGGCCAGATCCGTGCAGGAGTGGCTGATCCAGGGCCCGCTGCACCTGAGGCAGACGCAGATCACCGGCTACGTCGACGAGTTCGCCGCCATGCTCAACGCCCAGCGCACCGCCATCACCGGCACGGTGCTGTCGGCCGGCGCGGTGGCCGTCGAGGTGCTCGCGTCCATCGTGCTGCTGCTGTTCGTGACGTTCTTCCTGCTCAAGGACGGCGACCGGATCTGGTCGTGGTTCCTGAAGGCGTTCGGCGGGGTGGCGCCGCGCGTCGACCGCGCCGGGCGGGCCGCCTGGGCCACGCTCTCCCACTACGTCCAGGGCACGGTCGCGGTGGCCGCCGTGCACGGCCTGATCATGGGCATCGTGCTGGCCGGGATGGGCGTGCCGCTGTGGGCGCCGCTGGCCGTGCTGATCTTCTTCGCCAGCTTCATCCCCATCGTCGGCATCTTCTTCGCGGGGACGGTCGCGACCCTGGTCACCCTGGGCGCCAAGGGCCTGGTGTACGCGCTGATCTTCCTCGGCATCCTCATCGTGGAGCAGCAACTGGAGAACCACGTGCTGCAGCCGCTGATCGTGGGCCGGGCACTCAACTTCCACCCGCTGGCCATCATCCTCGTGCTGGCCATCGGCGGCATCCTGGCGGGCATCGCGGGGGCCGCCGTGGCCGTGCCGGTGGCGGCGGTGATCTACCGGGCGCTGCCGGAGCTGCGACATCGGCCACCCGAGCTGCCACCGGGCCACGACGCCGCCTCGACCGGCGGCGAGCCACCACCACCGGGGCCGGGCGAGGCCGGGCCGCCGCGCGACGCCTTCGAGGCCCGCGACCAGCCGCACGGGGCCGCGGAGCCGGGCGGGCGATCGGCGGGCCCGATCGCGATCGAGCCCACTGACGACAAGCGCGGGGGCGACACGGAGTAACCTCGTCACCCGTGACTCGTTCCTCCCTCACCACCCCGCCGCCGGGCGCCCGGCCACCCGCCGCGCACCCCGGCGCGCCGCAGGCGGGCAGCACCCTGGGCGCCCACTACAGCCAGTGCTTCGGCTGCGGCACCGGGCACCCGACCGGCCTGCACCTCAAGGCCAGGACCCCCGACGGCACCACCGTGGAGGCCGAGTTCACGGTGGGGCAGGCCCACCAGGGGGCGCCCGGCCTGGCCCACGGCGGCGTCCTGGCCACCGCCATGGACGAGGTCATCGGCATGTCCGTCTACCTGTTCCACAAGCCCTACGTGACGGGGCGGCTGGAGACCGACTATCTGCTCCCCGTCCCCGTGGGCACGACACTCCACCTGCGCGCCTGGTGCAACGGCATCGACGGCAGAAAGGCGTACCTTGAGGCTGAGGGGCGCATCGGCGCCCCAGACGGACCGGTCGCCGTCCGCGCGGCAGCGCTGTTCATCGAGGTGAACATGGAACACTTCGCCAAGCACGGCGATCTGGCCGCCATCACCGCCGAACACCAGGACTACGAGGTGAACCCGTGAGCGAGGCAGAGGTCCTCATCCAGCGGCTCGATCCCGGGCTGCCGATCCCGGCGTACGCCCATCCGGGCGACGCGGGAGCCGACCTCCACGCGGCCGAGGACGTCGAGCTGCTGCCCGGCGAGCGGGCCGTCGTCGGCACGGGCCTGGCGATCGCGCTGCCCGATGGGTACGCCGCGTTCGTGCACCCGCGCTCCGGCCTGGCGGCCAGGCACGGCGTCACGCTCGTCAACGCGCCCGGCACGGTCGACGCCGGCTACCGGGGCGAGATCAAGGTGACGGTGATCAACACCGACCTCAAGGAGCCGTTCCGGCTGCGGCGCGGCGACCGCGTGGCGCAACTGGTGATCCAGCGGGTCGAGCGGGCGGCCTTCACGGCGGTCGAGCGGCTGCCCGAGTCCGTACGCGGCGCCGACGGATTCGGATCGACCGGCCGCTGACGGGAAAGGGCCCGTCATGGGCCCCACGAACCACGGGCCCGCAGCGGCCCGACGAGCAGGGAGAGTGAGGAACGTGTTCCGACGTCGTCGTCGTGAGCAGGCGGAGCAGGCGGCCGAGCAGGAGGCCGCCGCGCCAACGCGGGAGTCCGGCCCGTGGGACGCCGACGAGCCCCACCCGGAGGCCGAGCGGATCGACCTGGGCGGCCTCCGGTTGCCGCACAACCCCGACTTCGACGTGCGGCTGGCCTCCGTCGGGGACCAGCACGTCGGGGTGGTCGTCCTGTACGACGAGAGCTCGCTGCAGCTCCAGGCGCTGGCCGCGCCGCGCAGCTCCGGCCTGTGGGACGAGGTCAAGACCAAGATCCTGGCCCAGGCCAAGCACCTGGAGGAGCGGCAGGGGCCCTTCGGCAGCGAGCTGACCGGCGAGATGAAGGCCGAGGGCAACAGCCGGCCGGCCCGCTATCTCGGCATCGACGGCCCCCGCTGGTTCCTGCTGGCGGTAATCTCCGGCAAGGCGGCGGCCGACGACACGGTCGCGCAGGCGTACATCGACTTCATCAAGGACGTCGTGGTGGTCCGCGGCGACGAGCCGATGGCCCGCGAGGAGCCCATCCCGCTGCGCCGCCCGAACGAGCAGTCCGGCGAAACCGGTGAGCAGAGCCAGGGTTTCAACCCGTTCAAGCGGGGACCTGAAATCAGTGAGATTCGCTAAGAGCTGACATCACATAGGCTGATGCATCATGAGTACGGCAGAACCCCCTAAACGCGGGGGATTGCGGGGCTTCTTCAGCCGGCTGGCCACCAGCCAGTCCGAGATCGAGGCCCAGGAGCTCCGGGAGGACGCCGACGAGGTCGGCGCGACCCCGATCGTCTCGTGCGGCGGTCGCCGCCGCTTCTGCGTGGCGGGTACGCTACGTACGGTGACCCTGCGTCCCAGGGGCGGCGCCCCCGCCCTTGAGGCCGAGCTGTACGACGGGTCGGACGTGATCGACCTGGTCTGGCTCGGCCGCCGCAAGATCGCCGGAATCGAGCCCGGCCGCACGGTCAAGGCCGAGGGCCTGGTCAGCATGCAGGACGGGCGCAAGGTGATGTTCAATCCGCGTTACGAGCTGCGCCCAGGGAGTTGATCAGGTGAGTGCTGAGGCGGAAGAGGTCGCCCACGACACCGTTGAGGCGGCGGTGCGAGCCCAGCTCGCCAAGGCGCTCGGCGGGGTGCGCGGCATCATCGAGGCGGCCGTCCCGACGATCGCGTTCACGTTGTCCTGGATCTTCAGCGAAGACCTGAAGCTGTCGCTCATCGTCAGCATCTCGCTGTCGGTGGTGCTGCTGGTGATCCGGGTCGTCCAGCGGTCCACCCCGCAGTTCGTGATCAACAGCCTGATCGGCATCGCGATCGGCGCGTTCTTCGCCAGCCGCTCCGGTGACGCCAAGGACTACTTCCTGCCCGGCATCCTCTACAACGCCGGCTACGCGGTGGCGATGCTCATCTCCATCGTCACGCGGTGGCCGGTCGTCGGTTTCCTGATCGGGTCGGTCACGGGTGACCCGACCGCGTGGCACAAGGATCCCGGCATCGTGAAGCTGTGCATCCGGCTGACGTGGCTGCTCATGCTGCCCTGCGCCGTCCGGGTGGCCGTGCAGGGGCCGGTGTACCTGTTCGGCGGCGGTGACGAGGCGGTAGCGGCGCTCGGCCTCGCCAAGATCGTGATGGGCTGGCCGCTGCAGGTGGCCGCGCTGGGCGCCATGCTGTGGCTGCTCGGCCGCGGCCGGACACCGATCAAACCACCGGTCGCGCCCGCCTGAGCCGTCCGCCGGGGCCTCGGGGCTGGTGGCCGCGAGGCCGTGGCCTCACGGCGGTCAGCGGTCCTTGTGGTCCGGGTCGAAGTCGGTCGGTTCGGCCGGCAGCGTGTAGCGGGCGCCGATCAGGTCCGCCACGCGCTGCCGGCTGTCGCGCGGCGACAGCTCGGCCTGCTCGTGTTCCACCCGGGCCACCTCGTCCGCCAGCTCGGCGTCGCCCAGCTTGTCGCGGATCCACCCCGAGTAGTCGCCGCGCCGCAGGTGGTGCAGCCAGGTGTCGTCGTCCACGCCCTCGCTCAGCTCCACGAACGTGTGCAGGTTCCTGGCCCGCAGCCGCAGCCGCTCCTCCGGGCCCGTGAAGTAGAAGCTCTTGTCCTTGGCCATGGTGCCCGCCGCGTACTTGCGCCGGTGCCTGGTGCGCTCCGCGCGGGCCGGGGCCAGGGTCAGCTCGCCCGCCTCGGCGGCGCCGTCCCGCCAGAGCGCCAGATCGCTCTTCGGCGCGGGTCGCAGCGAGGGGGCCTCCAGCCCGCGCGCGGTGGCGAAGGCGGCCAGCGTGTTCGCCGGCTCCTTGCCGACCGCGATCGTGGTGGTGACCAGGCCCAGCGCGGCGGCGCTCATCGCGTCGGGGTGCACCGTGATCATCAGCAGCGCCCCGACGTCGCCGGGGTGCTGGACCGGCACGTGCCGCACCTCGGCGGGCATCAGGTGGTGGGCCTCGTCCACGATGAGCCAGTGCGGGTGCCCCAGCTTGGCGCGCAGGCCGGTCAGGCGGGGCAGCAGCTCGGCGAAGTACGCGGGGCGGTCGCGCAACTGCAGGCCGATCAGGTTGATCACCACGCTGTGGGCGGGCTGCTCCAGCACGCGCAGCACCTCGTCCACGGCCGGCACCCGGTCGGGGTCGCCGAGCACGGTGACCCCCGGGTACTCCGCGTAGTCACCCTCCGGGTCCACGATCGCGCATTGGTAACCGTCGCCGGTGAGCCGTTCGAGCAGCGCGGTGGTGACCGTGGACTTACCGCTGCCCGACGGCCCCGCCACCAGCAGGCCGAGCCCGTACGTGGGCAGCCGCACCTCCTCCTCGCCCGCGTGCCCGAGCAGCACGTGATGGCGGGGCAGGTCCAGCTCGTCCAGCTCGCCCGCCAGCAACCGCCCCGCCAGCTCGGTCACGCCCCGCCCGTCCGCCTCGTCCAGGCACAGGTCGCAGGCGTCCTTGAGCGCGGGCAGCGCGTTGGCGACGGCGGCGCCGCACTCGGCCGCGGTCAGGAACGCGTGGTCGTTCTCACCGTCGCCGACCGCGACCACGCTGTGCCGCGACAGCGACAGGCGCTCCAGCGCGGCGGCCAGCCCCGTCGCCTTGTTCACGCCGGGAGGCAGCACCATGACGGCGCCCTTGTTGTAGATGACCTGCAGCTCCAGACCCAGCTCGCGGATCACCCGCAGCACGTGCACGTCGTGCGGCTCCCGCGTGGCCACCAGCACCTGACCGACCCCCAGCGGGCTCACCCCCTCGGCCCGCAACCGCTCGGCCAGCTCGGCGGGCGGCGGCTCGGCCAGGGCGTCGCAGGTGCGCTGGCGCGGGTCGTACAGCAGGCCGCCGTTCTCGGCCACGATCAGGTCGAACAGCGCGGGGTGCGGGAAGACCGAGAGCAGGTCGTCCAGCTCGCGCCCTGTCACCAGCAGGAGCTTGAAGCCGGCCCGTGACAGGCGTTCCAGGGCCTCGATCGTCTCGTCTGTCACCTGGCTGTTCGAGGCCAGGGTTTCGTCGTAGTCGCAGGCCAGGACGTTGTAGCGCATGAGCGGTCACTACCCCGGGTGGGGCGGGCATCCGGTGGGGGAGGTGAAGGGGAGGTGAACTTTGGGCCGGGGTGGGTCACGTTGAGGGTTCTCATGACGCGATCCGCTTGCGACATAGTCAGATCATCGGTATATATCGTTCTCATGAAAAATCGATCGATGCAGGAGCCCACGTTCCTGATCCTGACCGCGCTGGCGGCCGGGCCGCAGCACGGCTACGGGATCATCACCGACGTGCTGCGAATCTCCGGCGAGCGCGTACGGCTGCGGGCCGGCACCCTGTACGCGGCGCTCGACCGGCTGGAGAGCGAAGGGCTGGTCGAGGCCGAACGGGAGGAGATCGTGGACGGGCGGGCCCGGCGCTACTACCGGCTGACCCCGCCGGGGGCGGACCGGCTGGCGGCGGAGACCGAGCAGCTACGGCGCAACGTGGAGACCGCCACCGCGCGGCTGCGGTCGCGGCAGCACGGGCCGGGGCTGATGGGGAGTGGCGCATGACGGGGCTGGAGCGGGGCTTCCGGCGGCTGCTGGCGGCGTACCCGAAGGAACACCGGGCCCGGCACGAGGAGGAGATGGTCGCGGTGCTGCTGGCCAGTGCCGAGCCCGGGCGGCGGCGGCCGTCGCTCGGGGACGCGTACGACGTGCTGCGCGGCGGCCTGGCGATCCGGCTGCGGCACGCCGCTGCGGGTCGTTCGCAACTGTACTGGCGGGACGCGCTCGACATCGCCGCTCTCCTCGCGCCCCTCGCCCTCTTCGTGATCAGGATCGAGGGCGCCGCCGGTTACGGCGAGTGGGTGTTCCGAGGGGAGTTCAACCAGAACGGGCTGCGACTGATGGGGGAGGCGGCGGTGCAGGCGCTGCCGTACGGTCTGGTGGTGTTATTCGCCTGGCTCAACCGGCGGTGGGCGGCCATCGCGTTTGCCGCGGGGTACTCGGTGCTGTCGGGGTGGTCGACCTACCGGGTCGAGTACGAGTTCGCGATGTGGAACGCCGAGGGGGTGCTCATCAAGGCTGATCCGATCGATGTGAGCGACATCGGGATGAGCATGTTGCCCGCCGGTGTGTGCGCGGTGATGCTGGCGCTGGCTCCGTCGCCCGGGCCCGGGTCTGTCGGCACGCCGCGGCTGCTCAGGTGGACGGCGGCGTTGGTGGGGCTGCCCGTCCTCGGGGCCATGAGCTTCAGGTGGATGGGGCTTCCCGTCGCGGTCGCGGTCGTGGTGGTCGCGGGGGTGGTGGCGTGGCGCTCGCCTGTGGGGCGGCGGGTGGCGGTCGTGCTGGTGCCTGTGGCGGCGATGATCGGCGTTGGGGTGCTGTGGCAGCACGATCTGCCGATCCTGGTTCTGCTTGCGACGTTGTCGGCGGGTGTGCTGGGTGTGGTGGGGGTGCTTGCCAGGGCTGGATCGGTGCCTCCGCCGGCGGCGGGGGCGGAGGCAGAGGCGGAGGCTGGGGCGGGGCGCTGAGTCCGGCCGCCGCGCATCGCGTTCGGCTTAGGCTCGCGGTATGACGATCATGCACGTTCCAGGCTCGAAGTCCGTCACCGCCCGTGCCCTGTTCCTCGCCGCCGCCGCGCGCGGCACGACCGTGCTGCGGCGCCCGCTCGTCTCCGACGACACGGAAGGCTTCGCGCAGGGCCTGGTCGCGCTCGGATACCGGGTGGAGCGCGGGCCGGAGGCGCGGACGACCGCGGGCGGCTCGGCGGAGTCCGCGCACAGGGAAGGGCGGACCGGCGGCCCCTCGGAGGTGCCCGCCTCCGGAGAGGTCTGGACGATCGAAGGCCGTCCGGAGGGCCCTGCGTCCAGGGAGGCGGAGGTGTTCTGCCGAGACGGCGCCACGACGGCGCGGTTCCTGCCCGCGCTGGCGGCGGCCGGGCACGGGGTGTTCCGCTTCGACGCCTCCCCGCAGATGCGCCGCCGCCCGCTCGGCCCCCTCACCAAGGCGCTGCGGGAGCTGGGCGTGGACCTGACGCACGAGGAGGAGGAGGGACACCACCCGCTGACCGTGCGGGCCGACGGCATCAAGGGCGGTCGGATCACCCTGGACGCGGGGCTGTCGTCGCAGTTCCTCACCGCGCTGCTGCTCGTCGGCCCGCTGACCGCCGAAGGGCTGGAGATCACCGTCACCGATCTCGTGTCGGCGCCGTACGTGGAGATCACCCTGGCGATGATGCGCAGCTTCGGGGTGGACGTGCGGCGGGACGGGGAGACGTTCCACGTGCCGCCGCACGGCTACCAGGCGGCCGACTACGCCATCGAGCCCGACGCCTCCACAGCCAGCTACCCGCTCGCCGCGGCGGCCCTGACCGGGAACTCCATCACGGTGCCCGGGCTGGGGTCGGCGGCGTTGCAGGGGGACGTCCGCTTCGCCGAGGTTCTGGCGCGGATGGGAGCATCCGTCGAGATGTCCCCGGATTCCATCACCGTCACCGGCACCGGCCGCTTGCACGGCCTGACCGTCAACATGCGCGACATCTCCGACACCGTCCCGACCCTCGCCGCCATCGCGCCCTTCGCCGACGGTCCGGTGCGCATCGAGGACGTCTACAACACCCGGGTCAAGGAGTGCGACCGGCTGGAGGCGTGCGCCGAGAACCTGCGGCGGCTGGGCGTTCCCGTGGCCGTCGGGCGCGACTGGATCGAGATCACCCCTGCCCGGCCGCGCGGGGCTGAGATCGCCTGCCATGGTGACCATCGGATCGCCATGTCGTTCAGTGTCACGGGACTGCGCACGCCGGGGATCACGCTGGATGAACCGGGGTGTGTGAAGAAGACGTTCCCGGGGTTCCATGAGACGCTGGCGGGGCTGCGTGAGGAGTGGGGGATCGGGGCGGTCTCGGGCTGAGGTCTGCGGCGAGGGCTAGGCCGGTTAGGGGTGAGGCCGGTGGTTCCGGTGAGGTCGGTCAGGCGCGAGGTCGGTTAGGGGCGAGGTCGGTTAGGGCCGAGGCCGGTTAGGGGCGAGGTCGGTTAGGGCCGAGGTCGGTTAGGGGCGAGGTCGGTTAGGGGCGAGGTCGGCAAGGGTTGACGGCGGGTGAGGGTGCGGGGCTGAGACGGCGCACGAAAAGGCCGGGCAAGGCGTGCGAGGGCTGCGGATCGGCACGGGCGCGAGCAGCGCGGGTAAAGATCTTCGCATCGAACCCTGAACCACTTGATCCACATGCGCGGGTACGAAGGCAGACGAACGACCACCTCACGCCACATCAGGGGACCACCATGTACAAAGCCGCCTTCGCCGCCATCACCATGACCGCCGCCGCCCTGCTCCTGGCCGCCGCACCCGCGCTCGCCGGCGACGACCTCGACTTCCACGGGCCGTCCTTCATCATGTGCGAGGACGGGATGACCAACGTCATCAAGATGGACGCGCCGATGACGGTGTGGACCACCACGGCCGGGTGCGCGGACACGGACGACGACGACAGCCATGGGCATGGCATGAACTGAGACCGTACGCCGGTGCAGTGCGGGAAGCCCCTCGCGGGGAGTCGCGAGGGGCTTCCGGCTGTTCCGCCTCGTCGGGAGGGAGGGAGGTCCGCCTTTCAGGTTTGCTTGTGCAGGTCCTCGTCCCGGGCTCGGCGTCGTTTCGGCCCGGCAGGCGGCAGCTCACCAAGCCGCCGTGACGGTCGCCCGGCCGGACGACGATCAAGTGCTCGAAGGCGAGGCCCCATCGGGGCGGGCAGGAGACGGCCCACTTGGTGGTCGGGGCAACAGGGGTGGGCGCGCTTTTGGGCCGGCCTACTCCTTGACCACCAGGGCAACGCACTCCACATGGTGCGTCATCGGGAAGGCGTCGAAGGCGCGCAGGTCGGACAACACGTAGCCGCGTTCGGCGAACCAGGCCAGATCCCGGGCCAGCGTCGCCGGGTCGCAGGACACGTAGACCACGCGCAGCGCGTCCAGGGACACGATGCGCTCCACCACGTCGCGGCCCAGGCCGGCGCGGGGCGGGTCCACCACGACGAGGTCGGCGCGTTCGATCTGGAAGCGGTCCAGGGCCTCCTCGACGCGGCCGCGTTCCACGCGGGCCTGGGGCAGGTCGCGGAGGTTGGCGCGGGCGTCGCGGACGGCGGCGGCCTCCGACTCCAGGCCGAACACGGCGCCTTCTGGGCCGACGACCTCGGCCAGGGCGGCGGCGAAGAGGCCGACGCCGCAGTAGAGGTCGAGGGCCCATTCGCCGGGCTCGGGGGCGGCGTAGGAGAGCACCGCGTCCACGAGGGTCTCGGCGGCACCGGGGTGGACCTGCCAGAAGCCGCTGCCCGCGACCCGGAACTCGCGGTCGCCGACCTGCTCGTGCAGCACGCCCGAGCCGCGGCGCGGCACCGTGCGGCCCTTGCCCTGGTCGAGCAGGATCGAGGCGGGCGCCTCCAGGTCGGGGACGGCGACGCTGCGCCGGGCGCGGGGGGCGACGACGACGGCGCGGTCGCCGCTGGAGGAGGCGATGACCTCGACGCCCGCGGCGCCCGGCCACGCGTGGTCCTCGGCGCCGACGGCCTCCACCTCCGGGTGGGCGATCAGGCAGGCGTCGACGACCTCGATGTCGTGCGAGCGGTGCCGGCGGAAGCCCAGCTCGCCGGCGGAGGTGGCGGCGAACTGCACCCGCGTACGCCAGCCGAGCCCGTCCTTGGCCCCCGGCACCTCCTCCACCAGCACCTCGCGCTCGATGCCCGCCAGGCGGCGCAGCTGCTCGGCCACGACCTGCGCCTTGAGGCGGCGCTGCGCCTCCAGGGTGGCGTGCTGCCAGTCGCAGCCGCCGCAGCGGCCCGGGCCCGCGTAGGGGCAGGGCGGGACGACGCGATCGGGGGAGGCCTCGAGGATCTCGACGGCGTCGGCCCGCAGGAAACGGGTGGTCTCCTCGGTGACGTCGGCGATCACCCGCTCGCCTGGCAAGGCATGGCGTACGAACACCACCCGCCCTTCGTGGCGCGCCACACACCAGCCGCCATGGGCGACCGGACCTACCGTCAGCTCCAGAGATGCCTGTTCCACATCCGACACCTTAGTGCCCCTACCCGGATGACCACTTATCGGACTTGATCCATTACGCTGGGTGTTCATGGAAAGGGTGGTGCGGCGGCGGCTCGGGTTCGGGGGGACGCTGCTGGCCACGTTGTTCGCCTGCGCCTCGCTCACGCCGTCGCTGCTGCCCCGCACGTGGCTGTACCAGGGGGTGATGGGTGCGGTCACCGGCATTCTCGGGTACGCGGTGGGCGCGGGGATCGGCGCGCTGTGCCGTACGGTGATCACGTTGCCCGAGCGGGGGCGGCGGGCCGCCTGGCGGGTGATGCTCGGCGGGTGTGCCACGCTGGCGGTGGTGGCGCTGTGGTACAGCTTCGACTGGCAGCGCGACCTGCGGGCGCTCATGGGCATGGACACGCGGATCGAGTGGTTCCCGCCGGTGATCCTGGCCATGGCGGTGGTGCTCTTCGCCGCCGGGCTGCTGGCCGCCCGGCTGGTACGCCTCGGGGGCCGCAAGCTGATCGCCTGGCTCGACCGGTACGTCCCCCCGTACGTGGGCCATGCCGTCGGGGTGGTGGTCATCGGCCTGATGGTGGCGGTGTTCGCCAACGACGTGCTGTTCAACGGGTTCGTGGCCAGGATGAGCGACATCTCGTCCGTCGCCAACGAGGGCACCCATCCGGGGGTGCGCCCGCCGGCGTCGGCGTACGTGTCGGGCGGGCCGCGGTCGCTGGTGAGCTGGGAGTCGCTGGGCCGGGAGGGCCGCCGGTTCGCCGGCACCGCCGCGACGCCGGCCCGGCTGCGCACCTTCTCCGGCCGGCCCGCCGCCGAGCCCATCCGGGTTTACATCGGCCTTGACAGCGCGCCCACGCCACGGGCCCAGGCGGCGCTGGCCGTCCGGGAGCTGGAGCGCACCGGCGCGTTCGGCAGGCCGGTGCTGGCGGTGCTGGGCACCACGGGCACCGGCTGGGTGGATCCGCACATCGCCGACACCCTGGAGTACATGTACAACGGCCGCTCCGCGATGGTCGCGATGCAGTACTCGTACCTGCCGAGCTGGGTGTCGTTCCTGGTCGACAGGGAGAAGGCGGCGGCGGCGGGCAGGGCGCTGTTCGAGGCCGTGCGCGAGCGGTGGGCGCGGCTGCCCGCCGGGGAGCGGCCGAGGCTGCTGCTGTCGGGCGAGAGCCTGGGCTCCTACGAGCTGGAGCAGGCGTTCGGGAGCCTGTCGGACCTGGTGGCGCGGGCGGACGGCGCGGTGTTCGTCGGGCCGCCGAACGCCAACCCCATCTGGCACCGCCTGACCAGCGGCCGCGATCGCGGCAGCCCCGTGTGGCGGCCCGTCTACCAGGACGGCAGGACGGCCAGGTTCGCCCAGCATCCCGCCGACCTGCGCCGGCCCGCCGCCCCGTGGCCGCGCCCGCGCGTGGTCTACCTGCAGAACGCCTCCGACCCCGTCGTGTGGTGGTCGCCCCGGCTGATCTACCGCAGGCCGGCCTGGCTGGAGGGGCCGCGCGGGCCCGGCGTGAACCCGCAGATGAACTGGTTCCCGCTGGTGACGTTCTGGCAGGTGCTGGTGGACATGACGAGCGCGCTGGACGTGCCGCCCGGCCACGGCCACCGCTACGCCGCCAACATCGTGGACGGCTGGGCCGCCGTGGCCGCGCCCCCGGGCTGGAGCCCGAACGACACCTGGCGGCTACGGGCGCTTGTCGGCTAGCTGCTCCGACTCCTCCTTGACCGTCTGGTGCCACGGCCGCCGCACCGCGCCCGGCGCGAACGGCTCCGGCCTGCCCTGGAGCCGGTCGGAGGAGTGCAGCTGCCACGGCACGCTGGTCACCATCACCCCGGGCTTGAACAGCAGCCGCGCCTTCAGCCGCAGCGCGCTCTGGTTGTGCAGCAGGTGCTCCCACCAGTGGCCGACCACGTACTCGGGGATGAAGACCGTCACCACGTCGCGCGGCGAGCGCCGGCGGATGGTCTTGACGTAGTCGAGGATCGGCTGCGTGATCTCCCGGTACGGCGAGTCGAGCATCTTCAGCGGCACCGGGATGCCGCGCCGCTCCCACTCCTCCTGCAGCTTGCGCGCCTCGTCGCCCTCCACGCCGACCGTGACGGCCTCCAGCGTGGAGGGACGGGTGGCGCGGGCGTACGCCAGGGCGCGCATGGTCGGCTTGTGGATCTTCGAGACCAGCACGATCGTGTGGTTGCGGGCGGGCAGCGTGGTCGGCTCGTAGTCCTCGGTGAGCTCCAGCTCGGCCGCCACCTTGTCGTAGTGGCGCCGGATGCCCTTCATCATGAGGAACAGGATCGGCATCGCGATCACCACGATCCACGCGCCGACCAGGAACTTCGTCAGCAGGACCACGATCAGCACCAGGCCCGTCATGACGCCACCGAAGAAGTTGATCACGCGGGAGCGGTGCATCTGGTGGCGGACCCTGGGATCGGTCTCGGTCTTCAGGTGGCGGGTCCAGTGGATGACCATGCCGGTCTGGCTGAGCGTGAAGGAGACGAACACGCCGACGATGTAGAGGTTCAGCAAACGGCTCACGTCCGCCTGGAAGCCCCACAGCAGCAGGCACGCGCCCAGCGCCAGGATGATGATGCCGTTGGAGAAGGCCAGCCGGTCGCCCCGGGTGTGCAGCTGGCGGGGCAGGTAACGGTCCTGCGCCAGGATCGAGCCGAGCACCGGGAAGCCGTTGAAGGCGGTGTTGGCCGCCAGGAACAGGATCAGCGCCGTCACCGCCGAGATCACGATGAACGGCAGCGACCCGCCCCCGAACACCGCGTCGGCCACCTGCGAGATGATCGGCTGCTGGTAGTAGCCGGGGCCGACGGGCGTGCCGTCCGGCCTGAGCAGGTCTTCGGCGACCACCGACGGCTCGGCCACCTTCACCCCCGACGCCAGGCCGAGCGCGATGATGCCGCTGAACATGGTGATCGCGACCAGGCCCATCATCAGCAGCGTGGTGGCGGCGTTCTTGCTCTTGGGCTTCCTGAACGCGGGCACGCCGTTGCTGATCGCCTCGACCCCCGTCAGCGCCGCACAGCCGGACGAGAACGCGCGCAGGACCAGGAACGCCGCGGCGAAGGCGGTGAGGTTGTGCTGCTCGGGCTCGATCGTGAAGTGCGCGCTCGGTGCTTCGAGGTTCTCGTCCAGCACGAGCAGGCGGAACCCGCCCCAGGCGATCAGGCCCAGGACGGAGATCATGAACGCGTACGTGGGGATGGCGAAGGCGGCGCCGGACTCGCGGATGCCGCGCAGGTTGACCACGGTGAGCAGGACGACGATGACGATGGCGACGGCGGGCTTGTGCTGGCCCACGAACGGGATCGTGGCGCCGACGTAGTCGACACCGTTCGCGACGGACACCGCGACGGTCAGCACGTAGTCGACCATGAGCGCGCTGGCCACGGTGAGCCCGGCGTTCTTGCCGAGGTTGGTGGTGGCGACCTCGTAGTCGCCCCCGCCGCTGGGATAGGCGTGCACGTTCTGCCGGTACGAGGCCACGACCGTGAGCATCACGACCACGACGGCGATGGCGACCCAGGGGCTGAAAGAGTAGAAGGAGACGCCGGCCAGCGAGAGGATGACCAGGATCTCCTGGGGGGCGTACGCGACGGAGGAGAGCGCGTCGCTCGCGAAGACCGGCAGTGCGATCCGTTTGGGGAGTAGTTGCTCGTGGAGTTGCCCGCTTCGCAGGGCGCGTCCCACGAGCAAGCGTTTGACAAGATCCGTTACCTTCGCCACGTAACGAGATGCTAGCCCCATGCCGGAGCCCTAAACGCGGCGCTCCCCCCTGGGGCCATACTGGTGTCGAACAACCGGCCGACCGCTGACGATGCGGGGGGAAATGCATATAGTGATCATGGGATGTGGCCGGGTGGGATCGACCCTCGCGCACATCCTTGAAGACAGCGGACATTCGGTCGCCATCATCGACCGCGACCCGCAGGCGTTCCGCCGGCTGCGCGCCGGGTTCCGCGGGAGGCGGGTGACCGGCGTCGGCTTCGATCGCGACGTGCTCACCGAGGCCGGCGTCGAGTCGGCCACCGCTTTCGTCGCGGTCTCCAGCGGCGATAACTCCAACATCATCTCCGCGCGGGTGGCGCGCGAGACGTTCGGCGTCGACAACGTGGTGGCCCGCATCTACGACCCCCGCAGGGCCGAGGTCTACCAGCGGCTCGGCATCCCCACGGTGGCCACCGTCCGCTGGACCGCCGACCAGATCATGCGCCGCATCCTGCCCGAGGGCGCCGAGCCGCTCTGGCGCGACCCCACCGGCACCGTCGTCCTGGCGGAGGTCACCGTGCACTCCTCCTGGATCGGCACCCGCGTCGTCGACCTCGAGACCCGCACCCGCGCCCGCGCCGCCTTCCTCAACCGGATGGGCGAGGCCGTCACCATCGCCGACGACACCGTGGTGCAGGAAGGCGACGTGCTGCACGTCATCGCCGCGGAGAACGACATGGACCGGATCAACAAGGTGCTCGCCGCGGCACCGGAAGAGGACGAGTGAGATGCGCGTCGCCATCGCCGGAGCGGGCGCCGTCGGCCGCTCCATCGCGGCCGAGCTCCTGGAGAACGGCCACGAGGTCCTGCTCATCGACAACGACCCGCGAGCCATCAAGATCGACAGCGTGCCGCGTGCCGAGTGGCTGCTCGCGGACGCCTGCGAGATCGCCTCACTGGACGAGGCGGGGCTGAACAACTGTCACGTCGTCGTCGCCTCCTCTGGTGATGACAAGGTGAACCTGGTCGTCTCGCTGCTGGCCAAGACGGAGTACGGCGTGCCGCGCGTGGTGGCCCGCATCAACCATCCCAACAACGAGTGGCTGTTCAACGAGTCGTGGGGGGTGGACGTCGCCGTCTCCACGCCGCGCCTGCTGAGCGCGCTGGTCGAGGAGGCCGTCAGCGTCGGCGACCTGGTGCGGCTGATGACGTTCCGGCAGGGGCAGGCGAACCTGGTGGAGCTGACGCTGGCGGAGGACGCGCCGGTGGTGGGGCAGCGGGCCGGGTCGGTGCCTTGGCCGGTTGACGCGGCGCTGGTGGCTATCTTGCGGGAAGGGCGGGTGTTGGTGCCTACGGCGGATGATCCGCTGGAGGCGGGGGATGAGTTGTTGTTCGTGGCTAATCAGGAGGTGGAGCAGGAGCTCGCTCACCTGCTTTCCCAGCACTGAACCTCACCTACGATGATCTCCGCCCGTCCGGACCGATGGCGCTCGCTCGGATCAGAACCGCCCACGCGAGCGCCACAACGTCACTCCGCCAGCAGCTTCGCCGCCGGCACGACCTGACGCTGGATCGACGGGCTCGACCAGTGCAGCTGCGCGATGGCGTCGTACCCGTTGTCGTAGAACTCCATCCGGATGTCGTGCGCCCCGGCACTCAGCGCGATCTGCCCGCTGTCGTCCCGTTTGGAATGGTCCGTCCAGGCGTCCACGACGAGCGTGCCGTCCACCCACAGGCGCACGCCGTCATCGCTGGTGGTGATGAACGTGTACGTCTCCGCACGATCGGCGATCACCTTGCCGGTCCACCGCACGCTGAAGGTGTCGGGTCCGATGGCCGGGTCGGGGGTGCCCGTGCCCCAGTCGAAGTTCACCCCGGGATCGACGCGCGTCACCTTCGGCCCGGTGAGGTCGGCGTTGTCGAAGTAGGTGGCGGACAGGCCCTGCTCCTGGATGACCAGCGTGGTGGCCGAGCCGGCGGGCAGTGTGAGCGTGGTCCGGCCGGACGCGACGGGGGTCGTGCCGGTCTGGTGCGGGGTCCATGCGGCGTCGGTGCTCTGCCACACCGCGGCCGTGCCCGCCGTCAGGCCGGTGAAGTCGAGGGTGGTCTCCAGGGCTTCGGTGCCGACGTTGACGAGGACGACGTTCTTGCCCCCGTCCGATGCGAACGCGTGCAGCAGCGTCGTGTCGGCCGTGGCCTCGACCATGGTGGTGCCGAACGGGCGGAACAGGCCCTCGCCGGTGAACATGCCGATGCCGTGGTAGATCGGCAGCGGCTCGTTGCGCGGGATGCCGCCCTCGCCGTCCGTGCTCGTCAGTCCGAGCTGGCCGTTCTTGTCGCCGTACTGGTAGGCGGCGGCGCCGGCGTGCAGGATCTGGCCGAGCGCGGCGGCGCCCCACAGGGTGTTGAAGTGGGTGAGCGTACGCCGGCCGCCCGGGTCGTCGTAGTCGGAGTTGAACTCGCCGATCTGGATGTCGATCTTGCGGCCGAGCACCGACTCCGCCAGCGCGCTCACCTCCTTCAGGTCTGTCTCGTAGGCGCGTACGACGGTGGTCAGCAGGTCCTGGTCGGTGACGGTCTCGCTGCCGCTGCCGTAGTCGTGGTAGTCGAGGAAGTCCACCCGGTCGCCGGAGCCCTCCAGGAACGTCCTGATGTAGGAGTGATCGTTCCAGGCCGTGGCGGGGCCGCCGACGGTCACCTGCGGGTCCTCGGCGTTCAGGGCGTCGGCGATCAGGTTGAAGCGGCTGCTGTACTCGGCGGCCGGCATCTCCGGCTTGTCCGGGGTGCAGGCGCAGTTGAGCTCGTTGCCCACGATGAAGCGCCGCACCGGCGTGCCGGAGGCGGCGAAGTGCCGGTAGAGGGCGACGGCGTCGTCGCGGTTCACCGCGGCGCTCTGGCGGCCGTCCACCTGGAGGATGACGACGGGCTCCGCGCCCAGGTCCCGGATGGCCGCGATCCAGGCGTCACCGGTGATGGTCGTGTCGCACTTGTAGCCGCCGCAGACGATGGGGCCGGCGTGGTCGCCCGGCCGCTCGTAGTGCAGCTCTATGCGCATCCGACCTGGTTCGAGGTCGGTGAGGAGTTCGCGGTGCCGGGCGTCGTTCGTGATGTACGAGCCGCTGCCGTAGCCGGTGATGCCGATGCCGTAGTCGGTGGGGGCGAGAGTGCGGATCCGCTTGGTGAAGTCCACCGAGACGGTGGCGGAGGCGGCGGCCTGTGCCGGGGCTCCCGCCGTCCAGATCGCCGCGGTGGCCAGCCCGATCGTGAGGGCGGCACGTACCGCACGGTGCGCTAACGAGGTCATTCTGCTCCTGTCGCTGTGACGAGATCCAGTGGATCATGACAGAAGTGGATGACGGCGGCGTGAACGATCAGTCGACCGGCCGGCGCCCGGCAGGTCGTGCCGTGCGCTTTCCTGGGGGAAGCTCAACTGCACGCCTTCCTCGTGCAGGCCGGCTGCGTGTCTCCGCCGTAGAACGCGGCAAGCCCGCCACGCCGCCGCCCCGGTCATGGAGTCGTCGCGAGGTGCTCCTGCACCGCTGCCACCCGGTCCGCCAGCGGCCCCGGCGGGATCGGGACACACTCGTAGCCGAGCGAGCCGTAGGCGTCCCGGTGGATCCGCTCGAACCGGAGCGCCTCCTCGTAGGTGATCCGCCGCGCGGCGGTCGGCGTGACGAAGCCGGGGCTGCACACGAACAGGACCGTCCTGTCGTAGATCCGCTGTGCTTCGATGCGTGCCAGCTCGTGCGTCAGGGCGGGTGGGACGGGGTGGCCGAGGTAGGTGGCCAGGGCGTAGGTGCAGATGGGGGAGCGGTCGTAGAACTGCACGTCCCCGGGCAGGGCGGCGGCCCGCTCCTGGCGGTGCCGTTGCAGGGTGGCGATGTCCGCGACGAAGGACGGGGTGGTCCACGGCTCGTCCTCGCCCTGGGCCTGGCGCAGGGCGATGACGTCGGTCGCCGCCTCCTCGACGACGGTGTGGCCGTCGAGCTCCAGCCGCCGCAGGATGGCGGTCTTGCCTGCTCCAGGGGTGCCGGTCAGGATGTAGCGCTTCATGGATCGCTCCTCACAGGTCCTGGATCGGGACGCCGTTCGACGACGGATCGTCCTGATCCGTTGGTGGTCGTTCGGCTGAATGGACGGTGGTGGAGGAAACCGGATGGCGTCGCCGGTGGGCGTGCGCACGGGGGCCGGACGCCGAGAGGTGCGGGCGGGCACCGGGCGTCGCCTCGAGAGAGCGCCGCTGGGAGCGCGGCGTGGGAAGGGAGAGACCGTCCAGGCCGCAGCCTAGCAGCGTCGCGGCCTGCCCCTCGGCGTGGCCATCATGCATGCCGACCAGTGGCCGAAGTCACATCCCGTCACGCGACGTACAGCCAGTCGCACCAATCGGTCACCGCCCGCAGCGACATTCAGCCCTACACCAGCATTTCGGCCCTCCCCCGACGAAGCCGCCCTGGTCTGCGCAGACGCCCCACCGATCACTTTGGTTTACACCCGCTTTAGGGAAATATTCCGTTTTAGATGACAAGTCGGTATCGGTCCCGACAGAATGCGGAGCCATCCAGCGTCTACCGCAACTGGAGGAAACCCCCTATGCGTAGACCCCTTGGGGTACTCGCCGCAGCCGTCAGCCTGGCAGCGATCGCCACGCCGCTGAGCGCGGCACAGGCTGCCGCGGCGTCGGAGACGGCGCGTTGTCGCGTGAGCGTGGCCCAGCCGCAGGTCAGCGACACACTGAAGATCGAGACTTCGGCCGCTCGCCGCGGCTGCTTCAATTCCGCGCTGCTGCGCATCCGCATCATGCGGGCCGTCCCGGGCAAGGACCCGGTCGTCAAGAGCGGGGCCACGAGGAAGGGCCGCCTCACGCTCGCGCTCGCCTGCGCGCCCGGCACCTACTACGCGACCGCCACCGACTACCGTGGCCGTCCCGTCAAGTCCAAGGCCGCCAAGCTCACCTGTACGCCGGGCAGCGGCACGCCGACCCCCAGCCCGAGCACGCCGACCCCCAGCCCGAGCACGACGTCGCCCGCGACGCCCACCCCGGCCCCCAGCTCCACGGCCCCGTCCACCGGCACCGTGGGCACGGCCGAGGAGAACGAGGTGGTCCGGCTGGTCAACGCCGAGCGGGCCAAGGGCGGCTGCTCGGCCGTCAAGCACGACCCGCAGCTGCGCGCCGCCGCCTTCGGGCACTCGGCCGACATGGCGGCGAAGGGCTACTTCAGCCACAACTCCCAGGACGGCCGCTCCTTCATGGACCGGATCAGGGCGGCCGGCTTCACCGGCGGCTCCGGCTGGGCCGAGAACATCGCCAAGGGCCAGCGCACCCCCGCCGCGGTCATGCAGTCCTGGATGAACAGCTCCGGGCACAAGGCCAACATCATGAACTGCAAGTACAACCTCATCGGCGTCGGCGTGGCCAAGGACTCCTCGGGCACGCTCTACTGGACGCAGGACTTCGCAGCCAGGTGATCCCACGGGCGATCGCGTTTCGCCCGTGACGTGCAGGGCCAGGGTTCTCCGGGTGTTCAGGCACCGGTGCCCTGGCCCCGTTCATGACCGGAAGAAGCTGAGCACGAACGGCGGCTCGCCGAGGAAGAGGCCGGGCAGGGCGCGGCGCTTCCAGCCGGTCGGGTTGAGACCGACGCCGTGATCGGCGTCTCGCCGCAGTCCTACCGCCACACCTTCCGGGCCTCAGGTGCCATGGGCGAGCCTGGCCCTCGCACCGAGCCGGCCGCCGGTGGCCCGCCTCCTCCGCGGTCGTGGCCACGCGACACCCGGGCGTGAGCTGCCGTGCCACCCACGCGTGCACCGGCACGTGGTCGGACCACCGTTTCCCGGCGTGGTCGACGAAGCAGCCCCGGACGCGCCCGGAGCGTCGAGCGACAACAGCCCGGTGATCACGAGATGTCGCATCATCACCGGCCATTCCACCACGTGTCGGCAGACTCAGAGGGACGCGCGCAGGCGGCCCATCTCCTCGGCGATCGTGGCCACCGTCCAGTGGGCGTTGAGCCCGCTCGGGTTCGGCAGCACCCAGACCCGGGCCCCGCCCACCGGCTCCGGTTGCGGCCCGATGACCGCCTTGGGGCGGGCGAAGGCGGTGCGGTAGGCCGAGATGCCGAGCACGGCCAGCACCTTCGGCCCGGCCGCGGCGACCTTGGCGGCCAGCTCCGCGCCGCCCGCCACCAGCTCCTCCCGGGTCAGCTCCGCGGCCTTGGCGCTGGCCCGGGGCACGATGTTGGTGATGCCCAGCCCGTACGAGGGAAGCAGGTGCTGCTCGGCGGGCGCCAGCAGGCGCGGGGTGAAGCCGGACAGGTGCAGCGCCGGCCAGAAGCGGTTGCCCGGGCGGGCGAAGTGGTGGCCGGTGGCCTCGGACATGAGGCCGGGGTTGATGCCGCAGAACAGCACGTCGAGCGAGGGGCCGAGGACGTCGTTGAGCACGTGCCGGAGGGTAGCCGACGCGTGGGGGTGATCAGCCCATGTCTTCGAGCTTGCGCCCCTTGGTCTCCTTGACCCACTTGCTCACGAAGAGGAAGGACAGCACCGCGAAGAGCGCGTACATGGCGTACGTGAGCGGCAGATTCCACTCCGCCAGGGCCGGGAACGACACGGTGATCAGCCAGTTCGCGATCCACTGTGCCGCGGCGGCGACGCCCAGGGCGGCGGCGCGGATGCGGTTGGGGAACATCTCGCCCAGCAGCACCCAGACCACCACGCCCCACGAGAGCGCGAAGAACAGCACGAACAGGTTGGCCGCGATCAGCGCGATCGCGCCCTGCGGGTCGGGCAGCGAGACCGACTCGCCCTCGCCCCCGGCGTAGCTGAACGCCCACGCGGCGGTGGCCAGCCCGATCGCCATGCCGGTCGAGCCGATCAGGAGCAGCGGCTTGCGGCCGATCCTGTCCACCAGCGAGATCGCGATGAACGTGCCCACGATGTTGATGATCGAGCTGGAGAAGCTGATCAGCAGGGAGTCGCTCTGGTTGATGCCGACCGACTGCCACAACACCGACGAGTAGTAGAAGATCACGTTGATGCCGACGAACTGCTGGAAGACCGAGAGCACGATGCCGATCCAGACGATCGGCAGCAGCCCCATCGCGCGGCCGCGCAGGTCCTTCAGCCCCGGCACGCGTTCGGTGCGCAGCACGTGCTGGATCTCGGAGATGCGGTTGTCGAGGTCCACATCGTCGCCCTCGATCTCGGCCAGCACCTCGCGGGCCCGCCGGGTGCGTCCCGACATGACCAGGTAGCGGGGCGACTCCGGGATCGTGGAGGCGAACAGCAGGAACAACAGGGCGGGCACCACGCAGACGCCGAGCATCCACTGCCAGGCCTCCAGCCCCCACAGCTCGTTGTTGACGTCGCCGCCCGCCAGGCGGGCGATCACGTAGTCGACGAGCTGCGCGACCGCGATCCCGAGCACGATCGCGAGCTGCTGGAACGATCCCAGCCGCCCTCGGTAGGCGGGCGGGGCGACCTCGGCGATGTAGGCCGGGCCGAGCACGGACGCCATGCCGATCGCGAAACCCGCGACGATCCGCCAGAACCCCAGGTCCCAGACCGCGAACGGCAACATCTGGCCGATGGAGCTGACCGCGAACAACACCGCCGCGATCTGCATCGACCGCGTACGCCCCCACCGGTCCGCCAGCCCGCCACCGACCCAGGCGCCCAGCGCGGAGCCCAGCAGCGCGATGGCCACCACGAAGCCGGTCTCGAAGGAGCCCACCTGGAAGTGCTTCTGGATGCCGATCACCGCGCCGTTGATGACGGAGCTGTCGTATCCGAACAGGAACCCACCGATGGCCGCGGCTGCCGTGATGAAGATGACATGCCCCAGATGCTCATGATGGGTGTATTGCGTAGCCATGCGGTTACCTCCCCGAATGGTCGGGGAACTACCCGGGGGTCACCCACCTATGCCATGGAGGCCGGAGCTACAGGCGCGGATCGACCGGCTCCGACTCCAGGGCGAGCACGGCGAAGACCGGCTCGTGCACCCGCCAGCCCGCCTCCCCGTCGGCCAGCCTGGACAGCGCCTCCAGGCCGAGGACGTACTCGCGCAGCGCCAGCGACCGCTTCTTGCCGAGGAAGCGCCGCCGCAGCACGTCCAGCGACTCGGTGTAGTCGGGGCCGTAGATGATGCGCAGGTACTCGCGCCCGCGCACCTTGACCCCCGGCTGCACCCGGCCCGGCGCGTGCGAGGCGGGCTTGACCACCATGCCCTCGCCGCCGTCCGCCGTCATCGACTCCCACCACGCGGTCGCCTCCGCCCGCGACCCCGGCGAGTCGAGTGAGACGAAGACGTGCCGGGTCGCGGTGATCAGCGGCGAGTCGAGCAGCGCCAGGGTGGACAGGTGCCACGCGTGCGGCTCCAGCGCCGTGGCCCGCCCCTCGCAGGCCAGGATCTGGAACGGCGCCACCCGGATGCCCTCCAGCCCGTCGACCGGCCAGCAGTAACGCGCATAAGCGTCGCGGAACAGGGCAGCGTTCTGCGAGCGGCGGCGGGTGCGGTCGAGTAGCTCGCTCACACCCAGCCCGCGCCCGGCCGCCGCTTCCAGCGCCGCGACCGCCTCGGGCAACGCGGTCCTGGCGGCCGCGCCGACCGAGGCGTACTGCGATCGGATCAGCTCCCCGGCCTTGGCCGACCAGGGCAGCAGCTCGCAGTCGAGCACCACCCAGTCGGAGCCCAGCTCCGCCCAGAGCGGCGCGCACGCCTCGCGCAGCCGCTCGACCAGCGGCGCGGTGTCGGCGAAGAACGGCCGCCCGGTACGCGTGTAGAGCGCGCCCGTGCTGCCGTCGTCCACCCCGAACCTGGCCGCGGCCACCTCCGGCGTGCGGCACAGCACGGCCACGGCCCGCGAGCCCATGTGCTTCTCCTCGCACACGACCTCGCGCACCCCGGCCGCCGCGAACTCCTCGAACGCCTCGTGCGGGTGCTCCAGGTAGCCGTCGAGCGTGGCGGTCTCCGGCGGCGCCATCGTCGGCGGCAGGTACACCAGCCAGCGCGGGTCCACCGCGAAGCGGCTCATGACCTCCAGCGCGGCGGCGGCGTTCTGCTCCATGATCTTCACGCGCGAGCCGAACCTGGTCTCGACGTGCCGGGTGCCGATCACGTCATTGATGTCCAGCATGCCCGGGTCGCGCCCGCCGGCGGCCGACAGTGGCTTGGCCGGCTCGTACCAGACCTTCTCCGCCGGGACCTGGACCAGCTGACGCTCCGGGTAGCGCAGCGCGGTCAGGTGACCGCCGAACACCACGCCCGTGTCGAGACAGATGGTGTTGTTGACCCATTCGGGGGAGGTCGTGGGGGTGTGGCCGTAGACGACCATGGCCCTGCCCCGGTACTCGTCGGCCCACGGGTAGCGGACCGGCAGGCCGTACTCGTCGGTCTCGCCGGTCGTGTCGCCGTACAGGGCGAACGCGCGCACCCGGCCCGAGGCGCGGCCGTGGTACTCCTCCTTCAGCCCCGCGTGCGCGACGACGAGCCGGCCGCCGTCGAGCCGGTAGTGGCTGATCAGGCCGTCCATGAACGCCCGGGCCCGGGCCACGAACTCGGGCGGCTGCGCGGCGAGCTGGTCGAGCGACTCCTGAAGGCCGTGCGCCACCTTGACCTTGCGGCCGTTGAGCGCGCGCACCAGCTTCTGCTCGTGGTTGCCGGACACGCAGATCGCGGTGCCCGCGTCCACCATGTCCATGACCAGGCGCAGCACGCCGGGGGTGTCGGGGCCGCGGTCGACCAGGTCGCCGACGAACACCGCCGTGCGCCCCTCGGGGTGCCGCAGCCCCTGCCAGCCCAGCTCGCGCAGCAGCGTCTCCAGCTCCGAGCGGCAGCCGTGCACGTCGCCGATGATGTCGAACGGGCCCGTCAGCTCCGTCTTGTCGGTCCACGCCTTCTCGTAGGAGACGGTGGCGGCGTCGATCTCCTCCAGCCCGCGCAGCACGTGCACCCGCCTGAAGCCGTCGCCCGAGATCTTGCCGAGCGAGCGCCGCAGGTCCTTGCGCTGCCTGATCACCACGCCGGGGCCGAAGTCGCGGTCGGGGCGGCCGGCGTTGCGCTCGATCGCCACCTCCTCCGGCACGTCCAGGACGATCGCGTCGGCCAGCACGTCGTGCCGCCTGGCCAGGTCGATGAGGCTCTTGCGGGCGGCGTACTGGACGTTGGTGGCGTCGACCACCGTGAACAGGCCCCTGGCCAGGCGCACGCCGACGATGTGGTGCAGCAGGTCGAACGCCGCCGGCGTGGCCGACTGGTCGTTCTCGTCGTCGGACACCAGGCCGCGGCAGAAGTCGGAGGAGATCACCTGCGTGGGCTTGAAGTGCCTGCGCGCGAACGTCGACTTGCCGCTGCCGGACACGCCGACGAGCACCACGAGGGACAGCTCAGGAACGCTGATCACGGGTGAACACTCCCATCTGGGTCGGCGGGCCGACCTCGGGGTCGTCGTCGCCCACCGGGGCGAAGGCGACCTGGTAGCCGTACTGGTCGGCCACCCGGGTGGCCCAGCCCCTGAACTCCTCACGGGTCCACTCGAAGCGGTGGTCGGGGTGACGCAGCCCGGTCAGGAACTCGTAGCGGACGTTGTACTCGATGTTGGGGGTGGTGACCAGCACGTGGCCGGGCTTGGCGCGGCCGAACACGACGCGTTCGAGCGCCGCCAGGCGCGGCGGGTCCACGTGCTCGATCACCTCCATGAGCACCGCGGCGTCGTAGCCGGACAGGCGCTTGTCGGTGTAGGTGAGCGCGCCCTGGAAGAGCGTGAGCCGGGCGCGCTTGGCGTCGGGCATGCGCTCCAGGCGCAGCTTGCGGGCGGCGATGGTGAGCGCCATCGGGGAGACGTCCATGCCGCCGACCCTGGCGAACCTGGGCCTGGCCAGCAGCGCGCCGACCAGCTCGCCCTGGCCGCAGCCGAGGTCGAGCACGCTGACGGCGCCGAGCTCCTCCAGCTTGGCCAGGATCGCCTCGCGCCGCAGGACGCTGAGCGCCTTCGTCTTCGCTTTGCCCGGCTGCTCCTGAGCTTCGGCGGCGCCCTCGGCTTCCGCCTGGGCTTCGGTGGCGGTCTCTGCGGCGCCCTCGGCTTCGGCCTGGGCTTCTGCGGCACCCTCGGCTTCTGCGGCGGCCTGGGCTTCTGCGGCTGCCGCCTCGTCGGCGGCCGTGACGCCGACGGGCGCGTCCTCCTCGACCGCGGGCTCCAGCTGCTCCTCGGTCTCGTCGCCCAGCTCCGCCAGCCGCGCCAGCGCCGTACGGGCCAGGGCCCAGCGCCGCCCCAGGTAGCGCCGGGTGATCAGCCCCCGCTCGGGATGGCCGCCCAGCCACCCCTCACCGGCCCTGATCAGCTTGTCCACCTCGTCGGGCGCGACCCAGTAGTGCTTGCCGTCGTCGAGGACCGGCAGCAGCACATACAGGTGGTTGAGCGCGTCGGACAGGCGGGCGCTGCCGCGCAGCGTGAGCCGGACGTAGCGGGACTCGCCCCACTCGGGGAACCCCTCGTCCAGCGGCACGGGCAGCGCCTCCACCGCCCAGCCGAGCGGCTCGAACAACCGCCGCGCCAGCTCCGGGCCGCCCCGGCAGGGCAGCGCGGGCAGCCGCAGCTCCAGCGGCAGCGGCGTGCCGGGCAGCTCGGGCCTGGCCGTGCACCGCCCGGCCCGTGCCGTGCGGAACACGTCGGCCAGCGCCACCGCCAGCAGCGACGAGGCCGCGTACGGGCGGTCGTTGACGTACTGCGACAGGCTGAAGTCGGGCGAGTTCTTGCCACGCGACCGGACCAGCGCGATCGGATCCACCTCGAGCAGGAGCGCCGCCGTGCACCGCTCCTCGCCCGCCTCGGGGTAGAACACCGTGGCGGTGCCGAACGACTGGCCGAACTCCTGCACGCGCTCGGGATGCTTGTGCAGGAGAAAGCCCAGGTCGGTGGCGGGCCTGGCGGTGGTGGTGATCGTCAGCAGCACGCCCCAAGTCTGCCGTAATCCCGCAAAGCGCCGCCAACGGATAACGCACGGCCCATCACACGCGGCCCATCACACGCGGCCCATCACACGTGCGGCAGCACCTCGGCGGCGATCAGCTCCAGGTGCTCCAGGTCGCCCAGGTCGAGGATCTGCAGGTAGACGCGCTCGGCGCCGAGCTCGGCGAACTCGCCCAGCTTGTCGACGATCTCGCCCGGGGTGCCCGCCAGGCCGCCCTCGCGCAGCTTGTCCGGGTCCTCGCCGATGGCGGCCGCGCGCCGCTCGACCTCCGCCCGGTCCTTGCCGACCACGGTGGTCTGCGCCGCCGACAGCCGCACGGTGCGCCCGGTCGCCTCGCACGCCGCGCGCACCCGGTCGAAGGCCGCGCCGGTGTCGGCCAGGGTGTGGAAGGGCACGTTGTACTCGTCCGCGTACGTGGCCGCCAGCCGCGGCGTGCGCCTGGCCCCGACGCCCCCGATGATCACCGGCGGCCGGGGCCGCTGGGCCGGCTTGGGCAGCGCGGGAGAGTCGGCCAGCCGGTAGTAGCTGCCCTCGAAGGAGTAGGCGCCCTGCGCCGTCCACAACCCGGTGAGGATCTCCAACTGCTCCTCGAACCGGCCGAAGCGCTCGTTCATCGGCGGGAACGGGATGCCGTAAGCGGAGTGCTCACCGTCGAACCAACCGGTGCCGAAGCCCAGCTCCACCCGGCCACCGCTCATCTGGTCCACCTGCGCCACGCTGATCGCCAGCGGTCCTGGCAGCCGGAACGTGGCGGGCGACACCAGCGTGCCCAGCCTGATGCCGGAGGTCTCCCTGGCCAGGCCGGCCAGCGTGATCCACGCGTCGGTCGAGCCTGGGCCCTGGTCGCCGGGGCCGATGCGCCGGTAGTGGTCGGACCGGAAGAAAGCGTCGAACCCCAGCCGTTCGGTGGCCTGGGCGACGGCGAGCAGGTCGTCATAGGTCGCGCCCTGCTGGGGCTCGGTGAAGATCCGCAGCTTCATGGTCCACATTATCCGCACACAACGGACGTGATCCGGAAAAGGCCCGCGCCGCGCCGGACCGGCTTGCTACGGTTCGAGAGCCGCTGCCTTCCGTAGCCGACCGCACACTCGGGGTGGCCCATGCCTCGGCACAAGAGGGAGCCAGGTCTGCTCCCGCGCCCGCTCGCCGTTCTCGCGGCGCTCGCGCTCGCCGCCGGCACCGCCGCGGTGGTGCGCCTGCTGCCCGCCGACGCCACCGCGCCGCGGGGTCCCGCCGCGGCACAGCCGCCCGCCGCGCCGCCGGAGGTGCCCGAGGCGGAGCCGTCCGCCGCGTTCGTGGCGTTCGTGGACACCGCCCGCGAGCCCACGTTCGACCTGCCGGGGCAGGCCCGCCGCACCGGGGTGCGCTGGTACACGCTCGGCCACCTGGTGGCGGGCGGCGACGGCTGCTCGCCCAAGTGGAGCAGCCCGCTCGACCTCGCCGGCAGTGCCACGCCCGCACGCACGGCGAGCCTGCTCGACCCGGGCAGGAACCCGGTGGCCAACCGGATCGGTAGGCTCAGGGCGATGGGCGGCGACGCCGCGCCCGTGTTCGGCGGCCCCGACGGGCCCGAGCTGGCCGCGACCTGCACGAGGCCGGGCGGGCTCGCCGCCGCCTACCGCCGGGTGGTCGGCGCGTTCGGCGCCGGCGCCGTCGACTTCGAGGTGCGCGACAGCGCCGACCGGGCGGCGGTGCTGCGCCGGGCGCGGGCCATCCACGCCGTGCAGCGCGAGCGGCGGCTGCGGGTCAGCTTCACGCTGCCGCTGCGGCGCGGCGGCCTGGCCGCCGCCGACGCCGCGATGTTGCGCGCCACCCACGAGGCCGGCGCCGACGTCGGCACCGTCAACCTGCTGGCCCCCGTCGAGCCGCGCAGCACGCGGGGTGGCCGCCTGGGCCTGCTGGCCGAGTCCGTACGGGCGGCGGCGGCGCAGGTCGCCCGGGCTCAGGGCCTGACGGAGCCCGGCGAGGTGTGGCCGCGCCTCGCGCTGACCCCGGTGCTGGCCGACGCGGGCGACCTGAGCGAGCGCGACGCCCGCACGCTGGCCGGCTACGCCGCCCGTCACGGCCTGGCGTGGCTGTCACTGCGCGGAGTCACCCCCAAGCCGGACGTGTCCCGAATTCTTTGGCGAAGTCCTGCATGAAGATAGGATTTCGCTGACCAGGAGGTAACAGTCAGCAGGGGGAGGGCGTGATGGCGGCGCGTCCCGACACCGCGCGCAAGCTCCTGCTCTCCTGGATGTACGCCTCGTTCGGGCTCGTGTGGTTCATCTCCGTCGTGTACATCGCCGACGACACGATGAGCGGGGGGATGTCCGCCGCCCGTGCGGTGATCAACTTCGCTTTGATCACCGGTTTCTCCGCACTCACCCCGTTCCTGCTGTACGAGGCCTTCGAGTACCGTCCGAGACCCACGCTGAAACTGCTGGTCGCCGGGGTGCTCGCGGCGGCGCTGTTCGTGCTGTCGCCCCTCGACGGCACGTCGTCGTCGGCGTGGCTGCAGACCATGACCGTGTGGGCGTCGCTGGCCGCTCTCTACCTCCGGCTGCGGGCGACGATCGTCCTGACCGTGTCGCTGGTGACCCTCGTCACCGTCTACACCGCCTTCATGACGGCCCAGAGCTGGCAGGGCCTCGTGCTCGTGCAGGTCATCAACTGCGTGCTGATGATCGGGGCCATGCTCCTGTGGCGCTGGCTGTGGTGGGTGATCAGGGACGCGTACAAGAGCCGCGAGGCCAGGGCCCGCCTGGCGGTGGCGGAGGAGCGGCTGCGCTTCGCCCGCGACCTGCACGACCTGCTCGGGCACAGCCTGTCGGTCATCACGCTGAAGAGCGAGCTGGCCGCCAAGCTGGCGACCAAGGACGGCGAGCGGGCGGCCGCCGAGATGGCCGCGGTCCGCGCGCTGGCCGGGGAGTCGCTGTTCGAGGTGCAGCAGGCGGTGCACGGCTACCAGGCGCTCGACCTGGAGGAGGAGCTCGCCGGGGTGCGCGCGGCGCTGGAGGCGGCGGGGGCGAGCTGCGTGGTCGAGGCCAGGACCGACGGCCTGTCGCCGGACGCGAGGATGTTGCTGGCCTGGGCGGTGCGCGAGGGCGGCACGAACATCCTCAAGCACAGCACGGCCACGCGATGCGAGATCAGGATCGACGAGGGGGTGCTGGAGATGGTCAACGACGGGGTGACGGGCGTGCCGGCGGCGCCCGGGAGCGGCCTGCGCGGCCTGTCGGAGCGCCTGGTCACGGAGGGCGGCTCGTTCTCCGCCGGGCCCACGCAGGGCGGGGAGTTCCTGCTGCGGGCGGCGGTGCCGGCATGAAGCTCTTCGACCGGGTGCGCAACGCGAGCAAGCTGACCAGGGTCCGCTGGCTGATGGTCTACTGCGCGGACCTCCTGCTCCTGATCCCGCTCTTCGGCTACTACGACCTGTACCTGCGCTGGCGGGAGGCACTGGCGCCGGTGCCGCTGATCGTCGTCGGCGTCGTCCTGCTGCTGGTCTTCAACGTGCTCAGCACCCGGCCGTTCAGGATCGCCGTCCGCGGCGGTAAGCGCCCCACCGGCATCCTGGCGGTCACCGGGGTGATCGCGGTGCTGCTGGCCGCCGCCGGGCAGGTCTTCGCGCTGCCCACCTGGCTGGCGCTGCTGGCGCCGTTCGTCCGGGTCCGCACCGTCATCGCCGTGTCCGTCGCGTCGATCCTGCTGTTCAACCTGTACGCCTCGTTCGCCGAGGGCTTCACCCTCCCGCTGCTGATCGTGGTCCAGAGCGTGTTCACCACGATCTGCGTCGGCGCCGTCCTGGCCAACATCAAGCTGTGGCGGCTGACCGTGGAGGCGCACGAGGGGGAGGAGGCGATGGCCAAACTGGCGGTCTCGGAGGAGCGGCTGCGCTTCGCCCGCGACCTGAACGACCTGCTCGGCCGCAGCCTCTCCGACGTCGCCGCCCGCACCGAGCGCGCCGAGCGGACCCTGCGCGCCGACCCGGAGGCGGCGGCGGCCGAGATGTTCGAGGTGCGCGACCTGGCCAGGAACTCGCTGCGCGAGGTCCGCACCGTCGTGCAGAACTACCGGGCCATGGACCTGGACGAGGTGCTCTCCAGTGTGCGCGCGGTGCTGGAGGCCGCCGACGTGCGCTGCACGGTGCGGGCCGAGACCGGCTCGCTGCCGCCCGAGACCAGGACCCTGCTGGCCACCGTCGTCCGCGAGGGCGCGACGAACGTGCTCAAGCACAGCAAGGCCGAACGCTGCACGATCACGATCGAGAACGGAGTGCTGGAGATGGCCAACGACGGGGTGAGCGGACCGGTCGGCGAGCATGCGCCGATCGGCCTGGCGGGGCTCGCGCAGCGGGTCCGCGCGGCGGGCGGCACCCTGGAGGCCGAGCCCGTGGCGGGCGGCCGGTACCTGCTGCGGGCGGCGGTGCCCGCATGACGACCCGCGTGCTGCTGGCCGACGACGAGCACCTGATCCGCGGCGCCATCGCGGCCCTGCTCGACCTGGAGGACGGCATCGAGGTCGTCGCCCAGGTGGGCAGAGGCGACGAGGTGGTGGCCGCGGTCGCCGAGCACCGCCCCGACGTGGCCGTGCTCGACATCGAGATGCCCGGCATGGACGGCCTGAGCGCGGCCGAGCGGATCAGCTCCCAGTGCAAGATCGTCATCCTGACGAGCCTGGGCCGGCCCGGCTACCTGCGCAGGGCGATGGCGGCGGGGGTCAGCGGCTTCCTAGGCAAGGACGCCTCGGCCGAGGAGTTGGCGATGGCGATCCGCAAGGTCCAGTCGGGCGGCCGTTACCTGGACGCGGAGCTGGCGGCGGCGGCGATGGCGGCCGGCGACAGCCCGCTGACCGAGCGGGAGCGCGACGCGCTGCGCCTGGCCGCCGAGGGCGCCACGATCTCCAGGATCGCCGGCGAGCTGCACCTGACCGAGGGCACGGTGCGCAACTACCTGTCCAGCGCCATGACCAAGCTCAACGCCCAGAACCGGCTGGAGGCCATCCGCACGGCGCAGCGCATGGGCTGGCTCTGACACCAGGCAATTTCCCACATAACGCCTGTCCGTTCCGGCACTGAGCCCGGCCCCCGTCCGAGCTGTACTCATCTTCGGCCGCCGATCGCGGCGGTCTGTCATCCGACAGAGGGGGAGAGATGGGTACGACTGGGAGCACCGAGAGACGTTCGAGAGCCACCGTCCTGCGCCGGCACGGGGTGCGCGCGCTGACCGCGGGCGCCGCGCTGGCGGCCACGCTGCTGGCCGTGGCCGGTCCGGCGCACGCCGCCGCCGACGTGAGCGTGTCGGCGCCGTTCCTGCAGATCACCGCGGACGCCGCCGCGGACGGCATCACGGTCACGCAGGTGGGCGGCAGGCTGGTGGTCAGGAACGACGGCGGACTGCTGTTCCCCGGCGCCGGGTGCACGGCGACCGCCAAGAACGTGTCGGTCTGCGACGCCGACGGTGTCACCACCATCGTGGCGGACACGGGCGCCGGGGACGACACGCTGTCCAACAGGACCACGCTGCGTTCGAGGGTCGTCCTCGGCGCGGGCTCGGACCTGTTCTTCGGCGGGACGGCCACCGACCTGGCGGCCGGCGAGGCGGGCAACGACCGGCTGGCCGGCAACGCGGGCGACGACGTGCTGATCGGCGGCGACGGCGTCGACAGCGCGAACGGCGGTGACGGCGCCGACAAGTGCGACGCCGAGACCGTCACGGCCTGCGAGTAACCCGCGAGAGAAGGCGCGGCCGGCCGGGGCACCCGCACCGGCCGGCCGCGCCGAGGCTCCACGGCCATCCCGCATCGGCCGGCCGCGCGCCCTGTCAGCAGTTGACGTAGGCGGAGCGGCTGGCGGCCTTGTAGGAGCAGGAGTCGACGAGCTTGCCGCCGGGGTTGCGCACGTAAGCGGTGTCCTGGTCGTTGTTCCAGACGTACTGCCTGCGGTTCCAGAACACGCTGCCGGTGCCGTCGGCGCCCTGGCCGGTGCGCACCGTGATGCGCTTCTTGGGCCCCAGCACCACGTCGGGGCCGAACTCGTAGGTGTAGCCGGTCTTGTCCCGCACGCTCCACCCTTCGAGGTCGATGGCCTTCCTCGTGGTGTTGAGCAGCGTGACGTACTCGGCGTTCAGCGAGTCGTTGGAGCGCCGGTCCGCCCCCGGCGAGTCGTAGTAGATCTTGACGAGCTGGAGGGCGGGGGCGGCGGCCCGCGCGGGCAGCGCCGTGCCGGCCGTCATGCCGGCCGTCATGCCGGCCGTCATGGCCGCGGCGAGTAACACCGCGAGCGTGGAGGCAAGTCTCACCGTCGAGTTCCTTCACGTATGTGGCGAAAGTGACGGATGTAGGACGGCGGAGGCTGCCCCCTGGTTGGCACGGTGAGGGCCGGGCGCTACTTCCCGGCCGGGCCGGGGCTCGCGCCGCGCGACTCCTGGTAGACCTCGGCGAAGGTGCGCGAGTCCTTGATCAGGTCGTCGGCGAAGGCGGCGACGTCGTCGCCGATGAGCTCCAGCACTCCCTTGCCGGACGCCGCGCCCTCCTCGAAGAAGTCGACGATCCCGGCGAGCAGGTTTCCCTCGACCAGATCGACCGGCCCGACCTTGAAGAAGTAGCGCTGCATCTCCTTGTAGACGATCTGGTAGTCGGGCGGCAGCGCCTTGACCCTGGCCAGGTGCGCCCGCCACTGCTTCTTGCCCTCGATGATGTCCTGGATGCCCATCTCAGCCTCCCAGCCTGCGCAGTTTCCTTGCCACGTTCCTGTTGAGCTGCTCGCGCCAGCGGTCGCGGAAGGTCCGCGCCCCTTCCCCGCCGGCCAGCGCCGCGCAGAAGCCCGCGAGGTCGTCACCCAGCACGTCGTGGATGCTCTGGCCGTCGGCCGCCGTCTCCTCCAGCAGCCCCAGGGCGCTGTCCACGATCGGCATCAGGTTGCGGCCGGTGAAGTCGCCGTAGATGAACAGGTGGCCCTTGATCTGCTCCCACGCCGCCCGGTAGTCGGCCGGCAACAGCGCGGCCCGCGCTTCGATCGCCTTCCATTCCCTGGTCAGATCGTTGCCGGTGATGGTGTCCCAGAAGTTCATCTCCCGCCCTCCTTGAGTCTGTCGATGCGTGTCGTGATGTACTCCCACTTCGCCCAGAACGCCGCGAGCTGTCGCCGCCCCTCGTCGTTGAGCGCGTAGAACTTGCGTGGGGGGCCCAGCTCGGAGGGCCGTTTGGTGACCTGGACGAGCCCCTTCTTCTCCAGCCGCAGCAGGATGGTGTAGACCGTCCCCTCGACGACGTCGGCGAAGCCGAGGTCGTTCAGCCGGCGGGTGATGGCGTAGCCGTAGGTCTCCTCGGCGCCGATGATCTGGAGCACGCAGCCCTCAAGGGTGCCCTTCAGCATCTCCGTCAGGTCGTCCATCGTGGGTCCTCTTCTCCAGGTACTTTGTAGTACCGAGTACCACTATACAGTGTCACCGAGTAGACAGGCGACCGACTCTGAGAGCGTTTGCTGGGGCACGTCTCGAAAACGTCACGGCTCTTGACTGGGTGGACGCGCGGAATTTACGTTCGCGGTACTTATCCGGTTCAGCAGGCCCTGGCGGGTCTGCGGTCCATGAACAGAGAATCGCTCACCGGTCCCTTCTGCGCGGGCGTGTTTCGCGTCAGCGCTGGGAGCGCTCCCAAGGGCCGGGCACCAATCGGGGGTCTGACAGGCGTACGTACCTTCGCGCCGGGCGCGGAGGAAGGAGAGAAGCGATGCGTAACCGGGCTCGGATTCTGCTTCCGCTCGTAGCGGCGGGCCTGCTCGCCACGGCCTGCTCCGGCGGCGGAGCCACGCCGACCCCGCCGGCCTCCCAGCCGCAGAGCCAGGGTGCGGCGGCCAACCCCGACCAGCTTCCGCGCAACGAGACGCTTTACACCACGGGCACCCAGTGGGGGCCGCCGGCCAACTTCAACCCGATCAGGGAGTGGGACTCCGCCATCGGCACCAAGGGCCTGGTGTACGAGACGCTCTTCCACTACGACCCCAACGCGGCCAAACTCAACGGCTGGCTGGCCGAGAGCGGCTCGTGGGCCGACGACACCACCTACCAGGTGAAGCTGCGGCAGGGGATCAAGTGGGCCGACGGCCAGCCCTTCACCGCCAAGGACGTCGTCTTCTCCTTCGAGCTCGGCAAGATGGAGACCATCCCGTACCACCACCTGTGGGACTGGCTGAAGACCGTCGAGGCGGTCGACGACCAGACCGTGAAGTTCACCTTCAGCAAGGCCAACTACCAGCAGTGGGACTTCAACCTCTACAGCCGCTCCATCGTCCCCGAGCACATCTGGAAGGGCCGCTCGGAGAAGGAGGTGCTCGACGGGATCAACGAGAACCCGGTGGGCACGGGCGCGTACAAGTTCCTCAGCAAGGACCAGGACCGCGTGGTCCTGCAGCGGCGCGACGACTGGTGGGGCAAGACGGCGCTGAACATGGAGCCCAAGCCGCGCTACATCGTCGACATCGCCACCCCCAGCAACGAGGTCGCGATGGGCATGCTGCTGCAGAAGGGCCTGGACCTCAGCAACAACTTCCTGCCCGGCGTGGCCAACCTGGTCAAGGGCAACTTCGGGCTGACGACGTACTACAACGAGCCCCCGTACATGCTGTCGGCCAACACCGCGTGGCTGGTGCCCAACACGACGAAGAAGCCGATGGACGACCCCGCCTTCCGCAAGGCGCTGGCCGCCTCCGTGGACGTCAAGAAGATCGTGGAGAGCGTCTACGGCAACCTCGTCAAGGCGGCCAGCCCGACCGGCCTGCTGCCCCAGTGGGACAAGTACGTGGACCAGAGCGTGGTCTCCGCCTCCGGCTTCACCTTCGACGCGGCCAAGGCCAAGAAGCTGCTGTCCGACGCCGGGTACAAGGACGGCGACGGTGACGGCTACGTCGAGAACAAGGACGGCTCCAAGATCAGCCTGACCCTCATCGTGCCGTCCGGCTGGACCGACTGGATGGAGTCGGCCAGGTCCATCTCCGCCAGCGCCAAGAGCGCCGGCATCCAGATCACGCCCGAGTTCCCCGACTTCAACGCGCTGGTCGAGCAGCGCGCCAAGGGTGACTTCGACCTGCTCATCAACAACGAGCGGCAGCTGTCGAACTCGCCGTACACCTACTACGAGTACATGTTCCAGCTGCCGGTGCAGAAGCAGCAGAACACGGTCAACTTCGCCCGCTACGAGAACGAGAAGGCCTGGGACCTGGTGCAGCAGCTCGACCAGGTCAAGACCGACGACACGGCGGGCATGCAGAAGATCATCTCCCAGCTCCAGCAGATCCACCTCGACGACATGCCGGTGATCCCGCTCTGGTACAACGGCCTGTGGGCGCAGTCCAGCACCAGCGTGTGGAAGAACTGGCCGGCCGCGGCGGGCAGCGCGCCCAAGACCGGCGCCGTGATGTGGCGCAACTGGCTGGAGCTCGGCGGCTTCGAGACCCTCACCCAGCTCCAGCCCGCAGCCTCCTGACGAACCCCACGATCCCTCCGCCCCGCGTATCCCCGGGGCGGAGGGGCCTCCCCGGAGACAACACACGTGCGTCGTTATTTCGGCAGGAAACTGCTCATCTACGGACTGACCTTCTTCGTCGCCGTCACGGTCAACTGGATGATCCCGCGCTTCATGCCGGGCGACCCGGTCGCCAGCATGGTCGCGCGGGCCAACGTCACCAAGCCCGAGGCCGTGGAGGCCATGCGGGTGTACTACACCAGCCTGTTCGGGCTGGACCAGCCGCTGTGGCAGCAGTACGTCAACTTCTGGGGCGCGCTGGTGCGCGGCGACTTCGGGGTCAGCATCTGGCTGTTCCCGACGCCGGTGAGCTCCGTGATCATGGCGGCGGTGCCGTACACGCTGGCGCTGATCGTCCCGTCGGTGCTGCTGAGCTGGGTGGTGGGCAACCAGTTCGGCGCGTACGCGGCCCGGCGCAAGCTCCTCGACAACACCGTGCTGCCGGTGGGCTACGTGCTGACGGCGATGCCGTACATGTGGCTGGCCGTGCTGCTGGCCTGGGCGTTCGGCGTGATCCTGGGCTGGTTCCCGGTGGCCGGCGGCTACAGCTTCTCGATGCGGCCCAACTGGTCGATGCCGTTCCTGCTCGACCTGCTGCACCACTGGACCCTGCCGTTCCTGTCGCTGTTCCTGGTGGCGCTGGGCGGCTGGGCCATCGGCATGCGCAACATGATCATCTATGAGCTGGAGTCCGACTACTCCAACTACCTGTCCGCGCTCGGCGCGCCCAGCAGGCTCATCCGCCGCTACGCCTTCCGCAACGCCGTGCTGCCCCAGATCACCGGCCTGGCGCTGCAACTGGGCGTGCTGGTGGCCGGCGCGCTGGTCACCGAGATCGTCTTCGCCTATCCGGGCCTCGGCAGCCTCATCCTCAAGGCCATCCAGAACAAGGACTTCTTCCTCCTGCAGGGCACGTTCCTGTTCATCGTGCTCGGCGTGCTGATCGCCAACTTCATCATCGACATCGTCTACGTCGTGGTCGATCCGCGTACCAGGGCGGGAATGGCGGGTGCGCAGGCATGACCGCACTACAGGAAGTCGCGCCGCGAGAGCCGGCGGCGGTGCGGCGGGAGGCGCTCTACTTCGCGGTGCGCAACGGCAAGCTGATGGCCGGCTTCGGCATCGTGCTCGTGCTGCTCCTGCTGGGGCTGCTCGGCCCCGTGCTGTTCCCCGGCGCGCCCAACGAGTACGGCCCCAAGCCGATGACCCCGCCCTCGGGGGAGCACTGGTTCGGCACCACCACGTTCGGCCAGGACGTGTTCCTGCAGTTCGTGTACGGGCTGCGCAGCACGTTCGCGGTCGGCGTGATCGGCGGCGGCATCGCGGCGGTCATCGGCATGGTCGTCGGCTTCGTGGCCGGCTACCGCGGCGGGATCGTGGACGAGGCGCTCAACATGCTGACCAACGTCATCCTGGTCATCCCCACGCTGGCCGTGCTGCTGATCATCAACGCCTACCTGGGCATCCGCAGCGTGGCCGTGCAGGGCCTGTTCATCGGGCTGACGCAGTGGCCGTGGGCGGCGCGGGCGATCAGGGCGCAGACGTTCTCGCTGCGGACCAGGGAGTTCGTGGACCTGGCCAGGATGAGCGGCGCGGGCACCGGCCGGATCATCGCCAGGGAGATCGCGCCGAACATGAGCTCCTACCTGTTCATGACGTTCATCCTGCTGTTCGGCGGCTCGGTGCTGATCGCCTCCTCGCTGGACTTCATCGGCCTCGGCCCCACCGAGGGCGTCTCGCTCGGCCTGATGTTGCAGAACGCCAACCAGTGGAGCGCCCTCCAGCTCGGCCTGTGGTGGTGGTTCGTGCCGCCCGGCGCGGCCATCACGGCCATCGTGGGCGCCCTGTACGTGGCCAACGTCGGGCTCGACGAGGTCTTCAACCCGAAACTGAGGGAGACATGAGTCTGCAGGTCAACGAGCTGCGGGTGCACTACAGGACACTCAGGGGGGACGTGCGCGCCCTGGACGGCATGACGTTCGGGCTGCGCGACGGCGAGATCCTCGGCCTGGTCGGCGAGTCGGGCTGCGGCAAGAGCACGCTGGGCAAGTCGCTCATCCGCATGGACGGCCGCATGCGCCGCGTCGGCGGCACGGTCGAGCTGGACGGGCGTGAGCTGCCCATCGACGACGACCGCGCGATGAACGAGTTCCGCTTCCGCGAGGTCTCCCTCATCCCG
Organism: Nonomuraea gerenzanensis; assembly: GCF_020215645.1. Classification (NCBI taxonomy): domain Bacteria; kingdom Bacillati; phylum Actinomycetota; class Actinomycetes; order Streptosporangiales; family Streptosporangiaceae; genus Nonomuraea; species Nonomuraea gerenzanensis. The sequence goes on along the minus strand of NZ_CP084058.1, from coordinate 8,905,600 downwards.
CAGTACGCCATGAGCGCGCTCAACCCCACCCGCAAGATCCGCAGGATGGTCACCGAGCTGCTCAGGTCGCGCGGCGCCGCCCTCGACCTCGACGAGCTCGAACGCCGGATGACGCAGGTCGGCCTGCCCCGTGAGACGCTCGACCGCTACCCGATCGAGCTGTCGGGCGGCATGAAGCAGCGCATGGTGATGGTCATCTCCACGCTGCTCGACCCGTCCCTGCTGATCGCCGACGAGGTCACCTCCGCGCTCGACGTCTCCACCCAGAAGGCCGTGGCGCGGGCCCTGCTCGGCTTCCGCGAGAGCGGCTACGTCAAGAGCATGATCTTCGTCACCCACGACCTGGCGCTCACCCACCACATCGCCGACACGATCATGGTCATGTACGCGGGCAGGCTGGCGGAGAAGGCGCCCGCCGACGTGATCGTCAAGGCGCCGCGGCACCCGTACACGAAGCTGCTGCTCGACTCCCTGCCGGAGGTCGGCGTCCGCTACACCGAGCGCAGGCTCGAAGGCATCGCCGGCAGCCCGCCGTCGCTGCTGAACCCGCCCGCCGGCTGCCGTTTCCGCGACCGCTGCCCGATCGCGGGCGAGCAGTGCGCGCAGGACCCGCCGGTGACCGAGCCGGTCCCCGGCCACTACGTAGCCTGCTGGAAGGCCTGATGCTGAAGCTCCACGACGTCACCAAGGAATTTCGCGTCGGCGCCTTCGGCGGCGGGCGCGTCGCCGCCGTCAAGGGCGTGACCTTCGAGGTCGTGCCCGGCGAGGTCGTCTCGCTGATCGGTGAGAGCGGCAGCGGCAAGAGCACGATCGGCCGGATGATCCTCGGCCTGAACCCGGTCACCAGCGGCTCGATCACCTTCGACGGCTCGCCGGTCCGGCCGGGCAGGGAGTACTACCGCCACGTCCAGGGCATCTTCCAGGACCCGTTCAGCTCCTTCAACCCGGTGTTCAAGGCCGACCGGGTGTTCGCCATGATCAAGGAGGCGTACTATCCGGCCGTGCCGTCGCCCGAGTGGGCCGAACGGGTCGCCACCGCGCTGCGCGACGTGCGGCTCAACCCCGACCAGGTGCTCGGCAAGTACCCGCACCAGCTCAGCGGCGGCCAGCTCCAGCGCCTGCTCATCGCCCGCGCGCTGCTGCTGGACATCAAGCTGCTGGTCGCCGACGAGATCACCAGCATGCTCGACGCCTCCACCCGCATCGACGTGCTGAACCTGCTGGCCGAGCTGAAGAGCCGCGGCCTGGGCGTGCTCTACATCACCCACGACCTGTCGCTGGGCAACTACCTCGCCGAGCGCACGGTGGTGCTGCGCAAGGGCGGCGTGGTGGAGATGGGGCCGACCGAGCGGGTCTTCGGCGAGCCGCTGCACCCGTACACGCGCGAGCTGCTGTCGGCCGTGCCGCGCCTGCACGAGCCCTGGGACGACGCCGTTCCCGTGGAGTCCTGCCTCTACCACCGGAAGGGCGGCTCCGGCGGCCTGTACGAGGCCACACCCGGGCACCTCGTCGCGTGCGCCCGGCTCGAGACCTGCTAAGGAGAGCTTCTTGAAGTACCGTCCGCTGCACAGCGGCTGGACCCTGTCGTCGGAGGGCACGGGGGAGATCCCCGCGAGCGTGCCGGGCTGCGCGCACACCGATCTGCTGGCGGCCGGGGCGATCGAGGATCCGTACCTGGACGACAACGAGCACCGGCTGGCCTGGATCGGCCGTACGGAATGGACCTACCGCACCACGTTCACCTGGGAACCGGACGAGCACCAGCACACCGACCTGGTGTGCGAGGGGCTCGACACGGTCGCGGCGGTCACGCTGAACGGCGCCCTGATCGGCGAGACCGCCAACCAGCACCGCACCTACCGCTTCCCCGCCCGCCACCTGCTGCGCGCGGGCGCCAACGAGCTCGTCGTGCGCTTCACCCCGGCCTACGCCTACGCCGAGGCGCGGCGGGCGGAGCTGGGGGAGCGGCCCGGCGCCTACGACGAGCCGTACCCGTTCATCCGCAAGATGGCCTGCAACTTCGGCTGGGACTGGGGCCCCACCTTGGTGACGGCGGGCATCTGGCGGCCCATCGGGCTGGAGAGCTGGTCGGGCGCCCGGCTGGCCGAGGTGCGCCCGCTCGCCCGCGCCGACGGCACGGTGGAGGTGCACGTACGGGCGGACCGGGCGAGCGCGGAGCCCGTCACGGTGACCGTCGGGGGCGTCACCGCCGGGCAGCGCCTGGAGGGGGAGTCGGGCGTGGTGCGGCTGCGCGTGCCCGAGCCGGAGCTGTGGTGGCCGCGCGGCCACGGGGCGCAGCCGCTCTACGAGCTGACCGTCCGCCTGGGGGAGCAGGAGTGGCGGGGCAGGATCGGGTTCAGGGACGTCGAGCTGGACCGCGAGGCGTTCAAGCTGGTGATCAACGGTGTGCCGGTGTTCGTCAGGGGCGTCAACTGGATCCCCGACGACTGCTTCCCCAGCCGCGTCAGCCGGGAGCGCCTGGCCGAGCGGTTCGCGCAGGCCACGGCCGCCGGGGTGAACCTGCTGCGGGTCTGGGGCGGCGGCCTGTACGAGTCGGCGGACTTCTACTCCCTGGCCGACGAGCTCGGCCTGCTGGTCTGGCAGGACTTCCCGTTCGCCTGCGCCGCCTACCCCGAGGAGGAGCCACTGCGCTCCGAGGTGGAGGCCGAGGCCAGGCAGCACGTCGCCAGGCTGGCCGGGCACCCCAGCCTGGTGCTGTGGTGCGGCAACAACGAGAACCTGGAGGGCCACGCCGACTGGGGCTGGCAGGAGAGGCTGGCGGGCCGGAGCTGGGGCGCGGGCTACTACCACGACCTGCTTCCGTCGATCGTGGCCGAGCTGGACCCCACCCGCCCGTACTGGCCGGGCAGCCCCTACTCGGGCGCGCCCGGCCTGCCCCCGAACGACCCGGCGCGCGGCACCGTCCACATCTGGGACGTCTGGAACCGCGAGGACTACCTGCGCTACGCCGCCTACCGGCCGCGGTTCGTGGCCGAGTTCGGCTTCCAGGGGCCGCCCGCCTACGCCACGCTGCGCCGCGCGTCCTCCGACGAGCCGCTCACGCCCGCCTCCTCCCACCAGAAGGCGATCGACGGGCAGGCCAAGCTGCTGCGCGGCCTCGGCGACCACCTGCCGGCCCCGGAGACGTTCGACGACTGGCACTACCTGACGCAGCTCAACCAGGCCCGCGCGATGACGTTCGGGATCGAGCGGTTCCGCGCGCTCATGCCGCACTGCATGGGCACGATCGTCTGGCAGCTCAACGACTGCTGGCCGGTCACCTCCTGGTCGGCGATCGACGGCGACGGGCGGCGCAAGCCCCTGTGGTACGCGCTGCGCCGCGCCTACGCCGACCGGCTGATCACCGTCCAGGACGGCGAGGTGGCCCTGGTCAACGACTGCGGCGAGCCGTGGACGGGCGAGCTGCTCCTGGAACGGCGGGGGCTCGACGGCCGGCCGCTGGCCAAGGAGGTCGTCGCCGTGCACGCCGCGCCCCGGTCGGTGCTCAGGGTGGCGCTCCCGCCGTCGGTGGCCGACCCGGACGACCCCGCCCGCGAGCTGCTCACGGCCCGGCTCGGCGGCGCGGGCACGGTGCGCTGCTACGCCGAGGACACCGCCGTGGCCTACCCGCCGGCCGCCTACGACGCGCACGTGGAGCGCTCCCCGGGCGGCTACCGGGTGACGGTCACCGCGGCCGGCGTGCTGCGCGAGCTGGCGCTCTTCCCCGACCGGCTCGACCCCGCCGCGAGCGTGGACGAGCAGCTCCTCACGCTGCTGCCGGGAGAGAGCGCCGTCTTCGAGGTCACCACGGAACGCGAGCTGGACCCCGAGGCGCTGACCCGCTTCCCGGTGCTGCGCTGCCTCAACGAGGAGGTCAGACCCTGAACTCCTCGGTCCGGTGCGCGTAGGCGGGCAGCGCGGCCCGCATCGCGTCGGTGACCACCGGCGGCGGCAGCGGCGCGATCTCGCGCTCGTGGAAGTCGCGCACGTCCTCGCCCTCGTCGAACAGGGCGCGGACGGCGTGGATGCAGGGCTCGACGACGTCACGATCGGTGATGCGGCGCCCGCCGCGACCGCCGCCGTACTCGTCGTAGAGGACCTCGTACATCAGGGACGGGGAGAAGATCACCAGCTCCGGAAGCGGATCGAGGTCCGTCACGCGGGCGGCGGGCACCACCCGGCAGGGGGAGCCCGCCGCGGCGCGCAGGGCCAGGATGTGCATCTCCCACTGGAGGTAGGCGGTGATCGGCGGCTCGACCACGCGTAACCGCCTGACGGGCTGGCGCCGGCGGAAGTAGTCGGTCAGCGGCCCCGCCATGGCGTGGATGAGGGCCAGCGAGCGCGCCCAGTCGCCGTCCATCATGGCCCGCCAGCTCGCCACGTCGGGCTCGTAGAAGTTCTGCGCGCGCTCCAGCTTCCACATCGGCTCGGTGCAGGTCACGTGGTCGCGCTCGAATCCGGCTTGGTACTCCGGCACGTCCATGACGACGCCGCCGGCCCCCGCCACGGCGGCGAACGGGTTCGTGTGACGGACCGGAGTGCCCTGCTCGGTCATGAGGCTTTCCCTTTCGCGTCGGAGGTCCGCCCAGATCATCAGTTGGGCCCTTGACCGGGTCAAGGCCCAAAACGATCAGGGGCGGCCCCTCAGCCGCGGTGGTGGAAACGCCGGTGCACCAGGCTGAACACCATCGCGCCCAGCCACACCACGAACAGCACCTTGAAGACGCCGAAGCCGCCCAGGATCAGCCCGACCACCATGAGCGCGGCCAGGACGGGCAGCACCGGGTGCGGCCCTCGGCGCTGCCCGGGCCGCCTGGCCGGCCACGCGGCCCGGTGCATCTCCCGGTGCGCGTGCCGCATGGCCTGCGCCTGGGCCCGATGCCCGTGGCGCATCGCCTGCAACTGCGCCCGGTGGGCGTGCATGGCCGCGTGCCAGTCGCCCATCCCGTACGGCGAGGCGGGCTCACCGTGGGCCGGCTCGCCGTAGGCCGGCTGCTGACCGGGGAGGTCGGCCGTCACCTGGGCGAGGTCGCGGGCCGTCTTGGCGGCCAGTGTCCTGTCGAGGCGCTCGTCGAGCTCCTCGTGCGTCAGGCGGCCCTGCGCGAAGTGCTCGCGCAGGGCGGCCATCGTCTGCTCGCGCTCGGCGTCACCGATGCGGAGATCGTTGCGGTCCACTCCAGGCTCCTCGCTCTCCCCGTACCGGCGGCTGTCCGGTGCGACGCCGGCCATGGTCCTACTCCTCACCCGGTTCGTCGTCCGCCAGGATCTGGTAGAGCTTGCGCCGGGTCTCCACCAGAGTCTTACGCGCTTCGCGGATCTGTGCGTCGTTTCCGGTCTGCAGGATCTGCATCATGGCGAATGCGGACTGTCGGGCGATATGCCAGAGATCGGCGGTGTTGTCGTCGATGTCGGGTCGCATCTCGTCCCATGGGGCGCGTACCTCGTCGGCGTGCGCCTCGATGTAGCCGCGGCCCTCCTCGGTGAGCCGGAAGGTCTTGCGACCCTCGTTCTCCTCCGAGATCACCAGGCCCTCGTCGGTGAGCTGCTGCAGCGCCGGGTAGACGGCGCCCGGGCTGGGCTTCCAGCCGCCTTCGCTGCGCTCGGCGATCTCCTGGATGATCTGGTAGCCGTTGCGCGGCTCCTCGGACAGCAGGGCCAGGATCGCGGCGCGGACGTCGCCCCGCTTGGCCTTGCGGCCGCGGCCGCCGCCCCAGCCCCGGTGCCCGCCGCCCCACGGCCCGCCGGGGCCGAACGGGCCGCCGCGCCCGAAGTCGAAGGGGAACGGGCCGGACCCGCCCCTCCTGCCCCGATGTCGCCGGTCGTGCGGACCGCCCCGATCGCCGCCCCGCTCGCCACCGCGTTCGCCGTGGTGCCCGCTCAGGTGCTCGAAGGCGTCGCCCATGGCGTGCAGCGTCTCACGCAGGGCGCGCTTGTACTCGTGTGCGCCGGGCCAGGGCCCGCTCGCTGCGAAGTGGTGCGTCATGACTTTTACTCCTATATCGCGATCTGTTCTCGATGCGTCAAAGATATATCGATAGCGGGTCGTGGGCAAGCCCGGAGGGAGAGTGAGCCAGATCACGAAAAAGTTGCGGAATCCGGGAACAGGATCGGGAGGGGCGTCGTTATTCACAGCAGACGAGGTCGTTCCGCGTCGGCAGGGCTGGGGGGTGCTGTCGCCGCGGAGACGACCTCGTCTGCGTTTCCGGACCGTTCCCGGGCCGCCCGGGTCACATCACTGTGACCCCGCGGCACGCCGCGGCGCGTAAAGAGATTCTTTGCCGTACAGTCCCGATCATGATGGGGCATACACACGCGATGAGCGGGGCCATCGCCTGGCTGGGGCTGGCTCCCCCACTGGCGGCACTGCCGCTGCTGAACGAGTCCTCCCGCTTCATCGAGACGGGGATCATGGCCACGGCGCTCGGCCCGGCCGAGCTGATCGCCGGGGCGATCATCTGTGCGGGCGCCGCGATGCTGCCCGACCTCGACCATCCGAGCGCGACGATCGCGCAGACGTTCGGGCCGCTCACCTGGGGGCTCAGTAAGCTCGTCTCCTGGATCAGCGGCGGGCACCGGGGGGCGACGCACTCGCTGGCGTTCGCGGTGGCGCTCGGGATCGGGGTGCACTGGCTGGCCAACACCTATCCGATCGGCCGCGACATCATGGTCGTGCTGCTCATCGGCCTGGCCCTGCGGGCCATCGGGGTGGGCATCCCGGGTAACAAGATCGGCTCCATCATGGTCAACATCGGGATGACCGCGGGCCTGTACGCCGTCTTCATGTCACTCGACGTGGGATACGCCTGGCTGGGGCTCGCGGTGGGGGTCGGCTGCCTCATGCACGTCGTGGGCGACTGCATGACCGAGCGGGGATGCCCGGTGTTGTGGCCGCTGGGGGCCAAGTTCGTGCTGCCGTGGAAGATCGGCATCAAGACGGGCAAGAAGTTCGAGCAGAAGATCCTGGCCCCGATCCTGTCGGTGGCGATCATCGGGCTGCTGTTCTGGCGGCTGGCACCGGTTTAACTTGATGTCGAGATATTCTGGGGATATCTTGACGTCGAGACAACCGGCCGCAGGGCCAGGTGGTTAGGGTTACCTAACGTGCTGGCTGCTTCCGTAGTGCGGCAGGATTCTGTCTGAACACCTGTCTATGGAGGAGGCGAATCACCGTGTCCGCGAACAGCTTCGGCAGCCGTGACACGCTCCGCGTCGGCGACGCGTCATATGAGATCTTCCGGCTGGACGCCGTCGAGGGCTCCGCGCGCCTCCCGTACAGCCTGAAGATCCTGCTGGAGAACCTCCTCCGCACCGAGGACGGCGCCAACATCACCGCCGACCACATCCGTGCGCTGGGCGAGTGGGACCCGAACGCGGCCCCGAGCGTGGAGATCCAGTTCACGCCCGCCCGCGTCATCATGCAGGACTTCACCGGCGTGCCGTGCGTGGTCGACCTGGCCACCATGCGTGAGGCCGTGCGCGACCTCGGCGGCGACGCCGCGCGCATCAACCCGCTGGCTCCGGCCGAGATGGTCATCGACCACTCGGTCATCGTCGACTACTTCGGTCACCCCGACGCCTTCCAGCGCAACGTCGAGCGCGAGTACGAGCGCAACCGCGAGCGTTACCAGTTCCTGCGCTGGGGCCAGACGGCCTTCGACGAGTTCAAGGTCGTGCCGCCCGGCACCGGCATCGTGCACCAGGTCAACATCGAGCACCTGGCCCGCGTGGTCATGACCCGCGACGACGGTGACGTCAAGAGGGCCTACCCCGACACCTGCGTCGGCACCGACTCCCACACCACGATGGAGAACGGCATCGGCGTCCTCGGCTGGGGCGTCGGCGGCATCGAGGCCGAGGCCGCGATGCTCGGCCAGCCGATCTCCATGCTCATCCCGCGCGTGGTCGGCTTCAAGCTCAGCGGCAAGCTGCCCGCCGGCGCCACCGCCACCGACCTGGTGCTGACCATCACCGAGATCCTGCGCAAGCACGGCGTGGTCGGCAAGTTCGTGGAGTTCTACGGCGAGGGCGTCTCGTCCGTGCCGCTGGCCGACCGGGCCACGATCGGAAACATGAGCCCCGAGTTCGGCTCCACCTGCGCGATCTTCCCGATCGACGGCCAGACCATCGACTACCTGCGCCTGACCGGCCGCTCCGAGGAGCAGATCGCCCTCGTCGAGGCCTACGCCAAGGCGCAGGGCCTGTGGCTCGACCCGGCCGCGCCCGAGCCCGGGTTCTCCGAGTACATCGAGCTCGACCTGGCCACGGTCGTCCCGTCCATCGCCGGCCCCAAGCGCCCGCAGGACCGCATCGTCCTGTCGGCCGCCAAGGCCACCTGGCGCCACGACGTGCAGAACTATGTGGCCGACGGCGTGGACGAGGCCGTCGAGGAGACCTTCCCGGCCTCCGACGCGCCCGCCTCCAACGCCAGCGCCAACGGCGGCCGGCCGCACAAGCCGGTGCCCGTCACGCTGGCCGACGGCACCTCCTTCGAGATCGACCACGGCATCGTCTCGATCGCCGCGATCACCTCGTGCACCAACACCTCCAACCCGTTCGTCATGCTGGGCGCGGCCCTGCTGGCCCGCAACGCCGTCGAGAAGGGCCTGACCCGCAAGCCGTGGGTCAAGACCTCGCTGGCCCCCGGCTCCCAGGTCGTCACCGGCTACTTCGAGCGCTCCGGCCTGCAGCCGTACCTCGACAAGATCGGCTTCAACCTGGTCGGCTACGGCTGCACCACCTGCATCGGCAACTCGGGGCCGCTCCTGCCGGAGATCTCCGAGGCCATCCAGGCCAACGACCTGGCCGTCACCGCGGTGCTGTCCGGCAACCGCAACTTCGAGGGCCGGATCAACCCCGACGTCAAGATGAACTACCTGGCCTCGCCGCCGCTCGTGGTGGCCTACGCGCTGGCCGGCACCATGGACCTCGACCTCGACACCGAGCCGCTCGGCCTCGGCAACGACGGCGAGCCCGTCTACCTGCGCGACATCTGGCCGTCGCCGGAGGAGATCGCCGCGGTGGTCAACTCCTCGATCGGCCGCGACATGTTCGAGCGCGACTACGCCGACGTCTTCAAGGGCGACGACCACTGGCGCTCGCTGCCGATCCCGACCGGTGACACGTTCGAGTGGGACCCCGACTCCACCTACGTGCGCAAGGCCCCCTACTTCGACGGCATGCCGGAGAAGCCGGAGCCCGTCACCGACATCAAGGGCGCCCGCGTGCTGGTCAAGGTCGGCGACTCGGTCACCACCGACCACATCTCGCCGGCCGGCTCCATCAAGGTCGGCACCCCCGCCGCCCAGTACCTCCAGGCCAACGGCGTCGAGGTCAAGGACTTCAACTCCTACGGCTCCCGGCGCGGCAACCACGAGGTGATGATCCGCGGCACGTTCGCCAACATCCGCCTGCGCAACCAGATCGCGCCGGGCACCGAGGGCGGCTACACCCGCGACTTCACCCAGCCCGACGGCCCCGTGTCGTTCATCTACGACGCCTCGGTCAACTACGCCGCGGCCGGCACACCGCTGGTGGTGCTGGCGGGCAAGGAGTACGGCTCCGGCTCCTCGCGCGACTGGGCGGCCAAGGGCACGGCGCTGCTGGGCGTGCGCGCGGTCATCGCCGAGTCCTACGAGCGCATCCACCGCTCCAACCTGATCGGCATGGGCGTGCTGCCGCTGCAGTTCCCCGAGGGCGGCTCGGCCGCGTCGCTGGGCCTGACGGGCGAGGAGACGTTCGACATCACGGGCGTCGAGGAGCTCAACAAGGGCACCGGCATCCCGCGCACCGTGCACGTCAAGGCCGGTGACGTGGAGTTCGACGCGGTCGTCCGCATCGACACGCCCGGCGAGGCCGACTACTACCGGCACGGCGGCATCATGCAGTACGTGCTGCGCTCGCTGCTGGCCAAGTAGGTCTTCCCGTGCTCCCGCCCGGTCATGAGCCGGCCGGGAGCCGGGGGTTGGGGGCGTGATCCTCACGCGCCCCCGCATCGGGGGAACCACCCGACACCCAGGAGAGCCGCCCCGCGGGACACCCCCCGCGAGGCGGCTCTCGTCCTGTCTGGCTGCTAACCGGCGAACAGCCGGGCGACCAGCTCGCCGCGGCTGGACAGGCCCGCCTTGCCGAAGACGGCCTTCAGATGGCCTCTCACCGTGTGCGGGGAGATGAACAGCGCCGCGGCGATCTCCGCGGTGGCCAGGCCCTGCGCCACCAGCCGGGCGATCTCGAACTCGCGCGGCGTCAGGCCATAGGACTGGGCGACGATGAGGGCCAGGTCGGCGGGGGTGGCGGGCTCGATGACCAGCACCACGGGTCCGGGCCGCCCGCCCGAGCCGGTCAGGCACGAGGCCCGGCAGGTCAGCCACCGGCCGTCGCGGGTCCGCAGCCGGATGCGGGCGTTGCCGCGGTCGCGGCCCTGGGCGATGGCGCGCGCCTGGAGCGCCGTGCCGATCAGCCAGATGGGCAGGCTCAGGCCGAGTGCCGAGGGGGTGGACGGGCCGTCCGGGAGTGATGCGAGGTGGGTGCGCGCCTCCTCGTTGATCGACGTGGCCTCGCCGTTCTCGTCGAACAGCAACAGACCGGGCGCCGAGCCCCCGCCCCCGCCCCCACCCGCGCCGTTCGTTCCATGCCGGGTGGTGCTTCCGCCGCCTGACCCGTGCGGGGTGGTGCCTTCGCCCCCTGGCCCGTGTGGGGTGGCGAAGCGGCGCAGGCGGTCGGCCAGTGGCCCGGACAGCTCGGCGAGCAGCGCGACGTCGTCCTGCCCGAACGCCGGGGCGCCGCGCATGCGGAACAGGCTCACCGACCCCCACGGCCGCCCGCCGACCCGCAGCACGGCCCGCAGCTCGTCGTCGATGCCCTGGCGGCCGAGCAGGCTGCGGAAGCGGGCGCTGCGGGCAGGCAGGCCGCCGGTCGCCGCCCGCAGACCCGCCGCCGGTACCTCGGCGCGGGCCAGGTCGCGGAACGGCAGCACGTTCTCCTCTAGCAGCTCGCTCTCCCAGTAGGCGCCGCAGCCCTCGCCCGATCCGAGGTTCTCCACCAGCATGGGCGCCGTCACCAGGCCGGTCTCCGGGTCGGTCGCCGACCACACGGCGGCGTCGAACGGCATCAGCCGCCGCAGCGGCCGAGGCGCGGCTGAAGCAGCCGAGCGCGTCGGCCGCCCGGTCGGCCGCCGTCAGGACCTCGGCGTGACGGTGCGCGCGGGTCATCGAGCCTCCTGATCTGCGTGCTGCCCTGGACAGGACAGCCTGCCTGCGCCGCCCTCCCTGCGCCAACCCCCCGTTTGAGGGGGTCATTCCCCGCCGATCCGCTGTGCGCGAGGGATGGAGCGCGTCCGCGCCGCCCGCGAGGCTCGGACCTGCCATCAGAACGATCACCCACCTTCAGGACGAGTACGAGGGAGAACGCCGTGCACATCGCGATCATCGGGGGCGGGGCCGCCGCGGTCGGCCTGCTGGACGCGCTGGCCGTGGGCGGGACGGAGGGGGCGGAGGTCACCGTCTTCGAGCCGTCCGCCGAGCTGTGGCGGGGGCGGCCGTACGGGCCCGATCTGGGCAGCGTGCTGGTCAACGCGCCCCCCGCGATCATGTCCATCCGGGGCTCCGACTCCGGGCACTACGCCGCCTGGCTGGGGCCGGAGCGCGCCGCCGCGCACCTGGACGAGCTGCTGGGGCAGCCGCTGGTGCCGCGTGCGCTCTACGGCGCGTACCTGGCCGACACCGCCGAGGCGGCTCTGGCCCGGCTGCGGGCACGAGGCTGCCGGACCCGCGTCGTCGCCTCCCGCGTCACCTCGGTGACCGGCGCCGGCGCCGGTGCTGCTGCCGATGCCGGCGGCAGTGACGGTGGCGGTGCTGGTGGCGGTGCTGGTGGCGGTGGCGGTGGCGGTGGCGGGGTGCGGCTGGTGCTGCGTACCGGGGACGGGCAGGAGCACCTGGCCGACCAGGTCGTGCTGTGCGTCGGTGGGGGAACGCCGCAGGACCACTACGGGCTCAGCGGGGCGCCGGGGTACGTCGATGATCCGTACCCGCTGGCGGGCACGCTCGACGAGGTTCGGGGCGAGGCCGACGTCGCGGTGATCGGCAGCGGGCTGACGGCCGTGGACGTGGTCGTGTCGCTGGCCGCGCGCGGCCACACCGGGCGGATCGCCCTCGTCTCCCGCACCGGCATGCTGCCCGCCGTCTGGCAACGCCCCCTCGGCCACCACCGGCGGCACCTCACCGTCGATCGGGTGGAGGCGCTGCGCCGCGAGCACGGCACGGTCACCCTCGTCCAGCTGGCCGGCTTGCTGCGGGAGGAGCTGGAGGAGGTGGGCGAGGACTTCGCCGCCTTCACCCAGGAGCTGCTGTCCGCGGGGTCCGAGCCGCCCGTCGAGCGGTTGCGGCGGCAACTGGCCGCCGTCGGCGACCCCGCGATCGCGCGGCGGGTGCTGCAGGAGGCCGCGCACGTCGTCGGCCCGTTCGCGTGGCGGCTGCTCCCCGAGCCCGACCGCGAACGGCTGCGCCACCACGCCCGCCTGGCCATCGGCGTGGCCTCGCCGATGGTGCCGGTGAACGCCGCGGTGCTGCTGCGCCTGTTCGACTCGGGGCAGCTCTCGATCGTGGCCGGCGTGCGCAAGATCGAGGCGGCGGGGTATGACGGATCGCAAGTGCGGGGCGGCGGCGCGGTGGGGGACGGCGGGTTCCGGGTGTGGGGTGACGGCGGGATCCTGGACGTGGACGTCGCCGTCAACGCGGTGAACCCCTCGCCCCAGGCCGTGCCCGGCGCGGCCGAGCCGCTGGTCACCACCCTGCTCGCCGGCGGCCTGGCGGCGCTGCACCCGTCGGGCGGGCTGGTCCCCGCCGACCCGCGCCTGCACGTGCTGGGGGACCTGGCAGGAGGCGGGTCGTTCATCACCTCCAGCATCCCGGGCCTCGCCGCCCAGGCCGCCCGCCTCGCCGGTGCGCTGACGGGCTGAGGGGCGTCCGGCGGTGACCCGGTGTGCGGTGCTGCCTGATGGCGTCCGGCATGCATGAGGCCCTCCCTACCGGCTTTCCTTCTAGAGGTCGTCGCAACACCCCAGGTTGGGGAGTGCGATGGAAGAGTTCGAGATTCGCAAGATCCGATCTCCGCAGGGCCCGAAGAAGGTGACCCGTGAGCGGGAGGAATACTTCCGGCTTATGGATCGAGGTTTCAGCAGCCGGGAAGCGCGCCGGATCGTTGGGATCAACGTCCGGACCGGGAAGCGGTGGCGGAACGGCTGGAAACGCACCAAATGGAACAAGGGGGCACCGCCCGAACCACGGACGGTGCCCCGACCGGGCGAGTCTCGCTATCTGCGGGAAGACGAGCGGATCTACATCGCCGACCGGGTGCGAGAGAAAGCGGCGATCCGCGAGCTGGGCCGTGCGCCGTCACCATCAGCCGGGAGATCCGCCGCAACCGGCACCCCACAGGCGGCCAGTACCGGCCGCACGCCGCTCAGGCCCGAGCCGACGCGCGCCGGCCCCGCCCCAAGCCCAGCAAGATTGACCAGAACCCCGAGTTGCGGGCCTGCATTCAAAAGCACCTACACAAGCGCTGGAGCCCAGAGCAGATCGTCCGGAGCCTGCGCCGGACCTTCCCCGAGCGGGCGGAGATGCACGTGTGTCACGAGGCCATCTACAGCACACCCATGGTCATGATCAGCGAGCGGCCCGCCGAAGCTGACGACCGGGCCGTCCCCGGCCACTGGGAAGGGCACTGCATCATCGGCAAGAACGGCAGCTCGGCCATCGGCACGCTGGTCGAGCGCACTACCCGCTACGTGATGCTCGTCCGCTTGCCGATCGACCGCAGCGCCGAGCGTATGCGCGACGCCTTGCTGGACACTGTCGCGACGCTACCCGCGTATCTCAAGCGCTCTCTGACCTGGGACCAGGGCAGTGAGATGGGTCGCCACCACGAGTTCTCCGTCGCCGCCGACATGCCCGTCTACTTCTGCGACCCGGCCGGCCCTTGGCCGCGCGGCTCCAACGAAACACGAACGGCCTGCTGCGCCAGTACTTCCCCAAGAGCACCGACCTGTCAGTCCACACCCGCGACCAGCTCGATGCCGTCGCCGCCGAACTTAACGCCAGACCACGAAAGACGCTCGACTGGCAAACTTCAGCCGAGCGTCTCGCCATGCTGCTGGCCGTCGACAGCTCATGAAATCCCCGGGAATCCTCCGGAGTATGAAGTGACACCGCTATTTTTGGCAGTGTGCATCGCCCTCGGCGGGTGCCGCTCGACCTCGCCCCCGGCCTGAACATCGGCAACACCTTTATGCTGTCTGCCCCAATTGTCGGTGAGGGTGGACATACTGCCCCAGTGATTGACGAGACGCAGCGCCGGATGCCGATTTCCTGCAGCGCAACCCCTATCTCGCACAGGCCACCTGCTGGACTGTCGTGCAGCCGATCGCCTCCCCCTTAACCGTCGAGGCCATCGCCGAGCGACTCGGCGGACGGGCCGAGGACCTGGAGTCAGAGCCCGACGACGATGTGGACGAAGCCGACTACGAAGGGGCCTTCTACATCAGCCACGACGGCGCGTCGTTCATCCTCTACGAGGACAACGGCTACCAGGGCAACCGTCCGGAGGTGTTGCGGCGGCTGAGTGACGGAGCCCGCGCGCTGAGCCTTTTCTGGAACGTCAACTGGACGGCCAGGCTGACATACGCCGCTTACGGCACGATTGTCACCGCATTGGACCCGAAGTTTCCCGGTGAGCGATGGGGTAAGACTCCGCACGTACTCGATACAGAGCTCACGGTTCTGGAGGCGGCAGCCGAACCTGGCGAATGGCAGGCGGCCGCGATGGCCGTCGTCGAAGCCGTCACCGGAGTGAGACTCGACCTGCCTGACGCGAGCGCGCCACGACTGCTCTTGGAGGAGACCATCCCGGATGACCCGCGTGCTCCCAGCGCATTGGGTGGCGTCGATCCCGATCTGGACGTTCGGCTGCGCCTGGCACCCCAGCCCGTACAGACCGCGGTGATCCATCGCGTCGTCAACGCCTACGTCGCGGCAACCGGCCTGGCGGGCGAACCGATGGTCCGGGAGGCGCTCGACCGCCTCGTTACCGGCGGCGGTGATGCAAGGCGAGCAGGGGCCGACCTGACGCCGCTCCTGGCCCGGCTCATGGACGATAGGCGTGACGAGCACGGAGCGGTTCTTGCGGAGGACCATCCTGTTTCGCGCCGCTTCTGGGCGGCCCGGGCTCTGGACGAGGCCATGCCGGGACGCACGTGGCCTGATCGCCTGGATGCGCTCGTCAACGCGCCCACCATCCTCGGCGACATGTGGCCGGCGCTGCGTGCCCAGATCAAGACCATGATCGCCGAAGGGAGGAGCTCAGCGTCCACCTGCGCTCCTCAACCGTTCGAATAGCTATGCCCTGGACAGACGCGCTCTCTCGGGCTGGTCACACGTTCGATCACGACATCTAGACCCAAGATGAGGGCGGCCCACGCCAGTAGCGGAAGACGCTCGGCCAGGGGCAGCCCTACCGAGCGTCTCGCTATGCTTCTCGACATCAACAATTGATCACTGTGTTGCGACGACCCCTGGAATTCGCCCGGCCCTCGGGGGGCCTTCATGGTGCCCTCACCGGCCGCGGCGAGACCGATCAAGAAGCCGTGCCGACTACGTTGACCAGCGCGGCAACGGCCGCAGCCAGGACTGCGACCCCGCCACCTGCCCCCGGCCCAGTGGGGCGACGACGCACACCGCTCGCTGCGCCCCTACATCCAGCAAGGACGGCTCACGACACCTTGGCAGCGGGCGCCGACCAGGTGTCACAGGCGGCGGGCGACGTGGCCGCGAGCCCCCGCTTGAACCAGCCGACCCGCCCGGCCCCCCTGCCATGACTGCGCCGCTCACCGTCGTCACCGCTGGCGCGCACCGCCTCGTACAGGGCGGACCAGTCCGCACCCGTACGCGCCAGAGACCCCCGCACGCTGCCCAGGAACACCCCGGCCAGGCAGTCGGCCTGCAGCTCGAACCGGCGCCGCAGCTCGGCCCTGGCGTTCGGCTCGGCGCGGTAGCGGGCCTCGTAGGAGCGGCGGATGCCGGTGAGGGTCTGCAGGTGGTGACCGTACTCGTGGGCGGCGACCTTGAACGGGTAGAGGTCGGTGCGGCCCTCGATCCAGCGGCCGGTCAGCGGGAACACCAGGGTCTTGGCGGGATGGCAGTAGAAGGCGTCCACGTCCGCGACCGGCACCCCGCACACGCTGCCCTCCTCGGCGTACCGCACGGCCGGCGGCTCGAAGCGCGTCCCCGTACGGGCGAAGTACGCGGACCACGATGTGTCCAGGCACTTCACGACCGTGTCCAGGTACTCGCGGGTGCGCGGGATCCCGCCGGAGCTGAGCGGCGGCTCGGGGCAGGCGGTCGTGGCCAGCTTGCCGGCCTTCTTCGGGAACGGGGGTGCGGCGGCGTGTGCGGTCTGGGGGGACAGGAGGGTGATGGTGAGGAGGGTGGAGAGGAGGAGGGGGGATGATCGCACGGAGGTGAGCTTAGGGGAATGCGGAGTGTGGCACGATGAGAGGTGCCACCCGGCGAACCGCTATTTCGCCGGGCGGCGACATTTTCTAAATCGTGTCGGTGATCCAGTCCGTGACCTCACGGACGATCTCGTCAGGAGCGATCCCGACCCTTCTCCTGAAGCGTTGTGGAGACACGCTGCGTACATGCTCCACCATCGCCCAGCTCGGCTTCTCCAGACCCGTGCCCTCGGTCGGGACGGGAACGTGATTGTCCCATCCCCGATCGGTCGTGGTCAGCGGAACGATGATCTTGACTGCGGTGGCGGAGTTGAAGCCGTCGTTGCTGACGACCAACACGGGGCGGCGATAACCCTGCTCTCGGCCGGATGGTTCGCCCAGGTCAGCGAGCCAGATCTCGCCCTGGATCACCCTCATCTCTCTCCTCGGGAAACGTGATGAGCCCCTCCCACTCCGGTGCGATGCGGGTGGAGCGCGGTGGACCGCCCTGGACCAGCTCGGATTCGGCGAGATAGTCCGCCCAGGCTTGCGGATCCTCCCTCCGTGTCTGCTCCATCTGCTCCGCGACGTGCTGCCAGCGCTGCTTTCGCTCCATCTCACGGATGGCCTGGTCGATGATCGCGGTCATGGGTTCACCTGCTTTCTTGGCCAGCGCTGCGATTCGGTCTCGGGTCGTGACACTGACGCGTATCGTGGTCGCCTTCGGCTTCATGGCCATACTCCTGAGGTTACGTACGCGTCTGCGGGAAACAATACAGCGCCCCGATCACTCTCGTGTCACTTATGGCAACAGAGAGTAAAGATGATTGACTCGTCTCCATGACAAATGCGGCATTGGTCCTGATTGTGGGTGGCTTGGCGGTTTTCCTCGGCGCCATCGTCCAAGGCGGCGTCGGTTTCGGGCTGGGCCTGGTCGCGGCGCCCGTGCTCACCATGCTGGCCCCCGACCTGATGCCCGGCATGATCCAGGTGGTCAATCTGACGCTCCCGCTGTTCACGCTGGCCGTCGAGTGGCGGCGGGTGGACTGGCGCGGGCTGGGGTTCGCGTTGCTTGGGAGGCTGCCGGGGAGTGCCATAGCCGCAGTCATCGTTGTCTACGTTTCTGTCTACACTCGAGGCATCTTCGTCGCCGTCATGGTGCTGATCGCCGTGGCGCTGACGGCGCGGGCGCTGAGCGTGCCGCGCAACGGGTACACGATCACGTCGGCCGGGTTCGTGTCGGGTATCACCGGCACCGCCACCGGCATCGGCGGGCCGCCCATCGCGCTCGTCTACCAGAACGCCAAGGGGCCCCAGATCAGGGCCACGCTGGCGATGTTCTTCTTTCTGAGCGCGGGCCAGTCGCTGGTGATCCTCCAGCTCGTGGGGGAGCTGCCCGGGCAGGCGTTGCTGGTCGGGGGTGTGCTGATCGTGCCCATGGTGCTCGGGTTCCTGGTGTCGGGGCCGCTGCGGCGCTACCTCGACGGGGGCAAGGTGCGGGTGGCGGTGCTCACGGTGGCGGCGCTGTCCGCCGTGGGTCTGATCGCGCAGAACCTGATCACTGCCGCGTGAGGCCGGTGCTGGCCGTGCCGAACCTGATCACTGCCGCGTGAGGCCGGTGCTGGCCGTGCCGAACGCGATCACGCCGGGTGAGGCCCGGCGCGCCGCACCGCGCCGGGCCTCGCTGGTCAGCTCACCGGCGTGTTCATGTCGGTCTGGAGCTGCGCGGCCGTAAGGGCCCTGTTGTAGATGCGCACTTCGTCGATCTGCCCGCTGAACACCTGGTTGAGCAGGCCGTTGCCACCGATCCTGAGCGAGCTGCCGTCCGTTCTGATCGCCCCCGACACCGCCTGCTGGGCGACCTGCGCGCCGTTGACGTACAGCCGCAGCGTCGTGCCGTCGTACGTGGCCGCGAGGTGCGACCACGTGTTGACCGGCAGGGCGGCGGTGCCCGGCAGGTCGGCGGCGGCGGTGGTGTGGATACGGGCGTGGGGCCGCTGGTCCGGCGCGCCGGCCGACAGCGCGTACGCCAGGCCGCCCGAATGCCGCTTCATGACCACGGTGCGCCAGCCGCTGACGCTGGACGGGCGGACCCACGCCTCGATCGTCATGCCGGAGGTGAGCCGCAGCCCCGCGGAGTCGGGCACGTTCACCCAGCTCAGCACCCCGTTGAAGGACAGGGCCCGGCCGTACCTGCCGCTCGCCGTCCGGCTCGTCCCGGAGGCGGTGCCGGTGTTGCCGTTGTCCGAGGCGTCGGTGACCGTGCTGCCCGAGGCCTCGTCCATCCCGTACGCGGCCACCAGCCCGCCCGCCGGCGGCACCAGCGTGTACGCGGCCGTGTACGTGGTCGCCGTCGCGGGCGCCACCACCTGGTGCGAGGCGGCCCCGCCGTCGGACCAGGACGCGAACGCGTAGCTCTGGCCGCCGAGGCTCTGCGGCGACGGCGCCGAGATCGAGTTGCCGGAGCCGACGATCACCGTACGGGTGAACGGCGTGGCCACCTGCTCACTGTTGAAGCCCAGCCGCAACCCGGACGGCGAGGAGGCGAACGTCAGGTTCACGGTCCTGGGCTGCAGCAGCACGCTCTCGGTGTCGGTCAGCCCGTGGGCGTCGGTGACGGTCAGGCGCAGCTCCAGGTGCGAGGGGTACTCGTGGTCGGGCGCCTGGAACGAGCCGCTCGCGCCGGTGAACGTGGTGATCTCGTGCTCGTGGCAGGTGCTGGGGCAGTGATGCATGATCAGGGCCCAGCGCATGCGCGAGCCGGGGATCGTGCCGTCCTGGGCGTCGCTCCCGCTGCCCGAGAACGCGATCGACTGGCCGACCGCCCAGGTGGTGGACGCCGTCGGCGCGGTGATGGTGGCCGAGGGGGCGGTGTTCGCCACGTTGACGGTCACGGTGGCGTCGCCCTGGCCGCCGCGGTTGTCGCTCACCCGCAGCCGCACCACCGGGGAGCCCGGCTGGGTGTAGGTGAAGGACGGGGTGGCCGAGGTGGAGTCGTCGAGCTCGCCGTCGCCGTCCAGGTCCCAGGCGTAGGTGAGGGGGTCGCCGTCGGCGTCGCCGGAGCGGGCGGCGGAGAAGTTCACCGTGAGCGGCGCGTCGCCCGAGGTGGGGGAGGCGTCGATGACGGCGGTGGGCGGCGTGTTGGCGTAGATGTAGCGGACGACGGTGCCGTTGGTGTAGTCGACCGCGAACAGGTCGCCGCCGGGGCCGATCTCCAGCTCGACCGCGGGGATGCCGGAGTCGAAGTTGGCCACGGTGGCGGGGTCGGGCAGGCCGTTCGCGCCCGCGGTCATCACCCACACGCACGAGCGGCTGTAGTCGGAGAAGAACAGCGCGCCGTCGTAGGCGGCCGGGTAGTCGCCGCCCTGGTAGAAGGCCACGCCGCTGGAGGACGAGCCGCCGGTGGGGCAGGGGTCGTTCGGGGCGGGCCTGGAGTTGTGGTTCCAGGCGAAGTACGGGGCGGCGTGCGCGGCGGCGCCGGCCGTGTAGAGGCTCTCGCACAGGTTCAGGTTGAGGTTGTCGTAGCCCCCCTGGCGGCCGGTGCCCTCGTAGCAGGGCCAGCCGAAGTTGGGCACGGCGGTCGTGGGCGAGGCGATCCGGTTGAGCTCCTCGAACGTGCTCCAGCCGACCTCGCCGGACCAGATCTCGCTGGTGCCGGGGCGGTGGGTGATGCGGAACGGGTTGCGCAGGCCGTGGGCGACGATCCTGGCGACGTTCGGGTCGGCGCTGCCCGCGTTCGGGTTCCCGGCCGCGGCGGCCCCCGTGTCGGGATCGATCCGGATCACGGTGCCGGCCAGCCCGGCGGGGTCGGCGCTGCTGCGCACGTCCTGCGAGCGCAGCGCGCCACCCTCGGCGGTGGGCGGGGTGAGCGCGGTGCCGACGGGCGACGGCGGGTCGCCGCACGGGTTGTCCGGGGTGATGTCGGAGGCGGGCAGGTTGTCCTGGCCGTAGTCGGCGAAGTTGAAGCTGGCCCCGTCGCCGCCGGAGGCGTACAGCGCGCCGTCGGCGCCGAACTGCAGGTCCCCCACCGAGTGGCTGGGGTGCTGCTGGCACCAGTCGGTGATCAGCGGCGTCTCCGCCCCGGCCGGGGAGATCACCGACAGGCGGCCGGTGACCAGGCAGCCGTCGGCGGTGGCGCCGGGCGGGGTCGGGCAGGGGTCGTCGGTGCCGCCCGGGGTGCCCCAGCGGGGCGCGGTGCCGCCGGGGACGGCGTCGTAGGCGTACAGGACGTACATGCGCGGGTCGGCGGGGAAGTCCGGGTGCAGCGCGAGGCCGAGCAGGCCGCGGTCCCAGAAGTTGTGCACCTGGGTGCGCAGGTCGGCGTACGTGGTCGGGGTGGTGTCGGAGAGCGAGTCGAAGACTTTGATCAGGCCGCTCTTCTCGGCCACGAAGACTCGCCCGTCGGGGGAGAACTCGATGTTGGACGGGTGGTTCAGGCCGCTGAAGACCGTCTGTTTCTGGAACTGCGCGGGTAACGCCGCCGCCGGTGGAACGTTCCCGGCGATGAGGGCGGCGGAGAGGAGCAGGATCGTGCCCAGGGCGCTGCAGAGCCGCTTCACGGAACCCCCAGATGGGTAGGAACAGCGTCCCCGCACGCCGAATGGCCTTGATCGATGTATCGCAGATGAAGGGGCGGTTTGTCACGAGTTGTGGCCGCATGTGGACGCAAGAGAGTTGGCGGGCGCCTGCGGCTCGATCCTGTCGGCCGGCGCTGACAACATGACCGGATGATCACGACCCCCGGCGACCACGCCTGGTTCTCCTACGAGCGCTTCCCCGACCTCGCGGAGGCCTACTGCTTCACCTACGTCCGCGGCCTGACACCTGAGCAGCTGCTGCTCCGGCTCGGTGCCCGGCCGGAGGAGCCGACGCCCATGACCCTCGCGGAGCTGACCGAGACCCGCCGCCTGGCCGGCTACGACACCGTGCTCGTCGGCGTCACGGCCATCGGCGGCTGGGCGTTCGCCGTCGAGCCCAACGGCGGGCTCGGCGCCGACGAGCGGATCATCGCCTCGCTGTCGGCGGGGACCCGCGTCGTCTCCCACTTCCGAGACGTCGAAGGCGTCGAGTACTTCTTCTGGGCGGAGGACGGCGAGCTCCGGTTCTGCTTCCTCGCCGACGAGGGCTACTCCGAGGAGGTGCCGGACGAGATCGCGGAGGTCATGCGGGGCGTCGACACGGACCTGTATCCCAGCGAAGGGCCGGCGTTCCTGCTGGCCGAGCGGCTGACCGGCATCACCTTGACGGCGGAGCTGCTGGAGGGCTCCGCCTACCTGGGCGCGGTCGTCCCGTAGCGGGGGTGATAGCCGCCAGGCGTCGAAAAGGTTGAGCTGGCGTTTCTGGATTGTTACCGGAAACAACAAACTGGGCGTCGCTACCCCCTTCCAATGTGGTCCGTCCCGGAATACGTTGCCGCAAACAACATTCATCCGGGCCCCTCCGGAAGAAAGGACCCTGCACCATGCGCAAGGGGATCCTCAGCCTGACCGCCGCGGCAGCCGCGCTCGCCCTCGGTCTCACCGCCTGCGGGGGCGACAGCGGTCAGACCACGACGTCGACCTCGACCGCCTCGGCCACGGACGCGGCCAAGGCCGGCAAGATCGGTGTCATCCTCCCGGACAGCAAGTCCTCCGCCCGATGGGAGACGGCGGACCGCAAGTACCTGGAAGAGGCGTTCAAGGCCGCCGGCGTCCAGTACGACATCCAGAACGCCCAGAACGACAAGACGGCGTTCCAGACCATCGCCGACCAGATGATCACTAACGGTGCCACCGTCCTGATGATCGTGAACCTGGACAGCGGCACCGGCAAGACGGTCATCGAGAAGGCCAAGTCCCAGGGCGTGGCCACCATCGACTATGACCGGCTGACGCTCGGCGGCGGTGCCGCCTACTACGTCAGCTTCGACAACACCAAGGTGGGCACGCTGCAGGGCGAGGGCCTGAGCAAGTGCCTGACCGACAAGAAGGTGGAAAAGCCGATCGTGGCCTACCTGAACGGCTCGCCGACGGACAACAACGCGACGCTGTTCAAGGCCGGTTACGACGGTGTGCTGAAGCCCAAGTTCGACGGCGGCGAGTACGTCAAGGGCCCCGAGCAGTCGGTGCCCGAATGGGACAACACCCAGGCCGGAACGCTCTTCGAGCAGATGCTGACCGAGCAGCCGAAGATCGCCGGAGTGCTGGCCGCCAACGACGGGCTCGGCAACGCCGCCATCACGGTGCTGAAGAAGAACAAGCTGAACGGCAAGGTGCCCGTGACCGGCCAGGACGCCACCGTCCAGGGCCTGCAGAACATCCTCGCGGGTGACCAGTGCATGACCGTCTACAAGGCCGTCAAGAAGGAGGCCGACGCGGCGGCCAAGCTCGCCGTCGCGCTGGCCAAGGGTGAGAAGCCCGCGGCGAGCAGCAGCGTCAAGGACCCCGAGTCGGGTCAGGACGTGCCCGCCGAGCTGATGGAGCCGCAGGCCATCTACTTCGACAACGTCAAGGACGTGGTGGCCGACGGTTACGTCACCAAGGAGGAGCTCTGCACGGGCGACTTCGCCGCCAAGTGCACCGAGGCAGGAATCAGTTAACACCGAGAGGGGTACGGCCCGCGCCACGAGCGAGGGCCGTACCCTCGTGTAGGGAGCCCCATGACCCCCCTCCTTGAAGTGCGCGGGATCGACAAGAGCTTCGGCCCGGTGAAGGTCCTGCACAACGTCGAGTTCTCCGCCTACGCCGGCGAGGTCACCGCGCTCGTCGGTGACAACGGCGCCGGCAAGTCCACCCTGGTCAAGTGCATCGGCGGCATCTACCCGGTCGACGGCGGCCAGTTGCTGTTCGACGGCAAAGAGGTGCACGTGCACAGCCCCCGCGACGCGGGGGAGCTGGGCATCGAGATCGTCTACCAGGACCTCGCCCTGTGCGACAACCTCGACATCGTCCAGAACATGTTCCTCGGCAGGGAACGCAAGAACGGCATCCTGCTCGACGAGGACAGCATGGAGGAGCTGGCGGAGAAGACCCTCAGCGGCCTGTCCGTCCGCACGGTGAAGTCCATCAGGCAGCAGGTCTCCAGCCTGTCCGGCGGGCAGCGGCAGACCGTCGCCATCGCCAAGGCCGTGCTGTGGAACAGCAAGGTCGTCATCCTCGACGAGCCCACCGCGGCGCTGGGCGTGGCCCAGACCGCGCAGGTGCTGGAGCTGGTGCGCAGGCTCGCCGACACCGGCCTGGCCGTGGTGCTCATCTCGCACAACATGAACGACGTGTTCGCCGTCTCCGACCGGATCGCGGCGCTCTACCTCGGCAGGATGGCCGCCCAGGTCAAGACCGCCGACGTGACGCACGCGCAGGTCGTCGAACTGATCACCTCCGGCCGCAGCGGCGAACTGGGCCTCAAGAACGGGGTCACCCCATGAACAAGGTCAAGGAACTGCCCGGCGAGGCCATCGTCGCCGCGGCGCAGGCCCCCTCGATCAAGAACAGCTTCCTCGCCTACACCCAGCGGGTGCGCGGCGGCGACATGGGTGCGCTGCCGGCCGTGCTGGGGCTGCTCGTGCTGTGCGTGGTCTTCGCCATCGCGCGGCCGTCCTTCCTCACGGCGATCAACTTCGCCAACCTGTTCACGCAGGGCGCGGCGATCACGATCATCGCCATGGGCCTGGTGTTCGTGCTGCTGCTCGGCGAGATCGACCTGTCCGCCGGGTACGCCAGCGGCGTCTGTGCGGCGGTGCTCGCCGTCACGCTGATCAACACCGGTCTGCCCTGGTACGTCTGCATGCTGGCCGCCATCCTCACCGGCGTCGTCATCGGCACGGTGCTGGGCACGCTGGTGGCCAAGGTCGGCATCCCGTCGTTCGTGGTCACGCTGGCGGCCTTCCTCGCCTTCCAGGGCCTGGTGCTGGTGCTGGTCAGGGAGGGCACCAACATCTCCATCCGCGACGACATCGTCAACGCCATCGCCAACAGGAACCTGCCGCCCTGGCTCGGCTGGGCCCTGTACGCGGCGTGCGTGGCGATCTACGCGGCGGTGCAGCTCAGGCGGGCCAGGAGCCGGACCAAGCGCGGGCTGGTCGCCGACCCGCTCTCGCTGATCGCCTTCCGCGTCGGCATGCTGGCGCTGTTCGCCGGGCTCGCGGTCGCCGCGCTCAACCTGGAGCGCAGCCGCAACCCCGCGCTCGTCTCCCTCACCGGCGTGCCGATCGTGGTGCCGGTCATCCTGGTGCTGCTGGTCTTCTGGACACTGGTGCTGCGCCGCACCGGGTTCGGCCGTCACCTGTACGCGGTCGGCGGCAACACCGAGGCGGCCAGGCGGGCCGGTATCGCGGTGGACCGGATCAAGATCAGCGCCTTCGTGATCTGCTCCTCGATGGCCGCCGTCGGCGGCATCGTGGCCGCCTCCCGGGCCAGCTCGGTCGACCCGAACACGGGCGGCAGCTCCGTCCTGCTGTACGCGGTCGGCGCGGCGGTCATCGGCGGCACCAGCCTCTTCGGCGGCAAGGGCAGGGTGCTGGACGCCGTGCTCGGCGGCGCCGTGGTGGCCGTGATCGAGAACGGCATGGGTCTGATGGGGTACGGGGCGAGCGTGAAGTACCTGGTCACGGGGTCGGTCCTGCTGCTCGCCGCGGGTGTCGACGCCCTGGCGCGCAAGCGGGCGGCTGCTGCTGGTCTAAGGTGATCAGCGACTCACAGCCCCTGAAGGAACCCCAGACGATGCGTGCCGGCCCCTCCCAAGAGGACATCAGGCGCCACAACCTCGGCGCGCTGCTGCGTCATGTCCACCTGGGCGGGCCGATCTCGCGTGCCGAGCTGACCTCGAGGATGGGGCTCAACCGCAGCACGATCATGGCCCTGACGTCGGATCTCACAGCCGCCGGGCTGGTGCGCGAGGAGCTGCCGCGCGAGACGGGCCGGGCGGGCAGACCCTCGCTCGTGGTGCGCCCGGAGTCGGCGCGGGTCTACGTCTTCGCCTTCGACGTGGGCCCCGACCGGCTGGCCGTGGCCCGCGTCGGGCTCGGCGGCGTGATACTCGACCGCCGCGAGGCCGTACGCGACCGCGGCCGCTTCGAGGTGGACGAGCTGGCCGGCACGCTGGCCGGGTTCGCCCGCCAGATGCGCCGCAAGACCAGGGACGACACGGTCTGCGTCGGCGCGGCGGCGGCCGTGTCCGGCGGCGTGCGCAAGGCCGACGGCGTCGTCTCCTTCGGGCCGAACCTGAAGGCCGAGGACGTGCCGTTCGGCGAGGAGCTGGGCCGCCGGCTCGGCCTCGGCCTGCCCGTCAGCGTGGGCAACGACGCCAACCTGGCCGCCCTGGCCGAGCACAGCCGCGGCGTCGGCATCGCCGTACGCGACCTCATCTACCTGCACGGGGACGTCGGCATCGGCGGCGGCATCATCGCGGCCGGCCACCTGCTCGGCGGGCACGACGGCTACGGCGGCGAGGTCGGCCACATGGTCGTCAACCCCGGCGGGCGGGCCTGCGGCTGCGGCTCGCACGGCTGCCTGGAGGCCGAGGTGGGGGAGCGGGCCCTGCTGGAGTCGGCGGGCCGGGTCTCGGCCGGTCACCAGGGCCGCGACGCGGTGCGTGCGGTGGTGGAGGCCGCCGACCGCGGCGACATCGTGGCCCAGGAGGCGCTCAGCCGCGTCGGCGACTGGCTGGGCCTCGGCGTCGCGAACCTGGTCAACATCTTCAACCCGGAGATGGTCATCTTCGGCGGGATGCTGCGGGAGATCTACCTCGGCTCTGCGGCCCAGGTCCGCTCGCAGCTCACCCTGCACGCGATGGCTCCGCAGCGCGAGCGCGTACGGCTGCGCACCTCGGCCCTCGGGGACGCCGCCACCCTGGTGGGCGCCGCCGAGCTGGCCTTCGCCCACGTGCTGTCCGACCCCCTGGAAGTCCTCGCCCGCGCCAACGCGTGACTCTAGGTGATCTTGGCCTTGCTCGCCGTCCACGTGTTGCAGAACCCCGTGGCCCCGCCCCGGTATCCCCGGTCCTGCCAGTGCGCCAGGTTGCGCGGCTTGCCGTGGATGTCGCTCTCGTCGGCGTTGCGCACCGCCTCGATCCAGTTCTGCCACGAGATGCCGGGCCTGATGGACTTCAGCGTGGCGCTGTAGAACACCCCGGCGAAGCACTCGGCCTGCATCTCCACCCGGTGGCTCAGCAGCTTGCGCGCCTTGTCCGAGGCGGGCTCGTACAACGCGGCCTGCGCGGCCAGCACGCCGATGAGCTGCTGCACGTGGTGACCCCACTCGTGGGCGACCGAGTGCGCGATGTTCATCCTGAACGGGTCGCGCAGGTCCTGCTTCGTGATCCGGATGACGATCGTGCGGTGGTCGGGGCAGTACTGCGCGCCGCTGCCGGTGATGGCCCCGCACACGGAGTCCTTGCCCGTGGTGATCGTCACCTCGGGCGAGCTGTACGGCAGGCCGGCGGCGGCGAACCTGCCCGCCCAGAACGTGTCGGCGCACTTCGCCATCGCCTCGTGGAAGGACCTGAGCGAGGGGACGCTGCCCGCGCGGATCTTCGGGACCGCGCACTTCTGTGGCATCACCTCGCCGCCCATCGTGGCCATGAGCCCGGCCTGGCCGACCCGGCCCGCGGCGGCGGCCGGTGCGGGAACGAGAAGACCCGCGACCATGCACCCGGCCAACGCCGTTAGGGGGATGCGCACGATCGCGGATCTTAGACGGTCTTATGCGATTTTGTCTTAGTACACCCGGCGGCTGGGGGCGGTCCAGGTGTTGCAGACGTCCGCCGACTGGGCCTTGAAGCCGCGCTCCAGCCAGTACTTGTTGCTGGCCTGGGAGGCGTGGGTCTCATCGCCGCTGTTGCGCACGCCCAGCGAGGCGACCGGGTTGTGGCTGCCCTTGAGCAGGATGGTCCAGTCGGTGTCGGGGCGGCCGAGTGAGTTCCACACGCGCCCGACGAACGACGCGCTCAGGCACTGTGCCTGCAGCTCGGTGCGGCGCAGGGCCTCCAGTGCGCGCGACTCGCTCCTGTTCTTGAGAATGGCCACGTCGGCGGCCTTCATGATGCCCGTGAGCTGCTGGATGTGATGGCCGTACTCATGGGCCAGCACCTGCATCAGCGCCAGGTCCGACGGCTCCTCGACGACGTTGTCGCTCAGCAGGAAGTAGATGGACCTGACCTGGGGGCAGTAGACCGCCTGCGCGCCGGCGGGGAAGCGCCCGCACGGCCCCATCTTCTCGCCCACCTTGGTGAGCACGGTGAGCTTCGGCCGGCTGAAGCGGTAGCCGGCCTTCTTCACCACGGGGCTCCACGCCTTGTCGAGGCACTCCATCACGGCCTCGAAGTAGATCTTCGCCTCGTCGACCGTCCCGCTCGTGACCTCCGGCTCCTCGCACGCCGTGACGCCCAGCTTGCCCGTCTTGTAGAGCTTGTTCTTCGTCAGGACCGGCTTGTACGACGGGGCCGAGGAGGTGGCCGCGTGGGCCGTGCCGGCGAACAGCACGCCGGCCAGAGCGCCCGCCATGAGCGCCAATCGAGGGATACGCATGAGAAGGCACCCTATTAAAGAGGGAGTTCCAGGTAAAGCGCGACTAAAGAGCCATTAGGTGACATTTCGCGGATTTGCCGCCCACGTGTTGCATGAGCCGGGAGTCCCGCGATTGAACCCCCGCGTCATCCACGCCGCCTGCGTCGGCCCCTTGCCGTGGTCGTTCTGCGGCCACCCCTTGGCCCCGTTCTTCCTGAACCAGCCCACCGTGTAGTCCCAGTCGCCCGGGGTGACCAGCGGCGTGCCCGCCATCGTGCTCATGAAGACCGCGGAGAAACACTCGGCCTGCAACTCCGAATTGCGCGACAGTTGCAGCCGCTTGGCCTTGCCGGCGGACGTGCGCGCCGTCCAGTAGTAACTCCAGATGCCGGAGACCTGCTGCACGTGATGGCCGTACTCGTGCGCGATCAGCCGGGTGATCCCCAGCGGGAACGGGTTGCGCAGCTGCGCCTTGCTGATCATCAGGTACATCGTGCGGTCGGTGGAGCAGTAGACGCCGTCCGCGCCCGTGTTCCAGGCCCCGCAGGGCGTCCTGACCTTGCTGGTGATGATGCGCAGCCGCGGCTTGGTGAAGGGCATCTTGGCCTTGCGGAACTGCGCCGCCCACGCCTTGTTCAGGCAGGCGGTCACGCGCGTCAGGAACCGCCGGTAGGCCACCATGCTCCCGGCGGGCAGGTCGCCGGGCGAGCAGTTCACGTCGGTGAGCCGCCCGGTCTTGTACAGGGGGTTGGCCACGGCCAGCTTCCTGGAGGGCAGACCGGTGCCCGCCTGCTCGCTGGAGACCTTCGAGGGCGGGGAGGCGAGCTGCTGGGCCTCGTTGACGGGACCCGTCGAGGTCGTGGCCACGTCCGCCAGCACCATCACCAGCGCGGCCGCCGCCAGCGCGAGCGCCAGCACGGCCGCCGCGAGGGTCAGGAGTCTGCTTTTGGGGACGGAGTTCATAGGTACCGAAAGACTAGGTCAAGATCGGACATATGTGGGTGCATTTGACTCGATGGAGTCAGTGGGGCCTTCGCGAACTAGACTCGGTGGGATCGGCGCAAAAGAGCAGAGGGGAGACGCATCCGTGAGCGGGTTGCTGGGCTCGATCAAGGGACCGCAGGACGTCAAACGGCTCAGTGTCGAGGAGTTGCCGCAGCTGGCGGGGGAGATCCGCGACGTGCTCGTCGACTCGTGCGCCAGGTTCGGCGGTCACCTCGGCCCCAACCTCGGTGTGGTGGAGCTCACCATCGCCGTTCACCGGGTCTTCGACTCACCCCACGACCCCGTCGTCTGGGACACCGGCCACCAGGCGTACGTGCACAAGATCCTCACCGGCAGGGCCGACGGCTTCACGGCGCTCAAGCAGGAGGGCGGCCTGTCGGGCTATCCGAGCCAGGCCGAGTCCGAGCACGACTTCGTCGAGAACTCCCACGCCTCGACCGCCCTGTCCTACGCCGACGGCCTGGCCAAGGCGTTCAAGCTGCGCCGCGAGCGCGACCGCACGGTGGTGGCGATCATCGGCGACGGCGCCCTCACCGGCGGCATGGCCTGGGAGGCGCTCAACAACATCGCCGCCGTCAAGGACCTGCCGGTCGTGATCGTGGTCAACGACAACGGGCGCTCCTACTCGCCGACGATCGGCGGCCTGGCCTCCCACCTGTCCTCGCTGCGGGTCAACCGCCGCTACGAGGACATGCTCGACTTCGTCAAGGACAAGATCGGAAACGTTCCTGTCCTCTACGACGCCCTGCACGGCTTCAAGAAGGGCGTCAAGGATGTCCTGTCGCCGCAGGTGATGTTCGAGGACCTCGGCATGAAGTACGTCGGCCCCATCGACGGCCACGACGAGCAGGCCATGGAGGCGGCGCTGCGCCAGGCCCGCGACTTCCGCGGCCCGGTCATCGTGCACGCGCTCACCCAGAAGGGCCGCGGCTACAGCCCCGCGGAGAACCACGACGAGGACCAGTTCCACTCGCCCGGCGCCTTCGACCGGGCCACCGGCACGGAGAAGCCCAAGGGCCGCATCTGGACCAACGTCTTCAGCGAGGAGCTCGTCCGGCTCGGCAAGGAGCGCGAGGACCTGGTCGCGATCACCGCCGCGATGCTCCACCCGACCGGCCTCAACGCCTTCGCCGAGGCCTTCCCCGAGCGCATCTACGACGTCGGCATCGCCGAGCAGCACGCGCTGACCAGCGCCGCCGGGCTCGCGCTGGGCGGCATGCACCCGGTCGTGGCCGTCTACGCCACCTTCCTCAACCGCGCCTTCGACCAGCTCCTCATGGACGTCGCCCTGCACCGCCTGCCGGTCACCGTGGTGCTCGACCGGGCGGGCGTCACGGGCGACGACGGCGCCAGCCACAACGGCATGTGGGACCTGTCGATCCTCCAGGTCGTGCCCGGCCTGCGGATCGCGGTGCCGCGCGACGGCGACCGCCTCACCGAGCTGCTGCGCGAGGCCGTGGAGGTCACCGACGGCCCCACCGTGCTGCGCTTCCCCAAGGGTCCCGTCGCCGAGCCGATCGAGCCGGTCGGCAGGCTCGGCGAGATGGACCTCCTGCGGGCCGCCGAGGGCGATCCCGGCGTGCTGCTGGTGGGCGTGGGCCCGATGGCCCAGGTCTGCATGGAGGCCGCCGTCCTGCTCGACGCCCAGGGCATCTCGGCCACCGTCGTGGACCCGCGCTGGGTCAAGCCGCTGGACGAGGCGCTGGTGCTGGCCGCCGGCGCGCACAAGCTGGTGGCCGTCGTGGAGGACAACGGCCGCGTCGGCGGCGTGGGCGACGCCGTGGCCCGGCTGCTGCGCGACGCCGACGTGGACGTGCCGGTCCGCACCTTCGGCATCCCGCAGGAGTTCCTCGACCACGCCAAGCGGGCCGCGATCCTCGGCAAGATCGGCCTGACCGGCCAGGACCTCGCCCGCCAGATCACCGAGGCGGTCGCGAAGCGGACCTCCTCCGTGGAGCCCGCCCGCCACTGACCGCCCTGCGCACCGCGGCGGTGATCCCGACCACGACGACCACCGCCGCGGCCAGCACCGGCAGCAGCCACTCGGCGTGCTGCCGCACCACCTGCCCGGCGAGCGCGCCGAGCGTCACGTACGTGCTCACCCACGCCGCGCTGCCCAGCATCGCCCACGGCATGAACCTGCGGTACGGCATGCCCACCGTGCCCGCCACGGCCGGCGTCAGCGCGTGCAGCACCGGCAGGAAGTACGCCAGCGCCAGCGCCCATCCGCTGCGCTCGAACAGTCGCTCCGCGCGTGCCCACCGGCGCTCGCCGACGCGCCGCCCCAGCCTGCCGTGCCGCAGCCGCGAGCCGTAGCGCCTGCCCAGCCAGTGCCCCCCGGACGCGCCCGCGAAGCAGGCCACCAGGCCCGCCCCGATCAGCGCCAGCGCCTCGCCGGGGCTGTCGGCCGTGGCGCCGGCCACGAGCAGCAGCCCGTCCCCCGGCGTGATCAGCCCGATCCCGACCGAGGCGTCCAGCGTCAGGAAGACCAGCAACAGGGGTAGCACCACGCCGAGGTCTTGCCCGGCCAGGGCGTCGAGCAGATCGTTGAGCATAGCTTCAGCCTGCTACCCAGTTCGCGGACCAGCACCGGGACAGCCCCCGATCCCACCCGGGATCGGGCATGAGCACCCAGGGTCTGGGAAGGAGCACTGAGCGTGGACATCTTTCGCACGAAGAGCGTCGAGCAGTCGATCCGCGACACCGAGGCGCCCGAGCACCAGCTCCGCAAACGGCTGACGGCCACGGACCTGACGGTCTTCGGCATCGGCGTGATCGTCGGTACCGGGATCTTCGTGCTCACGGGCCAGGTGGCCAAGGAGATGGCCGGCCCGGCGGTGGCCGTCTCGTTCGTCGTGGCGGGCATCGTGTGCGGGCTCGCGGCGCTGTGCTACGCCGAGTTCGCCTCCACGATCCCGGTCGCCGGCTCCGCCTACACCTTCTCCTTCGCCACGCTCGGCGAGTTCCCCGCCTGGATCATCGGCTGGGACCTGTTCCTGGAGCTGGCGCTGGCCGCGGCCGTGGTGGCGGTCGGCTGGTCGGGGTACTTCGCGTCCCTGCTGGCCTCCATCGGCATGGAGCTGCCCGCCGCCATCGCCGGGGAGGATCCGGTGGTGAACGTGCCCGCCGTCCTCATCGTGCTGCTTCTCACCTCGGTCCTGGTGGCGGGGATCAAGCTGTCGTCGCGGGTCAACCTGATCCTGGTGATCACCAAGGTCGGCGTGGTGCTGCTGGTCATCGTGGCGGGCCTGTTCTTCATCAAGGGGGCCAACTACACGCCGTTCATCCCCGAGCCGGTGTCCACACCCCGCGTGGAGGGCCTCCAGGCACCGCTCATCCAGCTCCTGTTCGGCATCACGCCGGTGGCGTTCGGCGTGATCGGCATCTTCTCCGCGGCGGCGATCGTCTTCTTCGCCTTCATCGGCTTCGACATCGTGGCCACCGCCGCCGAGGAGACCATCAACCCCCAGCGGGACGTGCCGCGCGGCATCATCGGCTCGCTGCTCATCTGCACGGTCCTGTACGTGGCCGTCTCCCTGGTCGTCGTCGGCATGCAGCGCTACAGCGAGCTGAGCACGGCGGCCCCGCTGTCCGACGCCTTCATCGCGGTGGGCCAGTCGTGGCTGGCCGCGATCATCAGCGTGGGCGCGATCGCGGGCCTGACGACCGTGGTCCTGGTGCTGCTGCTGGGCCAGACCCGGGTGCTGTTCGCGATGAGCCGCGACGGGCTGCTGCCGCGCTGGCTGGCGAAGGTCGATCGGCACTACGGCACCCCGGCCAGGCTCACGGTGCTCATCGGGCTCGTCACGATGGTGCTGGCGGGGTTCGTCTCGTTCGGGGAGCTGGCCGAGCTGGTCAACATCGGCACGCTGTTCGCGTTCGTGGTGGTCTCGATCGGGGTGATCATCCTGCGCCGGACCAGGCCCGACCTGCCGCGGGTGTTCAAGGCGCCGCTGGTGCCGTTCCTGCCGATCGTGTCCGTGCTGGCCTGCCTCTACCTGATGCTCAACCTGCCGGCGCAGACGTGGCTGCGCTTCGTCGTCTGGATGCTCATCGGGCTGGTCGTCTACTTCGGCTTCGGCTACTGGAACAGCAGGCAGGCCTTCTCCAGGCAGAAGGCCCGCCGCTGAACGCCCGGGTCAGAGAGCGGTGACCACGCCGGTCATCGCCCGCATCTGGCAGGCGTTGGCGAAGAACTTCGCCCAGTGCACCTTCCTGCCGTACCAGGTGCCCGCGATGGCGACCGCGTGCGGCTTGATCTCCTGGGTGCAGGAGGTCCTGGGGTCGACCTTGAACCGGGACGGATCGCCCTTGACCTGCTTCAGCATGCGGCAGGCGGCCTGCGCGTTGGGGTGGGTGCCGCCGACGGGCGAGCAGTGGAGCCAGACGGACTTCACGGGCCCGCCCTTCATCCCGTCAACGATCTTGAGCTTCGCCTTGGGAGGCGGTGCGGCCTGCGCGAATGAGGGCCCGCCCGCCAGCAGGGCGCCGCAGAGCGCGAGTGCGCCGGCTGCCTTGATCATGGTTACTCTCCGTTCGTAGGACGGCACCAAAGGCTACGACGGAGTGCGGGCGCAGGTGAGGAGGTCCGGTCAGGACCTCCTCAAAGACTGCGCAAAGTCAGGCGGGCACGGACGCCACGCCCGGCGGCAGGAAGCGCGGCTGCGCGATGCCCGCCCTGTCCAGGTACGGCGTGATACCGCCCAGGTGGAACGGCCAGCCGGCGCCCAGGATCATGCACAGGTCGATGTCCTGCGGCGCGGCCACGACGCCCTCGTCCAGCATGATCCGGATCTCCCCGGCCAGCGCCGCCAGCACGCGCTCGCGCACCTGCTCGGCGGTGGAGGGGGAGTCGCCGCCGGCGAACAGGGCCACCGCTTCCGGGTCGAGCGTGAAGTCCGGCCGGTAGACGCCGGGCTTGCCCGACTCGACCAGCTTCGCCATGTTCGCCGAGACGCCGAAGCGGTCGGGGAACGCCTCGTGCAGCGTCTCGGCCACGTGCAGGCCGACCGCCGGGCCGACGAGCTGCAGCAGCGCGAACGGCGTCATCGGCAGCCCGAGCCCGTCGAGCGCGTGCTCGGCCGTCTCCAGCGGCGTGCCCTCGTCCACGGCCGCCACGACCTCGCCCATGAAGCAGGTCAGCAGCCGGTTGACCACGAACGCGGGCGCGTCCTTGACCAGCACCGACGACTTCTTCAGCGACTTGCCCACCGCGAACGCCGTGGCCAGCGTGGCGTCGTCGGTCGCGGCGCCCCTGATGATCTCCAGCAGCGGCATGACCGCGACCGGGTTGAAGAAGTGGAACCCGACCAGCCGCTCCGGCCGCGCCAGGCCCGAGCCCATCTCGGTCAGCGACAGCGAGGAGGTGTTCGTGGCCAGCACGCACTCGGCCGACACCACGGCCTCGACCTCGGCGAACACCTGCTTCTTGACCGCCATGTCCTCGAACACGGCCTCGATCACGAAGTCGGCGTCGGCGAAGGCGTCCTTGGTCAGCGAGCCGCTCACCAGCGCCTTGAGCCGGTTGGCCTGG
Organism: Nonomuraea gerenzanensis; assembly: GCF_020215645.1. Taxonomy (NCBI): domain Bacteria; kingdom Bacillati; phylum Actinomycetota; class Actinomycetes; order Streptosporangiales; family Streptosporangiaceae; genus Nonomuraea; species Nonomuraea gerenzanensis. Next base: position 8,871,103 of record NZ_CP084058.1, on the reverse strand, counting down.
TCCTGCGAGACGCGGCCCTTGGCGAGCAGCTTGTCCACCTCGGCGTGCACGTACCCGACGCCCTTGTCCAGCCTGGCCTGGTCGAGGTCGGTCAGCACGACCGGCACCTCCAGGCGGCGCGCGAACAGCAGCGCCATCTGCGAGGCCATCAGCCCCGCGCCCACCACGCCGACCTTGGTGACCTTGCGGGCCAGCGACTTGTCCGGCGCGCCCGCGGGCCGCTTGGCGCGGCGCTGCACCAGGTCGAAGGAGTAGAGCCCGGCCCGCAGCTCGTCGCCCATGAGCAGGTCGGCCAGCGCCTCGTCCTCGGCCGCGAAACCCTCGTCGCGGCCGGCGTTCTCGGCCATGGCGATCAGGTCCAGCGCCCGGTACGGCGCCGGCGCGGCGCCGCGCAGCTTCATGTCCACCAGGAACCGCGCGTCGGCGACGGCCTTGTCCCAGCCGTCGTGCTCCTTCCGCTCGACGGCGACCTCGCCGTTGACGACGCGGGCGGCCCAGCGCAGCGACTCCTCCAGGAAGTCGGCGGGCTCGAACAGCGCGTCGGCGACGCCCAGCTCGTACGCGTCGCTGCCCTTGATCATGCGGTTGTTGGACAGCGGGTTGTCGATGACGAGCTTGACCGCGTTCGCCGGGCCGATCAGGCGGGGCAGGAGCTGCGTGCCGCCCCAGCCCGGCACCAGGCCGAGGAAGCACTCCGGCAGCGCCACCGCGGGCACGCCCGACGAGATCGTCCGGTAGGTGCAGTGCAGCGCGATCTCCAGCCCGCCGCCCATGGCCGCGCCGTTGACGAACGCGAACGACGGGATCGGCAGCTCGCCCAGCCGGCGGAAGACGTGGTGGCCGAGCGCGCCGATGGCCAGCGCCTCCTCGCGCGAGGTCACGGCGGCCGCGCCCTTGAGATCGGCGCCGACGGCGAAGATGAACGGCTTGCCGGTCACGCCCACCGCGGCCAGGTCGGTGCGCTGGGCGATCTCCGACAGCGCGCCGTTCAGCGCGAACAGGCCGTGCGGGCCGAACGTGTTGGGCTTGGTGTGGTCGAAGCCGTTGTCCAGCGTGATCAGCGCCATCGTGCCGGCCCCGTAGGGCAGCTGCACGTCGCGCACCAGCGCCTTGGTGACGACCTCGTCCGAGTTGCGCTCGCTCAGCAGCGCCCGCCAGGTGTCGATGTTGCTCATGCCAGGTTCTCCCAGATCACGGTGCCGCCCATGCCCATGCCGACGCACATCGTGGTGATGCCGTAACGCACGTCGGGACGCTCGCCGAACTGCCGGGCGAGCTGCGTCATCAGCCGCACGCCCGAGGAGGCGAGCGGGTGCCCGTAGGCGATGGCGCCGCCGTAGGGGTTGACGCGGGGGTCGTCGTCGGCGATGCCGAAGTGCTCCAGGAACGCCAGCACCTGGACGGCGAACGCCTCGTTGATCTCGAACAGCCCGATGTCGGAGCTGTCCAGCCCGGCCAGGCGCAGCGCCCGCTCGGTGGACGGGATCGGCCCGACGCCCATGACCTCGGGGTCCACGCCCGCGAAGGCGTACGACACCAGGCGCATCTTCGGCGCCAGCCCCAGCTCCTCGGCGACCTCTCCGGCCGCCACGACGCAGCCGGTGGCGCCGTCGTTGATGCCGGAGGAGTTGCCCGCCGTGACGTGGCCGTGCGGGCGGAACGGCGTCTTGAGCCCGCTCAGCCCCTCCAGCGTGGTGCCCGGCCTGGGCGCCTCGTCCTCCACGGCCAGGCCCCAGCCCTTCTCGGCCGTCCTGATCGCGGTCGGCACCAGGTCGGGCTGGATCTTGCCGTCGGCGTACGCCTTGGCGGCCTTCTCCTGCGAGAGCACCGCGTACGCGTCGGCGCGCTCCTTGCTGATCGTCGGGTAGCGGTCGTGCAGGTTCTCCGCCGTCATGCCCATGACCAGCGCACTCGGGTCGACCAGCTTCTCCGACAGGAAGCGCGGGTTGGGGTCGACGCCCTCGCCCATCGGGTGTCGGCCCATGTGCTCGACGCCGCCGGCGATGGCGACGTCGTACGCGCCGAACGCGATGCCGCCCGCGACCGTGGTGACCGCGGTCATCGCGCCCGCGCACATCCGGTCGATGGCGTAGCCCGGCACGGTCTTGGGCAGCCCGGCCAGCACGGCGGCCGAGCGGCCGATGGTCAGGCCCTGGTCGCCGATCTGCGTGGTCGCGGCGATGGCCACCTCGTCCACGCGCTCGGGCGGCAGGCCGGGGTTGCGCCTGATGAGCTCGCGGATGACGCGGACGACCAGGTCGTCCGCGCGGGTCTCCGCGTACAGGCCCTTCGGCCCTGACCTGCCGAAAGGCGTGCGTACGCCGTCGACGAACACGACGTCACGAGAGGAAGGCACGGATTCGCTCCTCGTTGCTGAAAGGGGTTCCGTGCCCATGCTACTCGTCAGTAACTACCCCGCAGACGAGGGCGGCGGTGAGCAACGCGTAGACGACGCCCGTCGCCGGCTCCCACAGATGGGCGCGGGCTCCGAGCAGGGCCACGACCGCCACGGCCGCGCCCGTCCAGAGCGCCGCGCCCGCGCCGGGCCGCGTGCCGGCGCCCGGGTCCCAGGGATCGCCAGGTGATCCGCCCGAGCGCAGGGCACGCGCCAGCATCCCCGCCGCGTCCCGTGCCCACCACAGCAGGAACAACACCCCCGCCGCGACGCTGACCACCGACAGCGCCTCGGCGGCCCAGCTCAGGGCGTCGGCGAAGGCAGGCAGCGCGGCGTCGCGGAACAGGCGCGGAACGGTCCAGCCGAGCAGGAGCGTCACCGTCCAGCAGGCGGCCACCGCCAGCCGGGTCAGCGGGCGCAGCCTGCCGGAGCGGGGCGCGGCGTACAGCTCCCGCTCCCTGCGCCGGACCAGGCGGGCGCGGGTGCCCCAGACGTACTGGGTGATCGCCATCACCGGCAGGGCGGCGACGAAGAGCGCCAGGGACAGCACGGCCAGCGGCAGCGTCTGCTCTCTGGTCGCGGCCCGGTCGGCGAGTAACTGCACGGTGGTCAGCAGCGCGATCGAGGCGGTGAGCGCCACGAGTGCGCCGCGCCGGGCCGCCCTGGCCGTGGCCCGCAGCCCGGCCACCTCCTGGGCGCCCGGTGGAGGGGCCATCTCGGTCAACAGCATGACCGTCATGATGGCGTCACCCTGCGTGGTGTCGCCCCGCATTCGGGTGCATTGGATGGAGCCCTCGCTCGGGGTGAGAAGGGACTATCCGCAGGGCCATCGTCTCGCTCATGATGAACAGGCGAACAAGCCGAGATGACGGTACTTATCTTGCGAATACCGGTTTGTGGCTATGCTTCGCGATCATGGCGCAGGGGGTGGACCGCGTGAGAGAACGGCGGAGTGAGGGCGGTCCGGGGCGGCGTGCCGTCCCGATGCCGCATCCCGGGCCCCCGATGCGGGCCCCGTCGCGGGCCCCGAAACAGTCCGGACGCACACGCCGCTCCACGCCGTCGCGCAACCCGCTGACGCCGCTGGGCTGGGTGAGTGTCGCGCTGACGCTGGTGCTGGTGGCCGTCGCGCTCGGCGCGTACGGCTACTACCGCTACCTCGACGACCGCATCCCGCGCGAGCCCATCGACCCGGGCACCACCCGCCCGCCCGACACCGGCGCGCTCAACGTGCTGCTCGTCGGCTCCGACTCCCGCGAGGGCGACAACAAGAAGTACGGCGCCACGACCGTGGGGGCGGGCGAGCGCACCGACACGATCATGCTCCTGCACATCGCGCCCAACCGCGACGGCGCCACGATGATCAGCTTCCCGCGCGACTCGATGGTGCAGATCCCCGAGTGCAAGGGCAGGAACGGGGCCGTGCTGGCCGCCGGGCTGCGCCAGGTCAACTCCGCCTTCAACGACGGCGGCATCAACTGCACGATCAAGACCCTCGAGTCGCTGACCAACATCAAGATCGACCACTTCGTGAAGGTCGACTTCACCGGCTTCAAGGGCATCATCGACGCGCTCGGCGGCATCGAGATCTGCCTGCCCAAGGCCGTCAACGACAAAGAGGCCAAGTTCGTGCTCGGCGCCGGCAGGCACACGGTCAACGGGGAGCAGGCGCTGGGCTACGTACGGACCAGGTACTCCCTGGGCGACGGCAGCGACCTCAGCCGGATCGAGCGCCAGCAGATCTTCCTCACCCAGGTGATGAAGAAGGTCACCGACGGCGGCCTGCTCACCGACCCCGGCAAGCTGAACGCCTTCCTCCAGGCCGCCACCCAGGCCGTCACCGTGGACGACGGCCTCGGCCTGGACCGCATGCTGGAGATCGCCAGGAGCGTCAGCGGGCTGACCGCCAAGGAGCTCAAGGGCATCACGGTGCCCACCGAGCCGTACCCGGAGAACACGGCCAGGGTGCAGTTCGCCCAGCCGGCGGCGCGCGACTTCTTCGAGGCCGTGCGCAACGACACCGACATCAAGCCCACCGCGTCGGCCGCCAGGACGAGCGCGCCGAAGATCGAGCACGAGCAGGTGCGCCTGCAGGTGCTCAACGCCACCGGCGAGCAGGGCAAGGCCCTTCAGGTGGCGGACGCGCTGGCCGCGCAGGGCTTCGTGGTCACGCAGGTGGGCAACGCCGCGCCAGCCGACACCACCACGATCAGGTACGCCAAGAAGGACGCCACGGACGGCCCCGCCTACGGGGACGCGGTGGCCGCCCGGCTGTCGAAGGACAAGCGCACGCCCGTGCAGGGCAAGGTCAAGGCGGTCGCCTCGCAGCCGTACGAGCTGAAGAGCCCGCCCGCCCAGCCGGCCACCGGGCCGGTCATCCAGCTCGTCATCGGCAAGGACTGGCCGGGGGTCCGGGTCCAGTCGGCGATCCCGGACGCGCTCAAGGACAAGGTCGTGGACAGCAACACGGACCCGTGCAAGTGACGCCGCTCGGCTCCGTGCTCGGCTGGTGACGCTCTGGGGCGATTGTTACTCAGAGTGATTTTAGGGAAACAAGTGAAATTTCCGGACAAGTAGTGGTAGGAAGGGGCGCGGTTACTATTCGTACAAGAGAGGTTCCACCGTGGCGCGCGACGAGAACGACAGGCCATACGAGGACGGGCAGGGTAAGTCGTTAAACCCGGAGATGACGGGTGACGTGCTCTCTCCACGGTGGAGCACCGACGACACTGACGAGCAGCCCGCCATCCAGGTCGTCGGCAACGAGACCTACATCCTGCCGCCCGACAGGGGCGCGCTGACCGGCGAGCCGCAGCTGATCGGTGAGACCCCGCGCGACGTGCTCGCCGACCCCGCCCCGCCGCACGACGTGTTGGCCGGCGACCCGCGCGACGTGCTCGGCGCCGCCCCCGCCGCCTACGACCTCGGCGGCCAGAGCGGCCCCCACGACGTGCTGGGGGGCTACGACCCGGCCGGCGCGAGCGGGCCGCACGACCTGCGCGCCGACACGTACTACGACGAGCCGAGCGGGCCGCACGAGGTGCGCGCCGGCTCGCCGTACGACGAATTGGCCGAGCACAGCGGGCCGCACCGGGTGGCGGACGACGACGACGACAACCCCTACCTCCCGCTGGACCGCAGCTACGAGTCGGGGCACGGCGACGACCTGGACGAGGAGCGCCCCAAGCGCGGCTTCCTCGGCTCGGGCTGGACCGACGACTCGGGTGACTCCTACGACGGGCGCTCATCCGGAGGCGAGGGGGAGGTGCGCCGCCGTACCAGGGTGCTGCTGGTGGCCGCCGTCGCGGTGGTGCTGGTCGGCGTGGGCGCCGGCTGGATGCTCACCGGCACCTCCTCCGACGACCCGTGCGCCGGCGTGCAGTGCGCCAGCGCGGGCGAGGTGACCTCGCCGTCGGAGTCCGCCGCTCCGGAGGAGGCGCCGGTCGAGGAGCCGGTGGAGACGCCCGAGCCGACGGATTCGGTCACCGACGAGCCGTCCGAGCCCGAGTCCGCAATCCCGACGCCGACGCAGGAGCGGGCCCGGCCCACGCGCGAGGCCGAGCCGCGCCCGACTCCCACGCGGCAGAAGGCCACCACCGAGCCGACCCGCAAGGCCACCGGCGAGCCGCAGGACACGATGAACGACACCGCGGACTCGCGCGGGCAGGACGGCGGCGGCGACGACTCCTCCTCGTCGTCCTCGACGAACAAGCAGGACGACACGGGCGACTCGGGGAACTCGACGACCACCCAGCCCCCCGCCCAGACCCAGGCGCCGGCGCCCACGCCGACGCAGGAGGAGCGCAAGGGCCTGCTGGACATCCTGTTCCCCTGGGCCTGATCCCGCAGGATCGGCGGGCACGCCCCGCCCGGCGGCGGGTCGCCCACCGTCGCCGGGGCGGGGCGTTCTGTCGCCACGGCCGCGGGCGTGGCAGGATGCGGATCCAGGTGCCGGTCTGGCAGACTTGGAAACCGCTTTCCGGGAGGTCTCGTGGTCACGCTTGAAGACGTCGCCAAGCAGGCGGGCGTCTCGCTCGCGACCGCCTCGCGGGTGCTGAACGGCAGCACCCGCCAGGTGGGCGCGGCCCTGCGGGCGCGTGTCGAGCGCGCCGCGGACGAGCTCGGCTACCGGGCCAACATCGCCGCGCAGACGCTGGCGCGCGGGGCGAGCAACGTCATCGGCATCGTGGTGCACGACCTCACCGACCCCTACTTCGCGGCCCTGGCCGACGGGGCCATGCGGGCGGCGGCCACCGAGGGGCTGCTGGTCATGGTGGGCACCACCCATCGCGACCCCGAGCAGGAGATCGCCTACCTGGCCACGCTGCACGCCCAGCGCGTGCGCGCCGTGCTGCTGGTCGGCTCGCGCGTCGCCGACCAGGGCGTCACCAGGCGGCTGCGCGAGGAGCTGGCCCGCTACCAGGCGGGCGGCGGCCGGGCGGCCTGCGTCGGGCAGGACCTCCTCGGCGTGGACACCGTCGCGCCCGCCAACAGGGAGGGCGCCGCCGAGCTGGCCAGGGCGCTGGCGGAGCTGGGCCACACGCGGTTCGCGATCCTGGCGGGCCCGCCGCACCTGGTGACGGCCGCCGACCGGTGCGCCGGCTTCGCCGGGGCGCTCGACGAGCTGGGGTTGCCCGCCCCGCAGGTGATCCACGGCCCGTTCGACCGCGACGGCGGCTACACCGCCGCCCAGCAGGTCGGGGAGGCCACCTGCGTGTTCGCCGTCAACGACGTGATGGCGGTGGGCGCCCTGGCGGCCTACCGCGAGCGCGGGGTCCGGGTGCCCGAGGACGTCTCGGTGGCCGGTTTCGACGACATCGTCACCCTGCGTGATCATGTCCCCGCGCTGACGACCGTCCGGCTGCCGCTGAAGGACATGGGGGCGCGGGCGCTGGAGCTGGCGCTGAACGAGGACGACCCGGTCGTGGTCGAGCAGGTGGCCGGCGAGGTCGTGCTGCGGGAGAGCGTACGGAGGATGGCTTGACGCCACCGGGAGCCGAAGGCGTGATGGGGAGGATGGCGTGAAGCTGGCGGTCAGCACGCTGGGGATGCCCGGCGAGGGGCTGGACAGGGCGATCGAGGTCGCGGCCGGGCACGGTTGCCAGGGGCTGGAGCTGCGGCTGCATCCCGACACCGGCGTGCACGCCGGCCTCGACGCCGCGGCCAGGGCATCGGTGCGGGAGCGGATCGAGCAGGCGGGGCTGCGGATCTCCGCCCTGGCGGGATATGCCGGCATCTGCGAGGCGGGCCCGGACGAGCCGGTCGTCGAGGCCCTGCGCGCCGACCTGCGGCTCGCCGCCGACCTCGGCGCGCCCGGCGTCCGGGTGTTCCCGCGCGGCGACGACCTGGCCACCGGCGCCCGCCGCCTCAAGGCCGTCGCCGGTACGGCCGGCGACCTCGGCCGCCGCGTGCTCGTCGAGACCCACGACCACCTGGCGACCGGCGAGGGGGTGGCCGCGCTGCTGGCCGAGGCGGGCTGCCCGGAGACCACCGGCGCGATCTGGGACCTGCTGCACCCGTGGCGCCACGGCGAGCCGCCCGCGCGGACGCTCGCGGCGCTGCGCCCGTATCTCGACTACGTGCAGGTCAAGGACGCGGTCTCGGCGCAGGACACGACCCCGGTGCCGATGGGGACGGGCTCGGTGCCGCTGGAGGAGGCGGGGGAGCTGCTGCGGGCCGACGGGTTCGGCGGGTGGGTGTCGCTGGAGTGGGAGCGCACCTGGTACCCGCAGGTGGCCCCGGTCGAGGAGATCCTGCCCGGCGCCGCGGAGTGGGTACGGCGCTTCATCCCCTAGCGGGCCGCACCGCTTAGATGGGGGTATGTCCGCTTTTACAAGCAAGGTGCTCGTCGTCGGCATGGACGGGCTCAGGTTCGACCGGCTGCTCGCCCTGGACGCCCCCGTCCTGGCCGGGCTGAGGTCCACCGGCGCGTACGGCACCAGCATGCTCCCCTACGGCGAGGCCGGCACCCCGCGCACCGAGTCCCCCGGCGAGGTCGTCCCCAAGACCCCCGAGCCCGGTGACGGCGGCCGGGTGATCAGGTCGAGGACCGACTCGGGCCCCGGCTGGTCGTCGATCGCCACCGGTGTCTGGCCGGACAAGCACGGTGTCGTGGACAACGGCTTCGCCGGCCCCCGGTTCCAGAGATTCCCGGACTTCCTGACGCGGGCCAAGCGCGCCAGGCCCGAGCTGACCACCTCGGCGTTCTTCTCCTGGGCCGCCCTGGCCGAGCACGGAGCCTTCGGCCCGGCGATCGACCACCGGTTCGTGCTCGACGGGTACACCGTCGGCTGGGCCGCCGCCGACAAGCAGGTCGCCGAGGCCGCCGAGCGCCACCTGGCCGAGGACGACCCGGACGCGGTCTTCGTCTACCTCGGCGACACCGACGAGGTGGCCCACGACCTCGGCCCGCACTGCCCCGAGTACGCCGTCGCCCTCCAGACCCAGGACGCCTACCTGGGCCGTCTGCTCGACACGATCCGCGCGCGTCCGGGGTACGCGGACGAGCGCTGGACGGTGCTGGTCACCACCGATCACGGTCACGTGGACGCGGGCGGGCACGGCGGCACCTCCGACGAGGAGCGCACGGTCTTCGTGATCCTCAACCGGCTGGGCGAGGACCTCGGCGGGCGCCCGCTCGGTGAGCCCCGGCTGGTGGACGTCGGGCCGACGGCGCTGGCCGCGATCGGCGTGCCCGCCGAGCCGGACTGGGACCTGGACGGCCGCCCCCTGCAACCCTGATTCATCGCGTGTTGAATTCTTGGCCGGAAAGCGGAACACTGGGGTGACGGGACGCTGAACGGCGGGAGAGCGTGCGATGAAGACCACGGTCCTTGACTTCTCGGAGATCGACGCGGGCATGCTCGCCGAGGTGGGCGGCAAGGCGGCCAACCTGGGCGAGCTGACCGCTGCGGGCCTGCCGGTGCCGCCCGGCTGGGTGCTCACCACGGAGGCGTACCGGCAGGTCGCGCAGGGTCTGCTGACCAGCGGCGACGACCTGGCCGAGCGGGCCAGGCGGCACCTGCTGGAGGCCCCGGTCCCGGACGCCGTGCAGGAGGCGATCGTGAAGGCGTACGCGGGGCTCGGCGACGACGTGCCCGTGGCCGTGCGCTCCTCCGCCACCGCCGAGGACCTGCCGTTCGCCAGCTTCGCCGGCCAGCAGGACACCTTCCTCAACGTGGTGGGCGCCCAGGCGGTGGTGGAGGCCGTACGCCGCTGCTGGGCCTCGCTCTGGACCGACCGCGCGGTGGCCTACCGCGAGTCCAACGGCATCGACCACGCCGCCGTCCGGCTCGCGGTGGTCGTCCAGCGGATGGTGGACGCGCGAGTCGCGGGCGTGATGTTCACCGCCAACCCGGTGACGGGCAGGCGGCGCGAGAGCGTCATCGACGCCAGCCCCGGTCTCGGCGAGGCCGTGGTCTCCGGCGCGGTGAACCCCGACCGCTTCCGCGTCTTCGACGGCGAGATCCTCGAACGCCACGCCGGCGACAAGCGGCTGGCCATCCGCTCCCTGCCCGGCGGCGGCACCGAACGCGTCGAGACGGCCGAGCCCGGCCTCTGCCTGACCGACCGCGAGGTACGCGGGCTCGCCGCACTCGGCGCCCGCGTCGAGGCCCACTACGGCGCCCCGCAGGACACCGAGTGGGCCATCGACGGCCACGGCACGCTCTGGCTCACCCAGGCCAGGCCGATCACCACGCTCTACCCGCTGCCCGAGCCCACCCGGCCCGGCCTGCGGGTGTACTTCTCCGTCAACGTCGTCCAGGGCGTGATGGGGCCGCTGACCCCGATGGGGCAGTCGGCGTTCAAGGTGATCAGCGCGGGCGGCGCGGGCCTGGCCGGCCACCGGCCCGCCGACCTCCTCGGCGGCGCCGGCTTCCTGACGGTCTCGGGGGAGCGGCTCTGGCTCGACCTCACCACCGCCGTGCGCAGCCGTCCCGGCCGCGCCCTGCTGCCCCGCGTGCTGACGCTCGGCGAGGCCCGCGCGGTGAGCGTGGTGGAGCGGCTCTTCGAGGACCCGCGCCTGAGCCAGGCGCACACGTCCGTCCGGCCCTTCCTGCGGGGCCTGGCCAGGTTCGCCCGCAACCTGCGCCTGCCGCAGCGGGTCCTGAAGGCGCTCACCCGGCCGGACCAGGCCCTCGCCGCCACGGTGACGACCGGCGAGAGGCTGGACGCGAGGCTCCGGGTGCCCGGCTCCGCGACCCCAGCACAGCGCCTCGACCACGCCGAACGGGTCCTGGCGGGCACCTTCCCGCTGATCATCTCCATCATGCCGACCGTGGTCACCGGCTACGGCCTGTTCGCGCTGGCCTCCAAGCTCTCCGGTGTGCCCGTGGCCGAGATGAGCGACGTGCTGCGCAGCCTGCCGCACAACCCGACCACCGAGATGGACCTGGAGCTGTGGCGGCTGGCCACCCGCATCGAGCCGGGCCCGTTCCGCGAGCTGTCCGTGCCCGAGCTGGTCGAGCACTACCAGGAGGGACGGCTCCCGCCGCTCGCCCAGCGCGAGATCGCCGCGTTCCTGGACGAGTACGGCCACCGCGGCGTCGCCGAGATCGACCTGGGCGTGCCGCGATGGTCGGAGGAGCCCGGCCACATCCTCGGCGTGCTGGCCAACTACCTGCGCATGGACACTGGAGTACCCCCGTCCGAGCAGTTCGCCGACGGAGTCCGGCAGGCCCGCGCGACGATCGCGCACGTGGCCGCGCGGGCCCGGCGCAGGGGGCGGTGGCGGGCCCCCGTCGTGCGCTTCGCGCTCGGGCGCACCCGCCGGTACGCCGGGCTGCGCGAGCTGCCCAAGTTCTACCTGGTCAAGACGCTGGCGGCGGTCCGCCGCAGCCTCCTGGTCGTGGGGGAGCACCTGGTGGGCCTGGGCGTGCTGGACTCCGCGCAGGACGTGTTCTTCCTGGACCTGCGCGAGACCAGGGCCGCGCTGGCGGGAGGCGACCTGCGGGCGCTGGTGGCGGAGCGGCGGGCCACGTACGAGCGGGAGCGGCGCCGCAGGCACGTCCCCCGGGTGCTGCTCTCCGACGGCACGGAACCGGAGGCCCTGTCGCAGCCCGGCGGCGACGGCGGGATCGCCGGCACGCCCGCCTCCCCCGGCACGGTCACGGGCGTGGCCAGGGTGGTGCTCGACCCGATCGGCGCGCACCTGGAGCCGGGCGAGATCCTCGTCTGCCCCTCCACCGACCCGGGCTGGACACCGCTGTTCCTGACGGCGGGCGGGCTGGTGATGGAGATGGGCGGCGCGATGTCCCACGGCGCGGTCGTGGCCAGGGAGTACGGCATCCCCGCCGTGGTGGGCGTGCCGGACGCCACCCACCGCATCACCTCCGGTCAGCGGATCACGGTGAACGGCGCCGCCGGGACGGTGACGATCGACGAGTGACGGCATCCTCCGGATGGAGGATGCCGCGCGCACGAACGGGCGATGCCGCCGCGCGCCTCCCGGCGGGAGGCTCGGAGCATGACGGTGATCGAGCTGGAGGACCTCCACAAGGCCTACGGCTACAACCGCGCCGTGGACGGCGTGTCGTTCGCGGTGCGCAAGGGCGAGACGTTCGGCGTGCTCGGCCACAACGGCGCGGGCAAGACCACCACGGTGGAATGCCTGTCGGGCCTGCGCAGGCCCGACTCGGGGACGGTGCGCGTGCTGGGCCAGGACCCCGCGCGCCGCCGGCGGGCCCTGGCCCAGCGCATGGGCGTGCAGCTGCAGGAGGGGGAGCTGCCCGACAGGCTCAGGGTGGCCGAGGCCATGCGGCTGTTCGCGGCCCTGTACGAGCGGCCGGACGACTGGGAGGCGGTGCTGCGGCGCTGGGACCTCGGCCCGATCGCGGCCAAGGCGTACGGCGACCTGTCCGGCGGGCAGAAGCAGCGGCTCAAGCTGGCCCTGGCCCTGGTCGGCGGGCCGGAGCTGGTGGTGCTCGACGAGCTGACCACCGGGCTGGACCCCGTGGCCCGCCGGGAGACGTGGACGCTCATCGGCGACCTGAAGGCGGCCGGCACCACGGTGGTGCTGGTGAGCCACTACCTGGACGAGGCAGAGGAGCTGTGCGACCGGGTGGCCGTCTTCCGCCGGGGCAAGGTCGTGGCGCTGGGCAGCCCGCGCGAGCTGATCGGCCGCACCGGGACGGACTCGCTGGAGGCCGCGTACCTGGCGCTGGCGGAGGAGGGGCGATGAAGGCGTTCGCGCACCTGTCGGCCACGGAGCTGCGGCTGCTGTCCAGGGATCCCGCCACGCTGTTCTTCATGGTCGCCTTCCCCGCCATGCTGCTGCTCCTGAACGGCAGCAACGACCGCCTGGAGGTCTTCGTGCCCGGCTACCTGGCGATGGTGCTGGCCATCGGCGGGATCTCCACGCTGCCCGGCGTCATGGCGAGCTACCGGGAGCGCAAGGTGCTGCGCCGCCTGGCCACCACCCCGATCTCCCCGCTCGTGCTGCTCACCGCGCAGATCGCGGCCCAGCTCGTGATGGCGCTGGCGGGGGCCGCCATCCTGATCGGTGTGGCGATGCTCGGGTTCGGGGTGGCGCCGCCCGCGCACCCGGCCGCGCTGGTGCTGTCCTTCGTGCTGTGCGCCCTGATGTGTTACGCCATCGGCTTCGTGCTGGCCGCCCTCGCCCCGCGCGCCAGGACGGCGGACCTGATGGGGCTGCTCGTCATGTTCCCCATGATCTTCCTGGCGGGCGCGGCCATCCCGCGCGAGGGCGTGCCGGGGGAGCTGCGCGAGATCGGCGCGTACCTGCCGCTCACCCAGGGCGTCACCGCGCTGCGGGAGAGCTGGCTCGGCGACCCCGCGCCGATGCCCTTCCTCATCCTTTCGGCGATAATCGTGCTCGGCACCGCCATCGCGGTCGCACTGTTCCGCTGGGAGTGATCGGACGTTGGACGAGGCAGGCTGGCCCCGGGTCTTCCACCTGCTCTTCTACACCTGCCTCGCGATGGCGGCGACGATCGCGACCGTGCAGGACGGGCCCGACCCCCTCGGGCTCGGGCTGACGGCGCTGCTGGGCGCCTGGTACACGTTCTTCATCGCCCGCCGGCCCGCGCTGCTCGAACGGTTCAACCCCATGGTGTGGCACTTCCTGGTGCTGGTGGGGCTGAACTACGCGCTCGTCCGGACGAACTCCTCCTACCAGGCGATGTCGTACGGCCTGATCGCGATGCCCTACCTGCTGCTGCCGGGCCGGTGGGGCTACGCGGGCGCGGTGCTGTTCGTCGTGTCGAGCGCCGCCGCGGCCGGGGCGTTCGAGGCCGCCCGCGACGATCCGGCCGTGCTGGCCTACGTCCTGGGCAGCACGGCGCTGACGCTCATCATGGGCCTGTTCACGCACGAGCTGGTCAAGCACAGCGAGCAGAACCTGGTCGTGGGCGCGCTGGAGGAGCGGGCCAGGCTCGCCCGCGAGATCCACGACACGCTCGCCCAGGGGTTCAGCGGCATCATCGCCCAGCTCGAAGCGGCCGAGCAGGGCATCGACGACCCCGAGGCGGTGCGCAGGCGCATCGCCCAGGCCAAGCGACTGGCCCGCGACAGCCTCAAGGAGGCCAGGCGGTCGGTGGACGCGCTGCGCCCCGAGCCGCTGGAGCGGGCGCCGCTGCACGAGGCGCTGAAGGCCGTGGCCGGGCGCTGGTCGGCCGCGACCGGCGTGCCCGCCACCGTCTCGGTGGACGGCGAGCCGCGGCGGCTGCCGGAGGACGTGGAGGCCACGCTGCTGCGCGCCGCCCAGGAGGGCCTGGCCAACGTGGCCAAGCACGCCGGCGCCCGCCGCGCGGTGCTGACGCTGTCGTACATGGAGGAGGAGGTCACCCTGGACGTGCTCGACGACGGCGCGGGCTTCGACCCCGCGGGCACGGCCGGCGGCTACGGGCTGATCGCGATGCGCGAGCGGGCCGCGCGCTCGGGCGGCACCGTCACGGTGGAGTCGGCGCTGGGCGAAGGGACGGCGTTGTGCGTGAGCATCCCCTGCGCCTGATGATCGTCGACGACCACCCCGTGGTCCGCGACGGGCTGCGCGGCATCTTCGACGGCGTGCCCGGCATCGAGGTGGTGGCCGAGGCGGGCGACGGGCACGAGGCCCTCGCCCAGGCCAGGGCCACCGAGCCCGACGTGGTGCTGATGGACCTGCGCATGCCGGGGCTCGACGGCGTGGGGGCGATCGAGCGGCTGGCCGCCGACCATCCGCGGATCAGGGTCGTGGTGCTGACCACGTACGACACCGACGCCGACGTGTCGCGGGCGCTGGCCGCCGGGGTGGCGGGCTACCTGCTCAAGGACGCGCCGCGCGAGGAGCTCCAGGCGGCCGTGCGCACGGCGGCGGCCGGCGGGCGGGTGCTGGCCCAGCGGATCACCTCGCAGCTCATCGACGGCCTGGGCCGCAAGCCCGCGGCGGCGCCGACGCCCCGGGAGCTGGAAGTGCTCAGGCTGATCGCGCGCGGGGCCGCCAACAAGGAGGTGGCGCGGGCCCTGCTGATCAGCGAGACCACCGTGAAGACGCACCTCAAGCACGTCTTCGCCAAGCTCGGCGTGGACAACAGGGCGGCGGCCGTGGTGGCGGCGATGGAGCGGCGTCTCATCTGACGCCGCCCTCTGCCTCAGGCGAGCACGACCTCCTCGTAGCGCGCCTTCATCGTGGCCACCACCTCGTCGGGGTCGGCGGCCCAGACGTCGGCGTTGAAGATCTCCACCTCGACGTCCCCGGTGTACCCGGCAGCCTGGACCGCCGCCGTGATCGGCCGGAAACCGATCACGCCGTCGCCCATCATGCCCCGCCCGAGCAGCACGTCCGCGGGCAGCGGGTGCAGGTAGTCGCACACCTGGTAGCTGGCGATCCGGCTGCCGGCACGCGCGATGTCCTCGAACAGGCGCGGGTCCCACCACACGTGGAAGGTGTCCACGACGACGCCGACCTGCTCCTCGGGGTGCGGCAGGCTCAGCTCCAGCGCCTGCCCCAGCGTGGAGATCACCGCCCGGTCCGGGCAGTAGATCGGGTGCAGCGGCTCCAGGGCCAGCCTGACGCCCCGCTCCCCGGCGTACGGCGCCAGCTCCGCCAGCGCCTCGGCCACCCGCTCGCGGGCCCCGGCCAGGTCACGGCCGAAGGCGGCGGGCAGCGGCTCGCCGGGCTTGACGCCGGGCAGCCCGCCCACGACCAGCACGAGGCAGGCCGCCTCCAGCTCGGCCGCCTCGTCGATGGCCCGCCGGTTGTCCTCCAGCGCCCGTGCGAAGGCCGTGCGGCCCTCCTCGCCCGGGAGCCCGCCCGCGGTGAGGAAGCCGCCGCGGCACAACGACGACACGCGCAGCCCGGCCGCCCGCACGAGCTTGACGCTCTCGGCGAGCCCCGTCTCTGCGACCTTCTCCCGCCACAGCCCGATCGCCTCCAGGCCGTGCCGCACGCAGCCGTCCACGGCCTCCGGCAGCGTCCAGTGCCGGGTCGTCCACTGGTTGAGAGAAAGGCTCACAGCCCGTTCACCGCCAGCAGGGCCTTCATACGGCGCACGGCCAGCTCCTGGTCGGCCAGCAGCCCGGCCTGGTCGGCCAGGCGGAACACCTCCGACAGGTGCAGCAGCGAGCGGGCCGACTGGGCGGCGTTCACCATGGCGAACGCGTCCTGGTGGCCGTTCAGCCAGGCCAGGAAGACGATGCCGGTCTTGTAGTGGTAGGTCGGCGTCTCGAAGATCTTGCGCGACAGCGGGACGGTCGGCGCGAGGATCTCGTCGTACTGGGCCAGCAGCCGCTCCCGGCCCTCGTCGGTGCAGGACGCCTCGGCCGCGTCCAGCACCTGCAGCGCCGCCGCCGCGGCCGGGGCGATCGCGTCGAAGATGCCGAGCAGCGCGTGCGAGCCCGACTTGATCAGCGACGGGTAGTTGAAGTCGTCACCGGTGTAGAGCTTGACGCCCTCGGGCAGCGCGGCCCGCAGCCCGATCTCGTGCTCCTCGTCCAGCAGCGACACCTTCACGCCGTCCACCATCGAGGCGTTGGCGTGGATCAGCTCCAGGAACGACTCCGTGGCCGCCGCCACGTCGCGCGAGCCCCAGTAGCCGGCCAGGTTGGGGTCGAACATCTCGCCCAGCCAGTGCAGGATCACCGGGCGCTCGGCCACGCCGAACAGCTTGCCGTAGACCTGGTGGTAGTCCCGCGGGCCCGAGGCGATCCTGGCGAGCTGGCGGGAGGCCATGACGATCACGCCGGCGCCCGCCGACTGCACGGTCTCGATCTGCTCGGCGTACGCCGCGGTGACCGCGTCCAGGGTGCCGGCGTCGGGGTCGTGGTCGGTGCCGGCGCCGCAGGAGACCAGCGTGGCCGGCTCGCCGAGCGAGCGGGCCTCGGCGGCGCTGCGCCGGATCAGCTCCCTGGTCGCCGCCCAGTCCAGGCCCATGTTGCGCTGGGCGGTGTCCATGGCGTCGGCCACGCGCAGGCCCAGCGACCACAGGTGGCGGCGGAAGCGCAGCGTGGCCTCCCAGTCCACGGCCGCCGGGGCGCCGGGCGTGTTGTCGCCCAGCGGGTCGGCCACCACGTGCGCGGCGGCGTACACGATGCGGCTGGTGGCCGGCCGGTCCACGGCCGGCCAGGTCGTGGGCTCGCTCAGCGGGTACGAGCCGAACCCGGGCAGGTCGATCCTCACAGGCCCGGCACCTCGATCCTGCGGCCCTCGGCGTTGGAGCGCAGCCCCAGCTCGGCGAGCTGCACGCCGCGGGCGCCGGAGGCGAAGTCGTTCGGGAACGGCGCGTCCTCCAGCACGTGCCGGACGAACGCCTCCCACTGGATCTTGAAGCCGTTGTCGAAGTCGGCGTTGTCGGGCACCTCCTGCCAGCCGTCGCGGAAGCGCGCCGTGGCGGGCAGGTCGGGGTTCCAGACGGGCTTGGGGGTGGCGGAGCGGTGCTGGACGCGGCAGTTGCGCAGGCCCGCGACCGCGCTGCCGTGCGTGCCGTCCACCTGGAACTCGACCAGCTCGTCCCGGTTCACGCGGACCGTCCAGGAGGAGTTGATCTGGGCGACGATGCCGCCCTCCAGCTCGAAGATCCCGTACGCGGCGTCGTCGGCGGTGGCCTGGTACTGCTTGCCCTGCTCGTCCACGCGGGCCGGGATGTGCGTCACGGCGCGGGCGTAGACCGACCGCACGCGGCCGAACAGGTTCTCCATCACGTAGTGCCAGTGCGGGAACATGTCGAGCACGATGCCGCCGCCGTCCTCGGAGCGGTAGTTCCACGACGGGCGCTGGGCCTCCTGCCAGTCACCCTCGAACACCCAGTAGCCGAACTCGCCGCGCACCGACAGGATGCGGCCGAAGAAGCCGCCGTCGATCAGCCGCTTCAGCTTGAGCAGGCCGGGCAGGAACAGCTTGTCCTGGACGACGCCGTTCTTGACGCCCTTGGCCGTGGCGGCCTCGGCCAGCGCGATCGCCTCCTGCGTCGATTCGGCCGTCGGCTTCTCGGCGTAAACGTGCTTGCCGGCCTCGATGGCCTTGAGCACCGCCTTCACCCGGGCGCTGGTGACCTGGGCGTCGAAGTAGATCAGGTTGTCGTCGTCGGCGAGTGCCGCGTCGAGGTCCGTGGTGAAATCCGCAATGTCATGCTTTGCCGCGATATCTGCAAGTTTGTCGGCGTTGCGGCCGACCAGTACGGGCTTGAGCTTCACCCTGGAGCCGTCCGAGAGCGTCACGCCGCCCTGCTCGTTGATGGCCAGGACGGACCGGACCAGATGCTGACGGTAGCCCATCCGTCCGGTGACGCCGTTCATCACGACGCCGATGGTGCGCACGCTCATGAGGATCCCTTCGGGCACAACGTTTGGAAAGCGCTTTCCCGAACGGTACGGCCGGGCCACCGAAGGCGTCAAGTAGCGCGAACCTCAGGTGGGCCTGCCGGACCTCCGGCCGGGGCGCCCGCAGCCGAGCTTACGGCGCGCCGCGTGCCCCCAGCCTGGACAGGGCCTTGGCGATGGGCGCGGCCGTGAGCGAGAGCTGCCACTCGCGGGCGCCCAGCTCGCGCAGCCTGGCCGTCACGCTCTCCTCGGTGACCTCGGCGGGCGGCTCCCAGGTGAGCCTGCGTACGGCGTCGGGCTGCAGCAGGTTCTCCGTGGGCATGTGGTGCTCCTCGGCCAGGGCGGCGACCACGGCACGGGCCGCGGCCAGCCGCTTGGCGGCGGCGGGGTCGCGGTCGGCCCAGCGGTTGGGCGGCGGCGGGCCGTCGCCGGGGGTGCTGGGCTGGGGGAGCTGGTTGTCGGGCAGGTTGCGGGCCCTGGCCACGGCGGCGAGCCAGTCGCTCATGTGCCGGCGCGCACTTCGCCCGGTGAATGCCGAAATTTCGGTCAAGGCCTTCTTGGTGCGCGGCCCTTCCAGCGCGGCGGTGACGATCGCCGCGTCCGGCAGCACCCGGCCAGGGGCGAGATCGGCCTCACGGGCGATGCGGTCGCGCATGGTCCACAGCTCGCGCACGATCGCCAGCGCGCGCACGTTGCGTACCTTGTGGATGCCCGACGTGCGCCGCCACGGGTCGGAGCGCGGCGCGGGCGGCGGGGTGCCGAGCACGGCGGCGAACTCCTCGCGAGCCCACGCCAGCTTGCCCGACTCCGCCAGCTCCTGGTGCAGCACGTCGCGCAGCTCGACCAGCACCTCCACGTCGAGCGCGGCGTAGCGCAGCCAGTCTTCAGGCAGCGGCCTGGTGGACCAGTCGGCCGCCGAGTGGCCCTTCTCCAGCCGCAGGCCGAGCACGGTCTCGACCATCGTGCCCAGCCCGACCCGCTCGTAGCCGAGCAACCGCCCGGCCAGCTCGGTGTCGAACATCACGCGCGGCTTGAACCCCACCTCCATCAGGCACGGCAGGTCCTGGGAGGCGGCGTGCAGCACGATCTCCGCATCGGCCACGGCCTGGTCGAGCGCGGACAGGTCGGGGCACCCGATCGGGTCGATCAGCGCGGTGCCGGCCCCGGCCCGGCGCAGCTGCACGAGGTAGGCGCGGTTGCCGTAGCGGTAGCCGGAGGCACGCTCGGCGTCCACCGCGACGGGGCCGCTGCCGGCGGCGAACCGCGCCACCACCTCCGCCAGCCCGGCGGCGTCGGCGACGACAGCGGGTATGCCGTCGCGCGGCTCCAGCAGCGGCTCCACTGTGCGTTCTTCTGTCATGAGCTCACCGACCTCATGACGCTGGTGCTGTCTTGACTGGTGCCCTCACTTCGTTCGGTCACTCTCCGGATCATCACGTCGGCGGGGCAGGGCGGCCACGTCGGGGGGGAGCGGCGGCATGCCCGCCGCCAGGCACATGAGGTCGCACCAGGCGGCGACATGGCCGGACAGATCCTCCTGCGCGGGTGACCATGAGGCCCGCAGCTCGAGCTCCGTCGTGACCGGGTCGTCGGCCTTGTTGCCGAACCCCTCGGACACGGCTCTTGTCACGGTACCGCCAGCGGCGGAGTAATCGGCTTGATGTGCGTCGAGAGACTCGGTCAGCCAGCTCCACGCGACGGGCCCGAGCAGCGGGTCGGAGGTGATCTCCGGCTCCATGTCGGCCCTGACGTAGGCCACCAGGCGGAACGGGCCCTCCCAGCCGCGCTGGCCGTCGGGGTCGTAGAGCAGGATCAGCCTGCCGACGGCGAGCTCGTCGTCGTCGCGGTAGACCGACGCGCCGATGGCGGCCGAGTAGGGGGCCAGCCGCTGCGGCGCGGGCAGGTCCTCGAGCTCGATCTCCGGCCTGACCTCGGCCCGCCGCAGGCTGTCCGCGGCGCGGGTGAACGCGGCCGGAGGCGGCGGCTGGTCACCGAGTGTCATAGCGGAAGCGTAGGTCGAGGACGGGCGGAAGGGGACCACGGGGGTGCTCATCCTTCGGAGTCAAGCCGCTGCCGTAACCAGCTGGCGTGCCGGGCGGATGGTCTCGGCGGTCGCGAACACCATCGCGTGGCCGCAGTCGACGCAGGCCCACTCGGGGCACTGGCCCGGCTCGTGCCCGTCGAGGCACGGCGGCTGCTCGAACGCCCGCTCCTCGGCGCAGGAGGGGCAGCGCTCACTGCGGCGCTCTGGGGAAGTCCACAACGCGGTCATCGCACGAGTCATCGAACCGGGGCCTTTCTTCGGGTCGTGGCTCCGACGTTGGCACGAGCCGCTGACAATTCCCCGCAACGCGCTCGGCGTGTCCCGAAAGTGGTCGCTGAATCGATGCCGCGCGGTGACTTGGGGAACATTTGGCCCAGTCGAGACCGGCTCTCTGGCCGGACATGGGGTGTGTTCGACCCGTGTGCGGTGCCGATGCCGAGCAGACCGGTAAACCTTCATCTGGCTATCTGATCATGATTTGGGGTGTCCAATGCATCTTTTTCCGACACCCCGGGCTCCAGTCGGCAGCCACTACCCTGGTGGGGTGAACCTCGCCGACTCAGCGTTCCTGCGTGCCTGCCGCCGCCAGCCCGTCCCGCACACCCCTGTCTGGTTCATGCGCCAGGCCGGGCGGTCGCTGCCGGAATACCTGAAGGTCCGCGAGGGCGTGCCGATGCTCACCGCGTGCGCGACGCCCGACCTGATCGTCGAGATCACCATGCAGCCCGTGCGCCGCTACGGCGTCGACGCGGCCATCTTCTTCAGCGACATCGTGGTCCCGCTCAAGGCCATCGGCGTCGACCTCGACATCAAGCCGGGCGTCGGCCCCGTCGTGGCCGACCCGATCCGCGACGCCGAGGGCCTCGACGTGCTGCGCCCGCTGGAGCCGGGCGACGTGTCCTACGTCACCGAGTCGATCCGCGCTCTGACCGCGGAGCTGGGCGGCACCCCGCTGATCGGCTTCGCCGGCGCGCCGTTCACGCTCGGCTCCTACCTCATCGAGGGCGGCCCGTCCAAGAACCACGACCGCACCAAGGCCATGATGTACGGCGAGCCGCGGCTGTGGCACGAGCTGATGGAGCGCCTGTCCGGCATCGTGACCGAGCACCTGCGCATCCAGATCGAGGCGGGCGCGTCGGCGGTGCAGCTCTTCGACTCCTGGGTCGGGGCCGTGGCGCCCGACGACTACCGCGAGTTCATCCTGCCGCACACCAGGCGCATCTTCGACAGCGTCGCGGGGGTGCCGCGCATCCACTTCGGCGTCGGCACGGGCGAGCTGCTCGGGGTGCTCGGCGAGGCCGGAGCCGACGTGGTGGGCGTCGACTGGCGGGTGCCGCTCGACGAGGCCGCCCGCCGGGTCGGGCCGGGCAAGGCGCTGCAGGGCAACCTCGACCCGGCGATCCTGCTGGCGCCGTGGGAGGTCGTCGAGCGCAAGGCGCGCGAGGTGCTGCGGCGGGGCGAGGCGGCCGAGGGGCACGTGTTCAACCTGGGGCACGGCGTGCTGCCCTCGACCGATCCCGACCAGCTCAAGCGCCTCACCGACCTGGTGCACGAGCACGGGCGCTGACCTCCCGCCGGTCAGACGGACTCGGGGCCCGGCCCTGCCGGGGGCGCGGTGGGCCGGCGGCGGTCACGGCGTACGAGCCAGACCACCAGCGCCACCAGCGGCAGCGACGCGGCCATCCACGGCAGCAGCGCCCCGAGCACCGTCAGCGCCGTCCTGGTGAACGCCACCAGCGCCCGCCACCCGGCCTCCATCCCGGCGAAGAAGCCCCGGGGCTCGTCGGCCGGGTCCGTCACCTCCACCACCGGCCCCACCAGCCGCAACGTCAGCGTGGCCATGGAGGTCTGGGTGGCCAGCTGCTTCTGCTGGGCCTGCAGCGACTCCAGGTCCGCCTCGCGGGTGGAGATCTCCCGCTCCACGTCCAGCACCTGGCCGATCGTGTCCGCCCGCTTCAGCAGCGCGCGCAGCGACTCCAGCGACTGCTGCGCCGACTTCAGCCGGCTCTCGACGTCGGCCACCTTCAGCGTGACGTCCTTGGCGTTCTGGGTCAGCGAGAGCTGCTTGCCCAGCTCGCCCCCGAGCCGCCGCAGCACCTCGGGGTACTTCGCGACCGGGATCTTGAACTCCAGCATGGCGGACGCCTCGCTGTCGGCCGAGGAGTCGCTCTCCTCCTTCGACAGGTAGCCGCCGGCCTCCGTGACGAGCTGCTTGGCCTTCAGGACGGTGGGCGCCACCCGCTCCGCCCGTACCGTCATGCTGCTGGTGTAGATGACCTGCCGTTCCTGCTGCACCACCTCGACCCCGGCGGCGGCGTTGGCGCTCATCTCGGCCTTCTCCGGCCGGGCCTGGTCGCGTGAGCTCTCGCCCTGGGCCTCCTCGGCGGACTGGGCCTGGCTCCCGGCGGAGGGTGCGGAGGCCGGTGCCCCGCCGGAGTCGTAGGACGCGCCGCCGCCGCAGGCCGTCAGTAACGCGGTCGCGCAGATCGCCGTGAGCGCGATGCCGTACCGGAATCTCGTCATGCTCTTAAGACGGGCCGTGCGTCGCCCCGGTTTGACAGGGGGAATCACGGTACGGTCACGCGCCCCGCGCGGCTGACCGAGCCGTTGAGGCGGTAGCGTCAGGAGACGTGGAAGGGAATCGGGCGCACGTGGTCATCGTCGGCGCGGGGATCTCCGGCCTCGCCGCCGCGTGGTATCTCCGCCAGAGCGCGGGCGATCACATCAGGGTGACGGTCCTGGAGGGCTCGCCACGCATCGGCGGAAAGCTGCACGCCTCGGAGGTCGCCGGGGTGAGCGTCGACGCGGGCGCCGAGTCCATGCTGGCCAGGCGGCCCGAGGGCAAAGAGCTGGCCAGGGCCGTGGGCCTGGGTGACGAGCTGGTCTTCCCCGGCACGCTGAGCTCGGCCGTCTACAGCAGGGGCGAGCTGCGTCACCTGCCCAAGGGCCAGATCATGGGCGTGCCGTCCGACCTGACCGAGCT
This sequence comes from Nonomuraea gerenzanensis, assembly GCF_020215645.1. Classification (NCBI taxonomy): domain Bacteria; kingdom Bacillati; phylum Actinomycetota; class Actinomycetes; order Streptosporangiales; family Streptosporangiaceae; genus Nonomuraea; species Nonomuraea gerenzanensis. The sequence goes on along the minus strand of NZ_CP084058.1, from coordinate 8,847,925 downwards.
GGCCAAGTCCGGCATCGTCTCGCCCGGCGGGCTGCTGCGCGTGCCGCTCGACCAGATCCTGCCGCCGACCCTCGTGCGCACCGACGTGTCCGTGGCCGCCTACATCCGCGCCCGGATGGGCGCCGAGGTCGTGGACCGGCTGGTCGAGCCGCTGCTCGGCGGCGTCTACGCCGGCCGGGCCGACATGCTCTCGCTGGAGGCCACGATGCCGCGGGTGGCGGCGGTGGCCCGCTCGGAGCGCTCGCTGCTGAGCGCCGCCCGGCACCTGGCCGCCGAGACGCCCAAGGACGCGGGGCCGGTCTTCACCTCGCTGCGCGGCGGCATCGGCACCCTGCCTGAAGCCGTCGCCAAGGCGTCGGAGGCCGACGTGCGCACCGGCGTCACCGTCCGCGAGCTGCACCGCACCGAGACCGGCTGGCGGCTGGTCACCGGCCCCGTGCCGCGGCCCGAGGTGATCGAGGCCGACGCGGTGATCCTGGCCACGCCGGGGGCCGCCGCGAGCCGGCTGCTGAAGTCGGAGGTGCCGAAGGCCGCCGCCGAGCTGGCCCGCATCCAGTACGCGAGCATGGCCGTGATCACGCTGGCGTACCCGGTGGACGCCTTCCCCGAGCCGCCAGGCACCAGCGGTTACCTGGTGCCGCCGGTGGAGCGGCGGCCGGTCAAGGCGGTCACGTTCAGCTCGGTGAAGTGGCCCCATCTGACCAAGGACCTGGTGATCCTGCGCTGCTCGGTCGGCCGGATCGGCGAGGAGCACCTGCTCCAGCGCGACGACGCCGAGCTGGTGTCGCTGGCCATGGCCGAGATGGGCGACGTCATGGGCGTGCGCGGGCTGCCGGTCGACACCCGGGTGACGCGGTGGGGCGGCGGGCTGCCGCAGTACAACGTGGGTCACCTCGACCGGGTGGCGCGGGTGCGCGCCGCGGTGGCGGTCGAGCCGGGGCTGGCCGTGTGCGGCGCGGCCTACGACGGCATCGGCATCCCCGCGTGCGTCGGCACGGCGCGTACGGCCGCCGCCCGGATTCTGGACCACCTCAACGGGCGAGGAGAATAGGCAGCATGACAGAGGGCGCTCCGCGGCCGAAGGCCCGCGATCTCAACCAGGTGATCCGTTACACGATGTGGTCCGTCTTCCAGGTGAGCCAGCCGTGTCCAGGCGACCGCGACGAGCTGGCGGCGGAGGTGCAGGAGCTGCTCGACCAGGCGGCCGGCAAGGACGTCGTGACCAGGGGGGTCTACGACGTGGCCGGGCTGCGGGCCGACGCCGACTTCATGTTCTGGTGGCACGCGCCCACCCCCGAGGACCTTCAGGACGTGTACTCCAGGTTCCGCCGCACCCGGCTGGGCCGGCACACCACGCCCGTGTGGTCGGCGATGGCGCTGCACCGGCCGGCCGAGTTCAACAAGTCGCACATCCCGGCCTTCCTGGCCGAGGAGGAGCCGCGGGCGTACGTGAGCGTCTACCCGTTCGTGCGCTCGTACGAGTGGTATCTGCTGGAGGACTCCGAGCGCCGGGCCATGCTGGCCGAGCACGGGCGGATGGCGCGCGACTATCCGGATGTGCGGGCCAACACGGTGGCGTGCTTCTCGCTCAACGACTACGAGTGGATGCTCGCGTTCGAGGCTGATGAGCTGCATCGGATCGTGGATCTCATGCGTACGCTGCGGGGGGCGCAGGCCCGTCGTCACACCCGTGTAGAGATTCCGTTCTATACCGGGGCGCGTAAGCCGCTGCCCGAGCTGGTCGCCGCCCTGCCGTAACCCCGTAGTTCCGTCCGGCCATCGCATCGGTGCGGCGCGCGGCCGCCACGATCCGAGGGCGAAGAAAGGCCGCGGTGAAGGCGGTCAGCACGCCGAGCTGCGGCGGGATGCCGGCGATCGTGCCGTGCCCGGGCAGCAGCTCGGCGAATCCGTCCAGGGCCAGGCGTGCGGGGTGACGTGCGCCAGTGGTGGTGGTGTGGTGGTGGTGGCTGCGGCCGTTGGATCTGTGGTGGGCCGGTGTGAACGTTCCGGGGCGGGTGGGCGTCTAGGAAACGGGCCTATTGCGGGGAGGTCGGTCGGGGTGGAGGAGACCGGAGGGCGAGGCCGCCGCCGGCACGCGGCCGGACGCCATGTCGCGGGCCGCCGCCCCCGGCACGCCCGAGGGCGGACGGGGGGCGGCTGGGCGGCCTGGGGGAAGAGGCTGCCGGGCGTTGAGGACGGCGGGACGGCGTTCGAGACCGGTCGGGCGGACGCGGAAGACGGCGGAGTGGTTTTTGCGCGGCGCCGGTCGGGCGGCGAGGGTGGCGGCGAGCGGCTTGAGAGAGCCTGGGCAGGCGCGGAGGACGGCGGCTCGGTGTCCGCGCGGGGCCGGTCCGCCGGCGAGGGCGACCGCGTGGCCTCGGGGAGCGGCCGGGCGGGGCAGGGCCCGCTGGTGATCGGGGGTGGGCCGAGAGCGGTCAGGTCGCGGCGGCTGCCGCCGCAGAAGGGACGGTGGGCGGCGAGCCTGAGCGGCTTGGCGGCGCGGAGGAGGCGCGGGGCGGAGCGGACGGGTGGCCCGGCGGTGCGGAAGGGCCGGTGGGTGGCGGCGGTGCTGGTGCTGGCCGGTGGGGCGGTCGCGCTGGCCGGCGTGAACGGCGGGATCGGGTCGGACGCCCTGCTCGGCGTGCTCGGAGCACAAGCGGGCTCAGGAGCGGCGGACCGGCACAACGGCGAGCCGGGGACGGGGGAGGGGCGCGACGGCACTGGTACGCCCGGATCCGAGGCCCGGAGCGGCGGCACAGGCACGAGCGGCACAGGCACGAGCGGCACAGGCACGGCAGGCGGACCCGACGCGACCGGCGCCACGGGGGCGACCGGAGCGACCGGAGCGACGGGGCCGTCCGGCGGGACGGGCAGCACCACGGGCCCGGCCCCAGCAGGAGCCCCAGACGGCACAGGAGTAGCGAAGTCGGGCGTACGGGGAAACCCCGGAGCGGGCGCCGAGGCCCGGGAGGCGCAGCGCTCGGAGGCCCCGGGACAAGCCACCACCCCCGCCCGCATCGGCAACGCCGTACCAGGAACGCTCCCCGGCACCACCACCCCCGACGACGTCCTGGCGGACGGCCCCGCTCCGGAGGACGGCGCCGACTACCGGGCCGACGGCCCTTCCCGCCACACGGACCACCAGGCGGTGGCATATTTCCGTACGAACTGGGGCCCGAACGACAAGGTCATGAAACGCCTCAAGGACGTCCGCAGCGTCGGCGGATATCTGCGCATTTATACAGACCTGCCGGAAACGGCGGACAATTCCCTGACCGCAGTAGTCCTCTGCGAACGCGGCTTCGCCTACCTCCGCAGCCGCGGGGTCGAGGATCCGGTGGTGTTCGTCCAGGCCCGGTTCGGCGAGAACGGAAATCCGGTGCTCGCCAACATTCTCGGCCCCGGCGACCGGAGCTGCCGCGTCACCCATCCAGCCCCGGGCTGACCGGCGAGGCCCGGGTCAACGGACCCGGACCCGCGTCTTCGAGCACACCTCGCACCGTTGGGTGACGACGCGCCCGATCGTCTCGATGGTCACCCATCGGTGGCGCAGATGGACAAAGCGCACGCGGCACTCGTACCCCCGGGAGGCGATCGATACGCCGCGTCGCCGCTTGATCACCCCTTGGGTTCGAGCCGCAGCGAGATCGAGTTGATGCAGTAACGATCGTCCGTCGGCGTCGGATATCCCTCCCCGTGGAAGACGTGCCCCAGGTGGGAGTCGCACCGGGCGCACCGCACCTCGGTCCGCACCATGCCGAGGCTGCGGTCCTCGATCAGCCGCACCGCGTCCGAACCGGACGGCTCGAAGAAGCTCGGCCACCCGCAGTGCGACTCGAACTTCGTGTCGGACCGGAACAGCTCGGCCCCGCAGGCGCGGCACGAGTACACGCCCTCGGTCTTGGTGTCGACGTACTCCCCCGTGAACGGGCGCTCGGTGCCGGCCTGCCTGAGGACGTGGAACTCCTCGGGCGACAACTCGGCCCGCCACTCCGCCTCGCTCTTGACCACCTTGTCCATGTCTCCAGCGTACGAGATCGTGCAAAAAGAGATCTCCGCAGGGTGAAGCATCTGTTCTGGGGTGAATTTGCGTCTTTGTAGGCAAGGGGGTGTCATCGCCTCCTTGCCAAGGGGTGATCATCCGCAGATCCCGCAAGGCGGCACAGCCCACGCCCGTGCTGGCGCCGCTGGGGATCGCCACGGCCGGCCGGGTGGCGCGCCAGCGCCCGGAACGGCGGCGGATGGTCTCGCGGCCCGTCTCGTCGAGCCCTCGGTCCCGCCACCGAGGCGGCTCCGGGACGGGCCCACCCCGGTTGGAGTAGGTTCGGGAGCATGGCATCGCCGTACATAGAGCTCGAGGTGGGGGAGCGGACCGTCAAGGTCACCAATCCCGACAAGGTCTACTTTCCTGAGATCGGCGCCACGAAGCGGGAGCTGGTCGAGTACTACGTGAGCGTCGGCGAGGGCGCGCTGCGGGCACTCAAGGACCGGCCCACCAACATCAAGCGCCACCCCGACGGCGTGCAGACCGAGGCCATCTACCAGAAGCGCATGCCGCCCAAGCACCCCGAGTGGCTGGAGTCGGTCACCGTGACCTTCCCCAGCGGGCGTACGGCGCAGTCGCTGCGCGTCACCGAGGTGGCCGCGATCGCCTACTGCGCCAACCTCGGCACCATCGACTTCCATCCGTGGCAGGTCCGCGCGGCCGACGTCGAGCACCCCGACGAGCTGCGCATCGACCTGGATCCGCAGCCGGGGCTGGGCTTCGACGCCGCGCGCAGGGCCGCGTTCCTGGCCAGGGACGTGCTCGCGGAGCTGGGCATGGCAGGCTTCGTGAAGACCTCGGGCAACCGCGGCGCGCACATCGCCGTCCGCATCGAGCCGCGCTGGGACTTCATCCAGGTACGCCACGCGGGCATCGCCCTGGCCAGGGCCATCGAGGCGCGCGACCCGAGCCTGGTGACCACGGCCTGGTGGAAGGAGGAGCGGGGGGACCGGGTCTTCATCGACTACAACCAGAACGCCAGGGACCGCACCGTGGCCAGCGCCTACTCCGTGCGCGCCCAGCCGCACGCCCCCGTCTCGACGCCGCTGACGTGGGACGAGCTCGCCGACGCCGATCCGCGCGACTTCGACATCCGTACGGTGCCCGCCCGCTTCGCCAAGCTGGGCGACGTGCACGCGGCCATCGACGACCGGGCGTACTCCATCGAGCCCCTCCTCGGTCTGTACGCCGAGGACGAGCGGGGCGACCTGCCGTACCCGCCGAACTATCCGAAGATGCCCGGCGAGCCCAAGCGCGTGCAGCCGAGCAAGGCCAGGTCCGACACCTAGCGCGAGCCGTCGCGGCCCCTGCGGGCGGTGTCCTGGCTCGGCTCGGTCGCGGGCTCCGCGTCCGAGTCGCTGCTCGGATCGGGCTCCCGCTCCGGCTCGGGCTCCGACTCCGGCTCCCGCTCCGGCTGGGGCTCCGACTCGGGCGCCCGCTCCGATTCCGGCTTCGACTCCGGCAGCGGCGTCGGGACCGGCACGGGAGGCGAGACGAGCGCGGGCGGCGGGCCGGCGGGCACCGCGAACTCGGCCGCCGGGGTGCCCGGCATCGGGATCACGTGAGGCTGGCCGGCCGGGGACGCCGTGTCAGCGCAGCCGATCGCCGCCACGATGATCAGCGAGGCCGCGGCGGGCCTGAGCGCGTGCTTCATATGACCGCCTGCTTCCGACGATGCTCACGTTGAGAAACGACGCCGTCGCAGATCGTAGTGCATCATCGGCTCGGCCGGGCGGGAAACGGCGGGTGGCCGACGTCGGCGTCGAGCCGAGTCGGCGGTGGGTGAGACCAGTGGCCGGGGCGGGTCAGCGGCGCACCAGGTGATGCGGCGCCAGCTCGCGTGTCTCCCCCTTCTCCAGGTACACCACCCGATCGGCGAGCCCGGCCTGCTCGATGTGATGCCGGAAGTCGTCCAGCGGTGAGCTGAACACGCTGTAGTCGTCGTAGTGGACCGGCACCACCGTGTGCGGATTGATCAGATCCACCCAGGCCGCCCCCTGCTCGCCGTCCATGGTCACCATCAGCGTGCCGAACAGCTTGGTGCCCCCCAGGTGCACGATCGCCAGGTCGATCTCGGGGAAGCGGCGCGGGATCGAGTCCAGGCGGCGGTCGAGCAGCGTGTCGCCGCTGATGTGCATGCGCAGCTCCACCCGTTCGTCCTGGTTGCAGAACTCCAGCATCGTGCCGATCACCGGCGGCAGCAGCGCCTCCGCCACGCCCGGCGCGTGCTTGCCGGGCAGCGCGGTGATCCGTACGGTGCCGCCGGGGCCGCGCAGCTCGTGCTGCTGCCAGTTCGCCAGCCCCACGCTCCTGCGGAACCCCTGGCGGCGCAGCCTGCTCGCGGCCGCGGTGGTGGTGACGACCGGCGTCGCCTTGTCCAGGCCCCTGCGCGCCACGCGGTCCCAGTGGTCACCGTGCATGTGGGACAGCACCACCGCGTCCAGCGGCGGCAGGTCCTCGATCTCCACGGCCGGGTCGGTGAGGCGGCGCGACGTCAGCCCGTACCCCAGGTAGGCCCGCTGGCCCCGGTGCAGGAAGTTCGGATCCGTCAGCAGCGTGAAGCCGTTGTAACGGATCAGCGTGGTGGCATTCCCGATGAACTGCAGGCTTCCCTTCACGTGACCTCACTCCGGATGCTGTGGTCGCTGGGCCGGGGGCACGCCGCCGCCCTTGCCGCCTCCCTTGCGTCCCTTGTCCGTGCCGTGCGGACGGCCGGAGCGCCGCGCGCCGCCCTTCGCCTCCCGCGCGGCGTCGGCGGACTTGGAGTCGGTGCTGGCCTTGCCTGACCTGCGCAGCTCAGGCTGTTGCGGATTGCTCATGGCTTTTGTCCCCCTTTGCGGGGTATCCCCTGCCACACCTGGCGCGCGCCAAACCCTCCGTGTCTGGACGGTTTCACTTCGGTCACATTACTTGACTGGCGGTCTAATAGTTCGCAAGGCTCTCTTGTGCATCGGGGGGCGACAACCGAGTCTGGAGCCTTCTCATGGCAAGAGCGCGACGTCTCGCAGCGGCTGGAGCGGCGACCGCCTTCGTGGTGGCCGGCGTGAGCCTGGCGGTCGGCCTCGGCGGCCCCGCCTCGGCCGGCACCGATCCCCAGGTCGCCGGCGCGGATCCCGCCTGCCGGGTGCACCTGCCGCTGCTCTGCGACGACCCCACGGGCGCGGACGACTCCTGGTCCGGCGACGCCGAGCCCGATGACTCGTGGTCGAGCGCGCCCGGGCACGACGAGTCGTGGTCGAGCGCACCTGGGCACGACGACTCGTGGCCGAGCGCGCCTGGAGCCGAGGACTCCCCCAAACCACACGATTCCTGGTCGAACGCTCCCGAGCCCAACGAGTCGTGGTCGAGCGTGCCCGTACCCACTGATTCCTGGCCTTCCGGGAGCGCGCCGCCGTGGCGTCCGGCGGGGGAGGACGAGCACCGGGTGCCCAAGGGGCATCCGGAGACGGGCGGCGGCGCGCTGGCGGACGGCGAGCCGGTGTGGCCGTTCGCGGTGGGCGGGGTGGCGCTGCTGACCGGCGCCGGGCTGACCGGCTTCGCAGTGCGGCGCCGCAGGGATGCCGCCTGACCCGCCCGCGCCCCGGCGCGCGGCGGAGGACCGGCCCGTGCGGGGCGTGCCGGTAGACCGAGACGCGCGGCTCGCGGCGGGGGACCGGCCCGTGCGAGGAGCGGTGGCGAACCGGCTCCTGCTGGGTGTGGCGGTGGCCGTGTCGATGGCGGGTGTGCTGCTGATCGGCCTCGGGCTCAGCGGCGCGCTCGGAGGAGGCGGCGACACGGCCACCGCCCCTGCCGCACAGCAGTCCCGCCCCGCCACCGCACCGCTCAAGGACCTGCCGGGCGTGCCACCGTCCAAGGTGGCAGAGCCCATGCGCGCGGCCCGGCCCACCGCCGTCTACATCCCGTCCATCGGCGTGGCCGCCCCTCTCATGGAGCTGGGCCTGGACGCCGAGGGGGCCATCCAGAACCCGCCCTTCGACCCCCCGAACCTGGCCGGCTGGTACCGCTACGGCCCCGTCCCCGGCCAGCGCGGCGCCGCCGTCATCACCGGCCACCTGGACACGCGGACGGGCCCCGCCGTCTTCGCCCGGCTCAAGGACGTCAGACGCGGCGCCCAGATCCAGGTGCTGCGCGCCGACCGCTCGGTGGCCGTCTTCGTCGTCGACAAGGTCGAGCACACCCCGAAGCGCGGCTTCCCCGCCAAGAAGGTCTACGGCAAGCTCCGCTACCCGGGGCTGCGGCTGGTGACCTGCGGCGGCGCGTTCGACCAGCGGGCGCACAGCTACGAGGAGAACACGATCGTGTACGCCCACCTCGCGGCCCCGTACCATCCCCGGAGCTGATCAGGGATCGCGCGGCAGGCCGAGCGCGCGCTCGGCGATGATGTTGAGCTGCACCTCCGTCGTGCCGCCGCCGATCGTGAACGCGCGGGTGGCCAGGATCATGCGGCTCCAATACCGGTCGGAAGGCTCCAGCGACCAGCAGAACTCCGAGATCGCCTGCGCGTGCCGCATGCCGAGCAGCTTCCGTACGCTGGGCGCCGCGCCCGGATCGGCCCCGGCGAGCTGCGACAGCGTCACCCGCAGCCCGAGCGCCGAGACGCCCTGCCCCTCGGCCCACAGCCGGCCCGCCTGCTCCCACTGCGCCTGCCTGAGCGCGGGCAGCCGGCCGATGAACGTGGCCATGTCGGTGTGCCGCGAGCCCGGGCCCCAGGAGTCGCCGAGCGCGACCCGTTCGTGCGAGAGCGTGTCGCGGGCCACCCGCCAGCCCTCGTCCACCGCCCCGACCACCAGGTCGTCCGGCACGAACACGTCGTCCAGGAACACCTCGTTGAAGATCTCGTCGCCGTTGATCTCCTTGAGCGGCCTGACGGTGACGCCGGGGGACGACATGTCCACCAGGAAGTAGGAGATGCCGTCGTGCTTGGGCCTGTCCGGGGAGGTGCGGGCCAGGCAGATGCCCCAGTGGGCGTACTGGGCCAGCGACGTCCAGATCTTCTGGCCGGTCAGCGACCAGCCGCCCTCCACCCGCACGGCCTTCGTCGCCAGCCCGGCCAGGTCCGAGCCGGCGCCGGGCTCGCTGAAGAGCTGGCACCACACGATCTCGCCGGTGAACGTTCCGGGCAGGAAACGCTCCTGCTGCTCGCGGGTGCCGTACCGGACGATGGACGGGACGGCCCAGGCGGCGATGCCCAGGTTCGGGCGGCGGAGGTCGCGGAACTCCTGATGGATGATCACCTGCTCCAGCGGCGTGGCGCCCCGGCCCCAGGGCCGGGGGAGATGCGGCATCATCCAGCCCTCCCGCGCCAGCCTGGCCCGCCTGGCCGGTTGCTCCTGCGCCCGCAGCGACGCGGCCTCCGCCCTGATGGCGTCCCTGATGGAGGTGGCCTCCTCCGGCAGGTCCGGCTCCATCCGCCTGCGCACCCCCGCCACCGCCAGCCGCGCCACCCCCTCCGCCCAGGGGCCGGGGTCGCCGGCCAGCATGCGGCCGGACAGGGCTCTGCGGTAGTAGCGGTGCGCGTCATGCTCGAAGGTGTAGCCGATGCCGCCCAGCACCTGGATCGCGTCCGCCGCGCACCGGACGGCGGCATCGGGCGCCAGCACCGCCGCCACCCCCACCGCCAGCCGCACCTCGTCGGCCAGCGGCGCCTTGTCGGCCAGGCGCACTTTGTCTGCCAGCGGCGCCTCGCCGGGCTCGCTGTGGACGTCGCCTGGCAGAGCGGTGCCCTCGTCCAGGGCTCTGGCGGCGTCCCAGACGGCGGCGCGGGCCTGCTCCAGGGCCACCAGGGCGCCCGCCACCCGGTGCTTGACCCCTTGGAACTGCCCGATCGGCCGCCCGAACTGCTCGCGTACCTTGGCATGATCGGCCGCCGTCGCCACGGCCCACGCCGCCACCCCGCACGCGTCGGCGCCGAGCAGCACGGCGGCGAGCTCCCGTACCGGAGCGGGGCCGAGCATCCGGTCGGCGGGCACGGCGCGGGCGGTGACCGAGCAGAGCGGCCGGTCCGGATCGACCCCCTCCAGCGGCTCGGCGGTGACGTCGGCTCGATCGAGCACCGCCCACCCGCCGTCATCATCCGGTACGACGAACAGGTCGGCCTGCGCGGACCCGAGCGCACACCCGGGCAGCAACCCGACGGCGGCGGTCAGCGACCCATCGGCGAGCCCCCGCAGCAACCCGACCCGGAAGTCCTCGGCCGGCCCGGAGCCCGCCCTCCCGCACCACTCGAGCACCGCCGAGGCCAGCACGGTCGGCAGATAGGCTCCGCAGAGCCGCCGCTCGCCCAGCGCCTCCAGCGCCACGCACAGCTCCAGCAGCCCGTATCCCTGGCCGCCACCCGTCTCAGGCAGATGCAGCCCCAGCAACCCCTGCCCCGCCAGCACCGCATGATCGGCGCCCCGACCGGCCACTCCATGTACGGAGGCCGCCAGCGCCACGTGCTCCTCGGTGAGACCGATCCCCATGAACCGACCCTAGAACTTAGTTCGGTCAATGGCCACCGAAAATGGTTGGCGATCGGCGGACATGCCCCGTTACGCTCGTGCACGTCCGTTCGGTGGAGCATCCGGGTGCCCGTTCGCGCCCGTCAAGGAGGGGGATTTATGCCTGGCACCGCGCCCTGCGCGCCTCGCCGTGTCCTAGGCGGATCCTGCCCCTAACGACCAGCCGCCGTTCAACAAGCATGCCCGCGAGGCACGCCAGGGCTCCCTTGCTGTCCTGAGAATGACCATTCCGGCAAGGAGTACCCAGGTTGTCTGCCAACGGCAAACCTCGTTCCATCGCGAGCACCGAGACCTTCCAGTGCGTCCGCTGCGGCCTGACCGTCACCGCGAACGCCCCGGACGGTGCCCGTCGCAACCACTGTCCGAGCTGCCTGCACTCGCTGCACCTGCTCGACGAGTGCAGGTCACGGATGATCCCCATCTCGATCGCCGTCCTGCGCACCGGCGAGTGGATGCTCATCCACCGGTGCACCCGGTGCGGTGAGCTGACGTCGAACCCCATCTGCGGGGACGACAATCAGCTCATCCTCATGCGCATGGCCGTCAGGCCGCTGGCGCAGCCGCCGTTCCCGCTCGAGGCGTTCGGTGATCTGTGACATGCCCAGGAGGAACCCCGGCCGGGAACGGCCGCAACGGCGCAAACCGATACACCACGGCCAGCCCGCCGACGCGTTCCGCTGCGTCGGATGCCGCATGGACGTGCCCATGATCGCGCCGGGCACCGCGCACCGCAACCACTGCCCGCACTGCCTGACCAGCCTGCACGTCGATCACCGCATCCCGGGGGATCGGCGGGCGGGCTGCCGGGGCCGGATGGCGGCGCTGAGCGTCACCGTCCGGCGTGACGGGGAGTGGCTGATCATCCACTGCTGCCAGTCGTGCGGCGGGCTCAGCGCCAACCGCATCGCGGGCGACGACAACGCGCTGGCGCTGCTCCGCATCGCCATCCGCCCGCTGTCGGACTCCCGCCTCCCGGTCAGCGCCCTGCTGGCCCTGTGACACCGCCCGCCGGGGCCGCCGTACGCGGTCCCGGCGGGCCGTTCGTTCCGCGCTGTCCTTCGCGCTCCCGGAGAGGGCTAGGCTTGTCCCGTGGCAGCGGAATTCGAACTCACGATCGGTGACGGCCGGGTCCTGCACGTCTACGACACGGCCCCGGGAGCCACCGACCGCCTGCCGGTCCTCTGGCACCACGGCACGCCCAACATCGGCGCCCCACCCGCGCCCCTCCTCGACGACCGACTCGGCCTGCGCTGGATCTCCTACGACCGCCCCGGCTACGGCGGCTCCACCCCGGAGCCGGGCCGCACCCTGGCCTCGGTGGCCGGCTACGCGACCCACCTCGCCGACGCGCTCGGCCTCGGGCGCTTCGCCGTCATCGGTCACTCCGGCGGCGGCTCCCACGCTCTGGCCTGTGCCGCCCTGTTGGGTGAGCGCGTGCTGGCCGCGGTGAGCGTGTCCGGTCTCGCGCCGCTTCCGGACACGAGCCTCGCGTCGCATGGCGGGCCGGCTGGGGTGCCGGGCTCCGCGCGTGACCGGGTGTCGGGTGATGCCGCCGGTTCGGGCGTCGCGCACGGGGCGAGCGCCTTCGACTGGTTCGCGGGCATGGCGCCCTCCTGCGAGGCGTCCCTGCGCGCCGCCGTCCAGGGCCGGGCGGTCAAGGAACGTCACGAGGCGGCGGCCGAGTACGACCCGGAGATGTTCACCCAGGAGGACCACGCGGCGTTCGAGGGGGAGTGGTCCTGGTTCGACAGCGTGGTCGGTCCAGCGGTGGCGTCGGGTCCCGGCGGGCTCATCGCCGACGACCTGGCCTACGTGAGCCCGTGGGGTTGCGACGTCGCCGCCGTGACCGCTCCGATCCTGCTCGTCCACGGCGACCGGGATCGCGTGGTGCCCGTCGGCCACGGTGGCTGGCTGGCCCGCCACTGTCCTACCGCGCAGCTGCGCGTGTCGCCCGGTGACGGCCACATCTCGGTCCTGCCGTCGTCCGGGATGGCGGCCCTGGAATGGCTCGCCACGGAGGGCCGCCGCCGGTCACTGAGCTGATGGCCGTGCTGGGGTTACGCGCCGTGCTGAGCGGCCCGCTGTGCTGAGCGCCCGCTGTGCGCAGCGCCCGCTGTGCTGGGGCCCATCCGTGCTGGGCGGCTCGCCGCGCTGGGCACCCACCGTGCTGAGCCGCCCGCCATGCCGCGATGAGCCCACCCAGGACCGCTGGCCACCGTGATCAGTCGCCGAAGTCCAGATGCAACGCCCGGGTGAAGTCCGCGATCGCCTCCTCATGCCGATCCAGCTCCTGCAAGATCTCCCCCCGCACCCGAAACGCCCACACATACTCCGGATCCAACTCGATGGCAGCATCCAGGTCCCGCAGAGCCGCCTCGTTGTCCCCCAGCTCGCTCAGCACCGCCCCCCGGCTCCCCAGCGCCCGATCATTGCCCGGCTCCAGCTCCAGCGCCCGGTTCAAATCGCTCAGCGCCTCCTCGTACCGGTCCATCATGCGCAGGGCCTCGCCACGCCGGCTGAGCGCGCGCACGTAGTCGGGGTCGGCCTCCAGCGCCTTGGTGTAGTCGTCGATGGCCTCCGGGTAGAGCTGCATCCGCTGGTACAGGTCGCCGCGCGCGACCCACGAGTAAGGCAGCTCCTCGTTCAAAGAGATGATCTTGGAGTGCTCCGCCAGCGCCTCGTCCAGCCGGTCCAGCTCCACCAGGACGTCGGCCTTGGCCTCCAGGATCCACAACGATTCCGGCGCGAGGGTGAGCGCGTGCTCGAAGTCGTCCATGGCGTCGTCCAGGCGCCCCATCGCCGCGTAGGTCTGGCCGCGCGAGCCGAGGGCGTAGGCGCTGTCGGGCTCCAGGCGCAGCGCCTCGCCGAAGTCCTCCAGCGCGGCCTCGTACCGCTCGGTCACCCGGTGGCTCTCACCACGCAGCCGCCAGGCGCGGGCGTTGTCGGGCGCGAGGGCGATGGCCTCGGTCAGGTCCGCGATCGCGGCGTCGTGCCGCGAGAGCGCGATGTACGATTCGGCCCGGCTGCGCAGCACCGAGGCGCGCGACTGGGCGGCCGCCTCGGACAGCTCGGAATGGTCCTTGATCCCCTCGCTCATGAGGCGTAAATCTATCCAACTAAATCTGGATGATGGCCGCCTTTTCGCGGGTGTACTCGAGGACCGAATCGTGGCCGTAGCCGCTGTCCTTGACCCCGCCGAACGGCAGCCCCGGCGGCATCTGCCTGAAGGTGTTCACCCACACCGTGCCGCTGCGCAGATCCCGGACGAGCCGGTGCGCCCGCCCCAGGTCACGGGTCCACACCCCGGCGGCCAGCCCGTACGGCGAATCGTTCGCGATCGCCACCGCCTCCTCCTCCGTCGAGAACGGGATGGCCACCGCCACCGGACCGAAGATCTCCTCCTGGCAGACGCGCAGCGCGTTGTCCTCACTCGTGTAGAGCGTGGGCGCCACCCAGTAACCGCCGGGCAGCGCGGGCACCACGTCCGCGCCGGTCCGGCCGCCGAAGACGAGCCGCGCGCCCTCCTTCTCGGCCAGCTCCAGGTACGACGTGACCCGCTCGTACTGGCCGGCGGACACGATCGGCCCCATCGTCGTCGCCAGGTCGAGGGGATCCCCGAGCACCAGCCCGGCGCAGGCCCGCTCGATGCGTCCGAGCAGCTCGTCCCAGATCGAGCGGTGGATGAGAATGCGCGAGCCGGCCACGCACACCTGGCCGGCGTTGCCCGTGTAGACGGAGTTCACGGTGACGCCCTGGGTGGCGGCGTCCAGGTCGGCGTCGGGGAAGACGATGTTGGGCGACTTGCCGCCCAGCTCGAACGTCATCGGCTTGAGCGCGTCCGCCGAGGCCCGGGTGATGGCCTGGCCGGTGGCGGTGGAGCCGGTGAGGCTGATCTTGCCGACGCCGCGGTGCCGGACGAGGGCGTCGCCGACCTCCTCGCCCAGGCCGCTGACGATGTTCAGCACCCCGGGCGGGAACACCTCTGCCAGCAGCTCGCCCAGCCGCAGCACCGACGCGCTGGCCTGCTCGGCCGGCTTGACGATCACCGTGTTCCCGGCGGCCAGCGCGTACGCGGCCTTGGCGGAGAAGGTCGAGATGGGGGAGTTCCACGGAATGATGCAGACCGCCACCCCGTACGGCTCGCGCCGTGTCAGCCCGAGCGTGTCCGGCCCCAGCAGCACGGTGTCGCCCTTGACCGCGTCGAGGCACTGCCCGGCGGCCAGCTGCCACAGGTACGCCATGCCGGGCAGGTCCCGCTTGAGGGTGTCGCGCAGGATCCGCCCGTTGTCGCGCGTCTCCAGCCTGGCCAGCTCCTCGGCGTGCCGGCCGAACACCTCCGAGACCTTGCGCAGGTAGTGCGCCCTGGCCAGGGCGGGCAGCGCCGACCAGGCGGGGAAGGCGCGGGTGGCCGCCTCGACGGCCGCCTCGGCCTCCGCGGCGCCGCCGGCGGGGATCGTGGCCCACGCCTCGCCCGTGGCCGGGTTGACCGTGTCCATCGTGCGGGCGGCGGGGACCAGCTCGCCGCCGATGAGGTTGCGGAACTCAGGCATGAACCAAGCATATGCTTGCTCAACAAGCGCGGCCAGCCTAAAGATCATGCAAAGCGGCACAAGACGCGTGCATAGCCGCGAAGCGCCCGGGCACAAACGCACAAAAGGTGGTGGCTATGGCATCCAAACTGCTCGGCCGGCTGGCATACGGCTCGCGTTACGACCAGGTCCCGTGGGGCCAGAGGGTCTACGTCCGTCCAGGCGAGAGGCTCATCAGGGAAGCGCAGTGGCGCCTGCTCATCAGACGGGCGCCGGTCATGTCGCTCGCCGAGTACGAGCGGCTGCGGCCGCTGGGCGAGATCGAGGAGTTCCTGAGCTGCATGATGTGCGGGGAGTCCCGCCAGCAGCCGCTGTTCACCCCCACGGGCGGGAAGGGCTGGCGCTACCACGTCGTGCGCTGCCCGTCCTGCGGCTTCCTCTACCGCAACCCCAACGTCCGCCCCGAGCGCCTCGGAGACCTGTACGCCACCGGCTACAGCAACTTCCTGACCGGCAAGTACGCCGCCAACCGGCAGCGCCGCTACGACCTGACCATGAAGGCGTTCGCCCCGGTCTTCGACGAGGGCAAGGAGCGGCGGCTGCTCGACTTCGGCTCAGGCGTCGGGCTGTTCCTGGAGCTGGCCGAGCAGCGCGGCTTCGACGCCTACGGGGTGGACCTGTCGCCGGAGTCCGTCGAGCAGGCCAACGAGCGGCTCAGCAAGGCCCGCACCTACTTCGGGGCGCCCCAGGACGTGCCGGAGATAGCCGCCGGCGGTTTCGATGTGATCACCCTGTGGTCGGTGCTCGCGCACCTGCCCAGGCCGCTGGAGGACTTCCGGCGCTTCCGCGACCTGCTGGCGCCCGGCGGCGTGCTGCTCATCCTGACGGTGAACGCGCACTCGCTGCTGCTCAAGGCGTACGGGAGCAACTGGAGCGGCTTCACCAAGAACCACCTGATGTTCTACTCCTCCGAGACCGTGCGCACGCTGCTCGGCCGGTGCGGTTTCGCCGGAGTGGCCTTCGCCCCGCACTACGGCGACACGATCGAGGCCGGCACCACCAGGCTGCCCGCCGAGCTGGTCACCCGGCTGCGCCGCAACGTGGAGCTGAGCGACGGCGGGAACATGATGCGGGTGCTCGCCTTCGCCGACGAGGAGGCGATCGGCCGGTGGGGCGGCGGCCCCCTCACGGTCCACCGCCTGCATGCCTGACGTTCAGGACCGTGCCGCGCCGAACGCGGCGGTGAGCTCGCCGGTCGTGGTGATGGCGTGCGCGAAGGTGGGGCCGTTCAGCTCGTGCGCCGCGTGCATCATCTCGGGCAGGAACGCCGCGGTCGCGTCGCGCACCAGCGTGACGTGGTAGCCCAGCTCCATGGCGAACCGGCCGGTGGACTCGATGCAGGTGTTCGCCAGCAGCCCGATCAGCACGACGTGCGTGACGCCGTGCTGCTTGAGCTGCATGTCCAGGTCGGTGTTGGCGAAGCCGCTCTGCGCCCAGTGCTCCCTGGCCACGACCTCGCCCGGCCGCGGCTGGAAGTCGGGGTGGAACTCCCCGCCCCAGGTCCCGCGGGCGAAGCTGTGCCGCTCCATGATGCCGCGCTGGGTGGGGTTGGGGTGGTCCCAGGTCTCGTAGTCGCCCGGCTCCCAGCGGCGGTGCGGCACGAACATCACCCGTACGCCGGTCTCACGGGCGGCGGCGACCACGGCACGCAGATGGTCGAGCAGCCCGACCCGCGTGGCCACCGCCTCCACGCGCGGCCAGATCCTGCCGCCCTCCGACAGGAAGTCGTTGTAGGGGTCCACCAGCAGGACGGCCGTGTGCCGTGGGTCGTACGTCTGGGACAAGGTGGACTCCGATCCGCGGGCGAGGCCCCGCCGCAGGCAGCACCCGCCCAGCATCACGGAGCCGGCGCGCCGGACGGGAGCGCACGCGCGGCCCTTCTCCAAACCCTTCGCCGCACATGACGATCCGATCACCCGCCCACCACACCTCGGGCACGTCCAAGTCTGGCGATCACCCGCCGGTCAGACCCTCCGGCACGTCCACGTCTCCGATCACCCGGCCCGTCAGACCTCGGGCACGCCCAGGTCGGAGGTCTGCGACGGCTTGGCCAGCGCCGGGTCGAGCTGCTCGATCAGCCGCTGCACCAGCGCCGCCCGCCGCACCCGCTCGCGTCCCAGCTCCTTGGGCACCACCCCGAGATGCCCGCCCGACGGGTAGATGTTGGGCGCGTTGCGCAGCCCCATCTTCAGGTAGACGGGCGCGGCGGCCCGGACGATCTCCACGGCCTCGTAGAAGCGGACGAACCCGCCCTGGTCGTCCGGCACCTCCAGGTAGAGGTCGATCGGCAGCCCGGTGGCGGCCCTGATCTCGGCCAGATGCGGCACGGTCAGGTCGGTGCCCACGTTGACGGTGGTCGCGCCGAGCCGCTCGTAGATCGCGGCGGTCGGGCCGTTGGTGAGCGGCATCAGCACCGACGTCTTCAGCACCAGGTTCGCGGGCAGCGTCCCGTCGGACCTGAGCGCGCGCAGCACGTCGAGCGTGCCCAGGTCGCCGACCAGCAGGCTGCGGATGCCCAGGGCGCAGGCGCGCAGCGCGTCCGCCACGCACGCCGCGACCATCGCGTTGCCCCGGGCGGCGGCGCCGACCGCCTGGGTGAGCTTGGCCTGGCCGCCGGTGTCCCAGGCGGCGCGCGGCCCGAGGAAGAGGTTGACCTCGATGCCGCGCTCGGCCCCGATCCGGGCCATGCGGGTGATGTCGTCGTCGGTCAGCATCATCACGCCGCTGCCCTGCGAGGTCCTGGCGACGGGCACGCCGAGCCGGTCGGCCTCGGCGACCACCGCCTCCAGCACCTCCGGCCCCTCGACGCTGGGGATCTCGAAGCGGTACGGCGCCCCGTCCGCGAACCGCGACCCGGCGTCGGGCCCGGCGGACTGCAGCACCGGGTGCCCGAGCCTGGACATCAGGGCGTGGAGGTCGGTAAGGCTGGTCATCAGGGGTTCGTCTCCTCGCTGTAGATCACTTCGGTACGTCCGGGCGTGTGGTGCGGCGGCCGGCGTCGTCCTCGCCCTGCAGCTCCAGCTCTGCCCGGTTCCCCGACGTCGCTATCACCCGACCCCGGAGCAGGCTGCTGTCCACGAAGGAGAAGATATGAGCGAGCTGCTCGTCACCGCCGACGGCCCCGTGCTGCGCGTGGTGTTCAACCGCCCCGCCCAGCACAACGCGCTGACCCTGGACATGCTGCTGCGGGCCCGCATGTTCACCGGGGAGGAGGCGTGCGCGGCGGGTTTCGTGGCCGAGCTGTGCGAGCCGGACGCGCCGGCCGCCCGGCAGGCGGAGGTGGAGCAGCGGCTGCTGTCCCACGCGCCGCTGTCGATGTGGGCGGCCAAGGAGGCGGTGCGGCGGCTGCGCGTGGCGAACCTGCCGGACGGCGACGACATCGTGGCCACGGTGTTCGGCAGCGCCGACTTCCACGCCGCCGTGCCCGCCTTCCTCGCCGAGCGGCAGGTCGCCTGGCAGGGGCTCTAGGATCGGGGGCATGCAGCTCGCTCCCGGTGTCCACGTCGCCGTCACCGACCGCCACGGAGGCGTCAGCGCCCCGCCCTACGGCTCGCGCAACCTCGGCGGCCTCGTCGGCGACGATCCGGCGAACGTGCGCGCCAACCGCGACGGCCTCCGGGCCGAGCTGGGCGTGCGGGCCGTGGTGTTCATGCGTCAGGTGCACAGCGCGGACGTCGCGTACGTGAGCGAGCCGTTCGGCGACGACCCGCCCCCGCTCGACGGCGTGTTCACCACCGAGCCCGGCCTGGCGCTGGCCTCGCTCGGGGCCGACTGCCCGGCGGTGCTGGTGGCCGACCCGGTCGCCCGCATGGCCGGCGCGGCCCACTCCGGCCGTCCCGGCACCGAGGCGGGCATCGCCACGGCGCTGGTGGAGGCCATGGCGGCCAAGGGCGCCGAGCCGGGCAGGATGGTCGCGCTGATCGGCCCGGGCGCGTGCGGCCGCTGCTACGAGGTGCCCGCCGACCTGCGCGAGCGGGTGGCGGCCAAGGTCCCCGCGACCTGGTCCACGACGTCCTGGCAGACGCCCGCGCTCGACCTGCGGGCCGGGATCGAGGCCCAGCTCAGGGCGGCGGGCCTGACCGACGTGCGGCACGACGCGCGCTGCACGATCGAGTCGCAGGAGCTCTACTCCCACCGCAGGGAGCAGCCCGGCGGCCGGTTCGCCGGGCTGATCTGGCTGGCCTAACCCTTGCGCGGCGCGTTGTAGAGGCCGTTGACGATGATGGTGCCGAGCCAGATCCAGAACGCCGCGCTGCTCTCGCTGTCGACCAGCACGAACAGAACGGTCGAGAGCGTCGCCAGAGACAGCGAGACGATCGCCAGGGCCAGCCGCTGGCCCTCCGACGGGCCGGGCCTGGCCAGCTTGCCGCCCTTCGGCCCGGCCTGAGCCAGCCGCTCGTCCACCCGCCGGTCGATCTCCTGCCCCATCTTGTCGAGGAACGACTCCACGACGGCGTCCTCGAACTCCGGCCCGAGGTCGCGACGCGCGGACACTGCGGCCTTTAACTCATCCCCTGTTGCCATATGTCGAGATATAACGGGATACGGCGTTACCGGGCAAGGATGTCGTCAAGGTTGTAACTAACCGGACGCTCCAACTGCTCATACGTGCACGATTCGGGCGTACGATCCGGCCGCCACCGCCGGAACTGCGCCGTGTGCCGGAACCGGTCACCCTCCATCTGGTCGTAGGCCACCTCGATCACCAGCTCCGGCCGCAGTGGGATGAACGACAGGTCCTTCTTGGCGTTCCACCGCGACACCGCGCCCGGCACCCGCTGCCCGCCCGTCGCCGGCCCGGCGGCCGGCTGGCCGAGGTTGGCCTGCGCCTGCTCCGCCCAGTGCCCCCACGGGTGCTCGCTCAGCTCCGCGAGGTACGGCTTGATCTCCTCGACCAGCTCGGCCCTGCGCTTCATCGGGAACGAGGCCGCCACGCCCACGTGGTGCAGCCGCCCGTCGTCGCCGTACAGGCCGAGCAGCAGCGAGCCCACGATCGGCCCGGTCTTGTGCTCGCGGTAGCCGCAGATCACCACGTCGGCGGTGCGCTCGTGCTTGACCTTGAACATCGTGCGCTTGTCGGGCACGTACGGCTGGTCGCCCGGCTTGACGATGATGCCGTCGAGCCCGGCCCCCTCGAAGGTCTCGAACCATTCGAGTGCCTGCTCGTAGCTGGTCGTGACGGGCGTGAGCCGCACCGAGCCCGCCTTCTCACCGAACAGGGACTCCAGCCGCGCCCGCCGCTGCGAGAACGGCGTCTCCATCAGCGACTCCTCGCCCAGCGCCAGCAGGTCGAAGGCGATGAACTGGGCCGGCGTGCGCTCGGACAACATCGTCACCCGCGACTTGGCGGGATGGATGCGCTGCTGCAGGGCGTCGAAGTCGAGCTGCGTGCCCACCGGCAGCACGATCTCGCCGTCGATCACCACCTTGTCGGGCAGCTCGGCCCTGACCGCCTCGACCAGCTCGGGGAAGTAGCGGGTGAACGGCCGCTCGTTGCGGCTGCCCAAGTAGACCTCATCACCGTCACGGAAGATGATGCAGCGGAACCCGTCCCACTTCGGCTCGTAGAGCAGGGTGCCGTCCTGCTTCGGCATGGCCTTGACCGGCTTGGCCAGCATCGGCGCCACCGGCGGCCGCACCACCAGGTTGGGCACCGGCTCCGGCTCCTCGGGCACCTCCGGTGCGGTCGGCTCGTCGGTCATGGCTGCGCTCCCTCGTCGTCCCCGTGAGTGGCCCTCGTGTACTTGCAGAAGAGGACGCCATCCTCCTCCAGCACCTGGCTCAGATCCAGTGTGACCTGCGCGGGCTCGCCGTTCTGGATGCGCGCCGCACCGCCGCCGACCAGCAGCGGGCTGATCGACAGGCACAGCTCGTCGACCAGGTCGGCGGCCGAGAGCTGGGCGTTGATGCGGGGCCCGCCCTCGCACAGGACCCTGGTCAGCCCGCGCTCGTGCAGCTCGGCCACGGCCCGCCGCATGTCCACGCTCTCCTCGCCGGCCACGATCAGGTCGCTGCGCCTGGCCGCCTCCGCGCGCCGCTCGTGCGGCGCGGCCTCACAGGTGATCACGATGGTCCTGCTCGGCGCGTCGCAGAACAGCTCGCCGTCGAGGTCGAGGGCGAGGCTGCGGGTGATCACCGCGATGGGCGGCACCTCGGGCCGCCCCTGCCGGATCTCCGCCCACGTGTCGCGCGGCGGGACGGGGCCGTACCCCTCCTTGCGCACGGTCGCGGCGCCGGCGACGACCACGTCGGCCAGCCCGCGCAACGTCTGGAAGATGCGTTTGTCGCCCTTGCTCGACAGCGGCCCTGACCGCCCCTTGAGCCAGGCGGCGCCGTCGGCGCTGGCGACCATGTTGAGCCGCAGCCATGGCCGGTCGTCGGGGTAGGCGTAAGCCTGCACGATATCCGGATTGTCCTGTATGTCGGGATAGATGCGCCGCACCCCTCTACCTTGGCACACGCCACCGACACTCCATCGGCCAGGGGTTTTGCGGACGGATACCGCTTTTCCGTATCGGAGGACGTACCAGCATTTGTCCGCTTAACGTGACGATAGGGATGGGGACTGACGGGAGGCACGCTGTGGGGCTGCTCACCGCCGTGGCATGGACGGTCGCCGCGCTCGCCGGGGTGTATCTGCTCTCCTTGTGGCTGTCCGGGGGCGGCCTGCGCCGCGCCAAGGTCACCCGCTTCCCCGCCGCCGTCGTCTTCGCGCACCCGGTGCTGGCCGTCTCGGCGCTGGCCTGCTACGTCGCGGGCCTCGCCACGGGCAGCCGGGCGCTCGCCTGGGCGGCCTTCGCGGGCCTGGCGGCGGCCTCGCTGCTCGGCTTCACGATGTTCACCCGGTGGCTCGGCGCCGGCCGCCACCAGATGGCCGGGCGCGGCTTCCCCGTCCTGGCCGTGACGCTGCACGGGCTGGCCGGGGTGGCGGCGTTCACGCTGGTCTTCCTCACCGCCAGCGCGGCCCGCGTCTTCTGAGCCGCGCTCAGGGACCCGCGGCCCGCGCCTTGCGCGCGGCGCTCAGGACCTGGCGGGCCTGGGCCGGCGCAGGACCTGCAGCGAGCGCGAGGTGACGGCCACCACGTCGCCCGCCTGCCACCCGTCCTCCGCGAACGCCTCCTCCACCACGTCGTGGGTGGTGTCGAGCACGGGCAGCCACCGCTCGCCGAACTCCTCGCCGGGCAGCGTGAACGGCAGGTTCTCGTGATGGGCGTTGATCAGCAGCAGGAACGAGTCGTCGGTGATCCGCTCGCCGCGCGGCCCCATCTCCGTGATCGCGTCGCCGTTCAGGTAGACCATCAGCGACTTGGCGTAGCTGATGTGCCAGTCGCCGGCCGTCATCTCCTGCCCGCCGGGCGTCAGCCACACCAGGTCGCGCGCGCCGTTGTCGGGATGGCGGCCGTGGAAGAAGCGCCGCCGCTGGAAGACCGGGTGCTCGCGGCGCAGCTTCGACAGCGCCCGGACGAAGTCCAGCAGCTCCGACTCTGCGTGCACCAGCGACCAGTCGACCCAGGCCAGCTCGTTGTCCTGGCAGTAGGCGTTGTTGTTGCCGCGCTGGGTGCGGCCGATCTCGTCGCCGTGGGAGAGCATCGGCACCCCCTGCGACAGGAACAGCGTGGCCAGGAAGTTGCGGCGCTGGCGGCGGCGCAGCGTGACGATCTGCGGGTCCTCGACCGGGCCCTCCGCGCCGCAGTTCCAGGAGCGGTTGTCGTTGGTGCCGTCGCGGTTGTCCTCGGCGTTGTCCTCGTTGTGCTTGTGGTCGTAGGAGACCAGGTCGTTCAGCGTGAACCCGTCGTGGCAGGTGACGAAGTTGATCGAGGCTACGGGGCGGCGGCCGGAGGACTCGTACAGGTCGGCGGAGCCGGTCAGGCGGGAGGCGAACTCGGGCAGCGCCGAGTGCGTGCCCCGCCAGAAGTCGCGGACGATGTCGCGGTACTTGCCGTTCCACTCCGTCCACAGGGGCGGGAAGTTGCCCACCTGGTAGCCGCCCGGGCCCACGTCCCACGGCTCGGCGATCAGCTTGACCTGCGAGATCACCGGATCCTGCTGGATCAGGTCGAAGAACGCGCTCAGCCGGTCGACGTCGTGCAGCTCCCTGGCCAGCGCCGAGGCCAGGTCGAAGCGGAAGCCGTCGACGTGCATCTCCAGCACCCAGTAGCGCAGCGAGTCCATGATGAGCTGCAGCGCGTGCGGCGAGCGCACGTTGAGGGAGTTGCCGCAGCCGGTGTAGTCGAGGTAGTAGCGCCGGTCGCCGTCGTGCAGCCGGTAGTAGGCGACGTTGTCGATGCCCCTGAAGCCCAGCGTCGGGCCCATGTGGTCGCCCTCGGCCGTGTGGTTGTAGACCACGTCGAGGATGACCTCGATGCCCGCCTCGTGCAGCGCCCGCACCATGGCCTTGAACTCCAGCACCTGCTGCCCCCTGGTGCCCGAGCTGGAGTAGCGCCCATGGGGTGCCAGGTAGGCCATGGTGTTGTAGCCCCAGTAGTTGGTCAGGCCCCTGGCCACCAGGAAGTGCTCGGGCACGTAGTGGTGCACCGGCATCAGCTCGACCGCCGTCACCCCGAGCGACAGCAGATGCTCGATGATCGCCGGATGCCCCACCCCGGCGTAGGTGCCCCGCAGGTCGGGCGGCACGTCGGGGTGGCGCATGGTGAGCCCGCGCACGTGCGCCTCGTAGATCACCGTCTGGTGGTACGGCACGCGCGGCGACCGGTCGTTGCCCCACTCGAAGAACGGGTTGATCACCACGTTCTTCGGCATGTAGGGGGCGCTGTCCTCGGTGTTGCGCCGCGTGGGGTCGGTGAAGTAGTAGGGGAACAGCGCCTGGTTCCACTCCAGGTCGCCGTCGATCGCCTTCGCGTACGGGTCGAGCAGCAGCTTGGCAGGGTTGCACCGGTGGCCGTGCGACGGCTCGTAGGGCCCGTGCACCCGGTAGCCGTAGCGTTGCCCCGGCTGGATGCCCGGCAGGTAGCCATGCCAGACGAACCCGTCGACCTCGGGGAGGTCGACGCGTTCCTCTGAGCCGTCATCGTGGAAAAGGCACAGCTCGACCCGCTCGGCGACCTCGGAGAACACCGAAAAGCTGGTGCCAACGCCATCCCAGGTGCCGCCGAGTGGATAGGGCTCGCCCGGCCAGACCTCGCGCATGTGACCCGATTGTCGCACGCTAAAGCGCTCTTGGTCTTCCAATGACCTGATCGCTCTCCGTAGGTGCGCCGCGAGCTAGAGCAGCTCGGCCTTGAGGCTGATCGTGGTGCCCGCCAGCGCCTTGCTCACGGGGCAGTTGGCCTTGGCCGTCTCGGCCGCCTCCTGGAACTGCTCGGCCGTGATGCCGGGGACGTGCCCCTTCACCGTGAGCACGATGCCCGTGATGCCCTCGCCCGGCTGGAACGTCACGTCGGCGCTGGTCTGCAGCGACTCCGGCGGTGTGCCCGCGCCGGCCAGGCCGTGCGACAGCGCCATCGAGAAGCAGGAGGAGTGGGCGGCGGCGATGAGCTCCTCGGGGGAGGTCTTGCCGTTGGCGGACTCGGCCCTGGACGGCCAGGAGACCTCGAAGGTGCCGACACCCGAGGTGTCGAGCGAGACGGTGCCCGAACCGTCGATCAGGGCGCCCTTCCACTGGGTGGTGGCGGTGCGAGTGGTGGCCATGGCGAATGCTCCCTCCGTTGTTACCGTTCGACCCTATCGTGGCCCGAAAGAGTCTTGCCGGTCGGTCATCCGGCTCTACATTTGGTGCGAATAGTGACATGCTCGGGTCGCGGCGCACCCGCCGCCTTGGTCCGGAATAAACGGGAGTGTGGTGCCAGTGGAGGCACCGTACGACGACCGCCTGCTGCACCAGCGGGTGGTCGGCGGCGATGAGTCCGCGTTGGGGGAGGTCTACGATCGGCTCTCCTCGCTGATCTTCGGTCTTGCCCTGCGGGTCACCAGGGACCGGGTGATCGCCGAGGACATCACGCAGGAGGTGTTCCTGGTCTTCTGGGAGCGGCCACTGGCCTACGACCCGGAACGCGGCACCTTGCGCGCCTGGCTCGCCACGATCGCGCATCGGCGCGCGGTCGACCACGTGCGGGCCGAGGAGCGCAGGAGGGTGTCGGCGCTGGGGCCCAGGCTGTTCGAGCGTGAGCCCGTGCGGCTGGAGGACACCGTGCTCGCCGCCGACGAGGCCCAGCGGGTACGGCAGGCGGTGACCTCACTGCCCGAGGGCTTGCGCGAGGCGGTGGAGCTGGCCTATTTCGGTGGCAGGACCTATCGGCAGGTGGGCGAGGAGCTCGGCGTGCCGGAGGGGACGGCCAAGTCGCGCATCCGGCTGGCGTTACGGCGCCTGGCGGACGCGCTGGCAGAGGAAGAAGTGTGATGGACGCCTGGCCGCCGCACACGGCTCAGGTGGAGCCGCATACTGAGGAAGAGGTGTGATGGACCCCGTCGAGCGTCTTTACCTCGACGCGCTGATGGAGGACCCCGAGGTGCCGGCCCGCTCGCTGCGGCCCCAGCTCCTCGCCGGGGCCAGGGCCAGGCGCCGGCCGGCGGCACCCACCGCCGCCTGGGCGGAGCCGTACGCGGGCCGCGTGGCCGCCATGGACGCGCTGCTGGCCTCGGCGGTGGACGACGACTGGTCGCGGATCATCGTCGAGGGCTGGACGCTCCAGGAGCTCGTCGCCCACCTGGCCGCCAAGGACGGCCTGCTGGCCGCCTCCGTCGGCGCTCCCGTGCTGGGCCCGCCGATCGGTGCCGTCGACTCGGCGTCCCGGACGAACGACGTCCAGGCGTACGAGCGGGCGCGCAGCCCCGAGCAGACCCGCAGGGACTGGCGCGCGCAGGCCGACGCCCTCTGCCGCCATCTGGCCGACCTGCCGCCCGCGACGCCGGCCACGGTCGACGGCCTGGAGGCCCCGGTCAACGACCACATCCTGGCCAGGTGCCTGGAGACGTGGGTGCACACCTCCGACGCGGCGGAGACGGCCGAGATCCGCCTGCCCGACCCGATCGCGCAGCACATCCACCCCACCGCCGACCTGTGCGCCCGCCTGCTGCCCTTCACGATGCTCTTCGGCGGCGTGGACGGTGCGGGCCGCACCCTGCACCTCACGCTGACCGGCGCGGGCGGGGGAGAGTGGCGGATCGCGCTGGGGGTGGCGGACGCCGCGCCGGGCGAGCCGGACGCGCGCATCACGGCGGACGTGAAGCAGTTCTGCTTCCTGCTCGGCGGACGGGGTGATCCGGCCGAGTTCCCCGCCGAGCTGGAAGGTGATCTCTCCCTGGCCAGGGACGTGCTGGCCACTGCCCCCAGCCTTTCAGGCCCGTAACCCCGCAAATAGGGCTGATATCTGCGGCGGTCATTTCCGGCTTGGGATTTGACGGGTTGTTTGGGTTGGTGGAGGTAAATGGGATTCTGTGCATGGGTACGTCTGCCCTTGTCCGAGTGCCCTTGAGAAAAGGGTTGCGGCATTCCGGGTCGAACTACCCAGGACGGAAACAATGCACGTGAATTCCGAAATATCACAGAAGCGTCGTGCTTATCGGCGTATTGCGGCGTTTGCGCTGGCCGGCGCCACCGCCGGCATCATGCTGCTTCCCGCGGGCCAGGGGGTCGCCGGCGCGACCGCCGTCCCCACCGGCGTCTCCCACGTCGCAGGCGAGAAGCCGGTGCTGGGCTGCGGCGACCGCTGGTGCGGCAATGGCTGGGGCCGGCGCTGGTGCGGCGGCTGGCGCTGCCACGGCCACCACCACCGTCACCACCGCCACCATGATCACTACTACGAGCACGACTTCCACTCGGGCGACCGGCACCACCGCGACCACGTCGAGCCCGCCCCCGAGCGGGCCGAGCAGCCGGTCGAGCCGGTCGAGCCGCCCGTGAAGGACGGCCACAAGCCGATCAAGGACGACCACCACAAGGAGGACCCGTTCAAGTGGGACTTCCACAAGTGGTCCCCGTTCGGCGACGAGAACTACGGCTGACCGGAGGCCGGGCAGGCGCCCGCGCCCTGCACCGGGGGCGCACGCCTCCTACGCCCGGCGTGCGCCCGTGTCCTCGCGCCCGGCGTGCGCCCGTGCCCTCGCGCCCGGCGTGCGGACGTCCTGAGCGCCCAGGCGTGCGCCCGCACGACGCCCTGGGCGAATGCCGTGACCAGTCGGCCGGTCACGGCATTCGTCTTGTGGTTTCGGGGGAAGAATCAGACTCCGCGCATGACGAGAAGGGGGTCCTCGTGGCAGGTGACGTGACGGGTCTGGCGGGGTTTCTGTACGAGTTCGGGCTGCTCAAGCGCTACAAGCGAACCGGCTGGCTGGTCGCGGGCGTACGCGATCCGGAGAGCATCGCCGAGCACTCCTTCCGCGCGGCGGTCATCGCGGCCGTCATCGCCGGCATGGAGGGCGGCAACCCGGAGCGGGCCGCGTTCATGAGCCTCTTCCACGACACGCAGGAGACCCGCGTCACCGACATCCCGTACATCGGCAAGCGCTATCTCAAGGCCGCCTCCAACGAGGACGTCACCGCCGACCAGGTGCGCGGCCTGCCGGCGGAGGTGGCCTCCGTCGTGTGCGACGCCGTCGCCGAGTACGAGGAGAAGGCCACCCTCGAAGCCGTCTGCGCCCGCGACGCCGACAAGCTGGAGTGCCTCATCCAGGCCGTCGAGTACCGCGAGCAGGGCCACCAGAACGTCCAGGGCTGGATCGACAGCTCACTGGCCGCGATCACCACCGAGACGGGCAAGCGCCTGGCCGAGGAGGCCCTGAGCACGGGGACCCTCGACTGGGTGACCCGCGTGCTCAACGGCGACTGAGCTCTGCGCGGCCCAGGACCGCGCCGCCTGCTCGACGGCGACCGAGCCCGTGCGCGTCAGGACTGAGCCGCGTGCTCGACGACGACCGAGCCCCCCGCGGGTCAGGACTCCGCGGCGGGCCGGGTGACCAGCTCCCTGGCGTACTCGTCGTCGCTCTCCGCCAGCACCCTCTCCACCCCCTGCGCGGCCCGCTCGTCGCCGCGGTCGGCCAGGCCGCGCGTGGCCTCGGCCACGGTACGCAGGTCAGGGTCCGACAGCCGGGCGGCGAGCGCCTCCCTGATCCGCGGCGTGTCGGCGGCCAGACCGGCGAGGCCGGAGGTGGCCCAGTCGCGGATCTCCGAGTCGTCGTCCTCGGTCATGGAGATCAGCAGCGCCAGCCCCTCCTCATGGTCCGGCGGCAGCACGTCGGACAGCGCGATCGCGTCCGTCATCGTGCGCTTGTGGCCGGGACGGCCGAGGATGTCCAGCACGTACGGCAGCGCCCGCGGATCGCCCTGGTGCCCGAGCGCGGCCAGCACCGAGCGCAGCACCTGCGGGTTGCCCTCCGTGGTGACCATCTTCTGCAGCAGCGGCAGCGTCCGCTCCAGGTACGGCTTCTCCCCGTCGGAGAACCCGAACTGCGCGATCGCGTCCACCCCGAACTCGCGCTCCCTGGCGTCCTCGCTCACGCACAGGCGGGCCAGTGCCTCGTACGTCTCGTCGTCGGCCCGCCTGCCCAGCGAGTCGGCCACGATCCACCAGGTCTCGGCGTCCTCGTCGACGTCGCGGTGCGCCAGCGCCCTGGCCACGAGCTGCTCCACCGGCGACTGGATGCCCGCCGCGTCCTCCAGCAGGGTCGCCACGGCGGCGTGGCCGCGCTGGGCCTGCACCTGCTCGCTCTGCTCGCCGTCGGCGGAGCGGCCGGCCACGGTGATCAGCTCCGTGCCGTCCTTGGCGTACTGGCGGGCCACCACGTACTCCCAGCCGTCCTGCTCGATCTGCTCGAGCAGCGCGCTCTCCAGATGCACGCCCGCCCAGCCGAGGGCGACCTCCAGCGCCGTGTCGCCGTCGCCGTCGTACTTCTCGTGGTCGGCGCCCGCCTCCAGCAGCACCTGCACCACGCCGGGCGCGCCACGGCTGGCGGCGAGCGTGAGCGGGGTGTCGCCGACGTCGTTGGTGACGTCCACCTCGGCGCCCGCCTCGATGAGCAGCCTGGCGGCGTCGGCGTGGCCGTTGGCGGCGGCCCACAGCAGCGCCGTCCAGCCGCCGTCCTCCCTGGCGTTGACGTCGGCGCCGGCGGCCAGCAGGGCCGTGATCACCTCCGTGCGGTCACGGGAGGCCGCCGCGCACAGGGCCAGCCCGCCCTCCTCGGAGCCATCCTCCGGACGTTCGCTGGGCGTGTTGGGATCGAGGCCACCGGCGAGCAGCTTGCCCACGGTCTCGATGTCTCCGATCAACGCCGCGCGGTAGAGCTGTTCTGCATGCATGACAAGGGACCCTAGCCTGGTCCGGCCGCGCCCCGGACCAAGGCCGGGGCCCCGTGTCATCGCGTGGTACGTGCCCCGCCCACGGACCGGTTCAGATTCCATCCCGAATGTGCATGTTTCGACGGATGGCAGGATTCCTCCCCAAGGAGGATGCTGCTTCCGGCCCCAAACGCGATATGTTGCGAGTATGACTGATCCCGGTGAGGTCCGCGCGTCGGACGCCGAGCGCGAGGCCGTCGTCGAGCAGCTCCGTGTCGCCTCGGTCGAGGGCCGTCTGACGCTCGCCGAGCTGACCGACCGCACGGAGGCCGCCTACACCGCGACCACCCACGCCGAGCTGGCCCTGCTCACCCAGGACCTGCCCGGCGCCGGCGTGGCCGCCCCCATGCAGGCGCCCGCGCCGCAGGGCAAGAAGCGGCGGTGGTTCGTGGGCGTCATGGGCGACTCCAAGCGGCGCGGCACCTGGCGCATCGACCAGGAGCTCGGCGCCGTCGCCGTGATGGGGGACGTGCTGCTCGACCTGCGCGAGGCGGAGGTGCGCACGGACCGGGTGGAGATCCTGGCCGTCTCCGTCATGGGCGACGTCAAGATCATCGTGCCTGACGGGGTGTACGTGGACCTCGACGGGATGGCGGTCATGGGCGACAAGAAGGTGAACGTCCAGCAGGCGCCGCCGGGGATGAACGTGCCTGTGGTGCGGGTGCAGGCGTACGCCGTGATGGGCGACGTCAAGGTGATCGGCGACTCGCAGGCGCAGCCGCTCCAGCGCGGCTTCGCGGCGTGGCGCGAGCACTGGCGGCGGTTGCACGGGGAGGACTGGCGCGAGATCGGGCGCCAGATCCGCGGTCAGGAGCGCGAACTGCGCCGCCAGATCCGCGACCAGCACCGCCACCTCGGCCTCTGACACCCCACCGCGCCGCTGCGGCGGCCGCACCGCCTGGCGCGGCCACGTGATCCGCGCCGCACCGCTGCGCCACACTGGCCACCACGGCCGGCGTCCCCGTGGGCGGCCCGGGGCGCCGCCCAGGCTCAGCCCGCCAGGGTGACCGGCTGGCGCTGTGCGGCCTCGTACCGTTCCAGCAGCACGTCCACCAGCTCGGGTGAAGCCCCCAGCACATCGGCCACCAGCGACGCCCCAGCCGCCAGCGTGTCGCGGCGCACCTTGTCGGCGAAGTACCCCGGAGCCAGCAGGTACGGCGCCACGACCACCCGAGGCGCCCCCGCCCGCACCAGCGAGGCGACGGCCTCGGCCGGGGTGGGGGAGGCGGCGGAGGCGTAGGCGGGGGTGACGGTCCACCAGCCGGACCGCCGCCACGCCCGCGCGGTCTCCGCGACCACCGCGTTGGCCCGCGCGTCGCTGGAGCCCGCCGACACCAGCACCACCGCCGTGTCGGGGTCGCCCGCCGGCACGCCCGCCTCGCCCAGCCGCCGCTCCAGCGCGGTCAGCAGGAGCGGGTGCGGGCCCAGCGTGTGCCCGTAGCGGACGCGCAGCCGGGGCTCGCGCGCACGCACCTCGTTCAGCGCCGCAGGCAGGTCCACCCGGCTGTGGTAGGCCTCGGTGAGCAGCAGAGGCAGCACCACGGCCTCGCGCAGGCCGGTGAGGGCCTGGCCGAGGGTCGGGGCGCAGTGGTCCAGGTAGGCCACCCGCACGTCCAGCGGCACCCGGTCGAGCAACGCGGCCACGGTGGCGGCGGCGCGCGGGTCACGTGACCCGTGCGCCACCGCCACCAGTGGCACGCGGCCGGGGGCCGTCCCGCCTGCCAACGGGACGGGTCCCCCGCTGGGGATCACAGGTGAATGCCGCATTCGACCTTCCCCAGGCCCGCCCAGCGTCCGCTGCGCGGATCCTCACCCTCGGCGACCTGCCGCGTGCACGGGGCGCAGCCGATCGAGGGGTAGTTGTCGTAGTGCAACGGGTTGATCAGCACCCCGTTGTCGGCGATGTAGTTGTCCACGTCCTCCTGCGTCCAGGAGGCGATCGGGTTGACCTTCACCATCTGCCGCTTGGCGTCCCACTCCACGACCTTGGTGCCGGTCCGGCTGGGCGACTCGTCGCGGCGGATGCCGGAGATCCACGCCAGGTACGGCTCCAGCGCCCGGTTCAGCGGCTCCACCTTGCGCAGGTAGCAGCACAGGTCCGGGTTGCGGCCGAACAGGCGCGGCCCGAGGTCGCGGTCCTGCTCCGCGACCGTCCGCGACGGCTTGATGTCGATCACGTTGACGTCATAGACCTGCTGCACGGCGTCCCGCGTGCCGATGGTCTCGGCGAAGTGGTAGCCGGTGTCGATGAACAACACGTCCACGCCGGGCTTGACCCGGCTGACCAGGTCGATGAGCAGGGCGTCGCTCATCGAGGAGGTCAGGCACAGCCGGTCGCCGAACGTGGCCGCCGCCCAGCGGATGATCTCGCGCGCGGGGGCGCCCTCCAGGAACTCGGCGGCGGACTCGACGATGTCCTGGAGGTCGAGCGTGCCACGCTGCTGTCTGAGCCCGACCTCTATGTCGACCAGCGTCATATCTTCACTCCGATTCCAAGGAATTTCAGCTTGAAGGCACGAGCGCAGGCGCGGCAGTACCAGCCGCCGTCTCCCTCGTAGGGTTCAAGGTCTTCTTCGCCGCAGTAGGGGCAGTGGAAGGGAACCGCTCGTGTGGTCATTTCAGGTCGGCCTCGTCTGCTCGCTGAACCCAGTCCGCGAACGACTCGCCTTCCTTCTTCTGGCTGTCGTAGTTGGACACGACGCGCGCCACGTAGTCGGGCAGCGCCTTGGCGGTGGTCTTGAGGCCGCGGACCTTCCTGCCGAACCCGGCGTTGACCCCCAGCGAGCCACCGAGGTGGATCTGGAAGCCCTCGACCTGGTCGCCGTTCTCGTCCACGACGAGCTGGCCCTTCAGGCCGATGTCGGCGACCTGGATGCGGGCGCAGGAGTTGGGGCAGCCGTTGAGGTTGATGGTCAGCGGCTCGTCGAAGTCGGGCAGCCGCCGCTCCAGCTCGTCGATCAGGTCCATCGCGGTGGCCTTGGTCTCGACGATGGCGAGCTTGCAGTACTCGATGCCGGTGCAGGCCATCGTCTGCCGGCGGAACGTGGAGGGCTTGACCTGAAGGTCGTTGGCCTCCAGCTCGGCCACGATGGAGTCGACCCGCTCGGGCGCGATGTCGAGGATGACCATCTTCTGCTCGACCGTGGTGCGCACCCGGTTCGAGCCGTGCCGCTCGGCGATGTCGGCGATCAGGTGCAGCTTGTCGCCGTCGACCCGGCCCACCTTGGGCGCGAAGCCGACGTAGAAGTTGCCGTCCTTCTGCGGGAAGACGCCCACGTGGTCGCGCCGGTTGCTGCGCGGCTGCTGCGGGGCGGGCCCGTCGGGCAGCTTCTCCTTGAGGTACTCGGTCTCCAGGATGTCCCTGAACTTCTCCGGCCCCCAGTCGCTGACCAGGAACTTGATCCTGGCCCGGTGCCGCAGCCGCCGGTAGCCGTAGTCGCGGAAGATCCCGACGACGCCCTCGTGCACGTCGGCCGCCTTCTCGGGGCTGACGAACACGCCGAGCCGCTTGCCCAGCATCGGGTTGGTCGACAGGCCGCCGCCCACCCACAGGTCGTAGCCGGCCTCGCCGCGCTCGTTCACCACGCCGACGAACGCCACGTCGTTGATCTCGTGCACGGTGCAGTGCGCCGGGCAGCCGCTCAGCGCCGTCTTGAACTTGCGCGGCAGGTTCGAGTAGGCGGGGTTGCCGACGACCCGGTCGTAGATCTCGCTGATCTGCGGGGTGGCGTCGAGCACCTCGTCGGTGTCGATGCCGGCCAGCGGGCAGCCCATGATCACGCGCGGGGTGTCGCCGCACGCCTCGGTGGTGGACAGCCCCACGGCCTCCAGCCGCTCCCAGATGTCGGGCACCGACTCGATCTCCACCCAGTGGAGCTGGATGTTCTGCCGGTCGGTGATGTCGGCGGTGCCGCGGGCGTAGTCGTTGGAGATGTCGGCGATCGTGCGGAGCTGGGCCAGGTCGAGCTGCCCGCCGTCGATGCGCACCCGCAGCATGAAGTAGCTGTCGTCGAGCTCCTCCGGCTCGAGCACCGCCGTCTTGCCACCGTCGATCCCCGGCTTGCGCTGGGTGTAGAGGCCGTACCACCGCATGCGGCCACGCAGGTCGGCCGGGTCGATCGAGTCGAAGCCCCGCTTGGAGTAGATGTCGATGATGCGCTGGCGGACGTTGAGACCGTCGTCGTTCTTCTTGTTCTCTTCGTTCTTGTTGAGCGGCTCACGGTAGCCAAGGGCCCACTGGCCTTCGCCGCGCGGGCGCTTGTGGTGCCGGCTGGCAGGAGTGCGGCTGGCAGGGGTGCTCATTGCGCGTCCTTCGGATCATGGGCGCGCGCAACGTCCTCCTGCCTTCATCATCGAAGGGCAGGGCTGGAGAGGATGGAGTGCGACGCGCTCAGCGGTAGAAATCGAGATGGGTTAGCGGGCGTCGCAACAGATGGCACTGCGGACACGCTGAAGATCGACGTGTCGTCGACCGACGAGCATGGGGTCCGCTGGCATGCTTCGAGACTACTCCGGCTGTCCGAGATGTCCAATACCGGGTCCAGAGTGTGGGATAGTGGCCCCCTCTGCCTGGCCTTCAGCCCTGCCGGGGCCAGTCGAGCTCCGACTCCTCCGGCAGCGCCTGCTCCTTGTGCTGGCAGTCGCACCAGGAGCCGCCGCGGCAGTCCTCGTGGCGTTTGTCCTTACAGCTGTCGCAGATCACGTTAAGCATTATTCTCCCAGAACGTCGTTCCGGTTAGGCTGGCGCGCGTGGACCTCATGGCCGAGTTGCTCGACGATCTGCGTGCCGAGACCGCGTCCTTCGAAGCCCTGCTGCAGCCCCTCTCCGACGACGACTGGGAGCGGCCCACACCCGCCGAGGGGTGGGCGGTCCGCGACCAGGTGAGCCATCTGGCCTGGTTCGACGACGCCGCCGTCCGGGCGGCGGGCGACCCCGAAGGCTTCCCTGACTGGGTGCGGCGGTTCACCTCCGTGGACGACGTCGCGGCGCAGTCGCGCGGGAGCGCGCCGCGGGAGCTGCACGCCTGGTTCCGCGCGTCCCGGGCGCACAGCCTGGAGGTCTTCGCCACGCTCGGCGCCCGCGACCGCGTGCCGTGGTTCGGCCCGGCGATGTCGGCCGCCTCGTTCGTCACCGCGCGGCTGATGGAGACGTGGGCGCACGGCCAGGACGTGGCCGACGCGCTCGGCGTCGTCAGGGAGCCGACGGCGCGGCTGCGGCACGTGGCCACGATGGGCTTCAGGGCCCGCCCGTACAGCTTCGCCGTGCGCGGCCTGCCCGTCCCCGAGGAGCCCGTACGCGTGGAGCTGGCCCTGCCGGACGGCGGCACCTGGACGGCCGGCCCGGCCGGGGCCGCCTCCCTCGTCCGCGGCACCGTGCTCGACTTCTGCCTGGCCGTCACCCAGCGCATCCACCTGTCGGACACCGGCCTGGAGCTGACGGGCGAGCCCGCGCGGTCCTGGATGCGGATCGCGCAGTGTTTCGCCGGGCCACCCGGAAAGGGCCGGAGCCCGATGTCAGGGGTTGATCGGGGTCATTCCGGATGACGCTCGCCTCATGATCCGTGACATGCTGTGAGCATGCGCACAATCCTGAACATCATCTGGCTGGTGTTCGCGGGGATCTGGCTGGCGATGGGCTACGCGCTGGCGGGCATCATCTGCTGCATCCTCATCATCACGATCCCGTTCGGCATCGCCTCGTTCAGAATCGCGAAGTACGCGCTGTGGCCGTTCGGCCGCACCGTGGTCCGCGACCCGGACGCCGGTGTCCTCTCACTCCTGGGCAACATCATCTGGTTCCTGGTCGCCGGCATCTGGCTGGCCATCGGCCACGTGGTCACCTCGATCCCCCTGTTCATCTCCATCATCGGCATCCCGATGGGCGTGGCGAACATCAAGCTCATCCCGGTCTCCCTCCTCCCGCTGGGCGCGCGCATCGTCGACGACGACTAGGGCAGGTCCGGGACGTAAGCTGTCCCGTAGAGTCACTGCGAAATACCGTTGGGTGCCATGACGTCCACCGATGCGCCTCCCAGGCCCAAGCGCGGGCTCGTCTCCCATGCCCGGGCCAGGCTGAACTGGGTGCTCGACACCAAGTCGTGGGCGATCGTGCGGGCCGCCACGAACGCCGGCGTCACCTACCGCGTCACCGGCCTGGCGGGCGAGGCGGCCTTCTTCGCGCTGCTGTCACTGCCGCCGTTCGTGCTGGGCCTGATCGGCGTGCTGGGCAAGCTCGGCACCTGGCTGGGCCCCACCGTCGTGGCCCAGGTGAAGACCTGGGTGATCGACCAGGCGGGGCTGCTGTTCACCGACGACGCGGTGAACAAGGTGATCAACCCGCTGCTCACCGACGTGCTCAGCGACGACGCCGGCAAGGTGTCGATCATCTCGCTGGGCTTCCTGCTGTCGCTCTGGTCCGGCTCCAGGGCCCTGTACGTGTACGTCGACCTCATCTCCGTCGCCTACGGGCTGGGGGAGGAGCGCGGCATCATCCGCACCCGGCTGATGTCGTTCGGCCTCTACGTCATCGGTCTGATCATCGGCATCATCGTCATGCCGATCCTCGTCGTCGGCCCGACCCTGATCAAGGACGCGCTGCCCGCCGACTACGGCATCCTCATCGACCTGCTCTACTGGCCGGTCGTCATCATCGGCTCGGTGCTCTTCCTCACCGTGCTCTACCACGTGAGCGTGCCGGTGCGCACCAAGTGGTACCGCGAGCTGCCGGGGGCGATCCTGGCGCTGTTCCTGTGGATCCTGTGCGCGGCCGTGCTGCGCGCCGTGCTGGCGGCCTGGTTCTCGCCCGTCTCGGTGTACGGCTCGCTGGCCGCGCCCATCGCGCTGCTGCTGTGGCTCTACATCACGGCGCTGGCCGTGCTCATCGGGGCCATCCTGAACGCCGAGGTGGACCGGCTCTGGCCGGGCGTGGGCCGCACCAGATAGCCATTCCGCGGCCGGATCATGTCCGGAATAATCCCACCGGTGAGCGTGCAGCAGCGGGTCGGGCCGTACACCCTCCTGGACAAGCTCGGAGAGGGCGGGATGGGCGTCGTCCATCTCGCGCGGGACCCGTCGGGGCGGCGCGTGGCGCTGAAGACGATGCGCCCGGAGCTGGCCGCGCGGGAGGAGTTCAGGCGGCGGTTCGGCAAGGAGACCGAGGCCGCCAGGCGGGTCGCCAGGTTCTGCACCGCGCCCGTGCTGGACGCCGGCTACGACCGCGGCACCGCCTATCTGGTCACCGAGTTCGTCGAGGGCCCCGACCTGGCCTCCGTGGTCGCCCGGGCCCCGCTGACCGGCTCGAACCTGGAGGCGCTGGCCGTCGGCGTGGCCACCGCGCTGGCCGCCATCCATCAGGCGGGCGTCGTGCACCGCGACCTCAAGCCGTCGAACGTGCTGCTCAGCCCGGTCGGGCCGCGGGTCATCGACTTCGGGGTGGCCCAGCTCGCCGACACTCCGGGGGCGGCGGCGACGATCGCCACGGCGATGGGGACGCCCGCGTACATGTCGCCGGAGCAGGCCAGGGGTGAGCACGTGACCCCGGCGGGCGACATCTTCTCCTGGGGCGCCCTGGTGACGTTCGCGGGCACCGGCAGGCCGCCGTTCGGCACCGGCGGCGTGCCCGAGGTCGTCTACCGCGTCATCAACCACGCGCCCAAGCTCGACGGGCTCGACGAGCGCATCAGGCCCCTGGTCGAGCGGGCGCTGGACAAGGACCCGGCGCGCCGCCCGACCGCCCAGCAGCTCGTGGACGGGCTCCTCGGCCGCAATGGCGTGCCGGTGGCCGCCGCCACCAAGGCGGTCGCGGAGAGCTGGACGCCCCTGGCGCGGTCCGCGCCCCGGTCCGCGTCACGGTCCGCGTCACGGTCCGCGCCGCGCAGGATCCCCTGGACGCCGATCCTCATCGGGGTCCTCGCCGCCGCCGTGGGCGTGGGCGTCACCCTCGCCGCCGTACGCCCCTGGGAGCAGCCGGGCAAGGAGCCGGGCACACCGGCGGCCGTCAGCACGATCGACGCCCTGGGCAGCCGCCTGGAGGTGCGGATCGACTCCCTGGTGCGGCAGGGCACCAGGGCGCGCCTGCAGTGGACGGTCAAGAACGTCGGCACCGGTAACGCGCCCCTGCACGGCAAGCTCGGCTCGAGCGTCTTCGACGCGACCGTGTCGCGGGTGAGTATCGTCCCGCCCGGGGTCGGCAACCCGCTGCACCCCGCCTTCAAGGACGGCCACTGCCAGTGCTTCGCCGTCCCCAACGCGCCGTTCGGCCAAGGCGCGCAGCTCCAGCTCTGGGCCGTCTTCGAGGGGCTGCCCGAGACCGCCGACCGGGTGGACGTCAACCTGGGGCCGCTCGGCTCGATCAAGAACGTGGCCGTCACCGAGGCGTGACCGGCCCTCCCACTGAGGACAGGATGAACGATCAGAGCAGGCGCATCGGGCCGTACACCCTCCTGCGCAAGCTGGGCGAAGGCGGCATGGGCATCGTCTACCTCGCCCAGGACCCCGCTTTCTCCCCGGTCGCGCTCAAGGTGCTGCGGCCCGAGCTGGCCGGGCGCGAGGACTTCCGGCGCCGCTTCACCCGGGAGGCCGAGGCGGCCAGGCAGGTGGCCAGGTTCTGCACGGCGCCCGTGCTCGACGCGGGCATCGAGGGGGGCATCGAGGGGGGCACCGCCTACCTCGTCACCGAGTACGTCGAGGGCCCCGACCTGACGGGCATGCTCGAGACGCGCGGTCCCATGCGCGGCGCCAACCTGGAGGCGCTCGGACACTTCGCGAACCTGCTGATCACCGGGAAATGAGCCCCCTGGCTCATCCGATAAGGTCTAGGAACGAGACGCGACTGGCGCATTGGGTGGGATCGACCACCAGGGAGCGAAAGGAGCGGAGGCCGTGCGCCTGGGTCTTCGCACATCGTCAACGATGACAGGAGAGTCATGAGTTCTCTCGCTAGCGTCGACCCGCAGATCGCCGAGCTCATCAAGGCCGAGGAGCGCCGCCAGTCCGACACGGTCAAGCTGATCGCCTCCGAGAACTACGTGTCCAAGGCGGTCCTGGAGGCCACCGGCACCGTTCTGACGAACAAGTACTCCGAGGGCTACGCGGGCAAGCGTTACTACGAGGGCCAGCAGGTCATCGACCAGATCGAGTCCCTGGCCATCGAGCGGGCCAAGGCCGTGTTCGGCGTCAACCACGCCAACGTGCAGCCCTACTCCGGCTCGCCCGCCAACCTCGCCGTCTACCTGGCGTTCGCGCAGCCCGGCGACACGGTCATGGGCATGGGCCTGCCGTTCGGCGGTCACCTCACGCACGGCTGGTCGGTCTCGGCCACGGGCAAGTGGTTCAACCCGGTCCGTTACGGCGTCCGCAAGGACACCGGCCGCATCGACCTCGACGAGGTCCGCCAGCTCGCGCTGGAGCACCGGCCGAAGCTGATCTTCTGCGGCGGCACCGCGATCCCGCGCACGATCGACTTCGAGGGCTTCGCCTCGATCGCCCGCGAGGTCGGCGCCGTGCTGGCCGCCGACATCGCGCACATCGCGGGCCTGGTCGCGGGCGGTGCGCACCCGTCCCCGGTCGGCCACGCCGACGTGATCTCCACGACCACGCACAAGACGCTGCGCGGCCCGCGCGGCGCCATGCTCATGGCCACCACCGACGAGCACGCCACGGCGCTCAACAAGGCCGTCTTCCCCGGCCTTCAAGGCGGCCCGCACAACCACACCACCGCCGCCATCGCCGTCGCCCTGCACGAGGCCGCCCAGCCGGCCTTCCGCGACTACGCCCACCAGGTGGTCCGCAACGCCAAGGCGCTGGCCGAGGAGCTGTCCTCGCGCGGCTTCGACCTCGTCTCCGGCGGCACCGACAACCACCTGATCCTGCTCGACCTCACCCCGAAGGGCATCGGCGGCAAGCCGGCCGCGCAGGCGCTCGACCGAGCGGGCCTGGAGACCAACTACAACACGGTGCCGTTCGACACCCGCAAGCCGTTCGACCCGTCGGGCATCCGCATCGGCACGCCCTCGGTGACCTCGCGCGGCATGGGCGAGGCCGAGATGCGGCAGATCGGCGCCTGGATGGACGAGGTCGTCACCGCCCTGGCCAAGGGCGACGCCGAGGACGTCATCACCCGCGTGCACCACGAGGTCAGCGAACTGACCGCGCAGTTCCCCGCGCCCGGCCTGTAAATCGATGTTGGCATGAGGAAGCGCCCCACCGCGCGGGCTCCCGGTGCGCGGTGGGGCGCTTCGTGCGAGCGGGGTGGGCCGGAGTACCCCGTCGCGGTGGCCGATCCCGGCCCGGAGGACTGGTCCGGATCGGCCGGGGACGGCCTTCTCAGAGGACGGGACCGAATCGCCCCCCGGGAAGGCCCTAGCCGAGGAAGATGTAGTCGGCCCCGTACGAAACCCTGGCCTCGGCGCCCGGCCGGCAGGGCCCCGCGGGGGCGGTGCCGCCGGTCGTGTTGAGGCGCAGGATCTGGGTGGCGTGGGCGAGCAGGCCGGTGCTCGCGCCCGCCCGGGTGGCGTCGAGGACCAGCTCGGGGATGTGGCTGCCGTTCGGCGTCCTGGTGACGACCGAGCCGCGCACCGCGCTGCCGTCCGGGGCGATCCACTGCGGCGGCCCCGAGGCGGGCGTGACGAACGAGTGGTCGATGCCGCGCCGCAGCGTGGCCGTCACGCCGAGCTGGGTGAACCCGTGGCCGCCCGCCGGCAGCGGCGTGCAGGCGTAGATCTGCTCACCGCGCAGCACCTCCGCGGTGAGCGCCCGCGGGTGCGTGAACGCCGCGCCGGAGAGCGGGCCGCGCACCGCGCCGCCGTCGAAGTCGAG
The DNA here is from genome assembly GCF_020215645.1 of Nonomuraea gerenzanensis. Classification (NCBI taxonomy): domain Bacteria; kingdom Bacillati; phylum Actinomycetota; class Actinomycetes; order Streptosporangiales; family Streptosporangiaceae; genus Nonomuraea; species Nonomuraea gerenzanensis. The sequence goes on along the minus strand of NZ_CP084058.1, from coordinate 8,807,686 downwards.
CGTGTGCAGGTTGGCGTAGTACGCGCCCGGGTTCGCCGCGAGACGCTTGACGAGCTTGGTGGTGACCGGCATCACCCCCGCGACGCCGGTCACGTTCTCGGGCAGCCCCTCGGGGGCCGCGAACAGATCCGCCACCACCGCGCCGTTCCTGCCGGGCGCGCCCTTGCGCAGGTGGCCCGCCGTCACCCGGCCGAGGCCGGTCCAGGAGGCGGTGTAGGCGAGGGAGGAGCCGTCCGGCCGCAGCCACCACGTGGCCTTGCCGTCCGGGTCGCCGCGCCGCCGGCCGTCGTCCGCCGGGGCCTCCTGGCCGCCGTCCGCCTGGGCGGAGAGCGTGGCCTGGTCGCTGCCGTGCAGCACGCCGCCGAGGTCCACGGGCTTGCTCAGCCGGTGGAACTGGCCCCGTACCGCGCCCTTGGGGTGGGCGGCGTCGCGCAGGTTGGCGTAGAAGCCGCCGGGGTCGGCGACGAGCGCTCTGACCAGCTCGTCCGTGGCTCTGACGGTGCCGGTGACGCCACGCACGGAGGACGGCAGGGACGCGGGCAGGAGCTCCAGCCGCACGTCACCGTTGACGCCCCGGGCCCCGGCGTGGACGTGACCGGCTGTCGGGGCGCCGATCCGGTGCCAGCGGGCCGCGAAGGTGACCTCGTTGCCGCTGATCCTGAGCACGACCGCCGAGCGGCCGTCCTTGTCGCCGGCGCTGTCCACCTCGTTCGCGCCGCGCAGGCCCGCCGCGAGATAGACGTCGTCCCCCGACCCCCACCCCGACCCCGACCCCGACGCCGACGCGAGCGCGGCCCCGGGCGCGGGCGTGGGCGCGGACGTCGATGCGGACGCTGACGCGGGCACAGCGGGGGCGGCGAGCGCACACGCCCCTAAAGCCCCATAAATTGCGATCTTTCGGATATACATGATGAAACCCCGTAAAAGGCTCGATTTTCCAATCGGTACGGCAGGCAGTACGCGCCGGACCCCGAGAAGGTTCAATCCACGGCCCCGTATTTTTCACCGGCACACGAAGAAGCCCTCCCACCAGCGGTGAGAGGGCATCTCCCGAACGATTTCAGGCCTGGATGGTGAGCAACTTCTTACCCCCCGAGGTGACCACCTCGAAGTGATCGATGTCCTGGAGTTGCGTGGCGCTGCCGCCGTGCATGTAGAGCGGATCGGGCGACCCCGGCACTCCGTACCCGGCTGGAGGTACGGACCACCCCGTCATCACCCGTCGCTCGCCCGACTTGCCCACCGAGATCAGCTCGCACTCCAGCGGCCCCTTCACCCCCGACAGCTTGAGCGCCGCGTGTGTGCCCCAGCCCTTGGACTCCACGACCAGCCCGCCCGTCACGCCTTCCACGCCCTTGCCCTCGATGGGCTTGCCGTCGGCGTAGAACTGCTCGGCGGGCCCCATGTTCGTCCCCATGTGGCCGCTGTGCCCCTGCGCGACCTGCGGCGGGTCGTCGGCGCTGAGCTGCGTGCCGATCGTCAGCCCGCCGGCCACCAGCGTGACCGCCGCCGCCATCCCGATCACGAACGTGCCCCTGCGCGTCCGCCGGTCGGCCGCCTTCTTGCGCCGCAGCATGTCGACCACGTCGCCCTGGGGCTCGACGGAAGGAGGGCCGAGGTCCTCCACGGGGCCGATCCCGTGCAGCACGCTGGCCACCCCCGCCAGGTCGGACAGCTCGTAGCGGCAGGAGGAGCAGCCGAGGAGATGGGCCTCGAAGGCCAGCCGGTCGTCCTCGTCCAGGAGCCCGAGCGCGTACGCCCCGACGTCCGTGTGCTCGACTCTCGACGTCATGCCTTCACCCCCCTCTCCTCCAAGGCGATGCGCAACGCGCGGACGGCGTAGTACACCCGGGACTTCACGGTGCCCACCGGGATGCCGAGCGCCACGGCGGCGTCGTTGACCGACCGGTCCCGCAGGATCGTCTCGTTGAGGATCTCGCGGTGTGCCGGTGACAACGCCTTCAGCGCCTCGGACACGACCACCTGGTGCAGCAGTCCCTCCATCTCGTCAGGCACGGGCATGCTCTCCAGCGGCCCGTCACCCGACTCCTGGGGGCGGGCGTCCCTTCGCCGCCGGTCATCGATCACGATACGTCTGGCGACCGTGGCGAGCCAGGGCATCAGCGAGACCGAGTCGGGATCGAGCTGCTCCGCACTCCGCCAGGCCCGGATCATGGTCTCCTGCACCACGTCTTCCGCCCACTGCCGATCGCCCGCGGTCAGCCGGATCACGAAGGCCAGCAGCGGCCTGTGGTATTCCCGGTAGAGCGCGGACACGACCACCTCGTCGTCCGGGCGTACGCGCCGGATCCAGTGTCGTAAGCGCGGCTTGCCCATCGGGGCGGCTCCCTCGGCCGAGGGCGGGGGATACGTGCTGATTCGCATCATTCCCCTTTCTCAGTCCGTCGAGAGGTGGTACGGGAAGCCGCCCGGGAGCGGTTCAACAGATCGCGGAAGATAATCCGATTGCATCGCCGGGGACACTCTGCGTAGAGTCGACCCGACAACTGATCGAGGAGGTGAGGACTATGCGGGTGACCGTCTTCGTCGTGTCCTCAGTCCACCTCCGGGCGCTCGTCTGAGCAGCCCGTTCTCTGCTTCACTTCCTTCTCGATCAAAGGTTTCACTACGTTGTCTCACGATCTTTCCCTGCTCGGCTGGACCGATCTGCGCGCCGCCGAGCTGCCTGAGGGCACCGTCCCGGCCCGCGTGTCCCGCGTGGACCGCGGCGCCGCCGAGGTGATCGCCGCCGACGGCCAGCACCACGCCCGCTACAGCGCCCGCGTACGCCGCGCCTGCGCCGCCGACCCGGTGGCACTGCCGTGCGTCGGCGACTGGGTGGCGCTCAAGTGGCTGCCCGAGGGCCGCTACGAGCTCGACGAGGTCCTGCCCCGCACGACCGCCTTCATCAGGGGCGGCGTCAGCCGCGACTCGGTCGGCGGCCTGTCGGGCGACGGCCAGGGCCAGGTGCTCGCCGCCAACGTGGACGTCGTCTTCGTGGCCGAGCCGTCCATGCACGCCACCGACTTCGCCGACCTCGGCCGCATCGAACGCCTCGTCGCCCTCGCCTGGGAGTCCGGCGGCACGCCCGTCGTGCTCATCACCAAGTCCGACCTGTTCGAGAGCGGCCTCGAAGACCTCCTCGCCGACGTCCGCCTCGCCGCGCCCGGCGTGCCCGTCCACGCCGTCTCCTCGCTGCAGGGTGACGGGGTCCGGGTCGTCGGCGAGCACCTGGGCGGCTCGCGCACGGCCGTCATCCTCGGGCCGTCCGGCGCCGGCAAGTCCACGCTGGTCAACGCGCTGGCCGGCGGCGAGGTCATGGAGACCCAGCAGGTACGCGCGGCGGACGGGCGCGGCCGGCACACCACCGTGCACCGGGAGCTGATCCCGCTGCCCGGCGGCGGCCTCGTCATCGACACCCCGGGCATCCGGCGGATCGGCCTGTACGACATCGGAGAGGGCGTCGATCTCGTCTTCTCCGACATCGAGTCCCTCGCCGAGCAGTGCCGCTTCGGCGACTGCGGGCACAACGGGGAGCCGGGGTGCGCCGTGCTCGACGCGCTGGAGCGGGGTGAGCTGCCGGAGCGGCGCCTGGACAGCTGGCGCAAGCTGCAGCGGGAGGCTGCCTGGATGGCCACCCGCACCGATGCCCGGCTGCGCAAGGAGCAGCAGAACAAGTGGAAGCTCATCACCAAGGAGATGCGCCGCTCGGGCCGCAGCCGCCCCTGACCCGGGCGCAGCCGGTCCGGCTGCCCGTGCGCCCGGCTACCTGACCGCGCGCCGGGCCACCCGACCGCGTGCCCGCCCGCCCATCCGTCCGCCTGGCCTGCCCGTGCGCCCGCTCACCCGGGTGCGTCCGGGCAGGCGAGGAGCGGGCGTCAGCGGGTAGGCACAGGTCATGGAGCTCTTCGCAGACCGGGCCGACGCAGGGGCGCAGCTCGCCGAGCGGCTGCGGGACGCGCACGACCCCGTGGTCCTCGCCCTGCCGCGCGGCGGCGTCGCGGTGGCCGTGCCCATCGCGCGCAGACTGGACGCCGTGCTGGACGTGCTGGTGACCAGGAAGATCGGCTACCCGCCGACGCCGGAGCTCGGGGTGGGGGCGGTGGCGGAGGGCGGCGAGCCGGTGTTCGACCTGGTGCTGCTGCAACGCCTGGGCATGACCCCGGACGACGTCGCCGACGTGGTGGAGCAGGAGCGGCGGGAGCTGGCCAGGCGGGTGCGCGCCTACCGCGGCGACCACCCGCTGCCTCCCGTCGAGGGCAGGGAGGTGATCGTGGTCGACGACGGCCTGGCCACGGGCGGCACCGCGCGGGCTGCGCTGAGGGCGGTCGCGACGCTCAAGCCCGCCAGGGTGACGCTGGCCGTGCCCGTCGGCGCCCGCGACACCGTACGGTCCCTGCGGGAGGAGGCGGACGAGGTGGTCGTGCTCAGGATGCCGCTCGACTTCAGGGCGGTGGGGCAGTGGTACGAGCGCTTCGACCAGCTCAGCGACACCGATGTGCTGCACCTGCTGGGCCGCGACTGACGCCGCGCGACCCCGAACCCGGGTCTCAGCTCGCGATGATCGCCCAGACCACCTTGCGGGTGCCCTCGGGGGAGAGCCACCCCCACGCCGTGCACAACGCGTCCACCAGCCGCAACCCCCGCCCGTACTCCGAGAAGACGTCGGGCGCGGCGGCCACGGGCACGGTCCGGCTGTAGTCGGTCACCACGCACGCCAGCTCCGCCTCGTGCGAGAGCAGCCGCAGCTGCGCGGCCCCGCCGCCGTGCCGCATGGCGTTGGTCACCAGCTCCGAGACCACCAGCTGGACGTCGAAGGCGTGCTCCAGGTTGCCCCACGAGGTGAGCGTCTGATCGACGAACCGGCGCGCCGTGGCGACACAGGACGGCTCCAGCGCCGTGCCACGATGAAAGGGGAACACGGCGTCGCACTCACCGGTGTGCCCCTCCATGAGGACGGAGGAAAGCCATCGTGGTGGCCGGGCAGCGATGGCGGCTTGCGGCCGAGCGTCGAAAGTCGTCATTCTGGCCCCCGAAGCGCGGTCTGGTGATCCAATGCCCATCTTTACGGGGAGTGCTTACCGATGCAAGACTTTTCGTAGTTTACCGATGCGAATCGCATCTGCACGTGCAGAGGATCTAGGAGCGGTGGCGTGAGCGCACAGAGCACGGAAGGGAAGCTTCTCAGCTACTCGCCGGGCAGCCCGACGGTGCTGCGGATCCTCCTGGGGACGCAACTGCGCAGGCTCCGCACGGAAAAGGGTATCTCGCGCGAGGACGCCGGGTACTCGATTCGCGCATCTCATGCGAAGATCAGCCGATTGGAGCTGGGCCAGGTCAGCTTCAAGCAGCGCGACGTGGCCGACCTGCTCACCCTGTACGGCGTCACCGACCCCGAGGAGCGCGAGCCGCTGCTGGCGCTGGCCAAGCAGGCCAACGCCCCCGGCTGGTGGCACAAGTACGGCGACCTGCTGCCCGCCTGGTTCGAGGTCTACATCGGGCTGGAGGGGGCCGCGGCCGGCATCCGTACCTATGAGAACCAGTTCGTCCCCGGCCTGCTCCAGACGCCCGCCTACGCCAGGGCGGTGATCGAGCTGGCGCACGAGAAGGCGTCCCAGGACGAGCTGGAGCGCAGGGTCGCGTTGCGGATGACCCGGCAGGGGCGGCTGGAGAGCGGCCTGACGCTCTGGGCCGTGATCGACGAAGCCGTGGTGCGCCGCACGCTGGGCAGCCCGGAGATCATGCGCGAGCAGATCGCGCACCTGCTGGAGGTCACGGCCGAGCGCAACATCACCGTGCAGATCATGCCGTTCGACCGCGGTGGTCACGCGGCGGCCGGCGGCAGCTTCAGCATCCTGCGCTTCCCGGAGCGGGAGCTGCCCGACGTCGTCTACATGGAGCAGCTCACCAGCGCCCTCTACCTGGACAAGGCCGCCGATTGCGACCACTACATGGAGGTCATGGACCGGCTGAGCATCCAGGCGGAGGAGCCCAAAGCCACCCGGCGCTTCCTGGAACGGCTTATTTCCGGATGAGCTGCTGATATCCCTGTGATCCACTCCATACGCGGATTTTTGGTCGTCCGCTATATGGAGCACTTCCTGTTGCCGTATTGTCACCTCGCAAACGCGGATGCACGTGCATCCGTAAGATCGCGAGGAGCTGCCCCCATGCACGAGTTCCTGAACGGAACGCCCGCCGGCCGCCTTCCCGTCGTCTGGCGCAAGAGCAAGCGGAGCAACCCCAACGGCAACTGCGTCGAAGTCGCGAACCTGCCCACGGGGGAGATCGCCATGCGTAACTCACGCTTTCCCGAAGGACCGGCGCTGGTCTACACCCAGGCCGAGATCACCGCGTTCGTCCTCGGGGCCAAGGACGGGGAGTTCGACGACCTCATCGTCTGAGGCCCGGCCGGGCGCCGGGTTACGGTCTCGCCGGCGCGGGTTTTCGGTCACGGCTGCGCGTTGTGCCAGCGCCAGCGTGTCAGCTGGGGACGGCCGGGCAGCTCGGCGCGGCCCGTCGCCCACAACAGAGTCGGCCAGGGGGCGGTGTCCCGCGGGGCGTCCGGGAAGAGCCGGGCCAGCACGCGGGCGCACACCCCGGCGGGCGGGTCCCAGGCGAGGCCGAGCCCCGTGGCCAGGTCGTGCACGTGGACGAGGGTCTCCGTGAGGCCCATCGCGGCGGAGGCCGAGGCGTCCGCCGGACCGAAGCCGTGGTGGGCCCGGGCGTGCGGCGGCGCGGTGCGTACCATCGCGGCCAGCAGCGCGCCGCTCGCCTGCAGCACCTGCATCAGGCCCGTGACGCCCGCGGCGCGGTCGGCGTGCACGGCGTTGGCCGGGCCGCCCGGCCTGCGGCTCTCCACCACGAAGGGGACGTCGACGTCCAGCGGTGGGGTCGTGAGGCCGAGCTGCACGGCGTAGGCGAACAGGTCGTCGGCCAGGTGCTCGGCCGTTTCCCAGCAGGTCCAGTCGAGTGAGCCCGCCTTGGCGTCCCAGGCGGGCTCCGGTGCCTGCCGGAGTGTCTCCACGGCCAGGCGGATGATCTCTTCGAGGTCGGCTGCGGCGGCTGCCGGTGAGGTGAACGGTGCTGGCATGGCAGGGACCCTATCGGCGGGCATCCGCCACGCGGATGGCGGCCACCCCGATGGCGAGCGCGCTGACGGCCGCCGTCCCCATGGACGGCGGCCGGTGCAGGCGTCAGCGGTACACGCGCGGGTCGGCCTTGAGGCCGCGGGTCAGCCGTACGGTGATGAACTCGTTGTCGTCCGGCTTGCCGGCGGTGCGTCCGTCGGAGAAGGGGAAGTTGTTGTCGTCGAGCACGCCGAGCGTGCGGTCGTCGAGGATGATCACGTCCTCGATCGTCTGGAACGGGAACCGGAACGTGCCCGGCGCCCCGCCCAGCCCGCGCGGATCGTTGAGGTTCAGCAGGTCGGCGACCAGGGTCTTGTCCAGGGCGCCGTCCCGGTCCCTGTCGCGCTTGTCGGCCAGGTAGATGCGCTTGACCTGGGCGGCGTCGCCCTGGCCGTTGTCCCGCTCGATGATCAGGAACCGGTTCTCGTCGACGGCGATGGCGTCGCCGATCGCGTGCGCCGGGTCCTCCAGCTCGTAGGTCCACCGCCGGTCGGTGTAGGCGCGCTTGCGCAGGTCGAACTCGTACATGCGCAGGGTGCCCGCGGGGTCGCCGCTGACCGTGCCCTCCAGCAGCGGGTACAGATGGCGGCCGGCCACGCCCCTGGCCATGCCCTCGAAGCCCTTGCTGCTCGCCAGGTCGGGCCGGCCGCCGTTCAGGCCGGGGTTCTCGGGGGCCTGGACGCCGGGGAGCGCGACGGGCGCGTCCATGAGACGGCCCCTGTGGTCGAAGTGCAGCAGGAACGGGCCGAACTCGTCGCCGATCCAGTACGTGCCGTCGGTCGAGCGCACGATCGACTCGACGTCGAAGTCCGAGCCGGTCAGCGTGCGGTCCTGGCGGGTCAGGGCCCACGGGACGAACCCGCGCGGGTCGGTCAGGTTGAAGCCGCCGAGCACCTGGACGCCCTTGGACCTGAAGTCCGGCTTGATGCGGTGCACGCGCAGCAGGAAGTCGGCGCTGTTGGCCTTGTTGCCGAAGCCGTTGTCGGACAGCACGTCGTAGGTGCCGTCGTGGCGGCGCGCGATGCCGCTGAAGCCCTGCACGGGCTGGCCGCTGAACGGCGGGGTGACGCCGTTGACGGGGGACGTGCCGAGGAGGGAGCCCGACGGCTCGCTGCCGGGGACGAAGGTCAACGCCGGGAGGGAGGCGAACCCGGTCAGCGTGGCCTGCCCGAAGGAGGGCCGGTCGGGGTCCGCGGCGGCGGGGGCGGCTGTCAGGCCGAGGGCCAGCGCGCCCGCGCTCATCAGGATGGCGATGCGTTTCATGCCGGGCACAGTAGGGCGGCGACATGACACGATCCCGAACGCACGGCAACGGGCGATGACCACCAGATGTCGGACAGGTCGGGAAATGTGGGGATTTACGATGTATGTGCTGACTTCGCCACCGCGGACGGCGCCCGCGGTGCGAAATCACGTGCTGGGGTGGGACCACCCGGGCCTGATCAAGCAGTTGCCCCGACCGGGTTCACCGGAGCCTGGGCCATGAGGTCCAGGCTCCGGCTCATCGGGACAACTGCGTGATCACGCGATGATGGTGATGCTGCCGGGTGTCAGGCGGCGGAGATGCCGGCGCTGGCCGCGCGGCGCATGCGACGGCGACGCTCGCTGGCGCGCTCGTCCTCGTTGAGACCGCCCCACGTGCCGTACTTCTCCGGCCGGGACAGCGCGTAGTCTAGGCACTCGTTGCGGACAGGGCACTGGGCGCAGATCGCCTTGGCCTTCCGCTCTCGTACGTCACGCTCGGGCTGCCGCTCCCCATCGGGGCCGAAGAAGAGCACGAGGTCCTCACCCCGGCACGCGGCATCATCCTGCCAACCCCAGCTGGGGCGCGGGCGGGCGAGCTGCCGACGTACCTGAGACATGAGAAAACCACCTTCGTGAGAGGTATTTCGGTAATTGAGCCGCATTGGACGCTTTTGGCGTCACTGTTCCAACGCAACGTCGGGCCGTGATGTTCCCTAGTCAGGCGAGAGCGGGCGTGGCGTACCGCACAGGCGTGAGCCTGTCCAGCGAAACCAGCCGGTAGGTGGTGATCGTCTCGGCGCAAGCCGTACCACACGGCGCCGAGAACGCCGATGGTTCGATCACAACCTGGAGCCGGACGTCGCCGCAGCGCACAATGGCTTCGGTGACGTCGCCGTCCGTCCTGGAGGATTCCACGGCCACCGCGCCGACGGAGCACTCTCCCGTATGGGCTCGGGCGAAGTGCTCGACGGCCTGCAATGGCTCAGGGATGCCTGCGCGTCCCCGGTAGCGGTCGAGAATGATCTCGCCCGACCGGTACGCGTTAGCCGCTGCCGATGCAGCAGCCTGAGACATGCTGCCGTAGAAAATTCCGTGTGGCAAGCACACGAGGTTGGCGGCGTAGCGATCGCCGCCAACGTGTGACGTTTCCCACACTCTGTCCGGCAAGATTTCGGCCAGGGACCGAGCGAGGGGTAGTCCAATGCGGGCGCAGCACACATTGCGCTTGGCGTGCGTGCAGACCAGAAATACCGGCTCGTCTTCAAGTATGCAGGACTCCGGGACCACTCCGGCCACGAGCGCGTCCAGGTCAAGATCGTCAGGACCTGCGATGACACCCTGCGCTATCCAGGGGTTCTCGCCCGCCGCATAGCCCACTAGCACACGGATCCCCTGCTCCCGTGGGCGGGTCCGCTTGCCGGGACGGCGGATCAGCTGGGGCCTGATACCGCGTTCGAGCGCCCGCCGGACGAGTTTCGAGATTTCCGTAGGAAGTTCGAAGTTCTCCAGGCGGGAGGGCCAGGCTCCGGTGTATTCGACGAGCAGCCACAGCCGGGCTCCCACGGTGGCGCTGGCCAGTGTGGGCATCTCGCCGGTGTGGCATCCCATGGGATGCTCGCAGCCCCTCGCCAACGCTCCCGCCCCTTCCTCGATCTGACTTAGGTAAGACTAACCTAACGGATCGGCGGCTTTACGCGCGGGAGAACCGCTCCAGGACGTCCCGTGTCGCGGGCAGGGCCCGATCCCTGTCGCGCCCGACGAGGCCGATCCTGGTCCGCCGGTCCAGCAGGTCGCCCTCGTCGAGCGCGCCCTCGTGCAGGACCGACCAGAGCAGCTCGCCCTTGGTGAGGCCGAGCCCGACCTCCTCGGGGTGCTCCTTCACGAGCGCGTGCACGGCCCCGGCCTCGGCGCCGTACCGCTCGGCCAGGCGCGCGGGCACCCCGGACGGCCTCGGGCCGGCCCCGACGAGCGGGATGCGCCGTGTACGGCACCGGCGGGCCCGGAGCTTGCCGGACGAGACCGCTCGATCCACCGCGTCCTCGGCCATGCGGCGATATGTCGTCAGCTTGCCCCCCACGACGGTCACGACCCCGCCCTCCGAGAACACCGCGTGCTCCCGCGACAGGTCGGCCGTCCTCCCGTCGGCCGCCAGGAGCGGCCTGAGGCCCGCGTACGCGCCCGCAACCGCCTCCCTGGTCACTGGGACCTCAAGCACCCCGTTCAGCACTCCCAGCAGCGTTCTGACGTCCTCCTCGGGCACTTCGGGAACGTCCGGCACCGGCCCGTCCACCGGCTCGTCGGTCAGACCCACGTAAATCCGCCCATCCGGCTGCGGCAGCACGAGCGCGAACCGGTTGCTCTCGCCGGGGACGGGCACGTGCACGCCCGCGATCAGCCCGGGCAGCGTGCCGGGCTCCAGGACGAGGTGGCTGCCGCGGGAGGGGCGCAGCCGCACCTGGGGGTCCAGCCCGCCGGCCCACACCCCGGCCGCGTTGATCACGACCGTGGCGCGGATGGTGAACTCCTCGCCCGTCAGCTCGTCGCGCACCTGCGCCCCGTGGCCCGTCAGGCGCAGCGCGCGGCAGCGGGTCAGCACGCGGGCCCCGTGCGCGGCGGCGGTCCTGGCGAGGGCCACCACCAGGCGGGCGTCGTCGAGCAGCCGGCCGTCCCACGACAGCAGCGCGCCGCGCAGCCCCTCCGTGCGCAGAATGGGCGCCAGCGTGTGGGCGCGGGCCGCGTTCAGCCGCGTCGGGCCGGGCAGCAGGCGGCGCGGCGTGCGCGTGGCGGCCCGCAGCCCGTCGCCGAGCCGGTAGCCGGTCATCACCAGCGCCGCCTGCCGGCGGGAGACGGCCGGGGTCAGCGGCAGCAGGTACGGGTGTGCCCTGACCAGGTGCGGAGCGGTCCGGCGGAGCAGGATGCCGCGCTCGACCGCGCTCTCGTGCGCCACGCCGACCTGACCCTTCGCCAGGTAGCGCAGGCCGCCGTGCACCATCTTGGAGCTCCATCTGGACGTGCCGAAAGCCAGGTCGTGCGCGTCGATCGCCGCTACGCTCAACCCCCGGGACGCGGCGTCGAGCGCGGCGCCCGCGCCCGTCGCGCCGAGTCCCACCACCAGCACGTCCACCCGCTCCTCCGCGACCCGGCGCAGCTCCCGGGAGCGTCTGGCGGCGTTCAGCGAGCTATCCAAGGTAGGCCTCCAGCAGGGCGGCGAGCTCGGCGTCGAGCTCGTCCAGCGTGACGGGGTCGAGCATGGTCGGGGCGGACAGCAGGAACGACTGGGCCACGAGCAGCACCGCCCTGGCCCTGGCCGGATCGCCGACGACCGGCTCCAGCACCTCCAGGATGGCCTCGTGGCTGGCGCCGCGCCGATCCAGCAGGTACGGCACGAGCAGCTCCGGATCCGCCTCCACGATCTTGCGCCACAACGGGTGCCCCCGCAGCCCCCTGACGCCGGCGACGACGGCGCGTACCGGATCCGACAGGTCCAGCCCCTCGACCACCCGCACCCACTCCCTGGTCATCAGGTCGGCCACCAGCGTGCGCACGTCCGGCCAGCGGCGGTAGATGGTCATCCGCGACACCCCCGCGCGCCGCGCCACGTCCGTGAGCGTCGTCCTGCGCACGCCGTAGGCCAGCACGCAGTCGCGGGCCGCGTCCAGCACGGCCTCATTGTGACGAATCGACGTCATGTGTCACAGTGTAAGCGTGACTGGAGAACCGATGTCGTGGTCGGGCTGGGGAGATCCCGCCAGGGCCCGCGAGCTGCCCGAGCCGGTGCGGGCGCTGCTGCGCGACCTGCTCGGCGTGCGCGCGCCCGGCACGCCCGCCGCCACGCTGGAAGAGGTGGTGCTCCCGGCGGTCACGCTGCCGGAGCCGCTGCTCGGCGCGCTCGCCGGGGTCGTCGGCGCGGAGCACGTGCTGACCGGCCACGAGGCCCGCGTCCGCCACACGCGCGGCAAGTCCACGCCCGACCTGCTGCGCATGCGCGCGGGCGACGGCTCCGCCGCGCCGGACGCCGTGGTGCTGCCCGGCTCGCACGAGGAGGTGGCCGAGCTGCTGGAGCTGTGCTCGCGCGAGCGCGTCGCGGTCGTGCCCTTCGGTGGCGGCACCTCCGTGGTGGGCGGGCTGGCCGCCGACCGCTCGGGCTTCGCCGGGGTGGTCGCGCTCGACCTGCGGCGGCTCGGCCGGCTGCTGTTCGTGGACGAGGAGTCCATGGTGGCCGGGTTCGAGCCGGGGGCGCGGGCGCCCGAGGCCGAGCGGCTGCTCGCCGCGCGCGGGCTGACGCTCGGGCACTTCCCCCAGTCCTTCGAGTACGCCACGCTCGGCGGCTTCGCCGCGGCCCGGTCCAGCGGGCAGGCCTCCGCCGGGTACGGGCGCTTCGACGACCTGGTCGTGGGGCTCACGCTGGCCACGCCGTCGGGCACCCTGGAGCTCGGGCGCGCCCCCAAGTCGGCGGCGGGGCCCGATCTGCGGCAGCTCGTGCTCGGCTCCGAGGGGGCCTTCGGGGTCATCACGTCGTTGCGGCTGCGGGTGCGCAGGGCTCCTGGCGAGCGGCGGTACGAAGGGTGGCGGTTCGCCTCGTTCGCGGAGGGATCGGCCGCTGTGCGGGCGCTCGCCCAGGAAGGGCCGCTGCCGACCGTGCTGCGGCTTTCGGACGAGACCGAGACGATGATCGGCCTGGCCAAGCCGGACGAGATCGGCGCGGGCCCGGGAGGGGCGGGCGGCTCCGGCTCCGGCGGAGCGGGGGGCTCGGGGTGCCTGCTGATCGCCGGTTACGAGGGGGCGCGGGTCGCGAGCCGGCATGCCGCCGCCTCCGCCGTGCTGGCGCGGCTGGGTGGCGAGCCGCTCGGGCCCGAGCCGGGCGAGGCGTGGGAGCACGGCCGCTTCTCCGCCCCCTACCTGCGCGACTCCCTGCTCGCCGCCGGCGCCACCGTCGAGACGCTGGAGACGGCCGGCTTCTGGGCGAACCTGCCGCGCCTGTACGACGCGGTCCGGCTGGCGTTGCTCGGCGCGCTCGGCTCGCCGCTCGTCATGTGCCACATCTCGCACGTGTACGAGACCGGCGCCAGCCTCTACTTCACCGTCGTGACCCCGCAGGACGCCGACCCCGTGGCGCAGTGGGAGCGGGCCAAGACGGCGGTGAGCGCGGCCATCGTGGCGGCGGGCGGCACCATCACGCACCACCACGGCGTGGGCCGCGATCACCTGGACGCGTACGCGAGCGAGATCGGCCCCGTCGGCGCGGGCATCCTGCGGGCGGTCAAGGCCGAACTCGACCCCGCAGGCATCCTCAACCCCGGCGTGCTCGTCCCGCGCGACTGAACCCGCGCATGGCCGCTCCGGGAGCGCGGCCAGCCGGAGAGCGCGGCCAGCCCGAGCAGCTCAGTTTGAGAGCGGGGGCAGTCCGAGGGCGGGCCAGTCCGAGGGCGGGCCAGTCCGAGGGCGGGCCAGTCCGAGAGCGGGCCAGTCCGAGAGCGGTCAGTCGGAGGGCGGGTCGGACGAGGGCCGGAGCCGGTCGGCCTCGGCGAGCGTGGCGGCGGCGTCGCTGTAGCGGTGCAGGGCCTCCTGGGCCTGGGCCAGGCGCCGCAGGGCGACGGACAGCGCGGCGCCGCCGGTCGAGCGGCTCAGCGCCACCGCCTCCTGCGCCAGCGGCAGCGCCTCCACGGCCCGCCCTCGCGCCAGCAGCAGCCTCGCGGTCGTCTGCAGGCACCGGGCGAGCAGCTCGGTGTGCTCGCCGGGCGACTGCGCCACCAGCGCCCGGCTGCGCGCGATCGCCTCGCCGGCGTTGTTGAGCGCCGCGCCCCCGGCCCAGCGCGGCCTGCCGGCCGCCAACGCGAGCAGGCCCTCGATGGCCGCCACCGCGGAAGTGTCTTTGCGTGTCGCGTCGTCCGGGCTGTTACGGGTCATGGGAGCCTCCCGGGCAGTCCCAACCGCTTGCTTGGGGGGTGAGGTTACACCATTGCCCACCTTCTGTGTTCCCAGCGGTACGGAGCGTTCAGGATGCGCAAAGGGTAGATCGCGGTAAAGATGTGGTCATGGTGGAAGTCGCGGCTGAGCGCGGAAAGCAGGTTTCCTCCCGGGTGTCGGAGGAGGGCGCCGGTTGGGCCTGTGTGCAACCGGGCGCGTTTGCCCAGCTCAGACCTAATAAGCAGGGGTTTTCCTGGCTGAATGTGCGGACACTCTGGCTGTCTCGCAACGAGATCCTGGCGGGGTTGTTCGGTGATCCGTCAGGAGAGGTGCGGAAGCGCTGGGTGGAGTCCCAGGAGGCTCGCGGGATTGATCCGGAATTTCGCATCAAACCGTCTCTCGGGAGTCAATTCAGTTTTCTTCTGTTGGGCGATACCGGGGAAGGCGACGCCTCGCAGTACGCCGTTGTTCCGGGCATGGTGAAACTGGGCAAGGACACGTCCTTCGCCATCATCGCCAGCGACGTGATCTATCCGACGGGATCGGGCAACGAGTACGCCGACAAGTTCTTCCGCCCGTACCAGGACTACGACGCTCCCATCTACGCCATCCCCGGCAACCACGACTGGTACGACGGGCTCGGCGGCTTCATGCGGGTCTTCTGCGACGCGCCGCCGCTCAAGCCGAAGCCGGACCGGGGGCTGCGCGGCCTGCTGTGGCGCAAGCCGGAGACCATCGACGAGGCGAAGCTGGCCGAGGCGCGCAAGCTCAGGGGCAGACCGGCGCAGCAGGCGACGCAGCCGGGGCCGTACTGGACGATCGAGAGCGACAGCCTGCTGGTCGTGGGCGTCGACACCGGCATCAGGAACGTGATCGACGAGAAGCAGACCGCGTGGCTGCGCCGGGTCTCGCTCGACCCCCGGCCGAAGATCCTGGTGACCGGCAAGCCGATCTACACCGGCAACAAGTACAAGCCGTCGCCGCTGGAGGGCGGCGGGACGATCGACGACATCGTGCGCGACCCGGCGCACCGCTACGTCGCGGCCATCGGCGGCGACGTGCACAACTACCAGCGCTATCCGGTGCGGGTGGGCGACCGGGTGATCCAGTACATCGTGTCGGGCGGCGGCGGGGCCTTCATGCACGCCACGCACACGATCGAGCGGGTGGACGTCTCCGGCGTGCACGAGGACGCGTTCAAGTGCTACCCGCTGCGCGGCGACTCGCTGTCCTTCTACAGCCAGCTCTACGCCAAGCGGCTGCGGATGAAGTGGCTCTGCCTGACGCCCTCCGAGGCGCTGTGCATCATGTCGGAGCACATCAGGAACGAGCCGGTCAGGAGCCCGACGGGGCCCGTGCGGATCACGCGGCGGATGCGATGGGCGGCGCGGCTGCTCGGCGCCTGGCCGTGGCCGCTGCGGCTGCCGGTGGACAAGGTGTTCCACCGCTTCCTGTCCGAGCTGTCCGACTGGGACACGCCGCCGTTCTTCAAGCAGTTCCTGCACGCCACGGTCACCCCCGAGGAGCTGACCCTGCGCTGCTTCGCGGCCACCGGGTGCCTGGCGCAGGAGCTGGAGCCGCCGGTGGAGGACGAGGTGCGCATCAGCCTCACCTGAGGGAGGCCGGGTGCCAGGCCGTCGTCGATTCTGTCGGGGGCGTTTGGCACCCTTGACCTCGTGTATGTCGTGGTCGCGGGGGAGACGGTGCTGCCGGTCGGTGGCGCGGTGAGCCGTCCCGCCGACCTCGCGGGCGCCGTGCGGGAGCTGGAGGCCGCCGAAGGGCCCCGCTGGGTCTGGGCGGACGCGCGGGAGTCGTACCCGGCGCTGCTGGAGCGGGGCGTGCGGGTGGCGCGCTGCCACGACCTCGCGCTGACGGAGGGCCTGCTGCTCGCGTACGAGGGCCGCTACGGCGAGCCCCGCTCGGCCAGGGCCGCGCACGCCAGGCTGCACGCCCTGCCGGTGCCGGACGAGCAGCCGAGCGCGCCGGGCACGCTGTTCGCGCCCGAGCCGCTCGGCGCGGCGGAGGTCGCCGAGGTGCTGGCCGACCAGCTCGCGCGCATCGCCGCGCTGCCCGAGCCCGGCCGCTTCCGGCTGCTGGTGGCGGCCGAGTCGGCCGGCGCGCTGGTGGCCGCCGAGATGTCGCACGACGGCATGCCGTGGCGCAGGGACGTGCACGACGCGCTGCTCACCGAGCTGCTCGGGCCGCGTCCTGTGCACGGCATGCGCCCGGCCAAGCTGCAGGCGCTGGCCGACGAGGTGGCGGCCGCGTTCGGGCACGCGGTCAACCCCGACTCGGTGCAGCAGCTCGTCAAGGCGTTCAAGGGCGCCGGGGTGGCGCTGAAGACGACCAGGCAGTGGGAGCTCAAGCAGATCGACCATCCGGCGGTGGCGCCGCTGCTGGCCTACAAGGAGCTGGCCCGGCTGTTCAGCGCCCACGGGTGGTTGTGGGCCGACCAGTGGGTGCGCGGCGGGCGGTTCAGGCCCGAGTACGTGGTGGGCGGCGTCGTGTCAGGGCGGTGGGCCACCAACGGGGGCGGCGCGCTGCAGATCCCCAAGGTCATGCGGCGGGTCGTGGTGGCCGACGACGGCTGGCTGCTGATCGTCGCCGACGCGGCCCAGCTGGAGCCGCGGGTGCTGGCGGCGATGGCCGGCGACGTGGGGCTGGCCAGGGCCGCGGGGGAGATCGACCTGTACTCCGCGCTGGCGCAGTCGTTCGGCGGCGAGCGCGGCAACGCCAAGATCGCGATGCTGTCCGCCATGTACGGCGGCACCAGCGGCGACGCCTCCAAGCTGCTGGCCGTGATGCGGCAGCGCTTCCCGAAGGCCTACCAGTTCGTCGAGGACGCGGCCAAGGCGGGGGAGGAGGGGCGGATCGTGCGGTCCTGGCTCGGCCGCACCAGCCCGCCCCCGTCGGCGCGGTGGAAGGAGCTGGTGTCGGGGCCGGAGGGCGGGCGCGCGGCCAGGGACCGGGGGCGGTTCACCCGCAACTTCGTGGTGCAGGGCACGGCGGCCGAGTGGGCGCTGGCGCTGCTGGCCGTGCTGCGGGGGCGGCTGCCGGAGCCGGCGCGGCTGGTGTTCTTCCAGCACGACGAGGTGATGGTGCACTGCCCGGCCGAGCTGGCCGAGGAGGTGATCGCGGCGGTGGCGGCCGCGGCGGCGGAGGCCAGCCGGTTGCTGTTCGGCGCGACCCCGGTGCGGTTCCCGATGGAGGCGGTGGCGGTCAAGTCCTACGCCGACGCCAAATGAGGCGGGCCGCCAGGGCGCGGCGCCGGGGCAGGGCGGTGGCGGCTGGGGCGGTGTCAGGAGGTGCGGCGCCAGACGGCGGTCAGCCAGAGGCCGGCCAGGGCGACCATGACGCCGACCACCAGCCCGAGCATGCCGTAGCCGAGCAGCCCCACGATCGCGCCCGCGACGATCGTGCCGGTGGCGCCGCAGACGTTCATCAGCAGGTCCGACAGCCCCTGCACGGCGGGGCGGCGCTCGATCGGCACCGACTCGGTGACCAGCGCGGAGCCGGCCACCAGGCCGCACGACCAGCCCAGGCCGAGCAGCACCAGCGCCGCGGTCACCTGCCACACCCGGTGCCCGGCCGTGCCCGCCAGGGCGGCGGCGGCGAGCAGCAGAGCAGAGCCGAGCACCAGCACCGGCACCTTGCCCGCCTTGTCGGCCAGCCAGCCCACGACCGGCGAGAGCACGTACATGCCGGCGATGTGCAGGCTGATCACGATGCCGATGACGTCCAGGTTCGAGCCGTCGTGGTGCAGCTTGACCGGGGTCATCGACATGACCGAGACCATCGCCGTGTGGCTGACGGCGATCATGACGAGGGCGCGGCGGGCCATCGGGGTGCTGCGCAGGGTCTGCCAGGCGGTGCGGATCGTGCGGTTGCGTCCCGACTCCTCCACCGGTGCGCCCGCGCGGGCGAGGGTGAGCGGGTCGGGCCGGAGGAAGACGAGGATGACGACCACCGCGAGGGCGAAGGCCAGGGCGGCGAACGCGAACGGCCCCGCCTTCTCCACCAGCCCGAGGCTCCTGCCGATGCGGTCGGCGGGCTCGGCCAGGTTCGGGCCGGCCACCGAGCCGATGGTCGAGGCCCAGACGACCAGCGACAGGTGGCGGGCCGAGCGGTCCTTCGGCGACAGGTCGGTCGCGGAGTAGCGGGCGGCCAGGCTGCCCGCGCTGCCGCCGCCCACCAGCACCAGGCCGGCGAGCAGCAGCGGCCACGTGCGCAGGCTGATGGCCAGCGCCGAGACGACGCAGCCCACCAGCGCCGCCGTGTACGCCAGGGAGAGCCCCGCCCGGCGCCCGCCCCGGCCCGACGCCTTGGCGGTCGGCAGGGCCAGCAGCGCCGCGCCGAGCACGGTGGCCGTGCCAGCGAAGCCGCTGATGACCGTCGAGCGTGACAGCTCGTCCACCACGACGGAGCTGAGCGCCAGGCCGACGGCCACGCCGACACCGCCCACGATCTGCGCCGCCGAGAGGACCGCCAGAGTTCTGCGTTGAACGCGCTGAATCCGGTCAGAGGGCGAGACAGCGGGCTTTGTGGGGGCACTGGTCACCCGTGAAGTCTCGCATAACCGCTAACAGTGCCCCAAAGAGGACGGTGATCCTGTTTATCGGGAAATAAGGATTTTCGTCGTGATCCTTAGAGCACGATGACGGGATCTCCTTGCGCGATGCGACCGTAGGTGCCGGGAATCAGGTCGGGGATCAGGTTGACGCCGAACCACACCTTGCCGTCACGCTTGCGATGACGGGCGAGCGTCCTGAGCGGCTCCTTGCCCTTGCGATAGGTCGTGGTGTCGACCGTGGTGAGCACGCAGCGATCGCAACCCTTGGTCACGCGGAACTCCACCTCGCCGATGCGTACGCGCTTCCACTCGTCCTCGGCGAACGGCTCCGCCACGCCGTCGATCACCACGTTCGGCCGGAACCTGCGCATCGGCAGCGCCCGCGGCTCCTCGCCGAGCTCCAGCGCGGTGTCGGCGATCCAGTCGTTGAGTCGGGCGAGCGAGGCGGTCGTGGTGAGCAGCAGCGGGAAGGCGTCGGCCAGGCTCACCCGGTCGTCCGGGCGGCCGTACAGGGGGTTGACCGGGCGGCGGGTGGGGTCGTCGAGCCACTTGAGCCGCACGGGGCGCTCCGCCAGCGCGCTCAGCCACTCGGCCGCCTCGTCGCCGCAGTCCGTGAGCCGCACCTCCGCGGCGGGCAGGCGCACGGTGGACACGGCGGACACGGCGGACACGGCGGACACGGCGGACGCGGCGGGCATGGTGGACGTGGCGGACGCGGCGGGCATGGTGGACGTGGCGGACGCGGCGGGCATGGTGGACGTGGGGGTCACCGTGAGCGGCTCGGCGTGCGGGCCGGTCAGTGTGAGCGTGCCGGCGTCGAGCACGGGCACGCAGGCCAGCAGGCGCGGCACCACGCGGGCGGTGAGCACCGCGCCGCTCTCGTCGGCGATGAGGTAGCGGCGATCGCCCGCCAGCCCCCAGGGCTGGACCTCGGCCTCGGTGACCTCGTGCCCTGAGGTGGACTTGACGGGATAGTAGGAGATACTCGCCAATCTCATACGGCAGACCGTATCTCACGGGTTTCGGCCGGTTGCCCGGCGATCGTGCTCCTGCGGTGCAGGCTCGCGCCGAGCGCCACGGCGGCCAGGCCGGCCACGCCGATCGCGGCGCCGATCCAGGCGACGGAGGCGTAGCCGAGGCCCGCGCCGATGGCCAGGCCGCCCGCCCACGGGCCGGCGGTGATGCCGGCGTTGAACGAGGCCACGTTCATGCCGGCGGCCAGCGTGGGGGCGTTCGCGGCGAGGGCGAAGGGGCGGGCGTTCAGCGCGGGGTTGGCGCCGAAGCCGAACGCGCCGAGCAGGAAGATCAGCGGGACGGCGAGCAGGGCCACGGACGCGGACGCGGCCAGCGCCGCCGAGGTCAGGACGAGGCCGGTGACACCCGCGTACAGCAGCGGGTAGGGCCGCGCGTCGGCGATCCGCCCGCCGATGGTGATGCCGATGAGGGCGCCCACGCCGTACAGGCCGAGCACGGCAGGCACCCAGGCGGGGTCCAGGCCGGTGACGTCGGTCAGCAGCGGGCTGAGGTAGCTGAAGGTCGACAGCAGCGCGCCGGTGGTCAGCGCGGTGGTGCCGTAGGCGAGCCAGAGCGCGGGCCTGGCCAGCGCGCGCAGCTCGTCGGACACGCGGGGCGTGACGGCGCCGTCGGGCCGGCCGCCGGGGATGGTGGCGAACACGCCGATGCCGGCCAGCGCCGACAGGCCGGCGACCGCCCAGAACGCCGCCCGCCAGCCGAGGTGCTGCCCGATCACCGTGCCCGCGGACAGGCCGATGACGGTGGCCACGGTGAGCCCGCCGGCCAGCACGCTCATCGCCTTGGCGCGGGCGTTCGCGGGCACCAGGCCGATCGCGGTGGTGGCCGCCACGGCCCAGAACCCGGCGTAGACGAAGGCGCCGACCACGCGGGTGGCGAACAGCACGCCGTAGCTCGACGTCAGCGCGCCCGCGACGTGTGTCAGGGCGAACAGCGCCAGGAACGCCAGCAGCACCGTACGACGCGGCCACCGCAACGTCACGACGGCCAGCACCGGCGCGCCCACCAGCATCCCGATCGCGAACGCCGAGATCAGCAGCCCCACGTCGGGCACCGAGACGCCGAGGTCGCGCGCCATCTCGGGCAGCAGCCCGGCCAGCATCAGCTCGGAGGTGCCCTGAGCGAAGATCGAGAGCCCCAGGATGTAGACCGCCAACGGCATGGCGGACTCCCTTCCGGATAGTTTTGGATTGATCAGTTCAAAATGATGGCACGAAAAAGTCAGTAGACGGCCAGCGCGGTGTTCGCGATCGACTCGAGCGTGGCGCGGTCGGCCCCGCCACGGGCCGCCACGCGCAGGCCGCTGACCGTCGCGGCGAGGAAACGGGCCAGGGCCAGCGGGTCCCGCCCGGCGTCGAGCTCGCCGCGGGCGCGGGCGGCCTCAAGCGCGGCCCTGACGATCTGGACCCGCTTGTCGTTGTCGCGGCGCAGCACCTCCGCGATCTCCGCGTCGCGCGGGCCCAGCTCGACCAGGGAGTTGACCACCAGGCAGCCGGCCGGGTCGTCGGGGTCGGGCTCGACCGCCCACCACAGCACGGTCCTGACCTTCTCCTTGATCGGCAGCTCGCCCTCCATCAGCTCGGAGAGCCGGGCGTTGCGCTCGTCCATGTAGTGCCGCAGTGATCGCTCGAACAGGTCGCGCTTGCTCGCGAACGTGTTGTAGATGCTGCTGCGCCCCAGGCCCGTGGCGGCGCACAGGTCCTGGGTCGAGGTGGCCTCGTAGCCCGCGTCCCAGAACGCGCGCATTGCCGCCTCGACCGCCCGGTCCTCCTCGAACTTCCTCGGTCGCGCCATGGCAGGCACGTTACCCGTTTTGGAACGGTCAGTGCAATACGGTTCAGGTGGCCTGCCTGAACGTGTCGAAGAAGAACTTGCGGCTGTCGGCCTGGTCGTCCCACTTCAGCTCGGGCAGATCGATCGTGATCTTGAAGGCGGCGGTGTCCATGGAGACGTACCTGGTCAGGGCGTGCATGGGGACACCGTTGGCGGTGGTGTAGGTGTACTCCCAGTCGGCGGCCTGCCAGTCGCGGTAGTCGACGCGCTGGAGCTGCACCTGGATGTAGCTCTCCATGCCGCCGTCGGCCTCCAGCCGGCTCAGCTCCGACAGCCCGCCGTCGGCCTGCGGGGCGGCCCGCTCGACCAGGATCCGCATGCCCGAGTCCTTCGGGCCGCTGAACGTGGCCACGCCGCCCGACGTGGCGAGCTTCCAGTCCACCGGCACGGCGGCCGAGAACCCGGGGCCCGTGTGCTCCTGGTACCCCTCGGGGATGATCGACGGCTCGGAGGCGTCGTCGGTCGTGGCGCTTTCCGAGACGGTGGCCGAGGCGGGGATCGGCGTCTGTGAGGAGCCGCCCGTCAGGACGATCCACAGGGCGCCCGCCACGACGGCCACGGCCACCAGGGAGCTGATGATCGTCAGCGCGGTGGGGCGGCCGTCGCGGATCCAGGGGCCGTCCTCGTCCTCCACCCGGCGCCGGCTCTTGCCCGTGCGCGGACCGCCGCCGGGCAGGGTGGCCAGGCGGCTGCGGGAGATGTCGTGCGACAGGTCGCGCGACTGCTCGCGCAGGTCGTCGGGCGAGGCCAGCGGCCACGGGGTGGCGGCGGACGACGTCCGGCTGTCCGTGGTCAGCGGCAGGATCGGCTGCGGGTGCGGGCCGCTCGGGTCGTCCAGGTCGTCGAGATCGCGTCCAAGCCGGGGGCCGGGCGGCGCGCCGAACGGCGGGCGCGGGCCCGCCTGCACGTTGTACGGGCCGGAGCTGCTGCTCAGGGAGTCGTAGGGGCCGGAGCTGCTGCCCAGGGAGTCGTAGGGGCCGGAGCTGCTGCTCAAGGAGTCGTAGGGGCCCGAGCTGCTGCTCAGCGAGTCGTAGCCGCCCGAAGAACTCGCCAGTGAGTCGTAGCCGCCCGAGGAGCCGGCCGGCGAGTCGTAGGTGCCGCGTTGCTGCGGCTGAGGAGCGCGCGGCAGCGGCGGGAGCTGGTCGGTGCGGTGGCTGCCCGACGGGCTCGTCATGCCCTCGTAGGGCATCGCGTGGCCGCCGGACGGGCTGTTCAGCGGGTCGTACGGCACCCGCACCGGACCGGACGGGGTCTCCACGATGCGCGAGGGCATCGGCCCCGACGGGGTGTCCAGCGGCGGCAGCAGCCCGGCGGGGGTCGGGTCGGCCTGGCTGGGCAGCGTCTCGGGGGCGCGCGGCCTGGGGGAGCCGTGGGCGCGCAGCACCGCCTCCAGCATCTCGATGACCTGGGGCGCGGTGAGCCGCTCCGCCGGGTTCTTGCGCAGCAGGCCCTCGATGACCGGCATGAGCGAGCCGGCCCGCTGCGGCCTGATCGGGTCCTGGGTGAGCACCGAGCCGAGCACCGCCACCGGGTCGGGCCCCTCGTACGGCGGCCGGCCCTCGACGGCGGCGTACAGCGTCGCGCCGAACGACCACAGGTCGGCCGCCTGCGTGATCGGCTGGCCCGACAGGCGCTCCGGCGGGATGTACGCCGGCGAGCCCATGAGCAGCCCCGTCTGGGTGATCGTGACGTCACCCTCGATGGCCGCGATGCCGAAGTCGGTCAGCACCACCCGGTCCTGGGTGAGCAGCACGTTGCCCGGCTTGATGTCGCGGTGCAGGATGCCGGCCGCGTGCGCGACCATGAGCGCGTCGAGCACCCGGATGCCGATCTCGGCCGCCTGGATCACCGGGAGCGGCCCGCTCTGGCGTACGGCCTGCTCCAGCGACCACGCCCGGACCAGCTCCATCACGATCCAGGGCCGGCCGTCCTCCTCCACCACGTCGTGCACGGTCACGATGCCCGGGTGCGTCAGCCTCGCGGCCGAGCGGGCCTCGCGCAGCATGCGCCGATGCGCCACCTGCTTGCCCGCGTGGTCCAGGCCGTAGGGCAGGATCAGCTCCTTGACGGCCACGTCCCTGTCGAGCAGCACGTCGTGGGCGTGCCACACCATGCCCATGCCGCCCCTGCCGACGGGCGACATCAGTCGGTAGCGCCTGCCGATCAGCCGGCCCTGGCTCTGCGGAGCGCCCCCCGTGGCCCCTCCCTCTGAGCCGGGTCCGCTGAGCAAGCGGTCGCCTGCCATGTTCCCGCCCCCATCTCGCCTCATCCGTCACGTGCGTTCTTCACGCTACTTGCAGATTATGAGGTTCGTTACGATATCGGCGGCGAATCCGCATGGGAAGGCGATGCTGTCTTACATCGCCGCTGACGTGGCGATATGTCGGCATTAAAATGGATCACTTACTCTCTGCGGCAAGGGCCAGCAACGCGCTGGTGAAGGCTTCGGTAGGGGGGGTGACCAGGCCCGCGCCGACCTGACCCGTCCCCGCGACGCGTCCCGCGATGCCCGTGTTGACCACGGGGAGCAAACCCGTCCGCGCCACCAGAGTGACGTCGATGCCGACCGGGGTGCCGCGGAAACCGAGGCCGGGGATCTGGTAGACGGGGTGCTCGGCCAGCGTGATCTCGTACATGGAGCGGGTCGCCCGCACCGCGTCGGCCACCTCCCCGCCCACGAACCGCACGATCGCCGGCGACGCCGCCATCGCGAAGCCGCCCAGGCCCGACGTCTCCGTGATCGTGGAGTCGCCGATGTCGGGGTTGGCGTCCTGCGGGCCGTACGAGCCGAGGTAGAGCCCGTCCGGCACCCCGGCGGGGCCCGTGAACCAGCGCCCGCCCAGCCCCGAGACCTGCACGCCGAAGTCCGTGCCGTTCCTGGCCATCGCGACGACCAGCGACGAGCCCGGCACGTCGCGGGCGGCGTCCGTGGCCGCCTTGGCGGCGGCCATCCCGACGTTGAGGAAGAAGTGGTCGTTGCCGTTGACGAAGCGCAGCACCTCGGCCGCCGCGCCCGGCGCCGCCTCCACCACGGCGGGGGCCAGCTCGCGCAGCAGCAGCGAGGTGGCGGCGCGGTTGCGGTTGTGCAGCTCGTCGCCCATCTGCAGGGCCTGCGCGATCAGCGAGCGCAGATCGATCGGGCCCGTACGTTCCAGCGTCGCCGCCAGCGCGGGGCCGAGCACCCGGTCCATCCAGCGCAGCCGGTCGAGGACCTCCGGGCCGTACGCGCCGTACCTGAGCACCTTGCCCAGGCCCTCGTTCAGCGAGCAGTACGCGGTGCCGCCGTGCTCGTCGTCGCGTACCTCGAACAGCCACATGGACGGGCTCACCACGCCCGCCATCGGGCCCACGGCCGCGTTCTCGTGGCAGGGGCGCAGCGCGACCGCGCCCGCCGCCAGCCTGCCGGCGGCCTCGTGCTCGTCGGCGGCCCTGCCCTCCAGGAGCATCGCGCCGATCAGCGCGCCGCGCATCGGGCCGGAGGCGCGCTCCCACGTGATGGGCGGGCCCGCGTGCAGGAACGTGTCCGCGTCGAGCAGCTCGGCGGCCCGGCGCACGCCCACCAGGTGCGGGCGGGCCGAGGTCAGCCTGCGCACGGCCAGCGCGTTGGCCTCCTGTCGGCGCGGGTCGCTCAGCACCCTGGCCAGGGCGTCGGCGGTGCCGGGCAGGGGCGGGCGCCAGGCCACCGGGGCCGTGGCGACGGCCTGCGCGTGCAGCGCCTCGTCGAGCAGGCCCGCGCCGACGGTGATGACGCGCGGGGCTGAGGTCAGCAGGCTGCTGGTCACGGCGACTCCTGGCACGTCGGACGGGACTCCTGGCGCGCTGGACGGGACTCCTGGCGCGTCACCGCAGGCTCCCGGCATGGCCGACCCCGGCTCCTGGCGCGTCACACCAGGCTCCTGGCGTGGCGGGCGGCCTGGGCGTTGGAGGTGAAGACCGACGCGCCCGCCTCGCGGAAGGCCGCCGCCTGGCGGTGCAGGTCCTGAGGGTCGCCCTCGGTGCCGATCAGGGCGATGACGACCGTGGCGGGAGTGGCGGCGACGGCGGGGGCGAGCGAGGCGGCCGGGTCGGGGTCGGCGCCGTGGCCGAGGACCACGTCCATGAGCACCACGTCCCGCTCCCCGGTGCGGGCGAGCGCCTCCACCCGCAGCGTCGGGTCGATCACCGGATGGGCCCTGCCCCGGGTGTAGGCGTCGTCGCCGTAGTCCACGAAGTCGCCCTGACCGGCGAGCAGCGCGGCCTCGGTGCTGAGCGTGCCGCCCGAGTACAGGCCCTTGACGCGCTTGGGCGCCGGGCGCGTGCCCGGCGGCGCGAGCCAGGACGGCCATTCGGGGACGGGCTTGCCGAGAGCAAGCAACGCCTGCTCGGCGGCCTGCGTGAGATCGCCCGTGGACGTGCCCAGCAGGGCCACCACCACGGGGGTGCGCAGCGGCTGCCCCAGCACGGCCCGTGCCACCTCCGGCGCGGGCGGCTTGGAGACCAGCACGATCAGCTCGGTGGCCGGATCCTCGTCCAGCATGCGCAGCGCCCGCCGCGCCGACAGGCCGCCCACCTCGGCGGACAGGTCCCTGCCGCCCACCCCGAGCACGTGGCTCACCCCGGCGCCCGCCCAGTCGAGCAGGCACGTCACCTGCTGCGCCCCCGTGCCCGACGCGGCCACCACGCCGACAGGGCCGGGCGTCAGGACGTTGGCGAAGCCGAGCCCGGCGCCGCCGATCGCGGCGGTGCCGCAGTCGGGGCCCATCACCAGCACGCCCCTGGCCTCGGCCAGCTCCTTCAACCGCCGTTCGCGCTCCACGGTGACGCCGTCGCTGAAGATCATGACGGGCAGGCCGGCCTCGACGGCGTCCAGGGCCTCGAAGTAGGCGTACTCGCCGGGGGTGGAGACGAGCACGAGATCGGCGGGGCCGCGGGCGGCGGCCGAGCGGGTGGTCAGCGGCGGCTGCTCCTCGGGGGCGGCGCGCGGCCTGTCCACCTCGGTGAGCAGGCGCTCCGCCTCGCCGGCCGCCGCGTCGGTGTCCCGCGCGCGTACGGCGATCAGCAGGTCTCCCGGGTCGGACTCGGGGACGGGGAAGCCCATCTCGCGCAGGATCGAGACGTTGAGGTCCGTCGCCATGGCGACCATGGCCGCGGCCACGCCGGGCAGCTCCGACAGCGCCCGGCTGACCCGCATGAGCGTGACCGAGTCGTGGTAGGCCCCCCGCCGTACCAGCACCGCCTGCGGCAGGCCGGTCATCGCGCCCCGCTCAGCGAGCGGACGGCGGCCACGCCGATGGCGATGCCCTGCGCCAGGTCGGTGCCCGAGGTGTGACCGAGCCGGTGCAGCCGGCGCAGGGCCGGTTCGGTCGGCGAGCCGCCCGCCACGGCGCGCAGCACGGCGGTCACCTCGGGGCTGGCCTCGCCCCTGGCCGCGCAGTGCAGGAGCGTGGCCGAGAGGGGCGTCGTACGCGTGCGCGCGTCGAACGTCACGGTCGCCGCCAGCCAGTCGGCCAGCCAGACCGCCCGGTCGCACGCCGCCGCCGCGCCCAGGTGCCGCAACGTCACCAGCAGCCCGGCCAGCACGTCGTCACCGCTCGGCGTCAGCCCGGGCCCCAGCCCCACGAGCTGCTCCGCCGCCGTCACCGCCCCCAGCAGCCAGCCCTTGGCGCAGCTGCTCGCCAGCATGTCCACCGCGCCGTTGCCCGCAAGGCCGGCGCCGGGCGGATCCTTCGGCAGGTCGTCCTCCAGGCGGGCCGGGTCGATCCGGCCCAGCGGCGGCGCGGGATCCCACCAGCGGCGCACGCTCAGGCTCAGCGGGCCCAGCTCGATCGTCCGGTCGCCCACCGAGGCGTCGTCACCGACGGTGAGGTGCGGCAGCGGGCCGGACAGCAGCACGGAGTTCGGCAGCCGGGTGGCCTCGCCCGTGATGACGGCGATCACCGAAGGCTCCAGGTCGGTCCTGACCTCCAGGTACACGCCCGCGGGGAACGCGGCCAGCACGCGGGCGGGCCGGCGCTGGGACTCGAGGACGGGACGGACCGCGGTGCTGGCCGCGCCCGTGACGTGGACGCGGGTACGCCGCGCGGATGTACTGACGGTCACCGGACCTCCCAACCGACCTTGGACCTGACCGTAGAACGGCCGCCGAACCCTCCGTACGGGTAAATTTGCCAACAGTCAGCGGGTTGGTTGGCTCTTCCTGACAGACCGCTTCCGGGTTCACAATTTCCCCATGGAGCCCCCCGTCCGTCTCGCCAGCACCGGCACGATCATCCACGGCGTCTCCGTGGGAGAGGTGCTCGGCGTGTCCACCCTCGCGGAGGCCAGGCTGATCGCGGGTGAGAGCGGGCTCGGCCGCATCGTGCAACGGCTCAACGTCATGGAGGTGCCCGACATCCTGGCCTGGGTCAAGCCGCACGAGCTGCTGCTCACCACCGGCTACCCGCTGCGCAACACGCCGCAGTCGCTCGGCCGGCTGGTCGCCGACCTCGACGAGCGCGGGCTGGCCGCGCTGGCCATCAAGCTCGGCCGCTACGTGGACGAGCTGCCCGGCGAGATGGTGGAGCAGGCGGACCGGCTCGGCTTCCCGCTGATCCTGCTGCCCAACGACGTCGGCTTCGACGACATCCTCAACCAGGTGCTGACCGACATACTCAACCGCCAGGCCGCCGTGCTGGCGCGGGCGGAGGAGGCGCACCGGGCGCTGGTCCAGGTGGTGCTGGCCGGGGGCGGGCTGGATGAGGTCACCGCCGAGGTGGCGCAGCTCCTCGACGTGGCCGTGGCGGCGGTCGACGGCTCCGGCCAGGTGCTGGCCACCGCCGGGCCGGGCGAGCACGTGGCGGTCCTGCGGGAGTCGATCTCCCGCGAGGGGCTGCCCGCCCCGCGGCCCCGTACGCCCGCCGCCCGCGCCCGCTCGTTCGCCTCGGTGCCCGTGCTCGCGGGCGGCCACCACCACGGCAGGATCGTCGCCTACAGCCCGGCCGCCGCGATCAGGGACAGCGACGTCGGCATCCTGGAGCGCGCCGCCACCGTCGCCGCCCTCGTCGTCACCCGGCAGGAGGCGGTCAACGCCGTCGAGAGCAAGTACCGCGCCGACTTCCTGCGCGACGTGCTCACCGGCAGGGCCGGCACGGCCGAGCGGGTCACCACCCGCGCGCGGGCGTTCGGCTGGGACCTGTCGCGGCCGGTGACCGTCCTGGTGGCCGAGCTCGACCCCGACGGCGACGAGCGCAGCGCCCAGGACCGCCTGGTCTCCTGCTGGACCGCCGCGATCAGGCGGCACGACCCGCGCGGCGCCGTGGCCGGGTTCTCGCACGAGGTGGTGGCCGTGGTGGACGCCGCCATCGACGCCTCCCGGGTGGCCAAGGACGCCGCCTCCGCCTTCGCCGACGTGCCGCCCGCCACGTTCTCCACCGGCACCTCCCGGCCCAGCCCCGGCGCGGAGACGCTGCCGGAGGCGTACTCGCAGGCGCTGAAGGCGGCCAGGGTGGGCCGGCAGCTGCACGGGCCGGGCGCGGTGGCGCACTTCGACCAGCTCGGCGTCTACCGGCTGCTGTCGCTGGTCAACGACACCGAGGAGCTGCACGCGTTCGTCCGTGAGACGCTCGGCCCGCTGGCCTCCGACGACGACGCCGAGAACGCCGACCTGCGGCGCACGCTGCAGTCGCTGCTGGAGACCAACCTGAACGTGGCGGAGACCGCCCGGCGGCTGCACTTCCACTACAACACGCTGCGCTACCGGATCGGCAAGCTGGAGCGGCTGCTCGGCAACTTCACCGACGACCCCCACCTGCGGCTGAACCTGACGCTGGCCCTGCACGTGCTGCGGATGCGCGGCATCTAGGCTGCTGCCTTGTGGAATCTCTGGACTTCGAACTGCGCGACGACTACATCCCGCTGTGCGACCTGCTGAAGTACTGCGGCATCACCGAGACGGGCGGGATGGCCAAGCAGCTCATCGACGAGGGCAT
The DNA here is from genome assembly GCF_020215645.1 of Nonomuraea gerenzanensis. Taxonomy (NCBI): domain Bacteria; kingdom Bacillati; phylum Actinomycetota; class Actinomycetes; order Streptosporangiales; family Streptosporangiaceae; genus Nonomuraea; species Nonomuraea gerenzanensis. Next base: position 8,778,023 of record NZ_CP084058.1, on the reverse strand, counting down.
GGTGCAGGTGGACGGCGAGGTGGAGCTGCGCAAGCGCGCCAAGATCAGGGCCGGGCAGGTGGTCAGCGGCGACGGGTTCGAGATCCACGTCGCCTAGCCGGTGCGCGTGCATCCCGGGGCACCCTCTATTGTGCTCTCCAGCATCAGACAGGAGACATACCCGCAGTTCAGGCGGGAGATCGAGGTGTGTTCGTGGCGCTGGGGTGGAAGGTGCACGGCGATGGGAAGCGCCTGACGCCGGGCGAGGTGGTCAAGCCGGAGGAGCGGCTGAGCTGGCCCAGGATGGTGGGGATCGGAGCGCAGCACGTCATCGCGATGTTCGGCGCGACCTTCGTCTTCCCGCTGGTCATGGGGCTGGACGCGAACCTCGCCGTGATGATGTCCGGGGTCGCGACGATCCTGTTCCTGCTGATCGTGAAGGGGAGGATCCCCAGCTACGTCGGGTCGAGCGCCTCCTTCGTCGGGGCCGTGGTCGCGATCAGGGCGGCCGGGGGCGGTGACGCGACCGTCACCGGGGCGCTGCTGGCCGTCGGGGTCGTGCTGGCCGCGTGCGGGTTCGCCATCCACAAGCTCGGCGTCGGGGTCATCCACCGGGTCTTCCCGCCGATCGTGACCGGCGGGGTGGTGATGCTCATCGGGTTCGGGATGGCGTACGTGGCGGCGGACGTCTACTGGCCCAAGGACCCGTGGGTGGCGCTGCTGACGATGGCGGCCACGTTCGTCTTCATCGGGGTGTTCAAGGGCTTCCTCGGCCGGATCGGGGTGCTGCTCGGGCTCGTGTTCGGCTTCCTGCTGTCCTACGTGTGGGACCTCGTCGGCGGCCCGATCACGGCGCCCGACGACAGCGGCGAGGTGACCGAGCACTTCCGGGTGAACCTCGACGCGGTGGCGCAGGCCGACTGGATCGGGCTGCCGTCGCTGCACGGGCCGGTGTTCGAGGTGTCGGCCATCGTGCTGGTGCTGCCCGTGGTGATCGCGCTGATCGCGGAGAACGTCGGGCACGTCAAGGCCGTGGGCGAGATGACCGGCACCGACGTGGACGCCTACATGGGCCGGGCCGTCATGGCCGACGGCATCGGCACCGTCGTGGCCACCTCCGTGGGCGGCTCCGCGACGACCACGTACGCGGAGAACATCGGCGTCATGGCGGCCACCCGGGTCTACTCGACCGCCGCCTACTACATCGCGGCGGTCATCGCGATCCTGTTCGGGCTCTGCCCGAAGTTCGGCGCGCTCATCGCGGCCACCCCCGGCGGGGTGCTCGGCGGCGTGACGACCATCCTGTACGGGATGATCGGCCTGCTCGGCGCCAAGATCTGGATCGAGAACAAGGTCGACCTGGCCGACCCGCGCAACCTCGTGCCGACCGGCGCCGGGATCATCTGCGCCATCGGCCCCGTCGCCTTCCCGATCACCGGCACGTTCGCGCTCAGCGGCATCGCGCTCGGCACGATCGTGCTGCTCCTCGGCTACCACCTGCTGCGCGCCGTGCGCCGGTAGCCCCCTCACACGGCGGTCGCCGCCGTGTGCGCGAGGTTCTCTCTGGTCGGCGGGTCAGATTTGGCAGATCATGCCCGTGTAGGAGCGTGCCACCGGGCCTAATGTGCCCGCAACGGTACGTCCGGCGCCCAGTGCACAAGGGGCTCGCATGGTTATGGGATGGACCAGACACGGTGACGGCAAGCACCTGGCTCCCGGCGAGGTGGTCAGGCCCGACGAGAGACTGAGCTGGCCCCGGATGATCGGGTTCGGGGCGCAGCACGTGATCGCGATGTTCGGCGCGACGTTCGTCTTCCCGCTGGTCATGGGGCTGGACCCGAACGTGGCCGTGATGATGTCGGGCGTCGCGACGATCCTGTTCCTGCTGATCGTGAAGGGGAAGGTGCCCAGCTACCTGGGCACCAGCGCGTCCTTCGTCGGCGGCGTGTTCGCCATCAGGGCGGCGGCGGGCGGCGACACCGGCGGCGCCGACGCGATCGTCACCGGCGCCATCCTGGTCGCCGGGTTCGTGCTGGCGCTGGCCGGGCTGGCCATCCACTTCCTCGGCGTCCAGGTCATCCACCGGGTCTTCCCGCCCGTGGTGACCGGCGCGGTGGTGATGCTGATCGGGTTCGGGCTGGCGTTCGTGGTGGCGGACGTCTACTGGCCGCAGGACCACTGGGTGGCGCTCGTCACGATGCTGATCACGTTCGTGGTGATCGTGGCGTTCAAGGGGTTCATCGGGCGGATCGGGGTGCTGGTCGGGCTGGTGGCCGGGTTCGTGCTGTCGTGGGTGCTCGACAGGGTCGCCGGGCCGGTCACGTCCGTGCTGCCCGGTGCGAACCTGCGTGACGCGGCAGGCAACCCCTGCCCGGCCGAGGGCACGTACTGCGTGGCGACCGCCTTCCCGCACGACCGGGTGAGCTTCCAGTCGGTGGCCGACGCGCCGTGGTTCGGGCTGCCGAGCTTCCACGCGCCCGACTTCAGGACCTCGGCCGTGCTGCTGGTGCTGCCCGCCGTGATCGCGCTGATCGCGGAGAACATCGGGCACGTCAAGGCCGTCGGGGAGATGACCGGGACGGACGTGGACCCGTACGTGGGGCGCGCCGTGGTGGCCGACGGCGTCGGCACCATGGTCACCAGCGCCGTCGGCGGCTCGCCCACCACGACCTACGCCGAGAACATCGGCGTCATGGCGGCCACCAAGGTCTACTCCACCGCCGCCTACTACATCGCCGGCCTCATCGCGATCGCGTTCGGGCTCTGCCCGAAGTTCGGCGCGCTGGTCGCGGCCACGCCGGGCGGCGTGCTCGGCGGCGTGACCGTGATCCTGTACGGCATGATCGGCCTGCTCGGCGCGAAGATCTGGATCGAGAACCGGGTGAACTTCGCCGACCCCGTGAACATGGTTCCGATCGGGGCGGGCATGATCCTGGCCATCGGACCTGTGAAGCACGCCATCGGCGGCGATTTCACCCTGGAGGGCATCGCGCTCGGCACGATCGTGGTGCTGGGCGGCTACCACCTGCTGCGCGCCATCGCGGGCCGCGACCCCGAGCCCGTCAGGAGCGAGGCCGGGTGAAGCCGCCGCCGTTCACCTACCACGCACCCCGCGACCTGCCGGGGGCGCTGCGCACGCTCGCGGAGGTCCGCGGGAAGGTGCTGGCGGGCGGGCAGAGCCTCATCCCGATGCTCAACATGCGGCTGGCCGCGCCGGAGCACCTCGTGGACATCAACCGGGTCGCCGGGCTCGACGGGATCGAGGCCGGCCGGGCGGGGGTGACGGTGGGGGCGCTGGCCAGGCACGCGGACGTGGAGCGGGCCGGGGTGCACCCGCTGCTGACCCGGGCGCTCAGGCTGGTGGCCCACCCGGTGATCCGCAACCGGGGCACGGTGGTGGGCAGCCTCGTGCACGCCGACCCGGCGGCCGAGCTGCCCGCCGTGCTGGCGGTGCTGGGCGGGAGCGTGCGGGTGGCCCGCTGGGACGGCCGGGTCACGGTGCGGGAGGTGCCGGCGGAGGAGTTCTTCGTCGGGCCCATGGAGTCGGCGGTCGGACCGGGCGAGCTGGCCGTGTCGGCATTTTTCCCGGCATTGGGGGAGGGGGTCGGGGTCGCGTTCGAGGAGGTCGCGCGCAGGCACGGCGACTACGCGCTGGCGGGCGTGTGCGCCGTGGTCACCCCCGACAGCGCCAGGGTCGCCTGCATCGGGGTCGGCGCGCGACCCGTCGTGGTCGATCTGGACAGGGGCGCGGCCGACCATCGGGGCGGGGCCGATCGGGGCGGGGCCGATCGGGGTGGGTGCCGTGACTGGCGGGAGGCGGCGGCCGCCGTGCGCGACGTGACCGATCCGGAGGGCGACATCCACGCCTCCGCCGCCTACCGCAGGCACCTGGTGGGCGTGCTGGCCGAGCGGGCGCTGCGCGACGCGGCGCGGGAAGGGGCGGCGGCCCGTGGAGCATGAGATCACCCTCGTCGTGAACGGCACGGCCAGGCGGGCCCGCGTCCCCGCGCGGCGGCTGCTGTCCGACTGCCTGCGCCACGACCTCGGCCTGACCGGCACGCACGTGGGCTGCGAGCACGGCGTGTGCGGCTGCTGCACGGTGCTGCTCGACGGGCGGCCCGTACGGTCGTGCCTGACGTTCGCCGTGACCGTGGACGGCGCCGAGATCACCACGGTGGAGGGGCTGGCGGGACCGGGCGGCGAGCTGTCGGCCGTGCAGCGCGCGTTCGCCGAGTGTCACGGGCTGCAGTGCGGGTTCTGCACGCCGGGCTTCCTGTGCACGGTGACGGCCCTGCTGCGGGAGAACCCGGCGCCCACCGACGACGAGGTGGTCGAGGGCATCTCGGGCAACCTGTGCCGCTGCACCGGCTACCAGAACATCGTCAAGGCCGTCCACCGGGCCGCCGAGCTGCTGGCGGAGGAATCATGACGACCAGGCTCTTCGGCGAGGCCGTGCAGCGGCGCGAGGACCCGAGGCTGCTCACCGGGCAGGGCCGCTACCTCGACGACCTGGGCCCCGAGGCGCTGGCGGCCGCGTTCGTGCGCTCGCCGCACGCCCACGCCCGCGTCCGCGACGTGGACGTGAGCGCCGCGCTCGACGTCGAGGGGCTCGTCGCCGTCTACACCTGGGAGGACCTGCCCGAGCGGGTCGGCAGCGCGCTGCCGCTGCTCATCCCGCACCCCGCGCTCACGCACGGCCGCACCGCCCACCCGCTGGCCAGGGACGTCGTCAGGCACGTCGGCGAGCCGGTGGTGATGGTGGTGGCCACCGACCGGTACGCCGCCGAGGACGCCTGCGCCCTCATCGAGGTCGACTACGAGCCGCTCAAGCCGGTCGTCGGCATCGAGGAGGCCGTCCAGGGGGCGCAGCTCGTGCACGAGGACGTGCCGGGCAACGTCGGCGCGCACCTCGTCCAGGAGGTCGCCACGGCCGACGGGCGCGGGGCCAGGCAGGCCATCGAGGCCGCCCCGCACACGATCGCCTTCCGGCTCGACATCGAGCGCAGCGCCAGCATGCCGCTGGAGGGCCGCGGCGTGTACGCCCGCTGGGACGGCCGCGACCTGCGCGTCTACTCCAGCACCCAGACCTCCACCAGCGTGCGCATGGCCGTGGCCGCCGCCCTCGGCCTGCCGCTGCCGCACGTCGAGGTGATCGCCCCCGACGTGGGCGGCGGCTTCGGGGTGAAGATCGTGCACCCGTGGCCCGAGGAGGTGCTGGTGCCGTGGGCGGCGATGACGCTCGGGCGGGAGATCAAGTGGACCGAGGACCGCAGGGAGCACTTCATCTCCTCCGCGCACGAGCGGGGGCAGGTGCAGTACGTGCGGGCCGGGTTCGACGACGACGGGCGCGTGCTGGGGCTGGACGTGACGATCCTGCACGACCACGGCGCCTACACCCCGTACGGGATCATCGTGCCGATCGTCACCTCCACGCAGTTGCCGGGGCCGTACAAGCTCGGCTCCTACCGGGTCGAGTTCACCGCCGTCTACACCAACACCGTGCAGGTCACGCCCTATCGCGGGGCCGGGAGGCCGCAGGGCGTGTTCTGCATGGAACGCACGATGGACAAGATCGCCCGGTACCTGGGCAAGGATCGCACCGAGGTCAGGGCGGCCAACCTCATCGGGCCGGAGGAGTTCCCGTACGACCAGGGGATGACCTTCCAGGACGGGCGCCCGCTGATCTACGACAGCGGCGACTACCCCGAGATGTTGCGGATGGTCAAGGAGCTGATCGGCTGGGACACCTTCGAGCCCCGGCCCGGCCTCGGGATCGGGATCGGGTGTTACGTCGAGGGCACGGGCGTGGGGCCGTACGAGGGCGGGCACGTGCAGATCACCTCCGACGGCCGGGTGCACGTCTCCACCGGCCTCACCTCGCAGGGGCAGGGCCACGAGACGGCCTTCGCCCAGATCGCCGCGACCGAGCTGGGCGTGCCCATCGAGCGGGTCAGCGTGGTCACCGGCGACACCCGCCGCTTCGGCTACGCCGTCGGCACCTTCGCCTCCAGGGCGGCCGTCGTCAGCGGCAACGCCATCGCGCTGGCGTGCAGGAAGGTGCGCGAGAAGGCGCTGCGCATCGCCGCCGACGCGCTGGAGGCCAACCCGGACGACCTCGACATCGCCGAGGGCATCGTGCACGTGGCGGGGGCGCCGTCCGCCGCCATCCCGCTGTCCACGGTGGCGGTGCTGGCCAACCCGCTGCGTTACGCCTTCGACGAGGAGACCGCCAGGGCCACCCAGTTCGCCGGAACGGCCGCCCCCGATCGCCCGCCGGTGGCCGAGGGGGAGGAGCCGGGGCTGGAGGGGCGCGACTACTACTCGCCGATCAGGTCCACGTTCGCGGCGGGGATGCACGCCGCGATCGTCGAGACCGACCCCGACACCGCCGAGATCAAGGTCCTGCGTTACGCCGTCGTGCACGACTGCGGGCGGCTGATCAACCCCATGATCGTGGAGGGGCAGATCCACGGCGGGGTGGCCCAGGGCATCGGCGGGGCGCTGTACGAGCGGATGGTCTACGACCAGCACGGGCAGCTGGTCAACGCCTCCTTCATGGACTTCCTGATGCCGTACGCCACCGAGATCCCGCACGTCGAGACCGCTCACCTGGAGACGCCGTCACCGCTGAACCCGCTGGGCATCAAGGGGGCGGGCGAGGCCGGCGTCATCCCCGTCTCCGCCGTCATCGCCTCGGCGGTCGAGGACGCCGAGGGCATCGAGATCAACCGCATGCCCATCTCGCCGTCCGAGCTGTTCGACCTGCGGACGAGGTGATCGGCGGCACGCGCGGGGACGGGTGCGTGGGATGATCGGCGGCATGCGTGCCCCCGACTCCGGTCTGACCGCCTTCCCCGCCGTGCCCCCCGACGCCCGGGTCGTGGACCTGGCGTGGAACGCGATCACCGAGGTGCCGGAGCGGGTGGCCGGGCTCGCCGCGCTGACGGAGCTGCGGCTCGACGGCAACCGCCTGCGCGCGCTGCCCGACCTGTCCGGCCTGGCCACGCTGCGCGCGCTGCACCTCGACGGCAACGAGCTGACCGCCCTGCCCGCCCTCCCGCCAGACCTGGAGACGCTCTTCCTGTACGGCAACCGCGTCGCCACCCTTCCCGACCCGCTGCCCCCGGCCCTGCGCCACCTGGCCGCCGGCGGAAACGGGCTGAGCGGCGTGCCGGCCTCGCTGTGGAAGCTGACCGGGCTCGAATCGCTCAACCTGGCCGAGAACGCCCTGACCGAGATCCCCGCCGCGATCGGCGGCCTGACCCGGCTGCGCATGCTCGACCTCGGCCACAACCGGCTCACCGCGATCCCGCCCGAGCTCGGCGACCTGCCCCTCACGGACTACCTGTACCTGAGCGACAACGCCTTCACCGAGGTGCCGGAGTCGATCGGCCGGCTGGACCGGCTGGCCTACCTGAACCTCACCGACAACCGGCTGGAGAGCCTGCCGGACACGATCGGCTCCATGGCCGCGCTGGCCGAGCTGCGGCTCTACAACAACCGCCTGGAGCGGCTGCCCGCCACGATCGGCCGCCTGTCGCGGCTGCGCGAGCTGCACCTGCAGGGCAACCGGCTGCGGGAGCTGCCGGGCGACCTGCCCGCCGGGCTGCGGCAGCTCGACCTGCGCAACAACCTGCTGCGCACGCTGCCGGAGCGGCTGCCCGCCGGGCTCAAGCAGCTCGACCTGCGCAACAACCGGCTGCGGGAGCTGCCCGCCGACCTGCCCGACCTCGACAAGCTGGACCTGCGCTGGAACAAGCTCGACGGCGAGCCGGAGGTGCTGCGCCGCCTGGAGGCGCGGGGCTGCGTCGTGTTGCGCTGAACCCTGAACCGGGCCGCGCGGCCGTGCGTACCCTCGCACATGACGACATTTCCACGTCTGGCCACTATTGCGCTGCTGGCCGGACTGGTCGCCGGCTGCTCCTCAGGAGGCGGCTGGAGCGACTACGTCGCAGCAGGCAAGTCCCAGCCCGCCGCCGCTCCCATGACGATCGAGCAGATCTCCAAGAAGGTCGGCTGCGAGCCGAAGATGCAGGTGGACGCCGACGAGGTGCGGACGGCGTACTGCAAGACGCAGGACGGCGAGTTCTTCGTCAACACCTTCGCCACCGAGAAGCTCAAGGACGAGTGGATGGACCGGGCGCCCGAGTACAACCCCCACCTGGTGGGCCCCAAGTGGACCGTGCTCGGCCCGCTGAAGGTGCTGGAGGCGCTGCGCGGGCCGCTCAACGGCGACCTGCACCTGACCGACCACCGGGTCTCCATGACACCCCAACCGAACTAGTCGGTCTCTGAACTCCCGGCGCGGGACCTGCGTACCTCCGCACATGACGACGATTCCACGCCTGGCCGCCCTCGCGCTGCTGGCCGCGCTGGCCGCCGGGTGCTCCTCAGGGAGCGCCGGCGGCTACGCCGCAGCGGGCGGGGCGCAGGCCGGCGCCGCCCCCCTCACGGTCGAGCAGCTCTCCGCGAAGGTGGGCTGCTCGCCACGCATGCAGGTGAACGCCGCCGAACTCCGTACGGGCTACTGCAAGACCCCGGACGGCGAGTTCTTCGTCACGACGTTCAGGAGCCAGGCGGGCAAGGACGCCTGGATGGACGCCGCCCCCGAGTACAACCCGCACCTGGTGGGACCGCTCTGGACCGTGCTGTCCAGCAGGAAGGTGCTGGACCTGCTCAAGGAGCGGCTCGGCGGCGACCTGCATCTCACCGACCATCGGACGAAGCAGATGCAGGTCGTCGGCTGACGGTTCGCGCAGCAGCTACGAGCCGTCCAGCGGGCGGCCGTTCCGGTACGGCCGTGGACGGCGCCACCGTCGAGCTGCGGGAAAGGAGGATCAACGGCCTGATCGGGCCGAACGGCTCGGGCACGACCACGAGCGGTGGGGGAGCATGACGGGGCTGCTGTCGGGCGGGCAGCAGAAGCAGGTGGAGTTCGCGCGGGCGCTCATGCCGGAGCTCCGTGTGGTGCTGGACCTCGGCCGGGTCACGAACCGGCCACCAGCACGCGCTTCCTGAACACCCAGTACGTCCACCCCTGGTACACCAGCACGAACGGCAGCGCGATCAGCCCGATCCAGGTCAGCATGCTCAGCGTGTACGCCGCCGAGGCCGCCTCCACCAGCGTCAGCCCCGGCAGCGGCCGCACCCGCAGCTCCATGAACACCGCCAGCGTCGCCAGCACGATCGCGCCCGCCGTGGCCGCGAACGCCCAGCCCTCCCTGCGCCGCCAGATCAGGGCCGTGGCCGCGGCCAGGGCCGCCATGGAGACGAGGGCCGGGACGGTGCCCAGGCTCGACAGGGCGGCCACGGCCACCGGGATGGTGACGCCACCGGCGACCAGGGCGGCGACGCGGGCGCGGCGGCGTACCGGGCCGGTGGTCTTCAGCGCCAGGAACACCGCGCCGTGCAGCACGCACACCGCCAGCGTGAACGCGCCGCCCACCAGGGCCGCGAGCGGGTCGTTGAAGAGCAGGTCGGCGAAGACCGAGCCCCACAGGAACGCGGGCAGCGCGCTGCCCACCACGATGCCCAGGTCGCACCAGAGCGGGTTGTCCACCTTGCCGCGCCACTCCAGGCCGACGCCGCGCACGATGAGCCCCACCAGGATCAGCGTCACGGGCAGGTAGAAGGAGCTGAAGACGCCCGCGTACCAGGCGGGGAAGGCGGCGAACATGGCGCCGACGGCGGTGATCAGCCAGACCTCGTTGCCGTCCCACACCGGGCCGATGGTCTGGAGGCTGGCGCGCTGCTCGGCGGCGTTCCTGCTCACCAGGGGCGCCAGCATGCCGACGCCGAAGTCGAACCCTTCGAGGACGAAGTAGCCGGTCCAGAGGAAGGCGATGATGGCGAACCACAACTCGATCATTGCTGGAAGCTCCTCAGTACATCAGGGACGGCTCGCGCGGCGCCTCGGCCGCCCGGACCGGGGCCTGCTCCTCGGCGCCCTTGCGGACGTGCCTGGCCAGCAGGACGACCTCGGCCACGGCGAGCGCGCCGTACAGGAGCGTGAAGATCGTCAGGGACGTGGCCACCTCGGCCGGCGAGACCCCGGGCGACACGCTGGAGGCGGTGAGCAGCTCGCCCGCGACCGTCCAGGGCTGGCGGCCGATCTCGCTGAGCAGCCAGCCGGCGATCACCGCGACCAGCGGGAGCGGCAGCGCGAGCAGCATCGCCCGCGACAGCCACGCGGGGAAGGGCCGCCTGCGGCGGGTCAGCCACAGGCCGAGCACCGACAGGCCGACCGTGGCCAGGCCGAAGACGATCATGACGCGGAACGACCAGAAGACGACGGTGCCGTCGGGGCGGTAGTCGCCGGGGCCGAACTGCTGCTCGAAGCGCTGCTGCAGGTCCTCGGTGCCCTGGACGGGGGCTTCGAGGTCGTTGGTGGACAGGAAGCTCAGCAGCTTGGGGATCTCGATGCCGGGCACGACGGTGAACCCGGCCCCCTCGGTGGTCCGCTCCAGGCCCTCGGCGGCGGCCAGCTTCATGGGCTGCTGCTCGTACATGAGCTTGGCCGAGTGGTCGCCGGTGCCCGCGACGACCGCGCCCGCGACGGCCGTCATGAGCAGCGCCGCGCGGGCGGCGCGGCGCCACATGTCCGCGCGCGTCCGCAGCAGCCAGTAGCCGCACACCGCCAGGACGAAGCCGCCCGCCACCACGAACGCGCCCGCGATCACGTGCGGGACCTGGGCCAGCGCGGTGGAGTTGGTCAGCACGGCCCACAGGTCGGTCATCCTGGCCTTGCCGTCCACGACCTCGTAGCCGACGGGGTGCTTCATCCAGGCGTTGGCCGCCAGGATGAAGTAGGCCGACAGGTTCGAGCCGATGGCCGCCGCCCAGATGGTCGCCAGGTGCACCCTCTTCGGCAGGCGGTCCCAGCCGAAGATCCACAATCCCAGGAACGTGGACTCCATGAAGAAGGCCAGCAGCGCCTCCATGGCCAGCGGCGCCCCGAAGACGTCGCCGACGAACGTGGAGTACTCGCTCCAGTTCATCCCGAACTGGAACTCCTGCACGATGCCGGTGACCACGCCCATGGCGAAGTTGATCAGAAACAGCTTGCCGAAGAACTTCGTGAGCTTCAGGTACTGCTCGTTGCCTGTGCGGTGCCAGGCCGTCTGCAGGCCGGCGACGAAGATGCCCAGGCCGATGGTCAGCGGTACGAACAGAAAGTGGTACACGGTGGTCACCCCGAACTGCCACCGCGCAAGGTCAAGTGCGTCCATCTTCCCCGTCGTCTCCCTGAACTCTACACGCTGTAGTACATCTACTCAAAGTAGTACTACAAGCTGTAGAGCATCGCGATGCGAGCTTGGTCACATCGTCTGTGCTGGTTGCGCTATCGAGGATCGCGCGCGGAAGCCCGCCGGCGCGTCACCCGCCCGGCTGATCGTCGCGTACGCCGCCCGGCGGAGTCAGCGCGGAAGCGCCGCCTCCAGGTACGCCTGAAGGTCGCCCAGCTCGTAGCCGCGGCGCTTGATCTTGTTCACCAGGACGCGGAAGTCCCTGGCCAGGTTGGGGCGGAAGTGCAGGAGCAGGATGTCGCCCGGGCGCAGCTTCTTGTCGGGCACCTGGTAGGCGATCTTGCCGCCCGGCTGGACGGTGGCGGTCCACAGCAGCACGGCCGACAGGCCGCAGCTCCTGGCGGCCCTGAGCGTGTCGGTGTTGTAGTTCCCGAACGGCGGCCTGAACAGGGCGGGCCGGGTGCCGATCTCCTTCTCGATCAGCTTCGACGCGCCGCACAGCTCGCGGCGCTGGGCGGGGTGGCCGAGCAGGCGCAGGTTGGGGTGGGTGAGGGTGTGGTTCTCGACCGCCACGCCCGCGTCGCGAAGCTGCCGGAAATATCCCCATTTACCGGCGCCGACGAAGCGGGCGGGGCCGCCCGACTCGTCCGGGGTGCCCCTGGCCTCGACCGCGTCGCGCATGGCGAAGGCGGTGATCGGGATGCGCTGGTCGCGGACCTGCCTGACGAACCCGGGGTCCTGCTCCCAGCCGTCGTCGATGGTCAGGAAGACGACCTTGCGCCTGGTGGGGATCGAGCTGATCACCGGGGGCAGGCCGCCGGTGCGGGGGATCGGGCGCACCTCGCCCGTGCGCGGCTTGGCGCCCGGAGGACCTGGCGCGGGGGTCGTGCGTACGGGGGCCGGCGCGGTGGCGGTGGGGCCGGGGGAGGGGCTGGAGGAGGCGGTCCCGGCCGGGGCGCAGGCGGCCAGCGCCAGCACGCACGTCACGCCGATCATCCGGTGTCCCCTGAACATGGAGCACCATCTTGCCAGTCTCTGTGAGGTGTTGCCCTTATCCACGCGGCCGGCGCTGCCTAGAGTGGCGGCATGAAACTGGCGGGCAGCGCCGAGATCGGCGTGGACAGGCAGCGGGTGTGGGCGGCGCTCAGGGACCCGGAGGTGCTGGTGCGCACCCTGCCGGGATGCGAGCGGCTGGAGGAGACGGGGCCTGACACGTACCGCATGACGATCAACGCGGGCGTGGGCTCGATCAAGGGTGTCTACCAGGGCGAGGTGGCGCTGTCCGACCCGCTGGAGCCCGAGAGCTTCACGCTCAAGGCGCGCGGGCAGGGCGCGCCGGGGACCGTGGACGCCACCGTCCTGGTCCGGCTGAGTGAGCACGACGGCGGGACGCGGGTGGACTACGAGGCCGAGGCCGTCGTCGGTGGGATGATCGGCGGGGTGGGGCAGCGCATGCTCGGCGCGGTGGCCAAGCGGACGGCGGGCGAGTTCTTCTCGGCCGTGGAGCAGCACCTGACGGCGCCCGCCGCCGTGCCGGCTCAGGTGCCCGCCAGCACCGTGGAGCCGGCCGTGGAGCCGGCCGTGGAGCCGGCCGCTGTGTTCGAGCGGCCGCCCAGGGAGCACACCGAGACCCGCCCGTGGGTGATGCTGGCGGCGTTCGGCATGGGGGCGGGCGTCGCGCTCGGCGGCGTCACCCTGGGCTGGCTGCTGGGACGCGGGTGGCGCCGCTGAGGCGCATGAAGGTGGTGGCCTCCAGGACCCTCGCGGAAAAGGATCTCCCGGCGTAGCGTGGCAATATGCGGCAGGCACATGCTGAAGACGCACGGACCGAGGCCAGGCGAGTCGTACGCAACCTCCTGGGCGAGGAGCGGCCGACAGCCGAGATGCTGATCGGCGACGTGCGTCCGGTGCTCGGCGACGAGCGTACGGACCGCACGCTGGAGCTGGCCCTCGGTGCCCAGCTCACCAGGCGCTCGGCCGAGCTGGCCGCCATCGCCGCGCTCCTCGTCGGCACCCGCGAGCTGGGCGAGGGCTGGTGGACCGAGCCCAGGGGCGGCAAGCTGCCCGCGCCCGACGAGGTGGTGCGCACGGCGGTCGCCATCGAGCCGTGGACCGACCTGACCGCACTGGAGATGCTGGCCGCCTGGGTCTCCGACGACGCCGCCGACCAGATGTGGGGCGCGCCCGTCGCGCAGGTGGACCTCAACTCCTGGCAGGCTGAGGACCGCTTCGAGCTGCCGCCGGGCGTCAAGCCCGGGCAGCGTCTCGTCGTGCACTTCGACGCCGGCGGCCGGCTCGACGCGGTCGTCGCCCGGCGGGCCGACGAGGAGCTGGGCTCCAACCTCGACTTCCAGTCGCTGCGCTACTCGCGGCCCGCCGAGGCGCAGTGGAGCTGGGGCGTCGCGGCCGGGCTCGGGCCGCACCGGCTGCCGAGGGAGCACCCCGACCCGTACGCCCGCGAGGTGCCCTCCGAGGCGGCCCGCATCCTGCGCTCGTGGGCGAAGCGGCACGGCGCCTCCGACGAGCAGCTCGGCGCGGGCTGGGCGACGGTGGGCGACGTGGTGGCCGCCATCGAGCGGGTCGACTGGATGTGGCGCAGCGGCGAGTGGTTCGGCTGGTGGCGGGGGGCGTCGGCGCTGGTGGACGACTCGGCGTACCTGCCGTACCGGCTGGAGGAGCTGGCGGCCGGGTAGGAGCAGGAATCCGGCGGGGCGCGATCGGGTTGTGCCCCGATATGAAGGTCGAGATTTTTTCGGATGTCGTGTGCCCCTGGTGTTATATCGGGCATGTCCGGTTCGCCAGGGCCGCCGAGCGGTTCCGGGCCAAGGGCGGCACGATCGAGGTGACGATGCGGCCGTACCAGCTCAACCCGGACGCGTCGTCCGACGGCGAGCCGGTGATCCCGGCGCTGGAGCGCAAGTTCGGCCCGGACGCCCGGCAGATGGTCGAGCGGGTCGTCGGCGTGGCCACCGCCGAGGGGCTGGAGCTGAACTACGACCAGGCCGTGAACGCGGCCACGTTCGAGGCGCACCGCCTGATCGAGGTCGCCACCCGGCAGGGCCTGGGCAAGGAGATGGCCGAGCGGCTGTTCCGCGCGTACTTCACCGAGGGGCTCAACGTGGCCGACCCCGGCGTGCTGGACGCGCTCGCCGCCGAGGTGGGCGTGCGCGACTCCGGCGAGGGCGCCGAGGAGGTGCGCGAGCAGCTCGCCAGGGCGCGCTCGCTGGGGATCTCCGGGGTGCCGCTGTTCCTGTTCGAGGGCAAGTACGCCGTTTCCGGCGCGCAGCCCGAGGACGCCTTCGCCGCCGCCATCGACGAGGTGGCCGAGCGTACCGGGCAGACGCCGATCACCACGCTCGCGGCTCCGGCCGACGGGTGCGACGACGGGTACTGCGCGGTCTGACCCTGCGGGATGGGAGAATCCCAAGGTGTCGACACGCAGCCTCGCCTACCTGTTCAAGCACGCCAACCAGCGCCTGTCGGACCTGATGGGGCCGGCGCTGGAGCCGTGCGGCATCGACGGGCGCGAGTTCGGCGTGCTGTCGGTGCTGGGCGGCTCGGAGCCCTTGTCGCAGCTGGAGGCGGCCCAGCGGATGGGGATCGACCGGACGACCATGGTCGCCATGGTCGACGGGCTGGAGCGCAAGGGGCTCGTCGGGCGCCGGCCGCACCCCGCCGACCGGCGCAAGAACATCGTGGAGCCGACCGAGCGCGGCCGTGAGGTGCTGGCCGAGGCCGAGCGGGTCGTGGCGGCGGCCGAGGCCGAGTTCCTGGCGCCGCTGCCCGGCGGCGACGCCCAGGTGCTCAGAGCCGCCCTGGAGCGCCTGGTGCCGCCCCGCTCAGGCGGCTGAGCCACAGCCCCCGTCGTCTGAGCGCCTGTGGCTCAGGCGGCTGAGCCGCCGTCGGCGCTCTGTGCGGCGGTGCCCTCGCCGAGCTGGCCGGCCCGGTGGTGGCGGCGGCAGAGCACCTGGTAGCGCACGGGCGCGTCGCCGGTGTCGCCGATCACGACCTGCTCGCCCGTACGCGCCATCGCGCCGCCCACGACCCTGGCGTTGAGCTGCCCCGGCCGCCCGCACCAGCACAGCACCTCGACCTGCAGCCGGCACACCTCGTCGGCCAGCTCGAACAGCCGCTGCGCCGCCGGGAACATCACCGACCTGAAGTCCGAGGCCAGCCCGAACGCGTAGACGTCCACGCCGTGCGAGTCGACCAGGTCGGCGAGCTGCTCGATCTGCTCGACGGTGTAGAAGCAGGCCTCGTCGCAGATCAGGTAGTCGACACGGTCGTGCCCCGTCACCAGGCGGACGAGGTCGAGGGAGTCCTCCACCTCGATCGCCTCCAGCCCGAGCCCGATCCGGCTGGTGACCTTCGGCCCGCCCGAGCGGTCGTGCTTGGTCAGCACCAGGCCCCGCCTGCCCTGCCTTCCGTGGTTGTAGTTCATCTGCAGCGCCAGGGTGGACTTCCCGCAGTCCATGGGGCCGAAGTAGAACTTCAGTACGGCATCACGGCCGCCGGACGGCACGGCAGACAGGGCAGACAGTTCGGTCACGGGCCGCCAGCTTAGTGGCTTGGCTTGTTCCATGACCTCGTGGGACATTTCTCCCCTGTAGTTGTTCAGGAGGAATCTGTGGTCACCGACAAACCATCGTCCGAGTCATCGCCGCTGGACGCGCTGATGAGGCAGGACGAGCTCACGGCGGCCCAGGCGGACGCCACCCGCTGGCGTTACGGCTTCCTCGTCGTGGTCGCGGGCATCGTGGCGCTGCTCATCGCGTTCGGCGCCGCCGTGTTCGCCTCGGGGGAGTTCGCCGCGCTGTTCGCCGGGGTGGCGGGGGTGATCGGTACCATTATCGGGGCTTACTTCGGAGTCCAGGCCGGCCAGTCGGGCAAGGCCAGGGTCGAGGCCGAGCTCGCCAGGACGCAGGAGATGGTGGTGCGCCTGGCGGCGTACGTGGGCCCCACGAACGCGCCCCGAGTCATCGACGAAGTGCTCGGCCGTCGCCGGAGCTGAGGAGCCATGCGTAGCGTGCGTATCGGAGTGGACACCGGAGGAACCTTCACCGACATCGTGGCGGTGGACGAGCAGACCGGTGAGATCCTCACGACCAAGACCCCCTCGACCCCGGCGAACCCGGCCGACGGGTTCCTCGCCGGCATCGAGAAGCTCGGGCGGCTCGACGTCGCCGCCATCGTGCACGGCACCACGGTGGCCACGAACCGGCTGCTGGAGGACCGGATCGAGAGCCTGGGCCTCATCACGACCGAGGGGTTCGAGTTCGTCCTGGAGATCGCCAGGCAGAGCGTGCCCGATGGCTACGGCAACTCCTACTTCTGGGTCAAACCGCCCAGGATCGTGCCCGTGCACCTGGTCAGGACCGTCGGCGGGCGGCTCGACCACCTCGGCGACGAGGTGCGGCCGTTCTCCGACGAGCAGGCCGTGGAGGTGGCCCGCTGGTTCCGGGCCAAGGGCATCACCGCGATCGGGGTCTGCTTCCTGCACTCCTACGCCAACCCCGAGCACGAGCGCCGCATGCGCGAGATCCTCTGGCGCGAGCACCCCCAGGCGGTGATCTCGCTGTCCAGCGACGTGCTGCGCGAGTACCGCGAGTACGAGCGCGCGGTCACCACCCTCGTGGACGCCGCCGTCAAGCCGGCCATGCGCAGCTACATCGCGACCCTGTCGAACCGGCTCGGCATGCCGTTCTCGGTGATGAAGTCCAACGGCGGCGTGCTGTCCGCCCGCGAGGTCGTCAACCAGCCCATCACCACCGTCCTGTCGGGCCCGGCGGCGGGCGCGCTGGGCGCCGCCCTGATCGCCTCCACCGCCGGCCACCGGTCCGTGATCACCCTGGACGGCGGCGGCACCTCGACCGACGTGGCCGTGGTGATCGACGGCGAGCCCTCCATCACCACCGAGGGCTCCGTCGGCCGCTACCCGTGCAAGATCCCGATGATCGACATCATCACGGTCGGCGCGGGCGGCGGCTCGGTGGCGTGGATCTCGCCCGAGGGCACGCTCAAGGTGGGCCCCCGCTCCGCCGGCGCCGACCCCGGCCCGCTCTGCTACGGCAAGGGCGGCACCGAGGTGACGGTGACGGACGCGCACGTGTTCCTCGGCCGGATCCCGCCGCACCTGCTCGGCGGGGAGATCCCGCTCGACGTGGACGCCGCCCGCATCGGCATCAAGGCCCTGGCCGACAAGCTCGGCCTGACCCCCGAGCGCACGGCGACCGGCATCCTGGAGATCAGCGCGTTCAACCAGAGCAACGCGATCAGGCAGCTCACCGTCAAGCGCGGGCTGGACGTGCGCGACTTCCCGCTGGTGACGTTCGGCGGGTCCGGGCCGCTGCTGGCGTGCCGGCTGATCGACATCCTCGGCCTGCCGTCCGTGATCGTGCCGCGCGACCCGGGCAACGTCTCGGCGTTCGGGCTGCTCACGGTGGACGTCAAGAACGACTACGTGCGCACGTACGTCACCCGCGACCTCTCGCTCGGCAAGGCCGTCGAGATCTTCCACGACCTGGAGCATCAGGCGGGCGAGGCACTCGACCGCGAGGGCTTCGACGACCCGGTCTACCAGCGCAGCGCCGACCTGCGCTACTACGGCCAAGCCTACGAGGTGCGGGTGCCGGCGCCCGCCGGCGAGATCGACGAGGACTGGCACGCCGAGGTGATCTCCCGCTTCCACGACGCCCACGAGAAGCTGTACGGCTACGCCTACCGCGACGACCCCCGCCACGGCGTGGAGTGGGTGAACCTGCGCGTCTCGGGCATCGGCCCCATCAACCGCCCGGTCATCCGCCGCCTGGACAAGGCCGGCGAGGGCGCCACCTCGGTGCGCCCGGTGCACTTCGACGAGACCCGCGACACCCCGGTCCACCAGCGCGCCGCCCTCGGCCCCGGCGCGACCGTGCAGGGGCCGGCGGTGATCGAGGAGTACGGCTCGACGATCCCCGTCCACCCCGGCTTCACCGCCAAGATCGACGAATACGGAAATGTGGAGATAAGCCGTGACTGATCCCATCCTGGTGGAGATCGTCGAAGGGACGCTCGCCTCCGTGGAGAAGGAGGTGGAGACCGCCATCGCCCGCACGGCCCGCTCGCCGATGATCCGGGACGCGCACGACTTCCGCGCGGGCATCCACGACGCACGGCTGCGCAAGCTCACCGGCCGCTCCTACAGCGCGCTCGTCCAGCCCGTCGTGCGCGACTTCCCGATCGAGACCATGAAGCCGGGTGACGTCTACTTCCACAACGACGTCTACCTGTCGGAAGGCGGCATCGGCCACCTGCCCGACCTGTGCGTCACCGTCCCGGTCTTCCACGAGGGCTCGGTGGTGGCCTTCGTGCAGGCGTTCGGCCACCACGACGACATCGGCGGCTCGGTGCCGGGCTCCATGCCCTCGCACGCCCGCTCGGTCTACGAAGAGGGCCTGATGGTCCCGCCGATCAAGCTGTGGGACGAGGGCGTGCCCAACGAGGCCGCGCTGCGCATCATGACCCGCAACTCCCGCATGCCCGACTCCCTCGCGGGCGACCTCGACGCCGAGTGCTCGGCCTGCCTGATGGGCGCCCGGCGGCTCGGCGAGCTGTTCGACCGGTACGGCAAGCAGGCCGTCGAGGAGTGCTTCGACGCCATCATCGACAAGACGACCGAGACGTTCCGCAGGGAGCTGCTGGCCAAGATCCCCGAGGGCACGTACGTGTGGGAGGACTATGCCGAGCACGACGGCGTGGACGAGCCCCGCCTGCACGCCCAGCGCATCACCCTCACGGTGGACCACGCCGCCGACGCGCCCCTGACCATCGACTTCACCGGCACCTCGCCCCAGGCCAAGGGCCCGATCAACCACGCCGGCGACTACGCCGACGGCGTGTTCCTCAAGAAGTGGCTGGCCCCGGTGCTGCGCAACCTGGCCGACACCCCGGAACGCATGGCCGAGCTGGACGTGAACGAGGGAGTGGTGCCCCTCATCAAAATGATCTTCCCCGAGAAGGGCACCCTCCTCACCCCCGTCTTCCCCGCTCCCACCAACGCCCGAACGTTCGTCATCCTGCGTCTCCTCGGCGTCCTGGCCGGCGTCCTGGCCAAGGCCACCGGTGGCCGCATGCCGGCCGACCAGGAGACCATCCGCTACACGGGCGTGTACGGCACGGACGCCGATGGGCAGCCGTACCTCATGCGCGAGGTCCTCGGCGGCGGCTCGGGCGGCCGCTGGTACGCCGACGGCGAGGACACCATCCACGTGGTGCCCGACTCGCGCAACATCCCGGTCGAGTTCGCCGAGGCCCGCTGGCCGTTCCGGGTGGAGCGGCTGGCCCTGGCCTGCGACTCGGGCGGGCCGGGCATGTTCAGGGGCGGGCTCGGCTACGACAAGCACATCCGGATGCTGCGCGACGCCTCGTACATGTCGATCGCCGACCGCTCCATCCTGTCCTGCTGGGGCGTCAACGGCGGCCTCGCCGGGCGGCCCTTCCGCGTGGAGATCGCGGGCAAGGAGATGGAAGGGCTGGTGGACGACCACCCGGTGCAGGCGGGCGACCTGATCAGGATCCGCACCACCGGCGGGGGCGGCTGGGGGTCGCCGTACGACCGGGATCCGCGGGCGGTGGCGGCCGACGTGCGGGATGGGAAGGTGTCGATCGCCGGGGCGCTGGGGGATTACGGGGTGGTGCTGGACGGGGATCGGATCGATGAGCAGGGGACGGCGGAGCTGCGGGCTCGGTTGCGGCCGCCGGGGGATCGGTTCTTCGATCGGGGGCCGGGGTACGCGAAGCTTTCCGGTGGGAGGGGTTATGCGGACGTGGACGAATTGTGAGTAGTTAATCACGCTTCGTGTTCACAGGGGCTAGCATGATCTCTCGTGAACCCCCCGTTTGCCGCTTACGTCGATGAGTCCATGGTGCTCGCGCGCGGTGTCTATCTGATGGCGGCCGTGCTGGTGGCGCCGCACCAGGCTGATCGCTACCGTGCCGATCTGCGAGCGCTGCTGCTGCATCGGCAGTTGCGGCTGCACTGGCACGATGAGAACGACAAGCGCCGAACGCAGCTCATCGAGGCGGTTGCGGAGTGGCGGCCGGACGGGATCTTGGTCGTGGGCACGGGCATGGACCCCGCCCGCCAGGAACGCGCCCGTCGCAAGTGCATGGAGTGCCTGCTCTGGGAGCTCGGTGATCACCATGTGGCGGACGTGTTCTTCGAACGCCGCGACGCGGGACTCGATCGACGCGATCACGAGCTCGTCGTCAAGCTGAAGGGTCGTCATGCGGTGCCGCCGAGGCTTCGGCTGTCGTGGTGTGACCCGGTGTCGGAGCCTCTGCTGTGGCTGGCGGACATCATCGCGGGCGCCAGGTGCCTCGCTGAGCGCGGCGATGACAAGTTCTGGAGCCTAGTGGAGACGGGTCTCGCCTTGCAGCGCATCGACACCCGCTGAAAGCGCGAAGCCCGGGCTCCCGTCGTCCGGCGGTCCACCCGGGCCCACTTCCATCCCCCCCGCAGGAGGGCGGCCTGCTGTAACTGTACCCGGCCGCACACGAATAGTCACCCCGAAAGCGCGAAGCCCGGGCTCACCCCCTACGCCTCGTCGAAGCTCGCGAAATACGTAGCCGCCATGTCCTCATCCCCATGCCCCTGCGCCACGGCCCGCCGGAACCTCTCCCCGGCCGCCGCCACCACATCCAGCCGCACCCCCACCCCCTCCCCGGCCTCCCGGATCAGCCGGGTGTCCTTCTCCGCGTTGCGCACCGTGAAGCTGGGCGTGAAGTCGCCCGACAGGATGGCCGCGGACTTGGCCTGGAAGTAGGCGTTGTCCATCGGCCCACCCGTGATCACCTGCCGCACCAGGTCAGGGTCGAGCCCCAGCCCACGGGCCAGCGACAGGGCCTCGGCCACGACGGCCGTCAGTGAGATGCCGTAGCTGACCGTGGCCATCTTGAGCCGCGTGCCGGCTCCGGCGTCCCCGAGCCAGAGCGTCCGCTGGCCGAGCGCCCCGAAGACCGGCTCCAGCACCTCGCGCGCCGAAGCCGGGCCCGAGGCGAGGATGACCAGCTTGCCCTGTTCGGCGGGCTGCCTGGTGCCCTGGACGGGTGCGTCCACGTACGTCAGGCCGTGTTCGGCCGCCAGTGACGCGAGGTGTTCCGCGGCGGGCACGCCGACCGTGCTCATCTGCGCCCACACCTGCCCGTCGCGGAGGCCGGGAGCGGCGGCGGTGACGGCCTCGCGCACCGCGTCGCCGTCGCTCAGCATCGTGAGGATCACGTCGGCGCCCTCGACGGCCTCGACGGGGGAGTGCGCGACGACCGCGCCGTCCGCCTCCAGGGGCAGGGCCTTGTCCCTGGTACGGTTCCACGCCCGCACCCGCATGCCGGCCCTGGCCAGGTTCCGGCCCATGGGCAGCCCCATGAGCCCCGTTCCGAGTACTGCGACAGAAGTCATGCCCCCACCGTACGATCAGCGCATGGGCCCCGAACGGATCATGGCGGTGCGGCACGGCGAGAGCGAGGCCAACCTCGCGCACCGGGAGGCGGGCGAGACGCCGCTGGTCTACGAGCGCGGCGACGACGAGGTGACGGTGACGGAGCTGGGCAGGGCGCAGGCGGCGGCGCTGGGCCGGCTGCTGGCGGCGCTGCCCGGCGGGGAGGCGCCGGAGCTGGTGTGGTGCTCGCCGTACCTGCGCGCCCTCGACACCTGGAAGATCGCCCAGGAGGCGTGGGGCGTGCAGCCGCTGCCCGTCACCGTGGACGAGCGGCTCAGGGACCAGGAGCCGGGCGCGTTCGCGCGGTTCAACCTGGCCGCGATCCGGGAGCGGCACCCCGAGGAGCTGAAGCGGCGCGAGTCGCTGGGCGCCTACGCCTACCGCCCGCCCGGCGGGGAGTCGCTGGCCGACGTGGTGGTGCGGCTGCGCGCGTTCCTGCGCGACCTGGACGGGCGGGCCGCCGGGCGGCGGGTGCTGATCGTCGCGCACGACTCGGTGGTGCTGGCGCTGCGCCACGTCCTCGACGGGCGGCCGGACGCGGAGCTGGCGGCGGTGCTGGAGTGCACGCCGGTGCTGAACGCCTCGGTGTCCGTGTGGCGCACGGGCGAGCTGGTGGCGTTCAACGACGTCGCGCACCTCACGTCGTGAGCACGAGGTCGGCCCGCTCCCGGGTGCGGTCCGCCGCGAACCACTCCCGTTCCGCCGCGAACCACTGACGCCAGCGCGGCTCCAGCTCGGCGCCGTCGCGCGCCAGCACCCGCCGCAGGCGCTCCGGCTCGGCTGCCTCCACCCAGACGGTGTACGCCAGCAGGCCCGACACCGAGGCCCGTGCCGTCCCGACGCCCTCGACGACCAGGACGGGCGCGACCGGCACGGCCACCTGCTGGGCGTAGGCGCCGCGTACCCAGTCGTACCTGCGGAACCCGCCGGGCAGGCCGCGCTGGAGCGGGCGCAGCACCTGTGACTCCAGGGCGGGGAACCAGCCGCCGGGCCCGTCCTCCCACGGCACGGGGAAGTCGTCGCTGTGGATCACCTGGCAGGCCAGCTCCGCCCCCAGCCGCCCCGCGAACGTCGTCTTGCCCGACCCCGCGGGCCCGTCCACGGCCACCAGGCGGACCGGGCCGCACGAAGGGGCGAGCCCCGCGACGCGGGCCGCGATCGAAGGCACGGTGGGGGCGGGGGTGGGGGCGGGGGTGGAGGGCAGGTCTTTCATCGGACCCAGGGTAGGTGACGAGGGGCACCGTACTGAGAGAATGTTCTTTCACCCCGATTCGCAAGCGGGAGGTTGGATCTTGCTCGGACCCCTCGGTGACATCGTCGTACTCGATCTGTCCAGGGCCCTGGCCGGGCCGCACGCCGCGCAGATGCTCGGTGACCTGGGCGCCAGGGTGATCAAAGTCGAGCATCCGGACGGGGGCGACGAGTCGCGCGGCTGGGGTCCGCCGTTCGTCGGGCCGGATCACGATATTTCGACCTACTTCCTGGCAGCCAACCGCAACAAGCAGTCCATCGCCGTCGATCTGAAGTCCGCCGAGGGCAAGCAGCTCATCGAGCGGCTCGTCCGCCACAGCGACGTCCTGGTGGAGAACTTCCGCACCGGCGTGCTCGACCGCCTCGGCTTCACCGTCGAGCGCCTGCACGAGCTCAACCCGCGCCTGGTCATCCTGTCGATCACCGGCTTCGGCCACGACGGGCCCGAGGGCGGCAGGCCCGGCTACGACCAGATCGCCCAGGGCGAGGCGGGGCTGATGTCGCTGACCGGCCCCTCGCCCGACGAGCCGTACCGCGTCGGCGCCTCCATCGGTGACCTGCTGGCCGGCATGTACGGCGCGTACGGCGTGGCCGCCGCGCTGCACGAGCGCGCCCGCACCGGCAGGGGCCGGGTCGTGCGCACCTCGCTGCTGGCCGCCATCACCGGCGTGCACGCCTACCACGGCACCGCCTGGACGGTCGGCGGCCAGGTCACCGCGGCGGGCGGCAACCACCACGCCTCCATCGCCCCCTACGGCGCCTTCCGCTGCGCCGACGGCATGCTGCAGATCGCCGCCGCCAACGACGGCCAGTGGCGCAAGGTCGCCGCGCTCCTCGGCCTCGACCCCGAGCAGCCGCGCTACGCCACCAACCGCGACAGGTCCGCCCACCGAGACGAGCTGATCACCGACATGGAGAAGGCGCTGTCCGCCCACGACCGCGCCCACTGGCTGGCGAAGCTGGCCGAGG
Organism: Nonomuraea gerenzanensis; assembly: GCF_020215645.1. Taxonomy (NCBI): domain Bacteria; kingdom Bacillati; phylum Actinomycetota; class Actinomycetes; order Streptosporangiales; family Streptosporangiaceae; genus Nonomuraea; species Nonomuraea gerenzanensis. The sequence goes on along the minus strand of NZ_CP084058.1, from coordinate 8,754,103 downwards.
CGGGCGTGCCCGCGGGCGCGATCAGGACCCTCGACGAGGTCTACGCGTGGGAGCAGACCCGCTCGCAGGGCCTGGTCGTCGAGGTGGAGCACCCGGTGCTCGGCACGATCGAGCTGCCGGGGCCGCCGCTGCGCTTCGACGGGCTGACCGGGGTGGAGCACACCGCGCCGCCCGCGCTCGGCCAGGACGGCGAGGCCGTGCTCGCCTGGCTGGAGGAGCGCGAAAGTTGATCGCGAACAGGTGGCACCGGCCAGGGCGCTCATGCGTCAACATTGCATCGTTGGCTGACCTCTAGGGAGCGATAGTGAGCCGTCCGGACGCGCGCACACTGATCGAAACGATCCTCGACCGGGGGTCGTGGAAGTCGTGGGACGCGCCGCCCGCCGATCCGGCCGAGCCCGGCTCCTCCTACGCCGACGAGCTGGCCGCGGCCCGCGTCAAGTCCGGCTACGACGAGGCCGTGATCACCGGTGAGGGGCTGCTCGACGGGCGCAGGGTGGCCGTCGTGGCGTGCGAGTTCTCGTTCATGGCGGGCTCGATCGGGGTGGTCGCGGCCGAGCGGTTCGCGGCCGCGGCCGAGCGGGCCACCCGCGAGCGGCTGCCGCTGCTGGCCCTGCCCGCCTCCGGCGGCACGCGCATGCAGGAGGGCGCGCTCGGGTTCGTCCAGATGGTGAAGATCACCGCGGTGATCCAGGCGCACCGGGCGGTCGGCCTGCCGTACCTGGTCTACCTGCGGCATCCGACGACCGGCGGGGTGTTCGCGTCCTGGGGGTCGCTGGGGCACGTCACGGTGGCGGAGCCGGGGGCGCTGATCGGGTTCCTGGGGCCGCGGGTGTTCGAGTCGCTGCACGGCTACCCGTTCCCCGACGGCGTACAGGTGGCGGAGAACCTGCACGCCAAGGGCCTGCTCGACGCGGTGGTCTCGGCCGAGGAGGCGCGGGAGGTGGCGATCAGGGCGCTGACCGTGCTCGCCGCCGACCGCTCGGCCATCGAGGCCGGCGAGCCGCCCGAGGAGGACCTGCGGCCGGTGGAGGCGTGGGAGGCGATCACCCGGTCCAGGCGCGACGACCGGCCTGGCGTACGCGCGCTGCTCAAGCTCGCCGCCACCGGCGTGACCCCGCTCAGCGGCACCGAGGAGGGCAAGAACCAGCCGGGGCTGCTGCTCGCGCTGGCCAGGTTCGGCACCGCGCCTGCGGTGGTGCTCGGCCAGGACCGGCGGCTCCAGCGCGCCGACTCGCCGCTCGGCCCGGCCGGGCTGCGGGTGGCCAGGCGCGGCATGAGGCTGGCCGCCGAGCTGGGCCTGCCCCTGGTCACCGTGATCGACACGGCCGGGGCCGACCTGTCGAAGGGGGCCGAGGAGGGCGGGCTGGCCGCCGAGATCGCCCGCTGCCTGGCCGAGCTCCTCACGCTCGACGCGCCCACCGTCTGCCTGCTGCTCGGCGAGGGCGCGGGCGGCGCCGCGCTGGCGCTGCTGCCCGCCGACCGGGTGCTCTGCGCGCAGCACGCCTGGCTGGCGCCGCTGCCGCCGGAAGGCGCCTCCGCCATCCTCTACCGCTCGGTCGACTTCGCCCCCGAGATCGCCCAGGCCCAGCACATCCGCGCCACCGACCTGCGCCGTGACGGCATCGCCGACCGGGTGATCCCCGAGCTGCCCGACGCCGCCTACGAGCCCAGGCAGTTCTGCGAGCGGGTGGGACGGGCGCTGGAGTACGAGATCGCGGGGCTGCTGCGGGTGAGCCCGGCCGACCGCTTCGCGGCCCGCCAGGCCCGTTACCGCGACCTGGGCCGTTAGCCGCTCTGCCAGAGCTGCTCGCCGGCGGCGTCGAAGCCCTTGACGACCATGCCGGCGGAGAACTCGCCGCCCTCGGGCACCGGCCCGGCGAACAACGTCACACCCTGGCCGAACCGGTCGGGAACGGCCGTGGCCGTGCTGGTCAGACCGTTGGAGGTGACGAGCTCGACGCGGGCGGTGCCGGGCAGCGCGTAGCCGTACCAGGTGCTCCGGCCGCGCCGCCACCACATCGGCCGCTCGGCGTCGAGCAGGCCGCTCAGCTTCTCGCCGGGCAGCGGCCCGGGCAGCGACGTATCCACCTGGTCGCCCTCGAAGAAGGCGACGCAACCGGGCGCCGCGACGGCGGCGCTCACGCCCGCCGCCACCTGCTGGCGCTCGGCGCCCGCGGCCCTGCGCCCGCAGGTCCTGTCCGGCTCGGGGTGGCGCTCCAGCGGCCCGTTCTCCGGCTGCACGGTGAAGCCGGAGACGATCACGTCGCCCCTCGGGATCGTGACGTGCCAGATCGGGGCCGGGGTGCCCGTGCCGCGCAGGAACCCGGCACGGACCCGGGTGCCGTCGGAGAGCACCGCCGTCACCGCCTTCCACTCCTTGCCGACGACCCCGAGGTAGGTGACGGTGCCGGGCTCCGGCAGGTATCTGGTCAGCGGATACGGGTTGAACATGCCGTTCCGGCTGCCGCCGGTGCAGAGCGTGCCGTCCCCGGCGGAGGAGGACAGGCCGCCCGACCTGCACAGCGTGACCGCCTCGGGGTCGCCCTTCATCTCGATGCCGGTGAACCAGGCGCGCACCGGCTCGCCGGAGCCCTCGGTGCCCGGGATGGTCATCACCTCGCCGACGGGCGGGAAGCGGTCCTCCTCCGTGGCCGCCTCCTCGCGCCAGATCTCCGTGCCGGAGGCGTCGTAGGCGACGGTCGCGAAGCGGTCCTGTGGATCCGTGGTCGGGTCCTCCACGGCGAACAGCGTGAGCCCCAGACTCCACGGATCCGGTCTGGTGGCGGCCTCGGCCGTGACCCCGCCGGGGAAGACGAGGGCGACCCTGGTGACGTCGGGGCGGGCGATGCCCATGATCACGTTCTCGTCGGCCATCGCGAGCACCGGCCGATCGAGCTGGACGCCGCTGGAGACCAGGTGTGTGCCGTGCCGCAGCCAGCGGATCGAGGTGTCACGCCCGGTCCGCCGCGCCTGGGCGGTGACGCCGGCGGGCAGGTCCACGGCCGGGCCCAGGTCCTGGCCCGCCTCCTGGCCCGCCATCAGGGCGCGGGAGGCCGACCCGATCGCCCGGCCCGCGCCGTCCGCGATCTCGACCGCCGCCATCGCGTGCCGGGCGGGATAGGTGACGGTCCAGATCGCGTACGGCGCCCCCGCCGGCCGCAGCATCGTGCCGGGCAGGCGCTGCCCGTCCTTGGCCACCCCGGTGATCCCGCCGACGTCCGGGAACGCCACGCCCCAGTCCAGTGCGTTCTGCGCCCCTCCGCGCAGCGTGCTGCCGGCGAACCAGGCCTCCGCGCCGTCCTCCTCCACGACGGGGGAGCAGTTCCCGTACGGCTCCGCGTCGGCCCGCTCCAGCACGAAGCAGAGCTCGGGATGGCCCGCCTTCGCCTCGGCGAACCAGAGCCGCAGCGGCTTGCCCTCCGTCGGGTTGTCCACGCTGAGCTGCTCGCCGGCCGGCGTCCTGTCCTGCATCAGCCGCTGGTAGATCGCGTCGGCGTCGGCCGCGGTGTTCCTGCCCAGGCCCCCGTCGAGCAGGACGGGAACGAACACGGCCAGCAGCGCCACCGGCAGCGCCGCCGCCGCCAGGCGCAGCGCGAGGTAGCGGCGCGGCCGGCGCTCGCGCGTCCGCAGCCAGGCGTCCGGGCTGCTCTCGAAGCTCTGGGCGCGGGCGTCGAAGGCCGCCCGCAGGCGCTTCTCCAGGTCGTTCACCGGTCCTCCTCCTTCAGCGCCCTGCCCAGGGCCGCCAGGCCCCTGCTGGTGTGGGTCTTCACCGATCCTGGGGAGACGCCCATCGCGTCGGCGATCTCGCGCTCCGGCAGGTCCAGCCAGTAACGCAGGACGAGGGCCTCGCGCTGGCGGCGCGGCAGGCGGTCCACGGCCGCCAGCAGCTCGCGGTGCTCCTCGGAGACGAGCACGGCGTGCTCACTGCTGCGCACGTGCTCGGGCGGGTCGGGGCGGCGCAGCCGGACGAGGCGCAGATGCCGCAGGCGGTTGCGGGTCAGATTGCAGACGGTCGCGCGGAGATAGGCCATCGCGGCCCCGTCGTCGCGCAACCGCCGCGAGTGCAGCCGGGCGAACGCCTCCTGGGCGATGTCCTCAGGATCGTCCGCGCCGAGCAGCCCGGCCAGTCGTACCAGGGACTGGTACTGGGCCGCGAACAGCTCGGCGAACGACGGCTGCGCCATGGTCGCTGTTTCGGTCACACCCCTAGAGACACCCGAACGCGCCGATCGTTGACTAGGGGACCGGAATCCTTTCGACGCGGATCGAGAAGACCTCCTCGCGGGGCACCACGACCTCGTACGCGCCGTGGTCGACCATCCAGTAGCCCAGCGCCTCGGCCTTCATCCCGCTGTGCCCGGTGTAGGCGATGTGCAGGCCGTCGTCGTCCTCGTCGAGCACGATGCACGGCTCGCCGCCGAACGCGCCCACCGTGCGGATGAGCACCAGCCACTCCACCTGCGACCGGGGCACCACCCGCCGCCAGTAGCCGGAGGCGGGCTCGAACCCGTCCAGCTCGACCTCGCTGAACAGCACCACCTGGTCGTTGTCGGGGCCGAGGGCGGCGGGCAGCGTACGCTCGGCGTAGCGGGCCACGAAGCCGGAGGCGACCGGCGCGATCTCGTCGCTCATGCGGCGGGCCGCCAGGTCAGACCGTCGTACAGGGCATAGGCTCGCTCACCCTCGGTGGTGACGTGCACGATCTCCGCCCCGGCCGGGATCGGCATCGGGACGGTGTGGAACTGCGGCACCACGTGCTCCGACGACGTGGTGAACCCGTTGCCCGCGAACGGTGGCGCGTCGCTCCAGTCGCCGCCCATGTGCGGCCCGTACGGCACCGCGTAGGTGTCGACGTCGCGGGCGAACCAGCGCATCAGGTACAGCTCGGGCACCTCGGCGAACAGCTCGGAGCCGTCGAAGGACAGGTCGAGCCCGTAGTAGAGGGCTTCGGGGGTGGTCAGCCTGACACAATCCTGCACCCGGTAGACGTAACCCGAGATGACCGTGCGTTTGCCCGACAGATATGGCACGAGCAGACGCGGCGGGACCACCTTCTGCATCTGCGTTCCGCTCACAGTCCTACTTTACGATCGCTTGACCCTCGGGTGGACCGCCCGGGGGTCACAGCACCCGGTGTTCGAGGCACGGCAGCATCGCCCTGGCGGTGGCGGTCCACTCCCGGTCCACCTCGACGATCCGCACGCCGGGGCCGGTGCCCAGGTCGGAGCGGACCACGCCGAGCGGGTCGACCAGCATGCTGCGGCCCACGCCGAACCCGTCGGAGGACTCGGCCGGGTTGGGCGCCTGGCCGACGGCGGCCGTCCACATGGTGTTCTCCAGCGCCCGCGCCCTGACCAGGGTCACCCAGTGGTCCTCCTTCAGCGGCCCGGACCCCCAGGCGGCGATCACCGCGAACAGCTCGGCGCCCCGGTCGACCAGCGCCCTGGCCAGCTCGGGGAAACGGATGTCGTAACAGGTGATCAGCCCGACCCTGACGCCCGCCAGCTCCACCACGGCCGGCTCCGCGCCGGGCGCGACCAGGTCCGACTCCTTCGCGCCGAAGGAGTCGAACAGGTGGATCTTCCGGTACGCCGCCCGCACCTCGCCCCGCGCGTCGATCGCGACCGCCGTGTTGTGCACCCGATCCGCGCCGGGCTCGAACACGCCCGCGATCACCGCCAGCCCGTGCTCCCTGGCCGAGTCGGCCAGCCCCGACACGAACGGCCCGTCGAGCGGCTCGGCCAGCGTGGTGATCCGCCGGCCGTACCGGGTGAGCGTGGCCTCGGGGAAGATCGCCAGATCGGCGCCCTCGGCGGACGCGAGCGCCTCTCTGACCCTCTTGAGATTGGTGGACGGGTCAGGGGACACCGGGATCTGGCAGAGGGCGATTTTCGTCACGGCCCGACTTTAACCGGTTGGGCACCACTCGAAACCAGGTCAGGCACCGCCATACCCATTCGAGCGGGCCGTACTTGAAGGTCGCCAGCCACCACCTGCTGAACAGCACCTGCGCGAGCAGCGTGACCGCCGTCAGCCCCACCACCGACCACCGGGTGCGATCGGCCTCCAGCAGCGGCAGGGCCAGCACGATGACGGCGGTGCCGGTGACGTAGTTCGTCAGCGCCATCCTGCCCAGCGGCTCCAGCACCGCCGACAGCCGGGGCCGCAGGATCAGCAGCAGCCCCAGCGAGTACGCCGCCGCGCCCGCCAACGCGGCCACGCTGTAGACGATCCAGTCGTTCGTGCTCACCCATGCCGTGGTCAGCAACGCCGAGGCCAGCGCGGCGACCGCGAACCCCGGCAGCAGCAGCGACCGGGGCGGCCGCAGCTGCCACAACCCCATGCCGACCAGGAACAGCCCGGGGATCAGCAACGGCCCGGCACCCACCCCGGGCATCATGGCCCACGCGACCCCCGCCACGCCCAGCAGCAGCACGGGCAGCCCCTCGGCCAGGAACGAGGCGGGCAGCAGCACCAGGGCGCCGTAGAAGGCGTAGTCGGTCAGCACCTCGCCCTCGTAGAACTGGTGCTGGATCATCCCGAAGCAGAACAGCCAGAACAGTCTGCTCAGCAGCGCCCACCGGCTGTTGCCCTGCAGGAACAGCAGGAAGCCGATGCCGAACAGCAACGAGAAGATCGGATAGAACCGGCTCTGGAACAGGCCCTCGATCAGCCAGTCGAGCCCGACCGGATGCGCCTTCTTGACCTCGACGTGTTGCCAGGTGTTGACCAGCATGATGCCGCCCACCGCGAAGCCGCGTAGGGCGTCGAGCTCATGGATGCGCGTCTTTACAGGACCCAGGTGAACCACCATACGAGGAATCCGCCGCTGATGACGGTTGCCGCGATCTGCGGCCATCTGCGGTCGTGGAGCAGGGCCGCGGCGGTCAGTATGGCGGAGATCGCGGCGATCGCACTGTACGGCACCATGAGGTCGGGGATGCCGACGGCCAGGGCCGTCTCGTTCCTGTTCGCCAGGGTGAGGACGGACTGGGCCAGCAGCCCCGTGAACGCCACCCCCGTCAGCCCGCCGAACGCGCTCAGCGCCCTGCCCTTCAGTGCGGCCGTGACGAGCTGTATCAGGGAGGCCAGCGCGAACAGGGCGAGGGGCGCGGCCAGCCAGGGGGAGCGGGAGATCTGGTACGGCGCGGCGGTCACGTGCAGGCCGCCCGGCTGGAGCTGGGGAGGCGGGCACCCGGCGAGGGCCTGGTGGGCGGGGTCGGCGAGGAACGCGGCCATCCGCCGGCGGGCGCAGGCGGAGGACAGGAAGACGGCGTGGGAGAGACCGGCGAACTGCTGGAAGCGGCCGTCGGGGAGGGACTCGGCGGCGGGGCCCGAGGTTCTCGGGGGCGTCGTCGGGTCGTACTGGCCGCCGAGCACGTAGACGGGGGCCTTCACGGTGGCGGTCGCGTTCGCGGTGGCGGTCGCGTTCGCGGTGGCGGTCGCGTTCACGGTGGTGGTCGCGTTCACCGTGGTGGCGGTGCCGGAAGTGACGGCCGGGGACGCGCTTCCCGGCAGCTTCCAGGCGTCACACACCGCCTTGTCCGCCTTCATGGTGAACAGCCGCGTCCCCTGCCCGCCGAAGGTGTTGAACGGCACCTCGTCCTGGCACTGCACCGCGTGATACAGCCCGAACTCGTGCGAGGTCAGCCCCTCGCCCACCGCGTCCGCCAGTGGCCGCAGCAGTTCGTCGTGCCCTGCCGCCGCCAGCGCGTTCACCATCGCCGGAACCACGGCGGCGACCTCCGCCTCGTGCAGCGCCTCCGCCAGGATCGCGGCCACGTCGTCCCCGCTCATCCGCGCGGTGAACTCCCGGCCCGCCAGCGGGTCCAGCACGGGGACCAGGGCCGGCGTCCGGTTGAGCCGCGCCACCATGGCCTCGAACGGCTCACGCACTCCCAGCAGCGCCATCGTGTCGGTGAGGTTCCTGCCGGCGTCGTCGTACCAGGCGATGCCCGCGGGCAGGTAGGAGTCGAGCAGCACCGACCGCACGCCCCCGGGGTCGGCCGCGGCCACGTCCATCATGACCCGGGTGGAGTAGCTGACGCCGAACAGGTTCCACGGGCCGTAGCCGAGCCGGCCGCGCAGCGCGACGACGTCGGCGGCGATCTCCTTCGTGGTGTACCCGCGCAGATCCACGCCCTGCTCGCCGAGCCGCTCGCGGCACCGCCGCGCGGCGTCGGCCACGTCGGCCCGCGGCTGCCGGAGCTGGCCGAGCAGCGCCTGCGCGGTCTCGGGGCAGGCCAGCGACGGCTGGGAGTACCTGCTGCCGCGCTGCTCGACGGTCACCACGTCCCGGTCCGGGAACATCTGGCTCAGGAACCCGATGAGCTGCATCGACGCCGACCCGGGCCCGCCGCTCATGTAGACCACGGGGTCGGGCTTGCGGTCGGGGGCCGTCGAGAGGTGCACGGCGTACCCGACCTCGACCGTCCGCCCCGGCGTGTCCCTGCGCTCGGGAACCTCCAGGAAGCCGCAGCTCGTATGGGCGGGAACCGGGACGGGACAGGGCACGGACGGCGCTGCGGCCGGGGTCATGACGGGGGGTGCGGACAGGACGAGAGCGAGCACGACCCGAATGATCACGGGACGAGACTAATAGTGTGGAGCCGTGGAGGAACCACTTGTCAGCAGGATGCGCGCCTTCGGCACGACCATTTTCGCGGAGATGAGCGCGCTCGCCGTCCAGACCGGATCGATCAACCTCGGCCAGGGCTTCCCTGACACCGACGGCCCGGCCGCCATGCTCGACCGCGCCGTCCAGGCCATCGGCGCGGGCGCCAACCAGTACCCGCCGGGGCCGGGGGTGCTGGAGCTGCGGCAGGCGGTCTCGGAGCACCGGCAGACGCACTACGGGCTCGCCTACGATCCGGTGGGCGAGGTCATGGTCACGGTGGGCGCCACCGAGGCGGTGGCGGCCGGCGTGCTCGCCCTGTGCGAGCCGGGCGACGAGGTGATCGCCTTCGAGCCCTACTACGACTCCTACGCCGCCTCGATCGCCCTGGCCCAGGCCAGGCTCGTTGCCGTCACGCTCAGGCCCGTCGAGGGGCGCTTCACCTTCGACCCCGACGAGCTGCGCGCCGCCGTCACCCCGCGCACCCGCGCCATCCTGGTCAACTCCCCGCACAACCCGACCGGCACGGTCTTCACCCGCGACGAGCTGACCGTCATCGCCGAGCTCTGCCAGGAGCGCGGGCTGATCGCGATCACCGACGAGGTGTACGAGCACCTCACCTTCGACGGGGTCGAGCACGTCCCGATGGCCACCCTGCCGGGGATGCGGGAGCGCACGGTCATGATCTCGTCCGCGGGCAAGACGTTCTCGGTCACCGGGTGGAAGACCGGCTGGGTGTGCGCGCCGCCCGCGCTGGTCACGGCGGTGCAGACGGTCAAGCAGTTCCTCACCTTCACGGCGAGCGCGCCGTGGCAGCTCGCGGTGGCCTACGGGCTGCGGCACGAGATGGAGTGGGTGACCGCGCTCGCGGCCGGGCTCCAGGACAAGCGCGACCGGCTGATGGAGGGGCTGTCGGCGGCGGGCTTCTCGGTGCTGCGGCCCGCGGGCACCTACTTCGTGCAGACCGACATCCGGCCGCTGGGTTTCTCCGACGGCCTCGACCTGACGCGGCGGCTGCCCGAGCTGGCGGGGGTGGTGGCCATCCCCACGCAGGTGTTCTACGACCACGCGGAGCGCGGGCGGCACTTCGTCCGGTTCGCCTTCTGCAAGAAGGACGAGGTCATCGACGAGGCGGTCACCCGGCTCAAGCGCCTGTCCTCCTGATAAGATCGGCGCGGACCACTTCTGGATGAAAGGGGGCTGATGAATATGGCTGTCGACAGCCGTGTTCAGCATGCCCTCAACCGGCCCGTGTGACCTTTCGAGCGCGCGGCCCCGGTTGTCCTCTGAAACGACCAGGAGTTGTCACATGCGTTCTTCATCCTTCGACCCGTCCGCGCCGGCAGACGCCGACCTGATCACCGAGCGTCTCGCCCTGCGCGTGTGGACCCCCGGTGACGTCGAGGCGGTCCTCGACGGCGCCCGGCCCTCCGACGGCGCCGAGGCCCTCTCTGACGGGGCCCGGCCCGCGCACTGGGCCGGGGACTTCCCCGCCGAGGGTGACCAGGTCATCGCCGGGCTGCTCGGCGAGCACCCGGCCTGGCTCGGCCCGTACGGTCACCGGCTCATCGTCGAGCGCGACAGCGGGCTGGTGGTCGGCTCGCTCGGCCTGTTCTGGCCGCCCCAGGACGGGGCCGTCGAGATCGGCTACGGGGTCGTGGCCTCGCGCCGGGGCCGCGGCTACGCCTCCGAGGCGACCCGCGCCCTGACGGCGTTCGCCCTGACCGCCCCCGAGGTGCACACGGTGCTCGCGCACGCGGAACCGGCCAATCCGGCCTCGATTCGCGTGCTCGAGAAGGCCGGGTTCCGGCGGGTGAGCTCCACGGAGGAGCTGGCCCGCTTCGAGGTCACCGCGCCGTATCCGTTCCAGCCGTAGCCCCTTGAGGCCGGCGGCCCGCGTCGCGGCCCGCCGGCCTCGACCCTCGCCCGACCCTCGCTCGTCCAGCATCGCCCCCGCCATCGCCCCCGCCATCGCCCCCGCCATCGCTCCGGTCATCGCTCCGGTCATCGCTCCCGGTAGAGGACGAGGTGCTCGTGGTAGAGCACGCCGTCGCGGACGTCCCCGGTGGCGGTGAAGCCCGCGTCGTCGAAGTAGTCGAGGTGGTCGCCGGTGACGGTGTACCGGCCGGTGTAGGCGCGTTCGCGGCCGTCGCGCTCCTCCTCGTAGCGGCCGTCGGGCAGCAGCTCCTGCCTGATCCGGCCGTCGGCGGTCACCCACATGCCGACGTACGGGTGCGGGGGCGCGCTCGCCCGATCCGGCGCCTGCTTCGCGCCACGGCCGCCGTCGGCGCAGGCGGTCATCGCGGTGAGCAGGCCGAGGGTGAGCAGCATTCTGCCGATCATGTGAATCTTCCTTCCGGGTGGCGGTGATGACGAGTCTGCCGAGGCCGGAAGGATGGAGGCAGTGGTGAGATGTTCCTAGGAGGAACGCACCCACGCTGGCGGGCTCCGACGCCCTGCCGCGGTCGCGGGCGACCATGCACCCGCTTGAGCCCGCACGGGCCCCTCACCCGTGCCGCGTCGCCTCGTCCTCCACACCGCTCCGCCCGCCCGAGCCGCCCTCGTCCAGTGGCGTCAGCGCCGCCGTGGCCTCCTCGTGCTCCATCCCGGTGGCCTGCAGCAGATCCACCACCACGGACCGCAACTGCGCGATGATCACATGCGCCGAGAACCCCAGCCCCCGGGGCCGCTCACGGGCCGCCACGGCCAGCAGCGCCTGCCGCGCCAGCGTCGGCTCCCGACCGGCCCCCAGCTCCAGTTGCAGCAGCAGCGCCGCCTCGGACACCTCGCGCATCGCCTCCGCCAGCGCGGCCGGCGGCGGGCTCGACTCCCCGAGCGAGGCCAGCGTGCGCCTGCTCAGCACCCGGGCGTTGCGCAACGCCAGGTCCACCGGCACGGCGGCGGTCTCGTAGCGGGCCAGGCGGGCCCGCCGGTGCCAGTGCAGCGGCGAGATCATCGTGATCTCCTTGCTGGTCTCCAGCGCCGCCTCGTACTCCTCCACCGCCGCCTGCGTCGTACGGGCCTCCTCCAGCGCCTCGGCCGCCAGGTCGGCGTCGCGTTTCTCGATGGCCTCCGCCGCCCGCTCCAGCACGGTGGACAGCGCGTCGAGCACCCCGGACAGATGCTTGGCCGCGATCGCGAACGGGCTGGCGGGCATCAGCGCCACCGCCGCGATCCCGATGACGCCGCCCGTCAGCGCGTCGGCCATCCGGTCCAGGCCACCGGCGCCCTCGCCGGGCACGAGCGTGGCGACCAGCACGGCCGACGAGCCCGCCTGCGCCACGAACAGCGCTCCGCTGTTGAGCAGCACGGCCACGGTCATGGCCAGCCCCACCACCAGGGCGAGCTGCCAGGCTCCCGAGCCGATCCAGGCCACCAGCAGGTCGCCCACCCCGACGCCCAGGCTGACCCCGACGACCAGCTCGACGACCCGGCGCAGCCGCTGCCCGAGGCCGACGCCCACGCAGATCAGCACGGAGATGGGGGCGAAGAACGGGGCGGGGTGGCCGAGCAGCTCGATGGCGGCGGTCCAGGCCAGGGCGGCGCCCACCGCGCACTGCACGATCGACGGCGCCGTGAGGCCGAACGTGCCCAGCCGCTCCTTGACGAGATCGCTGAGCCTGTTTAGCACTCCTCCACCTTGGCGGATCTTTATGACAGTAAGGTCACATTTGCCCCAGCTAAGCCTGCTTTGCCAGGTCTGGGCCTTGGCCGAGGAAGGCGTCCACCACGCGCAGGAACTCCTTGCGGGCGTCCATGTGCACCAGATGCCCGGCCTCGACCCGGACCAGCTCCGCCCCCGGGATGCGCGCCGCCATGTCCGGCTCGAACGGGCTCAGCGTCCCCGACAGCACCAGCGTCGGCGCCGTGATCTTGACCAACCCCTCGGCCCACGCCGGATCGGGATCCAGTAGCTGCCGCTCGGTCTCGTGCACCATCCGCCAGTCGAACCCGGTCGAGCCGTCCTCCACGATCGGCGGGCGCCCCGTGAGCGGATACGCGGGCGGCGGGTCCTCCAGCACGAGCCGCTCGATCCGGTCCTGATGCCCCATCGCCACCAGGCACGCGACCACGCCGCCGAGCGAGTGCCCGACCAGCCTGACCCGCCCGACGCCCAGGTGGTCGAGCAGCGCCACCACGTCCGCCGCCATCTCGGGCAACCGATAGGTGCCCGGACGGTCGCTGGCCCCGTGGCCGCGCAGGTCGGGGGCGAACACGTGGTAGCGGGCCGCGAAGTGCTGGGTGATGCCGTTCCAGTCGTTGTGGTTGGCCGTACGGCCGTGGATCAGCATCAGCGGGGGAGAGGACGGGTCGCCTTCCTCCCGGTAGACGAGCCTGATCCCGTTGACGTGCGCGTCGCGAATCACAGTCCGACTTTATGGCGTTCGTCCGGTGCCGCGATCGCCGCCCGCGATCAGCGCGTCTTGACATCGCCGGCGGGGTTCCTGGGCACACATTGACCATGAACCCCGCCGGCCGGCTCGGTAGCGTGGGGACCCGCCGCCAGCAGAAAGGGCGTACGCAATGCCGGACCCGATCGAAGTGCGCAAGGTGCCGATCGAGAGCGTCACCGACGCCTCCGGCCTGTCCAGGCTCATCGCCGACGGCGTGATCGAGGCGGACCGGGTGCTGGCCGTCATCGGCAAGACCGAGGGCAACGGCGGAGTCAACGACTACACCCGCATCCTCGCCGACCGCGCCTTCCGCGAGGTCCTGGCCGAGCACGGGCATCCGTCGCCGGAGAGCGTGCCGCTGGTCTGGTCCGGCGGCACCGACGGCATCCTCAGCCCGCACGCCACCGTCTTCGCCACCACGGCCGACGCCCCCGCCTCCGAGGAGCCCCGGCTGTCGGTCGGCGTCGCGATGAGCGAGGTCATCCTGCCCGAGGACATCGGCCGGCCGGCCATGGTCGAGAAGGTCGCCGCCGGCGTCCGCGAGGCCATGAAGATCGCGGGCATCGACGACCCGCGCGACGTGCACTACGTCCAGACCAAGACCCCGCTGCTCACCCTGGCCACCATCACCGACGCCAAGAGCCGCGGCCAGGACACCGCCATCGAGGAGACCGGCCCCTCCATGGACCTGTCCAACTCCACCACCGCCCTCGGCATCGCCGTCGCCCTCGGCGAGATCGAGATGCCGTCCGCCGGCCAGATCCACAAGGACCTGTCGCTGTACTCCTCCGTCGCCTCCTGCTCCTCCGGCGTGGAGCTGGACCGGGCGCAGATCGTGCTGGTGGGCAACGTCCGGGGCATCGGCGGGCGCTACCGCATCGGGCACAGCGTGATGAAGGACGCGCTGGACGCCGACGGCATCTGGGAGGCCATCCGCGACGCCGGCCTCCCGCTGCCCGAGCGCCCGCACCCGTCGGACCTCGGGGGGCGGCTGGTCAACGTGTTCATGAAGTGCGAGGCGGACCCGTCGGGGCGGGTGCGGGGGCGGCGCAACATCATGCTCGACGACTCCGACGTGCACTGGCACCGGCAGATCAAGGCCGCGGTGGGTGGGGTGGCGGCTGCTGTCACCGGGGATCCGGCGGTGTTCGTGTCGGTGGCGGCCGTGCACCAGGGGCCGTCCGGTGGCGGGCCGGTGGCGGCCATCGCCGACGTGGGCTGAGGCCGGCTCGCCGGGGGTCATGAAGCTCAGGCCGTACGGTGACGGTTTCGCGTACGTCTACCTATGTAGAGTTCGAGACATGCGGGCCGGGTTACGGATGACCATGCCGACGCAGGCGGTCCTGCGGGCCTTTCTGGACGATCCCCTGCGTGAGCGTTACGGGCTGGAGCTGTGCGAGCTCGCCGGCCTGCCCAGCGGGACGCTGTACCCCATCCTGGCCCGGCTGGAGCAGATCGGGTGGGTGGAGAGCCGGTGGGAGGATCCTGAGGCGCACGTGGCGGAGGGGCGTCCGCGCCGCCGGTACTACCGGGTGACGACCGACGGGGCGCAGGAGGCGCGGGAGGCGATCGCCAGGGCTTACCGGGCGCGTAGGCAGCGGGTGCCGGGGTGGGTGGTGGGGTTGCCGTGAGCGGGTACCTCCAGCCGCTGCTGAAGGTCGTCGGTGGCTCGCTGAGTGGTGAGCAGCTGAGGCTGGTGCGGCGGGCGTACGAGGTGGCCGAGCGCTGGCACAACGGGCAGCTCCGGCGGGACGGGAGTCCTTACATCACCCATCCGGTCGCGGTTGCCGTGATTCTGGCTGAGCTTGATGCGAACCACGAGATGTTATGTGCGGCGCTGCTCCACGACGTGCTGGACGACACGTCCTGTTCGGAGGAGGAACTGGCCGCCGAGTTCGGCGAGCCGGTCACGAGCCTGGTGCGCGGCATGGAGATTCTGGATGATGCCGCGCGCAGACCTCCCGATTGGCCCACCGCGACGGACAGGCGCGTGCTCCTGCTCAAGCTCGCCGACCGGCTGCACAACCAGCGCACGATCAGCGGTCTGCCCGAGGCCAGGCAGCGGGTGAAATCCCAGGAGACCCTGGACGTCGTCGCACCCGTCGCGCGCCGGCTGGGGCTGACGGAGGTCGAGGCGGAGCTGCGGCGGCTGGCCATGGCGAACCTGTCGGGGCTCGGCGGTGCCCAGGTCTGCTTCGGGGCCATCACGGTGGGTGCGGTCATGCTGCCCACGGTGGTCAGGGCCAGGTGGCTGGAGGAATGGCTGGGCGAGCTGCTCGTGCTGCCCGGTCGCGGCAGCCGGGCGCGCTTCGCGTTCGCGCTCATCGTCGGCATGCCGCGCATGGCGCTGACGCTGCGTCGGCGAGCCGCCCTCGCGTCAGTCGCGGTCGGGCGCTCCGCTGCGGTCGGGCGTTCGGCTGCGGCGGGACCCGCGGCCGCGGTCCGGCGGGCGGCCGTGCGATGCCTGCGCTGGGTCGTGCGATCGGATCTGCGGGCGTGGACCGTGCTCGCGCCGCTGCTCGGCTGGCTGGTGCTGGACGCGGCGGCCGAGCGGATCACCGACGCCGTGGTGATCGTCATCACCGTGCCGCCCGTGCTGGGCGCGGCGGTGCACGCGATCCGGGCCAGACTCGGTGATGGCGACGAGTGCTGAAGGGAGCGGACGGGCGGGCGGTCGGGATCGGGGGCGGTGGCGGGCGCGGGTAGTCTCGGACGCTGTGCCGAGCATTCCGCAACCCCTCGACCCCAACGACGACGGCAGCCCCGCCCCAGCCGTCGCCGCCGCGCTGGCCGCCTACCAGGACGGCACGGCCGGCCCCGCCGAGGTGCTGAACGCGCTCGGCGGTGCCCGCCTGCTGGTGCCCGTGGTGGCGTTGCTGACCGAGTCCGAGGTGGGGGAGCACGGGCTGCGGCAGGAGAAGGAGAGCGAGATGGCGCTGCCCAAGCTCGTCGGGCAGGACGGCCGGCAGGCGGTGCTCGGGTTCACCGGCACGGAGGCGCTCACCCGGTGGCGCCCCGACGCGCGCCCGATCCAGGCCACCACGCTGCAGGTCTGTCAGGCCGCCGTGCAGGAGGGGGCGGCGGCGGTCGTGGTGGACGTGGCAGGGCCGGTGCAGTTCGTGATCGAAGGTGAGGTGCTGGCGGCGCTCGCCGCCGTCGAGTCCGGCACCGTGAGCGAGCTGGACGGCGTGACCGTGGCCAGGGTCGAGGCCGCGCCACGCAAGCGCCGCTGGTTCTCGCGCCGCCGCTGAGGCAGGACCACCTGCCATACCGGGTGCGTATGGCGGGGCGCGGCCGGCGGGCCGGCGCGGTTAGCGTCGGCCGGGTGGTCGCACTCATGGCGCTCGCCGGCCTGGTCTGCGGAGACCGCATCCGGGCTCTGGCCGCCTCCTACGCCGCACCCGGCGACACCCGCGGCTGGCCCGCCCTCGAGCTGGTCAGCGCCGCCGTGGCCGGGCTGGTGGCGTGGCGGGCCGGGCCGCCGTACGTGTGCTTCGCCGTGATCGCCGTCGCGCTGGCCGTCATCGACTGGCGTACCAGCACGCTGCCCGACGCGATCACGCTGCCGGCGTACCCGATCACGGCGCTGGCGCTGCTCCCCACAGGGGAGCTGCCCAGGGCGCTGGCCGGTGGAGCGGTGCTGGCGGCGGTGTACGGGGTGCTGTGGCTCGCCAGGCCGGAGGCGATGGGGCTCGGCGACGTCAAGATCGCCGGGCTGATCGGCATGGCCGCCGCCGCGATGAGCTGGCAGGCCCTGGTGGCGGCCGCCTTCTGCGGGCAGCTGCTCGGCGCGCTGTACGCGGTCTCCCTGCTGGCGACCGGACGCGGCACCAGGCACACCCAGTTCCCCTTCGGCACCTTCATGCTGCTCGGAACACTTCCGACACTCTGTCTCGCATCGTGACCGAGGGACATCTCACTGGGCCGTACATGGAAGACTTGTACGCATGTTGCGCTGGTTGACCGCCGGAGAGTCCCACGGGCCCGAACTCGTCGCCATCCTCGAAGGCCTGCCGGCCGGGGTAGAGGTGACCACGGCCGCCATCGACGAGGCCCTGCGCCGCCGCAGGCTCGGATACGGGCGCGGCGCGCGGATGAAGTTCGAGCAGGACGAGGTGACGATCGTCGGCGGCGTCCGCCACGGGCACACGATGGGCAGCCCGGTCGCGATCCGCGTCGGCAACACCGAGTGGCCCAAGTGGGAGAAGGTCATGTCGGCCGATCCGGTCGACCCGGCCGAGCTGGAGGGCCTGGCGCGCAACGCCCCCAGGTCCCGCCCCCGCCCCGGCCACGCCGACCTGGCGGGCATGCAGAAGTACGGCTTCGACGACGCCCGCAACGTCCTCGACCGGGCCAGCGCCCGTGAGACCGCCGCCCGGGTGGCGCTGGGCGAGGTCGCCAGGCGCTTCCTGAAGCAGGCGCTCGGCGTCGACATCATCAGCCACGTGACCGAGATCGGCGGCGCCCGCACCCCGGCCGAGACCCTGCCGGGCCCCGGCGACCTGGGCAGGATCGACGACGACCCGGTCCGCTGCGCCGACGCCGAGGGCAGCGCCGCGATGGTCGCCGTGATCGACAAGGCCCACAAGGACGGCGACACGCTGGGCGGCGTCGTCGAGGTCCTCGCCTACGGCCTGCCGCCTGGCCTGGGCAGCTACACGCACTGGGACCGCAGGCTCGACTCCCGGCTGGCCGCCGCGCTCATGGGCATCCAGGCGATCAAGGGCGTGGCGGTCGGCGACGGCTTCGAGACCGCGCGCAGGCCCGGCTCCCGCGCCCACGACGAGATCGAGTACACCGATGACGACGGCGTGCGCCGCATCACCAACCGCGCGGGCGGCGTCGAGGGCGGCATGACCAACGGCGAGGTCCTGCGGGTCAGCGCCGCGATGAAGCCGATCTCCACCGTTCCCAGGGCGCTGGCCACGATCGACGTCAAGACCGGCGAGGCCGCCAAGGCCCACCACGAGCGCTCCGACGTGTGCGCCGTCCCGGCGGCGGGCATCGTGGCCGAGGCGATGGTCGCGCTGGTGCTGGCCGACGCGGCGATCGAGAAGTTCGGCGGTGACTCCGTCGAGGAAGTCGCCCGCAACCTGTCCGGCTACCTCTCTTCCATGGTGATCAAATGACACGCGCTGTGCTGATCGGCCCGCCCGGGTCCGGCAAGAGCACGCTCGGGCGGCTGCTCGCCGAGCGGCTCGGGCTCGGCTTCCGCGACACCGACGCCGACGTCGAGGCCGTGGCGGGCAAGCCCGTCGCCGACATCTTCGTCGAGGACGGCGAGGCCCGCTTCCGCGAGCTGGAGCACGAGGCCGTACGCCGCGCGCTGGCCGAGCACGACGGCATCCTGGCGCTCGGCGGCGGCGCCGTGCTGCACGAGGAGACGCAGGCGCTGCTCGCCGGTCAGCACGTCGTCTACCTCCAGGTCGGGCTGTCCGACGCGGTGCAGCGGGTCGGGCTCGCGGCGGCCAGGCCGCTGCTGGTGCTCAACCCGCGCAGCCAGCTCAAGAAGCTCATGGAGGAGCGGCGGCCCGTCTACGAGCGGCTGGCCGTGGTCACCGTGGCGACCGACAAGCGGGAGCCCGAGGAGCTCGCCGACGAGATCGTGAGGGGGCTGCCCGAATGACGGCCGCGACGAGGATCCAGGTGCGCGGCGACAGCCCGTACGACGTGGTGGTCGGCACCGGCGTGCTGGCCGAGCTGCCCACGCTGCTCAAGCCCGGCGTGCGCACCGTAGCGGTGATCGGCCCCGAGACCCTGCCGGAGATCACCCGGCCGGTGCGCGCGGCGCTGTCCGAGGCCGGCTACGAGGTCGTCGAGCTGCCCGTGCCCGACGGCGAGCAGGCCAAGACCGTCGAGGTGGCCGCGCGGCTCTGGTCCGAGCTGGGCCGCCACGGCGTCACCCGCTCCGACGCCGTGGTGGGCGTGGGCGGGGGCGCGACGACGGACCTGGCGGGGTTCGTGGCGGCCACGTGGCTGCGCGGCGTGCAGGTGGTGCTGGTGCCCACGACGCTGCTGGCCATGGTCGACGCGGCGGTCGGCGGCAAGAACGGCATCGACACGCCCGAGGGCAAGAACCTCGTCGGCACCTTCCTGCCGCCCGCCGGCGTGCTGTGTGAGCTGTCCACACTGGCCGGCATGCCGAAGGCCGACTACGTCGCCGGCCTGGCCGAGATCATCAAGGGCGGCTTCATCGCCGACCCGGAGATCCTGCGGCTCATCGAGGAGGACCCGGAGGCCGCCACCCGTCCCGACGGCCCCCACACCCGCGAGCTGATCGAGCGCAAGATCCAGGTCAAGGCCGACGTCGTGGGCGCCGACCTGCGCGAGGCCGGCCTGCGCGAGATCCTCAACTACGGCCACACGCTCGCCCACGCCATCGAACGCGACCGGCACTACGGCATCCGCCACGGCGAGGCCGTCGCCATCGGCATGGTCTACGCCGCCGAGCTGTCCAGGCTGGCCGGCCGCGCCGACGTCGTCGCCCGCACCCGCGCCATCCTGACCGGCGTCGGCCTGCCCATCACCTACGCGGCCGACGCCTGGCCGCGGCTGCGCGACCACATGCGCCTGGACAAGAAGAACCGCGGGGCCAAGCAGCGGTTCGTCGTGCTCGACGACCTGGCCAGGCCGGGCCGCCTCGAAGGCCCCGCGGAAGAGCTGCTCGAAGCCGCCTACAAGGAGATCTCCGCATGATCCTCGTGCTCAACGGGCCCAACCTGGGCCGGCTCGGCAAGCGGGAGCCGTCCATCTACGGCGCCGACACGTACGAGGACCTCGTCGACCTCTGCCGCGAGACCGGCGGGAAGCTCGGCCACGACGTCGAGGTGCGCCAGACCGACTCCGAGGCCGAGCTGATCGGCTGGATCCACGAGGCGTGCGACGGGCGGATCCCGGTCGTGCTCAACCCGGCCGCCTTCACCCACTACTCCTACGCCCTGCGCGACGCCATCGCCCAGCGCACCGCGCCGCTCATCGAGGTGCACATCTCCAACCCCGCGGCCAGGGAAGAGTTTCGCCATACCTCCGTCGTGGCCGGGGTGGCGACGGGCACCATCGCCGGGTTCGGACTACAGTCGTACGTCCTTGCGCTGCATGCTATTTCGGAGATGAACACCACCTCATGAGGCACTACAAGTCCTTCGTCGCCCTGGGCGACAGCTTCACAGAAGGACTGAACGATCCCGGGCCGGACGGGCACTACCGTGGCTGGGCCGACCGGGTGGCCGAGCGGCTCGCCGCCGACGAGCCCGCCTTCCGCTACGCCAACCTCGCCGTACGCGGCAAACTGCTCGACCAGATCGTGGCCGAGCAGGTGCCGCTGGCCGTCGACATGGCACCCGACCTGATCAGCTTCTGCGCCGGCGGGAACGACCTGCTGCGGCCCGGCAGCGATCCGGACGTGATGGCGAAGAAGCTCGCCCGCGCCGTCCGCGACCTGCGGGGGTGCGGGGCGGAGGTGGTGCTGTTCACGGGGGTGGATCCGCGGGACACGCCGCTGATGCGGCGGTTGCGGGGGCGGTTCGCGGTGTTCTACCTGCATCTGCGGTCGATCGCCGACCTGTACGGGTGCCGGCTCGTCGATCAGTGGTCGATGCAGGGGCTGCGCGACTGGCGGGCGTGGGCCCCGGACCGGCTGCACATGAACGAGGACGGGCATCGGCTGGTGGCGGCTCGGGTGCTCGATGTGCTGGGGGTGCCGTTCGAGGACTGGCGCAAGGAGTGGCCGGACCGGGCGGTGGATCCGCGGGCGCGGCGGCGGGAGGATGCTCAGTGGTTGCGCGAGCATCTGGTGCCGTGGGTGTCCCGGCGGCTCCGGGGGGTGTCCTCGGGGGATGGGCTGTCGCCGAAGCGGCCCGATCTCGCCCCGTGGTCGTGAGTTCTATGGTTTACGGCAGGCGGGCTTGGGCGCCTGCCGCCGTGCGGGGCTGGGGGCCTCCAGGGGGACGCTTCTAGACCCGCACGGGGCCGGCCTTCGTTACGGCGCATGGTGGGCCGGGTTCCGTGGGCGGACTCGCCTCTCGCGTCGCGCTCACCGCGCCGCACGCCTGCACCGCCGCGCCGCCGTTCCAGCGCCCCCGCGTCACTCCGCCCCGCCCCGGCGGGCACGCCGGGCGGCGGAGGGGGTCAGGAGGGGTCGGTGGCCAGGCGTTTGAGGGCGGCGCGGGGGATGGCCGGGTCCGTGGTGCGCCAGAACGGGGGCAGGGAGTTCAGCAGGAAGCCGCTGTAGCGGGCCGTGGCCAGGCGGGGGTCGAGGACGGCGATGACGCCCTTGTCGTCCTGGGCGCGCAGGAGGCGGCCGGCGCCCTGGGCGAGGAGGAGGGCGGCGTGGTTGGCCGCCACCGCCATGAAGCCGTTGCCGCCCCTGGCCGCCACGTGGCGCTGGCGGGCCGAGGTGAGCGGGTCGTCGGGGCGGGGGAAGGGGACGCGGTCGATGATGACCAGGCGCAGGGACGGGCCGGGGACGTCCACGCCCTGCCAGAGCGACAGCGTGCCGAACAGGCAGGTCGGCTCGTCCTCGGCGAACTGCTTGACCAGGAGCATCGTGGAGTCGTCGCCCTGGCACAGGAGCGGCACGTCCAGGCGGTCGCGCAGCGCCTCGGTGGCGGCCTTGGCGGCGCGCATGGAGGAGAACAGGCCGAGGGTGCGGCCGCCGGCGGCCTCGATGAGCTCGGTGATCTCGTCGAGGTACTGCTGCGGCAGCCCGTCGCGGCCGGGCTGGGGGAGGTGCTTGGCGACGTAGAGGATGCCGGCGCGGGGGTGGTTGAACGGGGAGCCGACGTCCATGCCCTGCCACTTGCCCTCGGTGAGCCCCCACTGGGCGGCCAGCGCGTCGAACGTGCCGCCGAGCGCCAGCGTGGCGGAGGTGAGGACCACCGTGCGTTCGCCGAACAGCTTGTCGCGCAGCATGCCGGCCACGCTCAGCGGCGCGACGCGGAGGGAGGGCGGGCGGCGGTCGGTGCCGGCGTCGAGCCAGACGACCTCGGCCCGGTCGGCCTCGGAGGCGTGGCCGTAGGCGTCGAGCATGCGCACCGCCGTGTCGTGCACCTCGTCGAGCGCGGTGAACGCGGCCTTGCGCTGGCCGGCCTTGTCGGGGTCGTCCTTGTCGGCGTTGCGCGGGCCCATGGCGGTGATGCAGCGCCAGGCGGTGTCGCGGATGAGCTGCAGGGTGAGGCCGAGCACCTGCGGCAGGTCGTCGATGCGGCCGGGCGGGGCGGCGGCCAGCAGCGCCTTGAGGTCCTCGCCGGCCTCCATGAGCTGGTCGGCGACGGGCTGGTCGATCAGGCGGCCGACCCGGCGGACGGCGAGCATGACGGACGCCTCCGACAGCTCGCTGGTGACCACGGAGGTGACGCGGTCGGCCAGCTCGTGGGCCTCGTCGACGACCACCACGTCGTGCTCGGGCAGGACCGGCAGGTCGCCCATGGCGTCGATGGCCAGCAGCGCGTGGTTGGTGACGACGACGTCGACCTCGCCGGCCCGCGCCCGGGCCAGCTCGGCGAAGCACTCGGCGCCGCTGGGACAGCGGTTGGCGCCCAGGCACTCCTGGGCGCTGACGGAGAACTGGCGCCACGCCTGCTCGCTGACGCCCGGCACCAGCTCGTCGCGGTCGCCGGTCTCGGTCTCCTCGGCCCACTCCTGGATGCGCTGCACCATGCGGCCGGTGGCGCTCACCTCGCGCGGGTCGAAGAGCTGGTCCTGCTCGTCCTCCTCGGGCCAGCCCGCCGTCGCCTTGTAGCGGCACAGGTAGTTGCGCCGGCCCTTCAGGATGGCGAACGTCGGCTCGTGCGGCAGCTCCTTGGCCAGGGCCTCCGACAGCCGGGGCAGGTCGCGGTCGACGAGCTGGCGCTGCAGCGCGATGGTGGCGGTGGAGATGACGACGGGGGTGTCGCTGTCCATGGCGTGCCGGATCGAGGGCACGAGGTAGGCCAGGGACTTGCCGGTGCCGGTGCCCGCCTGGACGGCCAGGTGCTCCTCGTCGTCGATGGCCTGCTGCACGGCCCGGACCATGGTGAGCTGGCCCTGCCGCTCGCTCCCGCCCAGAGCGCCGACCGCGATGCTGAGCAGGGTGTCCACTGGTGGGAGATGGGAGTCCGGCACGGCACTAAACGCTACCGGCATTCCGGGGTCGCCGCGCCGAACGCGGTGTGATCGGCCAGACGCATCCCGGCGTTCCCGGATACTCCCGGCGCGTCGCGTGGCACACTGGGCGATCGGAACTCCAACTGGTCGCGGACGGCCTTCACCGGGTGTGACCGGAGGGAGTCCCGTTGTAGATGGTAGTGCCGGTTCCTCTGGGTTTTCCGGGGTTGAGTGGACGAATAAAGGCTGGTTAAAGCAGTATGTCTGCCATGTCGGAAGTTGTCCCGTTGCCGTCGTTCGGCGAAGTCTTCTTCGATGCACGAGGTCAGGAGCGCTGCCTCCGCGTCACGTGGCATGAGGGGACACTGGTCCTCAGCCTGTGGCGTGGCGAGATGTGCACAGCGAGCTTCCGCATGCCGATGGAGGATGTCGGCCGGCTGCTCGACACCCTCGACGAGGGGTTCGCGGAGGCGACGGGCGAGCAGCCCGCCGTGCCCGCGCACGACCCCGGCACGGAGGTCATGCCGGGCACCGGCACGTACCACCGGCCACAGCAGCACAGCCAGCAGCCGCCGGCGCCGCAGCTCGACGAGCGGCCCACGGCCGCCCTGTCGCCCAACGACGTCCTCGTGGCCAGGGGCCCGGCCCCGCAGGACAAGCTGGTGGCCTCCTACAGCGAGACCACGGGGCCCAGGGACACCACCCCGGCGTACGGGGAGCGCTCGCCCTTCACCGGCCCGCAGTACGCGGAGCCGGCGGCCCCGCACTACGTGGAGACGACGGGCCCGCAGCAGAAGTACACCGGCGACCCGTTCAGCGGCCCCCAGTACACCTCCGACCCGCTGAGCGGCCCGCACTACACGCAGCCCGCCCAGCCCGAGCCGTTCACCGGGCCGCAGTACGTCGACAGCGCCGAGCCCGTCTACCAGCTGCCCGGCGGCGACCAGCGCAGGCAGTCGCCACTCAGCACCGACCCGCTCGGCTTCCCCTCCCAGGCGGCCGAGCCGTACCAGGCCGCCCCGCAGCAGCCGTACCAGCAGGACCCGTACCCCTCCGACCCGTACGGGAGCCGGCACGCCGACGGCTACCAGCAGCCCCAGCCCCAGCCGAGCACGGCGGGGCTGGGCACGCCCATGCACGGCATCCCGGGTGCCGGCCGCCGCCGCGCGGCGCCGCAGCAGCCCGCCCAGGACTACGGCTCCTACCAGCAGAGCCCGCCGCAGCCCAACCCGGTGGACCCGCTGCTGGCGCTCGGCCGCCAGGAGCAGTACCCGCCGCAGGACCAGTACCCCCCGCAGGACCAGTACCCGCCACAGGACCAGTACGGCCAGGACCCGTACGCGCAGCAGCAGCCCGACGCGGGCATGTCCCGCCCGTACGTCGGGGACCCCATGTTCTCCACGGGCGAGCGCCTGCGCCCCGAGCAGCCCGACTACCACGAGAGAAGCGATCGCAGGGAGTGGTGAGATCCCGCCGCGGCGCGGCGGGTACGCTTCCGGCGGGACGATGGAGCTGAGGCGGTCGGCTCGCGATCGCCCGGCTGGGGGCTGGAGGGGCGCCGGTGGATCCGAGCATGGGGTTGCAGCTGCTGCTGCTCGCCGGAGGGGCGATCGCGGTCGCGGCGATCGCGCGGCGTCAGGGCTGGCCGGCCCCGCTGCTGCTGGTCGCGGCCGGGCTGCTGGTCTCGCCGCTGGTGCCGGCGGTGCCGCTGCAGCCGGAGCTGGTGCTGTACGTGTTCCTGCCGCCGCTGCTCTACTCCGCCGCGCTCGACAGCTCCTACCTGCGCCTGCGTGACGTCAAGCGGGCCGTGGGGCTGCTGTCGGTCGGGCTGGTGCTGTTCACCACGGCCGTGGTCGGGCTGGTCGTGCACCTCCTGCTGCCCGAGCTGCCGCTGGCGCTGGCGTTCGCGCTGGGCGCCATCATCGCCCCGCCCGACGCGGTGGCGGCCGTCGCGGTCGGCCGGCGGCTGGGCCTGCCGCGCCGGTCGCTGACCATCCTCGTCGGCGAGAGCCTGTTCAACGACGCCACCGCGCTCACGCTCTACCGCGTGGCCATCGGCGCGGCCGTGGGCGGGGCCGTCAGCCTGTGGGAGGGGCTGTGGGAGTTCCTGTTCGCCGCCCTGGGCGGGGTGGCGATCGGGCTGGCGCTGGCGTTCGTGTTCGCCTGGATCTTCCAGCGCACCCGTGACTCGCTGGTGGAGAACACGCTGATGCTGCTGATCCCGTTCGCCGCCTACCTGGCGGCGGAGAGCGTGCACGCCTCGGGCGTGATCGCGGTGGTGATCGTCGGCCTCTACCTGGGCAACCGCATGCACCTTCGGGGGTTCGGCACCAGGCTGGTGTCCGACGCGGTGTGGAAGGTCACCGACTTCTTCCTCGAGTCGATCGTCTTCGCCCTCATCGGGCTGCAGCTCGTGACCGTGATCGAGGGCATCACCGGCTACAGCCCCTGGGCGGTCGCCGGTTACGCGGCGGCGGTGCTGGCGGTGACGATCGTCAGCAGGTTCGTGTGGGTGTTCTCGGTGACGTTCCTGCTCAAGGTACGGCACCGGGGCAGCGCGCCGTCGGTCGCCGAGACGGTGATCCTCGGCTGGGCGGGCATGCGGGGCGTGGTGTCGCTGGCGGCGGCGTTCTCGATCTCGGGGGTGTCCTCGCGGGACCGGGCGCTGCTGCTGTTCCTGACGTTCACGACCGTGATCGGCACGCTGCTCATCCAGGGCACCACGTTCCCCGCGCTGATCAGGCGGCTGGGCGTGTCGAGCGAGCAGGAGCAGTACGAAGACCGTCTGGCCGAGGCGGCGGCGCAGCAGGCCGCGCTGGAGTCGGGCCTGGCGGAGCTGGAGCGGCTGGTCGGGGAGCTCGACGGCGAGCCCGACGAGATCCAGCGGCAGGTGATCGAGCAGCTCAGGGAGAAGTCGTGGCGCCGCTCGCTGACGGCGTGGGAGCGCCTGGGCGGCGGCACGGGCGCGGGCGGCGCCGAGACGCCCAGCGCGCTCTACCGCCGCCTGCGGCGCGACATGCTGCAGGCTGAGCGAGAGGTGTTCGTGCGGTTGCGTGACGAGCGCCGCCTCGACGACGAGGTGCTGCGCGAGGTGATGGCGCAGCTCGACTTCGAGGAGGCGCTGCTCGAAAGGTGAGCGTCAGCCCATCTGGTTGTCGACGAAGCACCACCGCCAGCTCTCGCCGCGCTCGAACGACTGCATGACCGGGTGCCCCGTCTCGTGGAAGTGCCCCGTGGCGTGCTTGGCCGGCGAGGAGTCGCAGCACCCCACGTGGCCGCACTCCAGGCAGCGCCGCAGGTGCACCCAGCGGCCCCCCATGGCCAGGCACTCCTCGCAGCCCTCCGGCGTCCGGGCCTCGGGGTCGTCTGCCTTGGAAAGATGTTCACAAATTGCCATACCAGGAATCCTAGGCGCACCGTGCGGGTCGAATTTCGGCCGGACCTCTTGTCGGTCGCTGAGCAAGCGTGGACATTGGCCTCATCGGGGGGAGTGACACAGGCCACACAATCCCGGGGAGCCGCGCGTGCTTGAGGTACGCAACCTCGAGGTCGTCTACGACGACGTGATGCTCGTGCTGCGCGGCGTGAGCCTCCGCGTCCCGCCCGGCTCGATCGTGGCGCTGCTCGGCGCGAACGGCGCGGGCAAGACCACCCTGCTGCGGGCCCTGTCGGGGCTGCTCGACGTGCACGACGGCGAGATCACCAAGGGCGAGGTCACGCTGGAGGGCGAGCCCATCCAGCACCTGCGGCCCGCCCAGATCGTCCGGCGCGGCGTCAGCCAGGTGATGGAGGGCCGGCGCATCCTGTCGGAGCTGACCGTCGAGGAGAACCTCAGGGTCGGCGGCCACACCGCCGCCGAGTCCCACCTGGACCGCGTCTACGGCCTGTTCCCCGTGCTGCGGGAGCGGCGCAGGAGCGTCTCGGGCTACCTGTCGGGCGGCGAGCAGCAGATGCTGGCCGTCGGCCGGGCCCTCATGGCCGGCCCCAGGTACCTGCTGCTGGACGAGCCCAGCCTGGGCCTGGCGCCGTCGCTGGTCCGCCAGGTGCGCGACCTCATCGTGGAGATCAACCGCCAGGGCACCACCGTCCTGCTGGTCGAGCAGAACGCCACGATGGCGCTGTCCATCGCCTCGCACGGCTACGTCATGGAGACCGGGAAGATCGTGATGGACAAGCCGTCGGGCGAGCTGCTGGCCGACGAGGACATCAAGGAGTTCTACCTGGGGGCCGTCCGGTCCTTCCGCGAGGTCAAGCACTACAAGCGGAGAAAAAGATGGCTCTCCTGACGTTCGAGGACGTGCACCTGAGCTTCGCCGGGGTCAAGGCCGTCGACGGCGTCTCCTTCGAGGTGGGGCAGGCGGAGCTGCTGGCCGTCATCGGCCCGAACGGCGCCGGCAAGACCTCGATCTTCAACGTGCTGTCCGGCGTCTACCGGCCGCAGCGCGGGCGCGTCACCTTCCTCGGCGAGGACCTGCTGGCCCGCCGCCCGCACGAGATCGCCGCCATGGGCCTGGCACGGACGTTCCAGAACGTGGAGCTGTTCCACAACCTGACCGTCCTGGACAACCTCATGCTCGGCCGCCACCACCACTTCCGCTACGGGGCGCTGTCCGCGCTCGCCTGGTACGGCCGCGCCAGGCGGGCCGAGCTGGCCGCCCGCGCCAAGGTCGAGGACATCATCGACTTCCTGGAGCTGGAGGCCTGGCGCCGCCATCCCGTGCGGCTGCTGCCGTACGGGATCCAGAAGCGGGTCGAGCTGGGCCGGGCGCTGGCCATGGAGCCCCGGCTGCTCCTGCTGGACGAGCCCGTGGCCGGCATGAACCTGGAGGAGACCGAGGACATGGCCAGGTTCGTGCTGGACATCCGCGACGAGCTGGGCATCCCCGTCGTGCTCGTCGATCACGACATGGCGCTGGTCATGGACCTGGCCGACCGGGTGCTGGTGCTCGACTTCGGCCGCCCGGTCGCCCTGGGGAACCCGGCCGAGGTGCAGCAGGATCCCGCGGTCATCGAGGCGTACCTGGGAGGAACGGCATGAGTGTGGGTGTCGCGTCGAGGACCGCCACCATCGTCACGCGGGTGCGCGAGCGCGCCAGGAGCGCTCCCGAGGGCGTCGCCATGCGGCACAAGGACTTCGGCATCTGGCAGGAGGTCACCTGGGCCGCGTACTGGACGCAGGTCGAGCTGGTCGCGCACGCGCTGCTCGCGCTCGGCGTCGAGCCGGGCGACCGGGTGGCCGTGCACGCGGAGAACCGCCCGGAGTGGCTCTACACCGACCTCGGCACGGTCGCCGCGCGCGCCATCACGGTCGGGCTGTACCCGACGAACCCGCCCGCCGAGGTCGCCTACCTGCTGGCCGACTCCGGTGCGAAGATCCTCGTGGCCGAGGACCAGGAACAGGTGGACAAGGCGCTGTCCGTCATCGACGGCTGCCCCGAGCTGCGGCGCATCGTCTACCTGGAGCCGCGTGGCATCCGCGGCCGCTACGACGACGACGTGCTGATGTCCTGGCCCGAGCTGCTCGCGCTGGGCGCCGAGCACCGCGCCGCGCACCCCGGCGCCGTGGAACGGCGCATGGCCGAGGCCGAGCCCGCCGACGTGATGACGCTCATCTACACCTCCGGCACCACCGGGCCGCCCAAGGGCGTCATGCTCACCGTCGCCAACGTCGAGTTCGCGCTGCGCACGCTGGTCGTGGGCGGCGGCTTCACCTCCCCGCCGCCGTCGGAGCACGATCTCGCGCTGTCGTACCTGCCGCTGTGCCACGTGGCGGAGCGGGCGTTCACCGTGTGGTTCAACTCGGCGGCCGGGGTGCAGGTGAACTTCGCCGAGTCCATCGACACCGTGCAGGCCAACCTGCGGGAGGTGCAGCCGACGATCCTGTTCGGGGTGCCGCGCATCTGGGAGAAGGTGCTCGCGCAGGTCAACATCAAGCTGGAGTCGGCCTCGCCGGTCAAGCGCGCGTTCAGCAGGTTCTGGCTGCGGGTGGCCGACCGGGTCGGCGACGCGCTGGTGCGCACCGGGGGCCGGCACACGGCCTGGACGCGGGCGGCGTACGCGATGGGCTGGGTGTTCTGCTACCGCTCGCTGCGCGAGCGGCTCGGCATGCGGCGGGTCCGCTACGCCGCCTCCGGCGCCGCGCCGATCGCGCCGGACGTGCTCAAGTTCTACATGGGGATCGGCGTGCCCATGCACGAGGTGTACGGCATGAGCGAGAACACCGCCATCGCCACCGCCAACCGCCCCGGACGGGTGCGCCTGGGCACGGTCGGCGAGCCGCACCACGGCGTCGAGCTGAAGATCGACGAGGTCACCGGCGAGATCCTGACCAGGCACCCGGGGAACTTCGCCGGTTACTGGCGCAACCCGCGCGCCACCGCCGACGTGCTGGACGAGGACGGCTGGCTGCACACCGGCGACGTGGGCGAGTGGGTCGAGGGCACGCACGTGCGGATCACCGACCGGATGAAGGACATCATCATCACGGCCGGCGGCAAGAACGTCGCGCCCAGCGAGATCGAGAACGCGCTGAAGGCGTCCCCCTACCTGAAGGAGGCCGTGGTCATCGGGGACCAGCGGCCGTACCTGGTGGCGTTGATCGGGATCGAGCTGGACACCGTGGGGGAGTGGGCGCGGCGGCGCGGCCTGCCGTACACCACCTACCGCGACCTTTCGGGCAAGGCTGAGGTGCGCGAGCTGGTCCAGGGGATCGTGAACGAGGTGAACGAGCGGTTCGCGTACGTGGAGCGGATCAAGCGGTTCGCGTTCCTGCCCAAGGAGCTCGACCACGAGGACGGCGAGCTGACCGCCACCCAGAAGGTCAAGCGCTCGGCCATCGCCAAGCTCTTCGAGGACCTGGTCGAGGGGATGTACAGCCGGTGAAGGGGCTGCTGGAGTCGGTGATCAGGGGACTGGGCAACGGCTCGGTGTACGCGCTGCTCGCCCTCGGCTTCGTGATCATCTACAAGGCCACGCGAGTGATCAGCTTCGCCCAGCCCGCCCTCATGCTGGCCGGCGGAGTCGCGGTCAGCTACCTGGCCGCCCTGACCGGCTTCTACCCGGCCGTGCTGCTGGCCGCGCTGCTCATCGCGGGCGTGGCGCTGGTCGTCGAGCGGGTGTCGATCAGGCCGATGGTGGGCCGCCCGGTCTTCGTCGTGGCGATCATCACGCTCGGCATCGACGTGGTGCTGCGGGTGATCGTGAACGGCTTCATCGGACGGGACGTGCGGCAGGTGGGGGACCCGTGGGGGTTCACCCAGGTCTCGCTCGGGCCGCTGGTCGTGCAGTCGCGCTGGCTGGCCATGATGCTGGTCACGGCCGTGCTGGTGGCGCTGCTGTTCGCGTTCTTCCGCTACACGCGCTACGGGCTGGCCATGCGGGCGGCGGCCTTCGACCAGGAGATCGCGCTGGCCCAGGGGGTGTCCGTGGGGGCGGTGTTCGCGCTGTCGTGGGGGCTGGCCGGGTTCCTGGCGGCGATCGCCGGCATGTTCGTCGGCACCGGGCAGGGGATCGAGCAGCTCACCTGGGTGGTCGCGCTGAAGGCGCTGCCCGCGATCATCGTGGGCGGGCTCGACTCGCTGGGCGGGGCCGTGGCGGGCGGGCTGATCGTGGGCGTGGTGGAGTCGTTGTTCCAGTCGTACCAGGGGGAGTTCGCGCCGTGGCTGGGGCAGAACTTCGCGGTCGTGTCGCCGTACGTGGTCATGCTGATCGTGCTGATGGTGCGGCCGTACGGGCTGTTCGGGACGCGGGAGGTCGAGCGGGTATGACCGAGACGCGCACCTCCGCCGCCGCTCCCCCCGACCTCCCGGCCGGGCGGGCCAGGAGGGTGCGCGGGCGGCCCCTGCTCTACACCTCCTATGCCCAGGACATGGCGCTGCTCGACACCCCCGCCAAGCGGGTCTCGACGGGGCTGCTGGTGGTCGTCGCGTTCGCGCTGGCGGTGCTGCTGCAGGACCGGTCGCTGGAGGTGCTGGCGGCGGCGTACGTGCTGGGCATCGGGGCGATCGGGCTGAACATCGTCACCGGGTACGCCGGGCAGGTCTCGCTCGGGCACGCGTTCTTCGTCGCGATCGGCGCGTACACGGCCGCAGCCCTGTCAGGCCCGCCCGACGGCGAGAACATCGGCTACGGCGTCGCCGAGCTGTGGATCTGGCTGCCCGCCGCCGGCCTCGTCGCCGCAGCGGCCGGGGTGCTGGTCGCGCCGCTGGCCACCCGGCTGCGCGGGCTCTACCTGGCCGTCGTCACGCTCGGGCTGGTCTTCCTGGGCGAGCACATCTTCAAGGAGTGGCAGGAGCTGACCGGCGGGCCGGGCGTGGGCAGGGAGGCCGCGATCCCGCAGCTCTTCGGCGTGCGGCTGGACCAGGACGGGCCGCTCGGCACCAAGGAGCAGCTCCTCTACACGCTCATGCTGACGCTGCTCCTCGTCTTCGCCGTGGCCGCCCGTAACCTGGCCCGCTCCCGCATCGGCCGCGCCTTCGCCGCCATCCGCGACCGCGACATCGCCGCCGCCGTCATCGGGGTGCCGCTGGCCCGCTACAAGGTGCTCGCCTTCGGCATCTCCTCCTTCTACGCGGGGTGCGCGGGCGGGCTGCTGTTCACGATCTCCGGGTACGTCGAGCCGTCGTCGTTCAACCTGCTGCTGTCGGTGCAGTTCATCGCGATGGTGCTGATCGGCGGGGTGGCCACGGTGTCGGGGGCGATCGCGGGGGCGCTGTTCATCTCGCTGCTGCAGCCGGTGACCAGGTCGTTGCCGGCGCTGGTGCCGTTCATCAGCGGCGACACCACGCAGACGCCGAACGTGTTCCAGGTCGAGACCGTGCTGTACGGGCTGCTGATCGTGCTGTTCCTCATCTTCGAGCCACGGGGCCTGTTCGGCCTGTGGGTCCGGGTCCGCAACTACTGGAAGTCCTGGCCTTTCTCGTACTAGCTCGCTCTAGGAGGGGTTCTCCATGAAGAGTCGCTATGCAGTCACTGTTGTCGCCATAGCGGCCCTTCTGTCCGCGTGCGGCGTCTTCCGGGGGGACGACCAGGGCACTCAGGGCGGCGCCGTCGCGGCGCCGGGTGTCACCACCGAGCCCTGCCCCTCCGCGGTGGACAGCAACAAGGGCTGCATCTACCTCGGCACGATCTCCGACCTCACCTCCGGCCCCTTCGCCGCGCTCGCCGTCCCCATCACCGACGCCCAGAAGGCCTTCTGGGCCCGCGTCAACAAGGCGGGCGGCATCGGCGGCAAGTACGAGGTGGACGTCACCAAGTACGTCAAGGACAACAAGTACAACCCCGAGGTGCACCGGCAGGTCTACAACGAGATCAAGGACGAGGTGCTCGGCCTCGCCCAGACCCTCGGCTCGCCCACGACCGCCGCGATCATCGGCGACCTCAAGGCCAACAACATCGTCTCGGCGCCCGCGTCGTGGACCTCGGCCTGGGAGTTCGAGGACGTCATCATCGAGACCGGGTCCAACTACTGCGTGGAGGCGATGAACTCCGTCGACTACGCGGTGGAGACGTACAAGGTGAAGTCGGTCATGGCCGTCCACCTGGCCGGCGACTACGGCGCGGACGCCGCGGCCGGCGCCAAGGCCGCCGCCGAACGCAGCGGCCTGACCTTCACCAACGTCGAGACCCCGACGGGCGCCACCGAGCAGGGCCGCGCCATCACCGAGATCACCAAGAACAAGCCCGACCTGGTCGTCCTGACCACCGGCCCCGCGGACGCCGCCACCATCGTCGGCCAGTCGGCCGCCGCCGGCTACAAGGGCCGCTTCATCGGCACCGGCCCGACGTGGAACCCCGCCCTGCTCCAGTCCCCCGCCGCCCCCGCGCTCAAGGCCCTGTACGAGCAGTCGGCCCCCGGCAAGCCCTGGGACGCCGACACCCCCGGGCACAAGGCGATGCGGGACGCGCTGCCGGGCGTCACGCCCAACGACGGGTACACCTCGGGGTGGGCGTGGGCGTACCCGATGAAGGCGGCGCTGGACGCGATGGTGGCCGGCGGGAACGTGAGCAGGAGCGGGCTGCTGGCGGCGGTGAAGACGCTGAAGACGGTGGACTATGAGGGGATGCTGCCGGCGGAGGCGGGGAACTTCGCGGACGCTTCGGCGGTGTTCCGGCAGACCCTGATCAACAAGGTGGATGACAAGGCTACGACGGGGGTGACCATCGTGAAGGACTTCTTCACCGGGCCTACCGCGCAGGGCTACACCTTCGACGGGCCCTGCTTCTCCAAGCTGTAGGCCGGCCCCTTGCCACCCACCCGTTGCCCAGCGCCGGGGCGGGCCGTCGGGAGCCCGCCCCGAAAAGGGCTTCGCGCGGAAGGAGGGGATGGAGATCAAGCACACCGGCCCCCTCCCGGGACGGTCATGCGTTCGTCACCACCGCGAAGGCCGCCGAGGCGAGGACGAGCAGGAGGGTGATGAGGAAGACAGCGCGCGTGGTGTAGAGGTGACGCATCGGCGTGCTCCCGATCAGACGAAGACGAATCGTTCGGTGTGGATGTGCGCTACCGGCACGCCGAGTTCGGCGAGGCCGGACTCCATGGCATCGAGCATCGGTGGCGGCCCGCAGATGAAGTACTGCATCCGCCGGTGGCGGTCGGGCAGCCCGGGGAGCCGCCGGGTGAGCAGGTCCTTGTCGATGAGGCCTCGTTCACCTGTCCAGTCCGCGGGCGGGTCCTGGACGACGGGCACCAGGGTGAGGTTGAGCCGCCGTTCCAGCTGCCGGATCTCTTCCAGCAAGGTCGCGTCCTGGAGGGTGGTGACGCCGTAGAACAGGTGGCACGGCCGCCGGTCCCCCCGGTCGGCGAAGGTGCGCAGCATGCTCATCATGGGCGTGATGCCGATTCCGCCGGCGATCAGCACGAAGCCCGGCCCTTCGTTGCGGTCGGGGGTGAACACGCCGTGGGGGCCGTCCAGGTAGGCGCGGGTGCCGGGCCGCAGTCCGGCCATGCTGGTGGTGAAGTCGCCGAGCGCCTTGATGCTCAGCTGCACCCTGCCGTCGGCCTCCGCGCTGGAGGAGAAGGAGAAGGGGTGCTGGGTGAGGGCGAAGGGAGAGCGTTCCACCGTGATCCACGCGAACTGTCCGGGCTCGAACCTGAACCCTTCGTGCCCGACCGGGCGCAAGGTGATCGTCGTGGTGGCGCCCGGCTCGGCGGTGACCTCCTCGACCTCCCAGGGCCGGCGAAGCCGGCGAAGCGGGCGGACGAGGCGTACCCACACGATCAGTCCGACGAACGCAGCCGTCATGATCGCCCACAGCACCCGCTTCCACGGCGTGTCGACGTAGTAGCCGACCAGCTCGACGTGCGCGAGTGCGAACAGCACGGAGGCGATGGACAGCAGCATGTGCAGGCCCTGCCACACCTCATAACGCATGCGCACCTGCCGCCGCCAGACGGAGGTGACCATGACAGTCAGCACGCACAGGGTGGAGACGACCGCGAAGCGGGCCCGCCAGGGCGCCGTGACCGGGTTGAACAGGGCGATCAGGCTGCTGTTCTGGATCAGCAGGAGCACCGGGTGAGCCAGGATGAACAGAGTCGCGACGTAGGCGATCTGCCGGTGGAATTGCACCACCGCGTCTTCGCCGAAGGGGGCGGCGACTGACCGGAAACGCGCGACGAGGGCGAATTGCAGCCCCATCATCGACAGCCCGACGAATCCGAGGGCCACCGAGAAGTCGACGAGGAACCCACGCCCGGGCGGGGCCTCGCCGAGCAGCGCGAACACCAGGGGAGCGACGGCCACGGCCAGGTAGACCCCGACCCAGAAGATTCCCCGGACAACCAGCGACATCACACCTGATTTCCCTCTGCCCCCGGTCCGGTACGTATCTGATCACGACCTACCCGCGCTTGAAGGGCGGACGCCGCGCCGGGCGTAAAGTGCGGTGCAAATCCTCACGGACATCGTCCGCCAGACGCATGCCTGGACGAGGGGCGCCAGGGCTTCGTGCCCGAGATCAGCGACGCGCCTGTCTCCGGGGCCGGCGGGCGGCCAGCTCGACTCGGACGAACAGGACGACCAGGACGGCCATCACGACCGACGGGGCCAGCAACCACAGCCAGCGCTGGGCCCACCAGCCGGCGGTCGGCCGGGCCGGCAGCGTGCCGCCGAGCCCTTCATAGCCCCACAGCACCACCAGGTAAGCGGTCATGTGCCAGAGGAAGATGGTCAACGCGGCCACGTTGAGTGCCACCACCGGCTTCCAGGCAGCCGGCCGGCGCAGCAGGCGCCCGGCGGCCGGGGTGACCAGGATCAGCAGCCCGAGCTGGAAGACGGCCAGGGCGGCGATGGCGGCGTTCGTCGGGAAGATGTTGGATTCGACGCCGGCGGTGGCCACCATCGAGGCGGGGTAGCCCGCTCCCGCCGTCAGCCCGACCAGCGCGATCAGCCCGGCCCCGGCGACAGCCAGCCGTTGCGCCAGCGGCCGGTGCCCCAGCTCCCAGCCGCGCCAGGCGTAGCCGAGCTGGTGGCAGAACAGCCACACGAGGGCGGCGGTCACCCAACCTGCCCAGGCCAGGCCGGCGCCGCGGTGCGCCACGCTGCCGAGGGCGATCAGCAGCACGAGCGCTACCAGGACCCAGGCTCCGTAGCGGGCGTGCAGGCTCGTGGTGATCGGCACCACGGCGATCAGCAGGCCGTACACGCCCAGGAACCACAGCGGCGTCAGGTAGCCGGGGAACCACTCCCACATCCATCGGTGCGTGCCGGGCAGGGCAGCCGCGACCAGCTCGCCGGCGAGCCAGATCAGGGCCCAGGCCGCTGTCGGCCAGAGCAGCCGGCGCAGCCGGTCCAGGACGAACCGGCCGGCGGTGGTCCCGCGCGCCTGAGCCCGCTGCCAGCCGACCAGGTTGGCGTACCCGCCGACCAGGAAGAACACCGGCATGATCTGCAGCACCCAGGTGGCCAGCCAGCCGCCGGGTACGGCGTGGATCGGGTTGGGCATGGACAGGCTGCCGTCGGCGGTGCGGTGGGTTACGGACAAGGTCCAGTGCCAGAGGGTGACGACCACGATGCACAGCGCCCGGGCGGCGTCAACCACGCGGTCGCGGGACTCCGGCGTGGCTGAGACCAGCCGGTCGAGTGCCGATCGTCCGCCGCTCAGCGGTACAGCTCCTCGATGTCGGCCGCGAAGTCCTTGTGGATCAGGGCGCGCTTGACCTTCAGGGTCGGGGTCAGATATCCGTTCTGCTCGGTCAGGTCCCCCGGAAGGATGCGGAACCGGCGGATCGACTCGGCCCGGCTCACGCTCGTGTTGGCCGCGTCCACGGCCGCCTGCAGCGTGGCCAGCAGATCCGGGTCGTCGCGGAGGTCGGCCGGGCCGGCCTGCTCGGGCTTGCCGTTGGCCCGCTTCCAGGACGTCAGCGCGCCGGCGTCCAGGGTGATCAGCGCGGCGGTGTACGGCCGCCGGTCACCGACGACGACCGCCTGGCTGATGAGCGGATGGGTGCGCAGGTGGTCCTCCAGCGGCTCCGGGGCGAGGTTCTTGCCGCCGGCGGTGACGATGATCTCCTTCTTGCGGCCCGAGATCGTCAGGAACCCGTTCTCGTCCAGGGCGCCGACGTCGCCGGTGCGCAGCCAGCCGTCAGCGGTCAGGCTCTGCCTGGTCACCTGCTCGTTGCGCCAGTAGCCCTGGAACACGATCGGGCCCTTGACGAGGATCTCGCCGTCGTCGGCGATCCGGACGCCGACCCCGGGCAGGGGCGGCCCCACCGTGCCGATCTTCAGCGCGTGGGGCAGGTTCACGGTCGCGGCGGCGCTGGTCTCGGTCAGCCCGTAGCCTTCCAGCACGGTGATGCCGATCCCACGGAAGAAGTGGCCCAGCCGGGTGCCCAGCGGTGCTCCGCCGGAGATGGCGTAGCGGACCCGGCCGCCGAGCGCGGCCCGCAGCCGCCGGTACACCAGCCGATCGGCCAGACGGTGTGCCAGGCGCAGGCGCCAGCCTGGCCGCCCGTCGTCCAGCGCCTGGCTGTAGGCCACGGCGGTGCGCTCGGCCCAGTCGAAGATCCTGCCCCTGCCCTGCGCCCGGGCCCGCTGCTGAGCAGTGTTGTGGACCCGCTCGAAAACCCTGGGCACCGCCAGCAGGAACGACGGTCTCAGGGCGGCCAGGTCCTCGGTCAGCCTGGCGCGGTCGGCGTTGTGCGCCAGGCACACACCCCGCTCCACGCAGGCCACCTGGATCACCCGCGCGAACACGTGCGCCAGAGGAAGGAACAGCAGCGTCGAGGCATGCCGGCCGAAGATCTGCTCCAGGCTGTCGATCGCGACGCGAGCCTCGTGCAGCAGGTTGCCATGACTCAGCATGCAGCCCTTCGGACGGCCGGTGGTGCCCGAGGTGTAGATGATCGTCGCCAGGTCGTCGGCCGACACCGCCCGGCGGCGCTCCCGCAGCTGAGCGTCGTCCACGTCTCGCCCGTCCTCGCGGAGCCGGTCCAGCCCGCCGCCGTCGATCTGCCACACCCGCGGCGGCCTGGACAAGCCCTCGGCCACGT
Source organism: Nonomuraea gerenzanensis (assembly GCF_020215645.1). NCBI lineage: Bacteria > Bacillati > Actinomycetota > Actinomycetes > Streptosporangiales > Streptosporangiaceae > Nonomuraea > Nonomuraea gerenzanensis. The sequence continues at coordinate 8,716,518 of NZ_CP084058.1, read as the reverse complement.
CCTCGACCAGGCGGCGATGCGAGTCGTGCTCGACCACCACGGCGACCGGGCCGGCGTCCTCCAGTACCCAGCGGACCTGCTCGGCAGAGGAGGTCTCATAGATGGGGACCGGCAGCGCCGCCACCGTCCACAGGGCGTAATCCAGCAGCGTCCACTCGTAGCTGGTGGCCGCCAGCAGCGCGACCCGATCGCCTGGCTGGATCCCGGCGGCGAGGAAGCCTGCCGCCAGGCTGCGGACGTCGGCCGCGAACTGCCTGGCCGTCACCGGGCGCCAGCCGCCGGCCGTCCGGCGCTGGAACAGAATGATGTCGCCGTTCGCGCGGTCGTCGGCGAACACCACGTCGGCGAGCTGGGTGTCCGGAGCAACGGTCACCGGGGCCGGGTTCGTGTGGACACGCATCGTCCATCTCCCTGTGAGGAAAGGAAACCGGGCGGAGTGCGGCACCGGGCGCCGCGTGAAGGGCGGCGATGGGCAGCCGATGGTGTTGTTTCCCCAGGTCAGTGAGCACAAACGTGAAGGCTGTACGACTGGGCGGCCCGGTGCATGACGATCAGCGTGATCCTCGCCGGCCAGCCGGGCGAAGCGGGACTGAGGCCCCCTGAAAGCCGTTGACCAGGGACGATGGGTGGCTCGGATAAAATGAAGTCACCCCCACCGCTGGGGCCCACGCAAGGGCCCCTGCCCATGGAGGTGAGCGCGACATGGTGTTCGACCAGACAGATCTACGCGAGCTGGCGGCCTTCGGCGACGAGATCGGTGTGCTGTCGCTCTACACCACGATGGAGCCCGGCACGCAGGCCGGGCGGGCCCGGCTGCGTAACGAGATCGCCGCGTTGCGCCAGGAGCTGGCCGCGGGCCCCGACCAGGAGCGGGCGAGGCTCGTGGGCCTCCGCCTCGACCTGCTGGAGCCGCGGATCGACGAACTGCTCGACCCGGCCGGTCCGGGTCTCGGGCGTGCCCTGTTCGCGCAGGTGGCCGGCGACGAGGTACGCACCGAGTGGCTTCAGCTCCCGGTGGGTCACCTCGCCACCCTCAGGGAGCACGCCTATCTGCTGCCGCTCGTCGCCGCCGTACAGGCCGACAGGCCCGCCGGGGTCGCCAGGGTGGGGCGTGACGGCGTACGGCTGTTCGACTGCCGATACGGCCTGGCCGACGAGCTGGAGCCGGTCAGCTTCAAGCTGGCGACCGCGGACGCGCCCGAGAAGGGGCCGGTGACGCTGCCCAGCCTCTCCCGGCGCGGCATCCACCCCGACCGCTTCGACCAGCGCATCGAGGAGCACCTGACCAAGTACCTGCGCGAGGCGGCCCCGCACGTGGCGGGCCAGGCCCAGCGGCTGGGCTGGGAGACGCTGCTGCTGGTGGGCGACCCCCGCGACACCTCGGTGCTGAGCGAGACGCTGCCGGCCGGCCCGGAGATCATCCCCATGGACGCCGTGCTCGATCACGCCCTGTCGCCGTCGGAGGTGCTGGAGTTCGTCCGCCCGGCTCTCGACGAGGCGCGGGCCAGGCACGACGCCGCCCTGGCCGTGCGCGCCCGGGACCTGGCCCTGTCGGGCGGCAACGGCGCGGTCGGCCTCGACGACATTCTCTCCCTCCTGCGCCAGGGCCGGGTCGAGCACCTCCTGCTCGACGAGGCGGGCCCGCGGGACGCCGAGCCCATGGGCGTCGCCCCGGAGGAGCTGGAGGAGGAGATGATCGAGCTCACCTTCGAGCATGGAGGCGAGGTCACCATGCTGGAGACCGGTGCGGCGGAGGAGCTCGCCGAGGCGGGCGGAGTGGCTGCCATGCTGCGCTGGTGAGGGCGTTCAGCGGCCGGCGGCCGACCGGACAGGTCTGGTTCGCGCCACGCGCAGCACAGCGGCACCGCACAGATACGAGAGCACCCCGGCCCATGGGAGACCCGTGGGCCCGTGGTAGCCGGGGCCGGACACGGCGACGACGAGTAGCCCGGCCAGCACGGCGGCCGATCCGAGCACGGTCGCGCCATCGCGCCACAGGCCGCGCTCGGAGGAACGCGCCGTCGACCTGCGCAGTTCGATGCGTGCGAAGAGCGCGACCAGAACGGCCAGGACCACGGCGCAGGACACCAGCCATGGCACTCGCCACAGCAACCACGCCGTGGAACGCAGCGGGGGCTGCGGCATGAGACCGGTCGGGAACAGCACGGCGGCCGCGATCGCCGCCGCTGCCATGTGCCAGAGAAACACGGTCAGGATGACCGCGTTGGTCGCGACGACCGCGCTCCACGGGCCGATCCGGCGCAGCCATCGGTTGGCCGCGGGCTGAAGGGCGAGCACCAATCCGATCTGCGTGACGGCGAGCGCCATCAGAGCCAGGCTCGGCGGCGTCGTGTTGTAGCCGACCATGCCGACCGGATAGGGGCCCAGCACCGTCAGCCCGATCAGGGCGGCCAGACCGCCGGCCGCGACCGCGAGCGCCCGTCCAGGGCTCAGCCGCAGGAGCCCGTCCCGCCAGCAGAACCCGAGCTGGTAGATCGCCAGCCAGGCGAACACGTAGGTGCTCAGACCGACGACCGGCACGTGCAGGCCCCGCCGCAGCAGGTCGGCGACCGCGACGATGACCACCATCACCGCAGGGACGGCGAGCCCCGCGCGGCGGTGCAGCCTGTGCAGCCACGGCGTGAACACCACCAGGACGAGGTAGGCCAGCAGGAACCACAGCGGGATGGAGGCCAGCCACGCTGCGTGACCGACCAGCTCGGCGTTCATCCCGGCTGCGACCGCGGCCACCGACACCAGCGGCAGCACCAGGAACAGCGCAGTTGTGGGCCGAAGCAGCCGGTCGGTTCGCCTCAGCACCCAGCCGATGCCGTCACCTCCGGAAGCGCGGTGCGAGGCCATCGAGGCGCCGCCGGCGAAGCCGCCGACCAGGAAGAAGATCGGCATCACCTGGAACAACCAGGTGACCGGATCGATCCAGGTGAGAACGTCCAGCGCGTTGTACCCGGACAGCTCGCCGTCCCGGTAGGTCACGGCGACGACGAACCAGTGCCCGAGCACCACCAGGCAGATGGCCAGCGCGCGCCACATGTCGACGTCGCGCTCGCGACTGTCCGGCGTGCGCACCGCCAGGTCACGCACCATCGCCCCCCACCCGCGCATGACGTCGCCCCCTCGCCCACCATGGATCATCGCGCGCACAGTTCGGCCCCAGGTCAGAGGCCATGCTGGGCCTGTCCCCAACCCTCATCGAGGTGAAACGGTGACGCCTGTCCCGCGAAATCGCGCGGGTGCTCGGCCGGCCGATCAGCGATCTGCTGTGTGAGGCGCGGCCGGCTCGCCCAGGCGGCGCTGGAACGCCACGCCGATTGCGAGGCCGTCCTACGACGCCGCCGAGATCGAGGACTCCGGGCACTTCACGGTGATCGGGACGAAGCTGTACGTGTGGGCGCTGCGTTACACGGCCGACGAGTACATCGCGCTGCTGGACACGTTCTCCGGCCATATCGCCATGGATCGGGCCAGGAACGCGCGCCTCTACCGCGAGATCCGCCGCCTCCTCGCCGAACGCCCGGACGGCCGGCTCACCCGCCACTGGTCGGCGGTGCTCACCGTCGCGCGACGTACGGGCTGACACGCCCCGAATGCCCGAGGGTACGCACAGGTGCGTCATGACAGGGCACTAGAGTGCCTCATCGTGCCGGATCCGACAGGAGGCGACATCCGCATGGGCGACGAGGCGCCGAGCAGGGAAGACGTCCAGGGCGGCGACCCCGCAGGACGAGCGTCCGGGGAGCGGGCCGGCGGCGTGCCGCGTGTCCTGGTGCGGCGGGCGTTGCCGACGGAGCCCGCCGTGCGGGGCTCGGCGTCGCTGTTCCTGTCGGAGGCGCAGCGCCAGGGGCTGAAGGCGGGCCGCCGGATGTTGTACGTCGGGCTGGAACCGGCCGGTGACCAGGTGGCGGCCTGCCTGCGGGTCGAGCCGGGCACGGACGTCGTGGCGCGGCGCAAGATGATGACCGCGAACGACGTCCCCGTGCGCGTCGCCACCAGCTACTTCCGGGCCGACCTCTTCGGCGGCACCAGGCTCGCCGAGCCGGAGTTCGTGCGGCCGTCGCTCCAGTCCGCGCTCGTCGCCCTCGGCCACGCGTTCGGCCGGGCGGAGGAGACGCTGACGGCGCGGCCACCGACGGGGTTCGAGCGGGAGACGCTGGAGCTGGATCCGGGGGAGTGGGTCGTGCAGGTGCTGCGGGCGAGCTACTCCACCGAGGACGTGCCCGTGCACGTGCTGGAGACGATCTGCGCCGCGAGCCGGCACGTCTTCTCCATCGCTCAGGTCGCGGGTCACGACGAGTTCTGAGGTACGCCCCTAAACCGTTTTACGGACGGGGGCCGGGCGTGCGAGCATCGGCCGATGTCTGGATCGCGAAGTGAGCTGCTGCGGTGGCAGTTCGAGTTCACCTGGTCGTTGTTCGAGTATCACCTGGAGCGGCTGGAGCCCGGCGACTTCCTGTGGGAGCCCGCGCCGCACTGCTGGACCGTGCGCCGTGACGCCGAGGGCAGGTGGGAGCCGGACTGGGCGGAGAGCGAGCCCGATCCCGTGCCCGTGCCCACGATCGCCTGGGTGAGCTGGCACATCGGCTGGTGGTGGAGCGTGAGCATCGATCACGTCCAGGGGCGGGTGCCGCGTGAGAGGGCCGAGGTGAGGTGGCCGGGTGACGGGGAGAGCGCCGTGGCGTGGTTGCGAGGGCTGCGGGAGGAGTGGCTGGGGCTGCTGGGGCGGCTGACCGATGCCGACCTGGAGGCCGTGGCGTCGTTCCCGTGGCCGGAGGAGTCCGGGCAGACCGTCGCGCACATGCTCGCCTGGGTGAACGCCGAGCTGATGAAGAACGTCACCGAGATCGGGCAGCTGCGGTTGCTGCGCGCCGCCGGCCTGGGCTGACCACGGCAGCGCCGCGAGGTCCGCGACGGGGCCGAGGTGATCGCCGGCCCGGACGCCGCTACGGCAGCGCCGCGAAGTCCGCGACGAGGCCGAGGTGATCGCCGGCCCGGACGCCGCTACGGCAGCGCCGCGAAGTCCGCGACGAGGCCGAAGTGGTCGCCGGCCCAGACGCCGTCCACCGGCCGGTCGAAGATCTGCCGGCAGTCCACCAGCCGCAGCGTCGGCCCGTTGCCGTGGCACCGTACAAACAGGTAGTCGATGCGCCGGCCCGTCTCCAGCGGCCAGTTCCCGCTCGTCACCAGTGGATTGACCGGCGTGAACGTGTGCCCGGGCGCGTTCGGGTGCGCCCACCGCCACACGTCGCGATAGGCCACGCTCATCCCCTCCAGGGACTGCAGCCCGCTCCAGAACCGGACGCCGGCGGACTCGGGCGGCGCGTCGAAGTCCCCGGCCACCACCACGTGCACGTCGTCCCGGCCCCCGACGGCCTCCTCGATCAGCCTGGCCGCCCGTACGGCCTGCAGCTCGCGCTCGTACTCGTGGCCGAGACGGAAGGAGGGCTTGTGGTTGACGAACAGCAGGGGCGCCGGCCGCAGCTCGGGGACGTGCACCTCCGTGAGCCCGACCCACCCGGCGAACTCCGACGGATCCACCCGGGCGGTGACGTCCAGCCTGGCCTGCCGGACGTCGTGCGGGGGCCAGCGGCTGGCGATCGAGGCCCGGGTGCCGTCGGCTTCGCCGCGTTCCTGGTGGACGACGTGGTAGGCGGGGCCCAGGAGATCGACGACCTGATCGTGGTCGTCCGTCACGACGGACTCCTGGAAGGCGACGAGGTCGGGGTCCAGGTCGCGCAACCCGTCGATCAGGAGTTGCCTGCGCCTGGGGTAGGAGCCGTGGCGGGCCCAGAGGTTGAGGGTGACGACGCGCATGGGCGAGCGCTACCCGCACGGCGGGCGCGGGAACGGCGGTCAGCGGTCGAACCAGCGGCCCGCGGACGGGGTGGCGAGCAGGAGGATGGTGGCCAGGGGGACGAGGGCGGCGATGAGCCTGCCGGTCGGGCCGGTGTCGCCTTCGAGCAGGGGCCCGGCGAGGCCCCGACGCAGATGACCGCCTGGAGGGCGATGGCTCCCCAGCGCACCGGCCTGCGGCGTGACGGCCAGCGGGCGACCAGGAGCCACAGGAGCGCCGTGACGGCTGCGGCGGCGAGCGGGAGCAGCAGGTGGGCGGCTGAGCCGGATCCGATGGAGACGTAGATCATGATGGCGATCCCCGCGAAGCCCATGCGAGCTGGAGGGTCATGATGAATCTGGCGAGGTACGCGGTGACCGGCATGTGGTGGACCTGGGCGTCCTGGGCTGTCACCCGATCATTCTTGTACATCGGCCGGCGAGAGACGAACCGGAGCACCTGCGCCGGATGGGAGACGGAGGGACGACCACGTGGTGGATGACACAGCACGATCGGGCGAGAGCGGCGTCGCGACGCCCGAAGAAGCCTTCCCCGGATCTGGAGACGTGATCACCATCCTCACCCGCACCGACCACCACGTCGACGACTTCGGCCAGCTCATCGAGGCGGGACGAGCCGCGTTCCAGGCCGATCGCCGGGATGACCTGGTTCCTCAGGGTGCGCGAGGCGATGCCCGTCGAGCTGGGCGAGCACCCGGCGGACCCGTTCGGGGTGGCCGCGCAGGCGGACGGGAGCCTGCTGCACGCACATCGCTACATCTACGCGCCGGCGGCCGTGGACGGCCCACCGCGGGCCGTCCACGATCCGGCTACTCCAGGATGTCCTCCGGGAACTGCGGGGACTCCGGGTAATCCGGGGACTCGGGGGACTCGGGGGACAGGGTCACCTCGGGAGTCGCCTCGTCCTCCTTCGGTGGACCCTCGGCCGGGCGGCAGCTGACCGAGCACCCCTCGAACCGGCCCTCGTCGATGGCCGTGAACGGCGTGGCCGGCACCCCGCGCAGCGCCGACGCCATGGTGTCGCGCCAGATGGGCCCGGGGATGCTGGCCCCCTGGACCGCCCCGTAGTACCGCCCGCCGATGGTGACCCCCGTCAGCTTGTGCTGCTGGGAGCCGCGCGGGTCGCCGAGGCTGACGGCGGACGCCAGGTCGGGGGTGAAGCCGGCGAACCAGGCCGAGGCGTAGTCGTCCGTGGTGCCCGTCTTGCCGGCGGCGTCGCGGTCGAGGCCGCCGACGCCGCTCATCGTGCCCTCGGTGAAGACGCCCGACAGGACCTCGGCCGTGGCGTCGGCGATGGCCGGGTCGAGGGACTGGTGGCACTTCTGGCGGTAGCGGGTGGTCCGGCCGTCGCGGTCGGTGATGCGGGTGATGGCCAGCGGGGCGCAGTACCGGCCGCGGGCGGCGATCGCCGCGTACGCGGTGGCGACCGTCACCGGGTCGGACTCGTTGATGCCGAGCGTGAACGTCTCGTACTCCTGCAGCTTCTTGCCGTCCGCGCGCCGGATCCCGAGGGACTTGGCCGTCTGGACGGTCTCGCACAGGCCGACCCGTTCCTCCAGCTCCATGAAGAACGTGTTCACCGAGTCCCACGTGCCGGTTCTGAGCGTCTTCCAGCCGGGCGAGCCCTCGTCGTTGGTGACGGTGTGGGTGGGGTCGCCGACGTTCTGGCCCTTGCAGGTCTTGAACGTGGAGTACGCGGGCGCCCGGTAACCCGCGCCCGCCGCGATGCCGTCGCCCAGCTTCATGCCCTGCCGCAGGGCGGTGATCAGGGTGAACGTCTTGAACGTGGAGCCGGGCTGGAAGCCGATGCCGCCGCCGTGCTCGGTGTTGGCCACGACGTTGTAGGAGATCTCGTTCCTGGCGGCGTTCGTGCCGTAACGGCGGCTGGCCGCCATCGCCTTGATCTCGCCGGTGCCCGGCTCGACCAGGGCCTGGGCGGCGACCGGGGCGTCCGAGGGGTGCACGTACCGCTTGATCGCCCGGTCGGCCGCGGCCTGCATGGCCGGGTCGAGGGAGGTGGTGATGGTCAGGCCGCCGCGGTTGAGCATCGCGAGCCTGGCCTCGGCGGTGCGGCCGAAGTCCGGGTTGCCGAGGATCTCGTGGCGCACGTAGAGGCAGAAGTACGGGTGCTTGCTGCTCTCGCAGCCGCCCGGGATGCGGGTGCCCTTGTAGCCGAGCTTGGTGGCCTTGGCCTCGGCCGCCTCGGCGGCGGTGATCTTGCCCAGCTCGGCCATCCGGTCCAGGACGACGTCGCGGCGGTCGAGCAGGCGCCGGCGCTGCTGCTTGCCCAGGTTCGGGTCCGTGGCGTTCGGGTCCTGGACGGCGCCGGCCAGCGTGGCGGCCTGGGGGAGCGTCAGGTCGGCCGCGGAGACGCCGAAGAAGCGCCTGGCCGCCGCCTCCACGCCGTAAGCGCTGGCGCCGAAGTACGCGATGTTCAGATATTTGGCGAGAATCTCGTCCTTGGTGTACTTCTCCTCGATGCCCATCGCGTACCGCAGCTCGTTGAGCTTGCGCGCGTAGCTCGCCTCCACGGCCGCGTTCCGCTCCGCCTGCGTGTCGGCCGAGTTGAGCAGCACCTGCTTGACGTACTGCTGGGTGATGCTGGACCCGCCCTGGCTGACCCGGCCCGACTGCAGGTTCGTGGCCAGCGCGCGCAGCGTGCCCTCGATGTCGATCGCCCCGTGCTCGTAGAAGCGGAAGTCCTCGATCGCCACGATCGCCGTCTTCATCGTCTCGGAGATCTCGTCGAAGCCGACGACCTCGCGGTACTCCTCGTAGAAGCGGGCCAGCTCGCCGCCCTTGGCGTCGCGCACGATCGTGACCTCCGCCGGTGGCGGCTCGGCCAGGTCGAGCGGCTTGAGGTTCACCTCACCCGCCGCCGTCACGAAGCCGAGCCCGGCGCCCCCCACCGCCGGGACCGCGATCGCGGCCACCACCAGCCCCGCCGCCGCGCCCGCGGCGGCCAGGCGCATGATGTTCGTCCCCCGACGCGACATCAGAGCCTGCCGAGCCCGCGGGCCAGGATCGTGGCGGTCTTGGCGACGACGGCGTCGTCGGCGGCGGCGACCGTGCGGTGGGTGTAGACGGCCAGGATGATCGGGGCGCTCGACGCGCCGGACGGCCAGACGACGGCGATGTCGTTGGCGCCGCCGATCTCGCCGTTCGTGCCCGTCTTGTCGCCGATCTTCCACGTCTTGGGCAGGCCGGCGCGGATGCGGGCGTCGCCCGTCTTGTTCGCGATCAGCCAGGCGTTGAGCTGCTCGCGGTCCTTGGCCTGCAGCGCGTTGCCCGCGGTGAGCAGGCGCAGGTCGCGGGCGATGGCCGCGGGCGTGGTGGTGTCGCGCTTCTCCTTGGCGGTCCAGTCGTTCAGCTCGGTCTCGTAGCGGTCGAGCCGGGAGATCGGGTCCTTGAGCGAGCGGAAGTACTTCGTCAGCCCCGCCGGCCCGCCGATCTGCTTGAGGATCATGTTGGCGGCGGTGTTGTCGCTCTCGGTGATGGTCGCCTCGCACAGCTTGGCGACGCTCAGGCCGTCCTCGACGTGCTTCTCGGTGGTGGGCGAGTTGGGCTTGAGGTCGGCGGCCGTCCACTTGACGACCTTCTCCATCAGGCCGGGCTCGGTGGTGCGGGCCCTGTGCAGGGCGGCGGCGCAGAGCGGCGCCTTGAACGTGGACAGCAGCGGGAACCGCTCACCCGAGCGGTATCCGACGGTCCTGCCCGTCGCGGTGTCGATGGCGTAGGCGCCGATGCGGCCCTTGAAGGACGCCTCCAGCGCCCGCAGCTCCTTCTTGACCTGTGCCTGCGCCGTGTCGTGCCGCGCGGCGGTGACGCTGACGCCGGCGGAGGCCGAGGCCGTGCCCGGGGTGAGCGCGCCGCCCGCCACGAGGGAGACGGTCAGGGCGGCGGCCGCCTGGAGCGCGGCCCGGGTGCGGAGGTGTCGCATGCGTGTGTGTCCTCGCTGTCATGGGATCGGTCTGGAGGTGAGGAGCAAAGCAGATGCGATCACGTGATGTCTAATAGCGATATCGCGAAACGAGCGATATCTGTTGACGTATGAATGCAGGTCAGCGCCATAAGGTAAGCGAATGGCGCCGCCGCGCGTTTGCCGGAACGGCAACAGGATTCGCCCGTTCCCCCGCCACGCCCGAGAGTGCGGGGAGAACGAGACGGAGGACGTACATGTCGCAGACCCATCGCCTGGTCGAGGTGCCGGGCGGCCGGATCCACGTGGTCGAGCAGGGCAGCGGGCCGCTGGTCCTGCTCGTCCACGGCTTCCCCGAGTCGTGGTACTCCTGGCGCCACCAGCTCCCCGCCATCGCCGCGGCCGGGTTCCGCGCGGCGGCGATCGACGTGCGCGGCTACGGCCGCTCCTCGGCGCCCGCCCGCGTCGCGGACTACCGGATGCTGGCCCACGTCGCCGACAACGCCGCCGTGGTGCGCGCGCTCGGCGCGGACTCGGCCGTGATCGTCGGGCACGACTGGGGGTCGTCGATCGCCGCGAACAGCGCCCTGCTCAGGCCGGACCTGTTCAGTGCCGTGGGCATGCTGAGCGTCCCGTACGCGCCGCGCGGCCCGCACCGCCCCACCGACGGGTTCGCCGCGATGGGCGGGGACGAGGAGTTCTACGTCGGCTACTTCCAGGCGCGGGGCCGCGCCGAGGCCGAGATCGAGCCGGACGTGCGCGGCTGGCTGGCCGGCTTCTACACCGCCCTGTCAGGCGAGGGGCAGGGCGCCTACTTCGTGCCCAGGGGAGGAAGGCTGCGCGACCGGTTCCCCGGAGGGGCCCTGCCGTCCTGGCTGACGGAGGCCGACCTCGACGTGTACGCGGGCGAGTTCGAGCGGACCGGCCTGACCGGCGCGCTGAACCGCTACCGCAACGTGGACCGGGACTGGGAGGACCTGGCGGCCTGGGACGGCGCCCCGATCAGGCGGCCCGCGCTGTTCGTCGGCGGGGCGCTGGACGCCAGCACGACCTGGATGGCCGGCGCCATCGAGGCGTTCCCGCAGACCGTGCCGGGCATGGCCGGGGTGCATCTGCTGGAGGGCTGCGGCCACTGGGTCCAGCAGGAGCGGCCCGAGGAGGTCAACCGGATCGTGTGCGATTGGCTGCGCGCGGTGACCGCAGAGAGCCCGGCCCTTGGGTAGGGTCGAGGCATGCGACATCTCAAGAGCCGGTTCCTGCCACTGGCCCTGTTCGCCGCAGGTGTCCTGGCTGCCGGGTGCAGCGAGGTCAACAGCACGATCGACAAGGCTCAGGCATGCCTCGAAGCACCGAAGATCATCACTGAGCTGGGTGCGGAGATCAGCAAGCTCACCAACGACCCCCAGGCCATGGACAAGGCCATCGACGACGCCGCCGGCAAGCTCAACGGGCTGGCCGACCAGGCCGCCAACACCACGCTCAAGGAGGCCACCGACAGCATGGCCGGCACCTTGACGAGCATCAACGTCCAGGACGCCAACGACGCTGTCGACGCGGTGCAGAAGGTCACCACGGAGAGCGCCGCCTACGTGGAGAAGGTGGCCCAGGCCTGTAGCTGACCTGCTGGGATAATCCCGGCTTCTCTAGGGGAAATGGGTACGAATTAGCGTTTTACTCATGGAACCCGACCCGCGTTTCACCTTGGCCAACGAACGCACCTTCCTCACCTGGCTGAGCACGGCGCTGGCGCTCAGCGCGGGTGGGGTGGCCATGGCGGCGGTGCCGTCCGACGTGTTCGTGCCGTGGATCCGTACAGGGCTGGCCATCGTGCTGGTCACCCTCTCCGCGCTGGCGGCGGGCATGGCCTACCCGCGCTGGCGCAACATCCAGCGCGCGCTGCGCCGGCAGGCGCCGCTCCCGCCGCCCGCACTGGCGGCCGTCTTCGGGTACGGCGTCGCGGCCGTGGCCGTCGTGGCCCTCGTCCTGATCATCCTGTCCGCGTGACCGCATGACGCCGGAAGAGGAGATCTGGGACAAGGGGCTGCAGAGCGAGCGCACCCGGATGGCCTGGGTGCGCACCGCCGTGGCCCTGTCCACCGGCGGGCTCGGCGCGGCCGGGCTCGCGGTCCGGCACGGCCTGCCCGCGCTCGCCGTCGTCGGCTTCACCATGGCCGCGCTCTGCGGCGGCGTGCTCCTGATCAGGACCCGACTGCGTTACCGGCGGGTACAGGCCGCGCTGCACGCCGGCACGCCGCTGAACGCCGGGCTGGACGTCCTGTTCGCCTGGCTGGGCACGTTGAGCGTGGTCGCGGGCGCTTTCACCTTCGTCCTCACCATCCGGTGAGCCTGGTTGCGCCGATCCGCGAAGGGGGCGGACACTCGGAATCAGGGGGTGAGCCTCACCGTGGAAGAAGAACTGAGAAATGTGCCTTTCGAGTGCCGGGGCTGCTGGCACGTCTGGCAGGAGGACTACGTCGTCAGGCACAGCGAGGATGATCACGGCAACGAGGGCGTGATCTGGCTGCGTGCCGGGCTGCCCGCGCCGCCGCCGTCGTCGGGCGCCATCTGCCCGCAGTGCGGCTGCCAGCAGGTGACCACGTTCCCGGACGGCTATCTCGCGCGCCATCCGGAGCTGATCCCGCCGGCCGAGCCGATCCTGCCGGACGCGACACCGCTGTTCAGCCCGGTGCCGAAACCGCTGTATTGACGGCGTAACCTGACTGCCGGTAAGGATTTCCTGACCACCGGTGTCAGGAGCCCGTCTTGCAGGGAGATCGTGACCGGACCGACACTCGGAGTGACACGGCGATCGACAAGCCGGGGGTGGTCCTTGTGCCGGACGGGTTCGACACCTGCGAGACATGGCCCTTCGAATGCCTGCGCTGCCTGCACGTCTGGGAAGAGGAGTTCGTCGTCAGGCACCTCTCCGACGCCTACGGCAACGGGGGCGACATCTGGCTCAGCTCGGGAGTTCCCGTGCAGCCGCCCTGGTCGAGCGCCTGCTGCCCGGCCTGCGGCGCGTACCGGGTGACCTGGTTCCCCTCCGGGTATCCGACCCGCCACCCCGAGCCCGAGCCCGAGCACGAGCCCGAGCCGGAACCGGTGCTCATGCCGGCGTGGCCGCCGGACAGGGCGTCCGCTCCGCAGACGGAGCGGACGCGCCTGCCCGGCAGGCTGCTCGTCGCGCTGGGCGTGCCGCTGGCCCTGTTCGTCGGGTACGAGCTGTACGCCGGCGCCATGGCGGCGGCCCACCAGCACCCCTAGGAGCTGAGGCTCTCCAGCCACGCCCGGTGCAGCCCGGCGAAGCGGCCCGCGGCGGCGATGAGCTGCTCGGGCGGCCCGTCCTCGACGATGCGGCCGCCGTCCAGCACGAGCACCCGGTCGGCGATCTCCACAGTCGACAGCCGGTGCGCGATGATCAGCGCGGTGCGTTCGGCCAGGATCGTGCGCAGCGCCCGCTGCACCAGCCGCTCGCTCGGCACGTCGAGGCTGGAGGTGGCCTCGTCGAGGATCAGCACGGCGGGGTCGGCGAGGAAGGCCCGCGCGAAGGCGACGAGCTGCCGCTGCCCGGCCGACATGCGCCCGCCGTGCTTGCCCACCTCGGTGTCGTAGCCCTGCGGCAGGCCCGAGATGAACTCGTGCGCGCCGATGGCCTTGGCCGCCTCGCGCACCTGCCGGTCGGTGGCGTCGGGCTTGCCGAACCTGATGTTGTCCGCCACCGTGCCGTCGAACAGGAAGTTCTCCTGCGTCACCATGACCACGGCCTGGCGCAGCGTCGGCTCGTCGAGCCGGCGCAGGTCCACGCCGTCGAGCAGCACGCGCCCCTGCGTCGGGTCGTAGAAGCGGGAGATCAGCTTGGCCAGCGTCGTCTTGCCCGCGCCCGTCGCGCCGACCAGCGCCACGCTCTGCCCAGCCGGGATCGTCAGGTCCAGGCGCGGCAGGATCGGCATCTCCTTGACGTAGGCGAACTCGACGCCGTCGAAGCGCACCTTGCCCCTGGCCCTGCCCTGCGGCAGCGCCTGCGGCTCGCGCGGCTCGGGCACGCCGGGCTCCTCCTCCAGCACGCCCGACAGCTTCTCCAGCGCCGCGCCGGCCGACTGCAGCGTGTTGTAGAACTGGCTGATCTCCTGCATCGGCTCGTAGAACGAGCGCAGGTAGAGCATGAAACCGGCCAGCACGCCGGGGGAGACCTCGCCGCGCAGGGCCAGGTAGCCGCCGTAGAGCAGCACCGCGCCGATCGTCATGTTGCCGATCAGCTTGACGCCGGTCATGAACGTCGCGCCGAGGATCATGCTGCGCGCGTTGGCGTCCCGGTAGTCGTCGTTGAGCTGCTCGAAGATCTCCTGGTTGCGCGGCTCCCTGCGGAAGGCCTGCACCGCGCGGATGCCGATCATCGACTCCACGAAGTGAACGATCACCAAGGCGACCGTCTCGCGGGTCCGCCGGTAGACCACGGCCGACTGCCGCTGGAACCACTTGGTGAACAGCAGCAGCAGCGGGATCGGGATCAGCGCCACCAGGCCCAGGTGCACGTCCAGCACCAGCAGCAGCACCGCCGTGCCCACCAGCGTCAGCACGGCCTTGACCAGCGCGTCGAAGCCCGACTGCACCAGCTCGGCGATGGCCTCGATGTCGGAGGTCAGCCGGGAGATCACCCGGCCCGAGGTGTACTGCTCGTGGAAGCTCAGCGACAGCCGCTGGAAGTGGTCGAACACCCTCCTGCGCAACGTCAGCAGGATGCTCTGGCCGACCGCGCCCATCAGCCGCAGGAACGCCTGCCGGGTCAGCGCCTGCGTGACCGCCGCGGCCAGGATGGCCCCGACCACGGTCACCAGGATCCCGGCGCCCGAGCCGTTCGTGATGGGCGGGATGCCCGAGTCGATGCCCACCGTGACCAGGTAGGGGATCGACAGCCCGGCCGCGTTGGAGACCACGATGATCAGCACGAGCAGCGCGATCTTCTTCTTGTACGGCCGGAGCAGGTCGCCGAGCAGCCGCCGCGAACGCGCCCGCAGCAGCACGGACACCTTCTCCGACAGCTCGTCCTGATCCTCGGAGGCGACGCCGCGCCAGGAGCCGCTCTTCTCCTGAACCGTCGTGGTCATCGAAGCGCTCCTTCCGCCGCGTCGTCGAAGTCGGCGTCCTGGGCCAGCAGCTCCCGGTACTCGGGCACCCGCGCCAGCAGCTCGCGGTGCTGCCCGACGTGCGTGATCGTGCCGTCGCGCAGCAGCGCCACCTTGTCGGCCAGCAGCACGGTGGAGGCGCGATGGGCGACCACGATGCCGGTCGCGTCACGCAGGACGTGCCGCAGCGCCTCCTCCACCAGCGCCTCGGTCTCGGCGTCGAGCGCCGACAGCGTGTCGTCGAGCACGAGGATGCGCGGCTTGCTCAGCACCGCCCTGGCCAGCGCGAGCCGCTGCCGCTGCCCGCCCGACAGGGACAGGCCCTGCTCGCCGATGCGGGTGTCGAGGCCCCACGGCAGATCGTGCACGAACATGGCCTGCGCGGTCTGGACGGCCTGCGCCAGCTCCTCCTCGGTGGCGTCGGGCCGGCCCAGCATGAGGTTCTCGCGCACGGACATCGAGAACAGCGTGGGCTCCTCGAACGCGGTGGCCACCACCGAGCGCAGGGTCTTCAGGTCGAGGTCGCGTACGTCGTGCCCGTCGATCGTGACCCGGCCGGAGGTGGGGTCCATCAGGCGGGGCACCAGCGCGGTCAGCGTGGTCTTGCCCGCCCCGGTCGCGCCCACGACGGCCACCGTCTCGCCCGGCCTGACCTCCAGCCAGACCTCACGCAGCACCGGCTCCTCGGAGTCGGCGAAGCGGAAGCCGACGCCCTCGAAGCGCAGGTGCCCGCGCGGCTCCTCGATCGTGCCGGTGCCGCTCTCGATGGCCGGGACGGTGTCCATGACCTCCATGAGCCGGTCGGCGGAGGTCATCGCCTCCTGGGCCATGACCAGCAGGTAGCCCAGGCTCGCCACGGGCCAGACGAGCTGCAGCATCAGCGTGGTGAAGGCGATCAGCGCGCCCAGCGTCAGGTCGCCGGACCCGACCGCCAGCGCGCCGATCAGCAGCACCAGGGCCAGCGTGATGTTGGGGACGATCTCCAGGAAGGAGAAGAACTTGGCCGACACGCGCACCTTGTCCATCGAGGAGCCGTAGACCTTCAGCGCCGCGTCGTCGTAGCGGTCGTAGACGTGGTGACGGCGGCCGAACGCCTTGATGGTGCGGATGCCGATCGCGGACTCCTCGACGAGCGTGGCGAGGTCGCCCTGCTCGTCCTGGACCTGGCGGGAGATCTTGATGTAGCGCTTCTCGAAGCGCTGCGAGGTCCACACGATCGGCACCACCGAGGCCAGCACCAGCAGGCCCAGCGGCCAGTACATGTTCAGCAGCAGCACGGTGACCGTGATGACCTGGAGGACGTTCATGACCAGGAACAGCCCTCCGAAGCCGAGGAAGCGCCGGATCGTCGACAGGTCGGTCGTGGCCCGTGATAAGAGCTGCCCGGACTGCCAGTCTCCGTGGAAGCCCATGGGCAGGCGCTGCAGGTGCTCGTACAGGTCGTCACGGACGGCGGTCTCCAGGCCGAGCACCGGTTTGACCTGGATGTAGCGCCGGAACAGGATCAGCAGCGCCTCAAGGGCGCCGACGCCGACGGCGAGCAGCCCGAGGGGCAGCAGCGCACCGGAGTCACCGTGTTCGACGGGCCCGTCGATGACGGACTTGATGATGAGGGGGAACACGATGACGAGGCCGACACCGACGAGCGCGGTCAGCCAGATGACGATCAGTCTGGCGACGTAGGGGCGGAGATACGGCTTCATCCGCCACAGGGAGTTGGAAGACAGCAGGGGACGGCGAGGTTTGTGCGTATCGGGAGGCATCCCTTCTAGGCTAATACGTGGGATCAACCGATTTTCTGTGGCCCCAGGGCGGGATTTATGTACATGACGTGGGCAAACATGAATGTTCATGCGCTTTCGGCGGGCCGTTACGTGTGTTGGAGTTGTTGTGATCAAGCCTTCTGAGCTGCCGTACCTGCGGCGCTGCGTCGAACTGGCAGCGCGGGCGCTGGAGGTGGGTGACGAGCCTTTCGGCTCCGTGCTGGTTTCCGGCGACGGGGCGGTGCTGGCCGAGGACCACAACCGGGTGGCCTCGGGCGACCGCACCAGGCACCCGGAGTTCGCCCTGGCCCGCTGGTCCGCCGAGCACCTGACGCCCGAGGAGCGGGCCGCCGCCACGGTCTACACCTCCGGCGAGCACTGCCCGATGTGCGCCGCCGCGCACGCCTGGGTGGGGCTCGGGCGCATCGTCTACGCCGCCTCCTCGGCGCAGCTCGCGGGCTGGCTGAGCGAGCTGGGGGTGCCCGCGCCGCCCGTGCGTACGCTGCCGGTCGGTGAGATCGCGCCCGGGGTGATCGTCGACGGGCCGGTGCCCGAGCTGGCCGAGGAGGTGCGCGACCTGCACCGTCGCTTCCACACGCCCATTTGACCTGCGGTTTGTACTCTCCGTGGCACAGTCGGACGTATGGTGCACGGCCGCTCCATCAGGGCCCGGGCGACGATCGCGACGGTGGTCTCGTTCGGCATCGTCATCATGGGCGGGGTGACGGCGATCTCGGCCATGTACCCGGTGCGGGCCAGGGCCGAGCTCGTGGAGCAGGCCGACGAGGCCAGCCGCCGGATCACCACGCTGGTCGACAGGCAACGCTTCGCCGGGTCCATCCCGCCCCAGGACAACGTCAGCATGCTCCAGGTCGTGGACGCCAACGGCCAGGTCGTGGCGGCCAGCGCCCCCCTCACCGGCCGGCCGCCGCTCACCTCCGCCCGCCCCACCGGCGGCGACTCACGCGTCAGCGACCGGGTGTGCCGGCCGTGGGGCTGCATGGTCGTGGTCGGCACCAGCAACCGCGCCACCGCCTACGGGCCCGTCGTGGCCTACGCCGCCGTGCGCGAGCCGTTCCTGCTGCACTCGACCTTCCTGCCCGCCGTCCTGTACGGGTCCGCCGCCACGCTGGTGGCGCTGCTGGGCTGGGCCGCCTGGTTCGGGGTCGGCCGGGTGCTGGCTCCCGTGGAACGGATCCGCCTGGGCCTGGAACGCATCAACGCCGAGGACCTCAGCCGGCGGGTCGAGGTGCCCTGCAGCGGGGACGAGGTGGCCGGGCTCGCCGAGACGGTGAACGACACGCTGCAGCGGCTGGAGGACGCCGTCGAACGGCACCGCCGGTTCGTCTCCGACGCCTCGCACGAGCTGCGCTCACCCATCGCGGGGCTGCTGGTACGGCTGGAGGCCGGGATCGACGAGCGGACGGAGGCGGACTGGCGGGCGGCCATGGACGACGCCCAGCGGCTGTCGGACATCGTCGGGGATCTGCTGCTGATGGCCCGCCTCGACGCGGGCGTGGAGATCGGCACGGACCGGATCGATCTGGGGCAGCTGGTGGAGCAGGAGGTGGCCAGGCGGGCCGCCCGGCTGCCGGTGACGCTGGACGTGGAGCCGGGGGTGTGCGTGGAGGGCAGCAGGCTGCGGCTCGCCAGGATCCTGACGAACCTGCTGTCCAACGCCGACCGGTACGGGAACACGGCGGTGTGGGTGTCGGTGTGGCGGGCGGAGGACCAGGCCGTGCTGGAGGTGGCCGACGACGGGCCGGGGATCCCCGAGGAGAAGCGGGACCTGGTGTTCGAGCGGTTCACCCGGCTGGACCGCACGCGCTCGCGCGACACCGGAGGCACCGGGCTAGGGCTGCCGATCGCTAGGGACATCGCCAGGGCGCACGGAGGGGATCTGACGATCGGCGAGGGGCCGCGGACCCGGATGGTCCTCACCCTGCCGTGCCAGTAGCGCCGCCACCTTGTCACCATCCACGTCCGGGCGTCGCGCCAGGCCGCGGAGTATCCGGGTGACCCGATCGCCGCCGGCCGTCTCCACCAGGGACAGCACCTCGTCACCCGGCATCAGGGGCGCGTGCTGTTCGAGCTGTCCGAGCACCCGTTCCAGGTACGCCCGGCTCGGCGCCCCCTCCAGGGCGCGGCGGAAGAGCTCCGGCTCGGGCCGCTCGCTCAGCAGGACCGCCAGCAGGTCCGCGACGGGGCTGCGCGGATGGGCGGACAGGTCCGTGTCGATCTCCGTCAGGTAGGGGAGCAGGTTCGCGAAGAGGTGGCCGAGCGTGGTGTCGTCGCGGAAGGAGATCTCACGCATCCAGATCAGGTCACCGGCCCGCAACCTGGCGGGGTTCACGGTGGGGCTGCCTGGCCAGGTGAAGAAGACCAGGTCGCGGGAGTCGAAGAGTGGGTCCCGGTCGAAGGCGACCTGGAACGTCCTGGTCTCGCCCTGCAGGGAGTGCCGGACCCGGAGCGTATGGATGAGCGAGTCCCACTCGGCCCTGCCGAGCTGGGAGTGCCAGAGGCGGGCGATCCTGCGCCACCGCTCGTTCGCGTGCTCCGGCTGCTCGACGCGGAACAGCTCCGTGCCCGCGAGCGGCTCGTCCGCCGCCAGCACGGCGAGCAGCAGCAGGTTGGCGCTGTGGACGGCGCACAGGGCCGTCAGCTCCGCCCGTACCGGCTGGTAGGCGTCGTAGGGGGAGCCCGGCCTGGCCAGGAGCGACTCGGAGAACAGCTCGCACAGATGCCTCCTCAGCAGCAGGCGCTCCCCGTGCGGGACCGTACGGCGCAGGCCGTGCCGGAGGAAGTCCACGACGGGGGCGCGGACGGTGAGCGCCGCGAACGACAGCAGCGCGCGCAGATAGGCGTCGTCCGGCCGGACGGGGCGGCGGCGGGACACGGCGGAGGCCAGGTCCCCGGCCGTGTCGGCCAGCTCCCTGACGAGCAGGCGGGCCACCAGGTACTCGCCGAAGGTGGCGTGCAGGAACTCGTAGGTCTTGAGCCGCTGCTCGTCGCGCAGGGCCTGGGAGGTGTGGACGAAGAAGAAGCCGCCGATGACGCCCTCCGCCCGGCTCACGGCCCGGCGGAACCCCTCCGACTGCTGCGTCTCCTGGGGCAGCAGCGCTCGCAGGTCGGCGTCCAGGTCGGGCTCGGCGATCCACTGCAGGCCCCGGTTGAACATCGCGAACGCCGTGATCGACAGGTGCAGCAGCTCGTCCTCCACGGCCCGCGCCAGGTCCTCCTCCGCCAGGCCGGGACGGGTCTTGCCCACCTCCCGCACGGCGAAGTCGTGCAGCAGCCGCTCGTACAGCTCGGCCTCGTGCAGGTCCTCGGGCAGGTCGCGCAGGGCGTTGGCGTCGGCGTCGTAGAGCGCCAGCATGAGCAGCAGCAGGGGCTGCTCGGCCATCTTGCGGACGGCCAGCACCTTGTCCACGGGCAGGGGCGCCAGCCCGCGTTCACGGAAGTAGCCGTCGTTGCTGCGGTTCCAGCTGGTGATCCACCGGCGGATCCGGTGGTCGTCGAAGGGCTCCAGCCGGATGACGAACGTCTTGTCCGGCAGGCGGGCCCGGTCCGCGACGGCGGTCCTGGAGGTGACGACGACGGCCAGCGGCCGGCCCTTCTCCGCCTGGTCGCGCTGGAACCGCGCGACCCGCTCCAGGTAGTCGGTCTGGTTCACGCCGGTCGCCTGGAGCAGCTCGTCGAAGCCGTCCAGCATGACGACGGGGAGCGCGCCGCCGGTGCCGGCCGCGAACTCCGGCCAGGACATCGGCTCGTCCAGCGCGGCCCTGATGCCGTGCTCGATCTGGGCGAGCACGGCGCCGTCGGCGGGCACGCCGCGCAACTCGACCCTGAGCGGCAGGAACTCGGAGGCGGGCAGCCGGGCCGCGAGCACCCGCGTCAGCACGGACTTGCCCGCGCCCGGCTGGCCGAGCACCAGCAGGGGCGACTCGGTGGCCTGCGGCAGCGTGAGATGACCGGCCAGGAAGGTGTCCAGGTTGCTGTGACAGGGCAGCTTGTCCCAGACGTCGTCCGAGGTGACCAGGTGGCGCCAGGCCGACACGAGCAGGCGGTAGGCCGGGCTGACGTAGCCCTCCTCCAGCGGCGGGATCACGCCGTTCGGCGTGCGCGGGGCGCTCACGATCGGGCGCCTGAGCGTGGCCCTGTTCGCCCGCACCAGCGCCGCCAGCCGGTCGGACGGGGTACGGGCCGCGGGCATCCTGGCGACCTGGTCCCAGACCCCGGCCAGCCCGTCGGCCAGGCTCTTGATCTCGTTCCTGGTGGCCTGGTGATCGACCCGGTCGGACCAGGAGGCCACTTCGGGGAAGTCCGCGACCAGCCGGTGGAACAGCTCCTCGTAGCGGCGGACCGCCCGCGCGGGGAGTCCCTCGGCCAGCCGGGCCCGGGTGGTCTCGTCCCAGGTGTCCCAGCGGCGCAGCCCCGCCAGGAAGGCGACCAGCAGGCGGGTCTGCGCCTCGTAGTGGCCCCTCAGCTCGTCGAGCAGCCGCTCGAACGGCAGGGCGGGGCCCGGCATCGGCGCCTGCAGGCCGGCGAGCCGGCCCCCGAGGCCCTCCGTCCCGGTGATCCGGCGCTGGTCCTCCGGGGTGAGCTCGCGCAGCACGTCCACCTCGCCCAGCGCGTCGAGGAAGGCGGTGACCACGATGACCGCGTGCGCCGCCGTCAGCCGCTGCGTCGTGTCGTACCTGCTCAGGCCCTTGACCTTGGCGCGCAGCCCGCGCAGGAACGCGTCCCCCAGCCGCACGGCCTCGGCGCGGGCGTCGAAGAGGTCGATCCCGCCCACCCCGAACAGCACCAGGGACGAGGCCTTGTCCAGGACGCCCGAGACGGCGGTCGGCCCGCCCAGCAGGGCGACGGCGTCGCGATAGGTGATGATCTGCCGCACGCACTCAAGTCTGCCGAAAACGAGCGGAAGCGCGGGCCCCGTTACACACACCGGCGGGCATGCCCGGCTTCTTCACCGTCCTCTGCCTGCCCCTGGCCCGCCACCACGGGATCCCCGCCCGCGCCCGGTACGGCTTCGCCGGCCTAGGAGTCGGCGCCGAGCGCGATGGTGTCGGCCACCTCGGCGTGCCGCGACGCCTCCTCCGCGGCGAAGCGCTCCGCGTCGATCCGGTCGGCGATCTCCTCGTCCTGCCGCATCAGCGCGTCCAGCGACTGCCCCGCCATCTCCAGCACGCCCATCTCCGCGTACGCCTGCCGCAGCCGCGGGCTCCACAGCCCGATGTCCTTGACGCACGGCACGATCCGGCTGAACAGCAGCGACCGGAACGCCCGCAGGTAGTCGGAGCGGTCGGTCGCCTCCATGGCCTCCTCCACCTCGGCCTTCGACAGGCCCAGGTACTCCCACGTCTCCCTGCCGCGCAGCCGGTCGCGCATGAGGTAGCAGCCCTCGATGACGAAGTCCTCGCGCTCGCGCAGCTCGGCCTCCGACAGGCCGCGGTAGTAGTCGCGCAGCGCCATCCGGCCGAAGGCGACGTGCCTGGCCTCGTCCTGCATCACGTACGACAGGATCTGCTTGGGCAGCGGCTTGGTGGTGATGTCACGCATCACGCCGAACGCCGCCAGCGCCAGCCCCTCGATGAGCACCTGCATGCCAAGGTAGGGCATGTCCCAGCGGGAGTCGCTCAGCGTGCTGTCGAGCAGCGACTTGAGGTGCTCGTTGATCGGGTAGGCCAGGCCCACCTTCTCCTGGAGGAAGCGGGCGTAGGTCTCGGCGTGGCGGGCCTCGTCCATGGTCTGGGTGGCGGCGTAGAACTTGGAGTCCAGGTCGGGCACCGACTCCACGATCTTGGCCGAGCAGATCATCGCGCCCTGCTCGCCGTGCAGGAACTGGGAGAACTGCCAGGCCGCGCCGTGCAACCGGACGTCGTTGCGCGTCTTGGGGCTCATCCGCTCCCAGAGCGGGGTGCCGTGGATGGCGATGGTCTGGTCAGGGACGCCGAGCACGTCGTACGGGTCCACCTCCAGGTCCCAGTCGATGCGCTTGGCCGAGTCCCACTGCTTGTCCTTGCCCTTCTGGTAGAGGGCCAGCATGCGGTCGCGGCCGTCGTCGTACTCCCAGGTGAAACGGCTCACGCCGGCCATCTCGACGTTCCACGTGGAGAGCCCGGCGGGGATGGTGTAGAGATCGTGGGTCGACATGGGACCTCCGATGGGGGGCCTACGTACACCGTACGTCCGTGCTCCGAGCCTGCGCCCGCGCCGCGCGCCCGTCAATAGAATGAGCTATGAGCTCCGAGCCCCTCTCCCGGGCACGCATCGTCGCCGCGGCCATCGACCTCATCGAGCGGGAGGGCGCCGACGCGATCTCCATGCGCCGCATCGCGGCCGAGCTGGGGGTGGGCGTCATGTCGCTCTACAACCACGTGCCCGGCAAGGACGCCCTGCTCAACGGGGTGGCCGAGTCGGTGCTGAGCCAGATCGAGTTCACCGACGACCCCGACGCGCACTGGACCGACCGGGTGCGCATGCAGGCCAGGGCGTTCCGGCAGATCGCCCACCACTACCCGCGCTCCACCATGCTCGTCGTCAGCCGGCAGCTGCACTCGGCCGCCGGGCTGCTGCCCGTCGAGCGGGCGCTGGCCACGCTGCGCAGCGCCGGGTTCGACGGGGCCGACGCGGTGCGGATGTTGCGGATGTTCATCGCCTACATCGTGGGCTCGCTGCTGCGCGAGGTCGGGGTGACGCCGACGTTCGCGCCGGTGCAGACCAGGACGATCAGGGCCGACGGCGTGGATCCGGCGCTGTTCCCCGAGGTCAGCTCGCTGGCGCCGCTGCTCGACGAGTGCGACCACGAGGCGGAGTTCGAGTTCGGCCTCGAGCTGCTGATCAAGGCGATCGAGGCGTACGCGGGGCGTCGGGAGGGCACCCGGTAGAGCCGCTGCGGGTGCCCTCCTGAGCCGGCTAGTACCAGTTGTGTGATTTCCAGTGCCCCCAGGCGCCGCAAGGCCTGCCGTACCTCCCCTTGATGTAGGCCAGACCCCAGCGGATCTGGGTCTCCGGGTTGGACTTCCAGTCCCGGCCTGCGCCGCTCATCTTGCCTGCCGGAAGGGCCTGCGGGATGCCGTACGCGCCGGAGGAGTGGTTGAGCGCCCGGTGGTTCCAGTTGCTCTCCCTGGTCCACAGGTTGTCCAGGCAGCGGAACTCCTGGAAGTTCCAGGCCCGCTGCACGACGTGGTCCAGGGCGATCTTCTTGTTCCTGCTGGCGGGCCTGACGGCCGCCATCTTCGGTTGCGCCGACGTGGTCCAGATCCCGGTCCTGATCGGCTGTTTGGAGTCGGGCGATGCCGCCCTTGCGCTGGCTGTGGTGCTGAGTGCGGCGCTCAGTGCGGTGAACGCGGTGATGGAGACGAGCGTGCCGCTGAGTACGCGTTTGCTGTCCAAGGCGATCCTTGCTGTCGGGTCGCGTGCGGACGGGCGCCCTGCGCGGGCGCCCCGCCGTCCGCGTCCGTGGCTCGGACGCAGAGAGTCCGCGCGGCCCTCCGGGACGCATCTTGCCTCCGCCCGGTCGTGCTGGGCGGCCCGGAGGGCACCGCGACGTGTCCTCTAGCACGATTCCTATTACGCGTCGTCACGCCGGGTCATACACCCAGACACGCGAAGGACAGGTGTTTGTGCGACCGTTGCGGATAAAGGGGCTGCTCGCAGGGCCGGTTTTGCCCGGTCCGCCGCCCGAATGGGCGGGCCTTGCCGCAAACAGCGAGCAACTCTGGGGTTTGGCTCAGTACCAACCGTGGGATTGGAAGTGCCCCCAGGCGCGACACGGCGTACCGTACCGCTGCTTGATGTAACCGAGCCCCCACCTGATCTGGGTGCGGGGGTTGGTCCGCCAGTCACGTCCTGACGTGGCCATCTTGTGGCCGGGCAGCGCCTGCGGGATGCCGTAGGCGCCGGAGCCGTTGCCGGCGCGGTGGTTCCATCCGCTCTCGCGGTGCCAGAGCTTCACCAGGCATCTGAACTGCGCGTTGTCCCAGCCGCGCGCGGCCACCATGGCCTTGGCGATGGCTTTGTTCCTGGTCTGGGAGCTCTGCGCCTGTGCGGCCGGGGCGCCGCCCGCCGCCACCAGGGTGGCGGTGAGGAGCAGGACGCCGGTACGGCGGAGCATGGGCATGCGGGTTCCCTTTCGAGGGGTTTCGTGGACCGCGCCACCCTGCCTGATCGGCTCCCTTTACAACCACTTGACGAAGGAAATGTAGATCGTCAGTAAAGATCTCGATATATACCTTTTCTTGCGGGTTTGTCCGAAAAATGAGGACTGCGTCACATTTTCGCCCTGACTCGTTCTGTAGGGTCAGAATCATGAGCCTCAGCGACATCCCGCTTCGCACCCTGACGAACGACCCGACCACGCTGGCCGACCTGACGGCGGGCAAGCCCGCCCTCATCGTCAACGTGGCCTCCCGATGCGGGCTCACCCCGCAGTACACCGGCCTGGTCAAGCTCCAGCAGGAGTACGGCCCGCGCGGCCTCACGGTGATCGGCATGCCGTGCAACCAGTTCGGCGGCCAGGAGCCCGGCACCGCCGCGGAGATCCAGCACTTCTGCTCCACCACCTACGGCGTGGACTTCCCGCTCCTGGCGAAGGCCGAGGTCAACGGCCCCGGGCGGCATCCCCTGTACGAGGAGCTCACCCGGACGCCGGATGAGCAGGGTGAGGCCGGTGACGTGCAGTGGAACTTCGAGAAGTTCCTGGTGGACGGCGAGGGCCGGGTCGTCGCCCGGTTCCGGCCTCGCACCGCTCCGGAGGACCCGGAGATCATCTCGGCGATCGAGCGGCTGCTCTAGCCGTCCGCGTCCGGCGCCCGCGTCCAGGCGTTCACATGCGGACGTCGGCGTCCTGGCCTGCGCGGCTAGCCGTTCGTCGTGGAGGTGTGCGCCAGGACGGCCCGCGCCAGCTCCTCGTGCACCTCGGGCGGCAGCGTGTGCCCCATGCCCTCGATCATCAGCAGCCGCGCGCCCGGGATCCGCTCGGCGATGAGCGCGCCGTGGCCGGGCTTGCACGGCTCGTGGGTGCCCTCGATGACCAGGGTGGGCGCCTTGACCCGGTCCAGCACGCCCACCGGCTCGAAGTCCGGCCGGGCCGCCGCGGCCAGGCGGTGGTTCGCCACGGCGTCCAGGTCGCGCGCCCGGTCGTAGATGCGCTCCTGGAGGCGGCGGGCGGCGTCCTCGTCGAACGGCAGCGCCGTGCCGTGCAGCAGGCGCTGCTCGGCGATCATCGTCTCGATCCGCTCACGCCTGCTCGCCGCCGGTGGCGCCGCCATCAGCTCCCGGTAGAACGCCACGAACTCCGGCATCGGCTCCGGCAGGCTGCCCTCCGGCTGCGGCTGGCCCATCAGCGCCCGCATGATCACCATGCCCTCACCGCCGCCGAGCGGCGAGGAGCCGATGACGGTGAGCGTACGCACCCGCTCCGGCCGCTCCACCGCGATCAGCTGCCCGAGCAGCCCGCCCGCCGAATGGCACACCAGGTGCGCGCTCTCCAGCCCGTGCGCGTCCATCACCCGCAGCACGTCGTCCTTGATGTCCTCCCAGGTGTACGGCTCCTGCTCGAAGTCCACGGTGCGGGAGCGGCCCGTGTCGCGGTGGTCGTACCGGATCACCCGGCGGCCTCCGGCGGTCAGCCTGCCCACGAACTCGTCCGGCCACAGGATGCCCTGCGACATCGAACCCATGATCAGCAGAATCGGCTCGTCGGCGGTGTTGCCGAACTCTTCGCTCCAGATGTCGTTTTGCATGCTCACAGCATGGCCTGTGGGGGTGGGGGTGCCTTCCGTAGAACTACTAGGCGCGCCAGTTCGGTACGGGTGCCGATGCCGAGCTTCGGGTAGATCTTGTAGAGGTGGTACTCGACCGTGCGGGGGCTGAGGAAGAGCTGGGCGGCGATCTCCTTGCTGGACAGGCCGTCGGCTACCAGCCCGGCTATGCGCAGCTCCTGCGGGGTGAGCGCCTCCAGCCCAGGACCGTGAACCAGCTCGCCGCCCGCACCCGCGCCGCCTGCCGTCGCGCGGCCCTCACCGCCTGGGCCCAAGCCTGCGCCGCCCGCGCCGCGTGGGCCCAAGCCTGCGCCGCCCACCCCCTCGGCGGTGCGGCTCGTGCCGACGCCGTCCGCGCCTTCGCCGCTCGTGTCCCTGCCGTGCCTGCCCGCAGCGCCCGTGCCGTGCGTGCCCGTGCCCGCGCGGCCCACGCCCGTGCCCGCGTCACCCCTGCCCGTGCCGCGCTCGCCTGCCGCGCTCACGTCCACGCCGCCGCTCCTGGCGCTCACGGGCACCGGGGTCTCGCCCGCCGCGCGCAGCTCGCCGTGGGCGCGCCGCGCCCATGGCCAGGCTCCCGCCCGCTGGAACGTCTCCAGCGCCGCCCGCAGGTGCGCACGGGCCTGGCCGGGGCGGTGCGACCGGCGTAGCCGCTCGCCCAGCAGCAGCGCGGTCCTGGCCGCCTCGAACGGGTTCGCGTGCAGCCGCAGTGCCTCCTCGAAACCCTCGTGGCCCTCCGTGACCTGGGCCCGGCACCGGGCCAGCAGTGCCCGCGCCTCGGGGGTGGCCGCGTGCGTGGACCACCGCTCGTACGCCGCCAGCGCCGCCCCGGCGGCCTCCCGGTCGCCCGCCCCGACGGCGGCCTCGATCCGGTCCGGCGTCGAGCGCCACACGATCGTCGGATGCCCCGCGCCCGGCCCGGCAGCCGCGAGCGCCGTGAAGCGGTCGTGGGCGGCGGCGAACCGGCCCATCCCCAGGTCCAGCATGGCCAGCGCGTACGCCGCCACGCCCGCGCGCAGGCCCACGCGGTGGGGGAGCGCGATGGCCAGCGCCTCCTGGGCCAGGCGGCGGCACTCGTCCTCCTCGCCGCGCAGCGCGGCCAGGACCGCGAGGTTGGCCAGGTGCGCGGCCACCGTGTTGGTGTAGCCGGCCTCCCCGGCCAGCTCCAGGCCCTCCTCCGAGACGGCCTGGCTCTCCGCCAGCCGGCCGGCGACGCGGTCGGCGGTGGCCACGAACTCCAGGACCACGGGGAGCTGGCCGACCATGCCCGACATCCTGGCGACCCGGCCCGCCCGCGCCGCCAGCTCGGCTGACAGGTCGGCCTCGCCCAGGTAACTGGCCGCGGCCGTCGCCCACAGGAATTCGGCTGCCTCCGACAACTCGCCGGTCCTTGCCAGCGCCCGCCGCAGAAGGGCGTGCGCGGCGCCGTGGGGGTGGGCCTGGCCGGATGCCGTGCCGCCGCGTGAGTGTGCGTTGCTGACCGGCGGGTGTGCATGCCCGTGAGGGGCGCTGCCGGGTGGGTGTGCATGCCTGTGAGGGGCGCTGCCGGGTGGGTGTGCCTGTCCTTGCAGGACGTCAGGGGCGGTGGCGGAGGGGTGCGATGCACGTGGCTCGGCGTGCGGGGGGCCGAAGGTGCCGCCGGCGAGGGTCAGGCCGATGCCGGTCAGGACGTCCCGTAGGAAACCCTCAGGGTGGGACGCCGCGCGTCGGCCGATCTCGACGATGGCCGCGACGTCGCCCGCGTACGAGGCCGCCTCCGCCGCGTCGGCCAGCATGTCGAGGCTGTCACCCGCCGCCAGGATCCGCACGGCCTCGACGGCGCTGCCGGAGTTCAGCTCGAACCGGCCGCGCAACTGGGCCAGCTCCATCCCCAGCACCGCATCACCCCCCGCGTGCTCCCTGGCCTCCGCCAGCAGGGACTCCGCCTGCCCCGGACGCCCGCCCAGCCAGGCGGCCACCGCGGCGTCCTTGAGCCGGGCGGCCCGCGCCGCCGGATCGGGGGTCAGCTCGGCGGCCCTGGTCAGGGCGGTGGCGGCGGCGCCGTAACCGCCCCGGTCGCGGGCCCGTGCGGCGGTCTCGGCGAGCGCGGCGGCGACGGACTCGTCCTGGCCCAGCGCCGCCGCCGCCAGGTGCCAGGCGCGGCGGTCGCCTTCCGCCTCCCCGGCCAGCACCCGGTGCGCCTCGCGGCGGTCCGCCGGGGACGCGGCCTCGTGCACGGCCGAGCGGATGAGCGGGTGGCGGAACCGTACGGACGTGCCCTCGATCCGCGCCAGCCCGGTCGCCTCCAGCGCGTGCAGCGCCTCCCGGCCCGCGCCCATCCGGCCGGCGGCGCGCAGCACCGCGTCGAGGTCGCCCTCGACGGCCGCCAGCAGGGCCACCAGCCGGGCTTCCCCGGGCAGGGCCGCCACCTGCTCGCCGAACAGGTGTGTCCCGCCGGGGAGCGGGTCGGGCAGCGGCTCACGTCCGGCGAGCTGCTCGGCGCTCAGCCTCCGTACGGTCTCGCGCAGGGCCAGGGGGTTGCCGCCGGTCAGCGTCACCAGGGCACGCTTCACGGCAGGCGCCATCGCGCCGGCTAGAGGAGGGGAAGGCGCCATGCCGGCCTGGGCGGGGTCGCCCGCCGAGGGGACGAAATCGGCCTGGGCGGGGTCGCCCGCTGAGGGGACGAGGTCCACCTGGGCGGAGGTGCCCGGCGCGGGTGCCGAGTCCGCTCGTGCGGCGCCGTCCCCGGCCCAGAGCGAGGGCCGTGAGACGGCCGCGTCCAGGAGCGCGGTGGCCGCCGGCTCCGGCAGCCCGCCGATCGCCAGTGACGGCACGCCCTTGACCGGCGGCGCGTCCCCCCGCACCGCCAGCAACATCGCGACCCGCTCCGTCCCCAGCCGCCGCGCGGTGAACAGCAGCGCGTCCGCCGAGGCCCGATCCACCCACTGGAAGTCGTCCACCACGCACACCAGCCCCTCGGCCGCACCGGCCTCGGCCAGCAGCGACAGCACGCCCGCCGCCAGCAGGAACCGATCGCCGGACGCGTCCCCGCCCAGCCCGAGCACCCCGCGCACGGCGTCGCGCTGCGGCTCGGGCAGCGCGTCCAGCAGCCCGGCCGCCGGCCGCAGGAGCTGGTGCAGGGCGGCGAAGGCGAGGTCCGACTCGGCCTCGGCGCCGGTGGTGCGCAGCACCCGCATGTCCCCGCCCCGGGAGGCCGCCAGGTCCAGCAGGGCCGTCTTGCCCACGCCCGCCTCGCCGCGCAGCACCAGCGCGGAGCCCGCGCCGGAGCGGGCCCGGGAGATCACGTCCTCGATGGCGGCGATCTCCGCCGATCTTCCGAACAGCACAAACGTCCACTGTAGGGCCGGGACGAATGCCGCACGAACGGTACACAACCGACCACGCTGGGTATCGACTGCCCGTAGAACGTGAGAAGGAGCCAGGAAATGACGACCAATCCGTACGCGGCCTCGCCCTTCAGCTACGTCGCCGAGCCGGCCGCGGCCCCGTACGCGATCGTCGAGCTGATGCCCGGCGTGCACAACCTGTGCGAGTACGTCCGGCTGGCCGCGGGCGAACGCGTGCTGCTGATCATGGAGCACACCGTGGACCCGGTCGTCGTCCAGGCCATCGCCGCGGCGGCGGCGCTGCGCGACGCGGACGTGCGCATCCTGTCGGTGCCGTCGTTCAGCGCGGGCGGGTGGGACGGTGAGGCGCCGCTGCCGATCGAGACGGCGGCCTTCCGCGAGGCGGACGTGGTGATCAGCGGCACGTGGTGGGGCGAGGTGCACACGAAGCCGCTGTTCTTCGACCAGATCAGAGCCCGCTCGGCCCGCTTCCTGTCCCTGCACATGACGGCCACCGCCGGCGCGCTGCTGACCGGCGCGCGGCTGCCCGCCGAGGTCTTCCACGCGCTGGTGGCCGCGGCGCTGCGCCGGCTCGGCGGCGCCGCCTCGATCAGGGTGACCTCGGCGCGCGGCACGGATCTGACGTTCTCCGGCGTCACCTTCGAGGACGCCGGCCCGGACGGCCTGCGGCCCGGCGACTGGCGGCCCTTCCCGTACGGCGGCGTGAACTGCTGGCCGACCGGCACGGAAGGCGTGCTCGTCGTCGAGGACAGCACGGTCACCGGCGTGCCGGAGGAGCCGCTGCGCATCACGCTGGAGGGCAACCTGGTGCGCAAGATCGAGGGCGGGAGTGCCGCCGCGCAGCTGCGCCGTTACGCGCCCGGCGGCTACTACATGCGCCACGCCCTGTTCGGGCTGAACCCGAAGGTCCGCGTGGCGGGCGGCACGCAGTTCGAGCGGGAGAAGCACGCCGGAGCCTTCTACTGCGGCCTCGACGGGCTGACCGACGGCGTGCCGGTCACCACGGGGCCGGGTTACGCGCACTGCGACTGCCAGGTGGACCGGCCGACCGTGGTCGTGGACGGGGAGACGTTCGTGGAGCGGGGGCGGCTGCTGCTGCTCGACGAGCCGGAGATCAGGCAGGTGGCGGCGCGGTTCGGCCCGCCGGAGGTGATCCTCGACGACAACCCCGTGATGATCCTGCCCCGCCGCTACACGGGGCTCACCGGTGCGGGCCGCAGCTTCCCCGGATGATCAGCTCGGTGGGCAGCACGACGGAGCGGGCCCTGCGGCCGCCCGAGCGCAGCACCAGCTCGGCCGCGCGGTAGCCCATGTCGCGACCCGGCTGGGCGACCACCGTCAGGGGCGGCGAGCACAGCTCGGCCCAGGGCACGTCGTCGTACATGACCAGCGACACGTCGCGCGGCACCCGCAGGTCCAGCTCCCTGGCGGCCAGCACCGCGGCCTCGCCCAGCACGTTCCCCCCGGCGACCACCGCCGACAGGTCGGGACGGCTCTGGAACAGGCCGGAGGCGGCGGCGTAGGCCGAGTCACGGCTGCCCGTGCCGAACACGACCAGCTCCTCGTCCACCGGCGCTCCCACCGCCTCCCTGAACGCCGCCACCCGCCGGTCGTGGCCGGGGCCGCCGAGGAAGGCGATGCGCCTGTGGCCCAGGCCGCGCAGGTAGCGGACCGCCGTACGGATGCCCGCCCGGTCGTCGGCCAGCACGGCGGGCACCTCCGGCGGGCGGCTGAAAGCGGGCTGGGGGGCGGCGAGGCCGTCCAGGAGCATGAGGTCGCCGACGGCCGCGGCGGCCGGGTCCTCCTCCTCGGGGGCCGGCGGGGCGGGCAGGCGGTCGGCGAAGACCACCGTCATGCCCGCGCGGATGGCCGGCGCCCAGGTGTCCTCCTCGCCCGAGGGGACCGCGATGAGGCGGTCGACGCTCTGCTCCAGGAGCATGCCGATCAGCTCGGCCTCCTGCTCGGGGTCGCCGGCCGTGGAGCCGAGCATGACCGGCTCGCCGGCCGAGCGGGCGCAGGCGAGCACGCCCTCGGCGAGCTGGGCGTAGAAGGTGTCGGTCAGGTCGGGGACGAGCAGGCCCATGCCGCCCGTGCGGCGCTGGCGCAGGTTGCGGCCCAGCGCGCTGGGGCGGTAGTCGAGCTGCGCGGCGACGGCCAGGACGCGCTCCCTGGTCTGCGGGCTGGCCGAGCCGCCCGACAGCACCCGGGAGACGGTGGCGACGCCCACGCCGGCTGCCTCGGCCACATCCTTGATCGTCGCCCGCTTGTCCATGGAAACGATTCCATCATGGTTCCGGGAAAACTGGAAGTCTCCTGTGAGCGCAAGGGCTGGTCACGCCGTAACCCTTGACACCGATGTCCGTTTCGGGTGAGATGCTTGAAAACGTATCCACGCCGAGTGGGGAGATCCGCTCCATGCGAGTGGATCTGACGGGACCATCCGGGCCATCCGCCCTGGAGCGCGAAGGAATGTCATGGCATCCATCGTTCTGACGAACGTCGACAAGATCTACGCCGGTGGCGTAAAGGCCGTGAACGGGCTCAACCTTGAGATCAAGGATGGCGAGTTCATGGTGCTGGTCGGCCCGTCCGGTTGCGGTAAGTCGACCGCGCTCCGGATGATCGCGGGTCTGGAGGACATCAGCGGTGGCGAGATCGCCATCGGCGACAAGGTGGTCAACCACTTGCCGCCCAAGGACCGCGACATCGCGATGGTCTTCCAGAACTACGCGCTCTACCCGCACATGACGGTCGAGGAGAACCTCGCCTTCGGCCTCAAGCTGCGCAAGATGCCCAAGCCGGAGATCCAGAAGCGGGTCAACGAGGCCGCCAAGATGCTCGGCCTGGAGACCTACCTCAAGCGCAAGCCGGCCGCCCTGTCCGGTGGTCAGCGCCAGCGTGTCGCCATGGGCCGCGCCATCGTCCGTGAGCCGCAGGCCTTCCTCATGGACGAGCCGCTGTCCAACCTGGACGCCAAGCTCCGCGTCTCCATGCGCGCCTCGCTCAACCAGATGCACGAGCGCCTCGGCGTCACCACCGTCTACGTCACGCACGACCAGGTCGAGGCCATGACCCTCGGCGACCGCGTCTGCGTGCTGCGCGACGGTCTGCTGCAGCAGGTCGACACCCCGCAGAACCTGTTCGACAAGCCGGTCAACCTGTTCGTCGCCGGCTTCATGGGCTCGCCCTCGATGAACTTCGTCACCGCCGAGCTGATCCGCGGCGACGGCGGCGCCGCCGTGGCCTTCGCCGACATCAAGCTGTCGATCCCCGAGTCGACCTTCTCCGAGAAGCCGGGCCTCGACCAGTACATCGGCAAGAAGATCATCCTCGGCATCCGCCCGTCCGACTTCGAGGACGCCGCCTCCGCCGGCAGCCACGCCAACGGCTGGGCCACGCTGCCCGTCAAGGCGGAGGTCACCGAGGAGCTGGGCTCCGAGATCAACGTCCTGTTCCTGATCGACGCCCCGCCGGTCGAGCACAAGGACACCGTCGCCGCCGCCGACGCGGGTGACGACGAGGACGCCACGCTGCCGCTGTCGGGCGACAAGTCCCTGTGGACCGCCCGCGTCAACGCCCGCAGCCACGTGCGCCCCGGCCAGAGCATCGAGCTGGTCGTCGACACGCACAACCTGCACTTCTTCGACCCGGCCTCCGGCCTGTCGATCGGCCACGAGGCCAACCGCTGACAACCGATTCCCGGCCGCGGGCGTGAGCCCGCGACCGCCCGGGCCCCCACCGCGACCCCCTCCCGCGGCGGGGGCCCGTTCTCTTGCGCGAACCTTTCGCGCGAACCCTTGCGTGAACGGGCTCAGCGGCCGATGCGCTGGGACACCATGGCCTGCAGGCCGCGCGGCACCAGCCGGCCGATCGCCACGATGAGCTTGTAGCGCAGGTCGGGGACCGACACCCGCTTGCCCAGCGCCAGGTCGCGCATGGCCGCGCGCACCACGGCGTCGGCCTTCAGCCACAGGAACCACGGGATGCCCGAGCTGTCCATCGAGGCCCGCTGGTGGAACTCGGTGCGCACGAAGCCGGGGCACAGCGCCATGACCCGGATGCGCGAGGGGCCGAGCGACGTCGCGGCCGACTCGCTGAAGTTCACCACCCACGCCTTGGACGCGCTGTAGGTGCCCCGGGTGAAGAACGCCGCCACCGACGCCACGTTGATGATCGCGCCCCGGTCGCGCTCCCGCATGCCGGGCAGCGCCGCCAGCGTCAGCCGCAGCACCGCCTCGCAGTGCACCTTCAGCATGCGGACCTCGTTGGCGACCGGCACGTCGGGGAAGTGCCCGGCGTTGCCGAAGCCGGCGTTGTTGACGAGCAGATCGACGCCGTCACGCAGCCTCGACTCGACCCTGGCCAGGCCCTCCTCGGTCGCCAGGTCGGCGGGCAGCACCTCGACGGACACGCCGTACCTGAGCTTGAGCTGGTCGGCGACCTTGGTGAGGCGGAGCTCGTCGCGCGCCACGAGGACGAGCGAATAGGCGTCGGCGGCCAGGTGGCGCGCGAAGGCGGCGCCGATGCCGGCGGTCGCGCCAGTGATCAGTGCGGTTGGCATGCCTGCACCATAACGGTCGTGGCAGGATGGGTGACGTGCGCCTCGTCGTGGCCGGGCTCTGCCTCATGGCCGTCACCGCCTGTACGCCCGAGCAGCCGGCGGGGTCGGCGACGCGCCCCGCCACGCCCACGGGCGCGGCCCCCTCACCCCGCACCAGCCCGCCCGAGCCGCAGACCAGCACGTCCACGCCCAGGCCCGCGCGGGGCGAGCTGCGCTTCACCGAGATCGCCCGGCTGGAGCAGCCCGTGGCGTTCGCGGTGCGCAAGGGCGACGACCGGCTGTACGTGGCCGAGCAGACGGGCCGCCTGCGCACCACCGACGGCAGGACCGTGATCGACCTGTCGGGCGAGGTGAGCACGGGCAACGAGCAGGGGCTGCTCGGCGTCGCGTTCCACCCCACGGGCCGCTGGGTCTACCTCGACTGGACCGATGCGCGGGGCCACACCCACATCACCGAGTGGGCCTACGACGGCGAGCGGGCGACCGGCAGGCGCGAGGTGCTCAAGCAGGACCAGCCGTACGCCAACCACAACGGCGGCCAGCTCGCCTTCGGCCCCGACGGCCTGCTCTACATCGCCTTCGGCGACGGCGGCGGCGCGGGCGACCCGCAGGGCAACGGCCAGGACCTGGGCACGCTGCTGGGCAAGATCGTGCGCATCGACCCGCGCGGCACCCCGTACAAGATCCCTCGCGACAACCCGTTCGCCGGCCGGCGGGGCGTGCGGGGCGAGATCTGGGCCTACGGCCTGCGCAACCCCTGGCGGTTCAGCTTCGACCGCGGCACCGGCGACCTGTGGATCGGCGACGTCGGCCAGAACGCCTGGGAGGAGGTCGACCACCAGCCCGCCCGCTCGCGCGGCGGCGAGAACTACGGCTGGAACCTGCGCGAGGGCAAGGTGCGCTTCCGCGACGGCCAGGCCCGCGACCTCGTCGAGCCGGTGATCGTCTACCCGCTGAACGAGGGCGGCAACTGCTCGGTGATCGCCGGGTACGTCTACCGCGGCGAGCGGATCCCCTGGCTGCGGGGGCAGTTCCTGTACGGCGACTTCTGCGCCGGCTGGGTCAGGGCCGCGCCCGCCGACGACGTGACGGGCTCGGCCGAGGTCGGCAAGGTGGAGCAGCTCTCGTCGTTCGGGGAGGGCCCCGACGGCGAGCTGTACGCGCTCAGCCTCCAGGGTCCGATCTATCGGATCGAGCCCGCGTGACCCGCGCGATCAGCGACTCCACCTGGTCGTTCAGCTTGGCGCCCCTGGCCCAGCCGGCGTAGTGGGTCAGGAAGACCGCCACCTCCCGCAGCTCGGCCTCGCTCAGCTCGCCGGCGCGCAACGCCACGTCGAGCTGGGCGTCGGTCATCTCGTGCAGCCCCTGGCCGACGAGCAGCCCGAGGAGGAGCAGGCGACGCTCCCTGACCGTCAGGACCGACCGGGACCACAGGTCGGCGAACTGACGCTCGGCCGTCATGCCGAAGGAGTCGACGGTCTCCATCGCGGGTTCTGTCATTGTCCGCTCCAGGGTGTCGATAGGGATCCTCATATCTTTCGCTACTTCCTGGCATGAACCAATGGGGGTTGCATGAACGTTGTAGCGGAGCGGCGCAGCCCCGGCACGGAGGGCTTTTGGGTCTGTAACAAGTAAAGCCAAGGCTTGGCCAAGTTTTGGTCAAGATTTCTCACCGTGCGGCGAGCTGATTTCCCTCCAAAGCGGGCACAACAACTCCGTTGGTCCGTCATGCGGAGGTAAGCCCTGGTGAAAAAGACACGGGCTTTGATCGCGCTCATGGTCGCGGTCCTGATGCTGTCCGCGTGCGGACAGCCGGAGTTCACCTACGTACGCGACAAGAGCGGCACCACGTACTTCAAGGTGCCGGCCTCATTCACGCAGCTCGACGCCTATCCCATCGAGCTGTACCTGTCCGGCGACCATCCCAACTCGCAGGCGGCGCTCCTGCGGGCCCAGCGGGTCTGGTCGACGGCCTTCGACCAGTCAGCGGATCCGTCGGTCAACCATCTCCTGGGCTCGACGGAGCCCTTCGTCTACGCCACCGTGCACCAGCTCACCGAGGAGCAACGGGACGCCATCTCCCTCAACAGGCTGCGCGACTTCGTCCTCCCAGTGACCGAGGAGATGCGCGCCGCCTACCTGCAGCAGGCCATGGCGACGAACCAGCCGCCGATGTTCAGCCGCTTCGAGCCGCTCAGCGACGAGGTGCTCACCCTCGACAGCGGGGCCAGGGGAGTACGCGTCCGCTTCAACTACCAGATCGGCAACGACGTCCAGACCTTCGACCACACCGCCATTCTCGACGAGAAGGGCGCCACGGTCTCCGTCATGCTCATCGGCTGCCAGTCGGTCTGCTACCTGAAGCGCGCCGCCGAGTTCGACAAGATCGCGAGTTCTTTCAAGCTGCTCCGGCTGCCCGGATGAGGGAGCATCATTGACCACGACAGTTCACCACGAAGGGCTGCGCGCCCCCGGCAGCGGGCCCAATGATCCCGAATCCGTCACCAGAAAGAAGATGCAGTTCTGGGACCGGAGCAAATTCCTGATCGCGCTCGTGCTGGCCTACCTCGTCCTCACCTGGAAGGTGATGGCCGACTACGAGGGCATCATCGGTTTTCCCGAGGCGGCGCGGCGCATCGCGATCGAATACCAGTGGATCTTCTGGCTGCTCGGCGCGGAGCTGCTGCGGCAGGTGCACTTCCTCGTCAGCGAGCACTGGTCGGGTTACCACCGCTTCTGGAGCCAGAAGGTCTTCGGCGGGTTCGAGCGCTGGACGCACCGCCGCTTCGACGACTGGACGCGCTTCCGCCTCGCCCGCGCGCTGAAGATCCTCTTCTTCGTCACGCTGATCGCCCTGGTGCTGGGGGCGGTGCTGGACGTCAGCCCGTTCACCGCGCTGCTCCAGGCGCCGGCGCTGATCTGGCAGGCGCTGCCGTTCTTCCTGCAGATCGTCTTCCTGTTCTTCTTCGTCATCATCCAGTTCGTCGGCCTGTTCTGGTTCCTGTCCAGGGGCGGCGTCGAGACGTACTTCCCCGACGACATCAAGACCCGCTTCCACGACGTGTGGGGGCAGGACCACGTGGTCGAGCGCGTCCAGGAGAACATCGTCTTCCTGGAGCGGCCGGACGAGATCGAGAGGCGCGGCGGGTACGTCCCCAGCGGCCTGCTGCTGTGGGGCCCGCCGGGCACCGGCAAGACCCTCATGGCCGAGGCCGTGGCCGGTGAGACCGGCAAGCCGTACGTGTTCGTGGATCCGGGCGCGTTCACGAACATGTTCATGGGCATCGGCATCCTCAAGGTCAAGTCGCTGTTCAGGAAGCTGCGCAAGCTGGCCCTCCGGTACGGCGGCGTGATCGTCTTCTTCGACGAGGCCGACTCCCTCGGCAAGCGCGGCAGGCTGGCCCAGCAGGGACCGCCCGGGCAGGGCGGCGGCTTCGCCGGGCACTCCTCGGGCTTCGACGGCTGCCACGGCATGACCTACATGTCCGAGGCCACCCGTCAGCTGCTCGCCTTCGGCGGCGGGCGCGGCGGCGAGGAGGAGCCGGGCCGGCGCAACCGCTTCATGATGGGCGGGGGCATGATGAACAGCGGCGACCCCGGCACGCTGCAGGCGCTGCTCACCGAGCTGTCCGGCCTGAAGAAGCCGCGCGGGTTCTTCAACCGGCTGGTGCGCCGGCTGCTGGGCATGCGGCCCAAACCGCCGCCCAAGTACCGCATCCTGGTCATGATGGCCACCAACCGGCCCGACGCGCTGGACGAGGCGCTGCTGCGGCCGGGCCGCATCGACCGCATCTACAAGGTCGGCTACCCGTCCAAGGCCGGGCGGGTGCGCACCTACCAGGGCTACTTCGACAAGGTCTCGCACGAGCTCACCCACGAGCAGATCGACAAGCTGGCCACGATCACCCCGTACGCCACCGGCGCCACGATCAAGGACCTGGTCAACGAGTCGCTCATCACCGCCATCAGGGACGGGCGCGAGATCATCACCTGGTCGGACGTGCTGCGCGCCAAGCGGCTCAAGCAGCTCGGCCCGCCGGAGGACGTCGAGTACATCGAGCGCGAGCGGCACGCGGTGGCCGTGCACGAGGCGTGCCACGCCGTCGTCGCCTACGTCACCCGCTTCCACCTCGAGATCGACATCGCCACCATCGAGAAGGGCGCCGACTACCTGGGCATGGTCGCCTCGATCAAGCCCGAGGACCAGTTCACCCGGTGGAAGTCCGAGCACGAGGCCGACATCATGGTGTCGCTGGCCTCACTGGCCGGGGAGCGCATGTTCTTCGGTGAGGACAACTCCTCCGGCGTCTCCGGTGACCTGTACTCCGCCACGTACCTGACGGCGATGATGGAGTCGTACTGGGGGATGGGCTCGGGCGTCACCTCGCTGCCCGCCCTCCAGGAGCTGGAGATCATGGGCGGCAAGGCCGTGCGCAAGCCGGGCGCCGGCGGCTCCATCGGCATCACCGACAGGGAGCCGGCCAGGCGTCAGCAGGACATGACGCCCGACGTGCTGGGCGAGCGCATCGAGTTCAACCTGGTGCGGCTGCTGGAGAAGACCGAGGAGCTGCTGCAGGAGCATCGCAGGGAGGTGCTCTGCCTGGCGCACGCGCTGGAGACGCACAAGACGCTCAACGGTGACGACGTGGTCGCCATCATCCGCAGGGAGCCGGGGCCGCTGCTCGACGGCAGCATCTACGCCTCCGACGAGCTGTACCGGGAGCTGGAGGAGTATCACCGCGACGCGGTCAGGGCGCACAAGGAGCACAGCCGGATCGAGCGGGAGCTGCCCGGACACCAGGAGCCGGTGCAGGCGGTGCCGGGGGCCTTCACTGTCGCCGGGGTGGTCGTGCAACCTGCGCCGGGGGGTGTGGGGCCGGTCATGCAGGTGCCTGGGGCGCCGCCCGGGTCGCCCGTCATGCAGGCGCCGCCGGGGTCGCCGCCCGTGATCCAGGCGCCGCCGCCTCCGGCGGGCACGCCGCCGCCCATGGCCCCGCCTGCGGGCGCGCCCGTGCCGCTCGCGCAGGAGCCGCCTGCCGGGCCCGGCGCCGCACCGGCTGCTGGGCCGCCCACCGGATCGGCCGCTGGTTCGGCTGCCGAGCAGCCGGATCGGCCGGAGTTCGTGCCCTGGGCCGGCACCGCGCAGGCGCCGGTTCCTGTGCAGCCGGCGGTCCCCGTCGTCGTGAGCACCCCCGCCGCCACGCCGCCCCCTGAGCGGCGGGGTGGGGGCCGGATCTGGCTGGTGATCGCCAGCCTGCTCGGGCTCGTGGTGCTGTCCATCATCGCGGCGCTCGCGGTGACGGGCACGCTGGGCGGGGGCAACGGCGCCGGCTCGGCGGTGTCCGGGGTGGCCTCACCGGGGCTGCTGCTCCTGCTGTTCGTGGTGGTCGTCTCGGGGATCGTGGGCGCCGGGCTGGCGTTCGTCGCGATCAAGGGCATCCGTACGGCGCAGGCCAAGGCGGAGCAGGAACGTGACCAGGCCCACGCCAGGGCCCAGCTCCTGGCCGCGGCCATGGATCCCGACACGGCCATGCGGCTGCTCGGTTACGACGGCAACGGAACCGACCGCCGTACCTGAGCACAGGACCGCGTGCGGGCCGGGGCGTTCCAGCGAGCGCCTCGGCCCGCTCGTGTCCCCTCGCGCGCGCCCGGCGTCGTCCCGCGCGCCCGGCGCCCTCACGCGCGGCTGTGCTCCTCGTGGGCGCGGCGTACCAGGTCCGCCAGCTTGTCCTCGCCGCGGATCAGCTTCCTGTGCTTGTCCGGCAGCCGCCTGAGCCGCTCCTCCTCGGCCAGCAGCCTGGCGAAGAGCTGCCCGCGCAGCTCGGGATCGTGCTCGACGTCCAGGTACTCCTGAGCGAGCCTGCGCACCATCGACACCGTGTTCTGCACCCGCCCCCGCGCGCTGAACAGCGAGGCCGCGATCGTGATCGCCAGCACACCGATGATCACCGACAGGGACAGGCCGGTGCTGATCTCCACCACCGGCACCGGCTCGCCGTCGTTGATGAACGGCACGTTGTTCTCGTGCAGCGCGTGCAGGATCAGCTTCACCCCGATGAAGGCCAGGATGACCGCCAGGCCGTACGCGAGGAAGATCAGCCGGTCCAGCAGCCCGTCGATGAGGAAGTAGAGCTGCCGCAGCCCCAGCAGGGAGAAAGCGGTGGCGGTGAAGACGAGGTAGACGTTCTGGGTGAGGCCGAAGATGGCCGGGATGGAGTCCAGCGCGAACAGGATGTCGGTGCCGCCGATCGCGATCATGACGAGCAGCATCGGCGTCATGACGCGCTTGCCGTCCTGGACGGTGAACAGCTTGTCGCCGTCGTAGGTGTCACTGGTACGCAGCAGCCGCCGCGCCACGCGCACCATGAGATTTTCGGGGGAGTGGCTCTCCTCGCCCTCCGGCTTGAGCAGGTTGCCCGCCGTGAGCAGCAGGATGAGCCCGAACAGGTAGAACACCCAGGCGAACATGTTGATCAGAGCCGCCCCGACCAGGATGAACCCGCTCCTGGCCAGCAGCGAGAAGACGATGCCGAACAGCAGCGCCTTCTGCTGGTCGGCGCGCGGCACCTTGAAGCTCGACATGATCACGAGGAACACGAAGAGGTTGTCGACCGACAGCGCCTTCTCCGTCACGTAACCGGCGAAGTACTCCGCCCCCGGCTCCGAGCCGCCGAACACCCAGACCCCCACGCCGAACAGCAGGGCGATGCCGACGTACAGGGCGGACCAGATCGACGCCTCGCGCAGCGTGGGCACGTGCGACTTGCGGACGTGGAAGAAGAAGTCGAACAGCAGCAGCCCGACGATCCCCAGGATCGTCAGCCACCACACCGCGGCGGATACGTGCACTCCAAGGCTCCATGTGTGCCGGCCGTCGTGGGGGGAGGCGACTGCGAACGCGTGTCCTGGCAGGTGGTACCCGGTGGGCGGGAGCCCATGCGCCGTACGGTAGGAAGGGGATCATGCATGTGATCGTCATCGGCAGCGGGATCGCGGGCGCGAGCGCCGCCTTCGCGCTGTCCCGCAGGGGCGCGGCCGTCACGGTCGTCGACTCGGGGGAGGCCGGGCAGGCCACGGCCGCCAGCGCGGGCATCATCGCGCCGTGGGCCTCCGCCGTGGAGGGGCCCTTCTACGACCTGTACGCCGCCGGCGCCGCCTACTATCCCGAGGTGATCGGGCTGCTGGCCGAGGCGGGCGTGGAGCGTACCGACTACCGCCGCAACGGCGAGCTGCTGGTGCACGAGGACCCGGCCCTGCTGGACGAGGCGCAGGCCCGCGTCGAGGCGCGCGCCCGCGACGCCGGCGCGGTCGTCGGCGAGGTGCGGCGCATCGGCAACGACGAGGTGCGCGCCCTGTTCCCGGTGCTCGCCGACACGCTGGAGGGCGTGTTCATCTCCGGCGGCGGCCGGGTGGACGGGCGCACCATGCGCGACGCGCTGCTCCAGGGCGCGGCCCGCTACGGCGCCCGGCAGGTGCGCGGGCGGGCCAGGCTGCGCCCGCAGGGCCCGCCGCTGGTGGAGGTGGGCGCCGACCTGCTGGCGGCCGACGCCGTGCTGGTCGCCTCGGGCGCCTGGGCCGACGAGCTGCTGGAGCCGCGCGGCCTGCGCCTGGCGGTCGAGCCGCAGCGCGGCCAGATCTCCCACCTGCGCCTCGACGGCGTCGACACCAGCGGCTGGCCGTCGGTGCACCCGCTGTCGCACCACTACCTGGTGGCCTTCGACGACTCGCGGGTGGCGGTGGGCGCGACCAGGGAGACGGGCAGCGGGTTCGACGCGCGGGTGACGGCGCGGGGGCAGCTGCAGGTGCTGTCCGACGCGTTGCGGATCGCGCCGGGGCTGGCGGACGCGACGCTCATCGAGACGCGGGTCGGGCTGCGGCCGCTGGCGCAGGAGCAGGTGCCGATCGCCGGGCCGCTGCCGGGGACGGACGGGCTGCACGTGGTGACGGGGTTCGGGGCGGCGGGGCTGACGATGGCGCCGTACACGGGTGACGCGCTGGCCCGCTCCATCCTGGGCGGCGAGCCGGTGCCCGAGCTGGCGCCGTTCGCGCCCTAGAGCCGACCGGGCCTGCTCGCCGGGGTCAGGACGCGGCGGCTGACGGCGGGCAGGGCGGTCCCCTCGTGCGGCTCCGGGGCGCAGC
Source organism: Nonomuraea gerenzanensis (assembly GCF_020215645.1). Classification (NCBI taxonomy): domain Bacteria; kingdom Bacillati; phylum Actinomycetota; class Actinomycetes; order Streptosporangiales; family Streptosporangiaceae; genus Nonomuraea; species Nonomuraea gerenzanensis. Next base: position 8,674,034 of record NZ_CP084058.1, on the reverse strand, counting down.
GACGGAGGCGTGTCGGAGAGGTGACGACGCGCCGCGATTAACATGGCGTTCACATTCGGGCAAAAACCGGGAAACGGCCGTCCGTAAGACTCGGCGTGGCTGAGAGAAACCCCGAAAGGACCGCCGTGAGCTACAAGGCTGAGTACATCTGGATCGACGGCACCGAGCCCACCGCTCTGCTGCGCTCGAAGACGAAGATCCTTGCCGACGGGGCCGAGCCTCCGGTCTGGGGCTTCGACGGATCCAGCACCAACCAGGCCGAGGGCCACTCGTCGGACCGCGTGCTCCGCCCGGTGTTCGTCTGCCCCGACCCGATCCGCGGCGGCGCGAACAAGCTCGTCCTGTGCGAGGTCGAGGAGATCAACGGCGAGCCGCACGTCAGCAACACCCGCGCCCTGCTCCGCCCGATCGCCGAGCAGTACGCCGCGCAGGAGTCCTGGTTCGGTATCGAGCAGGAGTACACCTTCTTCAAGGGCAGCCGCCCGCTCGGCTTCCCCGAGGGCGGCTTCCCCGCCCCGCAGGGCCACTACTACTGCGGTGTCGGCGCCGAGGCCGTGTTCGGCCGCGAGATCGTCGAGCTGCACCTCGACCGCTGCCTCGCCGCCGGTCTGGCGATCTCCGGCATCAACGCCGAGGTCATGCCCGGCCAGTGGGAGTTCCAGGTCGGCCCGGCGGGCCCCCTCGAGGTCGCCGACCACCTGTGGGTCGCCCGCTACCTGCTCTACCGGACCGCCGAGGAGTACGGCGTGGAGGCCACCCTCGACGCCAAGCCCGCCCGCGGCGACTGGAACGGCGCCGGCGCGCACACCAACTTCTCCACCAAGGCCATGCGCGAGGGCTACGAGGCCATCATCACCGCGTGCGAGGCGCTCGGCGAGGGTGACAAGCCGATGGAGCACGTCTCGCAGTACGGCGCCGACATCGAGCTGCGCCTGACCGGCCACCACGAGACCGCCCCGTGGAACAAGTACAGCTACGGCGTCTCCAACCGCGGCGCCTCCGTGCGCATCCCGTGGCAGGTCGAGGTGGACAAGAAGGGCTACATCGAGGACCGCCGCCCGAACGCCAACGTCGACCCGTACGTGGTCACCCGCCTGCTGGTGAACACCTGCTGCGCGGCCCTGGAGAAGGCCGGCCAGGTCTGATCTCGCTGAAAGAGCGGGGCCCCTTCGCGTGAAGGGGCCCCGCTCTCGTCATGCCAGGCGGAAGTCCAGATCGGGGACGATCTCCGCCACGTCCATCTGCGCCTTCTGCAGGCGGCCCGAGTGGTCCCAGTTCATCGCCTGCCAGCGGGTGAACTGGTCGAGCACCCACATGCCGGACTGGCGGCTGCCGTTGCCCGACTTGCCGTTGCCGCCGAACGGCAGGTGCGCCTCGGCGCCCGAGGTGGAGTTGTTGACGCTGACCATGCCGGCCGAGATGCCCTCACGGAAGCGGAAGGCGTGCTGCGGGTCGGTGGTGTAGATGGAGCTCGACAGGCCGTAACCGGGCAGGTTGGCCAGGTCGAGCGCCTCCTGCAGGGTGGAGAACGCGGTCACGCCCACGATCGGGCCGAACGTCTCCTCCATGAACAGCCGGTCGCCCGGCCGCACGCCGTCCACCACGACCGGGTGGTAGTAGAGCCCGTCGCCGCCGTCGAAGTCGCCGCGCGGGTTGTCCTTGGTGATCCGGCCGGTGGCGCCGGTGACGACCTGGTGGTGCGGCTCGATCCAGGTCAGGTACTCCTCGTACCGGTCGGCGAACTTCGTGTCCAGCAGCGGGCCCGCCAGCACGTCCTGCTCCGGGTCGCCGATCCTGGCCGCGCCGACCGCCCGCGCGAAGCGCCGCACGAACTCGTCGTGCACGCTCTCGTGCACGATCACCGTGCCGAGGCTGGTGCAGCGCTGGCCGGCGGTGCCGAAGCCGGAGAACAGCGCGCCCTCGACGGCCAGGTCGAGGTCGGCGTCCGGCATGATGACCATCGGGTTCTTGCCGCCCAGCTCCAGGCAGGCCGACTGCAGGTGGCGGCCGGTCAGCTCGCCGATCTTTCTGCCCACCTCGCTGGAGCCGGTGAAGCCCACCTTCTGCACGGTGCCCTCTTCGAGGGCCAGCTCCAGGCCCTCGAAGGTGCCGGTGCCGCCGGCGAAGACGAGGTTCAGCACGCCGTCGGGCAGGCCCGCCGCCGTGAACAGCCGGAACAGCGCGTGCGCGGAGGCGGCGGCGTACTCGGCGGGCTTCCACACCACGGCGTTGCCGCACAGCAGGGCCGGCACGAGGTACCACGACGGGACGGCCACCGGGAAGTTGCCCGCCGTCACGACCGCGGCCACGCCCACGGGGTTCCTGAACGTGAACAGGTTCTTGTCCGGCATCTCCGACGGCACGGTCTGCCCGTACAGCCTGCGGCCCTCGCCCAGGAAGAAGTCGCAGGTGTCGACGATCTCCCTGACCTCGCCCAGCGCCTCGGCGTACGGCTTGCCGATCTCCTCGGTCACCAGCCTGGCCAGCCGCTCGGTGTTGGCCTCCACCAGCCGCCCGATCGAGGCGATCACCCGGCCGCGCACCGGCGCGGGCACCCTGGCCCACTCGCGCTGCGCCTCCTTGGCGGTGCGGCAGGCCGCCGCGAACGTCCGTGCGTCCGCCAGGCCGACCCGCGCCACCACCTCGCCCGTACGGGCGGGGTTGATCGACTCGTACGTGCTCGCGGCCTCCCCGTCCTTGCCGCCCACGATGGAAACGATTTGTCGGCTCACCGGTGCCCTCCTCGTAAGTTCTTTCGTAGACGCTAGCTCTCCCGGGCCAGTTTGCGCAGCTCCGGCCCGTAGACGGGATCGGCCAGCGCCGCGGCGAACTGCGCCCGCAGGTAGTTGAGCGGGGAGCCGGTGTCCCACCAGGTGCCGTCGATGACCTGGCCGAACACCGGGTTGGCGGTGGCGTGGCGGTGCAGGGCGTCGGTGAGGTAGATCTCGCCCTCGGGGTGCTCGTGCCAGCGGCTCGTGGCGGCCTCCAGTTCGGCGACCACCCCCGGGGTGACGACGTAACCGCCGATGGCGGCGTACCGGGAGGGGGCCTCCTCCGGGCGCGGCTTCTCCACCAGCCCCGAGATGCGCAGGCGCCCGCCGCCGAGGTCCTCCTCGACGATCGGCACGCCGTAGCGGGAGGCGTCCTCGACCTCCATCGGCATCAGGGCCAGCACCGGGGCGCCCGTGGCCTCGTAGGCGGACTTGAGCTGCCTGGCGCGGGGCACCTCGGCCACGAACACGTCGTCGGCCCACAGCACCATGAAGGGCTCGTCGCCGATGACCCGGGCGGCGTTGAGCACGGGCGTGCCGTTGCCGTACGGGCCGCGCTGGTACAGGTACGTGATGTGGGCCAGCGACGACAGCTCGGCCACGGCGTCGGCCAGGTCGTCCTTGCCGGCCGCGCGCAGCTCCCGCTCCAGGTCGCCGTCCGGGGCGAAGTGCCGCTGGACGAGGTCCTTGCGCGCCGAGGTGACGATGGTGATGTCGTCGATGCCGGAGTCCACGAGCTCGCGGATGGTGTGCTCGATGACCGGCTTGTCGCCGATCGGCAGCATCTCCTTCGGCAACGCCTTGGTCAGGGGCAGCAGCCGGGTGCCCAGCCCGGCCACCGGGATCACGGCCTTGCGGATCATGGGGTCTCTCCTCGTGCGGACGGCGCGACGGACAGGACGTTACCCCAGGGATTGATCTTTGATCCTGCCGGGCGTGCTCCCTGTGGTGCGTGGAGTCACCACGAGCGGGTGGGGGGCGCGGCGTCGGCGGCGGATCCGGAGATGTCGTGATTGGCGATGACGGCCAGGCGCTGCGCCAGGTCCGCCAGCGCCCGGGAGGCGGCCACCTCGTCCCCGATCTCCGGCTTGGACGGGTCCGCGGGGTTGCGGCGGGCCCGGCCGGTGCCGGTGACGTGCTCGCCCTTGGCGGTGGTCAGCGTCGCCTGAGCCGAGGTGTCGTCGCCGGTCTCGGTCAACGAGATGCGCACGGTCCATTCCTTGGTCTCCATGTCCCGCCCCTTACCCGCAAACCCGGCTCATGCTCATGGGCGCTCAGCCGCGGCTGCGTACGCCCTCCAGGATGACCCGCAGGAGGTGCCGGGCGCGGGTGTCCCACTCGCTCTGCTCCAGGCGGGTCAGGTAGCCGAGCAGGAGGATGAGGTCGCGGGCGTCCACGTCGGGACGGATTGTCCCGTCGGCCTTGCCGGCGTCCAGCAGCGTGGTCAGCGCGTCGCCGATGGGGCCGAGGCTGTGCGCGGACAGGTCCCGCCAGACCCCCGCCTCGACGGCGGCCAGCACGCCGCGCTTGACCTGCGCGTAGTCGGCCACCCTGGCCAGCCAGCGGGTCAGGGCGGTGAGCGGGTCGTGCTCGGCGAGCAGTGCCGGGGCGGCGGCCACGAGGTCGTCCACGTCCTTGCGGTAGACCTCGGCGAGCAGGTGCTCCCTGGTCGGGAAGTGGCGGTAGAGGGTGCCCTGGCCGACGCCCGCCCGTTTGGCGATCTCGTTCAGCCGTAGCTCGTCCGCGCTCGCGACGACCTCCCGCGCGACCTCGATGATCCGCTCGCGGTTCTCCGCCGCGTCGGCGCGGCGGCGGGCAGGTGGGTTCATCGGTCCTCGGCATGGTGGGTTGGCTAAGCGGACACGTGTCCGCTACTGTGGAAGACGTAAGCGGACACGTGTCCATTCTAGCTGGAGGTCGTACGCCATGTCTGTCATCAGCGGCAAGGTCGTCGTCGTCACCGGGGCGAGCAGCGGCATCGGCGAGGCCACCGCGCGCCTGCTCGCCGAGCGGGGCGCGGCCGTCGTCCTCGGTGCGCGGCGTGCGGAGCGCCTTGAGGAGATCGCGGGGGACATCCGCTCGGCGGGCGGTCGCGCCGCCGTCCGCGTCACGGACGTGGCCCGCCGCGAGGATCTCGAAGGGCTCGTCGCCCTGGCCGTCAGTGAGTTCGGGCGGCTGGACGTGCTGGTGGGCAACGCCGGCATCGCCAGGACCGGCCCCGTGGCGGACCTCGACGTGGACGGCTGGTCGGCGATGATCGACGTCAACCTCCGCGGGGTGCTGCACGGCATCGCCGCGGCGTTGCCGGTGTTCCGCCGCCAGGGGCACGGGCATCTGGTGACGACGGTGTCGACGTCCGGGCTGAAGATCGTGCCCACCCAGGCCGTCTACGCGGCCACCAAGAACGCGGTGCGGACGCTGCTGGAGGGGCTGCGGCAGGAGTCGACCGACGGCGTGCTGCGGACGACGGCGGTCTCGCCCGGGTACGTCCGCACGGGGCTCGCCGACTGGATCGATGATCCCGAGGTGCGGGAGCAGGTGCGGCGGGACATGGAGCGGATGGGCATCGCGCCCGAGGCGGTCGCCCGGGCCATCGCCTTCGCGGTGGAGCAGCCCGCGGACGTGGAGATCGGGGAGATCGTCATCCGCCCGACCGTGCAGGGCTGACGGCCGCCGCGTTCACTGCTCGCCGGTCAGGGCGCACCACGTCGTGCTGGAAACCCTCCTCCACCGGCTCCCGCACCCACCTCGATCAGCCGTCGCACCGCTCCCTCCGGCAGCCGGTGCCGGTCGGAGAACTCGCCCGCCCAGCGTACGAGCGCCGTGCCGAACAGCGCCGGCCGGACGTCAGGCACGGAAGTCGGCGAAGTCGAAGCCCGGCGAGACCACGCAGCTCACCAGCACCTCCGCGTCGCCCGCCGGGCGCGCCGCCTGCCACACGCCGCCCGGCACGACAGCCTGCGGCACCTGCCCGCGCTCGACGTCGGGACCGAGGACGACCGTCTCGTCCCCGATCGTCAGGTCGAGCGGCCCGCCGCGGTGCCACAGCCAGATCTCCGCCGACGTGACCACGTGCGGCACGGACTCCTCGCCCGGACACAGCAGGAAGTAGATGGCGGTGGCGCTGGCCCTGGGGCCGGGGTAACCGTCCGGCACGAACGTGACAGGCGACCGGTAGGTCTCCTTGAACCAGCCGCCCTCGGGGTGCGGGAGCAGGTCGAGGGCGGCGGCGACGGGCGGGCGCGCGACGAACGCGACCGGTTCGCCCGTGACGTCCCTGCGCAGGAAGCGGCCGTCGTCGAGGACGACCTGGCCGTCGAGCGACCCGGACGCCTTCAGCGCCGCCTCTTCGTCGGTCACCTGGATGGACGGCCCGTCGGGGTAGCTCCTCAACTCCACACCCCGAGTTTATGAGGATATTTCCGGACAAGCCTCACCGTCGCCGCCGCTCTCGCGCGAAATGTCGGTCAGCCTGGCTAGTCTGCGGCAGGTGATTGAACGGTGGAGCCGCGATCAGGTGCTCGCCCTCGCGCCCGACACGTCGTCCCAGAAGGCGGCGCAAGGGGTGGCGGCTGCCGGCAAGTGGTCGCTGCGCGGCACTACGGGCACGGTGTTGTACGGGGAGTGCAAGGGCAGCGGTGCCAAGCCTTACCTCGCGGCCGTTGATCTGAGCGAGCCCGCGTATCGGTGCAGTTGCCCGAGCAGGAAGTTTCCGTGCAAGCATGCGCTGGGGTTGCTGCTGTTGTGGTCCGCCGATGGGGTGCCTGATGCGGAGGCGGCGCCGCAGTGGGTGACGGAATGGATGGATGGGCGCGCCGAACGGGCGGTCAAATCGGCGGCCCGGCTGGAGGCTGCCCGCGCGGAGGCTGCCCGGCTGGAGGCTGCCCGGCTGGAGGCCGCCCGTGTGGAGGCCGCCCGTAGGGAAGGTGCTCGCGCGGAGGGGTCTTCTCAGGAGGGTGCTCGCGCTCAGCCGGCCACCGCCGACGGCTCGCCGCCTTCGGCCTCAGCCCAGGGCCCGGCCGGGGATCCGGTCCTCGGCGCTGGCTCCGACGCCCGGACGGGCCCGGGGCCCGCCGAGCAGGGCGGCATGGGCGCTGGACGGGCCGGGCAGGGCAGTGGCGTCCGGTCGGGGGCCGGTGGGCGGGTGGAGTCCGTACGTCATCAGCGGGTCGCCGCCGGGCTGGCCGAGCTGGAGCGGTGGCTGGCCGACCAGGTGCGGCAGGGCCTGGCGGGAGCGCAGGAGCACGACTGGGACGGCCTGGCCAAGCGACTCATCGACGCCCAGGCGCCCGGCGTGGCAGGCGTCGTGTCGCGGCTGGCCCGGGTGCGTGCCGAGGAGGGCTGGCCGGGGCGGCTCCTGGAGGAGTACGCGCTCGTCAACCTGCTGGCCATCGCCTACCGCCGCCGGGCCGACCTGCCGGATGGCCTGGCCCAGACCGTCCTGATCCGCGCCGGCTTCCCTGTGACAAGGGAAGAGGTCCTGGCCGGGCCGCCGGTGCGGGATCACTGGGACGTGCTGGGCAGGCGCGACGAGGTACAGGACCGGCTGACGGCCCGCCGCGTCTGGCTCCGTGGCCGCCACACCGGCCGCCCCGCCCTCATCCTGTCGTTCGCGCCGCAGGGCCAGCCGCTGGACGCCTCCCTGGTCACAGGTACGACCATCGACGCCGACCTCACCTACTACCCGGGCGCCGCCCCCCTCCGCGCCCTCGTGGCCACCCGCCACGCCCCCGTCACGCCCTCCGCGACCGCCACTCCGGCGCCCGGGATCACCATCTCGCCACCCGGCGCTGGGGCAGCCTCCCGCCCATCTCCGACCGCCACCCCGGCGCCCGCGATGGCCTCCCCGGCGTCCGGCACCCCGCGATCCGCCACCGTGCCGCCCGGGATGTCGCCCGACGAGGCGCTCGACGAGGTGGCGTGGGCGCTGGCCGAGGATCCGTGGACCGAGTCCTGGCCGCTGGTCCTGGCAGGCGTGGTGCCCGGACGCACCGCCATCGGCGGCCTCCCGCTGCACCCCCGCGCGCACGACCCCTGGCGGCTGATCGCCGTCTCCGGCGGTCACCCGGTCACGGTGGCGGTCGAGTGGACGCCGCAGGGCCTGCGCCCCCTGACGACCTGGGACGACGACGGAACGGCGGTGATCCTGTGACCGGCTGGGACGAGCTGGCCTCGACGGCACTCGTGGGCACCGACCGCAGACCGTACCCTGGCGACCTGCTCGAAGCGGCGGCCGTCGAGGTGGCGCGGCGCCGCGCGGGCCGCCGCGTGGCGACGGGCAATCAAGCGCCAGGGACGACGGGCAATCAAGCGCCAGGGGCGGCGGATGAGCAGGCGCCGGGCACGCAGGAGGGCGGCCCCGACCCGCAGCAGAAGGTAGCGCCCGACGAGGAGCGGGAAGCGGTCGGAAGGCGGGCGGCCGAGCGGCTGGGCAGGCTGCTCGGCGGCGAGCACGAGAGGCTGATCCCCGAATGGCTGGCCGCAGCTGCCGCCACCGGCCGCAGGGTGCCCCCGTACGTGCTGCCCGAGCTGCTGGAGCGAGGCCGCCGCGACCGTTCGATCAGGGTGCATCTCGGCGTCCTTGCCGGGCAGCGCGGCCGTTGGCTGGCCGGGCTCAACCCCGCCTGGGCGTACCTGCTGGAGGAGCCGACGGGCGAGACCTGGGAGCTGGGCGGCGCCGCCGACCGGCGCGCGCACCTGAGCGTGCTGCGGGCGGCCGACCCCGCGCAGGCCAGGCGGCTGCTGGAGAGCACCTGGGAGCGGGAGACGCCGGACGAGCGGGCCGGGTTCGTGGAGGTGCTGGCCGACGGGCTGAGCATGGCCGACGAGCCGTTCCTGGAGCAGGCGCTGGACGACCGCCGCAGGGAGGTGCGCCAGGCCGCCGCGAACCTCCTGGCCCGCCTGCCCGGCTCCCGCCTGGCGCGGCGCATGGCCGAGCGGGTGCGCGCCTGCGTGACCATCAGCGGGGACGTGATCGCCGTCGAGGCGCCGGCGGCCTGCGACAAGGCGATGGAGCGCGACGGCGTGCGGCCGAAGCCGCCCCGGGGCATCGGCGAGCGGGCCTGGTGGCTGCAGCAGATCATCGCCCGCGCGCCCCTGTCCTTCTGGGGACGGCCGCACGACGTGCTGGGCATGCGGATCCCCGACTGGGACGCCGAGGTGAAGGCGGCCTGGGTCAGGGCCGCCGTGCTGCAGAGGGACCCGGAGTGGGCACGGGCGATGTTCGCCTGGGACCCGATCGCGGACCTGCTCGAATCGCTCCCTGCGCAGGAGCAGCAGGAGCTGGCCGCCCGGTTCGTGCGCGCCCACGACCTGGACAGCCAGTTGATCATGGTGCTGGGCGGCGTGTCGTCCCACTGGCGCGAGGGCCTGGCGACGGCCGTGCTCAACAAGATCGTGAAGGTGAACACCACACAGCCGTGGAACCTCGGCGAGCTGGTCAAGCTGGCCGGCGAGCACATCGACCCGGCCCTGTTCGAGCTGGCAGAGGACTACTCGCCCGCCGAGCCCGTCCAGCAGGTCGCCGCCCTGCTGCGTTTCCGTGCTGACATGTACAAGGAGCTCTCCTGATGACCGTTCTGCGCCCGCACGCGGAAGACCAGTACGCCGAGGAGCTGGCCGTCCTCGCCAAGGACGACGACCGGCCCAGGCCGCCGGGCTGGAAGCTGTCGCCGTGGGCGGTGACCACGTACATCCTGGGCGACGGCGAGCACATCACACCCAAGTACGTCGGCGCCCGCCGCATCGTCGAGGTGGCCGTGGCGACGCTGGCCACCGACCGGGCGCTGCTGCTGCTCGGCGTGCCGGGCACCGCGAAGACGTGGCTGTCGGAGCACCTGGCCGCCGCGATCAGCGGCGACTCGACGCTGCTCGTGCAGGGCACCGCGGGCACCGCGGAGGAGGCCGTCCGGTACGGCTGGAACTACGCCAGGCTGCTGGCCGAGGGCCCCTCGATGGACGCGCTGACCCCCTCGCCCGTGATGCGCGCGATGGCCGAGGGCCGGGTGGCGCGGGTCGAGGAGCTCACCCGCATGCCGTCCGACGTGCAGGACGCCCTGATCACCGTGCTGTCGGAGAAGACGCTGCCCATCCCCGAGCTGAACCGCGAGGTGCAGGCGCAGCGCGGCTTCAACGTGATCGCCACGGCCAACGACCGCGACCGGGGCGTCAACGAGCTGTCCAGCGCGCTGCGCCGCCGCTTCAACACCGTCGTGCTGCCGGTCCCCGCCACCGCCGAGGAGGAGGTCGACATCGTCGCCCGCCGTGTCGCCCAGCTCGGCCGTTCCCTGGAGCTGCCGGAGACGACGACGGGGCTGGCGGAGATCCGGCGGGTGGTGACGGTGTTCAGGGAGCTGCGCACGGGGGTCACCGAGGACGGCCGCACGAAGGTCAAGTCGCCGAGCGGCACCCTGTCCACGGCGGAGGCCATCTCGGTCCTGACCAGCGGCATCGCCCTGGCCGCGCACTTCGGCGACGGGGTGCTGCGGCCGTCCGACGTGGCCGCCGGGATCGTCGGCGCGGTGGTGCAGGAGCCGGTGTCGGACCGGGTGGTGTGGCGGGAGTACCTGGAGACGGTGGTGCGCGAGCGCTCCGACTGGCGCGACTTCTACCGCGCCTGCCGCGAGGTGTCATGAGCTCCGTGTCGATTCTGGGGGTGCGGCATCACGGGCCGGGCTCAGCGCGGGCCGTGCGGCGGGAGCTGGAGCGGCTGCGTCCCGACGCGATCCTCATCGAGGGCCCGCCGGAGGCCGACGCCCTGGTCGCGCTCGCCCCCGGCCTGGAGCCGCCGGTCGCGCTGCTCGCGCACGTGCCGGGCGCGCCGACACGGGCCGCGTTCTGGCCGTTCGCGGTGTTCTCCCCCGAGTGGCAGGCGATCCTGTACGGCACGTCCGCGGGCATCCCGGTGCGCTTCTGCGATCTGCCCGCCGCCCACTCCCTGGCCGAAGACCGTGACGTGGCTGCCGACCGCGCCGTGGCCGACCGTGACGAGGCCGAGCCCGCGCAGGAGGTGCCGACCGACCCCATCGGCGCGCTGGCCGCCGCAGCCGGTCACGACGACCCGGAACGCTGGTGGGAGGACGTCGTCGAGCACCGCGCCGGAGACACGCCGTTCGAGGTGATCGCCGAGGCGATGGCCGCCGTCCGCGAGGGGTACCGGCCGGACGAGCGGGAGGCCAGGCGCGAGGCGTACATGCGCAAGACCCTCCGCGCGGCCCTCAAGCAGGGCCACGAGCGGATCGCGGTGATCTGCGGCGCCTGGCACGTGCCCGCGCTGACCGGCCCGCTGCCGCCCGTCGCGGCGGACAACGCGGTGCTGCGCGGCCTGCCGAAGGTGAAGGCGGAGCTGACGTGGGTGCCGTGGACGTACGGGCGGCTGGCCTCGTGGAGCGGCTACGGCGCGGGCATCACCTCGCCGGGCTGGTACCACCACCTGTTCGAGGCGCCCGACCGGCCGGTGGAGCGGTGGCTGGCGCTGGCGGCGGGGGTGCTGCGCGAGGAGGGGCTGGCGGTGTCGTCGGCGCACGTCATCGAGTCCGTACGGCTCGCGCACGGCCTGGCCACCCTGCGCGGCAGGCCGCTGGCCGGGCTGGGGGAGGTCACCGAGGCGGCCAGGGCGGTCCTGTGCGAGGGTGACGACCTGGCGGTGGAGCTGATCCAGCGGCGCCTGGTGGTCGGCGACCGGCTCGGCCAGGTCTGCGACGGCACCCCCATGGTGCCGTTGCAGCGCGACCTGCGTGAGCAGCAGCGGCGGCTCAAGCTCAAGCCGGAGGCCCTCGACCGGGAGCTCGACCTCGACCTGCGCAAGCCCCTCGACCTCGACCGAAGCCACCTGCTGCACCGGCTGGCGCTGCTCGGGGTGGGCTGGGGCACGCCGGGGCAGGCGCGCGGCAAGGGCACGTTCAGGGAGACGTGGACGCTGCGGTGGCGGCCCGAGCACGACCTGGCGCTCATCGAGCACGCCGCCCTCGGCACCACCGTGGCCGGGGCGGCGGCGCAGCGGGCCAGGGACCTGGCGGGGAAGCCGTCGGCGGCGCTGGCCGAGCTGACGTCGCTGGTGGAGCGCTGCCTGCTGGCGGACCTGCCGGAGGCGCTGCCCGGCGTGCTGGCGGCCCTGTCGGCCAAGGCGGCCCTCGACACGGACGTCACCGGCCTGATGGCGGCGCTGCCCGCGATGGTGCGCGCCCAGCGGTACGGCGATGTGCGCGGCACCTCGGCGGCGGGGCTGGCGGTGATCGTGCGCTCGATGCTGGAGCGGATCTGCGTCGGGCTGCCGGTGGCGGTGACGGGGCTGGCCGACGACGCGGCGGCCGACCTGCTCAAGCACGTGGACGCGGTGCACTCGGCCGTCGCCCTCCTGTCCGGCGACGAGGCCGCGCGGGATCCGGCGGGGCCGCGCGGGCGGTGGCTGGGCACGTTGCGGGGGATGAGCGACCGGCAGGACCTGCACGGGCTCGTCGAGGGGCGGCTCACCCGGATTCTGCTCGACTGCGGTGAGCTGGACGACGCCGGTGACCGCATGTCCAGGGCCATGTCCAGGGGGCAGGCGCCGGCGCGGGCGGCGGCGTGGGTGGAGGGGTTCCTGGCCGGGGGCGGGTTGTTGCTGGTGCATGATCCGCGGCTGCTGGGGCTGGTGGACGGGTGGCTGACGGGGCTGTCGGGTGAGCAGTTCACGGACGTGCTGCCGCTGCTGCGCCGCACGTTCGGCGCCTTCGCCGCGCCGGAGCGCAGGGCCATCGGCGAGCGGCTCCGCTCGTCGGGCCGTGGTGAGGAGGGGGCGGGGGAGCCGGACGTGGACGAGCGCCGCGCCGCGGCGGCCGTCGCGACCGTGCTGACGATCATCGGAAGGGCGGACGGGTGAGCGGCGGGCCGGCGACCAGCGGAGGAGAGGAAGGGGCCGCGATGAGTGCGGCGGATGAGCGGTTGCGGCGATGGCGGCTGGTGCTCGGCGGCGGTTCCGCCGACGGCACCGGCTGCGGCCTGGAGGGCGTGGACGCCCGCATGGACGCCGCCCTGGCCGCCGTCTACGACGAGGGCGGCGACGGCGACCGCAGGCAGGGCGGCCTCGGAGCGTCGGCGCCCCGGGTGGCCAGATGGCTGGGCGACATCCGCACGTACTTCCCGTCCACGGTCGTCCAGGTCATGCAGAAGGACGCGATCGAGAAGCTGAACCTCACCAGGCTCCTCCTGGAGCCCGAGATGCTCGAGGCGGTCGAGCCCGACGTGCACCTGGCCGGCACCCTGCTCGCGCTCAACAAGGTGATGCCCGACCAGGCCCGCGAGTCGGCCAGGGCGCTGGTGCGGCACGTGGTGCGGGAGCTGGAGCGCAGGCTGGCGCAGAAGACCAGGGCGGCGGTGTCCGGCGCGCTGGACCGCTCGGCCAGGACGCACCGGCCCAAGCGGGTGGCCGACATCGACTGGGACCGCACGATCCGGGTGAACCTGAAGAACTACCTGCCCGACAGGAACACCGTGGTCCCGTCCCGCCTGGTCGGCTACGCGCGCAGGCAGCGGTCGGTGCAGCGGGAGGTGCTGCTGTGCGTCGACCAGAGCGGGTCGATGGCCGCCTCGGTGGTGTATTCGAGCGTGTTCGCGGCGGTGCTGGCGTCGATGCGGTCGCTCAGGACGTCGCTCGTCGTGTTCGACACGGCGGTGGTGGACCTCACCGACCAGCTGCACGACCCGGTGGAGGTGCTGTTCGGCACCCAGCTCGGCGGCGGCACCGACATCAACCGGGCCGTCGCCTACTGCCAAGGGCTCATCACCCGCCCCACCGACTCGATCTTCGTGCTGATCAGCGACCTGTACGAGGGCGGGATCAGGCAGGAGATGCTGCGCAGGGTGGCCTCGATGACGCAGGCAGGGGTGCAGGTGATCGTGCTGCTCGCGCTGTCCGACGAGGGCGCCCCGTTCTACGACCACGAGAACGCCGCCGCGCTGGCCGCGATGGGCGTGCCCGCGTTCGCGTGCACGCCCGACGCCTTCCCCGACCTGATGGCGGCCGCGATCGAGCGCCGTGACGTCGCCCAGTGGGCGGAGCGGCACCTGGCGACCTGACCCGCGGGTCACGCGCCGTGCGGCTGCTGCCCGGGGCGGGCGCGGCGCGGCAGCAGGTACGACAGGCCGAACGTGAGCACCAGCAACCCGACCTCCACCCACACCGTGACCTCCATCGACGCCCCGAACTCCCCCTGATCGGCGAGCAGGCCGAAGAAGAGCGTGCCGAGGACGGCGGTGCCGAAGGCGCCGCCGAGCTGCTGGACGCCGGTGAGGGTGCCGGAGGCGGAGCCGGTCTCGTGCGGCTCGACCCCGGCCAGCACGATGTCGAAGAACGGCGCCATGGTCAGCCCCATCCCGACGCCCACGAGGGCCAGGCCGGGGGAGAGCTGCCAGGCGCTGACGTCCACGCCGGACACGTGGATGGTCACGGCCAGCACCCCGGCCCCGGCGGCCATCACGAGGATGCCGATCTGCATGAGGCCGCGGCCGAGCCTCTCCTGGAGGCCGGCCATCGCCAGGCCGAAGCCGACGACGCCGCCGAGGGCCTGCGGCAGCGCGGTCAGGCCGGCCTGGAGCGGCGTGAAGCCGAGCCCGGCCTGGGTGTAGAAGCTGAAGACGACGCCGAAGCCGGTCAGGCCGGCGAAGAAGGCCAGGCCGGCGACGAGCCCGCCGACGAAGCCGCGCTTGCGGAACAGGCTGGGCGTGACCAGGGGGTCCCGGCCCGACCTGGCGCGGCGCGACTCGTACCGGCCGAAGAGGGCGAACAGCACGACCGAGGCGGCCATCGACACGAACGTCCAGGCCGGCCAGCCCGCCTCGCGGCCCTGGATGAGCGGGAAGATCAGCAGGAAGGCGGCGACCGAGACCAGCCCGACGCCGGGCAGGTCGAGCCGGGTGGCGCCGGACAGGCGGAACTCGGGCAGGAAGCGCAGCGCGGCGAGCACGGCGGCCAGCCCGATCGGCAGGTTGATCAGGAAGATCATGCGCCAGCCGGTGCCGAAGAAGTCGGCGTCCACCAGCCAGCCCGCCAGCACGGGGCCGCCGACGGAGGAGATGGTCATGACCGGCCCGAACATGCCGAACGCCTTGCCCATCTCCTCCGGCGGGAACATCTCCCTGATCAGCCCCAGCCCCTGCGGCAGCATCACGGCCCCGAACAGGCCCTGCACGGCCCGGCCCGCGACCAGCATCTCGGGGCTGACGGCGATGCCGCACAGCAGTGAGGCGACGGTGAAGCCGGCGGCGCCGATCACGAACATGCGCTTCTTGCCGAACAGGTCGCCGAGCCGCCCGCCGGTGATCAGGCCGACGGCCATGGCCAGGGTGTAGCTCGCGCCGAGCCACTGCACGAGGCTCTCCGAGCCGCCCAGCTCCGCCTGGATGGTGGGGGCGGCGATCGCGGTGACGAGGGCGTCCAGCAGGTCCATGACCTCGGCGGCGAGGATCACGAACAACGCGACCCAGCGCCACCGGAACGGCCCCGCCTCGGTCGTCGCCGAGGTGGCGGTGACTGTCATGACAACTCCTTCAAACGGTGTTCTAGTCAACGAACGGCGTTCGTCAACGAACACCGTTTTATTAACGAACGGCGTTCGTGTCAAGTACAGTGTTCGTATGGCCAACGAACCCAGTGCCGTGCCGGCGCCCCCGTGGCGCAAGCCGCGCCGCCCCGCCCAGGTCAAGCGGCAGCTCAGCCAGGAGCTCATCGTCGAGACCGGGCTGCGCGTGCTCGACGCCGAGGGGTTCGACGCGCTGAGCATGAGACGGGTGGCCCAGGAGCTCGACACCGGCCCCGCCTCGCTGTACGCGCACGTGTCCGGCAAGGAGGAGCTGCTGGAGCTGATCTACGACCGGGTGCTCAGCGAGGTGCGGCTGCCGGAGCCCGATCCGTCCCGCTGGAAGCAGCAACTGCGGGCGTACGCCCTGGAGATCCACCGCGTCTTCCGCGAGCACCCCGACGTGGCCAGGGCGGCGCTGGCCACCATCCCGACGGGCGAGCACTCGCTGCGCATGGGCGAGTTCACGTACGGGCTGCTGATCGACGCCGGCATGTCGCCGAGGCAGGCGTCCCTGGTGATGGACCGGCTCACGCTCTACCTCGTCGGCGACGCCTACGAGGGCTCGGTGCACTGGGCCAGGATGCGGGCGTCCGGCATGAGCGGCCCGGAGGAGTATTTCCAGTCGTTCGTCGCGCAGATCACCGCCTACTACCGGGCGCTGCCGGGCGAGCGGTTCCCGCACCTGCGCGAGCACGTGGACGACCTGACCGCCGACGACGGCGAGGACCGCTTCGCGTACGGGCTCGAGCTGCTGCTGGACGGCATCGAGGCACGCATGCCCAAGCTCTGACCGGTCCGCCTTAGGCCCAATTGCCTAGGACCCGCGCCCGATGTGCTGACCAGGGGCTCCGGCATAGTTTGCCGGTATGACGACGACTGTTGAAGGACCCGTGGAGACCCCGGCGAGCGTGATCTCGCCGCAGTACCGCGCGCTCAGCATCGGGCTGGTGGCGCTGGTCACGTTGCAGGCGTTCGAGGCGATGGCGGTGGCCACGGCCATGCCGCTGATCGCCCGCGAGCTCGACGGCATGCACCTGTACAACCTGGCCTTCAGCGCCACCCTGGCGGCCAGCGTGATCGCGACCGTGCTGGGCGGCCGGTGGAGCGACGTGCGGGGGCCGCTCCAGCCGATCGGGGCCGGCGTGGTGACGTTCGTGGCGGGGCTGCTGCTGGCCGGGCTGGCGCCGACCATGGAGGTGTTCGTGGCGGGCCGGTTCGTGCAGGGGCTGGGGACCGGGGCGACCCAGGTGGCGCTGTACGTGCTGGTCGCCAGGGCCTACCCGCCGGCGATGCATCCCCGGGTGTTCGCCGCGTTCTCGGCCGCCTGGGTGGTGCCCTCGATGATCGGCCCGGCCATCGCCGGCTTCATCGCGGAGAGTTTCGACTGGCGCTGGATCTTCCTCGGCGTCACGGTGATCGTCGTCCCGTCGGCGCTGCTGCTCTGGCGCGGGACCGCCGGCCGGGCCGTCCAGGACGGCGTCGCCGGGCCCGCCCCCGGCCTCGGCCGCAAGCTGATCTACGCCGCGCTGACCGCCGTCGCCGCCGCCCTCATCCAGTACGGCAGCGCCCTCAAGCTGGCCGGCCTGCCCCTGCTCGCCGCCGGCATCGTGCTGCTGGCCGTGGCGCTGCCCAAGCTGCTGCTGCCGGGCTCCATGCGGGCCGCCCGCGGCCTGCCGACCGGCCCGCTGCTGCGCGGGCTGGCCTTCGGCTCGTACACGGCGGCCGAGGTGCTCATCCCCCTCATGCTCAAGTACGAGCGCGGCCTGAGCGTCACCGCGGCCGGCATCGTGCTCACCATCGGCGCCCTCGGCTGGTCCACCGGCTCCTGGATCAAGGGCCGCGGCATGATCGGCAACATGGCGGCCCTGCGCGGCGGCGCGCTGCTGATCGCGGCCGGCATCTCGCTGGTGACGCTCGTCCTGATCGACTCAGTGCCGCTCGTGCTCGCGCACCTGGGCATGGCCGCCGTCGGGCTCGGCATCGGCGTGCTGCACCCGACCGTGTCGGTGCTGGTGCTGGAGATGTCGAAGGAGGGCGAGGAGGGCAACAACAGCGCGGCCGTGGGCGTGGGCGAGTCGGTGTTCACCGTGGTGGCCGTGGCGGTCAGCGGCGCCCTGTTCACCGCCGCCGCGCAGAACTACGCGGTCGGGCTCGTCTTCACCGTCGGCCTCGCCCTTCTGGGCGCCGTGCTGGCCCCGCGTTTCGTTCACTCCCGGGCAGCGGGCACTATGGAGGGGACCGCGTCATAAGGGGGGTACATGCCGCGAGTGCGGGAGCTCGAGGTCTTCCGGCTGGTCCTGCCGTACGGCAGGAGGTCGGAGACCTTGCTCGTGAAGCTCACCGACCATGGGGGCATGACCGGGTGGGGCGAGGCGACCGCCCCCGCGGCGAAGACCTGGTCGAGGCTGGAGGAGTCGCTGGCGGCCCAGCTCGTCGGAGTGGACTGGGAGCATCCCGACACGGTGACCGGCGGCGACTCCGCCGTGGACATGGCCTGCTGGGACCTGTGGACCAGGATGCGCGGGGTGCCGCTCGCCGAGGCGATCGGCGGCACCCGCACCTCGCTCATGGCCACCGTACGGCTGGCGCCGGACCCGTCCGTCGAGAGCCTCGTGTCCCGCGTCAACCAGCAGGTCTGCGCCGGCTACGGGCACGTCACGCTGGACGTCAGGCCGGGCTGGGACGTCGAGCCCGTACGCGCGGTGCGGCAGGCCTACCCCGCGCTGACCCTGGCCGTCGACTGCGGCAACGCCTACACCGACCTCGGCCAGCTCGTCGCGCTCGACTCCTACGGCCTGGAGGTCATCGAGCGGCCCTTCGCCATCACCGACGTCTACGCCCACGCCTCGCTCCAGGACCAGGTGACCGCCTCGGTCGCGGTCGAGGCCGGCTCCGCCGCCGAGCTCGACGACTACCTGACCGTACGGGCGGCGCGGGTGCTGCTGCTGCGCCCGGCCGCGTTCCCGTCGCTGTCGGAGGTCAGGCGCGCCCACGACAAGGCCGCCGCGGCGGGCTGGGACATCCAGTGCACCGGCGGCCAGGGAGCGGGCCTGGCCAGGGCCGCCACGGTCGCGGTGGCCAGCCTGCCGGGCTGCACGCTGCCGTGCGACGTCACGCAGCCGCCCCGCCAGAACCAGATCGTCACCCCGATCGTGGGGGCCAACGCCGGGGTCATCGCGGTGCCGCTGACCCAGTCGGGGCTCGGGCACGACATCGACGAGGCGCGGGTGCGGCGCCTGTCCAAGGAGTCGTTTCGTTCGTAGCTTCTAGAGCGTGAGCTGGTGGTGCCAGTTGATGCCGCCGATGATGTCGGACAGGCGGTAGAAGTGCTGGCCCGCCTCCATCAGCGCGTGCCGGACGCTCTGCGTGCCGCGGATCAGGCCGGGAGGCGTGGGGCGGTCGGTGACCACGACCGGTGCGAGGGCGGCGGCCAGGGCGGCGGTGGCCAGCAGTAGGTGGGCGCGGTGGCGCATGTTCGGACCTCCTGAGTGACGGGACTCCGCCCAGGAGACCATGAGCCGCCGGGCGCGAGCCGGGTACGCCACAGTGGCGAGGCGCGTTCTTTACGCTCCAGCCGGGTGGCCAGACCATGCCGGATCGGGCATACCGCGACATGCTTGGCCGGTGCCACGATAGGACTCCCGATCAGGACGGCGGGCGGCCGTGAAGGAGTGCCGGAGGTGGACTCGCTCCTGCTCGAAGGGCCAGGCGTACGCGTGCTGCTCGCCGGCTCCGGCAGCCATGCCCCGGGCTCGCGCCTGCCGGAGGTGCCGTCGATCGCCGGCACGCTCACCGATCTGGGCCGCTGCCTGACCGAGTGCGCGGGCCTCGACCCGGCCCACCTGACCGTGCTCCAGGACCCCGCCGACCCGCGCGAGCTCGGGGCGGCCCTGGTAGCGGCGGCCGAGGAGGCGAGCGAGGTGCTCGTCGTCCACTACGCGGGTCACGGCCTGCTCAGCGTCAAGGGCGAGCTGCACCTGGCCACCAGGGCCACGGTCGATCTGGGCAAGGGGATCGCGGGGCACCAGGCGCTGCCGTACGGGGAGGTGCGCGACATTCTGGCCGGCAGCCGGGCCGCGCTCGTGCTGCTGGTGCTGGACTGCTGCTTCTCCGGCCGGGCCGGGCTCGCCTCCAGGGCCGCCGTGGGAGAGGTGTTCGAGTCCGTACGTCACGGCACGTACGTGCTGGCCGCCTCCGGCAGGGACGAGGCCGCCTGGGCGCCGCCGCAGGAGCGGCACACCGCGTTCACCGGCGCGCTCATCGAGCTGCTCACCGCCGGGGATCCGCTGGCCCCGCGCCTGCTGACGCTCGACGACGTGCACCGCTCGCTGGCCAGGACCCTGACGGAACGCGGCCTGCCGGAGCCCCGCCGCCAGGCCGCCGACCGGGGCGGTCATGCCCCGCTCGCCGTCAACGCCGCCTGGCGGCAGCGGGGGCGCGGGCGGGCGGGGGAGTTCAGCCCGTACCGGGGGCTGGCCGCGTTCGGGGTGGAGGACTCGGCCTACTTCTTCGGCCGGGCCGGCCTGACCGGAACACTGGCCGACCGCGTGACCGAGCAGCTCGACCGGCCGGGGCCGCTGATCGTGACCGGGCCTTCCGGTGTGGGGAAGTCCTCGCTCCTGCGTGCCGGCCTCATCCCGGCCATGAGCGGCACCCGCTTCGTCGTCCTCGTGCCGGGCTCCGACCCGGTGTCCGCGCTGGCGTCCCGCTTCGCCCCGCTTTCGAGCACCGTCCCGGAGACGGACGCGGCGGGGCTGCGGGCCGCCATCGAGGCGGACCCCACCCACCTGCGTCAGGTGCTCGCCGGGGGGCCGGGCCGGGCGGTGCTCATCGTGGACCAGTTCGAGGAGGTGTTCACGGCCTGCCGGGACGAGCGGGAGCGTGAGACGTTCATCAGGGCGCTCGCCGCCGCCTGCGGTGAGCCCGCCGGAACGGCACCCGTCGTGGTCGTCCTCGGCGTGCGCGCCGACTTCTTCGGCCACTGCTCCGCCCATCCCGAGCTGCTCACCGCCCTGGAACACCCGCTCGTGGTCGGTCCCATGGCACCGGTCCACCTGCGGGAGGTGATCGAAGGCCCGGCCAGACTGACCGGCCTGCAGATCGAGGACGGCTTGGTGGAGCTGCTCCTGGAGGAACTCGGCACGGCGGGCGGCTCGGTCTTGCCGCTGCTGTCCCACGCCCTGCTCGCCACCTGGCAGCACCGCGAGGGCGATCGGCTCACCCTGGTCGGCTACCGCGCCACGGGCGGCATCAGCCGCTCGCTCGCGAAGACCGCCGACTCCACTCTCGAGCACCTCGACCTGCGGGGCCGCCAGGCCGCCCGCCGCCTCCTGCCGCGCCTGGTCCGCCTCGGCGATGGCACGGAGGACACCCGGCGCCGCGTCCCGATCCCCCAGCTCCTGCCGGCGCCCGGCACCGAGCGGCACGAGGTGGCCAGGCGGGTGCTGGACCGGTTCGTCGCGGCGCGGCTGGTGAGCGTGGACGAGGAGGCCGTCCAGATCACCCACGAGGCGCTGATCAGGGCGTGGCCGCGGCTACGCGCCTGGATCGAGGCCGACCGGGCGGGCCTGCTGGTGCTGCAGCAGCTCGTCGAGGACGCGGCCGAGTGGCTCCGGCACGACAGGGACCCGGCGTTCCTGTATCGGGACACCCGCTTGGTGGCGGCCCAGAGCACCACGGGCGCGGCGGGTGACTCCCTGCCGGATGAAGCCCGCGAGTTCCTGGCGGCCAGCGCCCAGCGAGACCGGCAGGCCGTCCGCCGGCGGCGGGCCATGGTGGGGCTGCTCGCCGGGCTCCTGATGGTGGCGCTGGTGGCCGCGGTGGGAGCGGTGCAGCAGTGGCGGGTGGCGGCGGAGCATCGAGCCACCACGGCGGGACGGGATCTGGTGGCGCAGGCAAGGGAGGTGGCCAAGACGGATCCTAGGACCGCGCTGCGGCTGAGCGTGGCGGCGATGAGCGTTACGGATGATCCCGGTACGGCGGGAGAGGCGACCGCCGTCATCACCGCGAACCTCTACGCCGGTTCGTTCGCCCCGGGCAGGGAGATCAGGGGCCGGCCGGCGATCATCCCCGGTACGGCAGTCGTCGTGGTGGCGGACATGGGCGGGGTCGTATCGCTCTGGGACCTGTCGCGGGGAGGCTCGCCGGTCAAGATCGCAGAGGTGAGTGCGGGGGTGGGGGAGCCGAACGCCCTGGCGCTCAGCCCGGACGGGACTCTCTTGGCGGTGGGCGGACAGGGGAGGACACCCGCGCTCTTCGACACGAGGGATCCGTCGAGGCCGCGGCTGCTCAACGTGGTCGAGCCCCCGTCCAGCGGCTTCGAGAGCGTGCACTCGCTGGCCTTCGCCGCCGGAAGACTCGTCACGGGAGGCACGAGGCGCGCGGGAGAAGGCGCCGAGCAGGTCGTCACCGTCTGGGACGTGGCCGACCTGTCCCGCCCCCGGCACGTTCACCGATTGGGCGACGGCGACGGCTGGGCCCGCGTCGGGGCAAGCGCCGACGGGCGCTTCGTGGTCGCCTGTGAGCAGGGCGGGTGGCTGGGGCTCCTCACGATGACACGGAGGTCCACGCTGCGGGAGGTGGGCACCTCGGGTGAAGTGGCGTGCGACGACGTCACGTTCGCGATCAGCCGGACCGGGACCATGGTCCTTTCCGACTTCCTCGCGGGAGTGTGGGACCTGTCGGGCCGGGCCGCGCCGCGCCGGGTGGCGGAGCTTGAAAGCCCTGATCCGGGTATCCATGAGGTTGCCGTCCAGGAGGACGGCCGACTCGCCGTCACCGCGGATGCGCGCGGCAACGTCATCCTGTGGAATCTGTCGGTTCCTGCTTCGCCCCAGCAAGTCGTCACGCTCAGGAGGGGCGTGGGTCTGCGCTACGCCGCCTTCGAGGCGGGCGGGGACCGGCTGGCCATCGTGACCGCTGATGAGGTCGAGCTCTGGGACGTCGGACGCGTCGGCCGGCCGCGCCCTCTTTCCGGTCCGGCCGTGCAGAATCTCATCGGCCTGCGCGTCGCGGGGAACGCACGGGTCCTTTACGCCGTGCACGGGCCGGACGCCGGCCTGCGCCACGACGTGTTCCTCTGGGACATCGGCGGGACCGGCCCGCCACGCAGGATCTCCGTGATCGAGGGCGTGAGGACGGCCACGGTCAGCCCGTCGGGGCGGCTGATGGCTGGTGAGCTCAGCGAATCGGGGCAGGGGGCCTTGTGGGATGTCACCGACCCGGCCTTCCCCCGCCGGATCACGGAGCTGCCGGAGATGCCCGACCTCATCAGTCCGGACGACCGGTTCATGGTCGTGCGGACCTGGGAGGAGGGGCTCTCCTCGATCCAGGACATCTCCGACCCCAGCTCGCCCAGTTCTGTCTCCGTCATCAAGGTGCACCCCGCGGGGCTCGTCCACGGCGGACGCTTCTTGCTGGGCTGGAGCGACGCGCTTGGTGAGTCCGTCAGCACCGAGCTCTGGGACGTCGCCGACCTCCGCCACCCCGTCCGGAAACTCGTCATACGGGACGCGGCGGTGCACTTCCTGCCGGACGGCGGTGACGCCGCTGTGATCGCGGCAGGCGTGGAGAACGTGCTGCTCGACCTGAAGGATCCGGCTCACCCGATCAGGAGCACGCGGCTGGACGACGCGTCGTGGGGCCCGACGTTCTCCTTCAGTGAGGACGGCCGCTTCCTGCGCGATCTCGGTCCTGCCGGACTCACGATCTGGGAGGTCTCGGACCGGCGGCACCCACGCAAGGTGGTGGCGGAGCTCGGGATCATGGCGGAGGGGGGTGGGGCCTTACTCAGCCCGGACGGGCTCACCGGCGTCACGAGGTCGGGCGGGAACGGCGCGACGATCTGGGACCTGACCCGGCTCATGGACGTCGTCGCCCATCCCCGCGAGACGGCGTGCGCGTCCATCGGCACCGGCCTGGACCGGCAGGAATGGGCCGATCACCTCCCGGACGTGGCCTACCGCGAGACGTGCTGATCCACGCGCACTCACCGCCTGCTCTCCAGCAGGCGGACGATCTCGGCGTGCCCGGTGCCCAGCTGCGTCTGCGAGCGCAGCCGCCCCGCGTCGTCGCGCACCTCGGCCACGACCCGCACGCCGCCCCCTTCCGCCTCCTCCCGCCGCACGCTGACCCGCGCCCCCTCCGCAGCGCGCTCCCCGGCCCGCGCCCGAACCTCCGCCTCGATGTCGAGACCGGCGTGCCGCCGGGCGAGGTCGAGAGCGCGCGCCTCAGGAGTGGCCCCGTGGTCGAGCAG
The DNA here is from genome assembly GCF_020215645.1 of Nonomuraea gerenzanensis. NCBI lineage: Bacteria > Bacillati > Actinomycetota > Actinomycetes > Streptosporangiales > Streptosporangiaceae > Nonomuraea > Nonomuraea gerenzanensis. The sequence continues at coordinate 8,650,452 of NZ_CP084058.1, read as the reverse complement.
CGCCCTGACCACGGCCGCGGAGCCGCGTTCGGCGGCGCGGGACAGCGCGGTGTTGCCGGCGCTGTCGCGCAGGTCGGGGTCGGCGCCCCGGCTGAGCAGGGCGCGCGTGACGGCCAGCCGGTCGCCCGCCGCCGCCCAGTGCAGGGCAGTCATGGCGCCGGGCGCCTCCCGCAGGTCGGGGTCGGCGCCGGCGTCGAGGAGGGCGTTCACCACGTCGAGGTGGCCCCAGCAGGCGGCGGCGCACAGGGGCAGCCCTTCAGCGTCGTCCTCGCTCTCCCGGTCGGGGCCGGCGCCGGCCGCCAGCAGCATCCGGACGATGCCGGCGTGCCCCTGCACGGCCGCCTGGTAGAGCGGGCCGGGCGTGTCCGGTGTGGCGCCGGCTGCCAGCAGCCGCCTGACCTCCTCGCTGTCGCCGAGCATCGCCGCTGTCAGCAGATCGTTCTCGCGCATGCGGCCAGTCTGTACGCCTCTCGGCGCGGCGATCCACCGGTTATCCGCCGAGGTTCCTGATCTACAACGTAAAGGGCTAACCCTTGGCGGACGAGCCGCCACACCCTTCGGTGAGCCCCTTGGTGGGGTCGTCACCGGTCTCCTTGGCGGGCTTCTTGGTCTTCTTCGGCGAAGGGGAGACCGAGGTGGAAGGGGTGGCGGAGGCGGCGACGGGCGCCTGGACGCGGGAGGAGTCGCGGACCGCCTTCGCCGCGATCTCGCGGATCCTCTCCCAGTCGGGATAGCCGGTGTTGATCAGCGGCGGCACGAACTGCACGCTGGTGACCTCGGCGTTCTTGACCTTCAGCGCCAGCGGCACCAGGTGCTGCAGCCACGTCTGCGGGATGTCGGTCCTGATCAGCTCTTTGGTGGCCAGGGCGATCTGGTGGAAGCGGGACAGCACGGTCGCCGGGTCGGCCTGGTCGAGGATGGCGCCGAGGACGCAGCGCTGGCGGCGCATGCGGGTGTAGTCGTCGCTGAAGGTGCGGGAGCGGGCGTACCACATGGCGTCGGCGCCCTTGAGCTTGCGGGTGCCGGCCTTGACCAGGCCCTCGTTGTACTTGCCGAAGACGACGTCCTGCTCGACGGTGAGGGTGACGCCGCCGATGGCGTCGATGAGGCGGGCGAAGCCCCACATGTTGACCAGGGCGTACCATTCGACGTCCAGGCCGAGGGTGTAGCCGATCGTGTCCATGAGGACCTTGGGGCCCTGGTTCTTCTTGCCGCCGAAGATCTCGGGGTGGGCGTCGGCGTACTCCCAGACGCTGTTGAGCAGGTCGCTGGCGCCGCCGTTGGCGTCCTTGGGCAGGTCGAAGCCGTTGGGGAAGCGGCGGGCCATCGGGGTGCCGGGGCGGAAGCGCACGTCCTCGAGGTTGCGGGGCAGGCTGAACAGGACGGTGTTGCCGGTCTTCACGTCGATGCTGGCGAGGTTCATGCTGTCGGTGCGGACGCCGATGCGGTTGTCGTCGGCGTCGCCGCCGAGCAGCAGGATGTTGACGCGGTCGCGGCCGGACCAGGGGTCCTCGGGTTTGGGGTCGGGTGCGGGGGTCTCGCCGTCGTTCTCGGGGGTCTGGAAGATGTTGCCGATCGCCTCGCGCGAGGTCTGGACGAGCTGGGCGGTGTAGCCGAAGGGCACCACGACGACGACGGCGAGCAGGCCCGCCGCGGTGCCGGTGAGGATCTGCCCGGACTGGGGCAGCCGGCCGGGGCGCAGCACCACGAAGGAGTGCACGATCAGCGCGAACCAGGCCACTCCCAGGACGATCGAGCCGGTCAGGATGGCCAGGAGCGAGGAGTCCTGGGTGACGGAGCCGGCCAGGGTGCCGAGGTCGTTGGTGAGGACGACGGCGAGCAGGGCCAGCAGCAGGGCGGCGTACAGGGAGATCAGCGTGAGCCCGGTCCTGCGCCAGCCGGCGCGCAGATGAGCGGCCCCGGGCGCGAGTGCCGCCAGCACCAGCCACCCGAGGACCGCACCGGCGCTCACTGGTTCCTTAGCCTGCCGCACGCCTTCCCCGTTTCCCCGCGAACTCCACCATAGGCGCAAACCCGGGAACCTGCGGTGAACCGCATGGGTGCGGTCGCCTCAGGCTCCCATAGAGGCGGCAGCCTATGCATCGGATACGAAATATGTCTTTATCGGAGGGTGAACATCAGTAACCGAATAAGATTCGGGGCATGGCCTTCACGGAGATCGAGTACGGGGTGACCGATCGCATCGCCACCGTCACATTGAAGCGTCCTGAGCGCCTCAACGCTTTCACCTTTACGATGCGCGGGGAGTTGATCGAGGCTTTCGATCTCGCCGACGCCGATGACGACGTGCGCGCGGTGGTGGTGACCGGGGCGGGCCGGGCGTTCTGCGCCGGGGCCGATCTCAGCGGCGGGGGCGGCACGTTCGGCCGCGTGGGTGAAAGCGCGGGTGAGGGCAAGGGGGAGACCGTGGACGGCGCCCCGCGCGACGGCGGCGGCACGGTCGCGCTGCGGATCGCCCGCTCGCTCAAGCCCGTCATCGGCGCCGTCAACGGGCCGGCCGTGGGGGTCGGCGTCACGATGACGCTGCCCATGGACGTGCGGCTGGCCTCCGAGACGGCCAGGTTCGGGTTCGTGTTCGCGCGGCGGGGGATCGTCACCGAGGCGGCGTCGAGCTGGTTCCTGCCCAGGATCGTGGGCATCGCCCAGGCCATGGAGTGGGCGGCGACCGGCCGGATCTTCCCCGCCTCCGAGGCGCTGGCGGGTCGGCTGGTCTCGCGGGTCTACCCGCCGGACGAGCTGCTGCCGGCGGCGTACGCGCTGGCCGGGGAGATCGCCGACAACACCTCGGGCGTCTCCGTGGCCGCCATCCGCCGGCTGATGTGGTCGGGCCTGTCGGCGTCCTCGCCGTGGCAGGCGCACGCGGCCGACTCCCGCCTCATGGCGGAGCTGGGCGGCGCGGCCGACGCGGTGGAGGGGGTGACGGCGTTCCTGGACAAGCGGCAGGCCGACTTCCCGATGAAGGTCAGCCAGGATCTGCCGCCCGGGGTGCCGTCGTGGCCGGACGATCCCTATCGTGTCTAGCATGTACGAGATCACCGTGCTGCCGATGCCCGACGACTTCGAGGGCCAGGTGGTGGCGACGCTGGTGAGCAGGAGGGCCGCGGCGCCGTCGCGCCGCGCGGTGCTCTACCTGCACGGGTTCACCGACTACTTCTTCCAGGACCACCTGGCCGACCACTACGTGCAGCGCGGCATCGACTTCTACGCGCTCGACCTGCGCAAGTACGGCCGCTCGCTGCTGCCGCACCAGACCAGGGGCCTGGTCAGGAGCGTCACCGACTACTTCCCCGAGATCGACGAGGCCGTGCGGCTCATCCGCCGCGACCACGACGAGCTGACGATCAACGCCCACTCCACCGGCGGCCTGATCGCGCCGCTGTGGGCCGACCGCGTGCGCGGCCGTGGGCTGGTGCAGGGGCTCGTGCTCAACAGCCCGTTCTTCGACCTCAACGTGCCCGCCCCGCTGCGGCTGGCGGCCGACCTGCTGAGGACGCCGCTGTCGTACACGCGGCGGGTGCTGCCGCTGGGCTCCAGCAACGTCTACGGGCAGACGCTGCACCGCAGCGAGCAGGGCGAGTGGGACTACGACCTGGAGCTCAAGCCGCTGGGCGGCTTCTCGGTGCACGCCATGTGGCTGGCCGCGATCCGGCGGGCGCAGCGGCGGCTGCACCAGGGCCTGGCGGTGGACGTGCCGGTGCTGGTGCTGGCCTCCTCGACCGGGCTGCGGGTACGCGACTTCGTGCCGGAGGCGCGCTCGGCCGACATCGTGCTCGACCCGGCGCACATCGCCCGCTGGTCCACCTCGCTCGGGCCGCACGTGACGTGCGTGCGGATCACCGACGGCCTCCACGACCTGGTGCTGTCGGCCGAGCCCGTACGCAAGCAGGTCTTCGCCGAGGTGGACCGCTGGATGAACGCCTTCGTCTACCAGGGGAACGAGAACAACCCGTAGTAGGCCGCCGCCACCAGCAGCAGCCCGGTGCCGCCGAGCACGCCGCCGACCGTGACGGCCTGCCACCGGCTCGGCTGCAGGCCCTCGCGCAGCGCCGACACGTACGCCGCCACGGCCGTGACCTCCTGGATCAGCATCAGCACGGCCAGTAGCCGCACGACCAGCCAGCCCGCCAGCACGGCGGGCCAGGCGCCCGCCTGGTTGACCGAGAACATCACCAGCAGCGTGATGAACGCCACCACCGAGGCCAGCAGGCCGAGCGCGGTCCAGGCCATCCGGCTGAGCCGGCGCCTGATCGGGGGCCACAGCCTGGCGTTCGTCTCGACGGGGGTCTGGCGGCGGTGGCGCAGGCGTACGACGACGGCGGCGACAGGGCCGGCCACGTAGCCGACGGCGGCCAGACAGATCGTCAGGCCCAGCATGGTGCCGCCGGCGTACCAGGGGGCGGCGGGCACGTCGCTGGCCTCGAACCGCTGGACGGGGGTGGCGCCGGCCATGTGCACGGCGGGTCTGGACGTGCCGGGCAGGCCCTTGATCCAGTTGGCCAGGGTCTCCAGGTATCCCTTGGTGAAGGGGCCGCCCTTGACGCGCATGGCGTGGTCGCCGTTGGCCATGAAGCGGATCGTGTAGTCGTCGTTGCCCGCCTTGTTCATCGCGGTGATGAGCGCCTTGGTGGACTCGACGAAGGGGATCGAGGGGTCGGTGGTGCCGTAGAAGGCCAGGACCGGCTGCTTGACCTGGCTTAAGGCGGGCATCGCGTCGTAGCGCAGGAAGTCGAAGCCGACCCCGCCCATCGCCCTGGTCAGCAGGTCGCGGGCGCCGATGGGGGCGCGCAGTCGCAGGAGCTGCTCGTTGAGCGCCCAGGCGACCTGGCGCAGCGGGGAGACGTTCGGCGAGGAGACGAGCACGATGTAGCCGACGGACGAGCTCTTGGCCGCCGCGATCGGCACCACCCAGCCGCCTTCGGACACGCCCCAGATGCCGACCCGGTCGGGATCGACCTCGGGGCGGGTGCGCAGGTACTCCACCATGCGCAGCGCGTCGTCGGCGAGCAGCCCGAAGTCGCGGTCGCGGAAGTTGTAGCCGTTGGTGCGCTTGTCGAAGGCGATCGTCACCACGCCCGCCTTGGCCAGGAACTCCGCCTGCGGCGTGAACTCGGTGCGCGAGCCGTTGCCCGAGCCCGACACGAACACCATCGCCGGATGCCGCCCAGGCGTGAGCGGCACCCGTAGCGTGCCCTCCAGCCGCTGGGCCTCGGCCGGGACGGAGATCTCCTCGCTGCGGACGGGACCGGCGGCCACCACGGGCCGCAGCTCACCGGCCGGCTGCGCCGGGATCGCCTGGAAGGCTGGATCGGCCTTGAGCGGCGGTGGGTCGAACGCGGGTGGCAGTACGTATCCGACCGAAGCGAGAGCCACCAGCACCAGACCGGCGGCGACGCTCAAGGTGCCACGGCCAGTGCGCATTGGCCTCCCCATGTGCGTTGGTTTGCCCGCTGATCTTCCAGCCTACTCCCGGCGTGTGGGACTGGAGGTACCTCATTTGTCGGTGAGACCTGTTAGTTTCCTGCGACATGCGGATCCTGCACACCTCCGACTGGCACCTCGGTCGCTCCTTCCACCGGGAGAGCCTCCTGGGGGCGCAGGCGGCGTTCGTCGACCACCTGGTGGAGACGGTGCGGGCCGAGCGGGTCGACGTGGTGGCGGTGGCCGGCGACGTCTACGACAGGGCGCTGCCGCCGGTCGACGCGGTCGCCCTGCTCGACGAGGCGCTCGGGCGGCTGCGCGGGGCCGGCGCGCGGGTGGTGCTGATCAGCGGCAACCACGACTCGGCGCTGCGGCTGCGGTTCGGCTCGGCGCTGTTCGAGTCGGCGGGGGTGCACGTGCGCACCGCGCCCGACCAGTCGTGGGAGCCGGTGCTCGTCGACGACGTGGCCTTCTACGGCATCCCCTACCTGGAGCCCGAGCTGGTGCGGGCCGCGTGGGAGCTGCCCGATCGCAGCCACACGGCGGCGATCTCCTACGCCATGACGCGCATCAGGGCCGACGCCGCGCGCCACCGGGCCTCGGTGGTGCTGTCGCACTGCTTCGTGACGGGTGGGCAGGCCAGCGACAGCGAGCGCGACATCAGCGTGGGCGGGGTGGCGCACGTGCCCCTGCAGGCGTTCGACGGGGTCGACTACGTGGCGCTGGGCCACCTGCACGGGCGGCAGCGCATGTCGGAGACCGTGCGTTACTCGGGCTCGCCGCTGGCGTACTCCTTCTCGGAGGTGGGGCACCTCAAGGGGTCGTGGCTGGTCACGCTGGGGGAGGGGGCGGAGTTCGTCCCCGCTCCCGTGCCCCGCCCGGTCGGCCGCCTGCGCGGCGAGCTGGAGTCCCTGCTGACGCTGCCCGACTACGCGGCCTACGAGAACCACTGGCTGCAGGTCGTGCTCACCGACGCCGTCCGTCCCAAATCCGCGATGGACCGGCTCCGCGCCCGTTTCCCGCACACCCTGGCCCTCTCCTTCGACCCGGTCGGCGCCGCTCCCGCAGCCCAGCCCGTTCGGCTGAGCGGGCGCCCGGAGGCGGAGGTCGCGCTCGACTTCGTTCGTGAGGTACGCGGCGAGCCTGCCGCACCCGAGGAGGAAGACCTGCTAAGACAGGCCATCGAGGCGTCCAGGGTGAAGGAGACGATGGCGTAGATGCGGCCGCACCGGCTCACGCTCACGGCGTTCGGGTCCTTCCCGGGCACCGAGACGGTCGACTTCGACGCCCTGTCGGCGGCCGGGCTCTTCCTCGTCCACGGGCCGACGGGGGCGGGCAAGACCACCATCCTCGACGCCCTGTGCTTCGCCCTCTACGGCCAGGTGCCCGGGCAGCGCAACAGTGCCCGCAGCCTGCGCTGCGACCACGCCCCGCCGACGGCGGGCCCGTCGGTGACGCTGGAGGCGACCATCCGGGGTCGCTTACTGCGCATCCAGCGCTCCCCGGCGTGGCTGCGGCCCAAGCTGCGCGGGTCGGGGGTCACCGAGGAGAAGTCCAAGGTGGTGCTGTCGGAGTGGCAGGGCAGCGACTGGCAGGGGCTGACCACCCGGCTGGATGAGGCCGGCGACCTGGTGGGCGGGCTGCTCGGGATGAACGCCGATCAGTTCTGCCAGGTGGCGATGTTGCCTCAGGGGGATTTCGCGCGGTTTCTGCGGGCTGATGGGGATGAGCGGTCGAAGCTGCTGGAGCGGTTGTTCACCGTGAAGGTGTTCACTGCTGCTGAGGGGTGGTTGGCTGAGCACCGCAAGCTGGCCTGGCGGGAGGCTCAGGAGCTGCGGCAGGAGGTGGATTTCGCGGTCAAGCGGGTGGAGGAGGTGGCGGGCGACGACCTGCCCGCCATCCTGACCGCCGCCTTCGCCGCGCCCGCGTCTGCGGCGCCTGAGCCGGCTGCGGCTGGGGCCGGGGTGCCTGCGGGGGCTGATCCTGCGCAGGCGCCGGCCCTCTTCGAGCTTCCCGCCCCCGCGCGGCCGAGCGCGTCCGCGTCCGGTGCGGCGGGAAGTGGAGTGCCGGAGGACGGTGGCGAGGAGGTGCCGACGCCGGACACCGACCCCCTGCGCTGGGCGGGCGCCCTCCTGGACGCCGCGCGGGCCGTCGTGCGCCGCGCCGACGAGGAGCACGTGGCCGCCGGTCAGGAGTTGCGCGAGGCACGGACGAGCTTCGAGCGGGCGGCAGCGCTCGCCGACCGCCAGCGCCGCTACGCCGAGGCACTCACGTTGCGCCGCACCCTGGACGAGCGCGCCGACGAGCGCGCCGACCTCCAGGCGATCCTGGACGACGCCGCCAGAGCCGACCGCGTGGTCCCGCTCATCACGGCCGCCCGGCAGCGCGCGGAGGCCGCCACCAAGGCCCGCACGCTGGCCGCCGACGCCCTCGCCCGCGCCCGCCCCCTCCTGCCCACCACCCGCTCGGCCCCCGACCACGACCTCGGGCACTCCTCGGCCACCCATGCGGCTTCCGACCTCGGGCGCTCCCCGGCCACGCACGTGGCCCCCGACCTCGGGCGCTCCCCGGCCACCCGCCCGGCCTCGGCCGGTGACGCCGCTTCGGATGGGCGGCAGAGCCCTGGCGCCGGCCCCCATCCGGCGTACCGGAGCCCGGACCCGTCCGTGGCGGAGCTGGCCGCGCTGGAGCGGCGGCGGCAGGACGAGATCGCCCGCCTGTCCGAGCTGCTCACCGAGGAGGCCAGGCTGTCGGTGGTGCGGCGGGACCTGCTGCGGGTCGAGCAGGAGCTGGCCGACCTGGTACGCGCCGACGAGGCCGTAGCCGCCCGGCTGGCCGTGCTGCCCGGGCTCATCGAGCAGGCAGAGTCCAGGCTGGCCGAGGCGCGGGTGGACGCCGCCAGGATCCCGGCCGCGCGGGCCGTACGCGACGCCGCCGCGCACCTGATCGAGATCGACGGCGAGCTGGCCGGGCTCGCGGTGGAGCTGGAGGCGCTGGCGCAGCGTGAGGCCGAGGTGGCCGCCGCCGAGGCGGAGCTGCCCGGACGGCTGGCGGACGCCGGCGCCGCCCTGGCCGAGGTACGCGCGCAGGCGGCGGCCGTCCCCGCCGCGACGGCGAGCCTCGACGCCGCCAGGGCCGCCTTGGAGGCCACCCACCGGCGGGAGGCACTCGCGGCGGAGCTGGAGTCGGCCGTGGCCGCGCACCAGGTGCTCGTGGACCAGGCGCAGGCGTTGCGGGAGCGCTGGCTCGACCTGCGGCAGGCCCGCATCGACGGCATGGCGGCCGAGCTGGCGCGCGACCTGTCCGACGGGCAGCCGTGCGTGGTCTGCGGCTCCGAGCACCACCCGCAGCCCGCTGCCGCCGCCGAGAGCGCGCCCTCGGCCGATGACGAGCACGCGGCCGAGAGCGCCCATGAGGCGGCCCTGGCCGAGCGCGAGGCCGCCGAGCGGGCGCTCGCGTCGCTGGAGTCGCGGCACGCCGACGCGGTCGAGGCCACCGGTGGGCTGGACGTGGTGGCGGCCGAGGAGCTGGTGTCGGCGGCCGAGCAGGAGGTGTCCCGCCTGCAGGCGGTGGCCGATCGGGAGCCTGCCCTGGTGGCGGCGCTCGAACGGGTCGAGACCGAGCGTGAGCGGGTGCGTGACCAGTCCAGGGAGGTCGCCGAGATGCTCGCCGCCCACCGCGCGCACCAACGGCACCTGGAGTCGGAACGCGTCCGCGTCCGCCGCCGGCTGACTCAGACCGACGAGGAGCGCCGGGGCGCGCTCGGCGTGGACGGCGACCGCGTGTTGGCCGCGTCCGAGGTGGACGGTGAGCGGGTGCTGGCCGCCGCCGAGCGGGAGCTGCGCAGGCTGGAGGCGTCCGCGAGCAGGGAGCGCACCCTGGCAGGGGAGACGGCGGGGCTGCGGCAGGAGTGGCAGGAGCTGGAGGAGCGCGCCCGGCGGGTGACGGCGAGGCTGGCGGCCGGGCGTACCAGGCATGAGGAGCTGAGCGGCGATGCCGGGCGGCTGAGCGCGCGGCTGGATGCGGCGCGCGGCGACGACGTGACGCTGACCGCCCGCCTGTCCAGGCTGAACGACGAGGCGGAGCTGCTGCGCGAGGCCCTGGAGGCGACGCAGGCGGCGGTGTCGGCGGGCGAGGAGCTGGAGCGGGCGAGGCGGGCGGCCGAGGAGGCGGCGGCGCAGGCCGGGTTCGCGGACGTGCGGGAGGCGGAGGCGGCGTTCCGGAGCGTGGCGGAGCGGGAGAGCAAGGCCGAGCTGCTGCGCAGGCTGGACGACGAGCACGCGGCGGTGAGCGGCGTGCTGGCCGACCCCGAGCTGATGGCCGCCGCCGCCGAGCCGGCGCCGGACCTGGCGGGGATCGAGGCCGAGCGGGACGGGCTGGAGCAGGCGTACACGCGGCTGGCCAGCGCCCGCGACAGGGCCGAGGCGCGGGCGCGGCGGCTGGCGGAGCTGCACGGCGAGCTGGCCGCCCGCATCGAACGCTGGCGGCCGGCGGCCGGCAGGCACCGGCTGGCCGAACGCATGGCGGCGCTGGCCAGCGGCACCTCGGGCGACAACCAGTGGAGCATGAGCCTGTCGTCGTTCGTGCTGGGCGAGCGGCTGCGGCAGGTGGTGGCGGCGGCCAACGAGCGGCTCGACCACATGTCGGGCGGCCGGTACCTGCTGCGGCACGACCTGCGCAAGACGGCGGGCTCGCGGGCCAGGGCGGGCGGCGGGCTCGGGCTGCGGGTGGCCGACGGCTGGACGGGCGTGGACCGGGATCCGGCCACGCTGTCCGGCGGCGAGAGCTTCATCACCTCACTGGCCCTGGCGCTGGGGCTGGCCGACGTCGTCACGGCGGAGGCGGGCGGCGCCGAGCTGGGCACGCTGTTCGTGGACGAGGGGTTCGGCACGCTCGACGAGGACACGCTCGACGGCGTGCTGGACATCCTCGACGGGCTGCGCGACGGCGGCCGGGCGGTGGGCATCGTCAGCCACGTGGCCGAGCTGCGCTCGCGGATCACGGCGCAGCTCAAGGTGACCAAGACGCGGACGGGCTCCACGCTCAAGGCCGTGGGAGTCTGACAGCATCACCCCCGGATCAACCCCTAAGGAGCCATCGATGCGTGTCGTCGTCACCGGAGCTCACGGCAAGGTCGGCAGGGCGGCCGTCAACGCCCTGGTCGCGGCGGGTCACGAGGTGACCGCCACCGACCTGACGAGGCCGGTCTGGGAGCGGCGCGAGCCGGGCGAGCCGCGTTACGTGCAGGCGGACCTGACGGACGCCGGGCAGGCGTTCGCCGTGGTGCGGGAGGCGGAGGCGGTGGTGCACGCGGCGGCCATCCCCGACCCCACGGCCAACGCGCCGCAGGTGGTGTTCCAGAACAACCTGATGGCGACGTTCAACATGATCGAGGCGGCGGTGCGGTTCGGCGTCTCGCGGTTCGTGAACATCTCCAGCGAGACCGTCCCCGGGTTCTTCTTCCCCGAGCGGCCGTTCCTGCCCGACTACGTGCCGGTGGACGAGGAGCACCCGATCCGGCCGCAGGACCCGTACGCGCTGGCCAAGCACTTCGGCGAGCAGCTCATGGACGCGGCGGTGCGCCGCTCGGACATCCGGTGCGTCTCGCTGCGCCCGAGCTGGGTGCAGCACGAGGGCAACTACGAGCGCAACCTCGGCCCGCAGGTGCGCCACAGCTCCGAGGCGGGCGCGGGGCTGTGGAGCTACATCGACGTGTACGACCTCGCGGACGCGATCGTGCTGGCCACCGAGTCGGACCTGCCCGGGCACGAGGTGTTCTACATCGCCTCGCCGGACAACGCGGGCGGGCACGACTTCGCCGCCGAGCTGCGCAGGCACTTCGGCGACCGGATCGAGCTGCGGCCGCTGGCCCGTCCCGACGCCTCGGGCATCTCCTGCGCCAAGGCGCACCGCCTGCTGGGCTGGACGCCGAAGCGGTCATGGCGCGACTACCTCGACGAGAACGGCCGCACCCGCCCCGCTCAGGGGTGATAGCGCAGCCAGACCAGGCCGTCGGGCAGGCTCTGCGCCGTGATCAGGGTCAGGGGCGCGGCGGCGGGGCGGTCGCCGTACCAGAACCGGGTGGCCTGCTCGCCCGCCATGACCGGGTGGACGAGCAGGCTGACCTCGTCCACCAGCCCGGCCGCCAGCAGCGCGCCGATGAGCCGGCCGCCGCTGTCCACCCGCACGACGCCGACCCCGTCGTCACGCACGAGCAGGTGCAGCGCGTCGGCGAGGTCGACCCGGCCGGCGCCGGTGACGACCTCGCGCACCGGACGGGCGGGCGGGCGCGGGGGAGTGTCGCGGCAGTGCAGGGCCACGACGTCGCACCAGTGTCCGGACGTGCGCAGCGCCTCCCACTGGCTGACCCGGCCGCGCCCGTCCACGACGGCCAGCAGCGGCCCGTCAGGGGCGGGGCCGGGATGCTCGGCGCCGGCCAGCGCCTGCTCCTGGGCGAGGACGGTGTCGGCCCCCGTCAGGGTGAGGTCTTCCTTCCAGGTCTGGGCGAGCTGGTAGAACCGGGTGACGTCCGGCTGGAATCCCGTGGTAGCCCCGTCAACGGACACAGCGACGTGCGCCACCACGTAGGGACGTTGCGTACCTGAAGGCATGGCCTCACGGTACGTGGCGCGGCGGCCTGTGCCGAGCGGCACGGGCTACGGCGGCCCTGTGCCGAGCGGCGCGGGGGCGCGTCAGTCGAGGGCGGCGATCACGTCGGGCAGCGTGGCCGGGTCGTGGAAGAGCGTCGCGCCCAGGCCGGTCAGGCGGGAGGCGGGGGTGAGGCCGCCGGCGAAGGCGAGGCAGCGCATGCCGGCGCGGATCGCCGCCGTCACCCCGAACGGGCTGTCCTCCACCACCACGCAACGCTGGGGGTCGGCCCCCATCGTGGCGGCGGCGTGCAGGAACAGGTCGGGCTCCGGCTTGCCCCTGGCGACGTCCTCGGCGCTGAACACGCGCCCGTCGAAGTGGTGGGCCAGCCCCGTCAGCTCCAGGCTGCGGCGGATGGTGCGGTGCCGGCCGTTGGAGGCGACGCAGAAGGGGATGGACAGGCGGTCGAGCGCCGCCTCGATGCCCTCGACCGTGCACAGCTCCGCCGCGATCGCCGCCGCGTAGTCGGCGTTGACCTGCTCGCGCCAGCCCGGCGGGGTCTGGCCGACCTGCTCGGCCCAGTACTCGTTCGTGCAGCCCACGAAGCGCTCGGCGTACTGGGCCTCGTCGATGTCCCAGCCGAGGCGCCGCAGCGCGGCGGTGCCCACACGCACGGAGATCGGCTCGCTGTCCACGAGCACCCCGTCACAGTCGAAGATCACCAGATCGACAGCCAAACCAGGCCCCTCCTACAGGGTGAAACGTGAAATTGCGCAGGTGGTAGCGTCTTCGTACCGCTTCACAAGACGCTAGTCCGCATAGTGAGACAAATCATCATGACGACATCCCCCCAGACCGCGGCCCCCAGCCGGACCCGGGTGGCGGCGGCCAGCCTCATCGGCACCGCGATCGAATTCTACGATTTCTACATTTACGGCACCGCCGCGGCCCTGGTGCTCAACACCGCGTTCTTCCCCAAGATGGACTCGGTGGCGGGCACGCTGGCGTCGTTCTCCACGTTCGCCGTGGCGTTCATCTCGCGGCCGCTCGGCTCGGCCGTGTTCGGGCACTGGGGCGACCGGGTCGGCCGCAAGTCCATGCTGGTCGTCTCGCTGCTGGTGATGGGGCTCTCGACCGTCCTGATCGGCCTGCTGCCCGGCTACGCCGCCATCGGCGTGCTCGCGCCCGTGCTGCTGGTGCTGCTGCGCTTCACGCAGGGCATCGGCCTCGGCGGCGAGTGGGGCGGCGCGGCGCTGCTGGCCACCGAGCACGCCCCGCCGGGCAAGCGCGGCCTGTACGCGATGTTCCCGCAGCTCGGCCCGTCGGCCGGGTTCATCGTCGCCAACGGGCTCTTCCTCATCCTGGGCGCGGTGCTGAGCGACGGGCAGTTCGAGAGCTGGGGCTGGCGGCTGCCGTTCGTGGCGAGCCTGCTGCTGGTGATCGTCGGCCTGTACGTGCGGCTGAAGATCTCCGAGACCCCGGTCTTCCAGGCGGCCATGGACCAGCGGCGCATCGCCAAGGTGCCGTTCGCCGGGCTCATGCGGCACCAGTGGCGGCGCGTGCTGCTCGGCGCCGGCGCGATGACCATCGCCTACACGCTCTTCTACACCGCCACCACCTACTGCCTGGCCTACGGCACCGACACCCTGGAGATCCCGCGGACCACGATGCTCGCGCTGACCATGATCGGCGTGGTGTTCATGGCGGCGGGGACGGTCGTCTCGGCCCTGGTGTCCGACCGGCTGGGCCGCCGCCGCACGCTGATCTGGGGCACGGTCGCCGCGATCGCGTGGGGGCTGGTGATGTTCCCGCTGATGGAGACCCGCTCGGTCTTCCTGGTCGGGCTGGCGCTGGCCGGCGCGCTCGCGCTGATGGGTCTCATCTTCGGGCCGATGGGGGCGTACCTGCCTGAGCTGTTCAGGACCGAGTACCGCTACAGCGGCGCGTCCGTCGCCTACAGCCTCGGCGGCGTGCTCGGCGGCGCCGTGCCGCCGCTCGTGGCCACCAGCATGCAGGCCGGTGGGCTGGGTGTGATGGCGATCGGCGCGTACGTCTCCGCGATGGCGCTGCTGAGCCTGCTGTGCCTGCTCGCCCTCCCGGAGACCGGCGACCGATCTTTGTAGGACTTCGCCGGAACATGTCACGAATGGCGCCGCTGTCCCGTCCATCAGGTGAAGAACCCGAAAGGAGACGGGGCAATGAGGAAGCACATCCTGATCGTCGGTGGCGGATACGTGGGCATGTACACCGCGATGGGGCTGCGTAGGCTCGTCCGTTCAGGCGAGGTGGCCGTCACGGTGGTGGACCCGCGCGGCTACATGACCTACCAGCCGTTCCTCGCCGAGGCGGTCGGCGGCTCGATCGAGCCGCGGCACGTGGCCGCCCCGCTCGGGCAGGTGCTCAAGGGCATGCGGGTGCTGACCGGACGGATCACGCGGGTGGACCACGACGCGCGCAGCGCCGAGTTCCAGCCCGTCCAGGGCCCGGCCAGGACGATCGGGTACGACATCCTGGTCATGGCGGCCGGCTCGATCACCCGCGCGCTGCCCATCCCCGGCCTGGCCGAGCACGCGGTGGGCTTCAAGAGCATCGGGGAGGCCGTGCACCTGCGCAACCGCGTGCTGGCCCAGCTCGCCGTGGCCGCCTCGACCGACGACGAGGCGGTGCGGCGCAGGGCGCTGACGTTCGTGGTGGTCGGTGGCGGGTTCTCGGGCGTCGAGGCGCTGGCCGAGATGCAGGGGCTGGCCGACGAGGCCGTGCGCTACCACGACGGGATCGAGCCCGCCGACCTGAGCTGGACCCTGGTCGAGGCCAACGACCGCATCCTGCCCGAGCTGCACGAGGACCTCGGCCGATGGACCGTCGCCGCGCTGCGCAAGCGCGCCGTGGACGTGCGGCTCGGCACCCTGCTCACCTCGGCGGCCGGTGGCGTCGCGGTGCTCTCGGACGGGACCGAGATCGACGCCGGCACCCTGGTGTGGGCGGCGGGCGGGCGGCCGAGCCCCCTCGCGGCGGACAGCGGGCTGCCGGTGGACCGCACCGGGCGGATCGTCGCGACCGAGTACCTGCGGGTGGCGGGCATCGACGACGCGTTCGCGGCCGGTGACGGCGCCGCCGTGCCCGACCTGACCCGGCCGGGGGCGTTCACCGCGCCCAACGCCCAGCACGCGGTGCGGCAGGCCAAGCTGCTGGGGCGGAACCTGGTCGCGTACGTGCGGGGGCGGCGGCTCAAGCCGTACCGGCACGCCTACCTCGGCTCGGTCGCCGGGCTCGGCCACCACCAGGGGGTCGCGCAGGTGTATCGGATCAAGCTCACCGGGTGGCTCGGGTGGCTGGCGCACCGGGCCTACCACCTGGGCTGGGTGCCGACGGCGCGGAACAAGGCCGCGGTGCTGGCCGACTGGGTGCTGGCGGGGCTGTTCCGGAGGGAGACCGTGCGGCTGGAGGCGATCGAGCACGCGGATGAGGACTTCCGGCAGGCGGTGGCCGCGAGCAAGGCGGACGAGGCCGCCCGCCGGGCCGTCCAGGAGGCGCCGGCCACCGGAGCCCGGCCCGGTGCTCCCGTCGTGCGAGTCGCCGAGCAGGCCGGCGCGGACGTCCGTCAGACCCCGGCCGCGTGAGCGCCGGGCCTGACCGGACGACGGTCAGGCGTAACCGGGGAACATCAGTGACAACTCCCGCGGGTAGGCCGCGATCAGCCGCAACTCGTCGTCCGTGAGCGGCCTGCCCGTCATCGCGTTGCAGAGCTGCACCAGCCGGAACGACGCCTCCTCATCGGCCACCTCCACCCCGAGCCCGTCCATCACGTGACGGAACCCGGCCTTGCCGCCGTACTCGCCGGTCAGCACCACCCGCCCCGGCCGCGCGTGCCAGTCCTCGGGGAACGGCCCCAGCGTCGCCTCGTCGTACAACTCGTAGTTGCCGTGGTCCTTGAGCGCGCCGTCGGCATGGATGCCCGACTCGTGCGCGAACGCGTTGCGCCCCACCCCGACCTGGTTGTACGGCAGCGGCTGCCCCAGCGCGTAACTCGCCCACAACGCGAACCGGCGGGCCCACTCCAGGTTCAGCGTGTCCCCGATCGGCGCCGACTCCAGCCCGAACCCGTGCCGGAAGGCCAGGATCGTCGAGAGCAGGTCGGCGTTGCCGGAGCGCTCGCCGATGCCGTTCACGCAGGTGTTGATCCACGCGTCCTGCCCGGCGTCGAGGTCCCCGAGCGCGCCCGACACCGAGTTGGCCACGGCCATGCCGAGGTCGTTGTGGCAGTGCGTCTCGACCGGCATGGCGGTGGCGGCGGCCAGCTTGGCGAAGCGCTCCCTGATCCGGTCGGGGGTGTCGCCGCCGATGGTGTCGCAGTAGCGTACGCGGTCGGCGCCCGCCTGCTTGGCCGCCAGCGCGAACTCCAGCAGGAACCCGTCGTCCGTCCGCGAGCCGTCCTCGGCGTTCACCCCGACGGTCAGCGCGCCCGCGTCCTTGGCCACGCGCACCGCCGCCGTCATCTCCCTGATGATCGCGTCCCTGTCCAGCCGCCCGCGGAACTTGTTCTGGATCATGTAGTCGGACGTCGAGATGGACAGGTTGTAGTGCTTCAGCCCGAGCGGCGCGGCCTTCTCCACATCCTGCGGCACCCCCCGGCACCACCCCGACAGCCGCAGCTCCCCGAACGCCCCCGCCTCCCCCAGCGCCACCTGCGCCCGGACGTAGGGGACCTCGTGGAACAGGAACGGGAACCCGATCTCGGACTGCGCCACGCCCAGCTTGGCCAGATAGAAGTTGACCATGGTCTTGCCGAACTTCGACAGGCCGGTGCGCGCGGTCTGCACGCCGTCCCGGTTGGTGACGTCGAGGAAGTGAACCTTTGGCATGTCCTCACGTTGACATGCTCGTTCAACGTGGATCAATATTGATTTTCATCAACCATGGAGAGGCTGGGCCAGCGGTGGAGTGGATCGACGCGGCCACGGCGGCGGAACGGCTGGGCGTCAAGCCCGCCACGCTGTACGCGTACGTGAGCCGGGGGGTGCTGCGGCGGCGGCACGGTGAGGACGGGCGGCGCAGCCTCTTCTCGGCCGAGGAGATCGAACGCCTCGCCCGCCGCGGCCGGCCCCGCAGCCAGCCGCCGGAGCTGGTGATCGAGTCGGGGGTGACCGCCTTGGGGGTCGATCGGCCGTACTACCGGGGGATCGACGTCCTGACCCTGGCGGGGACGGCCCCCTTCGAGACGGTCGCCGAGTGGCTCTGGACCGGCGACCCAGCCGTCTGGCGCCCGCACGCCGATCGCAGCCGCAAGCCTGGCCCGGCGGCGCACGCCGACCGCAGCGGCGAGGCGGATGCGGCGGCGCACGCCGACCGCAGCGGTGCGGCGAGGCGTGCCGGCCGGGCCGGTGAGCCCTGGCGGTGCGAGCCCGACGAAGCACTGCAAGCCGCCATCACCGCCCAGCACGCCCTACCGGACGACCTCCTCCCCCTGGACCGCCTCCAGGTGATCACCACAGTCCTCGGCGCCTCGGACACCCTCCGCCACCACCTCGACCCCGCCTCGGTAGCCGCCACCGGCCGCCGCCTGATCGCCGGCCTGGTGGACGCCCTACCCCCACTCACAGACCCCCGAGGCGACTCGATCGCCGAACGCCTGTGGTGCCGCCTGTGCCCACACCCCGCCACCCCACCCCTGCTCACAGCCATGGAAGCCGCACTGGTCCTGCTGGCCGACCACGAGCTGGCCGCCTCCACGCTGGCCGCCCGGGTCGCCGCCTCGGCCAAGGCGGACCCGTACGCGGTGGTCCTGACCGGCCTCGGCGTCCTGGGCGGCCCCCTGCACGGCGGGGCGTCGTACGGCGCGGAACGCCTGCTGGCCGAGATCGCCGAGCCCCGCCACGCCCCCCGCGTCATCGCCGAGCGGGTGCGGCGCGGCGAACGCATCCCCGGCTTCGGCCACAGCGTCTACAAGAACGGCGACGGCCGCGGCGCCGCCCTGCTCGGCCTGGTCAAGCAGGCCGCACCGGAGCACGGGCGGATCGCGGCGGGGGAGGCCGTGCTGGCGGAGATGCGGCGCCGCCGCCTGCCCGACCGCAACATCGACTTCGCGCTGGCCACCCTCTCCGCCGTCAGCGGCATGGTGCCGGGCGCCGGCGAGGCGATCTTCGCGGTGGCCAGGGTGGTGGGCTGGCTGGCCCACGCCATGGAGGAGTACGAACGCGGCTCCCTCCTCCGCCTCCGCGCCTCCTACACCGGCCCACCGATCAAGTGACGCCCGGCCACGGCCCTTCGGATCACGCGAGCGCGGGCGCTCCCCGATCCACGTACGCCGCCAGCGCCCGCACCCGTTCGGCATGCTGGTCATGCCCCACGATCACCGGCGGCTCGTTGTACGGCATCGCGTCCGACGACCGCCGCAGCTTGATGTACTGCCCGCAGGCATCGATCGCGTACGGCTCCATGTCGTCCTGCAACGCCCCGATCACCGTGATCCCGTACGTCTCCCCGATCCTCCTGAACAGCGCCACCGCCTCCCGCCGATGCTCCTTGCCCAGGTTGCGCCCCAGCTCGTCGAGCACCAGGCACAGATGCCCACCGCCGGACGACGCGATGGCCGCCGCACACACCAGCTTGACGGCCTTCTCGTCCATCAGCGCCGTGTTGGCCCGCCGGTTGTACGGCACGAACCCCTGCCCCTCGCCGCGCCGCCACTTCGGCGTCACCCGCCACTGCCAGCGCTGCTCCGGGTCGGCGGGCGCGGGCGGCACGGGGAACTCCAGAGTCGCCCCGTAACCGCCGTAGGAGGTGTCGAGCTTGTCGAACTCCTCCGCCACCCGCGTCAGCCGCGCCTTGATCGCCGCCGTCAGCGCCGCCCGGTGCACGGCGGTGGACTGCGCCGCCTCCTCCGCGCCCCTGGCCGCCGCCGCCAGGTCCCGCTGGCGCGAGACGATCTGCGCCTCGATCTGCCGCCGCTGGTGCCGCTCGTACTCCTCCTGCCCCCGCAAATACGACGCCAGCGCCCCGCACACCGCCGAGAACGTCGCCTGCTCGCGCGCCGTGCTGCCCTCCCGCTCGCTCAGCAGGAACCGCAGCTCCTCCGGGATCTCCGTCTCGTCATCCGAGGGGAACGTGTCGCGCAACGCCTGGTCGAGGTGGCGCTCGGCGACGCGCCACCACTCCTCGGCGGCCCGGGGCCGCTCCTCCTCGGCCAGCGCCGCCAGCCACTCGCGGGCCGTCTCGACCGTGCCGCCCCAGTCGGCGGCCAGCGCGCCGAGCTTGAGCGACTCGCGCTCGACGCCGACCTTCGCCTCCTGCTCGCGGGCCTGCGCCCGCTCGGACTCGTGCCGGTGCCGGCGCCCCTCCAGCCGCTCGATCTCCATGTCCCTGGTGCGCGCCCGGAAGTCCAGCGAGCCAGCCTGCCGCTCCGCCTCGGCGACCTTGGGCGTCAGCTCCTCGATGGCCGTGTTCAGCTCACCCAGCCTGGCCCGCCGCTCACCGAGCTTGGCCTCCACCTCCGCCAGCCGCACCCCCGCCCTGGCGCCTTCCAGCCTCCGCTGCGCCTGCGCGACGGCTTCCTCCCCATCGTGTACGGCCTGCGCCGCGCTCTCCTGCACGTCCTTGGCCCGGTTGAGCCGCTGCTCGGCGGCCTTGATCCGGGCCTCACGCCCGGTCGCCACCCCGTCGAACACCCCCACGACGCTCACCCCGGCCGCGCTCACCAGCACGGACCCGGGCAGCTCCGCCAACGCGGCGGCGGCCTCGTCGAGCTGCGCGGCGTCCACGATCACGGCATGCTCGTTCGGCCACCCGCGCAGCTCCCCGAGCGCCAGCCCGCGCTCATGCCCCGTCGTGGCCCCCGCGCCAGCCGTCTTCCCGTAGCGCGCCTTGAGCGCCTCACCCAGCGCCTGCCCGCCGTCAGCCCCAGCACCACCACCCGCGCCGGCACCACCAGCGTCTCGTGCTGAGCGGGAACCGGGCAGGGCGGTCGGGGGTGTGTGTGCCGCGTCGCGGGCCTGCTCGGCCACGTCCAACGCATCCAGCAGCCCGGTCGCCCCGATCCCCGCCGCCGCCAGCGCGTTGAGCTGGGCCGCCGCCGGACCACCCTCGGCGTCGTCCAGCGCCGCCTGCGCCGAGGCCACCTCCTGGTCGGCCACGCCCAGAGCCTTGAGCTCCTCGTTGAGCCGCAGCCGCACCTCGCCCAGCTCGCGCTCGGCCGTGGGCACGTCCCGTCCGTCGGCGAACCGCCTGGACTCCTCCAGCGCCGGGATCAACCCGCGCAGCTCGTCGGCGGAGTTCTCCGCCACGGCGCGGTCGGCGTCGAGCTTGGCCGCCCGCGCCTGCAGCGCCGACAACTCCTTGCGGGCCTGCGAGACCTGCCGGTCGAGGGTGTCCTCGCGCAGGGTGGCGATCTCCGCCTTGACCATGGCGATCGCCTCGGCCGCCGCCTCGCCCGCCGCCCGGTGCCGCTCCAGGTCGGCGGCCAGCGCCTCGTCCTTGGCCGCGGCGTCGGCGAGCTTGCGCGCCTGCCGCCCGCGCCAGCACCGCAGCGCGTCGGCCAGCCGGATCCGTGCCTGGTCCCGCCGGTCGAACGTGGTCAGCAGCGCCTTCGACTCCGCCTCGAACTCGGCCAGCCGCTCGCCCGCCTGCGCCGCCCGTACACGCTTGGCGTGCTCATCCCGCCGAGCCTCGCGCTCCTGCTCCAGCTCGGCGTCCAGGCCGGTGAGCGCGGCGATGGCCTCGAAGACGCGCTCGGGGGAGATCTCGTT
This sequence comes from Nonomuraea gerenzanensis, assembly GCF_020215645.1. Lineage (NCBI taxonomy): Bacteria > Bacillati > Actinomycetota > Actinomycetes > Streptosporangiales > Streptosporangiaceae > Nonomuraea > Nonomuraea gerenzanensis. The sequence continues at coordinate 8,629,684 of NZ_CP084058.1, read as the reverse complement.
GAGCGGCTGGGAGAGCAGGTTGGTGGCGACCTTGCTGCGTACGGACGTGGACAGGAACGACACGCACCTGACCTTGTCGCCGTAGAGCACCTTGGTCAGGTCGCGCGCCACGACGTCGCGGCGCCCGGCCGACTTGGGCAGCGACGCCCAGATCTCATCGGCCCGCGCCACCCGCTCGGCCTCGGACAGGGACGCCGCCAGGTGCACGCCCTCCCGCCACCGGATCTCCAGGTGCGGCGCCTCCTGGTTGACCTTCAGCCACACGGTGAGCGCCCCGCCCGAGGTGTCGGGCACCTCGAACAGCTCCCCGCCGTCGGCCTCCCCGAGCACGAGCTCCCCACCGTCACCGCCTCCGGCCGGTGCAAGCCCGGCGTCGCTCGCCACCGCGCTGCCCCTCTGGCCGCCACCGGAGCCGTCCACCGCCGCACCGCTGACCTGTCCCTCGCCGAGAACATGGCCGTCCGCGTGCGGAGCCGGTTCGAAGCCGTTCATGCCGGGCGGCCCGAAGACCCCCACGATGTACCCGTGATCGGCACTGGCCCACTGCCGAGCCCCGGCCCCGCTGGCCAGCTCGGCGTTGAACAGCAGCTCCGACACCGCCTTGGCGCCCGAGGCGAAGCGCCACTGCTCGTCACCCAGCAGCGCGGTGATGGAGGCGATGAACGAGGACTTGCCCGCCCCGTTGGAGTCCTTGGGGCCCGCGCCGGCCACGACGATGAGCGTGCCGGGGACGGTGGGCACGGGATGGGTCGAGAGCCGTGAGATGTTGACCGCCTGCACGGCGATCAGCACCCGGTCCCCGACGACGTTCTCCACCTGCGACAACTCGGACCCCCGTTACCCTTCTGTCCATACGTACCTGTGCCTCATCTGGCATGTGCCTCATCTGGCCGATCTCCTGGCCACCACGGCCGCCGCGAGCGGGGTGTTGGGCCCCGCCGCCAGGATCAGCTCCTCCTGCAACCGCCGCCGCGTCGCCGGGGTGAGCCGGTGGAACTGCGGCCCCGGCACGTAACCGCCCGCCTCCTCACCGGCCTTCACCTGGGCGAGCAGCCCCGCGTGCCGCAGCGTCCGCAACGCCGACTCCAGCTCGCCGATCGGGAGCTGGGTGTGGCGGCGCAGCTCCTCCACCGGGGTGGGGTGCGGCGACAGCCACGAGTCCTCCGGCAGCAGCCCCTCGGCCCGCGGGATGGCCACCGAATGCACCAGCACCAGCGTCAGCACCGCCCGCTCACCGACCCCCAGCGGCCCGCGCACCGGGTCGGCGGTGCCGGCGGCGTCGAGGGCGCCGATCGTGGCGGCGACACCGTCGTCGTAGCCGGAGGTCCAGCGGTCGCGGTGCTGGATCAGCGTACGGCCGCGTCTGGCCAGCATCTCGCCCAGCGTGTGACGCAGCGCCGGGTCGCGCAGAGCGGCGAAGCGCACCTCCTGCACCGGCTCGGCCGCGTGCTCCACCGCCATGAACGCCGCCACCAGCTCGGCCCGCCGCCGCTCGTCGTAGCCGCCCAGCAGGTCGTCGAACTCGGCCGCCCCACCCTCGACCCGCCCGCCGACCCCGGCCAGCTCCACAGCCTCCGGTACGGGGGAGCCCACCGCCTCGGGATCCGGCCCCGAGGCCGCCCTCCCACCCCCCGCCCGCGCCGCAGCGACGATGTCAGCATCACCCACCACGGTCAACGCCGCCCGCTCAGGCTCGGGCAGCCTCCGCACCAGCTCCTGCAACTGCGCATGCGCCTCCACCGGCCACAACGCGCACCTGGGCCCAAGCAGCACCACCCCGTCATCCAGCACGATCCAGGCCGAGTCGTGCAGCCGCCGCAGGGCGCCCCTGGCCCAGTTGCGCATCAGATCGTCGGTACGGCCGATCAGCTCCCGATACGTATCGAGCACCAGCTCCACCGGCGCCGGATCCCCCGGCCACGGGTCCACCGACAGATCGGTCCAGCAACACTTGAGCACCGCCGCCAGCACCCGCCGCGTCTCGCCGGACCGCTCCACGGCCACGGGCGCCACCTGGTGCTCCTCCAGCAGGGACGGCGTCACCCCGTCGGGCCAGGCGGGCAGGGCGTCGCCGGTGGAGTCGGGCCTGGTCAGGCGGATCATGCCGGGAGCGGCGGGCACCCCGGGGCCGAGCCGGGCGGGCCCGTAGGCGCGCACCAGCGCATGGGAGACGGCCGCTTGCCGCTGGTCCATCAGGTGCGCTCCAGGTAGCCGTGGGAGAGCCAGGCGGGCTCGCGGCCGGGATCGACGGTCAGCCCGTCGGACCACGTGAGCCGGTAGGGCAGCTCGGGACGCAGGTCCACGGTGGTCAGGTCGGCGAGGACGCGCCGCGCCGCGACCCAGTCGGCGGAGCCCAGCACGTCGCCCAGCGCCACGCGCGAGGCGTCGCCCAGCAGTGATTCGGCCATCTGCGTGAGCCGCTCGATCGCGGCGCCCGGCGTGGAGTCGAGGGAGGACTCGGGGCCAGGGTCGGGCAGCGTGGAGCGCGGAGGAGTGGGCTGCGCGGGGACGGGCCGCGGCGCCTCGTCCACGGCGCGCGCGATGGCCGCGGGATCGTGCCAGGGCGCGGGCGCGTCGAAGACGAACCCGTCGAGCACGGCGGCCAGCCGCTCCTTGGACGCCGTCTGCGCGAACGTCCGCCACGTCTCGGTGGGCAGCAGCGTCAGGTTGCGGGTGGTGCCGGCCGAGTCGGCCAGGCGGCCGGCGGCGCGGCGCGAGGCGTCGCTGTAGGCGTAGATGGCGGCCCGCAGGTCGGTGCAGACCCGGTCGAGCTCCGGCCAGCGGGTCAGGATCGTGCCGTGCAGGCCCTGCGCGCGCCGCGCGATCTCCTCGGTGCCCCACAGCTTGGGCGCCTGCTCGCGCAGCTCCTCGATGGTGCCCGTGGTGAGCGTGATCAGCTCCAGCGCCCACAGGCGGAACGCGCGCGCCAGGTTGAGCGCGCTCTGCCTGGCCTCCTCCATGGTGGTGCGCGGGTCGGCGACGTTGAGGTCTTCGAGCGCGAGCAGCCGGTGCATCTCGGACTGGCCGCCGTCGTCCATCATCCGCCTGATGAACATCAGCCCCACCACGCTGGTGAACGAGGCGCGGTAACGCAGCTGGTTGGGCTTGGGGAACACCTCGCGGATGGCGCCGAGCCCCTTGAGCACGCGCAGCCGGTTGTCGAACTGGTCGGTGGGGTAGGCCCGGCAGGCGAAGCGCATCTGCTCGTGGGTCAGCCACTCCTCGCCCGCCTCCGCGAACGCCGCGAACAGCGTCTCGGCGATGTCGACCAGGGCCGGGTCGTCGACCACCGCCCCGCTGTCGCGGGCCAGCGCGGCGAACATGCGGCGGTAGGTGGACAGGACCGCCTCGTCGGTGAGGACGGAGTCGAGGGTCAGGGGCTGTTCTGGCACGGGCTCTAAGGTACGGCTTCACACCGACACTCTTGGCACCCACGCACCAGCGCTCCCATGGCTACCAGCCAGTACATACCCGCGAGGGACATCCGGGCGCTAGGGTGATCCCCGTTATTCCGGGGCGAAACGCTCCCTAGCCATACAAACCGGGGTGGGTAAGCAAGGTGGGCGTGCTCCGAGGCGACCGCACCACGGCGGTGATCGCCGGGGCGGCGGCCGTGGTCCTGGTCGCCGCGGCGGCGTGGTTCGGCGTGGGCGTCTCCAGCGCCAACCCCAAGCTGGCCGACGTCGGCGCCTGGTTGTGGACCAAGGCCCGCGGCAAGATCGTGCACGTCAACGGCCTGTCCGGCGAGGTGGACGGCTACCTCGACGACAAGGCGGGGCGACAGCTCCGCGTCGTCCAGGACGGCGGCCACGTCCTGCTCGTGGACGACCGGACCGGCTACGTCAGCCGTGTCGAGCCCAGCCAGCTCACCGTGACCGAGAGCCGCGACTTCGGCGCGGCCGGGATGCAGCTGGCCATGTCCGGCGACACCGCCTACGCCGTGGACCCCGCCGCGGGCAGGGTCCAGCAGATCAACCCCGGCACCCTCGACACCCTCGGCGCCGCGATCACCCTGCCGGGGCCGCTGGGCGCGGCCCGCATCGACGGCGGAGGCCGCCTCTGGGTGCCCGTGACGGCGCAGGGCCAGGTCGTCCCGGTCACGAACGGCACGGTGGCGAGCCCGATCAAGGTCGGCGAGCCGGGTGAGGAGCTGTCGGTCACCATCGCCGGCGGCCTGCCCGTCGTCGTCAACACCCGGGCCGCCACCGCCACGATCATCGGCTCGGACGGCGGCGTCGGCGAGATCACCCTGCCCAAGGGCGTGGCCCAGGCCGCCAAGGGCGGCGCGCTCACCCCGGCCGGCACGGAGGGCGCCCTGGTGCCGATCCTGGCCCCCGGCGACTCGGGCCTGCTCGTGGTGATCGACACGGGCTCCAACTCCGTGCTCAGCACCAAGCTCGCCACCGGCGACCCGGCCGCGCTGGGCGTGCCGCAGGTGCTCGGCACCAAGGTGTACGTGCCGGACCAGGGCAGCGGCTCCCTGATCGTCTGGGACAGCGCGGCGGGCGGGCGGCCCACCAAGCTCCAGGTGGCGCAGGGCCCTGGCCCGGTGGACGTGTTCGTCAAGGACGGCCTGCTCTGGGCGAACGACGAGAACGGCGACAAGGCCGTCGTCATCGACCCCGAGGGCCGCAAGCACGACGTGGACAAGGACGACTCCGACGTTCCGGGCCCGTCCAACACCCCCAAGCCCAGGCCGACCCCGCGCACCGAGCCCACCCGTACCGACACCCCGCCCGACCCCGAGCCCGAGCAGGAGCCCGTCCCGGACCCGGTCAAGACCTCCGAGCGGCCCAGCGCCACCCCCACCCGTGAGGCACCCACCAAGAGCCCCACCCCGACGCCGTCGGCCACCGCGCCCTCCGCGCCCGGCGCCGTGACCGCCAGGTCCGGCCCCGGCAAGGTCACGGTGACCTTCAGCCCGTCGGACGGGGGCCAGGTCGAGCGGTACACGCTGCAGACCTCCGGCGACGGCAGGTCCACCCCGCAGTCGGTGGACGCGGAGGGGCCGTTCCAGTTCGAGTTCACCGGCGGCGACTGCGCGAAGGAGTACACCTTCACCGTGGTCGCGCACTGGTCGGGCGGCGAGGTCGAGTCGGAGCCCAGCGCCGGGGTACGGCCGTGCGTGGCGCCGGGCTCGCCCACGGGCTTCGCCGCCAAGGCCAGGAACCGGGGCGCCGAGCTGACCTGGACCGCCCCCCAGGGCGCCGACGACGCCACCACGTACGAGCTGACCGGCGCCGCCACCGACAGCGGCATCAAGGGCACGTCGTTCACCGTGGACGGGCTCAAGAACAACCAGAAGCACGCCTTCAAGCTCAAGGCCAGGAACGCCGCCGGCGAGAGCCCCGACGTGGCCACCACCGAGGTGGACCTGGCCTACCCGCGCCAGCAGTACAAGAACGCCAGCAACGACGACACCAACACGCTGATCCGCCCCGGGCCGTCGCCCAGCGGCGAGGCCGGCAAGATCCCGCAGGGCCAGTACATCACGCTGACCGTGATCTGCCAGGTCAAGGGCGCGTCCTACACCGACTCCTCGACCGGTAGGTCCAGTGACATCTGGAACAGGATTGAGAGCCAGTACGGCAACGGCTACCTGAACGACACTCTGGTGGCGACTCCGGACGGCGGTTTCCCCGAGGGGCCGCTCTTCGAGTGCACCGACTGAGAAGGGGACTCAGTTGACCCAGTACAACTACCAGGACCAGTTCGATCAGCAGCAGTACCAGCAACAGCCGCCCGCCGCCTACGACCAGCAGTACCAGCAGCCGGCCGCCTACGACCAGCAACATCAGCAGCAACAACAACCGCAGCAGCAGCTCGCGGGCCAGTTCGCGCAGCGCTTCCAGCTACTGGCCGGCAACATCGAGCGCATCATCCGAGGCAAGCACGAGGCCATCGAGCTGGCCCTGATCTGCCTGTTCGCCGAGGGGCACCTGCTGGTCGAGGACGTGCCCGGCACCGGCAAGACCACGCTCGCGCGTTCGCTCGCGGCCAGCGTGGACGCGGAGTGGCGGCGCATCCAGTTCACGCCCGACCTGCTGCCCAGCGACATCACCGGCGTGTCGATCTTCAACCAGGCGCACCAGAAGTTCGAGTTCCACCAGGGGCCGGTCTTCGCCAACATCGTGCTCGCCGACGAGATCAACCGCGCCTCCCCGAAGACGCAGGCCGCGCTGCTGGAGGTGATGGAGGAGCGCCGGGTCACGGTGGACGCCGAGCCGCATCCGGTGCCCCGGCCGTTCCTGGTCGTGGCCACGCAGAACCCGGTGGACATGGACGGCACGTACCCGCTGCCCGAGGCCCAGCTCGACCGGTTCCTGATGAAGATCTCCGTGGGGTACCCGGATCACGCGTCCGAGGTGGAGGTGCTCAAGGGCATGCCGACGGGGCCGCAGGTCGAGCGGCTGCCCGTGGTGGCACGCTCCTCGGACGTGGCCGGCATGATCGACTTCGCCTCGCGCATCCACGTGGCCGACCCGGTCTACGACTACATCGTGGCGCTGTGCGGCGCCACCCGTACCAGCCCGCACCTGCGGCTCGGCGCCAGCCCCCGGGGCAGCCTCGCGCTGCTGCGCGCCGCGCGCGTCAAGGCCGCCGCGGCGGGGCGGCACTACGTGGTGCCCGAGGACGTCAAGGCGCTGGCCGTGCCCGTGCTGGCCCACCGCCTGATCCTCACACCCGAGGCCGAATTGCGCGAGGTCACCGCGGCCGCCGCGCTCGGCGAGCTCCTCGCCGGGATGCCGGTGCCACAGGCGGCGTAGGTGCACCCCACCCCACCGGACCCGCGTCAGCGGCCGACCCCGCCACCGGACCCCCGGGCGCCGCTCGCCTCGCCACCGGACCCGCCCGCGCGGCCCGCCGCGCCGCCGGGCCCTCGCGCGCCGCACGCCTCGCCGCCGGGTCCGCGCGCGCCGCACGCTTCGCCGCCGGGTCCGCGGGTGCGGCTCACCGCGGTGCTGACCCCGCTGGGGTGGGGCACGCTGGCGGGGGCCGTGGTGCTGTACGTCGCCGGCTTCGCGCTCGGTTACCCGGAGCCCGTCGTGCTCGCCACGGGCGCGCTGCTCGCGCTGGCCGCCGCCGTGGCGTGGACCGCTCCGCGGCCCCGGCTGGAGGTGCACAGGGAGGTCACCCCGCTCAAGGTGCCGCGCGGCGAGGCCGCCGTGGCCGTCCTGAGCGTGACGAACCTCGGCAGCCGCGGCCTGTCCGGGCTGCGGGCCCAGGACCGCCTCGGCTCCGCCGAGCACACCGTGGACCTGCCCCGGCTGCCCAAGGGCGCGGCGCGCACGGTGTCGTACCCGCTGCCCACCGACGCGCGGGGGGAGATCCCGGTGGGCCCGCTCGTGCTCGTGCGCGCCGACCCGTTCGGGCTGACGCGCCGGGTCCGCGAGTACGGCCGTCCCGCCACCCTCCTGGTACGCCCGCGCACGGTCGCCCTGCCCGTCCCGCCGTCCGGCAAGGCCCACCATCTGGAGGGCCCCACCAGCGACAACGCCCCCGCCGGCACGGTCACCTTCCACACCCTGCGCGAGTACGTCGTGGGCGACGACCTGCGCCACGTGCACTGGCGCTCCAGCGCCCGCACCGGCACCCTGATGGTCCGCCAGCTCATCGACGCCAGCCTGCCCACCACGACGGTCCTGCTCGACACGCGGGGTCTGACGGAGGTGGCCGTGGACGCCGCCGCCTCGGCCGCCGTCGCCGCCGCGCGGGCGGGCTTCCCGGTACGCGTCCTCACCGGCGACGGGCCGCTGCCCGACCCGAAGCCGGACGCCGAGACCGTGCTGGACCGCCTCGCCCTGGTGCGGCCGGGCACCGCCGGGGTCACCGAGGCGCTGCGGATGGCTCGGGGTGGCGGGGCGCTGGTGCTCGTGACCGGGGATCCGTCGGAGGTGGGACGGGCCGCGGGGGTACGGCGCCGCTTCGACCGCGTCCTCTGCGTCTACACCGGCTCCGGCCCCGCTCCGGCCGGGCCGGCGGGGGTGACGGTCGTGCCGATCGCCGCCCTGGACGAGCTGCCGGTGGCCTGGGGGGCCCGATGACCTACGGCAACCTGCCGGGCGCTCCCGGCGTGGGCAGGCATGGCGCCGGCTCGGCCGCCACTGGCGGCGTCGGGCTGCGCGCACCTGACGGCGGCGGGCATCGCGCCGACACGGGCGCCCCTGCCGGAGGCGGGCACGCCGCAGGCCGCAGCGCACCCGGCACCATCCAGCACACCGCCGCGCCAGCAGGCCCGCTGTGGCGGCGGCTGGCCGGGCTGGCGATGGTCGCGGCCCTGGCGGGCGTGGCCGGATGGGGTTTCCACCGGGTGTTCCCAGGAACGGAGCTGCTCCTGGCCGTCATCCCCGCCGCGACCGCCCCCGCAGCCGTGGCCGCCCTGACCCGCACCCGCCCCCTCTGGCTGGCCCTCGCCCTGGACCTGGTCCTCTGGCTGGCCGGCACCATCCCCCTGTACGGAACGCTGTCCCCCACCGTCCCCACCGACGTGGCCAACGCCTGGCACGCCCTGCTCACCACCCTCCTCCCCGCGCAGCCGGACCCCGAGCTGCTGGTGCTGGTCCACACCCTCGTCTGGGCGGCGGCCACCATCGGCGCGGAGATCCTGAGCCGCACCACCACCCGGATCACTGCCGCACTCCCCGCCCTGGCCGTCTACGGTGTGGCGCTGCTGCTGGGCGTGGACGGCGAGGGCTCGAACGTGCCGGTGGCGGCGGCGCTGTTCGTGCTGATCGCCGCCCTGGCGCTGATCCGCGACGACCGCTCCCCGGTGTGGCTGCTGGCCGGGATCCCGTCGGCCGCCGCGCTGGCCGCGCTCGCCCTGGTGGCGGCCCCGCTGCTGCCCATCGCCGCCGAGCCGTACAACCCCCGCCAGGACGTCGACCTGCCTCCTCCCGCCCGCGTGGACAGCGTCAGCCCCCTCGACCGCGTCTCGGCCTGGCTGCAGATCCCCGACCGCGAGCTGTTCACGGTCAGGGCAGACAAGCCGCAGAACTGGCGGCTGGCCGTCCTCGACCGGTACGACGGCGTCCGGTGGACGTCGAGCGCCCGCTTCCAGCCCACCGGCGGACGGGTCCCCGACGGCGAGTGGACGGGTGCGGCCGACGTGGTGCGGCAGCGCGTCACGTTCGGCGGCCTGCCGGGCACCTGGCTGCCAGCCGCCGAGCGCCCCGAGGAGGTCAACGGAGTCAGCGGCCTGGCCGTGGACCCGGCCAGCGGTTCGCTGCTGGCCGCGGACAAGCCGGCCAAGGGCTTCAGCTACGAGGTGACCTCCCGCGTGCCCCGCCCCACCAGGGACGACCTGCTGGCCGCCGGCCCCGTACGCGATCCGGCCCTGACGGCCTTCCCCGACGCCCCCCAGGAACAGCTCTTCCGCAGGCTCGCCCAGCAGGCCGTCAAGGGCGCCGGCGAGCCGATCAAGCAGGCGTACCGGCTGCAGAGCTACCTGCGCACGAGCGCCGCCTACGACGTCACCGCACCGCCCGGACACTCGCTCAAGGGCCTGGAGTTCTTCCTGCAGACCACGCACAGGGGGACGTCGGAGCAGTTCGCGGCCACGTTCGCGCTGATGGCCAGGACGCTCGGGCTGCCGTCGAGGGTGGTCGTGGGGTTCAGGCCGGGGCAGGAAACCGGCGGCGTCTATCACGTCAAGTCGGGGCATGTCATGGCGTGGGCGGAGATCAAGTTCGACGGGCTGGGGTGGCGGCCGTTCTATCCGACGCCCGGCCGCAGCGGCGCCAAGGACGACCACGAGGTGGCCTCCTCGGCGATCGAGGAGAGCGAGCAGCTGGAGGGCGAGTTCGCCAAGGGCGGCAGCGACCGGCCCAAGCAGTCCGAGCCGCAGGCGGCGGGCCAGGACGAGCGGGTGGCCGGCGGGCCTGACCCGTCGCTGCTCGCGGCGGTGGTGGCGGGCGGGCTGCTGGTGGTGTACGCGGGAGTGGTGGCCGCCGTGCCGTGGCGGCGCAGGCAGGGGCGTCGCCGCGCCGAGGAGCCCGGGGAGCGGGTGCTGGGGGCGTGGCGGCAGGCGTGCGACGACCTGGGGCTGGGCAAGGAGCACGCCCTGACGGCAGGCGACGTGGTGTCCCGCCAGCCGGGCGATATTTCCGTACATCTCCAGCCTTTGGCCGAAATTTCCAATTTCGTGCGGTACGCCCCCGAGAGCGTCACCGACACCGCCGCCACCGAGGCCTGGCAACGCAGCGACGCCATCCGCAGGGCCGTACGCGCCCGCACCCCCTTCCTCACCCGCCTCCGCCACCGCCTCCTCCTCCGCTGATCACGGACGCGACGGTGACGGCATGAGAGCGGCGGCGGTGCGATGATCTGCGCCATGAGAAGCGTCGGCGCCCAGCTCCTGCACCGCCCGCCCGGCCTCACCCCCGGCGACATCGTCAGCGGCCTCACCGCCATGCAGGCCCAGGACGTCCCCTCCGCCCTGCTGGCCTTCCGCGCCCGCTCCGCCACCCTCACCCCGGCGGACGTGGAGGCGGCCTGGCAGTCCCGCGAGATCGTCAGGACGTGGGGCCCGCGCGGCACCCTCCACTTCGTGCACGCCGACGACCTCCCCTGGCTCCACGCCCTCACCGGCAGCGCCACCGGCACCCTGCGCCGCCTCGCCGAAGAGGGCGTCACGGGCGACGACCTCCTCCCGCTCATCACCGCGGCTCTCGCGGGCCAGGGCCCCCTCACCAAGGCCGACCTGGAGGAACGCCTCAAGGGCCGCGCCCGCGGCCAGGGCGTCGTGCACCTGGTGGCACTGGCCGCCCACCACGGCCTGGCCGTCCTGGGGCCGCAGCGCGCGGGCAAGCCCACGTACGTCCACGCCGCCGACTGGCTCGGCGCCCCGATCACCCCGGAGCCCGACCGCGAACGCGCGCTGAAGGAGCTGGCCACCCGCTACCGCCGCGCCCACCACCCCGCCACCCCCGACGACCTGGCCGCCTGGTCGGGCCTGCCCGCCGGGCAGGCCCGCACGGCCTGGGGCCTGAGCGAAGCGCCCGCGCCGCCGCCCGAGGACGCCCCGCTGCTCCGCCTCCTGCCCGCCTTCGACGAGTACGTGCTGGGCTGGCGGAGCAGGGACCCCGTCCTGGCCCCCGAGCACGCCAAGAAGGTGTTCCCCGGCGGCGGCATCCTGCGCCCCGCCGTGCTGGTGAACGGCGAGATCAAGGGCGTGTGGGGGCGGAAGGGCGCCCAGGTGAGCGTGCAGGCGTTCGACGAGCTGCCCGCGCTGGACGACGAGGTCGCCGACGTACGCCGCTTCCTCGAAGGAGCGTGAAAGCGATCCGGTGTATCGGGTGATACCAGATGAACACTGATACATCCGGAAGGTTGCACATGACGGGGGAGACCATCGCGGCCACGGTGCCCTGGACGGCCCGCGCGCCGGGCGCCGTGCACGACACGCTGGACGGCGCCGACGCGTTCGCCGCGGTGTTCGACGCGTACTTCGGCGAGATCCACGCCTACGCCGCCCAGCGGCTCGGCCCGGACATCGCCGAGGACATCGTGGCCGAGACGTTCCTGACGGCGTTCCGCAAGCGCGACCGCTACGACCCGTCCCGCGCGGGGGTGCGGGCCTGGTTGTACGGCATCGCCACGAACCTCATCGGCAAGCACCGCCGCCTGGAGGCCCGCACGCTGCGCGCCCTGGGCCGCTGCGGCGCCGACACCGACGCCCCGGGCCACGAGGAGTCGGTGGCCGTACGCGTCAGCGCCCAGAGCCTGCGCCCCGAGCTGGCCGCCGCCCTGGCCGAGCTGGACCGGCGCGACCGCGACGTGCTGCTGCTGGTGGCGCTGGCCGGGCTGAGCCACGACGAGATCGCCACCGCGCTCGGCATCCCGTACGGCACCGTCGGCTCCCGCCTGAGCCGCGCCAGGAAGAAGCTGCGCGGCCGGCTGGGGGAGGTGCGGGGCGATGGATGAGCTGATCCGCGAGCTGTACGGCACGCCGGAGCCGGCTCCGCACGCCCAGACCAGGGTGTGGCGGCGGATCACGGTGCGCCGCCGGCGCCGCCGCCTGTCCTGGCTGGCGGTGCTCCCGGCCACCGCCGCTGCCCTCGCGCTGTTCCTGCTGATCCCCCGCGAACCACCCGTGGAGGCGGGCAGGCAGATCCTGCTGACGGCCGCGACCTCGGCCGCGTCCGCCACGTCGCGGGGCACGTACTGGCACGTCAGGAAGCTGCACGACGGCACCAGGCAGAGCGAGCTGTGGGTCACCAGGCAGGGCCGGGCGTGGACCGCCGAGCAGGGCCGCGTCACCCGGGTCACCGGCCGCGCGCCGTTCAGCATGGCCGGGCGCGACCTGACCTTCGAGCAGATCCAGGCGCTGCCCGCCGACGCCGCCGCGCTGCGCGAGCGGGTGTCGGCGATGTTGCCGCCCGGCTCGCAGGGCCTGCTCGCCGACGCGCTCGGCGGCCTGCTGTGGACCAAGCCGTCCCCGCCCGGCGTGCGCGCCGCCGCCTACCGCGCGCTCGCCGACCTGCCCGAGGTCCGCTACCTGGGTACGGCCACCGACGAACGGGGGCGCGCCGGTGAGGCGTTCTCCTTCGGCCTGCCCACCGGCGTCCGCCGGACCCTGATCATCGATCCGGGCACCTCGCAGGTGCTGTCCAGCCAGGACGGCACGCGCTCGGAGCTCGTCCTCGTCGCCGGCTGGACCGACGAGGGCCCCCGCTGAACCGTATGGTGCCGCGCGTGGGTCCCGCGCGCCCAAAAACAGGAGTCATGACGTGTTCCGGCGTGCCCGCACGACCTCAGGCCAGGCCATCTGCCTGAGCGACCAGTTCCCCGGGATCGACGTGGAGGAGGTGATGGACGGCCTGGTGCGGTTCGTGAAGCTGCCGCCGGTGCGGCTCGGCACCCCGATCGACTGGGCCGCGAACCCGCACGGCAACCGCTCCTGGGCGCTGCACCTGCACGCGCTGCGCTGGATGGGCCGCCTGGTGTCCGCCTACGAGCGCACGGGTGAGCGGGCCTGCCTCGACCGCGCCCAGGCCGTCACCGACGACTGGATCGCCGCGAACCCCAGGAACGGCCCCGGCGTCAGCCCCTGGGCGTGGGCCGAGCACGCGGTCGCGCTGCGCGCCCCGGCGCTGGTGTGCCTGAGCGAGCACGTGCGCACCGCGGTCCTGTGGGACAGCCTGGCCGAGCACGGCGAGGTCCTGGCCGACCCGGATCTCTACCGCGAGGGCCACAACCACGGCCTCGACCAGGACATCGCGCTGCTGGTCGTCGGCTGCCGCCTGGGCCGGGCACGCTGGCGGGACCTGGCCGTACGCAGGATGACCGCCTCGGCCGAGCTGGCCGTCGACGCCCAGGGCGTCCTGCACGAGCAGGCGCCGCGCTACGGCCTGTACGTGCACCGCCGCCTCGGCGTCGCCCTGCGCGCGATCAGGGAGAGCGGGGCCGAGGTGCCGGAGCGGCTGCTGGCCAGGCGGCGGGCGCTGGAGTCGTACGTGGCCCACGCCACCCAGCCGGACGGCCGGCTCGTGCCCATCGGCGACAGCCCGGCCGACGCCCGCGCGGACGGGTTCGCGCACGAGGGGCCGCCGGTGCGGATCTTCGACGGGGGCTACGTGTTCGGCAGGACCGCGTGGGACGACCCGGACGCCGCCCACTACTCGATCAGGTTCGGCCCGGGGCGGCGGCTGCACGGCCACGAGGACCACCTGGGCGTCACCTACTCGGCCAGGGGCCGCCGCATCCTGGTGGAGGCCGGCTTCCACTCCTACGAGCGCACCGGCTACGTCGAGTGGACCCGCTCCCCGCAGGCCCACAACGTCCCCGTCCCGACGTCGGGGACTTTTCGCCCCGGCACCGCCACCCGCCTGCTGCGCTCGGCCGTCGGCCCGTCCAGCCAGAGCTACGAGCTGGCCGACGACGCCTACGGGACGACCAGGACCCGGCACGTCGTGGTCAACCACGACCCCGACACGCTGGCCGTGCACGACACCGTGGCCTCGGGGACCCTGCGCAGCCTGTGGCACTTCGACCCGGCGTTCGAGGTGGTGTCGCGGCGTGAGGGGGCCGTGGAGCTGAGCGATCCCGAGGGGTTCAGGGTCACGGTGCTGCAGTTCCCGGGGGAGGGGCTGGCCGTGCGGCCCATGCTGGTCTCCACCGGCTATCTCCGCACGGCCGAGGCCGTCACCGTCGTGTCCCCCGAGGCGCCGGGCGTGCTGACGGTGATCGTGCCGGGCGGTACTAGCATCCTGCTGTGAAGAACAGGCCCCCGTACGCCCTGGGCTCGGTGGACAACGCGCTGCTCGTCCTGCACATGCTGCGCGACCGTGGCCGCGTGCAGGTCACCGACGTGGCCGGCGAGCTGGGCATCGCCCGCTCCACCGCGCACCGGCTGCTGGCGATGCTGGTCTACCGCGACTTCGCCGTGCAGGACGAGCAGCACACGTACCTGCCGGGGCCGTTCCTCGCCTCGACCCCGGCCGTCCCGGGCGGCTCCGCCCTGCGCGAGCTGCGCGCCCGCACCCGGCCCGCGATGGAGGCCCTGTGCGCCCGCGTCCAGGAGACGGTGAACCTCGTCGTCAGGGTCGGCGCGGAGGTGCGCTTCCTGGACAGCGTGGAGTCCGCGCAGCTCCTGCACGTGGGCGACCGGCGCGGCACCATCCTGCCCGCGCACCTGGCCTCGGGCGGCAAGGCGCTGCTCGCGGACCTGCCGCCCGAGGAGCTGTGGGACCTGTACGAGCACCTGCCGGCCAGGGACCGCGCGGTCCTGACGCACGAGCTGGCCGAGGTGCGCGCCCGTGGCCACGCGCTCAACATCGAGGGCACCGAGCAGGGCGTCTCGGCCATCGGCGCGGCCCTGCGCAACGGCCGCGGCACCGCCGTGGGCGCCTTCTCCATCTCGGTCCCCTCGGCCAGGTTCGACGCCGACCGGGTGGCGACGTACACGGAGGAGCTGCGCCGCGCCGTCAGCGAGGCGGAGCTGCGGCTGATCGGCTTCCCCGACTGATCAGCGGCGGCTCAGAGCCAGTTGCGGCGTTTGAAGACCGTGTAGAGCGCCACGCAGACCGCCGCCATGAGCACGATGGCGAACGGGTAGCCGAACGCCCAGTGCGTCTCGGGCATGAAGTCGAAGTTCATCCCGTACACGGTGCCGACCAGGGTGGGGGCGAAGAGGATGGCGGCCCAGGCGGAGATCTTCTTGACCTCCTCGCCCTGCTGGATGCTGGCCTCGGTCATCCGGGCCATCTCCGCGTTCTGGGCCTGGGTGACCAGGGTGGAGTTGACGACCATGATGCTCTGCAACATCTGGCGGAAGGACGAGATCCGCTCCGTCACGGTGATCGCGTGGTCGGCCACGTCGCGCAGGTAGCTCTGCAGCTCGTCCGTCACCCCGTACTTGCGCGCCCCCGCGATGAACCCGTGGATCATACCGACCAGCGGCGCCGTCGCCCGCTGGAACTCGATCACCTCGCCCGACAGCTCGTACACGCGCCGCGAGACCGACGGGTCGCCGCCGAAGACCTGGACCTCGATCTCCTCGATGTCCTTCTGCAGCCCGGCCACCACCGGCGCGTACCCGTCGACCACGGCGTCGAGGATGGCGTACAGGACGGCCTGCGGGCCCTGCCGCAGCAGCTCGGGGTCGGACTCCATGCGCTTGCGGACGGCCTGGAGGTCAGGGGCCTCGGCGTGGCGGACGGTGATGACGAAGTTGGGGCCGACGAAGACGTGCACCTCGCCGAAGGCGACCTCCTCCACGTCGTCGAGGTAACGCGCGGCGCGCAGCACCACGAACAGCGTGTCGCCGTAGCGGTCGGCCTTGGGGCGCTGCGAGCCGACGATGGCGTCCTCCAGCGCCAGCTCGTGCAGCTCGAACTCCTCGCCGAGCTTGACCAGCTCCCACTCCTTCGGCCGGTACAGCCCGATCCAGGCCATCGCGTCCGGCATCTGCTTGAGGCGTTCGAAGGCGTCGGCGAGCGAGCCGGGGTTGTCGACCCGCTCGCCGTCCTGGTAGATCGCGTTGTCGATGACCGTCGGGCGATAGGGGCGCTCCTCGGCCGCACGCGGGTCCATCGAGTGCTCGGGCGCCTCCTCGCGTACGTCCCCGCTGCGCCTGAACCCCTTGACCCTGGCCATCGCCCCTCCTTCTTCCCGTTACGACGGGCTCATCTCGTCGAGTCGCTGTGTCGCGCGGTCTCTGATGGTCTTGCGCCACATCGGGGTCCATCCGAACAACAACCCATGTGGCCTACCAAGTGCCATTTTCGACCATTTGCGGAAATCGAACTCGTCGTGGTGGCGAACAATCAGGTCGTCCTCGAATCGGAACAGCGAGTCGATCTCGTTGACGACCTCGCGGCCGGTGCTGTGGAAGGTGTAGCGAGCGGTCCAGTGGGCGGTCGCCGTGAAGCTGTCGGCCGTCACGTCGCGGTACTCCGACTTCAACCCGTCGCGCACGCCGAGCTGGAGCCGCCACATGCGCATCACCCTGTCGCGCCCCTCGACCTCCTGGAAGATGGGATCGCCGTAGCTGACCTCAGGGTGGTAGCAGCGCTCCATGGCCGCGAAGTCCGCGCGGCCCAGAGCGTCGTAGAAGGCGCTGATGAGCGCCACGTGCCGATCGTTCACCCTCCTATGAGACCACGCCCGGCTCACCGGCCATGCCCCGCACGGTCGCGCGGTGTCCGCACCCGGCTCGGGACGGATCCCCACTTTCCCCGCCCCGGACAGTAAGCGGACCGATTAGGGTTTCTCCTCGATGGACAAGTTCTGGGCCCACCTGATCAAGGTTCAGCCTGACCCCGACCCCTGGGTCGTGGCGGTCTCGGCTCTCGTCGCGCTGGTGATCGTCGGCTTCCGCATGCCCTGGCAGGTGTCCAGGGGGCTGATCACGATCGCCCACGAGGGCGGCCACGCGCTGATGGCGCTGCTCACCCGGCGCAAGCTGGAAGGCATCCGCCTGCACTCCGACACCTCGGGCGTGACGCTCACCAGAGGCAGGCCCACCGGGCCCGGCATGGTCCTGACCGCGCTCGCGGGCTACCTGGCGCCCCCGCTGCTCGGGCTGGGCGCCGCCTGGCTGACCGAGCAGGGCCGCATCTCGCTGCTGATCTGGGGCGTGCTGCTGCTCCTGGTCTGCATGCTGCTGCTGATCCGCAACCTGTACGGGGCGCTGATCCTGCTGGTCACGGGTGGCGCCGTGTTCGCCCTGATCATGTACGCGCCGGCCGACATCCAGCAGGTCGTGGCCATGGTCGCGGCGTGGTTCCTGCTGTTCGGCGGGATCCGGCCGATCATCGAGCTGCAGCACAAGCGGCGCCGCCGCCAGGCCAGGGACTCCGACGCCGACCAGCTCGCCCGGCTGACGTTCCTGCCCGGCGGGTTCTACGTGTTCTTCTTCCTGCTGGTGTCGCTGATGTCCGTGGCGTTCGGCGCGTACCTCATGAACCCGCTCTAGTCCCGATATTTCGCACTAAACTCCTCAGCAACAGGGGGAGAGTGGAGTGCTGCCAGTCGAGGACGCACCCGGCTACCGGGTACTCGATCAGGCGGGCCAGGGCGGGTTCGCCGTCGTGTACCGCGCCTACCAGGAACGCCTCGACCGGGTCGTGGCGCTGAAGGTGCTGTCCGTGGACCGGGTGGACCAGCGCACGATGCGCAGGTTCCAGCGCGAGCTGCAGCTCACCGGCCGCCTCACCGGCCACCCGAACGTCGTGACCGTCTTCGACACCGGCGTGACGCGCTCCGGCAAGCCGTACATCGCGATGGACTTCTTCGAGCACGGTTCCCTGCGCGACAAGATCCGCAAGGAGGGCCCGCTTCCGCTGCCCGACGTGCTGCGGGCCGGCGTCAAGCTGGCCGGCGCGCTGGCCGCCGTGCACGACGCGGGCGTCCTGCACGGCGACATCAAGCCGCAGAACATCCTCATCTCCCGGTACGGCGAGCCCGCGATCGCCGACTTCGGCGTGGCCCGGGTCGTGGACTCCGCGGAGATCTCGGCCACCTCCCAGGCCTTCACCCCGCTGCACGCCGCCCCCGAGGTGCTCACCGGCCGGCCCCACTCGGCCTCCACCGACATCTACTCGCTCGGCTCGACCCTCTACCACCTGCTGGCGGGGCAGCCCGCCTTCCACAACCCGTCGGATCCGTCGATCGCGCCGCTGATGTACCGGGTGCTCAGCCTGGAACCGCCGCCGATCAACCGGCCGGACGTGCCGGGGGCGGTGTTCGCGGCGATCCTGCGGGCGATGTCCAAGGAGCCGGGGGCGCGGTACGGGTCCGCCCGCGAGCTCGCCCGGCACCTCCAGGCGTTGCAGGCCGAGCTGGGCCTGCCCGTCACCGACCTCGTCGGTCTGGACGCCGCCCCGCCCCAGCGCCTGGACGCCGGCCCGCCTCCGCCCGCGAACACCGGCTTTCCGAGCACCGGCCACCACCTGCCGCCCACGCCCGTCCAGCAGAGCCCGCCCGCGCCCGCCCACCTGCCACCCGCACCCGCTCATCACGGCCCGCCCGCACCCGCTCATCACGGCCCGCCCGCGCCCGCCCACCAGGGCTCGCACGCGGCGGCCACCCACCCCACCGGCACCACCACCTCCCGCACCGGCAGGATGATTTTGATCGGCGGCACGACCGCCGCCGTGGTGGTCGCCGGCACGGCCCTGGCGGTCCACCTCTCGATGCAGCCCCCCGCCACCACCACCCGGCCCACCACGACCACCACCACCGACCCACAGCAGCAAGGCACCACAGACACGCAGGAGCCGATCGGCGAGAAGCAGGTGGCCGCCCTGGCCCCCCGCCAGGTCAAGGTGACCGACCAGGGAGCCCTGGTGGAGCTGCGCTGGTCGCTGCCCGCCGGCGCCCGCGACTACCCGGTGGTCGTCCAGCGCTCCCCGGTCAAGCAGGGCGAGCAGGCCATCACCCCCCTGCAGCAGGGCGCCACCTCCACGCGGGTCGCCGGCCTGGACCCCGACACCGGCTACTGCTTCCTGGTGGGCGTGCCGCTGCGCATCTCGGAGAGCTCCACCGTCGCCTGGTCGAAGCCGGCCTGCATCAGGGGCGCCGTGGCCAGGTCAACCCAGTAGCTTGCGCGCCGCCTGCTCGATCTCCTCCTCCGACAGCAGCACGAGATCGGCCGCCCGGCCGAGCGGGACGAAGCTGTCGGACGAGGTGACCCGCCCGATCTTCCCGCTGAACCCGGCGTCGAGCAGCTCGGCCACGATCCCCTCCGAGACCGCGCCGGTGCGCCGGGTCTCGTCGGCGATGAGCACGTTGCCGGTCAGCTCGGCCGAGCGCAGCAGGTCCTCGATCGGCAGCGGGGCCAGCCAGCGCAGGTCGAGCACGCGGCACCCGTAGCCCTCCTGGGTCAGCCGCACCGCGGCGCGCAGGCTCATCCGCACCCCGTTGCCGAACGTCACGATCGTCAGGTCGCGCCCGTCGCCGTAGGAGCGCGCCCGTCCGATCGGCACGTGCGTCTCCGCCCAGCGCGCGGGCGGCGCGTACGGCGCCAGCCACCCGCCGTCGCCCGTGTCGAACAGGTCACGCGTGTGGTACAGCGCGATCGGCTCCAGGAACACGCAGACCGACCCCGACGTACGCGCCGCCGCCAGGCAGGTGCGCAGCATGGCCGAGGCGTCGTCGGGCCTGGCGGGGGAGGCGATCACCAGCCCCGGGATGTCACGCAGCGCGGCCACCGCGTTGTCGTTGTGGAAGTGCCCGCCGAACCCCTTCTGGTAGGCGTAGCCGGCCACCCGCACCACCATCGGGTTGGTGTAGGCGCCGCGCGAGAAGAACGACAGCGTGGCCGCCTCCCCGCGGATCTGGTCGAGCGCGTTGTGCAGGTAGGCCAGATACTGGATCTCGGGCACCGGCAGCAGCTTCGAGACGCCGGAGCCGAGCGCCAGCCCCAGGATGGCCTGCTCGTCGAGCAGCGTGTCGAACACCCGCCCGCCGCCGAAGCGCTTCTGCAGCCCGCGGGTCACGCCGTACACGCCGCCCTTCTTGGCGACGTCCTCGCCGAACACCGTCATCTCCGGATAGGCGGCCAGCCCGTCGGCGAGCGTGCGGTTGATCGCCTGGGAGAGCGTCATCGGCTTGTCGTCCTCGGGCAGCGCCCCGGCGAACGCCTTCTCCCTGGCCGCCGCCGTGGCCGCCATCGGGCTGATCTTGGCGATCAGGTCCGGGTTGCGCGGGGCGATCGGCTCCATGATCTCCTTGGCGGAGCTCAGCCGCGGGCCGCGCGCCGTCTCCTCGGCGATCTTCAGGACGTGCTCGCGCGCCGACTCGTACCGCTTGAGCAGCTCGTCCGGCGTGATCAGCCCAGCCCCCACCAGCAGCGCGGCGGTCCGCACCAGCGGGTCGTCGGCCAGGTCGGCCCTGATCTCGCGCTGCGTGCGGTAGGCCGACTCGACGTCGGAGCCCGCGTGCCCCATGAGCCGCACGGTCGACAGGTGCAGGAACACCGGCGAGCGCCGCTCGCGTACGTGCCGGACGGCTTCGGCGGCGGCGTCGTACGCGGCGGGCAGGTCGCAGCCGTCGGCGGCGATGTACTCGATGCCGGGCCGCCGCGCGGCCGCCTCCACCCAGCCCCTGGGGGTGCGCACGCTGATGCCGATGCCGTTGTCCTCGCACACGAACAGCAGCGGCAGCGGCTGCCCCTGGAAGGTGGCGTAGGCGGCGGTGTTGAGCCCGGACAGAGCGCTGGCGTGGTTGACGGAGGCGTCGCCGAAGCTGCACACCGCCACCGCGTCGCGCGGCCAGGCGCCGGGCACGTCGAGCGTGCCGGCCCGCTCGATGGCGAACGCCACGCCCACGGCCCTCGGCAGGTGGCTGGCGATCGTGGAGGTCTGCGGGATGACGGCCAGGTCGGGATGGCCGAAGACCTTGTGCCGGCCGCCCGCGATGGGCTCGTCGGCGGCGGCGGTCAGGCCCTTCAGCACGTCGCGGATGCCCTGCTCGGGCACCCGGCCCGCCTGCTCGGACCTGGTCAGGTAGAAGGCGCCCGAGCGGTAGTGGAGCAGGGCGGGGTCGGTGGGCCGCAGGGCGGCGGCCACGGCCGCGTTGCCCTCGTGACCGGCGGAGCCGATCGTGTAGTGGCCCTCGTCGCGCTCGCGCAGCCAGCGGGCCGCGATGTCGAGCAGCCTGCTGTCGAGCTGGCGCCAGAAGAGCGACCTGCACCGCTCCCCGGTCAGCGACGTGCCCTCGCGCACCGGCAGCGCCGGATCTCGCGCAGGCCCCGCCTCGAGTGCCGAAACCGTCTCGGTGAAGTGAGTCTCAACTGTGTCGCGCGCCACAGCATCGATTATGTCTTTGATCGGCCCTGACGTCTGCCGGACGCCGGTGACATGTCGTGGACCGGTCCCTTTGACTCCGACTGATAACTGTTTGTCAGAAATCACAACTTCACCGGCGGTGTGCACGTCTACTTGTAGTGCACACGTGGCACCCTCAATGCCGCGTTGAACCACTGGGGTCTCCAGAAAGGAACCCGCATGTTACAACGCATCCGTGTCGCCGCCCTCGCCCTCGTACTGGGCGTCTCCGGGGCATTGGCCCTGGCCACGCCCGCGACGGCGGCCCCCACCCCCACCATCACCAAGGTGGAGCTCAGCCCGGCCGCGCCCATCGTGGTCTTCGACAGCGATGTCAGCGTCACATTCACGTTCACCACCACGAACGCGACGAAGGCCGAGCTCAAGCTCAACGGAGCAGCCGTCACGCTCACCTCGGCGGCGGTCTCCGGCGGGCTGAAGTGGACCGGCACCAAGGCCTTCGGCCCCGGTGCCGTCGGCAAGGTGAACTACGCCGCCACCGCCTCCGGCGAGGGCGGGGAGGTCACCCAGTCAGGCTCCTTCGACGTCGTCAGGGCCCTGACCACCAAGTTCGACGACGTCGACGCCAGCCCGGACCTGGTCGACAAGGGCGACAGCATCCGCGTCACCGGACGCCTGCTCGCCGACGGCCGGGGCTACGCCGGCCAGAGCGTCGCGATCACCTTCCGTGAGCGCGGCTCCGACGCCTTCGGCGCGATCACCAAGGTGACGACCGGCCGCGGCGGCTGGTTCGGCGCCCGCGTCGAGGCCAAGGCCACCGGTTACTGGCGTGCCGAGTTCGCGGCCACCGCCACCGCCAGGGCCTCCGTCAGCGACGCCGACCGGGTGGACGTCCGGCGCGCCAACCTCGGCAGCCACATCGCCGGCTTCGACGCCCGCCCCGAGCCGGTGGACAAGGGCGACACGCTCTCCTTCTCCGGCGCCCTGCGCGTCGAGGACCGGGGCGGCCTGCCCGGCCAGCGCGTGTCGATCTTCTTCAAGGCCGACGGCTCCCGCCGCTGGGAGTACGTCACCGGTGACGTGACCGGCCGCCACGGCCGCTTCCACGCCACCGCCACGGCCGTCACCTCAGGCTGGTGGCGCGCCGAGTACCGCGGCACGCGCGGGATCAACGGCACGGTCAGCCGGCCCGACTGGGTGAAGGTCGACCAGCCCGCCCCGCCGCCCGAGGAGGAGAAGGCGGACACCCGCCTGATCAAGTTCAACGCCTATCCTGAGCCGGTCAAGCGCGGCAAGTACCTGAAGTTCAGGGGGCTGCTGCAGGTCGACGACGAAGGCTCCTGGGAGGGTTACTCGGGCAAGGTGGCGCTGTTCTACAAGGCGCTGGGCTCGAAGAAGTGGCAGTTCGTGAAGACGACCACGTCCGGTGACAGCGGGCGGCTCTACACGAAGGTCAAGGCCTGGAAGTCGGGGCACTGGAAGTTCGTGTTCAGCGGGGACGGGGACACCTACGGCGATCACAGCCGTACGGACTATGTCCGCGTGAAGCGCTGATCACCTGAACACCGGAACGAGGCCCGGGCGGCACCTGCCCTGGGCCTCGTTCTGTGTGTGGGTCAGGTGGAGCGGTCGTCGCTCAGCTTGGCGTCGATGCGGACGAGCAGGGACTCGATCTGGTCGAGCCGGTTGTCGACCGCGGTGACGCCTGCCTTCACAGCGGCCCCTTCCAGAGCTTCGACCCGGGCCTCCAGGTCAAGGTACTTCTCTTCGAGATCCAACATCGGATGATGCTCCTCGGGAACGGAGGGAAAGGACGAGCCGCGCGGCACATCCGGAAAGCTACCGTCCGTACAAGATCGACCGCAGGCGATACAAGGATAAGACGTAGACCTACTCGGCCCTCCTGAACTGAAGAACCGCCACCCCCAGCAACACCACCCCCAACCCCGCCACGATCCCCAGCTCCACCCCCACCGGCACCTGATATCCGAACCACCGCACCCCCGGGTTCAACATCGCCTCAGCCGCCGCCGGCACGTCCAGATGCCCGAACACGGCCTGCCGCATCGGGTCCACCGCGTACGTCATCGGGTTGACCACGGTCAGCACGTGCAGCCACGACGGCAGGTTGGCCAGCGGGAACATCGCCCCCGACAGGAACATCATCGGCATGATCGCCATCTGCATGAGCCCGAAGAAGGTCTGCATGTTCTTCATCCGGGCGGCCAGCGTCACCCCGAAGGCCGTGATGGTGAACGCCGCCAGGAACATCTCCAGCAGCAGCGTGACGATCAGCGCCGGTGCGTACGGCACCCCCACCAGCGGCGCCATCGCCACGATGATGACGCCCTGCCCGACGGCCACGACGGCCCCGCCGAGGCACTTGCCGATCACGATCGCGCCCCGCGAGACGGGTGCGACGAGCATCTCGCGCAGGAAGCCGAACTCGCGGTCCCACACGATGGAGCCGGCCGAGAACATGGCCGTCATGATCACGGTCATGGAGATCATGCCGGGGTACATGAAGGTCCGGTAGTCGACCCCGGGGATGGAGCCCCGGACCAGCGAGCCCAGCCCCGTCCCCATGACGAACAGCCAGAGCACGGGCTGGACGAGCATCGACAACATGCGGGTGCGGTCGTTGACGAAGCGCAGCATCTCGCGGTGCAGCACGATCTTGACGGCCCGGAGGTCGTGCCCGGCGCTGCGGGCCGGGACCCGGACGCTGACGGCCTCTGTCGCCATGGTCATCGCCTCGCCATCGCTCTCATCCACGCCATGTTCCCGTCGCCTTCCTCGGCGTCGCGGATCGTGGAGCCGGTATAGGACATGAACACGTCGTCGAGGGACGGCCGGGAGACGCTCACCGACTTGATCGGCATGCCGAGCTCGGCGAACAGCCGGGGCACGAACTGCTCGCCGGAGGCCACCGCGAACGTCACCGCGCCCTCGTGCACGGCCGCCTCCAGCCCGAACCGGTCGCGCAGGGCCTTGATCGCCGCGGTGTCGTCGGCGGTCTGGATCTGCACGCGGTCCTTGCCGACGCTGGCCTTGAGCGCCTCCGGCGAGTCGATGACGACGATCTCGCCGTGGTCGATGATCGCGATCCGGTCGCAGTACTCGGCCTCGTCCATGTAGTGGGTGGTCATGAAGATGGTGATGTCCTCGCGCAGCCGCAGCTGGTTGATGTACCCCCAGATGGCCGAGCGGGTCTGCGGGTCGAGGCCGACGGTGGGCTCGTCGAGGAAGAGCACGCGCGGCGAGTGCAGCAGGCCGCGCGCGATCTCCAGCCGCCGCTTCATGCCGCCGGAGAACGTCATCACCTTGGCGTCCTTGCGGTCCCACAGCGCGACCATCTCCATCACCTGGTGGATCCGGTCGCCGACCACGCTCCTGGGCACGCCGTACAGCTCGGCGTGGAAGCGCAGGTTCTGCTCGGCGCTGAGGTAGCCGTCGAGGGTGGGGTCCTGGAAGACGAGGCCGATGTTCCTGCGCACCTCGTCGCGCTCCTTGACCACGTCGTGCCCGGCCACCGTGGCGCTGCCGCCGGTCGGGTTCACGAGGGTGCAGAGCATGCTGATGGTGGTGGTCTTGCCGGCGCCGTTCGGGCCGAGGAAGCCGAAGACCTCGCCGGGACGCACCTCGAAGTCGACGCCCTTGACGGCCTCGATCTTCCCGTACGCCTTGCGTAACCCGCGTACGGTCACCGCCGCGTCGGCCGCCATCTAGTCCTCCGCGAGGATCTGGAAGACGGATCTGCGGGTCTGCTTGATCAGCTTCTTGGCCTCGGCGAGCTGGTGGTCGCCGCCCGTGCGGACCAGGTGGCCGAACGCCTCGTTGAGCTGGGCCCACAGCAGCCGCAGCTCGTGGTGGTCGTCGGGCACCGTACGGGCCACCTCCTCCCACGGCGCCTCCTCGGCGTGCCTGGCGGCCTGGGCGCGGCCCTGCTCGGTCAGCCGGTACGTACGGCGCCCGCCCGACTCGTCCCCGGTGACCAGGCCCTCGTCCTCCAGCTGCTGCAACGCCGGATAGACCGACCCCGGGCTGGGCCGCCACACCCCGCGGCTGCGCTCCTCGATGCCCTGGATCATCTGGTAGCCGTTCTGCGGCCCCTCGTGGAGCAGCGCCAGCAGGGCCGCCCTGACGTCGCCGCGGCGGATGCGGGGCGCGGGCTGCTCTCTGTGGACGAAGTGCGGGGGCGGCAGCGGCGCGCCCCCCGGGAAGGGCATCGGCATCGGCCCCGGCGTGGGGAAGGGCGGTGGTACGGGCCGGGGGGGCTCCCAGAACTCGTGATGGTCGCGCATGATCGCCTCCAACTATCGAGATATGATGACGATATATCTAGATAGTTGAGCCGACAAGGCGACATCAGGAAGTTAACGGTCCTTAACGGGCGCACGCGGCGATGGCCGCGCGGGCCATCGCGTGCAGCATCGGCCGCATGTCCTGGGCGGGCAGCTCGCCCGCGCTGTGCGGGGTCGAGTTCAGCAGGCCGAAGACCGCGTGCGTGGCCGCCCGCAGCCGCGCCGCCGGGCAGGCCGGATGCAGCTCGGCCAGCACCGTCACCCACTCCTCGACGTAGAGCCGCTGCAGCCGCCTGATCTGCCGGCGGGCGGGCTCGGGCACGTTGCCCAGCTCCCTGTCGTGCACGATGATCAGGGCGGGGTGGTCGGTCGCGAACGCGATCTGCACGTCGAGCAGGGCGTCCAGGGTCTCCTCCGGGCCGGGGGAGCCGGTCACGACCGTGACGGCCGACTCGCGCAGGCGGGAGCTGATGTCGAGCAGCATCTCCGACAGCAGCGCGTCCTTGCCGTCGAAGTGGCGGTAGAGGGCCGGGCCCGAGACGCCGACCGCGGCGCCGATGTCCTCGATCGAGACGCCGTGGAAACCGCGCGCCGCGAACAGCCGGGCGGCCGCCTCGAGGATCTCCGCGCGCCTGTTGCGCCGGCTGCGGGTAGGGGTGTCGGAGGCGGTGGTCACGTCTCACATGCTAGACGATGACGTTAATGATGACTAACATCGGGAGCCATGAGGAGCGACTGGCCGGTGCTGAAGACGGCTGTGGAGCCCGGGAGTGAGGCGTACAAGCGCAACGCCGAGCTCAACGAGCGGCTCGCCGCCGACCTGCTCGACCGCCTGGCGACCGCCGCGCTCGGCGGGCCCGAGCGGTCGCGGCGGCGGCACGTCGAGCGCGGCAAGCTGCTGCCGCGCGAGCGCGTGGACGGCCTGCTCGACCCCGGCTCCCGCTTTCTGGAGCTGTCGCCGCTGGCCGCCGACGGCCTCTACGACGACCAGGCGCCGGCCGCGGGCATCATCACCGGTGTCGGCCGGGTCTCCGGCCGCGAATGCGTGATCGTGGCCAACGACGCCACCGTGAAGGGCGGCACGTACTACCCGGTCACGGTCAAGAAGCACCTGCGCGCGCAGGAGGTGGCGTTGCACAACCACCTGCCCTGCCTCTACCTCGTGGACTCCGGTGGAGCGTTCCTGCCCAGGCAGGACGAGGTGTTCCCGGACCGCGAGCACTTCGGCCGCATCTTCTACAACCAGGCCACGATGTCCGCGCGCGGCATCCCGCAGATCGCCGCCGTGCTCGGCTCGTGCACGGCCGGCGGCGCGTACGTGCCCGCGATGAGCGACGAGGCGGTCATCGTCCGCGGCCAGGGCACCATCTTCCTGGGCGGCCCGCCGCTGGTGAAGGCGGCGACCGGCGAGGAGGTCAGCGCCGAGGAGCTGGGCGGCGGCGACCTGCACGCGCGCGTCAGCGGCGTCACCGACCACCTGGCCGAGGACGACGCGCACGCGCTGGCCATCGTCCGCGACATCGTCTCCACGCTGGCGCCGCGCGCCGCGCGGCCCTGGGAGACGATCGCGCCGGAGCCGCCCCGCCACGACCCCCGCGACCTGTACGGGCTGGTGCCCGCCGACACCCGCCAGCCGTACGACGTGCGCGAGGTGATCGCCAGGATCGTCGACGGCTCGCGCTTCCTGGAGTTCAAGGCCGAGTACGGAGCCACGCTCGTCACCGGCTTCGCCCACGTCCACGGCCACCCGGTGGGCATCCTGGCCAACAACGGCATCCTGTTCAGCGAGTCGGCGATGAAGGGCGCGCACTTCATCGAGCTGTGCGACCAGCGCCGCATCCCCCTGCTGTTCCTGCAGAACATCAGCGGCTTCATGGTCGGCAAGGCGTACGAGGCGGGCGGCATCGCCAAGCACGGCGCCAAGATGGTGACGGCGGTGGCGTGCGCCCGGGTGCCCAAGTTCACGGTGGTGATCGGGGGGTCGTTCGGGGCGGGCAACTACGCGATGGCCGGGCGGGCGTACTCGCCGAGGTTCCTGTGGATGTGGCCGAACGCCCGCATCTCCGTCATGGGCGGCGAGCAGGCCGCCAACGTGCTGACCACGGTCGGCGACGCCGATCCCGACGCGATCCGCGCCCAGTACGAGCACCAGGGCAACCCCTACTACTCCACGGCCAGGCTCTGGGACGACGGGGTGATCGACCCGCTCGACACCCGCACGGTCCTGGGCCTGGCGCTGTCCGCGGCGGCCAACGCGCCGCTCGAGCCCGCCGGTTACGGCGTCTTCCGGATGTGACGCATGCTGTTCGACCGTGTTCTGATCGCCAACAGGGGCGAGATCGCCGTACGGATCGCGCGCACGCTGCGCGGCCTCGGCATCACGTCCGTGGCCGTGCACACGGCGTCCGACGCGGGCGCCAGGCATGTGCGCGAGGCGGACCTCGCCCTTGAGGTGCCGAGATATCTCGACATCGAGGCCATGGTGGAGGCGGCGCTCGCCTCGGGGGCGCAGGCCGTCCACCCCGGCTACGGGTTCCTCGCCGAGAACGCCGCGTTCGCGCGGCGCTGCGCCGAGGCGGGCGTGGTGTTCGTCGGCCCGCCCGCCGGCGCCATCGACGCGATGGGCGACAAGATCCGCGCCAAGGCCACCGTCTCCGCCGCCGGGGTGCCCGTCGTGCCCGGCGCGACCGAGCCGGGCCTGGAGGGCTGGCGCGACTTCCCCGCCCTGATCAAGCCGTCCGCGGGCGGCGGGGGCAAGGGCATGGTGCTGGTACGGTCGGCCGCCGAGCTGCCCGACGCCCTGGAGTCGGCGCGGCGGACGGCGCGGGCCGCGTTCGGCGACGACACGCTGCTGATCGAGCGGTACGTCGAGAACCCGCGCCACATCGAGATCCAGGTCCTGGCCGACACCCACGGCAACGTCGTGCACCTGGGCGAGCGCGAGTGCAGCCTGCAGCGCAGGCACCAGAAGATCATAGAGGAGGCGCCGTCGCCGTTCGTCTCGGCCGGGACGCGGGCCTCGATGGGCGCGGCGGCGGTGGAGGCCGCCCGCTCGGTCGGCTACGTGGGCGCGGGCACCGTCGAGTTCATCGTGGACGGCACCACCGGGGCCTACCACTTCATGGAGATGAACACCCGGCTGCAGGTCGAGCACCCGGTCACCGAGCTGGTGACGGGGCTGGACCTGGTGGAGCTGCAACTGCGGGTGGCGGCGGGGGAGCCGCTGCCGTTCGGGCAGGCGGAGGTGCGGCTCGACGGGCACGCGGTGGAGGCCCGCGTGTACGCCGAGGACCCCGCGCGCGGCTTCCTGCCGACCGGCGGCCAGGTGCTGGCCCTGCGGGAGCCCGGCGGCGCGGCGGCCGGCGGTGCGTGGCCGGTCGTGCGGGTGGACTCCGGGCTGGCCGAGGGGGGTGTCGTCGGCAGCGAGTTCGACCCGATGTTGTCGAAGGTCGTCGCCTGGGCGCCCGACCGCGCCACGGCGCTCAGGACGCTGGACCGGGCGCTGGCCGCCACGGCCGTCCTCGGCGTGGTGACCAACGTGCCGTTCCTGCGGGCGCTGGCGGCCCACCCGGCCGTCGTGGCGGGCGAGCTGGACACCGGCCTGGTGGAGCGCGTTTTGCCCGAGCTGGTGGGCGAGGCGGCGCCTCCCGAGGAGGTCGTGGCCGCGGCTGCGCTCGTCTTCCACGCCATGCCCCAGGGCGACGATCCGTGGGAGGTCACCGACGGGTGGCGGCTCGGGGAGCGGGCCTGGACGACGTGGCGGCTGGAGTCCAGGGGCGGGGTGCACGCGGTCAAGGTGCGCGGCCTGCCCGAAGAATCCGCCGAAGTCGCGATAAATGGCGAAGCGGTCCCGGTGCGCATCCGGCTCGCGGACGGCGCCTCACACGGCGCCTCGCACGGCGGCGCGGAGGGCGGCGCAGGCGGCGGTGCGGGCGGCGGTGCGGGCGGCGGTGGCGAGCTGTTCGTCACGCTCGGCGGGCGCACCGCCCGTTACCTGTGCGTACGCGACGCCGACACCCTGTGGCTCGGCCGCGACGGCGCGTCCTGGTCGTTCATCCGGCACCTCATCGGCGATCCCGGCGACCGGGCGGGCGCCACCGGGGCGGCAGACGGCGTGGTCAGGAGCCCCATGCCCGGCACCGTCCTGGTGGTCAAGGCGCAGCAGGGCGACCGGGTGAACGAGGGCCAGCCGCTGCTCATCGTGGAGGCCATGAAGATGGAGCACACGGTCACGGCGCCGCGCGACGGCGTCGTCTCCGAGCTGTCCGTGCGGGCCGGGCAGCCGGTCGACATGGACGCCGTCCTGGCCGTGGTCACCAGCGAGGAGGCGTGATGCCGTACAGCATGGAAGGTCTTCCGCACCAGGTCACCGTCTACGAGGTCGGCCCGCGCGACGGCCTGCAGAACGAGTCCGCGATCGTCCCCGTCGAGGTGAAGGCCGAGTTCATCGACCGGCTCGCGGACGCCGGGCACAAGGTGATCGAGGCGACCAGCTTCGTGCACCCGAAGTGGGTGCCGCAGCTCGCCGACGCCGACCGGCTGCTGACCACGCTGCGCAGGAAGCCGGGCGTGCGCTACCCCGTGCTCGTGCCGAACCTGCGCGGCCTCGACCGGGCCCTCGACCTGGGCGTGGACGAGATCGCCATCTTCGCCAGCGCCACCGAGACGTTCGCCGCCAAGAACCTGAACCGCAGCCTGGAGAGCCAGTTCGAGATGTTCGAGCCGGTGGTGGCCAGGGCGCTGGACAACGGGGTCAAGGTGCGCGCGTACGTGTCGATGTGCTTCGGCGACCCCTGGGAGGGGCCCACGCCGATCGGACAGGTCGTCCAGGTCGGCGAGCGGCTGCTCGGGCTGGGCTGCTACGAGCTGTCGCTCGGCGACACGATCGGCGTCGGCACGCCCGGCCACGTCACGGCCCTGATCGAGGCGTTCCGCTCGCCGGAGCGGCTGGCCGTGCACTTCCACGACACCTACGGACAGGCGCTGTCCAACACCCTCGCAGCGCTGAGATCGGGCGTCACCACCATCGACGCCTCCACGGGCGGCATCGGCGGCTGCCCCTACGCCGAGTCCGCCACCGGCAACCTGGCCACCGAGGACCTGGTCTGGATGTTGCGCGGCCTCGGCATCGAGACCGGCCTCGACCTGGGCAAGCTCGTGTCCACCAGCACCTGGCTGGCGGAGCTGCTCGGCAGGCCCAGCCCGTCCCGCGTCGTACAGGCGCTTTCGAAAGGCTGAGACATGCTCAACGACGAGTACGAAGAACTGCGCAAGACGGTGGAGGCGTTCGCCCGCGACGTGGTCGCGCCGGTGATCGGCGACTACTACGAGCGGGAGGAGTTCCCGTACGACGTCGTGCGGCAGATGGGCGCGATGGGGCTGTTCGGCCTGCCGTTCCCCGAGGAGTACGGCGGGATGGGCGGCGACTACTTCGCCCTCTGCCTGGCCCTGGAGGAGCTGGCCAGGGTCGACTCCAGCGTGGCCATCACCCTGGAGGCGGCCGTGTCGCTGGGCGCGATGCCGATCTTCCGGTACGGCACCGAGCAGCAGCGCGCCGAGTGGCTGCCCGGGATGGCCGCCGGCGAGCGGCTGGGCGCCTTCGGGCTCACGGAGCCGGGCGGCGGCTCCGACGTGCCCGGTGGCATGCGCACCACAGCCGTCCTGGACGGCCACGAATGGGTGCTCAACGGGACGAAGGCGTTCATCACCAACTCCGGCACCGACATCACCGCCGTCGTCGGCGTGGCGGCGCTCACCGGCGAGCGGGAGATCTCCACGATCCTCGTGCCGAGCGGCACGCCCGGGTTCGCGGTGTCGAAGAAGTACTCCAAGGTCGGCTGGAACGCCTCCGACACGCGGGAGCTGTCGTTCACCGACTGCCGCGTCCCGGCGGAGAACCTGCTGGGCGAGCGCGGCCGGGGATACGCCCAGTTCCTGCAGATCCTCGACGAGGGCCGCATCGCGATCGCGGCGATCGGCGTGGGGCTGGCGCAGGGCTGCGTGGACGAGTGCGTGCGGTACGTCAGGGACCGCAAGGCCTTCGGCCACCCGATCGGCCACTACCAGGCCATCCAGTTCAAGATCGCCGACATGGAGGCCCGCGCGCACACCGCCCGCCTGGCCTACTACCACGCGGCCGAGAAGATGCTGGCCGGGGTGCCGTTCAAGAAGGAGGCGGCGATCGCCAAGCTGGTCTCCTCGAACGCGGCGATGGACAACGCGCGGGAGGCGACGCAGATCTTCGGCGGCTACGGGTTCATGAACGAGTTCCCCGTCGGCCGGTTCTACCGCGACGCCAAGATCCTCGAGATCGGCGAGGGCACCAGCGAGGTGCAGCGGATGCTCATCGCGCGGCAACTCGGGCTGGGGGACCTGTGAACAGGTGTTTGCCTTATGCGCTCGCCACGATCTAGGGTCGTTGGTCATGACGGCTGACGATCTTCTCATCAGGAGGGCGGAGAAGTCGGACGCGGACGAGGTGTTCGCGCTGGCCCGCGAGTTCGGCCTGACCTTCAGGCCCGAGCGCGACGCCTTCGACGCCGCGCTGCCCGCGCTCCTGGCCAACGACGACGCCCTGCTGCTGACGGCCGTCGTGGGCGGGCGGGTGCACGGATACCTGCTCGGGTTCGTGCATCTGACCCTGTTCGCCAACGGGCCCGTCGCCTGGGTCGAGGAGGCCATGGTGGGGTCCGGGTCGCGGCGGCAGGGGATCGGGCGGGCGCTGCTGGAGGAGTTCGAGCGGTGGGCCAGGTCGCGCGAGGCGGGTTACGTGGCGATGGCGACGCGGCGGGCGCCGGAGTTCTACCACGCGCTGGGGTATGAGGCTTCCGCCACGTTCTTCCGCAAGGTCCTGCGCTGAGCGCGTACAGGGGCCTTGGCGGCGCCTGCGTGAGCTTCCGCGAAGTTGTGCGCTGAGCGCGTATCGCGGGGCTGTCGCACGTTTCTGTCGTGGGCGGATGGCATCCTTAGGGCGTGAGTATCCACGCCGTGAGTCCCCTGTTCGTCGGGCGTGCCCGCGAGCTCGCCGCTCTCGGTGACGCCCTGGCCCGATCGCGCGCCGGCGCGTCGTCCACCGTGCTGGTGGGCGGCGAGGCCGG
Organism: Nonomuraea gerenzanensis; assembly: GCF_020215645.1. Taxonomy (NCBI): domain Bacteria; kingdom Bacillati; phylum Actinomycetota; class Actinomycetes; order Streptosporangiales; family Streptosporangiaceae; genus Nonomuraea; species Nonomuraea gerenzanensis. The sequence continues at coordinate 8,597,053 of NZ_CP084058.1, read as the reverse complement.
GGTCGGCAAGACCCGCCTGATCAAGGAGTTCGTCGACCACCGGGCCGGCGACGCGCTGGTGCTCGTCGGCGGCTGCCTGGAGCTGGGCACGGAGGGCCTGCCGTTCGCGCCGTTCACCGCCGTGCTGCGCGGGCTGGTGCGGGAGCTGGGCCGCGACGCGGTGGCCGCGCTCGTGCCCGGCGGCAACGCGCGCGGGCTGGCGCGGCTGCTGCCCGAGTTCGGCGAGCCCGGCAAGGACGGGCCGGAGGCCAGGGCGCGGCTGTTCGAGCAGGTGCTCGGGCTGCTGGAGCGGCTGGCCGAGGAGCGCCCCGTGGTGCTCATCGTGGAGGACGCCCACTGGGCCGACCGCTCCACCCGCGACCTGCTGACGTTCCTGGTCCGCTACCAGCGTACGGCGGCCAGGCTGCTGATCGTGGTGACCTACCGCACCGACGAGCTGCACCGCAACCACCCGCTGCGGCCGCTGCTCGCCGAGCTGGGCCGGGTCGAGTGGGTCAGCAGGGCCGAGCTGCGCAGGCTCACCCGCAAGGAGGCCGTCGCCCTGGCGGCGGGCATCCTGGAGCGGGAGCCGTCCGCCGCCGACATGGACCTGATCTACGCGCGCAGCGAGGGCAACCCGCTGTTCGTCGAGGCGCTGCTCAACGAGTGCGGCGGCGGCGAGGCGCTGCCCGAGTCGCTGCGCGACCTGCTGCTGGCCAGCGTCGAGCGGCTGCCGGAGGAGACGCAGGAGCTGCTGCGCGTGGCCAGCGCCGGCGGCCAGCGCATCGAGCACGCCCTGATCAGCGCCGTCGCCGGGCTCGACGAGGGCGCGCTGTCACGCGCGCTGCGGCCCGCGGTGGCGGGCAACGTGCTCGTGGTCGACGGCGAGGGCTACAGCTTCCGCCACGCGCTCATCCGCGAGGCGCTCCACGACGACCTGCTGCCCGGCGAGCACGTCCGCCTGCACACCCGCTACGCCGAGGCGCTGGAGCGCGACCTGTCGATCCTGCCCGCCCCGCGCGGCGCGATCGAGCTGGCCCACCACTGGCACTCCGCGCACGACTCCACCTGGGCGCTGATCAGCGCCTGGCGCGCGGCCGCCGCCGCCCGCAAGTCCACCGCCTACGACGAGCAGCTGCGCATGCTGTCCCGGGTGCTGGAGCTGTGGGACCAGGTGCCCGACGCGGCCGAGCGCATCGGCGGCGACCGCATCGACGTGCTGCGGCAGACGGCCACGGTCGCGCACCTGTCCGGCGAGTACGAACGCAGCATCGCCCTGGCGAGCGTCGCGCTCGACGAGCTCGACCACTGCGTCGACCCGATCAGGGCGGCCATGCTGCTGCGTCAGCGCGGCCTGACCCGCTACGACCTGGGCCGCACCGGCCACCTCGAAGACCTGCGCGCCGCCGCCGCCCTGGTGCCCGCCGACCAGCTCAAGCTGCGCGGCCAGGTGCTGGAGAGCCTCTCGCGCATGCTGCACCGGCTCGAAGACCGGCCGGAGCGCCAGGCCACCGCCCGGCACGCGATGGAGATCGGCCACGAGGTGGGCGACACCAACGTCGAGGCGCACGCGCTGATCAGCCTCACCTGGGGCCACTCCTGCTACTCCGACATGGGCTCCCAGCTCGACGCGTTCGCCCGGGCCCGTGCCATCGCCCGGCGCGGTGAGGCGTACAACGCGCTGATGCGGTGCGCGATCTCCGAGTCCGACGCGCTCGAAGGCGCCGGCATGCACGAGCGGGCGGCGCAGGTCGCCCGCGAGGGGGTCGAGGAGGCCCGCCAGTACGGCCTGGCCCGCACGTCCGGCACGTTCCTGTCGATCAACCTGGCCGAGCCGCTGGTCTCGCTCGGGCGCTGGGACGAGGCGCTGCAGGTGGTCGAGCACGCGCTGGAGCTCGCGCCGCCCGCCCCCTACCGGGCCAGCCTCCAGGGCTTCGCCACCGACATCGCGCTGGCGCGAGGCCAGTACGACCGGGCCGAGAAGCTGCTGGACGCCTCGCGCAGCGTGCTGTCCCGGGGCAGTTACCGGGATCAGACGACGTTGCCGCACTTGTGCAGGGAGATCCGGCTCCTGCAGGCGCGGGGGCAGCTCGACCAGGCGGTGGAGATGGCGGCCCGCGCCCTCGACGAGCGCGACCTGGTGAGCAGCCCGCGCTACTCCTGGCCGTTGCTGGTGACCGTCGCGCAGCTCGTCTGGCTCGTGGTGCCGTCGGCACGCCTGCTGAGCGCCACAGCGGGCCTCGCAGAGGCGTCCCCGGCTGAGCCCGGTGCGCCCGGGGCCCCCGATGGCCCCGGGGTGTCCGGTGGGCTCGACGTCGCGGACCGTGGGACGGCCGGCGCGTTCGGCGTCGGCGGGGTGCTGGGGGCGTCCGGCGGGCTGAGGGCTTCCGGCGCGCTGGGGGCGGTCGCGCACCTGGCGCTGTCGCTGCTGCCGCGGCTGCGGGCGCTCGGCGCGGACCTGCGGGTGGAGGGCGATCTGCAGCAGGCGCACCGGCTCACGTTCATCGCGCTGACGGGGCCGGAGGCGCCGCTGGAGCACACCACCGAGGCGGTCGCCTGGCGGCTCAAGGCCTGGGACCTGGCGGTGGGCGCGTGGGAGGCGCTCAAGGAGCCGTACGCCGAGGCGCTCAGCCTGGTCGCGGCGGCCCAGGCGGCACTCGCGTCCGGCGACCGGCAGGGCGCGGCGACCCGCCTGACCCGCTCCCGCGACCTCGCCCGCGAGCTGGGCGCCACGCCGCTGCTGGAACAGCTCGACGCGTTCGGGCGGCGAGCCAGGATCGGCGGCGCCGGTATGGGGGGCGGCGCGGAGGAGGGCACCGGCGGGCAGCCGCTCGGGCTCACGGCCCGCGAGCTGGAGGTGCTGCGCGAGGTCACGGCGGGGCGGAGCAACCGCGAGATCGCCGAGGTGCTCGTCATCTCGATCAAGACGGTGAGCGTGCACGTGTCCAACATCCTGGCCAAGCTGGGCGCGGCCACCCGCGGCGAGGCCGCGGCCACCGCCCACCGCCTGCGCCTGTTCGACTGACACCCGCCACCCGCCGCCCGCCGTGCCGACGTCCCTCTCCGCCGGATCGGGTCACTGCGGTGCGTACGAGGAGAACACCTCCCGCACCTCCGGAGGCGAACAGGCGAGCGCGCCCTCGTCAGGCGTGGCCCCCGTGACCCGGGGCACGTGTACGACGAGGTCATAGGCGTCCAACGGGCTCACGGGCGCGTAGAACGTACCGAAACCAGCACGTTGCACGGTGGCGGCACGGACGGCATCGACGTCGGCGGGTGGCAGCCGTCGCAGGTCGGTGGCGAAGGGCCCGTCGTGGCTGGCGTGCATGAGAGCGTCGAGGCTGCCCGGCTCGGGTGGCTGGGCAGGGGCGAAGAGGGCGCCGGACTGGAAGGCGGCGGCGTCGGCGTTGAGCATCTGGCCGGTGCCGAAGGTGGCGCCGATGACCAGGTAGTCCGCGCCGAGCCGGTCGGCCAGGTGCATGCCCGTCGGCGTCACCGGGTCCATGCCGGGCAGCACGCCGGGCCAGCGCTGGAGGTGGCCGTTGTGGGCGACCAGGAGGATCCGCTCCTCCCCGCGCAGGATCCACTCCACCGTGTCGGCGATCGCGGCGTCACGGTTGTACATCACGCTGCGCTGATCGCCGCGGCTCAGGTCGCGGACGACCGCCTCCAGGGTGACCAGGAGCGACATGGAACGAAGGGCTCGCTCGTACGCCTGAGTGCCGGTGTGCCGCACGTACTCGAGGCGCCGCCCCCGCATGCGGGCGGCGAGGTCGGCCAGGCCCGCCGTCAGCGCGTGCCGCGTCCCGAGGGGGAGTCGCGCGTAGGCGGCCAGGGTGGCGGGCGCGGCGAACGCGGACGTCGCGGCGAGGAGCGAGGCCGTCTCCCTGATGGCCGGATCGAGCTCGAAGCCGGGATCAGCCTGTGCGAGGTAGGCAGTCACCGCGTCCAGGCCGGGCAGCAGGGAGGCGTTCTGGCCGCCCAGGTCGATGCCGTAGAAGCCGACGGGGCGCGCGGCGGCGGCGTTGTGCCGGCGCATCCACTCCAGGTGCGCGCCGAACTGCCGCCACAGGCCCGTCAGGGAGGTCGCGCCGCTCGCCATGACCTCGCCGAGGTGGTCGTCACCGCCCCTGACCCAGGCATCGGCCCGCCAGCCCTCGGTGAAGCCTGTCTCCATCGCGTACGCGCCGAACCCGAGCCGCTCGACCAGGTAACGCAGGAAGCGGTGGCGCAACTCGTAGGTCTCGCGGTTGTAGTGCGCGCTCTCGCCCAGCGCCACCACTCGCGCGTCTCCGATCGCCTCGTCCAGCCAGGCGAGATCGTCGAGCGGGGCGGCGGGATCCAGCGTGTGCAGAGGGATCACCGCCTGGTCGCTGAGCCTGGCCGTCACATGCATGGTCACTGAGGTCCCCTTCCACGACTGTTCCCAACTTTGGGAACAGTACCAGTTGTGGGAACATTGGCGGATGGACACGTTGGAGCTGATCTTGCATCCCATCCGGTTGCGCATCATGTGGGCCCTGTCGGGCGGGCGCGTGCGCACCACGTCCGAGCTGTGCGAGAGCCTGCCCGACGTGCCCAAGACGACCCTCTACCGGCACGTCGGGCTGCTGGCCGACGCCGGGCTGCTGGAGGTCGCCGGCGAGCAGCGGGTGCGGGGGATGGTGGAGCGCCACTACCGGCTGCGCCGCGACGCCACGCGCGTCGATCCCGAGACGGCCAGGGCGATGTCGCTGGACGACCACCGGCACGGCTTCGCGGCGGCCATGGCGGCGCTGCTCGCCGAGTTCAACGCCTATCTGGAGCGGCCCGGGGCCGACCCGGAGGTTGACCGCGTGGGGTATCGGCAGGGGACGTTGTGGCTCAGCCCCGAGGAGATGGGGGAGGTCGCGGAGGAGTTGCGGCAGGTGCTCAGGGCGCGGGCCGACAACGGACCGGGGGGGCGGCGCAGGCCGTACGTGATGAGCGCGATCTTCTTCCCCACGGACGACCCCACGGACGACCCCACGGACCACCCGGCGGGCGGCCCCGCCGAGGGTGGTGACGGCGTCAGGCCGTGAGCTGGGCCTCCAGGCGGTAGCCGTCCACCGTAACGTACACCTGGTCGCCCGGGCGGGCGTTCAGGCGCATGAGGACCGGCTGCAGCGAGTCGAAGACCGGCTGGTGGCCCTGCCAGACCAGGACGATCGCGTTGTCGCCGGGCCCCGTCACCGACAGCAGGGTGCCGGGGCGCATGCCGAGCTGCGCGGCGTACCCCTCGGGCACCGCCACCGGGCCGCCCCGCAGGTGCTCGGGCGTCACCTCGATGCGCTGCCAGCGGCGTGGGTCGGAGGACGGGCTCGGCAGCGGCGGCGGAGGCGTGGACGGGGCGCCCGCCAGCCCGCCGGTGGGCAACATCGGCGAGCGGCCGCCCGACAGCGCCGACAGCGTGGCGAGGGCGGCGGAGGGGTCGATGGAGCCGGCCGTCGCGGGCGGGACGGGCTGGCCGCCGCGATGATGGTGGCCGTTGGCGCCCGGCGTGCGCCGGGGCAGGGGCTGCGCGGGAGACGAGGCGGTGGCCGCCGGGGCGGAGGCGGACTCGGCGGGCAGGGCGTCGAGCCACGCCTTGGCCGAGTGGGCGCGGATGCCCAGCTCGCCCATCAGCTCCACGACGTCGGCGTCCGGTGGGCTGGTGGCCAGGAGCTGCCTCGTACGGGCCTGCAGGCCGTGGATGTCACCCACGACGAGCCAGCCGTCCTGCAGCCGGCGGTCGGGCATGAGCGTCACCAGCACCCGCCACAGCGGCGTGCGCAGCGACGGCACCATCACCGGGTGAGCCGGGTCGGCGCCGATGAGCTGCTCCTCGGTGGCCGCCGCGCCGAGCCACTCGGTCAGGCGGAACATGTGGCCGGTGACCGGCGCGGACTCGGAGGAGCGCAGCCACTGCAGGACGCGTTCCTCGGCGGTGCGCTGGGCATGGGAGAGCGACTCCCGCTCGACCAGCATCTTGTGGGCGAGCGTACGCAGGCTGACCGGGTCCTCGGCGAACAGCCGGTGCACTGCTACCGCCAGCTCCAGCTTGTCCAGGCTGCGGAACAGGCTGTCCACGACCCGGACCATCGCGTGGTCGGTGTCCGTGGGGGCGGGGGTGGCGTAGGCCGGGGTGCCCTTGGCGGGGTCGGCGGCGCCGGGGATGGGCGGGATCGAGCCGGTGTGCGGGCCGCCGGAGGCCGGGGCGGGCGCGGGTGCGCCGGGGAGCGGGGAGCCGGGGAGCGGGGAGCCGGCGGGGCGGGAGCCGGGAGCGCCAGGGGCGCCGGGGACGCCTGGCGTGCCGGCGCCGGGGCTGGGGACGCCCGGCGTGCCGGCGGCCGGGCTCGTGGCCCCCGGAGCGCCGGGACGGGACGGGAGTTGCGGGCCGGTGGGGCGTTGCGGGAGGCGTTCCTGCTGGCCGGGGGCCGGACGCTGGGGCAGGCCGCCCTCGCCCGCGAACCCCTGGCGCGGCCCGCCCTGCGCGGGGAACGCGCCCGTCTCACGCGAGCCCTGCGCGCCGTCCGCCGCGGGGAAGGAGCGTTGTTCGGGGGGAACCGCCGGGAACGACCCGGTCTGGCGCGCTCCCGGCCCGCTTTCGGCGACGGAGGGAAAGGAGCCGGTATGACGGTCGCCTGGCTTGCCGGGGAAGGGCCCGCTCTGCCGATCACCGGGCACGGCCGGGAACGACCCTGTCTGCCGATCACCGGGCACGGCCGGGAACGACCCTGTCTGCCGGTCCCCGGGCGTGGCGGGGAAGGGGCCGCTCTGCCGTTCGGGCGGTGTGGCGGGGAACGGCCCGCTCTGCCGTTCGCCGGCCACGGCGGGGAAGGACCCCGTCTGGCGGTCGCCGGCCACGGCGGGGAAGGAACCCGTCTGGCGGGCCGTGGCCCCGCTGTCGGCCGCGGCGGGCAGCGGGAAGGAGCCGGTCTGGCGCGCGGGCTGCGCGGGGAACGCCCCCGTGCCGGAGGGCTGCTGCCCCACCTGGAGCGGCCGGGTGACCTCCGGATGCGCGGACGCCGCCGCCACGGGCGCCTCACGCTGGGCCGGGATGCGGCCGAGGATCTCGCGGAAGACCGACCCGATCACGACCTCGGGCGTGGCCGACGGCGTGGTCAGGTCGCTGGGCGACAGGCGGCGCAGCCGCTGCCAGCCGCCGAGGCCGGCGATCGCCGTGCGGGTGGCCTCGGGCCAGCCGGGCAGCGAGGGGTCGATGTGGTGAACCGCCAGCGCGGGCAGCAGGTCGGCCAGCGGCAGGTGGTCCCAGCGGGAGGAGGCCAGCCGGGCCAGGCGTTCGCAGATCCAGTCGAGCCCCGCCGTGCCGAGCGCCTTGGACAGCGCCAGAGAGGACCACCACCCCGCGGGCAGGCGCGGATCACCCAGCGCCTCGGCCACCTGCTGCGGGCGGCTCCAACGCAGCGCAGGGACTAGGTCGCTCAGGCAGATCGATGACTCGACTTCCATCGGCGGACCTTATCCTCCCCAGTGAGCCGCGTGGTGCTGCCCGTAACGCATGTGGCTAATGGTGCAGCCTACGCGGCAAGCTATCAATCAGTGTGAATAGGGTAAAGACGGTTCAGATCCAAACCGTACCGTGGACGGCCGCCCACCTGGGCCACACATTCGGCACCAGCACGGCAACCCGCCTGCAAGGCGGCCTGTTCGTCGGCGCCGAGGAGTTTCGCGGCGAGGAACCCGGCGGCGAACGCGTCACCCGCCCCCGTGGAGTCGACGACCTCGGCGGACACCCCCTCAGCGGTGGCCACCACCTCGCCGTCCACGGCGGCCAGCGCGCCCCGCGCACCCAGCTTCACCACCGCTGTGCCATATCTCTCACTCAAGTGTACGGCCGCCCGCTCCGCCGTTTCGGCCCCGCTGAGCAGGAGGGCCTCGTCGAGGTTCGGGATGATCAGGCCGGCCTGCGCCGTCTCCCGGGTGAAACGTTCAACGCCGAAGTCGCGCAGCGGCCCGGTGGAGGCCGGGTCGATGCTGATCGCGACGCCCGCGGCGGCGGCGTCCGCCATGGCCTGCCTGGCCAGGCCCAGCCCGGCCTCGGCGAACAGGATGTAACCCGACAGGTGCAGCCTGGCCACGCCGTCGAGCAGGGCGGGGTCCCAGTCGGCCGCCGAGATCAGGCCGCCCGCGCCGCGGTTGGTGAGCATGGAACGCTCGCCGGTCCTGTCCACCATCGCGATCACGACGGCCGTCGGACGGTCGGGATCGACCACCACGTGCGGACGCACGCCCGTCTTCACCAGCTCGGTGGTGTGCCATTCGCTGCTGTCGTAGCCGAGCCTGGCCAGCAGGTGCACCTCGGCGCCCAGGCAGGCGGCCCAGGCCGCGGTGTTGGCGCCGGATCCGCCGGGGCGCAGCACGATGTCGGCCGAGGTGTCGGTGCCGGAGCGCACCGGGGAGCCGTGCAACGCCACCACGTCGGTGACGACGTCCCCGACGATCAGGAGGGCGCCGTCGGTCACGATCGGGCCCAGGAGACCGCGATCCGGGCCGCCAGGGCGGTGTTGCCGCGCACGGCGGCGAGGTTGGCCTCAAGGGAGGCGCCGGCGGTGCCGTTCACCAGGTAACCGAGCAGGAACGGGGTGATCGCCTGCCCCTTGACCCCCTCGCGCTCGGCGGCGGCCAGCGCCTCACCGAGCACCCGGTCGTGCAGCTCGGGGTCGAGCTGCTGGTCCTCGGGCACCGGGTTGGCCACGATCAGCGCCGTCTCGGGGCCGCCCAGCGCGTCCTGGCCGCGCATGACGGCCGCGACCTCGTCGGGCGACTCGATCCGCCAGTCGATCGGCTGGCCCGAGGAGTGCAGGTAGAAGCCGGGGAAGGTGTCCGTGCCGAACCCCACCACGCTCACGCCCCGCGTCTCCAGCCGCTGCAGCGTCGCCGGCACGTCGAGGATCGACTTGACGCCCGCGCAGACCACGGTGATCCGGGTGCCGGCCAGCGTGTCGAGGTCGGCGGACTCGTCCTGGTCCTCGGCCCAGCCACGGTGCACGCCGCCCAGCCCGCCGGTGGCGAAGACCCGGATCCCGGCGCGCGCGGCCAGGAACGAGGTGGCCGACACCGTGGTCGCGCCGCTGGCCTTCAGCGCCGCCGCCAGGGGCAGGTCCCGCTGGCCCAGCTTGCGCAGCCCGGGCTCGGACGCGATGCGCTCCAGCTCCGCCTCGTCCAGGCCGATGCGGGGCACACCGTCCAGGACGGCGATCGTGGCCGGCACGGCGCCCGCCGCCCGTACGACTCCCTCCAGCTCCCGCGCCACCTCCAGGTTGCGCGGCTGCGGCAGCCCGTGGGAGATGATCGTGGACTCCAGCGCCACGACCGGCGCGCCGGCCGCCAGGGCCTCGGCGACCTCGTCGGACGGCTGCAGGATGGAGTCGGTGGTGCTGCGCATGGTGGGTTTCTTGCTCCTCGAGTGGTGCTGGACCTGCTTACCGGAACGGCCGCTCTCGCGGTATTTGTTCCGAACGGAGCAGGGTACGGGCCCTCCGGCCCGGTCGTCCACTCCGAGGATCACACGAGGAGCGCGACCCCCGCCAGGGACGTCACCGCGATGATCGCCGTGGCGATGCCGCCCAGCAGCGCCGCCCGGCCGCCCTGGGCGAGCTTACGCACGTCGATGCCGGTGCCGAGGCCGAACAGGGCTGCGGCCATGAGCACGTTCGTCGTCCCGGGCAGGGCGTCCGTCACCGCTGCGGGCACCAGGCCGGTGCTCCGCAGAGCCACCAGCGCCAGGAACGCGACCACGAACAGCGGCACGACCGGCGGCCGCCTACCCCCCTCCCGCCGCCCCCGGGCCTGCGACCCTGCGACGGCCGGATCCGCCCGCTTCTCGTGCCGCGCGGCGGTCAGGGTCGTGCGTCTCCGGCACGCCGTCAGCGCCACGATCGGAGCGAGCAGGATCACCCGGCCCAGCTTGACCGTCACGGCCGTGGCCAGCACGCCCGACGCGGCGCCGATCGCGGCCACCTGCGCCACCTCGTGCACGGCCGCGCCCGTCCATACCCCGAGCTGGGCGGACGACAGGCCGAGGGCGGAGGCCAGCAGGGGGATCACGGCGATGGCCGCCGTCCCGTACAGCACCACGACGCCGAGCGCGCTCGCGGCGGCCTCGTCGTCATCGGGCAGGTCCGTGCTCTCCCGCATCGCGGCGATGGCCGCCGCGCCGCAGATGGCCACGCCCGTGGCGATGAGCAGGGACGTGCCGGGGCTGAGCCCCAGCCTGCGCCCGATCGGCGGCGTCGCGGCGAACGTCACCCCCGTCGCCACCACCACGACGGCCAGGCTCTGCCAGCCCAGCGCCAGCACCTGGGGCACGGCGATCTGCAGGCCGAGCAGGGCGACCGCCACCCGCAACACCCGCCTGGACACGAACGCGAGGCCCGGCCTGAGCCGCTCGCCGACGCCCGCCGCACTCGCCGTCACCGCCCCGGCGACGACGGCCACGACGGCGGGGGCGATGGCCGGGACGAGCCGGTTGACCAGCACCGCCCCCACCACCGCCACGGCCGTCACGGCCACACCGGGCCAGAGCGGGCCGAGCACACCCACACCGGTCCGGAAGCCGCGACCGGTGAGGGCCGCAGCGGTCCAGCGGCTACGACCGGCCAGGCGGGTCCGAGGGTCTCGCGAGGTGCCCGCCGGGGTCCGTCGCGGGTGGTCGCGGGTGGCCGGGTCGTGCGGGCTGGTGAGCATGATCCCAGTCTCGGGAGCGGGAGAACCGCCCGGTAGCCACTCCTTGCCTGTGAGGTCATAGCCTGAGGCTATGAGTGCGCTGCCCGACCTCGACTCCCTCAAGCTCCTCGTGGACGTCGGCGAGCTGGGCAGCCTCGGCCGCGCCGCCAGGGCGGCCGGGATCGCGCAGCCGTCCGCCAGCAAGCGCATCGCCCTGCTCGAACGCCGCCTCGGCCTCCCCCTGCTCGAACGGACCCCGCGCGGCTCCACGCTCACCGCCGAGGGCAAGATGGTGGCCGGCTGGGCCGCGCAGGTGCTGGCCGCGGCGCAGGAGCTGATGCGTGCGGTCCAGGCCGTACGCCTGAGCGAGGCCGCTCATCTGCGGGTGGCGTCGAGCATGACGGTGGCCGAGTACCTCGTGCCGCGCTGGCTCGGCGAGCTGCAGCACCGGGAGCCCGAGGTGCAGGTGGGGCTCGACGTGGTGAACTCGGCGGACGTCGCGGCCCGGGTGCTGGCCGGGGAGGTGGAGCTGGGGTTCGTCGAAGGGCCGACGGTGCCGGACGGGCTCGACGTGCGGGTCGTGGGAACCGACCGGCTGGTGGTCGTGGTGGCGCCGGCGCATCCGTGGGCGCGGCGGCGTACCGTGCTGCGGGGGCCTGAGCTGGCCGCCACGCCGCTCGTCGTGCGCGAGCCCGGCTCCGGGACGCGCGAGACGCTCGACGTGGCCTTCGCCGCGATGCAGCGGGCCACCCCGCGGCTGGAGCTGGGGTCGAACTCGGCGGTGAAGGGGGCGGCGCAGGCAGGGGTGGCGCCCGCCGTGTTGAGCGGGCACGCGGTGGAGTCGGACGTGGCCACGGGGCGGCTGGTCGAGGTGCCGCTCACCGGGGTGAACCTGGTCCGCAGCCTGCGCGCGGTGTGGCGGCGGGGCCGCCCGCTGACCGGCCCCGCCGCGACGCTGCTGGCCATCGCCGGCCGTCCCTGACCGGCCGCGGGGGTCAGCAGGCGGAGGCAGGGTCTGGTGGGGCGTTGACGGGTGGGGACTGGCGGGTCGTAAGGTGCGAGGGTGGCTTCGTATGACGTGGTCGTGGCAGGCGGCGGGCACAACGGGCTGGTCGCGGCGGCGTACCTGGCCGGCGCCGGGCGGCGGGTGCTCGTGCTGGAGCGGTACACGCACGTGGGCGGCCTGGCGATCTCCGCGCGGGCGTTCCCCGGCGTGGACGTGCGCCTGTCGCGTTACTCCTACCTGGTGAGCCTGCTGCCCGGCAGGATCGTCCGCGACCTGGGGCTCGACCTGGAGCTGCGCCACCGCCGGTACGCCTCCTACACCCCCACGGGCGACACGGGCCTGCTCGTGGACAACGAGGACGACCTGCGTACGGCGGCCTCGTTCAGGAACGTGACGGGCGGCGAGGCCGACCATGAGGCGTGGCGGCGCTTCTACGGCATGACGGCCGAGGTGGCGCGCGCCCTGGCCCCCACGCTGCTCGAACCATTGCGCCCGCAGGCCGAGATCGAGCGCCTGGTCGGGCCGGAGGCGTGGCGGGACCTGTTCGCGCGGCCGATCGGGGAGACGGTGGCCGAGCGGTTCCGCGACGACACGGTGCGCGGCGTGGTGCTGACCGACGCGCTGATCGGCACGTTCGCCGACCCCGCCACCGACCTGCTGGCCAACCGGTGCTTCCTCTACCACGTGATCGGCGACGGCACCGGCGACTGGAACGTGCCGGTCGGCGGCATGGGCGCGGTCTCCGGGGCGCTGGAGGCGGCGGCCAGGCGCGCGGGCGCCGAGATCAGGACCGGGGCCGAGATCGTCGGCATCTCGCCGGAGGGCGAGGTGACGTTCGTGGCGGAGGACGGCGAGCACACGGTGACCGGCGGCCACGTGCTGGTGAACCTGCCGCCTGCCGTGCTCGACCGGCTGATGGGCCGGCCGGTGACGGTGCCGGAGGGGGCCCAGCTCAAGGTCAACATGGTGCTGACGCGGTTGCCCCGGCTGAAGGACGCCTCGGTGGACCCGCGGGCGGCCTTCAGCGGGACGTTCCACATCAACGAGGGGCAGGAGCAGCTCGCGGCGGCGTACGCGCAGGCGGCGCGCGGCGAGATGCCCGAGCTGCCGCCCGCCGAGGTCTACTGCCACTCGCTGACCGACGCGTCGATCCTCGGCCCCGAGCTGCGGGGCCGGGCGGAGACGATGACGCTGTTCGGCCTGCACCTGCCCGCCCGCCTTTTCAGGAAAAATCCGGACAAGGCGCGAAAGCAGGCCCTGGACGCCACCTTCGCCTCCATGAACGCGGTCCTCGCGGAGCCCATCGAGGACTGCCTGCTCACCGCCCCCGACGGCACTCCCTGCGTCGAGGTCAAGACCCCCGTGGACCTCGAACGCGACGCCGGCCTGCCCGGCGGTCACATCTTCCACACCGACCTGAGCTGGCCGTACGCCGAGCGGGGCGGCTGGGGCGTGGAGACCGAGCACGAGCGCATCCTGATGTGCGGCGCGGGCGCCCGCAGGGGCGGCGGCGTCAGCGGCATCGGCGGCCACAACGCCGCCATGGCACTCCTGCGCTAACAGCCGGGAGGCTCAATCGGCGACGAGCTTGGTGGCCACCTCCAGGGCCACGTCCGCCCGCTCCGCCTCGTTCAGGTCCATGTCGAACAGGAACGGCGCGCTTCCGAGGATCACCGCGAACACCGCCAGCCTGGCCTCGAACTGCTTGACCGCGCTCGCTCCCGGCGTCGCCAGCACCGACAACATGCCGACGATCCGGCTGCGCATCCGCTCCCCGGCCACGTTGTGCTGCATGACACCCTGGTTGACCTGGGCGAACCTGAACATCGGCCGCCACTGGTCCTCCATCAGCTCCGACATGCGCCGCAGGATCTCCCGGCGCGACTCGGCAGTCCTCGGCTGCTCCGCGGCCCAGGCCGTCAGCTCGTCGATCGAGTCGCAGAGCCGGTCCACCACGCTGGCGAGGATGTCCTCCTTCGTGCGGAAGTGGTAGTAGAGCGCCGGGCGGGTGATCTCCAGCCGCTCGGCCACCTCCTGCAGCGAGGTCTTGTCGTATCCGCGCTCGGCGAACAACTCCAGCGCCACCTGCTGGATCCGCTCACGTGTGTCCGTCCGCCGGCCCGCCATCCCGCTCCCATCACTTGACGGCCCATCGTCTCATTGCTTACTTTCGCGTAAGTAAGCAATGCGATCGGCTTCTTTGGGGGCAACACTATGGCGCATTCCTTCCCGGTCCCGCGTACCTGCCCGTTCGCGCCGCCGCCCGAGTACGAGCGGATGCGCGAGGAGGCTCCGCTCGTCAGGACCTCGCTGCCCGGCGGGGACGTCTGGCTCGTCACCCGGCACGCCGAGGCCCAGCAGGTGCTCGCCGGCAGCGGCATCAGCACCAGCCCGGCCACGCCCGGCCATCCGAATGCCGCCCTGCGTCCAGGGCCGCCGCCGTCGCCCGAGGAGGCGGCGGCCATGGAGAGGTTCCTGGCGGGTCACTTCATCGACCTGGACCCGCCGGAGCACACCAGGTTCAGGCGGCTGCTCATCCCCGAGTTCACCGTCAGGCGGATCAGGGAGCTGCGGCCGGGCATCCAGGCGCTGGTCGACCAGCTCATCGACGACATGCTCGCGCGGGGCTCGGAGGCGGAGCTGGTCGAGGCGTTCGGGCTGGCGCTGCCCTCGCTGGTGATCTGCCAGCTGCTCGGGGTCCCGTACGCCGACCGCGAGTTCTTCCAGGCGCGCACCCGCGAGATGCTCAGCTCCGACGGGGACTTCCACAAGCCGGCGTTCGCGATCAGGGAGTACCTCGACGGGCTCGTCACCAAGGCGGAGCAGGCCCCGCGGGACGACCTGCTGGGCCGGCTGATCACCGGCGGGCGGCTCACCCACGACGAGCTGGTGGGCGTGATGTTCCTGCTGCTCGTCGCCGGCCACGAGACCACCGCGAACATGATCCCCCTGGCCGCGCTCACCCTCCTGCGCCACCCGGACCAGCTCGCCGTGCTGCGCGAGGACCCGGAGCGCTGGCCCATGGCGGTCGAGGAGCTGCTGCGCTACCACTCGATCGTGGACTGGGTGGCCTTCGACCGGGTCGCCGTCGAGGACCAGGAGATCGGCGGGCAGCTCGTCAGGAAGGGAGAGGGCATCTTCGTGCTCGGCGCCTCCGCCAACCGGGACGAGCGGGCGTTCGAGCGGCCCGACGCGTTCGACGTCGAGCGCGGCGCCCGCCACCACGTGGCCTTCGGCTACGGCGTGCACCAGTGCCTGGGGCAGAACCTGGCGCGCGCCGAGCTGGAGATCGCGCTGCGCGCGCTGTTCGAGCGCCTGCCCGGCCTGCGGCTCGCGGTGGCGGAAGCGGAACTGCCCGCCAAGTACGATGGAGCCATCTTCGGGCTCACCTCGATGCCCGTGGCGTGGTGATCCTCATGAATCGTCTGTGAGGTCGTTCATCACGTTCTCATGATGGACATTTAGCGTTTGCCGTATGAGTGAGCCCGCACGGTTGCTGGTAGTGGACGACGAGCCCGCGTTGCGCGAGGCTCTGCAGTCGAGCCTGGAGTTCGAGGGCTACAAGGTCGTCACCGCCAACGACGGCCAGCAGGCGCTCGACGCCCTGGCGGTGGAGCCGTACGACGCGGTGCTGCTCGACGTGATGATGCCCAGGCTCGACGGGCTGACCGCGTGCCGCAGGCTGCGCGGATCGGGCAACCACGTGCCGGTGCTGATGCTCACCGCCCGCGACGCCGTCGGCGACCGCGTCTCCGGGCTCGACGCGGGGGCCGACGACTACCTGGTCAAGCCGTTCGAGCTGGACGAGCTGCTGGCCAGGGTCAGGGCGCTGCTGCGGCGCGGCGCGCTCAGCACGGGCACCGCCGAGGGCGACACGCTCACCTACGGCGACCTGCGCATGGACCCGGCGACCAGGGAGGTCACGCGCGGCGAGCGCAGGCTCGACCTGACCAGGACCGAGTACCTGCTGATGGAGCTGTTCCTGGCGCATCCGCGCCAGGTGCTGACGAGGGACCAGATCCTGAGCGAGGTATGGGGCTTCGACTTCGAGCCGACGTCCAACTCGCTCGACGTGTACGTCATGTACCTGCGGCGCAAGACCGAGGCCGGAGGCGAGCCGCGCGTGATCCACACCGTGCGCGGGGTGGGTTACGTGCTCCGGACCACACAGTGAACGGCGGCGAGCTGCGGGCCCGGCTCATCGCGCTGTCCAGGCGCGGCACCCTGCGCACGCGGCTGACGCTCCTGGTCACGGTGGCCGTCGCGCTGGCCATCGCGATGTGCGCGGGCCTGTCCTACTTCATCCTCCAGGACCGGCTCCGCGGCAACCTCGACATGACGATCCTGGCGTCGCTGGACCAGGGCGACAAGGGCTACCTGGAGCGCACCTGCGCGCCGGGCGGCACGCCGGCCGCGTTCGCGGAGGGCCAGGCCACGCTGCTGTTCGCCGACGGCAGGACGTGCTCGATCGGCCCGTCCCCGATCAAGCCGGACTACGAGGTCGACAAGAAGGCCTTCGAGCCGTGTGAGCCGGTCTACCGCTACGGCGAGACGCTCGACGGCAAGAAGGTCCGCGTGGTGACAGTCAACTTCAAGCCCGGCGTGGCGGTCATGGAGTCCAGGTTCTACGGGCACATCGAGCGCACGATGCGCATCGCCGCGCTCATGCTCGGCGGCATCACCGCGCTCGGCGTGCTCGGCGCCGCCTGGGCCGGGCTGACGATCTCCCGGGCCGCGCTGCGCCCGGTCGGCGACCTGACCAGGGCGGTCGAGCACATCGCGCAGACCGAGGACCTCGACACGCGCATCCCCGTCCACGGCCAGGACGAGATCGCCCGCCTGTCCTCCTCCTTCAACGCCATGACGGCCGCGCTGGCCGGCTCCAGGGAGCGCCAGAAACAGCTCGTCGCCGACGCCGGCCACGAGCTGCGCACACCGCTGACCACCCTGCGCACCAACATCGACCTGCTGTTGCGCAGTGAGCAGACCGGCCGCAGCCTCGACCCGGGCGCCAAGGAGCGCCTGCTGGTCAACGTGAAGGCGCAGTTCGCCGAGCTGTCCACGCTGGTGGCCGACCTGCTGCAGCTCGCCAGGGGCGACACCGACCACGAGCCGCACGTCGAGCTGGGCCTGCACGAGGTGGTCACGGCCGCCGTGGAGCGCGCCAGGCTGCGCGGCGCCGAGGTCGTGACGGACCTGAGCCCCTGGTACGTCGTGGGCAGCGCCACCTCGCTCGAACGCGCCGTGCTGAACCTCATCGACAACGCCGCCAAGTTCAGCCCGCCGGGCACCCAGGTCGAGGTGAAGCTGCGCGACGGCCGGCTGACCGTCCGCGACCACGGCCCCGGGCTGCCCGAGGAGGAGCTGCCGCACGTCTTCGAGCGCTTCTGGCGCTCACCGTCGGCGCGCGGCCTGCCCGGCTCGGGGCTGGGGCTGGCGATCGTGGCGCAGGCCGTCACGGAGGCGGGCGGCAGCGTGCGCCTGGCCAACGCGCCCGGAGGCGGCGCCATCGCCACCATGGACGTCCCGGGAACTCTCATCCGCAGCTCAGAATCGGATAAGTCGTCTTAAAGACCCAAAACGTGTCCTTAGCTGCATGGAGACAACAGCAGTGCGGACACGCCTGGTCGAGGTGGTCGTCCCGGTCTACAACGAGCAGCGGGCGTTGCGCGCCGGCATCACCCGGCTGCACACCTACCTCACCCGCAACTTCCCCTACGGCTTCCGCATCACGATCGCCGACAACGCCAGCACGGACAACACCTGGCAGCTCGCCACCGAGCTGGCCAGGGAGCTGCCGCACGTCCGGGCCGTGCACCTGGAGGAGAAGGGCCGCGGGCGGGCGCTGCGCAGGGTGTGGTCGCAGAGCGAGGCCGACGTCGTCAGCTACATGGACGTGGATCTGTCCACCGACCTCGACGCGTTCCTGCCGCTGGTGGCGCCGCTGCTGTCCGGCCACAGCGACCTGGCCATCGGCACCCGCCTGGCCCGGGCGTCGCGGGTCGAGCGGGGGCCCAAGCGGGAGTTCATCTCCCGCTCCTACAACCTGCTGCTCCGCTTCGGGATGGGGGCCGGGTTCTCGGACGCGCAGTGCGGCTTCAAGGCCGTGCGTACGGAGATCGCCCAGGCTCTGCTGCCCGGTGTCGAGGACGAGCAGTGGTTCTTCGACACCGAGCTGCTGCTCCTGGCCGAGCGCCACGGGCTGCGCATCCACGAGGTGCCGGTGGACTGGGTGGACGACCCGGACAGCCGGGTGGACATCGTCCAGACCGCCCTCGACGACCTGCGCGGCATGGTCAGGGTCGGCCGCAGGACGTTGTCCGGCGCCGCCCGCATCCCCGTGCCCGCCAGGGTGGAGCGGGCCGAGCTGCCGAAGGGCATGGCCAGGCAACTGCCCAGATTCGCGGTCGTCGGAGTGGTCAGCACGCTGGCGTACCTGGTGCTGTACTCGCTGCTGCGCCAGGTCGTGCCGCCCCTGGCCGCCAACGCGGTCGCGCTGCTCGTCACGGCCGTCGCCAACACCGCCGCGAACCGCCGCTTCACCTTCGGCGTCAAGGGCTCGGGCGGCGCCGTACGGCACCAGCTCGAAGGGCTGCTCGCCTTCCTCGTCGGGCTGGCGCTCACCTCGGGCAGCCTCTCGCTGCTGCCCGATGGAGTCTCCCACGGGGTGGAGCTGGCCGCGGTCGTCGTCGCCAACGCGGCCGCCACGCTCGTCCGCTTCCTGCTGCTGCGCGCCTGGGTCTTCAACCCGAAGCGGAGGGCCACCCGATGACCGTCACCGCCATCACCCCCGCGCACCGGGCCCCGGGCAGGCGCGGCGCGCTCGCCCGCGCCCTCCTCGGCGCGGAGGGGGACCCGCGCTGGTCGCGGCCCGCGCTGTGGGCGGTGCTCGCCGTGGCGTTCGTCCTGTACGCCTGGGCGCTGAGCGGCAACGCCAACGAGTACTACGCCGCCGCCATCCTGTCGGGCACCCGGAGCTGGAAGGCGTTCTTCTTCGGCGCCATCGACGCCGGCTCCTTCATCACCGTGGACAAGCCGCCGCTGGCGCTGTGGGTGATGGGGCTGTCGGCACGCGTCTTCGGCTACGGCACGTGGAGCATGCTGCTCCCGCAGGCACTCGCCGGGGTGGCGGCCGTCGGCCTGGTGCACTCGGCCGTGCGCCGCGCGTTCACCGCCCCCGCCGGCTCCGGCCAGGGGCTGCGGCCGGTGGCGGGCGGCGCGCGCCGGGGGCACGTCGCGGCGCTGATCGCCGCCGTCGTCATGACGCTCACGCCGATCACCGTGGCGATCAACCGGGACAACAACCCCGACACCATGCTCGTGCTGCTGCTGGTGCTGTCGGCCTGGTTCTGCCTGGAGGCGCTGCGTACCGGGCGGCTGCGGGCGCTGCTGCTGGCGGCGTTCTTCGTGGGGCTCGGGTTCAACGCCAAGATGCTGCAGGCCTACCTGGTGGTGCCGGCGCTCGCGCCGGCGTACCTGGCGTGCGCGGGGGTGCCGTGGCTGAGGCGGGTGGGACACCTGCTGGCGGCCGGGGGTGTGCTGGTGGTGTCCAGCGCCTGGTGGATGGTGATCACCGACCTGTGGCCGCAGGACTCCCGGCCCTACATCGGCGGCTCCACCGACAACACCGTCTGGGACCTGGTGATCGGCTACAACGGACTCGGGCGCGTCTTCGGCCAGGGCCGGGGCGGCGGCGCGGGTGGCGGCGGCGGTGGCGGCGGCTTCGGCGGGGAGCCGGGGGCCGGGCGGCTGTTCAACGACATCCTGGCGGGGCAGATCTCGTGGCTGCTGCCGCTCTGCGTGGTGGCGCTGGCCTTCGCGATCCTGCTGCGGGTACGGCGGCGGCACGGCGACGGCGGCGGGCCCTCGGGGGCGGCCTGGCTGGTGTGGGGCGGGTGGCTGGTCGTGCACTACGTGGTGTTCAGCTTCTCCAGCGGCACCTTCCACCCGTACTACACGACCGCCATGGCGCCGGCGGTGGCCGCGCTGGCCGGGATGGGGCTCGTGGTGATGTGGCAGGCGTACCGGCGCTCGCGGGCGTGGGCCTGGGCGCTGCCGCTGGCGGTGGCGCTGACCGGGGGCTGGTCGTTCGTGGTGCTGCGGCGCACGCCTGACTGGCTGCCGTGGCTGGCCTGGGTCGTGCTCGGGGCGAGCCTGGTGGCCGTGGTGGCGCTCGTGCTGGCCAGGGTGCGGGCTCAGGTGACGGTGCGGATCGCGGCCGTGGCGCTGGCCGCCGCGATCGTCGCGGGGCTGGCCGGGCCCGCCGCGTACGCGGTGACCCCGCTGCAGTCCCAGATCAGCGGGACGAACCCGACGGCCGGGCCCTCGTCCGGCCGAATGGGCTTCGGCGGCGGGCCTGGCGGGATGCGCGGTCGGAGGCCGGACGGCACCCCGCAGACCGGCAGTCCTGAGACCGGCAGTCCTCGGACCGGCACCCCGCAGGCCGGGAACGCCCAGCAGGAGGCCGCTGGGCGCGGTGGCGGCCGTTCCGGGTTCATGGGGCGCGGCGGGCCGGGCGGCGGCGTCAGCGACGAACTGGCCGCGTACCTGGTGGCCAACCAGGGCGACGCGACGTGGCTGGTCGCGGTGAGCAGCGCCCAGCAGGCGTCCGGCCTCATCCTGTCGACCGGCGAGCCCGTGATCGCCATGGGCGGCTTCACCGGCAGCGACCCCGCCATGACCGTGGACCGGCTCCGGTCGCTGGTCTCCTCGGGACAGCTCAGGTACGTCCTGTCGGCCAGCGGAGGTGGCCCCGGCGGCCGGGGGAACACGGAGGTGACGACCTGGGTGCGGCAGAACTGCACGGCCGTGGACGGGCAGGACGGGCTCTACGACTGCGCGACGTAGGGTGCCGGTGCTGATGAGCGCGGCGGCGGACGCGGGCTGTATGGTGACGCCGCATGGGGGTGCGGGATGATCTGGGCGCCGGTCGGGCGGGCGCGGCGCCGCCCGCGTACTGGCGGGCGCCCACGGAGACCGAGCGCGGCCTGTACGAGGCCAAGCTCCGCGGCGACTGGCCCGCCTACTTCGACGTGCTCGCCCAGGTGGACCTCTTCCACGCGATGTCCCGCGCCCAGGCCGACGCCCGGCCCGGCTGGGTCTCCTTCAACCCCGTCCGCTGGGACCGCCGGCACGGCGTCCGGAGCCTGGTCTTCCTCACCGACGGGATGTTGCCCGCGCCCGTGCCCGACCCGGTCTTCTTCAGGACCGACCTGGCGTCCCTGGCCCACGACTGGCCCGGGGACGACGCGTGGCTGGCCGTCAACCCGGGCAGCCCGTGCGAGGCGTTCTTCCCCGCGGGGGAGGTCCACCGGCAGGTGTGGCGCCGGCACGTCGAGCGCGCGCCCGCCCAGACCGGCCCCCGGCTGCGCACCCTGTGGGACGGCGGGCCGCTGCACGGACCGGTCGCTCACGGGCTGGCCTGCGGGGCGCTGCTCTGCGTCAGGAACGGCTCCCTGTGGAACGCGATGGGCTGGCACGGCACCGGCTACCTCGGCGAGCGGAAACGGCTGCGGGAGTGGTGGGAGATCACCGGCCCGGCGGAGCTGGCCGACACGCTGGAGACGCTGCTCGCCGGCCGGATGAGCAGCTCGGTCTGGAGCTTCGTGCTGGGCCTGCGCCGCAGCCTGGCCCTCGACTACGGCGGCGTGGTCGAGGTGGACCACTGGCGCAGCGTGACCTCGCGCGTCCTGCGCAGCCGCGCGGCGGAGGGCGCGGAGCCGCTGGGCGAGGCCGAGGCGGAGGCCATGGTCGCCGGGGCGCAGCGGCTGATCGGGCGCATCGCCAGGTACGAGGCGCGCTTCCGCGCGGACGGGCTGCTCCCCGAGGGCCGGTTCGTGCATTCGGTGGAGGCGTGGGACTACGGGCGAGCCTCGAAGATGGCCCGCTGGGGGTTGGGCGCCCGCTACTGCACGCTGGAGGAGGCCGAGCGGGCGGTCGTGCGCGCCGGGCGGCTCAGCCGGTTCAACTACCGCTCGTGGGAGGACTTCTCGGCCGGCTACGTGCTGGGCCGCTGCCTGCACTTCGACGAGGAGGAGTTCGGCGACTGGTACGGCGAGATGCTCGACGCCCACAGGCTGCTGACGACCCACCCCGACAGCCCCTGGCTGAACATCCCCTTCAAGAACCCCTAGGCGGGCAGCGCCGCCAGCAGGAAGGCGAGGCGGGCGGCGGCGGATTCGACGTCCTCCGTGGTGCCCAGGCGGTAGCCCCACGAGGTGATGAAGGCGCCGTCGTCGGAGCAGGTCACGGTTTCCGCGAGCGTGGCCGAGAAGCGGTTGCGGACCGACACGTAGGCCGGGTCGCTCGACAGGGCCAGGCTCTGCACGGACAGGTCGGCGTGACGACCGGCATACCAGGCGAACCGCTCGAGGCAGAGCGCGGTATCGAGCATCATGCGTCACCTCCGCAACGTCTCGCGCCACAATTGCACGATCTCGCGGGGAGAGGCAAGCAATTGCTGCGATTAATGTGGAGTTTGTTTCCGGGAATCGTGAAGAATGCGGATGATGACTTCCCGGCCCTCCTCCTCAAATTCGGCCACCTTGGCATAATTGTCGAAAGCCTGGACATAGAACGCGATGTCATCCGGATCCCGCAGGACCAGGTCCTTCGTCATCGTGGCCACGCCCACCATGGCCTCGTTGTAGATCCAGAAGCCGTTGATCGGGGCCGACGGCAGCTCCGTACCGAAGGGGATCACGCCGAACTCCACGTTCGGCAGCGTGCTCACCGCCAGCAGCCGGTCGAGCTGGCCGCGCATCACCTCGGGCGGGGCCAGCGCGGTGTGCAGGGCGGACTCCGGGACCACGAACCGGAACGTGCGGTTGCGGTCGTACAGGATCTCCTGGCGCTGCATCCGCACCCGCACCGCCGCGTCGATCTGGTCGGCGGCGCTGTAGAGGCGCTTGACCTTGCGGAAGACGTGGCGGGCGTACTCGGAGGTCTGCAGCAGGCCCATGATGATGCCCGGCTCGAACGCGCGGAACAATTTCGTGCGCGCCTCCAGGTCGCGCATGTCCTCCTGGATGGCGGCCAGGCCGCTGCGGTAGCGCTGCTTCCAGCTGTCGTGCCGCTCCTGCAGGGCCAGGGTCTGCCTGATCAGCTCGTCGGTCGTGTCGGGCGAGGCGTTGACGGCCTGCGCCCAGCCCACCACGTCGTCCTCGGTCGCCGTCTGCCGGGCGTTCTCCAGCCTGGAGACCTTGGACGGCTGCCAGCGCAGCCGCCCGGCCAGCTCCTTGCCCGACAGATGGGCGGCCTCGCGCAGCTGGCGCAGCTGGCTGCCGAGGTCGATGCGCGCCTGCTGAAACGACGTCACGCCGCAGAGGCTAGCCGCGCGTGCGCCGATCATGCCAGGGCCTGCCGCAATTGTGATCAACCGGTTGCCGACGGTGTTCCCCGGCTGCTGGGGAAAGCGTTTGCTGGGTTGCTCGGGCCGTCGCCGGGGGCCGGGAGGACCCGGCGGGCGATCTCGGTGATCAGCTCGCGGGGGACTTCGACGGCGGTCTCGCCGTCGAGCACGTCGCGCAGGTCGGCGAGCGCCTCCGCGTCCGTGAGCTGCAGACCTTGCACCACGATGGTGCCGCGGTCGGTCTCGTAGAGGGTGGGACAGGCGCCTGCCTCCGAGGTGGAGCCGAGGAACCGCATTCGCATGACGATCCTTCCCCGATACTGTGCAATTGCGCGCAATTGTACGTCGCCTCGCCCAGCCTGTGATCGTCTTTCCGGAAAACGTGATATGAGCCTTCCCTTTTAGTCGAGGGCTCCCTTCATGAACTCCTGCGCCCGCTCGAACAGCCCCAGCGTCGCCGCGTGCAGCAGGTCGCCGATGTCCTTGGGCGCCTTTCCGGCGAACGCCCGGGCGTGGGTGCCCTCCAGCACGATGCCGAGCTTGAAGCAGGCCATGACCGCGTACCAGTCGATGGCCGACAGGTCCCGCTCCGACAGCGCCGCGTAGTACGCGACCAGCTCGCGCGGCGGCGGCAGCCCGGGCACGTGGTCGTTGCCCGACGGCCACATGGCCAGCAGCCAGCCCAGGTCCACCAGGGGATCGCCGATCGTGCACATCTCCCAGTCGACGATCGCGGCCACGCGCGGCCCGTCGAGGGCGAACATGAGGTTGGCGAAGTGGTAGTCGCCGTGCATGACGCCCGGCGTGAACGTGCGCGGCACGTGGCGGGTCAGCCAGTCGGCCGTCTCGCGCAGGCCGGGGATGTCGGGCCCGGGATAGCCGTCGAGCTCGCCGTAGGAGTCGAGCTCCTTGAGCCAGCGCGGCACCTGCCGCTCCAGGAAGCCCTCGGGCCGCCCGAACCCGGGCAGCACCGCCGGATCGACCCGCCCCAGCTCGGCCAGCGCCGCGGCGGCCTCCAGCCCCATCCGGTGCCTGATCGCCGGGTCGGACGCGTGCGGCTCAGGCAGCCCCGTCGAGGGGTTGAACCCCTCGACCGGCTCCATCAGGTAGAACACCGGCTCCCGCTCGGTCTGCGCCGCCACCAGCCGGGGCGCGGGCACCGCGGTGTCGCGCAGCGCCGCCAGCACCCGCGCCTCGCGCCGCAGCACCTCGTTGCTCTTGCGGCGGGTGTGCAGGGGAGGGCGGCGCAGGATGTACGGCCGGCCGCCGCGCTCGAAGCGCACCATGACGTTCTGCGTGCCGCCCAGCACCGGTGCCGGATCCGTGATCGGGCCGCCGGGCAGCCCCTCGGCGTCCATCCACGCGCCGAGCTCGTCGAAGTCGATGGCTCCGACGTCGATGTGGGTGGAGGTCATCTACCGCGCCCCTCTACAGAACGATGTTCTGGTGCCCGACCCTACGAGAGCCCCGCACGCAAGGTCAACCCAGCGCCTGCATGAACGGCAGGTACTGGCACGACCGGTCACCCGGCAGCTCCCCGCCCCGCACCATCATCGAGACCGGCCACGGGCTGCCGATGCCGTGCTCGCCCGCCCACGCCACCATCGCCTGCCTGGACAGGTCGAAGTCCATCCGCACCTCGCCACCCGCGTGCAACGCCAGATCCCCGATCAGCGCCCTGGCCGTCTCCTCGTCCCTGGCCACGACCGGGCCGATCACCGTGTTGTCGTCGTTGCGCCAGCAGTGCCCGAAGCCGCCCTCGGCGACGCGTACCTGCTCGCCGAACCCGAACATGCGCCGCAGCGCCGCCGACCGGTCCGTGCCGAACAGCTCCGCGTCCAGCCGCAGGATGCCGTCGAGATCCGCCTGCGTGGCCGGGCGGGTGCGGCCCGACGGCTCGCCGCGGAAGACGCCCGTGTGCTTGGCGGCCCGGCCGACGACGCGGAAGCCGAGCCGCTCGTACAGGGGGCGGCCCAGGTCGGTGGCGTACAACGACACCACGCGCCCGCCCGCCTGCTCCAGCACGTGCTCCATCAGCTTGCGGCCCAGGCCCTGCCGCTCGTACCTGGCGGCCGTCAGGACCATGCTGATCACGGCGTGGTCGTCGCCGTAACGGGTCAGCACGTTCGTGGCGGCCAGGCCGTCGCCGTCGGGGGCGTCGATGCCGTACGGCTCGCCGATCTCGAACAGCAGGCCCCACTTGTGCCGCTCGGGCAGCCAGCCGCGGTCCTTGGCCAGGCGGGTGCAGTCGTCGAGGTCGTCCCAGGTGAGGCGGCGCAGGTTCATGGCAGGCATTCTTCTTCATGGACGAGGTACGGCTCAAAGTGATTAAGGGGACGCATGGGCTACGTTGCGGCGATCGACGTCGGTGGCACCACGATGAAGGGCGGATTCGTCACCCGCGACGGGACGATCCACGCGTTCGAGCGCCGGCCCACCCCGCGCGCGGAGGGCCCCGCGCGCGTCGTCGCCGCCGTCTCCGCCTTCGTCGCCGACCTGGCCCGCCCCCGGGACGGCGAGCGTCCCCTGGCGGTGGGGCTCGCGGTGCCCGGGCTGGTCACGCCCACGCACGCCGTCTTCTCCGCCGCGTTCGGCTGGCGGGACGTGCCCGTCTCCGCGTTCGCGGCGGGCGTGGACGTGCCGGTGGCGCTCGGCCACGACGTGCGGTCCGCGGGGGAGGCTGAGCTGGCGTACGGGGAGGGTGGGCGGGATGTGTTGTACCTGCCCATCGGTACGGGTATCGCGGGCGCCGTGGTGTTGTCGGGGGAGTTGTACGGGGGTGCGGGCGGTTGGGCGGGGCAGATCGGGCACATCCCGGTACGGCCCGGTGGGGCGGCCTGCGGGTGTGGCCAGCGGGGGTGCCTGGCCGCGTACGCGTCGGGCGGGGGCATGGCGGCGCGGTGCGGGGTGGACGGCGGGATGGACGGCGGGGTGGACGGCGGGGCGGGCGGTGGGGCGGGCGGCGCGGAAGAGGTGCTGCGGCGGGTTCTGGACGGGGACGCGCGGGCGGGGCGGGTGTGGGGTGAGGCCGTGGAGGCGCTCGCCCTGGCGCTGGCCACCTACACGCTGGTGCTGGATCCGGCGGCCGTCGTCATCGGGGGTGGGGTCTCGCAGGCGGGGGAGCACCTGCTCGGGCCGTTGCGGGAGGCGTTGGCGGGGCGGCTGGCGTTCCGGCGGGCGCCGCAGGTGCGGGCGTCGTCGCTGGGGGCCAGGGCGGGGCTCATGGGGGCGGGGCTGCTGGGGTGGGGGGTGGTGCCAGGTGCGCCGGGACGTCGGTGAGGCAGGCGCGCAACTCCTCGCCCAGGGCCTTCGCCTGGGGGTCCATGCGGGGGCTGGCGGCGACGCCTCTGCCGAGGAGGCCGTGGATGACGAAGTTGAGTGCTTTGAGGTTGGGGAGGTCGTGGCGGTGTATCTCGTAGGGGGTCAGGGCTGGGAGGAGGCGTTTGAGGGTGTCGGGGGTGAGGTGGGCGGCGAGCCAGTCGTAGCGGGGTCGGGTGTCGGTCCAGACGCCTAGGTTGGCGTTGCCGCCCTTGTCGCCTGAGCGGGCGCCTGCGATGCGGCCCAGGGGGATCGTGGTGGTGTTGGTGGGTGCGGTCGGCTGGGCGTCTGCCACGGGCGCCGGGCTCCGCCGTACCTCGTCCCGCCGACGCGGCGCTGGGAGGGGCGCGGGGGCCGCGACGGGGGGCACCTCGCGCGCTGCGCCCGCGCCCGCTGCGCCGGTCGCGCCCGCTGCGCCGGTCGCGCCCGCTGCGCCTGCGCCTCCCGTCCCCATGCCCGCGGCCGGAGGCGGGAAGGGGAGCTCCTTGCCGTCGAGGAACACCCGGGGCCGTACCTCCGACGCCGGGACCAGCACCGGCCAGTACACCCCGTACGGCGAGGCGTTACCGGGCGGGGCGAGGCCGTAGAAGCCCGGGTAGCTGGCCAGCCCCGTCTCCACCACGGCCGCCGAGAAGGCCCGCCCCACCTTGCGCTCATCCGTGGACATCACCGTGATCCGCAGCAGCCCGCCGTCCGTGAGCGTGACGTCCACCTGGTCGAACGACTCGCGCGGGATCCGCGCCCACAGCGCCTCCTCGGCCACCCGGGCCTTGGCCGCCACGTCCAGCCCCGTCAGGACGAGCGTCATCGTGTTGCGGTAACCACCGGGGTAGTTCACGGCGACCTTCACCGTGTCCGGCGGCGGTTCGCCGCGTACGCCGGAGATGAGCACCCGGTCGGGGCCCTCCTGCGTCAGGGTGATGGTGTCGAAGCGGGCCACCACATCGGGTCCCAGATACCGCGGGCCGCCCAGTTCGTACACCAGTTGCGCCGTGACCGTGCCGACCGATACCAGGCCGCCCGTGCCCGGGTGCTTGGTGATGACGGACGAGCCGTCCGCGCGCAGCTCGGCCAGGGGGAAGCCGCAGTGGGCCAGGTCCGGCACGTCCTGGAAGAACGCGTAGTTGCCGCCTGTCGCCTGGCAGCCGCACTCGATGACGTGCCCCGCCACCACCGAGCCCGCCAGCGGGTCGAGGTCCTCGGGCCCCCACCCGTACCGCCAGATGCCGGGGCCCGTCACCAGGGCCGCGTCCGTGACGCGGCCGGTCACCACCACGTCGGCGCCCGCCGTGAGGGCGGCGGCGATGGGGCGGCCGCCGAGGTAGGCGTTGGCTGTCACCGGGGTGGCGGTGAGGTGCTCGCCGGTGTCGGCGTTGACGAGGGGGAACGGGTGGCCGGTGAGGTCGTCGCCGGTGACGTGCGCGATGGAGGGGGACAGGCCGAGCCGGGTGGCGAGCTCGTGCACGGCCTCCGCGCAGCCGGCCGGGTCGAGGCCGCCCGCGTTCGTCACGATCTTGATGCCCCTGTCGAGGCAGGGCCCCAGGACGTCCTCCAGCTGGCGCAGGAAGGTCGGGGCGTAGCCGGGGCGGCCCTTGAGCCGGTTGCCCGCCAGGATGAGCATGGTCAGCTCGGCCAGCCAGTCGCCGGTGAGCACGTCGATCGGGCCGCCCTCGACCATCTCCCTGGCGGCGGAGAGCCGGTCGCCGTAGAAACCGCTGCAGTTCGCGACGCGCAGGGCCATGATCAGCCCTCCTGGGGGACCCACGTGGGCGGGCGCTTGGCCAGGTACGCGGCGATGCCCTCCTGGCCCTCCGCCGAGGTGAAGCGCTCGGCCGACAGCTCGCTCATCCGCGCCAGCCCGTCCTTGAACGACATCGCCGGCACGTCCCTGACGAGCCGCTTGGTGATCGCCAGCGCTTCCGGGCCGCCCATCATCAGCATCTCGGCGTAACGCGTCACGGTCGCGTCGAGCCCCTCGGGCGGGACGGCCGCCGACAGCAGGCCGATCTCCACCGCCCTGGCCGCGTCGAACACCTCGCCCGTCAGGAAGTACTCGGCCGCCGCCCGGCTGCTCAGCCGGCGCAGCACCGGCACGGCGATCATGGCGGGCGCTACCCCGAGGCGTACCTCCGTGAACGCGAACGACGCCGTCAGCGGCGCGATCGCGAAGTCGCACGCCGCCACCAGCCCCAGGCCGCCCGCCCGCGCGGTGCCGTTCAGCCGGCAGATCACCGGCTTCTCGCTCTCCCAGATCAGCTCCAGGATCTCGGGGAACGAGGCCGTCACCGGCGCTCCCGTGGCGCGCTGCTCCTTGACGTCGGCTCCCGAGCAGAACACGTGCCCCGTCGCGGTCAGTACGATCACCCTGGCCGCCGGCTCGGCCAGCGCCCAGCTCAGCTGGTCGGCCAGCTCGGCCAGCAGGCGGGAGGACAGCGCGTTGCGGTTGGGCGGCGAGTCGAGTGTGATCGTCGCGACGCCGCCCGCGAGCTCCTTGTGCACCAGCTCCGTCATGAGTCCCCCTCCTGGATGATCGCCAGCACCGCTCCGGCGTCCACCTGCCGGCCCTTCTCCACGTGTACGGCGGCCACCACGCCACCGGCCGGGGCGGTGATCCGGTGCTCCATCTTCATCGCCTCCAGGACCAGGATCGCCTGGCCCTTCACCACCCGGTCGCCCGGCTCCACCTCGACCCGCAGCACGTTACCCGGCATGGGGGCCAGGAGGGATCCGGGCGCGAGGTGCTCCACGGGCTCGGGGAGGCGGGGGACGGGGGTCAGCTCGGCGTGGCCGTCCGCGTGGTCCACGCAGACGCTGCCGGGATAGTGGGTGATCTCGTAGGTGCGGCGCAGACCGTGGTGCTCCAGGATCACCTGGTACGGGTCCGCGCGGACGACCGTGACACCCTCGGGGAGCGGGTCATGGGTCACCTCGCCCGTCTCCTCGAAGGTGATCGTGCGGGGCTGGGAGCGGACGTTGCGCCAGCCGCTGGGCAGGCCGGGCAGCACGCGGGCGCGGCTGCGGTTGAGCGCTGCCATGGCGAGGGCGGCGGCCAGCCCGGCCTGATCGTGGGCGTCCTTCGGGGGTGTGGGGGAGGTGTGAAGGGGGCCGTCCGGGTCGAGGAAGCCGGTGTGCGTGTCCCCGGCCACAAAATCCCGATTTGTCAGGATATTTACGAGCAAGTCACGGTTCGTGGTGAGACCGTGCAGCCGGGCCCCGCGCAGCGCCGACACCAGCCTGCGCACCGCCTCCGCCCGCGTCGGGCCGTGCGCCACCACCTTGGCCAGCAGCGCGTCGTAGTACGGCGGCACCACCGACCCCGACTCCACCCCGGCGTCCACGCGCACCTCACCCGGGACCTCGAACCGCCGCAGCACCCCGGCCTGCGGCACGTGCGCGGCGTCCTCGGCGTACAGCCGCGCCTCGACCGCCCACCCGGCGGGGGACGGCGGCCCGGCGGGCAGCGCGGCGCCCTCGGCCACCTCGAGCTGCAGCCGGACCAGATCCACGCCGTACACCAGCTCGGTCACCGGATGCTCGACCTGGAGCCGGGTGTTCATCTCCAGGAACGCCACCCTGTCGTCCTTGACCAGGAACTCCACCGTCCCGGCGCCGACGTACCCGATCGTGCGGGCGGCCCGTACGGCGGCCTCGTACAGCAGCGTCCGCGTCGCGTCCGAGACGCCCGGCGAGGGACACTCCTCGACCACCTTCTGATGGCGGCGCTGCACGCTGCACTCGCGCTCGCCCAGCGCCCACACGGTGCCGTGCCGGTCGGCCAGCACCTGGACCTCCACGTGCCTGGCCCGCTCCAGCAGCGGCTCGGCGAACACCGTGCCGTCGCCGAAGGCCGCGGACGCCTCCCGCCGCGCCGACTCCACCGCCCCGGCCAGCTCTCCCGGCTCGCGCACCACCCGCATCCCGCGCCCGCCCCCGCCCGCGGACGCCTTCACCAGCAGCGGGAACTCCTCCGGCGTGGCGAGGTCGAGTGAGGGCAGCACCGGCACCCCGGCCTCCGCCATCAGCCGTTTCGCCCCGATCTTCACCCCCATGGCCGCGATCGCCTCGGGCGGCGGGCCGACCCAGACGAGCCCGGCCGCCAGCACCTCCCGCGCGAAGTGCGCGCTCTCCGACAGGAAGCCGTAGCCCGGGTGCACGGCGTCCGCGCCCGCTGCCCGGCAGGCGGCCAGGATCCGCGCCACGTCCAGATACGTCTGCGCGGGGCTCGTGCCGGGCAGCCGTACCGCCAGGTCGGCCTCCGCCACGTGCGGCGCGTCCGCGTCGGCGTCGGAGAACACGGCGACCGTGGCGATGCCGAGCGCCCGGCAGGTGCGGAAGACGCGGCGGGCGATCTCGCCCCGGTTCGCGACGAGCAGGCGGGTGATCACGGGCGGAACACCCCGAACCCCGCCGCCTCGGGCACCGGCGCGCTGTTGATCGCCGACAGGCACAGGCCCAGCACGGTACGGGTGTCGCGCGGATCGATCACCCCGTCGTCGTACAGGCGCCCCGACAGGAAGAACGCCAGCGACTCGGCCTCGATCTGCGCCTCCACCATCGCCCGCATCGCCGCGTCGGCCTCCTCGTCGTACACCTGTCCCCTGGCCAGCGCCGAGGCCCGCCCCACGATGGACAGCACCCCGGCGAGCTGGGCGGGGCCCATCACCGCCGACTTGGCGCTCGGCCAGCTGAACAGGAAGCGGGGATCGTAGGCGCGCCCGCACATGCCGTAGTTGCCCGCCCCGTACGAGGCGCCCATGACGACGGTCAGGTGCGGCACGGTCGAGTTGGACACCGCGTTGATCATCATGGCGCCGTGCTTGATGATGCCGCCCTGCTCGTAGTCCCTGCCGACCATGTAGCCGGTCGTGTTCTGCAGGAACAGCAGCGGGGTGCGCGACTGGTTCGCCAGCTGGATGAACTGCGTGGCCTTCTGCGACTCCGCGCTGAACAACACCCCGCGCGCGTTGGCCAGCACCCCCACCGGATACCCGTGCACCCGCGCCCACCCGGTCACCAGCGAGGCCCCGTACAGCGGCTTGAACTCCGCGAACTCGCTCCCGTCCACCACCCGCGCGATCACCTCCCGGGGGTCGAACGGCACCTTCAGGTCCTCCGGCACGATCCCGAGCAGCTCGTCGGCCGGATACACCGGCTCCGCCACCCCGGGATCGGGCGCGCGGCCCAGCTTCCGCCAGCCCAGCGAGGCGACGATGCGCCGCCCGATCCGCAATGCGTCGACCTCGTCCTCCGCCAGGTAGTCGGCCAGCCCGCTCACCCTGGCGTGCATCTCGGCCCCGCCCAGCGACTCGTCGTCGGACTCCTCCCCGGTCGCCATCTTGACCAGCGGCGGACCGCCCAGGAACACCTTGGCCCTGTCGCGCACCATCACCACGTGGTCGCTCATCCCGGGCACGTACGCGCCGCCGGCCGTCGAGTTGCCGAACACCAGCGCCACCGTCGGCACCCCCGCCGCCGACAGCCTGGTCAGATCCCGGAAGATCTGCCCGCCCGGGATGAAGATCTCCTTCTGCGTCGGCAGGTCCGCGCCGCCGCTCTCCACCAGGTTCACGTACGGCAGCCGGTTGCGCAGCGCGATCTCCGCCGCCCGCAGGGTCTTCTTCAGCGTCCACGGGTTCGAGGCGCCGCCGCGGACCGTGGGGTCGTTCGCCGTGATCACGCACTCGACGCCCTCGATCACCCCGATCCCCGTCACCACGCTGGCACCGACGGGGAAGTCGCTGCCCCAGGCCGCCAGCGGCGACAGCTCCAGGAACGGGGAGTCGGGGTCGACCAGCAGCTCCACGCGCTCCCTGGCCAGCAGCTTGCCGCGGGCGCGGTGCCGCTGGACGTACTTCTCACCGCCGCCCGCCACCGCTCTGGCGTGCTCGGCGTCCAGGTCGGACAGCTTGGCGAGCATCGCTTCGCGTCTGGTCCGGTAGTCGTCGCCTTCGGTGTCGAGCCTGCTCCCGACGATCATGCCTGCACGCTAGCTCAGGCATGGAACGAGCCGCCACCCTGTGGGGGGTGGCGGCTCTGTGGGTGTTGTGGATCAGGTGCAGTGGCTCCAGCCGGACTTCCAGCTGTAAGAGCTCCACGAGCCGCCCCAGATCACGCACTTCTTGGCGGCGGGCAGGCGGACCGGGCCGGCGTACGCGGTGAACGCACCCGAGTTGTTGCCGGTGGAACCGCCCTTGACCTGGAGAGTCGCACTCATCCTCATCTTGCCCGGGTGGATCAGTTTGGACATGGTGACCACGCAGTTCTTGCCCGCGCTGCTGTTGTACAGCAGATAGACGGTGGCGTTGCTGCCCAGCGCGCGCGAGTTGATGATCTTGTAGCCGGCGCCGCACACCGCCGTCGGCTTGTACGTGTTCGGCTTCAGCGACGTGGCCGGCTTGTCCGCCTCACCCTTCGCCCGCACGGTGGTCGTGGGGCCCGAGGTCGGCTGCTCAGTCGGCTCCACCTCCGGCTCGATCAGCGTGGTCTTCTTCGTTTTGGTCGGGGTGGGCGTGGGCTCGGGGCGCTTCGTGGTCGTGGTCGTCTGGGGCCGGGGAGCCTCGGTGACCGGGTTGGGCACCTGGGCGATGGGCTCCTTGGTCGGCTTCTTGGTCTTCTTGGTCTCTTCCGGCTCGATGTCCAGCGTGGGCACCGGTGCCGCGCTGTCCGTGGGGACTGTCACGGGCGGGGGCTGCTCGGTCTGGATCTGCTCGGTCGGGCCTTCACCGGGCTGACCGGCGCCCGAGCCGCCGTCGGTCTCGTTGGAGGAGTTGCCCACGGCGACGACCGGGGTCTCCTTGCTGTTGGCCTGGACGACCACGGCGCCGATCACCACCAGCAGGGCTGCTGCTGCGGCGCCTGACAGGGCGAGGGTGAGGGTGCGGCGCTGCTTGGCCGGAGCGCCGTTGCCGGGCCGCGTCCCGGCTGCCCCGGCCGGGCCGTTGGCCCCACCGCGACCTGCCGGGCTGTTCGGCCTTCCGGGTCCGCCCGGACCTGCGGGGCCGCTGTGGGCGCCCGCCTGGAAGGGCTGGCCGGGGCCGTGGGGCAGCATGCCGGACGCAGCGGCCTGCTGCCCGCCGTGCATGCCGGGCATCCCGGGCTGAGGGCCGCCCTGCGGTGCCCCGCCTTGGCCAGGGCCATGAGGGGCGTTGCCCATGGGGCCGCCCTGGGGCCTGCCTGCCTGAGGACCGTTGCCTGCGGGGCCGCCCTGCGGCGTGCCGACCTGAGGCCCGTTACCCGGAGCGCCGGCCTGAGCGGAACCCGACGACCCGCCCTGGCCCGGACCAGCGTGAGGGGCGCTGCCTGCGGGACCGCTCTGGGCCGCCGCTGCCGCCGCCTGCCCGTAGTCGCCCGTCTGTGGCACGGGAAGCTGCTGAGGCCCGGTCGGCTGATGCCAGGGGCCCGGGTAATGGTCAGGACCGGCCGCAGCCCCGGCCGAAGCAGCAGCACCGGAAGTGGTGCGCTGGCCGCCCGTCACCGGCTCGATGGCCGCCTTGGGTGCGGGCTGCCCCGTGAGGTGCACGATCAGCTCATCCGCACTGGGCCGCTGCGCCGGATCCTTGGACAGGCAGGCGGCCACCAGATCGCCCAGCAGCCCCTCCATCTTCCCCAGCTCCGGCTCCTCGTTCAGGATCCGGTTCATCACCACGGGAATCGAGTCGGACCCGAAGGCGGGCTTCCCTGTCGCGGCGAACACCATCGTGACGCCCCAGGCGAACACGTCGGCCGCCTCCGACACCTGCGCCCCGCTGAGCTGCTCCGGCGCCAGGTACGACGGCGTGCCCATGGCCATGCCGGTGGCCGTCGCGCCGGGCGAGTCCAGTGCCCTGGCGATGCCGAAGTCGATCACGACGGGGCCTTCGGGGCCCATCAGCACGTTGGCGGGTTTGAAGTCGCGGTGCAGGATCCCGGCCCGGTGGATGGCCGCGAGGGCGGTGGCCGTGCTGATGGCCAGCCGCTCCAGGGCCGCGCCCCGCCGGGGGCCCTCGTTGATGACCAGCTCGCGCAGGGAGGGCCCGGGCACGTACTCGCTGACGATGTACGGCTTGCTCCCGTCGAGGTCCGCGTGGAGCACCGGAGCGGTGCAGAACCGGGCGACGCGCTGGGCGACCGCGACCTCGCGCAGGAAGCGCGTCCTGGCGTCGGCGTCCGCCACCAGGGCCTGGTGCAGCAGCTTGACCGCGACTTGTTCCCCCGAGTCGCTCTTGCCGAGATAAACGATGCCCTGGCCGCCCTCGCCGAGCCGGGCGACGATGTCATACGCCCCCAGCCGCCGCGGATCGTCCGCCGCCAACGGCTGGAACTGATTCACGTCGGACCCCCATCACAACCCAATAGATGAGGCAAAACGCTACCAGCGTGACCCTTGGGACGTCTGCCGGACCTGTCAGAAGTTTCACCTTTTGACGAAGAAAGTCAGGCTCCCGTCGCAGGTCGTGTACGCCTCGACGCCCAAGGTCACGGCTTGGTGAAGGCGGGGTGATCAGATCGCCTTGCCCGGGTTGAGCAGGTTGAGGGGGTCGAACACGGCCTTGATCCCGCGCTGCAGCTCACCCGCCACCGGCCCGGACTCCAGCTCCAGCCAGCGCCGCTTCAGCAGCCCCACGCCGTGCTCCCCGGTCAGCGTGCCGCCGAGGTCCAGTGCGTGCTTGAACACCTCGTCCGCCGCGGCCCACACCTCGGGCGGCGGCTCCACGGTGCCGTGCTCGAAGATGAAGACCGG
The DNA here is from genome assembly GCF_020215645.1 of Nonomuraea gerenzanensis. Lineage (NCBI taxonomy): Bacteria > Bacillati > Actinomycetota > Actinomycetes > Streptosporangiales > Streptosporangiaceae > Nonomuraea > Nonomuraea gerenzanensis. The sequence continues at coordinate 8,561,995 of NZ_CP084058.1, read as the reverse complement.
GTGCAGGTTGCCGTCGCCCGCGTGCGCGACGGTGGCGATCCGCACGTCGTGCCTGGCCGCCACCGCCTCGATCCGGCCGATCATCTCGGCCAGCGCCGAGCGCGGCACGCACACGTCCTCGACCAGGCAGGCGCCCTGCCGCTCCTTGGCCCCGTACGCCAGCCGGCGCAGCCCGATCAGCTCGTCGGCCTCCTGCGGGCTCGACGAGACGGCGACGAAGGAGGCGCCGTTCTCCGTGCAGATGCGCTCCATGCGCTCCACCGCCGCCTGGCTGTCGGGGGCGTCGGACTGGCCGATGAGCATGGCCTGCGTGGTGGGTTCGAGACCGATGTTGCGCCACTCGTCGATGGCCGCCAGCGTGGCCCGGTCGAGCAGCTCCATCAGCGACGGCTGGCAGCCGGCCGCCATGATCGCCGACACGGCCGCGCCCGCGTCCCGAAGCGAGGAGAAGTCGGCCGCGAACGTCGCGGGCGGCGCCGCCGGCGCGCGCCGCAGCCGGACGGTGGCGGCGGTGATGACGCCCAGCGTGCCTTCCGAGCCGACGAACAGCCCGGTCAGGTCGTAGCCGGTGACGCCCTTCATCGTGCGCCGCCCGGTGTTCAGCACCCGGCCGTCGGCCAGCACGACCTCGAGGCCGAGCGCCGAGTCCCTGGTCACGCCGTACTTCACACAGCGCAGCCCGCCGGCGTTGGTGGCCAGGTTCCCGCCGATGGTGGAGATCTCGTACGAGGACGGGTCCGGCGCGTACATCAGCCCGTGCCGCCTGGCGGCCTTGTCCAGGTCGGCGGTGATGACGCCGGGCTCGACGACGGCGATCTCGTCGGCGGGGGAGAGCTCCCTGATCGCGGTCATCCGGGCCAGCGACAGGATGAGCGAGCCGTCGCCGGCCACCGACGCGCCGGCCAGGCCGGTGCCGCCGCCGCGGGGCACCACCGGCACCCGGTGCTCGGTGGCCCACTTCATGGTGGTCACCACGTCGTCGCGGGAGGTGGCGAGCACGACGCCGAGCGGCTTGCCGGGCTCCAGGAACGTGCGGTCGCGGGCGTAGGAGTCGATCACATCGGGGTCGGTCAGGACGCGGGCTTCGGACAGAGAGTCCACCAGGGCATCAATCGGTCTCACACTATGCACCCTATGGTTTGCGCAGTGCGTTCCTTAAGGCCAGACTGCCCGGGTGAAAGTCGGGTGCCCGGTGTGTACGGAGGCTGACCAGGTTGTCGCGGTTCCGGGAGCGGTGGCCGCCGGCACCACGTACAAGATCGGGCGGGTCAGGTTACCGGGCACGCGCGAGGTCGCGGACCTGCCCACGCAGGCGGCGCTGGGCGCCTCCAAGCACGTCATGAGCCGCACGCAGCTCGCGGTCTGGCTGTCCTTCCCCAGCCGCCACTACACCCCGTGGGCCAGGAACCAGGGGTACGTGCTGCTGCTGGTCGCGGCCCTGGTGCATCTCGTCGTGTCGCTGGTGATCGCGATGGGGCAGGACCCGAACTGGGGTGAGGTGCTGCTGGCGCCGTTCTGCCTGACGGGCCTGTTCTGGGGGTTCGGCCTGCTGAACGTGCTCGGCGCGCACGGCGCCCGCAAGCGCGACGCGCTGGAGGCCCCCGCCAGGGAGAAGGCCCTGGCGGTGTGGGAGGGTCTGTACTACTGCGCGCGCGACAACGTCGTCTTCGAGCCGGGCGTGGACGTCTCCTTCCACCCGAGCGAGACGCGCGAGTACATCTTCGGCTTCAGGAACGGCGGCGGCCCCCGCCCCTGAACAGGGCGGAGGCCGCGTGCCCGATCCGGGTCAGGCGTGCTCTTCCGCCACCAGGCGGACGCAGACGGCCAGGCCGTTGATGGCCTGCTCCAGCTCCTCCAGGTCCGGGTAGGTGGGCGCGATCCTGATCGTGCGGTCGTCGGGGTCCTCGCCGTACGGGTGCGTGGCGCCGGCCGGCGTCAGCGCGATGCCGGCGGCCTTGGCCTTGGCCACCACCTCGGCGGCGTGCGGCACCTCCAGGCTGATGAAGTAGCCGCCCCTCGGGCTGGTCCAGGTGGCCAGGTCGCCGAGCCGCTCGGTCAGCACCTTGTCGACCAGCTCGAACTTGGGCCCGATCAGCTCGGCGTGCCGCCGCATGTGCGCGGCCACGCCGGCGCCGTCGCGCAGGAACTCCACGTGACGGAGCTGGTTGATCTTGTCGGGGCCGATGGACTGCTTCGAGGTGTTGTGCAGGAACCACTTCACGTTCGCCGGAGAGCCGCCGAAGAACGAGACGCCGGAGCCGGCCAGCGTCACCTTCGAGGTCGAGGCGTAGACGAACACCCGGTCGGCGTTGCCGGCCTCGGCCGCCAGCGCGAGCAGGTCGGCCAGCTCGTCGGGGGTGTCGGTGAGGTGGTGCACCGCGTACGCGTTGTCCCAGAAGATCCGGAAGTCGGGCGCGGCCGTCGGCATGGCGGCCAGCCTGCGCACGGTCTCGTCGCTGTAGGTGATGCCGGACGGGTTGCTGTACTTCGGCACGCACCACATGCCCTTGACGCTCGCGTCCGCGGCGACCAGGCGCTCGACGACGTCCATGTCGGGGCCCTGCGCGTTCATCGGCACGGGCACCATCTTGATCCCGAACCGCTCGCAGATGGTGAAGTGCCGGTCGTAGCCGGGCACCGGGCACAGGAACGTGATCTCCGGCTCCTCGACCCACCGGCGCGCGGCGCCCGGCACGGGGCTGAGCAGCGCGTGCACCACGGTGTCGTGCATCATCGCCAGGCTGGAGTTGCCCCCGACGACGAGCTGCTCGGCCGGCACCTGCACCAGCGGCGCGAACAGCTCGCGCAGCTCGGCCAGGCCCTGGAGGTTGCCGTAGTTGCGGCCGTCGGTGCCGTCGGCCGCCCGGTACGTCGTGGGCAGTTTCAGCAGATCGTCGGAGAGGTCGAGCTGGCGCGGCGACGGCTTGCCCCGGGTGAGGTCGAGCGAGAGCCCTCGCTGAACGAGGTCGGCGTAGTCACGCTGGGCGGTCACGAGCATCTCCTCCGATTCTGTGTGGCCTACGAAGGATAGAAGATGTCACCAGGTAGGCCGGTAAGTATCCGGAATATGGACGCCGCCGCGGCCAAAGGTTTCGGGGGCCAATCACAAAGAACGCCTAGCCGAGCGGCGATCGTTGGCGTGGAATGGGTAGATCGGGGCAGGCACAACTCCGCGTCGGAGGGAGCAGCCGTGACGACCGTCCGCGAGAGCTCGATCGAGCAGGTCAGGCGCCGTCGTACCGGGACCGTCATCGCCGCCTGGTTGTCGACGACCGACCACAAGGTCATCGGGTACCTCTACCTGATCACCTCGTTCGGGTTCTTCCTCGTCGCGGGCGTCATGGCCATGTTCATACGGGCCGAGCTGGCCGCGCCCGGGATGCAGATCGTCAGCCAGCAGCAGTACAACCAGCTCTTCACCATCCACGGCACGCTGATGCTGCTGATGTTCGCCACCCCGCTGTTCGCCGGGTTCGCGAACGTGGTGATGCCGCTGCAGATCGGCGCGCCCGACGTGGCCTTCCCGCGGCTGAACGCGGTGGCGTACTGGCTGTTCCTGTTCGGCGGGCTGATGGTGGTCGCCGGGTTCTTCACGCCGGGCGGGGCCGCGGACTTCGGCTGGTTCGCCTACACGCCGCTGTCGTCGGCGACCTACTCGCCGCAGATCGGCGGCGACCTGTGGATCATGGGGCTCGCGCTCTCGGGGCTCGGGACGATCCTCGGCGCGGTCAACTTCATCACCACGATCATCGGCATGCGGGCGCCGGGCATGACCATGTTCCGGTTGCCGCTGTTCACCTGGAACGTGCTGCTGACCAGCATGCTCGTGCTGATGGCGTTCCCCGTGCTGGCCGCGGCGCTGCTGGTGCTGGAGGCGGACCGCAAGCTCGGCACGCAGGTCTTCGTGGCCGAGAACGGCGGGCCGCTGCTCTGGCAGCACCTGTTCTGGTTCTTCGGCCATCCCGAGGTGTACATCATCGCGCTGCCCTTCTTCGGGATCATCACCGAGGTCATCCCGGTCTTCAGCCGCAAGCCGATCTTCGGCTACATGAGCCTGGTCGGGGCCACGATCGCGATCGCCGGGCTGTCGATGACGGTGTGGGCGCACCACATGTTCCCGACCGGCCAGGTGCTGCTGCCGTTCTTCTCGTTCATGACGTTCCTCATCGCGGTGCCGACCGGGGTGAAGTTCTTCAACTGGATCGGCACGATGTGGCGGGGCCATCTGAGCTTGGAGACGCCGATGCTGTTCGCGGTCGGCTTCCTCATCACGTTCCTGCTGGGCGGGCTGACCGGGATCATCCTGGCCTCGCCGCCGCTCGACTTCCACATCAGCGACACCTACTTCGTCGTCGCGCACTTCCACTACGTGGTCTTCGGCACCGTCGTGTTCGCCATGTTCTCCGGCTTCTACTTCTGGTGGCCGAAGATGACGGGCCGCATGCTCGACGACCGCCTCGGCAAGCTGCACTTCTGGACGTTGTTCATCGGCTTCCACGCCACCTTCTGGGTGCAGCACGCGCTCGGGCAGCTCGGCATGCCCAGGCGCTACGCCGACTACGGCGTGGCCGACGGCTTCACCGCGCTCAACCAGGTCTCCTCCGTCGGCGCGTTCCTGCTGGGCGCCTCGACGCTGCCGTTCCTCTACAACGTCTGGAAGACCGCCAGGTACGCGCCCAAGGTCACGCTCGACGACCCGTGGGGCTACGGCAACTCCCTGGAGTGGGCGACGAGCTGCCCGCCGCCGCGCCACAACTTCACCCGCATGCCGCCCATCCGCTCCGAGCGGCCGGCCTTCGACCTGCACTACCCGCACGAGGAGCCCGGCGAGAAGCCGGAACCGGAGCAGGAGCAGGAGGGCGCTCCCGAGGTGCCGCCGCGCCAGGACCCGCCCGGCTGACCCCTCATCCCATGATGTTTCGCCTATCTAGGGAGATCGGCGATGACAGGCACGAAGATTCCCTTCGACCCCGAGACGGCCCCCTGCGGGAAGAAGTCCGGAGGTGATCGCCTCGTCGACGACGACGGCTACGGCCTGGTCATCCGCGACCAGCTCTTCGACTGCGGCTGCCGCCGCATCCGGCACGAGTACCACGACGGCAGCATCCACCTGTCGGCCATCCGCCACGACGGCAAGCGGGTGAAGGACCCGATACAGCCAGACCACGGGAAGTGACGTCAATGATCGATGTGCTCATCGTCGGGGGAGGCGGGGCCGGGCTGCGCGCGGCCGTCGCGGTCGCCGAGACGGATCCTTCGCTGAAGGTGGCGGTCGTGTCGAAGGTCTATCCGATGCGCAGCCACACCGTCTCCGCCGAGGGCGGCGCCGCCGCGGTGATCGGCATCGGCGACACGCTCGATGAGCACTGCTACGACACGATCTCCGGCGGCGACTGGCTCTGCGACCAGGACGCCGTGGAGGCGTTCGTGGCCGAGGCGCCCAGAGAGCTGATCCAGCTCGAACACTGGGGCTGCCCGTGGAGCAGGGAGAGCGACGGCCGGGTGGCGGTGCGGCCGTTCGGCGGCATGAAGAAGATGCGCACCTGGTACGCGGCCGACAAGACCGGCTTCCACCTGCTGCACACGCTCTTCCAGACCACTCTGAAATATCAGGACATCATCAGGTACGACGAGTGGTTCGTCACCAAGCTCGTCGTGGACGACGGGCGCGTCCACGGCGTCGTGGCCGTGGAGATCAGGACCGGCCGCATCGAGACCATCCCGGCCAGGACCGTCATCCTGGCCACCGGCGGCTGCGGCAAGGTCTTCCCCTTCACCACCAACGCCGCCATCAAGACCGGCGACGGCATGGCCCTGGCCTACCGCGAGGGCGCGCCGCTGAAGGACATGGAGTTCGTCCAGTACCACCCCACCGGCCTGCCGTTCACCGGCATCCTCATCACCGAGGCGGCCAGGGCGGAGGGCGGCTGGCTGATCAACAAGGACGGCTACCGCTACCTCCAGGACTACGACCTGGGCAAGCCCACCCCCACCCCGAAGCTGCGCAGCATGGAGCTGGGGCCGCGCGACCGGCTGTCGCAGGCGTTCGTGCACGAGCAGCACAAGGGCCGCACGGTGGACACCCCGTACGGGCCCGTCGTCTACCTGGACCTGCGCCACCTCGGCGAGGGCAAGATCGACGCCCGCATCCCGTTCGTCCGCGAGCTGTGCCGCAGCTACCAGAACCTGGACCCGGCCACCGACCTCATCCCGGTACGCCCGGTCGTGCACTACATGATGGGCGGCGTGCACACCGACCTCGACGGCGCCACCCCGATCGCGGGCCTGTACGCGGCAGGGGAGACGGCCTGCGTGAGCATCAACGGCGCCAACCGGCTCGGCTCCAACTCACTGCCCGAGATCCTCGTCTTCGGCCGCCGGGCGGGCCTGGCGGCGGCCGGGTTCGCCAAGGAGCACCGCGACGCCGAGCCGCCCGCCGTACGCAGCCAGGGCGGCGACGAGCGGCGGCGGTTGGAGCGCGTGCGCGAGGGCAGCAGGCACGGCGACGGACGAGGCGAGCGGATCGCCGACCTGCGCGAGCAGATGCAGCACACGCTCGAAGGCGCGGCCGGCATCTACCGCACCGGCGACGAGCTGGCCAAGGCCGTGGACACGCTCGCGGACCTGCGCGAGCGGGCGAAGGAGGCGTGCGTCGAGGACGGCAGCACCGCCTTCAACACCGAGCTGATCAGCCTGCAGGAGCTGCACTGCATGCTGGAGATCGCGCAGACGATCGTGGCCTGCGCGCTGAACAGGCGGGAGTCGCGCGGCGCGCACCAGCGCACCGACTTCTCGGCCAGGGACGACGCGGCCTTCCTGGCGCACTCGCTGGTGCACCGCGCGCCCGACGGCACGCCGTCGGTCGGCCTGCTGCCCGTGACGATCACCCGCTGGCCTCCGGGAGAAAGGGTCTATGGCCGTGACTGACACGACGCAAGCGGTACGGCAGGCGGCGGGCACGCGCACGATCCGGCTGGAAGTGGCCAGGTACCGGCCGGGCCAGGACGCCGAGCCGGTCTTCCAGGGCTACGACGTGCCGCTGATGAGCGACTGGGCCGTGCTCGACGGCCTCAACTACATCAAGGACCAGCTCGACGGCAGCCTGTCCTACCGGTGGTCGTGCCGGATGGGCGTGTGCGGCTCGTGCGGCATGACGGTCAACGGCGAGGCCCGGCTGACCTGCGGCACCTTCCTCACCGAGTACGGCGAGGGGCCGGTCAGGATCGAGCCGCTGAAGGGGTTCCCGGTGATCAGGGACCTGGTGGTGGACATCGAGGAGTTCCTGGCCAAGCTGACGTCCGTGCGGCCCTGGCTGATCAGGGAGGGCGAGGACCCGCCGCTGACCGCCGAGTACGCCCAGACGCCCGAGCAGCTGGAGGCGTACAAGCAGTACAGCATGTGCATCAACTGCCTGCTGTGCTACTCGGCCTGCCCGGTCTACGTGCTCGACCCCGACTTCCTCGGCCCGGCCGCCATCGCGCTGGCCCAGCGCTACAACCTGGACTCGCGGGACATGGGCGACCGGTTCGACGTGCTCAACCAGGACGACGCGGTGTGGGGGTGCACGTTCGTCGGCGAGTGCACGAAGGTCTGCCCCAAGCACGTGGACCCGGCCGAGGCGATCCAGCGCTACAAGCTGACCGCCGCCCTGCGCTCGGTGCTGCCGTGGAGCAGGCGGTGAAGGCGCCGCCGGCGGCGTACCGGCCGCGGCGCGACCACCTCTGGTTCGCCCGCACCCGCAACTACACGATCTTCGTGCTGCGCGAGCTGACCAGCGTCTTCGTGGCCTGGTCGGTCGTCTTCCTGCTGCTGCTGGCCGACGCGGTGCTCGGCGGCCGGCTGGCCGGCTTCGCGGCGCTGGCCGCGCAGCCCTGGATGATCGCCCTCAACGTGCTGGCCCTGGCGGCGACGTGCTTCCACGCGGTCACGTTCCTGAACCTCGCGCCCAAGGCCACCGTCGTGCGCCTGGACGGCTACCGGCTGCCCGCCTGGATGATCCAGGGCGGCAACCACTCGCTCTGGCTGGCGGTCTCCGCGGTGATCGCGTTCTTCGTGCTGAGGGGGTTCCATTGAGGCGCACACTGGAGCCGTACCTGTGGCTGCTGTTCAGCGGCGGGGGAGTGGTGGCGGCGCTCGTGCTGCCGGTGCTCGTGCTGCTGTTCGGGGTGCTCATGCCGCTCGGGGTCCTCGACTGGCCCACCGCCGGGCACCTGGGCGGGCTGCTGGGCAACGTGCTGGTCCGGCTGGCACTGGTCGTGGTGGTGGTGCTCTGCCTCTTCCACGCCGCGCACCGCATCCGCCACACGAGTGAGGAGCTGCTCGGCATTGCCAGGTTCGACCTGGTCGTGGCACTTCTGTGTTACGGCGGGGCCATTACGGGCGGGGTGCTCGCAGTGATGTTGATGTTCTGAAATGTCGTAGTTTGATCACGTTTCAACAACGTACTTTACGTTGGGTTGACGTACCCCTTAGCGTCCGGCATTGCACACCCTATGGCCATGCGCCCGGCGACCCCGGGCAGAGAGGGTTCCTGGTGCCACGTACTAAGCGCCTGTTAGCAACGTTCCCGGCGGTCGCCCTGCTTGGCGCCGCCCTGGCCACGCCGCCGGCCGCCGCGACCTCCGTCGCGGAGTACCAGCCGACGGCCGCCGACTACTACATCAACTACGCTCCTCCGGCGGTCCCCGACGACCCCGAGCAGCCGACGCTCAACGAGGCGAGGTCCCGCTCGCTCACCCCCGCGCAGAAGTTCGACAGGAAGTTCAACAGCGGCAACCCGGTGACCGGCCGGATCCTCGCCGCCCGCGAGGACCAGGCCATCAAGACCGGCCGCAACCCCGCTGAGTGGATCTTCAAGAACACCAAGCAGACCCGCACGGCCAAGCTGCTGACCGTCCTCGTCGAGTTCAACGAGCAGGCCAACGACGACTTCTCCGGCTTCAACCGGCTGCGCAGCACGCAGGGCGAGGCGGACGACTGCGTCGTCGAGCCGCCGAGCACGCTGCTGAACGGCCCGCTGCACAACCAGATCCCCGACCCGGCGACGCTGCCGCACAAGGACAACAACTCCTTCTGGGTCAAGGACTTCAGCACCGAGCACTTCAACAAGATGCTCTACACCGACAAGGGCATCACCGAGCGCGTGCGCCCGGACCTGAAGGACCCGCGCGACGGCAAGCCCGGCATCGACATCTCCGGCTTCACGATGAAGAAGATGTACGAGGAGATGTCCAAGGGCGCCTACTCCGTCACCGGCTCCGCGGTCGGCTGGATCAAGGTCCCGCACTCCGAGGCCTGGTACGGCGCCGCCGCCTGCGGCAACCCGCCCCAGGACATGTCCGGCCACCCCGACAACCCGCTCGGCGCCCAGCAGCTGCCGATCGACACGGTGAACGCGCTGGCCCAGGCCCAGCCGAACTTCCCGTGGGCCGACTACGACGTCGAGGACATCTCCGACGCCGACGGTGACGGCAACTTCGCCGAGCCCGACGGCGTGATCGACCACCTCGTGCTCGTGCACGCCGGCAAGGACAAGTCCTCCGACGGCGGCGCCCAGGGCACGTACGCGATCTGGGCCCACTCCAGCGCGGTGGCCGGCGGCTACAAGATCCCCGGCACCGACAAGAAGATCTCCAACTACATCGTGCAGCCCGAGGACTCCGGCGTCGGCGTCTTCGCCCACGAGTACGGCCACGACCTGGGCCTGCCCGACCTGTACGACACCTCGGGCGCGGCCAGCTCCGCCGTGGACTTCTGGGACCTGATGTCCAGCGGCTCCCACTCCGGCCCGATCTTCCAGTCCATGCCGACCCACATGGGTCTGTGGGACAAGTGGGTGCTCGGCTGGGCGAACCCGAAGACGTTCAACCCCGGTGACGCCGCCAAGCTCGTCACCGTCGGCCAGACGTCGCGCACGCCCAAGCTCACCCAGGACGGCATCCGGGTGAACCTGGCCTCCACGCCGCTGAAGATGATCGACGTGCACAGCGGCTCCAACGCCTGGTGGAGCGGCCTCGACCAGGACTGGGCCAACCTGAGCCTGCAGCGCGACCTGCCCGTCCCGGCCGGCACCGATCTCAAGCTGTGGATGTGGAACAACTACGAGATCGAGCAGGACTGGGACTTCGGCTTCGTCGAGGTCTCGACCGACGGCGGCGAGACGTGGACCCAGCAGAAGGTCTACGACGAGGCCGGCAACGAGGTCACGACGCCGGACGACTACCCGGACCCGTACAAGAACCTCAAGACCTTCGGCAACAAGAAGTACGGCCTCACCGGTGACACCGGCGGCGCCTGGCGGCACGACTACGTGAACCTGACGCCGTTCGCCGGGCAGACGATCAAGCTGCGGCTGACGTACAACACCGACGCCGCCTACCAGATGCGCGGCTGGCACGTGGACGACTTCGAGCTCACCAACGGCGGCGCCGCCGTGTGGAGCGACGACGTCGAGACCGACACGGGCTGGAAGCCCCTGCACGGCACGTTCACCAACACCAGCGGCACGGGCTGGACCCGCAACAACGGCGAGCGCGAGATCCAGCGCTTCTACCTCGCCGAGTGGCGCAACTTCGACGGCTTCGACAAGGGCCTGCAGTACACCTACGACACCGACTACCTCCGTGACGGGGCGTGGAAGGTGCAGAAGGTGAAGTACAACGCGCCGGGTCTGCTCGTCTGGTACCGCGACTCGACGTACATCAACAACAACATCGCCGACACCCTCAGGCAGCCGCCGAGCCTCGGCCCGAAGGGCAGCCTGCTCGTCGTGGACTCCCACTTCGAGCCGCTGCGCCGCACCGGGGCCGCGGCCGAGAAGGACCCGACGCTGCAGAAGAACCTGCAGGGGCGGGTGCAGACCTCCAACGCCGCGTTCGGGTTCGGCAAGACCTACCCGTTCAAGGAGTGCCTGGAGGCGGCGGACGAGCCGTACAGCGAGTACTGCACGGACTTCCCCGCGCAGAAGGGCGTCTCCACCTTCACCGACGCGAAGACCTGGTACCCGGGTCTCGAGGTGATCGACGGCGGGCTGTACTACCGCGACGCCGACGCCTCGGTGGTCGTGCCGTCGAAGGGCGACCAGACGTACACCACCCGCGTGGTGCACCAGGACGGCACCCCGGCCACGGAGCTGTACGGCCAGGTGGCCGCCGGCTCCGTCCTCGGCACCGGCAACCCCGGTGACGAGGGCAAGGCGCTGGGCGTGCAGTTCAAGCTCGTGAGCCCGCTGCCCGGGAACCTCGGCGCGATCGTTCACGTGGTCCCCCCGAAGAAGTAATCATCCAGGGGGCCACCGGTAACCCGGTGGCCCCCTATGATCGGTCGCGTCCAGCGATCGATCTCAGGTCGCGAGTCTTTGCACCTACGATTGATGACCATGAGCGAACTGCGCACCAAAGATGAGCACACCGAGGCGATCCGGCGGGATCGCCGGGTGGCGGTGGTGGTGAACACTCGCTCGCGCCGCGGCCGCCGTCACTACTTCGAGGTGATCGAGCAGATTCACAACCTCGGGTTCGAGCCGCTGGCGGAGTTGTCGGTCTACAACACCAAGAAGCTGCGCGACCTGCTCGACACCGCCCTGGCCACCGACCCCGACCTGCTCATCGTCGGCGGTGGCGACGGCACCCTGTCCACGGCCGTGCGCCACGTCGCCCACCGCGACGTGGCGCTCGGCGTGCTGCCGCTGGGCACCACCAACAACTTCGCGCGCAGCCTGGGCCTGCCGCTCGACCTGGCGGGGGCGATCAGGGTGTTCGCCACCGGCAAGGTGGCCGACATCGACCTCGGCATGGCAGACGACCGGCCGTTCGCCAACCTGGCCAGCTTCGGCGTCTCCGTCGAGGTGGCGGGCAAGGTCAAGCCGTGGCTCAAGCGCATCGTGGGCCGCCCGGCCTACCCGCTCACCGCGCTGACGATCCTGCCCAACCACCGGGCCTTCCGCGCGTTCATCACGGTGGAGGGGCAGCGCCACGAGCTGCTGACCCACCAGCTCAACATCGCCAACGGGCGCTTCCACGGCGGCTGGCAGGTGGCCAGGGACATCAGCATCGACAACGGCATGCTGGTGGCCTACCAGCTCGGCTCGGGCAAGAAGCTGCGGCTGCTCGGCGAGACCCTGCTGCGCGCCACGACGGGCCGCTGGCGCAGCCTGGCGGGCGGGCCCTTCGTGGTCGGCAGGGAGATGCTGCTGGAGACCGATCCGCCGATGGCCGCCGACGTGGACGGCGAGGTGCGGCTGCGCACTCCGATCAGGCTCCGCGTCGTCCCGAACGGAGTGCGCGTCATGGTCCCCGCCGCCTTCGAGGACCGCTGAGTCAGCGGCTCAGGTCCAGGAGAATCCCACGTTCGCGCCCTTTCCCTAGTCGCGGCTTCCTCTACTCAAAGTAACCGAGCGATCGCTGTACGTCACGGGGCAGGGAGAGTGCGAAGGGGGCGTACGTCAGGCGTCCCCGAGCCTCCGGTAGGCCGGGGTGAGCGTGCGCTCCAGGTCGCCGGGCGGCGGGAAGACCCGCGGCAGGAGATCGGGGGCGACGGCCCCGGGACGCCGCTCCGGCCGGTGCGCCGTGGCCCCCGGCGCGTAGAAGTCGGCCAGCCGGTCCGCGAACGGCACGTCCGTCACCCGCAGCGGATCCGCCGCGGGCTCGTCGGCCAGCGAGCCGAGCAGCTGCTCCCTGGTGCGCCCGCGCCAGGCCAGCACCAGGAACGGGTCGTCGTCGAACGACTCGGCCAGCAGGTAGAGCACGGCCGACAGGTGCTTGCAGGGGAAACCCCAGTCGGGGCAGGAGCAGCTCATGTCCAGATCGCGCGGGAACAGGTCGGCGCCCATCGCGGCGAACAGCTCCTCGATCTCCGTCGGCATCTCGCCCGCCAGCAGCCTGGCCCGGTAGCCGGCCTGCGCCGCGATCGACTCCTCGATGGCCGCCCAGCGCGACTCGTCGTACGCCTCGATCCTGATCACGACCGCGTACGGATCGGGCCGTGAGCCCTGCACCGCCGCCGTGACCTCGCCGGCGGACAGCTCGATGGACAGCACCTGGCCCTTGCGGGCGTAGGCCCGGCCGCGCGAGAGGCGGCCCTTGTCGCAGACGCGCTCCAGGATGTCGATGAACCGGCGCGACCACCAGGCCGAGCCGATGCTGCCGCGCTGTGACCTGGCCTTGATGCCGCCCTCGACCTGGATCGGCTCGCCTCCCTCGAACCAGGCCATCAGCGCGCCTCCTGACGCCCGGCGGCCCTGCCCGTCACGTGCCGGGCCATCAGCCCACCCCCTCGGTGGTCAGCCGGAAGACCTCGCGCAGCTCCTCGGTGGACAGGTCGGTCAGCCAGTCCTCGCCCGTGCCGACGACCCGCTCGGCCAGCGCCTTCTTGCGCTCGATCATCTGGTCCACGCGCTCCTCCAGGGTGCCGGCGCAGATGAGCTTGCGCACCTGCACGTTCTTGCGCTGCCCGATCCGGAACGCGCGGTCGGTGGCCTGGTCCTCGACGGCCGGGTTCCACCAGCGGTCCACGTGCACGACGTGGTTGGCGGCGGTCAGGTTGAGCCCGACCCCGGCGGCCTTGAGCGACAGCACGAACAGCGTCGGCTCGGGGTCGTGCTGGAAGCGGTCCACCAGGCGGTCGCGGGTCTTCTTCGGCAGGCCGCCGTGCAGCCACAACACCGGGCGGTCCAGGCGCTGGGCGAGGTAGGGCTGCAGCATCGCGCCGAACTCGGCGTACTGGGTGAACAGCAGGGCCTTCTCGCCCTCCGCCAGGATCTCCTCCGCGAGCTGCTCCAGGCGGGCCAGCTTGCCCGACCTGCCGGCCAGGCGGGAGCCGTCTTTCAGCAGGTGGGCGGGGTGGTTGCAGACCTGCTTGAGCTTGGCCATGGCCGACAGCACCAGGCCGCGCCGCTCGATGCCCTCACTGCTGTCGATCTTGGCCAGCATGTCGTCCACGACCGCCTGGTAGAGCGTGGCCTGCTCGGTCGTGAGCGGGCACCACTCCTTGACCTCCAGCTTCTCCGGCAGGTCCGAGATGATGGACTTGTCGGTCTTCAGGCGGCGCAGGATGAACGGGCCCGTCGCCCGCTTGAGCGCCCTGGCCGCCTGCTCGTCCTGCCGGGCCTCGATCGGCTCCTGGAAGCGGGTTTTGAACCGCGAACGCGGGCCGAGCAGCCCCGGGTTGGCGAACTCCATGATCGACCAGAGCTCGGCCAGGTGGTTCTCCACGGGGGTGCCCGTCAGCGCCAGGCGGGTGTCCGTGGGGATGGCGCGCACGGCCTGGGCCTGCAGCGTGCCGCTGTTCTTGATCGCCTGGGCCTCGTCGCACACGACCCTGCGCCACCGGTGCCGCTTGAGTGTCTCCAGGTCGCGGTAGGCGGTGCCGTACGTGGTGATGACCAGGTCGGCCCGCTCGATCTCGGCGGCGTCGCGCCCGCTGCCGTGGTGCACGTACACGCGCAGGCCCGGCGCGAACCTGGCGGCCTCCCGCTGCCAGTTGCCGATCAGCGACATCGGGCACACCAGCAACGTCGGGGCGCCGACCGGCTCGGCCGGCGCCGCCGCGCCGCGTTCGTGCACGAGCAGCGCCAGCGTGGTGATCGTCTTGCCCAGGCCCATGTCGTCGGCCAGCACCCCGCCCAGCCCCAGCTCCGACAGGAAGCTCAGCCACGCCAGCCCGCGCTCCTGGTACGGCCGCAGCGTGGCGTCCAGGCCCGGCGGGGTGGCCAGCGGGGTGAGCCGTCGCTCGGCCTGCCCGGACAGCAGGTCGCCCAGCACCCCGTCGGCGTCGATCTCCAGCAGCGGCAGCTCCTCGTCGTCGCTCCGCACGACCTGCCTCAGGATCTCGGCCGCGCTGGCCTGGCCCGCGCGGCTGCCCTCCACGGCCCTGAGCGCCGCCTTGAGCTGCCTGTCGTCCAGCTCCACCCACTGGCCGCGCACCCTGACCAGCGGCACCTTGAGCCTGGCCAGCTCGGCCAGCTCCGCCTCGCTGATCGTCTCGTCGCCCACCGCGAGATCCACCCGGAAGTCCACCAGCTCCCGCATGCCGAAGCCCTGGCTCGCCGCCGCGGACTGCTGCTTGGTGGTGCGCGTGGTCAGCTTCAGCCCCAGCCGGGTACGCCCCGCCCAGCGCGGCAGCTGCACCCCGAACCCGGCCGCCTGCAACAGCGGCGCGGCCTGCCGCAGGAACCCGAACGCGCCCGCCGTGTCGAGCGCCAGCTCGCTCGGCTCCGGCACGCGCAGCGCCCGGTCCAGCTCCGGATACAGCCGCACCGCCCGGCCCAGCCCGGTGAGCAGCTCCCGCTCGGGCACGCCAGGCAGCCCCGTCACCCCGCGCCACACCTGCGCGGCGGGAACGTAGAGGCTCGGGTCGTCGGCCGCCTGCAGCGCCAGCTCCACCCGCCAGTCGTCGGTGTCGGCGGGCTCCAGCAGGCGGAAGCACACCCGCGTCGCCCCCTCGGACGCGGCCACCGCCACCCGCCACTTCTCCAGCTCGCGGCGCAGCTCGGGCACGTCGGGGCAGGACGGCCTGTCGCCGGTGAGCGCGGCCAGCCAGCGCTCCTGGAGAGTTCGGGCGGGCCTGGTGAGGAGGCTGCCGGTCAGCCGGCGGCGGACCAGGGCGTCGGTGAACGCCTCCAGGGCCTCGTGCTGGACGTCGGCGGAGGGGCGTTCGACCGAGGAGGTGCGGCAGGCGGGTGGCATGGCCAGGGCCAGGTCGCGGAAGTAGGCGGCGTCCGCCCCCGTCAGGACCGGCCGCCACCCGGCCCGGGCGTTGTCGCCGGGGGCCACCCACCCGTCGTCAGGCCCGGCAGGGTGCTGCGATGGGTGCTGGTCGGCGGCGGGGACGAGCTGCGGGATCACCCGGCCCCGGCGTACCAGGTCGTCGGCGAAGGCGGCGACGGCGGCCCAGTGGCGCACCGTCGCGGTTTCGGCGTGCTCGTCGAGGACGCGCAGGGTGTCGGCGGTGGCCGGGACGACGGCCGGCACCTGCCACAGGCGCAGCCGCGGGCGGCTCACCTGGGCCATGCGGCCGGTCTCGGGCGAGGGCAGCGGCTCCTTGGCCGAGCCGGGCAGGAGCAGCTCCAGCAGCGGCGACCGCGGGTCTGCGAGGCCGAGAGCGGGGGCGACCTCGGCCGCCGGGGCGGCGAACGGGTGCAGGGGCGGGCGCGGCGCGTCGGCCGCCTGCGCCGTCTCGGCCCAGAAGGCCAGCCCCTCCGTCGTCCATACCCCGTGTACCAGCACCCCGGCAGGTTACCCGGACCGGCAGGTGATCGGGCCGGGCTCCCTGGAGCCTGTGGACGACCGGCGGCTATGGTCGTGAGCATGAGGTTTTCGGGGGCCGAGGGCAGGTGGCGCGAGGGGCTCGGCTCGCTACGCGACGTCGTGCGCCAGGAGCTCGTCACCCGCCAGCTCGCCGAGCACCTCCCCATCACCCCCTGCCGCGTCCTGGACGTCGGCTCCGGCCAGGGCACACAGGCGCTCAGGATGGCGGCCAGAGGGCACCGGGTCACCGCGCTGGACGCGTCCCGCGAGCTGCTCGACGTCCTGGAGTCCGGGGTGCAGCCGGGGATGCGGGTCAGGACCGTGCAGGCCGAGGCGGAGCGGCTGGGGGAGCTGTTCGAGCCGGGCGGGTTCGACGCGGTGCTGTGCCACGGCGTGCTGATGTACTTCGACGATCCGGGCCCGCTGCTCGCCGCGCTGGCGGGCATGCTGGCCCCCGGCGGCATGCTGTCGCTGCTCGTGCGCAACGGTGACGCGCTGGCCATGCGGCCGGGGCTGCTGGGTGACTGGGCGGGGGCGCAGCGGGGGTTCGACGAGGCGTACTACCGCAACAGGATCGGCGTCACGGCCAGGGCCGACCGGCTCGCCGATTTGACGCGGCGGCTGGCCGTGACGGGGCTTGAGGTGCGGCAGTGGTACGGGGTGCGGGTGTTCACGGACGTGGCGCCCGACGGCGCGCCCGTGCCCGGCGACCTGGAGGAGCTGCTGGCGGTCGAGGAGCGGGCGGGGCGTACCGATCCCTACCGGGCGGTGGCGGCCCTGACGCACCTCGTCTGTCATGCCGGCGGATGAGAAGAAACGACATATCTCGTCTGTCGCGACGGGGCAGGAAGACGTAGGATCGAGGTATGGAGCGTCCAGGATCGTGGTGTGAGCGGCCCAAGCCGCAGGCTCCCTCGTGCGAGCTCCCCTCCCCGTGGAGCAAGCCGAAGCAGCCCGACAACTGGTGCGAGGTCCAGAAGGACCCGGTGGTTTCCGTGCTCGGCTTCCTGCTGAAGGCCGCGACGGGGAAGCGTCGCTGAGCGCTGATTTGCGCGTGATAGAAGGCAGTTTGTCTGGGTAGTCGCCTTCCTCAGCGGAGGAGGCGAACGTCGTGAACGACACCCACAAACTGGTCAACGAGCTCTCCGAGCAGGTCTCCAGGCTCGTGAAGGATGAGCTTCGCCTGGCCAGGATGGAGCTCACGGAGAAGGGCAAGCGCGCCGGGCTCGGCGCGGGCCTGTTCGGTGCGGCCGGGATGGCCGCGTTCTTCGGCGGTGCCGCCCTGGTGGCCGCTGTCGTCATGCTCCTCGCTCTGGTACTGCCCGGCTGGGCGGCCGCGGCCATCGTGGGGGGAGCGCTGTTCATCGTCTCCGCCCTGCTCGGGCTGTTCGGCAAGAACGAGGTCAAACGGGCCACGCCGCCGGTCCCCGAGGAGACCATCGCGAGCGTCAAGGCCGACATCGACATGGTCAAGGAGAGGGCACGGCGATGAGCGAGACGGACCCGGGACACAGCCAGCAGCACGCCGGTGACGTCGGCGCACACAGAGCGACCGTGGGCACCCCGACGGAGCGCGAATCCATCAATGTCCCTCCCACCAGGCCCGGCGCGGCCGACAACGCGCGCAAGGCCGAGGTGGCCAGGCAGGAACACGAGACGTTCATTCCCGAAGCCCCCATCGAGGACGAGCGGTCCGAAGCGGTCGAGCACCTGCGGACCGAGGAGGAGTCACAGCAGGAGACCCGGCGCGGCTCCCGGCACGAGTCCAGGCACGAGTCCAGGCACGAGTCCGGGCGCGAGTCCAGGCGCGAGTCCGGGCGCGAGTCCAGGCATGGGGCAGGCGGGGACGACGACGAGGAGGATCAAGACGCAGTGCGTAGAGACATCCAGCAGACGCGCAACGAGATGGGCGAGACCGTCAGCCAGCTCGCCGCCAAGGCCGATGTGAAGGCCAGGGCGAGCCACGCGGCGGAGGTCGCCAAGGAACGGGCCGCCGGCGCGGCGGACACCGTCAAGGGCAAGGCCGTGGACGCGGCCGACACGGTGAAGGGCAAGGCCACCGAGGTGGCGGACAAGGTCCGCGAGAACACCCCCGACCAGGTCAAGGACGCCGCCGCCGAGGCGAGGAAGCGCCCCGTGGTGCTGATCGCGGCGGCCGGCGCGGTGACGGCTTTCGTGCTGCGCCGCATGATGAGGCGCCGCAGGACGACCACGAAGTCCAAGAAGTACACGAAGGCCAAGAAGTAGGACGATGCCCTCCCCCCGGACCGTCCCTGACCATCCGGCCCAGCTACCCCGGCGGGCCTGGTGGCACGTGTTACGGCGGACGGTCGCCGAGTTCCGCGACGACCGGGTCCAGGACCTGGCGGCGGGGCTGACGTACTACGCCGTGCTGTCCATCTTCCCGGCCCTGATCGTGCTGGTATCGGTGTTCCGCCTGCTGGGCAGGCAGGACGCGGCCGCGATCGTGGGCACCCTGCTGCAGGTGGCGCCCGCCGAGGTGCGCAGCGTGATCCAGCAGGGCGTGCAGGCCATCGAGGGCACGGACTACGCGGCGAGCGTGGTGGCGGCCGCGGGGCTGGTCATAGCCCTGTGGTCCGCCTCCGGCTACGTCGCCGCCTTCATCAGGGCCGGCAACGTGATCTACGACATCGAGGAGGGGCGCCCGTTCTGGAAGATCACCCCGCTCCGGCTCGGCCTGACGGTGCTGACCACCGTGCTGCTCGCGGCGGGCTCGATCGCCGTCGCGCTGACGGGCCGGCTGGCCGAGGCCGTGGGCGCGGCGCTCGGCGTGGACCAGGTGGTGGTGACGGCGTGGAACGTGCTCAAGTGGCCCGTGCTCGCGCTGATCGCCGTCGGCATGATCATGGTCCTGTACTGGGCGGCGCCCAACGTCCGCCAGCCCGGCATGCGCTGGCTGACCCCGGGCGGGCTGCTCGCGGTGGTGCTGTGGGTGCTCGTCTCGGGCGGGTTCGCCCTGTACGCCTCCCGCTTCGCGTCCTACGACAAGACGTACGGGACGCTCGCGGCGGTCGTGGTGTTCCTGGTCTGGCTGTGGCTGTCGAACATGGTGCTGCTGCTCGGCGCCGAGCTGGACGCCGAGCTGGTCAGGCAGCGCAGGATCGCCGAGGGGCAGCCGGTCGAGCGGGAGCCGTACGCGGTGCCCCGCGACCCGCCGGAGCCCGATAACCTGCCAGGGTGATCCGTCGAACCTGCGCCGCCGTCCTGCTCGCCCTCCTGGTGACGGGCTGCGGCGCAGGGTCGGCCGTGAGCGACTACGGCAAGGTGGTCAAGGGCGCCAAGGGCGCGACCGTGCAGGTCCAGGTGCGCTCGGGCGAGCGGTTCTCGCTGGCGGTCGTCGACAACCCGTCGGTGGGCGACAGCTGGGGGCTGGTGGGGGTGCCCGACGCCAAGGTGGCCTCGTTCATCAGCGAGGAGCATCAGGGCGGCGGCGAGCAGCCGGGGGCGGGCCGCACCGCCTACTTCGTCTTCAACGGCAAGCGGCCGGGCACCACCGAGATCAGGCTGTTCGACTGCTGGCGCTGCGGGCAGGCGACGACGCCCACCTCGGAGGAGAGCAAGCGGCAGTCCGGTGAAGCGATCTTCGCCGTGACCGTGGTGCCGCGTTAGGCTGGCGATCATGGACTTCCTCCGGGTACGCGCCTCGTCCGACGGCGCCGAGACGATCTCGTACTGGACCGGCGACGTCTACGGCTGGCAGGACGACGACGGCCCGCACCACCTGTTCGGCTTCGAGGGGCTCAACGTGGCCAGGGCGGTCGAGGCCGACGGCGGCTGGCAGCTGCTGACCAGGGAGGCCGCCCTCTACCTCGACCCGAGGAGCAGGCAGGTCCTCGACTCCTGGCAGAGCCCGTTCACCGGGCGCGAGGTCGAGGTGCAGCACGTCTTCAACGACCCGGTCAACCAGCGGCTGGGCGCCTACCCGGTGCCCGAGACGCGGCTCGGCGAGCAGGTCGTCTACAACGTGGACGTACGGCTGGCCTACCCATCGCCGCTGAAGGTGGCCGACCATCCCGACAACTCCGCGAGCGACACCTACCGGGCGCTGGAGCTGTTCCAGTTCTTCGCCTCGGCGGCCGACGTGCGCTCGGGCATGCCCGACGTGCCGTGCGTGTTCTCCTGGTGCCGGGTCTCGCCGTGGCTGCCGTGGATGGCCATGGGGCAGCGCGGGGGCGGGCTGGTCTACCACTGCCGGGGCGCCAAGGTGGCCGAGGTGCCCGAGCGGCTGCGCGAGCGGGTCGGCGAGCGCTTCCTGCACGCGCCGTCGGAGTGGTCGGCGCCCAACATGACGAGCTGGACGGCGTTCGCGGATAGGGTCGGGCGGTGAGCACCGACCTGTTCTGCGAGATCATCGCCGGTGAGCGGCCCGCCTACGTGGTCAGCTCCGACGAGGTGGCGGTCTCCTTCCTCGACACCCGGCCCGTCTTCAAGGGGCACGTGCTGGTCGTGCCGCGCGCCCACGTGGAGACGCTCACCGACCTCGGCGACGTCGGGCCGTTCTTCGAGCGCGTGCAGGCCATGGCGCGCGCCGTGGAGCAGGGGCTGCAGGCGGGCGGCACGTTCGTGGCGATGAACAACCGCATCAGCCAGAGCGTCGCCCACCTGCACGTGCACGTCGTGCCGCGCAACAAGAAGGACGGGCTGCGCGGCTTCTTCTGGCCGCGCACCGCCTACGACTCCGCCGAGGAGGCCCAGTCCTACGCCGACCTGGTCTCCAAGGCCCTGTGAGGCCGTCGGCTCCGTGAGCGGCTAGGCTCTGGCCGCGTGGAGTACCTGGTCGGCGTGGCCGTCGTGGCGGTGCTCGTCGGTGTGCCCTCGATCGTGTTGTGGCGCGTCATGCGGGGCCGCAGGGAGCTGGGCACCAGCCCGGCGGAGCGGGCCACGTTCGAGACGCTGCACACCGCCTCGCTCGCCGGGCCGCCGCTGCGGGCCGGCCTGACCGCCGACGGCGCCGAGCGCGCCTCGCGGCACCTGCGCGCGCTGCTCGGCTCGGCCGCGCTGGCGATCACCGACGGCGAGCGCCTGCTCGTCTACGACGGCGACGGCGACGACCACCACGCCGAGCACGCCTTCGACCACGCCGCGGCCACCCTGAAGGACGGCCGCACGCAGGTCCTCACCATCGACTGCGACCTGCTCGAATGCCCCATCAGGCACGCCGTGGTGGTGCCGCTGACCACCGACGACCGGGTCGTGGGCACGCTGGCCGCCTACGGGCAGAACGCCTCCGCCGGGCTGGTCAGGGCCGCGCAGGAGGTGGCCGGCTGGGTGGACTCGCAGCTGGAGCTGGCCGAGCTGGACCGCTCGCGCACGCTGCTCATGGAGGCCGAGGTGCGGGCGCTGCGCGCGCAGATCTCGCCGCACTTCATCTACAACTCGCTCACCACGATCGCCTCGTTCGTCCGCACCGACCCCGAGCGGGCCAGGGAGCTGCTGCTGGAGTTCGCCGACTTCACCCGCTACTCCTTCCGCCGGCACGGCGAGTTCACCACGCTGGCCGAGGAGCTGCGCTCGATCGACCGCTACCTGATCCTGGAGCGGGCCAGGTTCGGCGACCAGCTCCAGGTGACGCTGCGCATCGCGCCCGAGGTGCTGCCGGTCGCGGTGCCGTTCCTGTGCCTGCAGCCGCTGGTCGAGAACGCGGTGCGGCACGGCCTGGAGAGCAAGAACGGCGTCGGCCGCATCACGATCATCGCCGAGGACGCCGGCGCCGAGTGCCGCATCAGCGTCGAGGACGACGGCCTCGGCATGGACCCCGACAGGCTGCGCCGCATCCTCGCAGGTGAGATCACCCCCGCGGGCGGCGTCGGGCTGGCGAACGTGGACGAGCGGCTCCGGCAGGTGTACGGCGACGAGTACGGTCTCGTCGTCGAGACGGCCAGCGGCGCGGGCACGAAGGTCAACATCAGATTGCCGAAATATCACCCAGGCGTCTCCGCCCGTTGACCTCGATCTTTGTTGTCGGTTTCATCACTGTCTATGGCACAACTCCGGGTACTCGCGGTCGACGACGAGCTGCCCGCCCTCGAAGACCTGTCGTACCTGCTGCGCGCCGATCCCCGCATCGGCGAGGTGGCCACCGCCAGGGACGGCGCGGCGGCGCTGCGGCTGCTCGACCGCGCCATCGCCGACGGGCGGCCGATCGACGCCGTGTTCCTCGACATCAGGATGCGCGGGCTGGACGGCGTGGTGCTCGGGCGGCTGCTGTCGCAGTTCGCGAACCCGCCGAGGGTGGTGTTCGTGACCGCCTACGAGGAGCACGCGGTGGACGCGTTCGAGATCAAGGCCGAGGACTACCTGCTCAAGCCCGTACGGCCCGAGCGGCTGGCGGAGGCGATCAGGCGGGTCGCGATCTCCGCCGACGTGCCCGCGGAGGGCGGCGAGAGTGACACGATCCCGGTGGAGCTGGGCGGGGTGACCCGGTTCGTCTCCAGCGCCGACGTCGTCTACGTGGAGGCGCACGGCGACTACGCCCGCCTGCACACCGCCGCGGGCAGCCACCTGGTGCGCATCCCGCTGGCCACGCTGGAGGAGCGGTGGGCCTCGGCCGGGTTCGTCCGGGTGCACCGCAGCCACCTGGTGGCGGTCAAGCACATCGAGGAGCTGCACATCGACTCCGGCAAGTGCACCGTGCGGGTGGGCGACACCGAGATCCCGGTCAGCCGGCGGCACACGCGCGAGCTGCGCGACCTGCTGGTGCGGCGGGCCAGGAAGGGCAGGCAGGAATGAGCGCCGAGCCGCGTCCCGGCCGGCGCGCCGACCTGTCGCGGGGGCGCGCCGACGTCCCCCGGCGCGTCGCCGTCACCAGCCCGCGCACCGCCGCCGCCCGCCGCCCCCGCTACCCCGCCACCCGGGAGATCGACGAGCAGACCCAGCTCGGCGAGGTCTACATGCACTCCTTACTGCGCACCCAGTTCAGGCTGGCGTTGTTCGTCTGCACGGTGCTGGCGTGCGTGGTGGGCGGGCTGCCGCTGCTGTTCCTGCTCATCCCCGAGCTGCGCGAGGTGGACGTGCTCGGCGTGCCGCTCCCGTGGGCGGTGCTGGCCGGCCTCATCTACCCCGCCTTCGTCATCGGCGCCTGGCTGTACGTGCGCCAGGCCGAGCGCAACGAGCGGCACTTCGCCGAGCTGGTCGAGCGCCGGTGAGCGGGCACCGGGCCCGGCGCGACGCGGAGCCGGCCGCATGAGCCTGACGGCGGTCCTGGTCGTCGTGGTGGCGGCCGTGCTCATCGGGGCGTTCGGGATCAGGGTCTCGCGGACCACGTCCGACTTCTACGTCGCCTCCAGGACGGTCAGCCCGCTCTGGAACGCCTCCGCCATCGGCGGCGAGTACCTGTCGGCGGCCTCCTTCCTGGGCGTGGCCGGGCTGATCCTGTCCTTCGGCGTGGACATGTTGTGGCTGCCCGTCGGCTGGACCGGCGGGTACCTCGTGCTGCTGGTGCTGGTCTCGGCGCCGCTGCGCCGGTCGGGGGCGTACACGCTGCCGGACTTCGCCGAGGCCAGGCTGGAGTCGATGACCGTGCGCCGCACCGCGAGCGTGCTGGTCGTGCTGATCGGCTGGCTCTACCTGATGCCGCAGTTCCAGAGCGCCGGCCTGGTGCTGCGCACGATCACCGGGGCGCCCGTGTGGGTGGGCGGGCTGCTCGTCGCGGTGGTCGTGGCGGTGAACGTGCTGTCCGGCGGGATGCGGTCGATCACGTTCGTGCAGGCGTTCCAGTACTGGCTGAAGCTGACCGCGCTGGCCGTGCCGCTGGTGTTCCTGCTGATGGCCTGGCAGGCCGACGGGGCGCCGAACGTGTCCGCCGCCGACGCCGCCACCTGGCAGGTGCCGCTGGCCGGGGGCAAGGAGTACGGGCTGTACTCGACGTACTCGCTGATCCTGGCCACGTTCCTGGGCACGATGGGGCTGCCGCACGTGCTGGTCCGCTTCTACACCAACCCCGACGGGCGGGCCGCCCGGCGCACCACGCTCGTGGTGCTGTCGCTGCTCGGCGCCTTCTACCTGCTGCCCGCCGTGTACGGATGGCTGGGCCGCATGTACACCCCCGACCTCGTCCGCACGGACACGGTCGTGCTGACGCTGCCCTCCCGCATGATCGGCGGCACCCTCGGCGACCTGCTGACCGCGCTGGTCACCGCGGGCGCGTTCGCCGCGTTCCTGTCCACCTCCTCCGGCCTGACCGTCTCCGTGGCGGGGGTGATCGCCCAGGACCTGCTCAAGGGCTCGGTGCGCTCGTTCAGGATCGCCACGCTGATGGCGGTCGCGGTGCCGCTGGCCCTGGCGCTGTGGGCGCGGGCGCTGCCGGTGGCGGACGTGGTGGGGCTCGCGTTCGCCGTGGCGGCCTCGTCGTTCTGCCCGCTGCTGGTGCTGGGCATCTGGTGGCGTCGGCTGTCCACGACGGGGGCGCTGGCGGGCCTGTTCGTGGGCGGCGGGCTGGCCAGCGCGGCCGTGCTGGTGACGATCGTGGCCGGGCCGCAGCGGGGGCTGGCGGGGGCGCTGCTGGCCCAGCCGGCGGCCTGGACGGTGCCGATCGCGTTCGCGGTGATGGTGGCCGTGTCGTTCCTGACCCCGCACCGGGTGCCGGCCGGGGTGGCCAGGACCATGGTCCGGCTGCACACGCCCGAGGACCTCGACCTCGACCGCGGCGACTGGCGGCCCCGCTCGTCCTGACGCGCGAGGACGAGCGGCGCGAACGTCACGGTGGGTGACTCCGTGCCACCGGCGGGGGTAGGACGATGAGCGGGACGGCCGGGGGAGAGGGGACGGCGATGGCGGGCGGGCGTGGGTGGGGTGCCGGGGTGCCGGGGGAGGCGCATCCCGCGCTGGCCGCCGCCGCTTCGGCCGCGCTGGAGGCGTACACCGCCGCCACCGCCGAGCACGACCGCGCCACCCTGGCCGCCGTGGTGGCGGACGGCGCGGACGGCACTCCGACCATGCGCATCGACGTCCTCGTCGAGGACGCCATCCTCGCCGCGCTGTCCCGGCACCCGGTCAACGTCCTGACCGAGGAGACCGGCTGGGTGGACCACGGCTCAGCGCTCACCCTGGTCATGGATCCGGTGGACGGCTCGGCCAACGCCGCCGCCGGCGTCCCCCTGTCGGCCTTCTCGGCGGCCGTGGCCGAGGACGGCGTCTTCACCGAGGCGCTGACCGTGTGGCTGGAGACCGGGCGGAGCTGGTGGGCCCGGGCGGGCGTGCCGTCGCCGCTGCGGACGAGCGGCCGCACGGCGCTCGCGGGCGCCGCCGTCTCCCTCCTGCGGCCCCACCCGGCCAACCCGGGAGCCAGCTCCGCCTGGTGGGAGGTGGCGCGGCGGGCGGCGCGCGTGCGGATACTCAGCACGAGCTGCCTGGAGGGCGCCCTCGTGGCCCAGGGCGCCACCGACGCCTTCGCCGACGCCGCCACCGACACGCACCGGCTGGTGGACATCGCCGCCTCCGTCGTGCTGGCCGAGGCGGCGGGCGGGGCGGTCAGGGACGTGTTCGGGCGGGCGGTGGTGCTGGACACCGATCTGACCAGGCGGTGGAGCGGGGTGGTGGCCGCCAGCGCGGAGCTGGCCGACGAGCTGGCCTCGGTCCTGCGCGAGGCTTACGAGGCCGGGCGGGAGGGCTAGCCCCGTTTTCCGCACGTAGAGGTAAGTGAAGATCGCCGGGTTGCTGTGGTGATCGTTGTCGCGGTATGACCTGGCTGGTGAGACAGCGTGCGCAGTGGGGCCAGGCCAGTATCGAGAAGATGCTCGGGGCATTACCGGTGGTGGCCGGGTTCTGCTCACGGTTGCGGATCCGGGAGCTGGTGGATGCGGCCTGTCCGGTGCGCGATGTCGCGCAGCTGACTCACGGGCAGGTGATCGAGGTGCTGGTGGCCAACCGGCTGACCTCGCCCGCCCCGCTGGTGCACGTGCAGGACTGGGCGCGCGCCTGGGCGGTGGGTGAGGCGTTCGGGACCGATCCCGAACTGCTCAACGATGACCGGATCGGCCGCGCGCTGGATGCCATCGCCCCGCATCTGGAGCAACTGGCCGGGTCGGTCGGGCTGGCCACGATCGAGGCGTTCGGCCTGGACGCGGCGCGCCTGCACTGGGACATGACCTCGATCTCGCTGCACGGCGACTACGAGCAGGCCGAGCCCGCTTTCGCGACACCGCGCTTCGGTCACCCCAAAGACCGGCGGCCGGACCTGAAGCAGATCCAGGCCGGGATCGCGGTGACCGCCGATGGCGCGATCCCGGTCTTGCACCGCGCCTACGACGGCGCGGCCGGTGAGGTCGGGCAGGTCATCGGCGCCATGCAGGGCCTGCAAAAGCTGGCCGGCCCGCAACGCATGCTCATGATCGGCGATTCCAAGCTGATCTCGTATGCCAATCTGGCGGCCATGACCGCCGCCGGGGTCGCCTTCATCGCGCCGGCCTCCAAGCAGTACGTCGGCGCCGCGGCCCTGGCCGGCCAGAAGATCGGCGACGCGACCCGGGTGGACTACGTCGCCGCCCGGGACGAGCACAAGAGCGCCGACCGGCGCGGCCTCTGGCACGTGCGCGAGGACGACACCATGACACTGGCCGGGCCGCGCAAGAAGGACCCGATCCTGACCCTGCGGCGCATCTTCGTGCACTCCTCGGCCCGCGCCCAGGCCGCCGCCACCGCCCGGGCCAAGAAACTCGATCGGGCCCGCGACGACCTGGCCCGGCTGGAACGCGGCCTGGGCAGCCGCCACTACCCCACCGAGCAGGCCGTCGCCGACCGCCTCGCCGCGATCGGCCGCGACCGCCGGGTCAGCACCTACCTGACCGCGGCCACCGGCACCGACCCGGCCACCGGCAAGCCCACCCTGACCTGGCACTTCGACCAGAACGCGATCGACGCCGAAGCCGCCACCGACGGCTGGTACGCCCTGCTCACCAACCTGCCCCCCGAGGCCGCCGACGCCGAACAGGTGCTACGCCATTACAAAGGCCAAGAAGCCGTCGAACGCCGCTACCAGGCCTTCAAGGGGCCACTGGCCGTCACCAACCTGTACCTGAAGAACAACCGCCGCATCCACGCACTGATCACCGTCATCTGCCTGGCCCTGCTCATCTTCTGCCTGATCGAACGCCAGGCCCGCCAAGCCCTCGCCGACCGCGGCGAAACCAAGGTCAACGGCCTGTACGCCGGACGGCCCGCCGTCCCCACCGGCAAGCTCATCCTCGACGCCCTGGCCGGCATCCGGCTCATCCCGGGCACCGGCCAGTCACCCCCGACCATCCCGCAACCCACCGACCTCCAACTCGATCTCCTGGACCTTCTCGGCATCGATCCACGAGACCTCCGCTGAAGATCACCCACCTGCGGAAAACGGGGCTAGCCGGATTCCTCTTCCGAGGGTGCGGGGGTGGTGAGCTCGGCCGCCACGCGGAAGTCGATCCGGATGTCGCGGTAGGTGACGTGCGGCTCCACCTGGCCGGGCAGGTTCGTACGGTCGCTGCCCCAGGCGCACTCGCCGGCGGGCTCCGCCTGCGCGTGCACCGACACCCGCGGACGGTCGTGGAAGCGGAGCTCCCTGGCCGTGGCGGAGGCGCTGATCTCGACGTCCGGGGTGCGGGGGTGCTCTGGCTTCGGCATGGTGGGGCTCACTTGTGGTCGTGGCGGCGCTGGAAGCGGTAGTGGTGGTGCCGTCGCTGGTGCTGCGGCCGGCGCTGTTCCTGGGCCTCGCCGCTCTCCGGCACGGGGCCCGGGCCGACGTCGCGCACGGTGCCCGTGGTGTCCTGGACCGCGTCACCGGCCGTGGCCCCGACGTCCCGCACGACCTCACCGGTTCCGGCACCGACCTCATGAACGGCCTCACCGGCGCCCGCGCCGACGTCCCGCACGGCACCGCCTGCTCCGGCGCCGACGTCGCGGACGGCCTCACCGGCTCCGGCGCCCACGTCGCGGACCGCCGTGCCGGCGCCCGCGCCCACGTCGCGCACGGCGTCCCCGGCTCCGGCCCCCACGTCGCGCACCGCGTACCCCGCGCCGCTGCCGATCTCGCGCACGGCCGTGCCGAGGTTCCGCGTCAGGTTCTCCAGGATCTGCGGGTTGTCGTCGATGGTCTGCAGCACCCGGTCGATGATCCGCGCCACGTTGTCCAGCCGCACCTTCAGCAGCGCCTGCGCCTCCACGCCCTTGATCGTGAGGTTGACGGACCCGAGGAACACGTCCGCGCCCACGCTCAGCTTGAGCAGATCGAGCACCTCGGCCTGCAGCGACACCTTGGCCCGCAGGTCACGCACGTCCAGGCTGATCTCGTCCACCAGCACCACGGGCACGTCGAGGTAGACGTCCGGGTCGATGGCCTCGGTCGGATCCTCCGCGTCCTCGGGCATGGCCCACCCGTACCCAGCCCGGTGGACGGTCAGCCGGGGGCATGGGGAGACGTGACCACGTTTTGGGGGTTCAGGGGAGAGGCAGCTCGCCGGAGCCGCGCGGCACCAGCTCCACCGGCACCTTGATGCGGCGCGCGGCCGGGGACGGGTTCAGCAGGAGGTCCACGGCGGCGCGGGCCAGGCGGGCGGTGTCGTAGCGGACCACCGTCACCCCCGGGTTGAACACGTCCGCCAGCGCGAAGTCGTCGAACCCCACGTACGCCGGCCGCTCGGGCCGCTCGCGCAGCGCCTGGAGGATGCCGATGGCGGCCCGGTTGTTCGTGGCGAAGAACGCCGTGGGCGGCGACGGCAGGTCGAGCAGCCTGGCGACCTCGCCCGACACCCGGCCGGGGTCGTACACCGCGCGCACGACCAGCTCCTCGTCGGCTGGCACGCCCGCGTCGGCCAGGGCGGCGCGGTAGCCGGTCGCACGGTCGTGCACCGAGCTGATGCCGTCGTCGTCGGAGATCAGCGCGATCCGGCGGTGGCCGCGGGCGAGCAGGTGCTCGGTCGCGACGCGGCCGCCCCACACGTCGTCGAGCAGCACCACGTCGGCCCCGTCGAGGCCCAGCGGCACCCGGTCCACGAACACCGTGGTGAGGCTGGCGTGCTCGGCCAGCCAGGAGTGGTCGGCCGCCGAGGGCACGACGATGAGGGAGTCGACGCCCCTGGCGTACATGGACTCGATGAGCATGCGCTCCTTGTCGGCGCTCTCCTCGTACGAGCCGAACACCACCAGCGCCTCGTGACCGGCCGCGGCGGCCTCGACGGCGGCGGCCAGGCGCGCGTAGAACTCGTTGGAGATGTTCTCCATCACCAGCCCGAGCGTCAGCATGGTCGCGCCCCTGGCCAGCCGGGCGGCGGCCTCGTTGCGGCGGTAGCCCAGCGCGCTGA
The DNA here is from genome assembly GCF_020215645.1 of Nonomuraea gerenzanensis. Classification (NCBI taxonomy): domain Bacteria; kingdom Bacillati; phylum Actinomycetota; class Actinomycetes; order Streptosporangiales; family Streptosporangiaceae; genus Nonomuraea; species Nonomuraea gerenzanensis. The sequence goes on along the minus strand of NZ_CP084058.1, from coordinate 8,532,459 downwards.
TCGCGGCCTGCACCCGCTGCTGCAGTGACGCCCTGACGTGGGGCTCCTGGTTGACCACCCGGGAGACGGTCTTGAGGCTCACACCCGCCTGCCGGGCGACGTCCGCCATGGTCGGCTTGCGTGCTGTCATAGTGTGCCCCCATGGATGATGACTGGATCTGTGGCCGGTTGGGTGAGGACGAGCCTTGGACGCTGGGAGCGGTCAACCCACCGGTGTTCGAGAACTCGGTGTTCACGTTCGCGACGGCGGAGGAGCTCGGCGAGGCCGTCAGGAACGAGGACGAGCGCTACGTCTACTGGCGGGGGACCAACCCGACGGTCGATCTCGCCCAGCGTAAGCTTGCCGCGCTGGAGCGGGGAGAGCGGGCGAAGTGTTTCGCGTCGGGCATGGGCGCGATCTCGGCGACCATCTCCTCGCTGGTGTCGGCGGGTGACCACGTGCTGGTGCTCGGCGCCGTCTACGGGCCGACCACCCAGTTCCTGAGATACCTGGAGAAGTTCGGGGTCACGCACACGCATGTCAGGGACCTCGGGGAAGGTGACAGCGCTATCACGGCGAGCACCCGCCTACTCTACTTCGAGTCCCCCTCCTACATGGCCTACGCGGTGGTGGACATCGCCGAGGTGACGGGGTGGGCGCGGGAGCGCGGGCTGGTGACGGTGATGGACAACACCTGGTCCACGCCGCTGTTCCAAAAGCCGCTGACCATGGGCGTGGACCTGGTCGTGCACTCGCTGTCGAAGTACATCGGCGGGCACAGCGACCTGGTCGGCGGGGTGGTGGTGGGGCCGGCCCGGCTGATCAGGCCGCTGGCGCTGACCGAGTACCAGCTCTACGGGGCCGCCATGTCGCCGCACGACGCCGCCAAGGTGATCAAGGGGTTGCGCACACTGCCGGTGCGGATGGCGGCGCACCAGGAGCGCGGGCTGGCGGTGGCGGCTTTCCTGCGCGACCATCCCGCCGTGCGGTCGGTGAACCATCCGGGGTTGCCGTCGCATCCGGGGCATGCGATCGCGGTGCGGCAGATGTCCGGCTTCTCCAGCCTGTTCAGCCTGGAGCTGGACACGGAGTCGCGGCCGGAGGTCGGGGCGTTCCTCGCCAGGTTGCGACATTTCCGCATCGGGGTGTCGTGGGGTGGGTTCGAGAGCCTGGTGAACGCGCCCGCGCTGTCCACCGAGGAGAGCGTGCGGGCCACCATGGGCATCCCCGTGGGCCTCGTGCGGCTCTCGGTCGGCCTGGAGCCCGCGGAGATCCTGATCAAGGATCTCGGTCTGGCCCTGGAGGGAATGTCCGCCTAACGTGATTGACAGCGCTGTCTGACCTCGCGGGAGGCTCGTCATGAGAAACCCCGTCCTGGTGGCCACGGCCACCGTCGTCACGCTGTTGCTCACGGGCTGCGGCTCGGGCTCCTCCGGTCAGCCGGGCGAGATCCGGCTGCGGATGATCGAGAGCCTGACCGGCCCCGAACGTACGAAACTCATCAAGTCCCTCCTCGCCGACTTCGAGCGGGCCAACCCGGGCGTCACCGTCGAGCTCATCTCCCCGCCGCTCGACAGCGCCGACCAGAAGATCACCCAGATCCTGCAGACGAAGAAGGGCCTGGACGTGCTGGAGGTGCGCGACCACACGGCCAAGTCCTTCTCCAACAACGGCTGGCTGGCCGAGCTGCCCACCACGGAGTGGGCCGGCTGGCCGGCCCTGACCGAGCTGGCCCAGAAGAAGGCGGTGGAGGTCGGGGGCAAGGCGTACTTGATCCCGTACGGGTTCTACCAGCGCACGCTGTTCTACCGTACGGACTTCGGCATGACCGCGCCCCCGGCCACCTGGCAGGAGCTGTACGAGGCCGGCAAGCGGATGACCACCGGCGACCGGTACGGCTACTCCTTCAGAGGCGGCAAGGGCGGCGCCGACTACGCGGTGATGATGATCAGCGCCTACAACGGCGACCAGCTGAATCCGGAGAAATCCTTCTATCTGAAGGACAAGCGCACGATCTTCTCCACCCCCGAGGCGGCGCAGGCCCTCGACCTCTTCGTCAAGATCTTCAAGGAGGCGTCGCCGCCCGACTCGGTGTCCTGGGGCTACCCCGAGATGGTCCAGGGCTTCACCTCGGGCGTCACCGGCATGCTCATCCAGGACCCCGAGGTGATCAAGACGGTCGAGGAGAGCGGCGTGACCGCCTGGTCCACCGCCCCCATCCCCAAGGGCCCCACCGGGTACGCCTACCAGCCCGTCGGCTACGCCGGCTGGGGTGTGACCTCCTTCAGCGAGCACCCCGCCGAGGCGGTCAAGCTGGTGCAGTTCCTGTCGGAAGCCGAGCAGAGCATCGCCTTCGCCAAGGGCAACTCGCTCATCCCGATCTCCAAGGAGGCGCAGAACGACCCGCAGTTCTCTCAGGGCGCGTGGAAGGCGTACCTCCAGGCCCAGCAGGACCCGAAGCAGGTGATCACGATCAGGCCGGTGGACTACCCGGGCTGGAGCCAGTTCCTGGTGGACTCCGACCGCGACGTCCAGTCCCTGATCACCGGCAAGAAGGGCACCGCCGAGGTGCTCAAGGCGTGGGACGCCTTCTGGGTGGACCAGGCCAAGAAGGTCTCATGAGGACGTTCACCGTCCGCAGGGCCCGTTTCATCGCGCTGTGCCTGCTGCCTGGCGTGGTGTTCGTCGTGTTGTTCACGTACTACCCGATGGTGCGCGGCGCGGTGATCGCCTTTCAGCGCTACAACCTGTTCGACATCACCGCCACCCCGTTCGTCGGCCTGGAGAACTTCCGCGCCGTGCTGGCCGAGGACCGCTTCTGGACGGCGCTGCGCAACACCGGCACGTGGGTGGCCGTCTCGCTGTTCTTCCAGTTCCTCCTCGGCTTCGGCCTGGCGTTGCTGCTGCGTAGACACTTCCGCGGGCGGGGGCTCTACCAGGCGTGGGTGTTCTTCCCGTGGGCCATGTCGGGGTTCCTGATCGGGCTGCTGTGGCGGTGGATGTTCAACGGGCAGTTCGGCGTGGTCAACGACCTGCTGCTGAAGGCGGGCCTGATCGAGGAGCGCATCGGCTTCCTGGCCTCGCCGGGCTGGGCGATGACCTCCGTCATCGTGGCCAACATCTGGTACGGCGTCACGTTCTTCGCCATCATGATCATGGCCGCGCTGCAGTCGGTGCCCGGCGAGCTGTACGAGGCGGCGGCCGTGGACGGGGCCTCCCGGCTGCGCCGGTTCTGGCACGTCACGCTGCCGCACATCCGGCCCACGCTGGCCCTGATCGTGCTGCTGCGGATCATCTGGATCCTGAACTTCCCCGACCTCATCTACGCGATGACCGGCGGCGGCCCGGCCGGCAGCACCGACATCGTCACCACGTTCCTCATCCAGCAGGTCATCGGCGGCGACTACGGCCGGGCGGGCGCGGTCGGCCTGCTCGTGCTGGCCCTGCTGCTGGCCTTCAGCATCTTCTACCTGAACGCCACCCGATTCGAGAAGGCCCGATGAGGCGCCTGGCGAGCGCGGCCAAGGCCGTCGTGCTGGCCGCCTGGCTGCTGATCACCCTGTTCCCGCTGTACTGGATCGTCGTCACCTCGCTCAAGCCCAAGCCCGAGATCTTCTCGGTGCCGCTGCGCTACTGGCCGGCGAACCTCACCTTCGAGCACTACGCCGAGTTGTTCGCCTTCGCCGACTTCGGCACCTACCTGCTGAACTCGCTGCTCGTCTCCCTCGTCGCCGCCGCGGCCGTCACGGTGATCGGCGTGCTGGGCGGCTACACGCTGGCCCGCTTCGCCTTCCCCGGCAGGGGCGCGCTGATGCTGGCCTTCCTGGTCACCCAGATGATCCCGCTGTTCATCGCGCTCGGCCCGCTCTACCTGCTGATGTCCGACCTCGACCTGCTCAACCGGCTGGCGGGGCTGATGCTGGTGTACGTGGCGATGCTGGTGCCGTTCTCGACGATCATCATGCGCGGCTTCTACGAGCGGGTGCCGGTGGCGCTGGAGGAGGCGGCGCAGGTGGACGGGGCCTCGCGGCTGGCGGCCATGGTCAGGGTGGTGATCCCGGTGATGCTGCCGGGGATCGCGGCCACCTTCATCTTCGCCTTCGTGCAGTGCTGGAACGAGCTGTTCCTGGCGATCACGTTCATCGACAGCGAGGACGCCAAGACCATCCCGGTGGCGATGAACTCCTTCATCACCCAGTACGACATCGACTGGGGCTCGATGGCGGCGGCCACGGTCGTCTCGGTGGTGCCGACGCTCGTCCTGTTCGCCGCGATCCGCCGCTACATCGTGGAGGGACTCACGGCGGGGGCCGTAAAGGGGTGAAAGGGATGGCCGACCGCTCATCGCACTAGAAGGACCTTTCACCGCAGGCCATCCCCAACTAAGCGCCGGACGGCACCGCCTCACCGAACAACCCACCTACGGATCTCCACGACGGGTAGGTTGCGCTCTTACGTTGGGCGTGATCCGCATCACAGTGGAGGTCTCGTGACGACTAGAGAACATGACGCGTCGGTCTATGAACAAGTGCAGGAGAGCAGTGAGTTCCAGGAGCTGAAAAGGGCCTTCCGCCGCTGGACGTTCCCCATGACCGTGGCGTTCCTCGCGTGGTACCTGCTGTATGTGGTGCTGTCAGGATGGGCGCGCGGCTTCATGGGGATCAAGCTGCTCGGCGAGATCAACGTCGGCCTGGTCCTCGGCCTGCTGCAGTTCGTGTCCACCTTCCTCATCGCGTGGACGTACGCCAGGCACGCCGAGCGCAAGCTCGACCCGATCGCCGACAAGCTGCGCCACGAGGTGGAGGAGAAGACTCAGTGAGCTCGACGACCCTGGGGATGATCCTCTTCCTCGCCTTCGTGGCCGCCACCCTGGCGATCACCTTCTGGGCGAGCCGGCAGACCAAGACGGCCGCCGACTACTACGCGGGCGGCAGGTCGTTCAGCGGCGTGCAGAACGGCCTGGCGATCGGCGGCGACTACATGTCGGCCGCCTCCTTCCTCGGCATCGCGGGCATCATCGCGCTGTCCGGATATGACGGATTCCTCTACTCGATCGGCTTCCTCGTCGCCTGGCTGGTGGCGCTGCTGCTGGTGGCCGAGCTGATGCGGAACTCCGGCAAGTTCACGATGGCCGACGTGCTGGCGTTCAGGATGAGCCCGCGCCCGGTCCGTACGGCGGCGGGCGTGTCCACGATCGTCGTCAGCATCTTCTACCTGCTGGCCCAGATGGTCGGCGCGGGCGCGCTGGTCGGCCTGCTGCTCGGCATCACCAGCGACGCGGGCAAGGCGTGGACGATCGTCGGCGTGGGCGCGCTGATGATCATCTACGTGGTGTTCGGCGGTATGAAGGGCACCACCTGGGTGCAGATCGTCAAGGCCGTGCTGCTGATGGGCGGCGCCGCGCTGGTGACGCTGCTGGTGCTGGCCAAGTTCGGCTTCAACCTGTCGGGGCTGCTCGGCCAGGCCGCCCAGGTCAGCGGCCCCAAGGCCAACCCTGAGAGCTTCCTCAGCCCCGGCCTGAAGTACGGCACCGAGGCGCAGGGCCTGGCCGGCAAGATCGACCTGATCAGCCTCGGCCTGGCGCTGGTGCTGGGGACGGCGGGCCTGCCGCACATCCTCATCCGCTTCTACACCGTCCCCACCGCCAAGGACGCCCGCAAGTCGGTCCTGTGGGGCATCGGCATCATCGGCGCCTTCTACCTGCTGACCCTGGTCCTCGGCTTCGGCGCGGCGGCCCTGGTCGGCAAGGAGGCGATCGTCGCGGGTGACAAGGCCGGCAACACCGCCGCGCCGCTGCTGGCCCAGCAGATCGGCGCGGACATCTTCGGCCCGGTCGGCGGCACGATCCTGCTGGCGCTCATCGGCGCGGTGGCCTTCGCCACGATCCTGGCCGTGGTCGCGGGCCTGACCCTGGCCTCCTCCTCCAGCTTCTCGCACGACCTGTACGCGCACGTCTTCAAGCGCGGCCAGGCCAGCGAGCGCCAGGAGGTCGTGGTGGCCCGCATCTCCGCCCTGGTCATCGGCGCCGTCGCGATCGGCCTCGGCATCCTGGCCCAGGGACAGAACGTGGCGTTCCTGGTGGCCCTGGCCTTCGCCGTGGCCGCCTCCGGCAACCTGCCCGCGATCCTGTACAGCCTGTTCTGGAAGAGGTTCAACACGACAGGCGCGGTGTCGGCCATCTACGGCGGCCTGGTCTCCGCCCTCGTGCTGGTGATCTTCTCGCCGGTCGTCTCCGGCGGCGAGACGGCGCTGTTCAAGACGGCCGACTTCGTGATCTTCCCGCTGAGCAACCCGGGCATCGTCTCGATCCCGCTCGGCTTCCTGTGCGGCTGGCTCGGCACGGTGCTCAGCAAGGAGTACAACGCCAGCAAGTGGGCCGAGATGGAGGTCCGCTCGCTCACGGGTGTGGGGGCGGAGAAGGCCTCGGAGCACTGACGCCTGCTCCATCCATATACGGGGCGCCCGACCCCCCTGCCCCGGGGCGCCCTGTCCCCTGAGGGCCCGGCCGTGTCAACGGCCGGGCCCTCTCGCGTGTACGCGATCCCCGGCGGGGCAGGAGGTGCGGGCGTCCAGTGCGGCGTCCCAGTGCGGCGTCCCACACCGCTGGACTTGTTAACAGGACAGAAACGCAGTGAAGTGAGTGGTTGACGGGATTTCAGCGGTATGGGTACGTTCTCAGATGTGTGAACGTTGCCACACTGGCCTGGCGCCACGTGGCCGTCATCAGCATGCCTGATGCCCCGCTTGTTCAGTGTGGAGGCGAAACCCCCAATGAGAACCCCGCTCGTCCGCTGGTCCGTCCTGTCGCTGTCGCTCGCGCTCGCGCTCACCTCGTGTGCCAAGGGCACCGGTGGCGCCGCGGCCCCCGCGCCGTCGGCAGGCCAGTTCAACCCCGGCGCCTCCTACCAGGGCACCATCTCGGTCATGGGCTTCGGCGCCACCGACGAGATCGGCGAGACCCGCGTCGAGTTGGCCAAGAAGTCGCTCAAGGGCGCGGACGTGAAGCTGATCGAGGGCGACCTCGACATCCAGCAGTTCCTGTCGGCGGTGGCGGCCGGCGACCCGCCGGACATCATCTACGCCAACCGCGACCAGATCGGCACCTTCGCCTCGCGGGGCGCGATCATCCCCCTCACGTCGTGCGTCCAGGGGGAGCAGATCGACACCTCGATGTACAACAAGAACGCGCTCAGCCAGGTGACGTTCGGCAACGAGGTCTACGCGATCCCCGAGTTCAACCAGGTCCAGATCACCATGGCCAACGCCGACCTGCTCAAGCAGGCCGGCCTGACGATCGAGGACGTCAACGGCTCCGACTGGGACAAGGTCACCGCGGCGACCAAGAAGCTGGTCAAGGCGCCCGGCGGCAAGCTCCAGGTGATCGGCTTCGACAGCAAGCTGCCGGAGTTCCTGCCGCTGTGGGCCAAGTCCCTCGGCGCCGACCTGCTGTCGGCCGACGGGAAGACCGCCCAGCTCAACAGCCCCGAGGTGGTCAAGGCGCTGCAGTTCGCGGTCGCCGTCTACGACGCGCAGGGCGGCTTCGCCAAGGTCAAGGCCGTGCGCGACTCGGCCGACTTCTTCGGCAAGGGCAACCAGTTCGCCGAGGACGCGCTGGGCGCCATGCCGATGGAGCAGTGGTACGTCAACGTGCTCAACGACGTCTCGCCCAAGGCCCCCATGGCCTTCGACACCTTCCGCACCCCGGAGGGCAAGCCGCTGGCCTACTCCTCCGGCTCGTCGTGGGCCATCCCCAAGGGCTCCAAGAACCCCGGCGCCGCCTGCCGCTTCGCCAAGACGATGACGCTGGTGGAGTCGTGGAAGGCCGCCGCCCAGGCCCGCGTGGACAAGCGCAAGGCCGACGGCAAGCCGTTCACCGGCATCCTCACCGGCAACGTCAAGGCCGACGAGGAGATCCAGAAGATGCTCACCTCCGGCGGCGAGCCCTGGGACTCCGGCGTCAAGGCCGTCTACGAGGCCAACCAGAACACCTTCAGCCTGCCGGCCAACCCGGCCGACAAGGAGTTCAAGGACGCCTGGCAGGGCGCGGTGAACCGGGTGCTCAACGGCCAGGACGAGCCGCAGGCCGCGCTCGACAAGGCCCAGCAGGACGCCCAGGCGGCACTCGACAAGGCATGGGCCGACTGGACGAAGCGTACGAACTGAGATGGCCCGAGCACCGCGCATGAGAACCATGCGCTTCATCGAGACCAGGGCCGCGCTGCTGTTCATCAGCCCCTGGATCATCGGTTTCCTGATCTTCACCGCCTGGCCCGTGATCAACAGCGCCTACCTGTCGCTGACCGACTACGACGTGATCAACGACCCGTCGTTCATCGGCTTCGACAACTACGTGACCCTCTTCGAGGATCCGAAGGTCGGGCTGGCGCTGCGCAACACGTTCCTGTTCACCGTGATGTCCGTGCCCATCCAGCTCGTCGTCTCCCTCGGCCTGGCGCTGCTGCTCAACAGCGCCACCCGGGCCACCGGCTTCTTCCGCACGGCCTTCTTCCTGCCCAAGATGACGCCGCCCGTCGCGGTCGGCATCCTGCTGCTGATGCTGTTCAACGGCCAGAACGGCCTGATCAACGGCTTCCTCGGCATCTTCGGCATCGACGGCCCCGCCTGGACCACCGACCCGGCCTGGATCAAGCCGGGCCTGGTGCTGATGAGCCTGTGGACGGTCGGCGCGTCGGTGGTCATCATTCTGGCGGCGCTGCGCGGCGTCCCCCAGGAGCTGTACGACTCCGCCCTGGTGGACGGGGCCGGCTGGTGGCGGCGCACGTTGCGGATCACCGTGCCGATGATCAGTCCCACGCTGTTCTTCCTGTTCATCGTGGACAGCATCAACGCCCTACAGTCCTTCACCGAGGCGTACACCGCCTTCTTCGGCGCGGGCAACACCACCTACAGCAACGACGCCGCCCTGTTCTACGCGATCTACCTGTTCCAGCAGGCCTTCGAGTTCCTGCACATGGGGTACGCCTCCGCGCTGGCCTGGCTGCTGTTCATCGTGATCATGGCGATCACCGGTGTGCAGTTCCTGGTCACCAGGCGGTTCGTGCACTACGAAGGGGGCAACCCGTGAGGCGCCTGCGCAAGATCCTGATCTGGGCGGCGCTGAGCGCGTTCGCCGTCGCGTTCATCTACCCGTTCATCTGGCTGCTCAGCGCCTCCTTCAAGCCGCGCAGCGAGGTGTTCGACCACCGGATCCTGCCCGAGACGTTCACCTTCGACAACTACATCCAGGTGTGGCAGGAGGCGCCGCTGGCGCTGTGGATGTTCAACACGCTGCTGGTGACGGTGCTGGCCGCGACGGCCGTGACGATCACCAGCGCGATGGTGGCGTGGGGCTTCGCCTACTTCCGCTTCCCCGGCAGGAACGCGCTGTTCGGCCTGCTGCTGGCCACGATGATGCTGCCGGGCGCGGTCACCATGGTGCCGGTGTTCCTGATCTGGAACTCCTTGGGCATGGTCGGCACCCTGACCCCGCTGTGGGCGCAGAACCTGTTCGGCAGCGCGTTCTACATCTTCCTGCTGCGGCAGTTCTTCATGGGCCTGCCGCGCGAGCCGTTCGAGGCGGCGAAGATCGACGGTGCGAACAACTGGACGATCTTCACCAGGATGGCCCTGCCGCTGTGCAAGCCGGCGGTCGTGGTGACGCTGCTGTTCGAGTTCCAGGCGGCGTGGACGGACCTCATGCGGCCCCTCATCTACCTGCGGGACTCCAGCATGTTCACCGTGCCGCGCGGGCTGAAGGCGCTGCTCGACCAGTTCGGGTTCGGCGGCGAGTGGCACTGGGAGATCGTCATGACGGCGAGCGTGATCACCACGATCCCGATGATCATCCTGTTCTTCCTCGGCCAGAAGCACTTCGTCAAGGGCATCGCCACGACCGGGAGCAAGGGATGAGCTTCCCCGACGGGTTCCTGTGGGGCGCGGGCACCTCCGCGTACCAGATCGAGGGGCACCACGGCCGCGGCGAGTCGGTGTGGGAGGTGTTCTGCCGCCGTCCCGGCGCCGTCGAGGGCGGCGGCGACGGCTCGCGGGCCTGCGACTCGTTCCTGCGCTGGCGCGAGGACGTGGAGCTGGTCAAGGAGCTGGGGCTGAGCGCCTACCGCTTCTCGACCGGCTGGTCGCGGGTGATGCCGGACGGCGCGCACGCCGACCCCGAGGCGCTCGACCACTACGAGCGTTTCACCGACGCGCTGCTGGAGGCCGGCGTCGAGCCGGTGCTCACACTCAACCACTGGGACATGCCGTCGAGCCTGACCTGGGCCGAGCGCTCGTCCGTAAACGCTTTCACCGCCTACGCCCAGGCGGTGGCCGACCGGCTGGCCGACCGTGTGACCTGGTGGATCACCCAGAACGAGCCGTGGATCATCGCATTGCTCGGCTACCAGCTCGGCCTGCACGCCCCCGGCGTCGCCGACCTGGGCACCGCCGTCAAGGCCGGGCACCACGTGCTGCTCGGCCACGGCGCGGCGGCCGACGTGCTGCACGCGCACGCCGGCACCAGGGCCGGGTGCGCGCTGAGCCTGTTCCCCTGCGACCCGGCCACCGGCAGCCAGGCCGACCGGGCGGCGGCCCGGGGCTCCGACGGCTACGTCAACCGCTGGTACCTCGACCCGCTGCTCGGCGACGGCTACCCCGCCGACATGCGCGAACACTGGGAACGGGCGCTCGGCCACGGCCTGGACTTCATCCAGGACGGCGACGAGGCCGCGATCGGCGGGCGCAGTGACTTCCTCGGCGTCAACTACTACACGCGCCGGGTCATGGCCGCCGCGCCGCCGGACCCGTTCCCCTGGAAGGTGGTCGGCCCCAGCGGCGACGTGGCCAGGACCGACGAGGGCTGGGAGATCAACCCCGGCGCGCTGCGCGACCTGCTCGCCGGGCTGAGCGGGCGCTTCCCCGGCACCCCGCTGATGATCACCGAGAACGGCGGCGTCTTCGGCGACACGCCCGCCCACGACGGCCGGGTGCACGACACCCGCAGGATCGCCTACCTGCGCGACCACGTGGCGGCTGTGCAAGAGGCTCTCGACGCGGGCGCCGACGTGCGCGGCTACCTGCACTGGTCGCTCATGGACAACTTCGAGTGGGCGCTGGGCTACCGGCCCAGGTTCGGGCTCGTCCACGTCGACTACGCCACCGGAGCCCGCACCGTCAAGGACTCCGGGCGCTACTACGCCCGGCTCATCGCCGGGGGCGGCACGGCCCCCGCCCTGCCCAGGATCGAGGCTTACGGCTAACCCATGCGGATCACCACCACTGACACGGCCTACCACCTGGACAGCGGCCACTACCATCTGACCGTCTCGCGCACCGACCCCAGCGCCGAGCTGGTCGGCTGGATGACGCTCAACCTGCTGGCCTCGGTGAACACCAGGGGCGGGCGTGACGAGACGTACGAGACGCTGCCGCCCGTGCTCGTCGAGCGCGGCGACGTGGCGATCTTCGACTTCCCGCAGCGCACCACCGAGTGGCAGGCCAAGACGGTCCGCCTGACCTGCACCCCCGAGACGATCGCGCTGGAGGTGCGGGTCGAGGGCGACGGCGTGCTCGGTGACGTGACGCTGATGGGCGGCAGGGCCGTGCTCAACACCCGCGCCGCCGGCACGTTCCGCTCCGCAGTGCACGCGCGCGGCGTCTTCAGCCCCACGCCCGCGCACCCCGTGCGGGTGGTGCGGCCGGTGTCCGCGCCGGTCGCGCTGACCGTCGTCGGCGACGCCTCGCCCGGCCGGCTGCACGCCGTCTTCTCCCCGCCGCCGCTGGTGCTGGCCTTCTGCAAGGCCGAGCCGGACGGCGCCACCGCCGTCCCGGACGGCGACTGGCTGAGCGCGTCGGTGCGCGCCGGGATCGCCGACCTGACCTTCACCGAGCTGACGTACGAGCCGCTGGACGGCGGCGCGCTGCTGCGCTTCGACTACGAGTGCCACACCGAGGTGCGCGGCTCGTGGACCTCGCCCGCCGTGGTGTTCCGCGTCGCCTCCTCGCCCTGGGAGGCGATCACTCAGCACCGCGCCGACCTCGTCGAGCACGGCCTGGCCCCGTCGCGGGTCCCCGAGCCGGCCGGCTGGTGGAGCCGGCCGATCTTCTGCGGCTGGGGCGCCCAGTGTGCCAGGGCCGACGGCGGCTCCCCGGTGGAGCTGTCGCGGCGCGAGCTGTACGACGAGTGGCTGGGCACGCTGGAGGAGCACGGCATCGTGCCCGGCACGATCGTCATCGACGACCGCTGGCAGCTCACCTACGGCGACTGCGAGCCCGACGAGGCCAAGTGGCCGGGGCTGCGCGAGTGGATCGCCGACCGGCACGCGCGCGGCCAGCGCGTGCTGCTGTGGTGGCGCGCCTGGTCGGCCGACGGGCTGCCGCCCGAGGAGTGCGTGACGGACGCCGGCGGCCGCCCCGTGGCCGCCGACCCGTCGAACCCCGCCTACCGGCTGCGCGTGCGGGCCATCATGCGGCGGCTGCTGGGCGACCTCGGCGCCGACGGCTTCAAGATCGACTTCACGCAGTGGTCCCCCAGCGGCTCGCACCTGAAGACGTACGGCTCGACCTGGGGCATCGCCCTCCTGCACGAGCTGCTCGCCACCATGTACGACGCCGCCAAGCAGGTCAAACCCGACGCCCTCATGATCACCCACACCCCGCACCCGGCCTTCGCCGACGTCAGCGACATGATCAGGCTCAACGACGTGCTGGAGTACGACGCCCGCGGCGACCTCGTGCCCGCCGTGGACCAGCTCCGCTACCGCCACGCGGTGGCCACCCACGCCCTGCCGCACCACCTGATCGACACCGACCAGTGGCCGATGCCCAGCAAGGCGGACTGGCTCGCCTACGCCCGGGCCCAGCCCGAGCTGGGGGTGCCCGCCCTGTACTACGTCGAGCGCATCGACAACACCGGCGAGCCGATCGGCGGCGCGGACCTGGAGCAGATCGCGGCCTGGTGGGGGCTGCGATGAGGCAGGCCGAGGTGGTCGTGTACGGCGCGACCTCGGCCGGCGTGTGCGCCGCGGTGGCCGCCGCCCGGCGCGGCCTGGACACCGTGCTGCTCGAACCCGGCCGGCACGTCGGCGGCATGACCTCCGGCGGGCTGGGTTACACCGACGTCGGCGACGCCCGCGTGCTGGGCGGCATGGCCACGGAGTTCCGCCAGGCGGTCGCCGACGCCTACGGGGTGGCGCCCGGCCACTACGCGGGCCCCGAGCCGCATGTCGCCGAGGAGATCTTCCTGTCCTGGCTGGACCGGGCGGGCGTGGAGGTGGTGTTCGACGCGCCGCTGGGCGCGGTGGTCACCTCCGGGGACCGGATCGGCTCGGTGGGGGAGCACGCCGCGGGGGTCTTCGTGGACGCGAGCTACGAGGGTGACCTGCTGGCCGCCGCCGGGGTGTCGTACCGGGTGGGCCGCGAGGACCGCTCGCTGCACGGGGAGAGGTTCGCCGGGCGGCGCGAGGTGGTGCCCGGGATGCACAACTTCCCGCCGTGGATCTCGCCGTTCCGCGCTGACGGCACGCTGCTGCCGCAGGTCGCCGACGGGCCGATGGCCGAGGTGGGCGCGGGTGACGGCGGCGTGATGTCGTACGGCTACCGCGTCTGCATGAGCACCGCGCCCGACCGGATCCCGTTCGAGCGGCGGCCCGGCTACGACGAGGAGCACTGGGAGCTGGGGCGGCGGCTCTTCCGCCACTGGCGCGAGCAGGGCGTCGAGCCCCGGGCCGGACGCCTGGTCGGGCTGGAGCCGAACCTGCCCCACGGCAAGTGCGACGGCAACTCGCTGGGGCCGTTCTCGCTCAGCGTGCTCGACCGCTCGGCCTGGGCCTACCCCGACGCCGGCGCCGACGAACGCGAGCGCATCCGCCTGCACCACCTGCACCACGCCCAGGACCTGCTCCACTTCCTCTCCCACGACCCCGAGGTGCCCGCCGCCGTGCGGGCCGAGCTGTCGCGGTGGGGGCTGCCCGCCGACGAGTTCGCCGACACCGGGCACCTGCCGCACCAGCTCTACGTGCGCGAGGCGCGGCGGATGCTGGGGCAGACGCATCTGACCGAGCACGACCTGGTGCGGGGAGGGGTGCGGCCCGACGTGGTCGCGATGGGGTCCTACCACCTGGACATCCGTGAGGTGCAGCGGACCTGGCGGGAGGTGTACGAGCATCCCGACCCGGTGCCCATGGTGGTGACCGAGGGGTACCTGTCGGTGGGGGTGGCGCCGTACCCGATCCCGTACGGGGCGATCGTGCCGCGGCGGGAGGAATGCGCGAACCTCCTCGTGCCGGTGTGCGTGTCGGCCTCGCACGTGGCGTTCTCCTCCATCCGGATGGAGGTGCAGTACCAGATGCTCGGGCACGCCGCCGGGCTGGCCGCCGCCCGGGCCGCGGGGAGCGGGAAGGCGGTGCAGGACGTGGACGTGACGGCGCTGCAGGAGGAGCTGCGGGCGGCCGGTCAGGTGCTGTCACTCTGACCCGCGTGCCATGGAACGGCCCGTGGCGGTGAGGTGCGCCTCACCGCCACGGGCCGTTCCGCGTCTCAGGCGGTGACGCGTTCGAGCACCTGTCGGGCGAACGGCGGGATCACCTTGCGCAGCACGTTCGCCTCGTGCGCCTCGGCGCGGGCCAGCGCCTCCTCGGCCGCCGCCAGGCCGCCCGCCCCGGCCAGCAGGTCGAGCGCGGCCAGCCCGGCCGCGCCCATGTCCCTGGCCGCCGACACCCACCGGGCCAGCTCCCTGGCGATCGGCCCGGGCACGTCAGAAGGCAGCTCCGCCAGCCGCGTCAGCTCGGCGCGCAGCCCCTCGTAGGGCCCGCCCTCCAGCGCGGCGGCGCACAGCGCGGTCAGCGCCGGGCTCTGGTCGTCGCCGGGCGGCCACGCCGAGCACGCCTCCACCAGCGGCAGCAGCTCCGCGGCCCCGGGCAGCAGCCGGATCGCCCGCTCGTGCGCGCGCGCCGGGTCGTAGGCCGCCAGGTGCCAGGCGTAGTCGGCCACCGTCGTCAGCGCGATCCGCGAGGCCGCCGCCTCCACCATCGGGTTGGCCGTGATGCCCTCGATCGGCACGTCCTCCAGCTCCGTGGCCCGCCCGACCAGCGGCCCGAGGAACACCCTGGAGAAGTCGAAGTCGTTGACGGGAAAGTTGTCCCACAGCGCCACACGGTGCCCGTAGGAGGCCGCCGCGGCCGTCATGTCGTAGGCGGAGATCGCGCCCACCACCACGTCGGAGCCCGTCCACCACACCAGCACGTCGGCGGGCAGCTCCGCCGCCAGCCGGTCGCGGTAGGCGGTGCGCGCGGTGCCCGCGTAGTCGGTGGGCACCATGGTCAGCGGCCGGTCGGCGCCGTGCGGGGCGAGGAAGTGCTCGGCGAAGTCGCGGCACACCGCCGCGTGGGCGCTCGCGCTCGCCCCCTCCGCCGTGCCGTACGCCTCCCGGTCGGGCAGGTGGCTCAGCTCGGGCGGGATGTCGTCGAACAGCAGCGCGTACTCCCTGACGCCGGCCCGCCACACCTGCTCCGCCTTGGCCCGCAGCGCCGCCCGGTCGGCCGGGTCGCTGTAGACCATCGACAGGCCGGGGCTGAGCGCGAAGACGAAGCGCACGTGCCGCGCCGCGGCCTGCCCGACCAGCTCGGCCAGCCGCGCCAGCTCCTCCTCCGGGTACGGCTCCCGCCACCGCTCCCGGTGGAACGGGTCGTCCTTGGGCGCGTACACGTAGGCGTTGAGCTTGTGCCTGGCGGAGAACCGCAGGTGGTCCAGGCGGTCGGCGTGGGTCCACGGCGTGCCGTAGAAGCCCTCGATCGTGCCCCGGAGCGGCAGGTCGGGCCAGTCGCGCACGTCGGACTCCGGCACGCACACCGCGTGCTCGGCACAAGGCGCCCCGGCCATGGCGAGCAGGGTCTGCGCCCCGTAGAACGCCCCGGCAGGATCGGCTCCCACGATCGAGACCCGGCCGTCGCCCGCCGTCAGCGTGTACCCCTCCGGCGGCAGCCCGGCACCGGCGTCGACGCGCACCTGGACGAGCGGCGTGGCGCAGGCGGGGGAGCCGAGCGCGTGGCGCAGCTCGGTGACGGCACTCTCGGAAGCGGTGTCGCCCTGGACTCCAGCGTCACACAGCTCGACGTGCGAAATACCGAAAGTGGCCTTTTTCGGACAGGGAACAATCCACTCCAGGACATCCATTGTGGGAACGATACCGGATAGGATCCTGCCTCGTGGGTATGGATGTAACCGAAGTTGTGCCCGGGGTGCTCCGCGTGGAGGACACCTGCCACGTCTACGTCATCAAGGCTCCCGTCCGCGAGGGTGAGGAGCGCACCGGGATCGCCGTCGACTTCGGTTCAGGGCGGGTCCTCGACCTGCTCGGCGAGCTGGGCCTCGACCGCCTCACCCATGTCCTCGTCACCCACCACCACCGCGACCAGGTGCAGGGGCTGCACCGGGCGGCCGAGGCGGGCGTGGAGATCCACGTGCCGCCCGTCGAGCGCGACCTGTTCGAGAAGGTCGGCGAGATGTGGGCGGGGCGTCAGCTGCTCAACGACTACGACCTGCGCGACGACCGCTTCTCGCTGCTGGAGCCGGTCGCGATCACGGACGTGGTGCCGGAGTATCGGACGGCCGAATACGGCGGGGTGGACGTGCGCGTCCTGCCCACCCCGGGTCACACGCCGGGCTCCGTCACGTACGTGGTGGGCCGCGCCGCCTTCACCGGTGACCTGATCTACGCCCCCGGCAAGGTGTGGTCCCTGGCCGCCACCCAGTGGTCGTACACCGAGAACGAGGGCCCCGCCATGGTCGTCCTCAGCGCGGAGCTGCTCCAGCGGGAGGAGCTCGACGTGCTGCTGCCCTCGCACGGCGAGCCCATGATCGACCCCGGCGACGCCCTGACCCGGCTGTCGGCCGCGATGCAGCGCTACGTGGACTTCCGCCGCCCGCACCCCTGGGACGTGCGCGGCCTGCTGAACAACCCGTTCGTGCAGGTCACACCGCACCTGCTGATGAACAGGAGCAGCCAGTCCCACAGCTACGTGCTGCTGTCGGAGTCGGGCGCGGCCATGGTCTTCGACTTCGGCTACGACATGTGCACGGGGCTGGTCAAGAGCACCGCCCGCGAGGCCCGGCGCCCCTGGCTGGCCTCCCTGCCCGCGCTGCGCGAGCACCACGGCGTCACCACCGTCGAGGTCGCCCTGCCCACCCACTACCACGACGACCACGTGGCGGGCATGCCGCTGCTGCGCGACGTCGAGGGCACCGCGATCTGGGCACCTTCCCACATGGCGCCCATCCTGGCCACGCCGCTCCACCACGACCTGCCGTGCCAGTGGTTCGACCCGATCCCGGCCGACCGCGTGCTCGGGCTGGGGGAGACGGTGCGCTGGCGGGAGTACGAGATCACGGTGCACGACCTGCCGGGGCACACGCTGTTCGCGGCGGCGTACGAGTTCGAGGTGGACGGGCACCGGGTGCTGGTGACCGGCGACCAGCAGGACGGGATGGGGATTCCCGGCGAACGCCAGGAGATTCTGAATTTTCAGTACAAGAATAGGTTCCGCATCGAGGACTACCGCCGGAGCGCCGCGCTCTACCGGCGCCTGCGGCCCGATCTCATGGTCAGCGGCCACTGGCGACCCCGCTGGGTGGACGACGACTACCTGCACATGCTGACCGAACGAGGCGAGGAGCTGGTCGCGCTGCACCACGACCTGCTCCCGCTGGACCGGATCGACCTCGGGGCGGACGGCGTGCTGTGCCGGCTGACGCCGTACTATACGAGCGTCCCCGCGGGCGGCGAGGTCGTGCTGACCGCCACCGTGCGCAACCCGTGGCCGGACAAGGTCGTGGCCACCGTCGAGCCGGTGGTGCCGCCCGGCTGGCGGCGCGAGCAGGGATCCCTGACGCTTAGGCTGCCCGGAGGGGGTATGGAGCAGGTGCATCTCCGTCTCGGCGCCGACGTCGTGCCACGACGCCGCGTTCGCCTCGCAGTCGACGTGACCATCGGCGATCTGCGTCTCGGACAGCACGCCGAGGCACTCGTCGACGTGGTCGGGGAAGGGATTCGATGACCATAGAACGGCGCAGCACCCCCCTCAGCCGTTCCCGCCGCCCCACCATCAAGGACGTGGCCGAGGCCGCCGGCGTCTCCCGCTCCACCGTCTCCCGGGCGCTCACCGGGCGCGGCTACGCCGCCAGCGACGTGCGCGAGCGGGTCCTGCGTGCCGCGGCCGAGCTGGGCTACGTGCCCGACGTCATGGCCCGCACGCTCAAGCAGCAGGTCAGCCGGTCGGTCGGGGTCCTGGTGAGCGACCTGCGCAACCCGTTCTACGCGGAGCTGGCCGCCGGCGCCAGCAGGGAGGCCCGCGAGCGCGGCTACACCATGGTGCTGGCCGACACGAGCCTGTCGGCCCAGGCCGAGAGCGAGGCCGCCGAGGCGCTGGTCGCGCTGCGCGTGGCCGGGGTGGTCGTGACGCCCAACTCCTCGGCCGTCTCCACCTACCTCGCCGGCCACGGCATCCCCGTCGTCGAGGTGGACCGGCAGTTCGCGGCCGGCTCGACCGACGGCGTGGTCGTCGGCAACCGCGTCGGCGCCCGCACCGCCACCGCCCACCTCGTCGGGCTCGGCCACCGCAGGATCGCGCTGTTCATCGACGAGACCGACTGGACCACCGGTTACGAGCGCTACCAGGGCTACCTGGAGGCGCTGACCGCCGGCGACATCAAGGTGGATCCCGACCTCGTCGTCTCCTCCGGCTGGGACGTCGCCGACTCGCGCCGCCGGGCGCTCGACATGCTGCGTGGCCCGGATCGTCCCACAGCCGTGTTCGCCGCCAACAACGTGCTCGCCGAAGGTGTCTGGCGGGCGATCGGCGAGCTGGGCCTGCGCGTGCCCGGCGACATCAGCCTCGTCGCCTTCGACGACGCGCCGTGGATGAGCATGGTCTCGCCCACGGTCAGCGCGGTCTCGCAGGACACCTTCAACCTGGGCGCGACCGCCGTACGCAGGCTGGACGAGCGCATCGAGCGGCCCGAGTCCGACTCCGTCACGACCGTGCTCAACGTGCGGCTCGTCGAGCGCGGGTCGACCGCGCCGCCCCCCGCCCTCTGACATTTCTCCCGTCCGGTGCGTTGACCCACGGGGAAAGGTCGCCCTAGGATCCCGTGTGGGAACGATGTCACAGCCTCAACGCGGCAGTCGTTCCCGTCGGAGGCCCAATGGAGCACGATCTTCCCGCCGTCCTGTCCCTGGACATCGGCGGCACGAAACTCGCCGCGGGCGTGGTCACAGGCGATGGCCTGATCCACGGGTGGCAGGTCACCCCCACCCGCAGGGAGGAGGGGCCGCGGCACGTCCTGACCAGGCTGTTCGACCTGGGCAGGAAGGCGATCGCGGAGGCCGGCGTGCCGGAGGTGGCCGCTGTCGGCATCTCGTGCGGCGGCCCGCTGGACACCACGACCGGCGTCCTGCAGTGCCCGCCGCACCTGCCCGGCTGGATCGACGTCCCGATCTGCGCGCTGGCCACGGAGGCGTTCGGCGTACCGGCCGCGCTTGAGAACGATGCCACGGCCGCCGCGCTGGGCGAGTTCCGGTACGGCGCGGGGCGCGGCACCAGCACGATGCTCTACCTCACCATCTCCACGGGCGTCGGCGGCGGCTCCGTCATCGGCGGCCGGCTGCACCGCGGCGCGGCCGGCAACGGCGGTGAGCTGGGGCACGTCATGGTGCGTCCGGGCGGGCGGTTGTGCTCGTGCGGGCGCCGGGGCTGCCTGGAGGCGTACGCGTCGGGCACCTCCATCGCCGAGCGCGCCCGCGAGGCGCTGGCCGCCGGCCGGCCCTCCTCGCTGTCCGCACTCGCCCAGCCCAGGGCGGAGGACGTCTCCCGCGCGGCCGAGGCGGGTGACGCGCTCGCCGTCGAAGTGTGGGACGAAACCACATGGGCACTGGGAACGGCGCTCACCGACCTGGTGAACGCGTTCGAGCCCGAGCTCGTCGTCCTCGGCGGCGGCGTCACCCGATCCGGCGCCCGGCTCCTCGACCCCGTCGCCGCGGCGGTCGCCAGGGACGCCATGCCGCCCGCCGCCCGCGCCGCCCGCTTCGAGCTGGCCAAGCTCGGCGACGGCGTCTGCGTGGTCGGCGCCGGCGCCGTCGCCCACGACCTCGTCACCGGAGCCAAGGCCTGACCGCCACCGTCTGCGCCACCGTCTGTGCCACCGTCTGTGCCACCGTCTGCGCCGGCGCCTGACGCCATCGCCGGAGCCCGGTGCGGTCACCGGCACCGACGCCTGAACTCGCCTCAGGAAAGACCCCCGATGCCTGATCTTCCCCCGATGCCCCCGATCACTGACGTCCTCGCCGAGCACGTGGCAGGTCACCTGGCCGCCGCCCGCGGCATGACGGCGCTGCTGCCCGCCGTGGAGGCAGCCGCCGACCTGCTCATCGACACCTTCACCCGCGGCGGCACCCTCTACACGATGGGCAACGGCGGCAGTGCCGCCGACGCCCAGCACCTCACCGGCGAGCTGATCGGCCACTACAAGCGCGACCGCCGCCCCCTGCCCACGGTCACGCTCACCACCGATGCGACCGTTATGACCTGCATAGCCAATGACTACGCCTATGATGACGTCTTCGCCCGTCAAGTCAGGGCGCTCGCCCGGCCCGGCGACGTCGTGGCCGCGTTCACCACGAGCGGCAACTCGCCCAACGTGGTCAGCGCACTAGAGGTCGCCCAGTCCAACGGCGCGGTGACGGTCCTGTTCGGCGGTGGCGACGGCGGGGCCGCCGCCAAGCACGCCGACCACCTCCTCCTCGCCCCCAGCTCAGAGACCCCGCGCATCCAGGAGATCCACACACTGATGCTGCACATGATCAGCGAGAAGGTCGACGCATGGGCGGCGGCATGACCCGGCGGGCCCCCATGTCGAACGCGCCCTCCGGCGACCAGCCGCGCGACCTGCCCAGGGCGCCCAGGCCCGTGGCCTCCCCCGGCCGTACCCTGCACATGATCGGCAACGCCCACCTCGACCCGGTGTGGCTGTGGCCGTGGCAGGAGGGTTACCAGGAGGCGCGGGCCACGTTCTGGTCGGCGATCCACCGCATGGACGAGTACCCGGACTTCGTCTTCACCTGCGACCAGGTCGTGCTGCTGTCGTGGGTGGAGGAGTCGGACCCCGAGCTGTTCGCCAGGATCCAGGAGAAGGTGGCGGAGGGCCGCTGGGTCATGGTCGGCGGCTGGTGGGTGGAGCCCGACTGCAACATGCCGTCGGGCGAGTCGTTCGTCCGGCAGGGCCTGTACGGGCAGCGCTACCTCAAGGAGAAGTTCGGCGTCACGGCCTCGGTCGGCATGAACGTGGACCCGTTCGGCCACAACGCCATGCTGCCCGCCATCCTGCGCGGCCAGGGCATGGACTCGTACTGCTTCCTACGTCCAGGACCGCACGAGAGCGACCTGCCGGGCACGATGTTCTGGTGGGAGGCGCCCGACGGCAGCCGGGTGCTGGCCTACCGGATCCCGTTCGAGTACTGCAGCCCGCCCGGCGAGGTCGCCGGGCAGACGGAGAAGGCGCTCGGCCAGCTCGACCGTTCCCTCGGCGACCTGATGATCTTCTACGGGGTGGGCAACCACGGCGGCGGCCCCACCAAGGCCAACATCGAGTCCATCCACCGCTACGACCGGATGGGCACGTTCGGGGAGCTGACGATGTCGTCCCCGCGCCGCTACTTCGACGAGATGGCCAAGCGGCTCGGCGAGCAGGGCCTGGCGGAGCTGCCCGTGTGGCGCGACGACCTGCAGCACCACGCGGCCGGCTGCTACTCCGCGCACTCCGGCATCAAGGCCTGGCAGCGCAGGGCGCAGGCCGCGGTGCTGTCGGCCGAGCGGTGGGCCGCCGTCGCCGGCCACGACGCCCGCGCCGACCTGGAGCGGGCGTGGAAGCAGGTGCTGTTCAACCAGTTCCACGACGTGCTGCCCGGCTCGGCCATCGAGCCCGCCTACGACGACGCCCGCGACCAGCTCGGCGAAGCCGTGGCGATCTCCAAGCGGATCATCACCAGGGCGCACAACATGATCGCCCGCGACATCGCGGTGCCCGAGGAGAGCGGCACGCAGCCGGTCGTCGTGTTCAACCCGCACCCGTGGCCGGTCACCACCAGGGTCGAGATGCAGTACGGCCTGGCCCCGAACGGCGTGCACGTCGTGGACGCCGACGGCGCCGACGTGCCCTGCCAGCGCACCCAGTCGGTCGCCACCACCGACGACAAGGGGCGCGGCGCCACCGTGTTCCGGGCGGAGCTGCCCGCGCTCGGCTACCGCCTCTACCGGCTGCGCCAGGGCCCCGGCGCGCACCCGGCGGGCACGCTGCTCGCCTCGGCGAGCCGCCTGGAGAACGACGTGCTCCGTTTGGAGCTCGACCCCGTCACCGGCTGGCTGTCCAGCCTGGTCGACAAGCGCACCGGCGTGGACCTGCTGGCCGGCGCCGCCGGCCCGCACACCCAGGTCTGCGAGGACCCCACCGACACCTGGGGCCACCGGGTCGTCTCCTACGACTGGCCGGGCGAGGAGATGGTCACCACCGCCATCGTGCTGCGCGAGCACGGCCCGCTGCGGGCCCGCCTGCGCGTCGAGCGCGAGTGGGGCCGCTCCACGATGGCCGAGGAGTTCATCCTGGGCGCGGGCGACGACGACGCCGTCGAGGTGCGGGTCACGCTCGACTGGCGGGAGCAGGCGCACCTGATGAAGCTGCGCTTCCCCGTCGGGCTGGAGAGCCCCGTGGCCACGTACGAGATCCCGTTCGCCCACCTGAACAGGCCGATCGACGGAGCCGAGGAGCCGGCCCAGTCGTGGGTGGACCTGTCGGGCTCCGTGCGCGGCACCCGGGCCGGCCTGGCCGTGATCAACAACGCCAAGCACGGCTACGACGTCTCCCCGCCGAGCCCGGGGCGCGGTCACAGCATCGGCATCACCGCCGTCCGCAGCCCGGTCTACTCCTGGCACGACCCCCGGCTGCTGGACCCCGACGGTTACTACTCCTTCCAGGACCAGGGGACGCAGCGGTTCACGTACCTGCTGGTACCGCACGCCGGCGACTGGCGCGCGGCCGGGCTCACCCGGCGGGCCGCGCTGCTCGGCTCGCCGGTGCGGGCGATGCTGGAGAGCTTCCACGACGGCCCGCTGCCCAGCGCGCGCGGCTACCTGGACGACGGCGGCGCGCAGGTCATGGTCACGGCGGTCAAGCTGCACGAGGACGCGCCGCGCGACCTCGTGGTGCGGGCCGTGGAGACCACGGGGCGGGCGGCGGTCGCGACGCTGAACATCCCCATGGCCGGGATCAGGCTGACGGCCGACTTCGGGCCGAGCGAGATCCGCACGTTCCGGATCCCGCTGGACGACCCGCTCTCCGCGATGGAGACGGACCTGGTCGAGCTGGGGGTGCGCAAGGGCGCGTTCACCGTGGAGGCGTGGTGACCGCCGGGCCGCTCGCGGACCCACCCCGGCCCGGCGACCTCGCGGACCCGCCGCAGGACGCGTTTCGGCCAGGCGAGCTCGCGGACCCGCCGCACGCCGATGCGGTCGGTGGGCCGCTCGCCCGCCTGCCCGAGCCGGCGCCGCGCGTCGTCGTCGCCGACCCCGACGGCGGTGAGGTGCTGGTCGAGCTGCTGGACGCCGCGGGGCCGTTCAGCGTGGAGTGGGCGTGGGGCGAGCGCCGCCCCACCGGCCGCCGCGGGCTGAGCCTGCGCATCCGGTACGAGGGCGCCGAGCCGTCCGCCGCGACCGTCCGCGTGAGCAGATCGGTGACGGCCGTCGGCGACCCGTGGTGGCTCATCCCCGGCCTCTTCTACGGCGAGAACCGCCCGGCGGCCTGCCAGCGCGTCTTCCCCCGCTTCGAGCCCGGCGCCGACCGCCCCGAGGAGATGGTCTCGGCCCGCTGGGGCTTCCGCGCCGACCGGGCCGCCACCCCCGCCGTCCTGGTCTGGGGCGACACCGGCGGCACCGCGCTGATCGCGGACGAGCACTCGCCGGTCGGGCCGACGGGCCTGGCCATCGAGCACGAGGACGGGCGGGCGACAATCGCGCTGCTGTTCCCGTACCGGGAGTTCCCCGTCACCTACTACGGCTCCGCCCTCGCGGTGCCCGCCCACGCGGCCACGCACGTGTGGGAGCCGGGTCAGGAGCACGTCCTCACGCTCGCGACCAGCGCCCTGCCGGCGGACCGGCACGCGTACGCGCCGCTCCTGCGCGAGGACCGCGACCTGCGGCTGCCCGGCGCGCCCGTCGAGCCGTGGGAGGACGTGGCGCAGGCCGCCGACATCGCCGCCGAGGGCCTGTACCGCTGGCACTACGACCCCGACCCCGGCGTGCTGCTGGAGACGGTCGGGTTCGACAGGGAGGTGAGCGGCACCAACGGCGAGCGCGTGGACCGGCAGGCCATGCACGTCGGCTGGGTGAGCGGGATCCCGTGGGCGGCGGCGCTCCTGGAGCACGGGCTGCGGAGGGGACGGCCTGAGCACGTCGCCGCCGCCGAACGGGTCATCGACTTCATCTGCGCCAACCTGTCGCCGTCCGGGACGTTCTGGGGCACCTGGTACCGGCAGTCGGGCTGGTCGCAGAGCTGGAGTCACGTCAAGGACGCCCTGCACGCGCGCACCCTCGGCGAGGCCACCCTCTTCCTGCTGCGCGCGCTGCGCCACCGGCCGCACCCGGCCTGGGAGGCGGCCGCCCGCTCCAACCTGCGGGTGATGGCGGCCCGCCAGCGCGCCGACGGCAACCTCGGCACACTGCACCACGCCGCCACCGGCGAGGTCCTGTCCTGGTCCGGCGCCTCGGGCCTGACCTGGGTGGCCGCGCTCGCCGAGTCCGGCGACCCGGACCACCTGCGGGCGGCCGAGCGGGCGGGGGAGTACTACGCCTCGTTCGTGCACGACGAGTTCGTCTACGGCGCCCCCGAGGACGTGGACCTGGCCCCGACCTCGGAGGACGGGTACGCCGCCGTGATGGCGTACATGGCGCTGCACCGCCGCACGGGCGCGGCCCGCTGGCTCGGCCTGGCCCGCCGCGCCGCCGACTGGACGCTCACCTTCCGCTACACCTACAACGTGCGCTTCGGCCCCCGGACCCCGCTCGGCCGCTACGGCTTCGCCACCCGCGGCGCCGACCAGGCCTCGCCGTCGAACCAGCACCTGCACGCGTATGGGCTGGTGTGCACGGCGGAGCTGGTGGAGCTGTCGCAGGCGCTCGGGGACCCGTACTACGCGGAGCGGGCGCACGAGACGCTGGAGTGCTTCCGCCAGCTCCTGCCGGCGGCCGACGGCGACCTCAACGCCTACCGCGGCATGATCACCGAACGCTACTACCAGACGGACTGCTTCCAGCCGAAGGGCATGTACCTGACGCTGTCGCACGCCTGGAGCGCGGGAGTGCTGTTGCTGGCGTGCGAGCAGGTGCTCGCGGCTACGGACGGGCGGCGGGCGGCAGCCCGAGCGTGACGGCGGCGTGCTCGACCCAGGCCGCGAGGAACCGCTCGGGCTCCAGGTCGCCGGGGGTGTGGCCGATCAGGAGGCGGAGCAGCGGATAGTACGTGAGCGAGGACAGCAGCACGGCCGCCGTGGCCTCCGGGTCACCGGTCTGGACCCTGCCCAGCTCCCGCTGCTCCGCGATCCACCGCGCCCCCTCGGCGTACCCGCCTGCCAGCACGCCCTGCCACATGCCCTCGAACAGCTCTTCGCGCAGGCCCGGCACCACGTCGGCATGATCCTCGGCCACCCCGGCGGGTACGTCTCCTCGATCCACCTGGCCGACGCCGCCTCCGCCGTGGTGGCCGCGCTGACGGTGCCGGGGGGCACGTACAACGTCGTGGACGACGAGCCGCTGACCAAGCGGGCCTACGCGCAGGCGCTCGCAAGGGCCGCCGGGGCGGCGACGTGGGTGCGCGGGCCAGGGCGGCTGGCGTACGTGTTCGGTGAGCGGCTCACCTCGCTCACCCGTTCGCCGCGCGTCAGCAACGCGCGTTTCCGCCAGGCGGCGGGGTGGGCACCCCGCTACCCCAGCGCCCGCGAGGGATGGCTCGCCACCGCGCGCGTCCTGTCACCCTGATCCCGAGCCGGTCACCTTCTCCGCCGCCCGTCCGTCATGCCGTCGATGACTTCCGACCTGACGAACGGAGCAGCACACATGACGAGCACCATCGAGGTCTCCGGGACGGTGGCCGACGGGTTCGAGGCGGTGCGCGAGGAGTTCGCCGCCGTGGTGGCCGGGGAGCGCGGGCCCACCGGCGCGCAGCTCGCGGTCGAGGTGCACGGCCGCCGCGTGGTGGACCTGTGGGCGGGGGAGGAGATCACCGGCGACACCCTGACCGGCCTCTACTCCGTCACCAAGGGCGCGGCCACGCTGGTGGTGGCGCTCCTCGTGCAGGAGGGCGCGCTGGAGCTGGACCGGCCGGTGGCCGATCACTGGCCGGAGTTCGCCGCCGCGGGCAAGGCCGGGATCACCCTGCGGGACGTGCTGACGCACCGCAGCGGCGTGATCGGCGTGGACGGCGGCCTGAGCGCCGACGAGCTCGCCGACGACCGGATGATCGCCCGGCGGCTGGCCGGGCAGCGGCCGTACTGGCGGCCGGGGACGGCGTACGGTTACGGCGGGTTCGTGGTGTTCGCGCTGGTCGGCGAGGTGGTGCGCCGCGCCACCGGCCGCTCGCTGCAGGAGCACTTCGAGGAACGGATCCGCGCCCCGTACGGCCTGGCGGTCCACCTCGGCCTGCCCGAGGAGCAGGAGGACCGCTACCGGCCGATACTCCCCGGGTTGGCCAGCGAGGAGGAGCAGGCCGCGTTCTGGGCGGCGGTGCCCGGACCGCACAGCCTCACCGGCATCGGCTACGGCCTGAACTCCACCCCGCCGCTGGACCAGGTGGCGTTCCTGAACACCAGGAGGGTGCGCGCGCTCGGCCAGGCCTCCGCCGGCGCCGTGGGCAGCGCCCGCGGGCTCGCCGCGCTCTACAGCGCGGCCGTCTTCGGCCGGGACGGCCACGCCCCGCTGCTCGGGACGGACACCGTGGGCGAGTTCGCCATGCCGCACTCCACCGGCCGTGACCTGGTGGTCGGCGAAGCCGGCCAGTACGCGCTGGGCTTCCAGGCCAAGGGCCTGCGCTACCCGTTCCTGAGCGCGACCGCCTTCGGCCACAACGGCTCCGCCGGCGCGGAGTCGTTCGCCGACCCCCGCAGCGGCGTCGCCTTCGCCTACACCCGCCGCCGCTTCTCCTTCAACTGGTCCTACCCCGAACACGACCGGCTGGCCGCCGCGGTCCACCGCGCGGTCACCACGGCTTGAGGAACCCTCATGACCTCGACCACCGAGACCTCGATCCCACCCGTCCGCAACAGCGGCCTGGCGCTGCTGGTGATCGCCGCCGCCCAGCTGCTGATCGTGATGGACGGCACCATCGTGACCGTCGGGCTGCCCGTCATCGGCGCCGGCCTGGCCATCCCCGAGGCCCACCTGAGCTGGGTGCTGACCGCCTACGCGCTGTCCTTCGGCGGGCTGCTGCTGGCCGGCGGTCGGGCTGGTGACCTGTTCGGCCGCCGCAGGCTGTTCCGCGCCGGGCTGGTGGTCTTCCTGCTGGCCTCCTTGCTCGGCGGGGTGGCGCCGGGCGGCGGCGTGCTGATCGCCGCGCGGGTGCTGCAGGGCGTCGGCGGCGCGCTCATCGCCCCGGCCGCGCTCTCCCTGCTCGCCGACACCTTCCCCGCCGGGCCGGCCCGCAACAGGGCACTGGGCGTGTACGGCGCGATGGGCGGCCTGGGCGCCGTCGCCGGCCTGCTGCTGGGCGGTGCGCTGACGGAGTACCTGGGCTGGCGCTGGATCATGTTCGTCAACGTCCCCTTCGCCCTGGCGCTGCTGGCGGGCACGCTCGCCGTCGTCCCCGGCACCCGCGAGCGCGGCCGGATCGACCTGCCCGGCGCGCTCACCGCGACCCTCGCGCTCGGCTCGCTCGTCTACGCCATCAACCGGGCGGGGACGGACGGCCTGGCCGACCCGCTCACCCTCGCCTCCGGCGCGGCGGGCGCCCTGCTGGCCCTCGCCTTCGTCCTCGTCCAGCGCCGTGTCACGGCTCCGATGATCCCGGCCAGGGTGCTGGCCGACCGAGGGCGCGTCGGCGCGAACCTGGTCATGCTGCTGATGGGCGGCGGGCAGCTGGCCACCTTCTACTTCCTCACCCTCTACATGCAGTCGATCAAGCAGTATCCGCCGATGCTCACCGGGCTGGCCTACTTGCCGTTCGCGATCGGCATCGGCCTCGGCTCCGGCCTGGTCGGCCCCCGGTTGCAGGCCCGCGCCTCCGCCCGCGCCACTCTGGTGACGGGCCTGGCGGTGGCTGCGGCGGCCATGGGCTGGTTCAGTCTGCTCACCCCGGACCAGGACGCCTGGGTGACCCTGCTGCCGGCTCAGCTGGTCGCGGGCGTCGGTCTGGGCATCGGGTTCGTCGCCGCGACGATCGGCGGCGTGCAGGGGGTGGCCGCGCAGGAGTCCGGCATCGCCTCCGGGCTGGTCAACACCAGCCAGCAGGTCGGCGGAGCGCTCGGGCTGGCGATCCTGTCCGGCGTCGCGGCCACCGCCACCCAGCAGGCCGGCCTCCTCGACCGGGGCGCCGTCACGGCGGGCTACACCACGGGGCTGCTCGGCGCCGGCGCGTTCTACCTGGCCGCGGCTCTCGCCGCGGTCCTCCTGATCTCTACGAGGTACTCCGATCGGGGCCGGGCACGTCCTTGACGAAGACGATCCCGTCGGTCTCGCCCAGCTGATCGGGGTCGAACGAGAAGTACCCGTGGTTGTCCGCGACGTCCGTCCGCTGGACCAGCCGGGCCTCCCGCACCGCCGCCGCCAGCAGGCGCGAGTCGAGCACGTACCGGTTGCCCGGCAGCGTGGACAGCACCCCTTCGATCGTGCCGGGATCCGGGTCGCCGAGGCCGTGATGGCGGACGGCGCCGAGGACGGAGGCCAGGAAGGCGTACCCGGTGCCGAGGCGCGCGGCGGCGATGGCGCCCGCGCTCCACCACCGCAGGTCCAGGTCCGCGAGCTGCCACCGGCTGACCTCGCGCTGGAGGTGCCGGTTGTGGGCGAAGACGAGCGCGGGCCCGTGCTGGGCGACGGCCTCCAGGTTGCCGGCCATCATCGCGTCGCGCAGCCCCAGCATCCGCACCACCCGCGCCGGCGCCGGGTCGGCCATGATCGCGTGGTAGCGGAGCAGCCCCGTGGCGGTGCGCGCGTACAGGTGCGCCCGCTCCCACTGCGCCCGCGAGGTCGCGCCGAGCAGGTGCGGCGCGTGCACAGTCAGCAGCGGTACGAGGTCGTCGGCGAGCAGGCGCAGCTCGGCGGCGTCGGGGGAGCCGCCCACCGACTGGGCGGGGTCCAGGGCGGCGGCCTCGTTCGTCCACCGCTCGTCGGGGCCGAGCAGCCGCTCCAGGGTGTCGCGGGCGCAGGTGAGGGGCACGCCGGCCGCCGCCAGGTAGTCGTGCAGGGCCAGGAGCGCGTGGCGCGGGCTGGCCGCGCTCATCATCTCCAGGGGCGCGTCGAAGCCGAAGAAGCGCAGCCGGTCCGCCTCGGGGCGGCCCTCGTTGTACGCGCGCATCCACCGGAGCAGGTCACGGGTCGCCTCCCGGTCCCAGAACCCGTGGCTGAACCCGGTCCGCATGACGTCGTCCAGCGAGCCTGCGCCCGTCCGGACGTACTCGTCCACCACCAGGCCCGCCAGGCAGTCGCTCTCCAGGGCGAACGCGCGGTAGCCCTCCTGCTCGACCAGCTCGCGGAAGATCTCGTTACGCAGCTCGTGGACCGCCCGCTCGTCGTGCAGCGCCTCGCCCAGGCCGAGCAGGCGCGGGCGGGCGGGCAGGGAGCGGACGAGCCGGGTGACGGCGGCGGCGCCCTCGACGTCGAGGTCGCGGGCGGCGTCGCGGACCAGGGGGGCGGCACTCATCGCACGGTCCTGTTCTGCCGGGTTCATACCTTCTACGGTATCGTTGAAGCACTTGTTGAGACTTTGACGCCGGCTCCGCTGCGGCACCGCTGCCGGACCCTCAACCCGGTGAGGTACATCATGCCCCGAGGGCGGCTGCGTCCGGTGGACCTGGCACGCGAGCACGGCCTGTCCACCCAGGCGGTGCGCAACTACGAGGACGCCGGCATCCTGCCCGCCGCCGCGCGCACCGAGCACGGCTACCGCACCTACACGGGCCGCCACGCCTCCGCGCTGCGCGCGTTCCTCGCCCTGGTGCCGGGGCACGGGCACGCGACGGCGACGTCCATCATGCGGGCGGCCAACGAGGGCGCCACCGAGGAGGCCCTGCGGCTCATCGACGAGAGCCACGCCCAGCTCCTCGAGGACCGGCGCACCCTCCAGGCGGTCGAGCAGGCGCTGCGCTCCCTGGTGCCGCCGCGCGCGCCGGAGCCCGCCGGGGGCGCCACGTTCATCGGGCCGCTGGCCAGGAAGCTGGGGATCCGCCCCGCGACGCTGCGCAAGTGGGAGCAGGCCGGGCTGGTCGAGCCGCGCCGCGACCCGGCGACCGGCTACCGCGTCTACAGCGCCGCCGACGTACGGGACGCGCAGCTCGCCCACCAGCTCCGGCGGGGCGGCTACCTGCTGGAGCAGATCGCGCCGCTGATCCGGCAGGTGCGTACGGCGGGCGGGCTGGCCCCCCTGGAGAGCGCGCTGCGCGACTGGCAGGCGCGGTTGTCGGCCAGGGGACGGGCGATGCTGCGCGGCGCCGCCGCCCTGGACGCCTACCTGGACGCTTACCTGGACCGGGCGGACTGACCTGTGCCGGGCGGTTCTTGTCGGCCGCAGCCTGCCCCGCCTGGCCGCCCCGTACAAGCGCTGACGCGGCTCAGCCCGGCGTGAAGCTGCGGCGGCTCAGCCCGGCGTGAAGCTGCGGCGGCTCAGCCCAGCGGGAAGCTGACGCGGCTCAGCCCAGCGGGAAGAGGCCGGCCGTTCGCCAGCGCCCGACGGCGTCGCGCGCCAGCAGCGACACGGCCGAGACCCGCGCCGCCAGCGGCAGCCCGCCGGCCACCCGCACCTCGTCCACGGCACCCTCCACCCCCAGGGTCAGATGCGGCACGATCTCCTCGTACAGCCCGCCGTAGGGAGGCGTCTGCGGCCACCGCCCCGTCACCGCCTCGATCAGCCGCGTGAACACCCCCACCGGCTCCGGCGCCAGGTACACCACCCCGGGAAACCGCCGGATCTCCCCGAACCGTACGTCGATCGCCGGAAACCGGGCGAACAACGCCCGCAGCTCCCCACGCACACCCTCGTCGATCACCCCGGCGTGCAGGAACGGCGTCAGCACGGTCACGTGCGCGCCGAGGCCGACGTCCCGCGCCCGCCACGGCCGCACCAGAGGCTCCGCCTCCGGCACGTCGAGCACGAGCGCCGTCTCCCCTTCCCTCGACACCCTGGTCCCGGTGGCAGTCATCCCCCCACTGTCCTCCCGGACCCGCATGCCGTCGATCCCGCCAACGCACCACCGCCGCCCCATCGGGGCCGCGGCGGGCGGCGTCCCAGCCGCTAGGGTGCGGAAGGTGCACAATTCCCTCACCCTCGCCGATCTGCTCGACGACGCCGCCCTCCTGTCCCTGGAACACCAGCTCCACCTGGAGGAGGTCCTCGCCGAGCACAGCTGGCACGTGGACCTCCAGCAGCCACGCTTCGACTTCATCGGCGCCCGCACGATCACCTGCACCGCCTTCCACCTGCTCGGCAGCGCCGCCGCCGGCCCCGGCACGTGGCTGTGGGCGTGGGCGAACCCGTCCGGCTGGCCGGAGCCGGTGGTCGGCACGTCCGCACGGCTGCGCGACTTCGGGCTCCAGCACGGCATCCAGGAGCTCGCCTCGGCGGAGGTGCCGTTCAGCGCCCTGCCGGGCTCGCCGACGGAGCCGCACCTCGTGGCGGGGCTGCTGACGGAGGCCGCCAAGGCGGTGACCGGCCTCTGGTCCTCCTACAACGGCGACGCGGGCGGCGGCACGCGCGCCGCCTTCCTCGTCGAGCACCCGGACTTCCGCCTGCCCGCGCCGGAGCCGGCCCGCGTCATGCGCGTCCTCCAGCAGGGGCTCACCGGCCTGATGCTCCGCGACCGCCGGCGCGCCCTGCACAGCTACGCCGTCAAGCGCGGCTTCGACGCCGACTTCGCCGGCGACCAGGCCAGGATCGCCGGGCCGGGGTTCGAGGGGCTCGTGGACTTCGACGGGTACGGCCGCGTGGCCGGCATCAAGGCGACCCTGTCCGCGCCGCCCGGCAACTGACGCGCGACGCCGATGCCGCTGACCCCGGCAACTGACGCGTGACGCCGGTGCCGCTGACCCCGGCAGCTGGCGCGCGACGCCAAGGCCGACGGCCCGGCGGCTGACCCGCGACGCCAGGGCCGCTGGCCCCGGCGGTCCTGCCCGGCGAGGATGGAGATCAGCCGGGCGGCCCGCACCGCCGGCCCGTGCACGATCGAGCCGAAGGAGCCCTGTCATGGCCGTGGAGCTCATCTACGAGACGCATGCCACCACCACCGACAACGAGAGCGGCATCGCCACCGGCTGGCTCCCCGGCGAGCTGTCGGCCACGGGCCGCCGCCAGGCCCGCGAGCTGGGCGAACGCCGCCGCTCCGACGGCCTGGCGGCGGTGTTCGTCTCCGACCTGCACCGCGCCGTCCAGACGGCCCGCATCGCGTTCCCCGACGGCTGCCCGCCGGTCCACCAGGACCGGCGGCTGCGCGAATGCGACTACGGCGACCTCAACGGCAGCCCCGCCACGCTGATCGCCGAACGCCGGGCCCGCCACCTCGACGAGCCGTTCCCCGGCGGGCAGAGCTACCGCCAGGTCGTGGCGGCCACGCGGGCCTTCCTGCACGATCTCGCGAAGGGCTGGGACGGCGCCCGGGTGCTGGTGATCGCCCACTCCGCCAACCGGTGGGCGCTGGACTGCCTGCTCGACGGGGCCTCGCTGGAGGAGGCGGTGGGGGAGGGGCGGTTCGCCTGGCAGCCGGGGTGGTCCTACACGGTGCCGGACGGCTTCTGACGGACGCCCCGTCGAGGGGGCTCGCGGCCGGAACCGCGAGCCCCCGGGGGGTCAGCTGCCGACCGGTTCGGCGCGCAGCCTGGCCGAGTGCTTGACCAGCGTGATCAGCACCTCCCGGCTGGAGTCGCGCTTGCGCGCGTCACACAAGATGATCGGGATGGACGGGCTGAGCTGCAGCGCCAGCCGCACCTCGTCCAGCTCGAACGTCGGCGCCCCCTCGAAGCAGTTGACCGCCACCACGAACGGCGTGCCACGCCGCTCGAAGTAGTCGACCGAGGGGAAGCAGTCGGCCAGGCGGCGGGTGTCGGCGAGGATGACGGCGCCCAGCGAGCCCTCCGCCAGCTCGTCCCACACGAACCAGAAGCGCTCCTGCCCCGGCGTGCCGAACAGGTACAGGACGTAGTCGTTGCCGAGGGTGATCCGGCCGAAGTCCATCGCCACGGTGGTGGTGCGCTTGGCCTCGACCGAGGTGAGGTCGTCGACGCCGATGCCACGGTCGGTCAGCACCTCTTCGGTGCGCAGCGGCCTGGTCTCGGAGACCGCGCCCACCATCGTCGTCTTGCCCGCGCCGAACCCGCCGGCGACCAGGATCTTGATCGCCGTCGGCAGGCGCGGACGCTCAGAGCGAGCGAAGACCATCGAGCACCGCCCTGTACATCTTCATGTCGTGCATGTCCACCTCGGATCGGGGTTCCTGGGCAGAGACGAGTTCGCGGTCGAACAGGTCGCCGAGCAGCACGCGGATGGTGCCGGCCGGGAGGTCCAGGTATGCGGCTATCTCGGCTACGGACTTGGGTTCGCGGCAGAGCTGGAGTATGCGCAGGTGTTCGGGGTCGAGCCCGGCGTCCGGCCCCGGCGGCGGGCCGACCGCCAGCGCCATGGAGATCAGGTCGAACCTGCCGTGGGCAGGCTGGGTACGGCCACGGGTCACCACGTAGGGCCGGATGATCTCCGGATCCACCCAGTGCTCGTCCGTGGGCTCGTCCGCGCCTCTCACCGGTCGCTCCTGGCGGCGGCCTCGGCGTTGCGCGCGCCCGAGGTGAGATACTGGCCCACCCGCGCGACCATCATCGCCATCTCGTACGCGACCAGCCCGATGTCGGCGTTCTGCGCGCAGAGGACGGCCAGGCAGGCCCGCTCGCCGGCCGCGGTGACGATGAGGAACTGGTTCTTCCACTCCACGACCGTCTGCCGCACCGCACCACCGGAGATGTGGTCGGAGACGCCCTTGGCCAGGCTCTGCAGCCCGGAGGCGACGGCGGACAGGTGCTCGCCGTCGGTCCGCTGCAGCGCGGCCGACGAGGCCATCAGCAGCCCGTCGGACGACAGCACGATCGCGTGTTCGGCCTCCTTGACCCGGTTGACCAGGTCGTCCATCAACCAGTTGAGGTCGGTGCCCGCGGTGGGGGTCATGCGTCACCTCCTTGCTGTTCCTCCAGCATCTTGGCCGCCTGGGAGCGGCCGCGACGGGTGCCTGACTGCAGAGATCCCATCATCGCGCGGATCTCCTCCGGCGAACGCTCGTCATCGTCCTCCTCAAGGTCGGGCTGCGTGGGCGTGTCGTCCCGCAGCGCTGGCGCCAGGTTGGCCTGGGGCACCCGAAGGGGGAGCCCCCCTGGTGTGAACTCGGTCACAGACTCCTGCTCCGGTTCGGCTGGCGTTGGTGCTGATGGTTCGGGGGCGGGCACGGGCTCCGGCCGCGCCGGCCGCACGGGCCGGGGTGCGGCTTCCTGCCGCGCCGATCGGGCGGGCCGGGGCTCGGGAACGGAGGCGGGGACGGGCCGCGAGGGCAGCGTGCGCACGTTCTCCGCCGTGGCGGGCCTGGTGGCCGTGGCGACGGCCGGCTGCCTGCGCGGCAGCCCCTCCCGCGTGCCGCCGTCGCGCGGCTCGGGCGTGGGGTCGAGCTGGACGAGCTCCTGCGGCAGCAGCACCACGACCGTGGTGCCACCGTACGGCGACGCCTTGAGCACCACCTGGATGTCGTGGCGCCTGGCGAGCTGGCTGACCACGTAGAGCCCCAGCCGGGCGGTGCCGGTGATGCGGAACTCGGGCGGGTCGGCGATGCGCTCGTTGGCCGCGTCCAGGTCCTCGGGCTTCATGCCCAGGCCGCGGTCCTCGATCTCGATCACGTACCCGTTGGCCACGAGCTGTCCGCTGACCTGCACGTTCGTGTACGGGGGCGAGAACGACACGGCGTTCTCGATCAGCTCGGCCAGCAGGTGGATGACGTCACCGACGGCGCGGCCGACGAGCACCACGTCGCCCATCGGCAGGAGCGAGACGCGGGTGTAGTCCTCGACCTCGGCCAGCGCGCCGCGGACCACGTCCACCATGGGCACCGAGCGCCGCCACGTACGGGCGGGGGAGGAGCCGGACAGGACGATGAGGTTCTCCGCGTTGCGGCGCATGCGGATGGCCAGGTGGTCCAGGCGGAAGAGCTCCTTCAGCTCCTCGGGGTCGGTCTCGCGGCGCTCCATCACGTCCAGCACGGTGAGCTGGCGGTGCACCAGGCCCTGCGTCCTGCGCGCCAGGCTGAGCAGGATGTCGCGGATGCTGCGGCGCAGCTCGGCCTGCTCGGCGGCGACGGCGATGGCGGTGCGCTGCACGGTGTTGAACGCCTGGCCCACCTGGCCGATCTCGTCGTCACCGAAGTCGAGCGCGGGGGCCTCCTTGGCGACGTCCACCTCCTCGCCGTGACCGATGCGCTCGACGATGCCGGGCAGGCGCTCGTCGGACAGCTCGTGGGCGGCGTCGCGCAGCTTCTGGAGCTGGGCGAGCAGCGCCCTGGCCGTGGTGATGGACAGGATGATCGAGGCGATGACCGCCAGCAGGCCGAGACCGCCGGCCAGGACCAGCCGGATGATGACGTTGACGGCGACCGGCACGGTGCGGTCCACCACTCTGTCGCCCGCGTCGAGCACCATGGTGTTGAAGTCGGCGAGGAACCGCTCGGTCGCCGCCTTCCACTCCTCGGTGGTGAAGGGCAGGCTCAGCGCGGCCTGGTCGTACTGCATGACCTGCCGTTCGAGGCTCTGCAGCCGTACGGACGCCTGGCCCTTGACCAGCTTGTCGTAGGCGGCCCTGTCGCTGTCGGGCAGGTCGGTCGCGGCCTGTTCGGCGGTGATCCGCCACGAGCCCACGAGCTGGGCGAACTCGGCCACCGTCGCGGGCGTCAGCCGCCCCTCGCCGAGGGCGCTGGCCAGCAGGGCGTCCTCCCTGGTGAGCAGCTCACGGGCGCGGCTGAGGGCGAGCAGGGAGCGGACGTCCTTGGCCAGCTCCTTGTCGTCGAGCGTCGCCAGCGAGCCGTAGAGGGCGTAGATGGGGTCGATGACGCCGTCGTAGGCCCCCGACGTCTGGCCCCGGTCGAAGCGGCCCGCGTCGATGCTCTTGCGGATCTCCTTGAGCGACTCCAGCCGCTTGAGCATCCCGGCGAGCCGCTCCTCGCCCTGGTCGTCCAGGGCCCAGCTCACGACCGTGGTGTCGGCTTCCTCGCGGAAGGCGGCGTGCAGGCGGTCGGTCTCCTTCCGCTGGGTCTCGAGCTCTTTGCGGGTCTGGACCGTCTTCTCGCTCAGCCTGACCATGGACAGCCGGCGCTCTCTCTGCAGAGCGAAGAGCAAGGGGTCGCTCGGGGCCGACACGGAGGCGTCGAGCTGGGAGACCCACAGGAGGTTGACACCCTCGCGGAGGGTGACCCACGCGGCGAAGACCCACAATGCCGCCAGGGAGAGCAGCATCGCTGTGATCTTGGTCCGCAGCCGCGTCTTGCGGAAGCGCATTGTATCCACCCTGTGAAAGTCACATGTTGTGTTCCGGCCACCTGGCATGCGGTGACGCGGGACATCATATCGATCAAGGAACCCTAGCGGAGGGCAAAGCGCCTCTCAAGTAACGAGAATCGCAGAAGTCAGAGACTTGACCCAATTTAGTCAAATTTCCGACGAAATAGGTCAAAATCAGTATTATTAGCACGTGATCGACCCCGCCCCCGCCTATTTCGGCATCCGCAATGACCTCGCCGACCAGCTCCTCGAACAGTCACATCAACTGGCCGGCGTGCCCGAGCAGGACCGGGGTGACGTCCTGGATGCCGCGCTCGGCGCCGTCCCCGAGGTGGAGCGGTTGCTGCGCCCGCATGCCTCGCTGTTCGCCGACGGCAACAGCGCCGCCAGCCGCCTGGCCTTCAGCTGCCTGTCCGCCGCGGCCACGTTCCCGGACGCGCCGCGGGAGCGGATCGCCGATCTCGGGGCGCTGAGCACGATCCTGTTCGGCGTGGACGACATCACCGACAACATCGCGGGGGAGTGGACCGACCGCGACATCGTGGCGCTGTTCGGCGACCTGGCCGCCGTCCTGGCGGGCACGCACAGCGGCACTGACCGCGGCACGGGGCCCGTGGACGAGGCCCTTCGGGCCTGGCGGACGTGGTGCGCGCGCTTCCACCGCTACGAGGGCGCCGGCGCGTACGTGCCCAGCCTGGTGACGCAGCTCGAACGCACCGGCGCGGCCATGGCGCAGGAGCGGGTCTGGGCGACGGGCGGCGAGCCGTGGCCGGCGTACGAGGAGTACCTGCCGCACGCCGCCGTCACCTTCCTCTACCACACGTGGTGGCTGGCGGCCCTGGGCATCTGCGGCCCGGATCACGCCGACGCCGCCGTCTGGAGCTCCGTCGAGCAGGTCACCGACCTGGGTGCGGCGTGCCTGCGGCTGGCCAACGACGTCAGGACCTTCCAGCGGGAGCGCGACGAGGGCAAGCCGAACGCCGTCCTGATCCTCGAACGCGCGGGGCTGAGCACCGAGGCGGCGGTCGAGCGGGTGTCGGCGCACATCCGCTCGCTCAACGCGGACTTCGCGGCGGCGGTCGCCGACCTGCCGGCCGGGCTGGCGTGGGTCGCGGACGGGCAGTACAGGTGCGTGACCTTCAGCGGAGGCTGGTACATGGCCAGGGACACGCACGCCTACACCGTCCGGGACCTCGCGGCGGACAGGGACGCGCACGCCGACGTCGCCCGGGGCCTCGGCGCGGACAGGGACGCCCACGCCTGCACCGCGCAGGACCTCGCAGCGGATGCGGATGCTCATCGCGGCTAGCCCGCCCCGGCCCGCGCGCGCCGGATGAGGTGCGACGACGCGATCACCGCGGCGCGGGCCACGGCCCTGGGGACGTACAGGTCCTTGTCGTGCCAGAGCGGCGGATGGTCGCCGGCCGAGCCGGTCAGGTGCGGCTCACCGCGCTCCGCCGCCCGCAGGCGCCGTGGCTCCTCGTGCCCCCGGGTCAGCAGCAGGATCTGGATCGCGTACGCGCTCTCCTCGGCCGTGCCCTCCCACCGGCCCCAGGAGCCGTCCGGCCGCTGCGTGGCCAGCACCCACTCGGCCGCCGCGCGCACCGCGTCCCGCGAGGCGTCGCCGCCGAAGGCGTCCAGCGCCAGCGCGCAGCTCGCGGCGGCGTAGTACGGCGAGGCATGCCAGCGGTCCGTCCAGCTCCCGTCAGGTAACTGGCGGTCGCGGATCCAGGCGGCCAGCTCGGCGACGGCCGCCTGGTACCGCGGCGCGGCGGCGGGCCGGCGGCGGGCGTACTCGCCGAAGGCGTCGAGCACGTGCGCGTTGACGCTGACCGAGACGCCCTGCTCGCCGGGCCAGGTGGCGAAGTGGGTGCCGGTGCGGAAGGCCCACAGGCTGTCCGGTTCGCAGGGCGCCCCGAGCAGCGCCAGCGCGTACAGCGCCACGGACGTCGTGTCGCAGTCGGCGGGCAGCCCGGGGCCCGCCGGCGTGCCGGCCGGGCCGATGGCCGCCCTGATGTCGGCCACCATCTCCGGCGGCACCTCGACGCTCACGCCCGCCCGCAGCAGCCAGCTCAGCACCCAGCCGCGCTCGAACACGGTGATGGGCAGCCCGACGGGCACCGGGCCGCCGAACAGCCGGACCACCGCCTCCAGGTGCCTGCGCGCCGGCTCGTGCTCCCCGTTCTCGCGATGCCCGCCCTGTTCCTCGCCCAGCCACGCGGCGGTCGCGGCAGGCGAGGCGCCGACGCTGCCGATGGGCGTGGGACGGATGCCGGGCGCGCCGGCGGCGGCCTCGGCCGCGATCTCCAGGGCGTGCAGCAGCTTCTCCGGCACCTCCTCGCCGGCCCGGACCCGCGACCTGACCACGTGGAGGGTGTCGTAGCTCATGCTTTCCGGCAACGGCACGGGCGAGCGGCCCGGCAGGCCCTCGACGTGCCGGTTGATGCGGTGCACCAAGGAGGGCACGATGTGCTCGATCGCC
Source organism: Nonomuraea gerenzanensis (assembly GCF_020215645.1). Classification (NCBI taxonomy): domain Bacteria; kingdom Bacillati; phylum Actinomycetota; class Actinomycetes; order Streptosporangiales; family Streptosporangiaceae; genus Nonomuraea; species Nonomuraea gerenzanensis. The sequence goes on along the minus strand of NZ_CP084058.1, from coordinate 8,493,197 downwards.
GGCATGTCGGGCAGCTCCAGGGGGCCGCTCAGCCAGGTGGACAGCACCCGCAGCCCCCGGTCCGCCGCGGCGGCGAGGCTCCCGCCGTCCAGGTCCCCGAGGGCCTGCTCGCCGCGCGCCGTCGCGGCGAGCAGGCCCTCGGTGGCGCTCAGGGTCGGCACCACACCGTACCCGTCGGGCGCTCCCCAGGAGCCGTCCGGCCGCTGGGTGCTGATCAGGTAGTCGAGGCGTTCCCGATGGCCGGTCAGCCAGGGGGCGAGCGAGACCAGCCGCCCGGTCTCGTAGACCGAGGGGGAGACCTGGCCCCACGGGCGGAGCATGAGGCTCGTGACCAGCTCGTCCGCTTCCGTGGTGGCGTTCACGGCTTCGCCGATGCTCATGCCGCGTGGTTCCGTTCGATCGGCTGCAGGTGGAGGTAGAGCTTCTGCTTGGGCCGCAGCGTGGCGCCGCCCGGGACGGGACGCAGCTTCTGCGGGTTGGCCAGCACCGGCCGGTACCTGCTCATCAGGTTGGCTATCACCAGGGACGCCTCGACGTAGAACAGGTGCTGGCCGAGGCAGACGTGCGGCCCCAGGCCGAACGGGATGAACGCGTAGCGGTGCCGGCGCTCGGTCTTCTCGTTGGCCCAGCGCTCCGGGTCGAACTCCAGCGGCCGGGGCCAGAACTCCGCCAGCCGGTGCGTCGTGTACGGGCTGATCAGCACCTGCGAGCCGGCCCCGATCCGGACGCCGCCGATCTCCGTGTCCGCCACGGTCTGGCGCGGGACGACCCAGGCGTTCGGGTAGACCCGCAGCAGCTCCTGCAGCACCATGCGCAGGTAGGGCAGCTCGGCGACGTGCGCCGGCCGCACCGGGCCGCCGCCCACCACGCGGTCGATCTCCTCCTGCAGCCGGGCGTTGACGTCCGGGTGGTCGTGCAGCACCTGCCACAGCCAGATCAGCGTCATCGCCGTGGTCTCGGAGGCGGCGCCGTAGATGTTGACCAGGTCGTCGCGCACCTGGTGCAGATCGGCCCTGCCCTCCTTCTCCAGCCTGGCCGTCAGCAGCGCCGAGACGACCTCCTTGCCGTTGTTGTTCTCACGCTGCGCCTGCTGGATGAGCGGGTAGACGATCTCGTCGATCTTCTTCGCCGACCGCAGGAACGCGCGGTCGCCCGGGACCCGGATCGAGTACGGCGCGAAGGGGAAGAGCATGCGGAAGCCGATCGAGGTGGCGCAGGTGGCGAACTCGGGGGCCAGCCGTTCGGCGGTCTCACGGGTGATCCGGCCGCCGAACAGGACCTTGATGACGGCCTGGTTGACGATGGAGGTCATCTGGTGCTCCACGTCGATCGCCTGGCCCGACCGCGCGAAGCCGTCGAGCTCGTCGACGCGCTCGGCGATGATGTCGGCCATGTCCTCGGCCAGCGAGGCCGTGTAGCGCGCGGTGAAGAGCGGCTGGAGGATCTTCCTGGCCGACGCCCACGCCTCGCCCTCGCCGAGGATGCTCTGGCCGATCAGGCGTTGCAACGGCCGCCAGAACACGCCCTCGCGGACGAAGTTGCCCCAGTCGGTCTTGAGCACCTGCTGGACGTGGTCGGGATGCGAGACGAGGTAGGGGCGGAACGGCCCGAGGTGGAGCCGGACGACCTGGCCGGAGGCGTCGGTGCCCATCCTGGCCAGCTCGGTGACCGGGTCGCTCACGAGCCGGGGTATGGCCCGGTGTGTCGGGACGATGTGAGGGCTGGTCGTCAAGGCTCCCTTGACGTGCGGCATGGCAGCGATCCCCGATCCGGATGCGTGGTGCGACTGAGAGTGACGGCGTGCACATCGGCGATGCCACGCCTGGAGACTGAGGGTGCGGTCGCCTCGGGGCAGCCCGTGGCGGTGGCCGCGCGGGGCCGTCCTAGAGTGGCGGGGCGGCTCGGCCCTGTCGGAGACGTGCGGGCTTCGGGTCGTCAGGTGCGGAAGAGGCGGATGCGTCGGCCAGAGCCACGACTGCCACCTGGTAATCCCTTCATCGCGCAGGGTACACGTCTCACATCACGGACATTCCCTGACAAATGTCAACCGATGGGTGGAGTATCACATGCTTGTGCATGTAGATTCAAGATCGTACCCGGGTAGGAGCACCATTGAATCTGAGCCATCCGCACAGCAGCGGCACGATCGCCCGCTGCCGGCGCCTGGTCGAGCCCGCGCTGCGTGAGGCGGTCTCGGGGCTGCATCCGTGGGGCGCCAGGATGGTGGCGTTCGCGATGGGCTGGGCGGATCTCGACGGCAGGGAGCTGGACTCCGACGGTGGCAAGGGCCTGCGGCCCGCCATCGCGCTGCTCAGCGCCGAGGCCGTCGGCGGCACCGCGCCTGACGCGCTGCCCGCGGCCGTGGCGGTGGAGCTGGTGCACGCCTTCTCACTGGCGCACGACGACATCATCGACCGTGACGAGCTGCGCAGGCACCGCGCCGCCCTTTGGAAGGCGTACGGCGTCGGCCCCGCCCTCCTCACCGGCGACGCGCTGCTCGCCCTGGCCGTCGGCCGGCTCGCCGCGCGGCCCGAGGCGATGCCGTACCTGTCGGCGGCCCTGATCGAGCTCGTCCAGGGCCAGACCGCCGACATGGCCTTCGAGAGCCGCCCCTGGAGCGGCCCCGGCGTGGTCACGATCGAGGAGTACGCCGAGATGGCCGCGGGCAAGACCGGGGGCCTGCTGGGGGCCGCCGCGGCGGCGGGCGTGGCCCTGGGCGGGGCGCCCGGGCTGGCCGACCGCATGTGGGGCATGGGGCGCGACCTCGGGGTGGCCTTCCAGATCGTGGACGACATGCTCGGCATCTGGGGCGATCCGCGCCTGACCGGCAAGCCCGTCCACAACGACCTGCGGCGCGACAAGAAGACCCTGCCCGTGCTCGCCGCCCTCGCCACCGGCGGCCCCGCCGCCCGCGAGCTGGCCGCCGTCCTGGCCTCGGGGGCGGTGGACGAGGAGTCCGTACGGCACGCCGCCCACCTCGTGGAGGAGGCCGGGGGGCGCGAGGCGGCGCGGGCGCTGGCGGACCGATACCTGACGTCGGCGCTCGGGGTGCTCGACGAGTGCCTGCCGGAGGCGGGCGAGCTGCGCGACCTGTGCCACTCCCTGGTGGACCGAGTGAGCTGACGGTCTCTTGCTCAGGCCGCGCCTTTACGCGGGCCGCGCGCCGATGGCAGTCCTTACGCGGGCCGCGCGCTGATGGCAGTTCTTACGCGGGCCGCGCGCCGATGGCGGACATCAGCATGGGGTAGGCCCGGTGCAGCTCCCGCTGCCAGGACGTGTGGTTGTGCCCGCCCTGGGAGAAGTGCGTGCGCACCGGGATGCCCAGCTCCTCCAGGCGGCCGGCGAACGCCCTGCCCGCCCGGTTCGCCAGGTCCTCCACCAGGTCGCCCTCGCCGGCGGCCACGTACAGCCGGACGCCCTTGAGCCTGTCGGCGAGGTCGTAGGGGTTGTGCGCCCGCCACACCTCGCGCTGCTCCTCCGGGTCGCCCCAGATGCGCTTCCAGTCGGTGCCGAAACAGCCGATCGCCGTCCCCGCCATCACGGCCTGCGGGACGCCGGGGCCCAGGAGGTGCAGGGCGCCGCTGAACGAGGCCGCCGCCTCGAAGTGACCCTTGGCCGCGTACAGCATGGCGCCCTGCCCGCCCATCGAGTACCCGGCGACCGCCTGCCGCGAGCCCGCCCGGTACCGCGCTTCGAGCAGCGGCAGCAGCTCCTTCAGGTGGTAGGTCTCCCAGCGCGGCGGGCCGCCCTCGCCGCCGTTCCACCAGTCGGAGTAGCTGCCGCACCTGCCGCCGTCCGGCATCACCACGAGCACGCCGGTGTCGCGGGTGAGCGCCTCGACGTCGGTCTTCGCGGTCCACGAGGTGTGGTCGTCGAGCCCGCCGTGCAGCAGCCACAACACCGGCCAGCCGGTACGGGACTCCCAGCCGCGGGGCAGCAGCAGGCGTACCTTCGTGGTGGCGTCGAGCGCCCGCGACCTGATCGTCAGCTCCATCCTGCGATCGTCCAGCCGGTGCTCGCGGACGATCTCGGTCCGCGTCGGGGAGGGCTCGGGAGCGGGCGGCTCCTCGTCCCCGCCGCGCCACGGCACCACCACGACCGCCACGCACAGACCGGCGGCGACCACCACGCTGACCAGGCATCCTCGTAACAGGGGCCGCATCGCAGTCTCCTTGTTGGATGTGCGGATAATAGCGGGATGAGATCAATAGGCACCACGGACCTGTCCGTGTTCCCGATATCGCTCGGCACCAACGTCTTCGGCTGGACGGCCGACAAGGAGACGTCGTTCGCGATCCTCGACGCCTACGTCGAGGGCGGCGGCAACTTCCTCGACACGGCGGACGTCTACCCGTACTGGGCCACCGGCGAGTCGACCTCCGAGACGATCATCGGCGAGTGGCTGGCCGCGCGCCGCAACCGCGACTCGATCGTGCTGGCCACCAAGGTCGGCATGCTGGAGGGCTTGGAGGGGCTGGCGCCGGCGACGATCAGGACCGCGGTCGAGGACTCGCTGCGGCGCCTGCATACGGACTACCTCGACCTCTACTGGGCGCACGTGGACGACCACGACACGCCGCTGGTGGAGTCGCTGGCCGTCTTCGACGCGCTGGTGCAGGAGGGCAAGGTCCGCTACATCGGGGCCTCCAACTACTCCGCGCCGCGCCTGGCGGAGGCACTCAAGCTCTCCGACGCCGAGGGGCTGGCCAGGTATGTCGCGTTGCAGCAGCCGTACAACCTGGTCGAGCGGGCCTATGAGGGTGATCTGCGGGAGGTCGTGGCCGCGGAGGGCCTGTCCAGCGTGCCGTACTTCGGCCTCGCGCGCGGCTTCCTGACCGGCAAGTACGCGCCCGGCGCCACCGTGGACAGCCCCCGCGCGGGCCGGGCCGCCGAGTACCTGGACACGCCCCACGGGCCCAGGACGGTGGAGGCGCTGGTCGGGCTCGCCCGGGAGCGCGGAGTCGCGCCCGCCTCGATCGCGCTGGCCTGGGTGGCCGCCCAGCCCACCGTCACGGCACCGATCGCCAGCGCGCGCAACCTGGAGCAGCTCCGGCCGATCATGGACGCGGCCGGGCTGATGTTGAGCCAGGAGGAGCTGGCCATCCTGGACGAGGCTTCCCGGCCTTCCTGAGACCGGGCATGGCCGAGGCCCCTCGTGACCACGCGGCCGAGGGGCTCAGGCATCGACAGTCAGCCGGCCAGGCGTGCTGCGGGCGCCGGAGCGTCAGCCGGCCAGCCCGTGCTGTGCGCACCACTCGCCGGCGCCGCCCGCCTCGCCCGCGACGGCCTGAGCCCAGTGCGGGTCGGCCTCGATCGCCTCCTGAACGGAGGAGTAGGAGGCGAACACCGCCGTCAGCCCGGTGATCTTGAAGATGCGCGAGATGCGGTCGGTCGTCATGACGAGCGCGAGCGACCCGTCCTGCGTGCGCAGCCGCTTGAGACCGCCGACGAGCACGCCCAGCCCGGTCGAGTCGAGGAACTGCACCGCGCCCAGGTCGACGATGACGTGCACCGTGCCCTTGGCCGCCAGGTCGATGATCTGCTCGCGTAGCTTGGGCGCGGTGAACACGTCGACTTCGCCGGCGACCTTGAGCACGGCGCAGTCGCCGACCGGTCCGACCACCTCAATGACGATGTCCTGCATTTCGCGCCTCACCATCGCTCGTGTCATCGACTACATTGACGGGGAACTCTGTGCATTTACACGGTACTGCGGCGAGCGCGCGCTTGTCAATGGCTACCTGTCGGTGTCATGGTGCACAATGACAACCGGCGTTAAGGGGTGAGGGATGCGGGTAGAAGAGGCAATCGGGAGGCAGATCGCCCGGCTGCGCGCAGAGCGCCGCATGTCGCTGACGGAGCTGGGCGAAGCCCTGGGCCGCTACCTCGACAGACCGTGGAGCCGCCAGGCCGTCCACCAGGCCGAGCGCGGCCAACGCTCCTTCACGGCCGCGGAGCTCACCGCCCTCGCCCTGGTCCTCGACACGTCCGTGCCGGTGCTCTTCCGAGTCGAGCACGAGCGCATCGAGCTGCCGGGCGGGGCCGTATCCCCGGAGGACTATCGCGGCCTTCTGCTGAGCCGAGAGCCGGACATGCCGCTCGACGGGGTGGAGGAGCTCATCGTGGCCCTGCACGACATCGGCGAGGTCCTCGCCCGTCCAGCCCTGGCCCGCCTCGCCCGCATCGGCCGAGTCGCCGAGCAGGTCGCCGGCCCGGACCTGTAACCCTCACCCGCACCACGCCACCCGCGCGTCCGCCCACTTCTCATCGCCCATCGCCCGCACGTCTGCCCACCGCACGTCCGTCTACACGCCCGTGGTCCGCCGCGCGCCTGCCTGCTTCTCGCGCGCTCGACAGCCACCCACCGCACGCCCCCCGCCACCACCAATCGCTCATCGCGCGGCGCAGCGCACGCGGCCCAGCACGCGCCGCCCAGCGCACGCGGCCCAGCACGCGCCGCCCAGCACGTGCCCGCCCGCGGCCGAATCAGTGGTGATCGCCCGACGACACGTCGAGGTCGCGAGGCGTGAGCCACCACACCGCCACCGTGCCCACCGCCAACACCAGCGCCGCCACCCCGCTGGTCAGCACGAGGGAGTCGGTGAACGCAGCCGTCGCCTGCTCGACGAGCCGCCCACCAGCCGCCCCCGACTCCTTCGCCACATCCAGCGCTCCGCCCAACGACTCCCGCGCAACCTCAGCCCCCGGCCCCGAATACACCACATCACCCCGGTACACGGCGGCCGCGACGCTGCCGAGGACGGCCACGCCGAGTGCCCCGCCCAGCTCGTAGCTGGTCTCCTCGATGGCGGCCGCGCTGCCCGACTTGGCCGGTGGCGAGCCGGACATGATGGCGGCGGAGGCGATCGCCAGCGACCCGTTCCCGAGCCCGATGAGCGTCAGCGCGACGGCGACCGGCCAGTACCCCAGCGGGCTGGGCGCCACGAACAGCAGCAGGAACGCCAGCCCCGTCAGAGCCAGCCCCCCGGCCAGCACCACCCGGGCGCCGACCCGCGCCGCCAGCGACGGGGCCAGGGGCGAGGCGACGACGGCGGCCAGTGCGGCGGGCAGCAGGCGCACGCCCGTCTCCAGCGGGCCGTACCCCTGCACGAGCTGCATCCACTGCGCGAGCAGCAGCAGCACCGCCGCCATCGCGATGGAGGTGATCAGCGCCGTCAGCACCCCAGCCGAGAAGGGCGGGCTGCGGAACAGCCGGAGCTCCAGCAGCGGATCCGTCCTGCGCAGACACCGCACCGCGAACCAGCCCAGCGCCACCACCGCCACCACGGCCGCCACCAGGGCGCCGGGGGAGGTGAGCCCGTACTTGCCGAAGTTCTTGATCGCGTAGACCAGGGCCACCATGCCCGTCATCGACAGCAGCGTGGCCAGGGCGTCCCAGCGGCCGGGCGACGGGTTCCTGGACTCGGGCAGCAGGAACAGGCCGAAGCCGATCGCCAGGACCATGACGGGCACGTTCACCAGGAACGCGGCGTGCCAGCTGAAGTGCTCCAGCAGCACCCCGGCCACGACGGGCCCCAGGGCGGCGCCGACCGCGGCCATCGCCGACCACACGCCGAGGGCCTTGGCGCGTTCGCCGGGGTCGGCGAACAGGTTCCGGATCATGGACAGGGTGGACGGCATGATCATCGCGCCGCCGACCCCGAGCAGCGCCCGTACGGCGATCACCTCCAGCGGGCTGTCGGCCGTCAGCACGGCCAGCGAGGCCAGCCCGAACACCGCGAACCCCGTCATCAGCATCCGCTTGCGACCCCACCGATCGCCCAGCGCGCTGACCGTGACCAGCAGTCCGGACAGGACCAGCGCGTACGCGTCCACCATCCACAGCAGCTCGATCGACTCGGGCCGCAGATCCGCCGAGATGGCGGGCAGGGCGACGTTCAGCACGGTCATGTCCATGACCACCAGCAGCACGCTCGCCGACAGGACCGCCAGGCCCGCCCACCGCCTGCGTGCCGAGACGGGCGGCGTGGTGATCGTCATCGTTCCCCCTGCTGAGGTGCGGCGCCGTGCTGGAACGTGCCGATGAGCAGCTCAGGGACGTCCCGGCGGGCGACGTCGCCGTTGCGCAGGCTTTCCCGTACGGCCACGAGCAGGCCGAAGACCACGTTGCTGATCCAGCGGGCCGGCGGGCCGGGCCGCAGCAGGCCCGCGCGTTGAGCGGCGGCGTAGAAGGCGACCTCCCGCTCCTCCAGCTCGTCGGCCCGCCGCTTCAGCTCCGGATGGGTCGCCAGACGGTCGTCCGTCAGGCCGAACCCGTACTCGTCGGCCACCTCGATCAGCCCCACCAGCAGCGCGTCCATGGCCCGCTCCAGCGCCGCGCGGTCGCCGGACGCGGTCGCGGCCACGATGCCGCTGCTCAGCTGGAGACGTTCCCACTGGTCGTGGGCGCGGTGGGCGAGGGCCAGCATCAGGTCGTCGCGGTTGCTGAAGTGGCGGTGCAGGGTGGCCCTGCTGATCCCGGCAGCCTCGGCGAGCTGCGCCATGGAGGCGGTGGGGCTCTCGTTGAGGTGCTGGATCGCCAGCTTCATGATCTGGTCACGCGTCGCTGCCATATGCACACCTGCGTATCATTTGAGACATCTATGTCTCATATCGTACGCGAACGTCGCGGTGTGCGTCACTCGCGTTCCGAGTGCGCCGGGGCGGGACCGAGCACGGCTCGGCAGACGCCTCTCGCTCTGCCGTGATGGCGATGGAGTCGCAGGTGGGGCTATGGTTCGGAGCTGTGGTGATCGGTGACGCGCGTACGCGCATCCTGGACGCGGCCGAAGAGCTCTTCGCGGGTGGCGGTTACGAGGCCACCCCGACCGCGGTCATCGCGAAGTTCGCGAAAGTCCCCAAGGAACTCGTCTTCGACTACTTCCCGCGTAAGATCGACGTGCTGGTCGCCCTCGTGAACGAGCGCACGCACGTCGAAGAGGACACCCAGGTCGACGCGGTGCCCGGCGATCCGGCCGGCACCCTCTCCCGGCTGGCGCGCGTGCTGCCGCTGCGCGCCTCGCCGGCGATGCGGCGCATCCTGTTCCGCGAGGCCGACACGCACGGCTCCGTCAAGGAACGCCTCGGACGGCTCAACGGCGAGCTGGTCAGGCGCGCCAGGTTCGCCCTGGGGCTGGCTCTGCCGGGGGCGCGCGGGGACGCGGCCCGGCTGGAGGTGGCGGCGGCCACGTTCGCCGCAGTCCTGATCTACCAGGAGAACCTCTGCCAGCTAACGGGCCACCAGATCGACCCCGACGCCGTCGCGGAACTCATCGCTCACTCGCTCGTCTAGCAGCTCGTCCAGCGCCGTGCGCAGGTGCTCCAGCAGGCCCCACACGTCGTCCGCCCGCTCGGGGCAGGCCACGATGCCGAAGTCGAGCATGCCGTCGTAGGAGAAGCAGGTGATGTTCAGGCCGCCGCTCATGTCGGTCAGGACGGACAGCGGATAGTACGACAGCACCCGGCCGCCGCACAGGTACAGCGGGAACTGCGGGCCCGGCACGTTGCTGACGATGAGGTTGATCGGCGGGCACGCCATGCCCGCCAGCCGGAAGATCGCCGGGGTCACGAGGGTCGTGACCGGCGCGGGCAGCAGCGAGCACAGCTCGTTCAGCCACGTCGCCGGCGCCAGCGCGAAGCGCCGCTTGGCCCTGCCCATGGCGGTGCCCACGGCCTGCAGGCGTTCCCTCGGGTCGGGGAGGTTCGTGGGCATGGGGGCGACCATGGCCGAGATCTGGTTGCCCATCAGGTCCTGCGCCTTCGCCCTGCGGACCGCCACGGGCACGGCCACCACCAGCGGCGCCTCGGGGAGCGCGTTCCGCTCGCGCAGCCAGGAGCGCAGGGCGGAGGTGCACAGGGTCATGACGACGTCGTTCACGCTCATGCCGTTGGCCTTGGCGACCTTCTTGACGTCCTTGAGCGGGAGCGAGCCGAACGAGAGGTGGCGGCGGGCGCTGATCGGGCCGTTGAGCGGGGTGCGGGGGACGACCAAGGCGGGCAGGTCGGGGCGGCGGTGCTGGTCGCGTGCCACCATGCGGGCGGCTTTGGCCACCAGGTTGGCGCCGGGGATGGCTCCTATCACGGGGATGGCGTCGAGGTCGCCTGCGGCTTTCACGGCCGATTGGATGGCGCGGACGGGGTGGGTGGCGGTGCGGAGGGCGGCGCCGGTCAGCATGCCGATGAGGGTGGGGGCGTCGTGGGTGCGGGGGTGGGCTGGGGCGAGGTCGTGGGAGGTGGTGGCGGGGTCGGTGTCACGTGAGCCCGACGGCTCGGTCGCACGCGTGTGGGCCGGGTCGGGGCCGTGTATGCGGGCCGAGCCGGCACCAGCGGCTTGCGCGGGGGACCCGTTCCTGGCTGTCGGGCGGCACCTCCTCGACGTCAGGTGCCCGTCCGGGGTCAGGTCGAGCAGCGTGGCGAGGGTCTCGGCGCCCGAGACCCCGTCGATCGCGGCATGGTGCACCTTCGTGTAGACGGCCACCTTCCCATCGCCCAGCCCATGGATCAGGTGCATCTCCCACAGCGGATGCGCCCGGTCGAGCCGGCGGGCGTGGACCTGGGCGACGGCTTCGGCGAGCTGCCAGTCGTCCCCGGGCAGGGGCAGGGTGAGCTCGAAGAGGTGGTTGTCGATGTCGAAGTGGGGGTCGGCCGCCCAGTAGGGGTGGTCGAGGCCGAGCGGCACCTCGGCCAGGCGCAGGCTGAGCGCGGGGGAGAGGTGGACGCGGTCGAGGAGGAGCTCTGCCAGGGCCCTTCTGGTGACCGCGCCGTCCGCCGAGTCGAGGATCGCCAGCCCGGCCACGTGTGCGGCGGTCGTCGGCGTCTCGACATTGAGGAACTGGGCGTCGAGTGCGGTCAACTGGCGCATCGGCTCTCCTTTTCCCGGGTGCGGACAGCATCACATCACGGGATTTCTGGAAGGTTTCTGCGCGAGTCTTTCAGATGAATTCGCGTGGGTCGTACGCACGGTAAAGAAATGGCCAGCTCAGCCCGGATCGGTGACAATTGCCTATCCATTGACGACGTGAATGGGATGTTGCACGACCGCGTCGAAGTGGTATCCGAACGGGTGACGCGGCGTGGTGAGCGGCTGTGTGGCGCCGGTCTCGTCGGTGGCGCGCGCCATCAGCATGCGCGTGCCCGTACGTTGCGGAGCCCACGCGACGTGCCACGGCAACCAGGCCTTGACCAGGTGCTGTCCGTGATGCTCGGCCGGTCGCCAGTGAAGCCCGCCGTCGAAGCTGACTTCCACCCGGACGATCCTGCCCCGCCCGGACCAGGACCTGCCGCGCAGGATGTGCGGGCGACCGACGGGCAGGCGGGCATTCCAGGGCAGCTCGAAAGCGCTCTTGACCGGCTGCGTCGTGACGTCCCGATAAAAGACCGTGTTCCACGCCGTGAAGAGCGGCTGCGTGGCGACTTCCAGCTCGCCGAGCCATTTGATCGACGCGATTCCCACCCATCCCGGCACCACCAGGCGTGCCGGAAATCCATGGTCGGGCGGCAGCGGAACGCCGTTCATTTCATACGCGACGAGCACGTCGTCCATGGCCTTGCCGACGGGCAGCGGCCGGCGTACGTGACCATGCTCCTCGAACGGCGCGTCGAGCCCGACGGGCAGCACGTCCACCGCCTCCGGCCGCACTCCGGCCTGGCTGAGCAGGTACTTCAGCGGCACCCCGCGCCACCGCGCCACCCCGATCGCGCCCAGCCCCCACTGGGTGCCCGGAGCGCCGTCGTGCTGCTGCGTCCGGTAGAAGCGCCGCCCGTTGCCCGCGCATTCGATCGCCACGTCGTACGTGCGCGACGGCATGGCGCGCAACTCCTCGTAGCTGAACTCGCGCGGACATCGCACGCCTTCCCCGTGGATGCTCAGCCGCCAGGTGGTGACGTCGATGAGCGGGGTGAAGGTGTGGTTCCGGACGAAGAACCGGTCGTTCGGCGTGTGGTAGCCGAGACCCGCCATGGCTTCCCAGCGCGTCTCGGCGCTGTTGCCGTGGACCCTGAACAGGTGGTCGGGCAGCGGCTTGACGATCGCCGCGACGGCTTGCTTCATGGAGCATCACCTCGTAGTACCTATTTCCTACCAGGAAACCATTTAATCTCCTCGTGGCTCCTGCGCGCGCCCTCATTGCCAAAATCTGTCTCGGCGCTGCGGGAACGTTCCATTGGCGCTTGTCCTAGCCCTACCCGGGGCCGGGCCCGCCTCAACACCGGTGCGGCTGCCACGGGCCTGCGCGGAGCAGCCGTCTGTGCCACCTGTCGCCGGTTCGAGGGGGTTCCGGTAGCAATCGCGGATAATCCAACGAACCTATCTATGACCTGCAGTTATTCGCCTTTCTGGGACGGTTAACGATCTTTGCCGCTACGGTTCGTACTGGTTGTAGTGCTTCCGTGGAGGTTGATGGGGTTGGCGACCCAGTTCTTCTCCTATGAGCATCCGCGGCGCGTTTGGGGCTTGCCGTCCAGCTGTGCACGTTACCGTGGCTGGGTTTCGTTCCCCATGGCATCTGGGCGGTGCCGCAGGCGACGGTGCTTCGGCTGGCGAACCAGTTGGCGGTGTATCCGGGGATGCTGGAGCAGTACGGGCGGCGGGCGCAGACCCGCAGTGATCATCTGAAGCTGGTGCTGAAGTATCTGGACTGGAAACCGGTTCCGACCAGGGGCGAGACGCTGAAAGAGCTGGAACAGTTCCTGCTGGACCGGGCGATGGAGCACGACTCACCGTCGCTGCTGTTTCATCAGGCGGCGGAGTTCCTGATCAGCGCGCGCATGGTGCGGCCGGGCGTGGTCACGCTGATGGAGATGGTCGCGACCGCTCGGACCGGCGCGGGCGCGTTGACGTCGGAGAGGGTTGATCATTTGCTGGCCAGGCCGATGCGGGCGGATCTGGACCGGCTGCTGGTGCACGATCCGGAGATCGGGGCGACCCGGCTGGCGTGGCTGACGACGCCGGCGGTGGAGGCGACACCGGCGTCGATCAAGCTGGCGATCGACAAGCTGATGTACCTGCGCGCGTTGGACGCGCATCTGCTGGATCTGTCGATGCTGCCACGGCGCTGTCCGTGTCGGGGAAGGTGTGGTAGGGCCCCTCACTCCCGCCCAGGCCCAGCTGTTCAAGGACTGCGACGTCGCAATGCCGCCAAAGTCCGCCGGTTGTTGGCCAGCTGCGGATACCGCGCCACGCTGCCGTCGCCGTTGCGTCGCTGCGTCTTCCGCAGATACATGCCCGCATCATCCGGCACATAGCACAGCTTGCGCAGCTGAATCGCTAACAGTCGTGTGCCCACATTTTCGCGCTCAGACAGTTATCCACAGCCCCATCAGCCAGCACCAACACCAGACGATCAAGCTTCATGTGCCCACAAACCGCGGAACTCGGGTTGCACTGGTTCCGCCGACTGCGCATCCGCTGGGAGATCCGCGACGACATCCACGAAGCCTTTCTCAGCCTGGCCTGCGGCCTCATCTGCTGGCTCCGACTGGCCAACTCTGACTCCGTCAGGAACCCTTCCGAGTCCGTTGCGAGCTCGGTCAGGCCACGATGGCCGGATAGGGACTCCTCATCGCGCCAAAGTAGGCCTCGGGCGCTCCTTCGATGTGCTCGGGCAGTTCGTCCATGAAGGCGTGCAGCAGTGGGGTCGCGTTGTGCCGGTCGAGGTCCTCCTGCGAACGCCAGACCTCATAGAGGAAGAATCGGCCGTCCTCCTGCTCGTGGAGGTGGTATTGAAGGTTGCCCTCGTGCCCTCGAGACGGCTCGACGAGGTCCATCAGGAGTTTCCTGAGCTCGTCGGCGTGTCCGGGCTTGGGGGTCAGGAATCCGTAGAGCGAAACGGGCGCTGGCGCAGTCGAAGTCGTCGTCATGTGATCAACGTTAGGATGTGACATAGATGTCAGATTCAAGCCGCCGCCCTATGAGGTGGGTCACATGAAGATCGGGGAGTTGTCCCGCGAAACAGGCGTGGCCGTACGTCTCCTCCGCTACTACGAGGCCCAGGGGCTGCTCACCTCCCACCGCAGCGAAGGCGGCCACCGCCATTACGATCCCGAGGCCCCTGCCACCGTCGCCCGCATCCGTACCCTGCTCGCCGCAGGGCTTCCTACCAAGGTCATCCGCGAGCTCATGCCCTGCTTCGTCGGCAACGGCACCGAGCTCCAGGCCTGCGTTCTCGACCACCTCAGAACCCAGTACGCCGAGTTGGACTCCCGCATAGCCGACCTCACCCGAGCCCGCACCGCTCTGGGTGACATCCTCGAAGCCTCCGCCCGAGCACTCACCCACGTCTAAACCGGCCGTCACGCGTCGCAAAGCCGTGACCGAGCCTGCACCAAACAGCGGTGATCAGCGTGGCCCAGTGGTGGAAGGGACTGCCGCATCAGCAGGCCGCCGCGCACCTCCAGCCACGCAGCGGGGTGTAGGCGCCTTGGCAGATCACCCGGGAGGTGTCGGGGTCGTAGAAGAAGGTCAGGAGGATCCCGGTGACAAGCAGCACGATCAGGCTGTGGATCGCGATCTGGCCGAACAGGAACGACCAGTGGTCGGTCCGGCCGCCCGGCCGTGCCGGCAGACCCTCGAGCAGGCCCCTCATGCGTGGGCCTGTGGCCGCGGCCGGTTCGGGGATGTCACCGCCGAAGGCGCGGCGAAGGGTTTCCATCGTCGATGTCATGCCGCCCATCGTGGGATTTCGCGGCCGTGCGGATCAACGAGGGATCGCGTCATGGTCCGGTAAGCCTGGCTTACCGGCGGGGGCCGCCTCGTGCTCCGTCAGCCCCTTGCTCCGTCAGCCCTTGAGACTCCCGAGGTCATGGGCTACCCGTGCGAGGGACCTGATGAGTTCGTTGTCGGTGTCGCCGCTGCGCCACACCATGGCGTACGGCAGTGCGCCCACGTCCTTGACGGGCAGATAGGCGATGCCCGGCCGTACCCAGTAGCGGGTCACGTGGGCGGGGAAAAGGGTGACGATCTCCGCCATGCTGGTCCGGATGAGGGCGTCCTCCGCGTCTTGGACGACAGGGCCACGTTCGATCATGCGACCGCGGCGGGTCTGGCGTGGCGCGTAGGAGTCGTACCAGTAGCCAGGCACGGCGCTGCTGTCGGGGTGCTGGAAGTCGGCGACCATCTCCAGCGAGACCGACGTCCGCCGAGCGAGCTCGTGGTCCGCGGAGACGGCCAGCACCCGGTGGTCGGTGAACAGGACCGGGCCCACCGTGAGGTCGGGCTCCTCCACCGGCAGCCAGGCGACCATGACGTCGATGTCTCCGCGGCGCAGCGGGGCGAAGGTCTCCCCGAAGCGGACGCTCTGGATGTGCAGCCGCCACTGCGGATGGCGGGCACGGAAGGCGTCCCAATAGGGGCGCAGGTCGTGGGCGTTGACGGGAAGCATGCCGACGCGGAGCACACCGGTGACGCCTTGGGCGGCCAGTCGGGCGCGCCGCATGCTGTCCTTGAGCCCGGCGTACAGGGGGAGGAGTTCGTCTCTGAGCTGCTCGCCGATCCGCGTCAGCCGTACGCTGCGGCTGGTCCGGTAGAACAGTTCGGCGCCGATCTTCCGTTCCTGCTGCTTGATCACCTGGCTGACCCGCGCGTGCGTGAGGTGCAGCCGCGCGGCCCTCCCTGCCAAAATGGACAGAGGTAGCAAATAGGCATGAAACTCTGTGCTGAGGGTGGGGAAGGAGACATCCCTTCGTGGGAGCAAGCAAGCCGGATCCGGAGGTTCCTGATCCTCAGGTGCGTGAACGAGGGCGTCCGCGTTCCTACTCCGCCGCTTACAAGGCCCGGATCCTGGAGGAGTACGACCGTCTGGACAAGGCGGGCAAGGGCGCGTTGCTGCGCCGGGAGGGCCTGTACTCGTCGCTGATCTCCAGCTGGCGCACCGCGCGGGATCACGGTGCGGAGCAGGCGCTGGCCCGTCCGGTCGGACGGCCGAAGGCCGACCCGCGTGACAAGGAGATCGACAAGCTGCAGGCGGAGGTCGAGCGGCTGCGTGCCGAGCTTGGCCAGACCCGTCAGGTGATCGAGGTGCAGGGAAAGCTCTTCGCGCTGCTGGATCAGCTCGCCACCAGCAGCGAGACACCGCCGGGCCGGGGCGAGCAGTGACCGAGACCTTCCAGGCTGCCCAGGCCGAGGCGATCGAGGAACTGGTGCCGCTGCTGGGGCGGCGCAACGCCTGCACGGCGGCCGGGGTGTCGCAGGCGACCTGGTATCGCCACCACCGCCAGAGCCCGGCTCCGGTGCGGCCCGCCCGGCCGCGCAAGCCGCACCCGGCCGCATTGTCGCCGGCCGAGCGCGACCAGGTCCGCGCGGTGCTGAACGAGCGCTTTGCCGACGCCTCCCCGGCCACCGCCTACTACAGCCTGCTCGACGAGGGCGTGTATCTGGCGTCGGAGTCGACCATGTACCGCATCCTGCGCCAGCACGGCGAGGTGGGCACCGACCGGCGCCGGCAGGCGACCCATCCGCCCCGGGCGGTGTCCGAGCTGGTCGCCGACGCCCCCAACCAGGTCTGGGCCTGGGACATCACCAAGCTGCGCGGCCCGGACAAGGGCGTCTGGTACTGCCTCTACACCATCATCGATCTGTTCAGCCGCTACGTCGTCGGCTGGATGGTCGCCTCCCGCGAATCGGCTGACCTGGCCCGACACCTCATCGAAGCGACCGCACGCAAGCACGGCATCGACGCAGGCACCCTCACCCTGCACGCTGACCGCGGCAGCTCGATGACCTCCAAGACCCTCGCCGAACTCCTCATCGACCTGGGCGTGGCCAAGTCTCATTCCCGGCCTCGGACCTCCAACGACAACCCGCACGTCGAAGCGAGCTTCAAGACACTGAAGTACTGCCCCATCTTCCCCGGCCGGTTCGGCTCCATCGAACACGCCCGCGTCTTCTGCCAGGAGTTCTACGCCTGGTACAACCATGATCACTTCCACTCCGGGATCGGCTACCACCACCCCGTCGACGTGCACTACGGCCGCGCCGCCGCCAGCACGCCACCCCATCTCGAAAGAAACAGCACATCCTGACCCGCCACACCCTGGTCAGCCTGACGAAGCACGTCACGAACGTCGCCGCCCGCATCACGCCCGGCGAGATCGAAGAATTCCCCTAGGCCGCCCGCGCTCTGGTGACCAGCTCAGCCTGTGGAACCGCTTCGCCATCTGGACGCAGCGGCCCAGCGCCCGCCATGTCGCGGACCTGGAAACCTGGCGCCACGAGCACCTCTGCGAGCCGGCGCCCGACGCCGTGCCGCTCGCCGTCGTCTCCCGGACGGCCCGCTGACGCACGTCTACGACCGAGCCGACGTGCGCTCTCTCATCGCCTGCCAGGCCTGCCCGGCTGAGGCCGGCGAGGAGTGCGAGCCCACGTGCCCAGCCCTGTCATTCGGCGTCCAGGACCCGGCCGAGGTCGACCAGGATGAGGTGATGACCTTGGTCCTGGCCCTGCTGCGTGGTACCGCGCAGCCCGGCTGACACCCGGTTCGCCGCCGGTCCGGCCCCGCCCGTACGGCGGGGCCGTCTTCATCTCGCCTGCGGAGAGCAGCACATGATCCTTACCCACGCTCAGATCGATGACGCCCGCATCCTGACCTGCCAGATCGCCAACCTGCTCGGCGGCTATGCCCTCGACCTCCACGACGGACATGGCGGCTTCTGGATCCGCCGCGGCACCCGAGAGCTCGCCCTGCGCCATGGCCGCACGCCCCGGCCGGGTCGAGTTCGCCGGATGCTATCCCGGTGACTACTCCCGGGTCACCTGGTGGGCCTGCCGCTACAGCATCACCTGCGCCGCAGCCCGCGGCGCCCAGGCGATCGCCGCCGACATCAGCCGGCGCCTGCTGCCCGACTACCACGCCGAACTGGACAAGGTGCTGCGGGCGATCGCCGATCATCTGACCGCCCTGGACGAGCAGGCCGCCACCGCCGCGGCGGTGGCGGCCGCCATTCCCGGCGCCCGCAGCCGGCTGTTCGGCAGCGACCCGCCGGGTCCGCACCTCCTACGAGCCGGGCGGCAAGGTCTCCGCGGACTTCCGGATCACTGACAGCTCCAGCCGGCTGACCGTGATCGACCTCCAGGTGCACAGCCGCGAGCACGCCCGCCGCGTCGCCGAGCTGGTCGCCGAGCTCGCCGCCGAACCCAGCACCCCCGAGCGCACATGAGCGCCGGCGCCACGACACCCGACACCTTCGCGCAGAAAGGCGGAACCCATGATTCATCGCACGCTGGCCCTGCACGGCACCGCCATGACCATCATCGTCGGCGCCACCGCGCCGGCCGCGGACGCGCCGGCCGCGGACGCGCCGGCCGCGGACGCGGCGGCCGCGCACGCGGCGGCCATCACCCAGCAGGCCCGCGCGGCCGCCGCGGTCACCGTCGCCAAGCACCAGCTTGGCGACCCCTACCGGTACAAGGCGGCCGGGCCCGCCGCCTTCGACTGCTCCGGGCTTCCCGCGAGTGCCGGGGACCTTGACCCGCGCCCGGCCAGGACGCAGACGAGGTGACGGCATCGGCAGGCCTGCCCGGCGGTAACTGCCCGGACAGGCCCGTTCTGGTGTCCGACTACGACGGCGGGCAGGTCTTCTTTCCCGACTTGTAGCCGGCGGCGTAGCCAACGTCGTAGGCCTCGTCGTCGGAATATCTTCCGGTCTGGCGGGGCGGGCCGCATTTCGCCCCCGCCTCGAATCCGTCCGCGTAACCGTCTACGCAGAACGGCTTCTCGTCCTTGTGAATCTTCCTGCAAATGGGTGGCACGGCATTCGAGGCAGTCGCGGCGTGAGTCTCGCCGGAGCTGACAGGTGTTGAGATGGCTGAGGCGTGCGAGATGCCGATCGACCCGAAGACCAGGGTGGTGATCAGTGGACTGGTGATGAGCAGATGGTTTGGGTGCATCCTCGTTCCTTCCTCATGAAGGCAGCCGGTTCCCGATGGACGTCGGGACGGCACCCTGGATGGCCTGGTAGGGCGACCCCTCACGAAGGCGAACCTGGAGTTCTGCTTGCCACACCCTCTCGGATGAGGGTGTTGTGCCGGTGGGCTGCCGATTTTCTGTCCCGGCTCGTCGGCGCTGCCTCCGACCGCGTACCGCCGTGGGGCGACGCGTTCTACCAGGGTATTTCGGCTCAGCCGCCAGTCCAGGCGGTTGACTTTGATATTCAGCACGCTTTGCCTGCTGGTGTGGGTCGGTGAGGCGCTCGGCTGCGTCGGGGCGGGCCACGACGAGGGAGACGGCCTGCCGGATCCCCGGACTCTGACTCGTATGGCAGGTTTTGGGTGTTCATCTGCTTGATGAGAGTTTTGTCTGAAGTGGCTAGCCGGTGAAACCGGCTCGTGTCCAGCACCAACATCGCGTGGCGCGACTGCGTACCCCCAGCGAGCCGATATTGCGCACGTGCGCACACGCATCAGGTAGCCCGAGAAACAACTGCCCTGGCCAGGGTCAAGGCTTGGCGGCAGTGGGCCGGCCCTGCCCTTGCCGGGGTATGGGAGCCGGCAGCCCCCGATTGCACGCAAAGACGATCAGTCGGGGGCTGGCGCGATGCACGTTCGGGAGCTCATCAATCTGCCGACACCGGACTTCTCCTTCGATCCGAGCGTGCCCGGGGCGTGCGTCACCGGAGTGCGTCCGTATCGCAAGGGAACCTTCCGGCTGAACTACGAGCAGACGTCCGGCCGGTTCATCGTCCACAACTACGGTCACGGTGGCGCCGGCATCTCGTTGAGCTGGGGTTGCGCGGCCAAGGTGAAGGACATGGTCCGGCAGTTCCTGACCACCTCCCCTCAGACAGAGGCCGCGGTGCTCGGCGCCGGCGTCATGGGCCTGACCGCCGCCACGATGCTGCTCGACCTGGGGCTCAAGATCAGGATTTTCTCTGACCGCAAGCTGACGGACACCACGTCGTTCAAGGCAGGCGGCCAGTGGGCGGTGTCCGTCGTCGAGACGGCCATGAACCAGCAGGATCTCAAGGCGATCATCAAAACGTCCTACACCACCTTCAAGGACAGCATCGGCAAGGGCTTCGGCGTCTGCGAGAGGCCCAACTACTGCCCCAAGCCGGCTGACGGCCTGGAGATGGTGCTGAACCTCCTTCCCGGCCTGCTGCCGGCTCGCCGGCGGCTGGACCGCCTGCCGTTCCAGAACCACACCCAGCTCGGATTCCTGTACCAGACGCTGCTGATCGAGCCGCCCATCTTCCTGCCGCGGCTGAAGAGCGATCTGGAGGCGCGCGGCGTCACCTTCGTGGACAAGAAGTTCGCCTCCAAGGCCGACATCTTCGCGACGGTGCCGCAAAAGATCATCATCAACTGTACGGGGATGGGCGCCAAGAAGCTGTGGAACGACACCGAGATGGTCGGAGTCAGAGGCTACCTCGCGATGCTGCCGGCGCAGCCGGCCCTGCAGTACCTCTACAGCCGCAACGGCTACCTGTTCCCGCGCTCCGACCACGTCGTCATCGGCGGCACCACCGACCGGGGCAAGGAGGACGAGGACCTCAACCCCGCCAAGTGCAAGGAACTGGTGGACGTCATCGCCGCCGCGTTCGGTCAGCTGGCACCCGTGCCGATGCCCATCGATCACATCGACCACCCGCGCAACAGGCGGCTGGTCGACCCCAGGCTCTCCGTCTCCGACTGACCGATCCCCGCCCCGGCGGGCCTGCACTGGAGCGTCATCGTGGCTTTCACCGTCGCCGACTACGTGCTCAAACGGCTGACCCAGCAGGGGGTCGACACGCTGTTCGGCGTGCCCGCCGCCTACTGCGCCGGGCTGTTCGACGCGGCCGGCCGTAACGGCGTCAAGCCGGTCGTCACGGCGAGCGACCTCGAGGCCGGCTACGCGGCCGACGGCTACGCCCGGACCAGAGGGCTCGCCGCGGTAGCCGTCGCCAACGGCGCGGGCACGCTCAGCATGCTCAACGCCATCGCCGGCGCCTTCGTCGAGCGCAGCCCGGTCGTCGTCGTCAACGGCGGCCCCAACGCGGCCAACCTCGCCAACCTGACGGACTTCGACGTCCTGTTCTCGCACTCGACCGGGCAGCCTGACCACGACCTGAGCACCTACAAGCTGGTCACCGCGAGCGCGGCGCGCGCCGCGACGGCCGCCGCGGTGCCGGGCGCGGTCGACGCCGCGATCGCCACCGCGCTCAAACGCAAGCGACCCGTCTACATCGAGATCAACCGGGACATCTGGACGGCGACCTGCCCGGCCCCGTCCGGATCCCTGCCGGTCACCGAACCGCCTGCGGGTACCGAGGAGCAACTCGCCGGCACGATCGTCGGCCTGGTACGCGCCGCGACGTCGCCGTTGATCCTGGTCGGCATCGAGATCCAGCGCCACGGGCTCGCCGACAAGGTCGCCGACCTGATCGCCAAGCTCGGTGTGCGCTGGTCGGTCCAGTTGCCGGCCAAGGGAGTGCTGCCCGAGCAGGGCGGCGGCTGGGCCGGCGTCTACGCCCCGCCGCACTCGCTGCCGGCCGCGAACGCCGTCGCGCAGGCCGACCTGCTGGTGATGCTCGGCTGTGTGTTTCCCAGCAGCTACGCCACGCTCGTCCGTACCGGCACCAACCGCATCATCACCGCCTACGACGGCAAGGTGAAAATCAAGACCGCCGCCAAGCAGAACGCGCAGCTCGGCGCGCTGATCACCGCACTCGTCACCGAGGCCGCCAAGGCGGCGCCGCGACCGCTACCGGCCGCCGTCGACCCGGTCACGCCCACGGCCGCGGGCCCGCTGACCTACCGCCAGGTGTTCGAGCGCATCGGCGCCGCGCTCGACCCGTCCTGGCTGGTCATTCCCGACACGTTCCTCGGCGTGCACTCCGCCGCTCACCTACCGGTCAAGGGCCGCGACGGTTTCCTGTGCGGGGCCGTGTGGGCCTCGATCGGACACTCGGTGGCGGCGGCGGTCGGGGCGTCGTTCGGCTCGACCCGGCGCCCGCTGGTCATCTGCGGCGACGGTGGTTTCCACATGACCGCCCAAGCGCTGTCCACCATGGTCCGCTACGCACGCAACCCGGTCGTGGTCGTGATCGACAATGGCATCTACGCCTTCGAGCAGTTCCTGCTCGACGCCGACTACTTCAGCGATCCCACCACCCAGCCCAAGCCGTACGTCGTGCTCAACCGCTGGGACTTCGTCAAGTTCGCCAACGGGCTCGGCGTGCAGGCCGCCCAATCCGTCACCACCACGGCGGCCCTCGACCAAGCGCTCGCCACGGCGAAGGCGTCCAGCGCGCCGGTGCTGATCGTGGCCAAGGTGAATCCGCGTGACCTGCCCGCTGAGCTCGGCTGAACCACGCCACACTGCCCCGGGCAGGTCTGCGAGAGGAGGACGCGCAACCCGGGGTGCGCTGTCGCAGGTCTGGGAGGTCTAACTAATAACCCTTGAGTTGCTTGAGGCCCTGTAAGCCTCCTCAACCCCTGGATCAACGAGCTGGTCGATGCCGCCGATGAGAAGATGCTCACCAAGACCATCGCCCGCTACAGCCGCGTCGAGCTGCTGTGTCTTGACGAGCTGGGCCACATGGAGCTGGACCGGCGTGGTGCCGAACTGCTCTTCCAAGTGATCACCGAACGGGACGAGCGAGACTTCCATCGCGATCGCTTCAAATGAGTCGTTTTCGAAAGCGCACATGTTCGCGTGAACGTGTGTGAGGTGGTGTCGAAGTCTCACATGTTGCACCGCGCGGAGGGCTCAGCGGGTCTTGTGGTGGCGTCGTTTCGCTTGGGGCCGCGATCGCACGTCGGGCAGGGTCCACGGGGGCTGTCCATGACGGAGGTGACCGGCGAAGAGCGTGCCGATCCTCCTGGGCATGAAGCTGGCGGCATGGATAGCGGCAGGGGTGAGTTCAATGCCGTCCCCAAAGCATCCGTTGGGTGCTGGAATGCCGAATCGCCAACCGCGACGGCGGTGTGAGTCGTCGTGGCCCCTTCTGGTTGCTCACCTTTGATTTTCCATGGGCAAGGCGGCCATCGTCGACGTGGTCGGCGAGGTAGATCATGACGCCTTCGGGGTTCATGTCGAAGGCTGCGGCGACGAGTTTGGCATCCATGGTGTTGACCAGATCGATCAGGCGGGTGGAGCGGATCGTCCGTGGCGAGATGCCGGCCGGGTCCAGGACGTGGCTGACAGGGGCGACGGAGGCCGAGTTCCTGCCCGCTTTGGTGCCCTTGGTGACCATCAGATGCGGGTTGCCGGTACGCAGGTTCTCCCAGTGGGCCAGACACCGCTGCACGGCGGTCCAGCTGGCCGGGTCCAGGGGCACCGGATGGGGGCGTTTCCCGAGACGGGCCGGCCCAGTCGATGTCGTCCAGGCGCAGGTGGCGGACCTCGCTGCTGGAGGCGCCGTGCAGCAGGGCGAGGACGCCCAGCAGAGCCTCGTGCGGGTGGACAGCCGGGTCGGTGATCCATCTCCGGAAGAGGCGTCGCTGCTGGTCGAGGGTGAGGGGCTGGCCGATGAAGCCCTTGGCCGCCTTTGCCGGCAGTTCGCCGGTGGGATCGATCAGGATCATCTTGTGGGTCTTGGCGAAGCGGAAGAACTGCCGGGCGATCTGCAGCCGCCGGGGCCGGTTCTTGGGCTGGGCGGCCAGGAACGCCACGATGTCGTGCACGTCGACCAGGGCCCAGTCCTGCTTGCCGCGCGCGCAGACGTGCTCGGCCAGATCGCGCAGGGTGGACAGTTTGATGTCGAGTGTGACGTCGGCGCGGGGCAGCGTCCCGGCCCTGCGGGCGCGCTCGCGGGAGCGCAGCAGGAAGGTGTTGAAGACCTCCGCCGCAGGCCGCAGCGACTCGAGGACGGCGTCGATCCGGCGGCGACGGCGTCCGGCGGCCAGCCGTTCGGCGTGATCGGTGGCCAGCGCCGGCCCGCGTTCGACGAAGAAGACCTCTAGTCCCCGGGCCAAGGGCCCCATTGAGCGGCCGGACAGCCGGGCCCGTTCCAGCAAGGCTTGGGGGTGGTTGGGGTGCTCGTCGCCCAGCAGCCGTCCCAACCGGCCGATCAGAACGCAGGCTCGGGCCGGAGAGTGACCGGCGGCCAGGTGGCCGATGAGCTCGCCCAGCCAGGCAGGCGGGGCAGTCAGCCCAGCGATGAGGTGCTGGCCGGCGACGAAGGCCCGTTCGGGGCGGCGCTGCCAGCAGGCCGAGCACAGGCCGTGACCGGCATGCGGGCGCAGCTGACCGCAGTCGTCGCAGACGCGCGGCGGTTGCGTGGCCACGAAGGTGCGGTGAACGGCGTAGCTTTCAGCCCGGACGGCCAATGGCTGGCCAGTGGCGGCGCGGACGACACCGTGCGCTTCTGGCAGGTCTCGGGTGGCGAGGCCCCTGTGGAATTTACCGCGGATTCGGCACCACGGTCGAGAGCATCTCCTTCAGCCCCGGGTCTCGTCGCCGTCTTTTCGTGCCTTGGCCAGGTACTCGGCGTAGCGGGTGGGCACGAACGAGGTCGGCGCCCCCTCGGGCACCTTGCGTCCGCCGCTCTCATTGAGCCGCTTCAAGAGGGCCACCGCCTCCATCAGCTCTGCGGTGCCGGTCCCGCCCTGGAAGTCGATCGCCGCCAGCACCTGTGGGGTGAACTGGCGCAGGTAGGTGTAGGAGGCATGCAGGGCCGACAGGCGGCCGTGGTCGCGGGGAGCTTCTTCCAGCCCTCGGAGACGACCTCGCGCAGCTTGCTCATCCCGATCGTGTTGCGCAGCAGCCCGCCGATCTGCTCGTCCGGGATGGACGGGTCGGCGAGCACCGGCAAGATCACATCCAGCAGCAGCTGACGGGCCTCACCAACCTTCGCCCGCTCGATCAGTGCCTCGTCCGTCTTGGACTTGGCTCGTGACTCCGCCCGGGCCGATAAAGGCGACGTCGGCCGGCGTCAGGGTGAAGTACCGGATCAGATCCTCGCGGCCGATGTCCGGATAGGACCGCAGCCGCTCCAATTGGTCCTCGGAGAACATCCGGGTCGACATCGACCACCCCCACACCGCAACCGGCCAGGACAGCACGAACCGTAACGGAAGTGATCAACAAACGGAACCTGCCCGCATCAGTGCAGGTCGGCGAAATTCGACCAAAATTTCCACGGGACTACAGGGAGGCCGGCAAGCGGGGCGTGTGGACAGCCGGCGCCGCTCGGTCAGCCCAAGCGGACGAGTGTGCGGGACATCGCGGCGCGAGACAGCGACCCTTATTGTTGGATGTCGATCAAACATTGAGGGAGCTGAGCATGCGCATCGTGCGGATCGACCACTTCGGCGGCCCTGACGTCTTGACCTTGGCAGAGGCGACGGCACCTCGCATCGGGGACGGCCAGGTGCTGGTACGCGTCATCGCCTCCGCCATCAACCCCGTGGACGACAAGACGCGTGAAGGGGCCATCGGTGAAGGCACCCCGCCTCTGCCGATGATCATGGGCTGGGAACTGGCGGGCATCGTCGTCGACAGCGGCACCAGCGAACTGCCCGTGGGTGAAAGAGTCTTCGGGCTGTCTCACCAGCTTGACACCGGCAGAGGGACCTGGGCCGATCTGGTAGCCGTGCCGGCCGGCGCTCTCGCCGTCG
Source organism: Nonomuraea gerenzanensis (assembly GCF_020215645.1). Lineage (NCBI taxonomy): Bacteria > Bacillati > Actinomycetota > Actinomycetes > Streptosporangiales > Streptosporangiaceae > Nonomuraea > Nonomuraea gerenzanensis. The sequence goes on along the minus strand of NZ_CP084058.1, from coordinate 8,467,663 downwards.
CACCCTCGGCCATCAGCCTGGTGGAAGCGGCGACGCTGCCACTGCCCGGGCTCACCGCCGCACAAACGCTGGACTGGCTGGACATCGGCGCAGGAGAACGCTTGCTGGTGGCAGGAGCGGCCGGCGCCGTAGGCGGCCTGGCCGTCCAACTCGCCCGGGCGCGTGGTGCGCGGGTCGACGCGCTGGTGTCCAGGCCGGCCCAGGTTGACGTGGTCCAGGAACTCGGAGCCGAATGGGCCACGACCGACCGCGCGGCTCTGCCCGCAGCCGCCTATGACGCCGTTTTCGACACCTTCGGCGCGTTCGTTACCGACGCTGTCGTCGACGAAGGCCGCTACGCCTCCATCGCCACCCAGGCCGGACCCGTTCCCGATCTCTCCCACCGCGCGGTTCGCACCACGGTCCACCAAGTACGCGAGGACGGTGCGGGGCTCGCCGAACTGGCCAAGATCGTGGATGCGGGCCAGGTGAAGGTGCGGCTCGACTCCGAATACAGCCTGCGAGACGTGCGTGAAGCACACGAGCGCTTCCGTCGCGGCCAGTTGACAGGAAAGATCGCTCTCGTTTTCTGACCGACGGGGCGTGGCTTCGGCTGTGCCGGCCAAGGTGCGGGCTCATCCAGAGCGGCCCGCGGGAACTCCGCGCTGAACTCCGCGCGGACCCGCTCCACCTCCGGCATGGCCGCGGCCAGCGCGGGTTCGAGGATCGGCTGGAGGAGCAGATGCGTGACCAGCGGGCGGATCAGGAGCTGGATGAGGAGCGGGAGGGGCGGTGGGCGCGTACGTGCGCTCGCAGCGCCCCGCCCGAGGACTGCCACGGAACCGAGGCGCTCCTGGCGCGGCGCCGTGGCCATCTGCTGAGGCTGGCGCGCCTGGACGCATTCGACCGTTCCACCTCAACCACACCCTGCAGAGGCTGATCGGGACCGGAGACGTCACCACGCGAAGATCACGGTTCAGATCGTCATCGACCATCAAGACGGCAGCCGGCCCGCCGTCTGTCGGGCCGGCACCTCCAGCGCGACGGTCTCACCCCCGACCAAGCCGGCCTGCGTCTGGCCGAGGCCCACCAGTTCACGGCTACCATCAAGCAGTACCTGCTCACCGCCCAGGCACAGATGGCCGCCGAAGCCGCTCGCGCCTGCCCATCTTGCGGAAACGACCGCGTCCGCAAGGACACCCGGAAGATCGTGCTGTATACCTTGTCCGCCACGTCCCCTGCAGGCCACCGCGGTGCGCCGGCGCGTCGAACGCACCGCGACCCGGCTGGAGGACGAACTTCTCTTGGTGATCACCTCTCTGGTGAGCACGAGGCTGCCAGGCCCCCTGTCAGCGCTTGTACGCGGCGGCGACCTCGACCTCGACAAGCCAGCCCGCGACCGGGAGATTGGCGATTTCGATCGTCACGCGGGCCGGGCGGGCGCGGTTGACCTCCAAGGGCGGGGCGGGCGGCGCGGTGCCCAGCGGGACGGGGACGGGCTGACCCGAGGCCAGGTCCGTGTTGGCGAAGAACTGGCGGTAGGCGCGGTTCCAGCCGGCGAAGTCGGCCGCCGTGGCGCCCGGGGGCTTCTCCAGGTACGCGCGCATGGAGACGACATCCTCAAGAGCCAGCCCAGCCGCGGCGAGGTTGGCCTTGATGCGCTTGAGCGTGTTGATGGCCTGGGCCTCGGTGACCGTGACGCCCGGGGGCAGGGCGCCGCCGGGGAAGTCGACGTAGCGCTCGGGAGAGTCGGCGGGGGCCGCGGGATTGGCCGCAGCCGGGCCCAGGCCGCTGGCGGTGTACGTGGCGACCTGCTTCCCGAGCGCCACGCCGTCGGCGATCGCGGGATTGGTGCTGCCCGCCGGAAGGAAGGGCTTGATCTCGTGGGGATGGGGTGACCAGCCGGCGGTGGCGGCGGCCGTACCCGTGCCCAGGAGGAGGACGGTGGCCGCGGCGAGGCTGACAGTGGTGCGGATCTTCATGCGACGGCGTCCTCTCAGGCGGCGCTCAGCGCGCGCTGGTGCAGCTCGGTGACGACCTTGCGGGCGGATTCCAGGGCGCCCGACTGCCAGGCGATCATGTGGCTCAGCCAGTCGCCCGCGAAGTACACGCGGCCGGCGGGCTTGTTGAGCAGTTGGTAGGCGCCCTGGCGCGACGGCCAGCTCACCCATGCGCCCTCGATGTGCGGCTGGAGGTTCCAGGCGACGGACACCGACGAGGCCAGCTCGTCGCGGTACTTCGCGCCGTGGATCCGCATCCCCTGCTCGACCGCGCGGCGCTCGCGATCGGCGTGCTTGAGCGCGGCGTACCCGTCGGCCTGAGCTCCGAAGTTGTAGTAGCCGACGACCAAACCACGGGCCGCGCCGTACCCGTAGGAGGGGTACCAGATGGTGGCGAGGTCGAGGTCGGTGCTGGTGATGCCGCCGTAGATGTCCTCGTCGATCTCCCACCAGCGGCGGCGGTACTCCAGCCCGATCTTGCCCGCGTTGGCGACGGTCGGAGTGGACAGGGCGGCCTGGATCTCCGCGCCCAGGTTGTGCGGGGTTCTGGCGAGGAGGTGCGGGGGCATCGCCGCGACGCACAGGTCCGCCCTGATCATCTGGGTGCGGCCGTGGCGGTCCCGGTACTCCACCTCGACACCGTCCGGCAGGTCGGTGATCTTGGTGACCGTGGAGCGCAGCCGGATCCGTTGCCGCCCGATCTTGCCTGCGAGGGCTCGCGGGATCGCGTCCATGCCGCCGACCGGCTGGAACATCAGCATGGCCTGGTCGTAACCGAACTCGAACGAGAACCGCTGTCCGATGCCGCTCGCCAGCACCTCCGACAGCGAGGGCACCGGCCCGAGCACCGTTCCCGGCTGCTCGCCCGCGCCCGGGTTCACGCTGTAGCCGCGGCGGGAGCCCCCGGTGTACTTGAACCCGCTCGCCTTGTTGCCCACCGCCCCGAAGCCCGACAGGAAGGCGATCAGCCGCTCCTTGTCCTGCGTGGTCAGCGCGGCGTCCAACGCGCCCGCGTCGGTGGCGCGCGACAGCAGCTCGGAGACGTACCCGTAGACGTCGGCCTTGGCCGTACGCCAGCGGACGGGGGCCGGCATGTTCTGGTGATAGATGTAGGCCTGGGCGTTGGAGTTGGTGAAGACCTCCAGGTCCACGCCCAGTTCGCGGCAGTAGTCCATGGTCACCATCCACTGCGCCAGCCGCGCCGGGCCCGCGTTCAGGTAGACGCCGTCCCGGAACTGCGCGACCTGCGTGGAGCCGTCCAGCTCGGTCAGCCGGTCGCCGCCGCGGATGGTCCAGTTCCGCCCGCCCACCCGGTCGAGCGCCTCCAGGATCGTGCAGTCGTAACCCGCCTTGCCCAGCTCGTACGCCGTGGCGAGGCCGGCCATCCCCGCGCCGAGGATCACGACCTTCTTCGCGGACCGTCCGGTGAGCGAGAAGTCGGACGGCTGCGGCGGGTTGAAGGCGGTTTTCACGGACGCCTCGGCGGACGGCGCAAGCCCGAGCGCCCCCATGGTCGACAAGAGCGCTCCCGCGCCGCCGGATACCCCGACGGCGGACAGGAAGTCGCGTCTGCTGTACCCCAACATCCACCTCCATGGTCTCGTCGGAGGTGAGTCTCGGGGTGCCTTGTTGCCAACCCTTCGTCTCTGTGTTCCCAGTGGGTTTCGGGGCGATCATGGGAGATTTGAGGCGGATGTGAGCTCCGCCGGGCCGGACTCGCTTGGGGTCATCACCATCGGCAAGAAGGACCATTGAGGCATGGTTGTTGTCACCGATAAAGGCAAGGCACCTGTCACCCCGGCTCGCATCCGCAACACCCATGGATGATCCGCAAATGGAGCAAGCGCTGCACCGGGACGATCTCCTCGTGCTCCTTGACACGGCGCCCGGAGCCTGCAGAGCGGGCACCATCAAGGTCATGACCTGCACCGGAGCTCTGGTCGATCCGATCGCACAGTCACAGGTGGCTTCAAGCCTGCCTATGTGACCGCTACCGTGCTTCGGCTCAGCGAAGGAGGACCTCGCCAATCCGTCCGAAACACCTGCTACCGAAATCTACTTTGTAAAGGCGTCCGGAATGCACAATGATTCACTCTTCACCCATAGGGGAACGGGCTTCGCCCGTACGCTCCCAAGAAACAACCTCGCCCCAATCCCTTGGCCCAAGGCGTCACGGCGACCAGGATCGTAGGGACGAGCGCGGCCGAACGTTCAGCGTGTCGAGGCGCGGCCTTGCGTCACGGGTCGAGCGCTTCGGCCTGGAGCCCGAACAGCTCCGAGCACTCACTCGTGCCGTCGACCGTGATGCCGGACATTCGGAGGTTCTCCCATGAGGACGTTGTCGAGCAGCATCCGGTGCTCGGCAACCCTGTTCCCGTCTTCGGCGTAGGCACGGCACCCGTTCCCGACGTAGCCGAGCTTGCGCGACACCCGCTCCGAAGCTGTGTTGCCGTCCGTGGAGGAGTTGCGCGCCTCCAACGCGCCAGGCGGACGAAGGCCAGCTCCAGGACGGCGGCCCGGCGGCCCCCACGCTGAATCAGGCTGGGATCCGACCGCAGTCCGTCATGGCGATCTCCCAGGCAGAGGGGGTAGGGGCTGCATCGACCCCGCACCCACCGCGAGAACGTCAGCAACGATCAACGATCACAACAGAGCAGGGATGGATACGCTGCGACCTGTCCTTGGCCAGGTCGCAGCATCTGTCGGGGGTCTGTTACCGCGTTTCGATGCCCGGATTGAAGCCACGGCGTGCGTTCGACGGGCAGCTGGCGATACTGTTACTGGGCGGGGAAGTGACGCCCAGCCAGTTGCCGTACACAGTCGTGTCCGGCAGCCAGGGGATATCGCACCGCAATTTGGCCCGGAACTGTCCGGTACCTGAGCTGCAGGTCGCGTAGCTCGATAGATTAGTATTGTAGAAGTCGAAGCGGCAGTTCGTCGGTGCAGCCTGCGCGGGACTCGATCCGAGCAGGACGGATGCGGTGGCGGCAGTAGTGAAGAAAACTGACAGCTTCGCTGCGTGACTCTTCAAGAAAGCTCCTCTCATAAAAGCCTCTTGCCGGCAACACGGCGCTGCTTCATCAGACACCCTCAAAGGCGAGGCATGCGGACGTCGTTAGTGGGCGTTCAAGATGGGACGCTCTTCTCCGAGGTTCGTCGGAGTTTCTCCTGCGTTTGACTTGGTTGCGAGAAGTCGCGGCGGATTCGACAAGAGATGATTGCGTGAGGCGCGCGGACCTGTGATCCCACGTCCGCGATTCTTCCTCGTCGGCGGCCCACGATCAGAACACCAATCACCTCCCGGAGGCGCATCTCATCTTCTCCCGTGTAGACGATCGACCACTCACCGGCCACGTAGGCTAGGCGCGTCTTTCGTCACGTCGCGCCTCGCCGGTTTCACCATGAGCGCGGACGGGACAAAGGTAAATGGGATCGCCTTCAGAAATCTTTCGCCTTTCTTGAACGGCCATCGGTAATCGTGATTCGGCGGCTTTTGCCGCTGAACTTTGCCGGGTTTCGCGCCGACGGGGATGCACAGTGGAGCTTCGGCTGCTGGGCGCGTTCGAGTTGGTGGCCTGGGCCGCAGTCTCGGTCTTGGGCCGGCCCTCACCGCCTCCGGGCCCGTCTCAGGCCGCACGTCGGGCGAGGTGTTGCGGGCCTCGCGGCACAAGGACAGCCAGGTCAAACGCGGCGAAGTGATGGCCGCGCTGGAGGAGCTCAAGGCCGACAGGCAGCCGATCACCTTCCGCCGCGTCGCCCGGGGGTGTCGCCCTGGCTGGTCCATGCCGGGGGCGAGAACGTGGGCGGGGCTGCTCATCCAGAGCTTCCCCAACGAGCTCGACCAGGCGGACGCGGCACGGCTGGCCGGCCAGATCCGCTCGACGCGGCCCGCCTTCGAAGCGCTCGGCCGCGCCGACTGGTCCGCCAAGGTACGGAGCCGGTTACCGGCGAGGGCGAGATCGCCGCCAGCTCCGACGAGCTGAACCGGATGGTCGCGCGGACCATGATGCGCCGGGGGTCCGAGCGCGCAGGAGGCGTACGAGCACTACGACGGCTGGAGCAACGGCAATGGCGTGTTCGAGCCGGTGGACCGGCTCCGCTGGGCGGCCAGGGGGTAGGGTGCCGCCGCCTTCACCTCTCGGCGGCACCCTGTTGCGTGAAGCCTGAATCGATCAGCGGAGCTGTCCGCCCGTCAGTCGCCCACGTCTTCCGGGTTCTCCTCGACGTTGTCCTCCGCGCCGTTCCACGGGTCCACGTTGATCTCGTCCTCGCCGTGGTCGGCCGTGTCCTCCTCGGGCGTGGGGTCGAGCGCCGCGAGCTCGGCGGCGACCTTCTCCCATCGGGCGTCCGGATCCAGGGAGGCGTACTGGGCCACCAGAGGATCAGGACGGGCGGAGGCGAGCGTCGCGGCCAGAGCAGTCTCGTCCTTGGACTGCAGCGCGAGTTGGGCAGGGGTCTCCTCCCCGGGGACGACGCCCTTGGCCTCCCCTCGGCCGATCACCCCGCGATCGTAGGGAAGGATCGCCTGGGCGGCGATCGGAGCCCATGTTCCGTCCGCCTCATGCGCGATCGGAATGAGGTAGGTGTGACCGGCCTCGACCCGCGGCGCACCCTCGACGACGAGCTCCGTCCGGGTCTCACCGGTGAACTGCCATCCCACCACGTTGAGCGGGAAGCTCGTCGGTGGCGCCGGCGTCCAGCCGTCGGCCGACGTCCGGGACCAGAAGGTCTTGTTCACCGTCAGGCGTACGCTCCGCCCGATGTAGCCTTCTCCGGCGGCGATGTCCTCTTCGTCCGGCGTGTCCCCGGTCTCTTGCGAGGCTGTGGCCGCCACCACATGGTCGGCGTACCCCGCCCAGTCCGCGAGCCTGCTGTACGGCAGGCGGGGCGACCCATGGGCGACGATCAGGTCGGCCACGTCGCTGTCGTCCGCGGCGACACCGGCTCCGGCGGCGGAGGCGAGGGGGCCGGCGGTGGGGAGGTCGCCGGTGGCGGCGGAGGCCACCCCGATCGTCCCGGCCAGTGCGAGCAGGAGTACACCGGCCGTGACACTTGTACGAGTTCTCATTCGATGCCCCCGGGCTCAGTAGGTCTTGTTGATCATCTTGCGGTTGTGGCCGCCGAGCGTGTCCACTCCCGTCAGGGGAGGGGTTCGCATGCATCCCAACCGGCTGTCCGTGTTGCTGACCCGGGGGTAGGCGTTGTTGCCGTGGGTGAGGCCGACCGCGTGCCCGGTCTCGTGACAGGCGTATATCTTGCCGGGAGTGGCTGACTTGTACAGGACGAGGTGCTGGTCGCACTTCACTTCGTCGACCGCGTCGTTGCACCAGGTGAGCCCGTAGATACCGGCCGGCCACCTCTTCGGCTTCTTGTAAATGATGTCTGTTTCCGCAGGGCCCGAATAGACCGGTTTCTTGACGAACTTGACCTTCAGGTCCGTCGTACGGTCGAAGTCCTTCTTGAGAACGGCCTTGATCCGGACCCATCCGTCAGGTGCGATTGTCGGGCTGTGCCAGACCGTGAGAGTGCTGTTGTCGGTCTGGCAGTACAGCCGCACACCGTCGCGGCACTTCCACGGAGTGTTCTTCGTGGGAAACATGTTGTCGAAATCCCCTGGCGTACAGTCGGCAGGGGAGTCGAAGCACATCGACGGAGGGTCCTGTGCGTCGGCGAGCGCCGTGGATGCCGAGCCGGCACCGGTGATTCCCAGTGCCACCAGGCACAAGGTCCCCACCACCGGCGCCCAGCGGGCACCCTTGAATATTCTCGCGTCGCTGTCGGTCATTCATTTCCTTCCGGGCTACATCGCCGTGCCGTCGCCGGCGACTCGGGAAACGATCTCCCGGGATTCAAGGGATCGAATCTGTCGGGTGACTGGCCGGAAAAAATCAACCACTTACGCTGGGTTGTCACGGCGAGTGTCGCGTGGATTATCCGGAAGGACCGGCGTCGGCCGGTGAGCCGGCCGCCCTCGTCGAGGCCGAGCCTGGCCAGCTCCGCTCGCGAGGCCACGCCCAGCTTCGGATAAGCCTTGTACAGGTGGTAGCCGATCGTGCGCGCACTCAGGAAGAGCTGGGCCGCGATGTCCCTGTTGCTCAGGCCCGTGCCGCCATGCGGATGATCTGCAGCTCCTGCGGGGTGAGCCGGTCCAGCACGCCCTCGGACGGACGCCCCTCGCCGGTCTGCCGCTCCCCCGCCGCGCGCGGCTCCGCGCGGGCCCGGTCGGCCCAGGAACGTGAGCCGAGCCGTTCGAAGATGACCAGGGTCGAGCGCAACTGCTGGCGCGCGTCGACACGCCGGTGCAGCCACTAGCCGTACAGAAGCTCCGTGCGAGCCCGCTCGAACGGCCGGCCACCCCGCTGGTGCAGGTGCAGTGCCTGCTCGTAGTACCGTTCGGCGTCCTCGTCGGAGGCCCCCAGCGCGTTGCAGCGCAGCGCCACCGCCCCGGCCCAGGGCGACGGGGTCTGCGCCGCCCATATCTGCACCCGTTCGGAAGCGGCGGCGGCGAAGGTGGTGCGGCCGGCTCGCAGCGTGGCCTCCACCAGGTCCGGCGTGCGGTGCATGACCATGACGGTACGGGTGGCGGGCCCGAACGCGCCGAACTCCTCGGCTCTGCGCACAGCGGTCTCGGGCCGGCCCAGCGACAGGTCGAGCGGGTTCAGCGAAGACGCAGCACATGCCGCCAGTGGCGGCGTCGTGCACGTCGGCGATCTGTTCGGCGAATTTCAGGCACCGCTCCTCGTCGCCCTCGATCGCGGCCGGATGCGTCAGGACGCCGATGCGCAGCCCTTCCTCGGCGCTGGCCAGCGCCTCGCGGTGCGGGTCGAGGAACAGCTGCGAGCGGGCCACCAGGGCCAGCGCCAGCGGCAGGAGCCCGATCGCGCCTTGCGCCCGGCGTTGGCGCTCGATGGCCACGGCTCTGTCATAGGCATCGTGTCATCGCCGATCACCGGGTCCCAGATGGCGAGCTGGGCGGTTCCTGCAGCTTCACCGGGCTCGGACCGGTCACGCAGGCCCTCGATCATCTCGCGCAGCCAGGCCAGGCCGCCCATGCCGGTCAGCACTCGGGTCATCGGCTTGAGCTGCCCGCCTTTCGTGCCGATCCCGGCTTTCCCGCGCAGCACCAGCGATTCCGCTCTTCCCGGCCCGGGCAGTGGCGAGCAGCCGATCGATCGCCGACTGCTCCTTGATCCGCCCCATGAGCATGAGCATCCCCAGGCGCCCGGCGTTGCCCGGCCACGCTGCCGGCACCGTCCGTTCTTTGCTCTTGTCACGATGAGATGCCGGCCGGTCAGGGCCTCGATGCCTGGCCTGATCCGCCGGTCACCGGCACGGATCCGTGCACAACGCCTTCCCCCAGGGGCCCGTCCGTGGCGGAGCCGACATCGGGCGGTTCACTCATCAGCGAAGAGGCACGACCCCGTGTGCGAATCTGTCAAACGACCAGTCAGCTCGCGTTCACTTCTCGCCGGCGACGACGTTCCATTCGATGCCGTGCCAGGCGAGACCTTCCAGGAATGCGGCCGGGTCGAACGCCTGCGCCGGGCTGAGCACCCCGGCCTTGGCCTCCCCCGCGGCCAGGCGGCGCGCTGCCTCGACGGTGAACACCGCGGCGCTGCCGTAGATGTCGGTGGCGTGCGCCATGCCGGTGGCACGCCGGCCGTCCACGCCGACGGCCTCGGCCACGATGGTGAAGTCGGCGACGGCACGGCGTTCCTCAGAGGGGCCCTCGGGCAACTGGCCGATGACGGCGTCCCACTGGTCGGCGGGCAGCCGCATGAGGGAGATCAGCTCTGGAGTGAACACGGCCGCGTCGGTGATGATCTCGACGCGCCGGGCTCGCACGTGGCGGAGTACGGTCACGATCTCCGCGCCCGGCCACCGCGCGGTCATCCTCTCCGTGCTGTGGCCGGGTAAAGTGAACGACGTGCGCCTGACGGCCAGGCCCTCGGCGGGCCGCCACTGGTCGTCCTCGTAGGCGAGGTCGCCGTCCAGCAGCACCTGCAGCGACGAGCGGATGGTGCCCTGGGTCATGTCGAAGTCGTTGGTCTGGTAGGCGATCGTCAGCTCTTCGAGCGGCTCGACCCGCGCCCCCGCGAGATGCGCGATCATGTCGCCCAGCAGGATGTCGAAGCCCACCGCCGGAACGACTCTCACCCCGGCCTGCTCCGCCTGCTCGGTGTAGGTGTCGAAGACGCGCCGCAGGAAGGGCTGCTCGGCGTAGGTGTCGACGTTGTGGACGCCGGTCGTGATGGCCGCCCGCACGACCGGGTCGCCGACACGGGAGAACGGCCCGGCACAGCCGATGACCACATCGCAGCCGTCGAACGCGCGGGCCAGCGCCGGAGTGTCGTTCACGTCGGCCACTCTGACCTCGGCTCCTTCGGCGACCTCCCGCAGCCGGGACGCGTCCCTGCCGGAGACCACCACGTCGAGCCCTCTGCGGTGCGCTTCAGCCGTCACCCGTCTCCCGGTATGACCGGGGGTCCCGGTAGCAATGAAGAAATTTTCAACGAAGTAGCACCTGATCTGCGGTAACGGTGGAGTTGACCTTCTGTGGCGGGCTGGTGATCACTGCCGCTACGGTCGTTCCGGTTTTGTCCGGTACGGCACGTGGAGCGGTGCATTGTCAGAGAAGATGTTCTCCGAGGAGCAGTTGGCGCAGCTGCGCTCGTTCCCGGAGATCAGCGCGGATGAGTTGATCCGGTATTTCACGCCGACGTCGGCTGACGTGGCGTTCGTGAGTCCCAGCGGGCGGGGCCCTGTCGACCGGCTGGGCATGCTGGTCCAGCTCTGCACGCTGCCCTAGCTGGGGTTCGTGCCCGACGACGTGGGCTCGGCTCCGTCGGCGGCCGTGGCCCGGGTCGCGGAGCGGCTGAGCGTGGCGCCGGCGGCGCTGCGGTTGTACGGCAAGCGCGAGCAGACCCGCTCGGACCACATGGGCCAGGTGGCCAAGTATCTGGACTGGCAGAGCGCCCCGGCGGGCAGCCAGGCGATGAAGGAGCTGGAGCAGTTTCTGCTGGACCGGGCGATGGAACACGACTCGCCCACGCTGCTGTTCAACCTGGCGCGCGAGTACCTGATGGCCGCCAAGGTGATCCGGCCCGGCGCGCTCATCTTGGCCAAGATGGTCGGCACCGCCCGCAGGGCGGCCTCCGATCTGACCTCGCAGCTGGTGGGACACCTGCTGACGAAGGAGCTCCGCGCCGACCTGGAACGGATGCTGGTGGTGGATGCGGGGTTGGGGATGACCCAGCTGGAGTGGCTGGTCAGCCCGGCTCGGGACGCCTCGGCGACGTCGGTCAAGACCGCGATCGACAAGCTGACCTGGTTACGCGCGATCGACGCGCACCAGATGGACGTCTCGGTGCTGCCGAACGAGCGCCGCCGGTTCCTGGCCCAGGTCGCGCGCCGCTCGACCAACCAGGGACTGGAGCGGCGCAAGGAACGCAAGTTCCCGATCCTGCTGGCGTTCGTCGCCCAGGCCGCCGTCGACCAACTCGATGAGGTGGTGGCCCTGTTCGACCAGGCCGTCAGCGCGCGGGAGTCGCGGGCGAAGTCCAAGACGGATGAGGCCCTGGTCGAGCGGGCCAAGAAGGGCGAGGCCCGGCAACTGGTGATGGAGCTGATCCTGCCGGTGTTGGCTGACCCGTCGATCCCCGACGATGAGGTGGGCGGGATGCTGCGCGAGCGGATCGGCATGCAGCGGCTGCGGGAGATCACCTCTGATGCGTGGAAGCCGCTGCCCCGCGACCACGGCCGGCTGTCGGAGCTGGAGTCCTCCTACACCTACCTGCGCCAGTTCACCCCGAACGTGCTGGCGGCGATCGACTTCCAGGGCGGGCCGGGCACGGGCGAGCTGATGGAGGCGGTGGCCATCTTGAAGGAGATGAACCGGCTCGGCGGCCGGAAGGTGCCCGCGGGGGCGCCGGTCGGCTTCGTGCCCGCCAAGTACGCCGACTACCTGGCCAGGGCCCGCAAGTCCGGGGAGGACACCGCCTACCGGCACTTCTGGGAGCTGTACGTGATCTTGTCCCTGCGGGACGGGCTGCGCAGCGGGGACGTGTTCGTGCCGCGCTCGCGCCGCTACGCCGACCCGGCCACCTACCTGTACACGCCCGAGCAGTGGGCGCCTCGGCGCGCCGAGTACTGCCGGCTGGTGGGCAAGCCGCCGAATGCGGCCCAGGCGTTGGAGCAGGGCAAGGAGGAACTGCACACGGCCCTGCAGGAGCTGGAGAAGACGCTGGTCCAAGCGCTGCCGGATGATACCGGCAGGGTCCGGCTGGATGAGGACGAGCATTTGGTGGTGCCGCCGCTGCCGGCCGAGGACGTGCCGGCCGAGGCCAAGGCGCTGAAGGACGAGCTGGCCGGGATGCTGCCGTTCGCGCCGATCGCCTCGCTGCTGATCGAGCTGGACGCGCGCACGCACTTCCTGGACTGCTTCACCCACGCCGGCGGGCGCAAGCTGAGCACCTCGACCGAGACCAAGCGCAACATTCTGGCGGTGCTCATCGCGATGTCCACGAACCTGGGCCTGGCCCGGATGTCGGAGGCCTGCGGGGTGTCCTACGACGTGCTGGCCTGGACGATGGAGTGGTATGTGCGGGAGGAGACGCTGCGCGAGGCCAACACGGTCATCGTCGACCACCATTACGGCCTGGAGCTGGCCAAGGTGTTCGGCGGCGGCACCATGAGCTCCTCCGACGGCCAGCGCTTCCCCGTCCGGGGCAAGACCGTGACCGGTCGGACTGGACGACTTCCTGGGCAACGCGACCGATCTTCCGATCGCCGAGCATGCGACCGATACGCACGGCGCCACGTTGATCAACTTTGCGTTGTTCGACCTCGTCGGCAAGGCGCTGACCCCGCGGTTGCGGGATCTGACCCGGGTCACCTTGGTACGGGATGAGACCCCGACCGAGATCGCCAAGCGCTACCCGCATGCCGGGCCGCTGCTGGGCGCGCGCTGGAACGAGGATCTGGTGGCCGGCTGCTGGCCGGACCTGCTGCGGATGGCCGGCTCGCTGAAGTACGGCCAGGCCACCGCCTCGCTGATCGTCGGCAAGTGGTCGGCCGCCTCCCGGCAGAACACCCTGGCCGCCGCGCTGAAGGAGTGGGGCATGCTACGCAGGACCGTCCACCTGGCCAAATACCTGTCGGACCCAGCCTTCAGGAGGAAGATCTCGCGGCAATTGAACAAGGGGGAGAGCCTGCACGCGCTGCGCCGGGACCTGCACTACGCGCAGCAGGGCACCATCACCCGGCCGCATTTGGAGCAGCAGACCGAGCAGGCGTGGTGCCTGACCCTGCTGACCAATTCAGTGGTCGCGTGGACGACCGAATATTATTCCAGGGCGGTGTTGGAGCTGCGTTCGCAGGGCCGGGAGGTGAGTGATGAGATCTTGTCGCACATCTCGCCCGGGCACAGCGACAATATCAATTTCTTCGGCGTGATCAATGTGGACGTCGAGGCGGAGCTGGCCAAGCTCGACACCAGCGGCTGGCGGCCGCTGCGGCCCGCACAGCTGCGTGAGCTGGGGCTGATGCCCTGACGGTATCGGCGCCGCGCTCCCTGCAGACAGGTGGCGCAGGTGGTTGATGACAGGGGTGGCCCGTGCAGGGCGCGGTCCCCCCGCCGTGGCCACGGCCCGTTTGGGTGAGCGCGACGATGACTTGGAGTAATGCCGTAGGCGGCCGTCATGGTCTCGGCGTCGAAGGCGACGGTGTACCCGCTCCGGGTGACGCCGGGCATGAGCGCGGCCAGATCCGCCATGCGCGGGCTGATGCAGGTCGACCTCGATACGGAGCGGCTGCGGCACCGAGGCCGGCGGGCTGCTGGCGTGCAAGCGTATCGCCTGGCTTGCGTCGCGCTGCAGACGCTCGTGCGCTTCTTCGGGGGTGCATGCCGTAGGCCGCATGCTGCAAGGCCTGCGAGGTGCCGCCGGTGTGGTGGCACCTCGCACGGCGCTGCCTGGAGCTGGGTGAGGATGTCATGCCGGTGTATGCCTCGCCGTGGACGGCGGAGTCGCATCGGGTGCCGACGTCGGCAAGGGTGGGCTACGCGCCGGGCAAGGCGCGCAGCTGGCGTGGGGAGAAGGGATCTGTGACACTGCGGTGGTGCCGGAGAGCACCACCGCAGTGAAGTTCGCGAGTGTCGATCTTGCTGTTACTTGCTGGGGGTGCCGTTGACCAGCGGCAGCGAGATAGACGTGTCGGCCAAGTCGACGGTGACCTTGGTCCCGGTGCCGGGTTCGACGTTGCTGCTCTCGTCGAGGTTGAGGTCGTCGTTGGTTCCGGTCAGTATCAGGCCCAGCCGGTGACCGGCCTGGAACTCGTAGTCCAGCGGCAGCATCTTCCAGGTGATCTGGTAGGCCTTGCCGGGCGTCAGTGGTGCCTGGCGGCTCAGCGACTCGTGGTTCTGCGCGTCCAGGATTCCCCGGGTGACCACGTGGAAGTCGGAAGTCGCCTTGTTGTCGCCGGCCTTGAGGTAGCAGCCGTCGTCATCGGCTGTGCTCTGGCCGACGCAGTCTTCGCCGCCGATGAACTTCAGGCCTTCTGCGGACGTCGCGCTGCGTTCGCGGTAGTCGATGCGGGTGTCGGTGCCGTAGTCGACGAGTACGACACCCAGGTTGGCGGTCGGCTCGTTCAGGGTGACCCGCAGGCTCACCGACGGCGTCCCGGACAGCCGCATCGCCTTCTTTAACGGCGGGCTCAGGAAGGGCAGCCGGTTGGGGTTGGCGGTGTCGGGGTTGTCGGCCATCGCGATCTCGGTCTGGGCGGTGTCGAGGTAGCTGCCGGTACCGGTCGAGGGTTTGCGGCCCAGGGAACCGTCCTGGTGCGGCCGCAGGGTCGTCGTCCGCGCCGCGGGTGCGGGCCAGTCGGCCTGGGTGATCCAGCGGTCCGGACCGAGCTGCACGTCGACGCGCGGTCGGCGCATGATGTCGTTGGAGACGCCCATGAGTTCGTGGTCGAACCACTGGTGCAGGGTGTCGACCCACACGTCGCGGCGGGCCCAGAACGGGTCGAGATGCCCGTACTGCGTCACCCACGCCTTGCGCTGCACGTCGCGGGGCAGCCTGCCCCACCAGGTGGAGAACTGGTCGGCCATCACGTTCCGGTCCTGCATCCCCATCACCGAAAAGACGCTGGCGCGCACGTTGCGCGCTTTCGAGATCGGACCGGTCCGGTAGTCGAGCTCCTGCCAGTAGGCGTTGTCGTTGCCGGTGGCGTCGTCAGAGCCCTCGGTCATGCGCCGGCGCACCGCCGCGCACTTCTCGTCCGGATCCTCGTCAATCCGTGCGGCCATCCAGGCCTGCCCGTCCTTGATATCGGTGAGGGTGCCGTTCGCGCGCCACATGTCGTACCAGCTGCTTGGCCCCGCGATCGGCACGATCGTCTCCAGCCCCCGCACCCCGGTGCCGGCGACCGCCATGGCGAGGGCACCCTCATAGGAGTGGCCGATCATCCCGGTACGCCCGGTGGTCCAGGATGCCTTGACCGCAGCGCCCTTGGCGTCGTAGGCGGCCGCGCGGCCGTTGAGCCAGTCGACGACCGCCTTGCCGCCCACCACGTCGGACGGACCGCCGCTTGCCGGGCAGCCGTCCGACAAGCGGGTGCCGGTCATGTCGACGGACACCAACGCGTACCCGCGCGGCACGAAGTAGTTGTCGTAGAACATCGGAAACTTCGTCAGGTTCCCGTCCGCGCCGTACTTCTTCTTTTCGACCTCGAAGCCGACACCCGGTTCACCGAAGTACGGGCTCTGGTGCATGATCACCGGAACCTTGAGCCCGGGACCGGACTCCTTCGGCCGGATGATGTCCACCCGGATCAGATCCTTCTTACCGTCGCCGTCACTGTCGACCGTCGACGGCACCCGGACGTGCTCACGGATGGCGTCCTTGTAGGAGAAAACGGGCTGCGTGCGCCCGCCGGAGACTTTGATGTTCGGTTTCGCCGTCGCGGACGCGGCGGGAGCAGCGGCGACTACGAGCGGAATCGCGAGTGCGACCACGGCGAGGAACCCTCGCCGTTTCAAACTGGACATGTGCCCTCCTTTGGGCTGGTGACAGCTCTCGATGAAGCGCCGCAGTACGGGGGTCCGGCGAGAACCTCGGGACAAGCCCGTCAAGCGGCGTCGAGGACATCGGTGATCTTGGGCGCCGTGTCCGCCAGAGTGAGGCTGGGCTGGGCCTGGCGGGTGCGAGCGGCCGCTTCGACGGCGACGAGCCCGGCCCCGGGCGGGGGCGGCCCTGGCTGATCGGGACCGGCCCCCTCGAGCATGAGTATCTGTGCGCTCCACGCACGGCGAAGCGCACACGCTCATGACCCGGTGACTGACCAGGAAGAGGCCGCTGGTATGGATCCGAAAGCCGACGGCGGCGCCGTGGGCTGCCAGAGTGCCCCTGGCTCAGAAGGCCGGAGTGGGCCCGACCTACGCGGTGGAAACCGGGGGTGCGATTTCAGAGTTCAGTGAAGGGGAGTCTGGTCCGCGATGTCGATGCCGGCCGAGCGCAGGCGCGCTTCGATCAACGCGGTCAGCCTGGTCCAGCCCGGCTTCTGCTCGTGTCCGTGGTGGGTGAGCAGGCTGTACCGGCTCGCACTGTCGGTGCGGTCCTGGAGTCCGGCCGGGATGGGCAGCAGTGCGGGATGGGCGAGGAAGTGGTCGGCGATGGCCGTGGCGAGCTCGTCGATGCGCGGGTCGTTCGCCTCCCACTCGGCGGCACACCACATGCGCTCGATCAAGGACATGTACCGAGGGTCGTCGAGGGCGCGCTCGATCCGGGAGATGTAGTCATCAAAACCCTCCGGCACCAGGGCTTTGATCAACACCAAGCCCTCCCGGGCCATCGTCACGTCAGCCGGGGTCAAGCCGAGATCGGCGGCCCTGTCCAGGAGGGCGAGAGCCCGATCGGGCAGCAGCGCCCGGTCGCCGGTGGCGAGCCGGCGCAGCGTCTCACGCCGCGCGATCAGATCGTCGATCCGGTCGGTGAGGCGCCGTTCGGCGTCGAGGAGTGCGGTGGCGAACCGGTCGGGATCGGCGTCGAGGATCGCCCCGATCTCGGCCAGCGGCACGCCGGCGCCGGCCAGTGTCCGGATCTGGACCAGCCGCAGCAGGTCGGCCGATTCGTAGCGCCGATAGCCGGAGCTGTCGCGCGCGGGTTCGTCGATCAGCCTGTGCCGGTGGTAGTGCCGGATGGCCTTCACCGTGACGTCGGCGAATGCCGCCGCCTGGCCGATCGTGACGCCGTCCGTCATCTGCTCTGCCGGCCCCGTGATCGTGGGGCGCCGGTGAGTTCGCGAACCGCGTCCGCGATCGCGCGGAAGTCCTTGCGCACGATCTTGCTGTGGTTGCTGGCGACCTTCGCACTCACCTTGATGTTCGGGTTGCGGGCGAGCACCGGGGTGAGGGTGGCGCGCGCGCTTTCCATTTCATCATGGCCGCCCCCGAGGTTGGCACCCGTGGCGACCACGTACCGGACCGGGACCGTCACACCGTCCAGGATCGGGCCGAGGGCGGCGCTGATCTCGATGAGCTCGATGTTGCTTTGGGCATGCTGCTCGGCGGACATCTTCGCGGCCATGCCCAGCCGGGCGAGCACCGGCAGCAGCAGGCGCATCCGGCTCCAGAACTGCCGAACCTGTTCCGGGGGTGCGTCGGGGTAGTCGTGCGGGTAGGCGCCGTCCACGGGCACCACGCCTAGGGCGCGGTCCGGATTGCGGGCGGCCCAGTGGACCGCGACCGCCGCGCCGTAGGACCAGCCGACCACAAGCGGCCGGTCCACGCCCCTGGCCGCGAGGACGGTGTCGATGTCACGGACGTGCGTCTCGAACGAAGCGGCTGCGGCCGAACGCTTCGATCGGCCGCGGGCCCGCATGTCGTAGGTGATGTGCCGGTAGTCGCTGCCGAGTTCGGCGATGACCTGCCGCCAGTACGCCTGACTGGCGAACTGGCCATTAAGGTAGATCACGGGGTGGCCGGGCCCGCCGGTGTCGGTCACGGCCAGCGCGGTGTCGTCGATCGGCACCATGCCGGTCCAGGAGGAGTTGATGTTGCTCACCCGTTCAGCGTGCACCCTGACCTAGGGTCAAGGTCAAACCCAGGGCGCAGGCATCGCGCGCATTCGCCGAAGGGGCATGCGGCCAAGTGTCTTGGCTTCGCCTGAACGCAAGGCGGGCAGTCACTCGGGACCGGTGGGCCAATCCCGCATCCCGACTACAACCTTACCCGGGCCTCCTTCACTTGGCGGAGCACGGTGTCGCCCTTCAGATGCCCGTACACCGTCGAGCGCGGCACACCGAACAGGTCAGCGATTTGCTGGACGGTCTTGACTCGCGCGTCGTACAGCTCCTGGGCGAGGGCAGCCTGGTCGGCGGTGAGCTTAGGTCGGCGGCCGCCGACCCGGCCGCGGGCGCGGGCGGAGGCCAGGCCGTCCATCGTGTTGGCGACGATCAGCTCGCGCTGCAGCTCGGCCAGAACCGACAGCATGCCGAACATCGCGCGACCCTCCATCGTGTCGGTGTCGATGCCCTGCTCGATCACATGCAGTCCCACCCCGCGTTCGCGCAGGTCCGCCCCGAGGGTGACCAAGTGCAGGACTGAGTAGCCCTGTGTCAAGCCGCTGTCGGTGGATCTTGGTTGAGGAGGGCCTGAAGGGCTCCATGCTTGGCTGGGTCGTAGGCGGCCCTCTCCTGCCAGCAGTGCCAGATCACATACAGCCAAGCACGGGCCAGGATGCGGGTGGCGTGTGGATGATCCTTGCCGCGGGCGATCGCGGCGTTGTAGAGCTGGGCGGCCCAGGGATTGGCGCGGCGGGAATCGGCAGCGAAGTCGCAGACCGCGTCGCGCAGGTGCTTGTTGACCGCCCAGCGGAAGGCCACGCTCTTGTGCTTGCCTGATTGGCGGGTGGAGGGCGCGACACCGGCCAGGCAGGCCAGCGCAGCCGGATCGGGGAAGCGGGCCCGGCAGTCGCCGATCTCGGCCAGCAGCCGGGCTGCGCGCACGGTGCCGGAGCGTGGCAGCGAGGTGAAGACGTGCGCGTCGGCATGCAGCGCGAGCTGCTCGCTGATCTGCGCCTCCAGCGCCTTGATCTGCTCGGCCAGGCTGGCCAGGACGGTGAGCATGGCGCGGGTGGAGTGTGCGCGGGCCGCACCGTCGTCGCCGCTCGCGCCGCGTGGTGCGTCCTTGAGATGAGCCAGCAGCACGGCGGGGTCCTTGTGGCCGGAGTAGCCGGCGCTTTTGAGCCAGGCCGTCAGGCGGCGTTCGGACAGCCAGTCGGCGCGGTCTTGGCAGTCGAAGCGGGCCAGGAAGGCCAGGCTGATCGGGCTGTCCAGGGCGGCGAACAGGCCGACGGCGCCCGGGAAGGCGGTGGCCAGGTGCGCGCGCAGCTGGTTGCACAGCGCGACGCGGTGGGCGACCAGGTCACGTCGGGCGCGGACGGTGGCCCGCAGCGTGGCGGTGGCCGGGTGGTCAGGCGTGAGGGGACGCAGCCGGGCCCGGTCGGTGCGCAGGGTGTCGGCCAGCACGTAGGAGTCGAACCGGTCGTCTTTGTTGCCGGCCGAACCGTAGCGCTTGCGCAGGTGCTTGATCTGGTTCGGGCTGATCACCACGACGGTCAGACCGGCGGCGAGCAGGGCCTCGGCGACCGGGCCGTCGCCGCGTTCGATGGCGACCTCGTATGCGCCGGTCTCGGCCAGGCGGCGGGTGAGGCTCTTGAGCCCGGTGCCGGTGTGTTCGACGGTGAAGCGGCCGGTCACCTTTCCGGCCGCATCGACCACACAGACCACGTGGTCGGTGCTGGCCCAGTCGAGGCCGGCGGTGACGCCGTTCGGCGCGGTGGCGGGCAGGGACGTGGTGGGGGCATACTGCATGACAGCCTCTCCGCTGCTAGACCCAGTGGGGAGGCACCCTTTGCCGGTGTCGGGACGCGGCAGCCAGTCAGTTCACTGTTCGGCGCTCGGTGGCGCTCAGCCCTGTCGACGGTCGGCACGTCCCGAGCAGCCGCCGGATCCCGCAGAACTCAGTCTGGACCTTTGATCGGTCGAGCGAGCGGGGCGGTGACCCGGCGGCACCTCGGGTGCATCAGCAGTCTCTCAACTACCGACAAGAAGATGGTGCACCAGTGAGCGCGACAGCCGGTCCAGCCGGGTGACCTTCAGCGTGTCGCCCTCGCGCAGCAGCTTGAGGACCAGGTCGAGGCTGGGCCGGGAGTCCTTGGCGCCACTGGCTTTGTCCAGATGGATGTCGTTGCGGTTGACGCCCGCGCGCAGCAGCGCGTCGATCTGGTGGTCGGGGTTCTGGTCGGCGGTACTGATCCGCGCGTAGCCGAAGAGCACTGTCGAAATCTACTCCACGCACCGTTCACCGACATTGATTTTCGACACGAGTTGTCGACAGGATCCACCTGCGGTTCCGCGATCGACTCGGCAAGTGTCGAAAGACGGTCGTTACTCGACACTGAGACGATCAATCTCATAATCACAAAAAGTAGCGGCGATTACGCAGCGCGACTTTGCGGCTGGGTGACGTGGACTCGAGTGGGGCTTAGGACGCTGCCATCGCGTCGCCCTCCACCACGAACCCGAGTCCGGGGTCGCTGAACTCCACCAACCCAGCATCGCGCAGGATGATCCAACGCCGTGATCGAACCGAGACGTCAGTCGGACGACGCTCCGTTATCGCAGGTCAGGTGCTACTTCGTTGGAAATTTCTTCATTGCTACCGGGACCCCTCGAGGTGGCGCAGGTGCGTAGGTGGAGCCCGGTGTGCAGGCGGCGTTACGGCTAAGGCTCAGGGGGATGGGACGAGGGTGGTGAAAGGGGTGCCGGCGTTGAGGTGGTCGATCAAGGAGAGCAGGCCCGTGCGCCCGCCGTTGTCGCGGAGCCAGCGGCTCACCTGGCAGGCCGACTTGGCGTAGGTGCCAGCGTCCTTGCTCGCGGCGCTCAACCATTCGTCCAGAGTCACCGGGAGCGGGCCCGTCGGGGACGTCAGGCAGCGGTCGGCGGACGTCGCGGGGGCGAGGTAGCGGCGGTCGTCGGAGACCACGACCGCGAGGCCCTCGTCGAACCACTGTGGCACCTCCTCACCCGAGGTGAGCCTGGTGTGCAGCTCGACGTGGGACATCTCGTGCGAGGCGATCACCGCGTCGAGGCCCTTCGGGGACAACATCACCGCTCGGTTGAGCACGGCGATGCCGCGCTCCCGGCCGCCGCCGATCCGCTGGTAGCAGCTCTCCGTCGCGCAGGCGAGGAGGGTGGGGGAGCTGGTCCGGGAGCCGTAGAAGGTGGTGATCCGGCGGCGGGCCTCGGTGACCGTCCGCTGGATCTGGGCCTTCTGCGCCTGGGACAGGTCGGCTTCCGTGTGGACGGAGGCTTCCAGCTCCGTCAGGCCGTAGCAGCCGGGGCAGGTGGTCGCGGCCAGGGAGGGGTAGGCCAGGACGACTCCGGCGAGGGCGGCGGTGAGCAGTGCCGTCAGGACGGCGAGGATGCGTGCCCACAGCTTGCGGGGGTTCTTGCGGGCGGAGTGCATCCTGGGGGCCTCCTCGGTGGTGGGGGAGCGGGGGTGAGGACACTCTCTCGTACTTGTGGGGGTGGGCACATCGGCTCAGGGTCTGTCATTCCCTGGGTGGATTGGCATGGGTGGATTGGCCGGGTGGGAGGAGCGGGCGATGACGCCGGGCGCCTGCCAAAACTGTCCCAAAATATCCGCTTATATGGCGTTAAGTCGTGATTAGAGAGCAGGGGGCCACGGACACAACCGTCCCGTCGAAAGGGGATCACTCATGGGAGCCGCAACCCGCCTCCTGGTGGGCGCCGCACTCGCCGTCACCCCGCTGACTCCCGCCGCCGCGACCCCGGCCGCCGCGACCCCGGCCGCCGCGACCCCGGCCGCCGCGACCCCGGCCGCCGCGACCCCGGCCGCCGCGGAGGCCGGGCACCGCTCCCCGACCTGCCACTACGTCAACCAGACGAAGGACACCGCCCCCATCAGGCTCGGCCCGGGCAAGAAACACCGCAAGGCGGCCGACCTTCCCCCGTCCGGCACCCCCATCAAGGCGACCTGCGCCGCCAGAGGCCGCGGCCCCGAGCACTGGGTGCGCATCAAGGCCGGCGACCAGAAGGGCCACTGGATCTGGCGCGACCGCCTCCAGGCCTGGACGGGGGAGTGATCACCGCCCCAGGAAGGCAAGCAGCCGCTCCAGCGGCCACGTGTTGATGACGTCGTCCGTCGTCAGCCAGGCGCGCTGCGCGATCCCCACCCCGAACCGCTGGTTGGCCAGGTGCGGGATCGCGTGCGAGTCGCTGTCGATCGAGAACTTCACCCCGTGATGCCTGGCCAGCCGCACCAGGTCGGACGGCAGGTCGGACCGGTCCGGGAAGGAGTCGATCTCCATGGCCGTGCCGGTGCGGGCGGCGGCGCGGAAGACGGCGTCCCAATCGGCGTCCACGGGCTCGCGCTTGCCGATCTTGCGGGTGGTGGGGTGGCCGATGATGTCGACGTACGGGTTCTCGCAGGCGGTGATGAAGCGGCGGGTCATCTCGTCGCGTGACATGCCGAAGTGTGAGTGCACCGAGGCCACGCACACGTCGAACTCCCGCAGGATCTCGCCGGGCCAGTCGACCGAGCCGTCGGGGGCGATGTTGAGCTCCGTGCCGTGCAGGAGC
The DNA here is from genome assembly GCF_020215645.1 of Nonomuraea gerenzanensis. NCBI lineage: Bacteria > Bacillati > Actinomycetota > Actinomycetes > Streptosporangiales > Streptosporangiaceae > Nonomuraea > Nonomuraea gerenzanensis. Next base: position 8,445,020 of record NZ_CP084058.1, on the reverse strand, counting down.
CGCATGTCGGGATATTTCGCTTGCAGCTCGGCCACCCGGCCCCGCTGTTCGAGGGCCTTGTCCAGGGTCATGCGCTGCATCGCCAGGTCGGGCGCGTGGTCGGTGACCGCGTAGTAGGCGTAGCCGCGGGCATGCCCGGCCGCCACCATATCCTCCAGCGAGGCGATGCCGTCGGTCAGGTCGGTGTGGGTGTGCAGGTCGCCCTTGAGGTCGGTCAGCTCCACCAGGACGGGCAGCTCGCCGGCGAGCGCCGCCTTCACCTCGCCGCCGTCCTCGCGCATCGGCGGCGGTACGTACTGCATGCCGAGCGCGTCGTAGATGTCCTCCTCGGACTCGGCGGCGATCACCCGCTCGCCCTCGAACAGCCCGTACTCGGACAGCTTCCAGCCCTTCTTGACCGCCATCTCCCTGATGGCGACGTTGTGCTCCTTGGAGCCGGTGAAGTACTGCATGGCCGCGCCCCACGAGCCGGCCGGCACCACGCGCAGGTCCACCTGGATGCCGGACGTCGTGCGGATCGAGGTCTTCTTGTCGCCGGCGGCGATGACCTCGGCGACGTACGGCTGGGCGCGGAAGCCCTCCATGATGGACTCGGGCGCCACGGCGAGGATGTCGATGTCGCCGATCGTGTCGCGCATCCGGCGCAGCGAGCCCGCGTAGGCGATGCGCTCGGCCTTCAGCGAGCCCATCACCTGCTCGGCCAGGGACATCGCGACCCCGATGTGCACCCGGCGGCCCGACTGCTCCAGCTGCTCGATGCCCTTGAGCAGGTTGGCCAGGGTCTTCGGGCCCAGGCCCTTGACGCCGTCGAGCCGGCCGGAGGTGATCGCCTCGCCCAGCGCCGCGGTGGAGTCGATGCCGTAGTCCTCGAACAGCATGATCGCTGTCTTGGGGCCCAGGGACGGCACCCTGGTCAGCCGCCGCACGCCGTCGGGGACGCGGCCCCGCAGGTCGTCGAGCTGCCGGAAGCTGCCGCGCTGCAGGAACTCCTCCATCTTCTTGGCGATGGCCTCGCCCACGCCGGGCACGGAACGTACGTCGACGACCGAGATGTCCTCGGGGTACCCGGCGATGGCCTTGGCCGCCTTCTGGTAGCTCCGCACCCGGAACGCGTCACCGCCGCAGAGCGCGAACAGCTCCGCGTATTCCTGCAGCGCCGCCGCCGCTTCCTCGTTTGCCCGCATGGTCCATACCTTAGGGGCCGGGACCGACATTCCGGCCTGGCCCCCGTCCCGTCGCCGCCGCCGTACTCCGGCGAGGTCCTCATGAGGAGAGGTTCCATGAGGCGAGGTCCTCATAAGGCGAGGTCCCATGAGGCGAGGTCCTCCTCCGCGGACAACCTCACCGAAACGGCCGCCACCGCATCATCCACATGCCGCTCCTTGGTGGCCCCCACGATCGGCGCGGTGATCTCGGCCCGATGCAGCACCCACGCCAACGCGACCTGCGCCGCGGGCAACCCCCGCTCCGCCGCCACCTGCGCCACCCGGTCGATGATCAGCTTGTCGTTCTCCGGGTCGTACAGATAGTCGATCCGCTCGTCCGAGCCCGTCCTGGCCGTCGCGGTGACGGAGCCGGCCCTGGCCAGCACGCCCCGGGCCAGCGGGTTCCACGGGATCACGCCCACGCCCTGGTCGGCGCAGAGCGGCAACATCTCGCGCTCCTCCTCGCGGTAGAGGAGGTTCTAGCTCTGTATTTCATGCAGGATGTTGTCCATGAGCCCGACAGCATCCCCCATCTCCGTCGTCTCCTACGCTCGCATCTCAGCGGACGGCAGGGGCGACGAACACGGAGTACGCGACCAACACAAGGTCAACGGTGAGACCGCCACGAGGTACGGATGGACGGTCGTCCACGAGTTCACCGACAACGACAAGTCGGCGGCGAAGGCCGACGTCGTGCGCGACGGTTTCGAAGCCATGCTGAAGGCGCTGAAGGCGGGCAAGCTGCCCGACGGTAGGACGGTCTCAGGCGTCGTGGTGCTGGCCGACGATCGGCTGACCCGCCGTCCAGGCGATTACGAACGGTTCGTGGAGGCGTTCACGTACCGGGACGGTCGCGTGTTCGCCGACGCACGGGGCACCAAGGACCTGTACAGCGAGGACGTGGAGAGCATGGGCCTGTTCGGGGCCGTCATCTCCAAGATGGAGGTCCGCAAGATGCAGCGCCGCATGCGCCGCTCACACCGGGCTCGGGCGGAAGAGGGCAGGCCCTCGGGCGGGCCGCGTCCGTTCGGCTGGAAGTCCGACCGGTTGACCCTCGACAAGGTGGAGGCCGATCTTCTGCGGCGGGCGGCTGCCGACTTCCTCACCGGGCGCTCTCTGCACTCGATCGTCATGGAGTGGCAGGGCAAGGGCATCAAGACCTCGCTCGGGAACGACTGGAGCGTGCGGTCCTTGAAGGTGGCGTTGCTGAGCCCTCGTATCTGCGGCTGGCGCGAACTGGATGGGGAACTGGTTCGGGACGCGAGCGGCGAACCTGTGCAAGGCAAATGGGCTCCGATCATCACGGGCGACGAGTGGAACGCGATCCGAGCCGTGTTCGGCGCACGCAGGGGACACTTCATAGGGAGGGACGGGAAGATCGGGAAGCGGCATCCCACCGACTACCGGGACCCCACCTACCTGCTGTCAGGCATCCTGCGCTGCGGCAACACACTGCCAGACGGCAATCTCTGCAACACGCCTCTGAGGGTCAACCGGGGCAAGGACGCGCTCCACCACGTGTACACGTGCCTGAGCAAGGCCGAAGGAGGTTGCGGGGGCGTTTCCAGGCGCGGTGATCTGGTGGACCTCTTCGTCTCCGAGGCGGTCCTGGCGAAGCTCGAAGAGGGCACGCTGGTCGATGCGTCGGACGATGGGGGGTGGGGCAAGGAAGAGCTGTTGAAGGACTCGGTCAGCCGCTTGGAGGAACTGACCAGGCAGTGGCAGGCGAAGGCGATCGGTAACGAACTGTTCTTCTCGCTCGCACCCGGCTTGGAGAAGGAGATCGCCGACTACCGCGCCGAGAAGAGCAAGCGCGACGCCTCTGCCAAGCTCCGGCAGTCACGAACGGTGACCGACTTCGAGAAGATCCGGAAGAGGTGGTACCTGCCCGAGGACGAGGGCGGCCTGCCGATCTCGACCAAGCGGGCCTACATTCGGGAGGCGTTGCACGCCGTGATCATGTATCCGGCAGGCAAAGGAAACAAGAAGTTCGACCCCGACAAGCTCGACCCTATTTGGCGGGAAAACTGATTCAGGACGTCCGAGACGTCTTCCTGCTCAGGAGAGGGGCCACCCCTTACTTTCAGGGGATGGTCCCCTTTCCTTTGTCTGGGAATGGCTGCACACGGCCGGACGTCTATGGACTCTGCTGGACCTCGCCGGACATCTGGTGGCACATCTTCGTTGTCATGGTGTGGAACCTATGACCTGCATGGATCCGTTGTTCTAGTGGTACTACTGGTGCCATAGACGGTCATCGGACATGACCGACGGCAAGGGCAGCGAGGACCGGAACGCGACCCGTGCAGGCATGACAACAAACGGGCAATCCGTACCACGCCATCCGGTATACAAGAAGTCGCGCTAAAAACAGAAAACACTCCAAATAACTCTCGCTGACCTGGACCGTGCTCATGGACGGTGACTTCCCTCCGAGGAGAGGAGTCCCCCTGACACCTTTGTTCGCACAAGCCCAGGAGTGGGGCAAGCGCAAGGCCGCCGAGTCTCCCCGGTGGCAAGCCGACAAGTGGCGGCGCGTCGCCGCCGTCTTCCACATGGAGGTCGTCTCTGACCCGGACACCACCATGTCTCGTGCGGACGGGAGAGACGCCGCATGAACGACCTCCCATCCCTGTCACCCGACATGCTGGCCGCCGTCCAACGCGCGGCCATGCCCGACTTCACCCGCTGGCAGAGCATGGTCTACGCCACGGGCGGCTGCGCCCAACCGGTCCGGCTACACGGTGAGAGGTACACGCTCGACAGCAGGACGGGTGAGGTGCTCGACGTGTACCGGACCGCCGACGAGCCGACCGGCTTCCTGCTCACCGCATGCGGCAACCGGCGCGCGTCCAGATGTCCGGCCTGCTCGGCGGTCTACAAGGACGACACCTACCACCTGATCATCGCTGGCCTCCGTGGTGGCAAGGGCGTTCCGGAGGAGGTCAGTCAGCATCCCCGCGTGTTCGTCACCTTCACCGCGCCGTCTTTCGGTGCCGTTCATGCTCACCGGCAGAATGCCGGCCGCACTCTGCCCTGCCGCCCGCGACGCGACCGCCCTGTCTGCGCGCACGGGCGGCCGGCGGGTTGCGGGCTGCGGCACGACCGTGAGGATCCTCAGGTCGGGCAACCCTTGTGCGTGGACTGTTACGACTACACCGGAGCCGTCCTGTGGAACGCTCACGCGGGGCACTCTGGCGGGAGTTCACCAAGACCATGCCGAGCGTGCTCGCCCGCCTGCTCGGCCTCACCCGGAAGGAACTGCGCCGGACGGTCCGCCTCTCCTATGCCAAGGTCGCCGAGTACCAAGCACGCGGCCTGGTCCACTTCCACGCCGTGATCAGGCTCGACGGGCCGGACGGCCCCACCGACCGGCCGCGGCCCATCGGGAAGTACACCTTCGTGGCAAGCACGTAGTCCTCACGCCGGGGGAAGATCGCCCGCAGCGCGTTGCCGGTCACGACCTCGCTCGCGCCCTCGCTGTAGACGTCGGCGGTGTCGAAGAACGTCACCCCGGCGTCGGCGGCCCTGCGGACGAGGGGCTCCGCCTCGTCCTGTGCCAGCGCCCACTGCTGCGTGGCGGGGTCGCCGTAGCTCATCATGCCCAGGCACAGCCGGGAGACCTTCAAGCCTGAGTTGCCCAGTCGCGTGTACTCCATGGAGCACACCATATGACCAGATATGCACTAGTTACTGGTCGGGTGGACGGGAAGTCAGGCTTGTCCAAAAGCGGAAATGACCTTTACACGGGTGACGCTGATCGGGTCGATTAGAGGAACGTTGCAAAACGGTGGGCGCCCTGGCGACGTGCTCGTTTGAGAAGAACCCGAACGCATACCGGGGGTGAGGTGAAGGACACACTCCGTGGACGCCTGTCCAGGGCGCTCGCCGGGCGCAAGGAGCAGCGTGCCCGGCGGCGGAAGAGCATGCGGGCCAGGCGGGCGAGCCTGCGTGCCGGGCCGAAGGGGCTGCGCGCCAGGCTGAAGGACCTCTCGTCCCCCTCGTGGGTGGGCGGGCTCGGGGTGGCGGCCGGGATCGCCGGCCTGTCGGTGCCGGTCCTGCTCGGGCTGTCGGGGTCGGGGGCGCTCGCCGGGGGCGCCGTGACGCTGCTCGTGCTGGTGGCGCTGCACGTCAGGTTCATCACCGAGACTCCGGTGCGCCGTGCGGGCGCGTGGTGGATCGTGGCCGTGCAGGCGTGGCTGACGTACCTGCCGCTGACCGTGTTCGGCGCCGCGTGGACCCCGGTCTGCGGCCTGCTGGCGGGCGCGCTGCTGGTGATGGCGGGCCGGATCCGCTCGATCGTGCTGGTGCTGCTGGCCCTGGCGTGCGGGCCGGTGGTGCTGGCGTCCCCCGACCGGTCGATGATCGACCCGCTCTGGGCGCTGGCCGCCTCGCTGGTCGGCATGTCGGAGTACGCCCTCGTCACGCTGACCAGACGGGCCAGGCAGCTGGGCGAGGCGCGGACCGAGGTCATGCGCAGGGCCGTCGCGCTGGAGCGCCGCCGCTTCACCCGCGACCTGCACGACCTGGTCGGCCACCGGCTGACGGTGCTGGTGCTGAAGGTGCAGCTCCTGGAGCGGCTGGTCGCAGAAGGGGACGAGAAGGCCCGGACCGAGATCAGCGAGACGCTGGAGCTGCTGCGCAACCTGTCGACCGACGTGCGGGCGGTCGCGCACGGCCTGCGCAGCTCCTCACTGGCGGCCGAGCTGGGCTCGGCGCGGTCGCTGCTGGAGTCGGCGCGGGTGCGCTGCCAGATCAGGGTGTCCTGCCGCGACCTGCCCGGCGACGTGGAGGAGGCGCTCACGCACGCCCTACGCGAGGGCGTCACGAACGTGCTGCGTCACGCGGAGGCCCGCCAGTGCTCGGTGCATCTTTTGGAACGTGACCAGATGGTGCGGCTGACGATCAGGAACGACGGCGTCCGCCCGCCCCGCCGCCCCGGCGACGCGGGCCAGGGCCTGCTGAACCTGGCCGACCGCGTCTCCAGCCTCGGCGGCTGGCTGGAGGCGACCTCCTCCAGGACCGGTCAATTCACCTTCAGCGTGTACGTGCCACGAAAGAAATAATCGTCTACCGGTCAATGATGTGGATCTCACGAATGCGATTTAAATAGCCATGTACGGGTGCTGAAAAATGTGACTAGCCGGATGACGCCCCACGGCGGGAAGCTACTGAGCACACCGCCCTGGAGGTCCCGGCCAGATGGACAAGTACGAGCTCTATTGCCTAGTGGATCCGTGTTTCTACGACACTCTTGAGCACAGCACGGCAGCAGACGCCGACTTTCCCATTCTGCGCAGGTCACTGCCCGCCGGCTGGGCCACGGCGCGCACCGAGACGTGGTGCTACCTGGCTCCGGAGAATGAGCCGCCGCTGCCCTCCCAAGGCTGGAAGATTCACGTTTCCGCCCGCGTCGAGGACGCCGAGAAGGCCATTGCCGCCGTTTGGGAATACTGTTTGCCGCGCGGTATCGCGTTCAAGTTCCTGCGTGGCATGCCGGTGCTCGTGATGGTGAACTCCAAGGCCGCCTCCCGCGCCTCCAGCGGCAAGCTCGTCACCATTTACCCGCGGGACGAGGCGCAGCTGGAGCTGGTGCTCAAAGAGCTCGACGAGCTGCTGCGCGACGTGCGCGGCCCGTACATCCTCAGCGATCTGCGTTACAACGACGGCCCGCTGTTCGTCCGGTACGGCGGCTTCGCCGAGCGCCACTGCCTGACCCCGGCGGGCGAGCGCGTGCTGGCCGTCGCGGACGAGGACGGCACGCTGGTGCCGGACGTGCGGGGCGCCACGTTCTCGGTGCCGCCGTGGACGACGCTGCCCGCGTTCCTGGAGCCGCAGCTCGCCGCCCGCAACTCGGTGACGACGAACGAGCTGCCGTACACCATCGAGAGCGTCCTGCACTTCTCCAACGGCGGCGGCGTCTACCTGGGCCGCGACAAGCGGACCGGCGAGCGCGTGGTGCTCAAGGAGGCCAGGCCGCACGCCGGGCTCGACGCGGCCGGCCGCGACGCGGTGGCCAGGATCGAGCACGAGCGCGACATCCTCGAACGCCTCGCGGGCCTGCCAGCCGCCCCCGCGCTGCTCGGTTACTTCACGCTCGGCGAGCACCACTTCCTCGTCCAGGAGTTCGTGGACGGCACGCCGCTGCAGCGGCGGCTCGTGCACCGCTACCCGCTGACCCGCGCCACCTGCACCGAGCAGGACCTGGCCGAGTACACCGAGTGGGCGGTCGAGACGCTGGAGGAGGTGGCGCGCGCGGTCCGCTCGCTGCACGAGCGCGGCGTCGTCTTCGGCGACCTGCACCCCGACAACATCCTGCTGACCGACGACGGCCGGGTGGCGCTGATCGACTACGAGGTCGCCACGCTCGCCGACGACAGGGCGCGCGCCGCGCTCGCCCACCCCGCCTTCGCCGCCCCGGCCGACCGCCAGGGCGTGGACGTGGACCGGTACGCGCTGGCCTGCCTGCGCCTGGGGCTGTTCGCGCCGCAATGCACGATCATGCTGCCGCTGCATCGGCCGAAGGTGGCCCACCTCGGGGAGATCGTCAAGGAGACGTTCCCCGTGCCGCACCGCGTGATCGACGACGCCGTGGCGACCATCGCCGGCGGCGGGCACGACACCGCGACGGCCGCGGCGATCTGGCCGGAGCCGCACGACATCGACTGGCCCGACCTGCGAGGACGGCTGGCCAAGGCGATCACGGCCGCCGCCACGCCCGGCCGGGACGACCGGCTCTTCCCCGGCGACGTGGCCCAGTTCAGGCCCGGCGGCGGGCTCGACCTCGCGCACGGCGCCGCAGGAGTGCTGTTCGCCCTGCACAGCACCGGCCTCGGGCCCTTCCCCGAGTACGAGCGCTGGCTGCGCGAGCGGGTCCGCCGCCCCGTCCAGGGCTCGGGGCTCGGCCTGTACGACGGGCTGCACGGCATCGCGTACGTGCTCGACCTGCTCGGACACCGGGAGGACGCGCACGACCTCATCGACGTCTGCCTGCGCGAGAGATGGGACAGCCTGGAATCGGCGCTCATCTCCGGCCTGTCGGGCATCGGGCTGAACCTCCTCCATTTCGGGCACACCGACCTCGCCTTGCGCGCGGTGGACATCTGCGCCGGGCGGCTCGACGCCTCCGTGTCCGAGATCAGCGGCGGCACCAACCCGCGCGCCGGGCTCATGCACGGCTCCTCCGGGCCCGCGCTGTTGTTCCTGCACGCCTACGAGCACACCGGCGACCCGGCGCTGCTCGACCTGGCGGCCACCGCGCTCCGGCAGGACCTGCGGCGCTGCCGCCACGCCGAGGACGGCTCGCTGCAGGTCAACCAGGGGTGGCGGCTGCTGCCGTACCTCGACGAGGGGTCCGCGGGGATCGCCCTCGTGCTGGCGCGCTACCTGCGGCACCGGCACGACGAGGCGTTCGCGACGGCGCTGGCCGAGCTGCGGCTCGCCGGTCGCGCGGGCTACTTCGTGCAAGCGGGGCTGTTCACCGGACGCGCCGGGATCATCGCGGCGGGCGCCGGGAACGTGCCCGAACTGGTGAGGGGGCTGCGGTGGCACGCGCTGCCGTACGCCGGGGGCCTGGCTTTCCCCGGCGACCAGCTCCTGCGCCTGTCCATGGATTTCGCGACCGGAACGGCCGGCGTGCTCTTCGCCCTCGGTGTGGTACTGGGCGAAAAACCCTGCCATCTGCCGTTCCTCGGGGCCGCACCCGAGCGGCCTCTCCCCGACGACACCACGGAAGGAGGTGTACGACATGGTACTTCTCGACCTGCAGGGTCTTGAGGCTCCCGCGGCCAGCGACGTGGCCAGCGGCGGCAGCACGCTGACCGTTCTCTCCTGCCACTCTGGCGCGCCCAGCAACCTCAGTGTCGCTCTCTGCCACTGATATGCGCATAAAAGTCCCCGCGCCGTCCACCGACGGCGCGGGGACATGAATGACCGCGGGGACATGAACGACCGCGAGGACATGAACGACCGCGGGGACATGAACGACAAGGAGGCGTCACGTGCGGGCAGGAGACCGGCTGGTGATCGCCGCCGTTCGGCGCAGCGGCCCGTGGCCCGCCGTGCTGGCCGGCACGGCCATCGTCGGAGCGGCCGCCGAGCTGGCCATCCCGTACCTGATCGGCCGCACCGTGGACGCCACCGTGGACGCCTTTGTGACGCGCCAGCCGGCAGGCACCCCCTGGCTGGCGCTCTGCGCGGGCGCGGTCGCCGCCGTCATGCTCTGCGAGAGCCTCGGCGTGTGGGCGCGCGGCGCCAGCGGCGCCCACGCCGCCGCCACCCTGCGCTCCGGCGTGCTGCGCCACGTCCTCGGCTCCGGCTCGGCGGCCACCCGCCGCTTCCCGGAAGGCGAGCTCGTCACCCGGGCCGGCCTGAACGCCGAGGAGGTCGGCAGGGCGCCCGAGACCGTGACCAGCGCGCTCGCCCTTCTCGTACCGACGGCGGGCGCGCTGGTCGCGCTCACCCTCATCGCTCCCGTCCTGACGCTGACGCTCGGGGCGGGCATCGTCGTCATCCTCCTCGTCCTGCGTGCCTTCCTGCGCACCACGACCACGATCGCGGGCGGCTACCAGGAGGTGCAGGGCGAGCTGGCCGCCCGCCTCGTGGAGGCGCTGGGCGGCGCCCGCACGATCGCCGCCGCCGGCACGGCCGAGCGCGAGTCGCGCCGCGTGCTCGCGCCGCTGCCCCGGCTGCGCGCGCACGGGATGGCGCTGTGGCGGGCCAACGCCTCGGCCACCGTCCGGTCCGGGGTGGTCGTGCCGCTGCTGGAGGTCGCCGTGCTCGCCGTGGGCGGGCTCCTGCTCGCCGCCGGCGACCTCACCATCGGCGAGCTCTACGCCGCCGCGCGCTATGCCGTGCTCGGGGCCTCACTCAGCACGGCGCTGGGCCACATCGGCGGCCTGGCCAGGGCGCGCGCCGCCGCCGGACGGGTGGCCGAGGTGCTCGACCTGCCACCCGTCCGGTACGGCACCCGCACCCTCCCGCCCGGCCCCGGGACCCTCGAATTCCGTGACGTGACCGCGAACGGCCTGGCCGTCGGCGACCTCACGCTCCCCGGCGGACGCGTGACCGCCGTGGTCGGGCGGTCGGGGTCGGGCAAGTCGCTGCTGGCGGCGCTGGCGGGCCGGCTGGCCGATCCCGAGCGCGGCACCGTGCTGCTCGACGGCGTGCCGCTGCCCGAACTGGCGGAGCCGGAGCTGCGGCGGGCCATCGGCTACGCCTTCGAACGCCCGGTGCTGGTCGGCGAGACGATCGGCGAGGCCATCAAGCCCGAGCCGGCGCCCGTTCGGGAGGGGGCGGACGCCGGCCGGGGGCTCATCACGACGGCCGCCGACTGCGGGCTCAGTACGACGGCTGCGGACCGCGGGCTCGTCACCACAGCCGCCGGAGCCGCGTGCGCGGACCCGTTCATCCGCAGGCTCCCGCTCGGCTACGCCACCCCGCTCGCCGACGCCCCCATGTCCGGCGGCGAGCGCCAGCGCATCGGCCTGGCCAGGGCGTTCGCCCAGGGCGAGCGGTTGCTGGTGCTCGACGACGCCACCTCCAGCCTCGACACCGTGACCGAGCGCCAGGTCGCCCAGGCACTCACCACCGACCGGCTCGGCCGCACCCGCCTCATCGCGGCCCACCGCCTGGCCACCGCCGCCCGCGCCGACCAGGTCGTCTGGCTCGACGACGGCACGGTCCGCGCCTGCGGCCCGCACCACGTGCTCTGGCAGGACCCGGCCTACCGGACGCTCTTCCAGGGAGCCGCGTCGTGAACCCGGCCGTCCACGCCCTGCGGCGGGAGCCCCGGCAGCTCGTCAGGCTCGGCCTCTGGTCGCTGGTGGAGGCGGCGCCCGCGTTCCTCATCGGGCACGCCGTCGCGCGGGCCATCGAGGACGGGTTCGCCGTCGCGCAGCCGTGGCTCGGCCTCGGCTGGCTGGCCGCGCTCGGGCTGGCCTGGCTGGCGGGGGCGGTGGCGGCGCGGCAGGTCGTGCTGGTCGTCGCGGCGCTGGCGGAGCCGTTCAGGGACGACCTGCTGACCCGGGTGGTCGAGGGCGCGATCAGGACGGGCACCGGGCGCGACAGCGCCGCCGTGGCCAGGGCGGGGCTCCAGGTCGAGCTGGCCAGGGACGCCTTCGCAGCCGTGGTCACCACCGTGCGGGGATTCGTGTTCACGGTGGCCAGCGTCGTGCTGGGGCTGCTGACGCTGGCTCCCGAGACGCTCATGCTGGTCATGCCGCCCTTCCTGGCCGGGCTCGCGCTGTTCCTGGCCTCGCTGCCCGCACTGGCCCGGCGGCAGCGCGCCTACCTCGTGGCCGACGAGCGGCTGGCCGAGGCCATGACCGGGGTGGCGGGCGCGCTGCGCGACATCGAGGCCTGCGGGCTGCGGGAGAGCGTGACGGGACGGTTCGGGCACCGGGTCGGTGCGCAGGCCGCCGCCGCGCGCACGCTGGCCCGGGTGAGCGCCGTCCGCACCGCGGCCCTGGCCGCCGGCGGCTGGCTGCCCGTCGTGCTCGTCCTGGCCGGGACCCCGTGGCTGCTGGAGCGCGGGGTGGGGGCCGGGGTGGTCGTCGGCACCCTCGCCTACGTCACCCAGTCGCTGGCGCCCGCGCTCGGCGGGCTCGTGCAGGGGCTCGGCGTCAGCGGCGTCCGGCTCGCCGTCTCACTCGGCCGCATCCTCCAGCTGGCCCCGCCCGGCGTCCCGGCCGGGCCCCGGATCCGCCCGCTCACCGGCGAGGTCCGGCTCGGCGCCGTCACCTTCGCCTACGGCCCGCACTCCGCCCCCGTGCTGGACTCCTTGGACCTCACGATCCCCGAGGGCGACCACCTGGCGGTCGTGGGCCCCAGCGGCGCGGGCAAGTCCACGCTCGCGTCCCTGATCAGCGGCATGCTGCGCCCCGGTGAGGGCGAGGTGCTGATCGGGGGAGTGCCCGCCGACCAGGTGGACTTCGGTGCCCGCGTGCTGATCCCGCAGGAGGCCTATGTCTTCCGCGGCACGCTGCGCGAGAACCTGCTCTACCACGCGGAGCCGGACACCGGCCTCGAGGAGGCCGTCGCGGCCGTCGGGGCGGCCGGCCTGGTGGACGAGCTGGGCGGCTACGACGCCCAGGTCGAGCCGGGCGCGCTCTCGGCGGGCCAGCGCCAGCTCATCGCCCTGGCGCGCGCCTACCTGGCCCCCGCCTCCCTGATCATCCTGGACGAGGCCACCTGCCATCTGGACCCCGCCACCGAGGCCAGGGCCGAGGCCGCGTTCGCCCGCAGGGGCGGCACGCTCGTCGTGATCGCCCACCGCCTCACCTCCGCCCTGCGCGCGCGCCGCATCCTCCTCATGGACGGCACCCGCGTCTCGATCGGCACCCACGAGGAGCTGATCCGGACCTCCCCCCTGTACGCCGACCTGGCCGGCCACTGGCACCCGGAGCCCGTGTCATGAAATTTCCAGACAACTATCCGCCCGCCGAGCGCCTCCCCCTCACCGACCGCCACCACGGCCACGAGATCGACGACCCGTACCGCTGGCTGGAGGACCCCCTCGACCCCCGCACCCAGGACTGGCTGGCGGCCCAGGACCGGCTCTGGCGCGACAGCGCCGCCGCCCTGCCCCGGCGCGAGCGGTTCCTGGCCCGGCTGACCGAGCTGCGCGAGACGGGCCTGGTCACCGTGCCCGTCTGGCGCGGCGACAAGCGCTTCCACCTGCGCCAGTCCCCGTCGCAGGAGCACCCGGTGCTCTGCTGCGACGACCGCGTGGTGCTCGACCCCATGGAGCTGGACCCCACCGGCCTGACGACGCTGGACGACTGGCAACCCGACCTGGAGGGCCGCCGCCTGGCGTACCAGACCTCGCGCAGCGGCGACGAGAAGGCGTGCCTGTACGTGCGCGACCTGGCCACCGGCGAGATCGTCGACGGGCCCATCGGCGGGTGCCGCTACTCGGCGGTCGCCTGGCTGCCCGGCGGCGCGGCGTTCTACTACGTCCGCTTCCAGCAGGGCGTGTTCCTGCACACGATCGGCTCCGCCGAGGCCGACGTGCCCGTCTTCACCAGGGGTGCGATCTCCTACGGCGTGCAGATCAGCCCCGACGGCCGCTGGCTGACGATCTCGGCGGGAACCGCGTCGGGCAACTCGCTCTGGCTGGCCGACCTGGCGGGCGCGGATCCGGCGCCCCGGCCCGTACAGGAGGGCTCGCACGCCCGCACGGCCGGCGCGGTCGCCCGCGACGGCCGCCTGTACCTGCTCACCGACCGCGACGCCCCGCGCCGCAGGCTCTGCGTGGCCGATCCGGCGGCGCCCACCGCCTGGCGGGAGCTGATCCCGGAGGACGGGGAGGCCGTGCTGGGAGCGTTCACGCTGCTGGACGGGGACCGGCTGCTGGTGTCCAGGACCCGGCACGCGGTCGGCGAGATCGCCGTGCACGACGCCCGCACGGGCGCGCGGCTGGGCATGGTCCCGCTGCCCGGCAACGGCTCGATCGCCTCGCTCACCTCGCGCCCGGGAGGCGGCCCCGAGGCGTGGTTCGCCTACACCGACGCCGTCACCCCCGCCGAGGTCTGGCGCTACGACGCCCGCACCGACACCACCACCCGCTGGTCGGCGGCGCCCGGCCGGGTCGCGCAGCCCGAGGTGCGCAGCCACCACATCGAGTACACCTCCGCCGACGGCACGCCCGTCCGCATGGTCGTCGTCGCCCGCCCCTCCCGGGGCGGCCCGCGCCCGGCGATACTCAGCGGGTACGGCGGCTTCGGCATCCCCCTCATGCCCGGCTACGCCGCCGACTCCCTGGCCTGGGTCGAGGCGGGCGGCGTGCTGGCCATCGCCAACCTGCGCGGCGGCGGCGAGGAGGGCGAGGCGTGGCACCGCGACGGCATGCTGGAGCGCAAGCAGAACGTGTTCGACGACTTCGTGGCCGCCGCGGAGAAGCTGATCGCCGACGGCTGGACGACGCCGGAGCAGCTCGGCATCTGGGGCGAGTCGAACGGCGGCCTGCTCGTCGGCGCCGCGCTCACCCAGCGGCCCGACCTGTTCGCCGCCGTGGTGTGCTCGGCCGGGCTGCTCGACATGGCCCGCTACCACCTCAGCGGCCTCGGCCCCTCCTGGACCGGCGAGTACGGCGACCCCGACGACCCCGAGCAGCTCGGCTGGCTGCTCGGCTACTCGCCCTACCACCACGTACGCAAGGGCACCGACTATCCGGCCACGCTGTTCACCGTGGCGGCGGCCGACACCCGGGTGGACCCGATGCACGCCCGCAAGATGTGCGCGGCCCTGCAGTGGGCGAGCGGCGGGGACCGGCCGGTCCTGCTGCGCCACGAGCCGGATGTGGGCCACGGGGCCAGGGCGGTCAGCCGCTCGATCGCGCTGGCCGCCGACGTGCTGGCCTTCCTGTCGGCCCACACCGGCTCAGATCCAGCCTGACTCCCTGGCGATGCGGATGGCGTCGATCCGGCTGCGCGCCCCGAGCTTGGCCGTGGTCCTGGACAGGTAGTTGCGGACCGTTCCCTCGGCCAGGTACAGCGAGGCCGCGATCTCCCCGACCGACGCCCCGTCCGCCGCGGCCCCGATGACGTCCAGCTCGCGCTGGGTCAGCGGCGCCTCGGCCGGCCGCATGGCCGCGATCGCCAGCTCGGAGTCGATGACGCGCTCCCCCTCGGCCACCCTGCGGATGCCGTCGGCCAGCCGCCCGGGAGGCGCGTCCTTGGCCATGAACCCGCGTACGTGCACGTCGAGGGCCCGCTTGAGCAGGCCGGGCGTGCCGACGCCGGTCAGGATGAGGACCCCGCACTCGGGTAACTTCTCGTGCAGCACGCCCGCGGCGGCGAGCCCGTCCATGCCGGGTAAGGCGATGTCGAGCACCGCGACGTCGGGGCGGCTGGCCCGGGCGGCGGCCAGGATGCGGTCGCCCCGATCCACCTCGGCCACGACCTCGATGTCCTCTTCATAGGCCAGCAGCGCCACAAGCGCGCCTCGTACCAGCTTCATGTCCTCAGCGAGCAACGTTCGAATCACCATGCGTCCTTGCGGTCGACCAGGCTTGCAACGTCTGCGGGCCCTTTAATCCTGCCGTATTGACCCAATCATGAAAAGTGCTTCTAATTGGCCGTCAAAGCCGTTATCTGAACCCCGCCCGTACCCTGAGGGAGAGCTACCAAGCGTCCGTCCGATTGGGAGATGCTGGCGAACATGAAACCCCGTGTGCGGCCCCTTCCGCCCGAACATTGGGACGACTTCACCAAGGCCCATCCCGACAACGTGTTCGCCACCCTGGCCCGCCACCCCGGGCTCTACCGGGGCTGGCGGGGCTTCCACGGCGCGCTCCAGGACGGCACGCTGCCCGCCAGGGATCGCGAGCTGGCCATCCTGCGCACCGCCCACCACTGCGACAGCGCCTACGAGTGGGGCAGGCACGCCCGCCTCGCCCGCGAGGCGGGTCTGACGAGCCAGGAGATCGAGCTGGTCCGCAGGCCGGACGCGCTGTGGTCGGTCGAGGACCAGCTCGTGCTCCAGGTCGCCGACGACCTGTACTACGCGGGCGACCTGACGGACGCGACGTGGGCGGCGCTGTGCGACCGCTACGACGAGGCGGGCCGGATCGAGCTGGTCATGCTCGTGGCCCACCACGGCATGCTCGCCCTGGTGCTCAGGACGCTGCGGGTGCGACCGGAAGGATGATCACCGAGGGCGTGATCACCGAGGGCGCGATCGCCGCGGAGTGATCACCGGGGAGTGATCATCGTGACGCCCGGCACCGAGCCGATCGAGGCCAGCGCCTTGCCGGTGTCGGCCAGGCCGATCGTGCGGGTGACGAGCTGGTCGGGGTGCAGGATCCCGGCCCTGATCATCTCCAGCATGGGCGGGTAGGCGTGCGCGGCCATGCCGTGGCTGCCCAGCAGCCGCAGCTCGTGGCCGATCACCCGGTCCATCGGCACCGGGGTGGGCCCGCCGGGCAGCAGCCCGACCTGCACATGCCGGCCCCTGCGGCGCAGGCTCTCGACGGAGGCGGCGCACGTCGCGG
Source organism: Nonomuraea gerenzanensis (assembly GCF_020215645.1). Lineage (NCBI taxonomy): Bacteria > Bacillati > Actinomycetota > Actinomycetes > Streptosporangiales > Streptosporangiaceae > Nonomuraea > Nonomuraea gerenzanensis. The sequence goes on along the minus strand of NZ_CP084058.1, from coordinate 8,428,823 downwards.
GGCTGCCCAGCGCGTCGATCGAGACGTGCGCGCCACCTCTGGTCAGCTCTCTGACCTGGGCCGCCGCGTCACCGGCCGAGCCATTGACGAAGTGCGTGGCCCCCGCCAGCTCCGCCAGGTGCAGGGCGTCGCTGCTGATGTCCACCGCCACGACCCTGGCGCCCGCCGCCGTCGCGATCATCACGGCCGACAGGCCCACGCCGCCGCAGCCGTGCACGGCCACCCACTCGCCGGGGCGTACCTCGCCGACCTGGGCCACGGCGCGGAAGGCGGTGGCGAAGCGGCAGCCGAGGCCGGCCGCCGTGGCGTAGGCCATGTCCTCGGGCACGGCGATCAGGTTGACGTCGGCGTGGTCGATGGCGACGTACTCGGCGAAGGAGCCCCAGTGCGTGAAGCCCGGCTGCGTCTGCCGCTCGCAGACCTGCTGCTCGCCGGTGGCGCACGCGGCGCAGGAGCCGCAGGCGCAGATGAACGGCACGGTCACGCGCGCTCCCGGCAGCCAGCCGCGCACGTCGGAGCCGACCGCCTCGACCACGCCGGCCAGCTCGTGCCCCGGCACGTGGGGCAGGACCTTGATGTCGGGGTCGTGGCCCTGCCAGCCGTGCCAGTCGGAGCGGCACAGCCCCGTCGCCTCGACTCTGATCACCGCTCCGTGCGGGGCTGGGGAAGGATCGGGCAGCTCGCGCACGTCGAGCTCCCCACCGAAGATGTCAAAGGCAACCGCTCGCATCTCATGAGCTTAGAGTGAGTTGCCGCAGCTCGCGCAAGGCCCGGTGCGACGGCGAGCCTGGCTCGGTGGTGTAGAGCACCAGGCGCAGGTCGTCGCGGTCGGGCACCGGCATGACCTGGCAGATCGTCTCGATCGCGCCGATGGCCGGGTGGTGGATGTGCTTGCGCTGCTCCCTGCGCACCCGGACCTCGTGCCGCGCCCACAGCTCGGCGAACTCGGGGCTGAGCGCGAGCAGCTCGGCCACCAGCGCCTGGATCCGCCGGTCGTCCGGATAGCGGCCCGCGGCGGCGCGCAGGTCGGCGACCGAGGCGCGGGCGAAGGCGCCCTTCTCCTCGTCGTCGAAGTGCGCGCCGATGTCGGGCGACATGAAGACCCAGCGCAGGACGTTGCGCTCGTCGGGCGCCAGGCAGTCGAGGCCGCCCATGAGGAGGGACGCCATGGGGTTCCAGGCCCGCAGGTCGTAGCGGGCGTCGAGCACGTAGGCGGGCACCTCGTCCAGGAACGCGATCAGGTGCAGCATGCTCTGCGGCACATCCTCCCTGATCCGCGGCGGGTCCAGCGGCTGGCCCGCCAGGTGGAACAGGTGGGTGCGCTCGTCCTGGCCCAGCATGAGGGCCCTGGCCAGCGCGTTGACCACCTGCCTGGACGGGTGCGGGCCCCGGCCCTGCTCCAGCCTGATGTAGTAGTCGATCGACATGCCCGCGAGCTGCGCGACCTCCTGCCGGCGCAGGCCCGGCGTTCGGCGGGTGCCCCCGGCCGGCAGGCCCACGTCCGCGGGCGTGATCCGGGCGCGGCTGACGCGGAGGAATTCGGCGAGTTCGTCGCGGTTCATGCTTCCATCGTCGGTGACGGAACCGCCCGCGTGGGTGGTACCGCTGATACCAGCCTCCCCAGGTCTCTCCCGCCGGCCCGTGACCAGGGCGAACGTGGAGGCATGACGAGAATCGCACTCATCACGGGTGCCAACAAGGGCATCGGCTACGAGATCGCGCGCCTGCTGGCCGAGCAGGGCGTCACCACGGTCGTGGGGTCGCGTGACGAGGGGCGCGGCAAGGCCGCCGCCGAGCGGCTCGGGCAGCCGTACGTCCGGCTCGACGTCACCGACGAGGAGAGCGTGGCCGCCGCCGCGAAGTGGATCGACAGCGAGTACGGCCGCCTCGACATCCTGGTCAACAACGCCGGCATCACCGGTGACCCGGCCGCCTTCGTGCCCAGCGCCGCCACGGCCGCGCAGATCAGGGAGGTCTACGAGACGAACGTGTTCGGCGTCGTCACCGTGACCAACGCGATGTTGCCGCTGCTGCGCAGGTCGCCGGCGGGGCGGATCGTGAACATGTCGAGCGAGCTGGGCTCGCTGGCCATGGCGGTGGACCCGGACAGCCCGTTCGGCGAGTTCAACGCCCTGACCTACAACTCCTCCAAGTCCGCGCTCAACATGGTCACGGTCTGCTACGCCAAGGAGCTGAAGGACACCCCGATCAAGGTGAACGCCGCCAACCCCGGCTACTGCGCCACCGACCTCAACCAGCACCAGGGGTTCCGCACGCCCGAGCAGGGCGCGGCCATCGCCGTCCGGCTCGCCACGCTGGATGAGAACGGTCCCAGCGGCGCCTATCTGGAGGATGCGGGCACCGTTCGCTGGTGAAGGTGTCAAGGCTGACTTTTGGGACAGATTGGGGTGATGGGAAGAGATCTGGATAAGGAGCGATTTACCGAGGCGGAGTATGCCCGCTTCGGGGAACGCATCCGGGAGCAGCTCGGCGTGCTGCGCGAGCTGCTCGACACCCCCGGCTTCGGCCAGGGACCGGTCACGATCGGGGCCGAGCTGGAGCTGTTCCTGATCGACGAGGACGGGCGGCCGCTGTCACGCAACGACCAGGTGCGTGACGCCCTGGGCGACGACCGCGTGGTGCTGGAGCTGGGCCGCTACAACCTCGAGGTGAACCTGACCCCGCTGCCCCTGGCGGGCAGGCCCTTCGAGCGGCTGAGCGCCGAGGTGCAGGAGACCATCACCAAGGTGGACGGCGCCGTGCGGGGCGGCGGCGCGCTGCCCATCGGCATCCTGCCCACGCTCGACACCGAGGACTTCACGCTGGGCGCGATGAGCGATCAGAACCGTTACCGGGCCATGAGCAGGGGCCTGCGGCGGCTGCGGCTGGAGCCGTTCCTGGTCAAGATCGACGACCTGGAGCTGTCGGTCGAGGACGTGATCCTGGAGAGCGCCAACACCTCCTGGCAGGTGCACATCCGTACGCCGCCCGAGCGGTTCGCCCGCCTGTTCAACGCCGCCCAGCTCGCCATCGGGCCGGTGCTGGCGGCGTGCGGGAACTCGCCGTTCTTCCTGGGGCGCGAGCTGTGGGAGGAGACCCGCATCGCGCTCATGGAGGAGGCCGCCGACGACCGGGACGTGCAGCGGCGCGAGCGCAGGGACGGGCGGGTGACGTTCGGCTCGGACTGGGTGCGCGAGGGCGCGCACGAGCTGTTCGAGCGGTACGTGCAGGACTACGACCCGATCGTGCCCGACCTCACCGAGGGCGCGGACCGGCACGAGGTGCCGGAGCTGCGGCTGCACCAGGGCACGATCTGGCAGTGGAACCGCCCCGTCTACGACCCCGCCGACGGCGGTCACCTGCGCATCGAGATGCGGGCGCTGCCCGCCGGGCCCTCCTGCGCGGACATGGCGGCGAACACGGCCTTCCTGCTCGGGCTGACGCTCTCGCAGGCCGAGCGGGACCTGACCGGGTACCGGTTCGCGACGGCGTACCAGAACTTCTACCACGCCGCCATGCACGGCCTGGACGCCAAGCTCTCCTGGCCGGGCATGGAGGGCGAGCACGACGCCGCGGAGCTGGTCCTGTACCTGCTGCCCGAGGCCAGGAAGGGGCTGCTGGGAGCCGGGGTGGCGCCGAACGACGCCGACCGGGCCCTGGACGTGATCGCGCAGCGGACCCGGCTGCGCCGCACCGGCTCGGTGTGGCAGCGGGAGACGCTGGCGCGCCTCGGCGGCGACCGGCGCGAGCTCGTGCGCCGCTACCGCGAGCTGGCACTCTCGGGGACGCCCGTGCATTTGTGGAAGTGATCGCCAACCTTGACCATCCCCGTTCCGTCAAACTGGTCAAGAGACGGAAAAGGTGAGGCGGATATGGCGGGTACGGGGATGGTTCCCACCGATAAGGCGGCCTTTGCCCTGAATCGGGAGACGGGCGACCTGGCCGAGGGGGCGGCCAAGCTGGCGAGCGAGATCGGCGGCACGTCCGTCGAGGCGGTGCTGGCGCAGGCCAACAGGACCGGCACGAGGAAGGGCGCCGCCGCGGCGATGGGCTCGATGCGGCCCAGGCCCGCCGAGTGGTACGCCTTCGACGACAAGGACCAGGACACCGCCGACTGGTATCCCCAGGGCCTGACCGGCAGCGAGGACTCGGGCGCCATCGGGATCCCCGCGTTCATGGTGAGCTGGTACTTCAAGCCGCAGGCGGGCGAGCGGGGCATCAGGGTGTCGTTCTTCAGCCCCAAGTCGCTGAAGTACCAGCACGCGCTGCTGGTGCAGGCCAAGCCGGACGGCTCGTACGGGCCGATCGACATCCACGCCGGCGGCATCGCCTGCCACGGCGACCTGCTCTACGTCGCCGACACCACCCGGGGGCTGCGCGTCTTCGACCTCAACAACCTGCTCGACCTGCGCACCGCGCAGAACGACCTGGGCGACGGCAAGCGCGTCGGCCGCCACGGCGGCAGGCTGCACGCCTTCGGCTACCGCTACGTCATCCCGCAGACCGACCTGTGGCGGGTGGCGCGGCCGGGGCCGCTGTTCTCGTTCGTCTCGATCGACCGCAGCGGCGACACGCCGCGGCTCATCACGGGCCAGTACCAGGAGAGGACCCCCGACGGCTGGGTGGGGCGCTGGGACCTGGACCTGGCGGGCGGGGAGCCCGTCGACGCGTTCGTCATGGGGCACCCGAAGATCCAGGGCGCGATGTCGTACCGCGGCACGTGGTACCTGAGCCAGTCGGCCGGCTCCACCGCCAACGGCAAGCTGCTCGTGTACAAGGGGGCAGAGCTGCAGACCAGGCCGTTCCCGATCGGCCCCGAGGACCTGACCGTGCAGGACGGCAAGCTGTGGAGCGTCAGCGAGTTCAGGAACAAGCGGACGATCTTCGGCGTCAGCCTCTGAGGTGCTCCTGCAGCACCTCGCGGTAGCGGCGGTCGAAGGCGTCGTAGCGGGCCCGTAGCCGCGCGCCCGGCCAGCCGTCCGGCAGCAGCTCGGTGGGCAGCAGCGGGTCGGCCAGCAGGTGGCGCAGCACGGCGGCCGAGACGAGGAAGCCCTCGGCCAGCCCCCGCGCGCCGTCGAGCGCCCGCTCCAGGCGCCGCGCCTCGGCCGCCCAGCCGTCCAGGTCCCACAGCAGGGGAGTGGGGTCGCCGTGCGGGCGGCCGTCGATGAGCGTGCACTGCGCGGTGACGATCTCCGGCCAGGCCCGCACCAGGTTCGCCGGGCGCAGCCAGGTGCCCTCGCGCAGCTCGGCCAGGCGCAGCGCGGTCATCGTGTGCCGCAGCGCGGCCCGGTCGGCGGGCGCGCGCCGCTCGGCCGTCACCACGGCCACCTCCCACGTGCCGTCCCACGCCTTGGTGTGCGGGTCGCGGCTCTCGTCCTGCCTGGCCTGGCGCTCCACCAGCCGCTGCGACAGCGTGTACTGCCCGTCGCTCTGCAGCAGGTCACCGGCCGCCACCATGCGCGACAGCGCCACCCTGACCGTGCCCTCCGCGATGCCGAACAGCGCGCCGATGCGCACCAGGTGGCGGGCGGGCAGCCGGGGCGGGTGGCTGCCCAGCAGCGCGCTCAGCACCGCCGAACGCGCACTCAGGCCATTACGCTCTTCCATCGCGTGTCGAGTATATGTAACACTCGCGAGTATGGGCCGGTATCTCATCGAACCGTTCGACCGCAGCGACCGTTACGCCACCGAGCGCTACCAGGGCGCCGCGGGGCGCAACTGGTGGCGCTGCGACCCCACGCTCCGCCTGCTCATGCGGCGGCACCTGGGTGACGGCTTCGCCTGGGCGCAGCCGCACCTCGACCGGCTCGGCGAGCTGACGGGCGGTCTCGTCGCCGCATGCGCCGAGGAGACCGACCGCAACCCGCCGCGGCTGGAGAAGTACGACAAGTGGGGCAGAGACGTCAGCCAGGTCGTCATGCCGCCGTCCTTCCACACCGCCCGCCAGGCGCTGATGGCCGACAACTTCACCTCCCCGTCCTTCGCCGGGCAGGCCAGGGCGAACGGGGCCGATCCCGCCGCGCTGGGCGCCGCCTGGACGTACCTGCTCGACCAGGCCGACATCGGGATGGGCTGCGCGCTCGGCACAGGCGGGGACATGGTGGTCTCGCTTGCCGAGAAGCACGCGCCCGCGGACGTACGCGACCGGGTGCGGGAGATCTTCGCCAACGGCTACTACTCCGGCGAGGCCGCACAGCTTTTCACCGAACGGACCGGCGGCTCCGACCTGGCGGCGCTGGAGACCGAGGCGGTGCCCGCCGGCGACGCGTGGCTGCTGACCGGCTACAAGTGGTTCGCCTCCAACGCCAACGGCTCCGCCTTCGTCGTGCTGGCCAGGCTGCCCGAAGGCGCCGTGGCGCCGTTCCTGGTGTTGTGGGAGCGGCGCGACGGCAGCCGCAACGGGGTGCGCATCCGCAGGCTCAAGGACAAGCTCGGCACCAGGTCCGTCGCCTCCGCCGAGGTCGAGCTGGCGGGCGCGGAGGCGTTCCTGCTGGCCGGGCAGGGCTCCGGCTCGGGGCTCGGCACGATGATGAAGCTCACCAACGCCTCCCGCCTGGGCGTGGCCATGATGGGCGTCGGCGTGGCCAGGCGGGCACTGGTTGAGGCGCTCTGCTACGCCCGCGCCCGCGAGGCGTTCGGCCGGCCGCTCGTCGAGCAGCCGCTCATGCGGCGCAAGCTGAGCGAGCTGATCGTCGAGGTCGAGGCCGCGCAGGCGATGGTGTTCGACGGGCACGTCGGGCCCCGGCTGCGCCTGGCGCCCGCGCTGATCAAGCTGCGCGCCGCCCGCCTCGGCGTGACCGCCGCCTCCGACGCCGTCGAGGTGCACGGCGGCAACGGCTACATCGAGCAGTGGCCGGTGGCCCGCCTGCTGCGCGACGCGCAGGTCAACCCGATCTGGGAGGGCGGAGACAACATCCTCTGCCTGGACGTGCGCCGCGCCATGCTCAAGGAACGCGCCCACCTGCCCTTCCTCGACCACGTCCGCGCCCTGGCCACCTCCGACCTGGTCCAGGCCCGCGTCGACGACCTCACCAAGGCCGTCGAGGCGTGGTCCGCGCTGGAGCCCGCGGCGGCCGAGGCGCGGTTGTACCCGCTGGCGCAGTTCATGGCCGACGTCTACGCCGCCGCGCTTCTGGAGGACCAGGCCACCTGGGGGCTCGACGACGAGCGCAAGGCCCTCGTGGCCCGCCTGTACGCCGAGGCGCACCTGGCGGACCAGGGCCCGCTGCGCGGCATCGACCGCCCCGCCGACGACCCCTTCGACGAGCTGCTCGCGGGCGCCTTCAGCGAATCTGCCGGATGATCGACGGATCGGTGATCGCGGTGTCGGCGGCCAGCAGGAACGCCTTCGACAGGATGAGCGACAACACGCCGCCGTCCTCCTCGAACGGCAGGAACACCTGGTCGCCGCCACCGCTCCGGACGATGCACAGGTAGGCGTCGTTGGGCTCCATGAGAATGTTGCCGGAGCCCAGGTGGATCTTGTACGTCCGCAGGTCACCCTTGACGTGCAGGAACCGGCCGTCCAGCGTGCACCGGTCGGCGATGGCCAGCCGGGGCAGCAGCCGGGCCAGCGCGTCGCGGCGCATCTCGGCCGACTCGCTGAGGTCGCCGAAGCTGCAGGACTCCCAGTACGCGCCGTGCCCCTCCGGGTCCAGCCCGGTGGAGGCGACACCGACGGTCAGATCGGCGTCGCGCAGCACCTCCGACAGCGTCAGCGGCGGCACCTCGGCCAGCCGCACCCGGCGGCCGTCGGTGCTGAAGTACAGCTCGCCGCTGACGCAGATCGAGACCGTGCCGGCGCCGTCACGCTCGATGGAGTGCTCGTCGAGGTGGAACTCCCAGTGCGCGGTCAGGCCGCCGGGCAGGTTCTTGGTGGCCTGGCTCTGGTGCGAGCCGCACTCCCAGTCCCAGTGGCCCAGCGACATGCCGGTCCAGCCGCGCCCGCTCAGCAGCGCCTTGGCCTGGCCGTAGCGCAGCAGGTGGCGGGCGAAGCGGCGGGAGTGGTCGCGGGTCACCTCCTCGGCCGGGGTGAGCAGGTAGACCTCGCGGAAGGCCTGCTTGAACGGCTGGCGCCGCTCGTCGGCGATGAGGTGGTCACGCCAGCCGCGCACCTCCTGCGCGTCGTGCGCGATGGGGTGCCACAGCAGGACGGGCGTGTCGGGGAACGGCTGGATGCGGCGGCCCGCCGGATCGGTCAGCTCCCAGGCCCCGTCCACCTGGACAGGCAGCCCGGCGGGGCCCTGGAGGATCTCCCAGATGAGGTCGCGGGCCAGCGCGCCGGTGACCGGGTGGTCGAGGAAGTGCTCGCACACGTCCCGCCACCGCCAGATCCGCTCGGTGGCCAGCGCCCGCTCGATCCGGAACCGCTCCGCCGGCACCGCCTTCTGCAGCTCCTTGGCCGTGGCCCTGAACTCGGCCAGCAGCTCCCGGTCCACCGTCTTGGGGATGGTCTTGCGGCCCTCGTAGCTGATCCGCCCGTCCAGCGACAGGCTCAGCCCCCGCTCGGTACGGGTGCCGTCGCGGCCGAGCCCGAACGTGGGCACGGTGCGGTCCAGCAGTTGCTCGGGGGAGAGCCCCGCCCGCCCAGCCACCTCGTGCAGCGTGCGGTCCACCGCGGCCAGGATCGTCTTCTTGCGCACCTTCGCCTGCACGCGGGCCAGCTGCGGGACCACCTCCACGCCGCCGCGCCTGGCCAGCACCCCGATCGCGGCGTTGGCCAGCAGCTCGCTGCGCGCGTTCGCGCCGGAGCCGCCGATGCCGGTGCCCGTCGTCACGGCCACGTCGCCGAGCAGCGGCGTCACCCACGGCTCCTTGATCAGCTCGCAGGTCCAGATCAGGCCGCGCAACGTCGTGGCGGTGTGCTCGCGCACGAAGACCCGCTCCGCCTGGTGCCGGCGCTGGATCGTGGTCTCGCGATGGGCGGCGAGCGCCCGCAACACCTCGGGGATCACCTCGACGGCCTGCCCGGTCAGCAGCTCCCTGGCGTCCCACTGCCAGCGCGGGCCCGGCCTGGAGTCGCGGGCGGTGGCCCAATGCCGCAGCAGCGGCAGCACCTGCGGGCAGCCCAGCCGCGGCGCGAACGCTTCGAGCAGCCGGGCCGCGAACGGGTCCTCCTCCCACAGCACGTTACGGGCCGCCTCTGCCGGGTCGCCGGTCTCCGGCTCGGTCAGCAGCGCCGCCACCTGGTCGCCGATGAGCTCCCACGTCGACACCCGGTAGCGGCGTAACCAGGACAGATCGCGATGCAGCACCTGCCACCGCTCCGGATAGGGCAGCGAGGCGGTGGCGGCCAGCGGCACGCGAAACCGGTCGGCCCCGGCTGCGCCCCACTGGGGCGCCGAGCCGATCGCCAGCTGCCACAGACCGGTGACCGAGTCCCTGTCCCACGCCTGCTCGCCCCGGGCCGCCTGCTCCACCAGCGCCAGGCGCCGCTCGTCGGCCGGAGCCTCGCAGAGCCTGACGTGCGCCCACGTCGCGAACTCCGCCCCCCACTCGTCGATCAGCTCCTCACCGGCCTCGAAGGCCGCGTCGAGCCGCGCGAACTCCTGCTCGTCCGCCTCGCTGAGGCCACCCCACGCGTCCATCGGCTGTCCTGTCCCGTTGTCGTGCCTGACGATGCGCCCATCTATAGCAACCGGGGGCGACAGAACGCGGGCGCTGGCCCCTGCCCCGGCGGCGACGTACGCTCTGCACGTTCCCCGAGGAGCGCTACCGCACGTTCTCCCGAGGAGGGCCGCATGACCGTACGCGTGGAGCGCCAGGGCCCGGTCACCACCGTGGTGATCAGCAGGCCCGAGGCGCGCAACGCCGTCGATCGCAAGACCGCCGACGCGCTGACCGAGGCGTTTCGCGACTTCGAGTGCTCCGACGCCGCCGTGGCGGTGCTGTGGGGGGAGGGCGGCACGTTCTGCGCCGGCGCCGACCTCAAGACGCTCGACAACCACGTCGGCGAGGAGGGCGACGGGCCGATGGGGCCGACCCGGCTGCGCCTGGCCAAGCCGGTCATCGCCGCCGTGTCCGGGCACGCCGTGGCCGGCGGGCTGGAGCTGGCGCTCTGGTGCGACCTGCGGGTGGCCGAGCGGGACGCGGTGTTCGGGGTGTTCTGCCGGAGGTGGGGGGTGCCGCTCATCGACGGCGGCACCGTACGGCTGCCGCGGCTCATCGGCACGTCCAGGGCGATGGACATGATCCTCACCGGGCGGCCCGTGGAGGCGCCCGAGGCGTACGAGTGGGGGCTGGCCAACCGGCTCGTCCCCGCCGGCACCGCCAGGCCGCACGCGGAGTCGCTGGCCAGGGAGCTGGCCGGGTTCCCGCAGGAGTGCCTGCGCGGCGACCGGATGTCGGTGCTGGAGCAGGACGGGCTGGAGGAGGGCGAGGCGATGCTGAACGAGCTGCGCCACGGCCTCGTCTCGCTGCCCGACGCCTCGGAGGGCGCGGCCCGCTTCGCGGCGGGCGCGGGCCGCCACGGCTCCTTCGGCGACGGCTGAACGACCCTCCCCGGCGTTGTCGGTCGGCCCGCGTATCGTGACCTTCATGCCTGACATCGAGGTCGCCGGGCGCGAGGTCCGCATCACCAGCCCCGACAAGGTGGTCTTCCCGCAGACCGGTCACACCAAGCTCGACCTGATCCGCTTCTACCAGGCCGTCGGCGAGGCGGCGCTGCGCGGCGTGCACGGGCGGCCGATGGTGCTCAAGCGGTTCGTGCACGGCATCGAGCAGGAGGCGTTCTTCCAGAAGCGGGCCCCGGCCAAGCGGCCCGACTGGATCGAGGTGGCCGAGCTGAAGTACCGCTCGGGGCTCAGCGCCGAGGAGGTCGTCTGCACCGATCTGGCGCAGCTCCTGTGGGTGGTCAACCTCGGCTGCGTCGATCTCAACCCGCATCCGGTGCGCTCCGACGACCTGTCCAGGCCCGACGAGCTGCGCATCGACCTCGACCCGGTGCCGGGCGTCGAGTGGGCCGACGTGCTGCGCACGGCGCAGGTGGCCAGGGAGGTGCTGGCCGATCACGGCCTGGTGGCCTGGCCCAAGACGTCCGGCTCGCGCGGCTTCCACGTCTACGCCCGCATCGAGCGCCGCTGGCCGTTCGCCAAGGTCCGCAAGGCGGCCGAGACGGTGGCGCGCGAGGTGGAGCGGCGCGCCCCCGACCTGGCCACCAGCCGCTGGTGGAAGGAGGAGCGGCACGGCGTGTTCGTCGACTTCAACCAGAACGCCTACGACCGCACGGTGGCCTCCGCCTACTCCGTCCGCGCGGTGGCCGACGCCCGCGTGTCCACCCCGCTGACCTGGGACGAGGTGCCGGGCTGCCGCCCGGAGGAGTTCACCGTCGACACCGTGCCGCGGCGGCTGGCCGAGCGCGGCGACCCGTGGGAGGACATGGACCTGCACCCGGGCTCCCTCGACGGGCTGCTGGAGCTGGCCGAGGAGCTCGGGCCCGCGCCCAAGCCGCCGAAGGGCAGCGGGCGCAGGCAGCAGACGATGCCGGTGATCGAGATCGCCAAGGCCGAGCACAAGGACGAGGCGATGGCGGGGCTCGAGCGGTGGAAGGCCCGCCATCCCGAGGTGGCGGCGCGGCTGGAGCCCGCCGACGTGCTGGTGGACGGGATGCGGGGGCGTAGCAGCGTGTGGTATCGCATCCGGGTCAACCTGCAGCACGTTCCCGAGGGGGAGCGGCCGCCGCAGGAGCCGCTGGAGGTCGACTACGACCCGTGGGGGCGCGGCGAACGCCCGTGATCCGGTGAACGACGAGGAGACGGCATGAGATGGAGGGCACCGATCCCGCGATCGAGGATCGGCGACGCGACCCCCGGCTGGGAGACCCAGCGCGCGGTGATGCACGTCGCCCCCGCCGACGCCGCCGACGCCGCCGATCGCCTGGCGGCGAGCGTGTGAGGTCGCCGGACAGGAGCGCGTGACGGGCGGCGTCCTGGCGAACAAGCCCACTTCAGCGTCCTGCCCGAGTGCGAGTGGGGCGGGTCAGCGGCCTGAGATCAGGTTCGCCAGCCGCGCGTACGCCGAGGTCGTGGCGATGCGCTCGTTCTCGTGCCGGTCGGCGGCGCGGAACAACGCGTAGATGAGCTGCACCCCCGCCCACCGCAGCGGCTCCGGCTCCCACTGCCGCACCTGCCGCCCCACCCACGGCAGCTCCGTCAAGGGGGTGTCGCGCCGCAGCACCAGGTCACGCAGCGTGCGGCCGGCCAGGTTGGTGGTGGTGACGCCGCTGCCGACGTAGCCGCCGGCCCAGCCGAGGCCGCTGGCGTGGTCCAGGTGCACCGTCGAGCACCAGTCGCGCGGCACCCCCAGCACCCCGCACCACGCGTGCTGGACGCCGACGTCGGCGGCGGCCGGGAAGAGCTTGACGAGCATGCGCCACAGCAGGGCGACCGTCTGCGCCTGGGTGGCGCCGCGCCGGTCGACGCGGGAGCCGAAGCGGTAGGGCACGCCGCGCCCGCCGATCGCGATGCGGTCGTCGGCGGTGCGCTGGGCGTAGACGTAGGCGTGGGCCTCGTCCTCCAGCAGTTCGTTGCCCTGCCAGCCGATGTGCTTCCACACGTCGGCGGGCAGCGGCTCGGTGACGATCATGGAGCTGTTCATCGGCAGCCACTGGCGGTGCTGGCCGGCCAGGCTGGCGGTGAAGCCCTCGGTGGCGCGGATGACGTACTCGGCGCAGACGACGCCGCGCGTGGTGACCGCCGAGGCCAGGCCGTGCTGACGGGGCCGGATCTCGGTGACCGTCGTGTCCTCGAAGAGGTCCACGCCCAGCCGTTCCACCGCGGCGGCCAGCCCGACGGCCAGCTTGGCGGGCTGGATGCGGGCGCAGTGCGGCGAGTACGACGCCTCCAGCGCGCCCCCGACCTGCACGCGCTCGCGCTGCTCGTCGCGGCCGAGCAGCCGCACGTCGTCCTCGCCGTACCCCCAGGCCCGCAGGTCGGCGACGCCGGCCCGCAGGCGGCGGCGCTGGGCCGGGTTGGTGGCGACGTGGATGAGGCCGCCCTTGTGCACGTCGGCGTCGATGCCCTCGGCCCTGGCCACCTCGATGACCTCGTCCACCGACCGGAACATCGCCCGCTGCAGCTCGATCATCGCCTGCCGCCCGCGTGCCTTGGCGTGCCGCTTGCGCGAGCCGGCGAACTCGGCGGAGAGCCACCCGCCGTTGCGCCCCGACGCGCCGAACCCGGCGAACTCCTTCTCCAGGATCGCGATCCGCAGGCCGGGGTCGGCCTGCTTCAGGTAGTACGCGGTCCACAGGCCGGTGTAGCCGCCGCCGACGATGGCGACGTCGTAGTCGCGGGGCCCCGGCAGCGCCGGCCGCCGGGCGGGCAGGCCGATCTGCCGGTACCAGAAGGAGACTCCGCCGTTGGCGAAGTCCTTGGTCAGCGGGATGCCTCTCATCACCGGACACATCTTCTAATAACAGACAGAGAGCAACAAGTCGGCGAAGTGTAATAAAACTGGACGTCCGGCTAGCTTCGTGTCGGGCGTTCGTAGCCCTCGTCGCCGCCGTATACGCGCAGGTCAGGGTCCTGCTCCGGCTGCGTGGCCGGGCTCGTGGGCGAGGCGGTGTGCTCGGAGGCGAAGTCGTCCGACAGGATCGGGGCCGGCGGCACGAGGTAGTCGTGCCAGGTGATCTCGCCCAGCGGCGCCGCGTCGGTGGTGAGCAGGCCCGTGCGCTGGGCCGCGAACAGGCGGCCCGGATACCGTACGGGCAGGCAGGGGCGGCGCAGGCCCTGGGCCCGCAGCCAGGTTCTGACCAGGTCCTCGGTGTCCAGGACCTGGGGCCCGCCGTACTCGATCTCCCTGTTCGCCGGCCCCGCGCTGAGCAGGGCGGCCGCGCGCGTGGCGACCTCGCCCGTGTGCACCGGCTGCCAGGGCAGCGACCGGTCCACCGGTAGCGCGGGCAGCGACGCGAAGTCCCGCAGTCGCTGGTGCAGCCACTGGTGGAACGGCGTGGTCCGCAGGATCGTCCAGCCCAGCCCGCTCTCCTCGACCAGCCGCTCGGCCTGCCGCTTGTGGCGCAGGTGGCCGTAGGCGGCGCGGTCGGCGCCGACCATCGAGGTGAACAGCACGTGCGGCACCCCGGCCGCGCGCGCGAGGATCATCAGCGTCCTGGTGCCCGGGATGTCCACCGCGCCGCGCCCCCTGCGGCCGCTGGTCGCCAGGTGCGCGATCGCGTCCACGCCGGCCACGGCCTCCCTGACGCCGCTGCCGGAGATGAGGTCGCCCCAGACCCACTCGACGTTGCCGCGGCCGTCCCTCTTGGTACGGCTCAGCGCCCGCACCTCGTGACCGGCCTTCAGCAACGCGGGCACCAGTGCTCCGCCCAGCGTGCCGGTGGCTCCCGTGACCAGAATGCGCATGCGGGGTCCCCTACCCGCCAAATTCGAGAAATGTCAATGAATTCCGGTTCGGCGTCTGCGTCCGGCGGAGCGGGGTAGGGCCGCACACATGGCTCGAATCGCATCCGAATCCCTGATCGAACGGCTCGCGGCGTGGGGCGTCGACACCGTCTTCGGCCTGCCGGGCGACGGCATCAACGGCATCATGGAGGGGCTGCGGCGCCACCGCGACCGGGTGCGCTTCGTCCTCGTGCACCACGAGGAGGCGGCCGCGTTCATGGCCACCGGGTACGCCAAGGCCACCGGCCGCATCGGCGTCTGCCTGGCCACCTCCGGCCCCGGCGGCATCCACCTGCTGAACGGCCTCTACGACGCCAAGCTCGACCACGTGCCCGTGCTGGCCATCACCGGCATGCAGGAGACGTCCGTGCTGGGCACCGGCTACCAGCAGGAGGTGCACCTGGACAAGCTCTTCGCCGACGTGGCCGAGTACAACATGATGGTCACCAACCCGGCGCAGCTGCCCTCGCTGGTGGACCTGGCCATCCGCACCTCCTACGCGCGGCGCGGGGTCTCCCACCTCACGCTGCCCAACGACATCCAGGTGGCCGAGGCGGGGGCGGACCCGTACAAGAGCGTGGCCCCCGTACGGGCGCCGCAGACCGCGCCCGTCTACCTGCAGCCGTCCGGAATGCCGCGGCAGGAGGACGTCGAGTGGGCGGCCGAGGTGCTCAACCGGGCCGAGCGGCCCGCCATGCTCGTCGGGCAGGGCGCGCTGCACGCCAGGGAAGAGGTGCTGGCCGTGGCGGAGGCGCTCGGGGCGCCCGTGGTCAAGACACTGCCCGGCAAGGCCGTCATCCCCGACGACTCCCCGTACACGACGGGCGGGCTCGGGCTGCTCGGCACCCGCCCGAGCGAGGAGCTGATGGACGAGGCGGACGTGCTGTTCATGGTCGGCACGAACTTCCCCTACTCCAAGTTCCTGCCGGAGGTGCGTGACACGCGGGTGGTGCAGTTCGAGGCGGACCCGACGCGCGCCGGGGCGCGGATCGCGACGGACGTGCCGGTGGTGTGCGACGCCAAGGAGGGCCTGCGGGCCCTGCTGCCGCTGCTGGGCCGCCGCGACGGCGACCGCAGCCACCTGGCGAAGTATCAGAAGCTGATGGCCAAGTGGCGCTCCGACATGGAGGCGCTGGAGAACCCAGAGCGCGACCCCATCGCCCCGCAGTACGTCATGTCCATCATCGACGAGCTCGCCACCGACGACGCCATCATGACCTGCGACAGCGGCACCATCGCCACCTGGGCCGCCAGGCACTGGACGATCAGGGGCGGGCGCGAGTTCTACCTGTCCGGCACGCTGGCGACGATGGCGCCGGGGCTGCCGTACGCGATCGCCATGCAGCACGCCTTCCCCGGGCGGCAGGTCATCGCGTACGTGGGTGACGGCGGGTTCTCGATGCTGATGGCCGAGTTCCTGACTGCGGTGCAGCACCGGCTGCCGGTCAAGGTGGTCATCAACAACAACAACTCGCTCGGGCAGATCCTGTGGGAGCAGATGGTGCTCGGCTACCCGGAGCACGGCGTCCGGTATGCCCAGCCCGAGGCCGACTTCTCGGCTTGGGCGCGCTCGTGCGGCGGGTTCGGGGCGAAGGTGACCAAGTCGGAGGACGTGGCGCACGCGATCGGGCAGGCGCTCGCCCACGACGGGCCCGCGCTGGTGGACGTGGACGTCAACCCGAACGAGCCGCCCATGCCCGGCAAGGTCTCCTACGACCAGGCCAAGAGCTTCGCGCAGGCGTTCCTCAAGGGGCAGCCGCACAAGGCGGCCATCGCCACCACGCTCTTCAAGGACCGCATCCAGAAGCTGGGGGACTAGCCGCCGTAGGCGGTGGCGATGCCGGCGGCGGCGGCGCGCAGCGGCTCGACGAGGCGGGGCAGCTCGCGGGCGCGCCGCGACGACAGCACGATGCCCAGCGCCGCCACCGCCCGCCCGTCCACCAGCACCGGGGCCGCCGCCGAGCAGGAGCCGAGCGTCATCTCCTCGTAGGTGAGCGCGTGCCCCTGGGCCCGCACCGCCGCCAGCTCCCTGGCCAGCCGCCCCGGCTCGGTGATCGTCTGCGCGGTGGGCCGTTCGAGCTTGCGCGCCAGGTAGGACTTGACGAACCAGTCCGGCTCGTACGCCAGCAGCGCCTTGCCCACCCCGGTGGGATGCATGGGCAGCCGCCCGCCGATCCTGGAGACGATGGGCACGGCCCGCCTGCCGTACACCTTGTCCACGTACAGCACCTCCAGCCCGTCCCTGACCGCGAGATGCACGTTCTCGCCCGTGGAGCCGAACAGCTCCTGCAACCACGGATGCGCCAGCTCCTGCAGCCGGTTCGGCGCGAGCTGGCCCAGCTCCCACAGTCGCGGCCCCACCCGCAGCCGCCCGTCGGGGGAGCGGCTGAGCGCCTGCCACTCCTCCAGCTCGCCCACCAGCCGGTGCGCCGTGCTCAGCGGCACGCCGCTGCGCGCGGCCAGCTCGGTCAGCGTGAGCTGCGGGCGCGCCGCGTCGAACGCCCCCAGGATGGCCAGCACCTTGGACGTGACCGACCGCCCCGGCTCGCGAGCTCCACCTGACATACGGCAATCCTGCACAGATTTTCCACTGAGCGGAAGAGGGCTCTCGGCGAAACCCAGGCCGAGGCTGGATGCTTCCTTCATGCGAACTCAGGTCGGGATCATCGGAGCGGGCCCCGCGGGCCTGCTCCTGTCACACCTGCTCCACCTGCGCGGCATCTCCTCGGTGGTGCTGGAGAAGCGCAGCCGCGACTACGTCGAGCGGCGCGTGCGCGCGGGCGTGCTGGAGCAGGGCACGGTGGACACGCTGGTGGAGGCCGGCGTCGGCGAGCGGATGTCGCGCGAGGGGCTGCCGCACCACGGCATCGAGCTGCGGTACGGCGGCGCGGGGCACCGCATCGCCTTCGAGAAGCTGGTGCCGGGCCGCGCCATCACCGTGTACGGGCAGCAGGAAGTGGTCAAGGACCTGATCGCGGCCCGGCTGGCGGCGGGCGGGGACGTGCGGTTCGAGGTCGAGGACGTGGCGTTGCACTCGCTGGAGTCGCAGCCGTACGTGACGTTCGGCGGCGAGCGGCTCGACTGCGACGTGATCGCGGGCTGCGACGGCTTCCACGGGGTGTCCAGGCCGGCCATCCCCGAGGGCGTGCTGAGCATCTTCGAGCGCGACTATCCCTTCGCCTGGCTCGGCATCCTGGCCCGCGTGGCGCCCTCGTCGGAGGAGCTGATCTACGCCAGGACCGAGCGCGGCTTCGCCCTGCACAGCATGCGCTCGCCCACCGTCAGCCGCTTCTACCTGCAGGTTCCCGCCGACGCCAGGATCGAGGACTGGCCGGACGAGCGGATCTGGGCCGAGCTGAAGACCCGGCTGGAGACCGTGCCCGGCTTCGCGCTGGCCACCGGCGAGATCATGGAGCGGGGCATCACGCCGATGCGCGGGTTCGTGGCCGAGCCGATGCAGTACGGGCGGCTCTACCTGGCGGGGGACGCCGCCCACATCGTCCCGCCCACCGGGGCCAAGGGGCTCAACCTGGCCGTGGCCGACGTGCGCGTGCTGACCGAGGCGCTGGCCGCCTACTTCGGCAGCGGCTCCACCGAGCTGCTCGACGGGTACTCACAGGCGTGCCTGAAGCGGGTGTGGCGGGCGCAGCACTTCTCGTGGTGGATGACGACGCTGCTGCACACGTTCGAGGAGGACGACCCGTACGCGCGGCGGCTGCAGCTCTCCTACCTCGACTACGTGACCTCCTCCGAGGCGGCGGCCACGACGCTGGCCGAGAACTACGTCGGCCTGCCGTTCGACCGATGACCTCGGAGGATGCCTTAACCTTGGCGCGTGGTCTTCGAGGAGGGATGGGCGGCTTCGCCCCTGCGCTGGCTCATGCACGCCCTGGGTGACTCCCAGCTCGCCCGGATGGACGGCGACCCGGGGCTGGTGGCCGCGGTCGACCAGCACGCGGCGGTGCTGCGTGACGCCATCCCGCTCGACCGGGAGACGCTCGGCGACTACCTGCTGGGCTTCCTCGACGAGCTGCGGCACCGCGGCTGGGCCTTCACCGGCGAGCCTGACGCGCCGTCGCTGCGGCTGACGGCGGTGTGCTGGCTGACCCGCGAGCTCGACCTCCTGGCCGACGGCCACCCCGCCTGACCGGCCCCGCACCCACGCAAGCCCTCGGCCCGACCGGCCGCATCTGCGGGAGCCCCGGCCTGAGCGGCGGCACCTTCGGGAGCCCCGGCCTGACCGGCCGCATCTGTGGGAGCCCCGGCCTGACCGGCGGCCCTTCGGGAGCACCAGCCCGTCCAGCTGCACGCACTTGAAGACCCGGGCGCGGTGACGCGCCCGGGTCCGGTGCTCAGCCGGGAGGCATGTCGGAGCGGTGCGCCCCGCCGGGCGACGTCCTGATCGGCGCCGTCTCCTCCGTCATGGCCCGGGCGTCCGCACGCCCCCGCTGGTACGCCTCGGCGTGCGCCCTGGCCTGCGGAGCCTCCTGCTCGATCCGCCCCAGCCAGCGCTCCCACCGCTGCTGCATGGGCCGCACGAGCCCGCCCCCGATGCCGATCGCCGCGATCGCCCCGATCGTGGCGAGCACCGTGATCAGCACCGGCGTCGTCACGGTGGTGGCCACGCCGATCTGGTTCAACGCCGCGATGATGCCCAGCGCCCAGATGAACACGGCCGCCGCGGTCGCCACCCAGTGGCCGTACGACAGCCCGCCGAGCATCCCGCTCACGATGTCCTTGACGCCCTTGGCCACGGCCCCGGCCACCACGATGATCACGATGGCGACGAGTGCCTTGGGCAGCCAGCCCACCACGCCGGCCAGCAGTGCCGAGACCGGGTTGGGGCCGAAGACGTTGAAGGCTATCTGCAGGGTGACCAGCAGGATCGCATAGAAGACGATCTTCGCGAGCAGGCTGCTGGCGTCGTACTTGCTCCGCTCCAGCCAACGGCGCACGCCGCTGCGCTCCACCGCGCGGTCGAAGCCGACGCGTTCGAGCACCTTGTCGACGATCTTCTCCAGTGCCTTGGCCACGATCCACCCGATGAGCAGGATCACCAGGAACGCGATCAGCTTCGGGACGAACGTCGCTATTTGCCGCCAGGCGTCTGAAAGGCCCTGGCCGATGTTGATATCCACGGTTTCCTCCTCCGAGGAGCCAATGCATCGGCGCTACCCGCCCCAAAACGCTCTATGTGCGCATCAATTCCAAAACTTCGCACAAGGCGACATAACTCCCAGTGCAATGGATGCGCAACGCCGGCTGGCAACATCCGGAATCGACCGGCCCGACCGGATACGGGCCGGATCGCAGAAGGGAAGAAGACATGGCCAACCTGACCGCCGAACTGGCCGAGCGGATCGTGGCCGGATGGCGCGGCACCGCCGGGCCCGTCGAGGGCTGGGACAGCCCCGCCGGACCGCTCTTCGCCGGCGGCGACTACGCCGAGTCCGACATCACGATGGAGGCGATCCTCGGCTCCGCGGAGGCCGGCGCGCAGCCCGCCGCGATCACGGTCTGCGGCACGGTGTGCACCGACTCCCGCCCGCGGGTCTGCTGCTGAGCCGACATGCACAAGGACGCGATGAGCGCCACCGTGCTGGGCTGCCTGCTCGAACCGGCTCTGGCCGGGCTCGCGGCCCAGCTCGGCCGGATCGGCGGCCTGTCGGAGGCGGAACGCGAGATCGTCCGGGCCGCCGCCGGGGCGTCCGCGCTGGAGACGGTGCGGCTCAAGACCAACCGGGTCCTGCTCCTGGAGCTGAACGCCGCCAGGATCACCGGCAGGCTGACCGGGCCCGATCCGCGGGCGCGCTGGCAGGAGTGGGAGGCGCGGGCGTCCACCCGGGCGTACTGGGACTCGCTCGGCGAGCACTACCCGACCCTGCTGCCCCGCCTGGAGCGGCTGATCGCGGGCAGGTGCGCGGCGGCGCTCAGCCTGGCCGCCCGCTTCGCCGCCGACCGCCACGCCCTCGCCCCGCTCACGGACGGCGGCGGTACGCGAGAGCTCACCGGCGGTGGCACGGGGGAGCTCACCGGCGGTGGCACGGGAGTGCTCACCGGTATCGGCGATACGGGGGAGCTCATCGCGCTGTCGTTCGGCGCCGGTGACAGCCACCGCGGCGGTCAGACCGTCGCCATGCTGGCCTGCGCCTCCGGCGTCGCCGTCTACAAACCGCGCTCCGTGGCCGTGGACGTCGCCCTCGCCCGCCTGCTGGCGGCCGTCCTCCAGGACGAGCCCGCGCACGCCAGGATCGCGGTCCCCGACGTCGTCCCCCGCGACGGCTACGGCTGGGCCAGGCACGTCGAGCACCGTTACTGCGACGGCGAGCGGGAGCTGCGCCTGTTCTACCGCAACCTCGGCCACTGGCTGGCCGTCATGCGGCTGCTCGGCGGCAGCGACCTGCACGCCGAGAACCTCGTCGCCGCCGGCCCCGTGCCCACCGTGGTCGACTGCGAGACCCTCTTCACCCCGCGCCCCACGTTCCGCCCCACCGGGTACGGCCTGGCTCCCGACCGGGCCGCGCTCCTGGTCGGCGGCTCCGTGCTGGGCACCGGCCTGCTGCCGGGCCGCGGCCTGGCACTCGGCTGGCGCGGCGTGGACACCTCCGCCATCGGCTCGCTGCCCGGCCAGCAGCCCGTCCCCAAGGTGCCCGTCATCGTGGACGCCGGCACCGATGCGGCCAGGATCGAGCATGCCGAGGTGCCGGTCCCGGCCGCGGTCAACCATCCCAGCCCCGAGCCGGTGCTGGGCGCGTACTGGGACGAGGTCGTCGCCGGCTTCACCGGGCTGTCGGAGCGGCTGCGGCGGATGGACCGCGCGGGGGAGCTGGAGCCACTGGTGGCGGAGTTCGGGGACCTGCCGATCCGCGTCGTGCCGCGCTCGACCGAGACCTACGCGGAGCTGGGCCGCATGCTCTGGCACCCGCGCGCGCTGCACGACGAGCCCGCCGCCCGCCGCCGTGCCGCCTCCCTGCTCGCCAGGCAGGCGGCCAGCCTGCCCGGCCGGCCCGACGACCCGGCCGTGATCGCGGCGGAGATCGAGGAGCTGCTGGACGGCGACGTGCCGTTCTTCGCCACCACGCCGCGCAAGGGACGGCTCACCGGGCCGCGCGGCACCACATGGGGCTGCCAGGAGGATCTGGTCGAGGCGGCGCTGGGCCGGTGGCGGGCCGCCGACCTGTCCCTGGACCGGCAGGTCATCCAGTGCGCGCTGGTCAGCGCGTATCTGAACGAGGGCTGGCTGCCGGACGAGCGCCGCCTGCTCCCGTCCAAGCCGGCCCACCACGACCTGGACGGCCGCCGCAGGCGGCTGGCCGCCGGCATGATGCGCAAGCTGGCCGCCTCCGCCATCCGCGCCGAGGACGGCACCGCCACCTGGATCGCCCCCGTGCTGAACCGCACCGGCTGGGCGGTCCTGCCGCTCGGCCTCGACCTGTACGGCGGGATCGGCGGCGTGGCGGTGCTGCTGGCGGCCTACCAGCACGAAACGGAACGCGGCAGGGCGGACCCGGTCCCCGGGCTGCGCCCGCTGCTGACGGACGTGCTGCGGACCATGCGCACGGCCGAGGACCGGGCGGCGGAGCATCCGGTGGAGCCCGGTGGGCGGCTGCGTCCTGATCCGGTGGGTGGGTATCTGGGGCTGGGGTCGCGGATCTGGGGGTGGTTGCTGCTGCACAGACTGGGGGCGGTCGGACGGCATGAGGCGTGTGCTCGCGCGGCCGGCCTTGTGCCGGAGATCGCTGCGGCGCTCAGGGGTACGGCGGCCAGGGGCTCTTCGCCCACCGGCGTCTCGTCCACCGGCACCGACCCGGCCGATATCGCCGTGACCGACGACGTGCGGCTTGACCTGGTCGCCGGGATGGCGGGTGCGGTGGTGCCGCTGCTGCGGCTGGCCGAGCACCGCGACCACCACGCCGATGAAGAGGCCGAGGAACTGGCCATCGCCATCGGCCGGCACCTGGTCGCGCGGGCCCGAACCGGAGACGGCACCGCCTGGTGGGAGAACCCCGGCTTCCCCGACGGCCTCGGCGGCCTGGCCCACGGCGTCACCGGCATCGGCTGGGCGCTCTCCCGGCTCGCCGAGACCACCGGTGACGCGACGTTCGCCGCGACGGCCGAGGCCGCGTTCGCCCACGAGGAGACCCTGTACGCCCTGGACAAGGAGGGCTGGCTCGACATCCGCCAGGAGAACGACACCGCAGCGGCCTGGTGCCACGGCGCCGCCGGCATCGGCATCGCCGCAGCCGACCTCATGAACGGCGACCCACGCTGGTCCGACGTGCTGCGCCGGGCGGCCACGGCATGCCACACCGACGGCCTGGGCTGGAACCACACGCTCTGCCACGGCGACCTCGGCGCCTGGGAACTGCTCGACCACGCGATCACCCGCGGCCTTGCCGCCCCGGGCCTCGACCGCCACCGCCTCGACGCCCACGTGCTCTCCAGCCTGGAGGAGCACGGCCCGGTCAGCGGCTTCGCCAGAGACGCCTTCCCGCCCAGCCTCCTCCCCGGCCTCGGCGGCGTGGCCTATCAACTCCTCCGCATGCACCCGGACAGCACCCTGCCATCCGTGCTCCTCCCGGACCCCGGCCCCGCCCACCCGACATCGAGACCGACGATGTGGAGGCGGAGACCCGCCGGCTGATCGGCCTCGGGGCCGTCGAAGTGTCGCGGTGGCTGGAGTGCCGTGTCCTGCGCGCCCCGGGCGGTCACCTGATGTGCGTGCTGCCCGTGGAGAGCGATGCCGCGGTGTTCGAGGCCGAAGCCAAGATCTGGCCCTGAGCCTCCTCACCCGTGACGCGGCGCTCGTAGACAGCGCGGGTGGGGGCGGGGGTCGTGGCGTACAGGACGTGCCGGGTCAGTGCGTCCGCGAACTCGTACGCACAACCGCGCACCACCAGCAGCCCCCTGCCCAGGGCCCGCTCGCACCGACCTGCCACCTCCTGCGGCGGCAGCCCGAGCACCTCGCCGAGCAGCCCGGGATCGAACGGCCCGCGCACCACGCTCGCCGCCCGCAACACCCGCATCACCGGCTCCCCCAACCCCCGCAAGCGCCCCAGCACGATCGCCCGCACCTCCTCGGAAACCGCCCCGCCCGCGATCGGCCCGCCCGCGATCGCCCCGCCCGCCATCGGCCCGCCCGCCATCGGCCCGCCCGCCACTGATTCGCTTGCCACCACCAACCCGTCGGCAGTCACCTGCCGCTCCCCTCCGCCCATCCCGGAGTCGGCCAGCAGCGCGGCGACCAGCTGCGGCTGCCCTCCCGTACGGCGGTACACCTCCTCCGCCAGCTCCCCGTCCCCCGCCAGCTCCAGCACCGCCCCCGCCGACAACGGCCCCGGACGCACCACCTCCACCACCCCGCACAACCCCTCGACCACCCCAGCCTCCCC
The DNA here is from genome assembly GCF_020215645.1 of Nonomuraea gerenzanensis. Classification (NCBI taxonomy): domain Bacteria; kingdom Bacillati; phylum Actinomycetota; class Actinomycetes; order Streptosporangiales; family Streptosporangiaceae; genus Nonomuraea; species Nonomuraea gerenzanensis. The sequence goes on along the minus strand of NZ_CP084058.1, from coordinate 8,405,035 downwards.
AGCGAGCGCCGTAGCGACGACCAGCAGCCGCACCCCGGACACCCTCCTGGCCAGGTAGTGCACCAGCTCGACCGTGGCAGCCCCGGCCGCGTGCAGATCCTCCAGGACCAGCAGCACCGGCTCGCGAGCGGCCAGCGCACGCAGGAACGCGGTCACGGCCTCGTACGCGTACCGGCGCTCCATGGTCCGCCCCCGCACCAGCGACTCCAGCGCCGACGCCCAGTCACCGGTCAGCCCGCGCAACACGTCCCCTGCCAGGTGCGTGACGCGAGGCCGCAGCGCGTCCACGAACGGCTGCAGGAACAGCGCCCGCTCGATCTCATGACAGCGAGCCCGCAGCACGGCCCCGCCCGTCGCGCCCGCCATCCGCTCGGCCTCGGCGGCCAGCCGCGACTTGCCGATCCCCGCCTCTCCGGCGATCAGCAACACCCCGGTGCACCCCGACACGGCCCGCCCCCAGGCCCCGGAGATCGACGCCAGCTCCCCGGCCCGCCCCACCAGCCCGTCCCCCCAGGACACGGCCCGCGCACCGGCCGGCCGCCCCTCCCGCAGGGCTGCCCGAGTGCCGGCGGCGGGCTTCCGCCGCAGTGCCGCGCGCGTCCCGGTGGTGGGCTCTCCCCGCTGAACTGCGCGCGTTCCAGCGCTGGGCTGCTCGCGCAGGACAGCCTGAGACGCGACCCGCGTTCCGGCGGTGGGCTCCTCCTGCGGAACCGCCCGTGTGCTGACGATGGGCTCCTCCTGCGGAACCGGCCGCGTCCCGGTGGTGGGCTGCTCGCGCAGGACGGCGAGGTGCACGGCCCGTGTCTCGGCCGCCGGATCCGTCCCGAGCTCGGCCACCAGCCGGCTCCGCAGCCGCTCGTAGGCCAGCAGCGCCTTGGCCGGCTCGCCCGCCGCCGCATGCGCCCGCATCAGCAACCGGTACGCCACTTCGTCGAACGGATCCGCCCGCACCGCCGCCTCGGCCGCACGCCGTGCTCTGGCGGGGTCGGCGGTCCGCAGCCCCGAACGGGCGGCGGCGTGCCGGGCCCGCCGGACCAGCCCGGCCGCCTCGTCCCTGGCCGCCGCCACCCACCGCGCGTCCGGCTCGCCGCCCAGCACCAGGCCGTCGTGCAGCAGCTCCACCGCCCGCCCCGCGGCGGCGCCGGCCAGCGCGGGCTCCCCGGCCGCCAGGCAGCCTTCCGCCTCGGCGACAAGCTCGGCTGCCAGGTCCAGGTCGACCAGGACGCCGGGCGCACCGCCCAGCCGGTAGCCGGTCCGCCCGCCGGTCACGATCCCGGTCCCGAGCATCCCGCGTAGCCTGCTGACCAGCGTCGCCACGTTCTGCACCGGCTGTTTGGGCCCGCCGCACGGCCACAGCTCCTCGGCGATGCGGTCGGCGGCGAGCACCGCGCCCCGCTCGGCCGCGAGCAGTTTGAGCAGCGCCCGCGCCTTGCCGCCGACGGCTCCGCGGGGGTAGGGCACCCCGTTCCGCTCGACCGTGAAGGATCCGGCCAGCCTGATCATCACCCCATGCGCCTCGGTCATCTCACTCCCGGCGTGAAGGCCCCCTGCCTGTGGGGCGTGACACGGCTGTGCCACCGCCGTGCCACGCCCCCCAGGCCCGGGGAGGCGCCATCACCAGAACGCGCACCGTGCTCAGCGCCGACATGCGTGCCTGCACGCGCACCACATTGAGCGCCGCGCAGGTCGGGCGCATGCGCACCGCGCTGGGCGCCGCGCAGGTCGGGCGCATGCGCACCGCGCTGGGCGCCGCGAAGGACGGCCTCATACGCATCGCGCCCAGCGCCGAGATCGGAGCGCAGCCGCCGCCCCGGAGCAGGAAGCCGCCGTTCAGCAGCAGGACGCCGCCGTTCCGGAGGCCCGCAGCCCGTGCAGTGAGGTCACAACCACGTACGCAGATCCCGAACATCGATCAGCGGCAACCCCCACCGCAACGCCGACGCCTCCAAATCCGCCACCCCCGCCATCACCCCATCAGGCTTCATGATCTCGCAACACACCCCCACCGCCGGCAACCCCGCCGCCACGCACAACGCCACGGTCGCCTCCGTATGCCCACCCCGCTCACCCAGCAGCCCCGGCCGAGCCATCAGCGGAAACACATGCCCAGGCCGCAGAAAGTCCCCCGGCCGCGCCTCCGGATGGGCCAGCCGGCGCACGGTGGCGGCCCGTTCGGCGGCCGACACGCCGGTGCCGGTGCCCTCAGCGAGGTCCACGGGCACGTGCGGCCGGGTGCCGTGCCGGTCGCCCTCGCCCGGCATCGGCGCGATCTCCAGGCGTTCCAGCACCTCGCCCGCGCACGGCACGGTGGGATGCCCGCAGCACTGCGTCAGCATGAACGTGAACGCGGCGGGCCGCAGCGCCGCCCCGGCGAAGATCACGTCGCCTTCCGTCTCCCGATCAGGGTCCCACACCAGCACCGCCCCGCCCGCCGCGATCTGCGCGATCGCCTTGTCCACGCCGGCGCGTCCCGCGATGTGCCCCGCCCAGCCGAGCGCCGACACCGCCCGCGCCACGTCTGCCGCAGCCGCCGCGGGCCGCGCCGACACCAGCCGGCCGACCAGGTCGGACTCCAGGTTGACCCGCTGCCCGACCGCCACGGACCCGAGCGTCGTGCTCGCCGTCGTGGCCGGGATCAGCACCACGGAGAACCGGTCGCGGACGACTTCGGCGACTGTCAGGCTCACCCCGTCGACGGCGATCGACCCCTTGGCGATCACCCGTGGGACGAACCGGGCAGGCGGCCTGATCCACACGCGCAGCCCCGCGCCCTGCTCCTCCACCGCCACGACCTTGCCGACCGCGTCGACGTACCCCTGCACGAGGTGCCCGTCGAGCCGGTCCCCGACGGCGAGCGGCACCTCGACGTTGACCTCCTGTCCGGCGGTCAGCTCGTCGAACGTCGTACGCCGCCGGGTCTCGCCGGTCACCGTCGCGACCACGGCCCCGTCGTCGATCTCCTCGACGGTGACGCGCACCCCGGCCACGGCCAGCGACCCGCCGGCGCGGACCTCGGCCACGCTCTTGCGCGCGCGGAGCACGATCCGCTCGCCCTCGGCTGACTCGATCCGCCCGATCTCCTGAACGCACCCGCTGAACATCGGCCATCCCTTTCCGTAACGAGCACTCGGCCACGTGACGTCAGGGGCCCTGGCCGGGCCCGAGAGATGGCGGGGTATGACCGCGCGGCCCCGGAATCGCACCGGGTCGTTCCGCCCGCGGGACGGAACCGGCGGGCTGTCACCGCCGCACCTGGAATTACACCGCCACCAGCGTAACTCCGTTGACGCCCGGACTGAAGCGGGGAAAGGATGATCACCATGGGGGAGACTTTCAAGCTCGCAGGTCCCGTGCTCGAAGGCCGGCTCGTCCGCCTGGAGCCGCTGGGCCACCACCACGCCGCCGACCTCGCCGTGGCCGCCGAGGAGGACCGCGGCGCGTACCTGTTCACCTGGGTGCCCAGAGCGCACCAGGTCGGCGGGTACATCGACGACCTGCTCGCACGGCAGGCCGAGGGGCGGCTCGCGCCGTACGCACAGGTGGCGCGGGCGTCGGGCCGCGCGGTCGGCGTCACCTCCTTCTGGGACCCGCGCCTGTGGCCGGAGGGGGACCGGCTACGCGCGATCGAGATCGGCTTCACCTGGCTGGGCGGCTCCACGCAGGGCACGGGGACGAACACGGAGGCGAAGCTGCTGATGTTCGGCCACGCCTTCGAGCACTGGGGCGTGGCCAGGGTGGACCTCAAGACCGACGCCCGCAACGGGCGCTCGCGGGCCGCCCTGGAGAAGGTGGGCGCGCACTTCGAGGGCGTGCTGCGTAAGTGGTCGCAGTCGTGGGCGCCGGGGGAGGAGGGACTGCTGCGCGACTCCGCGATGTTCTCGATCATCGCCGAGGAGTGGCCGCAGCGCCGGGAGCGGTTGATCCGGCTGCTCGACGGAATGAAAACGCCCCAGACTCCGGCGGACGGCCGGGCTGGGGCGTAACTCTCATGACGAGAGGGTGGACGATACTGGGATTGAACCAGTGACCTCTTCCGTGTCAGGGAAGCGCTCTCCCGCTGAGCTAATCGTCCTTTGTTGAGTTGTCACTCAGAGCGGAAGACGGGATTCGAACCCGCGACCCTCACCTTGGCAAGGTGATGCTCTACCACTGAGCCACTTCCGCATGGCGCCGCACTTATTTTAGCGGATCCTGGAGGCCCGCCGATCACCGAGGTGGAGACGGGATTTGAACCCGTGTAGACGGCTTTGCAGGCCGCTGCCTCGCCTCTCGGCCACTCCACCAGGAGTCTTACTCCGAGCGGAAGACGGGATTCGAACCCGCGACCCTCACCTTGGCAAGGTGATGCTCTACCACTGAGCCACTTCCGCGTGCGTCTCCGGCTGCCTGCGCCGGGCCACGGGAAAACCATATCGTCTCCGGAGAGTGCCCGTGCGCACTGCGCGGCCCGTGGGAGGAAATTCAGCCGATCAGACGTACGTCCTTGGCCATCACGAACATCACCCGGTGCCCGAGCTGGATCTGGTGGTAGCGGGTCTTGCCGGTGGTGGTGACGTGCTTGGCGGGCGAGAAGGCGTTCGCGGCGTAGTAGGAGCCCGTGACGGTGTCACCCACCGTGTACGTCTGCCCCGCCCCGATCTTGTACTTCAGCGGCGTCAGCGGCTGGTACGCCGCGCTCTTGTAGGCGGACTTCTCCGGGTACGCCCGCCCGTACACCTTCACCTCACCCGACAGCGGCGTCACCATCGGGCCCTTGGCGGGGATGGCGGTCGGGTTCGCGGACGGGTTGTGGAACCACGCCTTCTGCCCCAGGTACCAGATCGCCGTCCAGTCCCCCTGCCGCGCCGCGACGGCGTAGCGCTGGCCGGTGGAGGCGCGGGCGCTGTGGTCGTACACGCTGTACGTGCTCGGCTTGCCCGGATGCTTGCCCAGGTCGGTCACCAGGGGAGCGGTGTGGCTGGGCGCCTTGTGCAGCCAGACGGTGGACGCGCCGTGCGCGGGGCAGGCCTGGGCGGCCTTGGCGGCCACGCAGCCGGTGAAGCGCGGCCGGTTGGACGCGTACGAGGGGCGGATGATGACGGAGTCGCCGTCCTTGGCCGCCTTGAACGGCTTGCCCATCAGCTCGAAGTAGTGCTCCCAGTCCCAGTACGGGCCCGGGTCCTCGTGCATGCCGGCGACGGTCTGCGGGGTCGTGCCCGGTACGTTGTCGTGGCCGAGGATGTGCGCCCGGTTCAGCGGGATGTCGTGCTTGGCGGCCAGGTACTTGACCAGCCTGGCCGACGACCGGTACATCGCCTCCGTGTACCAGGCGCCCCCCTTCGCCAGGTAGCCCTCGTGCTCGATGCCGATCGAGCGGGTGTTGACGTCCCAGTTGCCCGCGTGCCAGGCGATGTCGTTCGTCGGCACGTGCTGGGCGACATGTCCGTCCCTGGAGCGGATCGTGTAGTGCCAGCTCACGTACTGCGGGTTGCGGATCAGGCTGGGGATGCCCTGGTAGGTGCCCTCCGTGTCGTGGATGACGATGTAGTCGACCGAACGCTTGCGGGCCAGGTGGTCGTGGTTGCCGTAGTCGCGGTTCTTCTTCTTGCCGAAGCGTTTGTAGGCGGCGGGCATCCACTCGCAGGCGAGCGAGGGCGGGCACTCCGCCTGGCTGGTCGCCGACTGCCCCTTCGGGCTGGCGCTCCACAGGGCGTCCGCGTCCGCGCCGGCCAGCAAGCCCGACTCCCCGTCCGTCCACCCGTCGTCACCGGACAGGGCGTCGAGCGCGTCGTCATCGGCCGAACCACCAGGCGAGGCTGCGGGCGAAGTGGCGGGCGAGGCGGCGATGCCGGGCTGCGTCGCCGTAGCCGGAGCCGCCGTAGCCGGGGCCGCCGTAGCTGGGGCCGCCGGTGCCGGGTGCTCGCCCGGCGCGGGCAGCCCCGGCACCGGATCGAGCCGCACCAGATGCCCGTCGTCGGTACGGTGTTCAGCCCCCTCCCGCATCACCGAGAACACCTCGTCGGCGAACGCCCGAGCCGCCACCGGATCGTCGGTCCCCGCATACCGCGCCACCGCCCCGTGCCAATCGGCGGGCTCGGCGCTGGGCCGTTCCTGGTAGGAGGCCAGCAACGCGGCCCCGGCGCGGATGTTCGCGGCCGGATCCGTCCGCAACCGCGCGGCATCCACGCCGATCAGCCGCCCCGCCTCGGGCAGGGTCGTGCGGGGCGGCTGCGCCGACGTGCGCAGCGCCGAGCGGGAGATGGCCTCGGTGAGCGCGGCCGACATGGGGCGGGCGTCGTCCCCCCGCGGGTCACCGAGGGCGTCCCCGATGACCGCGTGCCCATGGGCGCGCACGTCGGACGGGAACGCGTCCACCAGGTGCATCGGCCCGTAACCGCCCGCCGTGCTGGGCCGCCCCCCGTTCGCGTCCCACCGGGACTCCAGGTACGCCACCGCGAGCAGCACGCTTTCCGGCACCCCGTACTCACGCGCCGCCGCAGCGAAGTCGGCCTGCCTGCCCGCGCCGGGCGCGGCCGGCGGCGGGACGTCGGCGGGTGCGGTGAGAACGCCGGCGGCCAGGACGACGGCGAGCCAGAGCTGCATGAACATCTCCCCAGGAACGTCACGATACGACTACTCACCGTAACCATTCCCAGGAAAGGGATGTGTCAGACGGGTCGGATGATACGCATGAGATCATCCAGATCCGCAGCGAACTCGGCATCCCAGTCATCGACCGTCAGATGCCCGGCGAGCCGCCGATGCGCCGAGGCGTCCTGGCCGCCGCGCCGTGCCCGCGACTCGTTCGAGGCGCTGGAGAAGCGCCCGTTCACCTCGGAGACCGCGAACCCGAGCACGAACGTGCTGACCAGCCGCTCGATTCGCGGCACCTCGGCCTCGGGCACCCCCGCCTCCAGCAGCGCCTGATAGATCGCGTCCACCACGCGCACCCCGTCAGGCGTCACCGAGGAGCGGAAGAGCAGCAGCGGGAAGACCGAGGGATGCTCCCTGGCCACCCGCCGCGTCGCCCACGCCACCGAGGCGAGCCGCTCCTGCCACGTGCCGCCGGGCTCGGCCGGGGCCAGCTCGGTCAGCAGGCGCCCGACCAGGCCGTCGAGCAGCTCGTCCTTGTTGCGGAAGTAGCCGTACAGGGCCATGGGCGTCACCCCGACCCGCTCCGCCACGGCCCGCATGGACAGGGCGTCGAGCCCGCGCTCGTCGGCGATCGCGAGCGCCGCGTCGAGGATCTCCGGCTGCCGGGAGGTCTTGAGCTTCCGCACGGTGCCAGTCTACAGTGTAGAGCAGTCTACAGCGTAGACTGAGAGGGTGTGACGGCCGTGCTGAGAGCTGAGGGGCTGGTCAAGCGATTCGGCGAGGTGACCGCGCTCGACGGGTTCGACCTGGGCGTGGCGCCGGGGGAGATCACTGGGCTGGTGGGGCACAACGGGGCGGGTAAGACGACGTTCTTCGAGATCGCGGCGGGGCTGGTCGTGCCGGACGCCGGGTCCGTGCGGGTCGAGGGGGAGCTGGGGGTGGCGCCGCAGCAGCTCGCGCTCTACCCCACGATCACCGTACGGGAGACGCTGCGGCTCTTCGGCGGCCTGGCGGGGCTGCGCGGCCGGGCCCTGGCGCGGGCCGTGGAGGGCACGGCCGAGGAACTGGCCCTCACGGGTGTGCTCGACCGCCGGGTGAGCGTGCTCTCCGGCGGCCAGCAGCGCAGGGCCCAGGCCGCCACCGCCCTCCTGGCCGACCCCGGCGTGCTGCTCCTCGACGAACCCACGGCGGGCGCCGACCCCGAGACGCGCGCGGCGCTGCTCGCGGCGGTGCGGCGGCGGGCGGACGAGGGCGCGGCCGTCGTCTACTGCACCCACTACCTGCCGGAGCTGACGGAGCTGGCAGCGACGATCGCCGTCGCCCGCGACGGCCGGGTGATCGCCCGGGGCGCCGGCGCCGACCTGCTGAGGGACCTGCCGGGGGAGGTGCGGGTGAGCGTGGCGGGCGGCCCGGACCTCGCCGTCGCCACCACCGACCCGACCGCGACCCTGGCCGCCCTGCTGCGCGACCTCGACCGCCCGGTACGCGCCATCGACATCCGCCAGCCCTCGCTCGACGACCTGTACCGGGAGCTGTCCCATGACCACGTCACCTGAGCCGCGCGAAGGCCGCCCGCGTGAGAACCGCCCGACCGGGAACCGCCCGACAGGGAACCGCCTGACCGTGGGCCGCCCGACTGGGAGCCGCCTGACCGTGGGCCGACTGACCGCCGGTCGCGCGCCGGCGCTGCGCAGGATCGCCGTGCTGGCGGGCCACAACGTGCTGCTGCGCCGCCGCGACCCCGCCCACTTCGTCAGCTACCTGGTCATGCCCATGGTCCTCATGCTGATCTTCAAGAGCATGCTCGGCGAGCCCGCGCAGGCCGTCACGGGCCTGCTGGTGATGTTCTCGGTGCTGTCGATGGCCGACGTCGCCACCGCCACCCTCACCGAACGCACCTGGCACACCTGGGACCGGCTGCGCGCCACCAGGGCCACAGTCACCGAGATGGTGATCGGCAAGGCCCTGCCCGTCTTCGCCGTCCTGGTCGTCCAGCAGAGCGTGCTGCTGGTCTACGGCGTGCTCGCGGTCGGCCTGCGCCCGGCGGGCCCGGTCTGGCCGCTGGCGCTGGCCGTGACGGTGTGGAGCTTCACCCTGCTCTGCGCGGGCACGGCCGTCGCCGGGGTGGTGCGCAGCCAGGGCGAGCTGAGCACGTTGTGCAACCTCGCCGCCCTGTCGGTCAGCGCGCTGGGCGGAGCGCTGGTCCCGTACGCGATGATGCCGGGCTGGGCGCAGGCCGTCGCGCCGCTCTCGCCCGGGTACTGGGCGACGACCATGTTGCAGGCGGCGGTCAGGGGTGACGCCGCCGGCACGGCGGGCCCGGCGGCGGTGCTCGCCGGCCTCGGCCTGGCCGCCGGCGCCTTCGCCTGCCGCCGGCTGGGCAAAGGCTGGAGCCGCGCCGCCGTCGCCTAAGGGCTTGGAGCCGCGCGCCATCACCCAAGAGCTCGGAGCCGCGCCGCCGTCGCCTAAGGGCTTGGAGCCGCGCCGCCCGTCGCCTAGAAGCATTTCCTGCCCGATATCGGGCAGGATGTTGGCGTGTCTCGTTCCAGAGCCGTAGTGTCCTCGTCTGTGTCCACGGCACGGCATCCGTACGAAGATCTCATCGCGCACCTCACGAGGACGAGCCCGCTCGGCCCAGGCGAGGCCGCCCGCGTGGTCGCCGACGTGCTGTCGTACTTCTCGGACTCCACCGAGGAGTACGTCCGGCGCCGTCACGGCGAGCTGAAGTCCAAGGGCTTCACCAATGACGAGATCTTTCCCCGGATCGCGGCCGAGTTACGGGGCCGGCGGGTAGCGGCTCCAGAGCTGTCCCTGCGGCAGCTACGCAGGATCGTCTACGGATAGAGGAGACCTCGATGTGCGGAATCGTGGCCTATGTCGGCCCCAAGGACGCCGCGCCCATCCTGCTGGAGGGCCTGCAGCGGCTGGAGTACCGGGGCTATGACTCGGCCGGGGTCGTGGTGTCCAACAAGGGCCTGAAGGTACGCAAGGTCAAGGGCCGGGTGGCCGATCTGGCCAAGGTGGTGCCGGTCAGGTTCAAGGGCAGCCTCGGCATCGGGCACACCCGGTGGGCCACCCACGGCGTGCCGAGCGACGTCAACGCGCACCCCCACCTGTCCGCCGACGAGCGCATCGCGGTCGTGCACAACGGCATCATCGAGAACGCCGCCGAGCTGCGCGCCAAGCTGGAGGCCGACGGGGTGGTGTTCGCCTCCGAGACCGACACCGAGGTGCTCGCGCACCTGATCGCCGCCGCGGTGGACGAGAACGACTCGCTCGAGGAGGCCGTCAGGAAGACGCTCAAGAGCATCGTCGGCACGTACGGCATCGCCGTGATCGACTCCGAGCGGCCCGGCGAGGTGGTCGTGGCGCGCAACGGCAGCCCGATCGTGCTGGGCATCGGCGAGAAGGAGATGTTCGCCGCCTCCGACGTGGCCGCGCTGGTCCGCTACACGCGCCAGGTCGTGCACCTGGAGGACGGCGAGCTGGCCGTGCTCAAGGCCGACGGCTTCCACACCTTCGCCAGCGACGCCCGCGAGACGGCCAAGGAGCCGCTGACCGTCGACTGGGACGCCGGCCACTACGACACCGGCGGCTACGAGCACTACCTGCTCAAGGAGATCTCCGAGCAGCCCGAGACGATCACCCGCACCATGAGCGGCCGCCTCGACGAGCGCTTCCACGTGGCCCACCTCGGCGGCCTGAACATGGACGCCCGCGAGACCCGGAGCTTCCGCCGGGTCAAGATCATCGGCTGCGGCTCCGCGTACTACTCGGGCCAGATCGGCGCGCAGCTCATCGAGGAGCTGGCGCGCATCCCGTCCGACGCCGAGCCGGCCAGCGAGTTCCGCTACCGCAACCCCGTCGTCGACCCCGACACCCTCTACGTCGCGATCAGCCAGTCGGGCGAGACCTACGACACCCTCGCCGCCGTGCAGGAGCTCAAGCGCAAGGGCGGCCGGGTCATCGGCATCGTCAACGCCGTGGGCAGCGCCATCGCCCGCGAGGTGGACGGCGGCATCTACCTGCACGCGGGCCCCGAGGTCTCGGTCGCCTCGACCAAGGCGTTCACCTCGACGTCGCTGGCGTTCGCGCTGCTCGCGCTGCACCTCGGGCGCGTGCGCGACCTGTCGCCCGCCGACGGGCGGCGCATCGTGGAGGGCCTGCGCCGGCTGCCCGGCCAGATCGAGCAGATCCTGCAGCAGGGCGACAAGATCGCCGAGCTGGCCAAGAAGTACGCGCCGCACCCGAGCATGATGTTCGTCGGCCGGGTGCGCGGTTACCCGGTGGCCCGCGAGGGCGCGCAGAAGCTCAAGGAGATCTCCTACGTGCACGCCGAGGCGTACCCGGCCAGCGAGCTCAAGCACGGCCCGCTCGCGCTGATCGGCCCCGACATGCCGACGGTCGCGATCGTGCCGGACGACGAGCTGCTCGACAAGAACCTCACCACGCTCGGCGAGATCCGCGCCCGCGGCGGCCAGGTGCTGATGGTGGGGCACCGCGAGCCGGACGCCAAGCTGGCCGACGACGTGATCGTGATCCCCAAGAACGAGATCGAGCTGGACCCGATCCTGCTGACGATCCCGCTGCAGCTCCTGGCGTACCACGCGGCGGTGACGCTGGGCCGCGACGTGGACAAGCCGCGCAACCTCGCCAAGAGCGTCACGGTCGAATAGCCGACTTAATTCAGCCACAATCTTCCCAAGGTAGTGTTATCCGGCTGGATACGACATAAATTCGATACTGTGCGGCAGTTCGACCACCAGAGACCTCATCCCGCACGCATGTACGACTACATGCTCGGCGGGAAGGACAACTTCGCGGTCGACCGCCAGGCCATCGACCAGCTCGCCGAGCTGATCCCGGAGGCGGTCCCGCTGGCCCGCGCGAACCGGGCCTTCCTCCAGCGTGCCGTCCGTTACGTCAGCCGCGCCGGGGTCGACCAGTTCCTCGACCTCGGCGCCGGGCTGCCCACCCAGGGCAGCGCGCACGAGGTGGCGCCCGAGGCCAGGGTGGTCTACGTCGATCACGACCCCGTCGTCGCCGCACACGCCACGGCCCTGCTCCGGCACTCGCCGGGCAGGGCCCGTTTCGTCCAGGCCGACCTGCTCGATCCCGGCGCCGTGCTGGCGGGAGCGGGCGAGTTCCTCGATCTCGACCGGCCGATCGCCGTGCTGCTGGTCTCGATCCTGCACTTCCTGCCCGACTCGGCGGATCCGCAGCGGGCGGTGGCCGTGCTGCGCGAGCGGGCCGCGCCGGGCAGCCACCTGGTGATCACGCACGCCACGACCATGGCGGACCTGGAGGACGAGGAGCGGGGCAGAGGTGTCCGCCGGGGCTCGTCCGGCAGGGGCGGGACCGACCGGTCGCCCGGGCAGATCCGCGCGTTCTTCGGGGACTGGCCGCTGGAGCCGCCGGGGCTCGTGCAGGCCACGGACTGGCGCCCGGACCGGCCCAAGCTGGTGGGGGACTGGTCGCTGCCGTCGTCGCTGATGGCGGGCGTGGGGAAGAAAGTCCGATAAGTCACGAAAAATCGCAAAGAATAGCGATATTGAGTGTTGACCATGACCCCGGTGTAACCCATCTTGTAATGGGTTAATAACCTAGAGTAATGGGGGATTCGGGGGAGAAGCAGATGCGCCGGCGGCGGTTCGTCGCCTGCGGAATCGGCGCCATCGCCTGTGCCGCCGGTTGTGGCACCCCGCGGGCGGGGAACGTGCTGCGTACCGGATTCTCGATCAACGTGGCCGGGCACCGCTGGACCCGGGTCGGGCGGGCGTTCGCCGACGCGGCCCGCGCCGCGGGTTTCGCGGCGGCCGTCGGCCAGGCGATCACCGGCAGCCCGGCGGCGCCCGGCGGCGGGCCGACAGGGCCCGGCGGCCTGGCGGTCGGCGGGTCGGTGATCACCGTGAGCGGCCTGCCCGCGCTGGCCGCCGCCGAGCTGAACAACGGCCAGAGCCTGCTCGACACCGGCACCCCGCTGGCCAGGCTGAGCGGCCAGATCGAGGTCGTGGTGGTGCCCGACCGCTCGCCGCTGCGCGACTTCGACGACTTCGGCGCCCGCCTGCTGGCCCGTCCCGGGCAGACCCTGCTGGCGGGCGGGCCGCAGGGCGAGCCCGACCACCTGCTGTTCGGCCTGATCGCCAGGGCGATCGGCGCGGACGGCCGGCGGGTCGACTACACCGGCTACCCCAGGCTGGGCGAGGCCGCCTCGGCGCTGCTGTCGGGCAGGGCGGTCGCCGCCGCGGGCTCGCTGGCCGACTGGCGCACCGCCATCGGGCGGGGCCGGGTCAGGGCGCTGGCGGTCTCCTCGGCCCGGCGCGTGCCCGACCTCGACGTGCCCACGCTGCTGGAGTGCGGCGTGCGGGTGGACTTCGCCGACTGGACGGCCGCGTTCGGGCCGGAGGACATGCCGGAGGAGAGCCGCGAGCACGCCGTGCGCATGTGCGAGGCGGTGATCGCGTCCAGCGAGTGGGAGGCCGCCTGCCTGGCCGCGGGCTGGCTGCCGATCCCGCTGTCCGGTGACGACTTCACCCGCTGGCTGGGCACCGAGATCGCCCGCACCCGCGCCGTACTGCGTGATCTTGGTTTGCTCGACTCGACCAAAGCCACAACATGCTGGGGCAGTTGCGGGAACGGCCACTAGATGTAGGATCCTGGTCGTCGCTGGTTCGCCTCCCAGGAGGCGGAGCAAAAGGGAACCCGGTGCGATTCCGGGGCTGCCCCGCAGCGGTGAGCGGGAACGACCGCCGTCAGACGCACTGGAGAGATCCGGGAAGCGACGGCCAGTAGGTGCCATCGAGCGTGCCCGCGAGCCCGAAGACCTGCCAGCGGTATGCCGGGTGCTGCCCGGCATGTGGTGTTCAGGGTCTCGAGGGTGGGCCGGAGCGCGTCGTGGCCTTGTGCTGCCGTGCTCTCGCATGCCCTCACGGGGATGAGGAGAGCGAACGTGACTCAGATCGTCGAGGTTGACCGCCGCCTGGCCATCGAGGAGGCCGCGGCGCGGGTGATCGCCGACCCGGCCAACTCCCGGGTCGCCGCGCGGCTGCTGGCCGAGGAGATCGCCGAGGAGGCCGCCGGGCACGGCGTGCGGTCGTTCTCCGAGTCGATCGCGGCCACCCACGCGGCCGGGCTGATTCAGGACGCGCTGGCGGAGTTCGTCGCCGCGCACGCCGCCGAGCTGGACGCGCTGGTCGCGGACGAGGCCGACGACCGGTTCGAGTACTTCGGGCTGCGCACGGTCCACGACCGCTACCTGCTGCGCCACCCCGAGACGCGCAAGGTGCTGGAGCGCCCGCAGCACTTCTTCCTGCGCGTGGCGTGCGGCCTGTCGCGGAGCGTCGCCGAGGCGGCCGAGCTGTACGGGCTGATGTCCACGCTGTCGTACCTGCCCAGCTCGCCCACCCTGTTCAACTCGGGGGCGCGCCGCCCGCAGCTCTCGTCCTGCTTCCTGCTCGACTCGCCGCGCGACGAGCTCGAAGCCATCTACGACCGGTACGGGCAGGTCGCGCGCCTGTCCAAGTACGCCGGCGGCATCGGCGTCTCCTGGACCAGGGTGCGCTCGCGCGGCTCCCTGATCCGAGGCACGAACGGTCACTCCAACGGCATCGTGCCCTGGCTGCGCACGCTGGACTCCTCCGTGGCCGCGGTCAACCAGGGCGGGCGGCGCAAGGGCGCGGCCTGCGTCTACCTGGAGACCTGGCACGCCGACATCGAGGAGTTCCTGGAGCTGCGGGACAACACCGGCGAGGACGCCCGCCGCACGCACAACCTGAACCTGGCCAACTGGGTGCCCGACGAGTTCATGCGCCGGGTGGAGGCCGACGAGATGTGGTCGCTGTTCGACCCGAAGGAGACGCCCGACCTCACGGACCTGTACGGCGAGGCGTTCGAGGCGAGATACCGCGCCTACGAGGCCGAAGGACGATATGTCCGGCAGATCCCGGCACGCACCCTGTACGGCCGCATGATGCGCACCCTCGCCCAGACCGGCAACGGCTGGATGACGTTCAAGGACGCCGCGAACCGCACCTCCAACCAGACCGCCCGCCCCGGGAACGTCATCCACCTGTCGAACCTGTGCACCGAGATCCTGGAGGTCACCAGCGACGCCGAGACCGCGGTCTGCAACCTCGGCTCGATCAACCTGGCCGCCCACCTGGAGGCGGGGGAGGTGGACTGGGAGCGGCTGCGCCGGACCGTGCGCACCGCCGTCCGCTTCCTCGATCGCACCATCGACCTCGGCTTCTATCCGACGCCCGAGGCCGAGGCGGCCAACCAGCGCTGGCGGCCGATCGGGCTCGGCCTGATGGGGCTGGCCGACGTGTTCTTCACGCTGCGGCTGCCGTTCGACTCGCCGCGCGCGCTGGAGCTGTCGACCAGGATCTCCGAGGAGATCGCGCTGGCGGCCTACGACACCTCGGCCGACCTCGCCGCCGAGCGCGGCCGGCACCCGTCGTACGCCGACACGCGCGCCGCCGCCGGAATCCTGCACCCCGACCACTACGCGGCCGGCTCACCCCGGTGGGACGTGCTGCGCGAGAAGATCGCCCGCACCGGCCTGCGCAACTCCCTCATGATCGCCATCGCCCCCACCGCCACGATCGCCTCCATCGCCGGCTGCTACGAGTGCATCGAGCCGCAGGTGTCCAACGTGTTCAAGCGCGAGACCCTGTCAGGGGAGTTCCTCCAGGTCAACCGCTATCTGGTGGCCGACCTCCAGGCTCGCGGCCTGTGGACCCAGCAGCTGCGCGACGACCTCAAGCGCGCCGACGGCTCGGTGCAGACGGTGCCCGGCATCCCCGACGACCTCAAGCTGCTCTACCGCACGGCCTGGGAGCTGCCGCAGAAGGCGCTCATCGACCTGGCCGCCGCGCGCCAGCCGTACATCGACCAGTCGCAGTCGCTCAACCTCTTCATGGCCAGCCCCACCATCGGCAAGCTCTCCTCGATGTACGCCTACGCCTGGAAGCAGGGCCTGAAGACCACGTACTACCTGCGCTCCCGCCCGGCCACCCGCATCGCCCAGACCACGGTCGCCACGGTGGAAGCGGTGGAAGCGGTGGCCTGCTCACTCGAGAACCCGGAAACCTGCGAAGCCTGCCAGTAAGGAGCCCCTCTTCTCATGCTGCTCGACCCCGGAATGGACCTCACCCTCCGGCCCATGCGCTACCCGGACTTCTACGAGCGCTACCGCGCCGCCATCCGCAACACGTGGACCGTCGAGGAGGTGGACCTGCACAACGACCTCGCCGACCTGGCGAAGATGACGCCGCAGGAGCGGCACCTGATCAACCGGCTGGTCGCCTTCTTCGCCACCGGTGACTCCATCGTCGCCAACAACCTCGTGCTCAACCTCTACCAGCACGTCAACGCCCCCGAAGCGCGCCTGTACCTGAGCAGGCAGCTCTTCGAGGAGGCCGTGCACGTGCAGTTCTACCTGACGCTGCTCGACACGTACCTGCCCGACCCGGACGAGCGGGTCAAGGCGTTCGCCGCGATCGAGCACATCCCGTCGATCCGCGACAAGGCCGAGTTCTGCTTCAAGTGGATCGACTCCATCGAGAGCCTGAAGCGGCTGGAGAGCGCCGCCGAGCGCCGCCGGTTCCTGCTGAACCTGATCTGCTTCGCCGCCTGCATCGAGGGCCTGTTCTTCTACGGCGCCTTCGCCTACGTCTACTGGTTCCGCTCCCGGGGCCTGCTCGGCGGGCTGGCCACGGGGACGAACTGGGTGTTCCGCGACGAGTCCATGCACATGGAGTTCGCTTTCAGCGTGGTGGACACCGTACGGGCCGAGGAGCCGTCGCTGTTCGACGACGAGCTGGCCAAGCAGGTGACGCTGATGCTGGAGGAGGCGGTGGCCGCCGAGCTGGCCTTCGCCGAAGATCTTTGCGGCGACGGGATGAGGGGCATGAGTGTCGCCCAGATGCGCCAGTACCTCGAGTACGTCGCCGACCAACGCCTGGTCAGGCTGGGGATGCCGCGGCGTTACGGCTCCGCGAACCCGTTCGCGTTCATGGAGTTGCAGGACGTGCAGGAGCTGGCCAATTTCTTCGAACGGCGTGTCTCCGCGTATCAAGTGGCAGTTGAGGGAAATGTGACCTTTGACGAGACGTTCTAAGACACTTGGGGGGCAAGAGCGTGCAGTCTCCGGCTGACTGGCCGATCCTCGTCATCGCGGTGGTGGGAGCCATCCTCCTGGTGGAGGTGAGCAGGCGAATCCTCACCAAGGTGGGCCGGAAATGGGCCCTGGCCCGGCATCTGGTGGAGCACTGCACGTGGCCGGCCTTCTCGGTGGCCGCCGTACTGGCGTTCAACCTCGTGTTCGGGCCGGGCATGTTCGGCGACTCCGCGAGTGAGAAGGCCACGGCCGGCACCGTCGAACGGGTGCTCGGCCTGGCCAGCATCGCCGCGGTCACCTGGCTGATCGTGCAGGCGGCGTACGCGCTGACGGACGTCATCCTCGACCGGCTGGTGCTGGTCGAGGGGGAGCGCAACCGGCGGGCGCGGCGGATCATGACGCAGATCGCGCTGGTCCGCCGCGTCGCCGCGGCGATCATCATCGTGATCGCGGTCGGCGCCATGCTCTTCTCCTTCCCGCAGGTCCGCGCGCTCGGCGCCGGTCTGCTCGCCTCGGCCGGCATCGCCGGCGCCATCGTCGGCATCGCCGCCCAGCCCACGATCGGCAACATGCTCGCCGGCCTGCAGCTCGCCTTCAGCGACGCGCTGCGCCTGGACGACGTGGTCGTCGTGGAGGACGAGTGGGGGCGCATCGAGGAGCTCACGCTCACGTACGTGGTGCTGCGCCTGTGGGACGAGCGCCGGCTCGTGCTCCCGGTCTCCTACTTCACCCAGAACCCGTTCGAGAACTGGACCCGCCACGGCAGCCGCGTCCTGGCCGTGTGCCTGCTGCGCGTGGACTGGTCCGTCCCCGTCCCGAAACTGCGCGACGCGCTCTACGAGTTCCTCCAGGGCAACCCGCTGTGGGACCAGAAGGACTGGACCCTCCAGGTCACCGACGTGCTGCCGAACGGCCTGGTCGAGCTGCGCGCCCTGATGAGCGCCGCCGACTCGCCGTCGTCCTGGGACCTCAAGTGCGACGTCCGCGAATTCCTGGTCAATTACGTACGCGACAACTACCCGGACTCGCTGCCCCGCTTCCGCGTCGAGACCCCGGAAAGCCGAATCGGCGCCGCCGAATAATCCAGTGGCCCGCGACCCGATCACCGGTTTACCGTGGACATCGTCCGGCGAACACCTTCGAAAGGCGGCGAAGTGCTCATCCCAGCTCTGCCACGACCCTCCGCCGTCACCCTGCCTGAGCTGCGGCGAAGGCTTTCCGGCTGACCCACGCACGGGTTACCGGAAAGCCGTCTCGGGCCTTGTCCGAGGCGGTTTCCTCTTTTGTCTGTGAAAACCGAGTGTGGGGCAGCTTGGTCAGCCCGCCTGCCTTGGGAGCAGGAGCACCGCAGGTTCGAATCCTGCCACTCGGACGACGGCCCTGAAAGAAAAGGGCCGCGGGCCACGGCCTGGCCGGCGGGAATGGCGCCCCCCGGCCGGACCCCGCCCACCGCCCCGGGCCGGCCCACGCCAGCCAAGCCCGGGGCCCGAGCCGCTCTGGCCCAACTGGCAGAGGCGCCGTCTTCAGGAGGCGGAGGTTCAGGGTTCGAATCCCTGGAGCGGCACTGGATCTTCGTGGGTGTCGTCCGCGAGGGACCGGAAGAAGGGGACGCGCCGAGACCTCTTCTGAGCAGTGGTTCTCCACCACCAACGTCTCTCGTCGTGAGGATCGCTCCGGCGGCACGCTCGGCCAGTGCTGCGGCAGGCCCCACATCGCCGGCCGCATGCGACCACGGCTCGCGGCGGCCAGCTCCTCGTGTTCGCGGTCACGGCCGTGATTCGCGCGGTGGTTGGGCGGCGCGTCCGTCCAGCGGTGAGCGTGACAGATCCGGGTAGGGGAGACGGGAAGGTGATCTGCCGTGCCGGGCGTACGCACCGCCACGTCTCAGCGTGGTGGTGTGGTGTCCGGCCTGACCCCGAAGCTTTCCGTCATGAACCTCTTAACGATCAGTATCGAGCAGCGGTCCGGCTTCTCCCTCGTCGCCCTTGACGGGGTGCTGGACCATCAGACCCAGCCCTGTCTGCTGCGCGTCTTCGACCGGCTCCTGGACGAACCCACCCCGCGAATCGTGATCGACGCCCGCGAGCTGAGATTCTGCGATTCGCACGGCCTCTGGGTCCTGATCAGCGGGCAACGCCGGGCCGAAGAGCTGGGCGGCGCCATCCGGCTGATCGGCGTGCACGGAACCCTCGCCCGGCTGCTGACCCTCACGCAGCTCGTCGATCTGTTCCCGCCGTATGCCAGCCTCGCGCAGGCCGGCACCTGGCCGGCTCACGGCTGAGGACGCCCGATGGTCTGCGGTGCGTTCATCTGGCAGAGGGGACGGGCCGGCCCGCCGCTCAAGCCCGGATGAGGGGACGAGCCGGTCACGTCGGCCCAGGCGCAGCCGCAGACGGCTTCCTCCGCCGGGGTGGTCGAGGCTGACCTCGTCGCATAACCGGGCGATCGCCCACAGGCCCCACCCTCCTCGCCCGCTGATCGGCGGTGGGCTCGTGATGTGGTGCTGGAACTGCTCGGCACTCAGCGTGCCGGTCGGATCGACCACCTCGATCCGCAGGCCGCCGGCGTCGTGGCGCGCCAGGAGAGTGCCGGCGCCGCCGCCGTGCTCGAGCACGTTCGCCGTCGCTTCCCCACCACGAGGACCACGTCATCCAGCCGGACCCCGGAGAACCCGGCCGCTGCCGCGAAGGCGCGCACCTGATCTCTCAGCAGCGCCAGATCCGCAGTTATCAGGCAACGCAGCACGGCATGCTCGCCCATATCTGCCCCTCTCGCCTGCATGAATCCTGCCAATCTTCCCACCATCGGCTGCCTCACGCTCGACTGCGGGGCGATCGTGCGGGGGTCGAGGGGCCGGCGGGCCCGGGCGCCCCGGGCGGCTGCCCGGCCGGCGACCCCGGCGGGGGTTGGATGACCTGGATGGCCTTTTCGACCGAGGCTTCGACCTGGAAGGCGGTGCGCAGGCCGGTGATGGTCAGGATGCGTTCCAGCAGAGGCGGGAGATTCGACAGCACGAGGTTGCTGTGCTGCTCGCGGCTTTGGCGCAGCAGGAGGACCAGGACGCCGACGCCCATCGAGTCGCAGAACGTCAACCCGCTCAGGTCCACCACCAGCCCGGCCGGTTGCGTGGTCGCCCAAGCGTCCCCGACCTGCTGATGCAGGAATCCGGCAGAGGCGTAGTCGAGCTCACCCACCACGCGGGCGACGATGAAGTCTTCGTGCAGGCCGATCGTGACGGTGAAGCGTTCGGCGGAGTCACGCGGTTCGCCCATGTCCACCATCATCCCCTGTGCGCCACTCAATCGCGATTCTCGTGCTGGCGAGCCTTCTCACGACGACAGGCGCGCACTTGTCCGGTCTGATCATCGACTGCGCTGACGAGGAACCCAGACGTGGACGGGTTGCTGACCGCATCGTCACGGGTGGTGGTGAGGGCGTTCGGCAATGTTGTGAAAGGGCCCGTGATGCTGCCGGTCGCCGACGTAGTGAGGACGTCGTAGTGTGCGCTGCGTCCCCGGAGCGGCACACAACGATCACCTGCTCACCTCGCAGTCAGGGGCCGCAGCAGGAGTCCCTTCCCCGACCGCCGGACGCGGGCGCGGTGACGGTGCCGTCCCGGGCCGGTGCAGTGGGCGAGGACCTTGACCGGCCAGTGGCCCGACCGCACGACCGCCGCGCCGAGTGGCGCGCCGCAGGCCCCGCAGGTCGTCTCCGCGGCGATCACCTCGTAGGCGATCTCGATGAGCCAGTGGTCGGCGTGGGCCGGCCTCGTGTCGTCGAGGACCCAGCCGGTCAGCTCCACCGGCGGGGTGACGTTCGCCATGAACATGGCTTGGAGCAGGATCCAGTTCATGAGCGCGCCGCCAGACCGCCCGTGCGCGGCAGGCCCGCGGTCGCGGTGGGCACGCCCGTGCTCTGCCCGCTAGTCATTGCGGGAGAAGATCTGGGTGAAGAACAGGAACACGTTCAGCACGTCGAGGAAGATCGACGCCGCCAGCAGCGGCGCGGAGTCGAGGTCCGTCGATCGGCGCAGCCGCTGGAAGTCGACCATCGTGAGGCCCGCGAAGATCACCAGTCCGAGGACGGAGTAGATCAGGTCACCGTCCGGGATGTCGACGAAGACGAGCACGAGGCCGAAGACGATGAGGGCCAGCAACGCCCAGAAACCGATCCTCGCGACGATCGCCAGATCGCGCCGGGTGGCGTAGCCGACGGCGCCGAACCCGGCGACGAACAGCGCGGTCGCCCCGCCGGCCTGCCACAGCGCCCGCGGGTCCGCGCCGGCGTACGCGGCCAGCGCGGGCGCTGTCGCCAGCCCGACCAGCACGCCGAACGCGGCCAGCAGCGTCACCGTCCACGGCGTCGATCTCCGTACGGTGACCTGCATGCCGATCAGGCTACCGATCGCGGCGACGAGGGCGATGACGCCGAGGCCGCCCGGCAGGCCGCGGCCCGCGTAGGCGCCGAGCGCGAACAGCCCGGCCGTGGCCGCCAGGTATCCCGTCGTCTGCGCGAACAGCGTGTGCGTCCGGTCGCTCCTGGCGGTTCCCGCCGCTCCGAAGCTCAGTGATCCGCTCACGAGCCATACCTCTTTCTTGAAGACTCCGACTGTGCCGCCGTCGCACCGGCCGGATCGGGCCGGGGCTCGGGTGCTGACGACGGTACGTCCGGGACGCCACGTCGCTCTTGCGTCAATTGACTTCTTCGAGGTACTGATCCGTGGCGAAGGCTGGTGGTGCCCGGCCCCGGCGCGTCAGTCCTTCGACGCCGTGACCCGGTCGTGGCGGTTCATCGCGTCCCGGAGGGCCGCGCGCGTGGTGACCCCCAGCTTCGGGAAGACCCGGTACAGATGGGAGCTGACGGTACGCGGTGACAGGCGGAGCCGCGCGCCGATCTCCTTGTTGGTCAGGCCGCTGGCGGCGAGGTCGGCGATGCGCTGTTCCTGCCAGGTCAGCGACGTGTACGGGTCGGCGGCCGGCGGTGCTGCTCCGATGATCCGCAGTTCGGCGCCGGCCCGCTCTGCCCATGCGGCGGCACCGAGCCGTTCGAAGGTCCCGGCGGCGTGGGCGAGGAGCGACTGGGCGGCGGGGCGTTCGCGCGTGTGGCGCAGGCGGATGCCATGGGCCAGCTCGATCCGGGCCGATTCGAACGGGAACCGCGCGGCCGCCGGATGCGAGATGGCCCGTTCGAACATCTCGGCGGCCTCCCGGTCGGAGTCCGCGGTCATCGCGAGCGCCCCGTAGCACGTCAGGGCCAGGCGCGGGGAGAGGCCGGCGAAGCCCGCGTCGCGGGCGGCGAGGGCGTGGCGGCGGGCCTGCGCGGTGCGGCCGGTGTGCAGGGCCGCCTCGACGAGGTCGAGGAGGGTCCGTGAGGCCGGGCCGCAGTAGGGCCGGAACGTACCCGGGGTCGTGATGCCGACCGCGTGGCGGTAGGCGGCCTCGTAGTCGCCCGAGCTCAACGCGGCCGTCATGGCGATGGAGTCGGTGAGGCCGGTGACGAAGCCGACGCCGCGCGGCCTGGCCCAGGCGTCGACCTCGGCCCGCAGTTCGAGGGCCCGGTCGATCTGGCCACGCAGCGCCGCGAGCTGCGCCAGATGGGCACGTGTCTGGTAGGCGAGCAGCTGACGGCCGTGCTCGATCTCCAGAGCCAGAGCCCGTTCGCCGGTCCGCTCAGCGGCGTCCCAGTCGCCGGACCCCAGCTGGTCCAGCAAGATCATCGTCAGCATGAGCATGCCGCTGAACACGGTGCCGGTCGCCAGCTCGCGATCCACCACGCGTTCCAGATGAGGCCGGTACTGGCTGAGGACGTCGAGGTGGTAGGCCGCGGTGGCCAGGCGGGTGACGTCCCAGGGCTCCAGGTCCGGCAGGTTCGCCGCGGCCTGCTCCAAGGGCCCCGCCCAGCCCCGCCCGTGCAGGATCACGTCGCTCCAGGTGTTGCTGTAGATCTGGGTCTGCTCGGTGACGAGAGCGCCGAGGGACGCGAGCATCCCATGGGTCTCGTTCCACATGGCGGGGTCGGCGGCGTACTGGTTGACGGCGAGCAGGAGAACCTGCAGGCGGGCGAGGGTCTCGGCGGACCCGCCTCGCAGGCGCTCGATCGCCGCCATCGCCTGCCGGTGGGCGGCGCGCACGTCACCGTCCTCGAAGAACGCCTGGTGGATGGCGTTGACGGTGGCGTCCGGAGCGGAGGTGAGATGGGCCGGGGGCAGCTCGCTGCCGGGCCGGGCCGCGTATCCGGACAGGAACGTCGCGTAGCTGCGCCGCCGGGCCTGTTCGGCGGCGTCCTCGCTCAGCTCGGCCGCGCGGGTCAGCCAGCCGACGGCGGTGGTGGCGCCGCCGCGGCGGATCGCCGAGTCGGCCGCGGCCTCCAGCACCTGGGCGGCCTCCTCGTCGGGTTCGACACAGGCCGCGGCCAGATGCCTCGCACGCCGTTCGAGGTCGTCGCGGTGGACTTCCGCGAGCGCGCGATGCGCCGCCCGGCGCTGCTCGGGACTCGCCAGCTGCACGACACTCGACCGGACCAGCGGATGGCGGAAGGTGATGTCCCCGGTGATCGGTTCGGTGTCCAGCAGGCCGGACGCCACGGCCTCGTCGACGTTGCGCATCCGGTGGCGCCGCGTCGGCCCGCCGTCGCCCGGCCGGGTGCCGACGCCGTCGAGCGCGCCCATCAGCAGCTCCATGCGGGCCGGGGCACTGAGCGCGGCGATGCGGGAGCCGTACAGGTGGTGCAGCTTGCGCGGCAGTCCCGCGGGGCCGGCCTGGGACGGTAGTTCCAGCAGCGCGAGGGGGTTGCCGAGAGCCTGGTCCAGCACCCATTCGCGGACCCGCTCGGCCAGGGCGGGGTGGTGCTGGTCGAGCAGGCGGACCGCGTCCTCGTCGGCGAGCGGGCCGATCGAGATCTCGGGCAGCACCGCAGTGTCGAACCGGGAGCCGACCTCGTCCCGGACGGCGACCAGCAGCTTCACAGGGACGCCCCCGATCCGGCGGCCGACGAAGCCGAAGACGTCGGCGCTGGAGTCGTCGAGCCACTGGCCGTCATCGAGGATCACCAGCACAGGACGCCGGGCGGCGATGTCCGACAGCAGGTCGAGCATCGCGATGCCGAGCGTCATCACCGTGGGGGGAGCGTCGGCTCGCGGCCTGGTGACGGCGTCGAGCACGGTGCGGCTGTCGTCGTGGAGCGGGAGCAGTTGGTAGAGGAACTGGTGCAGCCCGGAATAGGGCAGCTCGGATTCGACCTCGACCCCCGTGATCCGGCTCACGAGCTGGCCGTCCCGGACGGCCAGCTCCGCCGCCTCCTCCAGCAGAGCGCTCTTGCCCACTCCCGCCTCGCCCCGCACGACGAGCACCCGGCCGGTGGTGGACGTCACCATGTCGGAGATCTCCGCCCGCTCCCGATCCCTGCCGATGATCACCATCGCTGACTCCCCGTTTTCCTCTTGACCTGCCCAGGGATCAGCCTGGCCCGGCAGGGGGCCGCGGAGCCCCAGGGAGTGTCCCTGGTCTGCTCGCCGGGAGGCACGGGCGGTCGTCCTCCGGCTCACCGTCAGATGACGGATGTGCGCGATCGGGTCACAGCCGAAAGTGGGAGCGTCCGACCTCTCACTCAGCCGATGCAGGCGGGCCGCCACCCATCCGCTGTCCCCCGGGGGGAGGGCGGAGCACCACACTCTGGAGATCCTGTGCGTATCTGCGACGTCGTCGTCATCGGCGCCGGACCGGCCGGCGAGAACGTCGCCGCCCGGACGGCCGCCGCCGGGCTGAGCACCGTCATCGTGGCAGCCGAACCGGCCGGCGGAGAAGGCTCCTCCCGGCCGTGCGAATCCGGCGAAGCGCTGCCGCGGCCGGTCCTGCCGCACGCCGAGGCACGCGGCAGGCCCGGCATCGACCCGGGCCCGCCGGACGTCGCAGCCCTCCTGCGGCATCGCGGCAGAAGGTCGGGTCGCCGGCAAGGGCTGGAGCGGGCGGGCGTCACCCTGATCCGCGGGCACGGCCGGCTGTCCGGGCCACGGATCGTTGAGGTGACCAGTGCGGACGGCGCGAGACTGCGGCTGGCGGCCCGGCACGCCGTGGCCGTGTGCACCGGAACCCGCGCCGCCCTCCCCGCGCTGCCGGGCCTCGCCGGCCTGCGGCCCTGGACCAGCCGCGAAGCCGCCGGCGCCACCCGGGTCCCGCCCCGGCTGGCCATCGTCGGCGGGGGCGGCGTCGCCGTCGAGCTGGCCACCGCCTGGCAGGCCCTCGGCTCGCAGGTCACCCTCGTCGTCAAGGAGCCCGGGCTGCTTCCCCGGATGGAACGTTTCGCCGCCGACCTGGTCACCGACGCGCTCCGCGCCTCGGGCGTCGAGCTGCGGTTCGGCACCACCCTCGCCGCCGCGACCCGCGCCACGGATGTCCGGCTCGTCCTGTCCGGCGGAGAGGTGCTCCATGCCGACGAACTCCTGCTGGCGACCGGCCGCGCTCCCCGCACCGACGACCTCGGCCTGGAGACCGTCGGCTTGCGCCCCGGTGGCTGGCTGCCGAGCGACGACACCTACACCGTGCCCGGCGTGACCGGGGATTGGCTGTATGCCGTCGGCGACGTCAACCAGCGCGCCCTCCTCACCCACCAGGGCACCTACCAGGCGAGGATCGCCGGTACGGTCATCGCCGACCGCGCCCGTGACCATCCCCTCGACCGCAGCCCGTGGAGCCGCCACACCGGGACGGCCGATCACGTCGCCGTCCCCCAGGTGCTCTTCGCCGACCCCGTGGTCGCCTCCGTCGGCCTCACCGCCGCCGAGGCCGCGCGGCTGGGCCGGGAGGTCGACATCGTCGACCACGACCACGCCCACGACCACGCCCACGACCACGCCCACGCCCACGACCACGACCTCGTCGCCGGCGCCCAGCGGCACGGCCCCGGTCGTCGGTGCCATGCCCGCATCCTCCTCGACCCTGCCTGCGGCACCCTCCTGGGCGCGACCTTCGCCGGGCGTGGCGTCGCCGGGCTTCTCCAGTCGGCGACGTTCGCCATCATCGGTGAGATCCCGCTGAACCGCCTCCGGCACGCCGTCCCGGCCTGCCCGGCGCTCAGTGAGGTCTGGCTCCGCCTCCTCGAAACCCACCGGGACACCGCCGTACCCGTGCGCGGCGGGCCCTGAGAACCCGACCGGCCACTCGACCACCAGGGCCGCACCCCGGCCCTCTCCATCCACGCCTAGTTGGAGCCCCCATGAAGGTGATCTTCGATTCCGTCCACGACCTGGCCGACGCGCTCCGCCACGCCGCCGAAGCCCACGCCGCCGACTCCGGCCCGGACGTCGGTTCCGACTGGCCCGCCTGGTACGCCCACCACATGGCCGCCTTCAACGGCTTCCGCCGCTTCACTCATCTCCCCGGGCCGGCCCGGATGCGAACGGGCAGGGGAGAGTCGCGGATCTAGCGGTCCGGCAGCTCGCCGTTCTGGTTCAGGGCGGTGGCGAGCTGGCGGCGGGAGGTGATGCCGAGCTTCCCGTAGACCTTCCGCAGATGCCACTCGACGGTGCGGGCGCTGAGGAACAGCTGGGCGCCGATCTCCGGATTCGTGAGGCCGTTGGACGCCAGGCGCACGATCAACGTCTCCTGGGCCGTGAGGGTGCTCTCGCTGTCCACCGCGCTGTGCCGCACCCGTTCGCCCGTCGCGAGCAGCTCGCGGCGGGCACGCTCGGCGAACGCCCGCATCCCCAGCTCGGTGAACAGCTCGTGAGCGGTCTTCAAGTGACCCCGGGCGTCCACCCGGCGGTTGTCCCGGCGGAGCCACTCGCCGTAGAGCAGATGTGCCCGGCCCAGCTCGGGCCGCAGCGGGGTCCGGCCGAGCCGCTCGATGGCCTCCAGATAGTGCCGCTCGGCGACGCCCCCGTCGCTGAGCAGCGCACGCGAACGGGCTTCCAGGCCCAGGCCCACATCTGTGCCGCCGGCCGTGGTCGACTCGGCCAGCCGGGCGAGGGCCGCCTCGGCGGCCTCGACGTCCCCGGTACGGGTGGCGGCTTCGATCAGCTCGGGCAGCGCCCACAGAGCGGTGAACAGGTCGGCGGAGCTCTCGCTCGACTCGACGGCGGCGGCCAGGGCCTTGTGATAGCGGCCGAGCCCGTTGTAGAGGACCGCCGCCACCCAGTTCGCGTACGTCACGCTCACGCCCTGGCCGGTCACCTGCGTCTCGGCGATCATCGCGCGCAGGAGAGGGACGGCCTTCTCCTCGTCGCCGCGCAGGCAGGCGAGCATCGTCGGGCCGAAGGCGGCCGCGGGCGCCCCGGTCGCCTCGCAGATCGTCTCCGCCTCGGCGAACATGGCCGTGGACGCCGCGAACTCGCCTGACCAGGCGGTCACGGTGCCCAGCGTGACCAGCACGATCGGCAACAGGTCGAACGCGCCCATCGTCCGCAGCACCTCGAGCTCGCGATCGAGCAGGAGGCGCCAGTTGGTGAAATCCCAGCCGCCGATGGCGGCGGCGTGCGCGAACCAGCCCCAGCGCAGCACCTCGTCCGGGGTGAGGGAGGCGTCGACGATCGCGCTGACCGCTCTGCGCAGCACCGGCGCCGCCACGGCCGGGCTCTCGACGATCACCTGTGCCAGCGCGTCGAGGACGAGTTCGGCCGCATCCGGGTGTGCCGACACCGGCAGGCGGCGGGCGGCCCGGGACACGTCCGCCAGGCTGCCGCCGACCGCGAGGTCACCGGCGAACATCGCGGCCATCCACGCCTTCAGGTAGGTCTCGCGCGCCAGGTCGAGGTCGAGCGGTTCGAGTCGCCCGGCCGCCTTCAGCAGCAGCGGCGGAGCGTCCTTGCCCAGCCCGGAGGTGAAGGCGACGTTTCCGTGCAGCAGGTCCGCGCGGGCACTCTGCAGCTCCGTCAGCGGTTCCGCCCGCACGATCGCGAGCAGTTCGTGTACGCGATCGTAGGAGCCGGCCTGCAGGTTGGCGTGAGCGGCGGCGAGCAGACGGTCGCCGCGGCGCGCCGGGTCGACGGTCAGGGCGGCGGCCTGCTCCAGGAACGCCGCCGCCGCGTTGGGACCGCCACGAGCCTGAGCCCTGCTCGCGGAGCGCTCAAGCTCGGCCGCGGCGGCTTCGTCCGGCCCGTCCGTCGACTGCGCCCGATGCCAGGCCCGGCGATCCGGGTCGGCGATCGGGTCGGTCGACTCGGCCAGCGCTCGGTGCACGGCACGGCGCTGTCCGGCCGTCGCCGACCGGTAGGCGGCCCTGCGGAGCAGCGGATGCCGGAAGCTGATCCGATGCCCGAAGTCGGCGAGCCCCGAGTCCGACGCGGGCCGGGCCACCACGTGCGAGAGCCCCAGGCGGCCCGCGGCCCGCCAGATCAGCTTCGCGTCGCCCGAGGGCTCGGCCGAGGCCAGGCAGATCAGCAGCCTGGTGTCGTCGGGCAGCGCGTCCAGCTGCCGGGCGAAACTCTGCTCGATCTGCCCCGACAGCGGAGCCGTACCGGGAAATCCGAACCCGACGGCCAGCTCCTCCCGCGACATCGTCCGCGGCAGCTCCAGCAGCGCCAGCGGATTGCCCCGGGTCTCGGCCACGATCTGGTCCCGCACCCGCATGTCGAGCGGCCCGGTCAGCGCGGTGGCCAGCAGCTCGTGCGCGTGCTGATCGGCCAGCCCGCGCAGGCGCAGCTCGGGAACGCCTGCCACCTCGTCGGTCGGGGTTCGCGCCCCGAACACCATGCCGACCGGGTCGGCCCCGAGCCTGCGCGCGACGAAGCCGAGCGCCTGCGCCGACGCCCGGTCCAGCCAGTGCAGGTCGTCCGCCACGCAGAGCAGCGGCCGTTCCCTGGACGTCTCCGACAGCAGGCTGAGGACGGCCATCCCCACCATGAACCGCGCCGGAGGCGGACCCTCCGCCAGCCCGAACGCGGTCCGCAAGGCCAGCTGCTGCGGCTTGGGCAGCACCTCCACCCGCTCCAGCATGGGGCTGCACAGCTGGTGCAGCCCGGCGAAGGCCAGCTCCATCTCCGACTGCATGCCCGACACCCGCAGCACCCTGAACCCGTGCGCCCTGGCGGTCATGTCGTCGAGCAGTGCGGTCTTGCCGAGGCCCGCGTCCCCGCTCAGGACGAGGGCGCGTCCCGTGCCCTCGCGGACAGCCTTGAGAAACCCGATGAGCGCTTCCCGCTCACTGACCCGGTTGACCAACTCGGTGGGCGCCTGTTCAAGACCCGGCATCACCAACACATCCTTTCACCAGCGCGGATAATGCCACGAGCACAATGGCCTGGGCAATTTCTCACTGATGGCAGGGAACCGGGGCTCGACGGCGGCCTAATCACGTCGGAATTGTCAGGCGAAGCTCGCACTCCGGATGACGGTGTCCGCCGTGCGGAAATGACCAGCCGGCATGCTCGCGGGAAATCGTCGCCTCGCCCGGCGCGTCAGTTTGCCGGCCGTACGATCTCGTCGATGAGGGCGGCCAGCCGGCGTGGCCGGGACAGGAACGGCGAATGACCGCCGGGGAGCCGGTGGATCTCGTTCGCCTGGGCCGCCATCTGCTCCTGCAGGGCGGGAGGGATGGCCTTGTCCTGCTCCGTGATGATGTAGGCGGACGGGATGCTCCGCCAGGCGGCCACGTCGACCTTCTCCGCGAACGAGCGGATGGTCTGGTCGACCAGCATGCTCACCGCCTGCTCGGCCTCCTCGTCGGGCAGGTCGCCGTAGAGCGAGACACGCGGTTCTTCGCCGCGCGGGAACAGGCCGCTGAGGTCTTCGGGATCGGGCAGGCCGTGGATGGTGTACATCGACTGCCCCTTGTCCGGCATGTAGGCGGCGAGGTAGATCAACCGCTCGACGTTGCCCGCCCCTGCGGCGGCCTCGGTGATCGGCATGCCCCCGTAGGAGTGGCCGAGCAGCACGACAGGTCCCGCGATCGACGCCAGCTCCGCGGCCAGTACGGCGGCATCGTCGTGCATGCCTGCGGTGGGCTGCTCGCCGGCGCTCGGGAGGCCCGGCGTTCGCGTGTCATAGCCGAGAGCGTGCAACTCGCCCTCAAGGCGGGCCCAACTGCTCGGCTGGTGCCAGGCGCCGTGCACAAGCATCACAGTGGTCATGAAGGGTGCTCCAAGGTTCTCGTGCGATAGATCGGAGATGGTGACGCCGGCCGCCGATGGGGCCTGCGGGCCTCGGTCCCCACGCCCCCGCAGCGCCTTCACCGTCCTGCTACAACGGTAAGAGGGGGTCTTCGGACCTGGAATGGTTCAGGGTCCGACATGGTTGCGTGGTCGTCCAGCGAGCCGATCCGGCACGACGGTGTTCCATGCGCCCGCACCGTCGCCGGCGTCAGGCGCACCGGTCACCTGACGGCGAGAAGTGACGGTGCCGCCCGCCCCGACCGGCCGTGGAGCGCGGGCGCCGGTGGTGGCCGGAGCGGCGAGGTCCGGCACGCCTCCTGAAGCGAATGGCTCAACGGCTCGCCGATGGGATCTCCGGGCCTGTCGCAGCCGGCCGTCGGATGACCGATGCGACGGATGCCCGTGCGTTCGAGAGTGAGTGCGGCGCCTCTCGAACCTGCGGAAAGGAAGGCCGCCGCATCATGGTCAGCATCAAGCGGCCGCTCCTCCCAGGAGCAGCAGCGGGTCTCGCATCGCCATCCACTGGGATGTCGGGTACCTGCGATCGAGAAGCAGTACCGGATCATGCGGTGCGGGCCAGGGTGCCGGCGATCAGCGCGGACAGCATGTCCTGCAAGGTGGGAGCGGACGGCGCGAGGACGTCGGCAAGCAGGCCGTCGTGGAGCTGACCCAGGACGGCGGCAGGGCGTCGTTCGTGGCCGGCGCGATCCTGACCATCGACGGCGGCTTCCAGGCCAAGTGACCCGCGCGTACCCGTCGCGTATGGCGCCGCACCCCGCCATGCGGGCCGGTGCGGCCATCGGCGCGCCTCCGGCGGAGACAGTCGGATGACGCGACGATGCGGGCCTGTTCTCGTCGCCCACCGGCCCCGGCCCGCCGTGACCAGGGGCCCCGGCAGCGTCATGTGACTGATGTGTGCAACCCCCTTCGTGAACGAGAGTGGGGGACCGCTGATCGACAGGCTCCCTACACAAAGGACGAGAGATCAAGTGAACGCAGTGGACACGGCTGCGCAGGCATGGATGACCGCGCTCGACAGGTTCGCGGCCTCCCAGCCCGGCGGCTTTCACAGGTCCGGCCCCGGCGGCACCACGGAGCTTGTCACCACAGCTCCGATGCCCTTGCTCAACGGCGTCTTCAGCACAGTGCGAAAGGCCGACGCCGAAGAGGTGGCGGCGTTCGCCTCCTCGCCGCGGCTGGCGTCCGTGGCCTGGAGTGTGCAGGTGCGCGGCGAGGAGGTCGATGACCGGATCGTGCGAACCGCCGAGGGCCACGGGCTCCTGCAGCGGATGACGCTCCCCTTCATGCTCAAGGAGCTGACCGGCGACGACCTGCGCGGATCCGGCTCCGACGGCCTCGTGGTGCGCCGGATCCCGGCCGGTGAGGGAGATCTGTACCGGACGACGATGGCCGCCGGATACGAGGGGCCGGCGGAGCTCTTCTCGGTTTTCAGCGCGCCCTCCCTGATCGGGCACCCTTCGATGCGTGCTTATCTCTGCGAGGTCGAAGGTGTCCCCGTGGCTACCTCCTTCGGCGTTCTCGTGGACGATCTGGTCGGCGTTTTCAACATCGCCGTTCCTCCCGCACATCGGCGGCGCGGTTACGGCTGGGCGGCTACGGCGGCGGTGTTGAGCGACGCTCATGCGGCCGGGGCGAGAACCGCCTTTCTGCATGCCAGTCCTCTGGGCGTCCCTCTTTATCAGGCCATGGGCTTCGACCTCGCGGAGCACTGGACGATTTTCGCTCCGTGATGCCGCATCGCGCTCGTCTTCGCGCTCGCGGAGGAGTCGGGTGCCGGAGTGGTGCCGGCGGCGTTGCTCGCGGTGGTGCCTGCCATGGCGATCGGCGGGCTGGTGCGGCTCGGCGTGATCGCGCCGGCGCGGCGGGCCGGTCATGCCCGGCTGACCGGCCCGCCTCCCACAAGCCTCAGGCTGCGGGACGGATGTTGTGGTTGAGCCGGACCGGATCGACCGGATCGACGCGCTGCTTCAGCCGTTGCTCCGGCGACCGCGACCAGCGCGCCGACGGTCTCGGGGGTGAGCTCGCGCAGGAGCCCGGCGCGCTCGATGACGGCGGCCGGGTCCACCGGGTCGGAGTGGATGGAGGCGCAGTCGGCGTACGGCATCTCCCGCACCTTGTCCATGATCGGTGTGGTGACGGCGGGCAGCGGCTCCGGCAGCACCGGCACGTCCGGCAGCCGCACCAGCGCGGCGGAGGACGACATGCTCTCCGGGACGGTCCCACCCATTCCCGGTAGGCGTCGAGCACGGCGGTGGCGCTCTCTCCCGGGAAGAAGACGAAGCCTCCGTACAGGGTGGTGGGCGAGGTGACGATCGAGGCGGGGGAGAGCGTCGTCGTCGCCCTGCAGGCCGCCAACCGCGATCCCGTCCATTTCCCCCGAGTCCGATCAGCTCGACCTCACCCGGCTGGGTTCCGCCCACCCGGCCTTCGGCCACGGTGTGCCCTACCGCGTGGGCGCGCCGCTCGCCCGCGTCGGGGCCCGCATCGCCATCGGGACGCTCCTCGACCGGTTCCCCGGCCTGCGGCTCGATGCCGATTCCGGCACTCTGACCCGGAACGCAGCCATGATCATGAACGGGCTCTCCGGCTCGTGGCTACGGCGATATCTGGGTAGGCGTCTGCTCGGATGCGGCCTCCCGCCCGTCCCGGCTGTCCTCCCGAGCGGACACGTTCTAGGCTGGCGGAGGTGACGGGATCGGCGGCGGGCCCGCGGACTCAGGAGCGGATGCGGCAGCGAAACCTGAGCGAGGTGCTGCGGCGCGTCCACAAGGACGGGGCCGTGTCGCGGGCCGCACTCAGCCGCCGGATGGACCTCAACCGCAGCACCATCATGGACCTGACCGCCGAGCTGGCCGCCGCCGGGCTCGTCCGCGAGGGTGTCCCCACCGGGCAGGGCCGCGCGGGGCGGCCGTCGATCGTCGTGATGCCCGAGCGGGGGACGGTGTACGGGCTCGCGTTCGACGTGGCCGTGGACCGGCTGCTCGCGGCCCGGGTCGGGCTCGGCGGCCAGGTCTTCGAGCGCCGTGAGGCGGTGCGCGCCCGCGCCGGGGTCGATCTGGAGAACGTCGTCGAGGTGCTCGCCGCCTTCGGCCGCGAGCTGGTGGCCGGGGCCGATCCGGGGGCGCTGTGCGTGGGGGTCGGCGCGTCCTACTGCGGGTTGATCAGGCGCGCCGACGGCACGGTCCGGTACGGGCCGCACCTCGGCTGGGTGGATCAGGCGTTCGGCGCGAAGCTCGCCGCCGGGCTGGGCCTCGGGCTGCCCGTCGAGGTGGGCAACGAGGCGCATCTGGGCGCGGTCGCCGAGCACGTACGCGGCGCGGGACGCGACGTCGACAACCTCATCTACCTGCACGGGGACGTCGGCGTCGGCGGCGGGATCATCGTCGGCGGCAGACTTCTGGACGGCGACGCGGGCTACGGCTGCGAGCTCGGGCACATGCTGGTGAACCCGTTCGACGGGCGCCCCTGCCTGTGCGGGTCGCGCGGGTGCCTGGAGGCCGAGGTGGGGGAGCAGGCGCTGCTCGACTACGCGGGACGGGCCGGCGACCTCATCGGACGCGACGGCATCCAGGCCGTGGTCGCCCTCGCCGAGGCCGGTGAGCCCCGGGCGCGGGAGGCCCTGGACCGCGTCGGCGACTGGCTCGGCGTCGGCGTCGTCAACCTCATCAACCTGTTCAACCCGGCGCTCGTGGTCTTCGGCGGGATGCTCCGCGACGTCTATCCGGGTGCCGCGGCGCGCGTCCGTGCCCGGATCGACGCGCATGTCCTGCCGGTGTCGCGCGAGCGGGTGCTCCTGGCCGTGACGGCCCTCGGTGACGACACCACGCTCGCCGGGGCCGCCGAGCTCGCCTTCGCCAGACTCCTGGACGACCCCCTCAACACCCTGGCCGCCGTACGGTGACACGGTGCCGGGCGGCATCGTCACGGGATCCGCGCCACGCACGTCCAGCACGGGCTCCGCGGCTCGTTGTGGCAGGCCGAAGGCGGGGGAAGCAGTGCAGCGATCTAGTACCCTCACAAAACGGTGACGAAGGCACAGACAGGTCGGTAGTCGTGCCCTCGGCACCACGGAGCGACGGACGCACAAGAGCGGCAGCTCAAGTTGACGGGCAGAGCGAAGAGGCGGGACATGAGTGACACATCGGTGCAGGGCTCGCGTTCCACCACCCCTGGGAACGCGGAAGTGGGCGAGCAGGAGCTGCGGCAGCTCCTGGCGGGGCTGACGGCCGTCAGGGACGGTGACTTCCGCCATCGGCTGCCCGGGGACGCCGACGGGCTGCTCGGTGAGATCGCGTCCGTGTTCAACGGCATGGTGGACCAGCTCGCGCTGTTCACCTCCGAGGTGACGCGGGTGGCCCGCGAGGTGGGCACCGACGGCCGGCTGGGCGGCCAGGCCGACGTGCCCGGGGTGTCGGGGACGTGGAAGGACCTCACCGACTCGGTCAACGCCATGGCCGGCAACCTCACCGACCAGGTGCGCAGCATCGCCCAGGTCACCACGGCGGTCGCGCGCGGCGACCTGTCGCAGAAGATCACGGTGGACGCCCGGGGCGAGATCCTGGAGCTGAAGAACACCGTCAACACCATGGTCGACCAGCTCTCCTCGTTCGCCGACGAGGTGACGCGCGTGGCGCGCGAGGTCGGCACGGAGGGGCAGCTCGGCGGCCAGGCCAACGTGAAGGGGGTGGCCGGCACCTGGCGTGACCTGACCGACTCGGTGAACTTCATGGCCGGCAACCTGACCGACCAGGTGCGCAACATCTCCCAGGTGGCCACCGCCGTCGCGCGCGGCGACCTGTCGCAGAAGATCACGGTCTCGGCCCGGGGCGAGATCCTGGAGCTGAAGAACACCCTGAACACGATGGTCGACCAGCTCTCCTCGTTCGCCGACGAGGTGACGCGGGTGGCGCGCGAGGTCGGCACCGACGGCCGCCTGGGCGGCCAGGCCGACGTGAAGGGCGTCTCCGGCACCTGGAAGGCGCTGACGGAGTCCGTCAACGTCATGGCGGACAACCTGACAGCGCAGGTGCGCAGCATCGCCGAGGTCACCACGGCGGTCGCGCGCGGCGACCTGTCGCAGAAGATCCGGGTGGACGCCCGGGGCGAGATCCTGGAGCTCAAGGAGACCATCAACACGATGGTGGACCAGCTCTCGGCGTTCGCCGACGAGGTGACCAGGGTGGCCCGCGAGGTCGGCACCGAGGGCAACCTGGGCGGGCAGGCGACGGTCCGAGGGGTGTCGGGCACCTGGAAGGACCTGACGGACAACGTCAACGTCATGGCCTCCAACCTGACGAGCCAGGTGCGCAGCATCGCGCAGGTGGCCACCGCCGTGGCCCGCGGCGACCTGTCGCAGAAGATCACGGTGGAGGCCAAGGGCGAGGTCGCGGTCCTGGCCCAGACGATCAACACGATGGTCGACACGCTCAGCGCGTTCGCCGACGAGGTCACCCGCGTGGCGCGCGAGGTCGGCACGGAGGGCCAGCTCGGCGGCCAGGCGCGGGTGCCGAACGTGGCAGGCACCTGGAAGAACCTCACCGACAACGTCAACTCCATGGCCGACAACCTGACCAACCAGGTACGCAGCATCGCCCAGGTCACCACGGCCGTGGCCAGGGGCGACCTGACGCGCAAGATCGACGTGGACGCCCGGGGCGAGATCCTGGAGCTGAAGACCACGATCAACACGATGGTGGACCAGCTTTCCGCGTTCGCCGCCGAGGTCACGCGCGTGGCCCGCGAGGTGGGCAGCGAGGGGCGGCTGGGCGGTCAGGCCGAGGTCGAGGGCGTGTCGGGTACGTGGAAGCGGCTGACGGAGAACGTCAACGAGCTGGCAGGCAACCTCACCCGCCAGGTCCGCGCCATCGCCGAGGTGACCAGCGCCGTCACCTCCGGCGACCTGACCAGGTCGATCACCGTGGACGCCGAGGGCGAGCTGGCCGACCTGAAGGACAACATCAACTCGATGGTGAAGTCCCTGCGTGAGACCACGACGGCCAACGAGCAGCAGGACTGGCTGAAGTCCAACCTGGCCAGCATGTCCAGCCTGATGCAGGGGCACCGCGACCTGGCCACGGTGGCCGAGCTGGTGATGAACGAGCTGGCGCCGCTGGTCTCCGCCCAGTACGGCGCGTTCTTCCTGGCCGAGGAGAGCGAGCTGCAGCTCATCAGCGCCTACGGCTACCCCGTGGAGACCGACCGGCCTGACCGGTTCCGCCTCGGCCAGGCCCTGGTCGGGCAGGCCGCGAGCACCCGCAGGACCATCGCCGTGGACGAGGTGCCCGCCGGGTACGTCAAGGTCTCCTCGGGGCTGGGGGACAGCCTGCCGGCCTCGCTCATCGTGCTGCCGATCGTGGTCGAGGAGCAGGTGCTGGGCGTGATCGAGCTGGCCTCGGTGCAGGCGTTCACACCCGTCCACCGGACCTTCCTCGACCAGCTCATGGAGACCATCGGGGTCAACCTGAACACGATCGTGGCCAACGCGCGTACCGACGAGCTGCTCAAGGAGTCGCAGCGGCTGGCGGTCGAGCTGCAGGCCCGCTCGGAGGAGCTGCAGCAGCAGCAGGAGGAGCTGCAGCGCTCGAACGCCGAGCTGGAGGAGAAGGCGACGCTGCTGGCCCGCCAGAACCAGGACATCGAGACCAAGAACCTGGAGATCGAGCAGGCCAGGCAGGAGCTGGAGGACCGCGCCCACCAGCTCTCGCTGGCCAGCAAGTACAAGAGCGAGTTCCTCGCCAACATGAGCCACGAGCTGCGCACCCCGCTCAACTCGCTGCTCATCCTGGCCCAGCTCCTGGCCCAGAACCACACCCGCAATCTCACCCCGAAGCAGGTCGAGTACGCCGGGATCATCCACTCGGCCGGCTCGGACCTGCTGCAGCTCATCAACGACATCCTCGACCTGTCCAAGGTTGAGGCGGGCAAGATGGACATCAACCCCGAATGGGTTCAGGTCCGTCAGCTGCTCGACTACGTCGAGGCCACGTTCCGGCCCATGACCAGCCAGAAGAGCCTCGACTTCCGCGTCACGACCCTTCCCGGCGTCCCGTCCGAGCTGCTCACCGACGACTCCCGGCTGCGCCAGGTGCTGCGCAACCTGCTCTCGAACGCGGTCAAGTTCACCGAGACGGGCAGCGTGGAGCTGCGCATCGAGCCGGCCGCGCAGTCGGAGCTGCCCCCTTCGGTGCGGCCCCACGGCGGCGCGCTCGCGCTGCGCGTGATCGACACCGGCATCGGCATCGCCGAGCAGCAGCTCGAAGTGATCTTCGGGGCGTTCCAGCAGGCGGACGGCACCACCAGCCGCAAGTACGGCGGCACCGGCCTGGGCCTGTCGATCAGCCGCGAGATCGCCTACCTGCTGGGCGGCGCCATCGCCGCGCACAGCACGCCGGGAGAGGGCAGCACGTTCACGCTCTACCTGCCGATCGCGCGCCCCGACTTCCAGGACCCGGCCGCCAAGGACACCGTGGCCGAGCAGGCGGAAGAGGCCGCCGAGCAGGACGAGGCGACGCCCGGTGAGCCCCGCTCCGCCGGGGCTGAGGCTCCGCCCCAGCAACGCCGCCTGCTGGTGATCGAACAGCGTGCCCGCGGGCTGCTCTCGCTGGTCGCCGAGAGCGTGGTGCACGAGCTGCCACGCACCCGCGTCGGCGAGATCGAGCTCGTCGCCGCCGCCGGCGCCCAGGAGGCGGCGGCCACGCTGGCCGCCGAGCCCTGCCACTGCATCGTGCTCGACCTGGAGATGCCGCAGCAGGCCGCGTACCAGCTCCTGGAGGCGATGGACGGCGACCCGGCGCTGGCCGGCGTGCCCGTGCTGGCCTACACCAACTGGCAGGCCGGCCCGCAGCGCGCGGCGCACCTGGCCAACCAGCCGCTGGAGCTGCTGTCCAGCCTGGACGAGCTGCGCGAGCGCATCGCCCTGCACCTGACGGCCGAGCAGGTCGGTGACGTGCTGCCGCTGATGCGCTCGGAGGCGTCCGTCCCCGCCCCCGCCGAGAGTGAGGTGGACGGCGCGCTCAGCGGCCGCACGATCCTGGTCGTGGACGACGACACGCGCAACCTGTTCGCGCTGACCAGCATGCTGGAGGTGCACGGCATCCGCGTCCTGCACGCCGAGAACGGCAGAGAGAGCATCGACGCCCTCGTCGGGCACCCCGAGATCGATCTCGTGCTGATGGACGTCATGATGCCGGAGATGGACGGCTACGCCGCGACGGCCGCGATCCGGGCCATGCCCGAGTACGCCGACCTGCCCATCATCGCCGTGACCGCCAAGGCGATGCCGGGCGACCAGGAGAAGAGCCTGGCCGCGGGGGCCAGCGACTACGTCACCAAGCCGGTGGACGCCGATCACCTGATCGAGCGCATCCGGCACTGGCTGGCGGCGTAGCCCGCGTACCGTCCCCCACCGCCCCGTCACCAGGCCTCGTCACCAGGCAAGGAGAGCACGTGCACGACCTCCAGCACCCGGCTGCGCCGGACCCCGGCACCGCCGGTTACCCGGAGCTTCCGGACGCGGGCGCGGCCACCAACGTCGGCCGACTGGCGGCGACCAACGTCGGCCGCCTGGCGGCGACCATCGAACGGCTGCGCGAGGCGGTGCGGGAGGCCCAGCACGCGGCCGAGGGCCGGGCGCTGATCGAGGTGGCCAAGGGCATCCTGATCGAGCGGCTCGGCTGCGGCCTCACCGAGGCCGCGCGGCAGATCGCGACGCTGGCCGAGCAGGCGGGGGTCTCGCCCATCGAGATGTCGGCCGACATCATCAACCACGCCGCCAGGGATCGCATCAGCGAGACGGCCAGGGAGTTTCTGAACGCGGCCCGTTCACGCGAGGCGCTGTCCCCGGCCGAGCGTGATCGCGCCGCCTCAGGGCCCGCCTCGGGAGGCGGCGCGGGAGGCGGCGCAGGTGCCGGTGGGGGAGGCGGTGCGGGTGCCGGTGGGGGAGGCGGTGCGGGCGTGGCGGTGCGCATGCGCAGCGCCGAGAACGGCATGCTGCAGGCGGGCGACGCGCAGGCCGTCGCCGAGTCGCTGCTGCAGCACGCGCTCACCCCGCTCGGTGCCACCGCAGTCGCCATCTGGGCGGCCGGCCACGACGCCTCACTAGCCCTGGCCGGCTATGCCGGCTTCAACGAGGCCGAGGCCGCCCGCTGGCGCTACGTGCCGCCCGGCGTGGCCACCCCCGCCCGGCAGGCGCTCACCGAACGCAAGGCGATCTGGCTGCGCGCGCTGTCGGACGTCGGCCTGCCCTCGATCGGCTGGCACGCCACCCCCGGCGGGGGCCGCGCGTCGGTGCCCGCCGGCACCGGCGGCCGCGTGCTGGGCGTGCTGGAGATCAGCTGGCCGGAGCCGCTGGAGAAGCCGTCGCCCCAGATCGTCAAGCAGATCGAGGCGCTGGCCGAGCTGTGCGCGCACACGCTGGAGCGTCCTGTCGGCGCGCCCGACGTGGCACCGCCGTCGGAGCTGACCGACCTGGCCGACGTGCTGCCCGACGCCGCCATGGTGCTGCGGCCCTGCCTGAGCGCCGACGGCCGGCTCACCGACTTCCGGATCCGCCACACCAACCGGCGCTTCGCCGACCCGGCCGGGCGGCCGGCCGCGATGGTGACCGGCTCGCGGCTGCTGGAGGCGTACCCGCTGGCCGCGCAGGACGACGGCCTGTTCTCCAAGATCGAGCGGGTGCACGCGACCGGCGAGCCGTTCCAGTCCGACCGGGTGACGCTGATCGCGCTGGTCGACCAGGTGCCGCTGGCCAGCGTCGCGCACGTGAGCATCACCCGCCACGGCGAGGACGTGCTGATGATCTGGCGGCTGCAGGACGAGGCCACCCGCCTGGCCAGCCTGCTCCAGCACGCCCAGCGCCTGGGCCGCATCGGCGGCTTCGAGGAGAACGCGCTCACCGGCGAGATCACCTGGAACAGCCAGCTCTACTCCCTGTACGGGATGGCTCCCGGCGAGCCGCCCATCCCGCTGGAGCTGCTGGCCCAGCACGCCCACCCCGACGACGCGGTGGTCATCGGCCGCTTCCTGCGCACGGTGCTGCACCACCGCCAGCCCGCCTCGGCCGCGTTCCGGCTGCAGCGGCGCGACGGCATCGCCCGCCACATCAGGGTGGTGGCCGAGCCGGCGCTGAGCGACGACGGGCTGCTGCTGGCCATCCGGGGCGCGTACCAGGACATCTCCTCCCAGCACTGGACGGAGATGGCGCTCGCGGCCACCCGCGACCAGCTCGCCCACACCGAGCAGCAGGCGGCCGAGCGCAACCGGCTGGCGCTGCAGCTCCAGCGGGCCATCATGCCGGCCAGCCAGCAGCCGGTGGAGGCGTTCGGCCTGGACGTCGCCGTACGCTACCGGCCGGCCGAGAAGGAGCACCTGGTCGGCGGCGACTGGTACGACGCGGTCATCCTGCCGTCCAAGAAGATCCTGCTGGCCGTGGGCGACGTGGCCGGGCACGGCATCGAGGCGGCCACCGGCATGGTCGTGCTGCGCAACGCCCTGCGCGGCCTGGCCGCCACCGGCGCGGGCCCCGGCCAGCTGCTGGCCTGGCTCAACATGGTCGCCCACCACCTGACCGAGAACGTGACCGCCACGGCGATCTGCGGGCTGTACGACCCCGAGACGCAGGTGCTGAGCTGGGCCAGGGCCGGGCACCTGCCGCCCGTCCTGATCAGGGACGGCCGGGCCGCCGAGCTGGACATGATCAGCGGTGTCCTGCTCGGCGCGCTGTCGGACATGACGTACGAGGAGAGCCAGATCCAGCTCGCCGCCGACGACGTGCTGCTCATGTACACCGACGGCCTGATCGAGCGCCGCGACCTGCCCCTGCACCAGGCCCAGCAGCAGCTCCTGCGCACGGCCACGCACCCGAGCACGGGCCTCGGCCACCGGCTGGACCACCTGCTGACCCACAGCAGATCCGACACCGACGACGACACCTGCCTCGTGGGCATCCAGCTCCACTGATCACGGGCCGGGCCCGCGTACCCACGCAACCGGAAGCAGGCCGGTGGCATGGCGAGCCTGGAGGACCCCGGGAAGGTCGACAGGAACGTCGGCTTCCTCGGCGTGCGCCCCACCCAGGTGAGGCAGCCGCAGGGCGTCGGCGAGGTGTTCGGCTACCTGGGCGCGCAGACGGCCAGGGTGGCGGGCTCGATCGTGAACCTGCCGGAGAAGATGACCGGCGTCTGGCACGCGGCCTTCTCCGGCGAGGAACGCGACCCCGAAGGCCCGGTCGGCATGGTCGGCGCGGGCCGCCTGGGCGGCGAGATCCTCGCCTCCGACCTGTCCGACGAGGACAAGCTCGCCACCTCCGTCAGCCTGCTGGCCGGCTTCAACCTGGCGATCGGCATGTTCAACCTGATCCCGCTGCTGCCGCTCGACGGCGGGCACGTCGCGGGCGGGCTCTGGGAGGGGCTCAAGCGGGGCTACGCCAAGGTGATGCGGCGGCCGGCGCCCGCGTACGTGGACATCGCCAAGGTGCTGCCGCTGACGTACGCGGCGGCGCTGGTGATGGTGGTCATGGCGGGGCTGCTGGTCTACGCCGACCTGGTCAACCCGCTCACGCTGACGAACTGACGGGTTCCTGAGGCTCACACGGGTACCGTGTGGCGAAAACGGGCGGGCCGCCATGGCGGCGGTTGGTCGTCGTGCTGGGTGTCGTCGCCGTCATCGATCATCGGTCGGCTGCACGAAGCGTTCCGCGAGCCGTCCGACGGCCCGCCACGTCTCCTCGCCCGTCACTGCCGGACGTTCCTAGTCCTGAGAGGTGCGGTGGCGGACGATCGCGTCGCTGATCCGCCGGGACGCCTCCACTTCCGGCGCCACCCACCGCATGCCCGTGTCGCCCACGTCCACCGGCTCGGCGATCGCCTGCGGCAACGGCCCTTCGTCCCGCCCGGCCTGCCACGCGGCCGGGTCCGGCCGCTCGGGCAGGCGCCGGAATCTGTCAATCTTCGACTCAGCGCTCATGTCCGGATGAACGGCCCGTTCGCCTCGTTGGTTCCGGAACGGGCCACTTCCGCCTGTCAGCCCTGGCCGGCAGGCAGAACCACGGCGACCGTCAGAAGAACCCGCCGGACTCGATCCACGCGCACGGTCAACAGCACGCCCACGCCGCTCACAGCCGGATCAGGTCGGCGACCTCCTCGGGCAGACCCGGTGAGGTCATCACATGGCCCATCCCGGGCACGACGTGCAGCTCCGCGCCCGGGATCGCGGCAGCCAGGGCCTCGCCGTGCGCGAGCGGATAGACCGGATCCTGGTCGCCGTGCACGATCGAGGTCGGCGCGGTGATCGACGACAGCGGGGCGAGCAGGCCGGGGGCGTCCATCCACACGGCCCGGTGGTGGTTGGCCGCGGCCGCCGGGTCGGTGGCCCGTGACAGCGCCAGCTCCAGCATCGCCCTGGCGGCCGGCTCGTCGAACGGCCGGACCGGCCCGTTGAAGACCCGGAACAGGGCCACGTCCGACTCCACGCCCGGCGGCAGCCCGGCCGCCACCTGCGCGAGGAACGCCGGCGACGGCGGCGGCAGGTCGTCCGGGTCGGCCGGCTCACCGGCCCGCGCCCGTGCCCACACAGGACGTGGATCGTGACCCATCGGCGAGCTGGACATCACCGTCAGGGACCGCACCCGGTCCGGCGCGTGCACCCCCAGCCACTGCGCGATCATGCCCCCCATGGAGGTCCCGGCCACATGGGCGGCATCCAGCTCATGGCCGTCCAGCACGGCCAGGCAGTCGCGCGCCAGGTCCGCGATCGTGTACGGATGTTCGTCGAAGTCGACGAGGCTGGACCGGCCGGTGTCCCGATGGTCGAACCGGATCACCTGCACCCCACGCTCGACCAACCGGCTCACCAGCGCGTCGGGGCAGCTGACACCCTGGGCGGCCGACCCCATGACCATCAGGACGGCGGGCTGCCCGGGAGCCCCGGCCCGCTCCGTCCAGATCCGGAGCGGGCCGGAGGTCACGAATCGCTCGTGCGTGTGCAACACGGAGGCACGATAACGGCTGCCCGCCGCGGGACGCCGCTCATTTTCCGATGGCCCCCG
This sequence comes from Nonomuraea gerenzanensis, assembly GCF_020215645.1. Classification (NCBI taxonomy): domain Bacteria; kingdom Bacillati; phylum Actinomycetota; class Actinomycetes; order Streptosporangiales; family Streptosporangiaceae; genus Nonomuraea; species Nonomuraea gerenzanensis. Next base: position 8,362,198 of record NZ_CP084058.1, on the reverse strand, counting down.
CAGTCGTAGAACACGCACGACCGGCCCCCGGGACGGGCTCAGTTCCGGGGCGGCTCCGGCCGTTCGCCGGTCCAGCCGACCTCCTCGAACGAGCGGGACACCCGGAGCTCCGCCTGACGCCCGTCCGCGAGCCTGGTGGTGTTCGTCCGCACCTCGGCGAGCAGCCGGCCGCCGGCGGGCTCCACCACGAGCGTGACCTCGGAGAACAGGCCCGGCTCGATCTCCTCCTGGTAGCGGAGCGACTGCCCGCGCCGCCCCAGGGGGTCCGTCGTCTCCCCCTCGGCCCGGATGCCGGGCAGGGACGCCAGGAGCCGGTACGCGGCCGCGCGGGTCCCGGACGAGACGGGCACGGTGCTGATGATGTCCACACAGCCGCGGAGCAGGATGTGCGCCCTGGCCTCCTCCTCGTCCAGCCCGGAGCCGGTCAGGTCGAGCCGGCCGATGCGCTCTTCCAGGTAGTGGCGCAGCGCCTCGGGCTCGTCCGGGATCGCGCGTGTCTGCTGCCAGGTCAGCGATTCGCCCGCCAGGTCGCCGACCGTGTCCCAGTCGAGCCGCTCGACGGTCCGCTCGCCCGCCTGCGCCTCCAGCGGCCTGGACGGGACGGCGAACAGGTTCTCCGTCTTCATGTCCTCGGGGTAGCGCCAGACGGTGGGCGACCCGGCCGCCCGCCAGGCCGCCTCGTCCTGCGGGGTCGCGGGCTTGACGCCGAGCTCCTGCCGGACGTGCCAGCCAGGGGCGCCCGGTTTCCTGGCGAGCCACGTCTCGATGGACCGGCCGGCCTCGAGTACGTAGCTGCGCGTGGGGTCGGTGAGCATCCACCGGTTGACGGTCGCGGTACGCCAGTAGTCGCCGCTCGAAGGCGCCTTCTCCACGGCGACGGCGGCGGCCAGCAGGATCTGCCGGGCGGTCGGCTCGGCCGTCGCGGACACCGACGTGCCGGGCCGGGGCTCGACGGAGATCGTCCTGTCGGACGAGGTCATGGGCACGATGACCGCCACCGCGGCGGCGGCCGCGGCCAGGCCGAGCAGCGCGCGGCCGGGAGAGAGCCGGAGCCGCCGCCGGGCGGGGACGCGCTCCATCGAGACGATCTCCGCCAGCAGCGCGTCCGCCCCCGCGGTGGACGCCCGGCCGGTCAGGTCCTCGTCCCGCACGCGCGCCCGGTCCTTGAAGAGCTGGTCGCTGTTCACCTCGACTCCTTCTCGATGAGCGGCCGGGCTGTGGCGAAGCCGGCGGCCGACGGGTGGGTCTTCTCCAGGGCCTTGGCGAAGCGCTTGCGGGCCCGGTGCAGGCGGATGCGGGCCGCGTTGCGGGAGCAGTCCAGCACCGCGGCGATCTCGCCGGGGTCCAGCTCCTCCCACAGGGCCAGGGCCAGCAGCTCCCGATCGCTGTCGGCGAGCAGGTCCATCGCCTCGGCCACGCCGTCGTGCGCCCTGGGGGCGGAGGGGGCGGGGTAGAGCTGCTCGATCTCCTCGGTGAGCTCGGCGTGCCGGGTCAGCCTGCGCCGCTCGCTGCGGCGGTGGTTGGCCAGGACCCGGCGCGCCACGCCGTACAGCCAGAGCTTGGCCGCCTCACCCTCGGGCAGCTCCGTCATCCGCCGCCAGGCGGTCGCATAGGTCTCGGACACGACGTCGGCGGCGTCCTCGGGGGAGGAGCACCGCCGCACGGCGTAGCCGAGGATCTGCTCGTAGGTCCGCCGGTACACCGCCTCGAAGCGGGACCGGTCGTCTTGTTCACTCACGCGTCATCCTCGTCAGGCCTTCCCGACGCTGCGGGCTTTCATCTCGTACGTGTCCGCGGCCGTCGGCAGAATTTCAGGCCGGGCCGCCGGATCACTCAGCCGGCCCGACGAGTCCCCGAGCCCGGGTCAGCCGGCGAGCGCGGCGGCGATGGCGGGCCCGAACGCGGCGCCGAGCAGGTAGCAGAGGTTGAACTGGCCCATCGCCGTCGACCTGGCGCCGTCCGGCACCGCGCCGGCGGCGCGCGCCGCGAACGCCCCCTGCCCGGAGGCGGCGGCCAGCGAGGTGAGCGCCTGGGCGACGAGCAGGACGGCCGGCGAGGCGCTGAGGCAGGCCAGCCCGACTCCCGCCGCCGCCAGCCCGGGGAAGAGCAGCGCGACGGCCTTCACCGGCGCCTTCGCGGTGACGGCGATCACCCCGTACGACGCCAGCCCCCCGAACAGCAACGGCCACAGGATCGCGGCCCCCACCTGCCCGCTGGTCCAGCCCGCCTGCCCGGTGAGCAGGGCGGGCAGCAGGTAGATCATGCCGAAGTTGACCGCGGCCAGCAGGAACGCCAGCCCGGACGCCAGCAGGAACACCGGAGCACGCACGATCGACACGGGCACGAACCCGTCGGGCCTGGAGCGCAGGTGCAGCACCAGCAGCCCGAGCCCGGCCACGGCGGCGGCCCCCGCCACCCCCCACGCGTGGGGCACGAACACCAGCGCGGTGACCACCGCCGTCAGCAGCACCGCCCCCACCGGGTCGAAGGGCGCCCGCGGCGCGGGGTCGTCCTGCCGGTGACGCAGCACGCCGGGGACGGCGAGCAGGCTCAGCGCGGGCAGCGCCAGGGCCGCCTGCCAGGACAGCACCTGCGCGGCCAGGTCGGCGATCAGCGGTGCGGCGGAGCCGACCGTCGCCAGCGAGGCCGTGACGAGCCCCATGGAACGCGCCGAGCGGGTCAGGCTCATGGCGATCGTGGTGAACCCGGCGGTGCCGAGCCCCTGAGCGGCGCTGCCGAGCACGAGCGCGGGCAGCGCGGGCACGCTCACCACGAGCACCGCGCCGACGGCGACCAGCGCGGCGCAGGTGAGGACCGCCCGGCGCAGGCCCTGATGGCTGTGCAGGCCCGCCAGCAAGGGGGTGCCGATCGCGATGGCCCAGCCGAAGGCGGTGACGATCCAGGTCACGGCGCCCAGCGTCGACGCGAGGTCGCGGGCGGCGTCCGGCAGGATGAGGCTGGGCCCGGCGATCCCGAAGGAGAGCGGGCCCGCCAGCAGCGCCAGCCAGGCAGGCGGCACCTCGCGGGCCGGAGCGCCGGCGCGGGCGGGGGAGGCGTTGCTCATCGGTCGGCCCCGCTGGGGGAGAGCACCGGGTAGTCGGTGTAGCCACGGTGGTCGCCGCCGTAGAAGGTGCTCGGGTCGGCCTCGGTGTACGGTCCGCCCGCCGCGATCCTGGTGGGCAGGTCGGGGTTGGCCAGCCACAGCCGGCCGAAGGAGATCGCGTCGGCCAGGCCGGAGCGCAGTGCCTCGATCCCGTCGGCGGGGCCGGCGGGATCGTCGCCGCGCCATGGGTGCGGGTTGAGGATGAGCGGGCCGCTCCAGTGCTCGCGGATGAGTTTGGTGATCTCGCGGGTGTCGTTCTCCGAGACGTGCACGTACGCCAGGTCGTGCGGGGCCAGCGCGCGGGCCAGTTGCGTGTAGAGCAGCTCCGTGTCGCTCTCGTTCATGCCGTTGTAGGTGATGCCGGGGGAGATGCGCAGGCCGGTGCGGTGCGGCCCGATCGCGTCGGCCACGGCGTGCACCACCTCCACGGCGAACCTGAGGCGCCCGGCCGGCGAGCCGCCGTAGGCGTCGGTGCGCCGGTTGGTGTTGTCCGACAGGAACTGGTGGATCAGGTAGCCGCTGGCGCCGTGCAGCTCGACCGCGTCGAACCCGGCCGCCATCGCCAGCCGGGCCGCGGAGGCGAAGTCCTCGATGGCCTGGTCGATGTCGGCGAGCGTCATCTCCCGCGGCGTCGGGTGCTCCAGCAGCCCTGCGGGGGTGTGGAGCCGCTCCCCTGAGCGGATCGCCGACGGTGCGAGAGGCAGCTCGCCCGCCGGATACAGGCAGGGATGGCCGATCCGCCCGGAGTGCATGATCTGCACCGCGATGCGGCCGCCTCGCCGGTGCACCGCGTCGGTGACCAGCCGCCAGGCCGACACCTGCGCCGGCGTGTGCAGGCCGGGGGTGTCGAGGTAGCCCTGGCCGATCACGCAGGGCTGGGTGCCCTCGGTGATGATCAGGCCGGCGGCGGCGCGCTGGGCGTAGTACTCGGCGGTCAGCTCGCCGACGAGCCCGCCACGCGCCCGGTTGCGCGTCATGGGCGCCATGACCAGGCGGTTCGGCAGCTCCAGGTCGCCGACGGTGACAGGCGTGAGAAGCTCGTTCACGATCATCCTCCTCGTTACGGGATCGTCTTCGCGGCACGAGGCTACGAATGGGCCTTCACGGGCCGAATCGGTAAGGTTTCGGTACTGCACTACTGGGATCGCGTACGTGTCCCGGCTGGTCGCCGTACCTACTCCCCGACGAAAGGCCTGATCGGTTGCTGTACGGCAGGGCGAGCGAGCAGGCCGCGATCGAGGAGCTCGTGGAGGCCGCGCGGGGTGGCCGCAGCGGCGCTCTCGTCCTGCGCGGGGAGCCCGGCATCGGCAAGTCGGCGTTGCTCGACTGGGCCGCCGAGCACTGCGCCGGCGGCGGCGTGCGCGTCCTGCGGGTCGCCGGCATCGAGACGGAGGCGGACCTGGCCTTCGCCGGGCTCGTCCAGCTGCTCTGGCCGGTCAAGGACCACCTCGAAGCCCTGCCCGCGGCCCAGGCGGACGCCCTGCGCGCGGTGCTCGGCTCGGGCGGCGCGGCCGGGCAGGACCGGTTCCTGTCCGGGCTGGCCGTGATGATGCTGCTGGCCCGGCTGGCCGACGACGGGCCGGTGCTGTGCCTGGCCGACGACGCGCACTGGCTCGACCACGCCACCGCCGACGCGCTGCTGTTCGCGGCCCGGCGCCTGACGCAGGAGAAGGTGGCGATGGTGTTCGCCGCGCGGGAGGAGGGGTTCGCCGCGCCCGGCCTGCCGGAGCTGCGCCCGTCGAGGCTGTCGCAGCAGGACGCCGAACGGGTGCTGGCCCACCGGGGTCTCACCCCAGCGGCGCGGGAGCAGGTGATCGCCGAGTCGGAGGGGAACCCGCTGGCGCTGATCGAGTTCTCCCGCGAGCGGAGGCGTTACCACGCGGCGGCCGGCCCCGTCCCGATCGCCGACCGGGTGCTCGCGTCCTTCCGCTCACGCATCGCCCTGCTGCCCGACAGGACCCGCCTGATGATGCTGATGGCCGCCGCCGAGGGCCGCGGCGACCTGCCGCTGCTGCTGAGCGCCGCGGACGCGCTCGGCGTCGGGCCGGAGGACCTGGCGCAGGCCGAGCAGGCCGGGCTGGTCGAGGTGAGCGCCGCGGCCATCGCCTTCCGCCATCCCCTGATCCGTACCGCCGCCTACCAGAGCGCGCCGCTGGCGCGGCGGATCACCGCGCACCGGGCGCTGGCGGACGCGGCCACCGACGACGACTGCCGCGTCCGGCACCGGGCCGCGGCGGCGACCTCACCCGACGAGGACCTGGCGGTGGAGCTGACGCGCGCCGCCGAACGAGCCCACGACCGGACCGCCTTCGCCGCCGCCGCCGGGCTGTGGGAACAGGCCGCGCTCTTCACCCCGCACCCGCGCGACCGGGCCGCCCGGCTGGGCCGGGCTGCGGCGCTGGCGCTCTCGTCCGGGCAGGCCGACCACGCCGACCGCCTCCTCGGCCAGGCCGAGGCGCTGCTGGACGATCCGGCCTGCCTCGCCACGCTGACCGAGACGCGGGCGGTGGTGGAGTTCGAGCGGGGGGCGGGGCGGGTGGCCGCCCGGCTGCTGGTGGAACGGAGTGCCGCCGCCGAGCCGGGGCGGGTGGTGCCGATGCTGCGGACCGCGGCCGGGTATGCCTGGGTGTGCGGTGAGGCGGAGGTGATCCGGAGCGCGGCTGCCCGGCTGGCCGGGCTGGGGGTGCGGGATCCGATGATCCAGGGGCTGGCGCACCTGGTCGACGACGACTATGCGCGCGGCCTGCCGCTTCTGGGCCGGTTCGTCGCGCAAGCCCTGCCGCTTCTGGGCCAGTTCGTCGCGCAGGCCCTGCCGCTCGCGACCGGCCAGGCGCCGCACAGCCTGCCGCACGTCAGCGGTCAGGCTCCGCTCGCCGCCGGTCAGGCGCCGCACATGCTGCCGGACGCCGCTGGTCAGGGTACGCACATGTTGCCGGACGCCGCTGGTCAGGGTACGCACATGTTGCCGGACGCCGCTGGTCAGATGCCGCACGCCCTGCCGGAAGGTGCCGCCCTGCAGTGGGCCGCCTTCTGCGCGATGATCCTGTCCGACGACGGCGCGGCCGCCGCCCTGGCGGGTGCCGAGGTGGCCAGGTTCCGCAGGCAGAGCCTGGTCGGGGCGCTGCCGCAGTTGCTGCAGGATCTGGCCGGGGTCCAGGTGCAGGCCGGCAGGCATCGCGACGCCGAGGCGTCCATCGAGGAGGCCGTCCAGCTCGCCCGCGACACCGGGATGCACCAGCGGGTGCCCCGGCTGCACTCCGTGCTGGCCAGGGTGGCGGCGATCGAGGGCGACGAGCGACGCTGCGTCCGGCTCGCCAGCGACCAGCCGGACGCCGGCGGCATGACGGGCCTGGCCGCGCTCTGCCTGCTCGACCTGGGGCTCGGACGCTACGACCGGGTGCTGGAGCGGCTCGAAGCCGCGGCGCGCGGCCCGCTGCGCCATCTGACGGTGCTGGTCACGGCCGGCGCGGACCAGGTCGAGGCGGCCGTACGGCTGGGCGAGCCGGAACGGGCCGAGGCACCCCTGCGCCGCCTGGAAGCCTGGGCGCGCGCAGGAGGACAGCCGTGGGCCGAGGCGGTCAGCGCCCGCTGCCGCGGCCTGCTCAGTGACGACGAGGACGACTACCTGCGCGCGCTGGCTGCGCACCAGCACGCCGACCGGCCCTTCGAGCAGGCCCGCACCGAGCTGGTGTACGGCGAGTGGCTGCGCCGCTCCGGGCGCCGCGCCGACGCCCGCGCGCCGCTGCGGGCGGCGCTGGGCACCTTCGAGCGGTTGCGGGCCGCGCCGTGGCGGTCGCGGGCGGAGGCGGAGCTGAAGGCGACCGGGGAGTCCGTCCTGCCCGCCCGGCCGGCGGCAGCCGACCCGCTGGAACGGCTCACGCCCCAGGAGCTCCAGGTCGTACGCCTGGCCAAGGACGGGAGCACCAGCCGGGAGATCGCCGCGCACCTGTTCCTCAGCCCGCGTACGGTGGAGCACCACCTGTACCGGGCCTACCGCAAGCTCGGCATCCGGTCACGCAGGGAGCTGGCCCGCCTCGATCTCGCCTGAACCACGGCCCTGCCCTTCGGCATACCGACGGCATACCTCCACTCCTTACGTTCGGTTGCGCGGAAAGACCGCGGACGAACGAATTCCGATGACGCCACGGAATGCGCCGATGAATGGCTTCTGCGTTCGGCCTCGGCGCGGAACCGAATGGCGGAAAAATCAGGAGGAATCGCGTTGTTATTACGATCCGTCATGGCCACGGTGCTCGTCACCGCCTTCGGGCTCGCCGGAACGACGACCGGCCACGCGGCCACGGCCGCTCCCGACCTCCAGCTCCCCTTCCCCTGCGGCCAGCAGTGGCGCCTGGACACCTGGCAGCACGCCCCCGCGCTGGACATGGTGAAGGAGCCCGACCAGCACGGCACCGAGGGCGCCACCCTGATCGCCCCCGCCGCGGGCCGGGTGAACCAGTCCTACAAGCACGGAAACGCCGGCAACATGATCCAGATCGATCACGGCGGCGGCTACTTCACCACCTACATCCACTTGCAGTCCCGTGAGGTGTCGGTCGGCGAAAGGGTGCAGCGCGGCACGATGATCGGCAGGGTCGGCAAGGACGGCGCGACCGCCAACGGCCACCCGCACCTGCACTTCGAGCTCGGCTACGACGCCGACGGCGACGGCTCCGCCTCCTGGGGGTTCGCGGGCTCCGAGCGGGTCAGGCCGACCTTCGACGGCGTCACCTACGGCCAGTCGGACGGCCGCACCTGGCGCAGCGTCACCAGCCGCAACTGCTCCGTGGTCTCTCCCAAGGGGCTCGCCTCGGTGTACGGGGTGCTGCCGGACGGGCGGCTGACGTACACGGCGATCGACGGGGCGACGGGTGACCGGACGCATGGTGCGGTGGTCTCGGCCGCTCCGCTGGGGTTCACGCCGAAGGCGATGGCCACGCTGAACTTCAACACTCTGCTGGTGACCAGTGATGAGCCGAGCGGCAGGCTGTATCGGGTCGACATCCGTACCAACCGCGACGAGCTGATCTTCGAGCCGCCGGTGTTCCTCGGTAACGGCTACACGCATGATCTGCTCGCCTACGACGGCGGCGGCAATCTGTACGGCATCGCCGACGGTGTGCTGCGCCGCTACAACGTCAACGCGGCCAAGCCGGTGCTGGCCGACATCACCGGCAACACGCTGATCGGCAGCGGCTTCACGCTGAAGACGCTCACCGCGACGGGGCCGGACTGGTTGCTGGGCACCACCGCCGACGGCTGGCTGATCTCCTACCGCATCGCGGGCGCGGGCAGCTGGCAGCGGCACCAGTTGCGTGACAGCACCTGGCAGGGCTTCGACCACCTGCTCTCCCCGGGCGGGGGCGTCTACTACGGTCACCACCCCAACGGGTCCGTGCACCGCTACTTCGACGCCGACCCCTACGACGGCCAGGGCGACGACCTGTCCGGCCAGGGCACCGTGGACGCCAGTGGCTGGACGCAGGTCCTGCTCTCCGCCCAGCCCGCCACCGTGAGCTGACGCGGACGCTCACCTTCGGGCCCCGGCCACGGCCGGGGCCCGAAACGTCATGGTAAGGCCGCGTCCAGGAGAGCACGCCCGGCTCCGGTGAGCTCGTGCGTGGCCGTACGACCTCCTGGGAGATCATCGTGCTGTTACGTCCGGCAGCGGCGCGGGCCGCCGGTGAAACACCTCAGCGTCCATCGGCGAAGGAGGGCAGCCCGTCAAGCAACGGAAGGCAGACGATGACCCGAGAAATGACCCGAGAAATGACACGAAAAATCCGGATATGGTCGCGGTGACCCGGGCGCTTCCCGACCAGGAGGTCAGTGACGCGGCGATCATCGAGGAGTCCCGGAACGATCCGGAACGGTTCGCCGCGCTCTTCGACCGCCACTACTTCCAGATCCACGGGTACGCCGCACAACGGCTGGGCCAGAGCCTGGCCGACGACGTGGCCGCGGAGACGTTCCTGACCGCGTTCGACCGGCGCGACCGCTACGACCTGTCGCGCGAGGACGCCCGGCCCTGGCTGTACGGGATCGTCACCAACCTGATCGCCCGGCACCACCGGGCGGAGGCCCGGCGCTACCGGGCGCTGGCCCGGTCACCTCTCGCCCGGGCCGACGAGGGCCACGCCGACCAGGTGGCGAGCCGCATCGACGCCCAGCTGCAACGGGCGCCCCTGATGGCGGCGCTGGCGCAGATCCCCCGCACCCACCGGGAGGTGCTCCTGCTCGTCGCCTGGGGCGGGCTGAGCTCCGAGGAGGCGGCCCAGGCGCTCGGCATCACCGGCGCCGCCGTCCGGACCCGGTTGCACCGGGCCCGCAAGACCCTGCGCGCCTGCCTGAACGGCGCCGAGCCGGCGACCGCCGGAAAGGACGGCTGACCATGGACGAGATCGAGCTGCTGCACGCCGCGCGCCCGCACCCCGACGCCCCCTCGCCGGCCGCTCGGACCGCCGCCCGGGCGGCTCTGCTGGAGCGCGCCGCGAGCCCGGCGAGGCGCCGGCGCCCTGCCTGGCAGCGGGCGCGATGGCTCATGATCCCAGCGGTCGCGGCGGCCGTCGCCGCCGCGTTCCTGATCGTGCCGGATCGTTCCGCCGATCCCCGGCCGCCCGTCATGAGCTCGCGGGACGTGCTGCTCGTCGCCGCGGACACGGCGGAACGCACGCCGGAGGGCGACGGGACGTACTGGCACATCACCATCACCAAGGAGGGGGCGCCGACCCAGGAGTACTGGTACCGGCGGGACGGCCGGTTCTGGCTCAAGGGCAAGGGGCTCAAGGGGGAAGGCAGGCTCCTCGAATGGCCGGGGAAGCCTCAGCCGTTCGCGGTGGGGCCGCTGCGCATGAGCTTCGAGGAGCTGCGGTCGTTGCCCGCCGAGGAGGACGCCCTGTTCGCCCGGCTCAGGTCGGCCGTCGCCGGCAGCGGGGTCCGCACCAGCGGCGGGCCGCTCACGGCCGCCGAGCAGGACGGTGCCGCCCTGGAGGCGCTGGTCGCGCTGATCGGCGAGGCGCCGGTCCCGCCCCAGGTCCGCGCCGCCGCCTACCGGGCGCTCGCCGCCCGGCCGGGCGTCGTCGATCTGGGCGAGAGCGAGGGCGGGCGGCGGCTCCAGGTTCCGGTGACGTCCGGCGACGGCGTCATGGTCGTCGACCCGGACACCGGGCGGATCCGTGAGACGTCCGTATGGGCTCCCCTCACGGGCGGCATCGCGCAGACCCAGGACGGCATGGTGCGCATCGACACCGAGTGGACGGACCGGCTCCCGCCCGGGTGAGGTGTGCTTCCGCCCCCCCGCGGGAGCGGGCACCCGGGGGAACCGCCGGTGTCCACGACCCGTTTCCCTGGCATGGGCAGAATGGACGATCTCTTGGACGACGTCCTGGATCGGCATTTCTGGATCGTGTTCCCGGCAGGCGCCCTGATGCTGGGGGTGATCCCGCTGATCCTGCTGGAGCAGGCCCTCGGCCAGCCGGAGATCTGGCCGCGCGTCCTCGTGGGCGCCGCGATCGGAGCGGGCATCGTGGCCGGTCCCACGGCCCTGCTCCTGGCCGGACCGGTACGCCGGATGGCCTCCGGCCTGCTGGCCCTGGTCGTTTCGGCAGCGGTCATGGTCGCCTTCGCGATGAAAGTGCCCCACCGGAGGGAGACGATCCCCCTGGGCGACCCGGGCAGGGCCGAAGGGGCGGGCACCGCGGCGATGATCATCGTCTGGGGTGCGGTGGCCTTGCTGGTGATGGGGCTGCACGGCATGACATGGCAGGCGCGCGGTCGAAGGCACCGCGCCTGGGTGGAGGAATGCGGCCAGGACGGGCAGTACGTGGCGGTGTGCGCTTGCGGTTGGCGCGGGAAGGCGGCGCGGGACAGCTCCGCGGTCTTCGCGGCCGCGGGCGATCACGCGAACAGGGTGGAGATCGCGATACGGGAGCAGGCCCGGCACCGGCCGCGCCCGGGCGGGACACCGGGGTAGCCGATCAGTCCCAGGCAGGCCGGATATTGGCTGGCGGGCGCTTCCGGCCGTGCCCGATGCTGGGAGGCATGATCGACATCCCGCCGCGTACGGCCACCGACGCGTACTTCGCCGGGACGGGCGGGTCGAGGCGGCTCGACCTCGCCTTCGACCTCGACCTCGGGGAGCTGGTGGACGGCCACCACGTGGTCGCCCGCGGCCTGGAGCTGTCGGCCGGCGGCGGGGTGCTGCACTACGAGTTCGTCCCCGGCGTGCGGCCGCACGAGACGGAGACCAAGGGGCCGTTCTTCTGGTACTGGATGTTGTCCGCCGAGGACGATCTCGGCACCCCGTACGGCGACGGCAACGGCGGAGCCTTCGACACCGACGGCGAGGAGGCCGCGCACGGGGCACGCGACCTGGGCGGGGTGGTCCCCGGGGCGGCCCGCCGGCTGCGGGTCAGCTTCCGGCCGCCCGAGGGGTGGACGCCGGCGGGCACGTGGTGCCGGCAGGTGGAGATCACGCTGCCTGACGGCCCGGTCACGCAGGTGTGGAGCGACCCGGCGGCCGGCTGACCGCGTCACCAGGAGCCGGCCATGGGTCAACCGGCGATGAGGGCGTTGGCCTCCGTGATGAACTTGCGGGCCGCGGCGTCCGGGGCCATGCGGCCGAACAGCACCTCGTCCGTGTAGCGCTTGAGGATGTCCTCCATGGCGCTGGCGCCCTTCGGCGGGGCGGCGGGCGGGTCGGTGAGCTCGTCCTTGATCTCGTCCAGGAAGGCCAGCGTCTTCTTGTCGGCGTCGGGCAGGTTGTCGCGGACCGCCGCCAGCACGTTGGCGTTGGCGGGCAGGCCGCGGTCGCTGAGGATGATCGCGCCCGCCTCCGGGTCGTTGACCATGAAGTCGATGAACTCGGCGGCCTCCGCCTGGTGGGCCGACTTCGCCGAGGCGGTGTAGAACATCGCGGGCTGCAGGAACATGCCGCCTGCGGCGGCCTGCCGGGCCTTGGGCATGCGCAGCAGCTCCATCTGCTTGCCGCCCGACGCCTTGTTGATCGCGCCGAACTCGTTGCTCCACCACATGCCCATGGCGCCGTTGCCGGTGGCGAACAGGGAGCGGTCGACGTTCCGGGCGCCGAGGGCGACGCTCCTGGCGGCGTCGGGGGAGCCCCCGGTCTCGATCAGCCTGCGGTGGACGGTCCACCACGCCTTGATCGTCTCGGCCGAGATGCCCAGCTTGCTGCCCGCGTAGAAGGGCTCGCCGCGCTGAGCGGCGAAGATCTGCAGGAAGGCCGGGTTGAAGGCCTGCTGCGTGCCGTACACCTTGCCGCCGGTCCGCGCGGTGATCCTGGCCGCCAGGCGGATGTACTCCTCCCAGGTCCACCTGGTGTCGTCGGGCAGCCGCTGGCCCGCGCCCCTGATCGCCGTCGGGTCGGCGACCAGGCACCAGGCGTTGACGCCCGTGGGGATCGCGAACTGCTTGCCCTCGATGGCGCCGGTCGCCAGCACCTTGCTGTCGATGCCGGCGGTGTCGACCTCGCCGGACAGGTCGGCGAGGGTGCCGCGCTCGGCGTACTCCCGCAGGCCGCGGATCTCGATCGTGATGACGTCGGGCGTGCTGCCGCTCGCGACGTTCGTGGCGAGCTTGTCGTAGTAGCTGCCGAAGTCGGAGAACTCGCCCACGACGTCGATGTGCGGGTGCCTGGCCTCGAACCGCTTGATCGCCTCTTCGGTACGCTGCTGCCGCACGTCGCTGCCCCAGTACGCGAAGCGTAAGGTGACCTCGCCGCCCGCGCTCCCGCCCGCGCAGGCCGAAGTGGCGATCAGCACGGCGACGGCCAGCGACGCCGCCGGCGACCTCGTCTTGCCGGAGCTCACGGTCCTACCTCCCAGCAGGCTTCGGGACGGCACTCGCAAGGAGGCCGAACAAGATCGCCAGGCTACCCCCGACCCCCGCTGCCCCGCACACCGTTCCGGCAGGAATGCGGGTGCCGTGCGCGTTGTTGACTGCGGTCATGGCGGAGACCGTAGAGTTCAGCCCCAGCGACTGGGTGCGGGACCAGACGACGAAGATCCTTGAGACCGGCACCACCGAGGGCATCGACATCCTCGGATCGCCGATCGTGCTGCTGACCCTGCGTGGCGCGAAGACCGGCAAGCTGCGCTACACCCCGGTGATGCGCGTGGAGCACGAGGGCAGGTACGCGGTCGTGGCGTCCAAGGGTGGCGCTCCCGAGCACCCCACCTGGTACTACAACATCAAGGCCCATCCGGAGTTCCCGTTGCAGGACGGGACCGTTACGAAGGTGTACGTCGCGCGCGAGGTCGAGGGCGCCGAGCGGGCGGAGTGGTGGGAGCGGGCGGTCGCGGCCTACCCGTCCTACGCCGAGTACCAGGAGAAGACCGACAGGCAGATCCCGGTGTTCGTGCTCGATCCCCGGTGATGAGCGGGCCGGCGGCGTTCGCGCCGCCGGCCGCTCCTTCCTCCGTGGTCTCAGTCCAGCGAGCCGACCGTCACCCGCCATTCCCGCAGCGAACGGTCCTTGGTGACCTCCAGCTGCGTGTACGGGTCCTGGTCGACGAGCGCCCGCGCCGCGGCCTCGTCCTCAGCCCGCAGGACGATCAGGCCGGCGGTCAGGTCCGTGAAGGGGCCGGCCGCGACGAGGCTGCCCTGCTCCCAGAGCTTGTTCAGATGCGCGAGATGGTCCTCGCGGCGCTCCGCCCGCAGCGGGGTGTCGTGGTAACCGTAGGTCAGGACGAACAGGGCCATGTCAGCCTCCCAATCGGTAGATGCGTTGTGCGTTGCCGGCGAAGACGGCGCGCTGGTCGGCCGGCGTCAGGTGGGCCAGCGCCTGCTTCCATGTGCCGACCAGGTGCGGCATCGTGGTCCAGAGCTTCTCGACCGGGAAGTTCGTGCCGAACATGGCCCGGCCGGCGCCGAACCAGCCGATCACCTCGCCGGCGACGGAGGAGATGAGGCCCGGATCCACCCGGTGCACGAAGGTGCCCTGCCCGGTGAGCTTGACGACGACGTTCGGCCGCTCGGCCAGCGCGGCCATCCCGGCCCGCCACGACTCGGCGTACTCGGGGCCGATGAGCATGCCCGCGTGCACCAGGACGAAGGTGAGGTCGGGGAAGTCCGTCACCAGCGCGAGCGCGTCCGGGAACTGCTCGGGGAAGACCTGCAGCTCGAACAGCCAGCCGAGGTCGGCGAGCACGCCCAGGTTCTTGCGGAGGACCGGGTCCCGCATGCGGTCGGGCGCGCTGGCGTACCGGAACTCCGGGCGCTCGTGCCAGTGCAGCTGCTGCCGGATCCCCCTGATCAGCGGGGTCAGCGCGGCCTGCTGCCGCATGACCTCCGGGGCGGCGTCGTCGAACAGGTCGGCCGCCGCGACGACGGCCGTCGGCCAGCCCGTCTCCTCGTGCACCTCGCGCAGCCAGCGCACCTCGTCCACGACCCGGTCGAGCGGCCAGTTCGTCTGCACGTAGACCGACTGCCGGATGCCCGAGGCGGTGGCCTCGGCGAGGTACTCCTCGATCAGGTAGTCACGCCTGATCGCCTCGTAGGGCCCGAAGATGCGCGGCACCATCGGGCCGGACAACCAGGGCAGGTCCCGGGCCCGCCAGATGTGGTGGTGGGCGTCCACGATGTCGCCCCGGTACGGCTCCGACATGACGATCACTCCCTGGCCAAGGTCTGCACCTGCCCGTACGCCGTCCGCAGGTCACGGACGCCCGCGATCGCGTCCACGTCCCCGAGCACGGCCGCCATGCCGCGCGTGACCGGCCGGTAGGCCGGGTCGCAGGCGAGCGGCGTCCACCACAGCAACCGGTGCCCCAGCAGCGACAGCCGCCGCACGGCCGCCCGCATGGGCTCGCAGTCGCCGCGTTCCAGGCCGTCCGAGAGCACGATCACCAGGGCGCCGCGCGCCATGGTGACGTACCGGGCGTTGCCGAGGAACTCCTGGAGCGCGCCGCCGATCCGGGTCCCGCCCTCCGCGTCCAGGACGACCTCGCTCAGCGAGCCGACGGCCACGTCCACCTCCCGCGCCCGCAGCGGCCCGGTGACGCGGGTCAGCCGGGTGCCGAAGGTGAACACCTCCACCCGGTCCAGGCAGGCGACCGCGGCGTGGGCGAAGCGCAGGTAACCGGCGCTGTGCTGCTTCATCGACCCGGACACGTCGATGAGCAGCAGCACCCGGCGCCGCCGCCGGGGACGGTGGCGCCGCCGCAACGTCACGATCTCGCCGTGGGTGCGCCAGGACTCGCGGCACACCCTGGCGACGTCGATCCAATGCCCCCGGCGGCCGGGCCGGCGGCGGCGTGACCGGACCGCCGGTATCGCGCCGGGCAGCTCCCGCCGCAGCAGCGCGAGCACCGCGCGCTCGTCCTCGCTCGCCGGGCCGAACACCGGGCGGCTCTCGCGCTCCCCGGACCCGGCCGCGAGGCCCGCCGCCCCGCCGAACACCGCCGCCGAGGGGGCCTCGTCCCCCTTGCCGCCCGGCGCGGGGCTCTCCTCGCCGGGAAGCTCCTGGTCGGGGACGGTCCGTACCGGCAACTCCCCGAACCAGCGCTCGAACGTGGGGGAGTACACCTCCAGGTCCTCGCGGGAGGTGGTGAGCGTGCTCGCGCCGATCCAGTAGAGATGCGTGGCGTCGCGCGGCCCGACGGCCTCGATCGCCCGGAGGAAGACCCGCTGCCTGGCCACCGGCACGCGCAGGCCCTGCTCGTGCAGGTCGCGCAGGAACCCCCGCACATGATCGCGGACGCGCCCGGCGAGGGCCTGCTCAGTCACCGAACACCTCCGCGGCATGCTGCCTGACCAGGGCCAGGTCCTCCTCGTGCTTGACGAGCAGCCCCGCCGCCCGGCGCATCGCCTCCGGCCAGCCCGCGCCCTCGCCCGCCAGCGCCTGCACGCCGCGGGCCCAGGAGGCCGACTCCGCGATGCCGGGCCGCTTCAGCAGCGCCAGCCCGCGGATGCGGTGCACGGCGGCCACGAGCCGGGCCGCGCTCCTGGCGTCCAGGCCGGGCGCCTGCGCCTGGAGGATCGCCTGCTCCCGCTCGGCGTCGGGGAAGGGGATCCAGTGGTACAGGCAGCGGCGCTTGAGCGCGTCGTGCAGCTCGCGGGTCCGGTTCGAGGTGAGGACGACGAACGGGACGCTCTGCGCCCTGATGGTGCCCAGCTCAGGGACGGTGATCTGGAAGTCACCGAGGAACTCCAGCAGGAACGCCTCGAACTCGCTGTCCGCGCGGTCGATCTCGTCGATCAGCAGCACCGCGCCGGAGGCCGCCCGCAGCGCGCGCAGCAGCGGGCGCTGCAGGAGGAACTCCTCGCGGTACAGGTCGCCGACGCCGCGCCCCTCGACCTCGGCGGCCCGCAGCGACAGCAGTTGCTTCGGGTAGTCCCACTCGTACAGGGCCTGGGAGGCGTCCAGCCCCTCGTAACACTGCAGCCGGATCAGCTCGCGGCCGAGGACCCGGGCCAGGACGTTGGCCACCTCCGTCTTGCCGACCCCCGGCTCCCCCTCCAGGAGCAGCGGAAGCCCGAGCACCCCGGCCAGGTGGACGGCGGTGAGCAGGCCCTCGTCGGCCAGGTAGCCCTCCTCGCCCAGCCGCCGGCCCAGCGTCTCCTGGTCAGCCGGCACGGCCGGCCCGCAGCTCGTCGAGCCCGCGCAGCACCTTCTCGGGGGTGAACGGCATGCTGGTCAGCCGGACGCCGACCGCGTCGTAGACCGCGTTGGCGATCGCCGGGATCGGCGCGTTCGCCGTCATCTCCCCGATCCCCTTCGCCCCGAAAGGCCCGTTGTCGGCCGGCCGTTCGAGCAGCATGCTGGTCTGCTCCGGCAGGTCCGCCGGCCCCGGCATCAGGTACTGGACGAAGTCCACGGGGCCGTGCTCGCGCGAGTGCGGATAGTACGGCTCGGTCGACTCGAACAACGCGTGCGACAACCCCATCCAGGCCCCGCCCTCGACCTGCTGGGTCGCGATGGCCGGATTGAGCGCCCGGCCGACCTCGTAGGTGTTGTAGAGCCGCAGCACCTCGATGACGCCGGTCTCGTCGTCCACCTCGACCTCGGCCACCGTGCACGCGTGCGCCTGGCAGGAGTCCGGGTCCATCTCGCCCGTCTCCGGCACCGGGGTGCTCGGCTCCTTGAGGAAGATGCCCCGGCCGGAGATGGTCCTGCCCTGACGGAAGTGCGCGGCGAGCGCGACCTCGCTGACGTGGATCTTCTTCTCCGCCGCCCCCTTGAGCCGGACGAAGCCGGTGCCGTCGGTCTCCAGGTCCTCCGCGTCCACCTCCAGCTCGTCGGCGGCGACCTGGAGCAGCACCTCCCTGGCCTCGCGCGCCGCCATGACCACGGCGTTGCCGACCCGGTGAGTGCCGCGGCTGGCGAACGTGCCCATGCAGTGCGGGCCGGTGTCGGTGTCGGCGGTGTCGACGATGACGTTCTCGATCGGGACGCCGAGCGTCTCCGCCGCGCACTGGGCGACGACCGTCCGCAGCCCCTGGCCGAGGTCCACCGAGGAGAGCGTGACGACGAACCCGCCCATGGTCGTGGCGTGCACGAGCGCCTGCGAGGGGTCGCCGCCGAGGTTCATCCCGGTCGGGTAGTTGACCGCCGCGTATCCGCGGCCCCGCCGTAACGTCATGGCTCAGCCCTCCGCTCGCTCGGCCGACGACATCGCCAGGTACTCCGGCGGCAGCTCGTGCCCCACCAGGGCGGCGGCGCTCTGGATCACCTCGACCAGCGCCGTGCCTGACGCGATCTTGCGGTGTGCCTTCATGTCGCCGTCCCGGTAGGCGTTCGTGAGCCGCAGCCGCAGCGGGTCCAGGCCCAGCTCCCTGGCGACGTGGTCCATCTGCGACTCCAGCGCGAAGTCGCCGATCGTGACGCCGAACCCGCGCATGGCGCTGGACGGCGTCCGGTTGGTGTAGACGCAGTAGCAGTCCACGTGCACGTTCGGGATCGTGTACGGGCCCGGCATGTGCGCCGCCGCCTTGGTGGTGCCGTACGGGCTGTGCCGGGAGTAGGCGCCGGCGTCCACGTACAGGGTGACCTGGCGGGCGACGATCCGGCCGTCGCGCATGACGCCGTCCTTGATGTGGATGCGCTCGGCCGCCCGGGTGGAGGACACCTGCATCTCCTCGGCGCGGCTGTAGACGTACTTGGCGGGCCGGCCGGTGAGCAGGGCGGCGAGGCAGGCGAGGGGCTCGACGATGACGTCCACCTTGCCGCCGAAGCCGCCGCCGACGGTGCCGCCGACCACGCGCAGGCTGGTCGGCGGGACGCCGAGGATGAGCGCGGTGTTGTCGAGGGTGAAGAAGGCGGCCTGGGTGTTGCTGTGGATGCGCAGCCGGCCGTCGCCCTGGGGGACGACGAGGCAGCCGGTGGGCTCGGTCGGCGCGTGCTCGATCGGGGAGGAGCTGTAGCGGCCCTCGATGATGCGGTCCGCCTGGGCGAAGCCCCGCTCGACGTCGCCGAAGCGGATCCGGCGGCAGGGGTGGCCCTCGTACACGAAGTGGTTGGTGCCCGCCTGCTTGATGATCGGCGCGCCCTCGGCCAGTGCCTCCTCGACGTCGAGCACGGCGGGCAGGTCGGTGTAGTCGACCACGACCCGGGCGGCGCCCTCGCGGGCCGCCTCCTCGGTCTCGGCGACCACGGCGACGATCGGCTCGCCCCGGTACAGGACCCGGTCCTCGGCCAGCACCGGCTCGTCGTCGGGGCCGACCCCGATCAGGCGCAGCACGACGTACCAGTTGTTCGGCACGTCCCGGTGGGTGATGACGCGCAGCACGCCCGGCACCTGGAGCGCGCCGGAGACGTCCACCCGGTCGATGCGGGCGTGGTGCCGGGTGGAGCGGTGGATCTTGACGTGGGTCAGGCCCGGCGGCGTCAGGTCCTCGAAGAAGACCGTGCGGCCGGTGACGTGGCCGCGGGCGTCCGAGCGCTGCACCGCGGTGCCGATGACGGAGAAGCCGCCCGACCGCTCGCCCTTGAAGTAGGCGGTGTCGATCGGCGTGATCCGGCCGCCCATCACACGTCGGCCCTCGCGGCGGCGCGGCGGCGTGCCGCGGCGGACAGGACGGCGGTGATGATCGGCTCGTAGCCGGTGCAGCGGCAGACGTTCCCGCAGATCGCCTCGGCGACGTCCTGACGGGTCGGGTCCGGTTCCCGGTCGAGCAGCGCCGTGGCCGACATGATCATCCCGGGGGTGCAGAAGCCGCACTGCGTGGCGAAGTGGTCGACGAACGCCTGCTGCACGTCGGTGAGCCGGTCACCGTCGGCCAGGCCCTCGATCGTCTCCACGGCGGAGCCGTCCACCGTCACGACGGGGATCAGGCACGAGACCACGGGCCGGCCGTCCAGCAGCACCGTGCAGCTGCCGCAGCCGCCCTGCCCGCACCCGCGCTTGGCCCCCATCAGCCCGAACGTCTCGCGCAGGGCGTCCAGCAGGGTCGTCGAGGGGCGGGCGATCAGCTCCCGCTCGGTGCCGTTCAGCGTGAGCGTGACGATGGTCGAGGGCATACGCTCCCCTTTCAGGCCCCGAGCAGGGCACGACGCAGGTGGACGGGGTAGACGCGGGCGCGGTACCAGGCGGAGGCGTAGGCGTCGTCGAACGGCTCGATGGCGTCCGCCACCGCCGCCCGGGCGACGGTCCCGGCGGTGAGCGGCGCCCCGAGCAGCACGCGCTCGGCGCCGGCGGCCCGCACCAGGCGGCGCGCGAGGCCGCCGAGCACCAGCCGGACGTCGGCGACCAGGCCGTCCTCGACCGTGATCCGGGCCGCCACCGTGACGATGGCGCCGGAGTTGAGCCGCCGCCTGCTCGCCTTGTAGAACCGGAACGTGCCGTCCGCCGGAGCGGTGAACCGGATCCCGGTCACCAGCTCGCCGGTGGGCAGGCCGTCCTTGACGACCCGTTCCAGCGGCTCGCGCCGCGCGCCGCCGGGGCCGAGCACGTCCAGCTCCGCGTCCAGGGCGAGCAGGGCGGCGGCCAGGTCGCCGTACGGCTGCGGCACGAACAGGTTGCCGGCCACCGTGGCGAGGTTGCGGACCGGCGGGGAGGCGATCGAGCGCACGCAGGGGTGGAGCCGGCCCAGCCGGGGGTCGTCCTCGACGTCGGCCAGCGTGGTGGCCGCCCCCATGGTCACAGTGGCGCCGGCCACGTCGATGCCACGCAGCCCGGCCTTGCGCAGACTGACGAGCCGCAGGCCGGGGCCGGCTTCGTCGTTCGTCCTGGTCAGCAGGTGGGTGCCGCCGCCGAGAGGGACGGCTCCGCGCTGAAGGCCGGCCTGGGCCGCCTCGGCGCTGTCCGGGATCTCAACCGATATCAGCATTTACGCTCCCGTTATCGATATCGATAATTGGAGAGTAGATGGCATGATCCAAGAGTCAAGGGCCCTCAGCGAACAGGAGGCCTGTTGTCCGAGCCTGCGGGGAAACCGCCCACCGCCCCGCGTTCCGCGCGGCCGACGCTGAGCCAGCGCATCCGCGACGGCCTGCTGCAGCGGATCGTCGCCGGCGAGCTGGGCGAGGGCGACCGCCTGATCGAGACGAAGATCGCGCTGGAGTTCGGCACGAGCCAGGCCCCGGTCCGGGAGGCGCTGCGGCAGCTGGAGGGCCTCGGCCTCATCGAGGGCCAGCCCCGTCACGGCAGCCGGGTGCTGCCCTTCGCCGAGCAGACGATCCGCGAGGCGTACATCCTGCGGGCGGCGCTGGAGGAGACCGCGACGCGGCTGGCGATGCTGTCCGGGACGCTGCCCTTCGACCGCCTGGAGGAGGCGGTCAAAGAGATGCGGCGCTGCGCCCGTGGCGACGACGTTCCGGGCATCGGCCTGGCCAGCGCCCGGTTCCACCGGCACGTCGTGCTGGCCGGGGGCAACGGGCTGCTGACCAGGGCCTGGGAGGCGCTGCAGATCGAGGCGCGCACGGCCATCGCGCTGATGGTGACCAGGCCGGAGCTGGCTCGGGTGGCCGAGGAGCACCGGGAGTTGCTGGAGGTCATGCGCGCCGGGGAGGTGGAGGCGGCCTGCCGGCACGCCCGCGACCATCAGTGGGCCTACGCCGACACCCCGCACGACCCGTACGGGATGCCGAAACGTCAGGGTGGGGACGCCTGACGGCGAGGTTCTTCGCGAGCGTCTGGAAGATCGGCCGGGCGGCCACGCCGGGCTGTGGTTCGGCGGGTGGCGGTTCGGCGGGTGGCGGTTCGGCGAGCGGCGGTTCGGCGAGCGGCGAGCGAGGGCCGGGCTAGCGGCACGCCAGGGCCCGGCTAGCGAGGTCCGGAAATATCTGGACCGTGGATGTCCTGCTCCTCACGTGCCAGGTCCTGCTCGGTGCCGTGTTCGCCATCGCCGCGTTCGGCAAGCTGCGCAGCCGCGCGGACCTGCGCTCGTTCGCGGCCGGCCTGGTGCCGGTGCCGGAGCGGCTGCGCCTCCCGGTGGCCGCCGTGGTCGCGGCGGGGGAGGCGGCGACGGCCGCGCTCATGGTGATCCCGCGGGTGGGCCTGGCGCTCGGCGGGCTCATGCTGGCCGCGTTCACCCTGGTGATCGCCCGCACGGTCCGGCGGGGCGTGCGCATGACCTGCCGCTGCTTCGGCCCGTCCGCGGTGCCGCTCGGCCCGGTGCACCTGGTGCGCAACGCCCTGCTGCTGCTGGTGGTGGCGCTGGGCGGGACGGCGCTGGCCTTCTCGCATGGGCCACCGGCCGCCGGGGCGGTGGCGGTGGCGATCCCGGCCGGGCTGGCGGGGGCCGTCGTGTTCGCCGCCTTCGACGACCTGGCCGGGTTGTTCCTGGACAGAACGGGGAGAGTGTGATGCAGTACCTGGTCGCCGCCGTCGTGCTGCTCGCCCTGCTGTGCATGGCGAACCTGCTGCTGACCATCGGCCTGATCCGCCGCCTGCGCGAGCAGGGCCCGGCGATGCCGGACGGGCTCGCGCCCGGCGAGCGGATGCCGGGGTTCGCCGCCATGACCACGAGTGGCGAGCCGGTCTCCGACGAGCTGCTGGGCGCGCCCGCGCTGGTCGGCTTCTTCTCCCACGGCTGCAAGCCCTGCGAGGACCTGCTCCCGCACTTCGTGGAGCGGGCCCGGCGCACCTCGGACGGCGTGCTCGCCGTGGTGGCCGCCGGTCCGGGGGAGGACGTCACCGCTCATGTCGAACGGCTCGCGGAGGTGGCGCTGGTGGTCACCGAGCCGACCCAGGGGTCGCTGCAGCGGGCGTTCAAGGTGAGCGCGTACCCGACGGTCATCACGATCGACGCCGGCCACACCGTCGTCACCGCAGGTCACACCCTGCCCGCCGAGGTCGAGGCGCCGTGAGGCGGATGCCACTCGTGGCGGCGTGCGGGCTGGCGGCGCTGGCCGGGCTGGCCGGGCTGGTCGTCCGGCTGCGGGCGACGTACGTGGTGATCCGCGTCCGGGGCAACAGCATGGCCCCGGCGCTGACCCACGGGGACCGGATCCTGTCCCGGCGCGCGGGCCTGGCCGCGCTGCGCAGGGGGCAGGTCGCCGTCGTCCTGAGCCCCCGCTCGACCGGCAGCAGGTTCCTGATCAAGCGGGTCGCCGCCCTGCCGGGCGATCCGGTCCCGGACGGGGTGCGCGGGGTCGTGGCCGACGACGTCGTCCCGGCGGGCAGGTTCGTCCTGATCGGTGACAACAGCGAGGTCAGCTTCGACTCGCGCCAGCACGGCTACTTTCGCGCCGCCGACCTGCACGCCGTCACCGTGAGGAAGCTGGAGGCGCGGCATGACCGCTGACGGGGTGCGCCTGACCACCTGCGCGCGCGAGGCGGCGGCGACCGCCTGGAGCGGCGCCGCCTGGCCGATGACCGGGTACGCGATCACGCTGCTGGCCAGCGCCGCGGCGCCGGTCGCGACGGCCTGGCTGACCAAGCTCGTCATCGACGGCCTCACCGGGACGGCGTCCCTGGCCGAGCTGCTCGGCCTGGCCGCGGGCCTGGCGGGCACCGGCGTCGCCGCCGCGATCCTGCCGCACTGCTCCCGCTACCTGGGCAACCAGCTCGGCCGCGCCATGGCGGCCACCACGACGGACCGGCTCTTCGCGGCCACCGCCCGCTTCCCCGGGCTCCGGCCGTTCGAGGATCCGCCCTTCCTCGACCGGCTGCGCCTGGCCCAGGACGGGACGTCCAGGGCCGACGGCATCGTCACCGAGGCGTTCGGCCTGCTGCGCTCCGCGGTCGGCGTGCTCGGCTTCCTCGGGGCCGTGCTGGTGATCAGCCCGGTCATGGCGGCGGTCGTGGTGTGCGCCGCCGTTCCGGCCCTCGTCGCGCAGCTCCGGCTGTCGCGCCGGCGTACGGCCATGATGTGGGAGATCGGCCCCGCGGAGCGGCGGCAGCTCTTCTACGGCAGCCTGCTCAGCACGATCGAGGCGGCCAAGGAGATCAGGCTGTTCGATCTGGGCGGGTTCCTGCGCGGCCGGCTCATGGCCGAGCTGGCGACGGCGCACGCGAGCAAGCGGCGCATGGACCGCGCGGAGCTGTCGGCGGAGGGGGCGCTCGCCCTGCTGTCGGCCGTGGTGGCCGGGGGCGGGCTCGTCTGGGCCATCGCCGCCGCCCGGGCCGGCACGCTCACCGCCGGGGACGTGTCGATGTTCGCCGTCGCCGTGGTCGCGGTGCAGGGCGGGCTCGACACCCTGGTCAACGGCATCGCGCTGAGCCATCTCAACCTGCGGCTCTTCGGCCACTACGTGGCGGTGGTCCGGGCAGAGCCCGACCTCGCGGTGCCGGCCGAGCCCGTGCCGCTGCCGCCGCTGCGCCGGGGGATCGAGCTGCGCGACGTGTGGTTCCGCTACAGCGACGAGCATCCCTGGATCCTGCGCGGCGTCGACCTGCTCCTCCCGTACGGCGCCGCCGTGGCCCTCGTCGGCCTGAACGGCGCCGGCAAGAGCACGCTCGTCAAACTGCTCTGCCGCTTCTACGACCCGAGCCGGGGCACGATCCTCTGGGACGGGGTGGACCTGCGCGATGTCCGGCCGGAGGCGCTGCGGGAGCGGATCAGCGGCGTCTTCCAGGACCACATGACCTACGACCTGAGCGCCCGCGACAACATCGGCGTGGGAGACCTCGCCGCCCGCGACGACCTGGGCAGGATCCGCGCCGCCGCCCAGCGGGCAGGGGTGGACGAACTGCTGGCGGCCCTGCCCCGCGGCTACGACACGCTGCTGACGCGGCTGTTCATCAGCGAGCAGGACCGGGAGGACGCCGCGACCGGCGTGGTGCTCTCCGGCGGCCAGTGGCAGCGGACCGCCCTGGCCAGGGCCTTCCTGCGCGACGGGCGGGACCTGATGATCCTCGACGAGCCCAGCTCCGGCCTCGACCCGGAGGCCGAGGCCGAGGTGCACGCCCGCATGCGCGAGCACCGCGCCGGCCGGACCAGCCTGCTCATCTCCCACCGGCTGAACACCGTGCGCGACGCCGACCTGATCGTCGTCATGCGCGACGGCGTCGTCGCCGAGCGGGGCGGCCACGACGACCTCATGGCGGTGGACGGCACCTACGCCCGCCTCTTCCGCCTCCAAGCCCGCGGCTATCACGGGACGGACTCCCGTGAGACCGCGCCCAGATGAACCCCGACAGAGGAGGGAGGTGAGGAAGGAATGCTGGACAAGCTCATCGACCGGCTGATCCCCACGGTCAAGGCCGACGCGGCGTGCACCCCGAGGTGCACGGTGGTCAGCGGCCCGGTCAACGGGTGCTACAGGATGCGGTGCGTCAACGGCGACTGCACCGTCAACACGGTCACCGTGTGCGAGTGAAGCCGGTCGCAGAAGGGTGGGACAGTGAAGTTGATCAGTGCCTTGGCGGACCGCGTCGTGGCCTTCGTCGTACCGGCAGGTGAGGCGCAGGCGGCGTGCACCGAACGGTGCATCCTGCAGACCACGACGTGCAGCGGTGGCATCTGTTGCGCTGTCTACAAGTGCTGGCGCAGTGACTGCTCGGTCTACATCAGGAAGCAGTGCGCGTAAGTAAGGGGAGCTCCCCCTGGTCGGCGCCGGCCAGGGGGTTTCCCGTCAGCTAGAACGACGCGCCGCGCAGGATGTCCTGGTGCCGCCGGCGCAGGTGGTCGGCCGGTTCGATGCCGAGCTCCGTACTGAGGATGTCCCGCATGCGCCCGTAGGCGGCCAGCGCCTCCGCGCGCCGGCCACGCGCCGCCAGCGCGCGCAGCAACAGCTCCCACAGCGACTCGCGGAACGGGTGCGCCTCGACCAGGCACTCCAGCTCCGGGATCGCCCGGTCGTGCAACCCGAGCTGCAGCTTCGCCTCCACCCACAACTCGGACGCGGTCAGCTGCACCTGGTCCAGGCGCCTGCGCTCACGGCGGACGGTCTCCACGTCGATCTCCGGCGCCAGCGGCCCGCGCCACAGGTCTAGCGCCTCCCGCAACAGCCCGGCCGCCACCGCCGCGCTGCCCGCGGCCAGCGCCTCCGACCCCTGGGCGCAACGCTGCTCGAACGCCCTGACGTCCACCGCCCGATCCGGGACGACCAGGGTGTAGCCGTTGCCGAGGGTGAGCAGGTCGACGCCGTGCGCGGCGAGCGGGGCCAGGGTGCGCCGCAGGCGGTAGACGTAGGTCTGCAGGCTCGCTCTGGCCGTGGCCGGCGGCTCGTCCGGCCAGAGCTCCGTCATCAGCCGGTCCATGCCGATCACCGCGCCGGGGCGCAGCACGAGGACGGCGAGGATCGCCTGCTGCTTGGCGGCCCGGACGTCGATCGGGCGGCCTTCGCCGTCGAGCACCGCCACGCGTCCCAACAGTTGGAACATCGGTTCACCTCCGATCGGCATTGTGATCGGCGCGAGTATGCCGGCGGTATGGCCCTCCTGATAACGGCCGGATGGGGCGCATACTGAGCCTCTGGGGCACGGGTGTCGCGCCCCTCGGCCTGACGTGCGGGAGTTCGATGGCCTCTGAGTGAGTGGAATAGGCGCGACCGCCGCAGCCGTTGGGCCTTGGGTGGCGCGAACGCCACGACGGCGCGGATGATGCGGATGTTGTGCAGGGCATCGGCCGCCTGACTCCAAGGAGCAGCGTTTGCGTAGCGACTCGGTCGGCGTACGTCCCAGGGCCGCGACCGCGGTCTACCCCGCCGGCGTGCTGGCCCCGCCCCCGCGCACCCTGGTCGACGTCCTGGACGAGACCACGCGCAGGCACCCCGACGCGCCCGCGCTGGACGACGGCACCGTCCGCCTGTCCTACCGCGACCTGCGCGCCGAGGTGGACAGGATGGCCGCGGAGCTGGCGGAGGCCGGGATCGGCCGGGGTGCCCGGGTGGGCGTGCGGGTCGCGTCCGGGACGGCCGAGTTGTACCTGTCCGTCCTCGCCGTGCTCGCCGCGGGCGCCGCGTACGTGCCGGTCGACGCCGACGACCCGGACGAGCGCGCCGAGCTGGTCTTCACCGAGGCCGGCGTGGACGCGGTCATCACCGGCGAGGTCACCGTGCGCGAGGGCGGCCGGGCCGGCGAGGGGCCGCCCGCGCCGGACGACGACGCGTGGATCATCTTCACCTCCGGCTCCACCGGGAAGCCGAAGGGCGTCGCGGTGACGCACCGGTCGGCGGCGGCGTTCGTGGACGCCGAGGCCGGGCTGTTCCTGCGGGAGCGGCCGCTGGGCCCCGGCGACCGGGTGCTGGCCGGGCTGTCGGTGGCCTTCGACGCCTCGTGCGAGGAGATGTGGCTGGCCTGGCGCAACGGCGCCTGCCTGGTGCCCGCGCCCAGGTCGCTGGTGCGTACGGGGATGGACCTCGGGCCCTGGCTGGCGGACAAGGACATCACGGTCGTCTCGACCGTGCCGACGCTGGCCGCGCTCTGGCCGGTCGAGCACCTCACCGGGATCCGGCTGCTGATCTTCGGCGGGGAGGCGTGCCCGCCCGAGCTGGCCGAGCGGCTGGCCGTGCCCGGGCGCGAGGTGTGGAACACCTACGGCCCCACCGAGGCGACGGTCGTGGCGTCGGCGGCGCCGCTCACCGGCGGGCAGCCCGTACGCATCGGCCTGCCCCTCGACGGGTGGGACCTGGCCGTGGTCGGCGGCGACGGCGAGCCGGTCGCCATGGGGGAGACCGGCGAGCTGGTCATCGGCGGCGTCGGCCTGGCCCGCTACCTCGACCCCGCGAAGGACGCCGAGAAGTACGCGCCGCTGCCGTCGCTGGGCTGGGCCCGCGCCTACCGCAGCGGCGACCTGGTCAGGGCCGAGCCCGAGGGCCTGGTGTTCGTGGGCAGGGCCGACGACCAGGTGAAGCTGGGCGGGCGCCGGATCGAGCTGGGTGAGGTGGACGCCGCGTTACAGGCGCTGCCCGGCGTCACGGGTGCCGCCGCCGCCGTGCGTACGGCGGGCGGCGGTCATCAGCTCCTCGTCGGGTACGTCGTCACCGGCCCCGGCTTCGACGCCGGCGAGGCCCGTGAGCTGCTCGCCGACTCGCTGCCCGCCGCGCTGGTGCCCCGGCTGGCCCCGGTCGAGTCCCTGCCGACCAGAACGTCCGGCAAGATCGACCGCGACGCGCTGCCCTGGCCGCTGGCCGGGGAGAGCGCGTCCGCCGAGGCCCCCGCGGAGCTGAGCCCCGCCGAGGCGCGGCTGGCCGAGCAGTGGACCGCCATCCTGGGGGTGGCTCCGGACGGGCCCGGCGACGACTTCTTCGCCGCCGGAGGCACCAGTCTCGCCGCGGCCAGGCTGGTGTCCGTGCTGCGCGCCGACCACCCGGACGTGGCGGTGGGCGACGTGTACGCGCATCCGACGCTGGCCGGGCTGGCCGCCCACCTGGCCATCGGCAGCGACCCCGAGCCGGCCCGGCCACCGGTGACGCCCATGCCCCGGCGGGCCGCGCTGATCCAGGCGCTGCTCATGGTGCCGCTGCTCACCGTCGGCGCGCTGCGCTGGATCGTGCCGCTGGCCGCGCTCGGCAACGTGCTCGCGCCGCCGTGGGCGCCCGCGCTGTCGTGGTGGTGGGTGACGCTCGGGGCGCTGGCGTTCGTCACCCCGATGGGCAGGATCGGCCTGTCGGCGGCGCTCGCCCGGCTGCTGCTGCGCGGCGTGCGGCCGGGCAGCCATCCGCGCGGCGGCGCCGTCCATCTCAAGCTGTGGTTCGCGGAGCAGTTCGCGGCCAGGCTCGGCGTGCCCGACCTGGCCAGCGCGCCCTGGATGACCTGGTACGCCCGGCTGCTCGGCGCCCAGGTGGGCGCCGACGCCGACCTGCACTCGCCGCCGCCCGTCACGGGGCTGCTCAAGGTGGGCAGGGGCGCGTCGGTCGAGCAGGAGGTGGACCTCAGCGGCCACTGGTACGACGGCGACGTGCTGCACGTGGGCGAGATCAGGATCGGTGCCGGCGCCACCGTCGGCTCCCGCTCGACGCTGCTGCCCGGCACGAAGATCGGCAAGAACGCCCAGGTGGCGCCCGGGTCGGCGGTCACCGGCGGCGTGCCGTCGGGCGAGCTGTGGGCCGGGGTGCCGGCGTTCCGGCAGGGCAAGTCGCGCAAGCCGGGGGAGCGGGCCGCCCGCTCCGCCCTGTGGACGGCGGTGTACGGCGTGACCGCCTTCGTGCTCAGCCTGCTCCCGGTCGCCGCGGCCGGGGCGGCCCTCGCGGTCCTGGCCTGGTTCGCCCGGCAGGCCCGCACCCTCGGCGAGGCGCTCATCGCCGCCCTGGCCGGCGTGCCGCTTGCGACGATCGCCGGCATGGCCGCCTTCGCCCTGCTCACGCTGGCCAGCGTGCGGCTGCTCGGCCTGGGCCTGCACGCCGGGCAGCACCCGGTGCACAGCCGCCAGGCGTGGCAGGCCTGGGCGACCGGCCGGCTGATGGCCGCGGCCCGCGTGTGGCTGTTCCCCCTGTACGCCAGCGTCCTGACCCCCGCGTGGCTGCGGGCGCTCGGCATGAAGGTGGGCCGGGGCGTCGAGCTGTCCACGGTGCTCGCGCTGCCCACGATGACGTCGGTGGGCGACGGCGCCTTCCTGGCCGACGACACGATGGTGGCCCCGTACGAGCTGGACGGCGGCTGGATGCGCATCGCGACCGCGCGGATCGGCAAGCGGGCCTTCCTCGGCAACTCGGGGATGACCGCCCCCGGCCGCAAGGTGCCCAAGGACGGGCTGGTCGGGGTGCTGTCGGCGACGCCGAAGAAGGCCAAGTCCGGCTCCTCGTACGTCGGCATGCCGCCCATGAAGCTGCACCGCACCGCGGAGGAGGGCGACAGGAACCGCACCTACGACCCGCCCGCGCGGTACAGGGCGGCCCGGGCCCTCGTCGAGGCGTTCCGCGTGCTGCCCGCCATGGGCACGGTCGCGCTCGCCGTCCTGGCCGCCGCCGCGTTCGAGGCCCTCGCCTCCCTGTACGGCTTCGCCGCGGCGATCGCGCTGGGCGGCGCGGTCCTGGCGGGCGCGGGCGTGGTCGCGGCGGCGGTCGCGACGGCCGCCAAGTGGGTGCTGGTCGGCCGCATCAGGGCGGGGAACCGGCCGTTGTGGAGCTCGTTCGTGTGGCGCAACGAGCTGGCGGACAACTTCGTCGAGGTGCTGGCGGCGCCCTGGTTCGCGCAGCCGTGGCTGGGAACCGCGCCGCTCAACGTGTGGCTGCGCTCGCTCGGGGCACGCATCGGACATGGGGTCACGTGTGACACGTACTGGCTGCCCGAGGCGGACCTGGTGACCCTGGGCGACGGCGCGTGCGTCAACCGGGGCTGCGTCCTGCAGACACATCTCTTCCACGACCGGGTCATGAGCATGGACACGGTCACGCTCGAGGCGGGCGCGACGCTGGGCCCGCACGGCGTGGTGCTGCCGGCCTCGCTCGTCGGCACCGACACCACGATCGGCCCGGCCTCCCTGGTGATGCGGGGCGAGAACGTGCCGGGCCGCACCCGCTGGTTCGGCAACCCGATCTCGGCGTGGCGATGACACCGTACTTCCCCGGGCACGGCGACCACCGCTACGGCGTCGCGCACTACGACCTGAGGCTGGTCTACCGGGTCGCGGCCAACCGGCTCGACGGCACCGCCCGGCTCACGGTGTCGGCCGCCGAGCCCCTCGGCGAGCTGTCCCTGGACTTCGGCAGGCTCCGGGTCTCGGGCGTCACGGTGGACGGCGTGGCCGCGCGCTACCAGCACGACCGGGGCAAGCTGCGCGTGACACCGCCTCGGCCGCTGCCCGCCGGGGAGCAGGCCGTGGTGGAGGTGCGTTACTCGGGCAAGCCGATGCCGGTGCCGAGCCCCTGGGGCGGGCTGGGCTGGGAGGAGCTGAGCGACGGCGCGCTGGTGGCCGGTCAGCCGATCGGCGCGCCGTCCTGGTTCCCCTGCAACGACCGGCCCGGCGACAAGGCGTCCTACCGGATCTCGGTGACGACCGCGTCGGCGTACCAGGTGATCGCGAACGGGGCGCTGGTGGCCAGGCGGCGCGGGCCCGGCACCACGACGTGGATCTACGACCAGGCCGAACCCATGGCCAGCTACCTGGCCAGCGTGCAGATCGGGCGTTACCAGATTTCCGAGTACGGCGGCGCCCGGCTGGCCCACCCGCCCCGGCTGGCCACCCGGGTGCGCCACGACTTCGGCCGGCAGGGCGAGATGATGGCGCTGTTCGGCGACCTGTTCGGGCCCTACCCGTTCGCCGGCTACACCGTCGTGGTGGCCGACGACGACCTGGAGATCCCGGTGGAGGCCCAGGGCATGTCGATCTTCGGCCGCAACCACGTCGACGGCGTGCGCGGCTGCGAGCGGCTGGTCGCGCACGAGCTGGCGCACCAGTGGTTCGGCAACAGCCTCACCGTGGCCTGCTGGAGCGACATCTGGCTGCAGGAGGGCTTCGCGGCCTATGCCGAGTGGCTCTGGTCCGAGGCGTCGGGCGGCCCGCCCGCCGGCGACCACGCCCACCGGTGGTGGCACCGCCTCTCCCTGCTCCCGCAGAACTTCGTCCTGGCCGACCCCGGCGAGGCGGCGCTGTTCGACGACCGCGTGTACAAGCGCGGCGCGCTGACCCTGCACGCACTGCGCCGGGCCATGGGCGAGGAGGCGTTCTTCGCCGCCCTGCGCTCGTGGGCCGCCGAGCACCGGCACGGGACCGTCACCACGCGGGAGTTCGCCGGGCACGTCCAGCGGCACACCTCGCGGCCGGTCGGGCCGCTGCTGTCCGCGTGGCTGCACGACAAACCGCTGCCCGCACTGGTCTGACCCCTATTGCATAGGAAGCTTTCCTATTTAATACTGCGATCAACGCGGCGTGCCCGCGGTGCGCGTCCCCCTGTCATGCCACTGTTGCCCCCTGATGCCCGGAGGTTCCCGTGACCCGTCGTGTCCTCACCCTGTCCGCCGCCGCGCTCGCCTGCCTCGGCACGTTCGCGCTCGCCGCCCCCGCCGCGCAGGCGGCGGTCGTGGAGGTGGTCCACAGCCCCATCTCGCTCGGCGACTACTGCTCCGCCCAGGTGAACTCGTCCTCCACCATCGGCTTCTACAACGGCAGCCTGGGTTGCCACCGCTGGAGCAGCAGCGGCACGGGCACCACGTACCTCGGCCCCGGCAGCGCCGCCGCCGCGTGCGCCCACCTCTACCCCGGCGCCACCTACCTCGGCCACGCCCAGGGGGCCAGCCAGTCGCTGCGCTGCACGTACTCGGTCTGATCCCAGATCCGGGGGTGGCCCGCGACGGCCGCGGGCCGGGGTGCCAGGCTTGGGTCATGAGCGACACGCACACCGTGGTCCTGGTCGAAGGAGCCAGCGACCAGGCGGCCGTCGAGGTGCTGGCCGAGCGCCGCGGCCTCGACCTGGCGGCCGAAGGCATCTCCCTCGTGGCGATGGGCGGTGCCACCAACATCGGGACGTACCTGCGCGAATACGGGCCCGCCGGTCATGATCTCCGGCTGGCGGGGCTGTGCGACATGGGGGAGGAGGGGGACTTCAGCCGGGCCATCGAGCGGGCCGGCCTCGGGGCCGGGCTCGGCCGGAGCGGGCTGGAGGCGCTCGGGTTCTTCGTGTGCGTCGCCGACCTGGAGGACGAGCTGATCCGTGCCCTCGGTACCGATGCCGTCGAGCAGGTCGTCGAGGCGGGAGGTGAGCTGGGGTCGTTCCGTACGATGCAGAGGCAGCCCGCGTGGCGGGGGAGCAACACGCATGCTCAGTTGCGCCGGTTCATGGGGGCGGGCAGCGGGCGCAAGATCCGCTATTCGGGGCTGCTCGTCGCGGCGCTCGATCTCGATCGGGTCCCGCGTCCGCTGGACCTGCTGATGACCCACCTGCTGGGCAGCCGCAGCCGCTGATCGTCCAGGGGCGGGGGCGGCTTCAGCGGCTGATCGTCCAGGGGTGAGGGCGGCTTCAGCGGCTGATCGTCCAGAGGGCCTCAGCCGCGCAGTGACGACCAGGAGCCGTGCTCGGTCAGGCGTAGTAGCGCGGCGAGGCCCGCCTCGTCGAACGCCGTCTCCACCTCCGCCCGCCCCTGCGAGAAGTGCGTCCACCCGTCGTAGTGGGCCGGGACCACCACGCGGGCGCCCAGGATCGCGGCGGCGGCCGCTACCCGGTGGCCGTTCATCGACACCGGCCGCCCCCTGAACTTGCCCGGGACGCGAGCCGCCCCGGCGTTGAGCACCGCCGCGTCGATCCCCGGCACGCGACGGGCGATCTCCGCCACGGCCCGGATCGAGGCGTTGTCGCCGCTCACGTACACGGTGGGCACGCCCTGGCCGGACAGCACGAAGCCGGTGACCTCGCAATTGACGTTGCCGTCCGCGTCGCGCTCGCCGTCCTCCGGCCCGTGCACGGCGGGAACCGCCAGGACGGTCAGCTCCCCGCCGCCGTCCGGGCGTGGCACGGCGAACGCGGTCCAGGCCGGCAGGCCGACCGCCCGCGGCCCCAGCCGCCCGGCCGCGCCCGGCACGGTGAGCACCCGCGGCGCGGCCATGGCGAAGGCGCGGCCCCGGTCGTCGAGGTTGTCCGGGTGCGCGTCGTGGCTGACCAGCACCACCTCGACAGGCCCCAGCGCGTCCTCGCGCACCGCCGGGCCCCGCGTCTTGGTGAGGTAGCCGTGCGGCCCCGGGTCGTCGAACGTCGGATCCACGACGATGCGCAGGCCGCCGACGTCGATGACGGTCGTCGGGCCGCCCAGCACGGTCGCCGCGCAGTCCTGCCGGGGCAGCCTGTGGTGGTGTGTCGGCGCGCTCGCGGGCACGAGTTCATGGCCTCCTCGACGTGGTGACGTCTCGGCCCGGTGTGACCTCCGGGCCCACAGTCCTCAGGATCCCTCATCGCGTGGCGGCGCACGGGA
The DNA here is from genome assembly GCF_020215645.1 of Nonomuraea gerenzanensis. Lineage (NCBI taxonomy): Bacteria > Bacillati > Actinomycetota > Actinomycetes > Streptosporangiales > Streptosporangiaceae > Nonomuraea > Nonomuraea gerenzanensis. The sequence goes on along the minus strand of NZ_CP084058.1, from coordinate 8,328,907 downwards.
CGACACACCGCCGCGGGCCTCCTCGCGCCAGCGGGGTAACCGACCGGTCAAGTACATTTCAGAGATGGGACGGACCAGCGATGCCAGGGCCAAGCTCCTCGACGCCGCGCGATCGCTCATCGAGCTGCGTGGCTACTCGGCGCTGGGCGTGGCCGAGATCTGTAAGGCGGCAGGCGTGCCGAAGGGCAGCTTCTACTACTTCTTCGAGTCCAAGCAGGCGCTGGCGCTGGCGGTCATCGACGAGCACTGGGCCGCCCAGGAGCGCGACTGGAAGCGGATCCTGGACGGCCAGGAGGCGCCGTTGCAGCGGCTGCGGCAGCTCTTCGAGGCGACGGAGGCCACCCTGCGCTCCGGGCAGCGCACCTGCGGGAGCGTCGCGGGATGCCTGTTCGGCAATCTGACGCTGGAGCTGAGCACCCAGACCGAGGCCATCCGCGTGCGGCTGCAGGAGATCTTCGACGCGCAGGTCGAGCTGATTGCGACGGTCGTCGCCGAGGCCGTCGAGCGGGGGGAGGCGGGCGTGGCCGACACGCGGCAGGCTGCGCGGTCGGTGGTGGCGCAGCTGGAGGGGCAGGTGCTGTTCGCCAAGCTGCACAACGACCCGCAGCGGATGGGCGCCCTGTGGGCGAGCTGCCTGGCGTTGCTGGGCGCCGGCGCCCCCAGCGAGGTGGCCGCCGGTCTCTGACGCGCCGGTGCGCTCCCCATGCGGGACGGCCGGCGCGAGGCCTCGCAGCGTGGCGGATCAGCGCTGGTAGGCGAAGGCTCCCAGTAGCATGGCGGCGTGGAGCTGCGCCAGCTTAGATACTTCGTCGCCGTCGCCGAGGAGCTGAACTTCGGCCGCGCCGCCGCCCGGCTGCTGATCGCAGGCCCTTCGCTGTCCCAGCAGATCAAGGCGCTCGAACGGGACCTCGGCGTGCGCCTGTTCGACCGCGACCGCCGCTCGGTGTCGCTCACCCCGGCCGGCGCGGCGCTGCTGGCGGACGCCCGGGCCCTGCTGGAGCGCGCCGACGACCTGCGCAGCCGCGCCCGCAGGCTGTCCGGCTCGGAGCCGGTCAGGCTCGGCTACGTCAACTGGCTGCCGCCTGACCTGGGCGCCCGTACGGCGGCGGTGGCCCAGGTGCACCTCGACGCCTGGGTAGCGCCCTCGCACACCCAGGCCGCCCGCGTCGCCGACGGCGGCCTCGATCTGGCGGTCTGCTGGGTACGCGCCCGCGACCTGGCGGAACGCGGCCTGAACGCCCAGCTCATCGGCGCCGACCGGCTCTACGCGGTGGCCACCGGGCAGGACACCGGTGACGTCCCGGCCGCGCGCACCAGCATCCTGCTCGACGACGACGTCACCTCCTGGTCGTCGTGGAACGCCTTCGCCGAGGAGATGGCCGCCGGCACCGGCGCCCGCGCGGTGCGCATCGCCGACGGCGGCATCACCGGCCCGGCCTTCTTCGACCACGTGCGGCGCTGCCGCCGCCCCGTCGTCAACTCGCCCAAGGGCCAGACCGCACCGCTGCCCCCGGACCTGGTGCGGCGGCAGGTCGTCGCGCCGCGGGTCTACTGGACCTGGTCGCTGGTGTGGCGGCGCGACGAGGACCGCACCTCGGTCCTGGACGTCGTGGAGGCCCTGCGCGCCGACGGCGACCTCGGCATCCACGACCGGGACGCCTGGCTGCCCGAGGACGACCCGCACCGGCACTGAGAGGATCAACCTCCTAGCTGAGAGCTTTCCAGTCCTGGCATCACGGTGACCTGGTGGCCTATCTTCAGGCACGTGAATAGACGACCGATCGTCTATCAAAGGAGGAAGGGTCATCATGAGCACTCAGCAGCAGAAGGTCATCCTCGTCACCGGCGCCTCCCAGGGCATCGGCGCCGGCGTCGTCGAGGCCTACCGCAAGCTCGGCCACGCCGTCGTCGCCGTCTCCCGCACCATAGCCCCGTCCACCGACCCGGACCTCGTCACCGTCCAGGGCGACGTGGCCGACCGGGCCACCGCCGAGCGCGCGGTCGCCGCGGCCGTGGAACGGTTCGGCCGCCTGGACACCCTGGTCAACAACGCGGGCATCTTCGTCGCCAAGCCGTTCACCGACTACACCGGCGACGACTACACCGCCGTGCGCGGTGTGAACCTCGACGGCTTCTTCCACCCCACCCAGCTCGCCGTCGCCCGCATGCTCGATCAGGGCGGCGGCCACGTCGTCACCATCACCACGAGCCTGGTCGACAACGCCGACGCGCGGGTCCCGTCCGTGCTGGCCTCGCTGACCAAGGGCGGCCTGCAGGCCGCCACCAAGTCCCTGGCCATCGAGTACGCCACGCGTGGCATCCGCGTCAACGCCGTCTCGCCGGGCTCCATCAAGACGCCCATGCACCCCGAGGAGACGCACGAATCCCTGGCGGCGCTGCATCCGGTGCGCCGGATGGGCGAGCTGGGCGACGTCGTGGACGCCGTGCTCTTCCTGGAGCACGCGCCCTTCGTCACCGGCGAGATCCTGCACGTCGACGGCGGTATGAGCGCCGGTCACTGAGCATGAACACGGATATGGAGACAGTGCTCAGGGACGTCATGGACCAGTGGCGGGCGGGCGTCGGCACGCACCGGCCGCAGCAGGTCGCCGCCCTGTTCACCGAGGACGCGATCTTCCAGGGGCTGCGCCCGTACAGCGTCGGCAGGCCCGGCATCGCCGCCTACTACGACTCCCAGCCACCCGGCCTGAGCGCCGGCTACCGCATCCTGGAGACCCGGGCGCTCGCCGCCGGCCTCGTCCTCGGCTACCTGGCCGTGGACTTCTCCTTCACCGACCGGCCCACCCTGCACGCGTGGCTCAGCGTGCTGGTACGCCGGACGGCCGAGGGCTGGCGCATCGCCCACTACCAGGTCTCCCGCCTCGAATGACCACCAACGACCCGTACCGGGAAAGGCCGGATGTCACGCCGGCCACTCTCATCAGCGCAGGGGGCGCGAATCATGGACATGAAACTCGAAGTCGTCGTGGTGCCCGTCACGGACGTCGACGGGGCCAAGGACTTCTACACGGGGCTGGGGTGGCGGCTGGACGCCGACCTCGCCACCTCCGAGGACTTCCGGGTGGTGCAGGTGACCCCGCCCGGCTCGCCGGCCTCGGTCATCTTCGGCACCTCGGTCACCTCCCAGGCGCCGGGCTCCGCGCAGGGGCTGCACCTGGTCGTCGATGACATCGTGGCCGCGCACGGTGAGCTCCGGCGGCTCGGCGCGAACCCGAGCGAGGTCTTCCACGACGCAGGGGGCGTCTTCCACCACGCGGGCCCCGACGCCCGGGTGGCCGGGCCGGACCCGGCGCGCGGCAGCTACGGCTCGTTCCTGTCCTTCAGCGACCCGGACGGCAACGGCTGGGTCCTCCAGGAGGTCACCACCCGGCTGCCGGGGCGGCTGGACGCGTCCGCCACCACGTTCGCCTCCACCGCCGACCTGGCGGCGGCGCTGCGCCGCGCCGCCGCCGCGCACGGCGAGCACGAGGCGCGCCTGGGCGCCGAGGACCCGGACTGGCCGGACTGGTACGCCGACTACCTGGTACGCGAACAGGCGGGCAGCGAACTGCCGGAGTGACCACCGGCAGTGACGGCACCGGCCCCACCTGCATCGGCCCCACCTGCATCGGCCGTGCCTGCATCGGCCCCACCTGCATCCGCCGCGCCTACACCGGCTGCCGCAGCCACCGCCCCCACGTCGTGACCAGCGGCCGGTAACCCTGGCGGGACCAGAAGGGCACGGACAGCGGGTTCGCGGCCACGTAGTGCACCAGCACGGTCTCGACGCCCGCCGCCGCCACCACGGCGTGCGCGTGGCCGGCCAGCACGGCGCCGGTGCCGCGGCCCCTGCTGCCGGGCCGCGCGTAGAGGGAGCCGACGTAGGCCACGGGGGAGGCCCGCACGGCGGGGGCGATCTGTCCGGCGTGATCGGGGTGGTGGACGGAGAGCATGCCGGTGACCTCGCCGTCCCGCTCGGCCAGCCAGCACCAGCCGTCGCCGCGGGCGAGCTTGCCCGCCAGCTCGGCCCGGGCGGCGGCGGCCGTCGAGGGCAGCGCCGGCGGCACCCAGCCGAACTGCGCCTCGTAGTCGATCAGCTCCAGGTACAGGCGGCACATCACGTCCAGATCGTCCCACTCGGCCCGCCGCACGCCGGGGGACGGCCGGGCGGGGGCGGCCGAGGCGGGGGCGAGGCGGACGGCGAGCACGGTGCGCGGCGCGAAGCCCCGCCTGACCAGGGCCGCGACCGGCGCGGTGTCCCGGCTCGGCCAGCTCACGACGAGCCCGGCGTCCGGTTCGGTGTGGAGGGTGGAGATCCAGCGGTCGAGGAGGTGGCCGAGTGCCCTCGCCGGGTCGCCGCCCGCGACCCTGGCGTGCAGGGTGTGGGTGGTCAGCGGGCCCCAGCGCACGGTCGGGGCGTCGGGCGCGGCCACGGTCACCGAGGGTGCGCCGAGGGCGTCTGCGGTCTCGATGAGGTCGGCGCCGCCGAGGTCCGCGACGGTGACCAGGGGGTCGGCGGCTCGCACGCGCTCGCGGTGGGCTTCGATCACGTCGCTCACGGTTCGCACGATAGTGCGTCGCCCCGCCCCTGGCCCGCCCGTCCGGCGGCACCAGAGGTCACCAGCGCTGCCGGGCCTCCTCCGCCCAGCCGGTCAGGCCGTCGAGGTCGATCCAGGTGCCGTCGTCGGCCTGCGCCCGTCCGCTGAAGTGGCCGAAGCACTGGTGCGTCTCGGAGCCGACCACCCCCAGCTCCGTACGGGAGATCTTCTCGTGGAACGGCGTGAACACGGCCTCCACCCGCGTGCCCGTGATCCGCCACGGCTTCAGCCAGTCGCCGCGATCGTACTGCCACGCCAGCTCCTCGCCGATCTTGTGCAGCCGCCCGCCGACGAACAGGGCGTTCTCCGTCATCCCGGTGCCGTCGGTCCACTTGCCGCCGAGCTGGACGGCCCGCCCCGGCGCGCTGCCCGCCGCCCAGTTCCACACGACCGAGTACGGCCAGCGCCCGCGCCCGTGGTCCAGCACGGCGAAGGAGTCCCGCTCGCTGATCTCGTGCTCGGCCTGCCCGAGCCGCAACCGGCCGCGTACCGGACGCCCGACGTCCTTGACCGTGTACTGGAAGCGGCCGGGACCCCAGGGCACCACGACGCCGAGCGACTCGTGCCCGTCGGGCACCGGGATCTCCAGCTCGACCTCCACGCCGGGCGCCACCGCCCGCACCGTGCTGCCCCCCGGGTGCTGGCCGATGTCGATGGCCAGCCCGTTCGCGCGTGCCGACGCGGTGCCCGCGCCGCTGCGCTCCGGCAGCACCGTGCCGCGCGCCAGCGGCACCACCACGTCCTTGGACGTCTCCTCGCCGGTGGCCCGGTCCAGCACGTACAGCCCGTGCACGCCGGCGTAGTCGAGCGACGAGGCCACCAGGCCGATCACGTGATCGGGGGTGACCACGCCCCAGTACTCCCAGCGCTTGGTGCGGCCCCAGCCCCGCAGGTTGGCCCGGTGCAGCGGGCGCCGCGTCCAGCCGACCGCCTCCGGGTTGAGCCGCCCGCCGGGCAGGCACAGGTCGACGGGCTCCGTGATCTCCCGCTCGTGCGTCACCATGGGGGCAGAGTAGCGGCCCGCCGCCCGGTGGCGTCCGCGCCCGGCTGCGACCAGGCTCCAACCTTTCGGCCTTCCGGCAGCGTCTGGAGATTGACCGAAACTGAGGAGAGACGTTGGATCGCAATGCCGGCTTCCGGGCGTTCGTCGATGCTCACCAGCGCTCGTTGCTGCGGCTGGCCTACCTGCTCACCGGCGAGGAGCATCTCGCCGAGGACCTCGTGCAGAGCGTGCTGGTCCGGATGATCGCGCGCTGGCCGAAGTTACGCCACATCGACAAGCTCGACCTGTACGCGCGCAGGGCCATGGTGAACCAGTACATCTCGTGGCGCCGGCGGCGCGCCTCCGGCGAGGTGTCGAGCGCGGAGCCCCCCGAGCGGGCCCACTGGCCGGAGGACGCGGCCGTGCTGCGGATCACCCTCCGGCAGGCGCTGATGCGGCTCACGCCCAAGCAGCGCGCGGTGCTCGTCCTGCGCTTCTTCGAGGACCGGACCGAGCGCGACGTCGCCGACCTGATGGAGTGCTCGGTCGGCACCGTGAAGAGCCAGACGCACCACGCCCTGGCGCGGTTGCGCGCGCTGGCGCCCGAGCTGGCGCCGAACCTTCCCGTCATGGATCCGGCCGAGGCGAAGGAGACGCACCGATGACCTGGCTGAAGGACGCGTTCGAGCGCATCGCGGACGACATGCCGGAGCGGGACCTGGCTGCCCGGGCGATGGTGATCCACCAGCGCAGGCGGCGCAACCGCACGGCGTTCGCCGCCGCGGCGGTGGTCGTGGTGACGGTGCTCGCCGCCTGGCTCGGCATCCGCGTGCTGCCGGAGACGCCACGGGAGCCGGCCGCGCCGGTCAGCAGGCCCGAGCAGACCACGATCGAGGTCGGGGCCGTCCCGAGCGCGGCGTCGGCGCCCCTGTTCGTGGCCGTCGCCAAGGGCTACTTCGAGCAGGAGGGGCTGTCCGTGACGCCGCACATCATCGTCGGCGGCCCCGCCGGCGTGCCCAAGGTGCTCAGCGGCGAGCTGGACCTCTCCCAGACCGACTACCTGACCACCATGAAGGCGGTCGAGCAGGGCCATCCGCTCAAGCTCGTCTCAGGGCTGTACCAGGCGAGGGCCGGGACCTCCGCGCTCGTCGTCAGGCCCGGGTCCGGGATCAGGAGCGTGGCCGGGCTCAAGGGGAAGAAGATCGGCGTCCCGTACCTGCGCAGCACGGAGGAGTTCGCGCTCGCCGGCCTGCTGGAGCAGGCCGGGCTGAGCCTGGACGACGTCAAGCTGGTCGAGACCCCGCTGCCCGACATGGGCATGGCGATGGACCGCCGCCGGTTCGACGCCGCGCTGGCGACCGAGCCGCACATCACGCAGGGGGTCCAGCAGGGCCAGATGCGGGTGCTGAAGGACCTGATGACCGGCGAGTTCGCGGGGCTGCCGGGGCAGGGGTGGATGGCCGCCGACACGTGGATCCAGCGCAACCCCGCCACGCTGGCGGCCTTCCAGCGCGCGCTCGGCAAGGCGCACCGCGTGATCGCGGATGACCCCCGGGAGGTGGAGGCGGTCCTGCCGTACTACGTCAAGATTCCCCGCGCGCAGACCGCGGCGATCAAGCAGGGCGGCTACCCCACCGCGATCGACCTGCCGGGGCTGCGGCGGCTGGCCGAGCTGGGGCGGCGGCACGGGTTCCTGAAAGGCCGGTTCGACGTGCGGGAGGCCGTCCTGGCCTCCCGCTGAGCGATCAGCAGTCGCGGGCCTCGTCGAGGACGCGGGCCGCCTCCCGTTCGTACGAGCCACGCGAGGTCAGCACCACCAGGCCGCCCAGCACCATCGGCACGATCAGCGCGTACATGGCGGTGAGGAGGGAGCCGGAGGCGTCGGAGGCCATGCCGACGATGAGCGGGCCGAAGGCGACGCCGATCGTCAGCAGGAACTGCAGGACGGCGAAGCCGACGCCCCTCGACCCGGCTCCCACCACGTCGGCGATGCAGGCCGTGCAGGTCGGGATCGCGGTGGAGGAGATCGTCACGGCGAGCAGCAGCAGGATCACCAGCGCCACGGAATCGCTCATCAGCAGGGCGGCGCCGAGCAGGGACGAGCCGAGGGTGATGCCGGAGCCGCCGACGAGCAGCCGGCCGCCCTTGACCCGGCCGTGCACCCGCTTGCCGAGGTGGGAGCCGAGCAGGGTGCCGCCGAGCACGCCCACGATGGTGACGCCGCCGCTGATGCTGCTGGCCACGCCGGTCTCCATGCCGAAGGCCCGGACCATGAGGGACGGCAGCCAGAAGTAGACGCCGCCGAGGCCGAGGGTCAGGATCATCACGCCGAGAGAGACGAGGACCAGGGTACGGGTGGCCAGGACCTGGCGTACCTGGGGCCAGAAGGGCGGCTTCACGGTGCCGATGGGCGCCGGGTCGGCCTGCGGCGGGCCGGCCTGCGGCGGGCCGGCCTGCGGCGGCTCCAGCGCGCCGGGCGGCGGCGCCTGCCGGGGCACGGTGGCGGTCGCGGGGGTCGCGGTGGCCATGATCTTGTCGATCTGGCCGCGCTCCGGCTCGCGCAGCCGCCAGACGAGGACGGCGGTCAGCGCTCCCGGGACGGCCATCAGCAGGAACGCGGCCCGCCAGCCGAAGGCCTGCCCGATGAGGCCGCCCAGCAGCGTGCCCACGCCGCCGAGGTAGGTGGTCATCCGGGTCCAGCCGTACACCTGCATGCGGGTGGCGGCGGGGTAGAAGTCCGCGAGCAGGCTGCTGGCGGCGGGGTTGTCGATGTTCTCGGCGGCGGCGAGCAGGACCCGCATGAGGTAGAAGGCGGCGAAGCCGGTGGCCAGGCCGCTGCCCAGGGTGGCCAGGGCCCAGCAGAGGACGACGACCGCGATGATCCTGGTGCGGTTGTACCGGTCGGCGAGGTAGCCGGCGGGCAGCGCGACGGCGGCGGCGGCCAGCGCGGCGGCGGTCGGGATGGATCCGGCGGCCGTGTCGCTGAACCCCCATTCGGCCTGGATCAGGGGCAGCACGCCGGACATGAGGTTGGCTTCGATGCGATCGACCATGCCGACGATGAACAGCACGACGAACGGTCCCCAGCCGAAGGGGTTGGGATCGGTGGCGGTGATGCCGCCTCGCGGCGGTGATCCGAGTTTGCGGCGTTCGCGGGCGGCGGCCTTCACCATGACTTTCTCCTCGCGTTCTGGTGTCCCCCGTGGTGCGTCGGACGTGGGAAACCCCCAGAACCCTGTTCTAAAACAGAGTTCTAGGAAGAGTGTCGTACATCACACTGCGTTTCACCAGTGCCGAGTGCCGTCAGGTGAAACTTCTGACACGACGGCCTCGGCCGTCGTGCGCGACCGCGCCTACTCCTTCTGGTGCAGGCCGTACGGCGATCGGTGCAAGCCCCAGTGACGGCCGGCGGACGACGCGCCCGTGGAGCGGCCCGCCCTAGCGTGGCTCCCCGAGCAGAACGCATCGGGAGGAACTCACCATGGTCAAGAGAGTCGTCACCACGATCGCCGCGCTGGGTCTGACGGCGGGACTGATCGGATCGGCCGGTGCGCAGGCCGGTGCGGTCACGGACACCTCGGCTCCGGCGTCAGCGCCGAAGCCGCCGAAGGGCGCCAGGGCGGTGGTCCAGGTCAGCCCCAACCCCACGGCCGAGCGGGGCCAGGAGGTGACGATCACCGGCCACTGCGGGGGCGGCAAGGGGCTCAAGGCCGTGATCGCCGGCATCGACAGGGAGCGCCCGGTCCTGGAGAACCTCCGCATCGTCAAGGATGACCCGAAGGGGTTCGTGGCCAAGGGCACCCTCTCGCCCAGGATCGGCAACGGCGTCGGGCCCGTCTTCGTCGACTGCGGCGGCGAGGCGGGCGTGACCCTGCTGGTCACCCACGTCTGATCCGAACGTCCACCGGACGGGGCCCCGGCCCCGTCCCCTCCTCAGAAAGGGCGCCCGCGCATGGCCGAAGTGCTGCCACGACGCGCTCCCGCTCCCGCTCCCGTCCGGCACCTCGCCGGGATCACCGACGTCGCGCTGGCCGTCATCACCTTCGTCTTCTTCGTCGCGGTCGCCCTGGCCACCGGCATCTACAACCGGTGGGTGGGCCCGATCTCCCTCAGCCCCTGGGACGGGCCGATCCAGGTCGGCCTGTACCTTGGGGCGCTCCTGCTGGTCAGGCGTCGCCGGCCGATGACGGTGCTGCTGCTGTCGGTCGCCGGGATGGTGGTCTATCACAACGTGTTGGGGATGTGGTCCCCGGCCGGCTGGATCTGGCCCATCGCGGTGGCCTACTTCACCGCCGCCACCACGCGCCACGTGCGCTGGGTGGCCGTCGTCGGGGTGGCCCAGCTCGTCCACTCCGCGATCGACGCCTACCCCATCATCGACAACAACGTCTTCCGCTACGTCTTCCACGTCGCGGGGGAGGGGCTGCTGCTGGCGGTCCTCATCGCCGGCGGCCTCACCTACGCCGCCGCGATGCGCTGGCGGGAGCGGCTGCGCGAGAGCGACGAGCGGGCCCGTGTGGCGGAGGAACGGCTGCGCGTCTCGCACGAGGTGCACGACGTCATCGCGCACACGCTGGCCCTCGTCGGCGTCCAGCTCAACGTCGCCGCCGACGCCCTGGACGACCAGGACCCGGCGGCGGCGGCCACCGCGCTGCGCGTGGCCAAGGACGTGCGCAACCGCGCGATGACCGACCTGCGCTCCCTCATCGCGACCCTGCGCGACGACTCCGGGGACACCGCGCCGCAGCCGGGGCTGTCCGACGTGGGCACGCTGATCGCCGACGCCCGCGCCGCCGGGCTGGAGGTGACGCTGGACGAGCGCGGCGACCCCGCCGCCGTCCCCGCCATGCCGGCCATCGCCCTGTACCGCGTCGTCCAGGAGTCGCTCGCCAACACGCTCAAGCACGCGGGCGCGAGCCGGGCCGGGGTGACGATCGACTACCGGCCTGGCTGGGTCATGGTCGAGGTCACCGACGACGGGCGCGGCGCCACCGAGATCATCGACGGCCACGGCCTGGCCGGTATGCGGGAGCGGGTGAGCGCGCTCGGGGGCACGCTCACCGCCGGGCCGGTTCCCGGCGGCTTCGCGGTGCGGGCCGAGATCCCTGTGGCAGGCTCGGCGGTATGACGATCAAGGTGCTCCTCGCCGACGACCAGGCACTCGTACGGGCCGGCTTCCGCAGCCTGCTGGCGCGTTCGCGGGACATCACGGTCGTCGGCGAGGCCCAGGACGGCGACGAGGCCGTCCGGCTGGCCGCGAGCACCCGGCCCGACGTCGTCCTCATGGACATCCGCATGCCGGGCACCGACGGCATCGCCGCCACCCGCCGGATCGTCACCGGCCCGGGGGTGCCCGGCTGCCGCGTCATCATCCTGACCACGTTCGACAGCGACGAGCACGTCTTCGCCGCCCTGCGCGCCGGCGCCAGCGGCTTCCTCACCAAGGAGGTCGAGCCCGCCGAGCTGCGCAGGGCGGTCGCCGCCGTCGCGGCCGGGGACGCGCTGCTGTCGCCGGGCGTCACCCGCCGCGTCGTCGAGCAGTTCGCCCACCGGCAGGACCTCTCGCCCGGCGCGGGGCAGCGGCTGGCGGCCCTGACCTCGCGGGAGCTGGAGGCGGTCAAGCTCGTCGCGCTCGGCCTGTCGAACGCCGAGATCGCCGAACGCCTGGTCATCAGCCCGCTCACCGCCAAGACCCACATCACCAGGGCGATCGCCAAGCTGGAGGTGCGCGACAGGGTGCAGCTCGTCATCCTGGCCTACGAGAGCGGCCTGGTGCGCCCCGGCGGCTGATCCGCTTGACTTCATGTTGACATCAACGTGCAGACTTGCCTCCCCGTCCAGCGATCACCGCTCATGGAGGCAGACATGTACGACGCCGTCGGCGGCGGCCCGGCCGGGACGGCCGCCGCGCTGACCCTGGAACGGGTCCATCGCACGGTGCTGTTGATCGACGCCGGGGAGGGCCGCAACGCCCCCGACGGCGCGGGCGCAGCGGCTGCTGCTGCTGCTGGCCACCGGCCTGACCGACGACCTGCCCGGCCCGCGCGGGGTGGCGGAGCTGTGGGGCCGCTCCGCCTTCCACTGCCCCTACTGCCACGGCTCCGCCGGGATCGGGGTGCTGGGCGTGGGGTTCGGGTCGCTGATGCAGAACCTGGGGCGGGGGCCGGAGGGCGAACGGCCGGGGTGTGAGGCCACCATAAAATCGAAGGTCGGTCGCCTCTCGCGATCGATCGGTCGAGAGCGGGGGCCAGCGTGAGCAGGGAAGCCAGGTTGCGTGGCCGGCAGGGCGAGTGCGAGGCGCTCGACGGGCTGGTGGCGACCGTCCAGGGTGGCCGCAGCGCGGTGCTGGTCCTGCGGGGCGAGGCAGGCATCGGCAAGTCGGCGCTGCTGGAGTACTCGCGCGGCAGCGCGGCCGGCTGCCGGATCGCCAGGGCGGCGGGCGTGGAGTCGGAGATGGAGCTGGCCTACGGCGGGTTGCACCAGCTGTGCGCCCCGTTCCTCGACCGGCTCGACCGGCTGCCCGAGCCGCAGCGCGAGGCGCTGGGGACGGCGTTCGGCCTGTGCGCGGGCACGCCCCCTGACCGGTTCCTGGTGGGCCTGGCGGTGCTCAGCCTGCTCGCCGACGCCTCCGACAGGGAGCCGCTGATCTGCCTGGTCGACGACGCGCAGTGGCTGGACCGGGTCTCCGCGCAGACCCTCGCCTTCGTGGCGCGGCGCCTGCTCGCCGAGCGGGTCGGGCTGGTGCTGGCGGTACGCGAGCCGTGCCTGGAGCCCGAGCTGGCCGGGCTGCCGCAGCTCGAAGTGGGCCGGCTCAGCGACGGCGACGCCCGCGCCCTGCTGGACTCCGTCACCCCCGGGCGGCTGGACGAGCGGGTCAGGGACCGCATCGTGGCCGAGGCGCAGGGCAACCCGCTGGCCCTGCTGGAGCTGCCGCGCGGGCTGACGCCCGCGGAGCTGGCGGGCGGGTTCGGGCGGCCAGACGCGCGGCCGCTGGCCGGTCAGATCGAGCAGAGCTTCCTGCGGCGCGTCCGCGCGCTGCCCGCCGACACCAGGCTGCTGCTGCTCGTCGCGGCGGCCGAGCCGGTGGGCGACGTGACCCTGCTGACCCAGGCGGCGGAGCTGCTGGACATCGAGCCGGCCGCCGCGGCCCCGGCCGAGGCGGAGGGCCTGATCACGATCGGCACCCGCGTACGGTTCCGCCACCCCCTCGTCCGGTCGATGGCCTACCGGGCGGCGCCCCTGGAGGACAGGCAGCGGGTGCACCGCGCGCTGGCCGAGGCGACCGACCCGCAGACGGACCCCGACCGCCGGGCGTGGCACCTGGCCAACGCCGCGCCTTCCGCCGACGAGGGCGTGGCCGCCGAGCTGGAGCGCTCGGCCGGCCGGGCGCAGGCGCGCGGCGGCGTGGCGGCGGCGGCCGCGTTCCTGGAGCGGGCGGCCGAGCTGACCCCCGACCCCCGGCAGCGCGGCGTCAGAGGGCTGGCGGCGGCCACGGCCAAGTACCGGGCCGGCGGCTACGACGCCGCGTTCGAGCTGCTGGACGCGGCCGAGCTGAGCCCGCTGGACGATCGCGACCGCGCCCAGGCCGACCTGCTGCGCGGCCGGATCACCTTCGCCGCGACCAGCGCGGGAGCCGCCCTGCCGCTGCTGCTCAAGGCCGCCAAGCGGCTGGAGCCGCTGGACGCGGGGCTGGCCCGCGAGACCTACCGCGACGCGCTGAACGCGGCCATGGCCGCCGGCCGCCTGCCCAGTGGCGCGCAGGCGGCGGACATCGCCGAGGCGACGCTCGCCGCGCCGCCCGGCCCGCCGCCGGAGCGCAACGACCTGCTGCTGAACGGCGTGGCCAGGGCGACGACCGAGGGGTACGCGGCGGGCGTGCCGCTGGTCCGCCAGGCCCTGGACGCCTTCCGCACCGGCGGCGTGGCCAAGGAGGAGGGGCTCGGCTGGCTTCCGTTCGCCGCCCGCATGGCGCACAACGTGTGGGACTTCGAGACCTGGACGGCGCTCTCGACCCGGCTCGTCGGCCTGGCCCGCGAGACGGGCGCGCTGGCCGTGCTGCCGTCGGCGCTGCACATGCTGGTGGCCAACCGGGTCCTGGCCGGCGAGCTCGACACCGCAGGCGAGCTGGTCGCGGAGGCGGCGACGATCGGCGAGGTGACGGGCAGCCGCCACCTGGCCCAGTACGCGGCCCTGGTGCTCGCGGCGTGGACGGGCCGGGAGGCCGTGACCCGCGAGGTGAGCGAGGCGATCATGCGCGACCCGGCCATCCAGGGGGAGGGTAAGGTGCTGACCGCCACCCAGTGGGCCGCCGCGGTGCTCGGCAACGGCCTCGGCCGCTACGAGGAGGCCTACGTCGCGGCCGAGCGCGGCGCGGAGCACCCCCAGGAGCTCGGCGGCACGTACATGCGTTCGATGATCGAGCTGGTCGAGGCCGCCGCCAGGAGCGGCAGGCCGGCCCGCGCCGCCGAGGCCGCCGGCAAGCTGGACGAGCTGGCCAGGGCCGGCGGCACCGACTGGGCGCTGGGCACCTCGGCCATGCTGCTGGCCCAGGTGAGCCAGGGCCCGGCCGCCGAGTCCCGCTACGAGGAGGCGATCGAGCGGCTCGGCCGCACCGAGGTGCGCACGTCGCTGGCCCGCGCCCGGCTGCTCTACGGCGAGTGGCTGCGCAGGGAGAACCGCCGCGTCGACGCGCGCGAGCAGCTGGGCCTGGCCTACGAGGCGCTCAGCGCGATGGGGGCGGAGGCGTTCGCGGAGCGGGCCAGGCGCGAGCTGCAGGCCACCGGCGAGACGGTGCGCAGACGCACGCCGGACGAGCGCGCCGCGCTCACCGCCCAGGAGGCGCAGATCGCCCGCCTGGCCGGCGACGGGCTGACCAACCCCGAGATCGGAGCCCAGCTCTTCATCAGCCCGCACACCGTCGAGTGGCACCTGCGCAAGGTCTTCGCCAAGCTTGGCATCGTCTCCCGCAAGCAGATCAGCGCCAAGCTGTTGCAGTCGGCTCAGCCGGCGCTGTCGTACTCGCGCTCGGCGTAGCGGCCGGGCGTGCAGCCGTACTCCTTGGTGAAGGCCGTGATGAACGCCGACGGGCTGGAGTAGCCGACGCGGTGCGCCACCTCGGCCACCGGGCGGGTCTCCAGCAGCACCCGCGACGTGCTCAGCCGCAGCTTGGTGCGCACCTTCGAGTACGGCATGCCGAACTCGCGCTCGAAGTCGCGCTGCAGCGTCTTGACGCTGACGTGCAGCCGCTCGGCCCACTCCGCCAGCCCCGCCTCGTCGCCGGGGTCGTGGGACAGCGCCCGCGCGACGGTCAGCGCGAACCCGGTGCCGCCGGCCCGCAGCCCGATGAGCCCGGGCGGCGTCTTGGTCGGCGAGGAGGCGGCAGCCGAACCGTCTACCGCGGGCGTTGTCACAAAGTCGCCTGGGCCGCCTTCTGGAGCGCGGCGCGCGCGTCCGTGATCGGGTCGCCGTGCCCCACGCAGGCGACCTGCGCGTCCAGCTCCGCGAGCCGCCGGAACGAGCGCAGCAGCTCTTCGCGGTCCAGGTTGAACACCCCCGGCATGACCTGCCCGCCGACGTGCGCCACGGTGTCACCGGTGAACAGCACCCCCGCCCGCGGCAGGTGCACGGCGATGCTGCCGGGCGTGTGCCCGGGGGTGGCGACCACCCGCGCCCCGCCCCCGAACGCGATCAGGTCACCGTCCTCCAGCTCCCGGTCCACCCGGCACGGCGGGGCGGGCGGCAGCAGGTGGGCGCCGAGGCTGCGGTGCAGCGCCCGCTCCTCCTCGGTGAAGGCAGGCGGCGGCGCCGGCACCTCGCCCCTGATCACCGGCGCCTCCGCCCGGTGGGCCAGCACCTCTGCCTCGCCCCACGCCGCGACCGCCGCCGCGCCGCCGCAGTGGTCCTCGTGGTAGTGGGTGAGCACGACCCGGCGTACGTCCTGCGTGCGCAGGCCGAGCCGGCCGATCGCCTCGGCGATCTCGTCACCGCTGGTGGCGATGCCCGTGTCCACCAGCGTGAGCGCCCCCGCCTCGTGCCACAGGTACGCCTGCCCGAACGCCAGCCGCACCAGGTGCAACTCCCGGCGAATCTCCACGATCTCCACTGTTCCGCCTTCCCCTCGCTGCGACGACCAGGAAACCCGGTCCCGGACGCCCGCGTCCAACAGCGATCCCGGCCGGATTGACAACCGTTCGTTGTCAGTCCATCCTCCTGCCGTGGACGCGGACATCTCGGGCATGCGTGCCTTCGTGGTGACCGCGGAGGAGCTGCACTTCGGCAGGGCCGGCGCGCGGCTGTTCATCACCCAGCAGGCGTTGTCGAAGCGCATCCGCAGGCTGGAGGACGCGCTGGGCGCCGCGCTGTTCGAGCGCACCACCCGGTCCATCGAGCTGACGACCGCCGGGCGGCGCTTCCTGCCCGCGGCGGCCGAGGCGGTGGCGGCCTTCGACCGGGCCGTGGAGGTCGTGCGCGCGCCCGGCGACCCGATCCGGGTGGACGTCTACGACGAGCGCTTCACGCCGCTGCGCCTGGTGCGCGAGGCCAGCGAGCGCGATCCGCGGCTGCGGGTGGAGCTGAGCATGCGGCAGGGGCTCGCGGTCGCGCTGCCCGCGCTGCGCAGGCAGGAGATCGACGCCGCCTTCGGCCGGGCGCACGACCTGCCGGGGCCCTGGCCGTCCGAGCTGGCGCACCGGCTCGTGCACCTGGAGCCGCTGGCCGCGTTCGTCCCGGAGGACCATCCGCTCGCCGGCAGGACCGAGCTGCGGCCGGCGGACCTGCGGGCGGGCGGCATCGCCATGCCGGACCCGGCGGGCGCCGCCGAGTGGCGCGGCTACCTGGAACGCCTCGCCGCCCGGTTCGGCGCGCCGCTGCGCTTCAACGCGCCCGCGATCGGGGTGCGGCACCTGGTGGAGCAGTTCCTGGCCGAGAAGAGCGCCGTGGGGCTGGGCGAGATGAGCATCGAGGCCGCGGGGAGCGGGCTGCGCCGGATCCCGATCGTCGATCCGGTGCCGCTCCTGCCGTGGTCGGTGGTCTGGTCCCGGCGCAACCCGCGCCCGCTCCTGCGCTCACTGCTCGCCCAGCTGCGGCCCGCCCGCCTGCCGGATCCGGCCGACCCGCGCTCCTGGGTGCCCGATCCCGACCGGGCCCCTCGGGGCGTCGGCTCGGCCTCCAGCGGGCTGTCCGGGCGGGAGAGGAGTGGCCGCCGTCGTGGCTGACCGCTCAACCGCCGATGCGGCGGCGCACGTACGCGGAGAGCTGGTCCACGGCGACCACCAGCACCATGACGATCGCCAGGTGCGTGACCAGCTCGTCGAACCGGAACAGCTTGATCGACTGGTTGACGAGGAAGCCGATGCCGCCGGCTCCCACGAGGCCGAGCA
Organism: Nonomuraea gerenzanensis; assembly: GCF_020215645.1. NCBI lineage: Bacteria > Bacillati > Actinomycetota > Actinomycetes > Streptosporangiales > Streptosporangiaceae > Nonomuraea > Nonomuraea gerenzanensis. The sequence continues at coordinate 8,311,949 of NZ_CP084058.1, read as the reverse complement.
CGAGCGACGAGCGTACGTTCACGTCGAAGCGGTAGAGCAGCAGCCCGACGAACTGCGGCACCACCGCGGGCAGCACCGCGTGCGCGGCGGCCTGCACGCCCGACGCGCCGCCGACGCGCAGCGCGTCACGCGGGCCGAGGTCGATCTCCTCCATGGCCTCGGCCCACAGCTTGCCCATCACGCCCGTGTTGTGGAAGATCAGCGCCAGTACGCCGGCGAACGGGCCGAGGCCCACGGCGGTGACGAAGACCAGCGCGAAGACGACGTCGGGCACGGCGCGCAGGAACGACAGCACCGAGCGGGCCGCCTGGTAGGCCCAGCGGTTCGGCGCCGTCGTACGGGCTGCCAGCAGGGCGAGGACGAGTGCGAACGGGACCGAGAACGTGGTGCCCAGCAGGCCGATGCCCAGCGTGACGAGCGCCGCCGTGAGGCCGGGCAGCAGCACCCCGTCCCAGGACAGGTCCGGTGGCAGGGCCTGGCCGGCGAAGTCCGCCATGCCGCGCCAGCCCTGGATGAGGGCGGCGGGGGAGAACTCGGTGCCGTTCCAGGCCAGCACGTGGGCGAGCACGACGGCCACGGTGACGGTGGCGGTGGCCGTGGTGACGGGGCGCCGGCGGGGCGGGGTGAGGCGGTCGTCGGGGGGAAGCGTGCCCGCGGTGGTGCTGCTCATCGGGGCTCCTGATCGGCGTGATGGTGCGCCGGGGCGCGCTCCGGCGCGACGAGATGCGGGGCGGCGCAGTCCGGGGTGGTGGGGTGCGGGGTGGTGGGGTGCGGCGCGGCGAGGTGCGGGGCGGCGCGGTCCGGGGCGGTGGGGCCGGGGGTGGTGGGGTCCGGCCGGCGGTGGTCCGGGGCGTACAGGGTGGCGAGGTCGGTGGCGGTGAGGGTCGCGGCCGGGGCGTCGAGCGTGGCGCGGCCGTGCAGCAGGCCGGCCACGCGGTCGGCGTGGCGGCGGGCCAGGTCGGGCTGGTGGAGCACGGCGGCGACGGCCAGGCCCTGGTCGTGGGCGAGGTCGGCGAGGAGGGCGACCACCTGCTCGGCCGCGGCCGGGTCGAGCGCGGAGACCGGCTCGTCGGCCAGGATGATCTCCGCCCGCTGGCACAGCGCCCGCGCGATGGCGACCCGCTGCCGCTGGCCGCCCGACAGCCGCCCGGCCGGCTCGGCGGCCCGATCGGCCATGCCGACCCGGTCCAGGCAGACCATGGCCTCCTCGCGCAGCTCGCGGGGGAACAGGATCGGGGTGAGCGAGCGCCGCAGCGGCAACCGTCCCAGGGCGCCCGCGCAGACGTTGTCGAGCGCGCTGCGGCGGTGCACGAGGTGGATCTGCTGGAAGATCATCGCCATCCGACGGCGCAGCGAGGCCGTGTCGGCGGGCCGGCCGTGGACCAGGATCTCGCCGCCGTCCGGGCGCTCCAGCCCGACGACGCAACGCAGCGCGGTGGACTTGCCGCTGCCGTTCGCGCCGAGCAGGGCGACGAACTCGCCGGGCGCCAGGCTCAGGTCGAGCCCGTCCAGCACCGTCCTGCCGGCGAACGACTTGCGCAGCCCGCGCACGGCGAGCGCGGGCGCCGCGCGCACGCCCACCGCCTGTGGCGAGGTCATCGTCATACGTCCTTCTCGGTCAGGCCGAGCGCGGTGGCCAGGTCGAACAGCGGCTGGTAGGTGTCCTTGGTGACGGCCACCAGCGGCCCGGGCGGGTTCACGTCCAGGAACGCGCCGACCTTGGCGACGTCGGACGGCCCCAGCTTCAGCAGCGCCGAGGTGATCGCGGCGCGCAGAGCCGGGTCGAGCTTGCCTGACACGGTGATCGGGTCGTTCGGGATGGGCTCGGAGGTCCACACCTGGCGGTACTTCGCGGGGTCGAGGCTGCCTTCCGCCTGCGCGGTGGCGAGCTGCTGGCTGTTGATCTCGGCGGCGTCCACCTTGCCGTTGGCCAGGGCCAGCAGCGCCTCCGGGTGACCGCCCGCGTAGTCGATCTTCACGTCGGCCTCGGCCAGGCCCTGCGTCTTGAGCGCGTAGCGGGGCAGCGCGTCACCCGAGGTCGAGCCGGGGCTGGACAGCGCCAGGGACTTGCCCTTCAGGTCCTTGACCGAGGTGATCGGCGAGTCCGCGGGCACCCAGATGCCGGCCGTGTACGTGGTCAGCGCGCCCTCGGCGTCGGCGAAGGAGGCGACGGGCTGGGCGTCGGCCTTGGTGCTGGCGAAGACGTAGCCGAGCGGGCCGAACTGGGCCATCTCCAGCCGGCCGTTGCGCATGGCCAGCACCTCGGCCGAGTAGTCCTCGACGATCTTCAGCTCGACCGGGCAGTTCAGGCTCTTCTGCAGCGCGGCGGCGAGGGTCTCGTAGGCCGGCTTGAGCTTGGCCGGATCCTCGTACGGCTCGACGCCGAAGCGGATCTTCCCGTCGGGGCAGGTGGCGGCCGAGCCGGTCGCCTCGGCACCACCGCCGCCGCAGCCGGTCAGCAGCAGCGCGGGAAGCACGGCCAGGGCGGCCAGGGCAGGTCGTGCGCGCATGGGGTCTCTCCTCGGAAGGGGTGGTTCGCAGGGGTGGTCAGGCCAGCAGGTCGTCGAGGACCTCGGGGGCCAGGCCCAGGGCGGTGGTCATGCCGATGCCGGAGGTGACCGACACGACGCGCACGCCCGGCATGGGGGCGGCGACCAGGAACGGCTCCGGCGCGGAGGCGTAGACGCCGCGCCAGCGCTCGCGCACCGTGAGCCGGCCGGTCCCGAGCAGGCGGGCGCTCTCGGCCAGGACGTGCCGGTCCAGCTCGTCGTCGCCGAACGGCTCCGGGGTCACGGCGTAGGCGTGGGTGTCGCCGACGACGAGGTCGCCGTCGGGGCGCTGGGTGAACATGAGGTTCAGGCCGATGCCGGTCAGCTCCGGCCGCTCGCTCTCCAGGCGGGCGCGCAGGGCGGGCTCCGACGGGCAGGCCGCGAAGCCGCCGTAACGCAGCAGCGAGAAGCCGGACAACACCGCGGGATCGACCCGGCGCCCGTGCGGGTCGGCCACGCGCAGCATGCGCAGCACGCAGCGGCGCAGCCCGGCGCTCTCGGCGAGGGCGGGGAAGTGCCGGTCGACGTCGTGCCCGACGGCCATGACCACGTGCCCGGCCCTGATCCGGCCCCGGCTGGTGGTCACCAGGCCGGGCTCGACGAGGTGCGCGGAGGTGGCCCAGTGGAAGCGCACGCCCTGACCTGCCAGCCAGGCGGCGATGGCGTGCACGGCCTGGCGCGGGTCCACGCGCACGTCCAGCGGCAGCCAGGCGCCGCCGACCACGCCGGGGCCCACGGGGATCCGCCCGGCCACCTGACGCGCGTCGAGCAGCACCGCCTGCCCGTCGCGGGCGGCGGCGAACTCGCTCAGGACCGCGTACTCGTCGTCGGCGCGGGCGACCACGACCGTGCCGCTCTCGTCCAGCCAGAGCCCGGCCTCCTTGGCCAGGCGCAGCCAGGCGGTCCTGGCGGCCATCGCGTACCGCAGGGCCCGGCCGTCCTGGGCGGTGAAGCAGCCGTGGCCGAAGTTGCGTACCGAGGCGCCGACAGCGCGCTCGTCCCGCTCGACGACCACGACGGACAGCCCTCGGGCCACGGCGTCCACGGCGTGGGCCAACCCCACGATGCCCGCGCCGACGACCACGAGATCGGCCGCGTCGAGGGACGTGTCCCACGGCAGGTGACTTGTCATGATAAGTACGCTGCCGTTCGCGGCCGGGTGCCGTCAATCCCGAACCGGACATGTCATCTTGCGTTTGCGTCACGTCATTTACGCAGGTGACATGGGTATTGCGGAGATCGGAAGGCTTCCGTGAAATGTCCGCACTCCTGTATGGTCAAGTCACATGGACGCACCTCTCCACGAACGCGTCGCGTCGGATCTGCGCCGCCGCATCAGCTCGGGCGAGCTGCCGGTGGGCTCGGCCATCCCCTCCGAGTCCCACCTGTGCGAGCAGTGGGGCATCTCGCGGGGCCCGATCCGCCAGGCGCTGGCCACGTTGCGCGCCGAGGGCCTCATCGGCGGCGGGCGCGGCAAGCCGCCCGTGGTCCGCAGCCAGAGCATGCCGCAGCCGTTCGAGACCTTCCTGTCCTTCTCGCGCTGGGTGGAGCTGATGGGCCGCACGCCCGGGCAGCGCACGCTCGAGATCGCCCGCCGCCCGGCCGGCCCGGAGGCGTGCGACGCGCTCGGGCTGGAGGAGGGCGAGCACGTCGTGCAGATGGTGCGGCTGCGGCTGATGGACGACCTGCCCGCCATGGTCGAGCGCACCACGTTCGTCTGGCCGGTGGGGCGGCTGCTGTTCGACTTCGACTGCGACTCCGGGTCGGTCTTCGCGTATCTGAGCCGGTGCGGCGTGGACCTGAGCAGGGCCCGGCACACCATCGACGCCGTCGGCGCCGACCGTGCCGACTCCGAGCTGCTCGGCATCCCGGTCGGCGCGCCCCTGCTGCGCGAGCGGCGCCAGACCTCCTCCGCCTCCGGCGAGCCCGTCGAGTTCTCCGACGACCGCTACCGGCCCGACCTCGTCTCGTTCACCATCGACAACTCGCAGCAGGCCCATCCGGCGCTGCTGCGCAGCCCCAACGACCTGCTTCCCGCCCGAGCCCCGCAAGGAGAGACCCCGTGATCGAACTGGCGGTCCTGGACATCGCCGGCACCACCGTGGAAGAGCACGGTGCCGTCTACCTCGCGTTGGAGGAGGCCGTGCGGGCGGCGGGCGGCAACCCGTCGGCCGCCGACATCCGGCGCTGGATGGGCGCCGACAAACGCGAGGCCATCACCGCCCTGCTGACCTCACCACCGACCGGTGGCGCGGCGCCGGAAAGCCGCGCGGCCGGGGCGGTGGGCGGTGTGCCGTCCGATGACACCGTGGACGCCGCGTTCGCCGACTTCCGTGCCCGGCTGCGCGCGGCCTACGCCGCCCGGCCGCCCGCGCCGCTGCCCGGCGTCCCCGAGGCGATCCGCGCGCTGCGGGCGGCGGGCGTCAAGGTGGCGCTCACCACCGGGTTCGACCGGGAGGTGACGACGGCGCTGCTGGCGGCGATCGGCTGGGAGCACGGCGTGCTGGACGCGGTGGTGTGCGTGGACGACGTCGCCGCGGGCCGCCCGGCGCCGTACATGATCTTCCGGGCGATGGAGGCGACCGGCGTGCACGAGGTCGGCCGCGTCCTGACCGCCGGCGACACCGTCCGCGACCTCCAGGCGGGCACCAACGCCGGCGCCCGCATCGTCGCCGGGGTGCTCACCGGCAGCCAGGACGCCGCCACCCTCGGCGCCGTCCGCCACACCCACCTCCTGCCGGGCGTGGCGAGCATCCCGGGCCTGCTCTCCCTGAGCTGAGCGGCAGCCGTCAGCGGTGATCGGGTGAAGGCCGGCCCACCCCGTGGTAGTGCGGCAGGTCGAGCGGCGGCACAGGGAAGCCACCGGCCGCCGGCTCCTCGGACAGTTGCTCGAACTCGGCCTCCACCTGCGCCTTCTTCGCTTCCTTGCGCCGCTGGTCGACGGTGTCGAAGCGCATCCAGATGGCCAGCGCGCCGATCACGATGACCACGCCGAGCCCGATGCCGAGCGTCCGGTCGCCCTCGTTGACCACGATGTTGCGCACCGCGGCCACCAGCAGGATCCAGGCCAGGTTGACCGGGATGAGCACCTTCCAGCCCAGCGACATGAGCTGGTCGTAACGCACCCGCGGCAGCGAGGCGCGCACCCACACGATGAAGCAGAACGTGAGCACGAACTTGATGAAGAACCACAGCACCGGCCACCAGCCCTGGTTGGCCCCCTCCCACAACGAGATCGGGAACGGCGCCCGCCAGCCGCCCAGGAACAGGGTGACCGCGATGCCCGAGGCGGTGAAGGTGTGCAGGTACTCGCCCATCATGATGAGCGCGAACTTCAGCGACGAGGAGTATTCGGTCTGGAACCCGCCGACCAGCTCGCCCTCGCCCTCGGGCAGGTCGAACGGGATGCGCGCGGCCTCGCCGAACATGCAGATCACGTAGACCAGGAAGGACGGGATGAGCAGCACCGCGAACCAGGTCTGCTCCTGCGCCTTGACGATCTCGGAGGTGGACAGCGTGCCGGCGAACAGGAAGATCGCCACGAACGACAGGCCCATCGCGATCTCGTAGGAGACCACCTGGGCCGCCGAGCGCAGCCCGCCCAGCAGCGCGTACGGCGAGCGCGACGACCACCCGGCCAGCACCACGCCGTACACCGACACCGCACCCATGGCCAGCATGAACAGCACCGCCACCGGCAGGTCCACCAGCTGCAGCGGCGTCTCGACACCGAACAGGTTGACCACCGGCCCGAACGGCACGATGGAGAAGGCCAGGAAGGCCGGCACCACCATGATCACGGGCGCGAGCAGGTAGAGGACCCTGTCCACGTTCCGGGGAAAGAGGTCCTCCTTGAGCCCCATCTTGATCGCGTCGGCGACCGACTGCAGCAGGCCGAACCTGCCGGCCCGGTTGGGGCCGTAGCGGTGCTGCATCCGCGAGATGAGCTTGCGCTCGAACCAGACGCCGAGGACGACCCCGAGCCCGAGGAAGGCGAAGAGCATCACGGCCTTGACGATGGTGATCCAGAGCGGGTCGCGGCCGAAGTCGGCGAGGGTGGGGTCGGCCGCGTGAGCCGTGGTCAGAAGTGCCGTCGTGCCGTGGTGCGTCATGGACGGGCACGTTAGTGCGCGAGCCGTTCGGTGTCTTGAACGAATGCGAACAGCTGTTTCGGCGTCATCGCCGTCATCGCGCGGATCTCCCGCGTGAGATGGGGCTGGTCGGCGTAGCCGCAGGCGACCGCCTCCGACAGCATGGCCGACGGCCGGCTCAGCGTGCGCACCGCCCGCTGGAAACGGGCGACCCTGGCGACCGTCTTGGGTGACAGGCCCACCACCCGGCGGAACCCCAGCTCCAGGTAACGGCGGCTGACCCCCAGCTCGCCGGCCAGCGCCTCGACCGTGCGCGGCCCCGCCGGCTCCTGCAGCCGCCACCACGCGTACATGACCAGCCCGTCGGCGATCCCGGCGCCCGCACCGCCGCGCGACCATGCCGTCGGCGCCGCCGGCGCCTCGGCCGGCGCTGTCAGGGGCACGGCCGGGAGTGCTGGAGCGGGCGCTGCCGTCGGTCCCAGCGCCAGCGTGGCCACAGGCTCTGCCGCCAGGCTCGCCGCCAGCCACCGCTCCAGCGCACCGAAGCGCCCCGCCCAGCTCGCCGTCTCCACCAGCCGCCCGGTCAGCTCCTCCGCCCGCACGCCCCCGAGCAGGTCCTCCAGGGGCACGGCCGTTCCGGCCACCTCCCGCATGGGCACCCCGAGCAGCGCCGACATCCCCGCGGGCGTGAGCCCCACCGCCACCCCATGACGCCACAGCGAGTACGGCCACAGCGTCGCGGCGGCGCGCGGCCCGGTGACGATCGCGCGCATGGCGGTGAAGTCGACGATCAGGGTGGCCGCGTTGAGCGGCAACATCCTGGTGGGCTGCTCCGCCCCGGCCGGGGCACGGAAGCCCGCCCACCCCAGCACGTAGGGGCGCAGGCGGGGCCCCGACGCGCGGGCGACGGACTGGTAGGGCTCGGGCCGCGGGTGCTCGGGCAGTGAGTGGATGGACCGCACGTCACCCATCTTGCGGTGTCCACGGCCCGGGCGGGACCTCGGGGAGCACCGGGCGCGGCACTTTCCTGCCGCGCGGGCGGGGGGTTTGTTGCTTCGCAGCGAGTTCGAGAGACCCCGTTCCGTGCAACGTATCCGGGTATGACGGCGAAGACGAAGAAATCCTGCTCATGCGGACACGGATCCTCCTGCTCCTGCGCCAGCGGCTGTAGCTGCGGCTGCAACTCCTGATCCCCTCACCCCGGTACGCGAGCCCAGGCGCCGGCGGGTAGAGCACAGAGCCGTGCTCGCGAGACCCGGCACGGAGCCGATCGATCGGTGAGAGTGTCGATGCCGACCTCCTCGGACGTGGCGATGCCGCCATGCGCCGGGATCGGCTGGGCCACGGGCGTACACGGGACTCCGGGTCGGCCTCCGCGGGACCGGCACGGCGGGCCTCGGCGCCGGGTGATCGGTCTCGCGGACGACGAGCCGGTCACCGGCGTCCTGGCCTGCTCGGCCCGGGGACGTACGGTGATCTATCTTCGGATGTCGTGAGCGACTGGTACCCGAAGACGGAACCGTACGAATCCGGCATGCTCGCCGTCGGCGACGGCCAGGAGATCTACTGGGAGACCTGCGGCGATCCGGCGGGCAAGCCCGCGCTGTTCCTGCACGGCGGTCCCGGTGGCGGCCTGCTGCCCGACCACCGGCGCTTCTTCGACCCGGACGCGTACCGGATCGTGCTGTTCGACCAGCGCAACTGCGGCCGCAGCCGGCCCTACGCCGGCGACCCGGCGGTCTCGCTCGCGCACAACACCACGCCGCACCTCGTCGCCGACATCGAGCGGCTGCGGGAGCGGCTGGGCGTGGAGCGCTGGCTGGTCCTCGGCGGGAGCTGGGGCACGACCCTCGCGCTCGCGTACGCGCAGGCGCACCCCGATCGCGTCACCGAGCTCGTGCTGCGCGGCGTGTGGCTGGTCCGACCGCAGGACGAGGCGTGGTCCTTCACGCCGTCGGGGGCGGCGCACCTGTTCCCGGCCGAGTGGGCGGCCTTCGTCGCGCCGATCCCCGGCGACGAGCGGCACGACCTGCTCGCCGCCTACGGCCGCCGCATCACGCACCCCGATCCCGCCGTGCACGTGCCGGCGGCGCGCGCCTGGATGGGCTGGGAGCTGGCGGCGAACACGCTGCTGCCCGTGCCCCCGCCCGACCTGGGCGACGCCATGCTGGTCGGGTTCGCCCGCATCACCCACCACTACATCGCCAACGGCGCCTTCCTGCCGGAGGAGGGCCTGCTGGCGGGCATCGACCGCATCCGGCACCTCCCGGCCGTCATCGTCAACGGCCGCTACGACGTCAAGACGCCGCCCGGCCAGGCGTGGGACCTGCATCAGGCCTGGCCGGAGGCCGAGTTCCACCTCGTCGAGGACGCCGGTCACGGCGGCTCGGAGCCGGGCATCCGCAGCCTGCTGATCCAGGCCACCGACCGTTTCCGGCCGTGACGCGGCGCCCGTCCCGGTGGCCGCCGGGCCGGACGGCCACCGGGGGCACCCGGCCCGGTGGCCGCGCCGACCGGGCACCCGGCCCGGTGGCCGCGCGGCTAGGGGCGGCCGTTCAGGGTGTCGAGGAAGCGCTGCTCGAACGCGGCGGTGTCGGCCGCCGTGCCGTACCAGAGCGGGCCGCCCGACGGCGACAGGACCGTGCGCCCGGCCGACGGGCCGCTCGGCACCACGTCCACGCGGCCGTAGGTGAACTCCACGTGCCCGGGGCGGACGGCGCTCATCGCGGCGAGCGGGTCCCACCAGTAGAGCAGCGCCTGGTCGATCAGCGGCCGCACCTCGGGATGGGTGACGATCTCCAGCACGGTGTCGGCGGCCGGGGTGCGGTGGTCGGCGGCCAGCCGGTCCAGGAAGGCATCGGTGATCGGCACCTCGTTGGCGGCGTCCAGCGACACCATGCGCACGGTGCCCCGGCTCCCGGTCAGCACCGCCCGCGCCGCGGCGGGGTCGAGCCAGTAGTTGAACTCCTGCGTGCCGTCGAACTCGGGCGGCGTGCCGCAGCACAGGTTCCCCGGCACGTGCACGGCGCCGCCCATCGTGGTCAGCCGCGAGGCGGAGTACGGCAGGGCGGCGGCCGGGTTGGTGAGCGGGCCGGTGGCGATGATCTGGGTCGAGGGGTCGTCCCGCAGCAGTTTCCTGATCAGCTCGGGCGCCCGGACCGCCGACGGGGTCTCGTCGCCCGCGCAGCCGGGGGTGGCGGCCGTGAGCACCCGGTCGAAGAGCTGCCTCAGCTCGGCGGGGAAGGAGTTCGGCCCGGTGCCGGAGCCGTCGGCGATCCGCACGCCGCGCAGGCCGAGCCGCTCGGCCAGGCATCTGGCGTGGCGGACGGCCCGCCCGGGTAAGCCGGCGCCGCTGTTCGTGACGGTGATGGCGCGCAGGTCGATGCGGCCCGCCCGGTGCTCCTGGGCGAGGTAGGCCAGGGTCGCGGCGTCGTCGAAGTCCATGTCGGTGTCGAAGACGACGGCGGGGGGACGGGCGTGGGCCGGGGCCGCGGGGAGCGCGGCCAGGACGAGGAGGAGAGCAAGGAGGAGTTTTCTCATCAGATTCCCGGGTGAGTGCGGATGAGCCGGACGCGCTCCAGTCAAACCCCGGGCTGTTTCATTTCGCCCTCATCGGCCGTGCGATTGCGCGATCCCCGCGTCACCTGTCAAACTGGTGATGTGAAACATGTCTTCCTGTGCGGGAACCCCGCGCTCGACTTCGCCTGCACGATGCGCGCCCGTCGCACGGCGCGCTTCGAGACGCTGGACGCCCCGGCCACCCTCGACGCCTGGTACGTGGAGGGCGGCCTGGTCGACGCGGCGCCCTCCTGCCAGGACAGCGACCTGGCGCGGGCCGTGGCGGTGCGGGAGGCCATCTATGCGCTGATCACCGCCAGGCTCGCGGGCGACGGCTACGACGACCAGGCGCTCGCGCTGGTGAACGAGGCGGCCCGCACGCCGCCCGCGACACCCCAGCTCACCGCCGGCGGCCGGTGGACGGAGGCGACCCCCGCGCAGGCGCTGTCCACGGTGGCCCGGCACGCCATCGAGCTGCTCAGCGGGCCTGACGTGCCGCTGATGAAGGAGTGCGCGAACCCCGAGTGCACCAAGGTCTTCATCGACCGCTCGCGTGGCGGGCGGCGGGAGTGGTGCGGCATGGAGTCGTGCGGCAACAAGATCAAGGCGGCGGCCTACCGCGCCCGCAAGAAGCAGGCGGTCACGGCGCACTCGACCTGATCGAGCAGCAGGTGGTCACGGCGCACTCGACCTGATCGAGCAGCAGGTGGTCACGGCGCACCGGTCTGCTCAGAGAAGCAGGCACCGCTCCCCGGTCAGGCTCCCGTTCCAGGAGAAGACGCTCGCGCAGGAGTAGGTGCCGCGGGCGTCACCGACCAGGATGACGACGGTCACCTGGTAGTAGCCCGCCCCCGCACAGCCCCCGGCGGACAGGTCGTAGTGCTCGCCGTCCGGGGTGCGCACACCGGAGAAGCACTCGTGCGAGCCGTCCGCGCGGGCGGGGACGGCGATGAGGGAGAGGGCCAGGAGCGCGGCGCCGGCCGCGGCGGCGATGCGGCGGAGAGACATACCCCGACCGTAGGAGCGGGCGCGGGGACGATCCAGATGCGGTTGTCATCGGCTGATGTGCGTTCCTCACCTCGGCCCCCGCGACGGGCTCAGCCGGCGGCGCCGCGCATCTCCTCCTCGATGTCGCGGGCGGTCACGGCCAGGGCGCCCACCAGGGTGGGCAGCCGGTCCCGCGAGAAGCGCGTGGTCGGCATCGACACCGACACGGCGGCCTGGGCCGTGCCGTCCTGGCCGCGCACGGCGCGGCCGATGGCGGTGACGCCCGCCTCGGTCCTGCCCGCGTTGATGGCGAACCCGCGCTCCCGCGTCGTACGCAGCTCCCGCCGCAGCGCCACCAGGTTGGGCCTCTGATCGGGCCGGTCGGCCCACTTCTCCTCGCTGAACAACACGTCGAGCCGCTCGGACGGCAGGTCGGCGAGCAGCACCTTGCCCCCGGAGGCCAGGTGGGCGGGGAAGACCATGCCCTCGCGGTTGCCCACCCGCAGCGCCTGGCTGCACTCCACCGTGCCGATGAACCGTACGTGGTCGCCGGACAGGATCACCAGGTTGGCGCTCTCGCGCACCCGCTCGACCAGCGCCGACAGGTGCGGCATGGCGACCGCGCGCAGCCGCGAGGTGTGGGACAGCGAGCTGGCGCCCAGCGAGAGGACGGGCCCGGCCGCGTACCGGCGGTCCTCCTGCTGCACCGCGAAGTCCCGGTACACCAGCATGGCCAGCAGCCGGTGCGCGGTGGACGGGGCCACGCCGAGCCGCTCGGCGGCCTCGCCGACGCTGAGCGGACCCTCCACCTGGAGCAGCACGGCGAGGTGCAGCGCGTGGTCGACGCTGCGGATCGCGTAGTTGGGCGGATTCTTCACAGCAGAATGTCCTGTTCTTCTCGTACGCCCAGGCTACAAGCTGGCAACGCGTGTCACCGAGAAGGAGCCAGGAGAATGACCGAGACCGCGAACCACCCCGTGCGCCTCGCCGTGGTCGACGCCCCGGACCAGCCGCCGCCGTCGCCCGCGCTGGAAGAGCTCTACCGCGGCTTCGAGAAGGAGCTGCTGATCCCGCTCTGGACCGAGATCGGCGACCTGATGCCCCCGCATCCGCGCTCCAAGGCGGTCCCGCACCTGTGGCGCTGGCAGAGCCTGCTGGCCCTGGCCGACCAGGCCGGTCACCTGGTGCCCGTCGGGCGGGGCGGCGAGCGGCGGGCGATCGCGCTGGCCAACCCGTCGCTCGGCGGCCGGCCGTTCGCCACGCCGACGTTGTGGGCGGCGATCCAGTACCTGATGCCGGGCGAGGACGCTCCCGAGCACCGGCACACCCAGCACGCGTTCCGCTTCGTCGTTGAGGGTGAGGGCGTGTGGACCGTCGTCGGGCGCGATCCGGTGCCGATGCGGCGCGGCGACTTCCTGCCCCAGGCCGGCTGGGCCTGGCACGCCCACCACAACGGCGCCGCCGAGCCGATGGCCTGGATCGACGGCCTGGACATCCCGTTCCAGTACGCCGTGGACGCCCAGTTCTTCGAGTTCGGCCGGGACCGGATCTCCGAGGCCGAGCGCATCACGCCGGACCGTTCCCGCTCCGAGCGGCTGTGGGGGCACCCGGGCCTGCGCCCCGTCTCCGCGCCCGGCCCGCAGCCCGGCACCCCGCTGCTGGCCTACCGGTGGGCCGACACGGACCGCGCCCTGGCCGACCAGCTCGACCTGGAGGCAGAGGGGTACGCGGGGACGGTCGAGCCGGGCCACGCGGCCGTGCGCTACACCAACCCCACCACGGGCGGCGACGTGCTGCCGACCATCCGGGCCGAGATGCACCGGATCAGGTCCGGCGCCGAGACCGCGCCGCGCCGCGAGGCCGGCTCCTCGGTGTACCAGGTCTTCGACGGCAGCGGGCGGGTCACGGTCGGCGGCACGTCGTGGTCGGTGACCCGCGGCGACCTGTTCGTGGTGCCGTCGTGGCAGCCGTTCTCGGCCAAGTCGGAGTCCTCGGCGTCCGACTCCGACTCGGGCGCGCTCGATCTGTTCAGGTTCAGCGACGGGCCGGTCTTCGAGGCACTGCACCTCGACCGCGTCGCAGTGGAAGGAGACCACGCATGAAGCTCGCCACCATCCGCACCGCCGACGGCCGCACCAGGGCCGTGCGCGTGGACGGGGACACCCTCGTGGACCTCGGCCTCGCCGACGTGGGGGAGCTGCTGGCCCGGCCGGACTGGGCCGAGCACGCCGCCCGCGCGGACGGCGAGGCGGTCGCGAGCGCCGGGTTCGCGCCCGTCGTCCCCCGGCCCGGCAAGATCGTCTGCATCGGCCTGAACTACCGCAAGCACATCCTGGAGATGGGCCGGGAGCTGCCGGAGCACCCGACGTTGTTCGCCAAGTACCCCGAGGCGCTCATCGGCGCCTTCGACGAGATCCAGCTCCCGCCCGAGTCCGCGCAGGTGGACTGGGAGGCCGAGCTGGCCGTCGTGATCGGCAGCCGCGTGCGCCGCGCCACCGAGGCCGAGGCCGACGCGGCCATCGCCGGGTTCGCCGTGCTCAACGACGTCACCATGCGCGACTGGCAGTACCGCTCGCCGGTCTGGCTGCAGGGCAAGACCTGGGAGGCCAGCACGCCGTTCGGCCCGTACCTGGTCACGCCGGACGACCTGCCCGGCGGCACCCGTCCCTCGCTCACCCTCACCGGGGCGGTGGACGGCGAGGTGGTGCAGCGGGCCGACACCTCGGACCTGGTCTTCGACCCCGTCGCGCTGGTCCGGTACGTCTCCACGATCCTCACCCTGAACCCGGGCGACGTCATCGCGACGGGCACCCCCGGCGGGGTGGGCCACGCCCGCAAGCCGGCCCGCTACCTCGCCGAGGGCAGCGTCCTGGCCACCGAGATCACCGGTCTGGGCCGCTCGGAGTCGAAGGCCGTGGCTGAGCCGGAGCGAGCATCCTAATGGCCGCCGAGATCACCGATCCGGGCCGCCCGGAGGCCGCCCGGCGGAGCCTGGCCGACAGCCTGCGCTGGATGGCCGAGGGCAGCAGGACGTTCTTCGGCGCGCTGGCCGTCCTGCCGGACGACGAGCTGGACCGGCCCACGGCGCTGACCGGCTGGACGGGCAGGCACCTCGTGGCCCACGTCGCCGCGAACGCCGACGCGCTGGTCAACCTGGCGCACTGGGCGCGCACCGGCGAGGAACGCCCGATGTACACCTCGTTCGAGCAGCGTGACGCCGACATCCGGGCGGGCGCCGTGCGCTCCCCGGCCGAGCTGCGCTCCTGGGCCGCGAGCTCGGCGGAGCAGCTCGACCGGCGGCTGTCCGAGCTGGACGAGCGGCAGTGGGCCCACCCGGTGCGCACCGCCCAGGGCCGCACCGTCCCGGCGAGCGAGATCGCCTGGCTGCGCGCGCGGGAGGTCATGGTGCACGCCGTGGACCTCGGCGCCGGGGTGGGCTTCGGCGACCTGCCCGCGGACTTCCTGACCTGCCTGATCGACGACATCGCGGCCAAGCGGTCCGGCGCGGGCGACGGCCCCGCGCTCGTCCTCACGGCGGCGGGCTCCGGCGGTACGTGGCGGGTCGCGGGCGCCGGTGACCCGGCGGACGTCACCGGCACCCTCGCCGAGCTGGCGGCCTACCTGTCCGGCCGTGCGGCGGGGCCGGGCGGCCGGCCCGCGCCCGCGCTGCCGCGGTGGCTGTAGGCGGCGCGACGATGGAAGGAACCACTCAGGTGAGCAGTGACGACGTGGACGTGGTCGTGGTGGGCGGCGGCATCGGCGGCCTGTCCAACGCCCTGGCGCTCAGCCGCAAGGGGCTGCGGGTGCGGGTGCTGGAGCGGGCGCAGGAGTTCGGCGAGGTCGGCGCCGGGCTGCAGATCGCGCCCAACTGCACCCGCATCCTCGACCGCTGGGGCCTGCTCGACGAGATCGTCTCGCTCGGCGTGCTCCCCGAGCACATCGTGATGAAGGACGCCCTTGACGGCAGCGTCCTGACCAGGCTCGACCTGCACGACGTGGAGCGGCGCTACGGCTTCCCGTACATGGTGATCCACCGCAGCGACCTGCACGGCACGCTGCTGCGCGCCTGCCGGCGGGCGGGCGTGGACCTGGTCACCGACGTCACGGTGACCGGGTACGAGCAGGCCGAGGACGGCGCGGCGGCGGCGCACGGCGGGGACGAGGATGGCGCGGCGGCGACGCACGACGGCAGACGGGAGCGCGGCGCGGTGGCCGTGCATGCCGGAGGGCGTGAGCGCGGCGCGGTCGTCATCGCGGCCGACGGCCTGCACTCCGTGGCCCGCCGCCTCCTCAGCGACGACGAGCCGGTCAACTCCGCCTACGTCGCCTACCGGGGCGCCGTGCCGATCGACCGGGTGGCCGACCTCGACGTGCACACCAAGGACGTGGTCGTCTACGTCGGCCCCCGCTGCCACTTCGTGCAGTACCCGCTGCGCCAGGGGGAGATGTTCAACCAGGTCGCGGTGTTCGAGTCGCCGAAGGCGCTGGCCGGCGAGGCCGACTGGGGCACGCCCGACGAGCTCGACGCGGCCTTCGAGCACACCTGCGACCAGGTGCGGGCCGGGCTGCCGCTGATGTGGCGCGATCGCTGGTGGCGGATGTTCGACCGCGACCCGATCATGAACTGGGTCAGCGGCAGGATCGTCCTGTCCGGGGACGCGGCGCACCCGCCGCTGCAGTACCTCGCGCAGGGCGCGGTCATGGCCATCGAGGACGCCTGGGTGCTGTCGGAGCAGGTGGACGGCGCGCGGGGTGACTGGGACGCGGCGCTGGCGGCGTACAACGCCGTCCGCCCCGAGCACTGCCGCCGCGTGCTGACCACCGCGCGCGCCTGGGGCGAGCTGTGGCACCACGACGGCGACAAGCGGCTGTGGCGCAACGGCGTGCTGCGCGGGCGCGACGTGCACGACTACACCTACGTGGACTGGCTGTTCGGGCCGACCGCGCTCACCCCCGGCCAGGAGCCGCCGATGTTCCCGGCGGCCTGAGCGGAGGGAGCGGGCCCGGCCCCCGGAAGAGGGGCCGGGCAAGCGCACGGCTCAGCGGGCCGCGCGCACGTCGGTGTCGATCGGCTCGCCGTTGGACAGCGCGGTGAACAGCTTCTCCCACAGCGGCATCACGACGTGCGGGGTGTAGCCGAAGGCCGTCTCCGCCGCGGTGGCGCCCAGGCGCAGCCGCAGCTCGCGATCGCCCATCACCCGGCTCAGCGCCTCGGTCAGCGCGGGCACGTTGCGTGGCGGCACCAGCAGCCCGTCCTTGCCGGGCGTGAGCACGTCGGCGGGCCCCGTCGGGCAGTCGAAGGCGACGATCGGCAGGGCGTGGCCCATCGCCTCGATCATGGCCATCGGCAGCCCCTCGATCCGGGAGCTGAGCGCGTAGACCGACGCCTTGGCCAGCTCCTCGTGGATGCGGTTGCTGCGGCCCATGAGCTTGATCCGGCCGCCCGCGCCGACCTCGTCGATGCGCTTCTGCAGCCGCTCCTTCGACGGCCCGGTGCCGAAGATGCGCAGCTTCCACTCCGGGTGCTCCTCCGCGGTGGCGGCGAAGGCCGGGATGAGCATGTCGAAGCCCTTCTGCGGCACCAGCCTCCCCACGGCGATCACGATCTTGTTGCTCTGGTCGGAGTGCTTGCGCTCGTCCATGTGCACCGCGTTGGGGATGCGCACCACGGGCGTGTCCTTCAGCAGCTTGCGGTACTCGCGGCGGCTGGTCTCCGTCAGCACCGCCACCGCGTCGAAGCGGCCGTAGTGCCGGGCGATCTGCTCGCGGACCCGCTCGTGGTAGGAGGCCAGGTTCATGTGCTCCTGGGCGACGCGGATCACGCTGGAGGAGGCGCGGCGGGCCGCGATCAGGTTGAGCGCGGGCCGGGTGGTGACCAGGATGCCGTCACGCAGGCCGGAGACGTAGTCGATGACCGCCGCCTCGACGCGCTCGGTGAAGTACTCGGCCGCGAACTCCCCGTAGGGGACGATCTTGCCGCGGGCCCGGCGCCACACCTTGCGCGCCAGGGAGTCGGCGGTGATGCCCTCGCGCTGGTCCACCAGCGCCGACAGGCGCACCAGCGGGTCGATTGCGAACTGTGGCTCGTTCCTGCGCCGGACCACGCTGACGATCTCGACGTCGTGGCCGGCCGCGGCCATGGCGTTGGCCTGGTTGACCACGGTGCGGATGGTGCCGCCCATGCCGTAGGCGTGCAGCAGCATGTAGCGGATCTTCACGTCAGGTACTCCCAGTGCCTGCACATGTCCTTCAGCACATCAGGGACCTGCTCGGGCCTGGGCAGGTCGCGGCCGCGTTGCACCGTTCCTGAGCGGATCTTGTCCTTCCAGTCGCCCAGGCCCTTGGTCACCACGTCGGGGGTGCCGTAGGAGAGCAGCTCGGGGGCCCACGGGACGCCCAGGAAGTCGCAGATGTCGCGGCTGATCCGCTCCGGGTCCTCGGTCAGCTCCTCGTAGCGCACGGTCAGGCCGGGCAGGGCCTTGCGGGCCCGCTGCACGGCCTTCATGTACCGCAGCGCGTCGGCGGCGGCCTCGTCGGGGGTGCGCTTGCCGGGGCTGGCCTCGTACCAGGAGGAGGCGATGGAGGCGGGGTGGCGCAGCAGGAACACGAACCGCGCGTCCGGCCAGCAGGTGGACAGGCGCTCGTAGGCGAACGCGTTGGCAGGCGTCTTCTCCACAATGAACCGCTTGCCGCTGCGGACCAGCTCCCGGTGCAGCACCCGGTCCCACAGCAGGTGCTCCAGGTCGGCCTTGTTGTGCCCGAGTGCCTCCATGGCCTTCTCCGCCAGCGAGGTGTCGAATTCCACTCTCAACCGGCGTACGTGCAGCTCGTGCGGAGCATGCAGGTCCGGGTGAGCGTTGAGCATCGCCCGCAGCAGCGTCGAGCCCGAACGGACCGGCGAGATGATGAAGACCGGCGCCTGCACGAGACGGTCGGTCTTCGGATCCGCCGGCGGCCGGAAAGGCGTCTCCGGCCGTTTGACCGGGGTCCTTTCCTGCACCGTCGTCGTAGCCGCTTGCCCTGCTTTACCTACTCGGTTGAACTGGAATCCGGTGTACCTCGCCAGCGCCCCGTTGATTGTGCGCTGCCATTTCATGCCGGGGAGAGTACCCGCCCTACCTGGAAATTGCCTGAAGAAGAACGACGGCTTAACGCGGCACCACGGGCAGGGTGATGAAGGAATCAGGGAAGACGCGCTGCCGCTGGACGACCAGCTCGGCCTCCGTGGCCAGCGCGGCGGGGCGGCCGGTGCCCGGATTACGGTCGAAGCGGGGGAAGTTCGAGCTGGAGATCTGCACCCTGATCCGGTGGCCCGCCTTGAAGACCTGGCTGGTGGCCACCAGATCGACGGTGTACGTCCCGGCCGCCGTGGTGGTGCGCACGATGCCGTCGGTCACGCTCATCGCCCGGCCGTCCGGGTGGACGTTCACCAGCTTGGCCGTCCAGTCGGTGCAGGCGGCCGAGGTCCCGGCGCGCAGCGTCACCGTCACGGGGCCGGTCACCTCCAGGTCCGAGCCGAGCGCCTCGCTGGTGTAGCAGAGCACGTCGGCGCGGCGCTCCACGTCGCGCTGGTCCTGCGGGCCGACGTTCGTGGGGTCGGCCAGCAGGGTCGGGCCGCCGGTCGTGGGCACCGGGTCGCGCGGGTCGAACGTGAACGTCGCGGGCTCCGCGCCCGGCGCGGGCGGGTCGGGGGAGAGCAGGCCGCCGGGGTGCAGGTGGTAGCGGGTCTCGACGGCGCGGGCCAGGGGCCAGGACTCCTCGTCGCGCCACACGTCGTCGCCCATCACGAAGATCTTCACGGCCGGCCCGGTGTCACGGCCCTGGAGGAAGGCGAGCTGCCGCTGCTCCAGCTGGATCGCCTGGGCCGAGGCGGAGAAGCCGAAGTCCAGCCGCCCGGTGCCGGAGGAGGCCGAGGTCAGGTGCGACCAGGGGCCGATGACCAGCGGGCCGCCCAGGCGGCGGTGGTTCTCCAGCGTGCCGGACAGGAACAGGTCGAACCAGCCGGCCACGTGCATGACCGGCGCCTCGATGCGGTCGTGCCGCAGCGTCTCGGCCAGGCCCTGCCAGTACGCGTCGCGCTCGGGGTGGGAGATCCAGTCGTGCCACCACGGGATGCCCTCGACCGCGTCCAGCGGCAGCGTGCGCACCGCCGCGGCCGGGTCGGTCATGGCCGGCAGCAGCGGGCCGAACGCCGCGCCGACGTCCTCGCCCGCCTCGGCGGCGTGCATCAGGCCGAGCGCCGCCTGCATCGCGCCCCAGTTGAGCGCCGAGCCCAGGGCCAGCGCGCCGCCGTGGTACTTCAGACCGTCGTGGAAGTCGTGCGGCGTCATGGCGGCGTAGACCGCCTTGAGGCCCGGCGGGCGGGTGGCCGCCGCCTGCAGGGCGCAGCCGGCCAGGTACGACATGCCGGTCATCACCACCTCGCCGTTCGACCACGGCTGGGCGGTGATCCAGGCGATCGTGTCGTGCCCGTCGTCGCCCTCGTCCAGCCACGGCCGGAACTCGCCGTCGCTGGTGCCGCGCCCCCGGCAGTGCTGCAGCACCACCGCGAAGCCCGCCTCCAGCGCCGCGGTCAGCGGGATCGCCCGGAAGGGCCCCTCGCCGTACGGGCTGCGCGCCAGCAACGCGGGGAACGGCCCGCCCTCCGCGCGTCGGTGCACCGAGCCGCGCAGCACGGTGCCGTCACGCATCGGCATCGGGGTGTCGTACTCGGCGGTGACGCGCATCGGCGAGCGGTCGAGCTTCGGCATCGAGGGCCTCCAGCGTCGGTCAGGTCAAGGCGTAGGCGTCGTATCGGACCGCGGAGGCGGCGCGGGCCGCTGAGGCCACGGCCAGCGTACGGTTCAGCCATCCGTAGCGCTCGTCACCGGTCTCGAAACGGCAGAACAGCCGGAAGTAGTACTCGGCAGGGTCCACCGCCTCGCCCCGCGCGAGCCGCCCGAGCACCTCGGGCGGGCCGTGCCGCACGCCGCTGGTGGCGATGTAGAGCAGCGCCCCGTCGTGGGTGCGCAGTGTGTAGCGGGTGTCGATGCTGATCGCGCCGTCGGCGTGGACGACCTGCCAGTCGGCGCCGCCGGGCAGCACCACGCCCGACAACCGGGGCCCGTCGAACGAGCCGCCCACGATGTTGATCACCCGGCGGCGGCCCCACGGCGAGTCGCCGAGGTCGAGGACGGGGTCCAGCTCGACGTGGAAGGCGGCGAGCGGTTCCAGGCCCATCATGTGACGCTCCAGGAGGGCCGCTCGCTCAGCGAGGCCGGGTCGAAGCCCGCCGTGCGCTTGTAGGAGGCGGCGATCTCGGCGCGTTCCGCCAGCGGGATCACCGCCTCGATGTCGTCGAACCCGCCGGGCGCGCGCTCGTGCGCCAGCTTCATGACCACCTCGGGGCCCATCTCCCTGTTCGACAGCTGCAGCGCCGTCGTGGCGGGCCGCCGCAGCCGCTCGTACGCGTCCAGCTCGCCGCGGGCCAGCGCGTACGCCAGCACCCGGGCGTCGATGATGGCCTGGGAGGCGCCGTTCGAGCCGATCGGGTACATCGCGTGGGCGGCGTCACCGAGCAGCGTGACCTTCCCGATCGTCCAGCGGGGCAGCGGGTCGCGGTCCACCATCGGGTACTCGTACGCCGTCTCGGCCCCGGCGATGAGGCCGGGCACGTCCAGCCAGTCGAAGCGCCAGTCCGCGAAGTGCCTGCCGACCTCGGCCAGGTCGCACGGACGGTTCCAGTTGCCGCGCTCCGGGGGCTCGCCGTCGAGCGGGCGTTCGGCGATCCAGTTGATCAGGGTGCGCTCGCCGGTCTCGATCGGGTACGCGACGAACTTCTGTGTCCCGTCCCCCGCCATGATCATCGATCGGCCGGTCAGGAACGGCTCGCCGTAAGTGGTGCCGCGCCACAGCACCAGGCCGTTCCACGGCGGCGGCCCCTCACCCGGGTACAGGTGCGCGCGCACGGCTGAGTTGATGCCGTCGGCGCCGATGAGCAGGTCCTCCTCGCCCGGCCCGGTGATCCGGCTGCCGGTCCGCACGCTGCCGGGCCCGAGCCGCTCGATCACCGCCTCCAGCAGGAGCAGCTGCAGGCGGCCGCGGTGCACGGAGTACTGCGGCCAGGCGTAGCCGGCGCCGATCCCGCGCGGCTCCGACCAGATCGGCGTGCCGTAGCGGTTGAAGTAGGCCAGCTCGGCCGTGGCGACGCCGATCCCGGCCAGCCGGTCGGCCAGGCCCAGCTCGGTCAGCTCGCGGACGGCGTGCGGGAGCAGGTTGATGCCGACGCCGAGCGGCTTCAGCTCACCGGCCGCCTCGTGCACGGTCACGTCGGAGAAGCCGGCCGCGTGCAGGCTGAGTGCGGCGGTCAGCCCGCCGATGCCGGCCCCGGCGATGACGATGCGCACAGGCCCTCCCTGAGATTGTTATGGCCGAAACAATATTCCGGGTACGTGTCCGGCTACGCAAGACTTGACCGGTGAACCGTTCCCACGCCGGACCGCCCGACCTCGAGTACGCCGCGTACGCGCGGGAGCGCCTGGCCGCGATGCCGCCCCCGGCCGACCCGGAGGCGTTCGCGCTGGCCTACCACCTGCTGCAGCTCGCCTACCTGCTCGTGACGGACCTGGAGACGCGCATCCACCGGCCGCGCGGCTGGACGCTGCCGGGGTTCCGGCTGATGTTCAAGCTGTGGCTGCTGGGGCCCACCCAGCCGGTGCGGCTCGCCGAGATCTCCGCGATGTCCCGCTCGGCGGTCACGAACGCGGTCAACACGCTGGTGCGCGGCGGGCTGGTCGAGCGCAGGCCGGTGCCGGGCGACGGGCGGGCCGTGGTGGTCGCGCTGACCGGGGCGGGGGAGGAGGCGGTGCGGGAGGCGTTCGCCGAGCAGGCCCGGCGGGAGGGGCAGTGGTTCGCGCCGCTCGGCGAGGCCGAGCGCGAGCGGCTCACGCAGCTGCTGGTGCGCATCCTGCGCGAACGGCCCGCGATGGGCTTCACCCGGGGCGACTGACCACGACGGGGCTCAGCCGGGTCGACTGGGGCTCAGCCGGGCTGGCTGACCGCGAACCACACGAGCTTGCCGTTGTCCGACGGCGTCACGCCCCACTCGTCGGCGAGCGCCGCGACGATCTGCAGCCCGCGCCCGGACAGCGCGTCCACGCCGGGCGAGCGCTGGAAGGGCACGCCGTCGCCTGGATCGAACACCTCGCCGTACAACCGCCCCGCCCGCTCCTCCAGCCGCAGCGTGTAGGCGGAGCCGCCGTGCCGGACGACGTTGGTGACGAGCTCGCTGACGATGATCAGGCAGTCGTCGGTGAGGTGGGTCAGGCCCCAGCGGGCGAGCTCCGCCCTGACCAGGGAACGGGCCTCGGCGACACCGGCGGGTGCGGACGGCAGCAGGTACTCCACCGCGCGGGCCTGCGAGGCGGTCAGTGAACCGCCTTGAGCGGCCAGGTGGGGGGCCATACGCATCACGTCTCTCGGGAATTGGGAGCGCTCCCACATCCACGATAAGCGTATGTCTTCACTTTTGTGAATGCGTGGCAGAGAAGTTTCCTCAAGGGATGCGAGCGACGGCGCCGTAGTTGCCCGACGAGGCGGGCTCATCGCGACAGGCGTGGTCGTCGTCGCCCGGGCGCCACCGCGGCACCCAGACCAGCCCCGGCGCCACCAGGTCGAGCCCCTCCAGCAGCGCCGTGACCTCGTCCCTCGACCGGATCGCCAGGTGCGGCAGGGTCATCGCGAGCAGGTCGCGGATGGCCGGCAGCAGCTCCGGCGGGATGCCGTCGAAGGTGGTGTGCAGCAGGCAGAGGTAGCTGCCGCCCGGCGCGGTGTGCCGCAGCCGCTTGATGACGTAGTGGGCGTACTCGTCGTCGTGCAGGCTGTAGGTCGACAGCAGCAGCACGGCCACCGGCCGGTCCCAGTCGATGAACGTCCGGACCACGTGGTCCCTGAGCACCTCGTCGATCTCGCGTACGTCGCCCTCCACCACCCGCACCAGGTCGGTGAACGGCTCGATGGTGGCCTGCGCCATGGTGACGACCATCGGGTTGTTCTCGACGTACAGGACGCGCGGGGCGGCGCCGCAGGACTGGCGGGCCACGTCGTGCAGGCCGTGCCCGGCGGACGGGCCGCCGGGGATGCCGCTGCCCACGATCAGATACTGGTCGACGCCCTCCGCCGCCAGGTGGCGGATCACCCGGGCGAGGAAGTCGAGCACCGCGCGGGCCGCCGTGGTCAGGGCTGGAGCGGCTTGGTCGAAATGGCGTACCGCGTCCTTGTCGGCGAGGAAATGATTCTTCCCGCCGGCCGCCGCGTCGAAGATGCGGGTGATCCTGGCCTGCGTCGTCTCGAGGTTGGCCAAGTTCCGGACGGCACGCTGGTGCATGAGCGTTGCCCCTTTCCCCTCGCCGCTACCTTTGTTCCGGTAAGCGATCTTTGGACCTCACTCGATGACTCGAACCATATGTTCCAACAATTCCAGTCAATGACAACACGCTAGACCGGTTGTCTTGGAAATGTTTGGCCGGTGCATCGATGTGGCAAGGCACCTCTGCCGGGCGGGACATACCCGGCAGAGGGTGGAGTTACTCGTGCGTCAGCCGGTACCGGTCTCGATCGTCGGCCGGCGCCGTCGCTGACCGTCAGTCGGTGCCGTCGCTGACCGTCAGTCGGTGCCGACCTCGATGGCCGCCTGGTCGACGAGGTGGTCGTCGTCCGGCACCTCGACGACCTCGCCGCGCGAGGCGATCGCCTCGGCGCCGCCCTCGGACATCGCGCCGATCAGCCCGGTCGCCGTGACCTGGTTGGTGCCCAGCAGCGTCTGGTGGCCGACCATGCCGAGCCCGGCGTACTGCTCCAGCTTGGCGCGGGAGTCGGCGATGTCGAGGTTGCGCATGGTGAGCTGGCCGATGCGGTCGAGCGGGCCGAACGCGGAGTCCTCGGTGCGCTCCATCGACAGCTTCTCGGGGTGGTAGCTGAAGGCGGGGCCCGTCGTGTCGAGGACCGAGTAGTCCTCGCCGCGCCGCAGCCGCAGCGTGACCTCGCCGGTGATCGCCATGCCGACCCAGCGCTGCAGCGACTCGCGCAGCATCAGCGACTGCGGGTCGAGCCAGCGGCCCTCGTAGAGCAGCCGGCCCAGCTTCCTGCCCTCGGTGTGGTAGCTGGCCAGGGTGTCCTCGTTGTGGATGGCGTTGACCAGCCGCTCGTAGGCGGCGTGCAGCAGCGCCATGCCGGGCGCCTCGTAGACGCCCCGGCTCTTGGCCTCGATGACGCGGTTCTCGATCTGGTCGGACATGCCGAGGCCGTGGCGGCCGCCGATGGCGTTGGCCTCCAGCACCAGATCGACGGCGGAGGCGAACTCCTTGCCGTTGATCGTGACGGGGCGGCCCCGCTCGAACCCGATCGTGACGTCCTCGGCCGGGATCTCCACCTCGGGGTCCCAGAACCGCACGCCCATGATCGGCTCGACGATCTCGATGCCGGCGTCCAGATGCTCCAGCCGCTTGGCCTCGTGGGTGGCGCCCCAGATGTTCGCGTCGGTGGAGTAGGCCTTCTCCGTGCTCGCCCGGTAGGGCAGGTCACGGGCCAGCAGCCACTGCGACATCTCCGTACGGCCGCCGAGCTCGCTGACGAAGTCGGCGTCCAGCCACGGCTTGTAGATGCGCAGGGACGGGTTGGCGAGCAGGCCGTAGCGGTAGAACCGCTCGATGTCGTTGCCCTTGAAGGTGGAGCCGTCTCCCCAGATCAGCACGCCGTCGTCGAGCATCGCGCGCACCAGCAGGGTGCCGGTGACGGCGCGGCCGAGCGGGGTCGTGTTGAAGTAGGTGCGGCCGCCGGAGCGGATGTGGAACGCCCCGCAGGCCAGCGCCGCCAGACCCTCCTCCACGAGGGCCTCCCGGCAGTCGACCAGCCGGGCGATCTCCGCGCCGTACGCCGTGGCGCGGCCGGGCACCGACGCGATGTCGGGCTCGTCGTACTGGCCGATGTCGGCGGTGTAGGTGCAGGGCACCGCACCCTTCTCGCGCATCCACGCGACAGCCACGGAGGTGTCGAGGCCGCCGGAGAAGGCGATCCCGACGCGTTCGCCTACAGGGAGGGAGGTGAGCATCTTGGACACGAGTAGAAGTATATACACACGAATGCATGACCATTCAATCCACCCTCTCGACGGGCGTGTCGGCCGGTCCGGCGACAGCGAGTGTTGCGGCGCGGGCGACTGCGTGCTGCTCGCGCCCGAGGTGTTCGACCGGCGCGACGACGACGGCATCGTGCTCCTGCGGGTCCCGTGCGAGCACGACGGCCAGGTGCGCGGGGTCTACGAGCGGCCCGTCACCTGGTGACCCGCGCCGCTAGGGTGTTCGCGTGCGTCAACGGGAGATCGCGTGAGCGGCGGGGCGGGGCTGGTCGAGCGGGTGCGCAAGCTGGCCACCGGCGGCGGGCGGGTGCTGATCGGCGTCGCCGGCTGCCCCGGCGCGGGCAAGTCCACGCTCGCGGGCTGGCTGGCCACCGCGCTCACCGCCGACGGGCTGCCCGCCGTGTGGGTGCCGATGGACGGCTTCCACCTGGCCGACGTCGCCCTCGAACGCCTCGGGCGGCTGGGCCGCAAGGGCGCCGTCGACACCTTCGACGGGCACGGCTACCTCGCCCTGCTGCGCCGCCTGCGCGCCGAGACCGGCACCGTCGTGTACGCGCCCTCCTTCGACCGCGACCTCGAGCAGCCGATCGCGGGCGCCATCGCGGTGCCCCCGCAGGCCAGGGTCGTCGTCAGCGAGGGCAACTACCTGCTGTGCCCCGAGGAGCCGTGGCGGCGGGTGCGGGCGGCCATGACCGAGGTCTGGTACGCCGACCTCGACGACCGCGTCCGCCTGGAGCGCCTGACCAGGCGGCACGTGGAGTTCGGCAAGAGCCCCGAGCACGCGGCCCGGTGGGTCGCGGAGGTGGACGAGCCCAACGCCGCCGCGATCCGCGCCACCCGCCCGCGCGCCGACCTCCTGGTGGACGTCGACGCCCTGGCGCTGCGGCCCTGACCGGGGCTCAGTGGTGCGCCACGGCCGGCGCCAGCACGTACTGGTACAGCTCGTATCCCACGAAGGCGACCACCGGCAGGCCGACCGCGATGAGCAGGCGGCGCGGCAGCGGCGGCCGGGCGGCCACCACCTCGATCTCGCCGACGGGCACGATCGGCACCTCGGCCAGCGGCACCGGGTCGGGCGCCGCCGTCAGCTCGGGATGGCGCGCCAGGTAACCGGTGGGGAACGCGGTGAGATGGAAGGCGCCGCAGGCCGGGCAGCTCGTCCCCGACCAGGGAGGCTGCACGGGTACGCCGGAGGTGAGCCAGATGTCCACCTCGTTGCCGTGGTCGTCGGTCAGGTGACGGACGACGTAGTCCTCCTCCCAGACGTGAAGGCATCGCAGGCACTCGAAGGGCCATGACTCACGGGACTCGAACCCGTCGCGCACGAGGGATCACCCCCTGGCCGGGTGGAAGTGTGTGCTCTCCGAGTGTCCGCCCGGGCCCGTACCTCCGCGCAAGCGGGCAGTTGTGACACTGACCGCCACAGAATGCTCGCCCGGTGTGATGTTAGGCGCCCCGAAGCTCGAAGAACGGTCATCGATGAATGCAGCGCCCACTCAAGCGCCGTTTCCAGAGGCGGCGGCCGTCCGCCCATGGACATGCGCCCATCCTCGCCGGGCCGCAGAGGCTCGTCCAGCGACCTGTCAGAGGGGCCCGCGGTGCCAGGGGCCGCGGATCGCGTACGTGCGGCCCGGCGGGTCCAGCGAGACCGCGTCGCCGAAGTTGTTGACGAAGAGCACCGAGCCGTCCGGGCTGAAGCACGCCCCCGCGAACTCGCAGTCGTCGGCCACGTTGACCGCGAACTCGAACGGCTGCCCCCTGCGCGGGTCCAGCCCGATCAGCCGGTTCACGTTGACCAGGCCCGGCGCCAGCGGGTGCGGGTCGGCGTCGGCCGAGCCGGCGTCGTCCTCACAGAGCACGATGCCGCCCCTGGGGGTGAAGGTCAGGTTGTCGGGCGAGTCGAGCTCCTTGCGGCCGGGCGACTCGTAGACCAGCACCAGGGTGCCGCCGTCGCGGCGGCCGGGGACGTACTGCCAGACCTGGCCGTAACCCTCCCGGTAGCCGTCCGCGTTCGGCGGGTCGCCGTTCTTGGCGTCGCCGCCGCTGGTGGAGTTGAAGAAGACGCTGCCGTCGCCGTACCAGCAGCCTTCCAGGCGGTTGAACTTGGCGCCGCCCTTGGCCAGGCCCTGCAGGGTGCAGGGGGTGGCGCCGTTCTCCAGGTCCGGGTCGGGGTCGTCGATGCGCACCCACTCCACGGGCAGCCGGGCGCCCATGGTCTGGCCCTCGCGGCAGTCGTAGCCGTCCACGCCCCTGATCTTGAGCATCTCCAGCACGCCGCCGGCGGCCAGGTCGCGCGGGTTCCTGGGGCGGAAGCGGTAGAAGCCGTCGGCTCTGCCCGACTCGTCCTCGGTCTCGTAGACGTAGCCGGTGCGCGGGTCCACCGCGACGGCCTCGTGCGAGAAGCGGCCCATCGCCGTGAGCGGCTGCGACGGCGCGGGCGTGCCGGGCCGGGGGCCGTCGAGCGGCACCTCGAAGATGTAGCCGTGCTTGCGCTGCCAGCCCTGCGCCGGGCCCGCGGTCGTCTCCTCGCAGGTCAGCCAGCCGCGGTCGTGCAGCATGCGGCCGCCCGCGCAGTTGATGATCGTGCCGTTGAGGCTGACGAAGTCGCGTACCACCTCGCCGCTGCGCAGGTCCACCTCCAGCGTGGTGGTGCCGCCCACGCCCAGCTCGTCGTAGCGCTCGGAGCCCTCGACGTGCACGCGGCCGATCGGGGAGCCGGGGGTGGTGCGCACTTCGTGGTTGCGGATCAGGCGGACGGTGTGGCGGCGGGTGCCGGGGAAGGCGGCCATGCCGTCGTGGGCGATGGGGGTGGCGACGCCGTCCGTCATGGGGTCGCCGCTCTTGCTCAGCACGACGTAGGAGAAGCCCGCGGGCAGCGCGAGGAACTCCTCGCCGGTGTTCCTGGCGGGCGTGCGGCGCAGGGGGCCGTAGCCCGTCTCGCCGGGGCCGGTGGCGGGACGGCCCGCGCCCGCCCACGCGGCGTGGGCGGTCAGGGTGTCGATGGCGATGCCGCTGGCCAGCACCCCGCCGGTGGTGGCCAGGCCGCGGCCGAGGAAGGAACGGCGGTCGAGCTCGGTCATGGTGCTCCCCTCGGGACAAGGGCATGAACGTTCGATGAACGAGTGATGTCGTCAGAGTAAACGGCGGTTTGCGTGGCGAGAGGGCCCATTTATAGCGTTCGTCCGGAGACGGCGGAGCCCTCCAGGCGGGCGACGGCGGCGCGACCCCGGCCCGGTGCAGGCGCTCCGCCCAGAACGGCTGGTCGCCGATGAACGGCCGCACGGCCTGCGGCACCCCCGCGCGCAGCACGGCCGCGGTCCTGGAGGTCCAGCATCCCGTCCGGCAACGTCACCCAGTCGATCCCGTACGGGCTCACCAGCGGCCCGAACCGGCGCGGCACGGCCCTGCGCCTCGTCAGAGCCGGGAACTCCCATTGTCACGCGGGAGCCCGGGACGGCGAAGGCCCGAAGCCCGCCCCGCCCGTCAGGAACGCAGCCTGACCAGCGGCACCAGCACGACGAGCAGGAAGACGGCCCCGGCCGCGAACGTGGCCGCCACCGACACGAACATGGGCGGCAGGAAGAAGGCCCCCACGACGCAGCACCCGCCCACCGCCGCCAGGGCGTGCCCGCCGAACCGCCGCGCCCGCTCCACACCGGGCACGAACCGCAGCGGATCCACCAGCGGGCGCGCCCTGCCGAGCCCCGCGATCAGCAGGCCCAGCGCCACGGTGACGCTCACCTCCAGCGGGAAGTCGTGGCCCGCCGTCCTGAACAGCAGGCCGCCGTGCAGGACCACGAAGAACGGCGGCAGCAGCACCAGGACCAGGCCCGCCGACCCGCGCGACCCGGCGAGCGCGGGCGGCACCAGGCGGCGCACGCGTTCCGCGACCATGGTGACGCCGATCATCAACGTGCCGAGGAGGACCGTCGTCGCCGGGATCGCCGACGCCAGGACGATCCTCGGCACCTGGACTCCCGCCCGTCCCGGCCGGGGCTGCCGGGTGGTCACCAGCTCCGGCAGCGAGTCGTACACGGCTCTGGAGATCGCGGCCATCGCGAGCACGCTGAGCACGGTCACCACGACGCCCGCCCAGGGCACGCCGCTCGCTCTCCGCTCCGTCACCCGCATGCCGATCCCCTTTCAGTTGTGAGGTGCTGCGATCGTAGGATCGGGCGATCGGGGCGCACATCCAGCGTGCGGCACGTGCCGGTCATGTCCCACCATGACCGGAGACACATGACTATCGGCACTCTGCCCCGCGCCGACGGCGGTGGTTATGCTCCGACATATGCGGCAGCCACGATCGATCCGGAACTTGGACGACTGGGTGCGGTTCGCCGACGGCCGCCCGCCCCTGGTGTTCAGCGTCTTCTTCTGGGGCTCCGCCGGGCTGCTCGCCGTGAACTTCGTCGCGGCCCTGCGCACGCTCGACGCCGTGGTGGTGCGCTGGCCGCTGCTGGAGGGGCTCTTCTACGCGGGAGGCGCCGCCCTGCTGCCGGTGGTCGTGCTGTGGCCGCTGCTCCCCTGGCAGCGCGGCGCGCCCCCGTCGCGCAAGGCGCTCACCGTGGCCTTCCTGGCCGCGGCCCTCGTCGTGGCCGGCGGAGGCGGGCTCGCGGGCCTGCTCATGGTGGGCATCGCGGTGGGGAACGCGCTGGTCGTGCTCGGCGGGCGCGGCGCGGTGGCCTACTGCGTCGTCACCGGCCTGGCGGGCTTCGCGGTCGGGCTGCTCAACCCCGGCCAGGACGTGCTCGGCGCGCTCATCAACGGCACGCTCACCGCCGTGCTGTGCCTGGTGCTGCTCGTCCTCGTGCTCGCCCTGTTCGCCTACAGCTCGCGCGCGGAGGAGACCAGCCGCCTGCTCGCCGACCTCGAACAGGCCCACGCCGAGCTGGCCAAGTACGCGGCCCGCTCCCGCGAGCTGGCCGTCGCCGAGGAACGCGCCCGCATCGCCCGCGACATGCACGACTCCGTCGGCCACTACCTGACCGTCATCAACGTGGGCCTGCAGAACGCCCAGCGGTACCGCACCGCCCGCCCCGAGGCCGCCTGGGACGAGGTCCGCCAGGCCCAGGAGCTGACCCTGGAGGCGCTGACCGACACCCGCCGCTGGGTACGCGCGCTCAAACCGCTGCGCATGGACGGCCGCACGGGCCCCGACGCGCTGCGGGCCCTGGCCGAGTCGTTCGGCTCGGCCGACACCGGCGTCGCCTTCAGGCTCACCGGCGCCTGGCCCGACGTGGACGAGGGCCGCGAGCTGGTCTGCTACCGGGTCGTCCAGGAGGGGCTCACCAACGCCCTGCGCCACTCGGGCGCCCGGCACGTCGAGGTCGCGCTCGACTGCACGGACGAACGCGTGGAGGTGACGGTCTCCGACGACGGCTCCGGCGCCGAGCCCGACGCGACCCACAACGGCTTCGGCCTGCACGGCCTGCGCGAGCGCCTGCGCGGCGTCGGCGGCGAGCTGGACGTGACCGGCGGCCGAGGCAGGGGCTTCACGCTGCGCGCGACGGTGCCGGTATGACGGGCGCGCAACCGGTCGGCGAGGACGCGGAGGTGATCCGCGTGCTGCTCGTGGACGACCAGATCCTCATGCGGGAGGGCCTGCGCAAGCTGCTGGAGATCGAGCCCGGCATCGAGATCGCCGCCTCCGCCGCCGGCGGCGAGGAGGCCCTGAGCTGGCTGGCCGGCACCCCGGACCGCGCGAGGCCGCAGGTGGCCCTCGTGGACGCCCGCATGCCCGGCATGGACGGCGTGGAGCTGGTGGGCCGCATGCGCGAGCGGTTCCCCGGGGTCGCGCCGGTCATCCTCACCACGTTCGACGACGACGACTACATCTTCGGCGGGCTGCGCGCCGGGGCCAAGGGCTACCTGCTCAAGGACATCCCGCCGGACGAGCTGGTGGCGGCGATCCGGCGGGCCGCCCGCGGGGAGATGGTGCTCGGCGGCGCCGCCGGCGAACGGCTCGTCAGCCTGCTGCGCGCCGCGCCCGCGCCGCCGGTGGCGCGGGCGTCCCAGGAACCGCCCGGCGGGCTGTCCGAGCGCGAGTACGAGATCGCGCTGCTCATCGGCGCCGGCGCGGCCAACAGGGAGATCGCGCGCCGCCTGCACATCACCGAGGGCACGGCCAAGAACCACATCTCCAGCTGCCTGCGCAAGCTCGGCCTGCGCGACCGCACCCAGCTCGCGGTCTGGGTGTCCAGGCACGCCGACCGGAGATAGGGGGCACGCTCACAGGGGCTCTCCCGGCGTGGTGAGCCGCAGCGCGGCGACCCGGGGCGGGTCGCTGAGCAGGTCGAGCGCGGCGATCCGGCCGTCGGTGATCGTGAAGCTCATGACCGACCGAGGACGGCCGTTCTCCATGCCGACGAGCCCGATGACCCCGTTGACCAGCACCGCCTCCACGACGTGGCTGGTGGTGAAGCGCTGGAAACCGGACGCCTGGCCGGCCACCGCGCTCGCGCCGCTGATCGTCCACAGGCCGCCGCCCGTGTCCACCCGCATCACCACGTCGGGGTCGAGGATGGCGAGCAGCGCCTCGAAGTCCCCGCCACGGGCCGCCGCCAGGAACGCCTCGACCACCTTGCGCCGGCGCCCCGGGTCGGGCTCGGCGGGCGGCACCGTGCCGCGCACCCGCTGCCGCGCCCGGCTGGCCAGCTTCTTGGCGGCCACCGGCGTGCGGTCCACGATCACCGCGATCTGTTCGAACGGCACCGCGAACATGTCGTGCAGCACGAACGCCAGCCGCTCCGCCGGGCTCAGCGACTCCAGCACGACCAGCAGCGCCAGCCCCACCGAGTCGGCGATCATCGCCTCCTGCTCCGGGTCGCCGCCGCCCTCCGGCGTGACGACCGGGTCGGGCAGCCGCTGCTCCAGCGGATCCTCCCGGCGCGCGGTCCTGGAGCGCAGCATGTCCAGACACACCCGCCCGACGACCGTGGTCAGCCAGCCGCCCAGGTTGCCGATCTCGTCGCCGCCGGCGCGGGAGAGCCGCAGCCAGGCCTCCTGCACGGCGTCGTCGGCCTCTGCCAGGGAGCCGAGCATCCGGTAGGCCACCGCCTTCAGATGAGCGCGGTGCTCCTCGAACCGGCCGGCCAGGAAGTCGTCAGCAGTATCCACGGTCACATCCTTCATCAGGTCCTCCACCTCTCTGACGGACGGGGCCCGCGGAAGGTGACCGGCCCGTTTCCCGCTCGCGCCGCTCGTCCCCGCGTGCCTATCGTGGCCGCATGCCTGACGCGATCTTCGACCATCCACGGCTGGCCGCCGTCTACGACCCGCTGGACCCCGACAGGAGCGACCTGGACGCCTACGCCGCCATCGCCGTGGAGCTGGGCGCGCGCCGCGTGCTCGACGTGGGCTGCGGCACGGGCACGTTCGCGGTGCTGCTGGCCGCCCGCGGATTCGAGGTGACGGGCGTGGACCCGGCCGCGGCCTCGCTCGACGTGGCCAGGGCCAAGCCGGGCGCCGAGCGCGTGCGCTGGATCCACGGCGTCGCCACCGACGTGCCGCCGCAGGCCGCCGACCTCGCCACGATAACGGGGAACGCCGCCCAGGCCATCGTCGAGCCGCAGGACTGGCGGGCCACGCTGGGCGCCGTGCACGCGGCGCTGCGCCCCGGCGGGCACCTGGTGTTCGAGACCCGCGACCCCGCCAGGCGGGCCTGGCTCGGCTGGACCGAGCAGGAGACCCGCCAGGTGGCCGAGATCCCCGGGGTGGGCCGGGTGACGCAGTGGCACGACCTGCTCGACGTCAGCGGGCCGCTGGTGACCTTCCGTACGACGGTCGTCTTCGCCGCCGACGGGCAGCGGCTCACCTCGCACTCCACGCTGCGCTTCCGCGAGCGCGCGGAGGTCGAGGCGGACCTGGCCGCCGCCGGGTACGTGCTGCGCGAGGTCAGGGACGCGCCCGACCGGCCGGGCAAGGAGTTCGTGTTCCTCGCCGGGCGGCCGTAAGAATATCGGCAGGATTCGTTAAGCGGCGGCTGCCAGGGTTTACTCATCGGCAACGAGGAACGACCTGAAGGAGCACCCGATGAGGAAGCTTGTCGAATCGACTTTCGTCACGCTGGACGGCGTCATCAGCGACCCGCACGTCTGGGGCCCGCCGTACTGGGACGAGGAGCACAACGCCTACTCCGCCAAGCTGCTGTTCGGCGCCGACGCGCTGCTGCTGGGGCGCGAGACGTACGAGGGCTTCGCCGAGGCGTGGGGCTCCCGCTCCGGCGACGAGTACACCGACCGCATCAACGGCCTGCCCAAGTACGTCGCCTCCACCACGCTCAAGGAGGCCGGCGCGTGGAACGGCAACCTGATCGAGGGTGACGTGGCCACCGCCGTCGCGGAGCTGAAGCGGCAGCCGGGCCAGAGCATCCTCAAGTACGGCAGCGGCACGCTCGACCGCACGCTGATCGCGAACAAGCTGATCGACGAGCTGCACCTGTGGGTGTTCCCCGTCGTCGCGGGCGGCGGCGGCCGGCTGCTCGACGGCCTCGACCTCACCCACTTCGAGCTGCTGGAGACCACCCGCTTCAAGTCGGGCATCATCGTCCTGACCTACGGGCCCAAGGCGTAGGGATTCCGCCGGGGGGCGCCGGTGTACTAGCATCCGCAGCACCGGCGGCACTCTCCCGCCGAACCTCCAGAGCGGGTCCCCACGCGGCCCGCCGCACGCGGAGGCAAAGGGGACAGCTCGCGCCTCGGGAGCCCGTAGTCGACCGGCCGGCGATCCCCGCGCGGCCGCCACGGGCCGCGGGCGTGGGCCGGGGTCGTGGCGATGGCCGCGGGAAGAGCCGTACATGACCAGCAAGAAGCAGCTCAAGACCCGCATCAGGGCCCGCATGGCCAAGACGGGCGAGAGCTACACCACGGCCCGCCACCACGTCGTCGGCCCCGTCGCGGGAGGCCCCGAGCAGCCCGCCGACGGCGGCTGGCGCTTCACCGGCGGGCGGCACCCGTCCAGCGCCGCCATCGCCGCGGTGCTCGCCAACCAGGGGCTGGACGTCTCCGAGCCGATGGTGTTCCTGGCGGGCGGCGGGATCGGCGCCGGGTACATCCTGTGGGAGTTCCAGCACGACGGCTCCCGGTGCGTGGTGCTCGGGTTCCGCAACCAGTGGCAGTACCACGACCGGTGGATGGCCAAGACGCTCGGCCGGCTCGGGGTGCCGTACGCGGAGCACCGCACGTCCGGCACGCGCGGCGCCAGCGACCGGCTGGCCGCCGAGCTGGACGCGGGGCGGCCGTGCGTGGTCCTGCCCGACCGCTACCACCTGGGCTACTGGCACCTGCCGCAGGCGCTGGACGGGCACGGCGGCCATCCGGTGGTCGCCTACCGGCGCGACGGGGACGCGGTGCTGGTGGACGACCGCGGCAGGGCGCCGATCAGCGTGCCCCGCGAGCGGTTCGACGCCGCGCGGGCCAGGGTGGGCTCCTACCGCAACGCGCTGCACGTGCTCGGCGACGCCAAGCCGGGCGAGGCGACGCTGGCCGCGGCCGCCCTCGACGGGCTTCGTGACTGCGCCGCGCACCTGTCGGCCGCCTCCGACTCCTTCTCGCTGCCGGCCTGGCGCAAGTGGGCGCGGCTGCTGGTGGACCCGCGCAACGCCAAGGCGTGGCCGAAGGTGTTCGCCGACGGGCGCGGGCTGGCGGACGCCCTCCTGTCGATCTGGGAGGGGGCCGAGCCGGTGGGCATGGACGGCGGGAACCTGCGCGACCTGTTCGCCGACGCGCTCGACGAGGCCGCCGCCCTGCTGGACCGGCCCGCGCTGGCGGAGCTGGCCGGGCGGTTCAGGGAGATCCACGGCCTGTGGCACGACCTGGCCGAGGCGGCGCTGCCGGCGGACGTGCCGGAGCTGGGCCGGATCCGGGAGCTGACCGCCGCGATCAAGGAGAGCGTCATGGCGGACGGCAGCGCAGGCGAGGCGGAGGCGGCGCGGGCGGCCGGGGAGCTGTGGGCGGCGCGTGCCGCGGCCAACTCCCGCCTGGCGGCCTCCGGCGACACGGGGCCGCTGTTCGCCGCGCTCAGCGAGCGGGTGGCCGCCATCCATGAGGCCGAGCGCGCGTCGATCGCCCGGCTCGCCGCCCTCGTCACCTGACCGGCCCCTGCGCCGCCGGGCCGCTAGTAGGGTGGGAGGCTCGAAGGGGAGGGGGCGACATGCGCGCAAGGCTGCCCGCCGGGCCGCCCGCACCGCTGCCCTCCCGGCTCCCCGCCGCATCGCGAGCAGGGTTGCCTGCCGTCCTGCTGCTTCTGCTGTCGTGGTTCCTGCCCGTCAGCGCGCCCGCGCAGGCCGCCGCCCAGCAGGTAACCGCCGTTCACGCCGCCGTCTGGCGGGCCGAGCAGCACCACTCCGGGGCCAGGCAGCTCCCGCTGCCCGCCCCGGAGATGCGGGCCTGGCCCGGCCAGGGCGGCGCGACGGGCACGGCCGCCGCGCTCGCGGCCGAGCCGCCAGGCGCGCGGCCCGCGTGGGCCGCCGTCGTCCCCGAGCCGCCCCTCGACGCCCCCGTGGCACGCCGCCCGCTGGCGTCGGCGGCCCGGGCCCCTCCCTCCACAGGGCACTGAAGATCCCTTTTCCTGATTTCTCAAGCCTGTGGAGGCTTCCATGTTCCGTGCGCCGTTCTGGCGTGCGGTGACGGCGTGCGCCGTCATCGTCATCTCCTTAATCGTCACCCTCGCCACCGCGCCCCGCCTGGGGCTGGACCTGCGCGGCGGCACCCAGCTCGTCTTCGAGTCCAAGAGCTCGCCCACCGTCCAGGCCGACGCCGCCGCCACCGACCGCGCGCTGGACGTGCTGCGCCAGCGGGCGGACGCGCTCGGCGTCGTCGATCCCACCCTGGTCCGCTCCGGCGAGCGGCGGATCATCGTCGAGCTGCCCGGCGTGCTCGACCCGAGGCAGGCCGCCGAGGTCATCGGCCGTACCGCGCAGCTCGCCTTCCATTCCGTGCTCGGCGCCGCCGAGCCCGGCGACACGTCGGCGGTGCGCGACGAGAACGGCGGGCTGCTCAAGCTGGGCCCCGCCGTCATCACCGGCGACGGCGTGCGGGACGCCGCCGAGCAGAGCGACCCCCAGCGCGGCCCCGGCTGGTGGGTGAGCCTCGACTTCCGCGAGGAGGCGCCCTGGCGCAAGCTCACGGCGGACGCGGCCTGCCACCCGCAGGACGACCCCCGGCGCCGGATCGCCATCGCCCTCGACGGGCAGGTCATCTCCTCGCCGCCGGTGGACCCCTCGATCGCGTGCGGGGCCGGGATCCCCGGCGGCAGCGCCCAGATCACCGGCTCCTACACGCACGAGGAGGCGCGCGACCTGGCCGTGCTGATCAAGGGCGGCGCGCTGCCGGTCCCGCTCGACCTGGTCGAGCAGCGCACGGTCGGCCCGACGCTCGGCGCGGCGGCCATCGACGCCAGCGCCAAGGCCGCGATCGCCGGGCTGATCCTGACCGCGGTGTTCATCGTGGCCGTCTACCGGCTGGCCGGGCTGCTGTCTGTGCTCGCCCTGCTGTGCTACGGCGTCATCTCGTACGCGGCGCTGGTGGCGATGGGCGCGACCTTCACGCTGCCGGGGCTGGCCGGGTTCGTGCTGGCCATCGGCATGGCCATCGACGCCAACGTGCTGGTCTTCGAGCGGGCCAGGGAGGAGTACCAGCAGGCGCCGGGCCGGGGCCTGCGCAGGGCGCTCGACCGGGGGTTCAAGCACGCCTGGAGCGCGATCGCCGACTCCAACGTCACCACCCTGATCGCCGCGGGCCTGCTGTTCTGGCTGGCCTCCGGGCCGGTCAAGG
Source organism: Nonomuraea gerenzanensis (assembly GCF_020215645.1). NCBI lineage: Bacteria > Bacillati > Actinomycetota > Actinomycetes > Streptosporangiales > Streptosporangiaceae > Nonomuraea > Nonomuraea gerenzanensis. Next base: position 8,274,877 of record NZ_CP084058.1, on the reverse strand, counting down.
GCTTCGGCGTGACGCTGGCCGTCGGCGTGCTGGCCTCGCTCGTCTCGGCCATGCTCATCACCCGCGTGCTCACCCAGGCCGTCATGGGCCGGGTCGGGCCGCGCCTGTCGGGGCTCGGCTCCGCCGGCTCGGTCAGGACCTGGCTGACCCGTAGGAACCCGCGGCTGATGCGGCGGCCGAAGCTGTGGCTGGCCGTCGCTGGCGGGCTGGCGGTGGTCGCCGCCGCCGGGCTCGTGACGCGCGGGCTGAACTTCGGCGTCGAGTTCACCGGCGGCCGGCTCGTCGAGTTCGCCACCTCCAGGCCGGTCTCCGCCGAGGCGGCGGGGGAGGCGGTCGCGCGGGCCGGGTTCCCCACGGCGGTGGTGCAGGCGGGCGACGACGGCGTCTCCGTCCGCGCCGCGCGGCTCGGCCTCGACGAGGTCGCCAGGATCGAGCAGGCCCTGGAGGCCGAGGCGGGCGAGGTGACCAAGCGCAGCGAGGAGTTCATCGGCCCCAGCCTGGGCGAGGAGCTGCGCCGCAACGCGCTCGTCGCGCTCGGCGTGGCCGTGGCCCTGCAACTGCTCTACCTCGCGATCCGGTTCCGGTGGACGTTCGGCGCCGCGACGGTGCTGGCGCTGCTGGTGGACGTGGTCGTGGTGGCGGGCATGTTCGCCTGGCTCGGCAAGCCGATCGACGGCGTGTTCCTGGCCGCGATGCTGACCATCGTCGGCTACTCGGTGAACGACAAGGTGGTGGTGTTCGACCGGGTCAGGGAGCTGTGGGCGGCCCGGCGCGGCGAGCCGCTCGCGGCGGCCGTGAACGGCGCGATCCTGCAGACCATGCCGCGCACCGTGAACACCGGCCTCGGCGCGCTGTTCATCCTGCTCGCGCTCATGGCCTTCGGCGGCGACTCGCTGCGGGACTTCGCGATCGCGCTGGTCGCCGGGATCGTGACCGGCACCCTGTCGTCCGCGTTCGTGGCCGGGCCCGCGGCGATCCAGCTCGGCCGCTTCGACCGCCGCCCGGCCCCCGAACCGGCCGAGCCACGCCGGCCCGTCCGCGAGCCGCGCGGCTCGGGAGCCGTCGTGTGACGGCGGCTCCCGCCCGCGGGCCGCGCGACCGGGAAGTCGTCGGGTGACGGCGGCCCGGCCTCCTGCCACCCTGCGGCGGGGGGGCCGGGCACCGCCATCCGGTCGGTCGATCTTTCGGATCCCGGGCTTTTCCGATCCGAGGGCTTCCGCCACCCGGCGCGGGGAACAGGTCCGGCATGGAGGTGCTGAGCAGCCGCGTGCTGTTGCGTCCCCGTGACCCCACGCGCAGCCGCCGTTTCTACGCGGAGACCCTCGGGCTGGCCGTCTACCGCGAGTTCGGCCCGCCCGACCACCCCGGTGTCGTCTTCTTCCTGGGCCAGGGGTTCCTGGAGCTGTCCGGGTCCGCCCCCGAGCAGGAGCGGGCCGCGCCGGGGATCCGGTTGTGGATGCAGGTGCGCGACGTGGCGTACGAGGAGGAGCGGTTGCGCAGGGCGGGCGTCACCGTGCTGCGCGAGGCCCGCCAGGAGCCGTGGGGGTTGATCGAGGCGTGGATCGCCGACCCAGACGGCCACCGCATCGTGCTGGTCCAGGTCCCGGCCGACCACCCGCTGCGCCGCGACCCCCGCTGACCGGAGCCCGCCCATGAGCGCTCACCGCATCCTGGCCGTGGACCACGACTGGGCGATCCTGCGCGCCCTCTGGCGCGGCCTGCGGGCCCCACGGCGGTGCGGGCCCCACGGCGATGCTCGCCGCAGCCGACCTCGGGCGCCCTCACGCGCGGGTCAGCTCGGCCGTGGCGAAGCCGGCGAGCCGGGTGGCCATCCGGCACAGCGGATCCGGCGGGCGGGACCCGCCCACCAGGAGCCGCAGGGTCTCGGCGGTCCGGCCGCGCCCGGCGGGGTAGGTGCGGTGCACCACCTCCACCAGGCACGTCTCCTCGCCCTCCGCCTCCGGCCGGACGAAGGCGGGCAAGCCGTTGAGCCGCGTGGCCGTCCCGCCCGCCGCGTCCGGTGGCTCACCCCGGTCGAACCACAGGTCCAGCCACAGGTCGCTGGTGGTGCTGCCCCACTCACAACCCCAGCCGCCGTAGCCGCGATCGGGGTCGGCGGCGTCGATGCCGGGCACGGTCTCCAGCGCCCTGGCGGGCAGCAGTGTGCACGCGTCCTCCTGCGCCAGCGACTCGGCGTGCGGGCCGGGGGAGCGGCGGGCCAGCGGGCCCCGGTTCAGCGTGCGCACGGCCTCAGCGGTGGCGGCGTCGGCGATGGGGCACAGCGGGGTCCGGCCGTCGTCGTCGCGCTTGGCCGTGACCGTGATCGTCATGTCGGTGACGCCGTCGATGATCAGCGTGCGGTCGCAGGCGTGGCTCTCGACCGGCTCCTCGACCACCGCGACGACGCCCGTGGTCCTGGCCGGCTTCGCCTGCTCCGGCGGGGGGTCGAGGTCGAGGTCCACCTTCACGTCCACGACCGGGTCGGACGGGGGCGTGACGAGGACGTCGCAGCGGTCGAAGTTGCCGTAGTCGGGGTCCAGCTCCGTGCGGCCGAACCGGCCGAGCGCGGCGGGGCGCAGCAGCGCGCAGGGGTCGGCGGTGCGCCGGTCGCCGATCGGATCGCGGGTGGCAGGTGGCGTGCCCTTCGCGGTGCGTACGCTCCGCGCACCCTGCGCTTGCGGTGACCGGTCACCGTTCCAGGCCCACAGCGCGATGACCGGCACGGCCGCGACCACGGTCGTCAGCATGGCGGCGAGCGCGGCCACCATGACGACCCGCGCCCGCCGGCCGCGCTCGCCTACGGGCCGTCGCCACCTGGGTCGCAGGAAGAGCACCACCCGAATCTAGTGAGTGACGGGTCGAACACGCAGCGTTTCGCCGGGACTGTCTGCATGGCGTCGCTGTCGTCCGGCGGCCCGGCGCTGATCAGGGACCGCCGGACGTGTCGCGCAGGAGCAGGACCGCGATGTCGTCCGTGCGCCGTTCGATCGCGGCCGGCTCGACGAGCGCCTCCGCCAGGTCGTCAAGGGACTGGCCGGGCGCGGGGTCGAAGCGGGCGGCCAGGGCGGCGATGGCGTCGCCCAGGTCGCGGCCCGGCTCCTCGATGAGCCCGTCGGTGTAGAGGGCCAGCACCGAGCCGGGCTCCATGGGCAGGTCCGTGGTGGCGTACTCGGCGTCCGGGTCGATGCCGAGCAGCAGGCCGGGCGAGGTGGCCACGATCCTGGCCGGGGCGCCCGGCCTGCCCAGCACCGGTGGCGGGTGCCCCGCGCTGGCCACGCAGGCGGTGTGCCGGCGCAGGTCGAAGCTGACGTACAGGCAACTGGTGAAGCGGTCGGGCGCCAGCTCGACGAGCAGCCGGTTGGTGTGCGCCAGCACGTCGCCGGCGCTGCCGCCGGCCGCGGCGTGCGCGCGGACGGCGGTGCGCACCTGGCCCATGAGCGCGGCGGCGGTCACGTCGTGGCCCTGCACGTCGCCGATGACGGCCGCGGCCAGGGTGTCGCCGACGCGGATCAGGTCGTAGAAGTCGCCGCCGATGTCCATGCCGGGGGTGGCGGGCACGTAACGGGCGGCCACCTCCAGGCCGGGGATCCGTGGCAGCGTGTGCGGCAGCAGGCTGGACTGCAGGCACTGGGCGAGCTGGTGCTTGACGTCGTAGAGCCGGGCGCGCTCGAAGGCCTGGGCGATCAGCCCGGTGAGCGCGGTGAGCGTGGCCCGCTCGTCGGTGCCGAACCGGTGCGGCCGGTCGTAGGCGAGGATGCAGGTGCCGATCGGCTGTCCTGAGGTGACCAGGGGCAGGAACGCCCAGGCGGACATGCCGTCGGAGCGGATCGCGTCGGGGTAGGCGGCGCGCAGCTGGTCCCAGGTGGAGAAGAAGGCCGGCTCGGCCGCGTCGGACAGCCGGTCGGCGGGCGCGGCCGGGATGACGGGGCGGCCGTCGAACTCGTCGACGGCCTGCCGGCTGTAGCCGCGTGAGGCGGCCACCCGCAGCCGCCCGCCCGCCTCGGTGAGGATGGCCAGCGCCTGCACGTCGTAGACGGGCATGACGTGGTCGGCGACCAGGTCGAGCACCTCCTGCGCGGTGACCGCCCGGGCGAGCGCGGTGGCCAGGTTCAGGATCTCGTGCACGGCGATGACCCGCAGCGTCCGGTCGCCGCCGGTGACGGGGTCGGGCGCGAGGCCGCGCGACACGGCGCCGGGGGTGATGCGCAGGGTGATGCCGGACAGGCCGGGATACAACCAGAACGACAGCCGCCGCCCGGCCGGGTTGCGGCCGACGAACTGGGTGATCTGCCGGCCGATGACCGCGGCGCGGTAGCGGTCCTCGTACTCGGGGCTGGCCAGCCACGGCAGCACCTCCCACAGGCGCTTGCCGAGCAGCTCGGCCGGCGCCACCCCGAGCAGGTCGGCGGCCGGCGCGCTGACCAGCGTCGCGCGGCCCTCCACGTCCAGCATGCAGTAGCCCTCGGGCAGCCGGTTCAGGCACTCCAGCGCGACCAGGTCGGCCCGCGGGTCCGTCTCGCGCACGGGCCGGGGGCCGAGCAGGCGCGGCTGGTTGTCCGCCCTGATCGGCCGCCCCCGCCGGTCCGCCGCACGCAGCAGCTCGCCGATCGTGGCGCAGGTCCTGTCGAGCAGGTCGCGGCGGCGCGGGGTCAGCTCGGGCGTACGCCCGGCGGGCCACAGCAGCATGAACCCGCCGCGCACCTCTCCGTCGGCGCAGATGGGGGACAGGGCGGCGGCGAACGGGTACGGCAGGGCCAGCGCCGCCGCCGGGAACTCGCGGGCCAGGTGCTGGCGCCCGCTGATCCAGATGAGCCGCCGCTCGCGGACCGCCACGGCGATCGGCACCGGGTCCTTGGTCCTGACCCTGGCCCACGCGCGGGCGATCGGCGCGGGCAGCCCGACCTCGGCGGCCATCTGCAGGACCTGGCCGCTGTCGTCCAGGAGGTAGGTGGCGCCGATGTGCGCGCCGGTGGCGGTGACGGTGTCGATCAGCAGCTCGTCCAGACGGGACGAGCCGAAACCTCCCATACGGGCAGATTACACGCAGAAGTGTAGTGATTTGGTTACGTTCCGCCAATTTACCGGCTGGGTGCGGGCTCCTCGGCCCGCTCGTCGGGCAGGCCCAGCGCGCGCCCGAGCAGCTGGTGCAGGTGCGCGCGGAAGCGCCGCAACTGGCGCTGGTCCTCGGCGCCGCACCGGTGGCCGCCGCCGCCCAGCACCCCGCCGAGCACGAAGCCGTGGATGCAGTAGATCATCGTGTACGTGGTGTGCAGCGGGTCCATGCCGGCCGGCTCCGCCAGCGTGTCCACGCCCTCCACGACGTACTGCGTCAGCGGCTGGGCGTTCTCGGCCTCCAGGTCCACGATGTCGCTCGCGTCGGACAGCCAGCGGTGCATCCACAGCGCGGGCATCTCCGGATGGTCCACGCAGAAGTCGAGATAGCCGTCGATGAAGTCGTGCAGCGCGCGGGCCCGCCGCTCCACCGGGGCCGCCATCAGCGCGTCCACGCGCGGTGTGATGGCCTCCGCCAGCAGGTGGCGCGACTGCTCCATGACCGCCAGGTACAGCTCACGCTTGGTGGCGAAGTGGGCGGCGAGCTTCTCCTGGCTCACCCCGGCCGCCTCGGCGACCTGCACGACGGAGGAGCTGTCGTAGCCGAGCGCGGCGAACAGCCTGGTGGCGGTCCGCAGTATCAGCTCCCGCCCGTCGCCGTCTGCAGAGTCCATGGTGGCGACCCTAGGCGGGAAGGGGCGCCGGACCTATGACTTGATCGACAAGCGCCGGTAAAAACCGCGACCCGCCGAAAAGGAGGTGCGAAACGTTCGCTATCGTGCCGAAAGTTTCGCCTATCCGTGGAGCCGCCCTCATGCCCGTGTCCCCTCCGTCCAGCACTCCGATCGGCCGCTGGGTCACCACGTGGACGGCGATGCCGCAGCTCACCGAGCCGGACAACATGCCGCCCCCGCCGTACACCAAGGAGGGGCTGGTCCTGGCGGACACCACGCTGCGGCAGACGCTGCGCGTGACGCTGGGCGGCCGGCGGCTGCGGCTGCGCCTGTCGAACGCGTTCGGGGACGTGCCGCTGCCGATCACCCGGATGGCCGTGGCGCTCCCGCGCGACGGGGCGGCGGGGGTGAGCGGCATCCGGCCGGAGACCTCCCGGCCTGTGACGTTCTCCGGCCGTGCCGCCACCGTCGTGCCGGCCGGGGCGCACGTCGTGTCGGACCCCCTGGAGCTGGACGTGGCCCCCGGCACGGTGCTGACGGTGACCGTCCACCTCGCCGACGGCCTGACCTCCTCCGCGCTCACCTCGCACCCCGGCTCCAGGACCACCTCCCACCTGGCCACCGGCGACCACGTGCACGCCGCCGACCTGCCCGCCGCCACCCCGGTCGACCACTGGTACCTCCTCAGCGGCGCCGAGGTGTGGGCCGAGCCCGGCGCGGCGACGCTCGTCCTGCTGGGCGACTCGCTCACCGACGGCCGGGGCTCCACCACCAACGGCAACGACCGCTGGCCCGACCGGCTCTTCGACCGGCTCCCGCCGGGCATCGCCGTCGCCAACCAGGGCGCCGGCGGCAACCGGGTGCTGAACGACGGGCTCGGCCCGAGCGCGCTGGCCCGGCTGGACCGCGACGTGCTGGCCCAGAGCGCCGTTCGCTGGCTGCTCGTCTTCGAGGGCGTGAACGACCTCGGCACCGCGCCGGCCACCCCGGCGGGCCAGCGGGAGGTGGTGGAGCGGCTGCTCGCCGGCTACGAGCAGATCGCCGTCCGCGCCCGCGCCCGTGACCTGGTCGTGTACGGGGCCACGCTGACGCCGTTCGGCGGGAACGATCCCTACGACGACCCCGAGGGGCACCGGGAGGCGGCCAGGCAGGCGGTCAACGCGTGGATCCGCGAGTCGGGCACGTACGACGCGGTGATCGACTTCGACCGGGCGGTCCGTGACCCCGCCGCGCCCCGGCGGCTGGCGGGGGCCTACGACGAGGGCGACCACCTGCACCTGAGCCCGGCCGGGTACCGGGTGCTGGCCGAGGCCGTCCCGCTCACCCTGTTCGGCTAGCCGGGCCGCTCACCCTGTTCGGCTGGCCCGGCCGCGCGCCCGCCGGGACGGGCGCGGGGCCGGGGCCGCCGGTCAGCGCAGCGGCGGGAAGGGGTGCGGGTTGCGCGGGGCGACCGAGCGGGCCAGCCGGTAGGCCGCCTCGGCGTTCACCAGCCCCGCCCCGGTGGGCCCGTCGTAGCCGTCGCCGGCCACCTGCCCCATCGCGCTCTTGCCCTCGGCGCAGTCGCGGGCCGACGCCTTGAGCACGGCCTTGACCAGGGCGGGCGAGAGCCCCGGCTGGACCTGCTTGAGCAGCGCGCACACCCCGGCCACCTGCGGCGAGGCGGCGCTGGTGCCGCTGATCACGCTCCACCCGTCGTCGGGCGCCGTGCCGTCCTTGGCCGGGTAGCCGGGCCCCGCCAGGCTGGTGTCGATCTCGTCACCCGGCTCGACGGGCAGCATGATGTAGATCGCCCGCGGCGCCTTGCCCACCAGGCCGCACACGTCGGGCACGTGCCGCCCGGCGTAGATGAGGCTGTCGAAGCTGCTGGCGTAGTCGGAGGCCTCCAGCCTGAACTCCCCGTTGACCGGCGTCTCGTCCACGAAGACCCCGCCGACGGAGATCACGTCCGGCATCATGCCGGGGAAGGCGACGTGCCCGTTGCCCGCGGAGAAGCAGACGGTGATGCCGCGCTCGCGGACCGCCTCGATGACCGCCAGCTCCAGCGGGCGCAGGAAGTTCGGCAGCGTGTCCAGGCCGGGCAGGTGGTAGCCCCAGCTGTTCGTGATGACGGCCGGCGCGAGGTCGGAGGCGGCCTTGAACGCGAGCGTGGCGTTGGCGCCCATCTTGACGCCGACGAAGTCGATGTCGCGGGCACAGGCGAAGATGTTGGCCGCCTCGGCGGTGCCGTGCCCGTGCTCGTCGTGCTGCACCCGGGTCGCGTCGGGGGCGAGGGTGGCGTTGTAGTTGTAGCCGTGGTGGTCGTAGAAGGGGTGCCGGTAGAAGCCGGTGTCCGGCATCGCGACCAGCACGCCCCTGCCGGTGACGCCGCGGTCGTGCAGCGGGTGCGCGCGCAGCAGGAGCGCCACGTCGTCGGGGACGCGCAGGTGGTGGTAGCTCACCCGGGGCGGGATGGGCGAGGCGAAGAAGCGCGGGGGAGGCTGCGGGTAGGCGCGCTCGATGTAGGGCTCCAGGTCCTGCGGCATCGTGAACGGCTCGCCGCTGACGTGCGCGAGATAGGGCACCTGGGCGCCCGCGGTGGCGGTCACGTCCGGCGGGCGGCCCTCCAGCTCGGCCTGGCGCACCTCGACGTGCGTGTGGAACGTGCTCTCCCACAACGATCGCGGGCCTTCCGCGCTGATGGAGAAGGTTCCGAGGTGCCGTACGGTGAAGCCCTTGGCCTGCAGCGCGTTCGCGGTGCGCTCGGCGAGGCCGGGCGCCGGTCTGAGCTCGTCCAGGCCGGCGTTCTGGGTGGCGGAGGACTCGGCGAACATCGAGGCCCCGGTGTCCGGACGCAGGGCCGCCTCGAAGTAGACGGTGTCCTCCCGCCGCTCGGTCATCGTGGTCATGTCGCTCCTTTGCGAATGAAGACCAGAAATGGACGTCAAAGGGCGTGGAAATCTGGCGGCTCCGCGAAGTGCACGCCGACCACCAGCTCGCCCAGTTCCCCCGGAACCTCCACCTGGGGCAGGCCGAACGCCTGCTCCCAGACCTGCCTGGGCGCACTCACGCTGATCGTCGTCCCGAGGTGCAGCACCGTGAAACCCAGGCGCGTCAGGGCGGAGGCCACCTGGCGTTGCCGGCCGGGCACCGCTTCGACCTCGGCCGAGAGAATGTCACCCTCAGCGGCCATGACCCCAGGGTCCACCCCCTCTCCGGCCCGCGACACCGGGAGCGACCCAGGGATAACCCCTGCGTTCCATCCGGTGGCCCTGGGGCACAAACCGAGCGAGGGGGTGGACCGATGCGGATCGAGGACTACGCACTGATCGGCGACATGCAGACCGCCGCCCTCGTGGGCACCAACGGCTCCATCGACTGGCTGTGCCTGCCCCGCTTCGACTCGGCGGCCTGCTTCGCCGCGCTGCTCGACGACCCGCGCGCCGGGCGCTGGCTGCTGGCCCCCGCCGACGGCCGCGCCACGGCCACCCGCCGCTATCGGCCCGACACGCTGATCCTGGAGACCACCTGGGAGACCGGCGGCGGGTGCGTGCGGGTGCTCGACTTCATGCCGCCGCGCGTCGAGGCGCCGGACGTCGTCCGCATCGTGGAGGGCGTGCGCGGCCGGGTGGACATGCGGACCGAGCTGGCGCTGCGCTTCGACTACGGCAGCGTGGTGCCGTGGACCCGCCAGGACGGCGGGGAGCTGGCGGCGGTGGCGGGCCCCGACTCGGCCTGGCTGGACGCGCCCGTGCAGCTCGACGAGAGCGACGGCACCACCACGGCGAGCTTCGCCGTCGCGGCGGGTGACCGGCTGCCGTTCGTGCTGACCTGGCAGCAGTCCTGGCTGCCCCGCCCGGCCAGGGTGGACGCCTTCACCGCGCTGGACGACACCGAGCGCACGTGGACCGGCTGGCTGCGCGACTGCGCGTACCGGGGCCGCAGGTACGGCGAGGCCGTGCGGCGCAGCCTGCTCACCCTCAAGGCGCTCACCTACGCGCCCACCGGCGGCCTGATCGCCGCGCCCACCACGTCGCTGCCCGAGGAGATCGGCGGCACCCGCAACTGGGACTACCGCTACAGCTGGCTGCGCGACGCCTCCTTCACGCTGCACGCCATGCTGCGGGCCGGTTACGAGGAGGAGGCCAGGGCCTGGCGCGACTGGCTGCTGCGCGCGGTCGCCGGCGACCCGGCCGACCTGCAGATCATGTACACGCTCGACGGCACCCGGCGCATCCCCGAGTGGCGGGCCGACTGGCTGGGCGGCTACGAGGGCTCCCGCCCGGTGCGCATCGGCAACGCCGCGTACGCCCAGGTCCAGCTCGACGTCTACGGCGAGGTGCTCGACTGCCTCTACCAGGGCAGACGGGCCGGCCTCCACCACGACCACGCGGCGTGGGACCTGCAGTGCGCGCTCATGGAGTATCTGGAGGGGCACTGGCGCGACCCCGACCACGGCCTGTGGGAGATCCGCGGCCCGCGCCGCCACTTCACCCACTCCAAGGTGCTGGCCTGGGTGGCCGCCGACCGGATGGTGCGCACCGTCGAGTCGGGCGACCACGCGGGCCCCGCCGGCCGGTGGAAGTCGCTGCGCGAGGAGATCCACCGCGAGGTGTGCGAGCAGGGCTACGACGCCGACCGCAACACCTTCACCCAGTTCTACGGCTCGCGCGGGGTGGACGCGGCGCTGCTGCTCATTCCCAGGCTGGGCTTCCTGCCGCCGTCCGACCCGCGCGTGGCGGGCACCGTCGAGGCCGTGCGGCGCGAGCTGGGCAGGGACGGCCTGGTGCTGCGCCACCGCCACGACCTGGACAACCTCGACGAGCTGACCGGGGGCGAGGGCACGTTCCTGGCCTGCTCGTTCTGGCTGGCCGACGCACTGGCCCTGCTCGGCAGGCATGACGAGGCGCACGAGCTGTTCGAGCGGCTGCTGGCCCTGCGCAACGACGTCGGGCTGCTGGCGGAGGAGTACGACACCGCGCGCGGCCGTCAGGTCGGCAACTTCCCGCAGGCCTACAGCCATCTGGCCGTCGTGGGCACCGCCGCCGCCCTGGAAGGCGATCGCGCGGCCACGAGCACCGAACGGTAACGATTAGCTGTGAAAGTCGTTCCCCGATATGCCCGTCTTAGCCCATGCATGGAACGCTACGAGCGGCATGCACAGAGTTGGGATCAGGTGAGAACTGGGTGGCAACGACTAGCGGGGGATCGTTCTGGCGCAGGCTCGGCCGGGTGACGGGGGTCACCACCATGGCCGTGATCCTGGCCGGGTGCGGCAGCATGGGCGGCACGGCACAGCAGGGACCGCCGGCGCCGCAGCAGAGCAGCGCCGCGCCGCAGACGCAGGAGGCGAGCCCGGAGGTGGCGCCGCCGAAGGTGGACGAGGGCTGGCCCCGCTGGGGCTTCACCCACACGGGCGTCAGCGCCAACAACGTCACCAGGGAGTTCGAGCAGGTCGTGGCGGGTGAGCTGGCCAAGACCCCGATGGTGCAGAACCAGCACATCATGGGCTTCGGCGCGCTCAACCCCGAGCCGTACCCGGGGCAGTACTACTGGGAGGACCTCGACAGCCGGATGAACCTCATGCGGCAGTCCAAGGCCACCCCGGTCATCACGCTCTGCTGCGCCCCCGACTGGATGAAGGGCGGCCCCGAGGGCCCCACGGCGGACTCGGCCTGGGCGGAGCACCTGGAGGACGCCCCCTACCCCGAGTTCTACGACGACTTCGCCAAGCTGTCGGCGGCGGTCGCCTCGCGGTACAAGGACGTCAAGTACTTCATGGTGTGGAACGAGTTCAAGGGCTTCTGGAAGGACCACGCCAAGCCCGCGGACTACAAGGGCTACACCGAGATGTACAACAAGGTCTACGACGCGGTGAAGGCGGTGCGGCCGGACGCCCAGGTCGGCGGCCCGTACCTCGGCTTCGACAGCAACGCCACCGGCGACACGGAGCTGCGCGGCGACTGGGGGGTCGTCAACCAGAACGTGCTCGACGCCTTCGACTACTGGTACGAGAACAAGAAGGGCGCCGACTTCATCGTGGTCGACGGCGCCTCGCCGACCGACGCGCACGAGCTGCTGCCGGACGAGTTCGGCGCGCTGGGCAAGTTCGGCGCGGTGACCAAGTGGCTGCGGGAGAAGACCGGCGACATGCCGATCTGGTGGTCGGAGTGGTACTTCGAGCCCGAGGACGGCAGCACGAACTGGGAGGAGCCCCGGCGCCTGGCCGTACAGGCCGCCTCCATGATCGAGTTCGCGACCAGCGGCGCCGCCACCGCGCTCTACTGGAACCCGCAGGCCAAGGAGGGCGAGTGCCAGGGCTGCCTGTGGGAGCCGCGCAGCGGGGCCGAGACGCGGACGGGGCAGCTCGTGAGCGACTTCGTCAAGTGGTTCCCCGCCGGTGCGCGGCTCGACCAGGTCACCTCCTCCGAGTCGTCGGTCAGGGTGCTGGCCCAGCCGGAGCAGCTGCTGCTGGTCAACACCACCGACGGGGACGTCACCACGACCGTGGACGGCAAGGAGTACACGCTCAAGGCGTACGAGATCAAGTGGAGCGCCCGCTGACCGCCGCCGCGGCGCCACCCGCAGCCTGGCCGACCGCGAGCTGCTGCGGGCGCACGTGTGCCGGCTCGTCGAGCGGGTCAGGCAGAACGGCGGCCTGTGATCCATCTCTCACCGTAGCCTTGCCCGGGACCACGGTCCCCACGCGTCCCTACGATGATCAACGATCATGCGGAGGGGAGATCCTTGTCTGGGCAGGAACGCGTTCGGGCCATCCTGGAGAGCCGGCTCGTGCAGCGGGCGGTCATCCTGGTCATCGTCGTCAACGCGATCACCATCGGCTGCGAGACCAGCGCGTACCTGATGCAGCGGGCCGGCGGCCTGCTGCACGCCATCGACCGCGTCGCGCTGGCCGTCTTCACGGTGGAGCTGGCCGCCCGCCTGTACGCCTACCGCAAGGCGTTCTTCAAGGACCCGTGGAACTGGTTCGACACGATCATCGTCGCCGTCGCGCTCATCCCGGCCTCCGGCCCCACGTCCGTGCTGCGCGCCCTGCGCATCCTGCGGGCGCTGCGGCTCGTCTCGGCCGTGCCCAGCATGCGCCGCGTGGTCGGCGCGCTGCTCGCCGCCGTGCCCGGCATGGCCTCCATCATCGGCCTGCTGGTGCTGATGATCTACATCGCGGCCGTCATCGCCACCAAGCTCTTCGGCGACATCATGCCGGAACGCTTCGACGAGCTGCCGCGCTCGCTCTTCACGCTCTTCCAGATCATGACGGGGGACGACTGGGGGAACGTCGCCCAGGAGGTCATGGAGCAGAAGCCGTGGGCGTGGATCTTCTTCATCGTCTACATCCTCATGTCCACCTTCGTCGCGCTGAACCTGTTCATCGCGGTCGTCGTCAACGCCATGAACGAGGAGGGCGACGGCGCGTCGGAGCTCGCCTCCGTCAAGCAGGAGCTGGCCGCCGTGAACGCCAAGCTGGACCAGCTCCTCATGCGTGAGCGCGCCGAGGAACTCCATCCCACGGCCGATCGTTGACGCGGGCGTCACACGTTCCGATCTTCGCTCGACAGGAGAACAAGAGCCGTGGTCTTCAAGAGGATGCTGGGTGCGTTCGGGGTGGGCGCGCCTTCGGTGGACACCGTCCTGTCCACACCGCGTACCCGGCCTGGCGGCACGCTGGAAGGAGAGGTACGGCTCAAGGGAGGCGACTTCGACGCCGAGATCGAGCACGTCACACTCGGCCTGGTGGCCCGGGTGGAGATCGAGCACGGCGACGGTGAGAGCGCCGGGCTGAGCGAGTTCGGCAGCGCCCGCGTCTCCGGCCCCTTCACCCTGCGCAAGGGCGAGGAACGCACCGTCGACTTCCGCATCCCCGTCCCGTGGGAGACCCCGATCAGCGAGATCGCCGGCCAGCCGCTGCGCGGCATGGCCGTGGGCGTGCGGACCGAGCTGGCCATCGCCAAGGCCGTCGACAAGGGCGACCTCGACATGGTCGCCGTCGAGCCGCTGCCCTCGCAGCTGCGCATCCTGGAGTCGTTCCTGCAGCTCGGCTTCGCCTTCAAGGCCGCCGACCTGGAGGCAGGCCACCTGTACGGGGTCCGGCAGGAGCTGCCGTTCTACCAGGAGATCGAGTTCTACCCGACCGGCCACTACGCGGGCCGGGTGGGCGAGGTCGAGGTCACCTTCGTCGCCGACCCGGCGGGGCTGGAGGTGGTCCTGGAGGCCGACAAGCGCACCGGCCGCTACTCCTCCAGCGACGCCATCGGCCGCTTCCACGTCAGCCATGAGGATGCGCTGCGCACCGATTGGGCGGGGGAGCTGGGGCGGTGGCTCGACAGCCTCTCCCAGTACGGGGGCTCGCAGCACGGTGGTGCCGGTTTCCACGGTGATCACCACTACGGCGGGCACCGTGGGCACCACGGACAGCACGGGCAGCACGGTGGGCCGGGGATGGGCGCGGTGGTCGCCGCTGGGGCCGCCGGTGTGGTCGGAGGGCTTGTGGCCGGTGAGGTGGTGGAGGAGGTCGTGGAGGAGTTCTTCGAGGGTGGTGATGAGGGCGGCGACTGGTAACCGCCACCAGCGCGGCCGTCACTGACCCGGTCACCGCTGCCCGGCCACGGCAAGACGTGGCCGGGCATCTCCCGCGCCCGCCGCACCTCACGCGCCGCCCACGCCCGCCTGCGCCGCGCCTCGCGCTCGGCCTGCGCCGCGCCCCCGCGCCACACCCCTGCGCCACGCCCGGCCCGTGCCCGCCCGTGCCGCCCCACGCTCGCACGCCCCGTGCCGCCGGGCCGGTCCCTAGTCCTGGCCTTCTACGGACGCCCTGGCGGCCCGCTCACCCCGCAGCTCACTCCGACACCCCCGAGAGCATCGTGAGGTCGTCGACGGTCCCGTCCGCCCAGGTGACCTTCCAGCCCTCGAACACCGGCACCTGCCCACCGTCCCCCAGCAGCACCGCGGCGACGTACCACCGCCCGCCCTCCACCTCCCCGCCCGTCGCACACCAAGGGACCACCGTGCGCTCCCCCAACGGCGTCCCCACCACCTCCACCCCGCACACACCCAGCCCGCCCCCACCCACCACCCGCGTGACAGGGCCGCCCTCAGGCGCCGGCCAGCCGCCCACCCGCAGCCCGCACGCCCGCTCGGACAGCCTGGCCAGCCGCACCTCCCACGCCCCCCGCACCACCGACACGACCTCCACCTCAGGCCCGTGCCGCATCGAAGCGCCCGCCCTGGAGTACCCGTGATCGGGCCCGGGCCCCTGCTCGCCCCAATGCGCCCGCCAGCGCGACGACCCGGTGAGCGTCCCCGACGGCAGCACCCGCACGGGACCGGAGGTGAACCCGGTGCGATGGCTGGCCCGCCCCTCCTCGTCCAGGACGACCACCGACTGGTCCAGCGGATCACCCTCCAGCAGCGGGAACGTGGCCGTCGAGTACCCCAGCCGCGCGTACAGCGGCGCGTCGGCCAGGTCGGAGCCCGGGTGCGAGTGATCGGTGCCGTGGTTGACGACGCGTACGACGCCGTCCGCCCGGGTGCCGCTGACCAGCCACCCCGGCGCCCGTACGACCCGGGTGAAGTCGTCCCGCTCCACCGGCAGTGGCTCCTCCACGGCCGTCCACACCGGATGCCCGGCCGGCAACGCCAGCCCGAACAGGCCCTTCGCCGCCCAGTACGGAGAGCCGGGGCCGGAGTAGTCCTGCGCGACGGCCCGGTAGGGGCCGTGCCAGCCCAGGCTCAGGATCCCGTCGCCGTCGGGCGCGCCGTGGTCGGCGAAGTGCCGCGCGATGCCGGAGGCGGCCCGGCGCAGCAGCCCCGGCGAGCCGACCCCGGTCCAGGCGCCCACCCAGAACGGCGCGGCGGCGGCGAACCGGTAGGTGAGACTGCGGCCCTGAATCAGCGGCGAGCCGTCGGCGCCGACCAGGTGCACGGCGTCGTCCAGAAAGCGTTCCAGGCGCTCCAGGTGCCGGGGGTCCGGCCCGAGGCCCGCCATCTCGCGCCACAGCGGCGGGTAGAAGTGCAGCGCCCACCCGGCGTAGTGGTCGTAGGCGCGCTCGGCGCCGTCGGCGTACCAGCCGTCCTCGCGCTCGAAGCTCTCCGCCAGTGCCAGGCCGGCGTCGATGTCCTCCTGCGCGTACGGGCCGCCGACCGAGGCCAGGAACTGCTCCACGACGATCTGGAACCACACCCAGTTGATCGGCGGGTAATCGGAGCCGACCGCCGGCGCCAGATAGTCCACCACCTGCTCACGCACGCGCGGGGACAGCCGGTCCCACAGCCACGGCCTCGTCAGGTGCAGCACCAGCGCGATGGAGGCGGCCTCCACCTTGGCCTGGCCGTGCTCGTCCAGCCGGACCCAGCGGTCGGGGTGGTGCGGGTCGGTGCCCGCTTCGAGACCCCGCGCGTACCACTCCATCAGGCCCAGCGGGTCGCCCCCGCCCTCACCCGCGACCCGGAACCCGGCCGCCAGGAACGTCCGCGCGAACCCCTCCAGAGCGTCCACGTCGGGGCCGTAGCCGCCGGGCCGGCCGGGGAAGCTGATGCGCGCGTGGGAGGGGGAGGCGTGCCGGCGCGCCGACAGGAGCAGGCGGTCGGCCAGATCCGCCCAGTGCTGCCTGGTCCAGCCGGTGTAGGGGGAGATCATTCAGCCAAGGAACCATGCCGTGGCCGCCTTCCACAAGGGTGCGCGGCGCGTCCCCGTAGGGTGGTCGGGTGGCTGCGACACCTCTGCGTGCGTTCCCGTCGTGCGGTGGGCGGGCGCGGTGAGCTTCGGTCCCGGCTGGCCCTCGGTACGCCGCCGCGCCGCGACCCGCCCGTGGGCCGGCGCGGTCGTGGCGGCGCTGCGCGACGGCTTCGCCAGGTGGCACGGCACGCCCGTCCCCGGTCCTGAGCGGGAGTCGGCGTGGACCCACCACTACTTCTGCGACGCCGACGGGGCGGCGCTCCGCTACGACCGGGCCTGCCCGGAGCGGCACGTGTGCACGGGGTGCGGGAAGGTGTACGCGGGGGAGCCGTGGGACGGCGCCTGGCGCGCCAAAACCCACGACGCCCTCGCCGCCCAGGCCCAGCGCGCCGCCCTCCTCCTGCACCTCGCCCCGGACCCCCGCCCCGCCGCCGAGCTCGACCAGGACCCCCGCCCTGCCGCCGGGCGTGATCCGGACCCCCGCCCTGCCGCCGGGCGTGACCCGGACCCCCGCCCTGCCGCCGGACGTGACCGGGACCTCCGCCCTGCCGCCGGGCGTGATCTGGGCTTGCGCCAAGCTGCCGGGCTCGATCCGGGCCTGCGTCCCGACGCCGAGCTCGACCGGATCCTGTCCGCCTACGCCCGCGACTACCTCGCCTACACCCCGCACGGGCAGGCGGCGGGCACCGGCCGGGTGCAGCCGCAGTCGCTCGACGAAGCCGTGTGGGCCGTCGGCCTGCTGCGCGCCGCCCGCTGGGCCGGCGACGCGCTCGCCCCGCGCACGCGGCAGGCCGTGGACGGGATGGCGGCGGCCGTCGCGGACCTGCTCAGGCCGCAGGTGGGCGCCGTCCACAACATCCACTGCTGGCTCCTGGCAGCGCTGGCCGAGTGCGCGGTACGCCTCGGCGACGCGGACCTGCTGGCCTGGTGCCGCGACGGCGAGCACGGCGCGGAGGCGCAGGTCCGCCACGGCTTCCACCCCGAGGGCCTCTGGTACGAGATCAACCCGCACTACCACTACTACGCGCTGGCCGCCCTCCTGTCCTACGTCGAGGCCACGGGCCCGTCCGGCCTGTCCGAGGACTCCGCCGCCCGCCTGTCCAGGGCCATCGCCGCGCCGCCGCTGCTGGCGTACGCGGACGGCCGGCTGCCCGCGTACGGGGACGGCTGGCCCGACTGCTTCACCGGCGACTTCGCCCCGCAGGCCGAGGCCGCCTGGACCCTCCTGCCCACCGCCCGCCCCGACCTGACCCCCTACTACCGCCATCCCCGGCCGGCGCCGCTGCGGCTCTGGTACGGCGCCCAGCTCCCCGAGCACACCGCCCCGTTGACGCACCGCCCCTCGGTGGCCGCCCTCGTCTTCGGCCCGGACGACCTTCCCGGCGAACCCGCGCAGGTCTCGGGCCAGCCGGGGGTGGATGGCGCCGGCGTCGCCGGCGCACCTCACCCGGGCTCGGACGGCGCCCGCGCACCTAGCCCGGGCTCGTCCGGTGCCACCGGCTCCTTCCTGTGGCGAGGGCCCGGGATCGCCCTCCTGCGATCACCCGCCGTCCGCCTGGTCCTGCGCGCGGGCCCGGACGCGGGCTGGCACGACCACCGCGACAAGCTGGCCGTGGATGTGCAGACCGTCACCGGCTGGTCCAGCCTCGACCTCGGCACGAGCGGCTACGGCGCGGACTTCACGGCCTGGATGCGCTCACCGGCGGCCCACAACATCGTCACCGTCGGCGCCCGCCCCCAGCCCGCCCACACCGGCCGCATCCTGGACTGGTCCCCACGGCACGTGACGGCCGAGTCGGCGTGGGACGGCCACGTCCTGCGCCGTACGATCACCGTCCACGACCACGGCTGGACGGACGTCCTCACGGTCACCCTCGCCCACCCCGACGAGATCGAGTGGGCCTTCCACGGCGACGGCACGTTCACCGTGACCGGACCGGCCGACGACCAGGCCCGCACGCCGGACGACACGGCCGCCGACCAGGCCCGCACGCCGGACGACACGGCCACCACCTCGCAACACGCCTGGCTCACCGCCCTGCGCACCCTTCCGACCCCCGCCGACCGGCACCTCCACGGCACCTGGGCCTTCCCCGGCGCACCCCACCTGACCCTGACGATCCCGCAGGGCTTCACCGCCCGCACGGCCACGGCCCCCGGCAACCCCAACGGCCGCCCGCTCGGCCTCCTCCTCGTCCACGGCCACGCCACCACGGCCCGGTTCCGGGCGACCTTCACCGGACCACCGGCGCCGACACACTCGTCCACCTCGCGGGTGAGCACTACCTGACCACCCGGTGCTCGCCCGCCCATGACCTGCCCGAGCATGCTGGGCCCCAGAGCAGAACTGGGGGCGGAGTCATGGATGCGCTGACGGCCGCGGGTCTGGGGGCCGTCGGGGGAGCGGTCATCGAGATCCTCTACGTGTGGAGCTCGCTGACGGCCTGGCAGCAGGCACGCAGGAAGGCCAGGGCGAAGCGAAGGAGCGGCAGGCTGCCGCGCCTGGACGACTACCTCGATCCGGTCGCGGACTCCCTCGTGGCCGCGACCAGGCTGGCCCTGGGCGCGGCGGCGTGCCTGCTGTTCAGGGACCAGATCACCGGCACGATGGCGGCCATCGCGGTCGGCGCCTCCGCGCCCGCGCTGCTGCGGCAGGTCGGCACCCTGCGTTCGCTGCGCGGGGTCCCTGACACGCCTGCCGAGCAGCCACGGGAGGCGACGCCATGAGCGCCGGCCGGCACCAGGGCCGCACGCTGGCGCGACGTTACTGGGACGCGCTCATCGACAGCCGCCCGTACGAGCCCGGTGGCGTGCCGGTCCGCCGGGACCTCAGCCTGTGGCAGCGGTACTGGATCTCGCTCCTCGGCCTGCCACCTCCCGCCCCGAAGCCCCTGCCGGCCGCGGAGCCCGTCTTCGCCCCTCGCGCTGACGAGCCCGCCGCCGCCCCGCCTCGCGAACGGGCGACCTGGACGCTCTCGCTGGGCAGGGCCCTGCTCCCGGTCGCCATGACGGCCGCCCTGGTGGCCGCAGGCGTGCTCGCGTTCCGTCCGCTCATGACCCAGGAGCCCATCAGCGCGGGCCCCGCCACCCCACCGGCGGCCACCACCGACGTCCAGCTCACCCAGAGCACCCAGGCGCCCGCCGAGCAGCCGCTCTACGACGACATCGTCTCCCTCCCCCGGCCGGCGGCCAGGAGCGCCATGGCCCTGTGGCGGCTCACCCCCGACGGCCCCGTCACGGCCGAGCCGGGCGACGCGGACCTCGTCCTCTCGCGCGACGCCGTCTACGTGGACGAGAACCGCACCCTCGTCGTCACCTCACGCGAGCAGTGCCGCAGCAGCCCGCCCACCGAGGGCGTCACCGTGGGGGAGAGGCGGGCCAGGCCGCACCAGCGGTTGTGCATCCTGACCCACGCCTCCGACCTCGCGTACGTCATCTTCGCCGACCCCGACGGCCGGACGGTGGACGCCGCGATCACCCTCTGGCCCGCCGGTTAGAACGTGACCAGCGGGTCCCCCAGGAAGTCGGCGATGAAGTTGACGAAGAAGAACCCGAAGAACAGGAAGTTGAGCACCAGGATGACGTAGTGCCAGGGCCGCGGGCGGGCCGGGCGCGGCAGCTTGCTGTTCAGGTACATCAGCAGGAACGGGTAGATCAGCGCGCCCAGGTTCGACATGTTGGCCGACCATTCGACCAGCCCCACGGGCAGCGACTGGAAGATGACGATCGAGATGATGACGAGCAGCAGCAGCATGAACGGGTAGTAGAAGCGGCGTGGGTCGCCCTCGATCAGCCGGCGCAGGCGCGGGCTGGTGGCGTTGGCGGCGTCGGTCGTCACCCGGACCATGGCCTCGAAGATGCCGAGCTGCGTGGAGAACAGGATCAGCACCCCCATCACGAGGGCGACGTAGAAGGCCACCTGGCCGTACTGGTCGCCGAGGACGCCGGCGACGAAGGTGGGCACGTTCGCCCGGGTGGGCCGCTCGCCCGACATCGCGACCGCCTGCGACATGAGGAGAGTGGGCAGCAGCATGCCGAGGATGGCGCCGACGAAGAACACGCCCCACATGTCCACCATGAGCAGCCGGTACCAGCGCCGCCACAGGCCGCGGTTGCGCTCGTCGTCGGGGAAGGTGACGCCGCTGGCCAGGATCGCGCGCCGCTCGCCGCGCAGCCCGGAGATGTAGCCGACGCGGTGCCCCATGCCGTAACCCTTGTCGCGGTAGTGGCCCATGACGTACCAGTTCAGGCCCGAGGCCAGCGCGGTGAACCCGGCCAGCGCGCCGAGCTGGGTGGCGGTGATCCCGGCGGGCGGGGCAGCCGGGGTGATGAAGCCGCGGATGCCCTCCCACCACATGCTGAACGGGACGACGAGCAGGTCCACGGCCAGCAGGGCGAGCAGGATGGTGCCGACCATCACCCAGTTGGCCAGCTCCAGCGCGCGGCTGACGCGGCGGGCGGCGGCGGTGATGAGGAACACCAGCACCAGCAGCCCGATGGCCCACAGCCGGGGCTCGACGGCGTCGGCGGCCGGGGGTACGCCGTGCACCAGCGCGTACACGCCCTGACCTGCCGAGGCGGCCCAGCCGCCCGCGATGAACGCGAAGATCACGATGAGGACGGACAGCGGCACCCACAACATCCAGCCCGGCGGCACCCGCCCCCACCCGACCACGGGCGTCTCGCCGGTCGCCAGGACGTAGCGGGAGCATTCGACGTTGTAGAACGTCTGCAGCAGCGCCGACACCAGGATGACCCAGCCGACGCCGACGAATCCGTACTGCCCCACGTTGAGGGGGCCCAGCAGCCATTCGCCGCTGCCGATGGAAATGCCCAGGGCGATGAGGCTCGGGCCGACGGCGTACTTGAACAGTTCCTTGAAGCCGATCCTGGAGACCTTGAAGACCTCTTCAGGCGTGGGCAGGTCGGTGACTTCTAGATCGGGACGGCTGACTCCGAGTGGGTGTGACATGTCACTGCCTCCTGTGGCCCCCAGGGTGATCCCGAAGGGCTGCGGCAGCAAGACCCAAAAGCGTCAGGCGTACTGGAGATCGGCTTTGACGATGCGCCCGCTCCCGACCGTGAAGTCGTAGTGCGCCCGCCAGCCGCCGGACCCGCCGGGGGCCCAGTGGACGAGCAGCTTCTGCCCGTCCGCCCGCCGCTCGGCGATCGACAGCACCCGCAACGTCCCGCCGATCACCTCGTCGCCCGCCCACCGCCTGATGGCGTCGTGCCCCTTGATGCTGCGGCTGACGTCGATGATCTCGGCGTCAGTGGCGAAGGAGGCGACCAGGGCGTCCAGGTCGCCCGCGTTCACGGCGTCCACGTACGCCTGCGCCGCCCCGTCCACGCCGGTGACCGTGGCGTCGGCCGAGGGTGAGGAGGCCGGGGTAGCGGCTGCAGGGGTGGCCGCTGCCGGGGTGGCCGCCGGGGTCGTCGCCGGGGCGGCGCCGCAGGCGGCGGCCAGGAAAGAAAGGAACGCGACCAGGGCGATCACACATGAGGTTCGCATGGCCCCGATCATGCGGCTGGGCCGCTGATCCCGTCCAAGACCTGTCGTCATAACCGGTGGCTATGACCCACCGTGCGACAAACCGACGAGACAGTTCCGGGCGTGGCGTTACACGGCGTTCCTGGGCCAGCTACGTACAGTGAGGAACCGATGTCACATCGTGACTACAGGGAGAGATCATGAAACGTACGCTCATAGCGGCAGGTGGCGCACTTGCCACCGCCGCCGCACTCGTCGTGCTGGCCACGCCGGCCAGCGCCGTTCCGGCCTACTGCAACCTGAGCCTGGCCGACGCGTCGCGCTCGCTGGGCATCGACACCTGGGGTGTCTACTCGGGTCAGCGCGAGGCCGACGCGTGCGAGAGCGACCACGGCACGGCGCACGACAAGTACGACAAGTACGACAAGTACGACGACGGCAACAACTGGGACCAGGGCAACACCTGGGACAGCGGCAACAGCTGGGGCAACGGCGGCTGGGACAACGGTAACTGGGGCGGCAGCAACTGGGGTAACCAGGGCCACGGTCACGGTTACACCACCAACTGGGCCTCGCCGGGCAACTGGGGCAACCGCGGCTGGGGCCTGCGCGGCGGCTGGGGCTCGCGCGGCTACGGCTGGCCCGCCTCGCCTTACCGGTTCTGAGTGGAGACCGGTTCAGGCCGGTTCCGCGGCTTAGTCCGGCGTGGTCCCGGGGCACTCGCGTGGCCCGGGACCTTGTCATTCACGTGCACGATCATCTCCCGGGCGCGACCATCTTCCGGGCGCGACCATCTCCCGGGCGCGACCATCTCCCGCGCGCGTTCATCGCCCGGCGCGGCCGTTCTCCCTATACGGCCACTTCCCTGCGCGGCCGATCGTTCTCCCTGTGCTGCCGCGCCGCCGAGCCGCCGCGCCGCTGTGCTGCCGCGCCGCCGAGCCGCCGCGCCGCTGTGCTGCCGCGCCGCTGTGCTGCCGAGCCGTTGTGCTGCGGCGCTGCCGCGCTGTGCCGCCGCGCTGCCGCCGCCGAGTTGCCGCCGCTGCGCTGCCTGCGCTGCCGCCGCTGTGCTGCCGTGCCGCCGCTGAGCTGCCGTGCCGTCGCGCCGGGGGCCGCGGCCCCCGGCGGCTGGTCCGCTCACCGATCGACGATCTCGTTCTTGCCGATCACCACGACCCCACCCCTGGTCAACGCGAACCGCGTCCGGTCGTACTCGAGGTCGAACCCGATCCGCGCCCCATCGGGAATCACCACATTCTTGTCGATGATCGCCTTGCGCACGATCGCGCCCCGCCCCACCTTGACGTTCTCCATCAGCACGGAGTCCTCCACCAGCGAGTGCGAGTGGAGCACCACCTTGGGCGACAGGATCGACCTGATGGCCGTGCCGCCGGAGACGATCACCCCGGGGGACACCAGCGAGTCGATCGCCCGCCCCACCCGGTCGCCGTCGTTGTGCACGAACTTGGCCGGAGGCAGCGGGTCGTGCCCCGTGAAGATCGGCCACTTGTCGTTGTAGAGGTTGAAGATCGGGTGTGCCGAGATGAGGTCCATGTGGGCCTCGTAGTACGCGTCCAGCGTCCCCACGTCGCGCCAGTAGCCGCGATCGCGCTCGCTGGAGCCCGGCACCATGTTGTTGGCGAAGTCGTACACGTCGGCGCCGCCCGACTTGACCAGCATGGGGATGATGTTGCCGCCCAGGTCGTGCTTGCTGGTCGGGTCGAGCGCGTCCTCACGCAGCGCGTCGATCATCGACTGCGTCTTGAACACGTAGTTGCCCATCGAGGCGAACACCTCGTCGGGGGAGTCGGCCAGCCCCACCGCGTCCTTCGGCTTCTCCCTGAAGGCCACGATCCGCCGCCCCTCGGGGTCGGTCTCGATCACGCCGAACTGGTCGGCCAGCGACAGCGGCTGCCTGATGGCCGCCACCGTGACGTCGGCGCCGGAGTCCTCGTGCTGCTCGACCATCTGCCGCGGATCCATGCGGTAGATGTGGTCCGCGCCGAACACGATCACGTGCTCGGGCATCTCGTCGTAGATCAGGTTCAGGTTCTGGAACAAGGCGTCGGCGGAGCCGGAGAACCAGCGCGGCCCGAGTCGCTGCTGGGCCGGCACCGGCGTGACGTAGTTGCCCAGCATCGCCGACAGTCGCCAGGTTCGGGAGACATGCCGGTCGAGGCTGTGGTTCTTGTACTGCGTCAGCACGACGATCTTCAGGAAGCCGCCGTTGGCGAGGTTCGACAGCACGAAATCGATGAGGCGGTACATCCCGCCGAACGGCACCGCCGGTTTGGCTCGATCCGCCGTGAGCGGCATGAGCCTCTTACCCTCTCCACCTGCCAGCACGACCGCAAGCACCCTCCGGGACCTCATGTCCAGGACGCTACCCTCAAATGGCCGATCTATCGACGAAACCCCGCGCGCCAAGCTCCTTTCTTGTCCGGTTATGGGGTCCAATGTACGAACCGGACTTGCGGACCTTGGGCTTGTCGATGTGTTTTTCTTGCCCAGACCCCCCTTAAAGTCGTCTCATGCGTGTTGATCTGCTCAGCCGGGAGTATCCGCCCGAGGTCTACGGCGGGGCCGGGGTGCACATGGAGTACCTCGCCAGGGAGCTGAGGAAGCTCGCCGACGTACGCGTGCGCTGCTTCGGGGCCGACCGCGACGAGCCGGGCGTCTCCGCCTACCGGGTGCCGGGCGGGCTGGCCGGCGCCAACGCCGCCCTGCAGGTGCTCGGCGTGGACCTGGAGATGGCCGCCGCCTGCCAGGGCGCCGACGTCGTGCACTCCCACACGTGGTACGCCAACTTCGCCGGCCACGTGGCCAAGCTCCTGCACGGCGTGCCCCACGTGATCACCACGCACAGCCTGGAGCCGCTGCGCCCGTGGAAGGCCGAGCAGCTCGGCGGCGGCTACGCGATCTCGTCCTGGGCCGAGCGCACGGCCCTGGCCGCCGCCGACGCGGTCGTCGCGGTCTCGGAGGGCATGCGCCGCGACGTCCTGGCCGCCTACCCGGAGATCGCGCCGGAGAAGGTCACCGTCGTCCACAACGGCATCGACACCGCCGAGTACGCTCCCGACCAGGCCACCGACGTGCTGGAGCGGCACGGCGTCGACCCGGGCCGCCCGTACGTCATCTTCGTCGGCCGCATCACCCGGCAGAAGGGCCTGGTCCACCTCCTGCACGCGGCCCGCTCCTTCGACCCGGCGGCGCAGCTCGTGCTCTGCGCGGGCGCGCCCGACACGCCGGAGATCGCCGCGGAGGTGACCGAGCTGGTGCGCGGGCTCGACCGCGACGGCGTGTTCTGGATCCAGGAGATGCTGCCCAAGCCCCAGGTGATCCAGCTCCTGACGCACGCCACCGTGTTCGTGTGCCCGTCGGTCTACGAGCCGATGGGCATCGTCAACCTGGAGGCGATGGCCTGCGAGACCGCGGTGGTGGCGACGGCGACCGGGGGTATCCCCGAGGTGGTCGCCGACGGTGCGACGGGGCTGCTGGTGCCCATCTCGCAGGCCGCCGACGGCACGCCGCACGACCCCGAGCGCTTCGCCGCCGACCTCGCCGAGCGGGTCAACGCCCTGCTGGGCGACCCCGCGCGGGCGCGCGCCATGGGCGAGGCGGGCCGGGCCCGCGCCATCGAGCACTTCTCCTGGACGCGCATCGCCGAGCGCACCCTGGACCTCTACGCCTCCCTGGGCGCCTGACCCCCACGCCGGCCTGGGTGTCCGACGTCCACGCCTGCCCGGCCGCCACGCCGCCGGCCTGGGTGTCCGACCTCCACGCCTGCCTGGCCGCCACGCCTGCTCCGGGGTCTCGCCGCCGTCTCAGACGAGGCCGCGGCGGCTGGCCTGGGCGCCCGCCTGGAAGCGCGTCTCGGCGTTCAGCTCGTCGAGCAGGTGCCGCAGCCGCCGCCGCAGGCTGCGCGGGCTGGTGCCGAGCTGCCGGGCGATGGCGTCGTCCTTGAGCCCGGCCGCCAGCAGCGCCAGCAGCCGTCGATCCTCCAGGCTCAGCCCCGCGTCTGGATCGCCCTCCGGCGTCAGCTCGGGCGACCCCTGCGACCACAGCTCCGGACGTACGGGCAGCGCCTCCCGCCACAGCCGCTCGAACAACTCCACCAGTGCCACCACCATGGTGGACCCCCTGATCAGCACCCCCCGGGTCAGCGGCGGGTCCATGTGCAGCGGCATGACCGCCCGCGACCGGTCGACCAGCGCCATCTTGAACGGCAGCCACGGCAGGATCCGCGCCTCCTCGCCCGCCCTGATCAGGCTGCCCACCTCGTCGAGCGCCCCGGCGTGCTCGAAGGCCTCGGGCACGTAGATGGTTCGGTAGCGCACGCCGTTGCGCAGCAGGTCGGTCTGCAGCGGGTTGTGGTAGTCCAGCACGTACGGCGGCCGGTCGAAGGTCAGCACCTCCTCCTTGGCCTCCTGCTGCAGCCTGACGTACCAGCGGGCCTGCTCCTCCGGCCCCGCCAGCACCTCGAACTGGTCGCCGCCCGCGGGGTCGGTGCCGACGTCGCGGAAGGCCGCCTCCAGTTCGTCGGCCGTGTCGGTGAGCAGGTCCAGCTCGCTCTGCATGTCGCGGACCAGCGAGCGGATCGCGGTGCCCGGGTTCGTCGCCGTCCAGCGCGGCGATCGCCCCCACAGGCGGCTGACCAGGCCCTTGGCCCGCAGCCTGCTCAGCGACGACTGGATGCGCCCGGCGCTCTCGCCGCTGCGCATGACCAGCTCCTGCACGGTGATCCCCGGGCAGGCCAGCACACTGCGGTAGATCCGCTCGTCGAACGCGCTGATGCCGACGATCTCCAGCGCGCGGCCGTCCTCCTGCACGTGCTCGATCTTGGCCGTTTCCGGCAGTTGCCGCAATAGGCCACGGACACCACCTTGTCACCAAAATTCACTGACAATTAGAAAGCGGGATGTGCAACAGAGAACGGCCCTCCTGGGCGTCGTGTTACTGGCCGCCACGGCGATCGCCGCACCGGCCCACGCGGCGCCCGTCCAGCCCGCCACCAAGCTCCAACCGGCGAAGACGATCACGCTCATCACCGGCGACAAGGTCACCCTCCGCGAGCTGCCCAACAAGCAGACCCAGCTCGACGTCGCTCCCGGCCCGGGCCGGGAGCGGATCCACTTCGTGCACCGCAGGTCCGCGGACGGGCTCAGCATCGTGCCCGTGGACGCGCTGCCCCTGCTGGCCGCGGGCACCCTCGACCCCCGGCTCTTCGACGTGACCCGGCTCGCCGCGCTCGGCTACGACGACGCCGCCAGCCCGCGGCTCCCGCTCATCGTGACCTATCCCGAGGGCTCCGCCGCGCTGCGCGCCGCCGAGGGGCGCCCGCTGCCCGCCGTCAACGGCGTGGCCAGGCAGGAGCCCCGTACCGGTGCGCTGTGGCAGACGCTGACGGGGCAGGCGCGGACCGCCGCCGCCCCCGCCAGGATCTGGCTCGACGGCAAGGCCAAGGTCTCCCTCGACGTCAGCGTGCCGCACATCGGCGCGCCCGCCGCCTGGGCGGCCGGCCACACCGGCCAGGACGTCCCCGTCGCGGTGCTCGACACCGGCTACGACCCCGGCCACCCCGACCTGGCGAACCAGGTCGTCAAGACGGAGAACTTCACCGCCGAGCCCGACACGAGCGACCTGAACGGCCACGGCACCCACGTCGCCTCCACGATCGCCGGTACCGGCGCCGCCTCGGGCGGCAGCCGCAAGGGCGTCGCCCCCGGCGCCAAGCTCATGATCGGCAAGGTCTGCGGCCAGGACGGCTACTGCGCCGACTCGGCCATCGTCGAGGGCATGACCTGGGCGGCGCAGAACGGCGCCCGCGTCGCCAACCTCAGCCTCGGCGGCCCCGACGCTCCCGGCATCGACCCGCTGGAGCAGGCCGTCAACACGCTCTCGGCCCAGTACGGCACGCTGTTCGTGATCGCCTCAGGCAACGACGGGCCCCAGGCGCTCGGCTCGCCGAGCAGCGCCGACGCCGCGCTGTCCGTCGGCGCCTCCCACCGCGACGCCGACGTCGTCGCCCAGTTCAGCAGCACCGGCCCGCGCCCCGGTGACGCGGCGGTCAAACCCGACCTGATCGCCCCCGGCGTGGGCATCGTCGCCGCCAGGGCCGGCGCCCCCGAGGGCGCCTCGGGCGACGAGCTGTACACGGAGATGAGCGGCACGTCCATGGCCACCCCGCACGTGGCGGGCGCGGCGGCCGTCGTGGCCGGGCTGCACCCCGACTGGAAGGGCGAGCGCATCAAGGCGGCGCTGATGGCCGCCACGGCCCCCGGCGAGGAGCTGGGCGCGTACGTGCAGGGCTCGGGCCGGGTGGACGTGGCCCGAGCCGTCGGCCAGCGGATCACGACCGAGCCCGCCTCCCTCGGCATGGGGGACGTCGAGCTGCCCGACACCGCCCCGAAGACGAGGACGCTCACCTACCGCAACGACGGTGACGCCCCCGTCCGGCTGGAGCTGAGCGTGCTCGCCAAGGACGGCGCCGGCCAGCGCGTCACGCCGTTCAGCCTGAGCGCCGAGGCGGTGGACGTGCCCGCGCACGGCACCGCCCAGGTGACGGTGACAGCCAAGCCCGCCGCGACCGGCCTGTTCAGCGGCACGGTCATCGCCAGGAGCGGCGACGTCAGCGTCCGCACCGGCATCGGCATGCGCGTCGAGCCGGAGAAGCGGGGGCTCGGCCTGCGCTTCACCGGCAGCGACGGGCAGCCGGCCGGGACGGCCTTCGCCGGCGTGATCGACGTCGAGTCGGGCGAGCAGACCAACTACGACGTCTCCGGCGGCAGCCTGGACCTGCGGCTGCTCAAGGGCCGCCGCTACACGGTCGTCATCCTGATGGCCGACCACGACGGCACGCTGGTGATGGCGGCCGAGCCGGAGTTCACGCTCGACGGCGACCGTACGGTCACCGCCGACGCCCGCCGCGCCGAGCCGGTGGACGTGCGCACGGAGGAGCCGACCGCGCGGCTGGCCATCGGCATGCTGGGCATGCTCCAGCTCGTCGAGGGCAAGCAGCCCCTCGGCGTGGACGTGGACCTGGCCGGCATGTGGGGCGCGGAGCGCGTCGAGGGCATCAAGGCCATCCCGACGGCCCGGACGGCCAGCAAGAAGTTCGCCTACTACCGCTGGACCCAGTGGGCCAAGCCGAAGGGCGACGGCACCTACGACGCCAGCCCGTACTTCTACCACCTGATGAAGGCCGAGCCGCGCATCCCCGCCGACCCCGGCTACCGCCCGCGCCGCCGCGACCTGGCCGAGGTGACCTCCACCTACGCCGCCCAGCGGGACGGCAAGACCGGCGAGCACATGGCGCTGCCCGTCCTGTACGGGACAGAGCTGGCCTGGATGCCGTACGTGCACGTGGCGCACGTGCCGCTGCCGTTCACCAGGACCGAGTACTACACGCCCGGCGACACCGGCTGGTACCCGTCCTTCGCCCAGTACAAGCTCCCGCCGGAGGGCATCGACGACCTCGACCAGTTCTTCTTCGGCCGGACCACCGTCTACCGCGCCGGCCGGAAGAGCACCGAGCGCTGGAACGGCGCCGTCCTCGGGGCCGCGCTCAACCCCGACGGCGACTACAACTGGCGCGAGGAGAACCTGCTGCAGTTCAGCACCTCGCTGTTCGACGACGGCAGGCCCGACCGCCACTCCTTCGGCTCGTACACGGCCCCGCAGGCCAAGCTCTACCGCGACGGCAAGGAGATCTACAGCACCACCGACACCCTGCCCGGCTGGATCGACGTGCCCGCCGAGCGCAAGGAGAGCGAGTACCGCCTGACGATGACCGCCGACCGGGCCCCCGCCATGACGCAGCTGTCCACCCGGGTCAGCGCCGAGTGGCGGTTCCGGTCGAAGACCCCGGCGGCGGGCGAGCGGCAGCTGCTGCCGCTGCTGGCCGTCAAGATCGACGCCGAGCTGGACGAGCGCAACAGGGCCGCCGTCGGCCCCGCGCGCCTGCCCCTGCGCCTCCAGCGCCAGGCCGGCTCGCCCGACCTGAAGCTGCGCACGCTCAGCCTCGACATCTCCTACGACGACGGCCGCACCTGGCTGCCCACGCTGGTGCACCCGTCGGGCAAGGGCGAGTGGTCGGCCGGGACCTGGCACCCGGCCTGGGCGCGCGGCACGTTCGCCTCGCTGCGGGTCAAGGCCGCCGACACCGGTGGCAACGCCTTCACCCAGACCGTGGTGCGGGCGTACCAGATCAAGTGAGAACCGGCGGAAGGCCCCGTCACGGCGGGGCCTTCCGCGCTGTCAGGTGGCGCGTTCGAGCACGACGACGGGGATCTCCCTGTCGGTCTTCTTCTGGTACTCGTCGTAGTCGGGCCAGGTGCGCGCCATCACCTTCCACATCTCGGGCTTCTCCTCCGGCGCGGCCGTGCGGGCGCGGGCCTTGAACTTGTCGCCCTTCACCTGCACCTCCACCTCCGGGTTGGCCTGGAGGTTCTTGTACCACCCCGGATGGTCGGGGTCGCCGCCCTTGGACGCCACCACGAGGTAGTCGTCGCCGAACGGCTGGTAGATGAGGGGCGTGGTGAAGGGGCGGCCGGACTTGCGCCCCTTGGTGGTCAGCAGGAGCACGACGGTGTCGTTCCAGTCGTGGCCCTCCGCCCCGTCGGTCTCCTGGTAACGCCGGACATGTTCTTCGCCGTAGAGCATGCAGCCGAACCTACCCATCCTCGCCGTGACCTCACCGTTACTCGACGGGGTCTGGGAGAGAAGTTAACGTGGTTGGCACGTACATTTCTGTAAGCGCTTTCACTCAACCCTCTCTGTAAGCGCTTACACGAAAGGAAGCCGCAGCTCCATGGACGTGACCATCTACGAAGTGGCCAAGCGGGCGGGCGTGTCGATCGCCACCGTGTCCAGGGCCCTGCGGGGCACCGGCCCCGTCGCCGCCAAGACGCGTGAGAAGGTGCTCAAGGCCGTCGAGGAGCTCAACTACACGCCCAGCCACCTGGGCGTCAGCCTCGCCGAGGGCCGCCACGCCGCCAACGGCGTGGTCTTCCCCGACCTGGCGGGCCCGTACTACGCCGAGGTGCTGCTGGGCTACGAGGAGGTCGCCTCCGAGCTGGGCCGCTCGGTGATCATCCTGTCCACCAAGGGCCGCACGAAGGTCGGCGACCTGATCAAGGACCTGGCCGGCCGGGTGGACGGCATGCTCATCTTCGGCCACACCGTCCCGGAGCCGCTGGTCGCGGAGCTGGTCCGGCTCGGCGTCCGGCTGGTGTTCGTCTCCCGCGACCCGCTGCCCGGCGCCGACACGCTGCGCAGCGAGAACACCGCCTCGGCGCGGGCGCTCGCCGCGCATCTGCGCGAGCACGGCTACGACCGCTTCGCCTTCCTCGGCGCCCCACTGACCAGCGACGACGACGTGGACGAGCGCTGGCGCGGCGTCCGCGGCGTGCTCGGCGGGGCGATCGAGGCCGTCGGCACCGGCCACTACACCGTGGAGTGCGGCCACGAGGCCGCCACGAAGCTGCTCAAGGGCAGGGACAGGCCGCGGGCGATCGTCTGCTCCGACGACGAGGTGGCGCTGGGGGCGCTGCTGGCCGCCGAGGAGCTGGGCCTGGCCGTGCCCGGCGACGTGGCCGTGACCGGCTGGGACGACATCATGGCCGCCCGCCACGCCCGGCCGGCGCTGACCACCGTACGGCAGCCGATGCGCGAGCTCGGCGCCCGCGCCGCCCGCGCGCTCGACGAGCTGATCACGGGGGCCCGCGACACCCCGAGCCACATCGTCCTGACCACCGAGCTGGTCATCCGCTCCAGCTGCGGTCACCACCCCCAGGAGGTTCCGACGTGAACACCACCACCCGGCGCGCCGCGGGCGTGCTGGCGCTGACGATCGTGGCCGCGGGCTGCGGCCGGGGCCCGGAGACGGCGCCCGAGCAGGCGCGGGACGTCACGACCGGCAAGATCGCGGGGGAGGTCACGGTCTGGGCGATGGGCGAGGAGGGCAAGGCGCTCGGCGCGTTCGTCGCGGACTTCGAGAGCGCCAACCCCGGCGTCGAGGTCAACGTGACGGCCATCGGCTGGGACGTGGCGCACGACAAGCTCACTTCGGCGATCGCGGGCGGCGCCACCCCCGACGTGAGCATGATCGGCTCCACCTGGTCGGGCGAGCTGGCCAAGACCGGCGCGCTGGAGCCCACGCCGGGCAACCTGGTCGACAAGTCGGCGTTCTTCCCCGGCGCCTGGCAGACCGTGGACATCAACGGCACCGCGTACGGCGTGCCCTGGTACGTCGAGACCCGCGTCCTGTACTACCGCACCGACCAGGCGAAGAAGGCCGGGGTCGAGCCCCCGGCGACGTGGCGGGAGTTCACCGCGTTCGTCCGCGCCCTGAAGGACAAGGGCGGCGCGAGCCGCGGCTTCAACCAGAGCTACCAGCTCGGCGCCTCCTGGCAGGAGGTGCTGCCGCTGATCTGGCAGGCGGGCGGCGAGATCGTCGAGGACGGCAGGTACACCTTCGACACCCCCGAGGCGGTCACCGCGCTCAAGCAGTACGCCTCGCTGTTCGAGCAGGGCCTGGCCCCCACCGACACCCCCGCGAACGCCTTCCCGCAGACCTTCGTCAAGGGCGAGGTCGGTGCCTTCTACTCCGGCCCCTGGATGATCGGCGTGCTGAACGACGACGGCGGCCCGGGGTTCGCCGACAAGTTCGACGTCGCGCCCTACCCCAAGGGCCCGGTCTCGGCGACGAGCTTCGTGGGCGGCGCGGACATGGCCGTGTTCAAGCAGGCCGAGAACCGTGACGCCGCCTGGAAGTTCATCCAGTGGCTGAGCGAGCCGAAGGTGCAGGCCAAGTGGTACACCACGGTCAAGGCGCTGCCGGCCGTACAGGCGGCCTGGCAGGAGCCCGAGCTGAAGGCCGACGAGCAGCTCGCGGTCTTCGGCGAGCAGCTCAAGGACGCCAGGACACCGCCGCCGTTCCCCACCTGGGAGCAGGTGGCCAGGGTGCTGGAGGCCGAGCTGGAGAAGCTGGCGCGCGGCCGGTCCACGCCCGAGCAGACGGCCGAGGCGATCCAGGCGCGGGCCGACACGATCGGGACCGGCCTGTAGCCATGGCCGTCCTCACGAGACAGGCGCCGCCCGCCCCCGCACCGGTCCGGGTCAGGGGCGCGTTACGCCGGTCCGGCGTCGGCTGGCTCTTCGTCCTGCCGTTCGTGGTGCTGTTCGCGGTGTTCTACCTGGGGCCGCTGCTGGTCGGCATCGGGATGAGCTTCACCGACCTGCGCAGCACCGACGTGGCCGACCCGCTCGCCGTCGACCTGGTCGGCGCCGAGAACTACCTGCGGCTGATGAACGACGGCGCCATGCGCAGGGCCGCGCTCAACACCGTGGTCTTCGTGCTCACCGCGCTGCCGCTGACCATCGGGCTCGGGCTGGCCGCGGCCGTGCTGCTCAACACGGGCATCGCCCGCCTGCCCGCCGCGTTCTTCCGGCTCGGCTACTACCTGCCCAACATCACCAGCATCATCGGCATCGCGGTGGCCTGGAAGTTCCTGCTGGAGCCCGACGCGGGGCTGGTCAACCGGCTGCTCGGCCTGGCCGGCGTCGAGGGCCCCGACTGGCTGGGGACCGAGGCCACCGCGCTGCCCTCGATCATCGTGATGACGGCCTGGCGCAGCTTCGGCTTCACCATGGTCGTGCTGCTGGCCGCGCTGCAGACGATCCCGAGGGAGCTGTACGAGGCCGCGGCGGTGGACGGCGCCGGGCGCTGGGCCCGCTTTCACGCGGTGACCCTGCCCTCGCTGCGGCCCGTGCTGCTGTTCTGCACGGTCTACAGCTCGGTCGGCTTCATGCAGTTCCTGGAGGAGCCGCTGGTCATGACCCGGGGCGGGCCGCTGGACGCCACGCTGTCGGCCTCGCTGGCCATCTTCAACCAGTTCGGCGTCGGCGACTACGGCTACGCCGGGGCCGCCTCGACCGTCCTGTTCACGGTGATCGTGGCGCTGGCCGTCCTGCAGCTCAGGCTGGGGAGGAAACGATGACCAGGACCACCCGCCGCCAGCGCGCGGTCATCTACCTGGGGCTCTCCATCGGCCTGGCGCTGGTCGCGGGGCCGTTCCTGTGGACGGCGCTGAGCTCGGTCAAGCCCGAGCAGGAGATCAGGCGCGACCCGCCGACGTTCTGGCCCGAGACGTGGACGCCGGCCAACTTCGCCGAGCTGTTCGGCCGGGTGGACCTCGGCACCGCGTTCGCCAACAGCGTGATCATCGCGCTCGTGCTGGTCGCCACGAACCTGCTCTTCTGCTCCATGGTCGGCTACGCCTTCGCCAAGCTCTCCTTCCGCGGCAAGAACGTGCTCTTCGGCCTGGTGCTCGTGCAGCTCGCGATCCCCGCCATCGTCGTGCTGATGCCGCAGTTCGTGCTGATCGCCCGGCTCGGCCTGGTCAACACGTTCGTCGGGATCATCCTGCCGACCGTGGTGACGCCGCTGGGCGTCTTCATGATGCGGCAGTTCATCTCCGACCTGCCGGACGAGCTGATCGACGCGGCCCGCGTGGACGGCGCCAGGGAGCTCCGCGTCTTCTTCACCATCATCCTGCCGCTGTGCGGGCCCGCGCTGGCCACGCTCGGGCTGATCACGTTCCTCGGCTCGTGGAACAACTTCCTCTGGCCGGCCGTGGTCGCCCAGAGCGAGGACCTGTACACCCTGCCCGTCGCCCTCAACATCCTCAACGGCTACGAGGGCACCCACTACAACCTGCTGGTGGCCGGGTCGGTCGTGGTGATCGCGCCGATCCTGTTCCTGTTCGTCTTCCTGCAGCGCTTCTTCATCCAGGGCATCGCCACCACCGGACTCAAGTAGAGGAGCACCCCATGCGCAAGACAGTCCTGTCCTGCTTACTCGTGCTGTCGCTGGGTCTGACGGCCGCGCCCGCCCAGGCCGACAGCACGCTGCACCGCTACGCCAGGGACACCTGGCGCTCCATGGACGCCATGGTCGAGCCCGCCACCGGCCTGCCCGCCGACAAGGTGACAGGAGACCTGCGGACCAGGGCCAGGATCACCTCGCCCACCAACATCGCCACGTACGTGTGGAGCACGCTTGTCGCCCGCGACCTGCGCCTGATCACCGCCCGTGACGCCACCACCAGGATCGGCCGGGTGCTGGACGCGCTGGCCCGCATGGAGCGCAACGCCCCCACCGGCCAGTTCTACAACTGGTACGACCCGGCCACCCTCCAGCTCGCCCGCAGCTTCCCCGACTCGGGCGACCCCATCCACCCGTTCGCCTCCAGCGTGGACAACGGCTGGCTGGCCAGCGCACTCATGATGGTGCGCACCGCCGTCCCCGCCCACGCCAGGGCGGCCGACACCCTGGTGCGGTCGATGGACTTCACCGCCTACTACGACCCGGCCGCCCGCCCCGACGCCGGCACCGGCCTGCTGCGCGGCGGCTTCTGGCCGGAACCGCCGCCCAGGGACTGCAACACCCCCACCGACTACGCCGGCACCGGCGTGACCGTCTACTCCACCTGCCACCACTACGGCGCCCCCGCCGAGACCCGCATCGGCCAGTACGTCGCCATCGCGCTCGGCCAGCTCCCGCCCGAGACCTACTTCGGCCCCTACCGCACGTTCCCCGACAACGGCTGCGACTACGGCTGGCAGGAGCAGCGGCCGGTCGGCGAGTGGAAGCGGTACCTGGGCGTCAACGTCTGGGAGGGCACCTACGAGTACCGCGGCCTGCGTTACGTCCCCAACTGGGGCGGCTCGATGTTCGAGGCCCTCATGCCCGACCTGGTCGTCCCCGAGGCCAGGTGGGCGCCCAGGAGCTGGGGCCGCAACCACCCGGTGTTCGTCCGCGCCCAGATCGAGCACGGCCTGAACGAGGCGAAGTACGGCTACTGGGGCTTCTCCCCGTCCAACGACCCGCATGGCGGCTACAACGTCTACGGCGTGGACCAGCTCGGCATGGACGAGCCCGGCTACCCCTCCGACCGCGAGCGCACCGGCGTGGACCCCGGCTACGAGGGCTGCCGGCCCGCCAAGCCGCTGCCGCAGACGTACGGGGACGGCGTCGTCACCCCGCACGCCAGCTTCCTGGCCCTGCCGTACGCCGAGCGCGCCGCCCTGGACAACCTGGCCAGGCTGCGCCGCGACTTCGACGCCTACGGCCCCGGCGGCTTCTACGACGCGATCGCCGTCCGCACCGGCGTCGTGTCGAAGTGGTATCTGGCGCTCGACCAGGGCATGGCCATGGCCGCGCTGGGCAACGTGCTCACCGGCGGCGCCCTGCACCGCTACTTCGCGGGCTCCGGCGTGGAGGAGAGGCTGCGGCCGGTGATGCGGCTGGAGAGCTGGGAGGTCGGATGACCGGGGCACCCACGGGCCTGCGCGCCGTCGCGGGCGCCGGGCACGTCACGCTGACCTGGGACCCCGTGCCCGGCGCCATCGGCTACCTGGTGCACAGGGACGGCGCGCCAGCCGTGCCGCCCGAGGTGGACGTGCCCGCCGTGCCGTCCTGCCGGTTCGTCGACACCGGGCACGGGCCGGCCGCGTACACGGTGGCCGCCGTCTCGCCCGCGCGGGGCCCCTTCTCGGCGCCGGTCGAGGCCGCGCCGCTGCCCGCCCGCGCCGGCGCCGCAGTCTCGGTACGGGTGGACGCGCGCCGGGTGACCCGCGAGCTGCCCAGGCCGTGGGCGGCCATGGTGGGCTCCGAGCACCTGTCCCACCTGCTCAGCACCGACGAGACCGGCGGCAGGCCCATCGGCGCGGAGCTGGCGGCGGCGCTGCGCATGGTGCGTGAGCAGCTCGGCGTCAGGGCCGTGCGCGCGCACGCCATCCTCGGCGACGACCTGGGCGTCTACCGGCAGGGCGAGCCCTACGACTTCTCCCGCGTGGACGCCGTCTACGACCGGGTCGTCGCGCTGGGCCTGCGGCCCGTCGTGGAGCTCGGCTTCATGCCCCGCGACCTGGCCGCCGACCCGTCCAGGACCGTCTTCGGTTACGAGGCCGTCATCTCGCCGCCGAAGGACTTCGAGGCGTGGGGCGAGCTGGTCAGAGCGCTGGTCGGGCACCTGGCCGGCCGGTACGGCCTGCGGGAGCTGGTCGACCACTGGGCCTTCGAGGTCTGGAACGAGCCGAACCTGGACGTCTTCTGGTCCGGCACCCGCGAGGAGTACTTCCTGCTCTACGACGTCACCGCCGCCGCCGTCCGCGACGTGCATCCCGGCCTGCGCGTCGGCGGCCCCGCCTCGGCGGCGAACGGCTGGGTGGCGGAGCTGCTCGCGCACGTCGCCGAGTCCGGCGCCGCGCTCGACTTCGTCTCCACCCACACCTACGGCAACGCCCCGCTCGACTGGCGGCCCGTCCTGTCGGCGTACGGGCGGGACGTGCCGATCTGGTGGACGGAGTGGGGGCCGACGCCCACCCACTTCCACGGCATCGGGGACGGGCCGTTCGGGGCGGCGTTCGTGCTGCACGGGATGAGGTCCGCGGCGGGCAGGATCGCCGCGCTGTCGCACTGGGTGGCCTCCGACCACTTCGAGGAGCTGGGCCGGCCGCCCCGGCTCTTCCACGGCGGGTTCGGCCTGCTGACCGTCGGCAACCTGCGCAAGCCCCGCTTCCACGCGCTGGCCCTGGCGAACCGGCTGGGCGAGGCCGAGCTGGCCGCCGACGTGGGCGGCGACGTGGCGGGCGTCGAGGCGTGGGCGGCCCGGCACGCCGACGGCCGGGTCGGCGTGCTCGTCTGGAACGGCACGCTCAACAGCGCCCAGTCCGCCGGGGCGCCCGAGCTGGCCCGCACCGTCACGCTGGCCGTCGAAGGGCTGGCGCGGGGCGCGTACACGCTCACGCACCACCGCCTCGACGCCGCCCACAGCAACGTGGAGGCGGCCTGGGAGGCGATGGGCGGCGGCGACTGGCCGGCCGGCGAGCAGTGGGAGGCGCTCGCGGCGGCCGACGGGCTCGACGCGCTGGCCCCGCCCGCGACCGTGACGGGGCCGGCCGTCAGCCTGGTGTTCGACCTGCCCATGCCGGGCGTGTCGTTCCTGGAGCTGGCACCCTGAGTGACGGTCCTGTACGCGAGCGCACGCCGGTGAGAGCCTGTGCCCATGACCGAACCGGCCAGGGCGCTGGCCACCCGCATCGAGCGGTTCGAACAGGCCGCGGATCCCGGGCTGATCTGGGATCCCGCGGCGCTGTCCGAGGCCGAGCAGGCGATGCGGGCGTGCGCCGGCGACCGGTCCGACGCGGTCACCTGGCGGCTGATCGGGATCCTGCACCTGGCCCGCTACCGGCTCGACCAGCAGCTCACCCACGACGCCGCGGTGGCGGGCGCCTTCTTCGCCGCCGTGGCCGTGCTGGACCCCGGCCGCCTGCCGGAGAAGCTGCGCGGCCCGAACGTGCCGCCGGGCGAGACCGCCGACACCTGGGCGGGGCTGGTGGAGGAGGTGCTGGGGCACGTCGATCCGGCCACCTACCGGCACGTCGGGCTGCTCATCCAGGCGCTCGTCCGCCGGGCCATGGCGCACCCGGCGCCGGAGGTGAGCGAGCGGCTGACGCGGCTGCTGCTCCAGGAGTCCATGCGCTCCGCCGACCCCTCCTGGGCCCCCGGCGCGCTCGGGCTGGTCGGGGCCGGGCTGGTGCGCCTGCACGCGATGTCCGGCGAGCGCGGCGTCATCGGCGACGCGGTGCACGTGCTGCTGCGCGCGGCCCTCGGCGACGCCGCTCACGTGGGGGAGCTGGCCACGGCGCTGTGCTCGGCCGCGCCCGACGACGAGGAGCTGGTCAGGGCGTACGTGGCGGCGGCCGAGAGCCTGCCGCGCAGCAGGGACAGGTCGCAGGCGCTGCTCACCCTCGTCGATCTCACCCAGGCGCGGGCCGCCGCCTCCTACGCCGACGGGGACCTGCTCGCGTTCATCAGGGCGGGGCAGTGCGCGCTGGACTTCTGGCACGAGCAGTGGGCGCATCCGGGGGTCGTCGCGCCGTACGCGTCGGGGCTCATCGACTGGTACGTCGTCACCGGCGACGAACGCTCGCTCGAAGCCGCCACCGAGATGCTCGAAGCCCTCCGGGTCGCGCCCGACGAGAGCGCGCGCGGGCTCGGCACCGACCCGCTCGTCCGGCTCGGGCTGCTCGGCAAGCGCCGCTGGCGCCGCTACCTGGTCACCGGCGACCCCGCCGACCTGGACGAAGCCGTGGCCGTCCTGCGCCAGGCGGCCCGCCACGCCCCCGCCGACCACCCGGACCGGGCCAGGCACCTGACCACCCTGGCCAACGCCCTGCTCAGGCGGGCCGTCGCCACCGGCGGCGACCCCGCGGAGCCGGCCGCCGCCGCCCGCGCCGCCCTGGCCGCCCACGGGCCGCAGGACCAGGGCAGGGTGGGGGCGCTGATGCTGCTGGCGCGGGCGCTCAAGCTGCACCTGGACACCGGCGAGGCCGCCACCCTGGGCATCGCGGATGAGGCCGTGGTGGTGTTACGCGAGGCTCTGGCGGTGGGGGAGCAGGCCGGGCTCCGGGTGGAGGCGTACGGGCTGATGTCGGAGGTGCTGTGCCGGCGCGCCGCGTGGCCGGCGGGCGAGCGGCGGGCCGACGACCTGCGCGAGGCCGTGCTCGCCGCCCGCCAGGGGGTGGAGCTGGCGCAGAAGACCTCGCACGGTCAGGCGGGCGCGCAGCGGACGTTGTGCAGGGCCCTGCTGGCCCGCTACACGGCACAGCACGAGCCCCGCGACCTGACCGAGGCACTGACCCTGGCCGGGGAGGACGACGCCGCCCTGCTGCACGAGGCCCTGGCCCCGGCCGCCGGGCGGGACGACGTCACCTGGCCGGCCGCGCGGGACGACGCCGCCCCGCCGGCCGGGCTGGACGTGCCGCCCGCCGTGGACGAGCAGCTCACCCTGGCCGCCACCGAGCTGGCGCTGCGGCTGCCCGAGGAGGAGGTGGCGCTCAAGCTGCTCGCGGTGGCGGAGCGGGGGGCGGCGGAGCCGGGCGAGTTCCTGCTGGAGACGGCGCAGCGGCTGACCGCCCTGGGCCGGCACGGCATCGCCGGGCGGGTGCTGGAGCGCGCGGTCCAGGCGTTCGAGTCGGCAGGATCGATGGCCCGCGCCGCACACGCCCTCGCCGCGCTGGGCGCGGTGCACGAAGCCGGGCTGGAGGGCGCACCGGAGCAAGACCACGAACGCGCCCGCTCCGCCTCGGAACGCTCGCGGGCGTTCGAGCGCGCCCGCTCCGCCTACGAACGCTCAGCCGCCCTCCACCACTCCCTGGCCGACCCACGCTCGGAAGCACTCCAGCTCGGCAACCTGGGCCTCCTCCACCTCCGAGGCGGACACCCGGCCCAAGCCGTCGAGCACCACCTGCGTGCCGTCGCGTTGTGCGAGGCCGCAGGCCTGCCCACCGAGGAGGCCGCACAACGGCAGCACGCAGCCGAGGCATATTCGGCCCTGGACGACCCGCTCTCCGCCGTGGCCTGCGCGGCCCGGGCCCGCGAGCTGTACCAGGCCCACGGCGACAGACGGGCCGCCGCCCTGGCCCTCGTACCGGCCGCCAGAGCAGCAGTGCACCAGGACGACCTCACCGCCGCGAACGAGCGCATGGCCGCCTGCGCCATCGAGCTGGAGGCGGCGGGGGAGTGGGAGGAGGCGTGCAGAGCCCTCGACGCCTACGCCGTCACGC
Organism: Nonomuraea gerenzanensis; assembly: GCF_020215645.1. NCBI lineage: Bacteria > Bacillati > Actinomycetota > Actinomycetes > Streptosporangiales > Streptosporangiaceae > Nonomuraea > Nonomuraea gerenzanensis. The sequence continues at coordinate 8,234,361 of NZ_CP084058.1, read as the reverse complement.
TGGCGGAGCGCGGCCACCACGGCCATGCCGCCGCCGCCGAGACCCGGCTGGTGGAGATCGTCAGGCGCAGGGGGCAACGGCGCGAGCCCGCCGACGAGTGGTACCGCCTCGGCCAGCGCCGCCGGGCCCGCGGTGACACCGGCGGCGCGAGGGTGGCGTTCGAGCTGGCGGGACGCGACTACGAGGCCATCGCCCACCACGACGGGGCCGCGTCGGTGCGCTACAACCTGGGCGTGCTCGCCTACGCCGGGGGCGAGCCGGAGCGGGCGCTGGAGGCGTTCGAGGCGGCGGTGGAGGCGTTCGCGAGGTTGCGGGCGCCGGGCAAGGAGGCGGTCGCGCTGGTCATGCGCGCCGCCTGCCTGATCGCGCTGAACCTCCCCGACGACGCCCTCTCCGACCTCGACCGCGCCGCGGACCTGGCCGCCGCGGAAGGTGACCTGGACGCCCTCTTCACCGCCACGCTCGGCCGGGCCGCGGCCGACGCCCGGCTCGGGGAGCCGCAGGACGCCGCGGAACGCCTGTACGCGGCGCTCGGCCTGGCCTCGGGGGATCCGCTCAAGGAAGCCGTCGTACGCGACCGCCTGGCCGCCCTCGCCGCCCGCGACGGAGACCTCCGGGCGCAGGCGGAAGCGCTGGAGGCTTCCCTGGAGGGCTTCCGCGCGAGCGGCCAGGAGCGGCTCACGGCCCTGGCCTCGATCAAACTCGGTCTCGCCCTGGAGGCGCGCGGCGAGTTCCGCCGGGCCAGGCAACACCTTGAGAGTGGCCTGGCGGGTCTCGCCGCCGCCCCCGACCTCCGTTCCTCCGGAGCGCCGTTCGAGGTCGTCGCCGCCATGGCGGGCGGGCTCGACGCCGCGCTCCTGTCCCGCCTGGCCGCCATCCAGCTCAGCCTCGGCGACCTCACCGGCGGCCGCGCCACCCTCGCCCAGGCGGTCGCCTCCCTGCGGGCTGAGGGGTTGCGGGGGGAGGTGTCGGAACGGCTGGAGCGCCGGCTCCGGCTGGAGGAGGCCGAGGCGGCCGGCGACCTGACCACGGCCCGCGCCCTGGCCGAACAGGCCCTCGACGCGGAGGTACCCGCTGTGGACGTGCCCGGGAGGTGGGCTGCTGGCACGAAGGCTTCGAGCGCGCAGGACTCCGGCCCGGAAGAGGCGCTCGGCCGCGAGACGCTCGGCCGCGAGACGCTCGGCCTGGGAGAGGCGCTCGGCCGGTCAGCCTCCGGCGCAGCGGCCCTTGACCGGCCTGATCGCGGGGCGGAGGCGGGTGACGGTGGCGGGGGAGCGGGCGACCGGTCCTACCTCCTGGCCAAGCTGTCCGGCTTCTGCCGCGAGCTGGGCGACCTGGCCGCCGCCCACGAGTACGCCGCGCACGGGTACGAACTGCGCGACGAACGGGTGATCGACCATCTCCGCAACCTCGGCGCGGCGGCCACGGCCATGGGACGGGCGGAAGAGGCGGCCGGACACCTCACCAAGGCGGTCGAGCTGTCCCGCGACGCAGACTCCGCGCTCCCCGCCCAGCTCGTCCCATCGCTCGCCCTGCTCGGAGCCGCCCTCACGGACCTGGGCCGCACGCAGGAAGCGGCACAGGCGTACGCGGAGGGCCTGTCCCTCATCGAAGCCCCGATCTGGCGAGCGCTCCGGGCCCCGCTCCTGTCCGGCCTCGCCGACCTCCACCTCAAGCTCGGCGACCTGGACGAGGCCGCCACCCACTACCGCGAGGCCATCGCGATCGGCGAGGAGCTGGGCCGGCGCACCGACCTCGCCACCACCTACGCCGACCTCGGCCTGGTCCACGAGCTACGCGGCGAGCCTGCCGAAGCCGTGCCGCTGGTCGAACGCGCCCTCGACCTCGAACGCACCCACGGCCACGGCCGCGGAACGGTCCTGGCCCTGCTCGCCCTCGCCCGCCTGGGCGCACCGGAGCGGCTGATCGAGGCACTCACCCTGGCCCAGGACATCGGCTTCCGAGCCGGCGAGGCCATCGCACTGAGCCACCTGGCAGCCCACGACCTCGCCCTGACCGACCTCACACCACCCGACCTCAACCCGACCGACCCCGACCGCAGCAGGGCCGACCGCAGCACCGCCTCCACCGCCGGCCTCGCCCACACCGAGCTGACCACCGACGCCTTCACCCAGGCCCGCCACCGCCTCTCCACAGCCATCGACACCCTGTCCGACCTCGGCCACGACCTCGAGCTAGCCACCGCCTACCACCACCGCTCGATCGCCGAGGAAGGCCTGGGCGACCACCCCGCCGCCCTGGCCGACGCCGAACGCGCCTGCGCCCTGGGCCGCGAAACCACCCGCGCCCGCGCGATCAGACTGGCCGTCCACCTCAACCTCGGCATGACAGCCTGGACCCACGCAGAACAGGCCGCACTCACCACCCTCACCACCGACCTCGCCCAACAACCCCCGACCCCCCACAGCCCCATCCCCGCAGGCCTCCTCCAGGCGGAGCAACGCAGCCTGAACCAGGTCAGCACCCTCATGACGATCGCCCACCACACCCGCGACCCAGAACGGGCCGCCGCCGTCCTCCGCCGCGCCCACACCGCCCGCGCGGACCTGGAGGATCTGTGGCGCCGCATGGAGCCGTCCGACCCCGGCCACGTGGCCCTGCGCAGGGGCAGACCACCCACCAGAGCCCAGCTCGACGCCCTCGTCAGCGTCCCCGAGCACGCCGGGGGAGCGCGGGCGCTGCTGGGATTCCACCTGGGCGAGGGCACCGTGACGGTCCTGGCCCACCGCACCGGCTGGCCCGAGCCACGCACCTTCCCCACCACCGTCGGCCACGACCTCCTGGACGCCTTCCGCCGCACCCTCGACAGCCGCAGACCCGGCCTCCTCGACATCGAGGCCCGCCGGCACCGCGCCGACCTCTGGCGCCGCCTGGCCGACCAACTGCTCGCCGACGCGCTCACCGCCCTGGGCAACGGCATCGGCCTGCTCCACCTGATCCCGCACCCGGCGCTCCGCCAGATCCCCCTGCACGCGCTGTCACCGTCCGGCGGCCTGCTCATCGAGCGTTTCCCGGTGGCCTACGCCCCCTCGGCCGCCGCCCTGGCCCGCCTGACACAACGCCCCCGCACCCCGGCCACCGGCTCGCTGGCCCTCGGCTTCACCGCCGACCCTGCCGCCCGCCCCATCGTGGAGGCCGAGGCACGGGACGCCGCCACCCTGCTCGGCATCCGGCCCCACCACGCGCACGAAGCCACCTCGGCCCGCATCCAGGGCTCCTGGGACGTGCTGCATCTGGCCTGCCCGGCCGTGTACGACCACGCCGACCCGTTCGGCTCGGGCATCCGCCTGTCCGACGGCCTCCTCACGGCCCGCCGCCTCATGACCATGAACGTAACCGCAGACGTGGCCCTCATCACCGCCCACGAGCCACCCGCCCACCAGCCACCCGCCTACAAGGCCTACGAGCCGCCGACCCACCCACCACCCGCCCACGGCACGCCGCTCCCGCCCACCGGTGACGGCCTGGCCGCGCTCTCGTACGCGCTCCTCCACGCGGGCGTCCGCGCCGCCCTGCTCACCCTCTGGCCGGTCTCCGCCGAGATCACCCGAGCCCTCACCCGGGACATCCACACCCGCCTCAACGCCGGCACCCCCACGCCGCACGCCTTCCGCGCCGCCGTGCTGGCCCTGCGCGACCTCTACGGCTCCACCGAGCCGGACCTCTGGGCGTCGTACGTGTCGGTCGGCCTCTTGACCGGCTCGCCCGCCCACGGAGAGCCGGGCACCAGCGTCACCAGCGCCAGGTAACCGAAGAACCCCACGGCCAGCCCCACGGCGTACCCACCGAACACCTCGGACAGCCCCAGCAGCGCCGTCACCAGCCCGCCACCCACCGCGGCCAGCACCGCCGCCAGCTCCGTCACCCCGTTGCCCGCCCGCCGCCGGCGCAACGTCCCGTACGCGATCCAGCCGATCACCAGCCCGAAGCAGACTGCCCCGACCACCGCCATCGCCATAACCTCCGACTCCATCGGGCCACCCGCTCATCGGCCACCGGAAGGATCACGTTCACGATCGCACGAGAAAGCCCGCCCGGCCACCTCCCGCCCATCCCGGCTCGTCACCCCACCCGCTGCGCACCCCCGCACGCCGGCGAGGACCCGCCCTAGAGGTAGAACTTGGCGGCGCTCACCAGCTCAGCCGCCGCATCCCGCGTATCCACGTACAGAGCAGTCTCAGGCGTACGCTCCCGCACGTCCTGATCCCGGATCGCGAACACGGCGGGCGCCACCCCCACGTCACCGTAACGCCCGGCGACAGCGGCCCCGATCGCGCGCCGCACGTCACCGACCACCTGCCGGGCGGTGTGCCCGCCCCCGGAGGCGGCCAGGTACCCCAGCATCCCGGCGAAGCGCAGCTCGCCCTCGGCCGCGGGCCGCTGCTCCGGCAGCACGGGCCGGTCCAGCCAGAACACCTGGCCCGCCAGGAACGCCTCGTAGCCGCCCGCCTCCCCCTCGCGGCCGAGCATCCGGGCGGTCTCGGCGAGCAACTCCCCGAACTCGGCCAGCTCCGCCTCCGGCGGCAGGTCCGTGGTGACGAACAAGGGCACGATCAGCGAGTCCAGCATGTGACTATCCCTCCGTGAGGAGCCTCATCGTAGGATGCCGCACCGACAATCCCCGTGCAGCCAGGCGCCGCGGGTCCGGCGAGGCGCGCGGCCGAGGCCGGGAACGACAGCGCGCAGGCACCATCCGAAGGGGGACGCCGTCTACAGTTTCGTGACGTCAGGCGCGTAGACGGTCATCCAGTGCGGACGCAGCCGGAAGTAGACCACCTCCTTCTCCCAGTCGAAGGCGTTGTCCCCGTAGAACTCCTTGAAGTAGGCGAGCAGCTCCGGCCAGTCCGCGGCCGGCTCGCCGTCGAGGGGGTTGAGGATCTCCACCGTGCCGTGCGTGAAGACCCCCAGGTCCTCGCCGCGCAGGTGCGCGACGCTGGCGGCCGGACGGGCGGCCAGGTGACGGGCCTTGGCCGCGCTCCGCGCCGTCCCGAAGCACCATGTGCCGTGCAGGAAGTGCCCGTCCGCGCCGCTGATCCGCGGCTCGCCCTTGGCGGTCACCGTGGAGACGGCGAGCGTGCACATGCCGGTCAGGATCCGGGTGAGCTGCCCGGCGTCCGTGGTGGCGCCGGCGACGATCGAGCGCAGGTGCTGCGTGGAGCCGGCGAGCGAGGTGTCGAGCAGGGCCTGGAGCTCGGCGAGCTCCTCTGGCGTTTCGCGCATGAACGTCCTTGTCCGTGGGTCGATCCGGCCGGCGTCCACCGGCCGGATGGACCATGGTGGGCCCGAAACCCGACACCTGCTGTCATGTTTTCCCCGGCTACTGGCCGGTCATGCGGATCCTCAGGACGTACCAGTAGGAGGTCTCGTGGTTGCCGGTGAGGTTCTGCGTGTAGGTGTACGTCTCGCCCGGGTCGAGCGTCTGGCAGGTGCCGCCGTGCACGTCCACGGAGCCGAGGGCGGTGCCGCTCCCGACGGCGGGCGGGGTGACCTCGCGCAGGCTGAACGGCTTGATGGTGTTGCCGCTGACGGTGGTGCTCACGTTGCCGAAGTGGGCGGGGTCGGCGTCGTCGCCGGTGCGCATGTCGACCCAGCCGGCGGGCCACAGGTAGCCGTCCACCCGCAGGCGGAGCTCGTCCTTGCCGTCGGACTCACCCACGTCGATCGCGTCCAGGTCGTAGACCTCCACCAGACACGACGACACGGACGCGGACACGGACACGGACGCGGACACGGACGCGGACACGGACGCCGACGCCGAGGCCGACGCCGCGGCGAGCAGCGCGGGCGCGGACAGGATCGAGGTCAGGGCGAGCGCGGTGAAGAGCTGGCGAGAGCGCGGCATGCTGTTCTCCTCCTGATGGCCTGCGTCGCGCGGGTCGCGCGAGACGCGGCATCAGGGTGCGGGAAGTGGCGTTAGCGCATCGTGAGTCCGCAGGTCAGCAACACAGGATCACCACACCTAGCGGTCGCTCCACTCGCCCTCGATCGCGGAGTGCACGATCGAGTCGCGCCAGCCGTTCGGCGTGTTCAGGTGATGCCGGATGCGGCCCTCCTCGACCATGCCCGCCGTCAGCATCGCGAGCTGGGCGGGCAGGTTGGCGGGCGCGCGGGCGCCCCAGATGCGATGCAGCCCGAGCTGCTTGAACCCGAACGACAGCAGCAGCCGTACGAGATCGGTGCCGATGCCCCGCCCCCACTGATCGGGATGCAGCCCGAACCCGATCTCCGCGCTGTGCGGCAGCTCGGTCTCGATGCGGAGTCTGGCCACGCCGATCACGTCGCGGCGGGCCGCGTCGACCACGGCCAGCACGTACAGGCGGCGCGGCTCGGTGGCGGCGGCCGTCATGGCCTCCTCGATGAGGTCGGTGACCTCCCGGAGGCTGCGCGGGGCGAAGGGCGCGTGCTGGACGGCGGCGGGATGGCTGTAGATGGTGTGCAGGGCGGCCACGTCGGCCTCCGCCACGTCACGGAGGCCGAGTCGTTCGCCATTGCAGACCACACGGCGCATGCGGAGAAGGTAACGCGAGTCCGGTGATCTTTACAAGCCCTTGTCAAGTCGCGAGTTGACTCCCGTAAGCTCGCGCGACAAGTTCGGCCACGGCGCTGTGGGAGCCGAGCGGCTCGGCGTGGCCCGCGTTGATCGACGTGGCGGCCTGCTCGACGATCCCGGCGGGGGCCTCGTGGCCGATCATGCAGGGCGCGATGGCCAGCCGCTCCGCGCCCGCGGCGCGCAGCCGCTGGGCGGCGACGGCGACGGTGGGGTCGCTGTCCAGCGAGGCGGCGACCACCGGCAGCGTGAGCCGGGACGCCAGCAGCACCGAGGTGGCCTGTACGGCGTGCACCGCGCGGGGCCCGCCCACGGTGGCCAGGACGACGGCGTCCACGGGGCTGGAGACGTTCAGCAGGCGGACGCGGTCGGCCCTGGCCAGGCCGCGCTCGGCCAGCCGGATGTGCAGGGCCTCGGCCAGCAGCGGGTGCGGCCCGAGCGCCTCGGTGACGACGGCCCCGGAGCCGCTGGCCGCGACGGCCTTGCCGATCTCCGCCATGATGACGGGATCGTCCCACGTGAGCAGGGGCACGATGACGGCGTCACGGCCGGCGGGCAGCGAGTCTGCCAGGTCGGTGACGCTCGTCAGACGCACCTCGATCTGCGGGTTGTCGACGCGGACCACGGACGCGATCTCCTCGGCCACGCCGGCGGTGCCGCCGGGGGTGGCGAGCACGAGCACGGGGGCGTCGGGCGGCAAGGACGTGGGCACGGGACGGCGGTGACGACCGCCGCCCGGCCGAGGGGAACGTTCTCGTACAGGCAGGCTCACAGGCGCGCAGTTTATGCCGTTTCGCCGCTGCTTGTTCTGTGAATCGATGGCGATTGCGTCACAACCCCTACCTGGACGGGACGACCACCGACTGAGGGTTGCCGGGCGCGTACACGGTGATGCCCTGGGGCAGCGATCGGAGCTTGTCGATCTCGGCGCAGGCGGGGCACTTGTCGTAGCCGTCCTGCCTGGCCCGGTTCGCCTCCGCCTCGGCCTTGGCCTGGGCCACCTTGGCCTCGGCCTCGGAGACGGCGGCGGCGGCCGACAGCGACCGGTCCACGGCCTGCTGCACGTCGGCGGGCAGGGTCACCTTCGCCAGCGTGAAGCGCAGGCCGGTCAGGAAGTTCCCGCCGAGCATGACGGGCAGGTCGCGGGCGAGGGAGGCGTTGACCGCGTTCTGCACCTTGGTGATGTTGGCGTTGCTGTCCTGCGGCTGGAGCGCGGAGCTCTTCAGCAGCGAGCAGGAGGGCACCAGCTCGGCGCAGCGCATGGCGCCGATCTGACCGCGCAGCGCGTTGTCGATCACCGGCCTGACGGCCTGGCCGAAGAACGCGCTCCAGCCCTCGTCGCCGTCCCACGGGTAGAGGGAGCCGTCGCCGGCGCGGAAGGTCCGGGTGCCGTACTTGTCGTCGAACTGCTTCAGCGTCTCGTGGTCGAGATTGAGCGTGAAGTAGAGGGTGCCTTCGATGCCCAGGTTCACGCCGTCGCTGCTGGGCACCGTCACCACGTCCACGCCGAGCGTGGTGGCCCGCTTGGCGTCCGCGGTGATCGTGTAGAAGCGCTGCTGCGCCGGATAGAGGTGGACGGCGGACCACATGCCGGTCCAGGTCAGGCCCGAGCCGGGGTCGATGACCTGGCGGACCCGGTTGTCGTCGAGCGGGCCGCCGTCGCGGACGACGGCCACCTCGCCGCCGCCGGTGCTCTCCATGCCTCCCCAGGCCCCGATGAGCAGGGGGATCGCGAGGAGCGCGGCGGCGACGGCCAGAGCTGTTCTCATGCGGACCCTTTCCGCGCGGGCGGCGTCGGCAGCCGCCGCCCGCGCCTTTCGCGGCGATCCGAGATCAGGCGTACGGCCCCGCCTGAGGGGTCCTGGCCCTGGGCGGCTCGGCCAGGTCGAGGTCGCGGGTCTCCGGCGCGATGGCCAGGCCCACGGCGGTGACGGCCAGGGCGGCGACCACGTAGATCGAGACCGCGACCGTCGTCTGGTACGTCTGGAAGAGCTGCAGCGCGATGATCGGGGCCAGCGCGCCGCCGACGATGCCGGCGACCTGGTAACCCATCGACGCGCCGCTGTAGCGCAGCCGGGTGCTGAACAGCTCGGCGATGAACGCGGCCTGCGGGCCGTACATGGCGGCGTGCGTGACCAGCGCCACCACGGCGGCCAGCGCGATCAGCGGGAAGGACTTCGTGTCGAGCAGCGGGAAGAACACGAACACCCACACCGCCGCCCCGACCACGCCGGCGAAGTAGACGGGGCGCCGGCCGTACCGGTCGGACAGCGCGCCGGCCAGCGGGATCAGCGCGAGCTGCAGGGCCGAGCCGATGAGCACGGCGTTCAGCGCGTACGAACGCGGCAGGTCGAGCTGGCCGGTGATGTAGACGATGATGTACGCGGTGAAGGTGTAGAACGCCACGTCCACCCCGATGCGCGCGGTGAAGGCCGACAGCAGCGCGCGCGGATGCGTGCGCAGCACCTCCACCAGCGGCATCTTCGCCTTGGCGCCCCGCTGCTCCACCTCAGCGAACAGCGGCGACTCGGTGATCCGCAGCCGCACCCACAGGCCCACGAACACCAGCGCCCCGGACAGCAGGAACGGCACCCGCCAGCCCCAGGACAGGAACGCCGCGTCCGACAGCGTGAAGGACAGGATGGTCAGCAGGCCGGTGGCCAGCACGTAACCGGCGGGCACGCCGACCTGCGGCCAGCTCGCGTTGAAGCCGCGCCGCCGGCCGTCACCGTGCTCCAGCGACATGATCACCGCGCCGCCCCACTCGCCGCCGAGCCCCAGCCCCTGGACGAAGCGCAGCACCGCGAGCAGGATCGGGGCCAGCACGCCGATGGCGGCGTAACCGGGCAGCACGCCGATGAGGAACGTCGAGATGCCCATCACCAGCAGCGTCACCACGAGCACGCTCTTGCGGCCCACCCGGTCGCCGAAGTGCCCGAACACCACCCCGCCGAGCGGCCGGGCCACGAACGCCACGGCGTTGGTGGTCAGCGACGCCAGGGTGGCGGTGAACGGGTCGAGCGAGGGGAAGAACAGCGAGGGGAACACCAGGGTCGCCGCGGTGGTGTAGAGGAAGAAGTCGTACCACTCCAGCGAGGTACCGATCAGGCTGGCGAGGATCACCCGCCGCGTCTGTTGCATGGAGCCTGACATCCGATCGCTCCTTGTAGTCTGAGGGGGGATATTTATCAACGTATGGATCGTTGAACAATTCGACAAGAGGTTTGCTCCATGATTCGCTGTCAATTGTGGACAACGTGGTCGCCGACCTCTCCCAGGACCGCCCCCGGCTGGGCCGCAGCAGCACGGCGGAGCGGGTGGCCGACATCCTGCGCGACCGCATCATCGAAGGCTTCTTCCAGCCCGGCCAGCGGCTGTCGGAGGAGTCCATCTCCGAAGCGCTAGGCGTGTCGCGCAACACGCTGCGCGAGGCGTTCCGGCTGCTCAGCCACGAGGGGCTGCTCGACCACCGGCTCAACAGGGGAGTGTTCGTCCGGCTGCCGTCGGTGGAGGACGTGCTCGACCTCTACCGTGTGCGCCGCGTCCTGGAAGGCGCCGCCGTACGCCGCAAGCCGTCGCAGGAGGCGCTGGCCGTGATCAAGGAGGCGGTGGCCGACGCCCGGCGAGCCGCCGCCAAGGACGACTGGCAGGGCGTCGGCACCGCCAACATCCGCTTCCACCAGGCGCTCGTCTCACTCAACGACAGCCCCAGGATCGACGAGGCCATGCGCCAGCTCCTGGCCGAGCTGCGCCTGGTCTTCCACGTCATGGAGAACCCGCGGGCCTTCCACGAGCCGTTCGTCGAGCGCAACCTCACGCTGGTCGGCCTGATCGAGTCGGACCGCCCCGAGGAGGCCGCCGCCTACCTCGACGACTACCTCGACCACGCCGAGCGACTGCTCATCCACGCCTACGAGCCGAACCGCTAACGTGGCCCCATGGAGCGGATCTTCACCCTCGACGAGGCCCGCGCGCTGCTCCCCGCCGTCATCAGGGAGGCGGCGGAGCTGATCGCCGCCCGTGCCGACCTGGCCGAGATCGACTTCCAGCGGCGCACCGGCGGCCGGTCCGAGCTGGGCGGCCTGCCCGAGCTGAAGGGCCTGCAGGCCAGGATCGAGGAGATCCTGAGCGGGTGGAACGAGCAGGGCATCGAGGTCAAGGGCATCGCCCCCGTGCTCGTCGACTTCCCCTCACTGCTCGACGGGGCCCCCGTGCGGCTGTGCTGGATCGAGGGGGAGCGGGAGCTGGGCTGGTACCACCGCACCGAGCTGGGCTTCGCCGGCCGCCGCCCGCTCTGAACCCGCTGCCTGGAACGGGTGGGGGCGCATCGCCACCCAGCGCACGCCCAGAACCGGCCACCGGCCACCCGCGACCGGCCACCCGTCACCGGCCACCCGCGACCGGCCGCCAGGGCCGCCGGACGCAAGAGCTGCTACGACCACGCGGGCTGACCATACCCTGCAAGGGTGAAGGTGCATTCGACCAAGGCGATGGCCGCGCGGGCCGTGGAGCTGTGCGTGGCGTTGCTGTACGAGCCGGCGTCGGTCGCCTCGATCACGAGGGTCCTGCGCGAGCACGGTGAGACGGGGGAGCTCGACCTGGGCGCGGACGACGTGACCGCGATGCGGGCGGCGGCGGCCCGGCTGCGCGAGGTGCTGGGCGCGGCCACCGCCGGCGAGGCGGCGGCCCTGCTCAACCGGCTCCTCGCGGAGTCGGCCCGGGCCCCCCGGCTGACCAGCCACGAAGGGTCTTCGAGCTGGCACCTGCACGTCGACAGCGGGGACGACGCGCCGTGGGGGGAGTGGTTCCTGACGTCGTCGGCGATGGCGCTGGCCGTGCTGCTCGCCGATCACCAGCGGGTGCCGGGCGGGTTGTGCGCGGCGGCGCGGTGCGGGCGGCCGTTCCTCGACGTGGGCGGTGGCAGCCCGCGCCGCTACTGCAGCACCCGCTGCGCCACCAGGGAACGCGTCGCCGCCCACCGCTCCCGCACCTCACCCACTTCCGACACCTGACCGCCCCGTCCTCGCGTCACTGACCACCGACGACCGACCGTCACCTCCTCGCCTCGCTCACCACGGTGGCTGACCGCCGCCTCCTCACCGGCCTCCGACAGCTGACCACCACGTCCTTGCGCCGCACCTCCGGCGGCGGCTGACCGCCGGCCTCCGCACCTCGGCAGCCGCCTGGTGGGCGGTGGCCGTGCGGTCCGGCTCAGGCGGTGGTGGCGGTCCGTCGCCTGACGACGAGCACCGCGACGGCCAGCGCCTGGAGCACCGCGCCGGCCAGCAGGGCGAGGCTCACCGAGTACGCGGCCAGCGGCCCCGCCACCGCCGACCCGATCGCGAACGAGGTGATCTTCAAACTGGCGCCCGTGGTGAACACCTGACCGCGCAGCCGGGCAGGCGCCTCGCGATGACGTACCGCGAAGAGCGCGGTGAGCTGCGGCCCCTCACCCGCCCCCGCCACGGCGGCCCCCACCACGGCCACCCAGTACGTCCCGGAGCAGGCCATCACCACCACCCCGGCCCCCAGCACCGCGGTCCCGGCCGCCTGCACCCACTCCCAGCGAGAGGCGGTCCAGCCCGAGGCCGCGCTCAGAGCCGCGTTGGCCACCAGCCCGCCGGCGGCGACGACAGCCAGCAGCAACGCCCCATACCCGCTCTCCCCGCTGAGCCGCGCACCGAGCACCGGGGCGGACACGACCACCACGGCCAGCCCGCAACACGACACCATGGACGCCACGGTCGCCCGCAGCAGCACCCCGTTCGAGACGATCACCCGAAACCCGGCCCGCACCTCCTCCCACACAACCCGCCACCCACCCATCCCGCCGTCACGCACCCGTCCGTCACGCGCCCGGGTGCCACCCACGCCACCGTCGCCCGGCCATCCGTCGTCCCCGCCACCGTCACCCCCGCCATCGTCACTTGGCGCGTCGTCACGCCCCCCGCCGTCACCTCCGCTCCCTTCACCCACCCCCAACCGCGAGCCCCTCAACGGCAACCCCACCGCAGCTGGCAACGCCCCCACCAACATCCCCACACTGACCAACGCCGCCACAACCGCACCACCCACCGACGAGATCACCCCGACCAGCGCCGGCCCCGCCAACCCAGCCACGTTGTAACTCATCGAATCGAACGCCGTAGCCCGCCCCAACCTCCCCACCCCCGCCACCAGCGGAAGCTGCGCCGTCCACCCACCCGTGAGCGCAGGCCCGAGCACCCCCGTCACCACCGCGACCGCCACCAGCACGCCCCCGGGCACCTGCCCCGCCATCCCGCCGACCACCGCCAGCAGCCCACCCGCGTACCCACCCAGGCACCACCCCAGCACCCTCCCCGGCCGCCGCGCCCGATCGAGCAGCACCCCCAGCAGCGGCCCACCGAGGGCGGCCGAGACGGTCAGCCCCGCCAGCACGGACGAGGCCAGCAGCGGCGACCCGGTGACGGCCAGCCCCGTGACGAGCAGGGCGGGCCCGGACATCTCATCCCCGGTACGGGCCAGCACCGCGCCCATCATGTAACGCCTCAGCACAAGGAGGACGTTACAGGAATCGCGCGTTAGGGCGGCTCCCCGGAGGGAATGAGTATCCGGAACCAAGCCCCTGAGCTGGGACTTCGCCTACGCCGGGGAAGGGTCGGCCTGCACGGACTGCGTGCGTGCAGGCCGACCGGCGGCCCCTCCGGGCCGGGCCCGTGATCAGGCGGAGCTGGTGATCACCGCGAAGCGCGCTCCGAACGGATCGGTGAGGAACGCCATCCGCCCGACCCCCTCGGTCGTCATCGCCGGAGCCTGCATCGTCGCGCCGAGCTGCTGCGCCAGGGCCACCGTGGCATCGCAGTCGGACACCTCGAAGTACGGCAGCCAGTGCGGCCGATCACCGGCCTGGAGCTGGGCGATGCCGGCCGCCGCCGACGACTCGTCGCCCTCCGCGGGCGAGATGACGGGGTAGGACACGTCGCCCATCGGCAGATCCTCGATCCGCCAGCCGAACACCGACTGGTAGAAGGCGCGGATGCCGACAGGGTCGGGCGTGTACAGCTCCACCCAGCCCAGCGAGCCCGGGTCGGTGACCAGCCCGAGGCCCTTGGTCGCGCCGGGCTGCCAGACGGCGAACGCCGCCCCGGCCGGATCGGCGAACACCGCCATCCGCCCCTGCCCCTCGATGTCGAACGGCGCGGCCACGACGGTGCCGCCCGCCTGCTCGATCGTCTTCGTGATGGCGTCGGCGTCGGGCGCCTGGAAGTAGATCAGCCATGCCGGGACGGCTCCTGGTGGCAGCTGCGGGCTGATGCCGGCGACCGTCCGGCCGTCGAGCTGGCAGAAGCGGTAGTGCCTGTGCTCGGGCCCCAGCGAGATGGAGCCCCAGCCGAAGAGGCCGGTGTAGAAGGCGGTCGACGCCTCCGGGTCGGGGGTGCTGACGTCGACCCAGCAGGGGGAGCCGGGAAGGTAGTGCGTGGTGAGCATGGCCTGCTCCTTCGCGTGACGAAGCGGTGGGTGGCTCCTGCACCTCTGGTGCGGGCCGAGGGGCGACGCCACTCATATCCGGTGCCACCAGCGTGGCACGACCCGTCGATCGAAAAAGGGTCTTCCCTCAAATCGAATGGGTGTTTGAAGTATCGCATACACTCGGCACTATGAAAGCCGCGTTCCAAGCCTCTTTGCTCGCTCTCGACGAGGAGCTCGGCATCGGGCCGCTCGGCGACACCGTCCGCCGCACGCACCTCGACCACGGCGCCTGGATCGACCTGCGCCCAGGGTGGGTGACGGGCGCCGACATCCTGTTCGAACGCCTCGCGGACGACGTGCCGTGGCACGCCGAGCGGCGGCGCATGTACGACCGGGTGGTGGACGTGCCGCGGCTGCTGAAGTTCTACGACGAGGACGAGGTCCTGCCCGATCCGATCCTCGACGACGCCAGGCGCGCGCTCGACGGCCACTACGGCGCGGAGCTGGGCGAGCCGTTCCGTACGGCGGGCCTGTGCTTCTACCGCGACGGCCGCGACAGCGTGGCCTGGCACGGCGACACGATCGGGCGCGGCAGCACGCACGACACCATGGTCGCGATCATCTCGGTCGGCAGCCCGCGCTCCCTGCTGCTGCGTCCGCGTGGTGGCGGGCCCTCGATCCGGCACGACCTGGGGCACGGGGATCTGATCGTGATGGGCGGGAGCTGCCAGCGCACCTGGGAGCACGCGATCCCCAAGACCGCCCGCCCGTCGGGGCCCCGGATCAGCATCCAGTTCCGCCCCCGCGGCGTCCGCTAAGGACCCCGGAACCACCACCGCCCGCGCGACGTTCGCACAGCCCTGGCAGCGCCGCCGCACTGCGCACAAGGTCCACAGTCCTGGCAGCGCCGCCGCACTGCGCACAAGGTCCACAGTCCTGGCAGCGCCGCCGCACCACATGCAAGGTCCGCGACCCTGGCAGCGCAGCCGCACCGCGCAAGGTCCGCGGCCTGCCGGCACCTCCGCACGCGAGACGTAGGCGGGCCTGCAGCAACGACCGCACGCGCCACGTCCGCGGGCCTGGCAGCAACCGCCGCACGCGCGAGGCTCGCGCGTCCAGCGGCACCGCCGTGCCGCCTACTTGACCGTCAGCCTGGCGACCCGCCCCTGCTCACCCGCCGCCCAGCAAGACCGATCCCGCGTGCAGGCCACCGTGTCGAACGACCCGCCGTCGAAGCTCTCCCAGACCCTCCCACCCGAGTACGTCACATCACTCCCGGACGGCCCCACGGCGACGGCGGCGAAGGGAAAGTGGGGCAGCCAGGTGACACCCGACCGATAGGCGGGCGGCGGCGTGGAGGAGGGCTGCCAGGAGGCGCCGCCGTCGCGGCTGACCGCGCCCGCGCTGGGCGACTGCTGCTCGGGACGGTAGTCGCCGCCCACCGCGATACCACGGTGACGGTCGCGGAAGGCGAGGCCGAAGACGCCCCGGGCCGGGTCGCCGGCGAGGATCGGCGTGTCGGCGACCGTCCAGGTGTGGCCACGGTCGCGGGAGTGGAACACCCGGGCCCGCTCGGCCCCGCCGCTGGCCAGCCAGGCGTCACGGCCGCCCGGCGCCGCGACCAGGCACTGCCCGCTCGCCGCGAACCCCGCCTCGCCCGGCAGCGCCTCCGGCATCCCGTCCGGCGGCAGCACCTGCCAGCTCCGCCCGCCGTCCTGCGTGGCCAGGATGCGGAAGCGGCCGTTCACCGGGTCGCTCATGGCCAGCCCGTGGCGGCGGTCGAAGAAGGCCATGCAGTCGTAGAACGCCTGCGGCTCGTCGTTCCTGAACGTCTCCGCCCAGGTCCGGCCGCCGTCCTCGGTCCGGTAGACGCGCGAGTCCGTGCCCGCGCCGATGGACAGCGCCACGGCCCGGTTCGCGTCGAACGCCTCGATGTCGCGGAACTGGAGCGTGGCCGTGTCGGGCGGGGAGACGTTCTGCCAGGTACGTCCGCCGTCCACGGTCCGCAGCACGGTCCCGCCTGAGCCGGAGGCCCACACCACGTGCCGGCTGACGGGCGACAGGCCGCGCAGGCGAGCGGTCACCCCTGTCTCCTTGAGCTCCCAGCCCAGCCGTGGCGTACCGGCGGCGGCCTGGGCGGCGGGGAGCGGGGCGGCGAGCACGAGGGACGCTGACAGCGCGCCTAACGCGATTCGAAGCTTCATGTCGGGCAAACTAGCCCACAGGATCACCGGGGTCCATGGTGCGGCGGCCGGCCGGACCGCTGCGCGCCTCGGGGTCAGGCCGACTGCTGGGCGGAGCCCCACGAGAGCAGCGCCTCGGCGGTGCTGAAGCGGCGGCTGGAGACCGACTCGTCCAGCACGACACCGACCAGCAGCCGCCCGTCCGCCTCGCCCGCGAACGCCAGGCAGTACCCGGCCGCCCGCGTGAATCCGGTCTTCAGCCCGATCGCGCCCGGCGTGCCGAGCAGGCGGTTGGTGTTGCGCCAGAAGTAGGAGCGGTGCTCGCCGGTGGCGTCGAGGGCGTGCCGGGAGGTGCCGGCAACCTCCTTGATCAGCGGCACCCGCAGCGCCTTGGCCGCCAGCACGGCCTGGTCCCTGGCGGTGGAGTAGCCGTCGCCGTCCGGGGTGGGCAGGCCGTCGGCGTTGACGTAGTGGGTGTCGTTCATGCCGAGCGCGCGCGCCGTGGCGTTCATCTTGGCCACGAACCCCTCGACCCCCGGCCCGTACGCGCGGGCCAGCGCGTGGGCGGCGTCGGCGCCGGAGGGCAGCATCAGGCCGTACAGCAGTTCGCCGACCGTGAGGCGGTCGCCGGGGCGCAGGTCGGCGGTGGTGCCGCCGCCGTCCTCCGCGTACGCGACGTCCGCGCGCGTGACCCGCACCACGTCCGTGGGCCTGGCGGTCTGCAGCACCACGTACGCCGTCATGGTCTTGGTCAGGCTGGCGATCGGCATCCGCTCGGCGCCGGCCTTGTCGAACAGGACCTCGCCGGACGAGGCGTCCAGCAGATAACCGGCACGGCCGTACACGGCGGGCGCATCGCTCCGTACGGAAGAGACGGCCGGGGCGGTGGTCGCGTCGCTCCGTACAGAAGCGACGGCCGCAGCGGTGGTCACGCCGGCATGCGCGGGCGCGGTCAGCCCTGTGACCAGGGCAAGAGCGCCTGCCTTGGCAGCAAGAAAAGCCTTCCGATGACGCATACGGCACAGAATGCCGCCCGCTTTGGAGTGCCTTTGCCGAAAAAGGCGACTTAGCAGTACGAAAGCCCCTATATGGCCGGGAAGCCCGAAAGTAGGTAAATCTTTCCCGCCGGGGAGCCCGGCCGGCTCAGCGGCGATGCCAGAAGTTGTCGGCGACGCGCTCGCCCGCCGCCAGCTCCGCGAACAAATCCTCCCACAACGGCATCACCTGCTCAGGCCCGTACGCCCGCGACGTCCTGCGCGCGGCCCGACCCATCCGCACCCGCAGGTCGCGGTCGGCGATGACCCGGTTCAGTGCGGCGGCCAGCGCGTCCACGTCCCTCGGCGGGACCAGCACGCCGTCCACGCCGTCGGTCAGCACGTCGCCGGGGCCGGTCGGGCAGTCGAAGGCGACCACGGGCAGCGCGTGCGTCATCGCCTCGATCATCACCATGGGCAGGCCCTCGAAGCGGGAGCTCAGCGCGTACACGGAGGCGTCGGTCAGCTCCCTGTCCAGCCGGTCGGTACGCCCGGGCAGCGTCACGTGCTCACCCAGCCCGTACTGCTCGACCATCCCCAGAAGCTGCCCCTTGCGCGGCCCGGTGCCGAAGATGCGCAGCCGCCACTCCGGATGCTCGGCCACCACCTGCGCGAACGCCTGGATCAGCAGGTCGAACCCCTTCTGCGGCACCAGCCGCCCGGCCGCGATCACGACGGGACTCACCTGGCGGGAGGGCTCCTGCTCGACCTTGTGCACCGCGTTCGGGATCTGCACGATCGGGGTGGTGGGCAGCAGCCGCTGGTACTCCAGGCGGTTCGTGCGGGTCAGCACGGTGATGGCGTCGAAGCGGTCGTAGTAGCGGGCGATCTCCCTGCGGATGGTGTCGGGGTAGGCCGACAGGTTCATGTGCTCCTGGGCGACGCGGATGACGGTCTTCGGCGTACGCCGGGCGGAGATCAGGTTCAACGCCGGCCGGGTGGTGACCAGGATGCCGTCACGCAGCCGCGAGACGTACTCCATGGCGGCCCACTCCACCCGCTCGGTGAAGTAGTCGGCCGCGAACTCGCCCCGCGGCACCATCTTCCCGCGCACCCGGCGCCACGCCCTGCGCGCCACCGAGTCCGCCTGACGGCCGCCGCGCTGGTCGACCAGGGTGCTGACGGTGATCCGGGGGTCCAGGGCGAACTGCGGGTTGTCGCGCCGCCGTACCAGACTGACCAGCTCGACGTCGTGGCCGGCGGCGGCCATCGCGTTCGCCTGGTTCACGACCGTGCGGATGGTGCCGCCCATGCCGAAGGCGTGCAGCATGAGGTAGCGGATTCTCACGCGGGGCGCCCGCGGTCGGCGACTCCAGCGTCGGGACCAGGGGGAACGAGAACTCGGGGGCAGTTCATGCAGAGGCAGACTACCCCGCGTTCCTGGCAGTTCCCTGGCAACGTCGGACCCGTTCGGTATGTTTGCCTGCCGTGGACCTGGAACCCTTCTGGGAGCTCGTCGAGCGGGCCCGCGCCGACGCGGGCGGCGACGCACTCGGCCAGATCGAGCTGCTGGTGGAGTGGCTGAGCCGGACGTCGGCCGCGCGGGTGCGCGAGTTCGGCGCGCAGTGGGAGCAGGCCATGGACGCGCTCTACACCTGGGAGTTGTGGGGAGCGGGCGCCATCATGCTCGACTTCTGCAGCGACGACGGGTTCGAGTACTTCCGCGCCTGGCTGGTGTGCCACGGCAGACGGGTCGCCGAGGTCGCCGCCACCGACCCCGACCGGCTGGCGGAGCTGGAGCTGGCCTTCGTGGACGGTGACGCGACGCTGGAGGAGGCCCTCGGCGTGGCGCACCGGGCGCACACCGCGATCACCGGTGACGAGGAGGCCTGGTGGGAGGAGGACGACGACATCGGTGTCGGCTTCAGTGGGCCGGCGGGTGAGCCGTGGCCGACCACCGTCGAGGGGTTCGCCGCCCGCTGGCCCCGGCTGTGGCGCGCGTACGGCCCTCGCGCCTGGCTCGCCCCGCCCTGCCACGGAGATCCGGCGGACGGGCTGCTCAATATCGCGCGCCCGCCCACTCGATGATCAACTAGCCTGGCGGGTGACGAGGCGAGCGCGAGGCGAGGGGTGCGGGCATGGACGGCGTACGGCCGGCGGACGAGGTGGTGCTCGGCAGGGTCGCCGAGCAGCTGAGCGCGGCCACGGGGCAGCACTGGGAGGTTCGTGACGGCCTGGCCGAGGGCCCGGGCACGCTCGCCGTACGCCTCGGCGCCGACCACACCGGCAGCCCCGCCCACCTCGACCTCGACTTCGTCCTCAACCTCGACACCACGATCTCCGACTGCGTCACCGGCTACGGCGCCACCGTCGAGGAGGCGGTGGACCGGGCGATCCAGATGTGGCTCGGCACGACCGGCGGCGCCCTGCTCGAACTCCTCGTCCAGGACGGCTCCCACGCCGCCCACTTCGCCCCGGGCGACCCCGACGGCTTCCCCGGCTGGCACGCCATCCACGGCGGCATCGTCGGCTGGGGCACGGGCGACGAGCACGACGCCGTGCAGCGGTGGGCGGTCCAGCACGTCCTGCTGCCGCACCTGGCCCCGGCGCTCAAGGGCACGCTCGAACGGGAGCACCTCGTGGGGGTCAAGGCGTTCTTCGGCGGCGGCGCCGGCACGCAGACCGCCGAGGTGCGGGTCAACGGCGCCTGCCACGAGGCGGGGTCGCGGGCGCTGGCGCAGCTCGACTGGCCGCGACCGGCCGGCGGCGTCTCCTACGCCCGCACGTTCGTCCTGCTCGTCCACCAGGAGTGAGCGCGGCCCGCTCGCCCAGAACTGAGCGGGGACACGCTCGTCCAGGAGTGAGCGCGCGCACGCTCGTCCCCCAGAAGTGAACAGGCGTGCGGCCTGCGGGGGCGCCTCAGGGACGAGCCGCGCGACCTGACGTCACCGCGGCGGCCGGACCTCCCGCCGCCGGACGGCCCCGGCCCCGCCCAGCTCGCCGAGCAACTCGGCGAGCAGCGCCCGGCACTCCTCCACCCGCGCGCGCCCGCCCAGCTCCGCCAGCCGCTCCTCCTGCGCCGCCCGGGCCCGCCGCGCCGCCGCCACCGCCTCGCGCCCGCGCCGGCTCAGCCGCACCCGCCGAACGCGCGCGTCGCGCGGATCCGGCACCCGCTCGACGTACCCCAGCCCTTCCAGCTCGCCCACCACCTTGGACGCCGCCTGCTGCGTGACCTCCATCCGCCCGGCCAGCTCCCCGATCGTCCGGCCCTCCTCGACGAGGTGCTGGAAGACGTACCCATGGGAGACCCGCAACCCGGCGAACCCTTGCGCGGCCAGCTCCTCCTGCACGGCCGCGGCGGCGGCCGAGCCGACGAACAGGGCGAGGGTGCCGAGATCGAGGTCGCGTGGCTCCACGGTCATGCCACCCATCCTGCCCTTGACAACCATGGTTGTACAACTACGGTTGTTAATATGCATCCCCACATCGACCTCGCCGTCCGCTACCACCAGGCGGTCGCCGACGGCACGGGCACCGAGCCCTACCTCCACCCCGACGTGGTCCAGCACGAGCTGCCCAACCTGCTCTTCCCCGGCGGCGCCGTCCGCGACCTCGACGGCCTGTGCGAGGCGGCAGAGCGCGGGGCCAAGGTGATCAGTGAGCAGCGCTTCGAGGTGCGCAACGCGGTCGCGTCCGGCGACCAGGTGGCCCTGGAGGTCCTGTGGACCGGCACCCTGGCCGTCCCCCTGCGCGACCTGCCCGCCGGCCACGTGCTCCGGGCCCACCTCGGCGTGTTCCTGGAGTTCCGCGACGGCCGCATCGTGGCCCAGCGCAACTACGACTGCTACGAGCCCTTCTGACAGCCGTGGCTACCCTCACTGACCGGCCAGCCCCGTGTGCGCCACCCCCCGTACGATCTGCCGCTGGAACATCACGAACACGACGAGCAGCGGCAGCCCCGCCAGCACCACCGACGCCATGATCTGCGCGTACCGCAGCCCGAACGTCCCCTGCACCACGTTCGCCAGCCCCACCGGCAACGTCATCGTGTTCGGATCGGTGGAGACGAGGAACGGCCACAGGAAGTTGTTCCACGTGGTGATGAACGTGAAGATCGCCACGGCGGCGAGGACCGGCCGCGACAGGGGCAGCACGATGGTGAAGAAGACCCGCCACCGCCCGGCCCCGTCCACGAAGGCGGCCTGCTCCAGCTCAGGCGGCACGTCCTGGAAGAACTTGACCAGGATGTAGACGATCAGCGGAGCCGCCACCTGCGGCAGGATGATGGCCCACCAGGTGTCCACCAGCCCCAGCGTGACCATCTCGGCGAACAGCGGCGCGATGAGCACCTGCGGCGGCACCATGATCCCCGCCAGGATCAGCGCCAGCAGCACCCGCTGCCCCCTGAACTGGGTGCGGGCGAAGCCGTACGCCGCCATGGCGGAGAACAGCACGGTCAGGAACGTGACGATGACCGCGGTGACGGTCGAGTTGATCGCCCACTTGACGATGCCGCCGGTCCCCAGGACCAGCGCGTAGGAGTCGAGGGTGAGCTCGCTGCCGAACCACTGCAGCGGCAGCTTGGTGGTCTCGTCCTCCGGCTTGAGCGAGGTGGCCACCGCCCACAGGACGGGGGCGAGCCAGACGGCCGCCAGCACCAGGGCGATGACGAGCAGGATGAGCTGGCTCCAGCTGAACCGCTTGGTCACGACGCGACCTCCTCGCGCTTGCGGAACAGCCGGAGCTGCGCCAGGGAGACGATGACGATCAGGGCGAACAGGATGTACGACACGGCCGAGGCGTAGCCGGTGCGGTAACCGGTGAAGCCGACGTCGTAGGCGTACTCGATGATCGGCCGGGTGGAGTCCTGCGGCCCGCCGCCGGTCATCAGGTAGATCTGGTCGAAGACCTTCAGCGAGGCCACCAGTTGCAGCACCACGATGAGCGCCGTGGTGCGGCCGAGCAGCGGCAGGGTGATGGAGCGCAGCTTGTCCCAGGCGGAGGCGCCGTCGATGGCGGCGGCCTCGTACAGGTGCTGCGGGATCGACTGCAGGGCGGCCAGGTAGAGCAGGAAGTTGAAGCCCACCGTCCACCAGACGGTGGTCAGCACCATCGACCACATGGCCACGGACGGGTCGCCGAGCCACAGCACGTCGGTGCCGAGCGTGCCGTTGATCAGGCCGTAGTCGGGCGGGTAGATCATCTGCAGCCACAGGATCGACACGACGGCCGACGGCAGCAGGAACGGCCCGAAGAACGACAGCCGCCACAACCACTGCACGAACCGCAGGTTGTGCACCAGCAGCGCGAACACCAGCCCGAGGAAGACCAGCGGGATCGTGCTCAGCACGGTGAAGACCACCGTGTTCCACAACGAGCGCCACATGCGCGGGTCGCCGAACGCCTCGACGTAGTTGTCGAAGCCGACGAACTTGTTGTTGCCGCCGGCGATGTTGACGCTCGACAGGCTCATCTGGAAGCCGAGCAGGGTCGGCCACACGAGGAAGGCCACGTAGATCAGCAGGAACGGCGCCACGAACACCATCCCGTGCTGGGTCCAGCCGCGCCGGACCTTGGGCGTGGCGACGGGGGCGGCGGTCGCGGGGGCGGCGACGGTGGTCGTCATCAGCGCTCCTCGTCGGGGAAGGGATTCGGGGCGGCCATCAGCCGGGTCAGCGCGGCCTTGGCGGCGGCCAGGCCGTCCTCCGGCGTGCGCGTGCCGCCGATGACGGGGGAGAACGCCTCACCGAACTCGATCCACAGCCGCGAGGCCGAGCCGGTGTACCAGACCTGCGGGTCGAGGGCGACCTCGGTGATGACGGAGCGGTACTCCGACTGCGGCTGCAACGCCAGGTACTCGGGCTGTTCGAGCGCGGGCAGGTACGCGGGCACGTGCCCGGCCACCGCCCAGTCGGCGCTGTTCTTGACCAGGTAGGCGATGAAGCGGTAGGTGGCCCGTTCCACCTCGGGGTCCCGGTCGCGCTGGTGCGGCAGCACGAACGAGTGGCAGTCGGCCTGCGCGGCGCCGGTGCCGAGGACGGCGGGGAAGCGGGTCATGCTGAACGGCGTCCTGCGTTCCTTGAGGCCGGTGGTCTCCCAGTCGCCGTTCCACAGGAACGCGGCCTCGCCGTTGGTGAACTTGGCGACGGAGGCGCCGTAGTCCGTACGCCAGTCGCACAGCCCCTCCTTGCCCAGCCGCTGCATGAGCCGCAGGGCCTCCAGCGCCTTGGCGTCGTCGATGGTGACTTTCGTGCCGTCGTCCGACAACAGGGTGCCGCCGCTCTGTGCATACAGCGCGTACCACACCCGCCACGGGCCCACCGTGCCGAGGCCGAGCGCGTCGAAGGCCAGCGGCGGCTTGCCGCCCATCACCTCCTTGGCCTTGGTGAGCTGGGCGATGAGCTCGTCCACGCCCTTGGTGGGCAGCAGCTTGCCGTCGGGCCCGAGCAGCCCCGCCCGCCCGCAGAGGTCGGTGTTGTAGTACAGCACCATCGGGTGCGCGTCGAACGGGATCGCGTACAGCACGCCGTCGAGATGGGCGCGCTCCCAGATGGGCGGGCTGAAATCGGCGGCCTTGAGTCCGGCCTCCTCCAGCAGCTCGACGTTGATCGGGTCGAGGATCTTGCCCGCGCCGATGCCGGCCAGCCGGGCCAGGTGGAAGGTGGCCAGGTCGGGCGAGCGCCCGCCGGAGCCGGCCATCGCGATCTTGGTGTAGTAGGGCTCGCCCCAGGCGAGCACGTTCTCCTCGACGAAGATGTCGGGGGTCTGCTCGGCGAACGCCTGGACCATCTGGTTCATGATGATGCCGTCGCTGGCGCCGAGGAAGTGCCAGTACTGCACGCGGGTCTGGGACGAGCCGAGCCCCACGGGGATCGCGCATCCTGTGGCGGCGGCGCCGAGCAGTGCGAGGCTGCCGCCGAGAAGGTGCCGGCGGGTGATGTCGGGGGGACCGTGCACTGGGGGCCTCTTCCTTCACCGAGCTATCGCTAGGCCATGTTCTCGCTAACATCCGGGAGGTTCAGGGCAGCCATGAAGGGGCCTTCCGCGCCTGGCGCGTAGGCGGTAGGGCGAGCCGTCCGGGTCGCGGAGGCCGCCGCGCGGACCCCGTTGTTTCGGCGGGGTTACCCGAGTGTTAGCGGTAACAAGCAGCCTGTCAAGGGTCCGCCCGCAACCGGTTGCGGCGATCGCCACCCCTTGACCGGTCCCTGTGATAGCGCTAACAATCGGGACCACGTAACGCCCGAGAAACAGGGAGCGCCGCCCGTGCATCAGGCCAGACTCACCCTCGATCCCGCCTTCAAGGTCGCCCCGGTACGCCGGCGCACCTTCGGCACGTTCGTGGAGCACCTCGGGCGCTGCGTCTACACCGGCATCTACGAGCCCGGCCACCCCACCGCCGACGAGGACGGCTTCCGCCGCGACGTCCTCGACCTGACCAGGGAGCTGGGCGTCTCCACCGTCCGCTACCCCGGCGGCAACTTCGTCTCCGGCTACCGCTGGGAGGACGGCATCGGCCCCGTCGCCGAGCGCCCGCGCCGGCTAGACCTGGCCTGGCACAGCACGGAGACGAACGAGGTCGGCGTCGACGAGTTCGTCCGCTGGTGCCGCAAGGCAGGCGTGGAGCCCATGATGGCCGTCAACCTCGGCACCCGCGGCCTCGCCGAGGCCCTCGACCTGCTGGAGTACGCCAACCACCCGTCCGGCACCACGCTGTCCGACCTGCGCGTCGCCAACGGCGCCAAGGAGCCGCACGACATCAGGATGTGGTGCCTGGGCAACGAGATGGACGGCCCCTGGCAGACCGGCCACAAGACGGCCCGAGAGTACGGCCGGCTGGCCGCCGAGACCGCCCGCGCCATGCGCATGGTGGACCCGAAGCTGGAGCTGGTCGCCTGCGGCAGCTCCAGCTCCAGCATGCCGACGTTCGGCTCGTGGGAGGCCGAGGTGCTGGAGGAGACCTACGACCTGGTCGACTACATCTCCTGCCACGCCTACTACGAGGAGAAGGACGGCGACCTGGGCAGCTTCCTGGCCAGCTCGACCGACATGGAGTACTTCATCGCCTCGGTCGTGGCCACCGCCGACCACGTCGGCGCGCGGCTCAAGTCCCGCAAGAAGATCAACATCTCCTTCGACGAGTGGAACGTGTGGTACCTCTCGCGCTTCCACGACGCCGGCACCCCGCAGGACTGGCCGGTCGCCCCGCCCCTGCTGGAGGACCACTACAACCTCGCCGACGCGGTGACGTTCGGCGGGCTGCTGATCACGCTGCTGCGCAACAGCGACCGCGTCACCGCCGCCTCGCTGGCCCAGCTCGTGAACGTGATCGCGCCCATCGTGACCGAGCCCGGCGGCCGGGCCTGGCGCCAGACCACCTTCCACCCCTTCGCCCAGGCCTCCCGGTACGCGGCCGGTGACGTGCTGCGCGTGGAGCCGCACTCGCCGGCGTACGAGACGAAGCAGCACGGCGAGGTGCCGCTGCTGCACGCGGTCGCCACCCACTCCGCTTCGCAGGGGACGACGCTGTTCGCCGTCAACCGGTCGACCGACGGGCCGCTGTCGCTGGAGATCGACGCCCGGGCGCTCGGTGGCGTCCGCATCGTCGAGGCCAGCACACTGACCGACCCGGACGTCTACGCCCGTAATACGGCCGACGACCCCACCCGGATCACGCCGCGCCCGAACGGGGACGTCGAGGCCGACCCGCTGCGGGTGCTGCTGCCCCCGGTCTCGTGGAACGTGATCCGGCTGGCCTAACCCGCGGGCGCGGGGCCGGTGCTCTCGCGGACGACCAGCTCGGGCTCGACCAGCCGCCGCGCCTCCGGCTCCGCCCCCGCCATCCGGTCCAGCAGCAGGTGGAACGCGTGCCGCCCCACCTCGCCGAAGTCCTGTCGCACGGTCGTCAGCGGCGGCCAGAAGTAGGCCGACTCCGGGATGTCGTCGAAGCCCGCCACGCTGACGTCCTCAGGCACCCGGCGCCCGGCCTCGCGCAGCGCGCGCAGCACGCCGAGCGCCATCTGGTCGTTGGCCACGAACACCGCGGTGACCTCGGGGTCGGCGGCGAGGTGGCGGCCGAGCTGGTAGCCGGAGCGGGAGCTCCAGTCGCCGCGCAGCACGTCGGGCACCGGTCGCCCGGCCGACTCCAGCACGCCGCGCCAGCCCTCGATGCGGCCGTTGGCGTCGAGCCAGTCGGCGGGCCCCGCCACGTGCCACACGCTGCGGTGGCCGAGGCTGAGCAGGTGGCGGGTGACGCGGGCGGCGCCGGTCCGCTGGTCCACCTTCGCCACGGGGACGGGGATGTCGTCGCCGGCGTCCACCGCGACCACCGGCATCTCGGGCGGCAGGTGCCGCAGCCCGTCGGCGGCCGACTCGTGCGGCGCGACGATGATCACGCCGTCGACGGACTGGGTGCGCAGCCGCTGCACGCCCTCCTCCATCGACCTGCGGTTCAGTGAGCTGAGGCTGGCGATGCTGACGTTGTAGCCGGCGTGCCTGGCGGCCTGCTCGATGCAGTAGAGCGTGGAGGCCGGGCCGTACAGGGTGGTGTCGATGCTGACCACGCCCAGCACGCCGGAACGGCCGGTGACGAGCTGGCGGGCGGCCTGGTTGGGCCGGTAGTCCAGCTCGCGGACTGCGGCCAGCACCCGAGCCCTGGTCTCGGCGCGGACGAGATCGGGTGAGTTCAGCACCCGCGAGACGGTCATCGTGGAGACGCCGGCGAGCACGGCGACGTCCATGAGCACCGCAGGCCTGCCCGGTTTGGATCTCACCGCGGCTCACCCCCTCAGCGGTAACGCTAACAGGCGGAAGGGGCGAGCGCGCGATCATTATCGGCGGGTCGTAGAGCGGGGGGCGGGTGGGGCGGGTGGGGCGGGTGGGGCGGGTGGGGCGGGTGGGGCGCCAGGCGGAGCGTCAGGTGGGGGCGCCAGGCGGGGGTGTCAGGCGGGGGTGTCAGGCGGGGGTGTCAGGCGGGGCGGATGGACCACTGTTGGCAGTTGTTGTTCAGCCAGCTCCACTGTCGCACGTCCGTGCCGTCCGCCGTCCCGCAGTCGGCCACGTCGGCGACCTTGCCGGTGGCGGCGTTGACGATCCGCACCCACCCCCCGGAGGCGGTGTAGACCAGGCGGAACCGCTGGCAGGTGTTGTTCAGCCAGCTCCACTGCCGGATGTCGGTGCCGTCGGCGGCGGCGCAGTCGGCCAGGTCGGCGACCTTGCCGGTGGCCACGTTCACCAGCCGGCTGGTGTCGTCGGCCTGGTCCTCGATCCGCCAGCGCTGGTTGCTGCCACCGTTGCAGGCCCACTGCTGGATGTTCGCGCCGTCCGCCGTCCCGCCGCCCGCGACCTCCAGGCACTTGCCGCTGTTGCGGTTGACCAGCGTGTACGCCGTCGGCGTGGCCGCCGTCTCCCCGGCGGGTGCGGGCAGGGAGGTGCCGGTGGCGACGGGGGTGCCGAAGTTCGGCGTGCCGTCGGCGTTCCAGGTGAACCTCTGGGCCCGGGTGGTGCGGTTGTTGTCGCAGCCGCCGCCGCTGGAGCTGTTGGCGTGGTAGACGATCCAGTTCTCGGCGCCGTTGGGCGAGGTGAAGAAGCCGTTGTGGCCGGGGCCGTACACGCTGCCCGAGCGCTGGAACACCGGCGTCGCCTTCTTCGCCCAGCTCGACGCGCTGAGCGGGTTGCCGCCGTTGTAGGTGAGCTGGCCGAGCTTGTAGTCGGGGCCCCAGCAGGCGCTGGCCGAGTAGATCACGAACGTCTGCCCGCCGCGCTGCAGCGCCTCCGGCCCCTCGTTCACCGTCCCGCCCTGCGTCTCCCAGCTGTAGGTGGGGCTGGAGATCCGGGTGAAGGTGCTGGAGCTCAGCGTGTACGGGTTGCTCATCGGCGCGATCACCAGGCTCTGCTGGCTGCCCGCGATGAAGCCGCTGCCGAGCAGGTACAGGGAGCCGTTCAGGGCCATGGGACTCGCGTCGATCAGCCAGCCGCCCGGCGTGAGGTTGGAGCCCGACAGCATGCTCCGGTAGGAGTACGGCCCGAGGGGATCGCTGCCCGCGCTCTCCAGCACGTGGGTGCGCTGGCTGTCACAGCAGGCGGCGCCGACCGCGCCGGCCGAGTAGTAGATGTACCAGCGGCCGTTGAGCTGGTGCAGCTCGGGGGCCCAGAAGTTGGTGCCGCGGGAGGACGTGGTGTCCTGCCAGACCTGGATGCCGGGGGCCGTGGGCAGGCCGCCGAGGGTGGGGGAGCGGCGCACGACCAGCGTGTTCGTGAAGCTGGTGGTGATCAGGTAGTAGTTGCCGTCGTGCCAGGTCAGCCAGGGGTCGGCGCCCTTCTGCGACTTGATGGGGTTGGTGTAGGAGGTGGCCGCCTGGGCCGGGCCGGTGCCGGGGACCACCAGGGCTAACAGGAGGAGCGACAGGGCTGCCAGGGTTCTGCGAAGCATCGGGACTCCTTGATAGCGCTAACATTTCGCGGCCTTGATTGGGGAGGTGCCGCGATTGTTAGCGCTCACGTGGAGGGTGTCAACGGCAACTGAGACTTTCATCCTCTGTTGGAACCGACTGGTACTACATCCGCATCGACGGATACGTGCCGCCCATCGGGAAGAAGGCTGAGGAGGGGTCCTTCTGGACGGTGCCGTACGACGATCCGTACCGCGCGCAGGAAGGGCGGGGACGCCGTGAACGCGGCGATCGGGCACCAGGACCGAGGACGGCTACCTGGGGCCCGACCTCGAACAAGTGCCGCAAGGTCTTCGCCGGTAGGCGCTGGACCCAACGCTGCCTGCGTTGAACGTTGCCGGCGTTGGACGCTGTCTGCGTTGGACGCTGCCTGCGTTGGACACGGACAAGCCCCGGGCTCGGCGAGCCCGGGGCCTGATGCCGGATGGTGGACGATACTGGGATTGAACCAGTGACCTCTTCCGTGTCAGGGAAGCGCTCTCCCGCTGAGCTAATCGTCCGTGGAGGTGGCGACGGGATTTGAACCCGTGTGGACGGCTTTGCAGGCCGCTGCCTCGCCTCTCGGCCACGCCACCGAGTCAAACCCTCTCCGAGCGGAAGACGGGATTCGAACCCGCGACCCTCACCTTGGCAAGGTGATGCTCTACCACTGAGCCACTTCCGCGCTGTGGTGCGTTCGCACCTGGTTAACAATAGCGCGTTTCTCGACCGGATGCTTACTCGCGGGCGCTACCGGGGCTCCTTGCGGAGCTGGCGGGCCACGCTGCGCTCGGTGGCGGGGAGGCTGAGGAAGATCTCCAGGATGCGGGTGAGGCGGTGCACCTCGATGCGGTGGAAGGCCGGGCCCTCGGAGCGGGCCAGCAGGAGCGACAGGGCCAGGGGCGGGAGCGGGGCGTGGATGAGGTGCAGGCCGCCGTCCCCGGTCAGGGCCGTGGGGCGGGCGGGCACCTCGTCCGGGAGGGTCAGATCCTGAGGGGCGCGCCAGCTCGCGTAGACGAGGCGGCGGTCGGCGGCTGCGGTGGCCGCCCAGTCGGCGCTGAACAGGACGGGCAGCGAGTCGATGAGCGTGGTCAGGGCCCGGTCGCCGGCCGTGGTGATGTACTTGAGTATCTCCAGCTCGGGGTAGGTGCCGGGGGCCTCGCGGGTGGTCCAGATGCCTTCGACGGTCACGCCCTCGACGCTCTGCAGGCTCTTGAGCAGGGTCTGACGGGGCGTGCTGTCGGGGCAGAAGACGGTGATGTCGTCGACCGCCCGGCCCGCGCCTCGGTCGAGCACGGTGACCTGCGTGATGTCGGCGCCCGCCACGCCCAGGACCTTGGTGACCTGCGCCAGCGAGCCCGGCCGGTCGGGCAGCGCGACGCGCACTCGAAGAAGCATCCATCCCCCTCAACCGAAGATGCCGATCACAGACTATCCGCGAATACCGGTTGCGGCTTGACCTGCGCTACAACTGTCGGGGTGAAGATTGGGCCGATTGAGGTATGGCCGCCGGTGGTGCTCGCGCCGATGGCGGGCATCACGAACGCGCCGTTCCGGGTGCTGTGCCGGGAGCAGGGCGCCGGGTTGTTCGTGTGCGAGATGATCACGACCAGGGGTCTCGTCGAGCGCAATCCCAAGACGATGCGGATGATCAGGTTCGACGAGTCGGAGCGGCCCAGGAGCATCCAGCTCTACGGGGTGGACCCCGAGGTCGTGGGCCGGGCGGTGCGGATGATCGCCGAGGAGGACCTCGCCGACCACGTCGATCTCAACTTCGGCTGCCCCGTGCCCAAGGTGACCAGGCGGGGCGGCGGGTCCGCGCTGCCGTACAAGCGGAACCTGCTGCGCCGCATCCTGCGCGAGGCGGTGGCGAACGCGGGCCCGCTGCCCGTGACGATGAAGATGCGCAAGGGCATCGACGACGACCACCTGACCTACCTCGACGCCGGGCGGATCGCCGCCGAGGAGGGGGTCTCCGCGATCGCGCTGCACGCCCGCACCGCCAAGCAGCACTACGGCGGCGTCGCCGATTGGGAGGCCATCGCGCGGCTGAAGGAGGCCGTGCCCGAGATCCCCGTGCTGGGCAACGGCGACATCTGGTCCGCCGACGACGCGCTCAGGATGGTGGCGCGCACCGGCTGCGACGGGGTGGTGGTCGGGCGCGGGTGCCTGGGGCGGCCGTGGTTGTTCAAGGACTTGGCGAACGCGTTCGACGGCGACCCCGAGCGGGCCCGGCCGACCCTCGGCGAGGTCGCCGAGGTGATGGCCAGGCACGCCGAGGGCCTGGCCGGGTGCTTCGACATCGAGCGGTACGCCGTGGCCGACTTCCGCAAGCACGTCGGCTGGTACCTCAAGGGGTTCACGGTGGGCAGCGAGCTGCGGCGGGAGCTGGCCACGGCCGAGTCGCTCGACGGGCTGCGGGCCGGTCTGGCGAAGCTGGAGCACGATCAGCCGTGGCCGCCGAACACGGACACACCACGGGGCAAGTCGGGGGAGCGGTCCAAGGTGCTGCTGCCTGACGGGTGGCTGGACGATCCGTGGGACTGCCCCGTGCCCGACGGAGACGCCGAGTCGGATATCTCCGGCGGCTGACCACCGGCGCGGGCCGCGTCTCCGGTGGACGACCGGCGTGGACCTGGCCTCCGGTCTGCGGCGGGTGGCCGATCCGGACGGAGTGCTCCGGTGGGTGGCTGATGCGGGCGGTGTGCTCCGGTGGGTGGTTGGTGCGGGCGGTGTGCTCCGGTGGGTGGGCTAGTGGGGGCCGGTGATCTCCGTGCCGCAGGGGCCGCCGCCGAGTGCCGGTTCGAGCCGTACGGGGTCGCCCGACATGGTGAGCGTCGGGTAGTACTCCGCGATCCGCTCGGCCGAACGGCCCACGTAGTGGCAGATGAAGCTGCGGCGGAAGCGGTCTGCTGTGCTGTTCGGCTCGGAGCCGTGCACGAGGCTGCCGTTGAAGAACAGCACGTCCCCCGGGTTCATGTCCACGGGGACCTTCTTCAGGCCGGGCGGCGGCGGCACGTACTCGCGGGTGAACGAGACGCCTTCATCGGCCTCCTCCGGGCAGAACAGGTCCATGAGGTGGGTGCCGGGCACCACCTCCAGACCGCCGTTGGCCCGGTCCACCCGGTCGAGCGCCACCCAGGCGGCCACGCAGGTGCCGGGCTCGACCCGGAGGTAGAAGTTGTCCTGGTGCAGCGCCTGGCCCCTGGCACCCGGCGGCTTGAAGTAGAACATGCTCTGGGCTGCTATCGGCTCCTCGCCCAACAGGTCGCGCAGGATCGCGCCGATGCGCCTGTCGAGCAGGTAGCGCAGGGCCACGTCGTTCACCTGGTGCGGGTGCATGATCCGGGGATAGTCGCGCAGGATGTCGTACGGCTGCCCAGGCGCCTGCGGCTGCGGCGCGAAGTGACCCGGGATCGGACCCCGGGCGTGCAGCGCCATGAACTCGTCGCGCAGCTCGGCCACCTCTTCCTGGGCGAGGAGACCGGGCACCAGCACGTACCCCTGATCGTGGAAGTCGTTGAGCCTCATGCCTCTCACGCTAAGGAGCGCTGTCGTGCAACGGTATGCCTGTGACCGCTGAGGACCTGTCTGTTCCTGCTGCCGAGCTGATGATCGTGGGGCACTACGACAAGCCCGCCGGGTACGCCACGCGGCGTTCCGGCGGCTCGCCGAGCTGGTTGTTGTTGTGGACCGAGGCGGGGGAGGGGCTCGTCGAGCAGGGCGGGGCGGGGTTCCGGGTGGGGGCGGGGGATCTGGCGGTGCTGGGGTCGGGGGTGGCGCAGCACTACCGGGTGTCGCCGGCGGTGGGGCGGTGGCGGTTCTGGTGGGTGCACTTCCAGCCGCGGGCCGCGTGGACGGTGTGGCTGGGGCCGCATGCCAGGGGTGGCGGGGCGCACCTGGTGGCGGGGGTTCCGGGGGGTGTGCACGAGCGGATCGGGCTGGCCTTCCGGCGGGCGTTGCGCGATGCCCGCTGGACGCCGGACGCCCGCGTTCCGTATGTGGCAGGTGTGCCGTCCGAGCTGCGCGCGCCGGCCGTGGTGGTCGGTGGTCCGGCCAGGGAGCTGGTGCTGGGGGCCGTGGAGGAGGTGCTGGTGCTGGCGACCGCCACCGCGAGGCCGCAGGGCAGGGGTGAGGAGGGCGACGAGCGGGTACGCCGGGCGCTGGCGATCATCACGGCCGAGCCGGGGGCGCCGCACTCGGTCGCCTCGCTCGCGCGCGCGGTCGCGCTCTCGCCCTCCCGTTTCGCCCACCTGTTCGCCGAGACGACCGGTCAGACGCCGATGCAGGCCGTACGCAGGGCGCGGGTGCGCCACGCGGCGAGCCTGCTGGAGGTGACCGACATGGACGTGGGGCAGGTGGCGGCGGCCTCGGGCTTCGTCAGCCCGTTCCACTTCAGCCGGGCTTTCAGGAAGGAGTACGGCCTGCCGCCCCGGGACTACCGCGCCCGGCTGCGCCCGGCCACCGGGTGACGGCGTTGCGCCGGTCATCCGGGGCGGGCAGCCGCATGCACCGGCGCTCCAGCCGCGCCCGCAGCCGGTCGACAGCACGTCGGCCGAGCACGAGAAGCCGCCGCCGAGCACCACCATCGCCGGCGGCGGCGCCGAAGCCCCTGTGCACCGTGCCGCCGATGATCGACGTGACGCCGTTCGCCCAGGAGGCGGAGGGCACCACCTGCCCGCGGCCGATCACGACGGGATTCACCGGGTTCGAGACGAAGCTTAACCAGATTTTCAACGAGCTGTATCTCGGCGAACTCTCTCCGCAAGCAGCCGCCGACCAGGCTGTCGCCGAAGGCAACGCCACCGTCAAGTAAGGACCCCCATGATCACCCGGCGTTCACTTGTCGCCGGGGGCGTCGGCCTGGGCATGTCCGCGGTACTGGGGGTTCCCCCTGTGCACGCGGCTGCCCGGCGCGCCCCTCTGTCCGACCCCTTCCAGCTCGGCGTCGCCTCGGGCGAGCCCACGCATGACGGCGTGGTGCTCTGGACCCGCCTGGCCATGAACCCGATCGCGCCCGACGGCCTCGGCGGCATGCCGGACCGGCCGGTGTCCGTCCAGTGGCAGCTCGCCAAGGACGAGAACTTCCGACAGGTCGTACGCCGAGGCGCGCAGGTCGCCCGCCCCGAGGCGGCCCACAGCGTGCACGTCGAGCTCGACGGGCTCGACCCCGGCGCCGAGTACTTCTACCGCTTCAAGGCCGACGGCGAGCTGAGCCCGGTGGGCCGCACCCTCACCGCGCCCGCGCCCGGCACCCGCAGCACGCCGCTGAACCTGTCGTTCACCTCCTGCGCCGACTACCAGGCCGGCTGGTTCACCCCGTACCGCAGGATGGCCGAGGACCAGCCCGACCTGATCGCCTTCCTCGGCGACTACATCTACGAGTACGGCGACTACAAGTACCCGGTACGCGACCAGGCCGGCGGCGAGTGCCTGGACCTGGCCGGCTACCGCCTGCGCCACGCCCAGCACAAGGCCGACCCTGAGTCGCAGCTCGCGCACGCCATCGCCCCCTGGGTCGTGGTGTGGGACGACCACGACATCGAGAACGCCTGGGCGGGCGACGTGCCCGAGCAGCCCGACCCGCCCTTCCTCCAGCGCAGGGCCGAGGCGTTCCAGGCGTACTACGAGAACATGCCGCTGCGCCGCGCCCAGCGGCCCAGGGGCGCCGCGCTCGACCTCTACCGCAGCATCCGCTGGGGCACGGTCGCCAACCTGCACCTGCTCGACACCCGCCAGTACCGCGACCTGTACGCCTGCACCGGGAAGAGCGGCACGGTCGGCCCCGACTGCGTGCAGCGCTTCGAGCCCAACCGCACCATGCTCGGCCGCGAGCAGGAGGCCTGGCTGGACGACCGGCTCAAGCGCTCGCGCGCCACCTGGGACCTGCTCGGCCAGCAGGTCTTCTTCATGGAGATGGACTGGACGAACGGCGAGGGCAAGGGCTACTCCAACGAGGGCTGGGACGGCTACGTCGCCTCCCGCGACCGCCTGACCGCCGCCATCGACACCTACCGGCGCAACGCGGTGGTGCTCACCGGCGACGTGCACTCCCACTGGGCCGGCGAGGTCAAGCGCGACTTCCGCGACCCCGAGTCGAAGCCCGTCGCCGTCGAGCTGGTCACCACCTCGGTCACCAGCGCGGGCAACGGCCTGGACGAGTACCCCAACACGCAGGTCCTGCTGAATGAGAACCCGCACGTCACGTTCTTCAACGGCCGCCGCGGCTACGTGCGGACCCGGATCACCGAGCGCGAGATGAAGGTCGACTTCCGCTCGCTGTCCCGCGTCACCGAGCCCTACGCCCCCGCCTACACCTCCGGCTCCTTCGTCATCGAGCCGGGCCGCCCCACGCTGAACCCCGCCTGACAGGACCCCCATGCGCACGATCACGGCCGCCGCCGCGGCGGCCCTCCTCAGCATGCCCTTCTTACCCCTGCCCAGCGCCGCGGAGACGGTCACCGCCCCGCCGATGGGCTGGAGCAGGCGCTCGCTCGGCTGCTCGGTCTCCGAGCAGTCCGTACGCCGGGCCGCCGACGCCCTGGCACCCCTCGCCCCGCTCGGCTACCGGTACGTCATCATCGACGACTGCTGGCTGGCCCCGCAGCGGGACGGCGGCGCCCTGGCCGCCGACGCCACCCGCTTCCCCGGCGGCATCGCCGCGCCGGCCGGCTACGTGCACGGCAAGGGCCTGAAGCTCGGCCTGAGCCTCTCGGCCGGCACCAGGGCCTGCGCCGGCGGCGGCCCCGGCTCCCACAGGAGCGAGAGCGCCGACGTCCGATGCGGCAGGCGCTCGGCCAGGACGTCGTCTTCGCCATGAACAACGAGGACGGCAGCACCGTGCCCTGGCTCTGGGGCAAGGACACCGGCGCCACGACCTGGCGCACCAACGTCTACAACCGGCCCATCGCCGACTCCTACGCCACCATGGTCGACATCTGGGAGTTCAACCAGCTCAGGGCCGAGTACACGGGCCCCGGGAGCTGGGCCGACCCCGACCTGATCCAGGCGGGGGCGCGGCGGCATGACCGAGACGGAGTACCGCACCCAGTTCACGCTCTGGGCCATGGGCGCCGCCCCGCTGATCCTCCAGGCCGCCCCGGCGCAGGCGCCGGCCTCGGTCGTGGCCAACCCCGAGGTGATCGCCGTGGACCAGGACCCGCTGGGCGCGCACGGCACCCTCGTCCGCTCCGACGGCTGGTACCACGTGCTGTCCAAGCCGCTGCGCAACGGTGACAGGGCCGTCGCGCTGTTCAACGAGAGCGACCGCGCGGCCGTGATCTCCACGGACCTCGGCGGGCGGCACCGCGTCGAGGACCTGTGGACCGGCGCTGTCTCCGCCACCGCGGGGAAGCTGGCCGCCCAGGTGCCCGCGCACGCCGCGCTGCTCTACCGGGTCAGCGCGAGCGGGGAGCAGGCCCGGCCGAGCGGCGCGGCGAGCCGGCCGCCGCGCGCGTCCTCGGCGCCCAGTGCGGCGTCTGGACCGAGCTGATCGACTCGGGGCGCCGGGTGGACTACATGGCCTTCCCCCGCCTGGCGGCCTTCGCCGAGACCGTGTGGAGCCCCGCCGGGCGCGACCTGCCCGATTTTCGCGAGCGGCTGGCGGCACACCTGCGGCGGCTGGACGCGATCGGCGTGGAGTACCGCCGGGCGGAGGGACCGCTGCCCTGGCAGACCAGGCCGGGGGTGCCAGGACGGCCGGAGACGCCGGAGCAGTGGCAGGCCAAGCTGGACGCCTGGACGAGCAACCTCCGTCAGATCTCCACGGGCCCGCCGCTGCGCCAGTAGACGTTGCCCTCCCGCGAGAGGAGCTCCTCGTCCACCAGGTAGCGGCGCAGCGCCGCGTAGTCGTCGTGGAAGGCCCGCAGCGCCACGTTCACGTCCTTCTCCGGATACCGCACGCCGGGCTCGAAGACGCGGGAGATGTAGCGCAGCACGACGAGCCGCTTGTCGCGCCGCATCGCCGTCGTCGTCAGCCGCCCGTCCACCAGGAAGGTGCGCAGCACCCGCTCCTCCTGGCTGAGCGGCTGCGCGGGCTCCGCGTGCGCCCGCAGCAGGTCGCGGAAGCGCTCCGGCGTGGCCCGCCACGCGCCGCTCTCGTCGCAGGCGGCCAGCCCGCCGTTCTCCAGCTTCCGCAACGCCTTGACGGGCAGGCCGTCGGTGGCGCCGAGCACCAGGGAGGCGAAGGTCTTCAACGTCTCGTCCTGGTAGAGCAGGCCCAGGACGCGTCTGATCTCTTCGTCGTTCACTCGTACCATTTTGACCCATGATCGCAGCACTGATGCTGGCGGCCACGGTCGCCGTTCCGAACAACTTCCTGCTGTACGAGAAGGAAGCCGCCAAGAAGGACAACGACCCCGAGACGAGCTGGTCGGCCAGCGGCAGGCGGACCGCCCCGCTGGTCGTCAACCCGTGCCAGCAGGCCAAGCTCGGCCAGGCGGGGCGCACGCAGGCCAGGACGCTGACGTACACGGCCGTGCCCGACTACTCCAAGTCGGAGCAGGTGGTGCTCTACGCGTCGGCGTCCGCCGCCGGGAAGGCGTTACGGGACCTGGAGGCCGCCGTGCGCGCCTGCGGCAGCGCCGCCTACCGCTACTCGGCCGCCGCCGTCGCCCTGGGTGACAAGGGGCTGATGGTGACGGGGCAGGCGTACCAGGGCAGGAAGGCGGCCGTCGGCGGCGAGCGGGCGATCGTGACGCGCCGCGCGAACGCGCTGATCCTCTACACCGTCGCGGGCGAGTGGGGGAAGCCCGCCAAGGCCGACTTCATGCGCCAGACCAGCGACACCAAGCGCATGCTCGCCAAGATTTGCACCCTCGCCGACTGCTGAACGCAAGGAATGTCTCGATCTTGGGACATTGTCATGACACGATCCCGACGTTTTCGGGCGGAAACTGAATCGACAGGCCTGTGCCGGGGCGCCCTTGCCAGTCCGTTCCGGCACCAGGCTTGTCGCTTCTCTCCAGCTCTCCGCAGCTCTCTACAGCCGGTTGAGCCCCTGCACATGCAGGACGGCCCGGCCCTCCTCGTCGGACGCCGCCAGATCCACCTGGGCGTCGATGCCCCAGTCGCCGTCGCCGGCCGGATCCTTGATCGTCTGCCGCACCTTCCACAGGCCGCTCTCCTCCTCGATGCGCAGCAGCGCGGGGCCGCGCGCGTCGGCGTCGGTGAAGATCTCCTCGTGGTCGGCGTAGTACGCGTCGAGCGCCGCGCCCCAGTCGACGTCGGGGGCCAGCTCCTCCAGCTCGTCCTCCTTCTCGATCGCGCACAGCTCGACCAGCCGGAACATCGCGTTGCGCACCAGCACGCGGAAGGCCCGCACGTTGGCGGTGACCGGGCGCACCTTGACGTCGAGCTGCTGCTGCTGCTCCAGCGCCGCCTCCGGGTTGGTCAGCTTCTCCCACTCGTCGATCAGCGAGGAGTCGACCTGGCGCACCAGCTCACCGAGCCACTCGATGAGATCGACCAGGTCGTCGGTCTTGAGGTGCTCGGGCACCGTGCGCGACAGCGTGCGGTAGGCGTCGGCCAGGTAACGCAGCACCGTGCCCTCGGACCGGGCCAGCTCGTAGAACTGGATGTACTCGCTGAACGTCATCGCCCGCTCGTACATGTCGCGCACCACCGACTTGGGGCTGACCGTGTAGTCGCCCACCCACGGGTGCCCGCGCCGGTAGGTCTCGTACGCGCCGAGCAGCAGGTCCTCCAGCGGCATCGGGTACATGACCTCGGCGAGCTGCTCCATGCGCTCTTCGTACTCGATGCCGTCGGCCTTCATCTGCGCGACGGCCTCGCCCCTGGCCTTCTTCAGCTGGGCCGACAGGATCTGGCGCGGGTCGTCGAGGATGGACTCCACGATCGAGACCATGTCGAGGGCGTACGCCGGCGACTCGCGGTCGAGCAGGTCGAAGGCGGCCAGCGCGAACGTGGACAGCGCCTGGTTCAGCGCGAAGTCCTCCTGCAGCTCGATCGTCAGCCGGGCGCGGCGGCCCTGCTCGTCGGGCTCGCGGAACTGCTCGACGATGCCGCCCGCCAGCAGCGACCGGTAGATGGCGATGGCCTGGCTGATGTGCCGGCGCTGCCACTTGCGGTCCTCGTGGTTGTCGGTCAGCAGGTGCTTCATCGCCTGGAAGCAGTCGCCCGGCCGGTTGATCACCGCGAGCAGCATGGCGTTGCTGACCTTGAAGCGCGAGTTCAGTGGCTCGGGCTCGGCCTCCTGCAGCTTCTGGAACGTCTCCTCGCTCCAGCCGACGAAGCCCTCCGGCGGCTTCTTGCGGGCGTAGCCGCGCCGCCGCTTGGGGTCGTCGCCGATCTTGGCCAGCGCCTTGGCGTTCTCGATGTCGTGCTCGGGGGCCTGGCAGGCGACGTAGCCGATGGTGTCGAAGCCCGCCCGGCCGGCCCGGCCGGCGATCTGGTGGAACTCGCGGGCCCGCAGCCGCCGCACCTTGTTGCCGTCGTACTTGGACAGCGC
The DNA here is from genome assembly GCF_020215645.1 of Nonomuraea gerenzanensis. NCBI lineage: Bacteria > Bacillati > Actinomycetota > Actinomycetes > Streptosporangiales > Streptosporangiaceae > Nonomuraea > Nonomuraea gerenzanensis. Next base: position 8,195,290 of record NZ_CP084058.1, on the reverse strand, counting down.
CGTGAACAGCACCGTGCGGATCGGCACGTTGACGCCGACGCCCAGCGTGTCGGTGCCGCAGATGACCTTCAGCAGGCCCGCCTGCGCCAGCCGCTCCACCAGGCGGCGGTACTTGGGCAACATGCCGGCGTGGTGCACGCCGATGCCGTGACGCACCAGCCGCGACAGCGCCCGCCCGAACCGGGTGGTGAACCGGAACCCGCCGATCATGGTGGCGATGGCCTCCTTCTCGGCCTTGGTCGCCATGTTGATCGACATCAGCGCCTGCGCCCGCTCCATCGCCGCCGCCTGCGTGAAGTGCACGACGTAGACCGGCGCCTGGCCGGTGGAGAGCATCTCCTCCAGCGTCTCGTGCAGCGGCGTCATCCGGTAGGAGTACACCAGCGGCACCGGCCGCTCGGCGTGCTTGACCACCGCGGTCTCCCGGCCGGTGCGCCTGGTCAGGTCGCTCTTGAACATCGACACGTCGCCGAGCGTCGCCGACATCAGGATGAACTGCACCTTCGGCAGCTCCAGCAGCGGCACCTGCCAGGCCCAGCCGCGGTCGGGCTCGGCGTAGAAGTGGAACTCGTCCATCACGACCTGGCCGATGTCGGCCGCCGCGCCGTCGCGCAGCGCCACGTTCGCCAGGATCTCGGCCGTGCAGCAGATGATCGGCGCACCGGGATTGACGCTGGCGTCGCCGGTCATCATGCCGACGTTCTCGGTGCCGAAGACGGCGCACAGGTCGAAGAACTTCTCCGACACCAGGGCCTTGATGGGCGCGGTGTAGAACGTGCGCTGGTCGCGGGTCAGCGCCGTGAAGTGGGCGCCCGCCGCCACCAGCGACTTGCCGGAGCCGGTGGGAGTGGCCAGGATCAGGTTGTTGCCGGAGACCACCTCGATGAGGGCCTCCTCCTGGGCGGGATAGAGGGTGAGCCCCCGCTCGGCGTTCCAGGCGACGAACGCGTCGAAGATGGCGTCGGGATCGGCGTCGATCTCTTCGGGCAGGCGGTCAACGAGTAGGCTCACACCCCTATCCTGCCGAAGTTTGCCGGGTGCTCGAACCCGGGGCGGCCAACTCGGTCAAGGCCGCTCCGCCTGGCGCAGGTCGAGCTGCATCAGTGCGGTGTCGATCCAGCGCCCGTGCTTGAAGCCGACCGCTCTCAGGCGCCCCGCGGCGGCGAAGCCGAACTTCTCGTGCAGCCGGGCGGAGGACGGGTCGCCGGAGTCGGCGATCACCGCGACGAGCTGGCGGGCCTCGGTCTCCCTCGCCCTGTCGATCAGCGTGCCCAGCAGCAGCCGCCCGAGCCCCTGGCCCGTCCGCCCGGGCGCCAGGTAGATCGTGTCCTCCAGCGTGTGCCGGTAGGCGGGCTTGGGGCGGTACTGGGCGACGTAGGCGTACCCGGCGACCTCCCCGTCCACCTCCGCCACCAGGAACGGCAGCCCGGCCCCCGTGATGCCGCCGGCCTTGGCGCGCCACTCGTCCGCCGTGAGCGGCGTCTCGTCGAACGTGGCCACCGTGGTGGTCACGTAGTGGGCGTAGATCCCGGCGACGGCCGGAAGGTCGGTTTCGGTCAGGGCGCGCACTTTCGTCATGCGCACATTCTGCTCACGGGAGGATGACGGCCGTGTTACCGGAGCTTCACCGGGTCAGACACGGGTTCTCGGCGCCGTCATCAGCAGCCCGCCGAGCAGCGCGAGCACCGCCAGGAACGGCCCGCCCCCCGGCGCGAACCCGCCCACCGTCAGCGTCAGCACCCCGCCGCCGACCAGGCCGGCGGCCGCGAGCATGCCATGCCACCCCGCCGTCCCGTACGGCAGCGACGGCGGCGTCTCGAACCGGGCGAACCCCTTCAGCAGCGGCCACATGACCAGGCACAGCAGCCCGAACCAGACCGGCCAGCCGGCGAACCACAGGACGCTGCCCGGCCGCGGCGTGTCCACGCCCAGCAGCACCACGACCACCCCGGTCACCGCGAACAGGGCCGGCATGTGCCACAGGTACATCGTCATGATCCGCGGCCCCGCCCAGTCCAGCAGCCGGCGGACGGGCAGCCGCACCAGCGCGGGCCGCAGCGTCACCGCCAGCCCGACCTGCCCCAGGCCGACGGCCAGCATGGCGAGCGTGGGCGGGGCCATGTTGGACACCTCGGCGCCCGGCAGGCCGATCATGCTGCCCGGGTAGGGGCCGTACGCCACCAGCAGCGCCGCGGCGCTGAACCCGCCGAGCGCCAGCGCCCAGGCGCCCCGCAGCCTGCCCTCGGCGTAGAAGAAGCCGAGCTGGTGCACGGCCATCCAGACGAAGACCACATTCAGGTAGCCCACGGCGTCGAGGCCGGTGGCGAACCTGGCCACGTCCGTCAGCACCGCCAGGGCCGCCAGCGCCGCCGGGACCCGCCAGCCGTACCGCTCGTGCAGGCGCAGCGCGTACGGGGTCGCCGTGACGGCGATCAGGTACACGGCCAGGAACCACAGCAGCTGGCCCGTCAGCTTCGCCCCCACCTCCAGCGGCTGCGCGGGCACGCCCAGGGAGAGCAGGACGTGCGGCAGCGGGATCCACACCGCGGCCAGCGGCAGCAGCGGCCAGGCCAGCCGCCGCAGCCGCACGGCCAGCCACGCGGGGGCGGGAGCAGGGGAGCGGGTGAAACTGATGGCGTTGGCCGCGCCGCCCGCGAAGAACACCAGCGGCATCACCTGGCTGAGCCACGTCACGACCCACACGCCGGGCGTGGACAGCGCGTTGCCCGTCGTCAGCCGGCCGCCCTCGTAGTCGAGCACCGGGATCGTCCAGTGCTGGAACACGATGAGCGCCATGCCCACCACGCGCAGCAGGTCGATGAACGGGTCGCGCGCGCTCGCCACGCGGGCGGCCGGCGCTGTGGTCGGCGCCGTGGGGCGGTCCAGCAGGACGGTCATGGGAGCCTCGATCTCAGGGGGAGCGAACGCACTCAAGGCTTCCGCCGCGCGCCCGATCGCACATTGCCGCGAGCCACCCAGTCGAGGTCGAGGTCCCGTCACCACCAGGGGTAGGGCTGGCCCTACCCCCGCACACCGGCGCACCTGCTCGTGCCGCCCGGCGCGGCGCTCTACCGTGGTGGCCATGCGCTCCCTGACGAGGCGGGTCCTCCTTGACACCCGATACACGCTGGTCGGCTTCCCCACGACGCTGATCGGCTTCGTGCTCATGGTCGCGGGTTTCGCCGCCGGGCTCGGCACCGCCGTGGTGTGGATCGGCGTGCCGCTGCTGGCGGGCACGCTCATGGTCGCGCGGGGCTTCGCCGACGCGGAGCGCGGCTGGCTGTCGGACGTGCTGCGGCGCCCGCCCGTACGGCCGAGGTACAAGCCCGTGCCGCAGGGCGCCGGGCGGTTCCGCCGGCTGGTGAACCCGCTGACGAGCGGCCAGTCCTGGCTCGACCTGCTGCACGGCATCATCAACCTGCCGTTCGCGGTCTTGGCGTTCGTGCTCACCGTCGTCTTCTGGGCGGTGCCGCTCGCCGGTCTGACGTACCCGCTGTACGGCCTCGTCACCTCCAACATCCCCGGCAACACGGAGCTGCCCGAGCTGCTCGGCCTGGGCGACGGCTACCTGGTCAACGCCACCTTCTACGTGGTGCTGGGCCTGGTCTTCACGCTGATCATGCCGTTCGCCGTCCGCGGCGCCGCGCTGGTGCGGGCCGGGCTCGGCAGGGCGCTGCTGACCGGCGTGGCCGAGCTGCAGGAGCGCATCGACGACCTGGCCGAGGGCCGCGCCGCCGCCGTCTCCGCCGAGGCCAACGCGCTGCGCAAGCTGGAGCGCGACATCCACGACGGGCCGCAGCAGCGGCTGGTCTCGCTGGCCATGGAGCTGTCCAGGGCGCAGCGGCAGCTCGCCAAGGACCCCGAGGCGGCCCAGGCCACGATCAAGTCCGCGATCACCGCCACCCGCGAGACGCTCGACGAGCTGCGCGCGCTCTCGCGCGGCATCGCCCCGCCCATCCTGTCCGACCGCGGCCTGGCGCCCGCCCTGGCCGCCCTGGCGGGCCGCTGCACGGTCCCCGTGGACCTGGACGTGCAGACCGTCGAGCGCTACCAGGCCGCGGTGGAGAACGCGATCTACTTCGTCTGCGCCGAGACCCTCACCAACGTCGCCAAACACAGCCGCGCCACCGTCTGCACCGTCCAGCTCGCCCGGGTGGGCGGCTACCTGATGCTCACGATCGGGGATGATGGGGTCGGCGGCGCACACGTCGCCAAGGGACATGGGCTCGCCGGGCTGGCCGACCGGCTCCGCGCAGTCGACGGGGAGCTGACCGTGCAGTCGCCCGACGGCGGGCCCACACTCATCGTGGCGGAGGTGCCGTGCGGGTAGTCGTGGCCGATGACGCGGTTCTGATCAGGGAGGGCCTGGTCAGATTGCTCGAGGAGTTCGGCTGCGAGGTGGTGGCCACCGTCGGTGACGGCGACGCCCTCGTGGAGGCGATCGCCGAGCACAAGCCCGACGTGTCGGTGGTGGACGTGCGCATGCCGCCGTCCTTCACCGACGAGGGCCTCAGGGCGGCCGTGGAGGCCCGGCGCAGGGTGCCGGGGGCGCCCGTGCTGATCCTCTCCCAGTACGTCGAGGTCTCCTACGCCGACGACCTGCTCGCCGACGCCAGAGGCGCGGTGGGCTACCTGCTGAAGGACCGGGTCGTGGACGTGGACGAGTTCCTGGAGGGCCTGCGGCGGGTGGCCGCCGGTGGCACCGTGTTCGATCCGCAGGTGGTGTCGCAGTTGATGGTGCGCAGGCGCAAGGACGACCCGCTCGCACAGCTCACGCCGCGCGAGCGCGAGGTGCTGGGGCTGATGGCCGAAGGGAAGTCCAATCCGGCCATCGGGCGGCAGCTCGTGATCAGTGACGGAGCCGTCGAGAAGCACATCAGGAGCATCTTCAACAAGCTCGGCCTCTACGCGGAGGACAGCGACCAGCATCGCCGGGTGCTCGCCGTGCTGACCTACCTGCGTTCCTGATCGATTCCGACCCCTCGGCCCGGCCCGCCGTCGAGCGGGGCGGCTCCGCCCGCCGGTCCCTCCTGGCCGGAGAGGGGTCGCTGGCCGGTCCGCGCGCCGGTGCGCGCGGACCTGGCCGCTCGGGGTTTAGCCGAGCGCGTCGACCAGCTTCTTGCGCTGCTGGGCGCCCAGGCCGCCGAGGCGGCGCTTCTCGTCGACGCCCGCCTCCTCCATCAGCGCGGTGGCCTTGGCCGGGCCGACGCCCTTGACGGCGCGGAGGGCCTGGGACACCTTGATCTTCTTGGCGATGTCGTCATCGCGCTCCAGCAGCTGAGCGAACGTCAGCTCGCCCGCCTTGACCTTGGCCAGCAGAGCCGTGCGGGCGGCACGGGCCTCGGCGGCCTTGGCCAGAGCGGCTTGACGCTGCTCGGGGGTGAGAGTGGGAAGTGCCATCTCAGTTCTCTCCTCGGGGAGTTAAACGTTCGGGTCCTGTTACCCGTGGTGCAGTGGCTAATCATGGCGGATGCCGGGGGTTCTTGTTGCGGAAAGCGCCCGCTCAGCGGGCACCCCACACCGATGCGGCCGCTTCCGCGCACGCCACGTCCTGCGTGATCGTGCCTCCGCTGACCCCTACGCCGCCGACCACGCGTTCTCCCTCACCGTAGCCGGACCACAGCGGAACGCCACCTCCGAAGCACACGAAACCGGCCCCCGCCAGGCCCGGCAGCTCCCCTCCCCGGGCGGCCGCCGCGGCCAGCTCGGAGGTGGGTCTGCGCAGAGCGACCGACGTGTACGCCTTGCCCTGCGCGAGCACCGGCCCGGAGATCTCCGCACCCTCCATACGCTGGAAGGACACCAGATTCCCGCCCCCGTCCACGACCGCGACGGAGACCGCCGCGCCCTCCCGGAACGCCTGCTTCAGAGCCGCTTCCGTCATGCGGAGCGCGAGTTCGAGATTCACGCGATCGTCCCTCTGATCATGGTGTCGCGGCGCGTTGGACCCTTCCATCCGTACAGGTCCCCGGCGGGGCCCCGCAAGATCACCGGTGCGACCTCGGAAGGGAGGCGTTATGGCGCGCTTTCCCCGTCCAGGGTGGAATGCGTCACACTTTGCCGGTCGGGCGTGTCGCAAGCCTGGTCAGGCTGACTTTTACGCCAGAGTTCTAGACCCTCCGTGGTGAGGAGGGCGTCGAAGACCGACTCCATGGCGCCCAGCAGCGAGCCCCGCCAGCCGAGCGCCGACCCCTCGATCCTGGGCGGGTGGTCGCGGCGGATCGCCATCAGCCCCGGCTCGCAGGCCGCCAGCAGGGCCTCGCCGGCCCGCTCGCGCAGCTCCACGCCGTGCCCGGACAGGACGACCACCTCGGGGTCGTGGGCGTTGACGAGGGCCGCTATGCCCCTGCCCAGCGCCCTCGCGGTCGCGGTGACGGCCTCCTCGCTGGTAGCCAGCACCCGCTCGGCCTGCTCCCTGCCCCTGCCGCCGCCGTAGGCCAGGCCGGCCAGGCGCAGCAGGGCGTTCGCGCCGACGTCCATGCCCCAGCAGCCGATGGCGCCGCACGGGCAGGGGCGCTCGCTCGCGCCGATGCGCATGTGGCCGAACTCGGCGCCGGTGCCGCTCGCGCCGGGGACCGCGTGACCGTCCACGACCAGCACGCCGCCGAGGTCGAAGTCCACGTGCAGGTGCACGCCCACCCGTACGCCGCGCAGCTTGCCCCGGCGCGCCTCGGCCAGCGCGGCCAGGGCGGTGTCGTTGCCGACGAAGACCGGCGCCCCCGGGTCGCCGAGCAGCGCCGGCACGTCCACCGAGCGCCAGCCCAGGTGCGCGATGTCCACCAGGCCGCCGTGGCTGATCGGCCCGGCCAGCGCCACCCCGACGCCGGCCATCCGGTGCCCGAGGCGGCGCGCGTGCTCGGTGACGGCCTCGCCCAGCGGCCCCAGCGTGCCCTGCGGGGTGCCGTCGTGCGGCCGTACGGCGAGCACGGTGACGCGCCCGCCCAGCTCGCACGCCGCCAGCTCCCACGCGTCCTCGCGCACGTCCACCGCCAGCGCGACGGGGCCGTGCGGGTGCGGGCCGGGCACCTGGGTCGGCCGGCCGCGCGCGTGCCCGGGGGCCGGCTCCTCGTGCAGCAGCGCGTCCTCGGCCAGCCCGGCGACGAGGACCGACGCGGTGCCCCTGGCCAGGCCGAGGTCGCGGGTGAGCTGGGACCTGGTGCGGGTGGCCCCGCAGTCGTGCACGGCGCGCAGCAGCCTGACCCGGTTGTGCGCGCGCAGCTCGCCGCTCGTTGTGGCTCCGATCACGCTTCACAGTTTATGCTCTAGCCGTGAACAAAACCCCCATAGCGGCAAAGAGGGCTCGTGTCGGTGTTTTCGGATTCTTCTTCCTGGCCGGTTTCGTCATGGGGCTGTGGGCCGCCGGCCTGCCGTCGCTGAACGACCGCCTCGACCTCGGCCCCGCCAGGCTCGGCAGCGTCCTGCTGCTGATCTCCGGCGGCGCGCTGGTGTCGATGCTGGTGGCGGGGCCGCTGGTGGACCGGTGGTCCAGCCGGCGGGTGTGCTGGTTCGCCGGGCCGTTCTCCGGCGTGGTGCTGCTGGGGCCCGCGCTGGCGCCCTCGTACTGGTCGCTGGCGGCTCTGGCGGTGCTGTTCGGGATCGGGCTGGGGGTGACCGAGGTCGCCATGAACGCCCACTCCGTCGAGGTCGAGCGGGTCTACGGGCGGCCCATCATCTCGGCCTTCCACGGCGTGTGGAGCCTGGGCGGGGCGGCCGGCGGCGGGCTCACCTCGCTGGCGCTGCAGGGCGGGCTGGACGCACAGGGGCTGCTGATCGCGGCGGCGGTCGTGGTGCCGTTCCTGTACCTGCCCGCGGCGTACCTGCTGCTGCCCGAGCGGCCCGCGCACGAGTCCGCCTCCCCGGCCGGCGGGGCCGCGTCCGACGGGTCCTCGCTGCGCTGGGGGCTGATCGCGCTGCTGGGGCTGGCGGCGTTCGCGGGGCATCTGAGCGAGGGGGCCGCCATCGACTGGGCCGCGCTGCACGCGCGGTGGGTGCTGGAGACCGATCCGGCGATGGCGCCGCTGGCGTACACGATCTTCTCCGTGGCGATGACCACCTTGCGGCTGCTGGGGGACCCGATCAGGGGCCGGCTCGGCTCCGTGCGCACGATCCAGCTCGCCGGCCTGTTCGCCACCCTGGGGTACGTCCTGGTGCTGCTGTCGCCGGTCGTGGGCGAGTCCGTACGCGTGGTGTGCGCGTGGACCGGCTGGGCGCTGGCCGGGGTGGGGCTGGCCACGGTCGTGCCCGTGCTGTTCAGCGCCGTGGGGGCCGCCGGTGGGCGGGTCGGGCGGGCGCTGGCCATGGTGACCGCGTTCGGCTACACCGGGCTGCTGCTCGGGCCGGCCGTGCTCGGGTTCGTGGCCGAGCACGCGTCGCTGCCGGTCGCGTTGATCATCCCGGCCGTGCTGGCGGCCGTCGTCACGCTCGCCGGCTCGCCCGCGATCCGCGCCCTGCTGCGGGTGTCCGCCGCCGCCCCGGTGCCCGCCGCCGAGCCCGAGCCCGCGCGGGACTGAGCGGTTTCCGGCACGTCCTCGAATCGGGCGTGCCGGAAATTTGCCAAGATGGCACCTGAGCTGGTGTTATGCGATCGTGACTTGACCCCGCAAGTTACGGCCATGTTTCATGTCCCCAACCCAGTAAACGTTTACAGCCAAGTGTCCGTAAACGTTTACATCACCTGTGAAAGGGACAGCCTTGGCCGACGGACCCACGATCAACACGATCGCCGCGCGCGCGGGCGTCTCGATCGCCTCCGTCTCGCGGGTGCTGAACGGCCTGCCGACCAGGCAGGACACCGTGCGCAAGGTGATGGCGGCCGCCGACGAGCTCGGCTACGTGCGCAACGCCGTGGCCAGGTCGCTCAAGTCGCGCCGCACCCACCAGGTCGCCTTCGCCATGGCGGACGTCGGCAACCCCGCCTACCTGGCCATGCTGCGCCAGATCCAGCCCGTGCTCAAGGCCGCCGGCTACCGGCTCGTGCTGCACTCGACCGACGCCGTCGCGGCCGACGAGATCGACGTGCTGCACAGCCTGGGCGAGCGGTACGTGGACGGGCTGATCATGAGCCCGCTGCGCGTCACCGAGGCGCACCTGCAGATGCTGGCCACGGCCAGGGCGCCCGTCGTGATCATCGGCTCGGTGCCCGAGGGCACGCGGGTGGACAACGTACGCGCGGACTCGCGCACCGGCGTGCGGCTGGCGGTCGACCACCTCTACGCGCTGGGCCGCCGCCGCATCGCGATGGTCAACGGCCCGCTCGACACCGTGCCCGGCGCCGCCCGCGGGGCCGCGTACCGGGAGGCGCTGCAGGACCTGGGCCTGCCCCACGACGAGAGCCTCGTGCAGATCGGCGACTTCTACCGCCAGGAGGGCGCCCAGGCCGTGGCCGCGCTGCTCGGCCGGGTGCCCGACGTGGACGCGCTGATGTGCGCCAACGACCTGATCGCGCTCGGCGCCCTGGACGTGCTGCGGGCGGCGGGCAAGCGGGTGCCCGAGGACGTCGCGGTGGTCGGCATGGACGACACGGACCTCGCCGCGGCCTCCTGGCCGTCGCTGACCAGCGTCTCGCTCGGCTCGGCCGAGCGTGGCAAGGCCGCCGCCGAGCTGCTGCTGGAGCGCCTGCGGGGCGACGACGGCGAGCCGAAGGTGGTCACCGTGCCGCCCCGCCTCGTCGTCCGCGCATCCACCGCGGGCCCCGACAGCGCGGGCCCCGACACCGTGCGCCCCGACACCGTGCGCCCCGACATCGCGGGCCCCGGCTACGACAGGAAGGAGGCCGGGCAGTGACGGCGACCGTGACGCGACCGGCGCCGCCGCGCGGCCCGCGGGCCAGGCGCCGCGGGATCTCGCGCCAGACGCGGGAGATGTGGGTGCTGATGTTGCCGGCCCTGGTGCCGGTGCTGCTGTTCAGCGTGGGCCCCCTCCTGTACGGCATCGGCCTGGCGTTCACCGACGCCCGCAACACCCGCGTCCACCAGACCGAGTTCGTCGGCCTGGAGAACTTCAGCCGCCTGCTGACCGACGCGGAGTTCTGGTCGTCGTTCCAGATCGGCGCCATCTGGGCCGTCTCGGTGACCGTGCTGCAGTTCCTGGCCGCGCTCGGCCTGGCGCTGCTGCTCAACGAGAAGCTCCGCTTCAGCGGCCTGGCCAGGGTGCTGTCGGTGGTGCCGTGGGCGATGCCGCCGGTGGTCATCGGCCTGATGTGGAAGCTCGTCTACCACCCCGACGCGGGCCTGCTGAACGACCTGCTCGGCACGCACGTCAACTGGCTGGCCGACTTCTCGCTCGCGCTGCCCGCGATCATCGTGGTCGGCATCTGGGCCGGCATGCCGCAGACCACGGTCGTGCTGCTCGCCGGCCTGCAGAACATCCCCAAGGAGCTGTACGAGGCCGGCGAGATGGACGGCGCCGGCACCTGGCGGCGCTTCTGGAACATCACGCTGCCCCAGCTCCGTCCGGTGATCGTGGCGATCACCTCGCTCGACTTCGTGTGGAACATCAACCAGTTCGGCCTGGTGTACGTGCTCACCCAGGGCGGTCCCGGCGGGCGCACGCGGCTGCCGATGCTGTTCGCCTACGAGGAGGCGTTCAGGTACCGCATGGCCGGTTACGCCTCGATGCTCGGCCTGGCCATGGCGATCGTCGTGCTCGCGGTGCTCGGGCTGTACCTGTGGCGGCAGATGAGGGAGGCCAAGTGAGACGCGTTGGGCAGTACGCCGCGCTGGTGGCGTACGTCGCCTTCCTGGCGTTCCCGCTGCTGTGGCTGCTGTCCACGGCGCTGAAGACGCCGCAGGAGATGGCGCTGACCGAGCCGACGTGGATCCCGCGCGAGCCGACGCTGGCCAACTTCGGCGACGCGTTCGGCGAGCAGGACCTGATCGGCGCCGCGCTGCGCAGCCTGGTCGTGGCGTTGTTCGCGAGCGTGATCACGGTGCTGATCTCGCTGCCGGCCGCCTACGCCATGGCGCGTCACCGGGGCCTGGTCAACAAGCTCGCGATCGGGTGGGTGCTGGTCAGCCAGGTGTTCCCGTTCATCCTGATCATCATCCCGCTCTTCATGATCCTGCGGGACCTCGACCTGATCAACACCTTGCCGGGGCTGGTCGTCGTGCACGTGACGTTCACGCTGCCGTTCGCGCTGTGGATGTTGCAGGGGTACGTGCGCGCGGTGCCGCGCGAGCTGGAGGAGGCGGCGGCCGTGGACGGCGCGAGCCGGCTGCGCTCGATCGCGAGCGTGGTCGCCCCGCTGCTCGCGCCCGGCGTGGTGGCCACGCTGCTGTTCGCGTTCATCTCGTCGTGGAACGAGTTCATGTTCGCGCTGGTCGTCCTGCAGAACCCGGACGTCATGACGCTCCCGCTCACGCTGGTGAGGTTCACCGGCCCGGAGGGGGTGGCCAGGCTCGGCCCGCTGGCCGCGGCGTCGCTCATGGCGACGATCCCGAGCCTGATCTTCTTCGCAATCATTCAGCGGCGACTGAAGTCCGGCCTGATGGCCGGCGCCGTCAAGGGCTAGGAGGCTCATATGCGAATCACGTCCGCTCTGGCGGCTGCGGCGGTCCTCACGCTCGCCGCCGCGTGCGGCGGGGGAGGCGGCGGCAGCGAGTCGGCACCGTCCTCCAACGAGCCGGTCAAGATCAATTTCCTCAGCCTGGCGTGGCAGAAGGAGTCCGTCGCCGCCAACAAGCAGCTCGTGGACGAGTGGAACAAGGCCAACCCCACCATCCAGGTCACCTACGTCCAGGGCAGCTGGGACAACGTCAACGACCAGCTCGTCACCCAGTTCGCCGGCGGCACCGCGCCCGACGTCATCCACAACGACTCGCCCGCGCTGTCCGGCTTCGCCGCCGACGGCTACCTGCTGGACCTGAAGGACAAGCTGCCCGCCGAGCTCAAGAGCGACATCCCGCAGCCCGCCTGGGACACCGTCACCTTCTCCGACGGCAAGGGCGGTCAGGGCGTGTACGGCGTGCCGTTCCTGCAGGAGTCGCAGGTCATCATCGCCAACAAGAAGCTGCTGGACGAGGCCGAGGTGCGCGTCCCCACCGCGGACGAGCCGTGGACCTGGGACGAGTTCTCCGAGGCGGCCAAGAAGATGACCAAGGGCGGCTCCTTCGGGGTGGCCTGGGCGATGAAGTCGCCCGTCAACAAGACCCTCAACCTGGCGCTCAACTTCGGCGGCACCTTCTTCCAGACCGGCGCCGACGGCAAGACGACCGTCAAGGTCGGCCCGGAGGAGCGCGAGGTGCTCCAGCGCATCCACGACCAGCTCTACAAGGACAAGTCGGCTGACCCCGACGCCCTCGGCCAGGGCACCGCCGACCCGCTGCCCGCCTTCTACAAGGGCAAGTTCGCGATGCTGCCCGCCGGCGTCTACCTGCGCCAGCAGGTCGTCGAGCAGGCTCCCGACGGGTTCGAGTGGGTCACGCTGCCCGCGCCGAAGGGCACCAGCGCCCAGCAGGGCGCGGTCTCGCAGACGCTGTCGATCGCGCAGGAGAGCGAGCACCCCGGCGAGGCGATGAAGTTCATCTCCTTCTTCCTCAACGGCGCCAACCAGGCCAAGCTCGCCAAGGGCGACTGGCTGCTGCCCACCTCGCAGCAGGCCGCCGCCGACCCGGCCATGACCACCGAGGAGAACGGCTGGGACGTGGCCACCGCCTCCGCCAAGAACCTGGTCGTGGCGCCGTTCCTGAAGGTGAACGGCTTCGACGAGTGGAAGAGCAAGGTCGCCACGCCTGCGCTGCAGGAGTACTTCGCCAATAAGATCACCATCGACCAGGTGGCCACGAAGCTGGTCGAGGACGGGAACAAGGTGTTGGAGCGTTACCAGCGGTGACGGTGCTCATGCGGGACGTGCTGCGCGACAGGGCCCGGGGGTGCCTGCTCGGCCTGGCGGCCGGCGACGCCCTCGGCGCCCCGGCCGAGAACCTCACCCCGGCGGAGATCCGCCGGCGGTGGGGCCGGCTCACCGAGATCGAGGGCGGCGGCACCGACGACACGGAGTACGCGATCTTCGCGGCCTCCCTGCTGACCCTGCACGGCCACGCGCTCACCTCGGCGGACGTGGCCGCGGCCTACCGGTCGCAGATCATCCCCCGGGTGACCGGGCCGATGCGCGGGGCCGGCTTCTCCGAGCTGGGCACCGTCGAGGCGCTGCGCCGCGGTCTCGAACCGCCGATGTCCGGGCTGGCGCACTCCCACGGCTGGTCGGACGGGCTGGCCATGCGCGCCGCGCCGTACGGGATCTTCTGTCCGGGCGATCCGGCGGAGGCGGCGCGGCTGGTGGAGCAGGACGGGCTGGTCAGCGGGTCCGGCGAGGGCATCGTCGGCGGCCGGGCGGTGGCCGGCGCGGTCGCCGCCGCGATGACCGGGGCGGAGCCGCGCGAGGTCGTGTCGGCCGCCCTGTCGGTGATCCCGGCGGACTCGTGGACGGCCAGGAACGTGATCCGCGCCCGCGACGCCCTCGCCCGCGCGGCCCGATCGAGCGGTGCGCGCGACGACGCTGCCCGCGCGAGCGGCGCGCCCGGTGATGACCTGGAGCTCGTCGAGGCGCTGCACGAGGCCGTCGTGGTCAGGCACTATCCGTGGACGGACCTCGCCCCCGAGGCAGTGGCGCTGGCCATGGCCGCGTACCTGGCCGGCGAAGGCGAGGTCGAGGCGTCGGTGACGTTCGCCGTGAGCCTGGGCAGGGACGCCGACACGATCGGCGCCATCGCCGGAGCCCTCGCGGGAGCCGGCCGGGGCCAGTACGGCGTGCCCGAGCGCTGGGCCACCCGGATCCTGCCCGTGACCGGCAAGTGCCTGCCCGTCGTGGCCGGCCTGCACGTGTTCGACGCCGCCGACGAGCTGGCCGACGACCTGGTCGACAAGATGGCCGGCGAGCTGGCGGAAGGACTGTAGGGAGACCATGTCGGGGGACAGGATCAGGGGCGCCTTCATCGGCCTCGCGATAGGTGACGCCGTGGGCTGGCCGGCGGCCAGGCATCGCGCGGCCCTGCACGCGCCGTGGAGCCGCCGCCTGCACCGCGAGCTGGACGCGTTCGCCGAGGAGCACCGCGTCACCACGCTGCCGGTGCCGTTCGCGCTCAACCAGCCCACCGCGCCGCTGCGGGTGGGCCCGTCGGACGACGCCGAGTGGCTGGCCTGGACGGTGCTGACCATCGACCGCCCGCGCGCCGAGGCGTTCGGGCAGCTCGCCGGACGCGAGGACGTCAGGGCCCGCATCTCCGTGGCCACGGCGCTGGACAACCTGGCCAAGGGCGTCGAGCCGCCCGCCTCGGGCCACGACAACCCGCACCACTTCGACGACGCCGCCGCCGTCAGGGCCGTCGCGTACGGGGTCCTGGGGAGGGACCCGACGCCGGACGCGCAGGTGACGAACGCCGCAGACGGAGTGCTGGCCGCCCAGGCCATGGCCGCCGCCGTCGCGGAGGCCGTGGCGTCGGGCGAGGCGGGCGCGGCGGTGGAGGCGGCGCTCGCCGCGCTGCCGGCGGACACCGCCATCGGCCGCAACGCCCGCCTGGCCGTCGAGGTCGCCAGGAAGGCGGGCGATCCGTTCTGCGCGATCCCCGCGCTGGACGCCGCGCTGCTCGACCACGTCTACAGCTACGGCGTGGGCGCCGCGCAGACCGTCCCGGTGGCGCTGGCGCTGGCCGAGGCGGCGGGAGGAGATCTCGCCAGGGCCGTCCCGGCGGCGGCCTGCCTGGCCCCGCTGGCCGACTCTGCGCCCGCGCTCGCCGGAGCGCTGGCCGGGGCGTGCGGCGGCTACGAGGCGATCCCGGAGGGGTGGACCGCCTCGGCCCGCACGCTGGCCGGCTGCTGCCTGCCTGACCTGGCGGGCCGTGATCTGATCGAACTACTGGAGGGAATCGCATGACGCCGCTTGAGGACAGAGCCACTGGCTGCGTGGCGGGAGCGGCGGTCGGTGACGCGCTGGGCGGCGCCACCGAGGGCTGGACTCCCGAACAGATCGTGGAGCGGTACGGGGGCCACGTCGAGGGTGTCGTGCCGCCGTTCAACGAGGACTGGCGCAACGCCCGGCCCATCGCCCCGTACCACAAGGGTGACGGCCACATCACCGACGACACGCTGATGACGCACGCCCTGATCCGCGTGTACGAGAAGACCGGCGGCCACCTGGACGCGTACGCGATGGCCGAGCACCTGGTGCCCGAGCTGATGGGCGAGCGGCGCTGGATCCCCGAGCTGGAGGCGGAGGCGCTGCCGCTGCAGCGCGTCTTCCTGGCCGAGAAGTGGATCGTGGCCCGGCTGCACTACGGGCACGCCGACCCGCGCGAGGCCGGCGTCGGCAACATCGTCAACTGCGGCGCCGCCATGTACGTGGCCCCCGTCGGCATCGTGAACGCCGCCGACCCCGACGCCGCCTACGCCGAGGCCATCGAGCTGACCGGGGCGCACCAGTCGAGCTACGGCCGCGAGGCCGCCGGCGTGATGGCCGCCGCCGTGGCCGAGGCCATGCGGCCGGGCGCCACCGCCGACTCCGTGGTGGCCGCCTGCCTGCGCCTGGCCAAGGACGGCACGCGGGCCGCCATCGAGGCCGTCTGCGAGACCGCCGCCGGGCTCGGGCACTGGGACGGCTCGTTCGAGGCGCTGCGCGCCGCCGTGCGGCCGTACGACACCGTCGCCGACACCTACCGCGACCAGGGGCTGGGCGCGCGCAGGCCGAGCCGGGTGCACAGCATCGAGGAGCTGCCGCTGGCGCTCGGGTTCCTGGTGATCGCCAAGGGGGACTTCCGCGACACCGTGCTGGGCGGGGTGAACTACGGGCGCGACGCCGACTCGATCGCCTCCATGGGCGGCGCCATCGCGGGCGCGCTCGGCGGGCTGGCCTCGGTGCCGCAGGAGTGGGTCGAGCAGGTGGGGGTGGCCAGCCGTACGGATCTGGTGGCCCCCGGGCTGGCCATCGCGGAGGTGGCGCGCCGGGTGCACGCCGACGACCTGGCACGCCGCCGCGCCCACGAGTCCGCCTTCGCCGAGCTCGACCGCGCATGATCAGACTCACCTGGGTCCAGCCGGAGGACCTCGTCGGGCACGAGCTGCGCCAGGCCGCCGAGGACGGCCGTGACGTGCGTGGGATCGCCGACCGCTGGCGCGCGGCCGGCGGGCACGACGCCCCGCCGCGCGCCGGCGCCTCGGAGCCGGGGGCGGTGCGGCTGCGCGGGCTGGCGGAGGAGCTGCTGGATGAGCTGGCCGCCATCCCGTCCCCGCTGCCCGAGCCGTCCGACCTGCCGGGCATCATCGCCGCCTGCCCCGACTGGCCGGGCACCATCCCGCCCGCCGCGCCGGGCGGCGGCACCACCACGCCCGGCGGACCGCGCGACGGCGGCGCCGCGCGCGGGCCCGTGACCGGCGTGGATCCGGCGCGGGTGCTCGGCGCGTGGCTGGGGCGGGCGGCCGGGTGCGTGCTGGGCAAGCCCGTGGAGAAGATCCCGAGGCAGGGCATCAGGCAGATCGCCGAGGCCACCGGCAACTGGCCGATCCGCGGCTGGTTCACCGCCGAGGGCCTGCCGGACGACGTCGCCCGCCGCTGGCCGTGGAACCGCCGCAGCGCCGTCAACTCCCTCGCCGAGAACATCGACGGCATCCCCGAGGACGACGACCTCAACTACCCGCTGCTCGCCCTGTCCCTCCTGGAGCGCCACGGCCGCGGCTTCACCACCGAGGACGTGGCCAGGCTGTGGCTGGACGAGCTGCCCGCCGGCCGCACGTTCACCGCCGAGCGCGTCGCGTACCGCAACCTCCTGGACGGCGTCGAGCCCCCGGCCACGGCCACCTACCGCAACCCGTTCAGGGAGTGGATCGGCGCGCTGATCAGGGCCGACGTGTACGGCTGGGTGAACCCGGGCAACCCGGCGGCGGCGGCCGAGCAGGCCTGGCGCGACGCCCGGCTGACGCACACCGCGAACGGGATCTACGGGGCGATGTTCGCGGCGGCGATGTGCGCCGCGTCGCTGACGGCGGCGTCGGCGGAGGAGGTCGTGGCGGCCGGGCTGCGGGTGGTGCCGGCGGGCTCGCGGCTGCACGAGGCCGTCCGCCTGGCCGTGGCGGACGCCGCCCGCGAGGACGACTTCGAGCGCGTCGTCGACCGCCTGCACGAGCGCCACGGCGCCCTGCACTGGGTGCACACGATCAACAACGCCGCCCTGGTGGCGGCCACGCTGATCCACGGCAGGGGTGACTTCACCGCCACGATCGCCGGGGCGGTGGCGGGCGGCTGGGACACCGACTCGGCCGGCGCCACGGCCGGCGCGGTGGCGGGGGCGCTGAACGGCGGCGTGCCGGAGCGGTGGCGGATGCGTGACAGCCTGGCCAGCAGCCTGACAGGGTTCGACGGGGTGGGTCTTGCCGAGCTGGCCGCCCGTACACAGGGGATGATGACAGCATGATCTCGGTTTTCGGCAGCGCCAACATGGACCTCGTCGCGTACGTCTCGAAAGCCCCCAGACTGGGCGAAACAGTAACCGGGCACCGCTTCCGCACCGTGCCCGGGGGCAAGGGCGCCAACCAGGCGATCGCCGCCGCGCGGGCGGGCGGCCGGGTGGCGTTCCTGGGGGCGGTGGGCGACGACGGGTTCGGCGCCGAGATGCGCTCCACGCTGTCGGAGGCCGGAGTGGACGTGCGCGGCCTGCGTCAGGTGCCCGGCCCGAGCGGCATCGCGCACATCGTGGTGGACGACGACGGCGCGAACTCGATCATCGTCGTCCCCGGCGCGAACGGCACCATCACCGGCCCGTCCGGCGAGGACCTGGCCGCGATCGCCGCGTCCAACGCGCTGCTGCTCCAGCTGGAGCTGCCGATGCCGGCGGTCGTGGCGGCGGCGCAGGCCGGCCGGGTGGCCGGGGTGCCCGTCTTCCTGACCCCCGCCCCCGCCCAGCCGCTGCCCGCCGACCTGCTGGAGGCCGTGACGACGCTCGTGCCGAACGAGCACGAGGCCGCGGCCATCACCGGCGTCGAGGGGGCCGAGGCCGCTCTGGACGCGCTGCTGGAGCTGGTGGAGGAGGTCGTGATCACGCTGGGCTCCGACGGGGCGCTGTACGGGTCGCGCTCCGGGGACCGGCTGCGGGTGCCCGCCGTGAAGGTGGAGGCGGTGGACACCACGGCGGCCGGCGACACGTTCGTGGGGGCGCTGGCGGTCGCGCGCACCGAGCGCCTGCCCGTCGCCGACGCGCTGAGCTTCGCCGCCACGGCGGCGGCGCTGTCGGTGCAGCGGGAGGGGGCCAGCACCTCGATGCCGTCCCGCAGGGAGATCGAGGACGCGCTCGGCTGACGGCGGGCGGGTTCGGCGGAGGCCGTCGGGGCAGGTGAGGGGCTATGAGCGAGACATCCGACGAACTGCCGGAAGCCGTGGGTGGGGTGAGCGGGGAGAGCGACGTGGTCGCCGAGCGCTCCGGCTGCGACACCCCGAGGTCGCGCCGCCCCGTGTCGGCCGACCTGCCTGAGGAGCAGGACGAGCCGCAGCCCGAGGAGGAGGACGGCGAGGAGGGCGACGAGATCCGCCCTGACGTGGGCCCCACCGGCTAGAAAGGCGGCGTGGGCCCCGGCTGAAAGGGTGACGGGATCCCCCTCAGGGGTGCCGCCGGTGCAGCAGGGCGAGGGTCTGCTCCAGCTCCGCGCGCAGGATCCCCTCGGCGGCGTCGCCGTCGCCCCGCCGGATGGCCGCCACCAGCCCGGCGTGCGTCTCGTGCCCCGTGTTGGGGTCGTGCCGGCGCAGCTCCAGCAGTTGCACCAGGTCGATCAGCCGCTCCCGCAGCGCGGGCGCGAACTCGGCGAACAGGTCCGACAGCACCGGGTTGCGCGCCGCCGCCACGACCGCCGCGTGCAGCGCGATGTCGGCGTCCACGAAGGCCGCGTCGTCGCCGGCCGCCGCCCGCTCGCGCCCCGCCAGCGCCGCCTCCAGCGCCGCCACGTCCTCCTCGGTACGCCGCCCGGCCGCCAGCCGCGCCGCCTGGGTCTCGACGATGACGCGGACCTCGTACACGTCGGTGATGGCGGCCCGCCGCAGCCGGGCGGGCCAGTCCTCGGCCGGCTCGGTGGCGATGACGAACACCCCGGCCCCCTGGCGGGCCTGCACCAGCCCCGCACCGGCCAGCGCGCGCAGCGCCTCCCGCACCGTCGAACGGCCCACCCCGAGCGTCCTGGCCAGCGTGGTCTCACCGGGCAGCCGGGTGCCGACGGGCCACTCGCCCTGGGTGATCTGCTCGCGCAGGTGCTCGGTGGCCTGCTCGACGAGAGGGCTGGGGCGGAGTGAACCGAGCGGCATGGCGGTGAACCTCTCAGCTTGTCTGAGGACCTGTGTTGTGGTTAGTGTACCCGTCATGACGTCGTACGGTCGCCTGCTCCTTGGCCGCCGCGGCGGGGCCTGACCGGACCGGCACCCCGCCGCGGTGGTTCGGGTGCCCGCCGGTCCTTCCCGTCACGACCGACAAGGACTCACATGTACGACTGGAACCGGCAGCGCCCCAGCGCCATGCCGTACCACCGCTATAGCCCCGCCCACGAGCGCGTCGAGGTGCCGCTGACCGGGCGCTCCTGGCCCGCGCGGCGCGTCACCGAGGCCCCGCTGTGGGTGCCGGTCGACCTGCGCGACGGCAACCAGGCGCTGGCCGAGCCGATGGACCCCGAGCGCAAGCGGCGCATGTTCGAGCTGCTCACCGGCCTGGGCTTCAAGGAGATCGAGGTCGGCTACCCCTCCTCCAGCCGGCTCGACTTCGACTTCATCCGCCACCTGGCCACGCCGGGCGTCGTGCCCGAGGACGTGAGCGTGGTGGTGTTCACGCCCGCCAGGCGCGAGCTGATCGAGCGCACCTTCGAGTCGATCGAGGGCATGTCGCGCGTGGTCGTGCACCTCTACACGGCCACCGCCCCCACCTGGCGCGAGGTGGTGCTCGGCCAGGACAGGCCCGCGCTGCGCAAGATGATCATGGATTCGGCCGGGCACATCGCCCGGCTGGCGGGGGATCGTGACATCCGCTTCCAGTTCTCGCCCGAGGTGTTCAACCTGACCGAGCCGGACTACGTCCTGGAGATCTGCAACGACCTGACGGCGCTGTGGGACGCCGCGCCGGACCGTCCCGTGATCCACAACCTGCCCGCGACGGTCGAGGTGGCCACGCCCAACGTGTACGCCGACCAGATCGAGTACATGCACCGCCACCTCGACCGCAGGGACGCCGTCATCCTGTCGGTGCACCCGCACAACGACCGCGGCACCGGCGTGGCCTGCGCCGAGCTGGCCGTGCTGGCGGGGGCGCAGCGGGTGGAGGGCTGCCTGTTCGGCAACGGCGAGCGCACCGGCAACGTGGACCTGGTCACGCTCGCGCTGAACCTGCACACCCAGGGCGTGGACCCGATGATCGACCTGTCCGACATCGACGAGGTGCGCAGGGTGGTCGAGCACTGCAACCGCCTGCCGGTGCCCGAGCGCCACCCGTACGCCGGGGACCTCGTCCACACCGCCTTCTCCGGCACCCACCAGGACGCCATCAACAAGGGCCTGGCCCACCACGCCAAGCGGGCAGCCGAGCTGGGCGTGCCGCCGGAGCAGGCGCCGTGGGAGGTGCCGTACCTGCCGATCGACCCGGCCGACGTGGGCCGCGGCTACCAGGCGGTCATCCGCGTCAACAGCCAGTCGGGCAAGGGCGGCATCGCCTACCTGCTGAACACCCGCTACGGCCTGGAGCTGCCGAGGCGCCTGCAGATCGACTTCGCCTCGGTCGTGCAGCGGGCCACCGACGGCAGCGGCGAGGAGATCACCGCCGAGCAGCTCTGGCAGCTCTTCCACGTCACCTACCTGGCGCCGGGCGAGTCCGGCGCGCTCGCCGGCTGGAGCACGGCGGAGACGGCGCCAGGCGTGCACGAGTTCACCGGGACGCTGCGCGACGGCCGCCGCGTGAGCGGCACCGGCAACGGCCCGCTGTCGGCGCTGACCGCCGCGCTCGCCGCCGGTGGCATCGACGTGGACATCCTGCACTTCGCCGAGCACGCGGTGGACCCCGGCCGGGGCAGCAGCGCCGTCGCCTACGTCGAGGCCAGGGTGAACGGCACGACCTGCTGGGGCGCCGGCCAGGACACCTCGGTGCTGACCGCCTCCGTGCAGGCGGTGCTGGCCGCCGTCCAGCGGATCGGCTGACGCACGGCGGATCGGCTGACGTACGGCGGATCGGCTGACGTACGGCGGATCGGCTGACGTACGGCGGATCGGCTGACCTACGGCGGATCGGCTGACGTACGATCATGGTCATGTTCGAAGCGGGTGCGGTGCTGGACGTGCTGGAGGCGCTGGAGCGGGCGGGCTGCGCGGTCTGGGTCGCCGGCGGCTGGGGCGTCGACGCGCTGGTCGGGCGGGTCACCAGGGAGCACGCCGACCTCGACCTGCTGCACCGCGAGGAGCAGGAGCGGGCCGTGATCGCCGCCCTGGAGGCCCTGGGCTACGCCGAGCGCACACAGGGCGTGGTGCCGGGACGGCCCGCCCGCTTCGTCATGGCCGGCCCCGGCGGGCGCGAGCTGGACCTGCACCCGCTGCGCTTCCTGCCCGACGGCTCCGCGCTGCAGCGGCTCGACGACGAGGGCGGCGCCCTGGCCTATCCGGCCGCGGCCTTCGCCGACGGCCGGATCGAGGGGGTGCGGGTGCCGTGCCTGTCAGTGGCCCAGCAGGTGCACTTCCACCAGGGTTACCAGCCGAGGGAGCGCGACCTGGTGGACATGGCGAGCCTGCGCGAGGCGTACGGGATCAGCACGCACTTCTGAACGGCGGGCGGGCCCGCCACCGACGGCCGGGCGGCGGCGCGGGAGCGCCCTGCGCCTCCGAGCGGCTCACTTCTGAGCGGCGGCGCTCGCCGACAGGTGGGCGGCGCACTCGTCGCGGTAGCGCAGGGTGCGGGCGCGCACCTGCTTCGGGTCGGCCAGCACGGCCCGCGACACCGACGGCACGACCGCGTGCCGCACGGCGCCGAACAGCCGCGCCACGTCGGCCGGGGTGGCCCCCTGCGCGCCCAGCCCGGGCGCCAGGATGGGCCCGTTGAGGTCGTCCAGCGAGTGCTCCAGCGCGGGCAGCGTGGCGCCCATGACCACCCCGACAGGCCCGAACGGCGCGTGCCCCGCGTTCGCCGCGGCGGCCCCGGCCAGCACCTGCCCGGCGACCGGCCGCTGCAGCCCGGCCGCCTCCGGGTTGGACGTGCGGGCCAGCACGAACACGCCCGCGTCGTTGGCCATCGCCGAGGTGATCGCCCCCTCCAGCGACCCGAACCCCAGGTACGGGCTGAGGGTCACGGCGTCGGCGGCCAGCGGGCTGCCCTTGTCGAGGTAGGCCTCGGCGTAGGCGGCCATCGTGCTGTCGATGTCACCCCGCTTGACGTCGAGCAGCACCAGCGTGCCGGCCTCGCGCAGGTCGGCGATGGTGCGCTCCAGCACGGCGATGCCCCGGCTGCCCCAGCGCTCGAAGAAGGCCGACTGCGGCTTGACCACGGCGGCCACGTCGGCCACCGCCTCGACGACCGTGCGGCAGAACCGCTCCAGCGCCGCGGGGGAGTCGTCGAGGCCCCAGGTGTGCAGCAGGGCGGGGCTCGGGTCGATGCCCACGCAGAGTGGCCCGCACGTGTCGAGCCTGGCTCGCAGGCGGCTTCCGAACGACTCGTTCATCTCAGCGCTCCCGTGGGCGGATGGTCCTCCGGCGACGATATGGTACGCGGGCCGCCGTTGCCTAACCGGTGCCTCACCGAGTCTTCCGCGAGTGAGCCGAGGGGTAGATGAGCAGACATGTACGAGATCGCCCACCGCGTGCTGGCGCTGCGCACCGATCCGCCGCGTGACGTCGTGATCACCGTCGGCGTGCCCTACGAGGAACCGACGGGCGAATGGTCGTGCCCGTACCGGATCGACGGGCTCGACGGGTGGGAGCACGAGCGGAAGGTCTCCGGGCTCGACTCGCTGGAGGCGGTCGAGCTGGCGATGATCACGGTGCGGGCGGCGGTGACCGGCTCGCACGAGGCCAGGGAGGGGCTGCTGGCCTGGGACGACGACGATGAGCCGGCCGAGCGGCGGGCACGCACGGTGTACGTGAGCGTGGACCGCGAGCGGAACCTCGCCTACATCGCGATGAAGCACGAGATCGTGCCCGGCGAGGCCAGGCGCCAGGTCGTGGCGGAGGACATCGTCCTCGACTACGGCGACGCCGGGCAGCTCCTCGGCCTGGAGCTCACGGACGCGGCCCGGCTGCTGCCCCCGGAGATGCGCCTCTGACGGGCCTCGCCGTCTGATGGGCCTCAGCGTCCGACCGGCCTCGCCGTCTGATGGGCCTCAGCGTCCGACCGGCCTCAGCGTCCGACCGGCCTCAGCGTCCGACCGGCCTCAGCGTCCGACAGCCTCAGCGTCTGATTGGGCTCAGCGCCCCAGCAGCCACCGCCAGCGTGGCAGCTCCAGCACCACCGTGACCACGGCCAGCACGGAGACCAGCGCGGCGGCGAACGCGTGCCAGGCCACCCAAGCCGCCGCCACGGCGGCCACCACCTGCAGCGCGACCAGCAGGATCGTCACGAAGCCCGGCACAGCGACGATCACCTGCCGCTTGTCGCCGGGGGTGGAGAAGACCGTGGGCAGCCCGATCAGCACGATCACCGACAGCACGGCCAGCGGCACGGAGTGCGGGGCCAGCGCCCACGGCGTCGCGACCCAGGCCACCAGCTCGGTGGCGAACCGGAAGACGGAGGCGGCACGGTCGTCCGGGCGCGGGGTGGAGGGCACCCGCGTACCCTACAACCCGTCTCCCCGATGATCCACCCGGGGTGGCTCGCCATAATCGCTACCGTGAGCACCGGAAACTTCCCTCGC
Organism: Nonomuraea gerenzanensis; assembly: GCF_020215645.1. Classification (NCBI taxonomy): domain Bacteria; kingdom Bacillati; phylum Actinomycetota; class Actinomycetes; order Streptosporangiales; family Streptosporangiaceae; genus Nonomuraea; species Nonomuraea gerenzanensis. Next base: position 8,171,452 of record NZ_CP084058.1, on the reverse strand, counting down.
ATCGTGGCCACCGACCTCGACGGCACCCTCCTGACCACGGCAGGCGAGGTCAGCGCACGTACCAGGCAGGCGCTGGAGGCGGCCCGCGCGGCCGGCGCCGAGATCGTCCTCGTCACCGCCAGGGCGCCGCGCGGCGTCCGTGAGATCGCCGCGCAGGCCGGCGTGACCGGCACCGTCATCTGCGGCAACGGCGCCGTCGTGTACGACGTGGCGACTGACGAGATCACCCACAGCAGCCCGCTCGACCCGCAGACCGCCCGCAAGGTCGCCGAGACGCTCGCCCTGGCGCTGCCCGGCGTCGGGCTCGGCGTCGAGACCGGCAGGAACGTGCTGGCCGAGGCCGCCTACACCAGGCGCGTGGACTACGACCTGGCCTCCTACATCGAGGTGGAGTCGGTCTTCGACGGCGACCGGCCGATCATCAAGCTGCTCGCCTTGTCGACGGCGCACACGGCCGAGGAGATGTACGCGGCCGTGGCGGCGGCCATCGGCGACCTGGCCGAGGTCACGTACTCGGGGATGGAGGGGATCCTGGAGATCAGCGCCCCCGGCGTGACCAAGGCCGTCGCGCTCGACCGGCTCTGCGCCGAGCGGGGCGTCGGGGCGGGGGAGGTGGTGGCGTTCGGCGACATGCCCAACGACCTGCCGGTGCTGCTCTGGGCCGGAGCCGGCTACGCGATGGCCAACGCCCATCCGATGGTGCTGGCGGCGGCCGGGCACCGCACACTGTCGAACGACGAGGACGGGGTGGCCGTGGTGCTGGAGGATCTCCTGGCCGCGCGCTGAGCCGCGACCCCGAGGCCGCCTGGTGCCCGCCCACCCCCGCGGGCGGGCACGTGCGGCCTCACGCGTCGTCGTCCGACACGCGCGAGGTGCCCTCGCAGGTGGCGGGTGACTTGCTGAGCAGCGGGACGACGCCTCCGCAGGTGCTCACCGGCAACGAGACGGGCTCGACGATCTCGTCGTTGAAGATGATCACATCGCCGATCAGCGGTGCGGGGGCCGCCTTCGTGTCATCGCCGCCGTCGTCCTCGGCGTACGCGGCCGTGCAGCAGAGCAGCATCAGGGCGACGGACGCGAGGCCCGCGGCCACGGCACTCCTCATCCCCATCCCCGGCACCGCCAGGGGACGTGCCGTCCGCTCACGCGGCCATCCGGTCCTGCTGAAGCTGCGCGGGACGCTCGGCACCGCCCGTGCCGTGCTGCGGGCGACCGCCCTCCATGATGCGATCGATCGCGGCAAGCGCCAGCGCCGAGACGACGAAGGTCAGGTGGATCAGGGTTTTCCATAGCAGCTCCCGCTCGGTGATGGTGGGTCTGGCCGCGTTGATGAAGATCTGCAGCAGATGGATGGAGGAGATGCCGATGATCGCCATGGCCAGCTTGACCTTCAGCACGTTCGCGTTGACGTGCGAGAGCCACTGCGGCTGGTCGGGGTGGCCCTCGATGCGCAGCCGCGAGACGAACGTCTCGTAGCCGCCGATGATGACCATGATCAGCAGGTTGGAGATCATCACCACGTCGACGAGACCGAGGACGATCAGCATGACGGTGGTCTCCGGCGGGTGGCCGCCGAAGCCCAGCTGCGCCAGGTGGAGCAGCTCCGCCAGGAACCGCCACACGTACACCACCTGGGCGACGATCAGCCCCAGATACAGCGGAACCTGGATCCAGCGGCTGAGGAACATGACATAGCCGACGCGCCCCAGCATCGTCCGTGGCCCGGCCGGCGAGTCGGCCACGGACAGCTGTGCGAGTCGCACTACGACGTCAGGACGTTGACGTGCTGGATCATGGTCTCGACCTGGACGAGCGAGGGCTCGCCAGAACCGAGACTGTCGAGGTGGAGCGGTGGCGCGCCGCCTGCCAGCGCCAGTGCGGCGGCGGCTATCAGGACTCGGACCTTCAACGGGACTCCTTGCTGCTGCTCTTCGGGAACGGGGACCGGGCGGCGCGCAGGGTCACGCCGCCCGTACCGGTGTCGAGGGGTGGTCCGGTGCGCCGGGTCAGGGCCCTAGGCAGTTCGTTCCCGGGACCTCGGGCACGGCGAGCAACGTCATCGGATCGAGGGCGGCGGAAGGATCGACGGCCCCCGTGGGGGCCTCGGCCAAGCAGGTGAGTGTGTGGACGGGATCGACGACGGCCTGCGCCGCGGGAGCGGCGAGCAGGGTCAGGCCGCCCGCGATGGCGGCGGCGCCGAGGACCCTGCGGGGAGTGAGGAGCATGCAACCTCCTGGGTAACGGTAATGAACAACCCTCGACTAGCTACCCAGAGTAGTGATTCGGTAACACTCGGTTTATCGAAAGTGTTGGGTGTGCTTGACAATCACGGGGCGGGCTCGTAGCGGTCCTGCGCGGCCATGACCTCGTCGGCGTGGTCGGACGCCCACTCGCCGAACGCCTCGATCGGGCCCAGCAGCGAGCGGCCCAGGGCGGTCAGCTCGTACTCGACCCGCGGCGGCGCCTCGGCGTAGACGCGTCGGGCCACCAGGCCGTTGAACTCCAGGCGGCGCAGCGTCTCCGTCAGCACCTTGGTGCTGATGCCGCCGATCTCCTCGCGCAGCCTGCCGGGGCGGCGCGGGCCGTGGCGCAGCGACCAGAGCACGACCGCGTTCCAGGTGTTGGCCATCAGGTCGAAGGCGAGTCTGGCCTGGCAGTCGGCGAGGAACAACGAGGGCCTCCGTTAGGCACCGGATGGTGTGTGTCGGACTTCCTAGAGTCCAGGTGTCTCTAGTAAAGCCTTCTTCGGACGGAGTACGGACATGCGGATCGGGATTCTCGGCGCGGGCGGCATGGCGGACGCGCTGGGCACCCAGTGGGCCGGGGCGGGCCACGAGGTGATGGTGAGCGGGCGCGACCAGGGCCGCAGCGCGGCGCGGGCGGCCCTGATGGCGACGCAGGCGGGCGGTGAGGTGCGGGCGGGGAGCTTCGCGGAGGCGGCGTCGTTCGGGGACGTCGTGGTGGTGGCCGTCAGGGAGGCGGGGCTGCTCGACACGCTGCGGGCGGCCGGGGCGGCGCTGCGCGGCAAGGCGATCGTCGACGTGACCAACGGCGACCCGAAGGAGTTCGACCTCACGCGATCCCTGGCCCGGCTGATCGCGGACGTCACCGGTGGGCACGTGGTGAAGGCGTTCAACCTGTGCCACGTGGACGTGTGGCGGATGACGCCGCCGGTCTTCGGCGGCCGGCCGCTGGCGGTGCCCCTGTGCGGCGACGACCCCGAGGCGCTGGCGGCGGTGCGCACGCTGGTCGCCGACCTGGGGTGCACGCCGGTGCATGGTGGTGGGGTGGAACGGGCGGTGCTGCTGGAGGCCACGGCGGCGTTCGTGATCGGGCTGTGGTTCGGCGGCGCCGACGCCCAGGCCATCCTCCCGCCCCTGGCCTCCTCAGGCGACCACCAGCCCGCCTGACCCCAGCGGGACGGCCTGGCAGGGTGCCTGGGCGGGCGGTCCGATGGGGCGGCCTGGCAGGGCTGGCGGGCCCGGCGGTTCGGCGGGGTGGTCAGGACGGGTGGCGGGCCAGGTGGTCGGCGCGGCGGATGGGCTCGGGCAGGCGGTAGCGCGGGGTCAGGCGCAGCACCTGGTCCGTGACGACGTCCAGCGAGACGCGGTGGCCCTGGGAGACGTACACGGGCTTGACCTCCCGTTGCGTGCGCAGCGCCCGGCCGACAACGGCGCCGTCGTGCACGATCGGCGTCCAGGTGCCGCGCCCCGGCCCCGGCGGCTCGTGCGTGCCGACGAACGGCGTCTTGCCCACGCCCAGCGCCGGCAGCCCGGTCAGCACCCCCAGATGGCAGGCCAGGCCGAAGCCGCGCGGGTGCGCCAGCCCGTACCCGTCGCACACCAGCAGGTCGGGCGTCACCGTGAGCCGTTCGAGCGCCGCCACCAGCGCGGGCAGCTCGCGGAAGGCGAACAGGCCCGGCACATACGGGAAGGCCGCCCGCCCGTGCGCCACCACCTCCTCCACCGGCTCCAGCGTGCCGGCGTCGAGGACGACCACCGCGGCCGTCACCTCGTCGTCACCGTGGTAATGCACGTCCAGCCCCGCCACCAGCGCGAACGACGCGGGCCCCGACAGCTCCAGCTGCTCGCGAAGCCGGTCCTGGATGGACTCCGCCTCGGCGACGCTGCCGGGCCACGGGTGAAGCTGCTTCACATGCACCCGGCCTAAGGTATCCCCATGTGCGATGTCCTCGTGATCGTCGGGCCTCAGGTGGTGGCGGACGCCGGGCTGCTCGGTGAGCTCGCCCGCCGTGAGTTCGCCATGCTGGGGGTGCGGGGGCGGGTCGTCCATGCTGCGGATGCCGCCCATGTGAGCGCCTTGGCGCGTGAGGCCGCGGTGGCCGTCGTCGTGCCGGCGCCGGGGGAGCAGACGCCTGGCAGCGGGGTGGTGGTGCCGGTGGACCTCGACCTGGCGGAGGGGGCCACGCACATCCACGGCCGGGGGATCGCGGGGCTGGCCTGGGGGATCCGGCACGCCGTCCACCGGGCTCGTCATCCTTCGGTGCGGCGGGTGGCTTATGGGGCGTCGGCGGAGCAGTGGGGGGAGTTGTACCTGCCGGAGGTGCGGGGGGAGGTGCCGGTGGTGGCGCTGGTCCATGGGGGGTACTGGCGGTCGGTGTGGGCTGCCGATCTCATGGAGGCGCTCTGCGCGGACCTGGTGGGGCGTGGGTTCGCGGTCTGGAACCTGGAGTACCGCCGACCGGACCTGCACGGCTGGGCGGCCACCAGGCACGATGTCGCCGCGGGGCTGGCCGCCCTCGAAAACCTCGGCCCCACCACCGCGCCGGCGCCGGCCGCCGCGTCGGCCGCCGTGCCGGGGTCGGCTTCTGGCGCCACTGCTGGGCCGGAGCCGGGCGTGGCGGCCGGTGCGGTGGTGCCGCCGCAACCGGTGCTCGACCTGGATCGGGTCGCCGTGATCGGGCACTCGGCGGGCGCCCAGCTCGCGCTGCGTGCCGTGGCCGACGGTGCCCGGGTGGCCCTGGCGGTCTCACTGGCAGGCGTGCTGGACCTGGTGACGGCCGACCGCCGCTGGCTCAGCCACGGCGCGGTCGCCGCCGCCCTGGGCGAGAGCGCCCGCGACATCGACGCGCAGGCTGACGGCGATGAAGTGCCGGACGGCGGTGAAGTGCCGGACGGCGAGCTGCGCGCCTCCTCGCCCCTGCTCCGCCTGCCCCTCGGCGTCCCCCAGCTCGTCGTCCAAGGCGGAGGCGACGACGTCAACCTGGTCGACATCTCCCGCCGCTACGCCTCGGCCGCCCGCGAGGCCGGCGACGAGGTGACCTACCTGGAGCTCCCCGGCGACCACCAGGACGTCATCACCCCCGGAACCCCGATCTGGCAGGCCACGGCCACCGCCATCACCACCGCCCTCGCCTAGGCGGACCCTCGCCTGGACAACCCCCGCCGCCCGCCGTACGAAGGAGAGATGGAGGTCACGATCGTCGGCGCGGGACTGGTCGGCTGCCTGCTCGCCTGCTACCTGGCCCGCCGCGGCCACCACGTCACCCTGTACGAACGCCGCCCCGACCCCCGCGACCGCGGCCCCGACCGCGGCAGGTCGATCAACCTGGCCATCTCGCGGCGCGGCATCGACGCCCTGCGCCGCCTGGCGCTCGACGGCAAGGTCCTGCACGCGGCGCTGCCCATGGCGGGCCGGATGATCCACGCGCCCGACGGCGCTCTCACCTTCCAGCCGTACAGCGCGGACCGGTCGCAGGCGATCAACTCCATCGGCCGCGCCGACCTCAACAGGGAGCTGCTGGAGGCGGCGGCCGCGCAGCCGGGCGTGGAGGTGCGGTTCGGGTGCCGGTTGACGGGGCTGGACGAGCGTACGGGACGGCTGCGGTTCGCCTCGGGCGAGGAGGCCGAGGCCAGGGTGGTGATCGGCGCGGACGGCGCGTACAGCGCGGTGCGGGCCAGGCTGCAGCAGCTGCCGGGGGTGAGCTTCAGCCAGGAGTACCTGGACTACGGCTACAAGGAGCTGTCGATCCCGGCAGGGAACGGCGGGTTCGTCCTGGATCCCGGCGCGCTGCACATCTGGCCGCGCGGCCGGTCCATGATGATCGCTCTGCCGAACCCGGACCGCTCGTTCACCTGCACCCTGTTCTGGCCGCACAGCACGCTCGACTCCCTCGACACCCCGCAGCGGATCAGGGCCTACTTCGCCGAGCACTACCCGGACGCGTTCGGGCTGATGCCGGACCTGATCGCCGACTACCGCGCCAACCCGGTCGGTCACCTGGTGACGATGCGCTGCTCGCCGTGGCACGTCCGCAACGCAGACACCGTGGTCGGGCTGGTGGGCGACGCCGCGCACGCCATCGTGCCGTTCTACGGGCAGGGCGCCAACTGCGGGTTCGAGGACTGCGTGGAGCTGGACCGCTGCCTGGACGAGGCGGGCGACGACTTCCCGAGGGCGCTGGAGCTGTTCGAGCGGCGCAAGGCCGACACCGACGTGATCGCCAGGCTGGCGCTGGACAACTTCGTGGAGATGCGCGACAAGGTCGGCTCGCGGCTGTTCCTGGCGGGCAAGCGGCTGGAGCACGCGCTGGAGCGGACGCTGCCCGGCTACGTCTCCCGCTACGAGCTGGTGTCGTTCTCGACGACCCCGTACTCGCAGGTGGAGCGGCGCGTCGCGCGCCAGCGGCGGATCGTGGTGGCGGCGGGCGCGGCGCTCGCCGCGCTGGCTTTCGCGGCGCGTCGCGGCCGGGGACTGGTGCGCACCCCGGAAGCCGACTGACACTGTGGTCATGCTGTCCTACTCCAGCACCACCGCCGACGCCCCGCTCCTCGGCGAGACCATCGGTGAGAACTTCGAACGCACCGTGGCCCGCTTCGGCGACAGGGACGCCCTCGTGGACGTGCCCACGGGCCGCAGATGGACCTACGCGCAGCTCGACGCCGACGTGGCCGACCTGGCCGGAGCGCTGCTGGCCAGGGGCATCGCCAAGGGCGACAGGGTGGGCATCTGGGCGCCCAACAGGGCCGAATGGGTGATCGTCCAGTACGCCACCGCCAAGATCGGCGCGATCCTGGTCAACGTCAACCCGGCCTACCGCACCCACGAGCTGCGGTACGTGGTCGAGCAGTCGGGCATGCGGCTGCTGATCAGCGCCCTGGCGCACAAGGGCAGCGACTACCGGGGCATGATCGAGGAGATCGGCTTCGCCGACGTCGTCTACCTGGACGACCCGAGCTGGGACACCCTGACCGCGACCAGGGCCGGCCAGGCGGAGCTGGCGGCCCGCAAGGCGGAGCTGTCGGCCGACGACCCCATCAACATCCAGTACACCTCGGGCACGACCGGCTTCCCCAAGGGCGCGACGCTGTCGCACCACAACATCCTCAACAACGGCTTCTTCGTCGGCGAGCTGATCCACTACACCGAGGCGGACCGGGTGTGCCTGCCGGTGCCCTTCTACCACTGCTTCGGCATGGTCATGGGCAACCTGGGCGCCACCTCCCACGGCTCCTGCATCGTCATCCCGTCGCCGGGCTTCGACCCCGAGGCCACGCTGCGTGCCGTACAGGAGGAGCGGTGCACCTCCCTGTACGGGGTGCCGACGATGTTCATCGCCGAGCTGGCGCTGGCCGCGAAGTTCGACCTGTCGTCGTTGCGCACGGGCATCATGGCGGGCTCGCCGTGCCCCGTGGAGGTGATGAAGCGGGTCGTCGGCGAGATGAACATGCGCGAGGTCGCCATCTGCTACGGCATGACCGAGACCTCGCCCGTGTCCACGATGACCAGGTCCGACGACGACCTGGCGCGCAGGACCGAGACGGTGGGCCGGGTGATGCCACACGTCGAGGTGAAGATCGTGCACCCGGAGACCCGCCGCACCGTTCCCAGGGGCGAGCCGGGCGAGCTGTGCACGCGCGGCTACTCCGTCATGCTCGGCTACTGGGACGAGCCGGAGAAGACCGCCGAGGCCATCGACGCGGCCCGGTGGATGCGGACCGGGGACCTGGCCACCATGGACGACGACGGCTACGTGAACGTGGTCGGCCGGATCAAGGACATGATCATCCGAGGCGGGGAGAACGTCTACCCGCGCGAGATCGAGGAGTTCCTGTACGGCCACCCCGACATCGCCGACGTCCAGGTCATCGGGGTGCCCGACGAGCGCTACGGCGAGGAGATCATGGCCTGGGTGATCATGCGGCCGGGCGCGGAGCCGCTGACGGCCGAGCGGGTCAGGGAGTTCTGCGCCGGGCGGCTGGCGCACTTCAAGATCCCCCGGTACGTGCGGGTGGTGGCGGAGTTCCCCCTCACGGTGACCGGGAAGATCAGGAAGGTGGAGATGCGCGAGCAGTCGATCGAGCTGCTCGGCCTCCAGGACGCGGCGGCCGTGCGCAACGCCTGACCGCTCACGCCGAGGCGCTCACCCGGGCGGTGACGAGCGCGGCGAACCGGCCGGTCACCGTGCGCCAGACCGGCGTGGAGACCGGCTCGTCCGCCACCGCCCGCGCGTACACCTCGTCGGGGTCGAACCCGTCCACCCGCCACTCCCTGATGCGCGCGGGCAGCACCTCGGGATGGAACTGCACGCCCCACGCCCGCTCGCCCACCCGGAACGCCTGGTACGGGCAGCTCGCGGTCTCGGCCAGGTGCACGGCCGCCTCGGGCAGGCGGGTGACGGCGTCCTTGTGGTGCTCGATCGCGGGCACCACCGGCGGCAGGCCGTGAAAGAGCGGGTCGGCGGCGGCCTCCGGCCTGATCGTGACCGGCAGGCTGCCGTTCTCCGGCGCGCCCACGTCCGCGCGCACCTCACCGCCGGCCACCTGCGCCAGCATCTGGCCGCCCAGGCAGATGCCGAACACCGGCACCCCCTCGGCCAGCGCCTGCCCCATCAGCCGCCGCGCGTCGCGCAGCCACGGGGCCAGGTCGTCGTCGCCGGGCAGGTAGCCGCCGCCCAGCATGATCATGGCGTCGTGGCGCAGCCGGCCGGGCAGCGGCGCGCCCTCGTGGGCGGGCACCACGTCGAGCGTCAGCCCGGCCTCCTCCAGCCATCCGGCCAGGCGGCTCGGGCCGCCGCTCCTGCTGTTCTGGATGACGAGGACGTCAGCCATCGTGGGCCTCCTCCATGAGGTCGAGCGGGGGTTCGCCCACGTCCTCGACGCGGGTGGGCTTGAAGAGATGCCAGACGTGCCCGCCGGGCATCGGCAGGGTCCTGGCGACCAGCGGGTGCTCGGCCCGCCGGGGAAGCACCAGCGCGAGCGACAGGCTGCGGGCCTCGGGGCCTGGTCGCGGCGCGAACGTCTCCTCCACCGTGCAGCCGGGCACGCGGACGTGTGACTGCCTGGTACGGGCGAACTCCCGGTCGCAGGCGGGGCAGACCCATCGGGTCACGGCAGGTTCGCCGCCCTGGCGGTGTGGCGCAGCAGCAGGGCCGTGGTGACCGGGCCGACGCCGCCGGGCACCGGGGTGAGCGCGCCCGCCACCGCCGAGACCGCCTCGAAGTCGACGTCGCCGGTCAGCCCGCCGTCGTCGGTCGGGTTGGTGCCCACGTCGATCACGACCGCGCCCGTCGCCACGTGCGCGGCCCCGATCAGCCCGGCCTTCCCCACCGCCGCGACGAGCACCTCGGCCTGCGAGGTGACGGCCGCCAGGTCGCGGGTGCGCGAGTGGCAGACGGTGACGGTGGCGTGCCGGTCGAGCAGCAGGTGCGCCAGCGGCTTGCCCACCACCGTCGAGCGGCCGACCACCACGGCCCGCCGCCCCGCCAGCTCCACCTCGTAGTGGTCGAGCAGCGCCAGCACGGCCGCCGCCGTGGCGGGCGGGAACGCGGGCAGCCCCGCCGCCAGCCGGCCGAGCGAGAGCGGGTTGGCGCCGTCGACGTCCTTGCGCGGGTCGATGGCCGCGGCCAGCTCCTGCGCCGAGGCGCCAGGGGGCAGCGGGGTCTGCAGCATGAGGCCGTGGACCTGCGGGTCGGCGGACAGCCTGGCCAGCGTCTCGCCGATCTGGGCGGGGTCGGCCCCGGGGCCGAGGTCCACCACGTCGCAGGCGATGCCGACGCCGGCCGCCGCCTTGGCGATCGAGCGGACGTACCACAGGCTCGCCTCGTCGGCGGTGGCCACGACCACGGCCAGCCGTGGCTGCGTGCCCGCGGTGGCCTCGGCCTGGGTCTGGGCCCTGATGGCGGCGGCCAGGTCCTTGCCGGTCAGCGTCTTCAAGAGATCTCCTCGCGTACCTCGGCGGTCACCCAGTCTGCCTTGGCGACGGCCGCGTCCACGCCGGAGACACGGATGTCCAGCTCCTCGCGTACCCGCTCGTCCTTGATGCCGCGCAGGTTGACCTCGACGTTCACCCTGGCCGTGGTGAGGGCGGCGCGGGCGGCGTCGGCCGCGGCGGCGATGTCGGTGACGACGTTGCGGTTGCCGATCGGCAGCAGCAGCTCGCAGAGTTCGACCAGGCGCACGGCGCTCTCGATCACCCTGGCGGGCGGCTCGGCCGCGCCCGCCAGCGCCCTGGCGATGGTGGCGCTGCGCTCCTCGCCCTTGGGCAGCCGGTAGGCGTCGGTGACCGCGGTGAAGGCCGCCGCGTCCTCCTCGGCCAGCCGCAGCGACCGCGCCCGGAGGGTGTCCGTCTCGGCGATCACGGCGACGACGGTCTCGGCGTGGTCGGTGTACTTCTCCCCGGTGGTGTAGCGGGCCACCATGCCGAGCAGCGCGGCGGCCTGTGCCGCGTGCAGGGCCGCCGTGGCGCCGCCCCCGGGTGCGGGCACCCGGTCGGCGAGCTGGTCGAGGAAGTCGACGATCTTCAAGTCGCGCATGGCCGCATTCTGCCAGGCCAGGCGCGGCTCACTCGCGGTACATCGGGCGGGTGGCGTCCTCGGGGTTGTGATGAGGCGGCAGGTACGGCGACTGCGGCGAGGCCGTGCCCCAGGTCGACTCGTACACGACGGGCTCGGCCTCAGCGCGGACCGAGGCCCGCCAGCGCGACGGGAACAGCGAGGCGACCAGCAGCGTCAGGCCGATCACGACCAGCAGCCCGGAGTAGGCCGAGGTGTTGAAGCCGCTGCGCAGCGCGCCGGGCAGCAGGTCCACCGGCAGCAGCCGCACGCCGGTGTAAAGCTCCACGAACGGCATGACGCCGACGGCCGTCAGCGCCAGGCCGCCGAGCAGTGAGGCCACGGGCGACAGGCGGGAGCCGGCCAGGAAGCCCAGGACGACCGCCGTCGCGGCGAGCACGCCGACCGCGACCCACGAGATCTGGAAGGTCTGCTGCGACCGCAGCGTGAACTCACCCACGCCGAACCACAGGCCGGCGGCGACGAGCGGCGGGAGGAGCAGTCCGGCGACCACTCCCAGAGCGTGACGGGCACCGTTTGACATGATTAACCCCGTTTGTTTGGCTCTGTCCCAACCTACTCTCCGGGATCGGTCAGCGTGGCGTGGTCGTCGAGTCCAGCCAGGTGTTGATGAGTTTCGTGAAGTTCCTGCCGGTGTGCTCGTTGATCCACTTCACGAACGCGGCCCTGTCCTGGGTGGTGTTGCGGTGCTCCTGGGGCCAGGCCCTGGTCATGGCCCAGAACTTCCGGTCGCCGAGCCGCTCCCTGATCTCGTGCAACATGATCGCCGGGCTGTAGTAGACGTTGCTCTGGCCGAACGCGTCGCGCCGGTAGTCGCCCGGCGGGCCGTTCTCCCTGCGCAGCGCGGCGTCGTAGCGGCGGATGTTGGCGATGAACTCGTCGATCGTGCCGTCCTCGTGGTCGGCGTACCACTGCATCTCGAAGTACATCGCGAAGCCCTCGTTCAGCCACATGTCGCGCCAGGTGCGCGGCGTGACCGTGTCGCCGAACCAGTGGTGCGCCAGCTCGTGCGCCACCACCGACGGCTCCATGTAGCGGGGGCCGAGCGCGATCATCTGCTGGGTCTCCATGCCGGAGTCGCTGGTGGCCACCAGCCCGGCGCTGGGGAAGGGGTAGGGCCCGAGCTTCTTCTCCAGCCACCGCATGATCTCCGGCATCCGCCGCGCCACCGGCAGCTGCTCGGGCACGTCCTGCGGGCGGATCCAGTAGGTGATCGGGATCCCGCGCGGCCCCTTGTCCTTGAACATCTTGAACTTGTCGGCCGCGAACACCGTCAGGTAGCTCGCCACGGGATCGGTGGACCGCCACTTGAACGTGCTGCTCCCGCCCTCGGTGGTCCTGCCCTGGTACGTCCCGTGCGCGACCCCCGACCACCCCTTCGGCACGGTGATCGCCACGTCGTACAGCGCCTCGTCCGAGGGATGGTCGTTGACCGGGAACCAGGTGAACGCCCCGAACGGCTCCTGCAGCGCCCACGCCCGGCCGCCGCCGCCGATCCGGAAGCCGAGCATGGAGATGTCCTTGCGGCGCTGCTTGGAGTCCACCGGCTTCGGCCTGCCGTGGTAGCTCACGGTCACGACCGTGCCCTGGCCGGCCTCGAGCGGCTCGGGCAGCGGGATGGTCAGGTCGTCGTACCTGCGGGTCGCCTTGACCCGGGCGCCGTCCACCGTGACCTCGTCCACCTTGAGCGCGCGCCCGAAGTCCAGCTTGACCTGGCTGATGGGCCTGGCGGCGCGCACCGTGAGCTTCGCCGTGCCGGTCAGCGTGCGGGCGCCCGGCTTCCAGCCCAGCGCCAGGTCGTAGTGGAGCACGTCGATCGACGGGTTGCCGTAGGCCGGGTAGACGGGGTCGGCGACCGGGCGGGAACGGCCCGCCTCGTACGCGCTCAGGTCGACGGCGGGCCGCTCGCGCTCCACGGGACTGGGCGTGATGGACGTGATCGTCGGCTTCGGCTTCTGTGCCGGCTGAGGGGCGCTACAGGCCGACACGACCAGGACGACGGACATCAGGGATAAAAGGGGCCTCCGCATTCGCGCCAAGGTAGTGACGCCCGCCCACCGGCCACAACGCGTTTTCCCGTTCCGTGATCAGGAAGGCGGGGCTTCCCGACCGTTGCTGAAAGGTCCCTGTGAAGCCGTCCGTGGGTCTTTGCCGGGGCCGGTCGCTTGGGCATCGTGGGCCGCATGAGATCCGCGATCCTGAAGACCGCACTCGGCAGTGCCTTGATCGTCGCCCTGCTCGGCGGAGTGCCGGCGCAGGCGGCGACGAAGCCCGACACGTTCCCGCTGCCCAACGGGTTCCAGCCGGAGGGGATAGCGATCGGGGGCCACTACGCCTACTTCGGCTCACGCGCGACCGGTGACATCTACCGGGCCGACCTGCGTACCGGGAAGGGAGGCGTGATCAGCAAGGGGCCGGGCACGCAGTCGCTCGGGCTCAAGACCGACGGGCGCGGCCGGTTGTTCGTCGCGGGCGGCAACGCGGGGAACGCGCGGGTGATCGACCTGCGCACCGGCGCGGTCATCAAGTCCTACCAGCTCGCCACCGGCACGTCGTTCGTCAACGACGTGATCCTCTTCCGCGGCGCCGCGTACTACACCGACTCGGCCAACCCGGTGCTCTACAAGCTGGACCTCGGCCGGGGCGGCGCGCTGCCCGACGAGGCCGTCAGCATCCCGCTCAGCGGAGCCATCCAGTACACGACCGGCAACAACGCCAACGGCATCGCCCCGAGCCCCGACGGCAGGTCGCTGCTGATCGTCCAGTCCAACACCGGCAAGCTGTTCGAGGCTGACCCGGCCACGGGCGTCACCACCGAGGTGGATCTGGGCGGCGAGCTGCTGACCAACGGCGACGGGCTGCTCCTGGCCGGCCGCACCCTGTACGCCGTCCAGAACCGGCTCAACACGATCGCCGCGATCGGCCTGGCCCGCGACGGCGCCTCCGGCAAGCTGATCAAGCGGATCACCGACGACAGGTTCGACGTGCCCACCACCGTCGCCGCCTTCGGCCGCCGCCTCTACCTGCCGAACGCCCGCTTCACCACCCCGCCGACGCCCGACACCACCTACGACGTCGTGGCCGTCAAGCCCTGACCTCCCGCTCCGGCGCGCCCCCAGGGGCGCGCCCTCACTTCTTGATCGTGTACTTGTCGCCGTAGACCTTCCAGGTCAGCGGCGGCCTCAGGTCGAGGTTGCGGTCGCGCAGGAACACGCGCTGCATCGTGTCGACCCTGCTCGTGTCCTCGTGCGCCTCCTCGGCCTTCATGGCCGCCTTGCGGGCGTCGAGGAACGCGTTCAGGTACGCCACCTCGTCGCCGCCCCGCGCCGGCGGCCTGGCCTTGGCCAGGGCGCTCTTCCTGATGCCGCCGAAGCTCAGCCGGCCGTTGCCGGGGCCGTGCATGACGATGGCGTCGTAGTAGGCGAACTGGCCGAGCGCTCGCAGCCCGTCCTTCTCCGCCTGCCGCACGGCCGGCTTGAAGTAGACGCGGTCGCGCTCGTCGTTCTGGGCCCGCTGGAAGGCCGGGTCCTTGGCGGCCGTCTTCCAGTCCTTGACGAACCTCGCCCCGAGGCCCTCGTGGGAGTCGGTGCCGTTCACCTCGCGCAGGGCCGGCAGGTACCTGGCCAGGACGTTGCCCGGCCTGCGCTTGGTGTAGAGCTCGACCAGCTCCAGCATGTCACCGGTGCCGGAGCAGAACCCGATGATGCCCGCCGTGTAGCCGCGCTCGTCCTCGATGTCCTCGATGTAGCCGTACTGGGCCTTCCAGTCGAGGGAGGAGTTCTCCGCGCTGGACACCAGCCGCATGGCGATGTCCTTCTTGTGCGGCTCGGCGAGTGACGGGGAGGCGACGGTGAGGGAGAGGGACAGCGCGGCGGAGATCAGCACGCAGGGCAACCTACTCCACCGGGCGCAGGGCCGCGAGCTGCTGCTCGAACGGCACGACCGCGACCTCCGGCTCCTGCCTCGCCGGCGCCCGGTGCAGCAGCAGGTCGGCCAGCTCCTGCGCGGCGCGGGCGATGCGCTCGCCGAGCCCGTCGGTGAAGGCGTCCCGGCCGCCTCCCCAGTCCTCCGCCGCCGCGTACACCGCAGTCGGGACGACCACGGCGCGCAGGTAGGCGAACAGCGGGCGCAGCGCGTGCTCCAGCGCCAGCGAGTGCCGGGGGGTGCCGCCGGTGGCCGCGATCAGCACCGGCTTGCCGGCCAGCGCGGTGTTGTCGATCACGTCGAAGAACGACTTGAACAGGCCGCTGTACGAGCCGCTGAAGACGGGCGTGACGGCGATGAGCCCGTCGGCCTGGGTCACGGCCTCGACCACCTCGCGCAGGCGGGTGTTCGGGAAGCCGGTGACGAAGTTGTTCGCGATGTCCACGGCCAGGTCGCGCAGCTCCACCACGCGGACCTCCACCTCCGCCCGCTGCGCCACCGCCTCGGTCAGACGGTCGGCCAGCAGGCGGGTGGAGGAGGGCTGCGTCAGCCCCGCCGTGACGACGACGAGCTTCATGATTCTCCTTCTCGGGCTTTCGTGCTCTCGGCTCAGGCGGTGACGGCCGCTCCGGACGCCGCCGCGTCCTTGGCGGTGCTGTCCCTGACGGCGAGCAGGGAGGCGTGGGTGGGCGCGTCGGGGACGCCGGCCGGGCGGTCCTTGGCGAACTCCTTGCGCAGCACCGGCACGACCTCCTCGCCCAGGATGTCGAGCTGCTCCAGCACGGTCTTCAGCGGCAGGCCCGCGTGGTCCATGAGGAAGAGCTGGCGCTGGTAGTCGCCGAAGAACTCTCTGAACTCCAGCGTCCTGTCGATGACCTGCTGCGGGCTGCCCACGGTGAGCGGCGTCTCGGCCATGAACTCCTCCAGCGACGGCCCGTGCCCGTACACGGGGGCGACGTCGAAGTAGGGGCGGAACTCGCGCACCGCGTCCTGGGAGTTCTTGCGCATGAACACCTGCCCGCCCAGGCCCACGACGGCCTGCTCGGGGGTGCCGTGGCCGTAGTGCGCGTACCGCTGCCGGTAGAGGCTGATCAGCCGCATGAAGTGCTCCTTCGGCCAGAAGATGTTGTTGGCGAAGAAGCCGTCGCCGTAGTAGGCGGCCTGCTCGGCGATCTCGGGGCTGCGGATCGAGCCGTGCCAGACGAACGGCGGCACCCCGTCGAGCGGGCGCGGCGTGCTGGTGAAGCCCTGCAGCGGCGTGCGGAAGCGGCCCTCCCAGTCGACCACGTCCTCGCGCCACAGCTTGTGCAGCAGCGCGTAGTTCTCGATGGCCAGCGGGATGCCCTGGCGGATGTCCTGCCCGAACCACGGGTACACCGGGCCGGTGTTGCCGCGGCCCAGCATGAGGTCCACCCGTCCGTCGGCCACGTGCTGCAGCATCGCGAAGTCCTCGGCGATCTTCACCGGGTCGTTCGTCGTGATCAACGTCGTGGCGGTGGACAACTGCAGCCGCTCGGTCCTGGCCGCGATGTAGCCGAGCATGGTGGTGGGGGACGACGGCACGAACGGCGGGTTGTGGTGCTCACCGGTCGCGAAGACGTCGAGCCCGACCTCCTCCGCCTTGAGCGCGATCGCCAGGATCGCCTTGATCCGCTCGTGCTCCGTCGGGGTCCTGCCGGTGGTGGGGTCCGTGGTGACGTCGCCCACACTGAAGATTCCGAACTGCACTTTAGTCACCAACCCTGACTGTTGAATCTTTGACGGCTACGGTAGCGTTCGCGGCCCCCCGGATATTCCATCATGTGCTCAGCCGTGCTGACGGGCACGGAAGGCGGCCGCCTTGGCCCGGTTGCCGCAGCCCCGCATGTCACACCAGCGGCGCGTGCGCCGGTGTGAGGCGTCGAGGTAGAGCCGCGTGCACGGGTCCGCCTCGCATTCCCTGATCAACGCGGCCTGCGGGCCGCCGAGCAGCTCGGCCGCCGCCCTGGCCGTGCTCGCCAGCGCCGCCCGCACGTCGCCGCCGCGCTCCACGCCTCGCTCGCCGAGCAGCACGCTCGCGGGCGCGTGCCGCGCGGCGGCGTTGAGCGTCTCGCGGTCGCCCGCCTCCATGGCGCTTCCGGTACGCGCGGCGCACGCCAGCCGGTAGATCGCCTCCCGCAACGCCCTCGCCTCGGCCAGGTCGCCGTCGCTCACGGCGGGCCGCTCGTCGAGCAGCCCGGCCGCCACCGTCCAGCGGGCCAGGTCGCCGGGCGTGGCGAGCAGGTCGATGCGCTCGCGCCGCCGGTGCCCGACGGTGCCGGCCAGGTCCAGGCCGAGGTTGCCGCTGATGAAGGTGAAGTCCATGAGGTCGATAGTAACCGCATTGACAAGTTACTTCCGGCGCTGCCAAGGTGAGTAACCGCCAAGCACGGTTACTTATGTGTGGAGGGTGGATCCGATGACGGTGGGCGAACGCGACCGGCACGCGAACGACCAGGGGGATGCGGGCGGAGAGGGCCGGCGGGGGCGGCGCGCGTGCGGCCCGCGACACCGCTGGGTCGTGCTCGCCGTCGGCTTCGGAGCGCAGGCCGCCTTCGCGGCGATGTTCTCCGGCATCCCCGTCACAGGCGTGGCGATGCGGGCGGGCTATCACCTGTCCACGGAGCAGCTCGGCCTGGTGCTCGCCTGCCTCGGGCTCGGCGTGGCGGCCTCCGACCTCGTGTGGGGGCTGCTCACCGACCGCTTCGGTGACCGCCGCGTGCTCCTGACCGGCCTGACCTCGACGGGCGCGCTGCTGGCGGTGATGGCCGCCGCCGTGACCCCGTCCGACGGGGCGGGTGTGGCGCTGCTCGCGCTCTGCCTGGCCGTCGCGGGCGCGCTGGGCGGCAGCGTCAACGGGGCGTCGGGGCGGGCGGTCATGACCTGGTTCGGGGAGGGGGAGCGGGGCTTGGCGATGAGCGTCCGGCAGACGGCCATCCCGGTGGGCGGGGCGGCCGGGGTGGCGTTGCTGCCGTGGCTGGCCGGGTCCTACGGCTTCCGCGCCGCCTACGCCGTACCGGCCGTCTGCTGCCTCGCCGCGGCGGCGGCCACCCACCGCTGGCTCCACGAGCCCACCACCCCCATCACCCCCATCACCCCCACCACACCGCCGACCAGCGCCGGCACCGGCACCACGCCCGCCAGCACGCCCGCCAGCACGCCCGCCAGCGCGTCCGCCATTGCGCCCGCCAGCGCGTCCGCCACTGCCGCGCGACAGGGCGCGCACCCCCGCCTCCCCAGCTCCCCCCTGCGCCGCTGGGACGTGTGGCGGCTGGCCCTCGCAGGCGCCCTGCTCACCATCCCCCAGTTCGCCGTCCTCTCCTTCACCGCGATCTTCCTGCACGACGTCAAGGGCGAGGACGCCACCCTGGCCAGCCTCACGATCGTCATCGCCCAGCTCGGCGGCGCCGCCGCCCGCATCTGGACCGGCCACCGCACCGACCGCACCGGCACCCGCCGCACCCACCTCAGAGCCATCGGCGCCATGTCCGGCATCACCATGGCGGGCGCCGCGGTCCTCACCGACGCCCCCACCCCGCTCACCGTCACGGCCCTGGCCCTCGGCGGCCTCCTGGCCAACTCCTGGCACGGCGTCGCCTACACCGAGATCGCCGCCATGGCGGGCGCGTCCAGGGCGGGCACCGCTCTCGGCCTCCTGGGCACCGCCCTGTTCGCGATGGGCTTCCTGACCCCGCTGCTCATCCCGCTGGTGATCGCGCACGCCTCGTGGGCGGCGGTGTGGGGCCTGGCAGCCGCGGCCGCGCTGCTCGCCATCCCCCTCGCACCGGGCGAGGCGCGAGCCCGCCGGTGAAGCGGGAGCCCGCCGGTGAGGCGTGAGCCCGCCGGTGAAGCGGGAGCCCGCCGATGAGGATCGCCGATGAGGATCAGAGCGCGTTGATGTCGGCGGGCCCGAGAATCCGCTTCGCCGCCCCCCGCTCCGCGACCGCGATCATCGCCCGCCCGACCTGCTCGGTGGTCGTCACCCCTCCCGCGACCAGCCGCCGCACCAGGGGGAAGAGCGGCCGGGTGATCACGTAGGCCGCCTGGTAGAGCCGTGTACGCGAGCGCACCCCGTGCATCGGCTGCACGTACCCGGGCCGGAACAGGTACACCTCCAGCGGCAAGGCGAGCAGCGCGTTCTCGGTCTCCCCCTTCACCCTGGCCCACATCGCCCGCCCCTGCGCGTTCGTCCCGGCACCGGAGACGTACACGAACGTCGACCCGGGGCTGAGCCGGGCCAGCGTCCGGCCCGCCGACAACGTGAAGTCGTAGGTGATGCGCCGGTACTCCGGCTCCCGCATCCCGGCCGACGAGACGCCCAGGCAGAAGAAGCACGCGTCGTACCCGCCCAGCTCGCCCTCGATGGCGGCCAGATCGAGCAGGTCGTCATGCAGGATCTCGCGCAGCTTCTCGTGCGTGACCCCTGTCGAGCTCCGCCCGACCGCCAGCACGGCGGTGACCCGGTTGTCGAGCAGGCACTCCCTGAGCACCCCTCGCCCGATCATGCCGGTCGCCCCGAACAGGATCACTTTCATGCCACGCTCGCCCCGATCGTCTCCGCCAGCTCGCCGGACAGCGGGTAAGGCCGCTCGTCCGGCAGCAGCGCGCCGGCGTCCGCGCCGCTGCGCACCGCCGCACGCACCTCATGTACCCGCTCGGTGATGTCGCTGATCCCCAGCGTCCACTCCGCCACGTACCGTCGCACCGCCTCCCCGGTCAGCCCCACCTGGATCGACCGGTACGGCAGCGCCTGGTGCCGCAGCCCGCGCTCGGGGTCCCACTGGATGCGCACCGGGCTGCGGCGCACCCGCTCGGCCCAGCCCGGCCGCCGGTCGTCGTGGCTGAGGCAGGAGTGGGCCAGCGCCCAGGCGAAGCCCTCGTGACTCAGCTCGATCGCCAGCACCCGCTCCTGGCCGGGCTTGGTGGCGTAGCCGCACCGGTACATCATCCACAGGAACGACGGCTTGATCCACGTCATCCGCTCCCGCTTGAAGGGCGGGACGAAGCGCTGCGCGGCGACGGCGGGGGCGGCGATGGCCGCGTCGTAGGCCTGGTAGACGGTGATCGACCGCTCGGTGTGCAGGGCGCGGATCTGCCGGTGGGGGACGTTCATGGCACCCCAGACTGGCCGATCACGGGCGTGCCGGGCAACGCGTTATCCCAGGTCCCTGACGGCCTGCGCGAGCCGTATCCGGGCGATCTGCGGGATCGACAGGCCCCGGGTCGAGATGCCGATGGCCCAGTCCGTGCCCGGCACGACCGCGCCCGCGCACGCCACCTGCTCCCTGAACTGCCCGTGCTCCTCCACCACCTGCCCCGGCCGTAACCCCGACAGCTCCTGCTCGACGTCGTCCACGCTGACCGGGGTCGAGGAGGTGAAGCGGCGCAGGCCGTACCCGGTCAGGACGCCGCGCCTGGTGCGGGACGGGAGCGAGAGCAGCAGCGCCTTGCCCAGCGCGGTCGCGTGCGGCGCCGTCTCCAGCCCCGCCTGCAGATCCTCCAGGTACGGCGAGCGCGGCCCCTCCGCCACGTCCACCACGACCAGCCGCCCCTCGGAGAGCTGCGCCAGGTAGGCGGTGTGCCCGGTGACGGCGGCCAGGTGGCGCAGCACGGCGGCGGCGCGGGGCGGCCGGTCGAAGGCGTCCAGCATCTCGTGGAAGCGCTCGGCCACCTGAGAGCCGAGCATGTAGTCGCCGTCGGGCCGCCGGTGCAGGTAGCCCTCGTAGCACAGGGTGCGGACCAGATGGTAGGAGGTGGACAGGTTCAGGCCGCAGCGGCGGGCGATGACCTTGACCGACAGCGGGCGGTCGGCGCGCGAGACCTCCTCCAGCACGCGGAGCGCGCGCGAGACGCTGCGGATCAGGTCGCTGGGTGGTTCGCCGGTCATCCATCAAGCATCTGCGCTATCTGAAAACGGGACGCCTACCCCAACAGGCACACCCGTCCGACGATGAGGTCATGCCGGAGATACCGCAGTGGGCCAGTGAGGCGCTGTCCGGGGTCTACGACCCGTGCTGCAGGGAGAAGGGCATCTCCGTCGTCGAGATGGGCCTGATCAGGTCGGTCGAGGTGGACGGCGGCCGGGCCCGCGTCGAGCTGCTGCTGACCTCGGGCTGGTGCCCGTTCGCCGCCAGGGTGCTGACCGAGGTGCGCGACCGCATCGCCGAGCAGCCCGGCGTCACCGAGGCGGAGGTCGAGGTGGTGTGGGACGAGGTGTGGACGACGGACCGGCTCTCCCCGAGGGCCGCCCGGATGCTGCGCTTCCTGCCCGCGCCCGCGCAGGTGCCGGACAAGGCGGCCTACATCGGGAGGGAACTACGGTGATCGACGACTTCTTCGTGTTCGACAGCGTGGCCCACGTGTTCAACTTCGAGCCCAAGAACGCGTTCGGACCGGCGGGCCAGATGTTCTCCAACCACCTGTACGCCTTCCACACCACGCTCACCCCGGAGGGCGAGACCAAGCTGCCGCCCGAGGAGTTCCTGCGGCAGTGGACGATCGAGGACATCCGCCGCATGGTGTTCGAGGAGTCGGACACGGACATGCTGGTGGCCATGCCGCTGCCGCTGACCGACCTCTACCACGACGGCCTGTCGCCGTGGCAGGAGTGCGCGGAGCTGGCGGCCAGGGACCCGGACCGGACGGTGTTCTGGGGCTCGGTCAACCCGCTGGAGGGCCGCAAGGCGCTCGACCTGATGGAGCGGCAGGTAGGGGAGTACAACGCGCGGGCGTTCAAGCTCTACAACGTGCGCTACGACTACGGCTCGCCCTACCCCTGGCGCATGGACGACCCCAGGGTGGCCTTCCCGATCTTCGAGAAGGCGCAGGACCTGGGCGTGAACCTGATCGGCGTGCACAAGGGCGTGCCGCTGGGCCCGCAGCCGATCGAGCACACGCAGACCTGGGACATGGACGGCGCCGCCGCCAGCTTCCCCGACATCAACTTCGTCATCTTCCACGTCGGCCTGCCGTTCCTGGACGAGACCTGCTGGCAGCTCATCCGCTACCCCAACCTGTACGCCGACCTGGCGGCGACGATCAACTTCATCGTCAGGGCGCCCAGGATGTTCGCCGAGATCATCGGCAAGCTGCTCTTCTGGTGCGGCGAAGACAAGATCATCTACGGCTCGGAGGCGCCGATCTTCCATCCGCAGTGGGCGCTGCGGGCGTTCAGGGACTTCACGATCCCGCAGGACCTGTGCGACGGGTACGGCTACCCGCAGCTCACCGACCAGGCCAAGCGCAAGATCCTCGGCGAGAACCTGCTACGCCTGCATGGGCTTGCTCCGGTGCACCGCCTGTAGCAGCCCGATGGCCACCAGCCCGGCGACCGTGGCGGAGCCGCCGTACGAGACGAACGGCAGCGGCACCCCCACGATCGGCATGAGGCCCACGGTCATGCCCACGTTCATGAACGTCTGGAACCCGATCCACGACACCAGCCCGCCCGCCAGCACCGCCCCGTACCGCGAGGCGGCGTGGCGGGCGATCGACAGCGCGCGCCAGAGCAGCGCGAACACGGCCAGCACGATGAGCGCGGCCCCGGCGAAGCCGAGCTCCTCGCCCGCGACCGTGAAGATGAAGTCGGTGTGCTGTTCGGGCACGAAGTGCCCGGCGGTCTGCTCGCCGTTGAACAGGCCCTTGCCGGACAGGCCGCCGGAGCCGATCGCGATGCGGGCCTGGGCGGCGTTGTAGCCGATGCCGCCCGGGTCGGCTCCCGGCCGTACCAGCACGAGTAGCCGTTCGAGCTGGTACGGCCGGACCAGCCCGAGCTGCCACGCCGCCGCGCCCGCTCCCGCCGCCCCCGCGACGAGCACCAGCAGCCACCGTTTGGGCGCCCCCGACACCAGCAGCGCCCCCGCCACCATGGCCGCGAACACCAGCATCGTGCCCACGTCCGGCTGCAGCGCGATGAGCCCGATCGGCACCGCGGCCAGCACCAGCGCCAGCACCACCCCGTCGAACCCCGGCCGCCCCTGCCCGTCGCGCAGCTCGCCCAGCGGCACCGCGAACGCCAGCGCCAGCGCCACCTTGGCGAACTCCGACGGCTGGAACTGCACCCCGGGCGCCAGCACGATCCACGAGTGCGCCCCGTTCACCCGCACGCCCAGCGGGCTCAGCACCCCGGCCAGCGACACCAGGGCCAGCACGTACGCCAGCGGCACGTACGCCCGCAGCACCCGCAGGTCCACCCGCGACACCAGCCACATCAGCACCAGCCCCGCCCCGACGGCCACCGCCTGCCGCACCAGCAGCGCGTGGCCGCCCCCCAACCGGGTGGCCGACCACACCAGCAGCAGCCCCGTCGCGGACAGCGCCAGCGCCAGCAGCGTCAGCACCCGGTCCGGCGGGCCCAGCGAGGGCGCCCACCCGAGCCGTCGTCTCCCGGCCGTCGCGATCATCGCCGCTCCCTGAGCCCGAGGATGCCCTCCCAGATCTCGCGGGCCGCCGGCGCCGCGCCCTCGCCGCCCCTGCCGCCCTCCGGCAGCACGACGACCACGGTGTAGGCCGGGTCGGGCGCGAAGGAGGCGAACCAGGAGGTGTCGCGGTGGCCGAACGACTCCGCCGTCCCCGTCTTCCCGGCCACCGCGATCTTCCCGAACGGGAACCCCTCGAAGGCCCCGGAAGCCGTCCCCGACCGGGGCACCTGGGCGAGCGCCTGCCGGATGAAGCGCAGCGTCGCGGCCGTGGCGGGCAGCCGCCCGGCCACCGGCGGCGTGATCGCCCGCACCGTCGTCCCGTCGGGCCGCACCACCTTCATGCCGACGCGCGGGCTGTGCAGGGTGCCGCCGTTGGCCACCGCCGCGTACGCCCGCGCCAGCTGCAGCGGCGTCACCAGCACGCCGCCCTGCCCGATGGCGAGGTTCGCCGCGTCGCCGCCCCGCCACACGCCGCCGCCCCGGCAGTTCTCCCGCGCGATGGCCGTCAGGTACGCCGCCCGCGCCCGGTCCGTCAGCTCCGGGTACCCCTTGCCGGCCCGGCGGCAGCTCTCCGCCCGGGTGGCCCGCCAGTAGGCCCGCTTCGAGGCCGCGTCGGGCACCGCACCGGCCGCCTCGCCCGGCACGTCCACCCCCGTCGGCCGGCCGAACCCGAACCCGCGGGCCGTGTGCTGCAGGGCGTCGGAGCCGCGCTGCCAGAGCTGGTCGGCCAGCCGGTAGAAGATCGTGTCACAGGAGTGGACCAGGGCCCCGTGCATGGTCATCAGGCCCAGGTCCGCGCTGGCGAAGTTGCGGAACACCCGGTCGCCGACGGTGTAGCCGGACGGGCAGTCGTAGGTGGCGCCGAGCCCGTACCCGGCCGACGCCGCCGCCACCACCGAGGCGACCTTCCACGTCGAGCCGGGCGCCCACTCACCCTGCACGGCCTGTGACAGCAGCGGCAGCGACCGGTACTCGCGCGCCGTCACGCCGTCCGTCCACACCCCCGGGTCGTACGCGGGCCGCCCCGCCAGCGCCACCACACGGCCCGTGCCCGACTCCAGCACCACGGCCGCGCCCGACGAGGCGCCGCTGCCGGCCACGGCCCTGGCCAGCGCCCGCTCCGCGATCGTCTGGATGCGGGAGTCGAGGCTGGTCACGAGCGTGTTCCCGGGCACCGGCGGGTTCTGGCGGAGCGTCCTGGTGACGCGGCCCGTGTTATCCACGGCCACGTCCCTGCGCCCGGCCCGGCCGGCCAGATCGCGGTCGTAGGCCGCTTCGAGCCCGTCGCGGCCCCGGGCGCCCTGGACGTAGCCGAGCGTGTGCGCCGCCGCCGCGCCGTGCGGGTGCACGCGGACCGGGCGCAGCTCCGTGCGAACGCCCGGGAAGTCCTGCTGCCGCTCGCTGATCTGCAGCGCCACCGGCACGCTCATGTCCTGCGCGACCGGGATCGGCTCGTACGGCGACCCCTGCCAGCACGGCTTGCTCACCCCCGCCTCGCACAGCCGCACCTTCTCCGCGAGCTGCCGGTACGGCTGCCCCAGCGCCTGGCCCAGCCGGGTCAGCACCGCCCGGCCGCCGTCCGGCTGGTGGGCCAGGGCCACGGCGTCCACCGTGACGACGGGGCGGGTGTTGTTGGTGACCAGGGGACGGCCGTGCGCGTCGAGGATCTGGCCCCGGGTGGGCGGCAGCGGCACGCTCCTGATCCGTACGTCGGCCGCAGCCCGCAGGTACGCCTCCCCGTCGACCACTTGGAGGACCCACAGCCGCCCGAGCAGCGTCACCAGCATGGCCACGGCGACCAGCCGCAGCACGACCAGCCTGGCCCTAGACACGGCGCGGCACCACGTGCGAAGGCGTGCTCCCGGAGGAGCCCCGCCGCCCCTCGGAGGAGCCCCGCCGCCCCTCGGAGGAGCGCCGCCGGGCCGCCACGGCTCCTCCGGCGGCCCCGAGCGCCACCGTCCAGAGCAGCGTGAGCGCCGCCCACGACGCCGGCGCCCCCGGCGGCCCCGCCAGCGCCGAGCGCCACGGCTCGTCCCCGAGCCCGACCGCCGCCACCACCTGTAACACCGTGCCCAGCACCGCCCCGAGCCCACCGGCCAGCAGCGGCCTGGCCACGAAGGAGCCCTCGTACGATCTCCCGCTCTCCCGCAGCCGCCCGGCCAGCAGCCCCGTCACCGACAGCACCAGCGCCGTGCGCCCCACGGTCCCGTCGGCGGGCGGCGTCACGTCGGCGGCCAGCCCCGCGGCCAGCCCCGCCACGCACCCCCAGACCGGCCCCCTGGCCAGCGCGAGCCACACCACGGCCAGCGTCACCAGGTCGGGTCCGCCCCACGGCGACCGGTTGACCAGCACCACCTGCACCAGCGGCGCGATGAGCGCCAGCAGCACCAGCGCCAACGCCCTCACCTCTCCGGCCGCGGCACGATCACCGCCACCAGCCCCAGCGCCGACAGCCGCGCGGCGGGCCGCACCAGCGCCGTCCGGATGGCCGCCCCCGGCGCGCTCTCCAGCGCGGCGACCGTCCCGATGGGCACCCCGGCCACGTACGGCCGCCCGCCCGCCGAGCCCAGCGTCACCACCTCGTCACCCACCTCCAGCGGCGCGTGCGGGTCGAACAGGCTCAGCCGCAGCCCCTGACCGGGCACCCCCGTCACCACGCCCAGCTCACCGGAGCCCGCCACGCGTGCCCCGAGGGAGGAGCCCGCGTCGGTGATCAGCGACACCGACGCCGTGGCGGGCCCCGCCCAGGTGACCTTGCCGACCAGGCCGTCGGCGTTCAGCACGGTCACGTCGCGCTCGACGCCCGACGAGGCCCCGGCGTCGATCGTGACGCTCTGTCCCCGGCCGAACCCGACCACGTGCGCCGCCACGCCCCGCCGCCCGTCCGGCACGTCGAGCCGCTCCACGGACCGGGTGCCGGACGACAGCAGCCTGGCCCGCAGCGCGGCGTTCTCCCGCTCCAGCTCCACCAGCCGGTCCTGGCCGCCGAACGCCCTGGCCGCCGTGCCGAGCGCGCTCTCGACCGCGCCGTACACGCTCGCGCCCGCCGCCCGTACGGGGGTCAGCGGCGCCAGCGTACGGTCGATCGCGACGAGCAGGACGGCGGCCACCAGGACGAGCAGGACGAGCGCCCGCCTCACCGGCGCGACCAATCGGGCAGCAGCACGTCGCGCATGGCCTGGAAGCGCTCCACGCAGCGGCCCGCGCCCAGCGCCACCGAGTACAGCGGCTTGTCCACCAGCCGGATGGGCATGCCGGTGGCCTCGCCCATCCGCTCGGGCAGGCCCCGTAACAGGGCGCCGCCGCCGGTCAGCACGATGCCGTTGTCGAGCAGGTCGCCCGCCAGCTCGGCGGGGCACTGGTCGAGCGTCGTCTGCACCGCGTCGACGATGGCCTGCACCTGGTCCTCGATGGCCTCGCTGATCTGCTCGGCGGTGATGGTGGCGGTCTTGGGCAGGCCGCTGACGAGGTCGCGCCCGCGTACCGGGGCGGAGGTCTTCGGATCCAGCGTGAGCGGCGCGGCGGCGGGCGCCGCGCTCTCCGGCTTCTGCCTGGACCGGAACGGGTTCCAGCCGCGCGGCGCGGGCGGCGGCTCGCCGGGCTCGTCGTCGGCCGGGCCGGGCGTCCCGTCCTCGGCGGGCACGACCAGGCCGGCGCGGTGCCGGCCCACGGGGTCGGCGCCGAGCGGGGGAGCGGCCCGCACCATGCCGAGGTCGATCTTCAGCCGTTCGGCGGTGCGCTCGCCGAGCAGCAGCGCGTGCTCCTTCTTGATGTGGGTGACGATGGCCTCGTCCAGCTCGTCGCCGCCGACCCGGACGGACTTGGCCACCACGACGCCGCTCATCGAGACGATGGCCACCTCCGTGGTGCCGCCGCCGATGTCGACCACCATGTTGCCGGTGGCCTCGCCGACCTTCAGCCCCGCGCCGATCGCGGCGGCCATGGGCTCCTCGATGATGTGCACCCGCCGCGCACCCGCCTCGTACGCGGCCTCCTTGACCGCCCGCTGCTCGATCGAGGTGGTGCCGCTGGGCACGGCCACCACGATGCGCGGCTTGGCCAGGAACCTGCTCGGGTGCGCCTTCTGGATGAACAGCCGCAGCATGCGCTCCGCCGCGTCCAGGTCCGCGATCACGCCGTCCTTGAGCGGCCGGATGGTGGCGATGTGCGGGGGAGTGCGGCCGACCATCCGCTTGGCCGCCTTGCCGACGGCGACGACGGTGTTCTTGTGCAGGTTGATCGCGATGACGGAGGGCTCGTTCAGCACGATGCCCTTCCTGCGGACGTAGACGAGGGTGTTGGCCGTACCGAGATCGACAGCTATGTCGTGACCGAGAAGAGCCCATGCGAATGCCATGTGCCGCACAGCCTTTCCGACCGGGATGGGCAGGGGGACACTGCCCCCAGTGGCGCTGCCCTGAAGGCGGCTGGCCACAAACGCGATATGTCTGTAGCGTGAGCGTCCGGGCAGGTCAGCCGGGGTCGTAGGCGCAGCGCAGCCCCGTCCGTACGGTCGCCCGCAGCTCCGCGCCGATGACGGGATCGGCTATCGCGACGCGATCCACGGCGCGCCGGATGGCCTTGCCCACCGCCGTGCGGGCCCGCTCCTCGCTGCCGGCGAACGCGCGCGGCCGCCCGCCGAGCCCGGTCGCCGAGGCCAGCTCCGCCAGCAGCCAGTCACGCTCGGCCCGCAGCTTCTGCGCCTGCTCGCGCCGGTGGCCGGCCTCCAGCTCCGCGATCTCGGCGTCGAGCTGCGCCAGCCTGTTCCGGTACGCCCGGCCGGCGGGCCCGTCCAGCATGCGCTGCGCCGACACCTGCGCCGGTACGGCGTCGGGCGACCCCGCGGCCAGGTCCGCGGCAGGGATCTCCCTGCCCGGGTTGGCCAGCAGCGTCTCCAGGTGCAGCATGCCCACGCAGTGCTCCACCAGCGCGGTGCGCGCGCCCAGCTCCACCCGCCACTGCCCGCCCACGGGCCGGCAGGTCACGCGCTCGGCCACGTACCGGGGCACGTGCATGCCGAGCACCTCGGCTTCCTGGGCGGCCAGCGCGAGCTGCCTGCGCGCCCCCTCGTCCCTGGGCCCGTCGCGCATCGCCAGCGCCTGGCCGAGCCGCGAGCGCGACAGCGCCACCGCCGGCCAGTGGCCCAGCGCCAGGTTCTCGTGCACGGCCCTGCGCAGGTGCGTGATCGCCAGGTCGAGGTCGCCGGTGGTGATCGCGGCCACGCCCAGGCTGTGCCGGGAGGAGCCGAAGCAGGCGATGCCGGGGCTGGTCATGACGGGCAGGCCCGCGTACGGGGCCAGCATCGCCGCCGCCCTGGCCGCCAGGTCGGCGTCGCCCAGCAGGTCGGCCGCCTCGACGATCGCGTACATCGACATCAGCCAGGTGCTCGTGCGCGGCGGCCGGTCGGCCAGGACGCTGCGGCGCAGCCTGGCCAGCATGCTCTCGGCCAGCCGCCGGTCCCCTGCCGCCGCGGCGGCCACCGCCAGGCCCGCGTACGGCGAGTCGTCCACCGCGGGCAGCATGGGCGAGTTCAGCAGGCCGCTCAGCAGGGGGACCAGCTCGCCGATCCGGCCCTGGTACCAGCGGACGGCGGCGAGCTGGCGGACGTACCAACCGGGCGCGTCGTGATCGCCGGCCGCCCTGCCGCGCTCGTAGCAGGCGGCGGCGAGCTCCTCGGCGTGCTCGAACCGGCCGCCCCTGGTACTCAGCATCACCTCGATCGCGCCCACCACGAACTCGATGGCCTGCTGCCCCTCGCCCTCCAGCGCGATGCGCAGCTCGCCCAGCGCCCGCTCCGCGTGCGGGTCGGCCTCCAGGAGCAGGTCCACGGTGCGCCACAGCAGGCCGATGAGCAGGTCGGAGCGGCGGCCCGTACGGGAGGCCACCCCGATCAGCTCCCTGGCCAGCTCCATCCGCCGCGCCCCGTCACCGGGGCCGAGCATGCAGTGGTGCGCCAGGCTCAGCGCCTCGGCCAGCGCCACCGGGTCGTCGGCCGCCCTCGCCTCCGACACCAGCGCCATGATCGCGTCCTGGCGGCCGGTGCGGTAGTCGTCCTCGGCCGCCACCCTGATGCGTAACCGCAGGGCCAGCGGCGAGTCCGGGTCGAGCTGCGACAGCGCCTGCCGCTGGCGCACCCGCACCGTCGCCGCGGCGGCGGCCGTGCGGTGCTCGTGCACCCACATCCCGCCCAGGCCGAGCGCCGCCCGCGCCAGCGCGGCGGCCTCGCCGCGCTGGGCCGCTTCCGCGTAGGCGTAGTCGAACCGCTCGCGCGCCCGCCGCATGTCCCCCTTGACGAGCAGCGCGTGCTCTCCGTCGAGGAGAGTCCACTCCAGTGTCTCGATCACAGGCCATCACCCCCGTGGCAAGCCGGAATCACCTGGCACACCCATGGGGTGGCGGGCCTCCCACCGCTCCGCTTCCCCGGCCGATGAACTTCGGGTGAACAACCATGGAGACGGCTCCCGACCGTCGTCCGGTTCAATTCCACCTCAAAGCGGAAAGTTTCGGAATCGAATTACGGCATGGAGATGTTCGTACTTCGGCACACAGTCTTCAGCACACAGTGCGCCAGCTCTGCTCCTCCACCAGCTCGGTGCTGCGCCAGCCGTCGGGGGTGCGGCGCAGGCGGTGGTGGTAGTAACCGCCGCCGTGCAGGAAACCCTCGCTCCCGGCGGCCGTCATCTCCCGCGTCGGGGCCAGGGTGTCGGTGAAGGGCGCGCTCACCCGGGCCGCGCCGTCGGCGTCGAAGTCGACGCGGGCGGCCCCGATCAGGTGCAGCCGGGCCGGCCAGTGCACCAGCACCTCGGCCAGCCACGCCTTGACCTCGTCCCGGGTGCCTCTGATGCCGCCTGAGGAGCTGTAGTCGATCACCGCGTCGTGGCAGAACACCTCGTCGAGCAGGTCCCACTGACCCGAGTCGATGGCGTAGGTGTACCGTGCCAGCAGGCCGGTGATCTCTAATCGGTCGGCGATCTCCTGATGGTCCATGTGCTGATCGTCGCGCTAAGGACGCCGGATGACCAGGCCGGGCAGGCGTTCCTCTGGTACTCGCACCGTGAACGGGGGGCAGGGGGCGCAGAAGTAGTCGCGGCCGAAGGTGAGCTCGACGGCGGCCGGGGCGAGGTTGACCAGCAGGCGGTCGCTGTCCACGCTCACGGTTCTCGGGTCGTGGTGCTCGGGGATGAGCGGGCGCAGGGTGTCGGCCAGGCGCCGGCGGCCCGTCGGGGTGAAGGCCGGTGGGGCGAAGACGTCCCGGACGGTGAGGGTTCTGGTCGCGTGGCGGTCGTAGGTGATGGCGCGGCCGAGTTCGCCTGTGAGGGCGTATCGCACGGAGATGACGTTCGCGTCGTTGCGGACGAGGGCGTAACCGCCCGTCAGTGCGACCCGCGCACCAGGGGCACCGCGGTGGCGGCGCAGCGCCTCGACCACGTACGCCCGCACCGGTGCCACCAGCGCGGCGTTGACCCGGGCCGCGTCCGGCGCGCCCGTGACCCGGGGGTAGGAGACGTCGAGGGTGAGCCCGGGCAGCCGCTCCCGCCAGACGGCCGTACCGACCGCGAGCGGCACCCGTTCCCCGCCCTTGAGCACGAGCGGCGCCGCCGCCACCAGGGCCAGCACCACGCCGCCCGCCAGCAGCACCCTGCGCCGCACCGCGACCGCCACCCCCGCCACCGCGAACGGCCCGGCCAGCAACCCGAGCTGCAGCCCCGCAGCCACGCCGACCCCGCCCACCTCACCGCCGAGCCCGCCCGTCCCGCTCATCCCGCCTGTGACCACGGACGTGCCGGCCACGGCGATCCCACCGGCGAGCACCGACATCCCCCACACCGTCAGCCACACCGACCACCGCCGCTCCCGTAAGTTGACCCGCGCCAGCCCCACGTGGACCAGCCCCGCCAGCAGCACGAGATAGGCCAGCCCGGTCAGGCTGTCCACCGCCGCGACCCCGGCCGACAGCGCGGGAAAGACGAGGAACCCCCCACCGTCCGGCAACCCGGCGAACCCCTGCACGGCCCCGGCCACCACGGCGGGCACCAGCGCACCCCCGGCCGCCCTCGCCGCGATCAGCCCCCGCTCCCTCCTCCCCGGCACGTGCTCACGCACCTGCTCCTTCCACGCCCGGTACCGCTCTGCCAGCTGCTCCCACGTCTGCCCGCCCTCCAGCTCCACCACCCGGGCGAACCTCGACACCCCCACCTGCGAGTGCACGATGAACAACACCGCCCCGAACACCGGCGCCGCGAACACCGTGAACTCGGCCGCCTCCACCGCCGGCGAGATCCCGGCGGGCCGCCCCCCGGCCACCGCGAACGCCACCAGGCCGCCCACGTTCCACGCCAGCGCGGCGGCCAGCGCGAGCGCCCCCACCAGCACCGGATAGCACGAAACGGGAAAGACTCGGACAAGCTGCCCCCGCACCGCGACGTACACGAGCACCGTCGCCACCACCGCGAACACCGCGGCGATCACCCATGACCACACCACCACAACGCGGCCCAGCCCCGGATCGGGCGGGGCGAGCATCGCCACCGCCCGCACCGTCACAGGCGTCCCCGCATCGAACATGCGTCCCGTCAGCAGCGGGAAACGCGAGGTCACGGCCAGGCAGAAGTACGTCAGCGCCACCACCGCCCCCGCCACCACCAGGCCCCACCGCCGATCGGTCCGCACCGGATCGACGGGACCGGGAGGCTTCTCGGCGGCGGGCAGCATCCGCTGCACCCCGGTCGCCACCCCCGCGAGCACCAGCGGCGGCAGAACCGTCTGCACGGGCACGGCCACCAGCACCGCCGTCACGTCGGTGGCGTACTCGGCCACCCACCCCGTGCTCAGCGGCGCGGCCAGCAAAAACTCCCGCATGCCCCGGTCGATGGCCACGACGGCCGCGTACACGACGGGCGCCACGCACAACGCGATCCACGCCAGCACGAACGCCCTGCCGGGCCGCCCCGCCACGGGCAACCGCCGCCGCAGCGCCCCCTCCAGCGACGCCGCCGAGACCGTCGCCAGCACCACCGCCACCTGCTCGAAATAGTCGAACGACAACGGCAGCCACCCCAGCCACGGCAACCGCTCCCGCAGCAACAGACTCCACCCCACCGACCACCCGGCCACCAGGCACGGCAACACCCACGCCCGAGGCCGGAACACCCGGCTCCGCTCCCGCCCGGCAGCGGGCAGCACCCGCGTCCCGCCCATCGCCAGCCCTCCGGCCAGCAGCGCGACCGCCATCCCCCACGAGGCGGCGTCAGCGGCGTACGGAGCGAACGGCAGCCGGTGCCCCCGCGCCCACACCAGCACCGCCAGCACCCCGGCGGGACCACCGGCCAGCCCCCAGCACACGAGCAGCCCGACCCGCGACTCGCCGAACCCGGACCACCTGTACGCCAGGTACGCCCCGCCGGTCAGCGTCACGGAGAACAGCACGAGCGTCACCGCCGTTCCCACGGCCCGCCCCTGCCCGAGCCCGGGGAACACCAGCGCCGCCGCCACGGCCCGGCCGAGCAGGAACCCGCCGACGGGCGGCAGGGCGCACAGGGTGGCCAGGCCGAGTGCGCAGGCCGCGGCGGCGAGCAGGAAGGTCCGCGTCGTCGTCGTCCGCGCCACCGTGGGGGCCGGCAACGTAGGGGTCGTCTTCGCCACGCCCTGTCATCTGCCCGCCACAGCCCGCTCCCGCTCATCCGGTGACCCGGAAGTGGCCACCTGGTGAGCGCCGATCCCGATACCCGCACCACGGCTCATCGCAGCGGCTCATCGCAGCCGCCCACCGCAGCGCTAACCGCACAGCCTGATTCGCCAGCGGCACAGCACAGCGCAGCCCGCTGGCGCAAGCAGCACAGCGCACCCCGAGAGCACCGCGGCCAGCACGGCGAGCCCACCACAGCGGCGCAACGCGACGGCCCAGCCCAGCCGCCGCAACACGAAGGCCCCGGCTGATCAGCCAGGGCCTTGGAGTGTGGTGGACGATACTGGGATTGAACCAGTGACCTCTTCCGTGTCAGGGAAGCGCTCTCCCGCTGAGCTAATCGTCCTAGTGAGGTGGCGACGGGATTTGAACCCGTGTGGACGGCTTTGCAGGCCGCTGCCTCGCCTCTCGGCCACGCCACCGAGCCGGAAGCTCCGAGCGGAAGACGGGATTCGAACCCGCGACCCTCACCTTGGCAAGGTGATGCTCTACCACTGAGCCACTTCCGCATCCGCCCCTGGGCTGCACCCCGGGGCGACGAGAGAACTCTAGCGAATCCTGGCCGAGTACCCAAACTGGAATACGCCCGCCCAGGTCACGTGTGCCCGCCGTTGACGGTGACGCGCTGGCCGGTGACGAACGCGCCGCCCTCGGAGGCGAGGTACGACACCGCCGCCGCCACGTCCTCCGGCGTGCCCATCCGCCTCAGCGGCACCTCCTCCAGGTACGCGCTCTCGTCCAGGCCCTCGTGCCGCTCCACCGGGATCCAGCCCGGCGCGACCACGTTCACCGTGATGCCGTGGCGGCCCAGCTCCCTGGACCACACCTCGGTGAGGGCGTGCTGGGCGGCCTTGGCGGCGGTGTAGGCGGAGGTGTCGGGCAGCTTGCGGTCCACGATGTCGGAGCCGATCTGGATGACGCGGCCGCCGCCCAGCTCGCGCATGCCGGGCAGCACCGCCTGCACGAGCAGCGTCGGGCTCTTGACGAAGAACGTGAGCTGGTCGAGGTGCGCCTGCCAGGTGAGGTCCTCGACCGGGGCGGTCGGCTGCGGACCGGTCGCGTTGGCCACCAGCACCCCGACCGGGCCGAGCCGTTCGGTGACGGTCGCGATCAGGGTCTGGACGGCGGTCTCGTCCGTGATGTCGGCGGCGAACGCCTCCGCGACCCCGCCCGCCGTACGGACGGAATCCACCACCTGCTCGGCCCCGGCCCGGTCGGAGCGGTAGTTGACGGCCACGGCCAGGCCGTCGGCGGCCAGCCTGCGGGCGATGGCGGCCCCGAGGCCGCGCGAGGCGCCGGTGACGAGCGCGACTGTTGTCATGATGCCGCACTCTAACCGCCCGCGATCAGCGACCGAGCCGCAGGCCCGCCGGACGCGGCTCCTCCGGCTCAGCGGCTGAGCTGGAGACCGGCCGGATGCGGCCCCTCCGTCTCCAGCCGGTACTCGCGCCCGGAGATCGCCCGGTTGTCGTCGATGACCCGCTCGGACGCCGGCTTCTCCCCGGCCATCACAGCCTCCTGCATGCGGGTGAAGCGCTCGTGCGCCTCCTTGACGTACCCCGTGCCCAGGGTGGTGCAGTCGATTTGGGTGGCGAGCAGCTCCCGGATGTACCCCTTGTTCGGCTCGAACGTCACCGGCGGCGGCAGCGCGGGAGCGAGCACCTGGTCGGGATCGCGCCCGTCGAACCGCTGGAACAGCTCGGCCGCCAGCCGCAGGTGCTCCAGCTCCATGTTCAGGTGCAGCTCCCAGATGTTCCTCACCTTGGGGTCGGACTCGGTCTCCATGAAGGAGTAGTAGAGGTAGCACTCGTTGTACTCGTGGTTGAGCAGCTGCTCCCACAGGCTCTCGCCCGGGTCGACCAGTGACTCGTAGTGGGTGACGTGCTCCTCCTCGACCATGCCGATCTCCTGGTAGAGCTGCCGGGCGATCGGCTCCATGTACGTCGGGCCGACGTTCATGTAGAAGTTCATGGTCTGCTGCTCGGCCGACATGATCGTCAGGGCGTGCAGCCGGGACAGCGGCTCGGTGACGCTGCGGTCGTAGGGCTGGCGCACGTTGTCGAGGGGATCGCGGTGGTGCAGGTACGTGGGCCGGCCCGGCATCACCTCGGTCAGCCCGTCCACGATCTTCTCGGCCTTGCGGTGCTCGATCATCTCGTAGAGGTTGGCGTAGCGGTAGAGATGGTCGAAGTCCTCCAGGACGCCGAACTGGTAGGCCTGGCGCAGGTAGGAGTCCGGCTCCATCCGCGCCACCCAGGCGGTCAGGTCCACCGCCACCTGCTCGTAGGCGATCGTCGTCTCCAGCACCGACGACGACCCCGGCAGCAGCCAGTTCACCGTCTTCTGCTGCTGGGCCTCGATGTAACGCACGCGGGCGAGCCGCTGCTTGATCTCCGGGTCCGGGCAGTGCCGGGCGAGCTGGTGGCTGAACAGGATCGCCTCGGTCTCGATGCCGTTCATGGTGATGATCCGGCACCGCGTGTACGGGTCGGCGTGGTCCGGGTCGATCGGCGTGACGTTCAGCTCCCGCCAGTCGCGCAGCTGCTCGTCCAGCGGGATGCCCCGCTGCTGGAGTGGGTCGAAGGCCATGTCGCTGCGCGTACCCGGGGCACATACGGGCAACCTCCGCGTTCGGTCCTGGTTCGGTAACGCGGCGCGTGCCGGGGGCGGGCCGGGGTACGGGCGCTGACGTGGCTGAACAAGATGTCATCGAGCTCCTGATGGCCCAGCACGGCCGGATCAGGGATCTGTTCGACGAGGTGGAGCAGGCGCCTCCGGACAAGGTGGAGGCGGCCTTCGACCGGCTGACGCGCATGTTGTCCGTGCACGAGACGGCCGAGGAGGAGATCGTCCACCCGTACGCGCGCAGAAAGCTCGACAACGGCCGGGGCGTGGTGGCGGACCGGCTGACCGAGGAGAACAGGGCCAAGCGCCTCCTGCTCGACCTGCACAGGAGCGGCGTGGACCACCCCCAGTTCTGGGACGGCCTGGCGGCGCTGCGTACCGCCGTGTCCGCGCACGCCCGCAGCGAGGAGCGCTACGAGTTCGCCCGGCTGCGCGCGCAGACCTCCGTCGCGGAGCGGCGGGCGATGGCGGCGGCGGTACGCGCGGCCGAGACGCTCGCGCCGACCCGCCCGCACCCCGGCACGGAGTCCGCGACCAGGAACCTGCTCATGGGCCCGCCGCTCGTGGTCATGGACCGGGCCCGCGACCTGATCAGGAAGGCGCTCGGCAAACGCTGACCCTTCGACGCCCGTCGAAAGGTCGCCGTACTAGCGTCACAGGCATGGAACACATCGCCAGGGACGCCGACATCGCTCCCGTCGCCGCGCTGATCGCCGACCCCACCCGGGCCGCGATCCTGACGGCGCTGCTCGGCGGGCGGGCGCTGGCGGCGGGGGAGCTGGCCAGGATGTCCGGGGTCAGCGCCGCCACCGCGAGCGCCCACCTGGCCAAGCTGCTCGACGGCGGGCTGGTGGACGTCGTGCGCCAGGGCCGCCACCGCTACTACCGCCTGGCCGGGCACGAGATCGCCGAGGTGCTGGAGGTGCTGGCGCGGATCAGCGCCCGCCCGCCGGTGCGCTCCCTGCGCCAGTCGCGGCAGGCCAGGCAGCTGGAGGAGGCCCGCACCTGCTACGACCACCTCGCCGGGCGGGCCGGGGTCGGGCTGCTCGACCGGCTCAAGGAGGGCGGCTACTACGACGGCCACGACGTGACGCAGGCGGGGGAGCGGTTGCTGTCGCGGCTCGGTGTGGACGTGGCGGGCGCGCGCCGGTCCAGGCGGCGCTTCGCGCCCGAGTGCCTTGACTGGACCGAGCGCCGGGCGCACCTCGGCGGCGCGCTCGGGGCGGCGATCACGGAGGTGCTGTTCGAACGCGGCTGGTACCGGAGGGGGAGCGTGCCCAGGGCGGTGGTCCTCACCGACGAGGGCAGGGAGGGGCTGGCGGAACTGTTCTCCGGTAAGGGGCTAACATCGGTTACGCCGGTTACCTGAACGAGAGAGACGCACCATGCGCGACAACGGAGTCGTGAACGTCGGTCCGGAGCCACTGACCTTCGACGACGTCATCAGGGTGGCCCGCCACGGAGCCCCCGTCCAGCTCACCGACGACGCCATCGCCGCCATCGCGGCGGCCCGCCAGCGGGTCAACGAGCTGGCCGAGAGCCCGGTGCCGGCGTACGGCATCTCGACCGGGTTCGGCGCGCTGGCCACGCGGCACATCGACCCGGCGCTGCGCGCCCAGCTCCAGCGCTCGCTGGTGCGCTCGCACGCGGCGGGCAGCGGCCCCGAGGTGGAGACCGAGGTGGTGCGCGCGCTGATGCTGCTGCGGCTCAGCACGCTCGCGACCGGCCACACCGGCATCAGGCCGACCACGGCCAAGACCCTCGCCGCGCTGATCAGCGCGGGCATCACCCCGATCGTGCACGAGTACGGCAGCCTCGGCTGCTCGGGCGACCTGGCGCCGCTGGCCCACGTGGCGCTCACCCTCATGGGCGAGGGCGTCGTACGGGACGCCTCCGGCACCGTGCAGCCGGCGGCCGAGGCGCTCAAGCAGGCCAAAATCGACCCGGTCGAGCTGGCCGCCAAGGAGGGCCTGGCGCTGATCAACGGCACGGACGGCATGCTCGGCATGCTGATCCTGGCCATCGACGACCTCACCAGGCTCGTCAGGACCGCCGACGTGAGCGCCGCGATGAGCGTGGAGGCGCTGCTCGGCACCGACCGCGTGTTCGCCCCCGAGCTGCAGGCGCTGCGGCCGCACCCGGGCCAGGCGCTGTCCGCCGCGAACATGACGAAGGTGCTGCGCGACTCCGGGATCATGGCCAGCCACCGCGACCCGGCGGCCTGCACCCGCGTCCAGGACGCCTACTCGCTGCGCTGCGCGCCCCAGGTCGCCGGCGCCGCCCGCGACACGATCGCGCACGCCGCCACCGTGGCCGGGCGGGAGCTGGCCAGCGCCATCGACAACCCGGCCGTGCTGGCCGACGGGCGCGTGGAGTCGAACGGCAACTTCCACGGCGCGCCCCTGGCGTACGTGCTGGACTTCCTCGCGGTCGTGGCCGCCGACCTGGCCTCGATGTCCGAGCGGCGCACCGACCGCTTCCTGGACGTGGCCCGCAACCACGGGCTGCCCGCCTTCCTGGCCGACGACCCCGGCGTGGACTCCGGCCACATGATCGCCCAGTACACCCAGGCGGCCATCGTCTCGGAGCTGAAGCGCCTGGCCGTGCCCGCCAGCGTGGACTCCATCCCGTCCTCCGCCATGCAGGAGGACCACGTCTCCATGGGCTGGTCGGCGGCCCGAAAGCTGCGCAAGTCCGTCGACGGGCTCACCCGGGTGCTGGCCGTCGAGGTGCTCACCGCCGCCCGCGCCCTCGACCTGCGCGCCCCGCTGGAGCCCGCGCCCGCCACGGCGGCCGTGCTCAGGGCGCTGCGCGAGACCGTGCCCGCGCCGGGCCCCGACCGCTTCCTGGCGCCGGAGATCGACTCCGCCGTACGCCTGGTGGCCGAGGGCGGCGTGGTCGCGGCGGCGGAGACGGTCACCGGCCCCCTCGCCTAGGCTCGCAGCGCGACGATCAGGTCCACCTCCAGCAGCAGCCCCGGCATGAACAGCCTCGACACCTCGACGGTCGTGCTGGCCGGGGGCGTGCCGGTGATGTACTTCCTGCGCACCCGCCCGTACGCGACCCGATCGTCCATGTTCGTCAGATACGTCCGCATGAACGCGATGTCCTCGAACGTCGCGCCCTGATCGGCCAGGATCCGCGAGATGACCTGGAAGACGTGCTCGGCCTGGGCCTCCATGGAGCCCTCGCCCACGAGGTCGCCCTGCTCGTCGAAGGCGGCCTGGCCGGAGACGTAGAGCATGTCTCCCACGCGGACGGCGTGGGAGTACATGCCGTTCGTGGCGGGCACCGTGGCGGGGTTGAGCGGCACGGCCCGGGAGGCGCCGCCGCCCACGTGCCCGGCGATCGCGGTCAGGTCGCGCTCGCCGAGCCCCGCCGCCCGCGCCTCCTGCAACCGCGCCCGCGCCGCCGTGGCCAGCGTCGCTCCGTCCCACGTTCCCAGCTCCAGGTCCTTGGCGGCGTGGGCCAGCGAGTAGCGGGTCTGCTCCGCAGGCACCCGCAGCCGCTCGGCCAGCGTGCCCAGCGGGGTGCCCGACAGCACCTCGGTCAGCGCGTCCCGGTCCACGCCGTGCGCCCCGGCGTACGCGAAGGTCTCGGCCAGCAGCACCTGGGCGGGCACCAGCGCGTTCATCACGGCGAGCTTCATGGCGGCGCCGGCCCCGGGCGGCCCGCACTCGCGCACCCGCCCGAACACCGACAGCACCTCACGGCACCCCGTCACCTCGCCACCGGCCAGCACGGTCAGCGTGCCGTCGGCGGCGGGGCCCACGCTGCCCAGCACCGGCGCGTCCACCAGGCCGACCTCGGCGGGGAGCAGCGCGCGCAGGCCGCGCACCGCCTCGGGGCCGATCGTGGACATCTCCACGACCGTCACCCCCGGCCGCAGCCCCGGCAGCGCCGCCGTCAGCACCTCGCGCACGGCGGCCGGATCGCTGAGCATCGTGATGACCAGGTCCGCGCCGTCCACCGCCGTCGCCACCGGCACGCCGTCGGAGCGCCGCCACGTCGTCACCTCGTGCCCGGCCTCGACGAGCCGCCGGGCCATCGGGACGCCCATGCGTCCCTGTCCGAGAAAGGCAATCTTTGCGAGAAGAGCAGTCACGCGCCTCATGGAACACCTTGGCGAGGTATTCCACCACCGACTAGATTGCATGGCAGCCATGCCTGACACGAATGCCTTCGACACCGGCGCGCTGCGGCTCTTCGACGAGGTCGCCAGGAGCGGCTCGTTCACGGCCGCCGCCGAGCTGCTCGGCTACACCCAGTCGGCGGTCTCCCGCCGCGTCGCCGCGCTCGAACGCGCCGCGGGCGGGCCGCTGTTCGAGCGGCTGGCGCGCGGCGTGCGGCTCACACCGGCGGGCGCGGCCCTGCACCGGCACGCCGTCGCCGTGCTCGACCGGCTCGACCGGGCGGGCGAGGAACTGGCCGCCATCCACCGGGGGCACGGGGGGATCCTGCGGGTGGGCTCGTTCGCCACGGCCAACATCGACCTGCTGCCGGGCACGCTGAAACGGTTCCTGGCGCGGCGGCCCGGCGTCGAGCTGCGGCTGACCGAAGGGCTCAGCGCCCGGCTGATGGAGCTGCTGCACTCGGGCGCGCTCGACGTGGCCGTGATCAGCGACTACCCGGCGGGGCTGCCGGGGGAGGGGGCGCGCACGGTGCCGCTGCGCGAGGACCGGCTGCTGGTCGCGCTGCCCGCGCACCACCGGCTGGCCGGCGAGCCCGACGTGGACCTGCGCGACCTGGCGGGAGAGAGCTGGATCGAGGCCGCCCCGCGCGGCCAGCCGACGCTGCTGGTGACGGCGTGCGCGGCGGCCGGGTTCACGCCGCGCGGCGGGCCCCGGGTGGCGGAATGGTCGGGGAAGTTCGGGTTCGTCGCGGCGGGGCTCGGGGTGACGCTGGTGCCGGAGCTGGCGGCGCGGGCCGTACCGGCGGATCTGGTGCTCAGACCGCTCAGGGGTACGACACCCGCACGCCAGGTCTACGCGGCCCTGCCCGAGTCGCCACTGCCCGCCGCGCTGGAGCTGGTCGAGATGCTGGGAGAATGGGAGGTGTGTACGACGGATTCGCCCACTTAGGCGGCTTTCTCGCCAGCGGGTTGCGCGACGTGACCTCGGACCTCGCCGCGCTCGACGGAGAGGGCTGGTGGGCCGTCGTGGTCGACTACGAGGGCAAGGTGACGTGCGCCCGGTTCGACCGGGTGCGCAGGTCGCCCCTGCCCGCGTCCGCCGGTCCCTGGCACGGGCCCCGCCCCGGCCAGTGGCACAGCTCGCTCGACCAGGCCGCGTACGAGCGCGGCGTGCGGGTCATCCGCGACTACATCGAGCGGGGCGAGGTCTACCAGGCGAACCTGTGCCGCATCCTGACCGCCCCCGTGCCGCCCGATGCCGACCCGCTCGCCCTGGCGGCCAGGCTCGCGGCGGGCAACCCCGCCCCGTACGCCGCGGTCATCGACGTCCCCGGCCTGAGCGTGGTGTCCGCCTCGCCCGAGCTCTACCTGTCACGTGACGGCGACGTCGTGGAGTCCAGGCCCATCAAGGGCACCGGCGCGACCGCCGGCGACCTGCTGGAGAAGGACTACGCCGAGAACGTCATGATCGTCGACCTCGTCCGGAACGACCTCGGCAGGGTGGCCGCCGTCGGCTCGGTCGAGGTGCCGTCGCTGTGCGCGGTCGAGGAGCACCCCGGGCTCGTCCACCTCGTCTCCACCGTGCGCGCCCGGCTGGCGCCGGGGGCGGGCTGGCCCGAGCTGTTCGCGGCGACTTTCCCGCCCGGATCCGTCACGGGTGCGCCGAAATCGTCCGCTCTGCGCATCATCAATGAGCTCGAACCAGCCCCGCGCGGCCCGTACTGTGGGGCCGTGGGCTGGGTCGACGCCGACCGAGGCAGGGCGGCGCTGGCCGTAGGCATCAGAACATTCTGGATCTCCGGCAGCGAGATCCGGTTCGGCACGGGAGCGGGCATCACCTGGGGCAGCGACCCCCGGCGCGAATGGTTCGAGACCGAGCTCAAAGCAGCCAGGCTCATCGCACTGGCATCCACAGGAGGAGACTGAATGAACATCCCTGTCTGGGTCAACGGGGAGCTGATCGACCCCGCTCTAGCCACTGTGTCGGTGTTCGACCACGGGCTGATGGTCGGCGACGGCGTCTTCGAGACCATCAAGATCGTGGACGGCAAGTCGTTCGCGCTCACCCGGCACCTCGATCGGCTCACCCTCTCGGCCCAGCGCATGGACCTGCCCGACCCCGACGTCGACGCCATCGCCGACGGCATCACCAAGCTCCTGGAGGCCGCGCCCGCCTGGGCGCTGGGCCGCATCCGCGTCACCTACACCAGCGGCCCGGGCCCCCTCGGCTCCGACCGCGGCGACCAGGGCACCACCGCCGTCGTCATCGTGGACGAGCAGAAGCCGTTCCCCGCCACCGCGAACGTCGCCGTCGTCCCGTGGCCGCGCAACGAGCGCGGCGCCCTGGCGGGGGTCAAGAGCACCTCGTACGGCGACAACGCCAAGGCCCTGCTGCACGCCAAGAGGCGCGGCGGCGGCGAGGCCATCTTCGGCAACCTCGCGGGCAACCTGTGCGAGGGCACCGGCTCCAACATCTTCGTCGTCCGCGACGGCCGCCTGCTCACCCCCACCCTCGCCTCCGGCTGCCTGGCCGGGGTCACCCGCGCGCTGGTGCTCGAATGGTGCGGCGGCGAGGAGGCCGACGTGCCGCTGTCGGCGCTGTACGAGGCCGAGGAGGCGTTCCTCACCTCCACCACGCGCGACGTGCAGCCGATCAAGCTGGTCGACGACACCGAGCTGCCGGCCGCACCCGGTCCCATCACCACCAAGGTCATGCGCATCTTCGCCGAACGCTCGGCCGCCGACCTGAACCCCTGATCGTGTTCCTCCTGGTCCCCCTGGCCACCCGCGGCCGGGGGCGGCCTATATTCGCCCTACATTTTCCGCGTTCGGCTTCAGGGCTTCGGCAGGCGGCGTTACGCTGCTCGCGCAGAATCGCCCGAACGTGATGTGAGTTTCGTTATGAGTGGGGATGGCGGTGCGTCAGTGCCGCCGATTTCAAGAATGGGCGCGATCGTCACCGTGGAGCGCGTGCTGGCACGCACTCCCGCACTCGCCGTCCTGCTGCCGCTGATCCAGGCGTACGACGTCGGCTGCCTGCTGGGCCTCGACGTCCTCGCACGTAACGCCGCCGCCCCGCGCGGGCTGGCGGTCCACCTCGACGCGGCGTTCTCCGGCGAGGAGAGCACGTCGCTGCACGTCTCGCTGCGTTACCCGGACGGGGTGGAAGTCGCTTCCGGCGATGATCGGCGGTGCGCGCCGCCGAGCCTCTCCTGGTTTCCGGGAGGGGCGCGGGGGGATGCGACGTA
This sequence comes from Nonomuraea gerenzanensis, assembly GCF_020215645.1. Lineage (NCBI taxonomy): Bacteria > Bacillati > Actinomycetota > Actinomycetes > Streptosporangiales > Streptosporangiaceae > Nonomuraea > Nonomuraea gerenzanensis. The sequence goes on along the minus strand of NZ_CP084058.1, from coordinate 8,128,587 downwards.
CACGCTTTATCAGATGCCCTTGTGGCTGTTCCCGCTGCCGCCGGCAACGGATTTCCAGCTCACCGTGGAATGGGCGTGGGCGCGCATCTCGCCTACCACTGTGGTGTTGGATGGGGCGGCGATCTGCGTGGCTGCGGAGCGTTCTGCTGCGCCGTTGTGAGTGGGCTTGTGTTTGTTTACGGCAGGCCAGGTGGGCGCCGCCCGCCGTCCTGTGCTGACGGCCCTCCAGGGGGACGCTCCGCCGCGCCTCACCGCCACCTCGCCGTTACGCGCGCACGTTGCCCGATCAGGTGGTGAAGTGGGCACCCCGGTCGCGCGACGGCGCGACACGGATCCACCGGCCGGGCGCCGGCAGAACCCCGGCACGCCCATCGCGCACCTACGGGACAGGTGCACCGCCCGCCGCCACATCAACCCCAGCCGCCCGGGAGGCTGGACGGCCGGGGGCGGTCAACCGGACCGGTGACGGGGGCCGGTCCGGTTGGCCGGGGTGGTGCTGCTGTCGCCCGGACTCAGTAGGACTTCTGTGTCTGGACGTTGAAGTCGTCCATCTTGACCTGCTTGGCCGGATCGGTCAGCGGGTCGGTGATCTCCAGGACGTCCAGGCCCTGCGTCATGTCGCTGGAGTAGATGTAGCCGTTGTAGTAGTAGGCCGACCAGGTGCCCGCGATGCCGCCGCCCTGGTGCGGGCCGCGCTCGAAGTAGCCGATCTCCTTGGGGTTCGCCGAGTCGGTGAAGTCCCAGATGGAGACGCCGCCCTGGTACCACGACTGGACCATGATGTCCTTGCCGTCCACGGGGATCAGGGAGCCGTTGTGGGCCACGCAGTTCTCGTTCGGCTGCTGCTCCCGGGGGATCTTGAAGTAGCCCCGCCTCTCCAGCTTGCCGTCGACCAGGTCGTAGATGGCGTTGGCGCCCTTGGTGACCGGCGTGTTGCGGTCGCAGGTGGCCTGGCCGCCGCCGCCCAGCTCGTCGCTGAAGACGATCTTCGTGCCGTCGTTGTTGAACGTCGCCGAGTGCCAGATCTGGAAGTTCTCCAAGTCGGTGAGCTGCTGGAGGACCTTCGGCTGCACCGGGTCGGAGATGTCGAGCAGCACGCCGTCACCGAAGCAGGCGGCCGCGGCCAGCTTCTTCTCCGGGTAGGCGGTGATGTCGTGGCAGCCGGAGGCGAGGTCGGAGTGCTGCCGCTCGGGGAAGATGTCCGGCTTCGCCACGACCTTGGCGGACGCCGGCGACTTCACCGGCACCTCCACGATCGAGATGAGCTCGTGCGGAGCCGGGCAGGTCTGCGAGTCGGGCTCGGGGCCGGGGGAGGAGACGTACACGTACAGCGTCTCACCGGCGGGCACCATGGTGTGCGTGTGCGAGCCGCAGTCGGTCTGGACCGCGCCCACGTACTCCGGGCTCTTCTTGTCGCTGACGTCGAAGATCCGCAGGCCTTCCCAGTTCCGCTCGTCGCCCGAGTCGCACTCGGGGCCGCCGCGCGGCTCGTCTATCGACAGGATCAGCAGATCCTGGTAAATCGTCACGTCATTCTGTTGCGCCGGGCAGGACACCTGGCTGACGAGCTGGGGCTTGGCCGGGTTGCTGATGTCGTAGATCGAGAACCCGCCGAAGTTCCCCACGTAGGCGTAGTCGCCCTGGAACGCAAGATCGGTACCTAGGTCGCCCTCGCTGTCGAACGGAGCCGTCAGCGGCATGTTGGCGACGTGCTTCACGTTGTCGCTCGTCATCACGTCGCCCGAAGGCGAGGTGGCGGGCGTGCCGGCCGCAGCGCTGGTCTCCTGCGGGCTCGCGGGTGTCGGTTCACCGGTGGCGCCAGGCCCCGCGGCACACGCGGAGACCACGAACAACACCGTACACAGCAACACTCCGCGCAACTTGGCAGAGATCAACGCGCATCCCCTTTGTCTCGTAGCTCACTATGGAAGCTATGTCAGCAGGTTATGGGCCGCGTACGGTCTTCATCACAGTTATGTGGACATTTGCCCTTGCCGCCTGCTCCCAGCAACCCACCGAACCGGTGGACCGATCGCCGGTGGGCACGCAGGCTCCGGTCATCGTGCCGGGCAGCCCAGGCGCGCCGGCCCGCACGGCGACACCGGGGGAGCGCGTCGGGCCGACCCCGTCCCCCACGGTCGCCTCGGACGTGCGCTTCGTGGAGGGCATGATCCCGCACCACCGGCAGGCGCTGGAGATGACGTCCCTGGTGGAGGCGCGGACGACGACGGCGTCCATCCGCGCGATCGCCCGCCAGATCTCGGCGGCGCAGACGCCGGAGATCAAGGCCATGACCGCCTGGCTGGCGGAGCTCGGCCGCCAGGTCCCGGCGGGGCACGGGCACGCGCAGGGGGCGAGCTACGGGATGGCGACGCAGGAGGAGCTGAACGCGCTGCGCGCGGCCCGAGGCGCGGCCTTCGACCGGCTGTTCCTGCAGCTCATGACCAGGCATCATGAGGGGGCGGTGAAGATGGCGGGGGAGCAGCTGGCCGGGGGGCGTGATCAGCGCATGCGCATGATGGCCAAGGATGTGTATTCGGGGCAGAGCATCGAGATCGCCCGGATGCGCGAGGTCCTGGAGTCACTTCCGGCCTGAACGCGGCGGGAAGTCACTGCTGGCTTGAACGCGGCGGGAAGTCACTGCTGGCTTGAACGCGGCGGGGAGTCGCTCCCCAGCCCGAACGCGACGGGAAGTTCCTCTCGGCCCGAACAACGGCAGGGAATCCCTTCCGTGACAGGAGGTCTCTCCGGGCCCGAACACGACGGGGAGGCCCCGCCACCGGGCGGAACCTCCCCTTCGCACAAACGTGTCCGGCCCCCTCGGGGATCGCCGGACGACTACCCTGCCGCTGCCCTGGCCAGGGTCAGGACGGCCAGAGCATGTTGGTCAGCTCGGCATCCAGATCCATGTAGTCGGTCTCCCGCCCGGCGGGCACCTTCTCGTAGGTCCGATGGAGGAACTCGGTCAGCGGGGCCAGCGGCACTTCGAAGAGCGCCTGCCCGAACGGCGATGTGAGGCTGATGTGCAGGGTGCGTTCGCCGTCGGCGCGCGCGGGCCACACCTGCACGTCGCCGTCGCCGACACGCCTCACGATGCCCACGGTGAGCAACTCGCGGGCAAAGATCCACTCGACCGGCTCGTCGTTCCCTACGTGGAAGGCCATGCGGATGGCGTACGGGTCGTCGGCTGTGTAACTCAGTCCGGCGAGCAGGGGGACGGTAGTACGGTCGGGGACCACAAGCCGAAGGCCAAGCTCGGCGGAGACGGTGGTGCTGTTCATCGTCAGCCAAACCTTTTCGTCGTAGGTCCCCTCTACGGGGCTTTCACTGCTCTGACGGACTTCGTCCTGAGCTATGACGCGGAACGAAGAAACCTGTAGGAAAGATTCCGCTCCTAGGGCCTTCTGTAACGCACATCACAGCTGGACATTTAGGCATCTACCAGGCTAAACGGCATCAATCGGGTCGTATTTACAAGGGTTTTGCGTGCTGTGGAGCCTGCCCCGGACGCGCCTCCCATGAACGTTTCTCGCGAAAAGATCATGGCCGGAGGGATCCGGGACACGACGATGGTATGCCACCCGCCCGCCGCGCCGATGGGCAACCGCCGCGTTTCACCCGAATCCCTCTGACCCGCCACCCCGGCGGGTCGTCCGGGTCCATGATCGTCCCGGAGGGCAATCGGTTCGCTGTAGCTGCCGGAGTGCGGTATGGTTTTCCACGTCGGCACCGCAAGGAAGCCGACGAGGGCGGGCGATTAGCTCAGCGGGAGAGCGCTTCGTTCACACCGAAGAGGTCACTGGTTCGATCCCAGTATCGCCCACCAGCGAAAAGTCCCCCGGAAGAGATCCAAATCCGGGGGTTTTCCGCTTTCTACGGCACGGCGTGCGTTACACGTGCGTGATCGCTACGAGCAGCCCACGCGCGGCGCACCGCGTCGTGCGCCCCCGGCATCAGATGCGCGTAACGCTGCGTAGTGCGCGGGTCCTCATGGCCGAGCAGCATCTGCACCTCGTACAGGCTCACGCCCGCCTGCACCAACCAGCTGGCCGCGGTGTGCCGCATCACGTGAGGAGACCAGCGCGGGATCCGGTGCGCCGCCACATCGCACGAGTCCGGCCGGCAGCCCGGCGTCTCATCGGCCCACGGTGAGTCCTCCACCGCCCGATGCCCGCACACGCGGGCCCGCGCCACCGCCGGATACCAGACGCGGTCCCGCCAGTTACCGTCGTCGATCGGGCCGCCCTCCGGCGCCGGGAACATCAGCCCCGGGCACGGACCGCGGCCCGGCCGCACGGTGCCGTTTCGAAGGATCGTCGGACACGTGCACCCGGCCGCCCACGCCGCCTCGGAGACGAGCGGCGCCAACCGCTCCATGATCGGCGGCGGCACCGGCGCCACCCTGTGACTCATCCGCGACTTCGGGTACGGCCGCAGCCCGTGCCGGGTCATCACGTGCACGACCGCGATCTGCTGGCGGATCACGTCCACCTGGTCGGCGTGCAACCCGAAGATCTCGCCCTGCCGCATCCCGACGTCCATGCCGAGCTCGACCAGCAGGCGTGCCCGGCTGCCGGAGCGCGCCTCCACCGCCGCGTACAGCGCGTCCGCCTGCCGGTGCTCATAGAACTTGACCTCGCCCGGCTCGATCGTCGGCAGCGGCAGCTTCTCGAACGGCGAATGCTCCACGAGCGGAGGGCGGGCCTCCATCGCCATCTTGTAGATCGCCGTCATGACGAAGGCGATGTCGTGGATGGTCCGCGGCTTCAGCAGGGACGCCGGCGCGTCGCTCTTCTTGCTGGCGTTGCCGCGCCGCTTGGAGCGCAGACTCTTCGCCCATGCGACCGCCTGGTCGCGGGTCACCGCCTTCACCGGCCAGTCACCCCACACCGGCTCGCAATGGGTGCGCCACAGGCTGCCCTGCTTGTCCAGGGTGGGCAGCTCGCCACCGCCCAGCTCCAGGCACTTGGCGTACCACTCCCGGATGGTGATCTCACCGGCGCGCGGGTCGCGCACCTCGCCGCGCGCATACCTGGCCTCCAGGTCGAGGGCCCACGCCTTGACCACCGACTTGAGCCGGTTCGACTTCGTCACCCGCTTACCGTCCGGCTTGTAGACGGTGGCCTGCCACTTCCCTGAGGGGAGTTGACGGTATGACGGCACGGTTCCTCCTTACAGGCACACGCCGGCGCCGAGCAGGTCGCCGACGCCCACGTCCAGGTCGACGAGGCGGCAGTCGTCTCCGCCGACTTCCACATCCACCACCGGGCCGCGCGTCGGCTCCGGCTCAGGCGCCGGTTCCGGCTGCGGTTCGGGGGCAGGCTGGTCGGGCTCGTCCACTGTAGGCGGCGGCTGCGACGATCTGGCCGGTGCCGGCCGCGCCTCCTGCGACCGGCGCGGCTCCGGCTCCTGCGCGGCCTGCGCCTCGGGCTGGCTGGTGCGGGGCCGCGCCGTGGCGGCCGAGGTGTGCGGGGCTGGCCGCCGGGTGGAGGAGCTGGCGGACGGCTCCGGTTCTTCCCGTTCGCGGTCGATGGCGCGTGGCGGGCGCTCCGGGTCGCCGTCCCCGGCGGACTGGGCCCGGCTCGGTGGTGGGGTGGCGGCGGGGGACGTGACCGTGGTGCGCGACGGCGCCGGGGTGTCCGACCATGACGGCCCAGACGAGGCGGGCACGGCCGGGGTGACGGTCACCACCCGGGTGATCTTCGCCGCCACCACGGGACGCCTCTCCTCCTCCAGGGTGCCGGTGACGGTGAGCGCCGCCGTGCCCAGCACCGCGACGGTGCCCGCGCCGGCGACCGCCGCCGCGGTGCGCGGATAGTCGTTCACGCGGCGCGCGGCCGCGTCCCACAGCAGCGCGATCCACGGCAGCAGCGCGAGCCTGCCCTGCTCGAACGGTTCGAGTGCTGCGGCGATGGCGTCGTCCCGAGCCGCCCCGTGCAGCGTCTCGTCCACGTCGACCACGATGACGCCGTCATCGCGGCGCCGCGCGACCGCAGGGGCGTCGGCGTTGGCGACGTTGCGCTCGATGTGCGGCGGTAACTGCCTGCGCCGCCGGCGGCGGTGGCGGCTCATGGGAGGGCCTCGTCGGCGTAGTGGTGGACGATCCGCCCGTACGCCTCGTCTGGGTCGGCGAACCCGCCGGGCGGGGCGACGATCACCAGGGTGCGGCCGTCGACGGCGGCGAGCACCGGCCGCATGCTCCCGGAGGGGACGGCCATCTCGGCGCGCACCTGCGGCGGCGGCGTGTAGCGGGCGACCTGCTGTTCCAGCCCTTGGATGCGGGCGAGCAGGGCGGCGATGAGCTGCTTGTGCCGGTCGTTCTCGGCGCTCATCTTGTCGAGGCGGCGCCTGCACAGGGCGGTGCTGTGCAGCTCGCCGGTCGGGGTAGCGGCGGCTACCGGGTGGTTCGCTTGCTCCAAGTCAACATCGTCTTTGATGTTGGTTCACCCCCTCGTGTGGTCCTGCGCCCGCCGCGCAGGTTCTGCCGTCGTTCCTTGCTGTTCTCGCGTTTCGCCCCTCGCCCCCACAGCGCACGCAACGCTCACGTCATGCGGTCATCACGATGCGCGCCGTCATGTTTCATTGTGATCCGATTCCGTCACGGGCGCAGCACCCCAACCGCGGCCAGCGCCTCCGCCGACTCCTCCGGGTACGGGTCGCCCTCCCTCGGGTGCCACTCGTGCAGCGGAACCAGGCCCGGCTCGACCAGGTCGAAACCGTCGAACAGCCGCATGATCTCGCCGGTGGTGCGGGCCTTCATCGGGTTGCTGGTCTGCCCGTACAGCTTCTCGGCCGCCTCGACCATGGCAGGCGACAGGTAGTCGGTGCAGCCGTGCGAGAGCGCGAGCATGCTGCCCGCCGGCAGCCCGTCGCGCAGTTCGGCGTGCGCGCGGGCGACCGTGTCGTCGTCGCGGATGAAATGCCACACCGCCACGGTCAGCACGGCTATCGGCCGGTTGAAGTCGAGCATGCCGCGCACGTGCGGGTGCAGCAGGAAGCTGGCCGGGTCGCGCAGGTCCCCGTTGACGGTGATGACGCCGTCCTCGTCGCGCAGCGCCTTGCCCTTGGCGATCGCGACCGGGTCGTTGTCGACGTAGACGACCCCGGCGCGGGGGTTGACCTCGTGCACGACCTGGTGCACGTTCGGCGTGGTCGGGATGCCGGCGCCGACGTCGAGGATCTGGTCGTAGCCCTGCTCGGCCGCGTATCGGGCGGCCCGCAGCGCGAAACCGCGGGTGGCTCTGGCGGCGTTGCGCGCGTTCGGCACCGCGGCCACGAACGCGTCGCCGGCCTGGCGGTCGCACTCGTAGTGGTCGGTGCCGCCGAGCAGGTAGTCGTAGATGCGTGACGCTGACGGCAGCGAAGCGTCGAAGGTGCTGGTCACCGATGTTCTCCTAGGGTGCGGCGGATGCGGGCGAGATGGTGCGGGGTGTCGTCTCGGCAGTGGGCGACGCCGATGAGCTGGTCCCACAGCAAGCCGTAGCGCTCCATGGCGACCAGGTCGATGACGTCGCTGGTGTAGTGGCGGATGGCGAGGGTCTGCCGCTTCCCCGGCACCCGGAAGATCGTGAACGGTGCGCTGCAGGGCTGGAACGGCGAGTCGCCCGGCAGGATCTGCACGGTGATGTCGCGTGCCTCGGTGGCGGCGATGAGCGCGTCGAGCTGCCGCAGGTGCATGGCGAGGTCGCCGGCGATCGGCCGCCACAGGACGGGCTCGTCGATGACGGCCCACAGGCGTGCGGTGCGTGCGTCTTGGCGGCGCAGCACGTTCTTGACCGCGTTCTCGGTGGCGTCCGTCAGGGGGGCGGGGTAGTGGCGGGCCAGCGTCGCCGCCCGCGCGTACTCCTCGGTTTGCAGCAGGTCGGGCAGCTGGAGCGGGTCAAAGGTGCGGATCAGGTCGGAGGCGTGCTCGTGATGCCACAGCACGGTCTCCTCGAGGGGCACGTCGTGGTCGTCCCACCAGGCGGGGTCTCGCTCGCCTACGGCCACGCTGATCAGCACTTCGCGCTGGGCGGGGTCGGTGACGCCGTACAGGGCGAGCAGGTCGGTCAGGTCCTGGCGCTGCAGCGGGGTGAGCCCGCGCTCCATGCGGGAGATCTTCGAGACGGATCCGTCGACGGCTGCGGCGGCGGCGTCTTGGCGGAGGTTGCGCTGGAGGCGGAGGTGGCGCAGGCGGGAGCCGATCATCTGCCAGATGGCTCTCTGCTGGTCGCTGCCCACTGCGCCCCCAGGGTCGGAGTTTCGCCCTTGCGCAGGTACCCCCCGGCTCCTGACGCTTGGTGAGATTAAGCGGGCCCGTAATGCCGTGTCCAGGGGGGATTACTCTGCGTAGAGATCACAGAATTTGCATATGAGGGCTTGAAGGGGCCTCATATTTGCATCGGCTCTCTGACCTGCGCGTTCACAAGCGTGAATCAACGCTAAAAGTGACGGCGTTATAGCTCTGCGGATAGCTTGTTACCGTTGAACCAGGTCACAGCAGGTCATCTGATGGGTAGCCGTCTTGACACGGGCGCGATCATGTGTTCGAGACACCCTCACGTTAGGCGGCTGTCGAGGTACTTCTGTACCGGCTCGTAGAACGGGGCCCATGACAGCCGCCAGGTTCAGGCTGAGAGGTCCGCCCGGATAGGCAAGTAAGCGGCGGCGATGTCGTCGCGTCGTTTTGCTCGTGGCCAGAGTTCCCCATCAGGATCGCTGGCCTCCGCTGCTCGCACACGATCGAACAGTCGCTCAGGGGCCGCAGAACCGAGGATGTCGAGCGCGTCCATGAACGACCCGAGTCCAAACTCCACAAAGCGGGTCGCTCCGTCCGACAGCAGTGCAACCCGACGCACATCTTCTGTCCTATATGACCCTGTAAGGGCGTCGTATGCCGCCTCGGGATCGTTTGAGGCAATCGGATATCCACCCGCTCGTCTGTTGCGCATGAGCCGCTGATTCTCGACGAACCGAATTCGTGCCGCCTGGTGCTCGGGCGTACCGGTGGGCAGGACGGCCATGGCTTGCCAGAGATCCGCGCCCACGCTCTCGATTCGCCGGTCTGAGACGGTCTCCACTTTGCCGTCCACGTCCGCGATGAACGTGGAGTCGCCGAGCACCAGGTACTCGACGATGCCGTTGACGTGCCGAACCATGACGACGGTGCTTGATGGGGTGCCCGGGTGGTTGAGGTCGCACCACACACAGTGAAGCTCGGCGACGGAGTTGATGGCCTGTGCCAGCGCGGTCGTCAGTGCCGTGCTGGGATTGCGCATGTTGAACATCAGGTGGTCGCCGAGCTGGTTCACGTACCAGGGCGTGCCGTGGTGGCAGCCGGTCGCGAGTTCGCGAGGGCCTCCGGCGCCGTCGAGTAGCACAGCGCGGGCGGAGGTGCTATTGACGGCGGCACCGACATAGTCCTCGTTCAATTGATCGTCGCGGCCGGGCCTGGTGTCGAGGTACATGATGCTCCTCAGCGCTTGTGGACGTAAATGGGGGTGGCCAGCTCTGCGCCCAGGAGATTCTTGCCGTCCGGCGATGCAGTCACCTTCACTACCGCCGACCAGAGATTCCGGTGTGCTCGCTGCCAGAGGTCGGCGACGTTTCGGATGAAGAAGTCGACGGCGCCGGCAGTGCCAGGGCCATGGGCTCCTCCTAGGTACAAGAAAGAGCCTTCACCATCGGGGCGCCGAATCCGTCCAATGTGGGCGTAGCAGGTGCGCGGGTCGGTGCTGGCGGCGTCTCTCTCGTCGAAGTCGGATCGGTATTCGACGTTCTCTCTGGCATTGGTGAGCAGCCAGTTCTCGGTGTCTGCGATCCGTCGCCACTTGATGACAGGGTCCGCCGTGATGGCCTGGGCGATAAGCGGCGAGATGCGCGGCCCGACGAGCACAGCCAAGTTGTCGCGGTTCAAGTCGATGTAGCCGATGCCTTCGCGGACCATGGCCACTTCAGTTTCGAGGCCCATCTCCCCGGCAAGCCGCTCCAGTTGTGCTACGGCTGCACGGGTTGTCACTAAGACGGACGGCCGTGCGTGGGTGCTCTCTTGCTTCTCCACGACGGCCAAGGTCAGCAAGGCTCCGGCTCTAGGTTTTGGGACCAGGAGTGCTCGCTCCGGTCCTGGTCCAGTCGTCACCAGCTTGTTGAGCCTGGAGCGTGTTACGCCCAGTTCGCGAGCAACATCCGCTTGGCTCATGCCTCCGCGAAGCATCTCGTCGATTGCTTCACGCCGGATGCCCGCGAGTTCGTCGATCAGGCCACTCAGGCGGCTCTGCTCGCGCCCAACAGCTTTGGCTCTTTCGACAGGATCGTTGATTTGCCGAATCGACTCGACTTCGTGGTCGCGCATGGCTCTGCTGCCTCCCTCCTGTCTCCAGCCCCAGAGTGTTAACGGGGGGTGACAAGATTTGCGTTATCGCCTGTTGACGATACCCGGTGTAGTGGGTACCGTCCATGACGTAAGCACGTTAACGCGGGTTGACGCTCAGGACTAGTAGCCACGCGTTGACAGAGGAGAGGCCCAGAAGCACGACGGGCCCAGTCGGTGTTAGCCGCACCGACTGGGCCCTCGATCTCGATCCTGACTTCACCAGGAGGAGACCTGTGGGTAATCATTCCATGTCCGGAGATCGCTCCGGCACCCCCCACTTCCGTATCGTTCCCGGCCAGCGTCAGCCTGAGCCGCAGCACCAGCCGTGGTGCGCCAATCACGCCCACAGCACTCCGGGCGACTTCGGCACGTGCGAGAGCGAGTCGATCGACGGTGGCGGACGCATCCCCGTCTCCATCGCCTCCGACCCCGTCCTGGGCGTGCGCTTCGACATCGGCGACCTCACCCTGGAGGGCGCCACGGTGGACGAGGCCGAACAGCTGATGCTCGCGCTGTCCATCCAGGTGGCCCGCGCCCGCGGCGTCGAGATGCCGCCGAGCATGCTCGCGGCGGTGACCCGATGAGGTACGCGACCGCCCACCACGAGGCCGAGATGCTGGCCACCAACGGCGCCAGCCGCGCCCTCCTGCTCGACCGGGCCACCCGCCACGACGACGTCTCCGAGTACGGGGCGGCGCAGGCGTTCCGTGACGTCGCCGGCCACTACCCGGCCGAAGCGCTCGCGGAGGCAACCCAATGAAGACGATCATCCGGCGGCGGGTCACCCTGTGGAACGCGGCCGCGCACGGCGACCAGCCGCACGACGCCACCCTCATCTACCGGCGCGACAACCCGTTCGCCGTCGAACTCATCCTGCCGCTGCGCGCCCCGGACACGGTCACCAACGATCGGCTGCTCGTCCACCCCGGCAGCCGCAACGGCCACATCTCGGTGTTCATCCCGTTCAGCCGGGCTCTGCTCATCGACGGCCTGGAGGAGCCGGCCGGTGAGGGCGCGGTGCGGGTGGAGCCGCACATTGTCGATTCCGGCTACATCAGCGTGACGCTGCCGCTCACCGCCGACGGCGTCGAGTTCTATACCGAGCGGGCGCCGCTGGAGGCGTTCGTCGACGAGACGCTGCGCATGCTGCCGCTCGGCGGCGAGATCCCGATCGCGGACGCGGCGTTGGACCGCTGGCTGGCCGGGGTGACGGCGTGAGCACCGCGACGATCCCCCCCGTCCCCGACGACGTGCAGGCCGCGCTGGCGCCGCTGCTCGCCGCCGGCGTCACCACCGCCGCGGCCGCCGAACGGCTGCACATGTCCAGGACGGACGCGTGGCACATGCTCGACAACCTGCGCCTGGCCGGGGTCGCCCGGCTGTGCCCGTGCGGCACCGGCGTCCTGTGGTGCTGCGCCATCCCGTCCGCCCAGCAGAAGGGCTCGAACCGATGACCATCCCCCAGACGACCGCCGACCAGGCCGCCGAGGTCGCAGGCCAGGCGACGGAACTGCTCGACCGGGCCGTCTCGCACGCCAGGCATGCGCCGTCCGAGGCGATGACGTACGCGGTCGCCGGCGTCGGCAAGGCGCTGCTCGCGGTGGCCGCCGAACTGGCCGCGCTGCGCGCCCAGCAGCAGGAGGTGCCGCGGTGACGGCGACCGACCCGTTCACCACGCCGGCCGAGGCCGAACGCGAGGCCCGCGTCAAGCAGGCGCACGACCTGCTCGGGAAGGCGTGGAAGACGGACCACCGCCCGTACCACAGCGGGGGCGCTCAGACCTACAACTACTCGGACGCAGCGGGGGCGATCCGCGATGCGCTGGTTGGCCAGGGCCACGCGCTGCTGGCCGTACGCGACGAGTTGGCCGACATCGCCCAGTCGCTGCGCACGCTGGCCGCGATGCCGACAACGGTGGCGAACGTGGCCCTGGCCGTGACCTCGGTACAGGAGACGCTGGCCGAGCACACGGCCGCCGCCGTGGACGCGGGCGACTCGCTGGCCGACGCCGTGCGTGAGGTCGCCGACGTGTTCGACCGGCCGCGCTGGTGGCAGTGGCGCCGCCGCCGGGCGGCGCGGCGCGCATGGGAGACGCCCGCCGCCGAGATGTACGAGTTCCGGCTGGAGTTGCTGCGCCCTGTCGAATCCGACGACGGCAGCGACGACGGCCAACCGCTTGCCAGCGCCACCTTCGACGCCACGTACGCGAACGCCGCCGACGTCGCCCGGGCGATACTGCCCGGCCTGTGTGAGCAGGCCAGGATCCCGGCCGACCCGAACGAGGTGTACGGCCGCGTCTCCGGGCGAGCGGCGGGTGGCGAGTTCGGGTTCCACGACTTGGTGTTCCTGCCCGGCGCCTCCGTGATCGACGCGCCGCCCGGCGGCTTCTGACGCTGACGCTCTGTCCGGCCGTCCGGAGGTGATCCGGGCGGCTCACAGAACGCCAGACCCAGCGCCCCACAGACGAGAACGATGGAGACGATAGACATGATCGAGACGCTTCCGGAGGCTCCGCCGTACGAGGCCGCCGGCCACCCGTCCGAGGGTGTCCCGGCGCCCGGCCGGTGGAACCCGTTCAGGCGCCGCCGGGCGGCCGGCACCGTCGCGCCGGAGCCGCCTGCGCTGGCTGCCGAGACGGTCACCGCCGCGGCGCCGGTGGAGGTTCGGGACACCCCCGCGACGGTGTCCCAGACGTCGGTGGCCCGCCGCACCGCCGTCGTATTGGCCGTCCTCCTCGCCGCCGTGATCGCGGTCGCGTTCCGGGGGTCGTGGACCTCCCAGTCGGACGCGGCTCGCGCCGCCCACTTCGACGCGACAGGCGCCTTCCTGTACCCGTTCGCCCCCGACGGGCTGATCGTTCTCGCGCTCGTCGGGGCCGTCGTGCTGCGGCACAAGTTCGGGCCCCGCCTGTACTGCCTGACCGTCGTCGTCCTGTTCACGATCACGAGCTATGTGGTCAACCACCTGCACGGACTCGGCACCTTCGTCATGGTCAACGGCGAACTCGTCACGTCCCTGGAAGGCTGGGTGGTGGGTCTCATCGCCGGCCAGCTCGTCGGGTCGATCGCGTTCGGCAGCCACATCCTGATGCACGTGTTCCGACACCTGTTCCCGGAGGCGCTCGACGGCGCCGCGCGCACGATCGCCACCCCCGCCGCCACCGAGGTCGGTCCGCAGAGCGGTACGGGACACCCGGCAGGCGGTGTCCCGGCCGACCCGGAGGCGGAGCGCGAGGAGCGCAAGGAGTACGCGGCGAAGGCCGTACGGCTACTGCTCGACAACGGGATCAAGCCGACCCGGAAGCGGCTCGCCGCCGACTACGGGATCAGCGAGCGACAGGTGTCCTACGTGATCGCCGATGTGGAGCGCGAGCGGGAGACCGAGGCCGCTGAGGAGACGCCGGCTCACACCGCTGGACGGGCCGCCGCCCCCGCTCCGGTGCCCGTCCTGGCCGGGGCCGGATCGGTGAACGGACACGTCCCGGGAGGCGAGGCCGCGTGAGCGGATCGACGTCTCAGCGGCCGTCAGCCCGGCTCGTGGTAGCCCCGCGCGCGCAGCTCCGTCTCGATGTCGCTGACCGCCCGCAGCGTCTGCCCGGCCAGCCACTCGCAACGCTGATCCAGCAACTTGGCCAGGTTGTCGTCGCCGACCTCCTTCGCCAACCGGCCGGCGTTCTTGACGGTCTTGCGCAGATATTCGAACGAGGCCAGCCATCGTTCGTGGCCGCTGAGCGCGCCCTCGACCACGTCGACCCGATGGCCGTCATGCAGAAGGTGTTCACCGGCTACGTCCAGGAACCCCAGATCGCTGATTCGTCTCGGGCGTTCCATCGCGCCGTTCTGCCGGAAAAGACGCGTCCACCACTTTGCGAAGCCGGCCAACCGGGGTCCTCTCCTCGCAGCGCCGGGAAGGTCACGCACCTCATTCAAGCCGCGTCGCGGCGCCTCGTCGAGGCCGTGCGCGTCGCCGCGGACCCCCAGATCCGGGGGCCTAGACGCCCACTAGCGCTAGCTAGCACTAGCAGGTACGCGCGCGTACGCGTGCGCGAGACCTGCGGGCGGCCGCGATGAGGCAGCGCGAGACGAAAGCCGCCCGCCGTGCCGCCTGGCACGAGAACCAGGTGCGGTCCGCCCAGAGCGGCGCCCAGGCGCTGGATGCCGCATGGAACGCGCTGTTGGCCGCGCTGGCGCGGCTCGACGACCACAGCCCCGCCAAAGCCGAGACGGCGCGGCGGAGCCTGGCCGAGCAGTTCATGGCGTTCGCCCGGGACGCCGACCCGAGCAGGAGGTGACATGGAGCCGAAACTCACCAACCCGTTCACGGCGGCGGAAGAACCGCTGGCGCCCGTGGTCCCGCTGCGCGGCGACCCGCAGCAGCCCCAGCCAGACCCGGCGCCAGCACCGGCCGCGCGTAAGCCGCCGAACGCGCTGCGGCGCGCGGCGCGCGGCTGGCTGGCCGGTGCCGGCCGCTCCGTCAATGTCGTGTTCACCGACGCCGACAGCGTCCTGCACGACCGGCTGCCCAGCCTCGCCCAGCTGTGGCAGGAAACCCGCGACGCCCGGTGGGCGCCCGTGGACGCGCCGGTGCTGATCCTGCTCGGCCGCGCCTACCGGATCGTCGTCGTGCTGCCCCTCGCGGTGATCCTGTATCCGGCCATCTACCTGCACCAGCGGCCGCTGCGCCTGTTCGTCTCCGCCGCTGTCGCCGCCATCGCCTACGTGTGCATCGCCGTCTTCGGCACCTGACTGGAAGGAGATCTCCATGCTGCTCGGAACGGGCATCTTCATCGCCTGTATCGCGCTCGGCCTGCAGTTCGTCCGCAAACTCCTGCGGATCGTGTGCCTGCTCGCCCTGCTGGCCGGGTTCGGCATCGCCGCCGGCGTCAAGGGCTGGCTGGCCGGGCTGACCGGGGCGGACGTGTGGGGCATCGGCATCGCCGGCGGCGCCGCCGTGATCGCCGCCATCGTGTTCGTCTGCCAGGTGCACCCGAAGCTGGGCACCCCGAAGCGGTGGCTGACCCCGATCCTGGGGCTGCTGCTGCCGTCGCTGCTGTGGATCGGCATCGGCGGCGCGGCCGGGCAGGCGTTCCGGCAGGGCGCCGACAAGGGCGGCGCCGCCGTCGACAGCGCCATCACCACCGTGTTCGGCAAGCAGGGCGGCTGACATGGAGGTCTTTCTGCTGCTGTCGCTGCTCGTCGCGGGCGGAGCCACCGCCGCCATCTACAAAAGCCCGGCTGCCCGCGCCGTCGCCGACGGGGCGTGGCAGGCGGGCCGGGACCAGGCCCGCCGGGAGGCGCTGCACGGCTGGGAGGTGTCGCGGCGCCGCTACCAGGAGATGCAGGCGTATCTGCGCCGCCCGGTGGTGCGCGTGGACGGCACGACCCGCGACCCGGGCATGCTCAACCTGCGCTGGTGGCTGTCCGGCGCCGCGGCGGTCACCGCCGGGGCGGCCACGGGGGCGGTCGGCGGCGCGTACGCGGCCGGGTGTGCGGCGTTCGCGGGCGGCCGCACGGTGCGGGCCGCCGTGCAGGGCGGCATCCAGGCGGCCCGCGCAGCCCGGGAGTCCGTCGACGCGCAGCCGGGCGGCGGCGAGAAGCCCCGCGCAGGCATCGCCGCGGCAGGCCAGGGCGAGGTCGTCGTGCACGACGACTCTCCGTATCTGCCGCCGGGCGCGGGCGACTGTGCGACGTGCCCGTCGCGCACAGCCGTGCGGCGGGAGGAGTTCGGACAGTCCCTGTGCGCCGAATGCTACGGCCGTCGCCGGCACCAGGACCGGCCGTGCGACGCGCCCACCGACGACTGCCACCAGTGCGGCACCTCCCGCAAGTTCTGCACCGTGGAGCGGGTGTGGATCGACGGCGTCTACGTGGTGCTGTGCCCGTTCTGCCTGGCCGCCCGCAAACTGCTGCGGCCCCGCCACCACTCCACGATCGACACCAGCTACGAGGACCCCACGTGGGCGAGCCCGTGGCGGCTGGTGCGAGCCGAGACTCCCGGCGCCACGACCGCGCCGGGCCAACCCACCCAGGAGGACACCATGGAAGGCCAGCTCATCCAGGGCGCCGGCGACAAGCTCAGCCACACCCAGCTCAAGAGCGCCCTGGCCAGGGTCGGCAAGCTGCTCGGCAGCGGCGCCGGCGAGCTCGACACGGTCATCGCCGGACTGCAGGCCGACCAGCTCGACGCCGCCACCATCCAGGGGCTGCGCGAGCTGCAGGAGATGTTCACGTCCATGTCCGCCAAGTGCAGCGCCCTGCACTCGCACGTGCAGTCCACGCACGGCGCCGTCGCCGAGGCGATCAACGCGGTCGGCCCGCAGAACGTGGCCAGGACCGAGCACTACGCCGAGCAGTAGCCGCCAGCGGTTCGCGTCCCCACCAGCCCGCGTTCTGGTGGGGGCCCCATCCGCCGGAACCACCCCTTGAGTCTTCTCCTCGACGGAAGGTGTCCCGATGGCCAGTTCGCGAACCCGCCGCGACCAGGATCCGATGGAGGCGCTGTCGCCGCTCCTGGCTCGGCAGATGACGCCGCGGCGCCGCCTTGGCGGCCGGTCGCGCGCCAAGGACTGGAGACAGGCGGCCCGCACCCGTCAGCGGGAGCTGCGCAAGGCCCGCAAGGAGTGGCGGCGCGACCGGCGGCGCACCATCTACCAGGGCCGCAGCATGGTCCGCCCGATCGTGTGGCTGGCCGGCATGCAGGCGGGGGCGTGGGTGTGCTCGTGGCTGCCGTACGGGTGGGCGGTGTCGCTGCTGGGCGCCACGATCGGCGCCGTGGCGGTCATCGGCCTGCGCAGGGCGTCGTATCCGATGGCCGGGCTCGGCTGGCTGTGGATGGTGGCGGCGAACGTGTTCGGCCCGTTCGGGTGGCACGCGCTCACGCTGTGGCTGGCCGGGGTCGGCTTCGCGATCCCGTACTGGCACCGCAACCACACGTCCCTGCGACCCGGCCACGAGCAGCCGCCCGAGGCCGGGCGGGAGGTGTCGCTGCGCCCGGAGCAGACGGTGTGGCTGCGGCGGGTCGCCGTGAAGGGCAAGCCGCTCGACGGCACCACGCTGGGCGCCCCCGCGACCGTGCCGGGCGGGTGGACCGCGCGCATCCACGGCGTGCCGGGAACGCACGACCTGGACACGTTTACCGGCCAGCTCGTGAAGATCGCATCCGCGTTCGGGGTGAGCCGCGACCAGGTGTCGATCGAGGCCACCCCGGAACGCAACGAGAACGAGGCGCAGATCACCGTGCTGCGCACCGTGGAGAACCTCGACCAGGTGCGTTTCATGGAAGACCACGACACCGGCATCGACGAGCGCGGCATCTCGCTGGTCGGGTTCTTCGGCGACATGAACCCCACCCGCGTCCAGAACTGGACGCAAGAAGGCGGCGTCCGGTTCGCGCTCATCGCCGGCGGGTCGGGGTCGGGCAAGTCCCGGTTCGTCGAGGGGCTGATCGCCCGCGTGCACGTCGATCGGCGCGGCGTCAACTTCCTCATCGACGCGCAGGGCGGCCAGTCGCAGCCGGACTGGAACGGCCGCGTGTACCGGACCGCGCGCGGCGTCGAGGAGGGTTTCTACGAGCTGCGCCGCCTGGACTGGCAGATGAAGCGCCGCGCCGAGCTGTTCGCCGGCATCGAGTGGGTGGACGAGCAGGGGCGGCCGCGACGCGGCTGGACCCACCTCGTCCCGCACGAGGCGTTCCCGATGATGCAGGTCATCGTGGAGGAGGCGCCGCTGCTGTTCGAGAGCGAGGAGGTGGGCGACGACGCCGCCGAGCTGATCGCCGCGGGCGCGAAGACGTGGCGCAAGGCGGGTGGCCGGCTGGTGCTGGTCACCCAGTTGCCGTCGGTGGAGGAGCTGAAGAAGCAGTCGATTCGCTCCATGCTGCGCTCCAACGGCGACGTCATCTCGTTCCGGACCGGCGACAGCGTGTCGCAGAACATGCTCGGCATGCAGAACGACCCGAGCAAACTGCCGGAGCATTTCAGCCCGTCCGGCAACCACACCAAGGGGCTTGGCTACATCGTCGGCATCGACCGCCGCCAGGCGATGTGGCGCTCGATGATCCCCCGGGATCCGTATGGGATCGCCCTGCAGGAGGCGGCCGGCGTGCTGGACGAGTTCACTGTGCGGGCGGGGCTGGAGTTCGACGCCAACCCCGACAACCCCGGGCAGCCGCCGAAGCGCACCAGCGATGTGGACGCCGCCCGGCACGCCGACGGTGTGCACCGGCTGCTGGTGGAGGCGGGCCGCGTGCTCGACTACGCCGAACTGCTGAAGGCCACCACCACGCTGCAGGCGGGCGGGCTGACGATGCCCCAGTTGGACGCCACACTGCGGCACCTCGCCGCGCACGTCCGCGTGCTGCCCACCGACGACGGACGTTTCCTGCCGCTCGTTGACGGCCGCGTCCCGGCCACCACGTGAAAGGACGGTTCCCTGATGGTTCCTGCCCGCCGCCTGGCGGCCTACGAGATCGCGATGCGGATCACTCCGGCGCCCGCGGATGTGACCGAGGTGTTGCAGCGCTGCGAAACGATCCGCCGGTTCATCGCCGCCGACGACATGTCGGACCTGCGCATCCAGGTGCTGGAGGCGTTGACGACGGCGCTCGGCGTCGGCCCTGGCCGTCCTCCCGCCCCGGGCCAGCAGGTGCGGCTGCCGCACGCGGATCAGCTCGTCGAGCGTGCCCGCCGGGTGCTCAACTACGTCAACCCATAGATCGGATCAGGTGGTTTCGGTGAGAGGTTGTGCTGTGTTTGCCGCCGTGGTCTTCTCGGCGGGGAACACCCTGGCGATCGGGCCGCTCGCGGCGGTGCTGCTGATCGGCGTGGGGATCGTGGCTGCTGGCGTCGCCGTCGCTGTCATCGCGTACGTGGTCCGGCTGGCAGGCGCCCGCCCTGGCCGCCTGCTGCCGAGGGACGGCGAGTCCAGTGCACGGACGTGGGTGTGGTGAGGGGACGTGACATGTGCCGGTCCCTAGAGCAGGGCGGGCGCCGCTGCCCCGGAGGCCACTCCAGCAGCCGGGAGGCGCAGGCCGAACGCCAGAGGCGATGCCGCGCACGCAGAGCCGCAGCGCTGGACAGCCCGGCGAGGAGCAGTGCTGTGAGCGACATCCCCACGCAGACCGCCGCGTCGGCCGCCCGCGACCTGGGCGTCTCCGTCGGCACCCTGTACAAGTGGCTGGCGAACGGAAAGATCCGCGAGCACGGGGTTGCCGGGCGCAAGGACGAGCGCGGCCGCTGGGTCATCATTCTGATCGAGGACGCCCCCGGTGCTGCCGCCGGCGTGGAGGCGCAGATCCGCGCCGCCTACACGCGGCTCGCACCCAGGCCCGGCGCGTGGGTGAGTCTCACCGAGCTACGGTCGCAGGTGGACGGCCCCCGACACCTGGTGGACGACGTGCTGCGAGAGCTGGAGCGGCGGCCGGGCGTGAATCTGGTGCCGGAGTCGAACCAGAAGACGCTCACGGCCGAGGACCGCGGCGCCGCGGTGGTGATCGGCGGGCAGGACAAGCACCTGCTGTGGATGGGCGACTGAGCTCCGGGCGTGGTTGTGCGGCGCAGCCGGCCACGCCCGGTTCACATAGATCGACGCCCGGCCGCTTCCCCACGGCCGGGCGTCTCCATGTCCACATTATGTGTTTTCGTCCTGTTTCTCTTACAGTGCGTGCGTGGCAACGTGGCGCGGACCTGACGGCATCGAGATCGACGTCATCGTGCTCAACCGGTCGCCCCTCTACCGCGTCACCCAGAAGCTCAACGGGCGCCGCTACCACCTCGCCTACGCGCACGACATCGCAGGGATCGAACGGTGGGTCGACTTGGCCGACCTCGTCGAAGTCCTGCCATTCCGCGCCCGCCGGTAGGCCGTCTCCGGCAGCATGAGCGGATGGATCAGCGCGAGGGTGACGAGATCGTGGCGACGGCGCGGCTGAGGGCCGCCCTGGTAGACCACATCGAAGAGGCCGAGCGGCCCCCGAGGGACCTGAGCGAGGCCGTACGGCTCATGTACGAGGACCGGTAGCCGGACATGACGAAAAGCCCGCCCCGCCTCCGAAGAGGCAGAGCGGGCTTCCGTATCCCTCGCTACGGGCTGTCGGGACCGACAGCGTAACCGCGAGAGGGGATCCCGCGCCAGGTGGGCAATCTGGCGCGGGATGACTACAGGGACGTGACCGTCGGGGTTCGGTGCACTCCCGGCTCAGGCTTCGGCTTCGAGGTCTGGCGTATGAACAGCGCGCACCCCATCGTCACCAGCAGGATGAGCGCCGACGTCTGCTTGTCGGTCAAGTGCCAGCCGAACACCATCGCCAGGTTGATCAGAGCCTGAGCGGCTCCCAGAATCGCGCCCTTGATGGAGCCGCCGTTGTCGATCGCGCGCGTCGACACCGCGACCCAGACGCCGAACCCGGCCGCGATCGCCGCGTTGATGATGGCGACCGTCTCATCCGGCCACGGCAGGAAGAACGCGGCCACGACCTGGACGGCGCTGGAGACGAAACCGAGCAGCAGCGCAGGCTCGCCGGTCAGTTCGTTGTTCGGGGTGGTGGTGTGGTGGGTGGTCATTCCGGCCCCCTAGTTGGCTACGTAGCCGCGGGAGAAGTTGTACGACTTCGACTCGGACACGCCGCCGAGCGTCACCCACACGGTGTCCCACGGCGCCCAGCGGTTCGCGCCCGCGCCGTTGTTCAGGGTGTGGCCGTTCAGCCCGCACCGGGTCGGCATGTCCCGGAACACCTTGTGCAGGGTGCCGTCCACCGCGGCCGTGCCAGCGCCCATGTAGATGCGCAGCGTGTCGCCGGAGGGCAGCATGTCGGCCGGCTGCCCGGCGGCGACCGGCAGAGCGCCCGCGGCCAGCATGGTTGTGTTGCATCGGGACGTACGGTTGTTGCCGCGCGCCCACGAGTCCTGCACGAGCAGCCCGGCTACCGGCACCGCGGCGGTGCCGTCGTTGACCACGTCGACGTACTCGGCGTTCCTGTTGGAGGCGACGTCCGCGCCGTACGCGTTGTAGCCGATCGTGCCGATGCGCAGGCCGGGGATGTCCGCCGCGGCGGCCGACGTGCTCGGGCCGGCCGTCGCCGCGGCGATGAGCGCGACCGCTACGGCCGCGAGGATGCGCTTGAGCATGAGGTTGCTCCTACTCGGGGGTGCCCGGCCGCTCCGGCCGGGAGTCTTCAGGTGCCGTCGGCGGATCCTCGACGGTGAGGAGCCGCCACCAGCGGGCGGTCAGGCCGTCGCTCACCGGTCGGTGAGCGCCTGCACGGCGTCCGTCAACGCGTCGACCTTCGCCTCCAGGTCGCGCACCTTCTTGTTGACCTCGACCAGCAGCGAGTCGGCCTGCCACTCGGGGTTGTCCTTCGTCCCCCACGGGACCTTGATCTCGTGGTTCCACACGTCCTTCGGGCTGGCCATGTCGTCGTCCTCCTCGGCGCCGGTGGCGCTGGTCGGTGGCTTGCTGAACGTGCCGTCCTTGACGAGCCGGTACAGGTCGTCGCCCGGGCACGACGTGCTGTAGAAGTCGCGGTGGCCCTTCACCAGGCCGCCGACACCCTTCGACATCAGCCAGGCACGCAGCTCGCGCACCGCCTCGATCTGCGCCGGGGTGGGCTTCTCGCCGGGACCGGACATGAGGGTGCACGAGTAGTAGGTGGTGTTGCCTGTCGGCTGCGCCGCCTGCGACTTGTTCAGGCCGCGGCCCTCGAACACGAACCCGTGCGGGCACGCACCGAAGCTGTAGCCGATGTCCACCCACTGCCGGGACGTCCCCGTGTGGAAGCGCCGGGTGTTCTTCCAGTAGGCGACGCAGGCGGAGTGCGGCTTGTCGGCGAGGCCCTGGTCGGAGCCGTCGTAGTGGATGACCAGGCCGCGGGTCGGCTTCGCGTAGGAGGCGCCGGAGGGGCCCCACCCGAAGTCGGCGCGGTTCACGAACTGCATGTCAGCCTCCCGGCGTGCAGGTGTACGTCGTCGAGCCCGACTCGGCGGGCGTGCAGGTGTAGGTGACGCCGGCGTACGTGAACGTCCAGCCCGAAGGCGGCGGCCCGGCCTCGCCGCGCGGGCCAGGTTCGCCCTGAGGGCCGCGCTCACCGGCAGGATCTGGCGGGCCTGTAACCGTTTCTCCCGGCTCGCCGCGGGCGCCCTGCTCTCCGGGATCGCCCTTCGGCCCTTGCATGCCGGGCGGGCCGCTGGGCCCGGGGGAACCGTCCCTGCCCGGCTGGCCGGCCGCACCGCGAGGTCCTGTCGGGCCAGCTGGGCCGGGCGGACCTTGCAGCCCGCGCGGGCCGGCGTCGCCGCGCTCACCAGGCGGGCCTGGGCTCGGTGACACCAGCGGCACCCCGCCCAGCTTCTTTACTTGCTCGGTGAGGACGGTGCGGTCCGATTCGGCCTGCCGGACCCGCTCGGCGAGCCCGTTGATCTGCACCATGAGCGCGCCGAGCACGGCCGTGAACACGACGGCGATCAGCAGCGGCAGCGGCCAGATGTGAGGCCGCCGCGGCTCCTCCTCGACGGGCTCCTCGACCAGGTCGTCGAAGTGCAGGCCGTCGTCGTTGTGGCGGCCCATCACGTTCTCCCGCTGTTCAGCCACACGCTGATGAGCAGGATGACCAGCGGCGCGATGATGCTGGTGAATACGGCGATCGCGGCCATGCGCCGGTCGGTGGCGCGCTGCGCCCGCTCGGCGTCGCGCTCCTTCTTGTCCGCCTCCCGCTCGGCTTTGATCGCTGCCAGCTCGCGTTCGTGGTCGTCGAACTCCTTCTGCACGTGCTGCTGGTAGGCGGCGAACAGCTCGCTGGAGACGACCCTGTCGAGGCGGGCGTTGAGGCTGGCGAACCCGGCTTCCATGCTGTGGCGTAGCGCCTCCATGGTGCGGTGCAGCTCCCACGGGGTGGGCGAGTCGGGCACACGTCCCCCTCCTGTGCTCGACGGCGGTTGGTGGTGCCGCCGCGCCCGCACCCTCAGCAGCGCGGCGGCACGTCAAGAGGCTGCGGGTGTCCGGATGTGGCCACCCGCGCAAGGTCAACCAGGCGCATGCTTGGAACGTCCCATCCCGGCCGCCCCAACGATCAGGAGCACGCATGGGCTACCCGCAGCAGCCGCAAGACCCGTACGGCCAGCACTACCAGTCGGGGCCGCAGTATCAGCAGCCGTACCAGCACGTTCAGCAGCCGCCGCCTGGGTACTGATTCCGGCTACGCCGACACCCACCGGACGCACATGTTCGTATCGGGACCACTGTTCCACGTGTCCAGCACGTTCATAGCCCCGCCGCTGTCCTGCTGGACGATGAGTTCAACATAGTCGGACACGACGAGCTGTACGAGGGTCGTCACCACTTGCACGGTGTACACCGAGGTGGCACCGGATTTCGTCGCGTTCGATGAGCCCGGCAGGTAACTGGAACCGTTCTTGCGGAACTGCGCAGCCCGAAGCTCGCCTCCGGTGACGAGGTTCGTCCAACGGACAGTGCCGACGATCTGGTACCAGCCTGTGGTCTGACACACGTAGCGGCTGGTCTGACTTGAGGTGCTGTGGCCGCCGTCTCGGTCGATCTGCTCCGTTTCCCAGGTCACGGCGGTGGCGGTGTTGTTGGGGATGCTCTGGGTTCCGCTCTTCACCAGCATGGCGAGCGGTGGGGCGAGCAGAAAGTTGAGCCCGTCCCGCAGGTCGGTGTTCAGCTTGCTCGCCGTCAACAACTCGCCGACGGTCCACGTGCGCGGCGACGGAAGCATGGCCACTCAGATCTCACCGCCCTGCACGCCCTGGCAGGTGTCGCACACTGCTCGCCCCTGCGCCCAGTGCGGGCGGCAGGCCGCGCACGGCCAGAACTGCAGCATCGTGGGCAGCGTCTCCAGGTTCCTGGCCAGCACTGTCATCGAGTCGGGCCAGACGAGGACCGCGGTGTGGCCGTAGCCGCCACCGGCGCACTCTGTGCACCAGAACCGGTCCGTTCCCTGCGGGAGGTTGAACGCGGCCCCGCACCCCCACGGACAGTCGGCGATCCATCGGCCGTCGTCCACGCGCGCGTGAGCGATCACGTCCGGATTGTGGCCGGTCGGCCTCGGGACCGGCCGGCCGCGCCGCTGTGCCTCGATGTGCTCCCAGTACGCTTCCCAGGTCCGGATGGGTGCCCGGGAGGGGATCGCCTGCTCGACAAAGCGCAGGAGGGAACGAACCGCCACGGCGATCACCATCCCAGGTAGTTGTTGTCCAAGGTGCCGAACTCGGGGTCGTCCAAGATGAAGACGGGGGCGTCCCGGAACGGGGACGTGTCCAGGACGAAGCGCCAGGTCGAGTCGGTGATGACATCGGCGACGCCCTCACACCACAACTCCAGCGTGCTGGAGGGAGCCTCGGAGGGAAGGCTGGTGATCTCCATGCGGTCGCCAATGTCGGAGCCGAGCATCATGCCCCACACGGTGCCGAGCGAGTGGGCGTCCACGCTGATCTGCCCGGCGCGCGGCTGCGGGTTGCCATAGGTGTAGAGCGTGTAGGAGGCCCGGTCGAGCGCCTCCACGTCGCTGTACAGCAGCGTGTCGATCGAGATGGCGTACGTGCCCTCATGCGCGTCGATACTGGCCTGGTCGACCACCCGGGTGACGGTGCGGCCCGACCGTGACACCGAGACGTCGTTCGCCAGCAACTGGTCGTCCATGGTGAACTGCAGGTCGACGCCGAGCTGGTCAGCCGACAGCGTGATGGACACGGCGGGCGGGAACTGGCGGCGGTCGCGGCCGTGCAGCACGGCGTAGCCGTCGCCGGAGATGAAGAACAGGCCCGCCTCGCTGAAGGCGATCTGCTTGAAGGCGGCCAGCAGCGCCTGCTCTCCGGCCGGATGGCGGTCCATCAGCGACGACCCGGCATCGAACGCCGTGTCAGTGATGCCGGCCCAGCCCGCGATGCGGGCCGCCCGCGCGCCGGACAGTTCGCCGGCGAACCCGTCCCGGGCGTCCGACAGGGCCTGCGCCTGCGCCTGGGTCAGCACGCTGTTCCACGCGCACACGTTGCTGACCAGGCCGCTCATCATCTCGGGAGGGTCGAGTGCGCTGCCGGGCAGGCCGCCGACCCGGATGCGCGTGAGCGCAGGCCAGGTGGTGCCGGTCATGGCGGGCGAGGTGTTGATGCCCATCACGCCGTCGATGTAGCAGCGGATCTGCACGGTGCCCGCGACGAGCTGGGCGGTCGCCACGACCAGGTGGAGTTCGTTGTTGTCGAGGTTGAATGACGTGGTTGACCCGGCGGTGCTCCCGCCGGGCAGGCGAACGCCCACGCTCAGGGAGTTGGTCGAGGGCGCATAGTTGATCCGGAAGTGGGTCGTGTCCGTGCCGTTATCCACGAAGATCAGGCGGTTCTGGCCGGTCTGCGGGGTTGGCCCGAAGTTCACCCACACGGCCACCGAGATCCCTGCCACTCCGCCCAACGGGGTGGTGAGCGACGACACCAGCAGTTGGCCGTTGTTGATGTCTACGGGGGTCAAGAGCACGCCGGTGGACTCATCGGGTCCACCCGCCTCGCCGAAGGCGTATGTGCCGCCGATGCCTGACTGCTGGGCCAGCATGTCGGGCTGCGGCGTCGAGGCCAGGTTCCCGCCCTGCGTGGACCCTTGCGGCTCGCTGAGCGGGTAGTAGACGAGCGGATTGGACCCGAGGATCTCCTGCGACAAGGCCGCCCGGATCTTGTCGCGGCCGAGCAGTTTCTGCCTGTCTGTGGCGGTGATGGAGGCAAGGCCCAGTACGCCGTTGCTCCACTGGTGCGGCCACCGGTCCACAAATCCGGTGAACCGGTGGTATTCGACGCCCGGTGCCGCCCAGGCCGTCACTGAGGCTGCCCGCTCGAACTGCCACGCGCCAGCGTAGATGATGACCGCCGACGCCGTGGTGGTCGTGTTGGCGATCGCCACCCGCGCCCACACCGCGCCCGCCGGCGCGGTGGCCACGCAGGTCACCGCCTGGAAACTCGTGGTCAGCCCGACCGCCGTCCCGGCCGTCTGCGTCAGGAACACCCCGCCGGCGTTGTACCAGCGGATCCGCGCGCTGACGCTGACCGTAACGGAGGCGTCCCGCCGCACCATCGCGGAGAACGCGTACGTCGCACCCTCGACCACCGGCATCGCCCGGTCGGTGGCCGTGGCGATGTCTGTGGAGCCGGCGCGCATGTTCTGGCCGGTGCTCGCCAGCGTGCCGGGGCTCCACCGGATCGAGGTCGTCTGCCCGGCCGGGACGATGCTCGCCTCGTTCGCGAGCGAGCCCTGCGACGCGGAGAACAGCGTCACGTCGGACGCGCGGCCCTGCTTCTCCAGCAGCAGGTTCACGCTGTTCGGCCAGCGCGCCCTGATCCGGATCGGCCTGTTCAAGGTCACGTTCGGGTAGTACGGCGAACTCGTCCTGCCCGCCGTGAAGCGGCCGTCGCTGTTGTCCAGCGTCAGGCTGAGCGTGCCGGGCTGCACCTCGTCCAGCTCGTGGGAGCGGCGCCGGGCGATGGTGACGCCCTGGTCCCACTCCACGTACCCGGTCACGTCCCGCCACAGGTTGAACCCGCCGGCGTCCTTGGTGAACGCGATCTCGCACCAGACGGTGGGCATGACGGTCACGTGCTCACCCCCAGGTTGCCGAGGTTGAACCCGCGGCCCTTGGCCTCGTTGAGAGCTGCGATCATCATGCGATAGATCTCGTCACGAGCGATGAGTGGCTGACCACTGAAATACAGGTTGATCGTCAACGCGCCACCCTGCGGAGTGAGCGGCAGCGACGCCCCCGGGCCGACCTGAACGGACGGAGTGAGCGACATCGACGCGGCGCCCATCAGGCCGGACGCGGCCTTGGCCACCATGTTCTCGCCCTTGGCGAGGCCCTCAGCCAGGCCCTGCGCCATCGACTGGCCGGCGAACAACGTCCAGCCGCGGCCGCTGAACGGACCTTCCTTGGCTGGGCTGAACGGGAACAGGTTGCGGATCTGGCCGAGGATGTCGGCCGCGGCATTGTAGGCGTTCTGCAGCATGCTGTACAGGCCGTTGATCAGGCCCTGGATGATGGACTGGCCGCTGGAGAACAGCATGCCGCCGACGTCGCCGAGCGCACCGACGATCCGCCCCGGGATTTGCCCGACCTCGCTGACGAGCTCGCCGAATTTCTGCAGCGCGGCGTCCTTGGCGCGGCCCACCCACTCCAGGAAGAGGCCAGGCAGGCGGCCGATCCAGTCGCCGATCCCGTTGATCAAATCGGGGATGATGCTGTGCCCGACCAGGCGGTTGTACAGCTCCAGGAACTTCTCGATGACGCCGCTGACGGTCTTCGTGACGACCACCAGGAACCTGGTGATCGGCGGAATCAGATCTTCGGCGATCACCGCCGCCAATTGCAGGAACGTCGGAATGTACGGTGCCAGTTCCGCCAGCAGTTGCGTGATGACGGGGATGAGGGGATACATGACCTGGTTGAGGTGGACCATCGCCTCGATCAGGTCGGGCAGCAGCGGCACGATCTTCATGACCGAGTCGAGGAACTGCGGCAGCAGCGCCACCGCGAGCTCCGCCAGGCTCGGCAGCAGCCCGATCAGTGCGGGCAGGAACTCGGTGAAGGCGTGCACGAGCTGGGGGATGTACGGCGCCAGCTGGGTGACCGCGTCGAGCAGCGCCGTACCGATGATCAACGCTGTTTCGGACAGCGCCGGCAGTAGCTCGATCACCCGGTCGATCAGCACCGCGAGCGTAGACACGAACGACTGCCCGATCACCGCCGCGATGTCCGCGATGATCGGAATCAGTGGCATCAGCGCCGGCACCAGCCCGGTGATCAGCCGGGTGACAAGTTCGGCGATCTGCGGCAGCAGCGGCGCCAGCGCGGGCACCAGCTCGGTGATGATCGTGGCGGCGAGGGAGACGAGCGCCGGGATGACCGGCATCAGGTTCTGCAGCGCCTGACCGAAGTTCGTCACCAGGATGCGCAGCGACGGCAGGATCGCCTCGATGCCGGACGCCAGACTGGTGACGATCAGCGCGGCCAGCTCGCCGATGACGGGCAGCAGCGGGGCAAGCGCGGCCAGGACCCCGCCGAGCGCGGCACCGAGTGGCGCCAGCGCGGGGGCGAGCTTGGCGAAGCCGTCCGCGGCGTACTGGATGAACACCTGGATGCCAGGCATCAGCTTGGCGACGCCCTCGCCCACAGCGGCGAACAAGGGTTCGAGCTTGGCGAACGTGGCCCGCACCCCGGCCGCGAACTGGCCCAGCACCGGCGCGATCGCCTGGATGCCGGACCCGATGCCGCGGACCAGGGCGATGATGCCGGGACCTATCTCCGCCAGCGCGGGCCCGAGCGCGTCGATCGCCTGCGCCAGGATCGGGCCGACCGTCTGCGCCAGCCGGGCCACCGTGGGGGCGATGCCGGCGAGCGCGCCGGCCAGCGCGGTGATGACCGGCAGCAGCGCCTTGCCGACGTCGTTCAGCGCGGTGAACACGGTGACAAGCACCTGCTGGCCCTGCGCCGAGTTGACCCACGTCGCGAACATGTCGACCAGCTGGCCGATCACGCCGAGCGCGCCTGTGCCGGCCTTCTGCGCCGCCCCCAGCACCCCGGTGAGGATCTTGCCGACGTCCAGCGCGATCGACCCGAGCGCCTTGAGGAGGACGAGCGCGTTGTCCATCCACTGCCACGCCTGGCCGGACTGCGCGACCTTGCTCATCCACTCGCCGAACTTGGTGAGCACGCTGGTGAGCCCGCCGGACATGTCCGCGAGCCAGAACGAGCCGATGGTGCCGAGATCCATGAAGCCGCGCAGCAGCGGCTGCAGGGCGTCGCGCAGCGCGTCCACCATCCGCGTGGTGTTGCCGAGGACGGCGTCGAGCTGCAGGATGGTGCGCTCTGACGTGGCGAAGTCGAGGACGTTGCGCACCAGGACGCCCATCCGCGCGGCCAACTCCGCGACGGCCGGCTGTAGGCGCAGGACGCCTTGCAACCATTCGTCCAGGTGGCCGGTGAGCTGCGCCAGGAACATGCCCTGCACCTGCTGCTGAAAGCCGCGCAGGGACTGGGCCACCTCCCAGAACTGGCGGGCGAACGCCTGCCCGGCAGTACCCAGGTCGAGCAGCGCGCCCTGGAACGCCTCATAGTCACCGGACAGGGCCTTGGACATGACGTCGTTCAGGCCTGCTGTGGCGATCTTCCACACGCCGAACGCGGACGCGGCCATCAGTGCCGCACCGGGCAGCGCCGCCAGCAGCCCCGACAGTGGCGCCAGCTCGGCGGCCAGCGACACCAGGAACCCGGCCGAGGAGGCGGCGGCCGCGCCGACGGTGGCCAGCGCGCTCGCCGCAACGCCCGCCTTGCCGACGAGCATTGCGGCGGACCCCGCGACGCTGGCCATCTCGCCGCCGAGACGGGCGAACGTGCCGCCGAGCCCGCTTGCCGCGCCGTCCAGGTTGCGCAGGTTGGATGTCAGCCCGCCCGTGGACGAGCCTGCCCCCTCGACGCGGCGGCCGAGCCGTTCGGCGTTGTCGCCGACCTTGTCGAATACCTTGCTTGCGTGGTCGCGGGCGAAAATGTCGAACGACATGGAGGAGGCCACGAGCACCTCCCCGAGGTCAGGCTTTCGCCTGCTTGTTCAGGTCGTCGATCGCCTTACACAGCAGTTCGAACTCGGCTTCGGCCAGCCGGTCGATCTCCCACGGCTTGAACCCGAAGTGGTAGGCGAAGTGCGCCAGATATCTCAGACGTTTGCTGGCGAGGTCTTCGCCTCGCCGTTTGAAGGAGGGGGCGGCTCCTCCTCCATGTCGATCGTGATGGTGGAGATGTCGATCGGGTGGACGCCGTCGGTGATGTCGGCGAACGACACGTCCTTGCCCATACGCCGAAGCCCCAGCCACACCAGGGCGGCCACCGCGACCAGGTCGCCGGTGGCGCACGCCTCGCCGAGCTCTTTCATCCGCCAGCCGGTCGCTTTCTGCAGGGCGATGCCCTCGTGCAGTGGCATGTGGTCGAGGTCGAACTCGGTCGACTCACCCGCAATATTGATCTTCGGCATGCTTATCCTTCGATCTTGTCGGCGATGTCGTCCATCGCCTTGAGGATGCGGGCACGCACCGCGGGCGCGTGCCGTTTGATCGTGACCCTGAACCAGGGCCGTCCCTGCTGGTGCACCCACGGGTCGCGGCCGAACGTGGGGTGCCGCCAGCCCTTCACCGCGTCGAGATGCTTCGGCAGGGTGCGCTGGTCGGGCGGCATTTTGGAGGCGTCCACCTCGATGCGCACGAGCGGGGTTTTGCTTCCGGTCTTGACGACTAGGCGCAGCGACCGGGCCACGCTGTCCCGCAACCCCGCACCCTTTCGCGCCCGTGCCCGGCGCCGGTCCTCGTCACCGCGGGAGCGCTCGAACTGGTGCTCCTCACGCGCCTTCCGGCCGCCTCCACGCGACCCGGTGACGGGGATGGTCCTCACAGCGCGCCGAGTGTCGGCCAGCGCTGGCTTCGCGCCGGCACGGATGGCCTTCAGCAGTTCCTTGCGGAGCTTCTTGCCGTCGTCTCCGGCGGCCTTGAGGCGTTTCGCCAGTTTGGCAAGCTGGTCGGCGCCGGTGATGCGAACCTCAACCATCGATCACAGAGTCGTATCCGTGGACACGATCTTGATCTGGATGGGGGCGTTCGTCTCGTCGTCATAGCCCTCCCATTCGGTCGTCATCTGGACGATGTCCGGCCCCTCGACACTGGGCGCAGCAGCCTTGATCTTGACGGCGGGCAGGATGAACGAGATCAGGTAGAAGTTGCCGGACGCGATCAGGCTTCCGGTCATGGTGAATTCGAGCGCGGTCGTGGTGTTGTTCTTGAGCAGGTCGTACAGCTCGGTGCGGTTGAACTCGGCACTGAGCGACCCCGTCAGGGTGGGGAAGTCGTTTTCGAGCTGCTCCTTCTTCACGCCGGACTGGCCGATGCCGTACCGCTCCGTGGCCAGCGGGTTCTCACCCTTGATACTGATCTCCGTGACGACGGTGGACACGGCGGTGCCGCCCGCGACGGTCATCTCGCCAGACGCGGTGCTGGGCGTGCCACCGAGCTTGAGCACGCCCTGCTGGAAGTTGAACACCTGCGTACCGGCCGGGAACGTCGCGGTGGCCAGCGCGGTCGCGGTGGACTCGTCCCAGCCGTCGATCTCCAGCGTGAGGGTGAGCGTCCCGTCGTTGGCGAGCTTGAACTCCCACGACTTGATCTTGCAGCCGGTATAGGTGTGCGCCCTCACCGTCCCGGACGGTTCCGGCCTGCCCACCTGGATGGTCAGACCCTTGCCGACCAGGCCGCCCGGGGTGTGGATCTGCGCGTACGCGGTCGTCGCCGCGATCTGCACCGGCACAGCGGACGACCCGAGCGCGTGCGCCACCAGCAGCCCGGCCCCTTTGGTCGGCCACTCCATCTCGAAGCCGCCCTCGACCGTCTTACGGGACTGCACCAGGCGGGAAGCCCTCTTGAACTTCCGGCCCACCCTCAGCCCAGCCGGTTCGACGAACGACGGCACCCACGCGAGGCTCTCGGAGTTGAACTCGACGAACTTCGTCACCGTGACGGGCGTGCCCACGGTGCTTTCGGCAGCGAACCCCAGCTGGGCGTCAAGCCCCGTTCCCGTGGCCACGACTACTCACTCGCCTTCCTGCTCTTGGGCTCCTCGAGGAGCTCCCACGTGCTCTTGGGCCACGCGCGCGCCTCGTCGCCGGAGCCGACGATGTAGGCATCGTCGCTCTGCCCGGTCACGTCCTCATCGACCGGGACGACCTCGCCCGCGGCCACGACCGGCCCGTCGACGCGGCCCACGTGGCGGTCCTCACCGCTGATGTTCCTGAACCTGGCCACCGGCCACCTTCCTCAAATGCGGGTTTGTACGGCGATCTGGAACGGGATCCGCACCTGCATGCCGGACCCCTCCTGCACCTGGATGAGCGCGCCGGACGTGACCGCGCTGATCGTGGGCGGCGGCTGACCAAGCGCCGGATCGCCGCGCAGCACGTCCTCCGCCGCGGCGAGCACCTCGAACGCCCGCACCCGGGCCGCCCGGACCGCGGTCGAGCCGCTCCACACGACGACCGTGCAGGTGATCGTGAAGGTTTCGTCCTTGGCCTTCTGGCCGATGCTGGCCCACGCCTGGGCGAAGTCGGCCGCCTGCCCGTCGCCGGTCGGGTCGCCGTCGAAGCCGACGCAGATCGCGGCTTTCAGCGGGCTGCCGGTGACGAGCGGCCCATCCAGCACCTTCACCCCGGCCAGCGCAGGTGCCGCGCGGAACCGGTCCACGAGTTCGTCGATGACGGCGGGGATGCGCGAGGTGGTCATCAGGCGATCCCGGGCGGCTGGTCGCCGAGCAACTCCTGGGCGCGGCGCGGGATGGAGAAGCCGAAGCGGGGATCCCACACCTCGTCGTTGGCGAAGCCGCGGCCGCCGCCCATGGTGCCGCGCTGGGTGTCCCACAGATGCTGCAGGATGATCCGTGCGGCCAGGTTGACGTGCGCCAGGATCTCGGTCCGGCCGGCCGTGTAGGTCCAGCGCAGCGGGCCGCGCATGTAGCAGCCGTCCGTGCGTTGCACGATCCCGGTCGGGCCGTCCACGTCGAGGTCGGCGACATCCTGGCCGTCGCCGCCGGTCAGGATCGCCTCGACGCTGACGACCTCGAGCACGGGCGGCGCGTTCAAGGCGACCGCGTAGCCGCCCTCGTGCTTCTCGACGACGGTGCGGCGCACCAGGGAGCCGACCACCCGCTCGCACGGTCTGGTGATCGACCGGATGTAGCCCTGAATCTCGTCGTCGTCCGTCGTGTCGTCGGCGTCGATGTTCAGCTGCTTTTTCGCCTCGCGCAGCGACAGGACCCCTGCTTCGCCCCACAGCGGAGCGACGTCGAACGCCTCTTCGTCTGCGCCGGTCGGCGTGGCCGTCACCCAGCGGGCGATGTACCGCCCCGCCTGGGCTGGCAGGTAGTCGTAGTGGTAGAGGCCGGTGCCGTCGTGGACGGGCGTGTGCGGGCCGCTGACGGTGCCGTCCGGCAGCAGGATCGACACCTCGATCGACACCGGGTCGGCCGGGGTGCCACTGGTGTTGGTAACGGTCGTGTCGAGCCGCACGCCGGCGCCGAACGCGTACGTCATGCCGATGTCACCCTCCCCTGCACTGCGGCGAGCGGGCGCGAGGACGCCCGCGCCGGGCCCTGGCGAGCGGCCAGCCCGCCCCGCACGATCCCGACCTTCTCTCCGGTGGACACCGCCATGCCGGACGCGGCGGACAGGCTGACGGCGGCCAGCGCACGCACCGTCGCGGACGCTTCGAGGTGCGCGTCGGCGTCGGCGTGCGTTGCGGCCTGCTGCCGGGCGAGCCCTGCGGCGGCCAGGTCGAAGTGGGCTCCTAGGCTGGCGGAGGCCCGTGCCGCGCCGGCTGACACGTTCAGGTGCGTCTGCGCCGACAGCGCCGCCGCGGCCAGCGTGACCGTGACGCCGTCCGCCGCCAGCGCGGCCCTGGCGGACAGGACGCCGCCGGCCAGCGCGCGCACCCGGGCGTCGGCGGCCAGGTGCGCCGCTGCCGACAGGCCGGCGGCGCCCGCCTGCGTCCCGCCCGCGGCACACGCCAGGTGGGTCTGCGCCGACAGGGCGGCGGCCGCGCGCACGGTCAGCCTGGCGGCCGCGGAGAGCGCGGATGCGGCCTGCGTCTGCGCTGCCGCGCGCACGGTCGCGCGCGCTGCGGCGGCGAGAGCCGAGGAGCCGCTGAGCGGAACCGGCGCGTACGCCACGGCCCGGCCGGTCACCTGAAGCGTGCCGGACGCCGACAGCGTCGCCGCGGCCGATGCGCGGGCTCGGGAGGTGGCGGCCAGCGTCGCCGTCGCGGTCATCGCCGACGCGCCCGAGGTGGCGGCCCGCGCCTGCCCGGCGAGCACGCCGGACGCGTCCAGCACGGCCGCGGCCCGCACGACCGGGGTGGCCGCCGCCGTCAGCGTCGCCGAACACGACAAGCCTGCAACTCCGGCCAGCCTGCGCACGGCCGCGGCGGCGAGCGAGCCGGACGCCGACAGGCCGCACGTGCCGGAGACGATCCGGCGGGCGGCGGCAGTCAGCGACGACGACCCTGTCAGGCCCGCTGCGGCAGGCGCGATCCGCCGCGCCGACACCGCCAGCGTGTCGGCCGCTGACACGGCGGCGGCTCCGGTGATGGTTGCCGCGCCGCCCACGTCCCGCGTCACCGCCGGGATCGCTGCGCCGTAGCCGAGGCCGGCCACCGATTGGGCGGCGGCCGACGTCCCGGTCAGCGCGCTCTGGTTAGCGCCGCCGCCGGTCAGGTCGAGGACGGCCTGCGTGGTCTGCGCCTGGTCGAACAGCCACAGCGCCTGCGGGGCGAGCGCGTGCCACAGCGCCAGCGAGTGCGGCAGCTGCTCGATCTCGTCGTCGGTCAGCGCCCGTGTCCACACCCCGGCGATGGCCATGTCGCCCGCGAACTGGTCGGAGAACAGCAGCCCGAACCGGACGGTGCCGGACGATCCGGCGGCGGCGACGCTGTCACGCATCGCGGTGCCGCCGTTGGCGTGCGACCAGGCGTTGGTGCCGTAGATGTACTTGTGGCCGCGTGGCTGGACCTGCCCGTCGCCCTTGGTGACGGCGATCAGGTGCCAGCCGTCGCCGGTCGCCCCGGTGCCGATGACGGAGAACTCTCCGGCGCCGCGGGTGGCGTAGTAGTAGTTGCCGCTGTCGAGGTTGATCTCGGCGATGCTGGCGGCGGAGCCGTCGCGGATGTCGATGACGCCGCCGACGGTCGCATCCAAGCGCAGGACGACGGCGATGGTGATGGGTCCGCCGTCGACTCCGGCCAGGCCGCCGATGGAGGTGACCAGGTTGGAGGAGCCGGTGAAGGCGCGCGCCATCAGCCGTCCTCGGCCGCGCGGAGCCTCCCGATGCGCCGCCACAGCACATACGCCAGCACGGCGATCTTCTGCGGGGTGGTGGCCGTGCTGCGGAACGGCTGCGGCAGCGCCTGGTTGAAGCTTGTCTGGTTGGCTTCGGTCCAGTCGTCGGCCGCCGCGACCGCCGCCTGCAGATCGTCCTTGGTGAACGCGCACGACTCCTGGGCGGAACTTACGTCGCGCATCCACTGGACGGCCACCCGAAGCCGGTCGAGGGTCGGCAGTACGGCCACTCCGCCTCCTACTAGGTGGTGGTGTAGGTCACGGCCACACCGACGACCTCCATGTCGCCGGTCGCCGTGTCGCTGGCGTTGGCGGCGTCGCGGGCCAGGTACAGCACGACAAAGTCGCCGGCGGCCAGCGAGTCGGCGTTGGTGAGCGTGAGACTGATCTCATCCAGGTGGCCCGCGGTGGCCGGCACGGCGGTGGCGGCCGAGGTATTCGCCGTCCCGAAGCCTTTGGCGTCCACGTCGGTGGCGTCGCCGTCGCTCACGGCCGCGACCCGCGCCTCGACGACCACGTTGCCGGAGGTGGCGCTGGCCATCTTGTACTGCACCTTCAGCACGGGCGCGGAGGCGTAGTCGGCCGGCATCCGGAAGCCCCACATCACCTGCTCGCGGGTGGCGGCGTCGAACGCGAACTGCAGGAAGTACGGCGTCGGCGTCGCGGCGGAACTTTTGACCCGCTGCGTGGCCGGGGCGGCGTTGCTGGCCGTGCCGTCCGGCAGCACCGCCGCGCCGATCGGCAGCGGTATCGACCCGGTCGCCACCGGCTACCCGATCGACAGGTCGAGGTCGCCGACTGGGATCTCGAACGTGTCGCCCAGGTTCGTGGTCTTGTTCGCCGCCAGCGGGCCGTGCCACAGCCGCACCGGCGAGCCCGCGGAGTCCCAGATCTCGACGCCGACGACCGTCACCGCGGGCATGTTGGTGAACGTCAGCGCGCCGGTGTTGCTGGTGGCGCCGCCGGACGCCGCCCCGACGGTGACGTTCTGGGAGGCGTAGGTGGAGCCGCCCGAGTTCGTCACCTCAGTGCCGCCAGCCGAGTCGCTGCCGTTGGCGGTCATCAGTCGGCACTTGAGCGGCGTGGTCGGCCGGGTCGGGCTGCCGACACCGTTGATCCAATCCAGGACGAGGTTTTCGGCTGTGTCGGTCAGGTTGTCGGCCACGACCTACCTCCCATCGAGTGGTGGACGGGAGCCCCGCCGGAGGGCTCCCGCCGTGCATCAGGTGGACTTGCTCGCACGGCCGCCACGCGAGCGGCGTGCCGTCGTCTCCGGCTTGGCGGCGGATGTCCGCTCCGGGGTTTCCGGCGTCTCGTCGCGGACGAGCTCGGCCATGCCCGCCTCACACCACGACGTGGCGGTCGGCCCGTCCAGCTCGACCTCCTGGCCTCGCGTGTAGGACACGTCGACGCCCGAGATGCCGGTGAGGATCCGCACCTTCGGCATGGTCAGTTCCTCACCACCGGCGCGACCGCCGGGCTGCCGAGCAGCACCGCCGCGCCGAACACGCCACCCGTGGTGGCGCCCGCCGTCGTCACCGCGACGCGGACGTAGCGCTTCAGCCCGGTGTAGCCGATCGCGTAGTCCTTGTTGTCGTCCGCGGCGGCGATCGCCGGTTCCGCGCCCTGCAGGAACGCGTCGGCAACCGCGGTGAAGTTGCTACCGTCGTCGCTGTCCTGCACCTCGATGGTGTGGGTGCCGTCGGTGATGGTGCCGGCGGTGACGAGCACCAGCACCGCCTGGTAGTCGCAGCCGTCCTCCTTGCGGTCCACCGCGCTGCCGTTGACGGTGCCGTTGGTGCGGGTCGCGGGCAGCAGCGACTGCTTGAGCAGAACGTTGCTGTACAGGTCCTTCATCGGTCTTCTCCTCTCAGGCCGCGGCGCCGTGCTGGAACAGCCGGATCGCCGCGGCGTCGTCGATGCGGCCATCCAGCCTGCTGAAGCCGTGGAAACCGACCTGCAGGTAGTCGGCGTAGCGCTCGCGCAGGATCTGCAGTTGCACGTCCTGCACGCGGCGAACGATGTAGCCGCGCCGGAAGTCGCCGAACGCGATGCTCTTGGCGCTGACCGCGGGGGCGGGCATGCCATCGTCGATCGTGTACGGGAAGCCGTTGATCGTGGCCGGGAAGCCGGGCGCCGGGATTGGCACCCAGATCGGGCGGCCGTCGGAGTCCTTCAGCTTGCGCAGCAGCTTCAGCATGCTGTCGGCCATGACGTAGCGGGCGCCCGCCCGGTAGGCGCTGTTGACGGAGTGCTCCAGGTCGACGGTGTCGTCGTAGGTGATGACCGCCGACGCGCTGACGGCGCCGGTCTTGCCGACGGTGCCGCCGGTGGTGATGCCGAGCGGCTGGTCGACGCCGGTGCCGGTGGCCAGGTGCTCCGCGACGGCGCGTCCGATCCGGGTGCCGAGCACGCCGGGCAGCCAGCCCTCCAGGTCGAACACCGAGTCCTGTAGCAGCTGTAGGGCGACCCGGACCAGCTTGGACGTGTAGGTGTATGCGGACAGCTTGCGCTGGCCGATCGCCACGTCCTGCTCGGAGATCTGCGTGTTCTCCGCCAGGATGGCGCCCTTGTTGCCGGTGTCATCGTTCGTCGGCCACGGCAGGTCCTGGCCGGTGCCGGTGGAGATGACCGTGCAGATGTTCATGATGCCGCCGAACGCGACCATGGTCTCGGTCATCGTGTTGCGGAAGCCCTCCGGGACCAGGTAGCCGCCGGCGGTGTCGATTACGGTGCCCTGGGCGCGGACCTCACCGTACCCGGCGGCCAGCAGTTCGCGCTGCTCCGGGGTGAGCCGGTCCAGGCCGCGGCGAATGAAGCCGTAGAACGCGTCCGCGTAGCGCTGCTCGCGCTCGGCCGCGGTGTCGCGCTGCTCGCTGGTGCCGTCGTCCTGGCGGCCGGTGGCGGTGACGATCTGGGAGCGGTCGATCCGCTGGCGGGCGTCGTCCCGCTGCAGCCGCTCGATGTCCTCGCTGACCTGGGTCAGCCGTGTCTCCGCAGCGTCCCAGTTGTCCCGCTCCTCAGCGGTCATGTCACGGTCGTCCAGGCCGCGGCGAATCTCCTGCATCCGCTCCCAGATCTGGTTCTGCTCATCGATGAGCCGGTTGAGCGCAGTGCTCACGTTCCCCTCCTCAGGGCATGCCGACGGCCCCGGCCTGCGGGGTCGTGGATCGGGAATGGGTCAGGCGGTGGGCAATGTCAGCCCGGGGAAGCGGGCCGCCAGCCCCCGCATGGCCAGGTCGATCTCCTCGACGTGCCTCCGAGTGGTCTCTCCCGGCTCGGGGGTTTCGTCAGCGCGAGTGGACTCACCCGGCTCGCGCGGCGCGATGACCTGCAAAACGTCCCGGAGTTCGGGACGGTGTGCGGCGCGGCGCTCGACCGCGCCCGCGTCCGCCCGCAGTGCGAGGGCGGACGCCACGCTGTTCAGTTCGGCCTCGGTGTCGGCGAACGCCGGGAAGGTGACCGCCGAGACTTCGATGAGACGCACCTCGTGGACGGTGCGCAGCTCCGCCTCATACACGCGGATCTTCCCGTCGTCGCCCTCCTCCTCGACCTCGATCAGGCTCCACGAGTCCTTGACCACGTAGAACCCGATCGACATGCCGGTGATGTTGGCATTGCGCAGGTTCGCCTTCAGGTCCCGCACATACGACAGTTCCTCGTCGAGGCGCGAGTCGACCTCCAGCCCGCGCGCGGACTGGGCCAGCTTGAGCGTGCCGGCCGACACGCGCGAGACGACGTAGTAGGAGTCGTGGTCGATCAGCATCCGCTGGTCGCCCTCGTTGAGGGTCTTGGTGTAGGCGCCCGGCGCGAACTCCTCGAAGAATCCCCACGTCTTCGGGTTGCCGATGGGTGCCCGCACGTTGAACGGGCTGGCGAGGCCGACGAACCGTTCATTGCCGGAGTCGTCGGCGCGCAGCTCGGCGCCGGTCGCCGCGAGGGCGAGCCGGCGGCGCTCCTCGGTGGTCACGGTCAGCGTCATCTCACTCGCCGCCCTCATCGTCGTCAAGGTCGTCACTGGGCTCGTCAGGTTCGGTGGGGTCGCTACCGAGCGGCGCCATGTTCATCGGCTGCAAGTACAGATCGCCGCCGTCGACCGGCGGCAGGTCCTCCAGGTCGCGGATGTCGTTCGCGGAGAACGCGCCAACCTCGCGCATCACCCGGTAGAACTCGGCGCGGGCCCGGCTGTCGCCACGCAACAAGCCTTCGATCTTGTAGCCGGCCGTTACCGACGCGCCGAGCAGTTCCTTGGTGAGCCGCTGCTCGGTCGGCGCCAACCAAGTGGGGTGCAGGTCGAACTTGACCCAGCCGATCGCCTGCTGCTCCAGCCCGGTACCCCACGACGTGCTTTTCGCGGTCAGCCCGAGCAGGAAGTGCGGCACCCCGAACCAGCGGCCGATCTCCTCCACCTCGAACGAGCGCGACTCCAGGAACTGGGAGTCCTTGGCCGGCAGTGACACCGGTTGGAACGACGCGCCCGAGTCGAGCACCGCGATGTCGTGCGCTTTATCCAGACCCGACATCTTCGCCTTCCATCGGGCCTTCAACCGGTCGGCGTCGTCGTTCTCCAGCCGCTGCTCGGTCTGCAGGATGCCGGACATGAGGTTGCCAGAGCCGAACAGGCGGGCCCCGTACTCCTCGGCCGCGAGCGCCAGCCCGATCGCCGCGGAGGCGGCCCGGACCGGCGACACCCCGCACACGCCGTCGTAGCCCATGCCCGGCATGTGCAGGATCTCCCGCGGCGTCAGCCGGTGCACGCCGCCCCAGTCGTCGGTCACCCAGAACGTCTTGCCGGACGGGTTGCCGACGGTCGGCTTCTCGCGGTCCACCTGCACCCGGTCCGGGGTGACCGGCCACAGCTCACGGACGCGGCCGCCGTTGTCGCGGACCTTCTGCACATAGGCGTTGCCCCACAGGCAGCGGTGCGCGTACGTTAGCCGCCACACCTCCAGCGCGGTCAACTCCGGGTGTGGGTTCTTCAGCAGTTGCGACGGCTGCCGGTCGTGGGTGCCGTCCCGGTAGACGTGCAGAGGCAGCGCCGACGACACCCCCGAGATCAGCGACGTGCACCGCCACACCGCGCTGAACGCCAGCGCGCCCTTCTCCGACACCCGCACGCCGGAGGATGTGCGCGGGCCGCCCATCCACTCCAACAGCGTCGCCGAGGTCAACGGCACCGCCGGATTCTCGGGGGAGCGGCGCTCGAACAGCCCGAACAGGCTCACGCCGCCCTGCCCCGGGACCGCAGGTCGACCACGTCACCGCCGGACGGGCGCCGCGCCGACGCTCGCTCGATGGCGAGCACGCCGAGCAGCCCGCCAACGATGAGCGCCGCCGGCACGAACACGAGCGCCACCCCGGCCAGGAACACCAGCACAAACACCACCTCGACGGCGACCATCAGACGCATCCCGCCCCCTCCTCACCACAGGTTCGGCGGCGCCGCCACCTCGGCCGGCACCTGGGACAGGAACAGCGCCATCACCATCGCGATACACGCGTCGATCTTGCGGCGGGAGCGGCCCTTCGACAGCCGCCACCCGGTGTCGGTCTCCCGCACCGCCGCCGACAGCACGTGATCCGTCAGCACCGGGTCGTCGCCGTGCACCACCAGGCCCTCGCAGATGAGCCGGTAGGCGTCCTGACACGCCGGCACCATCGAGCTGGCGCCCTGGGAGAACTCCGCCATCGGCAGGCCCTCATCGAGCAGCACCTCCGCCGACCGCTGAAAGTAGGCCGGGTCGTAGGCGACCGTGTCCACCCGCAGATCGCGGTGCAACTGCCTGAGATGGTTCTCCACCGCGTGCACGTCGATCGTGTCGCCGGCCGGATCCCACACCCGCGCCTGCACCGCCACCCGCCCGTCCGGCCGCTGCTGCGCCACCACCACGGCCACGCTGTCATGCTTGAGCGCCATATCCACCGCCACCTGCGACGGCAGATCCGGCCGGATATCGGCCTGGCCGGCGCACGACTCCCACGCCCCCGGCGGCAGCCACGACTCGTCCGCGCGCGTCCACTGGCCCAGGTGGTAGCGGCGGTACTCGAACTCCGGAATCTGGTAAAACCTCGCCACCACGTCATCGGTGCGCAGGAACGTGCCCGCCGCAGGGTTCGCCGCGAGCACCGCGGCAACCAGATGCTCCTCCACCGTCAGGTCGTACAGGCCGTCCGGGATCCCGTAGTGCACGAACATGAACCGCGGGTCGTCGACCTCGCCGGCGTTCACCCGGTAGCCGTACAGGTGCTTGCGGCCGGCCATCGTGTCCAGGTTCGAGCCCGGCGTGGTCGTGTTCACCACCAGGCTGTTGGCCCGCTTCGACATGCCGTTGACCAGCACCAGGTGCACGCGCTCCTTCGGCCCCAGCCACTCGTGGATCTCATCCGCGCCCATGCTCGATGGCCGCTGGCCGTCGTTCGTGCCGGCCACCGCCGCCACCCGGTAGGAGCGGCCCGGGCCAGAACGCACCAGGATCTCGGTGTCGTAGGTGTCCACGTGGTGGCGGAGCGTCGGCGACTCGCGGCAGCAGTGCTTCATGTCGCCGAACAGCAGGTCCGCCTGCTCGAATGACGCGGCCGCGACCGGGATCAGCGGGCTGCCCTTCGGGCCGAACAGCGGCGGGCCGAGCAGTTCGAACAGTTGGATCCAGCCGTTCAGCGGCGTCTTGCCCTGCCCCTTCGGCACCTCGATGAGCGCCTCACGGAAGCGGCGCTCGCCGGTGGCCGGGTTGTACTCGTACAACCAGTAGATGATCTGCTTCTGCCACCGCTGCAACCTGACGGGCTGGCCGAAGTAGTCGCCCTCGCCGTACACGCAGTGGGCCTGAATCCACCCGCACACGATCCGGCCGTGCGACGGCCAGCCGAGGTTCCGCGGTGCCGACAGCGGCCGGCAGGCCACTGCGAGACTCATCGGGGCTCACCCGACGTCGTCGACCACCTCGGCCTCGACGACATCCATCCGGGGGTCATCGTCATCACCCCCGGCCTCCATGAACGGCCCGTTCAGGTCCGCCAGCGACTGCGCCGCCTGCCCGAGAGTGAGGTTCAGCGACAGCCGGGCCCGCGGCGACAGCCCGAACCGGTCCTCCAACTGACGGGTCTCCGCGGCTTGCGTCTGCATGTGGCGGAGCAGCGGGTTCATGACCTGCTGGCCCTTGCTGCCGGTGATGACGTGCCCGGTCTCCGCGACGGCCTGGCGGCTGCGTTCGAGGTCGTCGTAGAGCCAGAACAGCCGCTCCAGTGCGGGCAAGTCGCTGACTGCGTCCACCAGTTTGGCCACCGGCGAGGTCCAGTAGGACGCCCACCGGTCCTTCGTGGCTGGCAGGAGGTAGTCGGGCGCCGGCGGCGGCCCGTCCTCCTCGGCCACGGGCGGCTCAAGGCCGGGGACTACGAGTTCCAGGTTCTTCGGCGCGTTCCGGCGCTGCCGCTCGCTCGGATCCTTCGGCGCCGGGCCACGGCCGGCCATGTCAGCCGTCGATCAGGCCAGTGCCAGCCAGCACCAGCAGGAAAGCGCCGACCGCCAGCAGGCACACCGGCCACGCCCGCTGAATGCCCGCCCAGATCGCCGACGCCAGAAACGCCACCAGGGCCAGCAGCTCGACCACCATCACGACCTCCCAGCCGTCTCCCGGACTACCAGATCCCGCTCATCCGCCTCGTACGCCTCGAACCAGCCCCGCACATGCCCCCACCACGCCGCAGGCCGCTCACCCATCGCCCGCCGCAGGCACACCTCTTCGGGCGCCCACACCACCACCACGGCAGCCCCATACCGGCGCCGGTACGACTCCCGCACCGCGCGCTTCGCGGCCGACGCCATCACCCACACCCGCCGCACCCCGTGGTTCCCGAGCACCACCCGGTCCAGCACCGCGTCTCGGGCCTCCGTCACGAACGGCCGATGGCTGTCCAGGTGTGCGTACAGCTCGCCATCGACCCGCAGCGCCGCCGCGAGCGCGTCGTAGTCCACCACCAGGTCGCTGGCAAGCGCCTGCTCACGCACGTACGTCGACTTGCCCGAGCAGGGCGGGCCCGCCACCAGCGTCACAGTCACGCCCACCATCTGCGGCGTGTCCAGCTCGGCCCGCCGAGCGGAATTACACGACCTGCACAGCACCCGGAGCGGCCCGGCCGGACCCCCGCCGCGCGCCGTCGGCTGCACATGGTCCGCAGTCAGGTCCTCGGCCGGATGCGCCGCGCGCCGCCACCCAGGGCACACCCACCCGTGCTGCTCGACGTGCACCCGTACGACGTCCGCGCGCCGGCGCTGCTCGTTGCGCCCGTACCCGGCGCGTTGCCGGGGCTTCCGCGAGCTTGGCTGGTCGCAGGTCGGGCATGTGCCGGTGACTCGCTGGCGGCAGCCGGGGCAGATCCGGGGCATCTGACTCAGCGTGATCACCCGCCCGGCTGTCACGCTCGGTCATATGTCACTTTCCGTGACGGTGACGCTGAGTAGCCCCAGACTCGTACAGAAAAAAGGAGGGCTGCGGGCGGGGTCACCAGGGCCATGATCGCCAACTTTCGGTAGCCCCCTGACCTGCATAAACGCACATTGTCGCAGGTCGCAGGC
Organism: Nonomuraea gerenzanensis; assembly: GCF_020215645.1. Taxonomy (NCBI): domain Bacteria; kingdom Bacillati; phylum Actinomycetota; class Actinomycetes; order Streptosporangiales; family Streptosporangiaceae; genus Nonomuraea; species Nonomuraea gerenzanensis. The sequence continues at coordinate 8,084,767 of NZ_CP084058.1, read as the reverse complement.
TTGATCGTTGACCATTATGTGGTTACTCTACGTGTTTCCGCAGATCAAAGCCATGATCTCATTTGTCACGCTACGTGTTGCCCGCGCTCTCCGTGACCGTCACTCTGTGTAGTTCATCTACGTTGTGTGACTGTCGGTGTGGGGCTGGTGTGCCGATAGGTCAGGTACGTTAGTGCTGATGATCGGCCATTACGGGCGTTCTTGGCAAGCGGCCTGCGCCGCGCTGTTCTGCGAGCTGGTCGAGTTCGTTGCAGTCCCACCACAGGTTTCGGCCGTCGCGGTGGACGGTGATTCGGCCCTCTTGGTGCCAGCGACGGAGGGTGCGGGCGGGGATCCGGTAGAGCTGGGCGGCGTCGGCTGTGCTGATCCTGGTGTTCACGGATGCCGCTCCGCACCTACGACGGCCTGCCTGAGTTCCTGCGCCTCGTTCCAGTCGGAGGTGTAGACGGCGGCCACGCCCCACTTGGCGGGCTTACGACCCTCGCCGAACGGCTCACGGCCCGAGTCTCGGTCCACGATCAGGATCTCGCCGCGCTCGAACGGCCAGAACGTCTCCTCGGAGAGGTTAACGATCTCGCCTGCCATTGGCCCTGATCCGAACCCCTTCGTGTAGCCGCCTGTGATGACGCAGAGTTCGAGGGTGCCGATGTCGAGCGGTTCTCCACCGTTGAGGATCTGTAGGACTTGCTCAGCCGTCAACGCCATGCCATCGCCTCCTGCGGACTGGTCGCTCACCCTGCCATCCTTCCTCGCTGGTAGCGGCGCCCGTACCGGTGCCACTGCGTCGTGTCCAAGTCGAGATCGCACCCATCGCACCAGATGACGGACGGGGTGGGGTCTCCGTCGCGCCGCACGGTGACCTTGACGGTGCCGCCACACGGCTCGCCGTCAATCTGCTCAATGCACGGTCCGAGCACGAGCGGCAGCCTGCCGGGGTCGATGACGCTGTACGCGCGACCGATGAGCTCGCTCAGCACGTCCTTGTACGCGCCCGCGTCGGGCTGCGCTGACAGCCACTCGGCGTGCCGGGCAAGCCAGGCGCACTGTGCGGCCGGGTTGGGCGGCGGCCCGCTGATGCCGCGCGACGAGGCCACGAGCGAGGTGAGCCACAGCAGGTCGTGGCGCAGTTGTCCGAGCCAGTCGCCGGCGCGGGTGTTGTACGGGAGTGGCGGGGTGCGGGATCCGCTGACGGTGGGCCCGCTGCTGGTTCCGCCGGTGGGGAGTTGGGCGAGCACGTCGGCGTGCAGTTCGGGCAGGTCTCGCAGGTGGCGGTCGAGGGTTGAGCGGCAGCCGGGGCACAGGTTGAGGCCGTCGGCGGCGTGGCGCGGCCGATCGTCGCGGTGACGGGCCTGGCAGAGGGCGGGGGACGTGACACGGCGGGCCATCGGCTACTCCCTGGCCTGGTCGAGCGGAGGCAGCGGTACGAAGGTGGCGCCCTTGCTGCGGTAGTAGGCGGCGACCTGGCGTTCGTCGCAGCCGATGCTCTTGCGGGCGATCGGCGCCGCGTCGACGATCCGGCCGCCGGAGACGACGAGGGCGAAGGTGGCCCACGGCAGGCTCACCCAGATCCACCGCGCCTCAGCCACGGCGGGCTCCTTCGATCGCGGCTTGGATGCGTTCGGCGGCGGCCGGATACTCGGCGGCGCGGGCGGGGTTCCCGGCGTGGTTCATCACTAGGTCGAGGTCGTCCACCCGCACCCTGACCGTCGTAGGTTGTTCGCCGAGAGGGCGGCTCGCGTCGGCCAGGGCTGCGTTGACGGCGGGGAGGCGCTTGTCGAACGCGGCGATGACGCAGTTGCGACCCCCGATGAACTCCATGCGCAGGATGCTGGCGATCTGCCGCCACTTGTCGGCGTGCTTGACGTCGCCGACGCCCCGCATCTGGCGCTCGAAGTCGAGGTACTTGGTTCGGACCCGCTCCACCTTGGCGCGCGCCCAAGCCAGCGCGTCGGGGTCGTTGTCGTAGCTCGCCACGTTGGTGCTCCTCATCCGTGGTAGTCGGGGCTCTGACGGTCGATGGTCGCCGGATCAAGCGGGTTTCTGTGCGGCACAGCATCGGCTCCTTTGCGTCTCCGCGCCGCTGTAGCGGTCCCTGAGCCGTTTTCAGGGCCGGTCCGGTGTTCGGGTACCGGGAAGGCTGGAAAATCGCTCTCAGGGCCGCGCAGGCGAGTTTTCGCCGCGCCGCACACGGTGCAGCGGTAGGTGACGACCCAGCCGATGCGTTCGACCTCAACCCAGCGATGCCGCAGGTGCAGCCGCCACCACGGACGCTCGGGCGGGGGAGGCAAGCAGAGGGCGCAACCTGGGCAGGGCGGCCGGTCGTCGGGTTGTGGATTCCAGGCGACGGGGCCACCCGTGTATTCGTGGCCGCCGCGGCGGGCTGCGGCGGCGTTGTAGATGTGTCCGCCGGGTTCTTGGGCGCGCGTCATTGGTGATCCTTTGCGGGGGTGTTTTGGGTGGATTTCCGAGGGCGGAAATGATCTCTGTGGACATGTGGACAATGTGGACATGTCCACATGGGGGTCGCGAAAAAAAGTTGTGCTGCAAAGCTGCTAAAACCTCTGACCTGTATAAATGAAATGAAAAACATGCCCGCGCGTTTATAGAGATGTGGGGGCCATGTGGACATGTCCACATGTCCACATTTCAAGATCGCGTCCACATGCCGCGTTTCCACGTCACTCATGACGGCATCGAGTCCCCCGGCACCAGCCGATCCCCCTCGACCGACACCCAGCCGCGCGCCTCCGCATAATCGATCGCCGCACCGACCCGCTCCCGATCCCGCGATGCCGCAGCGCGCTTCGCGTCCCCCCGCGACATGCCCTCGGCCTCGTGCACCCGCTTGCCGATCCGTCGCGCCACCCGCTCCACCGCCGTGTCGGTGCTCGCCTTCGCGACGTGCGCCCGCAACTCCCGATCCACGTGCGCCTGGGTCCGCTTCTCGTACTCCTCGGCCGCGTGCCGCGCCCCATACTCGATCAGCGCGTCCCGCAGCTCGCACGAGGTGGCCCACAACTGCTCGGCAAGCTGCCAATCCTCCACCGTCACATCGAGCCGGTCGTCCAGGATGGCGAGCAACGTGCTGAGCTTGACGAGCATCAGCGGCTTGTGCGAGTCGAGCGGCGGCAACTGCAGTTCACCGGTGGCCCGAGCCCGGTCCTCCAGCCGGATCTGCCGCAGCAGCGGCGCCGCGAACGTCACCTTCGGCTCCACACCGAAGCCGCGCCGCATCAACGCCAGGTCGAGCGGCTCCGGCTCGTCGATCACGTCGTCGGGGATGGACGGGTCGATGCTCGAGCACCACAGGAACCGCTGCGGGGTGCCGGCCGCCGCGTCCTCCAGCAGCGGCAGCGCCGTCTCCGGCTGGAAGCCGACGACGAGGCCAAGGCTGTAGGTGCCGCCCTCAACGACCCGGGTGTTGACCTTGCTGCCGTTGTATTGGCCGATGGTGCCACCGGTCCAGGCCCGGCGCAGCGATTCGCCGATGGTGGTGCCGTTGCGGCCGAACAACTGCTTCGTCAGGGACTCGCCTTCGTCGGCGTAGAACAGGGCGTTGCCGCGCACCTGGGCGCGCACGATCGCCGTCTTCGGGGTGCCCTTCTTGGGGCCGGACTGGAACATCTCGTCGGTGTCGACCACCCGCTCGCCCATGTACGCCTCGGCGATGCCCTCGCCGGAGCCGAGCGGCAGTTCGTCGAGGAAGTCGACGCGGGACGGCGCGGGCAGCAGCCGGCGCGGGATCCACGCCGCCGAACTCTTCCCGGACCCGGACGCGCCGAGCAGGATTACGAACATGTTCATCGACGCCGGCGACCCGACCCCGGTGTCCGCGCGGAGCTCAGGCGGCAGCAGGCTGGACAGGCGCGCCAGCAGGCCGCCGAGCACGACGTCGCCGGAGCGGGCCCGCGCGTGCGCAGCCTGCCGGATGAGCCGGAACACGGGCCGCGCCTCCCAGAAGTCCTTAGGAAGCAGGCCGCGGCGGTGGCGGGGAATGGAGTCCCAGTCGTCGTCTCCGCCCGCCTCGGCGCCGTTCTGAGGCTCCGTAGGCGGCGACGGGGCGAGGTAGTCAATGTCGGCGGGCGCATCAGGCCACGGAGTGTCATCGACGGGCGGCGGCTGCTTGGGCGTCCACGGGGTAACGCTGCACCGCTGCCTGATGTGCTCGAGGATCGCGGGACGGAGCCCGGCCGCGGCGGGGGACGCGTCGGGGTGGCCGGCAGCGGCGAGGATCAGGTCCTTGGCGGCTGCGGAGTGGTTGCCGCCGTGGTGCCACCACGCGAACGTCTTGCCATGGGTGAGGTGATGCCCGGCACCGACGGGCAGCGGCGTCGTCTCGGAGTGGTTGACGCACACGTGCGGGAACGCCCGGATCGAATACTCGGACTCGGGCGACGACCCTGTGTACTTCCACAGCTCGGCGCCGTCCCGCTCAGAGCGCACATAGCGGCAGTTGTTCGGCTCGAACAGGTCTGACCATTCGCACACCTCGCCGAGCGCGTCGTACGGCCCGACCGTGCCCGGCCTGTAGCTCGTGGCGCGGGGCCGCGCTGGCGGCACTGTGTAGGCGGCCGGCTCGGGGTCGGGCAGGTCGATGCTGTACAGCAGGGTGGCGAGCTCGTCGAGGCTGTAGGTGACGCCGGACGCTTCGACGATGGTGCAGCGGCGGGCGAGCCCGGCCTTGCGGTTGACGGTGCCGGGCACGCGCAGCACGCGGGCGAGGTCGCCGACGCCGCGGCCGTAGTGGTAGCCGAGGTAGTGAGCGCCCGCTTCGAGGACGATCTGCCAGCGCGCCGACAGGGTGCCGAGGTCTTCCAGGTTGTCGGGGGTGATGGTGACGGGCTGGTCGAGCAGGTGCCATGGGTACCAGCCGCCGCCGGATTGGATCCACATGGTGGGTTCGGGTAGTCCGGCGGCTTCGAGGATGAGCTGCCCGTCTTCCGGGGTGGGCGGCAGTGGCAGGGTGACGTGGCTGCGGTGAGCCTTCCGGCAGTCGGGGGCGCACAGCTCGTGCTTGTGGCCGGGGCCTGCGATGTCGATGTCGGCCCAGAATCCGGGGAACGACAAGGACAGGTCCGCTAGGCCGCGGCCTTCGGCAGGCGCCTCCTTGAGGGTGGTGGCGCGCACGTAGATGCCGGCCCGCCGCTGCCGGTCCAGTCGGGCGATGTACGCCGTCGCGGCGTCGAGGCCGGCGGCGTCGGTGCCGAAGGTGCGTCCGCTCCAGGCGTCCGTGGCGACGATGTTGATGAGGCCGGGGGCGTCGCCGTGCAGCGTCGCGAGCCAGCGCCGCGCCTCATCCAGGTCGGCGGCCGGCGGTGGTTCCTGCTCGGAGGTCAACGATTCCCCCTTCGTGCTGGTGCGGTGGTGCTCGGGCGGGAGGTACTACGAGGGCGCGCAGCAGCGCAGCGGCGTCAGAAGAGGGGATCCTGGGCTCGGCCCTCCAGCGGCTCCTCGGTTACGGGCCCCGCCTTCGCGGCGAGCTCCCGGTGCTTTGGGATGCAGTCGGCGCACGACAGGGCGCTGTACAGAGAGGTGCCGCGGACCCGTCCGGTGATGATGACGACGGCGGGCCGGCGGCATTTCGGGCTGGCGCACCGGCTCATCCACGTCATGGGCGTCTCCCGCGCTCATTGGGTGGGCTCGGCGTCGGTCATGCAGCCGCAGGCGCCCCAGTCTTCGGAGTCGAAGAGGCTGGGCTGCCGGTCGAGCCGTTCCCGGAACTTGCGCAGGGGGAGAGGGCGAGTGCGCCCCCACTCCTGTTCCCGGAGGATGGCCACGTTCTTTCCGAGCAGCGCCCGCGTCTCTTCCTCTTCCGCCTCCCACTCCAGGTAGCGGTCGCGGTTCCAGCGCAGTAGCAGCTCCCATTGGGCCTGACCACCGCGGACGCAGCCGCCTCCACAATTGGCGTGCTGGAAGCCGGCCGCGTACAGGCGGGGCGGTTCGATGCCGTACTGCACGCTGTAGATTTCGCGGAGCTGCTCTTTCATGACGAGCGGCGGCTTGGCGAGCGGCGTGTTCACCGTGTACGGCTCCCAGAGCGGCAGGGCTGCCTTGATGCGGTGTTCCTCGGTCCAGTCGTAGCCGAGGTAGATGACCACGTCGGCCGGGTCGTGATGCTCGTCGAGGTAGCGGCGCAGCAGCTCGCGTTTGAGGATCTGAGAGCAGACCGCCATCCGGTTGTTGGGGACGACCTTGCGGTCCCGGCCGACCTGCATGGGGGTACGCCCGTCGGCGAGGATGACCCATTCGCAGCCGGTGAGGAATCGGTCGTACACCTCGCGGGCGAACCGCCAGTTGTCAGCGTCTTCGACGCGGGTGTCTGCGCTGAGGCAGATGACGTCAGCCGCTCCGTGCTGGTCGACGAGCCGGCGGGCGACTTCGGCGCTGGCGAGGCCGGTGGAGTATTGCACGATGTGCTTCACAACCCCTCCGCGGGCGGCTCGTCTTTGATGGTGAGGGTGAGGCCGGGTCCGATCCGCATCGGCACGGGCACGGCCGCGTAGGTGCGGGCGATAACGGAGGCCGCGGCAGGCGTGAAGCCGGCGTCGCACAGCCTGCGCATCAGGTCAGCGACCTGCAATTCAACTTGTGGCCATTCACGCGCCGTGCCGCGCCCGCGTGTGATGGGGTGCAGGTAGCCGCGGTCGATCCAGTAGGCGACGGCGCGCAGTGACAGCCCGCGGTCGATGACCTGCTGGAAGGTGAGCTGGATTGCGGGCTGATGGACCTCGTCGGCGACTTCGGGGCAGGTCTTGAGGTGACCAAGGAAGACAAGCTTCCCGTCGGCCGGGCAGGTGCAGCGTGCGGTCTTGCGGGCCATTACGAGGTCACCGCCTTGGGGGTGTGCGGCCAGATGGGGCGGACGGTGATCCCGGCAGCGGACGCCTTGCGCATGCAGTCGTAGGTGCCTGGCCCGGCGCCGGGGAACGCCAGCGCCTCATCAGCTCCGAGCGCCACCATCTCGCCGTTCCGGATCGGGCCGGCCGCCCGGCCGTGCCGCCGCCAGTCGGCCGGGTGGGTCTCTTCTTTGACGCCGGCGCGCTCGCACCATAGGTGGACGAGCCAGTCAGCGGACCGGTCGGGGCGGACGCCGCGTTCGGGTTTCGGGTAGCAGGCGCCGTGCACGACGGTCAGCACGGGGTGCAGGCGGAGCACGTCATCGAGGGCAGCGCCGATGCGGGTCTTGTCGGTGCGGTCGCGGCCGCCGGTGGCGAGGAGCCGCCACGGCTGCTGCTGCCACTCCCACGTCGAGCACCGCGCCTCGGGCGGGCAGTAGTGCCGGCCGGGCGCGCAGGAACCACCCTGAGGCTCTGCACGGCCGGCGAGGACTGACGGGCTGTGGCTGGCACACCGCCACCCGTTGGCGTACAGCCGGGCCGGGTGGGTGCCGCACCGGCGCCGGTCGCCGTGCGCGAAGAACCCGCAGGGCTGCGGCTGGTGCGGCGTCGGCGGCGTGAACGCGACCGGCGGTGCGGGCGCCGCGGCCGGGTCGTCGGTGTAGACCGTGCAGGAGCAGAACACCTCGCTGCACCAGCCTGCGCAACCGGCCCAGGTGGGTTCGTAGATGCCCCACCCCCAGGAGCTGGCGCCGCCGGTGTGTACGGCTCGCTGGTGCCCGCACCGCGTGCATGCGGTGAGGAGCTGCGCCTCGGTGAGCTCGTTTCTCACGGCACGACCTCCGGCCACGGCGCGGGTTCGCTGTTGTCGGCGTACTTCCAGCGGCGCGGCATGTCGGGCCCGACCGGCGGCCCGCCGGCGCCCTCACAGGCGCCGCTGGCGCCTTCGTCGTAGAGCCGCCACCCGTGCGCCCAGATGTTGCCGGCGGGGGTGAGGGCGCAGTCGAGTCCGCACTCGGGGCATTCGCCGCGCCCGTGGCTGTTGCGGGTTGGCTCCATACGCAGGGTCTCGGCCGGGGCGGCGGGAGGCTTGAGGAGACCCATCTCCTGCCAGGTGGTCATCAGGTCGGGCTGGTCGTCGCGTTGCGGCACGCACTTGGCGCACAGTCGCCCGGGCGAGCTGTCGGATAGCCCCTCAGGGGCGCCGGGCGGGCGCTCTCCCCACCGGCAGGCGGCGATGCCTTCGTCGCGGGCACGCTTTTCGAGGGCGCGGATGCGGTAGGCGGTCTTCGGATACCAGAACTCGATCTCGTCGAGTTCGCCCTTCTTGGCGTACGCGCCGCACTTACACTCGCCGGACCCGTGCATGTTGATCGCGACCGGGTTGCGTGGGACGAGGAACCGCTCGCGGTACTCCAGCATCTGTGCGTTGGTGAAGTGCACGATCGGCGACACCCAGATGATCGCGCCTTCGGGGTCGATCTCAGAGGCGTTGCGGAAGCGCCGCTCGGACTCATCCCACCGCATCCCGGCCAGGTAGAGCACCTTCTTGCTCCGGCCGCGGTTGCCGACGATTTCGGCGCGGCGCCGCTGCAGCGGCTCGTCCTTGAGCCGCCGGAACATCACCTTGTGCGAGTCGCCGCCCGGGCCGGGGAACCCGATCCACACGGGGCGTTTGCCGGCGTTGGGTCCGCGGGTGGCGATGACGCCGCCGAGGACCAGGTCGTCGTAGTTGTCGCGCGGGTATAGGTCGATCAGTGGCAGGTTCCAGCGGCGGGTGACGTCACCGACGTGGTCGCGGGTGTCTTCGATGCCGATGCCGGTGTTGACGTGCAGGACGGCGTCGTTCGCGGACGAGTCCAGGTATTCGTGGACGAGGTGCAACATCACACTGGAGTCGTCGCCGCCGGAGAACAGCGCCTGCCGGGCCACGATCGGATACCGGTCGAGCACTTCGCCGATCAGGTCGTGCGCCCGGGCGATGGCCTCGTCCAGGGTGCGCGCCGGCGGCGTCTGCCCAGCCTTCGGCGGCGTCTTCTCGACGTGGTCGCCGATGCCGGGCAGGCGTGGCTGGATGTGCCGCTGACGTCGCGTCATGAGTCCGCCCGCAGTGGCATGCACAGGTAGCGGTACTGCTCGTCGGTGCTGGCCAGCAGGCAGGGCCGGTGGGGAGCCAGCACCCCGATGCGCACGCGATCGGTGTGCACGGCGCTGATCGCGTCAGCCAGGAACTGCGGCTGGAACTTGAGCGTCATCGCCTCGTCGCCGTCGAAGCGGCAGTCGATGACGTCGCTGCCCTTGCCGATCTGTCCGGTGCCGCCGCCGATGTGGATGGCATCGTCGGTGAGCGTGAGATAGACCGCCTCGTCCTTGCTGGTGAACAGGGCCACCCGCTTGGCGGCTTCCAGGAGGTCCGCGCGGTCGGCCTCGGCCCAGGACGGGAAGGTGATGCTCATGCCGCCCTGGTAGTTGATGTACTGCTCGATGGCGATCAGGCGGATGGTGGCGGTGCGGCCGTCACCGGTCAGGGACAGCAGGCTCTCGTTGAGGCCGATGGCGGCCTCGCCGTCGGCGAAGCCCCGCAGCAGGTCTCGCAGCGACACTGCTGCCGCGTGCGCCGCCGTGACCGGCCCGGGCCGGGCCGGGGTCCAGGTGGTGCGGCTGGTGGCGATCCGATAGGAGTCGGTGCCGACGCACGTCAGGATCTCGCCTTCGAAGGCGAGGCGCACCACCACGTACATGGGCGTGGAGCTGTGGTGCGCGGTGGCCGGTGCTACCTGCGCAACCGCCTCGGCCAGCTCCTTGGCGCCGACCGAGCCGACCGTGGTGGCCGGCTCGGGTAGTGCCGGGAAGTCCTTCACGGCCATGATGGGCAGCGAGAACTCCGCCCGCCCGCACTGGAAGGTGGTCTCCCGCTCGCCTGCAGCGATGCTGACATATCGGCGACCGGGCAGGGTCTTGACCGCCTCGTTGAGCACCCGGCCGGGCAGCAGCGCCCGCCCCGGTTCGGCGACCTCGTTGCACGCGATGGTCGCGCGCACGGAGACGTCGTTGTCGGTGGCGCTGATGGTGACCGCGTCACTGCCGTCTGCGGCCTCGAAGTGAATGCCGCTGAGGATGGGGTGGCCGGCCTGGTTGGGCAGCACGCTGGCCGCCCATGCCACCGTGTCGGCGAGCAGCTTCGGTTCGACGGAGATTTTCATCGCGGCGGCTCCTCTCCAGCGTCGTGCCGCTCCTGGCACGAGCCGCAGGTGCGCGGGTCGGCGGGGTCGAGCCAGCCGGCGCCTTCCTGCGGCTCGGACGTGATGCGCAGCAGCCGCTCGCAGTCCGGGTAGATGTGGCCTTCGAAGTGGCCGCCGGTGAGGACGACGCCCACGTACCAGGGCCTGATCCAGTTCAGCCACGCCGGCGCGGTGCACGCGGCCTTGGTGATCGTGTTCACGGGGTGGCTCCTTCGACGAGAACGGCCAGGCGGGGGCCGCGCCGGGCCAGATGCTGCCCGAGGGCGGCTTGCGCGGCGGCGATGTCGCCGGCGAGCGTGGCCGCGGCAACCAGCGCGGTGACGGCAGTGTCAAAGCATTCGGCGATCACGTCGTCGACGCTGTGCGTGTGGCCCTTCCTAGGGTTTTGGCCGGTCCACCCGATGTAGGCGGACGCGACCTCCCCGGCCTCCTCCGAGACCTTCAGGAGGCGCATGGAGATCTCGTGGCTGGTGCGCGGGTTGGCCTCGTCAACCCAGGCGAGCACGTTGCGCACGTGCTGCCACAAAGCGTTTTCGGTGCTCACGCTGCTCTCCTCCCGGTTCGCCGGAGGGGTGGGGCGCCGCCGCCGTCGCAGCGGGCTTGGGCGACGGGCACGTAGTGGATGCGGGAGTGGCCGACCAGCAGCCCGTTCTTGCGCAGCGGAATGGATGTGCGCCGGCATTCGGGGCATTGCCCGTAGCGGCGCTTCGGCGCCGCGGCGGCGGGGGCGGGCTTGGCGGGGAGGAGGCCGAGCATGTCGAGCACGTCGGCGAGGGCGTCGGCGTCGGCGTCGAGCCCGACCGCCACGCCGGCCACGACCTTGCGTGCGCGGTCTTCCTCGGCGGGGGTGAGCGGGTCGGGGTCGGCGAAGACGAGCACGTCGATCGGCTGCTGCTTGGGCGGCCGGGTCCGCCACTTCTTGTACAGCTCCTCATTGACGGCGAGGACGCGTTCGAGGGCGTACTGCGGGTCGAGGCTGGCGGTCAGCACGGGATCATCACCATCTCCGGCCAGGCCACCCGCTCGAGCGCGGCCCGATGCTTGACCGGCATCGCGGTGAGCGGGTGGCCGAGGTGGTCGAGGCCCATCGCCATCAGCACGACGGCATCGGCCCGGTTGTCGTCGCCGCCGGTCTCCCACTTGGGCCAGCGGCGGGCGACCGCGTCCACGACCTCGGTCTTCTTCGCGGTGTGCTTGCCGGTGGCGTAGACGGCGCGCAGGTGCGGCAGCACTTCGGCGACCGGGATCTGCCAGCCGTGCAGCCGGTGCACGACCCGCCACCACAGGCCGGCCCGTTCGTGGGCTCCGCCGTTGGAGCGGGAGTAGGCGGGCGCTTCGATGAGCACCAGGTCTGCGGTGGCGCCGATGAGCTCGGTGATTTCGTGGGCGAGCTGGTAGATGGCGAGGTCGCGTTCGGCTAGCGGCATGCTGGTGACGCCGACGCGGCCGATGCTGTCGCTCCAGCCGGCGCTGGAGGCGATGCCGGCGCCGGTGAGGCTGAGGTCGAGGCCGTACACGCGCGGGCTCATGCGGCACCGTCCTTGCCGGCCCTGGCCTCGCGGGTGATACGGAGTCGCTGCTGCTCGGCGTAGCGCTCGACTTCGAGGCGCTGCGCGTGGAGGGCTCGCACGACGCGGAGCTGGTTGCGGCGGGCCCGCGCGGACGGCCGGTACCGGTAGACGATCGCGGCGGCCAGGGCGGCGATGGCGCACGCGGTGAGGGTCAGAAGGCTCGCGTCCACGACGACCTCCCGTCGATGGCGTTCTCGGCGTCGGCGACGGCGCGATCGAGGTTGAGGGCGGGGTCTGCGACGGCGGCGGTGAGGTGGCCGAGCGTGGTAAGCAGGTGGTCGCGGTGGTCGCGGACCACGTTCAGGCCGTGCTCCAGCCAGGTGATCTGTTCGCGGTAGAAGCCGCGGGTGATGCTCCACGCGCCGAGGCCGGCGGCGAGCATGAGGACGGGCGGGATGAGGAAGGCCAGGTCAGGCATCGACGGCCACCGTCTCTCTCGCGTTGCGCTCACGGATGGCGGCCCGAGTCGCCTTGCGAATGAGTTCCTGGAGTTGGGCAGGGATGGCGCACAGCTCGGCGATGTGGAAGGAGTCCCGCTCGCTGTCCGGGGCGAGGATCATCACCTCGGGCGGCGGCTTGCCAGGCTCCCATGTGCGGCGACTGCATCGCTCGGCCGCCTGCTCACTGTTAAAGCGGCCAGCGGTCAGCCAGTTGGTGGTGTAGCCGCCGCTGGCGCCCCAGTAGGCGTGGTGGTGGTTCGACCAGACGAGGTAAGTGCTCATGCGCTGGCCGCCTCTCTGGCGGCGGCGCGCAGCTCGGCGACCACCCGGACCAGGTCGTTGTCGTCGGACCAGGAGCCGACCGTCTCGTCGTAGGCGGGGCCGGGGTCGAGGCCGAGGTAGTCGATGAGCGCGTCGGCGGCGGCGTACGCCGGGTTGAAGGGGAGATCGGCGTTGTCGTGGTTCCAGGCGTCGGGGTGGAAGCCGCAGGCGACGGCGATCGCGCCGAGCACGCAGACGGGGCAGGCGCGCGGGTCGTCGGTGTCGGGGTGGTAGTAGTCGTTGCGGGCGATGCCGTTCGCCTTGATGATGTCGGCGGCGCGGGCCAGCACGGCGCCAGGGGCCAGGTCGAGGACGACCTGCGGGGTGGTGGTCATCGCGCGCCCGCCTCTCTCGCCGCGCGGCGCTCGATCTCGGCGCGGCGGGCCTTGATGATGGCGATCGCGTCCTCGTTGGTGACGCCGACGTCGCGCAGCGCCTGGCACGGCCAGGCCACGTTGTCGTCGGGGTCGTCGCCGGTCTCCCAGTTGGGGGTGCAGGTCACGCAGACGAAGCCGCCGAAGATGAGCTCGTCGTACTGGTGCGCCTGGATGGCGGCGGCGCGGCGGCGGTCCATCGACTCGACCCAGTTGACGACCACGGCCGCCACCTGGACGAGTTCGGCGCGCAGCGTGGTGAAGCCGGTCTCGGCGAACGCCTCCCGCACCTCCTCCTCGAGGATGTCGCGCCAGTTGTCCTCGGTCGGCCCGTTGGCCTGACAGGCGGCGCGCGCCTGCTCGGCGGCGGCCAGGTCGCCGGGTCGGCCGGTGCCGTCGGGGTGGTTCTGCTCGCCCCACTTGGCGTCCTGCCGTCTGCGTTCGTCGCGGATGGCCTCTTCGACGGGGGTGAGGTTGGCGGTGAAGTAGCTCATGAAAGGTCCTCTGCGGATGGCGCGCCGGTCAGGCGGTGCGCGGCTCAGACGGGTACGGGGTGGCGCCGATACGCGTCGGCGCGGTGCACTTGGGGCAGCGCGGGTGCAGCGCCTGCCCGCCGGTGATGGCTTCGACTTCGGCGGCGGTCGCCTCCCGCAGCGGTGTCCCGCAGCCGACACAGCCCAGGTGCGGGGTGGTGACGCCGGGCAGGTGGACGAGCGGGTAGCGGGTGCGCGGCCTCGGGATCAGGGCCGTCTGTACGTTGCCGTGCTCGTCGGCCGGATCCCCTGCAGGGGTGGCGAGCTCGGCTTCGAGGTGTTCGCGGTAGCGGGCGATCACGGCCCGGAGCTTGAGTCCGCGCTGCATGCAGCCCTCCGCGAACACCTCCAGGGAGGCGATCTCCTGGAGCGCCTTCGACCGCTCGCCGGCGAGCTGCTCAGCCTGCTCGGTGAGGGACTCGATGCGGGACTCGAAGTCGGCTATCACCTCGGGGTCGCCGCCGTGCGCCGGCGGCTGGATGGCAGTGGCGTCTTGGATGGTCATGCCTGGCCTCCCGCCTGCTGCCGCTGGGCGTCCACGGCCGCCTGCCACGCAGCGGTCTTGCCGCCGCAGTCGGCCAGCAGCTGGGCCAGGTCGGCGAGCTCGCTGTCGCCCAGGTCGGCGAGCGCGGTGACGCGGCGGCTGAACAGGACTGTCAGGTCGTCGAGGCGCGTCTTGTTGGGGATCTTCGTGTCGAGATGGTCGAACAGGTCGCGCACCTGCTGCTCGCCCGCCTCCCGCTTCTCCGGCGATTCGGGTGCCGCTTCGGTGGCCGCGCCGGCGGCCGGGGTTGAAGGAGGCTCGGTCTCGGCCGGTGCGGGCGGCTGGACGGGCGCCGGCTTGGCATCCCCGGCGGGGATGTCGGAGCTGGTGACCCGGTCGGGCGGGAACTCCTCGTCCTTCGTCACCTCGCCGCGGCGCAGGCTCGTGAAGATGACCTCCAACTGGGCGACGTCCTGCGCCGTCCACCGGGCCACCGGCCGCCCCAGCTTGCGCTCGATCTGGTCCTGGGTGATGCCGCCGGAGGCGAACGCCGCGACCGCCTCGTCAACCCGCTTCTCCAGCGGCGCCCCGTCGCCCTTCTCGATGGTCGCGTTGCACAGGTCCTTGGCCCGCTCCACGAACCAGGACGGAAGCACCGCGAAGATGGACTCGCGGACGCGCCGGGCCCCGTTGTTAGTGTTGTTCTCGTAGATGTCGCGCATGTCGACCAGCGCCTTGACGCCGCTGCGGGTGTCGCGCTTGTGCGGGACGATGAACGTCGAGGAGACGCGGCTGTTCGTCTCGACGTCCCACGCGAACGCCTGCATCTCCGACTGGCCGTGCTGGTCGTCGCGCGACATCTCGGCCAGGCCGTGCTGCACGTTCCCCCAGCAGCGGGCCAGCTCGCGCGCCAGGTGGATGGACGGGCCGGTGACGGTCTCGCCGCCGCGGGAAAAGCGGAAGAACGCCCGCTTGGCCAGGGACGGCTGCTGGCAGCACCGCTCCATCTCGGCGACGGCCGCATCCACCCGGCGCGGATACTGGCGGGCCATCACCATGGCGGCGTGCACTTCGGCGACGGCGCGGGACTGTTCGACGGCGGTGGCCTGGCCGACCCTGGCCGGGGCGGGCAGGTTGATCGTGGCGGGGCTGTTGTTGGTCACAGGCTCTCCTCGAAGGTGGCGATGGACGCCCAGCGGGGCAGGGAGATGAGGCCGATCTCGGGGTCGTAGCCCGGCCAGATGCCGGTGGCGGTGCAGGCGGCGTAGATGTCGATGGCGCGGCGGTTGAGCCGCCGGCCGGCCCATTCGGCGTCGGGGTCGAGCTGCACGATGCGGATCAGGTACGGCGGCGCCTTCTCCTGCAGCACGAACAGGAACGCGGGCTGGTCGTCGAGGCCGAGCGCCTGGAGCCCGTCGACGTACCAGGCGTCCTGCTGGTGGTAGCCGAGGTTGGCGACCGTCTTGGCGATGGCGTCGTCGGCGGCGCTGATCGTGGTCTTGTAGTCGCAGCAGATGAGCCGGTCGGTGCCGGGCCGCAGCCAGTCGGGCCGGGCACGCCGCCACACGCCGCTCTCGCTGTCCTGCCAGATCAGGCTCTGTTCGGCCTGGCCGGCGCCGGGTTCGAACAGGCGGGAGGCGACGGGGTGGCGGCGGATGGCGTCGGCCATGCCGTGCACCATCTGCCAGTCGGCGGGCCGCAGCGGCACCGCGCCGCGCTCCCGAGCCCGGGCGACCTGGGCCTTGATCTCCTTGGTGCGCCACTCGTCGGCGGGGATGAGCTCGAGTTCGGGCCCGGCGCCGAGCACCAGTTGGTGGGCGGCGTGGCCGAGGTCGAACGTCTTCCTGGGCGGCTCCGGGTGGTCCTTCTCCCAGCGGAACTTGGCGGGCCCGCCGGGCTGGAGGAGTTTGCGCGCGCCGGTGCTGGATAGGCTGCCGCCGGACACGGGGTCGGAGATGTAGGCGTCGTGGGGGATGTCGTGGACGCCGGCGCCGAGCGGCGGTGCTTCGACGGCAGTCACGATGAGCCGTCCTGGTGCCGGTAGGCCAGCGAGAGTTCGGTGGCGTACGCGAGCAGTTCCTGGGGCGTCTTCGTGCCGGTGCCAGCGATGATGTTCGTCATCACGATCCGGCTGGGCCAGTCGGGGTTGTCGCCGGTTGCTTCGTGGTGGCTAGCGAACCAGAGCGAGTCGCCGAACGGGAAGCCGTCGTGCCACACGTCGCCGGGCTGCGGCGGCCAGTGCTTTGGCGGCAGGCCCAGCTTCCTGCGCACGGCGTTGGCGACGGACGGCTTGATGGTGCCTTCGGCTTCCATGCTGTCGAGCAGGGAGAGGATGTCGCGGACGCGGTCGTTGTCGTACTGGCCCGGCCGCGTGATGGCGGCTTGGGGCGGCATGTCGTAGGTGTCGCCGTGCTCGTCGGCGATGCGGACGAGACGCGCTGACGGGTGGCCAACGACGCGGACGTTCGTGATGGTGACGTCGCACTTCTCGCCGCACCTGGGCTGCGTCATCAGGCACCGTCCTGGTCGTCGCGCAGGTAGAGGCCGGAGGTGTCGTTGAACGCCCGTTCCAGGTGCGCGGCGCAGCTCGAAGCCCTGTCGAGGGCTTCCAGGATGCTGACGCGTGCCCAGCCGACGACGTCCTCGACGTCACGCTCTCGGCTGTCGGCGAGGTCGCCCTGGCCGAAGTCGCGGAGACGCTGGTTGATCTGCCGCAGGAGCTGGTCCATACGCTGCATGCCGGTGCGCAGGTCGCCGAGCACCGAGTTGACGGTGGCAGGGTGCGGCACACCGTCCTGAGTGCGGGTGGCGTAGTTGAGGACGCGCACCGTCTCGGCGAACGCGCCGGCGACCTGCCGCGTGTAGGTGTCGCTGTGCGGCCCGTCCGGGTCCAGGTGGATGGTGGTCACCGGGCCACCTCGTCTCGGGCGGCCATCGCCTTCTTGAGCAGGTCGACGAACTCGGCCACGTCCGGGTCGTCGGGGGCGTCGTGCCAGCCGACGTCCTCGCTGCTGTAGCGGTAGGCGCTGGTCGCCCACAGGTGCCGGTACGCCTCGTACTTGGTCTGGTCGAAGTGGCCGGTCTCGTACCAGTCCTGCACCTTGCCGAGGTTCATGGACGCCATGTAGTGGCTGTCGCATTCGGCGCACCGGCCGAGGAAGTGGTTGGTGTCGGCGCCGGGCCGGTGGTGGCCGGGCTCGCCCAGGATCCGCAGGGTCATCAGGCACCCCCGTGCACGACGCGGCCGTGGCGGACGATCGTGAGGTGGGCGGGTCCGGCCTCGAACCACGCCTCGTGGAAGGGCTCGTCGGGCATGCCGGGCGCGTAGTAGCCGACGGCGTCGGGGTCGCCGGTGTGTGCGATCAGCTTGAGGACGCGGCCGTCGTCGGAGGTGATGACCTCGTACGTCTCCCCGAAGGCGGGGATGTGCCCGGTCGGGTCGTAGGCGATGTGCACGATGTCGCCGTGCTGGGCCGGGTACCACGGCTGGCTCTCCATCGACTGCTGCCCGGCGCGGGCGGCGTCGATGACGCCGGAGAAGTCGCGGCGGCGGTGCGCATCCTCCACCGCCTCGACGGGGGACTGCGCCTCGCTGGGCCTGCCGAACAGGGCGGTGTAGATGTTGAGCGCCAGGTTCGGGTCGGCTGGGTCGGAGGTGCGCAGGGCGCGCTTGATGATGTCGAGTCGGGGGTTGCGTCGCTTCACAGCGCCACCGCCGCGGCCTCGTCGTCGATGGCGGTGAGCCGGTCGCGCTGCGCCCGCGCCACCATGTCGTGGGCGATGGTGCCGACCCGGCGTACGTTCAGGTCGAGGCTGTCCTCGGCCACCATGCGGACGGCCTCGTCGGCGGTGATGTCGGGGCGGGCGACCGCGAGGAGGGCGGCGTTGAGCATGAGCCGCATGTGTCCGCCGCCGACGTCGCTGCCGTGCTCGGCCACGTAGGCGACCAGGGCGGCGGTCATGCGCTCGACATCGCACGGCTCAGTGTCGTGGGCGGCCAGCCACGCGTCCGTCTCCTCCGGGGTGACGGGCGGCAGTTCGGCGGCGATGGAGAGCAGCCGGTCGGCGACTTCGCTGGTGACGGGCAGGGTGACGTCGACGCGGGCAGGGTCGGCCAGCCAGGAGATGAGGACGCGGGTGGCGGACGGCAGCTTGTCCCAGTAGGTGAGGAGGGCGAGCGCCTGCCGGTCGTGCGCGTTCAGCGTGGCGGTGTCGGTGGCGGCGGCGTTCTGGAGCGCGCACTGGATGTCGAGCACGTCGAACGCGGTGAGCAGCTCGGTGTGCTGCGGGGTGGTGGGGGTGGCTGCGATGATGGTCATCGGCTTGGTCGTCCCTTGCTCGAGTAGGGATGGCTGGTCGATCGCGGGGCTCGCCCGGTGGCTCGGGTGGGCCCTTGCGGCGTTCAGGGGTTGTGCACTTCGGGGCAAGCGCGGATGTAGTCGCGCAGCGAGTCGGCCGGAACGCGCAGGAGGGTGCGGGTGCTGCCGGGCCCGGCCACGTCCACGGCGCGGAGCTGGCCGGAGCGGATGCGGTCGTAGACGGCGTCACGGCTCTTGAGCCCGAGCTCCTTGGCAACCTGGGGAATGGTGAGCAGCAGCGGCAGGTGGTCGTCCTGCTGCTGGCGGCCGTCGACCTTCGGCGAGCTCTTCACGAGGCGACCGGTTCGCGGATGGCCGGCTCCGGCTGGACGCCGTCGAAGTAGGTGACGATGTCGCGCCGGGTGGCGTCGGAGCCGAGGGTCCACAGCACGCGGAGCGCGAGGAACGCGTTCGTTTCCCGCTCGCCCTTGAAGGCGCGGTGAAGGATCGAGGTGGCCACGTCGAGCTCGCGCGCCTGGGCGCTTTCGGAGTCGAGGCCGCGAGCCTTCATGTCGTCGGTGATTTTGGTGCGGCGCAGTTGGACACGGTGCGCCATGAGGGACCTCCCGAGAACTTGTGCCGTTCGGCATTGGAAGTGCCCTCACCATAGTTCTGTGCCAAATAGCAATGCAATAGGCGCACGCTATGATTTTTTGGCGTGACCAACCCCGGCTTCACGTGGGTAAACCCGGACAGTCAGGAAGTGGTGCCCGGACGGCGCATATTGCCGGGAGTGATCAGAGCTGTATTATCTGTGCCCGTGGGCAAAACTCCTGGTCGGCTTGGCCTCTGGCTACGCGAGGAGCTGACTCAACGCGGCTACAACCTTGAGTTTCGGGGGCAGTCGCGGTTCGCGCAGGAGGCCGGCGTCGCCGCCTCCATCATCAACCGCATCCTGCATGAGGATCGCGGCGCCACGAACGATGTCCTGCGCCGGATCGGCAAGGCGCTTGGTTACACGCTCGGCGAGGTGCTTGAACTCAGCGGCCTGGCCACGCGGGAAGACCTGGCTCTCCGGCCGCGTGACGAGCTGCAGGCGATGGCCGATGCGCCCTATACCGACCCGCACGAGCGTCAGATCTGGGCATGGACCGACCTGCCCGAGGATGTGCGCGAGCAAGTGGTCATCGCGCTGCGGGCGACGCTCATGCATCGCGAGCAGAAGAGCGATCGGTCTGACGCCGACGTGCATCCGATCCGCCACCGCCATGACACTGGGTGACCGTTCGGCGAGTCAAGATCGTGCGTTGTGCGTGCGTGGAGATTAACCGACACCAGCCGACACGAGCCGACAATATTCGACCGTTTCCGCAGGCCAGAGCATTTATGAGCGTCGCTCACCTGCGGGCCCGTCTTCGTTCACACCGAAGAGGTCACTGGTTCGATCCCAGTATCGCCCACCACACGTCAGAGGCTGGTTCTCATCAGAGAGCCAGCCTCTTCGCATGTCTGGGACGCTCGATTCTGGGAGCAGAATGGGAGTGATCAAAGAAGTGCTGCTATCCGACAGCGAATCCACGGAGCCATCCACGCGCCGAACCTGGGACGCCAGACGCACATGAGACGACCGCCGCCATCGCAGTGCCATGGGCGACCGACGCGGCAGACCTGTCTTCGGTGAAGGGACTCGCGGGCGGCCACCCCTCGTTAGTAGGGCGGGTACGGCGGCTGCTGGTAGTGCACCTGCTGCACCGGCATGTGCTTGGTGACCTTCCACCCGATGAACGTCACCGGGATGGCGATCAACAGCCACAAGCCGAGAGTGAACAGGCACAGCCAGGAATGCACGAAGATCCACAGCAGGACGTGGACGACCGCCGCGACCGGGTTGAATTCCCGCACCCGCGTGTACTGGACCGGCCCGTACTGCGGCGGCACCGGCGTCGGTATGTACGGCTGGCTGTAGGGCTGCGGAAGATACGGCTGCTGCGGCCCCGACTGGCCGTAGGGCTGCTGGCCGTACGGGTCTTGCGGCTGTTGCGGATAGCCCATGCGTGCTCCTGTGCGGTCGGGCGGCGGCCCGTGGTGAGACGTTCCAAGCATCCCTCTAGTTGACCGAAACCGCTTGTCCACATCCGGACACATGTCGTGCCGCCCGCCTTTGTGGGTGTGGGTTGAGCGGTACCCCCCCGAGCACCCCGACGACCGAGAACGTGGAGGTAGCCGCGTGCGGGAACGCCTGGCAGTCCTGAGAACCCGCCTGAGCCTGCGTGCTGGTGCTGCGAGACATCATCTACGCGGTCGGCATCGCCTGGGCGCCTCCCTGGACACATGGGCGACAGAGACGTCCATGTTTCCGGCGGCGCTGTTGCCGCCGCCGGTGTGGTGTGCCTGGTGCAGGCGTGGACATGGCAGGACCGGCTCGTACACACCGCGGCGACGGGATTGAAGCTGGCGTGGGCGCTGCTGCGCGGTTACG
This sequence comes from Nonomuraea gerenzanensis, assembly GCF_020215645.1. Taxonomy (NCBI): domain Bacteria; kingdom Bacillati; phylum Actinomycetota; class Actinomycetes; order Streptosporangiales; family Streptosporangiaceae; genus Nonomuraea; species Nonomuraea gerenzanensis. The sequence continues at coordinate 8,064,189 of NZ_CP084058.1, read as the reverse complement.
TGAGCGCGGCGATCTGGCTCTGGCTGCCAGCTCGGTGATGATCGCCGCTTCCGTACCGAAGGGGGTGTTCGTCGACGCCGGAGATGTGGATCGCGCTGATCGCACTCTTGGGCACGCTGGCCGGAAGTGCGTTCATCCACTGGACGTCGAAAGTCACTACCAAGGTCGAAAGCAGGCGCCGCCTACGACACGGCCAAGGTGATCTAAGGAAGTGCGCTGCAGCTATCGGAAGAACAGCTCGAGCGACTTCGCAGCGTGGCTGTGGGCTCGTGCTGGCACAACGCGCCCAGCCTGCCGCTCGGCCACGCCAACTGCCGGTCGATCGGCATCGAAGCCGAGAACGACGGCAAGGCGTCATGGCCGAAGGCGCAGCTCGACGCGTACAAGCGGCAGTTGTAACGTGTTCGAACTCGACGCTGGCAGGCTGCCTGTGGGTGAGGGCGACGGCTCCGACGTTCTGCCCGTCGGGCCATGCTGGCGTCCCCATGGGCTTCGGTACGGACTACCTCCCAGGGTGTGCGGCCAACGAGGATCACGTCCTGAACGACAGGGCAGGACGCGTTCGCTGCTTGGGACACCGCCTGAGCCGGCCTCGGTGGCGGCCGCAAGTCCAAGAGCTGCGACTTCAACCCCGGCTCCTGGATGCCATAGGTGTCCGCGGCGCAATTCAAGCTGTTCGGCGGCGACCCTGCGCGCGGTCCTGATCGCGTCCCGCGCGCTGACGGGTGGCACCGCGGGCTACCCGGTGGTGGTGGTCAACGGGGTGCTGGTGTTGATTGTGGCGCTCATCATCAGACCGGTCGTCGGCGCCGCCATCACGGGTGCCGCCCAGACGATCCTCACGGCCATCGTCGCGTTCGGGTGCCGGCTTCAACCCTTCACCATGGAACAGCAGGGCGTCATCACCCCCTCGCCGCGCTGCGGCAGAACCAGGAGCCGAAGGAGACAGCGGTCACCGACGCCTGGGACTGTCGGTCCCGTTCGTTAGCGTGGTCGGGTGGAGCGGTGGAGATGGGTCTCTCTGTCGTACGCGACCTTCGGGATCGTCGTATGGATGGCCGTGTCGTCGATGCCGACCCGATCGCCCGCTGGTCCATGCGCGAGCCTGAGCAGGGGGCGGCCGACTATCGCAAAGGGAAGGGCGCCGAAGTCGTCTCGCTGTCCTGACCTGATGCACGGCGAAGGTTCGGGCCGAGCAGAGCGGCGAGATGGGTCACCTGCTGCTCGGTGAGCGGCGGGTCGTCCGCTCCCGTCGTCCCACCCCGCCTGGAGGCATCCTCGGGAGCGTGGCAGATGCGTCGCGGCTGCTCGCTCATGGCAGATAGGTGTCGGAGTCGACATCACGCTAGCCTGCCAGGGGCGCTACGGTGCGGTCTGGAGGCGTGGGTCTCGTCGCTACTGCGGGCGGCGACCGACGCTCACGAAGTTGGCCGGGTCACCCAAGGGCGGCCCGGCCCTGTCTTGCCACGCATCCGTGAAGCACTTCGAGCCGGGTGAGATCCACTCCGAGTTCAAGAGCTGCAGCCACAACAACACCTGCCCGACGTGGTACAAGGTCCCCGTTGGGCCATCCTTCAAGGCAAGGCTCTCGACACCGCCACTCGCGCCTGCTTGACGAACCAGGCAGACGACGAGGATACGGCTCTCGTGCCGCAGAACATCACCGATCACCTCCGGACACTTCAGTAGAGCCCCTTCCCTCAAGCGGCTCAGCCTCTGCTTGTCCTGGAGTTGGTGGCCCGCAGTTGCTGTAGACCGAGGATGAGTGCGGCGACGCCAAGCAGCCCCGCTGCGGCAACCACGAGTGACTCTCGGGACTTGTCGGGTGTCGGGACAACGATGGGATGGGCCTTCACAATGGAGGCGGCGGCGAATTCTTCGTTCATCAGGCGGTGGAAAGCCTTCTTCCGCCGGGTTGTAGCGCTGATCCGCAAATGATCGCGACGAGAGGCCCAGAATTGTCGTCCAGCCGTTCCTGTAAAGATATGGCCCGCTGAATGCCGTACCTCTGCGTCGTTCAGCAGGCCGAGCTCGTACATGGTTTCCCAGTGCGCGATCCACTGGTTGAGGACTACCGAAAGCAGCACCTGGAAGTCATCCGCGTGGCCTGTCCACGCGGTTCCCTCGGCTTGTATGAGGGCGGGATGGTCGAAGTAGGTGCGCGCCACCTCGAACTGGCGGGTGCGGAGGTTGTGAAAAGCGGAGATGCGTGTGGTTCTCACCTGCATGATCACTGACATGGCAACTGCCAACAGGGCTGCGGCACTGACCAGAGTGGCCACGGGGCCGTAGGCTTCGCCAACCTCGCCTAGTAGGGCCCACTGGGATGCTGGAGCGAGCTCGGCGATGCCCCTTAGCGCTATCGGGGACACGAGGAGAGCAATGCCGATGGCGATGCCGGCGATGACGATGAGTGCTGTAACGGTCAAGCGCGCTGCGCGTGTCCGCATGTGTTCCTCCTGCTACCACTGTGATGGAGCCTCCATCTGTAAGCAGGTCACATCCCCTCATGTTGCGACAAGCCCCGCCGTTGTAGAGCCGGGTCATCCTGCCGGGGTGGTCCGGCGGGTCATCGTTCGCACCCCGTGGCGGGCCTGTTGGTGCAGTCAGCTGTAGCCAGAGGAGCAGCTAGGGGGCGTGGAGGAACGGAAGGGTCCGGCACGCGCAAAGTTGCCTTACGCCACGCCGTCGACCGGGTCGTCACGACGTAACCTTCCCCGCCATACAAGGATTCGTAGCGGATCTCAATGTCGAGCCGGTGCTCTACAAGGCGCCCGAACTGCGCATGTGCTTCCCGGTCGAAGTTCTCCATCTCAATGAGGAACGCCTCGTACCCGGGTTCGAGCGACATTCGATCCAGCAGGCCATAGGCGCAGGGATAGGGATCGATGAAGTAGCGCACCTTACGCGCGGCTCCTCTTTCCCACGGGCCTACCGGCTTGCCGTCCAGCCATACCTGGGAGCCGGTGATGATGGCCGGCCCGGGGCCGGTGTTGATGAGCAGCAGACCTGAGGGCCCCCCTGTGATGAGCACCAGGCGGAGTTGCAGGATCGGGCGCAGTGTGTGCCGGTTGTGAAGCCTTGTCGCTCTGGCCTGGTAGACCGTTACCGCGAGGGAGGCTACGGCGATGATCGTGGCGCAGATGGCTGTGATGGTGTTCGCGTCCACCAGGCTCTCCTTGCGCTTTGCCTCCAAGGTAAGGGACGGGCTCAAGGCGTACAACGGCTGCTTCGCGTAGCGTGGGTGACCGCATGAGCGGACACTTTTCCGGCGCGGACTTCTAGGGCCACGCCAGACCGACTGGCGGGCTTAGACAGGACCCGCATGTCCCGTACGGACAACACCATGCCGTGGCGGCTCCAGGAGGAGGACGGCAAGGTCTTCATGTACGACATCGGCGGCACGTACGCCGGCGTCGGCAGGGACTGCAATATCTACGAGCGCTGAGCCAGGCGACAGGTACGCCCGGCGGTGCTGAGAGGTGTTGAGCCGGAGGCCGAACGCAACGGTGGCCATCGTGGAGATGTGATGCCCCCAACACATGGACAGTCAACGATCGGTTTCTATCTCTCTAGAGAGACCTAAGAGTGCCCTGACCATGGGCTATGCGACATGTGTGATCCTTCGTATCTTCCACATGACTGATCCATATCTCCTGCGAGTGGCGAGGGCGCTGCATGGGACGCTGGACACCGTGGACAGAGGACGAGTTCGAGAAGTGGTTTCAGGCCCGGTTCGATCAGTGGGTCACTGAGCGGCTCGGCGCCGAGATCGACCAACGAGTCGAGGTGTGGTTGGGCAACGCGAACGATCGACTCCAGGAAGGTGTGGGTGCCCATTTCGACTCCCACTTCGACACGCGGTTCAAGGCGCGTCTCAAGGCATGGAAGGACAGCGGACTCAAGAAGGGTTTCGACGCGTGGGTTGAGGACTGGTTCGACAACCTGTTCACTGTGTACGCCGATACGTGGGCGGACAGCACCAACTTCCAGAAGCGCTTCGACCAGCGTTTCAAAGTCGTGTTCGAGGAGAGCCTCGAGAACGCTGTCAGGGCTCGGGTCGCCAACGAGATCAGCGGCCAGATCGATCAGCGCATCGAAGCATGGCTGATGGCCGCCCGTAAGGATCTCCTCGCTGCGGCCTCGAGCAGTGTCAGCCAGGAGGATGCGCTGGTGCCTCAGGCGTCGATGTCCGCCCCTACAGAAGAGAGCGAGACCGTCACGGCGGCTGAGCTTGCTCAGTGTCTGGCGAAGGGGCCTCTCCAGCCCCGGCGCATTCGGAAGCTGCTCAAGGGGATGGAGATCCCGGGCGCGAGGCCAGTCGCTTATCCGCTCAAGGACGCGGCGGCCGCGCTGCTGAAACGCCGCAGTCGATCCCCCAAGGACCCAGGAAAGGAATCCTCACCTCCTGAGTTGGTCTAGCCTGGCAACGATGTTCGGGTGTTGAACGGTGTACGTCTCTGCGGCGGCGAAGGCGAGGAGAGGAATAATCGACGACCGTTCAGCCGCACGACCAGCACCGATCGCCCGAAAAGATCAGAGCCGAGTCTCAAGGCAGCTCGCAACAGCCGGAAAACCATCCGGGCTGCCTTTCATGGAGAATCAGGTGCTCTTCGATTGTGCCTACTGGCACACCGTCGACAAGGCCAGGATCACCTACGATCTGACCCCGATCAACGAGTGCGTCGCCTACTGGTGGTGGCAGGCCGTCAGAAGGCGGACCCAGAAGCCTACCAGGGCACCGTTCTCGCGGCAGAGAGCCATGAGTACCTGAAGCGGGGCGGGTTGCCTCCAGGCGCGGGGGTCGTGGACGAGGAGTATAAGCGGCGTCTACGTGAGCAGATCGAACCGGGCAAGTATGTACAAGGTCCACCTCGACGCCCTAGCTGAGCGCCAGAGAGACGCATGACCACCTGTGGCCATGCCGTTCTACGAAGAATTTCAGCGGCTGCAGCCGTTCGGCGCGGCGGGCAGGTCGACATGCATCGTCGGAGGCATGGCTGCTCAGGTGGTCGGCAGAGGTCCACCTACCATGCCCGCGTTGAGCTCTCGGAAGCTGAATGCTCCTCATGCAACGGGCGCCGCGCCACCGAATTAATCGAGCGGCCTATCGGCCCTGACTGTAGAGCGATGAAGATAAACGCGGTCTGTATCCGTGAGTTACTGTCGCGCCAGGATGAGATGCCAGGCTCTGTTCTTCCGAACTGGCGAGAGACGGCTGGCTCTGAGAGTCTGTCGGGGACTTGGGTTGTCGAGCAACGATCGCCGCGGCCACTGGAAAAGGTAGGGCAGTGAAGAAGTATGTGCTCTTCGATCATGATGGCGTTCTAGTGGATACCGAATTCTGGTATTACAGAGCCGGGGAACGCGCCCTGGCGGACATCGGCTTGAGCTTGGACAAGGTTCGATAGCTGCGGGAGATGAGCCAGGGTTTGGGCGTGTGGGCCCAGGCCGGGGTGGCTGGTGTTGATGAACGCACCATCAGCAGGCAGCGTCAGGTCCGTGACGATTACTATCAGGAATATCTGAGAACGGAAGCCATCGAGATCGAAGGGGTTGTTGAGGCTCTGGCCGAACTTTCGAAGTATGTCAGGATGGCCATCGTGACGACTGCCAAGCGTGCGGATCTCGAACTGATCCATGAGAGGCGCCAGATCAGGCAGTTCATGGATTTCGTTGTCGTTCGTGAAGATTACCGGTTTGCCAAGCCGTATCCGGAACCATATCTGATCGGCCTGAAGCGCTTCGGGGCCGCCGAAGAGGAATCAACACTCTGGCTGAATTGCGGGACATCATCCGCGGGTGATCTCTGGGGTGGGGACCAGAGGCTGTTATGTCGAGCGGCCCCGTCCGCCGGCGGGAAATCTGGGCCTGGACGGGTGGTGGTGTGCCGCCGATGCTGGTGAGCGACACCGTCGTGATCCCTCGGCACTCTGGGAGAGCCGTATGAGAACTCGTACTCGCACAGTCCGCGCCGGCGCCTCGATCGCGGCCCTGGCCGCCGTGCTGACGCTGGGCGCCGTCCCCGCGCAGGCGGATGGCGCGTCGGCCACGAACGTGATCCGTAAGCCGCAGCTGACCATGGTGCTGGCCGACGGGGATACGGGAGGCAAGCGTCCGGTGTGAGGTAGGCGCACCGGCGTAGAGGCGGGCGCCAAGCAACGAGCGAGCGCAAGGCGTAAGGGCGAGCGCAAGGCGTAAGGGCGAGCGCAAGGCGTAAGGGCGCAGCGGGAGGGCGGGCGTAAGGCGTAAGGGCGCAGCGGGAAGGCGGGCGCACCGGGAAGGCGGGGCGCGATGCGAGCGCGCCGTTACTCCCCGCGCCCGCATAGACCGACCAGGCAAAAGGAAAGCCCCCCGTGACAGCGGCATGAACAGAATGAGCTTTTCTTGACCTTGTCAGAGTGAGTCAGCAATGATCATCGCCGGACCCCACCGAAAGGTGATCACGTGCGACTCTTCACCCCCACCAGAGCCGCGGCCTTAGCCGCCGTCCTGACCGCCGCCACGTTAACCGTCCCCCCTCCCGCCTCCGCCGCCGCCCAGCTCATCACGAACGGCACCTTCACCGGCGGAACCACCACCCCCTGGACAGCCATCGGCCAGACCGCCGTCGCGGCCGAGTCCGAGCGCATGCGGATCGAGGTCACGCAGGTCGTGGCCAACCCGTGGGACGCGATGGTGGCCGCGCCGACCACCGCCGCGCTGAACCCGGGCAAGAGCTACACGCTCTCCTTCGACGCCTACTCCACCGTCGCGTTCACGGCCAGGGCCACGGTGCAGTACACCGCCACCCCCAGTTCCAACCAGTCGCTCGCCACCGATGTGCGGCTGACCACCGGGAGCAAGCGCTACAGCATCCCGTTCACGGCCGCGTCCGCCTCCGCGACGGCGGCCGAGGTGACCTTCCAGCTCGGCGGGTCCGGTGGCAGGCCGGTCGTGCGGCTCGACAACGTCTCGCTGATGGAGACGCAGACGACCAGGCCCGCGAGCCTGTACGTGTCGCCGCTGTCGCACCCCGCCAAGTGGGCCGCGGACAACGGTGACACCAACATCATGACGAACATCGGCAGCAAGCCGATCTTCGAGTGGTTCGGCGGCTGGTTCGGCGATCTGACGCAGGCCGTGGACACCTACGTCGGCGCAGCGCAGGCGCAGGACCGGCTGCCGATGCTGGTGGCCTACAACATCCCCAACCGCGACGCGTGCGCGGGTCACTCGGGCGGAGGCGCCGGCGACGCGGCCGGGTACCACGCCTGGATCACCGAGTTCGCCAAGGCCATCGGCACCCGGCACGCCATCGTCGTGCTGGAGCCCGACGGGGTCGCCGCCGCCGGGTGCGTGACGCGCATCGGCAAGGACCCCGAGGACCAGTACCGGATGTTGCTGGACGCGACGCAGGTGCTGCGCGCGCAGGCGCCGAACGCGTGGGTGTACCTGGACGCGGGCAACGCCACCTGGATCCCGGCCGCGGACATGGCGCCGCTGCTGGTGAAGTCGGGCATCGCCAACAGCCGGGGCTTCGCGGTGAACGTCTCCAACTACTTCACCACCGCCGACAGCGAGACCTACGCGACCGCGGTCAAGGGCCACCTGGCGGGCACGGTGGGCGCGAAGACGTACGTGATCGACACCAGCCGGAACGGCAACGGCCCGTACGTGGACAGCACGCCTGAGGACAACTGGTGCAACCCGCCGCGCCGCAAGCTGGGCACCCCGCCGCGGCAGCAGGCGACGGGCGCCGAGTACCTGTTCTGGGTCAAGGTGCCGGGCGACTCCGACGGGCCGTGCGGCATCGCCGGTACGACCCCCGCGGGCACCTTCAGCCCCGACCTGGCCAGGGCCCTGATCAACGGCAATCCCTGACGCCGTCGTCCCCTGGAAGGGCCACCACGTCCGCATGCCGGAGCGAGGGTTCCGGCTGCTCGCAGGAGGTTGGAACAGCAGTGCCAGACCCCAAGGTGAAGCGGTACGCGGTGGGCGTCACCGCGTTCGCGTTCATGATCACGAGCGTCGTCGCCGCCCCGGCCGCGGCGACGACGCTGGTGGCGGCCCCCGCCACCTACTACGTCGACAGCGTCAACGGCAAGGACACGAACCAGGGCAACTCCGAGACGGCCGCGTGGCGGACCCTGGCCAAGGCGAACGCGGCCACCCTGGCCCCCGGCTCCAAGCTGCTGCTGCGCAGAGGCAGCACGTGGGCGGAGCAGTTATCGATCGGCGAGGACGGCACGCAGGCCGCCCCCATCGTCGTGGACGCCTACGGCACCGGCGCCAAGCCCGTGATCAAGGGCACCGACGAGGTGGCCTGCGTGCTGCTCACCGGCGACCACCTGGAGGTCTACAACCTCCAGGTCGGCGTGGTGGGCACGGGCCGGTGCGAGTGGTCCGGGTTCTCGATCGAGGGCGACCACAACTTCCTCAACCAGAACTACATCACCGGCGCCTCGGCGGGCGTCTACATCGACGAGGAGGCCGACTACACCTCCGTCAACAGCAACGAGTTCGTCGACAACAACGTGATGAGCGTGAACACCGACGCCTCGGAGATGGGCGAGGAGTACGCCAACGACGACTCGGGCGCCTTCGCCCTCCTGGTCCACGGCGACGACTCCGAGATCTCCTGGAACGACATCAGGGGCTCGATCGCGCCGAGCTACGACTACGTCTTCGACGGCGCGGCGGTCGAGATCTTCAAGGGCTCGCGCAACTGGGTGCACCACAACGTCTCGGTGGACAACGACACCTTCACCGAGCTGGGCACGCTGACCTCGGCGAACGGCGAGTCACAGGACCCGGACGGCACCGCGGACAACGTGTTCGAGTACAACGCGATCTACGGCGAGCGGACCAGGGGCGGCCTGGTCACCCGGGGGCCGTACAAGGAGGAGGCGGGCTCGCCGATCGAGCCGAACGGCCCCGTGCTGCGCACGGTCTTCCGCAACAACTCCGTCTATCTGACGCACGAGGACGCCGAGGGCGTGGTCTGCGACGCCAGCTGCACCAACCAGCACCTGACGATGACGCAGAACGCCGTCTACGCCAAGAAGAAGAGCGTCTACGCCCCCGGCGTGACCGCTGCCGCCAACTCCTACAACGTGCTGGAGGGCGACCAGTACCAGGGCGGCGACAACGGCACCGGCAATGTCTTCGAGGACCCGCGCTTCGATCCGGCCGACCCGCTGCGGCTGCTCGCCGGCAGCAAGGCGATCGGGCTGGGCAAGGTCAAGTACGGTCAGATCGACCTGAACGGCGTCGCGATCGGCTCGGACGGCGGCATCGAGGCCGGCGCCTACGAGTACACGCCTTGATTAGAACTCATGCTCGATAAGGGGTGGCCTTCCCGGCCACCCCTGCATAGGATCTTGATCGTTCGTCCGCCGGGGCCGCCCATGAGGCGCCCCATGAATCGAACGGGGAGATCCGACATGAAGCGCACACTGGCCGCGTTAGGTCTCGGCATCGTGCTGGTGGGCAGCACCGCCACGCCGGCCCAGGCCGCGGTGGCCTCGGTCCCGCTGGCCGGCACCGCCGCCGCCGGGCTGCAGACCGCGGCGTTCTGGCTCGCCGACGGGGGCGCCAACCTCAGGAACGCCACACCGTACGCCGTGCGGACGTCGGTCTCCGTGACCGACCTGCCCGTCGCACCCGTCCCGGACGGCAAGCCCGGCAGCACCGCGCCGCTGATCCCCCCGGACGGCGAGGATCCCGCGACCGTGGGCAAGGTGTTCTTCGTCGGCGGCGACGGGCAGCCGCACTGGTGCACCGGCACTGCCCTGCAGAGCCAGTACCGCAACCTCGTCGCCACGGCCGGGCACTGCGTGCTCGACATCGAGGGCGCCTCGGCCGCGCAGAGCCACGTGGTGTTCGTGCCCGGCTACGCCGACGGTGCGGCGCCCGAGGGGCTGTACGTCGGCAAGAGCGCCTTCGTCCACGACGAGTTCTCCCTCTACGACGACCTGGAGCGCGACTACGCGTTCATGACCGTCTACAACGGCGTCGCCGCCGACTCCGCGGGCGTGCTGAGCGACACCGGGCGGCTGGGCGACAACACCGGCGGGCAGGGGTTCGCCTGGAACCAGCCGGCCGGCTCCTCGCTCAGGCTCCTCGGCTATCCGGCGGGCCCGCACCCCGACGGGACCCTGCCCTACAACGGGCGCAACCTCCAGCAGTCCACCGGGACGGCGTCCTGGGTGGCGGCCCCCGAGCTGTCCGCCGAATGGCTCGTCGGCGTCGACTCCCCGTTCACCGGTGAAGGCTCGCTCGGCTCCGCGTGGCTGCTGCGCTACGAAGCGAGCAAGCAGCTCGGCTACCTCAACGGCGTCACGATGAGCGTGTCCGACACCGATGCCGACAACCGTTACGACACCGGCGTATCGGCGTACTTCGACTCCCAGGCAGCCATGATCTACAAGGCCGCGGCGGCGTCCTGGACCGGTCGCCTCGTGTAGCGAGCGGGGCGGTCGTCCTGACCCGCCGGGCTTCAGAAGTCGCGCGAGCGGCGCAGGGCGGGCGGGCGGCCGTCCGGGTCCACCGCGAACCGGTACAGAGGCAGCGCCATCAGCTTCTGCGCCCGCGAAAGGCGCGGCTCCGGATGCGGACGCAACCGCCCCGACGGCCGCGGCCCCTCACCGCCGGACTCGTGCCACGCCTCCAACGCCTCAGCCGACCGCTTGAACGCGTCGAAGGCGGCCACCGGGTCGCACAGCTCATCCACCCGCTCGTCAGGCAGATCCAGATGCTCGGCCATCAGCGTCAGCCGCAGGTCCCTGGCGAAGCGCAGCGCCCCGGCCGGCGGGCGCGGGTCCTCCTGCTCGTCGAGCACCGCGCAGCTCAGCTCCGAGTCGTACGTCCACGACCGCAGGTTGACGTTGTCCGAGCCGATGGTGGCCCACACGTCGTCCACCACGCACACCTTCGCGTGCACGTACACCGGCGTGCCGTGGTGGTTCTCCACGTCGTAGATGCCGACCCGGTCCCCGCCGGCGCGCCGCAACCGCTCCAGCGCGTCGGCGCGGCCGATGAGGCTGGCGGGGCCGGCGAGCCAGCCGTCCTGGTCGGGGTGGCGGGGCACGATGACGATCATGCGCAGGCCGGGCTCGCGCTCCAGGGCGCGGGCGAACGGCTCGATCACGTCCGTGGACCACAGGTACTGGTCCTCCAGGTAGATCAGCGAGCGTGTCCTGGCGAGCACCTTGCGGTAGGCGTGGGCGATGCTGCGTTCGCCGTCCGGGGCGAACGGGTAGCCGCGGCGGGCCGGGTACGTGCGCAGCAACTGCACGCAGTGGTGGCCCGCGGGCGGCGGGGGCGGCCCTGGCCGGGGCAGCGGCGGGGCGTCGTCGAGGCGGCCGAGGTGGTCGCGCAGGCGGCGCACCGGGTCGCGGGTCTCCGGCGCCGGGTCCTCCCAGCGCTCGCAGAACACCTGCTCCACCTCCGCCACGGCGGGCCCGTGGATGGCGGCCTGCACGTCGTGCCAGGGCGGGCGCGGCCCGTACACGCCGGGCATCGGGGCGCGCTGCGGGTCGCCCTCGTGGGAGGCGTCGTCGCGGCGGCTGTGGCACAGGTCGATGCCGCCGACGAAGGCCACGTCCCGCTCCGGGTCGCGGTCGTGGCGCAGGATGACGAACTTCTGGTGGTGCGAGCCGCCCACCGCGGTACGCGTGTCGAGCAGCGCCTGGCCGCCGGTGTCCTCGATCTCCTGGCCCAGGTGGCGGTTCTCGGCCGAGCTGAACCGCAGCAGGTCCAGGTGGGAGCGCCAGATGAGGCCGCGGACGAGCGCGCCGCGTTCCGCCGCGGCGGCCATCGCCGCGCCGACGCTGGGCCCGTCCGGGGTCAGGCGCTCGTCGGGGTCGCCCCGCCAGTCCGCGAACAGCACCAGGTCGTCCTTGCCGAGCTGCTCCAGGCAGGTCTTCAGCTCGGCGAAGTAGGCGGAGCCGTGGATCAGCGGGCGCACGTCGTTCCCGCACGACCACGGCTTCAGCTTGGTCGCCGGGTTGCCGCGCTCCTCACCGGTGAGGAACCAGTCCTCGATTCGCATTCGGTCCTGGCTACCCCGGTAGCGGCGGCTGATACCTCTGATAGGTCGGCTGCACCATCGGTGCGGGCGGGCCGGCGGGCAGCCGTACGGTGAACACGGCGCCGCCACCTGGGCGGCCGTCGGCGGTGATCGTGCCGTTGTGGCCGTCCACCACCTCCCGCACCAGCGCCAGCCCCAGCCCGAACCCGGTGCCCTCGAACCGGGTGAACAGCCGCTCGGCGTCCTCCGGGTCCAGCCCGGCGCCGTCGTCCCTGACGGTGAGGCCGATCGTGCCAGGCCCGGACGACAGCGTCACCCAGATGTGCCCGCCGGGGCCGGTGTGGCCGAGCGCGTTGTCGAGCAGGGCCGAGATCACCCGCCGCAGCGCCGACTCCACCCCGCGCACGACGTGGTCGCCGGGCCCGTCGCAGCGCACCTCGATGCTCACCCCCTGCGCCGCCGCCCTGGCGTTCTCGGCCACGGCCAGCTCGGCGGCCAGCACGGCCAGGTCCACCGGGCCGAAGGGGCGGCGCAGCTGCTTGAACTGGGCCGACCTGAGCAGGTCCTCGACCACCTCGCCGAGCTGCCTGGTGCCGGTCGCGAGCTGGTCCACCTCGTCGATCAGCAGGATCGGGTCGGTGCCGCCGCGCAGCCGCCGCGACAGGAGCTGGGCGCGGGTGTGCAGGCGGGTCAGCGGCGTGCGCAGCTCGTGGCTGACGTCGGCGGCGAAGCGGCGCTGGCGGGCCAGGGCCTCGCCCAGCGGCGTGATCGCGCGGCGCGAGACGACCTGTCCGACCAGCAGCGCGGCCACCAGCCCCACGAGCTCCGCGCCGATGAGCGTGCGCAGCAGCCGCTGCTGCTCGGCGGCCTGGTAACGCAGGTCCATCGCGGCCTGCACGACGGCGCCGCCGCGCTCGCGCGTGTGGATGAGGTAGTCGCGCCCGGCCACGCTGACCCGCTCCGTGCGCGGCCCCGCGCCGGCGGACCCGGCCGCGAGCGCCGCCCGCACGGGCAGCGCCGCCGGCGCGCCGGGCGAGGCCCGCACGGTGCCGTCGGCGCGCAGCTCGTACAGCCACACGCAGGGCGGCGGGTACGCGATCGGCGAGCGCTGGGCGGCGGCGGCCAGGTCGCGCTCCGCAGCCGTGCCCTGGCTGTGCCCCATGGCGCACCACACCAGCACGCCGACCAGCGCGAGCACGACGGAGATCGCGCCCGCCACCTGCACGGTGATGCGCCGCCTGGCGCGCACGAGCAGCCGCCGGTCCGGGTCGGGCAGCCGCGGCCCGCCGGCCGGGCGGCGGCCGAACAGGGCGAGGCTCACAACGCACCCAGGCGGTAGCCCACCCCTCGCACGGTGCACACGACGCCGGAGCCGAGCTTGTTGCGCAGGTAGTACACGTAGGTGTCCACGATCGACTCCTTGTTGGCCCCGTCGAAGACCCGCTGGCGCAGCGACCTGCGGGTGTGCACCTGCCGGGGCCTGGCCGCCAGCTCGCTGAGCAGCCTGCACTCCTGGCCGGACAGCGTCACCTGCTCCCCGGACGGCAGGCGGACCAGGTGGGCCTCGGGGTCCAGCCAGCCCGCGCCGAGCGGCAGCAGGCCGGCCAGGTCGAGGTTGCGGCGGTGCAGGGCGCGCACCCTGGCCAGCAGCTCGTCGATCTCGAACGGCTTGACCAGGTAGTCCTCGGCGCCCGCGTCCAGCCCGGTCACCCGGTCGGCGACCGAGCCGAAGGCGGTGAGCACCAGCACCGGCGCGGTGACCGCCTGCCGGCGCAGCCGCCGTACCAGGTCGATGCCGTCGAGGGCGGGCAGGCCGCGGTCGACGACGAGCACGTCGTAGTCGCGGGACAGCGCCAGGTGCAGCCCGCGCTGCCCCTCCGGCGCCAGATCGACGGCGTAACCCTGCTCGGTGAACAGGCCGACCAGCATGTTCCCCAGTTCGCGGTCGTCCTCGACGAGCAACAGCCGGCGTGCGGGTGGGCCGGCCGTGCCTGATGTCCCAGCCACCAGACCAAGGTTTCACCGCATACGCGGATTTTCCAGGTCCACTCGGGCATTGGCCCACCAGAAACGGCCGGACACGATCGGTCAGGAGACCCTGGACGGGGCTTCGACCGGCTCCGCCCCGGCATCCTGCGCCGACTTGGCGCCGGCCTCCAGCCGGTCGGGCAGGGCCAGCTTGTACAGGGGCAGGGCGCCGGCGGTGGTGAGCACGGCCACGAGCACCAGCATGGCGAACAGCTCCTGCGTGATCATGCCCTGGGCCAGGCCGATGTTGATGAAGATGAGGATCATCAGGCCGCGGGCGTTCATCAGGGCGCCCACCGCGTACGACTCCCGCCTGCCGAACCCGATGCCCCGCATCGCCAGCGAGCACCCGAAGTACTTCCCGACGAACCCGGCCACCAGGATCAGCCCGAACGCCCCCAGCATGGCGCCGCCCGCGATACCGCCGAGCTGGGTGTTCAGCCCGGAGAAGGTGAAGAAGGTGGGCAGCAGCAGCGTCGAGACGAGCTCCATCATCCGGCTGTGCAACGCCTGGCGGAACGCGGGGTCCCGGGGCATCGCCAGGCCCGCGAAGAAGCCGCCGAACACCGAGTACACGCCGATCCAGTCCGTCACCCAGCCGGCGGCGAGCGGGACGAGGATGACGACGTACATGGCGGTCGGGCCTAACCGGCCGGTGCGCGCCACGGACCTGCCCAGCGGGCGCAGCAGCGGGGCCACCACCTTCAGCATCACGACGGCGAACGCCGCGGTCAGCGCGATCGTGGGCAGCGCGCCGCCGGGGCCGGTGCCGAGGTGCATGGCCGACAGGAGCGCCAGGACGCACCAGGCCAGCGCGTCGTCGATGGAGGCCGCCATGAGGGTGAGCCGGCCGATGGGGGTGTTCTGCAGGCCCCGCTCGTACAGGATCCTGGCCAGCATGGGGAAGGCTGTCAGCGACAGCGCGCCCCCGACGAACAGGGCGAACTGGAACGGCGGCACGTCGGGCCGCGACAGCAGGTCGTACAGCAGCAGGCCGGTGGCGGCGCCGAGCACCAGCGACGGGAGGATGCCCGACGCGGCCAGCACGCCCGCCCTGCGCACCTCGCCGGGTGTCTGGCCGCCGTGCTCGATGCCGGCGCCGACGAGGAACATGTAGAGGGTCAGGCCGATGGTGCTCAGCACGTACAGGACGGGCCGCACCTCGGGCGGGAAGAGCGCCGCCTGCGCCTCGGGGAACAGCCAGCCGAACAGCGTCGGCCCGAGCAGCACGCCGGCGACCATCTCGCCGAGCACGCGCGGCTGCATCACCAACTGGGCCAGCCGCCCGCAGACCGCCGCCGCGATCAGCAGCACGACCAGGGCGGGCAGGACCTTGAGCACCAGCGCGAGATTCGTGTCAGGAGCCGTGACGTGAGCCAGGACGTGCATACCTGTCCTCCGAGCCATCGGGGCCGTCAGAGCCGTCAGAGGTGAAATGGCGCTCGCACAGCCGCAGCCTGCGCGCGTCCCAGACCATGTACGTGCCGAGGACGAGCTGCGCGAGGCCGCGCCAGACCTCCTCCCAGCGGTCGCGCACGCGCAGGTACGCCAGCGCCGGGCCGGGCCTGTGGGGAGCGCCGCGCGGGGTGAGCAGGCAGGGCCCGCGATGCGGCATGGACCGGGTGTGCGGGACCGAGGAGTCCAGCACGTAACGGCCCAGGACCTCGCGCGTCACCACCCGCATGACGATGGGCGCCAGCCGCCAGGCGGGACACGGCCGGTTGGCCGCGACGCCGAACGGGATGTGGTTGAGCCGCTTCGCGCCGGGCCCCGCGAACCGGTCCGGGTCGAACCGGTCCGGGTCGGGGCAGCCGGCGTGGTGGAAGGCGGGGTAGTTGAAGCAGAGCACCGAGCCGGCGGGGATCGTGGTGTGCTCGTCGAGCGCGATGTCGCCGGTGGTGATGCGGTGGGCGATGCCGAAGAGCGGATACAGCCGCATCGTCTCGGCGATCACCTGGTCGAGGTAGTGGTCGTCGCCCGTGCGCACCCGCTCCTGCACGCCGGGGTGCCGGGCCAGGACCAGCAGCAGGTGGGCCATGGCCTCCGACAGCTGCACGACGGCGGTGGTGAAGAAGGCGCCGTGCAGGTAATACGCCTGCTGCCGCGGCGTCAGGCCCTCGGGGAGGGGCAGGCGCACCCGGTGCAGGTTGCGCAGGAGGTAGGCGGTCAGGCGGGTGCGGCGCCCCAGGTGCCGCAGGCGCGTGCACTTGAGGGAGGCGGCGACGTCGGCGGCGTTGGCGGTGATGAGGTCGCGCGCCCGGCGCGGGCAGGGCTCGGCGAAGACCAGCTCGTAGGAGAACTCCGCCCACAGCGGGATCATCAGGTCCCGCAGCCGCACCAGGCCGCGCACGTCCCGCAACGCGCGGCCGGCGCAGCGCCGGGCCAGCTCCTCCGCCTCCGCGCGGCGCACGGCGAGCAGACGGCGCGTCACCCGGGCCACGGCGTCGTAGACGTCGCCCGCCTCCAGGTGCTCCTGGTGCATCTCGGGGCCGGGCGAGAGCCAGTACCAGAACACGTCCGACAACGCCGCGCCCTTGCTGCGCCCGCCGGCCGCCGGGTGCGCGTACACGCGCTCGAAGTGCTCGATGCCGACGAGGTCGCCGGGCACCGGGATGCCCTCGTCCCCGTTGATCCGCTCGAACACGCGCACGCGCAGCGCCACGATCCGGTCCGGCAGCCACCACGGCAGGCTCGCCAGCCCGGCCAGCAGGGCGGCCCCGGCGAGCAGGATGATCAGCATGCCCGTCCCTCCCTCACGCGGGCACGCGGGCCGTCCGCGCGGCGAGGAAGGCCCGCAGCGGCTCGACGTGGACCTCGGGGGAGTCCCACTCGTTCTCCAGGTTCTCCGTGACGTGGTGGGCGGCGACGGGGCGGCCCGGGAGGTGGTGCCGGACGACCGGGTGCAGGTAGTGGCCCTCGTGCGCGCGGGCTGAGTCGCTCTGGCTGATGCGGGCGACCTCGATGTCGAACGGGTCCACCTGGTCGTGGCCGGGGCCGTACTCCAGGGTGATCGCGAAGTGGCCGCGCTCGCCGATCGGCGGGCCCTGCAGATCGTGCGGCAGCTCCTCCAGGTAGCGGGCGGTGCCGTCGCCGTCCAGCACGATCACGTCGGCCAGCAGGCCGAACTGCTGCCACAGGGCCGAGGTGCGGTTGACCCGCTCGATGACCGCCGCCGCGAGCGCCGCCGGATCGGCGGGCAGCCGCCTGGCCGGCCAGGGCACGCCGTGGTGGCGGGCCTCCATGATCCGGTGCAGGGCGCGCACGCCGTACCGGAAGCCGTGGATGAAGCCGCTGGTGCCGCGCTTGAAGTCGCGCGACTGGGTGATGGTGCCGGCGAAGTACAGCTCGGGGACGTTGACCGACTCGTACGCGGGCGTGAGCGCCGGGAACCTGCCGTTGATCGCAGTCTCCGGCCGGCAGTCGTCGGCGAAGATCGAGGAGTCGAAGCGGAAGCCCGTGCAGACGATCACCCGGTCGTACGGGATGTCCTTGGTGACCTCGTTGACCCGGGCGAAGGCCACCGTGACCCGGAACGTGCCGTCCGGCTGCCGCTCGATGCGCCTGATGTCGCCGTCGAGCAGCGCGTTCTGCGACTTGAGCTGGTAGGTGTCGAGCAGGCTGTTGTTGACCGCGCGCAGGTGGCCGACGTAGTGGGTGCGCCAGGCCATGCGGACGGAGTGCGGCCCCGCCACGTGGATGACCGCCGCCGTCTCGACGAGGTTGTCGGCCGTCTCGAACGCCGAGTTGCCCTTGCCGATGATCAGCACCCGCTGTCCCAGGTAGTCGGCCGGGTCGGTGGAGGCGGTGCCGTACAGGTCGGCCGTCTCGATGCCCGGGATGGGCGGGATGTTCGGCAGGGTGACGCCCGTCGCGACGACGACCCGGCGGGCCCGGTACGTGCGGCCGTCCTGCGTCGTCACCCGGAAGTCGTCCGGCCGGTCCACCCGGATCACCCGGGAGCCGTAGGCGATGGGCAGCCCGCACGACTCGGCGAAGTCGCCCAGGTAGCGCACCATGTCGTCGGCGTGCGGGAAGTAGCGGTCGCTGTAGCGGGTGAACAGCAGGCCGGGCTCGTCGGACAGCAGGGAGTTCCAGTCCATCCGGAGGTTGAGCTCCGGGTCCTGCCATCCGGTGTGCTTCTTGTTGATCGAGATGAGCGTGCGATGGCGCGGGAAGGTGCGGAAGAACTGGCCCGGCCCGGAGCCTGCCTCCAGGATGAGGTGGCTCCGGCCCGCCCGGTGCAGGAAGTGGCCGAGTTGCAGGCCCGCGGGTCCGGCGCCGATCACCAGGTAGTCGAGGGTGTGGTCCGCCACTGACGCCTCCGTCACTGCAAAGTGGTTGAAGGGGCAAATATCAGTGTTGGCGGCTGATTCTCAGAGAATGCTCAGAACAGCCCTCCTCCGTGCTGCGCCAGCAGGGCGCGCTTGTCGGGCTTGCCGCTGGTGGCGATGGGGACGCCGGGCACCACCGTGATCGTCTTGGGCACGCTGTCCTCGCCCAGCTCGGCCCGCACGCGGGCGGCCAAGGTGGCCTGGTCGGGCACGCGGCCCGGCGCCGGCACCACGAACGCGTGCACCGCCTCGCCGGTGCCCTCGTCCGGCGCGCCCACCACGTACGCCTCGTCCACGTCCGGGTGGGCGGTCAGCACCCGCTCGATCGGCCCCGCGTACACCACCATCGCGTTGACCATGACCACGTCCCGCGAGCGGCCCTCCAGGTGCAGGAAGCCCGCCGCGTCCACGTGGCCGAGGTCGCGGGTGCGCAGCCAGCCGTCCCGCAGGGTGTCGCGGGTCTCCGCCTCGTCGCCCCAGTAGCCCGCCATGACGTACGGGCTGCGCACGTGGATCTCGCCCGTCCGCCCCGGCGGGAGGTCGTCGCCGGCCTCGTCGCGCACGCTCAGCTCGACCCCGGGGTGCGGCAGGCCCACGGGAGCCACGATGCCCGCGGCGATGTGCGCGGGGGTGAGCATGGCCACGTTGCCCGCCTCGGTCTGCCCGTACCCCTGGTAGACGACGGGGCCGAGCCGCTCGGCGGCGGCCCTGAGCCGGCGCGGGGCGATCGGCGAGCCCGACACCATCAGCGCCCGCAGGCTCGACACGTCCGCCGAGTCCAGCAGCTCCAGCATCCTGAACAGCCTCGGCACGGTGATGATCGACCCGGTGATGCGGTACCGCTCGATCGCGTACGGGAACATCGGCCGCCCGTCGTCCTCCGGGATGACCGCCGTGCCCCCGCCGAGCAGGCACGGCGCCAGGAACTCCAGCACCACCATGCTCGCCAGCGTCCCGAACAGCAGGTACCGCTCGAAGGCGCGGGCGAAGGCCGCCGCCGTGGGCCCCCACCCGCGCGGCTGCCACGCCCAGTGCTCGGTGAGCGCCTGATAGGTGATCGCGCAGCCCTTGGGGCGGCCGGTGCTGCCGCTGGTGAAGGTCAGGGCGGCCACGTCGCCGGGCCGGGCGGTCACCTCCAGCGGACGGCCGTCGTCCGGATGGGCCAGCAGGTCGGCGGCGCCGGGCACGGGCCCGAGCGAGAGCGTGCGCTTGGTCATGAGCTGCGGCGTGGCGGTGAGCGGGTCCACGAGGACGGCGTCGACGTCCATGGCGAGCACGTGGGCGAGCTGGCCGGGCGGGTAGCCGGGGCGGACCCCGACGACGCGGCAGCCCAGCGCGTGCGCGGCCATGTGCGCGGCGAACGCCTCGGGCGTGACCTCCGTGCGGACGGCGAGCGCCCGGCCGGGGCCCAGGCCCGCCTCGCGCATGGCGCCCGCCAGCCGGCGGATCAGCTCCAGCAGCTCGGCGCGGGTGACGGTCCTGCCGCCGTGCTCGAAGGCGGGGGTCGCGGGGGCCTTGCGCAGCGCCTCGATCAGGGGGGACGGGAAGAGCATGGTGGGGCTCCTCTGTGCGGTGTGGGGGCGTTCCCGGAGTGCCTCATGCCGTCATATAACGGGATTTGTCGCGACATTAGGTGGCGCACATCAGAGAAGGATCAGAGGTGCGCGGGTGAAGGTGATCGGCGCGGGCTTCGGCCGTACGGGCACGAGGTCACTGAAGGCGGCACTCGAACTGCTCGGACTCGGGCCCTGCTACCACATGTCCACCGTCATCGCGGAGCCGTACCGGGTGCGGCAGTGGCTCGACGTCGGTGAGGGGCGCACGCGGGATTGGGACGCGCTGTTCGCCGGGTTCCGGTCGGCGCTCGACTGGCCCGCCTCCGCGTACTGGCGGGAGCTGGCCGCACACTACCCCGAGGCCAAGGTCATCCTGACCGTCCGCGACCCGGGACGCTGGTACGAGAGCGTCAGCGCCACCATCTTCCGCAGCGCCCTGGAACAGCGGGGGAGGCCGCCGCTGCGGCGGCGCGCGATCCGGTGGCTGGTGGCCAGGCGGTCGCCGGACTTCGCCCTGTACCCGCGGATGACCAGGGCGACCTTCGTCGACCCGGTCTTCGGCGGGCGCATCGACGATCGCGAGCACGTCATCGAGGTCTTCGAACGGCACGTCGCCGAGGTCAGGGCCACCATCCCGGCCGAGCGGCTGCTGGTCTTCGAGACGGGGGACGGGTGGGAGCCGCTGTGCGCGTTCCTCGGGGTGCCCGTGCCGGACGCGCCCTACCCGCAGGCCAACGAGCGGGCCGCGTTCCGGCGCAAACGGCCGCGGCGGCTGGCCCGGCTGATCCTGCGCGGGCGATGAGCGTCAGGACAGCGTCCACTCGCCCTTCTGGCTGGCGATCCCGTAGTTCAGGCCGAACTGGAACGTGGTCAGCCGCACCGCCTCCGGCACCTCGAACACGATCACGCCCTTGCGCGAGTCGCCCGCGTTGACCGTCACGGTGCCGCCGAAGCTCTGGCCCTCGGTGACGTTGGAGAGCGAGAAGCGGTACTGCCGGCCCTCGGCGTCGATCAGCCAGGCGCCGGTCGTGGGGGCGTCGGTGTAGACGGCCTGGCCCGCGTTGGTGAGGGTGATCTCGACGGCGGCGAGCTTGTTGCCGGACTGCGGCTTCAGGAAGTCGGAGGCGGGGGTGGCGGGGTTGATAACGCGGTTCAGGGTGACGCTCACCTTCAGGGCGGGGTCGGTGCCCTGGAGGGTGAGCGCGCCGCCCACGCGGGCGGTCTGTCCCTGCGCGGGCCGGGTTCGCCGCGCCGCCACCGGCCGGAGGCTGACCGGCGGCGGGTGCGGTGGCGGGTGCGGTGGCGGGTGCGGTGGCGGGCGCGGTGGCGGCGGGTGCGGTGGCGGGCGCGGTGGCGGCGGGTGCGGTGGCGGCGGGTGCGGTGGCGGCGGGTGCGGTGGCGGCGGGCTGGCTCGCGGCGGGCGGGCTGGTGACGGGCTGACCATGGGCGGGCGCGCTGACAGGAGGCTGCCCCACCGCGTCACCCGCCGCCGGTGGCTCGCTTGGAAGCGGCGCCTGGGTGATGACCATGGTCGCCCCCTCAGAGCCGGTGAGCACCGCGGGCCGCCCGGTGTCCGTCAGCACCAGCACCACGGCGGCGCACGCCCCCAGGAGCAGCAGCGGGACGCCGACCGCGAGCAGCACGACGAGGGGCCGGTTGTCGAGAGGCTCCGGCACGGGTTCCTGCTCGGACGGAGGTCCAGGGGGCCGCATGCCGTACGGCGGCTGCTGGTACGGAGGCGGTGGTCCGTACGGGCCGGACGGCAGGGGCGGATATCCCATGGCGCGACTCCTGATAGGGAACGGGATTAGTGAGACGTCCGGCATCCGCCTCCGGTTGTCCTTGATCGCGAACCCCGGCTGCCGCCATGCCAGGCCGATCCCCTAATGTGCCGTGAATGAGCGGACGTGCAGTTCTTGTCACCGGAGCATCGCGAGGCATCGGACGGGCGGTCGCGGCGGCGTTCGCCGCGCAAGGAGACAGGGTGGCGATTCACCACCGCGACTCCGCCGAGGAGGCCGACGGGCTGCTCCGCGAGCTGCCCGGCGGGGGGCACGCCGTGGTGCGCGCCGACCTGGCCGACCCCGAGGCCGTCAGGGCCATGGTGGACGCGGCGGCGCGGGAGCTGGGCGGCGCGATCGACGTGCTGGTCAACAACGCGGGCAGGTACTTCCACCACCCCGTCACCGACCTGTCGTACCAGGAGTGGCAGGACGCCTGGCGGCGCACGCTGGAGGTGAACCTGCTGGGCGCGGCCAACGCGATCTGGTGCGCGCTGCCGTACATGCCGCCCGGCGCCCGGATCGTCAACGTCTCCTCGCGCGGCGCCTTCCGCGGCGAGCCCGACGCGCCCGCCTACGGCGCCAGCAAGGCGGGGCTCAACGCGATGAGCCAGTCGCTGGCCGTGGCCCTGGCCCCGCGCGGCATCGCGGTGGCCGCCGTGGCCCCCGGCTTCGTCGAGACGGACATGACCAACGAGCACCTCAAGGCGCCGCGCGGCGACGCCATCCGCGCCCAGAGCCCGTTCGGCAGGGTGGCGCGGCCCGAGGAGATCGCCGCGGCCGTCCTCTACCTGGCCTCGCCGGACGCCGAGTGGGCCAGCGGCGCCGTACTCGACCTCAACGGAGCCTCCTACCTGCGCTGACAAGCAAGCCCGTGATCTTAACGAGAGCGGGAGCTATGGTGAACTCTCAGGGCACTTCGGAAACTCGCTCAGAGGGGGACGGCGTGGCCAAGGGCTGCCTGTACGCGCTGTTATCGGTCGCGTTCTCCGCGACCGTCCTGATGACCTGCCTGGCCATGTACCTGGTCGCCGGGCCCGTCGGCGCCGTGTTCTCCGTGCTGGTCGGGCTGGTCGGGCTGAGCGGGTTCGTCGTCGCCCAGGACTCGGTGCGCCGCCGGTCGCTGGCCGCCGAGGAGGCCAGGCGGCTGGCCCAGGAGCGCGACCACGTCAGGCGCACGGTCGACTTCGTCGCCGACCCCGGCCTGACCGAGGAGGAGCGCCTGGCGGTCATCGACTCGTTCATCCCGAGGCTGGGCGTCTCCCGCGCCCCGTACCGCGACCGGGTGGTCCTCGTCCCCGAGCTGTCACCGCCCGCCCGCGCCCTGCTGGAACGCGCCAGGCGGGCCGTGATGCGCGTCTACACCTCCCAGGTCATGCGCCGCCGCCTGCTGGACGGGCTGGCCAACGAGGTGCTGCTGCCCCGGCAGATCTGGGAGATCGCGATGTTGCTGCGCGTCCAGACGCACCTGCACGAGGAGCAGGACCGCGCCGTGCGCGGCGTCGCCGTGACCCCCGAGCTGAAGGCCGTGCTGGAGCCGCAGCAGGAGGCGCTGCGCCGCTCCGTGGCGGCCGTGACGGCCAGGGTGGAGCAGCTGGAGCGGTACGCGCGCCGCGTCCAGGAGGCCGACGCCGCCCTGCGGGCCCGCGAGGCGCTGGACAACAACGACAAGTACCGGGCCCTGCTGGCGCACACCGACGACGCCGAGGGCATGCGTGACCTGGAGATCCAGGGCGCTGCCGTGGAGGAGACGCTGGCCAGCAGCGTGCGGGTGGCCATCGAGGCGGGCCGGACGCTGAGCCTGGACCGTACGAGCTGAGGAGCCGGTCAGCTCAGCTTCCACTCGCCGCTCTGCTCGGCGTAACCGCTGTTCAGCGTGAACTGCAGGGCGACCATCTCGGCGCCGTCCGGCACCTCGAACACGATCAGCCCCTTGCGGCTGTCGCTCGGGTCGATCGAGGTCGCCCAGTGGAACTGCTGGCCCTGCTCGACGTAGGCGGTCGAGAACGGGTACTGCTGCCGCTCCGAGTCGATCACCACGGCGCCGTTCATGGGGGCGTCCTTGTAGCCGACGCGGCCCTTGTTCGTCAGCGTGAGCTGGACCGCCATGAACCGGTTGCCCGGCTTCGGCTGGATGCTGTCCTGCGTGGGCTGGGCCTCGCTGTAGACCTCGTCGAGCGTCACGGCCACCTTCGAGCCGGCCTCCATGCCCTTCAGGGTGATCGTCCCGCCGGGCTCGCTGGTGAGCGGGTCGCCGTCGTCGCCCCCGGGCGCGGCCTCCTCGGCGGGCGCGTCGGACGGCACGCCGGCCGGCTCGTCGGGCGCCGCGGCGCCCGGTTCCGAGGCCGCGCGCGGGTCGGCGGGGGCGGCGGAGGCCGAGGTGATCGACTCGCGGACCGGGGCGATGAGCAGGAACCAGGCCGTCGCGCTGCCGCCGATCAGCAGCAGCGGCACGCCGATGGCCAGGGCCAGGACGAGGGCCAGGTGGCGGCGCGGCGGCGCGGGCGGGGCCGGCGGCCCGTACCCGTACGGCGGGCCCGCGGCCTGGTCGGGGCCGGACAGGTACGGCGGGTACTCCTGCTGCCTGCGGTGCGGTTCGGATGGATATCCCATGGCGCGGCTCCACTGGAGGGAGAAGGACCGTCCAAGGATGCGCCCGCCTACCTGCCCGGCATGGGCGTGATGCCGGTTAGGTCTGAGGTTGAACCCTTTATCCGCCCCGGCTGGCCCAGTCGTGCAGCTCATCCGTCGTCCCGGACGCGTCCAGGTTGAGCGCCGCCTCGATCAGAGCCAGATGCGTGAACGCCTGCGGATAGTTGCCCAGCATGCTGCCGTCGTCCGGCGCCATCTCCTCGGCGAACAGCCCCAGCGGCTCCGCCCGCGCGCACAGCGTCTCGAACCGGTCACGGGCCTCCGCCGTCCGCCCCGCCAGCACCAGCGCCGACACCATCTCGAACGAGCACAGCAGGAACGCCCCCTCCGGCCCGTCCACCCCGTCGCCCGTGCTCTCGGGGTCGTAGCGGTGCAGCAGCGCCCCGCCCTCGCCCAGCCGCGACTGCACGTGGTCGAGCGTGCCCAGCACCCGCGGGTCCCGCCCGTCGAGGAAGCCGACCAGCGGCACGCGCAGCAGCGACGCGTCCGCGCCCGTCGAGCCGTACGTCTGCGTGAACGCGCCGGCCTCCGCGGAGTAGCCGTGCCGCAGCAGGTCCTCGCGCACCGCCTCCCGCTCGGCCCGCCACTCCTCCAGCGGCAGCCCCTCCTCGCCGGTCAGCTCCGCCAGCCGCACCGCCCGGTCGAAGCACACCCAGGCGTACAGCTTGGAGTACGTCCACGCGCGCGGCGCCCCGCGCACCTCCCAGATCCCGGCGTCGGGCTCGCGCCACTGCTTGCGCGCCAGCCGGACCAGCCGCCACAACCGGGACGTGTCGTGCCCGTTCAGCTCGCCGGTGACCTCGTGGTAGGCCAGCGCCGCGTCCAGGATGTGGCCGTAGGTGTCGAGCTGGTGCTGGCTGGAGGCGTCGTTGCCGATCCGTACGGGCCGGGAGCAGGCGTACCCCGCCAGGTGGCCGAGCACGCTCTCACCGGTGACCGGCATCCCGTCGACGGCCGCCATCGGCGGGATCCGCTCCGTGTCGCCCCCGCACTGCCGCAGCAGGCACTCCAGATAGCCGGCGGCCTCCTCGCGGTGGCCCAGCCGCAGCAGCGCCAGCACGGTCAGGGCGGCGTCGCGGTGCCACACGTAGCGGTAGTCCCAGTTGCGCGGCCCGCCCGGCCACTCCGGCAGGGACGTCGTGGGCGCCGCGAGCAGCCCGCCGCCCTCGTCGTACAGCAGCCCGCGCAGCACGATCGCGCTGTGCCGCACCTCCTTGGCGCCGATGCCCGCGTACCCGCAGCGGGCCGACCACGACCGCCAGGACCGCACCGTGTCCTCCAGCAGCCGCCCGGGATGGCCGTCGGGGACGGCGCCCGTGTAGCCGAGCGTCAGCGCCAGCGACTCGCCCTCGCGCAGGACGGTGCGGGACTCGGGCTCCGGCGTGCCATGCAGGACCAGGCCGGACTCCTCCTCCGCCAGCACCTCGCCGCGGGCCGTCCAGCGGGCCTCGCGCACCCCGTAGCCGGGCCTGGCCAGCACCCGCGACCTGACGACCGCCCGGCCGCGCTCGCACCTGGCCCACCGCACCAGCAGGTGCACGGGCCGCATGCCGCCGGGCGAGCCCGCGGAGTCGCCGGCGGGCGACAGGGCGAGGAAGTCGTGCACCACCACCGAGCCCTGCGCGCCCTCCCAGCGCGTGCGCAGCACCAGCGTCTCGTCGAGGTAGCCGCGCTCGGCCACCGACGCCTCCTCCACGTGCAGCTCCCACGCCCCGCCACGCCCCCGGTCGAGGATCCTGGCGAACACGCTGGGGCCGTCGAAGCGCGGCACGCACATCCACTCCACCGCGCCGTCGGCGGCGACGAGCGCCGCCGTGTGGCAGTCGGACAGGAACGCGTACGAACCGATGGGCGGGTAGCCGCTCAATCTCACTCGAACGGGCTGCCCTGCCCCTGACCTGCTTAAACGGCCCGGCTAAGCGGTGGCGCGCCGTTCGAGCAGCAGCGCGCCCCGCCCGGCCAGCAGCGAGCGGCACCACTCGCGCAGGTCCGCCGGCTTGGGCCCGCCGAGGTCGCCGCCGTCCAGCAGGTCCGCCCAGTCGAGCAGGGACTCGGCGAGCATGAGCGGCACCCCCTGCCGCTCGTGCACCTCGGCCGCGGCCTCGAAGTGCTCGGCCGCCCGCCGCGGATCGCCCGTCGCCACGCACAGGTGCGCCAGGTAGTGGTGCCCGCAGTGGTGGGCCACCGCGCCGTGCCCGAACGTCTCCCCGCCGGCGGCCAGCGAGTCGTACAGCCGCCCGGCCAGCTCCGAGCGCCCCAGCCGGGCGGCGGCCACGGCCAGGTTGTCGAGCGCGGACCGGTGCGCCATGTTGCGGGGCGGCGCCGCGCCGCCGTAGCCGAGGATGCGGTCGAGCAGCGGCGCCGCCTCCTCGTCATCCAGCTCGCACAGGTAGCGCAGCACCGCGTGCACGGGGTCCACGCGCGGGCGCTGCGCGGCGCGGCGCAGCCGGTCGCGCAGCTCCCACAGCCGCCCCTGCAACCGCCTGATCTCCCTGATCTGCTCGGAGTAGATCGCCATGGCCTCCAGGCGGCGGCCGATCTCCGAGCCCAGCCGCAACGCCGACTCGGCCTCGGCCTCGGCCTGCACCAGGTCGCCCTGCATGAGCGTCAGGCCGGCCGTGGAGTAGCCGATCAGCCAGGTGAGGTGCGGCTGCCCGAGCCGGCGCGCCAGCTCGTCGGCCTGCCCGAGCAGCTTGGCCACCCTGGTGGTGTCGCCGAGGTCGAGCACCGGGGGAGTGCGCTGCATGTAGGCGTGGAACAGCGCCAGGTCGTCACCCGTGCGGCGGGCCGCCTCCAGCATCTCGTCGCCGTCGCGGTGGCGCTGGTGCAGCGGGTCGGCCGGGATGATGGTCAGGCTGCGCATGCCCAGCACGCTCGCCAGCGTGCGCGGATCGCCGGACTTGCGGGCCAGCGCCACCGCCTCGTCGCTCAGCGCGAAGCGGCGCTCGCCGTCGGGCGCCCAGATGAGCTCAGAGGCGAGCTGGGCGGCCAGCAGCGCCCTGGTGCTGACGTCGGTGGAGTCGACCACCTTGCGGGCCTCGGTCAGCAGCGCGATGCGTTCCCTGTCGGGCGCGGCCGAGATGGCCGAGCCGCGGTCGCCGCCGAGCGCCGCGGTGACGAGCAGGTCGTTCCGCTCGCACTCTCTGGCCAGGTCGGCGGCGTCCAGCAGGGTGCGCCTGGCCTCCGGATGCCCGGCCAGCCACATCGCCCTGCCGCACTCGACCAGCAGCTCGGCGCGCCGCTCCAGCGTGGTTTCGGGAAAGTCGTGCAGCAGGTCGAGCACCCGCTGGTACCAGGTGACCGCCTCGCGGTGCGCCAGCCCGGCCAGCGCGTGCTGGGCGGCCTGCACGGCCGCGTCGGCCGCCGCGCGCACCCTGGCCGGGTCGCGGCCCTGCTCGGCGGCGGCCACCAGATGCGCGGCCACCACGTACGGCCGCGCCCGCATCGCCGCCGGGTCCGTCTCGCACAGCGCGTCGGCCACCCGCCCGTGCAGCAGCGCGGCCCGGGGCGGCGAGAGCGTGGCGTACAGCGCGTCCCGCGTCAGCTCGTGCGAGAAGTGGCAGGAGCCGTTGTCGAGCATGGTCACCAGGCCCGTGCCCATCGCCTCCTCGACCGCGG
Organism: Nonomuraea gerenzanensis; assembly: GCF_020215645.1. Lineage (NCBI taxonomy): Bacteria > Bacillati > Actinomycetota > Actinomycetes > Streptosporangiales > Streptosporangiaceae > Nonomuraea > Nonomuraea gerenzanensis. The sequence continues at coordinate 8,036,210 of NZ_CP084058.1, read as the reverse complement.
CCACGAACCTGGCCTCGTCCAGGCCCAGCCCCCGGCGCAGCTCCGCCGAGGTCATCCGCTCGCCGACGGCCAGCAGGGTGACCAGGTCCCTGGCGTCGGGGTGCAGCTGCGACAGGCGGGCCGTCACCATGCGGGTGACCGAGTCGGGCACGGCCAGCGCGTCGAGCTCCTTGCCCGCCGCCAGCTCCCTGATCACCTCGCTGACCAGGAACGCGTTGCCGCCCGTGATCCGGTGCAGCCGCTCGGGATCGCTGCTCGCGCGGGCCTGCGTCAGCGCCGAGGAGACCTCGTCCAGCCCGAACGAGGGCACCGGGAAGACCCGGGCACCGGCGGTGAGCTTGTGCAGCTCGGGTAGCGTCTGCGGCGGGGCGGACTCGACCGGCACCGGCCGCGACATGGCCAGCACGAGCAGCGGCAGCGCGTCGGCGTCCCACATCAGGGCGCTGAGCATCTGCAGCGACTCCAGCGTGGCCCACTGAAGGTCGTCGATGATCAGCAGCACGGGCCGCACGGTGGCCAGCCGCTCGATCAGCGTGCGGGCCGCGGCCATCAGGTGGTAGCGCTCGGAGACGGGCTCGGTGGCCGGCGGCACCTGCAGCGACAGCGGCGGCGCGGCCAGCGACGGCGCCAGCCGGACGAGCTGGCCGCACCGCTGGTCCACCCCCGCCCGCAGCAGCAGCGCGGGCGAGGTGCGGGCCAGCCGCTCCACGGCGCCGGCGATCGGCTCGTAGGCCTTGCGCGCCGGATCCGTGCACCGCCCCGCCAGCACCGTGAACTGCCGCTTGAGCGCCCGCCTGGCCACCTCGGAGGCCAGCCGCGTCTTGCCCACCCCCGGCTCGCCCTCCAGGATCACCAGCCCGCTGCCGAACTCGGCCGCCGCCAGCTCCCCGTCGAGCACCCGCAGCTCCTCCTCGCGGCCGACGAAGGGCAGCGCCCCCGCGTCGTCCAGCCACGGCGCCAGCCCGCCGCCGAGGTGGTGGTCGGCGCTCTGCCAGTGCAGCTCGTAGGTGTGCAGCGGCTCGCGCAGCCCCTTGCCGGGCAGCCGGCCGAGGTCCTTGAACTCGTGCCTGCTGCGCCCCTGCGCCAGCCGCCTGACCAGGTCGGTGCAGAGCACCTGCCCGCCCTCGGCCACCGCGACCAGGCGCGCCGCCTCCACCGTGGGCAGCCCGCTCACGTCGTCGTGCCCCCAGCACACGTCGCCGGCGGCCAGCGCGGCCCTGATGGAGATCTTCTCCAGGGCGCGTTCGTTCTCGTCGGCCACCGCCTGCTGCACCGCGATGATCGCGTCCAGGCCGGCCGTCGCGGAGTCGAACACGGCCATCAGCCCGTCGCCCAGGCTCTTGGTGAAACTCGAGCCGCTGGCCGTCACCACCGAGCGCAGCAGCTCGTACAGGCGGCGGAAGACCACGTTGGCCCGCTCCTCGCCGAGCCTGATCCGCAGCGCGGTCGAGCTGACCACGTCGGTGAACAGGATGGTCGCCGTGGTGAGCGTGCCCGGCTCACGCCGGTGCTCCTCACGTCTGGGCTCATACGCGGCAGTCACTAGCGCGGGCCTTTCCGCCCCTGCGCGGGCGCTCGTAGCGTCGTGCGGACGGTACGGCGGATCGCGCGCGTCCTGACCGCTGGGGCCGACTGCTTGATCCGCCAGGCGCGGGCCAGCTCGTCGGGGATCCTGAACGCCGCCTGCCCGTCGGAGTGGCGGTCGATCAGCGCGACCACGACGTGCCGCCCGGCCTTCCGTACCAGCCAGCGAACCACACCGCGCACGGGCCCGGCCAGCCGGTTTCGCTCATGGGCGGAACGCGCCGCCGCGAACAGCGCCGTGAACCACCAGGCGGGCGCGGGCACGCCGAGCAGGTCCGGCACCCGGTGCGCGCCGTGCTCGGCGTGCCGGAAGATCCAGTGCACCAGGCTGCGCGGCATCTTGCGCCAGCCCAGCGGCATGTAGGCCTCCATCTCGCGCAGCAGCACGGCCATCAGGCGGCGGCCCTCGTCGCTGGGCTCCAGCATGCGGCCCAGGCGGGCGCTGACCGGCGGCACGTCCTCGAGCGTGAGGGGGCCGTCGCTGCACACCTCGATGCCCATGAGGTGGCCGAAGACGCTCCAGGTGTAGAGGTTGGCGGTGCGCTCCTCGTCGCTCAGCACCACGCCCATCGTCTCCATCGCCTCCCACGTCACCACGGAGAAGTCGAAGAGCGTGGCCAGCAGCAGCTCCTGGTTGACCGGCGGGCCGTACCGCTCGGTGTCCCAGTCGTCGGCGTACTTCTCGGCGACCAGGGCCCGCACGAAGGAGTGCAGGATGCGCAGCCCGATCGCCGTGGTGTGCCCGGGGCGGCCCGGCTGCAGGCTGTCGGTGGCCTTCAGGCCCATCACGTCCACCAGCATCTGCCCAGTCTCAGCCACCCGGCGGGTCATGCTGTGCGTGGCCAGGTTGGAGACGCCGGCCAGCACCTTGGCGCTGGACACCTCCACGTACGCCATCGGCAGGCAGGCGAAGAACAGCGCGGCCGACTGGTAGAGCCCGTGGTCGGCGAACACGGCCTGCCCCCTGGCCAGCAGCTCCCTGTCGTCACCCCACTCCGGCAGCTCCCTGACGAAGTCGATCGCCTCGAAGATCTCGGCGGCGGGCGGCTCGCCGGAGGGCGCCCTGGCCTCCCGCTTGGCCGCCGCCAGCTCCGCGACCACGGCCTTGACCAGCTCCAGCGCGCCCTTCCCCGTGGGCTGCGCCTGGAGGTACTCGGCCACCACCTTGTCGACGTCCGGGTCGGCCTGCTGCCTGAGCTGCCGGAACCGCTCCTCGGGCCAGCGCTCGTCGTGATCGTTCATCTACCCCGTACTCCCCAGTTCGGTCAGAGGCCGCCCCTCTTCCGCAGGGCGGCGACATCCAGCAGCGTGATCGTCCGCCCTTGGACGGCGATGAGGTTCCTCGACACCAGCGACTGCAACGCCCGGTTGACCGCCGGTCGCGACGCGCCGATCAGCGCGGCGAGGTCGGACTGGGTCAGCCCGGGCAGGTCCACCACGCCGTCGGAGCGGCCGTGCCGGTCGGCCAGTTGCAGCAGCAGCTTGGCCAGGCGTCCCCCCAGGTCGAGGAAGGCCAGGTCGGCGGCCTGGCCGGTGAGCCTGCGCACCATGCGGCCGAGCAGGCGCAGGAACTCGTCGGCCAGCCCCGGGTGCTCCCGCATCAGCTCCAGCAGCCGCGCCCTGGGCAGCGCGAACACCCAGGCGGCCCGCACCGTCACGATGGAGGCCGAGCGCGGCGAGCCGTCCAGCAGCGCCATCTCGCCGAACGTGTCGCCCCGCCTGAGCATGTTCAGCACGATCTCGTCGCCGTGCTCGGTCGTGAAGACCACCTTCACCAGCCCGTCGAGCAGCACGTACAGCGACTCTCCCGGGTCCCCCTGATGGAAGATGATCTGCCCCGACCGGTAGCGGCGCGCCACCCCCGCCCGCGCCGTGCTCTGGATGCCGCTCTCCCCGAGCACCTGGAACAACGGGATCTCCGCCAGCACGGCTGCGACCGGCTCGACGTCGTGGGGAAGCCCGCTGCGCGCGTTCATGCAAGAACTCTAGGCCGCATTCCGCGGGCCGACAGCATGTGGTAACCGATCTCTCGAATGTGACGAGGACCACACTCGTACTGTCTCCTTCGGAACAGTCTTTTCGGATCACCCGTCGCACCGTGAGGTAGCCGGCCGGAATTGGCCCCCCGAGAAACCGGACCGGCGGGGAGATCGCCATGCACGCACAGACCATCGAACGACTCGACACCGGCGCCCTGGTGAGCGCCGCCCAGGAAGGTGACGCCTGGGCGTGGGAGCAGCTCGTCGAGGAGTTCAGCCCCATGCTGAAGGCCCGCATCCGGCGCTTCAGGCTCAGCCACGAGGACGCCCAGGACGTGCTCCAGACGACGTGGATGCTCGCCTGGCAGAACCTGGGCAGCGTCGAGGACGGCCAGCGCATGCCCGGCTGGCTGGCCACCATCGCCTTCCGCGAGTGCCTCAAGCTCACCAAGCGCACGAAGGAGATCTGCACCCCGGACCTCGACTCGCTGGGCAGCACGGACGACGTGGACAGGGAGCTGGCCAGGATCTGGCTGGCCGGCACGCTCGAAGAGCTGGTCGAGGAGCTGCCGGCAGCGCAGAGGGTGCTGTTCAGAGCGCTCACGGAAACCTCCGAGCCCCACTACGTGGACGTGGCGCGCAGGCTGGGCAGGCCGGTCGGGAGCATCGGGCCCACCCGAGCCCGCTGTTTCGCGAGGCTGCGCGGGCTCCTGCAGGCCCGCGAGATCACTCGCGACTTCCTGGACTAGTCGCTAGCGGTCGTCAAGGGGGATCGCCTCCAGGAACGGCTCGAAGTCGAAGTGCGCCATCTCGTACGCGTCCGGATCGGTCTCCATCGGGAAGGCGTAGACCTTCCTGCCGCGTAGCGCGGGCATGCCGCCGATGGCCTCGGGCACCAGCCCGCGCGCCATCTCCTCGGCCATCCCGTCGGCGATCTTCTGCTCGAACGGCACCCGGTAGAGCGCGTCCACGGTCTGGTAGACCCGGAAGTAGCTGACGATGAAGCGCATGCGGTCGGGGTAGGACACCCAGTCGGTCACCCCGGCCGTGGACGCCTCCTGGTCCTCGGTGATGAACTCCTCGGCGAGCTTGCGTACCCGCTCGTTCTGGATCGGCGCCCACACCTCGGCCAGGTCGACGCCCGCCGGGGCGGTCAGCGGCCTGCCCACCTTGACGTCGCTGAGCGGCGTGGCGACGGCGAACATCCGGCGGGTGTAGAGCGAGGACCACAGGTCCTCCAGCTTGCGGGTCAGCCAGGGCTGGTCCGCGTGCGGCGCCGCGTACAGCTTGAAGCGGGGGAAGGGCCTGCGGGTCACCAGCGAGCGCAGCGACCGCCACGACACCCGGGTCAGCCAGCGCACCGGCCGGTAGAGCACCAGCTCCAGCGCCGCCTGCGCGCGGGCCTGCTCGTAGGCCGACAGCGCGATGTTGGCGCCCAGCATCAGCTCCGCCCGCTCCGCCTGGTCCTCGGTCCCGGCCGCCTCCACCATGAGCTGCGCCGCGTCCTTGAGGTAGCGCGGGTCGGCCGGCGACAGCAGGTCCGTCAGGAACTCCGGCGGCGTCGGCGTCAGGTCGGACTCGGGGCTGACCTTGAGGAAGCGGTCGGGCTCGTCGTTCCACAGGTTGACCGCGAGGCTGGCCGTCTCCAGGAAGATGGCGCGGTTGGCCAGCGCCAGGCCGAGCTGGTAGCTGGGCCCGAGCAGGGTGAGCAGCGCGGCCCTGAACAGCCGTTTGAAGCGCTGCGGCACGCGCAGGCGGCGGCCGAAGTCCTCGATGAACGGCGAGTTCGGGCCGAGGTCGAGGCTCTCGCCGACCGCCTTGGAGGTCCAGGTGGCGTAGCAGTACCAGTTGTTGGCGGCCCGGCCCAGGCGCACCGCGAGGTCCCCGGCCACGCGGTGGTAGCTGTAGGCGATGACCATGGCCTCGAGCGCCGCGCTCCGGTCCTTGTAGGCCGCGATGCGCAGCACGTCATCCGCGGTCATCGGAGTGTCGGACATGGAGTCTCCCGTTTGCTGGTCCCGTCGCCTATCCGGAGGGCTCAAGGAGATAGAGCGCGCCCCGTCGGCGTCAGATACAGTCCGGCGGCCCTCGTCTCCCCGGTGGGCCGCGGCCAGGAGCCTAGGAGGCCTCGCTTGCGGCATGCTTGCAGGATGATCACCGCCCCCGGCGATCCGGGGGCGGGTTGTCACTCCTTGACCGTCACCTTGCTGATCACCACGAATCCGCCGAGCGCCCCCGCGGTGCCCGCGGCCGTCGTCGTGGTGAGGTTGATCACCAGGTCATAGATACCGGGGGACAGCTGGCCGCGCATGGGGATCGAGGCCGTATATCGGCCGGAGCCGGGGGTGAAGGTCAGCTCCACGGGTGGCGAGGGATGCCTGGTCTCGCCACCGCCCACCAGGTCCGCGATCACTTCCAACTGCCAGCGCCCCGCCAGCCAGTCGATGAGCTCGCCGGTGACCTCCCAGCTCACGTCCACCGTCCAACCCTCGTCGCGGTGGACCACGTAGGTAGGCTGCGCACCGGGATCGACAACCTGGCCGTGAAGCAGGCCGGCCAGCTGCTCGGCCGGCACCTTCATGACCTGGAACTCTCCTGATGCCATGGCGATCTCCTCTCGGCGGGCGGGTCCCCGTGCGAAGGAGCAGAGCGACGACACCGGTGGCGAAATACCCGTCCTTTCTATCGATGCATATCCCGTTTTCGTCTAGACAAGTCGGCCGTTGATCCGGACGAGATCGCCGGGCCCGACGGCGCCGGTGCGCACCCCGTTCAGCCGCACGCCGCCCTCCACGGCGCAGTCGAGATAGCCGTTGAGCCCTCTGATCACGAGGTCGCCGACCTGGCCGCCGGCCAGCCGCAGCACCGCGCCGCCGCCCTGCGCGGCGACCACCTCGACGGTCCCGTACGGGGTGCGAAGGCCGATCGGCCCCTCGTTGCCCGACTGCACGAGCACGACGAGGTAGTGCACATCCCGGTCCGGATGGCTGCGCAGGAACGCGTCCGCCTCGCCGTACAGGACGAGGCTCTCCTCGGCGGCAGGCGGGGGAGCGGACGGCGTGATCAGCGCGCAGGGCGCCAGCCGCTCGTCCAGCGCGGGCACGGGCCCGTCCACCAGCACCAGCCCGCCCGCCCGCGCGTAGGCGGCCAGCAGCTCCTGCACGCGCCGGTGCATGAACGGCCCGCCGGGCACCGTGACCGACCGGTACGCGGCCAGCTCCTCCGGCCGCACGCTCTCCAGGTCCACCAGCCCGTAGTCCAGCCCCCGCGCCCGCATGCGCTCGTGGAAGGCCAGCAGCGCCCGCCCGCATCCCGGCCCGTCCGGTCCGGACAGGGCGGCGATCCCTGCGTAGGGCAGGTACAGGCCGAACGCGTCCCGCCGCGCCGGCTCGCACTCCAGGAATTCCGCGCCGTGCACGGCGAAGAAGCCCGCCAGCGCCCGCACCAGCGGCGCCTTGGCGGTGGCGGCCCCGCGCGCGTCGATGGGCGGGCAGTCCGGGTAGGGCCCGGCGCCGGCGGCGTCCAGCTCGGGGGCCCAGCCCGAGGTGGCCACCCCGGTGTAGACGTTGAAGCCGGTCGCGCCCGCCGCCAGCGCCAGCAGCGACTGGTGGAAGCTGGTCGCGCCGTCGATGTAGGCGGGGTCGTAGAGCTCGGAGAAGCCCCAGTTCTCCTCCAGGTTCGGGCCGGGGGCGCGCTTGGCGGCGATGACGTACCGGGCGTGCGCGTCGCGGTCGGCCGACACCACGCCCATCCAGTTGGTGAAGCCGTAGGAGATCTCGCCCCACAGCTCCGGCCTCACCCTGGCCAGCCAGTCGTCCAGCTCGGGCACCGTGGGCGGGTTGAGGTTCACCAGGACCGGCAGGTCGGAGCCGACGGCCTGGGTCCAGACGCGGTACACCTCGGCCAGGTACTCGGCGTGGCAGCGACCCCAGTCGGCCTGGGCGAGCGGGCCGGCGGCGGCCGTCGGGGGGTCGATCCGGTCCCATGCGCCGTGGGAGGTGCCGTGCACGGCGTCGTAGGCCTGCGGCGTGCCGTACCAGGCCCGCAGCCGGTCGCGGTAGAACGCCAGCCCGGAGGCGCTGTAGTCGTAGGCCGTCAGCGGCAGCGCGCCGCTGGTGTAGACGCCCTCGTTGGCGATCTGCAGCGCGATCACCGCCTCGGCGCCGTCCAGCACCTCCTTGCCCACCGCCGAAAGCCACTCGCCCGCCCTGGCCAGGAACGCGGGGGCCAAGGGCGCGGGCAGCGGCCGGCCCCCGGGCGTGGCGGCGTCCGCCCAGCGGGAGGGCGCGCCGGAGGCGTCGAGCAGCGCCTCGAAGGCGGGGTCGGCGTCGGGGCACACCCAGTCGGGCAGCCCGCCGTAGTTGACCTCGGCGTGGATGAACGGGCCGGGCTTGGCGACCACCCGCAGCCCCAGCTCGTGGCAGAGGGCCAGGAAACCGATGACGTCCCTGGACGGATGGGTCAGGCCGGTGAAGTCGGGCGCCGTGCCCGCCTCCGGCTGGTGGTGCCGCCAGGGCAGGTAGCAGGTGATCACCTCGATCCCGAGCCCGTCCCGTACGGCACGCAGCCGGTCGGCCCACACGGCCGGGTCGTCGCGGTAGTACGGATAGTCGGCGGTGACGAGCACCCGCGGCACGCCGTCGACGACGGCGACCCCGTCGCGGACCTCGATGACCACAGTGATCTCTCCTAACCTTTGAGACCGGTGAAGGCGATGCCCTGCAGGATGCGGCGCTGGAAGACCAGCAGCACCGCGATCACGGGCAGGACGGCGAGCGTGGCGCCCGCCATGATGTAGTACGCGCGCCCGCCGTCCGGGCTGGCGACGAGCTGCTGCAGGGCCAGCGGCAGCGTGTAGAGCTCGGGGTCGTTGGTGACCAGCAGCGGCCACACCAGGTCGTTCCAGTGGAACAGGAAGCTGGTGATGGTCACGACCGCCAGCACGGGCTTCGACAGCGGCAGCACGATCCGCCAGAAGATCTGCATCCGGCCCGCGCCGTCGATCAGCGCGGCCTCCTCCAGCTCGCCGGGCAGCGACAGGAAGAACTGGCGCAGCAGGAAGATGTCGAGCACCGAGGCGATGTTCGGCACGATCAGCCCCCAGCCGGAGTCGAACATGCCCAGCGACTGGGTGACGTGGATGCGCGGCACCAGCAGCGTGATCGCGGGCACCATCATGCCGCCCAGCATGATCACGAACAGCTTGTCGCGGCCGGGGAACGGGATGCGCGCGAACGCGTAGGCGGCCAGCGCGTCGATGAGCAGCTTGGCCGGCACCAGGATCGCGCACACCCAGACGCTGTTGACGAAGGCGTTCCCCAGCCCGCCGACGTCGAGCACGTAGGCGTAGTTGTCCAGGGTGGCCGCCCACTCGCCGGTCTTCTTGTCCAGCGGCAGCAGGTTCGGCGTCTTGGTGTAGATGTCGGGCCCGTGCTTGAACGAGGTGGCCAGCATCCACAGGAACGGCACCACCGACACGGCGGCCAGCAGCACCAGCGTGACATACATGGAGAGCCTTCTCACGCGGCCTCCTGCCTGACGAACCGGAACTGCAGCGCGGTGACGATCATGATGAAGACCAGCAGGATGAACGACATCGCGCAGGCCGCGCCCATGGCGTCGTAGCGGAAGGCGAACAGGTACAGGTGCAGCACGTACGTCAGCCCCGACTGCTCGGGGCCGCCGGTGACGCTGCGCCCGTTCCCCGAGAAGATCACGTACACCAGGCCGAACACCTGCAGCGCCGCGATGACGCCCGTAACGAGCAGGTAGAACGTGGTCGGCCGCAACATCGGGAAGGTCACCCGCCAGAACCGCTGCCACGGCCCGGCCCCGTCGATGACCGCCGCCTCCTGGATCGAGCCGGGGATGCCCTTCAGCCCCGCCAGATAGATGATCATCGAGATGCCGCACTGCCAGGCGGCGATGAACGCCAGCGCCGGGATGACCAGCTCGGGGGTGTTCAGCCAGTTCTGCCCCGGGATGCCGACCAGCCCGAGCAGCGTGTTGATCAGGCCGTACTGCGGGTCGTAGAGCCAGCGCCAGATCGCGCCCACCGCCGCCTCCGCCGTGACCACCGGCAGGAACAGCAGCAGCCTGAACAGGTTCGCGCCGCGCCTGACCGCGTTCAGCAGCAGCGCCTGCGCCAGCGCGGCGACCAGCGTCAGCGGCACGGCGATGAGCGTGTACTGCAGGGTGACGCTCACCGACTTCCAGAAGTGCGGGTACTTCACGTCGTCGAACAGCAGGTCGGCGTAGTTGGCCAGGCCCACCCAGCTCGCCTCGGTGCGCAGGTTCCAGTCGGTGAAGCTGTAGTAGAGCGCGGACAGGGCCGGGTACAGCAGGAAGATGACGAAGTAGGCCAGCGCCGGGGCGACCAGCAGCCAGCCGATCAGGTGGTCGCGGTGCCGGGCGCCCGGGCGGCGCCTGGCGCGCCTCCCGGGTCCCGTCGTCACCCGTTCCAGTACGGGAGCCGCCACGTCAGCCGTTCCAGCCGAGCAGGGAGCGGGTCTTGCCGGCCGCGTCCGTCAGCGCCTGCTGCGCCGTGGCCTTGCCGGTCAGCGCCGACTCGATGGCCGGAGCGATGATCTCGTCGTTGACCTGGATCCACTGCGGCACCGCGGGCCGCGCGTGCGCGACCTTGAGCTGCTCCAGGAAGGCCGCCTGCTCGGGCCCGCCCGCGGGCACCTGCGCCTTGAGGTGCACGGGGAAGCCGCCGAACGCGTCGGCGACCGCGCCGTTGTTCCGCGCATCGGACAGGAACGCCAGCCACTTCCACGCCAGGTCCTGGTTCTTGCTCGTGGCGAAGACCACGGAGTCCTCGCCGCCGATGTTGCCGGCCGGCTCGGTCTTGTACGGCAGCGGCGCCACGCCGAAGTCCAGGTCGGGGAACTGCTCCTTGATCGTCGGCACGTCCCACGGGCCGGAGATCGTCATGGCCGCCAGGCCGTTCTCGAACGGCTTGTCCGAGTCGGTGATCTTGCGGGGCGACGACTCCTGGAGGTCCACCCAGAGCTGCAGCGCCTCCACCGCCAGCGGCTGGTCGAACAGCACCTTCTTGCCGGCGTCGTCCACCATCTCGCCGCCCGCGCCGTGCACGATGCCGGGGAACATCCAGGCGCCGTACCCGTCGCCCTTGGGCACGTTCATCCCGGCCACGTTCGCGTCGGCGGCGTGCACCCGGGCGGCGACCTGCTTCAGCTCGTCCCAGGTCTTCGGCGGCGTGGGCACCAGCTTCCTGTTGTAGAAGAGGGCGACCGTGGTCTGGTCCTGCGGCAGGCCGTAGAGCTTGCCGCCCGCGCGGTTGGTGTCGAGCGCGCCCTTGTAGTAGTCGGCCTCGTCGATGAGCCCGGCGGGCACCTCCTTGATCGTGCCGTCGAGGGCGTACTTGGAGACCAGCGGCTGGTCGAGTATGCCCGCGTCGGGCGCGCTCTTGCTGGCCACGGCGCTGCCCAGCTTGGTGTTGTAGTCGTCCTTGGGGATCTTGACGATCTTGACCGTGACACCGGGATTGGCCTTCTCGAAGTCCTGGCGAACCCGCTCCATGACCTGGCCCGCCTGCGGGGTTCGGTCCTGGTACATCCAGAACGTCAGCTCCTTGCCCGCGCCCTGGCCGCCGTCGTCGCCACCGCACGCGGCCAGCCCGCTCACGAGGGCCGCCACGACGACGCCTCGCACAAGTCCTCGGCTCATTGCCATCTCCTCATCGGGGGGATGGCCCAGACCATAATCTAAGGTCCGAAGAAAGTCAGGAAACGCTTTGGTAACACCGGTTGGCGGGGTACTTCGGCCCGTGAACTAACATGGCGGCGGACTTCGACAGGGACGGGGACGAGAATGGGCACGTCAGGGCGCAAGACCGTACGAGATCTGCGCCGGGGCAACCGGGCGATGCTGCTGCGCGCGCTCTACTTCGGCGGCCCCGCCAGCCGCAACGAGCTGTCCGCGCAGACCGGGCTGAGCGCCGCCACGGTCAGCACGATGACCGGCGACCTGCTCGCCGACAACGTCATCGTCGAGGCCGGGCAGGTCGACTCCGACGGCGGCAGGCCCCGGGTGCTGCTCAAGGTCAACCCCGCCTACGGCTACGCCGTCGGCGTGGACGTGGGGGAGACCCAGGTCAAGGTGGAGCTGTTCGACCTGGAGATGAACGTGCGGGCCAGGGCCCACTACGCGGTCCGCTCGGCCAAGCACGACCCCGAGCTGGTCGCCCGCCACATCCTGACCGGCGTGGACGCCGTCATCGCCGAGGGCGAGGTGCCGCCGGGGCAGGTGCTCGGCGTGGGCGTGGGCGTCCCCGGCATCGTCGAGCCGGGCCCCGACGGGCTGGTGCGGGCCAAGACGTTCGGCTGGGAGGCGGTGCCGCTCGGCGCGCTGCTGCGGGCCGGCACGACGCTGCCGCTGGTGCTGGACAACGGCGCCAAGACCATGGGGCAGGCCGAGCTGTGGTTCGGCTCGGGCAGGGGTACCCGCGACGCCATCATCCTGCTCGTCGGGTCCGGCGTGGGCGGCACGATCGTGACCGACGGGCGCATCTACCGCGGCGCGGGCATGGCCGCGGGCGAGGTCGGGCACCTGAAGGTGGTCGCCGGCGGGCGGGCGTGCCGGTGCGGGGCGCGCGGCTGCCTGGAGGCCTACCTCGGGGCCGAGGCCATGCTGGAGCGGGCCGGTGTCGAGGCGGACTCGGCCGACGAGGAGGCGGCGCTGGCCAGGCTGCTGGAGGAGGGCTCGCCGGTGATCGGGGAGAGCGTCGAGCTGCTGGGCGCCGGCCTGTCATCGCTGGTGCACCTGTTCAACCCCGAGCGCATCGTGATCGGGGGCTGGGCCGGGCTGATGCTGGGCGGGCGGCTGCTCGGCGGGATCCGCGCGGCCACCGCGGCGAACACGCAGGCCCAGCCGTTCCAGCCGGAGTCGGTGGTGCTCGGGCGGCTCGGCCCCGACGCGGTGGCGCTGGGCGCGGCGACGCTGGTCATCGAGCCGTTCTTCGGCGACGCCGCGTATCCGTCGTCGGTCACCACTATTGCGTAGAAGTTAAATCAAGCATTGACAGAAGTGCGGGCCGCAGGCACGCTCTGCTCGATAGAGCGCTCTCTTCACCACCCCCCGTTCGTGAGGAGCCCAGCAGTGCACCCGCGCCGAAGTCCCGCTCTCCTCGTGGCCGCACTGGCCGCGTTACTCCTGTTCTGCCTGGTCACGGCGCCCGCCGCCCAGGCGCTGGCGTGCGGCACGGCGAACGCCGCGCTCAACCGGCCCGCCACCGCCTCCTCCACCGAGAACGCCGGCACCCCCGCCTCGGCCGCCGTGGACGGCAACGCCGGCACCCGGTGGTCCAGCGCCTTCAGCGACCCGCAGTGGCTGCAGGTGGACCTGGGCTCGTCCCAGGAGATCTGCCAGGTGGTGCTCCAGTGGGAGACCGCCTACGCCACCGCCTTCCGCGTCCAGGTCTCCGGCAACGCCACCACCTGGACCGACGTGTACTCCACCACCACCGCCACGGGCGGCACCCAGACGCTGAACGTCACCGGCACCGGCCGCTACCTGCGCGTGCACGGCACCGCCAGGGCCACCGGCTGGGGCTACTCGCTGTGGGAGCTGGCCGTGCGCACCACCACCACGACCCCGCCCGGCGGCGGCGACCTCGGCCCCAACGTGCACGTCTTCGACCCGTCGATGCCGTCGTCGAGCATCCAGGCCACGCTGGACTCGGTCTTCACCCAGATGGAGTCCAACCAGTTCGGCCTGCAGCGCCACGCCCTGCTGTTCAAGCCCGGCAGCTACAACGTCAACGCCAACGTCGGCTTCTACACCTCGATCATGGGCCTGGGCCGCAACCCCGACGACGTCACCATCAACGGCCAGGTCAGGGTGGACGCCGGCTGGTTCGGCGGCAACGCCACGCAGAACTTCTGGCGCTCGGCCGAGAACCTGTCCATCACCCCGCCCGGCGGCACCAACCAGTGGGCGGTCTCGCAGGCCGCGCCGTTCCGCCGGATGCACGTCAGGGGCAACCTCAACCTCGCCCCCAGCGGGTACGGCTGGGCCAGCGGCGGCTACATCGCCGACAGCAGGATCGACGGCACCGTGCAGCCGTACTCGCAGCAGCAGTGGTTCACCCGCGACAGCAGCATCGGCGGCTGGCTCAACGGCGTGTGGAACATGGTGTTCTCCGGCGTCGAGGGCGCGCCCGCCCAGTCGTTCCCGGAGCCGCCGTACACGACGCTCGCCAACAGCCCCGTGACCAGGGAGAAGCCCTACCTGTACGTGGACGCGGCCGGGGCCTACCAGGTCTTCGTGCCGTCACTGCGGCAGAACACCCGGGGCGCGAGCTGGCCCGGCACCGGCACCTCGATCCCGCTCACCCAGTTCTACGTGGCCAAGCCGTCCGACACGGCCGCCACCATCAACGCCGCCCTCTCCGCCGGCCTGCACCTGCTCTTCACCCCCGGCATCTACCACGTCGGCCAGACCATCGACGTCACCAGGGCGAACACCGTCGTGCTCGGCCTCGGCTACGCCACGATCATCCCCGACAACGGCGTCGTGCCGATGCGCGTCGCCGACGTGGACGGGGTCAGGGTGGCCGGGCTGCTGTTCGACGCGGGCAGCGTGAACTCACCCGTTCTCATGGAGGTCGGCCCGCCCGGCTCGGCGGCCTCGCACGCGGCCAACCCCATCTCCATCCAGGACGTGTTCTTCCGCATCGGCGGCGCCCACGCCGGCAAGGCCACGACCAGCCTGGTCGTCAACAGCGACCACACGCTCATCGACCACATCTGGGCCTGGCGCGGCGACCACGGCGCCGGCATCGGCTGGACGGTCAACACCGCCGACACGGGCCTGATCGTCAACGGCGACGACGTCACCGCCTACGGGCTGTTCGTCGAGCACTACCAGAAGTACCAGGTCATCTGGAACGGGCAGCGCGGCCGGACCATCTTCTTCCAGAACGAGATGCCCTACGACCCGCCCAACCAGGCCGCCTGGATGAACGGCGGCACCCGGGGCTACGCCGCCTACAAGGTCGCCGACTCCGTCACCTCGCACGAGGCGTGGGGGCTGGGGGCGTACTGCTACTTCAACGTCGATCCGAGCGTGGTGGCCGAGCGCGGCTTCGAGGCGCCCGTGAACCCCAACGTGCGCTTCCACTCGCTGCTCACGGTCTCGCTCGGGGGCAACGGCACGATCAACCACGTGATCAACAACACCGGCGGCCCGGCCCAGGGCACGGCCACCATCCCGGTGAAGATCGTCAACTTCCCCTGAGCCGCACCAGGTCCGGGGTGAGCCCTTCGACCCCGCCCCGGACCCCCAGCAGCTGCAACGTCCGTACGAGCTCGGCGTGGAGCAGGTCCAGCACCCGCGCCACGCCCCGCTCACCCCCGGCCATCAGCCCGTACAGGTAGGCGCGGCCGACGAAGCACGCCCTGGCGCCCAGCGCGACCGCGGCGGCCACGTCGGCCCCGCTCCGCACCCCGCCGTCGAGGAACACCTCCGTACGGTCGCCGACCGCCTCCACCACCTCCGGCAGCAGCTCCAGCGGGGTGGCGGCGCGGTCGAGCTGGCGCCCGCCGTGGTTGGACACCACCAGCCCGTCCACTCCCACGGCGGCCAGCTCCTTGGCGTCGTCCACCCGCTGCACGCCCTTGACCAGCAGTTTCCCCTGCCACGCCGACCTGATCCACTCCAGGTCCGCGACCGTCACCGAGGGGTCGAACATCAGATTCGTCAGCCCCGCCATGTCGTCGGGGGCGCCCTCCACGGTGGCGAACCTGAGCGGCTCGCCGGTCAGGAAGTCGAACCACCACGCCGGATGCCGCGCCGCCTCCAGCACGCCGCGCCAGCGCAGCGAGGGCGGGATCGTCAGCCCGTGCCGCACGTCGCGCAGCCGCGCCCCGGCCACCGGCACGTCCACCGTCACCACCAGCACGTCCATGCCCGCGTCCGCGGCCAGGGCGAGCCGCTCCAGGTTGCGGGCGCGCTCGCGGACCACGTACAGCTGGAACCAGTTCCACCCGCCCGGCGCGGCGGCGGCCACGTCCCCTGCCGCCGTGGTGCCCATCGTGGACAGCGTGTACGGCACCGCCGCCCGCTCGGCGGCCCGCGCCACCGCCCGCTCGCCCTCGCGGTGCATCATCCGCGTGAACCCGGTCGGGGCGAGCACCACCGGCATCGCGATCCGCCTGCCCAGGATCTCGACGGACGTGGGCGCCTCGGCGACGTCGCGCAGCACGTGCGGGGCGAACTCCACCCGGTCGAACGCCTCCGTCGCCCTGGCCATCGACCGCTCGCCCTCGGCGGCGCCGTCCACGTAGTCGAACACCATGCGGGGGGCGCGCCTCCTGGCCAGCCGCCTCAGCTCCGCCACGTCGGCCGCCGCCTCGACCCTGGCCTCCCCCGACCAGCGCGGGCGCCCGGGCGCGACCCGGCGCAGCTCCCGCCACCGGGGCAGGCGCCGTGGCTCCTTGTCCGCATTCGACCCGATGCCGAGGACCCTAACACCATGAGGCCCGCGTACGGTGGGATCGTGATCGCCGACCACCCACCGACACCCGCGCCCGACGACGCGCCTGCCTACGGCGATGCGTCCGCGCAGGGCGATGCCTCCGCGCAGGGCGATGCGTCCGCGCGCGGCGATGCGCCTGCACGAGGTGACGCGCATGCGCACGGCGGCGCGCCAGCGAGGGGCGGCGCGGAGCTCGTGCGTGGCTGGATCGCGCTGGCGGGGGACGCGCCCGCCGCGCTCGCGCTCGGGGCCGAGCTGATCGCGCGCTGGGCGGAGCCGCACCGCCGCTACCACACCCGCGCCCACCTGACCGCCGTCCTGACCGCCGTCGACGACCTCGCCCCCGAGGCCGCCGACCTGGCGCCGGTACGCCTGGCAGCCTGGTTCCACGACGCGATCTACGACGGCCGCCCAGGCTGGGACGAGGAACGCAGCGCCCAGCTGGCCCAGGCCCGCCTCCCCCGCTGCGGCGTCCCGCCCGGCAGGGTGGCGGAGACGGCCAGACTGGTCCGCCTCACCGCCGCCCACGACACGCAAACCCCCGGCGACCGCAACGGCGCCGTCCTGTGCGACGCCGACCTGGCCGTCCTGGCAGGCCCCGGCTACGACGACTACGCCCGCGCGATCCGCCAGGAGTACGCCCACGTCCCCGACGCCGCGTTCGCCGAGGGCCGCTCGGCGGTGCTGCGCCGCCTGCTCGCCACCACCGCCCTCTACCGCACCCCGCGCGCCCGCGCCCTGTGGGAGGAGCGAGCCAGGACCAACATGACGGCGGAGCTGACCACCCTGCAGCAGCGCTAACGGGGCAGATGGCGCTTGCGGCGCCGCAGCCCCGCCGCGACCAGCCGCCGCAGCAGCTCACGGGAGCTGACCGCCTGCGCCCCCAGGGCCACCGCCCGCGCGTGCACGGTCTCGGGCACGTCGTAGTGATCCCGGTCGAACGCCCGCTCGGGCACCCCCAGCAGCTCCGCGAACTCGTGCAGCTCATCCAGGGAGCTGTCGCTGACGAGATGCGACCACATGAGGCCGCGCGGCCCCGGCCAGTCGGGCGGATCGATGAGAACGGTCACGACGTCAAGGGTAGAACCCTCCCGCGCACCTCGATCTCCCCCAACTCCGGCACAACCCCGCGATCGCCACCGTTTCCGGCGTTCACCGCGATCACCAGGCCGAACCCGCCCTTGCCTCCCGCCTCGATCCCCGGCAGCGCGGACACCACCACCGCGACCTTGGCCGCCGGCAGATCCAGCCGCCGGGCCGCCTCCAGGAAGAGCCCGGGGTCGGGGGTGCCGGGCAGGTTCAGCAGCGCGGCGTCGTTGCCGTCGACCATCAGGTCGAACAGGTGCATCACCCCCGCCGAGCCCACCAGCTTGCGTCCGTGCAGGCTGGCGGAGACGGCGGCCGTCCGGGCGCCGCGGTGCCGCAGCTCGTGCAGCAGCGCCACCGCGGCGGGGAAGGCGGCCACGCCGTACTTGTCCACCTGCTCCATGAACAGGCGGTCCTTGGCCAGGCCCAGCCCGTGCACGGTGGGCGCGCCCGGCTCGTCGTCGGGCGATCCCTCGGGCACGGTGATGCCGCGCGCGGCCAGGAACGTGCGGATGCCGTCGAGGCGCGGGCGACCGTCCACGTGGCGCAGATAGTCGTCGCGGATGTCGAACGGCGCCGAGCGGCCGCGCAGGAACGCGTCGAAGACGTGTTTCCAGGCGGCCGCGTGCCCCCGAGCGGTGTCAGTGACCACGCCGTCGGTGTCGAACACGACGGCGCTGATCGCGGTCAGGTCGATGACAGGCTCGTTCACACAGCGAACGTAACCGCTCTACCAGGCGACGGGTAGCTCTTTGACGCCGTAGACAATAGCGAGTTCCCTGAACGGCACCTCGCCGGCGACGCGCAGGCCGGGGAAGCGGCGCAGCAGCGCGGGGAAGGCGATGCGCATCTCCATCTGCGCGAGCGGCGCGCCGATGCAGCGGTGGATGCCGTGGCCGAACGCCAGGTGCGAGCCCGCCGTCTCCCGGCCGGGCCGCACCTCGTCCATGTCACCGCCGAGGGCGGAGTCGCGGTTGGCGCCGGTGAGCGAGCACAGCACCATCTCGCCCTTCTTGATCGGTACGCCGTGCAGCTCCAGGTCGTCGCGGGCGAAGCGCGGGAAGGCGACCTGCACGACCGTCATGTAACGCAGCAGCTCCTCGACCACGTCCACGACGTAGCCGTCCACCTCGCGCACCTTGGCGGCCTGCTCGGGGTTGCGCAGCAGCCACAGCGTGCCGAGCGCGAGCATGCTGGTGCTGGTGTCGTGGCCCCCGGTCAGCAGGCCGTCGGCCATGCTGGCGAGCGTGCGGTCGTCGAGCTCGTCGCCGTGCTCGCGCAGGAGCTGGCCGAGCAGCCCGTCGCCGGGGTGCTGCCGCTCCCTGGCCACGAGGTCCGTCAGGTACGTCATCGCGTCGTTGATCGCCTGCAGCGACGCCTCAGGCCCCGCGGTGAAGTCGAAGCGGTCCTTGCTGAGCTTGACGAAGTCGGCGCGCTCGTCGTACGGCACGCCGAGCAGCTCGCACACAACCAGCGACGGGATCGGCAGGCAGAACTCCTCGACCAGGTCCACCGGCATCCCGGCGGCCGCGCCCTTGGCCTCGATCCGGTCGAGGTACTCCGCCACCATGGCCTCGATCCGCGGCTCCAGCCTGCGCAGGCGGCGCATGGTGAACTCGGGCGTGAGGTACTTGCGCAGCCGCGTGTGCTCGGGCGGGTCGCGGAAGCCGAGCCCGCCCGGGTCCTCCTGGTTGGAGCCGAGGCCGATCACCCCGGCGAAGTCGTTGCTGAAGCGCTCGTGGTCGCCGAGCACCGCGCGGACGTCCTCCCAGCGGGTGACGAGGTACACGGTCTGGTCGCCCGGGATCTGCATGGGGAAGACCGGGTGCTCGGCCCTGATGCGCCCTAGCTCGCCCACGGGGTCGAACCCGTCTCGCATGAACTGGACGAGCGGGAACTCTTCTGTCTCTGACATCGATATCCGTCCTGGCTGGGATGCATCACACCATGTTGGGATAAATCCCTGCATAGATGGTCCCATCCGGAAAGGTGAATGGAGCCCTCCGAAAGGACGAATTTACCTCTCACCCTCGCCGCTCCCGCGGACGGTCACGTCCCGGCTAACGCCCTGGTCACCTCCTCCGGCGGCGGCAGCGTCCGGTCACGCGCACGCACGGGCGGATCGGGCGGCACGGCCTCGGCCGACAGGGCGGGCGGTGCGGGCTTCGGCTTGCGCGGCTCCCGCACCCCGCCCTTGCCTCCGGGCGGATCGGTGAACGGGGGATAGTCGCGCTCGGTCCAGTGAGGTTCGCCCGGGCCGAAGCCGGGCGGCCAGGCGGGCGCGCCGCTGGAAAGAGCACGGCGTCTTCGCGATCGCTTGCTCACAATCCCTCCTCCGTGTCCCATTGTGCGCCCGGGCATGGCCCACGACCAGCCGGAATCGGAGCTGTCACCAAGACGGCAGGGATCAGTGCGCGAACCCCCGATGATCGCGAAGCACGCCGGGGCTCAGGTGGACGGAGCCGCGCTCTCTCCCGCGCCGCCGGCCTCCGCCGGGGCGGGAGAGACCGCGGTCGTGGTCGGGCTCGTGGTTGTGGTCGGGCTCTCGGTCGTGGTCGGGCTCTCGGTCGGGCTCTCGGTCGGGGTTGCAGCCGGGGTCGACTGCTGGCGGACGAGCACCGCGGTCGCCAGCGCCACGAACGCCATGATCGACGCCGTCTGCTGCTCCGTCAGCGACACCCCGAACACCAGCCCCAGCGTGACCGCGGCCTGCGCGAACCCCAGCACCGCCGCCTTGATGCTGCGCCCCCCGTCCAGGTCGCGGGTGGCGAACGCCGTCCACACGCCCAGCCCCGCCGCCGCGATGGAGTTGATCGCGGCGGCCTGCTCGGTCGTCAGCGGCAGGAAGAGCGCCGTCAGCAGTTGCAGGCCCGCGCTCACCAGGCCGAGCACGAGCGCCGGCTCGCGGCCGAAGATCTTCATGGAAACCCCCTCCGGAAATCGGACCCCCGGTGACGGCAGAGGGGGGAGGCCCCGCTCTGATACACCTCCGCCAAGTGCCCTGAACTGCAGTGAAAGCAGGGCAAAGTGGGGCAGCAGACGGCGTTTGGCGTACAAGATGGCGACATTCTGCGATGATCTCGTCGCATAGAGCCGGAGTTTGAGCCATCACGGATAGTGACTGATGCCGACATTTGAGGAAATAACAGCCTTCATCACCGAGAAGCCGCTCGCCACCGCCGTCATCGCGCTTCTGAGCCTGGTCGGCCTGGTGCTCGCGGTCCTGGTGCTCAGGGTCGCCTGGCGTGCCGTGACCTGGATCTTCTCCAGGTACGTCGCCCCGCGTCCCATCGAGGACGTGCTGACCATCGTGGCCGCCTCCATCGCCACCGGCGTCTCCGCCCAGGGCATGTGGCGCTTCTCCGAGGACGTGCTGGACCTCGACGGGCCGCTGCGGTTACTGCTGTTCGCGTTCATCGAGGTCGCGATCATCACCTCCGCCGTACGCGCCCGCCGCAACATGCGCGAGAACTTCTCCGCCGGCATCGACGGCATCGCCGTGTGGGCCCTGACCTGTCTGACCGCCGTGCTGTCCTCGATGGACGCGCGCAGCCTGCCCGAGGCCGTGTTCCGCCTGGCCGCGCCGCTGGTGGCCGCCTGGCTGTGGGAGCGCGGCATGGCCATCGAGCGCCACCGCATCCGCGGCACCGGCCGCATCAACTGGCGGCTCACCCCCGAGCGGCTGCTGGTCCGGCTGGGGCTGGCCGAGGTGAGCGACCGTACGGCCAGCGAGGTCGACGCGCACCGCAGGCTGACCAGGGTCGCGCTGGCCGCCAAGAAGGCCAAGGCGCTGCGCGAGGCCGGCGCTCCCGACCGCAAGATGCGGGCCGCGCTGGCCAAGCTCGACAAGGCCATGGACCAGGCCGTCGAGCACACCGGGCTGGCCGTGGACCCGTCCAGGCAGGAGGCGCTGCTGGCCCAGATCGCCGCGCTGTACAACACCTCCGCCCTCATCGACGCCGACCCCCGCGTGCCCTGGGAGCCCGAGGCCGACCACCACCCCGTGCCGGCCCGCCCCGCGCTGCCGCCCGCCCTCGCCGAGCTGGTCAACGACGAGGACGAGGACGTCGTGGTGCTCGACACCACCCCGCACGTCGTCAGCACCGCGGAACGCGCCGCGCAGATCAAGGCCGCCCGCGAGTTCTGGGACCGGCAGATCTCCAAGGGCATCGTGCCGCGTACGGTGGACATCGCCCAGGAGATCGGCATCCCGCTGGCCACGGCGCGCGAGTACCGTGCCCTGTGGAAGCTGGAGCCGCAGGCGCACGCGCTCATCGAGGCGCTGTACCAGCAGCACGGCATCGTCGACACCGGCGCGTTCCCGGCCATCGCCGACGACGGGCGGGTGCTGACCGGCAAGCCGTAGGCTGGACGGGGCCCTCCGGGGCGAGGTCCTGGCGAAGCGGCGGTTGGGGGAGCGGGGTGCGGGAGCGGACGCTCGAACGCGTCAGGAAACTGCTGGCCAAGGCCGAGCGCACCGACAACGAGCACGAGCGCGCCACGTTCATGGCCGCCGCCTCGGCGCTGATGGCCAAGCACGGCATCGACGCGCTGCCGCCCGCGGGCACCCGCCAGGTGCCCGGCGACCGGATCGTCACCCTGCCCGCCCCCTGGGCCGGGGAGAAGGCGCGGTTGGTCAGCCTGGTGGCGCAGGCGCTGCGGTGCCGGCCGCTGTTGATCGGGCGGGGCGACGGCGGGCAGCGGGTGCACGTGTTCGGGTTCGCGGCCGATCTGGAGCGGGCCGACCTGCTGGCGACCTCGCTGCTGCTGCAGATGGCCTCGGGGCTGGCCAGGGCCGAGCTGCCGGGCGAGGTCACCGCCGTGCGGGCCTATCGCCGGTCGTGGCTGCTGGGGTTCACCGACGAGGTGTACCGGCTGCTGTGCGAGGCCGAGTCCAGGGCCGAGTCCAGGGCCGAGGCCGACTCGGCCCGCACGGGCACCGCCCTCGTGCTGGCCGACCGCAGGGCCGAGGTGGAGCGCGCGGTCGCCGCCCGCTATCCCGACATCCGCCTGAGCGTGCCGAGGACCAGCGGCACCGGTTACCGCGACGGGATGGCCGCGGGCCGCAGGGCCGACCTCGGCCGCACCGGGATGGCCGCGGCGACGGCCCGCGAGCTGAGCTGACACTTGCCCGGCAGCCGGTAACACCTTGGTAAGCCCTTTCCCTAGATCCGTTTGGCGGAGCGGTGATCGGGCATAAGCGCGCACACGGAACGCAGTCCTGCCCAAGCGAGTCGGGTCACCGTGAACGCATCCGTCCATGTCCTCGCCGACCACCTCCGGGCTCTCGCCCATGACCTCCTGACCGCCGCCGGCGTGCCCGCGGACACGGCCACGGTGGTGGCCACGTCCCTGGTCGAGGCCGACCTGGCCGGGCACGGCTCCCACGGCGTGCGGCGGGTCGCCTGGTACCACGAGCGGATCGAGAGCGGCGCGATCGTGCCCGCCGCCCGCCCGGAGGTGATCTCGCGGCGCGGCGCCACCGCCGTCGTGTCGGGGCGGCGCGGCTTCGGCCAGGCCGCCGCGGGCCTGGCCACCCAGGAGGCGGCCGAGCTGGCCGCCGCGCACGGCGTCGGCGTGGTCGCCATCCGCGAGTGCAACCATGTCGGCCGGCTCGGCGAGTACGCGGAGGCACTGGCCAGGCGCGGCCTGGCGGCGCAGGTCGTCGGCAACGCCGACCCCACCGTGGCCCCCTTCGGCGGGCACCGCAGGATGCTCGGCACCAACCCCATGGCCTGGGCCGTGCCCCGCGCGGACGGCGCGGCCGTGGTCATGGACTGGGCGACCGCCGCCATGGCGGAGGGCAAGCTGGGGCTCCTGCTGGCCGCCGGGCGGACGGCCCCCGAAGGGGTGCTCGTCGATCCGGACGGCTGCCCGTCCACCGATCCGGCCGACTTCTACCAGGGCGGGGCGCTGCTGCCGTTCGGCGGCCACAAGGGCTACGGCCTGAGCGTCCTCATCGAGCTGGTCGGCGGCCTGCTCACGGGCACCGGCACCGCCTGCTCGCCCGGGTACGACGGCACGTTCGGCACGGTGATCACCGCGGTGGACGTCGCCGCCTTCGTCCCGCTGGAGAGCTACCTCGCCCAGGTCGAGTCCTTCTGCGAGGCCCTGCACGCGGCCGGCCCCGACGTGCTCGTGCCGGGGGAGCCCGAGGCCCGCATCCGGGCCCAGCGGCTGAAGGAGGGCGTGCCGGTGCCGGAGCCGGTGTGGGCGGAGCTGGGCCGGCTCGCCGGGCGGCTCGGCGTTCCGTGGCCCGCCACGCCGCCAGGAGGTTAGATGTCGGTACGGCGGTGATCTCGTTCGTGGCGTTCCTCGCCTCGCGCGAGAGCAAGGAGACGGACATATGGACATGAACGGCACGGTCGCGGTGATCACCGGCGGCGGCACCGGCATCGGCGCGGCGGTCGCGGAGAGCCTGGCCAGGAAGGGCGCGGCGGCCGTGATCGTCAACTACTCGCGCTCGGCGGCCGAGGCGCAGGAGACGGTCGCCCGGCTGGAGAGCCTCGGCTGCAAGGCGGAGGCGGTGCCCGCCGACGTGTCGGACGACGACGCCGTACGCCGCCTGGCCGAGCGCGTACGGGCCGACTACGGCCGGGTCGACACGCTGGTGTGCAACGCGGGCACGACCAAGTGGGTGCCGTTCGCCGACCTGGAGGGGCTCACCGACGAGGTGTGGCAGCGCATCATGGGCGTCAACCTCATGGGCGCCTTCTACTGCGCCCGCGCCTTCGCCCCGGCCCTGCGGCAGGCGCGCGGCGCCATCGTGAACGTGGCCTCCGTCGCCGGGCTGCTGGCCACCGGCTCCTCCATCGCGTACGGCGTCAGCAAGGCCGCCCTGCTCCAGCTCACCAGGGACCTGGCGGTGGCGCTCGGCCCCGAGATCCGGGTGAACGCGGTCGCGCCCGGCCTCGTGGCCACCCGCTGGCACATCGACCGGGTGGGCGAGCAGGTGTTCTCCGAGATGACCGCGAAGGAGCAGCTCAAGGCGCCGCTGCGGCGCACGGCCCAGCCCGGGCACATCGCCCAGCTCGTCACCGCCCTGCTGGAGTCGGACCTGGTGACGGGCGAGGTGCTCGTGGGGGATGGCGGGCGGCACCTGCAGTACTGAGGAAGCTCACGGCGGGACGGCCGGCAGGCCGCCCCGCGGTGGCTCAGCGCAGAGCGGCCGACACCAGCGAGCGGGCCTCCTCCTGAACCTCCGCCAGGTGGTCCGGGCCCTTGAAGGACTCGGCGTAGATCTTGTACACGTCCTCGGTCCCCGACGGCCGGGCCGCGAACCAGGCGCTGCGCGTGGAGACCTTCACCCCGCCCAGCTTGGCGCCGTTGCCGGGCGCCGACGTCTGCACCGCCGTGACGGGCTCGCCGGCCAGCGTGTCGGCCGTCACCTGCTCGGCCGACAGCTTGCCGAGCACGGCCTTCTCCTCCCGGGTGGCCGGCGCGTCCACCCGCGCGTACGCGGGCTCGCCGAACCGCTCGACCAGCTCGCGGTAACGGGCGCTCGGTGAGCGGCCGGTCACGGCCAGGATCTCCGAGGCCAGCAGCGCCAGGATGATGCCGTCCTTGTCGGTGGACCACACCGAGCCGTCACGGCGCAGGAACGACGCCCCCGCGCTCTCCTCGCCGCCGAACCCGAGCGAGCCGTCCAGCAGCCCCGGCACGAACCACTTGAACCCGACCGGCACCTCGTACAGCCGCCGCGACAGCGACTCGGCGACCCGGTCGATGATCCCGCTGCTGACCATGGTCTTGCCCACGCCCGCGTCGGAAGGCCAGGCGTCGCGGTGGGTGCAGAGGTAGTCGATGGCGACGGCGAGGTAGTGGTTGGGGTTCATCAGCCCGCCGTCGGGGGTGACGATGCCGTGCCTGTCGGCGTCGGCGTCGTTCCCGGTGGCGATGTCGTAGGTGTCGCGGCCGGCGATGAGCGAGGCCATCGCGTACGGCGACGAGCAGTCCATCCGGATCTTGCCGTCCCAGTCGAGCGTCATGAACCGCCACGTCGGGTCCACCAGCGGGTTGACCACGGTCAGCGCCAGCCCGTGCCGCTCGGCGATCTCGCCCCAGTAGGCCACGCTCGCCCCGCCCAGCGGGTCGGCCCCGATCCGCACGCCGGCCGACCTGATCGCGTCGAGGTCGACGACCGAGGGCAGGTCGTCCACGTACGTACCGAGGAAGTCGTAACGCCCGGCCCGGGACAGCGCCGCCGGGTACGGCACCCGGCGCACGCCCTTGAGCCCGTCGTGCAGCAGCCGGTTGGCGCGGTCCTGGATCCACCCGGTGGCGTCGGTGTCGGCGGGGCCGCCGTGCGGCGGGTTGTACTTGAAGCCCCCGTCGGCCGGCGGGTTGTGCGACGGGGTGACGACCACGCCGTCGGCCAGGCCGCTCGTGCGGCCCCTGTTGTGCCGCAGGATCGCGTGGGAGACGGCGGGCGTCGGGGTGTAGCCGTCGCGCGCGTCGATGAGCACCTCGACGTCGTTGGCCGCGAACACCTCCAGCGCCGACACCCGCGCGGGCTCCGACAGCGCGTGCGTGTCGATGCCCAGGAACAGCGGCCCGTCGGTGCCCTCGGAGCGCCGGTACTCGCAGATGGCCTGGCTGGTGGCCACGATGTGGTCCTCGTTGAACGCCGACTTCAGCGACGACCCGCGATGCCCGGACGTGCCGAACGCCACCCGCTGCGCCACCTCGCCCGCGTCGGGGTGGAGTGCGTAGTAGGAGGTCACCAGCCTGGCGACGTCGACCAGGTCGGAGGGCCTGGCGGGCTGTCCCGCGCGTTCATGCGTCATGTAGGTCACTTTACAAATGCACTGCGGCCCGGCGGGTGAGCGCACTGCGGTGTGGGGAGATACATTCGCGTCAGTCACCAGAACGGAGTTCTGTTCCTATGCGCTACGGATGTTTCCTCGCCGAACCTCAGGGATCCGACGCGATCGGCGGTCTGCGCGACCAGATCGCCCAGGCGGTGGAGGACGGCTTCACCTCCGCCTGGCTCTCCCACATCTTCGGGCTCGACGCCATCACCGCGCTGACCGCGGCCGGCGTCCAGGCCCCGCCCATCGAGCTGGGCACCGCCGTCGTGCCCACCTACCCGCGCCACCCCGCCGCGCTCGCCCAGCAGGCGATGACCGCCAACGCCGCGCTCGGCGGCAGGTTCGCGCTGGGCATCGGCCTGTCACACAAGGTCGTCATCGAGAACATGTTCGGCTACAGCTTCGAGCGTCCCGGCCGGCACATGAAGGAGTACCTCGACGTCCTGATCCCGGCCTCGCGGGGCGAGCAGGTGGACTTCCAGGGCGAGACGCTGAAGGCCAACGTGCGGCTCACCGGGCCGGGCGCGGGCTTCCCCGTGCTGGTCGCCGCGCTCGGCCCGCGCATGCTCAAGCTGGCCGGCACCGTGGCCGACGGCACCGTGCTCTGGATGACCGGGCCGAAGACGGTCGCCGAGCACATCGCGCCCACCATCAGGGCCGCCGCGGCCGAGGCGGGGCGCGAGGCGCCCAGGATCGTCTGCGCGCTGCCGATCAGCGTCACCGACGATCGCGCCGCGGCCGTCGCCAGAGCCGACGAGATCTTCAAGGTCTACGGCCAGCTCCCCTCCTACCGTGCCATGCTCGACAGGGAGGGGGCGGCCACGCCGGGTGAGGCGGCGATCGTCGGCGACGAGGACACCGTGCTGGCCAGGCTCGAGGAGCTGAAGCAGGCGGGGGTGACCGACTTCGTGGGCTCCACGTTCGCCAACCGGGAACGCACCCGGGCCCTGCTGATCGGCGCGGCGAAGGGTTGATCCGCGCACATCTCCATAAAATCCGGCAAGGTGAAGCGCGTGCTACAAGGCATCGATGTGTCGAACTGGCAGGGCACCGTCGACTGGGCCGGCCATGCGGAGGCGGGAGTGGCCTTCGCCTTCGCCAAGGCGACCGAGGGCGGTGACTACACCGACAAGTGGTTCGCGCGCAACTGGAACGGCATGCGCGAGAGCTGGATCGTCTGCGGCGCCTACCACTTCGCCCGGCCCAAGGGCGACCCCGTCGAGCAGGCACGGCACTTCCTGGGCGTGATCAGGTCGGCGGGCGGGCTGCGCCGCGGCGACCTGATCGCGCTCGACCTGGAGACCAACGACGGGCTGCGCCCCGAGCAGGTCGCCAGGTACGCCCGCCGCTGGTGCCACCACGTCGAGCGGCACACGGGCGTGCGGCCCTTCATCTACACCTTCCAGGCGTTCGCCCGCGGCGGGCACTGCGCCGGGCTGGCCGAACACCCTCTCTGGATCGCCAGCCCCGAGAGCCCGCGCGGCAACCCGCCGGTGCCCAGGCCCTGGCGCGAGTGGACGATCCACCAGTACGCCAACAGCCCGATCGACCGCAACCTCTTCCACGGGACCCGGCAGCAGCTGACAAAGCTGGGCTTTGACCCGCGATAGCATCGGGTGCCTACCGTCGAACTGCCTCGGTGCCGGGCATCGAGCGCGATCTTCAAGGAGTCACCGTGTCAGCCGAGCTACGCATCACCCTCGCCGGAGCCGAGCGTGTGGTCGCGGCCGGCACGACGGCCGGGGAGGCGCTGGAGGCCGACGGCCGCACCGTCATCGCCGCCAGGGTCAACGGCGAGGCCCGCGACCTGGCCCACCAGGTGGCCGACGGCGACGTGGTCGAGCCCGTCGAGATCTCCAGCGAAGAGGGCCGGGCGATCGTGCGCCACTCCACCGCGCACGTCATGGCACAGGCGGTGCAGGAGCTGTTCCCCGAGGCCAAGCTGGGCATCGGGCCGCCCGTCGAGAACGGGTTCTACTACGACTTCGACGTCGCCCAGGCGTTCAACCCCGACGACCTCAAGCGCATCGAGAAGCGCATGCGCGAGATCGTCAAGCAGGGGCAGCTCTTCTCCCGCCGGCCGGTCAGCGACGACGAGGCGCGCGAGGAGCTGGCGGCCGAGCCGTACAAGCTGGAGCTGATCGGGCTCAAGGGCGGCGCGGCCGAGGAGGAGAGCGTCGAGGTGGGGGCCGGGCAGCTCACCATCTACGACAACCTCGACGCCAAGAGCGGCGAGCTGTGCTGGAAGGACCTGTGCCGGGGCCCGCACGTGCCCTCCACCCGGTCCATCCCGGCGTTCAAGCTGATGCGCTCCGGCGGCGCGTACTGGCGGGGCAGCGAGAAGAACCCGCAGCTCCAGCGCATCTACGGCACCGCCTGGGAGTCCCGCGACAAGCAGGACGAGTATCTCAAGCTGCTCGAGGAGGCCGAGAAGCGCGACCACCGCAAGCTGGGCGCCGAGCTCGACCTGTTCAGCTTCCCGCCGGAGCTGGGCAGCGGCCTGCCGATCTTCCATCCCAAGGGCGGGATCATCCGCAAGGAGATGGAAGACTACATGCGCAGGCGGCAGGCCGAGGCGGGTTACGAGTTCGTCAACACGCCGCACCTGACCAAGAGCTCGCTCTTCGAGACCTCCGGTCACCTGCCGTGGTATGCCGACGACATGTTCCCCGCCTTCGAGCTTGATGGCACCGAATACCGCGTCAAGCCGATGAACTGCCCGATGCACAACCTGATCTACCGGGCGCGCGGGCGGTCCTACCGGGAGCTGCCGCTGCGGCTGTGCGAGTTCGGCTCCGTCTACCGCTACGAGAAGTCGGGCGTGGTGCACGGCCTGACCCGCGTGCGCGGCATGACGCAGGACGACGCGCACATCTACACCACCCGCGAGCAGATGGCCGACGAGATCAAGTCGCTGCTGCGGTTCGTGCTGAGCGTGCTGCGTGACTTCGGCCTGGAGGACTTCTACCTGGAGCTGTCCACCCGCGACGACTCCGAGAAGTTCATCGGCGACCCCGCCGAGTGGGAGGAGGCGACCGAGGCGCTGCGCCAGGTCGCCACCGAGTCCGGCCTGGCGCTCAAGGACGACCCGGGCGGCGCGGCCTTCTACGGCCCCAAGATCTCGGTGCAGGCCAAGGACGCCATCGGGCGCACCTGGCAGCTGTCCACCATCCAGCTCGACCTCAACCAGCCCAAGCGCTTCGGCCTCGAATACCAGGCGGCCGACGGCTCCCGGCAGACCCCGGTGATGATCCACCGGGCCCTGTTCGGCTCCGTCGAGCGCTTCCTCGGCGTGCTCACCGAGCACTACGCCGGCGCCTTCCCGCCCTGGCTGGCCCCGGTGCAGGCGGTGGGCATCCCGATCGCCGAGGCCCACGTGCCCTACCTGCAGGATGTCGCCAAGCGGCTGCGGGCCGCCGGGATCCGGGTCGAGGTCGACGCGGCCGACGACCGGATGCAGAAGAAGATCCGCAACGCGCAGAAGGCCAAGGTGCCCTTCATGCTGCTGGCGGGCGACGACGACATCGCCAACGGCGCGGTGTCCTTCCGCTACCGCAACGGGGAGCAGAAGAACGGCGTCGCGGTGGAGGAGGCGATCGCCGAGATCGTCAACGCCGTCGAGCGCCGCGTCCAGGTCTGAGAGCGCCGCGGAGTTTTCGCGACCGATCGCGCGGAAGCGGGCCGTGCCTGTACGGCACGGCCCGCTTTCCGTCGGCGCCTTACTTGGCCAGCGGCTGACCCTGCTTGTCGGTGAACTTGCCGATGAGGATCATGATGAAGTCGATCAGCACCCAGACGCCGAAACCGCCGAGCGTGACGATCATCAGGATGCCGGTCCCGATCTTGCCTACGTAGAAGCGGTGCACGCCGATGACACCGAGGAAGAAGCAGAGTAAGACGGCGGCGAGCCAGGACTTCTGCATGGGGAATGCCTTTCGCGTGAGGGGTGAGCCGGGCGCCTGATCTGCCGCGCCCGACCGGCTTCTGCGGAAAGGATCATCCGCAGGGCACGAAACCCTAGCAAGCTCCCCGGCTCTGCGCAGACGCTTTTCAGCGGATGCGACTAATAGCCGCCAATACGCTGATAATTCCGCAGTATCCGCTTTTGTGGAATTAGCGGGGGAAAAGGCGGAATGTCACCGCGGGGCGACCACCGAAACGTTCCCCCTGTTCCCGGGCGAATCCCTCGATGAGTGTGCGGGCGTACGTCTCCGGGTCCTCGTCGGTGAGGGCCTCGATGTAGGCGCGGTGCTCCAGGAGCGAGCGCACGCCCCGCTCCAGGCCGTCGGTGACGTCCACGGCGTGGGTGGGGGTGTCGGACCCGGCGACGGCGATCCACCGCACGCCGTTCCAGGGCTCGGCCTCCGTATCCGGAAATATCCAGCGATTTCCGGCGTCCCCGACCGCGTCCATCACCGCCCGGCCGACCGCGCGGTGGTCGGGGGTGTTCCAGTACGTGCCTCCCCAGGTGTCCTCGTAGTTCAGCGTGATCACCAGCTCGGGGCGGTGCCTGCGGATGGCGGCGGCCAGCTCCCGCCGCAGCGCGACGCCGTACTCGATCACTCCGTCGGGGTGGTCGAGGAACTCCACCTCCGTCACCCCGGCCACGGCGGCGCTGGCCCGCTGCTCGCGCTCGCGCACCGGGCCCGCCTTGGCCGGCTCCAGGGTGTCGATGCCCGCCTCGCCCCTGGTGGCGAGCAGGTAGGTGACGCTGCGTCCCGCGTCGGTCCAGACGGCCACGGCGGAGGCGCAGCCGTACTCGAGGTCGTCGGGGTGAGCCACGATGGCCAGTGCGCGCTGCCAGTCGTCCGGCATGGGCTTCAACTGATCCGTCATGCCTGCCATCCTGACACCCCGTCGGCCCGGCGGCCCGGCGGCCCGTCGGCGGGGTGTACTTCACGGCGGGCGGGTGCACGTGCGACGCTTGCGCCAGGAGAGCAACCCCGGGGGAGCGCCAGGACGGCAGGGCGGAACAGAGGCGGCACGTGGGCCAGGGAGGCGACGTGGGCGACGAGAGCGAGGCCGTGGCGGTCGTCAGGCAGGGCGGGCAGGCCGCGTTCGGGGAGCTGGTCGAAGGGCACCGGCACGAGCTGCGGGTGCACTGCTACCGGATGCTCGGCTCGTACACCGACGCCGACGACATGGTGCAGGAGACCATGATGCGGGCCTGGCGGCGGCGGGAGACCTTCGAGGGCCGCTCCACGCTGCGGGCCTGGCTCTACCGCATCGCCACCAACGCCTGCCTGGACCTGCTGTCGGGCCCCGCCCGCTCCCGCGAGATCACGGTCGGCGTGGGCGGCGAGCCGCGGTCGCCGTTCGCGGAGGTGCCGTGGCTGCAGCCGTACCCGGACCGGCTGCTCGACCTGGCCGCACCCGGCGAGGCCAGGCCGGAGGCGGTGGCCGTGGAGCGGGAGACGATCGAGCTGGCCTACCTGGCCGCGATCCAGCACCTGCCGCCGCGTCAGCGGGCGGTGCTGATCCTGCGTGACGTGGCCGGCTGGTCGGCCGAGGAGACCTCGCAGGCGCTGGAGCTGAGCGTGGCGGCCGTCAAGAGCGCGCTGCAACGGGCCCGCGCGACGCTGCGCATGCACCTGCCCGCCCGGCGCGCGCAGTGGGGCCCGGCCACGGCGCCGAGCGAGCAGGAGCGGGCCGTGCTGCGCCGCTACATGGAGGCCTCCGTGGCGGGCGACCTGTCGGCCCTGGCGGCGCTGCTGCGTGAGGACGCGCGGCAGACGATGCCGCCGGACTCGCAGGTGTTCGACGGGCGGCGGGCCATCCTCGACATGTGGCGCCCGGTCATGACCGGGCCCGAGGCATGGGGCGAGTGGCGGGCGCTGGCCACGCGCGCCAACCGGCAGCCGGCCGTCGCCAACTACGTCCGCCGCCCCGGGCAGGACCGCTACACGGCGGTCAACCTCGACGTGCTGCGCGTCGAGGGCGGCCTGATCGCCGAGATCACCACGTTCGGGGCCGAGCTGCACGCCGCCTTCGGCCTCCCCGCCGAGCTGTGAACCCGGCCGGACCTTGAAAGGAGATTTTCCGAACCGGACCGATTCCTTTCCCGCCGCCGCGCCGTCATACGGCCGTACGACCACCCACTAGAGAGGAATTCCGCCATGACCGAGCACAACGACCCCAAGCTCAAGGCCCTGGACCGCCTCGTCGGCACCTGGAAGGTCACCGGCGCCGCCGCGGGCACCGTCACCTACCGCTGGATGGAGGGCGGCCACTTCCTCATCCAGGACGTGGACCTCACGCAGGAGGGCGGCACGGTCAAGGGCACGGAGTTCATCGGCAGGAAGCGGCCGTACGGGGCGGAGGAGCCCAGCCAGGACGTGCACTCCTGGTACTTCGACAGCGACGGCAGCACCCTGGCCTACGTCTACGAGGTCGAGGGTGACACGCTGACGATCTGGGCGCACAAGAAGGACTCGGGCGCCTACTACCGCGGCACGTTCAGCGCCGACGGGGCGAGCGTCACCGGCGCCTGGGTCTACCCCGGTGGCGGCGGCTACGAGTCGAACATGACGCGGGTGGGCTGAGCCTCAGCCCGGCTCCCCGTCGTCGAGTTCCTCGGCGGGGGCCCGGCCCTCGCCGGGGAGCCGGACGTCGTCCACGGTGACGTTGACCTCCATGACGCGCATGCCGAGCATGCGGCTGACGCTCCTGGCGACGTTCGTCTTGACCTCGGCGGCGACGTCCATGACGACGTGGCCGTACTCGACGACGATGGTCACGCTCACCGCCACCTGGCGGTCCTGGATCTGCGCGCTGACGCCCTGGGTGCCGCGGCGCGAGCCGATGCCGATGCGGTCGCGGACGGACTCGAAGGCCCTGGCCAGGTCGCCGCCCATGTCGGCGACCCCGGCCACCTCCAGCGCGGCCAGCGCGGCGACCTTCTCGACCACCTCGTCGGCGACCTTGATCCGGCCCTTGACCACCGCGCCTGCCGTGGGCCCCTCGATGTAGGAGGGGGCGGGCGGATCGGCGGGCGGTGCGGACTGCTCGGCTAAGGCTTCACTCATCGCGGCCTCCTGTTGGCGGGTGCTCAGGATTGTGCCGGAAGAGGACCCCGTTTGTCCGGGGTCCTATGCTGCTAGTTATGCACGATCAGGCAGGGGCCGGGGCACCCGACAACTTCGAACGGTTGTGGACCCCGCATCGGATGGCCTACATCAAGGGCGAGAACAAGCCGACCGGCACGGGCCCCGGCGACGGCTGCCCGTTCGACGCCATCCCGAAGATGAGCGACGAGGACGGCCTGATCGTGAAGCGGGGGGAGACGGTCTACGCCGTGCTCAACCTGTACCCGTACAACTCGGGTCACCTGATGGTGGTGCCCTATCGGCACGTGTCCGACTACGACGAGCTCGACGCGGCCGAGGTGGCGGAGCTGGGCGCGTTCACCCAGGAGTCGCTGCGGGCGCTGCGCAAGGCCAGCGGCGCGCAGGGCTTCAACGTCGGCATGAACCTCGGCCATGTCGCCGGCGCGGGCATCGCCGCCCACCTGCACCAGCACGTGGTGCCCCGGTGGGGCGGCGACACCAACTTCATGCCGGTCGTCGCCAGGACCAAGGTGCTGCCGCAGCTACTTCGCGACACCCGCCAGCTGCTCGCCGACGCCTGGGGCTGACCCGCCCTCGCGCCGCAGCGCGCCGATGCCGGTGGCCAGCAGCAGCGGTACGGCCAGCGCCAGCGCCATCGACAGCACGGCCGCGCCCGAGTCGTTGACCAGCATGCCGACCACGCCGCTGACGAGCGTGCCGATCAGCCCGGCACGCAGCGCGGGGGAGTGCTCGAACGCCGCGGGCACGACCCCGGCCGACGCCTGCTCGGGCCGCAGGATCGCGTACACGAGGAACGCCACGGCGGCGATCACGATCGGCATCAGGTTGGGGTTGGCCAGGGTGGAGATCATGGCCAGGAACTTGCGCCAGATGACGTCGATCGCCTCTCCGGTCAGCACCTGCCCCACGAACCGGCCCAGGTGCGACTGCTCCGCGGGCGGCCGCAGGTAGTTGAGCCAGGCGAAGCCCATCACGATCACGCCACCCGCCACGCAGAACGCGCCCAGCTTCACCAGCGAGACCCGCTTGCCCGACAGGATCAGCGCGGTCACCGCGATGCCCGGCACGAACGCGATCACGCCGCCGAAGTCGCTGCCCATCCCGGAGCCGCCCAGCACCATCGCGAACGCGCCCAGCACCACGATCGCGCCGACCCCGACCTTGCCCGGCCAGCGGTGCGCGATGACCGTGGTGGCCAGCAGCGTGCCGGTGGCCAGCAGGGCGAACGGGATGTTGCCCAGGCCGAAGTAGCGGGCGCCCTGCTCGGCGCTGTAGCCCATGAAGCTGTTGAGCTGGAGCGTGGTGCCGGTGAGCAGGTCGCCGACGAGCGTGAGCGCGGTGATCGCGGCGACCACCGCCAGCGGGCCCAGCGGCCTGCGCCGCCACGGCCCGGCCAGCGCCAGCGCCGTGATGGCCGCCCACCACAGGGCCATGCCGCCGAACAGCTCCAGGTGGCTGTCCCAGGGCAGCAGGTTGACCAGGAACGAGGTGACCGGCAGGGCGGCGAGCGCCACGGCGGCGCGGCGGACCCAGGGCAGGCCCTTGCGGCGGCGCAGCAGCAGGAAGGCCAGCACGTAGAACAGCACCTGGAAGACCGCCAGGGCCGTGAAGTAGGCGGCCTTGGCCGAGCGCATGGTCTGGGCGGTGGCGTCGGCGCTCTTCAGCCCTTCGACGGTGGCGCCCTGCTCGCCCAGCCGCAGCGGCGCGCCCACCACCGTGCTGGGCACGGCCACGCCGAGCTTGTCGAGCACGGTGGCGGTCAGGTCGGTCAGGATCGAGATGTCGTCGCGGCGGGTGGAGGCCGCGCCCAGCAGCCGCCCCTCGGCGCCGGGCTCGCGCAGCGCGGCCACCCGCAGGTGCGGCACCGAGCCGTGGTCCGAAAGGCCCGCCAGCAGCACGGTCGTGCCCGCGGGCAGCGCCGCCAGCAGGGCGCCCGCCTTCGCGTCGGCCTGGCGCAGCGCCTCGCGGCGCGCGGCGGGGGCCAGCTTGTCGGCCACCTTGGGCAGCCGGTCGGGCTCGCCCGCCAGGTAGGGCGCGACCAGGTCGTCCACGTCCGCCGCGACCATCCGGCACTGCTCCAGGTCGGCGGTGGTGACCTGGAGCGGCGAGGCGTGGTAGCGCCCCACCGCGCCCTGCTGGTCGGCCAGCGCCAGCGCCGCGCCGGGCCCGATCGCGACCGAGCACTGCCCGGCCGCCTTCAGCGACTCGCCGAGCGTGCCCGCGGTGCGCTGACCGGCCACGTCGATCAGGTAGCGGTAGTCGGGGATGACGGCGCCCGCGCCCCGGGCCTCCGGCTTCGGCGGGGCGCCGCACGCGTAGCCGACCGCCGCCCTGGTGCCCGCCGACACGGTGAGCCACCCGTCGTAGGGGCAGGTGACGTTGCCGACCGTGCGGACGGACAGGGAGCCGATCGCGCTGGATCCGGCCAGCGCCCACAGGTGCGGGGTGCCGGACGGGGTGAGGTCGTTCCAGTGCAGGCCGGGCACCCCGATGAGCGCCACCCGGCCCCCCTGCGCCTGCGCCCCGGCGGGGCCGGCGGACCAGGCGGGACCGATGAGCACCTGACCGACCAGCACGGCCAGCATCGCCAGCATGACCAGCGCGCGCCTCACTCCGATGACCTCCCGTGATCGCAGAGCTCTGTGGCACGGCCGAGCTAGGTAGTGCTAGGTCATGTTCCGGCGCCACCAGACGCGACTACCCTCTCATGCGCCGGGAGTGCGGGAGGCCGTCTTCCGCCCGCCGGAGGGCGATCGCGCGGATCGATCGCCCCGCCCCGGCCCGCCCGCCTGGCGGGTGATCGCGCCGTCCCGGTCCGTCCGCCGGACGGTGATCCCGGACGGTGATCCCGGACGGCGATCGCCGCGGCTCAGGCGGACACCGGGGTGAGCCAGTGGCGGTAGCGCTCGTCCCTGCCGTGCACCACGGCGTCGTAGGCCTCGGCCAGCCGGGCCGTCACCGGTCCAGGCCCGTCGCCGAGCTCGCGCCGGTCCACCGAGGACGCGTGCACGACGCCGGCCGCCGTACCGCACAGGAACACCTCGTCGGCGGCGTACAGGTCGGACCGCATCAGCTCCCGCCTGACGGCCGGCACGCCGAGGTCGGCGGCCAGCCGCTCCACGGTGTCCTGGGTGAGCCCCGCCAGCGCGCCCGCGCTGTCGGGCGGGGTGGCGAGCACGCCGTCGCGCACGACGAAGAGGTTCGCCCCGGTGCACTCGCTGACGTGACCGGCGGCGTTCAGCAGCACGGCCTCGTCGTAGCCGGCGTCCAGCGCCTCGTGCTTGGCCAGGACGGAGTTCAGGTAGGGGCCGGTGGCCTTGGCGGCGGTGGGCACGATCGTGTGGTCGTTGCGCCGCCAGGAACTGGTCATCAGCCGCACGCCGGAGCCGAGCAGCGCGCCCCACTCCCAGGTGGCGATGGACACGGTGGTCGGGCAGCCGCGCGCCGCGATGCCCATCTCGCCGTAGCCGCGGTGCGCCAGGTGGCGGATGTAGCAGGACGGGCGGCCGTTGGCGGCCACGGTGCGCAGCGTGGCCTCGCGCAGCTCGTCCAGCGGATACGGCATCGCCAGCCCGATGATCCGCGCGCTGACCAGGAGCCGCCGCAGATGGTCGTCGAGCCGGAACACGGCGGGCCCCTCGCGCGTCTCGAACGCCCTGGTGCCCTCCAGGACGGCGGTGCCGTAGTGCAGGGCGTGCGAGAGCACGTGCACCCGGGCCTCGCCCCACGGCACCAGCTCGCCGTCCATCCAGATGAACTTGGCCTCCTCCACCCGCACTCCTTCCTCCAGTGGCCCGGCTCGATGTCAGTTCGATGGGCCAATTGCGCGGCGAGTGGCACAGTATCGGGATAATGGTGGCTATGGGAAGGGAAGACACCCTCGTCACACTCGTCCGTGACCGGCTGCGGCTCCACCAGGGCCCGCCCAGCCGGCGGCTGGCCGGCGCGCTCACGGACCTCGCCCAGACCGGCCTCATCAGCCCCGGCACCCGCCTGCCCTCCGAACGCGACCTGGCCCAGGCGGTCGGCGTCAGCAGGGGGACGGTGGCGGCGGCGTTCAACGCCCTGTGCGAGGAAGGGCTGTGCGAGCGGCGGCACGGCAGCGGCACGTACGTGCTCGGCACGCCGTCCTTCGGCGGGCTGCTGCAGGCGGGCGCCGTACGCGCGGACCTGTCCACCTCCGTGGTCCCCGACCCGTCACACCTGACCCTGCCCCCGCTCGACCCGGCGGACCTGCTGAGGGCGCCCAGCGGGCACGGCTACGACGCGATGGGCGACCCCCGGCTGCGGACCGTGCTGGCGGGGGCCGAGGGCGCCGACCCGAGGCACGTCCTGGTCACGGCGGGCGCCCAGCAGGGCATCGACCTGGCCGCCCGCGTGCTGCTGCGGCCGGGCGACCGCGTCCTGGTGGGGGATCCGGCCTACGGGGGCGCGCTGAGCGTGTTCCGGCGGGCGGGCGCGCACGTGGTGGCCGCCGACCTCACCTCGCCGGCCGCCGTGGAGGGGGCGCTGGCCCGGCATCGCCCCGCCGTCGTGTACGTGGCCGGCGTGGACAACCCGACCGGTGCGGTGCCGCCGCTGCGGCACGTCGCCGAGCTGGCCGCGGACGCCGGGGTGACGGTGGTGGAGGACCGGGCGCTGGCGGCCCTCGTGTACGACGGCGTGCCGCCGCCCGAGCCGCTGGCGGCCGCGCATCCGTACGGGACGGTCACGGTCGGGTCCCTGTCGAAGGTGTTGTGGGGCGGGCTGCGGGTGGGCTGGCTGACGGCACCGGAGCCGTTGCTGGCCAGGCTGACCGAGGCCAAGGTGGACGCCGACCTGGCCACCAGCGCGGTCGCCCAGCGGCTGGCCACCGACCTGCTCGAACGCAACCCCGTGGCGCCCTGGCTGGCCGAGCTGGCCCGCCGCAGGGAGCACTGCCTGACGGCGCTGCCCGCGCACCTGCCCGAGTGGACGTGGACGCGCCCGGCGGGCGGGCTGTCGGTGTGGGTGCGGCTGCCCGGCACGGACACCGACCGGTTCGCGGCCGTGGCGCGCGAGCACGGCGTGGCGGTCGCGCCCGGCTCCCTGTTCTCCCCCGACGGCCGCCACCGCGACCGGCTGCGCCTCAGCTTCGCCCTGCCGCCGGACCTGCTGGACCGGGCGTTCGCGGATCTGGCCCTGGCCTGGCGGGCCTACGGGAGATGACGGGGCCTCAGCCGACCACCACGTCGTCACCGTGGAGCACGCTGATCCCCGCCAGCCCGTCCCGCATCCAGCTCGGGCTGATGTCGGACTCGAAGCGGTGCCGGTCGACGAGGTGCCCCGTGCGGGCGTCGAGCTTGAGGAGCGTGCCGGCGTCCTCGGCCACGTAGGTGTGCGTGCCGTCCGTCAGCACGGTGTCGCTCCACGCGTCCTTCATGGCCCGGCGCCAGGCGAGGCCGCCGTCGGCGATCCGGTAGGCGGACACCTCCGTCCGTGTCCGCACGGTCAGCAGCCCGGCCGCCACGCCCATCTCCTCGCCGGCGGGGCTGTCGTCACGGCGCGGCAAGGTAGTCTGCCAGACGATCTTGCCGTCCCCGGCCGCGCGGACGTTGAGCCGGCCCTTCTCATCCACGGAGGCCAGGCGGCCGTCGCCGAGGTCGCGGGCGTGCCACAGCTCGCCGCCGTCGAAACGCCACAGCGGCCTGCCGTCCGCGGCGCTGAGCGCGACCTCGGGCTGCGGGCCCGGGTTCGCGCAGTTGCCGAAGACGAGCACGACCTCGCCCACGCCGCGGGCCGAGCCGGGCGCCTGGCAGGTGCCGGTCGAGGCGGGCGGGTAGGACCAGCGGATCGCCCCCGTACGGCCGTCCAGCACGTCCAAACGTCCCTCGTGCAGGATCACCAGCACCGGGACGGAGCCGTGGCGGGCCACGGTGATCTCCCAGGCAGCGCCCCATTCCTCGTCGTAGGCCCGGTTGGCCTCGTGGCCGGGGCCCGGCGGTATGTCGGTCTGCCAGACGACGCGGCCGTCCGTCACGTCGATGGAGGTCACCCGGCCGTCCCGCCAGACGGCCGCGAGCCTGCGGTCGTCCAGCGCCGGGTGGCCGACCAGGTCGTCGCCCCAGGCGTTCCGGTACGTCCACACGGTGGCGCCGTCACCGATCCGCTCGCCGGACAGGCTGTCGCCGGTCAGCTCCCACCGCCCGGCCACCGCCACGTCCCCGACGACCGTGCTGGCGGCGGAGACCCTGCCGACGACGTCGATCGGCGGTGTCCCCCGTCCCGCCGGGCGCCACGGCTGCGCGGCGCCTCCGGCCGAGGTGATGATCTCCCCCGGCAGGCCGATGAGGCCCAGCAGGAGCACACTGGCCAGCGCGCAGGACAGGAAGTGGATCAGCCGCATAGGCCCCAGCATGGCCGAAAAAGACGGGGAAAGTGGCGGAAGGCCGGTCGAGAATCGACCGGCCTTCCTGTGTCACGCGCTGGCTAGACCGCGTCCACCTTGACCTTCACCGCCTTGCTCTCGTGGTGCAGCCGGTCGAGCGAGGTGACCAGATAGGTCCCCGCCGACTGCACCGCGTAGGACGGGTCGCTCACCACGGCCACCAGGTTGCGCGCGTCGGTGGTGTGGCAGTCCTTGCCGGACTTGGGCACCTGGTAGACGGCGTAGGCCCGGGCTCCCTGGGAGGGCTGCCAGGACAGCTTCGTGCCCTCGGCCTTGGCGCCGGCGGGAGCGGCCGGGGCCGACCCGCCGAGCGAGCCCTGCACCGGCAGCAGGGCCGGGCGGCTGTAGTGCGTCTTGGTGAGGCGGTCGATCGACCCGAGCGGGTTGGCCACCAGGTTCTTGGCGCTGAAGTAGACGGCGCCGTCGACCTGCTTGCTGGCGCGGTTGACGCCCACCTGGGCGGCGATCTCGCCGGGCTTGAGCCAGGCCCTGTCGTCCTTGGCGCCGACCCGGTAGAGGCCCTGGCCGATGTAGAGCTGCACGTCGCTGCCCTTGACCTCGTTGGCCCACCAGCGCGTCAGCGTGGTGTAGTCGGCCAGCTTGTGGCCGCGCGGCCAGTAGAGCTGGGGCAGCACGTAGTCGACGGTGCCGGCCTTGATCCAGGCGCGCGCGTCGGCGTAGATCGAGTCGTACGCGGACATGCCGGACGTGCTCGACCCCGTCGGATCCTGGGCCTTGTTGCGCCAGATGCCGAACGGGCTGATGCCGAACTTCACGTGCCGCTTGGAGGCGTGCACGGCCTCGTCGACCTGGGCCACGAGCTTGTTGACGTTGCCGCGCCGCCAGTCGGCGAGCTTGTCGCCCTTGCCGTACTTGCGGAAGGCGGCGGTGTCGTCGAACTTCGCCCCCGCCACGGGGTAGGGGTAGAAGTAGTCGTCGAAGTGCACGCCGTCGACGTCGTAACGGTCCACGACGTCGGTGATGACCTTGGTCACGTGGTCGCGCACGGCCGGCAGGCCGGGGTTGTAGTACAGGCGGCCGCCGTACTTGACGGTCCAGTCGGGGTGCTGCCGGGCCGGGTGGTTAGCGGGCAGCGCCGAGGTGCTGGCGCCGTAGGAGGCGCGGTACGGGTTGAACCAGGCGTGGAACTCCATGCCACGCTTGTGCGCCTCGCCGATGAGGAACGGCAGCGGGTCCCAGCCGGGATCCTTGCCCGCGGTGCCGGTCAGATACTGCGACCAGGGCTCCAGCGAGCTCTTGTACAGAGCGTCGGAGGCGGGCCTGACCTGCACGAAGACCGCGTTGAGACGGCGCTTGGCGGCGCTGTCGAGGATCTTGACGTAGTCGGCCTTCTGCCTGTCGATGCTCTGACCGGCCTTGGAGGGCCAGTCGATGTTCTGGGTCGTGGCGATCCACACTCCGCGCAGCTCACGCTTCGGGAAGCGGGCATCGGCCTTGCAGGCCGCAGCGGGGGGTGCGGCGACGGTCGTCTTCTTCTCGCTCGCTGCCGGGCTCTGCGCCGGTCCGAAGACGTAGGCGGCGGTCGTCGTGGCGACGGCCAGGGCGGCAGCGGCTAGGAGTGGGCGTCCAGTTCGCATAGTGCCACCCAGTGTGACAGCTGCTCCGGCATGCTCGGTACGAAAACCGAAATCAAGTCGTGACACATTTGTGACAAAAGCCAACGGGTGGGCCGGGAGGGACATATCCCTCCCGGCTCTCCACGGGCCTCAATCCGCGGCCGCCACCTTGGTTGCGAGGTTCGGCGGCAGCGGCTCGTAGCGCAGGAACGTGCGGGTGAACGTGCCCGTCCCGTGTGACATGGATCTCAGATCGATGGCGTAGCGCGTGATCTCCAGCTCGGGCACCTCGGCCTTGACCAGGGTGCGGCCCGTGCCGACCGGCTCCGTGCCCAGCACCCGCCCGCGCCGCGACGACAGGTCGGACATCACCGACCCGACGTAGTCGTCGGCCACCAGCACCGACAGCTCGTCCACGGGTTCGAGCAGCAGGGTCGGGACCTTCGCCGCGGCCTCCTTGAGCGCGAGCTGCCCCGCGATCTGGAAGGCCATGTCGGAGGAGTCGACGGAGTGCGCCTTGCCGTCGTACAGGGTGACCCGCACGTCCACCATCGGGTAGCCGGCGACGACGCCGCGCTCCATCTGGGCCCGCACGCCCTTCTCCACCGACGGGATGAACTGCCGCGGCACCACGCCACCCACGATCTTGTCCACGAACTCGAAGCCCCCGCCGGACGGCAGCGGCTCGACCTCGAGGTGGCAGATGGCGTACTGGCCGTGGCCGCCGGTCTGCTTGACGTTGCGGCCCATCGCCTGGCACTTGCCGCCGAACGTCTCGCGCAGCGGCACCCGCAGCTCGATCCGCTCGACCTCCACGCCGTGCCGCTTGGCCAGGCGGTCGAGCAGCACGTCGGTGTGCGCCTCGCCCATGCACCACAGGACGAGCTGGCGGGTCTCGGCGTTGTTCTCCAGCCGCAGCGTCGGGTCCTCGGCCACCAGCCGCCCGAGCGCCTGCGACAGCTTGTCCTCGTCGGCCTTGGACCTGGCCCTGATCGCCACGGGCAGCAGCGGGTCGGGCATGGTCCAGGAGGTCATCAGGAGCGGGTGCTCGACCTCCGACAGCGTGTCGCCGGTCTCGGCGCGCGACAGCTTGGCCACGGCCACGATGTCGCCCGCCATGCCCTTGGCGATGGAGCGCTGCTGCTTGCCCAGCGGGCAGGTCAGGGTGCCGATGCGCTCGTCCACGTCGTGGTCCTCGTGCCCCCGGTCGGCCAGGCCGTGCCCGGAGACGTGCACGGTCATGTCGGGGCGCAGGGTGCCGGAGAAGACGCGGACGAGGCTGATGCGGCCCACGTACGGGTCGCTGGTGGTCTTGACGACCTCGGCCACGAGCGGCCCGTCGGGGTCGCACGTGATGCCCTTGACCGGCTTGCCCGACAGATCGGTGATCTCGGGCATGGGATGTTCGAGCGGGGACGGGAAGCCCTGCGTCATCAGCTCCAGCAGCTCCTGGGCGCCCACGCCGATGCCGCTGCACAGCACCGGGTAGAAGCTGCCGCGGGCGACGGCCTTCTCCAGGTCCTCGATGAGCACCTTGGTGTCGATGGGCTCGCCCTCGAGGTAGCGCTCCATGAGCGACTCGTCCTCGCTCTCCTGGATGATGCCCTCGATCAGCGTGCCGCGGTGCTCCTCGATCTGCGCCTCGTACTCCGCGCCCGGCTCCTTCACCGTGCGCTCGCCCGTGGCGTAGTTGTAGAACTTCTGCGTCAGCAGCCCGATCAGCCCGTTGACGTGACCGTTGGTGATCACCGGGAGGTAGAGCGGCGCGACGCCGTCGCCGAAGATGTCCTGGCAGGTCGCGAGCACGTCGTCGAAGTCGGCCCGCTGGTGGTCGATCTTGGTGATCACGACCGCGCGGGGCATGCCGACCTGCGAGCACTCCTCCCAGAGCATCTGTGTGAGACCGTCCACCCCGTCAGAGGCCGACACCACGAACAGCGCCGCGTCGGCCGCGCGCAGCCCCGCGCGCAGGTCGCCCACGAAGTCGGCGTAACCGGGGGTGTCGAGAAGGTTGATCTTGATGCCGTTGTGCACCAGCGGCGCCACGGCGAGGTTGACCGACCGTTGCTGCCGGACCTCCACCTCGTCGAAGTCGCTGACCGTGTTGCCGTCCTCCACCCGTCCCGGGCGCTGAATGGTGCCCGTCGCGGCCAGCAGCTGCTCGACGAGGGTCGTCTTACCCGCTCCTGAGTGGCCGACCAGCACGACATTGCGTATCGCATCCGCCCTGTCGGCCGCGGGTGCCCTGCCCGCGGCTCCCACGGCGCCACCAGAGTTTCTTTCCGCCACATCGGCCTCCCGCGTCGTCGGTTGTCGCCAACGCCGCGCCCGCGCGGAGGGTGGAAGAAACCGCATGGACGCGGTGTGTTCACCAAATACCCGTGTGGCGGATATCACAAGGGGGGCGGGGCAAAGAAAGTTGTCAGGCGCGTCATGGCCTACGATCGGACGGCGATGCTCAAACTCCTGCGCCCGGCCATGACCCGGATACTCACCCCGCTGGGCAGGGCCCTCGTCGGCCGCGGGATCGGCCCGAACGCCGTCACGGCGGTCGGCACCCTCGGCACCGTCGTGTCAGCCCTG
The DNA here is from genome assembly GCF_020215645.1 of Nonomuraea gerenzanensis. Classification (NCBI taxonomy): domain Bacteria; kingdom Bacillati; phylum Actinomycetota; class Actinomycetes; order Streptosporangiales; family Streptosporangiaceae; genus Nonomuraea; species Nonomuraea gerenzanensis. The sequence continues at coordinate 7,992,616 of NZ_CP084058.1, read as the reverse complement.
CTCTTCTTCCCCCTGGGGCAGCTCACCTGGGGGGCACTCGCCATCACCGTCTTCGTGCTGTTCGACCTGCTCGACGGCGTGGTGGCCCGGCTCGGCGGGAAGGGGGGCAGCACCTGGGGGGCCTTCCTCGACTCCACGCTCGACCGGGTCGCCGACGCCGCCATCTTCGCCGGCCTGATCATGTACTTCATCTCCGTCGACGACGCCCTGATGGCCGCGGTGACACTCGTGTGCCTGATCGCCGGCGCCGTGGTCTCCTACGCCAAGGCCAGGGCCGAGGGGCTCGGGCTCACGGCCGACGTCGGGCTGGCCGAGCGGCCCGAGCGGCTGGTGGTGGCACTGGTCGCCGCCTGTTTCTCGGGCCTCGGCGTTCCTTACATCCTGCCCGTGGGCATGTGGCTGCTCGCGGTGGCCAGCCTGATCACCGTCGGGCAGCGCGTGGTGGCCGTCTACCAGCAGACGAGGGAGAGATGAGCGAGAAGGTGTCCTTCGGCGACCGCGTCGTGGCGGCCGGGTTCGCGGCGGGGTGGAAGCTCGTGCCGCTGCTGCCGCACCGCCCGACGGCCGCGGTCTTCCGCTTCCTGGCCGACCGGGTCTGGAGCCGGCGCGGCAAGTCCGTGCGCAGGCTGGAGTCCAACCTGTCCAGGGTGACCGGCCTGCAGGTCGGCAGCCCGGAGCTGCGCGAGCTGACCAGGGCGGGGATGCGCTCCTACTTCCGCTACTTCCACGAGATCTTCCGGCTGCCCTCGATGGACCGCGGCGAGCTCGTCCGCCGCACCCACGTGATCGGCGCCGAGCACGTCCACGACACCGTGGCGGCCGGGCGGGGCGTGGTGTTAGCGCTGCCGCACATGGGCAACTGGGACCAGGCCGGAGCTTGGCTGGTGGGCGTGGGCCACCCGTTCACCACCGTGGCCGAACGGCTCAAGCCCGAGTCGCTGTTCCACCGCTACGTGGCCTTCCGCGAGGGGCTGGGCATGGAGGTGCTGCCGCTCACCGGCGGCGACGGCCACAACTTCGGCACCCTGGCGACACGGGTGCGCAAGGGCGGCGTGGTCTGCCTGCCGGCCGAGCGCGACCTGACCAAGAGCGGCATCGAGGTCAGCTTCTTCGGCGCGGCCACCAAGTACCCGGCGGGGCCGCCGCTGCTGGCCGTGCAGACCGGCGCGGCACTGCTGCCCGCCATCGTCTACTTCGAGGGCGACGACTGGGGCATCCACATCCACCCCGAGCTGCCCGTCCCCGCCGAGGGCACCAGGCAGGAGAAGGTCGCGGCCGTGGCGCAGGGCCTGGCCGACGTGTTCGAGAAGGGCATCTCCGAGCATCCGGAGGACTGGCACATGCTGCAGCGGCTCTGGCTCGACGACCTGGAACCCCGATGAGGGTCGGCATCGTCTGCCCGTACTCGTGGGACGTGCCGGGCGGCGTCAAGCAGCACATCGACGACCTGGCACAGGCCCTCATCGCGCAGGGCCACGACGTGTCGGTGATCGCGCCGGCGGCCGACGACGAGGAGCTGCCCCCGTACGTGACGGGGGCCGGCCGGGCGATCCCGGTGCCGTACAACGGGTCGGTGGCCAGGATGTCGTTCGGGTTCCTGTCGGCCGCGCGGGTGCGGCGCTGGGTGCGTACGGGCGACTTCGACGTGCTGCACATCCACGAGCCGCTGATCCCCAGCCTCGGCGTGCTGGCCTGCTGGGCGGCCAAGGGCCCGATCGTGGCCACGTTCCACGCCTCGTTCACCCGCTCGCGGGCGATCGCCGTGGCCGAGCCGCTGCTGCGCAGCGCGCTGGAGAAGCTCAGCGGCCGCATCGCGGTCTCCGACGCGGCCCGCAAGAGCCTGGTCGAGCAGTTCGGCGGCGACACCGTGCTCATCCCGAACGGCGTCACCGTCGCCCGCTACACCGAGGCGGAGCCGCTCGACGGCTGGGGCCCCGACGGGCGCACGCTGGGCTTCCTCGGCCGCATGGACGAGGAGCGCAAGGGCCTGCCGATCCTGCTGGAGGCGTTCAAGACGCTGGCGGCCGAGCGGCCGGACGTGAGGCTGCTCCTGGCCGGCCCCGGCGACGAGAAGGACGTCTACGACCAGGTGCCCAAGCAGCTCCGCGACCGGGTGACCGTGCTCGGCATGGTGAGCGAGGCCGACAAGATCCGCGCCTATCACTCGGTGGATGTGTTCGTGGCGCCCAACACGCGGGGCGAGAGCTTCGGCATCGTGGTGGCCGAGGCCATGGCGTCCGGGGCGACGGTGCTGGCCAGCGACATCCCGGCGTTCCGCAAGGTGCTGGGCGACGGGCAGGCGGGCGCGCTGTTCGTCAACCGCGACCCCGCCTCGCTGGCGCGCGAGGCCGCCGCGCTGCTCGACGCGCCCGAGCGGCGGGCCAAGCTGGCGGCCGAGGCGCTGGTCGCGGTCAGGAAGTACGACTGGTCCACGGTGGCGCGCGACGTCGTGCGCGTCTACGAGACCGTCACCACCAGCGGCGCGGGGCGCGTGGAAGAGGACCTGTGACGGGCGGTGGCGGGCGCGTGGAGGTAGACCTGTGACGGGCGGCGGCGGGCGCGTGGAGGCAGACCTGTGACATCCACCATGATCGTGCTGATCGTGGGCATCGTGGTCGTGCTCACGGCCGTCTACATCTCCTGGCGGGCGGGGCGGCTGGACCGCCTGCACATCCGGCTGGAGCTGGCCCAGGAGTCGCTGGACGCCGCGCTGATGCGGCGCCGCGCGGTCGTGCTGGAGCTGGCCGGCTCACGCCTGCTCGACCCCGCCACCTCGCTGGTGCTGGCGGCGGCGGCGCACGAGGCCAGGTCGGCGGGGCCGGAGGAGCGCGAGCACGCCGAGAGCGACCTGTCGCGGACGCTGCGGGCGGTGGTGGACCAGGAGCGGTTCAGGGAGAAGCTGTCGGAGTCGCCCGGGGGCCGCGAGCTGCTGGAGGAGCTCGACACGGCGGTGGCCAAGGTGGTCTACTCGCGCCGCTTCTACAACAACGCGGTGGGGGTCACCCGCGCGGCCCAGGATCGCTGGCTCGCCAGGACGCTCCGCCTGGCCGGGCACACCGAGTACCCGCAATTCTTCGAGATTGATGACAATCCGCCCGCAGCTATGGCAACCGAATGACCTGATTTGGGGAAGCCAGTAAGCTTCATCCCGTTTTCGGGCTGAAGCGAGGAGAGTTACACGTGCGGCTACCCCGGATGATCACGGTCTACCTGGCCGGAGCGGCCGTGCTGCTGCCCGTAGCGGCCTGTTCCTCGGAGGACCCGGCGGCCGGCCAGGCGCCCGCCCCGTCCGCGACGGCGGCGCCCAGCGAGGAGCCGGAAGAGGTCAACGCCCATCCGTTCACCGGCAAGCCGTACGAGTCGCTCAAGCCCGTACTGGCCGTCAAGATCGAGAACACCGCGGCGGGCAAGCCCCAGCTCGGCCTCAAGAGCGCGGACATCGTCTACGTCGAGCAGGTCGAGGCCGGCCTGACCCGGCTCATGGCGATCTTCTCCTCCAAGCTGCCGGCCAAGGTGGGCCCCGTGCGCAGCGCGCGCATCTCCGACCTGCACATCGCGCCGCAGTTCGGCAAGCCGGCCTTCTCCTACTCGGGCGCGCAGACCAAGATGCTGCCGTTCATCGCCGAAGCCTCCCTGTACGACGTCGGCGACACCCGCAACCCCGGCGCCTACTTCCGCCAGCCCGGCCGCTTCGCCCCCTACAACCTCTTCGCCAACACCAAGCAGCTCCTCGCCAAGGCGCCCAAGGCGAGCAAGGCCAAGGACATCGGCTTCACCTTCGGCGAGGCCCCGGCCGAGGGCGGCGTGGACAAGAAGTCGTACACGGTCAAGTGGCCCGCGGCCCGCTTCACCTTCGCCTGGTCGGAGGCCAAGAAGCAGTGGCTGATCTGGCAGGACGGCAAGAAGGACATGGCCGCGGAGGGCGGCCAGCTCGGCGCGCCGACGATCGTCGTCCAGTACACCAAGACCGAGCGCTCGGAGTTCCACGACAAGAACGACAGCTACACGCCGCTCGTGCACACCACCGGCAAGGGTTCCGCGATCGTGCTGCGTGACGGTAAAGCTTTCAAGGCGCGCTGGGAACGGGAATCGGAGGAGAGCGGCACGACGTTCACCACTGAGAGCGGCGAGCCGATGAACTTCGCCCCCGGCCAGGTCTGGGTCGCCCTCGCCAGCCGCAAGCCCGTCATTCCGTAGAAGTCGGCGGCCGAATCCTGACATCTTGGCATGTCGGGGGAGGGGTCCTCCAGGACCTACGATGGGCTTGAAAACTTTACCGAATCGCCGTGAGAGCCCGTGAGGATGACCGTGTCGACCAGCACGCCAGAAAGCACCCCCGTCACCGGAACCGCGCGCGTCAAGCGCGGCATGGCCGAGATGCTCAAGGGCGGCGTCATCATGGACGTCGTCACCCCCGAGCAGGCCAAGATCGCTGAGGACGCCGGCGCGGTGGCCGTCATGGCCCTCGAGCGCGTGCCCGCCGACATCCGCGCTCAGGGCGGCGTGTCCCGGATGAGCGACCCCGACATGATCGACGGCATCATCGACGCCGTCTCGATCCCCGTCATGGCCAAGGCCCGCATCGGCCACTTCGTCGAGGCCAGGGTGCTGCAGGCGCTCGGCGTCGACTACGTGGACGAGTCGGAGGTGCTGACCCCGGCCGACTACGCCAACCACATCGACAAGTGGCAGTTCACCGTGCCGTTCGTGTGCGGGGCCACCAACCTGGGCGAGGCCATGCGCCGCATCACCGAGGGCGCGGCCATGATCCGCTCCAAGGGCGAGGCCGGCACCGGTGACGTCTCCAACGCCGTCACCCACATGCGCACGATCCGCGCCGAGATCAAGCGGCTCACCTCGCTGCCGGAGGACGAGCTGTACGTCGCCGCCAAGGAGCTGCAGGCCCCGTACGAGCTGGTCGTCGAGGTCGCCAAGACCGGCAAGCTGCCGGTCGTGCTGTTCACCGCCGGCGGCATCGCCACCCCGGCCGACGCGGCGATGATGATGCAGCTCGGCGCCGAGGGCGTGTTCGTCGGCTCTGGCATCTTCAAGTCGGGCGACCCGGCCAAGCGCGCCGCGGCCATCGTCAAGGCCACGACGTTCTACGACGACCCCGACGTCATCGCCAAGGTCTCGCGCGGCCTGGGCGAGGCCATGGTCGGCATCAACGTCGATGAGATCCCGCAGCCGCACCGCCTGGCGGAGCGCGGCTGGTAAACGGCGCGTCGGTGCAGGTCATCGCGCCGGGCGCGTGAGACGATCACTCCCGGCAGGCCCACGGCGGCCTGGCGGGGGCGCCACCGGACAGCGGTGGAAATTGCCAAGTAAGGCGGCATCCGCGAAGGATGTCGCCTTTTTGGTGTTGTGTGGCGTTCACCACGTGGTCATGATCCTCAGTAAAGCTACGGGTCAACCCTCGTCACTTGATCGTCCCGGGAGCCACACGTGTCCAAGCTGAACCGCAGGCACTTCCTCGTCACAGGGTTAGCTGCGGGCGCCGCCGCGGCGATCCCCGCGGGTGCCGCGCACGCCGACCCCGACCCGTCCGCCGAGACGGCCCAGAGCCTCGCCTCGCGCGGCCTGACCACCGACCCGTTCACGCTCGGCGTCGCCTGCGGCGACCCCGACAGCGAGGGCTTCGTCATCTGGACCAGGCTCGCCCAGCAGCCGCTGGCCGAGGACGGCTTCGGCGGCATGCCGCAGCGGCCCTTCCCCGTGCAGTGGCAGATCTACGCCGACGAGCGCGCCCGGCGCGTCGTCCGCTCCGGCGTGTCCGTCGCCACCCCCGAGTGGGGCCACAGCGTGCACGTCGAGGTGCAGGGGCTGAGCTCCGACCGCGAGTTCTGGTACCGCTTCCGCGTCGGCCCCTACCTCTCGCCGATCGGCCGCGCCCGCACCGCCCCGCACCCCCTGTCGTACGGCGGCGGCCTGGCCATGGCCTTCGTCTCCTGCGCCCAGTACGAGCACGGCTACTTCACCTCCTACCGCCGCCTGGCAGAGGAGCACCCGGACCTCGTCCTGCACCTCGGCGACTACCAGTACGAGTACACCAGGAACACCTACACCATCCCGGGCGGCAACGTCCGCCACCACGAGGGCCCCGAGACCGAGACCCTGGCGAACTACCGCCAGCGCCACGCCCAGTACAAGGCCGACCCCGACCTCCAGGCCGCGCACGCCGCCGCGCCGTGGCTGGTCGTCTGGGACGACCACGAGCTCGACAACAACTGGGCCGACGAGGTGCCCGAGAAGCCCGAGATCCCCCAGCCGAACTTCCCGACCAGGCGCGAAGCCGCCTTCCGCGCCTACTACGAGAACATGCCGCTGCGCCGCACCTCCATCCCGCGCGGCATCGACATGCAGCTCTACCGCCGCATCCGGTGGGGCCGGATGGCCACCTTCCACATGCTCGACACCCGCCAGTACCGCGACGACCAGGGCTGCGGCGACGGCTACCGCGACTGCCCCGCCGCCGTCGACCCGGCCCGCTCCATCACCGGCGCCGCCCAGGAGGAATGGCTGCTGCACGGCTTCCGCCACTCCCGCGCCCAGTGGGACATCCTCGGCCAGCAGGTCTTCTTCGCCCAGCGCGACAACAACGCCGGCCCCGTCAAGGTCACCTCCCAGGACGCCTGGGACGGCTACGTCGCCTCCCGCCGGCGGATCACGCAGGGCTGGATCGACGCCGAGGTGCGCAACCCCGTCGTCCTGACCGGCGACGTGCACGCCCACTGGGCCAGCGACCTCAAGCTCGACTACGACGACCCGACCGGGCCCACCGTGGGGTCGGAGCTGGTGGCCACGTCGATCTCCACCGGAGGGAACGGGGCCGACTCCGATCCGGCGACGCATCCGTTCCTAGCCATCAATCCGCATCTGAAGTTCTACAACAACCAGCGCGGATACGTGCTGACGAAGATCGAGCGGGAGCAGCTGACGGCTGATTTCAAGGTGGTGCCGCAGGTGCAGGTGGCCGGGGGTGAGGCGTATACCCGGGCTACGTTCGTCGTGGAGGATCGGGTGCCGGGGGTGCAGCAGACGTATCTGCGGCCGCTCGATCCGGCGATGCGTAGTGCGGCGGGGATGGGTGTGGAGGAGACGGTGCGGTGGGAGACTGAGCGGCCTTAGTCGCTGCCTGATTCTGGGTGGCGTGGTGGGTCGTCCTGTTGGTGTGCGTGAGCACGTCGGGCTCCTCGGCGTGCTCACGCTCGGCGCCTGGCGCGCCCCGCCTTCCGCGCTCGGCCTGCGCGCTCACCCCGCGCTCCGGCGCACCCCTCGCGGCCCGACGCTCAGCCACCTGCGCCGTTCGCGCGCAACGCCATGCGTGCCGCGCAGCTGTACCTCCCTCAGGCGCCGCCTCCGAGACGCACGGGAAGCGCCGGAATATTAGCCAGGCTAACTTAGTTCCACTAACCATGAGGGACGATCCCACTCGCCTGGCCGAACAGGTCTCCACAGTGCTGCGGCACCTGGTCCTCCTGCTCAGGCGCACCGTCGCCGGCCAACCCGTCACCAGCCAGCAATACGGCGTACTCGGCTCCCTCGAAGCCGCCCCCCGCCGGATGACCGAGCTGGCCGAGGAGCACGCCGTACAACTGCCCACCATGACCGTCCAGATCAACCGCCTGGAGGACGCCGGCCTGGTGGCCCGAGGCTCGGACCCGGCGGACGCGCGCGTCAGGACGGTCGAGCTGACGGCCGAGGGCCGCGCCCGGCTCAGGGCCGTACGGCAGGCCAGGATCGCCCACCTCACCCGGGAACTGGCCGCACTGACCGAGGACGAGCGGGCCACACTCGCGGCCGCCCTGCCCGTGCTGGCCAAGCTCGGCCGCTCGAAGGAGAGCCCGTAAGAGCTGACAGCACAGCTCTCAGGAACGCCTGTAGAAAAAGGAGCAACATGCAAACCGGCGGCGGAATCCTTCGCCAGCCCATGTCCGTCTGGGCCACCGCCTTCGCCGCGGTCGTGGCCTTCATGGGAATCGGGCTCGTCGACCCCATCCTCCCGTCCATCGCCCAAGGCCTGAACGCCACTCCCAGCCAGGTCTCCCTGCTGTTCACCAGCTACTTCCTGGTCACCGCCGTCGCCATGCTGATCACCGGCTGGGTCTCCAGCCGGATCGGCGGCAAGCGGACGCTGCTGGTCGGGCTGGTGCTGGTCGTGCTGTTCGCCGCGCTGGCCGGCACCTCCACCAGCGTGGCGGAGCTGGTCGGCTTCCGCGCGGGCTGGGGGCTGGGCAACGCGTTGTTCGTGGCCACCGCGCTGGCGGTGATCGTCGGTGCCGCCAGCGGGGGCGCCGAGTCGGCGATCATCCTGTACGAGGCCGCGCTCGGCCTCGGCATCTCCCTGGGCCCCCTCGTCGGCGCCCTGCTCGGCGACTGGAACTGGCGGGCCCCGTTCTTCGGCACCGCCACGCTCATGGCGGTCGGTTTCGTGCTGATCGTCACGATGCTCAAAGCCACGCCCAAGCCGGCTCAGAAGACCCGGCTGAGCGCGCCGATCAGGGCGCTGGCGCACGGCGGCCTGTCCACGACCGCGTTCACCGCGCTGTTCTACAACTTCGCGTTCTTCACGGTGCTGGCCTTCACGCCGTTCATCCTCGGCATGTCCGCCTACGGCATCGGCGCGGTCTTCTTCGGCTGGGGCGTCTGTGTGGCGCTGTCGTCGGTGTTCGCGGCGCCGCCGCTGCAGCGCAGGATCGGCTCGGTGAACGTGCTGCACCTGGCGCTGGCCCTGCTGGCCGTCTTCCAGATCGGCATCGCGCTGTCGGGGCACGCGGGCATCATCGTGTTCACCATCCTGTCGGGCATCCCCATCGGCCTCAACAACACCGTGTTCACCGAGTCGGCCATGGAGGTCTCCGACGCTCCCCGGCCGGTCGCCTCCGCCGGTTACAACTTCGTGCGCTGGATGGGCGGCGCGCTGGCCCCGTTCGTCGCGACGAAGCTGGGGGAGGAGGTCGGGGTCGCGGTGCCGTACGTGCTGGGCGCGCTCTGCTGCGTCGCCGGCATGGCCATCCTCTACACCCGGCGGCACCACCTGCGCGCGCTGTCCCGCGTGGACGCCGACCACACCGCGCACGACGCCGCCGAGGCCGCACCGGCCATGTGATTACATGTCTCACCATGGTGGGACATGTTCTGCTGCTCCTGGCGAGCATGCTTCCCGTGCCGCAGGCGAGCCTGGCCGTGATGACCTGGAACGTCTGCACGGGGACCAACTCCGACTGCCGCCTCTACCGCGCGAGCGCCGTCGAGCTGGCCGGGCACATCGGCGGGCGGGCGCTCGCCCGGCGCGCCGAGGTGATCTTCCTGCAGGAGTTCTGCACGGGCGCGACGGGCACCCTGGAGCTCTGGCTCGAACAGCGCACCGGGCGGCGCTGGACGATCGGCTCCTGGGGCCTGACCGGCCAGGACGGCGAACCGTACGCCTGCCATCCCGACCTGCTCGGCCGCCCGCGCGGCGCGCAGAGCATCGCGGTCGCGGTGGCGGGCGACGCGGTCGCGTTCGAGACCCACGCGCTGCCCGCCCCGCCCTGGTACGTCAAGCGGGCCGCCGTCTGCGCCGACCTGCCGGCCAGGAGGGTACGCGCCTGCGGCACCCATCTGTCCGCCGGCACCCCGTACGACGACCACCAGCCGGGCGCCCCGTACCGCACCAAGCAGCTCCAGCGCCTGCTGGAGATCTCCGCCAAGCCCGGCTACCGCAGCGTCGTCGGCGGCGACCTCAACGTCTCGCCGCCCGACAGCGGTTACGGCAGCGCCGCCGGACGCCGGGCCGTGGCCCCCTTCTACCGGCTCTACCAGGAGTGCGACCAGCGGGGCGTACGGCGTACCGGAGGCTGGACCAGGGAGGGCAAGAAGCTCGACTACCTCTTCGCCCCCAAGGGCAGCGTGCGGCGCTGCCACGTGGAGCGCGGCGTCACCCTGTCGGACCACAAGCCCGCACACATCGAGGTGACCCTCTAGGAAGATGCCAGGCCATCCTGGTGTTGAATGTTCGGAACCCGTACACCCGGACGAAAGGATCGGCTGTGCCCGCGATCGGTGTGCTCGCCCTTCAAGGAGACGTGCGCGAGCATGTGCGCATGCTCCAGGAGGCAGGCGCCACGGCCACCCCCGTGCGCCGCCCCGCCGAGCTGGACGCGGTCGACGCCCTGGTCATCCCCGGCGGCGAGTCGACCACGATGTGGAAGCTCGCCGAGACCTTCGACATGCTGCAGCCGCTGCGCATGCGCGTCAAGGAGGGCATGCCCGCCTACGGCTCCTGCGCCGGCATGATCATGCTGGCCGACCGGATCGAGGACGGCATCGCCGGGCAGCAGACCATCGGTGGCATCGACATGGTGGTCAGGCGCAACGCGTTCGGCCGCCAGGTGGACTCCTTCGAGTCGGACCTCGACTTCGCCGGGGAGCGGGTGCACGCGGTCTTCATCAGGGCTCCCTGGGTCGAATCGCTCGGAGCGGACGTCGAAGTGCTGGGCAGGTGCGAGCCTGGGGATAGGATCGTCGCGGTCCGTCAAGGGCCGTTGCTCGCGACGTCGTTCCATCCCGAGCTCACCGGGGACGTCAGCGTGCACCGTTACTTCGTAGACATGGTGAGGGAGCTCTAGGTAATGTCCGGCCACTCCAAATGGGCGACGACGAAGCACAAGAAGGCCGCGCTCGACGCCAAGCGCGGCAAGCTGTTCGCCAAGCTCATCAAGAACATCGAAGTGGCGGCACGGACCGGTGGCCCTGACCCGGACGCCAACCCCACCCTCTTCGACGCCATCTTCAAGGCCAAGAAGAACTCCGTGCCCAACGACAACATCGAGCGGGCGCGCAAGCGGGGCGGCGGCCTGGAGGCGGGCGGCGCCGACTGGCAGACGATCATGTACGAGGGTTACGCGCCCGGCGGCGTCGCGGTGCTCATCGAGTGCCTCACCGACAACCGCAACCGCGCCGCCTCCGAGGTGCGCGTCGCGCTCACCCGCAACGGCGGCTCGCTGGCCGACCCCGGGTCCGTCTCGTACATGTTCAACCGCAAGGGCGTCGTGATCGTGCCCAAGGCCGACGGGCTCGACGAGGACACCGTGCTGATGGCCGTGCTCGACGCGGGCGCCGAGGAGGTCAACGACCTGGGCGACACCTTCGAGGTCGTCTCCGAGGCCGGCGACCTGGTGCCGGTGCGCAAGGCGCTGCAGGACGCCGGCATCGACTACGACTCGGCCGAGTCGAGCTTCCTGCCGACGATGAGCGTGCCGCTCGACGAGGAGGGCGCCAAGAAGGTGTTCCGCCTCATCGACGCGCTGGAGGACAGCGACGACGTGCAGAACGTGTTCGCCAACTTCGACGTGTCGGACGAGGTGCTGGCGGCGCTCGACTAGCGGGCGGAGGCTTTCGCAGGGGCCTGGCTCGCGCCGGGCCCTTCCGTCGTGCCCGCCTTCGGCCGTCGCGCCCGCCTGCGCCCGCCCGCGCCTGCGCCCGCCCGTCCGCGCTCGCTTCCGCAGGCCCTGTCGGCGCATATCAGGCCCTATCGCGACGACACCCCGCACAACGCGTTCCTTCGCGTGCGAGAGGGGCCCGGGGCAGCGTAGGGTCTGGCGACGTGACTTCCCCCTCCCCTCCTCAGACCTACGTCTCATCCGCCCTCGGCTGGCTCCTCGCCGTGCCTGCGCTGCTCGGCACCCTCATCACCCTGGTGCTGCCGACCGCGCAGACGATCTGGCTCAGCTTCCAGAGCGGCGGCGTCCTGCGGGAGAGCGCCTACGTGGGGGCGGAGAACTACAGTGAGCTGCTGGGCGGGAGCGACTTCTGGCGGGCGCTCGGCTTCACGCTCTCGCTGACCGTGATCCCGCTGCTGGTGGCCGTGGTGGTGGGGCCGCTGCTGGCGCTGGCGCTCGACCGGGCGGGCACCTGGCCGCGCCGCGCCGGGCGGATCGTGCTCTCGCTGGCCGTCGTCGCGTTCTCGCCGGTGGCGGTCGCGGGGGCCTGGCTGCGGGGGCTGATGCCGCACGCGTCCGGTTTGGTCACGCTGGCGGAAGGGCTGCGCGAGCCCGCGACGGCGCCGGGAACGCTCCGGCTGATCGTCGCTGCCGGGACGTTCGGCGTGGTGTGCGCGCTGGCCGTGATCGCGTTCCTGCCCGCCCTGCGCGGCGGCACGCCCGGTCCCGCGACGCTCGTGGTCGGGGTGCTCGTGGCGCTCTCCGTGGTCGCCGTGGGGCTGCAGACCTTCTCGTTCGGGATGGTGCTCACGAAGGGCGGCCCTCAGCGGGCCACAGAGACGCTCGCGGGGCTGCAGTACGACTACGCCTTCCGGCTGGCCGAGTTCGGGCCTGGGGCGTCCGTGGCGGCCCTCACGGGGGTGGTTCTCGGCGTGCTGGGGATCGTCGCCACGGTCGTCGCGGCGGCGTCCCGGCTCAGCATCACCCTGACACCGCGCACACCCGGGCCGGGCTCGCCGGCGCTGGACGGTGCGGGCGCTCCGAGTCCGGACAAGGCGGGCTCGCCGTACCGGACCGGCGGAGGGGCCGGGATCGCGGGCGGGACCACTGGGACTGGTGGGACCGGCGGGACGGGCGTGCGGACGCCGGGCGCGGGGATGGCCGTGGCGGGCGTCGCCGCGCTCGTCCTCGTGACCGTCATCGCCTTCGTCCTCACCTGGCCCTGGATGGACGGCGTGCTGGCCTCCCCCGCCACCCCGGCGGGCACCGTCTCCGCCCAGGTCAACACCTGGGCCCCGGCCGTCACGGGCGCGATCGTCTCGGTGGGCGTGGCGTACCTGGCGGCGCTCGGCATCGGCGGCCTGCGCCCGCTGGGCCGGGCCAGCGAGTGGCTGCTGCTGCTCTTCGCGCCCTGGCTGTTCGTCGGGCCGGGCCCGCTCGCCGTCGCCAACTGGCAGAACATCCACAACCTCGGCCTCATCGACACCTTCCCCGCCCTCATCCAGCCCCTCGTGGTGAGCGTCCCTGCGCTGCTCGTGCTCACGCTCCTGTGCAAGGGCCTGGCCGAGCGGCCGGGTGGCGGCGACTTCTTCGGCCGGGTGCTGCTGCCGTCGCTGCCGATGGCGGGCATCCTCACCGGCGCCGTCGCCCTCGTCAACGCCCACGACCTGCTCTGGCCGCTGCTGGTCGTCCAGAAGCCGGACCTGTTCACCACCCCGGTCGCGCAGGTGCAGCAGCTCGCCGGCTACGCCGCGCCCGCGCCGGACGTGGGCGCCGCCACGCCGCTGCTGGTGGTCGCCGTCACGCTGGCCGCGCTCGTCGCCGCCCAGCTCCTGTACCTGGACCGGCTCGCCATCCGGACAAACGGCTCGCACCCTCGCACACCGGCTGCGTAGGGTGACGGCTTGTGGAAATACGCGACCTGACTTCCGAAGACCTTGACGACGTCCTTGACCTGCGTAAGCGTTCCTTCGGCCCGTTGTCGGCCGACGACAGGGAGAGGTGGCGCAAGGCCGTGCTCCCGGCGCTGGGGGAGGGCCGCTACCTGGGGGCGTTCGACGGCACGCGGCTGGCCGCCGCGGCCCGCCTGCGCCGGTTCACGCAGTGGTGGCACGGCAAGCCGCAGCCGATGGCGGGCGTCGCCGGCGTCACGGTCAGCCCCGAGGACCGCGGGCGCGGCGTGGGCAGCCTGATCATGCGGGCCGTCATCGGCCGCGCCGCCGACCTCGGCGACGCCGTCTCCGCGCTGTACCCGGCCACCACGGCCATCTACCGGAAGGTCGGCTTCGAGCACGCGGGCGCCCAGTACAACGTGCGCCTGCAGGCCGAGTCGCTGCGCGGGATCCGGCCGTCCGGGCAGGTCAAGCTGCGCAGGATGGGGCCGGGAGACGCCGCGGAGCTGATGTCGGTGCTGCACCGCGTGCACGGCGCCGCCCGTTCCAGCGGGCCGATCTCCTGGGACGAGGACACGTGGAACCTGTGGCTGGCCGACGAGGACGACTTCCTCTACCTCGCCGACGACGGCTACGCGGTCTACCGATGGAAGGGCGACGACGTGGCGGTCGAGAACCTCGTCGCCGCCTCCCCCGAGACCCTGCGGGCCCTGTGGTCCATGGTGGGCAGCGCCTCCACGATCGCCCGCGAGGTCGTCGCCTCGGTGGCGCCCGACGACCCGGTGCTGTGGCTGCTGCGCGAGCGGACGAAGGAGCCGGTGCAGCAGGTGCGCTGGATGTTCAGGGTGCTGGACGTGGCCAAGGCCGTGGAGCGCAGGGGCTTCCCGGCGCACGCGTCCTGCCAGGCCGTCGTCACCGTGGACGATCCCATCAGGGGCGGCGGCACCTGGCGGCTGGACATCTCCGGCGGATCCGGCACAGCGGCCCCGGCCGAGGAGCCCGGCGTCACGCTCTCAGTGAACGGCTTCTCCGCCCTGTACGCCGGCATTCCCACCCGAACCCTCCGCCTCGCCGGTCTCATGTCCGGACATGACGGATACGACGACGCCCTCGACACCGCGTTCGCCGCCAAGCCGTACATGCTCGACTACTTCTGACCTCCGCTTCCGCTGCGCGCCCACCCCGGCCGGAGTAAAGTCTCATGCCGAACAGATGTTCGGCGACGGGAGGGTGGGCCGGTGCGGGTGATGGGCGTCGATCCGGGGCTGACCAGATGCGGCCTCGGTGCTGTCGAGGGGCGCCCCGGCGCACCGCTCAGCCTGGTGGCCGTCGGGGTGGTGCGCACGGGGGCCGACGAGGAGCTCGGCGCCCGGCTCGTCGGCATCGAGGCGGGCATCGAGCGCTGGCTCGACGAGGTGCGTCCCGACGCGGTGGCGGTGGAGCGCGTCTTCAGCCAGCACAACGTACGCACCGTCATGGGCACGGCGCAGGCGGCGGGCATCGCGGTCCTGTGTGCCGCCAGGCGCGGCCTGCCGGTGGCCCTGCACACGCCGTCCGAGGTGAAGGCGGCGATCACGGGCAGCGGCACGGCCGACAAGAAGCAGATCGGCGCCATGGTGACCCGGCTGCTGCGGCTGGCCGAGATGCCCAAGCCCGCCGACGCCGCCGACGCGCTGGCGCTGGCCATCTGCCACGTGTGGCGTGGCGGCGCCCAGCACCGCCTGTCGGAGGCCCTGGCCCGCGCCACCACCCGGAAGAACCTGGCCCGATGACGCCTCCGGCTGTGGTGCGGGGTGCGTGGGCGCCCCCGGCTGTGGTGCGGGACCGGTGGGGGCGTGGCGCGAGTGGGCTCCGTGGCGCGGGATGCGCTATGACAGGAGCCGGTGATGCGAGCAGGGTGAGGCCGATGACAGGAGGACGGGCGTGATCGCTTCGGTGGCGGGCAAGGTGGCGGCGATAGCGCCGGACGGAGCCGTGATCGAGGTCGGCGGCGTCGGCATCCTCACCCACTGCACCCCGGGCACCCTCGCCACCCTCAGGACGGGCGAGGAGGCGCGCCTGGCCACGTCGCTGGTGGTGCGCGAGGAGTCCCTGACCCTCTACGGCTTCGCCACCGACGACGAGCGCGCCGTGTTCGAGCTCCTGCAGACGGCGAGCGGCGTCGGCCCCAAGCTGGCCCTGGCGATGCTGGCCGTGCACACCCCCAACACCCTGCGGGTCGCGGTGGCCAGCGCCGACGTCAAGGCGCTCACGCAGGTGCCGGGGATCGGACAGAAGGGGGCCCAGCGCATCATCCTGGAGCTGAAGGACCGGCTCGGCACGCCGGAGGAGGCCGTCAACGCCGCGCTCAACGGGGAGCGGCGGGTGGCCGTGTGGCGTGACCAGGTGCACTCGGGGCTGGTCGGGCTGGGCTACTCCAGCAAGGACGCCGACGAGGCCGTCGCCGCCGTGGAGCCGGACGCCGACGCCGAGCTCGCCGCCGGTCGCCAGCCCCAGGTGGCCGCGCTGCTGAAGGCCGCACTCCGCTCGCTGAGCGTGCGATGATCCGCCCCTTCGCCACCCCGGGGCCGCGCCGGCACGACGGCGGGGTGAGGGCTGCGGGCCGTGGGGTGACATCTTCGGGCCCCGGGGCATGGCACGACCGCGCCGTCGCCATGCCGCGAGGCTCGCGGACGGTCACGCACCATGCGTGCGCCGCTCACCATGCGTGCGCCGCTCACCATGTGCCGGGCCTCGGCCATGCGCCGCGAATCCATCACGCGCCGCGAACCCACCACGCGCCGGCCGATCGCGATGACCGATCGCCCGCCGTTGTCCAACTGCTGACCAGGCGGAGGAGGTGCGGGCGTGGGGCTTGAGCGGGAGGAGATCCTGTCGTCCACGGCCGGAGGCGACGAGGTGCAGATCGAGGCCGCGCTCCGGCCCAAGCGCCTCAGCGAGTTCATCGGCCAGGGCCGGGTGCGCGAGCAGTTGTCGCTGGTGCTGGAGAGCGCGCTGCGCAGGCAGAGCCCGCCGGACCACGTGCTCATGAGCGGCTCGCCCGGCCTGGGCAAGACGACCCTGGCCATGATCATCGCAGCCGAGCTGAACGCCCCGCTGCGGATCACCTCGGGCCCCGCGCTGGAGCGCGCCGGTGACCTGGCGGCGATCCTGTCGACGCTGGCCGAGGGCGAGGTGCTGTTCATCGACGAGATCCACCGGATGGCCAGGCCGGCCGAGGAGATGCTCTACCTCGCGATGGAGGACTTCCGGGTCGACATCGTCGTCGGCAAGGGCCCCGGCGCCACCGCCATCCCGCTCGACATCGCCCCGTTCACCCTGGTGGGCGCCACCACGCGGGCCGGGCTGCTGCCGGCCCCGCTGCGCGACCGGTTCGGGTTCACCGCGCACATGGACTTCTACGACACCCCCGAGCTGGAGCAGGTGCTGCGCCGCTCGGCCAGGCTGCTCGGGGTGAGCCTGCCCGACGACGGCGCGCACGAGATCGCCAGGCGGTCGCGGGGCACGCCCCGCATCGCGAACCGGCTGCTGCGGCGCGTGCGGGACTTCGCCGACGTGCGGGCCGAGGGCGTGATCAACCGCGATATCGCCGCGGCGGCGCTCAATCTGTACGAGGTCGACGGCGAAGGGCTCGACCGGCTCGACCGGGCGGTGCTCGGCGCGCTGCTGAAGAAGTTCGGCGGCGGCCCGGTCGGCCTGTCGACGCTGGCGGTGGCCGTGGGGGAGGAGCCCGAGACGGTCGAGGTGGTGGCCGAGCCGTTCCTCGTACGGCAAGGACTGCTGGCCAGGACGCCACGCGGCCGGGTCGCCACGGCGGCGGCCTGGGTGCACCTGGGGATGACACCGCCACCGGATGCGTTCGGAGCGTCACATTTCGAGTGATCACAGATCGGTTGCAACCGTTTCAAAATGGGAACTTCCCCGCGCGCCGGAACGCTGCCTCGTTGCCGCGTTTCATAACAAGCGCCTACACTCCGTGGCTTGGCTGGCTGTGTAGGCTGACGGGCTGAGCGGCGCGGCCCGACGCAACGCACGGAATTTCCGGCGCGAGGCCGGTGTCAACTTCTTGTACGACAATGGAAGGTCGCCCCTTATGGACATGGGACAACTCGGAAGCATCCTGCCGCTGATCCTTCTGGTGGTGGTGTTCTACTTCCTGCTGATCCGCCCCCAGCGCAAGCGTCAGCAAGAGGCGATCCAGATGCAGAACTCCCTGACGCCCGGCTCCCGGGTCATGACCACGACGGGTCTGTTCGCCACCGTCGTGGCCGTCGACAACGAGGACGTCGTCCTCGAAGTCGCGCCAGGGATCGAGACCCGCTGGGTGAAGGCCGCGATCGGCCGAGTCGTCGCTCCCGGCGACGCCCCGGTGAGTGACGACGAGTCGGCCGCTGACCAGGTCGAACTCGACGAAGAGGGCAAGAAGGAGTCCGAGGCCACCGTAGAGCGCGACGGCGACCAGGGCTCCAGTACCAAGCAGTCCTGACTAAGCTCTGCGACAAACCTCTATCTGAAAGAACTGACGACCAGTGGCCCGACCGACCAGCCGCCACAGCCGACCGGGGCGTACGCTCCTCGTGCTTCTGGCGCTCATCCTCGCCCTGGGCGGGACGATGTTCCTGCAGAAGGCGTACACGCCGAAGCTGGGACTCGACCTCGCGGGCGGCACCACGGTGACTCTGACACCCGTGACCCAGAACAACGCGTCGCCGCCTGAGGAGATCCTCGACCGCGCGGTCAACATCATCCGCGACCGGGTCAACGGCACCGGAATCTCCGACGCCGAGGTTGCCAAGTCCGGCGACAACATCATCATCTCCATCCCGGGCGTCGGTCAGAACGAGGCCATCAAGCTGGTCGCCACCACTGCGGAGCTGCGCTTCCGCCAGGTGCTCGCCGTGGCCGCCACGCAGGCCCCGCAGGACCTGGCCACCAACGCGCCGACGCCGAGCGGCTCGGCCAGCCCGTCGGCCGGCACCTCCACCTCCCCGACGGCCCAACCGTCCACGCAGCCGTCGTCCCAGCCCTCCACGTCGCAGTCGATCACGACGCCCAGCGCCTCCCCCACGGGGAAGGCGCTGTCGTCCGCTCTGACCGCCCCCACCCCGGCGTCCTCGGCGCCGGCCCAGGGCGCGGCGGACCCGACGGCCAAGCCGGCCGCGACGCAGAAGACCGGCCAGGACGGCAAGACCCAGACGGGTCAGGACGGCAAGACGACCCAGACCGGCCAGGACGGCAAGCAGCAGGAGCAGGGCGGCAAGAAGGGGCAGGAGGCCAAGACCTCCCCGTCGGCCAAGGCCAGCCCGAGCGCCCAGCCGAGCACGCCGCCCGCGCAGGACCCGAACGCCGGCATCGACACCACGGGCATCGACCCGGCGGTGCTGGAGCAGTTCAACAAGCTCGACTGCTCCAACCCGGCCAACCGCGGCCAGGGCGTCCAGGACGACCCGGCCAAGCAGTACGCGGCCTGCGAGACCGACGGCAGCTTCAAGTACGTCCTCGACGTCGCCAAGGTCGTCGGCACCGACATCGACACGGCCTCGGCGGGCGTGCGCCAGGGCACCACCGAGTGGGTCGTGCAGCTCGACTTCAAGAGCAAGGGCGCCGGCGAGTGGGGCAAGCTCACCACGACCGCCTACAACTCGCCCGAGCCGCGCAACATGGTCGCGGTCGTGCTCGACGGCGTGGTCATCACCGCCCCGGTCATCCAGAGCCCGATCCCCGGCGGCCGGGCCGAGATCACCGGCGGCTTCGACCAGCTCAGCGCCACCAACCTGGCCGACCAGCTCAAGTACGGCGCGCTGCCGCTGAAGTTCAACCGCAGCTCCGTCGACACGGTCTCCTCGACCCTGGGCCAGGACCAGCTGGAGGGCGGCCTGATCGCGGGCGTCATCGGCCTGGGGCTCGTGGTGCTCTACTGCCTGCTCTACTACCGCGGCCTGGGCATCGTGGCGGTGCTGAGCCTCGTGGTGGCCACGATCATCACGTACACGGCGGTGGTCGTGCTCGGCCACAACGCCGGCTTCCGGCTCTCGCTGCCGCACATCATCGGTCTGGTGGTCTCGATCGGTATCACCGCCGACTCCTTCATCGTGTACTTCGAACGTATCCGTGATGAGATGAAGGAAGGTCGGCGGACGCTGCGGGCGGCCGTCGAGGTGGCCTGGGTTCGTGCCCGGCGCACGATCCTGATCGCCGACGCCGTCATGTTCATCGCCGCGATCGTGCTGTACTTCCTGGCGGTGGGCGGTGTGGCCGGGTTCGCGTTCGCGATGGGCCTGACCACGCTGATCGACATCGTGGTGGTGTTCCTGTTCACCAAGCCGTTCATCGCCCTGCTGGCGAAGATGAAGTTCTTCGCCAAGGGGCACCCGCTGTCGGGTCTCGATGCCGAGCGCATGAGCGAGACGTCGTCGACCGGCCGCACGACCACTCCGCAGGAGGCCTGAGATGGGACTTGCGCGTCGCCTCTATCGCGGCGAGATCGACGTCGACTTCGTCGGCAAGTGGCGGCTGTGGTACAGCCTGTCCGGCCTGCTGCTGGCCGTCTCGCTGGCCGGGCTGCTGTTCAACGGGCTCAACCTGGGCGTGGAGTTCAAGGGCGGCACGATCTTCTCGTTCAAGGCCACCCAGACCACCGTCCAGGAGGTGCGCGAGTCCGTCCTCGACGAGGGCGTGCACCAGGTGATCGTCCAGCAGGCCGGCACCGACGGCTGGCGGGCGACCACCGAGAGCCTGTCGGAGGACACCCGGGCGCAGGTGCAGAGCGCGATCGCCAAGGACTTCAACGTCCCGGTCGATCAGGTCAGCATCCAGGCCATCGGCCCGTCCTGGGGCGGTGAGGTGTCGCAGAAGGCCTGGATCGGCCTGGGCGTCTTCATGCTGGCGATCATCCTGTACCTGTCGATGGCGTTCGAGCCGAAGATGGCGCTGGCCGCCATCGTCGCCCTCGTGCACGACCTCGTCATCACGGCCGGCATCTACGCCTGGTCGGGCTTCGAGGTCACGCCGGCGACGCTGCTGGGCTTCCTGACCATTCTGGGTTATTCGCTCTACGACGCGGTCGTGGTGTTCGACATGATCAAGGAGGTCACGGCCAAGCTGGGGCACACGTCCAAGCAGACGTACTCGATGGCCGCCAACAACGCGCTCAACCACACGCTGATCCGGTCGCTGAACACCTCGCTGGTCGCGATCCTGCCGGTGGCGGCGATCCTGTTCATCGGCACCACCGTGCTCGGCGCGGGCACGCTGAAGGACCTGTCGCTGTCGCTGTTCGTGGGCATGATCGTCGGTACGTACTCGTCGTTGTGCGTCGCCACGCCGCTGCTGGTGACGCTGAAGGAGCGCGAGCCGAAGTACCAGGCCATCGCCAGGCGCCTGGCCTCCACGGGAGGCGGCAAGGGCTCCAAGGGCTCCAAAAGCGCGGCGGTAGCCAAGAGTTAGCCGCCGCAGGCCTCCGTACGGCGCCCTCGCCCCGCACCGGGGTGGGGGCGCCGTCGTGTGCGGCGGGGGTGCTGTGCGCGCGCCTGCGGGGCTCACAGGCGCGCGGGCGCGGGCGCGGGCGCGAACGCGAGGGCGGCGCGAAGGCGGGGCGTGAGGGCGCGGGGCGCGAGGGCGGGGCGCGAGCGCGAGGGCAGGGCAGGGCAAGACAGGGCATCCGTCCATACGGTGTGCGGTGTGAGGTGGCGGCGGGATGCACCATCATGGAGCCCGGCAGACGGCCGGTGGAGAAATGCGAGGAAAACACCCATGACCGAGCTGAGCGCGCTGATCCTGGACCGGATCAGGGACGTGCCCGACTACCCCAAGCCCGGGGTCATGTTCAAGGACATCACCCCGCTCCTGGCCGACCCGGTAGCGATGGCGGCCGTGGTGGACGAGCTGGCGGGGCTCCACCAGGTGGACAAGATCGTGGGCATCGAGGCGCGGGGCTTCATCCTGGCCGCCCCGGCGGCCTACCGGGCGTCGGCCGGGTTCGTCCCGGTGCGCAAGAAGGGGAAACTGCCCGCCGCGACCCTGGAAGAGTCCTACGATCTGGAGTACGGCTCCGCGACCATCGAGGTGCATCGCGACGCTTTCGCCCCCGGTGACCGGGTGCTCATCGTCGATGACGTGCTGGCCACGGGAGGCACCGCGAAGGCGGCCGTGGAGCTGGTGGAGAGGGCCGGAGCCGAGGTCGTCGGCATCGCCGTGCTGATGGAGCTGGCCTTCCTCAAGGGACGTGAGCGGCTGACGGGGGTGGAGTTGCACTCCCTCGTGATCGTCTGAGCCCGGCCCCCGGCGGTCCGGGTTCGCCACCTGGATACACTGGGGGATCTGCACTCGAAACGTGAGGAGCCTTTTGCGTGGGGAGTCAGTGCGGGAGGAGTCTGAGTGCCCCGTGATGCGGTCGTGCCCGACGTAACCGAATCCGGCAATGCCGAGGCGCCCGGCGTGCCGGCGGTGCGTCGAAGGCGGTTTGGGGGTGGGGCCATGAACCCGGTGCTGGAGCCGCTGTTCCGCACGGTCAGGGCCACCCATCCCAAGGCCGACCTGCGGCTGATCGAGCGTGCCTACGACGTGGCCGCCTACCACCACCGTGACCAGAAGCGGAAGTCGGGCGACCCGTACATCACGCATCCGCTGGCCGTGGCGACGATCCTGGCCGAGCTGGGCACCGACGACGAGACGCTGTGCGCCGCGCTGCTGCACGACACGGTGGAGGACACCGCCTACAGCCTGGACGAGCTGCGCGGCGACTTCGGCGACACGATCGGCTCCCTGGTCGACGGCGTCACCAAGCTCGACAAGGTCAAGTTCGGCGACGCCGCGCAGGCGGAGACCGTGCGCAAGATGGTCGTGGCCATGTCCCGCGACATCCGCGTGCTGATCATCAAGCTGGCCGACCGCCTGCACAACATGCGCACCATGCGCTACCTGCCGGAGCACAAGCGCCACCAGAAGTCGCGCGAGACGCTGGAGATCTTCGCCCCGCTGGCCCACCGCCTGGGCATGAACACGATCAAGTGGGAGCTGGAGGACCTCGCGTTCGCCATGCTCTACCCCAAGCGGTACGACGAGATCGCCCGCATGGTCTCGGAGCGGGCGCCGCGCAGGGACCTGTTCCTGCAGGAGGTCATCGAGAAGGTCCACGGCGACCTGCGCGAGGCGAAGATCCGCGCGGTGGTGAAGGGCCGGCCGAAGCACTACTACTCGGTCTACCAGAAGATGATCGCCAGGGATGTCGCGTTCGACGACATCTACGACCTGGTGGGCATCCGGGTGCTGGTCGACAGCGTGCGCGACTGCTACGCCGCGCTGGGCACGATCCACGCCAGGTGGAACCCGGTGCCGGGCCGGTTCAAGGACTACATCGCGATGCCCAAGTTCAACATGTACCAGTCGCTGCACACCACGGTGATCGGTCCTGAGGGCAAGCCGGTCGAGCTGCAGATCCGCACCCACGCGATGCACCACAGGGCCGAGTACGGCGTGGCCGCGCACTGGAAGTACAAGGAGGAGGTCGGCGCCCCCGGCCCCACCGGCAAGGTCAAGCCGGGCAGCGACATGGCCTGGCTGCGCCAGCTCCTCGACTGGCAGAAGGAGACCTCCGACCCGGGCGAGTTCCTGGAGTCGCTGCGCTTCGACCTGTCGGTCTCCGAGGTCTACGTGTTCACGCCGAAGGGCCAGGTCATCGCCCTGCCCGAGGGCGCCACGCCGGTCGACTTCGCCTACGCGGTGCACACGGAGGTGGGCCACCGCTGCATCGGGGCCCGCGTCAACGGCCGGCTGGTGCCCCTGGAGTCGCGGCTCGGCAACGGCGACACGGTGGAGATCTTCACCTCGAAGTCGCCGGACGCCGGGCCGTCGCGCGACTGGCTGAAGTTCGTCAAGTCGGGCCGGGCCCGCAACAAGATCCGGCAGTGGTTCTCCAAGGAGCGCCGCGAGACCGCGATCGAGGCGGGCAAGGAGGCCATCGGCCGGGCCATGCGCAAGCAGGGCCTGCCGCTGCAGCGGCTGATGTCCGGCGAGGCGCTGCTGGCGCTGGCCCGCGACCTGCGCTACCCCGACGTCTCCGCCCTGTACGCGGCCGTCGGCGAGGGTCACATCGCGGCCCAGGCGGTGGTGCAGAAGCTGGTGGCCTCGATCGGCGGCGTCGACAGCGCCGAGGAGGACATCGCCGAGACCTCGCTGCCGACGCGGCTGCGCGGCCGTCCGCGCGGTGGCGGCGGCGCGGGCGTGGTGGTGGCCGGCGACGCCGACGTCTGGGTACGCCTGTCCAAGTGCTGCACCCCGGTGCCCGGCGACGAGATCGTCGGCTTCGTCACCAGGGGCCACGGCGTGTCGGTGCACCGGGCCGACTGCACCAACGTGCAGCAGCTCAAGTCGCAGCCGGACCGCCTGGTCGAGGTGAGCTGGTCGCCCAGCGACGACAGCGTGTTCCTGGTGGCCATCCAGGTGGAGGCGCTCGACCGGCCGCGGCTGCTGTCCGACGTCACCCGTACGCTGTCGGACCAGCACGTCAACATCCTCAGCGCCTCGGTCACGACCTCGCGCGACAGGGTGGCGATCAGCAAGTTCACCTTCGAGATGGGCGATCCCAAGCACCTGGGCCACGTGCTCAAGGCGGTGCGCAGCATCCAGGGCGTGTTCGACGTCTACCGCGTCAGCGGCGCCGGCGGCTGACGCCGGCCCTCACCCTAGTGCTGGCGCAGGTCGGGCAGGTTGACCACGATGGCCTCCTGCGTGCTGCGCGCGATCACCACGACCGCCTCCCGCGACGGGTCGCGGTTCTCCTCGCGGTGCGGCACGTACGGCGGCACGAAGACGTAGTCACCGGGCCCGGCGTCGATGCGCCGCTCCCGCCCGTCCTCCAGGAACACGAACGACGGCGTGCCGCTGACCACGTAGATGGCGGTCTCGGAGGCGCCGTGGTGATGGTCGGAGGAGCGGGTGGCGGGCGCGACGTGCGTCTGCCCCATCCACAGCCGCGACGAGCCGGTGGTGGCGCCGCTGACGGCCGCCAGCCGCCGCATGCCGCTGCTTTGTGCCGTTTCGCCCGAGAGCGTCCCTGAGGCCACGTGACGCAGCGGCTGGTGGAAGGGGTCACCCTGGGCCCGGTAACCCTCCCACAGGCGCCCTCCGGCCCGCTCAAGGACGTCCGTGGCCACCGCGGCCAGCCTGGCGGGGTCGTCGCGGGCGGCCAGCAGCTCATCGGCCAGCCTGGCATCGTGCGTGCGCAGCTCGCGCAGCAGCCACTTGCCGTTGCCCTGCCACCCTCGCCCCACGCCCAGCGCCGTCCGCGCGGTCGCCTGGACGACCTCCCAGCCGATGAACGCCCGCTCGCCCGGGTCGCTCGCGCCCGCCAGGTCGTCCAGCAGGTCGGACAGCACGTACCTGAACCGGTCGGCCTGCCCGTCCGTCAGCCCTGAAGGGCCGTCGGCGAGGCGGTCGGCCAGCTCGGCCTGCAGGTCGCTGGCCCTGCCGCCGGTGCGGTCGGTCACCACCGCGCCCTCGGCGCAGATGCGCGCCAGGACAGGGCGCCGCTGCTCGAAACCCTCGTCGACGTAGACGGCAAGGCTGGTCTCGCTGTGCGCGAACAGCTCCACCGGCCACTCGCGCCAGCGCAGCGACTCACGGTAGGGGACGGCCAGGCCGTCGAGCACCACCACCACGTCGAGGTCGGAGGTGGCGGTGCGGCGTTCGGTGAGCACGCTGCCGCCGACGAAGGCGTACAGGGCGCCGGGGAACAGCTCTTCGACGAACGCGCGCGCGGCCGAGACGGGATCCATGCCGGCCAGCCTAGATCCCGGGCCCCGTCGCGCGCCGCCCGATCCGGCGACGGCGGCCCGGGGGAGCGGCCGGCCGAGACGGCTAGCTGAACTCGGCGAGTGTGCGCTCCGCCTCCGTCAGCCACGAGCGGCGGGCGATCAGGGCCTCCTCGGCCTCCTTGACGTCCTTGGCCCGGCCGGCGGCCTGCGCCTTGGCCAGCCGCTTCTCCAGCTGCTCGATCGAGGTGCGCAGCTGGTCCACGGTGCTCTGGGCGCGGGCCCTGGCCTCGGGGTTGGACCGCTTCCACTCGGCGTCCTCGGCCTTGCGCACGGCCTCGTCCACCTTGCGCAGCCCGCCCTCCAGCCGGTCGCGCTGCTCGCGCGGCACGGGACCGGCGGCCTCCCAGCGCTCCAGGATGTGCCGCAGCGCGTTCCTGGCCGTGCGCACGTCGGTGACCGGCAGGATCTTCTCGGCCTCGGCCAGCAGCTCCTCCTTGACCTCCGCGTTGGCGGCCAGCGAGGCGTCGCGCTCGGCGAACACCGCGGAACGGGCCTGGAAGAACTGGTCCTGGGCGGCCTTGAAGCGCGCCCACAGCTCGTCCTCGGCCTCCCGCGAGGCCCGGCCGGCCATCTTCCACTGCTGCATCAGCTCGCGGTAGATCGCCGCGGTCTGGCCCCAGTCGGTGGAGTCGGCGATCGCCTCGGCCTCGGCGACGATGCGCTCCTTGGCCGCGCGCACGCCCTCGCGCTGCTCGTCCAGCCCGGCGAAGTACTGCTTGCGCCGCTTGGCGAAGGCCGTGCGCGCGGCCGAGAGCCGCTTCCACAGCGCCGCCTCGGTGACCCGGTCGATGCGATCGGCGGCCTTCCACTCCTCGACCAGCTGGCGCAGCCGCTCGCCACCCGACTTCCAGTGGGTGGTCTCCTCGGCGATGCGCTCGGCCTCGCCGACGATGCGCTCCTTGACCGCCCTGGCCTCGGCCCGCGCGTGCTCGCGAGCGGCCTTGACCTCCTCGCGGCGCTGCGCGACGAGCTCGGTCAGGCCGTCCAGCCGCCGCACCAGCGCGTCGAGGTCCCCGATGGCGTGCGCGTCGGAGACGGCCTCGCGCAGCTTGACGATGCTCGCCTCGGCCTGGGCCGGAGCCAGATCGGTGCCCCTGACCCGCTGTTCGAGCAGCTGCACCTGACCGGCCAGCTCGTCGTACTTGCGATGGAAGTAGGCCAGTGCCTCTTCGGGTTCACCGGCCTGCCAGGAGCCGACGGCCCGCTCTCCCTCAGCCGTACGCACGTAGACGGTGCCGTCGTCGTCTACCCGGCCCCACGGGTCGGTGCTCACCGTGTCCTCCCGCACTATCCATCAGACCCTTCGGGACTACTTCGTCCCTAGTTTGTATTACGTCAGCTCTTGCCGGCGATTGTCACGTCTTTGATTTCGACGGTTTGCTTTGGTGCTCCAGTCCCGTCTCCCATGGCGCCGGGGATGTTGCCTGCTTTGTTCACCTTGTCCAGGATGTCGAGCCCCTTGGTGATCGTACCCACCGGGGTGTAATCCGGGGTGAGTCCGATGTCCCCGTAAACCAGGAAGAACTGGCTGCCCGTGCTGCCCGGGGCCGACGTTTTGGCCATGGCCATCACGCCGCGCTTGTACTGGGCGCCCTCCAGGTTCTCCTCGGCCATCACGTAACCGGGGCCGCCCTGGCCGTCGGTCTGGCTCTTGCCGTCGGCCTTGGCGGTCGGGTCGCCGCACTGCAGCATCGGGAACTGCTCGCTGCCGAGCCGGTGGCACTTGCTGCCGTCGTAATAGTTCTTCTTCGCCAGGAACTCCAGCGAGTTGGTCGTGCACGGCGCCTTGGCGTTGTTCAGCTCGACCACGATGTCGCCCTGGTTCGTCTTGAACGTCAGCGTCTTCGTGGCGGGCTCGGTCTTGACCTTGGCCGGCGGCATGCCGACGTCCTTGACCGTGCCGCCGGAGGTGTCCTTGACGTAGTCGCACGTGCCCGTCTTGGCGTCGTAGGGCTTGGGCCCCGTGCTCGCCGACGCCTGCGCGGTCTCGGCGGGCGAGGCCGACGCGGACGGCGAGGCGGCCGCCTCCGTGCCCGTGTCGTTGCCACCGAGCAGCGCGACCGCGGCCACGATGCCGCCGACCACGATCACCACGCCCACGGTGGAGCCGATGATCGCCGTGCGCTTGGCCTTCTGCTCGCGCTCGATGCGGCGCTGCATCTGCCGCTCGTAGTGCTCGCGTGCCAGCTGCTTCTGCCGGTCCTTCCCCGTGGCCACCGCTTTGCCTCCCATAGTCAATCAACTGAGGTGGGCGAATCGTATCGGCCAACGGGTAATGATTCGCAGCCCGGCGACCCGCACCGGTACCCTTCGGTTACATTCCCATTGGCTTTTCGACGAGATCACCTGAGGCAGATGCTCATCGCAGGCTTCCCCGCAGGGGCCTTCCAGACCAATTGTTACGTCGTCGCGCCCGCGGCCGGCGAGGAGTGCGTGATCGTCGATCCAGGTCAGGACGCGACGGAGGGCGTGGAGGAGCTGCTGCGCGAGCACCGGCTCAAGCCCGTCGCCGTCCTGCTCACCCACGGTCACCTCGACCACGTCTGGTCCGTCGCCCCCGTGTGCGGCGCGCGCGACGTGCCCGCGTGGATCCACCCCGACGACCGCCACCTGCTGAGCGACCCCGCCGCGGGCTGGTCCGACACCAGCGCCTCGCTGTTCGGCGGCATCACGCTGAGCGAGCCCGACGACGTGCGCGAGCTGTCCGACGGCGCCGTGCTGCGGCTCGCCGGCCTGGAGCTCGTGGTCGACCACACGCCCGGCCATACCAGGGGGTCGGTGAGTTTCCGGCTGCCCGACGACGAGATCATGTTCTCGGGCGACCTGCTGTTCGCCGGCTCCATCGGCCGCTCCGATCTTCCCGGCGGCGACTACCCGACGATTCTGCGCAGCCTGGCTACCAAGTGTCTGCCGCTGCCTGACGATACGGTCGTCCTGCCGGGCCACGGACCACAGACCACGATCGGCCGCGAGCGCGCGACCAATCCGTACCTCAAGGAAGCAGCGCCGCACGCCGGTCCCACACGAGGGATCTAATGACTTTCCAAGCACCCAAAGGCGTCAAGGAGTACGTCCCACCGCAGGCGTCGACGTTCTACGCGATCCGCGGGGCGTTCGCGGAGACGGCCAGGCGTGCGGGCTACTCCTACCTCGAGACCGCGGTCTTCGAGGACACCCAGCTGTTCGCACGGGGCGTCGGCGAGTCGACCGACGTCGTCAGCAAGGAGATGTACACCTTCACCGACCGCGGCGGCAGGTCGCTGACGCTGCGCCCGGAGTTCACCGCGGGCGTGCTGCGCGCGGTCCTGGAGTACGGCCTGCACCGCGGCCAGCTCCCGGTCAAGGTGTGGACCGACGGGCCGGTCTTCCGCGCCGAGGCGCCGCAGGAGGGCCGCTACCGCCAGTTCTACCAGCTCGACCTGGAGGCCATCGGCAGCGAGGACCCGGCGGTGGACGCCGAGACCATCGCGCTGGCCTGGAGCTGGTACACCTCGCTCGGCCTGACCCAGGTCCGGCTGCTGCTCAACTCGCTCGGCTGCGCCGAGTGCCGCCCGGTCTACCGCGCCCGCCTGCAGGAGTTCCTGCGCGGGCTGGACCTCGACGAAGCCACCCGCGCCCGCATCGAGGTCAACCCGCTGCGGGTGCTCGACGACAAGCGCCCCGAGGTCCGCGCGCAGCTCGACGACGCGCCCCTGATCGGCGACCACCTGTGCGCCGACTGCCGGGCCTACCACGACCGCGTCAAGCGGCTCCTGGCCGACCTGGGCATCCCGTGGGAGGACCAGCCCCGGCTGGTGCGCGGCCTCGACTACTACACGCGCACCACGTTCGAGTTCGACCACCCGCTGCTGGGCGCCCAGTCGGGCATCGGCGGCGGCGGCCGCTACGACGGCCTGTCGGAGGCCATCGGCGGGCCGCGGCTGCCCGGCATCGGCTTCGGGCTCGGCCTCGACCGCACCGTCATCGCCCTGGAGCGCGAAGGTGTGACTCTCGATGTCCCGGCCCGCTGCGAGGTGTACGGTGTGGCGCTGGGCGACGAGGCGGCGCGGGCGATGTTCAAGCTCCTGAGCGAGCTGCGCGCGGCCGGAGTCGCCGCCGACATGGCTTTCGGCGGCAAGGGGCTCAAGGGGGCGATGAAGGGGGCCGACCGTTCCGGCGCCCGCTTCGCGCTGATCCTCGGCGAGCGCGACCTCGCGGCCGGTGCCGTGCAAGTGAAGGACCTGGCCACCGCCGAGCAGTCCGAGGTGCCGCTGGCCAAGGTCGTCGACGTCTTGAAGGAGAAGGTGCAGTGATCGGCTCGCCCTTCTCCCCCTATCCGTACGAAGGGATTGTGCAGTGATCCGCACGCATACCGCCGGG
The DNA here is from genome assembly GCF_020215645.1 of Nonomuraea gerenzanensis. Taxonomy (NCBI): domain Bacteria; kingdom Bacillati; phylum Actinomycetota; class Actinomycetes; order Streptosporangiales; family Streptosporangiaceae; genus Nonomuraea; species Nonomuraea gerenzanensis. The sequence goes on along the minus strand of NZ_CP084058.1, from coordinate 7,963,129 downwards.
TCGCTCCGTGAGGAGCACGCCGGGCAGCAGGTGACGCTCGCAGGATGGGTGGCCCGCCGCCGTGACCACGGCGGCGTCGTCTTCATCGACCTGCGTGACGCCTCCGGCTCGGCGCAGGTGGTCTTCCGCGAGGAGGACCACGCCCACGACCTGCGCGCCGAATACTGCGTGCAGGTCACCGGCCAGGTCAGGGTGCGCCCCGAGGGCAACGAGAACCCCGAGCTGCCGACGGGTGCGATCGAGGTGGTGGCCGAGCGGGTCGAGGTGCTGAGCGAGTCCGCGCCGCTGCCGTTCCCCATCGAGGGCAACGTGGGGGTGTCGGAGGAGGCGCGGCTGAAGTACCGCTACCTCGACATCCGCCGCCAGCAGGTCGCCGGCGCGATGCGCACCCGCTCCAAGGCCACCTACCTGGCCAACGAGGTGATGCACGAGCTGGGCTTCGTCTACGTCGAGACGCCGACGCTGACCCGCTCCACGCCCGAGGGCGCGCGTGACTTCCTGGTGCCGGTGCGCCTGCAGCCCGGCAACTGGTACGCGCTGCCGCAGTCGCCCCAGCTGTTCAAGCAGCTCCTCCAGGTGGCCGGCCTGGAGCGCTACTACCAGCTCGCCAAGTGCTACCGCGACGAGGACCTGCGGGCCGACCGGCAGCCGGAGTTCACGCAGATCGACGTCGAGATGTCCTTCGTGGACCAGGAGGACGTCATCGAGGTCGGCGAGAAGCTGATCGGCCGGCTGTGGCGGGAGATCGTGGGCTACGAGCTGCCGACCCCGCTGCCGCGCATGACCTACGCCGACGCCATGGCCCGCTACGGCTCCGACAAGCCGGACCTGCGCTTCGGCCAGGAGCTGGTCGAGATGACGGAGTACTTCGCCGGCACCACCTTCCGTGTCTTCCAGGCCGACTACGTGGGCGCCGTCGTCATGCCGGGCGGGGCCTCGCAGACCCGCAAGGAGCTCGACGGCTGGCAGGAGTGGGCGCGCTCGCGCGGCGCCAAGGGCCTGGCGTACGTCCTGGTCCAGGAGGACGGCACGCTCGGCGGCCCGGTCGCCAAGAACCTGTCGGAGGAGGAGCTGTCCGGCCTGGCCGCCAAGGTGGGCGCGCAGCCGGGCGACGCGATCTTCTTCGCCGCCGGCGCCAGGAGCGCCTCCCGCGACCTGCTGGGCGCGGCCCGTCTGGAGATCGGGCGGCGCTGCGGCCTCATCGACGAGTCGCAGTGGTCGTTCCTGTGGGTCGTCGACGCCCCCATGTTCGAGGAGGACGGCGAAGGCGGCTGGACGGCCGTGCACCACCCGTTCACCGGCCCGAAGCCGGAGTGGGCCGACAACTTCCAGGACCACCCGGGCGAGGCTCTGGCCTACGCCTACGACATGGTCTGCAACGGCATGGAGATCGGCGGCGGCTCCATCCGTATCCACCGGGCCGAGATGCAGCAGCGCGTGTTCGACGTGCTCGGCATCTCCAAGGAGGAGGCGGAGAGCAAGTTCGGCTTCCTGCTGGAGGCGTTCAAGTACGGCCCGCCGCCGCACGGCGGCATCGCCTACGGCTGGGACCGGATCTGCATGCTGCTGTCCGGCGGTGACTCGATCCGCGACGTGATCGCGTTCCCGAAGACGGCCTCCGGCTTCGACCCGCTCACGGGCGCGCCGACGCCGATCACGGCCGACCAGCGCAAGGAAGCGGGCGTGGACGCCAAGCCCAAGTCCGAGGTCTAGCGGTCATGACGAAGGGCCGGGGCGCCTCGCCCCGGCCCTTCCTGTGTGCGCGTCGCGTCAGGAGAACGTGATCCGCTTGATGATCACCGGGTTCTTCGGCACGGTGGTGCCGCCGTCGCCCGTGATGTCGGCCTCGTTGACGATCAGGTCCTTGCCGCTGGAGGCCAGGCCGACGAGCATGTCCATGCCCTCGCTGACCATGCCGACGACCGAGTAGCCGTCGCCGATCTGCACGTTCTCGTCCGACAGCGAGATCGCGAACTGGCTGTTGTTCTGGCCCGCCGCGTCACCCGGCTGCGTCATGAACACCACGCCCTTGCCGAGCGGGATCTCGAAGTTCTCGTCGGCGTAGACGTACCCGGCCGTGCCCTGGCCGTCCGTCGGGTTCTTGCCGTCGGCCTTGGCCAGCGGGTCGCCGCACTGCAGCATGTGCACGCCGGACACGTCGGGCGTGACCAGGCGGTGGCACTTCATGTTGTCGTAGAACTTCTTCTTCGCCAGGAAGTTCAGCGAGTTGACCGTGCAGGGCGCCATGTCCGTCATGAGGTCGACGACGACCGTGCCGCGGTTCAGCTCGATCGTCATCTTCTTCAGCTTCATGTTCGGCTTCTTGCCCGGCAGGCCCACGAACTTGTTCGGCACCGAGGTTTCCCGCTTGTAGGTGCAGCTCACGGGGGCGGCCTTCGATGGGCTCGTGGACGGCACGGGGATGGACGCCGATGCCGACGGCGACGCCGAGGCGCTGGGCGAGGCGCTGCTCTGCGCCGCCGCCTCCCCGGAGTCGTTGTTGACCAGGGTGGTCGCCGCGAAGATGCCGCCCGCGACCACGACGACGGCCACAGCCGCGCCGATGAACGTGTTCCGCCTCGACTTGGCGCTCTGCTCGGCGGCGCGCTTCGCCTGCCGTTCCTTATGCTCCCGCGCCAGCTCTTTCTGGCGGTCCTCTTCGTTCTGGCGGTCGTCGCCGCTCACCGCTATGTCCTCTCGTCTTTGCCAAGGCATGACCAAACAACTCCGCGCATGCTACCGGCCTCCGATATGTGACGGACGTAAGTGGCGAAAGCCGCAGACTGCGACTGTTGTGGTAGCGAACCTTATGGTGTCGGCAAACGTAGTTGAAATGAGCACTGAGGAGGCGTTCCATGTTCGACGAGATCATGGGCCTGCCGGCCCACCCCCTGATCATTCACTTCGCCGTGGTGCTGACCCCGCTGCTCGTGCTGGTCGCGATCGCGCACGCGCTGCTGCCGCGCCGGCGCGCGAACCTCGCCTGGGCCGTGGTGCTGCTCAGTCTGGCCGCGCCGGCGGCGGTCTTCGCGGCCAGGCAGAGCGGGGAGAGCCTCAAGGCGGCCCGCTTCAGCACGGCGGAGGGCGAGATGGCCGCCCGCATCTCGGCGCACGAGAGCTTCGCCACCCCGCTGCTGATGTCGGTGCTCGGGCTCGGCGCCGTCGCCCTGCTGCTGGTCTACGCCACCCGCCCCGCCCGCGACTCCGTCGGCCGCGACCGCTTCGGCAGCACCGTCACCGTGATCCTGTCCGCGCTGACGGTGGTGCTGGCGGCGGTCTGCGGCTACTACGTCTTCCAGGCCGGCGACTCGGGGGCCAGAGCCGTGTGGTCCTGACGCGGACCGTCGGGCGCGCCGCACCGTGTAATCTCGCGTTGTGGATAGCCTGTTCGACTCGGCGGCTGAGGAGGCCACCCCGCAGCCCCTCGCGGTGCGCATGCGCCCGCGCACGCTCGACGAGGTGATCGGCCAGCGGCACCTGCTGGGCTCCGGCACCCCGCTGCGGCGCCTGGTCGAGAGCGAGGCTCCCATGTCGCTGTTCCTCTGGGGCCCGCCCGGCACCGGCAAGACCACGCTGGCCTACGTCGTCTCCAATGTCACCAAGCGCCGCTTCGTGGAGATCTCCGCCGTGTCCGCGGGCGTCAAGGACGTGCGCGCCGCCATCGACAACGCGCGCCGCGAGCTCGGCATGACGGGGCGGCAGACGGTGCTGTTCGTCGACGAGGTGCACCGCTTCAACAAGGCCCAGCAGGACGCCCTGCTGCCCGCCGTGGAGAACCGCTGGGTCACCTTCATCGGCGCCACCACGGAAAACCCGTTCTTCTCGGTCATCTCGCCGCTGCTGTCGCGCTCGCTGCTGCTCACGCTGGAGTCCCTGACCGACGACGACGTGCGCGCCGTCCTGCGGCGTGCCGTGGCCGACCCGCGCGGCCTGGCCGGCCGGGCCACCCTCGCCCCCGAGGCGCTGGAGCACCTGGTGCGCCTGGCGGGCGGCGACGCGCGCCGGTCGCTGACCTACCTGGAGGCGGCGGCGCTGCTGGCCGACGACATCACGGTCGAGGTGGTGGAGAAGGCCGTCGACAAGGCGGCCGTCCGCTACGACCGGCAGGGCGACCAGCACTACGACGTGATCAGCGCGTTCATCAAGTCGATGCGCGGCTCCGACGCCGACGCCGCGCTGCACTACCTGGCCCGCATGATCGAGGCCGGCGAGGACCCGCGCTTCATCGCCCGCCGCATCGTCATCTTCGCCTCCGAGGACGTCGGCATGGCCGACCCGACCTGCCTGCAGACGGCCGTGGCGGCGGCGCAGGCGGTGCAGCTCATCGGGCTGCCCGAGGGGCAGATCAACCTCGCGCACGCCGTGATCCACTGCGCCATGGCCCCCAAGTCCAACGCCGTGGTCAAGGCCATCGGCGCGGCCATCGGCGACGTCCGCAAGGGCCTGATCGGGCAGGTGCCCGGCCACCTGCGCGACGCCCACTACTCCGGTGCCGCCAAGCTCGGGCACGGCGACGGCTACAAGTACCCGCACGACTACGAGCACGGGCTGGTGCGCCAGGACTACGCGCCCGAGCAGGTGCGCGAGCGGCGCTACTACGAGCCCACCCGGCACGGGGCCGAAGGGCCGGTGGCCGAGCGCTGGGCGAAGATCCGCGACTTCCTCCGCAAGCCCTGACCCGCGATAGGTTGATCGCGAGATGACCGAGTACCGCGCCTGCTTCGACGCCCGCATCGCCTTCAGCAACGGCGGCGACCTGACCGTGCACGGCTTCCGGGTGGACCTGCCCGGCCCCGACGCCTCCGAAGCCGACATCGCCGAGCTGTTCGTGGCCTCGCTCGGCCTGCTCATGACCGACACCGTCGAGCTGGCCGGCGTGCGCGTCTTCCCCGAGGCGCACAAGGGCACCAGAGGCGGCCCGTCCGACCCGCGCCGCAGCGGCCCGCCCGCGGCCGGCGGCGGCCGGGGGCGGCTGGCCGAGCTCAGCCACCCGCCCAAGGAGGGCGGCACCTACCTGGAGGCCCCCGCCGGCGACCTGGGCGCCGTGGAGCTGTCCCGCTCGGTGGACCTGCCCGCCGTGGTCGTGCGGGTGACGGGCGCGCGGCGCACCCCCGTCGGGGTCGGCTCGCTGGCCCCCTTCGACGTACGCGGCCACGCCGTGCTGCTGCACACCGGCGTACGCGAGGGCCACTGCCTGGCCCCGGAGGCGGCCACCTGGCTCGTCGAGCACGGGGCGGTGCTGGTCGGCACCGACGCCGACGGCCTCGACGACTGCGCCCACGAGGCGCGCCCCGCACGGCAGGCGCTGCTCGCCGGCGGCGTGCCCGTCGTCGAGCGGCTGACCGGCCTGGAGCAGCTCCCGCCGACCGGCGCGCTGTTCACGGCCGCGCCGCCGCGCGTGCTGGGCGTCGGCCGAGTCCCGGTGCGTGCCTACGCCCGCCTGCCGTGATCTGGGCCTGCGTCTGCTTCGCCGTCGAATCGTGCAAAGTCGTACTAAGTAGGCGATCGCGGGGAATCACCACCATGTGAAGGCAACGGTTACCCCCGGCGGCGGCCTTTTCGGCCCACAGTCGATCACCTGGCGCGTGCACGTCGAGACGCCCGGCTGGCCGGCCGCCGTACGCGCCTTCCAGCTCCAGTCCCTGCACCCCCGCACGATCCGCGGCATCGCCCAGAACTGCCTCCTCGACGACCCCGAGGTGGCCCGCGCCCGACTCCGGCGCCAGCGCGACTACCTCGCGGTGCGCACGTTCGGCACCCGGGAGCAGGCCGAGCACGCGGCCGAGCGTGCCCGGCGGGTGCACGCCCGCCTCATCGGCCTCGACACCGACACCGGCACGCTGTTCCGGGTCAACGAGGAGGAGAATCTGCGCTGGGTGCACTGCGTGGAGGTCTCCTCCTACCTGGAGGTGGCCAGGCGCTCCGGCGTGCCGCTCAGCGCGGCCGAGCGCGACGCGTACGTGGCCGAGCAGTGTCGCAGCGCCCGCCTCGTGGGCCTCGGGGACGTCCCGCGCGACACGGGGGAGCTGGACGACTACTTCGCCGGCATGCGCCCCTACCTGTCGGCCACCGAGGAGGCGCGCGACGCGCTGCGCCGCAGCCTCAGCCCGCAGCTCTCGCTCCGGCTGGCGTTCATCGCGCCGCCGCTCGCGCTCGGCTCGCTGCCCGCCGTGGGCGCGCTGGCGTTCGCGACGCTGCCCGCGTGGGCCAGGCAGCTGTACGGCTGCCGCGGCCATCGGGCGGCCGGGTACGCGGCGGACGCGGCGCTCAAGGCGCTGCGCACGGCGGCCATGGCGCTGCCGGAACGGCTGGTGGCGCCCGAGATCAGGGCGGCACGAGGGCTCATGCGCGCGGTCACGGAAGTGCCAGGGGCCGACGTGGCAGCCTGATCAAGGCCGCATACGCCACTAACGTTGTCACTCGAACGCGATAGGGTCTTGCCGTTCCGGCCCAGCGTACGAGGGAGATGAGCGGATGCTTACCGCTGGAGAGGTCGCCGGGCTGATCGCGGCCACGGGCTGGGTGGTCCTGGTCTGCGTCATGGCGATGGTGCTCGTCAAGCTCGCGAGGCTGCTCACCGAGACCAGCAAGGCGGTCTCCGACCTGAACAACCGCCTCGCGCCGCTGCTCGACGACCTGAGCGTCACGGTCAACGAGACCAACAGGCAGCTGGTCGCCGTGGAAGCCATCGCCAAGGACGTCAAGCAGGTCAGCGGGCACGCGGCCAAGCTGAGCGCCGTCACGCAGACGATCTTCACCGGGCCGCTGGTCAAGGTGTCCGCGCTCGGCTACGGCGTGCGCCGGGCCATCGAGGCCCGCCGCGTCAGCCGGCCCAGGGCCCGCGTGAGACGGCGCGAGCAGGGGCGGGTGCGATGATAAGAAGGCTGTTCTACCTGTTGCTCGGCGCGTTCCTGGCCCTCTGGGTGATGCGCAGGCTGCAGGCGCTGCACCCCGACCACGTCGCCCGCCGCACGGCCGACGGCGCGGCGGGGATGCTCCGGAGGGTGAGAGACTTTACTTCCGACGCGCTCGGCGAGGCCGCGGCGCGCGAAACGGAGTTGCGAGCACGCTTCGGGCTCGACAACGCTGAGGACAGCAGCCGCTGACGAGCCCCCTGGCAAGGGCGCCCGCCGTGGCGGCGTCGCCGAGCACGGCGATCGTCAACGCTAGAAAACAACTGACTACAGCAAAGGATGGCCACAATGGAGTCGGCAGAGATCGCGCGCCGCTTCCTGCGCTTCTTCGAGGAGCGTGGGCACAAGGTAGTGCCCTCGGCCAGCCTGATCGCTGAGGACCCGACGCTTCTCCTGGTCAACGCGGGTATGGCACCGTTCAAGCCGTACTTCCTGGGGCAGCGAAAGCCTCCGGCGCCACGGCTGGCCACCGCGCAGAAGTGCGTGCGCACCCCCGACATCGACGAGGTCGGCAAGACCACCCGGCACGCGACGTTCTTCCAGATGCTGGGCAACTTCTCGATCGGCGACTACTTCAAGGCCGAAGTGATCCCGTTCGCGTGGGACCTGCTGACCAAGTCCGAGTCCGACGGCGGCTTCGGCTTCCCCGAGGACAAGCTGTGGGCGACGGTCTACCTCGAGGACGACGAGGCGTTCGAGATCTGGCGTGACAAGGTCGGCCTGCCGGAGAGCCGCATCCAGCGCCGCGGCCTGGAGGACAACTACTGGCACATGGGCGTGCCCGGCCCCGGCGGCCCCTGCTCGGAGATCTACTACGACCGCGGCCCCGAGTACGGCAAGGAGGGCGGTCCCGTCGCCGACGAGGACCGCTACCTCGAGGTGTGGAACCTCGTCTTCATGCAGTACCAGCTCAGCGCGGTGCGCTCCAAGGTCGACTTCGACGTCGCGGGCGAGCTGCCGAGCCGCAACATCGACACCGGCATGGGCCTGGAGCGCATGGCGGCGATCCTGCAGGGCGTCGACAACATCTACGAGATCGACACCACCTACAAGATCCTCGACAGGGCGGCCGACCTCACCAAGACCCGCTACGGCCGCGACCACCGCTCCGACGTAAGCCTGCGCGTGATCGCCGACCACGTGCGCACCGGCACCATGCTGGTCGCCGACGGCGTGCTGCCGAGCAACGAGGGCCGCGGCTACGTGCTGCGTCGCATCCTGCGCCGCTCGATCCGCAACCTGCGGCTGCTCGGCTCGGGCGACGAGCGGTACATGCACGAGCTGACCGACGTCGCGATCAACGTGATGGGCGAGCAGTACCCCGAGCTGAAGACCGACGCGCCGCAGATCCACTCGGTCATCGACGCCGAGGAGGCGAGCTTCCTCGGCACCCTGCGCACCGGCACGGCGATCTTCGACGTGGCGGTCGAGGAGACCAAGCGCAAGTCCGGCAGCACGATCTCCGGCGACCAGGCGTTCCAGCTGCACGACACCTACGGCTTCCCGATCGACCTGACGCTGGAGATGGCGGCCGAGCACGGGCTCCAGGTGGACGAGGAGGGCTTCCGCCGTCTCATGAAGGAGCAGCGGCAGCGGGCCAAGGCCGACGCCAAGGCGAAGAAGACCGGCAACGCCGACATCTCCGTCTTCGGGCAGCTGCTGGAGACCGCGGGCCGGGTCGAGTTCCTCGGCTACGACCAGACCGAGGCCGACACCAGCGTGGTCGGCATCCTGGTGGACGGCGTGCCCGTCCCGGCGGCGGGCGCGGGCACCACGGTCGAGGTCGTGCTGCAGCGCACCCCGTTCTACGCCGAGGGCGGCGGCCAGCTCGCCGACCAGGGCGTGATCCGCACCAGCGGCGCCGAGGTCGAGGTGGTGGACGTGCAGTCGCCGCTCGCGGGCCTCGTCGTGCACCGCGGCAAGATCCGCAGCGGCGAGCTCAAGGTCGGCGACGAGGCGCAGGCCGAGATCGACCTGGAGCGCCGCCGCGCGATCTCGCGCAGCCACAGCGCCACCCACCTCGTCCACCGCGGCTTCAAGAACGCGCTGGGTGAGACGGCGGCGCAGGCGGGCTCGGAGAACTCGCCCGGCCGCTTCCGCTTCGACTTCACCTCCGCGGGCGCGGTGCCGCCGAGCGTGCTGCGTGACGTCGAGGACGAGGTCAACGCCGTGCTGGTGAACGACCTCAAGGTCAACGCGTTCTACACCTCGCAGGCGGAGGCCAGGGCGATGGGCGCGCTGGCGATGTTCGGCGAGAAGTACGGCGACGAGGTCCGCGTGGTCGAGATCGGCGACTACTCGCGCGAGCTGTGCGGCGGCACCCACGTGCACAGCTCCGGCCAGCTCGGCCTGGTCAAGGTGCTGGGCGAGCAGTCGGTCGGCGCGGGCGTGCGCCGCGTCGAGGCGCTCGTCGGCATCGACGCCTTCCGCTTCCTGGCGCGCGAGAGCGTGCTGGTCGCGCAGCTCACCGAGCAGCTCAAGGCACGCCGCGAGGAGCTGCCCGAGCGCATCGACGGCATCGTCACCCGGCTGCGCACGGCGGAGAAGGAGCTGGAGAAGCTCCGCTCTGCCCAGGTGCTCCAGGCGGCGGGCGAGCTGGTGTCCCAGGCGAGTGACGTGCGGGGTGTCTCCGTGGTGACACACCGCGCGCCTGATGGAACCGGCGCCGATGACCTGCGTAAGCTCGCGCTTGATGTGCGTGGCAGGTTCCCGGCCGACAGGCCGGCGGTCGTCGTGATCGCCGGTGCCCCCTCCGACCGGCCGGTGGTGGTTGCCACGGTCAACGAGGCGGGGCGCGAGCGGGGGCTCAAGGCCGGACAGCTGGTCGGCGTCGCCGCCAAGGCTCTTGGGGGTGGCGGTGGCGGCAAGGACGATGTCGCGCAGGGCGGTGGCACGCGGCCGGAGGCGATCGGCGACGCGTTGCGGCTGGTCGAAGAGGCGATTTCTGGGCAGCTCGGCTGACATGAGGTTCGGTTCACGGATCGGCGTGGACGTCGGCTCCGTACGTGTCGGCGTGGCCCGCAGCGACCCCAGCGGGATGCTGGCCACGCCGGTCGAGACGGTCAGGCGGGGCAAGGGCGACCTCGACCGCATCGCGGCGATCGTCGCCGAGCACGAGGCGATCGAGGTCGTCGTGGGGCTGCCCACCTCGCTGTCGGGGCGTGAGGGCCAGGCCGCGGGGCTGGCGCGCGAGTTCGCCGCCAAGCTGGCGGCCAAGCTGGCGCCCACGCCCGTGCGGCTGTTCGACGAGCGGCTGACGACCGTCGCGGCGCAGCAGGGGCTGCGGGCCAGCGGCGTGCGCGCCAAGAAGCAGCGGGGCGTCGTCGACCAGGCGGCGGCCGTCGTGCTGCTGCAGGACGCGCTCGACTCCGAGCGCGCGACGGAAAGACCACCAGGCAGGCCCGTCGAACCGCCATCGGCGGCCGACGGACCTGCCTCATGAGCGGGCGGACGACGGGGGTCCGCCCCGCCGGTCAGGTGACCGGCGTCCGGCTCGGGAGCGGGGTGCTCTCGTGACCGGGGGTCCTGAGGACGAGAACGACGTCGGCGACGTGATCCCGTTCCGGCAGGGGGAGGGGCAGGACGAGCCGCCCCGCCCGGAGCAGCAGCCGGAGGCGGCGGCCGGGCAGGCCGTCCCCGAGGCGGACGTCATCGCGCTGCCCGCGCCGCGCCGCCGGGCCGTGCGCAAGGTGGGCCTGCTCTCTGCGGGCCTGCTGGCCGGGGCGCTGGCCCTGGGCGGGGGCGCCATCGCGGTGCTCAAGCCGTACCTGAGCCCCGCCGACTTCGACGGGCCGGGCAACGGCGCGGTGACCGTGCGGATCGCGCCCGGCTCCAGCGCGGAGGCGATCGGCTCCGCGCTGGCCGAGGCCGGCGTGGTGGCCAGCGCGCGCTCGTTCGTGAACGTGACCGAGGACCGCGCGGTCAGCGAGCGGCTGCGGCCCGGCCACTACCGCCTGCGCAAGGGCATGGCCGCGGGTGCGGCGCTGGACCTGCTGCTCTCCCCGGCCGCGCGGATCGTGCGGCGGGTGACCGTGCCCGAGGGCCTGCGGGTGCCGGAGGTGCTGGACCGCCTGGTCAAGCAGGCCGGGCTGTCGCTCCAGGCGCTGAAGAGCGTGGACCAGGCCCTGGTCGGCCTGCCCGAGTACGCCAAGGGCCTGGAGGGGTTCCTGTTCCCGGCCACGTACGAGATCGAGCCCGGCGACACGCCTGTGGACGTGCTGGCGGCCATGGCCGAGCGCTTCGCCGCAGCCGCGCGGCACGTGGGCCTGGAGGAGCAGGCCGCGCAGGTGAGGCTGTCGCCGCTGCAGGTCGTCACGGTGGCCAGCATGATCCAGGCCGAGGGCGGCACGGACGCCGACTATCCCAAGATCTCCCGGGTGATCTACAACCGCCTGGCGGGGGACATGCCGCTGGAGATCGACAGCACGGTCCTGTACGCGCAGAACCGCAGGACCCTGAAGGTCACGGAGCGTGACACCAAGGTGAACTCCCCATACAACACCTATCGCCACAAAGGACTCCCACCCGGGCCCATCGCCAATCCTGGCGAGAAGGCGCTGATGGCGGCCCTGAACCCTGCCGAGGGTGATTGGCGGTGGTTTGTAACGACGGATCCAGCGCATAGAATCACCAAATTCACCAGCAAAGAGAGCGAGTTCGTGAGATACCGGGAAGAGTTGAACAAGAACCTCGGGGCTAGCTGATGTTCGACGGGATCCCCTTCGTTCCCGCACAAAGGTCCCAAAGTGGGGCGTGTGTCCTCTTTCCGTCCCCTAGCATGGCTACCCAGAGTGACCCCCGCCGTGCGGCGCGACTCGTACGGCGGCTCCCCCAGTTTCGCTCGGTGACACCAGCCGGTTGGGCAGTTCCGCTTGACGACCGACCGGCGGTACCGGGAGATTGGCCAGCGCACCTATGAACGATCTCGACCTGAACACCCTGCTCGGTGCCGAGGACGACGAAGGCTCGTCCCGGCGCCGCTCCCGGAATTCCGGCAAGCGAGGCGGCCGCAGGCGGCGCCGCCGCCGCAACCGGGGCGGATTCATCGCGCCGCTGCTCGCCTTCGTCGTGCTGGCGGGCATCATCGGCGGCGGCGGTTACTACGGTTACCTCTGGCTCAGCGACGCTCTCGTGCCCGACGACTACACCGGTCAGGGGACCGGCGAGGTCATCATCGAGATCAAGCCCGGCCAGAGCGCGTCGGAGGTGGCACAGGAGCTGGAGAAGCAGGGCGTCGTCGCGAGCGCCAGAGCTTTCACCAACGCCATCTCCAACGCCAACATGAGCGCCTCGCTGCAGCCCGGCGAGTACAAGCTGCGCAAGCAGATGTCGGCCGCCAGCGCCGCCGCGCTGCTCGTCCCCGGTAACAAGCTGCTCGCCAAGGTCCGGCTCCCGGAGGGGCTGCGGCTCTCGCAGGCCTACAACGAGCTGGCCAAGCAGACCGGCAAGCCGGCCAAGGAGTTCGCCGCGGCGGCCAAGGACGTCGACGCCCTCGACCTGCCGCCGTACGCCAAGGGCAAGCTCGAAGGCTACGTCTTCCCCGCCACCTACGAGTTCCAGCCGAAGGACACGCCCAAGGAGATGCTGGCGACGATGGTCGACCGGTTCAAGCAGGCGGCCGACCAGGCGGAGCTCGAAGCCGGCGCCAAGGCGCTGGGCCGCACGCCGCACGAGATCGTCGTCATCGCAAGCATCGTGCAGGCCGAGGCGGGCCGGCAGGAGGACATGGCGAAGATCTCCAGGGTCATCTACAACCGGCTCAAGCTGCCGATGAAGCTGCAGATGGACAGCACGACGATGTACGCGCTCGGCAAGTTCGGCACCGCCGCCACCAACGCCGAGACGCAGACCAGGCACCCGTACAACACGTACTACGTCGACGGGCTGCCGCCGGGCGCCATCACCAACCCCGGCGACCACGCCATCGAGGCCGCGCTGAACCCGGCCAAGGGTGACTGGCTCTACTTCGTCGCCACCGACCCGAAGAGCAACGTCACCAAGTTCGCCACCACGGAGGCGGAGTTCAACAAGCTGCTGACCGAGTACCGCGCCAACGGCGGCTGACAACCTGAGCCCGGCCTGAAGCGGCCGCCCGGACCTCTCCGGGCGGCCGCTCGCTGTAAGGTCGTGCTGGTTCGGAAGGAGTGGGGGATGCGGGCTGCGGTGATGGGGTCGCCCATCGGCCATTCGCTCTCGCCCTACCTGCACAGGGCCGCCTATCAGGCGATGGGGCTCGGCGGGTGGAGCTACGAGGCGTTCGAGTGCGACGAGGCGCGGCTGCCGGGGCTGCTGGCCGGGCTGGGGCCGGTGCGCGGCCAGGCCGGGGCCGGCGAGGACGCCTGGGCGGGGCTCTCGCTCACGATGCCGCTCAAGCGCGCCGTGCTCCCCCTGCTCGACACGGTCTCCGAGCTGGCCGTCGAGGTGGGCGGGGCCAACACCGTGGTCTTCCGCGACGGGCGGCGGCACGGCGACAACACCGACGTCTACGGCATCGAGCAGGCGCTGGCCGAGGCGGGGGTGCCGGCGCCGCGCTCGGCCACCGTCCTGGGCGGCGGGGCCACGGCGGCCTCCGCGCTGGCCGCGCTGCGCAACCTCGGGCTGTTCTCCGCCACGCTGCTCGTCCGCGATCCCGCCCGGGCGGGGGAGACGGTGGCGGTGGCCGAGCGGCTGGGCGTGGCGCTGGCGGTGGAGACGTTCGACAAGCTCGACGCGTACGCGGGGGTGGACCTCATGGTCTCCACGCTGCCGGGCGGGGCCGCCGACGCCTTCGCCGGCCGGTTGGCGCGCGTGCCCGCGCTCTTCGACGTGGTCTACTCGCCCTGGCCCACCGACGCCGCGGCGGCCGTCACGGCCGCGGGCGGCATCGTGGTCGGCGGGTTCGCGATGCTGCTGCACCAGGCGGTGCGGCAGGTGCAGCTGATGACCGGGGTGTCCGGAGTGCCGGTGGAGGCCATGCGGGCGGCCGGTGAGGCCGAGATCCTGCGCCGGTCGGCCACCCGTACGGGATGATTCGAGCTCGCTCGGGCGTTGTGGTAATGTAGCTCTCTGATCGGTCCGGCATGCCTTGCTGGACGCGCAAGCGGAGGTCTCCCTCCCACCTGAGTCACCGCGAGGTGGCCGGGTCCAGGATCACGCCGGACTTCTCCGGGGAGCTCGAGGCCACGAAAGCCACAGAGCTCAGTGGCCCCGCATGCGCGACGTGCGGGGCTTTTCGCATTCGGGGGAATGCGTCAAGCTCCGATACGACGAGCACGTAGGGATCGCAAACCTAGGAGGCCCCATCAGCACTGAGCCCCGCATCAACGAGCGTATCCGAGTTCCCGAGGTTCGCCTCGTGGGCCCGAACGGCGAGCAGGTAGGCATCGTCTCGATTCACGACGCGCTGAAGCTCGCCCAGGAGGCCGACCTCGACCTGGTCGAGGTCGCGGCCACGGCTCGACCGCCCGTGTGCAAGCTCATGGACTACGGCAAGTTCAAGTACGAGTCCGCGATGAAGGCGCGCGAGGCGCGCAAGAATCAGGCGCACACGATCATCAAGGAGATCAAGCTCCGGCCGAAGATCGACCCGCACGACTACGAGACCAAGAAGGGTCACGTGGTGCGGTTCCTCAAGGCGGGGGACAAGGTCAAAGTCACGATCATGTTCCGCGGACGTGAGCAGTCCCGGCCGGAGCTCGGCTTCCGGCTGCTGCAGCGGCTGGCGGACGACGTCCAGGAGCTCGGCTTCGTGGAGTCCCACGCCAAGCAGGACGGTCGTAACATGATCATGGTGATCGGTCCGCACAAGAAGAAGGCCGAGGCCAAGGCCGAAAAGGCCGCAGCCAAGGCGCAGCGTGGCGGCGAGGAGCCTTCCGCACCGGAAGCGTGACCCGCGGCTGGGGTTAGCCTTACAAGCACCCCAGCAGCCACCGGCAGACGTAAGACGCCGCGACCGGGCCGGCCAGCACCGGCCCGGCCACCGGCACGACCGAAACGAGGAGAGACGGCGACATGCCGAAGATGAAGACGCACAGCGGTGCGAAGAAGCGGTTCCGGGTCACCGGCACCGGCAAGATCAAGCGTCGCCGTGCCAACCGCGCGCACTACAACGAGTGGAAGTCGTCCACGCTGACGCGCCGTCTCAAGAACGAGGTCGTCCTTTCCGACGCCGATTCCAAGAAGATCAAGAAGCTGCTCGCCAAGTAGCGCGAACTTTCCCCGGGGAGAAGAAAAATGGCACGCGTGAAGCGGGCGCTCAACGCCAAGAAGAAGCGCAGGGTCGTTCTCGAGAGGGCGAGCGGTTACCGTGGCCAGCGGTCGCGTCTCTACCGCAAGGCCAAGGAGCAGATGCTCCACTCGATGACGTACGCCTACCGGGACCGCAAGGACCGTAAGGGCGCCTTCCGTCGTCTGTGGATCCAGCGCATCAACGCCGCCGCTCGTCAGAACGGCATGACCTACAACCGCCTGATCCAGGGTCTGCGCCTGGCCAACATCGAGGTCGACAGGAAGATCCTGGCCGACCTCGCGGTGAACGACAGCCAGACCTTCGCCACGCTCGTCGAGGCCGCCAAGAAGGCGCTGCCGGCGAACGTGAACGCTCCGGCCGCGAGCTGAAGCGGTCGATCTGACCGAGGGGCCCACCGATGCCGGTGGGCCCTTTGTTGCTGTCTGAACGAGTGGGGGAAGTTTTGGCCGGGTCCGAGCTGACCAACGTCAGGTCGCCGCGGGTGAAGGCCGCCAGGCGGCTCACCAAGCGCGCCTTCCGCGAGCAGGACAGGAAGTTCCTGGCGGAGGGGCCGCAGGCCGTACGCGAGGCGCTCAAGCTCGACGACGTGGCGGTGGAGCTGTTCACCACGGCCGAGGCGGAGCTGCGCCACCCCGAGCTCGTCAGCGAGGCCGCGGACAAGGGCATCCCGGTCCACCGGGCCAGCGGCGAGGTCATGTCCGAGCTGTCCCAGACCGTGACCCCGCAAGGGCTGGTGGCCGTCTGCAGGCTCGTGCACGTGCCGCTGGAGCAGGCGCTGAGCGGCGAGCCGCGGCTGGTCGCGGTGCTCGCGCACGTGCGCGACCCGGGCAACGCGGGCACCGTGATGCGGGCCGCCGACGCCGCCGGGGCCGACTCGGTGATCTTCACCGACGCCTCCGTGGATCCGTACAACGGCAAGTGCGTGCGCGCCAGCGTCGGCAGCCTGTTCCATCTGCCCGTCACGATCGGTGCACCGGTGGGCGCCGCCGTGCGTCAACTGAGGGAGCGGGGCCTGCGCGTGCTGGCGGCCGACGGCGCGGGCAAGCACACGCTCGACGATGTCGATCTTTCCGGACCCACCGCGTGGATCTTCGGCAACGAGGCCTGGGGACTGCCGGAGGAGATACTCGCCGAGGCGGACGATGTGGTCAGAGTGCCCATCTACGGACAGGCTGAAAGCCTGAACCTGGCCACCGCCGCGGCGGTATGCCTTTACTCCTCTGCCAGGGCTCAGCGAGTGCCCTAGGCGGCCGGAAACCCGCTATTGTCGGCGTTGTAGGCGGAGGAGGCGAGGTCGTGCACGGCGCAGACACCGACGGGCGAGTTGTGGCCGCCGCGTGCACGATAGCCATCGACGATCTCCCCGACGGCCTCATCGTGACCGACCGATATGGGTGCGTCCTGGCCGTCAACCGCGCCGCGGCGCGGCTCACCGGCGTCGCCATGGAGCGCGCGGTCGGCCGGCACATGAACGACGTGTTCCCCTTCCGCGACCACGACGGGCGCGACTGGTGGAAGGCGCTCGACCCCGAGGGCGGGCTGCGCACCAGGAGCCGGGCCCCGGAGCGGCCCCTGCACCTGCCCGGCGGCCAGGAGCTGTACGTGGCGGCCAGGCTCGTCCGCGAGCCCGAGCGCGCCGGCGAGGTCGAGCGCGTCACGATCACCCTGCGCGACGGCGGCGCCCGCACCCGGCTGGAGCGCAGCCGCGCCGACCTGGTCTCCACCGTGGCCCACGAGCTGCGCTCGCCGCTGACCAGCGTCAAGGGCTTCACCGCGACGCTGCTGGCCAAGTGGACCCGCTTCACCGACGAGCAGAAGCGCGTCATGCTCGAGACCGTCAACAACGACGCCGACCGCGTCACCCGGCTCATCACCGAGCTGCTCGACGTCTCGCGCATCGAGTCCGGGCGGCTGGAGGTGCGCCGCCAGGTCGTCGACCTGCCGGCCAGGGCCCGCAGGCTGATCGCGGGCCGGGTGGCGGCCGGCGAGGCGGAGGACCGGTTCCGGCTGCTCGTGGGCGACGACCTGCCCGAGATGTGGCTCGACCAGGACAAGATCGACCAGATCCTGGGTAACCTGGTGGAAAACGCGCTGCGTCACGGGCGCGGCACTGTGACAATAGAGATCGAGTCCGTCGGATGGGGAGTTGCCGTGTCGGTGCGCGATGAGGGCGAGGGCATCGAGCCCGAGCTGGCCCCGCGCGTCTTCAGGCAGTTCTGGCGGGGCGGCAACAGCCGTCGCCGCGGCGGCACCGGGCTGGGCCTGTTCATCGTGAAGGGCCTGGTCGAGGCACACGGTGGCACGATCACGGTGCAGCGCGCGCCCGAGGGCGGGGCGGAGTTCCGATTTACCGTGCCCACCGGCACGCCCGACTTCGCCAGCGTCTAGTTGCCGAATGCGGGCCCGGTGGGCGGGCCCCACTAGACTCTTTTCCGCTCAAGCCCTGGATACGGAGCCCACTCTTGTCTGACTACGATCCCGTCGAGGTGACACCGTTGCATGCCGACGAGCTGTCCCGGATGGAGGCCGACGCCATCGCGGCGATCAAGGCGGCCGGCGACCTCGACGCACTCAAGCAGGCCAGGCTGGCGCACGCGGGCGACCGCTCGCCCATCGCCCTGGCCAACCGTGAGATCGGGGCCCTGCCCCCGGCCGCCCGCGCCGAGGCGGGCAAGCGGGTCGGCGGCGCCCGCAAGGCGATCAACGAGGCGCTGGCCGCGCGCCAGGCCGAGCTCGAGGCCGAGCGCGACGCGCGGGTGCTCGTCGAGGAGACCGTCGACGTCACCCTGCCGTGGGACCGCCGCCCGCGCGGCGCCCGCCACCCACTGACCACCCTGCAGGAGCGCATCGCCGACGCGTTCGTGGCCATGGGCTACGAGGTGGCCGAGGGGCCGGAGCTCGAAGGCGAGTGGTTCAACTTCGACGCCCTCAACATCGCCAAGGACCACCCGGCCCGCTCCGACCACGACACCTTCTTCGTCGGCTCCACCGACTCCGGCATGGTGCTGCGCACGCAGACCTCGCCGGTGCAGGTCCGCGCGCTGCTCCAGCGCGAGCTGCCGGTGTACGTGATCTCGCCGGGCAAGACGTTCCGCACCGACGAGCTCGACGCCACCCACACCCCGGTCTTCCACCAGACCGAGGGCCTGGCCGTGGACGAGGGCCTGACCATGGCCCACCTCAAGGGCACGCTCGACCGGTTCGCCGAGGTGATGTTCGGCAAGGGCATCACCACCCGCTTCCGGCCGAACTACTTCCCGTTCACCGAGCCGTCCGCCGAGATGGACCTCAAGTGCTTCGTCTGCCGCGGCGCCTCGGCGATCCCCGGCAACCCGCCCTGCCGCACCTGCAAGTCGGAGGGCTGGATCGAGTGGGGCGGCTGCGGCATGGTCAACCCGCGCGTGCTCATCGCGTGCGGCGTGGACCCCGCGCGCTACTCCGGCTTCGCGTTCGGCATGGGCATCGAGCGGACGCTGATGTTCCGCCACAACGCCGACGACATGCGTGACATGGTCGAAGGCGACATCCGCTTCACCCTCCCGTTCGGATTGGAGATCTGATGAAGGTCCCGCTCTCCTGGCTGCGGGAGTACGTCGATCTCCCGGCGGTCACCGCGCACGAGGTGGCCGACAAGCTGACCGCGGCCGGGCTCAAGCTCGAGTCGATCACCTCCCACGGTTACGACGTCAAGAACGTCGTGGTCGGCGAGGTGCTCGAGATCGAGGAGCTGACCGGCTTCAAGAAGCCGATCAGGCACTGCAAGGTCGAGGTGGGCGAGGCCACCCCGCGCGAGATCGTCTGCGGCGCCACCAACTTCGTGGCCGGCGACCGCGTGCCCGTCGTGCTGCCCGGCGGCGTGCTGCCCGGCGGGTTCGAGGTCGGGGCGCGCAAGACGTACGGGCGCATGTCCGAGGGCATGATCTGCTCCGAGCGCGAGCTCGGCCTGGGCGACGACCACAACGGCATCATGGTGCTGCCCGCCGGCACGCCGATCGGCACCGACGTGGTCGAGCTGCTCGGGCTGCGCGAGGACGTGATCGAGCTGGAGATCACGCCCGACATCGGCTACGCCCTGTCGATCCGAGGCGTGGCGCGCGAGGCCGCGACGGCGTTCGGGGTGGCCTTCCGCGACCCCGCCGACGTCGAGCTACCAGCAGAGAGCGCGCCCGCCTGGCCGGCCTTCATCGCCGACCCGACGGCGTGCGACCGGTTCGTGCTGCGCGAGGTGAGCGGCTTCGACCCGGCCGCGCAGAGCCCGCTGTGGATGCGCGTACGCCTGACGCGGGCCGGCATGCGTCCCGTGTCGCTGGCCGTCGACATCACCAACTACCTGATGCTGGAGCTGGGCCAGCCGCTGCACGCGTTCGACCGCTCGAAGCTGCGCGGCGAGATCGTCGTGCGGCGGGCCGTGGCCGGCGAGCGGCTGGAGACCCTCGACCACGTCGTACGCGAGCTCGACCCCGACGACATCCTCATCACCGACCAGTCGGGGCCGATCTCGATGGCGGGCACGATGGGCGGGCTGGAGACCGAGATCTCCGACGTCTCCACCGAGATCGTCATCGAGGCCGCGCACTTCTCCGCGACCGGCATCTCCCGCGAGTCACGCCGGCACGGGCTGGTGTCGGAGGCCTCCAAGCGGTTCGAGCGCGGCGTGGACCGCGAGCTGCCGCTGGTCGCCTCCTGGCGGGCCGTGCGGCTGCTGGCCGAGCTGGGCGGCGCCACCGTGCAGCCCGGCGTCACGCACGCCGAGGTCGAGGTGGAGCCCGCGCGCATCGCGATCCCGGCCGGTTACCCGAGCCGGGTGGCGGGCGTCGAGTACTCCCGCGACACCGTCATCGCGCGGCTGGAGCAGGTCGGCTGCGTGGTGGCCGAGGGCGACGACCCGGCCGTGCGCAAGGGCGGCGTGGCCCCCACCGGCGTCGTGACCGGCGGTGCGCTGGCGGCCAAGCTGGCCGTCACCGGCGACGACATGATCACGGTGACGCCGCCGTCCTGGCGTCCCGACCTCACCGACCCCAACGACCTGGCCGAGGAGGTCATCCGGCTGGAGGGCTACGAGAGCCTCCCGTCGGTGCTGCCCTCCGCCCCCGCCGGCGCCGGCCTCACCGAGGGCCAGCGGCTGCGCAGGCGCGTCGGCCGGGCGCTGGCCGAGGGCGGCTACGTCGAGGTGCTCAGCTACCCGTTCATCAGCGGCGACGACTTCGACCGGCTGCTGCTGCCCGCCGACGACGCCAGGCGCGCGGCCGTACGGCTGGCCAACCCGCTGTCCGAGGACGAGCCGCTGATGCGCACGACGCTGCTGCCGGGGCTGCTCAAGACCCTCGTGCGCAACGTCGGGCGCGGCTTCACCGACGTGGCGATCTTCGAGACGGGCTCGGTCTACCGGCCCCGCCCGAGCGCGCCCGAGGCGGCCCCCGTGCTCGGCGTCGAGCGCAGGCCGACCGCCGAGGAGGTCGCCTCCATCGAGGCGGCGCTGCCCGACCAGCCGCTGCGGGTAGCGGTGGTGCTGGCCGGCGAGTTCGAGCGGTCCGGCTGGTGGGGCGCCGGCCGCGCGGCCTCCTGGGCCGACGCGGTGCAGGCCGCCCGCCTGGTGGCGGCCGAGGCGCGGGTGGAGCTGTCCATCAGCGCCGACCAGCACGAGCCCTGGCACCCCGGCCGGTGCGCCGCCCTCTACGTGGGCGACACGCTGGTGGGGCATGCCGGTGAGCTGCATCCGCGGGTGATCGAGGCCTACGGGCTGCCCGCGCGCACGGCGGCCATGGAGCTGGAGCTGACCCGGCTGGAGGCCGTCATGCCGGGGCCGGTGCAGACACCGTCGGTGTCGGCCTACCCGGTGGCCACGCAGGACGTCGCGCTGATCGTGCCCGACTTCACGCCGGTGGCCGACGTGGAGGCGGCGCTGCGCGACGGGGCCGGGGAGCTGCTGGAGTCGATCCGGCTGTTCGATGTGTACGCGGGGGCGCAGGTGGGTGAGGGGAACAAGTCGCTCGCCTACTCGATGCGGTTCCGGGCTGCCGATCGGACGTTGACCGTGGAGGAGACCACGGCGGCGCGGGATGCTGCTGTGGCCATGGCGGCGGATCGGGTGGGGGCTCAGCTGCGCGGGTGACGTGGGTTCGCGGGGGGCCGGTGTGGTGGATGCCGTGCCGGTCCCCCTCGCGTCACATGTGGTCGATCTCGGTGAGGTCGATGTCGATGTCGAAAGGGACGGCGAGATGCCGGCTTGGGCATAGAGCTCCGGCTTGCGCTGACGGCCGCGGGTTCGCGACTCAGGTGAGGCCACCTCGACGGGGAGCAGGACATCACGTGCGTGGAAGAACGTCCGCTCTCCGCCCTTGATGGCGTCTGCCCGGAAAGCGATGGAGGTCCTCTGCCGCGAAGCCCTGGGGCGGCGGGAAGATCCAGTCGGGGAGCGAGGGCGGTGTCGTCTCAACAGTCACCGCTTCGGCAGTCATGGCGCGAACGCCACCGACCTGTTGTGCGCACGCCTGGTGAACGTCACGAAACGGAGGGCGGTCGATGACGCAGTTGCTCGTCTTCGTCGAGAGGGACGACGCCGAGGAGGTCGCCGAGACGCTCGGCGAATGGTTCCCGGAGCTGGGCGTGCCGAGGGTGGTGCGGGAGACGCTCGCCGGTGAGGACGACGCCGAGGACGCGCAGTGGCTGGTCGTGCTTGAAGGGCTGGACGACGAGGCGCTGGGCAAGGTGGATGAGCTGGTCGGGCGGTACGACGGGTGGCGCGAGGCGGGCTGACGGTTTTCCCCGGCTAGCGAACACGGGCCCGGGCGGCGTCGCGGCGCGGAAGAGTAGGGGCATGCGAGTCGCCGTGCTTTCCGACATCCACGGGGTGCTGCCCGCGCTCGAAGCCGTGCTGGCCGAGCCCGAGGTGGCCGGGGCCGATCTGATCGTGCTGACCGGTGACCTGGCCGCGGGGCCGATGCCGGTGGAGACGCTCGACCTGCTGGTCTCGCTGGGGGAGCGGGCCCTGTGGGTGAGCGGGAACGCCGACCGGGAGCTGGTCGAGGCGGTGGCGGGCAAGGTGAGCCATCATGCCGTCTCCCAGTGGGCGGCCGGGGAGCTGCGCGAGGACCAGGTCGCGTTGCTGGCGGGGCTGCCGGAGCGGCAGGTGCTGGAGCTGGGGCGGCTGGGGGAGACCCTGTTCGTGCATGCGACGCCGCGCAGTGACGAGGAGGTGATCCTGGTCGACAGCTCGCTGGCGCGGTGGGGTGCGGTGCTGGCGGGGGAGAGCGCCGCGACCGTGGTGGTGGGGAATACGCACATGCCGTTCGTGCGGCTGGTCGATCGGGTGCGGGTGGTGAATCCCGGGTCGGTGGGGATGCCGTACGGGACGTATGGGGCGCATTGGGCGTTGCTCGACGGGGAGAGTGGCGCGGTGACGTTGCGGTGCACGGCGCTTGATGCCGGGTGGGTGGGGGAGCGGCTGCGGGAGGGGAGTGGGTTCGGGGGGATTGAGGAGTGGGTGGGGGAGTATGTGACAGGCGTGTACTCCGATGCGGAGGCGTTGCGGGTGTTCGCTGCGGCGGAGGGGAGGGGCTGAGCGGTCCACGGCCTGCGGCCCGCGCGCCCGCTGTCTTGCGCCCGCTGTCTTGCGCCCGCTGTCTTGCGCCCGCTGTCTTGCGCCCGCTGTCTGCGGCCAGCGCGCTGCCTACGGTCTGCGCGCTGCCTGCTGCCAATGCGCCCCGCTGTCTGCGACCTGTGCCGCTGTCTGCGGCCTGTGCCGCTGTCTGCGGCCTGTGCCGCTGTCTGCGGCCTGCATGCTGCCTTCGGCCCGCGCATGCTGCCTTCGGC
Source organism: Nonomuraea gerenzanensis (assembly GCF_020215645.1). Classification (NCBI taxonomy): domain Bacteria; kingdom Bacillati; phylum Actinomycetota; class Actinomycetes; order Streptosporangiales; family Streptosporangiaceae; genus Nonomuraea; species Nonomuraea gerenzanensis. The sequence goes on along the minus strand of NZ_CP084058.1, from coordinate 7,940,176 downwards.
CCGCGCATGCTGCCTTCGGCCCGCGCACGCGCTGCCTGTAGCCGGACGCCTGTGTCAGGTGGTGGCCTTGGCCTCCGACTCGGCGGCTTCCGCTGCGGCGGCGGCTTCGCGGCGGGCCTTCTCGCGTAGGGCGTGCTCGTCCGTCCTGGCGTCGTAGTGCAGGAACTTCGGCAGTGCGGCGGCCAGGCCGACGACGGCGGCGACGCACAGGATGCCGCCGCTGGTGAGGGAGAAACGGGTGCCGCCGAAGTTGGCCATCAGGCTGGCTCTGGCGTTGCCGAGCATGGGGCCGCTGGCGTAGGAGAGCAGCTCGATGCCGGCCAGGCGGCCGCGGTACTCCGGTGGGATGGTCTGGTTCCACATGGTCATGCGGAAGATGCCGCTGATCATGTCGGCGGCGCCCGCGAGCGCGATGCAGACGAAGACCAGCCAGACGTTCGGCGCCAGGCCGGTGAGGGCCACGCCCGCGCCCCAGAGCACGGCCGCGACGATCACGCCGAGCCCCTGGCGTTGCACGCGGGCCGTCCAGCGGCCGGTGAGCGAGGCGATCAGGGCGCCGACGGCGGCGGCCGAGTAGAGGAGCCCGAGTGCCTGCGGCGCGTGCAACTCGTCGGCCAGGAACGGGAACAGCGACGTGGCCATCGCGAACACCATGGCCGCGATGTCCACGAGGTAGGTGCCCATCAGGTCCTTGCGGCTCACGGCGTACCGCACGCCCTCGACCAGCGACCGCAGCGACGCGGGCGCGGCGTCCTCGGCGGGCGGGATCGACCGGACGCGCCAGAGCAGGGCGAACGACACCAGGAACGTCAGCGTGTCCAGGGCGTAGGCGGCGGCGGTGCTCCACGTGACGAGCAGGCCGCCGAGCGCGGGGGCGACGATGGCGCCGAAGTTCCAGCGCAGGCTCGACAGCACGGCGGCCGCGGCCTGCTGATCGTGCTTGACCACCTGCTGGATCACGGCTTCCAGGCTCGGGCGCTGCAACGAGCCCAGGCCGGTGGACAGGGCGCCGACCACGTACAGGACCCAGACCTGCGGGCTGGGCAGCATGGCGTTGATCAGCAGGGCCGCGGAGGTCACCAGCAGGCCCAGCTCGCTCAGGGCGATGATCTTGCGGCGGTCGAGCGCGTCGGCGATGGCACCGCCCCACAGGCCGCACACCACCATCGGCACGAACTCCGCCAGGCTCACCAGGCCGACGGCCAGGTAGGAGTTCGTCAGCTCCTTCATCTGGTACGGCACCGCGACCATCGTGATCATCGTGCCGAACATCGTGATGACGCCGGAGCTGAAGAGCAGCCGATAGTCGCGCGAATCGCGCAGCGGGCTCAAGTCCAGCGAAAGGTGACGGAGCAGGCGTTTCACGACAGGCAGCACGAAGTGAAATTGTCCGTCAGGCGCTGACCGTTGGGCAAATCGTTTTCGGACAGGAGAACGGCCCTCCGGGAGGTTCCGGAGGGCCGTGGTGATGTGGCCTTCAGGCGGCCGGGACCTTGTCCAGGAAGCCGAGGACCTTGCTGATCCTGCCGTCCTCGGCCAGCTCGACCACGTCGAACCCGACCGCGACCGGCTCCCCGCCTTCCGGGCCGAGGTGCCAGGTGAAGCGGGCGAGGTGGTGGTGGGCGTCGTAGAGGTCGCCGGGGGTGAAGACCAGGCCGGGGAACATGCCCTGCGCGCCCTCGATCACCGCGGCGATGCCGGCGTGGCCGGCGACGTCGGCGAGCGGGTCGGTGTAGGTGGCGTCCTCGGTCCACAGCTCGGCCACGGCCTTGGCGCGGGCCTCGGGGTCGGTCTCGTTCCAGCAGGCGATGTAGCGGTCGATGAGGTTCATGGGTGTGCTCTCCCTTGCGAGGGGTGGTCGGGTACGGCTTCGGGATCAGGCGGTGCGGGTCAGGCGGTGCGGGTCAGGCGGTGCGGGTCTTGCGCAGGCCGGTGATCTGGAGCTCGGCGAACAGCGCGACCACCAGGGCCTGGGCGATGGCCCAGATGGCGCCGATCGTGGTGAAGCCGGCCGCGCCGGTGACGACGGCGGCGATGCTGGCCAGGGTCCAGATGATGTTCAGGGCGATGACGGCCTTGGTGCCGGCGGGGCTGATCTCGCGGCGGGTGGCCAGGAGGCCGACGGCGATGCCGTACACGAGGAGGAAGACGCCGATGCCGCGCAGCAGGCCGGCGTCCGGGCCGAGCAGGGTGCCTACCGGGCCGGCGAAGGCGAGGTAGATCAGCCCGTTGCCGCCGGTGACGACGGCGTCCGCGGCCAGCGCCAGGCGCAGGAACTTCATCCGGTCGGTGGTGACGGTAAGGGCGGTCATATCGGGCTCCTTGGAGATGGCCTTGTTCGTGCTGACAGTTGAAAGATGTCAGCCAGGGGGTAGGGGCCGCGATTACGCGCCAGGTAATGCGAGGTGGTGATTTCGGTGCTGAGCAGGGGGAACGGGGGTGGTGTGAGGGCCGTCACACGGGTGGTCGGACACTTGGGCGGGTGACACCGTCGCCTGCGTGGCCGGGGGCGGATGGTGGCCACGGGTCGCGGCGGTGCGTGAGGCGGGGCGGGGCGGCGTACGAGATCAGCGGGAGGAGGGCGGACAGGAACAGGGCGGCGACGGTGGCGCGCAGGAGGCGGCGGGTGCGGCGCAGGACGGCGGTCAGGAGGAGGATCGCGGGGGTGCCGATGCCGACGGGCAGGTCGAGGGCGAGCCAGGCCAGGCGCAGGGACACGCTGCCGCCCTGGAGGACGAAAAGGGGGATCACCCCGGCCAGGACGCGGAAAGAGCAGCCAGACCACGGCCAGTTGCGCGGCTGGGGCCGCGAGGAGCGGCCACCGCGTCTGCGTCACCGTGGTCAGCGGCGCGCCGAGCAGGCTGAGGGCGGCGTAGGTGGAGAGGGCGGCGCGCAGCAGGCGCATCTGCCGGTCGGTGGCAGGTGACTCACCGGGATGGGCGCGCAGCCTTCGGGCGGCGGCGGGCGGCTCGCCGCGCCGGGGCCCGCACAGCACCTGCCACCAGGCCCAGCCCTGCAAGCCGCCCGTCGCCGCCGCCAGGAGGATCACCAGCCACCCGGGGAGACGGGCAGGGGCGGCGCGTCCCGGATGACGAGCCACCACAAGCCCTCGCCGTCACCACCCACGAACGCGACTCCGGCGAGCACCGACACCGCGCCCAGATGAACGACAGTGACAAAGGCGGCGAACCACCCGAAACGGTAGCGGCGCACCGGCACTCCTGGGGGACGGAGGCGCCCAACCTAGCGATCCCCCAGGAGGATGATCAGGCTCAGCCGCCCAGAACCTCCCGCCGCAGATGCGTCTTGAGGATCTTCCCGCCAGGGTTCCGCGGCAGCTCACCCTCCCGGAACCAGACGTGCACCGGAATCTTGAACTTGGCGATCCGCTCCGCCAGGAACGCCTGCAGCTCCCCGGCCGTGACCGTCTTGCCGGGCGCCAGCCGGATGACCGCCCCGACCTCCTCGCCCAGCTCGTCGTGGGGCACGCCGATCACGGCGGCGTCGTCCACGGCCGGATGCTCGAACAGGGCCGCCTCCACCTCGGCGCAGTAGACGTTCTCGCCGCCCCTGATCACCATGTCCTTGGCGCGGTCGACGATGTAGACGAAGCCCTCTTCGTCGATCTTGGCCAGGTCGCCGGTGTGCAGCCAGCCGTTGACGAACGTCTGCGCGGTCGCCTCCGGCTTGTTCCAGTAGCCGAGGATGACGTTCGGGCCGCGCACGCACAGCTCGCCGACCTCGCCCGGCGGCAGCTCGGTGCCCATCGGGTCCACCACGCGCACGTCCACCACGGCGGACGGCAGGCCGATGCTGTCGGGCTTGGCCTGGTAGTCGGCGCCGCCGTTGCCGATGGCCAGGGCGGAGGTCTCGGTCATGCCGTAGCCGTTGGAGGGGGCGCGGTTGGGCAGGTTCGTGGTGATGCGCTCCAGCAGCTTGGGCGGGGCGGGGGCGCCGCCGTAGCCGAGGGTGGCCAGGGACGACAGGTCGTACTTGCCGAAGTCCGGGTGGGACATGAGCTGCCAGGCGTTGGTCGGCACGCCGATCATGGCGGTGACCCGCTCCCGCTCGATGAGGCGCAGCGCCTGCTCGGGGTCCCACTTGTACATCAGCACCAGGCCGCCGCCGCTGAACATCGTCGTCGTCATGGCCGAGAAGCAGCCGGTCACGTGGAAGAGCGGGACGGTCAGCAGCGTGATCCTGCGGGTGCCCGCCGCCGCGCCGACGTCCTTGCCGGCCATGGCGACGGCCTTCATCAGGCCGTACGCGACCGTCATGGGCGACTGGCCGATGTTGCGGTGGCTGCCGAGCGCGCCCTTCGGGCTGCCGGTCGTGCCCGAGGTGTAGAAGATCGTCGCCGGGTCCTCCGGGGCCAGCTCGACGTCGGGCAGCTTCACGTCCGCCACGACCTCGCCCAGGAGCTCGTCGAACGCCCGCGCCCCCGCCGGCACCTCGCCCCTGGTGACGATCATCGGCACGCCCGTGGCCGCCAGCCGGACCGCGCGCTCGCCGTCGGCGATCAGCACCTTGGCTCCGGAGTCGCGCACGCCGTAGGCCAGCTCGGCCTCCGTCCACCAGGCGTTGAGTGGTACGGCGATGGCCCCCGCCGCCAGCACGGCCGAGAAGGAGACCACCCACTCGGGGTAGTTGCGCATCGCCACGGCCACCCGGTCGCCCTTGGCCACGCCGTACTCCTCGACCAGGCGGTTGGCCAGGGTGGCGGCGCGGCGGAAGTGCTCCTCGAACGTGATGTGCTCGTCCTCGTAGACCAGGAAGACCTTCTCGCCGTGGAACCTGCTCATCTCCAGCAGGGCGCGGAAGTGGGCGGGAGCATGCTTCCACGTGCGTACGCCGGTGTCGCCGATCTCCTCGATCTCGAAGAGCTGGCCGGGGGCGGTGAGCTGGGCCTGGACCTGGGCGTGCGAAAGAGACATACGCAGAACTCCCGCATTGGACGATTATTCCGGAGATTTCACAGTACCGACCGGTAGGTACGTAGCGCTAGACGGTCGATCGAGCACCCCGGGCACGTGAAAGTTTCATTGATCTACCGATAGTTTCTGCTCTCCAACTGCTGCTTTAGCGTCGCTGTGAGCTTGCCATTGACCGGCGATTCGCATGTCAATACCGTCTGCCGTGCGGCCTGAAGCAGGCCGAAACTTTCGGAATCGAGTGCCTGCATCCGGAGGTCATGACCGTGCATTCGTCCTCGCTCCTACGACTCCTCACGTTAGTGGGGATGTTCGCAGCCTTCCTCCTGCCCGCCTCCTCGGCCGAAGCGTCCGCGCCGCTGCGCACGCACGCCGCCGCGAGGAGCAAGTTCATCGGTACGGCGCTCGCCACCAGCCCGCTGGCCAACGAGACCGCCTACCGCAACATCGCGGCCACGGAGTTCAGCCAGGTGACCGCCGAGAACGTGATGAAGTGGGACACCGTCCAGCCCAGCCAGGGCCAGTTCAACTTCTCCGGCGCCGACGCCATCGTCAACTTCGCCACCCAGAACAACCAGCAGGTCCACGGCCACACCCTCGTGTGGCACAGCCAGACCCCCGGGTGGGTGCAGGGCCTGAGCGCCAGCGCGATGCGTACGGCGATGCAGAACCACATCAGCCAGCTCGTCGGCCGCTACGCCAGCAACGCCGCCGTGGTGTCGTGGGACGTGGTGAACGAGATCTTCGACGAGAACGGTGGCTGGCGCAGCTCGTTCTGGTACAACACGCTCGGCCAGAGCTTCGTCGCCGACGCCTTCCGCGCCGCCCGCGCCGCCGACCCCAACGCCCGGCTGTGCATCAACGACTACAACGTCGAGGGCATCAACGCCAAGAGCACCGCGATGTACAACCTGGTCTCGTCGCTGCGCCAGCAGGGCGTGCCGGTGGACTGCGTGGGCTTCCAGGGCCACCTCGCCATCCAGTACGGCTTCCCCAGCGACATCCAGCAGAACATGCAGCGCTTCGCCGACCTCGGCGTCCAGGTGCGCGTCACCGAGCTGGACGTGCGCATGCAGATGCCCAGGAGCACCAGCAAGGACACCACCCAGGCCACCTACTACCGCAACGTGATCAACGCCTGCAACGCCGTCACCGCCTGCGCCGGCGTGACGATCTGGGGTTTCACCGACAGGTACTCCTGGGTGCCGGACACGTTCCCCGGCGAGGGCGCAGCGCTGATCTACGACGAGAACTACCAGCAGAAGCCGTCCTACACCGCCGTGCACGACGCGCTGGCGGGCGGCACCACCACCGACCCGACCCCGCCGACCACGCCGGGCACGCCCACCGCGAGCAACGTGACGTCCAACTCCGCCACGCTGACCTGGACCGCCTCCACCGACAGCGGCGGCAGCGGCCTGGCGGGCTACAACGTCTACCGCGAGCAGGGGACGACCGACACGCAGCTCGGCCAGAGCACGAGCAACTCCATCAACCTCACCGGGCTGACCCCGAACACCCAGTACCAGGTGTACGTCCGCGCCCGTGACGGAGCCGGGAACCTCTCGGCGAACTCCGCGCTGGCCACGTTCACCACGCAGTCCGGCCCCGTGGGTGGCGGATGCACCGCCGTGGGCACCGTGCAGACGCAGTGGAACAACGGCTACGTCGTCCAGCCCGTCACCGTCACCAACAGCGGCTCGTCGGCGATCACCGGCTGGACCGTCACGTTCACGCTGCCCGCCGGCCACACGCTCGCCGGGTCGTGGAACGCCGCCCTGACCGTCAGCGGCCAGACCGTCACCGCCAGGAACGCCGCCTACAACGGCAACCTGGCACCGAACGCCAGCACCACGTTCGGCTTCCAGGTCAACCGCCCGAACGGCAACACGCAGACGCCGTCGGGCTACACCTGTGCCTGATCCGGGCGCCTGATCGGGGATCCCCTGGGGCCTGCCCGCCTGCCCGCCCGGCATCGGCACCCGCCCCAGGGGATTCTCTCCGCCTGGAACATTGACATGTGAACCGTCGAGGACTGTCGTTCGCCGTAGGAGGTGAACGGCATGAACGAATGGGATGCCACCTCGTACGCGGGAAAGGACACGATCCTGCGAGTCGTCCGCCAGGAGGCCGAGCGCTTGTTCGCGCTGGCCGAGCCGGAGGACGCCTGGGAGGCACCGACCGCCTGCACGGGCTGGACGACGCGCGACGTCGTCGCGCACCTCGTCGACACGACCGAAGGGTACTTCGCCGCCTTCGACGTCGCCCGGCGCGGCGGTGACCCCGGGACGGCGTACGGGCTGCCCGGGATGGGCGACCGGGTCAACTCCCAGGCCCTGGCGCTGCGCGGGGTCCCGCAGAAGGAACTGCTCGACCGGCTCAGGACCGACTTCGAGCGGATGCAGCAGATCCTGCGGGGGCTCGCCGAGCCCGAGTGGGCCGGGCTGACCGTCCCGCACTTCTACATGGGGCCGCTGCCGGCCTACTTCTACGCGGCGGGCCAGCTCATGGACTACGCGGTGCACTCGTGGGACATCCGGCAGGGGAGCGGGCGCGCGCACGGGCTGCCGGGGGAGGCGGCCGATCTGCTGGTGCCGTTCATGTTCGTGCTGTGGCAGTCCACGATCCGGCAGGGGGCCGATCTGACGCCGTTCGAGATCGGGATCCGGGTCGGTGGGGTCAACGGGGGTGACTTCCGGGTCTCGGTGGGCTCGCAGGGGATGACGTACGAGCCGGGTGGCCTGGAGGGGCTGCCGGCGGTGATCGAGTTCGATGCCGGGAGCATGGTGCTCACGACGTTCGGGCGGAGCAACGCGGGGACGGTGCGCGGTGATCTGGGGGTCGCCGATCGGTACCTGAACCTGTTCTTCCGCATCTGACGCTGCCCTGCGGATTTGTGACCTGTCGGTCGAGGGCGCCGACGGGTCACCGAGCAGGGCCGTATATCAATAGATCCGCAATGGCGAAAAGGAACCTGCGGCGATTGTTGAGCGTTCAGGAGGTATGCCGAGACTTCAGGCGATCTTCTGATGGAGATGATGTAGTTGGGGCGAAAGAAGAAGCGTCGTTCCAGAAAGGGTCAGATGCGACGCAGCGTGCCTGTTGGGCGAAATGCTCCGTCCAGGGCGCCGGCCCGAGCGATATCGCCGGAGGCGACTCGGCCCGTGGAGAAGGCGGCTCCCGCTCCGGACGACACTGCCGACTCAACCGGATTGACCCTGCTCAAAACGCGTCGCGCCTTCATCGGGGCGATCGCGGCCACGACGCTCGCCGTCCTCGGAGGCACTCTGGGGAACATTGCCTCGTTCAATTGGACCAAGACGGAAGATCTCCGTAACAGTATCGACTATTTCTTCTTCCTGTTCGACTCGGAGCGCTATCCGGAAGCCTATCAGGTCGGTCTGGAAGACATTCTTCGCCATTCTGCGAGGGATAGCGAGGAGTTCGCCCGATGGCTCAACAACGTTGCGTGTGCGGCTGTGTGGGACGGGCAGTTCAACGACGCGCTCAATCTGTTCCACCAGATACCGTCGATTCAGGAAACCTGGTGGAAACCCGTAGCCGTCGCGAATCTGGCTTACACGCGATATCACCTGGGTCTGGACACCCGTCGGTACATCTCCTATCTCGAGCGCTCGATCACGTCACTTGCCCGCGCACGCCACTCGAAGCAGGACGCCTGGTTGCAGCTCTGGTCGCGGCAACCTTCTGGATCGGACCAACTGGTAGTGCCCCCGCTTGCGGTGCTCTACAGGCTCTACGCAAAGGAAGGTGATCTCTCGGAGTCGTTCCAGGCGGCACAGGCGGATATCCAGCTTCAAGGCGTCACTGCCCAAGGTGCGAGGTTGGTCGTGGGCTTGATGGCCGCCGCCGTCGGTCAGGAGAAGGAGGCGCTCCGACTTGCCGACCAGGTCGCCAGGGAGCACAATCCGCCCTCCTCCTGGGATCACATGGAAGCGTTGCGGGATCTGATTGTGGCATGCCTCACCGGAAGAGGCGGGGTGGCGGGCACGGCCTTCATCGGGCAAGCGAACTCCGTCAAAGGCGAGTACTATTCCTGGACGAGTCTCGCCGATGTCAGATACTTCTTGTCAGCGGACAGCACCACTTCGCTTCGGCATGAGTTCGGAGAGCGGATCCTCCTGAGCTACAAGGCGGCCGACATGGGCAATCTGTCTGCCATGTTGCAGCTGGGCGGACTTCTGAAGTCCTGATGTGACGCCAGCACCCGGGCGCCCTGGGGGCGCACGAGGTCACGTCGCGGCGGCGAGCGGACGCGTATGAAACGATGCACCCGTGGGTGTCACAGGCGGTCCCATCATTCCCGTCTGGGAGTCGGCCGGGCTCCTGCCCCGCGCCTATGCGGTCGATGTGGTCAGTCATCGCTGGCTCAACGATGACGAGATCGAGAACGCTCGAGTTGCCTGGGCTCGACACCATGCCGGCGAACGGGACGACGCCAAGGTGTCCCTCGTGTCGATCTCAGGAAGATCCTGCACGCACCGTCTCCCACCAGGCCGCGATCCTGCGCGCAAGGGCCCGACGGGCGCTGCCCGACATGGCCGCCGTGCATGTCGGCCTGGCCACGAGAGACGGCGACGTCGTGCTGACCCGTCGCAACAGCACACCCCCTTCCACCCGGGAACCTGGAGTCTCTCCCTTGAGGAAGGACTCGACCCCGCAGATCTGCGACACCACGGCGAAGTGTTGCACCAGGCCGCCAAGCGAGGCGTCATGGAGGAGTTCGGCCTGGCAGCGCATGAGGTGAGCTGCGACCAGTTCATGCTCATGTCGGCGACCGTCGAAGCTCGGCTGGGGAATGTCTGCTGGATCGTCGTGGGCAGGCTCAGGCAGACCACCTCCGAGGAACTCCATCCCACCTCGCTCGTCCGTGTCCGTGCGTTGCAGCGCTTGATGGACAGAAGCCGGGGGTGAAGCCCCATCGGCGCGGTGCTAACCCTTCACCGAGCCGCCGAAGTTGAACGACCCCGCCAGATACTTGTTGACCGCCACGTACAACACCACCGCCGGCGCCGTGTAGAGCACCGAGAACGCGGCCAGCTGCCCGTACGCCACCTGCCCGTACTGTGAGAAGAAGGTGTAGATGGTGACGGCCGCCGGCTGCTTGTCCGGCGTGTCCAGCAGTACGAACGGCGCGAAGAAGTTCCCCCACTGCCCCACGAACACGAAGATGGCCACCACCGCGATCCCCGGCGCCATCAGCGGCCCCACCACGGCCCGCAGCGACTGCACCCAGCCGGCGCCGTCCACCCAGGCGGCCTCCTCCAGGCTGACCGGCACCCCGTCCATGAAGTTCTTCATCATCCAGATCGAGAACGGCAGCGAGCTGGCCGTCAGGAAGAGCACCATCGCGGGCACGGAGCCGTACAGGTTGAACCGGAAGAACATCGCGTAGACGGGGACGAGGATCGCCGTCACCGGCAGGCCCGTCGTGAACAGCAGGGTCAGCATGAAGTGGCGGCGGTAGCGGAGCTGGTAACGCGACAGCGGGTACGCGGCCAGTCCCGCCACCAGCACTGTGAGCACGGCCGTGGAGCCGGAGATGACGATGGAGTTGATCAGCGGCAGGAAGAGCGTCTCCCAGGTCAGCACGGCCTTGAAGTTGTCCAGGGAGAAGGTGGCCGTCGGGGCGGCGGAGAGGGCGGCCTCCGGCTGCACCGAGGAGATCAGCACCCACAGGAAAGGCCCGAGGAAGGCCAGCGTGATGACGAGCAGCGACAGCAGGGCCGCGCCCCTGGCGGCGATCCGGGTCATGCGTCCTCCACCTTGATCAGGCGCAGGTAGACGAGGGAGAACAGGGCGCCGATGACCAGCATGACCAGCGCGATGGCCGAGCCGTAGCCGATCTCGAAGTAGCGGAAGGCCTGCTCGTACATGTAGAGCGGGGTGGTCTGGCTGGCCGTGCCGGGGCCGCCGCCGGTCAGGGCGTAGATGAGGCCGAAGCTGGCCAGCGTCTGGAGGGTGATCAGCATGAGGTTGGACATGATCGAGCGGCGGATCAGCGGCAGCGTGATGTGCAGCAGCCGCCGCAGCGGGCTCGCCCCGTCCACGGCCGCCGCCTCCACCAGGTCGGGCGGCACCTCCGACAGCGCGGCCGAGTACACCAGCATCGAGAACGCGGTGCCGCGCCAGACGTTGGCCAGGATGACGGCGAGCATCGGGGCGGTGTAGAGCCACTCCTGCGAGATGCCGAGCACCGTGTTCAGCGTGCCGTCCTCGGCCAGGAAGGAGAACCAGCAGACGGCCGCCACGATCTCGGGCATCACCCAGGCGCCGATGACCACGCCGTTGACCACGCTGCGCGTCACCCGGCCGCGCCCCCGCTGGAGCAGGGCGATGATCAGGCCGAGGGTGTTCTGGCCGATCACGGCCGAGCCGATGACGAAGACGAACGTGAGCAGGAAGGAGTTGACGAAGTTCGGGTCGCCGAACATCCTGGCGAAGTTGTCCAGGCCCACGAAGCTGGAGTTCACCGAGGCCGAGCCGGTCAGGGTCTCGTTGGTGAAGGCGATGTAGACGCTCCACAGGATCGGCCCCGCCAGGAAGAGCGCCAGCAGCACCAGCGCGGGGGCCATCGGCAGCAGCCAGCGCAGGACCCGCCGCCGCCGTGGCGGGCCGCCCGCCGGCGTGCCCGTCACGGCGGAGGCCGGGGCAGTGGCGACCGTCATCGGGCCAGGACCTTGCCGGCGCCCCCGACGGCCGCCGGCAGCGCCTCGGCGTAGGCGGCGGTGGCCTCCTCAGGGCTGCGCGAGCCGGTGGTGACCGCCTCCAGGGCCTCCTGGACCTGCGCCGACACCTTGGGGTACGCCTCGAACGCCGGCCGGTAGTGCGTCACCTCGGCCAGGTCCGTGAAGAACTTCACGCTCGGGTTGTCGGCGGTGTACTTCGGGTCGGCCGCGACGTCCTTGCGCGGGGCGAGGTCACCGGTGCTGACGGAGTACGTCAGCGAGTTCTCCTTGTTGGTGGCCACCGCGATGAAGTCGAACGCCTCCTGCTTGAGCTTGGCGTAGGAGCTCATCGCCATCACCCAGCCGCCCGACATGCTCACCGCGCCCGGCTCCTCGCCGTTCTGCGTGGGCATGGCCGTCCAGCCGATCTTCTGCTGCCACTGCGGCCACGGCTTGGTGCTGGTCGGCTTCCAGGCCGCCGCCGTCCAGGCGCCGTCGAGCGAGATGCCCACCTTGCCCGCGGGGAACCACTCCAGGTTGACCTTGTCGGCGAGCTTGGCGTTGTGCGCGTCGGCCTGCTTGGGGCCGAGCTCCTCGCGATAGATGGTGTTGACGAAGGTCAGGGCGTCGGTGAAGTTCTTGCCGCCGGCCACCCACTTCTGCTGCGTCTCGTCGTAGAGGGTGCCGCCGGGGGTGCCGTACAGGAGCATCTCGAAGCCCTGCATGGTCGCCGCCTCGCCGTGGATCTTCGTGGAGTACATGCTGAACGGGACGGCGTCCGGCACCTTCTGCTTGATCGCCCGGGCCGCGGTCAGGATGTCGTCCCAGGTCTTCGGCTCCCACGGGACGGGCAGGCCGGCCTTGGCGAAGACGTCCTTGTGGTACCACAGGCCACGCGTGTCGGTGCTGATCGGCACGCCGTAGATCTTGCCGTCGACGCCCTTGGCGGCCTGCTTGACCGAGTCGGGGAACTGGCTGTCCCAGTCGGGCCACTTGGCCAGGTAGTCGTCGAGCGGGGCCAGCTTGCCCGCCGCGACGTCCGCGTTGACCTGGAAGGTGTCGTGGAGGTAGACGTCGGGCGCCGAGTCCGGGGAGCGGTTGAGCAGCGCCAGCTTGGTGTAGTAGGCCTCGTTGTTGCCCTGCACCGGGGTCAGCTTGACGGTGACACCGGGATGGGCGGCTTCGTACTGCTTCTTGGCGTCGCCGAGCATCTTCTCCAGATGCGGCCACGTCGGCTCGACCTTGTAGAGGACTTCGAGTTCCTTGGCTCCGGACGCCTCCTGCGTGCCGCCGCCACCGCAACCTGCTGCTGTCAGCGCTGTCAACAACGCCAGGGAACCGGCCAGGGCACCTCTCATCACTGCCTCCCCTTGTTTCCTTGGGTTGACGAGAACGTAAATCTTTTTGATTTACTAAGTCAACACTCTGTGGTGACATGGCTCACATGCAGCAGGGCACGAACCTGCCCAAGGTAGGCAGCTACAACCGCGCCGTCGTGCTGGAGGCCATCCAGGCCTCCGACGGGATCAGCCGGGTGCAGATCGCCGCCGTGACGGGGCTCACCGCCCAGGCCGTGTCGGTGATCGTGCGCAGGCTGCTGGAGGAGGGCCTGGTCGTCGAGGACGGCTCCGCGCCGTCGAACGGCGGCAAGCCGCGCACGATCCTGCGCGTGGACGCCCGCGCCGGCTACGCGGTCGGCGTGCACTTCGACCCGCAGGAGCTGTCGTGCGTGCTCGCCGACCTGGCGGGCAGCCCCGTCGCCCGGCTGCACCTGCCCCTGCGCCCGGAGGACAGGCCGGACGCGGTCATCCGCACGATGGCCGGGGCGGCGCGCGGCATCCTGCGGGAGGCAGGGGTGCCCGACGGCAAGGTGCTCGGCGTGGGGCTGGCCTGCCCGGGGCCGCTGGACGCCGACGGCGTGATGGTCTCGCCGCCGCGGCTGCCCGGCTGGGACCGGGTGCCGATCAAGGGGCTGCTGCAGGAGTACACCCACTTCCCCGTGACCGTGGACAACGACGCCACGGCGGCGGCCATCGGCGAGCGCTGGGCGGGCATCGCGCGCTCCGCCCCCGGCCTGGCCTACCTCTACCTCGGCACCGGGATCGGCGGCGGGCTGATCCTGGACAACCAGGTCTACCGGGGCAGCTCGCTCAACGCCGCCGAGTTCGGGCACATCACCGTGGAGCCGGAGGGGCCCGCGTGCTACTGCGGCAACCGGGGGTGCGTGGAGGCCGTCTGCTGCCCCAGCGCCATCGAGGCCGCGCTGGGCACCGGCGCCGACCATGCCGCCATCTGCGCGGCGGCGGCGCGCGGCGAGCCGGCGGCCCGCCGGGTGATCGAGCGGGTGGCGCAGCGGCTCGCCGACGCCGCCGTGAGCGTGGTGAACATGCTGGACATCGACCTGCTCGTGCTCGGCGGGCCCGCGCTGCGGGAGGTCGGGGAGATCTACCGGGAGGTGATCGCGCGGGCCGTGTCGGAGCGGCCGCTGGCCAGGCGGCTGCACCGGGTCCGGGTGGAGACCTCGCCGATCGCCGCCGACGCGGCGGCGATCGGCGCGGCCTCGCTGGTCTTCCACGCCACCTACGCGCCCCGCCTGGGCACGCTGCTCAGCGGCTAGCTGTATGGACTCGCCTTGGCACGCTGCTCAGCGGTCAGCCGCGCTTGAGCCGGAGCGTGACCAGCTCGAACGGCCGCAGCGACACGGGGATCTCACCTCCCTGGCCGCGCGGCTCGCCCGTGGGCCGCTCCAGCAGGTCCGTCGGCACGACCTCGGCGACGGGGAAGCCGGCCCGCAGGGTCGCCTTCGCCCGGCCGCCGCGCGACTCGTGGAAGCGGACGATCACGTCGCCGCTCTCGTCGTCGGCCAGCTTCACCGCCGTCACCACCACGGCGTCGTCGTCCACCGTGACCAGCGGCTCCACCGGGGCCGCGCCGGGGACGCGGCGTTCGGGCAGGTTGATGAAGTACCCCTCGCGCACCGCGTCGCCGATCGCCGCGCCCGGCACCAGCGCGTGCCGGAAGCGGTGCGTGCCCTGGTCGGTCTCCGGGTCGGGGAAGCGCGGGGCGCGCAGCAGCGAGACGCGCAGCGTCGTGGTCGTGCCGCGCTCGTCCACCTCGCGGGTCACGTCGTGGCCGTAGGTGGAGTCGTTGACCACCGCCACGCCCCAGCCCGGCTCCTCCACGTGCACGAAACGGTGGTTGCACGCCTCGAACTTGGCCGCCTCCCAGCTCGTGTTCGTGTGGGTGGCGCGGAAGGCGTGGCCGAACTGGCTCTCGGCGGCGTACCGGTCGGCCCGCACGTCCAGCGGGAAGGCCAGCTTGAGGAACTTCTCCGTCTCGTGCCAGTCGACCTCGGTGTCGATCTCCAGCCGCCCCTCCCCGAGCGTGAGCCGCTGGGTAACCTTCGAGTGGCCGAACGAGCGCTCGATCACGACCGTGCCGCCGTCCAGCCGGAGGCCGCCGGTCTCGGTGAGGTCGGTGACCGTGCGGCGGTAGAACTCGTCCACGTCCCAGGCGTCCCACTTGTTGGGGAAGTCCTGGTGCAGCTGGAGCAGGTTCGCCGCCCGTCCCGGCGCGATCGTCTCGCGGCCGGCCCTCAGGTCGAAGGCCGACACGACCAGCCCGCGCCCGTCGATCTCCACCCGGAGCCGCTCGTCCTCCAGCACGAAGCCGCCGCCCTCGCGCGGGCGCGCCGCCGTGGCGGAGCGCCGGGCGGCGAGGGCCGCGCCGCCCGCGGGGACGCCGTGGCGGGCGTGCGGGGCGCCGTTGAAGACCAGCTCTCCCGGGCCGTCCCCCGCCAGCGCCCGCTGGGCGCCGTCGATGATCTCGTTCAGCTCGCGCGCCACCATCTCGTACGTCCTGCGCGCCTCCCGGTGCACCCAGGCGATCGACGACCCCGGCAGGATGTCGTGGAACTGGTGCAGCAGCACCGTCTTCCAGATCCGGTCGAGCCGCTCGTACGGGTAGGGGGCGCCCGCGCGCACCGCCGCCGTCGCGGCCCACAGCTCGGCCTCGCGCAGCAGCGACTCGCTGCGCCGGTTGCCCTGCTTGGTCTTGGCCTGGCTGGTCAGCGTGGCGCGGTGCAGCTCCAGATACAGCTCGCCGACCCACACGGGCGGCTGCGGGTACTCGGCCTCGGCCTTGGCGAAGAACTCCGCAGGCGTCTCCCACCTGACCATCGGGGAGCCCTCCAGGTCACGCACCCGGGCCGCCTTGGCGATCATCTCCCGCGTCGTGCCACCGCCGCCGTCGCCCCAGCCCGTCGGGGCCAGGGAGTGGCGGGCCACGCCCTTGTCCTTGAAGTTGCGGGCCGCGTGCGCCAGCTCCCTGCCCTGCATCGAGCAGTTGTAGGTGTCGACCGGCGGGAAGTGGGTGAAGATCCGCGTCCCGTCGATGCCCTCCCACAGGAACGTGTGGTGCGGGAACGTGTTCGTCTGGCTCCACGAGATCTTCTGCGTGAGCAGCCGCTTCGACCCGGCCGCCTTGATGATCTGCGGCAGCCCGGCCGCGAACCCGAACGTGTCGGGCAGCCACACCTCCTCGTTGTCCACGCCGAACTCGTCGATGAAGAACCGCTTGCCGTGCACGAACTGCCGGGCCATGGCCTCGGAGCCGGGCATGTTCGTGTCGGACTCCACCCACATGCCGCCCGCCGGGACGAACCTGCCCGCCGCCACCGCCTTGGTCACCTTCGCCCACACCTCGGGCCGGTGCTCCTTGACCCACGCCCACTGCTGGGCCTGCGACATCGCGAACACGAAGTCCGGCTCGTCCTCCAGCAGCGCGGTCATGTTGGACGTCGTGCGCGCCACCTTGCGCACGGTCTCGCGCAGCGGCCACAACCACGCCGAGTCGATGTGCGCGTGCCCGACCGCGCTGATCCGGTGCGCCGACGGCGCGGCCGGCGCGGCCAGCACCCCGGCCAGCTCCGCCCTGGCCGCCGCCGCGGTGCCGCCGACGTCCTGCAGGTCCACCGCGTCCAGCGCCCGCTCCACGGCACGCAGCAGCTCCCAGCGGCGGCCGCTGTCGACCGGCAGCTCCAGCATCAGCTCGCCGAGCACCTCCAGGTCCATCACCAGCTCCCACACCGTCTTGTCGAAGACGGCCAGGTCCATCCGGGTCAGCCGGTACAGCGGGTCGGAGCCGGCCGTCTCCTTGTCGCCCATCAGCGTCGGCTGGAACGCGTTGTGGCCCAGGATGACCGGGTTGGACGCGGCCTCGACGTGCAGCCGCACCTCCTCGCCGCCCTCGACCGGCTCGCCGATCCGTACCCACTGGTTGCGCGGGTTGAGCCCCTTGACCGGCGTGCCGTCGGGCCGGTAGACGAGCCCCTCGCACTGGAAGCCCGGCTTGTCCTCGTCGAAGCCGAGATCCAGGATCGCCTCCACGATCCGGCCGCCCCACTCCATCGGGACGGTGCCGGTGACGGTGAACCAGCTCGTCCCCCACGGTGCGCCCCACGCCTGACCCACCGCGATCGGCTCCGGCACGGCCGCCAGGCCCTCGGCCACCGGCACTGGCTCGTCCGGGGCGTGCCAGACGGCCACCTCCAGGGGGACGGACTCCGGGTGGATCGCCGGGCGGATCCGCTCGTTCAGCACGCGCTTCAGCCGGGCTTCGACCAGGTTGCGGTCGTCATGCATCAGGCAGGGCTCCTCATATCAGTCAGGCAGTGGCCAACAGCACGTTAGGCACGCTGTCGGCGCGAGGGCAACGGATCACCGCAGCCGATGCAGGAAGAGCCCGGCCAGCCGGGGCGCGCGGCAGCCCCTCCGGCCACGGCCCCTCGCGATTCTCGTCCACTCCACAGCTCACCCCGGCAGGCGGCCGCCCCCTCCGTCGCCGCCAGCCTTCTCCACCACGTACCAGAACTCATCCCGGTTCACGCCTCGTGACCCTATGGCACGGAGGTGTCCCTTAACGGGGATAGTTGAAAGGCGTACGTTTGACGCATGGCTGCGACCCCGGAAACCGTGCACTGGCGCGGCGTGCACCACCTCGCCCTGGTGACCGCGGACATGGACGCCACCGTGCGCTTCTGGCACGGCGTGCTCGACGCCCGTCTCGTCACCACCCTGGCCGTCCCCGCGTTCAAGCACTACTTCTTCGAGGTGGGCACGGGCAACACCGTCGC
The DNA here is from genome assembly GCF_020215645.1 of Nonomuraea gerenzanensis. Lineage (NCBI taxonomy): Bacteria > Bacillati > Actinomycetota > Actinomycetes > Streptosporangiales > Streptosporangiaceae > Nonomuraea > Nonomuraea gerenzanensis. The sequence goes on along the minus strand of NZ_CP084058.1, from coordinate 7,922,423 downwards.
CTTCTTCGAATACACCGACCAGGAGCTCGACAGCTTCGCCAAGCCGGCCGGCGTGCCGTACGCGAAGGCGGCGCAGTTCGACCACCTGGCCCTGCACCTGCCGGACGAGGACGCGCTGCTGCGGCTGCGCGACCGGCTCAAGGCGCACGGCTGCGAGGTGACCGACGTCATCGACCACGGCTTCCTGCGCTCGATCTACTTCAGCGACCCGAACGGCATCGCGCTGGAGGCCTCCTGGTGGACCGTCGACCCCACGGGCCGGCCGGTGGACTACTCCGACGAGCGCCTGTTCGCCGACCCCGACCCGGTGCCCGCCGTACGCGAGCTGCGCGAGCACGGCCGGCTGCGGCACACGGTGGCGACCCGGCTGGTGGACGGCATCGTGGAGGACCTGCGCAGGGAGGGCATCACCCTGGAGTCCTGACCGGCACCTGCCCGACGGCTGATCATGTCAGGCAGGCGTGCAGCGCCCCGGCGAAGGCCCCCGGATCGCGAAGATAGCCCACGTGATCCCCGGGCAGCTCCACGGCCTGCCTGCCGAGCAGCTCGGCCACCGCCAGCGTGGTGCGGTGAAAGATCGTGCCCCGGTCCTCAGCCCCATGACCCACCACAACGGACGCCCCACGCAACGCCTCCGCATCGGGCAAGAACCCGCTGAACCCCCGCAACTCATAACGAAGATTAGGCTCAGCGTTGGCCGCCATCCTGGTCAGCATGTCCCGCACCCACTCCGGCAGGCCGGGAGCGGGCGGCCCGGGGGCCATCAGGCCGGTCTCCTCGCCCATCCGGCGCATCGCCGCGCCCGCCCCCTCGCGTTCGAACAGGTCGAGTGCCTCGGCCGTCATCCGGCGCCAGCGCTCCGCGTCCGGCAGCAGCTCGTAGACGGGCGGCTCGTGCGCCACCAGCCGCCGCACCCGGTCGGGGTGGCGGGCCATCAGGTCGAAGGCGATCAGCGCGCCCGCGTGGGTGGCGAAGACGTGGGCGGGTGCGGAGCCGGCGGCCTCCAGCAGGCGCAGCGCGTCGTCGGCGTGCTGCTCGACGGGACGGTCGCCGAACGGCTGCGACAGGGGGCTGCGGGAGTAGCCGCGCCGGTCGTAGGTGATGACCGTGTAGCGGGCGGACAGGATCTCGGCCAGCGGGGCGGCCATCGCCGGGTCCGTGCTGCCGCCGAGGATCACCAGGAGAACCGGGCCTGAGCCACGGACCTCGTAGTAGAGCCTGGCACCGGGGACGTCGAGCATTCCTGTGTCCATGGTGGGCTCACTGTAAACGGGGTGTGTTCGTTAGCCAACTCCCGTATGGCGGCTTTACGACAAGTCGGGATGTGGCCACGCCGAGGTCATAGACAGGGCCAGTTCAGGGTGGCTAGGAATTCGGTATTCGTGCTTACCGATTCTCTGGAGGTCGTCCATGCGTGGCTTACGGCGGGGGATGGTGGCGGCCGTCATGGTGGCCGCGTCGCTCTCGATGCCCGGCGCGTACGCCGACACCGTCGCACCCCCGTTCACGGCGGAGACGGCGGGCGGTGAGATCACCCTGATCACCGGTGACCGGGTGCGGGTGCGGGCCGTGGACGGCGGGCACAGCACGGTGACGGTCACCCCCGCGCCCAGGGCCGGCGGGTACGTGCCGACGTTCCAGGTGCTGGAGACCGGGCGGGGCACGACGGTCGTCCCCGACGACGTCGCCTCCCTGGTACCCGAGCGGCTCGACGCCGAGCTGTTCAACGTGACGGCGCTGGCCGAGCAGGGCTACGGGGCGGCCATCCCGCTGATCGTCACGTACGCCTCGCCGAACGCCGCCAAGGCCGCGCTGCCGGCCGTCGAGCAGGTGCGCACGCTGGAGAGCATCGGCGGCGCCGGTGTGCGGGTCGCGGCCAGGGACGCGGCGGCGTTCGGGGCGGAGCTGGCCAAGCTGGCCGCCCCGGCGACGCAGCGGGCCGCGGCGCCGCTGGCCGGGGTGGCGAAGATCTGGCTGGACCGCGAGGTGAAGCCGGCGCTGGAGGAGAGCCTGCCGCAGATCGGCGCGCCCGAGGCGTGGGCCGCCGGGTACGACGGCGCCGGCACCACCGTGGCCGTGCTCGACACCGGCGTGGACGCCACCCACCCCGACCTCGTGGGCAAGGTCGCCGACCAGCGCGACTTCACCGGTGAGAACACCACCGGCGACCCCCACGGCCACGGCACCCACGTGGCGGGCACGGCCTCCGGCGTGGCGCCCGGCGTCAGGCTGCTCAACGGCCGGGTGCTCGGCGCCGACGGTTACGGGCAGCTCTCCTGGATCATCGACGGCATGGAGTGGGCGGCCGGCGAGCAGCGCGCCGAGGTGGTCAACCTGAGCCTGGGCGGCCCGGAGGCGGGCGGCCCGCTCACCGAGGCCGTCACCCGGCTGACCCAGCAGTACGGGACGCTGTTCGTGGTGGCCGCCGGCAACGACGGCTGCGACGCGTGCGTGGGCGCCCCCGGCGACGCCCCCGAGGCGCTGACCGTCGGCGCGGTGGACGAGCAGGACGCCCTCGCTCCCTTCTCCAGCAGGGGCCCGATCGTGGCCGACCAGGCCGTCAAGCCCGACGTCACCGCCCCAGGCGTGGACATCACCGCGGCGAAGGCGGGCGGCGGCCGGGTCGCGATGTCCGGCACCTCCATGGCCACCCCGCACGTCGCGGGCGCGGCGGCGCTGCTGCGCCAGGCCCGCCCCGGCCTCACGGCGAACGAGCTGAAGTCCCTGCTCATGGCCACCGCGAAGCCGGGCGGCGACATCCCGGTGGACGCGCAGGGCGCGGGCAGGATCGACGTGGCCGCCGCCCTCAAGGGCTCGGTCGTGGCCTCGGCGGGCTCGCTCAACTTCGGCCGGCTCACCACGGGCGAGCAGAAGACGCTCACCATCGGCTACCGCAACCTCGGCCAGACCCCCGCCGAGCTGCCGTTGACGGCCGGCGACGCGTTCACCGTCGAGCCGGCCACGCTCACCGTGCCCCCGGGCGGCACCGCAGAGGCGAAGGTCACGCTCAAGGCGGGCGAGGAGGGGACGCTGCGCCAGGAGCTGACGGCCGCGGGCACCCGCACGCTGCTGACGGCCAGTGTCCAGGAGAAGCGGGTCGAGCTGCGCGTACGCGGCGTCGCCAGGGACGGCCGCCCCGGCCGGGGCGGCTTCACCGTGCTGAACCTGGACGAGGGCACCCTGGTCGGCCGCGTGCTCCCCGGCGACCCCGCCCAGCCGTGCACCGACGCCAGGTACGGCTCCGGCACCTGCCTGCTGGTCAAGCCCGGCACGTACTCGGTGCTCGGCCACATCTTCACCATGCCGGCCACGCAGGACAGCACCACCGGCGGCACCCCGCTCAACGAGAGCCTGCTCGGCGACCCCGAGCTGCGCATCACTGAGAACACCGAGATCGTGCTGGACGCCCGCAAGGCCGTCGAGGTCGAGATCGAGACCCCCGACCACGAGACCAAGCGCAACACCGGAGCCGCCGCCGCCCTCATGTGGTACCGCGCCGGCGAGCAGGGGACCGCGCTGCGCGGCGGCACCACGATCACGCCCGGCGGGCAGGTCGAGGAGCGCCTGTTCGTCCAGCCCACCAGGAAGGTCACCAAGGGCACGTTCGTGGTCGCCACCCGCTGGCGGCTCAAGGCCCCGGAGATCGCCTTCTCCACGCCCGGCCTGAAGCTGACCCCCGAGTACGTGAACCCCGTCCAGTTCAGCGACTTCTCCACCGACTACCCGCGCCTCGACGGCACCCGCCTGCTGCTGGCCGTGGACGCGGGCCGGGGCAGCGCCGGCGAGATCAGGGCCCGCGACCTGCGCGGCAAGCTCGCCGTCATCCGCCGCACCGACGGCGTGCCGGTCTCCGCCCAGTCGAACGCCGCCGCCGCGGCGGGCGCGGCCATGGTGGCCGTCTACAGCGACCGGCCCGGCTCCGACGTCACCACCGGCGGCAACGGTGTCAAGCTGGCCGTGCCGACCGTGCGGCTGACCCATGAGGAGGGGCTGAAGCTGGTGGAGCGGCTGCGCCGCCTGCCGGTCCCGGTGCTGGCCAAGGGCATCGCGGCCAGCCCGTACGTGTACGACCTGTACCTGCGTGAGCAGGGCAGGGTCCGCGACTCGCTCACCTATGTGGTCCGCGCCAGGTCGCAGGCCAGGATCGAGACCGGCTACCACAGCCAGCTCGCCGGCGACGTGACCGTCAACGAGGCCCGCTACGTCTTCGAGCCCTGGGACACCCTGTCGATCTCGACGAACCACCCCATGGCGCGCACGCCGCGCACCCGGATCGACTACGTCACCCCCGACGCCGCCCTGCGGTGGAGCACCTCCGCGGTGGCGCCGGAGCGTGCCTACAACAACCTGTGGCCGCAGGAGGAGCTCGCCAGGGTGTCGGTGTCGGCGCCGGAGATGCGCTCGTACGAGGCGGGGGAGCGGGTCGCCCGCACCGTGTTCAAGCAGCCGCTGCTGCCGGGAGTCAACCCGCGCAACCCGGTGCGCAGGGAAGGTGACAAGCTGCGCCTGTCGATGCAGGGCTTCGTGGACGCCGGGGGCAACTTCGGCGAGGCCTACACCAGCCTGTTCGAGCGCGGCCTGAAGACCGACTTCCGGCTCTACCAGGGCGACACGCTGCTCTGGCAGACGAACTACCTGCCCTCCGGGTCGGGCACGCTGGTGCCGGAGAAGGCCACGTACCGGATGGAGTACGACGTGGCGAACGAGTCGGCGTGGGCGAAGCTGTCCACTCGCACCAGGGCCGTGTGGACGTTCGCCTCGCAGCGGGAGACCGCAGTGATCCCGCTGCTGGTGGCCTCGTTCGACGCGCCCGTGGATCTGACGAACCGGGCCGGGTCCCGCACGCTGGGCCTGACCCTGCGCCACCAGGAGGGCGCCGGGCGGAGCGCCATCGAGGACGTCTCGCTGGAGGTGTCCTACGACGACGGCGCCACCTGGCGGCCGGCCCGCCTGCGGGCCCAGGGTGAGGGGGCCTACCGGACGACGCTCGACCGGTCGCGCTCCGGCTTCGTCTCGCTGCGGCTCAACGCCTCCGACGCGGACGGCAACACGCTGACGCAGGAGGTGATCCGCGCCTACGCCCTGCGCTGAACGCCGCAGGCGCGTCTCACTCGTCAGCCGGTCCGGCGAGCTCACGCGCGGCGTGGCTCGCCGGCCCGGCTCCTGTCGATGACCTCCTCCGTCGTCAGAGGGGAGCTGGGGTGCCACGTCAGGCACATGGGCACCCGCGTCCTGGCGAACGTGCTCCCTTCCCGCGCCACGTAGAACTCGCCCGACCGCAGCCGGGAGATGTCCGGGACGTCGCCGCCCTTCGACCGGGCCATCTCCCTGGCGGCGGTGATCTGGATCGGCGCGTTCAGCAGGCCGAAGAACTGGGTGGCCGAGTTGCCGGGGAGGTGGTTGTGCAGCCCCTTGGGCGCCTGGGTGGCGAAGACGAGGCCGAGGCCGTACTTGCGGGCCTGGGAGGCGAGCAGCACGGTGCTGCGGGTCGAGGCCGCGGAGCCGGTCGCGGGCGCGAACGTCTGCGCCTCGTCCATCACCAGCAGCGCGCCCAGCGGCCGGTCCTGCGCCGGATGCCGCTTGAACCAGACGAACAGCTCCATCTGCAGCTGGCTCACGAAGCTCTGCCGCTGCTCCGCGGCGGGCAGCCCGACCAGGCTGATCACCGACACCCGCGCCCGTCTGCCCGGCGGCGGGGTCACCAGCAGGCCGGGATCCACCGGCGTGCCGGCGCCGCCGAACAGCGGATCGTTGTCCATGGCGGCGGTCAGCGACTGGGCCAGCTCGGCGGCGATGCGGGGGGCGTTGGCCAGCTCGCTCACGCCGTCGGGCAGGTCGGACAGCAGCGCGGCGAACCCCTTGAGGCTCGTCGCGCCCCGGCGGCCGTAGTGCGCCAGCGCCTTCCTGAGCACGGCCTGCCCGAGCTGCGCCTTGCCGGTGTTGGCGTCGAGGCGGATGCGCGGCGCGATGAACGCCACCGCGGCCTCGACCGCCTCGGTGAACTCGTCGGGGTCGTCGGCCAGGCCTCTGAAGTCCGGCAGCGGCTGGAAGGCCAGCGGGCGGCCGCCCGCTCTGCCGGGGGTCCAGATCACCACGTCGGTGCCGTTCAGGTAGGCATCGGCGCGGCGGGCGTCGCCGTCCTCCCAGGACGGGGGCGGCTGCGGCCAGCGCTCGCCCAGCCTGGCCAGGTCGTTGTTCGGGTCGAGGACGATGGCGGAGACGCCGAGCAGGGCGCACTCCTCGATCAGGCGCCTGATGAGCACGGTCTTGCCCGAACCCGAGCCGGCGAAGATCGTGACGTGTTTCCTGAGTGCCTCCAGGGCCAGGGTCACGGGGGCGCCGTCGGCCGTCCTCCTGCCGATCGGGAGGGACGGCGCGCGGGCCGCGGGGGCGACCGAGCCGGAGTGGGGCGAGCGCGCGGGTGCCGGCTGCGGGCTTCCCGGCGCGTGCGCCGGCTTCGGGCTTCCGGGCGCGTGCGCCGGCTTCGGGCTTGCGGGCGAGGGTGCCGAGCGTGGGTTCGCAGGCGGGTCCGCGGGCGGGTTCGCGGGCGCGGGCGCTGGTTGTGGGGTTCCGGGCGCGGGACGCGGGACCGTCGTCCGCTCTCCAGGAACGCTCCACACCTCGGCCAGCGCCTCCCGCAGGAACCACACCCCGGACGTCGGCCGGCGTTCGGCCAGCCAGGCCGCCAGGTGCGGCGGGCTCTCCGCGAGCAGCACCTGCAACGCGGCGAGCACCCGGAGATCCTTCTCGCTCACCGGCAGAGTCCTCCCGCCGGCCTGCTCGAACTCCCTGAGGGCCGCCCGCGTCGCCACCCCCTGCGACCACGGCGTGTTCCGCAGCAGGAACAGCCGCCGCTTCGGCACCTCGGCATCCAGCCCCGCCGCCACGGACGCCCGGCGGATGCGGTTCAGCGCCGCGTTGCCGTGCCCGGCGGAGACCGCCCGGAAGGCCCAGTGGACCTCGTCCTCCCTGGACTCGTCGAGGGTGCGGCGCAGCCGGGCGTGCAGCGGCGGTTTCGGGCTGGGCGGCGGGTCCACGCTGAAGGCCAGGCCGCTCTCCCCGCGCTCGGCGATCCACGCCGACAGCCCGGCGGCCAGCAGCGCGGGCATCGTCACGTCCTCGGTCGTCTGGTCGAAGCGCGGTGCCGGGCCGCCGTCCCGCAGCTCCGCGAACCGCGCGTCGATCACGCCCAGGTCCTCGGGAGGCAGGTGCGGTGCCGTCGCGGCGGGCGTGGCGGGCGTGGCGGGCGTGGTGGGCGTGGTGGGCGTGGTGGGCTCCTGCTCGGCGGTGAAGCCGGTGAGCTCCCTGACCTCCTCGTCCAGCAGGCACGCGCGGACGTGCTGGTCGATGCGTCGGAGCAGCTCCCGCGGGGTGAAGCCGGGCGCCTGCTCGAAGGCCTCGGGCCGCACCGGCCACGTGGGGTAGGGCGGCTTGACGCCGGCCTCGCCGTACTGGACCTCGAAGCGTCTGGTGACGATGGCCCGGGCGGTCTCCGCGTCCGGGATGGTCTTGAGCTGGACCGCCTGCCTGAACCGGTCGCGCACCGTGTCCACCGCCACGTTCTCGATGAGCGTCCAGGTCGCGGGGATGCAGGTCACCACGGTCAGCGTCCTGCGGGTGACCTCCCGCAGCGCCATGAGGCCGCCGGCGATGCGCTCGATCATCAGCGCCTCGCCGCGATCGTGGACGGCCCCCGCGGTCGCGGTCGAGGACTGCGCCACCAGGGGGTCGATCTGGTCCACGGCGATGATCGTCGGCCCGGTGAGCGCCAGCAGGCGGGAGACGTCCCTGACGATCTCCTGCGGCGACCTGCCGAGCTGCCTGATGCCCCACCTGGCGCGCTCGCCGGCCTCCCCCTCCGGCGCGGACGACAGGAACGCCTCCCCGAGATCCTGGAGGCCGAGGTCGTCGCCGGCCAGCAGCACCAGGGCCCGCACGGTGTCCTGACACTCCCGGCCGACCTGGGGCTCCCTGCGGCGCAGCGCCACCACGAACGCGTCCAGCTCCTCCCGGGTGACGGGTCTCTTGCCGGTGATGGCCCGCCTGGCCATGCGGGTCAGGCCGGTCTCCGTGGCCAGGCGATCGAGGAACAGCGTGAGCTGGGCCTGGCCGTCCGGCCCTCGGCGCGACAGGCTGTCCAGGATCGACACCATGGTGCTCTCCCAGAAGCCCCTGGCGTCCAGCAGCCCCACGAGGACGAAGTAGCCGCCCTGGCTCTGCACCTGCGCCCGGGCCCAGCCGAGCAGGTGCGTCTTGCCCGTGCCCCGCTGCCCCTGGATGACCACGCCGATGGGGCTGACCTCCGGGTGGTGCGCCGCCTCGGCCAGGCCGTCGCGCAGGATCCTCGTGGAGGCGCCGTGCAACCCCGCCACGTGGTACGCCGAATGACGCCACACGTCGTCGGCGCTCTCGGTGTAGTTGAAGGTCAGCGCGGCCAGGTCGGGCACGCCGCCCGTCATGCGGGGCCGATCCACAGCAGGTGCTTGCGCTGGCCGCCGATGAGGACGGCGGCCTCGCGATCGGCGGGCGTGAGCGTCTTCTGGTTCGACTCGGGGACGAGGTTCACGTCCGGGAGCCGTTCCATGCGGGTCAAGGTCTCGTCCACCTGCGCCCTCGGCACGTCGGCCAGCTGCTCCCGCAGGCCGGCCAGCCCCACCCACGTGCCGGGGCTCGCGGCCAGCTCGGCGTACGCGCCGCGGACACGTGACTCGAGGTCGCCCGCCGCCGGGTCGCCCGCTGGAAGGCCGCCTGCCGGGAGGTCGCCTGCCGGGAGGTCGCCTGCCGGGAGGTCGTCCGTCTCGCCGCTTTCGTCGTCCGGCTGGAAGACCTCGGCGAGGCTCTGGTCCGTGCGCCGCATGTAGCGGGGCAGCCAGTCCAGCAGCGCCCGCGCCATCGCCCCGGACGAGCCCGTCTGCGGCGGGATGTTGCCCGTGCGCAGGTCCTCCGCCAGCCGTGCCCAGCCGGCGTCCGTGAGCACGTGCAGGAACACCCGGCCGGGCTTCCTGCTCTCGACCAGCTTCAAGGCGTTGAGCCGATGCCGCTTCTGGCCGTCGATCGTCAGTCTGTGTCGTTGCTTGAGCTCGGTGTTGGAGATCTCACGGGCCTCGACGGCCAGCACCACCATGGCCGAGAAGTCGGGGAGTGAAAGCCCGTTGTGCGGCATCTCTTATCCTTCCGTCCTGCGGCGGCTCCGCAGGAACTGTGCGATCTGGCGGATCACGGTTTCCGTGTCGGTCAGTACCTGAACATCGAGGAAGCGCAGGACGGCGTAACCATCGAGCTGGAGGCGCACGTCGCGCTGCCGGTCGGCGGCGAACTTGGCGGCGCCGCGGTGGTCGGGCCCGTCGATCTCCACCACGCACCGTTCCTTCTCCCAGAGCAGGTCCAGGCGAACGGGGGTGGCCAGGGGGTGCGGCTGGTACGCCTGGTTCCAGGCGCGGCCTGACGCCCACGCGCATCCGGCGAGCGCCGCTTCCAGGGCCTGCTCGCTGGGGCTGCCGGGGTGCGGCCTGCCTGCTATCGCCGGGTAGAGCATGCGGGGCGGCGTGCCGCCGGGGTCGGCGGGCGGGGTGGCGAGCCCTGGCCGGGGGAGCCGCGGCTGCACCGTCTCCACCCGGTCGACGGCGTCCAGCGGGGCGCCCGTGAGCCACACCCCGGCCGGCGCCCGGTGGGCCAGCCATTCACAACCCGCGACGAGCACCTCCTGTGCGGCCGGCGCCAGCCCCGCGGGCACGCGGACCACGACGGCCAGCCCGGCCCTGCCGAAGCTGTCGGCCAGCACCCTGGCCAGGCCCGCCACCCGCACCTCCGGCCCGAACCCGCCGGCCGACCCGGCCTGCGCCCGCACCGGCGAGTCAGCCTGCGCCCGTGCTGCCGAGCCGGTCGGCGCCCGCCCTGCTGAGTCCGCCAGTGCCCGCGCCGCCAGTGCCCTCGCCGCTAGTTCGGCGAGGAACGGGCCGTAGTGCTCGCTGGCCGCCGCCCTGCGCAGCGCCAGCGACCGGACGGCCGCCACGTTCGCACCCCCGGCGCCCTCGATCCCGGAGGCCTCCGGCAGCCAGGCAGGGAACAGCGCGATGGCCGCCTCGTCCAGCTCGCGCAGGACCGAGGCGACCATGCCGGTGAGCGATCGCACCTCGCCGGGAAGGTAGGTGAGGATGGCCGGGGCGTCCGGCGGCAGCGGGTCGATGCTCAAGGCCACGGCCTCGGCGTCCGCGACCAGCCGGACCACCCGGCCGGCAGGAAGCTGCGACCACGACCGCACGAGCACCGCCCCAGATGGACCTGATGATCAACATCTGTGACGTTATAGGCCCTTCAGCCGGCTGTCATCCCGGCCGGCATCGGCGCGGGGGCGGCCAGCGGGGCGCGGGTCAGCATGGCCTGGGCCAGGCTCGCCTTGACCAGGGCCGCGCCGCGCACCACCGGGACCAGGGTCAGCGCGAACAGCACGCCGATCGCGGTGTTGAAGACGACGAACGTCGTGTCGCCGCCGCCGAGGCCGAGCAGCTCGGGCAGCGTCAGGTTCACGCCGGGCAGGGCGGCGATGATCCACCCGTACAGGGGGAAGGTGAGGCCGGCCAGCGTGCCGGCCCACCAGACGGCGGTGACGACGGAGGCGGCCAGCGAGATCGGGAAGGCGACGATGCCGTAGAGCAGGTCGAGCACGGCCTGCCCGCTGGTCAGCGGGTTCATCGTGCGGCGGAACCAGCCCGCCCACGCCGGGGCCGGCGGGTAGGGCGGGCGGGCCACGGGGCGGCCGAGCACGCCGGGCAGGGCCACGCGCTCGAAGTCGGCCAGGTTCCTGGCCGCCGCGGCGGTGGCGGCCAGGATCGGCAGGCCGACGAAAACGACCGCGGTGCCGAGCCCGGCCGAGACTCCGGCCACCACGACGGCGAAGTGCAGGAGGGCCGCCGGCAGGCCGAGCAGGGTGTAACGGGTGTCGGTGGCGAGGCGGTGCCAGAGGCTGAGGCGGGTGTCGGTGGCGGGGCTGTGCCGGAGGGTTGTCATGGGGACGACGCTACGGGCGCGCCCGTGGCCCGCTCGATCCCGCGTGCGGCCCAATGAGGGGTAGGGCCGGCACTACTGGCGGAAGCCGCGCTCGTCGCGGTCGCGGCGGAAGGCGTCCAGGCGGTCGAAGTCCAGCTCGTGCAGCGAGACGGGCGCGTCGGGCGGGCCGGTGAAGAAGCCGGTGTGCGTGCGCGGGCAGGGGTTGGCGAAGCCGGTGACCCCGGCGCACGGATGGCCGAGGTAGGTGGTCTCGTGGTGCCAGTCGCTGACCGCCACGTACGTCATGAACTCGTAGGCCCGCGCCACGCTCATGTGCTGCCACAACTCCCGCGCCGGGGCGGGCCCGTCCCAGCGGGTCACGGAGAAGGCGGGCACCAGCACCGCGTCGAGCCTGTCGTGCCCGGCCAGGCCGCCCGAGTACCACAGGTCGGCGCAGAGCAGCACGTGCAGGCGGCGGCCGTCCAGCTCGAAGCCCGCGCTCGGCCGGCCGGGCCGCACGCCGGAGCGCAGCTCCAGCCCGTACGGGTGCACCTTGTCGTACTCCAGCAGCAGCGTGCCGTCCGGGCCGAAGACCGCGCCCCGGTTGACGGGGCCGTCGTAGTGCGAGCCCCCGACGACCGTCATGCCGGAGCCCTCGGCCAGCGCGCGGACCCTGGCCAGGTAGTCGGCGCGGGGCAGGCTGGAGCCGGCCAGCTCGGGCAGCAGCATCACGTCCCCGGAACGGGAGCCGAGCAGCTCCTCGACGGCGTCGAAGTTCGCGTGACCGTCGGGGGACCAGTGCGGGGGTTGAACCAGGAGGATCTTCACGTCTCTACTGTGACCGGCCCGGGATGGCGGCGAGCAACTCGCGGGTGTAGTCGTCGGACGGATGGTCGAAGATCTCCTCGGCGGTGCCGCTCTCCACGATCCGGCCGCCGCGCATGACGTGCACCGCGTGCGAGATCATCCGTACGACGGCCAGGTCGTGGCTGATGAACAGGTAGCTGAGCCCCAGCTCCCGCTGCAGCTCGGCGAGCAGCTCCAGGATCTGCGCCTGCACCAGCACGTCCAGCGCCGAGACGGCCTCGTCGAGCACGACCAGCTCCGGCGACAGGGCCAGTGCGCGGGCGATGGCCACCCGCTGGCGCTGGCCGCCGGACAGCTCGTGCGGCAGCCGCCCGGCCAGCGACGCGGGCAGCGACACCTTCTCCAGCAGCTCGGCCGCCGCCTTCCCGCGCTCGGCCGCGCTGCCGACGCCGTGCACGCGCAGCGGCTCGGTGATGGACTTGGCCACCGTGTAACGGGGGTCGAGCGAGGCGTACGGGTTCTGGAAGACCGGCTGCACCCGGCGGCGGAAGGCGAACAGCTCCTTCCTGCCCAGCGCGGTCAGGTCCGTGCCGTCGAAGCGGATGCCGCCCGCGGTGGGCGCGTCCAGGCCGAGCAGCAGGTTCGCGGTCGTCGACTTGCCGGAGCCCGACTCGCCCACGATCGAGACGGTACGGCCGCGCGGGATGGCGAACGACACCCCGTCCACCGCCGTGAACTCCTCCCCGGTGCCCCTGACAGGGAACACCTTGCGCAGCCCGTCCACCACCACCAGGTCGGGCTCGGTGGAGGGCGGCGCGCTGACGCGGACCGACGACAGGCTCGGCACGGCCCGCAGCAGCCGCCGGGTGTACTCGTGCGCGGGGTCGGACAGGATCCCGGCGGCAGGGCCGGTCTCGACGATCTCGCCCTGGTACATGACGGCCACCACGTCGGCCCGCTCGGCCGCCAGCGCCAGGTCGTGCGTGATGAGGAAGACGGCCGTGCCCATCTCGGCGGTCAGCTGCGCGAGCTGGTCCAGGATGCGCCGCTGCACGGTCACGTCCAGGGCGGAGGTCGGCTCGTCGGCGATGAGCAGCCTGGGCCGGCAGGCCAGCCCCATGGCGATCAGCACCCGCTGCCGCATGCCGCCGGAGAACTCGTGCGGGTACTGCCCGATCCGCCGCTCCGCGTCCGGGATGCCCACCATGTCGAGCAGTTCGAGCACGCGGGCCCGCGCCGCCCGGCCCGTGGCCACCCCGTGCACCTCCAGCGCCTCGGCGATCTGGTCGCCGACGCGCATCAGCGGGTTGAGGTTCGACATCGGGTCCTGCGGCACCAGGCCGATGCCCGCGCCGCGGATCGCGGTCAGCTCGCGCCGGCTCGCCGTGGCCAGGTCCCGGCCCTCGAACAGCACCTGGCCGCCGGTGATGCGGCCGTTGTCGGGCAGCAGCCGGTTGACCGCGGCGGCCGTGGTGGACTTGCCGGAGCCCGACTCGCCGACCACGGCGACGGTCTGGCCCGGCTGGATCTCCATCGAGACGTTCCTGACGACGGTGACGTCCCGCTTGCGGGTGCGGAAGGCGACCGAGAGGTCGCGGATCTCCAGGAGCGCGCTCATGCGGTTTCCGATCGGTGTGCGATGTCCTGCAGCAGGGCGGTCCAGAGGTCGTCCGTGGGCGTCGGCGCGCCCTCGACGAGCAGGCGGTTGCTCGCCAGCGCCAGCGCGATGTCACGGCCGGGCACGAAGCCGACCGCGCAGCCCACGTAGCCCGGGTGCCCGAGCACGGTGACGGTCTCGCCGGGCAGCTCCAGCGCGTACCTGCGGAAGCCGAGCGCCTGCTCCTGGTCGGGGCCGGGGGCGAGGAACTCCCTGACGACCTCCGGCCGCCACAGGTGGTCGTACTCCTCGTACCTGGACATGACCAGGCCGTAGCGCAGCAGGTCGGACACCGTCGAGAACAGGCCCGCGTGCCCCGCGACGCCGTCGAGCGCGTGGTAGGCGTTGCCGTCGGCGACCTGCCCGAGCACCGGCTCGGCCCGCCAGCGGGCGAAGTCGCCGCTGCGGTAGGGCACCGGGTACGGGCGGCCGGTGTCGAGCATGGTCATCTCGGCCCGGTCGTCCAGCGCGCTCATGGCCACCTCGGAGCCGGCCGGGCGGGCGTAGGTGGTGGAGGTCAGGCCCAGCGGCCGGGTGACCAGCTCGGCCAGCGCCCGGTCCAGGCGCAGCCCCGTCACCTGCGTGACGATCCTGCCCAGCAGGATGAAACCCAGGTCGGAGTAGTGGCGTGCGCGCCCGGGACGGTAGCGGGGCGGCGGGAGCTGCGGCTGGATGTACAGCGGCCACCACTCCCACAGGCCGCCGCGGTGCAGCAGCAGGTCCCGCACGGTGATCGCCTCGTACGACTTCGGCAGGTACGCGCTCAGCGGCGCGTCCAGGTCCACCAGCCGGTCGGACACCAGCCGGATCAGCATCGTGGTGGTGGCCACCACCTTGGTCACCGAGGCGAGGTCGTGGTAGGTGTCCATGGTCATCGGCGCCGCGTCCCCGGCCGGCACCGTCCGGTGGCCGCGGCACTCGTCGAGGTCGAACCAGGGTGTGCGGGCCGCCATGATCAGGCCGGGTGGCGCGTTCATGCCAGCCTCAGCGACCGGGGCGGCGCGGTGGCCGGGGCGGGCAGCACCAGCGGCCCTGCGCCCGGGGTCAGCGTGCCCAGGATGCGGGCGCCCGCCGCGCCCGTCCCGCCGGGGACCGTGCCGGGCAGGCCGTGCGCGGTGAGCCAGCCGATCAGCGCGAACGCGATCGCCTCCTTGTCGTCGGCGGGCGCGCCGAAGTCGTCGGACGGCGACACGGTCACGCCGGGCAGCGCGGCCCGCAGCCCGGCCATGACGACCGGGTTGCGGCACCCGCCGCCGGAGACGACCAGCGTGCCCACCCCGGCCGCCCGCACGTCGTGCGCGACCGTGCGCACGGTCAGCTCGGTCAGCGTCGCCACCAGATCGGCGTCCCCGGCGCTCACACCGGCCCTGGCCAGGGCCGCGTCCACGTACTCGAGGTGGAACAGCTCCTTGCCGGTGCTCTTCGGCGCGGCCAGCCGGTAGTACGGCTCGTCCAGCAGCACCGCCAGCAGGCGCTCGGACACCCGGCCCGACGCCGCGATCCGCCCGTCCTCGTCGAAGCCGCGCGGATGCAGCCCCCGGCTCGTCACCACGGCGTCGATCAGCGCGTTGGCCGGGCCGATGTCGTAGGCGTACAGGGTGTCGCCGCGCACCACGGTCATGTTCGCGATGCCGCCCAGGTTGAGCGCCGCGGCGCCGCCCTCGTACGCGCCGAGCAGCAGCCCGTCCAGCACCGACACCAGCGGCGCCCCGTGCCCGCCGGCCGTGATGTCCCTGATCCGCACGTCCGACAGCACGGGCGCGCCGGTCCGCTCGGCGATCCAGGCGGGCTGCCCGATCTGCAGGGTGCCGAGCGCGTGCGCGCCCTCCACCCAGTGGTAGACGGTCTGCCCGTGCGAGACGACCAGGTCGACCGGCCCGCCCGCCTCGATGGCCGCGGCCGCCGCCCCGGCGAAGCTCTGCCCGATGAGCGTGTCGAGCACGCACACCTCCGCCAGCGTCGCCGGCGCGGGCGGCAGCGCCGCGATCAGCCGCGCCCGCAGCTCCGCCGGGTACGGCGTGCTCGCGGTGTGCCTGACCCGGCCTTCGAGCACGCTCCCGACCAGCTCGAAGTCCACCACGGCCACGTCGATCCCGTCGTGCGAGGTGCCGGAGATCATCCCGAGAACCCTCATGACAGCTCCCCCAGAGCCGCGCGCAGCCGCCCGCCGGCCGCGGCCAGCCGGGCCGCCGCGTCCTGCGGCGACAGGTCGAAGCGCGTGGCCACGACCGCCTGCTTGACGTTGAACCCGTTCGCGTCCAGGGCCGCCAGCGCCTCCTCGCGCCCGCTCCCGGTGATCGTGCGTACCATGCGCACGGCCCGCTCGCGCAGCTTGCCGTTGCTGGCCTTCACATCGACCATGAGGTTGCCGTACGTCTTGCCCAGCCGCACCATCACGATCGTGGAGAACATGTTGAGCACGAGCTTCTGCGCCGTGCCCGCCTTGAGCCGGGTCGAGCCGCTGATCACCTCGGGCCCGACCAGCACCTCGATGGCGTGCTCCGCCGCCGCGCTGAGCGGCGTGCCCGCGTTGCACGACAGGCCGACGGTCAGCGCGCCGTGCTCGCGCGCCCGCCGCACGGCGGCCAGCACGTACGGCGTGCGCCCGCTGGAGGCGACGCCCACCACGGTGTCCAGCGGCCCGATCAGGGCGGCGTCCACGGCGGCGGCCCCCGCAAGCTCGTCGTCCTCGGCCCCCTCGCAGGGGGAGACGATCGCGCTCTCGCCGCCCGCGATGATCGCGAAGACCTGCTCGGGCGGCGTGGAGAACGTCGGCGGGCACTCGGAGGCGTCCAGCACGCCCAGCCGTCCCGGCGTGCCCGCGCCCACGTAGACGAGCCGGCCGCCGGCCTCCATGCGCGCGGCCGTGGCCTCGATCGCCGCCGTGATGTCCGGCAGCGCGGCGGCGACGGCGGCGGGCACGGTGGTGTCGGCCGCGTTCATGGCCGCCGCCAGCTCGCCCACGCTCATCGTGTCGATGCCGGCGAAGCGCGGATCGGCCGACTCGGTGGTCAGTTCTGACAGGTTCACCGGTTACCTCGGTTCCGGGGGTCGAGAGTGTCACGCAGGCCGTCGCCGAGCAGGTTGAGCCCCACCACGAGCAGCACGACGACCACGCCGGGCGCGATCAGCGTCCACGGCGCGATGAACACCAGGCTGCGCGCCTCGAAGATCATCGAGCCGAGCGACGGCGCCGGCGGCGGGGTGCCCAGGCCCAGGAAGCTCAGCGACGCCTCGGTCAGCACCGCCCACGACAGCGACAGCGCCACCTGGACGACGATGATCGAGGTGATGTTGGGCAGCACGTGGCGCAACATGATCTGCCAGCGGCTCTGGCCGGTGGAGACGGCCGCCTTCACGTACTCGATCTCCCTGAGCGAGAGCACCGGGCCGCGCGTGACGCGGATGAAGATCGGCACGTACACGATGGCGATGGCCACGGCGATCGTGAACCAGTTGCGATCCAGCACCGAGGCCAGCGACAGCGCCAGCAGCAGCGGCGGGAAGGCGAACAGCACGTTCGTCACCCCGCCGATCGCGCCGTCGGCCAGGCCGCGGTAGAAGCCGGACACCAGCCCGCCCAGCGTGCCCACCACGGTCGCGAACGCCACCGCGACCACCGCGATCAGCGCCGAGTTGCCGACCCCGGCCGCCACCCGGGAGAAGACGTCCCGGCCGAACTGGTCGGTGCCGAACAGGTGCGCGCCCGACGGCGCCTGGAAGCGCGAGGGCGGATGTTGCGCGATCGGGTCGTACGGCAGCAGCCCCAGGTACGACAGCACCGCCACGACCGCCAGCAGCACGAGGATCACGATGCCCGCCAGCGCGGCGGGGCTGCGCCTCACGACGCCCTCACCCGCGGGTCGATCACCCGGTAGAGCAGGTCGGTCAGCAGGTTGACCAGCACGAACGCCAGCGCGATCACCAGCACCGTGCTCTGTACCACCGCGTACTCCTTCTGCTGGATGCCGAGCAGCACCTGCCGCCCGATGCCCGGCACGGAGAAGATCTGCTCGACCACGACCGCGCCGCCCAGCAGGTAGCCGAACTGCAGCCCGGTCATGGTCACGATCGGCACCAGCGCGTTGCCCAGCACGTGCCGCACCTGCAGCCGCCGCTCCGGCACGCCCTTGGCGCGGGCGGTGCGCACGAAGTCGTTCGAGCGCACCTCCAGCACGGCCGTGCGGGTGGTGCGCAGGATCGGCGCCGCGATGCCGAAGCCCAGCACCAGCGCGGGCAGCAGCATCTGCTGCAGGTTGAGCAGCGGGTCCTCGGTGAGCGTGGCGAAGCCCTGCCCGTTGGGGTTGAACCCGAACGACGCGGCGAAGATCGACAGCAGCGTCGTGGCCAGCAGGAACGCCGGGATCGACAGCCCGGCCAGGCTCACGACCTGGCCGGCGGCGTCCCTGGCCGAGTTCGTCCTGGAGGCGGCCAGCGTGCCCAGCGGCACCCCGATCAGCAGCGCCAGCACGATCGACAGCACGGCCAGCTCGAACGTCACCGGCAGCGCGTGCAGGGTCAGCTCCAGCACGCTCTGCTGGGAGCGGGCCGAGTAGCCGAAGTTGCCGGTGAACATGTTGCCCAGCCACGAGAAGAACTGGGCGACCAGCGGCTGGTCCAGGCCGTAGTACTGCTCCAGGGCCTGCCGCTGGGCCGGGGTGAGCGCGGCGGCCTCCGTGCCCAGCCCGGCCGTGATCTGGTCGCCCGGCAGCGCCCGCAGCATCACGAAGACGACCACGGCCACCCCGAACAGGATGCCGATCGTCTCCGCGACGCGCCGCAGCGGCCGGTTGCGCAGCAGCCTCATCCGACCGCGGTGGTCCGCAGGTACTGCAGCGAGCCGCTGGCCATCGGCGTGAAGCCGGTCACGTTCGCCGTCGTCGCGGTGTAGGTGTAGCCGGAGAACAGCCAGATCCAGGCGGCGTTGTCCTCCAGGTGCGCGCCCACCTGGTCGTAGATCGCCTTGCGCGCGGCCTGGTCGCTGGTGGCCTTGCCCTGCGCGAACAGCTTGTCCAGCTCGGGGGAGCTGTAGCCGGCGACCTTGTTCAGGTTGCCCTCGCTGGTGAAGTAGCGGCCGTAGGAGCCGTCGGGGTCGGGCCGCCCGCCGTTGAGCGCGACGGCCGCGTCGAAGTCGGCCGCCACCCAGCGGTCCACGAACGCGCCCGACTCCAGCACCTCCAGCTCCAGGTTGATCTTCGCCTCGGCGAGCTGGGCCTTGAGGTTCTGCGCCTCGTTGACGGAGGTGGCGTACTCGCCCTGCGAGACGATGGTCTTGACCGTCACGCCGCCGGACTTGCCGGCCTTGCCGAGGTACTCCGCGGCCTTGGCCAGGTCGCGGTTCGGGCAGGGGCGCTTGTTCGGGTCCGACTTGAACGCCGGGGCGGTGATCGGCCCGGTCACCTCGCCCTCGCCGAGCGCGGCGGTGTCGAGCACCTGCTTACGGTCGATCGCGCACTGGATCGCCAGCCGCACGTTGACGTCCTTGAGGTCGCCGCGCTGCGCGTTGAGCTGCAGCGCGTGGTAGTTGAGCTGCGGCGTCTTGGCCACGGTGATCGTGCCGCCGCCCTCGGCGGTCTGCGCGACGAGCGGGTCGTTGAAGACGGCGAGCTGCACGTTGCCCGACTGCATGGCCGAGACGATGGACGACTCGTCGGGGATCACCCGGAACTCGACGGAGCCCACCTTCGGCTTCTCCGCGCCCCAGTACTTGTCGTTCCTGTTGAGCGTGATCGACTGGCTGGCCACCCGCTTGCCCAGCGTGAACGGCCCGGTGCCGTTGGGCGTGGCGTTGAGCTTCTCCTCGGTGTCGTCGGAGGAGAGGATGGCCATGTTGACGGTGGCCAGGTTGGCGGGCAGCGCGGCGTCGGGGCCGGTCAGCTCCAGCACCACCGTGCTCGCGTCGGGCGCCTCGACGGACTTCACCGACGCCAGCGACGCCCGGGCCACGGCCGCCGTCTTCTCGTCCATGATCTTGTCGAGGGACGACTTGACGTCCTTGGAGTCGAACGTGCTGCCGTCGGCGAACGTGACGCCCTGCCGGAGCTTGAGCGTCAGCTGCTTGCCGTCCTCGGCGGCCTGCCACGACTCGGCCAGGCCGGGCACCACGTTCAGGTCCTTGTCGAACTCGGTGAGCGTGCCGTACAGGTTCTGCAGCACGTTGACGGCCGTGAACTGGGTGGCCTTCCAGGGGAAGAGCGTGTCGGGGTCGGAGGTCACGCCGACCACCAGCGAGCCGCCCGCCTGACCGGCAGGGGTGCTGCTGGCGGCTGGCCCGGAGGAGGACGAACAGGCGGTCAGGGCGAGGGACAACGCGGCGGCGAGGCCGGCCGCGGAGAAGGCGCCACGGGGCATGTGGTCTCCTTCGGGCAGTAGGTCATAAAATTACGCAGACCCTACCACCGGGGTATTTTCTTTCCAGCGACGGGGTGACGATGGCCGAACAAGCCGAGACGCTGCTCATCCGCATCCGCGCGGCCATGCCGGCCCTGCGGCCGTCCGAGCGGCGCATCGCCGAGTTGTTCGTCGGCGACCCGTCCACCGCCGCCAACCTGTCCATCGCCGAGCTGGCCGCCCGCTGCGAGACCTCGACGACCTCTGTGGTGCGCTTCTACCAGCGCATGGGCTACGCCCACTACAAGCACTTCCGCATCGACCTGACCAGGGCCGTGGCCAGGGAGGAGCTGGCCGCCGCCAGCCTGCCGGAGGTGTCGGGCGACATCGACAGGAACGACAGCCTGGAGGGCATCGTCTCCAAGGTGGCGATGAACGAGACGCTCTCCATCGCCGACACCGCCCGCATGCTCGACATGGAGGCGCTGGGCGAGGCGGTGGCGCGGCTGCTGGCCGCGCGCAGGATCGACACCTTCGGGGTGGGCGCGAGCGCGCTGGTCGGGCTGGACCTGCAGCAGAAGCTGTCCCGCATCGGCCGCACCGCGATCAACTGGCACGACTCCCACTCGGCCTGGACCTCGGCGGCCACGCTCGACCCCGGCTGCGTGGCGGTGGCGGTCTCGCACAGCGGCGCCACCGTGGACACCGTCGAGTTCCTGGCCATCGCCCGCAAGGCCGGCGCCGCCACCGTGGCGATCACGAACTTCCGCGAGTCGCCGCTGGCCCGCGCGGCCGACGTGACGCTCACGACGGCCGCGCGGGAGACCCGGTTCCGCTCGGGGGCGCTGGGCAGCCGCATCGCCCAGCTCATGGTGGTGGACTGCCTGTTCACGGGGGTCGCGCAGGCCTCCTACGACGCTTCGATGGAGGCGCTGCGCAACACGTACGCGGTGATCCACGACCGCAGGGTCAAACGCGCCTAGCCGGGGCTCTGGACCGTCTCGCAGTCCACGCTGACCCGGTCGCGCGCCCCGGCGTCGATCAAAGCCACGTCGGTGCCCTCGCCGCAGGACGACGACTGGTCGCCGGTGTCGTCCCGCAGGTCGATCACGTCGTCGCCGCGGCCCGAGGACAGCAGGTCCCGCCCGTTGCCCCCGGTGAGCCGGTTGTTCAGGTCGTCGCCGGTGAGCCTGTCGCCGAACGAGCCGCCGACCACGTTCTCGGTCTGGACGTTGTCCTCGTCGGCGGGGCGGGCGCCGTCGGCCGCGCGCCCGTCGTTGTAGCGGAAGTCCAGGCTCACGTTGACGCCGTCGGTCCCGGTCGGGCCGGTGGCCGGCACGCCCTGGTAGTCGGCGGTGTCCACGCCGAGACCGCCGAAGTACATGATCCGGCTGGTCGCCGCGCCCACGCTGCCCTTGGACTGGCCGGGACGGAAGACGTCGTCGCCGCCGTCACCCTCGACGTAGCCCTGCAGCGGGACGAGCGAGGTGAACCTGTCGGCGCCCTCACCCAGCCGGGCGGAGATCCGCGTGATGCCGGCCGAGCAGCGCGCGGTCGTCAGGTCCCCCGGGGCCGAGACGCAGCCGGCGCCGGGCGTGATGTTCACCGAGTCGCTGATCCGCAGCACGTTGGTGCCCGACTCGAGGGTGATCAGGACCTTGTTCGAGTCGGCCGAGCCGACGTAGTCGAGCTGCAGCAGGCCGCCGCTGACCACCCGGACGGAGGCGGACGAGGTGCCCGCGGACGCGGCGTGACCGGCGGCGGGGAGCGCGGCCAGGGCGCCGACGGCCAGGCCGCCGAGTAACGAGAGGTGCAGGGCTCGACGCTTGAGCGGGTGCATGACTCCTCCTCATGGAGTGCTTGAAACTTTGACAGGCCCCATGGTGGAACGGAATTTTGTTCTGCTCTGCGTCTTTGTGCGCGAACGAGCTGTCATCCTCGCAACATCTTCACAGGCCGGATTCACCTGCGGTTCACTGACCGGCCCTACCTTGTAGCCCCATGAGCTGGAGGTACCGGGCCAACGCCACACTCGAGGGCCTGACGGGATACTCGTTGACGCGCAAGCTGCAGAAGGAGCCGCCCAAACCGCCACCGCCGCCCAAGGTGCCGCTGGAGCTGCAGCGGCTGCCCGGCGACAAGGTCCGCCCGCCCGTGGACCCCGCGCACGACCGGCTGCTGCGCGAGCCCGTCTTCCTGCTGTCGTCCGTACGGTCCGGCTCCACGCTGCTGCGCGTCATGCTCAACAGCCACTCCCGGATCCACTCGCCGATCGAGACGCATTTCAGGCGGGTCACCATCGGCCTGGGCACCGACCCCGTACGCCAGGCCATGGAGCTGCTCGGCCACACCCACAGCGACATCGAGCACCTCGTCTGGGACCGGCTGCTGCACCGCGAGCTGACCCGCAGCGGCAAGTCGATCATGTGTGAGAAGACGCCCAGCAACGTCTTCGTCTGGCGGCGCATCGCCACCTGCTGGCCAGACGCGCGCTTCGTCTTCCTGCTGCGTCATCCGATGTCGATCGTGCAGTCCTGGCACGAGGCCGACCCGGTCAAGCGGCCGATGAGCGAGGCCGTGCCGCGCACGCTCAACTACATGAAGTACCTGGAGGAGGCGCGCACCCATCTGGAGGGGCTGACCGTGCGGTACGAGGAGCTGACGGCCGACCCGGAGGGTCAGCTCCGCCGGATCTGCCTGTACCTCGGCGTGGAGTTCGAGCAGATCATGCTGGAGTACGGCAGGAAAGACCACGGCGGCTTCGTCAAGGGCATCGGCGACTGGCGCGACAAGATCCGCACCGGCACCGTGGTGGCCGGCAGGCCGCTGCCGACGCCCGAGGAGATCCCCGCCGAGCTGCACGACATCTGCCGGACGTGGGACTATCTCGCCTGATGGGCGGCACCCTCCGTCGGTTGCCACTCTGTGACAGAGTTCGCTTGCGATTTGCCCGCCATTCGCCCGAGGCTCCGATATGTTGCCCTTCGTGATCAACGGGCCTTCGCGCCGAGCTTTACTCGCCGGTACCTTCGCCGGCCTCGCCCTGCCCGCGGTGACTCCCGCGGGCGCCGAGGCCACCGCACGTCGTGGCAGCCTGCCCAGGCGGCCGAACATCCTGCTCATCCTGGCCGACGACCTCGGCTGGGGCGAGATAGGCAGCAACGGGCAGCGGCTGATCGACACGCCGAACCTGGACCGGCTGGCGGCCGAGGGCGTGCAGTTCAAGTCGGCCTACTCCGGGGCGCCGCTCTGCGCGCCGTCGCGCTGCTCGCTGCTCACCGGGCTGCACGCCGGCCACAGCACCGTACGGGAGAACCCGGAGGGCGGCCCGCAGCACTCGCTCACCGACGCGGACCTCACCTTCGCCGAGGTGCTGCAGCTGTCGGGCTACCGGACCGCCTGCATCGGCAAGTGGGGCTTCGGCCCCGAGGAGCCCGGCCAGGCCTCGCACCCGAACCTGCGCGGCTTCGACGAGTTCTTCGGCTACATCGGTCACAGGCACGCGCACCAGTACTTCCCCAAGTACCTGTGGCACAACGGGCAGAAGGTGCAGCTCGACGGCAGCAAGTACGCGCCGCACCTGTTCAGGCAGCGAGCCGTCGACTTCATCGGCGACGACAGCGGCAAGCCGTTCCTGCTCTTCTATGCCAGCACCCTGCCGCACTCGCCCAGCGTCATCCAGGGTGACGCCGGCGAGTACGAGAACAAGCCGTGGAGCGGTCCCAACCGCCGCCACGCCGCCCAGGTGGCCAGGCTCGACACCGACGTCGCCGCGCTGATCAGGGCCCTGCGCGACGCGGGCGTGGCCGAGGACACCCTGGTGCTGTTCACCAGCGACAACGGCCCCCACCGGGAGAAGGGCGTGACGCCCTGGCTGTTCG
Organism: Nonomuraea gerenzanensis; assembly: GCF_020215645.1. Classification (NCBI taxonomy): domain Bacteria; kingdom Bacillati; phylum Actinomycetota; class Actinomycetes; order Streptosporangiales; family Streptosporangiaceae; genus Nonomuraea; species Nonomuraea gerenzanensis. The sequence goes on along the minus strand of NZ_CP084058.1, from coordinate 7,898,762 downwards.
ACTCCAACGGCCCCTACCGGGCCGACAAGCGCGACGTGTACGAGGGCGGCATCCGGGTGCCGCTGATCGCCTGGTCGCCGGGGCTGCGCCCGAGGGTGGAGCGGCAGCCGGTGGCGGCCTGGGACATCCTGCCCACGCTGGCCGACCTGGCGGACACGCCCGTCCCCGCCAACCTCGACGGCCTGTCCTTCCGCGGCCTGCTCACCGGAGAGGGCGCCCCCAAGCACTCCCACCTGGTCTGGAACCGGCCGCGCAAGGCCCAGGCCATCCGCCGCGGCCGGTGGAAGCTCGTCAGGTTCGACCCGAACATCGCCGGCGCCGGGCCGGAGGGCCGCGTCGAGCTGTACGACCTGACCAAGGACCCGGGGGAGAGCCGCGACCTGTCCGCCGCCAGGCCGCAGATCACCCAGGAGCTGATGGAGCTGCTCGACGGCTCGATCGGGGAGGACCCGCGCCTGCCGTACGGGCTGCGCACGGAGCTGACCGCCGGGCAGGTCGTGGTGACCTTGCACAACGGCTCCAGCGTGCCGTGGACCCAGGTCGAGCTGGGCCTCGACGGCAAGCGCCGGTCGCGGGCGCAGACGGTCGCCCGGGTGGACCCCGGTATGGCCATCTCGGTCGGCTTCCCCGTGCCGTCCACCGGCCGGATCACGGCCAGGGCCGACTTCCGCGCGAGCGGCAGGCCGCACGTCTTCCGCCGGGTGCACAGGGGCGGGGAGTCGCCGGTCACACTGACCTCAACGGGCTAGGGCCGCACTGCAGGGAACTCTCACCCCGGCGGCACCTCACTCTAGTGACAAAGAGTGATGACACGGCTACCGAAAGTTGACACTCTGATGACCAGGAGCATTCCTACGAGGAGAGGAACCCATGAACCTGGTCACCCGCGCGGAGTGGGAAGCGAAGAAGCCGACCAGCCGCTACGTCCGGCTGTCGTCCACCCAGGGCATCAAGATCCACTACACGGGCGGAAAGGTGCCCGCCGACCTCGCCGAGCCGGGCAACCACGACCGCTGCGTCGACCTCGTCCAGGACATCCAGCGCATGCACATGTCAGGAGGCCGCGGCGAGAAGTACATCGACCTGGGCTACAACATGGTGTGCTGCCCGCACCGGCGCACCTTCATGGGCCGCGGCCCCCACGCCCTGCCCGCCGCCAACGGCGCGGGCCTCAACTCCGGCCACTACGCGGTGCTCGCGCTGGTCGGCAGCTCGGGGCTGACGGAGCCGAACGACGACCTGCTCAACGCCCTGGTCGACGCCATCGAGTACCTGCGCGAGCACGGCGACGCGGGCCGCGAGGTCAAGGGCCACCGGGACGGCTACGACACCTCCTGCCCCGGCGACCCCCTCTACCGCTGGGTCCGCGACGGCGCCGGCCGCCCCTGACCCGCGCCCGTCAGGGCAGGCAGCCGACGTGGGCCAGCGCCTGCTTCAGCAGCACACCCTGCCCACCGGCCATCTCGTCCTGCACCATCGGCGAGGCGGCCTCCTCCGGCGTGAACCACACCAGGTCGAGCGCGTCCTGCCGGGGCCGGCAGTCACCGGCGACGGGCACGATGTAGGCCAGCGACACGGCGTGCTGGCGCGGATCGTGGTAGGGCGTGACGCCGGGCGTGGGAAAGTACTCGGCGACGGTGAAGGGCTGCGGCGAGACGGGGATGCGAGGCAGCGCCACGGGCCCGAGATCCTTCTCCAGGTGCCGCAGCAGCGCGTCGCGGATCCGCTCGTGGTGCAGCACCCGCCCCGAGACCAGCGCCCGGCTGACCGTGCCGTCCGGCAACATGCGCAGCAGCAGGCCGACGCGGGTGACCACGCCGGTGTCATCGACGCGCACCGGCACCGCGTCGATGTAGAGGATCGGCATCCGGCCCCGCACCGATTCCAGTTCTTCCGGTGCGAGCCAAGCAGGCGTGGTTTCGGTCTTTTCGGTCATCTGCTGATCGTACGGCGCGCGAGGTCAGCGGTGCGCCAGAGTCCGGTCAGGAGGCGTACGCCCCGCGACCCACGACGCCGTGCAGATGAACAGCACGATGCCGACGAACGGCAGATACTCCACGATCTTGCGCTTCATCCCAGATCACGCTCCGCTCTCTCCTGCGCCAGCCGCCTGCGTTGCGGCTGGACGGTGTGCCGGGGATCGTTGGCCGACTCCATGCCGGCCTGGAAGATCCCGAACCTGGTGCACGCCGACCCGGCCAGCAGGGCCGCGCCCGCCACGGCGGCCGCGACCCTGCTGCGCCGGCCCACCGTGGCGCCGGCCAGCGCGCCCGCCAGCGACAGCGCCTCACCCAGGCGCAGCAGCCGGCTGCGTTTGAGCGGCTCGGCCAGCGGCCCCAGCCGCCGCTCCATCCGCGTCGCCGCCGCGACCTCCACCACCGCGCCCACCAGCGCCGCCCGCCGCGCCGGGCCCGCCTCCGAGACCGGCGCGGCCAGCATGCCCAGCCCGCCCGCCGACGCCGCCGCCGACCCGGCGAACAGGAACGGCATCTCCCGGTACGCCTCGTGCCAGACCGGCACGGCCGTGTCGCAGATCAGCGCCGCCGTGTACGTGGCCACCGCCGTCCCCGTGACCCCGGCCCCCACGGTGGCGGCGCGGCCCAGCCCGGGGAACAACCCGGTCACGTCCGTGGCCGCCGCGGCGCCGGCCTGCGGGCCGTAACAGGTGAGGATCCACGTGCCGACGCTCATCGGCGAGGTCACCTTGAACACCCGCAACATGTTGACGAACCGCTCCGGCCGGCCCAGGTCGTGGATCAGCGCGTAGAGGGAGCCGCCCAGCGCGCCCAGCGCGCCCACCTTGGCCGCCCTGGCCAGGCGCGGCCTGCCGGTCAGCTCGGCGGCGGCGGCCAGCGTGGACGACGCGCCCGCCAGGCCGCCCAGGAACAGGTAGCCGGCGATGTCGGGCGCCTGCCAGGTCGGCTCGTTCAGCACCGGCCGGCCGTAGTAGGAGTCGAAGTCCGCCTTGGGCACCATCAGCCGCTCGCGCCGGCGGCCCGCCGAGCCCGGCGTGGCCTGCCGCTCGCCGCGCAGCTCGGGGGAGCCGTCCATCCGCACATCGGTCTGGCTCTTCATCGCCGCCTCCGCCACGCCGTGGCCGCCACGCCCGCCAGCAACGCCACGGCCGCCACCCCCACGTGCCGCCACATCGACGGCAGGTCCCTGGTCGTCACCACCGGGTCCGGCGGCAGGCCGTACACCTCGGGCTCGTCCAGCAGCAGGAAGAACGCGCCCGTCCCGCCCACGCCGTCGCCGGGGTCGTGCCCGTACAGGCGGGCCGAGCCCACCCCGGCCGCGCGTACCTGCTCCAGCCGCCGCTCGGCCCGCTCGCGCAGCTCCTCCAGGTCGCCGAACTGGATCGAGTCGGTCGGGCACGTCTTGGCGCAGGCCGGCTCCTCCCCGGCGCCGAGGCGGTCGTAGCACATCGTGCACTTGGCCGCCGTGCCGCTCGTCTCCCGCTTGCCGATCACCCCGAACGGGCAGGCGGGCACGCAGTAGCCGCAGCCGTTGCAGATGTCCTCCTGCACCACGACCGTGCCGAACTCGGTGCGGAACAGCGAGCCCGTCGGGCACACGTCCAGGCAGGCCGCGTGCGTGCAGTGCTTGCACACGTCGGAGGCCATCAGCCAGCGGAAGTCCATGTCGCCGACCCCGGGCTCCTGGTGCCCCAGAGGCCGCCGCTGCTCGACGAACGCCACGTGCCGCCAGGTGTCGGCGCTCAGCTTCATCGTGTTGTCGTAGGACCAGCCGGTGAAGTTCAGCCCGTCGTCGGGGACGTGGTTCCACTCCTTGCACGCCACCTCGCACGCCTTGCAGCCGATGCAGATGCTGGTGTCGGTGAAGAAGCCCACCCGGCGGCCCTCGTCGAGCCGCTCGTCCAGGTCGAAGGCCATCACGCCTCCATTCCGGTGCCCGCGCCCACACCGGCGCGCCGCTGGTAGGCCCTGACCAGCTCGGGCAGGGCGGGGCCGCGTGGCCGCCGGCCCGGCCGGATGTCCGCCGACAGGGCCTTGACCTCCTGGATGTGCGAGTTGGGGTCCAGCGAGATCGACGACAGCTCGTTGGCCGCGTCGCCCCTGGCCAGCCCGTTCGGGCCGAAGTGGAACGGCAGCCCGATCTGGTGCAGCGTGCGCCCGTCCAGGTGCAGCGGCGGGATGCGGTCGGTGACCAGCACCCGCGCCTCGATGGCGTTGCGCGCGGTGACGATCGTGGCCCAGTCGCCGTGCACCAGCCCCCGCTCGGCCGCCAGCGCGGGGGAGACCTCGCAGAACATCTCCGGCTGCAGCTCCGCCAGGTACGGCGTGAACCGGCTCATGCCGCCCGCCGTGAAGTGCTCGGTCAGCCGGTACGTCGTCACCACGTACGGGTAGACCGACGCCCCCGGCTCGTCGCCGCTGGGCTGGTACCGGTTGTGCTCGTGCGGGTAGAGCTTGCGCACCGGGTTGCGCTGGTGCCCGTACAGCGGGTTGGCCACCGGCGAGTCCTGCGGCTCGTAGTGGGTGGGCAGCGGCCCGTCCACCACGCCGGCGGGCGCGAACAGCCAGCCCTTGCCGTCGGCCTGCATGATGAACGGATCGATGCCCGACAGCGCCGCCACCCCCGAGGCGCCGGGCGGCGGCCGGTAGCCGGGGTCCTTGCCGGCCTCGAAGTCGGGCACGTCGTGCCCGGTCCAGCGGCCCGCGCCGGCGTCCCACCAGACCAGCCGCTTGCGCTCGCTCCACGGGCTGCCGTCGGGCCTGGCCGAGGCCCGGTTGTACAGCACGCGCCGGTTCGCGGGCCAGGCCCACGCCCACTCGGCCGCGATCCAGTCCTGCTCGGAGCCCGGCTTGCGGCGGGCGGCCTGGTTGACGCCGTCGGCGTACACGCCGCAGTAGATCCAGCAGCCGCAGGCGGTGGAGCCGTCGGCTTTGAGCGCCTGGTAGCCGGGCAGCGGGCGGCCGTCGGCGTCCCAGCCGTTGATCTCGGCCAGCACCGCCTCCGCCGACGGCTCGGCCGTCTCGCCGCTCACCGGGTAGTCCCACGTCAGGTCGAGCACGGGCGCGTCGGCCGGGTCCTGGGAGCCGGCCAGCTTCTCGCGGATGATGCGGCCCAGGTGGTACATGAACCACAGGTCGCTGCGGGCGTCGCCGCGCGGCTCGACCGCCTGGTGGTGCCACTGCAGCAGCCGGTTGGTGTTGGTGAAGCTGCCGTTCTTCTCCGTGTGGCAGGCCGCGGGCAGGAAGAACACCTCGGTCCGGATGTCGGCGGTGCTCAGCTCGCCGGTCTCGATCTCCGGGCCGTCCTTCCACCAGGTGGCGCTCTCGATCAGGTTGAGGTCGCGCACGACCAGCCAGTCGAGGTTGGCCATGCCCAGCCGCTGCATCCTGGCGTTGGCCGAGCCGACCGCCGGGTTCTCGCCGAGCAGGAAGTAGCCCTTGCAGGTGCCGTCGAGCTGCGCCAGCACGGTGTCGTAGGTGCTGTGCGAGCCCGTCAGCCGCGGCAGCCAGCCGAAGCGGTAGTCGTTGTCCGGCTGCGCGGACTCGCCCCACCACGCCTTGAGCAGGCTGATCAGGTAGGCGGGCATGTTCGCCCAGAAGCCCCGGCCAGGCGCGTCGCCCAGCAGGAAGTCGCGCAGCCGCTCGTTCTCGTGCGCGTGCGGCATCGGGATGTAGCCGGGCAGCAGGTTGAACAGCGTGGGGATGTCGCTGGAGCCCTGGATGCTGGCGTGGCCGCGCAGCGCCTGGATGCCGCCGCCCGGCCTGCCGATGTTGCCCAGCAGCAGTTGCAGGATGCAGGCCGCCCGGATGAACTGGGAGCCGTCACTGTGCTGGGTCCAGCCGACCGCGTAGACGAACTCGGCCGTCTTGTCCGGTCCCGAGTTCTCCGTCAGGTGACGGCACACCTCCTCGAACAGGTGCCGTGGCACGCCGCACACCCGCTCGACCATCTCGGGCGTGTAGCGGGCGTAGTGGCGGCGCAGCACCTGCAGCACGCAGCGCGGATGGCGCAGCGTCTCGTCCCGCTGCGCCTGGCCGTCCAGCGGCGCCCCGGTGCCGCCCTGCACCTCCGGGCGGCCCGGCGGGGGGCCGCCCGTCCGCTCGCCGTACTCCTGGTCCCGCTCGCCCGAGGCGGCGACCGTCGTCATGCCCTCGTACTGCCAGGAGTCCACGTCGTACGCGCGGCCCTCGGCGTCGAAGCCGGAGAACAGGCCGTCCAGGTCCTCGGCGCCGCGGAAGTCCTCGCGCAGGATCGTGGCCGCGTTGGTGTAGTTGACCACGTACTCGTGGAAGTACTTCTCATTCTCCAGTACGTGGTTGATGATCGCGCCGAGGAAGGCCACGTCGGAGCCGGCCCTGATGGGCACGTGCAGGTCGGCCAGCGCGCTGGTACGGGTGAAGCGCGGGTCCACGTGGATGATCACCGCGCCGCGCGCCTTGGCCTCCATCACCCACTGGAAGCCCACGGGATGCGCCTCGGCGAAGTTGGAGCCCTCGATGATCACGCAGTCGGAGTGCTGCAGGTCCTGCATGAACGTGGTCGCGCCGCCCCGTCCGAACGAGGTGCCGAGGCCCACCACGGTCGAGCTGTGGCAGACGCGGGCCTGGTTCTCGATCTGCACCACGCCCAGCGCCGTCAGCAGCTTCTTGATGAGGTAGTTCTCCTCGTTGTCGAGCGTGGCGCCGCCCAGGCTGGCGATCCCCATCGTCCTGGCGGTGCGCAGGCCGTCACGCTCCTGCTCCCAGGTCGCGCGCCGGGTCTCGATGACCCGGTCGGCGATCATGTCCATCGCCGTGCCGAGGTCGATCTCCTGCCAGTCGGCCGCGCCGGGCGGCCGGTAGAGCGCCTGCTGCCGGCGGCCGGAGTCGGTGGTGAGCTGCAGGCTGGCCGCGCCCTTCGGGCACAGCCTGCCGCGGCTGATGGGCGAGTCGGGGTCGCCCTCGATCTGGACGACCCGCTCGTCCCGCACGAACACGTTCTGGCCGCAGCCCACCGCGCAGTACGGGCACACCGACTTCACCACCCGGTCGGCGGTGGACGTGCGCGCCCGCAACCCGGCCGTCCGCGCCGATTTCGCCGCCGCGCCCCGCGCTGTCCGGTCCGCGCCCGTGAGCTGCCGCAACAGCGGCCACCCGAACTCCATGACACCCCCCGATGCCCCCGGCCCGAGTCCTGCCCTGGCCGGGCCGGGGGAAAACCGGCAGGTCAGAACACTCTGGAGGCGGCCTCGTCCCAGGCGTGGCGGTCACCGGACGGCTCGTAGCGGCGCAGCGGCTGCGAGGAGGCGACCAGCGCGCGCATCTGCGCCAGGTCCGACACCAACCCGGCCGCCCGCGCCTGCACCAGCACGTTGCCGAACGTGGTCGCCTCGCCCGGTCCGGCCACCACCGGCAGCCCGCAGGCGTCGGCGGTCAGCCGGCACAGCAGCTCGTTGCGCGACCCGCCGCCCACCAGGTGGACCACCTCGACGTCGCGGCCCGACAGCTCCATCGCCTGCCGCACGGCCAGCCGGTGGCCGAGGGCCAGGCTCTCCAGCACGCACCGCACGTACGCGGCGGGGGAGGCGGGCGGGCGCTGGCCGGTGCGGCGGCACTCGGCGGCGATCCTGGCCGGCATGTCACCCGGCGGCAGGAAGACGGGCTCGTCCGGGTTCACCACGGCGGCGAACGGCCGCTCGGCCGCCGCGGCCTTCAGCAGCTCGCCCAGGTCGGAGCCGGGCCAGGCGCGCAGGCACTCCTGCAGCAGCCACAGGCCCATGACGTTGCGCAGGTAGCGGACGGTGCCGTCGATGCCGGCCTCGTTGGTGAAGTTCGCGGCGCGGCTCTCGGGGGTGAGCACCGGGCCGGGCAGCTCCACCCCGGCCAGCGACCAGGTGCCGCACGAGACGTAGGCGAAGGCCGGGCCGGTGGCGGGCACCGCGGCCACCGCCGAGGCGGTGTCGTGCGAGCCCACCGCCCGCACGGGCGCCGACCAGCCGATCTCGCCCGCCACGTCCCTGCGCAGGCCGCCGACCAGGTCGCCGGGCTGCCGCAGTGCGGGGAACAGGCCAGGCGGCAGCCCGAGCTGCTTGATCAGCGGTAAGGCCCACTCGCGCGTGCGCACGTCGAGCAGGCCGGTGGTGGAGGCGTTGGTCACCTCCGCGCCCGCCTCGCCGGTCAGCCAGTAGCCGATCAGGTCGGGGATCAGCAGCATCGTGGCAGCGTCGCCGAGTCGTGGCTCCGCGAGCAGCTGGTAAAGGGTGTTGAAGGGCAGGACCTGCAGGCCCGACACGTCGTACAGGGTTTCCGCGCCGACCGAGGCCGCCACCCGCTCGGCCACGCCGGCCGTGCGCTCGTCGCGGTAGTGCACCGGATTGCCCAGCATCGCGCCCGACTCGTCGAGCAGCGCGTAGTCCACCGCCCAGGAGTCCACGCCGATGGCGGAGACCGGGCCCGCCGCGCGCAGCCCGGTGAGGATCTCGCGGTAGAGGCCGAGGACGTCCCAGTAGAGGCGGTCGTTGACGCGGACCGGGCCGTTCGGGAAGCGGTGCGCCTCGGTCAGGCTCAGCCCGTCGGACAGGTCGGCCAGCATCACCCGGCCGCTGGAGGCGCCCAGGTCCACGGCGGCGAAACGGCGGCTCATGCGGTCGACTCCCTGGCGACGAGCTCGGGCTGGAACATGATGTGCTGGTGCGCGTGCGTGTCGGGGTTGCCGCACTCGTCCAGCAGCAGCTCGGTGGCGATCCGGCCGAGCTGGTAGGTCGGCTGGCGCATCGAGCTGAGCGACACGGTCGAGGCGGCGGCGAAGTCGATGTCGTCGTAGCCGATCAGCGCCACGTCCTCGGGCACCCGCACCCCCGAGCGCAGCAGGGCGCGCAGCACGCCCAGCGCGAGCAGGTCGTTGGCGCAGAACACCGCCTCGGGCAGGCCGCCGGCGATCAGGTCGGCGGCGGCCTTCTCGCCCGCGCGGGCCGTCATCGTCGCGGTCTCGGCCACCCGCAGGTCGGCCGGGTCCAGCCCGACCGCGCGCATCGCGGCCCTGGCGCCCTCGCACCGCTCCACGCACTGGCGGATGGTCAGCGGCCCCGTCACGTACGCGACGCTGCGCGCGCCCCTGGACAGGAGGTGCGCCACGGCGGCCCGGCCGCCCGCGACGTCGTCCACGGCGACCGCGCACTGGTCGGGCCGGTGCGCGGGATGGTCCACCAGCACCACGCTGATGCCGTGCTCGCGCAGCCGGTCGAGCCTGCCGGGGTCCTCGCCCGACGGGGTGATCAGCACGCCGCGCACCCGGTGCTCGGCCAGCACCCGCAGGTTGCGGTCCTCCTTGTCCTGCGAGCCCGCGGAGTTGCCGAGGATCACGGCGTAGCCCAGCTCGCTGGCCACGTCCTCGACCCCGGCGGCGACCTCGGTGAAGAACGGGTTGCCTATGTCGATCACGCTCAGGCCGATCGTCCTGCTGTGCCCCGCGCGCAGCGTGGAAGCCGAGCCGTGGCGGACGAACCCCAGCTCGTTGATGGCGGCCTCCACCCGTTCGCGTGTCGCGGGGGCGACCTTGCCGGGCCGGTTCAGTACGTTGGAGACCGTGCCGGGGGAGACGCCGGCGTGCGCGGCGACGTCCTTGATGCTGACCATGGCCATGAGGACAAATTAAAACGTACTAACGGACAGCGCGCCAGTCGCGGTACCGGTCGGACCGCGAAACCCTGCTGACGCTCCGGCGGCGATCGCCCGCGCGTAGTAAAACGTTTCTATCGGCCCGCCGGCTCGCGCTCCGTGCTGCCATCGTAGCGGCAGGCGCCGTCGCCGCCCACCAGCGGCGCGTCGCATTGAATCGTTCTTGCCCGCCTCCGCCCTCCGGCTGACGGCCGGAGGCCGGGCCCGCCTCGGCCCTCGTGCGACCCCCTGCGCGCTGAACTGGGAGAACGCCAAGGTCAGGCAGCGCAGGTCTTGTGCGCCGGGTGGCCAGAACGTTTTAATCCCCCGTAAACGTAGGCGTAACGGACTGTGAGCGCTAACAGTTATCTCGAAAGGCAGACATTCATGCCGGATGGCATCGCGTACGGCGGGGACTGGAATCCCGAGCAGTGGTCCGAGGAGACGTGGGAGCAGGACGTCGCGCTCATGCGCGAGGCCGGCGTCAACCGGGTCAGCGTCGGGATCTTCTCCTGGTCGTCGCTCGAGCCCGTCGAGGGCGTGTTCGACTTCGGCTGGTTCGACCGGGTGATGGACCTGCTGGCCGAGAACGGGATCGGCGCCAACCTGGCCACCCCCACCGCCTCGCCGCCCCCGTGGTTCTCCGACGCCTACCCGCAGGCGCTGCCCGTGGACGCCGACGGGCGGCGCCTCCACCACGGCAGCAGGCAGGGCTTCTGCCCCAGCTCGCCGATCTACCGCGAGAAGGCGCTGCGCATCGCCGAGCAGGTGGCCCTGCGCTACCGCGACCACCCGGCGCTGGCCCTGTGGCACGTGCACAACGAGTACGGCTGCCACAACGCCCGCTGCTACTGCGACACCTCGGCGGCGGCCTTCCGCGCCTGGCTGCGTGCCCGCTACGACACCCTCGACGCGCTCAACGAGGCGTGGGGCACCGCGTTCTGGTCCCAGCGCTACAGCGACTGGGCGCAGATCCTGCCGCCCCGCGCCACCCCGAGCTTCCCCAACCCGGGCCAGCAGCTCGACTTCCGCAGGTTCAGCTCCGACGCGCTCGTCGAGCTCTACCGCGCGGAACGCGACCTGCTCAGGCAGCTCACCCCGGACGTGCCCGCCACCACCAACCTCATGGCCGGCGCGCACTGGGACATGGACTGCTGGGCCTTCGCCGCCGAGCTGGACGTGGTCTCCACCGACCACTACCTGATCGGCGCCCGCCGCGAGCGCCACATCGACCTGGCCTTCGCCGCCGACTACGCCCGCTCGCTCAACGGCGGCCGGCCGTGGCTGCTCATGGAGCACTCCACCAGCGCCGTCAACTGGCAGCCGCGCAACCTCGCCAAGGCCCCCGGTGAGCTGCGCCGCAACTCCCTGTCGCACCTGGCCAGGGGCGCCGACGGGATCATGTTCTTCCAGTGGCGCCAGTCGCGGGCGGGCGCCGAGAAGTGGCATTCGGCGATGCTGCCGCACGCCGGCACCGACACCAAGATCTGGCGCGAGGTGGTGGCGCTCGGCGCCGAGCTGGCCGGCCTCGGCGACGTCGCGGGCAGCACGGTCACGGCCGACGTCGCCCTCCTGCTCGACCACTCCAGCGTGTGGGCCCAGGACCACCCCGCCCAGCCCACCGCCGAGCTGGACCCGGTGGAGGAGGCCAAGCGCTGGCACGCCGCGCTGTGGCGGGCGGGCGTCACCTGCGACCTGGCCCACCCCGAGGGCGACCTGAGCGGCTACCGCCTGGTCGTGGTGCCCCAGCTCTACCTGGTGAGCGACGAGGGTGCGGCCAACCTGGAGGAGTTCGCCCGGCGGGGCGGGGCCGTGGTCGTGGGCCCGTACAGCGGGATCGTGGACGAGCACGACCGCGTCCGGCTGGGCGGCTACCCGGGCGCCTGGCGGGACCTGCTGGGGGTGAGCGTCGAGGAGTTCCTGCCCCTCGACGCGCCGATCAGGCTGGCCTCGGGCGCGACGGGCAGCGTGTGGAGCGAGGCGGCGCGGGTCACCACCGCCAAGGTGCTCGACACGTACGCCACGGGCGAGCCCGCCTGGACCCGCAACGAGTTCGGCGACGGCTTCGCCCACTACCTGACCACGCTGCTCGACGACGCCGCCCTGGCCGAGGTGCTCGCCACGGCCTGCCGCGAGGCGGGCGTGGCAGCGGCGGCGGCCGGCGTGCCGGGGCTGGAGGTCGTGCGGCGCTCGCACCCCGACGGGCGCTCGTTCCTGTTCGCGATCAACCACACGGCCGAGGACGCCGACGTCACCCTCGACGGCGGCCGGACCGTCACCGTCGCGGCCGGCGACGCCGTGGTGATCCCCGGCTGACCTGTTAAAACGTGTCATCCCTCCGATCCGGTTCGGTGGCCGGATCGGAGGCCGCTGCTCCATTGACAGCGAGCACCAGGAATCATAGTTTCCTGCACGGAGGATTAAAACGTTTTTGAAAGGAGTGTCAGTGCAACGCGTCTGCTTCCTGCTGAAAGTCCGCCCAGAGCGGCTGGCGGAGTACCGCGAACGCCACCGCGACGTCTGGCCGGAGATGCGAGAGGCGCTGTCGCGCACCGGCTGGCACAACTACTCGCTCTTCCTCAGGGACGACGGCCTGCTCGTGGGCTACCTGGAGACCGAGGACTTCGAGGCCGCGCAGCAGGCGATGGCCGAGACCGAGGTCAACGCCCGCTGGCAGGCCGAGATGGCGCCGTTCTTCGAGGGCCTCGACGGCCGCCCCGACGAGGGCATGGTCCCGCTGACCGAAGTGTTCCACCTGGATTGATCGGGGAGTAATGACTGACATCAAGGCCGCGCTGCGCTCGCAGCGCATCGAGACGCCGTCCTGGGCCTACGGCAACAGCGGCACCCGGTTCAAGGTGTTCGCGCAGCAGGGCGTGCCGCGCGACCCGTACGAGAAGCTGAGCGACGCCGCCCAGGTGCACGCCTACACCGGGATCGCGCCCACGGTCGCCCTGCACATCCCGTGGGACAAGGTGGACGACTACGCCGACCTGGCCCGCCACGCCCGCGACCTCGGGGTGGCGATCGGCGCGATCAACTCCAACGTCTTCCAGGACGACGACTACAAGCTGGGCAGCGTCACCCACCCCGACGCGCGGGTCCGCCGCAAGGCCACCGACCACCTGCTCGAGTGCGTGGACATCATGGACGCCACCGGCTCCGACACCCTGAAGCTGTGGTTCTCCGACGGCATCAACTACCCGGGCCAGGACGACATCAGGTCCCGCCAGGACCGGCTGGCCGAGTCGCTGGCCGAGGTCTACGACCGCCTGGGCGAGGGCCAGCGTTTCCTGCTGGAGTACAAGCTGTTCGAGCCCGCCTTCTACGCCACCGACGTGCCCGACTGGGGCACCGCCTACGCCCACTGCGTGAAGCTGGGCCCCAAGGCGCAGGTCGTGGTGGACACCGGGCACCACGCGCCGGGCACCAACATCGAGTTCATCGTGGCGTTCCTGCTGCGCGAGGGCAAGCTGGGCGGCTTCGACTTCAACTCCCGCTTCTACGCCGACGACGACCTGATGGTGGGCGCCGCGGACCCGTTCCAGCTCTTCCGGATCATGTACGAGGTGATCAGGGGCGGCGGGTTCACCGACGAGGTGGCGTTCATGCTCGACCAGTGCCACAACATCGAGCCCAAGATCCCGGGCCAGATCCGCTCGGTCATGAACGTGCAGGAGGCCACCGCCAAGGCGCTGCTCGTGGACCGTGACGCGCTGGCCGCCGCGCAGCGCGAGGGTGACGTGCTGGGCGCCAACGCGGTGCTCATGGACGCCTACAACACCGACGTGCGGCCGCTGCTCGCCGAGCTGCGCGAGGAGCAGGGCCTGGCGCCCGACCCGATGGCCGCCTACGCCAAGTCCGGATACTTCGAGAAGATCGCCGCCGAGCGTGTCGGCGGCCGGCAGGCCGGCTGGGGGGCCTGAACCACCATGTCCAACGTCATCAACGAACTCCTCGAACGCTCCCACCGCCTGGGCGCCGACCCGCGCAACACCAACTTCGCGGGCGGCAACACCTCGGCCAAGGGCACCGAGCCCGACCCCGTGACGGGGCAGGACGTCGAGCTGCTGTGGGTCAAGGGCTCCGGCGGCGACCTCGGCACCCTCAAGCAGGCCGGCCTCGCCGTGCTCCGCCTCGACCGGCTGCGCGCGCTCAAGGGCGTCTACCCGGGCGTCGAGCGCGAGGACGAGATGGTCGCGGCCTTCGACTACTGCCTGCACGGCAAGGGCGGCGCCGCGCCGTCCATCGACACCGCCATGCACGGCCTGGTCGAGGCCGGCCACGTGGACCACCTGCACCCCGACGCGGGCATCGCGATCGCCACCGCCGCCGACGGCGAGGAGCTGACCGGGCGCGTGTTCGGCGACCGGGTCGTGTGGGTGCCGTGGCGCCGTCCCGGCTTCCAGCTCGGCCTGGACATCGCCGCCATCAAGGAGGCCAACCCGCAGGCCATCGGCTGCGTCCTGGGCGGCCACGGCATCACGGCCTGGGGCGAGACGTCCGAGGAGTGCGAGGCCCGCTCGCTGGAGATCATCCGCACCGCGGAGGCGTACCTGGCCGAGCACGGCCGCCCCGACCCGTTCGGCGCCGTCGTGTACGACACGCTGCCCGAGGCGGAGCGGCACGAGCGGGCCGCCGCGCTGTTCCCGCTGATCCGCGGCCTGGCCTCGACCGACGTGCGGGTGGTCGGCCACTACACCGACACCCCCGAGGTGCTCGACTTCGTCTCCCGCGCCGAGCACCCCAGGCTCGCCGCGCTGGGCACGTCCTGCCCCGACCACTTCCTGCGCACCAAGGTCGCCCCGCTGGTGCTGGACCTGCCGCCGGACGCCCCGCTGGAGCAGGCCGCCGAGCGGCTGCGCGAGCTGCACGCCGCCTACCGCGCCGACTACACCGCCTACTACGAGCGGCACGCCACCCCCGACTCCCCGGCCATCCGCGGCGCGGACCCGGCGATCGTGCTGGTGCCGGGCGTCGGCATGTTCTCCTTCGGCAAGGACAAGCAGACCGCGCGCGTGGCCGGCGAGTTCTACGTCAACGCCATCAACGTCATGCGCGGCGCCGAGTCCGTCTCCACCTACGCCCCCATCCCCGAGTCGGAGAAGTTCCGCATCGAGTACTGGGAGCTGGAGGAGGCCAAGCTGCGCCGCATGCCCAAGCCCAAGGCCCTGGCCACCAGGGTCGCGCTGGTCACCGGCGGCGGCTCGGGCATCGGCGCGGCCACCGCCCGCCGGCTGGCCGCCGAGGGCGCGTGCGTGATCGTGGCCGACCGCGACCTGGGTGCGGCGGAGAAGGTGGCCGCCGAGCTCGGCGCGAACGCCTACCGCGTCTCGGACGTCGCCGTGGCGGTCGCGGTGGACGTCACGTCGGAGGAGCAGATCGTCGCCGCGGTACGCGCGGGCGTGCTCGCGTTCGGCGGCGTGGACCTCGTCGTCAACAACGCCGGCCTGTCGCTGTCGCGCGCGCTGCTGGAGACCACGCTGGCCGACTGGGACCTGCAGCACGACGTGATGGCGCGCGGCTCGTTCCTGGTCTCCCGCGAGACGGCCAAGGTCATGATCGACCAGGCCATGGGCGGCGACATCGTCTACATCTCCTCCAAGAACTCCGTCTTCGCCGGCCCGAACAACGTCGCCTACGGCGCCGCCAAGGCCGACCAGGCCCACCAGGTGCGCCTGCTGGCGGCCGAGCTGGGCGCCCACGGCATCCGGGTGAACGGCGTCAACCCCGACGGCGTCGTGCGCGGCTCCGGCATCTTCGCCTCAGGCTGGGGCGCCAACCGCGCGGCCGTGTACGGGGTCGAGGAGGAGAAACTCGGCGAGTTCTACGCCCAGCGGACCCTGCTCAAGCGGGAGGTGCTGCCCGAGCACGTGGCCAACGCGGTCTTCGCCCTCACCGGCAGCGACCTGACCCACACCACGGGCCTGCACGTCCCGGTGGACGCCGGCGTGGCCGCCGCCTTCCTGCGTTAGTCAGGAGTAGGCGGCCACCAGCCCGGCGACCATCAGCACCGTCCCGGCCGCCGTGACCAGGACCCCTCCGGTCACGGCGGCCCGGCGTCCCCTGCGCGCTTCGAGCCAGTACATGACCACGTACGGCAGGAACCCCAGCCCGGCCAGCCCCATCCCCGGCAGCGACAGCGCCGCCAGCACCCCCTTCGGCCCGGCCTGCACGGCCCGGTCGCCCTCCGGCGTGAGCTGCGCCCGCCGCACGTCCCCTGGCTCGGAGTCGGGCGAGGCCGCCACCTCCACGGCCGGGCCGCCCCTGTCCGGCGTGAACCAGCCACGGCAGTCGTATCGTCCCTCGCCCAGCGCCTCGCACCAGACCACGCGCAGCGTGCCCGGCGTGCCCACCTGCCCGGTGGCCAGCTCCAGGCTCCGCACGGCGAGCGGCACCGGCATCAGGCAGACCGCGAGCCAGAGCAGGACGAGGATCACCCGTCCCCAGGGGCCGGGTCCCCTTCCACGTGTGGCAGGCCGGATTTCGGACAAGAACTCCGTCATGGCCGCCATCCTGATGTGCCGATCTTGGAGCTCACCTGCAGGTGACAAGTCTCACGATGCGGGCATCGCAGCCGCTCTGGCTTGCATGTTCATCCTCTAGAGTGCATCATCTTCACAAGCAAGGTCATGAGTGTTGATGCATAACTATGCAGGGGGTCGCATTGAGGGCAGCGGTCGCGGGAGCCAGCGGCTACGCGGGAGGGGAGCTGCTCCGCCTCCTGCTCGCGCACCCCGAGTTCGAGATCGGCGCGCTCACCGCCGCCTCCAGCGCCGGCAGCCGCCTCGGCGCCCACCAGCCCCACCTGCCGCAGCTCGCCGGCCGGGTGATCGAGGACACCACGGCAGCGGCTCTCGCCGGCCACGACGTGGTCTTCCTGGCGCTGCCGCACGGCCACTCCGGCGCCGTCGCCGCCCAGCTCGGTGAGGACACGGTGGTGGTCGACTGCGGCGCCGACCACCGGCTCAGCGACCCGGCCGCCTGGCAGGAGTTCTACGGCGGCGAGCACGCCGGCACCTGGCCCTACGGCCTGCCCGAGCTGCCCGGCCAGCGCGAGGTGCTCAAGGGCGCCAAGCGCATCGCCGTGCCCGGCTGCTACCCGACCTCCGTGCTGCTCGCCCTGACGCCCGCGTTCGCCGCCGGCCTGGCCGGGCCCGACGTGGTCGTGGTGGCCGCCAGCGGCACGAGCGGCGCCGGCAAGTCGCTCAAGCCCAACCTGCTGGGCAGCGAGGTCATGGGCTCGGTCAGCGCGTACGGCGTCGGCGGCGTGCACCGGCACACCCCCGAGATGGAGCAGGGCCTGTCGGCCGTCGCCGGCACGCCCGTCCGGGTGTCGTTCACCCCGACCCTGGCGCCCATGAGCCGCGGCATCCTGGCCACCTGCTCCGCCCCCGCCGCTCCCGGCCTCACCCGGGAGTCGCTGCGGTCGGCGTACGAGGTCGCGCTGAAGGACGAGCCGTTCGTCCGGCTCCTGCCCGAGGGCCTGTGGCCCGCCACCTCCATGACCTACGGCGCCAACACCGCGGCGCTGCAGGTGACGCTCGACCCGCGCGCGAACCGCGTGGTCGCCGTCATCGCCATCGACAACCTCACCAAGGGCACCGCCGGGGGCGCCCTGCAGAGCGTGAACCTCGCCCTCGGCCTGCCGGAAGAGCTCGGCCTCCCCACGACAGGAGTTGCTCCATGAGTGTTACCGCCCCCCTGGGCTTCCGGGCCGCGGGTGTCGCCGCCGGGATCAAATCCGGCGGCGCCCGCGACCTGGCCCTCGTCGTCAACGACGGGCCCAGCCGCGCCGCCGCGGGCGTCTTCACCGCCAACCGCGTGAAGGCCGCCCCCGTGTTGTGGTCGCAGCAGGTTCTCGCGGGCGGGCGGCTGCGAGCCGTGGTGCTCAACTCCGGCGGAGCCAACGCCTGCACCGGGCCCGAGGGCTTCCAGGACACCCACGCCACCGCGGAGAAGGTCGCCGCGGCGCTGGAGGACTCCGCGGGCGAGATCGCGGTCTGCTCCACCGGCCTGATCGGTGAGCGGCTGCCGATGGACGAGCTGCTGTCCGGCGTCGAGACCGCGGCGGGCCAGCTCTCCCGCGACGGCGGCCTGGCCGCCGCCGACGCCATCCGCACCACCGACACCGTCTCCAAGATCTCCTTCAAGCGCGGCACCGGCTACATGGTCGGCGGCATGGCCAAGGGCGCGGGCATGCTCGCCCCCGCGCTGGCCACCATGCTGTGCGTGATCACCACCGACGCCGACCTGACCGGCGAGCAGCTCGACGCGGTGCTGCGCCGGGCCACCTCGGTGACCTTCGACCGGCTCGACACCGACGGCTGCATGTCCACCAACGACACCGTGCTGCTGCTGGCCAGCGGCGCCGCCGGCGTCCAGCCCGACCTGGCCGAGTTCGAGCAGCGGGTGACCGAGGTCTGCGCCGACCTGGCCAGGCAGCTCCTGGTGGACGCCGAGGGCGCCTCCAAGGCCATCGCCATCGAGGTGGTCGGCGCCGCCTCCGAGGCCGACGCGGTCAAGGTCGGCCGCTCCGTGGCCCGCTCCAACCTGCTCAAGTGCGCCATCCACGGCGAGGACCCCAACTGGGGCCGCGTCCTGGCCGCCGTCGGCACCACCGACGCGGTGTTCGAGCCCGACCGGCTCAACGTCGCCATCAACGGCATCTGGATCTGCCGCGGCGGCGCCGTCGGCGACGACCGCGCCAAGGTGGACATGCGCCCCCGCGACGTGACGATCACCATCGACCTGTCGGCCGGCCCGCACACCGCGACCGTGCACACCACCGACCTCACCGCCGACTACGTGCACGAGAACTCGGCGTACTCCTCATGAGGCTGACCACCGCGCAGACCAAGGCCGAGGCGCTGATTGAAGCGCTGCCCTGGCTGACGCGCTTCCACGGCGCGACCGTCGTCATCAAGTACGGTGGCAACGCCATGACCGAGGAGAACCTCAAGGCTGGCTTCGCCGAGGACGTCGTCTTCCTGCACCAGGCCGGGCTGCGCCCCGTCGTCGTGCACGGCGGCGGCCCGCAGATCAGCGACGCCCTCGACAAGGCCGGCATCGAGTCCACCTTCACCGCCGGCCTGCGGGTCACCACGCCCGAGGCCATGCAGATCGTCCGGATGGTGCTCACCGGCCAGGTCAACCGCGACATCGTGGGCCTGGTCAACCGGCACGGCCCGTTCGCCGTCGGCATGTCAGGCGAGGACGCCCACCTGTTCACGGCCGTGCGCAAGCACGCCGTCGTGGACGGCGAGCCGGTCGACATCGGCCAGGTCGGCGAGATCATCAAGGTCGACCCCGGCGCCGTGCACGCCCTGCTCGACAACGGCCGCATCCCGGTCATCTCCAGCGTCGCCAGGAGCGACGACGGAGAGATCTACAACGTCAACGCCGACACCGCCGCCGCCGCGCTGGCCGTGGCGCTCCAGGCGCAGAAGCTGATCGTGCTGACCGACGTCGAGGGCCTGTACGCCGGCTGGCCCGACGACACCGACGTGATCGACCTGCTCACCGCCGACGAGCTCGAAGCGATGATGCCCACCCTGTCCAGCGGCATGGTGCCGAAGATGGAGGCGTGCCTCACGGCCGTGCAGGGCGGGGTGCCGCAGGCCCACGTCCTCGACGGCCGCGTGCCGCACTCCCTGCTGCTGGAGATCTTCACCAATGAAGGAATCGGAACGATGGTGATGCCCTCATGAGCCTGTTCGAAAGGTTCGAAGACGTCTTCATGCCCAACTACGGCGTCCCCCCGGTCGCCCTGGCACGAGGCGAGGGCTCCCGCGTGTGGGACGTGGACGGCAAGGAGTACCTCGACTTCATCGCCGGCATCGCGACCAGCTCGCTCGGCCACGCCCACCCGGCCCTGGTCGAGGCCGTCTCCAAGCAGGTCGCCACCATCGCGCACACCAGCAACCTGTTCCTGCACGAGCCCGAGGTGCTGCTGGCCGAGCGGCTGCGCACCCTGCTCGACGCCCCCGCCAGGGTGTTCCTCGCCAACTCCGGCACCGAGGCCAACGAGGCCGCCTACAAGCTCGCCCTCAAGTACGGCAGGCGCGAGGGCCGCTCCTACTTCGTGGCCGCCGAGAACGGCTTCCACGGCCGCACGATCGGCGCCCTGTCCCTGACGGGCAAGAAGTCCATCCGCGACCAGTTCGGCCCGTTCCCGGTGCCTGTCCGGTTCGTCCCTTACGGCGACGCCGACGCGCTCAAGGAGGCCGTGACCGGCGACTGCATCGCGCTCTTCCTGGAGCCCACCCAGGGCGAGGCCGGCGTGGTGCCGCCGCCCGACGGCTACTTCGAGGCCGCCCGCGAGATCTGCGACTCCACCGGCGCGCTGCTGGTCGCCGACGAGATCCAGTCGGCCATCGGCCGCTCGGGGCACTGGTTCGCGCACCAGGCCGACGGCGTCACCCCCGACATCCTCACGCTGGCCAAGGGCTTGGGCGGCGGCCTGCCGATCGGCGCCTGCGTCGGCTTCGGCGACGTGGGCAGGCTGTTCGAGAAGGGCGACCACGGCTCGACCTTCGGCGGCAACCCGGTCTCCTGCGCCGCGGCGCTGGCCGTGCTCGACAACCTCGACCTCGACCACGTCAGGACGGTCGCCGCGCGGCTGCGCGGCGGGCTGGAGGCGGTCTCGCACCCGCTGCTGAAGGGCGTGCGCGGGCGCGGCCTGTGGCTGGCCGCGGTGCTGGCCGAGCCCCGCTCCGCCGAGGTTCAGCAGGCCGCAGCGAACGCCGGCTTCCTGGTCAACGCCCTGCAACCGGACGCCGTGCGCATCGCCCCCCCGCTCGTCGTGACGGCCGAAGAAGTGGACGCGTTCGTGTCCGCCTTCCCCGCGATCCTGTCGGAGGCAGCCAAATGACCGTCAGACACTTCCTGAGGGACGACGACCTCACGCCCGCCGAGCAGGGGGAGGTGCTCGACCTCGCCGCCGCCATGAAGAAGGACCGGTTCGGCTACCGGCCCTTCGAGGGCCCGCAGAGCGTCGCCGTCCTGTTCGACAAGCCGTCGGCCAGGACCCGCGTCTCCTTCCACACCGGCATCGGCGAGCTCGGCGGCCTGCCGCTGATCGTGGACAACGTCTCGGTCCTCATGGGCCGCGGCGAGCCCACCGCCGACCTCGCCCGGGTGCTCGACCGGCAGGTGGCCGCCATCGTCTGGCGCACCACCGGCCAGGAGCTGATCGACGAGATGGCCGCCCACTCCCGGGTGCCGGTCGTCAACGCGCTCACCGACGAGTTCCACCCCTGCCAGATCCTGGCCGACCTGCAGACCGTCCAGGAGCGGCTGGGCCGCACCGCCGGGCTGACGCTCACCTACGTCGGCGACGGCGCCAACAACATGGCCCACTCCTACCTGCTCGGCGGCGCCACGGCCGGCATGCACGTACGCATCGCCGCCCCGGCCGGCTACCAGCCCGACGCGGTCATCCTCGACCAGGCCGCCGCCATCGCCGCCAGGACGGGCGGCTCGGTGGTGGCGCTGTCCGACCCGGCCGCCGCCGCCGAGGGCGCGCACGTGATCGCCACCGACACCTGGGTTTCGATGGGCCAGGACGGCAAGGAGGAGAGGGTGGCCGCGCTCATGCCGTACCAGGTGAACTCCGAGTTGCTCGGGCACGCCGCGCCCGAGGCGATCGTGCTGCACTGCCTGCCCGCCTACCGCGGCTACGAGATCACCCCCGAGGTGCTCGACGGGCCCCGGAGCGTGGTGTGGGACCAGGCGGAGAACCGGTTGCACGCTCAGAAGGCCCTGCTGCACTGGCTAGTCTCACGGCCATGATGATCCCGATGACCAAGGCCGCGCGGCAGGCGAAGATCACCGACCTGCTGCAGCGGAAGGCCGTGCGCTCCCAGCCCGAGCTGGCCAAGCTGCTCGCCGAGAGCGGGGTGGAGGTCACCCAGGCCACGCTCTCGCGTGACCTCGACGAGCTCGGCGCGCTCAAGCTGCGCGCCGACGACGGCTCCCTGGTGTACGCGCTGCCCGGCGAGGGCGGCGGCCGCATCCCGCTGACCCGCCTGGGCAGCGGCGAGAGCCCGGCCGCCCGCCTGCACCGCATCGCGGAGGAGCTGCTCGTCGGCGCGGAGGCCTCGGCCAACCTGGTCATCGTACGGACACCGCCGGGCGCGGCGCAGTTCCTCGCCTCGGCCATCGACCACGCCGACTGGGAGTCGATCCTCGGCACGGTCGCGGGCGACGACACCATCCTGGTGATCAGCCGCGACCCGACGGGTGGTCAGGCGCTGGCCGAGGCGCTGCTGAAGATCGCCGACCGGCGAAGCTAGAAGACTTTGGAGATGGGAAAATGCCCGAAAGAGTGGTGCTCGCCTACTCAGGCGGCCTCGACACCTCGGTAGCCATCCCGTACCTCGCCGAGAAGATGAACGCCGAGGTCGTGGCCGTCGCCGTGGACCTCGGCCAGGGCGGCGAGGAGATGGACGTCATCCAGAAGCGTGCACTCGACTGCGGCGCCGTCGAGTCCGTCGTGGTGGACGCCAAGGACGAGTTCGCCGCCGACTTCTGCGTGCCCGCCCTGCAGGCCAACGCCCTCTACATGGACCGCTACCCGCTGGTCTCCTCGCTGTCGCGCCCGCTGATCGTCAAGCACCTGGTCTCGGCGGCCAAGCGGTTCGGCGGCACGATCGTCTCCCACGGCTGCACCGGCAAGGGCAACGACCAGGTGCGCTTCGAGGCCGGCCTGGCCGCCCTCGCCCCCGACCTGCGGGTCATCGCCCCCGCCAGGGACTTCGCCTGGACGCGTGACAAGGCCATCGAGTACGCCGAGGCCAAGGGCCTGCCCATCGAGACCTCGAAGCGGAACCCGTTCTCCATCGACCAGAACCTCTGGGGCCGCGCCGTCGAGACCGGCTTCCTGGAGGACATCTGGAACGGCCCCACCGAAGAGGTCTACTCCTACACCGCCGACCCGGCGCAGCCGCGCGAGCCCGACGAAGTGGTGATCACCTTCGAGCGGGGCGTGCCCGTACAGCTCGACGGGCGGACGCTCACGCCGTACCAGGTCGTCGAGGAGCTCAACCGGCGCGCCGGCGCGCAGGGCGTCGGCCGCATCGACATGGTCGAGGATCGCCTGGTGGGCATCAAGTCGCGCGAGGTGTACGAGGCGCCGGGCGCCATCGCTCTCATCGCCGCGCACATGGAGCTGGAGAACGTCACCGTCGAGCGCGACCTGGCCCGCTTCAAGCGCGGCGTGGACCAGCGCTGGAGCGAGCTCGTCTACGACGGCCTGTGGTTCTCCCCGCTCAAGAGCGCGCTCGACGCGCTCATCGCCGACGCGCAGCAGCACGTCAACGGCGACATCAGGATGACGCTCCACGGCGGCAGGGCGACCGTGACCGGCCGCCGCTCCGTGGACTCCCTGTACGACTTCTCGCTCGCCACGTACGACACGGGCGACACCTTCGACCAATCCCTGGCGAAGGGCTTCGTCCAGCTGTTCTCCCTCCCCGCTAAGATCGCGGCGGCCCGGGACACGAGGAAGGGCTGAGTTGCACTATGGTCTCGGGGGACGCGAAGGAGATGACGGTGAGTGATGGCAAGCCGATGCGGCTGTGGGGCGGGCGCTTCGAGAGCGGCCCGTCCGACGCGCTGGCCCGGCTGTCGGTGAGTGTGCACTTCGACTGGCGGCTGGTGCCGTACGACCTGGCGGCGTCCAGGGCGCACGCCCGCGTGCTGCACAGAGCGGGGCTGCTCACCGCCGACGAGCTCGAGCGCATGATCGGCGCGCTCGACGACCTGGAGCAGGCCTGCAAGGCGGGCGAGTTCCGGCCGACGGTCGCCGACGAGGACGTGCACACCGCGCTGGAGCGCGGCCTGCTGGAGCGGCTCGGCTCGCTCGGCGGCAAGCTGCGCGCCGGCCGCTCGCGCAACGACCAGATCGCCACCGACCTGCGCCTGTACCTGCGTGACCACGCGCGCAGCGTCGTCTCCCGGCTGGTCGAGCTGGAGACCGCGCTGATGACGCAGGCCGAGCAGCACGCCGAGACGGCCGCGCCCGGCATGACCCACCTGCAGCACGCGCAGCCGGTCTCGTTCGGTCATCAGTTGCTGGCCCACGTGCACGCCTTCGCCCGCGACATCGACCGGATCACCGACTGGGACAAGCGCGCCGCGATCTCCCCGCTCGGCTCCGGCGCCCTGGCGGGCTCCTCGCTGCCGCTCGACCCGCAGGCCGTCGCGCAGGAGCTGGGCTTCTCCGCCGCCGCGCCCAACTCGATGGACGCCGTCGCCGACCGCGACTTCGCCGCCGAGTTCCTGTTCGACGCGGCCATGATCGGCGTGCACCTGTCGCGGCTGGGCGAGGAGATCGTCCTGTGGGCCTCGCAGGAGTTCCGCTGGATCGAGATGGACGACGCCTACTCCACCGGCTCCTCGATCATGCCGCAGAAGAAGAACCCCGACGTGGCCGAGCTGGCCCGCGGCAAGTCCGGGCGGCTCATCGGCAACCTGATGGCGCTGCTGACCACGCTCAAGGGCCTGCCGCTGACCTACAACCGCGACCTCCAGGAGGACAAGGAGCCGGTGTTCGACGCGGTCGACACGCTGCTGCTCGTCCTGCCCGCGATGGCCGGGCTGGTCGCCACCATGCGGGTCAACACCGCGCGCATGGAGGCCTCGGCCCCCGACGGCTACGCCCTGGCCACCGACCTGGCCGAGCTGCTCGTCCGGCGCGGGGTGCCGTTCCGCGACGCGCACGAGGCCGTCGGCCACCTCGTCGTGTGGTGCCAGGTCAACGACAAGGACCTCGGCGAGCTCACCGACGACGAGCTGGCCAAGGTCTCGCCGCACCTGACGCCCGACGTGCGCGACGTCCTCAGCGTGCCCGGCGCCCTGGCCGCCCGCAAGGCCCACGGCGGCACCGCGCCCGACCGCGTCCGCGACCAGCTCATCGCGCTGCGCGAGGCGGTCGACGCGCAGGCGGCATGGGCCGCGGGGAGCTGAGCTTCGAGCGCGGCGGGTCGCTCAGCCCGGCGCCGCTGCCGCGGAGCTTCTTCGACCGGCCGTCCCACGAGGTGGCACCCGACCTGCTCGGGCGGGTGCTCGTGCACGGGCCCGTCGCCGTACGCCTGACCGAGGTCGAGGCGTACGGCGGGCCGGGCGAGGATCCGGCGGCGCATACGTACCGGGGCAAGACGCCTCGCAACGCGGTCATGTTCGGGGCGCCGGGGCATCTGTACGTGTACTTCACCTACGGGATGCACTTCTGCGCGAACCTCGTCTGCCTGCCGGAGGGCTCGGGCTCCGCGGTGTTGCTGCGGGCGGGGGAGGTGGTCGCGGGTGTGTCGGAGGCTCGGGCGCGCCGCTCGGGCAAGCCCACCTCGTCCGGGACGGGTGACGCCCGGCCACCCGCCTCGTCCGGGACCGGTGACGCCCGGTTGGCCGGCGAGGCCGCCCTGGCCGGTGACGCTCGGCCGGTCGGCAAGCACATCGCCGACCGTGACCTGGCGCGCGGCCCCGCACGGCTGGCGGTCGCCCTCGGCCTGCTCCGCGAGCACAACGGCCTCGACGCCGTCATCGAGGGCTCACCCGCCGGCAGACCTCACCAGTCGGCCGCCATCCTCGAAGGCCGGCCCGCCGACCCGGACCTGATCAGGTCAGGCCCGCGCACCGGCGTCTCGACGGCCAAGGACACGCCCTGGCGGTTCTGGATCGACGGCGACGGCACCGTCTCGCCCTACCGTGCTCACACCCCGCGCCGCCGCAGCGCCGCAGCCACCTCCGTGGGGGAGGTGCCCAGGTCGTGAGGGCTGAAGATGTGCAGGTTGTCGCCGGTGTCGATCTCCAGCATCTCGCTGCGCAGCCCCCAGCGCCTGCGCACGTCCACCTTGATGTCCCAGATCGACTCCCACGGCACGTGCAGCTTGCCCGCGTACCCGTGCACCACGGTGATGCCGCTCGGGTCGGCCGCCAGCCGTACGGGGACGAGCACGTCACGCAGCCCCATCGCGCCCACCAGCACGGCCGCGGGGACGGCCAGGACCACACCCCGGAAATCGCCCTCGAACCACCAGTAAACGGCGAGCCCGGCACATACCAGAGCCCCTAAGATCTTGAAAACAGCCAGCTCGCGACGGACCCTCCACATGGACACCCAGCGTATCCAAGTGGCGCGCATGCGCACCGATCGGGCAGGCTAAAGGCATCCGCATCCGAACAGGAAAGCCAGATCACCGTGACCGACATCCTTGACGACCTCGCGTGGCGAGGCCTGATCGCCCAGTCCACCGACCTCGACGCGCTGCGCGCGTCCATGGCGAAGGCACCGATCACGGTCTATTCCGGCTTCGACCCCACCGCGCCGTCCCTGCACATCGGCCACTTCGTGCCGCTGCTGACGCTGCGCCGCCTCCAGCTCGCCGGGCACAACCCGATCGGCCTGGTCGGCGGCGCCACCGGACTGATCGGCGACCCGAGCGGCCGTAACACCGAGCGCTCGCTGAACTCCACCGAGATCGTCGCCGAGTGGGTGGAGCGCCTGCGCGGCCAGGTCGGCAGGTTCCTCGACTTCGACGAGTCCCGGCCGAACGCGGCCCGCCTGGTCAGCAACCTCGACTGGACCGGCGAGCTGAGCGCCATCGCCTTCCTGCGCGACATCGGCAAGCACTTCCCGGTCAACCGCATGCTGGCCAGGGAGTCGGTCTCCGCGCGGCTGGCGGGAGAGGGGCTGAGCTACACCGAGTTCAGCTACCAGATCCTGCAGTCCAACGACTACCTGGAGCTCTACCGGCGGCACAACTGCACGCTGCAGATCGGCGGCAGCGACCAGTGGGGCAACATCACCGCCGGGGCCGACCTGATCCGCCGCGTCGAGGGCGCGCACGTCCACGCGATGACGCTGCCGCTGATCACCAAGGCCGACGGCACCAAGTTCGGCAAGACGGCGGGCGGCGCGCTCTGGCTCGACCCGGCCATGACCTCGCCGTACGCGTTCTACCAGTACTTCCTCAACTCCGACGACCGTGACGTGATCCACTACCTCAAGGTGTTCACGTTCCGCTCGCGCGAGGAGATCGAGGTCCTGGAGAAGGCCGTGGCCGAGCGGCCCTTCGCCCGCGAGGCCCAGCGCACGCTGGCCGAGGAGCTCACCGAGCTGCTGCACGGCCGGGAGGAGCTGGACGCGGTCATCGCCGCCTCCAAGGCCCTGTTCGGCCAGGGCGCCCTGGAGGAGCTGCCCGCCTCGACCCTCGAAGCGGCGCTGGCCGAGGTGCCCAAGGCCACCGTGCCCGCGCTCGGCGCCTCGTTCGTCGACCTGCTCGCCGACAGCGGGCTGGTCGAGTCGAAGTCGGCGGCCCGGCGCGCGGTCAAGGAGGGCGGCGCCTACCTGAACAACCAGAAGATCACCGACGAGGCGTACGTGCCGGGGGCCGATGACCTGCTGCACGGGCGGTTCATGGTGCTGCGGCGCGGTAAGAAGTCGATCGGCGGCGTCACGGTCGGCTGACGTCCCTCACCTCATACAACGGGCCCTTCGCGCTACGAAGGGCCCGTTTCCATGTGGACGTCCCGCACGGCTCACCGGCGGGTGAACAACGCCACCGTCAGCCCCGGCAGATCGCCCGAGTGCTTGGCCACGCTCAGCTCGAACCCGGCCTGCTCCACCTGCCCGACCCTGGCGATGGAGTCATTGTTCAGCCCCGCCTGCTTCGTCCCCCGCCACACGACCCAAACCCGCTCGCGCCCTTCCAGCGCGCCCGAGACATCCGACCCCTCCGGATACCCGAACCCATCGGGGTCCGGCGCGCTGCCCGCCAGCAACACGTCCACCGGCATGAGCGAGTCGGCGTAGTACTCGAACCCGGCACGCAACTGACTCTGCCCGTAGACGATCGCGTCCTCCGGCTCGGCCTTGATCACCCGGAGCGCCCACGGGATGTTCTCGAACCGCCCGTTCTCCTCACGTACCTCCGCGTGCTCGGAGAACGCCAACCCGAAACCGACGGCCACCACCAGGACCGCCGCCACCCCCTGGAACCGGGGCAGTCCGGCCACCGCCAGCCCGGCCAGCAGCGCCAGTGCGGGAGCGGTCACGAACAGGTAGCGGTCCACGTAGGCCGGGGTCACGAGCAACGACACCGCGAGCAGCAGCACCGGAGGCAGCACCAGCCACCCGGCCAGCACCGGCGCCCACACCTTGTCGGCCCCGCCCGCCTTTTCGGTTCCACTAGCCTTGTCGACTCCGCTCGCTCTGCCGACTCCGCTCGCTTGGTCGGCCGCGCTCGCCTTCTCGGCCGCGCTCGCCTTCTCGGCCGCGCTCGCCTTCTCGGCCGCGCTCGCCTTCTCGGTCGCGCTCGCCTTCTCGGCCGCGCTCGCCTTCTCGGTCGCGCTCGCTTGGTCGGTCGCGCTCGCTTGGTCGGCCCTGCGCGCCGTCCGCCACAGCACCACCGCCCCGGCCAGCGCCATCGCGAACAACACGACCCCCAGCGCGGTGGCACCCGAGGCCATCTTCGGGAACTTCAGCCACACCTCCGGCCCCCGCTCCGGAATCCAGCTGATCGCATGCCGCTCCCCGTACCCGATCAACCCCAGCACAGCGGCGGGCACACACCCCACGGCCAGCGCCGCCAGCATCCGCACCGCCACCGCCCGCCGCAGGAGCAGCAGTTGAGCAGGCAGCACGAGCACCGCGAACAGATGCGTGGAGCAGACGAGCGCCACCGCCACCCCGTACAGCACCCACCGCCGGACCACTCCCGGCCGCTCCACAGCGCGGTGCAGCGCCCAGAACGAGAACACGACCGCGGCCGCCGCGAAAGCGTACGACCTGGCGAACGCCCCGTAATAGGACACGGACGGCAGGATCGCGAAGATCCCGGCGGCGATCACCCCGGCCCGCGTGCTGTGCAACCGCCGTCCCAGATCGACCAGGAACCAGGCCGCCACCCCGATCGCCACCGCCGACGGCAGCCGCAGCCACAGCTCCGACGTGCCGGCCTTCGCCCAGAAGTGCATGAACAGGTAGTAGGGCAGGAAGTGCCCGTCGATGTGGCGGGCCAGCTCAAACATCCCGGACAACGAACGCGAAGCGGCACTGATCGTCGCGAGTTCGTCGCCGTTGAGCGTGGCGGAACCCGTCCCGGAGAACCCGGCCACCGCGCCCACCAGCGCCATCCACCAGGGAGGCGAGGTGTGCGGCCGTTCGGCAGGGCGGCGGGCTGGAGGAGCGAGTGTGGCGGCAGTGGTCACCGGGGCAGGATACGCGCGATGTGCCGGATAGATGGCTAATGTGATCATTCGGCCGCCCATGAAGTTACTGCGCGAAAGGCCTCCTGACCTCGCAAGAGGGGCATCAGCGACATCCGGCTGATCAGACCTCCGACCTCCGACCGGGGCATTGCGGATGTCACTTGTCGGCGTCGAGCACCAGCAGGGGAGGCCACTTGCATGCGTCGAGCACCAGTAGGGGCGTCACTCGCGGGCGTGGAGCACCAACAGGGGCATCACTCGCGGGCGTGGAGCACCAGCAGAGCGCCCAGCGCGGCATCCTTGTGATCACGGGTCCACGGCGTGCCGACCCGCGCACGTAGAGCGTCCACCCGTGCCGGCACCTCGGGGCCGAGAACCTGGGCGGCGGTCTCGCGCAGCCGTTTGAAGTCGTACCGGCTCACCGCCAGCCCCACGCCGCCCGCCGCCTCCACCAGCGCCTCGTGGTAAAGCTCACCCTCGGCTCCGTGCAGGTAGTGATGCTTGGCGAGCACCTCGGCCAGCTCGCCGGGCAACACCATCCGCCCCGCCCCGACCGCACCCAGGTCGAGCGCCACGCCACGCACGTGGTGCCCGGCCTCGGCCAAGGCCCTGGCCGCCGTGCCGAGGGCCCGGCCGGCGGCCGTACGGGCGGATCGTTCGACCAGCGCGATCAGCTCACCGGCCGCGCCGGCGCCGAGCCCAGCGGCGGCGCCGAGCCCGACGGCGGCGTGATAGGGCTGGTCGGGCAGGGCGGGATCGTCGAGCAGCGTGACCCGCTCACGCATCAGCACCTCGGGCCGCTCGTGCCCGCCGGTCACGGCCACCAGCACCGCCCACCCGCAGTGGTCCCGCACCCCGATCGCCGCCGAACCCATCCGGCTCACCTCCGCGTCACTGCTGAGTGGTGCGTGTCGGCTTCATAACGATCACCACCCGCCGCTCGGCGTCGCCGACGGGCCGGTCGTACGTCAATCCGTAGCGGTCGGCCAGCACGTCGAAGAAGTCACCCGACGGGTCAGGCTCCACTCGCTCGACGACACCGCGGATCTCCACATAACGGTACGGCTGCTCGGGGTCGTTGATGGAGACCGAGACGTTCGGGTTCTGCCGCACGTTGCGGCACTTGCGGCGATCCGTCGTGGTGGTGAACCGCAGGTGCTCGCCGTCCCAGATCGTCCAGACCGGGTTCACGTGGGGGGTGCCGTCGGGGGCGATCGTCGCCAGGTGCGCGAACAGCGGACGGGTCAGCAGGTCAAGGTGGCTTTCCGGGATCACGTACGACCTTCTCTCAGCCCTCGCGGGGCCTTGGGACAGCTTGGATTCCGGGACAATATCAAAGCTTTGATAACTATCAAGACTGGAATGCTTATCTGAGGTTGTACGCTCCGTCGCATGGGCATGCCTGCTGACGAACGGCTCGGTCTCGACATCAAGCGCGCCGAGCAGGCTCTGATCACCGCCAAACAGGCCGCCGTCCGCCCGGCCGGCCTGACCGTCCCGCAGTACGCTGCCCTGCTCGCCCTCGCCGCCAGCCCCGGCATCTCGGGCGCGGCGCTCGCCCGGACGTGCCTGGTCACACCGCAGGCCATGACCGTCGTGCTCAAGAACCTGGAGGAGCGCGGCCTGATCGAGCGCTCGCCACATCCGTGGCACCGCAACGTCCTGGAGACCCGGCTGACGGAGGCGGGGCAGGCGGCGCTGGAGGTGGCGGACGAGCGGGCCGTGGTGATCGAGCAGGCCATCGCGGACGAGTTCAGCGCCGAGGAACAGCAGACGCTGAGGGAACTGCTGGGCCGTTGCCACGACGCCATCGCCAGGGCAACGTCCGAGCTGTGAGGCTGGCACCGGGACCACGGCCCAGCTGTGAGGCGGCCGCAGGGACCACGGCCCAGCTGTGAGGCCGCGGTCGGGTCGGAGCGGTGAGGCCGTCACCAGGGCCGTGCCGCCGTCGACGGGCCGGGCCGGAGCGATGGGGCCAAAGCCGGAGCCCGCGTCGGCGCTGTGATGACGCGCTGCACCCGCACACCGCCCATGACCTCGGTCCGGAGGCCAAGTCAGCGGAGCCACGCGGGGCGATTTGACGTCGCGCGAATCGCGACCTAATCTTTCACTTCGCCCCGGGAGTGAGCCGGACGCCGGTCAGGCGGACGGGCCCCAGGGCAAGCCCCTTGAAACAAACGAGCCAACCCGGCAGAGCCGCTTCGGCGTGCTCCCGCATGGGCGGCTTCTGGGCGTGCTCGGGTCACCGGAAAATCGGTTGATTCGACACGAGCCGGATGCCACGGTAAGTTACGAGGGTTGCCTCGGAAACGGGGCGCACAACTTTGGAAGATCGAACCACTTCCAGTCAAGTCCCTGGATTTGACACGAAGCACGACGATCTGATAAAGTTGAGAAGAGCGAGATAGCGCCTCCGCGCTGAGGTCCAGGATTCTGGATCTGAGCGGGAAGTACGCGTCCGTTTCTTGAGAACTCAACAGTGTGTTAAAAGCCAGTGCATGATTTTCATGCAACACCTCGTCAAGACATGATTCTTGATGGATTTTGCTCGGATGAATAATCCAGACATTGTTTGGAGAGTTTGATCCTGGCTCAGGACGAACGCTGGCGGCGTGCTTAACACATGCAAGTCGAGCGGAAAGGCCCTTCGGGGTACTCGAGCGGCGAACGGGTGAGTAACACGTGAGCAACCTGCCCCTGACTCTGGGATAAGCCCGGGAAACTGGGTCTAATACCGGATACGACCGCCTCCGGCATCGGGTGGTGGTGGAAAGTTTTTCGGTCGGGGATGGGCTCGCGGCCTATCAGCTTGTTGGTGGGGTAGTGGCCTACCAAGGCGACGACGGGTAGCCGGCCTGAGAGGGCGACCGGCCACACTGGGACTGAGACACGGCCCAGACTCCTACGGGAGGCAGCAGTGGGGAATATTGCGCAATGGGCGGAAGCCTGACGCAGCGACGCCGCGTGGGGGATGACGGCCTTCGGGTTGTAAACCTCTTTCAGCAGGGACGAAGTTGACGTGTACCTGCAGAAGAAGCGCCGGCTAACTACGTGCCAGCAGCCGCGGTAATACGTAGGGCGCAAGCGTTGTCCGGAATTATTGGGCGTAAAGAGCTCGTAGGTGGCTGGTCGCGTCTGCCGTGAAAGCCCGCAGCTTAACTGCGGGTCTGCGGTGGATACGGGCCGGCTAGAGGTAGGTAGGGGCAAGTGGAATTCCTGGTGTAGCGGTGAAATGCGCAGATATCAGGAGGAACACCGGTGGCGAAGGCGGCTTGCTGGGCCTTACCTGACGCTGAGGAGCGAAAGCGTGGGGAGCGAACAGGATTAGATACCCTGGTAGTCCACGCTGTAAACGTTGGGCGCTAGGTGTGGGGATCTTCCACGATCTCCGTGCCGGAGCTAACGCATTAAGCGCCCCGCCTGGGGAGTACGGCCGCAAGGCTAAAACTCAAAGGAATTGACGGGGGCCCGCACAAGCGGCGGAGCATGTTGCTTAATTCGACGCAACGCGAAGAACCTTACCAAGGTTTGACATCACCCGGAAAGCTCTGGAGACAGAGCCCTCTTCGGACTGGGTGACAGGTGGTGCATGGCTGTCGTCAGCTCGTGTCGTGAGATGTTGGGTTAAGTCCCGCAACGAGCGCAACCCTTGCTCCATGTTGCCAGCAGGCGCTTCGGCGTGCTGGGGACTCATGGGGGACTGCCGGGGTCAACTCGGAGGAAGGTGGGGATGACGTCAAGTCATCATGCCCCTTATGTCTTGGGCTGCAAACATGCTACAATGGCCGGTACAGAGGGTTGCGATACCGTGAGGTGGAGCGAATCCCTAAAAGCCGGTCTCAGTTCGGATTGGGGTCTGCAACTCGACCCCATGAAGTCGGAGTCGCTAGTAATCGCAGATCAGCAATGCTGCGGTGAATACGTTCCCGGGCCTTGTACACACCGCCCGTCACGTCACGAAAGTCGGCAACACCCGAAGCCCGTGGCCCAACCCGTAAGGGGGGGAGCGGTCGAAGGTGGGGCTGGCGATTGGGACGAAGTCGTAACAAGGTAGCCGTACCGGAAGGTGCGGCTGGATCACCTCCTTTCTAAGGAGCACTCTCACCTATCACCGCCGAATGTGTGGTGGGGTGACAGCTCACTAGTGGAGCACTGGCTACTCAACCGGCAGGCATCGCCGGGCCGCTAGTACCGCCTCGTAAGGGGAGTGGGAACGGGGTCGTCTGGGGGTGCCGGCTGGTTGGACACACTGTTGGGTCCTGAGGAAACGGGCGACCGGTTCTTCTGGGACAGGACCACTCAAGCAGGCACGCAGGTGTTTGTGGCGGTGGTTTGCTGTTTGTTGTTTGAGATTTGCATAGTGGACGCGAGCATCTTTGTGGCCAAGTTTTTTAGGGCACACGGTGGATGCCTTGGCATCAGGAGCCGATGAAGGACGTGGGAGGCTGCGTTAAGCCTCGGGGAGTCGCCAACCAGACGTTGATCCGGGGATGTCCGAATGGGGAAACCTAGCACCAGTCATGTGGTGTTGCCTCCGCCTGAATGTATAGGGCGGTTGGTGGTAACGCGGGGAAGTGAAACATCTCAGTACCCGTAGGAAGAGAAAACAACAGTGATTCCGTGAGTAGTGGTGAGCGAAAGCGGATGAGGCTAAACCGGGCGTGTGTGATAGCCGGCAGGCGTTGCATGTCCGGGGTCGTGGGACCTTCTTGAAGTGGCTGCCGCTGCTTCGAGCAGTGATAAATCGATGGGGTAGTTGAAAGCTCTGGGAAGGGCTGCCGTAGACCGTGAGAGCCGGGTAGGCGAAACCTTGTCGACTGCTGGAGGGGATCCCAAGTAGCACGGGGCTCGAGGAATCCTGTGTGAATCTGCCAGGACCACCTGGTAAGCCTAAATACTCCCTGATGACCGATAGTGCACGAGTACCGTGAGGGAAAGGTGAAAAGTGCCCCGGTGAGGGGTCGTGAAATAGTACCTGAAACCGTGTGCCTACAAGCCGTAGGAGCTTAGCTGATTTTCGGATCGGCTGTGATGTGACTGCGTGCCTTTTGAAGAATGAGCCTGCGAGTTATGGTGTGTGGCGAGGTTAACCCGTGTGGGGGAGCCGTAGCGAAAGCGAGTCTGAAGAGGGCGTTTGAGTCGCATGCTGTAGACCCGAAGCGGAGTGATCTACGCATGGGCAGGTTGAAGCTCAGGTAAGACTGGGTGGAGGACCGAACCCACCAGGGTTGAAAACCTGGGGGATGATCTGTGTGTAGGGGTGAAAGGCCAATCAAACTCCGTGATAGCTGGTTCTCCCCGAAATGCATTTAGGTGCAGCGTCGCGTGTTTCTTGCCGGAGGTAGAGCACTGGATGGCCGATGGGCCCGACAAGGTTACTGACGTCAGCCAAACTCCGAATGCCGGTAAGTGAGAGCGTGGCAGTGAGACTGCGGGCGATAAGGTTCGTAGTCGAGAGGGAAACAGCCCAGATCACCGACTAAGGCCCCTAAGCGTGTGCTAAGTGGGAAAGGATGTGGAGTCGCAGAGACAACCAGGAGGTTGGCTTAGAAGCAGCCACCCTTGAAAGAGTGCGTAATAGCTCACTGGTCAAGTGATTCTGCGCCGACAATGTAGCGGGGCTCAAGTACACCGCCGAAGTCGTGGCATTGACTCCCATGTGGAGTTGATGGGTAGGGGAGCGTCGTGCAGCCGGTGAAGCAGCAGAGTGATCTAGTTGTGGAGGCTGTGCGAGTGAGAATGCAGGCATGAGTAGCGAATCGAGGGTGAGAAACCCTCGCGCCGGATGACCAAGGGTTCCTGGGCCAGGCTAATCCGCCCAGGGTAAGTCGGGACCTAAGGCGAGGCCGACAGGCGTAGTCGATGGACAACGGGTTGATATTCCCGTACCCGCTTCAATGCGCCCATACTGAACCCCTTGATACTAAGAGTCCTTAAGTCAGTCGGTCCTTCGGGACTGATGTTAGGCCGAACGCTCGACCTGATTGGGTAGTAGGTAAGCGATGGGGTGACGCAGGAAGGTAGTCCAGCCCAGGCGATGGTTGTCCTGGGGTAAGCATGTAGGGAGTGCGGTAGGCAAATCCGCCGCGCGTTAATCCTGAGATGTGATGCCGAGCCGATTGTGGTGAAGTGGATGATCCTATGCTGCCGAGAAAAGCCTCTAGTGAGTGTTGTGGCGGCCCGTACCCTAAACCGACTCAGGTGGTCAGGTAGAGAATACTAAGGCGATCGGGTGAACTGTGGTTAAGGAACTCGGCAAATTGCCCCCGTAACTTCGGGAGAAGGGGGACCTCTGCTGGTGATGAGTCTTGCACTCGGAGCTGGTGGGGGTCGCAGTGGCCAGGGGGAAGCGACTGTTTACTAAAAACACAGGTCCGTGCGAAGTCGTAAGACGATGTATACGGACTGACGCCTGCCCGGTGCCGGAACGTTAAGGGGACCGCTTAGCTCAGCTTGCTGGGCGAAGGTGAGAACTTAAGCGCCGGTAAACGGCGGTGGTAACTATAACCATCCTAAGGTAGCGAAATTCCTTGTCGGGTAAGTTCCGACCTGCACGAATGGCGTAACGACTTCCCCGCTGTCTCAACCGCAGACCCGGCGAAATTGCACTACGAGTAAAGATGCTCGTTACGCGCAGCAGGACGGAAAGACCCCGGGACCTTCACTACAGCTTGACATTGGCGTTTGGAGCGTCTTGTGTAGGATAGGTGGGAGACTGGGAAGCTCGGACGCTAGTTCGGGTGGAGTCATTGGTGAAATACCACTCTGGTCGTTTTGAACGTCTAACTCTGGTCCGTGATCCGGATCGGGGACAGTGTCTGGTGGGTAGTTTAACTGGGGCGGTTGCCTCCTAAAGGGTAACGGAGGCGCCCAAAGGTTCCCTCAGCCTGGTTGGCAATCAGGTGTCGAGTGTAAGTGCACAAGGGAGCTTGACTGTGAGACTGACGGGTCGAGCAGGAGCGAAAGCTGGGACTAGTGATCCGGCATCGGCGTGTGGAAGCGGTGTCGCTCAACGGCTAAAAGGTACCCCGGGGATAACAGGCTGATCTTCCCCAAGAGTCCATATCGACGGGATGGTTTGGCACCTCGATGTCGGCTCGTCGCATCCTGGGGCTGGAGTAGGTCCCAAGGGTTGGGCTGTTCGCCCATTAAAGCGGTACGCGAGCTGGGTTTAGAACGTCGCGAGACAGTTCGGTCCCTATCCGCTGCGCGCGCAGGAGACTTGAAAAGGGGCTGTCCCTAGTACGAGAGGACCGGGACGGACGAACCTCTGGTGTGCCAGTTGTACCGCCAGGTGCACGGCTGGTTGGCTACGTTCGGAAGGGATAACCGCTGAAAGCATCTAAGCGGGAAGCTCGCCTTGAGATGAGGTCTCCCACCACGAGAGTGGGTAAGGCTCCCGGTAGACGACCGGGTTGATAGGCCGGAGGTGGAAGCACGGTAACGTGTGGAGCTGACCGGTACTAATAGGCCGAGGACTTGACCACAAAGCATCTTGCTCGCGTCCACTAGGCAATTCTGAGACAGCAACCAGTGCTGTTTCGCAGGGTTACGGCGGTTATGGCGGGAAGGAAACACCCGGTTACATTCCGAACCCGGAAGTTAAGCTTCCCTGCGCCGATGGTACTGCACTCGGGAGGGTGTGGGAGAGTAGGTCACCGCCGGACAATCGTTTGAAGAGGCCCCGATGCTGAGCGTCGGGGCCTCTTCGCTTTTCCAGGGGCCCTCGACATCGAGCGGGGGGTCGCTTCGCGTCCAGCGCCTCGGCCTTGGTGCGCCGAGCCGTTTTCGCTTCCAGGCTCTCCGTGTCGATGCGTCGCCAGGGCATCTTCGTTCGCAGGGGCTCGGCGTCGATGCGCCAGAGCTTCTTCCTGGCTCAGGGTCTCGGCGCCGACACATCGGGCCTCTCTGCGTGCCAGGTCCCTGACGACGAAAGGGCGTGGCGTTTCCAGAGCGGAGACGACCAGCGCCGTCTCCGGCGTGTTGTGCCGCCTGTTGTGCTGTCGCCGGGCGTGCGCTTGTGTCCAGGCCTGGCGTTCACGTCTGGGCTGGCGCGTGTCCCCGGGCGTGGCGCTTGTTCCGAGGAGTGGCGATTCGCTCGGGCGCGGCGCTTGCTCGCGGCAAGGCGCTTGCTCAGGCGTTGTGCCCGGGCACCTGGTCGGCAACCGGGCAGCACGACCGGTTACATCGCTCGCAGGACGAACACGCCCCAGCCCAAGTAGTCCCGGCCATACTCCAGATGAGACCGTCGTGCCTGCGCCAGGAAGTCACGCATCGCCGGCACGTCCGGATCATCGGGATTCTCACGCAGCCAGTCACTGATCGTCCACCATTGGCCGGCGACATACCTGTCCCAGCTGTCAGGGCTCGCCAGCACCATCTCCAGCAGTTCGAAGCCCGCGTGCTCGGCGCGGTCCGCCGTACCGATCAGCGAGGTGAACGCGTCCTTCTCAACCCCCAGCGAGGTGCACGCCTCGGCCGGGGGCGGTGACGTCCAATAACACTCGCCGACCAGCACGATGCCGTTCGGACGCAACCAGCGGCGCATGAGCGACAAGGTGCCTTCCAGGCCGCCGCCGATCCAGGTCGCGCCGATGCAGGACACGACGTCGTACGACTTAGCGGTGTCCTCGTAGGCGGCGGCATCGGCTTCCACGAACTTGACCTGGCCGGCCACGCCGAGCTCGTCGGCGCGGGTCCTGGCGGCGTCCAGAAAGACCTGGCTGATGTCGACGCCGACGCCCTGGACGCCATAGCTGGCCGCCCAGCGGGACAGGAGCTCGCCCTTGCCGCACGCGAGGTCCAGAATGCGGGTGCCGGGCGCGAAACGGCAGATTTCGCCGAGGAGGTCGAGCTTGTCGTCCGTTATCGGGTTCAAGATGCGGTGACGGGATTCGGCGATCTCGTGGAAGCGTAGTGACATGGCGAGCAGTCTCGCTGACCCGACGTTTTGCGGTCCAATCAATATCGCGGTTGCGACGGGCTCGTGGACGTGCAATGGCTTGCTAGGCTGGGGAGACCGGGCCACCCCCCACGGGTGGCCTTCGTCGCGTAAGGCCCGCGGGGCGGGCGGCGACCAGCCACAGTGGACCGTCGTTGTGAGTCCGCTGGGTGAGCCAACGAAATGGACCAGAAGTGAACAGAGATAACGGATCGGACGGCGGACAGCGCGGGCGCGGCGACGGTGACAGGCGCTCGGACGGAGGCGGCAGGAGCGGCGGCTACGGCTCTCGCGGGCGAGACTCCGGCGGCGACCGTCCGTTCCGTTCCGACGACAGGTCGCGCTCCAGCAACCGCGGTGACCGCGGGCCGCGGCGCGACGATCAACGAGACGACCGTGGCGGGCGCCGCGAAGGCGACGAGCGCCGGCCGTTCCGCGACCGCGACGACTTCAACCCCCGCCGTGAGGGCGGCTACCGCGGCCCCAGGCGTGAAGGGGACGATCGCGGACCTCGGGGTGACGACCGCCGTACCTATCGGGACAGGGACGATCGCGGGCCGCGCCGCGAGGGTGGCTACGGCGACCGTCGCGAGGGCGGTTATGCCGGTGGTGGCCGTCGTGAGGGTGGGTTCCGCGAGGACCGTGGGCCGCGCCGTGAGGGTGGATTCCGTGACGATCGCGGGCCTCGCCGCGAAGGTGGGTTCCGCGACGATCGCGGGCCCCGCCGTGAAGGTGGCTACGGGCCGCGTCGCGAGGGCGGGTTCCGGGATGATCGTGGGCCGCGCCGTGAGGGTGGGTTCCGCGATGATCGCGGGCCTCGCCGTGAGGGCGATGGGCCGCGCCGTGAGGGCGAGGAGCGTCGTACCTACCGCGACCGCGACGATTTCCGGCCGCGTCGCGAAGGCGGCGGCTTCGGGCCGCGCCGTGAGGGTGGATTCCGGGATGGCGGCCCTCGTCGTGAGGGTGGCTTCCGTGAGGATCGTGGTCCCCGTCGTGAGGGTGGCTTCCGTGAGGATCGTGGTCCCCGTCGTGAGGGTGGCTTCCGTGAGGATCGTGGTCCCCGTCGTGAGGGTGGCTTCCGTGAGGATCGTGGTCCCCGTCGTGAGGGTGGCTTCCGTGAGGATCGTGGGCCGCGCCGTGAGGGTGGCTTCCGTGAGGATCGTGGGCCGCGCCGTGAGGGTGGGTTCCGTGAGGATCGTGGGCCGCGCCGTGAGGGTGGGTTCCGTGAGGATCGTGGGCCGCGCCGTGAGGGTGGGTTCCGGGATGATCGTGGGCCCCGCCGAGAGGGTGGCTTCCGGGATGATCGTGGGCCCCGCCGTGAAGGTGGATTCCGCGAGGACCGTGGCCCCCGGCCTGAGGGCGGGTTCCGTGACGATCGCGGTCTCCGTCGTGAAGGCGGTTACGGTGAGCGGCGCGAGGGCGGCGGCTACGCCGACCGTGGCCCCCGTCGGAGCGGTGGCTACGGTGACCGTCGTGAGGGCGGTTACGGTGGTGGTGGCCGCCGTGAGGGTGGCTTCCGCGACGACCGTGGGCCGCGCCGAGAGGGCGACCGTGGCGACCGTGGCGGCTACGGTGACAGGCGCGAGGGCGGTTTCCGTGAGCGCGGTGACCGTGACTCTCGCCCGTTCTCCCGGGAAGGCCGCGAGGAGCGTCCCGGCGCGGGGTCTCGCGCGAGGTACGGCAGGAGCGACCGTGAGGACGCCGCCGAGGCCCCGCAGCGCGAGAAGCTGCCCGAGGTGGCGCCCGACATCACCGTCGACGAGCTCGACAAGGAGGTCCTGGAGGAGCTGCGTTCGCTTCCTGGTGACCTCGCCGACCTGGTCGGCCGGCACCTGGTGGCCGCCGAGCGCGCGCTGGAGGAGGACGACGCCGACCGGGCGCACGAGCACACGAAGGTGGCGCGCAGGTTCGCGGCCCGCATCGGTGTCGTACGCGAGGCCGCGGGCATCGTCGCCTACCGCGCTGGGCACTTCTCCGAGGCGCTGAGCGACCTGCGGGCGGCCAGGCGGATGACGGGGTCGGACGCTTACCTGCCGGTCATGGCCGACTGTGAGCGCGGCATGGGCCGTCCGGAGCGTGCCATCGACCTCGTACGTTCGCCCGAGGCCGAGCGCCTCGACCGGGCCGGTCGCATCGAGCTGACCATCGTCGAGTCCGGCGCCCGCCGCGACCTGGGTCAGCACGACGCCGCCGTGATCACCCTGCAACGTCTGCCCGAGCTGCGCGACCCGCAGCCCAAGCCGTGGTCGGCGCGGCTGGCGTTCGCCTACGCGGACGCGCTGGCCGACGCGGGGCATCAGGACGCGGCCACGGACTGGTTCGGGCGCGCGATGGCGTTCGACGAGGACGGGGAGACGGACGCGGCCGAGCGGTATGCCGAGCTGACGGGAGCCGTCATCGAGGACGTCGAAGAGGACTTCGACGAGGAGGACGACTTCGACGACGCCGGCGTGTCGGCGGCCGGTGACGCGGCCATCGCGGACGAGGAGCCGGACGATGACGCCGCCCTCGCCGAGGCCGGGGATCTTCTGGATGACGACGAGTCCATCTCTGACGAGGTGGACGAATCGTCGGAAGAGGGCGAATCCGAGATCGGTGATGAGCCGGATGAGGAGGAGCGCGACTCTTCGGCTGCCGAGGCTTCGGACGTGGCCTCCGCTGAGGATGACGAGGACGACGAGGACGAGGACGACGACGAGGACGACTCGGACGTCGTGCTTTTGCCGGAGGAGGTTGCGGAGCCTGAGCAGCCTGCCAAGCCTGAGCAGCCTGCCAGGCCTGAGCAGGCTGGCGAGGCTGGGAAGGCCGCCGGGGCGGGGGAGGACGCCGAGCCTGCTGAGGTGAAGGAAGCGGGAGAGCAGGCGCCTGGGGTGATTGGGATCACGCCGGCGTTCATCGAGCCGAACTTCGGTGACGTTCTGGACGCGGACGCTGAATCGCCTGCGGAGAAGCCGAAGAACGAGGACTGACGCTCAGTCCACGCAGCCCGCCGTACGGGCCTTCCTCTGGTGAGGGAGGCCAGTGCGGCGGGTTCGCGTTTTGGTGGGGGCGCGCACCGCGTTCAGCGCTTCATGGGTCTGCGCACCAGACTCAGTGCCTTCACCGCTTACCGCACCCGCGCCCGCGCCAGCGCCCGCGTCAGCACCCGCGCCCGCGTCAGCACCCGCGCCCGCGTCAGCACCCGCGCCCGCGTCAGCACCCGCGCCCGCGTCAGCACCCGCGCCCGCGTCAGCACCCGCACTCGCGCCAGCACCCGCACTCGCGCCAGCGCCCACACTCGCGCCAGCGCCCGCGTCAGCACCCGCACCTGCACCGCACCCCACTGCGGCCCCACGCCACCACCGCGTGCGGCCACTCCCGCCGATCAGGGCGAGACGCGGTCCAACCAGTGCATGATCCCCGCCACATTCGACGGCGCACCACTCAACAACTCGAACTGCTCAGCCGTGGCCTCGTCCGCTGTCATCGCGCTGTAGCGCTCCTTGGTGCGTTCCCTCACCATGGCGACGGCGTGGTCCAGGTCCATGCCCTCCGACCGGGCCTGCCGCGTGAGATCAACCCAGACCTGAAGCTCCTCCGCAGATCGCTCAAGCGTCTCTCGAACGGCCTCAACCGGCCCATAGTGGCTGAACAGCAACCGCTGCGGCCCAAGCGCCTCGAACAGCGCGATAGAGTCGAGCGCGGTCTTCAGGTCGAAGTCCGGTGGCGGAGTGGCCGGGCGCAGATCGCCCGTCTCAGGCAGATAGACTCCGGCCGCGTCACCGACATACAGATCACCCGTGGCGGAGTCCACCAGCCCCACGTGGTGTTTCGCGTGTCCGGGCGAGTAGTGGCTGTTCAGCGTGCGCCCGTTGCCCAGGTCGATGGCGCCGGTGTCGCCGAGGGCGACGATGCGTTCGGCCTCGGTGGGGGACAACTCGCCGAAAAGCGTGTCGAGCCGATCGCCCCACACCATGCGCGCGCTGGTCATGAGCCGTGACGGTTCGGCGAGGTGCCGGGCGCCCTTCTCGTGCACGACGACCTGCGCGGACGGGAAGAACCTGGCGATGTCACCGACGCCACCAGCGTGATCGAGATGGATATGGGTCACCACGACCGTGGCCAGGTCCTCCGGGCCGACGCCGAGCGAGGCGATCGCGTCGCGCACCACAGGAGCCGAGGTCGAAGTGCCGGTCTCCACGAGGCAGGGCCGGTCACTGAGGATCAGATAACCAGCGGTGATGCCCGCGAACCCGGCCATCTTGGTGTCGATCTCATAGACGTCGCCGCCGAGCGCGGTGATGTTGTCCACAGGCACTCCCAAGCTTCCAGCCGTTATCCCCAGAACGACGTTCGAGCCGATCCGGCGTCCCCTCATCGTAGAGAGTGATCCCGAGCACAGCACCGATAGGAGGACCACCGTGGACCGAAACGAAGTCTTGCTGGTGGGCAGACTGTCAGCGCCGGCCGAGGACCATTCCCTGCCGAGCGGTGACACCCTGACGAAGTGGCGCATCATCGTCCGTCGTCGCCGCCACCGGCGCGGCGCCACGCTGAGCGACAGCGTTCCCTGCATCACGTTCAACCCGGAGGCGGCCGCCGTCGTCCGCGCGATGAAGCCCCGCGACCCGATCGAGGTGACGGGCTCCTTCCGCTGCCGCGTCTACGGTCCCTCGACCGGCAAGAGCTGGCGCTACGAGGTAGAGGTGAGCACCGCCCAACCATACGAAGCCGAGCTTGCTGAGGACCCCCAGCTCCCGGAAAACCCCGAGCTCTTCGAGCCCGCCGCCCCGGCGGTCACCACTCCCGCCGATCCCGCACGCCTCGCTGCCCTGATCCCGCGGCAGGTGCCCTACCTGGCACCCACCGGCTGACCCGGCCGGCCGCCGCGATGCGCATGGTCGGTCCTGAGGGACGCCGACCGGGATCAAGGGACATCGGAGGGGTGGGGCCGATGTGCGGCCGATGGGCAATCTCCGCCGGCGCAGGCCGGACCTGAGATTGGTGAGGGGAGGTGGCGCGTGCCGGTGTGAACGTGCGGATGATGAAGGGCGTCGCGACCGAAGAGCTGGCCGTCCGAATGCTGGCCCGGGTGCGCCGACGTGCTGGGGCGGATGCCGGTTGCGGTAGGCGTGTCTGGGGCGGATGCCGCTTGCAGTAGGTGCCGCGTGGGCCCGCCACCGGGTGAAGCATGCGCGCTGGGACGGTGCCCAGGTGGGCATGCGCGCTGAGGCGGAGGGCGCGCGGAACGGGCTGAGGTAAGGAGGCGCGCGGTACGGGCGCGCTCGGGCAGGAGTCGACCGAAGGAGCCGGTGTGTGCGGACGCCTGCCCGAGCAGCGGTTGCCTCAGCCGTTGGCGAACGTGCGTAGGACCAGACCGGTTCTCGGTTTCGGGCCGAAGGAGGTGGATTTGCGAGGAACCCGTTCGCCGCCCGCGGCGATCGCCAGCACATCGTCGACCGCGAGCGGCTTGAGGATCACGGCCGTGCCGCCGGTCTGGATGGCCAGGCGCACGGCGGCATCCGTGTCGTGGTGGACGATGCGTACGGTTTGATCGTTGTCGCGCATGCCCCACACCACGGGCAGGACGAACTCGCTGAGTACGGAGGTGTTCAAGGAGTTCCAGCGTTCGGAACGGTCCGGAGGCATGGCGCGGGCGAGCTGTACCGGGTCCGGGTCGGTGAGCAGGTGCGAGCCGTCCTCGCCGGCGAGCAGGAACGCGGGCTCCGCGGCCCTTTCGAGCGCGGCCAGGCCGGCCGCCAGGTCCTTGTAGTCGTGCACCTGCCACGAGCCCTTTGCTCTGGCCACCGCCTCGTTCAGGGGGAGGCCGTGGACGACGCGGTGGATGGCCTTGAGATCAGGCGGGTACGCGTGGGAGTCGACGAGCAGGGCCAGGCCGAAGTCCCACGGGCCCAGCGCCGCGTCGTCGTAATCGGGGAGCTCGTGGTGGGTGGCGCGTTCCTGGCGTTGGAGGACGCGGTAGGTCGCGTACCGGTGATGGCCGTCGGCGATCAGGGCTTGGCGGTGGTGGAGGTCGGCGTTGATCGCGGCGATCTCCTCGGGGGCGGTGATCGCCCAGAGGCGGTGTGTCAGGCCGTCCTCCGTGTGCGCCGCGACGAGGGGGTGGCGGGTGGAGGCCACCTCGTCCACCAGGCGGGTCGCTGCGCCGTCGCCGTCGCCGCCGTCGCCGCCGTCGTACAGGAGGAAGATGGGCTCGAGGTTGGCCTGAGTGGTGCTCATGAGGGCGAGGCGGTCGGCGATGGGGCCGGGGAAGACGTCCTCGTGGGGCAGGATGATGCGCTGCCCCGGGTCGGCCAGGCCCACGTCGCCGATCAGGCCGCGTTGCAGGACGTTCGGGCCGCTCTGCTCGTAGACGTACAGCGCCGGTACGTCGTCCCGCACGAGCACACCCGAGTCGAGCCACTCCTTGAGCGTGTCCCTGGCCACGGCGTACCGGGGTTGAAGAGGTGTTTCTGCGGTGGGGGAGGCCGGGTCGGCGGGTTGGCCGGGTGCGGTGGCCTGTTGTGCCTGCGGTGTTTCGGGTGAGGAGTTGCTTCGGGAGGAGCAGGGAAGGATGAGGCGGACGACGTTGTTCGGGTGAGAGTCCAGCAGGACCTCTACGTCGGCGTCGGAGATCAGGTCGTACGGTGGGGAGGTCACCTTGGCGGGATCTTCGACAGCGAAACGCACGCCTCGGAAAGGCCGTAGTACCAGTCCAGCGGGTACCGGCAGTTCAGGAGTCCCCATACCGGGCATGCTCCCATAAATGCTTGCGCCTTCCAGAAGTCGCCCCAGGGTTGCAGTCGTGTCCGGTCCGAGGCAGGTCGGAGCCGGGTCACCGTACAGCGATGAAGGAGTCCTCACGC
This sequence comes from Nonomuraea gerenzanensis, assembly GCF_020215645.1. Taxonomy (NCBI): domain Bacteria; kingdom Bacillati; phylum Actinomycetota; class Actinomycetes; order Streptosporangiales; family Streptosporangiaceae; genus Nonomuraea; species Nonomuraea gerenzanensis. The sequence goes on along the minus strand of NZ_CP084058.1, from coordinate 7,854,153 downwards.
ATGGGTCAGGATGGGAATGGTCATGAGGAGAGCGCGGGTGTCCCCCAGGGCAGTGTCTACGACTGGTATCAGCGCGGGGTGAAGCTGCTGCAGGAGGGCAGCCCAGCGGCTGCGGCGGCGTTGCTCGAGAGGGCCGCCGCGGCCGAGCCTGAGTCGCGGAGCATCCTGGAGGCGCTGGCGCGGGCGCAGTTCAACTCGCGGCAGTACGCGGAGGCGGCGGCCAGCTTTCGGCAGATCGTGGACGCCAATCCGGCGGAGGATTATGCCTATTTCGGGTTGGGGTTGGCGTTGTGGCGGACCGGTGATGTGGAAGGGGCGCAGGAGCCGCTGGCCATCGCCGTCGCCATGCGGCCGGACGAGCGGAATTACGTGTCGGCTCTGAAGAGTGTGCGTGCGACGTTGCGGGCTCGTCGGGAGATGTGAGGTTGGTATTTGCAGTTATGTGGTGGCCGCGCATGGTGGCCGCGCATGGTGGCTGGGATTGGGCTGTGGGCGCGGCTGGGGTCGGGCCGGGGTGGGCCGAGGGCACGGCTGAGGTGGGGCTGAGGTGATGTTGGCTCGGAGGTTGAGGCCCGCACGACCCGGGTTGGGGAGGTTGCCGGGTCGTCGGGGGTGTCGGGGGCGTGGGGTCCCCTGGCGATGACGATCACCCGGTCGGCGTGCTCGTCGGCCTCCGAGGGTGGGGGTTCAGGAGCTGTGGCGGTCGGCGTTGGCGGTGATGGCTGAGTGGAGGTAGGCCGCCAGGCCGGGGGTGGTGGCGTCGAGGGAGCCGGTGAAGCGGGGATCGGAGACGTACAGCTCTCCGAGGCCCCGGTGGATCTCGTACGTGCACTCGTAGCACCAGCGGGAGATGTGGGCCCGGTGTTCCTCCGCCAGGTCCATGGCCAGGTCGCTGTCCGCGGGGATGCCGGAGCGGAGGGCGTCCGCGAGGCGGGTGGCGATGTCGCGGGCCTCCGCCATGAAGCGCTTCCAGTCCTGCTTGGTGTAGGAGGAGGAGCGGCGCGTCGCGTCCGCCCAGGCCTGCGTGCCGCCCCAGCGTCGCTCCGCTTCGGCCGCGTGCGTGTCCGGGTCGAAGTCGCCGAAGAGTTCGGCGCGGTCCTCGGCGGAGAGATTGAGGTTCGCCGACATGGTCGTCCTTTCTCTGGGTGGGTACGAGGGCGACGCTAAAGTCTCACGCAACGTGAGAGTCAAACGGGAAGAGGCGTTGTGCTGATCGACGGCTATGACACCCTGCTGCTCGACCTCGACGGCGTGGTCTATTTGGGCAGCCGCGCGGTGCCGGGGGCTCCGGAGGCGTTGGAGGAGGCGCGGCGGCGCGGGGCGCGGCTGGCGTACGTCACCAACAACGCCTCGCGTACACCGGCGGCCATCGCGGCGCACCTGCGTGAGCTGGGTGCGCCCGCCTCGGCCGCGGACGTGGTGACCTCGGCGCAGGCGGCCGCCCGGTTGATCGCGGAGCGGGTGCCGGCCGGGGCGAAGGTGCTCGTGGTCGGCGGGTCCGGGTTGCGGCTGGCGGTACGGGATCGCGGGTTGCGTCCCGTCTCTACGGCTGCCGAGTCGCCTGTCGCCGTGGTGCAGGGGATCGCGCCCGGATTGTCGTACGGGCTGCTGTCGGAGGGGGCGCTGGCGGTGCGGCAGGGGGCGTTGTTCGTGGCGTCCAACGGGGACAGCACGATGCCGACCGGGCGCGGGGAGCTGCCCGGGAACGGGGCCATGGTGCGGGTGATCGCGCATGCCACCGGGGTGGAGCCCATCTATGCCGGTAAGCCTGATCCGCCGCTGCACCGGGAGTCGATGATCCGCACCGGGGCGCGGCGGCCGCTGGTGGTGGGGGACCGGCTCGACACCGATATCGAGGGGGCCTCCAACGCGGGGGTCGAGAGTCTGCTGGTGCTGACCGGGGTGGCGACGGCGGTCGATGTGCTGACGGCGGAGCCGCGGCATCGGCCCACGTATGTGGGGGAGGATCTGGGGGCGTTGCTGCAGCCTTATCCCGAGGTGCGTGATGGGGTTTGCGGGGGGTGGCGGGCCGAGTGGCGGGACGGCGTGCTGCGGCTGGAGGGGGAGGGGAGCCGGATCGATGGGTTGCGAGCCGCCTGCGACGCGGCCTGGGCGGTGGCCGGTGACGGCAGGGTGGAGGAGGACGCGGTCAAGCCGGTGCTCGACCGGGTGGGGTAGTCCGGGCGCCGGTCAGGTGATGCGGTGGCTGGTCTGGCGGGTGAATTGCCAGGCGCCGACCGCCAGGAGCAGGGCCGAGGCCACCGCCAGCGCGCCCAGCGACACAGGCACCCCAGCACCCCACCCCCGCAACACCAGTACCCGCATCGCCTCGATCGCGTACGTGAGCGGATTCACCCGTGCCACCACCTCCATCCACCCGGGCATGGCGGACAGCGGCACGAACGCGTTGCTCATGAACAGCAGCGGCAACGACGCGAAGCCGGTGATGGCGAAGAACGTCCCGTGTGACGGCACCGCGCAGGCCAGCGCCATCGCCGCCGCCGTGAGCGCCAGCGTGAGCAGCGCCGTGACCAGTAGGATCGCGAGCACCCCCAGCGGCCCCGAGGCGGGACGCACGCCGAGGGCGAACGCGACGAGCAGGATCACCAGCACCTGGGCCGAGTTCATGCCCACCTGGAACACGAACCGCGACACGATCAGCGAGCTGCGCCTGATCGGCATGCTGAGCAGCTTGTCGAGGTACCCCGTCTCCTTGTCGAACAGCAGCGGCATGGCCGCCGTCACCCCGTTGCCCACCACGGTGAACGCGATGACCCCCGGCACCGCGAAGGCGATGTAGTCGCCCGTCCCCACGACCCGCGCGTCCACCGCGCCGCCCATGCCGCCGGCGAAGAAGATCAGCCACACGGCCGGCTGGAGGACGCTGAAGAGCAGGTTCAGGCGTTCCCGCAGCGTCATCAGCAGCCAGCGGCGCGACAGCGCCAGCACCTCCTGCGACCACATCAGCGCTGCTCCTCCCGTAGTTCGTGCCCGGTGTGACGCAGGAACACCTCGTCCAGGGACGGCGCCCCCAGCGCGGCCTTCAGCTCGGCCGGGGTGCCGGTGACGACCTGGCGGCCGTCGTCGATGATCGTGAGCCGGTCGCAGAGGCGGTCGGCCTCGTCCATGTAGTTGGTGGCCAGGAGCACGGACATGCCGGCGTCGCAGAGGGCGCGGACGTGCTCCCAGATGTGGTGGCGCGACTGCACGTCCAGGCCGAGCGTGGGCTCGTCGAGGATCAGCAGCTCCGGCCGGTGCAACAGGCCGCAGGCGAGGTCGAGGCGCTTCTGCATGCCGCCTGAGTACTCCTGGACGAGCCGGTCGGCGTGCCGCGTCAGCCCGACGAGGTCGAGCACCTCGGCGACCCTGTCCTTCAGCCGCCGTCTGGGCACGTGGTACAGGGCGGCCTCGATCTCGGCCTTCTCCCGGCCGGTGAGCAGATAGTGGCCCATCGGGGAGACCTGCTGCATCACGTACCCGATCCGGCCGCGCACCTCCGAGGCGGCCCGCACCACGTCGAACCCGCACACCCGTGCCGTGCCCCCGCTGGGCGGCAGGAGCGTGGCGAGCATCCTGATCGTGGTGGTCTTGCCGGCGCCGTTCGGGCCGAGGAGGCCGAAGATCTCGCCGGGAGGGATCTGGAGGGTGAGGGTGTCCACGGCGACGACCTGCTCGCCGAAGGTGCGGCTCAGCCGCCGGGCGTCGATGATCAGACCCATAGTGTTTCATTCGTCGCGTAATAGTTAACGCAACGATTAAATATTTGGACGACGACGTACGTCAAGGGCCCGGCCGAGGACCCTGGGGCGCCCGGCCGGGCGGTCAGATCAGCCGGCGCAGGCGGAGCAGGTCGCCGAAGCTCGCGTCGATCTTCACCCGCCCCCCGAGCAGCGCCCGTGCCAGATCCAGCTCCCCGTCGACCAGCGCGATCAGGTCGTCGCTGACGATCGTGAGCTTCACGTCGGCCGGCTTGCCGTCCGCCGGCGGCTCCTGCGTGAACGGGTCCAGCCCCCCGTGGTGCAGCCGGCCGTAGAAGATCACGTCGAGGTCGGACACCCGGCAGCTGACCGTGCGCTCGACCACGTGCTTGGCACGGTCCGCCTCGTCGATCTCGTCGAACTGCGCGACGAGCTTGGCCAGTGCCGCCCGGCACTCCTCGACGCTTGCCATGATGCGCATCCTTTCTTTCCTTTTGCGGACGGTAGCGTTCCACATCAGTAGCACCCCCGTATGTGCTTCAACGTGTGACACGCCTGCCAAGGTCCCGGGCGCTCGCGGGAGGCGTTACGGTCGAGTCATGAGTGAGGTGCCGGAGGAGACCGGTGACGAGCGGGTCGACGCCATCGTGGCCGGCCTCGGCCGGCTGGGCGAGCTGCCCGTGAGCGAGCACGTCGCGGTCTTCGACGAGGCGTTCTCCGAGCTGGAGGGCACGCTGGCCGCGGTGGACGACCCGGCGCCCGGAGAGTCCGGCCGGTGAGCCGCAGGATCCGCCTCGACAGCGAGCTCGTGCGCCGCGGCATGGCCCGCTCGCGCGAGCAGGCCGCGCAGCTCATCGAGGCCGGCCGGGTCAGCGTCGGCGGCCGGCGGGCCGAGAAGCCGGCCACCCAGGTCGACACCGCCTCCGCCATCGTCGTGGCCGCCTCCGACGACGGGCCCGACTACGTTTCGCGCGGAGCGCACAAGCTGCTCGGCGCGCTCGACGCGTTCGGCGCCCTGGAGGTTGCGGGCCGCCGCTGCCTCGACGCGGGCGCGTCCACGGGCGGGTTCACCGACGTGCTGCTGCGCCGGGGGGTCGCCCACGTGCTGGCCGTGGACGTCGGCTACGGCCAGCTCGCCTGGTCGCTGCGCAACGACGAGCGGGTGACGGTCATGGAGCGCGTCAACGTGCGCGACCTGACCCCCGAGATGGTGGGCGAGCCGCCCACGCTGATCGTGGGCGACCTGTCGTTCATCTCGCTGCGGCTGGTGCTGCCCGCGCTGGCGGCGGTCGCCGCGCCCAGGGCCGATTTCGTGATGCTGGTGAAACCGCAGTTCGAGGTGGGCAAGGACCTGGTGGGGGCGGGCGGCGTCGTACGGGATCCCGAGCTGCGCGCGCGCTCCGTGCGCGACGCCGCGGCCAAGGCGCTGGAGCTGGGGCTGAGCGTGCGCGGCGTGACCGCCAGCCCGCTGCCGGGGCCGTCGGGGAATGTGGAGTATCTGCTGTGGCTGGGCAAGGGGGAGGGCGCGCCGCAGGTCGCCGACCTCGACGCCGAGATCCAGCGTGCCGTCGCGGAAGGGCCGCAATGAATCGCACCGTGCTGGTCGCCGTGCACACCGGGCGCGGCGCCGCCATCGACAGCGCCCGGCTGGTCATCAACCGGCTGGTCGACGCCGGCATCACCGTCAGGGTGCTCGACACCGAGTGCGCGGAGATCGGCTGCGACAAGGCCGACGCGGTGCCCGCCGACCCGGGCGCGGCCAAGGACGCCGAGGTGATGATCGTGCTCGGCGGCGACGGGTCGCTGCTGCGCGCCGCAGAGATGGCCAGGCCGGCGGGCACGCCGCTGCTGGGCGTCAACCTGGGGCACGTCGGGTTCCTGGCCGAGGCCGAGGTGGCCGATCTGGCGGCGGCGGTCGACAGCGTCGTGGCCGGCCGCTACGACGTCGAGGAGCGGATGACGGTCGATGTTCTCGCCAGGCAGAACGGCCGCGTCCTGGCCGACACCTGGGCGCTGAACGAGGCCACCGTCGAGAAGCAGGAGCGCATGCTGGAGGTGGTCGCCGAGATCGACGGCAGGCCGCTGTCCAGGTGGGGGTGCGACGGGGTGATCTGCGCCACGCCCACCGGCTCCACCGCGTACGCGTTCTCCGCCGGCGGGCCCGTCGTCTGGCCCGAGGTCGAGGCGCTGCTCATGGTGCCCATCAGCGCGCACGCGCTGTTCGCCAAGCCGCTGGTCGTCTCGCCCCGCTCCACACTGGCCGTCGAGATCCTGCCCGACACGCCTGGCGGCGTTCTGTGGTGTGATGGAAGGCGCAGATTCGAACTCCCGTCCGGGACTCGGGTCGAGGTCCGCAGAGGCGCCGAGCCCGTACGCCTGGCGCGGCTGCACGGCGTGGAGAGCACCGGCGCGCCCTTCACCGACCGGCTGGTGGCCAAGTTCGAGCTTCCTGTCCAGGGGTGGCGCGGAAGGGCGCGACCCTGAGTGAATGGAGACGAGAGCGCGTAGGATCACGTGGGCAATGACAGGCCGCCTGCGAGCGACCGGTCGAAGGCAGCGGCGTCAGACACGGCAGTGAACGGGAGTGGGCAGTGCGACCAAGGGTCGAGGAGGTCCGCATCCAGGGGCTCGGCGTCATCGACGAGGCCGTGCTCGAGCTTTCGCCTGGCTTCAACGTGGTCACCGGCGAGACGGGTGCGGGCAAGACGATGGTCGTGACCGGGCTCGGGCTGCTGTTCGGCGGCCGGGCCGACCCCTCGCGCGTGCGGCCGGGCGCCGACCGGGCGAGCGTCGAGGGCACGCTGGTCATCGAGCCCGGCGGGCGCGTGGCCCAGCAGGTCGAGGACATCGGCGGCGAGGCCGAGGACGGCGAGCTGATCATCTCCCGCACGGTCTCGGCCGAGGGCAGGTCCAGGGCGTGGCTCGGCGGGCGCACGGTGCCCGTGGGCACGCTGACCTACCTCGCCGACGACCTGGTGGCCGTCCACGGGCAGATGGACCAGCAGCGGCTGCTGCAGCCGGCCAGGCAGCGGGCCGCGCTCGACCGGTATGCCGGCAACGATCTGGTCAAGCCGCTGCGGGCGTACTCGCAGGCGTACAAGCGGCACAAGCAGGTGGCCGCGCAGCTCGAGGAGCTGACGACCAGGGCCAGGGAGCGGGCGCAGGAGGCCGACCTGCTGCGGTTCGGCCTGGAGGAGGTCGAGAAGGTCGACCCCAAGCCCGGCGAGGATCACGAGCTGCGCAGCGAGGAGGAGCGGCTCTCGCACGCCGACGCCCTGCGCAGCGCCGCGACGAGCGCGCACACGGCGCTGCTCGGCGACCCGATGGAGGCCGCGGGCAGCCCGCACGACGTGATCTCGCTGCTGGGTGAGGCGCGGGCGGCCGTCGAGGCGGTGCGCGACTTCGACGCCCAGCTCGCCGGCGTGGCCGACCGGCTGGCCGAGGCCGGATACCTGATCTCCGACGTGGCCACCGACCTGGCGGCCTACGCGGAGTCGATCGAGGCCGACCCGGCGCGGCTGGCCGCCGTCCAGGAGCGCCGCTCGGTGCTGTCCAGCCTGATCCGCAAGTACGCCGAGGACAGCGCGGGCGTGCTGGCCTGGGCGCAGCAGGCCGCCGCGCGCCTGTCGGAGCTGGAGGGCGACGACGAGCGCATCGGCGAGCTGACCCGCGAGTACGACGAGCTGACCGCCCGCCTCACCGAGCTGGCCGCCGAGCTGACCAACGTGCGCCAGGCCGCCGCCGAGCGGTTCGGCCAGGCCGTGACGCAGGAGCTGACCGCGCTGGCCATGCCGCACGCCAGGGTCGTGGTCCAGCTCACCCAGAGCGAGGAGTTCGGCCCCGAGGGGCGCGACGAGGTGGAGCTGCGGATGGCGGCGCATCCGGCCGCGCCGCCGCTGCCGCTCAACAAGGGCGCCTCCGGCGGTGAGCTGAGCCGGGTGATGCTCGCGATCGAGGTGGTCTTCGCCGGCGCCGACCCCGTGCCGACGTTCGTCTTCGACGAGGTCGACGCGGGGGTCGGCGGCAAGGCGGCGGTCGAGATCGGGCGCAGGCTGGCCAGGCTGGCCCGCACCGCGCAGGTGATAGTGGTCACACATCTGCCACAGGTGGCGGCGTTCGCCGACCAGCATCTGGTGGTCGAGAAGGCGAGCGACGGCAGCGTCGTGCGCAGTGGTGTCGTCACGCTCAACCATGAGGGACGGGTGCGCGAGCTCTCCCGCATGCTGGCCGGTCTGGAGGACTCCGAGCTGGGCCGGGCGCACGCGGAAGAACTGCTGGGGCTCGCGGCAGCAGACAGGTGATCCTGGGTGACATAGCGGACACGCCGCGCCATGCGTGGCCTCCGCGCTGTTTCGCTCTGGCAGGATGGTCTTGATGAAGGTTCCGGGAAGCAGAATGCCGGGCCTCCGCGGCAGGAAGGTCGAGGGCCTTCCCGGTGTAACGGCAGTGGCGAGAATCGACCGGCGTACCAAGAGGCTCACCAAACGCCTCCAGCCCGGGGAAATCGCGATTATCGACCACGTCGACGTTGACCGGGTCAGCGCGGAGGCGCTCGTCGCGTGCGGCGCCGCGGCCGTGGTCAACGTCGCCAGCGGCATCAGCGGCCGTTACCCCAACCTGGGGCCCCAGATTTTGCTGGACAGCGGCGTGCCGTTCGTCGACAACGCCAATCAGGAGCTGTTCGAGCGGGTCAAGGACGGCGACGTCGTCCGTGTCTGCGAGGGCGTCGTCTACCTCGACGACGACGTGGTCGGCAAGGGCGAGCCGCAGACCCTGGAGACCGTCGAGGCGGCCATGGCCGAGGCGCGCGCCGGCCTCGCCGTGCAGATCGAGGCTTTCGCCGTCAACACGATGGAGTACGTTCGCGGTGAGGGCAAGCTTCTCATCGACGGAGTCGGCGTGCCTGAGATCCGCACCCCCATGGAGGGCAGACATGTCCTCATCGTGGTGCGCGGATATCACTACAAGGAAGACATCGCCACACTGCGCCCGTACATCCGCGAGTACCGTCCCGTCCTCGTCGGCGTGGACGGCGGGGCCGACGCGCTGCTGGAGGCCGGTTACCTGCCCGACGTGATCGTCGGCGACTTCGACTCGGTCTCCACCAAGGCCCTCACCTGCGGCGCCGAGCTGGTCGTGCACGCCTATCGCGACGGCAGGGCGCCCGGCCTGGAGCGTGTGCACCAGCTCGGCCGCGAAGCCGTCATCTTCCCCGCCACCGGCACCAGCGAGGACATCGCGATGCTGCTGGCCGACGACAAGGGCGCCGAGCTCATCGTCGCGGTCGGCACGCACGGCACGCTGGAGGAGTTCCTCGACAAGGGCCGCTCCGGCATGGCCAGCACCTTCCTCACCAGGCTGATCATCGGCAGCAAGCTCATCGACGCCAAGGGCGTCAGCAGGCTCTACCGCAGCCGCATCACCACCTCCCAACTTCTCCTGCTCGTGATCACCGCGCTGATCACCATGGGGGTCGCGCTGGGCCTCTCGCCCCTCGGCCGCACCTGGCTGAACGGCCTGCAAGACCTCTGGAACGCATTCATCTTCTGGCTGGTCGGACTCTTCTCGTGATCGATTTTCGCTACCACCTCGTCTCCATCGTCGCGATCTTCCTGGCCCTCGCGGTGGGGATCGTGCTGGGCACCACGCTGCTGCAGGGGCCGGCGGTCAAGTCCATCGAGGAGGTGACCGCGGGGCTCACCGCGTCCAACGACGAGCTGCGCGCGCAGATCGACACCCTGCGCGGGCGCGAGGCGGGCAACGACCAGTTCATCATCTCCGCCACGGGCGACCTGGTGGCCGGCGACCTGGCCGGCCAGCGGGTGCTGCTGGTCGAGTCGCCGGGCTCCAGCAACGCCGTGCGCGAGGCCTCGGAGCAGGTGCTCGACCAGGCCGGCGCGGAGATCTCCGGCCGCGTCGCGCTGAGCGAGAAGTTCTTCGACCCCAAGACCAAGGGCGTGCTCGACGGCCTGGTCAACCAGCTCAAGCCGGTCAACATGGTCTTCCCCGCCACCGCCACGAGCTGGGACCGGGCCGCCGCGCTGCTCGCGGCCACCCTGGTCACCACCGACCAGGCCCAGGGCGGCACGCCGAACCCGGCCACCGCCGACGTGCTCAGCACGTTCGAGGCGGGCGGGCTGCTCACCGCCGAGGGCGATCCGGTCAAGCGGGCCACGCTCGTGGTGATGTTCGCGCCGGAGAAGGCATACGAGGGGGAGAACGCCGAGGCCCAGGCGGGCGCCATCGTCTCCGTCGCCGACGGGCTCGACGTCGGCAGCCAGGGCGCGGTGCTGGCCGGCACGGCCGACGCCGCCGCGCCGGCCGGTGACGCGATCACCGCCGTGCGCGACGAGGGCGAGGTCTCCAAGCGCGTGTCCACGGTCGATACCGCCGACATGCCCGTGGGGCGCGTCGCGATCGTCTACTCTCTCCGGGAGCAGCTGTCCGGGCGCGCCGGCCAATACGGCGTGGGCAAGGGAGCCTCGGCCCCCGTCCCGGCGGTGACGTCCGCGACTCCGTCCCCCACCACCACGTCAGGGAGCTGACATGCCTGCCAGCCGGGCCCGTGGCCTGCTGTACGCCATCGCCGGCGCCGCGATCGGCGCCGTGGCCGCCCGCGCCGCCTACACGGCGTTCACCCGCAACCGGCCCGCCGACCTGAGCGGCCGCTGGACCAGGAAGAACCACCGGGGCGAGCCCATCACGCTGCTCGAAGGCCCCGCGTTCGCCGCGGGCGCAAGCACCGCCGCCGCGCTCACGCCCGGCCTGCCGCCGCGGGTACGCGCGGCGGCCCTGCTCGCGGGTGCCGGCAGCGCCGCGGTCGGCGCCTACGACGACCTGTACGGCACCACCTCCTCCAAGGGCTTCAAGGGGCACCTCAGCGCGCTGGCCCGCGGCGAGGTCACCAGCGGCGCCGTCAAGATCCTCGGCATCGGCGCCGGTGGCCTGGCCGCCGCCGCCCTCGTCTCCGACGGCCCCGCCGACACCCTTCTGAACGGCGCCACCATCGCCGCCACCGCCAACCTCGCCAACCTCTTCGACCTGCGCCCCGGCCGGGCCATCAAGGTCGGCCTGCTGACCGGCGGGCCGCTGCTGGCCGCCGCGCTGCTGAGCGACTCGCCCGCCACGGCCGCGCTGGCCGCAGCCCCGCTCGGCGCCGCCGCGGCGCTGCTGCCCGAGGACCTCGGCGAGCGCGCGATGCTCGGCGACGCCGGCGCCAACGCCCTCGGCGCCCTGCTCGGCCTGGCCGCCGTCACCCGGCTGGGCAGGCCCGGCCGCTACGCCCTGCTGGGCACCGTCGTGGCGCTGACGGCGGCGGCGGAGAAGGTCAGCTTCACCAAGGTCATCGCGGGCAACCGCGTGCTCAACGGCATCGACATGCTCGGCCGCCGCCCGGTCGACCCCGTGTGACCGAGGTCCGCGATTGTCGCCCCGGCCTGCCAGGATGTCTGCGTGAGCGTGGATGGCTGAGGGAGGCAGGGTGGTGGGTGCGGTGACGGCGCGGGGCGTCGCGGGCGGTGCGATGCTCATCGGGGCGATCACCGTGCTGGCGCGCGTCATCGGCTTCGCCAAGCAGTACGCCTTCGCCGGCACCGTCGGCACCAACTGCCTGTCCACGGCGTACATGACGGCCAACCAGATCCCCAACATCATCTTCGAGGTGGTGGCCGGGGGAGCGCTGGCGGGCTTGGTCGTTCCCATGCTGGCCGGCGCGGCCGGCCGGGGCTCGCGCGAGCGGGCGGGGCGGATCGGCTCGGCGCTGCTGACCTGGGTGCTGGTCGTGCTCGTGCCCGTCGGCGTGCTGCTGGCCGTCTTCGCGGGGCCGATCACGGGCTTGTTCTTCGGCGGCGCCGTGGACGGCTGCGACGTCGGCGACGTGAGCGCGGTCGCCACCCGGATGCTCGTCGTCTTCGCCCCGCAGATCCCGCTGTACGGCGTGGCCGTCGTGCTCTACGGCGTGCTGCAGTCGCACAAGCGCTTCACCGGGCCGGCGGTCGCGCCCCTGGTGTCCAGCATCGTGGTCATCGTCGCCTACCTGCTGTTCGTGCCGCTCAGCGGCGGCACCAGCGACCCGGGGGCGCTGCCGGGCCCCGCCGAGCTGGCGCTGTCGGTGGGCACCAGCCTGGGGGTGCTGTCGCTGGTGCTGGCCGTGCTCGGGCCCGTGGCGCGGCTGGGGCTGCGGTGGCGGCCCACCTTACGGTTCCCCGACGGGGTGGCCGGGCAGGTGCGCAGGCTCGCGCTGGCGGGCATCGCGGCGCTGCTCGCCCAGCAGGCGGCCATGATCGTGGTGCTGGTGCTGTCGAACCACGCCATCGGCAACGGGGCCATCGCCGTCTACAACTACGCCTGGGCGATCTACCTGGTGCCGTACGCGGTGCTGGCCGTGCCCATCGCCACCAGCGCGTTCCCCCGGCTGTCGGCGCAGGCGGGCGATCCGGAGGCGTTCGCGGCGCTGTCGGCGCGCACGACCCGGGCCGTGGTGCTGGTGTCGGGGCTGGCGGCCGGCGTGCTGGCCGCCGCGTCCGGGCCCGGCGCAGTGGTGTTCCTGGCGGACAAGAGCGAGGTGCCGCCCGGTGAGCTGGCGGCGGCGATCGCGCTGTTCACGCCCGGGCTGATCGGGTACGGGCTCATCGCGCACCTGAGTCGCGTCCTGTACGCGGCCGGCCGGGGGCGCGCGGTCGCCGTCGGCACCGTGGCCGGATGGGGCGTGGTGATCGTCGCCCAGATCGTCTTCGTGCTGGTGCTGCCCGACGGGTGGGAGATCGGCGGGATGGCGCTGGGGATGAGCGTCGGCATGAGCGTGGGCGGCGGGCTGCTCCTGCGGTCCGTCGTGGCGGCGCGCGGGCGGGCGGCCGTGGCCGGGCTCCTCAGGGCCGGGGCGGCGGCGGTCGGCGGCGGGCTGCTGGGGTACCTGGCGGGGGCCGGGGTGGTGGCGCTGCTCGGGGTGAGCGGCGTGTGGGCGAACGTGGGAGCCGCCGTGCTCGGCGCGGTCGTGGCGCTGGTCGTCGGCGGGGCCGTCGTCGCCCTGGCGGACCGGCCCGACACCGACGCGCTGACCGGGCTGCTGCGGCGGCGCGGCGGCGACGGCTGAGCCGGCGGTGATGGGATGAGGAGGGATCGGGGCGTGCGGGTGGCTTTCGTGCTGGGCACCACGTCCGGTGGCACCGGGCGGCATGTGCTGATGCTGGTGGCCGGGCTCGTCCGGCGGGGGCATCAGGTGCTGGTGGCCGGGCCGGGGAGCGTCGAGGAGCAGTTCTCGTTCGGCGAGGCGGGGGCGAGGTTCGTGGAGGTGCCCGTCTCCGATCGGCCCGATCCCGTGAACGACCTGCGGGCGGTGCTGGCGATCCGGCGGCTGACCAGGGGCGCCGACGTGGTGCACGCGCACGGGCTGCGGGCCGGGGCGCTGGCGGCGCTCGGGCGGCGGGGGCCGGTGGTGACGCTGCACAACGCGCTGACGGCCGGTGGGTTCGTGGGGGTCGTGTACGGGGTGCTGGAGCGGATCGTGGCGCGGCGAGCCGGGCAGGTGCTGACCGTCTCGCCGGATCTGGGCGAGCGGATGCGGCGGCTGGGGGCCCGGGACGTGCGGGCGGCGTTGATCGCGGCGCCGGCGCCGCGGCCGGCGACGCGGACGGCTCAGGAGGTCAGGGACGAGCTGGGGGCCGGGGATCGGCCCATCGTGCTCACCGTGGCCAGGCTGGCTCAGCAGAAGGGGCTGGAGACGCTGCTCGACGTGGCGGCCGGGCCTTGGCGGGGTGGCGAGGACGGCGCGGCGGGGGTGCTGGGTGGCGAGGACGGCGCGGCGGAGGCGCTGAAGTTCGGTGAGGATGCCGTGGCGGGGGCGGCGAGGGGCAGCGAGGACGGCGCGGCGGGGACGCGGGGGAGCGCTGCAGGGCCGGTGGAGGCGCTGGGGGGCGCTGGAGGGCCGGCGGGGGCGCTGGGGGGCGCTGGAAGGCCGGCGGGGGCGGCGCGGGAAAGTGGTGGCGGGCCGTTGTTCGTGGTGGCGGGGGAAGGGCCGTTGCGGGGGGAGCTGCAGCGCAGGATCGACGCCGAGGGGCTGCCCGTGGTGCTGCTGGGCAACAGGGACGACGTGCCCGACCTGCTCGGGGCCGCCGAGGTGCTGCTGATGCCGAGCCGGTGGGAGGGGCAGCCGCTCACGCTCAGGGAGGCGCTCATGACCGGGACCCCGGCCATCGCCTCCGACGTCGGCGGGATTCCTGAGATTCTCGGGGACGCCGGGATCCTGGTGCCGTACGGGGACGTGGAGCGGTTCCGTGCGGCCGTACGGGAGCTGCTGGAGACGCCCGGAGCTGCGCGGACGCTGGCGGAGGCGGCCGAGCGGCGGGGGCGGGAGATGCCCGGCGAGGACGAGGCCGTGGCGAGTGCGCTCGGGGTGTACCGGGCGTAAGGCCAGGAGGATGATTACGCGCGCTCCTGGCGTTCTCATATACTGCCTGGGTTAGGGAGGGGAGTATCCCTTCGCGACAGCCTCGTCATCACGGTGCAGCCCCGCTCCACGGGGCCCCCGGGGCTGCCGGTCCGCGGTTCGTGCGGGCGGGAGAGACCTCCGGCGCTGAAGCATGCTTGCCGGAGGGTCTGAGTGACTGAACCTTTGTGGGCCTGGATCGCCGTCATCGGCGGTCTCCTCGTCGTCCTTGCTGTTGACTTGTGGATCGTCGACCGCGGAGAAGCACGTGAGTTCTCCATGCGGCAGGCCGGATACTGGGTCACCTTCTACGTCGCCGCCGCCGTGGCGTTCGGCGTGCTCCTCTGGTTCACCTCCGGAGGTGACAGAGCCGGAGAGTTCTTCGCGGGTTACATCACCGAATACAGCCTGAGCGTCGACAACCTCTTCGTCTTCTTCATCATCATGAGCCGGTTCGCCGTTCCACGGGCGTACCAGCACAAGGTGCTGCTCGTCGGCATCCTGCTGGCGCTCGTGATGCGCGGCATCTTCATCGCGCTCGGCGCCGCCGCGCTCGAGCGGTTCAGCTGGCTGTTCTACGTCTTCGGCGCCTTCCTGGTCTACACGGCGATCAACATCGTCCGTCAGCACCTCAAGGGTGACCAGGAGGAGTTCAACGAGAACGTCGTGCTGCGGTGGGTGCGCCGGGCCTTCCCGACCACCGAGGGCTACGTCGGCTCCAAGGTCACCGTCAAGATCGACGGCAGGCGCATGGTGACGCCGATGCTCATCGTGATGGTCGCCATCGGCAGCACCGACCTGCTGTTCGCGCTCGACTCGATTCCGGCGATCTTCGGGCTCACGAAGGACCCCTTCATCGTCTTCACCGCCAACGCGTTCGCCCTGATGGGGCTGCGTCAGCTCTACTTCCTGCTGGGCGGGCTGCTGCAGCGGCTCGTCTACATCAGCTACGGTTTGGCGTTCATCCTGGGGTTCATCGGGGTTAAGCTCGTATTGGAGGCGTTGCACGCCAGCCATGTCTCCTGGGCGCCCGAAATTCCCATCTGGGTGTCGCTCTCGGTCATCGGCGCCACCATGGTCGTCACCACAGTGGCGAGCCTGGTCAAGGCTCGCATCGACGCGCGCAAGGGCGAGGAGCCGCATCCGGAGCAGGTCTAGCGAAATGGGCTTCGAGGCGCTTTGCTTGTGTAGTTGTGCCGTGTAATAGTTGTGGGTTCTGTAACATCACGGCAAAGCGCCCAGTCCAGTCACCACCAAAGGTTGTACGTGTCAGACGATTCTGCTAAGCCGAGCCGCATGAGGCTCGCGCGCGGGGTCTCCCCGTGGCTCCTCCCGACGGCGGCCGCGGCGGCCGCCACCGCTCTGCTGACGCGCCGGGACCGGCGATGGGCGCTCGCGGCGGTGCCGCTGAGCGCGCTCACCGGGGGCATGCTCTGGTTCTTCCGCGACCCTGACCGCACGCCGGGCGACGGTCGTGTGCTGTCGCCCGCCGACGGCGTGGTGCAGAGCATCGACCCGTGGCCCGACGGCCGCACCCGGGTCGCGATCTTCATGAGCCCGCTGAACGTGCACGTCAACCGTGCCCCCCTTGCGGGAAATGTCACCTCCGTGCAGCATGTGGCAGGTGGGTTCCTGCCGGCGTTCAACAAGGACAGTGACCAGAACGAGCGCGTGGTGTGGCATTTCGAGACCACGCTGGGCGACATCGAGATGGTGCAGATCGCGGGCGCAGTCGCGCGCCGGATCGTGCCGTACCTGAGCGCCGGGGCCAAGGTCGAGCAGGCGGAGCGGATCGGGCTCATCCGGTTCGGCTCGCGGGTCGACATCTACCTGCCCGAAGGGATCGTTCCCGCGGTGTCCGTGGGGCAGAAGACGGTTGCGGGGGTGACCAGAATTGACCGCGGCTGACGCCGGTAGCTGGCAGGCGGAAGAGGAAGAGCCTCGTGGCCCGGTCGGCAAGGCGTTCCGCCTGTCCGCCGCCGACTCGCTCTCGCTCGGCAACGCCGTCTGCGGGTTCCTCGCGGTGTGCGTGCTGGCCTACTCCGCCATCCAGCAGCTCCAGGTCGACGGCGGGCGGTTCACGCCCGCGCCCAGCTACTTCGCGACCGCCATCGTGCTGCTGCTCATCGGTGCGACGTGCGACCTGTTCGACGGGCTCGTGGCGCGGCGCTTCCGCGCCTCGGCGATGGGTGCCGAGCTCGACAACCTCGCCGACGTCATCAGCTTCGGGTTCGCGCCCGCGTTCATGGTCGTGATCTGGGGCGGGTTCACCCAGCAGGTGCCGTTCATGGCGGTGCTGGCCGCGGCCGCGGCCGTGCTCGTCGCCGGGGTCGTGCGCCTGGCCAGGTTCGCCTGCGTCAAGACCAAGAGCGGCGACTTCATGGGGCTGCCCATCCCGATGGGCGCGATGACCGTGATCTCCATCGTGCTGCTGTTCCAGCCGAGCGTCTGGTCGCTGCTGGCCGTGCTCGGCGTGGCCTGGCTGATGGTCAGCCGCATCGAGTACCCCAAGCCGAAGGGGCAGCTCGCCGCGGTCGTCCTCGGGTGGATCATGGTGAACGTGGCGTTCCTGACGTTCTGGGTGGCCTGGCCCTCGGGCGGTGACCTGCCCATCAAGATCGGCGCGACCATGCAGATCGCGCTCGTGGCCGCCATTCCCTTGCGGGTGCTGTTCTACAAGCGTGAGCAGCGCAAGGAAGCCGAGCGCATCGGGCACTACAAAGGCTAACCGATCCGTAAGTGACGGGATTTTTCGTCATATTTCGGCTTTGATGGAGCCATGTCGGCCATGCCGCGTGAGCACACGCGTACGTACCACCTCGGGAAGCTGGCCACGGAGCTGGAGCAACGCGGGCTGACCGCCCTGCTGCGGTCGCATCCGCCCGCGTTGCGCGTCTGCCACCCCGACACGTTCATGCTGGCCGAGACCGTCGACTGCGTGCCGCTCTCCGAGGGCTGGTTCTACCGCTGGTCGTGGGGCGAGCTCGTCGGGGTGACCGACGATCCCGCCCTGGCGGCCGACCGGATCGTACGGGTGCTGGCGGCCCGTTCATAGGCCGCCGGATCTGACCATGGGTGTGCCGGCGGCCCGCTCGTGAGCTGCCCGGACTGCGACCACAGGTGCCGGCGGTCCGGCGCCTTCTACCAGCCTCTGGCCTTCCAGTCCGGCAGCGCGGGACGCTCCACGCCGAGCGTGGTGTCCTTGCCGTGGCCCGGGTAGACCCAGGTCTCGTCGGGCAGGCGATCGAAGATCCGCTCCACCACGTCGGTGTAGAGCCGGTTGAAGCGCTCCGGGTCCTGCTGGGTGTTGCCGACGCCGCCGGGGAACAGGGAGTCGCCGGTGAACAGGTGCCGGCCCGCCGGGCCGCCGTCGTACAGCAGCGCGATCGAACCGGGCGTGTGCCCCCGCAGGTGGATGACCTCCAGACCGATCGCGCCGACCGTGATCGTGTCGCCGTGCTCGACCGTGCGGTCCACGGGCACGGGCAGGGCGGGCGCGTCGAGCGGATGGGCGACCAGCTGCGCGCCGGTCACCTTGGCGACCTGCTCCAGCGCCTGCCAGTGGTCGCCGTGCTGATGGGTGGTGACGATCGTGGCGACCGGCTGGTCGTTCATGAGGGCGAGCAGCCGGTCGGAGTCGGCGGCAGCGTCGATGAGCAGGCTCTCGCCGGTCTCGATGCAGCGCAGCAGATAGGCGTTGTTGTCGTACGGGCCGACGGCGAGCTTGCAGATCGTCAGCGCGGGCAGCTCGCGCACGTCGGCGGGGCCGCCGACCTGGACGTCACCTGTGTAGGTCATGGGTAGTCCTTCGGGGGCGTCGCGGGTAGATCAGCGGGGGCCGTCATCGTCAGCCACGGTGGCGGCTCTGGAAGATCGGCGCCCCCGGGACCTGGCACATGCGACTGCCCCGCGGGCAACAGACTAACGCCCTGACCCCCGGACCTGCCGGTGAGCCAGGCAAGCAGGTCTCGTGGCGTGGCGGTGACGGCGGGGCCGTGACCGAGCCCGGGCCACACCTCGGCCGTCGCCCCGCCGCCCGCGGCCCGGCCCGGGACCTGGCCGCCCGCGTCGCGGTCCATGAGGACGATCTGGCCGATCGCGCCGTGTCCCGGTGGCCAGGTGCGCAGGCAGTCGTGCAGCTCCCTGCGTACGAACGAGGCCGGCCAGTCGGCGGGGCCGTACCCGGCGGCCAGGTCCACGTGGTGGAAGCCGACCTCGCGCAGGCGGCGGACGAGCACGTACCAGGCGGGGTGGGGCGGCGGGCGCATCCCCTCCACCGTGGCCGTCCAGGCGTGCTCGGGAAGGTCGCGGACGGCGGCGGCGAAGCGGGCGGCCCCGTCCTCGACGTCGGCCAGGAGGCGGGCCGCCGGGCGGGCCGCGGCGGCCTCGATCTCGGCGGACCTGGCCTCGTGGGAGGGATACTGCGGGGTGCGGACGCCGGTCCTCGCCCAGGTGAGCAGGTTGATGTGGGAGTCGGCGTTCCTGGCGAGGTGGGCGAGGACGTGTCCCCTGGTCCAGCCGGGCAGGAGAGAGGGGGCGGCCACGTCGGCGTCGGAGAGCGACGCGGCCGTGGCCAGCAGCTGGTTCGTCGCGGCGGCGAGCTCGGCCTGCAGCGCAGGAAGGACGGTCATGTCCACGGATTTTCTCATCTAGGGTGGCTGTGCAGGGCGGGCATAAAGCCGCAGGTCAGGAGGTTGAATGTTGAAGGGCTCCGTTCTGTGGGGGAGTTGGCCGTAACCTGTGAGGGACGGATTTTCGGAGGCCGCGAAGCGGGCCGCCGAAATTGTCGGAGCCGCCGTCTACCATCCCCCGTGGACCTATCCGCCTTTCGACTTCCGGGATCGCCGTGGCAGACCGCCTCATCGTGCGTGGTGCACGAGAACACAACCTCAAGGACGTCTCGCTCGACCTGCCGCGAGACTCGCTGATCGTCTTCACCGGCCTGTCCGGCTCGGGCAAGTCGAGCCTGGCCTTCGACACGATCTTCGCTGAGGGCCAGCGGCGCTACGTCGAATCCCTGTCGGCGTACGCCCGCCAGTTCCTCGGGCAGATGGACAAGCCCGACGTCGACTTCATCGAGGGCCTGTCGCCCGCCGTCTCCATCGACCAGAAGGCCACCAGCAAGAACCCCCGCTCGACCGTCGGCACCATCACCGAGGTCTACGACTACCTGCGGCTGCTGTGGGCGCGCATCGGAAAGCCGCACTGCCCGGTGTGCGAGCGGCCGATCGCCCGGCAGACGCCGCAGCAGATCGTCGACCGCGTGATGGAGCTGGAGGAGGGCACCCGCTTCCAGGTGCTCGCGCCGGTGATCAGGCAGCGCAAGGGCGAGTATCTCGAGCTGTTCCGCGAGTTGCAGACCAAGGGCTTCGCCCGGGCTCGGGTCGACGGCACCGTGGTGCGGCTGGAGGAGCCGCCGACGCTGAAGAAGTACGAGAAGCACGACATCGAGGTCATCGTCGACCGCCTGTCGGTCAAGGAGTCGGCGCGGCGCCGGCTCACCGACTCGGTCGAGACCGCGCTGCAGCTGTCGGGTGGCACGATCACGCTCGAGTTCGTCGACCTGCCGGAGGACGACCCGGGCCGCGAGCGGTTCTACTCCGAGCACCTCTACTGTCCTTACGACGACCTGTCGTTCGAGGAGATGGAGCCGCGCTCGTTCTCCTTCAACTCGCCGTTCGGCGCCTGCCCCGAGTGCACGGGCCTGGGCACGAAGATGGAGGTGGACCCCGACCTGGTGGTGCCCGACCCCGAGCGCGAGCTCGGCGAGGGCGCGCTGCACCCGTGGTCCGGCGGCCACACCAGCGAGTACTTCTCCCGGCTGATCGAGGCGCTGGGCCACGCGATGGGCTTCACGCTCGAGACGCCGTGGGAGCGGCTGCCGAAGAAGGCGCAGAAGTCGCTGCTGTACGGCCACGACGAGCAGGTGCACGTCCGCTACAGCAACCGCTTCGGCCGCCAGCGCTCCTACTACACCACCTACGACGGCGTCATCCCGTGGGTGCAGCGCCGGCACGCCGAGGCCGAGAGCGACGCCGCGCGCGAGCGGTTCGAAGGCTACATGCGCGAGATCCCGTGCCCGGCCTGCAAGGGGGCCAGGCTCAAGCCGGTCAGCCTCGCGGTGACCGTGTCGGGCAAGTCGATCGCCGAGGTGTCGGGCATGTCGATCGGCGAGTGCGCCAAGTTCCTGGCCGCGCTCAAGCTGTCCGACCGCGACATGCAGATCGCCGAGCGGGTGGTCAAGGAGATCAACGCCCGCATGGGCTTCCTGCTCGACGTCGGCCTCGACTATCTGACCATGGACCGCGCCGCCGCCACCCTGGCGGGCGGCGAGGCCCAGCGCATCCGGCTGGCCACGCAGATCGGCTCCGGCCTGGTCGGCGTCCTGTACGTGCTGGACGAGCCGTCCATCGGCCTGCACCAGCGCGACAACATGCGCCTGCTCGACACGCTCATCAGGCTGCGCGACATGGGCAACACGCTCATCGTCGTCGAGCACGACGAGGACACGATCGCGGCGGCCGACTGGGTCGTCGACATCGGCCCCGGCGCGGGCGAGCACGGCGGCCAGGTCGTGGTCTCGGGCACCGTCCAGGACCTCCTCGCCAGCGAGGAGTCGATGACGGGGGCGTACCTGTCGGGCCGCAGGAGCATCCCGATCCCCGCCAAGCGCCGCAAGCGCGACAAGAAGCGGCAGATCACGGTGAAGGGCGCGCGCGAGCACAACCTCCAGGGCGTGGACATCGAGTTCCCGCTGGGCGTGTTCACGGCCGTCACCGGGGTGTCGGGGTCCGGGAAGTCGACGCTGGTCAACGACATCCTCTACAACGCGCTGGCCAAGGAGCTCAACGGCGCCCGCACCGTGCCGGGGCGGCACTCGCGGATCAACGGCATGGACCAGGTCGACAAGGTCGTGCACGTGGACCAGTCGCCGATCGGGCGCACGCCGCGCTCCAACCCGGCCACCTACACCGGGGTCTTCGACCACGTGCGCAAGCTGTTCGCCGCCACGACGGAGGCGAAGGTGCGCGGCTACCAGCCCGGGCGCTTCAGCTTCAACGTCAAGGGCGGGCGCTGCGAGGCGTGCGCGGGCGACGGCACCATCAAGATCGAGATGAACTTCCTGCCGGACGTCTACGTCCCCTGCGAGGTCTGCCACGGCGCCCGCTACAACCGGGAGACGCTGGAGGTCCACTACAAGGGCAAGACCATCGCAGAGGTGCTCGACATGCCGATCGAGGAGGCCCTGGGCTTCTTCGACGCGATCCCCGCGATCAAGCGGCACCTGCAGACACTCAACGACGTCGGCCTGGGGTACGTGCGGCTGGGGCAGCCGGCCACCACGCTGTCCGGCGGTGAGGCGCAGCGGGTCAAGCTCGCCTCCGAGCTGCAGCGGCGGCAGACCGGGCGGACCATCTACGTCCTCGACGAGCCCACCACCGGGCTGCACTTCGAGGACATCCGGCGGCTGCTCGGGGTGCTCGGGCGGCTGGTGGACGGCGGGAACACGGTGATCGTCATCGAGCACAACCTCGATGTGATCAAGACCGCCGACTGGATCATCGACATGGGGCCCGAGGGCGGGTCCCGGGGTGGCACCTTGGTGGCCAGCGGGACACCGGAGGAGGTCGCGCTGGTGGACGAGAGCCACACGGGGCGCTTCCTGCGCAAGATCCTCGCGCACTGAGCGGGTGTCCGCCCGCCTGCCCGTCGCGTACGGGTGGGCGGGCGTTCGGCCGGGGCAGTCGTGGCCGCAGTGCGCGGCCGCACGCCGGCCACGGGCCCACCACCCGCTGACCGGACCAAGGGGGTGCGTCAATACCCTGGTAACGGCCGCATCTCCGGGGGGCAAAGGCGACACGGGGTGCGGGCACACAGGAAGCACACGATCGGGGGCGGAGCCATGTCGGAAACCGGGCTGGGACGTCGGGAGATGCTGGGCGCGACCGGCGTCGCCGCATGCGGGCTGGCGCTGAGCGCGTGCGGATCCGGGGGCGCCGAGGCCAAGCCGAACCTCAAGGGCAGGGTCCTGGCGAAGACCGCCGACGTGCCGGTGGGCGGCGGCAAGCTGATCGAGGACCTGCGGGTCGTGGTGACGCAGCCCACGCAGGGCGTCTTCAAGGCGTTCAGCTCGGCGTGCACGCACAAGGGCTGCCAGGTCTCCACGCCCAGGGACAACGTGATCAGGTGCGCCTGCCACGGCAGCGAGTTCGCCACCGACAGTGGCAAGGCACTCAAGGGTCCCGCGACCGCGCCGCTGGCGTCCTTCGTGGTGAAGGTCGAAGGCGACGGGATCGTGGTCGCGTGAACGGGTAAATGTGCGTAGTCACCGGGATTGGCCTCGGGCACGCTGAACCGGCGCCAGGGCGCTGGCCGTACCTGAAGTGAAAGCCAATCTGGGAGGACGCACCATGACGGAAACGACGCGCCGGACGGTGATGCTCGGCGCAGGCAGCGCTGGGCTGGCTGCGGTTCTGACGGCCTGTGCCAGCTACGGCTCGCCGACGACAGAAGCCGACGTCGAGCCACCTGCCGCCGATGAGCCGTCGTCCGAGGCGCCGAAGAAGAAGAGCGAGGCCAAGCCGAAGGCGCTGGCGAACACCAGTGACATCCCCGAGGGCGGCGGGAAGGTCTTCAAGAACCAGAAGATCGTGGTGACGCAGCCGACGGCGGGGGAGTACAAGGCGTTCAGCGCGGTCTGCACGCACCAGGGCTGCACGGTCGACGAGGTCGCCGACACCATCAACTGCCCCTGCCACGGCAGCGCGTTCAGCATCACGGACGGCTCCGTGGCGAACGGGCCCGCGACCGAACCCCTCGAGGAGAAGCAGATCGAGGTCGACGGCGAGAAGATCAGACTCGCCTGAGAAAGGTCTCATGAATTTCTCACCTTGGTTCGCTTGGGTGAGCTGCATGGCAGATGACCTTCAGAGCCGCAGGGCGGTGTTCGCAAGCGTCGGAGCGGGTGGCCTGGCGCTTGCGATCACCGCGTGCAGCGGCGGTACGGACACCGCGACGACGGCGGGAACCGCTACGGAATCGAGCGCGCCGCAGCCCGGCGCGAGCACGTCAGCGTCCAGCGCACCGCAGGCAGGTGGCGCGCTGGCCAAGACCGCCGACATCCCCGTCGGCGGCGGCACGATCTTCAAGGAGCAGAAGGTCGTGGTGACGCAGCCCACGGCCGGGGAGTTCAAGGCGTTCAGCGCGCTCTGCACGCACAAGGGCTGCCCGGTCGGCAGCGTCGAGGGCGACGCGATCGTGTGCCCGTGTCACAACAGCAAGTTCGCCATCACCGACGGCTCCGTCACGGCGGGGCCGGCGGAGAAGCCGCTGGCCGCTCAGCAGATCAAGGTCGAGAACGACGAGATCATGCTGGCCTAACCGGGGTCGCGCCCGCCGTACCTGCGCGAGGCGTACGGCGGGCAACCTTGTCGGTAAGGGCTACTAGGCTGACATGCGTGGCGAGATCGACGGGTAGCACCTTGAGTTTCCGGCCCAAGCCGGGCTCCATCCCCGAGTCCCCCGGGGTCTATCGGTTCAGGGACGCGCACGGCCGGGTGATCTACGTCGGCAAGGCCAAGAGCCTGCGCCAGCGGCTCAACTCCTACTTCGCCGACTTCTCCGCCCTGCACCCGCGCACCCAGACCATGCTCACCACGGCCGCCGACGTCGACTGGACGGTGGTCGGCACCGAGGTCGAGGCGCTGCAGCTCGAATACTCCTGGATCAAGGAGTTCGACCCCCGCTTCAACGTCAAGTACCGCGACGACAAGTCCTACCCCTACCTCGCGGTCACCATGGGCGACGACTTCCCGCGGGTGCAGGTGATGCGCGGCGCCAAGCGCAAGGGCACCCGCTACTTCGGCCCGTACTCCCACGCCTGGGCCATCCGCGAGACCGTCGACCTGCTGCTGCGGGTCTTCCCCGTGCGCACGTGCAGCAGCGGGGTGTTCAAGCGAGCCGGGCAGATCGGCCGGCCGTGCCTGCTCGGCTACATCGACAAGTGCTCGGCGCCGTGCGTCGGCCGGGTCACGCCCGACGAGCACCGCGCGCTGGCCGAGGACTTCTGCGACTTCATGGCGGGCAACACCGGCCGCTTCATCAAGCGGCTGGAGAAGGAGATGCGCGAGGCCGCCGCCGAGCAGGAGTACGAACGGGCGGCGCGGCTGCGCGACGACATCCAGGCGCTGCAGCGCGCGCTGGAGAAGCAGGCCGTGGTGCTCGGCGAGGGCACCGACGCCGACGTGATCGCGCTGGCCGAGGACCCGCTCGAAGCCGCCGTCCAGGTCTTCTACGTGCGCGGCGGCCGCATCCGCGGGCAGCGCGGCTGGGTGGTCGACAAGGTCGAGGAGAGCTCGCCCGGCGAGCTGGTCGAGCAGTTCCTGCTGCAGATGTACGCCGAGGCCAGCCCCGACGCCATGCCCCGCGAGGTGCTGGTGCCCGCGCTGCCGCCCGACAGCGAGGCGGTCGCCGAGCTGCTGACCGAGCAGCGCCGCGCCCGGGTCGAGGTGCGGGTGCCGCAGCGCGGCGACAAGCGCTCGCTGATGGAGACCGTCGAGCGCAACGCCAAGGAGTCGCTCGCCCAGCACAAGATCCGCCGCGCCAGCGACCTGACCACCCGCAGCAAGGCGCTGCAGGAGATCGCCGACGCGCTCGACCTCGACCAGGCGCCGCTGCGCATCGAGTGCTACGACGTCTCCCACCTCCAGGGCGAGAATGTGGTGGCGTCCATGGTGGTCTTCGAGGACGGCCTGGCGCGCAAGAGCGAGTACCGGCGCTTCGCCGTCAAGACCAAGGAGGGCGACGTCGCCTCGATCCACGAGGTGATCATGCGCCGGTTCCGCCGCTACCTGGAGGAGCGCTCCGCCACGGGAGAGCTGGCCGCCGACGACGACGACGGGCACGGGCCGATCGACCCCGAGACGGGCCGGCCGCGCAAGTTCGCCTACCCGCCCAACCTGGTCGTGGTCGACGGCGCGGGCCCGCAGGCGGCGGCGGCGCAGCGAGCGCTCGACGAGCTCGGCATCGACGAGGTGTCGGTGTGCGGGCTGGCCAAGCGGCTGGAGGAGGTGTGGCTGCCCGGCGACGACCAGCCGGTGATCATGCCTCGTTCAAGTGAGGGTCTCTACCTGTTGCAACGGGTCCGCGACGAAGCACACAGGTTCGCCATCACCTACCATCGTTCCAAGAGGTCCAAGACGGTGAAGGAGAGCGCGCTCGACGGCGTGCCCGGCCTCGGGCCGGCGCGCAGGCAGGCGCTGCTCAAGCACTTCGGCTCCGTGAAGAAGCTACGCGAGGCCACTGCCGCCGAAATCTGCGAGGTTCCCGGCATCGGCCCGTCCATCGCCGAGGTCATCGTGTCGACGCTGAAGGGAGAGTCACCTTGATCTCGCCAGGATGCCAGGGTGTCGTCCGCGCCCACGAGGTGGGGCGATGAGCACCGAGCCCGCGTTCGTCATCGTCACCGGCATGTCCGGGGCGGGGCGCAGCACCGCGGCCAAGGCCCTAGAAGACCTGGGCTGGTTCGTCATCGACAACCTGCCGCCCGGGCTGCTGTTCGCCATGGCGGAGGAGGCCGGCAAGGTCAAGCTGGCCGCCGACAAGGTCGCGGCCGTGGTCGACGTGCGCAGCCTGGCCTTCACCACCGACCTCAACGCGGCCATCGAGGAGCTGGAAGGGCGCGGCGTGCGCGTGCGCGTCGTGTTCCTGGAGGCCAGCGACGAGGAGCTGGTGCGCAGGTTCGAGAACGTGCGCAGGCCGCACCCCCTGCAGGGCGAGGGGCGGCTGGTCGACGGCATCGCCCGCGAGCGGGGGATCCTGCGCGAGGTGCGGGCCAACGCCGACCTGGTGATCGACACCTCCACGCACAACGTGCACGACCTGCGCAACAAGATCGTCGCCTACTTCGGCGGCGAGGACCGGCCGGGGCTGCGGCTCAACGTCGTGTCCTTCGGGTTCAAGTACGGCCTGCCGGTCGACGCCGACCTCGTGGTCGACTGCCGGTTCCTGCCCAACCCGCACTGGGTGCCCGAGCTGCGGCCGATGAACGGGCTCGACCCCGCGGTCAGCGACTACGTGCTCGGGCAGCCGGGTGCCAAGGAGTTCCTCGACGCGTACGAGGAGGTCCTGGAGGTGGTCGCGGCCGGATACACGCGCGAGGGCAAGAGCTACGCGACGCTGGCGGTCGGCTGCACGGGTGGCAAGCACCGCAGCGTGGCCATGGCCGAGCAGGTGGCCGCCCGGCTGCGTGACCGCGGGATGGAGGTCCAGGTGAGCCACCGGGATGTGGGGCGGGAGTGACCGATGAAGGCGTCGAAGCTGCTCTGCCGGATCCGGTAGAGGGCCGTCCGGAAGCTGCGCCGCGTCCCGCCCGACACGGTGAGCAAGGTGACGCGCCCGAAGCCGTACGGGCGCGTGGCGGGAAGACCGGCGTGCCGGAGGCGCGGGCAGGAGTGGCCGGGGTGCCGGAGGCCGGGGAGGCGCGTGACGGGCAGCCGCGGTATTCGGGGTTCGGGCCATCCGTGGTGGCGCTGGGTGGCGGGCACGGGCTGTACGCGTCCCTTTCGGCATTACGGATGGTCACCGACCGGTTGACCGCCGTGGTCACCGTCGCCGACGACGGCGGGTCCAGCGGGCGCCTGCGGCGCGAGCTGGGCGTCCTGCCGCCGGGTGACCTGCGCATGGCGCTGGCCGCGCTGTGCGGCGACGACGAGTGGGGCAGCACCTGGAGCGAGGTCGTCCAGCACCGCTTCCGCAGCGAGGGCGAGCTGCACGGGCACGCCGTCGGCAACCTGCTCATCGTCGCGCTGTGGGAGCTGCTCGGCGACCCCGTGGCCGGGCTCGACTGGGTCGGGCGGCTGCTGGGCGCGCACGGCCGCGTGCTGCCGATGGCCTCGGTGCCGCTCGACATCGTGGCGGAGGTGGAGCTCGACGGCGTCATCTCCACCGTACGCGGGCAGGTGGCGTGCGCCCTGACCCCCGGGCGGGTGCAGGCCATCTCGCTGGTGCCGGAGGACCCGCCGGCGCGGCCGGAGGCGGTCGCGGCGGTGGTGGAGGCCGACTGGGTCGTGTTCGGGCCCGGGTCGTGGTTCACCAGCGTGCTGCCGCACCTGAAGGTGCCCGAGCTGGCCAGGGCGCTGCATGCGACCAAGGCCAGGCGGCTCGTCACGCTCAACCTCGCCCCGCAGGCGGGCGAGACCGACGACTTCTCCCCCCAGCAGCATCTGGAGGTGCTCCGGCAGCACGCCCCCGAGCTGTCGATCGACGTCGTGCTCGCCGACACCGGGATCGTGGACGATCCCGACGCGCTGGAGAAGGCCGCCGCCGCGCTCGGCGCCCGGCTCGTCATGGCCGACGTCGCCGCCGCGGACGGCTCGCCGAGGCATGACCCACGACGTCTTGCCTCCGTCCTGGACGAGATTTTCCTCTCGAAGCGTTGATCCTGGTCGGCGTGGCGCGAAGGTGCGAGAGACTCGAAGGAGCCGGTCTGAATGGGGGAGAGGACTAACGCATGGCGATGACAGGTGTGGTGAAAGACGAGCTGAGCCGTCTGCCGGTGCTCAAGCCGTGCTGCCGGAAGGCGGAGGTCTCGACGTTGTTGCGGTTCGCGAGCGGTCTGCACCTGGTGGGCGGGCGGATCGTGATCGAGGCCGAGCTCGACACCAACGCCACCGCACGGCGGCTGATCAAGGACATCGGAGAGGTGTTCGGCCACAAGGCGGAGGTGCTCGTGCTGGCGCCCGCCGGGCTGCGCAAGGGCTCGCGCTACGTGGTGCGCGTCTACCGCGACGGTGAGGCGCTGGCCCGGCAGACGGGTCTGATCGACAACCACGGCCGCCCGGTGCGCGGCCTGCCCCGGCAGGTGGTGGCGGGAGCCTCCTGCGACGCGGAGGCGGCCTGGCGCGGCGCCTTCCTGGCGCACGGCTCGCTGACGGAGCCGGGGCGCTCCATGTCGCTGGAGGTGACCTGCCCAGGGCCCGAGGCGGCGCTGGCGCTGGTGGGGTCGGCGCGGCGGCTGAAGATCCACGCCAAGGCGCGCGAGGTGCGCGGCGTGGACCGGGTCGTGGTGCGCGACGGCGACGCGATCAGCGCGCTGCTCACCCGGCTCGGCGCACACGACAGCGTGCTGGCCTGGGAGGAGCGGCGGATGCGCCGCGAGGTGCGCGCCACCGCGAACCGGCTGGCCAACTTCGACGACGCCAACCTGCGGCGCTCGGCGCGGGCGGCGGTGGCGGCGGGCGCGCGGGTGCAGCGGGCGCTGGAGATCCTCGGCGACGAGGCGCCGGACCACCTCGTGGTGGCGGGGCGGCTGCGGGTGGAGCACAAGCAGGCGTCGCTGGAGGAGCTGGGGCAGATCGCCGACCCGCCGCTGACCAAGGATGCCATCGCGGGGCGCATCCGGCGGCTGCTGGCGATGGCCGACAAGCGGGCGTCCGATCTGGGCATCCCCAACACCGAGGCGAATCTCACCGTCGACATGCTCTCCCCATGATGTGACGTTACGGCAAGCCCACGAGGGCCCACCCGCCGCACGTGGCCGGGCCCTGTCCAGGGGGACGCTCCTCCGGTGGAGGCGGCGGGGCGCCGTGACGCGCGCACGGTGGACCGTGGGCGTGGTGAATCGGGTCGGCGGCCCGCCTGGGCGGTCAGTCCCTGGCCGGGTCGCGGGGGGTGAAGAGGTCGGCTGAGGGCTTGGGGGCGGGTTGCTGGGCGGGCTCGAAGGGAGCCCGGTACTCCGGCTCCTGCTCCGCCTCCGCCTCCGCCCGCGTGGCCGCCTCGGCGCGCTGGGCGCGGCGGACGCGGACGACGCGCAGGGTGACCAGGGCGAGGGCCGCCAGGGCCGCCACGGCGATGCACAGCCAGGCCGCCCAGGTCTCCGTCAGCGCGCCCCGGTACAACGACAGGGCGTCCCCCAGGCCCGCGTTGAAGTTCTCCAGCGTGACGTCCCCCACCTCGACGGAGGGGCGGCCGGGGGTGCGCAGGGCGGCGCCGTCCATGACGGCCTTGCCCGTCACCTGGCCGGCCGCCACGGCGCCGCCCGCGTACAGGGCGGCGACGGGGAGCAGGGTGAGGCTGCGCGGGCGGACGGCGCCGATCGCGAGCGCCACCACGACGGCGATCAGCAGCGACAGCGCCAGCGAGACGGGCAGCCCGCCGCCGAACGACATGACGGCGCTGGGCAGGCGCTGCTGGAACAGGATGGCCGCCCCCAGGCCCGCCGCGCACAGGAGCGCGGCGAGCAGCCCCACGATCAGCCCCGAGAGTAGGCCGGACCGCTTATGTGACATCTCAGCCCCCAGAGAATGCACGAATTTACTCCGACGAGTCGGGCACTTTACTCGAACCTCGCAAAACGTGCCGCCAGAACGGTGATTCACACCGTGGGACCTGCAGTGGTCTAAACCAATTTGGGTCCGATAAGGTTCGTGGTTGAGGTTTCAGCCCGCCATCTGTTCGAGGAGATCGGTTCCCGTGAGCATCCGCGTAGGCGTCAACGGCTTCGGCCGCATCGGTCGCAACTTCTGGCGCGCCGTCGCTGCCAGCGGCAAGGACATCGAGATCGTCGCGGTCAACGACCTGACCGACAACGCGACGCTCGCGCACCTGCTGAAGTACGACAGCATCCTGGGCCGCCTGCCGTACGAGGTGAAGGCCACCAGCGACGAGATCACGGTCGACGGCAAGGCGATCAAGGCCTTCGCGGAGCGCGACCCGGGCAAGCTGCCCTGGGGCGACCTCGGCGTGGACATCGTGGTGGAGTCCACCGGCCTGTTCACCGACGCGACCAAGGCCAAGGTGCACGCCGACAACGGCGCGAAGAAGGTCATCATCTCCGCGCCGGCCAAGAACGAGGACGTCACCATCGTGATGGGCGTCAACGACGGCGCCTACGACCCGGCCCAGCACACGATCATCTCCAACGCCTCGTGCACCACCAACTGCCTGGCGCCGATGGCCAAGGTCATCCACGACACCTTCACGATCGAGAAGGGTCTGATGACCACCATCCACGCCTACACGCAGGACCAGAATCTCCAGGACGGCCCGCACAAGGACCTGCGCCGCGCCCGCGCCGCCGCGCTCAACGTGGTGCCCACCTCCACCGGCGCCGCCAAGGCCATCGGCCTGGTGCTGCCCGAGCTGAAGGGCAAGCTCGACGGCTTCGCCATGCGTGTGCCGATCCCCACCGGCTCGGCCACCGACCTGACCGTCGACGTCAGCCGCGACGTCACCGTCGAGGAGGTCAACGCCGCGGTCAAGGCCGCCGCCGAGGGCCCGCTCAAGGGCATCCTCAGCTACACCGAGGACGAGATCGTCTCCTCCGACATCGTGACCGACCCCGCGTCCTGCATCTTCGACGCCGGGCTCACCAAGGTGATCGGCAACCAGGTCAAGGTCGTCGGCTGGTACGACAACGAGTGGGGCTACTCCAACCGGCTCGCCGACCTGATCGAGCTCGTGGGCCGCGGCCTCTGAGCGTCCGGCTGAACGGGAGCATGAGCATGCGCACGCTCGACGATCTCGACGTGAAGGGGCGGCGCGTGCTCGTGCGCGCCGACCTCAACGTCCCCCTCGACGGGGAGACGATCACCGACGACGGCCGCATCCGCGCGTCGGTGCCGACCATCAAGACCCTGGTGGAGCGCGGCGCGCGGGTCGTCGTCTGCGCCCACCTGGGCAGGCCCAAGGGCCAGGTCAACCCGAAGTACTCGCTGCGGCCCGTGGCGGCGCGCCTCGGCGAGCTGCTCGGCCAGGACGTGGCCTTCGCCACCGACGTGGTCGGCGACAGTGCCCGGAGCACGGTGGAGGCCCTCCAGGACGGCCAGGTGGCCCTGCTGGAGAACCTCCGCTACGAGCCGGGCGAGGAGTCCAAGGACGACGCCGTGCGGGGCGAGTTCGCGGCGAAGCTGGCCGGGCTGGCCGAGCTGTACGTCGGCGACGGCTTCGGCGCGGTGCACCGCAAGCACGCCAGCGTCTACGACGTGCCCGGGCTGCTGCCGCACGCGGCGGGCGGGCTCGTGGTGGCCGAGGTCGAGGTGCTGCGGAAGCTGACCGAGGACACCGAGCGGCCCTACGTGGTCGTGCTGGGCGGCGCCAAGGTCTCCGACAAGCTCGGCGTCATCGCCAACCTGCTGACCAAGGTCGACCGGCTGCTGATCGGCGGCGGCATGGCGTACACGTTCCTCAAGGCGCAGGGCCACGAGGTCGGGAAGTCCCTGCTCCAGGAGGACCAGCTCGACCAGGTGCGCGGCTTCCTGGAGGAGGCCGGGCAGCGCGGGGTGGAGCTCGTGCTGCCCGTGGACGTGCTGGCGGCGGTCACCTTCGCCGCCGACGCCGAGCACGACGTGGTGGAGGCCACCGCCATCCCGGCCGACCGGGAGGGCCTGGACATCGGGCCGAAGACCCGCGAGCTGTTCGCCGCCAAGCTGGCCGACGCCCGCACCGTGTTCTGGAACGGGCCGATGGGCGTGTTCGAGTTCGACGCGTTCTCCGGCGGCACCAGGGCGGTGGCCGAGGCGCTGATCGGCTCCGAGGCCTTCACCGTGGTGGGCGGGGGCGACTCGGCGGCGGCGGTGCGCAAGCTCGGGCTGCCCGAGGACGGGTTCTCGCACATCTCCACCGGCGGCGGGGCCAGTCTCGAATACCTTGAGGGCAAGACCCTTCCCGGACTCGCGGCTCTGGAGGACTAGTTGACCCAGCGCAAGCCGCTCATCGCCGGCAACTGGAAGATGAACCTCAACCACTTCGAGGCCATCAAGCTGGTCCAGAAGCTGGCCTTCGCGCTCAACGACAAGGACTTCGACAAGGTCGAGGTCGCCGTCCTGCCGCCCTTCACCGACCTGCGCAGCGTCCAGACCCTGGTCGACGGCGACAAGCTCAGGATCGTCTACGGCGCCCAGGACCTGTCCCAGCACGACGCCGGCGCCTACACCGGTGAGGTGTCGGGCGCCATGCTGGCCAAGCTGGGCTGCACGTACGTGACGATCGGGCACTCCGAGCGCCGGCAGTACCACGGCGAGGACGAGGACCTGATCAACGCCAAGGTGCAGGCCGCCTACCGGCACTCGCTGGCGCCCATCCTGTGCGTGGGCGAGCAGCTCGCGGTGCGTCAAGCGGGGGGCCACATCGCGCACTGTCTCGCCCAACTCGACGGCGCGCTGCGCAAAATCAGCGCCGAGCAGGCAAAATCGATAGTGGTGGCCTACGAGCCGGTGTGGGCGATCGGCACCGGCGAGGTGGCCACCCCGGAGGACGCCCAGGAGGCGTGTGGAGCGTTGCGGGTGAGACTCGCTGAGCTCTACGACGCCGAAGTGGCCTCTGGGGTCCGTATCCTTTACGGTGGCTCGGTCAAGTCAGGCAATATCAAGGGGATCATGGCTCAGCCGGATGTCGATGGCGCCCTCGTGGGAGGCGCCAGCATCGACGCCGATGAGTTCGCGAAGATCTGTCGATTCTCCGATATGCCCGGCTAACTGAGCCGTTCCGGGGGTGCGACTTGACATCAGGTCGTACCCTCAAGAGGCAAGTCTGAATCGTCACGCGTAACAGAGCATTGAAGGAACAGGCATACCGTGGAAATCGGAATCTCCATCGCCCTCATCCTGGCGAGCCTTCTCATGATCCTGCTCGTCCTGCTCCACAAGGGCAAGGGTGGTGGCCTGTCTGACATGTTCGGCGGCGGTTTCTCGTCGAACTTCGGTGGTTCCTCGGTGGTGGAGCGCAACCTCGACCGGCTGACCGTGATCACGGGCACGATCTGGTTCGTCTGCATCATCGCTCTCGGCCTGCTCATGAGGCCCTGAGCAACAAGTCAACGCGTGACAGTGATTCTCCCCCCGTGTCTGTACGCGGGGCGATCGAGCGAGGAGTTCATCCGTGGGTAGTGGCAACGCGATCCGTGGCAGCCGAGTCGGCGCCGGCCCGATGGGGGAGGCCGAGCGCGGCGAGGCGGCTCCGAGAGTGCGGGTCTCGTTCTGGTGCGCCAACATGCACGAGACGCGCCCCAGTTTCGCCAGTGACGCGGCGGTCCCCGAGACGTGGGACTGTCCCCGTTGCGGCCTCCCTGCCGGACAGGACGAGTCGGCGCCGCCTGCCCCGCCGAAGAACGAGCCGTACAAGACGCACCTGGCTTACGTGAAGGAGCGCAGGAGCGACAAGGACGGCAAGGCGATCCTCGAGGAGGCACTGGAGCGCCTGCGCAACAACAAGTCCCCCTGGTAGTACAGGCGATCACGAAGGGCCCCGGAAGTCACTTCCGGGGCCCTTCGTGGTGTCCGGCCCGCCCGGTGCGCGCGCCCGGTCCCCGCAGTGCGCGCGCCAGGTCCCCGCGGTGCGCCGGCGGGTGCTCAGCGCCGCTCGAAGACGGGCTCGCCGTCCACGAACGTCATCCGCACCCGCGTGGTCCAGATCTCGGCCGGCGGCAGCTCGAACGGGTCGCGGTCGAGCACCACCAGGTCGGCCGGGCGGCCCGGCTCGATGATGCCGGCGGGTGAGCGGTTGATCCAGGCCGACCCCGCCGTGTACGCGGTCATCGCGGTGGCCAGGTCGATGCGCTGGCCGGGCAGGAACGGCGTCTGCGCGGTCGGGTAGCCGGCGTGCACCGAGCCGCCCGGCTCGGTGCGGTTGACGGCCACGTGCATGCCCTGCAGCGGGTCGGCGTTCGAGACGGGCCAGTCGCTGCCCGCGCAGAACCGGGTGCCGTGCGCCAGCAGGTCGGCGAACGGGTACTGCCATGACGAGCGCGGCTCGCCGAGGTAGGGCAGCGTCAGCTCGTCCATCTGGGCGTGGTGCGTGGCCCACAGCGGCTGCAGGTTGGCCGTGACGCCGAGCGCGGCGAAGCGCGGCACGTCGGACGGCTCGATGATCTGCAGGTGGGCGATGTGGTGCCGGTTGGCCGGGTCCGTGCCCTCGAAGCTGTCGAGCGCCTCGCGCACCGCGCGCTCGCCGATGGCGTGGAAGTGCACCTGGAAGCCGTGCCGGTCCAGCTCGGCGACGTACTCCTTGAGCTTGGCCGGGTCCACGTACGACAGCCCGGTGCCGCCGCACAGGCAGTACGGCTCCAGCGTCGCGGCCGTGAAGTTCTCCGTGATGCCGTCCTGCATGATCTTGACCGAGCCGGCGCGGAACCGGGTGAGCCCCTCGGCGGAGGCCCGGCGGGCCAGCAGGTCCTCGACCTGCTCGGCGCCGCGCGTGCGGTCCCACCACAGCGCGCCCACCACGCGGGCCCGCAGCCGCCCGGAGCGGGCCGCCTCCACGTAGGTGGGGAGCTGGTCGTCGGAGCCCGCGTAGGAGCCCACGATGGCGTCCTGCCAGCCCGTGATGCCCAGCGAGAACAGGTGCCGCTCCGCGTCCGCCAGCGCGTCCTGGAGGTCCTGGGCGGTCGGGCGGGGGGTCAGCAGGCCGACGAGGTCCATGGCGCCCTCGTGCAGGACCCCGGTGGGCTCGCCCGCGGCGTCGCGCTCGATGCGGCCGTCGGCCGGGTCGGGGGTGTCGCGGGTGATGCCGGCCCTGGCGAGAGCGGCGGTGTTGACCCAGGCGGCGTGGTGGTCGCGCTGGATCAGATAGACGGGACGGTCGAGGAAGTCGATCTGTTCGCGATGCGGAAGGCCACCCGGGAATGCTGACATGTCCCAGCCGCCGCCGTCGATCCACTCTTTATCAAGATTGTTTGCGGCATAGTCGGCGATCTTTTCCAGGTAAGCGTCAAGTCCGAATATCTCTGACAAATCGCACTTGGCGCGTTCGAGCCCGGCCTGAACCGGATGCAGGTGCGCGTCGGTGAAACCGGGCGTCAGCAGAGCGCCGTCCAGATCCACCGTCTCGTGCGGCTGCCGCGCCAGCTCCCGCTCCGGGCCGACGGCGGCGATGACGCCGTCGCGCACCAGCACGGCCGTCGCCGCCACGCCCTGCGGGGTGAAGACGCGCCCGCCTCGGAAGAGGATGTCCATGGGGGGTGTCCCTTTCTAGTGTCCGGTGATCAGGTCGGCGAAGCGGGCCAGCACCGAGGTGCGCGGCATCGTCCGCTCCCGGTGGTCGGCCACCCGGTACAGGCGGTACATCGTGTGCACGCCCAGCCACCGCAGCGGCTCCGGCTCCCAGGAGCGCACCCGGCGGCCCACCCACGGCAGCGACGTCAGCTCCGTCTCCTCGCCCAGTATCAGGTCACGTAGCGTGCGGCCGGCCAGATTGGTGGTGGTCACGCCGTGTCCGGTGTAGCCGCCCGCCCAGCCGAGGCCCGTGGCCCGGTCCACGTGCACGGTGGAGCACCAGTCGCGCGGCACGCCGAGCACGCCGGACCAGGCGTGCGCGATCGAGGAGGAGCGCGCAGCGGGGAAGAACTCGGTCAGCAGCCGCCACAGGGCCTCGACCGTCCACTCGTGGGTGTGGCCGCGGGCGTCCACGCGCGAGCCGTACAGGTAGGGCCGGCCGCGCCCGCCGAAGGCGATGCGGTCGTCGGCGGTGCGCTGGGCGTACATGTAGTAGTGCGCCATGTCGCCGAGCAGCTCGGCGCCCTGCCAGCCGACCTCGTCCCAGAACGACGCGGGGAGGGGCTCGGTGACGATCATGGAGCTGTTCATCGGCAGCCACTGGCGGCGCAGGCTCGGCAGGCGGGCCGTGAAGCCCTCCGTCGCCCGGATCACGTGGCCGGCCGAGACCGTGCCGTACGGGGTGACGGCGCGGTGCGGGGAGATCTCGGTCACCGGGGTGCGCTCGTAGATGGGCACGCCCAGTTCGCGTACGGCCCTGGCCAGCCCCTGGGCCAGCTTCGCCGGCTGGATGCGCGCGCAGTGGGGGCTCCAGAAGCCCTCCAGGGCTCCGGCGACGCGTACGTGGTCCGCGGGGTCCACCAGGCGCAGATCGGCCTCCTCGATGCCCCAGGCGCGGGCGGAGGACACGCTCTGGCGCAGCCGGGCGGCCTGGGCCGGGGTGCGTGCCACGTTCAGCACGCCGCCCTTGACCAGGTCGCAGTCGATGGACTCCGTCCGGCAGACCTGGATCACCTCGTCGATCGAGGCGTACATCTCGCGCTGCAGCCGCCTGGCGCCCGCGCCGTAGCGCTCGTGCGAGCCCGCCAGGTCGCCGGTCAGCCAGCCGCCGTTGCGCCCCGACGCGCCGAACCCGGCGAACTCCTGCTCCAGCAGCACCACGTTCATGGACGGGCGGGCGCGCTTGAGGTAGTACGCGGTCCACAGGCCCGTGTAGCCGGCGCCGACGATGGCCACGTCGGCCTGGAGGTCGCCGTCGAGCCTGGGGCCGGGGGCGGGCAGTCCGGCGGACCGGTACCAGAAGGACACGTCGCCGTTCACGTACTCGGACGACAAAGGAACACGCACGCTCATGGCGACATATCCTCCTATATCCGGATAAGTCGGCGCATCTTGCGACGAAATACGCAATGAAACACGTCGTTAGCGGCCGCGTAACAGCCGTCGGGCATGCTCGGTGCATGGGATTCTTGCGCATCCGCACGACGGTGGACGAGCGACCCGGCCGGCTGGCCTCCCTGGCAGCGGCCCTGGCCCACAGGGGCGGGAACATCCTCGGCCTGAGCGTACAGTCCGACACCGACGGCACCGTCGACGAGTTCGTCGCCGACATCCCGGCCCACCCCGAGACCGTGCGCGAGGCCCTCGAAGCAGCCGGGGGCCGCAACGTCACGGTGGTGCCCGCCACCGCCCACGAGCTGACCGACGAGCCCACCAGGGCGCTGCTGCTGGCCTCCAGGCTGCGCACGATGCCCTGGCGGCTGCCCGAGCTGCTCGCCGAGCTGCTGCGCGCGGACGACGCGCGCTGGGTCTATGGTGAGGCCGTGAGTGATCTTCCCGACCCCACCCAGCTCGTCGTGCCGGTCGCGCCGCGCAGGGCGGTCCGGCTGCGCCGCGCAGAGCTGCCGTTCACGCTGACCGAGGCGGCCAGGGCCGCCTCCTTCGCCCGGCTCGCCCAGCCCGCGGCCGAGCAGAGCGGCACCGCGGACCGGGCGGTCAAGCTCGCCGACGGGGCCGAGGTCACCGTCCGCCCGCTCACCTCGATCTACCGCGAGGCCGTGCGCGACCTGCACGACAGGTGCTCGCCTGAGTCGCGCAGGTTCCGCTACTTCACCTCGATGCCGGCGCTGCCGCCGCGCACGTTCGACAAGCTCTGCGACAGGAACAGGGGATGCTCGCTGGTCGCCGGGCACGACGGGCAGGTCGTCGGCATGGCCAACCTGATGTTCACCAACGACCCCGGCACCGCCGAGATGGCCTTCCTGGTCGAGGACCGCTGGCAGGGGCGCGGTCTGGGCACGGCAATGGCCAGGATGCTGGTGCGGGCGGCCCGCGACCTCGGGTACGCCGAGGTCAGGGCCACCATGCTGAGTGACAACGCGCGCATGCGCCGGCTGCTGCTCGCGCTGGGCGCCACGC
This sequence comes from Nonomuraea gerenzanensis, assembly GCF_020215645.1. Lineage (NCBI taxonomy): Bacteria > Bacillati > Actinomycetota > Actinomycetes > Streptosporangiales > Streptosporangiaceae > Nonomuraea > Nonomuraea gerenzanensis. Next base: position 7,816,627 of record NZ_CP084058.1, on the reverse strand, counting down.
TCGGCTACAGCGAGGACCCGGGCGTGATCGAGGCCAGGCTGCCGGTCGGCACGATGGTGTCAGCCTAGGGCCTCGTCCTCGCCCTCGCCCTCACCCTGGCCCTGGCCCTGGCCCTGGCCGGTCTTGCGGGGCGGGTCCTGCCGCTCGATGCCCAGGTGCCGCTCGATGCGCTCAAGGCTCTCCTGGATCTGGGTGAGCCGCTCGCTCAGCATGGAGCCGCCGGCGAAGAACATCTCGCTCGGGCGTTCCTTGGAGCCGCGGCCCACGCGGTCGAGCACGCGCTGGCGCACGTCGGTCAGGTCAGCGCCCGCGTCCACGAGCGCCTGGGCGGCCAGGCCCTCGCCCTCCCTGAGCAGCCCGAGCAGGATGTGCTCGGTGCCGATGTAGTTGTGGCGCAGCTGCAGCGCCTCGCGCAGCGACAGCTCCAGGACCTTCTTGGCGCGCGGCGTGAACGGGATGTGCCCCGCCGACGCCTTGGCGGCGGACTGCCGGGTGCCGGCGGGCGCGGCCCCGTCGCGGCCCACCTCGCGCTCGACGAAGGCGCGTACGTGGTCGAGCTCCACGCCACAACTGTCGAGCACCAGTGCGGCGAGCCCCTCACCCTCGTGGATGAGGCCGAGTAACACGTGCTCCGTGCCGATGTAGTGGTGACTCATCATCCGCGCCTCCTCCTGGGCGAGGACGACGACCCTGCGCGCGCGGTCGGTGAAGCGTTCGAACACCGGAGGCCTCCGATCGGCTGGTGCTGCCTCCACTATGCGCTAGGAAACCGCGCATGTGGGGTATTTGTCCTGTGTGGATCTTGACGAGGTGGCGGACCGGCTCTACGCGCTGACGCCGTCCGAGTTCACCGCCGCACGCACGGCCGAGGCCCGTGCGGCCAAGGACGCGGGCGACGCCCGCCTCTCGCGGGAGATCGCGCGGCTGCGCAAGCCGACGGTGTCCGCCTGGGCGGTGAACCGGCTCGCCCGCGAGCACCCCGCCGAGCTGGCCGAGCTCCTCGACGTCGGGGAGCGGCTGCGCGCGGCCTGGCAGGAGCAGGACGCCGACGCGCTGGCGGAGCTGACCCAGCGCAGAGGCGAGGTGAGCGCGAAGGTGGGGCGGCTGGCCAGGCAGGAGACCGACCTGTCGGCGGCGGCCGGCACCGAGGTGGACCAGACGCTGGACGCGGCGCTGGTGGACGAGGGGGCGGCCGCCGAGGTGCGCCAGGGGCGGCTGGTCAAGCCGCTGCAGTACAGCGGCTTCGCGCCCGCGCCCATCACGCGCGCGCCTGCCACGCGCAGGAAGAAGAGCGCCGAGCAGGAGGCCGCGCAGGCGCGCGCCCGTGAGGAGGCCGAGGCAGCCAAGGCCCGCGAACGGCAGGAGGCGCAGGCGGCGCATCAGGAGTGGCTGCAGGAGCTGGGCGCCGCCAGGGGAGAGCACGACGAGCGGGCGGAGAAGGTGGCGCGGCTGGAGAAGAAGCTGGCCAAGGCCCGCAAGAAGCTGGACGAGGCGCGGCAGCGGCTGGAGGTGACGCAGCGCGAGGAGCGCCACGCCCGGCAGCGGCTGGAGCGCCTGGACGGGCTCAAGTCCTGAAGGGCCCGCCAGCAAGACGCGCTGGACGCGCTGGACGCGTTAGACGGGTGAGCGCGGGCAGCGGCGGTGTGGTGCCATCAGGTGGCGGCGCACCGAGCGCCGGCGGCGGCGCGGCGTCCAGGAGCGCTGCCGGGTCCGCCTGCTCCCGGCGATCCAGCGGGACAGCGCGAGCGGCCCGTACGCGGCCAGCACCGCCCCCACCTCCACCGCCCGGCCGGCGGCTGCCGGCACCGCCAGCGCGGCGGCCGTGGTGAGGGCGTACACCATGGAGAAACGCGCCGCGGAGCGCACGCGCACGGCGGCGCGCCGCAGCCGGGCGACCGTCCACCGGCGCGGCACCGCGCCGCTCACCAGGAAGGTCAGGGCGACGGCGCCGAGGTTCGTCGCGGCGGGCGACCAGATCTCGCGCAGGCTCAGGTAGACCAGCGCGTACAGGGCGCAGGAGACCCCGCTGACCACGGCGAAGGACACGAACGTGGCCTCGCGCGGCCGGGCGACCATCGCGTCGGGATGCCAGGGCGCCGGCTCGGGCCGCGCCACCTCCACCCCCGCGCGCCCCCTGGAGATCGCCCAGGCGACCCTGGCCAGCCCCTTCAGGTCGTCGATGGCCGTCCTGACGACGCGCACGCGCGAGTCGGTGTCCTCGATCCAGTCCACGGGCACCTCGTGCACGCGCAGCCCGTTGTGCTCGGCCAGCAGCAGCAGCTCGGTGTCGAAGAACCAGGCGTCGTCCTCGACCTTGCCCAGCAGCGGCCTGACCACGTCCGTCCTGGCCGCCTTGAAGCCGCACTGCGCGTCGCTGAACCTGACCCCGAAACCATGCCGGAGCAGGGCGTTGTAGCCGCGCGATACGACCTCGCGGCGCAGCGAGCGGCGCGTGCGCGCGCCGGGCGCCAGCCTGGTGCCGATGGCGATCTCGGAGTGGCCGCTGGCCACCGAGGCCACCAGCGGGAACAGGGCGTCGAGGTCGGTGGACAGGTCCACGTCCATGTAGGCCACGATGTCGGCGGGGCTGTCCTGCCAGGCCGCCCGCAGCGCCGCGCCCCGGCCGCGGATGTCGAGCCGGCGGGCGTGCACCTGCTCCAGCTCGGCGGCCAGCGCGGCGGCGGCCCGCCAGGTGCCGTCGGTGCTGCCGTTGTCGACGATCGTGATGCGCCACGGCAGCGGGAAGCCGCCGAGGTAGGCGGCCAGCGTCCGGACGCACCCCGGCAGCGCGCGCTCCTCGTTGAGCACGGGGATGACGATGTCCACGCTGACCGGCGCGGCTGCAGGCGCACCGTGCCGCGCCTGCAGCCGCCGGCGGGCCGGCGCGTTGCTCACATGCCGGACCACGGCCGGACGGGAACGAGGTAGAAGCTCTGGTTCACGTTGCCGTGGCAGCTGTAGGCGACGATGGGGGCCTGGTCGCCGAGGCTGCCGTCGCGCACGTCCAGGCACTTGCCGGCGGCGGTGCGGATGATGAACCGGCCGCGGCTGGTCGGCGTGAACCGGAAGCGCTGGTTGGGCTCGGCGTGGCAGCGGAACTGGACGAGCCGCGCGCCGTCGGCGGAGCTGCCGTGCTCGACGTCGAGGCACTTGCCGGCGAAGGTCTGGATGGCCACCGAGCCGTCGGGCAGCCGGCGCAGCCGGAAGCGCTGGTGGGTCTCGTCGTCGCAGCCGTACTGGATGATCGGGGTCCGGTCCTCGGCGCTGATGCCCGCGACGTCGAAGCACTTGTCGGCGTGGGTCTGGATCTCCACGACGTCGCCGCCGTACCAGGGGCGCGTGTCCGCCGCCGCGGGCGGTGCGGAGAGCGTGGTGAGGGCGATCGCCGTGACGGCGCAGCTCGCGGCGGCGCGAGCAGTGGTGCACAACCTCATGATGGGTCCTTTTTTGTCATGAATAGCCGGTTGACGCCCGGCGACGTGAACCTCGCGAATATCGCGAAGTCATGCTAACGGCGGTCGCGAGAATTCCTCGGCTTATCGGCAGGGTGTGTCGCGGTCGCGGTGACTTCTTCGAAATATCGGATATTTCCCATCGTGTGTGGTCGATATGACTCTTTGCCAGGCTTTTGGGAGTGGGATCAAGGCTCTGAGCTGCGGCAACAGTGATAATCGGTGTCGGGTTGGACGGTACGGGCAAATCTCCTGACCCCGTGAATTCTGGCGACCCGTGGCCTTGTCGGATCGCATCGTTGGAGAAACATGACTTGTACGGATGTGCGCGTTCTGCGAGGCGGCGGGTGGGCCAGCGGATGCGCTGATTTCGGATATTTCCGTACGCCATCGGCCGCCTGCGCGGCGCCGGGGCGGTGAGCACCGCATGCCGTCCCAGGAGCATCCGCCAGGGCTGAACCCGGTGGGGAAGAACGACTCGGTCGCCGTCGTCTTCCCTGCGCGCCCCCGTCCCGACGACCTCGAACACGAGGTGGAGGCGCTGCTCGCGACGCTCGCCGAAGCGGGCCTGGAGCACCGGATCGTCATCGTCGGCCGGCCGGGCGGCGCGCCCGGCGCCCTGGACGCGCTGGCCTCGCGCTATCCCGACCGCGTCCTCACCGTGCCGCACGACGGCGAGCCTGACTCGCCCGAGGCCGAGCGCGCCGGGGTCCTGGCCGCGCTGGAACGCACCGACATGCGGCGGCTCGTGCTCGTCGGGCCCGGCGACCGGATCGACGCCGCCGACCTGCCCGTGCTGCTGCGCGTGCAACGCGAGGAGCGGGCCGACGCGGTGGTCGGCACGCCGGGACGGACCCGCTCGCGCTCCCGCCGCGCCACCGTGCTGAGCTGGGCCGCCTGGGAACGCCTGCTGCCACGGGGCCGCGCGCGCGGCGGCGCCTGCTCCTACCGGCTGCTCGACAGGTGGCTGCTGGAGGAGCGCGAGCACGGCGGGGCCGCGCTGGCCACGCCCCTGGCGGCGGCCGGGCGGGGGGACGTCAGGATCGTCGAGCTGCCCCTGTCACCGCAGGGCCGCGCCCCGGTGCCGAGGGCGGTCTCGCGAGCCAGGGCGGGCCTGCGCTTCGACCGCGGGCGCCGCCGCCCCGCCTGGCGCATGCCGCGCGACCCGGTGCTCGCCGTGGTCACGCTGGTGAGCGTGGCGCTGTCGATCATCGCCTGCCTGTACCACCTGGACCTGGGCACCGTGCTGGCCTACAAGGACAGCGGCTCGCACCTGCTCATCGCCCGCCGGGTGATCGACAGCCCGACCCCCGGGCTGGCCCAGCTCGGCGGCGTCTGGCCGCCGCTGCCGCACCTGCTGGCCCTGCCCGCCGTCTGGCACGACGGGCTGTTCTACTCGGGGCTGGCGGGGTCGCTGATCTCGATGGTCTCGTACGTGGTGACCGTGCGGTACGCGTACCTGATCGCCGCCGGGATGGCGGGCACCGACGCGGTGCGCCGCAGGGCGGCCGGGCTGACGGCGGCCGGGCTGCTCGCCCTCAACCCCAACCTGCTCTACCTGCAGAGCACCCCGATGACGGAGCTGCTGCTGTTCGCCTGCATCGCCGCGGCGGTGCACCACCTGGCGCAGTGGTGCCGCACCGGCCGCTACACGCAGCTCTCGCTGGCCTCGGCGGCGACGCTGCTGGCCACGCTGACCCGCTACGAGGGCTGGGTGCTGGCGGTGGCGATGACGGTGGTGGTGGGGTTCGTCTCCTTCCGGCGCTGGCGCGGGCTCGCCCGGCTGGAGGCGCACCTGATCTTCTTCGGGGTGGTGGCGTTCGCCGGGATCGCCGGTTGGGTGGCCTGGGCCTGGCTGATCTTCGACGACTGGCTGTACTGGCACTCCGGCGAGTACGCCAAGCCGGCGCTGTGGGTCGCGTCCGGCGATCCGAACATCGGCGCGCCCGCCGTCGCCCTGAGCACCTACCTCTACGCCATGACGCACGCGCTCGGCCTGCTCACGCCGCTCGCGGGCGCGGCGGGCACGCTGGTGTACGCCTGGCGGCGACGGCTCGGGGTGGAGGCGGTCGCCCCGTACACGCTGCTGGTCTTCCTGCCGTTCTTCGTCCTGGCCCTGTACCTGGGGCAGCGCCCGCTGCACGTGCCCGAGGTGCACGGCGGCGGCCTGTACAACGTGCGCTTCGCCCTGGTGATGGCGCTGGCCGCCGCGCTCTTCGCCGCCTACCTGGTGTCGCTGATCCCGCCGCGGCGCCGCTGGGTGCCGGCCGTGGGCGCCTGCGCGATGATGGGCACGGTCCTGGCGGTGCCCGGCACCGCGACGCTGGCCGAGCCGATGCACTGGGACGCGGGCCACGAGGGGCGCGTGGCAGCGCGGGCGTGGGACTGGTGGCGGCGCCACTACGACGGCGGGCTCGTGCTCATGGAGAACCACGGCAACGAGATCGTCGCCTTCGAGTCGCGCATCCCGCTGGGGCGGATCGTCTACGAGGGCAGCTTCCGCCTCTGGCGCCCGGCGCTGGAGGACCCGGCCGGTCGCGGAATCCAGTGGATCTACGCGCGTACCGCACCGGGGAAAGAGGACAGGACCTGGCAGGCGCTGCGCGAGCGCGCCTCGCTGACAGATGACTACACGCTGGTCTACCGCGACGCCGCCCAGCACATCTACCGGAGGCGAGTGTGATGAGCACGCCACATCGCGAGCGCGCGGGACAGGCGGGCATCGGCGTCCTCGACGCGGACCTGAGCGCCCGGCACCTGCTCAGCCGGGGCCAGGCGGTCTGCGCCGTCGCGGTCCCGGCGGTGATCGCCGTCGCGCTGGCCGCGCACCTGGCGTTCGGGTGGGGGCCGTCGCCGCTGTGGTGGTGCCAGGCCGCCGTCGCCCTGGCCACCGCGGTCTACCTCGTCGTGCTCGGCTTCAAGACGGTCGTCGTGCTGGGGGCGTGGGAGGCGCCGGTCATCGACCTGGACGAGGCGGACCTGCACCGGCTGTCGGCCGAGACGCTGCCGGCCTACACCGTGCTGGTGCCGCTGTACCGTGAGGCGGCGGTGCTGCCGTCCCTGCTGGAGCGCCTGGCGAGCCTCGACTACCCGGCCGAGTCGCTGCAGATCCTGCTGCTGATCGAGGCGGACGACGACGAGACCCGCGCGGCGCTGCCCGAGCTGAGCGCGCCGTTCGAGGTGGTGCTGGTGCCGCCGTCCGCGCCGCGTACCAAGCCGAAGGCGTGCAACATCGGGCTGGCCCGGGCGCGCGGCGAGTTCGTGGTCGTCTACGACGCCGAGGACCGGCCCGCCCCCGACCAGCTCCGCAAGGCCGTGCTCGCCTTCCGCGCGCTGCCCGGCAGGGTCGTCTGCGTGCAGGCCGAGCTGCAGTACTGGAACCCCTGGACGAACTGGCTGACCCGGTGCTTCGCCGCCGAGTACGCCACCCACTTCAGCCTCATGCTGCGCGGGCTCGACCGCCACCGGCTGCCGATCCCGCTGGGCGGCACCTCCAACCACTTCCGCACCGACGCGCTGCTCGCCCTGGGCGGCTGGGATCCGTACAACGTGACCGAGGACGCCGACCTGGGCATCCGCATCGCCCGCCGGGGCTGGGACGTGCGCATGATGGTCTCGGTCACCGAGGAGGAGGCCAACAGCCGCCTGGGCAACTGGATCCGCCAGCGCAGCCGCTGGATCAAGGGGTACCTGCAGACCTGGCTCGTGCACACCAGGCACCCGGTGCTGCTGTGGCGGCAACTGGGCACGAAGCAGACGCTCGCCTTCCACCTGACGATGGGCCTGTCCACGCTCACCACGCTGGTCAACCCGTTCTTCTGGGGGCTGACGCTGCTCTACCTGTGCACCGGCACCCGGTACGTGCAGGCGCTCTTCCCCCCGCTCTCGCTCTACTGCGGCGCCGCGGCCATGGTGATCGGCAACTCGCTGATGATCTACTGCATGATGGCCGGGTGCCTGGAACGCGGGCTCTTCCCGGCCGTGCGGGCGATGCTCACCGTCCCGCTGTACTGGGCGCTGATGAGCGTGGCGGCGTACAAGGCGTTGTGGCAGCTCGCCCGGCCCGACCGGCGCCACTTCTGGGAGCTGACCGAGCACGGCCTGGTGGAGGGGGAGGAGGACCTCCGGCCGGCGCTGCGGTGATGTTACGGTGTACGAAACGGTTTCGTACGCCGGGAGTGGCGATGACGACCTGGACCCCCGCCTCCATGCCCGACCTGACCAGCACCAGCGCCGTCGTGACGGGCGCGAGCAGCGGCATCGGCCTGCCCACCGCGCTGGAGCTGGCTCGCCACGGCGCCCACGTCGTCGTGGCCGCCCGCGACCCCGGCAGGGGCGCTGAGGCGGTCCGGCGGATCCTGAGTGAAGTGCCCGGCGGGCAGGTCGAGCTCGGCCTGCTCGACCTGGCCGACCTCGCCTCGGTGCGGCGGTTCGCCGCCGGCGTGACCAGGCTGGACCTGCTGGTGAACAACGCCGGCGTCGGCCTGATCCCCAGGCGGGAGACCAAGGACGGCTTCGAGATGCAGTTCGGCACCAATCACCTGGGGCACTTCGCGCTCACCGGGCTGCTCCTGCCGCTCCTGCTCGCCCGGCCCGGCGCGCGGGTGGTGACCGTGACCAGCGACGCGCACGCCGCCGGCAGGCTCGACTTCGACGACCTCGGCCTGGAGCGCGGCTACGGGCGCATGTCCGCCTACGCGCGCTCCAAGCTCGCCAACCTGCTGTTCGCGCTGGAGCTGCAGCGGCGGGCCGACCGCGCGGGCGTGGATGTGAAGAGCGTCGCCACCCACCCCGGCACCACCGCCACGAACATCGTGAAGGTGGGGCCGCTCCAGCCGCTCGTCCGGTTGCTGCTGAAGCCCGCCGCCGCCGGCGCCGTGCCCTCCCTGTACGCGGCGACCTCGCCCGACGTGCGCGGAGGCGAGTACTTCGGGCCCAGGGCCAAGCGGCTGAGCCCCTCCCAGGCGGCCCGCTCCGAGGAGCTCGCTGCGCGGCTGTGGGAGGTGTCCGCAGAGCTGACCGGCGTACGATTCGAGGAGTTCGCTGAAGGACGTGCACGTGGCTCCACTCAGCCCTGACCGCGACAGGGCCATTCTCGACGCCACCGTGGAGCTGCTGTCCGAGGTCGGTTACGACCGCATGACCGTCGACCAGATCGCCAAGCGGGCCAGGGCCAGCAAGGCCACCATCTACCGGCGCTGGGCGGGCAAGCCCGAGCTGGTCGTGGACGTGATCTGCCGCCGCCTCGACACCGGCGTGCCGCGCGGCCAGGACACCGGGTCGCTGCGGGGCGACGTGGCCTCGATCTTCGGTGGCCTGTGCGAGGCGGTGGAGCGCAAGCACGCGCTGGTCATCGGGCTGTCCTCGACGCTGGTGTCGGACCAGGAGCTTGCCCGCACGCTGCGCGCGCACCTGCCGGTGCGTGACGCCAGCGACGTGGAGGCGCTGATCGAGCGGGCCGTGGCGCGGGGCGAGCTGGGCGCGCCGGTGGACGCCGGGCGGTTGTCCGGGGTGGCGGAGGCGCTGGTGTGGCACCGGATGATCTTCACGGGGCCGGTGTTCGACGAGGCGTTCGTGACGGAGTCGGTGGACGGCGTGCTCATGCCGCTGATCACCGCCTGGTCGGCCTGAGCCGGGTCACTCTCACGGGCGTGCGCCGGGTCGGCCTGAGCCGGGTCACTTCAGGGCCTGAGCCGGATCACTTGACGGCCTGCGCCAGGTAGGCGCAGACGGGGAACCCCTCCTCGGCGTACGGGGCCGCGAGCCGCAGATACTCGGCCCTGATCCGCTCCGCCACCTCCGGCGGCTGGCGGCCCACCATCCCGAACCTCGGCCCGCCCGCCCCCACCACATCCGTCCACCACGCCCCCAGATCCACCTGGTGGCGCCACCGGACGGCCTCCACGGCCCCCTCCCTGAACCCCGCCCCCTCCAGCAGCGCGAGGAACAGCGGCGGCGTGTCGTGCGCGCCGAAGGGCCTGACCGGCGGCTCGTAGGGCACCCCGGCGGCGGCGATGGCCTCGCTGAACACGCTCGTGGCCGTCATCTCGTCGGACTTCCACCAGCTCAGCGCGACACTCCCGCCCGGCCGCAACACGCGGTGCAGCTCGCGCAGCGCCGCGCCGGCGTCGGCCACGTGGTTGATCACGAAGTTTCCCGCCACGCAGTCGAACCGCTCGTCCTCGAACGGCAGCTCGGGCAGTGCCGCCCGGCGGATGGTCGCGTACGGATGCCGCCGGGCGAGCAGCTCCAGCATGACCGGATCCTGGTCGACGGCCGTGACCTCGGCTCCCAGCGCGAGCGCCGCCGCCGTCACCACGCCGGTGCCGCAGCCCACGTCGAGCAGGCGCCGGCCGCGGCTGCGGCGTGCCACGGCCAGCAGCGGGCCGACGGTGTGCGAGCTGAGGTGGGCGAAGCCGCGGTCGTACGCTTCGGCGTTGGTCACCGGCCCAGCCTAGCCCAGCCTCGGAACCTGACAATCTCGCGTGAGATTCCATCACAAACCCTATTTTTTCGCGAAATGTCACCCCTAAGGTCGTCGGCATGACCACCATCGACGCCTTCATCGACGCCCTCCCCAAGGTCGAGCTGCACGTCCACCTCATCGGCTCCGCCTCGGTCACGACCGTGCTGGAGCTGTCACGCCGCCACCCGGGCAGCCAGGTGCCCACCACGGAGGAGGAACTGCGCGCCTTCTACCGCTTCGTCGACTTCCCGCACTTCGCCCGCGTCTACCGGGCCGTCAACGCCCTCGTCCGCGAGCCGGCGGACGTCGCCACCCTCGTCCTCGGCCTGGCCCGCGACCTCGCCCCCCAGGGCGCCCGCTACGTGGAGCTGCAGGTCACCCCGTACGCCCACCACCTGGTCGGCATGCCCATGCGTGAGGTCACCGAGGCCCTCGACCACGCCGCCCGCCGCGCACTGACCGACCACGGCGTCGAGCTGGCCTACATCTTCGACATCCCGGGCGAGTACGGCGAGGAGGCGGCCAGGATCACCCTGGACCACGCCCTCCAGGAACCTCCCGCCGCCCTGGTAGGTTTCGGCATCGGCGGCATAGAACAGGAACGCGTCAAGTACCGCGACGCCTACCGCGCCGCCTTCTCCGCCGCCCGCGCCGCCGGCCTCCACAGCGTCCCGCACGGCGGCGAGATGACCGGCCCCGAGACGATCTGGGAGGTCATCGACGGCTACGGCGCCGAACGCATCGGCCACGGCATCAACTGCCTGCCCGACCCCCGCCTGGTGGCCCACCTCCGCGACACCCAGCTCCCCCTGGACGTCTGCCCCACCTCCAACGTGTGCACCGGCCAGGTGGGCAGGATCGAGGACCATCCGCTGCCCCGGATGCTGGAGGAGGGGCTGTACGTGACTCTGAACAGCGACGACCCGCCCATGTTCGCCACCACGCTGGCGGAGGAGTATCGGGTGGCGCATCGGGTGTTCGGGTTCGGGGAGGAGGAGCTGGCCGAGTTCGCGCGGAACGGGGTGCGGGCCTCGTACTTGGGGGAGGGGCGGAAGCGGGAGCTGCTGGCGGAGATCGACGCGCTCGTCGCGGCCGGGAAGCCGGGAATACAGGGAAATGGAATGCCGTCCGCGTAGGGAGGTGGCACTCCGTTCTCCCGGTTTTCACGGAGCGGCGTGACGCCGGATCGACGCCGTGGCAAAGTGAACCGGAACGAAAATCCGCCCGCGGCGGACGCGTTTTTCCGTACGGCTCGGCTGGGAGGTTCTTCGTGGCTACTCGTGCCGAGTTGACGGAGGCGTTGCGCCGCGCTCAGGAATTGTCGGATCAGCACTGGCACTGCCTGGACCGGCCGTTGCTGCAGCTCTCGAGCGGGCACACCTGGACGGGATCGGCCGCCGACACGTTCGCCGGTGATCTCGCACATCAGCGCGCGGAGCTGTGGCGGGGCCTGCGCGGAATCATCGACCATCTTCATGAGGCGATCGCGCGGACGACCGTGATAAGGCCGGGCGACTGATGTCCTTTTCGTCCCTTGACCCCAGCGAAATCCATCAACTCGGGCATGGTGTACAAAACGCAGGAAAAGGCCTGACGGATTGTGCGGCACGAATCGGGGCGATTCTCAACGAGGTCGAACTCGCCCATCCAGGCGTGGCCGCGATCGGCCGGGTCGGGCAATGGCTCACCGATCAGGCACCCGACCTCTACCGGCGGCGTGATCTGGCGTACGAGGCCGAGAAGATCGACGTGGACGTGTTCGGCAACCGGCTGCCCGGCGCAGTCGTGCGTCCCGGCCTGACGCGGATCGACGAGTCACGACTGATCCCGGCCGGCGTACGCGCGGAGGCGGGCCTGGCGGCCTCGCTGATGCAGGCCGCCGCCCGCGGGGACGCGGACGCGACGGAGCGTCTGCTCGCCTACCACGGGCGGATGTCCGACCCGCGGTTCGCCACGGCCTTGATCGAGCAGCTGGGAGCGTGGGGGCTGGTCATGTTGCCCGCCGCCATGGGCGCGCAGGTACGCATGGCACTCGACGCCGGCGACGGTTCGGCGCAGGCGCTCCGGCGGCGCAACCGCGAGGTGCTGTCCATGCTCGGCAAGGCCCTCGCCACAGCGACGGACCCGAGCAAGGACGCGCACGTCACCCGGCGCTTCCAGGAGGAGCTGAAGAGGCAGGGCCGGGCGGAGATCCCGGTCCCGGGCATGCGCGGGCAGCTGACGATCCACGGGTACGGGGCGCTCGGCCAGATCCTCGCGGCGGCGCCGGCGGAGGCCTTCAGCACATCGTTCATGACCACGATCGGCCACGACCTGATCCGGTGGGACCGCGACTTCCTCAAGCAGCACGGCGAGTGGCCGCTGGCGCGCGACCTGGACGCGTACGACCTGCCGGCTCCCCTGGACACCCGGCCGTTCTCCGGGTCCGGCGACATCGGGGTCGTCGATCCGGTCGCCGCGCTGCTGACCGTCGCAGGTTCGTCGAGGGAGCGCGCCCAGGCGCTCATCGGTTCCAGGGACCTGCTGACGTACCTGTTGAGGGACCGGCGCCCGCAGTGGGAGATGGGCGATCGCGGCGAATCGCTGGGGGAGGCCATGGAGGCGGCGATGAAGGGGTCGGACGCCGACTCCAAGCGGCTGGCCGTCATGGCGACGCAGATCTACTCGGACGTCGTCGGGTCGCACCTGTCGATCGACGACGCGGGGAACATCGGGATCAAGGACGCGTCCGAGCTGGATCGGCTCTCCGGCGCCCGCGACAACATGGCGCGCATCCTCGCCGAGCACACCGAGGACATGGTGTTCGCGCATTTCCAGCGGCATCCGCGGCTGCCCGACGATCAGCTCACGGGCGAGGTCGACGGACGGGCCACCGCACGGTTCAACCCGACCGACCTCGATCGGGTCCTGCTCGACGTGGCGATCGACGATCAGGCGTATCAGGCTCTGCTGCACGCGCAGCTCGCTCATCTGCGAGGTGGGATCGACCTTGGGCTGGCGACGCGTGACAAGGACTTCACGGACAATGCGATCGCGCTTGACTCCGCGGCGCTCGGGCATCTCTCGGAGGCTCGGCGGACGGCTCTGGTCGGGTGGGGCAGGGAGGCGGATGCGGCGGACGAGGCGTTGCGGAAGCTGGTCAAGGAGGGGGTCGGTCTCGTTCCCGTCCCCTTTGCGCAGCAGGTCGGCAAGTTGGGAATCAATGCGGCGGATGGAATCTACGAGAGCTTCATCAGAGACGGCTATGTCAAGGCCGGGGACTGGCTGGTCAAGCAGAGCGGGCACGCGGGAGGCAAGACCAAGGAGGCTTACAGCGACGCCGCTTCGGATGACATAGCCGCCCAAGAGCTGGTGAAACAGATGCTCGCCTCATCCGCCGTCGCTCACGGTGCCTACCGGCGAGACGATCTCAACGAACGTTTCGTGATCGGCGACCCGCCGAGGGTGAAGGATCCGATTCTGATGAGCAGAGACGAGTATGACGGCTTCTCACGCTGGCTGGCCGACAACAGCACGGTGCCGGCCGACTTCGGGGAGGCGCGACAGTCCGCCGACACCGGAGCGACTACCTTCCAGAAAAACGTCAGGGCCGGAACGAGCAGCGATGGATAAGCTCCGAGCGGCCTGGCTGAGCGCCGCAGGCGTCTTCGCGCTCATCACTGGATGCACGCAGGCCGAACCGCCACAAGCTTCGAAGGCGGCTCCGGCGCCGGTGCGCGGACCGGTCGCCGATCGTCCGCCTTACCTCTGCTACTTCGTCCCGCAGGCCGCTGTGACCGAGCTGACCGGCTACGCCGGGCCATACCAGGCAGGTGACGACAAGCGACACCCTGACAGTTATGCCTGCGTCATCTCGAACACCGCTCAGAGCCTCCTGATCACCAGCTATGACGTGTCGGCCACACGCGGGGCCATCGAGCGCTACATGGCGTTCGGAAAGAAGCACAATCCGGCCGCCCTTCCCGAGGAGCTCGGCACGGGGCTGATCAGCGACATCGACATCCGCACGTACCCGTACCGGACGGTGGAGGCGTGGTTCCGCTGCGGCTCGAACAACTCGCTCATCGGCATCACCGTCAAGCGGAACCCCACCCGCGACCAGAACCACGACCTGACCCAACTCATGCAGATCGCCCAACGCCGCTACGCCGAGCTCTTCACCTGCACCCTCGGCGCCCCTGCACCGCCCTAACCACTCACGGCGAAGCCATCCGCCCCAACCCCGGCGGAATCTTACTGGCCGCCGCCCGATCCAGCAGGAACAACGTCCGCCCCCGCCCCCGCGCCCCCGCGGCAGGCACCTGCACGTGCCCGGACGACGACAGCGCGAGCCGCACCGCGCCCGACTTCTCCTCGCCGGCCGCCACGACCCACACCTCGCGGGAGGCCTGGATGGTGGGCAGGGTCAGGGAGATGCGGGTGGGCGGCGGCTTGGGGGAGCCGTGGACCGCCACCACCGGGCGGGTGTCGTAGAGGGCGGGCATGCCGGGGAACAGGGAGGCGACGTGGGAGTCGGGGCCCATGCCGAGCAGCATCACGTCGAAGCTGGGCACCGGCCCGTGGTCCTCGGGGCGGGCGGCGGCGCGCAGCTCGGCGGCGTACGCGTCGGCCGACTCCTCGGCCGTCATGCCCGAGTCGGGGCCGCGCATGACGTGCACCCGGGCGGGGTCCACGTCCACGTGGTCGAGCAGGGCGTCGCGGGCGCCGGTCTCGTTGCGTTCCTTGTCACCCGAGGGCACGAAGCGTTCGTCGCCCCACCAGATGTCCAGGCGCCGCCAGTCGACGGCGTCCCTGGCCGGGGTGGCGGCGATGGCCGCCAGCGTGGCGATGCCGACGGTGCCGCCCGTCAGGACGAGCGACGCCGAGCCCTTGGCCGACTGCACGTCGACCAGCCGGGTGATGATCCGCGCGGCGACGGCCTTGGCCAGGACGTCGGCGTCGCGGTGAACGACGATGCCGGGAACGCTCATGGTCGTCTCCCCTTGTACTGCCGTCATCCCTTGTACGTCCTCGCGAACCGCTTGACCGCGGCCTCGTAGATCTCGTCGGTGTCGAGCCTGCGCAGCTCCTCCGCCATCAGCTCGGAGGTCTGCCGCCTGGCCAGGGCCACGTTCCTGTCGGGCTGGCCCGGGCGGGAGAGCGTGGCCAGGCGGGCGTCGGTCCTGACGACGGCGAGTTCGCCGTCGCCGAGCTGCAGGCGTACGGCGGTCAGGCCGGGGCCGGGGGAGTCGACGACCCTGATCGGGGCGCCGAGCCGCTCCGACAGCCAGGCGGCCAGCAGCGGCGCGCTCGGATGGCCGGCCGAGGCCTCCACGGTGCCCTTGCGCACCTTGCCCACCGGCTGGTCGAACGCGGCGGCCAGCAGGCTGCGCCACGGGGTCAGCCGGGCCCAGGCCAGGTCGGTGTCGCCGCGCGCGTACCCCTTGGCCCGGGTGACCAGCGACTTGACGCCGCCGTCGTCGAAGCCCTTGGCGTCGGTGATGCGCCGCTGGGCCAGGGCGCCGATCGCGTCCTTGGCGGGCGCGTCGGGGGCCGCGCCCGGCCACCACGCCACCACCGGCGTGTCGGGCAGCAGCAGCGGGCTGACCACGGAGTCGGCGTGCTCGGTCAGCTCGCCGTACAGGCGCAGGACGACGACCTCGCCGGGCGTGTTCTCGCCGATGCGCAGCTCGGCGTCGAGCCTGATGGCCTCCTCCGGCTCACGCTTGATCACGATGATGATGCGCGAAGGGTGCTCGCGGGCCGCCTCGGTGGCGGCGCGCAGCGCGTCGTACTGGTGGCGCTCCTCGCTGACCACGACGAGCGTGAGCACCATGCCGATGGCGGGCGCGCCCATCTGGTGACGCAGGTGGGTGAGCTGGGCGGCGATCTTGCCGGCTGTGGTGTCCGTGAGCATGAACGTGGTCATCTAGAGCCTCCTCCACACGCGGCCGTCGCGGGCCATCATCGCGTCGGCCGACTCGGGCCCCCACGAACCGGACTCGTACGGCTCCGGCTGCCCCTGCGTGGCCCAGAACTCCTCGATCGGGTCGAGGATGTTCCACGACAGCTCCACCTCCCGCTGGTGCGGGAAGAGCGGCGGATCGCCGATCATCACGTCGAGCAGCAGCCGCTCGTACGCCTCCGGCGACGACTCCAGGAACGACTCGCCGTAGGCGAAGTCCATGGAGACGTCACGCACCTCCATCGCCGTCCCCGGCACCTTCGAGCCGAACCGCACGGTGATGCCCTCGTCCGGCTGGACCCGGACGACCAGCGCGTTCTGGCCGAGGATCTCGGTGTCGTCCTTGCTGAACGGCAGGTGCGGCGCCCGCTGGAACACCACGGCCACCTCGGTGACGCGGCGGCCCAGGCGCTTGCCGGTGCGCAGGTAGAACGGCACGCCGGCCCAGCGCCGGTTGGCGATCTCCAGCTTGATGGCGGCGTAGGTCTCGGTGGTGGACTCCTGCGAGATGCCCTCCTCCTGGAGGTAGCCGACGACCTTCTCGCCGCCCTGCCAGCCCGCGGAGTACTGGCCGCGCGCGGTGTTCAGGCCCAGGTTCGCGGGCAGCCGCACGGCCTTGAGCACCTTCTCCTTCTCCCGCCGCAGCGAGTTGGCCTCGAAGGAGGTCGGGTCCTCCATCGCGACGAGCGCGAGGAGCTGGAGCAGGTGGTTCTGGATCACGTCGCGGGCGGCGCCGATGCCGTCGTAGTAGCCGGCCCGGCCGCCGATGCCGATGTCCTCGGCCATCGTGATCTGTACGTGGTCGACGAAGCTGCGGTTCCAGATCGGCTCGTAGAGGTTGTTGGCGAACCTCAGCGCCATGATGTTCTGGACGGTCTCCTTGCCCAGGTAGTGGTCGATCCGGAAGATCGAGCTCTCCGGGAAGGCCGAGGTGGTGATCTCGTTCAGCTCGTGGGCCGACTGCAGGTCGTGCCCGAACGGCTTCTCGATCACCACCCGCCGCCACGAGCCGTCGGGCGCGTCGGACAGCCCGGTGCGCTTGAGCTGCTCCACCACCACGGGGAAGAACTTCGGCGGCACCGACAGGTAGAAAGCGTAGTTTCCGCCCGTGCCGCGGGTCTCGTCGATCTCTGCCAACGCCATGGCCAGCGCGTCGAACGCCCCGTCGTCCGAGAACTCGCCGGGAACGAAATGGATGCCCTCGCGGATCTGCTTCCAGACCTCCTCACGGAAGGGTGTCCGGGCATGCGCCTTGACGGCGTCGTGCGTCAACTGGGCGAAATCCTGGTCTTTCCAATCGCGCCGGGCGAAGCCGACCAGCGAGAAGCCGGGCGGCAGCAGCCCCCGGTTGCCCAGGTCGTAAATCGCCGGTAGCAGCTTGCGCTTGGCCAGGTCACCCGTCACGCCGAACAACACCATCACGCACGGTCCCGCCACCCGGGGCAACCGCTTGTCACGCGGGTCGCGCAGCGGGTTGGCGGCTGCCACAGCCTCGGTGGTGGCGGTGCCCGCGACGGCCGCCGCCACGGTGACGGCCTCCTCCGCGGGTGCTGCCGGGTCTGTCATCTCAAGCCTCCTGTGCGGCCTCGAGCAAACGCGCGACACCCGCCGCGCGGTCGGTCAAATGCAGGCGTACGGCCGGGCGTCCGCGGGTCTCCAGCGCCCCGAGGTCCCCCAGTGCCTGGGCCAGTTGCAGCCTGCCCAGGGTGTACGGCCTGCCGGGCACGGTGACGTCCTCGGTCACCGCCCCCGTGATCTGCAGGAACACGCCGTTCTGCGGCCCGCCCTTGTGATACTGCCCGGTGGAGTGCAGGAACCGCGGCCCCCAGCCGAAGGTCACCGGCCGGTCGGTGCGCAGCGCGAGCAGCGTCCGCAACGTCAGCGGATCGGCCATCATCCACGCGTCGGTCATCTGCTCGAAGTCGGCCCCGTCGGGCATCGGCGCGTCGAAGGCGGCCAGCCGGTCCAGATAAGCCATGATCGCCAGGTAGCCGTCGCCGGGGACGGCGTGCAGCAGCTCGCCGAACAGCCCCGGCAGGTCCTTGGCCGTCGCCGCCGCGCCGTACACCTCGACAGGTCCGTCGACGAACGCGGGCGCGCCGGTCGGCAGGTCGGGCAGGGCCAGCAGGGCGGCGGTGTTCTCCTTCGACTCGGCCACGTTCGGCTGGTCGAACGGATCGATCTCCAGCAGCAGCCCGGCGACGGCGGTGGCGTACTCCCAGACCAGGAACTGCGCGCCGAGCGGCCCGTCCACGCGCACGTCGCCGACGTCGGACTCGATCGCCACGACCAGCTCGTCACCCGACCTGTTGGGGTCGGCGCCGACGACCGGCAGGATGCCCCTGCCCTGCTTGCCGGTGGATTCGGCGACGAGCTGCTCGATCCAGTCGGGCAGCCCGAAGATGGGCGAGAGCTGGTCCTCCAGCAGCATCTTGTCGCGCCCGGCGAGCGCCGCGCCGCCGAGCGCCGCCCCCAGGTCGAGCCCGGGGTTGCCGGTGTCGCGCGACAGCAGCGGCAGCACCTCGTCGGCCTCGTCGAGCAGCCGCGCCACGTCGGCCCCCGCCAGCGCGGCGGGCACCAGCCCGAACGCCGACAGCGCCGAGTAGCGCCCGCCCACGTCCGGCGGCCCGAGGACGAGCTGGTAGCCGCCGTCGGCGGCGCGCTGCTCCAGCGGCGAGCCGGGGTCGGTGACGACCACGATGCGGCGCGCGGGGTCGAGGCCCGCGTCGGCGAAGAGCCGCTCGTAGATCCGCAGATGGCAGTCGGTCTCCACGGTGGACCCGCTCTTGCCGGCCACCACCACGACCGTGGCCGTCAGGTCCTCGGCCAGCGCGCGGCGGACCTGCCCGGGGTCGGTCGTGTCGAGCACGGTGAGCGGCACGTCGTGGGTGGCGCAGATGACCTCCGCCGCCAGCGACGAGCCGCCCATCCCGGCCAGGACCACGTTCGTCAGGCCCTCGGCACGGGCCCTCGCCGCGAGCTCGCCCAGGGCGGGCAGCAGCTCGCGGGAGGAGCGGGGCAGGGTCAGCCAGCCGAGCCTGACCGCCGCCTCCGCCTCGGCGTCCTCACCCCACAACGTGGGGTCGCCGCCGGCGAGCCGCGCGGGCACGCCGTCGGCGACGAGGCGCCCCGCGACGGAGGAGGCGGCCGAGGCCACCCCCTCCTCGCGGTAGGACACCTCCATCACGGAACCAGGTTCTTGGTGACGCTCTCGAGCAGCTCGTTCCAGGACGCCTCGAACTTCTCCACGCCCTCGTCCTCCAGGACCTTCACCACGTCGTCGTAGTCGACGCCGGCGTCCTTGAGCGCGGCCATGGTGTTCCAGGCCTGCTCGTAGAACGGGCGGACGGTGTCGCCGGTGACGTTGGCGTGGTCGGCCGTGGCGTCGAGCGTCTTCTCCGGCATCGTGTTCACGGTGCCGGGGGCGACGAGCTGGTCGACGTACATGGTGTCGGAGTACTCGGGGTTCTTCACGCCGGTCGAGGCCCACAGCGGGCGCTGCGGGCGGGCGCCGGCCGCGCGCAGGCGCTGCCACCGCTCGGAGTTCATGACCTCCTCGAACGCCGCGTACGCCAGGCGCGCGTTGGCGATGCCCGCCTTGCCCTTCAGCTCCGGCTTGCCGAGCTGCTCCAGGCGCTTGTCGATCTCGGTGTCGACGCGGCTGACGAAGAACGAGGCCACCGACTCGATCGAGGCCAGGTTCAGGCCCTTGGCCTGCGCGGCCTCCAGGCCGGCGAGCCAGGCGTCCATGACCGCGCGGTAGCGCTCGAGGGAGAAGATCAGCGTGACGTTGACGCTGATGCCCTCCGACAGCGCCTGCGTGATCGCGGGCAGGCCCTCGACCGTCGCCGGGATCTTGATCATCAGGTTGGGCCTGTCGACCAGCCACCACAGCGCACGCGCCTCGGCGATCGTCTTCTCGCTCTCGCGGGCCAGCCGCGGGTCCACCTCCAGCGACACGCGGCCGTCCACGCCGCCGCTGGCGTCGTAGACGGGGCGCAGCACGTCGGCGGCCCAGCGGATGTCGTAGGCGGTCAGGGCGCGTACGGCCTCGCCCACCTCGACGCCGCGTACGGCCAGGTCGTGCAGCTGGGCGTCGTAGGCGTCGCCCTTGCTGAGCGCGTTGGCGAAGATCGTCGGGTTGGAGGTGACCCCGACCACGTTCTTCTCGCGGATCAGCTGCTCCAGGTTGCCGCTGCGCAGGCGCTCACGGCTGATGTCGTCGAGCCAGATGGCAACGCCCTGGCCGGACAGCTTCTTGAGGATCTCGCTCATCTCTTCTTCAGTTTCCCGTCGTCTCGCCCTTGTCCTGACCCAGCTTGGCCAGGCTCGCCTTGGCCGCCGCCGCCACGCGGTCGGCCGTCAGCCCGAACTGCTCGTACAAAGTCTTGTACGGGGCAGAAGCACCGAAGTGTTCGAGGCTCACGACCTCACCGCACTCACCGACGTACTCGTGCCAGCCGAGCGCGATGCCCGCCTCGACCGCCACCCGCGCCCGGATCGACGAGGGCAGAACCGTCTGCCTGTATGCGGAGTCCTGCCCGTTGAACCACTCGACACACGGCATGGAGACCACCCGCGTGGGGATGCCCTGCGCCTCCAGCAGCTCGCGCCCGTTCAGCGCGATCTCGACCTCGCTGCCCGTCGCGATGAGGATGACCTTCGGCTGGCCGTCGGACGCCTCGCGCAGCACGTAGCCGCCGCGGGCCACGCCCTCGGCGCTGGTGCCCTCGACGACCGGCAGGTTCTGCCGGGTCAGCGCCAGGGCGGCGGGACGGTCGGTGTGCTCCAGGACGGTCTTCCAGGCGTAGGCCGTCTCGTTGGCGTCGGCCGGGCGCACCACGTCGAGGCCGGGGATCGCGCGCAGCGCCCACAGGTGCTCGATCGGCTGGTGGGTGGGGCCGTCCTCGCCGAGGCCGATGGAGTCGTGCGTCCACACGTACGTGACCGGCAGCTTCATCAGCGCGGCCAGCCGCACCGCGGGCCGCATGTAGTCGGAGAAGACCAGGAACGTGCCGCCGTACGGGCGGGTGCCGCCGTGCAGCGCGATGCCGTTGAGGATCGCGCCCATGGCGTGCTCGCGGATGCCGAAGTGCAGCGTGCGGCCGTAGCGGTTGCCGGGGAAGTCCTTGGTCTGGAACTCCTCGGGGATGAAGGACGGCTCGCCCTTCATCGTGGTGAGGTTGGACTCGGCCAGGTCGGCCGAGCCGCCCCACAGCTCGGGCAGCACCGGCGCGAGCGCGTTGAGCACCTCGCCGGACGCCTTGCGCGTGGCGATCGAGGCGCCCTGCTCGAACGACGGCAGCGCGCTGGCCCAGCCGGCCGGCAGCTCGCGGCGGGAGATGCGGTCGAGCTCGGCGGCGCGCTCGGCGTTGGCCAGGCGCCACTCGGCGTACGACTTCTCCCACTCGGCGTGGTCGGCGCGGCCACGCTGGGCGACGGCGCGGGCGTGCTCCAGCACCGCGGCCGGCACGTCGAAGGTCTTGGCCGGGTCCATGCCCAGCACCTGCTTGGTGGCGGCCACCTCGGCCTCGCCCAGGGCGGAGCCGTGGATCTTGCCGGTGTTCTGCTTGTTGGGCGCGGGGTAGCCGATGATCGTGCGCAGCCGGATGAACGACGGCCGGCCGGTCTCCGCCTTGGCCGCCATCAGGGCGTCGTAGAGGGCCTGGACGTCCTCGACGTACTCGCCGGACTCGGTCCAGTCGACGCTCTGGGTGTGCCAGCCGTAGGCCTCGTAGCGCTTGACCACGTCCTCCGACAGGGCGATCTGCGTGTCGTCCTCGATGGAGATGTGGTTGTCGTCGTAGACGACGACGAGGTTGCCCAGCTTCTGGTGGCCGGCGATGGAGCTGGCCTCGTGGCTGATGCCCTCCTCGATGTCGCCGTCGCTGACGAAGCACCAGATGTTGTGGTCGAACGGCGAGGCGCCGTCGGCGGACTCGGGGTCGAACAGGCCGCGCTCGCGGCGGGCCGCCATGGCCATGCCGACGGCGTTGGCGATGCCCTGGCCCAGCGGGCCCGTCGTGGTCTCGACACCGGCCGTGTGGCCGTGCTCGGGGTGACCCGGCGTCAGGCTGTCCCACTGCCGCAGGCGCCTGAGGTCGTCGAGCGTCAGGCCGTAGCCGGAAAGGTAGAGCTGGATGTAGAGCGTCAGGCTGCTGTGCCCGCACGACAGCACGAAACGGTCGCGCCCGAGCCAGTTCGGATCGGTCGGGTCGTGGCGCATCACACGCTGGAAGAGCAGGTATGCGGCGGGGGCCAGGCTCATGGCGGTGCCGGGGTGACCCGAGCCCGCCTTCTCCACTGCGTCCATCGCCAGGGCTCGAACGACATCGACCGCCTGCTTGTCCAGGTCGGTCCATTCAAGGGCTGGCACGAGTTCGGTGCTCAAGTGCTCGATCTCCGGAATCTAGTTGTCATTGGTCGTACCGGTCGGCTGTCCCGCCTGCGGCGGCTCGCCGCAGGTTGCGCTGCCCGCGCCTACACGGAACCCTAACCGGGTGGAGCTGGCGATCGATTCCCATTCCACTCTCGCGTGTCCATGTACGGCGCAAGCCCCCCATTGGCCGGACCGGCCGCCCCTGCGACTACAGTTTGTTTGTTCGCAGGGGCGCCACCGGCGCCCGCCCATGGATCCGCTCTTATCAGAGGTTACGCGTTGACTTCCGACAGGCTGGAAGCGCCTTGACGGTGCTGACCAACAGGCAGGCGACGGCCCCCTCACCCGAGGTGAAGGCGCCGCGCTCGATCGGCATGATCGTAAAGGCCTACATCGCGCTCACCAAGCCGCGGGTCATCGAGCTGCTGCTGATCACGACACTGCCGGTGATGTTCCTCGCAGCGGGCGGCCTGCCGCCGCTGTGGGAGTCGATCTGGGTCATGGTGTTCGGCACCCTGTCGGCAGGCAGCGCCAACGCGCTCAACTGCTACATCGACCGCGACATCGACCAGAAGATGCGCCGCACCCGGCGCAGGCCGCTGGCCAGGCACCAGGTCTCGCCGCGCGCCGCGCTGGTCTTCGGCCTCGTGCTGGGCGTCGTCTCCACGGTCGGCCTGTGGGTGACCACCAACTGGCTGGCCTCGATGTTGTCGCTCGGCGCGATCCTGTTCTACGTACTGGTGTACTCGCTGGTGCTCAAGCGGCGCACGGCCCAGAACATCGTGTGGGGCGGCATCGCGGGCTGCATGCCGGTGATGATCGGCTGGGCGGGCATCACCGAGCGGCTCGACTGGGCGCCGCTGGTGCTGTTCGGCGTGGTGTTCTTCTGGACGCCGCCGCACACCTGGACGCTGGCCATGCGCTACAAGGAGGACTACGCGGCGGCCAAGGTGCCGATGCTGCCCGTGGTGGCCACCGAGCGGCGGGTCATCCTGGAGTCCATCGCCTACACCTGGGCCACCGTGCTGTGCTCGCTGGCGCTGTGGCCGGTGGCGGGCACGACGCTGTTCTACCCGATCGTGGCCGCCCTGCTCGGCGTGATGTGCCTGGTGGAGGCGCACCGCCTGCTGGCCAGGCTCAACGCCGGCAAGAGCGGGGTGGACCTGCGGCCGATGCGCTTCTTCCACTGGTCGAACGCCTACCTGGCGCTGCTGTTCCTCGCGGTGGCGATCGACCCGCTGCTGGCCTGAGAGACAGGCCCCGCCGTTGTCGCGCCCGGCTTTCCCGGCCGCCGAGCGTGAGGCGCACGACCTCCATGTCCGGACGGTGACGAGTGGCTACCCGACCCTTGTCGGCGCACGTGATCGTGGCGCGCGGCGCCGGCTGCCACCGGCTGCGCACCCGGCTCGCCGACCTGCCGCACGAGCGGTACACGATCGGCCGCACCACGCGCCAGGTCGATCACGGCAGCCCCGGCCTGGACCGGCAGTGCGTGGACCCGCACGGACCCCGGCACTCTGATCCGTTAAAGTCACCGTATGGCGACCCGTGATCCACGCTGGGTGTTGAAGGACCGCCCGTCGTTCGCGTTGATCATCGGGCTGGTCCTCACCGGCATCTGCGCCCTGGTCTCCTTCTCCTTCGACGTGTTCAACGGCGCGCCGGTGCAGTTCTTCATCGCGCTCGCGCTGGCGCTCGCGCCGGTGCCGCTGCTGCTGGCGGCCGTGCTGGCGCTGGACCGGATGGAGCCGGAGCCGCGCAGCAACCTGATCTTCGCCTTCGCCTGGGGCGCGGGCATCGCGGTGCTCGTGGCCGGCGTGATCAACTCGCTCAACCTGCACTACATCATCGACACCGCCAAGCTGTCGGAGGCCAGCGCGCGCAACCTCGCGGCCACGTTCGGCGCGCCGGTGGTGGAGGAGACGATGAAGGGCCTGGTGCTGCTGGGCCTGCTGCGCTTCCGCAGGGCCGAGCTCGACGGGCCGACCGACGGCATCATCTACGCCAGCATGGTCGGCCTCGGCTTCGCCATGAGCGAGAACGTCAGCTACTACCTGGGCGCGCTGTCCACCTCGGGGGTCAAGGGGCTGGCCGTCACCGTGGTGCTGCGCGGCATCCTGTCGCCGCTGGCGCATCCGCTGTTCAGCTCGATGATCGGGGTCGCCGTCGCGTACGCGGCCCAGCGCCAGGGGCCCGAGCGCACCACGTACGTGCTGGCGGGCTGGACGGCGGCGATGATCCTGCACGGCCTGTGGAACGGGCTGGCCTCCTACGGCGGCTTCCCCGGGCTGGTGGTGGCCTACCTGACGCTGCTGGTGGTGCTGGTGGTGCTGATCGGGGTGGTGTTCAGGGACCGGCGGCGCATCGTGGCGCTCATCCAGCGCTACCTGCCGGCGTACGAGCCGACCAAGCTGGTCACCCAGGCCGACATCTTCATGCTCTCGGCCTTCTCCCGGCGCAGGCAGGCCAGGCAGTGGGCGCGCGCCCACGGCGGCAAGCCGGGGCTGCGGGCGATGCGCGACTACCAGCTCGCCGCCACCGAGCTGGGCCTGCTGCACGAGCGGGCGGCCCGCCACATGGTCGACGAGCACACCTTCCACGACGAGCAGCGGGCGCTGCTGGAGTGCATGAGCACCGCCCGCGCCGACTTCCCGGTGCCGGAGCTGCACGCCAGGTCGGTGGCCAGGGGGTCACCGCCGCCCGGCTACGCGCCCGGCGCGCCCGGCTGAGACAGGATGCGGGTGAGCGAGACCTCGCGCGGGCCCGGGTAGACCGGGTCCGACTTCAGGATCATGGCGTCGGCGAAGGCCTTGGCGGTGGCGAACAGCTCGCGGGCGGCGTAGGCGTACGTGGTCGAGGCCCAGCGCCTGGCCGAGTCGTCACCGGCGCCGAACGCCTCCAGCCCCGCCGTCCTGCACAGCGTCACGGCCCTGGGGATGTGGAACTCCTGGGTCACCACCGTCACCCGCTTCGCGCCGAACACCTTGCGCGCCCGCACGCACGAGTCCCACGTGTCGAACCCGGCGTAGTCCAGCACCATCACCGCGTCGGGCACTCCCTTGGCGCGCAGGTAGTCGCGCATGGCCGTGGGCTCGTCGTACTCCTTGCGGCTGTTGTCGCCCGACAGCAGCAGCGCCCGCACCTTGCCCGCCAGGTACAGCTCGGCCGCGATGTCGAGCCTGCGGGCCAGCATCGGTGAGGGGTGCCCCGCGAACAGCCCGGCGCCGAGCACCAGCGCGGCCTGCGTCTCCGGCACCCGCCGCACCCAGCCCGGGTCCTCGGCCATCGCCCGGTGCCCCGAGCTGCCGAGCCAGGCCCACGTCATGGGCGCCAGCGCGAGCACGCTGACGAGCACCAGCCCCTGGTACGAGCGGCGCAGCGCCTTTCGCGAGAGGTGGACTTCTCCCCGCAAAGCACACCCCATTCCAGGCCGGGGGAGTGGTGAATCTAACACCACATACCCTGGCATATCCGCTCAGACGACGGCGGCTGCTTCGGTGGAGGAGTGGCTGACGGCGCCGGGCTCGGGGTCGCGGGAACGCAGCGAGGTGCTCACCCGCAGCGCGGCGATCCAGACCAGCGTCGAGCCCAGCACGTGCAGCAGCACCAGCACGGCGGGCACGGCCAGGAACCACTGCGTGTAGCCGATCACGCCCTGCAGCAGCTCCACGCCGAACAGGGCCAGCGCGGCCCGCCGGGCGGCGCGCGGGGCCCTGCTCACGTGCAGCGCGAACAGCAGCGCGAAGGTGAGCCCGACCACCACGTAGGCGATGTCGGCATGCAGCCTGGCCACGGTCTCGATGTCGAGGTCGAAGCGCGAGGCCATCTCATCGCCCGAGTGCGGCCCCGTACCGCTGACCACGACCCCGACCACCAGCAGCACGAACACGGCCGCCAGCAGCGCGTGGCCGAGCCTGCGCACGTCGCGGTGGGTGATGGCGCGCACGGGCCCGTCGCCCTCGCCCGCGCGCGCGTACAACAGCCAGCAGGCGGCGATCAGGCCGCTGGAGATGAGGTAGTGCATGCCGACGGTGAACGGGTTGAGCATCGTGTTGACCACCAGCCCGCCCCACAACGCCTGCGCGATGATCCCGATCGGCTGCAGCCAGGCCAGGCGGATCAGCGAGGCGCGGCGCGGGCGCATCCGCATGGCGGCCACCCAGCAGGCGATGCCCACGGCCAGCACCAGGAAGGTGAGCAGCCGGTTGCCGAACTCGACCGCCATGTTCAGCGGCGAGACCTCGGGGTGCGCGACCGGGATGAAGCTGTCGGGCGTGCACCTGGGCCAGGTCGGGCAGCCGAGCCCGGAGGCGGTGACGCGCACGCCCGCGCCGGTGACCGTGATGCCCGCGTTGACCACCACGGACGCCATCGCCCATACGCGCATCGAGCGCGTGGTCGGCGCCCAGAGCGACCGGATGAAACGCGCGAGAAGGTGGGGGTTGTCCGTGGATTGCTTCACGTCATCGATGGTAGGGGCCACACTGGCCGGTCCCGCCACCGGGAACAGGCTTCCCGTGGGCTTCTCAAGGTGACAAGGTATGTGACATATTACTGAAGGGAGGTGGAGATGTCCGACGTGATCGTCGTCGGCGCGGGAGTGGTGGGGGCGGCCTGCGCCTACTACGCGGCGCGCGCGGGCCTCGACGTGACCGTGATCGACCGCGGCCCGGTGGCCGGCGGCACGACGGGCTCGGGCGAGGGCAACGTCCTGGTCTCCGACAAGGAGCCGGGGCCCGAGCTGGAGCTGGCCGTGCTGTCCAACCGGCTGTGGCGCTCGCTGGCGGAGCACGGCGGGTTCGAGTTCGAGCCCAAGGGCGGGCTGGTCGTCGCCGAGACCGAGGAGGTCCAGCGGCAGCTCACCGAGCTGGCGGGCAAGCAGGACGTCGAGCACACCACGGTGCCGGCCGCGCGGCTGCGCGACTACGAGCCGCACCTGGCCGACGGCCTGGCAGGCGGCGTCTTCTACCCCCAGGACGCCCAGGTGCAGCCCATGCTCGCCGCCGCCGATCTGCTCCGGCACGGCGCCGAGAGCTTCGGCCACGGCACGCTGCGGCTGCGGCTCGGCGTCACCGTGACCGGCGTCCTGCGCTCGGGGGACCGGGTGACGGGCGTGCGCACCACCGGCGGCGACGTGCTCGGCGACGCGGTCGTCAACGCGGCCGGCACCTGGGGCGGCGAGGTCGCCGCACTGGCGGGCGCGCACCTCCCGGTGCTGCCCAGGCGCGGCTTCATCCTCGTCACCGAGCCGCTCGGCGAGCCGCTCATCAGGCACAAGGTCTACACCGCCGCCTACGTGACGAACGTGGCCAGCGACTCCGCCGGCCTGGAGACCTCGGCCGTGGTGGAGGGCACGCCCGCCGGGACCGTGCTCATCGGGGCCAGCAGGGAGCGCGTGGGCTTCGACAGGACGACGTCGGTGCCCGTGCTGGCGCGGCTGGCCGGGCAGGCGGTCGCGCTCTTCCCCGCGCTGCGCGAGGTGCGGGCCATCCGGTCCTACTGCGGGTTCCGGCCGTACTGTCCCGATCACCTGCCCGTCATCGGGGCCGATCCGCGCGTGCCAGGGCTGTACCACGCGTGCGGTCACGAAGGGGCTGGCATCGGGCTCGCCCCGGCGACCGGGCACCTGCTCGCCCAGGTGCTCACCGGGCAGCAGCCCGACCTCGACCTGCATCCCTTCCGTCCCGACCGGTTCCCCACGCCGTCCCCCGAGGAGGCCGCATGACCTTCCACATCACCGTCGACGGCCGTTCCGTGCCGGTCGTGCCGGGGCAGACCATCGGCGCGGCCCTGCACGCGGCCGGGGTGCGGTCCTGGCGCACCACCCGCTTCGGCGGGCGGCCGCGCGGGCTGTTCTGCGGGATCGGGGTCTGCTTCGACTGCCTGATCTCGGTGAACGGCCGGCCGCCCGAACGGGCGTGCCTGCTGGAGGCCGAGCCGGGGGACGAGGTGACGACGGCATGACGTACGACCTCGTGGTGGTCGGCGGCGGGCCCGCCGGCGTGGCGGGCGCGCTCACTGCGGCGCTGGGCGGGTTGCGGGTGGCGCTGGTGGACTCCGGGCTCCGGCTCGGTGGCCAGTACTTCCGGCATCCTGCCGTTCCCGGGCGCGCGCCGGGGCTTGAGCGGTTTCTGCGGCAGGCGCGCGCGCTCGACGCGCGGGGCGAGGTGTTGCTGCGGCATCAGGTGTGGGCGGTGTCCCGCGAGCCGGACGGCGACCTGCTGGTGCACTGCGTGACCAGGGACGCCATGGCGCCGGACGCGCGGGTTACGGTGCTGGGTGAGCGGGTTACGGCGTCGGGCGAGCAAGTCACGGCGCAGGGCGAGCAAGTCACGGCGCAGGGCGATCAAGTCACGGCGCAGGGCGAGCGACGCGCGGCGCAGGGCGAGCGGGCCGTGGTGCTGCGGGCGCGGCGGCTGCTGATCGCGACCGGTGCCCATGACCGGCCGCTGCCCTTCCCCGGCTGGGACCTGCCGGGCGTGCTCACCGCCGGTGGAGCCCAGGCGCTGCTCAAGGGCGGCGGGGTCGTGGCGGGGCGGCGGATCGTGGTGTCCGGCACCGGGCCGTTCCTGCTGCCCGTCGCCGCCGGTCTGGCGGGCGCGGGGGCGCGGGTGCTCGGCGTGTACGAGGCCAACGGCGGGCTCGGGCTGGCCAGGCACCCCGTGCTGGCCCTGGGCAAGGCCGGGGAGGCGGCGGGGTACGCGGCGGCCCTGGCGCGGCACCGGGTGCCGTACCGGGCCCGGCACGCGGTGGTCGCGGCGCACGGGGAACGCGAGGTGGAGGCCGTCACCGTCGGCCGCCTCGACAAGGACTGGAACGTAACGGCCACCCGGGTCGTCGAGTGCGACAGCGTGGCCGTGGGGTATGGGTTCGTGCCGCAGATCGAGCTGGGGACGCAGCTCGGCTGCCTGACGCGGCACGACGTGGACGGGAGCCCGGTGCTGGCCGTGGACGCCACCCTCCGCACGTCCGTGCCTGGGGTGTGGGCGGCCGGTGAGCCCGTCGGGGTGGGCGGGTGGCGGCTGGCCGAGCTGGAGGGCCGCCTCGCCGGCCGCGCCATCGTCGCCGACGCCCGCACCGCGCCCACGGCCGATGCGCGCGGCGCGACAGGGACCGGCCAGGGCTCGGCGACAGGAGCCGAGGCGGAGCCGGAGGCCGATGGCCGGGCCGGAGGCGTGCCGGTCGAGGGGAGCGCGGCGGCGGTCGTGCCGCCGTTGTTCGCGCGCCGGCGGGAGCGCTGGCGGGCGTTCGGGGAGGCGCTGCAGCGCGCCTACCCCGTCAAGCCCGGCTGGCAGAGCTGGCTGCGCGACGACACGCTCGTGTGCCGGTGCGAGGAGGTGCCGCTGGCCCGCGTACGTGAGGCGCAGGCACTGGGCGCCACGGACGCGCGCGCGATCAAGCTGCTGGCCCGCCCCGGCATGGGCTGGTGCCAGGGCCGCGTCTGCGGCTACGCCGTCTCCTGCCTGGCAGGGGAGCGCCCCCAGCCTCCCCGCCGCCCGATCGCCCAGCCCGTCACCCTCGGCACCCTGGCGTCACTGACGAATCCCGAGGGCGGCCCCGACGGCAACCCCGACGACGACCCCGCTCACTGAGCAACCCCCCGACCTCATGGAGGACCACCCGATGGAACACCGCAGCAAGCCCTGGCAGGGCGTCATGGTCGCCACCGCGCTGCCCCTGCGCGAAGACCTTTCGGTCGACTACGACGGCTACGCGGAGCACTGCCGCTGGCTGGTCGCGAACGGCTGTGACGGCGTCGTGCCGAACGGCTCGCTCGGCGAGTACCAGACGCTCACCCCGCAGGAGCGGGCCAAGGTGATCGAGACCGCCGTCGCGGCCGTCGGCGGCGGCAACGTGATGGCCGGAGCGGGCGCGTACGGCGCCGCGGAGTCGCGCCGCTGGGCCGAGCAGGCGGGCGAGGCGGGCTGCGGCTCGGTCCTGCTGCTGCCGCCCAACGCCTACCGGGCCGACGAGCGGGCCGTCGTGGCGCACTACCGCGAGGTCGCCAAGGCCGGGGTGCCGATCGTGGCCTACAACAACCCCTACGACACCAAGGTGGACCTGACCCCCGCGCTGCTGGCCAGGCTGCACGAGGAGGGGCTGATCGTGGCGATCAAGGAGTTCAGCGGCGACGTGCGCAGGGCGTACGAGATCGCCGAGCTGGCACCCGGGCTGGACCTGCTGATCGGCTCCGACGACGTGCTGCTGGAGCTGGCGGTGGCCGGGGCGGTCGGCTGGATCGCCGGGTACCCGAACGCGCTGCCCGCCTCCAGCACCGCCCTGTACCGGGCGGCCGTGGCGGGCGACCTGGAGACGGCGCTGCCGCTGTACCGGGCCCTGCACCCGCTGCTGCGCTGGGACTCCAAGACGGAGTTCGTCCAGGCCATCAAGCTGTCCATGGACGTGGCAGGCCGGCACGGCGGCCCGTGCAGGCAGCCCAGGCAGCCGCTGACGGACGAGCAGGCCGCTATCGTGCGTTCGGCGACCGAGAAGGCACTGGCAGAGGGGCTGCGATGAGGACCAAGCGGGTATTCCACGCCGTCGACTCCCACACGGAGGGCATGCCCACCCGGGTGATCACCGGCGGCATCGGCGTCATCCCCGGCGCCAGCATGGCCGAGCGGCGCGTGTACTTCCGCGACAACCTCGACCACATCCGCACCCTGCTGATGACGGAGCCGCGCGGCCACTCGGCCATGAGCGGCGCCATCCTGCAGCCGCCGACCAGACCGGACGCCGACTACGGGGTGCTGTTCATCGAGGTGTCGGGGCTGCTGCCGATGTGCGGGCACGGCACGATCGGCGTGGCCACGGTGCTGGTCGAGACCGGCATGGTCGAGGTGGTCGAGCCGGTCACGACCGTGCGCCTGGAGGTGCCCGCCGGGCTCGTCGAGGTGGACGTGGCCGTCGAGGACGGCATGGCCATGTCGGTGACGCTGCGCAACGTGCCGTCCTACTGCGACCGGCTCGACGCGACGGTGACCGTCCCGGGGTTCGGGGAGATCCCGTACGACCTCGCGTACGGCGGCAACTTCTACGCCGTCGTCGACCTCGACCACTACGGCCTGCCCTTCGACCGCAAGGCCAAGCACGAGATCATCGCGGCCGGCCTGGCCACCATGGAGGCCATCAACGCCGCCGACGAGCCCGTGCACCGCGAGGACTCCCGCATCCGCGGCTGCCACCACGTCTACTTCGCCGCGCCCGGCTCCGACGCCCACCACTCGCGGCACGCCATGGCCATCCACCCCGGCTGGTTCGACCGCTCGCCCTGCGGCACCGGCACCAGCGCCCGCATGGCCCAGCTGCACGCCAGGGGCGAGCTGCCGCTCGGGCAGGACTTCACCAACGAGTCGTTCATCGGCACCCGCTTCATCGGGCGGCTGCTGGAGGAGAGCACGGTGGGCGGGCGGCCGGCGGTGCTGCCGTCCATCACCGGGCGGGCCTGGATCACCGGCACCGCGCAGTACTTCCTCGACCCGCGCGACCCGTTCCCCGCGGGGTTCGAGCTCTGATGCTGACGACGGTCGACTACCACACGGCGGGGGAGCCGTTCAGGGTCGTGACGGGCGGGGTGCCCGACATCCCCGGCTCCACCGTGCTCGACCGCCGCAGCACCGCGATGGCCGAGCTCGACGACGTGCGGCGGCTGCTGTGCAACGAGCCGCGCGGGCACGCCGACATGTACGGCTGTTTCCTGGTGCCGCCGGACGACCCGGGGGCGCGGTTCGGGGCGCTGTTCTGGCACAAGGACGGCTTCTCCACCGCCTGCGGCCACGGCACGATCGCGCTGGGCGTGCACGCGGTGCGCGAGGGGCTGGTCGAGGCCGCCCCCGACGGGGTGACGGACGTGGTCGTGGACGTGCCGTCGGGCCGCGTCACGGCCCGGGTGCGGCTGTCGGCGGGGCGGATCGAGGGCGTCACCTTCGTCAACGTGCCCTCGTACGTGATCGCCCGTGACGTGCCCGTCGAAGGCGTGCGCGCCGACGTCTCCTACGGCGGCGCCATCTACGCGTCGGTACGCGCCGCCGACCTCGGCCTGACGGTCGAGCCCCGGCACGTGACCGCGTTCGTCGAGCACGCCCGCCGGATCAAGGCCGGGCTGGCCGGGCATCCCGCCGCCCGGCACCCGTCCGAGGAGCGGCTGTCCGGCGTGTACGGCGTGATCTTCTACGACGAGCTGCCCGAGCTGGACGGCGTCAGGCGGCAGCGCAACGTCACCGTGTTCGCCGACGGCGAGGTGGACCGCTCGCCGTGCGGCTCGGGCACCGCCGCCAGGATGGCGCTGCTGCACGACGCCGGCAAGACGGCCGAGCTGGTGCACGAGAGCGTCGTGGGCAGCGTGTTCGCCGCCCGGGTGCGGGAGGCGGTGGACGAGGGCGTGATCGTGGAGGTCGACGGCATGGCCTACCGGACCGGGCGGCACGTCTTCGAGCTCGACCCCGGCGACCCGTTCCCGACCGGGTTCACGCTGCGATGAGCGGGCTGCCGTACCTCGACGCCGCCGCCGTGGAGCGGCTGGTGCCCATGGGCAGGGCCGTGGACGTGCTGGAGGAGGCGCTGCGGGCCGGGCTCGACCCCGAGGCGACCCCGCGCCGGCCGATCGTGGACCTGCCCGCCGGGCAGCTGCTGCTCATGCCCGCCGCCACCCGGCGGTACGCGGGCGTCAAGGCCGTCAGCATCGCGCCGGCCAACCCGGAGCGGGGGCTGCCCCGCATCCAGGGCACGTACCTGCTGTTCGACGGCGACACCCTGGCCCCGCTGGCGGCGCTGGACGGGATCGCGCTCACCTCGCTGCGCACGCCCGCCGTGTCCGCGCTGGCCGTGCGGCACCTCGCCGAGCCCGGTGCGCGGCGGCTGGTCGTGTTCGGGAGCGGGCCGCAGGCGTACGGGCACGTGCTCGCCCTGCGGGAGGTGCGGCCGGTGGAGGACGTCACCGTGGTCGCGCGCGACCGGCGCCGGGCCGAGGCGCTGGCGGCCTGGTGCCGCGAATGCGGGCTGAGCGCCCGCGCCCTGGCCGGCGGCGCGCCACCGTCCGAGCCGCCCGGTCCCCGGCCCGGCGCGCCGGCTACGGAGGCCGCGGAGACAGTGGCGGCGGAGGTCGCCGAGGCGGTGGGGCGGGCGGATCTGATCGCGTGCTGCACCACGGCCAGGCACCCCCTGTTCCCCGGTAAGCTCGCCCGCGACGGCGTCACCGTCGTCGCGGTCGGCTCGCACGAGCCCGGCGCCCGTGAGCTCGACGGCGACCTGATCGCCCGCGCCACCGTGGTCGTCGAGGCCAGGGCGGCCGCTCTGGAGGAGGCGGGCGACATCGTCGTGCCGATCCGTCAGGGTACGATCACCTCTCATCATCTCGCCGGTAACCTCGCCGACCTGACCGCCGGAAGGGTGGTCGCCGGTCCGGGGCCGCGCGTGTTCAAGAGCACGGGCATGGCGTGGGAGGACCTCGTGGTCGCGGCTGCCGCCTACGAGGCCGCGGACGAGGGCCCGGGCGCGAGGGCACAGGCATGAGGGTGGACGAGGAAAGGGATGGGCCGATGGCTGCCGAGGACCGGCTCGACCTGCCGATGGTGGGGGAGCGGCAGAGCCTGCGCGAGCAGGTGGCGCACGCGCTGCGTGCCGCGCTGATCACCGGTGAGATGCGGCCGGGGGTGGTCTACTCGGCTCCGGTGCTGGCCGCCCAGTTCGGCGTCTCGGCCACGCCCGTGCGCGAGGCCATGCTCGACCTGGCCAAGGAGGGCCTGGTCGAGGCCGTGCGGAACAAGGGCTTCCGGGTCACCGAGCTGTCCGACCGCGACCTCGACGAGCTGACCGAGATCCGCCAGCTGATCGAGGTGCCCACGGTGGCCAGGCTGGCCGACAGCTCGCGGGCCGCGGAGTTCGAGCGGCTGCGGCCCGTCGCCGAGGAGATCGTCTCAGCCAGCGAGCGGGGCGACCTGCTCGCGTACGTGGACGCCGACCTGCGCTTCCACGTCGAGCTGCTGACGCTGTGCGGCAACGCGCACCTGGTGTCGGTGGTGCGCGACCTGCGCAACAGGGCCAGGCTCTACGGCCTGTCCCAGCTCTCCGAGCGGGGCACGCTGGGCGACTCCGCCAGGGAGCACCTGCAGCTCCTGGACGCGCTCAAGAACGGCGACAGCGACGCCGTCAGGCACCTGATGACGGAGCACATCGGTCACGTTCGCGGGATTTGGGCCGAGCACTCGGCGTAAGTTCTGACATTCGGGGATCGAGCACTCCCCGATGGCGGTAATCTCGATGCGGACCAGCCGGGCGACGCCCAGCGCGAGCGCCGGCGGTCCCGCGTCCCCGGCCCATGACGGGCCGGCGATTTCCGGCACATGCCTGGTCAAGCGGACACCCGCACTCCGCTGACCTCCATGGGCTCGGCACACCCCGCCCACCGAGCCGAGCCCCCCGCCGCGCGCCCGAGACCCCATCCCACGGGCGCGCGGCGGCCCTCATCTCAGCACTCCCTCGGATCAGCCCCGCCTGGTGCGGGTGGAGCCCAGGCTGGCGGCCACGATGCACACGATCGCCGCCCACTGCTGGACGTGCAGGATCTCGCTCAGCAGCAGCACCCCGATCAGCGCCGCCACGGCGGGCTCCAGGCTCATCAGGATGCCGAACACGTGCTTGGGCATCCGCCGCAGCGCCTGCAGCTCCAGCGAGTACGGGATCACCGACGACAGCAGCCCCACCCCGAGCCCGATGAGCAGCAGCTCAGGCTGCAGCAGGTCCGCCCCGCCCGTCGTGACGCCGATGGGCAGGATCACCACCGCGGAGACGATCATCGCGAAGGACAGCCCGGTCGTGCCGGGGAAGCGCTGCCCGGCCGCCGCCGACAGCAGGATGTAGGCCGCCCAGCAGGCCCCGGCCACCATCGCGAACCCGATGCCCGCCCAGCTCACCGTCGCCGACTCGCCCCACGGGGCCAGCAGCACCACGCCCATCGCGGCCAGCCCGACCCACACCAGGTCGATCCGCCGCCGGGAGGCGGCCACCGCCACCCCCAGGGGCCCGAGGAACTCGATCGCCACCGCGATCCCCATCGGCAGCCGCGCCAGCGCCTCGTAGAAGGTCAGGTTCATCACGGCGAGCGTCAGGCCGAAGCCGGCCCCGACCGCCCAGTCCCGCCAGCTCATCCCGCGCAGCCTGGGCCGCGCGACCGCGCCCATGATGAGCGCCCCGGCGGCGATGCGCAGGAACACCACCGCGCTCGGCGGCAGCGTCGCGAACAACTCCTTGGCGAACCCGGCGCCGAGCTGCACCGAGAGGATGCCCAGCAGCACGAGCGTCGAGGGCGGGATGGAGTCGGCCGCACTGCGGAGCAGATTGCCCGGCCGGGGCAGACCGGGACCCCGGTCGATGGGGTCGTCGAGGGCGAAGGCGGTCACGGGACTCCTTGGACGGATCAGGGTGAGCAACCGTCAGAGCCTACTCAACGCGTCCGATATTCCCGCCCTAAGGTGGTACTACTGCCGACTGGATCATTTATTCGGACAAATCCACCATGGACGTATGGAAGCCCCCGCACTCCCCGTGAGCCTCGCCCGACCTCCGCTCGCCCTGTCCGTGTCCGGGTTCGTCAGCAGCTTCGACCGCTTCGCCGTGAGCCCCATGCTCGTGCTCATCGCCGCCGACCTGGGCGTCTCGCTGTCGGCCTCGATCGCCGCCGCCAGCGGCTACTACCTGGCGTACGGGCTGACCCAGCCGCTGTGGGGCCTGCTGTCCGACCGGTTCGGCCGCGTGCGCGTGATGCGATGGGCGCTGTTCGGCGCGGCGCTGGCGGGCGCGGCCTCGGCGCTGATGCCCGTGCTGTGGGCGCTCGTCGTGGCCAGGGTCGTGACAGGGGCCTGTTTCGGCGCGGTGATCCCCACGGGGCTGACGTACGTGGGCGACACCGTCCAGCCCGCGGTGCGCCAGCGCGCGCTCACCGACCTCATGGCCGCCGCCGCGCTCGGCACGGCGCTGGCCACGGGGCTGGGCGGGGTCGTCGCGGGCCTGGTGGACTGGCGGGTGGCCTTCACCGTGCCCGCCGCCTGCGCCCTGGCCTGCGCGCTGGCGCTGCGCACGCTGCCCGAGCCGCCCCGGCACCCGAACGCCGGGCACGGCGTCCTGGGGCACCTGAGGGCCGTGCTGGGGCAGCGCTGGGCGCTGCTGGTGTTCGCGCTGGCCTTCACCGAGGGGGCCATCATGCTGGGCGCCATGCCGTTCCTGGCCCCGGCGCTGCAGCACACCGGGCTGGCCGCCGCCGTGGCCGGGTTGTCGATCACCGCGTACGGGCTGGGGCTGTGGGTCTTCGCCAAGCTCGTCAAGCGCCTGTCGGGGCG
Source organism: Nonomuraea gerenzanensis (assembly GCF_020215645.1). Classification (NCBI taxonomy): domain Bacteria; kingdom Bacillati; phylum Actinomycetota; class Actinomycetes; order Streptosporangiales; family Streptosporangiaceae; genus Nonomuraea; species Nonomuraea gerenzanensis. The sequence goes on along the minus strand of NZ_CP084058.1, from coordinate 7,780,053 downwards.
CTGGCCCGCGCCCGTGCTGATGCTCGTCGGCGGCGCGCAGCTCTGCGCCGGGTTCGCGGTCGTGACCGTGCAGGTCAGCGTGCCCGCCGTGGCCGTCACGGCGCTGCTGCTGGGCGGCGGCTGGTCGTTCCTGCACTCCTCGCTGCAGACCTGGGCCACCTCGGTGGTGCCCGAGGCCAGGGGGACCACGATCGCCTTCTTCGCCTGCGCGCTGTTCGTGGGCAGCGCGGTCTCCTCCTGGGCGGCGGGGCCGCTGGCGCAGGACGGCCGCTACGGGCTGCTGTTCGGGCTCGCGGCCGGCGCGGCCATCCCCCTGACGGCGGTGGCGGCCCTCACCCGGCACCGTTACGGCGCGCTGCGCGCGGAACCGCCCCAGCCCGGCTGACACCTCCGCGGAGGCTCACTCCCAGCGGAACGTGCGCGAGACCAGCCCCAGCGACAGCACCGCCCAGGCCACGAGCACGACCACCGGGACCAGCGGGAGCGCCGCGCCCTCGGTGAGCACCGCGCGCAGGCCGCCGGTCAGCGCGGAGATGGGCAGCGCCTCCAGCACCGGCCGCACCCCTTCGGGGAACTTGCTCAGCGGGAACATCACCCCGCCCACCCCCAGCAGCACCAGGTACACCAGGTTGGCCGCCGCCAGCGTCGCCTCGGCGCGCAGCGTGCCCGCCATCAGCAGCCCCAGCCCGCTGAAGGCCGCGGTGCCCAGCACGACCAGCAGCACCGCGCTCAGGAACGAGCCCTGCGGCCGCCACCCCAGCGCCAGCCCCACGGCCACGATGACCACGGCCTGGATGACCTCCACGGCGGCGACCGCCGCCGTCTTGGCCAGCATGAGCCCGCTCCTGGACAGCGGGGTCGCGCCCAGCCGCTTGAGCACGCCGTAGCGGCGCTCGAAGCCGGTGGCGATGGCCTGCCCGGTGAAGGCCGTGGACATCACGGCCAGCGCCAGCACGCCCGGCGTCAGGAAGTCGACCCGCCGCCCGGCGCCGACGTCGATCAGCGGCGCCAGCGAGAACCCGGTCAGCAGCAGCACCGGGATGACGAGCGTGAGCAGGAGCTGCTCGCCGTTGCGCAGCATGGCCCTGATCTCGGCGCCGGCCTGCGCCAGCACCATGCGCGGGAACGGCGCCGCGCCCGGAGCGGGGCTGAGGTCGAGCGCGGTCATCGGGCTCCTCCGCGGGCAGGGCCGGGGTCGAGGGCGGTCATCGCAGCTCCCTGCCGGTCAGCTCCAGAAAGACGTCTTCGAGGGTACGGCGCTCGATGCGCAGGTCGTCGGCCGTGACGCCCTCGGCCGCGCACCAGGCCGTCACCGTGGCCAGCAGCTCGGGCCCCACCAGGCCCTCGATGATGTAGTGGCCCGCCGGCGACTCCTTGGCCGCGCTGCCCGTGGGAAGCGCGTTGAGCAGCTCCTCCAGCGCCAGCCCCGGCCGCGCCCTGAACCGCAGCTGCCGCTCGGCCCCGGTGAGGGAGGCGGGGCTGCCCTCGGCCACCACGCGCCCCCTGTCGATGATCACGACGTGGTCGGCCAGCCGCTCGGCCTCGTCCATGTGGTGGGTGGTCAGCACCACCGACACCCCGGCCGCGCGCAGCTCGCCCACCAGCTCCCAGCAGGCGTGCCTGGCCTGCGGGTCGAGGCCGGCCGTCGGCTCGTCGAGGAAGACCAGCTCGGGCCGCCCGACGACGGCCGCCGCCAGTGACAGCCGCTGCTGCTGCCCGCCCGACAGCCGCCGGTACGGGGTGCGTACGTGATCCGTCAGCCCCAGCCGCTCCAGCAGCGCGCCCGCGTCGAGCGGGTGCGCGTAGAAGCGCGAGACCAGCCGCAGCCACTCCGCGCAGCGCATCGCCGGCGGCACGCCGCCCGCCTGCAGCATGACCCCCACCCGCGCGCGCAGCTCCGGCAGCGCGGGCGCCAGGCCCAGAACCTTGACCGTGCCCGCGTCGGCCTTGCGGAACCCCTCGCAGATCTCCACCGTGGACGTCTTGCCCGCGCCGTTGGGACCGAGGACCGCGGTGACGGCGCCGCGCTCGGCGCGGAAGGTGAGGCCGTCGACGGCGGTGCTGCCGCCGTAGCGTTTGACCAGGTCGACGATCTCGACGGCTGGGGAATCCATGGCCACGAGTTTAGGGACTCCCGCACGCGGTCCGGGCCGCAGGTAAGCATGACCGCATTCGCCGGGTCCGGTAGCCCATCGGACGAAGTTTCAGGAAATATCTGATGATTGGGAATTCGGAGGACCGAAACCGGGTTCAACCACTCGGCCCTCGTGGGCCGCCGGCCTACGAGGGAGAGGGGTACACGCATGTCCGTGGCAGAAGTAGCCACGCCCGCCGCAGTCGTCCATGAGAGCCGGAAGAGCCGCCGCGGCGTGCTGCTGCTGATCCTCGGCGCCCTGTCGGCGATCGGGCCGCTGTCCATCGACATGTACCTCCCCGCCCTGCCCGCCATCACCTCCGAGATGCTCAGCGGGGAGGCGCAGGTCCAGCTCACGCTCACCGCGTGCCTCATCGGCGTGTCGCTCGGCCAGGTGATCGCCGGCCCGACGAGCGACGTGCGCGGGCGCCGGGTGCCGCTGATGATCGGCGTGGCCGGGTTCATGGTGGCCTCGCTGCTGTGCGCGTTCGCGCCCTCGGTGCCGATGCTGATCTTCTTCCGCCTGTTGCAGGGCATGCTGGGCGGCGCGGCGCTGGTCATCGTCCGAGCCGTGGTCCGCGACCTGTACGACGGCCCCGCCATCGCCCGCATCTTCGCCACGCTGATGCTCGTCAGCGGCCTGGCGCCGATCCTGGCCCCCATCGCCGGCGCGCAGCTGCTCGCCTTCACCTCGTGGCGCGGCGTGTTCGTGGCGCTCAGCATCGCCGGGATCGTGCTGCTGCTGGCCGTGGTGGCGGGCGTGCGCGAGACGCTGCCCGCCGAGGCGCGCGAGAGCGGCGGGCTCAGGCACACCGTCGGCACCTTCTGGCACCTCCTGCGCGACCGCACGTTCATGGGCTTCGCGCTGACCGGCGGCCTGTCGTTCGCGGCCATGTTCGGCTACATCTCCGGCTCGCCGTTCGTGCTCCAGGAGGTGTACGGCGCCACGCCGCAGCAGTACTCGCTCATCTTCGGCATGAACGCCTTCGCGCTGATCGCCACCTCCCAGCTCGGCGGCCGGCTGTCGGGCCGGGTGCGGCCCGAGCTGCTCGTGCGCGCCGGGCTCGGCGTCGCCCTGCTGGGCGCGGCGCTGCTGATGACCGCCGCGCTGGCCGACCTGGGCCTGTGGGGGATCGTCGGCGGGCTGGTCGTCATCATGCTGGGGCAGGGCCTCGTCCTGCCCGGCACCGGCGCGCTGGCGCTGGGCTCGCAGCCCGCGCAGGTGGCGGGCAGCGCCTCGGCGCTGACCGGGGTGCTGCAGTTCGCGCTCGGCGCGGCCGCCGCCCCGCTGGTCGGACTTGCGGGAACCGGTTCCGCGGTGCCCATGGCCTGTGTCATGCTCGGGCTCTTCATCTGCTCGGCCCTGACGTTCACGATCCTGGGCCGCCGGGCGCAAGTTAGGTAAGGCTACCCTGCGTGACAAATTCCATTCCCGCCCCTGCTCAGATCCGTTTGTGAAGCGGGAAGGAATTACGGCACACTGATGTTGTGAAAAACATGCCCTTGATGGAGCCCGGTGGTGAGCGCGGCACCCGCGCCCGCGTGGCCAGGCTGATTCTGGAGCATGGTCCCGTCGCGGCCGCGGCCCTCGGCGAGCGGCTCGGGCTCACGCCCGCCGCCGTCCGGCGTCACCTCGACGCGCTGCTGGCCGACGGGATGATCGAGCCTCGCACGGTGCGTCCGCGCGGTCAGCGCGGGCGCGGACGGCCGGCCAAGCTGTTCGCGATCACCGACGCGGGGCGCAGTGCTTTCGAGCACGCCTACGACGACCTGGCCGGGAGCGCGCTGCGTTTCCTGGCCGAGCGTATGGGGCGAGAAGCCGTGGCAGACTTCGCCCGCGAGCAGGTGGCCAGCCTGCTCAAGCGGCTGGAGCCCGTCATGGCGACGGTGCCAGCGGACCAGCGCGTGCAGGTGCTGGCGCAGGCGCTGTCGGCAGAGGGGTATGCCGCCTCGGCCAGCAAGGCCAAGTCGGGCGGCGACCAGCTCTGCCAGCACCACTGCCCGGTGGCACACGCGGCGGCGGAGTTCCCGCAGCTGTGTGAGGCCGAGACGGAGGCGTTCGCGCAGCTGCTCGGCACTCCGGTGCAGCGCCTGGCCACGATCGCCCACGGCGACGGGGTGTGCACGACGCACGTGACCCCGCAGTCTTTGGCCGATTCCGCACATAGAGACAAGAGCAAGGAGACCGGAAGGTGACTGTCACCGACCGCCCGGAGCTGGAAGGCCTCGGGAATTACAAGTTCGGCTGGGCCGACCCGGATGCCGCGGGCGCGGCGGCCAAGCGCGGCCTGTCCGAGGAGGTCGTCCGCAACATCTCCGCGCTCAAGAGCGAGCCGGAGTGGATGCTCGACCTTCGCCTGAAGGGCCTCCGCCTGTTCGACAAGAAGCCGCTGCCCACCTGGGGCTCCGACCTCACCGGCATCGACTTCGACAACATCAAGTACTTCGTGCGCTCGACGGAGAAGCAGGCCGCCTCCTGGGACGAGCTGCCCGCCGACATCAAGAACACCTACGACAAGCTCGGCATCCCCGAGGCGGAGAAGCAGCGCCTCATCGCCGGTGTCGCGGCCCAGTACGAGTCCGAGGTCGTCTATCACAAGATCCGTGAGGACCTCGAGGAGAAGGGTGTCATCTTCGTCGACACCGACACGGGCCTGAAGGAGCACGAGGAGCTCTTCAAGGAGTACTTCGGCTCGGTGATCCCGGTGGGCGACAACAAGTTCGCCGCGCTCAACACCGCCGTGTGGTCCGGTGGCTCCTTCATCTACGTGCCGCCGAACGTCGAGGTCGAGATCCCGCTGCAGGCCTACTTCCGGATCAACACCGAGAACATGGGCCAGTTCGAGCGGACCCTGATCATCGTCGACGAGAACAGCTACGTGCACTACGTCGAGGGCTGCACCGCGCCGATCTACTCCTCCGACTCGCTGCACAGCGCGGTCGTCGAGATCATCGTGAAGAAGAACGCCCGCTGCCGTTACACGACCATCCAGAACTGGTCGAACAACGTCTACAACCTGGTGACCAAGCGCGCCGTCGCCTACGAGGGCGCCACCATGGAGTGGATCGACGGCAACATCGGCTCCAAGGTCACGATGAAGTACCCGGCCGTCTACCTGATGGGCGAGCACGCCAAGGGCGAGACGCTGAGCGTCGCGTTCGCCGGCGAGGGCCAGCACCAGGACGCCGGCTCCAAGATGGTGCACCTGGCGCCCAACACCAGCTCCAGCGTCATCTCCAAGTCGGTGGCGCGCGGCGGCGGCCGCACCTCCTACCGCGGTCTGGTGCAGATCGAGGAGGGCGCCCACGGCAGCGCCAGCACCGTCAAGTGCGACGCCCTGCTGGTCGACCAGATCAGCCGCTCCGACACCTACCCGTACGTCGACGTCCGCGAGGACGACGTCTCGATGGGCCACGAGGCCACGGTCTCCAAGGTCAGCGAGGACCAGCTGTTCTACCTCATGAGCCGCGGGCTCGACGAGGACGAGGCGATGGCGATGATCGTGCGCGGCTTCGTGGAGCCGATCGCGCGTGAGCTGCCCATGGAGTACGCGCTCGAGCTCAACCGGCTGATCGAGCTGCAGATGGAAGGAGCCGTCGGCTGATGGGCCTGAACGAGAAGCCCCTGTCGACCCTGCACGAGAAGGCGTCCTACGACCTGGGCGACTTCGAGGTCCCGACCGGGCGGGAGGAGGCGTGGCGCTTCACGCCGCTGTCCCGCCTCAAGGGCCTGCACAACGGCAAGGCCGACCCGGTCGGCCACGTCCGCGTGGACGTCGACGCCGCCCCCGAGGTCACCGTCGAGACGGTCGGCCGCGACGACGCCCGCGTGGGCAAGTCGTTCATGCCGACCGACCGGGTGAGCGCCCAGGCCTGGAACAGCTTCGAGAAGGCCACCGTGATCACGGTGCCGCGCGAGGCCGTCACCTCCAAGCCGACCGTGCTCACGCTGACGGGCGAGGGCGACGGCGCCACCTACGGCCACATCGTGGTCCAGGTGGAGCCGATGGCCGAGGCCGTGATCGTGCTCGACCACAAGGGCAGCGCCGTCTACGCCGACAACATCGAGTTCGTCGTCGGCGACGGGGCCAACCTCAAGGTCGTCAGCCTGCAGGACTGGGCCGACGACGCGGTCCACGTCTCCCACCACCACGCGCGCCTGGCCAAGGACGCCACCTACCGCAGCTTCGTGGTGACGCTCGGCGGCGACCTGGTACGCCTGTCGCCCAGCGTCACCTACACCGCCCCGGGCGGCGACGCCGACATGTCGGGCGTCTACTTCGTGGACGCCGGGCAGCACCTGGAGCACCGCCTGCTGGTCGACCACTCGCAGCCCAACTGCAAGAGCAACGTCGACTACCGCGGCGCGCTGCAGGGCGAGCAGGCGCACGCCGTCTGGATCGGCGACGTGATCATCAGGGTCGAGGCCGAGGGCACCGACACCTACGAGCTCAACCGCAACCTCATCCTCACCGACGGCGCCCGCGCCGACTCGGTGCCCAACCTGGAGATCCTCACCGGCGAGGTCGCGGGAGCGGGGCACGCCTCCGCCTCCGGCCGCCTCGACGACGAGCACATCTTCTACCTCCAGGCCCGCGGCATCCCCTACGACGAGGCGCGCCGCCTGGTCGTGCGGGGCTTCCTCGGCCAGCTCGTCGAGAAGATCCAGATCGAGGAGATCCGCGAGCGCGTCATGAACGCGCTGGAGGCTGAACTGAGCCGATGAGTTCGTTCGAGAAGGTGTGCAAGGTCGCGGACATCCCCGACGGGGGTGTCATCGGCGTCGAGGTCGGCTCGGGCGAGACGCCGGTGGCGCTGGTCCGCAAGGGCGAGGAGGTCTTCGCCCTGCACGACGTCTGCTCCCACGCCGAGGTCAAGCTCAGCGAGGGCGAGGTGTACGACGGCACCCTGGAGTGCTGGCTGCACGGCTCGTGCTTCGACATCCACACCGGCAAGCCCACCGGGCCGCCCGCCACCCAACCCGTGAACGTCTACACAGTGAAGATCGACGGCGATGACGTCCTCGTCTCGCTCTCGAAGGAGTCCTAAGCACATGTCCACCCTTGAGATCCGTGACCTCCAGGTCGCCGTCGAGGACAAGGAAATCCTGCGCGGCGTCAACCTGACCGTGAAGGCCGGGCAGACCCACGCCATCATGGGCCCCAACGGCTCGGGCAAGTCCACGCTCGCCTACGCCATCGCCGGCCACCCGAAGTACACGATCACCGGCGGCCAGGTGCTGCTCGACGGCGTGGACCTGCTTGAGCTGTCCGTCGACGAGCGCGCCCGCGCCGGCCTGTTCCTGGCCATGCAGTACCCGGTCGAGGTGCCCGGCGTCTCGGTGTCCAACTTCCTGCGCTCGGCCGTCACCGCCGTGCGCGGTGAGGCGCCGAAGCTGCGCGAGTTCGCCAAGGACCTGAAGGCCGGCATGGACGCGCTGTCCATCGACCCCGCCTTCGCCCAGCGCAACCTGAACGAGGGCTTCTCCGGCGGCGAGAAGAAGCGCCACGAGATCCTCCAGATGGAGCTGCTGAAGCCGAAGATCGCGGTGCTCGACGAGACCGACTCCGGCCTCGACGTCGACGCCCTGCGCGTGGTCTCCGAGGGCATCAACCGCTTCCGCGCCACCGGCGAGACCGGCGTGCTGCTGATCACCCACTACACCCGCATCCTGCGTTACGTGAAGCCGGACTACGTGCACGTCTTCGCCGCCGGCCGGATCGTCGAGGAGGGCGGCCCCGAACTGGCCGAGAAGCTCGAGGCCGAGGGCTACGAGCAGTACACGAAGGCATCTGCATGACTTCCACCAGCTTCGATGTGGAGAAGATCAGGAAGGACTTCCCGGTCTTCTCCCGCGAGCTGCCCGACGGGCGACCGCTCGTCTATCTCGACTCGGGCAACTCCTCACAGAAGCCCAACCAGGTCATCGAGACCATGCGGGAGCACCTGGCGCTGCACTACAGCAACGTCGGGCGCGCCATGCACGTGCTCGGCGCCGAGTCGACCGACGCCTACGAGAGCGCCCGCGACAAGATCGCGGGCTTCGTCGGGGCGCCGTCGCGCGACGAGGTGATCTTCACCAAGAACGCCTCCGAGGCGCTCAACCTGCTGGCCTACAGCTTCGGCAACCCGGCCAACAGCGACCCCCGCTTCACCCTCGGCCCCGGCGACGAGATCGTCATCTCCGAGATGGAGCACCACTCCAACATCGTGCCGTGGCAGCTGCTCGCGCAGCGCACCGGCGCGAGCCTGAAGTGGTTCGGCGTCACCGACGAGGGGCGGCTCGACTACGACCCCGCCCTCATCACCGAGCGGACGAAGATCGTCTCGATCGCCCACCAGTCGAACGTGCTGGGCACGGTCAACCCGGTGGCCGCGATCGCCGCGCGGGCGCACGAGGTCGGGGCGCTCATCGCGCTCGACGCCTCCCAGTCCGTGCCGCACCACCCGGTGGACGTGACGGAGCTGGGCGCCGACTTCGTGGCCTTCACCGGCCACAAGATGGTCGGCCCCTCCGGCATCGGCGTGCTGTGGGGCCGGGCCGAGCTGCTGGAGGCCATGCCCCCGTTCCTGGGCGGCGGCGAGATGATCGAGGCGGTCTGGATGGACCGCTCGACGTACGCGCCGATCCCGCACAAGTTCGAGGCGGGCACGCCGCCGATCGTCGAGGCCATCGGGCTCGGCGCGGCGGTCGACTACCTGACCGAGGTCGGGCTCGACGCCATCGAGGCCCACGAGCGGGAGCTGACGGCGTACGCGCTGCAGGCCCTGCGCGAGGTGCCCACGCTGCGCGTCATCGGCCCCGAGACGCTGGAGCAGCGCGGCGGCACCGTGTCCTTCACGCTGGAGGGCATACATCCGCACGACGTGGGGCAGATCCTGGACGACCAGTTCGGCGTGGCCGTACGCGTCGGGCACCACTGCGCCCGGCCGCTGCACCTGCGGTTCGGAATACCCGCGACCACGCGGGCGTCGTTCTACCTGTACAACACCACGGGCGAGATCGATGCCCTGGTTCGCGGCCTGCATCACGTTCAGAAGGTGTTCGCATAGCCATGATCGGCGAGTCGATGTACCAGGAGCTGATCCTGGAGCACTACAAGCACCCGCAGGGGCGGGGGCTGCGTGAGCCGTACGACGCCGAGGTTCACCACGTGAACCCGACGTGCGGCGACGAGATCACGCTCAGGGTCAAGGTGGGCGACGCCGGCAAGATCCTGGACGTGTCCTACGAGGGGCAGGGCTGCTCGATCAGCCAGGCCGCCGCCTCGGTGCTGCACGAGCTGGCCACCGGTTCCACGGTGGACGAGACGCTCTCGGTGGTCGACGAGTTCACCCGGCTGATGCAGGGCAGGGGACAGGTGGAGGCCGACGAGGACGTCCTCGGCGACGCTGTCGCGTTCGCGGGCGTGGCCAAGTTCCCGGCGCGCGTTAAATGTGCGTTGCTTTCGTGGATGGCCTACAAGGACGCTGTTGTGAGGAGTGCTGGGCAATGAGCAAGCCCACCGAGACGCCGACCGGCTACGACGGTGACACCACCGTCGAGGAGGTCATGGAGGCGCTCAAGGACGTCGTGGACCCCGAGCTCGGCATCAACGTCGTGGACCTGGGCCTGGTCTACGGGCTGAACCTGGACCCCGCCGACGGCGGGCAGCCCGTGTGCACCATCGACATGACGCTGACCAGCGCGGCCTGCCCGCTGACCGACGTGATCGAGGACCAGGCGCACTCCGCGCTGGACGGCATGGTCTCCGATGTGAAGATCAACTGGGTCTGGCTGCCGCCGTGGGGCCCTGACAAGATCACCGACGAGGGGCGTGAGCAGCTCCGTATGCTAGGCTTCAACGTCTGATCTTTCTGCTGTCACCCCTGACGGTCAAGCGTCAGGGGTTTAGCATGCAATGCGGGTTTCGGAAAGTCCGGACCCATAGCCGGGGAATATCCGATAACATCCCCGGCGTTGAGTTACAGGAACACCTGACGTCTCATCACGCGTCTCGCATCGCCTGCGGCCGGTGCCCCGGGTGTGTCCCCCCTCATCTTCACCCCGCCCTCATAGCGGCGGGTGCCCTGGAATCTGGTACGGCCCCCGGGGCCGTACGCCCTGGCTCGTCCTTTCGCAGAAGTGACGCGCCACTTCGACGGAAAGGCACGACTTTCGTGACCATGCTTGACGCTGTCATGCCCTCGCTCGGCGACGCCTCCACTGCCGTGGAGAACATCCCCGCCGCCGAGCCGGGCCCGTCCGAGTTCGAGCTGCTCGGCCTGCCGAAGCCGCTCGTCACCGGGCTGGCCAAGCTGGGCTTCGACAGCCCGTTCCCCATCCAGAGCGCGACGATCCCCGACGTGCTCGCCGGCCACGACGTGCTCGGCCGCGGCCAGACCGGCTCCGGCAAGACGCTCGCGTTCGGCCTGCCGACCATGGCCCGCATCGCCGGGGTGAAGCCCGCCTCCGGCCGGCCGCGCGCCATGATCCTCGTGCCCACCCGTGAGCTGGCCCTCCAGGTGCACGACGCCCTCGAGCCCCTCGGGCGCGGCCTCGGCCTGCGCATGAAGGTCGTCGTCGGCGGCATGTCCATGGGCAAGCAGATCGAGGCGCTGCGCCGTGGCGTGGACGTCGTCATCGCCACCCCTGGCCGCCTGGGCGACCTGATCCGGCAGGGCGAGTGCTCGCTGGGCGACGTCGAGGTGAGCGTGCTCGACGAGGCCGACCACATGTGCGACCTCGGCTTCTTCCCCGTCGTCACCGACCTGCTCGCGCAGACGCCGGCCGACGGCCAGCGGCTGCTGTTCTCGGCCACGCTCGACGGCGACGTCGACAAGCTGGTGCAGCGCTTCCTCAAGGACCCGATCACGCACTCCGTGGCGCCCGCGACCTCGCCGGTCGACACCATGGAGCACCACGTGATGCAGGTGACCCGCGACGACAAGTTCGACGTGATCGCCGAGATCGCCAACCGTGAGGGCCGCACCATCATCTTCGTGCGCACCCAGCACGGCGTGGACCGGCTGTGCAAGCAGCTGGCCCGGGTCGGCGTCAAGGCGGGCGGCCTGCACGGCGGCAAGCGCCAGAACCAGCGCACCCGCATCCTGTCGGAGTTCCGCGAGGGCTCGGTCAACGTGCTGGTCTGCACCGACGTCGCGGCCCGCGGCATCCACGTCGACAACATCAGCCTGGTGCTGCACGTCGACCCGCCGCAGGACCACAAGAGCTACCTGCACCGCGGCGGCCGCACCGCCCGCGCCGGCGAGAAGGGCACGGTCGTCACGCTGGTGCTGCCGAACGAGCGCCGCTCGACCGACGCGCTGACCCGCCGCGCCGGGATCCACCCGTTCCGCTTGAAGGCCACGCCCGGCCACCCCAGGGTCGCCGAGGTGACCGGGGCCCGCACGCCGAGCGGCGAGGCCATCCCCGTGTGGGAGCCGGACGTGCGCAAGCCGCTGCGGCCCCGCCGCGAGGGCGGCGTCTCCGAGCGCCGCGGCCGCCGTGGCCGCCGTGACTTCGACGGCGAGCGCCGCCCGCGCCGCCACGACGACGGCGACCGCCCGTTCGGCGGTTCCGGCGAGGACCGGCGTCCGCGCCGCCACGAGGACGGCCAGCGTCCGTTCGGCGGTTCCGGCGAGGACCGGCGTCCGCGCCGCCACGAGGACGGCGAGCGTCCGTTCGCCGGCGGCGGTGCCGCCGGGGACGACCGCCGGCCGCGCAGGCACGGCGAGGGCGAGCGGCCGTTCGGCCGCACGCAGGAGCCGCGCACGTTCGGGCGTTCCCAGGAGCCGCGCACGTTCGGCGACGACCGCCGGCGTGACGGCCAGGGGCGCGGTGGCTACCGCTCCGACGACCGCCCGTTCCGCCAGGACGACCGCGGTGGCGACCGGGGCCCGCGCTACAACTCCGACCGTGGCCGCCCGTTCTCGGGTGACCGCGACCGTGGCTTCCGCCCCGACGACCGCCCGGCCCGTGACGGCTACCGTTCCGGTGACCGTCCGGCGCGTGACGGTTTCCGCGCCGGCGAGCGTCCGGCGCGTGACGGCTACCGTTCCGGTGCCGGCCGCTCCGACGAGCGCGGCAACGGCGGCTTCCGCCGCAACTCCTCCGGCCGCCGCTTCGAGCGCTGACCGGCTGTTTCTCCTGGCTGCCCGCCGCACCTTCCCGGTGCGGCGGGCAGCGCCGTTCTCAGCCCTTGAGCCCGCTGAGCGCGATGCCGCGTACGAAGTAGCGCTGGAAGAGCAGGAAGAAGACGATCGTCGGCACCGAGGCCAGCAGCCCACCCGCCATGATCGCGCCCTGGTGGTCGGGGCCCGCGTAGTAGGAGTTGAGCCGGGCCAGCGCCACCGGCAGGTTCGCCATCTCGTCGCTCTGCACGATGATGAGCGGCCACAGGAAGTTGTTCCACTCCGCCAGCACGATGAAGATCGACATTGCGGCGAGGGCCGGTCTCAGTAGCGGCAGCACGATCTGCCACCAGATCCGCCACTCCCCGGCGCCGTCCACCCTGGCGGCCTGGATCAGCTCGTCCGGCAGCGACTGCAGGAACTGCACCAGGAAGAACAGCACGAACGCCTTGGCCAGCGCCGGCATGATGTAGGCGGCGTAACTGTCGAGCCAGCCCAAGTTCCGCATGATCACGTAGTTGGGGATGAGCGTGGTCTGCCAGGGCACCATCATCGAGGCGATGACCATCAGGAAGATGGCCCTGCGGCCCTTGATGTCGTGCTTGGCGAGCACGTACGCGGCCAGCGAGCAGATCAGTAGCGACCCGACGGTGGTGACGGCGGTGATGAACAGGCTGTTACCCAGGAACCGCCAGAACCCGAAGTCCACCTGGAACCGCTGGAAGATGCCCTGCAGATGGCCCGGGTTGATCCGCTCCGGCGACCACTGGGCGTCGTAGAAGTTCGCCACGGTGGGCGAGTGCGGCACGAACGACGGCGGCGTCCTGGCCAGCTCGGACGGCGGCTTGAAGACCGTGATGAGCAGCCAGTAGAACGGCACCACCATGGTCAGCGACAGCAGGTAGAACGGCAGGCGCAGCAGCCGGCCGCCGGTCCCGGAGCGCCGGCGGCCGGAGGGGGTGCCCCCGCCGCGCCCCGGGGCCGCCCGGGTGATCGTCTCCACCGGGGCGACGGCCATCACAGCTCCTTCATCGCGCGGCCCAGGCGCAGGTTGACGAGGCTGAGCACGAAGATGATCAGGAAGAGCACCCAGGCGATCGCCGAGGCGTAGCCCAGCTTGAAGTGGGTGAAGCCCTGGTCGTAGAGGTAGGGCACGATCATCAGGCCGGAGTCGAGCACGCCGCCGACGCTGTTGGTGCCGCGGAAGACGATGTAGACCGCCTCGAACACCTGGAACGCGCCGATCAGGCCGGTCACCACGACGTAGGTGGTGACCGGGCGCAGCAGCGGCAGCGTGATGTGCCGGAAGCGCCGCCAGGCCGAGGCGCCGTCGATCTCGGCCGCCTCATAGTACTCCCGGGGGATGGAGCCGAGGCCGGCGACGTACAGGATCATGCCGTAACCCATGCCGCCCCACACCGACATCAGCACGAGAATCGGGATGGTCAGCCCCGGCGTGGCCAGCCAGGCGACCGCCCCGCCGCCGAACCAGCTCACGATCGTGTTGGCCAGGCCCACGTCGCTGGGGAACAGGACCCACTTCCACATCAGCATGAGCGCGATGGAGGAGGTCACCGAGGGCAGGAAGAACACCGTGCGCATGATCCGGTGCGACCAGCCCGGGCCGTCGAAGGCCAGCGCCAGCCCCAGGGACAGCAGGGTGCCCAGCAGGACGGAGGCCACCACGTACAGGCTGGTGTTGCCGATCGCGTGCAGGAACCGGTCGTCGGCCGTCAGCCGCCGGAAGTTGTCCAGGCCGGTGAAGGTGGCCGGGTTGATCCCGTCGAACGTGGTGAAGCTCAGGTAGAGCGAGTTGGCCAGCGGCCAGATCAGGAACGCCGCGAACAGCGCGAGGAAGGGCAGCAGCATCGCGTACGAGGTGCCGTAGCGGCGCAGCCTGCCGCGCAGGGGGATCGCCATGGTGGGCCCCCGCTATCCGGCGTTGGCCCGCATGACCTTGGCGGCCTCCGCCAGCGCCGTCCTGACGTCCGCCTTGCCGAGGATGGCCGACTGGAGCTGCTTGGAGACGTCGGGCGCGCTCTCGTCCCAGCCGGGGCAGCCGGGCGCGGCCTTGCCGGTGCTGAACGCCTGCTCGAACACCTGGGCCTGCTCGGGCGTGAACGACGAGGCGGCCACCACCTTGTCGGGGCGCGGCGGGATGTAGGGCAGGTTGCGTTTCCTGGCCTCCTCCACGATCGCGGCGATGGCCTCGTCGCTGTACATGAACCTGACGAAGTCCGCGCCCGTCTTGGCGTGCCGGCTGAAGGACGTCACGCCGATCGCGCGCCCGCCGATGAACGTCGTCGGCCCCGCCGGCCCGGCAGGCAGCGTGGTCATCGCCCACTTGCCCTTCAGCTTCGGCTTGTTGACGTCCATGCCCTTGGCGATCCAGTTGCCGCCCACCACCAGCGCTGTGCCGGTGTCGAGCGCGTCGGAGGCCTCCACACTGGCGGTCGGCGCCCCGTGCTCGCGGTAGAGGTCCACCCAGTACGCCAGCGCCCGTTCAGCCTGCGGGGTGTCCAGCGAGGGCTTGCAGTCGGGCGTGTAGAACGTGCCGCCGGCCTGGTAGAGGTAGTTGAAGTAGCCGATCCAGTCGAGGTTGCCCCAGTCCTGGCTGTACGGCTTGGCCACCCCCGCGGCCTTCAGCTTGCCGATGGCCGCCGTCAGCTCCTCCCACGTCTTCGGCGGCGCGTCCAGCCCGGCCTGCTCCAGCAGGTCCGTGCGATAGTAGAGGGCCAGGGTGGACATGTCCAGCGGCACCCCGTACACCGAGCCGTCGGGGGAGACCGCCGACTCCCACTGCGCGGGCTGGGCCTGCGCCTTGAGCGAGTCCAGGCCGTGCTCGCGCAGGTCCACCATGGCGCCCCTGGCGCCGAACTGGATGGTCCAGGTCATGCCGCCGGAGATGACGTCGGGGCCGCTGCGGCTGGTGGCCGCCGCCAGGAGCTTGGCGTACGCGTCGTCCCACGACAGGGTCTGCACCTTGATCGTCACGTTCGGGTGCTGCTGGTGGTAGAGGTCGGCCGCCTTCTGAAAGATCGCGGTCTCGTCGTCGCCGCCCGTGGACCAGAAGGACAGGGTCGCGGGGGCGTCGGTCGCCGCCTGCTGGGTCTGAGGCCGGCCGCTCGTGGCGCAGGCCGCGCTCACGAGCGCGAGCAGGACCGTGGTGCATGCCGCCGTGGTACGTCGCATGGGGAGCCATCCGATCTCTCGCCGCCTGATGTGCGGAATCACATCACTTAAACGGGTAAGTGACAACTCGGAGTCATGTAAGTTTCACGGGCTTCTTACTGGCCCGCCGCTGAGGTGTGGAGATGCGGGTTTGGCACGATGCAGGGCTCGGGCGCTCGCCGCTTTCCCGGTTCAGGACGGACGCAGAGACCGTCGTCGCCTGGAGGAGGTTCGATGGTCTCCTTGCCATGGACCGCGGCCGATGCCGACAATCGCACCAGGACCCTGTCGTGCCTCTTCGCCGCTCGGGTCATTCTGGGGAGCCGGACATGGATCGACTGTTGGCCGTACCCGTCGAGCTCGCTGATGGCGACGTCGTCGTCTTCGAGGTCGATGGCGATCTCGCGGGACCCGATCTTGACCTTGCCGCCGGTGACGGGGTCGTCGCGCGGGCACGCACGTCCCTGGACATTGCCTTACGCAGCCTCAAGCCCGCCGTGTCCCGGATAGTCGACACCGTCCGTGAATCCGCGCCCAGCGAGATCGAGATCGAATTCGGGCTGAAGATCAGCGCGGAGTCCACGGTCGTCGTCGCCAAGGGCACCACCGAAGTCAACTTCGTGGTCCGCGCGGTGTGGAAGCGGTCCTGAGCGATGGGGAGCGTATCGCGGCGTGGATTCGTGGCCCGCATCCGCCGCGGCGGAGACGAGGAGGCCGTGGGCGTCGGCTTCGTCGTGGGCGAACGGGAGATCGTGACCTGCGCCCACGTCGTCAACGCGGCCATGGGGCGGGACAAGACCGTGGCCGACCGGCCGGCCCGGAATACTCGGATCCACATCGACTTCCCTCTTCTCGGTGACGCCGATGGCGCACCGCTGAGAAGCTGCAAGGTCGTGTCGTGGAGCCCGCCGTCGACGGCCGAGCCGCGCGGGCGGGACGTCGCCGGGCTAGTGCTCGTCGGGGGCGACACCTTGCCTCGGGGAGCCGGTCCCGCGCGGCTGGCGAGCGGTAAGGGACCGCCGCAGGCCGACATCACCATGTTCGGCTATCCCAGCTCCCCCTCCAGGGCCAACGGAGGGTGGACGACGTGCACCTTCCGCGGCGCGGTCGCCGGCGGCCTGCTGCAGCTCGATGTGAAGGGCGAGTCGGCGCTGCGGGCGCAGCCGGGATACAGCGGCAGCCCGGTGATCATGGAGGACGAGTGGGGCGACGTGGTCGTCGGCATGCTCGTCGTCGCTTCCCGCGACGGCAGAGCGGGTGACGCCTACGCCGTTCCCGTCTCGCACATGGCGGCCGCCTGGCCCGAGGCGCTCTCCAACAGCTCCGTGCCGCCCTGCCCGTACCGGGGGTTACGTGCGTTCACCGCGGAGGACGCACGCGCCGGGATCTTCGTCGGGAGGGAGGACGAGATCGCCCGGCTCCGGTCCATGGTGCAGGCCAGCCCGCTGATCCTGGTGGTCGGGCCCTCAGGCGTGGGCAAGTCCTCCCTGGTGGCCGCAGGCCTCGAACCCGCGCTGCACGCGGAGGGCTGGGGGGTGACGTCGTTCAGGCCGGGGCGTTCACCGTTCGACGCCGCGGCCCACGCGCTGCTGAGCCTGGTCCGGACAGGCCGGGCACTCTCTCTGGCCGACCTGAACGCCTGCTCCGACCAGGTGCGGCAGTACGGCCTGACGAACGTCGCGGAGAAGATGGCCCTCATGGTGAACAGACCGGTGGCCGTCATCTGCGACCAGATGGAGGAGCTCTTCGCCGCCGACCAGAACAACGGCGAGGGCCTGGACTTTCTGCGTCAGTTGCTTCCTCCCGTCGGCGGCGGCCCGCCCTCCGCCGTACGGCTGGTCTGCACGTTGAGGGCCGACTTCCTGCCCGCGATCCTTGAGCTACCGGGAATGGGGCTGAGGCTGCAGGACCGGCAACTGAACGTCTCTCCGTTGGACGAACCGGCACTCACCCGGGTAATCGTGGAGCCGTCCACCGTCGAAGGGGTGACGTACTCACCAGGGCTGGCCCACCTCATCGCCACGGAGGCCAGCAGGAGCAGAGGCGGACTGCCGCTCCTCGAGTTCACGCTGACCGAGCTGTGGGCGATGCAGACCAAACGCCAGCTGACCTTCGACCACTACCACGAGCTTGGTGGAGTCGCGGGAGCACTGAACCGGCATGCGGAGGAGGTGTATCGCAAGCTCTGCGCCGAGTTCGACGAGGGCAACATCAGGCGGGTCCTGCTGGCCATGGTGCGCGCGAGAGGCGGCGCGGCGAGCGCGGTCAGGGTCGTTGCGCGGCGTGAGCATCTCGGCGACGGCTGGAAGATCGCCGAAGCCCTCGCCGGCCCGTCCAACCGGCTGGTGGTGCTGGCACCGGAAGGGCCGGACACCTCGGAGATCGCGCACGAGGCCCTGATCAGGGAATGGAAACGTCTGCGGGACTGGGTCGACGCCGACGCGCAGTTCCAGCGCTGGCTGATACTGATGGAGGAGCGTTCCGCGGAGGGCGACCTGCTCTCCGACGTACGGATGGCCGAGGCCCAGCAGTGGCTGGTCGAGCGCCCGGATGACATCCCGCCCGCGATCGTGTCGTTCGTCGAACGTAGCGAGAAGGACATCAAGCTCAAGATCGAAGCCCTGCGGGCGCAGGACGAGCTGCGTCGCGCCAACACCGAGCTGGAGGACAAGGCGACGCTGCTGGCCAAGCAGAACCGCGCGATCGAGATCCAGAACTTCCAGATCGAGCAGGCCCGCCGCACGCTGGAGGAGCGCGCGGAGCAGCTCGCCGTGTCCATCCGCTTCAAGTCGCAGTTCCTCGCCAGGATGTCGCACGAGCTCCGCACACCGCTCAACGGCCTGCTCATACTGGCCAGGCTGCTGACCGAGAACGCCGAGGGCAACCTGTCCGCGCAGCAGGTGGAGTACGCCCGAACGATTCACGGCTCCGGCTCGGCGCTGCTGCAGCTCATCAACGACCTGCTCGACCTGTCCGACCTCGAGGCGGGTCAGCTCAGAATTCACCCGGACCGGATGGCGTTGCCGAAGACGGTGGAGCTGATGGAGGCCCTGTTCGCATCGCCGGCGCAGGCCAAGGGGCTGTCGTTCGGCGTGGACGTCGAGCCGGAGGTGCCGCAGGAGCTGCGGGCCGACGAGCAGCGGCTGCAGCAGGTGCTGCGCGGCCTGCTGTCCAACGCGGTGAAGTTCACCCCCCGCGGTGAGGTGCGGCTGCGGGTGTCGATGGCTCCGCCGGGGATCGGTTTCGACGACGACAGCCTGCACGACTCTACCGACCTGCTGGCGTTCCAGGTGATCGACACCGGCATCGGCATCCCGCCCGACAAGTTCGGGGTCATCTTCGAGGCGTTCAGGCAGGCCGACGGCACGACGAGCAGGAAGTACGGCGGCACGGGCCTGGGCCTGGCCATCTGCCGCGACATCGCCAGGCTGCTCGGCGGCGAGATCCACGTGGACAGCGAGCTGGGCAAGGGCAGCACGTTCACGCTCTACCTGCCCGCCTCCTATACCGGCCCGCTGGCCGCGACCGACCCGGCCCCGACACGCAGGCAGCCCGTCCCCCCGCCGGCCGCAGAGCCGGCCGTGCCCGAGCCGCCACTGGGGCTGCCGCTGCCCCGCTTGGCGGAGCCGCCCGTCGAGCTGCCCACCCGATGGCAAGGTGATGACCCGCTGAACGGCGCCAAGATCCTGATCGTGGACGACGACATCCGAAACGTGTTCGCGTTGACCAGCGTGCTGGAGCGGCACGGCTCGACCGTCGTCTACGCGGAGAACGGGCGGGAGAGCATCGAGCAGCTCGAGAGAAACGAGGATGTCGCCCTCGTCCTGATGGACATCATGATGACCGGGATGGATGGATGGGCGACGACCTCGGCTATCCGCCGGATGCCCCAGTTCGCTGATCTGCCGATCATCGCGCTGACCGCCAAGGTCATGCGGGGCGATCGGGAGAAGTCCATCGCCTCCGGCGCGTCCGACTACGTGCCCAAGCCGGTGGACGTGGACCGTCTGCTCGAACGGCTGCGCGGCTGGCTCAGCCGGAGCTCCGCGGGCTCCACCTCCGGACCGACCGAACCGTCCTGAACGACGCTGCCCCGCGTACCGTTGATGGGCATCTGGTCCCCTGCTTCCGTCCGAGGAGCGCTCGTGTTCGTCGACATGCCCCTGCCCCAGCTGCGCGCGTACCTGCCCGAGCGGGCCGAGCCCGCCGACTTCGACGCCTTCTGGCGGCGGACGCTGGCCGAGGCCCGCGCCCACGACCTGGCCCCCGACTTCACCCCCGTCCCCACCGGCCTGACCGTGGCCGAGGTGTACGACGTGACGTTCGCCGGGTTCGCCGGCCACCCCATCAAGGGCTGGCTGCTGCTGCCGCGCCACACCACGGGGCCGGTGCCGTGCGTGGTGGAGTACCAGGGGTACGGCGGCGGGCGCGGGCTGCCGATCGACTGGCTGCTGTGGCCGAGCTTCGGGTACGCCGTCTTCGCCATGGACAGCCGGGGCCAGGGCGCCGGCGGGTGGCGGCGCGGGGACACCGCCGACCCGTACCCCGGCACGGGGCCGCAGACGCCGGGGGTCATGACCAGCGGCATCCACGACCCCGACGCCTATTACTACCGGCGGCTCTACACCGACGCCGTGCGCGCGGTGGAGGCGGCCAGGGCGCATCCGGGGATCGGGGCGGTCGCGGTGGGCGGGGCGAGCCAGGGCGGGGCGATCGCGCTGGCCGTGTCGGCGCTGGTGCCCGATCTGGCGTGTGCGCTGCTGGACGTGCCGTTCATGTGCCACATCAGGCACGCCACGCAGATCACGCCCGAGTACCCGTACGCGGAGCTCGCGGCCTACTGCCGGGCGTTCAAGGACCAGGTGGAGCGGGTCTTCGGGACGCTGGCCTACTTCGACGGGGTGAACTTCGCGGCCAGGGCGCGCACGCCCGCGCTGTTCTCGGCCGGGCTGCAGGACGGGGTCACGCCGCCGTCCACGGTGTTCGCCGCCTACAACCACTACGCCGGGGAGAAGGACATCAAGGTGTACCCGTACAACGGGCACGAGGGCGGCGAGTCGGCGCACGCCATGGAGCGGGTGGCCAGGGCCAAGAAGGCGATGGGATGAACAGTAGATGGCGCCGTCTCGCGTGGCGGACGCGGGGCGGCGTCACCCCGTGACGCAGACTAGGCTTAACAGGCACGTCATCCGACCGACGAGAGAGACCATGAAGACCTTCGAAGAGCTGTTCGCCGAGCTGTCAGAGAAGGCCCGTACCCGGCCCGCGGGCTCGGGCACCGTGGCCGCGCTCGACGCCGGCGTCCATGCCATCGGCAAGAAGGTCGTCGAGGAGGCCGCCGAGAGCTGGATGGCCGCCGAGTACGAGTCAGACGACAGGGCCGCCGAGGAGATCTCCCAGCTCCTCTACCACGTGCAGGTGCTGATGCTCGCCAAGGGCATCGGCCTCGACCAGGTCTACAAGCATCTCTAGGGCGCCGCGGCGCGCCCGCCACCAGAGACAGCGGAAGGCAGACACACGGTAAGGACCTGAAAGACATGCTGCGTCTGGCAGTACCCAACAAGGGCTCGCTCAGCGAGGCCGCCCAGGACATGCTGAAGGAGGCCGGCTACCGGTCCCGCAGAGACAGCAAGGAGCTCGTCGTCGTCGACGACGCCAACGGCTGGGAGCTGTTCTTCCTGCGCCCCCGCGACATCGCGGTCTACGTCGGCGAGGGCACCCTCGACGTCGGCATCACCGGCCGCGACATGCTCATCGACTCCGGCGCGCCGGTCGAGGAGATCATGTCGCTGGGCTTCGGCGCCTCCACCTTCCGGCTGGCCGCGGCGGCCGGCACGATGTCCTCGGTCGAGGACCTCAACGGCAGGCGCATCGCCACCTCCTACGCGGGCCTGCTCGACAAGTACCTCTCCGACCAGGGCGTGGACGCCCGCGTGATCAGGCTCGACGGCGCCGTCGAGACGGCCATCAGGCTCGGCGTGGCCGACGCCGTGGCCGACGTCGTCGAGACCGGCACCACGCTGCGCAACGTCGGCCTCGAGGTGTTCGGCGACCCGATCATGAAGTCGGAGGCCGTGCTGATCAAGCGGCAGAGCGCGCCCGACACCCCGGGCGTCGGCCAGCTCGTCCGTCGCTTCCAGGGCGTCGTCCAGGCGCGCGACTACGTCATGATGGACTACGACATCCGCGCCGAGCGGATCGAGGAGGCCATCGCCCTGACGCCCGGCATGGAGGGCCCCACGGTCTCGCCGCTGCACCGCGAAGGCTGGGTCGCCGTGCGCGCCATGGTCCGGCGCAAGGGTCACCAGCAGGTGATGGATCAGCTGTGGGACATCGGCGCAAGGGCCATCCTGGTCACCGACATCTACGCCTGCCGCCTGTGAGGTCTGCCCGCTAGGCCACGGGTCCGGCGGGCATACCCGAACCGTGCGTAACGAAGCGGTCGCTTGGCGTGGTAGCGCCAGGCAGATGTGGTCCTTACTCGAACAGGGCAACCGGCGCTGGGCGGCGGGCAAGTCCGCCCACCCGCACCAGGACCCGCGACGCCGGAGGCAGGTCGCCTCCGGGCAGGAGCCCCGGGCGGTCGTGCTGTCGTGCATCGACTCCCGGGTGCCGCCCGAGGTGGTCTTCGACGTCGGCCTCGGCGACCTGCTGGTCGTCCGCACCGCCGCCCACACCCTCGACTCCCTCGTCACGGCGGCCGTCCAGTACGGCCCGCAGGACCTGCGGGCCAGCCTCGTCGTCGTGTTAGGTCACCAGCGCTGCGGCGCGGTCACGGCCGCCGCCCGGGCCTTACGCAGGCGCGTCACCCTGCCCGGCGAGCTGCCCGCGATCGTCGCGGAGCTGGAGCCCGCCTACGCCACCGCCCACGGCCGGGTCGAGCCCATGGTCCACGCCCACATCAGGCAGACCGTCTCGCGCCTGAGATCAGACCCCCTCCTGCACGGCAGCGCCACCGTCATCGGCGCCCACTACAGCCTGGACACCGGGCTGGTGAGCCGCGTGAGCTGACAAATGTCACCGCGACAAGCGGATGGAACGCACTGCGGCCGGGCCAGGGCCCCGCCCTAACGTGGCGTCCATGAACGGCATCAAGTTCGACCACGTCAGCAAGCACTACGGGGACGTGCTCGCCGTGGACGACCTCTCCCTGACCATCGAGCCCGGCACCACCGTGGCCCTGCTCGGCCCCAACGGCGCCGGCACGTCGACCTCCATCAACCTGCTGCTCGGCCTGCTGCGGCCGAGCCGGGGCACGATCACCGTAGGCGGCCGTGCCCCGGCCGGGGCCGTCGCGGCCGGCGAGCTGGGCGCCATGCTCCAGGACGGCGCGCTCATCCCGGAGCTGACCGTCAAGGAGACCGTGGACCTGGTCCGCGGGCTCTACCCGCGCCCCCTCGCCCTGGACGACGTCCTCCGCCTGGCCGACCTCACCGAGCTGGCCGGGCGGCGGGCCGGCAAGCTGTCCGGCGGGCAGGCGCAGCGCGTCAGGTTCGCCCTGGCGATCGCGGGCGCGCCGCGCGTCCTGCTGCTCGACGAGCCGACCGCGGCCATGGACGTGGCGTCCAGGCTGCGCTTCTGGGCCGCGATGCACGACTACGCGGCCGGCGGCAGGACCGTGCTGTTCGCCACCCACTACCTGGAGGAGGCCGACGAGCACGCCGACCGGGTGATCGTCATCGCCAGGGGACGGCTGGCCGCCGACGGCACCGCCGCCCAGATCAAGGCCGACGCCGGGCAGCCGGTCGAGCCCCGCCGCGGGCTGCGAGCCCAGCGTGAAGCTGACGGTGTGCCCGCCGGCGGGTGCACGCGGGGGAGCGTTCATCGACCCGGCGCTGGCCGCGGCGGCGCTGAGCGCGGGCCCCAACCCGCTGTCGCAGCGCGAGCGGGACGTGCTGGCCGCGGCGGCGGACGGCTCGACGATCGGGGACATCGCGGCGGCGCTGCACCTGTCGCAGGGCACCGTGCGCAACTACCTGTCCTCGGCCATCCAGAAGACGCACGCCCGCAACCGCATCGAGGCCGTGCGCCGGGCCAGGACCCAGGGCTGGGTGTGAGGCTCGCGGGCGGGTCAGTAACGCAGCTCCGCCAGCACCGCGTAGTGGTCGGAGCCCGGCTCAGGGCCGTCGCCCACCACCTCGCAGCGCACCGGATGCCCGGCTCCGCCCGCCCTCGGCCAGGCGCTGAGCACGTAGTCGAAGCGCCGGTCCGGGTACAGGCCGGGCCGCGCCCACGGGTTGGCGTTGCTCCACGTGTGGCCGGGGCCGCCGTCGCCGGCCACCTCCCACGCGTCGTAGAAGACCAGCCCCGGCACGGGGGTCGCGGCGCGGCCGGTCAGCATCCGCATCTCGTCGCTGTCGGGCGGCGCGTTGAAGTCGCCGCACACCAGCGTGGGATGCCGGCGGGAGCTCACCTCCTGGACGAACGCGGCCAGCGCCCGCACCTGCTCCTGCCGGGCCTGGGAGTCGCCCAGCCGGTAGGCCCCGATCATCACGCTGAACACCTGTAACGGCCCGCGCGGCCCGTCCAGCTCGCAGAACAGCGCGCGGCCCGGCAGCACGCCGCCCTTCTTCTCCGGCGGAGGCCCGCCCGGCAGCAGCCGGTCCTCCTGCCGGACGACCGGCCAGCGCGACAGCACGGCGACCGGCGCCTTCTCCGAGATCACCGCCGCGTGCTCGTACCCGAGCCGCTGACCGGCCCACTCCTGTAACGCCACCACGTCGGGCGCCACGTCGCGCACCACCTTCTCGATGCGCCCGGCCCGCTCGGCGTACGGGCCCTCCTCGCCCCACACGTTCCAGGTCAGCACGCGCACGCCGGTCCCAATCAGCGGCCCGTACGGCTCCGCCCCGTTCATCGCAGCCCCTCCACCGCCTCGATCGCATGATCCACCTGCTCGGGACCCGTCACGATACTCGTGCCGAAGCGCAGCAGCGAGGGGTTGTACGGCGTCACGCCGGCGTGCACCTTGCGCTCCCGCAGCCGCTGCACCGCCTCGAACGGCTGCATCCCGGCCACAGAGCAGCACACCAGCCCGGCCGACAGCTCGGGGGCCTGCGGGGTGGCGAGCGTGACGTGCGGGATCCCGGCCAGGCCCGCCTTCAGCCGGGTGGCCAGCTCCTGGGTGCGCGCCCGCACCCGGTCCTTGCCGATGGCCGTCATGAACGCGAACGCCTGCGGCATCGCCCACCGGTGCTCGAACGCCTTGTACCCGCCGGGCGTGACCAGCTCGGCCGTCGAGGCGCCGGGTGATCCGCCGTCCTGCCAGGCGGCGAAGGCGGCCTGGCTGAAGCTGGGCACGATCGGGGCCACCGCGTCCCAGGCGCGGCCCCACACGATGCCGGTGCCGCGCGGCCCGAACAGCCACTTGTGCGTGCCGCTGGCCAGGAAGTCGCAGCCCAGGTCCGCCACGCTGTCGGCCATCGCGCCGAACCCGTGCACCCCGTCCACGCACAGCAGCGCCCTGTCATGCGCGGCGCGGCCCTGGTTCGCCTCGGCCAGCATGTCGGCGATCTCGCGGACGGGCACCCGCACGCCGGTGCTGGAGTGCACCCAGGTGATCGCGACCACGCGGGTGCGCGGGCCGAGGCCGTCCTTGATCGCCGACACCATGCGGTCGGCCGAGGCGCGGGCCGGGTCGTCGTACAGCCTGACCCTGCGCACCTTGGCGCCCGTGCGCCCGGCCAGCAGCCGCAGGCCCTCGTGGGTGGCCAGGAAGTCGTGCTCGGTGGTCAGCACGTCCTGGCCGGGGCGCAGGACGAGGCCGGAGTAGAGCAGCGCCAGGCCCATCGTGGTGCTGTCGGTCAGTGCGATCGCGTCCGGCTCGGCGTCCAGGTAGCGGGCGGCGGCCAGGCGTACGTCCCCGTCGGGGGAGCCGCCGGAGGAGCCGCCGGCGGGCGGCGTGTACTCGGGGTCGGCGTCCAGCGCGTCGCGGTGTGTCCTGATCGCCTCCCGAACCTGCGCCGGGGCGGGGGCCAGCACGAACGCGGCGAACTGGCCGTAGGCCGGGTCGAGCGCGAACTGGGCGCGCACCGACGCCCAGTCGGCCGGGTCGAAGCCCGGCCCGGAGGCGGAAGGCGAGGGAGCCGGCGCGGCGGTTTCGGGCGTGCACGCCGACACCCCGGCCAGCAGCCCGGCACCGAGCAGGGCCCGTCTGTTCAGCATGCCTGCTTCCTACCCGCATGGGTCAGGCGCGGATCGCGGACACCTGCCTGATCAGATCGGAGACGCGGACGATGCCCAGGCAGCGGTTCAGCTCGTCGGTGACCACCAGGTCGTCGTAGACCCGGGTCGCGTCCCGGCCGGCCGCCTGCATGGCGGCGATGGCCGGGGTGGTGCGCGGCACCGTGCGGGGCGGGTCGGCCAGCCGCTGCGCCGGCTTGGCGCCGTGCAGCGCGTGGCCGTAGCGGGCCGCGAACGACAGCAGGAACCGGCTGCGGTCCAGGCTGCCCTTGGGCCGCTGGAACTCGTCCACCAGGATCACGCTGGTGATCGTCGGCTCGTGCCCGAACGCCGCCACGGCCTCCTCGGCCTTGGCCTCCGCCGGCAGCGTCACGGCCGGCAGCAGCAGCTCCTGCACGCGCGGGCCGAGCATGATCGTGCCGGGGGACTCGTCGGCCAGCGGCAGCGGCACCCGGATCTTGCCGTCGGGGCCGGGCGCCAGCAGCGGCCCGTGCGCCAGGCGCACGCCGAGCCCGCGTACGGTCGCCACCTGCGGCTCGCGCTCCACGCCCGGCGCCATGACGTGCGCGCCGATGCCGCGCGCCAGCGTCACCACGGCCCGCGCCACCGCGGTCGCCCGGTGGTCGCCGGGGATGCGCGAGACCACCTCGGGGTCCAGGGCCAGCAGGTAAGGGGAGGAGTCGGTGATCAGGTCCAGGGCCGCGCCCGCGGTGCCCACGTCGGCGAACCCGATCAGGTAGCCGATCGTGCGCAGGCCGTCGAGCCCCACCTTGAGCAGCGGCCTGTCCTGCTCGTGGCAGGGTCCGGTGAGCAGCAGGATCGCCTCACGGGGATGCCTGCCCGCCCTTCGCAGCGCCTCGTGCAGGGGCGCCAGCGAGCCCGCGCCCGGCAGCACCACCCGGACCGGCAGTTCGAGCACCATGGGCAGCGGTGCGGCCCGGAGGGCTCCGGTGCCGTCCACGATGGCGGGGTGCGCGATGACGGCCCCGGTGTCGAGATCCACCAGGGGACTCGTGAGCAGGGAGGACACGTACAGATCGTGCTCCAGTCGCAGCCGCACCAGAAGCCCCGCGAAACAGAATTAACCGACATTTCCGCTTAGGTTCCCGCGTGAGTGGGGGCTGCGGGGGTCCGCTAGCCTGCGGGGCATGAGCGCTCGTCCGGCCAAGGGCGGCGGCCGGTGGGTCACCGTGCCGCCGGAGCGCCTGCATCCGTGGATCGACGGGTTCGCCGCCCGCCACGGGCCCTTCACGGCGAGCGGCGACGAGCGGGCCGTGCGGCTGGTGGCCGGTGACGGCGCGGTGGCCGAGCTGCACGTGCCGTTCCCGCCCATGACGCCGCCGGGGCCGCCGCACGTGAGCCGGTTCGTCGCGCACGCGGGGCGCGAGCGGCGGGTCGGGGTGTTCCTGGTGCGGCTCGGCGGGTACGCGGCCGGGGTCTTCCACGGTGACGCGCTGGTGGCGTCCAAGGTGGGCTCGCGGCTGGTGCAGGGGCGCACGGCGGCCGGCGGGTGGTCGCAGCAGCGCTTCGCCAGGCGGCGCAGGAACCAGGCGGCCCAGGCGCTCGACGACGCGGTGGGGACGGCGGTGCGGGTGCTCACGCCGTACTTGGGAGACCTGGACGGGGTGGTGCTCGGTGGCGACCGCAGGGCGATGGACGCCCTGCGCGCCGACCGGCGGCTGGCGCCGCTGCTGGCGCTGGAGAGCGAGCCCTTCCTGGTGGTGCCCGACCCCCGGCTGGCGGTGCTGCGCGACACGCCCGCGCTGTTCCGGGCGGTACGCGTGCGGATCGTCGACCCGTAGGAGCCCGCCAGCCTTGGGGGCCCGCCAGTCGTGGGAGCCCGCCGCCTTGGGCGCCCGCTAGGCGAACGCGTCCCGATGGCCGGCGAGGAAGTCCTGCCAGGAGCGGGGCGCGTGGCCCGTCAGCTCCCGCACCACCGTCGTGACCGGCGCCCAGCTCCCGTCGCCGGTCCGGGCCTGGAGCCGGGCCAGCTCGCCGGCGAACGGCTCCGGGACGCCCTGGCGTTCCAGGTGGGCGGCCATCTCGGCGACCGACAGGTTCACGTACCGGACCTCGCGGCCGAGTGCCCCGGTGATCTCGGCGGCGATCGCCTCGTGCGACAGGGACTCGGGGCCGGTCAGCAGGTACTCACGGCCGGGGCCCACCGGGGCGGTGAGCAGGGCCGCGGCCACGTCGGCGAGGTCGCGGGTGTCGATGTAGTTGACCGGGGCCGGGCCGTAGGCGCCGTACAGGGTGCCGTCGCGCACGTCGCGCGGCAGGGTCTGCATGAAGCCGGTGGGCTGGAGGATCGCGTACGGGACGCCGGACTTCCTGAGGTGCTCGTCGATCTCGCCGTGCATGCCCATGCCGAGCGGGGCGCCGGGCGCGGCGTCGCGCACCGACACCGCGACGATCTGCGCGACCCCGGCCTCGGCGGCCAGGTCGATGACGGCGCGGTGCGCCTCGACGACGCCGGGCCAGAGCCCGCTGTTGAGGAAGAGGCGGTCGCCGGGGGAGAGCAGGCCGCCGATCGTCCGGGGCTGCTCGAAGTCGGCCAGCGTGTACGGGCCGCCGAGGTCCTCGATGGGACGGCGGACGACGGCGAGCGGGTCGTGGCCGTGCAGCCGCCGGACGAGCGAGCGGCCGATGTTGCCGGTCGCACCGGTGATCACGATCATGGGGACCTCCCCGCTAAGTGGAATCTCAGATTCCGGTTGCCTGGACGGTACACTAAGCGGAATCGGATCGTCCACTTGGAGGTCGCGGGTGCGTGCGGATGCCAGGCGGAACCTGGGCAAGATCGTCGAGGCGGCCGCGGCGGTCGTCGCCGAGCGTGGCGTCAACGCCCCCATGGAGGCCATCGCCAAGCGCGCCGGCGTCGGCATCGGCACGCTCTACCGGCGCTTCCCCGACCGCGACGCGCTGATCGCGGCCGTCGGCGACCACTACATCCACACGATGGCGCAGGCGCTCGACACCGCCGCCGGCAGCTCCGCCGACGCCTGGAGCGCCATCTGGGGCTTCGTCTCCTGGGCCGCCGAGCCGGGCCGCGCCGCGCTGTCCACCGCGCTGGCCGTGCTGCCCGAGGAGGCGATCGTGGACCGGGAGGAGTTCGCGCGGGTGCGGGCGGGCTGGGTGGAGCAGTTCGACCGGCTCGTCCGGCGGGCCCAGGCCGAGGGCTCGATGCGGCCCGACGTCGGCGTGGCGGACCTCATCCACCTGCTGAACGTCTTCACCTGCCACCCGGAGCAGCTTCCCGCGCCGGTGGCCGCCGATCCGGGGCGGTATCTGCGGCTGATGCTCGACGGCATGAAGTCCGGCGCCGCCACGCCGAGCGGAGCGTGACCACCCCGAGTCTTTGAGACGATTCAAAACAATCTTGAATGCCGCTATGATGAGCCGAAGTTCACGGTGAACCGCGGTCGGCGGTTCGCCGTACGCAGCGGATCCTGCGCTTTTCCCGTCCGGATTCCGTTCTTTCAGCAGCACGGCCTCGTGAGGATCGATGGCGACCAGGAACATCAAGGAGGTCGCGCAGCTGGCGCGCGTCTCAGTGGGGACGGTGAGCAATGTGCTCAACCGCCCGGAGATCGTGTCCCCCGCCACACGCGAACGCGTCTTCGAAGCGATCAAGAAACTCGGTTTCGTCCGCAACGAGGTGGCCCGCCACCTGCGGGTGGGCCGCAGCAGGACGGTCGGGCTCGTCGTGCTCGACGTGTCCAACCCGTTCTTCGTGGACGTGGCCCAGGGTGCGGAGTCCGTGGCCGACGACCACGACTCGATGGTGGTGCTCTGCAACAGCGCCGGCGACACCGGCCGCGAGCGCCGCCACCTCGACCAGCTCGAACAGCAGCGGGTGATGGGCATACTGATCACCCCGGTGGAGACGGAGAGCCCGTGGGTGGAGGAGCTGATCGCCCGCGGCACTCCGGTCGTGCTGGTCGACAGCCCCGCGACCGGGCTGCAGTGCTCGGTCGCCGTCGACGACCGGCTCGGCGGGCAGATCGCCGGCGCGCACCTCATCGAACGCGGGCACCGGCGGATCATGTTCGCCGGCGGGCCGATGTCCATCAAACAGGTGGCCGACCGGCACGCGGGCGTGACCAGCGCCGTCGCCGCCGCCGACGGCGCCGTCGAGCTGCTCACCGCCAGCGCGCCCACGCTCACCGTGGCCGAGGGGCGGGCCATCGGGGAGCGGGTGGCGGCGCTGCCTCCGGGCGAGCGGCCGACCGCCGCCTTCTGCGCCAACGACATGATGGCGCTCGGGTTCTTACAGGCCATGGCCTCGCACGGGCTCCGGGTGCCGGAGGATCTGGCGATCATCGGCTACGACGACATCGACTTCGCCGCCGCGGCGGCCGTGCCGCTGTCCTCTGTCAGGCAGCCCAGGGAGTTGCTGGGACGCACGGCGATCGACCTGCTGCTGGAAGAGGTGGCCGACCCCGAGCAACACCGGCACCGCCAGGTCATCTTCCAGCCCGACCTGGTGATCCGGGAGTCGAGCGCGCTGCGCCGCGACGCCTGAGCGGGGGAGTCCCGCCGCCACGGCGACGGCTGCCGGCCGTTCAAACGTTTGCCCTGCCCAAGGGAGCACCACCATGACAGTTCTCTACGACAATCCCCTGTCCACCCCCCAGGACCTGGCCGGGTTCCGCATGGAGGGGGACGGCGCCATGTCGTTCCCCCAGGGCCGGCTCAGGCTGGAAAGTCGCAGGCCGCCGTCCGACGGCCAGGCGGCCAACCTCGTGCTGTGGTGTCCCGAGGACTTTCCCCAGGACGTCCGCATCGAATGGGAGTTCCGGCCGATCAGGGAGCCGGGGCTGGCGATCATGTTCTTCCACGCCCGGGGCAGATCCGGCGAGGATCTGTTCGACCCGGCCCTGGCGCCGCGTGACGGGCCCTACGAGCAGTACCACCACGGCGACCTCGACGCCTACCACGTCTCCTACTTCCGCCGCATGTGGCCTTCGGAGCGGGCCCTGCACACCTGCAACCTGCGCAAGAGCCATGGCTTCCACCTGGTCGCCCAGGGCCCGGACCCGTTGCCGGCCGTGCTGGACGCCGACGGCCCCTACGCGATCAGGATCGACGTCGAGGCGGGGGCCGTGACGTTCTCAATCAACGATTTGGTCTCGTTCCGCTGGGAGGACGACGGGTCGATCGGCGGTCCCGCCCTGGCAGGAGGCAAGATCGGGTTCCGGCAGATGGCTCCGCTCATCGGAGAGTACGCAAATCTCCGCGTATCTCGTCATTGACTTTGAGTCGATTCAACACTAATTTCGCACCAACCGCCGTTCACTCGCTTGTAACTGGGCAGGAACCACGGTGCAATACTCCACCCCCGTATCCGTGCACATGCCACGAGAAGGTGGTGCCGGATGAACCATCCCGCCATGTCGATCAGGATTCAAGCTGCCTGCTCAGAGGTCATCTGGGCGGCCCGCCTGAATCTGGCCTGGCTCGCGTTCACCCTCGCGGGAGGCGTGATTCTCGGGCTCGGGCCCGCCACCGTAGCCGCCTACACCCTGGCTCGGAGGCATGCCCGGAATGAAACGTTTCAGGTCTGGCGCGAATTCTGGACCGTCTACCGACGGGAGTTCGTCCGGGCCTCGTTGCTGGTCCTGCCGGCGGTGCTGGTCGCCGTCGTGCTGGTCGGCAACTACCTCTATCTCTCCGCTCTGGGGCCCGACCACGGATTCGCGCGGATCGCGAGCTTCGTGGCACTCCTCGTGCTGGCGGGTGTGGGGGCCCATGTAGGGCCGCTCTACGCGCACTACGACCTGCCGCTGTGGGCCTACTGGTCCAAGGCGGCGCAGCTAGCGCTGCTGCGTCCGGCCTCGTCCGTGATCTTGCTGCTAGCGCTCTCGGCCATCGCCTTCGCGACCTCGGCGCTGCCCATCCTGGCGCCGCTGATCAGCTTCGGCGCGTGGATCTATCTGAACACGTGGCTCTGCCAGCGCTTCTTCCAGGAGAACGAGGCGAGTCTGCTTTCGAAAGGGAACTCATGAGCGCATCCCGTCGCCGGCGGCTCCTTGCCGGTGTGTTAACGCTAACGGCTGCTCTCACCGCCACGGCCTGCGCGGGCGGGGGCGGCTCGTCCGAGGCCGATCCGAACACCATCACGTTCATGGCGAAGCTGTTCGGCACCGCGCCCGAGCCCACCGGTGAGCTGCAGCAGGCCATCGAGAAGTTCCTCGGCAAGAAGATCAAGGTCACCTGGGTCCCGAACGCCGAGTACACCGAGAAGATGAACGTCACGCTGGCCTCGGACAGCATCCCGCAGGTCGTGGTCGTGGACCCGAAGATGCCGGCGTTCGTGAAGTCCGCGCAGGCCGGGGCGTTCTGGGACCTGACCGACAAGCTGGACAAGTACCCGAACCTGAAGCCGGCGGACGAGCGGACCGCGCTCAACGCCTCGATCAACGGCAAGACCTACGGTCTGTACCGCATGCGGCCCCTGCTGCGCTCGGCGATCGTGATCCGCAAGGACTGGCTGGAGAAGGTCGGCCTCAAGGAGCCGACGACGATCGACGAGTTCTACGAGGTCGCCAAGGCCTTCACCGAGAAGGACCCGGACGGCAACGGCAAGAAGGACACCTACGGCCTCATCATCCCGAAGTGGCCGTCCAGCTCCTACGCCAGCGCCAGCCCGTACGACGTGGTGGAGACCTGGTTCGGCGCCCCGACCGGCTGGGGCGAGCGTGACGGCAAGGTCGTGCCCGGCTTCTCCACGCCGGAGTTCATCGAAGCCAACAAGTTCCTCAAGAAGATGGTCGACGAGGGCCTGGTCAACCCCGACTTCGCCACCCTCGACACCGCCAAGTGGAACGAGCCGTTCTTCCACGGCCGCGGCGGCATGATCATCGACGTCAACATCCGCTCCCGCCAGGTCCTCGACCTGTTCAGGGAGAACGGCGACAAGAACTACGGTGACAAGGTCACCATGGTCGGCAACCTGGCGCGCTCGGACGGCAAGAAGTTCTCCTATCCCTTCAGCGGCTACGCCGACGCCCTGGCCATCTCCAAGCAGAGCGTGCGGACCGAGGCCGAGCTGGACAACGTGCTGAAGACGCTGGACAAGCTGGCCACCAAGGAGGGCCAGGTCCTGCTGCAGAACGGCATCGAGGGCCGCAACTTCAAGGTCGACAACGGTGACACCGCCACGCTGATCAACGTGGACGACCCCGCCGTCAGGACCGTCCAGGACAACGTGGACGACGCGTTCACCCAGCTCAGCACCAAGGGCACGATGGACATCGGCGGCATCGCCTACCAGCGCATCCCGCCGTTCCAG
This sequence comes from Nonomuraea gerenzanensis, assembly GCF_020215645.1. Taxonomy (NCBI): domain Bacteria; kingdom Bacillati; phylum Actinomycetota; class Actinomycetes; order Streptosporangiales; family Streptosporangiaceae; genus Nonomuraea; species Nonomuraea gerenzanensis. The sequence continues at coordinate 7,747,159 of NZ_CP084058.1, read as the reverse complement.
CCGTACCGGGACATCATCGACAAGCAGAAGAAGCTGGTCGAGGAGGACCTCAAGACGGCGGTGCACAACGTCGCGCTGCCTGTCGTGGCTCCCACCCAGGTCGAGAAGGGCCCGCAGATCGACAAGATCATCGGTGACGCGCGGGTCAAGTTCCTCTCGGGCGCGATCGACGAGGCGGGCCTGAAGGCCGAGATCCAGAAGTGGTACGACGGCGGCGGCACCCAGATCGTCACCGAGATCAACGACCTGCTCGCCAAGCTCCCCAAGTAGGACGACCCCCCGCGTGAGGGGCCCGGCTCCCGCCGGGCCCCTCACATCGAAAGGAGGCCGCTGTGGCCACCGACCTGGCGACGCCTCCGAAGGCGGCGCCCAAGGCGAAGAAGCCGAAAAGGGCCGACAAGGTGCCGCTCGGCACCGCGGTCCTGCGTTATCGCTGGCTCTACCTGATGCTCCTGCCGGGCGTCGCCTACTTCGTGATCTTCAAGTACCTGCCGATGTACGGCGTGACGATCGCGTTCCAGGACTACCTGCCCTTCCTCGGGTACTCGGGCAGCCCCTGGGTCGGCCTCAAGCACTTCGAGCAGCTCTTCTCCGGGCCGGACTTCGCCCGGCTGCTGGCCAACACGCTGATCCTGGCGGCGCTGCACATCATGTTCGTCTTCACCGCGCCGGTCATCGTCGCGCTGATGCTGAACGAGCTGCGGGTCAACATCCTCAAGCGCTCGATCCAGTCGCTCATCTACATCCCGCACTTCCTGTCGTGGACCATCGTCGCGGCGCTGACGTACGTGCTGTTCGCGGCCGACTTCGGGGTCATCGCCGCCTGGATGCGCGACCTGCTGGGTGACACCAACAAGGTCGACTACATGGCGCAGGAGCAGTGGTTCCGCGAGATCGTCATCCTGCAGCAGCTGTGGAAGATGACGGGCTGGGGCACGATCATCTACCTGGCCGCGCTGGCCGGCGTGGACCCCAACCTGTACGAGGCCGCCCGCATGGACGGCGCCAGCCGCTTCCGCCAGCTCTGGCACGTCACGCTGCCCGCGATCCGGCCGACGGTCGTCGTCATGGCCATCCTCGCCTCCGGGAACCTGCTGGACTCCGGTTTCGAGCAGATCTGGCTGATGACCACCTCGCTCAACCGCGAGGTCGCCGAGGTGTTCGACACCTACGTCTACTACGCCGGCGTCCAGAACGGGAACTTCAGCTACTCCACCGCGGTCGGCCTGTTCAAGGGCGTGGCCGGCGTCATCCTGATCTTCGGCTCCAACTGGCTGGCCAAGCGCATGGGCCAGCGGGGACTGTTCTGAAGGGGCCCCGGCATGACCACTATGACTGAGACCGAGCCCGGCAAGCAGGCCGCGGTCAACCACAACAACTCCGTCGGCAGCCGCGTCTTCGACGTGCTCAACGTCGTCGCGCTCGTCGGCCTGGCGCTGATCACGGTGCTGCCGCTGATCTACGTGCTGGCCGCGTCGTTCGCCACCGAGCCCGAGATCGCCTCCAGGCCGTTCTTCCTGTGGCCGGAGAAGATCGTCACCGAGGCGTACGAGTACATCTTCGCCACCCCGACCTTCATCCGCTCCCTGCTCACGACCGTCATCGTGACGGCGGTCGGCATGGTGGTGCAGGTCATGCTGACCTTCACCATGGCCTACCCGCTGGCCAAGCGGTACCTGCCGGGGCGCACGCTGGTGCTGAACCTGGTCATCTTCACGATGGTCTTCTCCGGCGGCATGATCCCCACCTACCTGGTGGTGCGCGACCTGGGAATGCTCGACAGCTACTGGGCGCTGATCCTGCCGCTGGCGATCAACCCGTTCTACCTGATCATCGTCAAGAGCTTCTTCCAGGAGCTGCCGCAGGCGCTGGAGGAGGCGGCCAGGATCGACGGCTGCAACGAGATGGGCGTCTTCTTCAAGATCGTCCTGCCGCTGTCGAAGCCGATCATCGCGACGTTCTCGCTGTTCTACGCGGTGGCGATCTGGAACGACTACATGTCGCCGCTGCTGTACATCACCGATCCGGACAAGTGGACGCTGCAGATCCTCGTGCGCCAGCTCGTGGCCACCGACCCCGCGGCCGCCCTGTCGCAGATGGACCGCACCTGGGTGCCGCCGGAGCAGGGCGTGAAGTTCGCGATCATCGTGATCGCGACGCTGCCGATCCTGTTCTTCTACCCGTTCCTGCAGAAGCACTTCGCCAAGGGCGTGCTGATCGGGGGCGTCAAGGAGTGAACCCGCGCACCGTGCTGCTGGCGGGGGACTCCACGGTCGCCTCCTGCCCGGCCTTCGAGGCGCCGATGTCCGGGTGGGGGGCGCAGCTCGGATCGTACGTCGGCGGCCCGGTGCGCAACCTCGCCAAGGGCGGCGCCACCACGGCCAGCCACCGCGCCGAGGGGCTGTGGGCGGCGCTGCTGCGCGAGGTCGTGCCCGGTGACGTGGTGGTGATCCAGTTCGGGCACAACGACCAGAAGGAGCCTGAGCTGCCGTACCGGGAGAACCTGCGCGCCTTCGTCGAGGAGGCGCGCGGGGCGGGCGCGCTGGCCGTGCTGTGCACACCCGTGCAGCGGCGCAGGTTCGCGGGCGCGCGGCTGGTGCCCACCCACGGCGACTATCCCGACCGGGTGCGCGAGCTGGCCGCCGCCGAGCGCGTACCGCTGATCGACCTCACGCGAGCCACCACCGAGCTGTACGAACGCCTCGGCCCCGAGGGCTCGAAAGCCCTGTTCACCCACTTCCCGCCGGGCACGCACCCGCTCCATCCGGACGGCGTGGCCGACGACACCCACTTCTGCTTCCGCGGCGCCGACGAGGTGGCCGCCATCGTCGCCGAGCGACTGAAGGAGATCGCATGACCGAGCTGCGCTGGCTGGACCGACCGGGAGAGCAGGGGGTGACCTGGGGAGTCCCGTGGCCACGCGGCACGGTCGGGCGCGGCACGCCGTTCGCGCTGACCGGCGGCGACGGCCGCGAGGTGCCGGTGCAGAGCTGGGTGACCGCCACGTGGCCGGACGGCTCCGTCAAGTGGACGGCGCACGCCATCGGCGCCGGGCAGCCGTCCGGGACGTACCGGATCGAGCCCGGCGGCGAGCCCGCCGCTCCCGGCACCGCCGTCACCCTCGCCCGCGAGGGCCGCGACCTGGTCGTCAGCACCGGCGTGGTCACCTGGCGGATCGGCGGCGGCCTGGTGGCCCGGTCGATCTCGCGCGGGAGCCGCGAGATCGCCACGAACGTGCGCCTGATCAGCCTGCGCCAGGCCGAGCCCAGCCCCGACGAGGGCGGTCACGTCGCCCGCGAGCAGGCGGACGGCGTCGTCGAGAGCGTCACGGTCGAGCAGGACGGGCCCGTGCGCGCCGTCGTCAGGCTGGAGGGCAGGCACGGCGGCTGGCTGCCGTTCACCGTGCGCCTGTACTTCTACGCCGGGGCCGAGCACGTGCGGGTCCTGCACACCTTCGTCTGGGACGGCGACCCCGAGCGCGACTTCCTGGCCGGGCTCGGCCTGCGCGCCGACGTGATCATGCGGGACGACCCGCACGACCGGCACATCCGCCTGGCCGGCAGCGACGGGTTCCTCACCGAGGCCGTGCGCGGGCTGACCGGCCTGCGCCGCGACCCCGGCGAGGCCGCCCGCCGCGCCCAGGTCGAGGGCCGACCGGCCGGCGAGCTGGATCCCGAGGTCGCGAGCCGGCTGCACCTCATCCCCGCCTGGAACGACTACACCCTCGACCAGACCTCCGCCGACGGCTACACCCTGCGCAAGCGCACCGGGGACGGCCACGCCTGGGTGACGATCCCGGCCGGCGGCCGCTCCACCGGCTACGGCTACGTCGGCGGCGCCAGCGGCGGGCTCGGCTTCGGGCTGCGCGACTTCTGGCGGCTGCACCCGACCCGCCTCGACATCAGGAACGCGGCCACCGACGTCGCCACCGCCACCGTCTGGCTGTGGTCGCCGTCCGCCCCGGCCATGGACCTGCGCTTCTACCACGACGGCATGGGCCAGGACACCTTTGAGGAGCAGCTCGAAGGACTGGAGATCACCTATGAGGACTACGAGCCCGGGTTCGGCGATCCGCGCGGCATCGCGCGTACGCACGAGCTGAGCCTGCGCGTCCACGACGCCACGCCGGCCGCGTCCGAGCTGGCCGCGCACGCCGCCGCGATGGACGCGCCGGGGCTGCTGGTCGCGAGCCCCGAGCGGGTGCGCGAGGCGGGCGTGTTCGGCGTCTGGGGCCTGCCCGACCGCTCCACGCCCGCGCACGCCGAGATCGAGGACCGCCTCGACTTCCTCTTCGACCTGTACGTGCGCGAGCGCGAGCAGCGCCGCTGGTACGGGTTCTGGGACTACGGCGACGTCATGCACACCTACGACGGCGACCGGCACACCTGGCGCTACGACGTCGGCGGCTACGCCTGGGACAACTCCGAGCTGTCGCCCGACCTGTGGCTGTGGCTGCAGTTCCTGCGCACCGGCCGCGCCGACGTCTTCCGCTTCGCCGAGGCCATGACCCGCCACACCGGCGAGGTGGACGTCTACCACCTGGGCAGGTGGAAGGGCCTGGGCAGCCGCCACAACGTGCAGCACTGGGGCTGCAGCTGCAAGCAGCTGCGCATCTCCAACGCCGCCTACCGGCGCTTCTACTACTACCTGACCGCCGACGAGCGCACCGGCGACCTGATGGACGAGCTGAGCGTGCCGGAGGAGACGTTCCTGGCGATCGACCCGCTGCGCAAGGTCCGCGAGGACGTCTACACGCCCGACCCGTCGGCGCTGTCGGTCGGGCTCGGCACCGACTGGGGCTCGCTGGCGGCGGCCTGGCTGACCAGGTGGGAGCGGCACGGCGACGAGCGGGCCAGGGACCGGCTGCTCGGCACGATGGCCGACATCGGTGCGATGCCGCGCCGCTTCCTGACCGGGGAGGGCCGCCTGGATCTGGAGACCGGCCGCTTCGACACCTCCCGTGATCAGATCTCGATCTCGCACCTGTCGTCGCTGTTCGGGCTGCCGGAGATGTGCGCGGAGCTGATCGCGCTCGACCTGGGCGTGCCCGGGTTCGAGCAGGCGTGGCTGGAGTACTGCCGGCTCTACCTGGCGCCGCCCGAGCAGCAGGAGGCCGAGGTGGGGCGGCGGCTGAGCGGCATCTCGCTGATCCAGGCGCACAGCCGGCTCACGGCGTACGCGGCGGCGCGCACCGGGGACGCCGAGCTGGCCGCGTGGGCATGGCGCAAGTTCCGCCTCGGCGAGGGCGACCAGCTCAACCGCAATCCGTTGCAGCACCAGGAGAAGTGGGAGCTGACGCTGGTGGACGGGCCCGAGGTGCCGCACCCGGTGCACGAGGCGCCGTTCGTCAGCACCAACAGCGCCGCGCAGTACGGCCTGGCCGCCATTCACAACCTGGTGCTGATCGGCGAACACCTGACGAAGGGCTGAGCAGAGGTGGGGCTCCCGCCAGGAGCCCTACACTGATCGGTATGCATACTCCCGATTGACCGGCGGCGCACGCCCCATCCTCGTTTCCTAGCTCGGGAGTGTCCGGTCACCATGATCATCGCAAATGACATCGAGCTGCGCGCGGGCGCGCGCCTGCTCATAGAGAAGGCCACGTTCCGGGTCAATCCCGGTGACAAGATCGGCCTCGTCGGCCGCAACGGCGCGGGCAAGACGACGCTGACCAAGGTGCTGGCGGGTGAGGGCATACCCGCCGCCGGCACCGTCAGCACCACCGGCAGCGTCGGCTACCTGCCGCAGGACCCGCGCACCGGCGACCTGCAGGTGCTGGCGCGCGACCGCATCCTGTCCGCGCGCGGGCTCGACGAGGTCATCCGCAAGCTGCGTGAGGCCGAGCTCGGCATGTCCTCCGCCGACGACCGCACCAGGGAGAAGGCCGTCAGGCGCTACGGGCGGCTCGAGGATCAGATGCACGTGCTGGGCGGCTACGCCGCGGAGTCGGAGGCCGCCTCCATCGCCTCCAGCCTGGGCCTGCCCGACCGGGTGCTGGGACAGCCCTTGCAAACGCTTTCCGGAGGCCAGCGCAGGCGCGTGGAATTGGCACGAATTCTTTTCAGCGGGGCGGAAACTCTCCTTCTTGACGAGCCCACAAACCACCTAGATGCGGACTCAATCGGGTGGCTTCGTGATTTTTTGCGGAGTCATCAAGGTGGCTTGGTGATCATCAGCCACGACGTCGGTCTTCTTGAAGCGACAGTCAACAAGGTGCTGCACCTGGACGCCAACCGGGCGGTGATCGATCACTACAACGTCGGCTGGAAGGCCTACCTGGCCCAGCGCGAGACCGACGAGAAGCGCAGGAAGCGCGAGCGCGCCAACGCCGAGAAACAGGCCGGCGCGCTGCTGGCGCAGGCCGACAAGATGCGCGCCAAGGCCACCAAGGCCAAGGCCGCCCAGGACATGATGCGCCGGGCGCACCGCCTGCTGGCCGGCACCGAGGAGGAGCGGCAGAGCGACAAGGTGGCGCGGCTGCGCTTCCCCGAGCCGCAGCCCTGCGGGCGCACCCCGCTCACGGCCGAGGAATTGTCCAAGTCGTACGGGTCGCTGGAGGTCTTCACCGACGTCAACGTGGCCATCGACCGAGGTCACCGGGTCGTCATCCTGGGGCTGAACGGCGCCGGCAAGACCACTCTGCTGCGCATTCTCGGCGGCATCGAGCAGCCCGACACGGGCCTGATCAAGCCGGGCCACGGGCTCAAGATCGGCTACTACGCCCAGGAGCACGAGACCCTCGACCCCGGCCGCACCCTGCTGGAGAACATGCGCTCGGCGGGCGGCGAATTCACCGACACCGAGTTGCGCAAGGTGCTCGGCTCCTTCCTGTTCACGGGCGACGACGTCGACAAGCCCGCCGGTGTTCTGTCGGGTGGCGAGAAGACCCGGCTGGCGCTGGCGATCCTGGTCCTGTCGAGCGCCAATGTCCTGCTTCTCGACGAGCCCACGAACAACCTCGATCCGGTCAGCCGCGAGCAGGTTCTCAACGCTCTGAGGTCGTATTCAGGAGCAATCGTCCTAGTCACACATGACGAGGGTGCCGTTGACGCCCTGTCACCGGATAGGGTGATCTTGCTACCTGACGGAACTGAAGACGCGTGGAGCGACGAATTTTCCGATCTTGTGGCACTTGCCTGATCTTAATTTGAGTGGGTACGGATCTTTTCCCGTGGAGTAGGTAGCCGATCCCGCTGAAATGACTGATCATGGCGGAGTAACGCTGCGGAAGTCCGGCACTACAGGAGGTACTCGTGGCCGAGACACTGAAGAAGGGCACCCGGGTCACCGGGGCCGACCGGGAAAAACTGGCCGGCGATCTCAAGAAGCGCTACGCCGCGGGCGAAAGCATCCGCGCCCTGGCCGCTTCGACCGGTCGGTCTTACGGGTTCATCCACCGCATCCTCAGCGAGTCCGGTGTGACTCTGCGCGGGCGCGGCGGGGCGACTCGAGGCAAGTCCAAGCGCTGACGGCCGCCTCGGAACGTGCGACCGCAGCCGCCCGTCCCTAGTCAGCCGCCGTCGCGCCCGAGCCAGAACGATATTCTGTAGGCTCGGGCGCGACGGTCAGCACGCCGGACGAAGGAGCGGGCGATGGCGGAAGCGCAGGCGCGGCAGCGCGGGGGGAATGCGGGCGACGGCCCTGCCACGGCAGAGGGCGGAGTTCGCTTCGAGGTGGACGGTGAGATAGCGACGATCACGCTGGCTCGGCCGGAGAAGCGCAACGCACAGACGTTCGCGACCTGGTCGGCACTGGCTCGTATCGGCGACAGCCTGCCTGAGCAGGTACGCGTCGTCGTCGTGAAAGGTGAGGGACCGTCCTTCTCGGCAGGGATCGACCTGCGGATGTTCACACCTGAGGGGGTGCCCGGACAGGGCTCGTTCGGTTCGGCGGCCAGAAGCGAGGGCGCCGATTTCGAGCAGCGCATCAGACAGGCACAAGCGGGATTCCTGTGGCTGCGCCGACCCGAGATCGTCTCCATCGCCGCGGTGCAGGGGCACGCGATCGGCGCGGGGTTCCAGCTCGCGCTCGCCTGTGACCTGCGGATCGTGGCCGACGACGTCTCGTTCTGCATGAAGGAGCCCGCACTGGGCCTGGTGCCCGATCTCACGGGGACCAAGCCCCTGGTCGAGCTGGTGGGCCTGGCCAAGGCGATCGACCTCTGCCTGACAGCCAGGACCGTGCACGCCGACGAGGCCATGCGCATCGGCCTCGCCGAGAGAGTGGTCGCCGGGGGCGACCTGGATCAAGCGGTACGTGAGAAGGTCGCGCAGTTGCTGTCCACCAACCGGGACGCGGCCGTGGCGACCAAGCGGCTCCTCCAGGGGGCGCAGGCACGCACCCTGGAGGAGCAGAGTGTGGCCGAGGGGATCGAGCAGGCGGCGCGGATCAAGGCGTTGTTCGGCTGATTGAACGGTCAAGGAAGTCGCGGTTGACGTGCGTCGGCGGCGAGCGACTCCGCCCGCCGCCGGGCCGTGAGAGGGCTGTGCCGTCCGCATGAGGGCGCATGGGGCCGATATGCGGGGAGGGCCCTCGATGGGGCTCTGAGGGGGCTTTGGGAGGCGCTGAGGCGGTATCGGGCGGGTGCGGCCACCGTGCGGGGTCATACGTCGGCGTGGTGGCGAGTTTCGCGGTGAGCTGAGCCGGGAATCCCCAGGCGCTCCGGCGGCGCTGTCTCCGGCGGAGGAGGAGGGATCCCCCGGATGACGATGATGGGCGGCGGCTTCGGCCCCGGCATGATGATGTCCCTGCGGCGCGACGGTTCGGTCACCAAGCAGCGGCTGCGTCCCGGCACGGTGCGGCGCATCGCGCGCTACGCCCGGCCGTACACCCGGCAGATCGTGGCGTTCCTGCTGCTCGTCGTGGCGGGCGCGGTGATCGTGGTGGCCAACCCGCTGCTGATGAAGGCGATCATCGACGACGGCATCCTGCCCGGCCGGACCGGCGTGGTGATCGGCCTGGCCGTGGCGATCGCCGGGCTCGCGGTGGTGGACGCCGGGCTGACGCTGGTGCAGCGGTGGTTCTCGGCGCGCATCGGCGAGGGCCTGATCTACGACCTGCGCACCGAGGTGTTCGACCACGTGCAGCGCATGCCGGTCGCGTTCTTCATGCGCGCGCAGACGGGCGCGCTGGTCAGCAGGCTCAACACCGACGTGATCGGCGCCCAGCGCGCGCTGACCAGCACGCTGTCCTCGGTCGTGTCCAACGTGGTCAGCCTGGTGCTCGTGCTGGGCGCGATGCTGGCGCTGTCGTGGCAGGTGACGCTGGTCGCGCTGGTGCTGCTGCCGATCTTCATCGTGCCCGCCAAGTACGTCGGCCGCCGCATGTCGGCGCTGACCCGCGAGCAGATGCAGCTCGACGCCGAGATGAGCTCCGTCACCACCGAGCGCTTCAACGTGGCCGGCGCCATGGTCGCCAAGCTGTACGGCAGGCCGGAGGACGACGCCGCCGTGTTCGGCTCCCGCGCGGCCAGGGTGCGCGACGTCGGCGTGACCGTCGGCATGTACGGCACCGTGTTCCGGGTCGCGCTCGGCCTGGTCGCGGCCCTCGCCACCGCCCTGGTCTACGGCATCGGCGGCGTGCTGGCCGTCTCCGGCGCCTTCGAGCTCGGCACGCTGGTGGCCCTGGCCGCGCTGCTGATGCGCCTGTACGGCCCGCTCACGTCCCTGTCGAACGTGCACGTGGACGTGATGACCGCCCTCGTCAGCTTCGACCGGGTCTTCGAGATCCTCGATCTCAAGCCCATGGTGGCGCAGAAGCCGGACGCCGTGCCGGTGCCAGGGGGCCCGGCGACGATCGAGTTCGACGACGTGCGGTTCCGCTACCCGTCCGCCGAGGAGGTGTCGCTGGCCTCGCTGGAGTCGGTGGCCAGGCAGGACAGCGGCCCGTCGTACCCGGTGCTGAAGGGCGTGTCGTTCACGGCGCGGCCGGGGCAGCTCATCGCCCTGGTCGGCCACAGCGGGGCGGGCAAGACCACGATCACCTCGCTGGTGTCGCGGCTGTACGACGTCAACGAGGGCGCCGTGCGGATCAACGGCGTCGACGTGCGCGACGCCACGCTCGACTCGCTGCGCGACACCGTCGGCGTGGTGATGCAGGACGCGCACCTGTTCCACGACACGATCGGCGCCAACCTCCGCTACGCCAGGCCCGGCGCGAGCGAGGAGGAGATGTGGGCCGCGCTGCGGGCCGCGCAGATCGGCGAGCTGGTCGAGAGCCTGCCCGACGGGCTCGACACCGTCGTGGGTGACCGCGGCTACCGGCTGTCCGGCGGCGAGAAGCAGCGGCTGGCGCTGGCCAGGCTGCTGCTGAAGGCGCCCCGCGTGGTCGTGCTCGACGAGGCCACCGCCCACCTCGACTCCGAGTCCGAGGCCGCGGTGCAGGTGGCGCTGAAGACGGCGCTGGAAGGCCGGACGTCGCTGGTCATCGCGCACCGGCTGTCCACGATCAGGGAGGCCGACGAGATCCTCGTCATCCACGAGGGCCGGGTCGCCGAGCGCGGCGGGCACGAGGAGCTGCTGGCGCGCGGCGGGCTGTACGCCGAGCTCTACCGCACCCAGTTCAGCTCGTCAGGTAGCCCAGCCGCTTGAGCTCCTGCCTGGCCACCTTCTCCACCAGCTCCAGGTCGTCGCGCCGGAGCCGGGTGCGCCAGGCGCCGACCTTGGGCACCGCCGTGTCGTACAGGACGACCTTGGACACCCGCGTCTCCAGGAACTCCGCCAGCGTCGCCACCGACTGCGGCGGCCGTTCGAGCAGGTCCTCGTAGCGCAGGGTGAGCAGCTGCGGCTCCGGCAGCGTGCGGCGCAGCTCGGCGCTCATGCGCACGGCGCTGCGCCAGCGCAGCGCGCTCTTGCCCGCCGCCGGCATGGTCTTCCACCGCTCCAGGTGCTCGTCCTTGTTCACGCCCAGGAACGCGTTGGGGAACTCGGTCTGCTCCGTCAGCATCGCCGGCTTGAACCACGCCAGGCACGCCGGGTCGCCGAGCATGCCGGCCACCACGTCGCGGCCGTCGCGGATGAGCTGGACGAACCGGGCGTCGGGGAAGGCCTGCAGCAGCACGGGGGCGCTGTAGAGCAGGTCGGGGCTGCCGTCGCCGAAGCGGGTGACGTCGCCGGCGGCGACGCAGGGGCCCGCGCCGGTGACGCCGCCGGCCTCGCGGCACGGCTCGGCGCACTCGGCGCAGGAGCGGGGCAGCACCTGCCACGACTCGGCGAGCGCGTCGCGCATGACGCGCACGGCGCCGGACGTGCGGGCAATGGACGGCTTGCGGGCGAAGGCGTACACCACGTGCGCCACGCTCGCGCGGCCCATCGTCACGTGGAAGCCCGGCGACCGTTTGAGGGCGCGGGCCAGCAGGTCCACGCCGGAATGCGGAGCTCCGAGCAGGAAGACCGGCCGGCGGACCTTGATGCCGTTGACCACGAGGATGTGGGGCGGAAGTCGCATACGGAAAGCAAGTGTGACACCGTTTGCCACGTGAACGAGCCAACGTCAGTGTCGGTGCTCACCGGTGCGGGCATCTCCACCGACTCCGGGATCCCCGACTTCCGCGGCCCGCAGGGAGTGTGGACGAAGAATCCGCAGGCCGAGGCCAACGCCACGATTGATCGTTACCTGGCCGACCCCGACGTCAGGCGCGCCTCCTGGCGGGCGAGGCTGGAGTCCCCGGCGTGGCAGGCGGAGCCGAACGTCGCCCACCACGCCCTGGTCGAGCTGGAGCGGGCCGGGCTGCTGCGCGCCCTCATCACGCAGAACATCGACGAGCTGCACCAGCGCGCCGGCTCCGCGCCGGAGAAGGTGATCGAGCTGCACGGCACCATGCGCCGCGCCGAGTGCCTGTCGTGCGACCTGATCACCCCCATGGAGGAGGTGCTCGCCAGGGTGGCCGCGGGCGAGCCCGACCCGCCGTGCCCGCGCTGCGGCGGCATCCAGAAGTCGAACACGATCTCCTTCGGGCAGCACCTCAAGCCCGAGGTGATCAACGCGGCGCTCGTCGCGGCCCGCTCCTGCGACCTGTTCGTGGCGGTCGGCACCTCGCTGACCGTGCATCCCGCCGCCGGGCTGTGCGGCGAGGCGCTCGACGCCGGCGCCCGGCTCGTCATCGTCAACGCCGAGTCCACCCCGTATGATCCGTTCGCCGACCGGGTCATCGCCGAGCCGATCGGCCAGGCACTTCCCGCGCTCGTCAAGGAGCTGATCGATGCGGCCAGGTGACACCATCGCCATCGTCTCCCCGTCGGGGCCGCCCGACCCCGTGCTGCTCAAGCGCGGTATCCGGCGGCTGGAGTCGCTCGGGCTGAAGGTGGTCGTGGGCGAGCACGTACTCGACCGTCAGGGCCTGCCCTACCTGGCGGGCGCCGACGCCGCCAGGGCCGCCGACCTGCAGGCGGCCTGGTGCGACCCGGCCGTCTCCGGTGTGTTCTGCTGCCGCGGCGGGTACGGGGCGGGCCGCCTGCTCGACCTGATCGACTGGGACGCGATGCGGGCGGCCGTCCGCGAGTCGGGGCCCAAGGTGCTGCTCGGGTCGAGCGACATCACGGCGCTGCACAACGCGTTCGCCATCGAGCTGGGCGTGCCCACCCTGCACGGGCCGATGGCCGCCTGCGACGTGATGGCGGGCGACGAGAGCGGGCCCGAGCCGCGTACGTGGGAGAGCCTGAGCGAGGCGCTCTTCGGCGCGGCGGGCGCGGCGGGCACGGTGGGCCCGGTGGGCCCGGTGGGCGCGGCGGGCACGGTCGTGGGTGACCGGGTGCTGGCGCCGGGGCGGGCCGAGGGCGTGCTGCGCGGCGGGAACCTGTCGCTGGTCGCCTCGATGTGCGGCACCCGGTGGCAGCCGTCGTTCGACGGGGCGATCGCGTTCCTGGAGGACGTGGGGGAGGAGCCGTACCGGATCGACCGGATGCTCACCCAGCTCCTGCAGGCGGGCGTGTTCGACGGGGTGCGCGGGTTCGCGCTCGGGTCGTGGGTGCGGTGCGGGGATCCGTACCCGGTTCTGGCGGACCGGCTGGGGCCGCTCGGGGTGCCGATCGTGGCCGGGTTGCCGGTCGGGCACGGGTCGCCGCAGCTGAGTGTCTGGCTCGGCGCTCTTGGTGTTATCGATACCGAATCGTGCTCCCTAACTGGCATGATGCGGAACGAGGAGCAGGCAAGGTAGGAGGGACGAATCCGACAGAAAGGGACACGGCGCGTGAACTTGTTCAGGCGTGAGCCCTCTCGCCGGCCGGTCGAGGACGTCGATCTCGACTCGTTGCTCGCGCTCGTCGCGGAGTCCCTCGGATACTCCTTCGAGTTCGCCCGTGACGGCTCCACCGTCACGCTGACCGGGGACGCCGGGCACCTCGTCGTCAAGCTCACGGGGCTGCGGCGCGAGGCCGGGCGCAGGGCCAGGGAGGACTGGCCCATGCTGGTCTCCGCACACCTCGCGCACGCCGTGGCCACCGCGGGCGAGCGGCTGGACGTGTGCGACCTCGACCAGGTACGCCCGCTGCTGCGCACCCGCGTGGAGGCCGTGGACGAGATCCCCGACCTGACCCGCGTCGTCGGCCGCCACCTCAACGCCGACCTCGTCGAGCTGCTCACCGTCGGCACCCGGCAGGTCAGGCCCGAGGAGTCCGGCTGCTGGCCCGTCCCCACCGGCCAGGCCCTCGACCTGGCCGTGGCCAACGTGCGGGGGCGGGAGCGGCTGCGGGCCGAGTACATCGAGGTGTCGGGCACCCCCGTCACCCGGCTCACCGCCTCCAGCCCGTCGGCCGCCACCCACCTGCGCTGGCTGCCCGACTACCTGCCGGTGCCGGCCGACGGGGTGCTGGTGGTGCTGCCCGATCCGTACACGCTGCTGCTGCATCCGGTGGACGGGATCGGGGTGGTGCGGGCCATCGAGCGGCTGCGGGTGCACGCCGCCCGCACGGACGGGCTCAGCCCGCAGGTGCACTGGTGGAACGGGGAGCGGCTGACGCTGATCAGGGCCGACATCGTGACCAGGGACGGGCAGACCAGGCTCGTCGTGGCACCGCCGCCGGACTTCGCCCGGGTGCTGGCCCGGCTGGCCGTCTGAGCGCCGCCCCCTCCCGCCCTGATGACCTGAGGGCGGGCAGGAGAGGGCGGGTAGGAGAGGGCGGCGTGGTCAGGGGCGGTTGACGTAGTCGCGCAGGTGGATGGCCGTCAGCGAGCTGCCGTTGGCCACCAGGTCCGCCGGGGTGCCGGAGAAGACGACCTGGCCGCCGTCGTGCCCCGCGCCGGGGCCGAGGTCGATGATCCAGTCGGCGTGGGCCATGACGGCCTGGTGGTGCTCGATGACGATGACCGTGTTGCCGTCGTCCACCAGGCGGTCGAGCAGGGACAGGAGCTGGTCCACGTCCGCGAGGTGCAGGCCCGTCGTGGGCTCGTCCAGCACGTACGTGGTGCCGTTCCTGGCCATGTTGATCGCCAGCTTGAGCCGCTGCCGCTCGCCGCCCGACAGGGTGGTCAGCGGCTGGCCGAGGCCCAGGTAGCCGAGGCCGACGGAGACGAGGCGGTCGAGGATGGTGCCGGCCTGGCCGGTGGGGAAGAAGTCGCGGGCCTCGGAGATCGGCATCTCCAGCACCTCGCTGATGTTCTTGCCGCGCAGCCGGTACGTCAGCACCTCCGCCGTGAACCGCTTGCCCTCGCACGTCTCGCACACCGACGCCACCTCGGCCATCATCGCCAGGTCGGTGTAGATGAGGCCGATGCCCTTGCAGGCCGGGCAGGCCCCTTCCGAGTTGGCGCTGAACAGGCCCGCCTTGACCCCGTTGGCCTTGGCGAAGGCGGTGCGGATGGGGTCGAGCACGCCGGTGTAGGTGGCCGGGTTGCTCCTGCGTGAGCCGCGGATGGGCGACTGGTCGGCCACCACCACGCCGTCGCGGCCCGCCACGTGGCCGTGGATGAGGGAGCTCTTGCCGGAGCCCGCCACGCCGGTGACCACGGTGAGCACGCCGAGCGGGATGTCCACGCTGACGTCGCGCAGGTTGTGCAGGGTCGCGTTCCTGATCGGGAGCTGCCCGGCGGGCCGGCGGAAGCTCTCGCGCAGGCGTACGCGGTGGTCGAGGTAGCGGCCGGTCAGCGTGCCGGAGGCGCGCAGCCCCGACAGGTTGCCCGAGTAGCAGATCTGGCCGCCCGCCGTGCCCGCGCCGGGGCCGAGGTCCACCACGTGGTCGGCGATGGCGATGGTCTCCGGCTTGTGCTCGACCACGAGCACCGTGTTGCCCTTGTCGCACAGCGCCAGCAGCAGGCGGTTCATCCGCTGGATGTCGTGCGGGTGCAGGCCGGCGGTGGGCTCGTCGAAGACGTAGGTGACGTCGGTGAGGCTGGAGTTGAGGTGGCGCACCATCTTGACGCGCTGGGCCTCGCCGCCCGACAGGGTGGCGGACTCGCGGTCGAGGCTGAGATAGCCGAGCCCGATCTCGACCAGCGAGTCGAGCGTGGAGCGCAGGCTCTCCAGCACCGGCCCGATCCGGGGGTCGTCGATGCCGCGGATGAAGTCGGCCAGGTCGTTGACCTGCATGGCCGAGCAGTCGGCGATGTTCCTGCCGTCGATCTTCGCAGCGAGGGCGGCCTCGTTGAGCCGGGCGCCGCCGCAGGCCGGGCACGGGGCCAGCCTGATCGCCCGGTCGGCGAACGCCCGCGCGCCCGGCTGCATCGACTCCCTGTCCTTGCCCAGGTAGCCGCGCCTGACCCGGACGAGCAGGCCCTCGTAGGTGAAGTTGTTGTTGCCGTACTTGAACTTGGTGGCCGGCTTGTGCAGCAGGTCCGCCCACTGCTGCTCGGTGAAGTCCCGCAGCTTGACGTCCGGGTCGAACAGGCCGGAGCCGGCCACGATCTGCCAGGGCCAGCTGTCCACCGCGTACCCGGGGGCCTTGATCGCGCCCTCGTTCAGCGACAGCTCCCTGTCGACGACCTCGTCCACGTCGATCTCGGTCGCCTTGCCGAGCCCCTCGCACTCGGGGCACATGCCCTCGGCCATGTTGAAGCTGAAGGCGGAGGCGGAGCCGACGTGCGGCTCGGCGAGGCGGCTGAAGATGATCCGCAGCATGGTGTGGGCGTCGGTGGCGGTGCCCACGGTGGAGCGGGCGTTGGCGCCCATCCGCTCCTGGTCCACGATGATCGCCGCGCTCAGGTTGTGCAGCGCGTCCACGTCGGGACGGGACAGGCTCGGCATGAACGCCTGGACGAACGCCGTGTAGGTCTCGTCGATCAGCCGCCGCGACTCCGCGGCGATCGTGTCGAAGACGAGCGAGGACTTGCCGGAGCCCGACACCCCGGTGAACACGGTGAGGCGCCGCTTGGGGATGTCGAGGGAGACGCCCTTGAGGTTGTTCTCCCTGGCGCCGCGGACCTGGATGCTGTCGTGGCTGTCGGCGGCGGTGTGATCACGAGTCTGGACGGTGCTGGCCTGGTGGCTGGAGAGCACGGAACCCTTCCATCGTCGGCTGACTATTTATGGTGTAAAGGGATTAGCCGGGACAGCTTACCCCGGACCAGGGAGGCGCGGAACACGTCTGCGGCCGGGCGAACATGTCGTGAACTCGGGGCGACGCCCTGCTCAGGGCGTGCGCAGCGGGGTTAGCGTGGCAGGCGCCACCAGAGAGAATGCTTCGGAGTACGTCGAGTTGCGCAGGAATCATCGGGAGCCCGGCGTGCGCGCCGTCCTTGCGAAGGGCAGGCTCGTCACGGTCGGGATCGACCCCTGGCTGATGCGCGAGCCGCCCGAGACCGTGGCCGCCTTGGTGGCCGAGGCGGTGGACGCCGCCTTCGCCGGGCAGTCGCCGGTCGACGCCGCGGTGCCGTTCGTCGAGCCGCTGGCCCTGGCGCGGGAGCTGCGCGCGGTGCGGGCCGACCTGGACGCGCGGATGGCCAGGGTGACGGCGTCGATCGAGGTGAGCGCGGCGGCGCTGCGGGCCGAGGCCGGGGTGCCGCTGCTGGACTTCGGCGAGCTGTTCGACCGGCTGATCGCGGTGCTGGAGACCATCGGCGGGGTGCCCGACGGGGACGTGCGCGGCATCTCGGAGGGGCCGGTGTGCGCGGTGTGCGCGCCGGGGCCCCGGCTGGTCGCGCTGAACGTGACGGGGCGGGCCATGTACGGCGGCGCGCGGGTGCTGGGGGAGCGCGTGGTGGACGGGGTCAACGCCGCCCTGGACGACCTGCGGCACGGGCTGCTGCGGCGGCGCGCGGCGGCCGGGGCGGGGACCGAGCAGGTAGGGGCCAGGCTGGAGGAGCTGCGGCGGCTCGGGGTGCTGCGGATGCGGGGGTACGCGGAGGGGATGGCGGCGATGATGGACGAGGTCAGGGCCGCGGGCAGCGTCGGTCGCGTGGCCGGCGGCCCAGTTGGCGGCGCGATCAGTGGCGGCGCGATCAGCGGCGACGTGTCCGGGGCGGTGTGAGGTCGTGAGCCTGGAGCTGCCCGCCGCGCTGGCGGCCGTCGAGGCGTTCCTGGGGCGGCCGTTTCCCGAGGGGGACGAGGACGCTCTGGTGCGGCGGGGCGACGACTATGAGGAGCGGCCAGGGGCCGGGGTGGTCGAGGGGCTCGGGCTGAAGGCGTCCGCGGGGATCGTGCTCGCCCGTAAGGGCGTCGCGCTGCTGCAGTACGGCCTGATCGCGGCGGCGCTGGCCGAGACGCTCGCGACGGGCGGCACGCCGGCGCCGGTGCTGCGGCGGGCCGGCCAGCAGGCCCTCGACGCCTGCGTCTCAGACGACGGCACCCGCACGGCGGACGGCGGCTGATCGCGCAGGTCCGATCCGGCGCTCACGGTGGTTCGGCGCTGATCGCGCAGGTCCGATCCGGCGCTCACGGTGGACGGCCGCTGATCGCGCAGGCTTCGCCCGGTGCTCACCCCGTGTACGCCCGCCCGTCCCCGGCATGCCCGATCTTGTCGCGAGACCAGCACCTCTACGGGGACGGACGAAGACGATGAAGAGATGGCACGCGCTCGCGGCGGCGGCGGCCCTGGCGCTCGCGGCCCTGCCCGGGACGGCCTCGGCCGAAGCGGCATCCCGGGGACGGGACTTCGACCTGCAGGCGCACCGGGGCGGGCTCGGGCTCGTGGTGGAGAGCTCGCTGCCCGCGTTCGCCAACGCGCTGGAGCTCGGTGTCAGCACGCTGGAGCTGGACGTGCAGATCACCGAGGACGGCCAGGCCGTCGTGACGCACGACCGCAGGATCAGCAACAGGAAGTGCCGCGACACCGCGCCCGCCAGCGAGGGTGACCCCGAGTTCCCCTACGTCGGGAAGTACCTCAACACGCTCACTCTCCAGCAGGTCAGGACCATGGACTGCGGGTCGCAGACGCTCGCCGAGTTCCCCGGGCAGCGGGCCGTGCCCGGCGCGCCGATGGCGACGCTGCGCGAGGTGTTCGACCTGGTGCGGCGTTACCGGGCGCGCGGGGTCAAGCTCAACGTCGAGACCAAGGTGGAGGCCGGGGCGCCCAGCGAGACGGCGCCCAGGGAGCAGTTCGTGCAGGTGACGCTGCGCGAGATCCGCCGGGCCGGGCTGCTGCGGCAGGTGACGATCCAGAGCTTCGACTGGGGCGCGCTGATGCGGATGCGCGATCTGGAGCCGCGCCTGCCGCTCGTCGCCCTCACCAACCGCGACTTCCTGCAGACCGGGCAGCCGGGGGCGTCGCCGTGGCTGGGCGGGCTCGACGTCGACGACTTCGGCGGCGACCCGCTGAAGGCGGTCAAGTCGTTCGGGGCGCAGGCGTTCTCGCCGGTCCACGGGTTCCCGCAGAACGGCAAGGTCACCGACGCCGACTATCAGCCGTACGTGACCAAGGACATGGTGGACCAGGCGCACGCGCTCGGGATCAAGGTGATCCCATGGACGGTGGACGACGAGGCGACCATGAACAAGCTGCTCGACGACGGTGTGGACGGTCTCATCACGGACTACCCGGACCGGCTGCGGCAGGTCATGGACGCCCGCGGGCTGAAGCTGCCCAAGCGGTACCAGCCGCGCGGCTGGGACGGCAGGGAGTAGAAGCCGACGCGCCCGCGTCGCGAGGGGCGCTGCCCGCATGGCGGGGGCGCTGCTCGCATCGTGTCGGGCGGCCCGCATCGCGTCGTCGGGCCGTCCGCATCGTGTCGGGCGGCCCGCATCGCGTCGAGCCGCCCGTACGGGCGGCGGCCCCCGGCAGGGGCGCCCGCGCCGTGGCCGGGGAGCGGCCGGCACGGGCCGGGCTAGGCGGAGATCGAGTTGACGGCCCGGTGATGGAGCCCGATCACGGGGATCTCGTGCAGGCTCCCCGAGTACAGGAACTGCGTCATGCCGATCAGCAACCGCCGCACGTCCTCCTGAGGCCGCACCACGAGCCGCAGGAACTGGCTCGTGGTGCCCAGCTTGTTCCCGCACTCGCGCACGTACACGCCGTGCTCGGTCAGCAGATGGTCGCGCAGCGGCACCCCGTCGTGCCCCGGCGGCAGCTTCACCAGCAGGAAGTTGCCCTGCGAGGCGAACACCGACAGCCCCGGCATCGTGCTGAGCTGCTGGAACATCGCTCTCCTGTCGTTGCCCAGCCGCCTGAGGCTGTCCTGGTACTCGGGCATGAACTGCCGCATCATGAACACCACGACCTCGGCGAACGAGTTCAGGTTCCACTTGGGCAGCGCGTCCCGCACCCGCCCGGCCAACGCCGGGTTGGCCACCATGTAGCCGAAGCGGATGCCGTGCAGGCCGAAGTTCTTGCCGAGGCTGCGCAGCACGATCACGTTCGGCCGCACCGCGGCCTCGGCCGCGATCCCCGGGTACGGCTCGGCGTCCACGAAGTCGCCGAACGACTCGTCCACGATCACCAGGTCGAGATCGATGAGCTGGTCGAGCAGCCGCAGCACCTCGTGCTTGGGCAGGTAGCCGCCGTCGGGGTTGTTCGGGTTGCAGATCACCGCCACCCGTGAGCCGCGCGTACGGATGAACGAGACGTAGTCGTTGACGTCCAGCGCGAAGTTGCGGCTCTCCTGCAGCGGATACATGTCCACCCGCTTGCCCGTCTCCAGCGGCTGGTCGGTCCAGCGGCCGAAGGTGGGGATCGGCACCGCGAGGCTGTCGCGGACCAGCAGATGGTCGATCCAGGTGATCAGCTCCGTGGAGCCGTTGCCCATCGCGACCGTCTTGGGGTGCAGCCCGAGCGTGGAGCAGAGCTCCTCGGTGATCGTGCCCGCGTCGCTGGGATAGAACTTGAGTATCGTCTCCAGATTTCTCCCGAGGTGCTCGAAGATCTCCGGTGTGGGGAAATAAGGGTTGCAAGGGATGCAGAAGTCCACCGGGGCGCGCTCTCCCGACGAGCTGCGCAGGAGTGAGAAGTACGACGGGCTGTGCGCTTGCGCCCGCAAGAGACTGAGCTCCACGACACCTCCATGGACCACGTGTCCGATGTGTGTAGGTACGCGCGGGTGTCGTCAGTGGTTCATGGTGACGGCTCGGTTCTGCGGAGCGTGAGGATCGCGATGTCGTCGCGGGGCGCGGTGCCGGTGAAGACCCGCAGGTCGGCGTCGATCCTGGCGGCCAGCCCTCCGGACGGCGCGCGGGCGTAGGAGCGCAGCCGCGCCTCCAGCGGGTAGAACGTGCCGCGCCGGTCGCGGGCCTCGGTGACCCCGTCGGTGCACAGCAGCATCGTCGCGCCCGCCGGGAACGTGAACCGCACCCCCTTCCTCGGCGCCGACGACAGCGCCGCCAGGCCGAGGGGCACGGCGGGCTCGCCCAGGTCCGCCTGGGCCGCGTCGCCGTCGTGGATGACGAACGGGGCGATGTGCCCGCAGTTGACGGCCTCGACCACGGGCTCCCGGCCGATGTCCAGGACCAGGGCGGTGACCAGCCGCTCGGGCTCGCCGGTCTGGGCGGCGAAGGCGTTCTGCCGGACCACGGAGTTCTCCAGGGCGGCCACGACGCCGGTCAGCGTGTGCTCACGGTAGGCGGCCTCCCTGAACGAGCCCAGCACCGCCAGCGCTGTGCCGATCGCGGGCAGGCCCTTGCCCTGGACGTCCGCGATCAGCACCCGGGTGCCGTGCCGGGAGGCGGCCACCTCGTACATGTCGCCGCCCACCATCGCGTCCTCCTCCACCGGCTGGTAGAGGCCGTTGACGACCACGTCGGCCGTACGCAGGGGCAGCGGGCGCACGATCAGCCGCTGCAGCGCCGCCGCGGCAGAGCGCAGCCGGGAGACCTCCTCCTCCCGCAGCACCCGGTAGCGGCAGCCGAGCACGCTCAGCAGCCCGAACAGCGTCATGAACCCGGTCGCCAGCAGGATGTCGTCGGCCTGCGCCCTGATGTACACGCCGGTGAGGACCTCCACCAGGATCACCCACACCGAGGCCAGCGCCGTCTGCCACACCTCGCCGAGCGCCGAGACGATCGCCGGCAGGAAGACCAGCAGCGGGAACAGCCGCACCGCCGTCCCGGTGGAGATGTCCAGCGTGACGACCAGGACGGTGAGCAGCAGGCCCGCCACCACCAACACCGGCGTGCTCAGCCGCGGCCCGTCGCGGCGCCGCAGTCTCCCGTCGTCCGTCACCGGTCCCCCTTCACCCCCATGTCATCTTCTATCAGTCGGTTTCTCCGCCCCCGCGCGCTGGCACGCAGACTTGACCGCACCTTGCCCTGACACGCGAATGAGAACGCCTCCCGTCGCATTGGCGCGATTATCCGGGCGAACGTCCCGCGGCGTTTTGAATGGCGGGGAAATCGACGGGCGGACAGGCGTGTGAAATTCGGGTTCATTATCGTCGCGATCAAGCCCTGAAGAGGGGTCTTGACGCTCTGTACTGCAAGGATAGGCAGATCGGCTACGGAAAGTAAACAGCGGTGCCCTATATGGCGGGATTTGCAGACGTTGGCGGGCAATTTTCCGCAGCGGTGTTCGCAGCCGATCCGCGGGTTCTCATTTTCTTCTAATCCCCGAACTCATTGACACAAGAAAACGATCTTGTAAATATCTGAGTTAAGCCGCGGAACGACGAATTCATGCCTGGAAAGGGAGACGCTCATATGGACACCGAGCACGACTGGACCCTGCTGCCGGCCGTGGTCGTCAGGAGCGCGGGGTTTCCCTGGGAGCTCGTCATGTCCCTCGTCTACCCCAGGGCGGCGGAGACCGCCGCGGCGGTCGTACGGCTGGAGCGGCGGGCACTCGACCTGCTCACCGGATCACCGGCCCCCGGCGCCGGCGCGTCAGGCGGGCAGGCGCGCGGCGGGCGGCTGCCGCGCGGGCTGCGCAGCCGCCTGCGCGACCTGCGGCCCCTGCCGGACGGCACACCCGGCCCCGCGGAGTGGCTGACGGCGTGGAACGAGGTGACGGGGCGGCTGGAGGAGGCCAGGCTCACGCTGTCCGGCCTGGTCAGCGGTGACGCCGCGCTCGGCAGGGCCGCCGTGGCGGGGGTCATGGCCGACGAGCGCTTCCTCGACGCGCTCGTGTGCACCGCGCCCGCCCTGTACCGGGACCTGCGGCGCGGGGCCAAGGGGGGCAGGACCCGCCGCGAGCTGGCCGACCAGGTGCAGCGGCTGTCGGCGTCGTGCGAGACGGCGGGCTGTTACGGGCCCATCAGCTACGGGGCCGTCCGCGCGGGGGAGCGCTCCGGCCACACGTGGGCGGGGGCCCACGCGTACACGCGGCGGGTGGCGTTCCCGGCCGCGCGGGTGGTCGAGGCGCTGCAGCAGCGCGTGCTCGCCGAGCCCGCGCTGGTCGCCGGGCTGGTGCCGCGCCGCAAGACCTGGGCGGGGGAGGTGCTCGACGGGGCCGCGTTCGTGGGGCACTGCGACGGGGAGCGCACGCTGGCCGAGATCGCGTCCGCGACGGGGGCGGGCGTCGAGCGGGCCTCGGCGGCGCTGGCCGTCGCGGTGCGGCGCGGGCTGCTCACCCACGACCTGTGCCCGCCCGCCACCGTCTGCGACACGCTGGGCTGGCTGCGCGACCGGCTGGCCGCCAGGGGGGTGCCGGTGGCCGCGCGCGACAGGGGCAGGCCGGGGATCGCGCCGGACGCGGACGACGCCGAGCCGCCGGGAGACCTGCGGCACGGGCGGGTCGCGGCCGCCGGCGACTGCGAGTGCGGGTGCGCCGAGGGGCGTCCGGGAAGCGAGGAGGACCCCGGCGTGCGGGACGCGCGGACGCGCGGGCCGCAGGTGCCCAGGCGGGCGTTCGTGTCCCGGCCGGGCGTGCCCGCCCAGCGCGCCAGGGCGATCATCGGCGCGCGCCCCGCCCAGGACGCCGACCTGCCGCTCGGCACACGCGTCGGCGAGATCGACGAGCTGCTGGCGCAGTATCCGAGGGCCTCGCCCGACGTGAAGCTGGCGGTGCAGCGGCGGGTCGAGGCGCTGGCCGGGAGCGGCCGCCGCGACGACCGGGCGATCGTGCACGAGGCCGCCGCGGGCACGCTGCGCCTCACCGTCGGCGACGGGCCGGCCGCCGACCTCCAGGGCCGCGTGCCCAGGGTGCTCGACCTGCTCGCCGAGGAGGCCGAGCTGACCCGGCAGCGCACCAACCGGTTGCTGGCCGGGCGGCTCGGGCCGGGCACCTACGAGCTGGCCGAGGTGCTGCGCTCGACCGGGGACCTGGAGATCGAGCACGGCGACCGGCTGGCCGGGCGCATCGCCGCCCTCGTCCGCGAGGCGCCAGGCGACCTCACCGAGCTGAACCTCGCCGGGCTGCTCGACGAGCCCGTCCCGCCCGCCGCCCCCGTCCTGTGCTCGGCCGACGTCATGGTGGCCGCGCCGGCGCTGGAGGCGTACGAGCCGGGCGTGACCCCGCTGGTCCTCGGCCGCCTGCACGACGCGGTGCTGCTCACGCCATGGGCGCTGCAGTTCCACGAGGAACGCGCGGCGTGCCTGGCCGAGCGGGACAGCGAGATCAGACGGGTGCTGTCCGGGTTCACGGTGCTGAACGTCATCTCCCGCCGCACCAACGGCGTACCGCCGCTGGAGCTGCCGGGCCCCGTGCTGGAGCTCGGCGGGGTGGCGGCCGACCCGCGGCGGCGGCGCATCGGGCTCGACGAGCTGTACGTGCACAGCGACGGGCAGCGGGCCGTGCTGCACGCCAAGGGCATGGAGGAGCCGCTGCTGCTGCACAACGGCGACCACGACACGGCGTTGCACACGGCGTTCGCCCTGCCCAGGGTGCGATTGCCCCGCTTGCCCGGGCTGTCCAGGGTGCCCCGGCTGACCTGGGACAACGTGGTCGTCTCGCGGCGGACGTGGCGGCTGGGGCGCGGGTCGTTCGAGGCGCTCGCGCAGGCCGGCGACGATCGGGAGCTGCTGGTGGCGATGGCCCGGCTGCGCGACAGCCATGGGCTGCCGGAGGCGTTCTTCGCCTCGACGGCGCGGGAGCGGCGCTCCCTCTACGTCGACATGCGGTCGCCCGCGCTGCTCGAAGGGCTGGCCCGGCTGGCCGCCCCGGCCGAGCAGGTGACGTTGACGGAGGTGTTCCCGGGGCCGGGCGAGTGCTGGCTGCGGGACGGGGAGCGGCGGTTCGCGGCCGAGCTGCGGTGCGTCTACCTGCGGCCCGCCGGTTCTCCCGCGCTGGGTGGCGACGGGGTGGCGGCCGGCGGGCGTGCCGGGCGGCCGGACGCCGCCGGCGGGCAGGACGGTGGGGGTGGTCCGCGACCGGGTGTGGTGCTGCGTGAGGGGCCCGCCCGCCGGTCCGCCGAGCAGTCCCTCGGTCGTGTACGGCGGGTGCCGGGGCCGGCGCAGCAGCCGGTCGGCTCGGGACGGCAGGTGTCCGGCCCGGTCGCTCTCCCATCGGTCCAGCAGCATTCCGGCCCGGCCGCTTCTCCGTCGGCCCAGCAGCATTCCGGCCCGGTCATTCCCCATGGTCAGTATTCGCACGGTGCCGCCGTGCCGCGGTGGCTGGAGCGGCTCCCGCAGCTCCCCGACCGGCGGCCGGCGCCGGACGACCCGCTGATCCGTCCGGCGCACCCCTACCCCTGGCCCGGAGAGGGCGGTTGATGGAACTCCTCGTCATTCCCCCGTTCACCGACTTCACCACCGAGATCGTCCCGCCACCCGGGACCGAGGTGCTCGACCTGGGCGCCGGCATCGTCGAACGCCTCACCGTCATCGAGCGGGCCGCCTACGACGACGCGTACCTGCGGGCTGTCGGCACGGCGCTGCGCCTGGCGGCCGACCCCGCGCTCCGGCCCAGCCTCGACGGCCTGGAGCTGGCCGAGGGCAGCACGCAGAGCAGCCGCGACGTGCTCGCCGCCGCCGCCAGGTGCGAGCTGTTCCGGCCCGAGGTCGAGCAGGCCGTGGAGGCGGCCAAGGAGCGGCGGGTGCACGTCGTGGTGGACGGCGAGCGGCAACTGCCCGCCGCGTTCGCGCTGGTGCGGGCGCTGGGGGCGGAGCGGGTGACGCTGTGCGGCCGGCTCGTCGCCGAGCAGGTCGCGGCGCTGCGGCGGGTCCCCGAGCTGGCCGGGGCCGAGTGGCTCGGCTGGTCGCCGGAGCGGGTGATCCGCCCCAGCTGGTACGCCGGCGGCCCCCGCACCCCGGTGCGCTGGCTGACCGGGCCGGACACACCCCCTGACAGCGGGCCGTGGGCGGGGCGGCTGGACGCGGTCCGGGTGGCGGCCTTCCCCCTCGACACGCTGGCCCGCTGCCGGGGCCTGACGATCATCGTGACGCGCATCGACTTCCTGGCCGCCGTGACCGGGCTGAACGGCATGACCGTCAACCTCCGCCGCCTGCTGGCCGCCATCCCGGTGGCGGCGCCGGTGACGTGCGAGCTGGCCGTGGGGGCGCCGGGGATCGACGCGGGCGCCGTGGGGGAGTCGCTGGAGCTGCTGGCGGACGGGCCCGGCGGGGTGCGGCTCGGGGGGCTGCGGGCGTACCGGATGGGGATCCGCACGGTCTGGGCCGGGCACAGCGTGCGCTTCCCGCCACGCGCGGGGCACGACCTGACGCGGTGGATCGAGTTCGACGCGCCAGAGACCATGCGCGAGTGGGAGGTGGCGACCACCATCAGGGCCTGGCGCGACCGCCTCCATGGCCTCCCCCCTGGCCGGCTGGCGGCCTGCACGGTCGCCGGTGGGGAGGGGACGGCGGGCGTGTCCGTCCTGGGGAGGGGGCACGGGTGAGCGGTCCGTGGCGGCTGGGCCTGGGCGACGACGCTGACGAACGCCCGCAGTCCTTAGTACGGTGTCGCGGCCCTGTGGCGGGCACCGGCCCGGCGGGCGGCCCTGCGCCGGGTGGTGGCTCGGCGGGCGGCTCTGCGCCGGGTGGCGCCGCGCTGGGCGGTGGCTCGGCCGATGGCGACGTGTCGGAGCTGGCCTGGGCCGTCCCGGCCGGGCGGGGGGAGCTGGTGGTGGAGCTGCGTCCGTGGTTCCTGTTGCGCACCACCGGGCTGCCGGTGTCGCTGCTCGACGGCCTCGGCCATCCCGGTCTGCGGCGGCTCTCCGCACGGCTGCTGGCCGCCGAGCGACGCCTGGCAGCCGAGCGCAGCCGCTTCGAACGGCTGGCAGCCCCCATGCGCGGCGACGTCCTGCGGCTCACCCCCGACCGGCAAGCCCGGGCCAGGCACTGCGTCACCAGCGTACGCACCGGAATGCCGCTGAACGGAGCGGAACTGGAGCTGCTGGACACGCTCGGCCTGGCGGAGTGGTCGCGGCGCTGGCAGTCCGCCGTCGTCGCGGCGGGCGCCGCCCGTGCGGCGGCCAGGAGCGCCTACGCCGCCGCCCGGCTCGTGACCCGGCGCAAGGTCGCGGAGGCCTACGACGACGAGTCCGTACGGCACGCGGCCTTCCTCGCCGATCCCGCCTTCTACCAGGCGATCGTGCGGCACCCGCTGGCCCGGAGGCCGGGCGACGGCACGGCCAGGCGCTCCCGCCTGCTCGCCGCGACCGCCCACCGGCAACTGCGGCGCTCGACGATGGGAGGCGGGGCCGGCGGGCCCGTCCTGTACGCGCGGTTCGAGCCGGGCGGCGGCCCGGCGTTGCTGGTGGGCGAGCCGGGGCCCGAGCGGGTGGTCGTCGCCGCGGGCGGCTGGCTGACCCGGCGCATCGGGGACGCGGGCCGGGTGGAGGAGCTGCGTGGCCGGTACGCGGGTGCGCCGTGGCCCGAGCGCGCCCGGCACTTCGAGGCCGCCCGCCTCGAAGCGCTCGATCGTGGTGGGCGGGCCGGGCCGGAGGGGCGGCCGCATCCGCACGGGCGGGCGGGGCAGGGGGCGCTGCGGCACGAGGTCTTCCGGGAGGAGCGGTCGAGCCCGTACAGCGAGCGCGTCACGATCGGCGGCGCGGCGCTGGCCGGGGTGCGGGCCGCGCTCACGGCGGCGCTGCCCTTGTGGCACCTGGCCACGCTGCTCGCCGGCGAGCCCGCTCACCTGCGTGCGCTCACCACCGCCCTGGACAGGCTCGCGTCCGAGACGCTCGCCCGCACGGAGCGGCTCCGGCCGGCCGGCCGCACCGAGCGCTCCGGCGGGCCGGTCCACGCTCACCCGGACGTCATCAGGCTGACCCTCCCGGACGTGGCCCGCGCCACCGCCGAGCTGTGGGACCTCGCCCCGGACCACCCCGCCCCCACCCTGCCGGGCCCCGACCTGATGGCCGTCGGCACCGACCTGGCCACCGCGACGTGGCTGCTGTGCGGTGTCCGCGACGACTGCCGACCGCTCTACCAGGGCCTGCACGCCGCCCCCGTCACCCTCACCGGCGCGCTCCCCGAACCATGGCCCGCCCACCCCGCGACAGGCCACACCCGCCCGCCCGAGATCGACCTGGGCGCCCACACCCCCCGCATCCTGATCGGCGACCTGATCTACCAGCGCTCCCGCTGGCGCGTCCACCTCCCTCAGGAACGCGGCGCGGACGCCTTCGACCGCTGGCTGGCCATCCACCGCCTGTGCCGCGAGCACCACCTCCCCCGCCACGTCTTCGTCCACCACCCCACCGACCCCACCCCCTTCTACGTCGACTTCTGCGACCCCGCCGCAGTCGAGGACCTGGCCAGGCACGACCCCGCCGAAGTGCTGATCACCGAGCTGCTGCCCGCCCCCGGCCGGCTCTGGTGGCGGGTGGACGGCCGCGAGCAGTGCGCGCAGCTCCGCCTCGGCTGCGTCGTACGGCGCGCGCCCCGGTAATTCGGTTGCCGCCCCGCCCACGGCCCTGTTGTAATCCCGGACGGAAGAGCTTGCCCGCAACCGTGAGGAGGCCCACGATGGCTGAAGCGTTCGTGAACCCTCAGCTCAGTGACTCCTCCTACGCAAAGGGCATGACGCTTCTTGAGATCGTTCGATCCCGAGACCACTTCATCTTCGACTGACTCTTCCGTCCTCCGCCTGCTCCGCCCCGGACCGGCCGCCACCGCGGCGCTGACCGCCGCGATCGCCGCCGCCACCGCGCTCCCGCTGGCCGCACCGCAGGTGACCCGGCGGTTCGTGGACGACGCCATCGGCGGCGCGAGCACCCGGCACCTCACGCTGATCGCCCTCGGCTACCTCGCGCTCGCCGTCGCGGGCCAGGCCGCCAGGATGCTCACCGCGTGGCTGGCCGGCAGGCTGGCCTGGGACGGCACGAACCGCCTGCGCGAGCGCCTGACCGGCCACGCGCTCGGCCTGGACCTGGCCTTCCACGGCCGCCACACGCCCGGCGAGCTGATCGAGCGGGTGGACGGCGACGTGGTGGCGGTCGCCGACTTCGTCGTGGCGTTCCTGCTGGACGTCGTGGCCAGTGTGCTGCTGCTGGCCGGCGTGGTCGTGGTCGTGTTCACCGTCGACTGGCGCATCGGGGCGGTGCTG
This sequence comes from Nonomuraea gerenzanensis, assembly GCF_020215645.1. NCBI lineage: Bacteria > Bacillati > Actinomycetota > Actinomycetes > Streptosporangiales > Streptosporangiaceae > Nonomuraea > Nonomuraea gerenzanensis. Next base: position 7,718,444 of record NZ_CP084058.1, on the reverse strand, counting down.
CTGGCGTACTGCCTGCTCGTCGGGTACGGCATGGCCCGCGCCCAGCGGCTGGCCGTGCCGTCGGCGGCCCGGTCGCGCGCCGCGAGCGCCACGCTGTTCGGCACCCTGGAGGAGCGCCTGGCGGGCGCCGAGGACCTCAGGGCCAACGGCGCCGGCGAGCACACCGTGCGCCGCTTCCACCAGGTCAGCGCCGCGCTCTTCCGGGCCGAGCACCGCGACGCCCGCATCGGTACCACGCTGCTGGCCGGCACCTCGGTGGCCTTCGCCGCTGGCACGGCCGTCATGCTGGCGCTGGCCGCCTGGGCCACGCGGGCGGGCACGCTCACGGTCGGCACCGCCGTGCTGCTCTTCCAGTACACGCTCATGGTGCGGGCCCCGTTCGAGCGGCTGATCGACCAGATCAGGCAGTACCAGGCGGCACTGGCCGGCCTGGCCCGCATCGCGGCGCTGCTCGCCGAGCGGCCCGCGCTGACCCCCGGCACCCGCCCGCTGCCCGCCGCCGGGCCGCTCGGCCTGCGCGTCGAGGGCGCCGGGTTCCGCTACCCGGACGACGACGAGCAGGTGCTGTCCGGGATCGACCTCACGCTGGCGCCCGGCGAGACGCTGGGCCTGGTCGGGCGGACGGGCAGCGGCAAGACCACGCTGGCCAGGCTGGTGCTGCGGCTGCACGACCCCGTCGAGGGCGTCGTCCGCGTGGGCGGCGTGGACCTGCGCGAGGCCGATCCGCGCTCGTTGCGGGCCAGGATCGGCGTGGTCACCCAGGACGTGCAGCTCTTCGCGGCCAGCGTCCGCGACAACCTGACGCTGTTCAGGCCGTCGCCCGGCGACGAGCGGCTCATGGAGGTGCTGCGCGGGGTCGGGCTCGGCGAGTGGGCGGCCGCCCTCCCGGACGGGCTCGGCACGGAGCTGCGGGCGGTGTCGGCGGGGCAGGCGCAGCTCATCGCGTTCGCGCGGGCGTTCCTCGCCGATCCGGGGCTGGTCGTGCTCGACGAGGCGTCCAGCCGCCTCGACCCGGCCACCGAGCGCCGCATCGAGGACAGCATCGCCCGCCTGCTCGACGGCAGGACCGGCGTGATCATCGCACACCGCCTGTCGTCCCTGTCCCGGGTGGACAAGATCGCGGTGCTCGACCGCGGCAAGATCGTCGAGTACGGCCGCCGCGACGAGCTGGCCGCGAACCCGGACAGCAGGTTCGGGCGGCTGCTCGACCGGGCGGGGGTGCCCCGATGAGGCCCGTGATGCTGGTGGCCACCCGGCTGGCCACGTTCGACCTGCGCCGTTATCTCGTCGGGGCGCTGCTGTGGCTGCCCGTCCACGTGATCCCGCTGGCCGGCGGGCTCGTCCTGCAGCAGGTCTTCGACCGGATCAGCGGGCACGAGGCGGCCGGCCTGCGGGCCACGCTGTGGTGGTGCGCGGCGTTCGTCGGGGTCGAGCTGGTGCGCGGGCTGGTGCTCGTCGTCGCGTGGACGTACGGCGTCTACTGGTGGAGCGCGGCGGCGACGCTGCTGCGCGCCAACGTGCTGCGCTCCGTGCTGACCGCGCGCGGCCCCGCCGCCGCGCGGCTGCCGCACTCCTCGGGCGAGGCCGTGGCCCGGCTGCGGGACGACGTGGCCGACGCGGTCGACTTCACCGACGAGAGCGTCAGCCTGGTCGGCACCACGCTGTTCGCGGCCGTCGCGCTGCCGGTCATGGCCGCCGTCGATCCGGTGGTCACCGTGGTGCTGGTGCTGCCGATGATCGCCGTCGGGGTGCTGAGCAGGACGATGCGGCGGCTCGTGGCGCGGCTGCACGGGCGGGCCAGGCGGCTGGGCGCGGCCGTGACGGCGTACGTGGGCGAACTGTTCGGCGCCGTGCTCGCGCTCAAGACGGCGGGCGCCGAGCCCGCCGCCCTGGAACGGCTGCGCGAGCACAACCGGCGGCGGCGCGACGCGGCCGTCCGTGACCGCATGGCGACGGACCTGCTGGACGCCGCGACCACCACCACCGTCGAGCTCAGCATCGGGCTCGTGCTGCTCCTGGCCGCGCCCGCCATGCGCGGCGGCGAGTTCACCGTGGGGGACCTGGCGCTGTTCACCAGCTACCTCGGCTACCTCACCGCCCTGCCGCGCTCCATCGGCACGACCCTCTACCGGCTGCCCCAGGCGGCGGTCGCCACGGAGCGGCTCACCGCGCTCATGGCGCCGCACGAGGACGCCGGCACCCTGGCGCGGGGCGCCGATGTCTGGCTGCGCCGCGACCCGCCGCCCGCCCCGCCGCCGCCCCGGCACGACGGGCCGCTGCGGGCCCTCGACGCGCGCGGGCTGGCCGTGCGCGGCGTGCTGCACGGCGTCGACCTGCGGCTCGAACGCGGCTCCCGCACGGTGATCACGGGTGCCGTGGGGTCGGGCAAGACCACGCTGGTACGTGCCCTGCTCGGGCTCGTGCCGCTGGACGGGGGCGTGATCCGGTGGAACGGCACCCCCGTCGCCGACCCGGGCACGTTCCTCGTCCCCGGGCGCACGGCGTACGTGAGCCAGGTGCCCCGGCTGTTCTCCGCGACCCTGCGGGAGAACCTGCTGCTCGGCCACCCCGCGAGCGACGACGACGTCCGGCGGGCCCTGGAGCTGGCGGTGTTCGAGCAGGACCTGGCGGGCATGCCCGGCGGGCTCGGCACGGTCGTCGGGCCGCGCGGGGTGCGGCTGTCCGGCGGGCAGGCGCAGCGCGCCACCGCCGCCCGCGCCCTCGTCCGCGAGCCCGACCTGCTGGTGGTGGACGACCTGTCGTCCGCGCTGGACGTCGAGACCGAGCAGTTGCTGTGGGAGCGGATCGCCGGGCGCGGCCCCGGGACGGTCCTGATCGTCTCCCACCGTCAGGCCGCCCTCGAACGCGCCGACCAGGTGATCGTCCTGGACCGGGGCCGCGTGGCCGGTCGCGGGCGGCTCGCGGAGCTGCTGGAGAGCTGCCCCGAGATGCGGCGGCTGTGGCACGCGGAGCTGATCGCGGAGGCGGAGGAGCAGGCCGGAGGGTAGGGCACCATGGAGTTGTGACACCAAGCACCATGAAGGTGGCGGAGCTGGCCGAGCTGGTCGCCCCGAGGCGGGTGGCCGTGCTCAGCGGGGCCGGGCTGTCCACCGAGTCGGGCATTCCCGACTACCGGGGGCCGACGGGCCGGGCCAGGCGGGCCGAGCCGATGACGTACCAGCGCTTCGTCGGCAGCGCCGAGGCCCGGCAGCGCTACTGGGCGCGCAGCCACGTCGGCTGGCGGCAGATCGGCGCGGCCAGGCCCAACGCCGGGCACCGCGCCGTGGCCGAGCTGGAGCGGCACGGGCTGCTGGCCGGCATCGTCACCCAGAACGTGGACGGCCTGCACCAGGCGGCCGGCGCCCAGCGGGTGATCGAGCTGCACGGCGGCCTCGACCGCGTCGCCTGCCTGTCGTGCAGGGAGCGCACGCCGCGCGCCGAGCTGGAGCGGCGCCTGCGCGCGGCCAACCCGGGCTGGGAGGCCAGCGGCCTGATCAACCCCGACGGCGACGCCGTGCTCACCGACGAGCAGGTGGCCGGGTTCCGCGTGGTCGACTGCGCGGGCTGCGGCGGGGTGCTCAAGCCGGACGTGGTGTTCTTCGGCGAGAACGTGCCCAGGCCGCGCGTCGACGAGTGCTTCGCCGTGGTGGGCGGGGCGCGGGTGCTGCTCGTGCTGGGGTCGTCGCTGGCGATCAGGTCGGGGCTGCGGTTCGTGACGAAGGCCGCCGAGCTGGGCATCCCCATCGCGATCGTCAACCAGGGGCCGACGGGTGGCGACGCCGAGGCCACACTCACCCTGGACGCCCCGCTCGGGCCGACGCTGACCGATCTGGCCGCCCAGCTCGTGAGCGATGGCCGGGCCGCCGTCGCGGGGGCGGCGCCCGCCTCCTGAGCACGTTCGTGCGGGCGGCAGAATGGAGCGCATGCCTCCACGTACGTGCCCGTGCGGCCTGCCCGCCCCCTACCAGGACTGCTGCGGCCGCTTCCACCGGGGTGAGGCGGCCGCCGCCACCGCCGAGCAGCTCATGCGCTCCCGGTTCAGCGCGTTCGCGGTCGGCGACGAGCCGTACCTGCTGCGCACCTGGCACCCCTCGGCCCGCCCGCCCCGGCTCGACCTGGACAGGCGGGTCACGTGGGTGCGGCTGGAGGTGCTGGAGACGACCGGGGGCAGCGTCGTGCACACCGAGGGCACCGTCCGCTTCCGCGCCCACTACCTGGAGCGCGGGAAGCCGGGCGAGATGGAGGAGCACAGCAGGTTCGTCCGCCTCGACGGCCGCTGGGTCTACGCCGGGACGAAGGACGGCTGAGCCCGCCCGCTCACTCGATACAGCGCGTCAGCGTCTGGACGGTCTTGGTGATCTGGTAGTCGTGGTCGATGGTGACGATGGCGTTGCCGGGGCCCCAGTCGATGTTCTCGCAGGTGTCCTCGGAGCTGACGGCGCCGAAGTCCCACGCCTCGTGCACGATCTTGTTGCCGGAGACCTTCCACTTCGGCCCCGAGTGCCATTTCAGCAGGAGGCTGTAGTTGCCGCCGGCCACCAGGTTGTCGGTGACCGTGACCGAGCTGAGGTTCTTGTCCACCAGGTTGATCGGGTCGGAGTGCTCGGGAGCCTGCCGCTGGTCGATGGTGTTGTGGTCGAACACCAGGCCGCTGCAGACGATCTTCCCGGGGCAGTACGCCTGGATGCCGTCGGAGTGGCTGGTCGGCGGGCCGCACAGCTTCACGTAGGAGTCGCGGACGACGATGTTCTTGCCCGACATGCGGAACCCGTCGTCGAAGCCGCGCACGCTGACGCGTTCGGCCTTGAAGTTCTTCTCGCCGATGCCCTGGTTGATGACGCAGCCGCCGGGCGGGCCGACCGTGGAGTCGGTGATGGTGAACGAGCCGCCCGTCTCCCAGTTGGTGATCAGGCCGTCGATCTGGCTGTTCCTGATGACGACGTCGTCGGCGGTGACGATGAGGTCGCCGGTGATGTGCTGACCGTCGATGACCTGGCCGTTCTTGGCGGCGGTGACGTTGCCCTTGACGGTCGTGAGCCGGGTGCCGGGCGGCACGCCGGTGCAGGACGGGCGGGGATGGCGGGGGAGGTCACAGTCGGTCTTGCCCGTGGGTGAGGGCGTCGGGGTGACGGTGGGTGTCACAGTCGGGGTGACGGTCGGGGTGATGGTCGGGGTGATGGTCGGGGTGATGGTCGGGGTGATGGTCGGGGTCGGGGTGGGGGTGCGGGTGACCGTCGGCGTGGGCGAGGGAGAGGCGGTCACGGGCTGGAAGGCCACGTCCACCAGATAGTTGTTCCCCGCGCTCGTTCTCCTGGGAAAGGCGCTGGAATCATAGACGTACACACCATTGCGCGACTGCGCGCGCAGCGAATCGGTGCGCGGTGAATTGCGCGTGAAGTAACGCGGTATGACGGCGTAGTGTCCGTCGGCGCTGAAATACGACACCGTGTACGTCCGGCCCGGCGTGAGCGCGACCCCCTCGGCCAGGCGCGCCTCCTGCCAGCCCTGGCCGCTCTCCACCGTGAACGCCGCCTTGGCCAGGCGGTTGCCCCGGTCGTCCCAGAGGCTGGCGGTGTGGCCCGCGGCGCTGCGGGGGTGCTTGTAGAAGCGCAGCGCCGACACCGTGCCCGCCCTGGACGCGGTGAAGCGCATGCCCAGCTCGACGGGGCGGCGCACGCTCGACAGCTGCGGCGACAGCGACCCGGAGGCGCCCCAGAAGCTCTCCTCCGTCGTGCCCGTGCCGGGCAGCGCCGCGGCCGGGTCGGCGATCGCGAGCCCTCCGGCGAGCAGGCCCGCCACCAGCGCGGTCAGGACGGGCCGCGGTCGGGGCGGCCGGGCGCGCCGCGGTGCTTTCTGATCGACGTGATGTGACCCGTTCACGAGCGAGCCTCCATGGCAGGCGACACGGAATAACCCACGATCAAGAATCGCCGCCCATCGTGCCATGGCTCGTCAGCCACTCGCGGCGGTTATCGCAAGATATTCAGAGAATGGGCCGTAAACGGTCGGCGCTAAAATACGGGTTTTATTGCGGCTTGCGGGCTACGGCTCCCACGAACGTGTGATAAGTGATGCCCGGTTCGGCCCGGTCGCCGGGGTCGGGGCGCCATTCTGGCAGCGGCACCAGGCCCGGCTCCAGCAGCTCCAGGCCGTCGAAATAAGCGAGGATCTCCTCCCGGGTACGCCAGCGGCCGGTGCCCAGGGTCTCGTTGAAGATCTTCTCGGCGGCGAACGCCTGCTTGGAGACCTCCGGGTGGGCCGGCCCCGGGTTGTGGAAGTGGGAGACGGCCAGGTAGCTGCCCGGGGCCAGGCGGTCCACCATGCGGGCGGCGATGGCGGCCGGGTGCTCGTCGTCGGCGAGGTGGTGCAGAATGGCGAACATCAGCAGGCCCACCGGCCGGTCGAAGTCGATGAGCCGCCGCACCTCGGGGTGGTCGATGATCGCGTCCGGGTTCCTGAGGTCTGCCTCGACGACCGTGCTGAGCTCGTCCACGGCGAGCAGGGCGCGGCCGTGCACCAGGACGACGGGGTCGTGGTCGACGTAGACGACCCGGGTGCCGGGGGCGGCCGACTGGGCGATCTCGTGCACGTTGCCCTGCGTGGGCAGGCCCGAGCCGATGTCCAGGAACTGCCGGATGCCGGCCTGGGCGGCCAGGAACCTGACCACGCGGCCCAGGAACTCGCGGTTGGCCCGCGCGGCCTCCGGCGCGTCGGGGGCGATCTCCAGGGCGCGTTGTGCCATCCGCCGGTCGGCTTCGTAGTTGTCCTTGCCGCCGAGCATGAAATCGTAGACGCGGGAGACGTTGGGCCTGGTGGTGTCCACTTCTCGGGGTGCCCGCTCCTGCCCGTCCTCGGCCACTGTGGGCTCCTTCGGGGTGTGTCGGCTCAGGCGATCGTACTGCCCGGGTGGTGAAATTTCGGGAAATGTCCGCGCAATTGCTCGCCGCCCCGCAACCCCCACCCTCAGCAGTGGCTGTCGTCGTCAGGCCGACTCGCGGATGACCAGCTCCGTCGGCAGTATCACCGGCTCGACGTGCTCCGCCCCGTCGATCAGCGCCAGCAGCAGGCGCAGCGTCTCCTGCGCCATCTCGGCGAGCGGCTGGCGGATGGTGGTCAGCGGCGGATGCGTGGAGACGGCCACGGAGGAGTCGTCGAAGCCCCCCACCGCCACGTCGTCCGGCACCCGCCGGCCCGCCGCGCGCAGCGCCGCCAGGGCGCCGGCGGCCATGAGGTCGGAGGCGACGAAGACGGCGTCGAGGTCGGGGGCGCGCTCCAGGAGCTCCGTCATCGCGCGCTCGCCGCTGGCCTGGGTCCAGTCGCCGTGCGCGATCAGCCGTTGGGTGGCCTTGCGGCCGAGGACGTCGGCGAAGCCTTCGAGGCGCTGGATGCCGCCCGGCGTGTCCATCGGGCCGGTGATCATGGCGATGCGCCTGCGGCCGAGGCCGACGAAGTACTCGGTCATCTGGCGGGCGCCGAGCCGGTCGTCGGCGGCGGCGTACGGGATGACGGTCTCGCGCCCGATGACGGCGCCGCAGGAGACGGCGGGCGGGCCGCCGCCGAGCGCGTCGAGCAGCGGGTCGCCCGCGTGCGTGGAGACGAGCAGCACCCCGTCGGCGTGGCCGCCGCGCACGTAGCGCACCACCCGCTCCCTGTCGCCCTCGTCGCCGGCCATCATCATGACCAGCGACAGGTCCCGCTCGGCGAGCATCCTGATGGCGACGCGGATGAGCGTGCTGTAGTTGGGGTCCTCGAACAGCTTCTCGTGCGGCTCCGACAGGACCATGACGACCGACCCCGTACGCTGCGTGACGAGGCTGCGGGCGGCCCGGTTGACCACGTAACCGGTCTCCGAGATGGCCCTCTCGATGGCCACGCGCGCCGCCGGGCTCACGTACTTGTCCCCGTTGAGCAGGCGGGAGACCGTGCCGCGGGAGACCCCCGCGGCGGCGGCGACGTCGTGGATCGTAGGGCGTTTCATTTGACTGCTCCCGAGGACAGATCGGTCTTCCAGTATCGCTGCATCGTGAGGAAGAGCGCGATCAACGGGACGAGCGACAGGAAGGCTCCGGTCAGGATCAGGTTGTAGAGCGCGGGCTGGTTCGCGCCCGACACCAGCAGCGTGTAGAGGCCGACCGTGAGCGGGAACTTGCCGTCGTCGCCGAGCATGATGAACGGCAGCAGGAAGTTGTTCCAGATCGCCACGAACTGGAACAGGAAGATCGTCACCATGCCCGGCACCATCAGCGGCATCGCCACCCGCGACATCAGCCGCCACTCGCCGGCCCCGTCGATGCGGCCCGCCTCCAGCAGCGAGTCGGGGATGGCCGCGCCGGCGTAGACACGGGCCAGATAGATGCTGTACGGGTGCAGGACCTGCGGCAGCAGCACTGCCCAGTAGCTGTCGGCCAGCCCGATGCGGGAGAAGAGCAGGTACTGCGGGATGGCCAGCACCACCGCCGGCACCAGGACGCCGCCGATGAGCAGGCTGAAGATCACGTCCCGACCGGGGAAGCGGTACTTGGCCAGCGTGTAGCCGGAGATCGCGGAGACGGCGGTGGACAGCAGCGCCCCGCCCCCCGCGTAGAGGAGCGTGTTGCCGGCCCACAGCCAGAACACGCCGTCGCGGTAGGCGAACAGCTCGGCGATGTTGTCGAGCAGGCCCGTGCCGAAGGCGAGGGTGGAGGTGGTGAACAGCTCGGCCGGTGACTTGGTGGCCGCGATCAGCACCCAGAGGACGGGGAACAGGCAGTAGAGCGCGCCGATCAGCAGCAGCGCGGTGGGCACGGCGCCGACCGGGCGGCCGGCGCCCACGCGGGTACGGCGGTGCGAGACGGTCGCGGTGGTAGCCGGGTTCATCAGCCCTCCCTGAAGGCGTGGTTGCGCACCACGCGCAGGAAACCGAACGACAGGACGAGCGAGATCGCGGCGATGACGATCGAGGTGGCGGCGGCCGAGTACAGGTCGCCGGTGACGAAGGCGTCGCGGTAGACCTTCATGAGCGGGCTCCAGGTGGAGCTGATCGTGTTGGTCAGCGGGCGCAGCGTGGTGGGCTCGGTGAAGACCTGGATCGTCGCGATGATCGAGAACACGGTCGTCAGGACGATCGCCGGGCCCAGCAGCGGGATCTTGACCCGGACGGCGATCTGGAGCTCCGAGGCGCCGTCGAGCCGCGCGGCCTCGTACAGGTCGCGGGGGATGGCCCGCAGCGTGGTGTAGAGCACGAGCATGTTGAAGCCGACCCCGCCCCACACCGCCACGTTCGCCATGGAGTACGTGACGGTGGTGGCGCCCAGGAAGTCGACGTCCAGCACATCCCGGATCGGGCTGAGCGAGGGCAGGTAGAGGAAGCCCCACAACAGGGTGGCCGCCACGCCGGGCACCGCGTACGGCAGGAAGATCGCGATCCGCGAGAAGCGGGCCAGCCGCACCCGCGCCGAGTCCAGCATCAGCGCGAACAGCAGCGCCAGCCCCAGCATCACGACCAGCACCAGCGAGCCGTACCCGAGCACGCGCAGCCACCCGCTCCACAGCTCCGCGTCGGCCAGGGCGGCGGCGAAGTTGTCGAAGCCGACGTAGACCTCCCGCCGCGCGCCCCTGCCCAGCCCCAGCCCCGACACCTTGGTCCGGCGCAGCGCCAGGTAGACGGTGTAGCCGATGGGCACCGCGAGGAACAGCGTGAACAGCACGATCGCGGGGGTCAGGAACAGGTACGGCCACGCCCCCCTCTGCGACGGCCTCATGAGGCGATCGTGAAGCCGGACTTGCGCATGTCGGCGACGGTGGCGTCCTGCATGCCCTGCACGGCGCCGGTGAACGGGGTGCCGTTCTGCAGCGCCTTGTCGAAGCCGTCCTTGAACGCGTTGTAGGTCACGCCGACGTTCGGGCCGAAGGTGAAGCCGCGGGCGCCGGCGGAGACGGCGGCGGCCTGCTGCCAGAAGTCGGGCTGGTTGGCGAAGTACTCGGGCGGCTCACCGAGCGACGACTGCGCCTTGGTGGCGGCCGGGTAGATGGCGGCCTCCTCGACCAGCAGGTCGATGGCCGCCGGATCGGTGTTGAGCCAGGTGGCGAACTGCGCGGCGGCGGCCTTGCTGGGGGTCCTGGCCGACACGGCGGTGGACGAGCCGCCCCAGAAGCCGCTGAAGCTCTCGCCGGCGTTCCACTGCGGCAGCGGGGCGACGGCCCACTTGCCCTTGGCCTTGGGCGCGTTGCTGGACAGCACGCCCGGCGCCCACACCGCGGACGGCCAGGTCAGCAGCTTGCCGTCGTTGAGCGCCTTGTTCCACTCGGGGGTGAAGTACGGCATGTCGTCGATGGCGCCCTCCTTGACCAGGGCGTCCCAGTAGCCGGCGACCTGCTGGGTGGGCTCGTCGGCGATGTTCACCTTCCACGCCTCGCCGCTGATCGACCACCACTGCGCGCCCGCCTGCTGGGCCAGGCCTGTGAACGCTCCCGGGTCCTTGCTGGAGAACGTGCCGAGGTAGGCCTTCGGGTCCTTCTTCCTGACCGTGCGGGCCGCCTCGCCGTACTCCTGCCAGGTCTTGGGGACGGCGAGGCCGTACTCGTCGAAGAGGTCCTGGCGGTAGAAGAGCATCATCGGGCCGCTGTCCTGCGGGATGCCGTAGACGGCGTCGGTGCCGAGCGTCACCAGGCCCCACAGGCCCTCCGAGAACTCGCCCTTGATCGCGGCCGTCTCGGCCTTCAGGTCGGCGACCGCGTCGGCGGCGATGAACGAGGGCAGGTGCTGGTACTCGGCCTGCACCAGGTCAGGAGGGTTGCCGGCCTTGGCGGCGGTGAGGAACTTGGCCGCCGCGTCGTCGCCGCCGGCCTGCTTGCTGACCGTCACCTGGATGTCGGGGTGCGCCTTGTTCCAGACCTCGACGATCTTGTCCATGTTGGGGGCCCAGGTCCAGTACGTGAGCTTGACCGGGCCCTGGGGGGAGGAGGCAGGCCGGCTCTGCGCCGCCTCGGGGCTCTCGGTGGGCTCGCCGGAGCCGCAGCTCGCGAGGGTGGCCGTGAGTGCGACGGCCAGGGCTGCTCCAAGGCGGTTGGCGCGCATTGCGTACCTCCAGGGGGGTTCTGTGAACGTGCACAGAGTGGAGCAGTGCCGAAACAACCGTCAAGGGGTCGTTACGTTCTCGTTAATGTCCTGCAAGAGCATGAAATTTGCGGATTGCTGTTCCCTTGCGGGCGCTGAGAGGCTTACTGTGCACGTTCACAGAAGCTTTTCGAGGGGGATGGATGTATCCGGAGCGTCCTGCCGGGATCGCCTATGGCGGCGACTACAACCCGGAGCAGTGGCCGCGCGAGGTCCTGGAGGAGGACGTCACGCTCATGCGCGAGGCCGGGGTGAACCTGGTCAGCCTGGGCCTGTTCTCGTGGGCGCTGATGGAGCCGGAGGAGGGGCGGTTCGCGTTCGGCTGGCTGGATGAGATCATCGACCGGCTGCACGCGAACGGCGTCGCGGTGGACCTGGCCACGCCGACCGCCGCCCCGCCCGCCTGGTTCGTGGCCCGGCATCCCGACGTGCTGCCGGTGACCAGGCAGGGCGTGCGGATCGGGTTCGGCGGCAGGCAGAGCGCCTGCTCCAGCGCCCCGGCCTTCCGCGAGGCGACGGCGCGGCTGGTGCGGGCGCTGGGCGAGCACTACCGGGGCCATCCGGCCGTGGTCATGTGGCACGTGCACAACGAGTACGGCGCGCCGCTCGGGGAGTGCTACTGCGAGCACAGCGTGGCGGCCTGGCGCACCTGGCTCCGCCAGACCTATCGCGACATCTCCGCCTTGAACGACGCCTGGGGCACCACGTTCTGGGGCCAGACCTACACCGACTGGGCCGAGATCGACGCCCCCCGCGCCAACCACACCGCCGTCAACCCCGCCCAGCGCCTCGACTACGCCCGCTTCAGCGACGGCCAGCACCGCGAGCACTACGCGCTGCAGCGCGACATCCTGCGCGAATTGACCCCCGGCATCCCGGTCACCACCAACTTCGCGGGCACCGTCAACTGCAAGTCCACCGACCTGTGGCAGTGGGCCCGCGAGCTGGACGTGATCGCCAACGACCACTACCTGCAGGCCGAGCGGCCCGACAACCACATCGACCTGGCCATGTCCGCCGACCTGGCGCGCTCGGTGGCGGGCGGCGCGCCGTGGATGCTGATGGAGCACTCGGCGGGCGCGGTCAACTGGCAGCCGCGCAACCTGGCCAAGCGGCCGGGCGAGATGCGCCGCAACAGTCTCGCGCACGTCGCCAGGGGCTCCGACAGTGTGCTGTTCTTCCAGTTCAGGGCCTCGCGGTTCGGGGCGGAGAAGTTCCACTCCGGGATGGTGCCGCACGCGGGGACCGGCTCCGAGCAGTGGCGCGAGGTGGTGCGGCTCGGCGCCGACCTGCGCGCGCTCGCCGGTCTGCGGGGCAGCAGGGTGCGGGCCGAGGTGGCGGTCGTGTGGGACTGGGAGTCGTACTGGGCGCTGGAGCTGGACTGGCGGCCGTCGGTGGACCTGACGTTCAGGGAGCGGGTGGACGCCTTCTACGAGGCGTTGTGGCGGGAGCACGTCACGGTGGACTTCGCCCACCCTTCCGCCGATATTTCGGGATATCGGGTGGTGGTGGCGCCCAGCTCGTACCTGCTCACCGAGGCCTCCGCCAAGAACCTGCACCGGTACGTCGAGGCGGGCGGCCACCTGCTCGTGTCGTACTTCTCCGGCATCGTGGACGAGCACGACACCATCCACCCGGGCGCCCACCCCGGCGCCCTGCGCGAGCTGCTCGGCCTGTCGATCGAGGAGTTCCACCCCCTGCGCGAGCACGAGACGGTGACCCTCGACGGCGGTGAGGTCGCCCGCGTCTGGTCGGAGCGGGTCCGCCCGGCGGGCGCGGTCACGGTCAGGAGCTTCGCCGGGGGGCCGGACGCGGGCCACCCCGCCGTCACCCGCCACGACCTCGGCGCCGGCACCGCCTGGTACCTGGCCACGGCCCCGGTCACCGGACTGCGCGAGCTGCTCGTCCAGGTGCTCGACCACGCGGGCGTGTCGCGCCCGCACGGCCTGCCCGACACCCTCGAACTGGTGCGCAGGGGCAGCCACGTCTTCCTGATCAACCACGGCGACCAGCCCGTGACGGTCGAGGGGGTGAGCGGCGTGAGCGTGTTCGACGGCGTGCGGCACGACGGGCCGGTCACCGTCCCGGCCGGAGCGGTCACGGTCATCCTGGAATCCCCCCAACCCTAGGGAGACCCGATGAAACGCATCATCCTCACCGCGCTGCTGTTACTCACGGCCCTGGCCGCCCCGGCGCACGCCCAGGCCGGGCCAGGCCGCCTCCAGATCAGGGGCGCGGACGTGTCCAGCCTGGCCAAGTCGGAGGCGCTCGGCGGCCTCTACCGCGACGCCCGCGGGCGGCGGGGCGACGCGCTGGCCATCCTGTCGCAGGCCGGGCTCAACTACATGCGGCTCAAGGTCTGGGTGAACCCGGCCGACGGCTACAACACCAAGGCCCGGGTGCTCGCGGTGGCCAAGCGCGTCAAGGCGCTCGGCATGGGCCTGCTCGTCGACTTCCACTACTCCGACACCTGGGCCGACCCGGGCAAGCAGTACAAGCCCGCCGCGTGGGAGGCGCTGCCGTTCGCGCAGCTGCGGCAGGCCGTGTACGACCACACCTACGACGTGCTCGACGCGCTGCGCGACCAGGGCACCACGGCCGACATGGTGCAGGTCGGCAACGAGATCAACGGCGGCCTGCTGTGGCCGGACGGCTCCAACTCCACCTGGCCGAACACGGCGGCGCTGCTGAACGCCGGCTACGACGCGGTCAAGGCGGTCTCGGGCTCGACGAAGGTCGTGCTGCACCTGGCCAACGGCGGCGACAACGGCCTGTACCGGTGGTGGTTCGACAACGCCGGCGCCAACGGCATCCGCTACGACGTGATCGGCCTGTCGTACTACTCCTACTGGCACGGCACGCCGGAGGCCTTCCAGGCCAACATCAACGACGTGGCCACCCGGTACGGCAAGCCCGTGGTCGTGGTCGAGACCGCCTACCCGTTCACCACGGCCGACGACGACGGCTGGCCGAACATCATCACCGCCGCCGAGCCCTACCCCGGCTACCGGGCCACCCCGCAGGGGCAGTCGGCGATGCTGACCCGCGTGGCCGACATCGTGCGGGCCGTGCCGAACGGGCTGGGCCTGGGGCTGTTCACCTGGGAGGCCACCTGGACGGGCGTCAGGGGCAACGGCTGGGACCCGGCCGACCCGGCGTCGGGCAACGGCTGGGAGAACCAGGCCCTGTTCGACTACAACGATCGCGCGCTCCCGGCCATGTCGGTGCTCGGCCGCCTGTGACGCGGTGACCGCCGGCCAGCACCTACCGTAAGGGTATGCGGCTGACCGCCTTCACCGACATCGCGCTGCGCATCGTCATGCGCCTGGCCGTGGCGCAGCCGGACGACCTGCTCACCACCCGCGCCGCGGCCGACATGCTGGCCGTCCCCTACACCCACGCGGCCAAGGCCGTGGCCCGGCTGAGCGAGCTGGGCGTGGTGGAGGCCAGGCGCGGCAGGGGCGGCGGGATGCAGCTCACCGAGGCCGGGCGCGCCACGACCGTCGGCGCCCTCGTGCGCGAGCTGGAGGGCGCCGGCGACGTGGTGGGCTGCGAGGACGACCCGCCCTGCCCGCTGCGCGCGGCCTGCCGCCTGCGCTCGGCGCTGCGCCAGGCGCAGGAGGCCTTCTTCGCCTCCCTCGACGGGGTCACCGTCGCCTCGCTGGTGGACGCGCCGACCGGGCCCGTCCTGCTGTCGCTGACCCCCCGGAGTCAGGACCGGCCCCACGGGAACATAATATGAATCTCAGATGCTTATTTAAGTGCCTGGATCCTCATACGGCTCGCCGCCTGCGGAACGTCGTCCGCGGCGCCCTCCCCACCGTATGAATCCCAGACGCCGTTCCCCTTGTCCGGAGGTTCCCCCATGCTGTCCGCAAAGGCCGCGGAGCTCGTCCGCGCCACCCTGCCCGCCGTCGGAGCCGAGCTGGAGACGATCACCGCGCGGTTCTACGACACCATGTTCGCCGACCATCCCGAGCTGCTCGACGGGCTGTTCAACCGCGGCAACCAGCGCAGCGGCGAGCAGCGCAAGGCGCTGGCGGGAGCCTTCGCGGCCTACGCGGGCGCGCTGCTGGCCAACCCCGGCGAGCGCCCCGACGCGCTGCTGGCGCGCATCGCGCACAAGCACGCCGCCGTGGGCGTCACCGACGAGCAGTACGTCATCGTGCACAAGTACCTGTTCGGCGCCATCGCCGAGGTGCTCGGCGAGGCCGTCACCCCCGAGGCCGCGGCGGCCTGGGACGAGGTCTACTGGCTGATGGCCGGCGCGCTGATCGCCATGGAGGCCCGCATCTACGCCGAGGCGGGCGCGCGCGACGGCGCCACCTGGCGGCCCTGGCAGGTGGTCGAGCGGCGCGAGGAGACGGCGGACGCCATGTCGCTGGTGCTGCGCCCGGTCGGCGACGACCCCGTGCCGCCCGCCCGCCCCGGCCAGTACGTCAGCGTCCGCGTGACCATGCCCGACGGCGTGCGCCAGCTCCGCCAGTACTCGGTGTCCGGCCACGGCCCCGACGGGCACCGCAGCATCACGATCAAGCGGGTGCGCGCCGGCGAGCGGCCCGAGGGCGAGGTGTCCACACTGCTGCACGAGACCGTGCGGGAGGGCGACGAGCTGACCCTGTCCGCGCCGTTCGGCGACGTCGCGCTCGACGACGGCGACGCGCCGCTCGTCCTGGTCTCGGCGGGCATCGGCTGCACCCCGATCGCCGCCATGCTGAGCCACCTGGCCGGCACCGGCTCCGAGCGCCAGGTGCTGGTCCTGCACGCCGACCGCTCCAGGGCCGACCACGCGCTGCGCGAGCAGATGGAGCGGCACACGGACGCGCTGCCCGGCGCGGAGCGCGTCTTCTGGTACGAGCGCGGCGACGGCGCCCGCGCCGGCCGCATGGACCTGACGGGCGTCGAGATCCCCGAGGGCGCGGTCGTCTACATGTGCGGGCCGGTGGAGTTCATGCGGGCCGCGCGGGCCGGGCTGATCGAGGCCGGGGTCGCGCCGCGTGACATCCACTACGAGGTCTTCGGGCCGGACCTGTGGCTGGGCGCCGCCTGAGGGCATGATGGCCGCATGATGATCTCAGCGGACGAGCTGCTCACCACCACGCGCAGCGTACGCAAGCGACTCGACCTCACCCGTCCCGTCCCCATGGAGCTGGTCCGGGAGTGCCTGGAGATCGCCCTTCAGGCACCCACCGGCGGCAACGCCCAGCTCTGGCACTGGGTCGTGGTCACCGATCCCGACAAGCGAAGGACGATCGGCGAGTACTACGCGCGCTCGTGGAACAGCTACTACGGCTCGGGCTCCTCGGCCAGGTCGCTGTTCAAGGACGACCCGGTGCGCGCGGCGACGCAGGAGCGGGTCTCCGACAGCGCCGCCTACCTCGCCGAGCACCTCGGCGAGGTGCCGGTGCACGTGATCGGCTGCACGACCGTGCCCGGCGGGCTGCCCGAGGGCAACCAGGCCGGGCTGTGGGGCTCGCTGCTGCCCGCCGCGTGGAGCTTCATGCTGGCCGCCCGCGCCAGAGGGCTCGGCACGGCGTGGACGACGCTGCACCTGGCCTACGAGGCGGAGGTCGCCGAGCTGCTCGGTCTGCCCGCCCATGTCCGGCAGGGCGTGCTGCTGCCCACGGCGTACTACACCGGTGAGACCTTCCGCCCCGCCAAGCGCCAGCCGCTGGACGAGGTGCTGCACGTCGATCACTGGTAACCCCGGCGCGGCGCGCGCACAGTGGAGGTCACGACCGACCTGAGGGAGGGCCCCCGTGATCTCCTTGCCGCTGCTGCCGACGTCGCTGGTCGGGAGCTACGCCCAGCCGGACTGGCTGATCGACCGGGCCAGGCTGGCCGGGCGGTTCCCGCCGCGCGTACGGGCCAGGGAGCTGTGGCGGATCCCGCCGGAGCTGCTCGGCCAGGCCCAGGACGACGCCACCGAGCTGGCGATCAGGGCGCAGGAGCGGGCCGGGCTGGACATCGTCACCGACGGCGAGATCCGCCGCGAGAGCTACTCCAACCACTTCGCGACCGCCCTGGAGGGCATCGACCTCGACGACCCGGGCTCCGCGCTGGACCGCAGCGGCCATCCGAACCCGGTGCCGCGCATCGTCGGGCCGATCCGGCGGGCGCGGCCTGTCGAGGTGGACGACCTGCTGTTCCTGCGCGCGCACACGGGCCGCGTGGTCAAGATGACGGTGCCGGGGCCGTTCACGATGAGCCAGCAGGCGCAGAACGACCACTACCCGGATGCCGAGGCCGCGGCCATGGACTACGCGGCGGCGGTCAACGCCGAGATCCGTGACCTGTTCGCCGCCGGGGCCGACATCGTGCAGATCGACGAGCCGTACATGCAGGCCAGGCCGGACGTGGCGCGCGCCTACGGGCTGGCCGCGCTGAACGCCGCCCTCGACGGGATCACCGGCCTGACGGCGGTGCACCTCTGCTTCGGGTACGCGGCCATCATCCACGAGCGGCCGGAGGCGTACTCGTTCCTGCCGGAGCTGGCCGGCTGCCCGGTGCGGCAGGTGTCGATCGAGACCGCGCAGTCGGGGCTGGACCTCGGGGTGCTGTCCGACCTGAAGGACAAGACGGTCATCCTCGGCGTGATCGACCTGTCCACCCCCGAGGTGGAGCCCGTCGAGGTGGTGGCGGGCCGGGTGCGCAGGGCGTTCGAGCGGGTGCCGCCCGAGCGCATCGTCATCGCCACCGACTGCGGGATGAAGTACCTGCCCCGGCGGTCGGCGGAGGGCAAGATGCGGGCGATGGCGGGTGCCGCCCGCCTGCTGCGGGAGGAACTGCGCGGATAATCTTAAATCCTCCTGAAATTCCCGCCTGGACCTGGTGCTCCACTTTAGGATCATCGCGCTGACCCCCTGATCCAGCGAGGAGCCCGAAGTGTCCGGAAGCGAGCAGGAAAGCGCGCCCAGCGGGATAGACACCACCAAGCCGAGCGTCGCCCGCGTCTACGACTACATGCTCGGCGGGAAGGACAACTACGAGATCGACCGGCACGTGGCGCAGGCGGCGCTGCAGATCGCGCCGGACGCGCCCGAGGCCGCCCTGGCCAACCGGGAGTTCCTCCGCCGCACCGTGCGCTACCTGGCGGCTGACGCCGGCATCCGCCAGTTCCTGGACGTCGGCTCCGGCCTGCCCACGCAGGGCAACGTGCACGAGGTCGCCCAGGCCGTCGCCCCCGGCGCGCACGTCGTCTACGTCGACCACGACCCGATCGTGCTCGCCCACGGCCGGGCCCTGCTGGCCGTGGACGAGACCACCGCGATCGTCGACGCCGACGCCCGCGAGCCCGAGAAGATCCTCGACGACCCGCGCACCCGCGCCCTCATCGACCTCGGTGAGCCGGTCGGGCTGCTGCTGTTCGCCATCCTGCACCACCTGAAGGACGAGGAGGACCCGGCCGGCATCGCGGCCAGGCTCCTCCGCCCGCTGCCCTCGGGCAGCCACGTGGTGATCTCGCACTTCCACAACCCGATGGAGGCCCACCCCGAGGTGTCGCAGCAGGCCTTCACCGCGGAGAAGCTGTTCAACGAGCACCTCGGCACCGGCCGGTGGCGCACCCGCGCGGAGATCCTCGCCTACTTCGACGGGCTGGAGCTGCTGGAGCCCGGCCTGGTGCCGCTCCCCGAATGGCGTCCGGAGACCGGTGACCACCAGGCCGCGCCGGGCATCACGTACCACACCTTCGTGGGAGGCGTGGCCCGCAAGCCGTAGCCGTCAGACCACCGGCAGCTTGCCGGTGGCGACCACCTCGCGGTACCAGTGGGCGCTGTCCTTCCAGGTGCGCTCCATCGTGTCGCGGTTCACGCGGACGATGCCGAACCGCTTGGCGTAGCCGTGCGCCCACTCGAAGTTGTCCATCAGCGACCACACGAAGTAGCCGCGCACGTCCGCGCCGCCCGCGATGGCCTCGCTGACGGCCGTCAGGTGGCGGTGCAGGTAGTCCACGCGGTCGGCGTCGTGCACGAGCCCGTCGGCGGAGACCGGGTCGGGGAACGCGGCGCCGTTCTCCGTGATCATCGTCGGCAGGTCCGGGTAGTCGCGGTGCAGGCGCAGCAGCAGCTCGGTCAGGCCGGTCTCGTCGATGTTCCAGCCCATCTCGGTGTACGGGCCCGGCTGCTTGACGAACTCGATGTCCTCGCAGGCGATCCAGGGCGAGGCGGCCCCGTCCTGGTGCCCGTCGGCGGTCTCCCTGGCGCTGGCCCCGTCCCACTGGCGGACCAGGGTCGGGTTGTAGTAGTTGACGCCCAGCACGTCCAGTGGCTGGCAGGCGGCGGCCTCGTCGCCGTCGCGCACGAACGACCAGTCGGTCACCTTCGCGGTGTCGGCGATCAGGTCGCGCGGGTAGGCGCCCTCCAGCATCGGGCCGAGGAAGGCCCGGTTGGACAGCGCGTCCGCGCGGCGCACCGCGTCGGCGTCGCGTTCGGACACGCCGCGCACGTGGTGCAGGTTGAGCGTGACGGACATCTGCGCGCCCTTCGCGGCGGTCGAGCGCAGCGCCTGCACGGCCAGGCCGTGGCCCAGGTTCAGGTGGTGCACGGCGGCCAGCGCGGCGGCCGGGTCGGTACGGGCGGGCGCGTGCACGCCGGAGGCGTAGCCCAGGTAGGCCGAGCACCACGGCTCGTTCAGGGTGATCCAGGTGCGGACGCGGTCGCCCAGCTCCTCGCCCATGTGCCGGGCGTACTCGGCGAAGCGCAGCGCGGTCTCACGCTCCGGCCAGCCGCCCGCGTCCTCCAGCTCCTGCGGCAGGTCCCAGTGGTAGAGCGTGGCCACCGGGGCGATGTCCCTGGCCAGCAGCCCGTCCACGAGCCGGTTGTAGAAGTCCACGCCCGGCCGGTTGAGCCCGCCCCGGCCGCCCGGCTGCACGCGCGGCCAGGAGAGGGAGAAGCGGTAGGCGCCGACGCCCAGCTCGGCCAGGATGTCGAGGTCCTCCTCCAGGCGGTGGTAGTGGTCGCAGGCGAGGTCTCCGGTGTCGCCGTTGGCGACGAGGCCGGGCGTGTGGGAGAAGGTGTCCCAGATCGACGGGCCGCGGCCGTCCTCGTTCCAGGCTCCCTCGACCTGGTAGGCGGCTGTGGCGGTGCCCCACAGGAAGTTCTCGGGGAAGGCAGGCATGTCACTCCTTGACGCTGAGCGGGATCTCGATGTGGTCGGCCTCGGCGGCCGCGGCGGCGTGCGCCCCGGCGTGCCGCAGGTTCCAGGGGGCCGGCGCGCCGCTGGTCCGGCGGGCGTGCAGCCGGTCGCCCCGGCGGGACACCTCGAAGACGGCCGCGGGGCCGCCGTCGAGAGCTGGGACGGTGACGGTGCGGGTGGCGCCGTCGCCGAAGTGGTAGGCGTCGAGGGTGACGCCGTCGGCGTAGTCGTAGTCGGGCCGGTCGTCGCGGGCGCCGGTCGCGAGCACCGCGCCCGGCCGCACCAGCAGCGGCAGGCTGTCGAACCCGTGCCGCTCGGTGTGCCAGCCGGGCCCGCTGACGCTCTCGCCGTCGAGCAGCCGGGTCCACACCCCCTCGGGGACGTAGTAGGAGATCTCTCCATCGGCCGACAGCACGGGCGCCACCAGCAGGTCGGAGCCCAGCATGTACTGGGCGTCCAGGTGGTCGCAGGCCCGGTCCCCGGGGAACTCCAGGTGCATGGCCCGCATCATCGGCAGCCCCTCGGCCGCGGCCTGCACGGCGGCCTGATACAGGTACGGCATCAGCCGCGCCTTCAGCTTCGTGAAGGCCCGCAGCACGTCCACCGACTCCTCGTCGAACAGCCACGGCACCCGGTAGGACCCGCTCCCATGCAGCCGGCTGTGCGACGACAGCAGCCCGAACGCCACCCACCGCTTGAACACGGCCGGATCGGGCCGCCCCTCGAAGCCGCCGATGTCGTGGCTCCAGAACCCGAACCCGCCCAGGCCCAGTGACAGCCCGCCGCGCAGCGACTCGGCCATGGCCTCGAACGTGGACTCGCAGTCGCCGCCCCAGTGCACCGGCAGCCGCTGCCCGCCGACCGTGGCCGAGCGCGCGAACAGCACGACCTCCCCCGGCCCGCGCCGCTCGGCCAGCACGTCGTGGACGGTCTGGTTGTAGAGCAGGCTGTAGTAGTTGTGCATCCGCTCGGGGTCGGAGCCGTCGGCGTAGACCACGTCGGTGGGGATGCGCTCGCCGAAGTCGGTCTTGAACGCGTCCACCCCCATGTCGAGCAGCGCGCGCAGCTTGCCCGCGTACCACGCGCGGGCGGCGGGGGAGGTGAAGTCCACCAGCGCCCGCCCGGCCTGCCAGTGATCATCCTGCCAGATCGTCCCGTCGGGCCCGCGCAGCAGGTGCCCGGCCGCCGCCCCCTCCTCGAACAGCTCCGACGCCTGCCCGATGTAGGGGTTGATCCACAGGCACACCCGCAGGCCCCGCTCCTTCAGCCGCCGCAGCATGCCCTCGGGGTCGGGGAACACCTCCGGGTCCCACGCGAAGTCGCACCACCGGAACTGCCGCATCCAGAAGCAGTCGAAGTGGAAGACGCTCAGCGGCAGGTCCCGCTCGGCCATCCCGGCCACGAACGAGGTCACCGTGGCCTCGTCGTAGTCCGTGGTGAAGGAGGTGGACAGCCACAGCCCGAACGACCAGGCGGGCGGCAGCGCCGGGCGGCCGGTCAGCGCCGTGTAGCGGCGCAGGATGTCCGCCGGCGTCGGGCCGTGGATGATCAGGTACTCCAGGTCGTGCCCCTCGGCGCTGAACTGCACCCGTGACACGGTCTCCGAGCCGACCTCGAAGGAGACCCGGCCCGGATGGTTGACGAACACCCCGTAACCCCGGTTCGTGAGGTAGAAGGGCACGTTCTTGTAGGCCATCTCGCTGCTGGTGCCGCCGTCCTCGTTCCAGACGTCGACGGACTGGCCGTTGCGGACGAGGGGGCCGAAGCGCTCGCCGAGCCCGTACACCAGCTCGCCCGCGCTCAGCCGGAGCTGCTCGACCATGAAGTGCCGGTCGGCGGGGTCGCGCATGACGCCCAGGCTCTTGCCGGCGCTGCGGGTCAGCTCCCGGCCGCCGGCGCTGAACGCCAGCTCCCAGGGCGCGTCCCTGCGGACCCGGACGGTGAGATCGCCGCTGGTCAGGGTGGCCTCCCCGGCGTCCACGGCGATCTTCACCTCCGGCCGGTCGTCGCGTACGGCGAAGGCGGGGGAGTCCGGCACCGACCCGGCGAAGTGCACGGTGCGGACGCGGATCACGTCCGGCATCGGCGACGACAGGTCCACCCGCAGGACAGGACCGTCGATGGTGTCGCCCCGGCGGGTGATCGCCCGCGTCGCGGCCAGGACGCGCAGCGAGCCGTCCCGCACGCTCACGTCGTGGGCGGCGGTGGCGTAGTCGCCGCGCACGCCTGGGCGCATGCGCCAGTAGCCGTCCTTGAACTTCATGCCGCCGGCACCTCCGGGCGCAGGGCGACGACGGCGCGCGGAGCCAGCGTGACGTGGCCCTCGGCGGGGGAGCCGGTCAGCAGGTCCACGCCCGGCCCGGGGACCGGCACGCGTACCGTGGCGGCGCCGTGGTTGAGCAGGAACAGCACCTCGCCGCGGCGCACCGCCTCGACGCCGGGCGGCAGGCCGTCCAGCACGCCGGTCACGCCCGCGTCGGCCAGCACCCGCCCCGCCAGGCTCACCAGCGCGGCGGGCTCGGGCATGGTGCCCACGTACCAGGCGACGCCCGCCCCGGAGCGGTGCCGCAGGATCGCCGGCCGCCCGGCCAGGTCGCCCTCGGTGAACTCGGCCACCGCCTCGGCGCCCTCGGCGCGCAGCAGCTCGGTCCAGGTCTGCGCCTCGAACGGCGCCCCGCCCTCCCACCGGCAGGCCACCGGGCCGGGCGCGGGCAGCCACTCCTCGCCGGAGGCGCCCAGCACCTCGCGCAGCGGCACGGGGAACCGCCCGGTCCGCACGTGCGCGTTCGGGTCCACGACCCCCGAGAACGGCCCGACCACCAGCACGCCGCCGCCGTCCACGTACGCGGTCAGCGCCGCGGCCTCGCGGTCGCCGAGCAGGAACAGATTCGGCGCCACGACCAGCGCGTACGCCGGCAGGTCCGCGTCAGGCGGCACCACGTCCACACTCACCCCGCGCTCGAAGAACGGCACGTAGTAGCTCAGCAACTGGTCCACGGCGTTGAGCCGGTCGCTGGGCCTGCCGCGCTCCTCCAGCGCCCACCAGCTCTCCCAGCCGAACACCATCGCCACCCGCGCGGGCACCGGCTCGCCCGCCACCCCGGCGAGCCCGCGCAGCTCCTGCCCGTGCGCGCGCACCTCGGCGTGCAGCCGCGTGTCCGCGCCCGCGTGCGGCACCATCGCGGCGTGGAAGCGCTCGGCGCCGAACCGGGAGGCCCGCCACTGGAAGTAACACAGTCCGTCCGCGCCCCGCGCGAGCGCCTGCAGCGACTCCAGCCTGAGCTGGCCGGGCGGCTTGGGCAGGTTGTGCGCGCGCCAGTTGACGGCGCTGGTGGACTGCTCCATCAGCAGCCACGGCCGGCCGCCCGACAGACCGCGCATCAGGTCGTGGGTGAGCGCCGTCCTGGCCGGGGTGAGCGGGTTGCCCGGCTCGGGGTAGCAGTCGTTGGAGACGACGTCCTGCTCGCCGGCGAACGACCAGTAGTCCACCCGCTTGAAGAAACCCATGAAGTTCGTGGTGACGGGGACGCCCGGGGTGTGCGCGCGCAGGATGTCGCGCTGCTCGCGGAAGTGGGCGAGCAACTCGCCGGAGCAGAAGCGCCACCAGTCGAGGCGCTGGGTGGGGTTGATGAGGTACGGGGCGCGGCGCGGCGGCACCACCTCGGCCCACTCGCTGTAGCCCTGGCTCCAGAACGTGGTGCCCCACGCCTGGTTGAGCGTGGCCAGGTCGCCGTAGCGCTCCCGCAACCAGGCGCGGAACGCGGCGGCGGAGGCGTCGCAGTGGCAGACCTCGCCGTACTCGTTGCCCACGTGCCACATCGCCAGTGCCGGATGGCCGGCGTAGCGCCCGGCCAGCGCGGTGGTGATCGACTGGGAGCGCTCCCGATACGGGCCCGAAGAAGGGCAGAACTGGTTGCGCGAGCCGTACCAGAGCCGGTGCCCGCCCTCGTCCACCGGCAGCGTCTCCGGCCAGCGGTGCCCCAGCCACGGCGGCGGCGAGGCCGTCGGGACGGCCAGGTCCACCGCGATCCCGTGCCCGCTCATCAGGTCGAGCACCCGGTCGAGCCAGCCGAAGTCGTAGCTGCCGGGCTCCGGCTCCAGCCGCGCCCAGCTGAACACGCCGACCGTGACCAGGTTCACGCCGGCGTCCCGCATCAGCTTCGCGTCCTGCTCCCACACCTCCTCCGGCCACTGCTCGGGGTTGTAGTCCCCGCCGAAAAGCAGCCCGCGGCCCTCGGTGACCGTGTGCAACCCGAGCGTCAAGATCCGCCCCCTTCACGCGGTGGCGCGGAGCTGTCCCCGACCACCAGACGGCAGGGCACGAGCCGCTGCTGCGGCGGCCCGCCACCCCGCAACCGGTCAATGAGCATGCGGGCGCCGAGCCGGCCCAGCTCCGTGCTGGGCGGTTCCAGCGTGGTGAGCCGGGGGTGGAACATCTCGGCCACCCGCGCCGACGACAGCACCAGCAGCAGCGTCAGGTCCTCCGGGATGCGCAGGCCGCGCCGCGCCACGGCCGCGATCACGCCGGCTGCCGCGCGGTCGTCCATCACGGCCAGCGCCGTCACGTCCGGATGGGCGTCGAGCAGGTCCTCGAACGCCCGGCCGCCCTCCTCGGCGGAGCCGGGGCGGAAGCCGTCCACGTAGGCGAGCCCCTGCTCGCGCGCGGCCCCGGCGAACTCCTCCCCGGCGCGGACGGCGGGCCCGTACCAGGCCGTGTGCGCGCCTCGCGCCAGGCCGAACAGGGCCAGCTTGCGATGCCCCAGCCCGGCCACGTGCGCCACCGCCTGCCTGGCGGTGGCGGCGAAGTCGATGTCGGCGTAGTCGATCGTGCCCGGCTCCCGCGTCCGCCCGATCATCGCGAACGGCACCCCGGCCGCCGCCAGGAACGCCGTCCGCTCGTCCTCCATCCCGACCTCCATCAGCAGCACCCCGTCCACCAGCCCCAGGCCGGTGAGGTGCCGCAACTCCTCGATGGGGTCGGCGCTCTCGGGGGACAGCAGCAGGTGATGGCCCAGCTCCCCGGCCGCCTCGGCGGCGCCGGTGGCGAACTCCATCTCGGTCAGCCCGAAACCGCCGCGCGGCGCGGGGAACAGCAGGGCCAGGATGCGGGTGCGCTTGCTCTGCAGGCCCCGGGCCAGCAGGTTGGGACGGTAACCGAGGTCGGCCGCCGCCCGCTCGACCCGCCGCCTGGTCGCCGCGGCCACCGGGCGGGTGCCGTTGAGCGCGGCGGACGCGGTGCTCACGGCGACCTGGGCGCGCTCGGCCACGTCACGAAGCGAGGTCATGGGACTCCGGGGGGCCGGTACGGCGGGCCGAAACGTTTCGCACCACGCTAAAGTCCGGTTTGTGGGGATGTCAATGGCCTCGATTGGGATGGCCGAAACATCAGGACGCGCGGGGCGTCACCCGCCTCCCCGGGCCCCGAACTCTGCCCACGGCGGCGCCGCGGGCGGCGGGACCCAGGAGGATCCGCCGCCTACGGCCTGGAGCCTGACCGCCGCCGAGAGCTACGTGCTCTAGTACACGTACGGCCAGCCGGCCGAGTCCCAGCCGATGAGGTTGATCCCCAGCTTCGGCGTGCCGTTCGCGTTGCCGTCGTAGTAGTGGTAGACGAGCAGGTCGCCGTCCACGTCGGACAGCACGCTCTGCCCGCCGGGCCCGACGATGCCGCCGTGGGTCTCCAGCACCATCGTGCCGCCGCCGCTCAGCATCGACCGGCCGGAGCGGTCGGTGTAGGGCCCCGTGGGGCTGGTGGAGCGGCCGACCTTGATCTTGTACGTGCTGTCGAGGCCCGCGCAGCAGCGGTCGTAGGAGGCGAACAGGTAGTAGTAGGAGCCGTGCCGGACGATGTCGGGCGCCTCGACCGCGTAGGGTGCGTCGGGGCGGGTGGCCAGGTGGTGGAGGGTGCGGTCGGAGGAGTGCCGCTTGCCGGTCGCGGGGTCGAGCCGGATCATGCGGATGCCCGTCCAGTACGAGCCGAAGCTCAGCCACCACCGGCCCGAGGCGTCCACGAGCAGGTTCGGGTCGATGGCGTTGTGGTCGTTGCCGGTCGTGGTGGCGTAGACGATGCCCTGGTCGCTCCAGGAGCCGGGCTGCCCGGTGGAGCTGGTGGCCAGGCCGATCGCGGAGTTGTTGGAGCCGAAGCTGGAGACCGCGTAGTACATCAGGTATCTCCCGCCCTGCTGGGAGATGTCCGGGGCCCACGGGTCGTTGCCCGAGGAGTAGGTCCGCCACCACGACGGCGGCGTGCGGAAGGCGGAGCCGGCCCTGGTGAAGGTGATCCGGTCGGTGGAGGTGCGGGCCTCCAGGTAGCCGTGCGTGGAGTACAGCACGTACCCGGACGAGGTGCGGATCATGGTGGGGTCGTGCACGACGACGTCACCGGTGACCCGGCCGGGGTTGGGGTAGGCGAACGAGGCGCCCATGAGCGCCAGCGCGCTGGCGGCGGTGGCGGCGAGACGGAACAGGCGGCGCAAGAGTCCTCCTCGGGGTGGGTCGGACGCTGCGCCGGTGCGTCGCAGGCAATGTAGGCGCGCTCTTCCGCGAGCGTCAACCCGGCTGTGAAAGTTACATGCGGGTGGACGTGCGAAGTGCGGCGATGCGCGTGCCCGGTGGGCGGGCTCTTGACAGGGCATTGTCAGCGTTCGTACGTTCGGGCCGCTTTCCAGTCGTGATGTTAACGCTAACATCAGCGCTGCGCCCGCGTTGTCCCCTGCCGGCCGGCCCCTCAGGTCCGGTCGGTTCCCCCGGCCCGGGAGGCTCAGTTCGGCACGCGATACCAGATGTTCACCGCATGCGGCACGTGGCTGACGCTGAGGCGGTCGAGCTTGACGTTCGTGCCGCCGGGATGGTCGAAGAGCCGCACGCCGTCGCCGAGGAACACCGGCGCCACCATCGTGAGCACCTCGTCCAGCACGCCCGCTTCCAGGCACTGCCGGGCGACGTCGGCGCCGAGCACGTTGACGTACCTGCCGCCCGCCGCGGCCTTGGCCGCCGCGACGGCGCCGGGCAGGTCGTCGTGGAACTCCACGCCGGGGACCGGCGTGCCGGGAAGGTTGTGGGTCAGCACGATCTGGGGGCCGTGCCAGGCGCCCTCGAACGCGCCCTCCTTGTCCGTGCCCGCGTTCGGGTCGTCGCCGCGGAAGGTGCGGTTGCCGACCAGGAGCGAGCCGATCCGGCCGACGAGGTCGTCGGCCACCGGGTTCGGCCCGAGGTGGGCGGACAGCCACGACATGTCGCCGCCCGGTCCGGCGATGAAGCCGTCCGCCGACATGGTCACCGAGTACAGGAGTCTGCTCATGACCTGTAGACGATCGCGGACGGTGGAAGTCATCGTCCAGGGGGCACGGTGGAGCGGCGCCGGATCAGCTCGATCGGCCCGGCCAGCGCCTCGGCCGCCCGCATCCCCTCCATCGCCCCGATGGCCGAGGCCACGTTCGCCACGAAGACCGCCGTCGGCCGGTCGTCGCCGGCCAGCAGCCGCGCCATGGCCCCCGCCCCGCCCGCGGGCGTGTAGCCGGTCGCCACGATCGGACCCTCCGGCAGGCCCGCCTCGTGCATCGCCGCCGAGTAGCCGGCCGAGCGGCGGGCGGCGGTGTCGGCCCGCGACGGGCCGGCGAGGTGGGCGATGCGGCGGTGGCCGAGGCGCACGAGGTGCTCCACGGCCAGGGCGGCGGCCCGCTGGTCGTCCAGGATGACGTACCGTTCGACGCCCCTGCTGCGGTTGGTCGGCATCAGCCACGGGATGGCGGCCTGGTCGAGCTGCTGGGTGAGCGTGGTGTCGTCGCCGGTGCCTGCCAGCAGCAGCCCGTCGATGCGGCCCTGCCCGATACGGTCCATGTACTCGCCCGGCCCGGCGCCGGTCGCGCTGCCGGTGACCAGCACGTAGCCCTGCGCGGCCGCCTCCGCCTCCGCGCCCTTGATGATCTCGGCGTGGACGGGGTGGGGCTCTTGTTGACGACCCGCGAGACGACGGCCCGATCCACCCTGGCCATCGCGGCGAGCGCAGCGTGCCGAGGTCGTCGCGGCCTGAGGTCGCCGGCTCGCCGCCCCCGGCGACGGGAGATGTCCTGCGTTCAACCGGGCAGCGACGCCCACCCCAGCTCCGCGCGGAACGCGTCGCGGGCCCGCCCGAACGCCGCCCGGTCCAGGACGGCGCCCCGGTGCGGGCCCTCGGTGATCGGCTCCTCGTGCAGGCGGTCAGGGAGCGCCTCGTCGAGCCGCCCGCCGCTCTCGCGCAGCGCGTACGCGCGCAGCCCGTCCAGCCGTTCCTGCCCCGCCGCCAGCAGGCCCTCCAGGGTGAACGGCTCGCCGAGGACGGCCGTCACCAGGGTGGTCAGGTGGTCGATGGTCAGCGGGCGGGTCGGGGTGGAGGCGAAGACGCACAGGTTGAGCGCGTCCAGGCCGCTCCACAGCCGCAGCAGCCGGGCGCTGCGCCTGCCCCGCTCCTCGTCCAGGTCGTGCGCGGGGGCGGGCAGGGCGCCGGCGCGGGCGGCCTCGGGAAAGCAGTACGTCAGCCCGGCGACCGGGTCGAAGTCGAGGTCGTGCTCCAGCGCGTCGTAGCGGGGGCCGCCGGGGGCCAGCGCGTAGCCGAGGCCGATGCCGGGCTGCGGGCGCGGGTCGAAGCAGGGCAGCTCCGCGCCCTTGACCGTCATCGCGTACGCCTCCGCGCGCCGCCCCACCTTGCGCGCCGCCCGCGCCGAGCCCTCCGCCAGCAGGCCGCCCAGCGCCCCCGACCGGGTGGCCACCTGCTCGATCAGTCCGGGCAGTGCCGCCGCGTCCCCGAACGCCGGCCCCCCGGGCAGCAGGCCGCGCCCGGCGCACTCCATCGCGAACGCCAGCGTGCCGCCCAGCGAAACCACGTCGAGGCCGAGGTCGTTGCAGCGGGCGTTGGCCGCCAGGATCACATCCAGATCGTCGATGCCGAGGTTCCAGCCGAGCGACAGGAACGCCTCCTGCCCGAGCCCGCCGGACCGGTCCCCGTACACCTTGAGGCAGTCGTTCGGGCAGCCCGGGCAGGAGCCCGTGACCGAGACCGCGCGACCGTCGTAGTCGCGGGCCGAGGGGACCCGCAGGCCGGGTGCGCCGGGCACCGAGAAGTTGCGGACCGAGGCGTAGCCGGGGGCGATCGGGTCGTCCGCCCAGCCCGCGAAGCCGGGCAGCCCGGCCTGGAGCCTGGCGAGCGGGTTGGTGGCCAGGGAGTCGCGATAGTAGGCCGTCAGCGCGGCGATCGTCCCCGGGGCGGCCACCTCGGCGGGCGCGTCCCCTGCGCAGACGACGGCCTTGAGGTTCTTCGCGCCGAAGACCGCGCCGAGCCCGTACCGGCCGGCGGCGTAGGCGTGGTCGGTCACCACGCTCGCGTACCGCACGAGGTTCTCCCCGGCGGGCCCGATCGCCGCCACGTGCGCGTGCGCGCCGTGCCGCGCCCGCAGCGCGTCCGTCGTGGCGGCGGTGCCGAGCCCGCGCAGCTCACCCGCGTCGTGCAGCGTCACCTCGCCGCCCTGGATCAGCAGGTACGACAGCCGCGGCGCCCTGCCCAGCACGGCCAGCGCCTGCGCCCCCGCCTCGCGCATCCCCGCCGCGAACGGCCCCAGCGCGTGCGCCTCCCCGGCCACCCCCGTCAGCGGCGACTTCGCCAGGAACACCGCCTTGGCCAGCCCTGGAGCCGCAGTCCCGCCCAGCGTCCCGGCCGCCACGTACAGCATGGCCGCCGGGTCGAACGGATCCAGCCCCGCCGGCGTGCGCTCGGCCATCAGCCGCAGGCCCAGGATGGTGCCGCCGTAGTGGCCCTGCTCCGCCGAGCGATATTCCGTAGTCACGTTCGCGCTGGTCACATCCACCATGAACGGCATGACAGGGCCTCCTTGGAGCCGGAGCGGGGTTCAGGAGCGGCACCACATCACACATCACCCGGCACCCGCAACCCGCTGCCCCGCCCGTCGGCAGCCTCGGCCTGCGCGTCCCGCGACGGCCGCCCGTCCGGGCAGGCGTGCCTCCACCTGCCCGCCACCTGGCCCGCCACCTGGCCCGCCACCTGGCCCGCCACCTGGCCCGTCACCTGGCCCGCGACATGGTGCGCTGCCCGGGCGCGTTCCCCCGGAGCGGGCAGCAGTGAGCGAGGGGTGCCGCCCGCCGGCCGGAGACGCGCTCGTGTCGCTGCGCGCCGGTCCCGGCGGCCGTGACCGAGAAGGAGTGGGGATCGAAGCAGGCAGCCTCATCGCGCGTGACCCCGCAGGGCGAATCCGGCCCGGGTGGCATTCCCTGGCCCGCGCGTCTCGGCGCGACGGCGGGTGTGGACCGGGCCGGACCCTCGCAGCGCGAGGAGCTCGTAAAACGCCGGACATCCTCGGAAATCCCGCCCGAGTACCGCATATGTCCGTGATATTTCGGGACGATAGATCTGACTTTTAATTCTTGTCAACATAAGTCAGTCGATTGCCGAAGTAAGGTAGGGATCATGCCAACCTACGGCCGGCACGCGGTGGGGGCGGGGGCACTGTTGGCGATCCTGCGGGACGGCCGGGCCAGGACGAGGGGCGAGCTGGCCCGGCTCACCGGTCTGTCCAGGTCCACCGTCTCCCAGCGGCTGGACGGGCTGATCGGCTCCCGCTGGGTCGTCGAGGGCGAGGGCTCGATCTCCTCAGGAGGCCGGCCGGCGGCGGTGTTCGCGTTCAACGTCGGCGCCCGGGCGGTGCTCGCCGCCGACGTCGGTGCCACCCGCGCCCGCCTGGCCGTCCTCGACCTCGGCCTGGACGTGCTGGCCGAGCGGGTCGCCGACCTGCCCGTCGAGCTGGGCCCCGAGCGGGTGCTCGGCGGCGTGGCGGCGGAGCTGAGCGACCTGCTGGCCGAGGCGGGGCGCGACCCCGAGCAGGTGTGCGGCGTCGGCGTCGGGCTGCCCGGCCCGGTCGAGCACCGCACCGGACGCCCGGTGAACCCGCCGATCATGCCGGGCTGGGACGGGTTCGCGGTGCCCGAGTGGCTGCGGGAGCGGCTCGGGGCGCCCGTCCTGGTGGACAACGACGTGAACGTCATGGCGCTGGGCGAGCACTGGGCCGCCCGCCCGGCCGTGGACCACCTGATCTACGTCAAGATCGGCACCGGCATCGGCTGCGGCATCGTCTCCGGAGGCCGGCTGCACCGCGGCGCGCGGGGCGCGGCGGGGGACGTCGGCCACATCCGCGTGCCCGCGTCCGACGCGCCGTGCCGGTGCGGCAACTCCGGCTGCCTGGAGGCGGTCGCGGGCGGCGCCTCGATGGCCGCCGCGCTGCGCCGCGCCGGGGTCGAGGCCCGCGGCAGCAAGGACGTGGTCACGCTCATGCGCGCGGGCGACCCGCGGGCCACCCGGCTGGTCAGGCAGGCCGGGCGCGAGGTGGGCACCGTGATGGCGGCGATCGTGAACTTCTTCAACCCCTCCGTCATCGCGATCGGCGGTGACATCGCCGAGGCGGGGGAGCAACTGCTGGCGGGGGTGCGGGAGACGATCTACAGCCGGTCGCTGCCGCTGGCCACGCAGCACCTCGGCATCAGGCCCGGCGAGCTGGGCGATCGCGCGGGCGTCGTCGGCGCCGCCGTCATGGTCGTCGAGCACGTGCTCGCCCCCGGCGGCATCGAGGGCCATTGACCCTTGCGCGACGGCGGCGTAACAATGGTGATCGTCCGGGATCCGGGGGCGGTGGCATGCCCGCGGCGAACGGGCACGGATCCGCTGCGACGTGGTCGGCGCACGCGTCCCTCAAGGAAGGGAACCCTCGCGTGAGCCCTCACCATGCCTTACCCGAGCGCGACTTACCTGAGCGCGACTTACCTGAGCACGTGCACGAGGAGCGGGAGCGCGCCCAGACGCTCCGCCACCGGCTGGGCCTGACCCGCCGCAGCCTCTTCGCCGCCACCACCGGCCTGGCCGCCGCCGCGGCGATCCCCCTCGCCGAGCCCGCCGCCGCCACGACCCGCAGGGTGCTCGTCCCGCCGGGCAAGCGCGGCATCATCCTCTACACCGTCCGCGACGCGATCACCCGCGACCCGGCCGCCACCACCTCGCCGTCGGGTTTCCGGCGCGTGCTGGAGGCGCTGTCGGCCATCGGGTACCGGCAGGTCGAGTTCGCCGGCTACCGCCAGCACGCCGACGCCGAGGGCGGCGCGAGCCTGGAGACCGTCGAGGGCGCCAGGCTGCTGCGCGGCTGGCTGGACGACAACGGGCTGCGCGCCCAGGGCAACCACGGGTTCATCCCCGGCTCCTGGCCGCTGACGACCCCCGACCTCGACCGGTTCAAGCAGTCGCTGGAGATCGCCGGCATCCTCGGCCTGGGCCATATGGGCACCGGCGCCGACCCGACCGGCAGCGCGTACAAGGCGGACTGGGACGTGGCGGCGGAGAAGTGGAACGCGCTCGGCGCGATCGCCCGCGACGCCGGGATCAAGCTCTACACCCACAACCACGACGCCGCCTACGCGTTCCTGCTCGACAGCGGCCCGCTCGACGAGCAGGGCCGCCCGACACGCTCGTCCGGCATCCGCAAGCTGGAGTACTTCTTCAGGATCAGCGACCCCAGGCTCGTGCACTTCGAGATGGACATCTACTGGGCGCACGTCGCCCAGTACAAGCACCGCACCTACACCGCGCCCGACGGCTCGACCAGGACCGACGTCTTCGACCCGCTGCGCACCGTCAGGGCCCAGGAGAAGCGCTTCCCGCTCTTCCACGCCAAGGACGGCGTCTCGAACCCGGCCGTGCCCAACGGATACGACATGGTGCCGTTCGGCACCGGCGACATCGACTACCGCCGCTTCTTCTCCCGCCTGCGGGCGCACGGCTACCACAACCCGATGTACGAGCAGGACAACGCCCCAGGCGCCGACCCGGCGCAGTCACTGCGGCTCGCCGAGCTCAGCTACCGCAACCTGGCCGCCCTGCGCGGCTGAGGCGGACCTGACACGGAACCGGACCGCCACGACGACCCCGCCGTTGGCGCGGCGGGCGTGGCGGCCCGGGCTCTGACACTCCTCGTCCTAGGAGCAGCATCACCATGCAGCGTACCCTCGCGGTGCTCGGCGGCCTCGTGCTGGCCGGCGCCTGCCTGTCCTTACCCGCCCAGGCGCACGACCCGGCCACCACGTGGTCCAGCTACGAGAAGATCACCCTCACCAAGAACGTCGGCGAGCCGATCGACCTGGCCGTCCTGCCCGACCGGCGGGTGCTGCACACCGCCCGCAACGGCGACATCCGGCTGACCGACCCCGCCACCGGCGTCACCAGGATCATCAACACCGTCCCGGTCTACGCCAACTCCGAGGACGGCCTGCAGACGATCGCCCTCGACCCCGCCTTCGACCAGAACAAGTGGGTCTACCTCTACTACGCGCCCAGGACGATGACGGCGCCCTACCCCGAGGCCACCCCCGCCGGCTCCGCGCCGAACACGCTGCCCGCAGGGGCGGACGAGACGTACTGGAACCAGTGGAAGGGCTACAACCAGCTCTCCCGCTTCAAGTGGACGGGCAGCGCCCTGGACCTGTCCACCGAGCAGGTCATCATCAAGGTCGAGACGCAGCGCGGCCAGTGCTGCCACGTCGCCGGCGACCTCGACTGGGACGCCGACGGCAACCTCTACCTCGCCACCGGCGACAACACCCCCGCCGGCACGCCGGGCGCCAACGGCATGGCGCCCAACAACGACGCGCCCGGCATGAACCCGGGCCTCGACGCCCGGCGCGGCGCGGGCAACAGCAACGACCTGCGCGGCAAGATCCTGCGCATCAAGGTGGCGGCGGACGGCACGTACACGGTCCCGGAGGGCAACCTGTTCGCGCCGGGCACGGCCGGCACCAGGCCGGAGATCTTCGTGACCGGCGTGCGCAACCCGTTCAGGATGGACGTGGACGCCGAGACCGGCACCCTGTCCTGGGCCGACTACGGACCCGACGCCGGCACCGGCGACCCCGCCAGGGGGCCCATGGGGTACGTCGAGTGGAACATCACCCCGCTCACCAAGCCGATGAACAGCGGCTGGCCGTACTGCACGGGTGACGACTTCAACTACAACGACTGGAACTTCGCGACCGCCCAGCCGGGCCCGTGGTTCGACTGCGCCGCAGGCCCGCGCAACACCTCGCGCTGGAACACCGGCCTGGCCCAGCTCCCGCCCGCCGTGCCCGCCGACCTGTACTACGGCGACAACAACACCCACCAGCCCGCCGCCTGGGCCGGGCTCACCGACTTCGACCCGCAGACCGGCCAGGGCCCGATGGGCGGCCCGGTCTACCACTACGACCCGGACAACCCGGCGCCGGGCAAGCTGCCCGCGTACTGGGACGGCAAGGCGTTCTTCGCCGAGTTCTCCCAGGACTACCTGGCGGCCTTCACCTTCACCGGCGCGGACGGCCCGGTCACCGCGATCGAGCACTTCCTGCCCAACAGCGCGCTGCGCACGGCGGCGCAGCCCATCACCGACAGCCCGATGGACCTGGAGTTCGGCCCCGACGGCTCCCTGTACGTGCTGGAGTACGGCGACGGCTTCTTCCGCGCCAACCCCGACGCCGGCCTCTACCGCATCGACTACACCCCGGCCAACAAGACCCCGCAGGCCAGGATCGCGGCGGACCGCACCTCCAGCAGCGCCGCGCCGCTCACCGTGGCCTTCGACGCCACCGCCTCCACCGACACCGAGCCGGGCACGCTGACCTACGAGTGGGACTTCGACGGCGACGGCGACTTCGACGCCACCGGCGTCACCGCCACCCACACCTACACCGAGCTGGGCCAGTACGCGGCGCGGCTGCGCGTCACCGACTCCGGCGGCCGGGCCGGACTGACCTCCGTCGAGATCACCGTGGGCAACACCGCGCCCGTGGTGACCGTCAAGGCGCCGCCGAACGGCGGGTTCTTCGACTGGGGGAACGCGCTGCCGTACCAGATCGGGGTGTCCGACGCCGAGGACGGGGACAACCCGGTGTGCTCTCGGGTGCAGTGGACGTTCGGCCTCGGGCACGACACGCACGCGCACCCGGAGACGCTCGGCACCGGCTGCGCGGGCGCCTGGCCCACTCCGGCCAGCGCGCCCGAGCACGGCGAGACCGAGAACATCTACGGCGTGGTCGTCGTCAGCTACCGCGACAACGGCGCCGGCTCCATCCCCGGCGCGCTCGGCGAGGCCGCGCTCACCCTCAACCCCAAGCTGGCGCAGGCCGAGCACGCCGACGAGAGCAGCGGCGTCACCGAGACCGCCGACGACACGGCCTCCGCCAAGGCCAAGGTCACCTCGTTCGACGCCGGCGACTGGATCGTCTACGACCCGGTGCACTTCGCCGGCATCACCGGCGTCCAGACCAGGGCCTCGGGGGCGGGCACGCTGGCGCTGCGGTGGAAGTCGCCGGCGGCCGAGCCGTTCGCCACCGTGACCGTCCCGGCGGGCGACGGCTGGCAGACGGTCACCACGCCGCTCACCGGCCTGCCGGAGGGCACCGGCCGCCTGTACGTCACCTCCTCGGGCGGCGTGGAGGTGGACGCGTTCACCTTCCAGGGCGGCGGCGTCGCCGACACCACCCCGCCGGTCGTCTCCGCGACCCTCACCCCGGCCCAGCCGGACGGCGCGAACGGCTGGTACACCGGCAACGTCACGCTCGCCGTCACCGCCACCGACAACGGCACGGTCGCCTCGCGCCAGTACTCCCTGGACGGCGCCACCTGGTCCAACGCCAACAACCCCGTCACGCTCAGCGCCGAGGGCGCCAGGCAGGTCCGCTACCGGGCCACCGACAACGGCGGCAACGTCTCGGCGGTCGGCACCCTCACCGTCAAGATCGACAAGTCGAACCCGACGCTGACGGTCACCGGCGTGGAGCCCGGCCCCCACGGCGACTCCGCCACCCTCACCCCCGTCCTGACCGGCGCCGACACGGTGTCGGGCGTGGCCGGGGTCACGGCGGAGCTCGACGGCGCCGCGATCGGCTCCGGCAAGCCGGTGGCGTTGTGGACGCTGCCGCTCGGCGAGCACCGGCTCACGGGCACCGTCACCGACCAGGCCGGCCGGACCGCGACCACGACCGTGACGTTCTCGACGACCACCTCGTACGCGGACGTGCGGGTGCTGGTCTCCCGCTTCCGGCAGAGCGGGGCGATCACCTGGCGGGCCGCCGCCGACCTGCAGGAGCAGCTCGCGCAGGCCGAGCGGCACGAGAAGAAGGGCAAGCGGGCGCTCGCGATCGCGGCGCTCGAGCGGTTCGTGAAGATCGCCGAGAAGCGCGGGAACGTGCGGGACGCGGCGGTCAGATCGGCCCTGGTCCGCGACGCCGACGCGCTGATCGAGCGGCTGCGCCAGACCTGACCCGCCCTCAGCGACGGGCACCGTCGGCCTCCCCACACCCAGCGGGGAGGCCGGCCGGCTCCTAGACAGGCCCTCCATAAAGGGATATTTCGCGATCTTTCGGGCAGAGGGGGCGGCGATGTCCACCCTCGACCTCATCCTGGCCCTCGGGGGCGCCGCCGCACTGCTCGCCGCGATCCTCCCCGAGTACCTCGACCGCCGCGCCGTCTCCCTCCCCCTGGTCTATCTGCTCGCCGGGGTGCTCCTGTTCGCCCTGCCCATCGGCTTACCGGAGCCCGACCCGATCGCCCACCGCACGGCCCTGGAGCACATCACCGAGCTGTGCGTGGTCATCTCCCTCATGGGCGCCGGCCTGGCGATCAACCGCCGCACCGGCGCGCGCGGCTGGTCCACCACCTGGCGGCTGCTCGCCCTGGGCATGCCGCTCACCGTGGCCGGGGTGGCCGCCGCGGCCCTGGCCCTGCCGGGCTGGCCGATCGCCGCCGCGCTGCTGCTCGGCGCCGTGCTCGCGCCCACCGACCCGGTGCTCGCCTCGGACGTGCACGTGGGCGAGCCCGTGGACGCCCAGAACGCCGACGACGAGGTCCGCTTCGCGCTGACCTCGGAGGCGGGGCTCAACGACGGGCTGGCCTTCCCGATCGTGTACGCGGCGATCGCCGTCGCCGCCGGCACGGCGGGCTGGGCGGGGGAGTGGGCGCTGGTGGACGTGCTCTACCGGACGGCGGCGGGCGCCGTCCTGGGACTCCTGATCGGCCGCCTGCTCGGCCGGCTGTTCTTCCGCGCCAGGTCCGACGGGCTGCGCCTGTCGGAGCGCCGCGACGGCTTCGTCGCGCTGGCCTGCACGTTCCTCGCGTACGGGGTGACGGAGCTGGCGCAGGGGTACGGGTTCGTCGCGGTGTTCGTCACCGCGTGCGCGATCAGGAGCGCCGAGCACGGCCACGGCTACAACAACGTCCTGCACGGCTTCGTCGAGCAGATCGAACGCCTGCTCACGGCCTGGCTGCTGCTCCTGCTCGGCGGCTTCGTGGCGACCGGCGGCCTGGCCGCGCTCACCTGGCGCGGCGCCGCCGTCGGCCTCCTGCTGCTGCTCGTCATCCGGCCGCTGGCGGGCTGGCTGGTGCAGTGGGGCGGCCCGGCGGGGCCGAGGGAACGGCTGGCGATCTCGTTCTTCGGCATCCGGGGGATCGGGTCGCTGTTCTACCTGGCGTACGCGCTGGGGCAGGCCGACTTCGGCGTACCGGCGGAGGAGCTGTGGGCGGTCACCGGGTTCACGGTGGTGGCCTCGGTGGTGCTGCACGGCGTCACGGCGACGCCGGCGATGACGCACGTGGACGCCATCCGCGACCGGATGTCGGCTTCCTGACGAGCAGCCCGCCCAGCCCCGCCAGCAGCGGCATCGCCACGGCCGGCAGCCCGATCAGCGCCCACGGCGTCTCGAACGGCACCCGCGGCGCCACGTCCCACCCGATCGAGGTGGTGAAGGGCCAGGCCAGCAGCAGGCCGATCACGCACCCGGCCGGCACGCCGGCCACCGTGCCGCAGGCCGCCGCCAGGGCCGCCCGGCAGGCGGTGAGCAGCCGCGGGGAGCCGAGCCGGCGCAGGACCCGCGGGCGCTCCGACCGCGCCGTGGCCACCAGGGCCCCGGCGAGGCCGACGAGCGCGAGGATCGCGGCGAGGTACCGCCAGCCGCCCGTGTCCCGGAACCCCTGCTCCAGGTACACCTCGACACGATCGCCCAGCAGTCCGGCGAGCCGGTCCCGATCGGCCGCCGAGGCGCGATGCAGCGCGGGATCCACGATCAGCGCCACGACGTCGAGCCGCAGCCCCAACCCCTGCACGAACTCCATGGGTACGAACACCCGCTCCAGGCCGCCGGGAGCGGGCTCGACGGAGATCGCCTGGATGCTCCTGGTCCTGGAGTCGTCGGGGTCGGAGAGATGGTACTGGTACCGCACGGTGTGACCGGATTCCGCCTCCTCCGCGACCACCACGGCGGTGCCCGGGTCGTAGGGCGGCGATGGATCGCCGGTGAGGTAGCTGAGCAGCGCACGGTCGCCGATGTTGCTGGCGTGGTCGTTGTCGTCCAGCACGTCGAGATACCCCGTCGCCACCTCGTAGCCGCGGGCGACCGGCACGCCGGGTGACTCCCGCCGGACGGCCGCCTCGGTGGCCGCCGCCTGCTCCGGTGCGAACAGGACGACGAGCGCGCCCGGC
The DNA here is from genome assembly GCF_020215645.1 of Nonomuraea gerenzanensis. Lineage (NCBI taxonomy): Bacteria > Bacillati > Actinomycetota > Actinomycetes > Streptosporangiales > Streptosporangiaceae > Nonomuraea > Nonomuraea gerenzanensis. The sequence continues at coordinate 7,679,681 of NZ_CP084058.1, read as the reverse complement.
TGGGCCCGGGGCTCGTAGTTCGCCCTGTCCTGCGCGGTCTGCGCGGGCGCGACGATCGCCAGCGCGACGGTGACCGCCGTGGCCACCATGGTCGTCGCCACGGCGGGGGCCGTGCGAGCCCGGTCGTCCGCCAGGTGCCGGGCCGCCGCCTGGAGCGGCCCAGGCAGCCGCCCGAGCGCCCCGAGCAGCCACGGGACGGCGGGCCCGAGCCCGAGCAGGAACACCGCCGCGCTGAAGATCGCGGCCAAGCTCGGTCATCGCCGAGCCGAAGTCGTCGTACGACCCGTCCGCGAGCGTGGTCCGCGCGGCGATCGCCATCCCCACGAGGCCCATTCCCGCCACGGTCGCGCCCTGGAACAGGTAGCCGGCCCGCACCTTGCCATGCCGCCCGCGAGGAGCCGCCTTCGCCGCGAGGATCGTGGCGCAGCACGCCAGCATCACCGGAACCCCGAGCGTGATCACGAAGACGAGCAGGAAGGAGACATCCGGCATGAAGGGAGACTACGTCCCTGTAACGATCAAGCAGGAGGTTCTTCCTGGGGAGGGCCGCAGCGGCGACGCCGGCGAGAGCAGCGGCCGGTCGCCCGACCCCACCGGCCGCGACGCCGACTCCACCTCATGGAGCCACGCCTGCCGGTGGGCCGCTGGACGCACGTGGCCGTGGTCAACGACGCGCGCCGCACTGTCGTGTACGTCGAAGTACGGGCAGGGGTTCCACGGCTGGATCGGCGACGTGCGCATCGTGGCCAGGGCACTGCGCCCGAAGGCGTTCCTGACGCCGTACGCGTGACCGGGGACCGTCCCCTCCCCGGCCCCCGATCCCCGCCGCGCGGTCCTCGTACTAATCCGGCGCCCCACCGCCTCTCTAGCTCCCGCAGGGACGAAGCAGGAGGGGACTGATCACCATGGCGACGACAGCAGCGGCGCCCGGGCGGGCCCGCCGCACCTACCCGGTGCCGCTCAGGGACGGCGACGACGCGTTCGTGCCGCTGGCGGCGGAGATCGGCGCGGTGGCGGCGCGGCACGCGGCCGAGCACGACCGGGACGCCACGTTCGTGGCCCCCGCCTACCGGGCGATGCGCGCGAACGGCTACCTGCGCCTGCCCGTGCCGGTCGAGCTCGGCGGGCTGGGGGCGTCCCTGCGGCAGGTGTGCTACGCGCAGGCCGAGCTGGGCCGCCACGACGGGGCCACGGCGCTGGCGGTGTCCATGCACCTGCACAGCACGGTCAACCAGGCCTACCTGCACGCCAGGGGCGCTGCGGGCGCCGAGCGGATGCTGCGCCGGATCGGCTCCGGCGAGCTGGTGATCGCCACCAGCGGGGGCTCCGACTGGTTGTGGCCGGACACGACCGCCGTCGTCGAGGCCGACGGCTCGCTGCGGGTGAGCGGCCGCAAGGTCTTCTGCAGCCAGGCTCCCGAGGCGGGCGCCATCAGCACCTGCGCGGTGCTCGGCCGGCCGGGGCCGGGGTGCGAGGTGGCGCACTTCTCGGTGCCGCTGCCGTCGCCCGGCGTGCGGCTGGAGGAGACCTGGGACACGCTCGGCATGCGCGGCACCGCCAGCCACGACCTGGTCTTCGAGGACGTGCGCGTCCCGGCGGAGGCCGTCGTCGCCAGGAGGCCGTGGGGCGAGTTCGGCGACGTGCTGACCACGGCCGAGGTGCACTTCGCGCCTGTCATCGCCGCCACCTACCTCGGCATCGCCGCCCAGGCCCGCGACACCGCCGTCACCCGCGCCCTCACCCGCGCCGCCACCCGCGCCGCCACCCGCGCCGCCACCCGCGCCGCCACCCGCGCCGCCACCCGCGCCGCCACCCGCGCTGCGCCCCAGGCCGGAGGTGGCGTCGCACCCCACGCCGCCGGCCCCTCGCCCGCCGCCCGCCCCCAGGTGATGCCGCCGACGGCGCAGCGGCTGGCCGGGCTCATGGACGCGCGGCTCAGGACCGCATGGTGGGCGCTGGCCGGCGCGTTGGACGAGCTGGGCCCCGGTTACGCCTGCACCCCGGAGACCCTGGCCACCGTGATGATCGCCAAACGGGAGGCCGTCGTGGCCGCCGTGGAGGTCGTCGGCCTGGCCATGGACCTGGCCGGCGGAGGCTCGTACTTCCGCCGCTCCCCCCTCGAACGCGCCTACCGCGACGTCCGTGCGGGGACGTTCCACCCCCTCACCCCCGAGGCGACCCTCCTGTACGCGGGCAAGCTCACCCTCGGCGACCCCGGAACCGCCGAATGATGATCAGGCCGCCCGGCACCGGGTAGGTTGGCCCACCATGGAGGCACGCCAGAAGCACCCGCGACGGCTCGCCTGGACCGCGGCGGCCCTGCCCGTCAGCGTGCTCGTCTGCGCGACGGCGTGCGGCCCGGCCCCGGCGAACCGGCTGTCCAGCCCGCCCCCCACCCTGCCGTCCACCGCACCGTCCCCGCAGCCGTCCACGCAGCCGTCCACGCAGCCGTCCACGCAGCCATTCACCCCGCCGTCCAGCACGGCCCCCGCGCCATCACCGTCCCAGGAGCAACAGCTCCCGGCCCCCGACGAGAAGATCCCCAGCAACCCCGCGAAGCTGGCCGAGACCCTGGAGAAGACCACCGAGGCGCTGAACGCGTCCATCGACGCCTGGACGCGGGGCGGCGAGCCCGCGCCCGGCGAGCCGCCGGAGGACCTCGAGCTGCTGGCCCTGCACCAGCAGCGCATCTACCGCCACGCCGCCCGCAACCCCGGGCTGGCCACCAAGACCTTCGCCCGCCTGCCCGCCGCGCTGGCGGCGCAGGCCAGGGACAACACGGCGGCGATCCGCGAGCTGCTCGCCCTGGCCCACCCCATCAAGCCGGACGCCGTCTTCAGGACGCAGCAGCCGCGCCCGGCCGGCGAGCTGCTCGGCCACTTCAAGAAGGCCGAGCGCAGGTTCGGGGTGGAGTGGGAGGTGCTGGCGGCGGTGATGTTCGCGGAGACCAAGTTCGGCCGGGTACGCACCGACAGCCACGTCGGCGCCCAGGGCCCCATGCAGTTCATGCCCGCCACCTGGAAGGCGTACGGGATGGGCGGCGACGTGCGCGACCCGCGCGACGCGGTCATGGGCGCGGCCAACTACCTCAAGGCCAGCGGCGCGCCCCGCGACTACCAGCGGGCCCTGCACGCCTACAACCCGTCCCAGGCGTACGTGGACGCCATCCTCCTGCACGCCCGCCAGATCGAACGCGACCCGCGCGCCTACTACGCCTACTACAGCTGGCAGGTGTACGTGATCACCACGGCGGGGGAGCGGCGCCTGACCGGCCCGTAGCGGAGCAGGTCAGGCGTGGTCGGCGCAGCAGGGAGTGGGGTTCGGCACCTCGGCCGGGGTGATCCGGCCACCGGCGGCCGGCATGGTGAGCAGGGTCATCAGGCCGTCCCGCCAGACGGGCCTGACGTGGTCGTTGGTGACCACCGGCACGTCGTCGGCCGGCGGGCCCGGGGAGGCGAGCAGCAGCACCCGCTCGATGGCCGAGCCGTCGCGCAGCTCGCCCGCGCTGAGGGTGCCGGTGAGCACGTCGCGGCCGGGGAACAGGACGACCCGGCCACCGCTCCTGGCCTCGTGCTCGGCCGCCGCCAGCGCCGCCCCGGCCGCCAGCGGGCCGGTGCGCGCCTCACCGAGCGCCCACGACGCGCCCTCCGGCGCCGCGGCGGCCACCTCCGGCGGCGTCACGGAGGCGGGGACGGACAGCGAGCAGGCCACGTGCGGCTCGTCGCCCGCCTGCCCCGCCGGGACGAAATGGGTGCACCCGACGGTGTCACCCGGCAGGCCGAGCTCCCGCGCCACGGTGTGGAGCAGGTGCTCGGCCTCGGGCAACGTCCGGGATCCCGCGTCGAGACCGAGGATCATCGGCGCGGCAGCACCCAGATCGGGTTGCTGTAGAACCACAGGTCGTTCCACGGGTCGGCGTCGCCGTACACGTCGATGGCCGGCCCGTTCGGGTCCACGGCCGCGCCCAGCAGGCCCGGCGCGCCGCGCTTGCCGTCGGTGCCGCGCAGCCGCACGTACACGGGGTGGTCGACGGCGCCGAGCTGGTAGGTGAAGGTGACGGTGCCGGCGTTCTTGTTCACCTCGTACGACTGCACGACCTTCGTGCTCGGCGTGGTGAAGGCGTCCTGGTCGGAGACGGGGCCGGTGACGTCGCCCTGGATGACGTCCACCCGGGCCAGCGTGGGCACGAACTGCGCCCAGTTCGGCCGCCCGGCCAGGGTGATCTCGATGGCCAGCTCGACGCGGGCGCCCTGCCGTACCTGGAGGGTGCCGCCGAGCGTCACGCCCCGCTGGCCGGTGCCGGCCGCGCGGGCCCGTACCACCAGGCCGCTGATCAGCCCGCCGTGGTCCACCCAGACGCGGCCGGCGCGCAGGGCGTCCATGACGGCGCGGTAGGAGAAGTCCTCGGCGCCGGCGTGCGTCCTGCTGTAGAAACCGGGCCAGAAGTCGCCCGAGCCGAAGTTCGGCACCCCCTTGTAGACGGGGTCCTCGTAGCGGCCGTTGGCGTTGAAGTCGCTGTTCGGGCCGCGGTCGCTGGTGTCGCCGTGCACCCAGTGGGAGTCGGAGTTCGCGGTGATCCACCACGGCTTGCCCTCGGCCAGCAGGCTGTCCCACAGGCCGCCCACGGTGGAGGTCATCCAGTCGAACCCGCCGAAGGTCTTGTAGCTCTCGGCCGGGTAGCCGGGGAAGGAGTCGGCGCCGGGGTTGCTGTCGTAGTAGCCGCGCCCGCCGCCGGGGCCGTTCGGCTTGGCGATGCCGGCGGCCTGGTGGCCGGGCGCGCCCTCCATGCCGATCGCGATCGACGGCTGCGCGTCGCGCCAGCCGCGGATCTCGTGCGGCGAGTCGATGCCCTTCCTGGAGGGGTGGTTGGCCAGGAACAGCGCGTCCGGCACGCGCCGCTTCCTGACCGCCTCGGCCAGGAAGTTCAGCCCGGCGATGGCCAGCGCCTCGTTCTGCGGCGTGTTGGAGCTGGCGCCCTTCACCGACCCGTCGAAGGAGCTCTCGAACTCCTTGAGCGTCGCCACCTCGTTCCTGCCGGGCGCGACGAACACGGTGCCGTGCTCGGCGGCCGGGATGTTCCACTCCAGGCCCTGGAAGACCAGCGTGTCCTTGACGGACTCGCGGGCCGCCACGATGTCCGGGTTCACCTTCTCCACGCCGATCTTGGCGTGCGTGGCGCCGCCGTGGTCGGTGATGACCATCCAGCCCAGCCCGTACGCGTTGGCGTGCCGCACGTGGTCGATGACCCGGTAGACGCCGTCGGAGCTGTGCTGCGTGTGGATGTGGTGGTCGCCGGCCAGCCACTGGTAGCCGTCCCTCGGCTCCCGCCCGCGCCCCTCGTCCCTGGACGTGGCGGCGGCGGCCTGCCCCTCGGCCCCCAGCACGCCCGCGGCGGTCAGCCCGGCGCCCAGCAGCCCGGCCCGCCGGAACATGCGGCGGCGCGAGAGCTGCCCCGGCGACAGCTCCCCGTCGGGAACCGTGAGGTCCCGCACCACGGCGGCCTCGGTGTCTCCGAGCTGCTCGTGCGCGTGGTCGTGATCGTGATGGTGGTGCCCGTGGCCCATGGGGTGTTTCTCCGTCCTTGCCGGAAAGGGTGCGCCGGCTACGGCGGGAGCGTGGCGGAACCGGATGAATCGGACCTGAACACCAAGGGAGCGGGGGATGCCTACCTGATCACGACCCTGCTCTCGGCCCTGCTCACGACCCTGCTCACGACCCTGCTCACGACCCTGCTCACGACCCGCTCACCACTACGAAAGGGCGCGGGCCGCGTGCACCAGCGGCACGTGGCTGAAGGCCTGCGGGAAGTTGCCGACCAGCCGCCCGTAGCGCGGGTCGTACTCCTCCGCCAGCAGCCCCACGTCGTTGCGCAGCCCCAGCAGCCGCTCGAACAGGTCCTCGGCCTCCGCCTTGCGCCCCTGCATGGCCATGACCTCCACCATCCAGAAGCTGCACGCCAGGAACGCCCCCTCGCCGCCCTGCAGCCCGTCGACGTCGTTGTCCTCGGCGATCGGGTAGCGCAGCACGAACCCGTCGGACATGAGCTCCTTCTCGATCGCCGCCACCGTGCCGGTCACGCGGGGGTCGTCGATCGGCAGGAAGCCCACCATGGGGATCATCAGCAGCGCCGCGTCCAGCTCCGAGGAGCCGTAGGACTGGGTGAAGGTGTTGCGCTCGGCGTCGTAGCCCTTCTCGCAGATCTCCGCGTGGATGGTGTCGCGCAGCGTCCGCCACTTGTCGACCGGCCCGGTACGGCCGAAGCGCTCGACGTACTTGACGGCCCGGTCGAGCGCCGCCCAGCACATCACCTTGGAGTGCACGAAGTGCCGGCGCGGGCCGCGCACCTCCCACAGGCCCTCGTCGGGCTCGTCCCAGTGCTCCTCCACGTAGTCGAGGAGCTGGCGCTGGATGGTCCACGCCCGGTCGTCGGCGGACAGGCCGCGGGTGCGGGCGACGTACAGGGAGTTCATCACCTCGCCGTAGACGTCGAGCTGGAGCTGCTTGACCGCCTCGTTGCCGATGCGGACGGGGCGGGAGCCCTCGTAGCCGTCGAGCCAGTCGAGGCGCAGCTCGGGCAGGCGGCGCTCGCCGGCGACGCCGTACATGATCTGCAGGTCCTGCGGGCGGCCCGCGATGGCGCGCAGCAGCCAGGCGCGCCAGTCGGCCGCCTCCTCCAGGTAGCCGGAGCTGATCAGCGCGTCGAGCGTCAGCGTGGCGTCGCGCAGCCAGCAGAAGCGGTAGTCCCAGTTGCGCACGCCGCCCAGGTCCTCCGGCAGGGACGTGGTGGGCGCGGCGACGATGCCGCCCGTCGGCGCGTACGTCAGAGCCTTGAGCGTGATCAGGGACCGGACCACGGCCTCCCGGTACGGCCCCGCGTAGGTGCATCTGTCCACCCACTCGGCCCAGAACGCCTCGGTCTCGTCGAGCTGGGCGTCGCACTGGATCTCCGGCGGCATCGGCTCGTGCGAGGGATGCCAGGTGAACACGAACGGCAGCCGGTCGCCCGCGTTGACGGTGAACGTCGCCCGGTGGGCGTAGTCGCCGCCCTTGAGCGGCACGGGGGAGTGCAGCCACACCGAGTCGGGCCCGCCGATGGCCTGCAGGTGACCGTTGGTGCGGCGCACCCACGGCACGATGCGGCCGTAGTCGAAGCGGACACGCAACTGCGTGGAGACCTGGACGGAGCCGGACACGCCCTCGACGATGCGCACGACGTCGGGGTTGCGGTCACGCGGCGGCATGAAGTCGACCACGCGCACGGTGCCCGTGGGGGTGTCCCACTCGCTCTCCAGGATCAGCGTGTCGGGACGGTAGCGCCGCCTGGTGGCGGGTTTCCTCCCGGTGGGGCCGAGCCACCAGTGCCCGTTGCGCTCGCTGCCGAGCAGTGCCGCGAAGCACGCAGGCGAGTCGAACCTGGGCAGGCAGAGCCAGTCGATCGAGCCGTCCCGACCGACCAGGGCGGCGGACTGCATGTCTCCGATCAGCGCGTAATCCTCGATCCGCATGCCTAGACGCTACTCGGAGAAAGGGTGATCCCGTGGCCGGGTCGATCATGTCGCGTCATGTCCGCCCCGGGCCACGGGATCACGTCAGAGGGAACCAGCGGGTGAACGCCTGCGTCAACGGTCCGATCGCCAGCGCGAACACCACGGTCCCCAGACCCACCGTGCCACCGAGCAGCCAGCCCGCGATCAGCACGGCGACCTCGATGGACAGGCGGGACACCCGTACGGACATGCCCAGCCGCACCAGCCCGGTCATGATGCCGTCGCGGGGGCCGGGGCCCAGGCCCGCGCCGATGTAGAGCAGGGTGGACAGGGCGATGACGACGACACCCAGGACGCAGTAGAAGATCTGGAACACCAGCAGCTCGGGGGTCGGCAGCAGGAAGACTGCGGCGTCCGCGAACGGGCCGACGAGCAGCACGTTGCTGATCGTGCCGAGCCCCGGCTTCTGCTTCAGCGGGATCCACAGCAGCATCACCAGCGCGCCCACCGCGAGGATGACCGTCCCGATGGACAGGCCGGTGCGCAGGGCGGCGCCTTCGTGGAAGACGTTCCAGGGGCTGTTGCCGAGGCCCGACTCCAGCGGCAGCGCGATGCCGAGGCCGTACAGGGCCAGACCTCCGTAGAGCCGGACGAGACGGGCGGGCAGGGAACTCGGCAACGGGACGGTTGATTCACTCATGATGGCCCCCAGATTGGCATCCTCCGATTTGCCAAAACAGGGCCAATCACGAAAAGTGGCCTTATGCGGCACATGTCAGCGATGCAGGTGGCCAGGCTCGTGGACGTCGATCCGGCGGCGCGGCCGTACTACCGCGCCCTCGCCGACGGCGTCCGCACCCTGATCATGGACGGCCAGATCCCGGTACGCGTGCGCATGCCCGCCGAGCGCCACCTCGCCGAGACGCTCAAGGTCAGCCGCACCACCGTGACCGCCGCCTACGACCTGCTGCGCGAGGGCGGCTACCTGGAGAGCAGGCAGGGCTCGGGAAGCTGGACGGCGCTGCCCGACCCGGCCGTCTGGCCCGACAACCCGTGGCTCGGCACCGACCGCGACGGCCTCATCCAGCTGCACACCGCCGCCCCCGCCGCCCCCGCGGCCCTGACCGCCGCCATGGCGGCGGCGGTGGAGGACCTGCCCAGGTACGGCATGGGCAACGGCTACGACCCCATGGGCCTGCCGTCGCTCAGGGAGCGCATCGCCGCCCGCTACACCGCCAGGGGAGTGGCCACCCGGGCCGAGCAGATCGTCGTCACCACCGGCGCCCAGCACGCCATCCACCTGGTCATGGGCCTGCTCACCGGACCGGGCGACCCGGTGATGGTGGAGTCGCCGACCTATCCGCACGCCATCGACGCCGCCCGCAGGCTCGGCGCCCGCCTCGTCCCGACCGGCGTCTCCCACGAGGGCTGGCGGCCCGACCTCGTCGCCGGCGCCATGCTCCAGTCGGGCGCCCGCCTGGCCTACCTCATGCCCGACTTCCAGAACCCGACGGGCGCCCTCATGGAGGACGCCGTCCGCGCCGCCGTCGCCGGGGCCGCCCGCCGCGCCGGCACGCTGCTGCTGGTGGACGAGACCTGGTCGGAGCTGGCGCTGGACGAGGTGCCCCGCACCTCGCCGATGGCCGCCTTCGACACCGACAACCGCGTGATCAGCATCGGCTCCGCCTCCAAGCTGTGGTGGGGCGGGCTGCGCATCGGCTGGATCCGCGCCACGGCCGCCCTGGCCCGCCGGCTCACCATGTTCCGCTCGGCGGTGGACATCGCCAGCCCGGTGCTGGAGCAGCTCGTGGTGGCCCGGCTGTTCGACCGGCTGGAGGAGACCCGCGCCGAGCGCCGCCGCACGCTGCGCGCCTCGCGCGACACCCTGGCCGCCGAGCTGCGCGCCCGGCTGCCCGAGTGGACGTTCGAGCCGCCGCGCGGCGGCGGCGCCCTCTGGGTGCGCCTGGACGGCGCCGGCTCCACCCCGCTCGCGGAGGCCGCGCTCTCCCACGGGGTACGCCTGGCGCCCGGGCCCTGGTTCGGCCTGGAAGGCACCCTGGAGGGCTACCTCCGCCTGCCGTACACGCAGCCGCCCAGCCTGCTCGCCGACGCCGTCACCCGCCTGCGCGCCGCCCGCGACCACGGCCCCACCGGCGCCCCGCGCCCCTCTGACCAGCTCATCGCGATGGTGTGAGGCTCATTCGCCGACCCCCCTGGCCAGCGGCGCGCGCCACTTGAAGCGCATCGCCGCGATCCGCAGCCCGAACGCCAGCAGCGCCGCCGCCAGCGTGGCCTGCCACCCGTGCAGCCCGTACGCCGACAGCCCCGCCATCACCGCCGAGCCCAGCAGCGCGGGCACCGCGTAGAGCTGCCGGTCGTACAGCAGGGTGGGGATCTCCCCGGCCAGCATGTCACGCAGCATGCCCCCGCCCACGGCCGTCGTGACGCCGAGCAGGGCCGCGTGCAGCGGGCTGAGCCCGTACTCCATCGCCTTCTCCGTGCCGACCGCGCAGAACAGCCCGAGCCCCGCCGCGTCCAGCACCAGGATGGCCGGCATCACCCGGGCCACGTGCGGATGGAAGAAGAAGACGATCACCGTGGCGGCCACCGGCACGAGGACGTACCCGAGGCTCTGGAAGGCGATCGGGCGCACGTTCAGGATGAGGTCGCGGACGAGGCCACCGCCGAGCGCGGTGATTTCCGCCAGCACCCCCATGCCCACCACGTCGAGCCGCTTGCGCACTCCCATGAGCGCGCCGGACAGGGCGAAGACGAAGATGCCTACCAGGTCGAGAAGTTCGGACACGATCGGAATGTCTACCGCATGACGGGCTCGTGGTGCTCGGCCATCATCACCCGCAAGCTCCGCGTGAACAGGAACAGCGCCAGCCCCGCCACGATCGCCATCGCCGCCAGCACCAGGTAGTACATCGGCTCCGACAGCACCCGGTTGAGCCGCCCGGTCTGCCCGCCGACCGCGTCGCCCACCGACACCGCGATGAACCAGATCCCCAGCATCTGCCCCTTGAACGCCTCGGGCGCCAGCTTCGTCGTCACCGACAGCCCGACCGGGCTCAGCGACAGCTCGCCGAACACCTGGATGAGGTAGACCAGCACCAGCCACCACACCGACACCCGGCCCGTGCCGGCCAGCCCCGCCGCCACGGCCATCACCACGAAACTCAGCCCCACCATGACCAGCGCGAACGCGAACTTCTGCGGCGTGCTCACCCGCGTGCCCAGCTTTACCCACAGCGCCGCGAACACCGGCACGAAGATCATGATGAAGAGCGGGTTGAACGACTGCGTCGTGGCCTGGTTGATCTTCAGGCCGAACAGTGACAGGTCGGTGTGGTCCTGGGCGAAGAACAGCAGCTTGCTCGGCGCCAGGTCGTAGATCATCCAGAAGATGGACGCCGCCACGAACAGCCAGATGTAGGCCTTCATCCGGGTCCGCTCGTCGCCGGTCAGGTCGTGGCTGCCGAACATGATGTAGCCGAAGTAGACGATCGGCACGATCACGATGACCACCGTGAGCGCCACCGTGAACCGGTCGATCGTGAGCGTGCCCGTCGCCGCCCACGCGCCCAGCACCACCAGGAGCAGCACCACGCCCAGGGCCACCAGGCGGCCGAAGTGGCGGCGCTCGCGCCGGGACAGCCGCATGCCGGGCCGCTCGCCGACGCCGCGCAGGCTCCGGCCGCCCAGGACGTACTGGACCAGGCCCAGCGCCATGCCGACCGCCGCCGCGCTGAAGCCCAGGTGCCAGCGGTCGCCCTCGGCCAGCCAGCCCACCACCAGCGGCGCGAAGAAGGCGCCGAGGTTGATGCCCAGGTAGAACAGCGAGAACCCGGCGTCCCTGCGCCCGTCGTCCTCCTCGGGGTAGAGCCGGCCGACCATGACCGAGATGTTCGGCTTGAGCAGGCCCGTGCCGATGATGATGAGCAGCAGCCCCAGCCAGACGAAGAGCCCCGACGTCACGGGGATCGCCATGCTGATGTGCCCCAGCATGATGACGAACCCGCCCCAGAACACCGACCTGCGCGCCCCCAGGATGCGGTCCGCGATCCACCCGCCCGGCAGCGCCACCAGGTAGATGAGCGCGCCGTAGACGCCCACCACCGCCTGGGACGTCTCCTGAGAGAGCCCGAGGCCGGCGTGTGCGGGCGAGGCGGCCATGAACGTGGCCAGGATCGCCCGCAGGCCGTACCAGGAGAACCGCTCCCACATCTCGGTGCCGAACAAGGTCGCCAGGCCCCGCGGATGCCCGAAGAACGTCCTGTCGCTCACGCCTGCCCCCACACTGCTCGCATCGCTGTGATCACTGTACGTGACGAAGGCGCGTCTTTCTCCGCAAGCTCTTGCCGCTACCCCCGCGCTGTGGTGCGATGCGAACCAATCATGCAAGTGATTACTGACTGGAGGCGCGTGCCATGGGCGAAGTCCTCGAAGTCCGGGCCGAGATCGAGCGGCAGATCGCCGGCCGTACGGTGTGCGAGCAGCTGAGACAGGCGGCCGAGCAGCACCACGACGCACCCGCCTACTCCGATCCCGAAGGCGAGGGCTGGAACACGCTCAGCTACGGGCAGGCCAGGGAGCGGGTGCTGGAGATCGCCGCCGCGTTCGTCGCCCTGGGGCTCGAGCCCGGCGAGTCCGTGGCCCTCATGATGGTCAACCGCAGCGAGCACGTCCTGGCCGATCTCGGCGCGGTGCACGCGGGCGGCGTCGGCTGCACGGTCTACTCGACGTTCGCGCCCGACCAGATCGCCTTCGTGGCCGGCGACGTCGGCGCCAGGTACGCGGTGCTGGGCGGCCCCGCCGACCTGGCCCGCTGGGAGCCGGTGCTGGACCGGCTGGACGGGCTGCGCAGGATCATCATGCTGGACGGGGCTCCGGCCGGCGACCGGTTCATGACCTGGGCGGACTTCCTGGCCCTCGGCCGCGAACGCCTGGCCGCCGACCCCGGCCAGGTCGAGGCCCGCTGGCGCGCCGTCACCCCTGGCGACGTCGCCACCGTCCTGTACACCTCCGGCACCACCGGCACCCCCAAGGGCGTGCCGCTCACCCACGCCAACATCTTCTACGAGGTCGCCGCCACCGACCGCCTCACCTCGCTGCCCATGCGCGGCACCCAGATCTCCTACCTCACCTACGCGCACATCGCCGAGCGCATCCTGAGCCTCTACCTGCCGCTGGTGAAGGTCTCCCACGTGCACTTCTGCACCGACCTGGCCAACCTGGGCGCCACGCTCGGGCAGGTCAGGCCGATGATGTTCTTCGGCGTGCCGCGCGTGTGGGAGAAGATGATGGCCCGGCTGCTCGCCGTCCTCGCCACCCAGCCGGAGGAGCAGCAGGCCGCCGTACGCGAGGCCATGGCGGCCGGCGCCGCCTACGTCGAGGCGGGGCAGCACGGCCACACGGTCACCCCCGAGATCCAGGCCGCCTACGACAAGGCCGACGCCGCGCTGCTGTCCGTCATCCGCGGCATGATCGGCTTCGACCGCGCCGAGTGGACCGCCACCGGTGCCGCGCCGCTGCCCGACGAGGTGCAGCGCTTCTACGCCGGTCTCGGGCTCAAGGTCATCGACGTGTACGGCATGACCGAGACGACCGGCGCCTTCACCGGCAACAGCCCCGCCTGCTACCGCCTGGGCACCGTCGGCAGGGCCGAGCCCGGCGTGGAGATCCGCATCGCCGACGACGGCGAGATCCTCACCCGCAGCCCGCTCAACACGGCCGGCTACCTCAACCGCCCCGAGGCCACCGCCGACCTCGTCGACGCCGACGGCTGGCTGCACACCGGCGACATCGGCACGGTGGACGAGGACGGCTTCTACCGGGTCGTGGACCGCAAGAAGGAGCTGATCATCACCGCGGGCGGCGAGAACATCTCCCCGGCCGAGATCGAGAACCACCTCAAGCAGCACAGCCTCATCGGCCAGGCCCTGGCCTACGGCGACAACCGGCCGCACCCGGTGGCCGTGCTCACGCTCGACGCCGAGGTGGCGCCGGGCTGGGCGCAGGCGCGCGGTATCACGTACGGCTCGCTGGCCGAACTGGCCGAGCATCCCGAGGTGCTGGCGGAGGTCGACTCGGCCGTACAGGCGGCCAACGCCAAGCTGGCCAGGGTGCAGCAGGTCAAGAAGTGGGCGCTGCTCGGCGTGGAGTGGACGGCCGAGACCGAGGAGCTCACCCCGAGCCTCAAGCTGAAGCGGCGCATCATCCACACCAAGTACGCCGACATCATCGACGGGCTCTACGGCGAACCCGGCACCGCCTGAGGCTTTTGCCATTCGGGGCGTGTGTTGTGGTCCTGTCCATTACCGGACGGTTCCTACCGTCTCGATCATGACCAGAAGTGTTCTTCTCGTCTCGCTCGCGGCGGGGTCGCTCACGGTGCCCGCACCTGCTGCCTCCGCCGCGACCGAGCCCGCCATCCGCGCCATCACCGTACGCCCAGCGGAACCCGTGGTCGGGGCGCAGGGGTCCGTCCGCCTGGTGATCGATGTGGTCGCCAAGGGGGTGGTGCGGGGCAAGGACGGCGTCACCGTCAAGGTCGAGCCCGGCGCCCCGCCCGCCCACGCTCCCCAGCCCCGCCCGGTCACGGTCGGCCCACCGGCGGGATCCCCGGGCCAGCCACCCGCCCAGCCACCTGCTCAACCACCCGCTCAGCCACCCGCCCGGCCGCCCGCGCAACCGCCTGCCCAGCCGCCCGTGCACCTGCCCGCCAAGCCGCCCGCCCAGCCGGGCCAGCATCCGGGCCAGCAGCCGGGCCAGCAATCGGCACAGCAGCCCGCGCAGGCCCACCCGGGCAAGCCCGCCGCGCAGCCGCCGGCTCACTCACCGGCTCAACCACCCGCGCACTCCCAAGCCCAACCGCCCGCCCACACTCCCGCCGAGCCGTCCGTAGCCGGACCGGCGGTCCAGCCCCAGGCGCCCGCTCAAGGCGGCGCGGAAGCACCCGCCCTCGCACCCGGCGCGGCGCCGGCCACGGGCCTCACCCCGGCACAGGCGTCCGCGGGCGCGCTCGGCCCGGGCCCGGCGACCGGCTCCACGGTGCACGGCGACCAGCAGCAGGCCGCCGCACCCAGGGAAGGCGTCCCCGGAGCGAGCCGCCCGGCGCTCCCGCAGCGCCTGGTGTGGCGCCTGGCACCGGGAATCACCCTGCTGGACCCGGCACCCGGAGCGGCCCGCACGAGGACGGACGACTGGCAGACCTGGCGCTTCCTGCCGGACAAGAAGCTGAACCGCTTCTACCCGGCGGGCACCTGGACGATCACCGCCACCGCCAAGGGCACGAACGGGGCGACGATCACGCAGTACGCCTCGTTCGAGCTCAAGCGTGAGACCAGGCTCACCTCCGTACGGGCGGAGAAGTCGGCCCGCACGGACGGCGTGCGCCTGCGCGGCTCGCTGACCCGGGTGGACCCGCGCGGCCTCACCGACTACGGCCCGTTCGCCAAGCAGCGCCTGGAGGTGCTGTGGCGCCCGGACGCGTCCTCGGCCTGGCAGGCGGTCGGCGAGACGACGACCGACGGGGCCGGCGCGTTCGTCGGCACGTTCCAGGGACGTACGGACGGCTACTGGCGCGTCCGCTTCCCCGGAACAGGACACTACGCACCAGATCTCTCTAAATCCCGACAAATAGCTCAATAAACCCAGCAGGGTCTACAGAACCCCCACCACCCTCCCGTTGCCGAATCGTGATCAACTTTGTCGCAACTTTTCCTGACCTTTACGCGTCATTGGCAGTTGACGTGCCCGCACGGGTGCGTGCGTTCGGACGGGGAAGGATTTCTGTTTTGAAGATGCGACGTCTCGCCGCCGGCCTGGCGGCTGCGGCCCTGGGCGCGACCGTGGTGGCCACCGCCGCCTCGCCCGCCCTCGCGGACGACCCGGGCCTGGACCCGGATGTCGCCGGCGGCCACACCAGCCTCAGCCTCGACGTGAACCCCGAGCCCGCCTGGCGGGGCAAGCCCCTGACCATCGAGGGCAAGCTCTCCGTGCAGTGCGACGAGGACTACATCAGCGGTTTCGTCTCGGTGCACCACGCCGACACCTGCAAGAAGCAGGAGCGCTGGCACCGCCTGGCGCACAAGCGGGTCGTGATCCTCTTCCAGCCGGCCGGCAGCGGCGGCTGGGAGCACGTGGACACCGTCCGCACCAGCGGCAAGGGCTACTTCGGCCTGCGGGTGCCCGCCCGCGAGTCGGGCACGTGGCGCGCGGTCTTCGAGGGCAGCCGCTACCTGGCTCCCTCGGAGGGCAAGGACTGGGTGCGGGTTCTCGGCCGTCACTGACGTACCGGTACCACGAACGCCCGGCCGCACCGGCCGGGCGTTCGCCATGCCGGGCCCCCGTGAGCGTCAGTAGGAGACGGCCACCTGGACCCGGTGATGCCGGGGCGCCTGCGCCTCGTCCACGAGCGCCACCGCCAGATCCGCGTACGAGAAGGCCGGATCCCCCTCCCGCACCTCCGGCACCCGCCCGTCCCCGAACCGGTAGCGCCCGGTCCTGCCCGCCTCCGCGTCCAGGAACACCGGCGGCGGCGCGATCACCACCCAGTCCAGCGCCGACGCCTCCAGCAGCGCCAGCTCGGCGGCGTGCCCCAGCGAGAACGCCCGCGCGTCCGCGGGGAAGCCCGGGGTGTCGATGAGCCGCACGCCGGGCGAGACCTCCAGCAGGCTGCCGATGCCCAGCGCCACCAGCCGCGACACGCCCGCCCGCCCCAGCCCGTCCACCAGCGCCCGCGTCGCGGCGCCGTAGAACTCCTCCGCGGCCACGTCCAGCCGCGCCGCCACCTGCAGCGCCACGTCGTGCCCCGCCGCGGCCCCTGCCACGCTGCCGGCGTCGGTGACGTCGCCGGCGACCACCTTCACGCGCGGGCCGCCCAGCTCCCTGTGCCTGCCGGGCTCCCGCACCACCGCCGTCACCTCGTGCCCGCGCCCGGCCGCCTCCGCGACCACCTTGACCCCGGCGCGCCCACCGGCTCCGAACACCACGATCCTGCTTACCTGTACCTCCGTCATCCTGCGGACCGGTCCTTCCGCCCGTCCCCGCAGACGGTAGGGGGTGAGATGTCGCTTTCCGCAACGATAGTTACCTACGATGGCGGGATGGCCGAGCCTCTCGATCCGGACATGTTCACCGGCTGCCCGCCGGTCGCCGCGCCGATCCGCATCGGCGACAAGTGGACCGCCAAGATCATCCGCTGCCTGGAGCGGGGGCCGCGCCGCTTCACCGAGCTGCAGGCCCCGCTGCGGGGCATCACCCCGAAGGTCCTCACCGAGTCGCTGCGCGCCATGGAACGCGACGGCCTGCTCACCCGCACCGCCTACCCCGAGATCCCGCCGCGCGTCGAGTACGAGCTCACGGACCTCGGCCGCAGCCTCCTGGAGCCGATGAACGCGGGCTGCGAGTGGTCACGCAAGCACCTGTCCGAGCTGATGCGCGCCCGGGACGCCTGGTACGCGACCTCCTAGCCCGTGCCGGCCGGGCCTCCCGAACACGAGCCTGGAATCGATCTAGGGAAGAATGTGTTGTCGTGCCGTGAAGTGTCGGATTTTGAGGGCGGGGCGGCAGCCGTCGTAGTCTGGCCCTCTGGCGAACGAACAGGAGGTGACGCCCCATGTTGCGAGACTCGTTCGGACGGGTGGCGACGGATCTTCGGGTGTCCCTCACGGACAAGTGCAACCTGCGCTGTACGTACTGCATGCCGCCCGAGGGTCTCGACTGGCTGCCGAGCGCGAAGCTGCTGACCGCCGACGAGATCGTCCGGCTGGTGACGATCGGCGTCGAGCGCCTGGGCATCACCGAGGTGCGTTACACCGGCGGCGAGCCCCTGCTCCGCCGCGAGCTGGTGGACATCGTCGGCCGCACCACCACCCTCGCCCCCGGGCCCCAGGTCTCCCTCACCACGAACGGCATCGGCCTGGCCCGTCTGGCCGGGCCCCTCGCCGCCGCGGGGCTGCACCGGGTCAACGTCTCGCTCGACACCCTCGACCCCGCCACGTTCAAGCGGCTCGCGCACCGCGACAGGCACGCCGACGTGGTCGCCGGGCTGGCCGCCGCCGACGCCGCGGGCCTGCGCCCGGTCAAGGTGAACGCCGTGCTGATGCGCGGCGTCAACGACCACGAGGCGGTCCCGCTGCTGCGCTGGTGCCTCGACCAGGGCTACGAGCTGCGCTTCATCGAGCAGATGCCGCTCGACGCCCAGCACGGCTGGAGCCGCCAGGACATGGTCACCGCCGACGAGATACTCCAGCTCCTGTCCGCCTCCTTCGAGCTGACGCCCGACGACCAGGAGGAGCGGGGCAGCGCCCCGGCCGAGCGGTTCCTGGTGGACGGCGGCCCCGCCAGGGTGGGCGTGATCGGCTCGGTGACGCGGCCGTTCTGCGGCGCGTGCGACCGGGTGCGGCTGACCGCCGACGGCCAGATCCGCAACTGCCTGTTCGCCACCGAGGAGTCCGACCTGAAGACGCCGATGCGGGACGGCGCCTCCGACGAGGAGCTGGCCGAGCGGTGGATGGCGGCCGTGTCCCGCAAGCGGGCGGGTCACGGCATCGACGACCCGTCGTTCCTGCAGCCGTCGCGTCCGATGTCGGCCATCGGCGGCTGACGGGCCCGGCGGATCCGCCGCGCCCGGACGCGCCGCGCCCCGGCCGTCCGTGACGTGACTGCGACACAATGGCTCACCTGGAGGAGGCTCGCATGCACGTGCTCAACGAATGGACCGCGCTGGCCTGCAAGGAGCTGGGGATCGACCCGGCCACCGTGGACCGCGACCTGATACTCGACCTGACGAAGGAGGTCGCCCACGGGGTCGCCAGGCCGGCCGCGCCGCTGACGGCGTACCTGCTGGGGCTGGCTCAGGGGGCGGGCACCGCGCCCGAGGACGCCGTGGCGCGTTTGACCACATTGGCGAAGAACTGGGCTCAAGCGACTACTGAGACGCTGACAGACGGCTGACACTCGAACGAACTCTTGAAGTCAAGCTCGCCCCTGCCTGAAGATTTCCTGTGAATAACGAGGCGGGGGCGAGTGTAAACGATTTCGGGAAAGCCGCCCTATCCAACGAGGGGCGCGGCACACACTGATCGAATCATGGCCGGGAAAAGGGCGACGCCGGGTGGTTACGGGGGCAAACCACCCGGCGTCGCTTCATCGGCGTTCCGACGGGGGCCCGGAACGCCGGCACCAGCACTCCGACGGGGGACCGGAGCGCTTGGCTAAAGCGTACACCTACAACCCGTGGGATGCGTCAAGACTTAGTCACGACCCGATCTCGCGTCGATGCAGCGGTATCTCGCTTTGGTTAGCTTCAGGGGACTGAAAGGTAGGGGGAGGGGCGTCGTTGCTCCTCTCATTGGCCCCGATTACGGCTATGTATGGCAAAAAGACCGCAGCGGCGATGAACAGCAGCCGGTACGGCCACGGCACCGGCACCACGACCGCCAGGATCAGGCAGATCGTGCGAATCCCCATCTTGATGAGGTAGCTGACCTCACGCTTACGGATGTCCGCGGTCAGCGACGGCCTGGCGTCCGTGACCTGGTGGACGGCTGGTTTCCTGCGCCACCCCTTCATGTCTTCCACGGTAGCCCCAGGGTGGCGTGGTGGCGACGGCAGCCCGGTGCGGGCGCGGGGGTCATGCGATCATGGCCTTCGAGTAAGGAGGATGTGGAGATGACGGATCGCACGTACCGGGTCACGGAGATCGTCGGCACCTCGGGGGAGAGCGTCGACCATGCCATCCGCAACGGCATCAGGAGGGCCTCCCAGACGCTGCGGCACCTCGACTGGTTCGAGGTGACGGAGATCCGGGGGCACATCGACGCGGGGGAGATCGCGCACTACCAGGTCGGCATGAAGGTGGGGTTCCGCCTCGAGGACTCCTGAGGACGACCGGGCGGGGCTCCTCCGGCGGAGCTCCGCTCCCACCGCACGGCCCCGCAGCCTTCCCCCTTCGTGAGCTCCCCCGCCGCCTCTCCCCGCGACGTGGAGCCCGCCCAGCGGCCTTCTCGGCGCCCCGGAGCCCCTCCTGAAGCTCCCTGGAGCCCTCGGCGGCCAACGGCCGGCCCTCGGGCTGCCCCGGGCCGCCGCGAGCGGCTAGATTGGCCTTGACCCACGGGGAGCGCACATCATGGCCATTTCTCCCGCCGCCGGCGACACGGCACCCGCACGAGGCGAGTTCCGCATCCTGCTGGTCTGCACGGCCAACATCTGCCGCTCGGCCATGGCCCAGGTGATCGCCCAGGCGATGCTCAGCTCAGCCCCGCTGCCCGTGGTCACGGCGAGCGCCGGCGTACGGGCGCTGGTCGGCCACCCCATGGCCCCGCACGCGATCACCGCCCTCGACAGGCTCGGCCTGAACGGCAGGGCACACCGCGCCAGGCCGCTCGACCCCGCCCTGATCGGCGCGTCCGACCTGCTGCTCACAATGGAGGACGCGCACCGCGCCGTCGCCGTCGGCCTCGACCCGCGCGCGGCGGGCAAGACGTTCACGCTGCCCGAGTTCGCCGAGCTGGCGGCGGGCGCGGGCCAGCGCCGCTACCGGTCCGACACGGTGGAGCGGGCCAGGGCCATCGTCCAGTCGGCGGCGGTCCGCCGCACCCGCGGCCGGCCGCAGGAGGTGTACGACCCGTACGGCGGCCCGCCGCAGGGCTACGAGGCGTGCGCCAAGACCCTCGGGCAGTCCCTCAGCCACGCCTTGGCGGC
This sequence comes from Nonomuraea gerenzanensis, assembly GCF_020215645.1. Lineage (NCBI taxonomy): Bacteria > Bacillati > Actinomycetota > Actinomycetes > Streptosporangiales > Streptosporangiaceae > Nonomuraea > Nonomuraea gerenzanensis. The sequence goes on along the minus strand of NZ_CP084058.1, from coordinate 7,659,480 downwards.
CCTCCTGGGCCCTCGCTGAGGGGTGTGAGCCAGTGGAGAGCACCGTGGCCGACCGGCCACCGCACGGGTCTCCGGGCTCGGGGCGAGGGGACCACGCGCCGGCACAGGCGTGTGGCCGTGGGCGCGCCTCATCCGGCGAAAGGGGCCCGCCCGCAGCGCGCGGACGGGCCCGTCGGAGCTGCGGCCGCGATCAGCTGGCCTGGCTCACCGTGGACATGTTGAAGTCCGCCACCCGGACCGCCGGCATGATCGTCCGCTGGAAGTAGTCGTTCCACTCACGCGGCAGCGTCTGCCCGCTGCGCCCCACCTCCGTCAACCGCCCCAGCAGATCGACCGGGCTCTCGTTGAACCGGAAGTTGTTCACCTCACCCACGACCTCGCCGTGCTCCACCAGATAGACCCCGTCACGGGTCAACCCGGTCAGCAGCAGCGTCTGCGGATCCACCGCGCGGATGTACCACAGGCAGGTCACCAGCAGCCCCCGCTCCGTGGAGGCGATCATCTCCTCCAGCGAGGGCCCACCGGCGGGCCCGGTCATGATGAGGTTGTCGATGGCGGGCGTCACCGGCAGCCCGCTCAGCTCCGCCGAGTAGCGGGTCTGGAGCAGCGCCTCCAGCCGCCCGTCCTTGATCCAGTCGGTACGCCCCAGCGGCAGCCCGTTGTCGAAGACCGAGCTCTCCCTGCTGGAGGCGTGCGCCGTCACGAACGGCGAGCACGCGATGCCCGCCGCCCCCGGATCGCTCGACAGCGAGACGGGCAGCGCGGCGAGCTGCTCACCCACGCGGGTGCCCCCGCCGGGCTTGGCGAACACCGAGCGCCCGTCCAGCGCGTCCCGCGCCCCCGACGACCAGAACAGGTAGATCATCAGGTCGGCCACCGCGCTCGGCGGCAGCAGCGTCTCGTAGCGGCCCGCCGGCAGGTCCACCCGCGTCTTGGCCCACTCCAGCCGCTGCGCCAGCGACGAGCCGAGCGCCGCCACGTCGACGTCCGTGAAGTCGCGCGTGGACACGCCCGTCCACGCCGAGCGCTTCAGGTCGCCCGACTTGGCGTTCAGCTCCAGCCGGCCGGTCGGCTGGTCGTGGCGCAGCCGCACGCCCGTGGACGTGCCGAGGAACGTCGAGGTCAGCGAGTGCTCCGCGAACCCGTACAGCCTCCTGCCGCCCGCCTCGGCCGCCGAGAACGCCTCGCCGAGCGCCGGCGCGAACCCCTCGAACACCCCGATGTCGGTCGGCCGCACGACCTCGTCCCAGTGCGGCGAGGCCGGCCCGGCCTCGACCAGCGGGCGGGCGTCCTCGGCGGGCTGCGCCTCACGCGCCGCCGCGTCGGCCGCCGCCACCACGTCGGCGAGCTGGTCGTCGCGTACGGCCGCCCGCGACACCACGCCCACGCCCCGCCCCGCGATCGAGATCACGGTCAGCTGGGCGGAGCGGGCGACGCCGTTCGTGGTCAGCGTGTTGCCCGCGAAGCGCAGGTTCGCCGTGGAGCCCTCGTCCACGAGTACCACGCAGCCGTCGTTACGGGAGAGCTCCAGGGCCCTCTCCACCATCTCCTGAGGAGTCACTTGCCACCCTCCTGCACGGTGTTGAGGATCCGCACGCCCCTGAACAGCGCCGACGGGCACCCGTGGCTGACCGGCGCGACCTGCCCCGGCTGGCCCTTGCCGCAGTTGAACGCGCCACCCAGCACGTACGTCTGCGGCCCGCCCACCGCCTCCATCGACTGCCAGAAGTCCGTCGTCGTCGCCTGGTAGGCGAAGTCCCTGACCTGCCCGTCCAGCTTGCCGTGGGAGATCTTGTAGGCCCGCTGGCCGGTGAACTGGAAGTTGTAGCGCTGCATGTCGATCGACCAGCTCTTGTCGCCCACGATGTAGAGGCCGCGCTCGACGCCCGCGATCAGCTCCTCCGTCGAGGGGCCGCCGGGCGCCGCCGCCAGCGACACGTTGGCCATGCGCTGGATCGGCATGTGGCCGGGCGAGTCGGCGAACGCGCACCCGTTGGAGCGGCCCAGCCCCTTCATCAGCGCCATCCGCCGGTCGAGCTGGTAGCCCACCAGGATGCCGTCCTTGACGATGTCGAAGCTCTGGCCCTGCACGCCCTCGTCGTCGTACCCGATCGTGGCCAGGCCGTGGGCGACGGTGCGGTCGCCGGTCACGTTCATCACCGGCGAGCCGTAGACCAGCTCGCCGAGCTGGTCGAACGTGGCGAAGCTGGTGCCCGCGTAGGCGGCCTCGTAGCCGAGCGCGCGGTCCAGCTCGGTGGCGTGGCCGATCGACTCGTGGATCGTCAGCCACAGGTTGGACGGGTCGATCACCAGGTCGTGGTCGCCCGCCTCGACCGACGGCGCGGCCAGCTTCTCCGCCAGCAGCTCCGGCAGCCTGGCCAGCTCGCCCTGCCAGTCCCACCCGGTGCCCGTCAGGTACTCGTAACCGCGGCCGACCGGCGGCGCGATCGTCGACATGTCGTCGAAGCCGCTCTCGGTGGCCTTCATCGCGTTGAGCTTGGGGTGCACCCGCACCCGCTGCTGGGTGGTCACCGTGCCGGCCGTGTCGGCGTAGAACTTCTGCTCCTTGACCTGCAGCAGCCGCGCCGACACGTGGTCGGCGCCCTTCAGCAGCCCGGCGGACCACTCCGCCAGCAGGCTCACCTTGTCGGCCGTGGGCACCTCGAACGGGTCCACCTCGTACGCCGACACCCACACGGCGTCGGCGTGCACCGGCTCGGCGGCCAGCTCGATGGGCTCCCTGTTGATCGGCGCGCTCACCTCCGCCACCCTGACCGCCTGCTCGGCCACCACGGCGGCGGCCTCGGGCGTCAGGTGGATGCCGGCGGCGAACCCCCAGGTGCCGTCCTTGACGACCCGGACGGCGTAGCCCAGGTCGTCGGCGTCCATGGCGCCTTCGAGCCGGGTGTCGTAGAGGCTCAGCGTCTCCGCCCTGACGCGTTCGAGCCGGAAGTCGGCGTGCTGCGCGCCGAGCTCGCGGGCGCGTTGCAGGGCGGCGTCCGCCAGCTGCCGCAGCGGCAGCTCCAGGAAATCGGGGTCGATCTGGCGCATGTCCACGATCCTAACCCTGTGATCTTGTGCCACCCGGACAAGCCGAAACTCGCCGTCACGAGATAGCGTCAGGTCTCATGGCACGCTCTGTACTCGTCACCGGGGGCAATCGCGGCATAGGCCTCGCGATCGCCCGTGAACTCGCCGCGGCCGGCGACGCCGTCGCGGTCACCTACCGATCGGGGGAGCCGCCCGAGGGCCTGTTCGGCGTGCGCTGCGACGTCACCAGCACCGCCGACGTCGAGGCCGCCTTCGACAAGGCCGAGGCCGAGCACGGCCCGGTCGAGGTCCTGGTCTCCAACGCCGGCATCACCAAGGACACCCTGCTGGCGATGATGAAGGAGGAGACCTTCACCGACGTCATCGACGCCAACCTCACCGGCGCCTACCGCGTCGCCAAGCGGGCCATCAGGCCCATGATGCGGCTCAAGCGCGGCCGGATCATCCTCATCTCCTCCGTCGTCGGCCTGTCCGGCCAGGCCGGCCAGGCCAACTACGCCGCCTCCAAGGCCGGCCTGGTGGGCTTCGCCCGCTCCCTGGCCCGCGAGTACGGCTCGCGCAACATCACGGTCAACGTCGTCTCGCCCGGCTTCGTCGCCACCGACATGACGGCCGACCTCGACCAGGAGGCGATCCTGGCCAACATCCCCCTCGGGCGCCAGGCGGCCCCCGAGGAGATCGCGCGCGTCGTGCGGTTCCTGTCGAGCGACGACGCCTCCTACATCACCGGGGCCGTGATCCCGGTCGACGGCGGACTCGGAATGGGGCACTGAGATGGGCATTCTCGAAGGCAAGCGGATCCTCGTCACCGGTGTCCTGACGGACGCCTCCATCGCCTTCTCCGTGGCCAGGCTGGCCCAGGAGGAGGGCGCCACCGTCGTCCTGACCGGCTTCGGCCGCCTCAGCCTCGTGGAGCGCATCGCCAAGCGGCTGCCCTCGCCGGCGCCCGTCCTGGAGCTCGACGTCCAGAACAACGAGCACCTCGACACCCTCGCCGCCCGCATCGGCGAGCACGTCGACGGCCTCGACGGCGTCGTGCACTCCATCGGCTTCGCCCCGCAGACGGCACTGGGCGGCAACTTCCTCAACACCTCCTGGGAGGACGTCGCCACGGCCCTGCAGGTCTCGACGTACTCCTACAAGTCGCTGGCCGTGGCCTGCCTGCCCCTCATGAAGGAGGGCGGCGCGGTGGTCGGCCTCGACTTCGACGCCTCCAAGGCGTGGCCGGTCTACGACTGGATGGGCGTCGCCAAGGCCGGCCTGGAGTCCTGCAACCGCTACCTGGCCCGCGACCTCGGCAAGCACAACATCCGCGTCAACCTGGTGGCGGCGGGCCCGCTGCGGACGATGGCGGCCAAGTCGATCCCGGGGTTCAAGGAGTTCGAGGACAGCTGGCCGGAGAAGGCACCGCTGGGCTGGGACCTGGCCGACACCCTGCCCACCGCCCGGGCCTGCGTGGCCCTGATGTCCGACTGGTTCCCCGCCACCACGGGCGAGATCGTCCACGTCGACGGCGGCGTCCACGCGATCGGCGGCTGACTGCTTTCTTTCTTTTACGGCACAGCCGACGGCACGCCACCCGCCGCCCGTGGCCGGCCTCTGTCCAGGGGAACGCTCCTCCGGTTCACGGGCCGGCCGCCGTCACGTGCGCAACGCCGGCCGTCCGCGTGGATTCCGCCGGCCGAGGGGGTACGGCACATGCCGCGGTTGCGCACGAGCGCGGCACGGGCGGCCCCCGGGCGGCGCCCACCGCAGCCGGCACGGTCGGCCGGATGTGGTCACGGTCCAGCGCGATCGCGTTCGGCGGTGGCGCTTGACCGTCTCCCCGGACCGCGCGATGTTGGCCGGTGAATCGCCCATCACGAGGAGGCGGCCCACATGGCGGACAACCTCGAAACCCTCACCGGCAAGATCTGGACCTCCGCCCTGGACGGAGACGACCACGGCGCCGCCGATGCCGCCCTGGCGGCGCTCGGCGACGGCCTGCCCGTGGAGGACCTGCTGCTGAACGTGGTGGCCCCCATCCAGCGGCAGGTCGGCGACGCCTGGGCCGCCAACGAGGTGACCGTCGCCCAGGAGCACATCGTGACCGCCGTCAGCGAGCGGGTGCTGGCCGCCGCCGCCCGGCATCCGGCCGCGCGGGCGCGGCACGTGGGCGTCAAGGGGCGGGCGGCGGTGGCGTGCGTGGACGGGGAGTGGCATGCGTTCCCCGCCCGGTTGCTGGCCGAGGTGCTGCGGCTGGACGGCTGGCGGGTGGATTACCTGGGGCCGCACGTGCCGACTCCGTTCCTGCCGATCCACGTGCGGGAGGCGGAGGTGGACGTGGTGCTGTTGTCGGCGTCGCTGCCCACGCGGCTGCCCGCCGCCCATGAGGCGATCGCGGCGTGCCGGGAGACGGGCAGGCCGGTGCTGGCGGGCGGGGCCGCCTTCGGCGGGGACGGCCGCTACGCGCGCCTGCTGGGCGCCGACGGCTGGGCGCCCGACGCGCGCGCCACGGCCGAGCGCCTGACCGCCGGCCCGGCGCCAGGGGAGACGGCATACGAGGGATCGAACGGCGGAACGGGCCCTGCCGGCCAGGAGCACGGCCACCCCACCACCCCGACCGGCCAGGAGCACGGCCATCCCGCCACCGCCCCCGACCGGGAGTACGGCCACCTCACGGAAACAGCCCAGGAACTGATCGACACCGTCATGTGGCGCCTGGGAGAGCGCATCCCCGCGATGGCCGCCTACGACAACCGGCAGCTCAAGCACACCCGCGAGGACATCGGCCACCTCATCGACTTCCTCGCCATCTCCCTCTACGTCGACGACCCCACCCTCTACTCCCGTTTCCTGCTGTGGATGGCAGGCATCCTCACCGCCAGGAACGTCCCCGAGGACACCCTGTTCCCAGCCCTCGACCTGATCGCCACGGGCCTGAAGGGCTGCCCGCGGGCGCGGGCCACCGTGGAGCACGGGCAGGAGGCGCTGCGCCGCGAGCACGGCAAGGACAGACCCGGCCACCCCTTCTGAGGACAGCTCAGCCTTCCAGGCCGCGCATGGCCTCGGCCACGGTGCCGAAGAGCGGCAGCAGTCCTTCCAGGCCGGCCTCACCGAGGATCTGACGCATGTGGCCGCGCCGGTCGGTCAGGGCCATCAGCCCGCCCTGCCGGTGCATGTGGTGAGCCAGGAGCACCAGCATGTCCACGCCGAAGTCGTCGAGGAAGTGCAGCTCGCTGACGTCGACGATGAGGCGGGCACCTGCGCCGCCCAGTTGCTGGATCTCCCGCTCCACCTGGTCCACGGTGGCCTCGTCGAGGCTTCCGCCCAGAGCGATGACCGCCCAGGTGCGTTGGAAGTCCGGAACGTCCTTGCGTTCTGCCACGAGCACTGATCGTCTCATTGTCTTGGCACGGATAGGTGGGCTTTCACCTGCCCCCAGAGGTGATACCCATCCGGAGAACCGCAGCCCGTTCAGGAGGAGAGACGGCGTGCGGCCGTCCAGGCGGCCCTGGCCTCGCGGGCGTGCTCGGCCGCGCGGCTGTGCCAGGTGGCGCGTTCGCGGTAGCGCTCGACGTCCCCGAGACCGCGCTCGGCGCACGTCCGGAAGTGGCGGACCGCCTGTTCGTGCACCGCGATCAGCATCCGGTAGGTCCAGACGTGGTCGAGAGTCGCCGGCAACGGCACGGGGACGGGGCGGTCGGCGTCCTGGCAGAAGCTCCCGCAGGAGTCCGCGCAGGCGTCGGTGCGGCCCGTGCGCAGGCGTTGCAGTCGCAGGCCAGCCCGGCGGGCCCGCTCGGCGGCGCGTGCGGCGCGCTCACCCGCCGCCTTCGCGAGTCGCATGAACCCGTCGCCGGGCCATGAGCCGTCGCCGGGCCGGCGGTGGTCGTCCAAGGCAGGATGCTCTGGGGCGGACATCACGACTCCCTCAGGCGCGAGCGCCCACCCCGCCCCCGCGAAGGTCCCATCATCCGGCCTAGGGTCCTTAGGGCAGCCGCAATCACCAATGTAGACGCCTTCGTGTCCGATGCAACACATCGGGTGACCAAGGTGGTCAGGCCAGCCGGTGCCGCCCGTTGCCCGTGCGCGCCGGCTCGAAGGGGATCGACTCGGTGGGCTCCGTACGCTGCCGCCGCTGCTGCACGATCCGGGTGGCCAGCACCGCGGAGCCGAGCAACGCGATCGTCAGCACCGTGCCGAGCACGTCGGAGGCGGGCGGGGTGGGGCGCACCACCCGCTGGTCCTGCATGGGCACGGCCAGCTCGTGCACGAACGGGTTCGGCCACAGCAGGTCCACCCGCGGCTCCTCGGCGTGCGCGGTCTCCTTCTCCTGCACCGGCTCGCCGCTGCCGACGGACTGCGGGCGGTTGTACGGGGGAGTGGCGCGGGGCTCGGCCGGGGCGGCCGAGGCGGTGCTCTCCCAGCCTCGTCCCGTACGGACCCCCGTCGGCGTGGCCGAGGGCTTGGGCCGGGGGGTGAGCCGGTCGACGACCCCCTGGTCGTCGCAGGCGAGCACCGGCAGGCACACGTCGCCGAGCGTCTCCGGCACCAGGCCGGTCCTGCTCGGCCTGGGGGTGGTGGGAGAGGAGGTGGACGGTCGGGCGGAGGAGGAGGTGGCGGGGCTGGACTTGGTGGTGGGCACGGCCTCGCCGACCCGGCCGAGCACCTCGTCGGTGGTCTTGTCGACGCCGTCGGTCACCGGGTCGGTGGCGCCCCCGGTGAGCGTGTCGACCGTGCCGGTGACGGCCTCGACCACGTCGCACAGCGTGTTGGTCACTCCGGAGAGCAGGCCCCCGTCGCGCGTGCAGTCTTGGACGGCGGCCGAGGCGGCAGGGGCCGCCACCGGGACGGCCACCAGCGCCACCGCGAGAACTCCAGCCGAGATCGCGGTCCTGCTCCCCATCCGTCCCCTCCTGCGTCGCTTCCGGAGGAAATCTTTATGGACATCGGGCGTCAGACGCAGGCGTTTGCCGGGTAAAGTTGCGATTCGGTATCGAGTAGTGATACGCGAGAAGGTCTCTCGTTCCAGGTCGGGGCCATCGCGGCTGCCGCGCGGCCGGTCAGTCGAGGGACGACACGTCATCGAGGGCCTCGCGGATCTCTATCGGCAGCACGACGTCCTCGGCGGGCAGCACGCCCTTCAGCTGCGCGTGCGTACGCGCCCCCACGATGGCCGAGGCCACGCAGGGCTGGTCCCGCACCCAGGACAGCGCCACGGCCAGGGGCGACACGCCGAGACCGTCGGCGGCGGTCATGACGGACTCCACGACGCGCCGGCTGCGCTCGTCCAGGTAGGGCCGGACGAAGTCGGCGAAGTGCGGGGTCGCGGCGCGCGAGTCGGCGGGGACGCCGGTGCGGTACTTGCCCGTCAGCACCCCGCGCCCCAGCGGCGACCAGGCCAGCACGCCCACCCCCAGGTGCGCGGCGGCGGGCAGCAGCTCGCGCTCCGGCTCGCGGGCCAGCAGGGAGTACTCGGCCTGGGCCGAGGTGATGGGGATGCGGCCCGGCACCGTCCTCTGGGTCACGGCGGCGGCGGCGAGCTGCCAGCCGGTGTAGTCGCAGACGCCCGCGTAGACCGCGCGCCCGGAGGAGACGATCGCGTCGAGCGCGGCCAGGGTCTCCTCCAGCGGCACCTCGGCGTCGTAGGTGTGCAGCTGCCACAGGTCGACGTAGTCGAGGCCGAGCCGGTTGAGTGAGTCGTCGACCGCGGCGATCAGGTGGCGCCTGGAGGCGTCGCGCGGGCGGCGGCCCGCCGGCGTGACCACGGCCTTGGTGGAGACGACCAGCTCCGAGCGGGGCACCGAGTCGCGCAGCATCCGCCCCAGCAGCCGCTCGGCGTCGCCGCCGGTGTAGACGTCGGCCGTGTCGACCAGGGTGCCGCCCGCGTCCATGAACGTGCGGAGCTGGGCGGCGGCCTCGTCCGCGTCGGTGTCACGACCCCAGGTCATCGTGCCGAGCCCCAGCCGGGACACCGACAGGCCGCTGTGGCCGACATAGCGCTGCTCCATGATCCCGCCAGGTTACCGTCCAGGCCGATGAAACGTGGGAATCGACGCCTGCGACACTTGCTGGATGACCACGCTGCTTCTGGCCCGGCATGGGCTGACGGACCTCACCGGGCCGGTGCTGGCCGGCCGCACCCCGGGAGTGCATCTGAGCGAGGCGGGCAGGGCGCAGGCCGCCGCGCTCGCCGGGCGCGTCGCTGGCGTCAGGCTCGATGCCATTGTCTCCAGTCCGCTGGAGCGCTGCCGGGAAACGGCGCAAGCGGTCGCGGAAGGGCGCGGGATGGAGGTGCGCGTCGACGACCGGCTGATCGAGTGCGGTTACGGGGAGTGGACGGGCAGGCCGCTGACCGAGCTCGCCAAGGAGCCGTTGTGGCAGGTCGTGCAGGCGCATCCGAGCGCGGCGACCTTCCCGGAGGGGGAGTCGCTGGCCGGGATGCAACACAGGGCCGTCGCGGCGATCAGGGAGTGGAATCGCACCCTGGGGAGTAAGGCTGTCTACCTGGCGTGCAGCCACGGCGACGTGATCAAGGCGATCGTCGCGGACGCCCTGGGCCTCCACCTCGATCAGTTTCAGCGGATAACGGCTGATCCGGCGGCCCTCACCGTCATTCGCTATGCCCCCTTGCGCCCCTTTGTTCTCAGGCTCAACGATATGGGGGAATTGCGGCTTCCTGAGGATTCGGAGGAGAAAGACGGGGGAGAAAACATCACCGGGAGCGATGCCGCCGTCGGCGGCGGACCCGGAACCACGTAAGGTCAGGCTATGCCGGTCTTCGACTACGACCCACCAGAGAGGTTCGTCGCCGGTGCCCTGGGGCAGCCGGGCGCACGGATCTTTTTTCTGCAGGCCAGGGCCGAGGGCAGACTGACCACGGTGGCGCTGGAGAAATTGCAGGTCGCCGCACTCGCGGGCAGGCTCGACGAGCTGCTCGACGAGGTGCTGCGGCTCAGCGGGGGCACCGCCCAGGTGCCCGCACTGGCCCCGGCCGACCTGGCCGACGACGCTCCTCTCGACACGCCGGTCGCGGAGGACTTCCGCGTCGGCACCATGGCGCTGACCTGGGACGCCGAGAAGTCGCAGGTGGTGATAGAGGCGCAGGAGGTCATCGACGAGGACGATCTCGACACCCCTGACCCCGCGGTGCTGCGCGTGCGCATCAGCGCCGGCGCCGCCCGCGCCTTCACCCGGCGAGCCCTGCAGATCGTCGCGGCGGGCAGGCCGCCGTGCCCCCTGTGCGGGCAGCCGCTCGACGCCGCCGGTCACGTCTGTGTCCGTCTCAACGGCTACCGCGGGGGTGAGGCGGCTTCATGACCGCTCCCGAGAGCGAACCGGCCATCAAGCCCCCCTCCCCACCGCCGTCCCTGCATGACGAGGAGGCGCTCGCGCTGCTGCGCGACGGCACGCTGGAGGTCGCCGGTCGCCTCGTCGAGGCGACCAACATGACGCTCTACTGCTCGGTCAAGCTGGGCGAGCGGTCGGCCGCCTGTGTCTACAAGCCCGTACGCGGCGAGCGCCCCCTGTGGGACTTCCCCGACGGCACCCTCGCAGCCCGTGAGGTGGCCGCCTTCGAGGTCTCCCAGGCCACCGGCTGGCGCATCGTCCCGCCCACCGTCTACCGCGACGGCCCCTTCGGCCCCGGCATGTGCCAGCTCTGGATCGACACCGAGCGCGAGATCGACCTCATGCGGCTGGTCAAGAGCCGCAACCCGGTCGTGCGGCGGATGGCGGTCTTCGACGCGGTGGTCAACAACGCCGACCGCAAGGGCGGTCACCTGCTGCCGCTGCCCACGGGCCACGTGTACGGCGTCGACCACGGCGTGTGCTTCTCGGTGGAGGACAAACTCCGCACGGTCCTGTGGCAGTGGCGCGGCAAGCCGCTGGCCCGCGAGGCGGTGGCGGTGCTGGCCAAGCTGGAGCGCGACATCGAGTCGGGCTCGCTCGGGCGCAGGCTGCGCGAGCTGCTCACGCTGGCGGAGGTGGAGGCCACCTGGCAGCGGGTCAGGCGGCTGCTCGACACCGGCGTGCATCCGTACCCGTCAGAGGGCTGGCCGGCCATACCCTGGCCCCCCATCTGAACGAGCCGGCGCCCGTTTAATACTCTTTGCCCATGTGCACGCTGATCGTGAGAACCGGGCGGCGGCTGAGCCTCATGGGCGTCAGGGACGAGCTCACCGACCGGCCCTGGGAGGGGCCGGCGGAGCACTGGCCGGAGTACCCGGGCGTGCTCGGTGGGCGTGACCTGAAGGCCGGCGGCACCTGGCTGGCGGTCAACCCGGCGGGCCGCCGCGCCGCGGCGCTGCTCAACGGCCGCGGCAGGGCCGCCGACGAGAGGACCAGGGTCTCGCGGGGCGACCTGGCGCTGCGGGCGGCGTACACGGGGGAGCTCCCCGCCGAGGCCGGCCTGCGCGACTACGACCCCTTCCACCTCGTCCTGGCCGGCCTGTCGCGGGTGCGGCTGCTGAGCTGGGACGGCGAGCGGGCGGCCGTGTCGGACCTGCCCCAGGGCACCAGCATGGTCGTCAACACCGGCTTGGACCCCGAGAGCGAGCGGGTCGTGGCGTACCTGCCCCGCTTCAGGGACTCCGAGCGATGGGGCGAGCTGATCAAGGCCGAGCCGTCCGCCGACCCCGGCGCGCTCATCGTCAGGCACGAGCTGCCCGACGGCCGGATCTTCGCCTCCCTGTCGGTGATGGAGGTCGCGATCGCGCAGGAGGGCGTGACCTACGACTTCACCGACCTGACCGCTGATCGGGACGGATAGGCTCAAAGACATGAGATCGTGGTCTGCCCAGAACGTTCCCAAACTCCCAGGTGAGAGCATTCCGCTCAGTCTCTACGACACCTCGGCCAAGCAGGTGCGGCAGACCGACCCCGGTCCCACCGCCAGGATGTACGTCTGCGGCATCACCCCGTACGACGCCACCCACCTCGGCCACGCCAACACCTACCACGCCTTCGACCTCGTCGGCCGGGTGTGGCGCGACGCGGGCCACGAGGTGCACTACACGCAGAACGCCACCGACGTGGACGACCCGCTGCTGGAGCGGGCCGCCCAGACCGGCGTCGACTGGCAGGACCTGGCCGAGCGGGAGATCGAGCTGTTCCGCGGCGACATGGAGGCGCTGCGGATCATGCCGCCCCGCGAGTACGTCGGCGTCACCGAGGTCGTCGGCCGGGTGGCGGGCCTGATCGCCAGGCTGGCCGCCAAGGGCGTCACCTACGACCTCGACGGCGACGTCTACTTCAGCGTGGCCGACGCCCCCAAGTTCGGCCAGGTGTCCGGCTACGGCGAGCAGGAGATGCTGGCCCTGTTCGCCGAGCGCGGCGGCGACCCCGAGCGGCCGGGCAAGCGCCACCCGCTCGACTGGCTGCTGTGGCGGGCCGAGCGGCCGGGCGAGCCGGCCTGGGACTCGCCGCTGGGCCGGGGCCGCCCGGGCTGGCACATCGAGTGCACCGCGATCGCCCTCGACCACCTGGGCGCCGGCTACGACGTGGCGGGCGGCGGCTCCGACCTGATCTTCCCGCACCACGAGTGCGGCGCCTCCGAGGGGCACGCCGCGACCGGCGAGTGGCCGTTCGCCAAGTTCTACACGCACGCCGGCATGGTGGCGCTCGACGGCGAGAAGATGTCGAAGTCCAAGGGCAACCTGGTCTTCGTCTCCAAGCTGCGCCGCGAGCACGACCCGATGGCGATCAGGCTCGTGCTGCTGGCCCACCACTACCGGACCGACTGGGAGTACGTGCCCGACATGATGGCGCGGGCCGAGCAGCGGCTGGCCACGTGGCGCTCGGCCGCCGCCCTGCCGGTGGGGCCGCCCGCCGACGAGCTGCTGGCGAAGGTGCGCGAGCGGCTGGCCGACGACCTCGACTCACCCGGCGCGCTGGCCGCCGTGGACGCCTGGGCCGAGCAGGCCCTCGCCGGCGGCGGCCGCGACGAGTCGGCCCCCGGCCTCGTCCGCGACCTGGCCGACGCCCTGCTGGGGATCGACCTGCGCTGACCCGCGGCACAGGCTGCGGTCGCCCTGCGCCGATCCGGGCGGCGCGGGTGATGCGCTCCGCCGCCCCGAGCCGCGCCGGCGGTGCCCTCCGCTGATCCGAGCCGCACAAGCGGTCGCCCTCACCAGGGCGGCCGCTTTTTTGTTGCGCGAGACCGGCTACGACCACTCCCGTGCTACCGCTTCCGAGCGAGGTTGGGCTATCCTGATAATCAGTAGTGCTGATCATCAGGGAGACATGCATATGATTCTGATCACCGGTGGCCTCGGCTTCATCGGCACGCACACCACCCGTGCCCTGCTGGACCTCGGGGAGTCCTGCGTGCTCGTCCAGCGCCGACCCGCCGAGGTGCCCGCCGGCTTCGCGGCCGAGGCGGGGGAGCGGCTCTTCGTCGAGCAGGCCGACGTCACCGACGAGGGCGCCCTGTCCGCCATCGGCGACCGGTACGAGATCACTGGCATCCTGCACCTGGCCGGCTCCATGCCCTGGCCGGTGGGGGCGTACGAGCCGGTCGAGCACACCGAGCGGGCGCTGCGCGGCCTGCTCAACCTGTTCCGCGCGGCGCGCGACTGGCAGGTGCGCCGGCTCGGCCTGGCCAGCACGATCGGCGTGTACGCCGGCGTCACCGCCGACGGGCCCCTGCGCGAGGACCTGCCGCTGACGATGGACGCCCCGCACCCGATCCCCCGGTTCAAGAAGATCGGCGAGCTGCTGGCCGGTCACCTGGACGAGGTGCTCGGCGTCGAGACGGTCAGCTACCGCATCGGCGGCATCTGGGGGCCGCTCGGGCACAACCCGGACCCGTTCTTCCCCGCGCCGCAGCTCGTGCACGCCGCCGCCCGCGGCACCGAGCCCGATCTGTCCGCGCTGATGACCGAGGCGCGCGCGGGGAGCGGGATCGACGTGTGCTACGTCAAGGACTGCGGGCGGGCGCTGGCGCTGCTGCAGACGGCCGGGCGGCTGCGGCACCGCACGTACAACGTGGCCTCGGGGCGGATCACCACCAACGGCGAGCTGATCGAGGCGATCAGGCAGCATGTCCCCGGCGCCCGCGTGGAGCTGCCGGAGGGGCGCGCGCCCGGCCCGGTCGACCACCCGCTCGACATCACCCGGCTGCGCGAGGACACCGGCTTCGAGCCCGCCTACGACACCGGGCGGGCGGTCGCCGAGTACGTGGACTGGCTGCGCGCGGGCCACGAGCGCTAGACGGCGAAGACCCCCGCCGGCGCACCGGCGAGGGCCCAGAAGGCGGTCGGACCTGTAGGTGGTCGGACCTGTAGGTGGTCGGACCTGTAGGTGGTCGGACCTGTAGGTGGTCGGACCCGTAGGCGGTCAGACCTGGAGGCGTTCGAGCTGCTCGATCGCCGCCAGCTCCGTGGAGAACCACTCGATCGTGCGGCGCAGCCCCTCCGCGGCGGGCACCTGCGCCCGCCAGCCCAGCCGCTCGGCGGCCAGCGAGGTGTCGGGCCGGCGCACCTTCGGGTCGTCGGCCGGCCGGTCGATGAACCGGATCTCCGACGACGTGCCGGTCAGCTCCTTGATCAGCGTGGCCAGCTCCAGCATGGTCAGCTCGTCGGGGTTGCCGATGTTCACCGGCCCCGCGAAGTCGCTGCGGGCCATGGCCAGGATGCCCGACACGGTGTCGTCCACGTAGCAGATGGAGCGGGTCTGCGAGCCGTCGCCGGTGATCGTGATCGGCTCGCCGGTCAGCGCCTGCCGGATGAACGTCGGGATCGCCCGGCCGTCGAAGGGCCGCATCCGGGGGCCGTAGGTGTTGAAGATGCGCACGATCCCGGTGTCGGTGGCGCGCGACTGCCGGTACGCGGTGGTCAGCGACTCGGCGAAGCGCTTGGCCTCGTCGTACACGCTGCGCGGCCCGACCGGGTTGACGTTGCCCCAGTACGTCTCCTTCTGCGGATGCTCCAGCGGATCCCCGTACACCTCGCTCGTCGAGGCCAGCACGAACCTGGCGCCCTTCTCCCTGGCCAGCCCCAGCGCGTGCAGCGTGCCGACGCTGCCGACCCGCAGCGTCTCGATCGGGTAGCGCAGGTAGTCGGCCGGCGAGGCGGCCGAGGCGAAGTGCAGCACGAGATCCAGCCGGTCGGGCACGTGCACGTATCCGGTCAGATCGCACTCGATGAGCCGGAACTCGGGTCGCTCCAGCAGATGTTCCACGTTGCGCGGCCCGCCGGTGAGGAAGCTGTCCATGCAGACGACCTCCGCACCCTCGTTCAGCAGCCGCTCGCACAGGTAGGAGCCGAGGAAGCCGGCGCCTCCGGTGACCAGAGCCCTCATGAGATGACCTCCATGGCAGCGTCGACGACTTCGGAAACCTCGATCTTCAGCAGCCCGGGATCGGGCCGCTGGCCGTGCGGGTCGCCCTGCTGCCCCGCCCACAGCGCGACGTGACGCCAGCCGGGCGGCGGGCCCCACAGCTGGGGCGAGACCGGCCCGAACAGGACCACCGACGGCACGCAGAACGCCGTCGCCAGGTGGGCCACGCCGGTGTCGCCGCAGACCACCAGCTTCGCCCTGCTGACCAGGTCGATCAGGTCGGCCATGCAGGTGCGGCCTGCCAGCACCCGCTCGGGGGGCAGCCCGGCCAGCTCGGCGACCCGGCGCGCGATCGGCACCTCCTCCGCGTTCCCCGTGACGATCACGTCGTCCAGGGCCGCCGCCACCTCGGCGAACCGCTCGGGCGGCCAGCGCCGCGCCGGATAGGCCGCGCCCGGATGCACGATCACCGGCCCCGTACGGTCGGAGATGCCCAGCGTCAGATCGCCGGGATCGGCGGGGATGCCGTGCCACTCCAGCAGGTCGCACCAGCGCCGCACCTCGTGCACGTGCTCCTCCCACGCGGGGCCGGTGCCGAAGCTGATCAGCCGGCCCGGCTCCGTGCGGCGCAGCGCCTCGATGCTCTGCGGCCCCCGCCCGTGCAGGTTGACCGCGATGTCCGGGTGCTCGAAGGGCAGCTCGTCCATCGGTACGGGGCCCGGCCCCGACACGTCCACCTGGCCGTCCACCGCGCAGGTCAGCGGCAGCAGGGCGGACAGGTAGCGCGGCGCGGCCAGCGTGATCCGGTGCTCGGGAAAGGCCTGGCGCAGTGACCGCAGGGCGGGCACGGCCGTGAGCAGGTCGCCCAGGCCGAGCCCGCGCAGCACGAGGATCTCTAGGGCCATGACGTCTCCGTGGACGGGCAGACGACCAGCTCTCTCACCTCGCATCCGGCCGGCTGCCGCAGCGCGAAGACGACGGCCTGGGCCACGTCGGCCGGATCGTTCAGCCCGGCCTCCGGGCCCGGCTTGTACTGCTCGGGCCGGCCGTCGAAGAAGCCCGTGCGCATGCCGCCGGGGATCAGCAGGGTCACCCCGATCTCCCCGCGCGTCTCGATCGCCAGCCCCCTGGTGAATCCGACGACGCCGAACTTCGAGGCCGAGTACGCCGACGCGTCGCTGAGCGGCCGCAGCCCCAGCGTCGAGGCGCAGGTGACGACCTTGCCCCGGGTGTGCTTCAGGTACGGCAGCGCCGCCCGCACGATCGAGGCCGTGCCCAGCAGGTTCACCTTGATGACCCGCTCCCAGTCGTCGGCGGGCACGTCCTCCAGGCGGCCGCACGCGTCGATGCCGGCGGCCGTCACGACGGCGTCCAGGCCGCCGGCCCGCTCGGCCAGCTCGCGCACCGCGCGCTCGGCCTGAGCCCGGTCGGACAGGTCCGCCGTCACGTGTTCGAATCGCTGGTCGGGCTCGCGGACGTCCACGACGAGCGCCTTCCAGCCCTCCTTCTCCACTGCTTCGGCGGTGGCCAGGCCGAGCCCGGACGCGCCCCCGGTGATCAATACGTTCACTGGATCTCCCTGATCAGATTGGTTGTCGAACGCCCCGGCAGGGTGCTCAGCACGACGATCTCCGCGCCGAGCCTGCCGAGGACCTCGGACTCGGGCAGCACTTCCCCCTCGTAGTCGCCGCCCTTGACCCACACGTCCGGGCGCAGCTGCTCGATGGCCGCGGCGGGGGTGTCCTCGTCGAACACCAGCACCGCGTCCACGCAGCCGAGCGCCCGCAGCACCTCGACCCGGTCGCGCACGTCCACGATGGGCCGGGAGGGGCCCTTCAGCCGGCGGACCGACTCGTCGGAGTTGACGCAGACGACCAGCGCGTCGCCCAGCGCCCTGGCCCGCCGCAGCAGGCTCACGTGGCCCGCGTGCAGCAGGTCGAAGCAGCCGCCCGTGGCGATCAGCCGGCCGCCGTGGGCCCGGGCCAGCCTGGCCACCTCCAGCGCCGTGCGCGGCCGGTCGCCGAGCCGTTGCTCCTGCACCTTCACGGTGGCGGCCCCGCCGCGCTCGACGAAGCGGGAGGCCTCGCCCACGCCGATCGTGACCGCCTCCTCCGCACCCGCGCCGTCGCGCAGGGCCAGCGCTGCGGCGCCGGCGAGCCGGTCGCCCGCGCCGCACGCGTCCTGACCGCCCGTGCGCACCGGTGGCGGCACGGTGGTCAGCGGGCCGCCCGCGATGGCCAGCGCGGCACCGCGCTCGCCGGTCGTGACGGCCACCGCCTTGGCCCGCAGCGCCCGCACCAGCCGGCGGGCCGCCTGGTCGGGGCCGTGGTAGCCGGACGGGCAGAGCATCCGCGCCTCCGCCTCGCTGGGCGTCAGCAGCGCGCAGCCGGGCATCGGCTGCTCGCCGCGCGGATGCGGGTCCCACACCACCGGCACGTCGAGGTCCTGCAGCAGCTCGCGGGCCATCCTGGCCACGCCCCTGCCGTAGTCGGAGACCAGCACAGCGCCGGCTCCTCTGATCGCCTCGACCGCCTCGGTGGTGGGGGAGTACCTGGCCGTGCCGTCGCCGGTGTCCAGGCGGACCAGCGTCTGGCCGCGGGCCCTGACCCTGGTCTTGCGTACGGTGCCGCCGCGCAGCGGGAGCCGTACCAGGTCGAGCTCCTCCGACAGCAGCCCGCACAGGCGGTGCCCGTCGGGGTCGTCGCCGACCGCCGTGATCAGCACCACGCGGGCGCCGTCACGCGCGGCCAGCAGCGCCGCCAGCCCCGCTCCGCCGGGACGGGCGTGCTCGGTGGCGACGTCCACCACCGGCACGGGCGCGTCCGGGCAGAGCCGCTCCGCCTCGCCCTCGACGTCCACGTCGAGCAGCGTGTCTCCGATGACGACCAGCGGCCTGTCCGTCACAGCGCCTCCTCTACGGCGTCGCACAGCAGGTGGATCAGCGCCAGGTGCACCTCCTGCACGGTGGCGGTCTCACCCGGGATGGTCACCGCCTCGTCGCACAGCCCGGCGAGCGGGTTAGGGGCGGGGCCCGTCATGGCCCAGGCCACCAGCCCGGCCTCCTGCGCCGCCGCGGCGGCGGCCAGCACGTTCGGGCTGCCGCCGCTGGTGGACAGGCACAGCAGCACGTCTCCGGTGCGGCCGTGCGCGCGCACCTGGCGGGCGTAGACCTCATCGGCGCCGAAGTCGTTGGCGATCGCCGTCAGTGACGAGCCGTCGGCGTGCAGCGGGATCGCCGCGTACGGCTGCCTGTCGTCCCTGAACCGGCCGACCAGCTCGGCCGTCAGATGCTGCGCCTCGGCAGCGGATCCCCCGTTGCCGCAGGCCAGCAGCCTGCCTCCGGCGGCCAGCACGCCGGCCAGCTTGCCACCCCAGGCCCGGACGGTGACCGCGTGGTCATCGACCTTCTCCAGGGTGTTCCAGAGCTTCTCCAGATGAGCATCCATGATCAACCCCCCAGGGCCGCCAGCCGGCAGACCTTTCCGTCGATGACCTGCGTGTACACGGCCTCGGTCAGCTCGGCCACGCGCGGCCAGGCGTACCGTTCCCTGGCCCGGCGGGCGCCGGCCGCGCCGAGTGAGGCGCGCCGCTCCGCGTCGCCGAGCACGTCCTTGAGCGCCCTGGCCAGCGCGCGCGGCCGGCGCGGCGGCACCAGCACGCCGCAGCCCGCCACCGTGTCCAGGTGGCCGCCGACCGCCGAGGCGACGACCGGCACGCCGCACGCCATGGCCTCCACGGGCACCATGCCGAACGGCTCGTACCAGGGCACCGTCACCAGGACGTCGGCCGAGCGCATCAGCGCGGGCACGTGCCGGCGCGGCACGGAGCCGATGACGTGCACGCGGTCCCCGATCCCGTACGCCTCGGCCAGCTCGCGCAGCCTGAGCGCCTCCTCGTCCGCGTCGCTGCCGCCGGCGATCACCAGGTTCGCGCCGGGGATCTGGCGCAGCGCCGCGATCACGGTGTCCACGCCCTTGCGCGGCACCATCCGGCCGATGCTCAGCACCATCGGGCCGTCCGCGCGCGGGGCCACCGGCCCCTCCGGGCAGAACGCCGACAGGTCCACCCCGCACGGCACGACCGCGACACGGTGTTCGGGGATCCCCATCGCGCACAGCTCGGCCACCTCGTCGCTGCAGGTGGCCAGCACCGCGTCGGCCCGCTGGCCGATCTCGCGCTCGGTCTCGATCCGGTGCGCGGGGCTGGTGTCGGCCGCGCCCTGCCAGCGCCGCTTGACCGTGCCCAGCGCGTGGAACGTCTGCACCACCGGCACCCCGGCGGACGCCCCGGCGCGCATCGCCGCCTGGCCGCTCATCCAGAAGTGCGCGTGCGCGACGTCCGGCGGGTCGGCGGCCCAGCGCGCGGCCAGCCACTCGGTGAACTCCGGCATGAACGGCGGCAGCTCGTCCTTGGGAACGGGCGCCGCGGGACCTGCGGGGACGTACTCGACGGTGACGCCGGGCGCCAGGCTCACCGAATCCGGTTGCGAGGCGCAGGAACGACGGGTGTGGACGACGACCGTGTGCCCCCGCTCGGCCAGGGCCACGGCCAGCGCGGCGACGTGGACGTTCTGGCCGCCGGAGTCGACGCCGCCGACCGCTGCCAGCGGGTCCGCGTGCTCCGAGATGAGATCGACCTTCACTGCGTCAGCTCCCTCACTGCCTTGACCACCTGCTCACTTGTCACTTGGGACAGGCACGGGTGCCCGGGCACCGGGCAGACGCGCGCTCTGCTTCCCTGACAGGGCGCCTCCTGGTCGCCCAGAAGCACCATGGGCACGCCGTACGGGGCCCACCGCACCGCTGGGACAACAGGGGCGAACAGGCTCACGACCGGCGTTCCGACAGCCGCGGCCAGGTGCGCGGGGCCGGTGTTGCCCGCCACGAGCACGCCGGCCCGTTCGATCACGGCAGCCAGCTCCGCGAATGTGGTCATGCCGCCCAGGTCGAGCGCGACGTCGCTGGCCACGTAGGCGGTCAGGTCACGTTCTGTGCCGGTCACGACGACCTGGTGCCCGTCGTCGGCCAGCTCCCGCACTGTCTGCCGGTGCCTGTCGGCAGGCCAGGTCCGGGCGGGGGCCGATGTCCCCGGGTGCACCACGACATACGCGCCTTTGTCGGCAACGCCGCCGACGCCTACACAGTGCCCCGTAAATTTCTCTATATCCGGCAACGGCCGCTGAACAGCGAGTTTCCCGTCATCGCCGTCCGGCAGCGCGAACCCGGCCGCCTGTGCGACGGCCAGCATGCGCTCCGCCTCCGGCACGTCCACGCTCTCGTCCACCACGTGCCGCACGTCGAGCAGCGAGCCCGGATAGTCGTTGCTGATCGCGGTGATGCGTCCCACCCCGGCCAGCCTCAGCAGCAACGCCAGCGGCAGCGCCGACTGGTGGAAGGAGGTCAGCAGCACCGCCTCGTCGATCCCGCTCGTCTGCTCGGCCAGCTCCCGCACGCCCTCCTCCGTGACGGGCGGCGGCGTGTGGTCGATCCACGGGGCCCGCCACGTGATCACCCGGTCCACGCCGGGCAGCACCTCGGCGGCCGCCCTGCCGTTCGGGCCGGCCAGGAAGATCACCTCGCGGGCTCTCGTACGGATGGCCCGCACGGCCGGACCGGCCAGCAGCACGTCGCCGGCGTCGTCCAGCCGCGCCACGAGCACGCGGCCCGCGTCCCCGGCGCGGTGGGCCGCACCGGCTCGCGCGGCCTGGTCCTTGGCACGCTCCCGCGAGGTCCTGCTCATCGCCGCACTCTCCATTCCCCCCGCAGCCGGTGCGCGCAGGCGACCGGCGGGATCAGCACGCTCGTGACGGCCATCCGCAGCACCTCCAGCGGGGTGCGCGGGCCGGGGGCGATGCGCCGCCACGCGAACTCGGCGGTCAGCGCCGCCCACGCGGCCCCGGCCCCCAGTGCGGTCACCTTGGTACGGGCGCCGGTCGCGGCGGCCGTGCCCAGCAGCAGCGCCGCCAGGCCCGCGGCGGTCGTCAGCGCGTGCAGGCGCAGCCGCCCGCGCCCGCCGCCGATGTCGGCCCGCCACGAGGGGCCGTGCAGGCGGCGCATGAGCGCGTCGTCGGCGTTGCCCCGCTGGAAGCGCACGCTCGCCCAGAACCCGTCGGCGCGGACCGGATGCTCCGTCACCCGCTCGCCCCTGACCAGCCGGTGCCCGGCCCGCGTCACCCGCAGCGCCAGGTCGGCGTCCTCCCGGTAGGCCCGGGGGAACCGCTCGTCGAACCCGCCCACGGCCTCCAGCGCCGAGCGCCGGTAGGCCATGTCGGCCGTCACCCACAACGCGCCGGTGAGGCCCGCCGTGTGCCGCTCACCGTCGGTGGGCCGGCGATCGGCGGGCAGCGGCACCACGATGCGGCCCTGGCTGCCCGCCACGTCGTCGGGCAGGTCCACCAGGTCCTTCCAGACCGCCTCGGCCCACCCCTGTGCGGGGATCACGTCGTCGTCGAGGAACACCACCCACGGGGTGTCGGCGGCCCGCCACCCGGCGTTGCGCGCCGCCGCGGGCCCGCGACCGCCCGACCGGACGACGCGGACGTGCGGGGGCGGCTCCGCCAGCAGGGGCGGCGCGGTCCGGGTGCCGCCCTCCTGCTCCGTCGCGAGGGCCCGGTCGTCCACCACGATCACCGGGACGCCCGGCCCCACGGCCGCCAGCGTGTCGCGGAGCGTGGGCCGCCCGATGGTGGGGATCACCACGGTGATCACGAGGCGAACACCTCCCCGCGCCGCACCACGTACGGCCCCAGCACCAGCACGTCCACCGGCGAGGACCCGAAGCACTCCAGCGCGTCACGCGGGTCGTCCACCATGGGCCGCCCGGCGGTGTTGAGGCTCGTGTTGACCACCACCGGCAGCCCCGTGCGCGCCTCGAACTCGCTCAGCACCCGCGCCATCAGCGGCTGCTCCCGCGGCGAGATGGTCTGGATCCGCGCCGTCCCGTCCACGTGCACGACCGCCGGGATGCGATCGGCCCAGTCCGGGTGCACGTCGTGCACGAACAGCATGTACGGCGACGGCACGGGGCCCCGCCCGAAGATCTCGCGGGCCCGCGACTCCAGCACCATCGGCGCGATGGGCCGGAACTGCTCGCGTCCCTTGACGTCGTTGAGCCGCTCGGTGTTGCGGGCGTGCCCCGGATGGGCCAGCAGCGAGCGCTGCCCCAGCGCGCGCGGGCCGTACTCGGCGCGGCCCTGGAACCAGGCCACGATCCGGTCGGCCGCCAGCTCGGCCGCCACGGCGGCGGCCAGGTCGTTGGGGCGGGTGTGCGGGACGCGTGCCACGTCCAGCCACGCGCCGAGCTCCTCGTCGGTGAAGCCGCGCCCGAGCGCGGCGTCCGGCATGGGCGCGGCGGGCTCGCCGTACGCGTGCGCCAGGTGCAGCGCGCCGCCCAGCGCGGTGCCGGAGTCGCCCGCCGCCGGCTGGATCCAGATCTCCTCGAACGGGCCCTCGTCCAGCAGCTTCGTGTTGGCCACGCAGTTCAGCGCGACCCCGCCGGCCAGGGCCAGCCGGCGCTCGCCGGTCCGCTCGTGCAGCCAGCGCACCAGCTCCAGCAGCACCTCCTCCAGCCGGGCCTGCACGCTGGCGGCCAGGTCGGCGTGGTCGGAGGTCCAGGGGGCGCCCTTCTTCAGCGCCTTGGCGTAACCGCTCCAGTCGACCGGCTCGACGCGGAACCCGCCGTCGCCGGTCGTGTAGATCACCTCGCGCAGCGCCTCCAGGTGGCGGGGGCGGCCGTAGGAGGCCATCGCCATCACCTTGTACTCGTCGCTGGAGCGCAGGAAGCCCAGGTGCTCCGTGACGTCCTCGTACATGAGGCCCAGCGAGTGCGGCAGCTCCTGCGTCGCCAGGATCTCCAGGTCGCCGCCGCGGTAGCGGCCCGCCAGGTGCGAGACGTTCTCGCCGCGGCCGTCGGCCACCAGCACCGCGCAGTCCCGCCACGGCGCCGCCAGGCCCGCCGAGGCGGCGTGCGCCACGTGGTGCGGGACGTAGGTCACCTGGCCCGGGTCCAGCCCGGGCAGGGCCGTGGCCAGGAAGGCCGGGGCGCGCACCGCGTACCTGGTCCGCAGGTCCTCCCAGTCGCCCTCGGGTTTCTGCACCACCAGGGACGGGTCGTAGGAGTAGGCCACGGCGTCGATGTCCTCGGGGGAGAGCCCCGCCTCGCGCAGGCACCACGCGGCGGCCAGCTCGGGCAGCTCCCAGGCGGAGAACGCCAGCGGCCTCTTGCCATGCTTGCGGCGGCTGAAGCGCTCTTCCTCCGCCGCGGCCACGATCTTCCCGTCGACCACCAGCGCGGCGGCAGGGTCGTGGAAGATCGCGTTGATGCCGAGAAATTTCATGCTTCCTCCCCCTAAGGATGTCGAGAACCGCTACCGAGAGAAGCGGTTCTCAAACATGAGGCGACGGCGCGAGATGCGGAAACAGGCGGAAACTCCTGCACTTGGTCACTTTAAGTAGTTGTTTGCCGGGACAGGCGCCGGGTAGCTGCCCGGCACGCGACGGAGGTGAAAGGTGTTCGAAAAGCGACGTCCCGGCGCCGTGCTCTTCGACCGGGACGGGACCTTGATCAGGGACGTGCCGTACAACGGCGATCCGGACCTCGTCCAGCCCATGCCGGGCGCCCTCGAGGCGCTGGGCAGGCTCAGACGCGCCGACGTCCCGGTGGCCGTGGTCACCAACCAGTCGGGGGTGGCCAAGGGCCTGCTGTCCGCCGACGAGATGGACCAGGTGAACGCCAAGGTGGAGGAGCTGCTCGGACCGTTCGACGCATGGGCGATCTGCGTGCACGACGACGCCGACGGCTGCACCTGCCGCAAACCCGCGCCCGGTCTCGTCATCCGAGCCGCCGCCGTGCTCGACGTCAGCCCCCGCGACTGCGTGGTCGTGGGCGACATCGGCCGCGACATGGAGGCCGCCAGGGCCGCGGGAGCCAGAGGCATCCTCGTCCCGACGCAGGAGACGCTGCGGGAGGAGATCCAGCAGGCGGCCGAGGTCGCCGAGGACCTGATCGACGTCGTGGACCGCGTCCTGAGCGACGCCGAGGACCCCGTGCCGGCAGCGGCGGCGCCCTGGGCCCGCGCCATGGGCTGGAGCCGCTGGTGAGGATCCTCATCTGGCACGTGCACGGCTCGTGGACCAGCGCGTTCATCAGGGGGTCCCACGAGTACCTGCTGCCGCTCGTTCCCGGCCGTGGTCCCGATGGCCGGGGGCGGGCGGCCACCTACGACTGGCCGGACCGCGCCCGCGAGGTGCCGTGGGACCGGCTGCGCGACGAGCCCGTGGACGTGGTCGTCTACCAGCGCCCGCACGAGCTCGACCTGGCCCGCGAATGGCTCGGCCGCGACGTGCCCGGCCTCTACGTCGAGCACAACGCGCCCGCCGGCGACGTGCCCCGCACCCGCCACCCGCTCGCCGACCGCACCGACATCCCGATCGTGCACGTCACCTACTTCAACGAGCTGTTCTGGGACAACGGCCGCGCGCCCACCCGCGTCATCGAGCACGGCATTCCCGACCCCGGCCACCTGTACACGGGTGAGCTGCCCAGGGCCGGCGTCGTGGTCAACGAGCCCGTGCGCCGCACCCGGGTCGCCGGGACCGACCTGCTGCCCCGCTTCGCCGAGCGGGTGCCGCTCGACGTGTTCGGGATGAAGGTGGACGGGCTGCCGTACGGGACGTACGAGGACCTGCCCCAGCACGTCATGCACGCCGAGCTGGCCCGCAGGCGCGTCTACCTGCACCCCTACCGGTGGACGTCGCTGGGCCTGGCGCTCATCGAGGCCATGACCCTCGGCATGCCCGTGGTCGCGCTGGCGGCCACCGAGGCGATCGAGGCGGTGCCGCCGGAGGCGGGCGTCCTGTCCACCAAGGTGCACCTACTGGCCGACGCGCTGCACGCCTTCGCCGAGGACCCCGAGAGCGCGGCCCAGGCCGGCAAGGCCGCCAGGGCCGCCGCGCTGTCGCGGTACGGGCTCCACAGATTCCTCGCCGACTGGGACGCGCTGCTCAGCGAGGTATGACGGGCCAGGCGATGGGTAGGCGCGAAGAGCATGATGATGATGCTCGACTGGACCCGCAGGGCCGCCTGCCTCGACCTGGACCCGGAATTGTTCTTCCCGATCTCCATGGAAGGTCCGAGCCAGTCGCAGGTCGAGCGGGCCAAACACGTGTGTGACGGGTGCCCCGTACGACAGCCGTGCCTGGCGTACGCGCTGGACACCAGGCAGGCGTACGGCGTCTGGGGTGGCACCGACCCTGACCAGCGGCGCGAGCTCGGCCTGCGAGCCGCGGCCGCCGCCCGGCACTAGCCCAGCCGTTTCCCGGCGAACGCTGAGGCGTATCTCAGGCGAGCGCTGAGCCGCTTCTCACGCCGACGCTGAGCCGTCTTTCGACGCGAGCACTGAGCCGCATCGGTCGGCCGCGCTGGTCGGCCGTGCTGGTCGGCCGTGCTGGTCGGCCGTGCTGCTCAGTCGCGCTGCTCAGTCGCGCGCGGGTGGCCGGCCGAGCGCCGCCAGGACGGCGGCGAGGCACGCCTGCGCCTGGTCGAGGGCGGCCCGATGCCGCTCGGGACAGGCCGCGGCCAGCTCCCGCCGGATGGTGACCGCCTCCACCGCCAGCGGCAGCGCCTCGACCGTCAGGCCCCGCCCCACCAGGGTCGTCGCGAGATCGACGAGCACCTCCGCGAAGTCGGCCAGGTACCGGTCCCGCGACTCGCCGGCCAGCCGCTGGTAAACGGCGACGGCCTCCCGCTCGGCACGCAGCGCCTCGTCCCGCCGCCCCAGCTCCGCCAGCGTCGTCCCCAGGTTGATCAGGGTGTCGGCGAGGTCGGCCAGGTGGCCGCCGGGGGAGTCCGCCGCCAGCCGCCGGTAGACGGCGACCGCCTCCCGCTCGGCCTCCAGCGCCTCCCCGTGCCTGCCTAGCTCCGAGAGGGTCACCCCCAGAGCGGTCAGGCAGGCGGCGAGCTCGGGCAGGTAGGGCCCGGGGGCGCGCGCGGCCAGCCGACGGTAGATCGCCAGAGCCTCCCGCTCGGCGCTCAGCGCCTCGGCCGCGTCCCTGCACTCCCCGAGCTGCACCCGCGCCATGAGCCATCGCGCCCGCCTGTCCTCCTCCGAGACTCCCCCCACGGTGAACCGCCGATCAGGTGGTGCGGGGAACGGCGACGTCGCCGCCGCCGGCGCGCGGCGCGGCGGGGCCGGCGAGCCCCAGGAGCGTGCCGCCGCGTCGCGGCGCACGTCGGATGGTCTCGCTGGTCGTCCGCATGAAGGCCCTTCCTGCCGGCAAGGTCACGAGACCGGTTCGCTTGCCGCTGAGGCCCCGTTGGGACCAGGATCATGGCGGCACGATTGTTCGGCATCCCTCATCAGGCAGGCAAACAATGCTTCTCCCGGCGTACGACTCCTCCGCGGGGGCTCCGTAACGGTGGCGGGCCGTCGCGAGAGCCCGGTGGACCCGGCGGCGGGGCCGGTGCAACGCTTCGCCTTCGAGCTGCGCAAGCTGCGCCAGGAAGCGGGCGGACTCACCTACCGGGCCATGGCCGAGCGCGCCGGCTACTCGGTCACCACGCTGTCGCAGGCGGCGGCGGGGGAGAGGCTGGCGTCGCTGCCCGTGGTCCTCGCCTTCGTGCGGGCCTGCGGCGGGGACGTGGCCGAGTGGGAGCGCGGCTGGCGGCAGGTCGCCGGGGAGCTGGCCCGCGAGCGGGCGGGCGAGGACGGCGGCGCCGGGCCGTACCCCGGCCTGGCCTCCTACGACACCTGCGACGCCGATCGTTTCTTCGGGCGGGACCGGCTCGTCGGGGAGCTGCGGGAGCTGCTGCTGCGGCACCGGTTCGCCGCGGTGTTCGGGTCCTCGGGCAGCGGGAAGTCGTCCCTGCTGCGGGCCGGGCTCGTGCCCGCCGTACAGGACGGGCGGGAGTGCGTGATCCTCACGCCGGGCGAGCACCCGATGCGGCACGCGGGCCGGATCGCGCCGGACGGCACGCTCGTGGTGGTCGACCAGTTCGAGGAGGTGTTCACGCTCTGCCAGGACCAGCGCGAGCGCGAGCGGTTCATCGACCTGCTGCTCGACGCGCGCGAACGGGCGAGCGTGGCCATCGCGGTGCGCGCCGACTTCTACGGGCGGTGCGCCGAGCACCACGAGCTCACCGCGGCCCTGCGCCAGGCGAACCTGCTGGTCGGGCCGATGAACCAGGACGAGCTGAGGGAGGCGATCGTCCGGCCCGCCGCCGCCGAGGGCCTGACCGTGGAGCGGGCGCTGACGGCCGCCGTCCTGGCCGACGTCGCCGGTGAGCCGGGGGCGCTGCCGCTGATGTCGCACGCGCTGCGGGAGGTGTGGCGCCGCCGTACCGGGAAGATGCTGACCCTGGACGCCTACGAGAGCGTGGGCAGGGTCCACGGGGCGATCAGCCACACGGCGGAGGAGCTGTACGCGGCGCTGTCGCCGGCGCAGGCGCGGATCGCCCGGCGGATCCTGCTGCGGCTGATCGACCCGGGCGAGCAGGCCCAGGCGACCCGCCGCCCCGCCGCCAGGGCGGAGCTGGACCCGCACGGCGAGGCGGACACCGCGCTGGTCGTCGAGCGGCTGGCCGGCGCCCGGCTGCTGACGTTGCACCAGGACACGGTGGAGCTCGCGCACGAGGCCCTGATCGAGTCGTGGCCGCGGCTGCGCGGCTGGGTGGAGGACGGGCGCGACCGCCTGCGCGC
This sequence comes from Nonomuraea gerenzanensis, assembly GCF_020215645.1. Classification (NCBI taxonomy): domain Bacteria; kingdom Bacillati; phylum Actinomycetota; class Actinomycetes; order Streptosporangiales; family Streptosporangiaceae; genus Nonomuraea; species Nonomuraea gerenzanensis. The sequence goes on along the minus strand of NZ_CP084058.1, from coordinate 7,631,477 downwards.
GCACCGGCAGCTCACCGACGCGGCCGAGGCCTGGGAGGCGCACGGCCGGGACGCCGGGCTGCTCTACCGCGGCGCCCGCCTGGCCGCCGCCGGGAAGCTGCTCGTCGAGCCGGGCGACCTCACCCCGGCGGAGCGCGAGTTCCTCGACGCCGGCACGGCGCTGGCCCGGCGTGCCTCCCGCACGCGGGTCGCCGTCTCCGCCGTCCTGGCGGTCCTGCTCGTCGCCTCCATGATCGCGGCGGGCGTCGCCGTCCGTCAGGCCGGCGTGGCCGACGACCGGCTGGCGGAGGCGACGGCCCGGCTGGCCGCCAGGCGCGCGTCCACCCTGCGGGCGAGCGACCCCGGGCTGGCCCGCCGGCTGAGCGCCGCGGCCTGGCGCATCGCCCCGGTTCCCGAGGCCAGGGGCGAGCTGATCGACTCCATGACCCTGCCCCTGGTGGACGTCGTCACCGCCCCGTACGACCCGGCGGACCTGGTGCACGGCCTCAGCGCGGACGGCACCGCCCTGGCCGTCTACACGCGCGGCGCGGCGTCGGAGCCCGGCTCGCTCCGCGTGCTCGACCTGGCCACGCGGAAGGAGGTCGCGAGCGCCAGGTGGACCGGACCGCCCGTCTCGGAGATCGTATGGAGCCCCGACGGCCGCGCGCTGGCCGTGCACGACGGGACCAACGCCCAGGTGTGGGCCGTCGGCGCCGGCGGCCTGACGGACCTCGGCGTGGCCTTCCCCCACCTCGATCCCACCGGGTTCAGCCCGGACGGGCGGGTGCTCATCGGGGTGCGCGCCGGGACGTACGAGGCCTGGAACCTCGCCGGCCGCACCCGCGTGCTCGACGAGCCGGTCGCCGCCGTCAGCCCGGACGGCCGCCTGGCCCTGGTCGTCCCGCCACCGGGGGGCTCCGGCCGGGTGCGGCTCTGGGATCTTGAGCGGCGCAAGCCGCTCCGGACGCCCACGCTGCCGAAGACCGCCCTGGAAGGCGAGTTCAGCCCGGGCGGGACGCACCTGGCCGTCTCTACGGCCGACGGTGTCGGGCTGTGGGACCTCTCCTCGGGCAGGGAGATCCGCAGCCGGCTCGTCCCGCCCGCCGAGCGGGTGGAGTTCAGCCCGGACGGCCGCTTCGTGGCCGGGGTGTGGCGCGGGGGCTGGCTGGTCCTGTGGCGGGTGGAGGACGGGGCGCTGCTGCTGAACACCGAGGTCCACGCGGACGCGAGGGGAGCCGAGCCCCGGTTCTCGCCGGACGCCCGGCTGCTGCGGGTGCCCGGCCGGTACGGCACGGTGAACGTCCTGGACGTCTCCCCTTACACCCGCCCGCAGGTGCTCGCGCCGGGCGGCGGCGAGCGGCTGTTCAGCGCCGACGGCCGCTTCCTGGTGACGGCCGATCAGCGGGAGGTGCGCGTGTGGGACGTCGCCGCGCGCGCCCCCGTGGGCGGCCCGCTGCCCGTCGGCGATCCGCCCGGGGAGGCGGCGTACTCGCCGGTGTTCAGCCCGGACGGGCGCACGCTCGCGCTCACCCATCCCGCCTCCCCCGTGGTGACCCTCTGGGACGCCGCGAACGGCCGCGCCCTCGGCGCCCTGCGCGTCCGCGGCCCGGCGGCCGGGGTGCTGTCCGCCGCCTTCTCCCCTGACGGCGGCACCGTCGCGATCGCCCTCCTCACGCCGGAGCCCGGCGGCGGGCAGGAGCCCGGCCGCCTGCTCATGGGCGATCTGGAGCTGTGGGACGTGCGGGGCAGGCGATGGCTGCGCACCGTTCCCGACGCGGGGGCCCGGGTCCTGGTCTTCGAGCCGGACGGGCGCCGGCTGCTCGTGGACGGGTCCAGCAGGGGGCGGATCCTGGTCGACACGGTGACCGGGGAGGTGCGCCCGCACTCCTCCGACGCCCGGGCCGAGGGGAAGCTCCTCTTCTCGGGGGACCGGGCCGCGGTCGGTGACAGGGACGGGCGCCTGACGTTCTGGGACAAGGAGCTGCGCACGCCGCTGGCCCCGCCGCAGACCTCGTACACGACCTCGGTCATCGCGCTCGCCTCCTCACCGGAGGGCGGGCTGCTCGCCACCGTGGGGAGTGAAGGTGAGCTGGGCATTCAGCTCTGGGACTGGCGGAGGTATCAGCCGATCGGGTATCCGATCAGCTATCACACCCGGGCCGCGCCGGTCGTGGCGTTCAACCGGACCGCTCTGCTCGTCTCGGCAGGGGACGGCGGCCTTCGGGAGATCGTCGTGGATCCCGGCACCGCCGCCGCGTCGATCTGCCGGCGGGACGGGGGCCTGTCTCCGGAGGAGTGGCGGCGGCACATCCCGGAGCTGCCGTACCGCGAGACCTGCCCCTGACGCCGCCCACTGTCGGGCCCGCCCGCATGCACGCCCGTCCGCTGAGAAGCCAGGCCATCGTGAGGCCAGGGGCTCGGCGGGGCCGTTCAGCGGCCGGCGGGCAGGGCCTCCGCCAGGAACCGCTCACGCTCGCCCGCCTCCAGATGATCACTGAACAGCACCCCGTCGAGATGATCGACCTCATGCTGCAGCACCCTGGCCAGCACCCCCAGCGCCCGCACCGTGATCGCCTTGCCGAACATGTCGCGACCACGCGCCGTGACCATGTAGGAGCGTTCCAGTGGCCACCACACGCCGGGCGCCGACAGGCACGCCTCATCGGCGGTCACCTTGCGCTCCGACAACTCCAGCCGCGGGTTGACCAGATGCCCCGACTTGCCGTCGTAGGAGTAGACCACCACCCGCACCGGCTCGCCGAGCTGCGGAGCGGCCAGCCCGGCCCGCCCCGACACCGCCCGCATGGTGGCGGTCAGCGACTTGACCAGCTGTCTGAGCTCCCGATCGAAATCCTGGATCGGCGCCGCGATCGAGCGGAGCACCGGATCGTCGAACATGCGAATTGGCCGGACCGTCACTCGCAACTCCCCGATAGGCCGCGATCGTCACGGTGAACGTTTCCCTGGAGTGCGCCCCGCCAATCGCGAAGGTCATGTCTTGTAGCACAGCGGTAACAGAAGAGACCCAGTGGCGAAACCACCCGAAAGCAGTATCGGAGGGTGATCTCACTTGCGTCACACGCGCCTGTGATGCCTGGCCGGGTGCTCGGGGCCCGGCCAGGCATCTTCGACTACCTGGAGGTGCAGGCATGAGCGCGCTTCCCCTTGAGGGCGGCTCTTCCCCGGAGACGGCGCCCGACGCCCTGGCGGGCTTCACCGTCGGCGTCACCGCGACGAGACGGCGCGAGGAGTTCGGGGCGCTGCTGGAGCGCCGCGGCGCGCGCGTGGTCAGCGCCCCCGCGATCCGGCTCGTCCCGCTGGCCGAGGACACCGACCTGCTCGCCGCCACCCGGCAGAGCCTGCAGGCGCCTCTCGACGACGTGGTGGTCACCACCGGTGTCGGGTTCCGCGGCTGGATGGCCGCCGCCGAGGGCTGGGGACTGTCCGCCGACCTGGGCGAGCACCTGGCCAAGTCCCGCCTGCTCACCCGCGGGCCCAAGGCCAGGGGAGCGGTGCGCGCCGCAGGCCTCAACGACCACTGGACCCCCTCGACCGAGTCGTGCAACGAGGTCAAGGAGTACCTGCTCGCCCAGGACCTGCGCGGGCGGCGCATCGCGGTGCAGCAGCACGGCGAGCCGCTGCGCGACTTCGTGGCCGCGCTGCGCGAGGCCGGCGCCGAGGTGATCGAGATCCCGGTCTACCGGTGGCTGCCGTACCGGGACATCTCGCCGCTGCGCCGCCTGATCAGCCAGACCGTCTCCGGGTCCGTGGACGCGGTCGCCTTCACCAGCGCGCCGGCCGTGCACGCCATGCTCGGCGCCGCCAGGGCGGAGGGGCTGGAGGAGACGCTGCTGGCCGCGTTCAGCGGATCTGTCGTGGCCGCCTGCGTCGGGCCCGTCACCGCCGAGCCGCTGACCTCGCGCGGCGTCCCCACCCTGCAGCCTGACCGGTCCCGCCTCGGCGCGCTGGCCCGCGCCCTGGCCCGCCACCTGCCCGAGCACGGCGTCACCCGCCTCACGGCCGGCGATCACCAGCTGGAGATCCGCGGTCACGCCGTGGTCGTGGACGGCGAGCTGCGCCCGCTGCCGCCCGCCCCGATGGCGGTGCTCAAGCGCCTGGCCGACAAGCCGGGCCACGTCGTGTCACGGGCCGACCTGCGCACGGTGCTGCCGGGCAGCGTCGCCCGCGACTCCGCCGAGCACGCCGTCGAGATGGCCATCACCCGGCTGCGCCGCGCCCTCGGCCCCAGCGGCATCGTCGAGACGGTCGTCAAGCGCGGCTACCGCCTCGCCTGCCTGTACGAGGCGGGCCTTTGATTTCCAGCCCCCGGCTCCCGGCGCGTGGCGAGTCCTCAACGCCCTCGCCCGGGACGTCCCCCGCCAGGCCCGTCCAGCAGCACCGCCATCACCACGAGGAGAACACCATGCCCTGGGGCACCACGCTGTCCGGACGCGACAGGCGTACCGGAGGGAGCAGGTGACGCCCGCACTCGTCCTGGCCGCGCACGGAACGCGCAGCGCCGAGGGGGAGCAGACCCTGTCGGCGCTGGCGGAGACGGCCCGCAGGGCCCGCCCGGGGCAGCGCGTCGAGCTGAGCTACCTGGAGATCAGCTCGCCCCTCCTGGCGGAGGTCCTGCCCGTGGTCCCGGGCCCGGTGGTCGTGGTGCCGCTGCTGCTGGCGGGCGGCTACCACGTGCACATCGACCTGCCCGAGGTCATCGCCCAGCACCGCCCGGACGCGATCGTGGCCGGCTGGCTCGGCCCGCACCGGCTGCTGACCTCGGCGCTGGCACGCAAGCTGGCGCGGGCGGGCCTGCGCTCCACGGACGCCGTCCTGCTCGGCGCGGCCGGCTCCTCCGACCCGTCCGCGCTGGCCGACGTCCGCGCCGCCGCCCACCAGCTCGCCGTCCGCCTGGCCCGCCCCGTCACCGCCGCCTTCGCCTCGGCGGGCTCGCCGTCGCTGGAGGAGGCCATGGAACGGCTCGGCTCCACCCCGGCCGCCCGCGTGGCCATCGCCTCGTACGTCCTGGCGCCCGGCTTCTTCCACGGCCGGCTCGCGTCGGTGGGGGCGGGGCTGGTGAGCGAGCCGCTGGGCGCGGACCCGGACGTGGCGGCCCTCATCTGGCACCGCTACGACCAGGCCCTCCATCGCCACCACACCACCACCGAACGCCGGCCCCTGCGCCGAGCCTGACCCGGCCTGCCATCCCGCGACGGGCGCGCTCGCCTTGAGGCGCCGGCCATGCAACCTGAGGCGTCGACCGTGCCGGCCGCCCGTTCGTCACGCAGGCTGGGGGACAGGCTCCAACCGCAGCTCCCGTACGATCTCCCGCGCGCTGACCTCACGGGCAGGCCCGGCATCGGCACCGACGAACATCTCGATGTACGCCCGATGGAAGCACCCCGCGACCAGCAGCCGCGCGCTCGCCTCCGGATCCACGTCGTCCCGAACGCGCCCCAGCCGCTGCTCAGCCGCCAGATACGCGGCCAGCGGCGAGGTCTCGGCATGCGGCCCGAGCCCCGTCTCGCGGATGGCCTGGCGGAAGCGGACGGTCACGTTCGGGGAGGTGAAGGCGGGTAGTGCCGCACTTTGTATGTCTATGTAGTAATCGATCCCCGCACGAGCGATCGGCAGAAGGTTGTCCGAAACCGACCCTTTTCCGATGCGATGGGATAGATCGTGGAGAATGCTCAGCCAGAGGGGGAGCCGATCCTGCAGCAGGGCGAGGTAGTAGTCCACCGAGCCGCCCGTGCGGTCCTCCCGGAGCGAGACGGCGAGCTGGAGGACCCGCTGCCTGGTGTCCTGGCTCCTGTGGTGCGGGTCTACATGGGGTGTCGCCATGGCGTGCCTAACGTGCGCGGTCAGTTGAGCAGGCATCACGTGCGAAGCCGAGGTCCCCGGTGGATCCCGGGGTTATGGATGCTTAAATCTAGGGTCCCAACTTGGTGCAAACTTATACGGGTTCCCGATTATTACCCGAAAGCGGCAAAAGTTGTCGGAATTAATCCCTGAAGGTTAGCTGTCAGTGTCGCGGTCCCTGCGCCGCAGGTAGCGCTCGAACTCGGCCGCGATCGCATCGCCGCTGGCCTCGGGCAGCTCGGCCGCGTCCTTGCGCTCCTCCAGCTCCTTGACGTACTCGGCCACCTCGCTGTCCTGCGAGGCCAGCTCGTCGACGCCGCGCTCCCACGCCCGGGCCTCCTCGTCGAGGTCGCCCAGCGGCATCGGAATCTCCAGCACGTCCTCCAGCCGGCGCAGCAGCGCGAGCGTGGCCTTCGGGTTGGGCGGCTGGGCCACGTAGTGCGGCACCGACGCCCACAGCGAGATCGCGTCGAGCCCGGCCTTGCCGAACGCGTGCTGCAGCACCCCCACGATGCCCGTCGGGCCCTCGTAGCGGCTCAGCTCCAGGTTGGTCGAACGGGCCAGGCCCGCGTTGGTCGCCCCGCCCAGGATCGGCACGGGACGGGTGTGCGGCGAGTCGTTGAGCAGCGCGCCCAGCATCACGGCCAGCTCGACGCCCAGCTCGCGGCAGATGTAGATGATGTCGTCGCAGAACGAGCGCCAGCGCATGTTGGGCTCGATGCCGCGCAGCAGCACGACGTCGCGCTCCAGGCCCGGCGGCCGGGCGCGCAGCAGCCGGGTGGTCGGCCACACGATCGACTGCGCCAGCCCGTCGCTCATCTCGACCACGGGACGGGTGACCTGGAAGTCGTAGTAGTCGTCGGGGTCGAGCGCGATGAGCGGCTCGGCCTTCCACGCCGACTCGAGGTGGGCGATCACACCGCTGGAAGCCTCGCCCGCGTCGTTCCACCCCTCGAACGCGGCAATGAGCACCGGGTCGACGAGCTCGGGGAGCCCTTCGAGCTCTATCACGTGTCGCCTCCTCTCTCCATCGTCCCGCTAAGCCTATGCGGTAAGGAGGCGTCGCCGTCACCGATCTCTCCCCGAACGCCGCCCCTCGACGACCTCCCGGAGGCGGGAGGTGGTGGAGGAGCCGGGCGGGCGAGCGGGGCGGGGAGGCGGGGCCGGCGGTGGCCTGCGGGCTCGAACGCGGCATCGTGCCTGGTGAGCGGGCTGCCGGCGCACGCATCAGGGCGCCCGCCGGGCCTCGCGTGGGCGTGTCGTCCGGCCGCCCCGCCACGGCCTGCCCCGGCGCCGGACGGGCACCCCGGCCAACCGGCGTTCGCGCCCCGCGAACTCCCGCCGCGCCCCGCGAACTCCCGCCGCGCCCCGCGAACTCCCGCCGCGCCTCGCGTCTGCGCCGCGCCTCGCGTCTGCGCCGCGCAGTGCCACGCGCCCCGTGCCGCCGTTCAGCGGCCCCCCGCCGTCGTATGAACGACGAGCACGTCACACGACGCCCGATGCGTCACCCCCGAAGGCACCGACCCCAGCAACCGCCCCGCCAAGCTGTTCAACCCCCGGTTCCCCACCACGATCAGATCCGCCCCGTGCCGCTCCGCCAGCCCCACGAGCACCTCCACGGCCTCCCCGCGCTCAGCCGCCAGCACCACCTCCACGGCCCCGGCGGCCACGGCGTGCTCGCGCGCCGCCCGCAGCGCGTCCTCGGCGGGCGTGGACCCGCTCACCTTGTACGCCAGCTCCCCGAGCCGATCGGCGGCGGCCACGCGCGTGCTCTCGCGCATGGGCAGGTACGCGCACGCCAGCACGAGCGTGGCGCCGGTGGCCGCGGCGAGGGAGGCGGCGGCCGAGACGGCGCGGAAGGAGGAGGCGGAGCCGTCGGTGCCGACGAGGACGGTGCGGTAGGCCATGGGAGCCCCCAATTGGACGCCATGTACAATTGACGTGTCGTACCATAGCGCTTATCGCAGGATGCGGGAAAAGCCCCGGGCGGGCCCGCGCTCGACCGTCGCCGGAGGCGCACCCGATAAGCTTCACCTCATGAGCATCTCCCCGACCTTCAGAGAAGTGTTGGCCCAGCGTGTGATCGTCGCCGACGGGGCGATGGGCACGATGCTCCAGGCCCAGGACCCGACGCTCGACGACTTCCACGGGCACGAGGGCTGCAACGAGGTGCTCAACGTCACCCGTCCCGACATCGTGCGCGGCGTGCACGACGCCTACTTCGCCGTCGGGGTCGACTGCGTGGAGACCAACACCTTCGGCGCCAACCTCGCCGCCCTCGGCGAGTACGACATCGCCGACCGCGTCTTCGAGTACTCCGAGGCGGGCGCCAGGATCGCGCGCGAGGCCGCCGACCACTGGGCCACGCCGGAGCAGCCGCGCTTCGTGCTCGGCTCCATGGGCCCCGGCACCAAGCTGCCCACCCTCGGCCACCTGCCGTACGCGAGCCTGCGCGACGCCTACCGCGACAACGCCGCAGGCCTGATCGCGGGCGGGGCCGACGCGCTGATCATCGAGACGTGCCAGGACCTGCTGCAGGTCAAGGCGGCCGTCGTCGGCGCCAGGCGGGCCATCGAGGACTCCGGCCGCGACATCGTGATCATCGCGCAGGTGACGATCGAGACCAACGGCGCCATGCTGCTCGGCTCAGAGATCGGCGCCGCGCTGACCGCCATCGAGCCGCTCGGCGTCGACATCGTCGGCCTCAACTGCGCGACCGGCCCGGCCGAGATGAGCGAGCACCTGCGCTACCTCGCCCGCCACTCGCGGCTCAAGCTGTCGTGCATGCCCAACGCCGGCCTGCCGGTGCTGACCGCCGACGGCGCGTACTACCCGCTGACGGCGGGGGAGCTGGCCGACGCCCACCGGACCTTCACCCGCGACTACGGCCTGTCCCTGGTCGGCGGCTGCTGCGGCACCACCCCCGAGCACCTGCGCCAGGTCGTCGAACGCGTCAGGGGCAAGGAGGTCACCGCGCGCCGCCCGCACCCCGAGCCCGGCGCCTCCTCGCTCTACCAGACGGTCCCGTTCCGGCAGGACACCTCCTACCTGGCCATCGGCGAGCGCTGCAACACCAACGGCTCCAAGGCCTTCCGCGAGGCCATGCTGGAGGGCCGCTGGGACGACTGCGTCGAGACGGCCCGCGACCAGGCCCGCGACGGCGCCCACATGCTCGACCTGTGCGTCGACTACGTCGGCCGCGACGGCGTGGCCGACATGAAGGAGCTGGCCTTCCGCTTCGCCACCGCCTCCACCCTGCCGATCATGCTCGACTCGACCGAGCCCGCGGTGCTGCAGGCCGGCCTCGAGATGCTGGGCGGGCGCGCGGCGGTCAACTCCGTCAACTACGAGGACGGCGACGGCCCCGACTCCCGCTTCCAGAAGATCATGCGCCTGGTCCGCGAGCACGGCTCGGCCGTGGTCGCGCTGACCATCGACGAGGAGGGCCAGGCCCGCACCGCCGAGCACAAGCTGCGCGTGGCCTCCCGCCTGGTCGACGACCTGACCACCAACTGGGGCATGCGGGTCGAGGACATCATCGTCGACTGCCTGACCTTCCCCATCGCCACCGGCCAGGAGGAGACCAGGCGCGACGGCCTGGAGACCATCGAGGCCATCCGCGAGCTCAAGCGCCGCTACCCGGGCGTGCAGACCACGCTGGGCCTGTCCAACATCAGCTTCGGCCTCAACCCGGCCGCCCGCATGGTGCTCAACTCGGTCTTCCTCAACGAGTGCGTCAACGCCGGCCTCGACTCGGCCATCGTGCACGCCTCGAAGATCCTGCCGATGGCGCGCATCCCCGACGAGCAGCGCCAGGTCGCCCTCGACATGGTCTACGACCGCCGCCGCGAGGGCTACGACCCGCTGCAGCGGTTCATGGAGCTGTTCGAGGGCGTCGACGCCGCCGCGATGCGCGCCGGCAAGGCCGAGGAACTGGCCGCGCTGCCGCTGTGGGAGCGGCTCAAGCGGCGCATCATCGACGGCGAGCGCAAGGGCCTGGAGGCCGACCTCGACACCGCGCTGGAGCAGCGCCCCGCCCTGGAGATCATCAACGACGTGCTGCTCGACGGCATGAAGACGGTGGGCGAGCTGTTCGGCTCCGGCCAGATGCAGCTGCCGTTCGTGCTGCAGTCGGCCGAGGTGATGAAGAGCGCCGTCGCACACCTCGAGCCGCACATGGAGCGCGTCGAGGGCGAGACGAAGGGCCGCATCGTGCTGGCCACCGTCAAGGGCGACGTGCACGACATCGGCAAGAACCTCGTCGACATCATCCTGTCCAACAACGGCTACCAGGTCGTCAACCTCGGCATCAAGCAGCCCGTCTCGGCCATCCTCGAGGCGGCCGACGAGCAGAAGGCCGACGTCATCGGCATGTCGGGGCTGCTGGTGAAGTCGACGGTCATCATGAAGGAGAACCTGGAGGAGATGAACTCCAGGGGCCTGGCGGAGAAGTACCCGGTGCTGCTCGGCGGCGCCGCGCTGACCCGCGCCTACGTCGAGCAGGACCTGGCCGGCCTGTTCGAGGGCGAGGTGCGTTACGCCCGCGACGCGTTCGAGGGGCTGCGGCTGATGGACGCGTTCATGGCCGTCAAGCGCGGCGTGAAGGGCGCGACGCTGCCGCCGCTGCGCGAGCGGCGCGTCAAGACGGGCGCCACGCTCGTGCGCACGCCCGTCGAGGAGCTGCCCGCGCGCTCCGACGTGGCCGCCGACAACCCCGTGCCGCGCGCGCCGTTCCACGGCGACCGCGTGGTCAAGGGCATCTCGCTGAACGAGTACGCCGCCTTCCTCGACGAGCGGGCCCTGTTCCTCGGCCAGTGGGGCCTCAAGCCCACCAGGGGCGGCGACGGGCCCGGCTACGAGGAGCTGGTCGAGACCGAGGGCCGGCCGCGGCTGCGCATGTGGCTGGAGCGCATGCAGACCGAGGGCCTGCTGGAGGCCGCCGTCGTGTACGGCTACTTCCCGTGCGTCGCCGACGGCGACTCGCTGATCATCCTCGACGACGACGGCAGCGAGCGCACCCGCTTCACCTTCCCGCGCCAGCGCCGCGACCGGCACCTGTGCCTGTCGGACTTCTTCCGCGGCAAGGACACCGGCGAGGTGGACGTGGTCGGCTTCCAGGTGGCCACGATGGGCTCGAAGATCTCCGAGGCCACGGCCGAGCTGTTCGCCAAGGACGCCTACCGCGACTACCTCGAGCTGCACGGCCTGTCGGTGCAGCTCACCGAGGCGCTGGCCGAGTACTGGCACGCCCGGGTGCGCTCGGAGTGGGGGATCGGCGGCGAGGAGTCGCTCGACGACATGCTCAAGGTCAACATCCAGGGCTGCCGCTACTCCTTCGGCTACCCGGCCTGCCCCAACCTGGAGGACCAGAAGCAGCTGTTCGAGCTGCTCGCGCCGGAGCGCGTCGGGGTGACGCTGTCGGAGGAGTTCCAGCTCCACCCGGAGCAGGCCACCTCGGCGCTGGTCGCCCATCACCCGGAAGCCAAGTACTTCAACGTCTGACATGACGTGACCGCCGCCGCCCGGCCCGGACACGCAGTACGGCGGGCGGCGGCACCGATCGGGGGCAGGAATGCAAGCGGTCTTCTTCGACATGGACGGCCTGCTGGTCGACAGCGAGCGCGTCTGGCTGACGATCGAGACCGAGGTGATGGCCAGGCTCGGCGCCGAGTGGACACCCGAGCACCAGGTCCACCTCGTCGGCGGCTCCATGGAGCGCACCGTCGAGTACATGCTGGCCGTCTCGGGCGCCGACGTGCCGCCGCGGACCGTGCGCGAGTGGATGGTCTCCGGCATGGTGGCCCGGCTGTCGGCCGGGGTGCGCATCATGCCGGGCGCCTCTGAGCTGCTCGACGCCCTGCGCGCGGAGGGGGTGCCCGTGGGGCTGGTCACCTCCTCGCTCAAGGACATCGCCGACGCGGTGCTCAAGAGCGTCGGCCGCGACCGGTTCGACGTCGTGGTCACCGCCGACGACGTGACCAGGACCAAGCCGGACCCCGAGCCCTACCTGACGGCCGCGCGGCTGCTCGGCGTGCCTCCCGTGCGGTGCGTGGTGCTGGAGGACTCCCCGAACGGCGTGGCCGCCGCGACGGCGGCCGGCTGCGCCGTGGTGGCGGTGCCGAGCCTGCTGCCCGTCGAGCCGGCGCCCGGCCGGCTGGTGGTCGCGTCCCTGACGGAGATCGGGGTCGCCGATCTCAGGGATCTTCTGCCGTCCTGAAGCGTTACCCCTAAGGGACATGTGGTTCTCGCGGAGGAGGCGGACGAGCCTCCGCGTGCCAGGATGGAGGGCACGAGCGATGACGAGGGGGCGGCGAGATGGGTAACTTCGAGGCGATCGCCTGGCTGCCGTTGTGCGCCGGGGTGACCATCGCCGGGCTGGTGCTGGCGTTCCTAGCCTTCAGGCGCAGGGGAGCGGCGGCCGGCCTGCGGACGACGGCGTGGGCGCTGCTGCCGGTCGCGGCCTACCTCACGGGCGCGCTGCAGTCACTGTGGAACATCGGCACGACCGTGGTCGGGTTCGTGACCGGCCTGGTGTTCAACCCGGCCGTGTGGGCCGGCGTGGCCGTGGCCGGGCTGTCGGTGGTGCTGTTCGTGGTGTCGGGGGTGATGCGGGGCAGGAAGCTGTCGGCCGGCCGCAAGAAGAAGGACACCGGTGACGCGCCCGCCGCGCGGCCGGTGCAGGGCGCCCAGCCGAAGGCGGCGACCGCCGCCGGCAAGCCGCAGCAGCCGGCCGTGGCCCAGAAGCCCGCCGCGCCGAAGCCCGCGGCCAAGGGCGATGACGACTTCTCCGACATCGAGGAGCTCCTCAAGCGGCGCGGCATCAGCTGATCGGCCGCCGCCGGAGCCCCGTGTCACGGTTCTGAGACACAACCGGGACACGTTCAGGACCAACCGTTCAAGATCGATACAAATGAGTTTCGCGTCAATCACAGATTAGCCACATAGCGGCCTGAGGGACTAGTCATAGCAGCTCAGGCCATAGATTCTGCCTCCTGAAGGTCCGCGAGCCGCGGTCTGAAGTCAACCACGCGTTAAGACAGCGTTGTCTTGTACCAGGGGGCATCTCGGCATGACCGCACCGCTAGACGTATCCGGTTCCGCGGCGGAGGCGCAGCCGGAGTCTGTGCTCGTGGGAGCGGGCAAGGCCATCCAGGGCCGGTCGCTGACCAGAATCGCGTGGATGCGGCTGCGCCGCGACAAGGTCGCGCTCGGCGGCGGCATCGTCGTGGTGCTGCTGATCCTCGTGGCGGTCTTCTCCTCGCCGATCATCTCCATGTTCGGCCACCCTCCGCTGGAGTTCCACCAGGACCAGATCGACCAGAACACGCTCCTGCCCAAGGGCACCTTCGGCGGCATGAGCAGCGAGTACCTGCTCGGCGTCGAGCCGGTCAACGGCCGCGACATCTTCAGCCGCATCGTGTCCGGCGCGTGGATCTCGCTGCTGATCGGCTTCCTGGCCACCATCGTGTCGGTGGTCATCGGCACCGTCGCGGGAGTCGTCGCCGGCTACTTCGGCGGCTGGGTCGACCAGGTCATCGGCCGCATCATGGACGTCTTCCTGGCCTTCCCCCTGCTGGTCTTCGCGATCGCGCTGGTGGGCGTCATGCCCAACGAGGGGTTCGGGCTGGAGGGCGACGGCCTGCGCATCGCGATGCTGATCTTCATCATCGGGTTCTTCAGCTGGCCCAGCATCGGCCGCCTCGTCCGCGGCCAGACGCTCTCGCTGCGCGAGCGCGAGTTCGTCGACGCAGCCAGGAGCCTCGGCGCCCGCCACGGCTACATCCTCTTCCGCGAGGTGCTGCCGAACCTGATGGCGCCGATCCTGGTCTACGCGACGCTTCTCATCCCGACCAACATCCTGTTCGAGGCCGCGCTGTCCTTCCTCGGCGTCGGCATCAACCCGCCCACCCCGACCTGGGGCGGCATGCTCTCCGAAGCGGTCCGCTTCTACACGCTGCCCCACTTCGTGCTCTTCCCGGGTCTGGCGATCTTCATCACCGTCCTGGCGTTCAACCTGTTCGGTGACGGACTGCGCGACGCCTTCGACCCGCGGGCGCACTGAACCGCCAACGCTTCATCCCCCGCATCCCACTCATCAAGGGGTTAGTCAATGAGAAGGAAACACGCACTGGCAGGAGCCGCGACAGCGGCGCTCGCCTTGGTGCTCTCCGCCTGTGGCGGCGGAGGTGGCGGCACTCCCAGCCAGCCCGCCCAGACGGCGGCAGGCGGTGCCGCGCAACCCGCGGCCAACGCCGCTCTCACGCAGGTGTACAACCCGTCCACGAAGAAGGGCGGGACGCTCAAGGCGGCCCACTCCTCCGACTGGGACAGCCTCGACCCGGCCGACACCTACTACGGCTACTCGTTCAACTTCGGCCGGTTCTACTGGCGGACGCTGACGATGTACAAGACGGGTCCCGGCCCCGAGGGCAACACGGTCGTGCCCGACCTGGCGGAGGGGCTCGGTCAGCCCAGCCCCGACGGCAAGACCTGGACGTACAAGATCAAGAGCGGGGTGAAGTTCGAGGACGGCACCCCGATCACGGCCAAGGACGTGGCCTACGCGGTGGCCCGCTCCTTCGACAAGGAGACCTTCCCGCACGGCCCCTCGTACCTCAACGAGCTGCTTGACTGGCCGAAGGACTTCAAGGGCGTCTACAAGACCCCCGACGTGGACTACAAGTCGGCGGTCGAGGCCACCGACGACTCCACGGTCGTCTTCCACCTGAAGAAGCCGTTCGCGTCCATGGACTACGTCGTCCAGATGCCGATGACGGCTCCGGTGCCCAAGGACAAGGACACGGGCGCCAAGTACCGGGAGAAGGTCGTCTCCTCCGGCCCGTACAAGTTCGAGACGAACGAGATCGGCAAGCGGTTCGCGCTGGTCCGCAACGACCAGTGGGACCCGGCGACCGACCCGAACCGTCCCGCGCTGCCGGACCGCATCGAGGTCCAGCTCAACGTCAACGCGGACGACCTGGACAACCAGCTCATCTCGGGCAGCGTCCAGCTCGACATCCCGGGCACCGGCATGCAGCCGGCCGCGCTCGGCAAGGTGCTGCCGGACCCGGCGCTGAAGGCCCGTACGGACAACCCGACGATCCCGAGGCTCTGGTACGTGTCGGTCATCCCCGACACCAAGCCGCTCGACAACGTCGACTGCCGCAAGGCCGTCATGTGGGCCGCGGACCGCGTCGCCAACCAGACCGCCTTCGGTGGCCCGGTGGCCGGTGGCGACATCGCCACGAACGTGATGCCGCCGCCCATCGTCGGCCAGGAGAAGTTCGACCTGTACGCCACCCCGGAGAACAAGGGTGACGTCGCCAAGGCCAAGGAGGCGCTCGCCGCCTGTGGCCAGCCGAACGGCTTCACCACCAACATGTCGTTCCGCTCCGACCGTCCGCGCGAGAAGGCGCTGGCCGAGGCGATGCAGCAGGCGCTGGCGCGCGTCGGCATCAAGCTCACGCTCAAGGGCTTCCCGGCCTCCAGCTACTTCTCCGACTACGCCGGCAACGTGAACTACGTCAAGGAGAACGGCATCGGCCTGGCCACCCACGGCTGGGGCTCCGACTGGCCCGACGGTTACGGCTTCATGCAGGCCATCGTCGACAGCCGCACCATCCGCGACGCCGGCAACTACAACCTGAGCGTCAAGAACCCCGAGGTCGACAAGCTGATCGACCAGGCCTCCGCCGAGCTCGACGCCGCCGCCCGCGCCAAGCTGTGGGTCGACGTCGACAAGAAGGTCATGGAGGACGCCTCCATCCTTCCCGTCGTGTGGGCCAAGTCGCTGCTCATGCGGGGTCAGGGCGTGACGAACCTCGCCTACAACGAAGGCCAGAGCATGTACGACTACGTCCTGCTCGGCGTCCAGTGACGGATTCGGTAACTGGACGAGGGCCGGGGATCTAGCGAAGGCAGGTGAAGGCATGGGTGGCCCGCCCGCGGCGGGCGGGCCACCCGGCCGACAGCGGTGGTCACATACATCATCAGGCGTCTGATCGGCGCCGTCGCCATGCTGGTCGTGATCAGCATGGTCACCTTCGGCATCTTCTTCGTGGTGCCGCAATGGGCGGGGGCGACACCCGAGGCCCTCGCCTCGCGATACGTCGGGCGCGCCGCCACACCGGAGACGGTGCACCTGGTCGCGGAGCGCCTGGGCTTCTACGACCCGGTGGTCGTGCAGTACGGCAGGTTCGTCAAGGGCCTGTTCGCGGGCGCCGAGTACGACTACGGCGCCGGCGTCGAGCAGTGCCCCGCGCCCTGCTTCGGCTACTCCTTCATCAGCGGGCAGCCCGTCTGGCCTGACCTGGTCGACCGCATGCCGGTGACCTTCTCCCTGGCCCTCGGCGCCGCGCTGCTGTGGGTGCTGGCCGGCGTCAGCGTGGGCGTGCTGTCGGCGCTGCGCAGGGGCAGCATCTTCGACCGGATCTCCATGGGCACCGCCCTGGCCGGCGTGTCGCTGCCCATCTTCTTCACCGGCATGATCTCCCTGGTCGTCTTCAGCTACGGCCTGGGCTGGACACCGCCCGGCGGCGCCTGGACCGACATCACCGTCAACCCGGCGCAATGGGCCTACAACCTGCTGCTGCCGTGGATCACGCTGGCGTTCCTGTTCGCCGCCACCTATGCGCGCCTGACCCGCGCGGGCATGCTGGAGACGATGAGCGAGGACTACATCCGCACCGCCAGGGCCAAGGGCCTGCGCGAGAACCAGGTCGTGGTCAAGCACGGCCTGCGCGCCGCGCTCACGCCGATCCTGACCCTGTTCGGCATCGACTTCGGCCTGCTCATCGGTGGCGCCATCCTCACCGAGACCACCTATACTCTGCCCGGGCTCGGCCAGTTCGCCATCCTGGCGATCAGGAACCAGGACCTGCCCCAGGTCATGGGCGTCGTGCTCGTCGCCGCCGGCTTCGTGGTGGCCGCGAGCCTGATCGTCGACCTGCTGTACGCCGTGGTCGACCCGAGGGTGAGGCTTTCGTGACCTTCCTTGACGTCAAGGACCTGAAGATCCACTTCCCGACCGACGACGGCCTGGTCAAGTCCGTCGACGGGCTGTCCTTCAGCCTGGAGCGAGGCAGGACCCTGGGCATCGTGGGCGAGTCGGGCTCCGGCAAGAGCGTGACCAGCCTCGGCATCCTGGGCCTGCACAAGGGCGGCAGGGCGCGGCTCGCCGGCGAGATCTGGCTCGACGGCGAGGAGCTCATCGGCGCCTCCGCCGAGCACGTGCGCCGGCTGCGCGGCAAGAAGATGGCGATGATCTTCCAGGATCCGCTGTCGTCGATGCACCCGTTCTACTCGGTCGGCCACCAGATCATCGAGGCGTACCGCATCCACAACGACGTCTCCAAGCAGGTCGCCCGCAAGCACGCCATCGACATGCTCGGCCGCGTCGGCATCCCCGAGCCGGCCCGGCGCGTCGACAGCTACCCGCACGAGTTCTCCGGCGGCATGCGCCAGCGCGCCATGATCGCCATGGCGCTCTCGTGCGACCCCGAGCTGCTCATCGCCGACGAGCCGACCACCGCGCTCGACGTGACCGTGCAGGCCCAGATCCTGGACCTGATGCGCGACCTGCAGCGCGAGTTCAACTCGGCGCTGATCATCATCACGCACGACCTGGGCGTGGTGGCCGAGCTGTCCGACGACATCCTCGTCATGTACGGCGGCAAGTGCGTCGAGTACGGCTCCACCGAGGACATCTTCTACCGGCCGGAACACCCCTACACCTGGGGCCTGCTGGGCTCGATGCCCCGGCTCGACCGGGAGCCCACCGAGCGGCTGCTGCCGATCAAGGGCTCACCGCCGTCCCTGATCAACGTGCCCAACGGCTGCGCCTTCCACCCCCGCTGCCCGTACGCCGAGCGCACGCAGGGCAGGGCGGACACCGAGGTCCCTGCCCTGGCCGAGACCGAGGGCGGCCACCTGGTGCGCTGCCACATGGACCGCGCCGAACGGCAGAGCCTGTGGGCGAACGAGATCAAGCCAGTGCTGGAGACCCAGTGAGCGACAACGAGCTGCTTCTGTCCGTACGGGACATGGAGAAGCACTTCCCCGTGACCAAGGGCCTGTTCAAAAGGCAGGTGGGCGCCGTCAAGGCGGTCGACGGCATCAGCTTCGACGTCTTCAAGGGCGAGACGCTCGGTCTCGTGGGGGAGTCGGGCTGCGGCAAGTCCACCACGGGCAGGCTGGTGACCCGGCTGCTCGAGCCCACGGGCGGCACCGTCCTGTTCGAGGGCGAGGACATCACGCACATGAGCCAGGGCCGGCTCAGGCCGCTCCGGCGCGACATGCAGATGATCTTCCAGGACCCGTACTCGTCGCTCAACCCGCGCCACACGGTCGGCGCGATCGTGGGGGCGCCGTTCCGGATCCAGGGCATCCAGACCGAGAACGGCATCAAGAAGGCCGTCCAGGACATCCTGGAGCTGGTCGGGCTCAACCCCGAGCACTACAACCGCTACCCGCACGAGTTCTCCGGCGGCCAGCGGCAGCGCATCGGCATCGCCCGCACCCTCGCGCTCAAGCCCAAGCTGATCATCGCCGACGAGCCGGTCTCCGCGCTCGACGTGTCCATCCAGGCGCAGGTCGTCAACCTGCTGGAGGACCTGCAGAACGAGCTGGACCTGACCTACGTCGTCATCGCCCACGACCTGTCGGTGGTGCGGCACATCAGCGACCGGGTCGCCGTCATGTACCTCGGCAAGATCGTCGAGATCGCCGACCGCAAGAGCCTGTACGCCTCGCCCATGCACCCGTACACCAACGCCCTCATGTCGGCGGTGCCGGTGCCCGACCCGAAGGCGCGCAAGGAACGCGAGCGCATCCGGCTGACCGGCGACGTGCCCAGCCCGCTCAACCCGCCGCCCGCCTGCCGTTTCCACACGCGCTGCTGGAAGGCGCAGGAGATCTGCAAGCAGGTCGAGCCGCCGCTGGCGGAGCTGGCCAGTGGGCACCAGGTCGCCTGCCACTTCCCGGAGAACGCCCCCGAGAAGACGGCGGCGCCCGCCGTCACGGCCGGCGAGTAGAGCCCTTCACGACGGCCGCCCGGCCTCTGCCCGGGCGGCCGTGCTGTCGTGCTGTCGTGCCGTCGTGCCGTGGGGCCTTCTGCCGTGCCTGGGGGCGGCCGTCCAGTCGTGCCGGGAGCCTCCTGCCGCGCCCGCCGCCGCGCCCGCCGCCGCGTCCGCCGCCGCGTCCGCCGCCTCGTCCGCCGTCTCAGGAGATGGCGCCGGGTGTGATCAGCCCCGTCTCGTACGCCAGCACCACGGCCTGCACCCGATCCCGCAGCCCCAGCTTGGTCAGCACGTTGCCGACGTGCGTCTTCACCGTCGTCTCGCTCACCACGAGCTTGGCCGCGATCTCCGCGTTGGACATGCCCTTGGCGATGAGCCGCAGCACCTCCAGCTCCCGCTCGGTCAGCCGGTCGAGCCGGGCCGGCGCCGCCTGCTCGTAGGCCGACGGCAGCCGCGCCGCGAACCGGTCGAGCAGCCGCCGCGTCACGCTCGGCGCCACGATCGCGTCGCCCGCCGCCACCACCCGGATCGCCTGCACCAGCTCATCCGGCGGCACGTCCTTCAGCAGGAACCCCGACGCCCCCGAGCGCAGCGCCTCCACGATGTACTCGTCGAGGTCGAACGTCGTCAGCACCAGCACCTTCGGCACGTGCGCCGACGGCGCCGCCTCCCGCACGATGCGGCGCGTGGCCTCGATGCCGTCGACCCCGGGCATCCGGATGTCCATCAGCACCACGTCGGGCAGCAGCGCCCTGGTCTGCTCCTGCGCGTCCTTGCCGTCGCCCGCCTGCCCCACCACCGTGATGTCGGGCTCGGCCTCCAGGATCAGCCGGAAACCGGTACGCAGCAGCGGCTGGTCGTCCACCAGCAGCACTCTGATCGTCATTGGCCGTCCTTCAACGGGAGCCTCGCCCGCACCTCGAAGCCGCCCCCCGGCAGCGGACCGATGTTCAGGATTCCACCATAGAGGGCCACCCGCTCGCGAATGCCCACGAGCCCGTGACCCGGCGGCCGGCCCTGCTCCCGGTCCGGCCCCTTCCCGTCGTCCTCCACGCGCACGTCCAGCTCGTACGGCTCGTACCGGACCGTCACCACCGCCTCCGCCCCCGCGCCCGCGTGCCGCAGGCTGTTGGTCAGCCCCTCCTGGACCAGCCGGTAGGCGGCCAGGTCCACCCCGGCGGGCAGCGCCACCGGCTCGCCCTCCAGCCGCAGCCGCGTCGGCAGCCCCGCCTCCCGCATCTGCTCCACCAGCGCGGGCAGGTCCCGCACCCCCGGCTGCGGGCCCAGCTCGGCCCGCGCGTCGGCCCTGGTGTCGGTGCGCAGCACGCCGACGATGTTGCGCATCTCCGTCATCGCCAGCCGCCCCGTGTTCTCGATCGCCGACAGCGCCTCCCGCGCCAGCTCCGGATCGGAGGCCAGCACCCGCCGCGCCGCCGCCGCCTGCACCGTCATCACGCTGACGTGATGCGCCACCACGTCGTGCAGCTCGCGCGCGATCCGCGACCGCTCCTCGGCCCGCGCCGCCCGCGTGTCGGCCGCGTGCGCCCGCTCCAGCCGCGCCGCCCGGTCCTTCAGCTCCTCCAGGTACGCCCGCCGCAACCGCAGGCTGCGGCCCGCGCCCCACACCGCCACCAGCACCAGCGCCGTGACGACGTACTCGCTCGCGCTCCCCGCCCTGACCGGGCTCGACACGGCCCCCGTCAGGTACGTCACCAGCGACAGCACCAGCCCGGCCAGCGCGACCGCCAGCCCCCGGTAGGACGCCACCGAGTACAGCAGCACGATGCCGGCCAGGCTCGACATGCCCGTGCCGTAGCCCAGCGCGTTGAGCAGCGTCTCCGGCACCAGCCCCGCGCACAGCGCCGACAGCGGCCACCGGCGGCGCACCGCCACCGGCACCGACGCCGCCACCAGCAGCAGCGCGCCGAGCACGTCGGGCTGCCGCATGCCCTCGACCGGGATCCCCTCGGCCTGCAGCCGATCGGGCCCGTAGAGCGCGTACAGCGCCACGGAGGCCGCTGCCACCACACCGGCGAGCACCGTGTCGTGCAGCCTGCTCCGATCTATGCGCACCGCTTCACTGTAAGACCAGGTGAAAGCCCGCAACCTCCTCCCGAGGGAGGATAAGCACCGGCGGGGCCCGCCCGGAGGACGAGCGTCACAGCTCGCGGTGGCCGGTCGGCGGCTACGGCCCGCCGGTGGCTGCCCGGCGGCTGCGGCCTCCCGGTGGCCGCTGAGCGGTTACAGCTCGCCGGTGATCGCCCGGTGACTACAGCTCGTCGGTGGCCGCGCGGCGGCTGCTGCGGGTCGTGTCGCCCGGCTGGCGGTCGGGCACCGGCGGCGGCGTGCCGCCGAACTCCGGGCACAGCGCCTGGTGGTCGCACCAGTCGCACAGGCGGCTGCGGCGCGCCCGCCACTCGCCCGTCTCCAGCGACCGCTCGATCGCCGCCCACAACGCCATCACCTTGCGCTCGGTGGCCAGCAGGTCGGCCTCGTCGGGCGCGTACCGCAGCACCTCGCCCTGCCCGCCCAGGTAGACGAGCTGCAGCAGCCGAGGCACGCTGCCACGCAGCCGCCACAGCACCAGCGCGTAGAACTTCATCTGGAACAACGCCTTGGCCTCGAAGTCGGGCCCGGGCGCGCTGCCCGTCTTGTAGTCGACCACCCGGACCTCGCCGGTCGGCGCCACGTCGAGCCGGTCGACGTACCCCCGCAGCATCAGCCCCCCGTCGAGGACCGCCTCCACGTACAGCTCCCGCTCGGCCGGCTCCAGCCGCGTCGGGTCCTCCAGCGTGAAGTAGCGCCGCAGCATCTCCTGCGCCTGCCCGAGCCACTGCGCCTGCTCGGCCTCGTCGGCGAACATCTGCGCGTACTGCGGATCGTCGGCCAGCAGCCGCTCCCATTGCGGGCCCAGCAGCTCCAGCGCCGCCTCCACCGAGCGGCGCGGCGCCGGCAGGTCGTACAGGCGCTCCAGGACCGCGTGGACCACCGTGCCGCGCACCGCCGCCTGCGACGGTTTCTCCGGAAGCTGGTCGATCACCCGGAAGCGGTAGAGCAGCGGACACGTCATGAAATCGCCCGCCCGGGACGGGGAGAGAGCTCCGATGATCACCGGCTCGGTCAATGTCATGCACCGCACTCTAGGTCAAGACCCCGACAGAATAACCTCCGCGCAACGAGGTAGACGTGATCGGGCGCGTAGCATCAAGGCAGCAACAGCACGTAATGGACGTTCAAGGAGTGCGGTGAGCGAGCAGAGCCCGCGGCAGGGGTCCTCCGGCATCCGGATGGGGAAGCCGTTCGGCATTCCGGTGTACGTGTCGTGGACATGGTTCCTGGTGGCCGCCTTCATCACCGTGATGTTCGGGCCGCAGATGCGGCAGATGCTGCCCCAGCTCGACGACTTCGCCGCCTACGGGGTGGCGTTCGTGTTCGCGGTGCTGCTGTACGTCTCGGTGCTGCTGCACGAGCTGGCCCACAGCGTGCTGGCCAAGGCGTACGGCCTGCCGGTCCGCAGGATCACCCTCTACCTCCTCGGCGGGGTGTCGGAGATCGAGAAGGAGCCGCCCACGCCGGGCAAGGAGTTCATGGTCGCGGCGGCCGGCCCCGCGCTCTCGCTCGGCCTGGCCGGGATCGGCCTCGTCGCCGACGTCTACCTGATCAACAACGGCGGCATCCTCGAGGTGCTCACCTGGCAGCTGTGGTTCGCCAACCTCATCGTCGGCGTCTTCAACCTGCTGCCGGGGCTGCCGCTCGACGGCGGCAGGATGTTGCGCGCCGGCGTGTGGAAGCTCACCCGCAGCCCCGGCTCCGGCACCGTCGTGGCGGCCTGGGGCGGGCGGGTGCTGGCCGTGCTGCTGGTGGTGTTCCCGGTCGCGAGCGCGCTGTCGGCCGGGCGGGAGCTGGACCTGACCAACCTGGTGTGGCCGCTGGTGCTGGCCTCGTTCATCTGGATGGGCGCCAGCCAGTCGCTGCGCCTGGCCAAGATCAGGGCCAGGATCCCGCAGGTCAACGCGCGCACCCTGGCGCGCAGGGCGATCCCGGTGGCCGGCGAGACGCCGCTGTCGGAGGCGCTGCGGCAGGCCACCGAACGCCACGCGGGCGCCCTCGTCGTCGTCGACCACGAGGGCAGGCCCGTGGCCATCGTCAGCGAGGCCGCCGTGCAGGCCACTCCGGAGCACCGCCGCCCATGGGTGAACGTCTCCTCGCTGGCCAAGAGCCTGGAGGCGCGCATGATACTGTCCGCCGCCCTGGAGGGGGAGCCGCTCATCGAGGCCATGCGCGAGGCGCCCGGCAGCGAGTACCTGCTGGTGGAGGACGGTGGCGAGATCTACGGCGTGCTCTCGACCGCCGATGTGAACCGCGTTTTCACCGGCGTCTGATTTGTCCCACTCGTTTAACGAGCGACCCCTCGATAGGGTCGTGTCCAGCAGTTTCAGGCGGCCGAGGCCGACCCCCGCGATTTCTGCGATGCCGCGACTGGCCGATAGTGTTCTGTTTGGCCAAACTTGCACAGTTGAGGGGTTTGCCGCGGCCCGCCGGTTCACCGAATCGAGACGAGGGGGCCGCGACACGGCCCCGCCGTCTGGGTATGCGTATGGCTGGTGGCCAGCACGGCAGTGCGGGTGCCGTAACAACGCCGGCTTCCGGGGAGGAGAGTTGAGTGACCGAGCGCAGCGAGGGCACCGATGAGCGCAGCACGGTCGTCATGAGGGAGGACGCATGACCGGCCAGGGCTTCGGAGTGGTGCGTCCGCTTCCCGGCACCGGGCTTGTCGCCTACGAGGGCGGGTTGCTGCTGGTGTGCGACTCGGCCGAGTCGGCGGCCGACGCCCTGATCGAGGCGCTGCGCGAGACCGCCGCCTCCGGTGGCGACGGCCGGGCGCTGGCCCGCCGCGCCGCACAGGTGCTCGCGGCCAACATGGCGGCCGACCCCGCCACCTGCGCGGTCGCCGGCCCCGTCGGCGGCGGCGTCGCCGTCCTCGTCAGCGGCTCCGCCTCCGCCGTCATCGCCACCTCGGGCGGGGAGACCCGGCTGGCCGGCAGCGACTCCCTCACCTGGGCAGACCGCCTCGTCAACGGCCCCGTCGAGCGCGTCGAGCTCAGCCTTCCCGGCGCAGGCAGCCCGCACCCCGCCGTCCGCTTCGAGGGCGGCATCGTGCACGGCGGCGGCCTCGTCGGCGACTTCACCGGCGAGTTCACCGGCCGGCCCGCGGCCCCCGCCCAGCCCCGCATGCTGACCAGCGAGCTGCCCGCCACCGGCTTCCACCTGGAGGCCGACCTCATCCAGCAGCCCCAGCAGCAGCAACAGCAGCAGCAGCCCGTCGAGCGCCCGCCGTACCCGATGCCCGACCAGCCGCCCATCGCGCCCGGCCCGCCCTCCGGCCCCCAGCCCGCGCCGATGGAGCCGCCCGCCTACCACACCCCGCAGGAGCCGGCCCCCTACCTGCCGCCGCAGGAGCCCGCCTACCAGCCCCTGCAGGAGCCCGCCTACCAGGCGCAGGAGCAGCCGCCGCCCCTGCAGGAGCAGCAGCAGTTCCCCTCCTACGACGAGCCCCCCGCCTCCGGCAACGGCGTCGGCGACCAGCAGGTCCCGCAGCACCTCGGCCCGCCCGACCACTACGACCAGCCCGCCCCGCCCGTGCTCGGCCCGCCCGACCCGTACGACCACCCGGGCCCGCCCCCGCAGGAGCAGCAGCAGGGCGAGCACGGCGACCGGCCGCTCGTCTACGGCGTCGACTGCAAGAACGACCACTTCAACGACCCCCGCGTGCCCTACTGCGCCGTCTGCGGCATCGCCCTGGTGCAGCGCACCCTCGTCCCCTACAAGGGCCCGCGCCCCTCGCTCGGCGTCCTCATCCTCGACGACGGCACCGCGCTGCCCCTGGAGAGCGACTACCTCCTGGGCCGCGACCCGGAGCGCGCACCCGAGGTCGCCGGCGGCACCGCCAGGCCCGCCAAGGTCACCAGCCCGGACGGCTCGGTCTCGCGCCGCCACCTGCGGGTGGCGCTCGACGGGTGGGACGTCAACCTGGTGGATCTGGGCTCTGTCAACGGCACCCAGATCCAGCCGCCGGGGGATCCGAACTTCTACGACATCCCGCCGAACGAGCCTGTCACCATCGCGCCGGGGACCACGGTGCGGGTGGGGGTGTCACGGACATTGCGCTTCGAGGCGCATCGGGGGTAGCGGGGCTCCTTTCCTTTCGGCCGCCCGTGGCTTCGGTGCGGGTGCGGGCGGCCGGGTTTCACGGTGCTGGGGTGTTGTGGGGTCCGGGGACCGTGCGCTCCGGGCGGTGACGCGCTTCGGCGGTTGTGCGCTTGGGCGGCGGCGCGTTCCGGGCGGCGACGTGCTTCGGCGGCGCGGTAAGGGGCCTCTGGCGCGGTCGAGGTACGTCGCACGGATGCGGGCACCCTCGCCGGGCGCTTGAGTGCGCCTGGCCGCTCTGAAACGTCATGAGGCGTCGGACGTAGCCAGGAACTCGCGGGCACCACGCAGCCGGGTCGCCAGCCGCCGCTGGGTGGCCGAGCAGTCCAGCCGCACCTCCAGCGGCCCGGGCACCCCGGCGTCGGCCCGGCGCCCCGTGCGGAGGCGAGCCGCGTCGAGGCCGTCCCTGCGGGCGACGAGCACACCCAGCTCGTACCGGCTCACCGCGTCGGCCCCCGCCACGTGCAGCACGCCCGCCAGCCCCCGCTCCGCCACCTCCACCAGCGCCGCCCCCAGATCACCGACGTGAACGGGGCACCGCACGTCATCGGTGAACAGCACCCCCTCACCCACCCCCGCCGCCAGCGACCGGACCAGCGCCTCGTGCCCCGACCGGCCGTGGCCGAGGATGAGGGACGTCCTGGCGATCGCGGCACCGGGCAGCAAGGCCCGTACGGCCGTCTCCGCCGCCGCCTTGGCCGCGCCGTAGGGGGTGATGGGGTCGGGCGGGGACGTCTCGTCGTACCGGTGCTCGCCCCCCGAGAACACCACGTCGCTGGACACGTGCACCAGGCGCCCGCCCACGCGCGCCACTCCCGCCGCCACGTGCGCGGCTCCGTCCGCCGTGGTCGCCCAGTCGGCCTGCCGGTACGCGGCGTTGATCGTCACCTCGGGGGCGAACGCGTCGAACACGCCGGCCACGTCCTGCCTCGCGCGCACGTCCAGGGGCAGCCAGGTCGCCTGTTCCTGGGGTCCGGGGCGGGTGAGGTAGGTGGCTCCCACCTCGTGGCCGGCGGTGGCGCAGCGCCGTACGAGCTCGCCGCCTAGGAACCCGCTCCCGCCCACGATCAGCATCCTCATGACCGGTCACGTTATCGGAGCAGGTGATCCCTTACATGCGCACCCTCGCCCATTCGGGAGAAGGAGCGACAAATGCGCCAAAGGCTGCATATTTGGGATGACAGTGGGTCTTCAGGGGTGTTATCTCCGCTGGTCAGAAACGCCTTGGGGGTGTGCCGCGCCGTAGGGACAGAGGGTGCTGCGCCTCTTGGCGGCGGCACGTCCAGAGCGGGCGGGCGTCCGCGATGGGCGAGCGTCCGAGGCGGGCGGACGTCCGCGATGGGCGGGCGTCCAGGACGGGCGCGTCTCCACGGCGGGCTGCGCCCTCAAGCCGTAGCAGGCGCCGACCCCCGCCGGCGAACCGGGACCGGAATGGCCCCCAAGCAACGATCCCGGCCGCCGGCCGAGAGGACGGTGGAGGTTGTATTACGCCAAATCGTGAATTGCCACCAATATCTCGCCAAATCCGTTAAATCATGAAGATCCTTCAGAAGCCCCCACTGCAGATAACCGCTTATGAAACAACCAGCCCACCCCCGAACCGGCCACCCCCTACCCCGGATCCGGCCGGCCCGCAAGCAGCAAGATCACGGCGGCACCGGTCGGAAAGCCCGTACGCCCCGCAACAGCCGCACCGCCGCCTCGCACCCGCTGGCCGCCTCCAGCGCCCGCCCCGCAGCCGTGGCGAACCGGCCCAGCAGATGCTCGTCACCGTCGCAGAACGCCCGCCCCGCCACCCACACGAACGTGTGCTCCCGCGCCGTCACCGGCACGGGCGTGGCCAGGAACCCCGGCTCGCCCAGCGACACGTCCGCCGGCAGCCGCACCGCCTCGCAGGACGCGGTGAGCTCCTTCAGCACGCCGGACTCGGTCAGCCACCGCCGCAGGCGCAGCGGGTCGCCGGGCGGCGTGTGGACGTGCAGCAGGCAGGACTCCTGGCGGAGCGCGTCCACCCGGACGAAGCCCGCGTAGGCGGTGCCCGTGACGGCGGCGGCGGTGCGCGCCAGCCGGCCGGTCAGCTCGGCCGGCTCCAGGCAGGAGAACGTGGAGAGAAGTTCGCGCATGGCGACATCGAGGCGGTTGTACGGCATCGCGGAATCCCCTCGGAGCGGAGGGGGCGAGATCGCGCAGCCCGATCGCGCGAAACTCGCCTGCGGGTGCCCTGACTATCGCCCCCGACGGGGCCCTTGACTACCCCTCAACAGGAAATCAGGATTTTTGCCCATTTCGGCCCGGGGGCCGGTCCCGCCGCAACACCGTCGTGATCTCCCGGGAGGTCACGGCACTCCCGGGCGCCTCGCGCGGCCCGGCGGCACGCCTACGGCACGGGAACCCCGGCGGGGCGCAGCCGTACCCACTGGAGATCGTCCGCCCGCGTGCCGTCCGGCTGCGGCAGCAGCTCCCGCTGCACCCCTTCGCGCTGGAAGCCGGACCGCTCCAGCACCGCGTGCGAGGCCGAGTTGTCCACGTCGGTGCCGGCCACGATCCGGTGCAGGGCCGTGTGCGCGAACGCCCAGTCGACCAGCAGCCGCACCGACCGCGTCATGAAGCCGCGGCCGCGGAAGGCGGGCACCAGCGAGTAGCCGATCATGGCCTGGCCGAGCGGCGGGATCACCTGCGTGAGCTGGATGTGCCCGGCGAAGGCGCCCGAGCCCGCGTCCTTGACCGCCAGCTCCGCCCGCTGGCCCGACAGCCACCAGTAGCCGGTGTAGCGGCAGCGCCGCTCGGCGTCCTCCAGGGAGACGGGCGGCGTCACGGAGTAGGCCGCCACGCTGGGCTCGGCCATCATCCGCTGGTAGTCGGCGGCGTCGCCGGGCGCCATCGGCACCAGCCGCACCACGCCGTCGCTCAGCTCGCCGTCCGCCAGCAGCGGCAGGTACGGCTCCACCGCCGGCGCCGCCTCCCCCCGGAGCCTGGCGAGCAGCACGTAGTCGGCCGGGCGCCCGTCACGCAGCCGCCTGGCCTCCCGCCGCCGCCCCTCCTCGCAGAAGCCCGCGCGGTACGCCGCCCGCAGGCTCGCCACGTTCTCGACCTCCACCTGCAGCTCGACCCGGCGCACCCCCTGGTCGAAGGCCCAGTCGGTCAGCGCGCGCACCGCGGTCGCCGCCACGCCGCCGCCCCGCGCCCACGGCGCCACCAGGTAGCCGGCCTCCGCCGTGCCCCACCGGTCAGGAGGGCCCAGCCACACCAGGCCGGACATCCGCCCGCCCGCCGTGATCGCGTACTGCGCCCCGCCCTCCTCCCACCGGACGGGCACCCCGCGCAGGTAGGCGAGCGCGTCGCCGCGCCCGTACGGCTGCGGCAACAGCGGCATGAACCGTGCCGTCACCGGATCGTCACACATCTTCACCATCGACTCGGCATCGTCCGCCACCGGGGGGCGGAGGATCAGGGGGCCGGCCGAGATCACATCACGCGGGAACACCCCCCATAGATATCGTGCGTCCGGACGCGCTCAAAAGCCCTATACCCTTGCCGCCATGGGTTTCCGCAGGCATGGGCCATTCCAGGCAGGGGATCAGGTGCAGCTCACCGACCCCAAGAACAAGCGCCACACGATCACGCTCAAGGAGGACGGCGTCTTCCACACCCATAAGGGCGCCATCCCCCACAGCGACCTGATCGGGCAGCCTGAAGGCTCCGTCGTGCGCTCCTCCGGCGGCACCCAGTACCTCGCCTTCCGCCACCTCCTCCAGGACTACACGCTGGCCATGCCGCGCGGCGCGGCCGTCATCTATCCCAAGGACGCCTCGATGATCGTCGGCATGGCCGACATCTTCCCCGGCGCCCGCGTGATCGAGGCGGGCGTCGGCTCCGGCGCGCTGACCTGCTTCCTGCTGCGCGCCGTCGGCCCCGAGGGACACGTCACCTCCTACGAGCGGCGCGAGGACTTCGCGGACGTGGCGCGCAAGAACGTGCAGAAGTTCTTCGGGTCCGAAGAAGGCGGCCCGATGGACGACAACTGGCGCCTGGTCGTCGGCGACCTGGTGTCCTCGATCGACGAGGTGGACGTCGACCGCGTCATCCTCGACATGCTCGCCCCGTGGGAGTGCGTGGACGCCGCCGCCAAGGCGCTCACGCCCGGTGGCGTGATCTGCTGTTACGTGGCCACGACCACCCAGTTGTCCAAGACGGTCGAGGTGATTCGCGATCACGGGTGTTTCACCGAGCCGCATGCGTGGGAGACCCTGGTTCGCGACTGGCATGTCGAAGGACTCGCGGTCAGGCCCGATCACCGGATGATCGGCCACACCGGGTTCCTCGTCATCGCCCGGCGCATGGCCGACGGCGTGACCCCGCCGCCGCGCCGTCGTCGACCGAAGGGGACCACTGAAGAACTATGACAATTTGGCCACGAGGGTGCGTTGGTGCGTGACACGGGAACAGATCGCCGTGTTCATATGCTGGGAGTATTAAACGCACTATTGGGGATTATTCAACGAATACTGAATGTCACTCTACGAACACTGCCCGGCCAGGTTACGGAGGGGCCCGAGATAGGTAAGGTCCTTAGTAGTCGCCCTCGACTGGGAAGGAGGTGACGGGGCGTGGCAGCTCGCGATGATGCTGAGGCTCGAGCCGCGCAGCGCGAACGGGAGGTCGCTGATCTTTCAACACAGGTCTCCTTCCTCCAGGAGGAGATCACCGCGCTGAGGCGGAAGCTGGCCGAGTCACCCCGTCAGGCCAGGGTCCTCGAAGAGCGTCTTCATGAGGCACAGGCGAATCTCGCGGCCGTGACAGGCCAGAACGAGCGTCTGGTGGCAACCCTCAAGGAGGCCAGGGACCAAATCGTCGCTCTCAAGGAGGAGGTCGACCGGCTGGCGCAGCCGCCATCCGGCTTCGGCACCTTCCTGGAGGCCAGAGAAGACGGCACGATCGAGGTGTTCACCGGAGGGCGCAAGCTCCGGGTGAACGTCAGCCCGGCCGTCGACGTCGACTCGTTGCGGCGTGGCCAGGAGGTCATGCTCAACGAAGCGCTCAACGTGGTCGAGGCGCTCGGCTACGAAGAGGTCGGCGAGATCGTGATGCTCAAGGAACTGCTCGACGAGGGCAAGCGCGCCCTGGTGATCTCGCACGCCGACGAGGAACGCGTCGTGCGACTGGCCGAGTCGCTGGTCGGCCAGCCCATCAGGGCAGGAGACTCGCTCCTGCTCGAACCTCGCTCCGGCTACGTCTACGAGCGCATACCCAAGTCCGAAGTCGAAGAGCTGGTGCTCGAAGAGGTCCCCGACATCTCCTACGAGGAGATCGGCGGCCTCATGCGGCAGATCGAGCAGATCAGGGACGCCATCGAGCTGCCCTACCTGCACGCCGACCTGTTCCGCGAGCACAAGCTCCGTCCCCCCAAGGGCGTGCTGCTGTACGGGCCGCCCGGATGCGGCAAGACGCTCATCGCCAAGGCCGTCGCCAACTCCCTGGCCAAGCAGGTCGCGGAGAAGACCGGCCAGTCCGGCAAGAGCTTCTTCCTCAACATCAAGGGTCCGGAGCTGCTCAACAAGTACGTCGGTGAGACCGAGCGGCACATCCGCCTGGTCTTCCAGCGGGCCCGCGAGAAGGCCTCAGAGGGCACCCCGGTGATCGTGTTCTTCGACGAGATGGACTCGATCTTCCGCACCCGAGGCTCCGGCGTGTCCTCCGACGTGGAGAACACCATCGTCCCCCAGCTGCTCTCGGAGATCGACGGCGTCGAGGGCCTGGAGAACGTCATCGTCATCGGCGCCTCCAACCGCGAGGACATGATCGACCCGGCGATCCTGCGGCCCGGCCGCCTGGACGTCAAGATCAAGATCGAGCGGCCGGACGCCGAGGCGGCCAAGGACATCTTCTCCAAGTACCTCGTCTCCGACCTGCCCCTGCACCCCGATGACCTGGCGGAGCACTCCGACTCCCGCGAGGCCACCATCCAGGGCATGATCCAGAGCGTCGTCGAGCGCATGTACCAGGAGAGCGAGGAGAACCGCTTCCTGGAAGTGACCTACGCCAACGGCGACAAGGAAGTCCTGTACTTCAAGGACTTCAACTCCGGCGCGATGATCCAGAACATCGTCGACCGGGGCAAGAAGATGGCCATCAAGCAGTTCCTCGAGAGCGGCCAGAAGGGCCTGCGGGTGCAGCACCTGCTCACGGCCTGCGTGGACGAGTTCTCCGAGAACGAGGACCTGCCCAACACCACCAACCCCGACGACTGGGCCCGCATCTCCGGCAAGAAGGGCGAGCGGATCGTCTACATCCGCACGCTCGTCTCCGGCAAGCAGGGCACCGAAGCCGGCCGGTCCATCGACACCGTCGCCAACACCGGTCAGTACCTGTAGAACCCCTGGACGGCAGGGCCGAGCGGGCACGTCCCGCCCGGCCCTGCCGCCTGTCAGGGGCCGGGCCCGCCACCGTCACGCCCCGCTTGTCCCGCGATGGTGAGAAACCTCCCGCGCCGGAGACACGCAGAACGCGCGGCGACACGGCCGATACGCATGCACACCACCCCGATGAGGCGCACACTGGCCCTGTGACCACGCTCAAACGAGTGGACGTGCACGTCGAAGGCATCGTCCAAGGGGTCGGCTTCCGGCCCTTCGTCTACTCGCTCGCCAACCGGCTCGGCCTCGCCGGACGCGTGCACAACGACGTCAACGGCGTGCACATCGAGGTCGAAGGAGCGCACGCGGGCGTCGAGGAGTTCCTCACCGCGCTCGAACGCGACGCCCCCGCCCTGTCCGCGATCGAACGCGTCACCGTCGTCAGCGGCGAGCCCGCCGGCCACAGCGGCTTCACCATCGCCACCAGCGACCCCGCGGGCCCCCGCCGCGCCCTCGTCTCCGCCGACACCGCCACCTGCGACGACTGCCTGCGCGAGCTGGCCGACCCGGGCGACCGCCGCCACCGCTACCCGTTCGTCAACTGCACCAACTGCGGCCCCCGCTTCACCATCGTCCGCGGCGTCCCCTACGACCGGCTCCTGACCACCATGGCCGGCTTCGGCATGTGCGCCGACTGCGCCCGCGAGTACCACGACCCCGGCGACCGCCGCTTCCACGCCCAGCCCACCTGCTGCCCCGCCTGCGGGCCCCGGCTGCTGCTGCGCGACGCGCGCGGCACCGAGCTGTGCGGCGACCCCGTCTCGTGCGCCGCCGTGCTCCTGCGCGCCGGCCGCGTGGTCGCCGTGAAGGGCCTCGGCGGCTACCACCTCGCCGTCCTGGCCTCCGACGAGCGCGCCACCGCCGCCCTGCGCGGGCGCAAGCACCGAGAGGAGAAGCCGTTCGCCGTCATGGCCGCCGACCTCGCCCAGGCCCGCCGCCTGGCCGAGATCGACGACACCGCCGCCGCGCTCCTCACCGGCCGCGCCCGCCCCATCGTGCTGCTGCCCCGCCGCGACGGCGCCTCCGTCGCCCCCTCCGTCGCCCCGGGCAACCGCAGCCTCGGCGTCATGCTGCCGTACACGGCCCTGCACCACCTCCTGCTCGCAGAAGTCGCCGAGCCGATCGTGCTGACCAGCGGGAACGTCTCCGACGAGCCCATCGCCTACGAGGACGACGACGCGCTCACCCGCCTCGGTGGCATCGCCGACGCCTTCCTCACCCACGACCGCGCCATCCACCTGCGCGCCGACGACTCCGTGCTGCGCCCGCTGCCCGGCGCGATCACCGTGCTGCGCCGCGCCCGCGGTTACGCCCCCGAGCCGCTCGCCCTGCGCCGGCCCGTCCCCAGGCCCGTCCTGGCCTGCGGCGCCGAGCTGAAGAGCACCTTCTGCCTGGCGCAGGGGCGGCGCGCGTTCGTCTCCCAGCACCTCGGCGACCTCGAGAACCACGACACCCTGCGCACCTTCGTCGAGGGCATCGACCACTACTGCGGCCTGTTCGACATCCGCCCCGAGATCGTCGCCCACGACCTGCACCCCGGCTACCTGTCCACCCGGCACGCCCTGGAGATCGGCGGCGTCGAGCACGTCGGCGTCCAGCACCACCACGCCCACATCGCCGCCTGCCTCGCCGACAACGGCGACCCCGGCCCCGTGATCGGCGTCGCCTTCGACGGCCTCGGCCACGGCACCGACGGCACCCTGTGGGGCGGGGAGTTCCTGCGCGCCGACCTGACCGGCTACGAGCGGCTCGGCCACCTCGCCCAGGTTCCCATGCCCGGCGGTAACGCCGCGATCAGGCAGCCCTGGCGGATGGCCGCCGCCTACCTCCGCGACGAGCACCCCGGCCTCGGCGTGGCCGAGCGCAACGCCGACCGCTGGGCCGAGGTGCTGCGCCTGGCCGCCACCGGGCTCGACTCGCCGCTCACCTCCAGCGCCGGCCGCCTGTTCGACGCCGTCTCGGCGCTGCTCGGCATCCGCGACAAGATCACCTATGAGGGGCAGGCCGCGATCGAGCTCGAACAGCGCGCCGACCCGGCGGAGACCGGCGCCTACCACGCCGCCATCACCGCCTCCGGCCCCGGCCCGCTGATCGTCGAGGGCGGCGATCTCGTCCGGGCCGCCGCCGCCGACCTCGCCGCCGGCACCGACCCCGGCGTCATCGCCGGCCGCTTCCACAACGGCGTCGCCGCCGCCATCACCCACACCTGCGTCGCCCTCAGGCATGACACC
The DNA here is from genome assembly GCF_020215645.1 of Nonomuraea gerenzanensis. NCBI lineage: Bacteria > Bacillati > Actinomycetota > Actinomycetes > Streptosporangiales > Streptosporangiaceae > Nonomuraea > Nonomuraea gerenzanensis. The sequence continues at coordinate 7,597,772 of NZ_CP084058.1, read as the reverse complement.
GGCCTGACCGCCGTCGCGCTGTCGGGCGGCGTCTTCCAGAACGCGCTGCTCCTCGACCGCACCGTCCAGCGGCTGCGCGCGGCGGGCTTCCGGGTGCTCAAGCACGTGCGGGTGCCGCCCAACGACGGCGGCATCAGCCTCGGGCAGGCCGCCGTCGCCGCCGCCCTCGACCGGTCGTGACCGCGCGGCACCCGCCTCCGGCGCCCCGGCGACACGGACGCCCGTCCCCGGTCCTGCCGCCGCCCCGCGCCTAGCATGTCGATCATGGAATACCTCAACCCGGCGCGCAGCCCGTACACCGATCAGGACCACGAGCTGATCGGTGTCGAGCACGCCCGCCAGGCCCGCGCCCGCTTCGCCCGCCACCCCGACTACCGCCCCACCCCCGTCCACACCGTCCCCGGCCTGGGCGGGGCGGGCACCGCGTACGTCAAGGACGAGAGCGGGCGCATGGGGCTGGGCAGCTTCAAGGCGCTCGGCGGCGCGTACGCCGTGCACCTGCTGGCCGAACGGGACGGCGGCGGCGCGCCGTTCGTCTGCGCCAGCGCCGGCAACCACGGCATCTCGGTCGCCGCCGGCGCGGCCGAGGTCGGCGTGCCGTGCGTGGTCTACCTCAGCGAAGGTGTGCCCGAGGCGTTCGCGCGGCGGCTGCGCGGGCTCGGCGCCCAGGTGCGGCGCGCCGGGCACGACTACGAGACGAGCATGACCGCCGCCATGGCCGCCGCGCAGGAGAACGGCTGGCGGCTCGTCGCCGACAGCTCGTGGGACGGCTACACCGCCGTCCCCCTGGACGTCATGCGCGGTTACAGCGTCCTGTTCGACGAAGTGGCCGACCCCGGCACGTTCCCGCCCTCAGGAAGCGCCACAGCGCCGCACGCGGGTCCTTCCGGCGGTCCTGGCAGCGCGGCGCCCACGCACGTGTTCGTGCAGGCGGGCGTCGGCGGGCTGGCCGCCGCAGCGGCGGGATACGTCCGCGACCGGTGGGGCGAGCAGCCGAGGATCGTCGTCGTGGAGCCGGACGGCGCGCCCTGCCTCATCGACAGCGCCCGCGCCGGCGAGCCCATCCGCGTCGGCGGCCACCCGACCAGCCTCGGCAGGCTCGACTGCCGCGAGCCCTCGCTCCTGGCCCACCGGCTGCTGTCCCACCTCGCCGACCTCTATCTCACCATCACCGACGAGCAGGCCGCCGCGGCCACCCGCGTGCTCGCCGCCGCCGGCGTCGCGCTGTCCGGCTGCGGCGCCGCCGGAGCGGCCGGGCTGCTCGCGCTCACGCCCGCCGCCCGCGACGCGATCCGCCTCGACGCGTCCTCGCGCGTGCTGCTCGTGGGAACAGAGGGACCAGTGGAACCAAAGTGATCGAAGTGACGTCAAAGGGGCGTGCAACCTCCCAACCGGTCCCGGTCCAGACACGCCCGAGGAGACGGCCGGTTGGCCGAGCTCGACCTGTTGCGCTTCCTCGCGGCGCTCGCCGTCGTCGCCTTCCACTACCTGGTCGCCTACGCGTCCGTGTGGGGGGACCGGCCCGCCGAGCTGTTCCCCGCCTTGGCACCCATCGCCGGGCTCGGCATCCTCGGCGTCGAGCTGTTCTTCATCATCAGCGGCTTCGTCATCCTCATGACCGTGTGGGGGCGCGGGCTCGGCGCGTTCGCCCGGTCCCGGCTGGTGCGCCTCTACCCCGCGTACTGGCTCAGCCTGGCCGCCATCGCCGCCCTCTACGGCCTGACCGGAGCCAAGGCGCTGGACCCAAAACTTTCCCCAGGTGAATACCTGCTGAACGCCAGCATGTTCCAGCGGCTGTTCAAGGTCACCGACGCCAGCGGCGTCTACTGGTCGCTCTGGGCGGAGCTGCGGTTCTACCTCCTGATCGCCATCCTCGTGATCATCGGCGTCACGCGCGGGCGCGTCCTGGCCTTCTGCGGCATCTGGCTCGCCGCCGCACTCGGCGTCAAGATCCTCGAGGAGAACGGCCTCTTCGAGAACGAGATCATCCGCGAGGTCGTGATGCCCGGCTACGCCGGATACTTCGTCGCCGGCATGGCCCTGTATCTCGTGCACAAACGCGGCGGCGGCTGGCTGCCCTGGCTCTACGTCGCCGTCTCCTACGGCCTTTCCCTCCACTCGGCGCTCGGCCGGGTGCACGGCCGGATCGAGCTGGCCGGGTTCAAGAACATGCCCGTCACGGACGTCAGCGTGATCATCACCCTGACGCTGATCTACGCCGTGATGGCCCTCATGGCACTCGGCATGCTCCGGATGCGCAGCTCCCGGACGCTCACCGCGCTCGGCGGCACGACATACCCGCTTTACCTCTTCCATAGCGTCATCGCGGTGGCCCTCATCCCGCTGCTCACCGGCGACCTGCCCCCCTGGGCCGTGGCCACGATCACGACACTGGTGTCGATTCTCGTGTCGTATCTCGTCTACTCCTTTGCCGAACGCCCCATCCAGCGGCTACTCAAGCCCCGCAGACCTACACAAACCCCATCAGCTCCCGCCGTACAGATGGAAAAGACGTCGGTGCCATAACTCTGTGGCCCTGGGGCACTGTGAAGGGCATAGGCTCGGGCATATAAACGGCGGATAGACAGACCCGGACGAACAGAGGGTGTTGCATGACGGTGCGTCGGGTGATGGGCATCGAGACCGAGTACGGCATCTCCGTACCCGGCCAGCCAGGCGCCAACGCGATGGTGACCTCCTCACAGGTCGTGAACGCCTACCTGGCCGCCTCGGCGGCCCGCGCGCGCAGAGCACGATGGGACTTCGAGGAGGAGAACCCGCTCCGCGACGCGCGCGGCTTCGACCTGGCACGGGAAGTGGCGGACCCCAGCCAGCTCACCGACGAGGATCTCGGCCTGGCCAACGTCATCCTCACCAACGGAGCCCGGCTCTACGTCGACCACGCCCACCCCGAGTACAGCTCGCCCGAGTGCACCAACCCCCGGGCAGCCGTCATCTGGGACAAAGCCGGCGAGAGAGTGATGTACGACGCGGCCACCCGCGCGTCCGCCATCCCCTCCAACGCCCCCATCCAGCTCTACAAGAACAACACCGACGCCAAGGGCGCCTCCTACGGCTGCCACGAGAACTACCTGATGCGGCGCGCCACCCCCTTCGCCGACATCGTCAGGCACCTCACCCCCTTCTTCGTCTCCCGCCAGGTCGTCGTCGGCGCCGGCAAGGTGGGCATCGGTCAGGATTCGCGCGGCGAAGGCTTCCAGATCAGCCAGCGCGCCGACTTCTTCGAAGTCGAGGTCGGCCTCGAGACCACGCTCAAGCGGCCCATCATCAACACCCGCGACGAGCCGCACGCCGACCCCGAGAAGTACCGCCGCCTGCACGTGATCATCGGCGACGCCAACATGTCCGAGATCTCCACCTACCTCAAGCTCGGCACCACCGCCCTCGTCCTGGCCATGATCGAAGAGGGCTTCCTCACCCGCGACCTCGCCGTCGACAACCCCGTACAGGCACTCAGGGCCGTCTCCCACGACCCCACCTGCCGCTACGAGATCCCCATGCGCGACGGCCGCAAGCTCACCGCCGTCCAGCTCCAGATGGAATACCTCGAGCAGGCCCGCAAGTACGTCGAGGAACGCGGCACCGCCCAGGACGAGATGAACAAGGACATCCTCGACCGCTGGGAGTCCGTCCTGACCCGCCTGGCCGAAGACCCCATGCAGCTCTCCCGCGAGCTCGACTGGGTCGCCAAGCTCGAACTCCTCGAGGGCTACCGCAGCCGCGACGGCCTGGCCTGGTCCCACCCCCGGCTCCAGCTCGTCGACCTGCAGTACTCCGACATCCGGCCCGACCGGGGCCTGTACAACCGCCTCGTCGCCCGCGGCCGCATGCAGCGGCTCGTCAGCGAGGAGGAGGTCCAGCGCGCCGTCGAGAGCCCGCCCACCGACACCCGGGCCTACTTCCGCGGCCGCTGCCTGAGCCAGTACAGCGAATCCGTCGCCGCCGCCTCCTGGGACTCCGTCATCTTCGACATCCCCGGGCGCGAGTCGCTCCAGCGCGTCCCCACCCTGGAGCCGCTGCGCGGCACCAAGGCCCACGTCGGCGAGCTCTTCGACCGCTGCAAGACCGCGGCCGACCTCGTCTCCGCCCTCACCGGCGGCGAATGACCATCTGACACCCGCGGGATCGGCCTCCTAGAGCAGGCCGATCCCCAGCATGAGCGTGCCCGCCGCCAGGCACACGCCCCCTGCCATGGTCAGATAGATCAGCTTGCTCGGCTTCGTGTCGCCCGGGCGGATCACCGAGAGGAAGAAGCCCAGGGGCATCAGGATCGGCGCCGCCACGATCAGCGCGCGCGTGAGCGTCTTCAGCGCCTCCGGCAGGCCCGACTGGTCCACGTACAGCATCGCCACCAGCGCGAACAGCACCAGCACGCCCGCATGCGCGTGACCGGCCCGCCACAGGCCGCGGCGGACCGGGTTGTCCAGGTAGCCGGGGACGTTCCTCATCAGGAACGACAGCAGCGTGACGCCGCCGTAGGCCACTCCGGGGACTGTGATGAGGAGCACACCCGCGGTGCTCAGGGACGAAGGGGACATCTCAACCTCCTGTGGGTACAGGGGTTCATTGTTAGATAGGAATGCTATCTAGTCAAGCGCGCAAGATCGCTGGGCGTTCGGCGCGAAATGTCGGCTCGTTCGGGGAAGATATGCCTAGAGGCAGTCCCCCAAGCGGAGGTAGGACATGGCAACCAAGGACACCGGCGGGCAGAAGCAGGCCGGGCGGCGCGAGTCCGAAGTCGAGGAGACCGAGGCTTCGGCGGCGCCGGATGTGCAGGAGCGGCAGGAGAAGCTCACCGACGATGTCGACGCGATTCTTGACGAGATCGACGAAGTTCTCGAAGAGAACGCAGAGGAATTCGTGCGCAGCTACGTCCAGAAGGGCGGAGAGTAGAACAAAACGGACGCGCATGCTCGCCCGTCAGGGCGGGCTCTGCGCCGTTCACCGGGCCGTTCACCGGGCCGTTCGTGCGTGAATCACGGTTCTTCGGGGCGGTGACGGGGGTGGGGTGAGCTCAGCTCCCGGGCATCGTGTACTCGACGGCCACGCCGATGAGGCGGACCGGGTGGGTGAGGTCGTGGCGGTCGAGGATGTCGAGGGCTGTCCGGGTGACGACGGCGGGATCGGTGGTGGGGGCGGGGAGCTTCGTCTGGCGGGTGCGGGTCAGGAAGGGCGTGGTGCGCAGCTTGACGGAGACGCGGGCGATCTCGCGGCCGGCGTCGACGGCGTCCTGGGTGACGTGTCCGGCCAGGGCGATCAGGTGGCGGGTGAGGTCGGCCCTGTCGGTGAGGTCGCGGGGGAAGGTGGTCTCGCGGCTGTGGCCGCGGGCGATCCACGGGGTGGTGACGACCTCGGCCTCGCCTTTGCCGAGGGCGAGGTAGCGGTACCAGGGGCCGTTGGTGGGGCCGAAGTGGCGGGCCAGGTCGGCGGGGTCGGCGGCGGCCAGGTCGGCGACGGTGTGCAGGCCGAGGGCGGCCAGTTTCCTGGAGATTCTGGCGCCGATGCCCCAGAGCGCGTCGGTGGGGCGCTCGTTCATCTGCTCGGCCCAGCTCTCGGTGGTGAGGCGGTGGACGCCGGCGGGTTTGGCGAAGGCGGAGGCGAGCTTGGCCTGGTGCTTGTTGTCGCCGATGCCGATGGAGCAGTCGAGGTGGGTACGGGCGCGTACGGCGTGCTGGAGGTCGGCGGCCAGGGCCTCGGGGTCGTCGGTGGTGGCGCCGAGGAAGGCCTCGTCCCAGCCCCAGACCTCGACGAGGACGGGGAACTCGCGCAGCACCTCCATGACGCGCGCTGAGGCGGCCTCGTAGGCGGGCGGGTCGCTGGGCAGGAAGACGGCGTCGGGGCAGCGCCGCAGTGCGGTGCGCAGCGGCATGCCGGAGTGCACGCCGTGTTCGCGGGCCTCGTAGGTGGCGGTGGCCGCGACCGTGCGGGGCTGGGTGGGATCGCCTGAACCGCCGACGACGACGGGTCTGCCGCGCAGCTCGGGGTGGCGCAGGAGTTCGACCGCGGCGATGAACTGGTCGAGGTCCAGGTGCAGGATCCAGTTCCTGGTGGCCATGGTGTCCAGTATGGCGGCGGTGTCAGCGGGTGGTGTGGAGGGTGCCGTCGCGGTAGAGGAGGGCGCGGCGGGGCACGGCCCAGGCGGGGGTGCCGAGCGGTGGTTCGTCGCCTTCCGGGACGACGAGCTGGATGAGGGGGCCGGGCGTTTCGAGGGTGACGAGGGTGTGGGTGCCGAGGTTCTCCAGGACGGAGATGGTGCCGGGGAAGGCGTCGGGGCGTTCGGCGGGGGAGAGGGTCATGTATTCCGGCCGTACGCCGTAGGTGAGGTCGTCGTCGCCGGTGAGGCCGTCGGGGAGGGGGAGGGTGGCGCCGGCGACCTGCAGGCCGGTGGGGGTGGCGCGGGCCTCCAGGAGGTTCATGGGGGTGGAGCCGATGAAGGAGGCGACGAAGGTGGTGGCGGGGCGGTGGAAGATCTCGGCGGGGGTGGCGACCTGGATCATGCGGCCGCCGTCCATGACGGCGATGCGGTCGGCGAGCGCGAGGGCTTCGGCCTGGTCGTGGGTGACGAAGACGGTGGTGACGGCGAGCTCGCGCTGCAGGCGTTTGAGGAAGGTGCGGGCTTCGAGGCGCAGGCGGGCGTCGAGGTTCGACAGGGGCTCGTCGAAGAGGAAGGCGGTGGGGTGGCAGGCGATGGCGCGGGCGAGGGCGACGCGTTGCTGCTGGCCGCCCGACAACTCGGCGGGGCGGCGGCGCAGGAGGCCGGTGAGGCTGAGGCGGGCGGCGACCTCGGCGGCCTTGGCGTCGCGCTGGGCGCAGGGGACCTTCCTGATGCGCAGGGGGTAGGCGATGTTGGCGGTGACGTCCATGTGGGGGAAGATCGCGTAGTCCTGGAAGACCATGGCGACGTCGCGCTGTCCCGGGGGCAGGGCGGTGACGTCCCTGTCGTCGAGGCGGACGGCGCCGCCGGTCGGGGTCTCCAGGCCGGCGATGGTGCGCAGCAGGGTGGTCTTGCCGCAGCCGGAGGGACCGAGGAGGGCGAAGAACTCGCCGTCGGCGATGGTGAGGTGGATGTCGTCGAGGGCGCGGACCCCGCCGGGGAAGATCTTGGTGAGGGCGTGCAGGGTGATCACCGTTTGATCCCTCCGTGGAAGCGGAAGCCGTAGCGCTGTGAGACGAAGAGGTACATGGCGACGACGGGGAGCGAGTAGAGCAGCGAGAAGGTGGAGATGAGGTCCAGCCTGGGGGAGCCGCCTTCGGTGTAGAGGGTGTAGAGGATGACGGACCCGGGGGCCTTCTCCGGGTCTCTGAGCAGGACGAACTGGAACAGGAAGCCGCCCCAGACGCTGGCCAGCGCCCAGACGGCGATGGTGGCCAGGCCCGGTCTGACGAGGGGCACGACGATGTGGCGCAGGATCTGCAACGGGCCGGCGCCGAAGACGCGGGCCGACTCCTCGTAGGAGGTGGGGGTGTCGTCCATGAAGTCCTTGAGGATGAAGATGGCGGCGGGCAGGAGGCCGCCGGAGACGACGAGGACGACGCCGAGGTGGGTGTCGATGAGGTCGAGGCGGGTCGCCAGCTCGAAGATCGGCACCATGGCGGCGGTGCCGGTGACCACGGACGACAGCAGGAGGAGCAGGTAGAGCAGGGCGTCGCGGCCCGGCACGCGGACGCGGGAGAGCGCGTAGGCGGCGAGTGCGGCCAGGACGACGACGAGCGCGGCGGCGCCGCCCGCCTGGATGAGGGAGTTGACGATGGAGCCGAGGGCGTAGGGGTTGTCCAGGATGGCGGTGAAGTTGCGGAGCGTGAACTCGGGGATCGAGGTGGTGATGGTGGGGGTGTCGTCGAAGGGGGCGCTGGCCAGCCAGAGCATGGGCAGGGTGAAGAAGGCCAGGACGACGGCGATGAAGACGGTGGCGGCGAGCCTGCCGACGGTGTGGCGGATCATGTGACGGGCTCCCGGCTGCGGTGACGGGCGGGTGACCGGTGACGGCGTGGGGGCGCGCGGTGGCGGCTGGCGGTCATGCGGGCGGGCCTCCGAGGGCGGCGGCCTCCTCGTGGCGGCGCCGGCCGCGCAGGAGCCGCAGGTAGGCCAGGGCGAAGAGGAGGTTGATGAGCAGGATGAGGAAGGAGATGGCGGCTCCGGCGCCGAGCTGGCCGTCCCTGAGCGCGACGCGGTAGACGTACACGGGCAGGATCTCCGAGCGGCCCTCCGGGCCGCCGCCGGTCAGGACGAACGGCGTGAAGTCGTTGAACGTCCACAGGCTGATGAGCAGCACGTTCGTCAGGATGTGGCGCCGGATGAGGGGCAGGACGACGTCGCGGAGCTGCTGCAGGACGCCGGCGCCCGCCAGGCGGGCGGTCTCCAGGTGGGAGGGCGGCACGTTCTCCAGGGCGGCGGAGTAGAGCATCATGCTGAACGCGGTGCCGCGCCACACGTTGAACACGATGATCGACAGCAGCGGGTGGTCGAGCAGCCAGGCGAAGCCGGGGGTGTGCAGGAGGGCGTTGAGCGTCCCGTCGTCGCGGTCGAGCAGGGCGAACCACAGGAAGCCGACCACGGTGCTGGGCAGGATCCACGACAGCAGCACGACGCCTTCCACGGCGCGGCGCACGGGGCCGGTGCGGCCGCGCAGGACCCAGGCCAGGGTGAAGCCGAGCCCGGCCTGGCCGATGATGGCCGAGCCGCCGACGTACAGGACGGTGAGCCACAGCGACGACAGGAAGCGGGGGTCGGTGAGGGCGCCGGTGTAGTTGTCGACGCCGACGATGCGGGGGTCCGCGGCGGCCAGGCCGGTGAGGCGGTAGTCGGTGAGGCCGAGGTAGATCGTCCACAGGGCGGGCAGGAGCAGGAAGACGGCGATGAGGGTGAGCGCGGGCAGGACGAACGCGATCGCCCTGCCCCTGCCGAGCCCGGCGGCGTCAGCCGGCGATGTTGGCCGCGCCACCGACGATTCCCTCGAGTGTGCTCTGGTAGGCGGTGGCGGCCTGGTCGGGGGTCCTGCCGCTGACGACGGCGGCGGTGGCCTCCTGCAGGGCGGCGGAGACCTGCGGGTAGACGGCCACGCCCGGCCGGTAGGCGGTGAGGGGCAGCACCTCGTCGGCGATGTACTTGAGCATGGGGTCGGCCGTGAGCACCTCGTCGTTGACGTCGGTGCGGGCGCTGATGCGGACCTGCCCGGCGAGCTGCGACTTGGTGGCGGCGGCCGAGTGCATGAAGGCGAGCAGGTCCCAGGCGAGCCTGGGGTTCTTGGAGAACGGGTTGAGCACGCGGACGGCGCCGCCCGACATGCTGACGAAGTCCTGGCCGCGGATGCCGGCGCCGGGCTGCTTGGCGGGGATCTTGGCGTAGCCGACGGCCTGGTCGCGGTCCTTCATGGGGGCGACGCCCGCCTGGGGCTCGATGACGGAGCGCCAGAAGTAGTCGCTCTCGGCCAGGATGGCGATCCTGCCCTCGGCGAACTGGGCGAAGGACTTGTCGCGGCCCTTGGCCTCCTGCTGGAGCCTGGGGTCGCCGAGGCCGCTGCCGCCGTAGATCTGCTGGTAGAGGCCGAGCGCGTCCTTCAGCGGCTGTGCGGCGCCGGTCCACTTGCCGCCGGTGTAGATCTCGGCGCCGGCGCCCGCCAGGAGGGGCAGCAGGCCCTGCATGGTGGTGGCCTCGCCCATCGCGGTGCCGGCGTTGAGCTGGATGGGGACGGGCACGCCCGCGGCCTTGAGCCGGGTGCCGGCGTCGATGATCTCCCGCCAGCTCGTGGGCTGCCAGGTCTCCGCCAGCCCGGCCTTCCTGAACAGGGTCTTGTTGTAGAACAGGACGCGGCCGTCGGTGCCCTGGGGCAGGCCGTACTTCTTGCCGTCGAAGATGCCGAGGCCCTGCACGGCCTGCGGGATCTGGGCCCAGCCCTCCCACTGCTCGACGGTGGGGCCGCCGACCTCGGTCAGCGGCTTGATGTAGCCCGCCTGAGCGAACTCGCCGACCCAGATGCCGTCGAGGTCGATCACGTCGGCGCCGGTCCTGGACTTGAGGTCGAGCGCGATCCTGGTCTTGTACTGCTCGTCGTCGACGCCGCTGCCCTGGAACAGGACCTTGACATGGGGGTGGGTCTTCTCGAACTCGGGGATCACCCACTGTTTGATCCACTGGGCGGACTCGGCGTTCTTGCCGCCCTCGATGGAGTTGGCGGCGATGGTGAGGGTGACGCTGCTCTCGTCGGCGCTGCCGCCGCCGGTGCCGCAGGAGGTGAGGGCCAGTGCGGCGATGATCCCGAGCAACGCGGGTCGGCTGGGGAGTCGCATTGTCGGCCTCCTGTTCAGGATGTGCAGACATACCGACAGTCGCATGGGCCGTGGCGGGCGTAAAGGAACGATCTGAACACGGACCTTCGGCGCTTATCGGGCCTTTCTGGCGTGCTCGGGGAGGTGGTTCGCCGTGAGCTGATCGTGGGAAGTGCAGACAACAACCCAACATGAGTAGGGTCGCCCTAGGAACACTGAACGTTTGGAGGGAGTCGCGTGGCATCGCACAGGGATCTGCCCGTCGGCTTGGTGAATCATCTTTTCCAGAACACCGGAAGTTCCTCGTTCACCGAGTTTGTCGGCTCGTACGCGCCCGACTTGCTGCCGCGGCGGGATGAGGTGCTGGCCACGCCGATCGGTGACCAGGTTCCGCACGCGACCACGATCGTGGCCGCCACCTTCGCCGGTGGCGTGGTCATGGCGGGCGACCGGCGCGCGACGTCGGGCAACATCATCTCGCAGCGTGACGTGGAGAAGGTGTTCCGCGCCGACGACTACTCGTGCATGGGCATCGCGGGCACGGCCAGCACGGGCATCGAGTTCGCCCGCCTCTACCGGGTCGAGCTCGAGCACTACGAGAAGGTCGAGGGCCGCTCGATGTCGGTCCAGGGCAAGGCCAACCGGCTTGCCACCATGATCAGGGGCAACCTCGGCATGGCGATGCAGGGGCTGGTGGTGGTGCCGCTGTTCGCCGCCTACGACCCCGACAGGGACGAGGGCCGCATCTTCAGCTACGACGTGGCGGGCGGGCCGTACGAGCGGGAGAGGTTCGACGCGATCGGGTCCGGCTCGATCTTCGCGCGCGGCTCGCTGAAGAAGCTCTACCGCGACGGGGCGTCGGCCGACGACATGGCGATGACGCTGATCCAGGCGCTGTACGACGCCGCCGACGACGACTCGGCGACCGGCGGGCCGGACGTGACGAGAAAGATCTGGCCCATCGTGTCGGTGATCGACGCCGACGGCTTCCGCCGCCTGTCGGAGGAGGAGGTCTACGGCTACGTGCAGCAGATGCTCGAAGCCCGCCTGATCTCGCCCGACGGCCCCATCGCCCCGCTGCGCTAGAAAGGACCTCCACACGTGTCCATGCCTTTCGGATATGCGTCCCCCGAGCAGATCATGCGGGACAAGGCCGACTACGCGCGCAAGGGCATCGCGCGGGGCCGGTCCGTCGTCACGCTGCAGTACGTGGACGGCATCCTGTTCGTCGCGCCGAACCCGTCGCGCGCGCTGCACAAGATCAGTGAGATCTACGACCGCATCGGGTTCGCGGCGGTGGGGCGCTACAACGAGTTCGAGGAGCTGAGGCTCGGCGGCATCCGCTACGCCGACATCAACGGCTACACCTACGACCGCTCCGACGTGACGGGCCGCGGCCTGGCCAACCTGTACGCCTCCAACCTGGGCCGCATCTTCACCGAGTCGATCAAGTCGCTGGAGGTGGAGGTCGTCGTCGCCGAGGTGGGCGACACCAAGGAGGGCGACGCCATCTACCGGCTGACCTTCGACGGGTCGGTCTTCGACGAGCACGGCTTCGCGGCCATGGGCGGCCAGGCCGAGGCGGTGGCCGGCCGGCTGAAGGAGCGTTACCGCGAGTCGATGTCGCTGGCCGACGCGCTGGAGGTGGCGCTGACGGCGCTGACCGAGCCGGGCGGCGAGCGGCCGCCGGTCGGGCAGCTGGAGGTGGCGGTGCTCGACCGCAACCGCGAGCACCGCAAGTTCCTGCGGCTCACGGGGGCGCGGCTGGAGCGGCTGCTGGCCCAGACCAGCAAGTCGCCCGCGGCCCCCGCCGCGCCGCCTACCACGCCGCCTACCACGCCGCCTGCCGCGCCGCCGCAGGGCTCCGGTGACACGCCGCCGCCCACGGGGCCCGAGGGAGACGTGGACGACGGCTCCTCGCCGCTGTAGGACGCGCTGTAGGGCCGCTTGCAGAGGCGCTGCAGGAGCCTCTCGGGCGGGCGCAGGACGGTCATGACGGGGATCGCCATGGTGCGGCGGTCCCCGTCGCTGTTCATCGCCATGGTGGGGTTCCCCGTGGCCGTTCATCGCCATGGTGAGGGTCCCCGTGGCCGTTTGCGGGGAGCGGTCCGGGTGTGACCTGTTTCACTCCCGGACGCCCGAACCCCACCCGGAGATCGCGGATCTTATGATCCGTGAACACTCCCTTGCGTGGCCTCCTGGCGGCCGGTGCCGCGGCGGCCGTGATGCTCACCACCCTGCCCGCCGGGGCCGCCACCGCGTTCCCCGACTACAAGCCGCCGAAGATCTTCGGCACCACGTTCCAGGCCGACCCGGAGCACGACTTCACCAAGCGCATCCACTCCCGCCGCGACGGCATCCTGCGCGGCTGGATCACCTACGTGCGGGGCGGCGTGGCCGAGTACGAGCCGATCAGGTGGAAGAAGGGCACCCGCACCGAGGGGCACTTCGAGGGCCCGCCGGAGGGTGACGTCAGGGCGTACGCCTCGCCCATCGCCACGAACGTGATCTTCCTGTCGGCGTACGGCTGCAAGACGCCCGCCGCGGACCTGACCGTCAGCCGCAAGACCGGCCTGGGCGCCAAGCGCTGCTCCAGGGCGACGCTGATCAAGCGGCACGGCAAGACCGGCCACCCGTCCCTGATCACCGTGTACAAGGGCAAGATCGTCCAGGTTCAGGAGATCTACACCCCCTGAGCGGCGCGCCGCGGCACCCGCGCCCCGTGGGGGCGGGCACGGGGCCGAAAGCGGGGCAGAGGTGGTCGTTCGCGGCCCGGGAGGGAAAACACCTGCCAAGATCTCTCCCGCTGGCCGATCCGTGGGCATAGTGTGAGGTGATGGATCGTCGCATCTTCGGGCTGGAGAACGAGTACGGCGTGACCTGCACGTTCAGGGGGCAGCGCAGGTTGTCCCCCGACGAGGTCGCGCGCTACCTGTTCCGGCGGGTCGTGTCCTGGGGCCGATCGAGCAACGTCTTCCTCCGTAACGGCGCGCGTCTCTACCTCGACGTGGGCAGCCATCCTGAGTACGCAACACCCGAATGTGACAACGTCATCGAGCTCGTCACCCACGACAAGGCGGGCGAGCGCATCCTTGAGGGCCTGCTCGTGGACGCCGAGAAGCGGCTGCGCGAAGAGGGCATCGCCGGTGACATCTACCTGTTCAAGAACAACACCGACTCGGCCGGCAACTCCTACGGCTGCCACGAGAACTACCTGGTCGGCCGGCACGGGGAGTTCGGCCGGCTGGCCGACGTGCTGATCCCGTTCCTGGTGACGCGGCAGATCGTGTGCGGGGCGGGCAAGGTGCTGCAGACGCCGCGCGGCGCCGTCTACTGCGTCTCGCAGCGGGCCGAGCACATCTGGGAGGGCGTCTCCAGCGCCACCACCCGCTCGCGCCCGATCATCAACACCAGGGACGAGCCGCACGCCGACGCCGAGCGGTTCCGCCGCCTGCACGTCATCGTCGGCGACTCCAACATGAGCGAGACCACGATGCTGCTCAAGGTCGGCGCCACCGACCTGGTGCTGCGCATGATCGAGTCGGGCACGGTGATGCGCGACCTGTCGCTGGAGAACCCGATCAGGGCCATCCGCGAGGTCTCCCACGACATGACGGGGCGGCGCCGGGTGCGCCTGGCCAACGGGCGCGAGGCGTCCAGCCTGGAGATCCAGCAGGAGTACCTGTCGAAGGCGAAGGACTTCGTCGACCGCCGCGGCGGCGACGCCATCGCGCACCGGGTGCTGGAGCTGTGGGAGCGCACCCTCAACGCGGTCGACACGGGCAACCTCGACCTGGTCTCGCGGGAGATCGACTGGGTGACCAAGTACCAGCTCATCGAGCGGTACCGGCGCAAGTACGACCTGCCGCTGTCCTCGCCGCGGGTGGCGCAGCTCGACCTGGCCTACCACGACGTGCACCGCAAGCGCGGCCTGTACTACCTGCTGCAGAAGCGCGGCTCGGTGGAGCGGGTGGCGTCCGACCTGAAGATCTTCGAGGCCAAGTCGGTGCCGCCGCAGACCACGCGGGCGCGGCTGCGCGGCGAGTTCATCCGCAAGGCGCAGGAGAAGCGGCGCGACTTCACCGTCGACTGGGTCCACCTCAAGCTGAACGACCAGGCGCAGCGCACGGTGCTGTGCAAGGACCCGTTCCGCAGCGTGGACGAGCGGGTGGACAAGCTCATCGCGGGCATGTAGGCGGGCGGCGCCGGACGTGGGGCGCGGTTTACCACGGCCCTACCGGGCTGTCAGGTAGTGTGGCGCGAATCTGACGTCTTTTCCGAGGGAAACCCATGCGCCGCGCTCTGGCCGTATCGGCCGCCGTGCCATTGATCTTGTTCGCCGCAGCGTGCGGCTCCGACGGCGCCACCACGGGCGCCACCACCGGCACCGCCGCCACCGCGAGCACCTCCGCCGCGCCGTCGGGGGTCAAGGTCGCCGGGAACGTGGGCGCCAAGCCCACGGTGACCTTCCCCTCCGGCACGCCGGCCACCAAGTCGTCGTACGAGGTGATCCAGCCCGGCACCGGCGCCGGCGTCAAGGCGGGCGACCGCGTGATCGTCAACCTCACCGTCTACAACTGGGACGGCAAGGGCAACGCCGTCCAGGGCTCCTCCTACGACACCAAGGCGCCGGAGACGATCGCGGTCAACCAGCAGCTCCCGCAGGTGCTGCAGGAGGGCTTCACCAAGGTCAAGCACGGCGGCCGGCTGCTGGCGGTGCTGGCCAACGACTCGGTCGCCCAGCAGCAGACGACGCCGGCCGAGCCCACCAAGGTATTCGTGTTCGACGTGGTCGGCACCCAGCCGGCGGCGCTGAAGGCGGCCACCGGCAAGGAGACGGGCGAGTCCATCAAGGGCGTCGAGGTCGTCAGCCCCGGCGGCGAGAAGGCGCCCACGCTGACCACCAAGACCGGCGAGAAGCCGTCCAAGGAGCTGGTCGTCAAGACGCTCATCCAGGGCACCGGGGCCAAGGCGCAGGCCAACCAGACGCTCGTCGTGCACTACACCGGCAAGATCTGGGGCACCGACCAGCAGTTCGACTCCAGCTGGGAGCGGGGCGAGCCGGCCGAGTTCCCGCTCGCGCAGGTGATCCAGGGCTGGCAGAAGGGGCTGGCCGGGGTGCCGGTCGGCAGCCGCGTGGTGATGAGCATCCCGCCGGAGCTGGGCTACGGCGCCCAGGCGCAGCAGGGCATCCCCGCCAACAGCACGCTGGTGTTCGTCGTGGACGTCCTGGCGGCCTACTGACGGCCGGAAGCGCCGGTCGCCTGCTGACGTCCTGCTGACGTGACGGCCGGAAGTGCCGGTCGCCTGCTGACGGGCGGTCCGGTGTCGCGGTAGCATCGCGAGCCCGGCGGCGCGCCCCTGAGGCGGGTGCCGCCGGGCCGTTCCGTGCTGGGAGGACCGATGCGCCGTGCCGCCGCGTCGCTGTTGCTGGCGCCGCTGCTGCTGGGCGGCTGTACGAGCGAGGCCGCCGGAGACCTGGGCCTGAGCGTGGGAGGCGCGTTCGGCGCCCGCCCGACGATCGACTTCCCCGACGGCAAGCCGGTGGCCGGGCTGCAGGTGGACGAGCTGGCCACGGGTGAGGGCGAGCGGCTCGACGGCGACGACGTGGCGATCGTCCAGTACACCGCGCATGTGTGGGACGGCAGGGACAACCGCCTGGTCGACTCCAGCTTCAACCGCGGCACCCCGGCGGCGTTCCCGCTGGGCGAGCTGCTGCCCGGCCTGGAGCGGGCGCTGAAGGGCCGCACGGTGGGCAGCCGCGTGATCGCCGCCATCCCGCCGCAGGACGGGTTCGGCCCGAACCCGCCGCAGGGCGTGGCCGCCGGCGAGGAGCTGTTCTACGTCGTCGACATCCTCGGCGCGCACCGCAAGGGCGCCTCGGTGGAGTCGGCGGGCGGCACGCTGGCCGGGGTGAAGGTGGGCGGCGGTGCCAGGCCCGCCCTGGCGGTGCCCGCGGGCCCGCCGCCGGCCAGGTTCGCGGCCAAGGTGCTGGCCAGGGGCGACGGCCGTCCGGTGCGCGCGGGGCAGCTCGTGGTCGCCCAGTACGAGGCCGCCGTCTGGAGCCGCCGCCGGATCTTCGAGGCCACCTGGGCGGGCGGCGGGCCGAAGGCGTTCAAGCTGGGCGACGGCAGCGTCATCAGGGCCTGGGACAAGGCCCTGTCCGGGGTGCCGGTCGGCAGCCGCGTGCTGATGATCGTGCCGCCCGCCGACGGGTACGGCCGCGCCGGCCATCCCGCGTACGGGATCAAGGGCTCCGACACGCTCGTCTTCGTGGTGGATCTCCTCGCCGCCTACTAGGGCAGGATGAATGCCATGATCCGCGCATTCATCGTCACAGCGTCCGTGTTAGCGCTTCTGGCGGCCGGGACGCCCGCCGCCGGCGCCTCCGCCGGCCCGCCGTTCTGCAAGGGCGTCAAACCCTGTGTGATCGGCGGTGACGCGGGTGCCACCTGGGTGCTCGCCGCCGCCTCCTCCCCGGCCAGGGCCCGCGCCACGGCCGCCCGGCTGCTGCGCAACGCCAAGGCCGTGCACCGGCAGTACGGGGCGCCGGAGTGGATCGACCTCCGGGTGATCAAGAAGGGGGCGTGCTGGCGCAGGTACGGCTCGGGCAAGGTGGAGGCGAGCCGCTCGTGCACGTACAAGCACGTCGAGCGCGAGCTTTCGTAGACTCCCGCTGTGAGTAGCGACGACCTCGAGGCGCTGGCCCTCCTGCACGACCCCGTCCGCCGCAGCCTGTACGACGTCGTCGCCTCCCGGGGCGGCGACGTCGGCCGGGGGGAGGCCGCCGAGGCGGCGGGCGTGTCCAGGACGCTGGCCGGGCACCATCTCGACAAGCTGGTGGAGGCCGGGCTGCTGGAGAGCGGGTTCCGGGCGCAGGAGAAGAAGGGGCCGGGCAGCGGCCGGCCGGCGAAGGTCTACCGCAGGGCCAGGGGCGAGCGGTCGGTGAGTCTGCCGCCGCGCGACTACGCCACTCTCGCCTCGGTGCTGGCCGGCGTGGTCGAGACGCTCGGCGCCGAGGAGCAGGCCGAGCAGGTGGCGCGCGGGGCGGGCGCCAGGATCGCCAGGGCCCATCCGGGGGAGCCGGTCGAGCGGGTGCTGGGCGAGCGCGGCTACGAGCCGTACGCGGAGGGCGGGAAGCTGCGGCTGCGCAACTGCCCGTTCCACGTGCTGGCCGAGGAGCAGCCGCTGCTGGTGTGCTCGATGAACCTGGCCCTGTGCCAGGGGCTGCTGGAGGGGCTGGGCGACGACCCCGGCAGGGCCGCGCTGGACCCGCGGCCGGGGGAGTGCTGCGTCGCTCTAAAACAAACTGATATTGACATAGAAGGCGGGTGATGGTGTGCTGAGCCCCATGAACCCGCCTGCCATGCATCTCGCCGAGATCAACATCGCCCACCTGCGCGCCCCCATCGACAGCCCCGAGCTGGCCGAGTTCGTCGCGCAGCTCGAACCGATCAACGCCGTCGCCGACTCGGCCCCCGGGTTCGTGTGGCGCCTGAAGGAGAGCGAGAGCGACCCCACCGCCACCGTCGTGCACGAGTACGGCGACCACCTGCTGATCAACTTCTCGGTGTGGGACTCGCTGGAGTCGCTGTGGAACTACACCTACCGCAGCGAGCACCTGGCCGTGCTGAGGCGGCGCAGGGAGTGGTTCCTGCGCATGATGGAGCCCTACATGGTGATGTGGTGGGTGCCCGCCGGTGAGATCCCCACGCTGGCCGAGGGGATACGGCGGCTGGAACGCCTCAGGAGCGAGGGGCCGAGCCCCGAGGCGTTCACGTTCAAGGACGCCTACGACAGCAGCGAGGCCGTCAGCCTGCCCGCCGCCGCCGCGGTCAGGAAGTAGGCCAGGTCCTCCTCCAGGCTCCTGCCCATCGTCGACAGCCTGACCGGCGAGGCCTCCAGGGCCTCGCGCAGGCCGTCCACCGGGACCGGCACCAGGCGGTGCCGCACGGCGAGCAGCTCGGCCTGGTCCCTGACCCGCACCCCGAACTCGCCCGGCAGGTCCGGCACCGGCACCTGCGCGGGCGTCAGCGCGACGCGGCCGTAGGCGGTCAGCGAGTGGTGCGAGACGCCGTAGTGGCGCTCGCGCCGGTCGCCCTCGCTGACCCGCAGCGACGCCACCGGCAGGCCGCGCAGCACGCCCGCCGCGTTGACCGCCTCGCCCGCCGCCACCCCCGAGAAGCCCCACCGGGTGCCCGTGCCCAGGTTGCCCGGCCCCTGCGTGACGATCGCCACCTCGGCCTCCAGCACGTGCCTGGCCGCCAGCAGCCCCGTGTGCACGGTGACCGCCTCCAGGTCGCCGCCGAACGACTGGCCCACCGTCACCACGCCCGCCAGCCAGCCCTCCTCCCGCAGCCGGGCCGCCGCCATCGAGAACCACACGGGCAGCGCGCCGCCGTCCTGCATCACGTACGCGACCCGCACGCCCCGCCTGGCGGCGTACAGTCCGCACAGGATCGGGGCCAGCGCCGAATGCAGATCGGCCACGATCACCGGCATCCCGTCGAGCGAGTCGGCCTCCCGCAACCTGGCGTGATACGGGGAATCCTGCTCGTCGGCGCCCTGCACCGTGGCCTGCAGCGGGGTGTACCTGGCCTTCACCAGGTGACCCGGACCCTCGGGATCTTCCGGCAAACGGTTCGGGACGGCCACCACCATGGCGTAACCTCCCGTACCGAGACCCATCGCGAGCGCGGTCGTGTTGAGCAGCACCTCATCGCCGGGTTCCGGGCGGCCCACCAACGGTGGATACGCCAGCGCCCGGCACTCCCCCTCGGGGACGGTGACGTCCAGCTCCACCGCTCCCGGCCACTCGCGTCGGATCCGTACGACCTCGCCTCTGCGCCATCTGATCACGGGGGCAGGGTAGCGTCGATGAAGGAGGAGTGAGGCAGATGTCGCGCCGGAAGACAGAACGGTTGCTCAATCTGGTGATCTGCCTGCTCGCCACCCGGCGCCCGCTGTCGGCCGAGCAGATCCGCCAGGCCGTCCCCGGATACGACCGTGATGGCGACGAGGCGTTCCAGCGCATGTTCGAGCGGGACAAGAACGAGCTGCGCGAGATCGGCATCCCGATCGACGTCGTGCGCGACCCGTGGGAGGACGAGCCGGGCTACCGGATCGAGCGCGAGTCGTACGAGCTGCCGGAGATCACCCTGGAGCCGGACGAGGCCGCCGTGCTCGGCCTGGCCGCGCAGGTGTGGCAGCGCGCCAGCCTGGCCGAGGCCGCCTCCGGGGCGCTGCTGAAGCTGCGGGCCGGCGGCGTGGCCACCGACCAGCCGGTCGGCACCGGCGCGCTGGAGCTGCGGGTGGACACCCGTGACCCGGCCTTCCCCGCGCTGTGGGACGCCGTGCGCGACCGGCGCGTGGTCCGCTTCGACTACCGCGGCGCCGGCAGCGAGACCGTGCGCGGGCGCACCGTGGAGCCGTGGGGCGTGGTCAGCAGGCGCGGCCGCTGGTACCTGGCGGGGTACGATCGCGACAGGGACGCGCCGCGCGCCTTCCGGCTCAGCCGCATCGCCGGGCAGGTCGCCGCGGTCGGCAAGCCGGGCGCCGTCGAGGTGCCCGAGGGCATCGACCTGCGGGCCATGGTGGGCTTCCCCGACGAGACGACCGACGAGCGGGTCGCCGTCGTCCGCGTGCGCCAGGGGGCGTGCGAGGGGCTGCGGCAGCTCGCCAGGGCCGTGCACCCCGGCACCGACGGGTGGGACGAGGCCGAGCTGGCCTTCACCGACCCCGAGCGGCTGGCCGGGTGGATGGCCAGCCTCGGCGCCGACGTCGAGGTGGTCGAGCCGCCGGACGCCCGTGAGGCCGTGATCAGGCGTTTGAAGGGGGCTCTGGCATGAGTGGTTCGGCGGATCGGCTGCCGAGGTTGCTGGCGCTGGTGCCGTACCTGATGTCCCATCCGGGGGCGCAGGTCGGCGAGGTGGCCGACGTGTTCGGGCTGAGCGAGAAGCAGCTCATCGACGACCTGCAGCTCGTGTGGATGTGCGGGCTGCCCGGGCACACCCCCGGCGACCTCATCGACGTCTCATGGGACGGCGGCGAGATCCTCATCGACAACGCCGACACCATCGCCAGGCCGCTGCGGCTCGGCATCGACGAGGCCAGCGCGCTGCTGGTGGCGCTGCGCATGCTGGCCGCCACCCCCGAACTCGCCGAGGTGCCCGGTGACGCCCTGCCCCGCGTCACCGCCAAGCTGGAGCGGGCCGCCGGCGAGGGCGCCGCCACCGTGAGCACCCAGGTCGCCGTCGACGTGGACGCCGCCCCCGACGCGCTGCCGCGCGTGCGCGAGGGCCTGACCAGGGGCAGGCGGCTGTCGCTGCGTTACTACGTGCAGGGCCGCGACGAGGTGACGCCGCGCGAGGTGGACCCGATGCGGGTCGTGGTCGTGGACGGCCGCGCCTACCTGGAGGGCTGGTGCTACCGGGCCGAGGCGATGCGATTGTTCAGGCTGGACCGGGTGCTCGGCGTGGACGTGCTCGACGTGCCCGCCGACCCGCCCGCCGAGGCCGAGCCGCGTGACGTGACCGCCGGGGTCTTCCGGCCGTCGCCGACCGACGAGCTGGTCGAGCTGGAGCTGAGCGCCGCCGGGCGGTGGGTGGCCGAGTACTACCCGTGCGAGCAGGTCACCGAGCTGGGTGAGGGGCGGCTGCGGGTGGCGCTGCGGGCCCGCGACGAGGACTGGATTCTGAAGCTGGCGCTGCGCCTGGGCGACACCGGCCGGGTCGTCTCGCCGCCCGACATGGCGGAGACGGTGCGCGAGGAGGCCGAGCGCGCCCTGGCCCTGTACGCTCACCACTCATGACGTGGATCTTCGTGTCCGTGGGGCTGGGCGTGGCCGGGCTGGTCGTGCTCGGCGTCGCCGGTGCCCGCGTCGTCGCCGCGGCACGTACTCTGAAGAGGGAAATCGCCGCGGCGCAGGCGCAGCTTGAGCCGAGGCGAGCCAGATTGAGTGGCCAGATTGACGGGCCGAGGGGATGAGACCACGCCCCAGGCAGCGTACGATCGTGGCTGAAACAGGCACTCGCTCACAAAAGGACGTTTCATGCCGAACCTCGGAGTTCCTGAACTTCTGATCATCGCACTCGTTCTCGTGCTGCTGTTCGGGGCGAAGAAGCTGCCCGAGATGGCCCGGGGCGTCGGCCGGTCGCTGCGCATCTTCAAGTCGGAGACCGCCAAGCTGCGCGACGACGACGACGCGGACACCCAGCACCACGTCCAGGCCCAGGCGCAGGCTCCGGCCCAGCCGCAGCCGCAGCCCCAGCCCGTGCAGCCGCAGCAGATCCAGGCCGCCCCGGCGCCGGCGCTCTCCGCGGAGGAGCAGGCCCGCCAGCTCGAGGAGCAGGCCGCCAGGCTGCGTGCCAGCGCCGCCCCGCAGGCGGACAAGCACGCCTGATCCCCATCCCTCCTCGTCACCTGGACTGCTAGATGGCGCTGCTCAAACGGTCGAGCAACACGGCACCCGACCCCGAGGGTCGCATGCCGTTGATGGATCATCTGCGGGAGTTGCGTAACCGCCTGGTCATCGCGCTGGCCGCGGTGCTGGTGGGCATCGTCGTGGGCTTCATCGTCTTCGACCCGGTGTGGGCGTTCATCAAGGAGCCCTTCTGTGAGACGCCGGCGGCCGGTCAGCTCCGTCCCGGCGAGTGCACGCTGATCTTCGGCGGCATCTTCCAGTCGTTCTTCCTGACGCTGAAGGTCTCGGCGCTGGTCGGCATCGTCGTCTCCTCACCGGTCTGGCTGTACCAGATCTGGGCGTTCGTCACGCCCGCGCTCTACCGCAACGAGAAGCGCTACTCCTTCGCCTTCCTCGGGCTGGCGGTCCCGCTGTTCCTGCTCGGCACCGCGCTGGCGTACTTCATCATGGACACCAGCCTGGCGATCCTGCTGGGGTTCGCGCCGACCGACACCGTGGCGGCCATCCAGATCGACGAGTACGTCAGCTACGTGCTGATCATGCTGGTGATCTTCGGTGTGTCGTTCGAGCTGCCGCTGCTGCTGGTGTTCCTGAACATCATCGGCGTCCTGTCGCACGCCACGGTGAAGAAGCACCGCCGTACGGTCATCTTCGTCATGTTCGTCTTCGGCGCGATCATCACGCCGGGCGGCGACCCGCTGACGATGATGGCGCTCGCCGCGCCGATGGTCCTGCTGTACTTCCTGGCCGAGGGCTTCATGTACCTGCGTGAGCGGCGCCTGCCCAACACCGAGGACTTCTCCCACCTGTCCGACGACGAGGCCTCGCCGCTGGCCGACGACTCCGCCTCCCTCGACGACCCGGCGCCGCTCGACGAGGAGCCTCCGGCGGTGGACAAGCGTTAAGGGGCATTCCGGTTCAGCCCGGCAGGCGATACATTCCGGGCGTGTCCTCCTCGCCGCAACTGGCCCTGCTCGTCAACCCCGCCGCGCGCGGCGGGCGTACGCTGCGCCTGCTCGAGCCCGTGGCGCGCCGCCTGCGTGCCGGAGGGGCCGAGCTGACGGTGATCGTCGGCGACGACGCCACCGACGCGCTGGAGCGTGCCTGCACCGCCGTGTCCGAGCGCCCCGACGCGCTCGTGGCCTTCGGCGGCGACGGTCTGGTGCACCTGGCCGTCCAGGCGGTGGCCGGCACCGACGTGCCGCTCGGTATCATCCCCGCCGGCACGGGCAACGACATCGCCGCCGCCCTCGACCTGCCCCGCCACGACCTCGTGGCCGCCGCCGCCACCGTGCTGCGGATGAAGTCGCGCCCGGTGGACGCCGCGCGCATCCGCGCGGGCGCCGTGGACGAGCTGTTCGCCGGGGTGGCGTGCTGCGGGTTCGACTCCCGCGTCAACGAGCGGGCCAACCGGCTCACCTGGCCGCCCGGCATGGCCAGGTACGTGGTCGCCACGGCCAGGGAGCTGCGCTCGTTCCGTCCCGTCCCGTTCCGCGTCACGCTGGACGAGGAGGAGGTGATCGAGCGCGAGTCCATGCTGGTGGCGGTGGCCAACACGCGCTCGTACGGGGCGGGCATGCGGGTCTGCCCGGACGCCAGGCCCGACGACGGGCTGCTGGACGTGGTGATGATCGGCGCCCTGTCCAGGGGCGAGTTCCTGCGGGTGTTCCCGAGCGTCTACCGGGGCAGCCACGTCACCCACCGGGCCGTGTCGGTGCGGCGGGTGCGCAGCGTCCGGATCGAGGCCGCCGACATGGTGGCCTACGCCGACGGCGAACGGGTGGGCGCTGTGCCGGTGCACTGCGAGGTCCGCCCGGGGGCGCTGCGCGTCATCGTATGAGATCTACGTTGTAAAGGCGCCTGGGCTGGACGGCCGGCCCCGTGCGGCGGCTCCCCGAGGACCGCCGCGACGGGCCGGCGGCGGGCCGTAACGGGCGGGACGGACCGGAATGGCGATTTCGGTAGGCTGACGGGTATGACAACGCCAGCGGAACGCTACGCGGCCTTCCGTCAGAAGCACGGGGACGACGGGGCCGCTCTCAGATCGTTCCGAGGTCTCTACGACTTCGAGCTGGACGACTTCCAGCTGGACGCCTGCAGGGCCCTGGAGGCCGGTGACGGGGTGCTGGTGGCGGCGCCCACGGGCTCGGGCAAGACGGTCGTCGGGGAGTTCGCCGTCCATCTCGCTCTGGAGCAGGGCCGCAAGTGCTTCTACACGACGCCGATCAAGGCGCTGTCGAACCAGAAGTACAACGACCTGGTCAAGCGGTACGGCACCGCCAAGGTCGGCCTGCTGACGGGCGACAACAGCGTCAACGGCGAGGCGCCCATCGTGGTCATGACGACCGAGGTGCTGCGCAACATGCTCTACGCCGGCTCGGCGACGCTGGCCGGGCTGGGCTTCGCCGTGATGGACGAGGTCCATTACCTGGCCGACCGGTTCAGGGGCGCGGTGTGGGAGGAGGTCATCATCCACCTGCCCGACTCGGTCAGGCTGGTGGCGCTGTCGGCGACGGTGAGCAACGCCGAGGAGTTCGGCGAGTGGCTGGGCGAGGTGCGCGGCGACACGACGGTGATCGTGGACGAGCACCGGCCGGTGCCGCTGTGGCAGCACATGATGGTCGGCAACCGCATCTACGACCTGTTCATGACCGACGACCTGACGCCGCGGATCAACCCGACGCTGATGCGGGTGACGCGCGACGCGGAGCGGCTGACGTCGGGGCGGGGCCGGCGGGGCTACGGCCGGCCGCAGCGCTCGCGCCCGCCGGACCGGGTGCAGGTGATCGAGAAGCTGGACTCCGAGGGGCTGCTGCCGGCGATCACGTTCATCTTCTCGCGGGCGGGCTGCGACGCGGCGGTGCAGCAGTGCCTGTACGCCGGCATCCGGCTGACCAGCGACCGCGAGCGGCACGAGATCAGGCAGCTCGTGGACGAGCGCACCGCGCACCTGCCCGACGAGGACCTGGCGGTGCTGGGTTACCTGGAGTGGCGCGACTGCCTGGAGCGGGGGCTGGCGGCCCATCACGCGGGCATGCTGCCGGCCTTCAAGGAGGTCGTGGAGGAGCTGTTCACGCGCGGGCTGGTCAAGGCGGTGTTCGCGACCGAGACGCTGGCGCTGGGCATCAACATGCCGGCCCGCAGCGTGGTGATCGAGAAGCTCGACAAGTGGAACGGCGAGACGCACGCCGACCTCACGCCGGGGGAGTACACCCAGCTCACCGGCCGGGCCGGGCGGCGCGGCATCGACATCGAGGGTCACGCGGTGGTGCTGTGGCAGCAGGGCATGGACCCGCTGTCGGTGGCGGGGCTGGCGGGCACCCGTACGTATCCGCTGCGGTCCAGCTTCCAGCCGTCGTACAACATGGCGGTGAATCTGGTCGGCCAGTTCGGCCGCGAGCGCGCCAGGACGCTGCTGGAGGAGTCGTTCGCGCAGTTCCAGGCGGATCGGGCGGTCGTGGGGCTGGCCAAGCAACTGCGCAAGCACGAGGAGGCGCTGGAGGGCTACCAGGAGGCGATGACGTGCCACCTGGGCGACTTCCCCGAGTACGCGGCGCTGCGGCGGCGGCTGTCGGACCGGGAGGCGGAGCTGTCGCGCCAGCGGGGCGCCGCGCGGCGGGCGGCGGCGGTGCGCTCGCTGGAGGCACTGCAGCCCGGTGACGTGATCCGGGTGCCTGGCGGGCGCCGGGCGGGCCTGGCGATCGTGCTGGACCCGGGCCGCAACCCGCGCGGCACCGGGCCGAGCCCGCTGGTGCTGACGATCGGCAAGCAGATCAAGAAGCTCGACCCGGCCGACTTCCCTGTGCCGGTGGAGCCGCTGGAGAAGCTGCGCATCCCGAAGAACTTCAACGGCCGCTCGCCGAAGGAGCGCGCCAACCTGGTCTCCACGCTGCTGGCCAAGATCGGTGACCGCGACCTGGGCAAGCCGGTCAGAGCGCGCGACCACACGGTGGAGGACGACGAGATCAACGAGCTGCGCCGGCTCATCAGGCAGCACCCGTGCCACGGCTGCGACGAGCGGGAGGATCACGCGCGCTGGGCCGAGCGGTACTACAAGCTGCTGCGGGAGACCGAGGGGCTGCGGCGCAGGGTCGAGGGGCGCTCGCATGTCATCTCGCGCACGTTCGACCGCATCTGCTCGGTGCTGGAGCAGCTCGGCTATCTCGACGGCGAGGCGGTCACCGACGAGGGGCGGCGGCTGGGCCGGCTCTACACGGAGCTGGACCTGCTGACGGCGGAGTCGCTGCGCAAGGGGCTGTGGGAGGAGCTGGACCCGGCGGAGCTGGCGGCATGCGTGTCGGCGCTGGTGTTCGAGTCGCGGGCGTCCGACGACACCCGCCGCCCGAAGATCCCCGCGGGGCGGGCGCAGGACGCGCTGTCGGCGATGATCCGGCTGTGGGGCGAGCTGGAGGGCATCGAGTCCGACCACGGGCTGTCCACGATCAGGGAGCCGGATCTGGGCTTCGCGTGGGCGGCGTTCCGCTGGACCAAGGGGCACAGCCTGGACGCGGTGCTCATGGAGGGCGTCAACGGCAACGAGCTGGCCGCCGGTGACTTCGTACGGTGGATCAAGCAGCTGATGGACCTGCTCGGTCAGCTGGGCAACGCGGCGCCGCCCGGCAGCAAGATCAAGCAGACCGCGGTGAAGGCGATGGACGCGATGCGGCGGGGTGTGGTGGCGTACTCGTCGCTCACCTGAGCCGGCCCGCCGAGGATGCTCCTGAGAACTGGTTCTCAGGAGCATCTTTTGTGCCGCCTTGACCTCTCCCTGTCGTTTTACCTGTCGCCGGACGCCTTTACTTCTTCGCCGTGAGTGCCTTTCCGGCCTGGTTTTACCAGTCAAGACTGTTTGAAATCAGCGAATATCTGCTGATTTATCGCATTTCGGGTGCTAGCGTCCGATTTGTCAGTGTTCAGCCAACGGGGGAGGAATCATGGCGAACACGCAACTGTCTCAGGCCGGATACCAGCAAGGGTGGGGCTGCCGACGCCGCCGCCGCTGCTATCGCAGGTGGAACTGCTGCCACCGGCGCCGGTGGTGGGGGTGCTAGAGCGCCCCGTTGAGAGCCGGCGGCTCAGCCGCCGGCTCTCCTTGAGCGCCTCCGGCCGTGAACTCGCACCGGCGATTTCCCTTCGCCGCACCTTTCGCGAATTCTGGCCGGACACCCGCGGATTGCGGAAGCTGTTCGCGGCCGGGGTGGTGTTCGCCATTCTCGCCGCGCTCTGCGAAGTCGCCGCGATCCGCCTGTTCGGGCACATCACCGACGAAGTGCTGACGACCCGCGACCTGGGGGCCTTCTGGGCGCCCGCCGTCTGGTGGCTCGGGCTCGCGGCCGTCGCCGGGGTGACGTCCTTCGCGGGGGCCTACGCCACCGCCCTGGGCGCCGAACGTTTCCTGCTGGCCCTGCGCGACCGCGTGTACGCGCACGTGCAGACGCTCGCCCCCGACTTCGCCGAGAAGCGGCGGCTGGGCGACCTGATGGCCCGCCTGACGGACGACATCGAGGCCATCGAGGAGCTCGTCGGGTCGGGGCTGGTCAAGATCATCACCACGGTCGCCGGCGTGATCTTCTTCGCGGGGGCCGCCTTCTTCATCCGATGGGACCTCGCGCTGCTGACCATGGCGCTGATCCCGCTGTTCCTGGTGGTCTCGAAGGTGTTCGCGGGCCGGTTCAGATCCGCGGCCGCACTCGAACGGGCCAGCAACGGCGCGATGAACAGCGTCCTGGAGGAGGGGCTGGCCAACCAGCCGCTCGTGCAGGCCTACAACCGGCAGGACGCCGAGTCGCGGCGGCTGCACGGCGAGGGCCGCGGCTGGCTGCGCGCCAACATGGCGCAGGCCTGGCTGGCCGGCCTCTACAGCCCGGTGGTCCAGGTCATCGAGACCGTCTGCCTGATCGTCATCCTCGGGTTCGGCGCGTGGGAGATCGCGGCGGGCCGGCTGACGCTCGGCGGGCTGCTCGCCTTCGCGGCCTACCTGGCCCTGCTCTACCCGGCCGTGCAGGCGCTGGGCGAGCTGGCCATGACGGTCTCGGAGGCCGCGGCGGGCTCCGACAGGGTCGTGGAGATCCTGCGGACCGGGCCCGCGGTCACCGACGCCCGCGACGCCGCGCCGGCCGGCCGCAGCCGGGGCCGCGTCGCCTTCGAACGCGTCGGCTTCGCCTACCCGGGACGCGGGCGGCCGGTGCTGCGGGACCTGTCGTTCGCCGTCGAGCCCGGCGAGGTCGTGGTCCTGGCCGGGCCCAGCGGGGCGGGCAAGTCCACGGTGGCCAAGCTGCTGCTGCGCTTCTACGACCCGGACGAGGGGCGCATCCTGCTGGACGGCACAGACCTGCGGGACCTGACGCGGGAGTCGCTGCGCGACAACGTGACGATCCTGCACCAGGAGACGATGCTGTTCTCCGGGTCCGTACGCGACAACATCGCCTACGGCCGGCCCGGCGCCTCGCTCGACGAGGTGATCAGGGCGGCGGAGGCGGCCGGGGTGCACGACTTCGTCAAGCTGCTGCCGCAGGGGTACGACACGCCGGTGGGGCAGCGGGGGCGCCTGCTGTCCGGGGGGCAGCGGCAGCGCGTGGCGATCGCGCGGGCCATCCTGCGTGACACGCCGGTGCTGGTGCTCGACGAGCCCACGGCCGGGCTCGACGACGCCACCGCCGCTCAGGTGATGCGGCCGCTGCGGCGGCTCATGGCCGGGCGGACCACCCTGCTCATCACGCACGACCTGCGGAATCTGCCGGACAGGGTGCGGGTGGTGGTGCTGGAGCCGGTGCCGCGCGAGGAGCGCATCCGGCTCAAGCGCGTCGGCGTGCCGGCTCGCAGCCGGTCGTCGGTCCCGGGTGGCTCGCCGGCGTCCAGTCGCTCGCCGGTCGCGGGCGGGTCGCCGGTGTCCGCAGGGTCGTTGGCGTCCAGCCCGGCCTCCGGCGGCTCGCCGACGTCCGGCCTCTCACCGGCCTCCGGTGGCTCGCCGACGTCAGGCGGTCCGCTGGCGTCCGGGCGTTCGCTGGCGCCCGACCATGTGCAGGCGTCCGGCCGCTCGCCGATGCCGGGCCGGGAGGTCGGCGCCGAGCCGGTGCCCGCGCCCAGGCGCGCCTCGGCGTCGGCTCGGCCGAACGCGACCGAGTGCCGGGCTGTGCCTGAGGGCTCGTCCGGGCCGGAGGGCTCGCGAGGGCGTCCGGGTGGGGCTGATGGCCCTCCCGGGCCGCTTCGCGACACGTCGTGACCCCGGCGTAGCCCGCGCGGGCGGTGCCCGTCCCATCGAGGTGGGGCGGGCGCCGTCGGGGTTGGGGTGGTATGTCCGGCGAGGCGCCCGATAGAATCGGAGAGCTCTCTCCGTTTGTCTCGAAGGCAGGTCGAGGTCGATGGGCGACGATCACAGCGCGGCCAGGCCGCTGCGCGCCGACGCCCGCCGCAACCGCGAGCGGGTCCTGCAGATCGCGCAGGAGGCCCTGGCCAGTGACGGGCTGACGATCTCCTTCGACGAGATCGCCCGCCGGGCCGGGTTCGGGGTCGGCACCGTCTACCGGCACTTCCCGACCAAGGAGGCGCTGGTCGAGGCGGTGCTGCTGGGGCGGATCGAGCGGTTCGTGGCCGACGCCAGAGCGCTGGCCACCGCCGAGGACGCGGGGCGGGCGTTCTTCGGCTGGTTCACCACGGTGGTCGAGCAGGCCGCCGCGAACCAGGCGCTGTGCGACATGCTGGAGAGCGGCTCGGGGATGACGCTGCGGCCCGGCTCCACGCTGGCCGACGACTTCGCCGCCGCGCTGGCCCGGCTGCTGGCGCGGGCGCAGCGGGTGGGGGCGGTGCGGGCCGATCTGGCGCCGCAGGACGTGCACGACCTGCTGCGTGGCTGCCTGGCCGCCGAGCGCCGTGCGCGGGCCAGGGGTGGGGCGGTGCGGATGGCGGAGGTGATCTGCGAGGGCATGCGCGCCAAACCGGCCTCCCCGCCACCGACGTTCTGACGGCGCCCCGTCCGCGTGCCCGCGCCGACGGACGGCGGGTGCCGACGGGGGTGCGCCGACGGTGGCGCGGCGGCGGGGGTGCGCCGGCGGTGGCGCGGTGGGCGGTCAGGTGGCGAGGGTGAAGCGGACCTCGCGGGTGGAGGGATCGGCCTGGGTGAGCCGTACGGTGACCTGCTCGCCCAGCGGCAGATCCCCGTCGCAGCGGGCGATCACCGCCGGCTCCATGAGCTGCACCTGTCCGCCCCCGCGCCGCTCGTCCACGTCGATCACCACCGCCTCGAACGCCTGCCCGATCCGATCGCGCAGCAGGAACGCCTCCACCAGATCCACGCACGCCCGCTCCACCGCACCGGCGCGCCGCCCCGAGGCCGCCATGAGGTCGGGCAGGAGCGGGAGCGCGGCGCGCACGGAGGCGGGCACCGGCTCGCCGGCGGCGACCGCCAGGCAGACCTCGGTCGCGTAGCGATCGACGAGGCGCCGCAGCGGGGCGGTGACGTGCGCGTACGGCGCCGCGACCGCCGCGTGCTCGGCCAGCCGGGGCGGTGCGCCGTCGAAGCTCACGTAGCCGGCGCCGCGCAGCAGCACCTTCGACTCGTGCAGGAACGCCGCCTGCCGCCCCGCCTTCGGATCCAGGCCGTGCACCACGGCCCCGTACCCGGCGCCCTCCGGCCACGGCACGTCGAGGGCCTGCGCCACCCTGCGTACCTTGGCCAGGTCGCCCGGCTGCGGCCGGGGCAGCACGCGCAGCACGCCGATCTCGGCGTCGAGCATCATCGTGGCCGCGGCCATGCCGGTCAGCAGTGAGATCTGCGCGTTCCACGCCTCGGCGGGCAGCGGCAGCCGGAACTCCAGGCGGTAGCCGCCGTCGGCGGGGACCACCTCCTGGTCGGGGGTGGGCAGGGTGACGCCGCCGCGCTCGCGCTCCAGCGCCAGCCGCAGCTCGCCGATCTCGGCCAGCAGCTCCAGCACGCCGTCGGCGGTGCCGGTGTCGTGGACGGCCTGCACGTAGTCGTAGTCGTAGCGCTCGCGGCTGCGGACGAGGGCGCGCTGCACGTCGGCGCCCACGGTGCGGCTGTCGGAGTCGAGGTCGATCCGCCAGACCGCGGCGGGCCGCACCGCGCCGGGCAGCAGGCTGGCCGCGCCCTCCGACAGCACCGGCGGGTGCAGCGGCACCTTGCCCGCCGGCAGGTAGACGGTCTCGCCGCGGGTGCGGGCCTCGGCGTCGATCACGCCGCCGGGGCGGACGAACGCGCCGACGTCGGCGATGGCGTACCAGACGCGGTAGCCGGCCCGCAGCCGCTCCAGGTGCACGGCCTGGTCGAGGTCCATCGAGCCGGGCGGGTCGATGGTCACGAACGGCACGTCCGTCAGGTCCTCGGCGTCGAGCTTCGGCACCTTGGCCACCCAGGCGGCCTCGTCGAGCACGGCGGGCGGGAAGTCACCGGGCAGCTTCAGCTCCCGCGTGATCCGTTCGAACCCGTCCTCCAGCTTGAGAGGTATCTGATCGGGAACCTGAATCGTAGGCACGCGTGACAACCTACAGGCGCGCGGCCGCCGGGGTCAGGTGAGGTGCCGGTCCAGGCCGGTGATGCGGAGCAGGCGGCGCATGCTCGGTGGCACGCCCTCGATGTGCAGGCGGGTGTGCTGGTTGACGGCCTGGTTCTGGACGGAGACGAGGATGCCGAGCCCGGCCGCGTCGATGAAGGACAGGCGGCTCACCTCGATCACCAGCTCCGCGGGGCGGCGGGCGCGGCCGGCCTCCTGCAGCAGCGCGAGCAGGTGGCCGCGGAACACCTCGGTGGTGGCGATGTCGAGCTCGCCGGCCACGCTCACCCTGAGCGTGCCGTCGTGGCGGCTGGTGGTCAGGTGTAGTGCGTCCATACCGGCTCCGCGCTCTCTCAGGGCCGGGATCATCCTGTCGGTAGCGCGGACCCGCCCTTTTGGCACCAGATGTCATGCATGCGTCACATAGAGCGACTGTGTGCTTCCGGAATGGAGTGTACATGCCTGTACGCGCTCGTCGAGAGGGCGGCTGCGATTCGGGTAGACAGGAGAATTCCTCAGGAAAACATTTCCGGTTACCAGATAGAAGAAACTTCACCCCTTCTCCCTGATGGCGGGCGACTCGCTTCTCGGATCCTAATTTGTGGAAATATCGGTATTTGTCGGGGGCGATCACTACGCTGCTAGCCCTGGTGGGATACGAGGGGAAAGCGAACCAAGATCGTGTTAATCGCAGTCGCAGTACTGGCCGCCGCCGTGGTGGGCGCGGTGGCCTGGTGGCTCCGCCGGAACGGGGCTTCCGGCGGGGACCCGGTGGGCGCTGAGGACGCGGGCGCGTCCGGGGCCGGGCCGAGACGGGGGTGGGAGCTGCTGCTGACGTCCGAGGCGGAGGCGGCGTTCATGGAGGGCCTGCGGGCCTACCACGAGGCGGGCGGGGCATTGCGGGTGGGCGCCGGGCAGGGCGTGCTCACCACGTACGAGCCGCCGCGGCTCATCTCCCTGCACCTGCTCGCCGACGCCTTCGCGGCCCGGGGGGACGCGGCGCTGCACGACCCGCAGGGGACGGTCGAGACGCTGCTGGAGCGGCTGGCCGCCACCGAGCGGCCCGGGGTGCTGCACCTGCGGCCCGGCTGGCTGCCGCAGGAGGTGGACGGCATGGACACGGCCGGCTTCGCCGCGGCGGTGGGCCAGGTCGTCCGCCCGGGAGCGTGGGCCGCCGAGGCGGGCGTTGGAGCGTTGCACGTCACCGTGCCCGGCGACGAGAGCGGGCAGGACTCCAGGGACGCAGGCGACAGGCCGCTCACGCACGTCAACGGCACGCCGATCAAGTCACTGGCGGCCAAGGAGGCCCCGGCGGAGCCTGAGGAGGACGAGGCGGGCGAGACGAACACGTTGCTGCTGGACCTGGCCCGGGTGCTCGACCTCTACCTGGAGGCGCGCGCCCGGCGGCCGGACGCGGAGGCGGAGACGCTGCTGCGCGAGGTCGTCCCCCGCCTGGTCGCCGCCGGCGGGCCCGGCGTGACGTGGGTGCGGCCGCCCAGGCCGGGGGAGTTGCGTACCGTGCTGGGGAGCTCTCCGGAGCTGCGGTGATGGCCGGGACGGGAGCACGCGCGGGCGTGCTGCGCGGGGGGCTGGCCGTGGTGGCGATGCTGCTGGTGTTCGGCGCGGGGCTGTGGACGGTCTCCCGGATGACGCCCACCGTCCATCCGGAGGAGCGGGCCACGTCGGAATCCGCCGAAACGGGGGAGCCGGAGGCGCCGCTCCAGATCACGGTCGAGCCGCGCCGCGTGCCTCCCGGCACGCGATCGGTGCGGCTGAGCGCCGTCTGCTCGGCGCCCGCCGAGGAGACCGCCGCCCAGTCGGGCGCGTTCGCGTGGAACCCCGGCTTCCAGCGGGACCCGTCGGGGACGACCACGCACGCGGACGCCGCCCTGGACCCCGCGCTCGCCCCCGGCAGGTACCACGTGTTCGCCCGGTGCGGCACCCGGTTCGGCAGCGCCGAGCTGGAGATCACCGGGGCCGAGCGCCGCGCGGCGCGGGAGCGTACCGCCACGACGCGGATCACGCTCGCCCCGGCCAGGCCGGGCGACTGGCGCGACCACCCGAGCGGCGAGCAGCCGGTGGGCGAGCTCGATCCGGGCTGGGCCGTCGCCAGGGTGCAGGTCGTCCACGAGGTGCGGGTGCCCGCCGACGATCCCGACGTGGCGGCCCTGCGCGCGGGCGCGGGGGGCTCCAACGTGTCCGGGTTCGTCGCGGACCGGCTCGGCGCGTTCACCGTGGAGACGTCCCACACCCTGCTCGACCTGGACTACGCCACGCCGGTCGTCAGGACGGAGCCGGGTTCGGGCGAGGCCGTCATCACCTACACCGGCCTCTTCTACGGCGCGGCCCTCCCGACCGCGGAGTCCTACGCCGGCGTCGAGTACGTGCCGCCCACGGCCGGCGCCGCTCCCGCGCTGAGCAGCCACGAGATCGCCGTCTCCGCGACCGGCTGGACGGTGGCGGGCGTGGACGGCCCGCCGCCCCTGGCGCAGGACGCCCACCTGCTGCGCCTGAACGGCGGTGACCGCACGACGAGGGTGGCCTTCGTCCGGGACGGCAGGAACGCGTCGGTGGCCGGCTACCTCGGCCAGGACGAGGCGATGGCGGCGTTCCTGGAGGACGGCGAGTACGAGGAGCCGGGCAGCACCACGGAGGGGACGCAGGTCACCGGCCTCTGGGAGGCCGCGGACCCCAGCACCTTCCTGGGCCGGGCCGCGCGGGCGCTGCTGGCGGCAGGCCTGGCGGCGGCCGCGCTGCTCCTGCTCTACACCCTCGTGCGCGCCCTCGGCGGCGCGTGGTGGCGCCGCCGCCGCAACTGGCCGCTGGTGGCTCTGGGCGTGACCGCGTCCGGCACGCCCGTGCTCGTCGACGAGTACGGGGTCCAGGAGGTCACGGGATGGGTGATCCTGGCGGCCCTTCCGGTGCTGGCCCTGTTCTCCACCTACCGGGCCGCGCGAGGGCACAGCGACCTGCCGGTGACCGTCGCGGCGGTGTTCGCCGCGGCGGCGGGGCTCGCCCTGGCGGCGTGGCCGCTGGGCGCCGCCTTCGGCGCCTGGCCCGCCGCCGGGGTGCTGGCCGCGGGGGTCGCGGTGGCGGCATGGACGGCAGCCGTGCCCCGGTGGCGTCGTCTTCTGCCCAGGACCGGGCTGGCGCTGCTGGCCATCGGGGCGATGCTGGCCGCCATGGCGGTGGTGGCCGGGTTCGGCCCGCCGCATCTCCTGTGGGCGGCCCTGGTGGTGCTGGGGTGGCCGGCCACGGTGTTCGGCTGGACGAGCGAGGCGAGTCACCACTGGTCGGTGGCGAGCGCGATCCGCTGGACGCTGGTGACGTCGGTCGCGTTCGGCGTGCCGCTCTACGCGCTGACCCTGCTGGACGAGCGCAGCACCTGGACGGGCCTGGTGTGGGACGACCTGTCCAGCCTGGCCCTGACGGTGGCCTACTTCGCCGTGCCGCTGCTGGCGCTGGTGATGCTCGTCGTGCGGGTGCGCCGCTTCGGCCGGGACCACGCGGGGCTCACCGAGCAGGCGGCCTTCCACACGGCGGTGTTCGTGCTGCTGCTCACCCGGGCGCAGAGCGTCGGCGTCGCCACGGGGATCCTGGTGCTGCTGGTGTGGGCGGGCACGTTCGTGCTGCTGCCGGCACCCCGCGCCGAGCTGCTGCGCACGGTGCACCCGGACGAGCACCGGCTGCTCGTGCGGGACCTGATCAAGCGGCGCTCGGCCCGTGCCGCGCTGACGGCGCTGCTGCGGCAGCCGGGGGAGGGCGAGGACTTCGAGCAGCGGCGGCAGACGCTGGAGCGGGCGGGCGACGAGCGCGACGGGCCGCTCGACTCCGACCTCGCGCTCACCACCCTGGCCGGGCGCAGCCCCTGGCAGAACGGGGTGGCCTCGTTCGTGGTCGGGCTGGCGCTGTCGCTGCCGTTCTCGGTGGTGCGGATCGCGGAGTCGGTGCGCGGCCAGCACACCGGCGTGCCCGAGGTGGCCGCGGCCGCACTGGCGCTGCTGTCGCTGCCCGTGCTGTGCATGGTGTTCGGCTACTTCTACCCGCGGGTGCGCGGCACGCACCCCCTCGCCAAGTGCCTGGCGTTCTTCCTGACGGCGCTGCTCGTCGAGCTGCCCACGTACATGCTGACGCTGGTCATGGCCGCCGTCGTGCCGGCGGGCGCGATGCCGCCCACCTCCGGGGAGCCGCTCATCGGCGTGCTCGTGGCGGTGGGCAACATCGCCGTGGTCAGCATCGGGCTGGGCCTGTGGTGGGAGTGGCGGCTGATGTGGCTGGCGGGCGAGCCGTGGGGGCGGATCAGGGACGTGCGCACGCTGCGCGCCCTGGCCGCCCCGCTGGCCGCGGTGGCGATCGCCATCGCCACGACGGCGGCGACCGCGCTGGTCAACAACGTGATCGCGCCGCTGCCCAGCGCCCCGGCCGTGGAGACGACGTCGTCGCCGACCCGCAGCCCGTGATCACTCGTTGTTCTCGGCGCGGCCCTCCCGCCAGTAGCCCATGAACGCCACCGAGCGCCGGTCCACGCCGCGCTCGGCCACGAGGTGCCGGCGGAGCGTCTTGATGACGGACGCCTCGCCGGCCAGCCACGCGTATATCGGCCCGTAGTCGATCTCCGCCTCCGGCGGCACCTCCCACAGCTCCTCGGTGTCCACGTCCACGAAGTCGGCGGCTGCCGCGGTGCTGCCGGACGACGGGAGCAGGCGGTCGGCGGCGGCGCGGACGGCGGGCACGAGCCGGGCGCCGCGCTCGCCGCCGTTCCTGGCCAGCCAGGTGACCTTGACCGAGGCGGGGCTGTCGACCGGCAGGGCGTCGTCGTCGTAGGGCACCTCCAGGAGCACCTCGCCGTTCAGGTGGGCGGGCAGGCGCTCCAGGATGGCGCAGATGGCGGGCACGGCGGTCTCGTCGCCGGCGATGAGCACGCAGCCCGTGCCGGCGGGCGGGTGGAACTCCAGCCCGCCGTGGCGGCCCTCGAAACGGGAGTGCGGGCCGAAGAGGGCGGCGGCGTCGCCGGGCCGCACACCTTCCGCCCACCGCGCGACGGGGCCGCCGTCGGGGTGCATGACGACGTCCACGTCCACCTCGCCGGCCTCGGGACGGACCGTCCTGGCGGTGTAGGTGCGCATCGGGTTGCGCTTGGCCGGCTCCAGCGCGCGCCAGCGCTGGAACCAGTCGGGGCCGGTGGGCAGGTAGGACAGGCCGTGCTCGGGGACCGGGAGGAAGAGCTTGAGCCGCTGGTCGAAGCCGTTGTCCGCGAAGTGCCGCAAGTCGTCCCCGGTGAAGGTGACCCGCAGGAACGACGGGCTCAGCCGTTCGAGCCGGTCCACCCGTACGTGGAACATGTGAAAGGGCTCGGTCATCCCCGAAATCTCCGATCTAGATTAGGTGAGCCTAACCTAAACGATCGACGGGATTTAAGCCACTCGCGGTGGTTCCGCTGCGTGGTGATCTCTTCGCGGTCCGTTCATCTGCGCAGGTGGCGGGCCGGCAAGGAACTGCGGCGGGGCCTCGTCGTGCCCCCGCCGAAGCCGGAGAGGTAGCGTCGTAGCGCTGAACAGGTGTCCCCCTCCCTGCGTTAGGAGCCCGACTTGTCTCCTGTGATCCTCTCCGCGGCCGGTGTCGCGCTGGTGCTCGACGACTCCGGCCCCGGCCTGCCACGGGTACGGCACTTCGGTGCCGGGATCGGGCCCGCCGAAGGGCCCGGCCTGCTGCCGGTGCTGGCCGCCCCGGCCCCGCCGTTGCTGCCCGCCCAGGGTGACGGCTGGTACGGCCGCCCCGGCCTGTCCGGTGGCAGGGACGGCGAGCACTGGCCGGTGCGCTGGACGGTCGAGGGCATAGACGTGACGGCCGAGCCGGGCTCCGGCGGGTCGGCGACCGTGACGGCCGCCGACGCGAAGGCGGGCCTGCGGCTGGTGAGCGAGCTGGTCATGGACGGCGGCGGGCTGGTGCGGGCGCGGCACACGGTGACCAACACCGCCGCGTCCCCCTACCGGGTGGCGGGGCTGGTGTGCGTGCTGCCGGTGCCGGCGCGGGCCGGTGAGCTGCTCGACTTCACCGGCCGGTGGGCGCTGGAGAAGGTGCCGCAGCGCGGCGCGTTCGGGCAGGGCGTGTGGTCCAGGGAGAACCGGCGGGGCCGCACCGGGCACGACGCGACCGGGCTGCTCGTGGCGGGCACCGAAGGCTTCGGGTTCGGCCGCGGCGAGGTGTGGGCGGTGCACGCCGGCTGGAGCGGCGACCACGTGCACTACGCCGAGCGGCTGGCCGAGGGCGTGGCGCTGCTCGGCGGCGGCGAGCTGCTCGAACCCGGCGAGGTCGTGCTGGCCGAGGGCGAGCAGTACAGCACGCCGTGGGTGTACTTCGCCTACTCCGGAGCCGGGCTGGACGAGGCGAGCGCACGGCTGCACGGCCACCTGCGGGCCCGCCCGCTGCCCGTGCGTCCCGTCACGCTGAACAACTGGGAGGCCACCTACTTCGACCACGGCCTCGACCGGCTGCTGGAGCTGGCCGACAAGGCCGCCGCGGCCGGGATCGAGCGGTTCGTGCTCGACGACGGCTGGTTCCGCCACCGCCGCCACGACCGGGCCGGCCTCGGCGACTGGTACGTGGACGAGGGCGTCTGGCCCGACGGCCTGCACCCGCTGGCCGACCGGGTGCGCAAGCTCGGCATGCAGTTCGGCCTCTGGTTCGAGCCGGAGATGGTCAACCCCGACTCCGACCTGGCCCGCGAGCACCCCGACTGGATCCTGGGGCACGCCGAGCGGATGCCGCCGCCGCAGCGCCACCAGCAGGTGCTCGACCTGGCCAGGCCGGAGGCGTACGCGTACCTGCTGGAGCGGCTGGACACGCTGGTCGGCGAGTACGCGCTCGACTACATCAAGTGGGACCACAACCGCGACATCGCCGAGCCCGTGCACGACGGCGTGCCGGGCGTGCACGCGCAGACGCTGGCCACCTACCGGCTGCTGGACGAGCTGCGCGCCCGCCGCCCCGGGCTGGAGATCGAGTCGTGCTCGTCGGGCGGCGCCCGCGTCGACTACGGCATCCTGGCCCGCACCGACCGGGTGTGGACCTCCGACAGCAACGACGCCCTCGACCGGCAGCTGATCCAGCGCTGGACGGGGCTGCTGGTGCCGCCGGAGCGGCTCGGCTGCCACGTCGGCGCGCCGCGCGACCACGTCACCGGCCGGGCGCTGCCGCTGGCGTTCCGCGCCGCGACCGCGCTGTTCGGGCACATGGGCGTGGAGTGGGACCTGACCTCGGCGAGCCAGGAGGAGCTGGAGGAGCTGGCCACCTGGATCGCGCTGCACAAGCGGCTGCGGCCGCTGCTGCACGCCGGGCGGGTGGTGCGCGCCGACCACCCTGACCCGTCGGAGCTGCTGCACGGGGTGGTGCTGCCGGAGCGGGCCGTGTTCGCCTACGTCCAGCTCAGCTCCAGGCTCGCGATCGCGCCCGCCCCGCTGCGGCTGCCGGGGCTCGACCCCGAGGCCGTGTACGAGGTGCGGGCCGCCGGGCCCGTCCCCGAGCGGGTGCTGCTGCCGGAGTGGGCCGCCGCGCCGGATCAGGGGCCCGTGCGGCTGACGGGTGCGGTGCTGGGCGAGCTGGGACTGCCCGCGCCCGCGCTGCGGCCCGCGACGGCGCTGGTCATCGAGCTGGAACGGGTCGGCGGCTAGTCCGAGGGCGCCGAGCCGCGCAGCAGGCGGGCGCCCAGCTCCGTCAGGACGTGGTAGACGCGGTTGCCCTGGCGGCTGGCGGTGAGCAGGCCGGCGTTCTGCAGGGTTCTGGCGTGCTCGCTGGCGGAGGCCGGGGAGATGCCGGTGCGGCGGGCCAGGCCGGTGGTGGTGGCCGGGGCGTCGGCCACCGCCGCCAGCACGCTCGCCCGGGTGCCGCCCAGGAGCCTGCGCAGCGCGCGTGACGGCTGCGCCGGGTCGTGGGTGAGCCAGGCCGGGTCGTGCCTGACCGGGTAGACGAGCACCTGCGGGCCGGTGGGGTCCTGCAGCGTGGTGGGGGCGCGGTAGCAGAAGAACGACGGGATCAGCACCAGGCCGCGGCCGTCCAGGTGGACGTCCCGGTCGGCGGGGTGCAGCGGCAGGGACAGCACCGGTGGCTGCCAGAGCGCGAACGGCCGCAGCGCCGCGAGTGCCGCTTCGGCTCCGCCTCCGAGGAACTCGCGCGCCAGCCTGGCCCGCTCCGCGCGCACCGCGGTGTCGACCGAGCTCCAGTACGGGGCGACGGCGTGGCGGTGGTAACTCCTCATGCTCGTGCCGAGCCGCCGCAGCGCCGGCAGCCGTCCGTGGCCGAGGTCGGCCAGATCGGGGGTGGAGCGGCCCGCCAGTTGCCCGATGTCGCCGCGCAGCCGCCGTCGTGGCGTGGCGAGCACCATCTCCACGGCGGAGTCGATGTCGCCGGGCGCGCCGGGCGGAGTGAGGAAGTCCGCCGAGTACCCCCAGGGCGGGGCGAGTGCGAACAGCAGCCGCAGGTCGGGGGCGAGCGCCTGCCGTGCCTGCTTGCGCCAGCCGCCGAACATCGCGATGCCCTGGCGTCTGCCCAGCAGGTGAAGGCTGAGCAGCACCTCCCACAGAGGATCGGCCGCCGGAGCCACCCGGACCCGGGCCAGATCTTCCCCGGAAAGATGAATGCGTAAAGTCATCGGCGCGTAGCCCCCCGCGATGGTCGTGCCCCCTGCGCCCGCCTCAGTGTTTCGGCGCACCCCGAAACACGATGCCCCGTTTTCGGCGCGTGGTCCAGTCTGTTGACAAGTGCCCGTCAACAGGGACGGGACCGGGCCGGAAAAGGCATTTCCGGCCGCGGGGAATGACATGGAAGGAAGAAACGTCAATGGACGTGACGCACGGGAACACCGGGCGCCGCACGGCGGCGTGGGCCTTCGCCTTGCTCGCCGCGCTGGTCGTGGCTCTGGCCGGGGCACTGATCTCCACCACCCCTGCCCAGGCGGCGGTTTCCGCCGGCCCGGCGACCTTCCCGCCGGCGCCGGCGGACGCGCAGGCGCGGGTCGCGGCGGCGGTCTCCCCCGGGATCTCACCTGCCGCCGCCAGGACGTACCACGCCAATCCGGGCGACCCCTGGATCTGCGACCCCGGATATTTCTGCACGGGCGTCTGGGATTACACGACCGGTAACTGGAAGGCGTTCGACCTGTATGCCTGCGCCCGGTACGCATTGTCCAACTGGGAGGGCGACGGCGAGATTCTCAACAACCAGACGGGCAATGTGGTGTCCACGCTCTACGACCAGAATCTGACCCCCCTCGCCACCTACACGCCCGATCACCCCACGGTGCATCCGGTGAACTGGTCGCCGGTCTGGTACGTCCGCAACTGCTAACCCAGATCCAGCTCCGACCCGCCGAACCGGTCCCGCAGGAACCGGCCCTGGTCGCGCAGCGCCTGCTCGTCGCCCCGGTGGATCGCCTCGGCGACCTTGCCCAGCTGGGCGTCGAGCAGGGCGAGCTGCTCCAGCAGCTCCTCGTGCGCGCTGCGCTCCCGCCCGGCCCGCCGGGTCAGGGCGTAGCGGCGGGGCAGGTTCGCGTACGCCTCCAGGCTGGCGGGCAGGTAGCGGCGGATGGTCTGGGAGACGACGTGGAGCTGATCGGGGGAGGCGGTGAGCTGCTCGGCCCTGGTCAGCACGCCGCCGATGACCCCGGCCAGCCGGCCCACGGCGGCCCGTACGTCGTCGGGGAAGCGCCCGTCGACGCGGCGCAGCAGCCCGTCCAGGTCCGCCCGCAGCGCCCGCGTCTCCACCTCGGCGTGCGAGATCGTCAGCCGGACCCGGTCGGGCGGGGTGAGCAGCGCGCCCGCCCCGTACAGCGCGGCTGCGACGACCGGCCAGTACGCGCCCGCCAGCCCCAGGAAGTGCGCCACCAGGCCGAGCAGCGCCAGGCAGCAGCCGACGATGTTCCTGGTCGAGCCCAGATACCGCAGGGCCCGCTCACTGATAGCCACGGATCTCCTTAAACGCGCTGGTCAGCGAGGTCTGGCGGGCGTCGAACACGGCGCCGCCGGTCAGCTCGGCCACCTGGCGCATCTCCTCGACGTCGCTGTCGCCGAACAGCACCACGAACGTCGGCACCCGCCGCCTGTCCTCGGGCAGCGACCGGTAGTGGCTCTCGAAGGCGCTGTAGCCGGAGCCGTCGGTGTTCTCCCCGTCGGTCATGAGCACGATCGAGCCGTAGTGGCCCGGCTGCACCGGACGGTCGTAGGCGGACCTGAGGCTGTCGTAGATCGCGGTGCCGCCGTCGGCCGTCAGGCTCTCGGCGAAGGTCCTGATCTCGGTGAGCACGCTCTCGGGATTCCGCTCCGGGACGGT
Organism: Nonomuraea gerenzanensis; assembly: GCF_020215645.1. NCBI lineage: Bacteria > Bacillati > Actinomycetota > Actinomycetes > Streptosporangiales > Streptosporangiaceae > Nonomuraea > Nonomuraea gerenzanensis. The sequence goes on along the minus strand of NZ_CP084058.1, from coordinate 7,556,234 downwards.
GAACGGCACCGGCTGCCGCGGCGAGCCGCTGAAGGGGATCATCGTGACGGTCTCGCGGTTGCTGAAGCGGGTGAAGACGCCGGAGGCGGAGGTGTCCGCGCCGGTCAGCGCCACCAGCGCCTGCCGCAGCGCGTCGATCCTGCCGCCCTTCATCGAGCCGGACGTGTCCAGCACGAACGTGGCCTGCGCCGGGACGCGCACCTGGTGGAGATAGGTGGCGATCAGCTCGTCGGCGGTGCTGCGCCGGTTGGGGAAGGGCAGCTCGATCAGCTGCGTGCCGCCGAACCTGGCATCCAGCGGGACATCGCCCGCGATCGGCCGGCGGTGGGTCCCCGTCATGATCTCCTGCTGCACGGCGGGGGTGCGCAGCCAGGCGGCGAGCTTGCCGTACAGGATCTTCTTCTCCTCCGGGGCGGAGGCCAGCAGCGTGAGCGGGTAGTCGGCGCTGACCACGCCGTCGCCGGGGTAGACGAGCGTGAGGGGCTCGCGGGCGCCCAGCAGCACCGACTCGTAGTTGACCATGCCGTCCACGCTCGGGTCGCGGGCGTAGGCGTCGGCCAGCCAGCCCGACGAGCCGGCCGTCAGCCGCTGCGCGGAGAAGAAGTCCTTCAGCCGGGGTGTCACCGAGGCGACCTGCTCGGCGCTGAGCGCCCCGTCGGCGTCCGACAGCGCGGCGGCCACGCCGACCAGGGCGGAGAAGCCGGAGTTGGAGGAGGCCGGGTTGCTCATGCCGAAGCTGAACCTGCCGTCCCTGGCGGCCTCGGCGATGTCGGCCCAGGTGACCTGCTTGCCGTTCCAGCCCAGCTCGGCGGCCTTGGCGGGCTTGAGGCCGAGCACGACGGGCGAGACCATGATCTTGGTCTGGGTGGCCAGCTTGGCCTGGGCGCCGTCGATCAGCGACAGGTAGCGGTTGGAGGAGAACCAGGTGGCGTCCAGCGTGCCGTCGGCGCGGCCGCCCGCCACCTGGTCGGCGCCGTCGAGCGTGCCGGTGTAGGTGAGCTTCACCCGGACGCCTGCCTCGCTCGCGGCCCGCGAGAGGAGGGGCTCCAGGTCCTTGATCTCGCTGCCGGCCAGGACGCGCAGCACGTCGGGGCCGTCGGTGAGTTCCCCGGGGCCGGCCGCGCCGCAGGCGGCCGTCACGAGCAGCAGAGCGGCGGGGACGAGGGCCGCCACGAGCCGCCGCCTCATGCGGGCCGCCGGCGCCGTTCCGGGCAGGCGCCTCATGCCGGGGTCTCCTTGGCGCGGTCCAGGTAGGTCCTGGCGTGCTCCAGCTCCGACGACAGGCTGTCCACCGTGACCGCCATGTTGTCCACGGCCTTGGCGCGGAAGGAGTCGATCAGGTCCATCGTGGCGTAGACGTTGTCGAACGCCTGGCGCAGCGTGTCCAGGTCCACCGTCGTGGCGGCGGCCTGGTTCTGGATGGCGCCGGCCTGGGTGCGCAGCATCTCGCTGGTGGCCAGGATGAGGTCGCCGGTCGTCGCGTTCAGCGCGGTGATCTGGTCGAGCACCAGCTTCTGGTTCGCCAGCGCCTGCGCCACCGTCACCGCGGTGCGCAGGGCGGCGACCGTGGTCGTGGTGGCGCGGTCCACGCCCTTGCTGAGCTCCAGGTTGTTCTTGCGGACCAGGTCCAGGGCCAGGTAGCCCTGGGCGGAGACGGCGAGCTGGGTGAGCAGGTCCTGGTGCTTCTGGCGGACGGCGAACAGCGCGTCCGAGCGCAGCGCCGTGGCCCGCGTCTCGTCCGCCGCCGCGATGCGCTCCTCCAGGGCGGCGTCCATCGCCTTGGCCAGGACCGCGTACTCCTGCAGCCGCGTCATCGCCTCCCACAGGTTCGCCTTCTCGCCCTCGATGGCGGCGTTGTCGCGCAGCAGCTCGTCCTGGCCGGACTTCAGCGCGCGGATGATGTCGTCGAGGTGTTTCTGCGCGGAGTGGAACCTGGCGAAGTAGTCGCGCAGCCGGTCGCCGAACGGGATGAGCCCGAGCAGCCTGCGCGGCCCGCTCGCCGCCTGCTTCGGGTCCAGGTCCACCACGGTACGGCGCAGCGACACCAGCCCGCTCGCCACCCTGGCCTGGGCGTCGGAGCCCTCGCCCCGGGCCGCGCCGAGAGCCGCGACCGGCCGCTTCAGCATGCGGTTGGCCACCTGCGAGGCGGACCTGATCTCGGTGTCGCCCATCGTGGAGATGTCGTGCACCTTGCGGGAGAAGTCCGGCGAGCGCGGGTCGATCCCGCTCAGCTCGCCGGCGAACTCGCGCGCCCTGGCGGTCAGCTCCGCCGCGCGCTCGTCGGACATCGGCAGCATGGTGGCCGCCGTCTCGGCCGGTACCGGGGTGACCGGCGCGGGCGGCGTGAGCACCAGATCGGACACGTGCGGGATCTCCTTGCTAGGGACGTGCGGCGTCGATGGTGGTGATGAGCCGGTCCAGCCGCTCGTACGTGGGCGGCTCGACGACGTCCACCAGGTCGGCGGCGGCCGGCGCCTTCGTCCTGGCGACGAGGCCGGCGAACGCCTGCGGATCGGTGGTGCGGAAGCCGTAGCGGGCGGCCAGGGACTGCAGCTCGGGATCCTGGGTGAGCAGCTCGCCGACCCGGCCGCCGTCTCCCGACAGGGGGACGAGGGTGTGCTTGCTCAGCACGGTCGGCGAGGGGTAGACCAGCCGCATGTCCGGCTTGATCGCGCCGTCGCCGGCGAAGACGTGCGCCAGGTACTGCGCCTCGTAGACGACCAGCATCGGCGTCTTGCCCGCGCCCAGCGCCAGGTAGTCGTCGAACGAGGCCTCGCTGGTGGACTCGGAGAAGCCCTGGTCGAGCACGGCCGGCGCGAGGACGGGCGCGATCCGGGCGATCTGGGCGTCGGAGGTGATGACGTCCTCGCCGTTGGCCACGTAACCGATCACCGACAGGTACATGGCGGCGGAGTTGGAGGTGCGGATGTCGGTCGTCGTCAGCAGCACCCGCTTGCGCGTCTTATAAGCCGAATTATCCGGAATTTCGTCCCAACGGGTGCCTTTGGCTACTAGGTCTAGATATTTCTTGATGTCGAGAGTTTGGTGGCCTTTGCCGGAATCGCTCAGCACGCCGGCCTTCGTCAGCAGCGCCGCGATCGGCTCGAACGTGGCCACCGCCATCGGCGAGTAGAACGGCGAGTAGGTGACCGTGGCGCCGCGGTCGCGCTTGATCCGCTCGGCGGCCGGAACGCTGGAGGGGAAGGCGAAGGCGTACCGGCTCAGGTCCACGTCCGTGACGATCTGCCGGGACCCGGCGGTGTCCACCTCCACGCGCAGCCCGTGCCTGGCGAAGGCCGCCTTGACGCGCTGGTCGTCGAAGAACGGCTTCTTCTCCGACCCGATGACCCCCCGCACCACGGCCACGTCCGGCCCGTCGTCCCCCTGATTGCCGGTGACGACGGCGACCACCGCCACCCCGGCCAGAACCGCCGCCAGAATGACGCCGATCCACCGCTTCATTGAACCCCGTTTCGTGAAATAACCCCCATGGCGGAATTATGGGATCGCGTGCGCGGACCCTGCGCGGGGCTGAAGCGGAACGTACGGCAGAATTCATCCGCCGTTCACGGCCGCCCCGCCCGGCACTTCGGCGCGGAAATACCCGCGACCTGGGCACTCACGGTGCGCTCACGACGCGCTCACGACGCGCTCACGGTGCGCTCACGGTGCGCTCACGGTGCCTTCCGCACCCTGATGCCGCGCCTCGCGGATGACCGCGTGGCGTCCGGACATCGAAGGAGCGGAAAAGCATGCACTCTCGCAAGCTGATCGCCATCCTCGCCCTCGTGACGGGCCTCGCCGCGCCCGGGGCCGTGTTCGCCGGCCCGGCCGCCGCCGACGTCGAGAGCTGTGAGGTGGAGATCGTCGAGATCATCGCCTACGACGTCAGCGAGAAGGACGGGAAGGACGAGCTGCGCGTCAAGATCGGAGGGAACCTGTTCCCCAACAACGGCTGGGTCAACGCCAGGAACGGCGACGTCCTGGGCCCCGGCAGCTTCGGCGACCCCGTGGCGCTGCTCGAGGTCGACGACGGTGACCTCGCCGTCAGCCTGCGCGAGGTCACCCCGCCCTACGTCAACGACGGCTACAACCTCGGCACCGCCTACGCCTCCGCCACCCAGTGCTCCAACCTCGACCCGGGCTACTTCGTGGAGGACGAGGACTACATCGAGGGGAACGTCAACGGCAACTCCAACAAGCACTACGACTACGCGATCAGGCTCCGGCTGATCGGCCGCTCCGGCTGACCGGCCGCTCCCCGAGGCCCCGCCGCCCGTGGCGGGGCCTCGCGCGGTGTTTCGGGACGGCGAAGGCAGATTCAGGTCAAGCGGTGAACCGGGTTTAATGCCGCCGCAACCCCAGGGGCCATGATCACGTAACACGGCTCGCGCAGACTCGTAGTCATGAGCGATGCACCCAAGGTAATGGACGCACCTGCCGGGGCCGGCCGTTCCTGGCGGCGGGAGCTGGCCGAGCTCGCCGCGCTGTTCCTCGCGGTCGGCCTGGCGCACCTGCTCGCCACCCTGCTCGGGCACCAGGAACCGGGGCCCGTCGTCCTGGTCGGGCTCGGCCTGGCACTGATCGTCGGTGCCGCGATCCACAAGCGGCTCGGCCACCGTCCCCGGCCGTCCGGCCGCGGCGACGGGACGTCCGGACGCGGCGACTTCCCGGGCGGGAGGGGACGCGCCGGACGTGACCCGGGCGGGCGAGGAGCCGCCGGGCGTGACCCGGGCGGGACAGGGCGTGCCGGGCGTGACCCCGGCGGAAGCAGTCGTACCGGGCGTGACCCGGCGCCGCTGCCCGTGCGGGACGGCGCCGGCGGGCCCATGGCGTTGTGGCGGATCCGGATGCGGGTGGTGGAGCGGCCGGGCAGGCTCGCCACCGTGGCGGGCGCGTTCGGCCGGCTGGGCTGCAACATCCTGGCGCTGCACATCGCCCCGACCGGCGGCAGCGCCATCACCCCCGCCGGATGCGACGCGCTCGACGAGTTCGTCATCGAGGCGCCCCCAGGGCTGGCACTGGACGTGCTGGCCGGCGCGCTGACCGAGGCCGGCGGGCAGGACGTGGTGATCGTGCCCGCGCGGGTCAAGGACCTCACCGACCCGGGCGTGCAGGCGCTGGTGCTGGCGCAGCGCGTCAGCGACGACCCGGACCGGCTGCCCGAGGCCCTGGCCGAGCTGCTGCGGGTCACGCACGTGGAGTGGCGCCGCCCCGGTGACACGGTGGACGAGGGGGCCGAGCTCAACACCACGATGGTGATCTCGGTGAACCCGGACCGGGCACTGCTCGTCCGGCGGCCCGAGCTGGCGTTCACCCCGACGGAGGCCGCACGGGCGGCGGCCCTGACGGCCGCCGCCACACACGCCCGCTACAGCACCCGCTGACAAGCACCCGCTGACCGGCGCCCGCTGACGACGGGCGCCCGCTGACCGGCGCCCGCTGACAAGCACCCGCTGACGACGGGCGCCCGCCGACCGGCGCCCGCCACCGTCAGCGGTAGCCCTTGGCCAGCACCGCCTCGGTGTCGCGGGTGATCCGGTCCGCGATCTCGGCCGGCAGCGCCAGGCGCGGCGGCCGGCAGGCACCGCCCTTGCGCCCGGCCAGGTCCATCGACAACTTGATCGACTGCACGAACTCGGTCTTGGAGTCCCACCGCAGCAGCGGGTGCAGGTCCCGGTACAGGGGCAGGGCCTTGGCCACGTCGCCCGCCACGGCCAGGTGGTACAGCTCGACGGTGGCGCGGGGGATCATGTTCGGGTACCCGGCGATCCACCCGACCGCACCGGCGATGCCCAGCTCCAGCAGCACGTCGTCCGACCCGATCAGCAGGTCCAGCCCGGGTGCCAGCTCGGCGATCTCGTACGCCCTGCGCACGTCCCCCGTGAACTCCTTCACCCCCACGATCAGCCCCTCCTGGTGCAGCTCGGCCAGCAGCGAGGGCGTCAGGTCCACCTTGGTGTCGATCGGGTTGTTGTAGGCGACGACCGGCAGCCCCGCCTTGGCCACCTCGCGGTAGTGGGCGACCACGGCCCGGCGGTCGGCGCGGTAGGCGTTCGGCGGCAGCAGCAGCACCGACGACGCCCCCGCCTCGGCGGCCTGCTCGGCCCAGCGGCGCGACTCGGCCGACCCGTACGCGGCCACGCCCGGCATCACGTGGAACCCCTCGGGCGCGGCCTCGACGGCGGTGCGCACCACGCGGGCGCGCTCGTCGTCGGTCAGCGTCTGGTACTCGCCGAGCGAGCCGTTGGGGCACACGCCGTCGCAGCCGCCCTCGGCCAGGAAGCGCACGTGCTCGGCGTAGGCGTCGTAGTCGACGGACAGGTCGTCGTGGAAGGGCAGCGCGGTCGCGACGTGCACGCCGTGCCACACGGGGGTGGTCATCGGTGGTTCTCCTTGGTCCAGTTCTCCAGCCCGCTCGCGTCCAGGGGCAGCGCGGCGGACAGGTTCTGCGCGCCGTCCGCCGTCACGAGCAGGTCGTCCTCGATGCGTACGCCGATGCCGCGCAGCTCGGGCGGCACCGTGCGGTCGTGGGCGTGGAAGTACAGCCCGGGCTCGACGGTCAGCACCATGCCCGGCGTCATGACCGCCCCGTGGTAGGCCTCGGGGCGCGAGCGCGCGCAGTCGTGCACGTCCAGGCCGAGATGGTGGCCGATGCCGCAGATCAGGTAGCGGCGGTGGTGCTGGCCGGTGTCCGACAGGGCCTCGTCCACCGACACCGGCAGCAGCCCCCAGTCGTGCAGGCCGCGCGCGATGACCTCCATCGCCGCGTGGTGGAAGGCGGTGAACGGGCGGCCCGGCACCACCTCGGCCAGCCCGGCCCGGTGCGCCCGCTCCACCAGGTCGTGCACCTGCCGCTGGGCCGGGGTGAAGGCGCCGGAGACGGGGAAGGTGCGGGTGACGTCGGCGGTGTAGTGGGAGCGCGTCTCCACGCCCATGTCCAGCAGCAGCACCTCGCCCTCGCGCACGGGGCCGTCGCAGCGCACCCAGTGCAGGGTGGGGGCGTGCGGGCCGCTGCCCACGATGGAGGCGTAGCCGGGGCCGTTGCCGTACGTTCTGGCGTACCGGTCGAACGTGCCCTGCAGCCACCGCTCGCCGCCGCCCGCCACGGCGGCGGGCAGCTCGGCCAGCACGGCGGCGAAGCCCTCGACCGTGCGGTCCACGGCCTCGCGCAGCTGCCCGACCTCCCACTCGTCCTTGATCATGCGCAGCTCGGCGAGCACCCGGCCCACGTCGTCGCCGGAGCCGGGCGTGCCCGGGTCGGTGAAGTCGTTCAGCGGCAGCACCTCGACGCCCAGCGCGGCCGACCACTCGGCGAGCGACGGCGACGGGCCGACCCACAGCTCGCCGTAGGCGGCGTCGGCGAAGAAGCCGGTCTCGCCGGGACGGGCGGGCGGCGGCAGGTACAGGGTGGCCGCGCCGTCGCGGACGACGGCCACCGCGTGCTCCACCGCGCAGCCGGTCAGCCAGTAGAAGTCGCTGTCCACGCGGAAGTCGTAGGCGGTGTCGTTGCTGCGGGCCGGCGCGTGCCCGGCCTTGACCACGACGGTCCGGCCGGGCAGCGCCTCGGCGAGCCTGGCCCGGTGCGCGGCGGCGGCCTGTGCCGCGCCCGGCACCAGGTCGGGCGTGCGGGCGGGGGAGTCCCAGCCCTGGGCGATGTACTCGGTGAACGCGGGGATGTCGATCAGCTTGGGCAGCTTGCCGTCAGCCATCGATGAGCCCTCCTCCAAGGTCGCGGACGAGCCGCGTCAGGCGGGCGAAGACACGTTCCTCGCCGATGCCGTCGTGCTCGTACTCGTTGGTGACCCAGGCCTGCGTGTTGCCCACCCGGGAGGCGGTGTCCAGTTGCAGGCCCGAGTCGACGTACATGTCGTCGAAGTAGACGGCGGCGGCCACCGGCACCTCGTTGGCGGCCAGCCGGTCCAGGTCGTACAGGGGCGGCCAGTCGCCGCGCCCGGCGAGCAGCTCGACGGCGCCGCGGAAGGGACGCAGCGCCCGGATCTCCTCGAACATCCAGGGATAGATCATCTCTCCGGTGAACAGCAGCGGCCTGGCGTCCTCGGCGAAGGCGGGATGGCGGGCGCGCTCGCGCTGCGCCGCCCACGCGGTCGCGCCGGCGCCGTGCCCGTAGATGCTCTCCTGCAGCGCCGCGAACAGCGGGTTGTCGGCATAGGACGAACGCGCGAGCACCTGGTGCAGGAACGTCTCGGGCAAACCGCCACCGTCGTCCGGCCGGGCCTCGTCCAGCAGCCAGTGCATGCGCTCGTAGCCGGGCTTCATGCCGAAGTCGATGCCCAGCGACTGCAGCCGCCGCACGGTCAGCGGGTCGCCGTCGGGCAGCAGCAGGTCGCCCTCCGCCAGCCGGTCGGCCAGCCGCGCCGTCGTCTCGGCGTGGTGCGGGTAGCGCCGGTAGAACTCGGCGTTCTTGGCCGCCACCCGCGGGTACGTGCGCCGGTAGACCTCCTCGGCGTCCGGGTCGAGCGACGGCAGGCCGCCCGCCACGTAACAGGCCGACAGCCCCTCGGGCGCGTTCGACAGGTACGTCAGAGTCAGGAAGCCCCCGTAGCTCTGCCCCAGCGTCGACCAGCGCCGCCCGCCGAAGACCGTCTTACGCAGGTGCTCGGCGTCGGCCACGATCGAGTCGGCGCGGAAGCGCGCCAGATGGTCGGCGCCCTCCTTCGCGCCCAGCGCGCCCATCACCCGGCCGTCGATGCGCGAGCTGCGGCCCGTGCCCCGCTGGTCGAGCAGGATCACCCGGTACGTCTCCAGCGCCCGCCCCAGCCAGCCCGACGTGCCGACCGGGCGGGGCCCCTTGCCGCCGGGCCCGCCCTGAAGGTAGAGCAGGCACGGCAGGTCCTCCCCGTCGCGGGCCGGGTCCACCAGCTCGCGGGCGAACACGGTGATGCTCGCCCCCGGGTCGGACCAGTCCAGGGGCACCCGTTCGACGTGGTCGCGCACCCGCATCCCGGGGATGGTGTACGTCGCGGTGATCAAGACCTCTCCCTCCTGCGGCGGTCCCACTCCGGGTCGATCCGGGGGATGGCCGCCAGCAGCGTGCGCGTGTACTCGTCCTGGGGGTCGCGGAACACCTGCTCGGCGGGCCCGAGCTCGACGATCCGCCCCTTGCTCATGACCGCGACCCGGTGCGCGAGCTGCCGCACCACGGCCAGGTCGTGCGCGATGAACACGTAGCTGAAGCCGCTCTCGCGCTGCAGCCGCCGCAGCAGCTCGATCACCTGCGCCTGCACCGACACGTCCAGCGCCGAGACGGCCTCGTCGCAGATCACCAGCTTGGGGTTGACGGCCAGCGCGCGGGCGATGCCGATGCGCTGTGCCTGCCCGCCGGAGAACTGCGCGGGGTAGCGCAGCGAGTGATCGGGGTTGAGCCCGACCCGCTCCATCAGCTCCTTGGCGTGCTCGCGGCGGCTGCCCTTGGGCCCGAGGCCCTGGTAGACCAGCGGCGCCATGAGGATGCGCTCCACGGTGTGCCGGGGGTTGAGCGAGGAGAACGGGTCCTGGAAGACGACCTGCACGTTCGAGCGGAAGCGGGCCAGCGCCGCGCCCCCGGCGTGCGTGACGTCCTCGCCCTCGAACTCCAGGGTGCCCCCGGTCGGGTCCATCAGTTTGGCGATCATACGGGCGGTGGTGGACTTGCCGCTGCCGGACTCGCCGACGACGGCCAGCGTCTCGCCCAGCCGTACCTCGAAGCTGACCTGGTCCACGGCGGTGAACTCGGCCCTGGCGCCCAGCGGGCCGCGCGAGACGAACCGCTTGGTCAGGCCCTCGGCGCGGAGCAACGTCATAGGACCACCTCATCGTCGATGCGCGGGATGCTCTCCAGCAACATCCGGGTGTACTCGTGCTCCGGCTCGGCGAAGATCTGCTCGGCGGTGCCGTACTCGACCTGCTCGCCGCGCCGCATCACCAGCACGCGGGTCGCGATCGAGCTGATCACGGCCAGGTCGTGGGTGATGAACACCATGCCGGTGCCGCTCTCCCGCTGCAGGGAGGCCAGCAGCCGCAGGATCTGCGCCTGCACGGTCACGTCCAGCGCCGTGGTCGGCTCGTCGGCGATCAGCAGCGCCGGCTCGCACACCAGCGCCATCGCGATCATGACGCGCTGCCGCTGCCCGCCGGAGAACTGGTGCGGGTAGTAGTCCACGCGCCGCTCCGGCTCCGGCAGGCCGACGTGCCCGAGCGCCTCGACGGCGACCCGGCGCGCGGCCCGGCGGGAGCCGCCGCGGTGCGCGCGGTACATCTCCTCGATCTGCAGGCCCACCGTGTAGTACGGGTTCAGCGACGACAGCGGGTCCTGGAAGACCATCGAGAGCTGGTCACCGCGCAGCCTGCGCAGCTCCCGGTCCGGCCGGCCGAGCAGCTCCGTGCCGTTCAGCCGGACGCTGCCGCTGGTGCGGGCGCCCTTGGGCAGCAGGCCCATGATCGCCAGGCTGGTCATCGACTTGCCGGAGCCCGACTCGCCGACGATGCCGACCGTCTCGTCCCTGCCGACCGTGAACGACACGCCCTTGACCACGTCCACCGGGCCGCGCGTCGTCGGGAAGGTGACGGTGAGGTCGTCCACGACAAGCAACTCGCTCATGGGGTCGTGATCCTCACTCTCGGGTCCAGCCTCGTGTAGACGAGGTCCACCACCACGTTCCCGACCACCACGAAGAACGCCGCCAGCAGCGTGACGGCCATGATGACCGGCTGGTCGTTCTTGGCGATCGAGTCGGCGGCCATCTTGCCGACCCCGTTCAGCCCGAACACCGTCTCGGTGATCAGCGCGCCGCCGAGCAGCGCCGCGAAGTCCATGCCGAAGATGGTGGCGATCGGCGTCAGCGCCGGGCGCAGCGCGTGCCTGCGCATGGTCAGCGCCGGGCTCAGCCCCTTCGACCTGGCCGTGCGCATGAAGTTCTCCGCCAGGGTGTCGATCACGTTGGCGCGGGTGAGCCGGGCGTACAGGCAGGCGTAGCCGGTGGCCAGCACGATCCACGGCATCAGGTACGACTGGAACCACACCACCGGGTCGTCGGCGAACGCCACGGCCTGCGGGAACGGCAGCACCTGCAGCTGCACGACGAGCACGTACTGCAGGGCCAGCGCCAGCACGTAGTTGGGGATGCTGGAGCCGCCGAGCGCCAGGCCCATCGCGGCGCGGTCCCACCAGGTGCCCTCCTTGACCGCGCTGAGCAGGCCCGCGGCGATCCCGACGACCAGCCACAGCACCGCCGCGCCGATCGCCACCGTGGCGCTGACCGGCAGGCGCTCCACCACCATGTCCATCACGGACTGGTTGGTCTGGAAGCTGTAGCCCAGGCACGGCGCCGCGCAGTGCACGAGGTTCGCGCCCTGGCCGTAGTCGCGGCCGGCGAAGATGCCGCCGAGGAAGCCGAAGAACTGCGTCAGGAACGGCTGGTTGAGCCCCAGCACGTCGCGGATCTGGTCGATGCGCTCCGGCGTGCACGTCTTCCCGCAGATCATCACCGCCGGGTCCGGCTGCAGGGTGAAGAACAGGACGAACGTGAACAGGCACACCAGGAACAGGATCACCACGACGCCGGCCAGGCGTCCGATCACGTAGCGGGCCATCATGAGGCGTCCCCCGCGTCGAAGGCGGCCCGGATCCTGTCGCCCAGCACGGTCAGCGACAGCACCGTGAGGAACAGGAACGCGCCGGGGATCACGAAGTACATCGGGTCGACGGCGTACCAGCCGACCGAACTGGCGATCATCTGGCCCCACGAGGGGGTGGGCGGCGTGACGCCGACGCCCAGGAACGACAGCCCCGCCTCCGTCCCGACGTAGCCGGGCACGGCCAGGGTGGTCATCACGATCAGGGAGCTGCGCAGGTTCGGCAGGATCTCCTTGAACACCAGCTGCCCCGTGGAGGCGCCGGAGGCCCGCGCGGCCTCCACGAACTCCCGGTTCACCAGCGTGAGCGTCTGCCCGCGCACCACCCGCGCCAGGTACGGCCAGCCGAACACGCTGATCACCAGGACCAGCAGCACCGGCCGGTTGCCCTGCGGCAGTGCGGACAGGATCGCGATCATGAAGATGAGCGCGGGGAAGGCCATCAGGAAGTCCATCACCCGGCAGATCACCTGGTCCACCCAGCCCTGGTAGAACCCGGCCAGCATGCCCAGCACCACGCCGAGCAGCGTGGTGAGCGCGGTGGCCGAGGCGGCGATGATCAGGGAGACGCGGGCGCCGTAGGCGATGCGCGCCAGGATGTCGCGGCCGTTCTGCGGCTCGACGCCCAGCAGGTGCTCGGCGCTGATGCCGCCGAGCGAGCCGTAGGGCACCCCGCCCAGGTCGGTGTTGACCGCGGCCGTGTCGAAGTCGTTGGGGCCGTGCCCGGTGATCGCGCTGATCAGCGGCGCGCCGATGGCCATCAGCACGATCAGCGCGAGGTAGGCGCCGCTGAGCACGGCGCCCCGGTCACGCAGCAGCACGCGGGTGACGCGCCGGCCCGAGGTGGCGGGCACGGCGCCCGCCACCTGCTCTGGATGCGCTGCGACGGTCATCTACTTCGTCGGCTTCGCCAGCCCGACGGAGACCAGGTCGACACCGCCGGAGTAGGAGTTGGACTGGTAGGCGCCCGCGATGTTCGCGCCGTTGACCAGGATCAGCTTCTCGTAGGCCAGCGGCACGACCGGCGCCAGCTCCATGATCTGCTTGTCCAGCTCGCCGTAGGCGGCGTTGGCCTGCTCGACGTCGGTCATCGCGGCGATCTCGTCGATCTTGGCGTTGATCTCCTTGTCGTTGATCTGGGCCAGGTTGGAGTTGCCCTTGGAGGTGATGTTGCGCCCGTCGAACAGCGGCGGCAGGAACGTCGCGCCGGAGGCCCAGTCGGGGCACCAGCCGGTCACGGCCATGTCGTTCTGCTTGGCCGGGGTGCCGATGACCTCGTAGTACGTCGAGGTGTCGATGTTGTTGATCTTGACGTCGATGCCGACCTGCTTCAGCGCCTCCTGGACGGCGACCGAGACCGCCGCCATCTTCGGCTGCGCCCGCGTGTCCAGCGTCAGCGAGAAGCCGCCCGACAGGCCCGCCTCGGCCAGCAGCTTCCTGGCCTGCTCGACGTTGTACGGGTACGGGTCGTAGTCCACCCGGCCGGCGACCGTCGGCGGCTGGATCGAGGTGCCCTTCTGCGCCAGCAGCGACCCGCCCATCGCCGCCACGATGGTGTCCTTGTCGATCGCGTAGTTGATCGCCTGGCGCACCCGCACGTCGCTCAGGTGCTTCTTGGTGGTGTTCAGGCCCATGTAAGTGGTGCAGCCGTTGAGCCCCGACAGCGTGCGCGCCTTGATCTGCGGCGTCTGCACGCGGGCCACGGTCGCCGCCTGGATGCTCTGGCCGAGCGCGTCGGCGTCGGTGCCCTGCCCGGCCAGCATGCGCTCGTCGATCGTGGCCGGGTCCAGGCCGAACGTCCACTCGAACGCGTCCGGCTTGGCCGTGCGCACGGTGTCGGTCTCCTGCTTCCACTGCGGGTTGCGCTCCAGCTTCAGCGACACGTTGCGCTGATAACTCGCCACCTTGTACGGCCCGCTCGCGATCGGCTTGCTGTCGAAGGCCGCCCCCGCCCCGGTGCCCTTGGGGAACGGGGTGAAGTTCGCCAGCGCCAGCGCGCTCGGGAAGTCGGCGAACGGCTTCTTGAGGTGGATGACGACCGTCTTCGGGTCCGGCGTCTCGATCGTGTCCAGGTCGCCCGACAGGTAGGGGCCCTGGTAGTCCTTGGGCGCGTCCAGCAGCAGCTTGCCGTACGGGGAGCCGATGCCCGCCTCGGGGTCGAAGGCCCGCGAGAAGCCGAACTTGACCGCCTCGCTGGTGATCGGCGTGCCGTCCTCGAAGAAGAGGTTGTCCTTCAGCGTGAACGTCCAGGTCTTGGCGTCGTTGGACGGCGTGCCCGTGTCGGTCGCCAGGTCGGGGACGATCTTCGTGCCCTCGGCCCCCGGTCCCGCGCCGAACGTCGTCAGCCCCCGGTAGATGAGCCGGTAGAAGTTGTTCACGCCGCCGTCGAAGCCGCGTACCGGGTCCAGGTGGGAGAAGTCCGCGTTGGCCAGGACGCGCACCGTGCCGCCCGTCGCCGGGGCCGCCGACGAGCCGGCCGCGCCGGTGCCGGCGCCCGGGCCCTGGGCCGCTCCGCCACCGCCGCCGCACGCCGAGAGTGCCAGCACGGCGGTCATCGTGACGCTCGTGAGCGCCGCCGATCTCCTCATTTCGCCTTCTTTCCATTGGTTGCGTCGGGGGTCCTGACCCAGACCCGCATGGCTTCGGGGCCGCGGTTGCCCCAGAGGAAGTAGGGGACGAAGGTCGCCGTGACCGTCGTCTCCGGAAGCGCCCGCTCCAGCGGGAGCTCCGGGTAGAGCTCGGCGGAGGGCGGGGGAGCGGCGGCGGCGGTGAGGGTCAGCACCACGGCGTCGTCCCGCCGCTCGATGTTCGCGTCTACGATCTCCGGTACGCCGATCAGCAGGTCGTCCACTGCGGCGTCCGGGCTGTCCTGCTGCTCCACGCAGTAGACCAGCGGGCCGCGGGCCAGGCTGACCGCGCCCCTGGTGGCGTCCAGGTAGGGGTGCGAGCCGTGCGCCCTGACCGGCATCGGCAGCGTGAGCCGCACCTCGTCGCCGGCCTGCCAGCGGCGCTCGATGCTCAGCCAGCCGTCCACCGGCCCGGCCGCGCGCGGTCCGCCGCCGCCCGTCACCGCCGCGTCCGCTTCGTACGGCCGGCCGTCGACCGTGACCGTCGCGCCCCGGGCCCAGCCCGGGATGCGCAGCAGGATCCCGTACGGCCCGTCGGGCGCGCGCTCGACCGTGAGCCGCACGTCACCGTCCCACGGGTAGGCGGTCTCCACCACCAGGTCCAGCTCCGTGCCCTCGATCCGCCCCTCGGCGTAGGAGGCGACCAGCAGCGCGCCGTCCCGCTCCGCCGCCACGTAGTCGGCGAGCTGGGCCATCCACCGCACGATGTTCGGCGGGCAGCACGGGCAGGTGAACCAGGCGCGGCGCAGCGGCTCGCCGCCGGCCTCCGCGCCGCTGCGCTGCTCGTGGTCGGGACGGCGCTGCAGCGGGTTGTCGTAGAAGAACGCCCTGCCGTCCGCCGACAGGCCCACGGCGTAGGCGTTGTAGAGCACCCGCTCGAACACGTCGAGGTAGCCGGCGCCGCCCGTGGCCAGGAACATGCGCCAGGCCCACTGCATGACGGCGATGGCCGCGCAGGTCTCGCTGTAGGCACGCTCGGACGGCAGCTCGTACCGGTCGCCGATGGCCTCGTCGGAGTGGCGGCTGCCGAGCCCGCCCGTGACGTACAGCTTGGTCGCGACCAGGTCGTCCCACAGCCGCTCCAGCGCCTCGAACAGCGACCGGTCGCCCGTCTCCAGGTGCACGTCCGCCGCCCCGGCCGCCAGGTACGCCATCCGCACCGCGTGACCGGTCACCGACGGCAGCTCGCGGAAGGGCAGGTGGTCCTGGAAGTAGTCGCCGGGGAAGATGCTGTGCCTGAGCTGCCCCGAGCCGCGCCGGTCCACGAACGCGGCGGCCAGGTCCAGATAGGCGCGCCGCCCCGTCTCCCTGTACAGCTCGACCAGCGCCATCTCCACCTCGGGATGGCCGCACACCCCGTCCTGCGCGAACCGCTCCACCACCAGGTCCGCGAACCGCTCCGCCACCCGCAGCAGCCGCTCGTCGCCCATCCGCCGCGCCGCGGCGACCGCCGCCTGGATGAGGTGACCCAGGTTGTACAACTCGTGCCCCCAGGCCAGGTCCTCCCACGGCTTCTTCGTGGCGGCCGGGTTCTGGAAGAAGGAGTTGAGATAGCCGTCCTCGGCCTGCACCCGCTCCAGGAGGCCGACGACCTCCTCGAAGAACTCCCGCACGGGCTCCCCGGCGCGGCCGTCGCCCAGCTCGTAGGCCAGCCCCTCCAGGGTCTTGTACAGGTCGGTGTCCAGGAACGGGTAGCGGCCCCGGTACGGCGCCGGGTCCTCCTCCAGAAGCCGGCTGAGGTTGGCGACGTTGCCCGCCGCCCGCAGCTGCTCGATGATGTGCGGGATCGTGGCCGTGCCGTTCCGGCGCTGCCAGTGGTGCAGCAGCCCACCGGTGATGCGCACTCCCGCGACCGGCCGCACGGCCCCGGCGGACGTGCGTACGGCACCGGACAGCGTGCGTACGGCACCGGACAGCGGCTTGACCTGCTTAGACGTCATGAACCTTCCCAGTAATGTGTGGCATTGCACTGAACCATAGGTGTCCGGGAGGTGTGTTGCCAAGGGTTGCGGGGGTGACGAAAAGAGAAAGTAACGCGTCCGGAATGTGGGACAAGGACCCGCGGCTGGCTACAGTGGCGCGGTGCGACGCGTATCGGTGGTGGGGAACTCAGGCTCGGGAAAGTCCACGCTGGCCGCCGGTCTGGCGGCCCGGCTCGGCGTGCCCTGGCTCGAACTCGACTCGGTCTTCCACATGGAGGGCTGGACGCCACGGCCCAAGGAGGAGTTCCGGGCCGAGGTCGACACGTTCACGCGCGCCGACGGCTGGGTGGTGGACGGCAACTACTCCGCCGCGCGGGACCTGGTGTGGGCGCGGGCCGACACCGTGGTCTGGTTCGACCTGCCCAGGCGTACGGTGATGCGCCGCCTGCTGCCGAGGACGGTGCGGCGGATGGCGACCGGGGCCGAGCTGTGGAACGGCAACAAGGAGTCGTTCCGCTTCCTCTTGTCCAAGGACGAGTCGATCATCCGGTGGGCGTGGACGCAGCACGCCGTCTACCGGGAGCGCTACCGCCGGGCCGCCGCCGATCCGGCGAACGCGCATCTGACGTTCGTCCGCATCGCCTCCCAGGCCGACGCCGAGAGACTCCTGAGCGGCGGCGTCCGGTGACCGCGGCGTCGTGGCCGCGGCATCAGCGCTCGATGAGCGTGACCTCCAGCGAGTAGTGCGAGGCCCGGTAGACGTGGGAGCCGTGCTCCACCGCCCGCCCCTGATCGTCGTAGGTGGTGCGCACCATGGTCAGCAGCGGCGCCCCCCGGCGCTCCGCCAGTAGCCGGGCCTCGGCCTGGGTGGCGGCCCTGGCGCCGATGCGCTGGTTGGCGACGCGCATGCGCACGCCCGCGCCGCGCAGCAGCTCGTACAGGCCGCGGCCCTCGAGGTCGGCGGCCGTGAGCGGGGCCAGGCCAGGGGGCAGCCAGTTGTGCAGGACGGCGAGCGGCTCGCCGGCCGCGAAGCGCACGCGCTCCAGGTAGAGGATCTGGGAGCCGGGCTCCACGCCGAGGATGGGGGCGACGTCCTCGTCGACCGGGCGCGACTCCAGGGCCAGCACCTGGGTGGCAGGCTCCTGGCCGGAGCGGCGCAGGTCGTCGTAGAGGCTGGTCAGCTCGACCGAGCGCTTGACCTGGCCGTGCACCACCTGGGTGCCGACGCCGCGCTTGCGGACCAGCAGGCCCTTGTCGACCAGGTACTGGATGGCCTGCCGGATCGTGGGCCGCGACAGGCCCAGCTTGTCGGCCAGCAGGATCTCGTTGTCCAGCCGCGAGCCGGGGGCCAGGTCGCCGCGGCGGATCGCCTCCGCGATCTGCTCGGCGACCTGGAAGTAGAGCGGCACGGGGCTGGACCGGTCCAGGTCGATGGCCAGGTTCGCGGTCATGCTGATCAGCTTAACCGAGGTAAGAATGTCCTGACAAACGAGCCGTGAGTGGGGGATTCAGGCGTCACCGCCGCCGCAGCCGCACCCGTCTCCTCCGTCGCCACCGGCGTCGGCGTCGCCGTCGTCTTCTTCGCTCGGGCCGCGGCGTGCGGGGACGGGGTCGGGCGAGGGCTCGCCCAGAAGCACGTAGGACTCCAGGCTGCCGTCGTGGTCCGGGTGCGCGGCCAGCGTCTCGCGGCAGACAGCCTCGCCCACCAGCGTCCTGTCGTCGGCGGGCGTCCGCATCCACGTGATCACGACCCCGCCCGCCACGGTCAGCGGCGGCACGAGCAGCGCGGGCCACCACTGGCCGAGCCTGGCCCAGGCGGCGGCCGACTCTCCCGTCAGCAGGTCGCCGGCGGTGTCCAGCAGGACGGTGAGGGTGGCGATGTTGGTGAGCAGCACCAGGAACACGGTCAGCGCCCCCAGCACGATCGTCGACGACATCCAGTGGGGACGCAGCAGCCCGCGCCGCCGCAGCTCGGCCCGCATCCGCCTCTCCACCGGCGCCCACTCCGGCGCCCGCACGATCTCGTGCCGGGCGGCGCGGCCCGCCCTGGCGGTCAGGAAGCCGAGCACGACGTGTTCGGCCGGATGGTCGGCGGCGGCGCCGGTGACCAGGGTGCACAAGCCCGACCGGGCTTCGCGGACGGCGTTGCGCCTGACCAGCGCGGTGACCACCGTGTCGGGCAGCGCGTGGCGCCCCCTGGCCAGCACGGCCAGCTCGTACGGGCTGACGCTCTCAGCGACGGGGCCGCGCCGGAGCTGCCGGAGCTGCCGCCGCAGCAGGCACTCCACCAGGACGAACCCGGCGACGGCCAGCACGCCGAGGACGAGCACGGCCGAGACGAGCGTCACCATCGTGCACCTCCGGGCGGGGATGCGGGGGAGCCGCCCCTCGAAGATAACCGTGCCGGCGGGGCGCGCGGTAGACGACCACCGGAAGCCCCGCGGTCGAGTCACCCCGGCCCCGTTGGATGATGTCCGGCGCCGGCGCGGCCGGCTCGGCGGACTGGCCATCAGCGCCGGTCCCAGCTCTGTACGCCGGCGCCGCCCTCGTCCCGGCCGCGCTCGTGGTGATGGTGATCAGTGCCCGAGGAGCCGCGGCAGCTCCGCCAGCGAGGTGATGCGGGGGAACCCGGCGGGCGGCGGCCCGGCCGCGTGCCGGTCCAGCCACACCGACCGCATCCCGGTCACGGCGGGACCGGTCACGTCGTTCTCCACGTCGTCGCCCACCAGCAGCACCTCCTCCGGCGCCAGCCCCAGCGCCGCGGCGGCCCCGGTGTAGCAGGCGGGGGCGGGCTTGAAGTGCCCGCCCAGCACCTCGCCCGTCAGCACGGGACCGACCAGCCCGGCCAGCCCGATCGCGCGGACCTTGGCCTCCTGCATCGGCAGCGTGCCGTTGGTCAGCACACCCAGCGGGTACCCGCCCAGCTCCGCCACCGCCCCCGCCACGTCGGGATAGGCGACCCAGTGCCGCCGGTACAGCTCGGCGAAGATCGCGTAGGCGACGTCCAGGTCGCCGGGGACGGGCACGGACAGCTCCGCGCACAGCGCGGCCAGGCGCAGCCGCCGCTGCTCCTGCACCGTGCACCGGCCCGCCTGCCACATCGCCAGGTACGGCCCCTCCAGCTCCGCCCAGATCGCCGGCGCCTCCGCCAGGCGCGGATGGCCGGGGAAGCGGCCCGCCACCCACGCCGTGATGCCGGCGTCGGCGGCGGCACGGTGGTCGAACAGGGTGCCGTCGAGGTCGAACAGGACGGCCTTGATCGCCGGCTCGATCACGGGGCGGCTTCCGCGCCGATCCTGGCCGCCGTCTCCCGTGGCGGGTAGCCGAGGGTGAGGCCGCGTACCGACAGGGCGGCCTGCGCGAACAGCGCCTCGGCGTTCTCCGTGAGCACGTAGTTCAGCGCGGGGGAGCACGACCGGTGCGCGTCCAGCGCCTGCGCCTCCCGCTCCGCGAGGTCTCTCGGCAGCGCCTCGCGGTAGTCGGCGATCAGCGCGTCGAGGTCGAAGAGCTGCCCGTACCGCTCGGACGTGCCCGCCACCACCCGCACGTGGTCGCCGTCGAGCTGGGCGTGGTAGACGAGGTTCGTGCCGCCGCTCTTGGCGAACCAGCGCATCGCCTCGTCGGGGGGCAGCGTGAACGCCCCGTACGGCTTGCGGCCGTACAGCAGGGCCTCAGCGATCCATCGGTCGCACCACAGCTCGTCGCGGTAGGGTGCCGGGGCATGTGGGTCGACGGCCAGGCCCTGTGCCAGCACCGGGTTCCAGGCCGAGACCATCGGGCTGCTGAAGCGCGGCATGCGCGGGCCGCGCCAGTGGCTGAGGGCGTAGCCGTACCAGACGGTCACGACCTCGACTCTGCGCTTGGGAAGGGGACGCTCGTAGGTGCCGTTCATGATCTGGCCGCCGTCGGGGTGCCGCCATGGTCCCGGGGAGAGGCCGAGGTCTGTGGGGGCCGGAGGAGTCCGGTAGTCGGGATGGAGTATCCACGCGTCCGCCACAGTTTCTCTGCCTTTCCGATTGGCGTATGCATGAGGTGTCAGAGCACTAGAGTGGCCATCGTGCAACACCCGTCACTCGGTTTCAATAGACCAGGTGTAAACGCTGATATTTGTCATCGATGGTTGTGACAGACGTATGCAGTTAAGCGTTGTCGCGGCCCGGCTGTGCTCCCTGCGCGCCGAGGCCAGGCTGTCGATGAAGTCCGCGGCGGAGGCCGCCGGGCTCAACACCTCCACGATCTTCCGGATCGAGCACGGGCTCGTGGCGCCGCGCGAGGCCACCGTGCGCACCCTCCTGCAGCTGTACGGCCAGGGCGAGCACGTGGGCCGGCTGCTGTCGCTGCTGCGCGAGGAGCGGGTGCCCGGCTGGTACGACGCGCCGGGGGTGCCGCTGGCGCTGTCGGGGTTCCTGGAGATGGAGGACCAGGCACAGATCATCTACACCTACTGCCCGCTGCAGGTGCCCGCGCTGCTGCAGGCCCCGGCCTACGCCCTGTCGGCCGCGCTGGCCGCGTTGCCCGCCGGGGCCACGTACGAGCGGGCCGCGACCGCCGCCGACCTGGTCGCGGTGCGGCAGCGGGTGCTCGACCGGCACCAGGGCCCGCATCTGTGGGCGGTGCTCGACCAGGCGGCGCTGATCGACCCGCCGCTCGGCCGCCCGGAGGACCGGCTGGCCCAGCTCGACGCGCTCGCCAAGGCCGCCAAGCAGCCGCACCTCGCCGTGCAGGTGGCGCGGCCCGTTCGCGAGAGCGGGTACCTCTACCAGGGGCCGCCCTTCACCCTGCTGCGCTTCCCCGAGCAGCACCGGCCGGACGCGCTGGTGCTGCACCTGCTGCACGCGCCGATCGTGGTGGAGGACCGGCGGCGGGTGGAGGAGCACCAGCAGGCGTTCGCGCGGCTGTCGCTGTCGGCGCAGCCCGTGGAGTCGACCCCCGACGTGCTGGACGGGATCCGCGCCACGCTGGCCCAGTGACCCTGATCAGTGGTGCTGGCGGAACTCGCCGGCGCGGCGCACGTGGTCGATCATGATGCGCTCGGCGGTCTCGGCGTCGCCGGACTCCAGCGCGGCCAGGATGGCCTCGTGCGCCTCCAGCTGTGCCTTGACCTGTGTCTCGTCCAGCCACAGTGACGCCTCGGCGGGCACGGGGAAGCTGTTGCGCACCGACCTGGCGTGCGCGCCCAGGAAGGCGGGCCCGCCGATGTCGACGATGCGCAGGTGGAAGCGCCTGCTCTGCTCGCCGAGCCGGTCGTGGTGGCCCCGCGCGGCGTTGTCGGCCATCGAGGCGTGCAGCTCCCGCAGCTCGGCCAGCTCCGCCCCGGTGATGCGGCCGGCGGCCAGCCGCGCCCCCAGGCCCTCGACGACCGCGCGCACCCCGTAATACTCGGCCAGCGCCTCGTCGCCCAGGTCCACCACGGTCGCGCCGTGGTGGGCCTCGTAGCTGATCAGCCGGTCCTTCTCCAGCCGGCGCAGCGCCTCGCGGACGGGCGTGACCGACACCCCGAGGCGCTTGGCCACCTCCCCGGCCCGCAACGGCGTGCCCCCGGGGATCCGGCCGGTGCGGATCTCCTCCAGCAGCACGCTGTAGACGTAGTCGGCCTTGCTCATGGGCGGCCGGGGCTCGGTGGGTGACATGTCCTCAAGTGTCTCGCAGAACGGTCGCACTCTTGACCTATGACATATTTCTTATAAGTTACATACTCATGACGAGCCTCGCTGACCTGCGGGTCATCGACGCGGCGACGCTGTTCGCCGGTCCCTCCGCCGCCATGATGCTGGGCGACTTCGGCGCCGACGTGATCAAGATCGAGCACCCGCACCGGGGCGACCCCTCGCGCGGGCACGGCGCCGCCGGGTTGTGGTGGAAGACGCTGTCGCGCAACAAGCGCGCCGCCGCCGTGGACCTGTCGCGGGCCGAGGGGCAGGAGATCCTGCGCCGCCTGGCCGAGCGGTCCGACGTGCTGATCGAGAACTTCCGCCCGGGCACCCTCGAACGCTGGAACCTCGACCCGCAGGACCTCCTGGAGCTCAACCCGCGCCTGATCGTGGGCCGGATGACCGGGTTCGGGCAGTTCGGGCCGATGGCCAAGCGGCCCGGGTTCGGCACGCTGGCCGAGGCCATGAGCGGCTTCGCGGCCATGACGGGGGAGCCCGACGGGCCGCCCACGCTGCCGCCGCTCGCCCTGGCCGACGGCATCGCGGGCCTGGCCATGTCGTACGCCGTCATGGTCGCCCTGCACGCCCGTGAGCAGACCGGGCGCGGGCAGGTCATCGACATGGCGATCATCGAGCCGATCCTGGGCCTGCTGGGGCCGCAGATGAGCATCTACAAGGCGCTCGGCGTCGTGCAGCGGCGCACCGGCAACCGCTCCAGCAGCAACGCGCCGCGCAACACCTACCGCACCCGCGACGGCCGCTGGCTGGCCATCTCCACCAGCGCGCAGCCCATCGCCGAGCGCGTGGTCACCCTCGTCGGGCGGCCCGACCTGGTGGAGCAGCCGTGGTTCGCCAGCGGGCACGGCCGGGTGCAGCACGTGGACGAGCTGGACGAGGCGGTCGCCTCCTGGATCGCCGAGCGCGACGCCGCCGAGGTCATCGCCAGGTTCGAGGAGGTGCAGGCCGCGGTCGCGCCCATCTACGACGTCACCGACCTGGCCGAGGACCCGCAGTACGCGGCGCTGAACACCTTCGTGGAGGTGCCCGACGACGAGTTCGGCACGCTCACCATGCAGAACGTCATGTTCCGCATGTCCGGCACGCCGGGCGGGATCCGGTGGACCGGGCGGACGCTCGGCAGCGACACCGACGAGGTGCTCGGCGAGCTGGACTATCCCGCCGAGCGGATCGCCGCCCTGCGCGCGGACGGGGTGATCGCGTGACCGCGCGACCTCCCGTGACCCCGCCTCCCGTGACCCCGCCTCCCGTGACCTGGTTGTACGTGCCGGGGGACCGGCCCGAGCGGTTCGGCAAGGCCGCCGCGTCCGGCGCCGACGTGATCATCATCGACCTGGAGGACGCGGTCGCGCCCGCCAGGAAGGACGCGGCCAGGCAGCACGCGGTCGCCTACCTGCGCGAGCGCGGGGACACCGGTGGTGTCCAGGTGCACGTGCGGGTCAACGACCCGGCCACCCATCGCGGGCGCGACGACCTGGCCGCCGTCGGGGACCTGGCCGACGCCGTACGGCTGCCGAAGGTCGAGTCGGTGGCCGTGCTGGACGCGCTCACCGGCGCGCCCGCGTACGCGCTGCTGGAGTCGGCGGCCGGGATCCTCGCGGCGGGGCGGATCGCCGCGCACCCGCGCGTGGCGGGGGTGGCGCTCGGCGAGCAGGATCTGGCCGCCGAGCTGGCCATCACCGACGAGCAGGCCATGAACCACCTCAGGCTCCAGGTCGTCCTCGCCGCCGCCGCGGCCGGGCTGCCGCCGGTGCCCATGTCCGTCTATCCAGACGTCAAGGACGAGGACGGGCTGCTGGCCTCGTGCCGGGCCGGCCGCGCGATCGGGCTGTTCGGCAGGACCGCGATCCATCCGCGCCAGATCCCCGTCATCAGGCGGGCGTTCCGGCCGACGGAGGAGGAGACCGCCAGGGCCGCCGAGATCGTCGCCGCGGCGGAGCGGGCCGAGCAGGCGGGCATCGGCGCCGTGGCGCTGCCCGACGGCCGGTTCGTGGACGCCCCGATCGTCGTCAGGGCCCGCCGCACCGTCGAGCTGGCCCGGCGCCTGGCCGACCCGCCCCCACCACCGCCGGACCCCGGCGCCTGACCACCGGCCCCCGGGCCGCCCACCCCCGCACAACCCCCCATTGGAGGTCATTCGCCATGGGAATCGCCGTATGGGCGCTCATCGCCTACATCGCCATCATCGTCGTCTGGAACGGCGTGCTGAAACGCAATATCGGTGAAGCGATGCTCATCGGTTTCGCAGGCGTGTGCCTCTTCGGTGGCACCAGGTTCTTCGAGCTGGCGTGGGCGGGTATCGCCGACGCGATGGCCGAGGAGGTCGTCTTCGCCGCCCTGGCCTTCGTCTTCATGGGCTACCTGCTCACGAAGCTGGGCCTCATCCAGGAGCAGGTCACCGTACTGAACTCGATCTTCGGCAGGCTGCGCGGCGGCGCCGGATACGTCTCGACCTCCGCCGCCGCGCTGCTCGGCGGCCCCTCCGGGTCGGGCTCCGGCATCTCCGCGTCCGTCGGCTCCGTCACCATCCCGTGGATGATCCGGTCGAACTGGCGCCCCGACCTGGCCGCCTCGCTGGTGGCCGGCAACGCCGGGCTGGGCATCTCGATCCCGCCCAGCTCGTCGATGTTCCTGCTGCTGGGCTCGGCCGCCGTGGCGCCCGTGCTGACCGCCGACCAGCTCTTCGTGCCCGCGCTCATCGGCGGGTTGTGGACGGTGGCCTACCGGTTCGTGGTGGTCTTCCTCTGGGTGCGCCGGCACGACATCGCGGCCACCGACGCGGCCGACCTCGTGCCGCTGCGCGCCGCGCTGCGGGCCGGGTGGACGTCGCTGCTGGTGTACGCGGGCATCCTGGTGCCGGTGCTGATGACGCTGGACTTCGGCGTCGCGCTGATGGAGTCGCGGGTCGGCGAGGCGGCCGGCGACATCAGCATCATCGTGTGGATCCCCGTGCTGACCGTGCTGGCCACGTTCGCCGTGGCGTGGAAGCGGCTGCCGCGCACCGGCCGCGCCTGGAGCGAGCTGCTCGGCGACATGGCACCCAGGTACGCCGTCATCGGCGCGACGTTGTTCTTCGCCTTCGCCGCCGCGGCCAGCCTGGGCGAGCTGGGCCTGGTGGACCAGCTCACCGCCATCCTCCAGGGGCTGGACGCGCCCGCCGTCGTCATCGCCACCATCGTCGGCCTGCTGCTGGTGATCATCGCCGCGCCGCTGACCGGCACCGCCACGATCGCCGCCGTCGGCGGGGTGGCCTTCAGCGCGCTGACCGCGGCCGGGGTCGCCCCGGCGGCGGCGGCCACCGCCATCATGATCTTCGCCTCCACCGAGGGCGCGTCCCCGCCGGGAGCGGCCCCCATCTACATCGCCAGCGGCATCGCCCAGGTGGACCCGGCCAGGACGTTCGGGCGGCTGATCATCTGGTTCGTCATCCCGACCCTGGTCCTCGGCGTGCTGGTCGCGACCGGCGTGCTGCCGATCTGAGAGGAGCCCCCGTCATGAAGAGCCTCATCATGGTCCTGTTCAAGATCGGCCTCGTGCTGTTCCTCGCGCTCGGCGTCGTCGTCGTGCTGGTGCAGGCGGCCGGCCTCGTCGCCGGCAGCCCCGGCCTGGTCTCCGGCGCGGTGTCCGCACTCGGCATGGCGATGACCGTCTCGGCCGGGGTGACCGGGCTGCTCGGCTTCGTGATGTCGTACCTGTTCCACTGGACGGGCGGCGAGGACTAGCCGCGTGGCCGCCAGCGGGCGGCCAGCTCCTCGTCCCGTGGCTCGGGGCCGGGCAGGTCACGGCGGGCCGGGGGGACGCGCAGGGCGTCCATCATGAGTGTCAGGTAGCGGTGGCGGAGCTGGGCGACGCGTTCCTCGTCGCCCAGCTTGATCGAGGCGAGCTGCTCGAACAGCAGCGCGATGTCGGCCGGCGTCACGTCCGGCCGCAGCACGCCCGCCGCCACCGCCCGGTCGTAGACCTCGATGGCCAGGGCCGAGGCCCTGGCCGCCAGCCCACCCAGCTCCTCGGTCGGGGTGAACGTGCCCGCCAGCTTGATCGTCAGCGAGCTGGAGTCGGCGTCCACAATGCCGCGCAGATATTCGGCGAACGCCTCCCACGCATCGCCCTCGTGGGCCAGTGATCGCTCGCTGACCTCGATGTAGAGGCGCAGCCCGTCACCGCACAGCTTCTGCAGCAGCGCCTCCTTGCTGGGGTAGCGGCGGTAGAGCGCGCTGATCCCGACGCCCGCCTTCTCGGCCACGGCCGCGATGGGGGCGCCGGGCTCGGCGGTGAAGACCGCCCGCGCCGCTTGGAGGATCAGCTCGTCGTTGCGTGCGGCCTGTGCCTTGCGGCCGCTCATGGGTGCGCTGCTCATGCTGCCAGTGTAAGGGAACGTAGGATTCCGTTCTACTATGACGCGCTGAGAAAGGCTGGAGGAGAGCGTAAGCGCTGCCGATCCACGGCACCGGTGACCCACTGGTCACCGGGCCGGTTTGCGTACCACGACGGTGCCGAACACCAGGTCGTGCATCGCCCTGCGGTGTGCCTGCACCAGCACCAGCACCATACCGACGAACCAGACGGGGGCGAACAGCAGGCCGAGGCCGGCCCGCAGCGCCGCCCGGAGCAGGCCCACCCGGCTCCCGTCCGCGCGCCTGACCATGATCGCCAGGACGAGCCCGCCGAGCGTCTGCCCGGTCGCCCACCAGGCGAGCGAGAAGTAGACCAGGGGCAGTGTCGCCCCCGCGATCTGGAAGCCGGAGGTGAACCACGAGGGCGGCGTGCCCGCCAGGGACTGCCACATCATCGGCGGGCCGAGCACGGCGATCGGGGTCACGACCGTGAGGGCCGCGGCGTCGATCAGCACGGCCACCATGCGTGACACGATCCCGGCATAACAGGGCGATGCCATCCTTACGTCGCCGTCCCTTACGTCGCCATCCTCGACGTCGCCGTCCTCAACGTCGCCGTCCTCAACGTCGTCATCCCTTAACGTCGTCATCCTTCACGCCATCCCTTGCGCCGCCGTCCTCGTGCCGTCGTCCTCGTGCCGCCGTTCTTATGTCGCCTTCCCTCACGTCGCCGGCCCGCCGCGGCGCAGCCGCTGGAAGGCGGCCTCGGCCCGGTCGTCCGCGCCGGCGATCTTGGCCTGCAGCTCGTCGGCCATCGAGGCCATGACGCTGCGCCCCTGCGCGGCCACCATGGCGCGCAGCCGCTGGTCCGCCACCAGGTCGCCGACGAGGGCGGGCACCGCCTGCTCGCGGATGTGCGGCAGCACCGCGTCGATGACCGTGGGCGAGAGCGTCTCGGCCGCCTGGCGGACCGCCCGGGTCACGAGGCCGCCCAGCAGCGAGCGGGGCGATCTGGTGGCCGACTCGCCGACCTTCTCGCGCAGCCAGGCGGCGGTCTGCCGGCTGCTGCCCATGATGGCGTCCTCGCCGCGTTCGGCGGCGGTGGCGATCACCTGGCGCAGCCAGGGTGCCGGCAGGCCCGCCACCTTGCGCACGCCCTCCGAGCACTGGCCGATCAGCCGTTCGCCGGCCTGCGCGCCCTGGGCGAGCAGGCCGACGGTCACGTTCACGGCGGGTGGCGTGGGGTCGGGCAGCAGGTGCAGGCGCTGGCCGGCGTTCACGGTGCCGGCCAGCACGATGCGCGGCATCGAGGGGCGCTCCTCGCCGCCGTCCACCGTTTCCGGGCCGGCCTGTGGCCCCGCCGAGGCGGCGCCGCCGTCTCCCGGCCCGGCCGTCCGGGCCTCACCCACGCGCTCCGTCATCGCGTCCTCCCCTCAGGGGTGACCGGCTCGTCCTGCCGCTGGTCGCCGTGCCGCTGGTCGCCGTGCCGCTGGTCGTCGTGCCGCTGGTCGTCAAGCCGGTGGTGGTCGTCGCGTTCTCGCAGGTCGTGCTTCTTGATGAGGCGCGCCAGGTCGAGCGCCAGCGCCGTCACCGGTACGGCCAGCATCACGCCGGCCAGCCCCGCCAGGATCCCCGCCAGAACGGTGACGAGCAGCACGACCATCGGATGGATGCGCAGCGCGGCGCCGAACACGAACGGCGCGAGCAGGTTCTGCAGGGTGCCGTTGGCCAGCAGCACCACGAGCAACATCCACAGCGCGGTGCTCACGCCACCGGAGCCGAGCGCGATGAGCACGGTGAACGCACCGGAGACGAACGCGCCGGCGTACGGGATGTACGCCCCCAGGAACGTGGCCAGCGCGATCACCCCCAGCGCGGGCACCCCCAGGATCAGCGCGGCGCCGACGATGAGCACGGTGTTCATCAGGGCGATCAGCGTCATGCCCAGGAAGTACCGGCGGATGATCCCGGCGGCCCGCACGACCGCCTCCCGCCCGACGTCGGCGGGCACCGGCAGGAACCGCACGGTCGCGGACGTCATCAGCCCGGTGTCCTTGAGCATGAAGAACACCAGGTACAGCCCCAGCGCGAGGCCGACCACCAGCTCGACCAGGGCGGCCACCCCGCCGGCCAGGCCGCTGAGCAGCTGGGTGACCAGGGTCGGCAGCGCCTCGGAGAAGGTCTGGCGCAGGTCCCCGGCCTGCTCGGCCGCCATGCCGAGATCGCGGGCGAGCTGCTCGGCCCTGGCCCAGGCGACGTCCAGCGCGGCGCCGATCGACTGGAGCTGGCCGCGCAGGCCGACGACCAGCACGACGCCGCAGAGGGCCGCCGTCACCAGGACGGCCAGGCAGCAGAGCGCCGCCGCGGCGGGCCGCGGCATCCGCCGGGCGGTCAGCCGGTCGGCGAGCGGCGCGATGACGACGGCGATGGCCGCGGCCAGCAGCAGTGGCAGCAGCAGCGGCCGCAGCACCTGCAGCACGAACAGCAGGACGACGACGCCCAGCGCGAGGCCGGTGAACAGCCACCCGGCCACGCCCGGCGCCTCCAGGCGGGACCGCACCGACGGCCGCGAGTGGCTCGTCTGTCTCATGCTGGTGGTCATATCCCGGCTCCCGGCAAACGGTGGCTAACGATGAACGGTGCGGCGGCGTCCGCCGGACAGCGACCCCCGAATCTCCGATGTCCTCTCCGCAGAGCCTGGCCACGCGCGCGGGTGCGCGCATCACCCTGCGTGGGTGATGGGCGGGTGGGGATGGCCCCGGATGATGCCCCCATGAGGAGACAGAAGAAGAAGAGCCGGCGCGGCCTCCTGGTCGCCGCAGGAGCGGGTGCGGTGACGGCTGCCGCCGTCGTCGTCAATCTGGCCCGGCGCCGCCACCACCACAACGGCCCTGCTCCGGCGCCCAAGGGGCAGGCGGGCTGATCGGCGTTCCCTATCGCCTGAGGCCCAGGGAGTCGTCGCGGCCGGGTAGAGCCCGGCCTCACCCGGGTGAGCCCGCCCGCGCGGGCTCACCCGGGTGAATTCGCCGCCGGGGTATCCAAGAAATGCCTGAAACGCGCCTAATGTCCAGACGCAAGCTGATCCCTTTCGGGCAGGGGTGAGCTCCATGGCGCGGATCAAGTCGGATGCGGATGTTCTGCCGTACAAGGTGGTCATTCCACAGCCACCACCGTGGCTGATCGTTCGTCGCAGGATCGTGGACCGCCTTCGCCGAGGCGTCCAGGGTCCTCTCACCGTGGTGACCGGACCTCCGGGCACCGGCAAGACGATGGCGGCGATCTCGTGGGCCACGTGCGGTGCCGCCCCGGGCCCCATCGCCTGGGTCACCCTGCAGCGGGGGGCCGAGCGACCTGAGGTCTTCTGGCCCATGGTCCTGTCGGCCTTCCGGCGGGCGGGCGTGGCGGTGAGCGGTGACGGCGACCCGGTCGCCGCCCTGGCCCTGCACCTCACCGAGCGGGCTCAGCCCGTGGTCCTGGTGCTGGACGACCTGTCCCTGCCCGCCGACTGCGAGGTGAACCGGGACCTCGGCCGGCTGCTGCGCGACACGCACGCCTGGCTGCGGCTCGTCGTGACGGCGCGGCAGGACCCGCCGCTGCCGATGCGCCGCTACCACCTGGCCCAGGAGCTCACCGAGGTCGGGGTCGAGCAGCTCGCCTTCTCCGAGCGGGAGACCGAGCAGCTCCTGGCGCAGCACAAGGTGAGCCTGTCGCAGGCGTCCCTGCGGACGCTGCTGGCCAGGACCGAAGGCTGGGCCGCCGGGCTGCGCCTGGCCGCGATCTCGCTGGAGGGGCATCCCGCCCCTGACGAGTTCGTCGCGCACTTCGCCGGGGACGACAACTCCGTCGTCGCCTATCTGATGGAGGAGGTCCTGGACGCCGAGCCCGAGGACCGGCGCCGCCTGCTGCTGGCCACCAGCGTTCCCGAGCGGATCAACGCGGAGCTGGCCACCGAGCTGGCCGGGCCGGTGGCGGGCCGGGCGTTCGCCGCGATGGTCCGCGACAACGCCTTCGCCATGCGCCTGGACCAGGGCTGGTACCGCTTCCACCCGATGTTCGCCGACGCGCTGCGCCTGATCCTGCGGCACGAGGCGCCGGGCCACCTCGCCGAGCTGGACCTGCGCGCGGCCTCCTGGTTCGCGCGCACCGGCGACGTGCACGACGCGGTGTGGCACGCCGCCCGCGCCGGAGCCTGGCCCTACGCCGCCAGGCTCGTCGTCGACCACCTGGAGATCGGCCGGCTGCTCGGCCTGCGGCCCGACCACGTGCTCGGCGAGAGCCTGCGGGCGATGCCGGAATGCGCGCCGCAGCCGGAAGGGGCTCCCGAGCAGGCCGTGGTCACGGCGGCCATGGCCAGGGCCGGCGGTGACGAGGAGACCTGCGCCGCCGCCCTGGACACGGCGTCGGCACTGATCGGCCGCTCCCCGGCCGCCGCGTCCCCGGCCCTGCGGCTGGCCATCGGGCTGGTACGGCTGGCGGACCCGCAGCCGCGCGACCCGGACCTGTCCCGCAACCTCACCGAGGTGGAGGGCCTGCTGCAGGAGACGCCGGCGCACTCCCTCGACCAGCATCCGGAGGTGGAGGCCCTGGTCCTGGCCGCGCGCGGGTCGCTGGAGCTGCGGCAGGGGCGGCTGCACGAGGCCGTGGCGGCCCTGCGCGCGGCCATCGAGCCGGCCACGCGGGCCGGGGGAGAGTGCCTGTACCGGCAGTGCCTGGGGCAGCTCGCGCTGGCCGAGGGGCTGCGCGGACGCCCGGCGCGGGCCTGCGAGCTGGCGGCTCAGGCGGAGCAGCTGCCCGAGGCCGGCCCGGCGGGCCGCCGGGGGGCCGCATCGCATCTCGCCTCGGCGTGGGTCGCGCTCCAGAAGGTGGAGCCGGCCCGCGCCAAGCAGGAGCTGGCCAGGGCCCACGCGGCCGTCCGGCAGTGCCCCGACGCGGTCATGGCCGGGCTGCACGCGCTGGTCGGCGCCCAGGCCAAGCTGCTGGAGGGCCTGCCCCGCCAGGCTCTGGAGGAGACGCGCCAGGTCACCCAGGGGCCGCAGTGGCTGCGGCGGCGCCTGCTGCTCCTCCAGTCGGAGGCGCACGCGCTGCTGGGCGAGACCGCCGAGGCGCGGGCGTGCGCGGAACGCGCCGGGGACGCCGACGACCTGCGCAAGCCCCTGGCCCTCGCGCTCGCCGCGCTGAGCGCGGGACGGCCGGAGGAGGCCGTGCGGGCGGTGCACGCGGTGCTGGCGGAGCCGGGCCTGGTGCCCGTGGACGTCCGCCTGGACGCCCTGCTGCTGGACGCCCGGCTGGCCTACCAGGGCGGCGATCCCTCCCGTGGCCGCCGGATGCTCGATCGGGCGTTGCGGCTCGGTGACCGCGAGCAGGCGCTGATGCCGTTCGCCCGCTCGAAGCCCTGGTTGCAGCCGCTGCTGCGGCACGACCCGTACCTGGTCAGGCCGTACCTGCGGTTCCTGGCGCGGCTGCGCCTCACACCGGAGAGCGGCGAGGAGCGGCTGGACGCCACCCTGTACGGCCGGCTCAGCGCCCGCGAGCTGGACGTGCTGCAGCACCTGAGCAAGGTGATGACGACCGAGGAGATCGCCGCGCAGATGTACGTGTCGGTCAACACCGTCAAGACGCACCTGAAGAGCATCTACCGCAAGCTCGCGGTCACCCGCCGCGCCGAGGCGGTCCGCCGGGCCAAACACCTCTCACTCGTCTGAGGCCGGAAAGGTGAAAGTGTCTGCCCGATTTGTGGGTGAGTTGTGATGGTTGACTGTTTATAGATCACGGCAGAAACTCCGAACAAGGACACCGCAACCGGAGCATCGAATGCGCAGGTGGTTCCGCGAGAAGGCACGAGAGGCGATCACCTCCACCGGTACCCGCCCTCTTCCCGCGCTGGTCGGGCTCTCCGCGGATGTGCGGAGCGTGGTGCCTGCAGTACACCCCGAATGGACGCGACGACCCGCTCTGCTGCGGAAGCTGGACGGCGCGCGCGGCCGGCGGCTCGTCCTGGTGTCCGCGCCCGCGGGATCCGGGAAGTCCGCCCTCGTCGCCCAGTGGCTGGCGGCGGATCCCGACCGGACCGCCGCCTGGGTGACGGCCGACCGCCGGCTCAACGCAGGGGACGCCCTGTGGGACGCGCTGACGAACGCCGCGCGCACGGCGCTGCCCGGCATGGCGGACCTGCCCGCCCAGCACCGGGGGCCGCCCCTGCCGTACCTGCTCAGCGCCCTGGCCGCGCTGGAGCACCCCGTGGTGCTGGTGCTGGACGACCTGCACACGCTGGAGGACCCGGAGTGCCTGCGCCTGCTGGAGGTCTTCATCGACCACCTGCCGCCGACCACGCAGCTCGTGCTCGTCACCCGTGCCGAGCCGGTGCTGCCGCTGCAGCAGTACCGCGTGGCCGGTGACCTGCTGGAGCTGCGCATGGCCGATCTGGCCTGGACGCGCGAGGAGGCGGCCACGCTGATCCGCCGGCTGTCCGGCATGCTGCTGCGTGACACGGACCTGGACCGCCTGCTCGACGCCACCGAAGGGTGGACGATCGCGCTGCACCTGGCGGCGCTGTCGTTGCGGATCTCGGCCGATCCCACCGCGTTCGTGGCCGAGTTCGGCGGTACTCACCGCATGATCGCCGACTACCTGCACGAGGAGGTGCTGGGCACGGTCGCGCCCGAGCTGCTGCGCTTCCTGTGCCGGATCTCCGTCCTCGACCGGTTCACGGCGCCCCTGTGCGACGCGGTGGCCGGCACCCCGAACGCCGTGACGCTGCTGCAGGTCATGGAGCGGGCGAACCTGTTCCTCGTGCCCCTCGACGAGCATCGCCGCTGGTACCGCCTGCACCACATGTTCCGCCAGACGCTGCGCGCCGACCTGTCCGACACCGAGCAGGACGCGGTCGCGCAGCTGCACCTGCGCGCCAGCGACTGGTACGCCGCCCACGGCCTGATCATGGAGGCGACGGAGCACGCCCGCGAGAGCGGCGCGGAGGGGCGCGTCGGCCGCCTGTTCGAGGCCAACTGGATGGAGTACATCAGCACGGGACGGCTCGACCTCGTCCAGAGCTGGCTGGACGCGACGGCCGCCGCCCGCCGCGACGGCGATCCCGTCACGGCGGTCTGCGCCGCCTGGCTGGCCGCCCTGTCCGGCGACCGCGCGGCGACCCGGCACTGGCTCCGCATCGCCGCGGCGCTGCCGCACCGGGGGGCGCTGCCGGACGGGTCCCCCTCGCTGCGCTTCGCGGTCAACCTGATGGGGGCGCTGTTCGGGTACGACGGCGTGCCCGCGATGGTGGAGTCCGGCTGGATCGCCTGCGAGCTGGAGGTGGACCCGACGTCGCGGTGGTACGCCCCCTCCCGGGCGGGGCTGGCGTACGGGCTGTATCTGATGGGGGACAGCAAGGGGGCGCTGGAGTTCGCGGCGGAGGCGGCGCAGAGCGGCGCGGGCTGGCCGCCGTTCCGGATCCTGTCCCTGTCCGTGCTGGCGCTCGCGCTCTGCGACCTCGGGCGGGTCGCGGAGGCGGGCGAGCCGGCCAGGGCGGCGTACGGGCTGGCCGAGACCAACGAGTACAGCGGCTCGCCGTACGCGGCCCTGCCCGCCTCGGCGCTGGGCACCGTGCTGGCCCGCGAGGAGCGGCACGCGGAGGCCAGGCCGCTGCTGGAACGCGCGCTCGCGCTGCGCGCCGGCGCGGTCGGGCTTTCGGGCTGGCCCACGCTGAACCTGCTCACCGCACTCGCGGAGACCTGCCTGGACGCCGGGGACCGGGGGACCGCCAGCGCCTACCTCGTACAGGCCAGGCACCTGCTCGCCACCGAGCAGGACAGCGGCGAGCACCTGCGCACCAGGCTCGCGCACATCCACGCCCGGCTCACCCGCCTGCTGCCCGCCGACCCCGCCCAGGGCACCGCGCTGACCGACCTCCTGACCGTCCGCGAGCAGGCCGTCCTGCGGCTGCTGCTGGAGAACCTGTCCATCCGCGAGATCGGCCTGCAGCTCTTCGTCTCACCCAACACCGTCAAGACCCACACCCGATCCATCTACCGCAAGCTCGGGGTCACCTCCCGCGCGGAGGCGGTCCAGCTCGTCCGCCATCTCAGGCTCCTGTGACCGCGCGGGGGTCACCCGGAAGATGTGAAGGCGGGCGGCCTCAACGCGGTCAGCATCCTGCCCAGGCCCTGTACACCGGTTGGGGAGGTCGCGATGCCCGGCGAAGAAGCACACCTCGACTCCGCTGCGCCACCCTCGGGTCCTCCCGCCCAGGTGAGCGAGCCGCCGGAGACCGACGAGCTGGAGCGCCTGCGTGCCGAGGTGGCCGAGCTGCGCGGCCGGCTGGAGGACCGCACGCGGCGGCACCGGCGCGCGCACCTCGCCCGCCGGATCATCGCCGCCGTCCTGGTCGCCGTGGCGGGGTTCGGCGTGGTGTGCTCGGCCATCGGCCTGTGGGGAGCGCGCACCACGCTGGACACCGAGCGCTGGGTGGCGACGGTGCAGAGCCTGCCGGAGCACCCCGAGGTGACCAACGCGATGGCGACCTACCTCACCGACCAGGTCTTCACCGCGCTGAACGTGGAGCAGCGGCTCGCGGAGGTGCTGCCGCCGCGGGCGACGTTCCTGGCGGGCCCGGTGACCGGCGCCGTCCACGGCTACACCAAGGACCTGGTGACCAGGTTCATGGGCACCGAGCAGTTCCGCGAGTTGTGGACCAACGCCAACCGGTTCGCGCACGCGCAGATCCTGGCCATCCTGGAGGGCCGCAGCCAGACGGTCTCCGTGTCGGGCAGCACGGTGACGCTCAACCTGCTGCCCGTGGTGAACAACCTCCTGATCACCATCGAGCAGCGGCTGCCGACCATCTTCGGCAAGCGACTCGACCTGCCTGTCCTCACCTCCGGGGCCATCCCGCCCGGTCTGCGCGAGCGCATCCAGACCGCCGTCGGCGTGACCCTGCCCGCGGACTTCGCGCAGATCACCATGTACGACCGGCCGATGCTGGGACAGCTGCAGGAGGCGATGCTGACCTTCAAGCGCACGGTGGTGCTGCTGATCGCCGGCTCCCTGCTCGCCCTCGGCCTGGCCCTGTGGATCTCCCCGTACCGCCGGCGCACGCTGCTGCAGTGGGGGCTGTGGCTGTCCATCTCCGCGGTGGTCCTGACCAGCGGGCTGCGGGCGGTGCGCGACCAGCTCCTCGGCCTCGTGCCCGACGGCGTCTACCGGCAGGGGGTGTCCGTGGCGGTCCACGACATCTTCACCGAGCTGCGTACCTGGGGGACCTGGCTGCTGTGGGCGGGCATCGTGATCGCGGTTGCGTGTTACCTGGCGGGGCCGGGCCGCGTCCCGGTCTGGCTGCGGCGCAACGGGGCGAAGGGCCTGCGCGACGGCTGGGGGGCGCTGCGTTCCGCCGGGACGAACGTGCGGCTGCGGACGTGGACCGGACGCCACCTCGACGTGCTGCGGGTGGGCGGGATCGTCGTGGCGGCCGTCGTCGCGCTGATCCTGTCGTCGTGGTTCTCGCTGCTCGTGGTCGCCCTGCTGCTGGTGGCGTACGAGGTGCTCGTCACCCTCCTGGCGCGTGGCGCGCCGCCGGGCGAGGAGGTCCCGGCGGGCGCGGACGGGCAGGAGCCGGCCGGCCGGGGTGTCACGGCGGCGCCGGTGCCGCACTGAGCGCCGCAGTAAGGGTGAGGACGCCTGAGGGAGAGACCGAGGTGGCGGAAAAGATCTGCGCGCGGGCTCCACAGCGCCGCTTTCCTGGGCAACCATGAGGGAGCCAGGACGGACGTCCCGGAGGGGGGTCATGTTCGCCTTCAGAATGTCCAGGGAAGCGGGCTCCGGCCCCTTCCTGCTGATGGGACTACGCGCGCAACGGGCCCTGTGCTCGCCACCGGTGTACGTGGTCATCGCCGCCGGCCTGCTCGCGGCCTGGTCGGAGGACCTGTGGGCCGGCGCGGCGATGCTGACCGTCGTCACCATGGCGGTCGTGCACATCTGGGCCCTGGACAGGCGGGTCGCGGCCACGATCGCCCCCCTCGGGGTGCCTCCCGTGATCACTCCGCTGACCAGGGCGATCACCCGCTTCCGGCTCCTGACGGCGCTGGTCATGCTGGTGGCCGCGGGCGCCCTGATCGCCGCGGGGACGGTGTTCGGGCTGGAGACGTCCGCCGTGCGTACCGCCGTCGCCGTGCTCATGATCGTGTGCGTGCCCTGGGAGCTGCCGTCCATCGTGGCGGCCGCGCTGGCCACGGGGGCCGTGCGCATGGCGCACGGCCGGACGCTGGTGCGCCGGCCCGCCGCCGTGGAGAAGCTGGGCGCGACCACGGTCGTCTGCACCCGCAGGGCCGGCCTGCTCACGCTGGACCGGGCCTACGTCACCACGGTGGTCGCGGGCGGGCGCGGCTACGAGGTGACGGGAGCCGGGTGCGACCAGGGTGAGATCACGCTGGCCGGGGTGGTGGTGGGGCCGGGCGAGAACCTGGCGCTGGACGCCTGCCTCCAGGCCGGGCTGAGCTGCAACGACGCGCGAGTCGTGGAGCGGGAGGGCGTCGCGTCCGCCGTGGGCGATCCCACGGAGCGCGCGCTGCTGGCCAGCGCCTGCAAGCTGGGCCTGGAGAAGGTCTCGCCGCGCGTCGCCACGCTGCCCCACACGCCGGAGCAGCTGTTCATGGCGACCCTGCACGAGCCGGTCGGCGACGAACCCGCGATGGTGTACGCCAAGGGCGCCGTCGAGCGCGTCCTGTACCTGTGCGCGGACCGGCTCGGCGCCGACGGCCAGGCCGGCGAGCTGGACCGGCGCGAGATCCTGGACACCGCGCGGTGGCTGACCCGCCGCGGGCTGCGCGTGCTGGCCTTCGCCTCCGCCCCGGCCGGTCCAGGCCAGGCGGAGCTGACGGAGCGTTCCCTCCCGCCCCTGACGTTCCTGGGGTTGCAGGCCATGCACAACCCGGTGCTCACCGGGGCGCTGGAGGCCGTGCGGGGCTGCGAGGCCGCCGGGGTGCGGGTGAAGATCATCACCGGTGACGACGCCGTCACGGCCCGGTCCAGCGCGGCCTGGGTCGGGCTGTCGCAAGAGGCGCTGAGCGGCGCGCAGCTGGCCGACCACCGCTTCGGCGGGCCGGTGTCGCTGGACCGGGCCACCGTGTTCGCACGCCTGCGGCCCGAGGAGGAGCGCCGGCTGGTGCAGGTGCTGCGCAGCCACCACCACGTGGTGGCCGTGATCGACGGCCAGG
Organism: Nonomuraea gerenzanensis; assembly: GCF_020215645.1. Classification (NCBI taxonomy): domain Bacteria; kingdom Bacillati; phylum Actinomycetota; class Actinomycetes; order Streptosporangiales; family Streptosporangiaceae; genus Nonomuraea; species Nonomuraea gerenzanensis. The sequence goes on along the minus strand of NZ_CP084058.1, from coordinate 7,518,844 downwards.
CGGCGGGAGCGGGGCGCGGGCAGGCCGACGTCGGGGTCGGCACCTGCCTCAGCGACGAGGGCGCCGACGTGGTCCTGCCCGGCGGCACGTTCGCGGCGGCGGCGGCGGGCATCGCCGAGGGCCGCGCCGCCCTGGAGAGCGCCGCGCGCTACACCGGCTGCGCGCTCGTGTCCCGCGTGCTGGCCTTCCTCCTGGTGCTCGCCGTGCTGCTCGGCCTGGACCCGCCGGTCGAGCCCGTTCACCTGCTCTGGCTGTACCTCGCCACCACGATGGGCCTGATGATCGCGCTCAACGCCGAGCTGCGCACGCGCGAGCCGGCGTTCCGCCCGCTGCCGGGACGGGTCAGGCCGCCGCTGGCCCCCGTCCGCATGGTCGAGACGCTCCTGGTCGCGGCCGTGCTGGCCGTTCAGGCGTGCGCCGTGTCCGCCTGGGCGCTGACGCAGGACGCCGGGCCCGCCGAGGCGCAGACGGTGGCGCTGACGTCCACCAGCCTGGTGGTGCTCGCCCGCTCCTCGGCCGCGCTCTTCCTCACCCCCGGCGGCGTGCGCGCCGGCCCGTACGACCGGCGGGCCGTCGTCGCGCTGCTGGCCATGGTCGCGCTCCAGCCGGCCCTGGTCTACGTGCCCGTGTTCAACCGGCTGTTCGCCACCGCCCCGCTGGACCTGCCGTTCTGGCCGTTGATCATCGGCGCGAGCGCCGGCGCCTGCGGCATCATCGCGGTGCTCACGGAGCTGGTCCGCCGCGGCACGCCACCCGCGCGCCGCCAAGTCATCCTCGACGGGTGATGACCGTCCCGCCCCGTCCTCGGCACGCTGACCGCACCGACGACAAGCAGAGGAGGGCGGACATGGCGATCGGACCCGTCCAGCTCATCGTGCTGGGGTTCAACCATCCCCAGTTCCACGGCGAGATCATCGCCGAGCTGGAGCGGCTGCGGAAGAGCGACACCGTGCGCGTGATCGACGCGCTCGCCGTCTACAAGGACAAGGCGGGCGAGGTCGAGATCGAGCACCTCAGCAACCTCACGGAGGAAGAGGCGATCGAGTTCGGCACCAAGATCGGAGCCCTCATCGGGCTCGGCATCGAGGGTGAGGAGGGCATCGAGGCGGGCGCGGTGGCCGGCGCCCAGACCGTCCAGGAATCGGGCCTGCACGTGATGCCCTCCGACGAGGAGGTCTGGGACGTCCTGGAGGAGATCCCCAACGACAGCGCGGCCGCGCTCCTCCTGCTGGAGCACCACTGGGCGGTCCCGCTGCGGGACGCCGTGCTGCGGGCGGGCGGCTTCCGCATCAGCGACGGTTTCATCAGCCCCTTCGACCTCATCGCGCTGGGGCTGCACACGGCGGAGGAGGCCGAGCGGCTGGCGGCCCTGGAGCAGTCGAGTGACGGGAGGTAGGGACATGTTCGGAGCTCGAAGGGTGGCCCGGCGCACCGGGCGGCGCACGGCCAGGAGAGTGAGCCGTCGCCGCCGGTGACGGTCCGCCCCGCTGACGACCCCTGCTGACGACCCTGCTCAGCATGTCGCCCGGCCCGCCGGTGGTGATCCGGCGGGCCGGGCGCTCGCCTTGAGTGCCGGTGGGGCGGGGTCAGCCGTCCGCGCGGTACGGGCGCGTGTAGACGGACAGGGCCCAGATGACCGTGACGTACAGGGCGATCAGCGCCGCCGACCACAGCGGCCGCACGGGCAGGTCGAGGAAGTTCGCGAGCGCGCCGATCGCCGCGAGCAGGATCCCGGCGGCGCGGGCCGGGCCCACCCCGGCGAAGATCCCGAAGGCGGCGAGCCCGACCAGGACTCCCAGCACCAGATGCACCCAGCCCCACGTCGCCGGATCGGCGAGCAGGAGCCGGTGCTCGGTCATCAGATAGGTCTCACCGTTCACGAGCGCGGCGATCCCGGTGACGACCTGGAAGATCGCGATCATCACCATCACGCACCCGGCGAAGGCGGCGATCCCCAGGGCCCAGTTGTCCTTGGCGGTCGCCGGGATCGGCGCGTGGTCCTCAGTCATGAGCCCACCTCCCCTGCCGGTCAGCCTCGCGCGGCGGAGCCGGGGACACATCACCTCGTGAGGGTGAAGCCGACCGCCCATCTGTCGCGGTTTCATCCGTAGCGGGTGATTCGGGCTGGTTGCGACGGGCCGGATACTGCGGCCATCGACGGCACGGCCGAGCGTTCCCGGCGGGCACGAAGCAGGGAGGCACCATGGAGCTACTCCTCCAACTCATCGTCCTGGGCACTGTTGTCTGGTGGCTGTCGCGGACGGCCCGGCGCATGTGGCGCAAGCGCCACTCCCCGCCGCCCCCCACGGGCGCGCACGACGCCGGTGTCTGGGTGAACCCCGTCCGCTGGGCCAGGATCGTGGCCGAGCTGGAGGAGGACGAGCGGAAGGGCGAGGCGCGCCAGGACCGGCGCTGGGACGAGCGGCGCCGCGGATGGTTCGGCGGGCAGTGACGCGGCGGCGGTGACGCCGCTGTTCCTGCCCGCCGGTGCCGTCACTGCAGGGGCGGTGGAGCGGGCTCGCCCGGCCGGATCGTGTGGTAGCCGACCTTGGGCAGCAGCGTCACGATGACGAGCCCGACGGCGAGGTTGGCGAAGCCCGTGAGGAGCTGGTCGAGCAGGGGTGCCTCCACGGTGAAGGGCAGGACGGAGCAGGCCACCGTGATCAGCCCGATGATCCAGCCGAAGTAGGCCAGTGGCCGCGGTGTGAGCGCGACCATGAGCTGCAGGATCAGCGTGGCGATGAGCGCTCCCGCGCCGGCGGAGATGACGTACAGGGTCGTGCCGGACGCGCGGGTCAGCCCCCTGCTCTCCGGGGTCAGCAGCTCGGCGTTGAAGACGGCCCGCGCGATGAGCACGGCCACCCACGCCACCAGCGCGGCGACCATGGCGGTGGCCAGGCCGCCGCCCCAGAGCCGGCGCAGGTCGATCACGGGGGGAGGGGGAGAGGAGGGCGCGAGCTGCGATTCTCCGTCGTACATCGAGTAAGCCATCGTCGTTCGCCCTTCGTGGGATCGGTGGTCAGGGGGCGGCGGGCTCTACCGTGAAGACGTGCGTCGCCCAGCCGTCGAGCTCGACGTACAGGCCCTCGGTGTGCATCGGGGTCCCGGCCCGCTCGTGGACGGCGCCGGTGAGCAGGTCGCGCAGGATCCACTGCCGCTCCCGCAGGCCGGGCCAGGGCAGCGGCAGGCGCGCCTGCGCGGGGCGGTCCTGGAGATTGATCACGACGAGGTGCCGCGCGTCCGCCCCGGCCCAGCTCCAGGCCAGCATGCCGGCGCAGGACCCGTTGTCGGGCCAGCCGTGGCAGTCGAGCAGGCGCCACGCGCCGTCACGCATGCCGGAGGAGGCCACGGCGGCGATGAGCCGTTCGTGGAAGGCGCGCAGGCCCTCGGCCGCGGGCTCGTCGGGACGGCGGGCGAGGAAGACCGGCACCCGGACCCGCCGGCCCTCGAACTGGCCCTCGTGCCACAGCACCGCGCCGGGCAGGGTCGCGATCATCGTCGCCGCCGCCCGCGCCTTGGCCGGGTGCATGGTCGCGGCGGCTCTGGGCTCGTCGTGGTTCTCCAGGAACCGCACCAGGCCCTGCTGGTAGGACAGCCCGGCGGTCAGGTGCGCCCGCACGGAGCCGGCGTCGCCGCCCAGCAGCCGGTCGTACAGGCGCTTGTCGTAGCAGTAGTCGAAGCCCTGCTGCTGCAGCGTCCACTCCATGTCCCAGTACGCCTCGGCCACGAACGTCATCCCCGGGTGCCGCTTCCTGACCCGGTCGAGGACGGACGGCCAGAAGTCCTTGGCCGGCGCCCTGCCGGCCCGCGCGCCCCAGGTCCTGTCGAACACCTGGTTGGTCATCAGCATCGCCATGTCGCAGCGCACCCCGTCGCAGTACTCGCCGATGCGGGCCAGGGTGTCCACGGTGGAGGTGCGCAGGCCCTGGGAGAAGGCGTTGAGCTGGACGACGTCCGGCCACGGCGGGAAGAACGGGTCCCGGCCCCTGGCGTAGACGTGGCCACCGCGTTCGAGGAAGGCGGCGGGGTCACGGCCCAGGTCCTCGGCGCCGCCCCGGACGAAGTACTCGGGGTGCGCGGCCACCCAGGGGTGGTCGGGGGCCACGTGGTTGGGGACGTAGTCGAGCAGCAGGGCCAGCTCGCGCCGGTTGAGCTCCGCCCGCGCCGCCACCAGCCCCTCCGGGCCGCCCACGCCCTCGTCGGCGACGTAGTCGCGCACGCAGTACGGCGAGCCGGCGATGTCGCCGTCGGTGACGCCCGGCAGCGCCTCGGCGAAGCCCCTGCGCAGCTCCGGGTCGGCCAGCGCGATGGCGCGGCCCTCGGGGCTGCGCTGCCAGACGCCCATCAGCCAGATCGTGTCGACCCCCGGCGGGCTCAGCTCGTCCCACGCCTCCTTCGGCACGTCCTGGAGGCGGGCCGGGCAGCCGTAGCGGAGCCCCACGTCGCTGAGCCACACCCGGGTGTTGACCTCGTAGATGATCGGTGCGCGTTGCTTCCTCATCGTCCCGGCTCCTTGGTTCGGTGCCCGGCCAGCAGGTCGGCGGCGGAGAGGTTGCCGAAAAAGATCATGAAGACGGCGATGTCGGCCGTCCATCCGGTCTGGTGCGCGGCGCCGAGCCCCGCCCCGTCGTCCCCGTGAAAGTACTCGTGGAACTGCAGCAGGTCCCGCCAGTGGGGGTCCTCCTGGTAGATCCGCAGCCCGCCGTACAGCGGGCGGCGGCCGTCCTCGTCGGGCAGGAAGATGCGGGTGAGCCGGGCGGCGAGCTCCTTGCCCACCTCGAACAGCGTCATCCGGTTGCCGGATCCGGTGGGGCACTCCACGGTGAAGTCGTCGCCGTAGAAGACGTACAGGTTCAGCAGCGCCCGGATGATCAGCGCGTTCATCGGCACCCAGACCGGCCCCCGCCAGTTGGAGTTGCCGCCGAACATGCCGCTGTCGGACTCGGCCGGCACGTAGCGGACCTGGTAGGACTGCCCGGCCGCCCAGAACTCGTAGGGGTGGTCGAGGTGGTGGCGCGACAGGGAACGGATGCCGTACGGGCTCAGGAACTCCTCCTCGTCGAGCATGCGGGCCAGCACCCGGCGCAGCTTGCCCTCGTCGAGCAGCGACAGCAGCCGCCGCCCCGCCACGCCCTGCCGGTCTGCGGCCGACATGCCGCCGCGCAGCCACGGATGCCGCTCGGCGAAGCGGCGGATCTTCGCGGCCAGCGGGCCCTCCTCGCCCTCGGGGGCGAGCGGCGGGAAGACCGTGGAGGCGCACAGGGGCAGCAGCCCGACCAGCGAGCGCACCCGCAGCCGCGAGCCCGAGCCGTCGGGCAGCCGCAGGACGTCGTAGAAGAAGCCGTCGGCCTCGTCCCACATCTCGTCCTTGACGTCGCCCACCCGGTCGGTGGCGGCGGCGATCCACAGGAAGTGCCCGGCGAACTTGACCGCGAGGTCCTCGTAGGCGGGGTCGCGACCGGTCAGCTCCACGGCGAGCTGCAACATGTTCTGGGCGTAGAAGGCCATCCAGGCGGTGCCGTCGGCCTGGTCCAGGGAGCCGCCGGTGGGCAGCGGCGCGCTGCGGTCGAACACGCCGATGTTGTCCAGGCCGAGGAAGCCGCCCTCGTACACGTTGCGGCCCTCGGGGTCCTTGCGGTTGAGCCACCAGGCGAAGTTCAGCAGCAGCTTCTGGAACACCCGCTGCAGGAAGTCCAGGTCGCCCTGGCCGCGGAGCTGCGTCTCCAGCAGGTAGATGAAGCGCGCCGCCCAGGCGTGCACGGGCGGGTTGACGTCGCTGAAGTTCCACTCGTAGGCCGGCATCTGGCCGCTGAGGTGCAGGTACCTGTCGTCCAGCAGCAGCTCCACCTGGTGCTTGGCCAGGTCGAGGTCCACGACGGCCAGCGCGACCGCGTGGAAGGCCAGGTCCCAGGCCGCGAACCAGGGGTACTCCCACTTGTCCGGCATGACGATGATGTCGTGGGCGTCCATCCCGAACCAGCCGTGGTTGCGCCGGTCCGACGGGGTCCACGGGTCCTGCCCGTGCGCCCGCAGCCAGCCGTCCACGTCGTAGCAGTAGTACTGCTTGCTCCACAGCAGCCCGGCGAGGGCCTGGCGGAGCACCGCCGCCTCATCGGCGCTGGAGCCTGCCGGGGTGAGCTCGGCGTAGAAGCCGTCGGCCTCGGCCCGCCGCAGCTCGAAGAGCTCGTCGAAGGCCGCGCCGAGCGGGTCGGCGACCTCGCCCGCGGTCATCCGGAGCCGCACGGTCGCCGTGCCGCCCGCCGGGACGCTCAGCACGTGGTGCGCCGCCGCCTTCGTGCCGGTCCTGGCGGGGTTGACGGCGTTCTCGGCGCCCTCGACGACGTGCCGGCCGATGCCGTCCTTGACGTACGGCGTGGTGCTGGGACTGCCGAACACCCGCTCGTTGTTCGTCTCGTTCTCGGTGAACAGCAGCGGCGCGCCCTGCTGGAAGTAGACGTGGTACGTGCCCAGCTCCTCGTGCTCGGCCCGGACGATGGAGTCGCCGGTCGCGCGCAGGGCGGGCTTGGCGGTGCCACCCGGCCAGGACCAGGTCTTGCGGAACCACACCGTCGGCAGCACGTGGACCTCGGCCTGCTCCGGGCCGCGGTTGGCCACGGTGACCTGGACCAGCACGTCCTCGGGCGCCGCCTTGGCGTACTCGACGAAGACGTCGAAGTAGCGGCCGTCGTCGAAGACGCCCGTGTCGAGCAGCTCGTACTCGAACGCCTGCCGGTCCCGGGCGCCGTTGACGGTCACCAGGTCGGCGTAGGGGAACTCGGCCTGCGGGTACTTGTACAGGAACTTCATGTAGGAGTGCGTGGGGGTGTTGTCGAGGTAGTAGTAGTACTCCTTGACGTCCTCGCCGTGGTTGCCCTCGCCGTTGGTCAGCCCGAACGGCCGCTCCTTCAGGATCGGGTCCCTGCCGTTCCACAGGGCCACCGACAGGCACAGCCGCTGCCGGTCGTCGCTGATGCCGCCGAGGCCGTCCTCGCCCCAGCGGTAGGCGCGGGAGCGGGCGTGGTCGTGCGGGAGGTAGTCCCACGCCTCGCCGGAGCCGTAGTCCTCGCGGACCGTGCCCCACTGGCGTTCGCTGAGATAGGGGCCCCACCGGCGCCACGGGGCGTCGGGCGCAGCCGACTGCTCCAGCCGTTGCCTCTCCGCGTTCATGCGAGCACCTCCCAAGGTCACCGTCCGCAGCCCAACGTGCCCCCGGCGGAGCGGCCGTTCATCACCCCCCGAGGGTGAACACGCGCCCGCTCACCCTGTGCGGGTGATGATGCGGGCCCCCCGGTGAGCGTCTGCTGGGTGCTGAGGAGAACAGACAGGAAGGAGTGTGCGATGGCGGACCTGATCGCGATCGGCTACCCGGACGAGTCGACGGCCTACGAGGCCGAACGCGAGGTTCAGCGGCTCACCAGCGAGCTGATCATCCAGCCCGACGCCGTGGCGGTGATCTCCCGCGACGCCGAGGGCAAGCTGCACGTCAGCACCCACCACCAGCCGGTGGCCAGCGGCGCGACCTGGGGCATGTTCTGGGGGCTGCTGTTCGGCATGCTGTTCTTCGTGCCGTTCCTCGGCATGGCCCTGGGAGCCGGTCTCGGCGCGGTGATGGGCAAGGTGGAGAAGTCCGGCATCGACCGGGCCTTCCAGCAGCAGGTGCGCGACATGTTGCAGCCCGGCACGTCCGCGCTGTTCCTGGTGGTGGAGAAGGTGACCCCGGACAAGGCCGTGGCCGCGCTCAGCAAGTACGGCGGCACCGTGCTGAAGTCCTCCCTGTCGCGCGAGACCGAGCAGGCGCTGCAGGAGGCGCTGCACGGAGAAGGCAAGTAAGCCGTACCGGGGAAGGGCGGGAGAGCGATGGGCTTGCTCTACAGACGCAGGCGGCCGCTGCGCAACGCGGCGATGCTGGCCGGCGCGGGTGTGCTGGCCTACCAGGCAGGCAAACGCCACCAGGAGACGGGCGAGTACGACCAGGACCCGTACGAGCCGTCCGGCCCGCCGCAGAGCGGCGGCGGCATGGCCGACCAGCTGGAACGGCTGAAGGCGCTGCTCGACCAGGGCGCCATCAGCGAGGAGGAGTACCGGACCGCCAAGCAGCAGGTCCTGTCCGGCTGACGTCGGGCGGGCGAACGAGCAGACGAGGAGGTGCCCGGAGGTGGAATTCGGCCCCCTGCAGTTGCTGGTCGTGGTGTTCAAGGATCCGCACTTCACGGGCGGGGTCCTCACCGAGTTGCACCGGCTACGGGAGCACGACATCGTCCGGCTGATCGACATGCTGGTGGTGCGCAAGAACGAGCACAATGCGCTCACCACGCTGGAGATGAGTGATCTGTCGGAGGAGGAGCGGCACAGGTTCGGCGCGGTCGTCGGGTCCCTGGTGGGGTTCGGCGCCGAGGGTGACAAGGGCGTGGAGAAGGGCGCCGAGGCCGGTGCCGCGATCATCGGCGACGGGCTCTTCGACGACGAGGAGCGCTGGGCCATCGCCGACGCCGTGCCGGCCGGCTCGGCCGCCGCCATCGCCCTGCTGGAGCACCGCTGGGCGATCCCGCTGCGGACGGCCATCGGCGAGGCGGGCGGCACAGCGGTCACCGACGCCTGGATCCACCCGGCCGACTTCGTGGCGACCGGTGCGGCCCTGGCCGCCCAGCACCAGCAAAAGTCGTTCGGGCAAGGAGGCGACAGATGACAGGCATGACAGGCAAGAGCTATTCGACCAGGCAGAGCTGGGTCGCGGGAGCGGCCCTGTTCGCCGCCATCATGATGATCACCGTGGGGTTCTTCCAGGCACTCGAGGGCATCGCGGCCATCATCGCCAACGAGTTCTACGTGCCCACCCGCAACTACGTCTACGTCATCGACGTGACCGCCTGGGGCTGGATCCACCTGGTGCTCGGCGTCGCTGTCGGCGTCGCGGGCTGGGGCGTCATGGTCGCCCAGCTCTGGGCCCGCATCGTGGGGATCGCCGCGGCCGTGCTGAGCGCGGTGGCGAACTTCTTCTTCATCCCCTACTACCCCTTCTGGGCGATGCTGATCATCGCACTCGACATCTTCATCATCTGGACGCTCTGCGTGTACGGCAAGCGCGAGGCCAGGGAAGCCGGGATGCGAGAGAGCTGACCGGCACCGCAGGCCCCCGCCGTCCGGTGGGGGCCTGTGTGCGTCCGGGGCTAGTAGGGCCGCCAGCCGTAGACGGTGCGCTGGCGGCGGACCGTGCCGGCCACCCAGTGCAGCACGTCGAGGAACGCGGCGAAGACCACCCAGGCCCACGCCCCGCCGGACAGGCCGTTCGTCGGGTAGTAGAGGAGCACGTACGTGAGCGTCGCGAACGGCAGCAGCATGACGCCGAGCAACGGGATGATCCAGGTGTCGAACGCGGCGTCGACCAGGGCCGGCCGCGCCACCCAGACGAACAGCAGCATGAGGCGCGGGAAAGCGGCGGCGAGCAGCACGAACAGGCATCCCATGGCCATCCTCCTGACGGGCCGAAGTGTCACTCCACCCAACCGCCGCAGGTCCGCGGCCCGCCTCACCCGGACCGGGCGACAGCGGCCCGGCATCTCATCCTCGGCGGGTGATGTGACGGGGTGGCCCGGAATGTGACTCTCCAGTCGTGGTTCACGACCGGCTGGTCAAGAGGAGGGTGCGATGGCAGAGCAAGTTTCCGCCAGCTCCACGGGATCGGCGGCGGAGAAGAAGCCCGTCAGCGGCTGGGCCGTGGGTGGCGCGATCTTCGCCGGCACGATGATGGTGATGATCGGCATGTTCCAGGCGTTCGAGGGCTTGGCCGCGATCCTGCAGGGCGAGTTCTACGTCGTGGCGCCGGACTACGTCTACACCTTCGACGTCACCGTGTGGGGCTGGATCCACCTGATCGTCGGGACCCTCGCCGCTGTGGCCGGGTTCTTCGTCTTCACCGGGCAGCTCTGGGCCCGGATCGTGGGCATCGGGCTCGCGGCGCTGAACGCCATCGCCCAGTTCCTGTTCATGCCCTACTATCCGGTCTGGTCGCTGCTCATGATCGCCATGGACGTCCTGGTGATCTGGGCCCTGTGCCTCTACCACAAGGGCGCGATCCGGGACGACGACTACTACACGGCCATGTACTACTAGCACCGCCGGAAAACGGTGCGGCCATGAGACGCCCGGCTGCCGGGCGTCTCATGGCCTTGTGCTGCGCCGCCTGCCATGACTGGCCTCTGTGCTGGCCGCCTGCTACGACAGGCCCGTCCACTGGGCGGGGCCGAGGTCGCCGGGGCCCCCGTAGTCGCCGCCCGGGGTGACCAGCGTGCCCGCCTTGCCGTCGAGGATCGCGACGGTGTCGGCCAGCGCGCCGATCGCGCCGAGCCCGCCGGTCAGCTCCACGAACCGGCAGACCGCCTCCACCTTGGGGCCCATCGAGCCGGCGGGGAAGCGCTCGCGGCGCAGCTGCGCCGGCGTGGCGCGGGCGATGACCTCGGCCGCGGGCGTGCCGTAGCCCCGCTGCACCGCCGGTACGTCGGTGAGCAGCAGGAGCGCGTCGGCCTCCAGCGCCTCGGCCAGCTTCGCGGTGGCCAGGTCCTTGTCGATCACCGCTTCGACGCCCTCCAGCAGGCCCGACTCGTTGCGGATGACCGGCACGCCGCCGCCGCCCGCGCACACCACGACCGCGCCCGAGGTCAGCAGCTGGCGGATCGTCCTGCTCTCCACCATGTGCAGCGGCTCGGGCGAGGGGACGACCCTGCGCCAGTGCTCGCCGTCGCGGGCGAACGTCCAGTCCCGGCTGCGGGCCAGCTCGCGGGCCGTCTCCCCCTCGTACACCGGCCCGACGAACTTCGTCGGCGCGGCGAAGGCCGGGTCGGCGGCCGAGACGAGCGTCTGGTTGATCAGGGCGGCGACCTGGCGGCCCGGCAGGGCGTTCTGCAGCGACTGCAGGAGCCAGTAGCCGATCATGCCTTGGGTCTGCGCGCCCAGCACGTCGAAGGGGTAGGGCACGGTCAGGCTCGGGTCGGCGGCGCTCTCCAGGGCGAGCAGGCCCACCTGGGGGCCGTTGCCGTGGGTGATGACGATCTCGTGCCGCGCGACCAGCGGGGCCAGCGCGGTGACCGCGGCCACCGCGTTGGCCCACTGGACGGAGGCGTCGGGACGCTGGCCGCGTTCGAGCAGGGCGTTGCCACCGAGGGCCGCCACGATCCGCATGACGCCGCCCCCCTCAGGCGCCCAGGGTGGCGAGCATGACGGCCTTGATGGTGTGCATCCGGTTCTCGGCCTGGTCGAAGACGATCGAGTGGTGCGACTCGAAGACCTCGTCGGTGACCTCCAGCGCGGTCATCCCGGTCTTGTCGTAGATCTGCGCGCCGAGCTTCGTGCGGCGGTCGTGGAAGGCGGGCAGGCAGTGCATGAACCGCACGTGCGGGTTGCGGGTGGCCCGGATCATCTCGTCGTTGACCTGGAAGCCGCGCAGCAGCGCGATGCGCTCGTCCCACACCTCCTTGGGCTCGCCCATGGAGACCCAGACGTCGGTGTAGAGGAAGTCGGCGCCGGCCACGCCCTCCTCGACGTCCTCGGTGTGGGTGATCCGGGCGCCGGTCCGCTCGGCGAGGTGACGCGCCTGCTTGATCACGTCCTCGTGGTTCCACAACGACCGGGGGGCCACCATGCGCACGTCCATGCCCATCATCACGCCGGCCACCAGCAGGGAGTTGCCCACGTTGTTGCGGGCGTCGCCGCAGTACGCGAACGTGATCTCCTGGTCGCGCTTGTTGCTGTGCTCGCGCATGGTCAGCATGTCGCAGAGCGTCTGGGTGGGGTGCCACTCGTCGGTCAGGCCGTTCCACACCGGCACGCCGGCCAGCCGCCCCAGCGTCTCCACGTGCTCCTGGGCGAAGCCCCGGTACTCGATGCCGTCGAACATCCGCCCGAGGACCCGCGCGGTGTCCTCGACCGACTCCTTGTGGCCGAGCTGCGAGCCCTCCGGGTCGAGGTAGGTGACGTGCGCGCCTTGGTCGTGGGCCGCCACCTCGAACGCGCAGCGGGTGCGGGTGGAGGTCTTCTCGAAGATGAGCGCGATGTTCCTGCCCACCAGGCCGGGTCGCTCCAGCCCGGCGTACTTGGCCTTCTTCAGGCTGGCGGACAGGTCCAGCAGGTGCTTCCACTCCGCCGGCGTGAAGTCCAGCTCCTTGAGGAAGTTGCGCCCGTGCAGGTTGTAGGTCATGACAGCTCCTCAGGCGGGGTCTCGTTCGATCGGGCACGACATGCATCGCGGTCCGCCACGGCCTCTGCCGAGCTCGCTGCCCGCGATCGTGATGACTTCGATGCCCTGCTTGCGCAGGTGGGTGTTGGTGGCGACGTTGCGCTCGTAGCCGACGATGACGCCGGGCTCGACGGCCAGGAAGTTGTTGCCGTCGTCCCACTGCTCGCTCTGGGCGGCCCGCAGGTCCTCGTCCGTGCGCAGCACCGAGACGCGGTCCACGCCCAGGGTCTCGGCGAGCGTCTCCAGCAGGTCGTCGTTGGCGACGATCCGCAGCCCGGCCGGATGGTCGGGGTCGTCGGCCGGCAGCACCGTCCAGGAGCGCAGCGGGAGCTGCAGGTACGGGTACATCACGAAGGTCGAGGAGTCGATCATCGTCATGACGGTGTCGAGGTGCATCATGGCCCGCGAGTGCGGCAGCTCGACGGCGATCACCTTGGTGGCCGCCTTGGCGGCGAACAGCGAGCGCGCCAGGTTCTCGATGCCCATGGCGGTGCTGCGCTCGCCCAGCCCGATCAGCACCGCGCCGGAGCCGAGGACGTGGATGTCGCCGCCCTCCAGCGTGGCGGGCTGGTGGGGCGCGTCGTCGCCGCCGTACCAGATCGTGAAGTCCTGGTCCTTGAACATCGGGTGGAACTTGTAGATGGCGGCGCTGTGCACCGACTCCCTCGCCCGGGCCGGCTTGGCCATCGGGTTGATGCTGACCCCGCCGTAGATCCAGGCGGAGTTGTCGCGCTGGAACAGGTGGTTGGGCAGCGGCGTCAGCAGGAAGTCGTCGGCGTTCATCAGCTCCCAGCGCAGGCTGCTGACGTGGGCGCGGCGCAGCTCGGCCTTGAGCACGCCGCCGATGAGCAGCTCCGCGAGCCGGTCGCTCGCCACGTCCTGCGCGAGCTGGCGCAGCGGCGCGGCCAGCGTGGGGCCGACGGTGTCGTCGGTCAGCACCCGGTCCAGCACCCACTCCCTGGCCACGGCGTCGTTCAGCACGTCGGCCAGCAGCTCGGCGAAGTAGTGCACCCGCACGCCCCGGTCGCGCAGCACCTGCGCGAACGCGTCGTGCTCCTCGCGGGCCCGCTTGGCCCACAGGATGTCGTCGAACAGCAGCTCGTCGACGTTGGCGGGGCTGAGCCTGCTCAGCTCGAGCCCCGGCCGGTGCAGGATCACCTGGCGGAGCCTGCCGATCTCGGAATCCACGTGGAAGGGCATGACGTCGTTCTCCTCAGTGATAGGGCGGGACCTGCTGGGGTGGGCTCATCCGGTCGCGCATGCGCAGGTAGACCGGGATACCGACGAGGAAGGCACCGGCGGCCATCAGGAACGGTCCCCAGACCAGGAACCAGTCCGTCTCCCCGGTGTTGCGCGAGTACCAGATGAACAGCACGGAGAAGATGAGGGCCACGACCGCGACCACCGCGTCGCGCACGAAGCGCGGCGTGTGCAGGGTGCGGTGATCTCGCCAGCGCCACTTGAGCTGCGCCAGCGCCGAGAACCCGTACGGGATGGCCGAGGTGATCCCGGTCATCAGGATCAGCGTGTTGAACACCGTCGCCCCGCTGGCCCCCATGAAGCTGACGGCCATCGCCACGGACGACAGCGACGTGGAGGCGATGATCCCGACGGCGGGCACGCCGGTCTTGGAGATCCTGGCGAAGGCCGGCGGGAAGAGCCCGTCGCGGGCCGCGGCCAGCGGCATCTCGGCGCAGATCATCGTCCAGCCGTTGAGCGCGCCGAACCCGGAGACGATGACCGCGAGCGCCACCAGGTCGCCCACCCAGCTCGCGCCGCCCGCCATCGTGGTCGCCGCCACCGAGTACGACGCCTTGTTCGCCTCCTCGCCCAGGATCGCCGACGGCACGGTGCCGAAGACCGCCAGCAGGGACAGCAGGTAGACCACGGCGCTGACCAGCGTGCCGAACACGGTGGCGCGGGGCACGTTCCGCTCCGGGTCGCGGACCTTGGCCGCGGCCACGGCGGCGGTCTCCACGCCGAGGTAGCTGAACAGGCAGATGGCCATCGCGCCGGCGATGGCCCGCAGGTCGCTCTGCCCGCTGACGTTCCACGGCTGGAAGTTCGCCGGGTCGATGAGCAGCAGCCCGACCGTCGACATGATCGCCAGCGGGACGAACTTGATGATCGTCGTCCAGAGCTGCACCGCGCCGATGTTCTTCACGCCCGACAGGTTGACGGCGGCCGGGATCCAGAGCCCGACCATCGCGATCAGGATGGACCAGCCGGCCACGCCGTCCTGGTTGACGAAGTTCTCGACGTAGTACACCCAGCCGGTGACGATCGCCGCGTTCCCCGCCCACGCGGTGATCCAGTACGACCAGGCGTTGGCGAAGCCGACCCGGTTGCCGAACGCGGCCCGCGCGTAGGCGTACGGGCCGCCCTCGGCGGGCAGCCGCCGCGACAACGACGCGAACATCAGCGCCAGCGCCACCGCGCCGACCGTGGTCACGGCCATCGCGACGATGCTGATCGGGCCGAACGAGGCCAGCGAGTACGGCAGGTTGAAGATGCCGACCCCGATGATGCTGCCCAGGATCAGCGCGGTCGCCTGCGGCAGCCCGAACCTGCTCGGCGCCGTGGGCGCGCCCTTCTTGACCTCGGCCTCGGCCATGGCTGTCTCGCTTCCGTCCCGCCGCTTCCTGACACCACCGCTTGCACCTTCGTCGCGCGTACGGCGGGCGGGCCTCACCCGCTCCGGGTGAGATCAGTGCAGGCAGGAGCGGCTTGCCCAAGGGTCAGTGCGCCAGCAGGGCCTTCAGCGCGACCAGGAGCAGCCCGATGAGCAGATTGCCCACGGCGGCCAGGACGATCAGGTACCTGCCCAGGCGGGCCTGGATGCCCGCGACGGTGGCCCAGGTCACCTGGCCTGCCAGCGCGGTCGTCAACGCCATCCAGGCGGTCACCGAGTCGGGCAGGCCGAGCGCCCAGCCTCCCATGGCCGCCAGCGCGGGCGGCAGCGCGGCCTCCACCAGCGGCCGCTCGCGCCGGCTCACCGCCCGCACCTGCCGCCAGCTCAGCCGCAGGAGGTGCCGGCGCTCGCCGACCAGCCGCGCGTAGACGTGGGCGATCCAGAACACCAGCCCGGTGGCCAGGACCAGCAGGCTGATCACCACGCCGGCGGGCGGGTCCTTGCCCGGGCTGGTCCCGGCGACGACGGAGGCGGCCAGCAACGATCCGTACACCGCGCCCGTGTAGTCGGCGCGCAGGTCCTCGTCCATCGCTCCCCCTCCGCCGCGCCCGGCCGCCGCCGTGGTCCTCGCCACTGCGCCGAGCACCCGCCGCCGTGGTCCTCGTCACCGCGGCCGAGTCTCCCGCCGCCGTGGTCCTCACTGTGGCCGGGCCCCGCGCCGCCGGGTTCACCCTCGCCGGGTGACGCCCGGACGGTGCTCGCCCCCGGACACTCGGCACCGGTGCCCGCGGTTTTGAGGAGGCAGCGATGACAACGTCCTCGGCGGGCCAGGGGTCCGCCCATTCCGAGCCCCCCGCCTACTTCGCCATGCCCGCCGTCGAGGCGCTGAAGGTGCTGGGCGTGGAGGCCGGGCACGGCCTGAGCGCGGCGGAGGTCCAGACCCGCAGGGAACAGTACGGCCCCAACAAGTTCGCCGAGGCCAAGCCGGAGCCCGCCTGGCGGGCCTTCGTGCGCCAGTACGCCGACGCCATGCAGCTCGTGCTGCTGGTCGCCGGCATCGGCAGCCTGCTGCTCCAGCAGTGGGGCACCGGCATCGTGCTGCTCGGCCTGACCCTGTTCAACGCCTTCCTGGGGCTGCGGCAGGAGGGCAAGGCCGCGGCCGCGGTGGCCGCGCTGCAGAAGATGATGATCGTCAAGGCGAAGGTGCGCAGGGACGGCGCCCTGGCCGAGGTCGCCGCCGACGAGCTGGTGCCGGGGGACGTGGTGTCCGTCGAGGCCGGCGACCTGGTGCCGGCCGACGGCCGCATCATCAGGGCCGCGACCCTGGAGATCGACGAGTCCGCGCTGACCGGGGAGAGCACGCCCGTCGGCAAGGACCCGGCCGCGCTGCTGTCACCCGGCGCGGGGATCGGTGACCGGATCACGATGGCGTTCATGAACACCAACGTCACCCGCGGCTCGGGCGACTTCGTGGTGACGGCGACCGGCATGTCCACCGAGGTCGGGCACATCTCCGGGATGCTGCAGACCGAGGAGGAGACGGAGACCCCGCTGACCAGGCAGCTCGCCGCGCTGACCAACCAGATCCTGGTCATCTCCGGGTTCGCGCTCGTGCTGTCGATGGCGCTGAACCTGGCCCGCGGCAACCCCTTCGCGCAGGTCTTCACCGCCTCCATCGCCTTCGCCGTGGCCGCCATCCCCACCGGCCTGCCCGCCGTGGTCACGACCATCCTGTCGATGGGCACGCAGATGCTGGCCAAGGCCAACGCCATCGTCAAGCGGCTGCGCTCGACCGAGACGCTCGGCTGCACCAGCGCCATCAACTCCGACAAGACGGGCACCCTGACGCTCAACCAGATGACCGCGGTCGAGATGACGCTCCCCGGCCGCCGGTACGTGATCTCCGGCTCCGGCTACTCCACCGAGGGCACGATCAAGCGCGTGGCGGGCCAGCCCGACGTGCCCCTGGAGCCGTTCCTGCTGCCGATGGCGCTGACCGCGGACGCCGAGGTGCAGGACGGCGTGCTCGTCGGCGACCCGACCGAGGGCGCGCTGGTCGTGCTGGCCGAGAAGGGCGGCCTGGACGTGCGCGGCACCCGGGCGGCCTATCCGCGGGTCGCCGAGGTGCCGTTCGACGCGGCGTACAAGCTGATGGCGACCTTCCACCGGATGCCCGACGAGCGCGGCTCCGAGGTCATCCGCTGCCTGGTCAAGGGCGCGCCCGACCAGCTGCTGGCCCGCTCGGACTCCGTGCTGGACTCCGGGCTCGGCCCCATCCCGGTCACCGATGACTTCCGCGCCCGCTACCTGGAGGAGAACCAGCGCCTGGCCGAGCAGGGCCTGCGCGTGATGGGCACCGCCCGCAAGGACTTCGACCCCGCCGCGTTCGACCCCGACGGCGATCTGCTCGCCCAGGTGGACGGCCTGGTGCTGCTGTCGCTCGTGGGCATCGTGGACCCGCCGCGCCCGCAGGCCAAGGCGGCCATCGCCAAGGCCCGCGAGGCCGGCATCGAGGTCCGCATGATCACCGGCGACCACGCGGTGACCGCGGAGTCCATCGCCCGGCAGCTCGGCATCCCGGGGCGGGCGATCACCGGCGCCGAGTTCGCGGCCATGGACGACGAGACCGCGCTGCGCGAGATCTCCGACATCGGGGTCATCGCCAGGGTCGCGCCCGAGCACAAGGTGCGCCTGGTCGACGTGCTGCGCAGGCAGGACCACGTCGTGGCCATGACGGGCGACGGCGTCAACGACGCCCCGGCGCTCAAGCGCGCCGACATCGGCATCGCGATGGGCATCACCGGCACGGAGGTCTCCAAGGAGGCCGCCACCATGATCCTCACCGACGACGACTTCTCCACCATCGTGCGGGCGGTGGAGATGGGCCGCGGCCTGTACGACAACCTGAAGAAGTACATCAAGTTCCAGATCGGCACGCTGATCGGCTTCATCGTCACCTTCCTCGGCGCCAGCGTCTTCAACCTGGTCAGCGGCGTGCCGATGCTGCCCCTGCAGACGCTCTGGGTGAACTTCACCGTCCAGATCTGCCAGGCGGTCGGGCTGGGCTACGGCGTCGCGGCGGCCGACCTCATGCAGCGCAGACCACGCCCGATCAACGAGCAGATCCTCGACCGCCGGCTGTTCCGCTGGCTCGGCGTCGCCGGGTTCGTCGTCGGCGTCGGCACGCTCGGGGTCGTCTGGTGGGGCCAGGCGCAGGGCGAGGACCTCGCCAGGACGATGGCGCTGACCACGTTCGCGCTGTTCAACCTGTTCTTCTCCATCGCCTGCCGGGACGAGACGCGCTCGATGTTCGCCCGCGGCGGCACCCCCGACAAGCCGTTCCTCTACGCGAGCCTGCTGTCCGTGCTGGCGATCGTCCTGTCCGGCGGCGTCGACTTCTTCCAGCGGCTGCTCGGCACCGTGGACATGGACCTGGGCCAGTGGCTCGTCTGCATCGTGGTGGCCGGTGTCATCATCCCCGTGTCCGAGGTGCAGAAGGCCCTGGCGCGGCGCAAGCAGCGCAAGGCGGACGAGGCTCTGACCGGGAGCGTGGCATGACGGAACCGAGCACGGGCCCGTCCCCGCGGGCCCTGGTCCTCCCGCTGGCGCTGGCGCAGTTCATCGCCAGCTACGCGGCCACCAACATGAACGTGGCGATCAGCACGATCGCGCAGGACATCGGCACGTCGGTGACGGGCATCCAGACCACGATCACCCTGTTCACGCTGACGATGGCGTCCCTGATGATCGCCGGCAGCAAGCTGACCGACATCCTGGGCCGCAAGACCTGCTTCCTGGCCGGCCTCGTGGTGTACGGGGCAGGCGCCCTGCTGGCGTCGCTCGCCCAGGGGCTGCCCCTGATGATCATCGGGTACTCGCTGCTCGAAGGCATCGGCTCGGCCCTGCTCATCCCGCCCATCTACATCCTGATCACCGTGGCCTTCACCGACGTGCGCCAGCGGGCCAAGTACTTCGGCGTGGTCAGCGGCGCGGCGGGGCTGGGCGCGGCGGCCGGGCCGCTCATCGGCGGGCTCATCACCAGCACCATCAGCTGGCGGGCCTCCTTCATCCTCCAGGTCCTGGTCGTCGTCTGGATCATCGTGCTGGCCCGCCGGATCGCCGCGATGCCGCGAACGGGGCCCCGGCCGTCCTTCGACGTCATGGGCGCGGTCCTGTCGGCGGCCGGCATGTTCTTCGTGGTGTTCGGCATCCTGCAGTCGGGCACCTACGGCTGGCTCGCCTCCCGCGCCGACTTCGTCATCGGCGGCACCGTGGTGATCCCCGCCGGCGGGATCTCGCCGGTGTGGCTGTTCGTCGTGCTCGGCGCGCTGTTCCTGCTCTGGTTCTGCCTGCACGTACGCGCCAGGGAGAAGGCGGGCGGCAACCCGCTGATCTCCCTGTCGCTGTTCCGCAGCCGCACCTCCAACCTCGGCCTGGTGACGCAGAACGTGCAGTGGCTGACCATGCAGGGCTCGTTCTTCGTGATCTCGGTCTACCTGCAGCAGGCGTGGCACTACAACGCCATCCAGACCGGCCTCATGCTCACCCCCGCCACCATCGGCATCCTGGCCTCCTCGGCCGCCGCCGAGCGCTTCGCCAGCCGGCATCCGCAACGCCGCATGATCCGCGTCGGGTTCCTGGCCATGGCCCTGGGCATGTTGCTGCTGCTGGCGCTGGGGCCGGACACCGACTCGGTCCTCGCGTACGCGCCCGGGCTGCTGCTGATGGGGCTCGGCGTCGGCACCATGCTCACCGCGTCGGTGAACGTGGTGCAGTCGAGCTTCCCCGAGGACGAGCAGGACGACATCTCCGGGCTGTCGCGCAGCGTGTCCAACCTGGGGTCGTCGCTCGGCACCGCGCTGGCCGGGTCGGTGATCGTGGCGGCGAGCTTCCCCGGCGGGCGGCCCTACGCCGCGGCGCTGGCCACCCTCGTGGTGATCTCGCTCATCGGGCTGGCCGCCGCGATGTTCCTGCCACGTGAGCAGGAGGCCAAGCAGACGCGGTCCACGGCCGCCTGAGCCGGCCGTGGACCCCGGTGCCACTGCCATGCGGCGCGCGGCCGGGCTGGTCAGCCTGGTCGCCGGGGTGCTCATGCTGACCGGGCCCTGGCTCGCGCCCGGCACCGCCGCCACGCTGCTCGGTGGGTACCTGGTCGTGGCCGGGGTGCTCGACGTCGCCAGGTGCGTCACGGAGGACGACACGGGGGTGCGGCTGCTGTTCGCACTGCACGGTGGCTCGCTGGTCGTCGTGGGCGCGCTCGCCTGGCACAGCGCCTCGCCCTCAGCCGGCGCCTTCCCGCTGGACGGCGTCGTGCCGGCGGCCGGCGGTCTCACGCTGGACGGCGTCGTGCCGGCGGCCGGCGGTCTCACGCTGGACGGCGTCATGCCGGCGGCCGGCGGTCTCACGCTGGACGGCGTCATGCCGTCGGCCGGTGCGCTCACGCTGGACGGTCAGGTGCGCACGGCGGCGGTGTTCCGCGTGCTGTTCGGCCTCATGTGGCTCATCAGCGGGATCATCGAGCTGATGAGCGTCGTCACCGGCCCGTTGCGACCCGGTGCCGGCGCCACGGCCGCACTGTCCGTCGCCACGACGCTCGCGGGCGGCGCCCTGCTCCTCCTCCCCGCGCCCTCCCCGGAGGCGCTGATCCTGATCGTGGGCGTCCAGCTGATCGCGAGCGGCGGCCTCACCGCCCTCATCACGACCGCCCAGCCCCGCCTCCCCTCGGACGGGTGATGCGGCGCCGCCGCAGGCGCGGTGTCGTCGAAGGAGACACTCTCGCGAGGCCCGCGTAGGGCGCCGAGGAGGGAAGACCCATGACATCAGCGACTTCTCCCGAGGCTGCCGGGGCAGGTCCGGCAGAGAAGGACGGCATGACCGTGCGCCTGATGCGCGGCGCCACCGGCTGGGCGATCGCCGCCGGCCTCCTGTCCCTGGTGCTGGGCCTGGCGGTGCTGATCTGGCCGGGCCCCTCGATCGCCATCGCGGCCGTGCTGTTCGGCCTGCAGCTGATCGTGCTCGGCATCTACCGGATCGTCCAGGCCCTCATGGCGGAGCTGGCCACGGGTGGCGCCCGCGTCCTGTACGCCCTGCTCGGCGTGCTGTCCCTGGCCATCGGCATCCTGGCGGTGCGCAACGTGCCGCAGACCGTCACCGTGCTGGCCATCCTGATGGGCCTGTTCTGGCTCCTCGGCGGCGTCATCGAGCTGGTCACCGTGCTCGGCGACCGCTCCAGGCCGAAGTGGGGCTGGCACCTCGTGCTGCCGATCCTGGCGATCCTCGTCGGAATCGTGATCCTGGCCATCCCCAGCCTGTCGCTGCTGGTGCTGATCTGGATGCTGGGGATCTGGCTGGTGACCTGGGGCATCCTGGTCATCGTGATCATGTTGTGGATCCGCTACGCCGATCGGCAGCGGGCCGCCCTGGCCACCTGAGGCCCGCCCGCCGGCGGCGTACGCGGTGATCGAGACTGTGCAAGCACCTCGCCCAGCACGTACGCTGCCCAGGGCCACGTACCTGTCGCCGATCATGTCACCCGATCCGGAGGGACGCGGCACCCGCGAACCTCAGGGAGGGCACATGACGCAGCGGCAGGAGCCCCGGGTGGTGCGCGTGCTGCTCTCACCCGCGAACGTGTGGCGGGCGGCCTTCGCCGTCGTCGCGGTCCTGGCCGTGGTGCTCTTCGCGCGCTTCGTGCTGATCGACGCGGGCGGGCTGATCGTCGTGGTGGTGATGGCCTGGTTCATCTCCCTGGCCATGGAGCCCGCCGTGCGCCGCCTGGCCCGGCACATGCGGCGCGGGGCGGCGGCCCTGCTCGTGATGGTGGCGTTCGCCCTGGTGTCGGCGATCTTCCTGTACCTGTTCGGCAGCCTGCTGGCGGAGCAGGTCGCGGTGCTGGTGCGGGAGCTGCCCGACATCCTCACCGGCGCCGTCGCCTGGGTGAACGAGCGCTTCGGCACCAACTACCAGATCTCCACCATTCTCACCTCGCTCAACCTCACCCCGCAGCAGGCCGCCCAGTACGCCCAGGACGTGCTCGGCAACGTGCTGGGCGTGCTCGGCACCGTCACCGGGGCGCTCGTCAACGCGTTCACCCTGCTGCTGCTCGTCTTCTACCTGTCGGCCGACGGGCCCCGCCTGCGCCTGTGGCTGGCGCGGCTCATGCCCGCGAACTTCCAGCGGGTCTTCCTCACCGTGTGGGACGTGTCGCTGGTCAAGACCGGCGGGTACGTGTGGGCCCGGCTCATCCTGGCCACCGTCAACGCCGCCGCCTCCGCCGTGGTGTTCCTGGTGCTCGGCATGCCGTCGTGGCTCGCGCTCGGGCTGTGGACGGGGCTGATCGCCCAGTTCGTGCCCACCATCGGCACGTACATCGCCGTCGTGCTGCCCGCCGTGGTCGGGCTGGTGTCGCCCCGGCCGTGGATCGGGCTGGTCGCGCTGGGATGGGGGGTGCTGTATCAGCAGGTGGAGAATCTGGTGCTGGAGCCGCGGATCAGTGGGAAGTCGGTGGACATCCATCCTGGGGTGGCGTTCGCGGCGGTGATCCTGGGGGCGTCGTTGTTCGGGGTCGTGGGGGCGTTACTGGCGGTGCCGGTGGTGGCCATGCTGCTGTCGCTGATCGACACGTTCGTCAAGCGGCAGGAGCTGGTGCAGCCCGCCTCCACCGGCCACGACGGCCCGCGCGATGCCGCCGCGCGTGAGGACGGGCCGGGTGGTGGCCAGGCGCCTTCGCCGGAGCCGGACGCCGAACGCACCACGCCCGGCTGAGCCACCGCTGCCACCGTCGCCGTCGCCGTCGCCGTCGCCGCTGCCGCTGCCGCTGCCGCTGCCGCTGCCGCCCTGAGGCCCGCCCTATCGCCGGCTGAACAGCCCCGAGATCGCCCCGGCGGCCGTGCCCGTCCAGTAGTACAGGCGCGGCGGAACGTGTGGAAGCACCCCGGAATGCCGCGAGTTCAGCAGCGCGATCATCTCCTTGGGCGGCCGGTCGATGTAACGAGGCACGTTCTCGTACCACTGGGCACTGCGCCGCGCCGCCCGCTGGGACGGCCTGATGGCGGCCATCCGCTCCCGCTCGTACCCGGTCAGGGCCGTCTCCAGCTCCTCGCCGGAGTGCAGCGCGTCCACCAGGTAGGCCGCGTCGCCCAGCGCCAGCGCGGTGCCGGCGCCGATCGAGTAGTGCGTGGTGTGCGCCGAGTCGCCGAGCAGGACGAGGTTGCCGCGGTGCCAGGTGCGGTTGGTCAGGGTGCGGAAGTTCAGCCAGTGCGCCTCGCCGCCGCCCTGGGTGCGGCCGATCAGCGGATGCCCGTCCAGCACCTCCGCGAAGAGCTTCTCCAGGTGGGCCAGGCCGTCGCCCTCGTTCGCCACGTCCAGCCCGAGCCCGCGCCACGTCTGCGGCGCGCACTCGACGATGAACGTGCTGCCCTCCTCGCCGTACGGGTAGCCGTAGCACCAGATCCAGCCGTGCTCGGTCTCGACGAAGGCGAAGGTGAAGGAGTCGAGGACCTTGGTGGTGCCGAGCCACACGTACGGGTTGCGCCCCACCTCCACCTCGGTGCCGAAGTGCTCGGCATGCCGCTCGCGCAGCCGGCTGTTGACGCCGTCGCCTGCCACGACCAGGTCGGCGTCGGCCACGTGCTCCTCGGCGGCGATCTCGTGCTCGTACTCGACACGCACGCCGAGCGACTCGGCCCGCTCGGCGAGGATGGCGAGCAGCCGCCGCCGGCTGATGCCGAACCCCTTGTCGCCGTGCCCCACGGTCACCGTCGCGCGCTCGTGCAGGTGCACGACCCAGCTGTCCCAGCGGGCGGAGC
Source organism: Nonomuraea gerenzanensis (assembly GCF_020215645.1). NCBI lineage: Bacteria > Bacillati > Actinomycetota > Actinomycetes > Streptosporangiales > Streptosporangiaceae > Nonomuraea > Nonomuraea gerenzanensis. Next base: position 7,495,176 of record NZ_CP084058.1, on the reverse strand, counting down.
CGGCGCTGATCTCGCGGGCCGACTCGGGATCGACGTCGTGCAGGTAGCCGAACAGCTCGTCCCAGTACGTCACCCCCCAGCCGTACGTGGAACCGGCGGGGTTGCGCTCGTACACGGTGATGTCGTGGGCGGGGTCCACCCGTTTCATCAGGATCGAGAAGTACAGGCTGGCGGGCCCGCCGCCGACGCACGCGACCTTCACAAGAGCTCCCCACTATACGAAAAGTAAGCAATCTATAACGGAGAGTAGCAGTCGGTGGCGTCGCGGCAGCGGAGGGCCTCACACCGTGTCGCCCGCGCACCGGCGAGCGGGCGGCTGGGTCAGCCGGTCACGGTGGCGCGGGCCGGCCGGCGCAGGCCGGCGGGCCGCAGCCCGTCCCCAGGGGGAGTCGAGGATGCGGGACGGGCTCACGCGGGGGAGGAGAACCGGCAGGAGCACGTCCCGCCGTTGGAGTGATACACCGAACCGGCGGGCGTTCGCGTGCGTACCTCACGACATGCGGTGGAAGACGGCAATCGTGGCGCTGCTCGGGCTGCTGCTGGCGGCGGGCTGTGCCGCGGCGGCGGAGACAGAGAAGACGTACGTGCAGGCGGACGTGGTCTTCAACCAGGAGATGATCACGCATCACCAGCAGACGATCCAGCTCGCCGAGGCGGCGGACGGGCGGGCGGGCAGCTCGTACGTGCGCGAGCTAGCCGGGAAGCTCATCCCGGAGGAGCGGGCGGACATCGCGATGATGGAGTCCTGGCTGCGGTCCTGGAACGAGGCGGTGCCGGTGAAGGCGGCCGCCGGGACGGGCAAGGACCTGCCCGAGGGTGACGGGTTCGACCGGGCGTGGCTGACGGCGTTGTCGGAGCACCTGCATCACGGCGTGATGATGGCCGAGACGGTGCGCAAGTCCGGCAGGCACGGGCCCACGCTGGAGCTGGCCGAGAAGATCATCGAGGTGCAGAACGCGGAGCTGAAGGAGATCACCGGGCGCCTGACCTGACGCCCGGGGCGGTGCGGCCCGGGGACGCGGGAAGCGCCCCCGGACCGGCGGGTCAGGTGGCCGGGCGGTGGACCTCCAGCCGTACCCTGGCCAGCCACGCCCCCCACCCGTCCTGCGGCCGGCTGTCCGCGATCCGCAGGTAGAACGTGCCCTCGCCGCCCACCTCCACGGTGCGCACCCCCCGGTTGGACAGGTCGCGCACGTTCGCGCCCTCCTGGAGCACCGTCCGCCAGCTCAGGTTGTCGGCCGAGACCTGCACCAGGAACTGGTTGCCGAGGTCCATGGTCAGCGACCCCCACCTCGCCCCGGCCGGCAGCTCGAACCGGTAGACGGCCTGGCTGTCGCCGTCGGTGAAGCGGGCGCGCCCGTCGTGCACGGCGCCGTCGAGCCGGGAGCCGTCCTCGTCGAACAGCCACGGCTCCTCGGCGGCGGTGCCCGGCGTGAACTCCACGGTGTCGCCGACCACCGTGATCCGCACCTGCTCGCTCGTCGTCCCGAGGCCGGAGACCGCCGCCAGCCGTACCGGATGGCTGCCGGGAGCCGCCGTCGCCGGCACCGTCACCCGGAACGGCAGCACCTGCGACGCGCCCGCCGCGAGCGGGCCGAAGGCGGCGGAGGCCGGCTGGACGGCCCAGCCCTGGGGCCCCGTCGCGGTCAGCTCGCCGCCGGCGGGCCGGCCGGCGTGGTTGGACACGGTCACCGGCAGCGTCACGGTCTCGCCCGGCGTGGCGAAGACCCCGGCGGACTCGACGGCCAGCGGCGACGTCTCCGGCGCGGACGGTGCGAGCAGCTCGATCTCGGCGAGCGTCCCGCCGGTGAACCTGATCCGGTAGTGCGCGTACGCGCCCGGCTCGGCCACCTTGAACGGCCGGGTCTGCAGCCGCCACGGGAAGCTCTCGCCGGACCGCTCGTCGAGCACCCGCCACGTCTGGCCGTCCGCGGAGCCCTCCAGCACCCAGCCGGCCGGGTCCGCGCCCGCCTGCGGGCCGGAGGTGAGCGTGTAGAAGCTCACCCGCCGCTCGGCGGGCAGGTCGTAGCGCACCCACTCGGGCAGCGCCGCCCGGGTGGCCGAGGTGTCGTCGAACAGCGCGCCCACGTCGGCCCCGCCCGCGCCGGACGCGGTGCCCCGGCCGGGCCCCGTGACGTCGCGCAGCGGCGACGGGACGCGGTCGTCGCGGGTGATCGAGGGCGGCGCGGCGTCCTTGCCGGTGCCCCACCGCGACGGCCTCGGCCCCATCTCGAAGACCAGCTCGCCGCCGCCGGCGATCAGGTCGTGCGGCAGGTACGTCTTGTCCCAGCGCTTGCCGTCGACCTTCAGCCCCTGCACGTAGACGTTGCGCTCGCTGTTGCCCGGCGCCCTGATGACCAGCTTGCCGCCGTTCTCCAGCCGCACCGTGGCCTTCTCGAACAGCGGCGAGCCGATCGCGTAGTACGGGCTGCCCATCTGCAGCGGGTAGAAGCCCAGCGCGCCGAACACCTGCCAGGCCGACATCTCCCCGTTGTCCTCGTCGCCCGGGTAACCCTGGCCGATCTCGCTGCCCAGGTACAGCCGCGACAGCGCCTCGCGCACCCTGGCCTGCGTCTTCCACGGCCGGCCCGCGTAGTCGTACATGTAGGCGATGTGGTGCGAGGGCTGGTTGCTGTGGCCGTACTGGCCCATCCGCACGTCCCTGGCCTCGCGCATCTCGTGGATGACGCCGCCGTACGAGCCGGGGAAGCGCGCCGTCTCCGGCGTGGCGAAGAACGTGTCCAGCTTGTCCGCCAGCTCCTTCGCGCCGCCGTACAGGTTGGCCAGGCCGCGGCCGTCCTGCGGCACGTGGAAGGCCATGTTCCAGCCGTTGGTCTCGGTGTGATCGGAGCCCCAGACGCGCGGGTCGTAGGCGCCCGGCTTGCGGCGGAACGAGCCGTCGGCGTTCCTGCCCTGGAAGAAGCGCACCGCCGGGTCGAACAGGTGCACGTAGTTCAGCGCCCGCTCACGGAAGTACTCGTGCTCCTCCAGGTAGCGGGCCCGCTGCGCGCCCGTGGACCGCTCGGCCAGCGCCTGGGCCAGGTTCGCGATGCCGAAGTCGTTGATGTAGCCGTCCAGCGCCCACGACATCGCCTCGCCGGTGGACTGGATGCTCGTGTAGCCGAGGAACGTGGAGGTCTCCAGGCCCTTGCGGCCCACGTGCCGGCTGGGCGGCACCACCGTGGCGTTCTTCACCGCGGCGGCGTAGGCGGCCTCGGCGTCGAGCCCCGGCACCCCCTTCAGGGAGGCGTCCGCGAAGGCCACGTCGGAGCTGGTGCCCACCATCAGGTCGGCGTACCCCGGCGACGACCAGCGCGCGATCCAGCCGCCGTCCAGGTACTGCTGGACGAACCCCGCCGCCATCTCGCCCGCCGCCCGCGGCGTGAGCAGCGCGTACGCCGGCCACGTCGTCCGGTAGGTGTCCCAGAAGCCGTTGTTGACGTACACCTTCCCGTCGGCCACCCGCGCGCCCGTCTCGGTCGGCGTGCTGGGCGGGGTGCCGGTGGCCGACTGCACCGCGTGCCGGTACACCGGCGCGGCGGCGGTGCCGGTGTTCTCGAAGCCGGAGTTCGGATACAGGAACAGCCGGTACAGGTTGGAGTAGAGCGTGACCAGCTGGTCCCTGCTCGCCCCCGCCACCTCGATGACGCCCAGCTTGGCGTCCCAGGCCCGCCGCGCCCGCTCGCTGACCGTCTCCAGCGTGTCGGTGGCGGCGATCTCCAGCTCCAGGTTCCGCCTCGCCTGCTCGACGCTGATCAGCGAGGACGCGATGCGCATGCTCACCGTGCGCGCCTGGCCCGCGTCGAAGGCGAGGTAGCCGAGCACGTTGTCGCGGCCCTGGCCGGTCAGCCTGCCGCCGCCGGTGACCGGGCGGTCGAAGACGGCGTGGAAGAACATCCGCGTGGCCCCGGTGGACAGGTCGCTGCGCACGTCGGACCAGCCGGTGACCACGCCGGCGCCGGTGTCGAGCGTGAGGCCGCCGCTGTCGTTCACGTTGTCGAAGATCAGCTTCGCCGCGGTGCCGGGGAAGGTGAAGCGGGCCAGCGCCGCGTGGTCGGCCGGCGCCAGCTCCGCCTTGACGCCGTTGTCGAACGTCACGGCGTACAGGTGCGGGCGCGCGACCTCGCGCTCGTGCCGGAAGGGCAGCGCGCGGGCGGTAGGCGACGGGTCAGGCACGCCCTCGGCCGCCGACGGCATGAACTGGAAGGTCTGCCGGTCGCCCATCCACGGGCTGGGCTCGTGGCTGGCCGTGAACGCCTGGATCTCCGGCTGGTTGGCGGCGTTGTTGGCGCGGTGGTACTCGTACAACCAGCTCGTCGAGCCCGCGTCGGTCATCGGCGTCCAGAAGTTGAAGCCGTGCGGCACCGCGGTGGCGGGGAAGTTGTTGCCCCGCGAGAAGCCGCCGGTGGAGTGCGTGCCCCGGGTGGTGACCACGTGGTCCGCGAGGCTGCGGTGCGCCGAGCGCCCCTCGTACGGCTGCCGCCTGCGCTCGGAGACGATCCTGATGTCGTCCACCCAGCCGCGGAACCCGGCCGGGCCGGCGGGGCTGTCGTAGGACACCAGGATGCGGGTGATCCGCTTGCCCCTCGCCACCCGGCCGATCTCGGCGCGCTTGAAGTTCCACTGGTCGGCGTAGAGGGTCTTGGACTCGCCCTGCGCCCTGGGGGCCAGCCGGACGCCGTGCTGGTCCACGGCCCCGAGGTCGCTGAGGTAGGTGCCGTCGCCGAAGGCCAGGTCCACCGAGACGTACGTACTGGGGTAGCGCGGGTCGGCGGCCGTGAACTCGGGGAAGACCAGGTACGACAGCTCCGTGGTGGCCGTCACCGGCAGGTCCACCTCGAACACCCTGTTCACCGAGTGGCCGCCGGCCTCGGCGGTGGTGCTGCCCGCGTACTGCAGGGCGTGCAGGCCCGTGAAGCCGGCGCGCGGCTTGGAGACGTACCCGCCCGTGGGGCCGGTGCCCACCTGCGTGCGCATGTCGCTGGGCGGCGGGGGCCCGCTGCCGCCGTCCGACAGCTCCCACTCGGCGAGCTGCACGATGGAGCCGTCGCCGACGCGGGTGATGCTCAGCCGGTAGTGGGCGTAGGCGGTGGTGTTGCCGAAGCGGTACTCCTTGCGCTGGTGGCGGGCGGTGAACGTCTCGCCGGTGCGGGTGTCGAGGGTGGTCCAGGACCGGCCGTCCTGCGAGCCCTGCAGCTCCCAGTCGCGCGGGTCGCGCTCGGGGGCGTCGTCGGCCGAGGTCAGCGCGTAGTGCACGACCGCGACGGGCTCGGACAGCTCGTACTGGGCCCAGCCCGTGCCGGTGAACACCAGCCACTTCGTGTTGGCGTCGGTGTCGGCCAGGTTCTCCTTCACCTCGCCTGAGGCCGCGTACTCGCCGCTGGCCAGGACCCGGGTGATCCGGTCGGCGACGCTGCCCTCGATGCGGCCGGGCAGGGTGCCGGTGGTGTTCCTGGACCGCTCGGCCGTGTTGGTCCAGGTCGGCTGCGGGTCGCCCGGCTCGAAGGAGGTGGCGAAGGCCGCGCCTTCCGCCCTGGCCAGGTCCTGGCCGTCGCGGGCGGCCCGGCGTACCTCGTCGGTGGGCGGGGCCGGCTCGGCCACGGACGGGTCGGGCGGCGGGCTGTAGGACGGGCCGGGGGAGGGGGTGCCCGAAGGGCCTGGGTGGGGAATGGGGCCGGGACCTCTCTGTGCGGTGAGCGCGGCGGTGGCGGGAGCCGCGAGGGCGAGAGTGATGAGGGGAGCTAAGAGTGCTGTCAGGACGGATCGCTTCATCGGGGACGTTTCCGCAGGTCGGCAGGTCAGGACGAACAAATCTGACAACGTTGTCAACCCCGATCTGGTAAGAAAGTTTCACCCGGGCGGCGCGCTGTCAAGACAGCGCTGTCATGTAGCGCTCCGGCGATTCGCAGCGATATGCGGGCACTCGCCCTGACCGGTGCCGGGGAGGTCTCATGGCCGACGGCGGGCTGCTGCTGGCCACCCCCGGTGCCCGCGTCCTGTTGACCGGCAGTGGCCGCCACGGGCCCGGATCCCGGCTGCCCGACCTGCCGGCCGTCGCCGCCACCCTCGCCGGCCTGGAACGCTGCCTCGTCGGCCGGCCCGCCCGAGCCCAGCCGGCCCTTCACCGGCCACCGCCTGCCCGTCGGCGACATCGCGATGAGCGCGGAGGGCCGCCTGCTCGCCGGGGCCGGCACCAGGGGAACGGTGTGGATCTGGGACGCCACCTCACCGTTCACCCCCGGCCGTGCCCTGCGCGGCCCGCCGGCGATCGTCGGGGTGGCGGTGAGCGCCGACGGCCGCACCCTGGCCGGCTACGACAGCCGCGGCGCCGTCTGGGCGTGGGACACCGCCCGGCCCGAGCGGCCGGCCGGGAAGCAGCTCCTCCAGGCTCCCGACCGGGTGCGGGACGTGGCGCTCGGCGGCGACGGGAAGGTGCTCGCGGCCGCCACCTACTCCTCCGGCGTGCTCGTGTGGGATCCGGCCGGCGGCGGCCCGCCCCGCTCGTTCACCGGCCTCAGAGGCGCGATCCGCAAGGTGGCGGTCAGCGCCGACAGGACGACGATCGCCAGCGTCGACACGGACGGCTCCGCGCGCCTGCGGTCGGTGGACGGCCAGGGACAGACCGGGCCCCAGCTGGACCACCTCTCGACGGGACCGGCGGACCTCGCCCTGGACGGGCGCGGCGCGACGCTCGTCGCGCCGAACGGCGACGGTGATCTGCAGGTGTGGCGGACGCCGGTCCCTCCCGGAGCGCCGGCGGCGTGCGAACGGCTGGCCGCACGCGTGCACGGCACCCCGGAATGGACCCGGCACCTCGGCGACCTCACGGTCCGCGAGGCCTGCCACCTCTAGAGAGGGTTACGGCCGCACCAGGATGACGTTGCCCAGCGACCGCTGCCCCGCCGCGTCCGAGGGCCGGTTCACGATCCCGCCGCCCGACGTGACCATGACACTCGACCCGCCCCCGTCGAGGTTCATCGCCTCCCGGGCCCCGAGCAGCTTCATCAGCTCGGCGGTCTGCGCCACCCCGAGCCCCTCGCTGTACCCGTCCTGCCGCCCGTCCACGACCACCAGCATCAGCCGGCCCCGCTCGTCAGTCCCGATCATCGAGCGAGGGTTGGCCCGGACGGTCCAGTTGTAGGTGAACGTCTGGTCGGCGCCTTCGCGGATCACCCCGTCGGCCGCCGCGTTCACCGAGATCCTGCCGTCCCGTACCAGGGAGGGGCCCACCTGGAGGATCGTCGTGTCAGGCGTCAGCGCGACCCGGCGCCCCCTGCCGTCCTCGACCCGCTCGGTGACCCTGAGGCGCTCGCCCGGCCTGGCGTGCTCCAGCAGCCACGCCGCGCTGTCGCCGATGGCCTGGATCGTGGAGCCGCCGGCGGGCACGGCCGAGCCGCGCGAGGCGTTCACGGCGGTGACCGTGCCGCGCGCGTCCAGGACGGCCTCGGCGCCGGCTCCGGCGGGCGGCGTGCCCCACTCCGGGGTGAACAGCACGAGCTCGCTCGGGTCCGTGCACTTCAGGTCGTGCTGCGGCCGTTCCGTGGGCAGGTCGCCGCCGACGCCGCCGCAGTTCCAGATCTCGCCGGGCAGCCGGTTCACGCCGTCGATCTCGACGCTGTCGCGCCCGGCGCGCAGGGTCACGTGGGCGGTGTAGGTGTCCACGTCCACCGCGCGGCCACCCTTGGTGATCTTGATGCCGGCGCGGCCCTGGGTGGCGGAGCCGATCAGCCTGCCGTCCTTGACGTACATGCCGCCGGGTGCGCTGTTGTAGAACCACTGCCCGTTGATCCCCGCCACGGCGCCGGCGGCGGTGGCCAGGTCGGTGAGCTTCTCCGTGCCGTTCAGCGCGGCGCCGAAGTCGGTGCCTACCGTGCCCCGGAACTGGCGGAAGTCCACCCGCAGCAGGTGCACCTGCTGCGGCGCGCCCGGGTCGGTGCCGTCCTGCGCGGTGTAGCGGGTGCCGCCCGCGAAGCCGGCCGCCCTGATCGTGGACAGCGCGGAGGCGGCCTCGGCGCCGGTGGCGTACCGGCCGACGCGGACGGTCCAGCCCAGCGTGCCGGCCGGGCGGTCGGCGAAGGCACGCGTGGCGACCTCCTCCACCCGCGGCTCGAACCCCTTCTCCCGCAGCGCGCCCGCCACCCGGTCGGCGATCTCCCGCGCGCCCAGCGCGGTGGCGGCCGTGCCCAGCGGCCCGTCGGCGGTGCCCGGCAGGTAGACGTGGACGGTCCAGTGGTCGCCGGCGTCCTTGGCGCCGAGCGACATCGAGGTCAGCGTCACGCCGGGCGCCACCGTCGTGGTCACCGGGGGCGCGCTCAGCGGCAGCTTCCCGCCGAAGAAGGAGCCGGGCGGCGTGGCCGCCGCGGCCGGCGCCGCTCCCGCGGCCAGCAGGGTCACGGCCGCCGCGACGGCGGAGAGGGTGTTGCGGTGCATGTACGTCCTTGGTCCCGTGCGAAGTGTCTGCCACGGCAGTCAAGGACCCGCCGGTGAACGGGGGGCGCTGCCCGAGGAGCACCCAGGTGAACAGCGTCGGAGATCACACCTTTCGTCCCGTTACGGGCTGGGGCGCCTCGGCCCGTTCGCGGCGGACGAGGTACTCGGCGACCCCGAGGGCGACCGCGCCGAGCAGCACCTCGCTGACGGTGGAGACCAGCCGGCTGGCCAGGGCCACCACCGCGGCGGCCGGGGCAGGCAGCACCACGCTCAGCGCGGCCGTGAGCACCGCCTCGCGGACGCCGATCCCGTCCGGGATGAACACGGCCGCGATGCCGACCGAGGTGGCGAGCGTGAACGCGCCGACGCACAGCAGGAGTGAGCGGGACGCGGGCGCGCCCATCGCGACGGCCAGCGGCCACAGGTGCAGCCCCGTGACCACCCAGGACAGGCTCTGCCAGGCCACCGCGAGCCGCACCCCGCGCACCGAGGCCGCCTTGGCCGCCGCCGGGCGGCGCAGCAGCCGCAGCAGCAGCGCGGCGCCCCGGTTGACGAGCTGCGGGCGCACCAGCACGGCCACGACCAGCACGGCGGCTCCCGCCAGCCACGCCGCCCGCGCCCCCAGCACCTGCACGCCCGCCAGCAGCCCGATCGTGAACCCGCTCAGCAGCACCAGGCTCATGACGAGCGCCGCCGTGGTCATCAGCCGGCCGAAGGTGATGCCGTTGACCGTGGCCACCTTGGCGGTGGCGAGCATGCCGGGCACCCGTCCCGGCAGGTACTTCGACAGGAAACCGACGAAGAAGATGCGCACCACGCGCGGCCCGCTGATCGCCGGCCCCAGCTCCAGCAGCACGACGCGCCAGGCCAGGAAGCCGAACGACAGCCCGGCCGTGCTCGCCAGCAGCGAGCCGCCGAGCAGCAGGGCGATCCGGCCGGCGTCGTTGCGGGAGAACAGGACGCCGACCACGCTCCAGTCCAGCCGGGACATCGACCACGCGATGGCGGCCAGGACGGCCAGGACGAACGCCGCCACCAGCGCCCGCACCACCGGCCGGGGCAGCCGGGGAAGCCTGATCCTCCTCACTCGCGTGCCCCGCCCGACGGCACCGGGGACGGGCCCGTCCTGATCGGCTCGCCCCGGCGGCGGCCCAGCTCGTAGGCGACGCGCAGCAGCCCCACGCAGGCGCCCAGGAAGAAGGCCGCGTGGAAGCAGAGCTGCATCCACGCCACCCACCCGGCGAAGCGCACACCCCGGTGGCGGCGGGCGAACCCGAGGAAGACGCGGTTCCGGTAGAGGAACACCGTCAGCGCCGCCGCCGGCACGGCCAGCAGCCAGGGGCTGACCAGCGCGAGCGGCAGCGTGAGGAACACGGCCGTGGCCGAGGCCGAGGACAGCCTGGGCCCCTTGCGGCGCCGCTGCCGGCCCGTGCCGATCATGTCGAGCTGGAATCCGGCCCTGCCCTCGCCGCGCAGCCGCCGCGCCCGCACCATGATCACCGGCAGGGTCGTGGACCGCACGAACCGCTCCGCCAGGCAGCCCCAGAACCGGTCCTCGTCGTCGGCCCTGGTGACCACGGCCGTGCTCACGACCCGCCGGTAGCCGGCCGGGACGCGGGTGCCGAACTCGAAGTCCTCGCCGTCGCGCAGCCGCTCGTCCAGGCCACCCGCCTCCTCGAAGACCGAGCGCGGGATCAGCGTGCAGGACAGGAACGTCGCTGTGGTGCGGCTGCGCTCGTAGTGCTCGCACAACACCCGGTAACGCTCGACAGGGCCGTCGTCGTAGAGCGGCTCGATGTCGTAGATGCCCTGCACCAGGCCGCAGTCCGGCGTCTCACGGTACGCCTTGACCGCGTTGCGGATCGCGTCGGGCGCCAGCGCCGTGTCGGAGTCGACGAAGAACAGCAGCGGAGCCGAGCTGCGCGCCACCCCGAGGTTGCGGGCCCCCGCCGGCCCCTGGTTGCGCGGCGACTGGACGAGCGTGCACGGGAACCCCCTGGCGATCTCCGGCGAGCCGTCGGTGCTGACGTCGTCCACCACGACGACCTCCGCCGGCCGGTACGTCTGCGCGTACACCGACTCCAGGCACGCCCGCAGGGTCTTGCTCTTGTTGTAGTTGGGCACGACGACCGCGACGTCATCACGCCAGGCCACCTCGTCGGGCATGGGTCGTTCCTCTCGTCGGTGAAGCGGCGCCGGTCACGGCACCGAGACGACCATGCGCTGGGCCCGATGGTCGGACAGCCCCCGCGCGCCGGGCAGGTCGTAGCGGTGCACGGTCACGTCGGGGCTGGTGTAGAGCCAGTCGATCCGCCACAGCTCGGCGGTGCCGGCCAGGTAGGTCGCCGGATAGAGGGAGGAGAGCGCGGGCGTCCTGTCGACCAGCCGCTCGGGGAGCAGGCGGCGGGCGCCCATCGCGGGGGAGGTGTTCAGGTCGCCGGCGAGCACGACGGGATGGGGGTTGGCCGCGACGTCCGCGGCGAGGGCCCGGTAGCTCGCCTCCCGCCGCAGCGTCTTGCTGACGGCGGCGTCACGGGCCGCGGCGTCGTACAGCCGCCATTCGAGCGGCGGCTGGGCGATCTGAGCGGCGTAGAACGAGACGGTCGTGCCGCGCACGTCGAGGTCGGTGCGCAGCGTCTCGACCGTGTAACCCTCCGGCCAGCCCCGCAGCGCCTCGGGGATCTCCCGCTGGTCCGGCGGCAGCCACGGGCGCAGGTCCAGGCCCCGGTGCCCGACGATCGGGAAGCGGGACAGCGTGATCTGCTCGCCGGACACCGCGACGTGGTAGCCGGGGAACTCGCGGCGCAGCTCGGCCAGCTTGTCGATGCGCATCGCCAGGTCGGCGGTCCAGCGCTGGGACCGCATGTCCCCGGCCGCGGTGTTCACGTACAGGTACTCGGTCAGCAGGTAGACGTCGGCGTCCAGCTCGTGCAGGTAGGCGTAGAAGCCGGGGGAGTACCGGTCGCCGTCGGCGGTGCGCCAGTCCTGGTCCCAGAACTGGGTGTTCCAGGCGGCCACGGTGATGGCCGCGGGGCCCGCGGGCGGCGGGGCGTACCAGAGGGTGGCGTAGTTGATCCCGCTGCGCCCGGCGCCCAGCACCGCGGTGAGCACCAGCAGCGGGATGACGCGCCGGCGCACCGGCCTGGCCAGCGGCGCCACGACCAGCAGCAGCGCGGGCACCAGCAGGAACAGCAGCGGCGGGACCAGCTCGATCGGGGCCCACCACGCCAGGCGCCCGCTGGCCGCCAGGTGGCAGAGCACGAACAGCAGCCACGCCACCGACGCGGTCACCACCAGCCTGGTGCCCAGGCACCAGCGCCGGCGCGGGCGCACGCACCGCCTGACCCGTCCCGCCCAGGAGCTCGCCGGCCGCGGCGAGGGGGTGGCTAGCCGCTGCTCGATCACGGGGCCGAACGTAGTGGGCGCGCCTTGTCCCGTTCTTGTCGCGGCAGGCGCGCCCGCCACGACAAGAACGGGACAAGGCACCGTGCCTACCGTGAGCCGGACATGAGGTCCGACACCGCCGATGGAGCACACATCATGAGTCGGGAGCACCCGCTAGTCTCGGTCATCATCCCCAGCTACAACCGGTCCGGCGTGCTGCGACTCTGCCTGGACGCGCTGCGGGCACAGACCCACCCGCACCTCGAGGTCATCGTGGTGGACGACTGCGGCACCGAGGACGCCGCGCTGGTGGCCGCGTCCATGGGGGCCAAGGTGGTCCGCACCAGGGTCAACGGCGGCCCGACCCCCGCGCGCAACCTCGGCGCCGAGCACGCCACCGGGGAGATCCTGTTCTTCCTCGACGCCGACATCGCGCTCGAACCCGACGCCGTGGCGAACGCGGTGCGGATCCTGCGGGACCACCCCGAGGTCGGCGCGCTGGGCGGCATCCTGCTGCCCGAGTCGCTGGTCTCCCAGAGCCCGGCCGCCCGGTACCGCGCGCTGCAGATGCACCGCTGGTGGATGCCAGCCCACCGGCCGACGCTCGAACTGCACGCGTCCGTGCTCGCCGTGCCCGCCAAGGTGTTCGCCGAGGTCGGCCCGTTCGACCCCCGGCTGCGCGAGACCGTCTCCTCCGACTACCGCGTGCGCGTGACGCGTTCGTACGAGGTGAAGCTGAGCGACGCGATCCGGGGGCGCAAGGACCACGACGCCACCGTGGCGACGATCCTGCGCAAGGTCTTCCGGCGCGCCCGGCTCAGCGCGCTGGACTGGCGCGAGGGGGAGACGCCCGGCGACTCCGTGCCGCGCGCGATCGGCGGCGTCCTGCTGCTGGCCGCCGTCCCGGCCCTCGCCTTACCCCGGGTGCTGCCCGGCGCCCGCTCCGGTGGCGTGCCCGCGCGGGCGCGCCGCGCCGCCGCGCTCGTCCCGCCCGCGATGATCGCGACCGCCATGGCGCTGGACGCGGGCACCTACCGCTTCGCCTTCCGGCACCGGGGCGCCGCGTTCGGGCTGTACTTCTCCGGCGTGCACCTGGCCGTCACCTTCACCGGCGCGCTCGGCGGCGCGGTGGGCGTCACGCAGCGGTTCGCGCTGTCCCGCCTGGACCGGCTCGCCCGGCTCGCGGCCCAGGACTGAGCGGCCATGCGCGTCATCGCCACCGGCTTCGGCCGGACCGGAACGCTCTCGCTCAAGACGGCGCTGGAACGGCTCGGGTTCGGGCCGTGCCACCACATGGTGGACGTCTTCACCCACCCCTGGCAGATCAGGCCCTGGCTCGCCGCGGCCGCGGCCCGCGAGGTGGACTGGGACCGGCTCCTCGTCGGCTACGAGTCGTGCGTGGACGGCCCGACCTCCGCCTACTGGCGGCAGCTCGCCGACCACTACCCGAAGGCCAAGGTCATCCTCACCACGCGCGACCCGGAGCGCTGGCTGGCCAGCATGCAGCGGACCCTGTTCGCGCAGCGGCGGCGCATCGAGTCGGTGCCCGGCCGGGCCGCCCTCCTGCTGTCGTCGCTGCTCGGCACCGACCTCGCCGCGTTCGTCAGGATGGTCGACACGACCCTCGACGCGCGGACCTTCGCCACGGCAGCCGACCGGGAGCCCGGACGGGCCGTCGAGCTGTTCCAGGAGCACATGGCCAGGGTGGTCGCCGCCATCCCGGCCGAGCGGCTGCTCGTCTTCGACGCCGCCGCCGGGTGGGGCCCGCTGTGCGAGTTCCTGGAGGTCCCCGTCCCGGCCGAGCCCTACCCCCGGGTCAACAACTCCTCCGACTTCACCAGGAGCGGCCTCGGCCGGCCCCTGCCGCTGCTGCTGCGCCGGACCGGGCGCCGGGAGGCCCGATGAAGCCGCTGGTCTCGGTCATCGTGCCGAACTACAACTACGCCCGCACCCTGGAGCTGTGCCTGAGCGCGCTGGAGCGGCAGACGTACCCGCGCATCGAGGTGATCGTCGTCGACGACCGCAGCACCGACGACTCCGTGGCGGTCGCGCACCGGCACGGGGTGCGCGTCGTGGTCACCGACACCAACATCGGCGCCCCGGCGGCGCGCAACCTCGGCGCCGAGCACGCGCGCGGCGAGGTGCTGTTCTTCCTCGACTCCGACCTGGCGCTGGCCGAGGACGTGGTCGAGCACGCGGTGCGGCTGCTCACCACCGACCCCACGCTGGGGGTGGTGTGCGGCACCTACGACCCGGAGCCGCTGATCCCCGACAGCCTCGTCGAGCGCTACCGCAGCCTCCAGCTGCACTACTGGATCTCCGGGGACGAGGGCGAGATCAGCACGATCTACTCCGCGCTGTTCGCCATGCGGGCGGAGGTCTTCCGCGAGATCGGCCCGCTCAACCCGGCGCTGCGCCACAGCGAGAACGCCGAGTACGGCCACCGCGTCACCCAGCGCTACCGCATCGTGCTCGACAACCGGATCAGGGGCAGGCACGACCACGACGACCGGCTCAAGGTGGTGCTGTCGAAGTTCTTCCACCGCGCCCGCCTGCACATCCCGCTCTACCTGCGCCGCCCCGACTTCAACGGCGGCCCGGCCAACAGCAGCCGCGGCTGGGGCTCGCTGGCCGCCCTGTTCGCCGTGCTCGCCGCGCCGCTGCCGGTCCTGCTCGGCCCGGCCTGGCTGGCCGCGCCGGCCGTGCTGCTGGCCGGCTCGATCGCCGCGGACCTGGGCATGTACCGCTTCGTCCGCCGGTACGCCGGCATACCCTTCACCCTGTTCTTCACCGGGGTGCACTTCCTGGTGAACGTCACCGTCGCGGTGGCGGTGTTCGCCGGCGCCGCCCAGTGCCTGGTGTCCAGCAGGTTCCGCCGCACGTACGACCTGCCCGCGGAGGTGTGAGCGATGACCGGGCAAGGGCCCCTGGTGTCGGCGATCGTGCCCAACTACAACTACGCCGCCTCGCTGGAGCTGTGCCTGCGCGCGTTGCAGGCGCAGACGTACCGGCCGATGGAGCTGATCGTCGTGGACGACGGCAGCACCGACGACTCGGCGGAGGTCGCGCGGCGGCTCGGCGTGCGGGTGATCCGCACCGAGCGCAACCTGGGCACCGCCGCCGCGCGCAACCTCGGCGCGGAGCACGCGCGGGGTGAGATCCTGATGTTCGTGGACTCCGACGTGGCCGCCTACCCCGACGCCGCCGAGGTGGCGGTGGGCCTGCTCGCCGCCGATCCGCGGCTCGGCGCCGTGTCCAGCGTGCACGACCCCGAGCCGCTGATCCGCGACAGCCTCGTCGAGGAGTACCGCGCGCTGCAGTACCACTACTGGACGGTCAGCTCAGAGGGGCCCGTGTCGTTCCTGTTCCCGGCGCTGATGGCGATGCCGCGCCGCGTGTTCGACGAGGTCGGGCCGTTCAACCCGCGGCTGCGCGAGACCGAGGAGGTCGACTACGGCCACCGGCTCACCCAGCGGTACGAGATGGTGCTCACCACCGCCGTGCGCTCGCGGCACGACCACGACGACAAGCTGGTCAAGCTGCTGCGCAAGCTGTACCGGCGGGGGCGCGCCCGGGTGCCGCTGTACGCGCGGCGGCGGCGCTTCGCCCGCGGCTTCGAGACCTCCAGCCGGGCCGGCGGCAGCCTCGCCGCGCTGGCGGCGCTGGCCGCCCTGCCCCTGGCCGTCCCGCTCGGCCCGGCCGGCGCCGGGCTCGCGGCCCTCGCCCTGGCCGTGTCGCTGCTGGCCGACCTCGGCATGTACCGCTTCGTGCTGCGCCGGCGGGGGGTGCTGTTCCTGCTGTATTTCGGTGCCGTGCACTTCCTGGTGAACGTGGCCATCGCGGCCGGGGTGGCGGCCGGGGTGGTGCGGTGGTCGTGCTCGGCGCGCTTCCGCCGGCTCTACGACCCCGATCCGATCATGCGACGGCCGGCCACCGGGGAGGCGGCCACGTGACGGCCCCGCTGCGGGCCCTGCTCGGCCGGGCCCGCTTCGCCCGCCCGCCCGCCGCCTCACGCGGCGTCGTGCACCCCGGGGCGCAGCCCGGCGCAGGGGCCCGCCCGCGGACTGACGCTGAGACCGGCGCCGGCGCCAGTGCGCGGGCCGATGCACAAGCCGATGCGCGGGCTGATGGGCGGGCTGATGGGCGGGCCGGTGCGCGGGCTGATGCACGGTCTGATGGGCGGGCTGATGGGCGGGCCGGTGCGCGGAGTGGCGCGGCGGCGGAGGTGCGCGGCGGCGAGCGAGCCGCCAGGCTGGAGCGCGGGGCCCGGCGGGCGCGGCGGCGGATTCCGCTGGTGTTGAGCGTGGCCGTCGCGTGGCTGGTGTTCGTGGTGCTGCACCGCGCCCTGTCCGGCCGGGTGTGGTGGTGGCAGGCCGCCGAGCTCGTCCCGCCGTTCGCGCTCGCGGCCGTCCCCGTGGCGCTGCTCGCCGTGACGCCGGCCGCGGGCCGCCGCGCCCGCAGGGCGTGCGCGGCGGCGGCGCTGGTGTCGCTGACGCTGGGCTGGAGCGGAAGCGGGCTCAACCCCGCCACGCTGTGGCACCACCCCGCCCCCGCCCCACCGGGCGCGATCAAGGTGTTCTCCTGGAACACCTGGTACTGGGACCAGCCGGTGACCACCCTGATGCCCCCGCCCACCGGCACGCCCGCGAGCGACGTCGCCGCCTTCTACCGCTACCTGCGCGCCCAGGACGCCGACGTGCTCCTGCTGCAGGAGTACGTCTACTTCGGCCCCGACTCCCGCCCGATCCGGGTGCACGACCTGGCCCGGCTGCGCCGGGAGTTCCCCGGCTTCCACCTCTCCACGGCGGGCGAGCTGGTGACGCTGTCGCGCTTCCCCGTCGTCCAGGAGCGCGGCATCGAGGGAGGCCACGTGCCGCCCGGCGCCGCCTGGCCCGGCTTCCACGCGGTCAAGACGCTGCGCACGGATCTGCGCGTCGCCGGCCGGACCGTCTCGTTCTACAACACCCACATCAACTCGCCGGTCGCCACGGGCGGCCTCGACCGCTGGCAGCACGAGGCCCGCGAGGCCAACCTGCGCGCCCTGGCCGCCGACATCCGGGCGAACCCGCTGCCCGCCGTCCTGGCGGGCGACTTCAACGCCTCGCCCGCGATGGGCCTGATGCGGCTGGTGCCGGAGCGCATGATCGACGCCACGCCCGCGCTGCGCTCGCTCTACCCCGTGTCCTGGGACGAGCGGCGGCCCCTGCTGTCCCTGTGGCGGATCGACTGGGCGTACACGACGCGGGAGCTCGCCGTCCACGACTACCGGCTGGTCCGCTCGCACGGCCTGTCGGACCACAGCGGGCAGCGGCTCGTCCTGTCGCTGAACCGGTGACCGGGGCGTACAACGTCGCTCGACCGGTGACCGGGCGTACAGCGTCGTTCAACCCGTGACCTGGGCGTACAGCAGGGCCGGCCGGGGCACCGGGTCCGCGCCCGCCCGCAGGATCCGCAGGTGCAGCGCCCGCAGCTCAGGCCCCGGCTCGACCCCCAGGTGGTCGGCGAGGTAGCCGCGCAGGCGGGCGTACAGGGCCACCGCCTCCGCGCCGCGTCCCAGCGCGCACAGGCCGCGCATCAGCATGCTCGCCAGCGGCTCCGCGAGCGGGTAACGCGGCACCAGCGGGGTCAGCTCGGTGACCACGATGTCGGGGCGGCCCAGGCGCAGGTGCGCCTGGGCCCAGGTGACGAGCGCGCCGACGTACTGCTGCTCGATGCCGTAGCGCATGCGCGCGGCCCACTCGCCGGGGATGCCGGTGAGCGGCGTGCCGCGCCACAGCTCCATCGCCTCGCCCAGCAGCCTGGTACGGGCGGCGTCGTCGCGCGCCCGTTGCTGCGCCTGCTTGGCCAGCCGCCTGAACCGGTAGGCGTCCACCCGGTCGGGATCCACCTCCAGCGTGTAACCGCCGTCGCGGCGCTCGATGGAGACCCGCGTCCCGGCCAGCGCCTGCCGCAGGCGGGCGATGTGGGCGTACAGCGAGTCGGCCGCCCGGTCCGGCGGATCGTCCCAGACCCGCTCGATCAGCGTGCCGAGCGAGACGGGCCGGTCGGCGTCGATCGCCAGCGCGGCCAGCACCGCGCGCCGCTGGGGCGGCCCCAGCGGGACACCCCGGCCGCCGGAGGTCACCTCGACCGGTCCCAGTAAGCGGACGTCCATCGCCTTCCTCTCACAGATCGTTGTGCACAGGTCGTTCTCGCAGGGCTTTCTCACGGGTCGTTCTCACAGGTGCACGAGCAGGAGGGTCACGCCGAGGACGGCGGCCCACACCACCGAGTTGGCGACCATGACGCGGTCGCGCAGCAGCACGCGCACCGGATCGCCGCCCTCCTTGTGCACCAGCTGCAGCTGCAGGTAGCGGAAGAGGGCGAAGAGCGCGAACGGAGTGGACAACATCATGGCCGTCTGGCCGTGCTGCGGGCCGAACGGCCCCTCGTCGCGCAGGTACATCAGGCCGGAGACGAGGGCCAGCACGGAGGCGATCTGCAGCAGCCAGTTGGTCAGCTCCATCGAGTAGCCGCGCAGCGCGGGCCGGTGCGGCGCCCCGCCCTCCAGCAGCTCCCGGCGGCGCTTGCCGATGAGCAGCAGCAGGGACATGGAGAACACCGTGATCAGTAGCCAGCCGGGCACCCGGTCCCCGGTCACCTCGTACCCCTGCAGGACCCGCAGCACGAAGCCGACGGCCACCGTGCCCACGTCGATCAGCGGCAGGTGCTTGAGCAGGCGGGTGTAGGCGACGTTCAGCACCAGGTACACCAGCACCGGCCACGAGGCCGCGGGCGATCGGGCGACGACGGCCGCGAGCACCGCGAGCAGCACGGCGCAGCAGGCGGCGGCCGTCAGCACGCTCACCCGGCCGGCCGCGACGGGGCGGTGGCGCTTGACCGGATGGAGACGGTCGCGGTGCCGGTCGGCGATGTCGTTGCCGATGTAGACGGCGGCGGAGGCCACCATGAACGCCACCGTGGCCCACATGACCTCGACCACCTCGGCCGGCGTGGGCGGGGCCGCGCCGATGAGGGCCACGGGCACCAGCAGGATCGCCTTGGCCGCGTGGGAGGGCCGGATCAGGGCGGCCAGGTCGGCGAGCGGGCGCCTGCGGGTCTGCGTGTCCCGGTCCTGGGTGTCCTCCTGACGCTGCGGGCTCTCTGGAACGTCCGCCGATTCGACAAGGCGCATGGTTCACCCCGATAGCTCAGAAGAAGACCTTCGCCAGCGACAGCGCGCCCTGCCGCCACGCGTCACGGCTCGTCGCGCCGCCCTTCGCGCCGCCGTTCGCACCGGCCTTGGCGTCGGCCGCTGACCCGGCCGCTGACCCGGCCGCCCGGTGTTCGCGCCACCAGGCGTACGTGCGCAGGATCGCGTCCCGGTTGGACAGCCGCGGGCGGAAGCCGAGCCGTTCGCGGGCCTTGTCGATGCTGACGTAGGAGTCGGCGAGCAGCTTGCGCGCCAGCCGCCCGTACACCGGGGACAGCCGGCTGCGCTCCAGCAGCCGGAGCCCCGCCAGGGCCGGTCCGGCGGGCAGCGAGACCACGCGCTTGCCGTGGCCGGCCGCGTCGAGCACGGCCTGGAAGTCCTCGCGCAGCGTGCCGAACTCGGCGGCGGCCAGGTTGTAGGTGTCGCCGGCCACGCCGGCCGGCGCGTCGAGCACGACGGTCACGGCGTCCACCAGGTCCTCGATCGCGAACATCTGGATGCGCTTGTCGCCGCTGCCGAGCACCGGGAAGTTGCGGCCCTCCTCGGCCCACTCGAACAGCATCGCGAACAGGCCCATCCGGCCGGGGCCGAGGAAGGTCTTCGGGCGCAGGATCGGCACGCACATGCCGCCGGCCCGGTACTTCTCGGCCAGCTCCTCGGCCGCCGCCTTCGCCCTGGTGTAGGGGTCGACCGGCGCGCGCGGGTGGTCCTCGGGGGTGGGCACGAGCGCCGGCAGCCCGTACACGGCGGTGGAGGAGATGTGCACCAGCCGCTCCACGCCGGCCCGTCGCCCCGCCTCCAGGACGGTGGCGGTGCCGCCGACGATCAGCTCGTGGATCTGCTCGGCCGGGTAGCTGGGCAGCGCGCCCGCGCAGTGCACGACCGCGTCCGCGCCGGTCATCGCCTCCGTCATCAGCGCCAGGTCACGCACGTCGCCGGTCCGGTGCGCCGCCGCCAGCAGCGGGTCGGCCTGGGGACGCAGGTCCACGCCGAGCACGTCGTGGCCGTCGAGCACGAGCCGGCGGGCCAGATGGCCGCCGAGCATGCCGGCGCTGCCGGTGACTACGACCCGGCGGGCCATCGCGACCCCACCTTCTCCCGTACGAACCGGGCGAGCAGCCGGGGCAGCCCCTTGGCCAGCGTCTTGTCGAGGCTGTCCAGGAAGTACTCGAGGTCCTCCTGCTCGATGGCCAGGGTCGGCGCGACGACGAGCGGGTTGTCGGCGTTCGGGCTGTAGTAGGAGACGATGCCGTGCTCGCGGTACAGCTCGGCGATCACCGAGAGCGTGATCAGCTTGGTACGGAACTGCGGGTCGCCGGAGAAGCCCGGCGCGAGCTTGGCGGCCAGGTCGAGCACCTTGGGCCCGCCGCTGAGGAACACCCCCCACAGCGCGCCCACCCCGCTCACCTTGCCGACCACGTCGGGGTGGCGCTTGTGGACGGTCTGCAGGCCGGGGCCCAGGACGCGCTCGATCTGCCGGGCCCTGGCCGGGTAGTCGTCCTCGACGACGATGTTGACCGCCTCGATGGCGGTGACGGTCTCCTCGCCGAACCCGTAGTAGGTGGTGCTGTGCAGGATGACGTCCGCGAGCCGGTCGTAGGCCTTGCGGAAGACGGACTCGCGGGCGGTGTAGCCGGAGATCGACGCCTTGCCGCCGCCGAGGGACTTGGAGTAGACGAGGATGTCGGGCAGCAGGCCGGGATGGCGCATGAAGTAGAAGAGGCTGCCCGTCTTGCCCCAGCCCGTATACACCTCGTCGAAGATGAGGATGATGTCGTCGGCGTCGCAGAGCCGGCGCAGCTCGTACAGGTCGCTCTCCGACCAGCAGCGCATGCTCGACGCGCTGTACGGCTCCGCCATGATCGCGTAGACGTCGCACCCGCCGTCGGGGGTCCGGGCGGCCTCGACGGCCGCGCGCACGGCCGCGATGTCGCCGTAGGGGTGCACGACGATGCCGGGCAGGCCGGGGAAGCGGAAGGAGTTCTCCGACGATCCGGTCAGGCTGCCCGCGCCCAGGGTCTTGCCGTGGAAGCTGATGTCGGAGCGCAGGATGGTGTTGCGGCGGCCCCCGTGGTACTTGTACGCCATCTTGACGGCGCCCTCGTTGGCCTCCGCGCCGGAGTTCGGGAAGTAGGAGATGTTCAGGTCGCCCGGCAGCAGCTCGGCGATGTTGTGGCTGAGGGCGGCGACGTACGGCGAGAAGAACGCCTTGTGCACCTCCATGCGCCGGCCGTCGGCGAAGCGGCGCCTGGCCTGGAGGATGCGGGGGTGGTTGTGGCCGTGGTTGAGCACGCCCACCCCGCCGGTGACGTCAAGCACCTCGCGGCCGTCGCGTGTCCTGATCCGGGCGCCCTCGGCGCTCTCGACGAGTTCCCGGCCGAAGCCGAAGGAGGTCATGAGGCTGACCTGGCTGCGGCTGACGTACCTTCTGTACAGATCCTGGACCTGTTTTACGGTGAAACTTTCACACTCGTCTACGCCGATGAGCCTGGCCACGGCCGCCCTTCCCGGATCGTGTTAATTCCGCTGGTGCCCGGCCTTCTTCGCGGCGGCGAGAAAAGGTGAGACATGCGGTCAACAATGTCGAGCCCGGCTACACCCCGTGCCATACAAATGTGTATAGGTCGGCGGCCTGAAGCGGGACGGCGCGGAGAAAAAGCGGCCGGGAGCGGCTCGCCGGGTATTTCTCGATCTGAACTCCCGGTGAATACGGATGATTTCCCGCCGGCCGGCCTTCCTCAGCTCCGCACCGTCATGTAGGCGGGGGAGGCCCAGACACCGGGCCGGGCCCGCCGCAGGGCCTGCGCCTGGTCCTCCTCGGTGTCCTCCTCCCTGGCCCGTTCGCGGGCGAACAGGCGGATCAGGTCGTGCATGCGGTACCGGTCGTGCCCGCACACCTCAAGGAGCTGGGCCTCGGT
The DNA here is from genome assembly GCF_020215645.1 of Nonomuraea gerenzanensis. Taxonomy (NCBI): domain Bacteria; kingdom Bacillati; phylum Actinomycetota; class Actinomycetes; order Streptosporangiales; family Streptosporangiaceae; genus Nonomuraea; species Nonomuraea gerenzanensis. Next base: position 7,473,252 of record NZ_CP084058.1, on the reverse strand, counting down.
GAGCCGGTCGAGCAGGTCGGCGGTGCGCGGCTCGGGGCGGTCGGCCAGAGCGGCGGCGGCCACGACGCTGATGACGGCGCCGCCGAGCAGGCTCAGCAGCCGGAACAGCCGGGAGGACTCGGCGTCCAGGCTCCGGTAGCTCATCATGAAGCACGCCCGCACGGCCTGGTCGTCGGCCTGCAGCTCGGACAGGCGGTGCTCCTCGACCGCCAGCCGGTCGGCCAGCACCCGCAGCGACAGCCCCGGCCGGGCGATCAGCCGGGCGGCGGCGATCCTGATCGCCAGGGGCAGCCCGGCGCACAGCCGGACGATCGCGCGGGCCGCCCGCTGCTCGGCCGCCACGCGCTCCTCGCCGATCAGGCGGCCGAGCAGCGTGGCGGTCTCGTCCTCGGCCATGACGCCGAGGCGGTGGTGCGACGCGCCGTCCAGCGAGGTGAGCGTCCTGCGGGCGGTGACCAGCACGTGGCAGGTCGGGCTCGCGGGCAGCAGCGGGCGCACCTGCGCGGCGTCGCGGGCGTTGTCGAGCAGGAGCAGCAGGTGCCTGCCGTCGGTCAGCGAGCGGAACCGGGCCGCGGCCTCGTCCACGTCCAGCCGCCCGCCGGGCCCGGCGGCCGTGTCGTCGCCGAGCGAGCGCAGCAGCCTGGCCAGGACGTCGGCGGGGTGCAGCGGCGCGACGCCGGGGGTGGAGCCGTGCAGGTCCACGTACAGCCGCCCGTCCGGGAAGCGGCCCGCGACCTGGTGGGCGACGTGCACGGCCAGCGCCGACTTGCCCACTCCGGCGGCGCCGGTGATCGCCGAGATGGCGGTCGTGCCGGAGGCGGCGGTGAGCCTCGTACGCAGGCGGGACAGCTCGGCCGTGCGGCCGGTGAAGGCGGCCGAGCCGCTGGGTAACTCGGCCGGCGCCCTGCGCGCGGCGACCGCCGGCGGCGGCGTCAGCGCGGGGTCGTCGGCCAGGATGCGCTGGTGCATGCGGACCAGGTCGGGGCCGGGATCGATGCCGACCTCGACGGCCAGCGTCATGCGCGCGCTCTGGTAGACGGTCAGCGCGTCCGCCCTGCGGCCGGAACGGTACAACGCCAGCATGAGCTGGGCCCTGAGCCGCTCGTTCAGCGGGTCCCTGTGGGTCAGGGCCTCCAGGTCGGCGAGCATCTCGCCGTGCTGGCCGAGCGCCAGCCTGGCCTCCAGCGAGGCGTCCACGACACTGGCCCGCAGCCGCTCCAGCCGCGCCGCCTCGCAGCGCAGCGGCGCCGGCAACGGCAGCTCCTCCAGGACGGACTCGCCGCGCCACAGGCACAGGGCCCGGGTCAGCCGTTCGAGCGCGACGTCGTGCCGTCCGGCGGACAACGCCAGCTGCCCCTGCGCGGCCAGGTCCTCGAACAGCGTCACATCGACCTCGCCCGGCGTGACCCGCAGCATGTACCCCTGGGAGCCCGCCTCGATGCGAGAGGGAGAGCCGAGCACCTTGCGCAGCGCGGAGATGTAGGTGTAGAGGTTCGACTCGGCGGTGGCGGGGGCGCGCTCGCCCCACAGCCAGTCGAGCATGCGGCGGCTGGGGATCGCCTTTCCCACGTTGAGCAGCAGGGCGGCCAGCAGAACACGCTGTTTTCTGCGCCCGAGCGCGATCGGTCTCCCGAGAGAGGTACGAACCTCGATCGGCCCGAGGATCTTGAAATCCATTACGACCACCCTGCAGTGCGCGGCTTTCACCGACAGGACCGTACGATTGCACCTGGATCTTGATTTGCCGCGACCAATGATCGGCGGAAGCGACCTTGGAACGGTACTTCCTGTAACGGCATAAGAAGATTACGCATCCCGAATAACGGGATCGGCGCGGCGGGGCCGTTCCCGGCCCGCTGAAATTTATTGCCGCAGCGATATGCGGGGCGCGAGAAATTCGTCTCGGCCGGGCCCCGGCGCCCGGCGGGGAGCGGACGGGCCAGGCGGTCGGGAGCCACGTATTGGTGGGATGTACGGTGGATCGTCCCCCTGGCAAGGTGGGGCCCGATCGGCACGCACACAGGAAGGCATCGGACGGACGATGGACGACCAGCAGATCCTCCAGCGCATTCACGCCCTCGTGGACGAGGAGCACGACCTGCTCTCCCGGCGTGAGTCGGCCGGGCCGGAGCAGCACGCCCGGATCGCGCACCTGGAGGAGACCCTCGACCAGTGCTGGGACCTGCTGCGCCGCCGCCGCGCCCGCCAGTCGGCCGGCCTGGACCCCGACGACGCCCAGGTGGCGCCGGTCTCGCAGGTGGAGAGTTACCTGCAGTGACCCCGGCCTGCCCGCCGAGTGCAGAGCCGCCCGCAGTGACGAGGAGCGAGACATGCTGCGTACCTGGCTGACCGAGCGTTTCGGGCTGGACGTGCCGCTGGTCGGCGCGCCGATGGCGAGCGTCGGGGACGGGCGGCTGGCCGCAGCCGTCTCCGCGGCGGGCGCGCTCGGCATGATCGGCGTGCCCGCCTCCGCCCCGGCCTCGTGGATCACCGACCAGGCCGCCGTCGCCGCCGCGGGCGGGCGCCCGTACGGCATCGGGCTGATGGCCTGGGCACTCGCCGACCACCCGGAGCAGCTCGAAGCCGCCGTCGAGGCCCGCCCGGCGCTGGTCTCGGTGAGCTTCGGCGACTTCGCCCCGCACGTCGAGCGGCTCCGGCACGAAGGCATCACCGTCGCCGTCCAGGCGGGCACCACCCGGGAGGCGCGGCAGGCCGAGCACGCCGGCGCCGACCTCGTGGTGGCCAGGGGCGGCGAGGGCGGCGGCCACGGCCGCGCCGAGGTGGCCACGCTGCCGCTGCTGCAGGGGGTGCTGGCGGAGGTGACGGTCCCGGTGCTGGCCGCCGGGGGCATCGCCACCGCCAGGGGGCTGGCCGCCGTGCTGGCCGCCGGCGCGGCGGGGGCCTGGGTGGGCACGGCGTTCCTCGGCTGCGCCGAGACCCTGCTGCCGGAGGCCGCCCGGGCGCGGGTGCTGGCCACCGACGAGACCGGCACGGCGTACGGGCGGGTCTTCGACGTGGCCCAGCGGCTGGCCTGGCCGCCGGAGTTCGGCGGGCGGGCGCTGCGCAACGCGTTCTTCGAGCGGTGGGACGGGCGGGAGGAGGAGCTGGCCGGTGACGAGGGGGCCAGGAAGGAGCTGGAGGCCGCACGGGCGGCCGGTGACTTCGACGTCGCCTACGTCTACGCCGGTCAGGCGGTGGGCCTGGTGAGGGATACAGGGGAAGAACAGCAACGCACCGCTGCCGATGTCGTCGCCGCCTTCGCCGCCGCCGACGAGCTGCTCCGCCGCTTCTAGGACGGCGCGCGTGCCCCGCTTCGAGGTGACCACACTGGTCACGGCGCCGCCACCGGTCGTCTTCGACGCGTCCCTCTCGGTGGACGTGCACACCTCCTCGTTCGCCCACACGGGCGAGCGGGCGGTGGCGGGCGTCACGTCCGGGCGGCTCGCGCTGGGCGACCGGGTGACCTGGCGTGCCCGCCACTTCGGCCTCACCTGGCATCTGACCTCGGCCATCAGCGCCTGCACCCGCCCCACGTACTTCGTGGACGAGCAGGTGAGCGGCCCGTTCCGCCGTTGGCACCACGCCCACACGTTCGAGGCGGCGCACGACGGCACGGCCACGCTCATGACGGACGTCGTCGACTTCGCCGCCCCGCTGCCCCCGCTGGGCACACTCGCCGAGATCCTCATCCTGAAGCGCTACCTGACCAGGCTCATCCTCCTGCGCAACGCCCACATCCAGGAGGTCACCCGCCCGCCCGCCGCATGAGGCCGCGCGGAGAAGACGCCGTCCGCCCAGGCCGCGCAAGAAAAGGCCGCCCGCCCCGCCACGCGGCGGGGCGGACGACGGGGGGCGCAGCGCGTCACTCGGCCGGGCAGACGGTGCCCGGGGCGGGCAGTCTCAGCTCGGTCAGGTACGCGGTGGCGTGCGCGATCGGGCACTTCTTGCCCATCAGGTAGAGCACGTGCCCCGGCCCGTCATAACCGACGATCACCGAACCGGGCACCATCCGGGTGAACCGCTCGGTCCACGGGAAGTCCCCCTCCAGCGCACCGGCCCCCAGCATCGGCGGCACCCCGCGCACGTCCAGCCGCCGCGCCGGATTGGCCACCGGCTCCGTCCAGCCGGAGCAGCCCAGCGAGTCGAAGGCCGCACCCACGAAGCTCGGCGCGACCTCGCGCACGTCGCGGCGGTACTCCCGCACCTGGGCCCAGCCGGTGTACCCACGCCCGTCGCCGCAGCTCATCGCCAGCATCGCGGGCATCGCCCAGACCCGCGTGTTGCCCAGCGCGAAGTCGGCGAACCCCGACCCGTCCCCGCGCCGCGCCTTGACCACGTTCTCCGCCAGCGTGACCCACCGGGAGTGGCCGGGCCCCGGGTCGGGGACGAAGCCGAAGTTGCGCAGGTGCCAGCCGGTCAGCTCGCCCTCGCCGTGCTGCTGCGAGGTGACGGGGATGGGCTCGCGGTCGGCGCCGCGGACCAGTTCGCGCCAGGCCCGCGCGGCGTCCTCGCCGTGCAGCGCGCACGCGGGCGTCGCCGCGCACCAGCGGCCGAACCGCCCCAGCGCCTGCTCCACGCCGGCGGCCGTGACCAGGTGCACCGTGGGCCAGCCCTCGGTCTGGTTGATCACGCCGTCCAGGTACATGGCCCTGATGCGCTGCGGGAACAGCCTGATGTACGCGGCCGCGACCACCCCGCCGAAGGAGTTGGCCATGAAGCTCAGCCGCTCCTCGCCCAGCGCCCGCCGGATCGCGTCCATGTCCCTGGCGATGGACAGCGCGTCCAGGTGGGCGAACAGGCCCGTCGAGTCGTCCTCGCGGCACGTCTCGAACGCCTCGGCCATCGACGCCGCCATCGCCTCGAAGTCCTCGCGGTCGCGCGGGTCGTGCAGCGCGGTGCCGGGCTGCCAGCACGACTCGGGTGCGATGGTGCTCCAGAGCGTGCTGCGCGGGCGGTAGCCGACGAGGTCGAAGCGGCGGCGCAGCTCGGTCAGGTCGGCCGCCGCCAGCTTGAGGTCGTCGACGCCGTTCCTGCCGGGGCCGCCGGGGACGCCGAGCACGCTGCCGATGCGGCGGGCCGGCTCGGTGGCCGGCAGCCTGACCAGCTCCAGGCTGATCCGCTCGCCGCGCGGCTGCGACCAGTCCACCGGGACGTCGAGCGCGCCGCACTCCATCCCGGCGGGATCCCCCTCACCACCGCACGCCCGCCATTCGATCTGCGCATGAGCCACCTGCCCCGCCGTCGCCCGGGCCATCCCCGCCGGCCCCATCAGCCCCATCAGGGTCGCGATCGCCAGTGCCGCGGACTTGCGTAACATGCCGGAACTCCTCCTCTGGATCCACCGATGTCCGATGCCCACCCTCACCCGCCTTCCCGCCCGCGCACCACGGGGAGCGCCTCCGTCCCACCCCGGGGACAACCACCGGGGGATCACCGGGTGGCCCTCCACAGCCGGCTCGGCCAACCTGGAAGGCGAGGAGAAGGAGGCGGTCCGGTGCGGATCTGGCGCGAGCTCGGCTACACGTTGACGGTGCCCCTGATGGCCGCACTGGGCCTGGTCCACCTGCTGATCGTGCTGGCAGGCGTGGTGACCTCCACCTACCTGGTGGGCCTGCCGCTGCTGGCGGGCAGCGTGGTGGCCGCCAGGCGGCTCGGCGCGGCCAACCGGGGGCTGGTGCGGACGCTGGCGGGCACGCCGGTGCCGGCGCCCGCGCCCTACCGCCGGGCCACGGGCCTGCTGAACCGGCTGGGCACGGCGCTCGGCGACGTCACCGGCTGGCGGGCGATCATCCACGCCGTGGTCCGCCTGCCCGCGGCGGCGCTCGCGTTCGCCTCGGCCGCCGGGACGTGGGGGCTCGGCCTGGCGCTGCTCACCTGCCCGCTGTGGTGGCAGGTCCCCGGCCTCCCGGCCCCCGGCGGCTGGGCGGGCGCGCTGCTGCTGAGCGTGCTGGGGCTGGGGCTGCTGCTGCTGGCCCCCATGGTCGTGCACCTCGCGCTGGGCCTCGAGCGGCTGCTGGCGGTCCGGCTGCTCGGCCCGCCGCCGGCCCAGGCCCGCATCCGTACGCTGGAGGAGACCAGGACGCAGGCCGTGGAGGACGCCGCCGCCGCGCTGCGCCGCGTGGAGCGGGACCTGCACGACGGCCCGGCCGCCCGGCTGACCGCGCTGGCCCTCGGCCTCAGCATGGCCAGGGAGGAGCTCGCCGAGGCCGGCGACCCGGAGCGCCCCGAGGACCAGGAGCGGCTCGAACGGGTCCGCGCCCTGATCGACGGAGCCCATCGCGGCGCCAAGGAGACCCTGTCGGAGCTGACGGATCTGATCCGCGGCATCCACCCGCCCGCGCTCGACAAGGGGCTGGAGGTCGCCCTGGCCACGCTCGCCGCCCGCAGCCCGCTGCCCGTGGACCTCGACGCGGAGCTGGCCGAGCGGCCCTCGCCCGCCGTCGAGACCATCGCGTTCTTCTGCACCGCCGAGCTGCTCGCCAACGTGGCCAAGCACAGCGGCGCCCGGCAGGCCGCGATCCGGCTGCGGGCCGCAGACGGGCGGCTGCGGCTGCGGGTGTGGGACGACGGCGAGGGCGGGGCCGCCGTGGCGGGCGGGCAGCCGGCGGCCGGGTCGGGGCTGCGAGGGCTGACCGACCGCGTGCGGGTGGTGGACGGCGAACTGGTGATCCACAGCCCGGCCGGAGGGCCTACGGTGGTCATCGTGGACCTGCCCCTGCGCGCATGATCGGAGCGCCCATGCGCATCGTGATCGCCGAGGACGCCGTGGTGCTCCGCGACGGCCTGTGCCTGCTGCTGACCACGCGCGGCCACGAGGTGGCGGCCGCCGTCGGCGACGGCGACGCGCTGGTGGCGGCCGTGGCCGAGCACCGCCCCGACGTGGCCGTGGTGGACGTGCGCATGCCGCCCTCCCACACCGACGAGGGGCTGCGGGCCGCGATCCGGGTCCGCCGCGACCAGCCGGAGCTGGGGCTGCTGGTGTTCTCGCAGTACATCGAGACCCACTACGCCGCGCAGCTCCTGGCGGGCGGCGCTCGCGGGATCGGCTACCTGCTCAAGGAGCGCGTGGCCGACGTCAAGGACTTCCTGGCGGCCCTCGACCGCGTCGCGGCGGGGGAGACCGTGCTCGATCCCGAGGTCGTCACGCAGATCATGGGGGCCAGCCGCCGCGGTGACGCGCTGGCGCTGCTGACGCCGCGCGAGCGCGAGGTGCTGGCCATGATGGCGCAGGGCCGCTCCAACAGCGCCATCGCCGAGACCCTGTTCCTGTCGTACGGGTCGGTGGAGAAGCACGTCACGCAGATCTTCACCAAGCTCGGCCTGGCCCCGTCCGACACCGACCACCGCCGCGTGCTGGCCGTCCTGCGCTACCTCCAGGGCTGACCCGCTCAGCCGAGGGCGTCGGCGAGGCGGGCCCGCAGCGCGGCGCCGTGCCCGGCGTCGGTGCACAGCCGCACGCTCAGCCCGTCGTGGGCGGCGTCGGCGAGCACGGTCAGCAACGTGGCGAGCTGCTCGGCGGGCTCGTCGGCCAGCAGCTCCTCGGCGTGCTGCACGACGAGCGTGACGGCGCCGAGGTCGCGCAGGCAGTCGGTGAGCGCGTCCCAGTTGCGGCCGAAGTAGTCGGGGAAACGCAGCGCCCGCGCCACCTCCTCGAAGAAGGCGGCGCGGGTTCTGCAGGCCCGCCCGTCCACGACCCGGCCGGTGGACACGGTCAGCCACGGGGGCAGCGGACGCGGGGCAGCGTTCATGGACGTTTCCTCAGAGCCGGTAGAAGTCGGTGTAGTGGTTGGGCGAGAACCAGACGGCGCCGGTGCTGCGGTTGACGACGATCCGGTACGCGTCACGCGCGGCGCCGCGGGCCCGGGAGTACACGTCGTACTCGTAGTAGGTGGCGTTGACGGGCAGCTGCCCCTCGCGGTTGTAGTGGCGCCCGCCGGTGTAGTTGTACCTGCCGTCGGGCCAGGAGTACCAGCCGGCGCTGGTGGGGTAGCCCTTGGAGGCCCAGATCGCGCCGGCCGAGCGGGCGTCTGCGCAGCGGGAGATGGTGCAGGAGCCGTAGACCGCGGCCTCGGCCGGGGCGACCCCGCCCAGCCCGACGAGGGAGGTGAGGGCGGCGAGGACGACGGCGAGCCGGGCAGGCCAGGCGGGACGAGGGCGCGGCGGAGCGTGCACGGGGCCTCCTTGCGGAAGGTGTGACGGACACCGTCATGATCGCCTTTCTCCGCTTGTCAGGGAAAGACGGCAGCGCCAAGGTCCGGTGAACAATACGAGGCTTGTTCATGGTGTCAGGCGGGGCGCACGCGGACGTGCTCGATCGCCTCGCGCACGAAGTCCCGGTCGCCGGACGCCGCCAGGTGGAAGCCGTCGCGGCAGGTGCTGCCCGCGATGGCGTGCCGGGCGTCGAGGACGACCGGCGTGCGGCCGAGCCGCCCGCAGCCGGGCACCGGCGCGACCACGAGCATGCGGCGGCTCAGCCCGCCCACCCGCCAGACGCCGAAGCGGAAGAGCAGCACCTGGCCGGCGGTGTCCACGCCGGGCGGCCCCGGCCAGACCCCGACGTTCGCGGTGAGCGGGCGGATCATCTCCCGGCCGGCCGGCGTCTCCGCCTCGCCGTAGAGCGGCGCGGTGAGCGCCCGGAACTCCGCGCCGCCGTCGCCCGTCAGCGTGCCGCCCACGTACGGGCGCGCCCCGAGCGAGGCCAGGCTCAGCCGCGCCGGATAGGTGATCTCCGCCCGCGATCCGTCGGGGAACGTGACCCGCATCGACCCGGTGCCGCCCTCGACCCGCGCCGCCGGGTAGACGGCGTTCGGCGTCACGCTGACCGCCTCCCGCACGGGAGAGCGGGACACGGCGGGCCGGGGCCGCGCCTCCTCCTCGCCGCCGGTGAGCACCGCGATCAGCGGCACTGCGGCCAGGAGGGCGCGGGCTGACGGGCCCACGTCAGACCGACAGCAGGACGGGCAGCGCGCGGTGCCCGTTGGAGATGAACGACTCCAGCGGCAGCAGGTCGCCGGGCCGGGCGGCCAGCGTCATGCCGGGGAACCGGTCGAACAGGGCGGGCAGCGCGATCGCGGCCTCCAGCGTGGCCAGCGGCGCGCCGAGGCAGCGGTGCACGCCGTAGCCGAAGGCCAGGTGCTCCTTCGAGGCGCGGGTGACGTCGAACGCGCCGGCGTCCTGCCCGTGCACCAGCGGGTCGCGCCCGGCGGCGCCGTAGCAGTTCAGGATGGGCTCGCCCGCGGGCAGCACGAGGCCGTCGCCGAGGTCGATGTCCTCCACGGCGAAGCGGAGCGGCAGGTTCGCGATCGGCCCCTGGCTGCGCAGCGTCTCCTCGATGACCTCCTCCCAGCTCACGGCGCCGGAGCGGACGAGGGCGAGCTGGCCGGGGTGGGTGAGCATCGCGTAGATCGCGTTGTCGAGCAGGTTGACCGTGGTCTCGTGGCCCGCGCTCAGGAACAGGATCAGCGTGTCGACCAGCTCGTGCTCCTCCAGCGGCGTGTTCTCCCCGTCGCGGGCGGCGATCAGCGCCGAGGACAGGTCGTCGCCGGGGTGCTCGCGCTTGTCGGCGACGAGCCCGCGCAGGACGGCCTGCAGCCGCCCCAGCACCTCGGCCGTGTCGGGGGCGTCGGGGCGGCCGATCTGGAAGAAGGAGTCCGCGCAGTGGCGCACCTCCTCCCGGGTCTCCTCGTCGCCGACGCCGAACAGCTCGCAGATCACCTGGATCGGCAGCGGGTAGGCGTACCGCTCGCGCAGGTCCGTCACCGTCTCCGGCGGGACGGCTGCCAGCTCGTCGAGCAGCCGCGCGGTGATCTCCTCGATGCGCGGGCGCAGCGCGGCGGTGCGGCGCACGGTGAAGGCGCTGGAGACCAGGCCGCGCAGCCGCCGGTGGTCCGGCCCGTACGCGGTGAGCATGTTGCGCACCGCCACCCACGCGAACAGCGGCCACTCCGGCGAGATCTCGCCCTTGATCCAGGCCGGCCAGTGCAGGTAGGCGTCCTTGGACACTCGCGGATCGGTCAGCAGCCGCCTGAGCAGCGCCTGGTCGCTCACCGCCCACGCCAGGACGCCGCCGGGCAGCTCGACGCGCGCGGCGGGCCCGAGCGCGCGGATGCGCTCGGCCTCACCGTGCAGGTCGCGGCCCGCGGGATCGATGACGAACGGCCGTGCACCGGCAGCACCCATGGTGTTCTCCCGACTCCTGTGGGGGTTTCGTGCCCGTTTGCCCACCGGCAGCGTTCCCCATCCGGGCGCGCCCCGCCCACTATCCCGGCGGATCGATCTTTGTACGCCGCTACGCCACCACCGCTGCCGGCACGAGCTCGAAGCCGGTGACGATCTCCGGCTGGATGCTGATCACCTGCTCCATCTCGCCCGCCACCCAGGGCGTGAGCATGGCCCTGAGCCGCGCCGCCTCCTCCGGATCGGTCACCGGCCGCGCCACCCCGGTGATGATCACGCTCCAGCCCACGCGCTCGTGCCCGTCCAGCTCGTCGGCCTCGTAGGCCACCACGGCCTCCGCCGGAGCCACGTGGGCGCTGAGTATCGTGCCAGGACCGGACCGGATGACGATCCGGCCGTCCACCACCACGTGGTTCACCGGCCGGATCGCGGGCAGGGCGTGCCGCGTGAACACGATCCGGCCGAAGGGCACGCCTGCCAGCAGGCGCAGCGCCTCCGCTTCGGGCAGTTCGCGCATCCGCCGGTCGCCCGTCCCGTTCTGGTACATCACCGTCACAGCCTGCCGCCGGCGCCCCGCGCGCGAACAGGGACCAAAGTCCCTTCTTCGCCGGCAGGACGACCCTGCGGCGGCACGCGGCGCGGCCGGTAGCCTGATCGCGCTCCGTGACGGTGAGGAGGGCGGACACAGCCATGACGTGGTGGTCGGTGGTGCGGTTCCTGCACGTGCTGGGGGCGGCGCTGTGGGTCGGCGGGCAGCTCACGGTGTCGCTGGTGGTGCTGCCGCAGGCCCGGCGGCTGCTCGACGACGAGCGGCGCGGCCAGGTGCTGACGGCCGTCGGCCGCCGCTTCGGGCTGCTCACCGTCGCGGCGTTCCTGCCGCTCCAGCTCGCCACCGGCGTGGCCATCGCCTGGCACCAGGGTGTCACGTGGGCCACGCTCGCCGGGCCCGGCTACGGCCGGATCCTGGCGGCCAAGCTGCTGCTGTTCTGCGCCGTCATGGCCATGGCCGGGGCGCACGGCTGGGCCAGCGGCTCGGGCCGCCCCAAGCTGGCCAGGGCGATGGCGATCGCGTCGCTGGTGGGCTCGCTGGGCGTGCTGCTACTGGCCGCGGCGCTGCCCTCGACCTAGCCGGAGGGGCGGCGGCCTGGCGTGCCAGACTGTCCGGGTGGAGAGCGAGCACCGTCCGTTGATGCCGCAGATGCGCCTCGATGAGCTCCTGACGGAGCTGCAGGTGCGGCTGAACGCCGTGCTGGCGACGCGCGACCGCGTGCACGCGCTGCTGGAGGCCGTGGTCTCCATCGGCAGCGACCTCGACCTGGAGACGGTGCTGCGCAGGATCGTGGAGACCGCCACCACGCTGGTCGACGCCGGTTACGGCGCGCTGGGCGTGGTCGGCGAGGAGAACACGCTCGTCCAGTTCATCCCGGTGGGGCTGAGCGAGGAGGAGATCGCCAGGATCGAGCACTGGCCGCACGGCCTGGGCCTGCTCGGCCTGCTCATCAAGGACGCCCGCCCGCTGCGGCTGGGCCGCATCTCCGACCACCCCGAGTCCTACGGCTTCCCGCCCGGCCACCCGCCGATGGGCACCTTCCTCGGCGTCCCCGTGCGCGTCCGCGACGAGGTCTTCGGCAACCTGTACCTGACCGAGAAGCGCGGCGGCGGCGAGTTCGACGAGGAGGACGAGGCCGTCGTGATCGCGCTGGCCACCGCCGCCGGCGTCGCGGTGGAGAACGCCCGCCTGTACGAGGAGTCGCGGCGGCGCGAGACCTGGCTGCAGGCCTCCGCCGACGTCACCACGAGCCTGCTGTCCGGCGCCGACCCCCGCCAGGTGCTGTCGGTGGTGGCTGCCCGCGCCCGGCAGATGAGCGACGCGGACCTGGCGCAGGTGCTGCTGCCGGAGGGGGAGACGCTGCGGGTGGCGGCGGCCGAGGGCGAGGGCGCGGCGGAGCTGCTGGGCTCGGCCTGCGAGCTCGACGGCACCCTGGCCGGCGAGGTGTTCACCGGCGGCGAGCCGGTGACGGAGTCGGCCGACAGGCCGGCCCTGCTCGTGCCGCTCGGCGCCGCGCCGGGCGTGCGGGGCGTGCTGGTGCTGGCCAAGCGGAGCGGCCGGCTCCCGTTCAGCTGGGCGGACCTGCAGATGTTGCAGGCGTTCGCGGGGCAGGCGGCGCTGGCGCTGGAGCTGGCGGAGGCGCGGCGCGACGCCGAGCGGCTGGGCCTGCTGGAGGACCGCGACCGCATCGCCAAGGACCTGCACGACGTGGTCATCCAGCGGCTGTTCGCGACGGCGATGACCTTGATGAGCACGGTGCGGCTGGTCGACCACCCGCAGGCGGCCAAGCGGCTGCAGCACGCGATCGACGAGCTGGACGAGACGATCCGGCAGATCCGCTCGTCGATCTTCGCGCTGCAGGGCCCGGCCGAGGTCGCACCCGGGCTGCGCGGGCAGATCGTGGAGCTGGTCGAGGGGGCGGGCAGCCATCTCGGGTTCATGCCGGGGCTGCGCATGGAGGGGCAGCTCGACACGGTGGTGCCGGAGCCGGTCGCCGAGCACCTGCTGGCCGTGCTGCGCGAGGCGCTGTCCAACGTGGTGCGGCACTCCCACGCCGGCCGCGCCGAGGTGTCCGTCGAGGTGAGCGGCGGGCGGCTCACGCTGGTGGTCGGTGACGACGGCGTCGGCGTCGGGGAGGCCGGGCGGCGCAGCGGCCTGCGCAACATCGAGGAGCGCGCCCAGCGGCTGGGCGGCACCGCGCACCTGGAGGCCCCGGGCGGGGGCGGCACCCGCGTGCGCTGGCAGGTGCCCCTGGCACCCGGGCCCTCCGGTCCGGCGGCGGGGGACCTTCAGTCCTGATCCGGGGCCCTCCGGCCCGGCGACCGGGGACCTTCGGCCCTGATCCGGGGCGCCCGCGCCGTGATGCGCTGGGAGCACGGTGACATGGAGGGACGAAGCCATGATCGAGCAGTCGGTGCAGCCCGCGCTGGAGGCCGCCCTGGAAGCCGCCCGCTGGGCGCCGTCGGTGCACAACACCCAGCCCTGGACGTTCTCGGTGTCGCAGGAGGAGCTCGGCCTGCGCGCCGACACCGGCAGGAAGCTGCTGGTCGGCGACGCGTCCGGGCGCGAGCTGCTGATCAGCTGCGGCGCCGCCCTGTTCACGATGCGTACGGCGCTGCGCCGCCACGGCTTCGAGCCCGTCGTGCGCATCCTGCCCGACCCCGACCGCCCGTCCCTGCTGGCCACCCTCAGGCCGGGCGCCGAGACGCCGCCCGACGAGGCGACCCGGCTGCTCGGCGAGCAGATCGAGCGGCGGCGCACCCACCGCGCCGGCTTCGCCGACCTGCCCGTGCCCGACCGGCTCCTCGACCGGCTGGTCGCGGCGGCGGCCGGCGAGGGTGCCAGGCTCACTCCCGTACGCGCGCCGGAGGCGGTGGACGTGCTCGCCGGGCTCACCCGGGCGGCGCAGGCCGTACAGAGCACGGACCGGCGCTGGAGCCTGGAAGTGATCCGCTGGGGGCGGCCACCCGGCAGCAGCCGCAAGGACGGCGTGCCCGCCGACGGCTACCCGCGCCAGGCGGCGCACACCGAGCCGCACTTCCCGCAGCGCGACTACTCCTGGCGCCACGACTGGGGCGGCCAGGGCGGCGCCGGCACCTCGATCGGGGTGCCCGCGCTGCTCACCACGGCCGCCGACGACCGCGAGTCGTGGATCGCCTGCGGGCAGGCGCTGCAACACGTGCTGCTGCTGGCCTCGGCGCACGGCGTCAGCGCCGCCTTCCACACGCAGGCGCTGGAGATGGACCTGCTGCGCGAGTTCCTGCGCCGCGAGCTGTGCTCGGGCGAGCACCCGCAGCTGGTCATGCGGCTGGGCGTCACCTTCGACGACAAGGGCGCGGTCCGCCGTCCCCTGGCCGATCTCGTGGACTGACCCTTGTCCCGCCGCGAGATCGCGGAGACACTGCAGGCGACGATCGGTGCTCGAGACGCCCCCGGGAGGCGCCGTGAAATGGCGTGCCGTGATCGCCGTGCTCCTCATGACGCTCACCCTGGGCGCCGCCACGGCGGACCAGAGCCGTGAGGCGTACGAGATCTGGCTGGTCGACCAGTCCGACAGCAACGGCCTGACCTACGGCGGCTACGTGCACGTCTACGACGGCGGCGACGTCACCAGGCGGCTGTCCGCGGCCCGGCCGACCGGCGTGATCGACCTCGCGGGCGGCACGTCGTCGCTGTGCCTGGCCGAGACCGGCAGGAACCCGGTCAGGCCGCACATGATCGTGTTCAACCAGGCCGGGACGCACGCGGCGCTCGCCTTCGTCGCCAGCGGCCACGTCGTGATCTTCGACGCGGCCACGCGCGCCCCGCTCGCCTGCGTCGAGACCGAGACCGGAGCCGGCGGCGCCCGCCAGGCGCACGCCCTGTGGCCGACGGGGGACGACCGTTACCTCGTCATCGCCAACCAGAACGGCAAGAAGCTCGAACGCCTGCGCACCGACTACGCCACCGGCACGTTCACCCGGGAGCCCGCGGCGACGCTCGACCTGGCCGGCTGCACCACCCCGGCCGGCGCGCCCTGCCAGGCCCCCGACCTGCGCCCCGACAACGCGCCGATCTGCCCGTTCATCGCCTCCGACAACGGGCCCGTCTTCGTCAGCCTGCGCGGCGGCGGCCTGTTCGTGGTCGACTGGCGGGCCACGCCGATGGCCGTCGTGGGCGAGTACGACGCCGCGCACGTGCCCGCCAACGGCTGCGGCTTCGTCGAGGCGAAGGGCGCCGTGTTCGGCGACGGGGGCGGCGGCACCCCGGCCAACCTCGACCAGTTCAGCGTCTTCCGGCTGCCGCGCGGCGGCTACTCGGCCGCCAACCCGCCGAACACGCCCGGCGTCGAGCGTCTCTACGACGACGACACCCCCGAACGCGACGCGCACGGCACCGCCGTGGGCCCCCGCGAGCGCCACGTCTGGGTGGGCGACCGCGACGCCAACGTGGCCGAGGTCTTCGACGGCCGGACCGGCGCCCGGGTCAACACGGTGCCGTTGACCTCCCGCTACAGCGCCGATCCGACGGTGGACCTGTTCGCGTCCTCGCCCGACCACGGGTGGGTGTTCGCCTCGACGCGCGGGCCGAACCCGCTCTCCGGCGACCCGCACTCCTCCCACGGCACCGATCCCGGCATGCTGATCGTGCGGATGACGGACGATGGGCGGTCGGGGCAGGTGCGGGGGCTGATCCCCATCACGAACGTCGACGCGGGGGGCGCCGAGCGCGCCGACGCCCACGGCATCCGGGTACGGCGCCTTCCCTGACCCGCGCTCAGTCGCTCGCGTTCAGTCGCTCGCGTTCAGTCGCTCGCGTTCAGTCGCCCGCGCCGAGCCGCCCGCGCAGGTCGTCCGTGGCAACAGGCGGTCACGGACGACCTGACCTCAGCGGGCGTACCGCAAGGTGAAGGAGTCCAGCTCGAACAACTCTCCCCGGCGCCCCTTGAAGACCAGGTGCACGGGCCCGGAAGCGGAGCCGGTCAGCGTCGTGGTGACGTCACGGTATCTCTCCCGCCCGCCCCTGCCCGGCACCGCGACCGTGCCCAGCAGCGGCCCGGCACGCGTACCCGCCCGCACCTCGACCGTCCCGCCCACGCCAGTGGTCCGGACGCGCGCCGTGAAGGCAGTCGCGCCCTGCGCGGAGAGGCGCTCGTATCCCGCCCAGTCACCGTCGTCGAGCCGGCCGAGCGTCGCGCCGCCGCCGGCGGAGGCCCGCCGCACGACCCGCACCCCGCCGCCCGCCGTGCACGCCTCACCCTCCACGGTGGCGCTCAGCCGCTTGACACGGATGTCGCGGAAGGACACCACGTCCGCGTCCCCGTGGTTCTGGATGCCGACGTGGCCCTGGCGCAGCGAGCGCCGGGGGTCGGTGCTGGTGAAGTCGTTGATCAGCACGCCGTTGAGGTACACGCGCAGCCGTTCGCCCTCCACCAGCAGCTCGTAGGTGTTCCACGAGCCCGGCGGGTTCAGCGCGGCGTCCCGGGCGGCCAGGTCGGCGGCCTGGAAGCCGTAGATCGAGCCGGTCGTGCGGTCCGGGGCGTCGGTGGCGTCGATCTGCACCTCGTAGCCGTTGTTCACCGCCGACCACGGGTCGTCGGAGGCCGGGAAGCCCACGAACACGCCCGAGTTGCTGTCGCCCGTCACCCGCCAGTCCAGCTTCAACGAGTACGAGCCGAGCTCCTCCGCGGAGTACCACAGCAGCCCCAGCCCGCCCTGCGAGGTCAATGTGGCATCGGCCTCGGCGAACCCGCCGGGCCCCGCCTGCGACCACCCGGCGGTGGAGCCGTCGTAGAGAGCGCTGTAACCGTTCTCGGGCCGGCAGTCGGCCTGGGCGACCCCGGCCGCGTACCGGATGCCGCCGAGCAGCACGTTACGGAAGGCCGGGTCGGCGTAGGACTCGATGGTGTGCCCGAGCCCGGTGTAGAACGCGCGGCCCCGCTCCTGCGGGTGGCACCAGGTGATGGGATGGTCGCCGCCCATGTCGCCGCCGCTGTAGGTGGCCTCGTCCAGCGACTGCAGCACGTGCACCGACGCCCGGGGGTTGGCGCGGTAGTTGTACCACTCGTCGGTGCGCGTCCAGGCGGGGCCGAGGTGCGCGGTCGCGGGGTGGGCCCGGTCCTCGGTGCGGACGGTGGCCGGCTGGATCGCGGGATGGTTCTTGAAGTACGCGCCCACCAGCCGCCCGTAGTACGCCCAGTCGTACTCGGTGTCGGCGGCCGAGTGCACGCCCACGTAACCGCCGCCCCCGTCCACGTAGGACTGGAAGGCGGCCTGCTGGGTGTCGTCGAGCACGTCGCCGGTGGTGTTGAGGAAGACCACCGCCTCGTAGCCGGCCAGGTCCGTGAAGGCGCCGGCGTCCTCGGTGGCGGTCACGGTGAAGTCGTTCGCGGCACCGAGGTCGCGGACGGCCTGGATGCCCGCGGGGATCGCGTCGTGGCGGAAACCGGCGGTCTTGGAGAAGACCAGCACGTCGTACGCCGGCTCCGCCGGGGTCGCGGTCAGGGTGGCCGCGACGAGCGTGAGAGTCAAGAGTTTGGACAGCATCGCCGCCTACCTCGTGGTGACAGTCAGCTGATCGGTGGGACTCGCCCTCGACCGTCGCCGCTGAGGCGCGGAACGTCAAGTCGTGCCGGTGAATGTCGCCGATTTTCCACGGCGGCGTCGCTGCGTCGGGGCCCAAGGCCATTGCTGTCTAGGAAAAATGTAGGCGCTGCCGGAGCGCTTCGACGTCCGGAGCAATGCGCTGTGATTTACGTCACATTCACAGTGTCACAGATGGTGGTGTCGATGGCATGAGCAGCGTCTTTTCTCGCAACGCGGTCGGCTCGATCGGGTCGTGATCACCCGGGCCGAATTGTCAAGATCTAGTAGGGAGATCGCAGTTCCGATAAAACTGCGCCTGTTATTTACCTCCGGCTTATGGCGTGCGCCAGGGTCATTCAGGGCTTCCTTCTTTACGAAATGCGAGGCGTGGCGATGCTGCGTGCACGGGGTCGGGAGAGCGTTACGGGCCGCAGCGGTTTAGGGCTGGGCAGGAGCGGTCCATCCCGGTGGGCGGCCCGCATGGCCGTCATCATGGTGATGGCGCTCCTGCCCAGCTTCCTCACCCTGGAAGGCATGGCGGTCACCGCCGAACCCGCACCGGCACGGCTGAACATTCCGCAATCGCCGGCGGCCGGTTCCTCGGCGGCGGCTCCGACCCAGAGCTCGGGTTCCGCGAACGGACTTCCGCACCTCGTGGATCCGGCGACGACACAGCCGGACGGCGTGGCCGAGAATCGCGACAGCAAGCGTCCCAAGGACGCGCTGCCGTTGGAGAAAAAGCCCAGTGCGAGTGCTGAACCGGCGACCGACGGATTGAACTCCCCGCCTCCGTTGACTTGGGCAGAACCAGAACGAGCCGACACCGCACAAGCGCCAGCCACAGGAACACGCGCAATTTCCGCGAAGAGCGACAACGCGTCCCTCACGCACGGCACAAGCAAGGTCGCGGCTAATTCCGCTGTATCACTGCCGACGGTCTCGGGCCTGTCGGCTTCTCCCGGGCAGGCGGTGTCGAATCTGTGGACGTTGTCCTCGACGCAGCCGACGTTCTCGGCGTACGGCTCCGACCCGGAGTCACGGTCGCTGCGCATGGAGACGCAAGTCGAACATGACCCGTCGGCTGCCGGGCAGGGCTCCGGGTTGATCTGGTCGGCCACCGGTGCGGTGTCCAGTGGTTCCTGTTCGGCGACGATCTCGTGCTGGCTGCAGTCGCCGGTGGTGGCGGCGGGCAAGCTGAAGGACGGGTGGCTGATCCGCTGGCGGGTGCGCGCCTCCACCGCCAGCGGGGTGACGGGTCCGTGGACGAAGTGGCAGGCCGGTCGGGTGGACACCTCCAAGCCGACGGTCTCGGGACTGTCGGCGTCTCCCGGGCAGGCGGTGTCGGGTTTGTGGACGGTGTCGTCGCTGCAGCCGTCGTTCTCGGCGAACGGCTCCGATCCGGAGTCGCGGTCGCTGCGTTTGGAGACCGAGGTCGAGCATGATCCGGGTGCGGCCGGTCAGGGTTCGGGGTTGATCTGGTCGGGCAGCGGGTCGGTGTCCAGTGGTTCGTGTTCGGCGACGATCTCGTGCTGGCTGCAGTCGCCGGTGGTGGCGGCGGGCAAGCTGAGGGACGGGTGGTTGATCCGCTGGCGGGTGCGGGCCTCCACGGGCGGTGGGGTGGCTGGTCCGTGGTCGGAGTGGCAGGCCGGTCGGGTGGACACCTCCAAACCTACGGTGTCGGGGCTGTCGGCCTCTCCGGGGCAGGCGGCGTCGAAGCTGTGGACGCTGACGTCCTTGCAGCCGTCGTTCTCGGCGAACGGCTCCGATCCGGAGTCGCGGTCGTTGCGGCTGGATACGGAGGTCGAGCATGATCCGGGTGCGGCCGGTCAGGGTTCGGGGTTGATCTGGTCGGGCAGCGGGTCGGTGTCCAGTGGTTCGTGTTCGGCGACGATCTCGTGCTGGCTGCAGTCGCCGGTGGTGGCGGCGGGCAAGCTGAAGGACGGGTGGCTGGTCCGCTGGCGGGTGCGGGCCTCCACGGGCGGTGGGGTGGCTGGTCCGTGGTCGGAGTGGCAGTCGGCCACCGTGGCGGTGAGTGGCACGGCGGGCAGCGGGCTGGGCGCGGTGCCGGCCACCCGGGGCGCCGACACGTGGACGCTGGCCTCGGCCACGCCGTGGCTGTACGCGAAGGTGAGCGACGCCGGCGGCGCGAAGCTGGTGCTCGGCGCTGAGATCGAGCACGACCCGGCCGCGCCGCAGCAGGGCACGGGAGCGATCTGGTCGGGTCAGGGCACCACCGCGTACGCCTCCGGCGGTAACGCGTGGGTGCAGGTACCGGCTGGAATGCTGGCCGATGGGATGAAGGTCCGCTGGCGGACGCGTGGTGTCACGACCGGGGGCGTGGCGGGTGAGTGGTCGCCGTGGCAGAGCGCGACGGTCGATGTGTCGAAGCCGGCGGTGTCGGATGCGGGGTTGACTCCGGCGACGAGGGGCGCGGTGTCGTGGACGGTCTCGTCGGTGACGCCGTGGGTGTATGCGAAGGTGACCGATCCTGAGTCGCGTGCTGTGCGGTTGTCGGTGCAGATCGAGCACGATCCGGGCGCGGCGGGTCAAGGGACGGGTCTGGTCTGGGAGGGCAAGGGCGCCGCCGCGGCGTCCTCCGGGACGAACGCCTGGGTGCAGGTGCCCTCCGGCAAGCTGAACGACGGGATGAAGATCCGCTGGCGGGTGCGCGGTGAGACGGCCTCCGGTGTCGCGGGGCCGTGGTCCGACTGGGCGCTGGCGGGTGTCGACCTGACCAAGCCGCTGGTGGAGTCGCTGGGCATGAATCCGGCTCTGCCGGGCTCTGCCTCATGGGCGGCGGGATCGTTGACGCCGTGGTTGTACGCGCGGGTGTCCGATCAGGAGAACCGGTCGAGCAAGCTGAACGTGGAAGTGGAACACGACCCCGGAGTACCGGGCCAGGGGACAGGCCTGATCTGGTCGGGAGTCTCGGACAAGGCGTACGCGTCGGGGACGGTCGCCTGGGCGCTGGTGCCGTCGGGCAAGCTCGTCGACGGCTGGCAGATCCGCTGGCGGGCGCGGGCAGCGACCACGTCCGGGGCGTCGGGCCCGTGGTCGGACTGGGTGTCGGCCCGGATCGACACCAAGCTCTTCGACACGATTCCGCCGGGACCCGCTGTCAGCAGGATGTCCGCCCCCGGGCAGCTGGTCTCGGGCGTGTGGATCCTGCCGAGCGCCGGCCCGGTGTTCACGGCGGCGATCTCCGACGCCGACCGGCGGCCCGGCGTACTGGAGGCGGAGGTCGAGCATGATCCGGCCGCGACGGGTCAGGGCTCCGGGCTGATCTGGTCCGGGCAGGGCAGGACCTTCGCGGAGACCTGCTTCACGGGGCAGACGTGTTCGGCCTCGCACACGTCTCCCGCGGTCACGGGCTTGCAGAACGGCTGGCAGATCCGGTGGCGGGTGCGTGCCGTGGTGCAATCCACGGACTCCTCCGGTGCGCTGGTGCCCGGTGCGTGGTCGGAGTGGCAGGCGGGTCGGGTGGACACCTCCAAGCCGGTGGTGTCGGGGCTGTCGGCCTCTCCGGGCCAGTCGGCTTCCGGGTTGTGGACGCTGCCGTCACTGCAGCCGTCGTTCTCCGCCTACGGGGCTGATCCGGAGTCACGGTCGTTGCGTTTGGAGACGCAGGTCGAGCACGATCCGTCGGCCGCCGGGCAGGGCTCGGGGCTGATCTGGTCGGCCACCGGCATGGTGTCCAGCGGCTCGTGCACCCTGACGATCACCTGTTGGGTGCAGTCGCCGGTGGTGCCGGAAGGCAAGCTGAAGGACGGCTGGCTGGTTCGCTGGCGGGTGCGCGTGTCCACTGCCGCCAACGTCACAGGACCGTGGTCGGAGTGGCAGGCGAGCCGGATGGACATCTCCAAGCCGGTGGTGTCCGGGCTGTCGGCGTCCCCCGGCCAGGAAGTGTCCGGCTTGTGGACGGTGTCGTCGCTGCAGCCGTCGTTCTCCGCCTACGGGGCTGATCCGGAGTCACGGTCGTTGCGTTTGGAGACGCAGGTCGAGCACGATCCGGGTGCGGCCAGTCAAGGCTCGGGGTTGATCTGGGCCGGCGCCGGTGCGGTGTCCAGTGGTTCGTGTTCGGCGACGATCACGTGTTGGGTGCAGTCGCCGGTGGTGGCGGCGGGCAAGCTGAGGGACGGGTGGTTGATCCGCTGGCGGGTGCGCGCCTCCACGGGCGGTGGGGTTGCGGGTCCGTGGTCGGAGTGGCAGGCCGGTCGGGTGGACACCTCCAAGCCGGTGGTGTCCGGGCTGGCGGCGTCCCCCGGCCAGGAAGTGTCCGGCTTGTGGACGGTGTCGTCGCTGCAGCCGTCGTTCTCCGCCTACGGGGCTGATCCGGAGTCACGGTCGTTGCGTTTGGAGACGCAGGTCGAGCACGATCCGGGTGCGGCCAGTCAAGGCTCGGGGTTGATCTGGGCCGGCGCCGGTGCGGTGTCCAGTGGTTCGTGTTCGGCGACGATCACGTGCTGGGTGCAGTCGCCGGTGGTGGCGGCGGGCAAGCTGAAGGACGGGTGGCTGATCCGCTGGCGGGTGCGCGCCTCCACGGGCGGTGGGGTTGCGGGTCCGTGGTCGGAGTGGCAGGCGGGCCGGGTGGACACGTCCAAGCCGGTGGTGTCCGGGCTGTCGGCCTCTCCCGGCCAGGTCACTTCGGGGTTGTGGGCGGTGTCGTCGCTGCAGCCGTCGTTCTCCGCCTACGGGGCTGATCCGGAGTCGCGGTCGCTGCGGCTGGATACGGAGGTCGAGCATGATCCGGGTGCGGCCGGTCAGGGTTCGGGGTTGATCTGGTCGGGCACCGGGTCGGTGTCCAGTGGTTCGTGTTCGGCGACGATCACGTGCTGGCTGCAGTCGCCGGTGGTGGCGGCGGGCAAGCTGAAGGACGGGTGGCTGGTCCGCTGGCGGGTGCGCGCCTCCACCGGTGGTGGGGTGGCTGGTCCGTGGTCGGAGTGGCAGTCGGCCACCGTGGCGGTGAGTGGCACAGCGGGCAGCGGGCTGGGCGCGGTGCCGGCCACCCGGGGCGCCGACGTGTGGACGCTGGCGTCGGCCACGCCGTGGCTGTACGCGAAGGTGAGCGACGCCGGCGGCGCGAAGCTGGTGCTCGGCGCCGAGATCGAGCACGACCCGGCCGCGCCGCAGCAGGGCACGGGAGCGATCTGGTCGGGTCAGGGCACCACCGCGTACGCCTCCGGCGGTAACGCGTGGCTCCAGGTACCGGCTGGAAAGCTGACGGACGGCATGAAGGTCCGCTGGCGGGCACGCGGCGTCCCCACCACAGGCACGGCGGGTGAGTGGTCGCCGTGGCAGAGCGCGACGGTCGATGTGTCGAAGCCGGCGGTGTCGGATGCGGGGTTGACTCCGGCGACGAGGGGCGCGGTGTCGTGGACGGTCTCGTCGGTGACGCCGTGGGTGTATGCGAAGGTGACCGATCCTGAGTCGCGTGCTGCGCGGTTGTCGGTGCAGATCGAGCACGATCCGGGCGCGGCGGGTCAAGGGACGGGTCTGGTCTGGGAGGGCAAGGGCGCCGCCGCGGCGTCCTCCGGGACGAACGCCTGGGTGCAGGTGCCGTCCGGCAAGCTGAACGACGGGATGAAGATCCGCTGGCGGGTGCGCGGCGAGACCGCCTCCGGCGTCCCCGGCCCGTGGTCGGACTGGGCGGTGGCGGGCGTCGACCTTCGCAAACCCTCCGTGGCGGGATTGTCGATGACGCCGGCGACCTGGGACGCAGCGACCTGGACAGCGGCAGCGGCGTCGCCGTGGCTCTACGCCAAGGTGACCGACCCCGAGAACAGAGAATCCTCGCTCGCCGTGGAGATCGAGCACGACCCGGCGGCGACCGGCCAGGGCACCGGCTTGATCTGGACCGGGAAGAGCGCCCGGGCGTACGGCTCGGGTGAGAACGCGTGGGTGCAGGTCCCGTCCGGAAAACTGACCGACGGCATGAAGGTCCGTTGGCGGGTGCGGGGTGAGACCGCCTCCGGTGTGGTCGGCCCGTGGTCGGACTGGGTAGCGGCAGGCATCGATCTGAGCAAGCCGACGGTGGAATCGCTGGGCATGGACCCGGCTCTGCCGGGGTCCGCGTCGTGGACGGCGGGATCGTTGACGCCGTGGCTGTACGCCAGGATCACCGATCCGGAGAACCGATCCGGCAAGCTCGACGTTCAAGTGGAGCACGACCCGGCGAAGCCCGACCAGGGGACGGGCCTGATCTGGTCGGGCACCTCGGACAGGGAGTACGCGTCCGGCGACAACGCCTGGGCGGCCGTCCCGGCGGGGAAGCTGGCCGACGGCTGGCAGATCCGCTGGCGGGCCCGGGCGACGACCACCTCCGGAATGTCGGGACCGTGGTCGGCCTGGGTGCCGGCCCGGGTGGACACGAAGGTGTCCGGCACGATCCCGCCCCCTCCGGTGGTGGGCAAGATGTCCGCCCCCGGGCAGCTGGTCTCGGGCGTGTGGATCCTGCCGAGCGCCGGCCCGGTGTTCACGGCGACGATCTCCGATGCCGACCGGCGGCCCGGCGTGCTACAGGCGGAGGTCGAGCATGATCCGGCCGCGACGGGACAGGGCTCCGGGCTGATCTGGTCCGGGCAGGGCAAGACCTTCGCGGAGACCTGCTTCACGGGGCAGACGTGTTCGGCCTCGCACACGTCTCCCGCGGTCACGGGCCTGCAGAACGGCTGGCAGATCCGGTGGCGGGTGCGTGCGGTCGTGCAGTCCACCGAGTCACCCGGTGCGCTGGTGACGGGGTCCTGGTCGGAGTGGCAGGCGGGTCGGGTGGACACCTCCAAGCCGGTGGTGTCGGGGCTGGCGGCCTCTCCCGGTCAGGCTGTGTCCGGGTTGTGGACCTTGTCGACGTTGCAGCCGACGTTCTCGGCGTACGGCTCCGATGCGGGATCGCGGTCGTTGCGGCTGGAGACGGAGGTCGAGCACGATCCGTCGGCCGCGAGCCAAGGCTCGGGGCTGATCTGGTCGGCCACCGGGGCGGTGTCCAGCGGCTCGTGCACCCTGACGATCACCTGTTGGGTGCAGTCGCCGGCGGTGACGGCGGGCAAGCTGAAGGACGGCTGGCTGATCCGGTGGCGAGTACGCGTGTCCACCACCGGTGGGGTGGCGAGTCCGTGGTCGGAGTGGCAGGCGGGCCGGGTGGACACCTCCAAGCCGGTGGTGTCGGGGCTGGCGGCCTCTCCCGGCCAGGTGTCGTCCGGGTTGTGGACGTTGTCGACATTGCAGCCGACGTTCTCGGCCCATGGGGCCGATCCGGAGTCGCGGTCGTTGCGGCTGGAGACGGAGGTCGAGCACGATCCGTCGGCCGCCGGGCAGGGCACGGGGCTGATCTGGTCGGCCACCGGCACGGTGTCCAGCGGCTCCTGCACGACGACGATCACGTGTTGGGTGCAGTCGCCGGTGGTGGCGGCGGGCAAGCTGAAGGACGGGTGGTTGATCCGCTGGCGGGTGCGGGCCTCCACCGGTGGTGGGGTTGCGGGTCCGTGGTCGGAGTGGCAGGCGGGCCGGGTGGACACCTCCAAGCCGGTGGTGTCCGGGCTGGCGGCCTCGCCCGGCCAGGTCAACTCGGGGCTGTGGACGCTGTCGTCCACCCAGCCGACCTTCTCGGCCCATGGGGCCGATCCGGAGTCGCGGTCGTTGCGGCTGGAGACGGAGGTCGAGCACGACCCATCGGCCGCCGGACAAGGATCGGGGTTGATCTGGTCCGGCATCGGTGAGGTGTCCAGTGGTTCGTGTTCGGCGACGATCACGTGTTGGGTGCAGTCGCCGGTGGTGGCGGCGGGCAAGCTGAGGGACGGGTGGTTGATCCGCTGGCGGGTGCGGGCCTCCACCGGTGGTGGGGTTGCGGGTCCGTGGTCGGAGTGGCAGGCGGGCCGGGTGGACACCTCCAAGCCGGTGGTGTCGGGGCTGTCGGCCTCTCCCGGCCAGGAGACCTCAGGACTGTGGACGTTGACGTCCTTGCAGCCGTCGTTCTCCGCGTACGGCTCCGATCCGGAGTCGCGTTCGCTGCGACTCGACACGGAGGTCGAGCATGATCCGGGCGCGGCCGGTCAGGGCTCCGGATTGATCTGGTCGGGCACCGGTGCGGTGTCCAGCGGCTCGTGCACGGCCACGATCACCTGCTGGGTGCAGTCGCCCGTGGTGGCGGCGGGCAAGCTGAAGGACGGGTGGCTGATCCGCTGGCGGGTACGTGTGTCCACCCCCGGCGGCGTCACGGGCGCCTGGTCGGAGTGGCAGCCGGCCACCGTGGCGGTGAGCGGCACGGCGGGCAGCGGGCTGGGCGCGGTGCCGGCCACCCGGGGCGCCGACACGTGGACGCTGGCCTCGGCCACGCCGTGGCTGTACGCGAAGGTGAGCGACGCCGGCGGCGCGAAGCTGGTGCTCGGCGCCGAGATCGAGCACGACCCGGCCGCGCCGCAGCAGGGCACGGGAGCGATCTGGTCGGGTCAGGGCACCACCGCGTACGCCTCCGGCGGTAACGCGTGGCTCCAGGTACCGGCTGGAAAGCTGACCGACGGCATGAAGCTCCGCTGGCGGGCACGCGGCGTCCCCACCACAGGCACGGCAGGCGAATGGTCGCCCTGGCAGAACGCCACCGTGGACCTTCGCAAACCGAGCATCGACGGCCTCGGGATGAGCCCGGCGATCCGCGGCACGACGTCGTGGACGGCGGAGTCGCTGACGCCCTGGATGTACGCCAAGCTGACCGACCCCGAGAACCGGCCCGGCAAGCTCGACGTTCAGGTCGAGCACGACCCGGAGAAGTCCGGCCAGGGGACGGGCCTGATCTGGTCGGGCACCTCGGACAAGGAGTACGCCTCCGGCACCAACGCCTGGACGGCCGTCCCGGCCGACAAGCTGACCGACGGCTGGCACATCCGCTGGCGGGCACGGGCCACGACCACCTCGGGAGTGTCGGGGCCGTGGTCGGAATGGGTGTACGCGACCGTGGCGGCGCTGCCGTTCGAGTCGTTCTCCCCGGCGAACAACAGTCAGGTGGACACCTTGACGCCGGTGCTGTCGGCGAACGCACGACCCTTCAACGGCGGCCAGGTCAAGTACTGGTTCCAGCTCTGCGCGGGCAGCGCACCGAACTGGCGCTGGTGCAAGGACTCCGCGCAGGAGAGCGAAGAGTGGTCCACGCAAGGCACCTGGCAGGTCGTGGACAGGCGGTTGAAGTGGGGCGAGACGTATTCGTGGATGGCCAAGGCGGCCACCACCTACACGACCGTGACCTCCTCGTGGCGGACCTTCACTCCGGCGCCGGAACAGGGCAACATCAACGGCCTGCTGGCCGCCGGCACACAGGGGCGCGAGTTCAACCACACCTCCGGCAACTTCGCGCACACCGCGACCGACGCCTCGGTGGCGGTGGTCGGGCCGCCGCTGAACGTCAGCCGCACCTACAACAGCCTGGACCCGCGCACTGACGGCATGTTCGGCACCGGCTGGACGACCCGCTGGGACATGCGGATCGAGGTGGAGCCGACCGGCAGCCTGCTGGTGACCTACCCGGGCGGCGAGCAGATGCGGTTCGCGCCCACGGGCAACGGCACCTACGCACCCCCGCAGGGCACGTTCGCGACGCTGGCCGCCGAGCAGGCGGGAGGCTGGCGGCTGATGGACAAGTCCGCCACCTCCTACTGGTTCGACGCCTCCGGCCGTCTCACCAAGATCACTGACCATCGGGGGCGGGCGCAGGAGCTGACTCGCGGCACCGACGGCAGGCTGACCAAGGTGACGGCGACGGGTGGCCGGTCGCTGACGTTCATCTGGGCAGGCGGCCACGTCGGCAGCGTGTCCACCGACCCGGTCGATGGCAAGCCGCTGACCTGGACCTACAGCTATGAGGGCGATCAGCTGGTCAAGGTGTGCCCGCCGGCCTCGGCGACGGCCTGCACGACTTACGCGTACGGGACGGCCTCGCGGTACAAGAGCGTGATCATCGACTCGCGGCCGGACTACTACTACCGGCTGAACGAGGCCGAGACCCGCACCGGCACCGTCATCGCGAGTGCGGCGGGCTGGAACATCACCGAGGAGCAGGCCAAGCTGAACGGAACCACCCCTGCCGACCTCGGCGCCCAGGTGCCGGGCGCGCCGACCGGGTCGCCGGACACCGCGATGCGTTTCAAGGGAGCGGCGACCTCGACCTACGTGCAGCTGCCGCCGAATGCCGTGAGCGGCCAGGGCGGGGAGCTGGCTGTGGAGGCCTGGTTCAAGACCACAGCCTCCGGCACAGTCATCGGCATGCAGGACACCGCCGACAACACCCCGTCGGAGTCCGCGCCGGTGGTCTATGTGGGCACTGACGGTAAGCTGCGCGGCCAGTTCCACACCGGCCCGTCCACCGTCGCGCACACCCCGATCACCTCCCCGGCTGCGGTGAACGATGGGGCCTGGCACCATGTGGTGCTGTCAGCGGTGGAGACCAAGCCCGCCACGAGCTCGGCGCCGGCGGAGCACACACAGACGCTCTACCTGGACGGCGTCGCGGTGGGCACGCTGGCTGGGGAGATCCAGCACGGTGACATGGCGCAGACCCGGATCGGCTACGGTCACGCCTCTCCGGCCTGGCCGTCCACCACGAGCGGTGCCGCGCCGTTCCCGTTCAACGGTGACATCGACGAGGTCGCCATCTACGGCAAGCCGCTCGGCGTGGCGGCCGTACAGCGGCACTTCGCAGCTGGGAAGGCGCAACCGCAGCTGACCAAGGTGACCCAGGCGTCGGGCAGGGTCCGGGCGGTCAACACCTACAACCCCGACGGCGGGCGGCTGGCGACGCACACCGATGCCCACGGCGGCACCTGGAAGCTGTCGGACCCGGCGTATGCCAGGCAGACCACAATCTCCACCTTCGCCACTGTGACGGTGACCGACCCGCACAACGGGGTCGTCACCTACGTCGCCGACGCGCAGCGTGGTTACCGGCAGGTGTCGGTGACCGACCAGGCCGGCGCGACCACGAGGTACGCCTACGACACAGGCGGTTTCCCCGCCAAGGAATACGACCCCAACGGCAACGCGGTGGAGATGACCTTCAACGCCCGGGGCAACATGCTGTCCAGGAAGACCTGCCGGGCGGCCGGCAGTTGCTCCACCGAGTACTTCTCCTACTTCCTGAACACGAACGATCCCTTCGACGCTCGCAACGACCTCAAGATCGCACACCGGGACGGCAGGTCGGCCTCGGCAACGGACGAGACGTACCAGACGTCCTGGACCTTCAACTCCCATGGCGAAGAGGTCAAGCAGACCACCCCGGCCACGGCGGACTTCCCGCAGGGCCGTTCAGCGGTGAAGACCTACACAGACGGCACGGAAGCGGCGGCGGGCGGTGGGAACACACCGGCAGGACTGCTGAGATCCGCCAAGGACTACAACGGCAACGAAGTCACCTATGCCTACACGGCGTCCGGGGACGTGGCCGTGGAAACCGTGGCGACAGGGCTCAGGTACAACCGGGAGTACGACGTGCTGGGCCGGGTGGTCCAGGAGATCGAGGTCTCCAAGGCCTACCCGGAGGGGCTGGCCACGACAGTCGCCTATGACGCGCTCGGCAGGATCACCTCGCGTACCGGGGCGGGCGTCAAGAACGACATCAGCGGCGTGACGCACACGGTGAAGTGGAGCCGTACCTATGATGAGGACGGGTTGCCGCTCACCGAGACGCTGTCCGACCTGACCGGCGGCGACGCGGCCAGGACCACCGGCTACGGCTACGACTCCTACGGGCGGCTGGAGACCGTGACCGGCCCGGAAGGCGGCGTGCAGCGTTTCGCCTACGATCACAAGGGCCAGAAGGTCAGGTTCACCGACGAGCGTGGCACCGTCTTCCATTACGGCTACACGCCGCGGGGCGAGCTGGCGACGAGCACGCTGAAGGGCTGGACCGGCAGTCCGATCGACCCGCAGCAGGCGGTTGACGTGACGATGACCTCGTACGCCTACGATCCGGGCGGCCGGCTGGCCTCGGAGACCGACGCGATGGGCCGCACCACCGCCTACACCTACTACGGCGACGACCTGCCGGCGAGCAACATCGCCAAGGCGGCGCGGCTCAACGGGTCGTCCACGCCGCGAGACGTCGTACTGGGATCGCGGACATACGACGCGGCGGGCAATGTCGTGGAGGAGACCACCGATGGTGGCACGCTGCGGTTGGCAGGCGTGTACGACGCCGCGGGGCGGCTGACCCGGCTCGCGACGGACCCGGACAAGCTCAACCGGGTCGCCGACTACAGCTACGACGCCAACGGCAACGTCATCAAGATCAGCCGGAGCGCGGCCGGCTCGGACCGCGTCGAGGTCACCGAGTACGCCTACAACGCCGCCAACCAACCGATCAGAGAGGTCGTGCACAACGACGGCGGGGAAGACCTGATCACCACGGTGACGGTGGATGACCGGGGCCTGACCACGGCGACAACGGACCCGAGGGGCAATGCGCCGGGCGCCGACCCGGCGGCGTTCACCACCGACATCGCTTACAACGCCCTGAGATTGCCCACGCAGGTGCAGTCACCACCGGTGGCGGTGGAGCGTGCGGGTGCCGCCCCTGCCACCCAGCGGCCGGTGACCAGAACCGGATACAACACCTACGGAGAGCCCACGCACCGGGCCGATGCCGAAGGCAGGATCCTGACCAGCGTCATGGACCGGGCCGGCCGCGTGGTGGAGCAGGCGATGCCGGCCTACACGCCGCCGGGCGGGCAGCCGATCACACCGAAGATCACCTCCGGTTACGACGCGGCGGGCCAGCTGATCAGCAACACCGACGCCAGAGGGCAGCAGACCACCTACATCTACGACGGCCTGGGCCGGAAGGTACAGGTCAGAGCGCCCAAGGCGGCTGTGTCGAGCTTCGGCTACGACCTGCTGGGAGAGGAGCTGTGGACAGTCGACCCCACCGGCGCCCGCTCGGAGGCCACGTATGACGACCTGGGCCGCCAGATCACGCTGACCACCATCGAGCGCCGGCCGGCACAGGCCACCTACGTCACCCGGATGGAGTACGACGACGCCAGCCGGGTCACCAAGACCATCCGGCCGACCGGCGACAGCACCACCCGGGCCTACGACGCCACCGGCGCGCTGATCGCGAACACGAACGCGCTGGGTGACACCACGACGTTCGCGTACGACCTGGCCGGACGCCTGATCAGATCGACCGATCCCCTGGGGCTGTCCAGCACGGCCACCCATGATCTGGCAGGGCGGAAGGTCCGGACGCAGGAGCTGAACGCGCAGGGCACGGTGCTGCGTAGCCAGCGGTTCGGGTATGACCCGGCTGACAATCTGATCAGCGAGACCTCGGCCGAGGGACACACCACCACGCAGGTGTTCGACGCGGCCAACCGGCTGGTGGAGCGCCGCGAGCCGGTGTCCGCGACCGAGACGATCACTACGAGCTTCGGGTACGACGCCGCCGGGGAGCAGACCCGCTCGACCGATGGGCGTGGTAACGCCACCTACACCACCTACAACAGCCTCGGTCTCGCCGAATCGGTGATCGAGCCGAGCACCGCGGCACACCAGCAGGCGGCCGACCGTACCTGGACCACCGCCTACGACGCCGGTGGCAATCCGGTGACCACACTGCTTCCTGGCGGGGTACGCATCGCCCGGGTCTTCGACGAGCTGAACCGGCTGACCCAGCAGACCGGCACCGGTGCGGAGGCGGACACCGAGGCCAAGACGTTCGGCTACGACCTGGCGGGCCGGGTGACCACCGCCAACGACCTGGCCTTCACCCTCAACGACCGAGGGCTGCTGCTGAAGATCAGCGGGGCGAGCGGGGACATCAGTACCTACGCCTACGACGCCAACAGCAGGTTGACCCAGCGCGTGGATACGACCGGCACCTCCTCCTTCACCTGGGACGACGCCGACCGGCAGACTCAAGCGGTTGATCCGGTCAGCGCGGTGACCATCGACTACGGCTACGACAAGAACTCGCGGTTGACCTCGATGGCCTACGGCGCGTCCGGGGCCCGGCGCAGCTACAGCTACGACGAGCTGAACCGGCTCACCGAGGACCAGCTCACCACCTCTGCGGGAAGCCCCATCGCCTCGATCGGGTACGAGTACGACTTGGACGACAACTTGACGTCCAAGACGACCGCGGGCACGACAGGAGCGGGTCGGAACGTCTACACCTACGACTGGTCCAACCGGCTGACCTCATGGACCGCGCCGGACGGCACGAAGACCGGCTACGAGTGGGACGCGGCAGGGAACCGGGTCAAGGCCGGCGACAAGACCTTCACCTACGACGAGCGCAACCGCTTGATCTCGGGCGATGGGCACACCTACACGTACACCGCCCGTGGCACCCTGGCCGAGGACTCCGCCGGCATCGTGCGCCGGACCAAGTTCGACGCCTTCGACCGGCTGATCAACGACGACGCCGTCGTCTACGAATATGACGCCCTGGACCGGGTGGAGACCCGTACCGCAGGCGGCAAGAGCACCCGGATGGTCTATGACGGTGTGAGCAACAACCTGACGGCGGTGACCGACGGCGGCACCGGCGTGGTGACGTCGACCTTCGGCCGCGACGCGCTGGGCCGCACGCTCGGACTGTCGGATGGCACGGGCGGGCGGCTGGCCTTCTGCGACCTGCGTGGTGACCTGATCGGCACCTTCGGGGCAGGCAGCACGTCCCTGGCCGATTCGGTCGCCTTCGACCCCTTCGGCGAGGTGCTCTCCCGTACAGGGGCGGCTCACGACCTGGGTTACCAGGGCGGCTACACCGACCCGGACACGGGCAAGGTGAACATGGCCGCTCGCTGGTACCAGCCCAGCACCGGCAGCTTCGTCAGCCGGGACACTCTCGGCCAGGCCCCGGACCCCAGCGTGCAGCTCAACCGCTACACCTACGCCAACGACAACCCGCTGACCGCAGTTGACCCGGACGGGCACGCGACGAAGAAGAAGACGACGACGAAGAAGACGACGAAGAAGGCGAGCACGAAGACCACGAAGACGCAGAAGGAGAAGGAGAAGGAGTACAAGGCCTGCGCGAACCAGGGCTTCAAGAACAAGAACGGGCTCAACTGCGACGCGGAGAAGAAGATCTCCAAGGAGACGAAGGCGTTCGTCGTCGACTGCAAGAAGGGTCTCAACGACGACAACGCGTGCGCGGACGGCGGGGTGGCGTATACGTCCTGCCGCCTGGGAGGCAAGAAATCGGGCAGCTGCGAAGGCGCCGGCGTCAAGGAGGCCTGCGTCACCCAGGGTGGAGGCAGCCTCTGCACGAGTTCCATCGAGGCCTATGACTCCTGCCGGTCGGACAAGTCGATCTCTCGTTCCGTGTGCATCGAAGGCAATCCACAGTACGTCGACTGCATGCATCGCTACAGCAACGCCCACGACACCTGCGTCGGTTCGACCGGAGCCTACGAACGGTGCCGGGTCGACGGCGAGAACTACGGCTCCAAGTCTCAATGCGCGGTGGTCGGCGAGGTCTACGCGGTCTGCTCCTACCAGGGCGGGCTCAAGAACCTGGGTGATCGCAGCGGCTACGACCAGTTGGACTCCGTCTGCAAGGAGGTGGCCAACGACACGGTCCGATGTTTCCTGAAGGTCAAGGGCTCGCTCGGGGACTGCTTCGCCGCCGGTGTTGTGCAACTCGACTGCATCAAGGCCACGAAGAAGGTCGGCGACTGCGGAAAGCTGGCCGATGGAATCTACTGGTGCATGTCCAACCCGAAGTCGGACTACTGCGACTCCACCCCCCAAGAACGGCCCTGTGTGACCAAGAACAAGTCCAAGACGTGCGAGAGGTACTACTCGTCGGTCCAGGCGTGGTTCTCGTCGGAGATCTACAAGAAGTCCGACCTCACGACACCGGGAGTCTGTCAGGTGAAGGATTTCCTGTCTCACATACCTGTGGCCAAACCGGCTGAGACGGCGGCGAGCACGGTCTGCGGGCTCATCGACAGCGGCATCAAGATTTTCAACATGGTGAACAAGAACGCCGATATCAATGCCAACTGGAAGAAGGCGCGGCTGAGCTCTCCCGGCAGCGGGCTCATCGTCAAGAGGGTCTGTACCGACATCGCCGGCGATATAGGATCCGTCTGCACCGACACCGTCCGTCCCGCCTGAGTGGGAGGCTCTCGTTGAGGTGGACTCGGCACTCGAAGTGGTTCCGGGCGGGGCTGAGCGGCGGCATCGCGCTGGTGGCCTTGCTGGGCATCGGGTTCGTCTGCCCGCTGCCCAGCCCGCCCAGTGGTGGCACACCGGTTCACCAGCGGGCCACGGCCGGGACTGCGGCGCAGAGGACGCAGAGCCCGGCCCACGGAGCGATGCCGAGAGTGCCGGACGTGTCGCGTGCGCGCTACAGGTCCTGCAAGGCGTCCGGCTTCAAGGAGAAAGATTGCGCAGGCGCAGCCGCACTCGACCGCGACGTGAAGGCGTTTCTCGCCGACTGCCGCAAGGCCGACGCGGTCGGAAGGGGCAGGAAGCCGTGCGTCACGGGCGCCGCCGCTGTCGCCAAGACCTATCTGGACTGCCGGTTGGCTGGAAGAACCGACCGGCAGTGTGAGTCGCCCGCGGTGCGTGAAGCGTGCGTCTACCGAGGGGCCGGGCTGATCTGCAGGGACGCCGTGCCCGTCTACGCCGACTGCCGCAGCCCCGACGCAGGAGGTGTGGTGACGAAGCGGAGCATCTGCGTCGAGGGAAACATCGAATACGAATATTGCCGATACGCCTGGGGGGTCACCGTAAGCGGGGATGTCTGCGTGCCCGCGACGGCGGTCTATCAGACCTGCCGGCGGCGAGCGCCGGTTGACGAATGCGAGGCAAGAAGGGACGAGTACGCGAGGACCCACCATCAGTAGCCCGTCAAGTCTGCCCCTCGCAAGGCGCGGCTGTGAGGGGCGCGGCCTCACCAGTCCCCTCGGTAGAGCTGGCCGCGTACCGCGCCCCCGGGGAACTTGGCGTTGTGCAGGTTGGCGTACCAGTTCCCGGGGTTGTTCCAGATGCGGCGGGAGACGGCCGCGGACGTCGTGGCGCTGCCCGCGAGCCCGGTGACGCCGGCCGGCAACCCGCCCTTGGCCTCGAAGAACGGCACCACGACGGGGCCGTTGCTGCCCTTGGGCGCGCGGTGGATGTGCGCCGCGGTCGGGGCCGCGATCTTCTTCCAGGCGGCGGCGAACCACACGCGCCGGCCCTCCGGCTGCACCAGCCAGGCCGCGCGCCCGTTGCCGTCGCCGACCTTCGTGCCGGGGGCGCGGACCTCCTGCCGGCCGTCGGCGCGTGCGGTGAGCGTGTGGCCGAAGCCGTGGGCCAGCACCGACTCCATGGACACCGGCCGGACGCGGTGCAGCTGGGCGCGGACGGCGCCGCCGCCGAACTCGGCGTTGTGCAGGTTGGCGTACCAGTTCTGCGGGTTGCCGAGGATGCGGCCGAGCAGGTTGCGGTCCTTGACGATGACGGTGCCCTTGACCGCGTGCAGCTGGGCGGGCAGCGCCGTGGCGAAGAACGGGATCCTGACCTCACCGTTCTCGCCCGCCGCGCCCCGGTGGATGTGGAACCCGCTGGGCGCTTTCACGTTCTGCCACCGCACCGCGTAGTCCACCCGCTGCCCGTGGATGCGGAACACGGCGAGCGCGCTCCCGTCCCCGTCGCCGGCCTTCGTGCCGGGGGCGGGGACCTCGTTCTTGCCCGCGAGGGAGGCGGCGAGATACACGGGGGTGCTCGACGACGCGGAGACCGGGGTGACAGAGCCGGCGATCATGGCCGTGGCGACGGCCAGACCGGGGACAGCGAGGGTGCGCTTCTTCATGGTCGGCCCTTTCGTCTGCCTCAGGAGTGAGGCCGAATTGCTTGCTCCTGAGAGGTACGGGCGGCGTCATGAGCGAGGTTCACCGTCAGCGCCACCGGCTTCAGCGGGGGGCGGACTTTCCGGGAGCTCAGCGGGCGGCGAAGTCCTGCGTCCAGTAGATCTGGCCCTGCGCGTTCCTGGCCGCGCCCACCCCGATGTGCGTGTACGAGCAGTTCATGATGTTGCGCCGGTGGCCGTCGCTGTTCATCCAGTCCCGGACCACCGCGGCCGCCGACCGCTGCCCCATCGCGATGTTCTCCGCCCAGGCCGAGCCGGCGAAGCCGGTGGCGCGGATGCGGTCGACCATGTCGCGGCCGTCCTGGGAGTCGTGGTCGAAGTAGTCGTTGTTCGCCATGTCGGCCGAGTGCCCGAGCGCCGCCCTGCGCAGCTTCGCGTCGTGCGTGAGCGGGCGGCAGCCGCCGTCGGCCCGCTCGGCGTTGGTCAGCCGGACGACCTCGTTCTCCAGCGCCGATCCGACGGAGGCCACCGGTTGCTCCGTCTTCCTGGCCGTGGAGGTGCGGGTGCGCGTGGGCGCCGGGGTGGCGGTCGGGGTGGGGGTGGGGGTGGGGCAGGTCAGCCGGACGGGCTCGGAGGTGGCGGTGTCGTTGCGGTAGTCGGTGGCGACCGCGTAGTAGGTGCCCGCCTTGCAGGGCATCTTCAGGGTGAGGCGGTCGTTCCTGGTCGCGCCGCTCTTGACGACGGGATCCTCGCCGGGGACGGCGCGCTTGATGCGGACGCGCATCAGCGCCGGGCGCACGCACTCGCGGCGGGTCGCCGAGGTCCGGATCGTCAGCGCGGTGATGGCCGGGCTGACCACGCTGACGCGGCACTTGTCCGACTCGGGGGAGGGCGTCCGCTTCGGGGAGGGTGCCGGAGTGGAAGCGGGAGCGGGTGTGGTCGCCTCAGGCAGTGCCGCGGGAGCGGCGCCCTGCGTCCCGCCCGTGGACGGGGCGCAGGCGGCGAGGCTGAGCACGGCGGCGAGTGCCCCCAGGGGTCGTCGCATGGGGATTCCTTCGGTGACGGGACACGATGGACGTCCCGCATCTTGCCACGAAACCGGACATTTCGCCCACCGAACCGTCAGAGTCAGGCCCCCCAGGTCACGGGCAGCCGGTGCACGCCGTAGATGAGCATGTCGGTACGCAGCGGCACGTCCTCGGCCGGGACGGCCAGGCGCAGGCCGGGGAACCTGCCGACCAGCGCGGGCAGCGCCACCTGCAGCTCCACCCGCGCGAGCTGCTGACCGAGGCACTGGTGCGCGCCGTGCCCGAAGGCCACGTGCCCGCCGGCCCGGCGGGACAGGTCGAGGGTGTCGGGGTCGGTGAAGTGCGCGGGGTCGCGGTTGGCCGCCGGCACCGAGACGGTGACCGACTCCCCGGCCTTGATCACCTCGCCGTTCAGCTCGACGTCGGTCAGTGCCGTACGGACGGTGAAGGGGATGATGCTCGCATACCGCAGCAGCTCCTCGACCGCGCGCTCGGCGAGGCCGGGGTCCGCGCGCAGGGCGGCGAGCTGATCGGGGTGGGTGAGCAGCGCGAACACGCCGAGCGCGAGCATGTTCGC
The DNA here is from genome assembly GCF_020215645.1 of Nonomuraea gerenzanensis. NCBI lineage: Bacteria > Bacillati > Actinomycetota > Actinomycetes > Streptosporangiales > Streptosporangiaceae > Nonomuraea > Nonomuraea gerenzanensis. The sequence goes on along the minus strand of NZ_CP084058.1, from coordinate 7,436,573 downwards.
CGTGGTGTCCAGGCCGGCGCCCAGGAGCAGGAAGCCGATGTTGACCAGCTCCTCCTCGGTGAGGTCGGTCCCGGTCAGGTCGCTCAGCAGGTCGTCGGTGGGGTCGGCGCGCTTGGCCGTGACCAGCTCCTGGATGAACGCGTGCACCGCGCCGTAGGCCGCCGCCAGCTCCTCCGGCGGCGCGTTCAGGCGGAACAGGTCCAGCGCGTGCTGCTGGAAGCGCGCCCGGTCCTGGTACGGGACGCCGAGCAGCTCGCAGATCAGCTGCGCGGGGATCGGCTGCGCCAGGGCCGTCACCAGGTCAACCGGGCCGCCCTGCCGCTCCATCGCGGCCAGGTGCTCCTCGGTGATCAGCGAGACCCGCTCGCTCAGCAGGCGCATGCGGCGGACGGTGAACTTCCCGGTGAGCAGGCGGCGGTACCGCGTGTGCTCCGGCGCGTCCATGCCGCCGAACATCCCGGGAGGCGGCGGCCGGTCGCTGCCCGGGGCGCCGGGGACCGGCAGGTGCCGCAGGTCGGGGCGGACGCTGAAGCGCGGGTCGGCCAGCACCTCGCGCACCAGCGCGTGGCTGGTGACCAGCCAGCCCTCGTGCCCGTCGGGGTAGGCCAGCCGGCTCAGCGGGCGATGCTCGCGGAGCTCGGCCAGCCCCGCCGGCGGGTCGAATGGGTGACCGGGGCGCCGCTCGGTCGGCAGTGGTGCGCTCACCGCAGTCTCCTTCTCGGGTGCTCTGTGTTTGCGACGCGCGAAACGCTAGGTGCGCGTCCGCACCGGAAACAACAGGTCAGAGCGATAGCCCGAGCTACGGACGATAAAGTCGATGCGTTGACGATGACAGTGAACGCATCGCGGGGGAGGTGGCGATGGCGGCGGGCCGTCTGACCTACGAGGAGCGCCGGCGCATAGCCGAAGGGCTGGCCGCGGGCCTGGCCTATGCCGAGATCGCGCGCCGGCTCGGCCGGTCCACGTCCACGATCGTCCGCGAGGTCGCCCGCAACGGCGGGCACCACCGCTACCGGGCCAACCAGGCCGAGCAGGCCACCCGATGGCGAGCCCGCCGCCGGCCGGTCCCGCACGCCGCCGACCTCACTGCCGGCCCCATCGCCCACCCCGCCGCGTCCGGGGGTGAGCCGGAGTCGGTGCGAGAGTTCGAGGAGCGCTTCGCGGCGATGATGACCGGGACCGGGATCCCGGCCATGATGGCCAGGGTGCTCGTCTGCCTGTTCGCCGCCGACACCGGCGGCGCCACCGCCGCGGAGCTCGTCGCCCGGCTGCGGGTGAGCCCGGCCTCCGTCTCCAAGGCGGTCGGCTGGCTCGGGGAGCGCGGCCTCATCACCCGCGAACGCCGGGGCCGGCGCGAGAGGTACCTGATCGACGATCACGTCTGGTACCAGGCGTGGCTGGCGAGCCTGCACGGCATGGTCCTGTGGGCGCGGTTCACGCAGCAGGGGGCCCAGCTCTACGGCGAGGGCAGCCCGGCCGGCGCGCGGCTGCACACCGCCGGTCAGTTCTTCCGGCACCTGCACCGCGACATGTCCCAGTCCGCCGAGCACTGGCGGCACACCCTCGCCACCTGAACGCACCGCACCGGCCGTGGCTCGGTTCCCCGCCTGGCACGCCGTGCCCCTAAGATCCGCTCTATGATCATCCGCTTATCGGCCGGGACGGCCATGGGCCTGGCCCTCCTCTGCGCTCCGGCGCTCGCCGAGCCCGTCAAGGGCGCCCCCGACCTCACCCACAACGCCCTCTACAAGGCGGCCGCACTCCCCAAGGTCGCCTGCAAGCTGACCAAGGGCACCAGTGCCGCCTCCACCAGGAAGTACATCACCCGACTGGTCGGCTGCCTCAACGCGGCCTGGAAGCCGGCCATCAAGGGCTTCGTCCCGGTCAAGGTGGTCTTCAAGGACGCCGACGACAAGGAGTCCTGCTCCACCGGCATGGACGTCGCCGGCTCCTTCTCCGAGATCTGCGCCACGCAGCTCCGCGTCCGCCTGGCCGACGACTGGATCAAGGCCAAGAACGACCTGACCGTGTTCACCTCCATCACCCGGACGTGGGGCGGCGTGGTCACCGGGCAGACCGGCATCGGCGAGGCGTGGTGGGGGCTGGAGAACGACGCCTCCGAGACCGTCATGAACGAGCACAACCGCCGCTACTACCTGCAGCTCGACTGCTTCGTCGGCGTGTCGGCCAAGGCCGTGGGGCGCCAGGTCAAGGACTGGAAGCCGGTCGTCAAGGTGCCGGAGTTCTGGAAGAACAGGTTCCACGGCAAGACCGCGAACCGGCTCTACTGGTCGCAGCAGGGCTACAAGTCGGGCAAGCCGGGCGCCTGCAACACCTGGAAGGCGAGCTCCGCCAAGGTCGCCTGAGGGCCGTCCCGGGCGGTGCGGTCGCCGCCACCGTGACGCCCGCGTCCCGCGGCGCCGCGCTGACCCGGTCGGCGATGAGTGGCTCCGCCGCGCGACGACGCCCGACGAGATCTGCTCATGTCTGAACGTTCGTGGTTCGACGCTCTAAGGTGTGCCGCATGAGCACAACAACTACAGAGAGTAGCTTCATACGAACTCTCAGATACGATCTTCCGGCGTCACTGGTGGTCTTCCTCATCGCGGTGCCGCTGTCGCTGGGCATCGCCATGGCCGCCGGGGCGCCGCTGGCGGCGGGACTGGTCGCCGCCGCCGTGGGCGGCATCGTCGCCGGCTGGCTGGGCGGCTCGGCCGTCGTGGTGAGCGGGCCGACGGCCAGCCTGACCGTGGTGATCGCGGGCCTGGTGCACACCTACGGCTGGCGCGCCACCTGCGTCATCACGATCCTCGCGGGCGCCGTGCAGGTGCTGCTCGGCGTGTTCAAGGCGGCGCGGGCGGCGCTGGCCGTCTCGCCCGCCGTCGTGCACGGCATGCTGGCCGGCGTCGGCATCATCATCGCGCTCGCCCAGCTCCACGTGGTGCTGGGCGGCAGTCCCCAGCACTCCGCGCTGGCCAACCTGACCCAGCTCCCCGGCCAGATCATCGACATGCACGGCCACAAGGTCATGGTCGGCGTGCTCACCGTCACGGTCATGCTGGTCTGGGGGCGGCTGCCCAAGCACGTCCGGGCGGTCCCGGCCCCGCTGGCCGCGCTGCTCGTGGCCGCCGGCACCGCCTGGGTCTTCGGCTGGAACGTCACCCGCATCGACCTGACCGGCGCGATCACCGAGTGGGCGCCGCCCGAGCTGCCGCAGGGCGACTGGCACGACGTGGCCGGCGGCATGCTGCTGATCGCGCTGCTGGCCGGGGCCGAGTCGCTGCTGTGCTGCGTGGCGATCGACGGCCAGCACTCGGGCCGCCGCGCCGACCTCGACCGCGAGCTGTCCGGGCAGGGCGTGGCCAACGTGGTCAGCGGCCTGCTCGGGGGTCTCCCGGTGGCCGGCGTGATCGTGCGCAGCACCACCAACGTCCGGGCCGGCGCCCGCAGCCACCGGTCGGCGATCCTGCACGGGGTCTGGGTGCTGCTGTTCGCGCTCTGCCTCGGTGGAACGATCCAGCTCATCCCGATGGAGGCGCTGGCGGCCCTGCTCGTCTTCATCGGCATCAGGACGATCAGCCTCGGCCATGTACGCAAGGTGCACGGACACAACGAGATCTCCGTCTACGTGGTGACCATGGCGGGCGTGATCCTCGTCGGGCTGGCCGAGGGCGTGCTGGCCGGGCTCGCCCTGGCCGCGCTGCTGGCGCTGCGGCGGCTGACGAGGATCACGGTCGACAAGCGCGAGGAGCCGAACGGCCGCCTGCACGCCACCGTCTCCGGCTCGCTCACCTTCCTCGGCGTGCCCCGGCTGACCCAGGAGCTGCGCGCCATCCCGGCGGGCACCGCCGTCGACCTCGACCTCAACATCGACTTCATGGACAACGCCGCCTTCGACGCGCTCCACAGCTGGCGGCTCGACCACGAACGCCTGGGCGGCACCGTCACCATCGACGAGCTGCACGACGAGTGGTACACGCTGGCGGCCGGCGGCGCCCGCATGTTCCCCGCCAAGAGCCCGCCCAAGCCGTCGGGGCGCTGGTGGCTGCCGTGGACGCACCGCCGTCCCGACTCCGCCACGGCCGCGGAATGCCGGCTCACCCGGGGCGCCGAGGAGTTCCACCGCCGTACGGCGCCGCTCGTGCGGCCCATCCTCACCGAGCTGGCCGCCAAGCAGCAGCCCACCCATCTGTTCATCACCTGCGCCGACTCCAGGATCATGCCGAGCCTGATCACCTCCAGCGGCCCCGGCGACCTGTTCACCGTCCGCAACATCGGCAACCTGGTGCCACGCGCGGGCGCCACGCCGGGCGACGACTCGGTGGCCGCCGCCATCGAGTACGCCACCCGCGTCCTCAACGTGCACACCATCACGGTCTGCGGCCACTCCGGCTGCGGCGCGATGGCCGCCCTGCTCAGCGGCCCCGCGACCACGGCGGACCTGCCCCAGCTGCGCCGCTGGCTCCGGCACGGCGACGCGAGCCTGACCCGGCTCGGCGGCGAACGCCCGGACGACGCGCTCGAACTGCTCTGCCGGCAGAACGTGCAGCAGCAACTGGAGAACCTGCGGACCTACCCCCGGGTCGAGGAGCAGGTCGCGGCCGGGCGGCTGAAGCTGGTCGGGCTGTACTTCGACATCGGGGCGGCCCAGGTGCACGTGGTGCCGCCCGCCCGGCCCGGCGCCGCGCGGGAAGCCGGTGCCGCGCGGGAAGCCGGTGCCACGCGGGAAGCCGGTGCCGCCGGGGAGGACGTCCCCGCGCGGGAGGCCGTCCCCGCGCCGCCGGAGCCGACGCAACGATGACCCGCCGTACGCGGTGACCCGTGGCCGGCGCGGCGCCGGGGGCGGACCGGTGCCCCGGGCCCGCGCCGGCCCGGCCGCGGGCGGGAGCCGTGCGTCAGCTCGCCGGACGCTCCTCCCACCGGGCGGCCAGCTCGGCCGGATCACCGCATCCCATCTTCACCAGCACGGAGGCGAGATGCCGCTCGACCACGCTCTGGCTGACGTCCAGCCGCTGCGCGATGCGTTCCTGAGCGAGCCCCAGCAGCACCAGCTCGGCCACGTCACGCTCCCGCGTGGTGAGGCCCCGCACGGCGACGGGCGGCCCGGGATCGGCGTCGAAGTACGGGCTCAGCAGTGGCCCCAGCGTGGCCGCCATCAGCAGGTCGCCCGGCCCGATGGCGCGCCGCGCGCCGTCGAACGGCACCCCCAGCGTGCTGACCGTGCCCGTGACCGCGGACCTGATGACGATCTTCAGCATGTCGTCGATGCCGTTGCGGCGCAGAAACGTGTCGGCGAAGTCCCGCTCGGGGCCGGTCGCCCGCAGGCGCAGCTGCCCGAGGGTGGCCACACCGCGGCGGGTCAGGCAGGCGACCCCGTCGTGCGAGGCGAACGGGTTGTTCCAGCGCCAGCGCTCGACGTACTCCTCCACGAAGTCCGGCCGGAACGTGGTGCGGTACTGCTCCTCGCCGTCGCCGCCCAGCGCCAGGTACGCGGGGTTCTCGGCGACGAACGCGTCGGTCCAGCCGAGATGGACGGCCAGGGACTCGGCCAGCACCGGATAGAGCGCCCCTTGACGAGCCGCGGCCACCTGCTCCAGCACCCTGATGAGCTTTCGGTATTCCAGCTGTTCCACGGATCCGCCATCGCACTCGTTCACCGCGCCGAGGCAGCCACGGGGGCGGGCTGCGTCGTCTTCTCCCGGTCAAGGATTCCGTAGTGGGCGGCCCGTCACCCGGCACTTGGCCAAGGAATGCGCTGCGACGGCCCATGTTCCGGACGCCGGATCCGGCGAATGCCCGCAATCGGGCCACCACCCGGCCGGTCGCGGACGGCGAGGTCAGGCCGCCAGGAGGGACGCGAGGAGCGCCAGCTTGTCGGCGCTGCCGGTGCCGGCGTCCGGATGCAGGACGACGAGCGTCACGCCCGGCGCGCCGCTGACGCCGAGCCGCTCCCGGTTCAGCCACAGCGTGCCGACCTGGGGGTGGTCGAGGCGCTTGGGGGTGCCCTCGCAGGTGTTCACGTCGTGGCGGGCCCAGAGCCCGCTGAAGAGGGGGCTGGCCAGGGACAGCTCGCCGACGAGCTCGATGAGGCGGGGGTCGTCGGTGTCGGTGCCGACGGAGGCGCGGAAGCCGGCGACCAGGCCCTGCGCCGCGTCCTCCCAGCCGGGGTGGAGGGCCTGCTCGGCGGGGTCGAGGAAGACGTCACGCAGGCGGTTGCGCCCCGCCGCGAGCCGCGGCGACAACGCGGTCGCGAGCGCGTTGGCGGCGAGGACGTCGAAGTAGCGGCCCTCCACGTACGCGGGCAGCGGCAGCGTGCCGACGAGCTTGGCCACCCCCGGCGGGACGGTCTCCTGACGAGGCCGCCGCCGACGCCGCCGGGGCCGGTCCGCGCCGAGGCGCAGCAGGTAGGCCGTCGCGTCGTCGTCGAGCCGCAGCACCCGGGCCAGGGATTGGAGGACCTGCGCGGAGGGGTTGCGGTCACGGCCCTGCTCCAGGCGCAGGTAGTAGTCGGCGCTGATGCCGGCGAGCATCGCGACCTCCTCCCGGCGCAGGCCCGGCACCCGCCGGACGCCCACGGAGGAAAGGCCGGCCTGCTCGGGAGTGACGAGCTCCCGGCGGGCGCGAACGTAGTCGCCCAGCAGGTTGCGTTCGTCGCTCATGCCCCCACGGTACTTCGTGCGCCTTCGTGCCTGCCTGGCCCTGTCACTCCCAGGATCGCGGGGGCTCTGGCTCACTCCCCGGGCGCGCGGAAACCTCGCTTACCGCACGGGCACGGGCGAGCGCGGCCGGTGCTCCCTTCCGAGAGCGAGGAGCCACATCATGTCGACCTATGTGCTGGTACACGGAGCCTGGCACAGCGGGCAGTGCTGGGAGCGGGTGGTCCCGCTGCTCACGGCGGCGGGCCACCGGGTGGAGGCGCCGTCGCTGACCGGTTTCGGCGACCGGGCGCACCTGCTCGGCCCCGAGGTGGGGCTGGACACCCACGCCGACGACCTCGTCAGGCTGATCACCGAGGCGGACCTCACCGACGTGATCCTGGTGGGCCACAGCTACGCGGGGCTCGTCATCTCCTCCGCCGCCAACCGCGTCCCCGGCCGCATCGCCCGGCTGGTCTTCCTCGACGCGATGGTCCCGGAGGACGGCGAGAGCGCGGTGGACGTGCACCCCGTGATCCAGGCCCTCATCGACCGGGCCGCGGAGTCCGAGACCGGCTGGCTGGTCCCGCCGATGCCGGAGCTGCCGCCGCCCATGGGCCTGTTCGGGGTCACCGACCCGGCGGACGTGGCCTGGCTGCGGTCGATGCTGTCGGACCAGCCGGTGCTCTGCTACCGGCAACCGGTGCGGCTCGACGACCCGGCCGCGCGCCTGATCCCGCGTACGCACATCCACTGCGTCGTCGGCGTCCCGGAGGGCATCGAGCGGCGGCCCGTCCCGGCGCTCCAGCCGGACGGCAGCCCGGCGCAGGTGTGGGAGCTGGAGACGGGCCACGACTGCATGATCACCATGCCGGCCGAGCTCACCGAGCTGCTGCTCAAGCTCGGCTGACAGGGACGACGCGGCGTTGTCCCGCACGACGGGACACGGCGGGCGGCCCGGAGGTCCGGGCCGCCCGCCGTGCCGTCAGCGCTGGAGTGTCAGCAGGCCGGGACGGTAGGGCAGCAGACCGTAGTCGCCGCCGGAGTTGGGGCTGCGGCCCTGGTAGAGGAGCTGCAGGTTGCACGGGTCCACGGTGAAGGTCTGGTCGGCGCTGGTGCGGATCAGCTCGCCGTGGCTGATGTCGTTGGTCCAGGTGGCGCCGCTGTTGGCCTTGCCCGCGAAGGGGTTGCCCTCGGTGGCGGCCTGCGGGGTCCACGAGCCGTTCAGGCTGGTGGCGGTGAAGGAGCGGAAGTAGCGGCCCTGCGCGCCGATCGCCTCGACGATCATCAGGTACTTGTCCTGGCCCTGGAGCTTGTAGACCTGGACGGCCTCGAACAGGTTGTTCGTGGTGTCGCTCATGATCACGGTGGAGGTGCTGCCGAAGTTGCCGGGGAAGTTCCCGATCGGCATGCTGGCGCGGTAGATCTTGCCGTTGTCACCGGCGAAGAACAGGTACATGTTCGTGCTGTCACCGATGAGCGTCTGGTCGATGGGGCCGGTGCCGGAGCCGGAGATGCTCCCGGTGAACAGCGTCTGCTGCGCCGACCAGCCGTTGGGGTTGGTCGGGTCGCTGGAGGTGCGGTACGAGAAGGCGGTGCCACCCCACTGGTAGGCCAGCACCCAGATGTTCCTCGGCGCGAAGTAGAACAGGGTGGGCGCGACCGTGGAGTTGGTCATCGCGTTCTGGCTGGCCGTGGCCATCTCCGACCAGTTGCTGAAGAGGCTGAAGTTCATCGAGCCCCACCGCGTGCCGGTGTCGTGCGTGGTGGCGTAGACGAGGTGCCGGCCGTTGTAGGGGGCGACGGTGAAGTCCTTGAGCGAGACCCAGCCGGCCCTCGGGGTGGCCAGCGGGCCCGTCGAGGTCCAGCGGTAGGAGGACGGGAGGTCGCACTGGCCGGGGTTGCCGGTGCCGCCGTCCACCTTGACGAGCTGCCACTGCTGGTTGGCGCCGCCCCAGTCGTCGTACTGGACGATGTTGCCGCCGTCGGCGGTGGAGGCGCCCTGTACTTCCAGGGCCTTGTTGCTGTGGCGGGAGATGAAGCGGACGTAGCCGTCGGAGCTGTCGGCCAGGCGCCACTGCTGGTTGTTGGTATTGTTGTCGGCCCACTGGACGATGGCGCCGCCGTTGGCGGTGGAGAAGTTGTAGATGTCGAGGACCTTGCCGGAGTGGCGGGACTTGATGCGGTAGTAGCCGCCGCCGGAGTCGACGAACTGCCACTGCTGCTGGTTGCCGTTGTTGCGGGTCCACTGGGTGATGCGGGCGCCGTCGTTGGTGGCCAGGTTGTAGACGTCCAGCGCCTTGCCGCTGTTGCGGTTGACCAGCACGTACCAGGCGCTGGTGTCGACGGTGGCCGCGCCGGCGGGCTGCACGGCGAGGAGCAGGCTCGCCAGTAAGGTGGCCACCGTCGCCAGGACGGTCAGGAATCTGCGTTTCACAGGATCTCTCCTCAGGGGGTGGTGAGGTCGAAGCGGCGCACGGTGACCGCGCCGCCGAGGGACTGCGTGGCGTAGTTGAAGATGCCGAAGCGGTAGCCCATGAAGAACTGCCAGGCGTTGTTGAGCGTGAAGGCCGGGCCGAGGCTGACGAAGGTGCTGCCGTCGGTGCTGTAGGAGAAGCGGGCCTGCCTGCCGGAGCCCGGCCGGATGTCGGCGGCCACCCGCAGCCAGATCCGGCCGCCCGAGACGGCCGCGCTGGCCGCCTCCGTGCCGGTGCCGGTGGTCTGCCACGAGCTGTTCATGCTCAGCCCGTTGGTCATCACGACCCGGTTGACGCCGTTGTCGCGTTTGACGCCGATCCAGGCCGACTGGTCACGCAGCATGGCCAGTCCGGCACGGTCGCCGTTGGCCAGCTGGGAGTAGTCCAGCTCGATCGTCGCCGTGGACGACGGGCCCTGGATGCGGTGGGTGAGCGTGTTGCGGGCGTTGTAGAGGTCGTTCGTCACGGTCGCGGTCTGCAGGCGCAGGCCGTTGCCGGTGGAGTAGCGGCTGGTGTCGGGGTTGTGGTTCCACTCCCAGCGGTGCCCGAGCGCGGGCGAGGTGAAGGTGTCGGGGCCGATCATGGACGCCACGGTGCGGCTGGTCTGGATGTTCGGCTTGGGGTAGGTGACTCCCCAGGTGCCGTTGACGGTCTGCAGCGTCGGCCAGTCGCCGTTCCAGGTGATCGGCGCGAGCGCGGGCACGCGCCCGCCGGGGTAGGCGTCGACGAACGACATGTAGTACCAGTCGCCGTTCTGGGTCTGGACGAGGCCGCCCTGGTGCGGGACGCCGCCGCCGGAGATGGGGCCGGGCAGGTCGAGCAGGACCTGGCGCATCTCGTACGGGCCCCACGGCGAGGTGGAGCGGAGCACGTACTGGCCGTTGGCCGGGCGGGTCAGCCAGATGTAGTAGTAGCCGTTGCGCTTGTAGAAGCGGGCGCCCTCCAGGGTGCCGACGCTGCTCGGCGTCTGGAACACCTGCTGGGCGCGCACCTGGCTGAGCCCGTCGGCGGAGAGCTGGGCGACGCTGATGGTGCCGTTGCCGTAGGCGACGTACATCGTGTCGTCGGTGTCGATCAGCAGGCCGGCGTCGTAGTAGCAGTTGTTGATCTGCGAGCGTTTGGTCCAGGTGCCGTCCACGGCGGAGGCGGTGTAGACGTAGGTGCGGTTGAACTCGACGCAGCCGATCCAGTAGTAGGTGCTGTTGCTGGGCCGGTAGTTCAACGTCGAGGCCCAGATGCCCTTCACGTACGCCCGGCCGCCGCTCAGGTCGTAGGCGCTGGAGCCGAAGTCGAGCCTGGGCACCGAATGCCCGGCGTACTCCCAGTCCACCAGGTTGTAGGAGCGCAGGATCGGCGCGCCGGGGGAGTAGTGCATCGTCGAGGCCGAGTAGTAGTAGGCGTCACCGACGCGGATGATGTCGCCGTCGGCGAAGTCCTGCCAGACGACCGGGTTGGTGTAGCCGCTGCCGCTGCCGCCGCCGTCCACCTTGACGAGCTGCCACTGCTGGTTGGCGCCGCCCCAGTCGTCGTACTGGACGATGTTGCCGCCGTCGGCGGTGGAGGCGCCCTGTACTTCCAGGGCCTTGTTGCTGTGGCGGGAGATGAAGCGCACGTGACCTTCCGAGCTGTCAGCCAGGCGCCACTGCTGGTTGGTGCCGTTGCCGTCGGCCCACTGCACGATGGCGCCGCCGTTGGCGGTGGAGAAGTTGTAGACGTCCAGGACCTTGCCGGAGTGGCGGGACTTGATGCGGTAGTAGCCGCCGCCGGAGTCGACGAACTGCCACTGCTGCTGGTTGCCGTTGTTGCGGGTCCACTGGGTGATGCGGGCGCCGTCGTTGGTGGCCAGGTTGTAGACGTCCAGCGCCTTGCCGCTGTTACGGTTGACCAGCACGTACCAGGCGTTGGTGTCGACCGTCGCGGCCGAGGCCTGGGGGGTGAGCGACACGCTCACGAGTAACAAGCACGACAGGACCGCGAGCACGCGCCTCACAGGAACCTCCAGAGGTTGTTGTTCGAGCCGTTGTCATCGGCGAGCACGACCTGCGCGCCCTGAGAGGTGCCGGCGAGGCCCAGCACCCGGCCGCCGTTGGCGCACTGGATGCGGAAGGCGGCGCCCGAGCCGTGACGCAGCCGCCAGCGGTGGTCGGCGGTGCCGTTGTCGGCCCACTGCACGACGCGCGACCCGGCGGCGGTGCCCATGTTCTCCACGCCCAGCACCTTCTGGCTGTGGGAGTTGCGCAGCCGCAGGTAGCCGCCGGTGTCCACGACGGCCGTCCACAGGTGGTCGGCGGTGCCCGTGTCGCCCCACTGGACGACCAGCGCCCCGTCGGCCGTGGACATGCCGGTGACGCCGAGCACCATCCCGGTGCCCGCGTTCTGGATGCGCCGCGCCCCGTTCGGCACGAACCGCCACTGGTTGTCTGGGCTGCCGTTGTCGGAGTCCTGGACGGCCTGGGCGCCGTTGGCGGTGGAGCCGTTCTGGATGCCGAGCAGCTTGCCGCTGTGCACGTTGCGGATCTTGACGGAGCCGTCGCCGGCGTCGGTGACCGTCCAGCGGTGGTCGGCGGTGCCGGTGTCGCCCCACTGGATCACCCTGGCGTTGTCGGCGGTCGACATGTTCTCGACGCCGAGCACCTTGCCGCTGTGCACGTTGCGCAACCGCAGGGCGGCGCCGTCCACGACCAGAACCCAGTCGTGGTCGGCGGTGCCGTTGTCGGTCCACTGCAGGGCGGGGCCGCCGTCGGCGGTGGACATGTTCTGGATGCCGAGCACCAGCCCGCTGGCCGCGTTGACGAGCCGGAAGCTCGCCGCGCCGGTGCCGCCGGTGCCGCCGGTGTTCCAGTAGACGACGTAGTTGTGGCCGTGGGCGTCGTGGAACGGCGCCAGCCGCACCGGCGCCCCGTCGGCCGTGGCCGTGAAGGTCAGGGAGGAGGCGCCGGTGCGGGTGACCGAGGAGGGGACCAGGGTGGGGGCGGACGACAGGGCGGTGTCGCCGTAGTCGCCCGACAACACGACCGGGCCGTAGGTGACGGCCTGCACGCCGGGGTTGTCGTTGGCGGCCTTCATGATCACCCGCATGGGCAGCCGCACGGTCACGGTGTCGCCCGAGGTCCACGACCGGGTGAGGTCGGCGTAGGAGCCCGGGGTGGTGGCGATGGACTGCTGGACCCCGTTGACGCTGACCGTCGCGCCCTGCGTCCAGCCCGGGATGCGGACGCGCATCGTCCACGACCCGCTCACGTTACCGGTGACCTGCAACGACGTGGTGTCGCCGACCGGGTAGGAGGTGGTCTGGGTGACGGTGATGCCGCGCTGGCTCCAGTCGAGCGTGGAGGGCGTGAACAGGTTCACGAACAGCGTGGTGCCGTCGTGGAAGTAGATCGAGTCCATCAGCTTGGTGTTGGTCTCGATCCCGGTGCCCTGGCAGCACCAGAAGGAGTTGTAGTCGGTGCTCCACGTGCCGCCGCCCCAGGCCGGGCCGACCCCTCGCCGCCCGCCGGGGTTGAGCGGGGTGAAGTAGGTGACGTGCCCGCGCGCGTCGGCCGGGTTCTGCTGGCCGATCAGATGGTTGAGCAGGGCGTTCTCGTAGTAGTCGAAGTAGTCGGCCCGGGACGGCGACAGCAGCCACAGCTCCCGCGTCAGCTTGAGCATGTTGTAGGTGTTGCACGCCTCGCCGGTGTCCCTGGTCAGGTGGGCCGCGATCGCGTTCGGGGCGCGGAAGTGCTCGGCCTGGCTGTTGGAGCCGTTCACGTACGTGTGCGCGCCGACGGTGATGGACCAGGCGTTGGCCGCGATGTCGCGGTACCGGGTCGTGCCTGTCGCCTTGTACTCGCGGGCCGCCCCGATCCACTTGGGCACCTGCGTGTTGGCGTGCAGCCCGTTGAGCCGGTCCTGGTTGGCGGCCAGCGGATCGAACACGGCCGCGTGGTCGAAGCGCCGGGCCGTGGTCAGCCACCGGGAGTCGCCGGTCAGCTGGTACAGGTCCGTCAGCACGGCGTTCATGCCGCCGAACTCGGTGCCGAGCATGGCCTGCAGCTGGGCGGTGCTGAGCCGCGCGGTGCGGGTGTCCACCCATCCGGCCAGGGCCAGCAGCACCGTCCTGGCCCGGGTGTCGCCGATCAGCCGCCAGACGTCCAGCAGCCCGGCCAGGGTCTTGTGGATGCAGTAGTACGGCACGTTGCCGTTGGTCAGGGTGCGGTTCTCCACGGCGGTGATGTCGGACTCGGGGAAGCCGGACAGGTAGCCGGCGGTGAATCCGGCGGCGCCGTTGTTCGCCTGGCACCTGGCCAGCTCGGCCACCATGTAGGTGGCCTTGTCACGGCAGGTGGTGTCGCCGAGCACGGCGTAGGCCTGCGCCCACGCCGTCAGGAAGTGGCCCTGCATGTGCGAGCGGAACGGGAAGCTCGGGGCATCCCAGCCGCCGTTGGCCGCCGCGCCGCCGGTGGACAGCCGGTGGTTGGCGCGGAAGACGTACAGCAGCCGGTCGACGTCGACGAAGCGCAGGTAGCTGAGGGTGCGGTTCTGGTTGTCCAGCCAGCGGCCGGAGGTCAGCCGGACCTGGCCGAGGTCGAACTCGTAGGCCGACACACCGATGTCCGGTCTGGCCCAGGGGATCGCGGCCAGCGCGGGGGACGCGCCGGCGACCTGGCCGGCGACCGAGAGCGCGGCGGTCGCGCCTGCGGCCTGTAAGAGCTGACGACGGCTCAAGGACATGCGGAACTCCTCGGGGATGGGGGGCGGTGACCGGCCGCCGCCGGCCACGGGCGCGCCGGGTCGGGCCTCCGGCTCGCCGATCGGGGGTGGCGTCGCTGCCGGTGGGCTCGTCTCCGGGCTCCTTCGCTGGATCGCGTTGTTAGCGCTAACATTCGGTCCTGCAGAGCTGTGTGGCCCAATTCCGTCGGGCGGGTTGTCGCGGAGTACATCCGACGGTGCGGCCCGGCGTCAACGAGGGCAACCCCTCGCCGGCTCGGGCGTCGCCGCCGGAAGGCCCGCCTGCCTGGAGTTTCGCGGCCCCAGGAGATCGCGCCGCACTGCTCGTGCTTGTGAAAGTTTCACAGAAGTTACGCGATGGCAAGAGGTACGTTGCGAAGTTAGATGAATTAACTTGCTGCCTCACAGCCTCGGAGAGGGCTGCTCGGTGGGAGGCGTACCGGGGCCGTGTGCTGCGGCGGGAGGCGTAATCGATCTTCTGAAATTAAGGACACGATAGCCGCGCTGACATGCCGGATGACCGGGCTCGGCCACAGGAGCCCGGTCACCGGCCGCGCCGTGCGGCTACACGGACGCGGGGTTGTAGGTCCACTTCTGGTTGTTGCCTCCGGAGCAGCTGTAGAGCTGCAGGCCCGTGCCGTTGCCGTTGCCGGCGCCGATCGCGTCGAGGCAGAGCCCGGACTGCACGCCGACGATGGTGCCGTCGGAGTTGACGCGCCACTTCTGGTTGTCGCCGCCCCAGCAGGAGTAGATCTGGATTCTGGCACCGTTGCCTGTGCCCCCGGCATCCAGGCACTTGTTGCCGTACACCCTCAACTCCCCGGCCGAGGTCTGGGCCCACTGCTGGTTGGTCTGGCCGTTGCAGTCCCACAGCTGCACCGCGGTGCCGTCGGCGGTGTTCGCGTTGGGCACGTCCACGCAGCGGCCGGAGGCGACGCCCCTGAGCTGGCCGGCGTCGCCGCCGGGCGTCGGCGTGGTGGTGGTGCCGCCGTTGAGCGCGTTGAGCACCGCGGTGTAGGCGGCCTTCTTGTTGCCGTTGCCGTCGAAGAGCAGCGCGGCGGCGCCGGAGCCGAGCCAGGAGTCGGTGTCGCGGACGCCCCAGACCGTGATGCCGGTGCAGCGCGGCACGGCCAGGCAGTCGTTGACGACGTTGGCGTAGGTGGTGGCCGAGCCGCCCTGGATGTCCAGCTCGGTGATCTGCACGTCCACGCCGAGAGCGGCGAAGCTCTGGATGGTGGTGCGGTAGTTGCTGTTGTAGGGGCTGTTGCTGTTGAAGTGGGACTGCAGGCCGACGCAGTCGATCGGGACGCCGCGGGCCTTGAAGTCCCTGACCATGTTGTAGACGCCCTGGGTCTTGGCCCAGCTCCAGTTGTCGATGTTGTAGTCGTTGTAGCAGAGCTTGGCGGCCGGGTCGGCGGCGCGGGCGGTGCGGAAGGCCACCTCGATCCAGTCGTTGCCGGTGCGCTGGAGGTTGGAGTCGCGCCGGCCGCCGGAGTTGCCGTCGGCGAAGGCCTCGTTGACCACGTCCCAGGCGTAGATCTTGCCCTTGTAGTGGCCCATGACGCCGTTGATGTGGTTGATCATGGCCTGGCGCAGCGAGCTGCCCGACAGCTGCTGCATCCAGCCCGGCTGCTGGGAGTGCCAGGCCAGGGTGTGGCCGCGCACCCGCTTGCCGTTCTGGACCGCCCAGTTGTAGACGCGGTCACCGGCGGTGAAGTTGAACTGCCCCCGGTTGGGCTCGGTGGCGTCGATCTTCATCTCGTTCTCGGCGGTGACCATGTCGAACTCGCGGTTGGCGATGGTCGTGTAGGCGGAGTCGCCGAGCTTGCCCGCGGCGATGGCGGTGCCGAAGTAGCGGCCGCTCTGTGCGGCGGCGGCGCCGAGCGTGCTCGCCGCGGCGCCGGCGGGGACCGCCGTCGCCAGTGCCGTGACCAGGCCGAGCGCGCCGAGCGCCCCGGCGATCAGTGCCCGGCGCGCGCCGCGTGGCCGCCTGGCGGTAGGGGGGGACATGGCGTTGACACGCATGCTTGAGCCTCCATAGGCGAATCATGGGGAAGGGATCCGGGGGGACGCACACCACGGGCGTCGGGAAAGTGATCCCTTTGTCGAGCAGCAGGCACTCAGTGTGGGAAGAGTGCCGAAAATTGTCAAGGATGCTCTGAAAACTTTCGGCTCCAGCGGCGCTCGGGCGGGTTGGGGCTCCGGCTCACGTGCGACTTGTGGCCTTGAAAGTTTCGGCGAGTGGGCCGTTTCGGTGCTGGATGAAAGTTTCACGACGCCGCTGTGGCTGGTCGGGAGTGCCCGAATAAGGTAATCCGAGGTGAGCGCGTTCGGGGTGCTTACTTTCCGACCTCCGCATGTTAAGGCGCTCTTGACAGTACCTTTCTGGCTCGTGTTTGCTCCATCCCGCCACCCCGGCAGCGGTCTGTTAGCGCTAACAGTGGAGAGGCGGACCCATGACACGAAGCGGACCCCGGACAAGCAGGCGTGCGGGCCTCGCCGCCGCCCTGGCGGCCCTGATCACGGCGCTGGTCACCGCGCTGGCCGGGTTCCTCACGGCCGCGCCGCAGGCGTCGGCGGCGGTCCTGACCGAGGTGACGAGCTTCGGTGCGAACCCCGGCGGCCTGCGGATGTACCTCTACGTGCCCGACACGGTGGCGCCCCGGCCGGGCGTCCTGGTGGCGATGCACGGGTGCAACGGCTGGGCGCCCGGCTTCCACCAGGGCACCGAGTTCGCCTCGCTGGCCGACCGGCACGGCTTCGTCGTCATCTACCCGCAGGCCAACAAGAGCGCCAACGGCATGTCCAACTGCTTCGACGTGTGGTCGAACGAAGCCCTGCGGCACGGCGGCGGCAGCGACCCGGTGTCGATCGTCTCCATGGCCACCTACGTGCTGCAACGCTACAACGGCGACCCGGAGCGGGTCTTCGCCACCGGCTTCTCCTCCGGCGCGATGCAGACCCTCAACCTGCTCGCCACGTACCCGGACGTGTTCAAGGCGGGCGCGCCGTTCGCCGGGGTGCCCTACGGCTGCCTCGGCCCCGCCGGCTGCGGCGACAAGACCCCGCAGCAGTGGGGTGACCTGGCCAGGAACGCCTACCCCGGCTACACCGGGCCCCGCCCCCGGGTGATGGCCTGGCACGGCACCGCCGACTCCGTGCTGCCGTACACGATGCTGCAGGAGGAGATCGACCAGTGGACGAACGTCCACGGGCTGAGCCAGACCCCCGCCACCACCGACAGCCCGCAGTCCGGCTGGACCCGGCGGGTCTACGGCTCCGGGCAGGTCGAGGCGTACACCATCACCGGCGCCGGCCACGACCTGCCGCGCACCGGGATGGCCGCCTACGCCATCCGCTTCTTCGGCCTGGACGGCGGCTCGTCCACCACGACCCCGACCGTGCCGCCCGCCGGGCAGCTCAAGGGAGCCGGCTCCGGGCGCTGCCTGGACGTGCCCGGCGCCGCCACCGCCGACGCCACCGCCGTGCAGCTGTGGGACTGCAACGGACAGGCCAACCAGCAGTGGGCCGCCACCGCCGCCGATGAGCTGAGGGTCTACGGCACCAAGTGCCTGGACGCGGGCGGCACCGGCAACGGCGCCGTCGTCCAGATCTACTCCTGCCACGGCGGCGCCAACCAGAAGTGGCGGCTGAACGCCGACGGCACCATCACCGGCGTGCAGTCCGGGCGCTGCCTGGACGCCGTCGGCCAGGGCACCGCCAACGGCACCCGGCTCCAGCTCTACACCTGCCACGGCGGCACCAACCAGCGGTTCACCCGCACCTGACCAGTCGGCGGCGACCGGCGCCGGACCCGACACTCCGGCGCCGGACTCGCACCTGACACCCCCCGGCCTCGATCGGAAAGGTGACCATGAGACTTCGGCTCGGCGCCCTGCTGCGGCGCGGCGCGCTAGCGATCATGGCGTTGCTCTGCGGCGTGGCGATGATCCCCGGCACGGCCAGGGCGGACAACCCGATCGTCCAGACCATCTACACCGCCGACCCCGCCCCCCTGGTGCACAACGGCCGCGTCTACCTCTACACGGGACACGACGAGGACGGCTCCACGTACTTCACCATGAAGGAGTGGCGGGTCTGGTCGTCCGCCGACATGGTGAACTGGACCGACCACGGCTCGCCGATGAGCGTGGCCACCTTCGCCTGGGCCAGCGCCGACGCGTGGGCGGGCCAGGCCGTCCACCGCAACGGCAAGTTCTACTGGTACGTCCCGGTGAAGGACCGGGCGAGCGGTCAGATGGCCATCGGCGTCGGCGTCTCCGACAGCCCCACCGGGCCCTTCACCGACGCCATCGGCCGCCCTCTGGTCAGGAACGGCGAGATCGACCCCTCGGTCTTCATCGACGACACCGGGCAGGCGTACCTGTACTGGGGTAATCCCAACCTCTGGTACGTCCGGCTCAACGCCGACATGATCTCCTACTCCGGCAGCCCCACCCAGATCCCGCTCACCACGGCGGGCTTCGGCACCCGGACCGGCAACGCCAGCCGGCCCACCCTGTACGAGGAGGGCCCCTGGGTCTACAAGCGCAACGGCCTCTACTACAACGTCTTCGCCGCCAAGTGCTGCTCGGAGTTCATCGGCTACTCGACGGCTCCCGGACCCACCGGCCCGTGGACCTACCGCGGGACGGTCATGCCCACGCAGGGCAGCAGCTTCACCAACCACGCCGGGATCATCGACTTCAACGGCGGATCGTACTTCTTCTACCACAACGGCGCCCTGCCGGGCGGTGGCGGCTTCACCCGCTCGGTGGCCGTGGAGAAGTTCACCTACAACGCCGACGGCACCATCCCCACGATCAACATGACCACGGCCGGAGCGCCCCAGGTCGGCACGCTGAATCCGTACGTCCGCCAGGAGGCCGAGACGATCGCCTGGGGATCCGGCGTGGAGACCGAGCCCGCCGGCGAGGGCGGCATGAACGTCGGCTGGATCGAGAACGGCGACTACATCAAGGTCAAGGGCGTCGCCTTCGGCTCCGGCGCGACGTCCTTCAGCGCGCGAGTGGCCTCGGCGACCAGCGGCGGCCGGATCGAGCTGCGCCTGGGCGGGGTCAGCGGCACCCTGGTGGGGACGTGCACGGTGCCGGGCACCGGCGGCTGGCAGACCTGGACGACGGTCACCTGCCCGGTGACCGGCGCGACGGGCACCCATGACCTGTACTTCAGGTACACCGGCGGCAGCGGCAACCTGTTCAACGTGAACTGGTGGCAGTTCACCGGCGGCTCCGGCGGCAACCTGCTCGCCAACGGCGACATGGAGAGCGGCACCACGGGCTGGGGCGCGTCCGGGGGAGCCCTGTCGTCCGTGACCGACCCGGTGCACGCGGGCGCGCGGGCGCTGGCCATCGCCGGGCGTACGGCGTCATGGAACGGCACCACCCAGGACGTGACCGCGAAGCTCACCAACGGCAGGACCTACACCACCAGCGTCTGGGTGCGCGCGCAGAGCGGCACGCCCAGCGCGAAGGCGACCCTGGCGCTCACCGCCGGCGGCACGACCAGCTATCTCCAGCTCACCCCGGCCACCCCGGTCACCTCCAGCGGCTGGACCCGGCTCACCGGCACGGCGACCGTCTCGTGGAGCGGCACGCTGACCGGCGCGACCTTCTACGTCGAGACGACCGCGGGCACCGACGGCTTCACCATCGACGACGCCTCGTTCCAGTAGTCCGGCACCAGGATCGGAGTTACGTGATGTCAGGACGCGGCTCCCTCTTCACCACGATCGCGGTCACCGCCGCGGCACTGCTCGTGCTCGCCACGGCCGGCGCCGCGCTGAGCAGCGACACCAGCACCCTCACCGCGCCGCCCACCGGCACGCTGGCGCAGCCCGCCGGTGCGCTCGCGACGACCGCCGGATGCGGCAAGTCGCCGACGCTGAGGAGCGGTACGCAGTCGATTCAGAGCAGCGGCAGGAACCGCTCCTTCATCCTCCGCCTGCCCGACAACTACCACAACGGCACCCCCTACCGCCTGATCTTCGGCTTCCACTGGCTGGGCGGCACCGCCGCCGACGTCGACTCCGGCGGGACCAGCGGATACCCGTGGTCGTACTACGGCCTCAGGCAGCTGTCGGACAACGGCGCCATCTTCGTCGCCCCCCAGGGCCTCAACAACGGCTGGGCCAACAGCAACGGCGAGGACGTCACCTTCGTCGACGACCTGATCAGGCTCATCGAGGCCGACCTCTGCGTCGACACCTCCCAGCGCTTCGCCACCGGCTTCAGCTACGGCGGCGGGATGAGCTTCTCGCTCGCGTGCTCCCGCCCGTCGGTGTTCCGCGCGGTCGCCGTCTTCTCCGGCGCCCAGCTCAGCGGCTGCAGCGGCGGCACGCAGCCGGTCGCGTACCTGGGCCTGCACGGCCTCGGCGACACGGTGCTCGGCATCGCGCAGGGGCGGGCGCTGCGCGACAGGTTCGTCCGCAACAACGGCTGCACTCCGCAGAACCCGCCCGAGCCCAGCGCGGGCAGCCGCGGCCACGTCGTCACCGCCTACTCAGGGTGCCGGGCCGGTTACCCGGTAGTGTGGGCGGCGTTCGACAACGGTCACACGCCCGCCCCGGTGGACGGCACTTACACCGACAACGGCGTGACGACCTGGACCAAGGCAGAAGTGTGGAAGTTCTTCGCCCAGTTCGGCGGCGGCACCTCGTCGCCGACTCCGGCGCCCGGCGGCTGCACGGCCACGATGGAGACCGTCAACTCCTGGTCCGGCGGTTTCCAGTCCACCGTGACCGTCCGCGCCGGTGGCGCCGCCGTCAACGGCTGGACGGTCGGCTGGGCGTGGCCGGGCGGGCAGACGATCAGCAGCCTGTGGAACGGCGTCCGCTCCGGCTCCGGAGCAGGCGTGACCGTGCGCAACGAGTCGTACAACGGCTCGCTCGCCCCCGGCGGCACCGCCACGTTCGGCTTCACGGCCGGCGGTGTGCCCGCCACCCCCGCCCTCACCTGTGACGCGTCCTGAAGGAGGAACCGGATGCGCAGGTTCATGAGATGGTTCCTGGCGGTGACACTGGCCGCCGGATCGCTGGTCGCGGTCGGCGGCGGCACGTCGCCCGCCGCCGCGCTGGACAACGGGCTCGCCCGCACGCCGCAACTGGGCTGGAACGACTGGAACACCTTCTTCTGCAACGTCAACGAGACCCTCATCCGGCAGACCGCGGACATCATGGTCTCCAGCGGCATGGCGGCGGCCGGTTACGAGTACGTCAACATCGACGACTGCTGGTCCACCAGGAGCCGCGACGCCGCCGGCAACCTGGTGGCCGACCCGCAGAAGTTCCCCAGCGGCATGAAGGCGCTGGCCGACTACGTACACGCCAAGGGCCTGAAGCTCGGCATCTACTCCTCGGCGGGCACGACCACCTGCGCCGGCTACCCCGCCAGCCTCGGCTACGAGCAGCGCGACGCCGCGTTGTGGGCGTCCTGGGGGATCGACTACCTGAAGTACGACAACTGCGGCGACCACCTGGGCAGGACCGGTCAGCAGCGTTACACCGCCATGCGCGACGCGCTGGCCGCCACCGGCCGCCCGATCCTCTACAGCCTGTGCAACTGGGGCCAGGAGAACGTATGGACCTGGGGCATGCCGGTGGGCAACTCCTGGCGCACGACGGGTGACATCGCCGCGAACTGGAACTCCATCATGGGCATCCTGGACCAGCAGGTCGGCCTGGAGGCGTACTCGGGGCCCGGCGGCTGGAACGACCCCGACATGCTGGAGGTCGGCGTCGGCGCGCTCACGGCGACCGAGGGCCGGGCGCACTTCAGCCTGTGGTCGCTGCTGAACGCGCCGCTCATCGCGGGCAACGACCTGCGCACGATGAGCGCCGAGACCCGTACCATCCTGACCAACACCGAGGTCATCGCGGTCAACCAGGACTGGGGCGGCAGGCAGGGCCACAAGATCAGCGACAGCGGCGACCTGGAGGTCTGGCGCAAGCCGATGTCCGACGGCTCGGTCGCGGTCGTCCTGCTCAACCGGGGCACCTCCACCGCCACCGTCTCCACCACCGCCTCCACCCTCGGCCTGGCCGCGGTGCCCGCCTACGCGGTGCGCGACCTGTGGGCGCACACCACGTCCTCCTCGGCCGGGACCATCAGCGCGGCGGTGCCCGGACACGGCGCGGCCATGTACACCGTCACCGGAGGCGGCCTCGCGCCCTCGGTCGCGATCAGAGGGGCCGGCTCGGGCCGGTGCCTGGACGTCACCGGCGCCTCGCAGGCCAACGGCGCGCAGGCGCAGATCTGGGACTGCAACGGCCAGCCCAACCAGCAGTGGACGCCCACCGCGAGCGGTGAGCTGCGGGTCTACGGCAACAAGTGCCTGGACGCCTACAACCAGGGCACCGCCAACGGCACCCAGGTGATCATCTGGGACTGCAACGGGCAGGCCAACCAGCGGTGGCGGCTCAACACCGACGGCTCCATCGCCGGCGTGCAGTCGGGCCTGTGCCTCGACGTGCCCAACAACGCCACGGCCAACGGCACCAAGCTGATCATCTGGTCCTGCAACGGGCAGGCCAACCAGCGGTGGACCCGCACCTGAGCACCCGGTGCCCGGCGGCGGTGACGCGCTCCTCTCGCACTGACCGGCTCCGAAATTATTTCGCAACTTGTTCGTTGTTGCCAGGACACTAGGTGCGTATCCTGGCTCCTGTCAACGGGAGGAGCCCACCGGAAGCCTGGCGAGAACGGTTCGAGGTAGGTTTCGAAATAATTTCGTAGCGCCACAAGGGGCCCTGATGCGACGGCGAGGTCGTTCCGAGCGAGCCACCCTGGCGGACGTCGCCCGGCTGGCCGGCGTCTCGCCGACGACCGCCTCGAAGGTCCTCAACGGGCGCAGCGATGTCGGGGCGAAGACGCGCGAGCTGGTGCTCGGAGTCATGGCCGAGATCGGCTACAAACCGACGGCGGCGCGCCACGAGCAGGCCAGGGATCGCATGCTCGTCACCGTGCTCGACATCGTGGAGTCCCGTTACGCCGGCACGGTGCTCCAGGGCATCCTCGTGGCGGCGACCGCTGCGCAGGCCGAGCTGCTGGTCCGGCTGCCGCCAGGGGAGCCGGTCGGCAGCAGCCGCAAGGCGGCGCGGGCCTGGCTGGAGGAGGAGCAGGCGTCCGGGGTCGCCGGGGTCATCGCGCTGGCCGTGGCCGTGCCCGACTCGGTGATCTCGGCCGCGGAGGAGCTCGGGCTGCCTGTCGTGACGATCGATCCCATCGACACCACCGAGTCACGGCTGGTCAGCATCGGCTCCACCAACTGGGCGGGCGGTCGTGCTGCGACCGAGCACGTGATCCAGCTCGGCCACCGCAGGGTCGGCTGGATCGGCGGGCCACTGGGCTCGGCCCCCTCGGCGGAGCGCTTTCACGGCTACCAGGCCGCGCTCGACTCGGCCGGTCTCGTGCCGGACCGCGCGCTGGTCCGGCACGAGGCGTTCGCCGTCGAGGCGGGGCAGCGGCACGGGCGCGACCTGCTCTCGCTCGACGAGCGGCCGACCGCGATCGTCGCGGGCAACGACGAGATCGCCGTCGGGGTCCTCGCCGCGGCCAAGGAGCTCGGCATCCCGGTCCCGGGCGGGCTGTCGGTCACCGGCTTCGACGACACGCCGCAGACCGAGTGGACCACACCCCGGCTCACGTCCGTCAGGCAGCCGCTCATGGGCATGGGCCGGATGGCCGTCGAGACCGTCCTCGGCATGGCCGACGGCGTGCAGCCCGCCTCCCGGCATCTCCAGCTCGCGACGACCCTCAGCGTTCGCGACTCGACGGGGCCGGCGCCCTCGTGAACGCGCGGCGATTCCCCCGCCCGGTGGGCAGGGCGCCGCCGCACCCGGCTCGCGCCCCACGTTCCGGCCATGGTTTTACCCCAAGAACGGCTGGCCGGAAAGACCTTGTTTCCGGAAACCGCATCGCTTACCTTTGCGCTGCAAACGTAACCGATAACGATTGCAACTTGTGAGGCGGCATGGCCAGAGGTGGCGCCCCGGTGACGATGAGCGATGTCGCGCGATTAGCGGGCGTCTCCACCGCGACCGTGTCGCGCGTGGTCAACGGGCGTTACGGCGTCAGCGTGAGCACCATCGAGCAGGTACGTTCGGCCATCGAGCAGCTCGGCTACGAGTCGAGCCTGGTGGCGACGAGCCTGCGGCGCAGTCGCACCAACGTCCTGGGGCTGGTGACGCACAGCTTCCAGTCCTACACGGCCGAGGTGCTCAAGGGCGTCATGGACGCGCTCAGCCAGTCGGGCTTCGACCTGATCATCTACGCCAACAGCGACCTGTACGGGACGTACTCGGACGGCTGGGAGCAGCGGCACCTGGCCCGGCTCTCGGGCACGCTCACCGACGGCTGCATCGTGGTCACGCCCTCGGGCGAGGTACGCAGCGGCACGCCGGTCGTGGTCATCGATCCGGCGCGGGGCTCCACGGCCCCGTCGGTGACGGCGGACAACTTCGCCGGCGCCACCGCCGTGGTCGAGCACCTGCTCGCCCTGGGGCACCGGCGCATCGGCTGCATCGCGGGCCGGGCCGGTCTGGAGGCCGCGTGGGCGCGCGAGGAGGGGTACCGCACGGCGCTGGCCGCGGCCGGCGTTCCGCTCGATCCGCAGCTCATCGCCCGCGGCAGCTTCAACCCCGAGTCGGCGGCACCGCTCGCGCGGGCGCTGCTCGACAGGGCGGACCGCCCGACGGCGATCTTCGCGGCGAGCGACGGCATGGCGCTGAAGACGCTGCAGGTGGCCAAGGAGCTGGGGCTCGACGTCCCCGGCGACCTGTCGGTGGCCGGCTTCGACAACATCCCGGAGTCGGCGCTGGCGGAGCCCGGCCTGACCACCGTGGACCAGTCGATGTACCGGCTCGGGTACGAGGCGGCACGCATGCTGAAGGCGCTGGTGCGGGGCGACTGGGAGGGCCCCGGCCGGACCGTGCTGCCCACCCGCCTGGTGGTCAGAGGCTCCACCGCGGCCCCGGGAGACCCTCGGTGACCATGACGACACCCACAGGGACGGCTTTCCTGCGCACCTGACGTCCGCGGCAACGGACGTCGGGTGGGCAAGCTGACCCCACGACGGAATGGAGGTGCGAACACCGACCACGAGGTATCCACCGCATGAATCAGGCCGGCCAGTCGGGCATCAACCGTGGCCAGCCATCAAGGGAGTTTTTGCATGCCATTTTTACTTTATCACGGCAGGTCACGACCCCTCGGCGGGCTCAGGCGCGCCGCGGCGATCGCCGCCGGGGTGTTGACGATCGCCGCCATGTTGCTCGTGCCGCGCCCGGCGGCGGCCGCGGAGGCGCCGTGGCTGAGCGTCTCCGACGACGGCTTCGCCTCCTTCAGCGTTCCGGTGGCCGCCGTCGAGGCGGGGATCGGCCCGGTGTCGCAGCTGGTCATCGAGGGCAACTTCGGCCCCTCCGCCACCTGGGCGGAGTACGGCCTGACCCGGCGCGGCGACGTCTTCTCCGGCGTTCTCGGCCCGTTGCGGCCGGGGCTGTACTCCTACCAGGTCACCGGCGACGACACCAAGGGCATGAAGGACCCGACGAACAGCACCGTGGTGGCGTCCAAGCCGCTCTGGAGCACCTTCTTCGTGCCGGGTGAGGCCGTCCGGCTGCTGGCGGACGCGCCCGAGGGCCAGGGCGGCAAGATCGACACTCTGACCTACGGCTCCGGGAGCCAGGCCCTGGTCTGGACGCCTCCGGCGTACGCGGCCAGAAAGACCTATCCCGTGCTGTTCCTGCAGTCCGGCGACGGCTGGAGCGCCACCGACTGGCTGGACCTCGGCCGGGCCCGGCAGATCCTGGACAACCTGTCGCTCCAGCGGCGGATGGCGCCGATGCTGGTGGTGATCAGCGACGGCGGCGATCCGCAGGAGCTGCGCAAGGCGGTCGCCGGCCGCTACCGGGTCCACCAGGACGCGGCGCACCAGGCGATCGCCGGTGTGGCCGAGGGCGGGACGCAGGCCCTGCGGACGGTGCTGACCCGCCCGGGCCAGTACGCCTACGTCGGCTCGTTCTCCGGCCTGCTGACGGACGTGAAGGTGACCAACCGCCACGCCGAGCTGGTGCGGCTGTACACGGGGAACGTGACCGACCCCGCCTACAACGCCACCCACCGCCTGACGAAGGTGCTGGACCGCGCCCGGGTCGGGTACGAGTTCGACGGGGTCAACCCGGACGCCGGGGCGAACTGGAACGCCTGGCAGGAGAACCTCATCGACTTCGTGCCGCGCCTGTTCCGCAAGGTGCGCGACCACGGCCCGAGCGCCGGGCACGGCAGGCTGAAGGGCGAGTTCCGCCCGCCGGCCCCCGGCACCACCCCGACGCCGTTCGTGACCGAGGACGGTTTCGTCACCTTCGAGACCACGACGGACTTCACCGCCGCCCAGCGCGTCAAGGTGTGGGCGAACTGGGCTCCCAACGGCAGCTGGCTGCGCGTCCCGCTGACCCGTTCGGGTGACCGGTGGCGCGCGACGGTCGGCCCGCTCGACCCGTGGTTCTACTACTACCGGCTGATGGTGGACGGGGTCTCGGTCAAGGACGCGTCGAACCCGACGAAGGTGACCACCGAGCCGACGTGGAGCACCTTCCTCGTCGACGGGCCGGCGGCGCGCCTGCTCACCGACGTTCCCGCCGGTAAGGGCGGCAAGGTCGAGAGCATGACCTACCGGAGCACCGTCACGAACCAGGACAGGACCGCGCTGGTCTGGACCCCGCCGGGGTACGACCCCAGCCGCGCGCAGCCGTACCCCGTCTTCTTCCTGCAGCACGGTGGCGGCCAGAACCACACCGACTGGGTGGAGATGGGCCGCGCCAAGCAGATCCTCGACCACCACTTCCTCGACGGGAACCTGGAGCCGATGGTGGTCGTGATGGGCAACGGCAACGTGCCCGACTTCAACAAGGAGCTGCTGGAGAACCTCGTGCCGGCGGCCCGCGCCCGCTATCACGTCTCCGACGACCCGTCGCAGCAGGCCCTGGCCGGCCTGTCGATGGGAGGCGGGCAGACGTTCGGCGTGCTGAAGGCCTTCCCTGGGCGGTTCGCCTACGTCGCGGCGTTCTCGGCCGGGTTCGGCAGCGGCGCGGGCGTCGACGCGGCGGCGATCAACAGCGGCACCAAGCTGCTGCGCCTGTACGTCGGCGACCGCACGGACTTCGTCTACCCGTCGTTCATGACGTCCCTGGCCACCTTGAACGACCTCGGCATCCGCTACGAGTTCGACGGCGTCACCCCCGGCCCGCACGGCTGGGACGTCTGGCAGAAGAACCTCATCGATCTGGCACCCCGCCTGTTCAAGCGCTAGACGAGCCTGTCCGCCCGGCCTTCGCCGCCGGACGCGGGCCCTGTTAGCGCTCACCTGCGAGTCGGCGCGAGGGGGCGGGGCGCGGTCATCCGCGCCCCGCCCCGGCCGGCCGCTCGGTTCCACCGGCGGCGCGCGGCAAGTCCGCGCGCCGCGATGTCCAAGGGAAACATGCCCATGAAGAAGAACTGGCTCTCCGCCGCGGCGGCCGTGCTCGCCGCCACGACCGTGCTGGCCGCCTGCTCCTCCGGTGGCGGAGGCGGCGCCGGCACCGCCGCCGGCAGCGGCAGTGGCGCGAGCAACTGCACGAACACCATCCCCAAGAAGAACCTGCCGGTCGTGACGATGTGGGGCTGGTACCCCAACATGCAGCTCGTCGTCGACAACTTCAACAAGCAGAACGGCGAGGTACAGGTCTGCTGGACCAACGTCGGCCAGGGCAGCGACGAGTACGACAAGTTCCAGACGGCCATCTCGGCCGGCACCGGCGCCCCCGACGTGATCATGATCGAGATGGACCGGATCCCGACCTTCCAGATCCAGAACTCCCTCGTCGACATCAAGAAGTACGGCTTCGACGCCGTCAAGGCCGACTACAGCGCGGGCGCGTGGAAGGACGTCTCGGTCGGTGAGGCGGTCTACGGCGTGCCGGTCGACGGCGGCCCGATGGCGATGATCTACCGGAAGGACCTGTTCGAGAAGTACGACATCACGCCGCCGAAGACGTGGGCCGAGTACGAGCAGGCGGCCCAGAAGATGAAGGACGCGGGCGGTCCGGCGTTCGGCGACTTCGCCGCGAACGTGTCGGCGCTGACCATGGCGCTGCAGATCCAGAAGGGCGCCGCCCCCTTCACCTACGACCCGGCGCAGCAGAGCTCGATCGGCGTCAAGCTGAACGACCAGGCCTCCAAGGACGTGCTCGACTACTGGGGGCGCCTGGCGCAGAAGGGCCTGGTCGGCACCCAGGACCAGTTCACCCCCGAGTACATCTCCGGCGTGATCAACGGCAAGTACGCCACCTACATCTCGGCGGCCTGGGCGCCCGGCTACCTCACCGGCGCCGGCGTCGGCAAGGGCGAGGACACCGGCAAGTTCGCGGTGGCGCCGCTGCCGCAGTGGGATCCCGCCAACCCGGTGCAGGTGAACTGGGGCGGCTCCGCCTTCTCCGTGACGAGCCAGGCCAAGAACCCCGAGCTGGCCGCGAAGGTGGCCTACGGCCTCTACGCCGACAAGGAGTCGCTCACCCACGGCTGGACCAACCAGATCATCTTCCCGCTGAACCTCAAGGCGCTCAACGACCCCGAGTTCGTGAACCTGAAGGTCGCCTTCTTCGACGGCCAGCAGGCCAACAAGGAGGTCTACGTCCCCGCGGCGAACGCCTACCAGGGCGTCACCTACAGCCCGTTCGGCCAGTACTACTTCGACGCCATGACCAAGCAGGTCAGCGCGCTCATCGAGGGCTCCGTCACCGGTGCGCAGGCCGCCGACCGGCTGCAGGAGGACGTGGCGAAGTACGCCAAGGAACAAGGCTTCACCGTTCAGTGACGCGCGGGTGGGCCGTCCGCCACCGGCCGGCCCACCCGGGATCTCCCCTTATTCGACATCGCGGAGCCCAGGTTGACCCTCATGATCGAGAAAAGTGCGCCGGACGCCCAGCAGAGGACGCGCAGAAAGCGCAGCAAGATACGGCTGCGCGAGCAGGTGATGGGATGGCTCTTCGTCGGGCCGTTCGGGATCGTCTTCCTGGCGTTGCTCATCGCGCCGCTCGCGTACGCGCTGTATCTCAGCCTTTTCCAGAAGAGGCTGATCGGCGGCACCAGTTTCGTCTTCCTCGACAATTACGTTAAGGCGTTCACCGACCCGAGCTTTCTTTCCGGCTCCTGGTTCGTCGTGCGTTTCTCGCTGGTCTCCATCCCGTTGCAGATCGTCGTCGCGCTCGCGATGGCGCTGATCCTGGATGCCGTGACCTCGATGTTCACGCGTTTCTCGCGCCTCATGATCTTTCTTCCCTACGCCATTCCGACGGTCATCGGAGCCGTCATGTGGGGATTTCTGTACAGCAAGAGTTTCGGCCCGCTGGCCGACCTGTTCGGATTGTTCGGCGCCGCCCCGCCCGATTTCCTCGGCGGCAACCTGATCTTCTACGGGCTGGTCAACATCGTCACCTGGCAATGGGCCGGCTATTACATGATCATCCTTTACGCGGCCCTCCAGGGCATCGACCCGGCGCTCTACGAGGCGGCCCGCATGGACGGGGCCGGTAAGTGGCAGATCGCGCTCCGCATCAAGATCCCGCTGATCACCCCGGCGCTGCTGCTGATCCTGGTCTTCGCGCTCATCGGCACCCTGCAGTTCTTCAACGAGCCGCAGATCCTGCGATCGCTCGCGGCCGGCACGATCGGGCCGGACTTCACCCCCAACATGTACGCCTACCAGCAGGCCTTCGCGCTCGCGAACTTCAACTACGGATCGGCGATCTCCTTCGCGCTCGGCGGGATCGTCTTCGTCGGCGTCTACGCCTTCCTGTTCTTCACCCGCAAGCGGAGGAGCTTCCTGTGACCCGTGACCGTTCCCGCCGCCGCCCGCAGAGCCACCTGCCCCTGCAGGTGCTGCTCGGTTTCCTGGTCGTGTACTTCCTCGTGCCGTTCTGGTGGGTCATCGTCAACAGCTCCAAGGACGCCCCCGGCCTGTTCGGCGGCGGCAACACGCTGTGGTTCGCCGACCGGATCGACTACCTGGGCAACCTGCAGCAGTTGTTCACCTACGACAACGGCATCTACGGCAGGTGGATACTCAACTCCACCCTCTACGCCCTGGTGGGCGGCCTCGGCGCCACGGTGCTGGCGGTCATGGCCGGCTACGGGTTCGCCAAGTACCGCTTCACCGGCAGGCGCTTCAGCTTCTCGCTGGTGCTCGGCGCGCTGATGGTGCCGGCCACGGCGCTGGTGATCCCGACCTTCATGATGTTCTCCGAGTTCGGCCTGACCAACACGATCTGGGCGGTGATCATCCCGTCGCTGCTCAACCCGTTCGGCGTCTACCTGATGCACGTCTACGCGCGCGACGCGGTGCCCGACGAGATCCTGGACGCGGCCAGGGCCGACGGCGCCGGTGAGGTGCGCACGTTCCTCCAGGTCGCCTTCCCCCTGATGCGGCCCGCGGTGGTCACCGTGCTGCTGCTGTCGGCCGTGGCGTCCTGGAACAACTACTTCCTGCCCCTCGCCATGCTCTCCGACAACCGGCTGTTCCCCGTCACCGTCGGGCTCGGCCTCTGGCAGGGCATCGCCTCGGCGAACAACGCGGGCAGCACGTCCCTGTGGAGCCTCATCATCCTGGGCGCGCTCGTGTCGGTCGTCCCCCTCGTCATCGCCTTCTTCACGCTGCAGCGGCACTGGCGCGGCGGGCTGTCCGTGGGCGGCCTCAGATAGCCTCGCCTCCCGCGTCAACCTGCCGCGGCATGCGCCCTGCGACTTCGGCGGTACGGCGCCCGCGCGCGCACCGCCCAGGTTGACCACGGATCCATCCACGGGCGTATTGGCAGCCGGATCGGCCCTCACTAGCCTGAAGACCCGTCGCACCGCGATGACAGCCGCGGTCCGGGCTCACCCCACTTGTTCCCGGGGTCGTTCGCGCGTGGAGGGGCCTCCACCCGGGGCGCCGACGGCGGCTACCGCACCGGCCTGTGGCAGCTCTTCCAGGCGGACGGGCGCGCGGTCGACTTCCTCGGCAGCCAGGCCTCCGGGCCGGCCCGGCTGGGCGGCACCGCGCACGAGGGACACGGCGGCTGGCGCGTCGGCCAGCTCGCCGGCGGCGAGGACACCGCGTGCGGGAACATGACGAGCACCGCCCAGCTCGACGCGTGGCTGCGCGACCTGCCCGCCGCGCCGCCCTTCTCCTCCGCCGCGCCGGGGCCGGCGGAGATGGTCCGCAACCGCTACAGCTCCACCCTGCTCGCCTCGGCCGGCGGGGAACGGCTGCTGGAGGTCGCGACCGAGCAGGCCGGCGGGGCGGAGCGGGGCCGGTGCACCGCCGTCGCCGCCGCCGGCCCCGCCGACGTACGGGCGACGCGGCGGGCTCGGCGGCCAACGGGGCCAGGACCCAGCAGTGGACCTGCAACGGCCGCGCCCCGCGGATCTGACCCCCGTCGCCCCCTGACGCCGGGTGGCGGTAGCGTCTCTGCACGACCAACCGACAAGGGGGACGAACGTGACCACACTGGAGAACCGGCCGAAGACCGCGCTCCTCGTCATTGACGTGCAGAACGGCGTCGTAGGGGAGGCCCACGAGCGCGACGCGGTGGTGGCCAACGTGGCGAGCCTCGTCGACAGGGCGCGGGCCGAGCAGGTCCCCGTCGTGTGGGTGCAGCACAACGACGCGGACATGCCCCGGGAGAGCGACGGGTGGCACTTCGTCCCCGAGCTGACCAGGAACGACGGCGAGCCGCTCGTCGAGAAGTCCTACCCCGACTCCTTCGAGGACACCACGCTGGAGAGCGTGCTGGCCGGCCTGGAGGTCGGGCGGCTCGTGGTGTCCGGGGCGCAGACCGACGTCTGCATCCGCTCGACGCTGCACGGGGCGATCGTCAGGGGGTACGACGCGATCCTCGTCAGCGACGCGCACACCACGGAGGACCTGTCGAAGTGGGGCGCGCCGTCGCCGGACCAGGTCATCGCGCACACCAACCTGTACTGGAAGTACCACGCGGCGCCCGGGCGCACGGGCGGCACGGTCGAGACGAAGGACGTCGACTTCGCCGGCTGACCGCTGAATAACCTCGCCCGCCGCATTCTTCCCGGGCGGCCGAGTGGTCGAAAAGTCCATAATGACATATCCGAAAGGCGGCCTCGCCGGGCCGGGAGGCCCGGCGAGGCCGCCTTTCGAATGAAACCGACGGCTGCTCAATCCGGGTTGTTGAAGGTGGAATCTTCCGGTGCGGAGTTTTATCCAGGTAGAATGACCGCAGAAAATTTTCGGTAAATCTCGATACGGCTTGACGGCATCGCGCAGCGCGCTACAGTACCGCACAACCTGGGGCTGAATTGGAGTGCCAGCATGGCCAAGAGGTTGATTGAAACGATCACGGACGACTTCGACGGCTCCCCGATGGAGGACGAGAACCCGGTCTCCTTCAGCATCAAGGGCGACCGGTTCGTGATGGATCTGAAGCCCGAGAACGAGGACCGGCTACGCGCGGCCCTGGCGCCCTTCATCGCGAAGGCGCGGCGCGACGACCCCGCTCCCACGTCGCGACCTCGCGGTCGCCGCACCCCCGGCGGCACGACGCGGGCCATGAGCAAGGAGAAGAGCCAGGAGATCCGGCAGTGGGCCAAGGCGCACGGCCTGCCGGTCAGCGAGCGGGGCCGCATCGCCTCTTCGGTGATCCAGAAGTACGAGGCCGCGCACTAGATTGACCTCGGAAAGGCCCTCTCAATAGGGGGCCTTTCCTCTTGCCCGCGGCGCGGTGGATTAGCGGCCCGCGCATACGGCCGGGGATAAAGGCCGGGGAGTTGCCCGGCCAAGGCATTTCAAAGCGCGTCTTCAGTCGTTCCTCATCTTGGTCTCCGACATTGGCGACATGCACGGACACGCACCTCGTGTCGGCGCCACCACCGACGGCGAGGTCGTCGAGGACCTCTACGCGATCCACTCCACGGGCGTCGCCACCGCCGCGCTCGTCCGGGCGGCCCAGGCGTTCCTGGCCGGGCTCTCCGCGGAGCAGCGCGGACAGCCTGGAGCCGGCCTGCCAGGGGCTGCCCGGCTCCGAGCAGCTTGCCGAGGTGCGGATGAAGGAGGTGCGCGAGCACGTGGAGCAGACGTAACGGCAACGACCACGGGGTGGACCTGCTCAGGCTGCACCTGGCCACCGACCACTGAGCCCACGGTCATCATGATCGGTGTCGGCGGCCCCTGGAGGCGGGCGCGCGGTGCCCGTATGCTCGGCCACCGGACGACCGCCGACCGGAAGGACCCCTCTGCGCATGGAACACGAGTACACCCCCGACGGCGGCGGACCGCGCCGGGCAGCCGCCGGAGCGGCGCGATGAGCGGCGGGCAGCAGCTGGTCGAGCAGGTGGAGGCGCTGCTGGCGGCGCCCAGGCCCTGGTCCGTCACGCAGGTCGGCGACCCGGTGCTGCGCCGCCCGGCCGAGCGGTACGACGGGCAGCTTCCCGACGGCCTGCTGCGGGAGCTGCTCGAGGCGATGTTCCTGCACCTGCCGGGCGTCGGGGTGGGGCTCGCCGCGCCGCAGGTCGGCATCCCGCTGGCGCTGGCCGTCATCGAGGATCCCGCCGAGGTGCCGGCGGAGCTCGCCGCCGAGCGGGAGCGGGCGCCGCAGCCGAGGCTGGAGCTGGTCAACCCCGTCGTCACGCCGCTCGGGTCCCGCTATCACGCGTTCTACGAGGGGTGCCTGAGCGTCGAGGGGCTCACCGCCGTCGTGGCGCGGCACGGGCTGGTGCGGTTGTCGGCGCAGGACGGTGGCGGGCGGGCGTACGAGCTGGAGCTGTCCGGGTGGCCGGCGCGCATCGCGCAGCACGAGACCGATCACCTGAACGGCGTCCTGTACCTCGACCGGGCCGAGCCGCGCTCGTTGTCGACCGCCGACAACTACGAGCGCTTCTGGGCGCCACGGATCGCCGCGACCTGAGCCACGTCACGCGGTCGGGCGGTCGCCGGTGGGGCTGGCCTGAAGGTAGGCCAGGACCGCCATGACGCGCCGGTGGTGGTCGTCCGACGGGGGCAGGCCGAGCTTGGTGAAGATGTTGTTGGTGTGCTTGGCGACCGCCTTGTCCGTCACCTGGAAGCGGGCGGCGATGGCCAGGTTGGACAGCCCCTCCGCCATCAGCTCCAGCACCTCGCGCTCCCGAGGCGTCAGCGTGGCCAGCGGCTCGTCCCGGCCGCGGCGGGTCAGGAGCTGGGTGACCACCTCCGGATCCATCGCGGTGCCGCCGCCGGCCACCTCCCGGACCGCGTCCACGAACCGGTCGACGTCCCCCACCCGGTCCTTCAGCAGGTACCCCACCCCGCCCGACCGGTCGGACAGCAGCTCCCTGGCGTAGAGCTGCTCCACGTACTGCGACAGGATCAGCACCGGCAGCCCCGGGACGAGGCGGCGCGCCTCCAGCGCGGTGCGCAGCCCTTCGTCGGTGAAGCGGGGTGGCAGCCGCACGTCGATCACGGCCACGTCCGGGCGGTGCCGCACCAGCGCCCGCAGCAGCATGGGGGCGTTGCCGACCGCCTCCACGACCGTGAAACCGTTCGCCGACAGGAGACGGACCAGGCCGTCCCTCAGCAGGGCGAGATCTTCGGCGATGACAACGCGCACGGCAGCTCCATGATCAGCTCGGTGGGGCCGCCGGGAGGGCTGCTCACGGTGAGCGAGCCGTCGAAGGCGGACAGTCGGTTCTCGATGCCGCGCAGGCCGGTGCCCGCGTCGCGGCGGGCGCCGCCCCGGCCGTCGTCGCCGACGGTCAGGGTGAGCATTCCGGCCGCGTGCCGCAGCCGCACCCAGGCGCGGGCGGCGCCGCTGTGCTTGGTGACGTTCGTCAGGGCCTCGGCGGCGGCGAAGTACACGGCGGACTCGACGGGCGGCTGCAGCCTGCCGGGCAGGTCGAGGTCGAGCGTGACCGGCACGGGACACAGCAGCGCGGACGCCTCGATGGCGCCCGCCAGGCCCCGGTCGGCCAGCACCGGGGGATGGATGCCGCGTACCAGGTCACGCAGGTCCGTCAGGGCCTCACCGGCGACCTCCCGCGCCTCGTCGATCATGCGCAGCATCTCGCCCGCGTCGCGGGAGCCGCGTGCCAGGCCCAGGTGCATGCGGATGGCGATCAGCTTGGCCTGGGCGCCGTCGTGCAGGTCGCGCTCGATGCGGCGCAGCTCGGCGGCGCGCGCGTCCGCCAGCGCGGCCCGCGCCTCGGTCAGCTCCCTGATGCGGGCGTCGGGGGACGGGGGCGGGTCGAGCAGCAGCCGCGCCAGCCGGTCCTGTCCGGCCCGGAACAGGAACACCGACAGGAGGATGACCACCGCGATGGCCGCGATGGACAGGCTCATGGCGAACGTGTTGAGCGAGCTGCGCTCCACCGGGTGCAGCCTGAAGAAGACGTAGTCCAGGGCGGCGAGCATCGCCCACGTCGCGGCCACCGGGGCGGGACCCGTGACGCTGTGGACGGCCAGCCAGAGCACGGTGCGGCGGGTGGTGGGCGGGCGGCGCGGCGTGCTCCGGCCGGCGCGGCGGCGGTGGAAGACGGCCAGGCGGCGGGCCAGGGCGGACGCCCGGGCGAGCGGCGCGGGCCCGGTCACCGGGGCGAGCGCGCCGCCCAGGACCAGCAGCATCAGTAACGCGAGCGCGACGAGCCCGGTGACGGCGTTCAGCACCAGCTCGGCCGGCACGGCGACGGCGTGCGACACCGGCCTCGCCACCAGGTGGCCGGGGTCGCTCGCCCTCCTGAACGCGGCGGCCCTGTCCCTGGCGGGTCGTGGTCGTGTCCTGCTCACCCCTGCAGTCTGCCGTGCCCTGGAGCGGAGGGCGGTGGGGCTGGCCCCACCACTATGATCTTCCCCATCGTCACTCACCTCTGGGCCGCCGCCGGCCGCTACCGCCTCGGGCGCCTGGCCGCGGTCGCCGTCGCGTTCTACCTGGCCGCCGTGGCCGCCACCACCGGGTACGCCATCGTGTCCCGCGACCTGTCGGCGCTGTCGGTGACCGTGACGGGTCTGGCGTCGTGGCCACGTTTCGTGGGCGGAGGCCGGCTCGGGCCGCTGCTCGTCGCGATCGGCGTGTTCAACGCGTGGATGCTGTGGCAGGTGCTGCGCGGCCCCGCTCTGCCGCGCGCCGAGGGGTCGCCGCGTGACGTCGTGTGGTTGCGGCGCCTGCTCTACCTGGGCATCGCCGCCGATCTGGTGTTCTGGGAGGTCCTGGACGAGCTGTCCGGCGTCGTGGTGCTCGTCGGGAGCCGGGTCCTGTGGGCCGTCACGATGATCGTGTGGGTGCGCGTCCTCACGGGGATGCCGGCCTCGTTACGGGCGGCCGGCCTCGCGCTCGGCCTGATCGGCGCGCTGCCGCTGGTGCTGCTGCCCGACGCGGTGATCTGGCAGGGGCGCTGGGTGCTGGGCCTGGCGAGCATCGCCTTCACGGTGATGATCCTCCTCGGGCAGCGCCGCGACGGGCGGTGGAGCGGCGCCACGGTCGCCATCGGGTGGCTCGCCCTCATCGCCCCGCTGATTCTCCCCCTCCTCCACCTCGTCCTGCCCGACGAGGCGGAGGACGTGTCCCGTGCCCTCGCGCTCGTGGCGGACGTGCTGGAGACGCTCACCACGGTCTGGCTGGCACGCACGGCGCACGAGCTGGCCCGGTCAGGAGCCGCCACCGGCTCGCGGCCCGTCACTCACCGGGGGACGCGGCTGTTGCTGTCCGTCGCGGTGGTGCTGCCGCTGCTCGCGATCGGGGCCGAGGAAGAGGCCCGGTACAGCTTCACCGGCACGGAGGAGGACTGCGGCGAGCGCATCCGCCCCTTCGCCGAGACCCGCCCGCAGGACCGGCGGCGTACGTTCCTCTGCCTCGCCAGGGACGACTCGGTGGAATCCCCGATCTTCCCCAGGAACCTGCCGGACCGGCAGGTGCTGGCCCACGGCGACCGGCTGTGCGCGATGCCCGCCGTCAAGGACCGGCAGGAGTGGCTGCGCCGCACGAACGAGCCGCCGGGCATGGTCCGGCTCGGCGACGCCCTGGAGTTCCTGTGCCCCGGCGCCGCCGCCCGGCACCGGGCCGAGCAGGCACGCGTACAGCGGGAAAGGGAGCGCGAACAGGCCGCCTGGCAGGCCGAGCTGGCGGAGATGAACACCCGGTGCGCCGACCCGTGGCCGAAGGTGCGCGCCGCGCGGCAGGGCACGGCGGCGTACCTGCTCTTCGAGGGGGGCGGCTACTACGTCTACGACGACCGCGACGGCACCGACGGCGACCCGTACGCCGACATGTTCGAGGCCATCGAGGACGGGTTCGTGCACGCCGCAGGCGGCAGCGCCGCCATCACAACCTTCGGTGAGAACGAGCCGATGTGCATGACCGTCAAGGCCTTCCGCAAGGCGCCGCCGCTGCGGCTCAAGGGCTGGGCGCAGGTGGTCGAGGTGGGCATCGCCAGCCGCAGCGGGCGCATCGTCGTGCCGCCGTACCCCGAGGGCGGTGACAGCGGGGCGCTCGCGCCGCTGCCGAGCCTGGCCGTCGACGGTCCCGGCCGCTACCGGATGCGGATCTACGCCCGTACGGAGGAATGGGACGAGGCCGACCCCGAGGCGCCCGTCGAGGAACACCTGATCGTCGTCTACCCCGGCCGGTCCGCGAAGAAGGTCGTCCACCGCACGTGGGCGGGCTGGGGTGGGGCAGGCCCCACCCCCTGAGGTGGCGTTTCTCCACCCCGCCCGGTAGGCGCACGCCCATGGCCGCCCGGCTCCCCGGCCGCGAGCCTGGTCATGGCACCCGCCGGACGACGAGGGAGAGACGTGATCGAAGTGAGGGGCCTGACCATGCGGTACGGCCGCACGGTGGCCGTGGACGAGCTGACCTTCACCGTGAGACCGGGGCTGGTGACCGGTTTCCTCGGGCCGAACGGGGCGGGCAAGTCCACGACCATGCGGGCCGTGCTCGGGCTGGAGGTGCCCGACGCCGGCGAGGCGCTGGTGGACGGGCGCCCGTACGCGTCGCTGCGCCGTCCCATGCGCACCATGGGGGCGCTGCTCGACGCCGGAGCCGTCCACGGCGGCAGGACCGCGCGCGCCCACCTCGGCTGCCTGGCGCGCAGCAACGGCCTGGGCCCCGGCCGGGTCGCCGCCGTGCTGGGCCAGGCCGGGCTGGAGGAGGTGGCGGACCGGCGGATCGGCGGGTTCTCGCTCGGGATGAAGCAGCGGCTGGGCATCGCGGCGGCGCTGCTCGGGGATCCGGCGGTGCTGATGTTCGACGAGCCGTTGAACGGGCTGGATCCCGAGGGCATCCGCTGGGTCCGGGAGCTGCTGCGCCGGCTCGCGGGCGAGGGCCGTACCGTGCTGCTGTCGAGCCACCTGATGAACGAGCTGGCGCTCACCGCCGACCACGTGGTGGTCGTCGGCCGCGGCCGGCTGATCGCCGACACGACCATGGCGGCGCTCGCGGCGCGCTTCCAGCGTGACGTGCTGGTCCGGGCTGCGGATCCGGAGCGGCTGGCGTCGCTGCTGCGCGACTGCGGGGCCACCGTCTCGGGCGGGGACGGGGCGCTGCTCGTGCGGGGCTTGGACGCGGGGGCCGTCGGCGACGTCGCGCTGCGGGCGGGGATCGCGCTGCGGGAGCTCACGCCGCGCAGCGCCTCGCTGGAGGAGGCGTTCATGGAGCTGACCGAGGACGCCGTCGAGTTCGGCGCCTCCGCCGGCGGGGTGGGCAGCGTCAAGGCCGCCACCACTGGAGCGGGCAGCGTCAAGGAAGCCGGCACCGGAGCGGGCCGATGATCGACGCGATCGCCGCGGAATGGCACAAGCTCCGCTCCCTGCGCTCCAACGCCTACCTCCTGGTCACCTCCCTGCTCGCCGTGCTCGTCTGCGCCGGCGTGGCCTGCCTGATCGTGCGCGGGTACGACGCCCAGCCGCCGCAGGACCGGCTGCGTTTCACCGGCAACGGCGACGGGCTCGGCACCGGGCTGCCGGTCGCGTACTTCGTGTTCGGCACGCTCGGCGCGCTCACCGTCACCTCCGAGTACGCCACCGGCATGATCCGCACCAGCCTGGTGGCGGTGCCGAGGCGGCAGCTCTTCCTGTTCGCCAAGGCTCCGGGGCTGGCCGCGGTCACCCTTGTCGGCGGACAGGTGCTGGCGTTCGCCATGCACCTGTCCGCCCAGGCCGTGCTCGGCGACCGTGCCGGCGACATCCTGCTCGACGGCCGGACCCTGGGCACCGGGCTGGCCGAGCCCGGCGTGCTCACCTCGGTGGTCGTCGCCGGGCTGTCCATGACGGCGGCGGCGCTGATCGGGCTGGGCGTGGGGGCGGCGCTCCGCTCCACGCCCGGCACCCTGGTCGTGCTCGTCATGCTGTTCCTGGTGGTGCCGTTCGCCGTCCGGGTGCTGCCGCCGCCGCTGCGGACGCAGGCTGGGGCGTACCTGTTCGAGAGCCTGCCGCAGCAGGTCGCCGGGGTGGGCGGCGGGTTGCTGGCGCCGCGGGCGGCGGCCGGCCTGCTGGCCGCGCACGTCGCCGTGGCGCTGACGGCGGGGTCGGTGGTGATCGCGCTGAGAGGGCGCAAGGTGAAGGCGCTGGCCGTGGGGGTGGCGGCGACCCTGCTGGCAGGGCTGGTCGCGCTGCCCGCGGCCGGGTCGCCCGCACGCGGCACCCTGGTGTGGCAGCCGTGCGCGGACCAGGACGCACCCCAGGACATGCGCTGCGCCGCCGTCCAGGTGCCGCTCGACTGGGCCCGTCCAGCAGGGCGGAAGATCACCATCCCGGTCGGCCTGCTGCCCGCCTCCGGCGCCGAACGCCGGATCGGCACCGTCTTCTCCGTCCCCGGCGGCCCCGGCGCGTCGGGGCTGGACGACCTGAAGCAGTTCCACGGCCGGTTCGCGGAGCTGCGCGACCGGTTCGACGTGGTGAGCTTCGCCCCGCGCAACACCGTCAAGCCCGGCGGGCCGATCCCGTACGACTGCCTGGCCACCGGCCCCTGGATCACCCTGCCGCGCGACCGGGCCGAGTACGCGGCGCTGGAGCGGACGAACCGCGCGCACGCGCAGCGTTGCCGGACCGCCGACCCCGAGCTGTTCGACCACATGGACTCGGCCTCCGTCGCCCGCGACCTCGAGGCCGTCCGCGTCGCGCTGGGGGAGGAACGGCTGAGCATCCTGGCCAACTCCTACGGCGGGACGCCCGCGACCGCGTACGCCCGGCTGTTCCCCGCCCGCGTCCGCGCCATGGTCCTGGACGGCGCCGTGCCGCACGTCGAGCAGGTCGCGGACGGCGAGCCCCGCCGTTACGCGATCGCGGAGCAGCAGCTGGAGCGGTTCGCGGCCTGGTGCCGGACGGCCACGGCGTGCGCGCTGCACGGCCAGGACGTGGGGCAGGTGTGGCGGAAGCTGGTGGCCGCGGCGGACCGGACGCCCGTGCCGGTGCGCGACGACCCGACCGGGGCGGCGTACACCGGGTTCGACCTGAAGGTGGCGGCGGCCCCCAGCTTCACCGCGCCGGGCAGGGAGCCGGACGTGCCGCGCTGGGTGCAGCTCGCCGCCGCCATCGAGCGGGCCGCCGCCGGGGACGCCGCCGGGTTCGCGGACTACGTGCGGCAGGCCTCGGGCAGCCCCAAGGTGCCCTCGCTCGCCGGGCAGAACATGACGCACTGCCTCGACGGCAAGGGGTACGGCGGTTACGCGGCGTACCGGAAGGCGCTGCGCGCGGCGCAGCGGCTGTCGCCGAACTTCGCCGGGCAACGAGCCTGGTGGCCCCTGGCCTGCGCGGGCTGGCCCGCCCCCGTCACGAACCCACCGGCCCCGCTCCCCGCCACCGGCCTGCCGCCGTTCCTGGGGGTGGGCAGCTGGACCGACCACGGGGAGGTCGACACCACCGTCCGTCACGTGCCGGGCTCGGCGAGCCTGCGCTACGAGGGACACGGCCACACCCTCTACCTCCAGGGGCTCAGCGGCTGCATCACCGCCCACGTCAACCGGTACCTGGCGACCCTCCGGCTGCCTCCGCGCGGCACCACCTGCTGATTTTGTCGGTGCCGTACGGCAACCTGCTGACTCGTGAACGTGACCGACCCCCTCTCCCCGGAGGCCCGCCGCCTCCACCGCCACCTCACCGAGCCCGACCTCGGCTATCCCGATCCGTGGCCCGACCTGTCGCGGCTGACGGCCGTCGATCTGGGCGTCCTGCTGCCGCTCGCCTACCGGACCCCGGGCAAGGGCGGCCCCGCCACGTCCATGCGCTTCTCCGTCGAGGACGAGGTCAGGAAGCGGCAGCCGGAGTTCACGGCCGAGTCGTGCCTGGCCCTCTACCAGGCGCTGGCCGACGGGCTGGATCGGCGGAAGTGGGCCGACGTGTGCCTGGCGGCCGGGGCGCTGCTGCGGTGTCCCGGTGGGGTGCCGGAGGGGGAGCTGGCTGGGGTCGCGCGGGTGCTGACCGAGTTCATGGTGGGCAAGGCGCGGTTCGAGGCGCCGTACGCGCTGCTGGCGGTGGCTGGTCTGGGCGGGGTGGAAGGGGTGGAGAGATCGATGGACGAGGTGCTGGGGTCGCTGGCGGCGGCCGAGCGTGACGTGGTGCTGGGGCTCGACCCGGTGGGCAGGGCGCTGGTGGCCGAGATCGGGCCTCGCTCGTACGGGTCGCCGCCCGAGCTGCCCGACGTCTGGGACCGGCTGGCCGCCCTGACCCCGTACGCGGACTTCGCCCGCTCCGCCCTGGAGGCAGCGGAGGCGAGGGTGGCCGCGATCCACGCGGGCGAGCTGCCGTACCGCGCCGACAAGGCGTTCAGCGCGGCCGAGGTGCCGGCGCTCGGCCGGGCCGCGCGGCTGGCGCTGCACTGCGACGCGCCGTGGCTGCCCGCGCTGCTCGACAGCCTGCTGGCACGGGTGGCCGTCGCGCCCACGAAGGCCAAGACGCTGCCGTCGCAGGCACTGCTGTTCGAGCTGGGCCGGGCGATCGGGCGCTTCCCGACCCCCGAGGCCATCACGGCGCTGCGCGCGGCCCGGTCGGCGACCCGGCACGCGGGAGTGGTCAAGCAGCTCGACCGCATGATCAAGAAGGCCGAGCCCGGGCTGGCCGATCGGGTCGAGGTGGCCTTCCGCATGCCGTCCCTGGGTTTCGAGCCGGGCGGGCGGCTGGAGGTGCCGCTGGGGGAGTACACGGCGGTGATCTCCCCTGGTGCGGGCGGGGAGTTCGAGCTGGGCTGGTGGCAGGGCGGCAAGGCGCTCAAGAGCGTGCCGGCGGCGGTGCGCAGAGACCATGCCGAGGAGGTCAAACGGCTGCGTGAGCTGGTCAAGCAGGTGCGGCGGCAGGTGACGACGCTGTGCCGGGCGCTGGAGGGCGGCTTCGCGGGGGAGATGTGCTGGCCGTACGAGACGTGGCGCGAGCAGGTCGCCGGGCACCCGATCGCGAGGTCGGTGGCGAGCCGGCTGATCTGGGAGGTGGAGGTCGCACCGGGCGAGTGGCGCACCCTGCCACCCGCGTTCGCGCCGGTCGCCGGCGGGCCTGGGACGGGCGGGGCTGGGACGGGCGGGCCTGGGACGGGCGGGCCTGAGACGGGCGGGGCTGTGGACGGGCGGCGGGTGCGGTTGTGGCATCCGGCGCGGGCGGGCGCCGACGAGGTGGCCCGGTGGCGGGAGGCCGTGACCGAGGGGCGGGTCAGGCAGCCGTTCAAGCAGGCGTTCCGCGAGGTCTATCCGCTCACGCCCGCCGAGGAGCAGACCGCCGTCTACTCCAACAGGTTCGCCGCCCACGTCGTCGACTACCGGCGGCTGTACGCGATGTTCCGCGCCAGGAACTGGGACTCCAAGATGCTGGGTCCCTGGGACGGCGGCGACACCGACGCGGCCACCCGGGTGCTGGCGGAGGGCCGCTGGCGGGTCTCGTTCCACCACGACTACCTGTACGACGAGCCCGGCGAGTACGCCGCTACCGACCAGGTGCGCTTCCACCGGCGCGGCGACACGGGCGCCTGGCTGGAGGCGCCGCTGGCGGAGGTGCCGCCGCTGGTGTTCAGCGAGGCCATGCGGGACGTCGACCTGTTCGTGGCCGTGACCTCGATCGCGGCCGACCCCGGCTGGACCGACCGCGGGCACGACCGCCACCTGGCCTACTGGCGCGACTCCTCCGCCGGCCCGCTGCACCCCTCGGGCGAGGTGCGCCGCGACGCCCTGGCCCGCATCCTGCCCCGCACGGCCATCGGCGGGCGCTGCACGCTCACCGACCGCTTCCTGGTGGTCCGCGGTGACCTGCGTACATACAAGATCCACCTGGGCAGCGGCAACATCCTCATGGAGCCGGGTGACGTCTATCTGTGCATCGTGCCCGAGCGGCGCCGGGACGAGCGGGTGTTCCTGCCGTTCGAGGAGGACGACCGGCTGGCGCTCATCCTCAGCAAGGCGCTGCTGCTGGCCAGGGACACGGAGATCACGGACGAGAGCATCCTCAGGCAGATCAAGGGCGGGGGGTGAAGGAGGCGGTCGGCGGCTGTCGGAGTGACCGGGCGGGGTGGTCAGGGCCGGGGTGGTCAGGGCCGGGGTGGTCAGGGCCGGGGTGGTCAGGGCGTCAGTTCGTACGTGCTGCCACGGTCCGCCAGCCGACGGCCAGGGCCGCCGCCAGCAGCACGATCCCCGACAACACGCCGCTGAGGAACGGCACCCAGGCCGCCACGGACGTCGGCGCGAGGGCGAGCCCCGCGACGCCGAGCAGGGTGAGCACGGTGCCGGGGACGGCGATGTCCCAGCTCTTCCAGATGGGCGCCAGCACGACGAAGTGCACCCCGACCACGAGCGCCACCCACGCCACGTTCGCCTGCTCCGGAGCTTCCAGCGCGCCGAGCACCCGGAGGCCGCCGAACAGCAGGATCGCCTCGGCGGCCACGACGGCCAGGTACCCCCGCCCGTACATGGCTCCCTTGGAAGCGCCGCCGGACTCCCGCTCCCCGCGGACGGTGGTGAACCACATGACGAGGACCGCTGCGGCGGCCAGGCCAGCAGCCACCCTCAAGAGCAGCACGGCGGTGCCGTTCAGCGGGTCGTGCGTGTTCACGAAGACGAAGACGGCGCCGAACACGGCGCCGATGAGCAGTCCAGTCATGCGTTGCATGCCGAGTATTCAAACAGCTGACCCGGTGGCGACCACACGGGGTCTGGGACGAGTACGAGGTAGGCCTGGCCCTACCCCCGCCACGCCGGCAGGGGCCGTCGGCGCTCGCCGATCACCTCGCCGATCACCTCGCCGTCCCCCGCAGGTAGGCGAGCACCGCCAGCACCCGCCGGTTGTCATCGGCCGTGGCCGGGATCTCCAGCTTGGCGAACACGCTCGCCACATGCTTCCCCACGGCCGCCTCAGTGATCGACAACGCCCGGGCGACCGCACCGTTCGACCGTCCCTGGGCGATCAGCGCGAGCACCTCCCGTTCCCGCGAGCTGAGCCGGTGCGTCGGCTCCGTGACCTCGCGCGCCCGCGCCCACGTCTGCTCGAACAGCCCGATCAGTGCGGTGATCAGGCTCTGCTGCCTGATCACCAGCGCCCCGGGAGTGTAGGCCACGGGGGTGAACTGGAGGAAGGCCACCGTCCGGTCGAAGACGATGAGCTGCTGGATCGGCTCGTCCGCCACCCGGTGCAGGTCGCCCGCGGCGTGCAACTGCCGGATCCTGGCCGCGTTGCGCGGGTTGTCGAGGACGTCGGCGTGCACGATGGTGCGCATCCGTATGCCGCGTTCGAGGGCGTCGAGGTTCTGGCGCCGGGTGAGGTGCTCGCGCCGCTCCGGCTCGGCCGGGCCCACGGGATGCATGGCGCGCACCTCGCGGGCGGAGGACGCCGCCTCCAGGATCCGGCGCCGGACGTCATCGCCGTCCTCCAGCCGTTCGACGTCCACGGGCAGGCCCCGCAGCTCGCTCACCACCTCTTCGAGCCGGCGGGTGAGCTGAGCCAGCGGCACGTTCTC
This sequence comes from Nonomuraea gerenzanensis, assembly GCF_020215645.1. Lineage (NCBI taxonomy): Bacteria > Bacillati > Actinomycetota > Actinomycetes > Streptosporangiales > Streptosporangiaceae > Nonomuraea > Nonomuraea gerenzanensis. The sequence continues at coordinate 7,391,805 of NZ_CP084058.1, read as the reverse complement.
CTCCACACGCCTCCCTCGTCTCAGGAACTCCGTTCATGTTAGACGGCTCGGTGCGGCTGGATGGGGTCCTCCGTAAGTATGTGATCTACAACGTAAAGGGCGCGGCCAGGATGCTGAACCGGAGGCACACCCGCGGTCGATGCTCAGGTCCTGAGGTGTGTGGCCGGCTGGACGGTGAGGGCGGGATGGCCGTCCAGGGGGTCGAAGCAGAGGACGATCTCGCCGAGGGGCCGGCCTTCCCGCAGGGACGTCAGCGCCTCCCGTACGCGGGTCGCGGGGTAGGCGCTGAACGGCAGCGGCAGGCACCGATCGCGGGCCGCTCCCGACATGACCTCGGCGAACACGTCAGGGTCGGACGGGTCCGCGGCGCCGAGCTCGACGTAACGCCCGTCCGGGTTCAGTGCCCGCTCCCAGCCGGGGGGAACGGGGCCGGCCATGACCTCGGCGCCCCGGCCGTCCGTCCACCGGAGGACCTGTCGGGGGGCGTCCCTGGCGAGGGCGTCGAGGACTCGCCACGCGCCGAGGGTGAGCAGGAGGTCGCGCTGGGCCGGGGTGCGGGCGGCGGCGATGACGCGGGCGCCGCAGTGCAGGGCGTGGCGCAGGGCCGCCAGGCCGAGGCCGGTGGCGTCGTCGTGCAGGAGGAGGGTCTCGTCGGGTGACAGCTTGGCCTGGACGGTCAGGGCCAGGTGGGCGTGCAGGTGCGGCAGAGGGGTGGTGGCGGCTTCCGCGTCGCTCATGCTCCGGGAGGTGGGGGTGAGAAGGCGGGCCTGGGTGAGGACGTGGGAGGCGAGGGTGCCCTGGGCGAGGCCCGCCACGTGGTCGCCCGGTCTGATGGCCGGCACGCCGGGGCCCACGGCGGTGACCACGCCGGCGCAGGACCACCAGCCGCCGGACGGGGTGGGGTGCGGCAAGGTGGCGGCGCGTACTTCTACGGCTGCCATGCCGGGGCCGGGGGATGGGGGTGGGGTGGTGGGGGTCCAGGTCGGTTCGGTGGTGTGGTCGAGGGCGTGGGGGGTGAGGGGGGTGTGGGGGAGTTCGCGGATGACGAAGCGGCCTCGTGGGGTCAGGACGACTTCGTTGTCCGTCGGGGTGGTGAGGAGTTCGCGGGCCAGTTTGTGGGCGTCGGCGGTGAGGTTTTCGCTGGGGTGGAGGGCGATGTGGAGGCTGGAGTGGTCGGGGGAGGTGGGTGCCGGGTCTGGGGTGGTGTCGCGGGTTATGACGTACAGGGATCGGTTGACGGTGGCGGGGAGTTCGGTGAAGGCGCGTTCGATGGCTCGCAGGGTGGTTGAGCGTGGCTGGTCGCCGGGGTGAGGGGGGTGCTGTTCGGCGGGGACGAGGGTGACGGCCATCCTCTGGCTGGTCGGGTGGGCGGACATGAGTTCCTGCCACCACCGGCCGGGCTGATTTTCGGCGAGCACCGCGACCACCTGCCGTGCGTTGTCGGTCGCTGCGGTGGCGGCGTTGCTGGTGGTGCTGGTGGTCGGGTCAGGCTCGTCTGGTACGTCCCCGTCCGGGGCGGACAGGAGGGCGGCGACCGCGTCGGCCAGCGGCAGGCCGTCCTCCGATTCCGCGGCGATGATCCACCGGGTCTCCCCGGACGCGACCGGAAGTGGACGCGTTCGGTTGCGGGCGCGGGGGCGGGCGGCCAGGAGGATGGAGAAGGCGTCCCGGGCAGGGGTGGTGCTGTCGCCGGTCTGGGTGACGTGCGTGAAGCCGCATTCGCGTAGCAGCGGCGGCCACTGCTCGCGGCGCAGCAGCCGGGTACGCGGGCGCAGGGGGTCGCCGGTGGCGGGCCAGGCGTGGTCGAGCGGGCCGAAGGCGCCGAGGAGCAGCCCGGGGTCGTGGGTCTCGATGGCGAGCAGGTGTCCGCCGGGCGCGAGGAGGCTGCGGACGCGGTCGAGTGCGGCGGGCAGGTCCTGGGCGGCGTGCAGGGAGTTGGCGGCGATGACGACGTCGTGGCCGCCGGTGGTCAGGCCCTGGGTTGTGGGGTCGGTGCCGAGGTCGAGTCGCCGGTAGTCGATCCGGTGGTGATGGGCGCGGCCCTGGTGGTCGGGCTCGGGGTGGTCGGGGCCCTGGTGGCCGGGGTCGGGGTGGCCGGGGTCGGGGTGGCCGGGGTCGGGGTGGCCGGGGTCGGGGTGGTCGGGGTGGGCGGGCAGGTCGTAGTTGGAGAAGCGGCGTCGGGCGGTGGTGAGAGCCAGTGGGTCGGGGTCGGTGAAGGTGTAGTGGGTGAGGTGGGGCGGGAGGATCGGGAGGAGGGCGGCGGTGGTGCCGCCGGTGCCGGCGCCCACTTCGAGGATGCGCAGGGGGCGGTCGCCGGGCCAGGCGGCGACGATCTGGCCGAGGAGGGCTCGTGCCACCCGGTTGGTGAGGCGGGACAGCGGGGCGACGTCGTACAGGTGCCGTAGGAGCCCGTCCTCCAGCAGGTCGAGGGGGTCCTGTTCGCCGCGGAGCACGGCGGGGAGGTGGCGTCCCATGCGGGTGGTGAGCGCCACTTCGGTGACGTACGCCGGGTGCCGCAGGAGGAGGGCGCGGGTGAGGCCGTCCGGGTCGGCCGGGGCGGCGAGGCGCCAGCGGTCCTCGGGGCGGGCGGGTTCGTGCTCGGCAAGGCCGTGCTCGTGCAGGAGGTGGAGCAGGAGCGTGACGAGGCGGCGATGCCGGGGGAGGAGGCCGGCGGCGAGGAGGTCGTCCACGGTGAACGGGACGGTGGCCGGGGTGGGAGGGCCGCCCGCCGTGAGCGAGCTGGGAAGGGGGCCCGCCGTGAGCGAGGTGGGAAGGGGGCCCGCCGTGAGCGAGGTGGGAAGGCCGGCCGCCGGAGGCGGGGTGGAGGGGGCGGCCACCGTGAGCGGTGCGGGGAGGTCCGTGGTGGAAGGGAGCAGGCGGGTGAGGGCGTCGGCGTAGCGGTGCAGGAGGGCGTGGCGGGCTTCGGGGAGGAAGCGGTCGTAGCGGGCCTCGCGCCAGTCCGCGCGGATGCGTTCGAGCTGCTCGCCGGCTCGGGCCAGGATGATCCCCGGCATGGGGAGCCCGCCCGGTTCGTACGGGGCGGCGCGCAGCCGGGTACGGCGGGAGGCGGGCGGCTGCTCGGCATCGGGGTGGCATCGCATATGACTACTGTGCGTGCTTAACGGGTCACACTGCCTTCACCATAAAACCCCTTGAATGAGTGAGTACTCGCTCATTACGCTTCCTGGCATGAACAAGAGGCGGAGGGTCCCGGCCATGGCGCCGGAGGACCGCCGGGCCGCGCTCATCGCCGCCACGATCCCGTTGCTGCGGGAGCACGGCGCGGCGGTGAGCACCCGTCAGATAGCCGAGGCGGCGGGCGTCGCCGAGGGCACGATCTTCGGCGTCTTCCCCGACAAGGCGTCGTTGCTGCGTGCGGCGCTGATGAGCGCGTTCGACCCGCGCAACGCCGTGGAGGCGTTGCGGGAGATCGGCACGCAAGGCGGGTTGCGGGAGCGGTTGTGCGAGGCGGTAGCGAAGATCCGGGCCGGGATGCGGGCCAACGCCAACCTCTTCGCCGTCCCCCGTGAGCTGATGGCCGAGGACGCCGAGTTCGGGCAGCGCATGATGGCGGGCCGGCACCAGATCATGCTCGCGCTGGCCGCCCTCATGGAGCCCGATCGTGACCGGCTGCGGCGCTCGCCGGAGGCCGCGGCGCAGCTGTTGCTCATGCTGATGGCGGTGTCCGTGCACCGCGTCTTCGACCAGGGCGGCGACTTCGCGGACATGGAGGACGAGGAGATCGTCTCCGTGCTGCTCGACGGGCTGCTCGTCAGGCCCTTACCCGCCCCCGACCGAGAGAGCCCCTGCTGATGTTGCTCCGTCTGCTGCGGGTCCAGCTCAGGCCGTACCGGAGAGAGATCGCGCTCGTCGTGCTCTTCCAGTTCGTGCAGACGCTGGCCACGCTCTATCTTCCCACTCTCAACGCCGACATCATCGACGACGGTGTCGTCAAGGGCGACACCGGTTACATCATGCGCGTCGGGCTGGTGATGCTCGGCGTGACGCTCGTCCAGATCGCCTGCGCGACCGTGGCGGTCTACTACAGCGCGCGGACGTCGATGGCCCTGGGCAGGGACCTGCGGGCCGCGATCTTCCACCGGGTGCAGGGCTTCTCCGCCCAGGAGGTCGGCAGGTTCGGCGCGCCGTCGCTGATCACCCGGACGACCAACGACGTGCAGCAGATCCAGCTGCTGGTGCTGATGGCGTTCACGATGATGGTGGCCGCGCCGATCATGTGCGTCGGCGGCATCGTGCTGGCGTTGCGGCAGGACGTCACGCTGTCGTCGCTGCTGCTCGTCGCGCTGCCGGTGATGATCGCCATCGTGGCGGTGATCGTGGTCCGGATGCGCCCGCTCTTCCGTACGATGCAGGACCGCATCGACCGCATCAACCAGGTGCTGCGCGAGCAGATCACCGGCATCCGGGTCATCAGGGCCTTCGTCCGCGACCGGTACGAGCGCGAGCGCTTCGCCGGCGACAACGACCTGCTGACCGAGGTGTCGCTGCGGGTCGGGCGGCTGATGGCGCTGATGTTCCCCACGGTCATGCTGGTGGTGAACGTCTCCAGCGTCGCCGTGGTGTGGTTCGGCGGCCACCGCATCGCCGACGGGGCCATGGAGGTGGGCGCGCTGACCGCCGTCATCTCCTACCTGATGCAGATCCTCATGTCGGTGATGATGGCCATGTTCATGTTCATGATGATCCCGCGCGCGGAGGTGTGCGCCGAGCGCGTGGAGGAGGTGCTGGCGACCGAGCCGACCGTGCATCCGCCGGTGGCCGCCGTCACGCCGGAGCGCCGCGACGGTGAGCTGGAGCTGCGCTCGGTGGACTTCCGTTACCCGGGTGCGGAGGAGCCGGTGTTGTGCGGGGTGAGCTTCGCGGCGCGCCCAGGACGTACGACGGCGATCATCGGGAGCACCGGCAGCGGCAAGACGACGCTGCTCAACCTGATCCCGCGGCTGTTCGACGCCACCGCCGGCGAGGTGCTGGTGGACGGCGTGAACGTGCGCGACCTCGACCAGGCGGCGCTGTCCCGCGCGGTGGGCCTGGTGCCGCAGGCGCCGTACCTGTTCACCGGCACGGTCGCCTCCAACCTCCGTTACGGCAGGCCGGACGCGACCGACGAGGAGCTGTGGCGGGCGCTGGAGGTGGCGCAGGCGCGCGAGTTCGTCGAGGCGATGCCGGGCGGGCTGGACGAGCCGATCTCCCAGGGCGGCACGAACGTCTCGGGCGGGCAGCGCCAGCGCCTGGCCATCGCGCGGACGCTGGTGCACCGGCCGGAGATCTACTTGTTCGACGACTCGTTCTCGGCGCTCGACTACGCCACCGACGCACGGCTGCGTGCCGCGCTGGCCGAGGAGATCGCCGAGGCCACGATCGTGATCGTGGCGCAGCGGGTGAGCACGATCCGCGACGCCGACCGCATCATCGTCCTGGAGGACGGGCGCGTCGTCGGCAGCGGCACCCATGGCGAGCTGATGGACGGCTGCCCGACGTACAGGGAGATCGTGCTGTCGCAGCTCACGGAACAGGAGGCGGCAGCGTGACGACTCAGGCGCCGGCGCGGCGCCCGCAGCCCGGGTTCGGCCCGGCCCGGATGATGGGCGGCCCGGTGGAGAAGGCGCTCGACTTCGGCGGCACGCTGCGCAAGCTGGCGATGCTGCTGCGCCCCGAGCGGGCGCTGCTGGCCGTGATCCTGGCGCTCGGCGCGGCCAGCGTGGCGCTGACGGTGGCCGGCCCGAAGATCCTCGGTCACGCCACGGACCTCATCTTCACCGGCATCATCGGGGCCGGGCTGCCCGCAGGGGTGACCAAGGAGCAGGCCGTGGCGGGGCTGCGGGCCGAGGGGCAGGGCACGTTCGCCGACATGGTGGCCTCGATGAGCGTCGTGCCCGGCCGCGGCATCGACTTCACCGCCCTGGCGCATGTGCTGGGCTGGGTGCTGGCGATCTACGTGGTGGCGGCGGTGCTGGGCATCGTGCAGTTCCGGCTGACGACCGTGGTGGTGCAGCGGGCGGCGGCGCGGCTGCGCGAGCGGATCGAGGGCAAGCTGGCGCGGCTGCCGCTGAGCTACCTGGACGGCCAGCCGCGCGGTGAGATCCTCAGCCGGGCCACGAACGACACCGACAACATCGCGCAGACGCTGCAGCAGACGATGAGCCAGCTCATCTCCTCGGTGCTGACGGTCGTGGCGGTGCTGGTGGTGATGTTCTGGATCTCGCCGGTGCTGGCGCTGATCGCGCTGGTCACGGTGCCGGTGTCGGTGTACGTGACGGCGGTCGTCGGCAAGCGGGCGCAGCCGCAGTTCATCAAGCAGTGGTCCTCGACGGGCAAGCTGAACGGTCACATCGAGGAGATGTACGGCGGTCACACGCTGGTGCGGGTGTTCGGCAGGCAGCAGGAGGCGGCCGAGACCTTCGAGCAGCACAACGAGGCGCTGTTCGCCTCCAGTTTCCGCGCGCAGTTCATCTCCGGTGTCATCCAGCCGGCCATGATGTTCATCGGCAACCTCAACTACGTGCTGGTCGCCGTGGTGGGCGGGCTCAAGGTGGCCTCGGGCTCGATCTCGCTGGGCGACGTGCAGGCGTTCGTGCAGTACTCGCGGCAGTTCAGCCAGCCGCTGACCCAGGTGGCGGGCATGGCCGGCCTCGTGCAGTCGGGCGCCGCCTCGGCCGAGCGGGTCTTCGAGCTGCTGGAGGCGCCCGAGCAGTCGGCCGAGCCGGCCGAGCCCGTACGGCCTGAGCGGGTCAGGGGGCGCGTGGCGTTCGAGCACGTGTCCTTCAGGTACGCCGAGGACCGCCCGCTGATCGAGGACCTGTCGCTGACCGTGGAGCCCGGCCAGACGGTGGCCATCGTCGGCCCCACGGGTGCGGGCAAGACGACGCTGGTCAACCTCATCATGCGCTTCTACGAGGTGACGGGCGGCCGCATCATGCTCGACGGGGTCGACATCGCGAAGATGTCGCGGGAGGAGCTGCGCGCCGACATCGGCATGGTGCTGCAGGACACCTGGCTGTTCGGCGGCACGATCGCGGAGAACATCGGCTACGGCGCGGAGGGCGCCACGCGCGAGCGGATCGAGGCCGCCGCGGCGGCGGCGCACGTGGACCGCATCGCGCACACGCTGCCCGACGGCTACGACACGGTGATCGACGAGGAGGGCGCGGCGGTCAGCGCGGGCGAGAAGCAGCTCATCACGATCGCGCGGGCGTTCCTGTCGGAGCCGGCGATCCTCATCCTGGACGAGGCGACCAGCTCGGTCGACACGCGGACCGAGGTGCTCATCCAGCGGGCGATGAGCTCGCTGCGGAAGGGGCGGACGAGTTTCGTGATCGCGCACCGGCTGTCCACGATCCGCGACGCCAGCCTGATCCTGGTGATGGACGGCGGGCGGATCGTCGAGCAGGGCACGCACGAGTCGCTGCTGGCGGCGGGCGGCGCGTACGCCCGGCTGTACTCGGCCCAGTTCGCCCAGGCGGTGGCGGAGCTCGACTAGGAGGGGACGGCGGCCGGACACGCGTGGCGCGGCGCGGTCCGGCCGCCGTCCCATGCCGTAGGGTGTTCGAACGATCGCTCACCGTACGCGACAGCCGAAGGACGCGATGTTCGACTTGATCATCAAGGGGGGCCGCTGGTTCGACGGCACGGGGAGCCCGTCCGCCGTCCGCGACCTCGGGGTGCGGGCCGGGCGGGTGGCGGCCGTCTCGGCGGAGCCGCTGCCGCAGGCCGGGTGCCGGCGGGTGCTCGACGCGGGCGGCTGCTGGGTGCTGCCGGGTTTCCTGGACGTGCACACGCACTACGACATCGAGGTGCTGTCGTCCCCTGGGCTGCCCGAGTCCGTGCGGCACGGCGTGACCACGGTCGTGCTCGGCAACTGCTCGCTGTCGGCCGTCTACTGCCCGGCCGACGACGCGGCCGACCTGTTCAGCCGGGTCGAGGCGCTGCCGCACGCCGCCGTGCTCGACGCGCTGAAGCGGCACCGGCGCTGGTCCGGCGCCGACGAGTACGTGCAGGCGCTGCTGACCCGGCCGCTCGGCCCCAACGTGGCCGCCTTCCTCGGCCACTCCGACCTGCGCGCGTACGTCATGGGGCTGGGCCGCGCGGTCGCCGCCGACCCCGCCACCGGCCAGGACCTGGACCGGATGACGGCGCTGCTGGACCGTGCCCTGGACGCCGGGTTCCTCGGGCTGTCCACGGTGAGCAGCACGTACTGCCGGCTCGACGGCGAGCGGTTCCGGTCGGCGCGGCTGCCGTCCACGTTCGCGGGCTGGCGCGAGTACCGGGCGCTGCACCGGGTGCTGCGTGCCCGCGGCCGGGTGCTGCAGAGCGCCCCCGGCGCCGCCAGGCCGTGGAGCAGCCTGCCGTTCTTCCTGGCCAGCGCCGGGCTGTGGGTGCGGCCGCGGCTGAAGACGTCGCTGCTGCCGGCGCTCGATCTCGGCACCTCGCCCGTGCTCGGGGGCCTGACCATGCCGGCCAATCGGCTGCTGGGGGCGGAGGTGCGCTGGCAGCACCTGCCGGTTCCGTACGAGCTGTACGCCGACGGCATCGACCTGGCGATCTTCGAGGAGTTCGGCGCCACCGCGGCCGCGCTGCACCTGCGCCAGGAGGCGGAGCGGGCGCGGCTGCTGTCGCGGCGGGCCTACCGGCGGTGGTTCCGCCGCGGCTACGACAGCAGGTTCCGGCATCTGTACGACGCCGGCATCGTCTCCTGCCCCGACGAGGCGGTGGTGGGCCGGTCGTTCGGCGAGGTGGCGGCGGAGCGCGGGCGGCATCCGGCCGAGACGTTCCTGGATCTCGTGGTCGCGCACGGGTCGCGGCTGCGCTGGCGGACCACGATCGCCCGCCACCGGCCGCACGTGCTGGACAGGCTGGCCGGCCATCCGGCGCTGCACCTGGGGTTCGCCGAGACGGGGGCGCACCTGCGCAACATGGCGCACTACAACCTGCCGCTGCGGCTGCTGCAGCGCGTCGTGGCCGCGCGGGCGGCGGGGCGGCCCTGCATGACGGTGGAGCAGGCGGTGCACCGGCTGACCGGCGAGCCGGCCGACTGGTTCGGGCTGCGGGCCGGCACGCTGCGCACCGGCGATCGGGCCGACCTGGTCGTGCTGGACCCGGCGGGGCTCGACGACCGGCTGGCCGGTTACCACGAGGCGCCCATGCCGGGTTTCGGCGGCGTGCGGCGGATGGTGAACCGCAGCGACGCCGCCGTCAGGGCGGTGTGCGTGGCGGGCGAGCCGGTCTTCGAGGACGGCGCCTTCGCCGCCGGTTACGGCAGCGCGCGCCGCACCGGGACGTTCCTGGGCGCCGACCGCAGATCCGCGTGAGCGTCACGGGTGGTCGCTTCCGTGGGACGGCGGTACGGGCGCTGTCACGGGGTGGTCGGTTCCGTGGGCAGCGGTACGGGCGCGACGGGCCGGTTGCGCGGGTCGGCGAGGTCGTGCGCCGACTGGGCCAGCCAGGTGGCCATCAGCACGCCGGCCGCCGCCGCGAGGCTGTAGTAGAGGCTGCCGACGTCCACGACCAGCCAGCCCAGCGTCATGACCAGCATCGGCAGCACCAGGGATGTGATCCCGTACAGGTAGGTGACGAACGGCCAGCGGTCGTCCCAGCGTTGCGCGCGCAGCACCAGCACCATCCAGACGAGCTGGCCCACCAGGCAGAGCAGGACGAACGGCCCGAGGTCCACGCCGAGTTCGTCGGTCACCGCGGTGACGGCGGCGCCGCCGTAGGCCAGGATGCCGGCGATCCGCGCCAGGCCCGCGTACTCGAGACCGTCGCCCAGCACGGGGTTGAACAGCACCACCACCGCGAGCATCAGCAGCGAGTCGAGCATGGCCGCCCACCAGGGCCAGCCGGGCGTGATGGGGTAGAGCAGCCAGGCCGCCGCGGCCGCGTACAGCGCCACGCGCAGCCGCCGGTCCTGCGGGGTCAGCTCGGGCGGCCGCCCCGTGCGGGGGCCGCGCAGGCACAGCCACAGCGCGCAGGCCCAGGGCAGGCCGATCAGCAGCATGGTGGCCACGTTCTGCGGGGTGGCCTCGACGGCCTCCTCCACCTGCGCGAACACCGTCAGCCGCCACAGCGGTGCGACGTCGCCGGTGGTCAGGGCGAGGGTGCCGGTGGTCAGGAGGGCGGCGGCGTAGAGAGCCGTGATGATCAGGGCGGGGACGCCTAATCGGTGATGACGGGGCACTTCGCTTCCCGGGGGGTCAAGATCGGATCAGAACGCCTCACCTTAGCCCGACGGTGCCCGGTCCGGCGCGCTCGGAATCGGCAGCGCGGCGATGGGGGCCTGCGCGAGCACGCCGGTCATCGCGTGCACCGGCACGGCGGCGGCCGGCCGGGCCTGCGCGCCGCGCGCCCGGCTGCCCGATCCGGGGTGGAGCGTCGTGCTGCTCGCCACCGCCGACGACACCGAGTGGGGTACGGAGCTGGTCAGGCTTGTTCCGGACGAGGTGACAGGCGCCGCAGCAGGTACGTGTCCATGATCCACCCCTTGCGGGCCCGCGCCTCGGCCCGCACCTGCTTGATGCGCTCGCCCACCTCGGCCACCGGCCCCGACACGAGGATCTCGTCGGCGGTGCCCACGTAGGCGCCCCAGTGGATCGCGTACTCCGTGAGCCCGGCGAACGAGCAGTGGGCGTCGAGCATCACCACCACGTCGTCGGCCGTCGGGCCGCTCTCGGCCAGGCGCCGGCCCGTCGTCAGGTGCACGGGCCGGCCGACCTGCGTCAGGCTGAGGCGATGGGCGGCCGTCAGCGCGGCCACGCTGCTGATGCCGGGGACGACCTGGTAGTCGAAGGTGACGTTCCCCCGCTGGAGGATCTCCTCGACGATGGCCAGCGTGCTGTCGTACACGCCGGGGTCGCCCCACACGAGGAACGCGCCCGTCTCGCCGTCGGCCAGCTCGTCGCGGACGAGCGCCTCGATGGCGTGCCCGCGCCGCGAGCGCCAGTCGTCCACGGCGGCGGTGTAGGCGGCGGCGTCGCGGTCGCGCTCCGGGTCGCGGGCCTCGGCGATCCGGTACGGCGCCCGCCCGTGCTCGGCGATCATGTCCAGCCGGAGCTGGATGAGATCCTGCTTGACCTCGCCCTTGTCCACGATGAAGAACACGTCCGCGGCGGCGATCGCCTTGACCGCCTGCAGGGTGAGATGGTCGGGGTCGCCGGCGCCGATGCCGATGAGGAGTAGCCGCTTCACCTGTGAGAGTGTGCCAGAGCCCGGGCCGGGGCCGAGGCCGTGGTGGATCACCCGCGGCCTCGGCCTGAAGGACCGTGGCTCACTCCGACAGGGCCGTGCGCAGCTTGGTGAGGACGGCGCGCAGGATGCGGGAGACGTGCATCTGCGAGATGCCGAACTCCTGGGCGATCTCCGACTGCGTCATGTTCCCGTAGAACCGCATGAGCAGGATGTTCTTCTCGCGCGGCGGCAGGGCGTCGATGAGGGGCTTGACCGCGTGCCGGTCCACCAGCGTGTCGAGGGAGGCGTCCTGGTCGGCCACGAAGTCGCTCAGCTCGGCGGCGTCGTCGTCACCGCTGCTGACGGGGGCGTCCAGCGACAGGGTGCTGTAGGCGGTGGACGCCTCCAGCGCGAGCAGGACGTCCTCCTCGGAGATGCCCATCTTCTCGGCCAGCTCGGCCACGGTGGGGGAGTGGCCCAGCTTCTGGGTGAGCTCGGCGGTGGCCTTGTTGAGCTCGATGCGGCGTTCCTGGTAGACCCGCGGCACCCGGATGGCCCAGGTGCGGTCGCGGAAGTGGCGCTTGACCTCGCCCATCATGGTGATCATGGCGTAGCCCCTGAACTCGTGCCCGAGCTCGGGGTCGTAGCCGTTGACGGCCTTCATCAGCCCGACGTACGCGGCCTGGCGCAGGTCCTCCATGGGCTCGCCTCGGTACCGGTAGCGGCGGGTGACCTCGCTGACCAGTCCCTCGTGCATCTCCACCAGCCGCTCGCGGATGCGAACGGCGTGCATCTCCGAGATCTGGGGGTCGGCCAGGTCGGCCAGCAGTTCCTCGGCGGTGAGCTGCTCGAATGCGATGTTCAGGACAGGCATGTCACTGCTCCAAGAAAGGTGCCAGCGGCCCTGCCCAAGACAGAAAAAGCCCAGGCAGAGGCACGCTCAGGTGATTCGCGTGAGGCGAAGCCCTCTGCTGGACTTCGAGATCAAGAATGCCCGGTTTTTTCAAACCTTCACCCGAAATGGGTCACAAAAGGGTTACAACCGGCGGAACCGGTGAGGCGTGCGCCACATCCGCCGGTGGCGCGTCACGTTCCCGCTCCCGCCGTCCCTCTCAGGAGGCATGACCAAGGGAGGAACATCATGATCGTTCTCGTCACCGGAGCCACCGGCGCCTTCGGGCGGCTCGTCGTGCCGCGGCTGCTGGCCGCGGGTGCCCGCGTGCGTGCCGTGAGCCGTACGCCGGAGCGGGCCGCCCTGCCCGGCGCGGCCGAGCTCGTCCAGGCGGACCCGTCCAGGCCCGAGACGATGGCCGGCTGCTTCGACGGCGCCGAGGCCGTCTTCCTGCACCCGCGTTCGTTCGGCGACTCGGCGCGGCGGCTGCTGGAGGTGGCCGCCGCGCACGGCGTCCGCAAGGTGGTGGCGCTGTCGGCGATCAACATCGACGACCCGGACGAGCTGCAGCCCTCCCGCTGGCGCGGCGACAGGAACAGGGAGGCGGAGCAGGCCGCCATGGACAGCGGCCTGACCTGGACCAGCCTGCGGGCGAGCAGCTTCGCGGGCAACTCCGCGCAGGCGTGGGGCAGCCAGCTCCGCGCCGGCGACGTCGTGCGCTACGCCTGCGCCCGCTTCCGCGAGCCCGTGCTCGACGAGCGCGACCTGGCCGACGTCGCGGCCCGCGCGCTGCTCACCGATGAGCTGGACGATCGCCGGCTGGAGCTGACCGGGCCGCAGTCGCTGTCGCACGAGGAGATGGTGGCGGTGATCGCCGCGGAGCTCGGCAGGCCGCTGCGTTTCGAGGAGGTGCCGGCTCAGGCCGTCGCCGCCCACCTGGTGGCCGGCGGGCTGCCCGAGCCCTGGGCGCGGGCGCTGCTGGCCAGGTACGCCCACTACCTCGACGGGGACCGGCAGGTGGTGACGCAGGAGGTGGACCAGGCGCTCGGACGGCCCGCGCGCACCTACGCCGAATGGGTGGCCGACCACGCCGGCGCCTTCCGAGCCGGCTGAGGAGGGGTTTGACACCGCTGTCCCGCTGTGATCATTTGGACGAATGGGGACACGGGGATGCCGGTGACCCGCCCGCCGGGCGGCTCACCGTGTTAGAGGCACGGGGCGCGCAGCGGCTCTGGAACCGCGACTTCAGCCTGTTCTTCGCGGCTCGCAGCACGTCCCTGCTGGGTGACTACATGCTGCCCGTGGTCATCTCGGCCGCCATGATCCACGCCGGGTACGGCCTCAGCGGGGTCGGCTACGCGCTGGCCGCCCACCTGGGCCCCTTCGCCGTCCTGATCGTCTTGGGCGGCGTCCTGTCGGACCGGTTCGGCGCCCGGCGCATGATGATCATCTCGGACGTCGTGCGCCTGGTCTTCCAGTCGCTGCTCGCCCTGCTCCTCGCCGTGGGCACCCCCGAGCTGTGGCAGGTGCTCGTGCTGCTGGCGCTGGTCGGCGCCGGCGGCGCCACCTTCCAGCCCGGGGTGGCCAGCATCACCCCGCGCATCGCCGGGGACGTGCAGCGGGCCAACGCCACGCTGCGCGTCTCGGAGTCGTTCATGAGCGTGGTGGCGCCCTCGCTGGCGGGGGTGCTGCTGGTCGTGGCCGAGCCGTGGGCGGTCTTCGCGATCGACGCGGCGACGTTCGCGGCCAGCGGCGTCTGCCTGTACCTGCTGCGGCTCCCGGCGGGCGGCGAGGCGCGGGCGGAGGGCTCGACGTTCCGGACCGACCTGCTGGTGGGGTGGCGGGAGTTCAGGTCGCGGACGTGGCTGTGGGGCGTGATCGTGATCTGGTTCGTCTGGCAGGCCACCTCGTCCGGCCCGACGCTCACCCTGGGCCACAGCACGATCGTCACCCTGTACGGCGCGTCCGCCCTCGGGCTCATCATGTCCGCGATGGGCGTGGGGAACCTGCTCGGCGGGCTGGCCGCGATGCGGATCAGGCCGGCGTACCCGCTGCGGGCCGGCGCCGTGGCCCTGACGTGCTGCGCGCTCATGCCGCTCGGGGTGGCGCTCGCATGGCCTCCCGCCGCGCTGGCCGTCTGCTACGCGATCGGCGGCATGGGCGGCACGTTCTGGGTGGTCATGTTCCACACGAGTGTGCAGACGCACGTCCCCCAGGAGATGCTCGGCCGGGTGCACGCCTACGACGCCGCCGGCTCGCTCGTCATGAAGCCCGTCGGCCAGGCGCTGGCAGGGCCGCTGGCGCTGGTGCTGGGCACGGTGCCGATGTTGTTCACGGCCTCGGCCATGGTGCTGGTCGTCACCGCGCTGCTGCTGTCGGTCCCCGCCATCCGGGGGCTCGCGCGGGCGGACCGGTGAGCACCCCTGCGGCCTCGGCAGATATACGAAGTTGGTTTCAGGTGTTATATTTCCGGCATTATCCTTCACAGAAGGAGAAGTGAGCCCAGACCCCCTCCCACGCCCTGAGAAGGACGCCATGCACGTTCGCGCCGTATATCTGCCCGCAGACCTTCTGGAGTCCGCCGCATCACCTCTCACGACGGAATGCCGGCGCCTGGAGCGCGGCGTGCTGGTCAGCGTGCGAGGCGAGGCGGACCTGACCAACGCCGCCCGGCTGGAGAGCGAGGTCCGGCGGCACCTGGTGCCGGGTGAGCCGCTGGTGCTCGACCTCAGCCTGCTGACCTTCATGGACAGCAACGGGCTGCGCGCGCTGGAGAACCTCGACGCCGTGGTGCACGCACAGGGCGGCACCCTCCATCTGGCGGGGGTTCACGGCATCGCGGCCCGGCTGCTCCAGGTCACGGGGGTGTGGTCGCGGCTGGACATCCACTCCGGCGTGGCCGGGGCCGTTCGCCGGGCGCTCGGCCGCGACGCCGCGCCCGCGTAGCCGCCCGGCGCCCGATCGCGGCGCGCCTTGACCTTCACACCGGTGTGAGCGTTGACGATGAGCGCCATGACGACTCTTCCCTGCGCCTGCTCGGTGCATCTCCCGGAGGTGCGATGATGGCCGCGTTCGACCCGCACGAGCTGATCGAGCGGAGCCGGCTGGGCGTCCTGGCGACGATCAAGGCGAACGGGCTGCCCCAGCTCTCCCCGGTCATGCCCTTCTACGACCGCGAGGCCGGCGTCCTGTACGTCTCGATGACCGACGGCCGCGCCAAGACGGCGAACCTGCGCCGCGACCCGCGCGCCGCCCTGGAGGTCACCCGCGCCGACGGCTGGGCCTGGGCGACGGCCGAGGGCCCGGTGACGCTCACCGGGCCGGGCGACGACCCGCACGGTCCCGAGGTGGAGGCGCTGGTCGGCTACTACCGCAAGGCGGCGGGGGAGCATCCCGACTGGGCGGAGTACCGCGAGGTGATGGTGGCGGACCGCAGGGTGCTGATGGCGATGCGGGTGGAGCACGTGTACGGCGAGAGCCTGCGCTGACGGCCCCGGAAGATATTGCAGTCTGCACTATGGCGACAGGTTGTGTCCTATAGTGCATACTGCAATATGGAAGGGAGAACCATGGCGCGGCGTCCTGATCTGGTCGGCCTCACCGTGCTGGCCCTGCTGTCGGTACGTGCCAGCCACCCGTACGAGCTGCACCGCCTCGTCGTCGACACGCACAAGGACTACGTGACGGGGCTGCCCAGAAGCCTCTACCACGCGGTCGAGCGGCTCGCCGGCGAGGAGCTGATCGTGCCGGTGGAGACCAGCAGGCAGGGCCGCCGGCCGGAGCGCACGGTGTACGAGATCACCGACGAAGGCCGCCGGGAGCTGGCGACCAGGCTCCGGGCGCTGCTGGAGAACCCGGGGGCCGAGCGCCCGGCGTTCACCGCCGCCGTCTCCCTGATCGGCGTCCTGCCGGTGCCCGACGCGTTGCGCGCCCTGCGTACCAGGGCCGCGACGATCGAAGGCAGGCTGGCAGCGATGAGCGGCCACCTGAAGGCCATGCGGGACAGCGGCCTGCCCGACGTCCTGATGGTCGAGGTCGACTACGAGCGCGCGATCGGCGAGGCCGAGCTGGCCTGGCTGCGCGCGCTCATCGCCCGGCTGGAGTCGGGCGAGCTCGACTGGCCGAGCACCGTCAGACAGGAGCTCCTGGAGCAGGTGCTCGGCGAGCCGTGAGCACGAGAGCGGCCGCCGGGGTGCGCCAACACCCCGGCGGCCGGACATCCGAGACAAGGCGCCTGCCCTGCCTGGAGTCGCAACCTCAGGATAGGCGCCGCAACCGACGAGGAGTCGCGCCATGTCCGAGATCACCGAGTTGCTGACCCGCCTCGCCCAGGCCTGGAACAACGGCGACGCCACCGCCTACGCGGCCGTCTTCACCGAGGACGCCGACTACATCACCTTCGAGGGCACGCACACCCGGGGGCGGGCGGCCATCGAGTCCACGCACCGGTGGCTCTTCCAGGGGCCGCTCAAGGGCTCCACCATGGCCGCGCCCGGTGACGTCACGGTCAAGCCGCTCGCCGACGGCGCGGCCCTGGTGATCGCCGCCGGGGGCACCGCGGTGGAGGGCCGGCGGCGTGACTCCGTCGTCTCCCTCACCGCCGTCCGCACGCCCGAGGGCTGGCGCTTCGCCTCCTTCCAGAACACGCGGGTGGCGTCCCGATGAGGAAGACCCTGCTCACCGAGGTGGCGGCGGTCGTCGAGGCGCCCGCCGGCCGGGTGTGGGACGCCCTGGCCGCCGAGCTGCTGCCCGACGGCCGGCGCTCCGGCCGCTTCACCGTCCGAGACGCTCCCGGGCACACCTCCACCGTCGAGGTGGCCGGTCACACCGTCGCCATCCAGGGCGGATGGTGGTACCGGGGTGAATGGAGCGTCGAGCCGCACCCCCAGGGGGCGTTGCTCGTGCACCGCGTGTTCAACGTGGCGCAGGGGATGCGGTGGGCGGTGCCGCTGGCCAACCGGATGTTCGTCGGGTTCGCCGGGACGACGCGGCAGGCGTTCACCGAGCTGCACGCGAAGGTGAAGGGCCGGGTGCGGTCCGCGTCAGGTTAGCGGGGTGGTGCGGGCGCGGGCGACGGCCTCGGCGTGGTCGGCGGGCAGCAGGTGCCCCGCCGCCAGCGCCCGGTCGGCGGCCCTCGTGAACGCCACGACGTAGTCCTGCTGGGTGGGGTAGAGCTGCCGGATCCGGGCGCTGCTCAGCTCGGTGGTGGCCCCCAGCAGCAGGCACGCCCCCGCGATCTCGCCGCCGGAGTTCGTGGGCGCGTACGCCGCCAGCGGCGCGTCCAGGTCGGGCAGCCGCACCCCGCCCAGGGCGTTGCCGTCACCGTCGCGGCGGACGCTGCCCAGCAGCAGGCTGATCTGCGGCCCCGCCGGCGGCGCGCCCAGGCCGCGCGCCCACCGGTCGAGGTGGTGGAAGGCGGCGTTGGAGGCGTACCGCCAGGTCATGGCGTTGACGGGCCGGTCGCAGGAGATCGGCCGGCCGTCGTTGATGGCGCGGTCGCGCGCGTTCTGGGCGTTGTACTGCGCCAGCCCGTACGCGTCCGCGTGCGAGGTGCCGGCCACCTCCCACGTCCGCACGCGGGCGCCGTCGGCCTGCCGGGCGTCGGCGAACGTCCTGACGTCGGTCTCCGACTCCACCTGGAGGACGGGGACCGCGGTGTCGGTACGGATCCGCGCGGTGAGCGGCAGCGCGATCACCCCGTCACCGATGGGCGCGGCCCCGGCGCCCCGCCCGTGGATCAGGAAGCCGTCGTAGGCGGGGACGACCGGCTGGATCGCGTTGGCGAACGTGGCCAGCCGCCCGGCCGACTGGGAGTGCCCCGCCGCCAGCACCTTCGCGGGCGCTCCGGTACCCAGCAGCGTCGCCGCTTCCGCCCGCACCGCCTGGGCCGCCTGGGCGAAGATCGAGTACGACAGCGCGTCGGAGGCCAGCGACACCCGGCCGTAACGGGCGGGGTCGAGGCTCCTGAGCTTGTCGGCACCGACCTTCTGGGTGGTGACGCCGACGTAGGCGTACCCGGCGCGGGTGAAGTGCTCGTAGGACTGGGACCACTCGACGCCGATGTCCACGCCGAAGCTGACGTTCAGCCACTCCACCACGACGGTGCCGTTGAACCTGGCCGGGTCGGCGGGGCGCTCGACCAGCAGGCGGGTGGTGTAGTCCTGGACGGTGCCGGTGGCGCGGGCGCCCCACTGGCCGCCGCTGGTCCAGACGCCGACCTTCTGGAAGGTGTCGGCGCGCCCGCTCATCAGGAACTCCCGCTCCTCGTAGCCACGGGCGGCCAGGCCGGCCACGGTGGCCCCCACGGGGTGGCCGTTGCCCGTGCCGGCCGGGATCTCGGTGACGGCGGGCGCCATCACGGCCTGCGCGGAGGCGGAGGCCGGCGCGGAGGCGGAGGCCGGCGCGGAGGCGGAGGCCGGCGCCGGGGCCGAGGTGACCACCAGGGCGGCGAGCACCAGCGCGGCCGGTGCCCGCACGCTCCTCGTGATGCCAGGACGCAGGCGTAAGGGTCGGCGTCGTTCGGACATGGTGACGGTCCTCCAGGAGTCCATGGCACGCGAACAGCGGGACGACGACAGTCTCGGCCACCGCCCCACCCCCGGCATCAGGGAAATCACCAGTCCTGGACGTGTCCCGCCCCGATGACGCCGGCCACCTCCGCCGCCTCCAGGAAGCACCGGTGGAGCGACCCGCCGCCCGCCGCGTCCCCGATCACGTGCACCCCGAGCGCCGGCCCCCGCGCCTGGCAGGCCGCGAGCAGCCCGGTACGCGGGACGATCCCCTGGGACACCAGCAGCGGCCCCGGCGCGGGCACCCAGGCGGCCTCGGCTCCGGAGCGCACGAGCACCCGCCCGGGCTCGATCGCCGCGACCGTGGACTCCAGCATGACGCGCACCTTCGGGTTGCCGGTGAGGCGCGGCACCATGAGGATCTTGGCGCGCCGCCCGACCTCCGGCGCGAGGCTCGGCTGCTCGCCGACGATCAGCACCTCCGCCCCGCCGGTGGCGAGGTGGTCCGAGACGGCGACGCCCTCCCGGTCGGCGCCCCAGACGACGCACGTGCGGGGGACGTCCAGGCTGCGGGCGAGCCAGTCGCGCACGTCGAGGACGTGGGGGAGCCGGATGCCGGGGACGTCGGGCAGGCGGGCGGTGCCGCCGGTGGCCAGCACGATCGCGTCCGCCTCGTACCGCGCCAGCTCCTCCTCGGTGGCCGTGACGCCGGTGCGCACCCGCACGCCGAGCCGCTCCACCTCATCGGCGCACCACCGCAGGAGGCGGTCGTGTTCCGGGTAGGTCCGCAGCCGCCCGGCGAGCGCCAGCCGGCCGCCGACGTGCTGCTCGCGTTCCAGCAACTCGACCCGCTGCCCCTGAACGGCCAGCAACCGCGCGGCCTCCAGCCCGGCAGGGCCCGCCCCGACCACCAGCACCGTGCCCCTCCTCGCGGGCGCAGCAACGAGCCGAGGGGGCGCAGCAACGAGCCGAGCGGGCGCATCCACCGATCTCGCCGGCATGCCCTCCAGGCTCAGGTACTCACGCCCCGCCCCCGCATTCACCGCGCACGGGATCGCCTCACCGCTGCCGAGCCGATCGATGCACAGATTGCAGCCGATGCACGGCCGATACGACCGCCCCGCGAGGGCGAGCCGCGGAAAGTCGGGCTCGGCATGCAGGGCCCGTGCCAGGGACACGAAGTCGGCACTGCCACCCGCCACGATCTCCTCCGCACGTTCGAGCGTGCTGATCCGCCCCGCCACCCCCACCGGCAGCCCCAACGCCCGGTACCTCCGGGCGTACGGCGCGAGCAGCCCCCGCTCCCACTCGGCGGGCTGAATGATCCACTGCCCGGCCTCGTACGACCCGGCCGAGACGTCGAGAAAATCCAGCAGCTCCAGCCGGGCCCGCGAGATCAGCCCGAACGTGTCCTCCGCCGTCAGCCCGCCCTCGAACCCCTCGTGCGCGGACAGCCGCAGCCCCACGGCCACCTCACCCCCGGCCCGGGAGCGCACGGCCTCGACGACCAGCCCGAGGAAGCGCAGAGGGTCGGCGAACTCGTCGGTCCGCAGGTTGAAGGCGGGGGAGAGGAACTGGTGCACGAGATACCCGTGCGCCCCGTGAATCATGATCACATCCACGCCCGCGTCCCGGCAGCGGCGCGCCCCCTCCGCGTACGCCTCGACCAGCTCGTACACCTCGCCCGTCGCGAGCTGCCTGGGCAGCTCGCCACCCGCGGGCAGGCACGGGACGGGGGAGGGCGCGACCGGCTGGAGACCGCTGACCGCGCTCTGGGCGGTGCGGCCACCGTGGTTCAGCTCGACGCCGAACAACGCGCCGCCCGCGTGCACGGCGCCGGCCAGCTGGGCCAGGCCGGCGACGTGCGCGTCGGCGGCCACGCCGAGCTGCCGGTGCCGCCCCTTGCCGTCCGCGCGGACGTAGGCGGCCTCGGCGAAGACCAGCGCGGCGCCGCCGTGCGCGCGGCGGCCGAGGTAGGCGGCGTAGCGGCCGGTGGCGGTGCCGTCGGGCTCGCAGTAGTTGCGCTCCATGGGAGCCGCGACGAACCGGTTGCGCAGCCGGACGGGACCCAGGGTCAGGGGACGGCCCACGGCCGGTACGGGAGGGGGGTGCACGCGGGCTCCGTCCTGATGGTACGGACTAGATAGTCCACAAGGTTGCGGTGCCGCCCCCGCGAAGTCAAGGGCACGTCTAGCCAGCTAACTCACTAGTACGTACATTAAGAAAACCGCAGCACCTGCTGGAAAGGAAAAGTGATGGACTCATTCCTGGTCGGGTTGATCGGCTCGGGCATCGGCCCCTCCTGGAGCCCGCCGCTGCACGAGCAGGAGGCCGTGCACCACGGATTGCACTACGTCTACCGGCTGCTCGACACCGACCGGGTGGGCGGCGAGGTGGGCGAGCTGGTCCGCACGGCACGCACGTTCGGCTACGACGGGCTCAACATCACCCACCCCTGCAAGCAGGCCGTCATCCCGCACCTGGACGAGCTGTCACCGGACGCCCGCATGCTCGGCGCGGTCAACACCGTGGTGTTCGACGGCGATCGCCCCATCGGCCACAACACCGACTGGACGGGCTTCGCCGAGTCCTTCGCCCGCGGCCTGCCCGACGTGCCCACCCGCAGGATCGTGCAGCTCGGCGCCGGTGGCGCGGGAGCCGCGGTGGCGCACGCGCTGCTGACGATGGGCGCCGACCGGATCACCCTGGTCGACGCGGACCCGGCGCGGGCCGACGCGCTGGCCGGTGAGCTGGCCGCCCGCTTCGGCGCGGGCCGGGCCCGCCCCGCGACCTCGGACGAGCTGCCCGGGCTGCTGGCCGGGGCCGACGGGCTGGTGCACGCCACCCCGACCGGCATGGCTCACCATCCCGGCCTGCCGCTGCCCGCCGAGCTGCTGCACCCCGGCCTGTGGGTGGCCGACATCGTCTACCGCCCGCTGGAGACCGAGCTGCTCAAGCAGGCCAGGGCGATCGGCTGCCGCACGCTGGACGGCGGCGGCATGGTCGTCTTCCAGGCCGTGCACGCGTTCAGGCTGTTCACCGGCAGGGAACCGGACGCCGAGCGGATGTTCGCCCACCTGACCGATCTCATCGCCGTCTAGAAGGAGGAACCGTGCGCAAGTCCATCGCCACCGTGTCGGTGAGCGGAACCCTCACGGAGAAGCTCGAGTCGATCGCCGCCGCCGGGTTCGACGGGGTGGAGATCTTCGAGAACGACCTGCTGGCCTGCCCGCTGTCACCGGAGGAGATCCGGGCCAGAGCGGCCGACCTGGGCCTCGGCATCGACCTCTACCAGCCCTTCCGTGACTTCGAGGCGGTGCCGGCCGACGTGCTCGCCGGCAACCTGCGGCGGGCCGAGCGCAAGTTCAGGGTGATGGAGCGGCTCGGCGCGGACCTGCTGCTGGTCTGCTCGAACGTCTCCCCGGCCGCGATCGGCGACGACGAGCTGGCCGCCGAGCAGCTGCGGCTGCTGGCCGAGCGGGCCGCCGAGCACGGCGTGCGCATCGCCTACGAGGCGCTGGCCTGGGGGCGGCACGTCAACGAGTACCTGCACGCCTGGCGCGTCGTGCGCATGGCCGACCACCCGAACCTGGGCACCTGCCTGGACAGCTTCCACATCCTGTCGCGCGGCTCCGACCCGATCGGCATCGAGGCCATCCCGGGCGAGAAGATCTTCTTCCTGCAGCTAGCCGACGCGCCGCTGCTGGCCATGGACGTGCTGCAGTGGAGCCGCCACTACCGCTGCTTCCCCGGGCAGGGCAACTTCGACCTGGCGGGGCTGACCGCCAGCGTGCTGCGGGCCGGGTACACGGGGCCGCTGTCGCTGGAGGTGTTCAACGACGTCTTCCGGCAGGCGTCCGTGGAGCGCACCGCGCTGGACGGCATGCGCTCGCTCATCGCGCTGGAGCAGAGCCTGGACGGCGCCGCGCATCCGGCCGTGCCCGCCGGGTTCGCCTTCGCCGAGCTGGCCGACACCGGCACCCTCGGCGGGCTGCTGAGCGCGCTCGGCTTCGCCCGCACGGGCACGCACGCGAGCAAGCCCGTCGAGCTGTGGTCGCAGGGAGAGGCCCGGCTCCTGCTCAACGCCGGCGACCGGGCCGCGCCCGCCGGCGACCGCGCCGCCACCGACGGCCGCGGGGCCGCCCCCGACGGCGATCAGGCCGCGCACGACGGCCCGGCGCTGGTCGCGATCGGCCTGGACAGCCCCGATCCCGGCGGCGCCGTCAAGCACGCCGGCTCCCTGCTGTCACCCGTCCTGCCCCGCGAGCGCGCCCCCGAGGACGCCCCCCTGGACGCGATCGCCGCCCCCGACGGCACCGAGATCTTCTTCTGCGACACCGCCTGGCTCGCCGACTTCGGCCCGGGCGCGGCCGTGGCGGGCGCCATCACCCGCATCGACCACGTGGCGCTCACCCAGCCGCTGCACTACTTCGACGAGGCCGCCCTGTTCTACCGCAGCGTGCTCGGCCTGCGCCCGCAGGAGAGCCTGGAGCTGCCGGACCCGTACGGCCTGCTGCGCAGCAAGGCGATGTCGGCCCCCGACGGCGCGGTCCGGATGGTGGTGAACATCGCCCAGGTCGGCGCCGGCCACCACCCCTGGCAGCACATCGCGCTGGCCTGCGACGACGTCGTGGGCACGGCCCGCAGGCTCCGCGAGGAGCACCCCGACCTGCTGCTGCCCATCCCGGACAACTACTACGACGACCTGGAGGCCCGCTACGAGGTCGATCCCGAGCTGCGCCGCCTCGGCGTGCTCTACGACCGCGACGGCCGGGGCGGCGAGTTCCTGCACCTCTACACGGTCACGGTGGGCCGGGTGTTCTTCGAGCTCGTCCAGCGGATCGGCGGCTACCAGGGGTACGGGGCCGGCAACGCCCCCATCCGGCTCGCCGTGCAGCACGCGGGTGCTTAATCCTGCGGCAACACCCTTGTAATGTACGAACCGGTGAGTTAGTTTCCTGTCACCGCACTACCCCCCGACGTCACCGTGAGGAGCAAATTGTGACGGTGCAGGGCAAACCCCGCAAAGCGGCCGTTGCTGCCTGGATCGGCAGCGCCTTGGAGTATTACGACTTCTTCATCTACGGCACGGCCGCCGCGCTGGTCTTCAACAAGATTTTCTTCCCGTCCTCCTCGCCCGCCACCGGCACGCTGCTCGCGCTGGCCACGTTCGGCGTCGGCTACCTGGCCAGGCCCGTGGGGGCGTTCGTGCTGGGTCACATCGGTGACAAGTTCGGCCGCAAGCGGGTGCTGGTCACCACGCTGCTGATGATGGGCGGCTCCACGTTCCTGGTCGGCTGCCTGCCCACCTACGACCAGGTCGGCCTGCTGGCGCCGATCCTGCTCGTGGTGCTCCGCCTGATGCAGGGCTTCTCCGTCTCAGGGGAGCAGGCGGGCGCCAACTCCATGACGCTGGAGCACGCCCCCGAGGGCAGGCGCGCCTACTACACCAGCTTCACGCTCAACGGCACCCAGGCCGGCCAGATCATCGCCACCGCCATCTTCCTGCCGATCGCCGCGCTCCCCGAGGAGCAGCTGCTGACCTGGGGCTGGCGGGTGCCGTTCTGGCTGAGCGTCATCGTGGCCGTGGTCGGCGTCGTCATCCGCCGTACGCTGGAGGAGACGCCCGCCTTCGAGCAGGAGGTCGCCACCAACACCGTCGCCAAGATGCCGCTCGCCGTGCTCTTCCGCGAGCAGTGGCGGGACGTGCTGCGCGTGGTCGTGTGCGCGATCATCGCCTCGGTCAGCACGATCTTCACCGTGCACGCCCTGTCGTACGCGGTCAACACGATGGGCCTGGAACGCAGCCCGATGCTCTGGGTCGGCGTGCTGGCCAACGTCGCGGCGGTCATCACGATCCCGCTGTGGGGCAAGCTGTCGGACCGGGTCGGCCGCAAGCCGGTCTTCATCGGCGGCTCGCTCGGCTGCGCGGTGCTGATGTTCGCCTACCTGTGGTCGATCTCCGCCGGCAGCTACGTGCTGATCTTCCTGGCCGGCATCCTCATGTTCGGCGTCGTGCACAGCGCCACCAGCGCCGTGTGGCCGTCCTTCTACGGCGAGATGTTCACCACCCGGGTCCGCCTGTCCGGCATGGCGATCGGCACCCAGATCGGCTTCGCCATCGCCGGGTTCGCCCCCACGGTGGCCACCGCCGTCGCCGGCACCGGCCCGGAGAGCTGGCTCGGCGTCTCGATCATCACCGCGGTCGTCTGCCTGATCAACGTGGCCGCCGTCGCGACCGCCAGGGAGACCTACCAGGTGCCGACCGAGCAGCTCGGGCTCAAGCTCCCCGAACGAGTGAAGGCATGACCTACCGCGTGTACGCCGTGCGTTACGCCCAGCGCGACGCCCGGCGCGGCGAGCACTTCCACGGCTACGAGCCCGGCGGCGAGCGCTCCCACCCGACGTCCTACTACGTCTGGGCGGCCGTCTCCGGCGAGCACACGGTGGTGATCGACACCGGGATCGCCCCCGGGCGGGCGGCCCGCGTCGAGGGCCTGGACTACCGCTGCTCGCCCGTCGAGGCCCTGGCCGAGCTGGGCATCGCCGCCGAGTCGGTCGGCCACGTGGTGCTCACCCACCTGCACTACGACCACACCGGCACCGCCCGAGACTTCCCGCGCGCCCGCTACGTCGTCCAGCAGGCCGAGCTGGACTACTGGAGCGGCCCGTGGGCCGAGCGGATCGCCCGCGAGCGCTGGCTGCTCAACGACGACGACCTCGCCTGCCTGACCGCCGCCAGGAAGGACGGGCGGGCGCTCGTGGTGGACGGCGACGCGTTCGTGACGCCCGGCCTCAGCGTGCACCTGGTAGGCGGGCACACCGCCGGCATGCAGGTGGTGCGGGTCGCCACCGCCCGCGGCCACGTCGTGCTGGCCTCCGACGCCAGCCACTTCTACGAGAACATCGAGAGCGACCGCCCCTTCCCGATCCTGCACAGCATGCCCGGCATGTACGGCGCCTTCGACCGCATCAGGGAGCTGGCCGGCGGCCCCGAGCTGGTGGTCGCCGGCCATGACCCGCTGGTGCTCGAGCGGTTCCCGCTGCGCAGCCCCGACGTCGCGGTGATCAGCCCGTGACCTCGATCTTGCCCGTCGGTCGCGGGCTGTAGGAGTCGTTGAAGAAGTACTCGCCCGGCTTGGTGAAGGTGTACCGGAACGACTCACCCGGCTTGAGCCGGACGTCGAACAGCCCCTCGAAGAACTGGGTGGCGCCGTGCACGTGCACGTTGCCGGGCGGGTTGACGAAGGTGACCGTGGTGCCCACCGGCACCCGCAGGTGGGTGGGGGCCATGGCGTTGACGGCCGTGGACTCCACCGCGCCGACCTGCCCGCCCTCGTAGACGCGGGCGAGCACGACCGTGTTGCCCACCGTGGCGCCGTCCACCGGCTGGCCCGAGACCGGGCGGCGCACCACGGGCGGGGGCGGGGTGGCGGCGGGCGGGACGCCGCCGCCCAGCTTGAACGCCCACAGGTGGTCGCCGCGCGGTGCCGAGTTGCCGTACGGGATGCCGGTGCCGCCGGCGTAGACCGCCAGGTACTGCTCGCCGTCGATCTCGTAGGCGATGGGGCTGCTGCTCACGGCGGCCCCCGTCTGCCAGCGCCACAGCTCGTGCCCGTCACGCGCGTCCAGGCAGAGCAGGTTGCCGTCAGGCTGGCCGATGAACAGCAGGTCGGAGGCGGTGGTGAGGATGCCGTTGCCGTGCGCCAGCGAGTACGGCAGGTTCCGCCTCCACCGCACGCGGTTCGTGGAGGGGTCCACGGCCACCACGCCGCCGGTCATGTACTCGCCGGGCGGGCGCAGCCCGTTCGACGACTCGGTCAGCGAGTGCGCCGCGGCCACGTAGCCGAACCCGGTGTAGACCAGGCGCGTGCTGTGGCTGTAGGACTGGTGGTTCCAGTCGGCGCCGCCGCCGTGGCCGGGGATGGTGAGGATCGGCTCGTCCCAGTGGGGTGTGTAGAGGGAGCCGAGCTTGTAGTTCGGCACGGCCCGGTGCGGCAGGCCGGGGACCTCGGTGCCGAGCGGCTGCCACACGGGCCGCAGCTCGGTCCAGCCGCCCTGGCGCGGGAACGGCTGCGTCGGCCACGTCTTCTGCCGGGGCTCCTGCGGGACCGGCAGCTCGTCGATGCCCAGCGGGGCCGAGCCGTCCGCGCGGTCGAGGATGTAGTACATGCCGGTCTTGCTGCCGTACACGACCAGCTTGCGCAGCCGGCCCCGCACGCGCGCGTCCAGCAGGACGGGCGCCATGACGTTGTCCATGTCCCAGATGTCGTGGTGGATGGACTGGAAGTGCCACCGGTAGGCGCCGGTCTTCAGGTCCATGGCCACGATCGAGTTGGCGAACAGGTTCTGGCCGCCGCGCTCGGAGCCGTCCTGCGACGACTTGCTGCCCCTGGCGTTGCCGAACGTCCAGTAGACCAGCCCCAGCTCCGCGTCGATCGCGCAGTGCATCCACGGCGTGGCGCCGCCGACCTGCCAGGAGTCGCCCTCCCAGGTGTCGCCGCCGATCTGGCCGGGGGCGGCCGTGCCCCAGAAGTGCCACACCAGGTCGCCGGTCGCGGCGTCGAAGGCGAGCGCCGCGCCGCGCGGGCCGTCGTTGGTGCCGCAGTAGAGCATGCCGTCGTGGTAGGTGACCGCGACCTTCTCCAGGTTGCCGTACCCGTTGTGCTGCCGCTCCCAGACCACCTGGCCGGTCCGCTGGTCCAGGGCGATCAGCCAGTTGTCGTTGGCGCAGGTGTAGACCCGGCCGCCGCCGACCCCGACGCCGCGGCGGGTGACCGCGCCGCGCGTCTGCTCGTACTTCCAGATCGTCGCCCCGGTACGGCCGTCCACCGCGACGACGTTGCCCAGGGCCGACTCGATGAACAGCACGCCGTCCACGGCCACGGCGGTGCTCTGGCTGTTGCCGGCGCCCAGCCCGCCCTCGATGTCGTTCACCCACGCGCCGCGCAGCCGCCTGACGTTGCCCCGGTGCACGCCGCGCAGCGCGGTGTAGTTCTGGTTCGCCAGGTTCCCGCCGACCTTGGGGAAGTCGCGGTCGGCGCGCCGGGTGAGCGCGGCGGCGGGGCGCTGGCCCGCTCCGGCGAGCGCGACGGCGGCGACGGCGCCCGCGAGTAACTCTCTGCGACGGACCATGACCATCCTCTCCTCACAAACCCAGATAGATGCGCCGGACCTGCGGGTCGTTGCTCAGCTCCGCCGAGGTGCCGCTGGCGGCGATCTCGCCGTTCTCCATGACCAGGCAGGTGGTGGTGACGTCGAAGGTGAGCTTGGCGTTCTGCTCGACGAGCAGGATGGCCAGGCCGGCGGCGTTGAGCTTCTTCAGCGCGGCGGCGATGTCGGCGACCAGCTTGGGCGACAGGCCCATCGACGGCTCGTCCAGCAGCATCACCTTGGGCCGGCACATCATCGCCCGGCCGACGGCCAGCATCTGCTGCTGCCCGCCCGACAGCGCGCCGGCCAGCCGGCCGCGCATCTCGCCCAGCACCGGGAACAGCTCGTACACCTCGTCGATCGGGGTGCGCTTCCAGCTGCTGGTGTACGCGCCGAGCAGCAGGTTCTTCTCCACCGTGAGCCCGGGGAAGACGTGCCTGCCCTCCGGCACGTAGCCGATGCCGTGCCGCACCAGGGTGTGGGCGGGGGCGCGCAGCAGGTCGTGCTCGCCGAAGCGGATGGCGGTGGCCTGGCGGGGGGCCAGGCCCATGACGGCCTTGAGGGTGGAGGTCTTGCCCGCGCCGTTGGCGCCGATGATGCCGAGCGACTGGCCCGGCTCGACGGTGAAGGAGACGTCGTGGGCGGCGCGCACGCCGCCGTAGTGCACCGACAGCCCTTCGACGGCGAGTGTGCTCCCAGCGGATGTCATCGGGTGGCCTCCTCGACGGCGGCTTCGGCGCTCTCCTCGGTCGGCGCGGCCATGGAGTCGCCGAGATAGGCGGCGACGACGTCCGGGTGCACGGCGACCTCGGCCGGCGGGCCGTCGGCGATCACCCTGCCGCTGGACAGGACGGTGACCTGGTCGCACAGCGACATGACCAGCCCCATGTTGTGCTCGATGATGATCACGGTGACGCCGGAGTCCCTGATGGAGCGGACGATGTCGGCGAGCTGCCGCACCTCCTCCCCGTTGAGCCCGGCGGCGGGCTCGTCGAGCAGCAGCAGCTCCGGGGACATGGCCATGGCGCGGGCCAGCTCGATGCGGCGCTGGATGCCGTACGGCAGCGAGCGCGGCTCGGCGTCGGCGACCTCGGCCAGCCCGAAGCGGTCGAGCAGCTCCGCGGTCCTCCGATGCAGCGCCCGGTCGTAGCCCAGCACCTTCCACGGCAGGACCGGATAGCGCCAGATCCAGGTGGTGCGGGTGCGGTCCAGCGCGAGCAGGAGGTTCTCGCGCACGCTGAGGTCCTCGAACAGGCGCAGGTTCTGGAACGTGCGGGCCACGCCGCGCAGCGACAGCCGGTACGGCGCCAGCCCGGTCACCTCGCGCCCGCCCAGGGCCACCGTCCCCTCGGTGGGGTCGTAGAAGCCGCTGATCACGTTGAACAACGTGGTCTTGCCCGAGCCGTTCGGCCCGACGATGCCGCGGATCTGGCCGGTGGGCACGGTGAGCGACACCTTGTCCAGCGCCACCAGGCCCTTGAACCGCTTGGTCACCTCGCGCACGTCCAGCGCGACGCCCTCCTCGGTGGCGGCGGGCGCCGGCTCGTACGGCCGGAACGCGCCGAGCTGGGCCCGCGAGCCGCCCTGCCGCCCGCGCAGCAGCGCCCGGATCTGCCCGGGCAGGCCCGCAAGGCCCTTCGGCGCGAACACCACGACCAGCACCACGACCAGGCCGTAGCCGAGCTGCGCGTAACCCGAGGCGTCCAGCAGCGCCTCCCTGACCAGCGACAGCGCGACCGCGCCGACGACGCAGCCCAGGATGCTGCTCCGCCCGCCGATGATCACCATGGCGAGCAGCAGGAACATGTTGGCGATGTTGAAGGACTCGGGGGCGACGAAGCGGATCAGCCCGGCGTACAGCACGCCGGCCAGCCCGCCGTACAGGCCGGACAGCACGAACGCGGTCATCCGCAGCAGCGGGATCTCCGCGCCCAGCGCCCCGGCCGCCAGGTCGTCGTCGCGCATCGCGCGCAGCCGCCGGCCCAGCGGCGAGCGGGTCACCAGCAGCGCGAACGCCAGCGCGATCGCGAACACGACCAGCTCGACGTAGTAGAACAGGTAGCCGCTGGACAGGTCGATGCCGAACATCGGCGGCACCGGGAGGTCGCTGATGCCCTCGGCGCGGCCGGCGATCGTGGAGTTGGTCACCCAGTTGGTGAAGGCCAGCGCCAGCCCGAGCGTGACGATGCCCAGGTAGTGCGACTGCATGCGCAGCGCCGGGATCCCGGTCAGCACGCCGAACACCACGGCGGTGAGCACGGCCAGCGCGGAGGCGGTCCAGAAGCCGAGCCCGGCCTCGGTGGTCAGGATGGCCACCGTGTACGCGCCGACGCCGAAGAAGGCGACCTGGGCCAGATTGATCTGCCCGGCCACCCCCATGGTCAGGCCGAGCCCGATGGCCAGGATCGCGAAGATGATCGCGACGTCGGCGACGTGGATGGCGTACCCGCCCAGGCCGTAGGGCAGCAGCCAGGCCGCGACCGCGGCGATGCCGATGAGCGCCAGTCGTTTCATGCGCGGTTCACCGTTGCCTCTCCGAAGATGCCGGTGGGGCGGATCATCACGATGACGGCGAAGACCAGGAACGTGACCAGCTCGGAGTACTCCTGGAAGTTGCCCGCGGCGAAGGAGTCGAGCAGGCCGAAGGCCAGGCCGCCGACGATCGCGCCGGGCATGCTGCCGAAGCCGCCGAGCATGGCCGCCGCGAAGCCCTTGATGCCCAGGGTGCCGCCCATGGTCGGGTTCACGTACAGCATGGGCCCGATGAGGCTGCCCGCCAGGGCGGCCAGGCCGGCGCCGATGGCGAAGGCCATGGCGTTGCTGCGGCCGACGTGGATGCCGACCGCGGTGGCGGCCTGGTGGTCCATGGCGACCGCCTGCATGGCCGCGCCCCGCTTGGTGCGCTGCAGGAACAGGGCCAGCAGGCCCGTCGCGGCGGCGGCCACGGCGATCACCAGCAGGCTGTAGGTCGGGATGCGGATCCCGGCCACGTCGATCGGCCCCGTGGCGACCGGGGACGGCACGGCGTGCCCGGTCGCGCCCCAGATGAGGACCGCGCCCGCCTCCAGCACCGCGCCGAAGCCGATGGTGCCGATCAGCATCAGCGTGAAGTCCTTGTTCTCCAGCGGGCGCAGGAACCGCTCGATGACCAGGCCGATCAGCGCGGTGACGGCGATCGCGACCACGACGGCCACCGCGAACGGCAGCTTGCTGGCCATGTAGAAGGTGGAGGCGGCGTACGCGCCGATCATGACGACGCTGCCGTGGGCGAAGTTCACCAGGCCCATGGTGCGGTAGACGATCGAGAAGCCCATCGCCACCAGCGCGTACACCGCTCCGAACGTGACCCCGCCGATCAGGGTCTGAAGGAAGACCTGCACGTCAGCTCGCGGCCTCGGGCACGACCTTGCCGTCCTTGACCAGGCCGATCTTGGTTTCGTGGATGCCGACGCCGTTGGCGTCGTAGTTGTAGGTGCCGAGCAGCCCGGCGCGCTTGACGCCGCGGATGGCGTCGGCGAGCTTCTGGCCGCCCTCGCCGTCGGTCTGCTTGAGCGCCTCGATGAGGATGGACGCGCCGTCGTAGGCCTTGGCGACGTGCATGCGGGCGTCCTCGTTGTAGGCGGCCTTGTACTTCTCGGCGAACGCCTTGATCTCGGGGGTGGCCTCGTTGCTCAGGTAGGGGGAGCTGACGATGGTGCCCTCGGCGTTCTTCAGGCCGGCGGTGGTGGCGTAGACGTCGGTGCCGACCGGGGCGCCGCCGGCGAAGACGGCCTTGATGCCCAGCTCGCGGGCCTGCTTGGCGATCAGCCCCGACTGCACCTCCTCGGCGCCGATGAACAGCACCTCGGGGTCCTGTTCGCGGATCTTGGCGAGGTTGGCGTTGAAGTCCTTCTGGTCGGGGGTGACGACCTCGTCGGCGGACGGGGTGATGTTCCTGGTCTTGAGCGAGTTGAGGAACGCGTCGTGCTCGCCGGAGCCGTAGGCGCCGTTGTTGCTGATCAGCGCGATCTTCTTCATGCCCTTGTCGTCCACGAGGTACTTGGCGAGCGTCTCGTCGAAGGTGACGCTGGTGGGCGCGTTGAGGAAGAGGAAGGGGCTGCCCAGGTCGGCGAGCTTGGGCGACTGGCCGGAGGTGATGTTCGGGATCTTGGCGTCCTTGAGGATGGGCGCCATGGCCAGGGTGACGGCGCTCTCGGCGGTGCCGAGCATCGCGATGTAGCCCTCGGCGGCGATCTTCCTGGCCACGTTGGTGCCGACGGTGGGGTCGCCCTGGCTGTCGAACAGGTCGAGCTGGATCTGGCGGCCGTCGACGCCGCCGGCCTTGTTGGCCTCCTCGATGGCGAGCTTGACGCCCTTGTGCTCCCACTGGCCGAGCGAGCTGAGCTGGCCGCTCTGCGCGTTGACGTTCGCGATCTTGATGGGGCCGGTGGCGGTGGCGCCCGACTCGGCCTGCTGGCCGGGCGGGGCGCAGGCGGCGAGCGCTATCAGGGCCGCGGCTGCGATGGAGAATCTCGTGAAATGCACGGTTCACCTCTAGGGGGGTGGGTGAGAGTTAATTCACGGACTAGTACGTTCGTTATAAGCGACGGGACAGGCTGAGGGAATCTCGAACGTGCAACGGTTTCCCGGCGGGATCAGTCGGTGAACAGCCCCTGGTAGATGTCCTTGATGTTCCAGTGGCCCGGCGTCGGCACCGGCTCGTTGACCATCGGCACGTCGAGCACGGCGGGCCGCCGGTTCGCGACGGCCTCGCGCAGCGCCGTGCCGAGGTCGGCCGGGACGGCGACGGTGTGGCCGTCGGCGCCGCACGCCCGGGCCAGCGCGGCGAAGTCCGGGCTGTACGGCTGCCCGGCGGGGTCGGTGAAGTCGCAGCCGTGGCTGCGGCCGAAGTGCGCCGACTGCAGGTCGGAGATCGTGCCGTGGGCCCGGTTGTTCATCACCACGAACACCACCGGGGCGCCCTGCTCCACCGCGAGCGGCACGGCGGGCAACTGGGCGCTCATCCCGCCGTCGCCGATCAGCGCGACCACCGTCCTGCCGGGCTGGGCGAGCTGCACGCCGACGGCGGCGGCGGGCCCGAACCCCATGGTGGAGGCGCCTCCCGGGGTGATGAAGCGGCCCTCGGCGGGCAGCTCGTAGCACTGGGCGACGCCGTTCTTGTTCCAGCCCACGTCGGTGACCAGGATCGTGTCCGGCGGCAGCGCGTCGCGCAGGTCCGCAAGGATGCGCTCGGGGCGCAGCGGGAAGTCCGCGCTCCTGCCCCGCTCCCTGCTGGCCGCGAACAGCTCCGTGCGCGCCTCCATGATCTGCTTGCGCAGCTCGGTCCTGTCACGCGCGGCGTGCGCCCCGGCCGCGTCCGCGATCGCCTCCACCGCGAGCCGCACGTCGGCCACGGCGCCGATCTCCGCCGGATAGTTGCGGCCGATCTCGGCCGGGTCGATGTCGATCTGGATCAGCGTGCTGCCGGAGAAGTCCCAGGTGAAGCGGGGGTCCCAGGAGCTGGCGTCGGTCTCGGCGAACCGGGTGGCCAGCGCCAGCACCACGTCCGCCTCGCGGGCGCAGGTGTTGGTCAGCTCCAGCCCCCAGAAGCCCGGCATGCCGATGACCAGCGGGTGCGCGTCGGGCACCGTGCCCTTGGCCATGAGCGAGTGCGCGATCGGGATGTCGAGGTGTTCCGCCAGGCGGATCAGCGGCCCCGGATCCTCGCGCAGGCCGCCGCCCACGTAGATCAGCGGCCGCTCCGCGCCTGCCAGCTTCGCGGCGATCAGCTTCGCGGTGTCCTCCGGCAGGCCCGGCCGGGCCGCGTGGCTGAGCGGCGGGTACGGCGCGGCGGGCCGGGAGAAGACGTCCATCGGCACGTTGACCAGCACCGCGCCGGGACGGCCCGAGGTGGCCGTGAAGAAGGCGCGCTCCACGAAGCGGCCCAGGTCCTGGGCCCGGTGCACGTTCCAGGCACGCTTGACGAACGGCCGGAACACGCTCGCCTGGTCGGCGTCGGCGTGCAGGTTGATCTCCTGGTGCGGGTGCCGGCCGTGGTAGTAGGACGGGATGTCGCCGGAGATCACCACCAGCGGCACCGAGTCCAGCGCCGCCGTCATGACGCCGGTCGCGGCGTTGGTCAGCCCTGGGCCCACGTGCACGAGCAGCACGCCCGGTTTGCCCGAGGCGCGGGCGTAGCCGTCGGCGGCGTGCGCGGCGGCCTGCTCGTGGCGGGCGATGACGAACCGGATGGGGCTGTCGGCCAGCGCGTCCAGGACGGCGATGTTGGTGTGGCCGCAGGTGCCGAAGACGTACTCGACGCCGAGCGCTTCGAGCTGCTCGACGAGGGCGTGGGCGGCTGTCGTGGTCACTCGTCTCCCCAGATGGTCAGGCCCTTGAGCATGAGGGTCTTGGTCACGGTGAAGTCCTCGATCATCCAGCGCGGCGACTCGCGGCCGATGCCGGAGTCCTTCACGCCGCCGAACGGCACGTGGTCGAGCCGGAAGTTGGACGAGCCGTTCACGATCAGGCCGCCGACCTCCAGCTCCCGCCAGGCGGTCACGATGCGGCGCACGTCGTGGGTGAACAGCCCGGCCTGCAGCCCGTACGAGCTGCGGTTGCACTCCTCGATCACCTCGTCGAAGCCGTCGTAGGGCAGCACGGCCACCAGCGCGCCGAACACCTCCTCGCGCACCACCTTCGCCTCGGCGGGCGGCGCGACGACCACGGTCGGCGCCATCACCGAGCCGTCGCGGGTGCCGCCGGTGGTCACCCGGGCGCCCTGGGCGGCGGCCTCGGCCGTCCAGCGGACCACCCGCTCGGCCGCGTCGTCGTCCACCATGGAGCCCACGTCGGTGCCGGAGTCGAGCGGGTCGCCCACGGCCAGGCCCTTCACCTGCGCGGTCAGCTCCTCGGCGAACTCCTCGAAGCGGCTGCGGTGCACGTAGACCCGCTGCACGGAGATGCAGCTCTGCCCGGAGTTGCTGTAGCCGGTGCGGGCGCACGCCAGCGCCGCCGCGGCGACGTCGGCGTCCTCGCAGACGATGGTGGCGGCGTTGCCGCCGAGCTCCAGCATCACCCGCTTCGGGCCGGCGGCGCGGGCGACGGCGTGACCGGCCGCCACTCCGCCGGTGAAACTGACGACGGCGATCTCCGGCGCCGCGCACAACGCCGCGCCCACGTCGCCGCCGCCGTGCAGCACCTGCACCGCCTCCACCGGAATCCCTGCCTCCAGCAGCAGCTCCACCAGCGCGGTGGAGACCGCGGGCGCCTGCGGCGGCGGCTTGACGATCGTGGTGTTGCCCGCCGCGAAGGAGGCGGCGAGCTTGTGGGCCAGGAGGTTCGCCGGGGCGTTGAACGGCGTGATCGCCAGCACCGGGCCGGCCGGGGCCCGCTGGGTGATCGCGGTGTTGCCGACCCCGCGCCCCCAGCCGGCCACCGGCAGCACCTCGCCGCCGATCATGCGCGCCTCGGCGGCGGCCACGGACAGGGTGTCGGCGACGCGCAGCACCTCGCCGCGCCCGTCCTTGAGCGGTTTGCCCAGCTCCAGCGCCAGCAGGCGGGCCAGCCGCTCGCCCTGCGCGGTGACCGCGGCGGCGGCCCGCTCCAGGATGCCGGCCCGGGTGGCGGGCGCCAGCCGGGCGATCCGCCTGGCGGAGCGCCGGGCGTAGGCCAGGGCGGCGGTGAGGTCCTCGGGTCGTGCGGTGCGGGCCCGGCTGACGGGCTCGCGGAGGTAGGGGCCGATGCGGTCGGCCTGCGGGCCTTCGGTCAGCCACTGCCCGGCTACTAAGCAACCGGCTTCGTGGATGGTGTTCATGATGACTCCCACTGAATCCGCTCAGCGGTTCTGATAATCCGCACTGTGGATTGCCTCACGGTATGAGCCCGGCGAAGGTTATGGCAAGAGTGCCGGGCAATCCGCTTGGTGGAGCGTATGGACCGCTATGCGGACTCGGTGTTAGCGTACGGCCATGCCTTCGAACATTCCCGCGGAGCCGGGGGAGGGCGGGGGTGTGCGCAGCGTCCAGCGCGCGTTCGACATCCTCACGCTGCTCACCGAGGACCGGCGGACGCTGACGATCCGCGAGGTCGTCGAGGAGACGGGCCTGGCCAAGACCACGGCGCTGCGCCTGCTGCAGACCCTGGAGCACCTGGGGCTGCTGTGGGCCACGCCCAAGGGGTTCACGGCCGGCCCGGCGCTGTGGCGCTGGGCGCACCTGGCCCGCTCGGCGTGGGAGCTGCCGCCGGAGACCGTGCAGCTCATGCGCGGGCTGGGGGCGCGGCACAGGGAGACCGTCAACCTCTACGTGCCGCGCGACGTGCGCCGCATCTGCATCGCCCAGCAGGAGAGCCCGCAGCCGCTGCGCCACGTGGTGCGCGTCGGCGACGAGCTGCCCCTGTGGGCGGGCGCCTCCTCGAAGGTCCTGCTGATCGGGGCGCCGGAGCGGCTGCTCGAACGGGTGGCCCGCTCCTCCCCGTACGGCGAGGCCCACGTGGTGACGCTGCGGGCGTGGGCCGGGCAGGCGGCGCACGACGGGTACGCGGCCAGCCACGGCGAACGCGAGCCGGGCCTGTCCGCGGTCGCCGTCCCGGTGGCCACCGGCCTGCGGGCGCCCGTGGCGGCGCTGACGCTGAGCGGCCCCACCGTCCGCTTCACCGCCGACCGCGTCGGGGAGTTCGCCGCGGATCTGCGCGAGGCGGCCAAGCGGATGTCGGAGCGCGGGTTCGACCATCCTCTGACTTGACTCAATGGAGCGTGCATGCAGCAGTTGCCACTGGACGGCGTCAAGGTCGTGGACCTGACCAACGTTCTGGCCGGGCCGTACTGCAGTTATCAGCTGATGTTGTTCGGCGCGGAGGTGGTCAAGGTGGAGCTGCCCGGGGCCGGGGATCTCGCCCGGCGGCTCGGCCCCGACCCCGGGCTCAACCAGGCCAGGCTGGGCGCCTCCTTCCTGGCCCAGAACGCCGGCAAGAAGTCGGTCGAGCTGGACCTGAAGAGCCCGGACGGGCGGGCCGCGTTCGAGTCGATGCTCGCCGGCGCCGACGTCCTGCTGGAGAACTTCCGCGCCGGGGTGCTGGCCAGGCTCGGCTACGGCTGGGACCGCCTGCGCGAGCTGAACCCCGGCCTCGTCTACTGCGCCATCTCCGGCTTCGGGCAGAGCGGCCCGATGAGCGGCGCGCCCGCCTACGACCAGATCGTGCAGGGGCTGTCCGGCATGATGAGCGTCACCGGCACCCCCGACACGGCCCCGCTGCGGGTGGGCTTCCCCATCTGCGACACGATCGGCGGGCTGATGGCCGCGCTGGCGGTCTCCGCCGCGCTGGCCGGGCGGCACCGCACCGGGCGCGGCTGCTTCCTGGACCTGTCCATGCTGGAGGCGTCGATCTCCGCGATGGGCTGGACGGTCTCCAACTACCTGGTCAGCGGCGTCGAGCCGGAGCCGATGGGCGACCAGAACGCCACCGCCGCCCCGTCCGGCACGTTCGAGACCGCCGACGGGCCGCTCAACATCGCCGCCAACCAGCAGGCCCAGTTCGAGACGCTGTGCCGGCTCGTCGGTCGGCCCGACCTGCCCGCCGACCCCCGCTTCGCCGAGCGGGAGTCGCGCAAGACCCACCGGCAGGCCCTCAACCAGGAGCTCAACCAGGCGCTGCGGGCCAAGACCGCGCTGGAGTGGGAGGAGCTCCTCGCCGCCGAAGGGGTGCCCGCCGCCCGCATCCTCACCGTCCCGCAGGCGCTCGCCCTCGATCAGGTACGCCACCGCGGCTTCCTGACGGAGGTGCCGTTCCCCGGGTCGGGGGAGCGGCAGGTCACCGTGGCGGGCAACGGCGTGGTCGTGGACGGCGTCGCGCTGCGCCCGCGCGGGGCCGCCCCGCTGCTGGGTGAGCACAACGCCGAGTTCGAGGCGGCGTCGTGAGCGGGCGGGAGGCCGCGGCCGACTGGTGGGGCACCGCCGTGTCGAGGGTGGAGCCCGACGTCATCGAGCTGCGCGGGCAGCCGGTCCAGGACCTCATCGGGCGGATCGGCTTCGCCGAGCTGATCTGGCTGATGCTGCGCGGCGAGCGCCCCGGCCCGCGCCAGGCGGCGCTGCTGGAGGCGGCGCTCGTCTCGTCGGTCGACCACGGGCCGCACGCGCCGTCCATCGCCGTCGCGCGGATGGCCGTCACGTGCGGGGTGGGGCTGAACAACGCCGTGGCCACCGGGGTGAACCTGCTCGGGGACGTGCACGGCGGCGCGGGCGAGCAGTGCGTCCGGCTGCTGGAGGAGGTGGCCGCCCAGGGCGGGCCGGGCGGCGGCTCAGGCGGCGGTGACTCCGCCGACGGGGGCGCGGCGGCCGTGGTGGCGCGCTGGCGCGCCCGCGACAAGTACCTGCCCGGCTTCGGGCACCGCTTCCACACCCGCGATCCGCGCCGCGACCCGCTGCTCGGCCTCGTGTCGCAGGCGGTCGCCGACGGGGTGGTGGCGGGCGCGCACCTGCGGGCCGCGATCGAGATCGAGCGGCTGATCGCGCCCGTGCCCATGAACATCGACGGGGCGACCGCCGTGGTCTACGCCGAGCTGGGCTTCCCCGCGCCGCTGGCGCGCGGGCTGTTCGTGCTCAGCCGCTCCGTGGGAATCCTGGCCCACGCCTGGGAGGAGAGCGGGCAGGGGCGGCGCAACAAGGGGCCGATCCCGCCGTCCATCCTGCCGACCTGGCTGTGAGGGAGCCCCGCCGGCCGGCGGGGCTCCGCTCTCAGAAGACGACGATCTTGCCGGTGTTCTGCGGGTAGATCGCGTCGTTGTAGAAGTACTCGCCCGGGGTGTCGAAGGTGTGGGTGAACGACTGGCCGGGCATCAGGACGCCGGTGTCGAACTCGTACTCGAAGAACGAGACGGCGGCGTGTGCGCTCGCGTTGTCGGCCGGGTTGACGAAGGTGACCGTCGTGCCCTTGGGCACGCGCAGGTGCTGCGGCGACATGGCGTTCTGCGCGACGGTGTTCTCGGTGGCGCCGGGCCGCTGGCCCGCCGCGTCCCAGACCCGGCCGAGCGTGACTGTGGACAGGCCGGTGACGGCCGCCGCCCTGATGTCGTTGCGCTTCTTCGGGGGCGTCGGCGTGGCGGCGGGCGGCACCTTGCCGCCGAGCTTAAACGCCCACAGGTGGTCGCCCCTGGGGATGTCCGGGTAGGGCAGGCCGTTGCCGCCCGCCAGCACCGCGACGTACTGCTCGCCGTCGATCTCGTAGCTGATCGGGCTGGTGTGCACCCCGGCGCCGCACTGGAAGCTCCACAGGACGCGGCCGTCGGTGTCGTCCATCGCGTGCAGCACCCCGTCGGGGCCGCCCTGGAACATCACCCGCCCCGCCGTGGTCAGGATGCCGTTGCCGTGCGCGAGCGACCACTCCCGGTCCAGCGTCCACACCGGGGTGTTGGTGCGCGGGTCGACCGCCGCGATGCCGCCCGCGAAGTACTCGCCGAGCGGCCGGGAGGTGTTGACGCGGCCGTCGCGGCTGTTGGAGAAGCCGGAGTTGATCAGGCCGTAGCCGACGTAGATCCAGCCCGTGTGCGGGTTGTACGACAGGTGCGCCCAGTCGGCGCCGCCGCCCGCGCCGGGGAAGATGATCGTCGCCCGGTCCCAGTGCGGCGTGTACAGGCCGCCCCAGGCGTAGAACGGCACCGGCCGGGTGGCCTTGCCGAACTCGGGAGCCTGCGTGATGAACGGCTCCCCGCCGGGGAACGGCTGCGTGGCCGCCGTCTTCTGCTGGGCGTTCTGCGGGACGGGCCGCTCCTCCATGCCGTGCAGCGGCTCGCCGCTCTCCCGGTCGAGGATGTAGAACATGCCGACCTTGCTGCCGTACACGACGGCCTTGCGCAGGCGGCCCTTGACCTTGACGTCCACCAGCACCGGGGCCATGACGTTGTCGAGGTCCCAGATGTCGTGGTGCACCGACTGGAAGTGCCACTTGCGCGTGCCGGTCTTGGCGTCGATGGCCACGATCGAGTTGGCGAACAGGTTGTCGCCGCCCCGGGTGGCGCCGTCCAGGCGCGGGTAGGAGCCGCCGAACGTCCAGTAGACCAGCCCGAGGTCCGGGTCCACCGCCGGGTGGATCCACGGCACCGCGCCGCCGGTCTTCCAGGACTCGCCCTCCCAGGTGTCGTTGCCGAACTGGCCCTCGCCGGGGCACGACCAGAACGTCCAGGCGACCTCGCCGGTGCCGGCCTTCAGTGCGTACGCCCGGCCGCGCGCGCCGCCGGTGCTGCCCTGCATGCCGACGTAGATGAGCCCGTCCCAGTAGACGACGGCCCCGGCCAGGGTGCCGGTCAGGCCGCCGCACTGGCCGTTCTGCGGGTCGCAGCCGCCGGTGTCGCCGCCGCCCTCGCCGTCGGTGATGAGCTGCCGCTGCCAGGCGATCTCGCCGGTGTCCTGCCTCAGCGCGTAGACGATGTTGGCGCCGGAGGTGGAGAAGACCAGGCCCTCGCCCAGCGCGACGCCGCGCATGTTCGTCTGCTTCGTGCCCAGGTTGGTCTTCCACTTGACCGCGCCGGTCCTGCCGTCCACGGCGAAGACGTTCTGCTGGGTGGTCTGGACGTACAGGACGCCGTTCTGCACCACGCAGGTGCTCTGCTGCGCGGCCGAGGTGCTGCCGCCCTCCAGGTTGACGTGCCAGGCGCCGCCGAGCCGCCGCACCGTGCGGGCGTTGATCTGGTGGAGCGGGGAGTAGTTGGTGTTGGCCAGGTTGCCGCAGACCTTGGGGAAGTCCTTGCCCGTCACGCCGAGGGAGGCGGGCTGCCGCTCCAGCGGCTGCGGCTGCGCCTGGGCGGGCTCGGTGATCGTGGCGGAGGCGGTCAGCGTGGCTGCCGCGCCGAGGAGGAAGTTTCGTCGTTCCACTGGCACCAAACTTTCGGTGGTCCGCCTAGCGGACCACTGGATCCGTACGACGGACGCACCTTAAGTCCCTTCCCGGAGTGAAGGCAAGAGCTTGTCGCCACGAAGATCCGCAGTTACGCTCAAGCCCCCGAGTGGACCGTTTGATCCACCTAGTGGATCGACCTGTGTGAGGTGCCCATGCGCAGCAAACTCTCCATCGCCGCCGCCACCGGAGCAGCGCTCCTGCTGCTGACCGCCACCGCACCCAGCTCCGCCGCCTCCCCGCCGCCGGCACAGAACCTCGGAGACCCCGACTACGGCGTCTGCCGGGGCACCGACCCCCGCTGCTACCACGACTGGGGCAACTTCGAGCCGGCCAAGGGCTACAAGCTGCTCGTCTACAGCCGCACCGCCGGCCCCCGCCACGCCCACCTCGGCACCCCGCTCGCCCCCGGGCTCAACCCGCCGCTCAATGACAACAACGTCGCCGTCAAAGCGGTGCTCAAGCTGGGCCAGGAGCACGGCTTCGCCGTCGACTACACCGAGGACGTCACCCAGCTCTCCTCGGCCGGCCGCCTGCTCGGCTACAACGCCGTGATGTTCCTCAGCACCACGCGCGACACCCTCGACGACGCCGCCCAGACCGCGCTGCGCCAGTACATCCGCGCCGGCGGCGGCTTCGTCGGCGTGCACAACGCCTTCGGCACCGAGTACAACTGGCCCTGGTACGAGGGCCTGCTCGGCAACGCCAACTTCTACGACCACGGCGCCAACCAGCCCGGCACCGTCGTCACCGTCAACCGCCGCGACGCCTCCACCCAGGGCCTGCCCAGAACCTGGGCCTTCGCCGACGAGTGGTACAACCTCGTCCCCGCGCCCACCCGCGTCCGCGTGCTGGCCGAGGTGGACGAGTCCACCCTGCCGCAGGGCGTGCGCGGCAACCTCGGCCACCCCGGCCACGGCGAGCACCATCCGGTGAGCTGGTGCCAGTACTACGACGGCGGCAAGGCGTGGCTGACCACCCTCGGCCACGACGTCAAGGCCTGGACCGACGAGCCCATGGAGGGCGACCAGCACTTCCTCCAGCACCTGCTCGGCGGCGTCAAGTCCGTGCTCGGGATGGCCCCCTTCTGCCGCTGAGGCGCGGTTCAGCCCTCGCTCGGCAGGCGGGCCGCGCCCGCCGGCCGGCGCACCGCGGTCCCGGCCAGCTCGCGGACCCGCGCCGCGGGCACGGCCACGCCGGGTGTCCGGGAGGTCCAGGCGAGGAAGTCGGCGACGTTCATGGCGGGCACGTCGCCGAGATAGGGCCGGACGTAGACCGGGGTGTCCGGCTCGCTGCGCCAGCTCTCGGCGAGCGGGCCGAGGTCCACCGCGTCGAAGCCGAGCATGTCCAGCAGCCGGGTGGCCGCCGCCTTGGCCCCCGCGTCGTCGCCCGCGATCGGCAGGGCGCTGCGGTCCGGCGCGCCCGACGGTCTGGCCAGGGTGCGGAGCTGGTGCGGGGTGATGGTGTTGAACGCCTTGACCACGTGCGAGCGGGCGAGGTGGCGTTGCAGCAGGGCGCTGGAGGTCAGCTCGCCCGCGTCCAGCTCGGGCAGGTGGCCGTCGCGCTCGGGGTAGTAGTTGGCCGTGTCCAGCACCGTCCTGCCGGCCAGCGCTTCGGCGGGCAGCCGTGCGAAGGACTTCAGCGGGATGGCCGCCACCACCAGGTCGGCGGCGCGCGCCGCCTGCGCCGGGGTGGCCGCGCGGGCGCGCCCGCCCAGGCCGGCGACCAGGGCGGCGAGGGTCTGCGGGCCTCTGGAGTTGCTGAGGATCACCTCCAGGCCCGCCGCGACGGCCAGGCGGGCCAGGGAGGTGCCGATCATTCCGCTGCCGATGAGTCCGAGTGTGCCGGGCATGGGTCTGTCCCTTTCGTCGAGGAGCCTGTGGCGGTTTCCCGGCTGACAGCCTGGAACCGCCGGAGCGGCCCGGCCAGGGCCGTGGCGTGCGTACTCACGGCGTGATCACCCACCGGCCGCCCCGGTCGTAGGGTGGTCGGGTGGACGACCTGAGCGAGTTCCTCAAGTCACGCCGTGCCCGGCTGCGTCCCGAGGAGGTCGGGCTGCGCGACTACGGGCGCACGCGGCGGGTCGCGGGGCTGCGGCGCGAGGAGCTGGCCCGGCTGGCGGGCGTGAGCATCGCCCACTACACGCGGCTCGAACAGGGCAAGGGCGACGGCGTCTCCGACGAGATCCTGGACGCCGTCGGCGCGGCGCTGCGCCTGGACGCCGACGAGCTGGTCTACCTGCACCGGATCGCCCGGCGCCCGCCACGCTGCGCGGCTGGGGCTCCGGCCGTGCCCGCGAGTGTGAGCCACCTGCTGCGGTCGTTCGTGCTGACGCCCGCGCTGGTCGTGGGGCGGCACACCCAGATCGTCGGCTGGAACGCGCTCGCCGTGGCGGTGTTCGGCGGCTTCCCCGCGCTGCCCGAGGAGCGGCGCACGCTCTCGCACCTGCTGTTCGCCGATCCCCATCTGCGCGAGCTGCACGGCGACGGCTGGGAGCGGGTGGCGCGTGAGCACGTGGC
Source organism: Nonomuraea gerenzanensis (assembly GCF_020215645.1). Taxonomy (NCBI): domain Bacteria; kingdom Bacillati; phylum Actinomycetota; class Actinomycetes; order Streptosporangiales; family Streptosporangiaceae; genus Nonomuraea; species Nonomuraea gerenzanensis. The sequence continues at coordinate 7,348,687 of NZ_CP084058.1, read as the reverse complement.
GCACGTGCGGGTGCTGCTCGGGCGGTATCACGGGGACCCGGGGCTCATGGCGCACATCGACGAGATGCGGGGGCTGAGTGCGGACTTCGCGCGGTTGTGGGCCGAGCATCCGGTCGCGCAGATGCGATCCCGGGTGTACGCGCTGCGGCATCCGGTTGTGGGGGAGCTGACGCTGCACGGTGAGCTGATCACGTTGCCGGACGCGCCGTCGTGCTATGGGCTCGACCTGTTCGCCGCCGAGCCCGGATCGGCGTCCGAGGCGGCGCTGCGGAGGCTCGGCGGCCTGTAGGGGGCCTGGGGCGGCAGCGCTGGGCGCCCGTCCGTGGAAACGGGCGCGATATACGATATGCCTCGCCCGAATCACCCGAGGAGGATCGTGAACCTGGTCGAGCGGGGCAGCGCTTTCGCCGCCTTCTGGCAGGAGCGGCACCTGTGCACGCTCTCCACCGCCCGCCCCGGCGGGCCGCCGCACGCGGTGCCGGTGGGCGCGACGCTGGACCTGGAGACGGGCGTCGCCCGGGTGATCACGTCCGGGACCTCGGCGAAGGCCAGGCTCATCGCCGCCTCCGGCGGCGCGCTCGTCGCGCTGTGCCAGGTGGACGGCCGGCGCTGGTCCACGCTGGAGGGGCGGGCCGTCGTCCGCACCTCGCCGGAGGAGGTGGCCGACGCCGAGCGCCGGTACACGGCCCGGTACAAGCCGCCCCGCGCCAACCCCGCCCGGGTGGTCATCGAGATCCAGGTGACGCGCGTCCTGGGCAACGTGTGATCACCGTCGTCGGCATCGGCGCGGACGGCTGGGACGGGCTGGGCGAGGCGTCACGGCAGGCGCTGGTGACGGCCGAGGTCGTCATGGGCGGCCCCCGCCAGCTGGAGCTCCTGCCCGCCCCCGCTGCCGAGCCTGGCATCGCCTCCGCCCCCGGATGCGTGGGAGCGGAGCGCGTCCGCTGGCCCTCGCCGCTGCTGCCCGCGCTGCCCGCGCTCATCGAGCGGTACGCCGGACGCGAGGTGTGCGTGCTGGCCAGCGGCGACCCCATGTTCTACGGCATCGGCTCCACGCTGGTACGCCTCCTGGGCGCGGCGGACGTCCGGATCCTGCCGCACGTGTCCTCGCTCTCCCTCGCCTGCGCCCGCCTCGGCTGGCCGGTCGAGCAGGTGGAGACCGTCAGCCTCGTCGGCCGCCCGCCCGAGACGCTCAACGCCGCCGCGCTCCCCGGCCGGCTGCTCGTCGTGCTCGTGGCGGGCCGCGACGCCCCCTCCCAGGTCGCCGCGCTGCTGACCGCCGCCGGCTACGGCCCGAGCCCCATGACGGCGCTGTCGGACCTGGGCGCCGCCACCGAGACGATCCAGCACGGCACGGCCGCGACCTGGGCGGGGCCCGCCGCGTCCCCTCTCCACGTGATCGCCGTCGAGTGCGTGCCCGGCCCGGACGCCGAGCCGCTGGCCCTCGTACCGGGGCTGCCCGACAGTGCGTACGAGCACGACGGCCAGCTCACCAAGCGGGAGGTCCGCGCGGTCACCCTGTCGCGGCTCGCGCCGCGACCCGGCGAGCTGCTGTGGGACGTCGGCGCGGGCGCGGGCAGCATCGCCGTCGAGTGGATGCGCAGCCATCCGTCCTGTGCCGCCGTGGCCGTCGAGAGCAGGCCCGACCGGGCCGCCGCCGTCCGCCGCAACGCCGACCGGCTGGGCGTGCCGGCGCTGCGCGTCGTGACGGGCAAGGCCCCGGACGCGCTCGACGGGCTGCCCGCCCCCGACGCGGTGTTCGTCGGCGGCGGCGTCACCGTGCCCGGCCTGCTGGAACGCTGCTGGTCACGGCTGCGCCCCGGAGGCAGGCTGGTCGCCAACGCCGTCACCCTCGAGTCCGAGGCGCTCATCGGCCAGTGGTACGGCAGGCTGGGCGGCGACCTCGTCCGCCTGGCCGTGCAGCGGGCCTCGCCCGTGGGCGGGTTCACCGGGTGGCGGCCGGCGATGCCGGTTACCGTATGGTCCCTGACCAAGAAGGACGACACGTGACCGTGTACTTCATCGGTGCCGGCCCCGGCGCCGCCGACCTGATCACCCTGCGCGGCCTGCGCCGGCTGCAGACCTCGCCGGTGTGCCTGTACGCGGGGTCGCTGGTGCCGCGCGAGCTGCTCGACTCCTGCCAGCCCGGCACCAGGCTCGTCGACACCGCCCAGCTCACCCTCGACGAGATCGTCGCCGAGCTGCTCACCGCCCACCGCGACGGGCTCGACGTGGCCCGGCTGCACTCCGGCGACCCGTCCGTCTTCAGCGCCGTCGCCGAGCAGATGCGGCGGCTGGACACGCTCGGCGTGCCGTACGAGGTGGTGCCGGGGGTGCCGGCGTTCGCGGCGGCGGCGGCCGCGCTGGGCAGGGAGCTGACCGTGCCCGGTGTCGGCCAGACGATCATCCTGACCCGCACCTCGGCGCGGGCCACGCCGATGCCCGAGGGCGAGGACCTGACCACGCTGGGGGCGAGCGGGGCGACGATGGTGCTGCATCTGGCGGTGCAGCGGATCGACGAGGTGGTGGCGGAGCTGCTGCCGTCGTACGGGGCCGCGTGCCCCGTCGCCGTGGTGGCGCGGGCCAGCAGAGCCGACGAGGTGATCCTGCGGGGGACCCTGGCGGACATCGCCGAGCAGGTGCACGCGGCCGGCATCCGGCGCACCGCCGTGATCGTCGTCGGGCGGGTGCTGTCGGCCACGCAGTTCCCCGACAGCCACCTGTACAGCGCCGAACGGGAACGTGCGTGCGGCGGGTCCTGATCCTGGGAGGCACGGCCGAGGCCCGGGCCCTGGCCGCCGAGCTGGCCGCCCGGCCCGCGACGCACGTCGTGTCGTCGCTGGCCGGGCGGGTGAGCAACCCGCGCCTGCCGGTCGGGGAGGTGCGGGAAGGCGGGTTCGGCGGGCCCGGGGGGCTGGCCGCCTTCCTGGCGGAGGAGCGCATCGACGCGCTGGTGGACGCCACCCACCCCTTCGCCGAGCGGATGACCGCCTCGGCCGCCGCCGCCTCCTCGGCCACCGGCGTGCCGCTGCTCGTCCTGCGCCGGCCGGGGTGGCAGGAGGGGGACGGCGACGCCTGGCACCGCGTCGGCTCCCTGCACGCCGCCGCCGCGCTGCTCACGACGGGCCTCAGGGTGTTCCTCACGACCGGGCGCCGGAGCCTGCCGATCTTCGCCGGCCTGCCGGGCGTGTGGCTGCTGGCCCGTTCCGTGGACCCGCCGGAGCCTCCCGTGCCGCCCCACGTGCACGTCCTGCTCGACCGGGGCCCGTACACCGTCGAGGGCGAGCGCGCGCTCATCCGCGAGCACCGCCTGAACATCCTCGTCACCAAGGACAGCGGCGGACAGCTGACCGCCGCCAAGCTCACCGCCGCCCGCGAGCTGGGCCTGCCCGTCATCATGGTGAACCGGCCGCCGCTCCCGCCCGGCGTCCGCCTGGTGGACACCGTGGCGGCGGCGACGGAGTGGGCGGCGGCTCAGGGGTAGCGGCGCGGGGTGTAGACCAGGCCGCGGTCGGTGATCCGGGTGGTGGAGGAGCCGACGATCAGCAGGCAGCGCATGTCCACCTGCCCGGGATCCAGCTCGCCCAGCGTCGTGACGGTCACGCTCTCCCGCTCGCCGCCCACGTCCCGGCCGATCACCACGGGGGTGGCGGCGTCCCGGTGCTCCAGCAGCAGGTCGCGGGCCGCCGCGAGCTGCCACGTGCGGCTGCGCGAGGCCGGGTTGTAGATCGCCAGCACCAGGTCGGCCCCGGCCGCCGCCGCGAGCCTGGCGGCCACCACCTCCCACGGCTTGAGCAGGTCCGACAGCGACACCACGCAGTAGTCGTGCCCCAGCGGCGCGCCGACGCGGCTGGCCACCGCCTGCGCCGCCGTCAGGCCGGGGACGATCCGCACCGGCACGTCGGGGAAGTCCGCCGCCGCCTCCATGACCGCGCTGGCCATGGCGAACACGCCCGGGTCCCCGGACGACACCACCGCCACCCGGGCGCCGTCGCGGGCCAGCTCCAGGGCGTGCCTGGCGCGTTCGGCCTCCACCCGGTTGTCGGTGCGGTGGCGGCGCTGGCGCGGGTTCGGGGCGACGCGGTCCACGTACGGGCCGTACCCGACGAGGTCGGTGGCGGCGGCCAGCGCCTCCTGCGCCTCGGGCGTCAGCCACGGCCGCCCCGCCGGGCCCAGGCCCACCACGGCCACCTCGCCCGACTGCCGCACCGCCGGCGGCTCCGGCACGAACGTGCGCTCCGCGGGGCTGGCGAGCAGGGCCAGCGAGAAGTACGGCACGCCGCCGGGGTCCACGTCCTTGAGCGGCGCCACCCGCTCGGCGCCCATCGTGGCGCGCTCGACGTACCAGGCGTCGTCCAGCCGGCCGGCCTCGGCCAGCGCGTCGCGGACCTTCTCGAACGTGCGGCCCAGCTTGAGCACCGCCGCCGAGTCCGTCTCCCGCAGCCGGTCGGCCAGCGCGTCGGCCGGCAGCGTGCCGGGCAGCACGGTCAGCACCTCGTCCCGCTCCACCAGCGGCCGGCCGAGCACGGCGGACGCGGCGCTGACCGACGTCACGCCCGGCACCACCTCGGTCTCGTAGCGGTGCGCGAGCCGTTTGTGCAGGTGCATGTACGACCCGTAGAACAGTGGATCGCCCTCGGCGAGCACCACCACGGTGCGTCCCGCGTCCAGGTGCGCGGCCAGCCGCTGCGCGCAGTCGGCGTAGAAGTCGTCGAGCGCGCCCTGGTAGCCGCCGGGGTGGTCGGTGGTCTCCGTGGTCAGCGGGTAGAGCAGCAGCTCCTCGATCTGGTCCGCCCGCATGTACGGCAGCGCGATGGAACGGGCGATGCTGCGGCCGTGCCTGGCGGCGTGGTAGGCGATCACGTCCGCCTCGCCGATCAGCCTGGCCGTCTTGACCGTGACCAGCTCCGGGTCACCGGGACCGAGGCCGACCCCGTACAGGCGTCCCTTCACCATGATCACTCCGTCTCGTCCGCGATGGCGTTGATCGCCGCCGCCGTCATCGCACTGCCGCCGCGGCGGCCGTGCACCACCAGGTGTTCCAGGTCGCTGCCGGCCAGCGCCTGCTTGGACTCCGCCGCGCCGATGAACCCCACGGGGACGCCCAGCACCGCCGCCGGCCGTCCCGCGCCCTCCGCCACCAGCTCCAGCAGCCGGAACAGGGCGGTCGGCGCGTTCCCGATCGCCACCACCGCGCCGTCGAGCCGGTCGCGCCACAGCTCCAGGGCGGCGGCGCTGCGCGTGGTACCGAGCCGCTCAGCCAGCTCGGGGACGCGCGGGTCGGGCAGCGTGCACAGCACCTCGTTGCCGGCGGGCAGCCTGCGCCTGGTCACGCCCGAAGCGACCATCATCGCGTCGCACAGGACGGGCGCGCCCGCGCGCAGCGCCTCACGGGCCCGCACCACCACCCCGGGGGACCAGGCCAGGTCGGTGACGAGGTCGGTCATGCCGCAGGCGTGGATCATCCGCACCGCCACCTGGGCGACCTCGGGTGGCAGGCCGGTGAGGTCGGTCTCGGCGCGGATGGTCGCGAACGAGCGCCGGTAGATCTCGGCGCCGTCGCGGAGGTAGTCGGTCACGGGGGCCCTTCTCGGTGGTCGTCGGTGGGGCGGGTTCAGCTCGGGTGGCTGCGGCGGTAGCCGTCGGCGGTGGCGACCAGCTCGATGACGGGGCCGCGCGGCAGGCCGCAGCGCCGTTCGCAGCCCGCCCAGTGGACGGGGGTGGCGGGGGCGCGGTCGTCCGCGTTCAGCTCCGCCACCCAGCGTCGTGCGTCCGCCTGGACGTCCGCCAGCGCCTTGCCGCACCCGGGGCGGCCCGTGCAGGCGGTGACTCCGGCCCAGGGGGACGCCGGGTCCGTGATCAGGCCCGCGTCGGCGAGCGCCTGCTCCGCGTCGTCCGCCTCGGTGGGGGTGAGGTCCAGTGACACGGCGGTCCGCCAGGGGGTGAGCCGGACGGCGGGGCCGCTGTCTGCCAGGGCCCTGAGCTGGGCGGGGGTCAGCCGGCCGAGCGGCACCAGCACCTCCAGGGCCACCCGCCCGTCCCGCTGCGTGCGCCGCCCGGCCCGCCTTCGCGCGCCAGGACGCTCAGGCGGCGCGGCCGACGCGGTGATCGGTGCGGTGACCGGTGGGGTGACCGGTGCGGTGACCGGGGCGGTCGTCGGTGCCGGCGCGGCCGGGTGCCTGGTCAGGCGGGCGGTGATGCGGGCGGGGCCGTTCTCCAGCTCCTGGATGCGCCAGGCCAGGGGAGCGTCGTCCGGGCGTTCGTCGAGGAACGCCTCAGCAGCGGCGATCATGAGCGGCACAGCGCCCTCCGGACGGCAGCCCAGCCCGGTGTCCCGCCCCGCCAGCAGGAGCCGCCCGCCGCCGGAGCCCTCACCGGTGAACGTCACATCGGCCCCGAGCCCGGCCACATCCCCCGAGCCGTCGTCCACCGCGCACAGGAACCGCCCCGGCAGCCCCGCCAGCCGTGGCCGCCCGCACAACGCCCGGTCCAGCTCCGCCACCAGCGCGTCCACGTCCAGCACCCCGTCACCGCACCGGCCGCCCAGCGGCGAGGCGACGATGTTGCGGACCCGTTCGTGGGCGGCCGACGGCAACAGCCCCGCCGAGGCGAGCCGGTCGGCGAAGGCGGCGGGCGAGCGCAGCCCGCGCACCTGGACGTTCGCCCGCGAGGTCAGCTCGATCACGCCCGACCCGAACTCCTCGGCGCAGCCGGCGAGCGCCCGGAACTGGGCGGCGGAGGCCGCGCCACCGGGCAGGCGGACGCGGGCCAGCGGGCCGTCGGCGGCCTCGTGTACCTGTAGCGCGCCCGGACAGGCGTCAGGACGGATCCGTCCGGAAAAGTCGGCTATGGACACGAAGAGGATCGTAACGCCAGTTCTGGTGGAGGCCGGTCGTGCCGTAGTCTCCCGGTAGGCGATGGCAAGGGAGGAAGCCGGTGCGAAACCGGCGCGGTCCCGCCACTGTGACCGGGGAGCGAGCCCCACCACAGGCCACTGCCCGGCGACGGGTGGGAAGGCCGGGGTGAGCGCTGATCCGGGAGCCAGGAGACTCCTGCCGTCGCGTCACCCGCGACCGGGGCGAGGACCCCGAGGGAGGAATGCGCCGTGCCTGGCGACAGCCGTACCGTTCTGCTGCTCTCGACGTCGGACACCGACCTGCTGAGCGCTCGCGCGAGCGCCGCCACCTACCGGCTGGGCAACCCCGCCAGGCTGATCCCCGACGACCTGCCCGCGCTGCTGGAGGGCGTGGACCTGGTCGTGGTGCGGCTGCTCGGCGGCCGGCGCGCCTGGGCGGAAGGGCTCGACGCGTTGCTGGCCGGGCCCAGGCCGGTGGTGGTGCTGGGCGGCGAGCAGGCACCGGACGCCGAGCTGATGGAGCTGTCCACGGTGAGCGGCGGCGTCTGCGCCGAGGCGCACGCCTACCTGGCCCACGGCGGGCCCGCGAACCTGGCCGAGCTGCACGCGTTCCTGTCCGACACCGTGCTGCTGACCGGGCACGGGTTCGCGCTGCCCGCGCCGACGCCGTCCTGGGGGCGGCTGGAACGGGCGGCCGGACCGGGCAGCGGGCCCGTGGTGGGGGTGCTCTACTACCGGGCGCACCACCTGGCGGGCAACACCGCGTTCGTGGAGGCGCTCTGCGCGGCGGTCGAGGACGCCGGCGGTCAGGCCATGCCGATCTTCTGCTCGTCCCTGCGCTCCGCCGAGCCCGCGCTGCTCGACACGCTGCGGGCCGCGGACGTGCTGGTCGTGACGGTGCTGGCGGCGGGCGGCGCGCGGCCCGCCACCGCCGCGGCGGGCGGTGACGACGAGGCGTGGGACGTGGGCGCGCTGGCCGCGCTCGACGTGCCGATCCTGCAGGGGCTCTGCCTGACCACCAGCCGGCAGGCGTGGGAGGAGAACGACGACGGACTGTCGCCGCTGGACGCCGCCTCACAGGTGGCGATCCCCGAGTTCGACGGGCGGATCATCACGGTGCCGTTCTCGTTCAAGGAGATCGACGAGGACGGGCTGACCGTCTACGCCGCCGACCCCGAGCGGGCCGCCCGGGTGGCCGGCATCGCGGTGCGGCACGGACTGCTGCGGCACGTCCCGCCCGCCGAGCGGCGCCTGGTCGTGATGTTGTCGGCGTACCCGACCAAGCACTCCCGCGTCGGCAACGCCGTCGGCCTGGACACCCCGGCCAGCACCGTACGGCTGCTGGCCAGGCTCGCCGAGGCCGGATACGACCTGGGCGAGGGCTTCCCCGGCGTGGCCGAGCAGGACGGCGACGCGCTCATCCACGCCCTCATCGCCGCCGGTGGCCAGGACCAGGACTGGCTGACCGAGGAGCACCTCGCGGGCAATCCTGTACGGATCTCCGCCGCCTCGTACGAGCAGTGGTACCGCACGCTGCCCGAGGACCTGCGGGCCGCGATGGAGCGGCACTGGGGCCCGCCCCCGGGCGAGCTGTTCGTGCACCAGGGCGACATCGTGCTGGCCGCGCTGCGCGCCGGGAACCTCGTCGTCATGGTCCAGCCGCCGCGCGGCTTCGGCGAGAACCCGATCGCCATCTACCACGACCCCGACCTGCCGCCCAGCCACCACTACCTGGCCGCCTACCGCTGGTTGTCGGCCGAGTTCGGCGCGCACGCGATGGTGCACGTGGGCAAGCACGGCAACCTGGAGTGGCTGCCGGGCAAGTCGGCGGGCATGTCCGCCGCGTGCGCCACCGACGCGGCGATCGGGGACCTGCCGCTGGTCTACCCGTTCCTGGTGAACGACCCGGGCGAGGGCACCCAGGCCAAGCGGCGGGCGCACGCCGTGCTGGTGGACCACATGGTGCCGCCGATGGCCAGGGCGGACACGTACGGGGACATCGCGCGGCTGGAGCAGCTCCTGGACGAGCACGCCACGATCGCCGCCATGGACCCGGCCAAGCTACCCGCCATCCGGGCGCAGATCTGGACGCTCATCCAGGCCGCCCGGCTCGATCACGACCTGGGGCTGGCGGATCGGCCGCATGACAGCGAGTTCGACGACTTCCTGCTGCATGTGGACGGGTGGCTGTGCGAGGTGAAGGACGCGCAGATCCGGGACGGGCTGCACGTGCTCGGGCAGGCGCCGGTGGGGCAGGTGCGGGTCGATCTGGTTCTGGCCGTCCTGCGGGCGCGGCAGTTGTGGGCGGGGCGCGAGACGTTGCCGGGGTTGCGGGAGGCGCTCGGGCTGGTGGAGGACGGGACGGCGGGGCTGGCGGCCGTGGATCGGGCCGAGGGGGTCGCGCGGGCGTTGGTGGCGGGGATGGAGGAACGCGGCTGGGCCCCAGAGGCGGCCTCCGAGGTTGTGCGCACCGTCCTCGGCATCGCGCCGCCCGCCTCCGCGACGCCCGCCGATGCGGCTCAGCTCACGGCTCCCGACGGCGGCCTCGTCACGCGGATCCTCACCTTCGCCGCCACCGAGGTCGTCCCCCGCCTGGCCCGCACCACCGACGAGCTCGACCACCTCCTGCACGCCCTGAACGGCGGCTACGTCCCCGCGGGCCCCAGCGGCTCACCGCTGCGCGGCCTGGTCAACGTGCTCCCGACAGGCCGCAACTTCTACTCGGTGGACCCCCGAGCCGTGCCCAGCAGGCTGGCCTGGGAGACCGGCCAGGCGATGGCCGAGTCACTGCTGGAGCGCTACCGCGCCGACACGGGCGAGTGGCCGCGTTCCGTCGGCCTGTCCGTCTGGGGCACCAGCGCCATGCGGACGGCGGGCGACGACGTGGCGGAGGTGCTGGCCCTGCTCGGCGTCCGCCCCGAATGGGACGAGGCCTCCCGCCGCGTCACCCGGCTGGAGCCGATCCCCCTCGCCGAGCTGGCCCGGCCCAGGATCGACGTGACGGTCCGGATCAGCGGCTTCTTCAGGGACGCCTTCCCGCACGTGGTGGCGATGCTCGACGACGCCGTACGCCTGGTGGCGGCCCTGGACGAGCCGCACGAGCACAACTACGTGCGCGCCCACGTGGCCGAGGCAGGGGGCGGCGAACGGCAGGCCACGATGCGCATCTTCGGCTCCGCGCCCGGCGCGTACGGAGCGGGCCTGCTCCCGCTGATCGACAGCCGCAACTGGCGCGACGACGCCGACCTGGCCGAGGTGTACGCGGTGTGGGGCGGCTTCGCCTACGGCCGCGACCTCGACGGCGTGGCCGCCCGCCCGCAGATGGAGGACGCCTACCGCCGCATCGCCGTGGCCGCCAAGAACGTCGACAGCAGCGAGCACGACATCGCCGACTCCGACGACTACTTCCAGTACCACGGCGGCATGGTCGCCACCGTCCGCGCCCTCACCGGCAGGGCCCCGGCCGCCTACATCGGTGACAGCACCCGGCCCGACGCCGTACGCACCAGAACGCTCTCCGAGGAGACGGCGCGCATCTTCCGCGCCAGGGTCGTCAACCCGCGCTGGCTGGCCGCGATGCGGCGGCACGGCTACAAGGGCGCGTTCGAGCTGGCCGCCACCGTCGACTACCTGTTCGGCTACGACGCCACCACGGGGGTGGTGGCCGACTGGATGTACGACAAGCTGACCGAGACGTACGTGCTCGACCCGGAGAACCAGACGTTCATGGCCGAGTCGAACCCGTGGGCCCTGCACGGCATCGCCGAGCGCCTGCTGGAGGCCGCCGAGCGTGGCATGTGGGAGCACCCGGACCCCGACGTGCTGCGCGGGCTGCAGGAGGTCTACCTCAAGACCGAGGGCGACCTGGAGGACGACACCAGCCGCTGAGCCGTCCCCGGCGTGCCCGCCCAGTGCAGGTGCAGGTAGGACGCGGTCACGCCGGGATCGCCGTACCCGTCGGTGCCGCCCTCGTGGCGGAACAGCGGCCCGGCCTCGTACGCGACGGCGGTGCGGTGGAACTCGTGCCCGCGCACGCGCTCGCCCGGCCTGGTCAGCGGGGTACGGGCGAGCGCGACCGCCTCCCGGTAGCCGAGCGTGAGCCGGGACGTCATCGCGGCCCGGCCGGGGACGCGCCCGCACATGCGCCGCCCGTCCAGCTCGTCGCACAGGTACAGCAGCCCGGCGCACTCGGCCACGATCGGCCCGTCGAAGGTGGCCACCTGGGCGCGCAGGGGCTCGTTGGCGGCCAGCTCGGCGGCGTACACCTCGGGGAAGCCGCCTCCGATCACCAGCGCGCCCGTGCCGTCCGGCAGGCGCTCGTCACGCAGCGGGTCGAAGGTCACGACGTCCGCGCCCGCCGCCCGCAGCAGCTCCACGTGTTCGGCGTAGCCGAACGTGAACGCCGCCCCACCCGCCACCGCCACCACCGGCCGCCCCCGCCCCGCACCGCCCGCCTCTGCCTGCACCGGCCGCTCCCCGCCAGGGCCGCTCGCCACTGCCCGTCCCGCGCCGCCTGCCGCTCCCTCCACGGGACGCGAACGTCCGGGCCCGTCCTCGGCCGGATCCCAGGGGGAGCCGTCCAACAAAGGCGCCGAGCGGGCCAGCCGCAGCAGCGCGTCGAGATCGCACGACCGAGCCACCAGCGCCGCCAGCCGATCCACCGCCGCCACCGCCTCCTCCCGCCGCTCGGCCGCGGGCACCAGCCCCAGATGCCGGGACGGCGTGAACACGGCATCGTCCCGCAGCACCGCCCCCAGCACCGGCACCCCCACCTCGGCCAGCGCCGATCGGCACAACCGCGCGTGCCGCTCCGACCCCACCCGGTTGAGCACCACCCCGCCCACCCGCACCCGGGCATCGAACGTGGCGAACCCGTGCACCACCGCCGCCACCGACCGGCTCTGCCGCGCCGCGTCCACCACCAGCACCACCGGCGCGTCCAGCAGCCGCGCGACGTGCGCCGTCGAGGCGAAGTCGGTGTCCCCCTTGCCGTCGAACAGCCCCATCACCCCCTCCACCACCGCGACCTCGCACCCGTCCGCCCCGTGCAGGAACAGCGGCACCACCCGCTCCGCCCCCTGCAGCCACGGATCGAGGTTCCGGCCGGGCCGCCTGGTGGCCAGCGCGTGGTAGCCGGGGTCGATGTAGTCGGGGCCGACCTTGTGCGGCGAGACCCGCAGGCCGCGGGCCCGCAGCGCCGCCATGAGCCCGGTGGCCACCGTCGTCTTCCCGCTCCCCGACGAGGGTGCGGCGACGACCAGCCGCGGGATCGTCACCACTCGATGCCCTTCTGGCCCTTCTGCCCGGCGTCCATGGGATGGCGTACCTTGCCCATCTCCGTCACCAGATCCGCCACTTCGACCAGCCGCTCGGGCGCGTCCCTGCCGGTGATCACGACGTGCTGGTTCCCCGGCCGCGCGGTGAGCGCCGCCAGCACGTCGTCCAGGTCCAGCCACCCCCACTTCAGCGGGTAGGTGAACTCGTCCAGCACGTAGAACCGGTAGGTCTCGGCCGCCAGATCCCGTTTGATCTGCTCCCAGCCCTCCCGGGCGTCGGCCGCGTGGTCCTCCTCGCTGCCCGGCCGCTGGATCCACGACCAGCCCTCGCCCATCTTGTGCCAGGTCACGGAGCCGCCCTCGCCGCTGTCCCCGAGCACCTTGAGCGCCCGCTCCTCGCCGATGCGCCATTTGGCCGACTTCACGAACTGGAACACCCCGACCGGCCAGCCCTGGTTCCACGCCCGCAACGCCATGCCGAACGCGGCCGTGGACTTGCCCTTGCCGGGGCCGGTGTGCACGATCAGCAGCGGCCTGGTGCGGCGCTGCCGGGTGGTGAGACCGTCGTCGGGGACGACGGCCGGCTTGCCCTGTGGCACGGCTAACCCGCCTTCCTGCGGTCGTTCGCTCTGTGGTCATGGACGACCGAGCCGAGGTCGGCCAGCGAGTCGAGCGGGACGAGCCGCGCCCGCAGCCGCGCCGCCAGCCGTACCGCCAGGCCAAGGCGCACGGGGCCGCTCTCGCAGTCGACGACGACCGCGGCCGTGCCGTCCAGCAGCGCCGCCGCCCGTTCGACGTCGCCGCCGGCCGTGGCGCGCCCGTCCGTCACCAGGACGAGCAGCGGCCGCCTGGCGGGGTCGCGCAGCCGTTCGACGCGCAGCACCTCCGCCGCCCGCACCAGCCCTGCCGCCAGGGGCGTGCGCCCGCCGGTCGCCAGGGTACGCAGCCGCGCCGCCCCCACCTCCACCGACGACGTGGGCGGCAGCGCCACCTCGGCCCCCACCCCCCTGAACGTCACCAGCCCCACCTTGTCGCGCCGCTGGTAGGCGTCGAGCAGCAGGCTCAGCACGGCCGTCTTGACCGCGGTCATCCGCTTGCGCGCCGCCATCGAGCCGCTCGCGTCCACCACGAACAGCACGAGGTTGCCCTCCCTGCCCTCGCGCACCACCTCGCGCAGATCGTCCCCGCGCAGCACCAGCCCTGGGCCGCTGCGCCCCCGCTGCCTCTGGTACGGCGCCGCGGCCCGCATCGTCGCCGCCACGTGCAGGTCGCGCACCCGCCCGTCCGGGCGGCGCGCGCCGGTGCCCCTGCCTTGCGACGCCCGCGATCTGGACCGCCGCCCGGCCGCCCCCTCACCGATCCCCGGCACCTCGAGCAACGGCACCCGGTACGGTTGCGCCACCCCGGCCACCCGCGAGGCCCCCTCACCCCCCGCGGCCCGCGAGGCGCCATCGGCCACCTTCGAGGCGTCCTCGCCGCCACCCGCCTCCGACGCGCCCACGCCGTCACCCGTCCTCGACGCGCCGTCACCGCCCCACGCCCAGCCGGTCGCGCCGTCACCGCCCGACGCCCAGCCGGTCGCGCCGTCACCGCCCCGCGCCCGGCCCGCCGCGCCGCCGTCCCGCCGGTCGCCGCGGGCCGCTCGCCCAGCTCCGCCATCGGCGTGCTCCGCCGCGCCGTCGGCGGACGGATCGGCGCCGGCGCCGTCCCGCTGGTGGCGCGCCGTGCCGGACCCGGGCCACCGGTGATCGCCCGCCTTGCCCCATCGGTCGCCGAAGCGGCCGTCCGGCCCGTCACCCTGGCCGCCGTCGTCGCCGGGGGATCGGCCGGGACCGTCGTCCGGACGGTCCGGACGGTCCGGTCCGTCCGGTCCGTCCGGTCCGTCCGGATCGTCGTCGCCGCCGGACGTCCGTTCCAGCAGTTCCTCCAGCAACGCCTCGTCCAGCCCCGGCGCGTCGAACGGGTCGCGCCGCCTGCGGTGCGGCAACGACAGCCGGGCGGCGGCGCGTACGTCCTCGGTGGTCACCCTGTCGCGGCCCTGCCAGGCGGCGTGGGCGATGGCGGCGTTCGCCGTGACGAGGTCGGCCCGCAGCCCGTCCACCTCGAACGCCGCGCACACCGTCGCGATCTGCCGCAGCCGCGCGTCCGGCAGCCGCACCCCCGCCACCCGGGCCCTGGCGGCGGCGACGCTCCGGGCCAGCTCCGCCTCCTCGCCCGCCCACCGCGCCGCGAACGCCTCGGCGTCCGCGTCGAAGGCGAGCCGGCGCCGGACCACCTCGGCGCGTTCGGCGGGGTCTCGGGAGGCCCTGACCTCGACCGTGAGGCCGAATCGGTCGAGGAGCTGGGGCCGCAGCTCACCCTCCTCCGGGTTCATGGTGCCCACGAGCAGGAAGCGGGCGGCATGGCGGACGGAGACGGACTCGCGTTCCACGTAGCAGGTGCCGAGCGCGGCGGCGTCGAGCAGCAGGTCCACGAGGTGGTCGTGGAGGAGGTTGACCTCGTCCACGTACAGCACGCCGCGATGCGCGGCGGCCAGCAGGCCGGGCTCGAACGCCTTCACCCCCTCCGTCAGCGCCCGCTCCACGTCGAGGGAGCCGACCAGCCGGTCCTCCGACGCGCCGACCGGCAGCTCCACCAGCGCGGCCGGGCGGCTGACCCCCTCGGCGCCGGCGTCGTGCGGGCCGTCGGGGCACTCGGGCGCGGGCGCCGCCGGATCGCAGGCGAACCGGCAGCCCGGCACCACGTCCACGGCAGGCAACTGCGCCGCCAGCGCCCGCACGATCGTGGACTTGGCGGTGCCCTTCTCGCCGCGGACGAGCACCCCGCCCACGCGGGGTGAGACGGCGTTGAGCACCAGCGCCAGCTTCAGGTCGGCCAGGCCGACCACGGCGCTGAACGGATAGGTGACGATCAAGACTCAGACCTTTCGGTTGACGTACGCGACCCGCCAGCCGTCGGGTGCGGCGACCAGCTCGGTGGCGGACAGGGGCGCCACGTCGAAGCGGGCGGTGGCCGTGGGGTCGAGGCCCAGCGCGTGCCCGAGCGCCGCCCTGATGGCCCCGACGTCGCAGATCGCGATCGTTGGGCGGGTGGCCGCTCGTTCGGTGTCGAGCCAGGTCGCGACCCGGTGGGCGAGCGCGGCCCGGCTCTCGCCGCCATGGGGTGCGGCGTGCGGGTCGGACAGCCAGCGTGTCAGCGCCTCCGGCTCCTCCCTTGCGACCCGCTCGTACGGCAGCCCGCGCCACCGCCCGCAGTCGGCCTCGGCGAGCGCGGCGCACACGCGCGGCTCCCGCCCCATGGCCACGGCGGTCTGCCAGGCCGCCGCGGCAGGAGCAACCCACGCCACCGCAGGGGAGATCTGCGGCGTCCCACCGGAGGAGTCCTGCGGCGCGGCAGCGAGGGAGGCTCGCGGGGGCCCGTCAGGGGCGTCCTGCGGCGCCGCGCTGGGCGAGACCAGCGGCGCGGAAGCGGGGGAGGCTCGCGGGGCCCCGCCGGGCGAGACCTGCGCCACGCGTGCGGCGAGCAGGGGGCGCAGGGCGGCGGCCCTGGACAGGCTCGCCGGGTCGGCGTCCCCGTCGCCGGGGAAGCAGGCGGCGCGCATGCCGGCCGTCGTCGCGTGCCGGATGAACAACACCCGGCTCAGCTCGACGAGGCCGGAGCCACGCGGCCGGCCGGCGCCGCGCTCCGGGCCGCCGCCCGATCGCAGGCCCAGCCGAACAGCACGCCGAACGCCGCCCAGAAGACGAGCTGCGTCCCGATCGAGGCGATCCGGAACTCCCACAGCAGCGTCGCAGGAAACCCGTCGGGCACCTCATCGACCCCCGGCAGCAGCACCCACGCCGCGATCACCGGAACGAGGAAGCCCCCGGCGGCCGACGACCACCGCACCCAGGGATCCGCCGAGGCGGCCCGCCGGGCGGTGGCCACCGCGATCGCCGCGGCGGCCAGCCCGACCAGCACGATCACCACGTACAGCAGCGTGCGGTCGTTGATCGTCTCGGGATCCCCCACGGCGGGTGGATTGGCGGGATATTTCAGGAAGGGCACGAGGACGACGGCGGTGAAAGCGGCCCCGGCGGCGGCCAGCGCGAGCCGCCCGTCCGAGCGCGGCCCGACCCGTCCCCGCAGCCCCGCGAACACGAGCGCGAAGACCCCGCCCACGGCCAGCCCGTACAGGCCGGTGGCGAGGAAGAGCCCGGCCTTCTGCACCGGCCTGGAGACCACGGCCTCCTCACCATGACCGTGCCCGGCGTCCGTGCCCGGCTCGTCATGACCGTGCCCGGCATCATGACGGTGACCGGAGGCCGCCGCCTCCTCCAGGGCGATCGCGCTGTCCACGTGCGGCTCCCCGAAGAGAAAGGCGAAGCCGCCCGCGACGAGTCCGGCCAGCAGCCCCGTCAACAGGCCCCTGACCAGCAGAGTGCGTACCATGCTCGCGCCCTCTAATGACAGGGCACGCCGAGCAGATGACGCCCGTCGTGCATCAGCTCGTGCAGGAACGTGCCCGCCTGGGAGACGGCCCCGTTGTCCATCAGGACGAGGTAGGCGACGAGCAGCAGCACGGGCACGGCCAGCAGCCAGGGGCGCAGGCGCGGAAAGGGAATGGCGGCGGAAGGAGCGGGATGTCCGCTCATACGATCCTCCTCAGGGTTGACGCGTCCCATTCAGCGAGGTCACGGTCGCCAAGCGACCTGGCTCCCGGGCTCTACGTCCCGGATACAGTGGCGCGTCCGCACCGGCATCTCACCGGATTTCCCTTGGACAACCGTGAAATCTACCGGAACGTATCCTTTCATCCCCTTCGCGTCAACATCATGGTGGTGCTGACCCCCGTGCGGGCTGGGGTGCGCGCGGGAATGTGGACGCGGCGGGTCGGAGCGGACCCTGGAGCGGACGTCACCTCGTCCCCCAGGGAGGTCCCATGTCCGCCGCTCCGCACACGCAGTGGCACCGGCCGCTGATGCTCATGGTCGCCTCGATGCTGGTCCTGCTGGTCGTCTCGGTGGCGGGGCTGCTGCTCGACGACCGGGTGCTGCAGGGGGCGCCCGTCTGGCTCAAGCCGTTCAAGTTCGCGGTTTCGCTGGCCGTCTACGGGACCACGCTGGCCTGGATGTTGTCGCTGCCGCACCGGGGCAGGCGGTGGACCTCCGGGCTGGCGACCGTCTTCGCGGTGGCCGCGTTCGTGGACGTCGGGATCGTGGCGCTGCAGGCGGCGCGCGGCACCTACAGCCACTTCAACGACTCGGCGGAGCCGGTCGAGGAGACGATCCAGCGCGTTTTCGGCCTGGGCGTGATGGGTCTCATGCTGGCCAACCTGGTGCTCGCGGCCATCCTGGCCGTCCAGCGGGTCGGGCCGGACCGGGCGGCGAGCCGCGCCGTGCACACGGGGCTCGGCCTGGCCGTCGCCGGCATGGTCCTGGGCTTCCTCATCCCGTTCCACGGCACGGCCCACACGGGGCTGACGACGGACGGCGTGCCGGTGCCCCTGACGAGCGGCCACAGCGTGGGCGTGCCGGACGGCGGGCCCGGCCTGCCGATCACCCAGTGGAGCACCACGGGCGGCGACCTGCGGGTGCCGCACTTCGTCGCCCTGCACGGCCTCCAGGTGATGCTGCTGCTCGCGCTCCTGCTGGCCTGGCTGGCCGCCCGTCACCCGATCCTGCGGGACGAGCGCGCCCGCGCCCGCCTCGTCGGCGTCGCCGCCACGGGGTACGCGGGCCTGGTCGCCCTGGTCACCTGGCAGGCCTACCGCGGACAGCCGCTCACCAGCCCCGACGTCCTGACCCTGGGCGCCGTCGCGCTGCTGGCCGGCCTGACCACCGTGGCGTGCGGCGCCGTGCTCTCGGCCGCGCGCCACGGTGAGGCCCGCTCCGGGGAGGAGGCGGTTACCAGGTGACGGGCAGCTCGTGCATGCCGTACACGGTGGAGTCGTCCTTGAACGACAGCTCCTCGGCGGGCACGGCCAGCCGCAGCCCCGGGACGCGCCGGAACAGCGTGTTGAAGACGATCTCCAGCTCCACGCGGGCGAGGTTCTGCCCCAGGCACTGGTGCGGGCCGTAGCCGAAGGCGAGGTGGCTGCGCGCGTCACGCTCGATGTCGAACCGCTCGGGGTCCTCGAACGCCGCGGGGTCGCGGTCGCCGGCGTTGGCCAGCATGAGCACGCCGGAGCCCGCGGGGATCACGGTGCCGCCGAGCTCTACGTCCTCCACCGCCACCCTGGCCATCGCCAGCTCCGCGATGGTGAAGTAACGCAGCAGCTCCTCCACCGCGTTGCCGATCTTGTCGGGGTCGGCGCGCAGCGCGTCGAGCGACTCGGGATGCTGCAGCAGCATGTACGTGCCCAGCGAGATCATGTTGGCCGTGGTCTCGTGCCCGGCGATCAGCAGCAGGAACGCCAGGCTGAGCAGCCCCTGGTGGTCGGCCTCGCCGCTCTCGCGCTGCTTGAGGACCTGGCGCCCGAGCAGGTCCTCCGTGGGCTCCTGCTCCTTGGCGGTGATGAGCTTGTCGAGGTAGATGGCCAGCTCCAGCACGGCGTGCTGCCGCTCCTGCTCGGTGGCCGCGTGGTTGAGCAGCTGCGCCGAGTGCACCTGGAAGAAATCGTGGTCGGAGTACGGCACCCCGAGCAGCTCGCAGATCACCAGCGACGGCACCGGCAGCGCCAGCGCCGTCACCAGGTCGGCGGGACGCGGGCCGTCGAGCATGGCGTCGAGGTGCTCGTCCACGATCTGCTGGATGCGCGGGCGCAGCGCCGCCATCCGCCGCACGGTGAACTCGCCGATCACCTGGCGGCGGGCGTGGCCGTGCTCCGGCGGGTCCATCTCCAGCATCATCTTCGGCAACGGCGAGGTGGCCAGCTGCCCGTCGGCGTTGCTCAGCCGGGGCGCGTTGGGGTGGCGGCGGTCGGCGCTGAACCGCGGGTCGCTCAGGATCGTCCGGATGTCCTCGTAGCGGGCGGCCACCCAGGCCTCCCGCCCCGTGGCGAGCGTGACCTTGGCGACGGGCTGCTCGCGCAGGAACCGCAGGTGCTGCTCGGGCGGGGCGAACGGGCAGCTACGGGCCGTTTCGAGCGTGGCGGCGGAGTCAGTGGTCAAGGCTCTCCCATCAACATGGTGTCCGACAGCACAACTTCCCTACACCTGTAGCCTAACCTCCCCGTGGACGGGGTCACTACACTGACGTGCGTGACGACGAGCACCAGAGACCGCGGCGAGGAGCAGGCCGATCCGAGGGTGCGTCGCACGACGGCAGCGCTGCGGGCCACCCTGATCGAGCTCGTCCAGCACCGTGACCTGTCGAGGATCAGCGTGGCCGACGTCGCCGAGCGGGCCGGGGTGAGCCGCTCCACGTTCTACGACCACTACCGCGACGTGCACGAGCTGGCCGCGGCAGCCTGCACCGCCATGATCGACGAGCTCATCGAGGCCATCCCGAGGCACCACCCGGCCCCACCCGAGAGCCCGCCCGACACCCTGCTGACCTTCTTCGCGCACCTCGCCGAGCACGCCAGCCTCTACCGCAGCGTGCTCGGCCCGCAGGGCAGCGCCCGCGTCATGGACCACGTCCGCCACCGCGCCACCGTGGCCGTCTACGCCCACCGCACCGGCGCCGGCCTCCCCGACCTGGCCACGGACATCCCGCACGACGTGCCGGCCGCCTTCACGGCGGGCGCGCTTCTCAGCGTCGCCACCGACTGGCTCCAGCGCGGCTGCCCGTGCCCGCCCGCCGAGATGGCCGCGCTCACCCTGCCGCTGCTCCTGACCCTCTACCGGGAGGACACCGGCCGCCGCGCCTGAGAGCCCTACAGCGTGAACCAGCTCGTCGACACGTCCAGCCCCGTCTGGGTGTGGCAGTGCAGCCGGAACGGGCCGTGCGGCTTGCCGCGGATGACGAACACCCCCAGGTCGTCGATCTCCTGCGGCCCGCCGTCGCCCGACCCGTCCTGCACCCGCACCTCTCCCGCCTGCGGCGGCACCACCTGACCGAGCAGGGAGCTGTCGGTGATCTCCAGCTCGATGGTGAGCTGGGTGGCGGCGAACGTGAGCGCACGCAGGACGGCGGAGTCCGCGCGCAGCGCCGCCAGCTCCTCCAGGTGCATGGCCGAGTCGTAGGTCAGCTCGGCCAGCTCCACGTCGAGGTCCAGGTCGCGCCACGCGTACGCCGACTTGCCCGCCTCGACGATCTCGCGTGGGACGGCTTCGGCGGCCAGCATGGCCGCGCGCAGCCTTTCCAGGAGTTCATGATCGTCCCACGCCTCAGACATGGCGTTCACCCTCTCGCACTTCCAGGTCCGCCCGCATCAGGGCGGCCAGCGCCGCGTTGGTACGCAGCCGTGCCAGGCATCGCGATCGGGTGGGGCCGATGCTGCCGACGGCCATGTCGAGCCGAGAGGCGATCTCGGTGTAGGGCACCTCTCGCAGAAGGAGCGACAACAGTCGCTGACAGCCGGGCGACAGCTCGGCGAAGGCGGCGCGGAGCACGGCGTTGAGCTCGGCCTCCTCCAGCGCCCGCGCGACGTCGTCGCCCCGGTCGTCCGCGACGGTCGCGGCGTCGAGCGGTGACTCGGCGACGTCCTGCCTGTGCCGCGCCCGGCGCACCCGGACGCATTCACGTTTCGTCGTGGTGGCCAGCCAGGAGCCCAGCCGCTCCGGATCACGGAGGCGGGACAGGTGCTCGACGGCACGCATCCACACGAACTGGGCGACGTCGTCGATGTCCCGGCGGTCCAGGCCGTACGATCTGCAGATCGACCAGAGCATGGGGGCGTACCGCTCGACGAGCCGGTCCCACGCCGCCTGGTCACCCGCGCGGGCGCGGATGACCAGGGCTTCGACCTCGAAGCTCTCCGGCATGGTCCGTCCTTCGGGCGCCTGTGCCGTCACTACGGGAACCGCACGATGTCGAGGGCGTCGAGGCCGGTGCGCGGGGCGCCGTCGTAGGTGGTCGGGGTCTTCTCACGGTCCTCCCCGAACAGCGTCTGCGCCAGTTCCCGGACGGTGATTCCTTCGGCGTAGGCCTGCTGGGCGATGGCACCGCCCGCGTACGCGGCCGCGAACGAGGTGCCGCTCCACGTGGCATGTCCCGGAGCCGGGAAGTCGGCCCACCGGTCCGACACCTTGATCGCCCCCTTCCGCACGTCGAGGTCGGCCATCCAGACCTGGCCGGGCAGGAAGAGCCCTTCGAGGTTCGTGCCGGGTGCGGTGCAGTCGGTCCAGGGCGCCTCCTCCAGCGTGGGCGAGAAGTACGCCGCCCTGTCGGACTCGTCCCGGGCGCCGACCGCGATCACCGTGGAGCTGGCGGCCGGCCAGATCGGCGTGTTCGCCGGCAGCTCGGAGAACTGGGTGCCCTTGGGCGCCGCGGCCTTGTTCTGGCCGTTGTTGCCCAGGGCGGCGACCTTGACGATGCCGCTCGTGCGCTCGCAGGCGCGGGCCAGAGCGAGCGGCTCCCGCCCGTCGGCCGTGGCGCCGCCCAGAGCTATGATCATCATGTCCAGGTCGTCGTCCAGCGCGTCGACCATCGTGGTGGCCAGGTCCCAGGAGTTCGTGGTCAGGGTGGTCTCGTCGAGCACGGGATAGATGACGAACTCCGCGTCCGGCGCCTGCCGCGCCGCCACCGAGGCGACGAAGATGGCGTGCCCGCTGAAGGAGACCTGCTTCGGCCGCTCGACGAGCAGCCCCTTGTCGGAGGCGATCAGATACCGCCCGGCGAACTGCGGATGCGGATGGATCGGCGTGTCGAGAATGCCGATGCGGGGCCGCCGGCGCTTCGACGGCGACCGCTCGGGCAACTTGAACGCCTTGACGGGCTGGGGGTCGCCGACGCTGCCCCCGCTGTACGGGGAGCCCTCGATGTTCTCGTAGGTCCGGATCTTGGCCACCACCGGCTTGTATCCGGCGTATTTGGCTGCTGACTTCTCGCGGAGGTGGAACAGCAGCAGGTCGAGGTCGGAGGGCTGCTCGCCCTCCAGGTAGGTGCCCACGGCCGCCGCCTTCACCCGGTTGACGAGGTCGGGGCCGAGTGCCGCGACGCCCGCCTCCAGCCTCCGGAGCTTGTACTGGGCCAGCCCGAGCCGCACGCTGGTGGCGATGGGCGCCACCTCGATGCCGAGCGCACCGGCCTCCTGGCTGACCTGTCGCAGGTCCTTGGGGTCGAGCACGATCTCGTCGCTGCGGAACGCCTCGATTCGGCGCCTGACCACGTTGTTGTAGTCGGCCATCGCTGTCTCCTTGGGGGATGCGGTGAAAGCGCGCGCCGAAAAACAGAGAGCAGTTGTCGCCGCTCTGATACATCACATCCCGCCGTTTTCACGGCAAACTCCCGTGAGTGAGTCTGAGCCCTTCCGATCCGGGTGCGGAGCTGCTGCGGCTCGCCGAGTCCGACCCCGCCCGCCTGATGACCGAGGCCGCGGACGTGGCGCGGCGCGCCAGGGAAGAAGGCGACCTCAGGCTCGCCTCGGTGGCGGCGCGCGCCCTCGGCATCGCGTCGCTGCACGTGACGGACCTGCACGTGGCAGCCCGGCACCTGCGTGACTCCATCCGGCTCGCCCAGCGGGCCGGGTCGCCGGAGCTGGCCGCCGAGGCGCGGCTGCGCCTGGCCTTCGTCTGGTGCGTCCAGGGGCGCATGGAGCAGGCGCTCAGCGAGGTGGACCGGGCACTGCCGGACCTGCGCGGCGTGGGCAGGGCGCGGGCCGAGGCGCAGCGGGCCGTGATGTTCAACCACCTGCGCAGGCCGGACGAGGCGCTGGCCGGCTATCGGGTCGCGGTGCCCGCGCTGCAACAGGCCGGCGATCACCTGTGGCTGCAGCGGGTGTTGTCGAACCGCGGCATCGTGCACGGCTTCCGCAACGAGTTCGCCCTGGCCGAGCACGACCTGCACGAGGCGGAGCGGCTGTGCCGGCGGCTCGGCCTGGACCTGTCGCTGGCCATCGTGTGGCAGAACCTCGGCTGGATCTGCGCTCACCGCGGTGACGTGCCCGCCGCGCTGCGCTACCTCGACCTCGCCGAGGAACGCTTCAGGCAGCTCGACACGCATCAGCTCTGCTGGACGCTGGCCGACAGGACCGAGCTGCTGCTGTCGGCCGGGCTCATCGCCGAGGCGGGGGAGGCGGCCGAGGAGACCCTGGCGGAGTTCGGGCGCCGCAAGCGCACCGTGGGGGTGCCCGAGGCCAGGCTGCTGCTCGCGCGGACGGCGTACCTGGAAGGCGACCACGAGCGGGCCGTGCGCGAGGCCCGTCGCGCGGCACTGGGCTTCGGCCGGCAGCGCCGGCCGGAATGGGCGGTGCTGGCCAGGTTCGTGGCCGCCAGGTCGGCGGCGGCGGCCGGCGCCGGGGTGAGTGTCGGGCGGGTGGAGCGGTGCGCGGCCGAGCTGGCCGCGGCCCGCTGGCTGTCCACCGAGGTGGAGGCGCGCATGCTGGCCGCCGGGCTGGCGCTGGCGCGCGGCTGGACCGCCCGCGCCCAGCGGCAGCTCGAACTCGCCGCACGCAGGCGGCTGCGGGGGCCCGCCATCCAGCGCGTGCACGCCTGGCACGCCGAGGCACTGGTACGGCTGGCGCGCGGCAACCGGCGCGGCGCCAAGATCGCGCTGCGCACCGCGTTGCGCGTGCACGACGAGCACCGCGCCACCCTCGGCGCCACCGACCTGCGCGCGCACGCGTCCGGGATCCGGGTCGGGGCGGCCGAGCTGGGCCTGCGGATGGCGCTGGAGGACGGCCGGCCGGAGGAGGTGCTGGCCTGGGCGGAGCAGGGGCGGGCCAGGCACCTGCTGATGAAGCCCGCCAGGCCGCCCAACGACCCGCGGCTGGCCGGTGCGCTGGCCCGGCTGCGCGTCGTGGTCGCCGAGATCGGGCTGCGGCGCGCGGCGGGGGAGGACGCCGCCGTCCTGACGGAGCGGCAGGTCGCGCTGGAGCGGGAGATCCGCGACTACTGCCGGCACCACGCCGAAGGTGGCGCGCTGGCCGCTCCGGTGCCGCCGCGCGAGTTGGGGCGGGCGCTCGGGGAGCGGGCGCTGGTGGAGTTCGTGCACGTGGACGAGCTGATGTACGCCATCACCGTCGTGGACGGGCGGGTGCGGCTGCGGGAGCTGGGGCCGGTGGGGCCGATCCGGTCGCTGGTCGAGCGGGTGCCGTTCGCGTTGCGGCGGATGGCCAGGCGGCAGTCGCTGCCCGGCAGCCAGGACGCCGCCGAGCTGCTGCTGCGGAGGACCGCCGACCGGCTCGACGCGCTGCTGATGCGGCCGCTGGCCGGTGACCTGGGGGATCGCCCGCTGGTGCTGGTGCCCAGCGGGCCCGTCCAGGCGTTGCCGTGGTCGGTGCTGCCGTCGTGCGCGGGCCGCCCCGTCTGCCTGTCACCGTCGGCGACCCTCTGGCACACCGGGAACCAGGCGGGCGTCACCTCCCGGTCCGATGGCGAACAGGCACGTGGCGCTGCGGGGAGGGCTGGGCGGGCACTGGGGGCGCAAGGCGTTCCGGCAGCGGGAGGAGCGCGGGAGGCGGCAGATGTGCCATCAGCGGGAGGCGCGCCGGGGGCGGCGGCGGGAGGCGCTCTGGGTGCGGCAGGTGTGCCGGGGACGGGGCGCGTGCTGGCGGCGGCCGGGCCGGGGCTGCCGGGCGCGCGGGCGGAGGCCGAGGGGGTCGCCTCGATCCACGCCGTGCCCGCCCTGGTCGACGCCGCCGCAGGGACGGAGGCGGTGCTGGCAGCCCTGGACGGCGCCGGGCTCGCGCACATCGCCGCGCACGGCCACATCCACCCCACCAACCCCCTGTTCTCCTCCCTCCGCCTGGCCGACGGCCCGCTGACCGTCTACGACCTGGAAAGCCTCCGCCACCCGCCCGGGATCGTGATCCTGGCGGCCTGCGACAGCGGCCGGTTCGTGGTCCGCCCAGGGGATGAGCTGCTCGGCCTCAGCGCCACGTTCCTGGCCCTGGGCACCCGCACGATCGTGGCCCCCGTCCTGTCCATCCTGGACGTGGAGAGCACCACGCTCATGATCGCCCTGCACAAGCTGCTCGCCGCGGGCCACTCCACCGCCGCCGCGCTCGCGCAGGCGCAGCAGCAGGTGGCGGGGGAGGACCTGGCCGCGTACGCGGTGGCGGCCGGATTCGTCTGCATGGGGGCGGACTCCACCGTGCCCGCTTGATCATCGGTATCAAGGCGGCACCCGGTCCCTCTGGTGCGGGTTAGAGAGATCCCCGGAACCCCCAGAGGTGCGGCATGAGCGCCGACGACACGCAGCCCCTGCCCGGCCAGGAGATCCGTCTCGCGGTGGTGCCGGCGGGCGCGGCGCCCCAGCCTCGCCCGTCGGAAAGGAGCCGACCGTCCATGAACCGCCACCAGCGCAGTGAGTACTACATCACCGACGAGGGCCTCTACCACCCCGAGCAGGGCGCCGGCTGCCGGCGGCCCTCGACCTGGGAGGAGCTGCGGCACTTCCGCTTCTCCCGGCTCGTGCCCAGGCAGGCGCCCCTCGCGATCGGCGGCACCGTGGACACGACGCTGTCCCGGCAGATCGCCGAGGCCATGGTGCCGGCGAGCGAGACCGACCAGCCGGACTCCACGATCCCCGCCGGCTACACCTACCTCGGGCAGTTCGTCGACCACGACCTCACCATGGACAAGACGGACGCCACGCTGGGGGAGCGGGTCACCCTCGACCAGCTCATCCAGGGCCGTTCACCGGCCCTCGACCTGGACGCCCTCTACGGCTTCGGGCCCGGCCACCCCGACAGCGCCGCGTTCTTCGAGCCCGGCAGCATGCGCCTGCGCACCGGCTCCACCGCCGCGGTGGGTGACCTGCCCGACTTCGATGGGTTCGACCTGGCGCGGGAGCAGGGGACCGGCCGGCCGCTGATCCCGGACCCGCGCAACGACGAGAACCTCGCGGTGGCGCAGATCCACCTGGCGTTCATCCACTTCCACAACCGGATCGTGGACCAGCTCGCCGCGAACGGCGTGCCCAGCGCCCTGCTGTTCGAGAAGGCACGCGAGAGAGTCGTGCTGCACTACCAGTGGGTGCTGCGCCACGACTTCCTGCCCAGGATCGTGGATCGCACCATCGTCGAGGACGTCTTCACTCACGGCCGCCGGTTCTTCGAGGTGCCGGTGGACCCGTACCGCGACTCCTACGGCAACGGCGGCCAGAACGGCGACCGGTACGCCACCGTGGTGCCCGGGCAACTGCCCACGATGCCGATCGAGTTCTCGATCGCGGCGTTCCGGCTCGGGCACAGCATGGTCCGCGACTCCTACGAGTGGAACCGCGTCTTCAACTCGCAGCAGATCCCGGCGACCCTGGCCCTGCTCTTCAGGTTCTCCGGGACCTCCGGCGTGCTGAACGCCGACAACCGCCTGCCGTCCAACTGGATCCCGGACTGGCGGCGGCTGTTCGACCTGATGGGGGACGGCGACGCGGGCGCCGGGCTCGGCCTGCCGCCGGGCGACGTCAACCGCGCCAAGCGCATCGACACGCTGGTGGGCAGCTTCCTCGGCCAGCTCCCGCCCGGCTCCTTCGGCGGCCGGCTCGCCCCCGGCATCCCGGACGACCTGCAGCGCAACCTGGCCTTCCGCAACCTGGTCAGAGCGGACATGATCCAGCTCGCCAGCGGGCAGCAGGCGGCGGAGCTCATGCAACTGCCGAAGCTGAACGCCAACCAGATCCTCGTGGGCGACAAGACCGCCGCGAACCTCAGCCACCTCGGCGACGCCCACCCCGTCACGGAGCACACGCCGCTCTGGCTCTACATCCTGCGCGAGGCGGAGCTGAACAACGGGGTGCTGACCGGCGTCGGCGGCCGGATCGTCGCCGAGGTCATGCACCGCTGCATGGAGGGCAGCCGGTACTCGATCGTCCGCAGGCCCGAATGGCGGCCGGACCTGCCGACGCCGTCGGGCCGGTTCACGATGGCGCATCTCCTGCTGCACGCGTTCGGCCACGACCCCGTCCTGCTGAACCGCGTCCAGTAGCGCCGCGAGGGCGGGCGCGCGGCGCCCGCCCGCATACCGCCCGGCTCCGCTGCTCCGCGCGCGGCGGGACGGCGGCCTTCGGTCTTGTACGCACGCACGAGCGGCCCCGGTTCACTCTCATGCCCCTTGGCGGTGTGCCCCGGGCGAGCGGCCCCGGCCGCCCCACAATGGGCCAATGACCTACCCTTCCCAGCCCCAGCCCGATGATCCGTGGGGCCAGCAGGCACCGCAGGGATACGGCCACCCCGGGCACGGCCCCCAGCCCCGCCAGGGCGGCCCACCCCCCGATCACGGCCACCGCCCCGACTACGGGCCCGGCCCGTACCACCACCAGGAGGCAGGCCCCGCACCCCCGCCGAACCTGCAGACCACCACCTACGCCAACCACCCCTACGAGTTCGGCGGCCTGCCACCCAGACGCCACAACACCCTGATCATCGGCCTGTCCGCCGCGCTCGGGGTCATGCTCCTCCTGGGCGGCACGGCCGGCGCGGTCGCCTACTTCAGCGCCTCCCGCGCCCAGCCCGCCACCAGCCTGTCCGACACCGACCCCACCAGGACCCTCGCAGAGCCCACCCGGTCGCAGGAGCCCGCCCCGTCGCAGGAGCCCACGAGCCCCGCCGACGAGCCCGCCGGCACCACCCCCGGCACCTCGCAGGCCGCGCCCGGCTCGCCGATCACCCACGACGAGTTCGACGACTGGCGCTTCCGCTTCGAGGACGTCAAGTTCTCGGCGAACAAGGTCGGCGGCTGGTCCTACGACACCTGCGACCCGGTGGACGGCCAGGGCGTGCTGGCCAGGAACAACTGCGAGCGCGCCATCCAGGTCGCCTACTCGGCGTACCGGGGCCACCTGCGGGCGGTGCAGGTGACGATGGCGTTCCCGACGGACAAGGCGGCCAAGGCCGCCGCCACACGGCTGGCCAAGCTCGACTCGGACGCCGTGAACATCCGCAGCGACATGACCCTGGACACCTTCGCGTACGGCCAGATCCGCGCCAACGTCGCCAAGAAGTACGTGATCGCCACCATCGTCACGGCAGACAGGACGGCCCGGCCCCGGGCGGAGAAGTTCCACCTGTACCTTCAGGCCGACGCCATGAGCTACTTCCTGCTGCGGGACGTCACCATCACGAGCTGAACGCGGGCTCACGCCCGCCCTGTCCGGGACGGGGCCGCGCTCCGGCCGAGCGGGAACCGGCCGGGTCCGCTGTCAGGGGGAGACGATGGCCTGTCAGGATCCCCCGTTGGGCGGAGTCGCACAGGTGGGGGCCGCCTTTACGATCGGGGGCCATGACGTGGACGCGGCTGAGGGACGTACGCCTCATTCCCGTGGTGTTCGGACTTCTGGTGGCCGTGCTGGCCGTGGCCGAGACGCGGCTCGACGACTTCTTCGGCGCCGCCGCCACCGCCACCTGGGTGTCGGGGGTGGTGATGGGCGCCGGTCTGGTGCTCGCGGCGTGGCACCCGCTGCCCGGCACGCTGATCGCGGCGCTCTGCCTGCCCGTGGGCATGGTCGTCTTCGGCGCGCCGGGCGTCTCGGGCGCGGCCCTGATCGGCGTGCTCGGCGCGGTCTTCTGGACGGGCTGGCGCGAGCCGGCCCGCCGCTCCGCCGTGACGCTGGTCCTGGCCGTCGCGTCGTTCGCCGCCACGGCGCTGTCCGCGGCGTCGGTGTGGGAGCTGCTGTTCGTCCCGGCGCTCCTGCTGCCGTGCTGGTCCATGGGCCTGCTCGCGCGGCGCGGCGGCGAGCGGGCGGCGCGGCACGCCGAGCTGGCGGCGCACTTCGCTGAGCTGGCGGCCCGCTCCGCCGAGCTGGCGGCGCAGTCGGCCGAGCTGGCGGCGGCGCTCGACGCCGAGCGGGAGGCCAGCGCGCTGGCGGCGGTGGCGCAGGAGCGCACGCGCATCGCCAGGGAGGTGCACGACGCGGTCGCGCACTCGGTCAGCGTGATGACCCTGCAACTGGGCGCGCTGCGCAGGCTGCTCGGCGACCGGCCGGCGGAGCAGGAGGTCGTGGCCGGCCTGGAACGACTGGGCCGGCAGACCGTGGAGGAGATGCGCGGCCTGGTCGGCCTGCTGCGCGAGCGCGCCGACCGCGGGCAGGTGGCGCCGATGCCGTCACTGGTGCGGCTGGACGAGCTGATCGCCGACGTGCGCGCGGCCGGCCTCGCCGTGACGCTGGACGCCCCCGCCGACCTGCCCCGGCTGCCGCCCGTGCTGGACGTCACCGCGTACCGGGTGCTGCAGGAGGCGCTGACGAACGTGCTGCGGCACGCCCACGCCGCCCCGACGGCGGTCGCCATCGGCTACGACGAGCAGGCGCTCACCCTGGAGGTGCGCAACGGCCCCGCGCCGGTGCCCGCCGGCGCGGGCACGAGGGAGGGCACGAGGGAGGGCACCGCCAGGACGACCGGCGGGCGGTCCGGGCACGGGCTGGTCGGCATGCGGGAGCGGCTGGCGATGGTGGAGGGCAGCCTGCACACCGGGCCCGAGCCGGACGGCGGTTTCGCGGTACGCGCCCGCTTCCCGCTCCCGCGCACCTGGTAGCCCGGCGGCTGCCGCCCGCCTCAGAGCCAGCCGCTCTTGCGCAGCAGCCGGAAGACGATGATGACGGCGACGACCATGACCCCCAGGGCGAGCGGATAGCCGATCACCCAGTGCAGCTCGGGCATGTGGTCGAAGTTCATGCCGTAGATGCCGGCGATCATCGTGGGCACGGCGATGAGCGCGGCCCAGGAGGAGATCTTGCGCATGTCGGCGTTCTGCTGCATGGCCACCTTGTTCTGCTCCCGCCCCGTCAGGGCCAGGTGGGCGGTCAGCGCGCTGGTGAGCAGCTCGTTGTGCTCGTCCACCGCCGAGTCCACGCGTAGCAGGTGGTCGAGCACGTCGCGGTACTGCTCCCGGGTGTCCGCGCACAGCTCCACCCGGCCCTTCACGATCTCCTCCAGCACCGGGATCAGCGGGTCCTGGGCGGTGCGGAACTCCAGGACCTCGCGCTTGAGCGAGTAGATGTCCTCGGTGGCGTCGGCGTAGTCGCCGCTGAACACCCGGCGCTCCAGCGCGATGAGGTCGTTCTCGATCTCGTGCGTGACGCGGGAGTAGTCGTCGACGACCTGGTCGCAGATGGCGTACAGCACTCCGGAGGGGCCCGCGGCGAGCAGCCCGGGGTCGCTCTCGATGCGGCGGCGCACCGCGCCGAGCGGCGCGGCCTGGCCGTGCCGGACGCTGATGACGAAGTCGCTGCTGAGGAACAGGTTGATCTCGCCGACCTCGATGTCGGAGGTCTCGTCCAGGTAGAGCAGCGGCTTGAGCACCACGAACAGAGTGTCGTCGTAGCGTTCGAGCTTGGCCCGCTGGTGGGCGTGGATGGCGTCCTCGACCGCCAGCGGGTGCAGCTTCACCTCGTGGGTGATCAGGTCGAACTCCTCCTGCGTGGGGTCGTGCAGGCCGATCCACAGGAAGCAGTCGCCCCTGGCCCGCGCGGCGTTGAAGGCGTCGCTGATGTCGCCGGTGATGGTCTCGCGCACGCCGCCGCAGTAGATCGCCTTGTCCACAATCACAAACGGTATTGTCGCGTACCCGGACAAGCCGCCCGTCCCGCGCCTGTGCCGGCCACCGCGGAGCCTCAGAGCCGCAGCCGTGGCCACGCCTGCGTGTCGCGCAGGAGGCGGCGGTCATGCGTGGCCAGCACCACCGCGGCGCCCATCGTGGCCAGCGCCTCGGTCAGCTCCTCCATCAGGACCATGGACAGGTGGTTGGTCGGCTCGTCCAGCAGCATCACCTGCGGCCGGGCGGCCAGCAGGAGCGCCAGGTCGAGCCGGCGCCGCTGCCCCACCGACAGCTCGGCGACCGGCCGGTGCAGGGCCTGCGAAGGGAGCAGGCCGAGCCCGCCGAGCCCGATGGTGTCCGCCTCGTCGAGCGCGCCCGAGCCGACGAGCCGGCCCACGGCGGCCTCGTACACCTCGAAGGCGCGGCGCCGCGACGGCGGCGGCGACTCCTGGGCGAGCAGGGCGACCCGCGTGCCGCGCCCGCGCTGCACGGAGCCCGTGTCCGGGGCGAGCCGGCCCGCGAGCACGTGCAGGAGGCTCGACTTGCCCGAGCCGTTCTGGCCGGTCACCACCAGGCGGTCGCCCGCGCGCAGCAGCACCGACCGCGGCTCCTCCAGGCGCCCCCGTACGGTCACGCCGTCGGCGCGCAGCAGCGTGACGCCGGCGGGCGCGTCCAGGTGCGGTGGCTGGAAGCGCAGCGGCGGCTGCGGCACGTCCACGCGGTGCGCCTCCAACTGCTCCTGCCGCCGGTGCACCGCCCGCACCAGGGCCGGCGCGCGGGTGGCGCGGGTGTGCTTGCCGGTGCCCTTGTCCGGCCGCCAGCCGGTGGACAGCCGGTTCTGCGCCGCTGAGAGATCCTGGGCGAGGCGGCGGTGTTCGAGCTGCTGGTCGCGGTACGCGCTCTCCCAGCGTTCACGCTCGGCCCGCCGGCCCTCCAGGTAACCCGCGTACCCGCCCCCGTACGTGCGGGGACGCCCGTCGCTGGTCGGGTCGAGGTCCAGCACGGCGGTCACCACGTCCGACAGCAGCGCCCGGTCGTGGCTGACCAGCACCAGGCCGCCGGGATGCGCACGGAGCGCGGCGGTCAGGTGGTCCAGGCCGCCGGCGTCGAGATGGTTGGTCGGCTCGTCGAGCAGCAGCAGATCGTGACCCGCGCCCAGCAGGCAGGCCAGCCGGATCCGGTAGCGCTGCCCGGCCGACAGCTGTGCCAGCGGCACAGAACGGTCGGCGACCGCGCCGAGCGCGGCCAGCGAGACACCGACCCGGTGGTCGGCCTCCCAGGCGCCGATGGAGTCGGCGGCCGCCAGCGCCTCGGCGTACGCCTCCTCGGCGCCTGGACGCTCCTCGACCAGGTCGTGGGCGGCCGATTCGAACGCGCGCAGCACCGCGCGCACCTGGGCCAGCTCCACGTCGATGAGATCGCCGACCGTGCCGTCGGCGGCGACGGGCACCTCCTGGTCGGCGACGCCCAGCGTGCCGGCGCGGTGCACGGTGACCGAGTCGGGGGCCAGCGCGCCGGCGAGCACCTGCAGCAGGGTGGTCTTCCCACGGCCGTTCTCGCCGACCACCCCGAGGCGGTCGCCGGGGGAGACGACGAGGTCCACGCCGGTCAGGACCGGACGGCCACCGCGCGACAGGCGCAGGGCGGTGGCGTTGAGCTGGGCTCGCGAACGAGCGGATGACATGATGTCGGCAGACATGTGCTTCCTGTCGAAGACAGGCTCGCGCCCGTCCCGGGGACGCGGGGCGGGGAGCCTGAGGGTGAGAGACGACGGCGAACGTGCCAGGCCGCGCCCGTCACGGGCGGGGCGAGGCGGTCGTCCTCACAGGAAGTACAGATGCACGGCCCCAGTTTACCCGGCGATCACGGGCATCATGGGGGGAGGGCCGAAGGAGGAGGTTCGCGGTGGCCGACGGGGTGGAGTTCGAGAGCGTGGCGCCGGTGGTGCCGGTGCTCGACCTGGACGCGGCGATGGAGCGCTATCAGCTGCTCGGCTTCGGCGTCCGCGCCTACACGGGCGGCGCACGGTACGCCTTCGTCGAGCGCGGCGGCGTGTCGCTGCACCTGAACGAATGGGCCGAGCACGACCCCGGCCGCACCGGCGCGGTCGTCTACCTGTACGTCTCCGACGCCGACGCCCTGCACGCCGCGTGGGCCGCCGCCGGCGTCCCGGGGCGGCTCACGCGGCCCCAGGACACCGAGTACGGGCTGCGCGAGTTCGCCTACGTCGACCCCGACGGCACCCTGCACCGCGTCGGCTCGCCCGTTCCTCAGAGGTCGGCCAGCAGCGTGGCCGGGCGTTCCACGCAGTCGGCGACGTAGCGCAGGAACCCGCCGGCGACACCGCCGTCGCAGACCCGGTGGTCGAACGTGAACGAGAGCTGGGTGATCTTGCGGACCGCCAGCGCGCCGTCCACCGCCCACGGCCGGTCGATGATGCGGCCGACCCCGAGCAGGGCCGCCTCCGGGTGGTTGATGATCGGGGTGGAGCCGTCCACGCCGAACACGCCGTAGTTGTTGAGGGTGAAGGTGCCTCCGGTCAGCGACTGCGGGGGCAGCGTGCCCTCGCGGGCCTGGGCGGTCAGGCGGGCCAGCTCGGCGGCCAGCTCCGCCAGCGTCAGGGTGTGTGCGTCGCGGACCACCGGGACGACCAGGCCGCGATCGGTCTGGGCGGCGAAGCCCAGGTGGATCCGCGGGTAGCGGACGATCTCCGCCCGTTCGAGGTCGACCGTGGAGTTGAGCTCCGGGTAGCGGCGCAGGCCGGCGACGCAGATGCGGGCCAGCAGCGCCAGCAGGCCGATGCGTCTGTCCGGGACGGCTGTGCGCAGGGCTTGCTTGGTGTCGAGCAGGGCGGTGGCGTCCACGTCCACCCAGGTGGTGGCGTCGGGGATCTCGGTCCTGCTCCTGGACAGCTTCTCGGCCACCGCGCGGCGCAGGCCGCGCAGGGGGATGCGCTCGGGCTCCTGCGGTGAGGTGGGCGTGTCGTGCTCTGTGGTGGCTGCCGGTTCGCGGGACTGCGCGATGGCGCGTTCGACGTCGCGGCGCAGGACGACCCGGTTGGGGCCGCTGGGGGTGACGCCGGTCAGGTCGATGCCGTTCTCCTGCGCCAGCCTGCGCACCAGCGGCGAGATCACCCGCGGCGCCTCACCGCGATCCGCCGCGGCCGGGGGGACGGCGGCCGGCTCGGCGGGCTGCCCGATGGGCTGCCCGATGGGCTGCCCGATGGACTGCCCGATGGACTGCCCGATGGACTGCACAGCGAGGTGCGCGGTGGCGGTCGCGCCGGTGCGCCCCCGGCGACGGCGCCGCCGCTGCGCGAGGTGCCCCGTGCCGTAGCCGATCAGCACGTTGCCGGACCCGGCCCGCTCCTCCTCCCGGTACCGCTCCGCCGCCGGATCGGCGCCGCCGCCCGTGCCGCCGCCCGAGGCCCCGCCCGAGGCCCCGCCCGGGGCCCCGCCCGAGGCCCCGCCCGAGGCCGTGCCCGTACCATCACCAAGACCGCCGCCGGGGCCGACCGAGATCAGCGGATCCCCCACGGACACGGTCGAACCCGCCGCGGCATGCAGCTCCAGCACGACCCCCGCATACGGCACGGGCACCTCCACGGCAGCCTTGGCCGTCTCCACCTCCACCACGATCTGGTCGATCTCCACGCTGTCCCCGGCGGCGACCTTCCACACCACCACCTCGGCCTCGGTCAGCCCTTCCCCCAGATCGGGCAGCCGGAAGAGCTGCGCCTCAAGGGTGTTCACGCCGCCCCCCTGGCCAGATGCCGCACGTCGGGCAGGTCGTCGAACTGCAGCCGGTCGACCGCGTCCAGCACCCGATCCACCCCGGGCAGATGCGCGTGCTCCAGCTTCGGCGGCGGATAGGGGATGTCGAACCCCGCCACCCGCAGCACGGGCGCGGCCAGCGAGTGGAAGCACCGCTCCTGCACCCGCGCCGCGATCTCGGCCCCCACCCCGGCGAACCCCTGCGCCTCCTGCACCACCACGCACCGCCCGGTACGCCGCACCGACGCGACCACGGTCTCGTCGTCGAGGGGCACGATGGTGCGCAGGTCCACGACCTCCAGGTCCAGCCCGTCCTCGGCGGCGGCGGAGGCGGCCTCCATGGCGACGGGCACCGAGGGCCCGTAGGCGACCAGGGTGGCGTCACGGCCGGGCCGCCGGATCACCGCGCGCCCGAACGGCGCCGCCGCGCGCCGCTCCAGCGCGGCCTCGGCCTTGGCCCAGTACAGCTTCTTCGGCTCCAGGAACACCACCGGGTCGGGGTCGGCGATGGCGTCGCGCAGCAGCCAGTAGGCGTCCTCGACGGTGGCCGGGGTGACGACCTTCAGCCCGGGGGTGTGGGCGTAGTACGCCTCGCTGGAGTCGCAGTGGTGCTCGACCCCGCCGATGCCGCCCGCGTACGGCACCCTGATCACCATCGGCAGCGCCAGCTTGCCGCGCGTGCGGTTGCGCAGCTTGGCGACGTGCGAGGCGATCTGCTCGAACGCCGGGTAGGCGAAGGCGTCGAACTGCATCTCGACGACCGGGCGGAAGCCGCCCATGGCCAGGCCGACCGCGAGGCCGACGATGCCCGACTCGGCCAGCGGCGTGTCGAAGCACCGCTCCTCGCCGAAGTCCCTGGTCAGCCCGTCGGTGATGCGGAAGACGCCGCCGAGTGGGCCGACGTCCTCGCCGAAGACCAGCACGCGCTCGTCGTCGCGCAGCGCGTCGCGCAGGGCCGTGTTCAGGGCCTGCGCCATCGAGACGGTGGGCATGTCAGCTCTCCTGTGCGTTCAGCTCGGCCCGCAGCTGCTCGCGCTGTTCGAGGAGCTGGGGGGTGGGCTCGGCGTAGACGTGGTCGAAGATCTCCAGGGGGTCGGGCTCGGTGTCGGCGTTCATCCGCGCCCGCAGGTCGGCGGCGAGCGACTCGCCGCGCGTACGGGCGGACTCGACGTCCTCGTCGGCGAGCAGGCCGCGCCCGCGCAGGTACGTCTCCAGCCGGGGCAGCGGGTCGGCCGCGCCCCAGCGCCGCACCTCCTCCTCGTCGCGGTAGCGGGTGGCGTCGTCGGCGTTGGTGTGCGCGTCCATCCGGTACGTGTGCGCCTCGACGAGGAACGGCCCCCGCCCGCCACGCGCGTGCTCCACGGCCGCGGACAGCACGGAAAGCACCGCCACCAGGTCGTTGCCGTCCACCTGCTCGGCGGGCACGCCGTACCCGACGCCCTTGTAGGCCAGCGCCGGCGCCGCGCTCTGCTTGGCCAGCGGCACGGAGATGGCGTACTTGTTGTTCTGCACGAAGAACACCACGGGCGCCTTCAGCACGGCGGCGAAGTTGAGCGCCTCGTGGAAGTCGCCCTCGCTCGTCCCGCCGTCCCCGATGAAGGCCATCACCACGCCGTCCTCGCCCTTGCGGCGCAGCGCCTCCGCCATGCCGGTGGCGTGCAGCACCTGCGTGGCCAGCGGCGTGCACTGGGGCGCCACCCGGGTGGCCACCGGGTCGTAGCCGCAGTGCCAGTCGCCGCGCAGCAGCGTCAGCACCTCGACCGGGTCGAGCCCGCGCGCCACCAGCGCCACTGAGTCGCGGTAGGTGGGGAACAGCCAGTCCCGCTCGCGCAACGCGAGCACGCCCGCGACCTGGCACGCCTCCTGCCCCCGGCTGGACGGGTAGACGGCCAGCCTGCCCTGCTTGGTCAGCGCCGTCGCCTGGGTGTCGAAGCGCCGACCCACGACCATCCACCGGTACGCCTCGCGCAGCAGCTCGTCCGGCGGCACGGTGTACCCCGGGGGAGCCTTGACGGCGGAGCCGTGCTCATCGACGAACCTGATGGGCCCGGGCGAGGGCAGCAGCTCCCGCACGGCCCTCGCCGACGTCTTCGTGGACATGAGGACACTCACTTTCTGCTGGTGATCCTCTCTGGGACATTTGTCACAGAAAGCGTCCGTCTGTCTGGCCATCCGTTCAAGAGAGGAGTCATAATGAGCGACGAATGGTTGGGAACAGCCTGATGGGAGGCCAATTGTCGGGCGAAGAGGCCTCTGGGAACGGCTGGCCGGGACGTTCGGCCACCGGGGTGGACGCCGTCGATCGGGCGATCATCGCCGAGCTGCTGCGCGACGGCCGGATGTCGGTGCGCACGCTCGCCGAACGCGTGCACATCTCCCGTGCCAACGCCTACGCCCGCCTCACCCGGCTCATGGAAGACGGCGTGATCACCGGCTTCACCGTGGAGCTCGCACCGCACAAGGCCGGCCTGGGCACCAGCGCGTACGTGTCGGTGACCATCGAGCAGAACTCCTGGCGCGCGGTGCTGGCCCAGCTCAGGGAGATCCCCTTCGTCGAGCACTTCGCCATGGTCGGCGGCGACTACGACATCCTGGTCCTGGTCAGGACGCCCGACAACGAGACGCTGCGGCACGTGGTGCTGGAGCGCATCCAGGACGTGCCGGGGGTGTTGTCCACGCGCACCTGGCTGGTCTTCGACGAGGCCCGGGGCAGCGGCGCGCACTGGAGGGGCTAGGAGGCGCCCTTCATGGTCCTGTACTCCGCGAGCAGCGCCTCGATGTGCCCGGCCATGAACGTGTAGTACTCGTGCATCTCGCGCAGCCGCCCGCGCTGCGGCTCCGGCACCTCCTCGCCCCGGGCCCGCGCGTGCTCGGCGAGGATGAGCAGCTCCCTGGTCTGCTCCAGCATGTGCTGCAGGCAGCCGATCCAGGCGTCGTCGCGCCACTCGTAGACGTACTGGCGGGAGCCGGGCTCCTTGAAACGCCGCACGGTGCCGCTGCCGACCAGCAGGCGGGTGATCTCCGAGACCGAGCCCTTGCCGGCGTCGAGCGCGCTCTGCAGCTCCGCCGTCGAGAGCGGCCCCGGGCTGAGCATCAGCACGCCCGCGGCGCGCCCCGCCATGGGCGGCCAGGCGGGGTGCCCGGGGGCAGGGGCTTCTACGACCCCGCGACGGTGCTCACCGGCGTGGACGAGTCCATGCTGGTCATGACCGAGGAGATGTTCGGGCCGGTCGCCCGCGTCGCCGTCGTCCCGTCCTTCGAGGAGGGCGTGCGGCGGGCGAGCGACTCACGGTACGGCCTGGCCGCCACGCGGTACGCGCCCTACTTCGCGGCGCGGGCCAGCACGTCGCGCAGGAGGGCGGCCACCTCCTCGGGCGTGAAGTCCATCGCGTTCTCGCCGACGGTGATCTCGAAGCTGCAGCGGGACGGGTCGGGCCCGCTGCGCACCCGGCCCCAGAGCTGCACGCCCTGCTCCTCCAGCAGCTCCCGGCCGGCTCGCTCGACGGCCTGCTTCGAGGCGGGCAGGTGCACGTGGAACAGCGGCGTCTGCGGCGGCTCCGGGCGGGTGCGGGCGGCCCCGTCGGCGTTGATCGCGGCGGCGATGGCGATGGCGTGGTCGCGGTAGGCGGGCATGCGCTCCGCGATCGTGTCCAGGCCGGTCAGGGCGGCCAGCGCGAGCGGCCACGCGTCGGCGATGCCGCCGCCGAGCCGCTGCCGCCACACCTCGGCGGCGGCCACCGTGCCCGAGTCCGCCGCGAGCACGGCGCCCCGCACGCCCTGCAGGCTCTTGTAGAGCGAGACGTACACGGAGTCGAACAGGCCGGCGATCTCGTCGAGCGGCCGCCGGTAGTACGTCTGCGCCTCCCACAGCCGGGCCCCGTCCAGGTGCGCGGCGGCGCCGGTCGCCCGCATCAGCCCCACCTGCTCGCCCAGCGCGTCCCACTCGGGGAGCAGGCCGCCCAGGTCGCGCTGCGGCAGCTCCCACACCACCGCCGCCAGCGGCTCGCCGATCGCGGTCAGGTCCTGCGCGGTCATCAGCTCGTACGGGTCGCCGGCGCGCCGGAAGCGCAGCCCGTGCACCGCGTTGTAGCCCTGCTCCTCCCACACGTCCAGATGCGTGTACGGGTGCCCGGCGAAGGTGCGGCGCCCGGCGCGGTCGGCGTGCACGCGCAGCACGGCCTGCTGCGCCATCGTCCCGCTGGGGAAGAACAGCGCGCGCTCCTTGCCGAGCAGCGCGGCCAGGCGCCGCTCCAGCACGGCGACGGGGCCGTCGGGGCCGTCGGGCGGCGTGTCGTCGTCCACCAGCTCCAGCATCCGCTCCAGCACCACCCGCGGCCTGCGCCGGGCCGGCGCGTGCAGGAACAGGGCCCGTCGTACGGGCGGGCTGGCATCGGCCATCTTCGGCTCCCGGCGCGGCGTCGTCGCGAATGAGGTGCACAAGCCTACTTGTCAAGGGCTGTCCTGACCCGCCCTGGCTTGTCACACTCAGGCCGTAGCCGGACACCCTGAGCGCCGGACGCCTTCGGAGGAGACGCCTGTGACTGTGATCGACGACCTGGCCGCCCCGCTGTCCGGCAGCCCGCGTACGACCGTACGGGAGAAGCTGCCGCTGCTGCTCGGGGCCCTGGTGACGAGCGCGCCCATGGCCCTGGGGTGCGAGGCGATGCTGCCGGCGGAGGAGGTCGTGATGATGGGTGGCGTGCCCGTACGGCTGCGCTCGCTGCGCGGCAGGCTGGCCCGGCTGCTGTACGACCAGCGCTACGGCGTGAGCACCGCCGACTTCGCCGACCTCGCGGACTTCGGCCTCGACCACCCCGACCGCGTCTACTACTCGCCCGCCCACTGGGGCACGCTGCGCCGGGCGCTGCCCGTCCGGGACGTCGGAGCGCAGGACGTCTTCCTCGACCTGGGCGCGGGCAAGGGCCGCATGGTGCTGGAGGCTGCGGGCAACTACCCGTTCAAGCAGGTCATCGGCGTCGAGCTGTCGCCCGAGCTGGCCGAGGTGGCCAGGGCCAACCTGGTCACCACCCGGCTCAGGACCCGCGCGCGGAAGGTCGAGATCGTGCAGTCGGACGTGCTCGACTACGACATCCCGGACGACGTCAGTGTGGTGTTCCTGAACAACCCGTTCAGGGGACGGACGTTCGCCGCCGCCATGGACCGCCTGCTCGACTCGGCCGATCGCAACCCGCGCCCGATCACCGTCATCTACTTCAACCCCGTCGAGGAGGCGCACCTGCTGAGCACCGGCCGCTTCCGCCACCTGCGCACGGTGACGCCCTGGCGGCGCAAGGACACGGGCGTGTTCGGCACCACCCGCGTGTACACCGTGAGTTGATGTCAACATGAAGTCAACCGACTCGATGCGCATCGGCGAGCTGGCCGAGCGCTTCGGCCTGGCGCCGCACGTGCTGCGCCACTGGGAGGCCATGGGCCTGCTGACCCCCGCCACCCGGGTGAACGGCCGCCGCAGCTACACCCGCGACCACGCCGTACGGGTCCTGACGATCATCCGGGCCAAGGGCGGCGGGATGAGCCTCGACCAGATCAGGGAGGTGCTCGGCGCGGCGGGCCGGGCCGAGCGCCGAGCCCTGCTCGAACGGCATCACGCGGACCTCGAGCGGCGGCTCTCGGAGATCGCCGCGTCCAAGCGGCTGATCGAGCACCTCATGGAGTGCACCGCCGAGGACTTCACGCAGTGCCCCTCCTACCGGCGCCTGGCCGAGGGCGCCGGTAGCGTGCGCGACCTGAGCGCGGAGGGGTGCGTGATCTGACGGGGCTCAGGCCGTCTCGGCCAGGCGCCGGCAGCCGATGCAGTAGCGGGCCAGCGGGCGGTAGGAAAATGGACCCGCAAGTCCAGAACAGGATAGGGTGGATCACCATGGAGGTGGATCATGCCCACGCTCACCCGTAAGGGAGCCGCCACGCGGCAGCGCATCCTCGAAGGCGCGGCCGAGCTCATCCGCGAGTACGGCGTGGCCGCCACGACCCTCGACGACGTGCTGTCGGTGACGGCGACCAGCAAGAGCCAGCTCTTCCACTACTTCCCCGGCGGGCGCGAGGAGCTGCTGCTGGCCGTGGCCAGGTTCGAGGCCGACCGGGTGCTGGCGGACCAGCGCCCCCAGCTCGACGAGCTGACGTCCTGGCCGGCCTGGCAGGCGTGGCGCGACAAGGTCGTCGACCGCTACCGCAGGCAGGGGCGCCTGTGCCCGCTCAACTCCGTCACCTCCCACCTCGGCGACCGCACACCCGGAGCCCAGGCAGTGGTCAGCGAGCTGATGGCGCGCTGGCAGGCCGAGATCGCCGCCGGGGTGCGGCACATGCAGGAGAGCGGCGAGATCGACCCCGCCCTCGACCCCGACCGCGCCGCGGCCGCCATCCTGGCCGGCATCCAGGGCGGCGTGCTGATCCAGATGTCCACCGGGCAGACCACCCATCTGGAGTCGGCCCTCGACCTGGGCATCGCCTACCTCAAGTCGAGCCGGGCTCAGTCCTCCCAGGTGACGGGGAGCCGCGCCGCGCCGTAGATGTCGATGCCGCCGCGCAGCGGCACCTCTTCCGCGGGCACGGCCAGGCGCAGCGCAGGGAAGCGGCCGACCAGCGCGGGCAGCGCGACGCGCAGCTCGACCCGGGCGAGCTGCTGGCCCAGGCACTGGTGCACGCCGTGGCCGAACGCCAGGTGCCCGACGGCCGGCCGGCGCAGGTCGAGGCGGTCCGGGTCGGCGAACCTGGCCGGGTCGCGGTTGGCCGCCTGCACCGACAGCACGACCGTCTCGCCCTTCCCGATGAGGTGGCCGTCCAGCTCGACGTCCTCCAGCGCGACCCGCATGCCGGTGTGCGCGATGCTCAGGTAACGCAGCAGCTCCTCGACGGCCTGGTCGGCGAGCGCCGGGTCCGCGCGCAGGGCCGCGAGCTGCTCGGGGTGGCTCAGCAGGGCGAACGTGCCGAGCGTGATCATGTTCGCGGTCGTGTCGAGCCCGGCGCCGAGCAGGAAGGCGCCGAGGCCGGACAGCTCCTCGTCGCCGAGGCCGGTGGTGGTCAGGTCGCTGAGCAGGTCGTCGGTGGGGCGGGCGCGCTTGGCGAGCACCAGCCCGTGCAGGTACTCCGACAGTGCGCCGAAGGCCGCGATCTGCTCCTCGGCACTGTGGTCGCCGCCTTCCAGCACCACGGCGTGGCGCTGGAAGCTCTCGCGGTCGGCGTACGGGACCCCCAGCAGCTCGCAGATCATCAGCGCGGGCACCGGCTGCGCGAACAGCCGCACCAGGTCGGCGGGCGGCCCGTGCTCGGCCAGGACGTCGAGCTGCGCGGCGGTGAACTGCCTGACGCGCTCGGTGAGCAGGTTCATGCGGCGGACGGTGAACTTGCCGATCAGCAGCCGCCGGTAGCGGGTGTGCTCGGGCGCGTCGATCCCGGTGAGGTGACCGACCGCCGCCGGGGGCACGTCGCCGAAGCGCACCCCCGGCATCGGGAAGTGCATCAGCTCGGGCCGCGAGCTGAACCGGGCGTCACCCAGCACCGCCCGGGCGGCCGCGTGCCCGGTCACCAGCCATCCTTCGTGCCCGTCGGGGAAGGTCAGCCGCCTGACCGGCGCCTGCTCCCGCACCCCGGCCAGCTCGGGCGGGGGATCGAACGGGCAGCCGGGGGCGCGGGTGAGAGGCAGCTCTGCCAACGGCTCGGTCATCTCGACATCCTCCACGTGTACGTCGTTCCCTATGCGGGAACACTGTACGCATAGAGGTATTACGTACGCAACGCCGCGCGTTGCAAACGAGTGGCGCACGCGACCGGCCCGTGCCCACAGTGGCCTCATGCCGCAGAACACCTTCGACGCCCGCCTGGCGCAGACCTACGAGCAGAAATGGCCCGAGCTGTTCGACCCCGCGGTCGTCGACCCGGCGGTGGACCTCCTCGCCGACCTCGCGGGCCCGGCCGCCACCGCCCTGGAGTTCGGCATCGGCACCGGCCGCCTCGCCCTGCCGCTCAGCCGGCGCGGCGTCCGCGTGCACGGCATCGACCTCTCGGCCGCGATGATCGCCCAGCTCCGCAGCAAACCGGGTGCCGAGCACCTCGCCGTGACCGCCGGCGACTTCGCCACCACCCGCGTGGACGGCACGTTCGCCCTCGCCTACCTGGTCCGCAACACGATCACCAACCTGACCACCCAGGACGAGCAGGTCGAGTGCTTCCGCAACGCGGCATCCCACCTGGAGCCGGGCGGCCGCTTCGTCATCGAGGTCTACATCCCCGAGCTACGCCGCCTCCCACCCGGCCAGACCGTCCACCCGTTCGCCGTCACCCCGTCGCACCTGGGCTTCGAGGAGTACGACGTGGCCGCGCAACTCGCGGTCTCCCACCACTACTGGA
This sequence comes from Nonomuraea gerenzanensis, assembly GCF_020215645.1. NCBI lineage: Bacteria > Bacillati > Actinomycetota > Actinomycetes > Streptosporangiales > Streptosporangiaceae > Nonomuraea > Nonomuraea gerenzanensis. The sequence continues at coordinate 7,305,918 of NZ_CP084058.1, read as the reverse complement.
CGGTGGACGGGCAGGTCGAGACCTACTCCTCGACCCACCGCTACGTGTGGCCGGCCGAGCTGGACCTCATGGCGCGGCTGGCCGGGATGACCCTGGAGGCGCGGTGGGGCGGCTGGGCCCGCGAGCCGTTCACCGGCGACAGCCGCAGCCACGTCTCGGTCTGGCGCACGGCCGGCGCGGCGCAACCGTGCTGACCGCTTCCGCAGCCGCCCGGCCCGGCGTCAGAACGGGTAGCGGGGCGGCTCGCCGCGCATGGTGATCCACCGCGTCTCGGTGAACGCCTCGACGTTGGCCGCCGCCCCGCCGAAGCGGGAGCCGGTTCCGGAGGCGCGCACGCCGCCGAACGGCGCGTTGGCCTCGTCGTTGACCGTCTGGTCGTTGATGTGCACGATCCCCGTCGGGATGCGCTCGGCCACGGCCAGCCCGCGCATCACGTCCCGGGTCACGATGCCCAGCGACAGCCCGTACTCACCGGCGGCGGCCAGCTCGGCGGCCTCGTCGGCCGACGAGACGCGGGTGACGGGCGCGACGGGGCCGAAGACCTCCTCGGCGAACGCGGGCGCGGTCAGCGGCACGTCGGCCAGCACCGTCGGGCGGTAGAAGAGCCCCTCGTACGTGCCGCCCGAGGCGGGCCGCGCGCCCTGGTCGACGCTGGCGGTCACCAGGCCGTGGATCTTGTCGCGCTGCCCGGCGTCGATCACCGGGCCGAGGGCGACCTCGCCGGCGGCGGGGTCGCCGACAGGAAGGGCGCCGGCCTTGGCGGCGAGCCGTTCCACGAAGTCGTCGTAGAGCCGGTCGGCGACCAGGTGGCGGCCGGTGGTCATGCAGATCTGCCCCTGGTGGAAGAACGAGCCCCAGGCGGCCAGGTTCACCGCCGCGTCCACGTCGGCGTCGTCCAGCACCAGCAGCGCGGAGTTGCCGCCCAGCTCCAGGTGGGCGCGCTTGAGGTGCTTGCCGGCCAGCTCGCCGATGCGCCGGCCGACGGCGGTGGAGCCGGTGAAGGAGACGACGCGCACGTGCGGGTCGGTGATCAGCGCCTCGCCCACGTCCCGGCCGCCCGGGAGCATCTGCAGCACGCCCGGCGGCAGCCCCGCCTCCTCGAACACGCGGGCCAGCAGCGTGCCCCCGGTGACCGCCGTACGGGGGTCGGGTTTGAGCAGGACGGCGTTGCCGAGCGCGAGCGCCGGGGCGACCGACCGGACGCCGAGGATGATCGGCACGTTGAACGGCGAGATCACCGCCACCACCCCGGCCGGCACGCGCCGCGCCAGCGACAGCCGCGGCTGCTCCGACGGCAGCAGCTCGCCGATCGCCCGGCCGGGCAGCGCCGCCGCCTCGTAGCACTCCTCGGCGGCCACGTGCAGCGCGAACCCCGCCATGCCGGGGACCGCGCCGACCTCCCGCACGTTCCAGCCGCTGATCTCCTCGGCGTGCCGCTGCCACAGGTCGCCCGCCCTGCGCAGGACGGCGGCGCGGGCGGTATACGGCAGCGCGGCCCACTCGCGTTGCGCGGCGGCCGCGCTCGCGGCGGCCTCTGCCACGTCCTCGGGGCTCGCCAGGCCCATCCGGCCGAGCTCGCCTCCGGTGGCGGGCTCGACGATCGCGTAGTCGCCGCCGCGGGCGGGCGTCCACGTGCCGTTCTTGAAGATGCTCGCCTGCCAGTTGACGCTGTCCAGCAGTCCCACGGGAGGTTCCTCCTCGTCCGAGTCGTATGGGGGTGTTCAGGGGTGGGGTAGTGGTGGGGTCAGGCGCTCGACGAGCAGCGCCGCGGACAGGACCGTCCCGTCGCTGCCGGATGGTGCCGATGCCGCCGATCACCCCGATGAAGACCATGTAAGCGGACCACTGCACGCTGAGGACCGGCCGTTCTGAGAAAGGAACGGCGGTTCATGCCGCCCGTCGCGGTCTCGCTCACGACAACTCCTGTTCGCCGCGGCGTCAGGAAGGGGGATGACCTGCCGCGGTTGCTCCGGGGGGTGACCACCACGCGGCCGGAGCCTCACGGGCCGGGCGGCGGAAAGTTGAGGTGACGCTACGTTCGGGCACGGACCAGGGCAACAGGTGGTTCGAGACGCTGGAACGCGACTTTCCTCACCGGAACACCGGTTCAGGGCCGATGGCCCAGCCGCCGGGAGATCTCGGCGGCGGTGCGCCGCAGCGGCGGCTCGATGCGGGCCGCCAGCGCCTCCACCGCCGTCGGCGCCACGGTGAGGTGCACGGCGACGTTGACCGCCGCGACGACCTCGCCCGAGCGGTCGCGCACCGGCGCCGCGAACGAGCGCAGCCCCGGCGCCAGCTCCTCGTCGTTGACCGCCACGCCGCTCTGGCGCACCTTGGCCAGCGCCGCCGTGAGCTCCTCCCTGTTGGTGATCGTCTTGGGGCCGCGGCGCGCCATGTCGGTGTGGTCGAGGATCTGCCGCAGCGCCGCCGCGTCCTTGAAGGCCAGCAGCGCCTTGCCCATCGAGGTGCAGTAGGCCGGCAGCCGCGAGCCCACGTGCAGGTTGAGGTCCATGGCCGGCGAGCTGCGCCGGCCGCTGCGGCGGCGGTCGACGTAGACGATGTCGGGGCCGTCGCACAGCCCCATGCTCACGGTGTAGCCGGTCTCGTCCGCCAGCGCCTGCAGCAGCGGGCCCGCGACCCTGCCCAGCTCCATGGAGTCGATCGCGGCGAAGCCCAGGTCGGCCGCGCGCGGCCCGAGGAAGTACTTCCTGGTCTCCGGGTCCTGCTGGATGTAGTCGAGCTTGGTCAGCGTGGCCACGTAGCGGTGGGTCGTGCTCTTGTTCAGCCCCACCGCCCTGGCCAGGTCGGCGATTCCCAGCACCGAGCGGCTGCCGGTGAAGGCGGACAGGATGCGCAGCCCGCGCTCCAGCGAGACGGAGAACGAGGCGTCCGCGGCCGAGCGGCCGCGCGGGCGGAGGGAGTCGTCATCGGTCACGACGGTCAGAATAGGGGCTGTCCGTTTCAGAGGTTCGAACATGGTTGGGCGTGCCCTGCCAGGGGTGGCACGCTTACGAGCCGGTTGTGCCGACGACACCAGCGAGGAGAGACGAGCTTGATGGCCGGAGCGCAGCTCATCGGGGGCGGCTGGGACAGGCCGCGGATCGGCCACTTCATCGGCGGGGAGTGGCAGGAGGCCGGCTCAGGGCGCTGGTACCCCGACCGCTCCCCGTGGTCCGGCGAGACGCTCGGCGAGGTCGCCGCGGGCGACGGCGAGGACGCCGACCGGGCCGTCGCCGCCGCCCACGAGGCGTTCGGCGAGTGGGCGCGGGCGCTGCCGGGGCAGCGGCAGCAGGTCTTCCTGCGCGCCGCCGGCATCCTGGAGCGGCGCGGCGGCGAGGTGCTCGCCGCGCTGGCCGCCGAGACCGGCTGCGGCCGCCACTTCGGTGAGATCCAGCTCGACTTCGCGACCAAGTCGCTGCGCCAGGCCGCCCACCTGGCCTACCAGCCGGCGGGTGAGCTGCTGCCCTCCGACGTGCCGGGCACCCAGGCCATGGCCGTGCGCCGCCCGGTCGGCGTGGTGGCCGCCATCGCGCCGTGGAACGCCTCCCTCACCCTGTCGGGCCGGGCCGTCATCGGGCCGCTCGCGCTCGGCAACACCGTGGTGCTCAAACCGTCCGAGGAGGCCCCGTACACCGGGGGCGCGTTGTGGGCGGAGATCCTCGCGGAGGCGGGCCTGCCCGCCGGCGCGCTCAACGTCGTCACCCACGCGCCGGGCGAGGCCGGCGCCGTCGCCGACGCGCTGCTGGCCGCCCCGCTCGTCAAGCGCGTCAACTTCACCGGCTCCACGCCGACCGGCAGGCGGCTGGCGGAGAAGGCCGGGCGGCACCTCAAGCGGGTGGTGCTGCAGCTCAGCGGCCAGAACCCGCTCATCGTGGCGGCCGACGCCGACCTCGGCTACGCCGTGGACGCCGCCACCTTCGGCGCGTTCGTGCACCAGGGGCAGGTGTGCATGTGCGCCCGCCGGATCTACGTCGAGCGCCCGCTGGCGGCGGCGTTCGCCGAGCGGTTCGCGGCCAGGGTGGCGGCGCTGCCCACCGGCGACCCGGCAGACCCCGGCACCGTCGTCGGCCCCGTGATCAACGAATGGGCGCTGGCCCTGCTCGACCGCCGGGTCAAGGAGGCGGTCGCGCTCGGCGCCCGCGTCCTGGCCGGCGGCGTCCCCGCGCCGCCGTGCTACCCGGCCACGGTGCTCACCGACGTGCCCGACGAGGCCGAGATCGCGCAGGGGGAGACGTTCGGGCCCGTGGTGGTGCTGGAGCCGGTCGAGTCGGCCGAGCAGGCGGTCGCCCGCGCCAACGCCTCCGACTTCGGGCTGGTCGCCTCCGTCATCACCGGCGACAGCCGCCGCGGCCTGCGGCTGGCCGCCGCGCTGGACGTCGGCATCGTGCACGTCAACGACCAGCCCGTCAACGACGAGCCGCACATGCCGTTCGGCGGGGTCAAGGACAGCGGGTGGGGGCGGTTCGGGATGGGGTTCGCGGCCGAGGAGTTCTGCGAGCTGCAGTGGGTGACCGTACGCGACCAGGATCGCGCCTTCCCGTTCTGAACGGGCACGCGTGCGCGGCGCGGCGGCAGGTGAGGCGCCGCCGTGCCGCGGGTGCCCGAAGGTCAGCTCGCGCTGCAGGAGACCGTCGGCCAGGTGTAGTTGCCGTTGTGCTGGATGGTCACGCCCCAGTTGTTGCCGCTGCCGTTGGGCCTGGCGGTGAGCACCTGGGCGCTCGGGTAGCTGGCGCTGATGTTCCAGGTGGACAGGACCTTCGCCGGGGACGGCACGTTCATCGTGACGGTCCAGTTGCTGGAGCCGCTGACCGCGACGTTCAGGTTGTAGCGGTCGCTCCACTGCTGGCCGGCGGAGAGCGTGGCGGTGCAACCCCCGCCGCCGCCACCGCCACCGCCGCCACCACCACCGCCGGAGCCGCCGATCGTGATGTTGGAGCTGCCGCTGCTCTGGTAACCCTCGGTGGCCATGATCTGGTAGTCATGGCTGCCCAGGTTCATGCCGTAGCGGGCCCAGGCGTCGAAGTGGTTGCCGGCCGTGATGGTGCCGCCGGTCTTCTTCGACTGGCGCACGCTCCAGTACTGGTTGAAGGTGCGGGTGCCCTCGATCGACGGGGCGTTGTAGCGCGTCGTCTGGTAGATGTCGTACGTGCCGCCGTCGGTGGTCACCGTGCCCTTGTACGTGCCGGTGGGCCGGTAGGTGCCCCAGTTGTCGACGATGTAGTACTCGATGAGCGGGTTCCTCGTCCATCCGTACAGCGTCAGGTAGGCGTTGCCCGACGGGTTGAAGCTGCCGGAGTAGGTCACCGTCCTGCGCCCGCCGGGGTTCCACCCCTTGCCGGCCACGAAGTTCCCGGTGTTCCGCCACGACGTGCTGTAGTTGCCGCCGGACCCGAGCTCCATGGAGACCGTTCCCTGGCTGTCGGTCCAGAACGAGTAGAAGTAGCCGTTGTTGGTGCCGGTCTGGTTGGTGGTGATCGCCGCGTACGCGACGCTGGGCAGCATCGCCACGGCCAGCGCGGCGGCCACGGCACAGGCCCTGCCTGCGAACCGCCGGAGTCGGCCGCGTCGGCGGCGCTGCGGGGGATGGGGGGTGTCGTTCATCTGCATGCTTCCTTCTCGTGAAGGCGGGCATCGCCGAAACTATCGGAACGGTGGCGAAAGTATCGGGCGCATTGTGGAGGCTTGTCAATGAGTCCCGTCAGGTTGTGAGGGAGGGGAGTGGCGGGATGCGTGAATGTCCTGGTTGCCATGGTTGGCGGTGTGCGGGTCGGGTGCTGAAATTTTCAGTCGAGCCCCGAAAATTTGCCCCTTGTGCGTTGCCTAGGATTATTAGGTGTAATCTAGTGGTCCTAGGAAAGGAGTGACGTGCATGGCGCGCATGGGGCTGACGGCCGAGCGGGTGACGCTCGTCGGTGCCGAGCTGGCCGACGAGGTCGGGCTGGAGCACGTGACCATGTCCGCGGTGGCCCGCCGGCTGGGGGTGAAGGACGCCAGCCTGTACGCGCACGTCCGCAGCCTCGACGACCTGCGGGGCCGGATCGCGCTGCTGGCGGCGGAGGAGAAGACCGTCCGCATCGCGGAGGCCACCGCCGGCCGGGCCGGCAGGGACGCGCTCGTGGCGTACGCGACCGCGTGGCGGAGCTACGCCCACGACCACCCGGGCCGCTACACCGCGACGCAGACCCCGATGGAGATCGATCCCGAGCTCGTCGCCCGGGCATCGGGGCCGCGGCGCGCGATCGAGCTGACCTACAGCATGCTGCGCGCCTACGAGCTGGCCGAGCCCGACCTGACCGACGCGGTCCGGCTCATGCGCAGCACGCTGCACGGCTTCGTCAGCCTCGAGGCGGCGGGCGGTTTCGCACACGCGCGCCCGGCGGAGGCCACCTGGCTGCGCTGCCTCGACGCCCTGCACATCCTCCTGGAGCACTGGCCCGCACACGAAGGAGAATCGACATGACCGGCCCCACCATCGGCCACCTGCGGGTGGACGGCGCCGACCTGCGTTACGAGGTGCGCGGCAGCGGCCCGCTCCTGCTGCTGATCCCCGGCGGCACGGGCGGCGCGGCCTCGTTCGACGGCGTCGCGGGCGAGTTGGCCACCGAGTACACGGTGGTGTCCTACGACCCGCGCGGGCTGTCCCGCAGCCCGCTGGATGATCCCGAAGCCCGGCAGTCGGTCGGGCAGCATGCCGATGACGCCTATCGGCTGCTGGAGTTGCTGTCGCCGGATGCGCCCGCTCGGGTGGCGGGGTGCAGTTCGGGGGCGATCGTCGCGTTGCATCTGCTCGTCAGCCATCCTGAGCGGGTCGAGCGCGTCGTGGCGCACGAGCCGCCGGTGGTGGAGGTGCTGCCGGACGCGGCCACGCATCGGGCGATGCTGGCCCGGGTCCAGGAGACCTTCGAACGGGAGGGGCTGATGCCCGCGGCGGCCGTCTTCGCGGCAGGTCTCAGCCGCCCCGCCTCCCCAGGCGCCGCCGCCTCCACCGGGGCCGCTCCGCCGGCCGCCGCTGCGCAGGCCGCTGCGGGGGCCGCTGAGCCCGCCGCTGAGCCCGCCGCAGCGCCGGCGGTCGCCGAGTTGCCACCGGAGGCGGCGGCGCGGGCGGAACGGACGATGGCGGACATGCCGTACTTCCTCGGGCGGATCGTGCCGAGCTTCATGGCCTACACCCCCGACGTGGAGCGCCTGCACGCCCTGTCGGACCGGCTCGTGCTCGCGGCCGGCGAGGACTCGCGCGGCGAGCTGCCCTACCGCGCCGTCGCCTGCCTGGCCGAGCGGTCAGGCGCGGAGCTGGTGCACTTCCCGGGCGGCCACGTGGGCCTGACCACGCACCCCGCCCAGTTCGGCGAGCTGCTCCGCAAGGTGCTGAGCGTCTGAGGACCACGAGCCGCCCTCGGAACAGGAGGGCTCACGGCGCCCTGAGCTCCATCGCCGCCGCAGCCAGGGCCTTGATCGACGGCGCGTCGTCCGCGAGAAGGAACCCCCGGGCAACGGCGTCGTCAGTGGCCCTCGAAGGCGGGCAGGTAACCGTCCTCGCCGTACAGACTCTCCAGGAGAGCGGAGAGAACGACCGGCCCGGTGGCCGGCGGGGGAGCGTGCGGCGGCGGACGGCCTCGCGCACCCACGCGTCGAGCCGCCGGACCGCCGCCTTGGCGACGTAGTGGTGCTGGGGGCCGGAGTCGGCCAGGTGCAGCAGGTCCATGCCGATCACGCGGGTGGCCGGGGCCAGCGCGGCGGCCAGCTCCCGGGGCGTGGCGCGGGTGAGGTCGAAGCGGCCGGTGGTGTTGCGGTAGGTGTCGGCGTGCGAGGCGCCGGCGAGCTCCCACATGCGCGGGTTCGGCCCGTCGGGCCGCCTGGCCCCGACGTGGAGGACCGCTGACGTCGCGCCGAGGCGATCCTGCAACCGGTTGCGGCCTGTTCCCGGGGTGCTGTGCTCTGGATCAGTGCAAGGGGTTGACATGGCATCCCCGTGGTGGGCGGGATCGGCGCGCGCGACATGACCGTGCGCACCGCCGACCGGGCACTGAACCTGCGCGATCGCGCCGATCACCGGCGTCACCCTGACCGACGTGGACGTCGGCACCATCGCCACCCCCAGCGTGGTGGAGCACGTGCGGGACCTCGTGCTGCGCGACGTCCTGGCCAACGGCACACCGCCGATCATCTCTGACCCGCCGCCTACCACCGCCGGCGTACGTCCCGACCTGGTGATCGCCTTCCCCTAGGGCGAACCCCTGAGGCCCGCTGCGGTACGTACCGACCCCCGCGTACGTGCGAGGACGTAGCCCAGGTGTCTCCCACGGCCCGACGACCCCCGCCGCCGCTTTCGCGAGTCTTACCCACAGACGGAAACGACCTCGAGCGACAGGGGAGCACGACATGACCGCCACCATCGAAACCATGATCACCAGACTGTCCGGCTGGCTGGCCCGGCACAGCATCGACGTCCTGCGGGTCAGTCTCGGGCTGGTCTTCGTGGCCTTCGGCACGCTGAAGTTCTTCCCGGGGGTGAGCCCGGCGGAGGCGCTGTCGGTGGCCACGCTGGAGAAGCTCTCCCTCGGCCTGCTGTCGGGCTACGCCGCCCAGGCCGTGATCGCCGCGATGGAGGTCTTCATCGGGCTCACCCTGGTGACCGGCAAGCTGCTGAAGACGGGGCTGGTGGTGATGACGGGGGCGCTGGCCGGCTTCTTCGCCCCGTACGTGTTCTTCTTCACGAACCTCTTCCCCGGTGCGCCCACCCTTGAGGCCCAGTACATCTTCAAGGACATCGTCCTGGCCGCGGCGGCCATGGTGATCGGCGCCCGCGCCCTGGGCGCCCGCCTGGTCCCCGCCCGGGACCGGATGGCGTGAACAGGCGCGGGACACCGACGGCCGCCAGGGCATCAGCCCGGCGGCCGTCTGCCGTTCCAGCGGCCCTTCGGCGCACCGGCCCGGCGGTCGGCCCGTGGGAGCCCCAGCCTGGCGGCGCTCCTCAGCTGTCGACGGGGGCCGGCGGGTTGTCCGGCCCCGTGCCGTGCAGATCCATCGCCGCCAGCTTCACCGGATCGACCACCACCGTGATCCCCGCGATCCGGCCCCGCACCACGGTGAACGTCATGAGCGACAGCGGGCTGCCGTCCTCCCGCCACGCCACGATCGCGGGCAGGCCGTCCACGAGCACCCAACCACCGCGCGTCGCCGCCCCGGAGGCCAGCTTCGCGCTGGAAGCCACCTCGGTGGCGCCGAGCGTGACCACCAAGCCGCCGGGAGTGTCGGTGACCAGCCGCACCTCGGGATCGAGCACCCGCAACAGCCCCTCGAAATCCCCCTGCCGAGCCGCCGTCAGGAAGGCCTGCACCGCCTCCCGGTGCTCCCGTCCGGCGGACGCCGGCCGCTCGCCCGTCCGCACCTTCCTGCGGGCGCGGCTGGCGAGCATCTTGGCGGCGTCGGCGGACCTGCCGAGAATCTGCCCGATCTCGTCGAACGGCACCGCGAACAGGTCGTGCAGCACGAACGCCAGCCGCTCGCTCGGCCCGAGCGACTCCAGCACGACCAGCAGCGCCAGCCCGACCGAGTCGGCGAGCGCCACGTCGTCCTCCGGCGCGCGGCCGTCGTCCACCGCCGTCTCCAGCTCGGGCAGCCCGTCGTCGTAGGACGCCTCGGGGCGGGTCTGGCGCGAGCGCAGGACGTCCAGGCTGATCCGGCCGACCACGGTGGTCAGCCAGCCGGCGAGGTTCGCGATCGCCGCCGCGTCCTGGCGGGAGAGCCGCAGCCAGGCCTCCTGCACCACGTCGTCGGCGTCGGCGTGCGAGCCGAGCATGCGGTAGGCCACCGCGCGCAGCCGGTCGCGCTGCGCCTCGAACGCCGCGGCCACCAGGTCCGCCGGGCTGGTCTCGGACATGTCGTTACCTTCCTCCGTACTGCTCCGTCATGAGGGATGACGGGCCCGGAAGGGCCCACGTAACCGATGAAGGAGCACCAACGATGGAAGCACGACTGAAGAGCGAGCCGAACGCCGACGTCACCACCGCGATCCAGCACCTGTACAAGGCGATCCACTCCAGCGGCGTCGCCCCGCTCGTGATGGACCTGGTCCACCTGCGGGTCAGCCAGATCAACGGCTGCAGCCCGTGCGTGTACGCCGCCGTCCACTCGGCCAGGAAGCACGGGGAGAGCGACGAGCGGCTGCACAGCGTGGTCGCGTGGCGCGAGACGCCGTTCTTCACCGACGCGGAGCGGGCGGCGCTCGCGCTGGCCGAGGCCGCCACCCGGATCCAGGACGGCGCCCCGGGCGTCACCGACGAGATCTGGGAGGCCGCCGCCGCCCACTTCGACGACCGGCAGCTCCCCTCGATCCTGCTGGAGGTCTCGCTGACGAACATGTTCAACCGGATCAACCGGGCTACGGGGGAGCAGGCCGGCAAGACCTGGTGACCTCGGACGGTGCGGGCGTCCTTGGACCCTCTGAGGAGACGTCTTCGGACGTCAGGTGTGATGTCCGAGACGTCTCTGACCGTCCCTGCGGGACGTCTCCGGACGCCACCTGGCGCTTGCGGACGTCTCCGGATGTGACGTGGCGCTTGCGCGGACGTCTCCGGAGGTGACCTGGCGCTTGCGGACGTCTTCGGACATCGCGTGGAATGCCTGAAGCGGGGCGGCGCCGAGGGAGCCCCCTGGTAACGGAACGGTGGCTAGGCGCCGATCACCAGGGCCGCGATGTCCTCGATGCGGACGATCTCGCCGCCCGCCCCCCAGTTGCCCTCCGGGATCTCGTCGATGTGCACCCACGCGGCGGTGGGCTGGGCGAACCGTCCCGGATCGGCGTCGGCGTCCGCGAGCACCCGCGTGACGCGCCGCACGATGTCACGGCGCTTGCCGTCGTCCATGGACCCGGCGGGCACCCCCACCCGCACCACGTACTTCGGCTTCTCCCCGGCGGGCAGCGGCCGGCCGCCCACGAACCAGGCGTCGATCTCGTTCACGACCAGCCAGGAGATGGCCCTGGCGATCTCGTTGTCCGGGGCGCCCTCGGCGATCATCACCTCCGAGACCAGCCTCCCGCCGATCTTCTCGCGCTGCTCCTGATCGAGCGAGCCCTTGGGAAGGAACAGCTCTACGAACGGCATGAGTAAGTCCTTTCATTAAACCCTCACCCTTCGCAACGTACAGCGACGGGTTTAATCAAGCAACCCTCTACACTGTGAACATGCAACGGACCAGCTTCGCCCAGATGCACTGCTCGATCGGGCAGTCCCTGGAACGCGTCGGCGAGTGGTGGACGCCGCTGATCGTGCGCGACCTCTACCTCGGCCTGCATCGCTTCGACGAGCTCGCGGAGAACCTCGGCATCGCCCGCAACCTGCTCACCCGCCGCCTGGAGACGCTGGTCACCGACGGCATCGTGGAGCGCCGGGCGTACCAGGAGCGGCCGCCGCGGCACGAGTACCACCTCACGGAGGCCGGCGGCGAGCTGGTGCCGGTCCTGATGGCGCTGATGGCCTGGGGCGACAAGTGGGCGACCCCGGCCGGCGGCCCGCCGGTCCGCCTCCTGCACCAGGAGTGCGGCGCCGAATTCACCCCCCAGGTCTGCTGCTCGGCCTGCGGCGAACCGGCCACCGCCACCAACGTGACGGCGCTACCAGGACCGGGCGCCGCCTCCGGCCCGGGAACCGTGGTGCTGGCCAGGCGCGCCGGCCTCATGCCCGAGGACGAGTGAGCCGGCACCCGACCCCACCCACGACCTCGACCCCACCCACGCGGCTCGCCCAGCCCCCGCTCACGCCGCCCACGCCCACACCGTCCAGAGCCTTCGCCCCGCGCTTGCGTCGCCCCGCGCTTGCGTCGCCCCGCGCCGCCGCCTCGCGACGATCCCGCGTTCTTCTCGTCCCGCCCCACGCTCGCGCCCGCCCTGCGCCCGGTGACGCCCTCGCTCAGGGCCTGCCCCGCCTGTCCCTGTCCTTCCTGATCGGCCCGGCAGAGTGATCGTTCACTGCCATCTGAGAGTGAACGATCACCGCGAGCGCCGATGCCAGCCCGCCGAAGGCAGAGGCTCAGTGCGCCCGGTCGGGAGCGGGACCGGTCGACTCGCGCCAGATCACCCGCGTAAGCCGCTCATCCTCATCAGGCGCCGCCTCACCCCGCAACGCAGCCAACAGCCGCCCCACCACCCGCCGCCCCAGCCTCTCATGATCCACATCCACGGTGGTGAGCGCCGGCGGCAGGAACTCGGTCACCGGATTGTTGTCCCACCCCGTGACACTCACGTCCCCCGGCACCCGCCACCCACGCTCCCAGGCCCCCCGAATCGCCCCCGCCGCCACCAGGTCATTCGCCCCGATGATCGCCGTGACCCCGCTGCCACCCGGAAGATCGAGCACCGCCTGCCGCGCCGCCTGCGCCGACCAGCCGCAGTCGGCCACCGTGTACGACTCCAGCCCCAGCCGCCCCAGGGTGTCGAGATAGACCTGCCTGCGCCGGCGCGCCGAGGTGTGCGCGTAGTCGCCCGCCAGGTGCATGAACCGCCGGTGCCCGTACGCGGCCAGCCGTTCGACCAGCTCGGCCAGGTGGGAGGCGTCGGCGAGCTCCCCGACGCCGCGCATGTGATCGTCGTAGTCGGGGGACACGACGATCGGCACGCTGCCGGGCCGCTGGGTGGGCAGGGGCATCGGCGTCAGCGACAGGATGCCCTCGAACAGCCCGGAATCGGACAGCTCCAGCGCCCGCTGCGACCAGGTGCGCGAAGCACCGCCCAGCGTGACGACCTCGACCACGTAGCCCGCCTCGTGGGCCGACGCGGTGGCGCCGGACAGCAGCTCCAAGGAGCTGACGGCGGTGCCGGCGGGCAGGAGGATCGCCAGCCGGCCGGTGCGGCGGTTGCGCATGGCGCGGGCGACCAGGTTGGGTCGGTAGTCGAGCTGCTCGATCGCCGTCTTGATGCGCTCGCTGGTCGCCGGCCGCATGCCGTCGCCGTTGAACTTCAGGTAACGCGACACCGTCTGGTGGGACACGCCGGCGAGCCGCGCGACCTCCATGATGGTCGGCCGCTTCGCGGTCGCGCCCTTGCTCACGTGGTGCTCCTCGCTCGGGCCGGGCCGTCTGGTACGCGCGTTCAGCGTACAGGGACTTCGGGGAGGCCGTCCTTGACCCTTGAGTGTTCGTTCACTAGCGTTCCAAGATGAACGTTCACTTTAGTCGAGAAGGACCTTCGTGACCCACCCCGTCGACCAGAACCCCACTGCCCCCGCCCCCGCGTCCCACACCAGCACCGAACCGGGCGCCGGCGTGGTGCCGCAGTTCGCCGCCCCGCCGCCCTCGCGCGCCCGCCGCCGCTACGCGGTGGCGGGCACCGGGCACCGGGCCGGCATGTACGTCGCCGCGCTGACCGGCGAGCACGCCGACGTGGGCGAGCTCGTCGCCTGGCTGGACCCGAACCCGGCCCGCATCGACTACTACGACGCCCAGGTCGGCGCCGCACAGGGCCTCGGCGGCCCCGCCGGGCTGCCGCGCCACGAGCCCGGCGACCTGGAGCGGATGGTCGCCGAGCAGCGCGTCGAGACCGTCATCGTCACCAGCCTGGACCGCACCCACGCCGACCTCGTCGACCGGGCGCTGCGGGCCGGCGCGGACGTCGTGGTGGAGAAGCCGCTCACCATCGACGCCGACGGGTGCCGCCGGATCACCAAGGCCGTCGCCGACACCGGCCGCGACGTCGTGATGACCTTCAACTACCGCTACGCCCCCCGCAACTCCACCCTGCGCCAGGTGATCGCCTCAGGCACGATCGGCGAGGTGACCAGCGTGCACTTCGAGTGGGCGCTGGACACCGTGCACGGCGCCGACTACTTCCGCCGCTGGCACCGCGACAAGAGCAACTCAGGCGGCCTGCTGATCCACAAGGCCAGCCACCACTTCGACCTGATCAACTGGTGGCTCGGCGACATCCCCGCCAAGGTCTACGCCTCCGGCGCGCTGCGCTTCTACGGCGACGAGAACGCCGCCGCCCGCGGCATGGGGGAGCGCCCCGAGCGCGGCACCGGCACCCACGGCGACCCGTTCTCCCTGGACCTGCGCGCCGACCCCCGCCTCGACGCCCTCTACCTGCAGGCCGAGCGGCACGACGGCTACCGCCGCGACCAGGACCCGTTCGCGCCCGGCATCACGATCGAGGACAACATGGCCGTCCTGGTCGACTATCGGCGGGGTGCGCGGCTGACGTACTCGCTCAACGCGCACAGCCCCTGGGAGGGCTACCGCGTCACCGTCAACGGCACCGCCGGGCGTGCCGAGCTGGAGGTCGTCGAGCGCGGCTTCATCGAGCTGGACGCCGACGGCAACGCGGTGCTCGACCCGTCGGCCACCCCGCTCGGGGCGCACGACCCTCTGCGGCCGGAAGGCGAGCGCCTCGTCGTCCAGCGGCACTGGCAGCGGCCCGAGGAGGTGCCGATCCCCGCGGGCATCGGGGGCCACGGCGGTGGCGACGCCATCCTGCTCATGGACGTCTTCCGCCGGGACCTGCGCATCGGGCCCGACCCGCTCGGCCGGGCCGCCGACTACCGCGACGGCCTGCGGGCGGTCGCCGTCGGCATCGCCGCCAACCAGTCGCTGCTCACCGGCGGGCCTGTCGTCGTGGATGAGCTGGGGCTCGGCGCGGAGCTCTGACGCCCCGCTCGGCGCGCCCGGCGCTCCACCGCTCCGAGGGGCCGGGCTTGTCCCGCGATGACCTCGTGGCTATGGTTCGTTCCGTATGCGGAACGGTGGCGGCGGCGGGGGAGGAGCGGACATGCGCGTGCATGCCGTCTTGGCGGGCCTGGTCAGCGCGGTGGTCGGCTACGCCAGCTCGTTCACCGTCGTGCTCGCCGGGCTGCGAGCCGTAGGGGCGACGCCGGGACAGGCGGCGTCCGGGCTGCTCGCCCTGTGCTGCGGCGTCGGCGCGGCGGCGATCTTCCTCGGGTTGCGCCACCGCATGCCGATCAGCATCGCCTGGTCCACCCCCGGCGCGGCGCTGCTGATGGCGACCGGCCCCGTGCCCGGCGGTTTTCCCGCCGCGGTCGGCGCGTTCGTCGTCTGCGCCGGGCTCATCGTCCTGGCCGGCCTGTCACCCTGGCCGGCTCGGGCGATCGCCGCCATCCCGCGCCCGATCGCCGCCGCCATGCTGGCGGGCGTCATCCTCAGCCTGTGCACCGCACCGGTCCGCGCGATCGTGGACGTCCCGTTGCTGGCGGTGCCCGTCGTCCTGACGTGGGCGGTGTTGCAGCGGTACCAGCGGCGGTGGGCCGTTCCCGGCGCGCTCGTCGTGGCGGTCATCGCCATCGCGGTGCAGGGGACGGGCGGCGGGCTGTCCGGTGCGGCGTTGCGGCCCGCCGTCGAGGTGACCGTCCCGTCGCTGAGCCTGTCGGCGGTGGTGAGCATCGCCGTCCCGCTGTTCCTCGTCACCATGGCGGCGCAGAACGTTCCGGGCATGGCGGTCATGGCGACCTACGGGTACGCGCCGCCCCTGCGCCCGATCCTGGTCGCGACCGGTCTGGCGAGTGCGGCGGCTGCGCCGTTCGGTGGGCACGCCGTCAACCTGGCCGCGATCACCGCGGCGCTGACCGCCGGCCCGGACACCCATCCCGACCCCGGCCGCCGGTGGATCGCGACGGTGGCGCTCGGCGCCGGGCAGCTGGCGCTCGGCCTCGGTGCGGGCCTGGCCATGGCGTTGGTGCTGCTGTCCCCGCCGGTGCTGGTCACCGCGGTGGCCGGGCTCGCGTTGCTGTCGGCGCTGGGCTCCTCGCTGGCGGGCGCGGTGACCGAGCCGGAGGGACGCGAGGCTGCGGTGGTCACGTTCGTGGTCACCGCGTCCGGGATGACGATTTTGAGCATCGGCGCGGCGTTCTGGGGCCTGGTGGCGGGCTGCCTGACCGCGCTCCTGCTGCACAGGCGGCCTGCACCGGAGCAGGAGGCGCAGGAGGGGCAGGCGCAGGAGGAGCGTCCAGGGGAACGCCCCGCGGACCGGGTGGGTGAGCGGTCGTAACGGCGCGCTCAGCCGGAGCGGTCGGCGGGCGGCGTTCAGCCGTTGAGCCGCGCCATGGAGGCATCGAGGTGGGTGCGCATGGCCGCCGCCGCCCCCATCGCATCACCCGCCGCGATCGCATCCCGAACCCGCCGATGCTCACCATGCACCTGGTCGAGATGCCCAGGATCGGGCTCGCCCCCGGCGAACGGCCGGGTGATCGCCCCCGCACCGAGCGTGTCGAGCAGATCCAGGTAGAACCGGTTCCCCGTGGCGGCGGCGACGGCCCGGTGGAAGGCGAAGTCGGCCTCGACCGCGGCGCTGGGGCCGCCACGGACCGTGGCCGTGCGGCGCAGTGCGGCGTCGAGGGCGGCCAGCGCGGCCGGGGTGCGGCGGGTGGCGGCGAGCGCGGCGGCCTCCACCTCGATGCCGCGCCGCAGCTCCAGCAGGTGCAGCCGGTCCTGCGCGGTGCGCACCGTGCCGAGCGAGTGGGTCAGGTCCTGCGCCGCGGGCCTGGCCAGGACGGACGAGCCGCGCCCGCGCCGCGTCTCGACCAGCCCCGCCGCGCGCAGCCGGGAGATGGCCTCGCGGACGACGGTGCGGCTGACACCGAACCGGAAGGCCAGCTCGCCCTCCGACGGCAGCAGCCCGCCCGGCTGCCACTCACCGCCGGCGATGCCGCGCCGCAGCTCGCCCTCCACCCGGTCGGCGAGGCTCGCGCCGTGACCGTCAGCCATGGTCCAGGCCCAGGGCGGTGCCGGTGCGCCGGGTGAGGTCCCGCAGCAGGGCGGGGTCCTGTGACAGGGGGACGCCGTAGGAGGGGAGCAGGTCGCGCAGGGCCGGACGCCAGTCGCGTACGTCGTCAGGGAAGGCCCGTTCGAGCACGTCCAGCATGATCGCCACGGAGGCGGAGGCGCCGGGGGAGGCACCGAGCAGGGGGGCGAGGCCGCCGTGGGACGACGTCACGACCTCGGTGCCGAAGCCGGCGATCGAGCCCCGGCCGTTCACCCGCTTGACCACCTGCACCCGCTGGCCGGCGGTGACGAGCTCCCAGTCGCGCGCCCGCGCGTCGGGGACGAACCGGCGCAGCGCCCGCAACCGCCCGCCAGGCGTCTGCGTGAGCTGCCCGACGAGGTAACGCACGAGGTCACCGTGGTGGCGGGCCGCGCCGAGCAGCGTGCCCGCGTTGCGCGCGTGCACCGAGCGCGGCAGGTCGGTCAGCCGCCCGCGCTTGAGGAAGCGCGGGGAGAACGCGGCGAAGGGGCCGAACATGAGGTACGCCCGCCCGTCCACGACCCGCGTGTCCAGGTGCGGCACCGACAACGACGGCGCGCCGGGCTCGGCATGGCTGTAGACCTTGGCGTGATGGCGGGCCACCAGCCCCGGATCGGCCGCGCGGAGGAACCGGCCGCTGATGGGGAAGCCGCCGTAGCCGCGCGTCTCCGGCACGCCGGCGCTCTGCAGCAGGGGCAACGTCCCGCCGCCCGCGCCGAGGAACACGAACCCGGCGCGTACGACGTGATCGCGGGCGCCGTGCAGATCCCGCACCCGCAGCAGCCAGGACCGCCCGTCGCGGCGCAGCGCCCGCACCTCGTGGCCGGTCCGCACGTCGGCGCCGTCGCCCGCCAGGGCGGCGAACAACCGGCGGGTGAGCACCCCGTAGTCGACGTCCGTGCCGCCACGGGTGCGGCAGACGGCCACCGGCTCGCGCTCCGAGCGGCCGTCGAACATCAGCGGCAGCCACCGCGCCAGCACAGCGGGATCGGTGGTCAGCTCCATGCCCTCGAACAGCGGGTGCCCGCGCAACGCCGCGTGCCGCAGCCGCAGGTGCGCGACCCCGGCGGCGCCGTGGGCGAAAGCGTAGTGCGGGACCGGCCGGATGAAGCCCGTGGGATCGCCGAGCGTGCCCTCCTCGGCCAGCCGCGCCCAGAGCTGCCGGGAGAGCTGGAACTGCTCGTTGACCGCGATGGCGCCGCTCACGTCGATCGAGCCGGACGCGGTGAGCGGCGTGTAGTTGAACTCGCACAGCCCGGCGTGCCCGGTGCCCGCGTTGTTCCAGCCGGAGGAGCTCTCCAGGCCCAGGCCGTCCAGCCGTTCGAGCACGAGGAGCGACCAGTCGGGCCGTATCCGGCGCAGCAGCGCGCCGAGGGTGGCGCTCATGATGCCGCCACCCACCAGCACCACGTCGTAGGCGGCTCGATCGGACACGTGACGTTCTCCTCGCGGTAGGACAAACCTGTCATACAGGACTCTAGCCTGTATGACAGGTCGTACCGTCCCGCGTCAGCCCGCGCGGCAGGAGACCGACGGCCAGGTCCAGGTGCCGTTGTGCTGGACGGTGAAGCCGAAGGTGTTGCCGCTACCGTTCGGCCGCATCGTCATCACATAGCCGCTGGAGTCCCATGACGGGGTGCCGTTCCAGGTCGCGATGATGCGCTGCGGCCGGTTCAGGGTGACCGTGGCGACCCACGAGCTGGTGCCCGAGAGCGTCACCGACAGGTTGAAGCGGTCGCTCCACTGCTGGCCCTGCGTGATCGTGGCCGTGCAGGTGCCGCCGGGCGGCGGGGAGGACGGCGGGTTCGAGCCACCGTCGGGGGCGACGGCCCTGCCGGTGACCGGGGAGATCATCCCGGCGCACAGGTTGCGGCTGCGCAGGTTCGCGGCGATCTGCGGGACGGCGGCCAGCGTCGTGGCGTACTGGTCGTGCATGAGGATGACCTGGCCGTTCTGCAGCCGGCTCGCGGCCTGCACGATCTGCGCGGTGCCGGCGCCGTTCCAGTCCTGGGAGTCGACGTCCCAGAGCACCTCGGTCAGGCCGAGCTGCTGCTCCACCGACCGCAGGGTGGCGTTGGTCTCCCCGTACGGCGGGCGGAACAACCGTGGCGCGGTGCCGGTGGCCTGCTGGATGACCTGCTGGGTGCGCTGCAGCTCCGACTGCATCTGGGCGCTGCTGAGCTGGGTCAGGTGCGGGTGCGACCAGCTGTGGTTGCCGATCCACATGCCGGCGTCGCGCTGCGCCCTGACCAGGCCCTGGTTGTTCTGGGCGTTCTGGCCGGTGTTGAACATCGTGGCGCGCAGGCCGTTCGAGGTCAGCGCGTTGAGCAGGTTGGTGGTGTTGCCGGCGTTGGGGCCGTCGTCGTAGGTCAGGCCGACGTAGCCCGCGCTGCAGTCGGCGGCGGCTCTGCGCCCGGCGGCCAGCGCCGCTGTGGCGGTGACGGCGAGGCAGACGGTGAGGATGGCGCCCAGGAGCCCGGCGGCGAGGGATGAACCGCGTTTCCGATCGATCATCGCTGATCCCCTTGATCGTTGAGGGGTGGCCTGCGGTCATTGTGGGGACGGTCCCGAAACATGTCAACGAGGGGTGGAAAGGTTTCGGGATCCTGTGCTTGATCAATTGCTGAGCAACGCTTCCTAGCTGGAATAAAGTCGCCGAAATATTTCAGAGAGGCGATGAAATTAGTGCATCGCGAGTCGGTCGTAAGGCACCGCGTAACTCGTGTGACCGTGGATCCCGGTCGTGGTGGTGGCCATGAACAGGGAGTTGAGCAGTGCCTCCTCCACCGCGTCCATGACCGCCGCGAACACCGGGTTCAACGCGGCATCCGGCAGCACCGGCGACTGTGCCGCCGTGCTGAACGCGATCGCGTAGTCACCGCTCCCGTGCGAGTACGACGCCCCCACCCGCCCCATCGCGAAGATCGCCCGGCGGGCCAGCCGGCCGAGGCGGCGGGCGTCGAGCGGCGCGTCCGTGGCCACCACGATCATGCACGAGTTGCCCGGCGGCTCCATCCGGGACGCCTCCGGAACCAGCTCCTCGACCGGCATCGGCACGCCCCGGACGGTCAGCACGCCGCCGAAGTTGGCCTGCACCAGCGCCCCCACCGTGACGGGGAGGTCCCGCACCACCAGCCGCCTGGACGAGGTGCCGATCCCGGCCTTGAACCCCAGGGCCGTCGTCCCCGTGCCCGCGCCCGCGCATCCCTCGGCGGGCAGGCCGGCGGACGCGCCCTCCAGCGCGCCCAGGACGTGCCGCTCGCTGATCGGGCGGCGCCGGATGTCGGACAGGAAGCCGTCGTTGGTCTCCCCGACGAGCGGGTTGAAGGAGAGCCCCTCCGGGTGCCGCCCCATCAGGTACGTGAGCACCGCGTCCGCCGCGCGGAACACCGACAGCGTGCCGGTCAGCACGATCGGCGACTCCAGCACGCCCAGCTCGTCCACCTGGGTCGAGCCGACCAGCTTGCCGTAGCCGTTGCCGGTGCAGACCGCGGCGGGCAGCGCCGTCATGGGGCCGGGCACGATCGCGGTGACCCCGGTGTGCAGGTCGGCGCCGTCGTCGATGGTGGTCTGCCCGACCAGCACCCCGGCGACGTCGGTGATCGCGTTGAGCGGGCCGGTCGGCAGCGGGCCGACGAGCACGCCGAGGTCGCGTGCCCGCGAGCGCCCGCTCACCCGCGGTCCTCGGTGGCGGGCAGACGCGGGCCGAAGCGGTTCTCAGCGGCCGGCAGGTACGGGCGGAAGTGGTCGGCCACCTGCCCCGCCACCGCGCCGGCGTCGAGGGCGCCGTCCACCTCGATCACGCGGATGCCCAGGCCGCGCGCCGAGCGTACGGCGTCCTCGGCGACGAGCCGGTCGCGTTCGAGCCGGTTGCGCTGGGCCCGGTCCGGATCGCTGACTCCGGCCCCGACGGCGGCGGCCCTGGGCAGCTCGCGCACCTGCCGCTCGCGGAACGCCGCGGTGGGCACCATGACGACCATCCGGCGCGGCGAGCCGGCGATCGGCGCGACCAGCTCCGGCCGCAACCCCCAGCCCTCGGCGATGATCGGCCGCCCGGAGACCAGGCCGCGCAGGTCGTCCAGGGCCCACTCGAACCGGACGGGGAACCCGTCCAGGGTCTCCTCCGCCAGCTCCGCCGGCGTGGGGCGCACCCACATCGTGTCGGGGTCAGGCCCGGCGGGCGGCTCGCCCAGCCTGAGGCGGCGGGCGACGCGGCGGTCCTCGTGGCCGCGGGCGTCGTGGTAGTCGTAGTGGTAGGCGGTCAGCCCGTACCGCTGGGCCAGCAGCCGGGCCACGGTCGACTTGCCGGCCCACTGCCCGCCGCCGATCCACAGCGTGTTGCCCAGCGTGCCGAAGGGGTCCCAGGTCACAGGGGATGCTCTCCTCGTCGTAGGTGACAGGCGATCCGCACACCGTAGTGCGTTCACGCGGTTGTCACCCGAAGCCGGTGTGATCGACGCCCGGCGTCCTCTACGTTGGTCGGGGCCGTCGCGGCGGCGGCCGCGAAGGCGAGGATCGTCCATGTCGATTTCTCGGCGCACCATGCTCAGCGGCCTGGCGGCGGCCGGCACCCTCGCGGGCACGGCGCCCGCCGCAGCGCCCGCCGCAGCGGCCGGCGCCGGCCGGCGGCGCAGGGCGCGGCACGTCGTCCTGGTGGACTGGGACGGCTTCGACCCGGCCTACCTGGGCCGCGTGCCCACCCCGAACCTCGACCGGCTGGCGGCCCGGGGCGTGCTCACGGTCGCCGAGGCCACCTACCACACGGTCTCCAACCCCTGCCGCGCGTCCATGAGCACGGGCGCTTACCCGGAGGTGCACGGCAACGTCGCCTACGTCTTCGACGCGGCGAGCGGCAGGGCGCAGGGCCAGAGCCGGTTCCTGGCGGCCGAGACCATCGCCGAGTCGCTGGCGGCCGAGGGGCGCACGGTCGCCTCCGTCCAGTGGTACATGATCCAGGACCACGGCGTGCGTTACGGCGACCCCGAGCACCTGTACGTGCAGCCGGGCGGCGGGTTCGCCCAGCGCGTGGACGTGGCGATCGACATTCTCCACCTGCGGCCGGTCGACTCGGGCGGGCAGCCGGTGACCGTGCCGAGGATTCCCGACCTGCTCGCCGTCTACAGCTCCGACCTCGACGGGCTCGGCCACAACGAGGGCCCCGACAGCCCGAACCTCGGCCCGCTGCTCGCCGAGCACGACCACCAGCTCGGCCGCCTGATCCAGGCCACCCAAGATGCAGGGATTTTTCAGGACACGGCGTTTCTGCTCACCAGCGATCACGGCATGACGGGCTGGAACCGCACCCTGCTCCCGCAGGTCGTCGAGGCCGTGCAGGCCCTCGGCCACAGCGTCGAGGTCGTGCCCTCGGGCTCCGCCCCGGCCGCCGGCACGGAGGTCGTCATCGTGCCCAACGCGGTCCGCCTGGGCGACTTCACGCTGCGCGGCACCGCGGCCGAGCCGGCCGCCCGCCGCAGGATCAGGTCCGCGCTGCGCGGGCTCCCGGAGATCAGCCGGGTGCTGGACGAGCCCGCGCTGCGCGCGCTGCACGCCAGTGACAAGCTCGGCGACCTGGTGGCCGAGGCGCGGCCCCCGTACGGCTTCGCCCTCGACCCCCCGGCCGGCCAGTGGCGCGGCGCTCACGGCAGCCTGGGCGAGATCAAGGTGCCGCTGCTGCTGTCCGGCGCGGGGATCCGGCCCGGTGCCCGCCCGCGCGGCGCCCGCCTGATCGACGTCGCCCCGACCGTCGCGGCGCTGCTCGGCACCCGTCCTCCCGCGCAGGCTCAGGGCCGGGACCTCACGGCTCGTCCTTGAGCCGTTCGAAGACGAGCTGGGTGCGCTGGACGGCGCGCACGCCGTACACCTGCGAGATCAGCTCGGGGGTGAGGACCTGGCCGGGCGGGCCGCCGGCCACGATGCGGCCGGCGCTCATCACGTAGAGGCGGTCGCAGAAGGCGGCGGCCTGGTTGAGGTCGTGCAGCACCGCGAGCGTGGCGATGCCCAGCTCGCGCACCAGGTGCAGGATCTCCAGCTGGTGCCGGATGTCCAGGTGCGAGGTGGGCTCGTCCAGCAGGAGCAGGCGGGTCTCCTGGACCAGCGCGCGGGCCAGCAGGACGCGCTGCTTCTCGCCGCCGGACAGGGTGGCGAAGATCCGGTCGGCGGCGCCCGTCAGGCCGACGCGGTCCAGCGCCCGCGCGCCCCGCTCCGCGTCGGCGGCGGCCTCGGCCCGGTACGGGGTGCGGCCCATGGAGACGATCTCGGCCACGGTGAAGTCGAGGTCGGCCGGGGTCTCCTGGGCGACGACGGCGGTGCGCCGGGCGGCCTGGCGGGCGGGCAGCCGGTGCACGTCGTCACCGTCCACGGCGATGAGCCCGGCGGTGGGACGCAGCGCCCGGTAGATCGTCCGCATCAGGGTGGACTTGCCGCAGCCGTTCGGCCCGACGAGGGCCACGAACTCGCCGTCGGCCACGCTCAGGTCGGCGCCGTGCACGATCGGGTGGCCGTCCACGCCGACGGACACCCCGCTCAGGTCGAGCTTCACTGGACGCTCACCGCCCGGTCCGCCGAGCGGCGGCGCAGCAGCCACAGGAAGAACGGCACCCCGAACAGTGCGGTGACGATGCTCAGCGCCAGCTCCTGCGGGGCGTTGACGGTGCGGGCGGCGATGTCCACCAGTTGCAGGAAGACGGCGCCCAGCAGGGCGGTGACGGGCAGCACCCGGCGGTGGTCGGCGCCGACCAGCAGCCGGGCGGCGTGCGGCACGATCAGGCCGACGAACGCGATCGCGCCGCTGGTGGCCACCAGCACGCCGACCAGCAGCGAGGTCAGCACGAACAGCGTCAGCCGGAAGCGGTTGACGTTCACGCCGAGCGAGACGGCGGTCTCCTCGCCGGCGGCGATCGCGTTCAGCGGGCGGTGCTGCAGCAGCAGGTACGTCACCCCGGCGGCCAGCACGACGGCCGGCAGCGGCAGCATGTGCCAGCGGGCCCCGCCCAGGCTGCCCATCAGCCAGAACAGCACCTGCTGCGCGGCCCGCCCGCTCTGCGCCAGTTGCAGGACGAAGCTGTAGGCCGCCTGGAACAGGTAGGCCAGCGCCACCCCTGCCAGCACCAGCCGCGACGGGGTGATCCGCCCGGAGCGCTGCGCCAGCACGTACACCAGGCCGAGGGCGAGCAGCGAGCCGGCGAAGGCGGCGGCCGACAGCGACAGCCCGCCCAGCGCCGAGGCCCCCAGGATGAACACGCACACCGCGCCGAACGAGGCGCCGGAGGAGATGCCGAGCAGGAACGGGTCGGCGAGCGGGTTGCGCACCAGCGCCTGCAGCACCGCGCCGACGACCGCCAGCCCGGCCCCGACCAGCAGCGCGAGCAGGGCGCGCGGCAGCCGGAACTCCCACACGATCTGCTCCTGCGCCGGGGCCCAGGTGCGCGGCACCAGGCCGGGCACGAGCCTGTCGGCGACGATGCCCCACGCCTGCGGCAGGGCGACGTGCACGGCGCCGATGCTCACCGCCAGCCAGGTGGAGGCGACGGCGGCCACGGCGAGGGCGGCGAGGAGCAGCACGAACCGGCCGCCGCGCCGGCGGGCCTGGCCGGCGCTCGCCGTCACGGCGGGCGCCACGTCCTGGGCGGTCATTGCGCGAAGGCGTCCGGGTGCAGGAACCTGGCGATCTCGGCGACGGCCAGGATGTTGCGGTAGCCCGGGTGCTGGGCCGCCACCGGCAGCGCCAGGTAGCGCTTCTCCTTGGCGGCCGGGCTGTTCCTGGCGATCGCGAACGTCTCCTCGGCCTTGGCGGGCGAGCTCGGCATGTCCTCGCCGCGCAGCGTGGCGTAGTCGCTGACCAGGACGGCCTCGGGCTGGGCGGCGCTCACCCGCTCGACGCTGACCTCGGTGTAGTCGCCCTTGACGTCCTTGAGGACGTTCTCGCCGCCGGCCGCGGTGATCAGCTGGTCGGTGATCCCGGAGCCGCCGTAGGCGTTGACCGGGCCCTTGCCGCCGTCGGTGGCCAGCACCTTGACCGGGGTACGGCCCCCGACCCGCTGCTTGACGTCGGCCAGGCTGCCCCGCAACTGGCTGACCAGCTGCTCGGCGCGGTCCGGCACCCCGAAGATCCTGCCCAGGTTCTGGATGTCGGTGAAGGTCTCGTCCAGGGTGTACTGGAGCGTCTCCTCGGGGCTGCACCACCCGCCGAGGATGTAGACCGGGCTGCCCGCCGCGTCCAGCTCCGCCACGGTGGCGTAGCCGCCGGCGGCGTCGAAGCTGGCCATCGCGTTGTCCAGGACGAAGTCCGCGCCCTGGGCCAGCATGACCTCCTTCTGCGGCAGCATGATCGTCTCGGAGATCTGCGGGATCCTGTCGTACTGCTCCTTCTGGCCGGGCAGGAACGCGCTCTCGCCGAAGTAGGTGCGCCCGGCGATCCGGTCGCCCAGGCCGAGGGCGAGCAGGGTCTCCAGCGACGGGTGGTAGCCGGTCACCACCTTGGCCGGCGGCCGGTCGAAGGTGAGCTTGCGCCCGCAGTTCTCGATCGTGACGGGGAAGCCGGCCTGCGGGGCCGCCGCGGACGGTTGCGCCTGCTGGGCGGCCGGGGCCTGACCGCACGCGGTCAGCGTCACGGCCGCCAGCGCGAGCGCGAGCAGCCTGGCTGGGACGGTACGGAGCGGGCGGCTCATCTGGCGAGGTCTCCGATGGTGAAGGCGAACGGTGGACGATCGGGGACCATTGTGCACATATCCCGCAATTGCCAGCAAATTGCATCTACGGGTTGATCTGGCCATGGTTTGACGAGGGGGCGGGGGTTGTGGGATATTGATGGCGGCAGATGGAGTTGACACCATAAATAGGTGTGGACTTCCGTTTGCCTATTGCGTTATGCTGCCCTCCCTCGCCTTCGTATCCTCCGGAAGGACCTCTGTTGGCAGCCTCGCGCAACGCCTCTCCCGTACCCGCCGGTCCCCGCCGCGTCTCCTTCGCGCGCATCCAGGAGCCTCTCGAAGTTCCCGACCTTCTCGCCCTGCAGACCGAGTCGTTCGACTGGCTGCTCGGCAACGACAGGTGGAAGGCCCGGGTCGAGGCCGCTCGCCAGGCCGGGCGCAGGAATGTCCCGTCCCAGTCGGGTCTCCAGGAGATCTTCGAAGAGATCAGTCCGATCGAGGACTTCTCCGGATCCATGTCCCTGTCGTTCCGCGACCACCGGTTCGAGCCGCCGAAGTACTCCGTGGAGGAGTGCAAGGAGAAGGACATGACCTTCTCCGCCCCGATGTTCGTGACGGCGGAGTTCATCAACAACACCACCGGTGAGATCAAGAGCCAGACGGTGTTCATGGGCGACTTCCCGCTCATGACGCCGAAGGGCAGCTTCATCGTCAACGGCACCGAGCGGGTCGTCACCTCGCAGCTCATCCGCTCGCCCGGCGTCTACTTCGAGCGCACCGTCGACAAGACCTCCGACAAGGACCTGTACGGCTGCAAGGTCATCCCGTCGCGTGGCGCGTGGCTGGAGTTCGAGATCGACAAGCGCGACAGCGTCGGGGTGCGCATCGACCGCAAGCGCAAGCAGCCCGTCACCGTGCTGCTCAAGGCGCTCGGCTGGACGAGCGAGCGCATCCTGGAGCGCTTCGGCCGCTTCGAGTCGATGCGGGCCACCCTGGAGAAGGACCACACCGCCGGCCAGGACGACGCCCTGCTCGACATCTACCGCAAGCTGCGGCCGGGCGAGCCGCCGACCAAGGAGTCGGCGCAGACCCTGCTGGAGAACCTCTACTTCAACCCCAAGCGCTACGACCTCGCCAAGGTCGGCCGCTACAAGGTCAACAAGAAGCTCGGCCTGGACCTCGACATCGACGTCACCGTCCTGACCGAGGACGACATCGTGGCGACCATCGAGTACCTGGTGCGGCTGCACGCCGGCGAGGAGTCCACGGGCCTGCCCCTGGAGGTCGACGACATCGACCACTTCGGCAACCGCCGGGTGCGCAGCGTCGGCGAGCTCATCCAGAACCAGGTCCGCCTGGGCCTGTCCCGTATGGAGCGCGTCGTGCGTGAGCGCATGACCACGCAGGACGTCGAGGCCATCACGCCGCAGAGCCTGATCAACATCCGCCCGGTCGTGGCGTCGATCAGGGAGTTCTACGGCACCTCGCAGCTGTCGCAGTTCATGGACCAGACCAACCCGCTGGCCGGCCTGACGAACAAGCGGCGGCTGAACGCGCTGGGCCCCGGCGGCCTGTCCCGGGAGCGGGCGGGCATGGAGGTGCGCGACGTGCACCCGTCCCACTACGGCCGGATGTGCCCGATCGAGACCCCGGAAGGCCCCAACATCGGCCTGATCGGCTACCTCGCGTGCTTCGGCCGCCTCAACGCCTTCGGCTTCATCGAGACGCCGTACCGCAAGGTGGTGGACGGCAGGGTCACCGATCAGATCGACTACCTCACGGCCGACGAGGAGGACCAGTTCGTCATCGCGCAGGCCAACTCGCCGCTGACGGCCGACGGCGCCTTCGCCGACCACCGCGTGCTGGTCCGTACCAAGGGCGGCGAGTTCGAGTACGTACGCTCGGGCGAGGTCGACTACATGGACGTGTCGCCGCGCCAGATGGTGTCGGTGGCCACCGCGATGATCCCGTTCCTCGAGCACGACGACGCCAACCGGGCCCTGATGGGCGCGAACATGCAGAGGCAGTCGGTGCCGCTGCTCAAGAGCGAGGCGCCGCTGGTCGGCACCGGCATGGAGTACCGTGCCGCGACCGACACCGGCGACGTCATCAGCGCCGAGAAGGCCGGCGTGGTGGAGGAGGTCTCCGCCGACTACGTCACGGTCATGAACGACGACGGCACCCGCACCACCTACCGGGTGGCCAAGTTCAAGCGCTCCAACCAGGGCACCAGCTTCAACCAGAAGCCGATCGTGGCCGAGGGTGACCGGGTGGAGGTCAACCAGGTCATCGCCGACGGTCCCTGCACGGACCAGGGCGAGATGGCGCTGGGCAAGAACCTGCTCGTGGCGTTCATGCCGTGGGAGGGTCACAACTACGAAGACGCGATCATCCTGTCCCAGCGGCTGGTCCAGGACGACGTCCTGTCCTCGATCCACATCGAGGAGCACGAGGTCGACGCCCGTGACACCAAGCTGGGCCCCGAGGAGATCACCCGGGACATCCCGAACGTCTCCGAGGAGGTCCTGGCCGACCTCGACGAGCGCGGCATCATCCGGATCGGCGCCGAGGTCGTGCCCGGCGACATCCTGGTCGGCAAGGTCACGCCCAAGGGGGAGACCGAGCTGACCCCGGAGGAGCGGCTGCTGCGCGCCATCTTCGGGGAGAAGGCCCGTGAGGTCCGTGACACCTCGCTGAAGGTGCCGCACGGCGAGTCCGGCCGGGTGATCCACACGCAGGTGTTCAGCCGCGACGAGGGCGACGAGCTGCCGCCGGGGGTGAACGTGCTGGTCCGCGTCCTCGTGGCGCAGAAGCGTAAGATCACTGACGGTGACAAGCTGGCCGGCCGGCACGGCAACAAGGGCGTCATCTCCAAGATCCTGCCGGTCGAGGACATGCCGTTCCTGGAGGACGGCACCCCGGTCGACATCATCCTCAACCCCCTCGGTGTGCCCGGCCGGATGAACGTCGGCCAGGTGCTGGAGACCCATCTCGGATGGATCGCCGCGCGTGGGTGGGACATCTCGGGCATCCAGGAGGCGTGGGCCGAGCGGCTGCGTGACAAGGGCTTCGAGCAGGTCGCCCCGCGCACCAACATGGCCACCCCGGTCTTCGACGGCGCCCACGAGGAGGAGATCATCGGGCTGCTCGGCAACACCGTCCCGACGCGCGACGGTGATCGGCTCGTGCAGAGCAGCGGTAAGGCCCGGCTGTTCGACGGCCGCTCCGGCGAGCCGTTCCCGTACCCGATCGCGGTCGGCTACATCTACATCCTCAAGCTGCTGCACCTGGTCGACGACAAGATCCACGCCCGGTCGACCGGCCCGTACTCCATGATCACCCAGCAGCCGCTCGGCGGTAAGGCCCAGTTCGGCGGCCAGCGCTTCGGCGAGATGGAGGTCTGGGCCATGGAGGCGTACGGCGCCGCCTACGCCCTGCAGGAACTGCTGACCATCAAGTCCGACGACGTCCAGGGCCGGGTGAAGGTCTACGAGGCCATCGTCAAGGGCGAGAACATCCCCGAGCCGGGCATCCCCGAGTCCTTCAAGGTGCTCATCAAGGAGATGCAGTCGCTGTGCCTCAACGTCGAGGTGCTCTCCAGCGACGGCATGTCCATCGAGATGCGCGACACCGACGAGGACGTCTTCCGCGCCGCGGAGGAGCTCGGCATCGACCTGTCCCGGCGTGAGCCGAGCAGCGTGGAAGAGATCTGACGCGCGCCGGGGTGCGGCGCCGGTGAAACAGACAGGCGCCGCACTCGGGCAGATCTTCGCTTACTGTGCATTCTGGGGGAAGCGCTGCGGGAGAATGTCCCGGGCCGGTGCATCCGGCGCAGCGCCGCGCACGGGGGAAACGGAGGATGACGTCGGGAATGAGCGCTCAGACGTACGAGCATCTCGGCCCTTACCGGGTGGTCAGGAAGATCGGCGAGGGCGGCATGGGGGTCGCCCACCTCGGTCTCGACGGCGCGGGCCGGGAGGTCGCCATCAAGGTGCTGCACCCGCACGTGGCGGCCGATCTCAAGGCGCGTGACCGGCTCTTCCGCGAGGTGGAGACCATGCGGCGGGTGCGCAGCTCGTTCGTCGCCGAGGTGCTCGACGCCGAGCTGACGGGCGCGCGGCCGTACGTCGTGACCCGGTTCGCGCCCGGCCGCACGCTGGAGGACACCGTGCTGAGCGCGGGCCCGCTGCCGCCGCACGAGGTCATCCGGCTCGCGCAGGGGCTGTGCCAGGCGCTGGTGGACATCCACGCGGCCGGCGTGATCCACCGCGACCTCAAGCCGTCCAATGTGATGATGGTGCAGGGCCGGCCGCTGGTCATCGACTTCGGCATCGCGCACCTGGTCGACGCCGCCAGGCTGACGCAGAGCGGGATGTTCGTCGGCACGCCGGGCTACCTGGCGCCGGAGATCATCCGCGGCTCGCAGATCACGCAGGCGGCCGACGTGCACGCGCTGGCCTCCACGGTGTTCTTCGCCGCCACGGGGCTGCCGCCGTTCGGCTCGGGGACGTTCGAGGCGGTCTGCTTCAACACCATGGAGGGGCGCTCGCAGATCGACAAGGCGCCGGCCTGGCTGCGTCCGTGGCTGAGCCGGGCGCTGCAGGTCGATCCGTCGGCCCGGCCCGGTGCGGGGGAGCTGCTGCGGATGGCCGGGGCGCTCGATCCCGCCGGTCGCGGGCCGCAGCCGGCGCGCGGGGGGCGCACGGCGCTCATGAACACCGTCTCCGACCTGCTCCCGCCCGTCGAGTACGCCAGGGGCGGCGGGCCGCAGCAGCCGCCCACGCCGACCGTGCACGCCGAGCAGCCGCGCGAGCGGCGGCCACTCGCGCCGCCACGGCCGGCCGAGCCCTTCGAGTGGCGGCGCTTCCTCAAGAGCAGCGGCTTCGTCGGGGTGCTCGCGCTGGTGACGCTGGTGGCGCTGACCGTCGTGATGCCGGTGGCGGTGGGCCTGGTGGTGGCGGGGCTCTCGCTGGCGCTGCGCGCCGTCGACCACTACTTCGACGAGGATCCGCCGGAGCTGACCAGGGCCGCGCTGGTGGCGATGGGGCACCTGCTCCTGTCGCTGGCCTTCGGCATCGTCGCGGCGAGCCTGCTGCACCTCGCCGGGCGGCTGAGCACCAGCCACGCCGAGTCGCTGGCGGCGGGCGCCTTCACGCTGGGGTTGTTCGTGCTGCCCGGAGCGGGGGCGGTGCGCCGGGCCGCCTCCGGCATCCTGGCCCGGATCCTGCCCGGCCACAGCGCGACCGTGGTGACGGTGGCCGTCATGGGGCCGATCGCGGTCACGTCGATGATCATCGCGCTCGTGGGGCTGTGACGCAGTTCTTGCGCTGATCGACGCGCTGCGGAGCGCAAGTCTTGCGTCTTCTTGCGCCGGCCTGACAGGGCCGCTTGCGCTCCGCCGCGATTTCTCACCTGCCCAGCTCGCGGGCGTCACCAGGGCGAAGATCCTTCACGGGGTGGAGCAGCGAAGTTATCTCTTTGCGCAATCTAGTCGAAATATTGCGGCTATCTGCTCGACATCCTATGGTTCGGCCATCCGCCTTACCCGAAGGGCCACCCCCATGAGAGCACTGCTAGCCGCCCTTACGTTACTCATCGGATTCCTCGCCGCACCCGCCGCACACGCGGCGGCCGACACCAACCTCGCCGCCGGCAAGAGCGCGACCGCCAGCAGTTCCAACGACGTCTACCGGCCCGCGAACGTCACCGACGGCAACCAGGCCACGTACTGGGAGTCGGCCAACAACGCCTTCCCGCAGTGGGTCCAGGTCGATCTGGGCGCGAGCGCGAACGTCGGCAAGGTGGTGCTGAAGCTGCCCACCGGCTGGCCCAGCCGCACCGAGACGCTGACCGTGCAGGGCAGCACGAACGGCTCCAGCTTCACCACCCTGTCCGCCTCGGCCACCCACTCCATCAGCCCGGCCGCCACCATCACCTTCCCCGCCGCCACCGCCCGCTACGTCCGCGTGCACATCACCGCCAACTCGGGCTGGCCCGCCGGTCAGCTCTCCGAGGTCGAGGTGTGGGGGAGCGCCCCGGACAACCCCGGCGACCCGGGCGCCAACCTGGCTCTCGGCAAGACGATGACCGAGTCAGGACACACCCACACCTATGTGGCCGCCAACGCCAACGACGACAACGTGGCCACGTACTGGGAGGGCGGCGCCTACCCGGCCACGCTCACCGCGCAGCTCGGCGCCGACGCCGACCTGACCTCCGTCACCGTCAAGCTCAACCCGGACCCGATCTGGGGCCGCCGCACCCAGACCTTCCAGGTGCTCGGCCGCGCGCAGTCGGCCACGGCCTTCACCACGCTGGCCGCCCAGGCCACCCACACCTTCGACCCCGCCTCCGGCAACGCCGTGACCATCCCGGTCACCGGCCGGGCCGCAGACGTCCGGCTGCAGTTCACCGCCAACTCCGGCGCGCCCAGCGGCCAGGTCGCCGAGCTCCAGATCTTCGGCACCCCCGCCCCCGACCCCGACCTGGTCGTCACCGGCCTCACCTGGACGCCCGCCTCGCCCACCGCGACGACCGCGATCACGATGTCGGCCACGATCAGGAACGCCGGCACCGCCGCCTCGGCGGCGACCTCGGTGAACCTCTACGCGGGCACGGCCAAGGCCGGCTCCGCCGACGTGGGTGCCCTGGCCGCCGGCGCCTCCACCACTGTGTCGGCAAATATCGGGACAAGGAGGGCTGGCATGTACCAGGTGTCGGCCAAGGTGGACGAGGACGGCAAGGTCGCCGAGCAGAACGAGGCCAACAACGGCTTCACCGCGCCCACCTCCCTGGTGGTCGCCGAGGCCCCCGGCCCCGACCTTCAGGTGCTGAGCATCAGCGCCACCCCGCCGAACCCCGCCGTCGGCGCCCGCGTCACGTTCACCGTGACCGTCAGGAACCGCGGGACCACCACCACCGGCGCCACCACGGTCACCCGGCTGGTGGTGGGCGGCACCACGCTCGACACGAACACCGCGGCGGTCGCCGCGGGCGCGACGGCCGGCGTGGCCGTCACCGGCGGCTGGACCGCCACCAGCGGCGGCGCCACCATCACCGTCACCGCCGACGCGACCGGCGCCGTCACCGAGACCGACGAGAGCAACAACACGCTCTCGCAGGCGATCACCGTCGGCCGGGGGGCCTCGGTGCCGTACATCGAGTACGAGGCCGAGTCCGCCGCCTACCAGGGCACCCTGCTGCAGTCGGACCCGCTGCGCACCTTCGGCCACACCAACTTCGCCACCGAGTCCTCGGGCAGGAAGTCAGTGCGCCTCGACAGCACAGGCCAGTACGTCGAGTTCACCTCCACCAGCCCCGCCAACTCGATCGTGGTGCGCAACTCGATCCCGGACGCGCCGGGCGGCGGCGGCATCGAGGCCACGATCAGCCTCTACATCGACGGCACGTTCGCCCGCAAGCTCACCCTCTCCTCCAAGCACAGCTGGCTGTACGGCACCAGCGACGATCCGGAGGCGCTGACCAACACGCCGCAGGCCGACGCCAGGCGGCTGTTCGACGAGTCGCACGCGCTGCTGACCCGCTCGTACCCGGCAGGCACGAAGTTCCGCCTCCAGCGGGACGCCGGCGACAGCGCCGCCTTCTACATCATCGACCTGATCGACCTGGAGGACGTCGCGCCGGCGGCCGCCAAGCCGGCCGCCTGCACCTCGATCACCGAGTACGGCGCCGTGCCCGGCGACGGCGACGACGACACGGCGGCCATCCAGCGGGCGGTCACCGACGACCAGAACGGCGTCATCGACTGCGTGTGGATCCCGCCGGGCCAGTGGCGCCAGGAGAAGAAGATCCTCACCGACGACCCGCTGAACCGCGGCCCGTACAACCAGGTCGGCATCAGGGACGTCACGATCAGGGGCGCGGGCATGTGGCACTCCCAGCTCTACACCCTGACCGAGCCGCACCTGGCCACGGGCGGCATCAACCACCCGCACGAGGGCAACTTCGGCTTCGACATCGACGACAACGTGCAGATCTCCGACCTGGCCATCTTCGGCTCCGGCCGGATCCGCGGCGGCCCCGGCGGCGCCGAGGGCGGGGTCGGGCTGAACGGGCGGTTCGGCCGGAACACGAAGATCTCGGACGTCTGGATCGAGCACGCCAACGTGGGCGTGTGGGTCGGCCGCGACTACGACAACATCCCCGAGCTGTGGGGGCCCGCCGACGGGCTGCAGTTCAGCGGCATGCGCATCCGCAACACCTACGCCGACGGCATCAACTTCAGCAACGGCACCCGCAACTCGCGCGTCTTCAACTCCTCCTTCCGCACCACGGGCGACGACTCGTTGGCCGTCTGGGCGAACCCGTACGTCAAGGACCCGTCGGTGGACATCGCCCACGACAACCAGTTCCTCAACAACACGGTGCAGCTCCCGTGGCGGGCCAACGGCATCGCCGTCTACGGCGGCTACAAAAACAAGATCGAGAACAACCTGATCTACGACACCATGAACTACCCCGGCATCATGCTCGCCACCGACCACAACCCGCTGCCGTTCTCCGGGCAGACGCTGATCTCCGGCAACGCGCTGTACCGCTGCGGCGGTGTCTTCTGGGGCGAGGCGCAGAAGTTCGGCGCCATCACCCTGTTCGCCCAGAACAGGGACATCACCGGCGTGACCATCCGCGACACCGAGATCCACGACTCCACCTACGACGGCATCCAGTTCAAGGGCGGCGGCGGCGCCATGCCGAACGTGGCCATCACCGATGTCCGCATCGACAGGTCCAACAACGGCGCCGGCATCCTGGCCCAGGGCAGCGCCCGCGGCAGCGCGACCCTGACCGGCGTCACCATCACGAACTCGGCCACCGGCGACATCGTCAGGGAGCCGGGCTCGACCTTCACGATCAACTGAGGCCCGCGCGTGCGGCTCCCGCACCGGGAGCCGCACGACCGCGGTCACCGGCAGAAGCACGCCTGGTAGAGGGCGGTGAAGGTGGCCAGGAAGTCGTTCCAGTCGCCGTTGAGGTTGCCCACCAGGATCCGGCCGCCGTCGCGGTCGCCCATCGCGTACGTGACCGAGCCCTGGATGTAACCGCCGCCGCCCCACAGGGTGACCCCGCACGGCAGCCGCTGGCAGTAGACGCCGAGCCCGTACGCGGTGTCCGGCACCCAGTCCGCGCCGTCCGTCGGGACGGTGGTGAACATCTCCCGCTGCTGCTCCGGCGCGAGGAGCCGGCCACGCAGCAGCTCGCCCAGGAAGCGGCGCAGGTCCGCGATCGTGGAGACCATGCCGCCCGCGGCGCCGGCCCAGCTCAGGTCCGCCCCCGTCACGTCGTGGACGTCGGCGGGGCGGCCCAGCTCGTCGGCCTTGGAGTAGTGCCGGGCGTGCGGCTCGCGCAGCGTGTTGTCGGTGCCCGGCAGGTACGTGCCGGTCAGCCCCAGCGGGCGGGCGACGCGGCGCTCGATCTGCTCGGCGAGCGGCACGCCCGTCGCCCGCTCCACGATCAGCCCCGCCAGGTTGTAGTTGACCTTGGAGTAGATGAAGCGTTTCCCCGGCTCCTCGGGCGCGGGCGGCTGCCGGCCGGGGTAGGCGTCGGGCAGGCCGCTGGTGTGGTTGAGCAGCTGCCTGATCGTGATCCTGGCGCTGTCGCCGCCGAGGTGCTCCTCCACGACGCCGGGCAGCCACCGCGCGACCGGGTCGTCCAGGCCGGGCCCGCCCTCGGCCGCCAGCCCCAGGACCACCGTGCCGACGAACGCCTTGGTGAAGCTGCCGATGCGGAAGTGCTCGTCGGCGCGGCGGGCGTGGCCGGTCGTCAGGTCGGCCACCCCCGCCGTGCCGGACCACACCTTCGCGCCGCCGGTTTCAAGCTCGGCGATGGCGCCTGGGCCGCCGTCGGCGACGGCCTGGTCGAGCGCGTGCTGGAGCTGGGCGTGCGACATCGTTCCTCCTGTGCATGAGAGAAGCGCCCCGCAGGGCGTTAGCAACCGTAGTTGACTATTTCGGAATTAGTCAACGCGAGTTGCTCAATCTCCGGCCGCGCGGAACTGCGACGGCGGGACGCCCGCCCAGGCCACGAACGCCTGGCGGAAGGTCTCGGCGGAGGCGAAGCCGCAGCGCCGCGCGATGGCCGCCAGCGGCTCGCTCGTCCTGGTCAGCAGGAGCGAGGCCACCTCCAGACGCATGTCGCGGACCAGCCGCGACGGGGTCTTGCCGACGTGCGCGACGAACAACCTGCTCAGGTGCCGCTCGCTCACCCCGGCGAGCGCGGCCAGCCGGGCGACGCCGAGATCCTCGTCCAGATGGCTGATCACGTGGTCGATGACCCGCCGCACCAGGGCCTGGTCGGAGCGCGGGAGGTTGGTGAACAGGCTGAGCTGCGTCTGCCCGCCTGGCCGCTGCAGGTAGGTGACCATGCCCATGGCCACCCGGCGGGCGATCTCGGGCCCGTGGTCCTCCTCGATGAAGGACAGGGTGAGGTCGAGGGCCGCCGTGACCCCGCCCGAGGTGGAGATCTCGCCGTCCCTGACGAAGATGGGCGCCGGGTCGACGTTCACCTTCGGGTACCGCGCGGCGAAGCGGGCGGCCTCGTACCAGTGCGTGGTGGCCCTGCGGTTGTCGAGCAGCCCGGCGGCGGCCAGCACGCTCGCCCCGGTGCACACCGACGCCACCCGCCGCGCCAGCCCGGCCAGCCGCATGACCTGGCCGACCAGCCGGGGGTTGGCCGCGGCGGCCTCGTGCCCCTGCCCGCCCGAGACGACCAGCGTGTCGATCGGGCCGTCCACCTCCTCGATGCGGCCCTGCCCGCGCAGCTCCAGCCCTGAGTCGCAGCGCACCGGGCGCCCGAGCGGGGTCACCAGCCTCACCTCGTACGCCGGGCTCGCCCCCAGCCGGTTGGCGTAGTCGAACCCCGACGTCACGGACGCGACGTCCACGAGCTCGATGCCGTCATAGGCGACCATGACGATCAGCGGCTCCACCATGGGTCCACGGTACGGCCCCACCCGAGCCGTACGGACAGGATCCCCAGAGGAACGGACGGGCCGCCCGCCGGCTCGATCACCCCGCCGGGCCCGGCACCGATGCTGGGCATGCCCGCGCACCCCCCGGTGCGCGGCACGGGGAGGAGGAGAGGTGACCACGATGCGCGAGCGGACCGCCGCCGGGCTGACGGTGGGGGTGCTCGGCCTGATGGAGGTCGCGGTGGACGGCCGGCCGGTGCCGCTGACTACCGGCAGGCTCAGGACGCTGCTGGCCGTGCTGGCCCTGTCGGCCCCGGCCCCCGTGTCCATGCAGCGGCTGTCCGAGGCGGTGTGGTCGGACGCGCAGCCCCGCAGCAGCCGCCGCAGCCTGCAGATCTACGCCGCCCGGCTGCGCGACGCGCTCGGCCGCGAGCGCATCGAGACCCGCCAGGACGGCCTGCTGCTGCGCGCCGACCCCGGCGACGTGGACGCCCTGCGCTTCGAGCGCACCCTGCACCGCGCGTCCGCCGAGCGCGGCTCGCCCCGCGAACGCCCCCTGATCCAGGAGGCCCTGGCGCTGTGGCGGGGCCGGCCGTTCGAGGGTGTGGCCTCCCGCTGGCTGGAGGAGGTGCAGGCGCCCCGCCTGACCGAGCGTTACCTCACGGCCCTCGAACGGCGGGCCGAGCTGGACATCCTCGCGGGCCGCGCGGACGACACGGTGCCGGAGCTGGCCGAGTGGGTCACGCGCCACCCGCTGCGCGAGTCCCTGTGCCTGCGCCTGCTCGTCGCGCTCGACCGGTGCGGGCGCCAGGCCGAGGCGCTGCGCTGGTACGGGCGGATCCGCGCCGCCATCACCCGCGAGCTGGGCGTGGAGCCGAACCGCGAGCTGCGGCGGGCGCACGCCGACCTGCTCGCCGGCCGCCCGCTCGGCGCCGCCGTCCCCTCCCAGGCACAGGGCCGGTGGGGGCACCGTCATGGCCAGTACGGGCTGAACAGGTCGAACTTGTTCGGCAGCCCCAGCAGGTAACGGGCGTCGTCGTGCAGCAGCTTGAACTCGCGCGGCACGTACAGCTCGAACAGCCCGGCCTCGTTGCCGCCCTCCATCGTGGCCAGGTCGATGCTGTTGCCGACGTGGCCGGCGGCCAGGAACAGGCTGGGGCCGCGACCGGGAAGGCCGGTGGCGGTGGGTCAGCCGCGGGGGCGGGCGGCCGGCGGCTTGATGCGGACGCGCTCCTCCGGGCGGTCGTCGATGTCGTCGAGCTGCTCCCTGATCGTGGCGCGCAGCTCGTCGTAGTCGCCGAAGGAGTGGTCGTTGAACAGGGTGTAGCCGGTCCACATCAGGTTCGCGCAGACCTGCGGCGGCACCTGGCCCGTCGCCGCGCCCATGCCGACCAGCGCGACCGACCCGATGCTGCCCGGCTCGAGCTCGTTCTGCATGTGGATGGCCTGGAAGGCGGCGGCGCAGGCCATCGCCACGTTGAGCGTCTGGCTGACGTCCTGCGCCGACTGCACCATGGTGGGCGTCGAGATCAGGAAGCGCGGGTTGGTCGCCCCCGACGGTACGCACACGGCGCTGCCCACCGGCATCGAGCCGCCGAACCGGTCACGGATCGCCCGCTGGACGCGCAGCTGGATGCCCGCCCCGAGGTGACGCTTGATGGCCGCGTCGACGCCGCCGTCCATCCGGCCGCGCGCGTTGGTGGGGCTGACCCAGGCGTCGACGCGCTCGTCGAGGAGCGAGCCCTTGTGGATCTCGACCTCGGGGGTGTCGGCGAAGGCGGCCAGCCACTCCTGCACCACCTTCGCGTTGACGTCCACCAGGACGACCTTGAGAGGCGGCTGCGCGGGCTTGACGGTCATGAAATCACTCCGGACGGGTTGAGGATCTTCCAAGAGGCCACGAAGATACCGCGCGGCACCGACAATTCCGGATCTTGAATGGGTTGCGCGGACGGGATCGCATCCACGCACCACATGCGGCACAATTCCCCCGATCCGATCTTGTGCCCGCCCAGCCGACCCGAAAGCCGACCATGAGCGACGACACCACCCCCGCCGATCCGAACGACCCGCTGGCCCTGGCCGAGCTCTTCAACGGCGGCGGCGAGCCCTGGCTGCCGCTGCTGAAGCCGGTCATCGAGGCGCGTCCGGCAGCGGCCACGTTCATCGGCGCGAGCCGCGGGCCGAACGTCGTGCCCGTGCGGGAGCTGACCTTCCAGGCGCTCAAGCCGAACCCGCCGCACAAGTGGAAGGTCGTCGTCTTCGGCCAGAACCCCTACCCGCGGGCCGAGAGCGCGACCGGCATCGCGATGTTCGACAACACCTTCCACGACTGGGCCGACAGCCAGTTCGGCAAGACCGTGTCGATCCGCTGCATCATCAAGGCGGCGGCGATGTGGAAGCACGGCATCCCGAAGAAGACGCCGATCGCCGACATCCGCAAGCTGCTCAAGCAGCACGACACCGTGCAGCCGCCGGAGTGGTTCCAGGCGATGCTCACGCAGGGCGTGCTGCTGCTGAACGCGGCGCTCACCGCCAGCAGCGACGGCGCCATGGCCACCGACCAGCACACGGCGTTCTGGCGGCCGGTCGTCGAGCGCATCGTCGAGGAGATCCTGCGGGCCAAGCAGGACGCCGAGGACGAGCAGGACCGGGGCGTGGTGTTCGCGTGGTGGGGCGTGCACGCCCGCAACCTCAAGGAGGTCGTGCTCCGGCTGCAGCGCAAGTACCCCGGCGTCGAGGTCCGGCACATCGACCACCCCAACCCCGCGGCGCAGGGCGACATCTTCTGCGACGGCGAGCACTTCGCCCACGTGAACGCGGCGCTGAACGCGCTCGGTGCCGACGCGATCGACTGGCTGCCCGGCAAGGGCTGGAACGACTCCGGTCAGAACGGCGGGGCGGACGCCGACACGGCCGACCGCATGGGCGCGTTCATCGCCTCCACCATGGAGCTGCACAAGCTCTACCTGGAGCGGCTCGCCGGCGTCAAGGACGAGGGCCTGGTACTGCCGGCGATCACCGGCGTGTTCGGCACCCCCGTCATGCCCTTCCGCGAGTCCGTCGCCCCGGTGGCCAAGCTGCTGGCCGGGCTCGACTGGCACGTGGAGCAGTCGTACCGGTTCGGCGAGGCCCTGCCGGACACCGACACCTCCGGCCTGTCCGCCGACGAGATCGCGGCCCTGTACCTCTACACCTGCGAGTCGGCCTTCTACCGCCAGATCAACGCCACCCTGCGCAACCCCGACCGCAGCCGCATCGTGCCGTACCTGCCGTACCTGCGGCTGCTGTTCTCGGCCGTGTCGCGCCTGCCGGTCCGTACGGAACCGCTGTGGCGCGGGGTGTCGCTCGACCTGCGGGCGCAGTACCCGAGGGGCCGGACGGTGACGTGGTGGGGCGTGTCCTCGTGCACGTCCAAGCTGAGCGTGGCGCAGGCGTTCCTCGGGCGGCGCGGCAAGCGGACGCTGTTCGAGGTCCGCCCCAGGAGGGCCGTGGGCATCCGCAGGTTCTCCGCGTTCACCGGCGAGGAGGAGTTCATCCTCACGCCGGGCACGCAGCTGGAGGTCACGGACGTCAAGGCCGAGCGCGGCGGGCTGTGCACGGTGACGCTGACGGAGCTGGCCGAGCAGCCCCTGGTGGCCTGAGCGGATCCGCCCCGCGTGAGCGGATCCGCCCGGCGTCACCGGCGCGTCAGTCCCGCCACTGCTCGGCCGGGGACACGCCGGGCAGCGGCCTGCCGATGAGGGCCAGCGGGATGAAGAAGCACACCTGGCCGATCGCCATGCACAGGGTGGCCAGCGCCCGGTCGTCGTAGTGCGCCGACGCCTCGGCGTACAGCTCGTCGGAGACGCGCTGGCCGGTCGCGTTCGACGTCAGGACGGCCTCCACCAGCGCCAGCGCGGCCCGCTCCGCGCCGGTGAAGTACGGCGCGTCGCGCCAGGACGCCACGGCGGTGATGCGCTCCTCCGGCTCGCCCGCCTTGCGCAGGTTGCCGGTGTGCAGCACGGTCAGGTACGTGTTGGCGACGAGCTGACCGGCGCGCAGCTGCACGAGGCTGATCGTGGTCTGCGGGACCGAGCCGTTGCCGGCGGCCCTGAACAGCGCCTTGCCCACCTCACCGAGCTCGGGCACGAGCTTGGCGGGGTTGGGCAGGCGCGACTGGTCGGTGGTCGTCGTGGTCATGTCGGGAGGTTCCCTTCCGGATTCTCAACGGTCTGTCACCGCACTGACGGATCGCGGAGGAGAAAGGTGACCGGAGGCGCACGCAAGGACCGCGCGGGTGCGGAGATCTGTGGTGCGGCGAGGAAGGGCCGGTATCAGGTGTCCTTCGAGCGTGCCCGCATCCCCATGGGGCCGTGGACGGGACTGGAGCCCCGGTGGGGGGCGGGCACCCTGCGGCTGGTCTCCGCCGAGCCGTCGGGGCCGCCGGTCGCGGGCCGCGGCGGTGCCGATCCTGGGCGACGCGGGGGAGGCCGTCCTGATCGCGGCCCTGGTGGTGACCGCGCCACTGGAGGAGCCGGCGGCGGGCCGCGATCGGGAGAGGCCGGGCTGAGGGTCAGGGCTGGACGTGCGTGACCTCCACGCCGAGCAGGTCGGCCACGGCCCGCAGGTCGGCCAGGCGGTGGCCGGTGCCCAGGGCCCAGTGGTGGGAGATGCCGCTGGCGCTCCACGCGTCCGTCCACTCGCCGGGGTCGCAGCCGAAGTCCACCCGGGACGTCGTGTTGCCGATCTGCAGCAGCGGCCCCGCCACGACCTCGCCTTCTGACACGACGAAGCCGAAGCTGCCGTCCCTGGCCTGCCGCAGCCCGAACGCGGTCACCGGGCCGCGCGTCACGTCGAACTCCACCGACACGCCCCACCCGCGCTTGCCGTGGTAGACGCCCAGCCCGCGCAGCAGCGGCCGGTGGGAGCTGATGGCCAGGTGGGCGGGGCCGTCGTGACCCATCTCGACGTGGCCGCGGGCGAAGTCGAGCGCCTGCAACTCGGTGAACGAGCCGCCGCCGCCCAGCCGGTCCATGATGAGCATGGCCAGCGAGGTGCGCAGCTCGTACTCGCCGGCGGCCGGGATGCCCCGGGCCGTGAGCAGGGACGCGCCCAGGATCATGCCCGCGCCGAGCCGCTCGTGGATCTCGCCGTCCAGGCCGCGGTGGTAGTAGGCCAGGCTGTCCAGCCCGAAGTCCTCGACCAGCCGGTCCAGGCCCACCGAGACGCGGGCCGCCCAGGCGAGGTCCTCCTCGTTGACCGAGTCGGCCAGCTCGAACACCTCCCGCGCCAGCTTCACCCGCTCCCCGGTCTCGGCGTCGGTGACCTTCTCCGTACGCACGCGCAGGTCGTCGAACTCCAGCACCTCCACGTGACCGCCGAAGTTGGCGCTGACCAGCGTCAGGTCGGTGGCCACGTCCAGCATGCCCGGGTAGAGATGGCCCATCAGGCCGTGGCGCCCGTGGCGCAGCGCCGCGCGCACGCCCGCCGCCCTGATCCAGCGGCCGATGCGCTCCCACGCCCGCTCGTCCTCCAGGTAGCCGGACACCGAGCGGAACGGGATGCCGCAGCGGGTGAAGGCGTTGGCCATCTCCGGCAGCGGGCAGGCGCCGCAGTAGGCCAGCCACTGCCCGGTGTCGAAGGTGGCGTGGTCCATCGACTCGGTGGGCTGCAGGTTGATCAGCAGCACCGGCGCGCCGCTGCGCTGCGCGATCGGGACGAGCATGGTGGCCGTCATGTACGTCGTCAGGAACCCGACGATCAGGTCACAGCCGGCGGCCCGCAGCTTCTCGGCCGCCTCGTCCCCCTCGCGGGCGTCGGAGATGAAGCCGACGTCCACGATCTCCGCGTCGAAGCCGCGCATACGCTCCGACACCCGTTCCGCCGACCGCTGGAGCTGGGGCAGCAGGTCGGGGAACTGCGGCCAGTAGGCGCCCAGCCCACCGGCGACCAGGCCCACCTTGACGCGGGGCGGGGCGATGTGGGGGAAGGTGTTCACGGGTTTCTCCTCATCAGTGTCAGCGCACTTCGACCTCGATGACGCGCGTGTAGTCGTTCGCGCCGTTCGAGGCCAGCGCGACGATGCGGACGGCGTCCGCGGTGACCGGGGCGAAGTCCGAGCGGGCCGTGCCGGCGGTGTTGCCGCGGACCTGCGCGACCGTCTGCCACTGCCCGGCGACCTGCGCCTGCACGTCCCAGTCGCGCACGCCGTACCGGGAGGCGGGGTAGCGCTCGGTGTCGAGGGTGTAGAGGTCCACGCGCGAGATCTGCCGGGCGGCGCCTAGCGCGATGGTCAGCGTGTCGGGCCAGGCCCTGGCGGTGGCGTCGTTCCAGCCGTTGCCGCCGGCCCAGCCGTTGGAGGAGCGGTCGCCGTCGGCGACGCTGCACGGCGGGTAGTTGGCGTTGACGTGCTGGGAGGAGGCGGTGACGGGGCGGCGCAGCGCGAGGTTGCCGCCGTTGTCGAGCCCGTCCACGGGCACCACCTCTACAGGCACCTCCAGGGTGCGGTCCGGGGTGCGCAGGCGCAGTCCGTACGAGCCCTGCTGGGTGCCGGGCGGGACGGCGACCAGCAGGTTCGCGCCGACCTGGTAGCCGGGCGGCAGGTAGCTGGTCAGCATCGAGCGGGAGGCCGTCAGCGGCGGGTCCAGCTCCACGTTCATCGTGGCGTACGCGGCCTTGCGGGCGTCACTGCGCATCCCGATCTTGATCTTGGCGGGGCAGGCCGGGTCCACGCCGAGCGGCGCCACCAGCTTGTCCGCGCCGGCGACGGGGGTGAGCCTGCCGGTGCCCTTGGAGACGCCCGGCTGCACCTTGACGGACGTGGCCGGCGGGGCCGGCTCGGGGTCGTAGGCGGCGGCCGTGGTGGTCAGGGCGGTGGCGGCGGCCAGGGCGGCGGCCAGTACACGCATGATCGGCTCCTTCCTAGAGCACCTGCAGGCCGGGCACGCCGTCGAGCGTGA
Source organism: Nonomuraea gerenzanensis (assembly GCF_020215645.1). NCBI lineage: Bacteria > Bacillati > Actinomycetota > Actinomycetes > Streptosporangiales > Streptosporangiaceae > Nonomuraea > Nonomuraea gerenzanensis. Next base: position 7,262,658 of record NZ_CP084058.1, on the reverse strand, counting down.
CCAGGCTGGCGCGGGTGGAGACGGGGGCGCCGGGGCGGTCCACGTACGGGACGACCTTGAAGTCCGAGCGCCACTGGCCGCGGGTGACCTCGCAGGAGACGTAGCCGCGCTGGTAGCTGGAGAAGCGCAGGTGCGGGTTGACCGGGTCCGAGCCGCCGGGCGGCACGCCCGTGTTCGGGTTGCCGTTGCCGCCGCTGCTGACGGAGGTGCAGACGAACTCGACGCCGACGGCGGGCGAGGCGGGGTCGTCGAAGTCGGTCCGCAGGTCGCCGGCGAGGTTGTAGTGGATGTCGCCGGTCAGCACCACCGGGTTGCTGACCCGGCGCTCGACCAGGCCGGTGAGCAGGCGGTCCTTGGCGGCCTTGTAGCCGTCCCACAGGTCCATGCTGAGCTTCTGCGCGGGGCCGGCGTCGAAGTCGAGCTGCATCATGGCGATCTGCTGGGCCAGCACGTTCCACCTGGCGCGGGAGGCGCCGAGGCCGTCGAGCAGCCACGCCTCCTGCTCGGCGCCGAGCATCTGGCGGGCCGGGTCGAGCCGGTCGGCGCAGTCCACCTGCTGGCCGTCGCCGCACACCTGGTCGTCGCGGAACTGCCGGGTGTCCAGCACGCTGAACTCGGCCAGGTCGCCGAAGGTGAACCTGCGGTAGATGCGCGCGTCCGGGCCCTCGATGGACGGGACGCGGACCGGCATGTTCTCCCAGAAGGCGCGGAAGGCGTTGGCGCGGATCACCAGGTAGTCCTGCTCGGTGACCTCGCCGCCGGGGCCGAAGCGGCCGGCCCAGTTGTCGAGCACCTCGTGGTCGTCCCAGGTGACGATCCACGGCGCGCTGTGGTGGGCGGCCTGGAGGTCGGGGTCGCTCTTGTAGAGGCCGTACTGGACGCGGTAGCGGTCGAGCGTGTCGCACTGCACCCGGAACTGCTCGGGCACCGGGGTGTTGCGGTTGCCGCCCATCGGCACGATGCCGTACTCGTAGATGTAGTCGCCGAGGTGGAAGACCACGTCGGGCGTCTCCTCGGCGAGGTGGCGGTAGGCGGTGTAGTAGCCGTCCTGCCACGAGGCGCACGACGCGAACGCCAGGCGCAGCGCCTCGGGGCTGCTGCGCGGCGCCGGCGCCGTCTTGGTGCGGCCGACGGGGCTCAGCTCGCCGCCGGAGCGGAAGCGGTAGAAGTACTCGCGGCCGGGGCGCAGGCCCTTGGCGTCCACGTGCACCGAGTGGCCGTACTCGGGCGTGGCCCAGGTCGAGCCGGAGCGGACGCGGCGGGCGAAGCCCTCGTCCTCGGCGATCTCCCAGTCGACCCGGATCCGGTTGAACGGCAGGCCGCCCAGCGGCTCCAGCGGCCGGGGAGCCAGGCGGGTCCACAGGATCACGCGGTCGTGCAGCGGGTCACCGGAGGCGACGCCGAGCCGGAAGGGGTAGTCGGTGCCGGCCGCGGCGGGCGCGGTCCAGGGGTCGGCCAGGTTGGTCGTGAAGGCGAGGGCGAAGGCGGCGCTGCCTAAGCCGAGGAAGCCCCGGCGTGAAGGGTGCGGCATGCTGCTTCCTAAGCTGGGGGACGAAGCCCTCACTTTCTAGCAAGCAGGCCCGCTCTTAACAAGATACAAGTTACAAATAACGCATCTTCGCGTTACATCTCCGCCACGCGAACGTCCCCGTGGTGGTCGCGGAGCCGCTGGAGCAGCTCCGCCGGCGCGTTCGCGTCCACCACCACCACGTCGAAGTCGTCCAGCGGCGCCACCCGGTGCAGCGCCACGCGGGCCAGCTTGGAGCCGTCGACGGCCAGCACACGGCGCGACGCCGAGCGCAGCATCGCCCGCTTGACCAGCACGATCTCCTGCTCCTGGTGGTAGGCGTACTGGTCGGAGACCGCCGAGGTGGACACCACGGCCAGGTCGGTGTTCACCGCCTCCACCGCGTCCACGCAGCCCAGCCCGAGGAACGAGTCATGGGTGGCGTGATATTCACCGCCCAGCGCGATGAGTCTGATGTCGCGTTCGGCGGCCAGCAGCCTGATCGCCTCCAGGAAGTTCGTCACCACGGTCAGCGGCGCCAGCTCGCCCAGGTGACGGGCCACGGCCAGGGCCGTCGTGGAGTCGTCGAGCATCACCGAGCTGCCCGGCTCGATCAGCCCGGCCACGACCCTGGCGATGGCGTCCTTCTCCGCCGTGTGGGCCTTGAGCCGGTAGGCGATGTTGCTCTCCCACACGTTGCTGGCCTGGGCGGTCGCCCCGCCCCTGACCTTGCGCACCATGCCCTGGCGCTCGAGCTCGTCGAGGTCGCGGTGGACGGTCATCAGGCTCACGCCGAAGCTCTCGGCGAGCTCGGTCACGGAGGCGGAGCCCTGGCGCACGATGTGCTCGGCCATGCCCTGCCATCGCGTGGACCTGCTGGAGGTGTGCTGACGCGAATTCACCAATGTCTCCACCCTGTTCGGACGGCTGCGCATCCTACCCTTGACACCCCGCTCGGGCGACTCGTACCCTCCACCCACCGCTACTTTTAACACGATTGACTGTTAATTTAACAATCATTAAAACGTTCGCATCGGCATCCGGCCCGTGATCGCCGGATGCACTCGGGGGATTTCTAGCACTTCGCACGACCGAGGAGACAGCGACATGACCGACCTGCTGCACCACGCCAGGGTCAGCCGCGGCCAGTTCCTGCGCATGATGGGCGGTCTGGCCGCGGCCACCCTCGCCACCACGGCCTGCTCGACCAGGCCGGAGACCACCGCCACCACCGGTGGCGGCGGGGCCACGACCGAGCTCAAGTTCATCGGCGTGGCCGACCAGAAGACGCCCATGGACGAGCTGGTCGCCGCCTACGCCAAGGCCACGCCCACCGTCCGCGTCACCGCGTCCTACGCGCCCACCGACCAGGTGCAGACCTCCCTGCGCACCCAGCTCGGCGCCGGCAACGCGCCCGACCTGCACGTCGTCTACCCGGGCAACGGCAGCGCGATGTCGATGACCCAGATCGCCCAGGCCGGGCTGCTGGCCGACCTGTCGGCGCAGGCGTGGACGCAGACCATCCCCGCCGGGTTCAAGCCCGCCTTCCAGCTCGACGGCAAGACCTACCTGTACTCGGCCGGCTCCTCCGTGATCGGCGCCGTCTACAACAAGAAGGTCTTCCAGCAGGCCGGGATCGACGCGCCGCCCACCACGTGGAGCGAGTTCCTGGCCGTGTGCGACAAGCTGAAGAAGGCCGGGGTGACGCCCATCGCGCTGGGCGCCCAGACGCCGTGGGTCACCCAGCTCATCACGTACGCGCTGGTGCCCTCCACCGTCTACGCCAAGGATCCGACCTTCGACGACAAGCAGCTCGCCGGCCAGGCCAGCTTCGCCGACTCCGGCTGGCGCCAGGCCATGGAGATGTACCTGGAGCTGCAGAAACGCGGCTTCTTCAACGACAAGCCGAACGGCACCACGTTCGAGCAGCAGACCTCCATGGTGGCCACCGGCAAGGCGGCCATGGCCGTCCAGGTCTCCGCCGTCCTGCCCGACTTCCGCAAGGCCGCCTCCTCGCCCGACGGCCTGTCGATGTTCCCCCTGCCGGGGGCCGACGACGCGAACCAGGTGTGGATCCCGGCCGGTGTCGTCGTCGGGCTCGGCGCCTCGGCCAAGGGCCGCAACGCCGAGCAGGCCAAGGCGTTCATCGACTTCCTCGGCCGCCAGGAGAACATCAACGCCTGGGCCAAGGCCATCGCCGCCATCCCGCTCACCCAGGACGCCGGCTCCACCATCGACCCGGCCGTCCAGTCGTTCCTGCCCTTCACCAAGGACCGCGCCGTGCCGTTCATGGACCAGCGCTGGCCGAACGCCGAGGTCCAGCCCGTGCACTTCGCGGTCGTCCAGGAGCTGCTGGCCGGCGACTCCACGATCGACGAGGCGCTGAAGAAGATGGACGAGGCCTACCGCAAGTGACTCCCGTAACCGCGGGCCGCGCCCGCCCCGCGCACGTCCGGCGGCGGCGACGCTTCTCCGCGGCCGCCCCCTCCTGGCTGTTCGCCGCGCCCGCCCTGGCCGTGTACGCGCTGATCGTGCTGTACCCGGCCGTGGCGGGGGTGATCTACGCGTTCACCGACTGGAGTGGCATCGGCCGCGACATGTCGTTCGTCGGCCTGGCCAACTTCCGCACCCTGCTCGGCGACGAGCAGGCCATGGGCTCCATCGGCAACACCCTGCTGCTCACCGTGGCCATCGTGGTCGTGCAGAACGGCGTCGGGCTGCTGCTCGCGCTCGGCGTGCACGTCAAGCTCAAGAGCCGGGCCCTGCTGCGGGTCGTCTTCTTCGCTCCCGTGGTCGTCAGCCCCGTCATGGTGGCCTTCCTGTGGAAGTACATCTACAACCCCGACCCGACGGCCGGCCTCAACGGGCTGCTCGGCCTGGAGGTGGACTGGCTCGGCGACCCGTCGATCGCGCTGTGGTCGATCGCCGGCATGGTCGTGTGGCAGAACGCCGGCTACTCCATGGTCATCTTCCTGGCCGGGCTCGAAGGCGTGCCGCGCGAGCTGCACGAGGCCGCCATGATCGACGGTGCGGGCACCTGGCAGCGCTTCCGCTACGTCACCTGGCCGCTGCTGGCCCCCGCGCTGACGATCAACCTGATGCTCTCCACGATCGGCGGGCTGAAGCTGTTCGACCAGGTCTTCGCCGCCACCAACGGCGGCCCGGGCTACGCCACCGAGACGCTGTCCACCGTGCTCTACAAGCAGGCGTTCGTCTTCGGCAAGTTCGGCTACAGCACCGCCGTCGCCCTGGTGCTCGCCCTGTTCGTGGCCGCGGTGTCCCTCATCCAGGTCTACTACCTGCGCAGCCGGGAGGTGACGGCGTGAGAAGGACGTTCGTGCTGGAGATCGTCATGATCGTGGTGGCGGTGGCGTTCCTGTTCCCCGTCTACACGCTGATCTCGCTCGCACTCAAGGACCCCGGTCAGATCGCCCGCTCGCCGCTGGCCCCGCCGAACCCGCCCACCTTCGACAACTTCGCCAGCGCCTGGTCGGCGGCGGCGCTCGGCCCGTCGCTGGTCAACAGCACCGTGATCACCGCGGCCAGCCTGGTCGCGCTCATCGCGCTCGGCTCGTTCGCCGCCTACTTCCTGGCCCGGGTCCAGACCCGCCTGGGCTACGGGCTGTACGTGCTGTTCCTGCTCGGCATCGTGCTGCCCTTCCAGCTCGGCATGATCCCGCTGTACGAGCTGGTCAACGACCTGGGCCTGATCGGCACGCACGCCGGCATGATCCTCTTCTACACCGGCATCCAGCTCCCGTTCACCGTCTTCCTCTACACCGGCTTCATCCGGGCGCTGCCCCGCGAGTACGCCAGCGCCGCCCAGATCGACGGCGCCTCGCACCTGACGGCGTTCACCCGCGTGGTCTTCCCCCTGCTGCGGCCCATCACCGGCACCGTGCTCATCCTCAACGCCGTCTTCATCTGGAACGACTTCTTCACCCCGCTGGTCTACCTCGGCGGGTCCGGCTACGAGACCGTCCCGGTCAGCGTGTTCGCCTACGTCGGCCAGTACGTCTCCCAGCACGGCCTCGTCTTCGCCGGGCTGGTGCTCGGCGCGCTGCCCATCGTGCTGGTCTTCCTGGCGCTGCAGCGTTACGTCATCAAGGGCTTCGCGAGCGGACTCAAGGGATGAGCGTCTTCGAGGTGTTCCGCGAGCCGCCGCGGGCGTACTCGCCGGCCGCCATCTGGTGGTGGAGCGGCGAGCCGCTGCGCCGCGACCGGCTGCGCTGGCAGCTGGAGCGGCTGGTCGCCGGCGGAGTGCACAATCTGGTCATCCTCAACCTCGCCCCCTCCGGGCCGATGTTCGGGGCCGACGCCGACGACCCGCCCTTCCTGTCCGACGCGTGGTGGGAGCTGCTGGACGGGGTGTGCGCCGACGCCCACGAGCTGGGCGCGTACCTGTGGTTCTACGACCAGCTCGGCTTCTCCGGCGCGGACCTGCAGGCGCGGCTGGTGCAGGAGCGGCCCGAGTTCGCCGGGCAGTGGCTGGCCCCCGACGGGTCCGTCAGCCTGCGGGGCTTCGACTACCTGTCGCGCGAGGCGTGCGCGGTGCTGCTGGACCGGGTGCACGGCGAGTTCGAGCGGCGGGTCGGGCACTGGTTCGGCAAGGTCATCGCCGGGTCGTTCCAGGACGAGCTGCCGACCCTGCCCACCTGGTCCGCCCGCTTCGCCGAGGAGCACCTGGCCCGCAGGGGACGGCCGTACTCGGCCGGGGACCGGCGGGCCTACCAGCTCACCCGGGCCGAGCTGGCCGAGGAGGCGTTCTTCCGGCCGCTCGCCGAGTGGCACGAACGGCACGGCCTGGTGCACGGCTGCGACCAGCAGGACCCGGCCCGCGCCGGGCATCCCGCCGACGGGGTGCGGCTGTACGCCGACTACGCGCGGACCCACCGCTGGTTCGGCGCGCCCGGCTCCGACCACCACGGCGACGCCCGCCTGCACTCCTCCCTCGCCCACCTGTACGGGCGGCCGCGCACCTGGATCGAGGCGTTCCACTCCAGCGGGTGGGGCGGCACGCTGGAGGAGACGTTCGACTGGCTGGTGCCCTGGCTGCGAGCCGGGGCGACCCTCTACAACCCGCACGCGGTCTACTACACGACCAGGCGCGGCTGGTGGGAGTGGGCGCCGCCGTCCACCGACTGGAGGCAGCCGTACTGGCGGCACCACCGGGTCTTCGCCGAGGCCGTCACGCGGCTGTGCGCGGCGCTGTCGCTGGGGCGGCACGCCTGCGACGTGGCCGTCCTGCTGCCTACCGCCACCGCCCAGGCGGGGGTCGGTGCCGATGGCGTGGTCGGTGCCGGGGCGGCGCGGGCGCAGGAGGTCTATCGGGAGCTGGTGGGTGATATGGCGTGGTTCGCCACTTCGCCTGGGGTGCTCGATCGGCTGGGGCTGGACGCGGATGTCGTCGATGAGGACTCGGTGCGGCGGGCGGTCGTCAAGGACGGGCGGCTGACGGTGGCGACCGAGGCTTACCGGGTGGTCATCCTGCCCGCCGTCACGACGCTGGACGAGGAGGTCGCCGCGCGGCTCGCCGAGTTCGCCGAAGGTGGCGGGCTGCTCGTCGCGGTCGGCGCGCCGGCGGCTGCGCCGCCTGGCGTTCCGGCGGCGGGGGCGGCTGTATGGCCTGGCGTTCCGGCGGCGGGCGCGGTCGCGTCGGTTGGTGACCCGGCGGCGGGCGCGGTCGCTGCGGCCGTTTCCGGGCTGGGTGCTCGGTTCGTGGACTCCGCCGACCGGCTGGGGGAGGCGCTGGGCGGGCTGGAGCGGCGGGTGGAGGCGCCCGTGCCCGCGCTCGTGCGGGAGGACGGCGAGACCACGCTGGTGTTCCTGCCCGCCACGTTCCCCATGGCCAGCCGCATCCGTGTCGGACGGCCCGAGGAGCGCGGGGTGGACCTGGGCTGGCTGGACGCGATCATCGACTTCGAGCCCGGCCGCTACGCGCGCGAGATGCCGATCACCGTGAGAGGCGTCTCCGGCACGCCGCTGCTGCTGCGCCCGTTCGCCGGTGGCCACCCCGTGCCGCTGCCGCACACCCGCGACGGCGACACCGTACGGGTGGTCGTGCCCTTCGACGACGGGCCCGCCGCGCTGCTGGTGTTCGACGGGACGGATGCCGCGCCCGCCCCGCGCCCCGCGTACCCGGTGGAACGGGACCTCGGCGAAGAATGGCACGCCGAGCTGGTCCCCACCCTGGACGACACCTGGTCCGACTTCGGCTCCGGGCCTGGCGGCGGCGTCGAGTGCTGGACGCTGCGGACGCCCGACGGTGAGCCGGTGGACGTGACGTTCGGGCCGCGCGGCGAGCAGCGGGTCGGCGACGGGCCCTGGACGCCGTCGGTGTGGTCGCTCTCGCGCGGGCTGCGCAAGGACCCCGTGCATCGCGAGGTGCTCGGGCCCAAGGGGCGGGTGCCGGTCGAGTTCCTGGCGTTCGGGCGGGTCGCGGCTGGAGGCGAGGCCCGGTTCCGCACGCTCGTCACCGTCCCGGCGGGCGGCGCGTGGCTGGCCCTCGGCGCGGGCGCGGCCAAGACCGTGTGGATCGACGGCGCCGAACGACCGCTGGACGACCGTGGGTACTCCGCTGTCACGCGGTCGCCGCTTCCTGCCGGTGAGCAGTTGCTGGAGGTGCTGCTGGTGCCGGAGGAGGAGCTGGACCTGCGGGCGTACGCGTGCCTGGTGAGCGACCCCGCCGACGCGGTCCGTCCTGAGTGGATCGGGGGGACGCCGCTGGAGACGGTCGTGCACGTGGACGGGGGTGGGCGGCGGCTGCTGCAGGTGGCGTCCACCGCGTTCTGCCGGGTGCTCGTGAACGGTGTCGAGGCGGGCAGGCAGGGCGGGTTCGATCCGTACGAGGAGGCGGACATCCCGCGTGTGCGCCGGTACGACGTCACCGACCTCCTGCGGGAGGGGGACAACAGCGTGCGGGTCGAGTGCGAGGGGTGGGTGCTGGTGGACGGGCTGGTGGTCTCCGGGCCCGGGTGGTCGCCTGCGCCTCGCGTACGGCGGCGTCAGTACGGCGATCCCGCCGCACTCTGGCTGCTGCGGCGGCCGCACCCGTTGCCGGAGGCGGGCTGGCTGGATGGCGGGCCCGTCGCGCCGCCCGCCGCGTTCGCGGTGCCCGGCGCTCGGTCGCGCACCGAGCGGTTCCTGCTCGACCCGCCGCCGGGAGCGACCGGCATCGAGGTGGACGCCGTGGGCGAGTGGGAGGTGCGATGGCCGCCAGGGCTCCCGGTCCGAGGCGCGCCGGTGGAGCGCCCGCAGGCAGGCGCGCACGCTGAGCGCCCGCTCTCGGGCACGCAGGCTGAGCGCCCGCTCCCAGGCGCGCCGGAGAAGCCTCCCGTGCCGCCCGCGCCGGTCGAGCTGGTGCTGCACACCACTCCAGACGCGCAGGCGGGCGCGGCCCTGGCCGGTCCCGTCCGCTTCACCTGCGGGCCGGGGCGGATGCGGCTGGGCGACTGGGAGGAGCAGGGGCTGGCCGGGTACAGCGGCGGCGTGCGCTACCGCACCACGGTGCCCGCCCGCTCCGGCCCCGGGCAACTGGACCTGGGCCGGGTCAGGGGCAGCGCCGAGGTGCGCGTGAACGGGCGGCCGTGCGGCGTCCGCGTGTGCTCGCCGTACGTGTTCGACGTCGAGCTGGACGACGGCGACAACCTCGTCGAGATCCTGATCCTCGGCACCCTGGCCCCCTACCTGGACGAGGTCAGCCCCACCCACTTCGTCTTCCCCGGCCAGCGCACCACCGGCCTGTTCGGCCCCGTCCGCCTGCGGGAGGCCGGTTAGAGCGGGTCGCCGTGGCTCCGCCAGACTGCTGCCGTGTCTTCGTCGTCCTCGTCCATGATCGCCGTCACGCCGCTGCTGCTCGTGATCGTCCTCCTGCTGACCGCGCTGGGCGGCGCGGTGGCGTGGCTGGGGCGGCTGGGGCACGGCCGCGCCGTCGTGACAGCGTGCCTGCGGGCCGCGCTGCAGCTCGGTGTCGTGTCCCTGGTGATCACCTGGGTCGTCGCGTACTCCCTGACGGTGGCGGGCTTCATCCTGCTCATGTACGGCGTCGCCGCCCTCACCGCCGGGCGGCGCATCACCGCGGGCGGGCCGGGATGGTGGTGGGCGGGGCTGCCGATCGCCGCCGGGACCGCCCCGGTGCTGGCGATCCTGACGGGCAGCGGCGTGGCGTCCATGTCCGGGATCGTGGTCATCCCGATCGCGGGGATCCTGCTGGGTGGCTGCCTGACCGCCACCGCGCTGGCCGGGCGGCGCGCCGTGGAGGAGCTGGCGCGGCGCAGGGGAGAGGTGGAGGCGGCGCTGGCGCTGGGGTTCCTGCCACGGGACGCGGCCATGGAGATCTGCCGCCCGTCCGCCGCCGGGGCGCTGGTGCCGGCTCTGGACCAGACGAGGACCGTGGGGCTGGTCACGCTGCCGGGGGCGTTCGTGGGCGTGCTGCTCGGCGGGGCGAGCCCGATCCAGGCGGGCATCGTCCAGCTCGTGGTGCTGGTGGCGCTGCTGGCCGCCGAGGCCATCGCGACCGTGGTCACGGTCGAGCTCGTCGCCCGCGGCCGCTTCGACCCGGCGGCCGAGCAGCCCTGAGCCGGGCTCCTGCCGGTCGCGATGATGGACCGACAACACACCTAGCAGCTCCCCGTTCCGATCGAGCAGGGGCGTGGAGCGCACGCCACGGCCGCGAAGAGTCCAGGAAGGGCTGTTCGAAGCCCCGGTCGGCGACGATCCGCAGCGCCCTCGTCCCGGGGTCCAGCACCTGGACGGCGCGTCCTGGCCCAGCACACCGAAACTCGCGCCGTGATCGGAGTTCACACCTGCGAGTCTCACTCCGCCCGCGCCGGCGCGCCATCCCGGCGGCGGCTAGGACAGGCCGTCGGACCCCTCGGGGACGCCGGTCAGCGCCTCGGCCTCCTTCTTGGTGTACGGGGTCCCCGGCCACTCGACGAGCACGACGGTGGCGTCGTCGCGCAGCCGGCGCTCGTGGTAGTCGAGATGATGCAGGATCAGCCGCCGCAACGTCTCGGGCACCGGCAGCTCGTCGGCCTGGTGCCGGATGAGGAAGTCGGTGAACCGGGCCATGCCGAACTCCTCGCCCTCCTGGTTGCGGGCCTCGGTGATGCCGTCGGTGTAGAGCAGCAGCCGGTCCCCGGGCTGGAGGTGGTCGTGGCACGCCGTCACCGGCAGGTGCAGGCCGGTGCCCGCAGGTGGCGCGGGATCGCAGGCCAGCTCGATGGTGGCCCGCCTGCGGACGATCACGGGCGGGTGGTGCCCGCAGTTGACCCAGGCCAGCTCGCCGCTGGTGATGTCGAGCGTGGCCAGCACGCCGGTGGCGAACCGCTCACCGCCGAACTGCCCCGTGAGCGCCTCGTCGATCCGCCGCGCAGCCCGGACGAGCCCCTCGCCCTCGTGCCGGCTGTTGCGCAGGGTCGTCAGGGCGAGGTTGGCGGTCAGGCCGGCGGCGGTGTCGTGGCCCATCGCGTCGAAGATCGCCAGATGGGCGACGGGCCCTTCGAGGGCGTAGTCGTACACGTCGCCGCTGACGTCGTACGCGGGCTCCATCACCGCGCTGATCACCAACCGGTCGGTGGCGAACGTGCGCTGCGGCATCAGCCGCCACTCCATCTCCGCCGACACGCTCATCCGCCTGCGCCGCACCAGCCTGGCGTAGGTGTCGCTCAGGGGCCGCTTGGAGACCACGAGCAGGGCGACCAGCCCGGCCAGGCGCTCCATGTCCCGCAGCGTCGCGGCGTCGGCGCCGGTGGCGCTGATCCGCAGGACGCCGAGCCGGTCCGTGCCGTCCACCAGCGGCACCCACCACCGGCTCGGGTCGCGTACCGAGGCAGGCAAGATCTTGCCGTGCTGGAACGCGCGGCCGGCCACCGTCCCCTCGATGCAGATCTCCCCGCGCTCCTTGGCCCCGGACGGGGCCGGGCGCGCGGTCAGCGGCGAGAGCACCTCCTGCTGCAGGTCGGCCAGGTAGATCAGCACGTCGTGCAGGCCCACCCTGGCCGCCTGCTCGGCCACCAGCGCGGGGATCTGCTCCAGCGTGGAGGTGTGGCTGGCGGAGATCAGCGCGCCGAACATCGCCGCACGCTCCGCCGCCGGCGCTGCCGAGCCAGACGCCGTGACGCCATCGTGAGCGGTCATGTACCTAACGTAACCGGCCGGGTTGTCACTTCAGCCGTCATATCGCCGTGCCTCCTGCTCAAGTGGTAGGGGTGCCGGTGGGGTGTGATCGGGTTAAGGTGGGCGCGGGAGGTTCGCATGAGGTTCTTCCGCCCGGCCGCCACCGCCCTGGCCGCCGCCCTCACCTTGACCGCCCTCGCCCCCGGCGCGGCCGAGACCGCCACGGCGCAGGCTGGTGTGGCGCAGGCCGGCGCAGTGCAGGTCGGCGTGGCGAAGGCCGGCGCAGTGCAGGCCGGCGTGGCGAAGGCCGGCGTGGCGCAGGCGGTGCTGGGTGACATCCGTGGCGGCGACAGCTTCGTCGTCCAGGGCAAGGGCCGCTGCACGGTCGCCTTCACCGTGCGCCGCGGCACCACCGGCGGCTTCCTCACCGCCGGAAGCTGCGGCGAGCCCGGCGACGTGGCCCTGACCGGCTACGGCGGCACCCCGATCGGCGTCTTCCAAGCCTCCTCCTACCCGGGCGACGACCACGCCTGGGTCGCGCTCAACCCGGGCTGGACACCCCGCGGCACCGTCGTCGCCCTGGGCACCGAACGCCCGGTACACGGCGCCGCCCCCGCCCCCGTCGGCTCGCGCGTCTGCCAGGCGAGCCCGGTCACCGGCTGGCTCTGCGGCACGGTCCTGCAGCGCAACGCCACCATCACCTACCCCGGCGGCACGGTCACCGGCCTGGTACGCACCAGCGTGTGCGCCGAGCCCGGCACGTGGGGCGTGCCGTTCCTGGCCGGCGACCAGGCCCAGGGCATCACCTCCGGCGGCACGGGCAACTGCGCCACCGGCGGGAACACGTTCTACCAGCCGGTGGCGGAGGCCCTGTCGGCCTACGGGCTCACGCTGATCACCAGCTGAGCCGAAGCTATTCCCTAGGGGCAGGTCGTCTGGTAGGGCTCGCCGGGTATGTACTGGTCCCATTCCTGCCGGGTGAGCGAGCGGCCCGCACGCGTGCAAATGGCCGAGGACGGATCCGTGGGCTGAGAGACGTCCCACAGAGCAACGGTCGGGTCGAACTCACCGCCTGAGGCCAGGATGCTGCCGTCAGGGCTGAACGCCAGTGATCGCACCCCGTCACTATGTCCGGTGAGCGGGATACCGATCTGCTCGTGGGTGGCCAGGTCCCACAGCCGCACGGTCCTGTCGTGTCCGCCGGTGGCCAGGGTCGTGCCGTCCGGGCTGAACTGCACAGCCGTCACCGGGCCGCGGTGTCCGGCCAGCGGCGCGCCGAGTTGCCTGCCGGTCGCTACCTCCCACAGGCGCACGGTCTCGTTGTCGTAGTAGCCACCCGTGGCGAGAGTCTTGCCATCAGGGCTGAACGCGATCGACGACACAGGGCCGCTGCGTCCGGTGAGTGGCGAGCCGCCCTGCTCAGGGAGGGAAACGTCCCACAACCAGACCGTGCCGTTCGCATCGATGCCGGCGAGTGTTCCGCCGTCCGGGCTGAACGTCAGCCAGTACATGGGCTCCTGTTCGCCGGGGAGGAGTCGGCCGGTCAGCTCACGAGCCGTGATGTCCCATAGCCGGACGCTCCCGTCTCCTGTACCGACCGCCACGGTCCCGGCATCAGGGCTGAACGTGAGTGAGCGCACAGAGTACTCCCGGGTGGGCAGCTCAGCGATCTGGGTACCGGCGACAAGGTCCCACAGCCGGACAGTCCCCTCATCATCACTGCTGGGTAAGCCGTCGTCACTGGTGGCCAGGGTCTTGCCGTCACGGGTGAGCGCCATCGGGCCGTAGGAGCTGCCGAGTGGGGTGAACGGCTCACCGATGCGCGTGCGGGTGGCCACGTCCCACAGGCTGAGAGCGCCGGTGTAGACCGCCAGGCTCTTGCCGTCGGGATTGAATGTCACCACGCGCAGGAAACCTGCTTCTGTGGAGGCCTGCAGCGTACCGGCCTCTCTGTGGATGGTGAGATCCCACAGCCAGACGGACCCATGGTCTTTCTCGGTAAGTGGGTCTTCACTGCTGCTGCTGGCCAGGGTCCGTCCATCCGGGCTGAACACCACCGAGCCCACAGGACCGCTGTGCCCACGAAGCGGTGCGCCGATCTGCTGTTGCGTGTTCAGATCCCACAACCGTACTGTTCCGTCACCGCTGCCTCCTCCGGTCGCCAGAATCAAGCCGTCCGGGCTGAACGCCAGCGAGCTCACGCCTTCCGTGTGTCCGAGGAGCGGCTTACCCACCTCCGTCTGGCTGAGGACATGCCACACTCGGACGCCTCCGTCGCCATAGCCTCCGGCGGCCAGGTATTCCCCGTTCGGGCTGAACGCGATCACCTCCGTGCTTCCTTCGTGCTCCGCGAGCGCACCAAGCTGTCTGCGATCGGCGAGGTCCCACAGCCGTATGGTGTAGTCGGAGCGTCCTCTCGTGACGAGGATCCGGCCGTCGGGGCTGAGTGCCACCGACCGCATGTCCTGGCTGTGGACAGGCAAGATGAGCGGCGCACCGCTGGGCTGGTGGGCTGCGACGTCCCACAACCAGACAGTCGTCCCATTAGAAACGGCCATCTTCGTGCCGTCGGCACTGAGCGCCATCGCGTCTGCGGAGGGGCCGGCTGACAGCGGCTCGCCCACTTGCTCATGCGTGGCCACGCTCAAGAATCGGATCGTTCCGCCATTGTCATCGACAGCGAGAGTCCGGCTGTCCGGGCTGAAAGTAATCGAGGCCAAGCCATATTCACTCGCATCGAGGGCGATCGGTGCGCCGACCTGAGTGCGGGTGGACACGTCCCAGAATTGAATGGTCGACTTCGTCGCGGTGGCGAAGATCCGGCCGTCCGGGCTGAAGGCCACCGAACGCACGAGATCGTTGTACGGGGACGTGAAGGGTGCGCCCAGTTGCTGCCGGGTGGACACGTCCCACAACCGAACGCCTTCCTCGATCGGGTCGGGGGTCTCTCTGAGGGAGAATCTGTCGCTGATGACGGCCAGGATCTTGCTGTCCGGACCAAAGGCGATCACGATGTCGTGGCCACCCGTGTTCAGCCGGCCGGACTGCTGGTGGGTGCCCACGTCCCACAACGACACGGCCCCGCTGTCGCGAGAGGGGTCGGAAGACAGAAGATGGGCATCCTCAGGCAGACCGGTGCTCGCCAGGGTCTGACCGTCCGGGCTGAAGGCCAGGGTGTCGATGATGTATCCGTGTCCCGCGAACGGCGTGCCGATCTGTTCGCGGGTGGCGATGTCCCACAACCGTACGGTCCGGCCGTCCAGGCTGGTGGCGAGTAGCTTGCCGTCCGGAGCGAAGGCCATTGCGGGCGCGCCATCCGAAGGTCCCATGGACGGGGCGCCGATCTCTTCGCGGGTGGCGAGGTTCCACAGGTGTACCGGCTGATGGTTCCCTCCGGTGGCCAGCGTCCTGCCGTCCGGGCTGAACGCCATCGCTTCGACGATGTGGCTGTGCAGAAGCGACTCGCCGACCTGCGTGCGCGTGGCGACGTCCCACAACTGGACGGTCCCGTCGTCCTCGCCGGTGGCGACGGTCCGGCCATCGGGACTCAACGCGACCACGCTCACGCCTTCGCGCCCGGCAGACGGTACGCCGATCTGCTCATGGGTCGCGACGTCCCACAGCCAGACGGCCCCGTCACCGGCCGCGCCTGCCAGCGTCCGTCCGTCCGGGCTGAACGCCAGGACGTCCACGCCGGTTTCCCCGGACATCGGCTCGCCGATCTGCCGCTGAGTGGCCACCTCCCACAAGCGGACACTGCCCGGGTAGCCGCCTTCGCTGGCCGCCAAGATCTTGCCGTCCGGGCTGAACGCCACCACTCCCATGGGGCCGGCGTACGACGTGAGACCCCTGCGGCTCGGCGCGGCCAGTGCGCTGACCATGGCATGCCGGGCCTCGCCGGTAGGGGCGAAGCGCCAGGCGGTGGCGGCCAGCAGGCTCGCTGTCGTGGTGTCGGTGTCCATCAGGTCCTGGCTCTGCGCCGCCAACTGGCGCGACAGGGCTTGCCTGCGTTGTGCCTCGGCCGCGTCGGCCGAGCTGATGGCGGTCGCCGCGGCGTACACGGCGAGGATCGCCAGCACCGTGAGTGCGGCGACGCCCAGGCGGGTCCAACGCCTGCGCCGCGCCGCCGCCGCGTGCGCCTGCGCCGCGGCTTGGTCGCTCGCGGCGAGGAACGCTCGTGTGACCTCCGACAGAGGAGCAAACCTGCCGGCGACCGCCTCCCAGGCGTCCTGCTCCCGGTGGACGGCAGCCAGACGAGTGCCTTGGTAGAGGAACGATTGATCCCGGTGATGGTGGTCCCAGTCCGCGGCGTCGTCCACCAACTGGCTGTAGAGCACGCGGCTGGCTTGGTCCTCGTTGAGCCAGCCGCGTAGTCGCGGCCAGGCCCGTAGCAGGTGGTCGTGTGCGATGTCCACGGTCGTCTCACCGAGCACGATCAGCCGCCGTGCCGCGAAGGCCTCCACGACGGCGTTGACGTCGGCGTCACTGTCAGCCTGCTCGTACAGCTCCCGCCTGCTGACGCGGCGGCAGGCCACCTGGCCGTCGCGGGAGATCACCGTCAACCGGTGGAACAGGCGGTGGGCAAGACGCTGCTGGTCGGTGGTCAAGCTGTCGAAGGCGGCCTCCGCGCTGATCCGCACCGCGTCCGCTACCCCGCCTCCGCTCCCGTAACCGGAGATGGTCAGCCGGTTGCCGTCACGGTTGTCCCAGGTCGTCAGCATCGCCTGGGACAGCAGAGGCAGGGTGCCTATGCCGTAGCCGTCGTGCGAGCCGAGCTCCCCGAGCACCGTCTCCGCGAGCCCGTGCTCAAGTGTTAGCCCCGCCGCGGCAGCCGGACCCGTGATGACACGTCGAAGCTCACTCTCCGTCATCGGGCCGAGAACGAACTGTCCGTTGCTCATCGCCTCGGCCAGCGCCGGGAACGCGGCGCACCGGTCCAGGAAGTCCCCCCGCACCCCGATCACCACCAGCCCGGCCTGCTCGCCGTCCGGCCAGGCCGAGGCGGTGGCCATCGCGCTGAGCGCCGAGACGAACGCCTCGTCCTGGCGCGGGTCCTCGGCCAAGGTGAAGAGCTCCTCGAACTGATCCACCACGATCAGCACGGAGGCTCCATCCGGCGCGCCACACGCCAGTACGGCCTGGCGAGCCAGCAGGTGGGCGTCGCCGGGGTGGTCGGTCAGCGCTCGCTGGAGGACGAGCGGGTCAGCCCCGCCGAGTGCGGCCAGGTGAGTCGCAAGCTCGGTCAACGGGGCACGAGTCGGGGTGAGCAGCAGGCACGGCCAGTCCTGGGAGCCGGGCACCGGCAGCAACCCGCGAGCCAGGGCAGGCAGTAACCCCGCCCGCAACAGCGATGACTTGCCGACCCCTGAGGCGCCGGTGACCAGGACGATGCCCGGCTCGGTCAGCCGCTCGGCCAGATTCTCCACCAGGTGAGCGGTCGCCTGCTCGCGGCCGTAGAAGATCTGGGCGTGGTCGGCCTCGAACGCCAGTAGCCCCCGGTATGGGCTGTCATGCGTCCAGCGGGTTTCGCTGGAGATGTTTCGGTCATCACGGGCGAACCGGAGTGCGGCCAGTTCCTCGCGGATGAGCATCAGCTGGGTGGACTGGGCACGCATCCGTTCGCGGTCGTGCCGGTGCTCGGCATCCTGGCGATGCAGGCTCTGCTGGATCTGCGCGGCAGAGGTCTCTATGCCGAGCAGCAGGAAGGAGAACTCAGTGAATTCGGCACTCAATGTGGCGAAGGCTGTACCGAGTTGCGTCTGCAGGTCGAGGTCGCGGCTGTCGACCGCCGCTCGCAGCGCCACCTCGGACGTGTTGACCGCGCCCAGCAGTGCGGCCAGTTCCGCGCGCGCGTGCCGTGCCTGCTCGCCACCGGTGGTGAGCAGGCGCTCGATCCGCTGCTCCAGCTCGTCCTCGATCTCCATCCGGGCCGGCGGGTCGACGCGGTGGCGCAGTGCCTCGACCGCCTTGCCGATCACCTCGCTGAGGATGTTGGTGCCGACCCCGGCTGCGATCCCGAGGGCGGCCAGTACGGGCCCGCCCGTTCCGACGGCGAGAGGAGCCAGCGCGGCGGCCGACAGCACGGCCAGCAGTGCGGACGGGGTCAGCTTCACCAGGCTCGCCGGAGCCAGCCGCGCGACCGCCGACGCGATCCCGGCTCGCGCTCTCTCCACGGCCCAGCGGACCTGATCGTCTGGCTGGTGTTCGGTCTCGTCGGCCATTCATGTCACCGAACCCACGCGAGGACACACTGTTTCTACTTGGCTATCGGAGGAACGCCGCCTGCTGCTACCTCGTTCCGGAACAGGGGAGGTGCCGGCTCCGCCGCAGCGCGTCGAACCCTACGACCTGAGCTCGTAGACAGCGGTGGTGCCGCTCACCTCGTTCCCCACCACCAGCAGCGGGGTCCGGGTCGGGCTGTCGTGCGCGTCGATGAACAGCACCCCCTCAGGCCCGACGTCCCCGGCCGTGCCCGCCTCGACGTCGCCGGCGAAGTCGCGGGTGTTGACGTAGCCGGCCAGCCGCGGCCGGCGCGGGTCCGACAGGTCGTAGGCGACGACGCCGCCGACCCGCTCCAGCCCGGCGAACGCGTACGTGCGGCCCCGCACCTCGCCGACCGTGACGCCCTCCGGCTCGGGGCCCTTGTTGTCGCTGCGGGAGTCGAAGGAGCCGTTCTCCTCGTTGTCGGCGTTGAACTGCGCGGGCAGCTCGCGGGCGACGAGCTGCTCCAGCTCGCTGCCGGAGTCCCAGACCAGCGTGCCGTCGGCGGCGCGCACCGAGATCGACCGGCCGCCGAACGCGCGCAGCTCCGTGTACCGGCCCTCGGCGTCCTTCGGCGAGTCGGCGAGGACGGTCAGCCGGCCCAGCGCCGCGTCCTGCTTCAGCGCCGCCGCGTCAGGGAACGCGGACGGCGACAGCTCGGCGTCCTTGACCCGCACCTCGTCGCTGTGGCAGTCCCAGTCGCGGCTGTCGCCCTCGTTGGCGGTCACCAGGTACGTACGGCCCCGCTCGCGGAAGTGCGCGATCGCGTCTGGCATGTACACGCCCTTGACCGGGTGGGGCCGGATGTCGATCCTGCCGTCGCGGTCGGAGGCGTCCAGTGCGGCGGCGGGCTCGGCGTGGTCCTTCAGCCCGAGCGGCACGATGTCGCGCACCGTGGCCCGGGCGAGGTCCACCACGGCCAGCGCGTTGTTCTCCTGGAGGGTGACCCAGGCGGTGCCGTTCGCGGTGGTGATGTACTCCGGCTCCAGGTCCTGTGCCGCGCTCGCGCCGGGCCCGCTGATCCGCACGCCCCTGGCGCGCAGCGCGTCCTCCTTGCCGTTCCAGGCCCGGAACCCGGCGGTGCGGACGGTGCCGCGCCGCACGTCGATCACGCTGACCGAGCCTTCCGGGTCGTTCACGGCGCCCGCGCAGTACGAGGCCGCCTCGCCCTCGTTCGCCACGACGACCTGCCTGCCGTCGGCGGTGAACGTCAGCATGTCGGGCAGCGCGCCCACGGTGACCTGCCGCTTCTTGGCGCCCGTCCGGGCGTCGAAGAACGCGACGCTGCCCGCGGCCGTCTTGTCCGCCGCCTGCTGCGCGACCGCCACCAGCGAGTCGTGCACCGCCACGCTGTTGGCGCCCGGGGTGGCGAGCGTGGCCACCTTGCGCGGCGCGCGCGGGTCGCGCAGGTCGAGCACGTCCACCGTGCCCTGCTCCGCGTTGACGACGAACACGCGCCGGGTCTTGGCGTCGTACGCGGTGATCTCCGCGGCCCCGGCCCCGACGGCGCCGGCGGAGTAGCGGCCGAGCAGGGACAGCTCGAGGCCGGACGGCTTGGAGACGGTGGAGGCGGACACGGGAGCAGGGCCGAGCATGGCGAATACCGACAAACTCGCCGCCGCCAGACAAATCGGGGTCTTAATGTGCATGTGGCGGAGTGTCGTGATCCTTCATGAACGCTGTCCTACGCTCGGATGACGAGAGTCGGCGCCGGACATGAACAGCGCCAGGTCCTTGCGCAGCGCCTCCCACCACAGGTCCGCCCCGTCCGGCCCGAGCAGGAAGTGCGCGGCCGGCAGCGCCCGCCACGAGAAGTGCGGGGTCTCCTCGCACCACGCGTGCGTCGAGGCCGCCGGGATCGTGGCGTCATCCACACCGTGGTAGAGGAAGATCGGGCAGCGCAGGCGGCGGGCGGCGGCGGGCCTGCGGTAGGTCTCGCTCGCGTGCAGCTCCGCCCGGATGACCGGCAGGAACAGCTCGCGGAACTCCTCGTCCGCGCCCAGGTCGGGGCTGAGCCCGCCCATCGCGACCAGCTCCGCCAGCAGCCGCCGGTCGTCCAGCAGCCGCCAGTCGAGCGCGGGCAGCGGGGTGGCCGGCGCCCGCTGGCTGGCCACGAAGAGGGCCGCGACGCCGCTGCCCGACTCCTCCAGGCGGGCGGCCAGGTCGAAGGCCACCAGCGCGCCGTAGCTGATCCCGGCGATCATCAGGCTGTGGCCCTGCTCGATCTCCTGGGTCAGCGCGCGGACCAGGTGGCGGCTCATCGACGCGACGTCCGGGAAGGGGTCGTCGCCGATGCGCCCCTCCCGGCCGGGCAGCTCGGGCAGCACCAGCCGGACCCCGTCCGGCAGCTCCTCCCGCCACTTCCTGAACCTCCCCAGCCCGCCACCCGCGTGCGGCAGACACACCAGGGACACCATCAGACACCTCCCGATCGGATCAGCGCGCGCCGGCGGCGACGGGGCCCATCCAGGCCAGCAGCTCGTCCAGTGCCTGGTAGAAGCGCTCGATCTCGCTCACCTCGTTGTAGAGGTAGGCCGAGACCCGCAGCGTCTCACCGCCGGCCAGCTCGGTGACCAGCGGCTGCGCGCACAGATGGCCGCTGCGCACCATGAACCCGTAGGAGTCGCTCAGCATGCGGGCCACCTCCCCGGCCGGGACGCCGCGCTCCAGCCGCAGGGTCGCCAGCGCGATCCGGTCGCGCTGGTCCGGCGGGCCGATCAGGCGCACCCCGGGCCGGTCCAGCGCCCCGCCGACCACGGCCGCGCGCAGCGCCCGCTCGTGCTCGTGGCGCTCCGGCGTGTCCAGGGCCTCCAGGTAGCGGATCGCCGCCGCGGAGCCGATGACCGAGGCGATCGCGGGCGTGCCCGTCTCGAACGTGAACGGGATGCGCCGCTCGACGCTGCCGTCGAGGTCGACCCAGTCCACCATGCCGCCGCCCACCGTCAGCGGGCGCAGCGCGGCCAGCCGGCTGCTGCGCCCGTACAGGCAGCCGACGCCCGTGGGGCCCAGCATCTTGTGCATCGAGAAGGCCAGGAAGTCCACGTCCAGCGCGCGCACGTCGACGCGCCGGTGCGGCAGGTACTGCGCGGCGTCCACCACGATCGTCGCGTCGCAGGCGGCCCGCACCTCGGCGGCCAGCTCCTGGATCGGGTGCACGACGCCGGTGACGTTCGAGCAGTACGTCAGCGCCACCACCGCCGGCCGGCCCCGCAGCAGCGCGCGGAAGTGGTCACGGTCGAGCCGGCCGTGGGCGTCCACCCGCGCCAGCTCCAGGCGGCCGGCCCGCCGCCACGGCAGCAGCTGCGAGTGGTGGGCGTCCAGGCAGCCCACGACGTAGGCGTCCGGGGCCAGGCCGAGGCCGCTGGCGACCAGGTTGAGCGCCTCGCTCGTGTTGCGGAGCAGGACCACCTCGTTCGCCGCCGCGCCCAGGTGACCGGCGATCGACACGCGGGAGGCCTCGTAGGCGTCCGAGGCCTCCTCCGACAGCCGGTGCTTGCCGCGGTGGATGTTCGCGCCGTTGCCCTCGTAGTAGTCGGTGATCGCCTGGATGACCGGGCGCGGCTTCAGGGTCGTGGCCGCGTTGTCCAGGTACGCGATCGCCTGCCCGTCGATCTGACGGCGCAGGGCGGGGAAGTCGTCCCGATGGCTCATCACGCACCGCCTTCCGCGGAGAGATGGGAGACGCACGACTGGAACTTGCCGCTGCGCTCGCAGGGGAGGTAGTCCACGGCCTCGACGCGGACCGGGTTCGGCGCCAGGGCCCGGGTCAGGCGCGGCGCGAGCGTCTCGTCCGGCGTGCTCCCTGCGGCGGGGACGTACCGGAAGACGCACGCGCCGGTGCGGTCCTGCTCCAGCTTGTACAGGTCGATCCACGGGGCGTCGCCGACCACCGCGTCCAGCGCGCCCGGCGTGACCGTGCGGCCGTCCGGCAGCCTGATCATGTGCGTGACCCGGCCCTCCACCCGCACCACCGGCAGGTCGCTGCCGCAGGCGCACGCGCCGCCGACGGGGGTGAACCAGTCGCCGGTGGCGTACCGGATGCGCGGCACCAGGCCGTCGTCCACGGTCGTGACATACAGCTCGCCCGGCCGCCCCTCCTCGACCGGCTCGCCGTCCTCGACGAACTCCACGTAGAAGTCCCTGTCGTTGATGTGCCGCCGCCCGAGATGGCATTCGAACCCGAGGTAGCCCAGCTCGGACATGCCGAGCATGTCGCCGATCGGGCACCGCGGCCCCATGAAGGTCTCGATCTGGCGGCGCGCCACCCGCGTCATCAGCGTGTAGCCGCACACGACGTGCAACGGGCGCGGCGAGGTGATCCCGCGGCCGAGCCGCCGCGCCCACCTGGTCAGGAACGCGAAGTGGGTCGGGTCCACCACCAGCAGGTCCGGCTGGTACAGCTCGATCTCGTCCAGGGCCTTGACGACCTGCCACTCGGGCGTGGCCAGCAGGTCGTGCGCGACGGTCAGCACCAGCGTGCCGTCCGGCAGCGTCCGGTCCTTCATCGTGGAGAAGCCCGTCGCGCACTCCACATCCGAGCAGTTCGGCGGCGCGAACCGGCAGATCCTGGGACGGTTCCCGGGCCGCCACAGCTCGTCGAAGCGGCGGTTCACGCCGATCGCGGTCGCCTGACGGCGCGCCAGGTCGTAGGACAGGACGGCGCTGTTGAGCCGGTCGCCGGACGTCCCCGAGCTCTGGAAGCGCATGACGTGCGCGGAGCTGAGGGTGTAACCCCTGGCCAGCACACCCGCCGGGAAGTTGCGCCGGTAGTGCGGCTTGGACGTCGGCGGGATGCGCAGGAGGTCGCCGGCGTCCTTGATGTCCTCGGGCCGCAGCCCGTGGGCCTCCATGTGCCTGCGGAAGAAGACGGTGTTGTCGAAGGCGTAGGCGATCTCCTCGCGTACGGCCTCGAACGTGGCCCGGCCGGTCATGCCATGGCCACCAGGACCGAGCGGGCCCCCGAGTAGGGCCGCCTGCCGTGGGAGAACTGCTCGTTGTCGACGATCATGACGTCGCCCGCCTGCCACGGCAGCGCGATCTCCTCGGCGTCGTACGCCGCGCGGATCTGCGCCAGGTCCTCCGCCAGCAGCGCGCTGCCGTCGCCGTACATGGCGTTGCGCGGCAGCTCGTCCTCCTCGAAGCTCGCCAGCAGCTCGTGCCGCACCTCCTCGGGCAGCGAGCTGACGTGGAACAGGTGCGCCTGGTTGAACCAGACCCGCTCGCCGCTCGCCCGCGCCGTGACCGTGGCCTGCACCACGTGCCGGGTGCGCAGCCGCTCCCCGCCGAGCCACTCCGCCTGGATGCCGTGGCGCGCGCAGTAGGCGCCGACCTCCTCGCGGCTCTGCGTCTGGAAGACCTCCTGCCAGCTCAGGTCCAGGCCGTGGCCGAAGTTGCGCACGTACATGACGCCGTGGCGCTCGAAACGCTCGCGGGTGGCGGCGGGCAGCCTGCTCAGGACGCGGGCGCTGTCGGCCACGGGCGTCTCGCCGCCCTCGGCGGCGGGGACCAGGCACGTCAGGAAGAGCGTGGCCGGCCACGACGCCGTGTACGACATCTCGTTGTGCTGGGGGATGGTCTGGTCCGGCGGGTACTCCGTCGAGGTGAAGACGTTGCCGTCCACCCGCCGGCGCGGGGTCGAGCGGTTGTCGTAGTCGCGCAGCCCGCCGGTGAGCGCGGTGGCCAGCGCGGCGAGCCCGCCGGCGTCCAGCGGGGTGAAACCACGCAGCAGGACGGCCCCGTGCTCGTCGCGCAGCCGCGCCAGCGTGCCGCCCGAGCCGGCCAGCCACTCCCGCGCGTCGAGGCCGGCGACGGTGGGCGTGCACAGCACCGCCCGCGACCCGTCGAGCAGCGGGGACACGCTGACCAGCGACTCCCCGCTGACCGGGATCGATCGGCGCGAGCCGCCGAAGCGCCCCCTGGAGCCCGCCGCCGTCGTCTGGTTCGTCATGACTCTTCCGCCTTCTTCTCCAGGAGCCCGTCGATGAACTCGGCCAGCTCCGACACGACCGGACGCTCGAACAGGTTGCGCAGCTTGATGTCCACCTTGAAGTCGTCGCGCAGCTTGGCGATGAGCTGCGTCGCCAGCAGCGAGTGGCCGCCCACGTCGAAGAAGTCGTCGTCGGCGCCCACCCGGTTGAGCAGCAGCAGCCGCGCCACGATGCCGGCGACCCTGGCCTCGGTCCCGGTGCGCGGCTCGACGTAGGCCGCCGCGTCCGCGCCCGCGAAGCTGCCGGGCTCCGGCAACATCGAGGCGTCGATCTTCCCGGTGCTCGTCACCGGGAACGCGTCCAGCGCCACCAGGTGCGCCGGGATCATGAACTCCGGCAGCCGCTCCGCCAGGAAGGGCCGCAGCCACTCCGCGGGCCCGCGCCCGCCCTCGGCGTCGATCAGGTAGCCGACGAGGTGCGCGCCCGCGCTCTCGCCCGCCTCCACGGCCAGGCTGCCGGTCACCCGCGGATGCCGGCGCATGACCGCCTCGATCTCGCCCAGCTCCACCCGGAAGCCGCGCACCTTGACCTGCCGGTCGGTACGGCCGAGGAACTCCACGCTCCCGCCGGGCAGCAGCCGCACCTTGTCCCCCGAGCGGTACATCCGCGCCGACGGCTCCGGCGAGAACGGGTCGGCGGCGAACCGCTCCCGCTGCTCCGCCGTGCCGGACAGGTAGCCCTGCGACACGGACGAGCCGCCGATCCACAGCTCACCCGGCAGCCCGGCGGGCAACGGCCTGCCGCGCGGGTCCAGCACGTACGCGCGCGCGTGCCGCATCGGCGTGCCGAGCGGCACCGTGGAGGCCAGGACGGCCGCCTCACCCGAGGTGACCTCGCCGCAGAGCACGCCGACGGTCGTCTCGGTCGGGCCGTAGTGGTTGTAGAGCCGGCAGCCGCCGAGAAAGCCGCGGAACAGGTTGTACGCGCCCCACCCGAACGGCTCCCCGCCCACGACCAGAGCCTGACGCGGCATCAGCCGTTCAGGGGCGTCGGCCACGGCGAAGACGGACTCCAGGTGCGTGGGCGTGATCTTGAGGAGGTCGTAGCTCTCCTCGCTGAGCAGCTCCGCCAGCGCCTGTGCGTCCGCCGACACCTCGGGCGCGACGACCAGCAGCTCGCCGCCGCTGAGCAGCGGTGGGAACAGGGCGGTGTTGCCCAGGTCGGTGCCCAGGGTGCTGAGCGCGACCGAGTCGACCGGCCCGGTCAGCCCGAGGCGGTCGAGCACGCCGTCCAGGTAGGCGGCCAGCTGCCCGTGGCCGACCCGCACGCCCTTCGGCACGCCGGTGGAGCCCGAGGTGAACAGGACGTAGGCCGGGTCGTCGTCCGTCGTGCGCACGTCGGGGCGCACGTCGGGGCGCACGGCCGGGCGCCCGGCGCAGCTCGTCAGGTCCTCGTCCACGAGGACGGCCTCGCAGCCCGCGGGCAGGTCCGCCGCCGTTTCCTGGGTGGCCACCACGTGGGTGAAGCCGGCCGCGGCCATGATGGTGAAGCGGCGTCCGGCGGGCAGGCTCGGGTCGACCGGCACGTACGCGGCGCCGGCCTTGGCGATCGCCAGCATCGAGACGACGGCCAGGGCGGAACGTTCCAGATGGAGGCCGACCAGCGTGCCCGGGCCCACGCCGCGGTCGGCCAGCTCGCCTGCCAGGCGGTCGGCGGCCTGGTCGAGGTCGCGGTAGGTCCAGGTGCGGGTGGCCGATCTGAGCGCCGTGGCGCCGGGCACCCGCTCCGCGCTCCGCTCGAAGCGCCGGTGCCAGTGCTCCGCCGTCCGCATGGGCGGTTCTGCGGGATTGGTGGCGGTCACCAGCGCGCGTGCCGCCTCCTCGTCCAGCATCGCCAGCTCGTGCACGGTCGCCGAGAGGTCGCCCCCCAGCGCCGCCACGGTGGCCCGCAGGCACGCGAGCAGCGCCTCGGCCCCGCCCTCGGCCAGGCCGCCCGCCTGGTGCCGCAGCGTCAGGCGGACCTCGCCGTCCACGTCCAGCACCGAGAGGCCGACCTTGCGCCCCTCGTCGGCCGGCTCCACCCACAGCCCCGACCAGCCCGGCACCTCCGGCGCGGCGGCGTCGTGGCAGGCGAAGCCCGGCAGGGTGCGGGCGTGCTGCCGGGCCGGCTGCATCGCGCTCTCACCCGCCTGCTCAGCCGAGTCCAGCTCCAGGTCCACCGCCCGCAGCAGCCCGTCCAGCGTCGTCTCCTCGTCGATCGCGGCCAGGACCGGCATCGGCGTGGCGAACTGCCCGATCGAGCCGAGCAGCTCCTGGAACGGCCGCCGCGTCAGCGTCGCGCAGACCGCCAGCCGCTCCGGCCGTCCCGTGGCGTGCCAGAGCGCGGCGAGCCAGCCGGTCAGCAGCACGCCGCGCAGCCCCGCGTCCAGCTCCCGCGCCAGGCTCCGCAGCCGCCCGGCCAGCGGCGCGGGCAGCGTCCACGTCAGGTCCTCGTGCTCCGCCGCGTCGCAGCGCAGCTCCAGCGGCAGGTGCAGCGGCGGCAGGTCCGCGAGCCGGGCGTCGCGGCCGGCCGCGGCCTCCCGCTGGCGGTCGCTCGGCGCGCCCTCCTCGAACTGCCACTGCGCGTAGTCGGCGTACTGGACGACGTCGTCGCGGCTCCACGGCGTGCCGCGCAGCCGGGAGGCGTACGCCTGCCCCAGGTCACGGAAGAACACCCGCGCCGAGGCGCCGTCCATGCTCAGCCGCGGCGCCGAGACGACGAGCGAGCGCCGCCCGTCGGCGTGGGCGAACAGGATGAGCCGCGGCACGTGCTCCGCCCCGGGCGTCTCCGCGCGGGCGAGCGCGGCCAGGGCCGCGCCGTCGCCGGCCGCCTCCACCGCGTGGACGCGCGGGTCGTCCTCGATCACCATCAGCACGGTGCTGTTCTCGCCGAGCACCTGCCGGTACGCGGTCCGCAGGCTCTCGTGGGCGGCCACCACGTCGCGGGCGGCCAGCTCCAGCACCTCGCGGTCCACCGGGCCCGGCAGGCCCACCCCGGCGACGGTCCGGCCGGCCAGGCCGCCCGAGGCGAGGCCGAGCACGTGCTCCTGCTGCTTGGAGAGGCGGAAACCCGCCCACTCCTGGGACATCAGCTCTGCTCCTGGTCGATCCACAGCTGCCTCTCCGTGTACTTGTTCCAGGTGTTGACGGCGTCGTCGCCGAGGTACTCGGCGGCGACCTTCCAGAAGCCGGAGTACTCCGCCGGCAGGTTGAGCTGGGAGTTGCCGGCCTGCTGCGGCATGTGCGCCAGCACGTCACCCAGCTTCATGCGCAAGATGTCGAAGAACGCGGCCCGGTCCAGCGGGATGTCGGCGCCGGTCCGCCGGTCCTTCATCTCCGGTCTCCCGCTCACACGCATCACGTTGCGGAAGCTCTTTCCGAGCGACGCGTAGCTCATGACCGAGAAGGTGAAGATCATCTGCTCCACCTCGGGGCCGACGACCGATCTGACCTCGGCCCGCCTGCTCTCGGGGATGGCCTCGACGTCGTCGTTGTGCAGGCCCTCGGTCCCGTACACGCCGTGGAAGAGGGCCGCGAGGCACACGTGGTCCTCGGCCCGCATGTCCTGCATGATCGAGCAGGCCCTGAACATGTGGTCGAGCAGCGTCTCGTCCTGATGGGCGATCTTGTGCAGGCCCAGCCGGACCAGCTCGCCGCGATAGCTCTCGGCATCCAGCATGGAAGGTTCCCCGTTCTCTATCGGGTGGGCACGCGGTGCGTGCGGATGTCGTTCCAGGAGCGCTGCCTGCGGGTCTCCGCCTTGCCCTCCCACAGGTCCTCCAGGGTGCGGTTGATCAGGCCGAGCTTCGTCTCCGGCCGGGTGGACAGCAGGCTCACCAGGGCGTTCAGGCAGCGCGTCAGCCGCCGTACCGTGCCCTCGGTGAAGAGGCCGGAGCGGTAGTCGATGCCACCCGCCATGCCGCCCCCGGCCGTGGCCATGAGCGTGAGCTTGATGTCGTGCACGGAGAGCAGGAACTCCGCGTCCAGCTCCTCGGCGCGCACGCCGGGCAGGTCCCACTCCGGCAGCGGCACGTCCTCCAGCAGGAACCAGGTGCGGAACAGCGGCGCCGACTCGCCCGCGCGGCGGGCCGGGTTGACGGCCTGCACGACGTGGTCGAAGGGCACGTCCTGGTTCGCGTACGCCTCCAGCGCCCGCTCCCTGACCTGCCGCAGCACGTCCGCGAACGAGGGGTCGCCGTCGAACCTGGTCCGGATGGCGAGGCTGTTGACGAGGAACCCGATCGTGCTCTCCAGCTGCGGGTGGGCCCGGTGGCCCGCCGGCACCCCGACGATGACGTCCTGCTGCCGGCACCACCACTGCAGCAGCACCTGCCACGCCGCCAGGTAGCCCATGAACGTGGAGGCCCGCTCCGCGTTGCACACCCGCTTGAAACCGGCGGCCACGTCCGGGTCGATCGCGAACGCCACGCGCGCCCCCTCCACCACCCCGGAGCCGTCGATCCGGCCGTCGGTGGGCAGCGCCAGCACCGGCAGGGGAGGGGCGAGCCGGCGCCGCCAGAAGTCGAGCTGCGCCGCGAAGCCGCCCGAGGCGGACTGCTCGGCCTCCCACACCGCCACGTCGGCGTAGCTCACGCCGGGGGCGGGCAGCGCGGACCGGTCCCGGTAGAGCGCGCTGATCTCGCGCACCATGATCGAGGTGGACCAGCCGTCCCAGACGATGTGGTGCACCGAGACGATCAGCACGTGCTCCTCGGGCGCGGCCCGCAGCAGCCGCACCCGGAAGTGCGGCCCTGCCGCCAGGTCGAACGGGGTGCGCGCCTCCTCGGCGATCACCTGCTCCACCGGCTCCTCGCCCAGGTCGGCGAGGTGGAAGTCCAGTGGCCGTCCGCCGTGCGGAACCTGGCCCGCCGTCCCGAAGGACAGGGACAGGACGTCGTGCCGCTGGACGAAGATCTCGAACGCGCCGCGCAGGGCCGCCACGTCGAGTGGGCCCGTCAGCCGGAACGGCTGCACCAGGTTGTAGGTGGTGCTGCCCGGCGCGAGCTGGTCGTGGAACCAGAGCCGGGCCTGCGCGGCCGTCAGCGGCACGGCGTCCCGCCCGCCCTGCCCGGCGCGGTCCTGCCCGGCGGCGTCCCGCCCGCCCTCTCCGGCGACGGGCCCGGGGACGGCCGGGGACCCGCCGCCGCGCCGCAGCTCCTCGATCACCGCCGCGATGCCCGCCAGCGTCGGGCTGTCGAACAGCACCCTGATGGGGATCTCCAGGCCCAGCTCCTTGCGCAGGTGCACGACCGTGCGCATGGCCATCAGCGAGTCGCCGCCCAGCTCGAAGAAGTGGTCGTGCCGCCCGATCCGCTCGACCCGCAGCATGCCCGCCCACACCCCGGCGATGATCTCCTCGACCGGCGTCGCGGGCGCCTCGTACGCCGCCACGTCCTCGAACGCGCGCTCGCTCACCACCAGCGCCTTGCGGTCCACCTTGCCGTTCGCGGTCAGCGGCAGGGCCGCGAGCTCGACGAAGGCGCTCGGCACCATGTACTCGGGCAGCCGCTCGGCCAGGAAGCCCCGCAGGCCGGCCGGGAGCGGGCGCCCCTCCTCCGGGACGGCGAAGGCGACGATCCGCTTGGCGCCGCGCGGCTCCCCGTGCACGGTGGCGACCGCGCCGCGCACGTCCGGGTGCCGCGCCAGCGCCGTCTCGATCTCGCCCAGCTCGATCCGGTAGCCCTGCACCTTGACCTGGAAGTCCTCCCGGCCGAGGAACTCGATGTCGCCGCTCGGCAGGAACCGGCCCAGATCCCCCGTCCGGTAGAGGCGCTCGCCGGTCACCGGGTGGCGGATGAACGCCGCCGCCGTACGCTCGTCGTCACGCAGGTACCCCTCGGCCAGGCCGGCGCCGCCGATGTACAGGTCACCGGGGACACCGACCGGCCGGGGCCGCAGCAGGTCGTCGAGGACGTGGAAGGTCTGGTTCCGCATCGGCCGCCCGTACGGGATGCTCGGCCAGCCGGCGGGCACGTCGCCCACCGGGTAGAGGATCGACCAGATGGACGCCTCCGTCGCGCCGCCGAGGCTGACGATCTCCGGCTCGCCCAGCACCCGCCTGATCCGCTCCGGCAGGGTGACGGGGAACCAGTCGCCGCTCAGCATCACCAGCCGCAGCGCCCGGCTGCTCTCCTCCTTCACGATCAGGTGCTCGACCAGGAGCTCCATCAGCGCGGGCACCGAGTTCCACACCGTCACCCCGGCCTGCTCGGCCAGCCGCAGCCAGGCGGCGGGGTCGCGGTGCGCGCCGGCGTCGGGGACGACCACGGCGCCGCCGGCGGACAGGGGGCCGAACAGGTCGTAGACGGACAGGTCGAAGCTGAGCGACGACAGGGCCAGCGTCCGGTCCCGCTCGCCGATCCCGAAGCGGTCGTTGACGTCCACGACCGTGTTCAGGGCGCCGCGGTGGCTGATCATCACACCCTTGGGCACGCCGGTCGAGCCCGACGTGAAGATCACGTACGCGAGGTCGCCGGGGCGGGTGGCGCACGGTGTCTCCGGGGGCACGGCGGGGCCCGCGGGCAGCGCGTCCACCCGGAACACCACGCGCCCGGCCTGCGGCGCGCCCGCCATGAGCGCGCCCGTTGTGTCGGTGCCCAGTGCCTCGCCCAGCCTCCCGGCCACGTGCGACTGCGTCAGGACCGCCCGCACCCGGCCGTGGTCGAGCAGGAATCGGATGCGTTCCTCGGGGAAGTCCGCGTCCACCGGCAGGTAGGCGGCGCCCGCGGCGAGGATCCCGAGCACGGCGGCGCACTGCTCCCAGCCCTTGTCCATCACCACGGCGACCAGCTCGTCCGTCCGCACGCCCAGGGCCGCCAGCCGGCCGGCGATCACCCGGGCCCGGCACGCCAGCTCGCCGTACGTCAGCGTGCGCGTCCCGGTGACGACGGCCGGGCGGTCGGGCGCGCGCTCGGCCAGGGCGAAGAACGGCTCGTGCAGCAGGCCCACCGGCCGGGGCCCCGCAGTGCGGTTGTACCGCTCTTGCATGGCCCGGTCCGCGGCCGGCAGCAGGGACGGCGGCGCCTCGTCCCACCGCGCCTCGTCCCCGGCCAGCCACCGCAACAGCTCCAGCGTGGCCCCGTGGACGGCGGCGACCAAGCCCTCGGGGAAGAGGCCGTCCACCGCGTCGATGTCCAGCACCAGACGGCCGCCGGACTCGAAGACCTGGGCGTCGATCCACACCTGCGGCGTCTGGGAGATGCTGTAGACCTCCTCGCCGATCCCGGTGTCCTGACCGTGGTCCAGGAAGAGGCTGGTGAACACCGCCGGCATCGCCGCGTCCTGACGTACCTTCTTCAGCTCGCGCAGCACGCGCACGCCGCTGAAGAGCCGGTGGTCGAGGTCGGCGAGGAGCTGGTCGCGCACGGCGCGGGCCCGCTCGGCGAAGGAGCCGCCGCCGGCGGTGACCTCCAGCAGCGTCACCGAGGTGAAGTCGCCGACGACGGCGTTCACGCCCGGGTGCAGCGGCAGCCGGTTCGCCATCGGCAGGTTGAGCGTGAACCTGCGGCTCTTCGACCAGGTCGCCAGCGCCTCGCCGTACGCCGCCACGAGCAGCGCCGTCGGGGTGACCCCGCGCCGCGAGGCGGCCGCCCTGACCCGCTCCCAGGAGCGCTCGTCGAGCGTCCCGCTCACCCGGCTGAAGCGGGGCGCGTCGATCTCGCCGGGGTCGCGGGCCAGCGGCAGCTCGGGCGCGGGCGCGAAGCCCGGCACGCGCTCGCGCCAGTACGCCTCCGCGCGCCGGTACGGCTCGCTCTCCTCCAGGCTCTTCTCGGCCAGGACGTAGTCGCGGAAGGAGAGCTCCGGCTCGGGCAGCTCCCTGTCGGGGTCGCGGTAGAGGGCGGACAGCTCCTGGAGCAGCAGGTTCGAGCTGCGCGCGTCGGTGATCAGGCCGTCGATGCCGTAGTGCAGGCGGGTCCTGCCGCCGTCCATGACGGTGGCGCGCAGCTCGAACAGCGGCCACCGCTCCGGCACGAACACCTGGTGCGACATGGCGCCACGGGTGGCCTCCAGCGCCGCGCGCACCTCCGCCTCCGGCAGCCCGCGCACGTCCTGCGCGGCGATCACGTAGCCGGGCACCTCGTCGAGGATTCGCTGCTCGCCGTGCGGCAGCACCACCGCGCGCAGCATCCCGTGGCGCCGGATCAGCCGGCGGAACGCACGCTCCAGCCGGGGCAGGTCCAGCTCGGCCACCTCGAACTCCTCGTAGCCGTGCATGCCGACGTTGCCGATGTCGAAGACGCCCGTCCTGCCGATCCAGTAGGCCTGCTGCACGTCGGTCAGCGGGAAGGGCTCGCCGGCGGCGCCGGGGTCGGGGACGATGACCGGCAACGCCGCCGGCTCCGCCTCCCCGGCCGTGGCGCGGGCGGCGTGCACCGCGCGTGCCAGGCCGCGGATCGTGGGGTGCTCGACGAAGGTGCGCAGCGGGATGTCGACGTTCAGCAGGGCGCGGACGCGGGCGACGAGCTGGGTGGCGAGCAGGGAGTGGCCGCCCAGCTCGAAGAAGCCGTCGTCGGGGCCGATGCCGGGGGTGCCGAGGAGGTCGGCGAAGATCGCGGCGATCTCCAGCTCGGTGGGGTCGCCCTGCGCCGGCGGCTCGGTGGCGGCGGTGGGGTGCGGCTCCCGTCCGCCGGCCTGCACGTCTCGGGCGTCGGCGTGCGGCTCGTCCGTGGTGTCACGCGGGCTCGGTACGGTGGCGCGCGGCGGGTCGATCCAGCACCGTTCGCGCTCGAAGGGGTAGCCCGGCAGCACCGTGCGGCGCGGTACGACCCCGCCCGCCGGCGCCGCCCAGTCGATCGCGACCCCCCGGCACCACAGCTCACCGACCGCGGCGAGCAGCCCGTTGCTCTCGGGCAGGGTGGCGACCGCCTCCGCGCCCGCCACCCGGGCCAGCCTCGTCAGCACCTGGCCAGGCCCCAGCTCCACCAGCGCCGCTCCGGTGCCGAGCGCCGTGCGCAGGCCGTCGTCGAAGCGCACGGTGGCGCGGATCTGCCGCGCCCAGTACGCGGGGCTGGTGGCCTGCTCATCGGTGATCCACCCGCCGGTGACGTTCGACACGAACGGGATGGCGGGAGGTGACAGCCGGATCCGCCCGGCCTCGCGCTCGAAGGCGGCCGCGGCGTCGTCCATCAGCCGAGAGTGGAAGGCGTGCGAGGTGCGCAGGCGGCTGGAGCCGGTGCCGCGCCCGGCGAGCAGCGCCTCGAACGCCTCCACCGCCTCGAAGGGGCCGGCGACCACGCACACGCGCGGGCCGTTCACGGCGGCCAGGTCCAGGTCGCCGCCCAGCAGCGGCACGACCTCGCCCTCCGGCAGCGGGACGGCGGTCATCGCGCCAGCCGGGGCGCCCTGCATGAGCCGGCCCCGCGCGGCCACCAGGCGCAGCGCGTCCTTCAGGGACATCACTCCGGCGACGCACGCGGCCACCAGCTCGCCCAGGCTGTGCCCCAGCAGGGCGGCGGGCCGCACGCCCCAGGACTGCCACAGGCGGGCGAGGGCGTACTCCATGACGAACAGGGCCGGCTGGGTGAGCGCCGTCCGGTCGATCTCCTGCCCGGTGGTTTGCGATGGCTCGCCCAGCCCCAGTGCCGCGCGGACGTCGACGCCCGTGAGCGACCGCAGCAGGGTCGCGGCCCGGCCGGCCTCCTCGCGGAACACCGGCTCCTGCTCGTGGAGCGCCCGCGCCATGCCCGTGCTCTGCGTGCCCTGCCCGGGGAAGGCGAAGACCACGGGGCGGTCACCGTCCACGGCGTGCCGCGCCCGGACACCCGCCCCCAGCATCTCCGCAGCCTCGCCTGCGCCGCCCACGGCGCCCACGACGATGGCGGCGCGATGAGGCAGTGACCGGCGGCCGTGCTGCAGGGTGGCGGCGACCTCCGCGAGACGTTCGCCCGGGTTCGCCCGGAGATGGCCGGCGAGCCTGGCGGCGATCCGCTCCAGCGCGGCGGGCGTCGCGGCGGAGATCGGCAGGACGTGCGCGGCCCGGCCTTCGGCCTCCGCCGCCGGGGCGCGCACGGGCGCCTCTTCCAGGACGACGTGCGCGTTCGTGCCACCGATGCCGAACGAGCTGACCCCGGCCCGCAGCCGTTCCCCGTGCCACGGCGTCAGGGCGGCGTTCACGTGGAAGGGGCTGCCCTCCAGCCCGAGCTGCGGGTTCGGCTCGGTGAAGTGCAGCGAGGGCGGCAGCTGCCTGGCCTTGAGCGCGAGCACCGTCTTGATCAGCCCGGCCGCCCCGGCCGCCGTGTCGAGGTGGCCGATGTTCGTCTTGACGGAGCCGATCGCGCAGCCGCCCGCCGGGGCGTCGCCGAAGGCGCTCTTGAGCGCGGCGAGCTCGACGGGATCGCCCAGCGGTGTGCCGGTGCCGTGCGCCTCGACGTAGGAGATGCCGGACGGCTCCACGCCGGCGACGGCGAGCGCCTCCGCGATCACGTCGGCCTGGCCCTCGACGCTCGGCGCGGTGAACCCGACCTTCCGCGCGCCGTCGTTGTTCACGGCCGAGCCGCGGATGACGGCGTGGATCAGGTCCCCGTCGGCCAGCGCCTGCTCGAGCCGCTTCAGGACCACCACCGCGGCGCCGCTGCCGGCCACGGTGCCGTCCGCTGCGGCGTCGAACGCGCGGCAGCGCCCGTCGGACGACCTGATCCCGCCCGGCTCGTGCAGGTAGCCCCGCCGCTGCGGCAGGACGGTCGCGCCGCCGGCCAGCGCCACGTCGCACTCGCCGCCGTTCAGCGCCTGGCAGGCCAGGTGCACGGCGACCAGGGACGTCGAGCAGCCGGTCTGCACGCTGACGCTGGGCCCGCGCAGGTCCAGTTTGTACGAGATCCGCGTCGGCACGAAGTCCTTGTCGTTGCCGATGGAGGTCTGGAAGGCGCCGACCCGCTCCACCAGGTCGCCGTTGGGCAGCAGGTTGTGGTGGAGGTAGGCGCTCTCGCCCACGCCGGCGTACACGCCCGTGACCGTGTCCGTACCCGAGGCGAGGCCCGCGTGCTCCAGCGCCTCCCACGCGCACTCCAGCAGCAGCCGGTGCTGCGGGTCGAGCAGCTGGGCCTCGCGGCGGGAGAAGCCGAAGAAGGCCGCGTCGAAGCCCGCCATGTCGGCGAGCACGCCGAGCCTGCGCACGTAGCCGGGGCGGGCGGCCTGCTCCGGCGTGACGCCGTCGGCGCGCAGCTCCTCGTCGGTGAACGTGGTGATCGACTCGACGCCGTCGCGCAGGTTGGCCCAGAAGGCGTCCAGGGTGTCGGCCCCGGGGACCCGCAGGGCCATGCCCACGATGGCCACCGCGCCGTCGTTCATGATGTCGTCGGTCATTCCTGTCTCCAAGGTTGCGGGCGTCACCGGGGAGACCTCCGCGGTGCCGGGGTGCGCGAATGCGCCTTGCGTGCGTCGGCGCGGCGGCACCCCGCCTCGCCGGGGGAGGGGTGCGCGTCGCCGGCGGCGGCGAGATGCCGGGCCAGGCTCCGTACGGTGGGGAACTGGAACAGGTCCGCCACCGGGATCCGCCGCCCCAGCCGCTCGGCCAGCCGGGACTGCACCCGCAGGATGAGCAGGGAGTGGCCGCCGGCCTCGAAGAAGTTGTCCTCGGCGCCCACCTGCTCGACCGCGAGCACCTCGGCCCAGACGGCGGCCACCAGCCGCTCCATCTCACCCACCAGCGGCACCCGAGCCGGCCGGTCTTCGGCGCCTGCTGGCGGGACTCCGGCTGGGCGCTCCCTCGCCTCCGCCGCAGGGGGATCGGCCGGATGGCGCCCGACGTCCGGCGGCGGGGCGTGAGGTGCCAGGGGGCCAGGCGCCGGAGCCGGGAGCGCGCGCCGGTCGATCTTGCCGCGTTCGCCGCGCGGCAGGCCGTCCACGACGACGATCGCGGCCGGCAGCATGTAGCCGGGCAGGCACGCCGCGAGATGCCTGCGCAGCTCCGCGAGCGTGGCGTCATCGGCCGGCGCGGCAGGTGAGCCGGCGCCGGACAACGCGATAGGCGTGGCAGCGCCGGACAGCGCCGCATAGGCCACCAGCGCAGCCCCGCCCGGAACGTCCTCGCGCAGCACCACCGCCGCCTCCCGCACCCACGGATGCGCGGCCAGAGCCGCCTCCACCTCCCCGAGCTCGATCCGGAACCCACGCAGCTTGACCTGGTCATCGTCGCGGCCGAGGAAGTGCAGCGTCCCCCCGGCATCCACCCGGGCCCGGTCACCGGTGGCATACATGCGCTCGCCCGGACGCCCCCAGGGATCGGGCAGGAACCGCTCGGCGGTAAGCACGGGATCCGCGAGATACCCCTGAGCGACACCGCCCCCGGCCAGGTGAAGGTCTCCGTGGACACCAAGGGGGACCGGCCGCAGCAGCTCGTCCAGCACGTACGCACGGACACCAGCCAGCGGCCTCCCGATCGGCACAGTCGCCTCACCGGCCCGGTCGGCCTCGTCCGGTTCGTGGACGGTGGCGGTGATGGTGGCCTCCGTCGGCCCGTACGCGTTCAGCCAGCGCACCCCCGGCGGGCACGCCGCCCGCCATTCGGCCAGCCGTCCCGCGTCCACCCGTTCGCTGCCCACCACCACGAGCCTGAGAGCGGGGCAGTCACTGACCGGATGCTGTCCGAGCACCGCCACCCACTCGTGCCAGTAGGAGGCCGGAAGGTTCAGGACGGTGAGCAGCTCGCGCCGGACCAGGCCGGTCAGCTCGTCGATGCCCGGCACCGGCCCCTCGGGCAGCAGCACCACGCGCGCTCCCCGGATCAGGGTGGCGAACAGCTCCTCCGCCGCGACGTCGAAAGCGAGGGAGGCGAACTGGAGCACCCGGTCGTCGGGCCGTAAGCCGTAGCGGCCGGCGACGGCGGTGAGGGTGTGCGCGAGGTTCGCCTGGCTGACGCAGACGCCCTTGGGAGCGCCTGTCGTTCCGGACGTGTAGAGCACGTACGCCGTCGCCGCCGGGGAGACCTCGGGCTCAGGGCCGGTGACCGGGCCGCCCTCGGCGATCGCGTCCTCGACGGCGACGACGGGCACCCCGTGGGCGGTCGGTCCGGCGCACGCCCGCGAGCCCAGCAGCAGGGCGGCCCCCGAGTCGGCGAGGACCTGCTCCAGCCTGCCTCGCGGGGCGGCCACGTCGACCGGCACGTAGGCGGCGCCCGCCTTCATGACGCCGATCAGGGCGGCGGGCCAGTCGGGGCAGCGCTCCATCCGTACGACGACCGAGCTGCCCGGCCCGACGCCGCGTCCGCGCAGGAAGGCGCAGATCCGGTCGGAACGGTCGGCCAGCTCGGCGTAGCTCAGCGACCGCCCGCCCTGGCTGACCGCCGTCCGCCCGCCCCATCGGGCGACCGCCGAGGCGAGCAGCTCCAGCAGAGATGGGGGAGCTTCGCGGCCTGTGCCGGTGCTCGTGCGCTCGCCCGGATCACTTGGACCGCCCAGAAGGGAGCCGGCCTCCCCCTCGCCGAGCATCGACAGCCCGGCCAGCCGCGTCTCCGGCGCCGCCACCGCACACTCCAGCAGCCGCACGAGATGCCCCGCGACCCGCTCCACAGTCGCCCGCTCGAACAGCTCGACGTCGTACTCGATCCCCCCGCGCAGCTCACCCCCGCCCCCCTCGTCCCACACCAACGTGAGATCGAACTTCGCCACCGTGCCGACCAGCTCACGCACCCCCATCGACACCCCTGGTGTGACGGCCACCCCCTCCGGCACGTCCTGCATCGACATCATCACCTGGAACAACGGCGTCCGCCCCGGCTCGCGCGCCGGCCGCACCGCCTCCACGACCTGCTCGAACGGCACATCCTGATGCTCGAAGGCCCCCAGCGTCGCGTCCCTGACGACCGCCAGGAACTCGGCGAAGGTCATGCGCTCGTCCCACCGCGCCCGCAGCACCAGCGTGTTCACGAAGAACCCGACCACGTCCTCCAGCTCGGGACGCCCCCGCCCCGACACCGGGGTGCCGACGCTGACGTCCCTGACCCCCGCGTACCGGCCGAGCAGCAGCATGAAGACCGCGAGCAGGGTCATGAACCGGGTCGCGCCGAGTCGCCGGCCGGTCTCGTCGAGCCGGGCCGTCAGCCCCGCCGACAGCCGTACGGGAACGGTGCCGCCCGCGTGCCGGGGAGCGGCCGGGCGCGGACGGTCGGTGGGCAGCTCCAGGACGGGCGGCGCACCGGCCAGGCGATCCACCCAGTACGCGAGCTGCTCCGCCCGCACGGCCCCGCCGAGCCAGGCCCGCTGCCACACGGCGTAATCCCTGTACTGGACCGGCACCGGCGGCAACGGCCCCCTCCCAGCGCCGCCCGCAGTGCCGCCCGCAGTGCCGCCCGCAGTGCCGCCCGCAGCGTCGAGCGCCGCCCGGTAGAGCGCCCCGAGGTCGCGGACGAGCACCCCCACCGACCAGCCGTCGCACACCAGGTGATGCATCGTCATCAACACCACGCACCGCCGCTCCCCGAGCCGCAGCAAGCGGACACGGAAGAGCGGCCCGGCGAGCAGCTCGAACGGCAGCGCCGCCTCCTCCCGCCCGCGCCGCGACACCACCGCGTCCCGTTCGGCGCCGGGCAGCCCGCGCAGCTCCACCACCTCCAGGTCCAGCTCCAGATCCGCCACCACCTGGTACGGCTCCCCATCCACCCCCTCCACCACCCGCGTCCGCAACGCGGCGTGGCGCCGCACCAGCTCCCGCAGGGCCTCACGCAGAGCGTCCTGATCGAGCTCCCCGTCGAACGTCAGCGCCAGCGCCACGTTGTAGAGCGAGCCACCGGGCACCAGCCGATCCAGGAACCACAGCCGCTGCTGGGCGAAGGACAACGGCGCCGGCCCCGGCCCGGCGGGCACGATCGGCGGCCGGGCGCGCGTGGAGCCGGACGCCGCGGCCCGGCGGGCGAACGCCGCCACCGTGGGCGCCTCGAACAGGTCGCGGACGCTCGGCGTGACCCCGAGCCGCTCCGCGACCCTGGTCACCGCCTGCGCCGCCAGCAGGGAGTCGCCGCCGAGCGCGAAGAAGTCCTCGTTCGCGCAGACGTCCGGCAGCCGCAGCAGCTCGGCCCAGACCTGGGCGACCACCTCCTCGGCCGGACCCCGGGGCGGGACGCGCAGCTCGGCGCGCACCGTGTCGTGTTCCGTCGGGCGGGGGAGGGCGGCGAGGTCCACCTTGCCGTTCGGGGTCACCGGCAGCTCACCGAGAGGCACGTACCAGGCGGGCACCATCGCGGCGGGGAGCCGCTCCGCCAGGAACGAGCGCAGCTCGGCCCGCGAGCCGCCGCGCGCGACGACGTACGCGGCCAGGGCCGCCTGCTCGCCCTCCCCGATGACGGTGACCACCGCCGCCGTCACGCCGGGATGGGTGCCGAGGACGGTCGCGATCTCGTCCGGCTCGATGCGCACGCCGCGGATCTTCACCTGCGCGTCGGTACGCCCCAGGTACTCCAGCAGCCCGTCCCCCCGCCACCGGGCCACGTCCCCCGTCCGGTAGAGCCGTTCCCCGGACCCGAACGGGCTCGGCACGAACCGCTCGGCGGTCGGCCCGGGACGGCCCGCGTACCCGCGCGCCAGGCCGGGGCCGCCCAGGTGCAGCTCACCGGGCACGCCCACGCCCGCGTGCCCGCCGTGGCGGTCGAGCACGTAGGCGACGGTGCCGCTGATCGGCCGGCCGATGGGGAGCCGGGCCGTCGTCTCCGGCGGGAGGGCGGTGACGTCGTGGCAGGTCGCGATCGTGGTGCACTCCGTCGGGCCGTAGGCGTTCACCAGCCGCACGCCGGGGGCGGCGGCGCGCACGGCGCGCACCCGCCGCGGGTCGGCCGCCTCGCCGCCGAAGAAGAGCGTGCGCAGCGGCCGGAACATGGCCGGGTCCGCGTCCGCGCAGCGGTGGAAGACCGACGTGGTGAGCAGCATCGAGGTCAGGCCGCCCGTCTCGATGCGCCGGCGCAGCGCCGCCGGGGAGAGCACCTCGTGCCGGGGGACGCCGGCCAGCCGGGCGCCGTTCAGCAGCGCGCCCCAGATCTCGAACGTGGCCGCGTCGAACGAGGTGTTCGCCACCTGCCCGATCACGTCGGACGGGCCCCAGCCGAGGTAGGCGGCGTCGCGGACCAGGCGCACGATGCCGCGATGGGTGATCGTGACACCCTTGGGCCGGCCGGTCGAGCCGGACGTGAACAACACGCACGCCTGCTGCTCCGGGTGCGGCGGCGCTCCGAGCGGAGCGGCCCCGGCCGGCAGCGCTCCAGGGGCGGCGTCCGGCACCGCAGCGCCGACGAGCGTGCGAGGGTCGGTGGTCGGCACCCCGGTTGGGAGGGAGAGGGGGCGGTCGGTGAGCACCAGGCAGGCACCGCTGTCCTCCACCATGTACGCCAGCCGCGCGTCCGGATGCCCCGGGTCCAGCGGCAGGTAGGCCGCCCCGGCCATCAGCACCGCGAGCATGGCGACGACCAGCGCCGACGAGCGCTCCATGGCCAGCCCGACGACGCTCTCCGCCGTCACGCCGCGCGAGCGCAGCGCGATCGCCAGGTGGTGCGCCCGCGCGTGCAGCTCGCCGTAGGTCAGCGTCCCGTCCTCGAACTCCAGGGCCACGGCGTCCGGCGTCGTGATGGAACGTTCCAGGAAGCTTTCGACGACGCTGGTGACCGGCGCTCTCGCGGGCTCGGTGCCCCAGGCTCGCAGGAGGGCCCGCTCGGCGGCCGTGGTGTGCGCGAGCCGGTGGAGTGGCGCCGCGGGCGTGGCGAGGGCGGACTCCAGCAGGGTCACGAAGTGCCCGGCGAACCGTTCCATGGTCGCCTGCTCGAAGACGCCCGCGTCGTAGGTGATCACGCCGTGCGCGGCGCCGTCCCAGCGCATCTCCAGGGCGGGGCGCGGGACCTGGAACGCGCGTAGCTCCTCCACGCCGTCCGGTACGCCCGCTCGCACCGCCGCGAGGAACCGGGCGAAGGTGAGCCCGTCGTGCCAGCGCGCCCGGACGACCGCCGGCTCGCCGGCCGTCGCCAGGGTCACGCTGACCTCGGTGGCCCGCGCGTAGCGGCCGAGCAGCAGCGTGAACGCCGCCAGCAGCGGAACGCCCCGGTCCGTCCCGTACGCGGCCGCGACCTCACCGAGCCGCCGGACGGTCGCGCCACCCAGCACGACCGGCACCGGACCGCCACGCGGGGGGCACAACTCCGGCGCCAGCCGGTCGGCGGGCAGGCCGAGGACCGCGGGCGGATCCTCGCCCCGGCTCCAGGGATCGGGAAGGTGCACCACGTGCGTTCTCTCCTTCACAGGGCATGGCTCGGCGACCGACGAAGCAAGGAAGAGGACCGTCAGGTAGAGCCGACAGAACTCGGCTCGGCGTGATCGGCCAGGCGGCGCATGCGCCGTACCGGGGACAACAGCAGCAGCACCGCGGGCACGAACAGCCCGACCGCCGACCACCTGATCGTCGCCTCCAGCCCCAGCACCCCCGCCAGAGCACCACCCATCAGGGAGCCCAGGGACAGGGTGCCCCACGACAGCGACCGCTGCGTGGCGTTGACCCGGCCCTGGAGGTGCTCGGCGGTGATCGACTGGCGGGAGCTGATGACGGTCACGTCGAAGATCGGGATGCCGAGGAACCCGACGAACGTGGCGGCCCCGGCGAGCAGCGCGGCGCCGGCCGAGGCGCCCTCGACGAACGACAGCAGCAGGAAGCCGAAGCC
This sequence comes from Nonomuraea gerenzanensis, assembly GCF_020215645.1. NCBI lineage: Bacteria > Bacillati > Actinomycetota > Actinomycetes > Streptosporangiales > Streptosporangiaceae > Nonomuraea > Nonomuraea gerenzanensis. The sequence goes on along the minus strand of NZ_CP084058.1, from coordinate 7,221,183 downwards.
CGGCAGCATCAGGGCCGTCACCAGGGTGGGGCCGATGCCCAGCCACGCGTTCAGCCGCTCGGCCAGCAGCGCGCCGGCGAGCCCGCCGACGCTGCCGCCCGCCACGATCAGGCCGACCGCCGCCGCGCCCATCCCCGCCTCCCTGATCAGGAAGAGGAAGTAGAGCGCCATCACCGAGCTGAAGAACAGGCTGAGGAAGAACACCGCGATCGTGCACCAGCGCAGCAGGGTGCTGCGGCCGACGACGGCGAACCCCTCCCGCAGCGCGGCCCAGACCGGTGGCGGCCCGGACTGCTCGCGGCGCGGGGGAGTGCCGTCCCTGGGCAGCCTGAGCAGGGCGAGCGCCGAGACCAGGTAGCTGACGGCGTCGATCGCGATCACCAGGGGCGCGCCGATCAGGCTGATCAGCCCGCCGGCCAGGCCCGGACCCGCGACCTCGGCCACCGAGGAGGACGCCTGCAGCTTGCCGTTGGCGTCGATGAGCCGGTCACGATCGACCAGGCCCGGCAGGTACGACAGGTAGGCGATCTCGAAGAAGACCGTCATGACGCCCACGACGAACGTCACGACCAGCAACTGCTCGATCGTCAGCACATCCAGCACGTACGCCACCGGGATCCAGGCCAGCGCCGCGAACCGCACGGCATGCGCCCAGACCAGGATCGGCCGCCGGGCCCACCGGTCCACCATGACCCCGACGAACAATCCGAACAACAGAAAAGGAAGCGTTTCCAGCGCATTCAGCAGGCCCACCTCCATCGGGGTCGCGTCGAGCACGGCGACAGCGGTGAGAGGTAACGCCACATAAGTCAGCTGCGTTCCCAGAAAGGAAATCGACTGGCTCGACCAGAGCACGGCGAAAGCCTTGTTGCGGAAAATGGAGTCAGCTCGGCCGTGCGTTACCACGGGGGCCTCCTGGTTCGGCGAGCCGGCTCAGGAGGCCGAGAGGCCGCAGGTCGGTCCAGTGCTCCTCGATGTAGGCCAGGCAGCCGGCGCGGTCGTCAGGGCCGTGCACCGGCGTCCAGCCGGAAGGCGGGGTGGTGAGCTGCGGCCAGAGCGAATGCCGGCCTTCCTCGTTCACCACCACGAGAAAATGTTCTGCTGGATCGTCTGCAAGGCTGGACATGCCGTTGCGTTCCCCCGTTTCGAATTCCCCGTCCCCGTCCCCTGGACAATGCCGCGCGGCGGCCGCCCGGTCGAAACTCTGGCAGTTTTCCCGGACCGCCGGCAACCATCGGAAAATGTCCGCAGGTAGCGCCGACTTAGTGGTCCGCCCGCCCGCCGGGCGGCCGCCGCCGTCGGGGCTACCGGCTCACGGCCAGGCAGCGGACCGTGAACCACGCGGTCCACAGCCCCTTCTGGCTCTGCGCCGACACCGACTCGAACGGGTCGCACTCGGTGAACCCGTGGGCCGCCGCGTCCGCCCGGGCGCCGGCCTCGGCGATGGCGAGCGCGGTGTCCTCGTCGAAGTCCTGGCCCGTCCCGGTGAACAGCGCGCCGACCTGGACGGCGGAGGCGGCGACGGGAGCGGCGACGGCGGCGGCTCCGCAGCAGGCCAGCGCCGCCGCGGCCAGGGCGGTCAGCAGCTTGTTCTTCAGGTCCCTCATGGGTCTCCCCTGACAGCTCGATGACATGTCACACCCTGGGCGTGACATCCGGTGCCACCGCGTTCCACGACGGGTCAAAGGATCCGGGTGAGGAGTTCACCTCGCCGAAACCTACGGGCCGGGCGCGCTAGGTAGAGTCCCGCCATCCTCGACAACGTTGACCCCTTCATCGGAACGGCGGCGACGGACCTGCCACGCGCGCGCGGTCTGGCCGCCACTTGGTGGTGGCCGAAACCGCAGGTGGGCAACACGCACCCGGGCGCCACCTCACCGCTCGGCATGGTGTCGGCGTGCGCCTACTCCGGCGCGTACCCGACGGGCTACGGCCGGTACGCCAAGAACACCGAGGGCGTGCCGGAGGAGATGTTCGAGCGGCTGCAGGCCTCCGGCTTCACCCACTTCCAGCAGTCCGGCACCGGCGCCATCCGCAAGTACTACAACTACGTCCGGGTCACCCCGATGGTGCAGCCGCTCGACGCACTCGGCGAGTCCTGGCCGCTGTACGACGAGGTGGCGCGGGCCGGCTACTACGCGGCCACCCTGGACACCGGCATCCGCTGCGAGCTGACCGTCGGCGCCAAGGTCGCCGTGCACCGCTACACCTTCCCCGCGCACAGCAGCGCCCGCGTGGTGATCGACCTGTCCTGCGGCGGCCTGGCCATCGACCTCGGCCAGACCGTGCCGGTGCGGGCCCAGGTCGAGAGCATGGGCCACGGCCGCGCCCAGGGCACGGTGGTGATGGAGGGCGTCCCGCTGTCGGTGTACGTCGAGATCGACAGCCCCGGCTGGCGGCAGATGCTCTGGTACGACCGGCGCCTCATCGACGGCGGCACCCGGCTCGACTTCGACAGCATCAGGCACACCACGCTGCGCCCCTTCGGCATGCTCTTCATGGGCCCGGCGGCGCCGGGGCAGACCGTCGAGGTGCGGATGGGCTTCTCGCTGCGCGGCTGCGACCAGGCGCGGCAGAACCTGGAGCGCGAGTGCGGGCACACCGAGTCGGCCTTCGACACCGTGCTGTTCCGCACCCGGGCCCGCTGGGCCGAGCACCTCGACCGCGTCCAGGTCGAGGGCGGCACGCCCGCCCGCCGTACGGTGCTGGCCACCTCCCTCTACCACGCGCTGATCAAGCCGTGCTTCGCCGACGACGAGAGCCCGTTCTGGCCCACCCCCGGCCCGTTCGCGTTCGACGTGTGCACCATGTGGGACATCTACAAGACCCAGCTCCCGCTGCTGGCCGCCATCGCCCCCGACCGGGCCGCCGGCCTGCTGGAGTCGCTGATCAGGGTGTGCGAGGAGGAGGGCAACTTCCCCATCGGCTACCGCATGTCGCGCGGCGCCGACCGGTTCTTCCGCCAGGCCAGCGCGCTCGCACACACCGCGCTGGCCGACGCCCACGCGCTCGGCCGGGCGGACCTCGACTGGAGCTGGGCGCTCGTGCACATGGTCGGCGACCTGCGCCGAGGGTACGGCGAGGACTTCTACGAGCGCGGCGTGGTGCACCCCATCACCCACACCCTCGACCTGGCCTACGCCCACCAGTGCACCGCCCAGGTCGCCCGCGCCCTGAACGACCACGGCCTGGCCGACGACCTGGAGGAACTCGGCAGGCAGTGGCGCAACGCCTTCGACCCGGGCACCGGCCTGCTGCGCGACTCGGAGTTCTACGAGGGCGGCAAGTGGAACTACTCCTTCCGCCTGCTGCACGACATGGCCGCGCGGATCGCCCTGGCCGGCGGCGACGGCGCCTTCACCGAGAAGCTCGACCGCTTCTTCGGCTACGGCGCGGAGCCGGTGGGGCGGCCCGGCCGCCGGCCGAGCCCGGCGGAGATGTCCGCCGGGTACGCGCTCAACCGGTTCGAGGGGCTCAACAACGAGCCCGACATGGAGGCCCCGTGGGCCTACCACTACGCGGGCCGGCCCGACCGCACGGCCGAGGTCGTGCACGCGGCGCTGACCTGGCAGTTCGGCACGGGCCCCGGCGGCCTGCCCGGCAACGACGACTCCGGCGGCCTCAGCTCCTGGTACGTCTGGGCGTCGCTGGGCCTGTTCCCCGTCGCGGGCCAGAACCTGTTCCTCGTCAACGCGCCCGCCTTCGCCCGTGCCGTCCTCAGGGCGGGCGGCAACGAGTTCGTCATCGAGACCAGCGGCCACCGCGAGACGCCCATCGGCGCAGAGGGCCTCGACCGTGACCCGCCTGCGCAGTACGTGCAGGAGGCCACGCTCAACGGCAAACCGCTGCACACGACCCACCTCAGCGCCGCCACCGTGCACCAGGGCGGGCTGCTGCGGCTGCGGCTGGGCCCGGAACCGTCCGCGTGGGGGCGCGGCCCGCGCCCGCCGTCACTCTCCCTTCCGTCCCCGGACTCCCATCCGCTTCCGACCCCGAAGGAATCGCGATGACCCACCTCCCCCGCCGTCTCGTCATCGTGGTCAGGGCCGACCCGGTCATCTGCGGCCACTCCGGTGAGGCGCGCAACCTCGCCGAGGTCGCGCTGAGCCGCGGGTTCGCCGACGTACGGCTGCTGACCTGGCCCATCCCGGCGCTGCGGGCCGCGGGCCTGCCGCTCAAGCCGCTGGACCGGCTGCTGCCGTACAGCGACGGGATCACCGTCGAACGGCCGGAGCCGGTCGGGGACTACCGGGTGCCCGACGGGCGTTTCCAGTCCGGTCTCACCGGTCGCCTCGTCGAGCTGCTCGCCGAGCCGTACGCCACGACCTGCCTGTCGATGTACCTGGCCCCGCACACGGCGGTCGTCGTGGACGCGGTCGCCGCCGTGCGCGCGGCCGGGTTCGCGCCGCACGTGCGCACCGTCGCCAAGGCGGTCGGCTCGGACGTGACCAACGTGATCAAGTCCTGCCTGCGGGAGGGCCGGTTCGGCGCGGCGACCGTGCTGTTCACCACGTTCCTGGCCAACGACGAGGTCGTCGCCGTCTCCGACTACACCCGCGAGGAGATCGTCGCCGCCGCCGAGCAGGTGGACGCCCGCTGCGGCACCACCTTCGCCGAGCAGTGCCGCCGCCGCGTCACCGTCAGCTACCCGCCGATCGACTCCGCCGCCTTCCTCGACCTGGACGAGGGGTCCCTGCGGGCGGCGCTCGACCGGCGCGGCCTGGAGCGCGACGGGTACATCCTGTTCCTGTCCAGGGTGACCAAGGCCAAGGGGATCGACGACCTGATCGGCGCCTACGCCAGGATGCGCTGCCGGTCGCGGGTCAAGCTGGTCGTCGCCGGCACCGGGACCATGCTGGAGCAGGCGCGGGCGATGGCCGCGGGGGACGACCGGGTCGTCTTCCTGACGGACGTGGACGATCGCGAGAAGGCGCTGCTCATGCGGGGGTGCGCGGCGTACGTGCTGCCGACCAAGCCCGAGCCCGATTTCGTGGAGACGTTCGGCATCGCGCTGGCCGAGAAGATGCTGGCCGGTGGCGGGCCCATCGTCACCACCCCGACGGGCGGCACCCTGGAGGCGGTCGGCGACACCGCCGTCATCGTCCCGCCGGGGGACGTCGACGCGCTGGTCCAGGCCGTGGATCGGGTGGTGCTGGAGCTGTCGGGCGGTGAGCGGCACGACCTGGAGCTGCGGGCCAGGACCCGCGCGATGGCCTTCGACCGGGGCGCGGTCTTCGACGGCCTGTTCCCCCAGGAGCCGACAGCCCTCGGCGCCGCCTGACCGCGCCGCTGGGTGATCGTCCGGGTGTGGCCGTCTCAACGGCTGCGCAATGAGGGCCCCGCAACGCGGGTGTACGCGGCACCGTCTCCCGGGTCCTGGCGGCTCACTACGATGCCGCCATGCTTGATCTTTTCCGCTACCTCGTCATGGCCGCGTTCCTGGTCTTCCCCGTGGCCATCGCGTCCGGGGCGGTCTCGGCCGCGCGGTTGTCCGCCCCGCGGGGGCGCAGCGCGCGGACCGGGCTGAGCGCGCTGTGCGGGACGGTGCTCGGCGTGGTCGCCGGATGCCCCATCGGGATGTTGCTGATCTGGCCGCTGACGGTGCGGACCAGCTGGTTGACGCCCGCCCGGTCGGACTTCGTGACGCCGTGGGCGCCGATCGCCGTCCTGGCCGTCGCCCTGCCCGTGCTCGCCGCCGTGCTCGGCGCGCTGCCCGCCCGTGAGAGCCCGCGCGCCCGGCACGCTGAACTTCCCGAGCCGCGAGAGCCCGCGCGCTGAGCCCCGGACGGTGAGAGCCCGCAGCCCGGCGAGCTGAGCTCCGGGCCGCGCCGGATCGCCTTCAGCCCACGCACCCTGGCACGTCGAGGACCATCACCTCGGTGTCGTCGTGGAACCGGGCACCGAACTTCTCGTGAACAACCGCTGTATCCGCAGCGCGCGGAAACCTGCGCGTAACGATCCGGTGACGAGGGCTTCCGCCGTGGCCGTGTGACCGGTCACGCTAGCAGGCGTGTGACCGGTCACACTCAACCCCCCGAGAGGACCACTCATGCACCGACATCGCTTGACCCGGCGGGCCGTCACCGTGGCGGCAGCCCTGGCGTTAGCCTCCGTGACCATGACACCGGCCCGCGCCACGACCGCCCCCGACGTGGTCACCGTGAACTTCGCCCAGCGCACCGGCCCCGTCCACGGCGGCGCCACCGGCATGTTGTACGGCCTGTCGGACCCGGGCGTGCCCGGCGACTCCCTGCTCGCCGGCGCCCGCCCCCGTACCGTCGCCCAGAAGGCCCCCGACGGCGACCAGCACCCCAACGGCGACGCGCTCAAGATCGCCGACGGCTTCCTTGCCGCCGGCGGCGAGGAGATCGTCGTCTACATGCAGGACGTCTACAGCCGCTGGCCCTACGAGAACCTCGGCATCGACGACTACCTGGCCAAGGTCGACACGATGGTCCGCAAGGTCGTCCGCGAGCGGCCACGGGACAAGGACAGGTTCGTCTGGGTGCCGTTCAACGAGCCCGACGGGATCTGGTACCAGGACTGGGGCACGCTGAAGGAGAAGTTCTTCAGCGACTGGAAGGCGGTGTTCGACCGCATCCGGTCCATCGACCCGCAGGCCAGGATCGTCGGCCCGAACGAGGCCAGGTACAACCCGGGCCGCCTGCGCGACTTCCTCACCTGGGCCGAGGCCAACGACCGCCTGCCCGACATCATGGCCTGGCACGAGCTCTCGCGCGGCAGCCTGGCCGACTACCGCGGGCACTACGAGCACTACCGCGCCATGGAGCGCGAGCTGGGCATCGGCCCGCTGCCGATCAACATCGACGAGTACGGCAACCGCCGCGACATGTCCGTGCCCGGCCAGATGATCCAGTGGATCTCCATGTTCGAGGACACCAAGGTCGACGCCGACATGGCGTACTGGACCTACGCCGGTAACCTGGACGACCACGCCGTGCGCACCCGTCAGGCCAACGGCGGCTGGTGGCTGCTCAAGTGGTACGCCGACCTGACCGGGCAGACGGTCAGTGCCACCCCGCCGCGGCCGGCCGTCCCCGACACCGTGCAGGCCGTCGCGGCGCTCGACGAGCCCGCGCGGCGCGGCACCGTCCTGGTCGGGGGCGGCACCGCGCCCGTCCGCCTCGACCTCACGGGGCTCGACCCGGCGCTCTTCGGCAGGCAGGTGGACGTCGTGGTGTCCAGGACGACCTGGACCGGGTACGAGGGCGACGCGCTCAAGCCGCCCGTCGTCGCGGCCCGCCGCACCACCGTGTCCGGCGGCAGGCTCGGCGTGGACCTGCCGGGCGGGGATGTCATGGCCGCCTACCGGGTGACGATCGTCCCGTCGAGCGGCCCGGCCCCTGTTCCTGACGCGCCCTGGACGACGTCCGTGGAGGCCGAGTCCGCCACCCTCACCTCGGCCCAGGTCTACGACCAGGACACGACAGCGGACCCCCAGCGGTATGCGACCTCCGGCAAGCGGGACGTCGGCTCCATGAACAAGCCCGACTCAGCCGTGACCTTCCCCGTCACCGTCCCCCGCGCCGGCCGCTACCGCCTCGGCGTCTACCACGGCGCGAACAAGACGCCCGGCAGACACGCCCTGTTCGTGGACGGCAGGCTCGACCAGGTCGTCCAGTACTCGGCCAACCTCGGCTGGACCTATCGCGGCCGTACCGACGTCGAGGTCGAGCTGACCGCCGGCACCCACCAGCTCTCCCTGCGCACCAGCACCGACGGGACGAGCCTGCTGCCCGGCAGCGACGTCACCCTCGACAAGTTCGACCTCACCGAGGTCACCGGCCCGGCGCGGGCGGCCTACCCGGCCGACGAGGCCAGGCTCTCCGGCGGCGCCCGGCTCACCCGCCCCGCCACCGGCCCCGCCATCACCCTGGGCGGCGGCGCCCGCGCCACCTTCTTCGTCGCCGCGGCGCAGGACGGCTACCACGACCTGACCCTCTCCTACCGGTCGAGCGCGGCCGGCGACCTCGACGTGCGCATCGACGGGCGCGCGGTCACGGGGGTGCGGGCCACGCGTCCGGGTGACGGCACGTCGCGCGTGCGGGCGTACCTCCCGGCGGGGATCTCCAAGGTCGAGGTGGGCGGACCGGCCGGGCTGAACCTGCGCGAGCTGGTCACCGTACGGGCCGCGCAGGCGGACACGGCGGTGCACCGGGTCGAGGCCGAGCAGGCGCGCCTGGCCGGCACCGCCCGCGTGGTGAGCGCCACCGGCGGCTCCAACGCCTCCGCCGGCGCCTACGTGGGCGACCTCGGCGACGGCGCGGGCAACACGCTCACCCTGACCCGCCCGGCCGGCGCCGGGCCCGGCCAGTACGTCCTGGTGACGCACTACGCCAACGCCGACAGGAACACCGGGCACCCGTACAACACCGACGTCATCAGCCGCTTCCTCGACATCGCCGAGACCGGCGGCGGGACGACGCGCGGGGTGTTCCGGCACAACTACGCCTGGGACAACTTCTGGCCCCAGACCACCCCGCTCACCCTCACCACCCCGAGCGGATCCCTCGTCCTCGGCAACGCGAGCGCCTTCGGGCCGAATGTCGATCGGCTGGAGCTCGCGCGGTTCGTGCTGGAGGTGGACAACCGCGCCTGACCCCGGCCCTGGCCCGCCGGAGGACCACCCTCCGGCGGGCCGTCCGTCCTGAAGGGCCGGACGCGCACGGGTGCGGTCGCGTCGCCGGCGGCGGGACGCCGCGATGCTTGCGTAGGCCGTCCTTCCGTCCCGTGCTCGGCTCTTCCGCCACGGCCTGGCGGATGCCTGCCCCACCTGGTCCGCCACCGCCGGCGGCCTGATCGGCGCGATCGTCGCGCTCTGGCAGGCACCCGCCTCCGCGTCACCGTGAACGCCGGTCGGGCCCTGGCGCGCGGGCAGGGCCGATCGCCATCCTGGTGGCGGCACATCCCACGATCCCCGCAGGAGCCATGATGATCGCCAGGATCTGGCGCGCGACCACCACCCCGGCCGGCGCCGACGCCTACCAGCGCCACTTCACCGGCGCCGTCCTGCCCGAGCTGCGCAGGACCGGCGGCCATCGAGGCGCCTACGTGCTCCAGCGGTCCACGGACGAGCACGTCGAGCTGCAGGTCATCACGCTGTGGGAGTCCCTCGACGCGATCAGGGCCTTCGCCGGGGACGACCTCGGCACGGCGGTCGTCGAGCCGGACGCCCGGGCCGTCCTGCTGTCCTACGACACCGCCGTCACCCACCACGACGTGCTCACGGCCGTACCCTGACAGGGGCGGCGCCGGCCGCCACCCGGGCGGTCAGGGCGTCCCCCGGCGCGTGAGATGCTGCGAGGATGACCACGACTGAACATGCCGAACCGGCTCCCCGCCGCAGGCGGGGCCGTCCAGGCCATGACCAGTCGGCGATCCTGCGCGCCGCCGTCGAGCTGTTCAACAGGCGCGGGTACGACGCCACGAGCATGGGCGACCTGGCCAAGGAGCTCGGGCTGACCAAGCCGGCCATCTACCACCACGTCACCAGCAAGGAGCAGCTGCTCGGCCAGGCGCTCGACGACGCCCTCGACGAGCTCACCTCCGTCGTGACCGAGGCGTCCCAGCCCGGGGTGGGCGCCTACCAGCGGCTGCGCGAGGTGGTGCGGCGCAGTGTGGAGGTGCTGGTGGCGCACCAGCCGTCGGTCACGCTGCTGCTGCGGGTGCGCGGCAACAGCGAGATCGAGCTGGCCGCGCTGGAGCGGCGGCGCTGGCTGGACGATCGGCTGGCCGATCTCGTCGCTGAGGCCGTGGCCGAGGGGGCGTTGCGCGACGACGTGCCGCCTGCGCTGGTGAGCCGGTTGCTGTTCGGCATGGTGAACTCGCTGGTGGAGTGGTACCGGGCGGACGGTGCGTACGATCAGGCGATGGTCGCCGACGCGATCACGTCCATCGCCTTCGACGGCCTCGCCCGCCACGAGCCCTGAGCCCGGCCGATCACGGCCGGCACGCGACCCCCAGTCGGGACGGTCGCGCCCGGAGACGCAACCTGAGCCTGCGCCTTACCAGGTGTAGAAGCCCTGCCCCGTCTTGCGTCCCAGATGTCCGGCGGCGACGAGGTCGCGCAGGATGCGCGGTGGCTCGAAGCGCGGCCCGAGCTCGCGGGCCAGATGCTCGGCGATGGCCAGCCGCACGTCCAGGCCGACGAGGTCGGTGGTGCGCAGCGGCCCGAGGGGGTGGCGGTAGCCGAGCGTCATGGCCGTGTCGATGTCGGCCGCGCTCGCGACCCCCTCCTCCAGCATCCGCATCGCCTCCAGCGCCAGGCACACCCCCAACCGGCTGCTGGCGAACCCGGGCGAGTCGGCCACCGTGATCGGCGTCTTGCCCAGCGCCGCCACCCATCCCTGGGCCCGCGTCACCAGCTCGGGCTCCGTCCGGGGCGCGACGACGATCTCCACCAGGTCGCTCACCGGGACGGGGTTGAAGAAGTGCAGCCCGAGGAAGCGCTCCGGGGCCGCCAGCCCGGCGGCGAGCCCGGCCAGGGACAGGCTGCTGGTGTTGGTGGCCAGCACGGCGCCGGGAGCCTGCTTCTCGGCGAGCGCGAGCACCTCGGCCTTCAGCGCCGGGTCCTCCGGAACCGCCTCGATCACCAGCTCGCAGCCGGCCAGCCCGGCGGGGTCGGCGGCGGCCCGCAGCCGGGACGAGGCGGCCTCGGCGGATTCGCCGAGCGTGCCCTTGGCGGCGGCCTTGGCCAGGCTGTCGCCGACGCGGGCACGCGCGGCGGCGGCCGTCTCGGCGGAGCTCTCCACGATCACCACATGGCCGCCCGCGACGAGGAACGCGTGCGCGATGCCGGCCCCCATCCGCCCGCCGCCGACGACTCCCACGGTGCTGGGCAGGTCAGCGTTCATCGATGGCCCTCTTTCCTGTTGCGCCGGTCCAGAAACGCCGTCATGCGCGCGTGCTTCTCCTCGGTCTCGAACAGCACCGCCTGCGCCACGTCGTCCACGAACGGGTGCGCGTCGCGCGGGGCGTGGAAGACGGCCTTCATCAGCCGGGTCGCCAGCGGCGCCTGCGCCGCGATCCGGTCGGCCAGCAGGTGGCCGGTGGCGAGCAGGTCGCCCGGCTGCACGACCTCGTTGAGCAGGTGCACGGACTGCGCCTCCTCCGCCGTCAGTACGCGGCCCGCGAGCAGGATCTCCTTGGCCAGCGGCTCCCCGACCAGCTCCGCGAGCCGCCAGGCGGCGCCGGCCGCGGCCAGGATGCCGAGCCCGGTCTCGGGGTTGCCGAGGCGGGTGCGCGGGGTGCCGATGCGGAAGTCGCAGGCGTAGGCCAGCTCGGCGCCGCCGCCCAGGGCGTAGCCGTCGAGCAGGCCGATGGTGGGCATCGGCAGCTTGTGGATGCGGTCGAAGATCTTGGAGTTGATGCCGCGCAGGGCGTCGTCGCGGCCGCGTTCGCGGAGCTGGGCGATGTCCGCGCCGGCGGCGAACGTGCCGCCCTCGCCGATGATCAGGACGACCTTGGGGTCTGCTTCGACGGTGGCGCAGGCGTCGTGCAGGGCGCGTACCAGGTCGCGGTCGATCGCGTTGCGGACCTCCGGGCGGTTGAGCCGCCACACGACCCGGTCCGCGCCCTCCTCGACGAGCAGACTCGGCCCGCCGCCCGTGGCCGGTCCGCCGCCCGAGGGCTGCCCGCCGTCCGTGGCCGGTCCGCCGTCCGTGGCCGGTCCGCCGTTCGGTTCCCGCTCGCCGCTCATGGCCGCTCCACCAGCAGCGCGCTGCCCTGGCCGACGCCGACGCACAGGGTCGCCAGCCCGCGACGGCCGCCCGTGCGTTCCAGGCGGCCGAGCAGCGTGACCAGGATGCGGGCACCGGAGGCGCCGAGCGGGTGGCCGAGGGCGATCGCGCCGCCGTCGGCGTTGACCCGTTGGGGGTCGAGCCCGAGGTCACGGACGCAGGCCAGCGATTGGGCGGCGAACGCCTCGTTGAGCTCCACGGCGTCGAGGTCGGCCACGTCCCAGCCGGCGCGTTCGAGGGCCTTGCGGGTCGCGGGCACGGGGCCGATCCCCATGATCTCGGGCGGGACCCCGACGTGCGCGGCGGCCACGAGCCGGGCGCGCGGCGTCAGGCCGTGCCGCTCCAGGAAGCGCTCGCTCACCACGACGACGGCTGCGGCGCCGTCGTTGAGAGAGCTGGAGTTGCCCGCGGTGATGACGCCGCCCGGGCCGTGGATCGGACGCAGGCGGGCCAGCCGCTCCATGCTGGTGTCCGCCCGCGGCCCCTCGTCGACCTCGACCAGCTCCCCGGTTGCTCCCTTGCTGACCGGCACAGGCACGATCTCCTCGGCGAACCGGCCGTCCTTGGCCGCCGCCACCGCCCGCTGGTGCGAGCGGAGCGCGAACGTGTCCAGATCCTCCCGCGTCAGCCCCCACCGCTCGGCGACGGTCTCGGCGGTCTGCGGCATGGAGGCGGTCGTGGCGGCGTCGAAGCGCGGGTTGGTGAACCGCCAGCCGATGGAGGTGTCGAAGGCCGCGCCCGGCTTGGCGAACGCCTTGGCCGGCTTCTCCATCACCCACGGTGCCCGCGTCATCGACTCCACCCCGCCCGCGACGACGACGTCGGCGTCCCCGGCGGCGATGAGGGCGCGTGCGGTGGTGACCGCGGTGAGGCCGGAGGCGCAGAGCCGGTTGACGGTGAAGCCGGGCACCGAGTCGGGCAGGCCCGCGAGGAGGGCGGCCATGCGGGCGACGTTGCGGTTGTCCTCGCCCGCCTGGTTGGCCGCCCCCAGCACCACCTCGTCCACCAGGTCGGGGGCGATCCCGGCACGGGCGACGGCCTCCCGCACGACGAGGGCGGCCAGGTCGTCGGGGCGGACATGGGCGAGCGCGCCGCCGTAACGGCCTATCGGCGTCCGCACGCCGGAGACGACGAAGGATTCGGGCACGTGCAACTCCTGTGAACGGTGAACGGCGGTCGGTGGTCGGTGGTCGGTGATTGGCGCGGTGGCCGGTGAGCGGTGCGGTGGTCAGAGAGCGGTGGTCAGTGAGCGGTGGTCAGTGAGCGGTGGTCAGTGAGCGGTGGTCAGTGAGCGGTGGTCAGTGAGCGGTGGTCAGTGAGCGGTGCGGTGGTCGCAGGGCGGGCGTGAGGCGGGGTCAGGCGTCGTAGTCGACGGTCACCTGCTCCCCGACCGGATACGTCTGGCAGGTCAGCACGAACCCGGCGGCCACCTCCGCCGGTTCGAGCGCGTAGTTGCGGCGCATGTCCACCTCACCCTCCCGCACCACCGCCCGGCACGTCCCGCACACCCCGCCCTTGCACGCGAACGGCAGATCCCCCCGGTTGTTCTGGGCACCGTCGAGCAGCGTGGTCTCGCGGGAGACGGTGGCGGTCGTACGCAGGCCGTCCAGCACGGTGGTCAGCTCGGTGGTAGCGCCGGAGAGCTCACCCGCGGCGCGGCGGGGCGGCGGGGGAGGGGCGTCGGCGTAGAACAGCTCGACGTGCACCCGATCCGCGGGCACGCCCAGCTCGGCGAGCACCGCCCGCGCCTGCTCCACGAGCTGCAGCGGCCCGCACAGCCAGACGTGGTCGAACACCTCGACGGGCACGAGCCCGGTCAGCAGCCGGCGCAGCCGGTCGCCGTCGAGCCGCCCCGACAGCAGCTCGACGTCGCGCGGCTCCCTCGACAGCGCGTGCACGACCTGGAGCCGGGGACCGTAGCGGTTCTTCAGGTCGCCCAGCTCCTCGGCGAACATGACGGTGCGGCTGGTCCGGTTGCCGTACAGGAGCGAGACCTGCGCGCCGGGATGGGTGAGCACCGTGGAGGCGACCGACAACATCGGCGTGATGCCCGAGCCGGCGGCGACGCACAGGTGCCGCTCGCCCAGGGCGGGGTCCGCCTGCCAGGACCCGGTGGGCGGCTGGACCTCGATGCGGGTGCCTGGCCGCACCTCGTGCACGAGCCAGGAGGAGAACAGCCCGCCGGGGATCTCCCGGACGCCGATGCGCGGCGCCGCGCCGGCGGGGGCGCAGATCGAGTACGAGCGGCGGTGCTCGCGACCGTCGATGACGCGGCGCAGGGTGAGCGACTGGCCGGCCCGGAACGCGTACGCGTCGCGCAGCTCGTCCGGGACGGCGAACGTGATCGCGACGGCGTCCTCACACAGCCGGTCCACGGCCGCCACGGTCAGCGGGTGGAAGACGGCGGCCCTGGACGGGGCGGGCGCGAGCATGGTCATCGATCAGATCTCCTTGACGTGCTCGAACGGTTCGAGGCAGTCGGTGCAGCGGTAGAGGGCCTTGCAGGCGGTGGCGCCGAACTCCGAGGTCAGGCGGGTGGCCGCCGAGCCGCAGCGCGGGCAGGGCGGCGCCGGGCGGGGCGGGCCGAGCGTGAGCGGCACGGGCCCCTGCCGCTTGCGTACGGGGCCGGGCGCCGACAGCCCTTCGGCACGCAGGGCGGCGCGGCCCCGTTCGGAGATCCAGTCGCTGGACCAGGGCGGGTCGAGCACGATCCGCACCTCGACGCGGTCGAACCCGGCGTCGTTGAGCCGATGCACGAGGTCGTCGCGCATGGTCGCCATGGCGGGGCAGCCGGTGTAGGTCGGCGTGATCGAGGCGACGACGAGCTCGCCGTCCGCGTCCCGCTCCACCTCGACCCCGCGCAGCACGCCGAGGTCGGCGAGGGTGAGCATCGGCATCTCGGGATCCCGCACCTGCCCGGCCACCTCGGCCGCCCGGCGCCTGGCCACCCCGGCGTCGGCCGCCCGCCGCCTGACTGCCTTGGCGTCGGCCGCCCGCCGCCTGGGATCCGCCGGCTCCGGGTCGTGCGCCTGGGCGGTGGCGCGCCGGTCGCCGTTCACCAGCGCCCGCTCGGGTGTGCGCGGGCGACCACCTGCATCTCGGCCAGCAGGCGGCTGAAGCCCTCGGTGTGCAGCCCGTCGCGGCCGGTCCGCCCGCCGACGCCCGCCAGCGGCGCGCACTCCGGCCGCGGGACGCCGCTGACGGCGAGCACCTGGTCGAGTACGCCGTCCACCTCCTCGCGCAGGGACGCGGGATCCACCCCGACACCCGCCCCGGCCAGCGAACGTTCCAGCGGATGCGGGGCGACCAGCTCGGCCCGCAGCGGCCACAGGGCGTCGAGGGCGGCGAGCAGTCTGCGGTGCGACTCCTCGGTGCCGCGCGCCAGCGTCAGGAACCAGCGCCCGGCCCAGTCCCGGTGGTAGGCGACCTCCTTGACCCCCTTGGCCGCCACCGCCGCCAGCACCTGGTCCCGGCTCGTCCGCAGCCGCTCCAGCAGCGCCAGCCGGGCCGTGGAGAACAGCAGCAGCCGCACCACGACGTGCGCGAAGTCCCCGTTGGCCACCTCGGCGAGCCGCACGTTCCTGAACGCGTGATCGTCGCGGAAGAAGGCGAGCGCGTCCTCCGGCGGCACCGGCGAGCCCTCGGGCAGGGCGGGCACCACCCCTGGGTCGGCGGCGGCGGCCCTGGCCAGCAGCAGGCGGGCCTGCCCGAGCAGGTCGAGCGCCATGTTGGCCAGCGCGATGTCCTCCTCCAGGTCGGGCGCGCGGCTGCACCACTCCGACAGGCGCTGCGACATGATCAGGGCGTCGTCGCCGAGCATGAGGCAGTACGCGGCCAGCTCGGCGCCGTCCACGCCGGCGGGCGTCGTGGTGTCGACGCCGGCCAGCGGGTCCTCGAAGTCGGTGCCGAAGGCCCACTGGGAGGAGTCGCCGCCGAGCAGGCCGTCGAAGACGCTGCCGTGTTCGTCGCTCATGGTGATCGGTCCGCTCCTCACATGTGGGGGACGTCGTCGGGAATCTCGTAGAACGTCGGGTGCCGGTACACCTTGTCGCCGTTCGGCCCGAACAGCGGGTCCTTCTCGTCCGGGCTGGAGGCGGTGATGGCGTCGGCGCGCACGACCCAGATGCTGACGCCCTCGTTGCGGCGGGTGTAGACGTCGCGGGCGTGGCGCAGGGCCATCGTGTCGTCCGGGGCGTGCAACGAGCCGACGTGCACGTGGTTGAGCCCGCGCTTGCCGCGCACGAACACCTCGTAGAGCGGCCATTCCCGCCGGTCGGCGCTCATCGGACGGCCCCGGCCTCGTCGCGGGCGGCCTGCTCACGGGCGGCCTCGTCGCGGGCGGCGGTCTCGCGGGCGGCGGTCTCACGTTCGGCGAAGGCGGTGGCGGCCTCGCGTACCCAGGCGCCCTCCTCGTGCGCGGCCCTGCGGTGCGCCAGCCGCTGCGCGTTGCACGGCCCGTCACCCCGGATCACGGCGGCGAACTCCCGCCAGTCCGGCTCCCCGAAGTCGTAGTGCCCGCGCTCCTCGTTCCATCGCAGGTCAGGGTCGGGCAGCGTCACGCCGAGCGCCTCGGCCTGCGGGACGGTCATGTCCACGAACCTCTGCCGCAGCTCGTCGTTGGAGTTGCGCTTGATGCCCCACGCCATGGACCGCTCGCTGTTGGGCGACTGCGCGTCCGGCGGCCCGAACATCATCAGCACCGGCCACCAGAACCGGTCGACCGACTCCTGCACCATCGCCCGCTGCTCGTCGGTCCCGCGCATCATGGTCATGAGCAGCTCGTACCCCTGCCGCTGGTGGAACGACTCCTCCTTGCAGATGCGGATCATGGCCCGGCCGTACGGGCCGTAGGAGGTGCGGCAGAGCGGCACCTGGTTGCAGATCGCGGCCCCGTCCACGAGCCAGCCGATCGTGCCGACGTCGGCGTACGACAACGTGGGGTAGTTGAAGATCGAGGAATATTTCTGCCTGCCGGTGAGCAGCAACTCGGTCAGCTCGGCGCGGGAGACGCCCAGGGTCTCGCACGCGGAGTACAGATAGAGCCCGTGCCCTGCCTCGTCCTGCACCTTGGCCAGCAGGATCGCCTTGCGCCGCAGCGACGGCGCGCGGCCGATCCAGTTGCCTTCCGGCTGCATGCCGATGATCTCGGAGTGCGCGTGCTGGGCGATCTGGCGGACGAGCGTCTTGCGGTAGGCGTCCGGCATCCAGTCCCGGGGCTCGACCCGGTCGTGGCGGTCGATGGTCGCGTCGAACGCGGCCTGCAGGTCCGGCTCCGCCGGGGTCGTCGTCATCTTCCCTCCGAGACACATCAGTCTTATTTACTTATCGCTCGGTCAGTAATACCGTGACACGGGTCGGGGTCTTCGCGCAACAGGTCCCGGGGAAAGGAGACAGCGTGAGCGCGCTGCTGGAGAGCTACGCCGCCGGACGATGGTTCCGCGCGGCGGACGACGGTGAACCGCTGCTCGACGCCGCCACGGGCGAGGAGGTCGCGCGGATCTCCAGCCGGGGGCTGGACGTCGCGGCCATGGTCAGGCACGCCCGCGACACCGGCGGCCCGGCACTGCGAGCCCTGACCTTCCACGAGCGGGCGGCCCTGCTCAAGGCGCTGGCCAAGCACCTGCTGGAGCACAAGGAGGAGCTGTACGCGCTGTCCGCGCGCACCGGCGCCACCGCGCGCGACACGGCGGTCGACGTGGACGGCGGCATCGGCACCCTGTTCAGCTACGGCAGCAAGGGCGTCAGGGAGCTGCCGAACGACACGATCGTCCTCGACGGCGGCCTGGAGCGCCTGGGCAAGGGCGGCACGTTCGTCGGCCAGCACCTCTACACCTCCCGGCCGGGCGTAGCCGTCCAGATCAACGCCTTCAACTTCCCCGTCTGGGGCATGCTCGAGAAGCTCGCCCCCGCCTTCCTCGCCGGGCTGCCCACGATCGTCAAGCCCGCGAGCCAGACCGCGTACCTCACGGAGCTGGCCGTACGGCGGATCATCGAGTCGGGCCTGCTGCCCGAGGGCACGCTGCAACTCCTCGCCGGCTCGGCGGGCGGGCTGCTCGACGAGCTGACGACCCAGGACTCCGTGGCCTTCACCGGCTCCGCGCACACGGCCGGCATCCTGCGCCGCCACCCCGGCGTGCTCGACGAGGGCGTCGCGCTCAACGTCGAGGCCGACTCGCTCAACTGCTCCATCCTCGGCCCTGACGTGCGGCCCGACGATCCGGAGTTCGACCTGTTCGTCAAGGGCGTCGTCACCGAGATGACGGTCAAGGCCGGGCAGAAGTGCACGGCCATCCGCCGGGTGCTGGTGCCCACGGGGATGGCCGGGCAGGTGGTCGACGCGCTCGCCGACCGCCTCGGCAAGGTGAGCGTCGGCGACCCGCGCAACCCCGACGTGCGGATGGGCCCGCTGGCCAGCCTCGGCCAGCGCGAGGAGGTACGCAAGGCCGTCGAGGCGCTGATGACCAGCGCCGAGGTCGTCTTCGGCGACCCCAAGGGCGCGGGCCTGCTCGACGGCGACCCCGAGCGCGGCGCGTTCGTGACCCCGCTCGTCCTGCGCGCACGGCCGGGCGCGGTCGAGCCGCACGACGTGGAGCCGTTCGGGCCGGTGAGCACCGTGATCGGCTACGACGGCCTGGACGAGGCCGTCGCGCTGGCCGCCAGGGGCAAGGGCAGCCTCGTGGCCTCCGTCGCCACCCACGACCCCGGCGTCGCCCGCTCCGTCGTGCTCGGGCTGGCGCCCTGGCACGGCCGCGTCCTCGTCCTCGACCGGGACGACGCCAAGGAGTCCACCGGCCACGGCTCCCCGCTGCCGGTCCTCGTGCACGGGGGCCCCGGGCGGGCGGGCGGCGGCGAGGAGCTCGGCGGCGTCCGCGGAGTCCTGCACCACATGCAGCGCACCGCCGTCCAGGCCGCACCCGACCAGCTCACCGCCATCACCGGACGGTGGACGACGGGCGCCGCCCGCGCCGACACGGGCGTGCATCCGTTCCGCAAGTCGCTGGCGGAGCTGCGGATCGGCGACACGATCGCGTCCGCGTCACGCACGGTGTCGCTCGCCGACATCGACCACTTCGCCGAGTTCACCGGCGACACGTTCTACGCGCACACCGACCCCGAGGCCGCCGCCCGCAACCCGCTGTTCGGCGGCATCGTCGCGCACGGCTACCTGGTCGTGTCGCTGGCCGCCGGATTGTTCGTCGATCCCGCGCCCGGGCCCGTGCTGGCCAACTTCGGCGTCGACTCCCTGCGCTTCCTCACCCCGGTCAAGGCCGGCGACACCATCGCCGTGACGCTGACCGTCAAGCAGATCACCCCGCGCAGCAACGCCGACTACGGCGAGGTCCGCTGGGACGCCGTGGTGACCAACCAGGAGGGCCGGCCGGTCGCCACGTACGACGTGCTCACGCTGGTCGCCAAGACGTGGGACGAGCGGTGAGCGGCCCCATGGACGGGCCCGTGGAGGGCGCCGCGGTCCTCGTCGAGCGCGACGGCGCCGTGGCCGTGGTGACGCTGAACCGTCCCGAGCGCCGCAACGCGCTGGACGGTAAGACCAAGGCGGAGCTGCGCGGCGCGCTGGAGGACGTCGCGGCCGACGCGGCCGTCAGGGCCGTGCTGCTGACCGGGGCGGGCGGCGCGTTCTGCGCGGGGCAGGACCTGGCCGAGCACGCGGCGGCGCTGCGCGAGGACGCCGCGCACGCGTTCGACACCGTCGAGCAGGACTACGCGCCCGTCGTCCGGCTGCTCGCCACGATGGACAAGCCGGTCGTCGCGGGCGTCAACGGCACCTGCGTGGGCGCGGGGCTGGCGCTCGCGCTGGCCTGCGACCTGCGCGTGTTCGCCGAGGACGCCGTCCTCGGCACGGCGTTCAGCGCGATCGGGCTGACCTGCGACTCCGGGTTGTCGGCGACGCTCACCCGGTCGGTCGGCGAGGCGCGGGCCAGGGAGCTCGTCCTGCTGGCGGAGCCGTTCAACGCGCAGCAGGCGGTCGCGTGGGGGATCTCCGGGCGGGTGGTGCCGCGTGACGAAGTGGGCGCGGCGGGGCGGGCGCTGGCGGCCCGGCTCGCGGCGGGGCCGACCGCCGCCTACGCGGAGTCCAAGCGGCTGATCGCGGCGGCGTGGGGGCGGCCGCTCGACGCGACGCTGGCGGCCGAGGGGCAGGCTCAGGCGCGCCTCGGGCTGACGGCCGACCACGCGGGGGCGGTGGAGGCGTTCCTCGCCAAACGCAAGCCTGCCTTCGAGGGCCACTGACGCGGGGCGGCGGCGCGCTCGGCGCGGCATGCGCGGGGCGCGCCCGCCGCGCAGCGGCGCCTCGCCGAGCCTCGTGGTCATGCGCCCGGCAGGTCGCCCAGCTCGGCCGCCACGCGGGCGGCCGTCTCCCGTAGCCAGCTGTGCGCCGCGTCGTGGGTGTGCACCGGGTGCCACCACAGCGCCTCCTGCAACGGCACCGCCTCGAAGGGACACGGCAGCGTCCGTACGGGAGCCAGCCCGCGCAGCAGCTCGGCCAGCCGCCGCTGCACGAGCGCGACCCGCCGGGTGCCCGCCACCAGCGCCGGCAGGAGCTGGAAGCTCTGCACCGACACCTCCACGCGCGGCTCCAGCCCGAGCATGGTGAGCTGCCGGGTGACGGGCGCGTCGAAGGTGCGCTGGTAGACCACCCACGGCAGGCGGGCCAGGTCGTCCATGGTGACGTCGCCGGGATGCTCGTCCGACACCAGGCACACCCACTCGTCGCGGTACAGCTCGACCGCCGGCATGCCGGAGATCACCCCGTGCGGCATGAGCATGCCGTCCACCCCGGAAAGCAGGGCCTCCGGGTTCTCCACGAGGTCGCGCGGTACGTGCCGGAAGTGCAGCCGCACCCCTGGCGCCTCCTCGTGCAGGACGCGGGCCAGCCGCGCGCCGAAGACGGCGATCGCGTAGTCGGAGGAGAGCAGCGTGAAGTCGCGCCGCTCGACGCCGGGCCGGAAGTCGGCGCGGCTGGTGAACAGCCGTTCCAGCACCGCGCAGGCGTTGGCGACGGGCGCGCGCAGGGCGGTGCCGAGCGGGGTCAGCTCGTACCGGTTGCCCTGCCTGACCAGCAGCTCGTCGGAGAAGTGGCGGCGCAGCCTGGCCAGCGCGGCGCTCATCGCGGGCTGGCTCAGCCCGACGCGCTGGCCCGCCCTGGTGACGTTGCGCTCCTCCAGCAGGGCACGCAGGGCGACCGCGAGGTTGAGGTCGAGGTTGGCGAGGTTCACGTGCCTATCCATGTAGTGGATGGTAGGGATTCAAAGAATCGATTTCCCAGATTCCTCCGGATGGCTCAAGGTTAAGGCACCGCATCCGGAGGAAACCTCGTGGAAACATCCCCGTCTCTCGCCGGCCCGTTCGTGCTCGGCACCTTCTCGGCCGGTCCCGGCCCCGCCTTTCCCGGTCTCGTCGCCGGCGACCGGGTGCTCGACCTGAGCGCCCACGGCCCCAGCACCCGCGCGCTGCTGGAGCGCTGGGACGACGTCCTGCCCCTGCTGCACGACGCCGCGACGGCGCCGGGGGAGTGGCTGCCGCTGGCGGAGCTGCGCGTGCACGCCCCGGTCGAGCCGCGCCAGATCCTGCAGTCCGGCGCCAACTACCGCACCCACGTCATCGACCTGGCCGTGGCGCACGAGCCCACCGGCGGCCGTCCCGCCGAGCAGGTGCGGGCCGAGGTCGCGGCGATGATGGACCGGCGGGCGGCTGAGGACCAGCCGTACGTGTTCATCGGGCTGCCGTCCTCGGTCACCGGCCCGTACGACGACGTGGTGCTCCCGTCGTGGTGCACGAAGCCGGACTGGGAGCTGGAGCTGGCCGCCGTCATCGGCCGCCCGGCGTTCCGGATCGATCCGGAGCAGGCTCTCGAACACGTCGCGGCCTACACGATCGCCAACGACGTCACCGCCCGCGAGCTGGTCTTCCGCCGCGACATGCCGGAGATCGGCGCCGACTGGCTGCGCGCCAAGAACGCGCCCACCTTCACCCCGCTGGGCCCGTACCTGGTGCCGGCCGCCTTCGTCGGCGACCCGGGCGAGCTGCAGGTGACGCTCAAGCTGAACGGCGAGGTCATGCAGGACGAGTCCACCAAGGACATGATCTTCGACGTGGCGCGGCTGGTGTCCTACGTGTCCCAGACCGTCGAGCTGCTGCCCGGCGACCTGGTGCTGACCGGCAGCCCGGCGGGCAACGGCCTGCACCACGGCCGCCTGCTGCGCGACGGGGACGTCATGGAGGGCACGATCACCGGCCTCGGCACCCAGCGGAACAGGTGCCGCGATGAACGCTGAGCAGGCCATCGCCGAGGCCGCCGCCGCGTACTCCAACTGGGGCCGCTGGGGCGAGGACGACGTGCTCGGCACCGTGAACTTCATCGACGAGGCCACCAGAGCCGCCGCCGCCCGCCTGGTCCGGCGCGGCGCGTCGTTCTCGCTCTCCCAGAGCTTCGACACCGACGGCCCGCAGCAGGGCTGGCGGCGCCGTACCAACCCGGTGCACACCATGACCGACACCGGCCTGGACGCCGTACACGGGAACCAGGGCTTCCCGCACGGCTTCGGCGGCGCGGACGACGTGATCGCCATGCCGCTGCAGTGCTCCACCCAGTGGGACGGCCTGGGCCACATCTTCGACCACGGCCGGGCGTGGAACGGCCGGCCCGCCGACAAGGTCGTCACCAGCGAGGGCGACCAGGTCACCGGCATCGAGCACCTGGCCGCCCCGGTGGCGGGCCGCGGCGTGCTGCTGGACGTGGCGGCGGTGTACGGGGAGCTGCCGGACGGCTTCGCCATCACCGAGGAGCACCTGACCGCCACCGCCGAGGCGCACGGCGTCCGGGTCGGGCGCGGCGACCTGGTGTGCGTGCGGACCGGCCGCCTCGCCAGGGCCAGGCGCGAGGGCTGGGGCGACTACGCGGGCGGCCCCGCGCCCGGCCTGTCGTTCTGGAGCGCGGGCTGGCTGCACCGCAGCGAGATCGCCGCCATCGCCACCGACACGTGGGGCTTCGAGGTGCGGCCGAACGAGTTCGAGAACGCGTTCCAGCCCCTGCACCAGGTCGTCATCCCGCACCTCGGCCTGCTCGTCGGCGAGATGTGGGACCTGGACGCGCTCGCCGCCGACTGCGCCGCCGACGGTGTGTACGAGTTCTTCCTCACCGCCCCGCCGCTGCCGGTCACCGGCGCGGTCGGATCCCCCGTCAACCCCCTGGCCATCAAGTGAGGCGATCATGCCCGCAGTAGAGAACGTCCTGATCGTCGGCGCCGGCACCGCCGGCTCCGCCCTGGCCATCCTGCTCGCCCGCGCCGGCGTCGCCGTGGAGATCGCGGAGATCGAGCCGGGCCCGGCCACGCTCGGCTCGGGCATCACGCTGCAGGGCAACGCGCTGCGGGTGCTGCGCGACCTCGGCGTGTGGGAGCAGGTCAGCGCGGCCGGGTTCGCGTTCGACACGCTCGGGCTGCGCACCCCCGACGGCGGCCTGCTCGCCGAGGTCCCCGACGCCCGCACCGGCGGCCCCGACCTGCCCGCCACCCTGGGCATGAACCGCCCGGACCTGGCGGCCATCCTGGCCGCCGCCGTGCGCGACGCCGGAGCGCACGTCAGGTACGGCCTGACGGTGGACGCCGTGTCGGACGGCGGCGAGGTGCGGTTCTCCGACGGCACCACCGGGCGCCACGACCTGGTGGTGGGCGCCGACGGCATCCGCTCGCAGGTCCGCCGCCTGATCGGCGTCGAGGCCGTACCCGAGCCGGTCGGCATGGGCATCTGGCGCATCCACACCCGCCGCCCCAAGGACGTCGAGCGCACCGACCTGGTCTACGGCGGCCCCTGCTTCATCGCCGGCTACTGCCCGACCAGCGCCGAGACCATGTACGCGTACCTGGTCGAGCAGGCCAGGCCGAGGGAGGCCGTCGGCGACAAGGCCGCGCACATGCGGGCGCTGGCCGAAGGGTACGGCGGCGCCTGGGACGAGATCCGCGCCGACATCACCGACCCGGCCCGGATCAACTACACCTGGTTCGAGTCGCTGCTCGTGCCGCGCCCGTGGAACCGCGGCCGCACCGTCCTGATCGGCGACGCCGCCCACGCCTGCCCGCCCACCCTGGCCCAGGGCGCCGCCCAGTGCCTGGAGGACGCCGCCGTCCTGGCCGAGCTGCTGCTCTCCGCCGACCGGCTCGACCAGGACCTGTTCGAGGCGTTCATGGACCGCCGTCACGACCGGGTGAAGGCCGTGGTCGAGGCGTCGGTGCGGCTCGCCCGCTGGCAGCTCGACGGCGTGCGGGACGCGGACGTGCCCGGCCTGATGGGCACGATCGCGGCGATGGTGAGCGAGCGCCCATGATCACCGTTGACGTGCACGCGCACGTCCTGCTGCCGGAGATCGAGCGGGCGGTGGCGGGGCGTCCCGGCCACGACGCGCACCGGGAGCTGGACGCCCGCCGCAACGGGCCCGAGGCGCTGGCCGTGTCGGGCGCGATGATCGGCGAGCGGATCGGCCTGCTCACCCGGGTCGGCGACCGGCTGGCGGCGATGGCCGCGGCGGGCGTGGACGTGCAGGTCGTCTCGCCGTCGCCGTCCCACTACCACTACTGGGCCGATCCCGCCCTGGCGCGCACGGTGTGGCGGCTGGCGAACGAGGGCGTGGCCGCCCACTGCGGCTCCGACCGGCTCCAGGGACTCGGGCTGGCCCCGCTCCAGCATCCTGACCTGCTGACCGAGGCCCTCGACCACGCGCTCGGCCTGGGGCTGAAGGGCGTGGAGATCTCCTCGCACGCCCCCGGCCGGGAGCTGTCCGACCCGGCCTACGAGTCCTTCTGGGCGCACGCCGCCGAGACGGGCGCGGTCGTGTTCCTGCACCCCTTCGGCTGCACCCTGGACGAGCGCCTGGACCGCTGGTACCTGTCCAACCTCGTCGGCCAGCCCGTCGAGAACGCCGTCGCGCTGTCCCACCTGATCTTCTCCGGCGTCCTGGACCGGCATCCCGGGCTCAAGCTGCTGGCCGCGCACGGCGGCGGCTACCTGCCGTACTACCTGGGCCGCGCCGACCACGGCTGGCGGGTGCGGCCCGACGCCCGCGGCTGCGCCCGCGAGCCCAGCAGCTACCTGCGCGACCTGCACTTCGACTCCCTCACCCACGACCCGGCAGCCCTGCGCGAGCTGGTCCGCGTCGCCGGGCCCGAGCGGGTGCTGCTCGGCTCGGACTTCCCCTTCGACCTGGGCGACCCCGACCCGCTCGCGGCCCTGCGCGCGGCCGGGCTCTCGGACACCTCCATCCGTGGCGGCAACGCCGTCCGGCTGTTCGACCTGAAGGATCCTTCATGAGACTCATCACGCACCTGCGGCACGTGGACCTGGCCGTGCCCGACTACGACAAGCAGCGCGACTTCTACGCCGGTGTCTGGGGGCTGACCGAGGTCGCGGGCGACTCCGGCCTCAGTTTCCTGGCCGCCGAGGGCTCGCCGGAGCAGTACGTCGTCCGGCTGCGCAAGGCGGAGGAGAAGCGGCTCGACCTGGTCTCCTTCGGCGCCGCCACCCCCGCCGACGTGGACGCGCTGGCCGAGCGGCTGCGCGCCGCCGAGGTCCGGCTGATCTCCGAGCCGGGCAAGCTGGACACCCCCGGCGGCGGCTACGGCTTCCGCTTCTTCGACCTCGACGGCCGTACCGTGGAGATCTCCGCCGACGTCGCCGTCCGCAAGCACCGCAAGCTGGAGGCCAAGGAGTCGGTCCCGGTCCGCCTGTCGCACGTGGTGCTCAACGCGCCCGACATCGACGCCACCCGCGTCTGGTACGAGACCCACCTCGGCTTCGCCCTGTCCGACACCCTCGCCCACCCCCGCATGGGCCAGGTCATGCACTTCATGCGCTGCAACCCGCAGCACCACAGCATGGCCATCGCCCGCGGCCCGCACGCCAGCCTGCACCACATCAGCTTCGAGCTGCGCGGCCTCGACGAGTACATGTACGGCACGGGACGCCTGCTGCGCGCCGGGGTCCGCATGATCTGGGGGCCCGGCCGCCACCTGGCCGGCGACAACACGTTCTCCTACTTCCTGGACCCGCACGGCAACACCATCGAGTACACCACCGAGCTGGAGGAGCTCGACGAGGACGCCTGGCACCCGCACGTCTACGACTTCTCCGAGCCCGAGGTCACCGATCAGTGGGGCACCGCGAACCCGATGAACGAGCTGGTGGCCAAGGAGTCCTTCAACGACGTCGACCGCGGCGTGTTCGTCGCCCCGCCGGTCTAGGGGCCGCTTCGATGAGGATCGCTACCTACACCCACGAGGGCCGCACCCGCTGCGGCCTCGTGGACGGCGACACGATCAGGCCGCTGCCCGACGGGATCGGCCCGCTCAACGTGCCAGGAGACGTGCGGACGGGCGAGCCGGTCCCGCTGGCGCAGGTGCGGCTGCTGCCGCCCGTCCAGCCGTCGTCGGTCCGCGACTACGTCACGTTCGAGGAGCACGTCGAAGGCGTGCGCAGGAGCGTGGAGGGGCGCGGCGGCGTCCCCGACGCCTGGTACGACGCCCCGACGTTCTACTTCGGCAACCCGCACGCCATGATCGGCGCGCACGACGACGTGCCGATCCCGCCCGGCTGCCACGCCTTCGACTTCGAGCTGGAGGTCGCCGCGATCATCGGGAAGGAGGGCGCCGACCTCACCCCGGAGCAGGCCCGCGACCACATCTACGGCTACACCGTCTTCAACGACTGGTCGGCCCGCGACTTGCAGTCCCGCGAGATGCAGGTCGGCCTGGGCCCGTGCAAGGGCAAGGACACCGCCACCACCCTGGGCCCCTGGCTGGTGACGGCGGACGAGCTGGAGCCGTACCGGGACGCCGACGGCTTCCTGCGTCTGGCGCTCACCGTCAGCGTCAACGGCACGGAGATCGGCCGCGACCTGCTGTCCAACATGGGCTGGCCGTTCGAGGAGCTCGTCGCCTACGCCTCGCGCGGCACCCGCGTCCGCCCCGGCGACGTGCTCGGCTCCGGCACCTGCGGCAACGGCGGCTGCCTCGCCGAGCTGTGGGGGCTGCGCGGCCGGCAGGACCCGCCGCCGCTCAAGCCGGGCGACGTGGTCGAGATCACCGTCGAGGGCATCGGCACCGTCCGCAACACCGTCGTCGCCGGCGCGGACCCGCTGCCGCTGCCCAAGGCGCGTCCCCGTCCCCGGCAGCGTCCGGCATGAGCCGCGTGCGAGGCAAGGTCGTCGTGGTGACCGGCGCCGCCGGCGGCCAGGGCGCGGCGGCGGCCGTCGCCCTGGCGCGCGAGGGCGCCCACGTCATCGCCACCGACCTCACCCCACCAGCCCTGGACGGAGGCGCCGCTGGGGACGACGGTCGCATCACCGCCCGCCGCCTGGACGTCACCGACGCCTCCTCCTGGGCGGACCTGGCCACCTGGCTGCGCGCCACACACGGCCAGGTCCACGGCCTGGTCAACAACGCCGGCATCACCTGGCGCGCCCGCCTGGCCGAGGTGACCGGGCCCGACCTGGCCCGCGTGCACGCCGTCAACCTCACCGGCCCGCTGCTCGGCATCCAGCACCTGACCCCGCTCATGGGCCCAGGGGCGTCCATCGTCAACATCGGCTCCGCGGCGGCGCTCACCGCGCACCACCCCGTCGCCTACACCACCAGCAAATGGGCCCTGCGTGGCCTGTCCGCCGCCGCGAGCCTGGAGCTGGGCCCGCGCGGCATCCGCGTCAACACCATCCATCCGGGCTTCATCGACACCCCGATGACCGCCTCCGCCCCGGACGCCTTCCGCACGGCCAACCTCGCGCAGACGCCACTGGGCCGGTCCGGCACGGTGGACGACGTGGCCCCGCTGGTGGTCTTCCTCATCTCGGACGAGTCCTCGTACATCACCGGCGCCGAGATCCCGGTGGACGGCGGCTACACGGCCCACCGGGGCGCCAAACCGGTCTCGGACGCGATGCGCGGCGCCTAACCGCAGTGCTCGAAGGGGCTGGTGTACGAGCTGCTCCCGATCGACCCGCCCCACTTGACGCACTGCCCGGCGGCCGACCGCACGACAGGCCCCGCGTAGTAGCTGAAGCTGCCCGAATTCGTCGCCCTGCTCTCGCCCTGCGGTTCGAGGAAGGCCGACATCGACGACGGCGTTCCGACGTTCGTCGTCTTCAGTGTCGCGACGCAGTTGTTCCCGTTCCCGGAGTTGTAGAGCAGGTACGTACGGCCACCGCTGAGCGCGGCCGAGTCGATGACGGCGTAGCCGCTGCCGCAGACCTCTTCGGGCGTGTACGGGTTGCCACCGCACGAGTTGGTGCTGGTGATGGCCTTCTTCTGCCCCAGGGCCACGGTCACGCCGTCCACCGTGGGGCTGGTGTCCACCCCTCCGCTGGAGGTCCGCTGCTCGTAGTGCAGGTGCGGGGCGCTGGAGCCGCCCGTGGAGCCGACCGTACCGATCACGGTGCCCTGGCCGACGCTCATCGAGCCGCCGGCCGCCCGCGCCATGGTGGCGAGGTGGGCGTAGCGGGTTCTGGTGCCGTCGCCGTGCCGGATCTCGATCCACTTGCCGTAGCTGGTGTTGCCGGCGTCGTAGAAGTACGCGGTGCCGGCGGCGGTGGCGCGTACGGTCTCGCCGTTGATGTCGTCGCTGCCGTAGTCCTGCCAGTCGATCGAACCGGAAGGGCTGTGGTCGGGGTACCAGTTGTTGGCGTTGAACGTCTTTCCGCAGTTGAACGGGCTCTTGTGCGTGGTGGCCAGGGCCTCGACGGGGTCCGCTGAGGCGGGCTGGGGGAACAGCGCCGCCACCAGGGCGAAGGCCAGGGGCAGCACGGGCTTTCCGATCTTGGGCATGCTCACCTCGTGAATCAGGGATCAAGGGGTGGAGGGGGTACGGTCGAACGCCCGATCGCGTCGCCCCGGAGGAGGGGCGGCTTGATCGTGAAGATATCCTCGAAAGTTCTCTTCATCAATCCCTGTTGACGTGAAAGTTTCCGGCCCCGGCGGTGGCCGGTGGACGACGTCACAGGGCAGCAGGCTTCGTCGTCTAACAGGTATGCACACCGCCCACGAGTTCGAGCGGTACCGGCCGCACCTCACCGAGGTCGCCTACCGCATGCTCGGCACGCTGGCCGATGCCGAGGACGCCGTCCAGGAGGCGTACCTGCGCTTCACCCGGGCGCGGGGGAGCGACCTGCGGGACGTGCGGGCCTGGCTCACCACGGTGGTCGCCCGCATCTGCCTGGACGAGCTGGGCTCCGCCAGGGCCAGGCGCGAGAGCTACGTCGGGCAGTGGCTGCCCGAGCCGCTCGTCGGCGTCCTGCCGGAGCCCGGCCCGGAGGACCGGGTGACCCTGGACGAGTCGGTCAGCATGGCGGTGCTCGTCCTGCTCGAGTCGCTCAGCCCGGCGGAGCGGACGGCGTTCGTGCTGCGCGAGGTCTTCGGCCTGTCCTACCCGGAGGTCGCCCGGACGGTGGGCCGCAGCGAGGTGGCCTGCCGCCAGCTCGTGGCCAGGGCCAAGGGCCATCTCCGTGCCCGCGCCCCGCGCTTCACCCCCGACCGCGGGCAGCACGCCGACGCGGTGGAGGCGTTCTCGAACGCGTGCTTCCACGGCGGCGTCGAGGACCTGGTGCGTGTGCTGGACCCGCAGGTCGTGCTGCGCTCGGACGGCGGCGGCCTGGTGCCAGGGGTGGCGCGCCGCCCCGTCACCGGCGCGCTGAACGTGGCGCGGCTGCTGCTCGGCGTCGCGGCCAGGCACGCCGTCACGCCGAGACCGAGCCTGGTCAACGGCTCGGCGGGGCTGGTGTTCGAGGCGGACGGGGCGGTCGTCGGGGTGATGGGGTTCACCGTGGCCGGTGACCTGATCACCGAGATCGACTTCGTGGTCAACCCCGACAAACTCCGCCGGATCCCCCGCAACCACTGAAGAGCCACAGGCTCTGGAGAGGAGAGAGGGCACATGTCGTCACTCGCGTACACCCGTCAAGGCGCCGGCCCGCCCCTGGTGCTGCTGCACGGCCTCGGCTCCATGCGCGACTCCTGGAACCCCGTCATCCCCCTGCTGGCCGAACGCTTCGACGTCGTGGCCGTGGACCTGCCGGGCTTCGGTGACTCCGAGCCGCTGCCGCCCCGCATCGAGCCGTTGCCGGCGGCCCTGGCGGCGATCGTGGCGGACTTCCTGCAAGGTCTCGGCATCACCTCCGCGCACCTCGCCGGCCACTCGCTCGGCGGCTGGATGGCACTGGAGCTGGCCGCCATCCACCCGGCCGCCTCCCTGACCCTGGTGTCACCGGCGGGGCTGTGGCGCGGCACCACGCCGCTCTACCAGCGCATCAGCCTGCGCCTGATCCGCTGGGGCACCGAGCACGCCACCGGCCCGCTGTGCCGCCTGGTCAACCACCGCCTGGGACGCGTCCTCGTCCTCGGCCAGACCCACGCCCGCTCCACCCAGGTCACCCCCGCCCAGGCCCGCGCCGGCATCGTGGCCATGGGCCGCTGCCCCGGCTTCACCGCCACCTACAAGGCCACCGCCAGGCGCCGCTACCTCGCGGGGGCGCCGCTCACCGTCCCGACGACCGTCGCCTTCGGCTCCCGCGACCTGCTGCTCCTGCCCGGCATCGCCCGCCACCTGGACGAACTCCCGCCCCGCGCCTACGTCGGGTCGTTGCCGGGATGTGGTCATGTGTGCATGTCCGACGACCCCGCCGCAGTCGCCGCGCTCATCACCGACTCCGCCTTGGAACGTGCCAAATACGACGACCGAACCTGCGGCTGACCCAGTCCGGTTGACGAAGGCGCCTGCGCCGTCATGTGCTCCACGCTTCAGCGCTCGATCCCGTGCCGCAGCAACTCCCAGATCCGCCCAGCCGTCTCCGTACGCTCGGCAGCCGGAACCTCCGCGAGCATCAGCGCCATCATGCCGACGGCCAGCACTAGATCACCCGTCGTCACCGAGCCGCGCACGCGCCCAGCACGCTGAGCCTCGGCGAGCCCGGCCGCCAGCAGTCGCGCCAGGCGCTCGCGGATCGCGAGAATGCGGGGGTCGGGCTGCGGCGGCATGGTGACCAGCCGCACGAACGTGGTCGAGGCGATGGCCTGCTCGGTGACCAGGGCCAGCACCTCCTCCAGGGTCGTGCCGGGCTCGGCCGCCAGCGCCTCCAGCTCGCCGATGCTGTCTTCGAAGACGGCCAGGGCGAGGCTGAGGCGATCGGGGAAGTGGCGGTAGAGGCTGCCCTGCCCGACCCCGGCCGCCCGGGCGACATCGGTGAGCGAGGCGTCGTAGCCGGTGGTCGCAAACGCCTCGCGGGCCGCCGCGATGAGCGCCGCCCGGTTGTGCGCTGCGGCTTTGGGGCCTCGGTTGGGTCGACGGGCGGCGGTCACAACGGTTATGGTACCGACCGGACGATCCAGTCCGGTTGGCCCGGGAGCGGCTCAGCCCGATCGAAAGGACGATCCTTGACCATGACCTTCGACGACCGCGTCGCCCTCGTGACGGGTGCGGGCTCCGGCATCGGCAGGGCGATGGCCGTCGCGTTCGCCAAGGCGGGCGCCCGCGTCGTGGCCTGTGACGTCAACGAGGACAACGCCCGCGAGACCGCCTCGGCCATCGGGGACCAGGCCGTGGCCGTCGCCGCCGACATCAGCGCCGAGCCCTCGGTGGCCGCGCTGGTCGAAACGGCGATCAGCACGTACGGGCGGATCGACGTGCTGTGCAACAACGCCGGGATCATGGACACCATGGCCCTGCCCGCCGACATCCCCCTGGAGCTGTGGGAACGCGTCCTGCGCGTCAACCTGACCGGCACCTTCCTGGTCACCCACGCGGTCCTGCCGCACATGCTGCGCCAGGGTGGCGGCGCCATCGTCAACACCGCCTCCGAGGCCGGCATCCGCGGCGGCGCGGCCGGCGCCGCCTACACCGCCTCCAAGCACGGCGTCGTCGGCCTGACCAAGAGCGTCGCCTGGGCCTACGCCAAGGACGGCATCCGCTGCAACGCCATCCTGCCCGGCCCCACGATGACCAACATCGCCGACGGCACCTCCTTCGACCCGACCGGCGCCGCCCGCCTCGGCCCGGTGCTCGCCCTCGGGGAGCGGCTGGCCCAGCCCGAGCAGATGGCCGACGCCGCCCTGTTCCTCGCCTCGGACGCGGCCTCGTTCATCAACGGCGCCATCGTGCCGGTGGACGGCGGCTGGTCGGCGGCCTGAGAAGCACAGCCCGTACCGCCGACCTCCGCCCCTGGTCGCCGCCGGCCGTCAGCCGCACCCACCCCCGCCACCATCGCCCCCGCCGGAACCCCCGCTGTCACCCCCCGAGTAACTACTGCTGTCACTGCCACCCCACCCCGTCCCGCCACCGAAGACGGTGCCGTGGTGGTGATGGTGGCGACGCCCGGACACCCGCCGCTTGGACGGCCGGCTGGTCAGCGAGGCGAACATGCTCACGGCGATGACCACGACAGCGATCACGAAGAACACCGCCAAGACAGTTGAGAACGTCACAGAATCATCCCCCCGGATAGTCCTGAATCCCGCTTTCACTGTCACGCTAGACGCGCCCCCCGCCCCAGAAGGGGTTTTGATCCTTCTGCTGGCGCCCGCCGCAGAAGGCGTGCCCACCAGAGCAACCCGGCCGAGCACAGGCACCCGGCGACGAACCACGCCGGCGAGATGGGCGCACCGCTCCTGAGCCCCATGAAGTCCCCCGCCGGCCGGTTGAAGTACCCGAGCGTGGTCTCGACAGGGCGCCCAGCAGCACCAGCACGAGCACGTTCTGCCAGGTGAGCGAGACGTCCTCGGCCTCGTGGAACATGGTCGGCCGCCACAGGAGCCCGGGATCACCGCCGACGACTGCCAGCACGGCGGCCACGCCGTCGCAGCGCGACCCGAGGAACGACCACCTCGATCACACCACCTCCGTGTTCACCTCCGGGAAGTGGCAGGCGGCGGGGTGTCCGGTTCCCCGGTCGATCAGGGCGGGCTCCTCGGTGGCGCAGATCTCCTGGGCCTTCCAGCAGCGCGTACGGAACCGGCACCCGCTCGGCGGGTCCAGCGGGCTGGGCACCTCCCCGGTGAGGATGATCCGCTGCCTGCGGCGTTCCTCCTCGGGGTTGGCCGTCGGCGCCGCCGACAGCAGCGCCTGCGTGTACGGATGGACCGGGCGGTCGTAGACGTCGTCACGCGGGCCGGTCTCGACGATCTTGCCCAGGTACATCACCGCGACGCGGTCGGAGATGTGCCTGACCACGGACAGGTCGTGCGCGATGAAGATGTACGACAGCCCGAACGTGTCCTGCAGGTCCTCCAGCAGGTTGATCACGCCGGCCTGCACCGACACGTCCAGCGCCGACACCGGCTCGTCCAGCACGAGCAGCTTGGGCTCCAGCGCGAGCGCGCGGGCGATGCCGACCCGCTGGCGCTGGCCGCCGGAGAACTCGTGCGGGTACCGGTTGCCGTGCTCGGGGTTCAGCCCGACCAGCTCCAGCAGCTCCGACACCTTGCCGGGGCCGGTGTCCTTCCACCGGTCGTGCACCTTCAGCGGCTCGGCGATGATGTCGTTGACCGGCAGCTTCGGGTTCAGGGAGGCGTAGGGGTCCTGGAAGACGATCTGGATGTCCCGCCGCACGGCGCGCAGCCGCTTGGGGGTCAGCGTCGTCAGCTCGGTGCCCTCGAAGCGCACCGAGCCGGAGGTGGGTTTGTGGAGCTGGAGGATGGCCCGGCCCGTCGTCGACTTGCCGCACCCCGACTCGCCCACCACGCCGAGGGTCTCGCCCTGGTCCACGTGCATGGAGACGCCGCTGACCGCCTGGATGTGGCCCGCCACCTTGCGCAGGAACCCCGCGCCGCGTACGGGGAAGCTCATCACCAGGTCCTCCACCTCGAGGAGGTGCTCCTGCGTGACCTGATCGCTCATGTGACGGGCTCACTCTCCGTACGGAACAGCGCGGTGGGATCCGCCACCGCGGCCAGCTGGTCCCAGTGATGACAGGCGGCGTAGTGCCCGCCCTCGTCGACCTCCACCAGCGCGGGCTCCTCGCTGTGGCAGCGGGTGTCGGCCAGCGGGCAGCGCGGCGAGAACGGGCAGCCGGACGGCAGGTTGATCAGGGAGGGCGGGGCACCCTTGATCGGGCGCAGCCGCCCGCCGGAGGTCTCCAGGGACGGCATCGAGCCGAGCAGCCCCGCGGTGTACGGCATGCGCGGCCGGTAGAAGATCGTGTCGGTGTCGCCGATCTCGACCGGCTTGCCGGCGTACATGACCAGCACCCGGTGCGCGATGCCCGCCACCACGCCGAGGTCGTGCGTGATGAGCACGATCGCGGCGTTGACGGCGTCCTTGACCTCCAGCAGCTTCTCCAGGATCTGCGCCTGGACGGTCACGTCGAGCGCGGTGGTCGGCTCGTCGGCGATGATCACGTCCGGGTTGTTGATGACCGCCATGGCGATCATCGCGCGCTGCCGCATGCCGCCGGAGAACTCGTGCGGATAGCTGCGCAGCCGCTGCTCGGCCTGCGGGATGCCGACCAGGTCGAGCATCTCCTTGGCGCGGGCGAGCGCCTGCTTGCGGGGCACCAGGTCGTGCGCGAGCACGGCCTCGGCGAGCTGGTCGCCGATGCTGTGCACGGGGTTCAGCGCGGTCATCGGGTCCTGGAAGATCATGGCGATCTTGCGTCCGCGCAGGTCGCGCCGCTTGCGGGCGGGTGCCTTCAGCACGTCGTCGCCGCGGTAGAAGATCTTGCCCCGTACGCGGGCGCCGCGAGGCAGCAGCCCCATCACGGCCAGCGACGAGACGGACTTGCCGGAGCCGGACTCGCCGACGATCCCGAGCACCTCGCGCTCGTGCAGGGAGTAGGAGACCCCGCGGACCGCCTGGACGACGCCGTCCTCGGTGGGGAACTCCACGGCCAGGTCCTCCACGCGCAGGATCTCGCCGGGGACCTCGGTGGGGTAATCCTTCATGTCAAGCACGCACCCGGGTCTGTCGAGGGTCGAACGCGTCGCGCAGACCGTCACCGATGAAGTTGATGGACAGCGCGATCGCGATGATGAACACGCCCGGCCACCAGAACAGCCACGGGCGGGTCGTCATCGCGCTGCGGTAGGTGTCGATGAGCTGGCCGAGCGAGACGTCGGGCGGCTGCACGCCGACGCCGAGGAAGGACAGCGCCGACTCCAGCAGCACCGCGTTCGCGATGGCCAGGGTCGCGCTGACGATGATGACGCCGACCGTGTTGGGCAGGATGTGCCGGAAGATGATGCGGCGGGAGGACGTGCCCAGCGCCCGCGCGGCCTCGACGAACTCCTTCTCGCGCAGCGACAGGAACTCGCCGCGGATCAGCCGGCTCAGCGTGGGCCAGGTCACCAGGCCGATGCAGACGGCCAGGATGACGATGCCCGAGTCGCCGAACGACCGGCCGACGATGGCGGCGATGATCAGGACGGGGATGGTGATCATCACGTCGGTGAGCCGCATGAGGATCGCTTCCACCTTTTGCCGGAAATATCCGGCGAAGGCGCCGGCCAGCGTGCCGACCGTCGTGGCCACGATGCCCACGATGAACGCCACGATGATCGACTGCTGGGTGCCGCGCATGGTGAGCGCGAAGTAGTCGATGCCGATGTTGTCCTGCCCGAAGGGGTGCTCGCCCCAGCGGATGCCCTCGCCGCCGAGGAACTCCGGCACCAGGCTGAGCGTCGGCCTGCCCTGGTCGACCACCGACCCGGTGGCCAGGTAGCTCTTGTCCCACCAGCCCGGGATGGGCCCGAACCCGATGGAGGTGAACGCCAGCACGACGACGAAGCCGAAGACCAGCATGCCGGCCAGCGCCGCCCGGTGCCGGAAGAAGCGGCGGCGGACGAGCTGGCTCTGGGTGCGGGCGACGACCGTCATGCCCTGCGCGGCCCCGGGGACCTGCGCGCTGATCGCCATGGGTGGCTCTCCTGTGGGTGTGAACTGCCCGCTCATGACAACCTGATCCGTGGGTCGAGGTAGGCGTAGATGATGTCGGCCAGCATGTTGAACAGCACGATCGCCGTCCCGGAGACGATGAAGAACGCCATGACCGGGGCCGGATCGACCTCCTGCAGCCCGCGCAGGAACAGGCTGCCCATGCCCTGCCAGCCGAAGACGTTCTCGGTCACGATCGCGCCGCCGATGACGCCCGCGAAGTCGAAGGCCATCAGTGTGGTGATCGGGATCATCCCGTTGCGGAAGGCGTGCTTGGTGACCACCGTGCGCTCGGGCAGGCCCTTGGCCCGCGCGGTGCGCACGTAGTCGAGGTTCATCACTTCGAGCATGCTGGAGCGGCTGTAGCGGGTGTAGGTGGCCAGCGAGATCAGGATCAGCGCCATGGTCGGCAGCAGGAGGTGGCCCGCCACATCCAGGTTGGTCTGCCAGAAGTCGCCTTCGAAGTTGGGGGTGCTGGAGCCGATCGTGGCGATCGGGCGGCCGCGTACGTACTCGCTGTAGTCCGCGAAACCGCGCAGCATGCGGTCGAGGAAGATCAGCCCGCCGGTGACCAGCCCCGTCAGGACGGAGGCGAGGATCGCCTGGCGGCGCAGCAGCCCGCCGAGGCCGTAGCCGAGCCCCACGCAGACGGCCACCGTCAGCAGGGCCAGACCGAAGATCTCCAGCCAGCTCGGATCGGTCAGGACGGGATCCAGGAGCTGGGAGAGGATCACGCCGATCCCCGCGGCCGAGAGGGCGGCGTAGAGCGGATCGCGGTAGCGCAGCCCGGAGATCAGCGCGGTCAGGCCGACCGCCGTGCCACCCGCGAGGATCGCCAGGAGGACGACGCCGATGCCGGGGTCGGCGAACCACCGGGTGGCCGACAGCAGCGTCAGCGTCACGGCCGTGGCGGCGGCGCCGAGCCCGAACGCGGCCAGCCGCGTCTGCCGGCCGCCGATCCAGAGCGTGGCCCAGATCAGCCCGGCGACCAGGGAGATCACGCCGATGACGGTGGGCGGGATGACGGGATCGCGCAGCCAGTCGTTGAACTCGATCGCGATGTACTGCTTGAGCATCACCGCGACCCAGAAGAGCGGGAGCGAGAAGCAGACGAAGGCGGTGAAGGTGACCGAGTAGTCGAAGGCGCTGTACTGCCGCAGCGCGGAGACGATGCCCACGATGACGCCGATGACGACCGCGAGCACGGTGGCGGCCACGACGAGCTGCAACGTGGCCGACAGGGCGTTGCCGAGCAGCACGGCCACGTCCTGGCCGTCGCGGTTGACGCCGAGGTCGCCGCGGAACAGGTTCCCGAGCCAGGTCAGGTATCGGAGCGGGAGGGGAACGTCGAGGTTCATCCGCTCGATGCGGTCGGCCATCTTGCGCTCCCGGTCAGGGCCCGGGAGCTCCCTGAGGTCTTCCAGCGGGTCGCCCGCGAGCGCCGTCAGCCCGTAGATGACCATGGTGGCCGCCAGAAGCACGAAGAAGGAGACGATCAGTCTTCGCGCGATGAAGGCGATCACTCGCTATCCCCCTTGGTTCATAGGTGGTGCTGGCGCGGAGCGGAGGACTCGGGGACTCCTCCGCTCCGCGCCGGGTGGTTCAGAGTGATCGGGCGGCTACTGGGCCAGGCTCCACTTGTCCATGTTCCAGGTCACGGACGACTGGGCCGGGTTCGGCACGATGTTCTGCAGCTTCTCGTCCCAGGCCAGCATGTTCGGGTGGGCGAACAGCGGGATCGTCGCCAGGTCCTGCCAGAGCACCTTCTCGATCTGGGCGATCATCGCGGGGTGCTTGGTCTTGTCGACCTCGGCGTTGAGCTTCTTGATGAGCTCGTCGACCTCCTTGTTGGAGTAGCAGCCGTTGTTGTTCTCCTTGCCGGCCTCGCTGCACTCCTTGACCGTGGTGTACGTCGAGCTCCAGCCGCTCACCTCGGCCGAGCCGGTCCAGGCGAACAGCGCCACGTCGTAGGTGTTGGTGGCGAGGGGACCGCCGGCCTCGAAGAACTTCTCGTCACCGGCGTCGGTGATCTTGAAGCCCGCCTTGTTGCAGGAGTCGGCGATGAGCTGCACCTCCTGCGTACGGCGCGGGTTGGGCAGGTTGTGGCCGATCTTCACTTCCATGCCGACCTTGCCGGCCTTCTCCAGCAGCGCCTTGGCGCCCTCGACGTCGGGCTGGGCGTAGGTCTCGGAGCCGCTGCCCTGGGAGACGGTGGCGTAGTCCGCCTCGAACGGCAGCGTGTTGCGCACCTGCAGCACCTGCGCCTGCGGCGCGAGCGGCTTGATCAGGTTGTCCACGATGAGCTGCCTGGGCACGCACTTGGCGAACGCCTCGCGCAGCGTCTTGTCCTTGAACTCGCTGGAGTCGAAGTTGAAGTCCAGGTGCTCGTAGGTGTAGGCGTCACCGGTCTTCACCGTCACGCCCTGCATACCCTGGAGCTGGGCGAGCAGGTCGGGGTTCGGCTGCGGCTCGATCAGGTTGACCTCGCGGTTCTGCAGGGCCTGGGCCTGCTCCTCCTGCGAGATGACGCGCATCACGATGGTCGGCGTGGCCGGCTTGGCGCCCCACCACTTGTCGTTGGCGGCCAGGGTCAGCGACTGGCCGGGCTCCATGGCGGAGATCTTGTAGGGGCCCGAGGCCGGGAACAGCGACATGTCCTTGATGCCGCCCTCGATGACCCAGCCCTCGTTGTAGAACTTGATCACCGCTTCGAGCTTCTTGGTGTCCGCCGCCTGCACCGCGGCGATGAAGTCCGCCTCGCTCATGCCCGCGGCCTTGTACGCCACGTGGGCCGGCAGCACGTCGGCGGCGCCGGGGCCGTTGCTCTCCCAGTCGGCGAACGGCTCGGAGTACTCGAAGGTGAACTTCTTGTCGCCCGCCTTGCACGCCGGAGCCTTGACCAGCTCGACACCGGTGGTGCCGTCGACCTGGAAGCCCTTGATCTTGCCGGACTTGGCCGCCCAGTACAGCAGAGCGTCGTCACAGTCGATCGGGTTGCCGTCGGACCACACGCCCTGGGCGTTGAACTCGTAGTCGACGGTCAGCGGCGAGTCCGACGTCTTCGTGTACGTGCCGAAGTCCTTGTCGGGGGTCACCACGCCCTTCTCGCCGTAGTACCAGAAGCCGAGCAGCACCCGCTGCATGGCGGTGCTGTTGACCAGGTTGTTCACGGCGATGCTGTTGTAGGAGTTGAACTCCTGCTCACCGGCGTAGGTGATGGTCTGCCCCGAGGCGGCGCCGCCCGTGGCCGACTGCGTCGGCTTGCTGGCCTCGTTGCCGCTCTGCCCGCAAGCGGACAGCAGAAGCGCACCTGCTGTCACCGCCGTGAGGAATCTCCCAAGTCTCCGCCTATGGGTCACGACAGCTCTCCTTTGTCCGAACTAGGGTCAGCGCTGCTGGTTAATGCGCAACAGGATCATCGGCCAACGTTTCGGACAAATAGCCGAGTCCATACTGTTGCGAACTTGAGATCGACGTCTGTCCGATCTGTAATCAGATGTCAGGGAAATCCACATTTCGCTGTCCACACTGTAGACAGGAGGGGGCCCTCTGTGCCAGGGTTTGCGCCAAAGCCGTCGCGAGGTCGAAAGCCCTGCGAGCGCGTGCTTTTATCCTTGAAAGGGTTAGGGCGAAAGGCGGTCTTTCGTGCCGTGGATAAGGCGGCTTTCCGCGCCCTCCGCGCGCGGCGCCGCCGCGCGTGCGGGCACCCTTCTCATCCCGCCCTGGGGTGCGCGGCCACCCCGATCATGCTTCGCGGCTTGACCGCCCTGCTCGAACCGGGCGCCGCGCACAATGACGGAGACCCAAAAGGCCGTTCCGCGGCCTTCTCCGGCGCCTTTCGCCGTCACCCGGAAGCGGATCAGCATTTCGTCTATTCAGCCGGTGTCGCTCCGTAATGGAGTGACCTTTCTTGGTCATTCGTAACGGCGTTCGACCATGGCCGGCGAAAGGCGCATCCCCAGGGGCCGGTGATCGCCGCGATCCCGGCCGCGCGCGGCTCTATGCGCCGACGGTCAGGCGGACGGTCACGACGTCTCCCACGTCCAGCCCCTCGGCCCGCCGCACCTCCGCCTTCACCGGTACGAGGTAACGCCCGTCCTTGGGGAACATCGACGTCTGCCACCTGGTCTCCCGGATCTGAGCCGTCACCGGGATCATGCCCCAGCCGTAGCTCACCGAGGCGGCGATCGTCTCCAGGTCCTGGCACTCCTCGTCGGGCACGGTGAGGAAATGCCAGGGCGCCGGCCCCCGCCAGAACCACACCTCGCCGGTGAACTCGATGTTCATCGCCACAGAATAGGGCGCACCGGCTCCGGGAACGAGCGCGAACGCTTCCCCCGATCGCCCGCCGGTGCTATACATGCGCTCATATCGGCACTGGAGGATGGCCATGCCCGCTCAGCACGCCGTGGACCCGACGGACCGGTACGCCGTACAGCCGGACGACCGGTTGTGCCGGAGGTCCTCCCCGAGCCTGGCTTCGGACGACCGGTTGTGCTGGAGGTCCTCCCCGCACCTGGCGCCGGGCGACGCGGCCTCCGGCGAACGGTCCGCTCTCGACAGGTTCGCCCAGCTCGGCCGCTGACGCACCGTCTCCGCTAGGCCAGGGGGTGCGGGTCGAGGTTGAGCGTGGCGGTCCCCGGGCGCAGGCCGAGCCGCTCCGGCAACTCGTACAGCCGCCGCCCGCCGAGCCGCGCGTGCGCCGCGCCGAACGCGATCGGCTGGAACCCCGGCACGATTGCACGCACCACCCGCACGCCCACCGCCGCGACGTCGGCGGGCGTGACGTCCGCGTACAGGACGTCACCGGCCGCCGCGACCAGCGATTCGACCAGCGAACCCGCCCGCGTGCCCGCCTCCCACGGCGTCAGGGGAGCCGAGCGCAGGTGATGCAGGCCGTGGGCGGCGGCGTCCGGATGGGCGTAACGCAGGTCGTGGTCGTCCAGGCCGGTGACCGGGAGCCGGTCCGCGGCCAGTGCGTCCATGCGGGCGGCCGTCCCGGGCACACGCAGCCGGGCCAGCAGCGCCGGGCGTACCTGGGCCACCTCCAGCACCGCGCGCCGGGCGGCGAGCCGGGGATCGGCGTGCG
The DNA here is from genome assembly GCF_020215645.1 of Nonomuraea gerenzanensis. Lineage (NCBI taxonomy): Bacteria > Bacillati > Actinomycetota > Actinomycetes > Streptosporangiales > Streptosporangiaceae > Nonomuraea > Nonomuraea gerenzanensis. The sequence continues at coordinate 7,180,422 of NZ_CP084058.1, read as the reverse complement.
CGCCGAGCCCCGCCACCGCCGCCGGCGGCTCGTCGCTCCAGCCGATCGCGAGCACGACCTCGGCGGCGGCGTCCGTGGGCAGGCGATGCACGGTGATCGTGACGCCACGGGCGGCGTAGGCGGCGGCGACGCGCCGCGTCTCCCGGTCCGGGACGTCGAGGGCGTCGTGCGACCGGCCCGGCAGGCGGTGCGCCCAGGCGATGAGGAAGGCGTCCCGCTCGACGACCTCCAGCAGCGCCCGCCGGAGGGCGTCACCGGTGGACGAGCCGGCGGCCAGGCCGTTGGAGGTGGGGGCGAACAAGTACTCCCCGGGGCCGGACAGCCGTGGTGCGAGCGGGACGGCGAGCAGCGGCACCCACACCTCGCCGCCGGTCGCCAGGGAACGGGCGGTCGTCCAGGTCAGGGGCTGGTCGGTGGTGTAGCGGGGGTAGGGGAGGGCCGCGTACTGGTGGTCGGCGTACAGGACCAGGTCGTGCGGGTCGAGTGAAGGGCCGTCCAGGTCGGCGCGCCTGGCCTTCGTTTGCCGGGCCGGCTGCCAGGTCAGGCCGGCGTACCGTTCGAGCGCCTCGCCGATCGCGCCGTCACGGGCCTCCGCTCTGGTGATGCCCTTGCCCGAGCAGGCTACGAACGCGTCGCTGCCGTTGATGAAGCGGGCGTTGGACAATTCGGCGCGGGCGATGAACGGGTGGTTCGGCTCGGTGGGATCCTTGCGTACGTCGTCCAGGCGGCGGACCAGCCCGCACAGGGGGCTGGTCACCTGCCGGGTGACCTCCGCCAGACCGCGACCTCCGGCGCCCGTCGCCCCGGCGGGGCTGGGCTCGTCGGGCGCTTGCGCTGTGGTGGGGCGGGGGTCGTCGGGCGCTCGCGGTGCGGTGGGGCTGGGCTCGCCTGATGCTTGCGCTGCGGCTGGGTGGGGCTCGTCGGGCGCCGCCGGTCCCTTCCGCTGGGGACGTCTTGCGCAGGCCGGGCAGTCGGGACGCGGCAGTACGGGGTGGAGCGTCCCGGTGCGGGCCGCCCCGTCCAGCTCCAGCACGTGCCCAACGAGCCGCGGCCGGGCCGGGCCGACGGTGGCCGCCAGCGCCTCATGCGCCAGGACCGCCCCCGCCCAGGCGGACAGCACGGGCGGGACCGGCGGCGGCTCGCGGAAACCACGGACGCGATCGCCCTCCTCCTCCAGCGCCATGGCCGCCGCGAAGTCGTCCTCACAGGCCACTGCCCGCATGCGCCAGCACAGGAAGCACGCCCCCGCACCGGGCAGGACGAGCGGCCCGATCCTGGCGCGCAACCCGCCGAACGCCGCGTGCAGGGCGGGCACGCCGCTCTCGTTCACCCAATGGTGCACGGCGGGGAAGCTCCAACCGGCGGTGACCATCACCAAACCCGCGCCCTCCACCAGCGCCGTCACGGCCGAGCGGTCCAGCTCCGGCCCGGCCTCTCTCGCCAGCGCCGTCACGGCCGGGCGGTCTTGCTCCGGCCCGGCCCCCTCCGCCGCCAGCGGTCCTGCCCCCTCCGCCACCACCGGCGAGGGCCGCGACCGCAGCTCCGCCGACGCCTCCTCCCGCCGCGACCCGGCGTCGGCCAGGACGAACGAGCGCACACCCCGGTGCACCAAGACCCGGGCCGCGGCCACGGCGGCTGCCCCCGTCCCGATGAGCACGACGCGCAACTCCCCGGCCAGGCGGTTCCGAGCCGCAGTCATCCGAAGGACCCGTTCACCGGAACAAGACGAGCAGCAGCACCGCCGCCAGGATCACTGGCGCGGCACCCAGGAGAAGGGGGAGCAGCCGCTTCCCCGCCGCCCCCCGATCCGCGGGCCGCCCCCTCGACAGCCCCGCCTGCCTGGCGGCGAGCGTGTCCTCCCAGTCGCCGAGCGTGTCGCGCTCGGTGAACCTGCGGAGGACCAGCAGCAGGAGCGGCAACGCCACCCCCGCCATGGCGATGGCGATGCCGAGCACCTGCGAGGAGGAGGTCGTGGCCAGCCGCGCCCCGCCGATCACCAGAACGGCCGCCAGAGCGAGTGGCACGGCCGAGCGGCGGGTCAGGTTCATCGCCAGGGCGGCCCTGAGCGCGCCCAGCGCCACGGCCAGCGAGCCCATTCCCGCCTCCGCCGCCCCCTCCCCGTCGGCCAGCCACTGCTCCAGGTAGCGCTCCCGCCGCGCCCTGCCGGGCAAAATCGCGGCCGCGGTCACGATGACGCCTCTGACCAGCGGGTTCACCTCAAACCCCCGGGTGGGGGAGTGGTTGGGTGATCGGCTGGTGCGCGGTGGCGCGGCGGGCGACGGCGCGGCGTGCGGCGGGCAGGGCGTCCCCCTTCAGCCGATACAGGCGCCGGCGCGGGCCCTGCCGCGCGGAGTCCGCCTCCCAGGTGGAGATCACCCATCCGCCGCGTTCGAGCCGGTCGAGCACGAGGTAGACGGTGCCGGGGGAGCGGCCCGCCGCCTTGGCGATCGCCAGCCCCCAGCGCGGGTTCAGGTCGGTCGTCAGGGCCTCGATCACGTCCACGGTGGCGGGGGTGATCACCGGCAGAGGCTGCATGATCACATTTTATGGCGTGCGGCCTTTCGGCGCTGTCACCGTGCACACATGCGCCACCGCGGCGACGGTCGTGATGGCGAATGTCGAAGTTGTAGCCGCCGCGACGACGTCAAGCGCGTGATCGAAGGCCGTGACCGGATGGCCGCATGATTCGGCTCTGAGGACGGCGAGGAGCCGGTGCTCGGCTGGCAGCCTCAGATCGCGGCTTCTGTGACTGTGGTCAACGGCGTGTCAATGTCTGCGGCGGCGCTGTCGGCCGTCGGGGCACGCTGAGAGGGCTCCCAGGGTAACCAGGCGTCGAGGACGAAGCGCCCGTCCCGTACGCCGTGGGCGATCATGCCGCCGGCCATCCGGATGCGTTCGGCCAGGCCGACCAGGCCCAGTCGCCCCCCGGAGCCCGCCGGCGCGCCCGCGAGAACCTCGTTGCTCACCCGGATCCGCAGCTCCGCTCCCGGCCGGCCGCTGATCTCGGCGCGCACGGGGCTGCCGGGCGCGTGCTTGCGCGCGTTGGTGAGGGCCTCCTGCACGATGCGGTACGCGTGGCGGCCGGTCTGCGAGGGCAGCAGCTCCCGGGCGGTGATGGTCTCCTCCGCCTCGACGTGCTGGCCGACGGCCCGGACCTCGGCGAACAGCGCGTTCAAGCGGCTCAGGTCCGGCTGAGGCGACTCCACCTCGCCGCCACCAGCCCCGCCACCACCCCCGCACCCGTCGCGCCGGAGCATGCCGAGCACGGCGCGCAGCTCGTCCAGCGATTGATGCGCGTTCTCCTGGATCGCCAGCGCGGCCTCCCGGGCCTCCTCACCCGTCAGGTCCTTGCGATAGGCCAGGCCGCCCGCGAGCATCGACAACAGGGAGATCCGGTGCGCCAGCACGTCGTGCATCTCGTGCGCGATCTTGAGCCGTTCGGCCAGCTTGGCCTGCTCGATCAGCTGCGCCTGCTGGCGGTGGGCCAGCCGGGCGGCCTCCCGCTGCGAGGCGGCCAGATCCTGCCGCCCGCGATGGTAGAGGCCGACGACGGTCAGCGCGCCGAGGACGACGGTGCCGGTCGTGATCGCCACGTCGCTCGCCTCGGTCGCGGCCGGCAAGGTGCTGTACGCCACCAGCCCGGCCAGGTGCACCGCCGCGACGGGGACGATCTGCCGCCACCGGCGATGCGCGCACAGGGAGACGTATGCGACGTACGCGGGACCGCCGGCCACGCTGGAGACGCCGCTCAGCAGGGTCGTGACCAGCGCGATCTGCCACGGCCACCGGCGCCGCCAGCCCAGCAGGACCAGCCCGAGCACGCCGAGCCCCACGTCCAGCACCGCCTGCGGGAGCCGGTCGTGGGCTTGGGAGACGACCCCGCCGATGACAGCCGTGTGGAACAGCATCGGCAGCACGGCGCAGACGTACGGCAGCGCGGTGCCCCATCGGCCCTGAAGCTGCTGGGTCGCTGGACGGTAAGGCACGTCCCGCAGCCTAGGCGCCTGGCCGGTGGCTGGCCTAGCGACCCAGGTTCACATCTGGGCGCCGAAGGTCTACAACCGGTGGTCCACGATCTGGCCCTGCGCCACCGCACGCTCGACCTGACTCCGATGACGGGCGACCGCGCGTCCGATGAACTTGACGCATGATCGAGATCGACTCCGTCGGCGTGAGCTGACATGGCGCACACACTCGCCCGCCTGCTCGCGGGCCTCGCCCTGATCGTGCCGGCCGTGACCGCGTGCGGGGGCGCGGACACCGCGGGGGTGACGTCCGGCGCCGTCGTCCCCCTCGACCAGGCCACACTCGCCGACGCCGCGGGCAAGCGGGTGGTCGGCGTCGGTGAGGCCACGCACGGCAACAAGGAGTTCGTCCAGGCCCGCATGCTGGTCATCCAGCGGCTGGTGCGCGAGCACGGCTTCCGCACGGTCGCCCTGGAGGCCGACTTCGGGGGCACCGCCGTCGCCGACGACTACGTGGTGGAGGGCCTGGGCACTGCCGAGCAGGCGGCCGCGGCGCTCGGCTTCGACATCTACCGCACCCGCGAGACCGCAAGCCTGCTCCAGTGGCTCCACGACCACAACGCCGCCGTCGCCGCCCCCGCCAAGGTGCGCCTCCACGGCTTCGACATGCAGCGCTACGACCGCAACAAGGAGCGGCTGCTGCGCTACCTCGCCACGGTCGAGCCCGCCCAGGTCCGCCCGGTCCAGCAGGCACTGGCCGACCTCACCGACGCCACCAGGTCCGTACAGGACAAAACGAAGATCGCCGCCGCCGCCACCGCGGCCGAACGGATCACCACCCGCATGCGCGACCACGAGGCCACGTACGTGCGGCTCAGCTCTCCCGAGTCGTTCGCCGTCGCGCTGCACCACGCCGAGACGATCGGCCGGGGCGCCCGCTTGCAGCTCTCCGGGGCCGACTACGCCCGCAAGCGGGACGCCTGGATGGCCGAGGCCGTCGACTGGATCATCGGCACCGGACGAGAGCACGTCATCGTGGCCGGTCACAACAGTCACCTCGACAAGACCGGCGCGGCGTTCTCCTTCGAGTCGATGGGCCGCCGCCTGGCCAGGACGTACGGCGGCGGCTACTTCGCCATCGGCACCGAGTTCGCCACCAGCACCTTCCTCAGCCGCGACGACTCCTCCGGCGAACGCGAGCAGTTCACCGTGAGCCACGACTCGCCCCTGGCCAAGCTGTTCGGCGCCCAGCCCCTGGGCTACGTGAACCTCGCACAGGCTTCGGCCACCCCCGCCAACCGGCGGTTACTCGGCTCGGAGATCCGCATGGGCAGCGTCGGCGACGGTTACCGGTCCATTTACAGCATGCTGAGCTGGACCTACACGGTGCCCATGGTGCCGGCGCGGGCGTACGACGCGCTGGTGTACGTGCCGCGCGCCACCCCGGTCACCCCGTTGTGAGGGACCGCAGCACAGTGCCAGTGGTGTCTCCAGGACTGTCCGCAGTGGAGATCCTCGAATCCCGCGCGAATATCTCCGATGAATCTCAGGGGGATGACACTAGATACGCGGCCATCGCAAAAGACTGCTCACCATCGTTGAGGTGACGATCGCACAAGGCAGGACGATCATGATCAGGGGCCACAAGCCGGGACCTGCGAGCATGGGAGGGGCACCCATGAGCAGTCCGAGACCTGCCGTTGTCAGCAGGGCGACGTGATAGAACCACCGGCTTGCCCTCCTGCTCCAAGCCGCACAGACCAGCACGGTGAGTGGCACCAGCCAGGCCAGGAGTACGTCACCGGCGAGTCCAGGACCGCCGAGCGTGTCCCGCACGCTGCCTCCCGCGGCGAGCACGCCGGCCAGAACGGCCATGATGAGCAGGCCGGAGAGCACACGCCGCGCGATGCCGACCGGGCCCGGCCGCAACCGAGAGAAGCGGATACGTGAAAGGCGAATGGACATCAAGCTGCCAGGGAGCAGCCACAGCGCGGCCAGCCCGATGGGCAGTGCCACGAAGGGGTTGCCCACCAGCCACTCGGCGGCCACCTCGACCTGTGACGGGCGCTGCGGAGAGGCGGGCAGGAAGGGGACAAGCGCTCCCGTCGCCAGTGCTCCCATGATGCACCAGCGCAGCAGCGCGCGCCCGTGTGGAAGAAGCGCCACGAGCGCGGCATACGCTGCGGCGACCGGTGTCAGCGTGCTCGCGAATCCAGGTAGATCCCTGACACCTGCACCACTGATGAGCAGCCCTAGCGAGGAGATCGCCACCAGGGCCACCGTTCCCGATGCCCAGACCACCAGCCGGCTCTCCGCCTGTCTGCGCCACTCGTGCAGTCGATCGGTGAGCCTGACGTGCCGCAGGGCGGGGTTCGCCAGCATGGCCCCTCCCGGTTGCCAGCCGAGTTCTTCCTATGCACACTCTGGGAAAAGCGTCCCCGTGTGAAGGGGGAACCGTGGCCGCCATCGTTGTCATCCACGGGATCAGCCAGCAGTTCAGAGGCGAGCACACGTTGCGCGAGCGTCTCTTTCCCGCCTTGCGCGATGGCGTGCGCCTGGCGGGCGGTGACGTGCTGCCCGAGCAGGTTGACTTCGCCGCGTACGGCGAGTTGTTCCGGCCCCCTGCGGAGGTGATGGCGCCCGACCTCTACTACGACGCACACGACGTGGCGGAGGGGTACGAGCAGGAATTGCTCCTGGCCTGGTGGCGGCGAGCCGCAGAGGTGGACGGCCGGGTGGTCCCGCCGGACCGGGAGGTCCTGGCCCGCACGCCGTCCTGGGTAAGCGGTGCTCTGGTCGCGATGAGCCGCTCGCGATTCCTCAGCCGCGTCGCCGAGCAGTTGTTCATCGGGGATCTGAAGCAGGTGAGCGCCTACTTCAAGGATCAGAGTGTGCGCCAGTGGGCTCGCGAGGCCGTGGAACGCAGACTCGCGGCCGACACCAGAGTCGTCGTCGGGCACTCGCTGGGCTCCGTGGTCGCCTACGAGGCGCTGTGTGCGCACACCGAGTGGCCGGTGGCTGCACTCGTCACGCTCGGCTCCCCGCTCGGCCTGCCCAACCTGATCTTCGACCGGTTGCGGCCGAAGCCCGGCGGCTGGCCGGGAGCCGTCAAGGCGTGGACCAACGTCGTGGACGCCGGCGACGTGGTCGCCGCGGTGGAGGACCTGCGTCCGCTCTTCGGCTCGCAGATCAGGCAGATCCGCGTGTACAACGGCTCCCACGCTCACGACCTGCGTCCCTATCTCACCGAGCGCCTGACGGGGCAGGCCATCCTGGACGGACTGGAATGATCCCATGGGACGGCGTCACCTCATCGCCACCGGCGTCACCAGGGAGCTGCCCAAGACCGGTGAATCGATCGTGGAGTCGGTGGAACGCATGGTCCGGCTCTTGCAGGGGCTCGGCTACAAGCGCAGAACCGCTCTCGACGTGGATCCTCTCGGCGAGACGTTCCGCTCCGAGCTGCGCAGGTTCTGCCGCGACGAGACGGAGCCCGACGACCTGGTCGTGCTCTATCACACCGGGCACGCGGGACTCGTCTCCGACGAGCACGCGCTGTGGATGGGCGACACGGAGGACCCCGTGTCGAGCACCGTGCCCACGACGAAGCTGGCCAACCTCATGCTGGAGGACACACCGCTGCACCACGCGATGATCGTCCTTGACTGCTGTCACGCGGGGAAAGGGGCGGGCGAGGCGCTGGGCGCCGCGATGAAGGCCATGAACCGCGACGACAAGACCCTGATCATCGTCACCGCGGCTCACCCGAAGGAGCAGATCGAGGCGGGCACGTTCGCCGAGGCGTTCGAACGTGCCCTGGCCGACCTGTCGGTGGCCGGCTACCAGCCGGAATACCTGCGGATCAGCGAGCTGGTGGGCTCCATGAACCGGCACACTCCCGACTGGCAGACGGTGGCGCACCACGTGGCCCACCAGAGTGCGCCGGACACGTTTCTGAAGAACCCCCGCTACGATCCCGAACTGGCTGATCTGGACATGCTCACCAAGCTGCGGATCCAGCACAGGCAGGCCCGCGACCGGGACTTCACCGAGCACTGGCTGCCGCGGATCTCGCGGTTCGTCGGCAGGCACGCGGCGCTGGAAGACCTGGTGTCCTGGCTGAAGGAGGGCAGGAGATCCCGGGTGGTGACGGGCGATCCCGGGTCGGGTAAGTCCTCGATGATCGCCAGGCTGGCGGTGCTCAGCGATCCCGCCCGGCGCGGCCAGATCACTCTGGAGGACGTGCCGAGAGCCGCCGTCCCGCCGGAGAGGTCGATCGACGTGGCGATCCACGCCCGCCTGATGACGCCCCTGGACGTGCTCGACGCGCTCTGCGCCGGGCTCGGGCTGCGGCCGCAGAGCGTCGGCGAGCTGCTGGGGGCGATCCCAGGGCCGTGCGTGGCCGCCATCGACGCGGTCGACGAGGCCATCGACTACGAGAAGCTGGCGGACGAGATCCTCTACCCGCTGATCGAGGCGGGGCCCAAGCGCGGCCTCCGCCTGCTGATCGGCAGCCGCCGCCACCTGCTGCCCCGTCTCCCGCTCCCGCAGGAGGACGTGCTGGACCTGGACGACTCCAGCTACGCCGATCCCGCCAGCCTGTCCGAGTACGCCGCACGCTGCCTGGTGGAGATCGAGCCCGGCTCACCGTACGCGAGCGTGCCGGCGGAAGTGGTGCGCGAGGTAGCGGACGCGGTCGCGGCGGCGGCCGGCCGGTCCTTCCTGGTCGCGCTGATCGTCTCGCGCACCCTGGCGGCGCAGCCGACGGTGCCGGAGCCCAGGGACCAGGCCTGGCGAGCGTCGCTGCCCGCGACCGCGGCCGAGGCGATGCACAACGACCTGGAGACCAGGCTCGGGGACTTGGCGCAGCAAGCAAGGGATCTGCTCACGCCGCTGGCCTTCGCGCAGGGGTCCGGCCTGCCCTGGGGAAGGGTGTGGGCGCCGCTCGCCTCCCGGCTCGGCCACCACCCGTTCACCAACGAGAACGTCGAGTGGCTGCTGCGGAACGCCGGCTACTACGTCGTGGAGACCGTGGTGGACGGGGAGTCGCTCTACCGGCTCTACCACACGGCGCTGGCCGAGTACCTTCGTCAGTACCGCGACGCGGAGTTCGTCCATCGGCGCTTCACCGCCTTCTTCGCCGGCCGGGCGCCCAAGGACCAGGGCCGGACCGACTGGGCTCGGGCCGACCGCTACACCCTCGACCATCTGGCGACGCATGCCATACTCGGGTCGGCCGACATGCTGGGCGAGCTGGTGCATGATCCCGCGTTCCTGCTCGCGGCCACGCCCGCACCGCTCCTGGCGGCGTTGCCCTACCTGATGGACCGCGAGGACAGGCGGGCGGGCGCGGCCTATAGGCGGGCGCTGCATCTGATCAGGACCAAGCGACCTCAGGAATGGCTGGCCTATCTGCGGCTGGCCGCATACCGGGCAGGCGCCGGCAAGCTGGCGTACCGCATCCAGATCAGAGGTGAGCAGGAGCCGTGGACACCTTTGTGGTCCCAGTGGCCGGAAGAGCATCCCCACCGCGTGCTCACCGGGCATGCGGGCAGCGTGACGGACCTTCGCTGCTCGACGACCGGGCAGCCGGTGGCGATCTCCGTGGGTGTCGACAGGTCGATACGGAAGTGGGATCTGCGAACGGGTGAGCAACTGACGACGCATCTGCTCGGCCCTTCGAAGCGCCCGGCGCTGGACGCGCGGATCGACCCGTCAGGAGAGGTCGTCGTGCTGCTCGACGCGGAAGGCGCGTGCACGGTTTGGGAGGTGGCTTCCGGGGCCTTCAAGTGGCAGATCCCGCCCGCCGCGGCCTGGCGGTTCCCGGGGAACCTGACCATGGGCTTCAATCGCTGGTTCGACGGGCGTGCCGTCCTGGTCAGGTCGGGTGGCACCGCTCTCCCCGCGGAGATCTGGGACCTCGCCGCCGCTCGGAGACTCCTCTCGTTGCCCGGCCGGGTGACGGCGGCCGACCTGGCTCCCGGACGGCTGGAGACGGGCAAGAACGTGCTCATCGCCAGGTTCGGGGCTCTCTACGACCCGGAGACCGGCCGTTCTGCCCTGCCGCATCTCCAACGGCGAGGGCGCAAGGTCGAATACCTGGTGGACGGCGACACAGCGTTGTTCGCGGTCATCCATGAGAAGAACAACATGCTTATCTGGGATCTTGCCCGCGACAGAGAGATCGGGGGAGAGACACAGCGGCACGACGTCTCCGAGACGATCGTGGCGGGCAATCGCAGACTGGTCCGGAGAAGAGAGCACAGGTTCTTGGACAGGTTCGCCTGGTACCTGGACGACAGGCAACTGTCGGTGTGCGGCGCGTCGGTGGGATCGCGACGGGACATGTCCGTCTCCCCTGACGTCTCGCTCACTCTGCCGTCATCCGGCAGGCAGGTGACGCTGGCCGGTCACAACGGCCCGGTCACCGCGCATGACGTGGCGCTGCTCCCGGACAGGCACGAGATCGTGGCCACCGGCGGCGAGGACGGGACGGTGCGACTCTGGGACTTCCACCACACCGACCAGCAGGACTCCGCTGAGCACCCCGGGATCTTCCAGGCGGCCGAAGTGCGGGCCGTCGTCCTGGACGACGGCACAGAGCTGGGGCAGGCCTGTGGTCGGGAGGCCGATCCGGATGCCTGGAACGACACCCTGGTCGTGTCACTACGGCAGGAGTGGAAATTGGTGCTGGGCAGCCGCACCGAGACCACCACGCGGACCCTCGTGGACGGCGACGACCAGCCGGTGCTCGTGACCTTCTACGCGGATCACACCTGCGACGTCAGCCGAACGATGAGTTGGTCGTGGCAGTTTCTCCTGCAAAGGTGCAAAGCTGATCCGGTCTACTGGCCACAGGCGTCCGCCGCCGTCCGCCTCCCCACGGGGGAGCGCATCGCCGTCACCGGCGGGCACCGCAGCGACGCCGTGGTCTGGAACCTCGACGAGGGCCGCGCGATCGCGGCGCTGCGCGCTCACTCGGGCTGGGTCGGAACGGTGGAGACGGGATGCCTGCCGGACGGCACCCCGATCGCCGTGACAGGCGGCGACGACTTCCGGGTGGCGATCTGGGACCTCTACCATCACCGGCTCCTGGCCCGCTTCACCGTACTGCCCCGATGGCGCAGAGCCTTGTCGGTGCTGCCTCACCCGGATCGCGCCGCGGGCATCGAGAAGGTCGCCTGCACGATCGCCGACGGAGCCCTGTGGCTCGTCGTCCGCCTCGTCGACGAGCCCAGACTGCACGTCTACCGCTACGAAGGGCGCCGGTGCGGGAAGCAGGAGCCGATCCCGATGAGCGGCGCCGCCTTCGCCGCTCGCGCCGGGCGGGTGGTGCTGGCCAACCACAGGGACCAGCTCGAGATCTGGAAGCTCGGCGAACGCGGGCGAAGCCTGAGCATCGACGTGGAGGCCAGGATCATGGGCCTGGCGATGACCGAGACAGGTGTGATCTTCGCCGCCACCCAGAAGGGCCTGGCCGCCTTCCGGCTGAATCGCGGCTTCGACGGCTGAGCCCCCGTGTCACCCGTCCGTCCCACCCTCGGAGCTCTTCTCGTGCCGCGCCACCAGCGTGTCGATCTGCACGCTGAGCCTGGCCCCCAGCGGCCAGCCGATGTAATGCGTGAGAAAGATGGCGATCTCACGCAACTCCTCGGCGCTCAGCTCGGAGTTACGCAACGCCGCCGGGATCTGGATGTCGAGCACGTCGTTCAGCCCCTTGGCCGCCAGCACGCCGACCAGGAGGAGCCGCCGGTCACGCATGGACAGCCCCGGCCGGGACCAGATGTCGGCGAACAGGTGATCCACGGTGATTCCGAAGAAGTCGCCGGGCCCGTCGCGCATCTCCCACCCGTAGACCCGCCCCATCATCTCCAGTCCGCGCTGCCGTCTGTCGTCGGTCATGCGGGCTCCTCAAGGCCGAGGTCGGTGGCCAGGCGCTGGTGGGCGTGCCGGGCGAGCGGGGTGTCGACGCCTAGCTCGCCGGCCAGCTCGAGGGCGAGCGACAGGTCCTTGTCGCCGAGCGCGAGCACGTGGCTCATGATCGCGCGCAGCGGGTCGCCGGGAGGCAGCGGTGAGGTGGTGTCGCGGATCATGAGGGCGCCGGGGCCGCCGGTGACCGCGTCGGAGTGGCGGACGATCCGGCCGAGGGCGCCGAGCGGGATCCCGGCGGCCTGCGCCAGGCGCTGAGCCTCGGCCGCGGCGGCGAAGGACACGAAGTGCAGCAGGTTGCGGGCCAGCTTGGCGCGGGTGCCGGCGCCGACGGGGCCCATGTGCAGGACGAGCCCCGCCCAGGGGGCGAACGCCTCCTTCACCCGTGCGAACGCCGCCTCGCTCGCGCCGGCCATGACCGCCAGGGTGCCCTCGGCGGCGCCCATGAAGCCGCCGCTGACGGGGGCGTCCACCACCTCCACCCCGTACGGCACCGCGGCCTCGGCCAGCTCGACCGCGGTGCCGGCGCGGATGGTGGAGTGGACGGCGAGGATCGTGCCCGGGGCGCTCGCGGGGATCAGGGTGTCGGCCACCTCGCGCACCTGGGCGTCGTCGCGCACCATGAGCGAGACGATCGAGGCGCGGGCCACCTCGGCCAGGCTCGCGGCGGGCAGCGCGCCCCGCTCGACCAGGGGCGCCATCGCCTCGGACCGGAGGTCGTGGACGATCAGGCCGGGGCCGGCCAGGCGGGCCGCCATGGGGGCGCCGATCTGGCCGAGCCCGACGAAGCCGTACATCATGCGCGGAACACCTCGCCTCCGTCCACGTTGAAGATCTGTCCCGTGACCCACGCGGCCTCGTCCGACAGCAGGAACAGGCACATCCCGACGAGGTCGTCAGGCGTGCCCAGCCGCTTGAGCGCGAGCTTGTCGCGCACGATCCTGGCCGACATCCCGCCGGGCACCACGGCCCGGTGCGCGGCGGTGTCGACGGGGCCGGGCGCGATGGCGTTGACGCGGATGTTCAGCGAGCCGAGCTCGTGCGCGAGCTGCTGGGTGAGGCTGTTCACGCCGGCCTTGGCCAGGCCGTAGTAACCGGCGTACTGCCAGGCGGCGGTTGAGGACTGGTTGACGATGGCGCCGCCGCCGCGCTCGGCCATGCGGGCGTGGCAGGCGCGGGCGCACAGCAGCGCGCCGTCCAGGTTCACGGCCATGAACCTGCGGTAGTAGTCCCAGTCCACGGTGAACAGGAAGTCCAGCTTCATGGTGCCGAAGATGGCGGCGTTGTTGACCAGGTAGTCGATGCCGCCGAATGCCGTCACGGCCGCTGCCGCCATCGCCTCGGCGGAGGCGGGGTCGGCCACGTCGGTCCTGACGAACAGGCCCCCGATGTCGTCGGCGACCTTCGCGCCCCGCTCGTCCACGTCCGCCACGACCACGCCGGCGCCCTCGGTGGCCAGCGCCCGCGCGTACGCCTCTCCGATGCCCTGGGCGGCGCCCGTGACGATCGCCACCTTCCCGGCGAATCGCCTCATCGCGCCAACTCCATCGCCGATCCGTGTGCGGTGATCGTGCCGCCTGCGCCCGCTGATCTCCGCGCGGTCATCCCGCTCCCTCCGCGATCGACTTGATCTCCAGGTACTCCTCGAAGCCCGCGACCCCCATCTCGCGGCCGACCCCCGACTGCTTGTAGCCGCCGAACGGCACGTCAGGCCCGTACCAGACGCCGCCGTTGACGCTGACCGTGCCGGTGCGCAGCCGCCGCGCCACCGCTCGCGCCCGCTCCGGGTCGCCGGCGTGCACGGCGCCGGACAGCCCGTACGGGGAGTCGTTGGCGATCCGTACGGCGTCGTCGTCACCGTCGTGCGGCAGCACCACCAGCACCGGCCCGAAGATCTCCTCCCTGGCGGCCCTGCACCGGTTGGTCAGCCCCGTGACCAGCGTGGGCTCGATCCAGAAGCCCCTGTCCCGATCGGGCCGGCGCCCGCCGGTGGCGAACGAGCCGCCCTCCGCGACCGCGAGCTTCAGGTACGCCTCCACGCGGTCGCGCTGGCGGGCGGAGATGACCGGGCCGCAGACGGTGCGCTCGTCGGCGGGGTCGCCGGTGCCGAGCCGCGCCATCGTGCGGGCGGTGATCCGCACGGCCTCGTCGTGGTGGGCGCGGGGGACCAGCAGCCGCGTGGTGAGCGCGCAGCCCTGCCCGGCGTGGGAGATCGCGGCGAAGGCGGCGTACGTGCACGCCCCCGCGAGGTCGGCGTCGTCCAGCACGACGCACGCCGACTTGCCGCCCAGCTCCAGGAACACCTTCTTGAGCGTCTCCGCGGCGCCGCGCATCACCGCGCGCCCCGTCGCCGTCGAGCCGGTGAACGAGACCAGGTCCACGCGCGGATCGGCGGCAAGGAGAGCGCCCAGGGCATGGTCGCGGCCGGTGACGATGTTGACGACGCCCGGCGGGAGGTCGGTCTCCTCGGCGACGACCCGCCCGAGCGCCGCCGCGCACCAGGGCGTGTCGGGGGCGGGCTTGAGCACCACGGTGTTGCCGGCGGCCAGCGCGGGGCCGAGCTTGGCCAGGTTGATCTGGTGCGGGAAGTTCCACGGGGTGATCGCGGCGACCACGCCCACCGGCTCGCGCAGCACGCGCCGGTCGCTGGCGATGCCCATCGGCGCGGCCCGGCCCAGGTCGCGCGTCCACTCGTAGCTCTCGGCCAGGTCGGCGACCCACCCCAGGTCGGCCACGGGGGCGTCGAGCTGCGCCCCGTACGTCAGGAACCGGGGCGCGCCGGCCTCCCTGATGGTGAGCGCGCGCAGCTCCTCGGCGTGCCGTTCCAGCGCCTGCCTGAGCTGGCGCAGGCAGCGGACGCGCAGCGCCAGGTCGGTGCTCCAGCCGGAGTCGTCGAACGCGCGGCGGGCGGCGGCGACAGCCTCGTCGAGCCGGCCGGGGGTGGCGTCGGCGGCCAGGCCGATGACCTCCTCGGTGGCCGGGTCGACGGTCTGGAAGCACTGCTCGCCCGGAACCAGGCTGCCGCCGATCAGGAGGGGAGAGCCCTGCTCCGCCCAGCCATTGAGCAAGCGACCGCTTGTTATGGACACCTGTCCAGACTACAGTTCACGAGTGACCGTGCAAGGGGGAATCGAAGGAGGGGCCCGTGTCCCGTGACGACTACTCCGGCGCGTTCGACCCGGGCTTCCGCTTCGAGGACCTGTCGAAGGCGGCCCTCGTGCGCCTGGTCAGGGAGTACGCCCTCATCGTCCACCTGCTCGACCGCTCCAGCCTCATCGCTGTCGGGATGAGGTACGGCCAGGAGGCCGTGGAGGAGATCGCCGTCCAGGAGTGGCGCGGCGCCAGCCCGGTCTACACCCAGCGGATCCGCGAGATCATGCGGATCGAGGGCGACGGCGTCTCGGCCATCTTCAAGTGCCTGCAGCTCGACCCCGGCTTCGCCCAGCACTACATGGACGTCGAGTACGAGCTGATCGACGAGCGGCACGGCTTCTTCCAGCTGCGCACCTGCGGGGCGCTGCTCGACGTTGAGCCGTTCGGCGAGCGGGCGGTGCGCGGCATGTGCCACCACATCGAGGACGGCACCTTCGACTGGACCGCGCAGGCGGTCAACCCCAGGGCCCGCATCCGTCCGGTGCACCGGCCGCCGCGCGTGCCTGGCGACCGGGTGCCGCACTGCCGCTGGGAGGTCGTCATCGACGACGAGACCGAACCCGTCGGCGAGGCGCCCATCACCGGGATGACCCGCGCCACCACCGCGGCCCGCTTCCGCTTCCCACCGATGCGCGACGGCACCCCGCACCTACCGTGACGGCATCCCGCACGTGCCGTGATGGGGCTGCGCCCGCGTCGGCGCGTTCCGCCGCGGCCTCCCGGCCCGGTTGTGCGATGCGTTCCGGCGGCCCGATGAGTTCCGGCCGCGCAGGAGGTCCACCCTTCGTGACGACTCGAAGGAACGGCTCCATGGACATGCACAGTGTGGTCTGCGTAAGTGACCTGGCGACCGCGCAGAAGTGGTACGAGGTGTTCTTCGGCCGGCCGGCGGACGAGATCATCGGCGCGGAGCTCCTGTGGCAGACAGGGGAGAACGCCTGGCTCGTCCTCGACGACCGGCCGGTACGGGCCTCCAGAGTGGGCGGCACCATGATCACTTTCGGGGTGCGCGACCTCGACGACATCCTGGCCCGCCTGGCCGCGCACGGCATCGGGCACGAGCCCGTGGAGACCTACGGCAACGGCGTACGCCACGTGGAGATCCTCGACCCGGACGGCAACAGCCTGTCACTCGCCGAGGCCCCGGCGGGGTGATGCGCCCGAACCCGTGCCCGGGGGCGCTACCATCGGCGGATGGCAGTCCCTGAGCTGATCCGCATCGCCACCCGTTCCTCTCCCATGGCGCTCGCCCAGGTGGAGCGGGTCCGGCACGAGCTCACCACGCTGCACCCCGGCGTGCGCACCGAGGTCGTGCCGGTCACGACGTCGGGCGACAGGTGGCAGGGCGCGCTGTCGGCGCTCGGCGGCAAGGGCGCGTTCACCAAGGAGGTCGACGCGCTCCTGCTCACGGGCCAGGCCGACCTCGCGGTGCACTGCGTCAAGGACGTCCCGGCCGACCGGCCGCTGCCCGCGGGGACGACCTGGGCGGCCTTCCTCAAGCGCGACGACCTGCGCGACGCCCTCGTGCACCCGGGCGGCCTGCCCCTGGACGAGCTGCCGCCGGGCACCACGATCGGCACGTCGTCGGTGCGCCGCATCGCGCAGCTCGCCGCCTCGCACCCGCACCTGCGCTGCGTCCCGATGCGCGGCAACGCCAACCGGCGGCTGGAGAAGCTCGACGCCGGCGAGGCCGACGCGCTGATGCTGGCCGTGTCGGGCCTGGAGCGGATCGGCATGAGCGACCGCATCACCGAGGCGCTGCCGCTGGAGTCGATGTGCCCGCCGATCGGCGCGGGCGTGCTCGCCCTGCAGTGCAGGGAGGACGACGCCGAGACCATCGAGGCCGTGGCGGCCCTGGGCGACGCCGACACCTGGCGCGAGGTGACGGCCGAGCGCATGTTGCTGCACGTGCTGCAGGGGCACTGCAACAGCCCGATCGCCGGGTACGCCCGCGCCGAGCGCGGCGGGCGCCTGTCGCTGCGCGCCCGCGTCTTCACCCCGGACGGCAAGACGGTCCTGGACGCCCACGAGTGGGCGGGCCCGCTCGACCCGGCCACGCTGGGTACGTCCGTCGCCGTCGCGCTGCTCCGCCAGGGCGCCCGCCAGCTCATCGACGCCATCCCGCACTAGCGCCGCCACCGGCCGCCGCCGCCACCAGGCCGGCGCCGTCACCACAAGGGCACAGGGGTCTCCGCCCTCGGATAGTAACCAGGCACCGGCGCGCCGGACGCCGCCCGGTCCAAGCGCCGCCGCATCCCATCCGACAGCACCCCGGCCTTCATCATCTCGACGAACACCGCCGTGACGTTCCCCAGATCGAACCAGTCGCGCTGCCAGCGCCACCGGAAGTCACCGCCGTACCGGAACCAGCTCCCCCCGATCCCCGGCACCTCGTACGCGCCGCCGTCCGGACGGCGGGCGTCGGCGACCTGCTTCCAGAAGCCGACCACCTCCCCCTGGCGCTCGTCGATGAGGATGCTCTGGTACGGATACGACCAGCCGTCCAGGCCGCCCATCTCCGAGCCCAGGGCGAGGTCGCGGATCTCGTCCCGGCCGACCGCCATGAAGTCCTGCCCGGGGCCGATGTTCCAGCCGTAGGTGGCGTCCTCGGTGTAGAGCTCCGCCAGCGGGCGCCAGTCGCCCAGCTCCTCGCAGCGCCGGTTGGCCGCAAGCCAGCGCCGCACCATCTCCTCCAGCTCGTCACGCGGGTACACCATCAGCCTCCCAACTTCAGCGCCCGGGTCGGGCAGTATCGGACGGCGGCCTCCACCTGGGCGCGCAGCGACTCGTCCGGCTCCTCGACGAGCACGCGCACCTTGCCCTTGCGCGGCACCTCGAAGACGTCCGGCGCCTCCAGCTCGCACATGGCGTGCCCCTGGCAGAGGTCCAGGTCGGCTCGCAGCTTCACGATCGGCGCCTCCGGTAGCGGACCCGGCACGGCCGGGCGAGCTGGACGACCATCTTGGAGTGGTCGTCGCGGTAGGAGTCCGGCGGCTGGGCGGGCTCGAACTCCCAGTCGCGCAGCAGCACCGAGAAGATCGCCTTGAGCTGGATCATCGCGAAGTTGGCGCCCACGCAGCGATGCCTGCCGGCGCCGAACGGCACCCAGGTCCACCGGTTGACCAGGTCCTCCTCGCGCGGCTTGGCGTAGCGGGCGGGGTCGAAGGCGTCGGGCCGGGGGAAGTCCTCCGGGATCCGGTTGGAGACGGCGAGGCTGCACCCGACCAGCGTCCCGGCCGGGACGCGGTGACCGAGCACCTCCTGCTCGGTCTTGGCCACCCGCAGCAGCAGGATCAGCGGCGGGTGCAGCCGCAGCGCCTCCTTGATCGCCGACTCCAGCAGCGGGATCTCGCGCAGCGCCTGGAAGCTGATCTCGCAGCCGCCGGCGTACAGCTCGTCCAGCTCCGCCACGACCCCGGCCAGCACGCCGGGGTGGCGCAGCAGCTCGATCAGGGTCCAGGCGGCCGTGCCCGAGCTGGTGTGGTGCCCGGCGAACATCATCGAGATGAACATGCCGGTGACCTGGTCGGCGGAGAAGCGCGGCGTGCCGTCGTCCGCCCGGATGGACATGAGCACGTCGAGCAGGTCCCGCTCCGCGCGCGGCGGGCGCGGAGCGGCGGCCCGGCCGGCCATGATGCCCTCCACCAGCGCGACGAGCTCGACCCTGGCGGCGTCGCGGCGGCGGAAGCTGTCGATGTCGGCGTACGGGTCGACGTAGGCGATCGCGTCGGTGCCCCGCTCCAGGTCGTGGTACAGCCCGGCGAAGCGGCGGTCGAGCTGCTCCCGGAAGCGCTTGCCGATCAGGCAGGCCGAGGAGGTGTAGATGGTCAGCTCGGCGAACCAGTCGAGCAGGTCGAGCTCACCCTCCTCGCCCCACCCGGCGACCATCCGGTCCACCTCCGCGGCGATCGTGGCGGCGTGCCCCTTGAGAAAGGAGCCCTTCAGCGCCTGGTTGTGCAGCGCCTCGCGGCGCTGCTCGGGGGTGGCGTCGAAGACCACGCCCGTGCCGAAGATCGGCGTCATGAACGGGTACGCCTCCGCCTGGTCGAGCTCCTCGTCCGGGGCGCGGAAGAAGAGCTCGTTCGCCTCGGCCCCCGACAGCAGCACCACCGGCCGCCCGGCCAGCAGGAACCGCCCGACGTCGCCGCACTCCTCGCGCACCCGGCGCATCAGCCCGATGGGATCGCCGCGCAGCTCCTCCAGGTGGTCGGGGCCGCCGGAGACCAGGGCGGGCTCCTTCAGCGCGCGCTCGTGCGTCCCGTCGGGCGCCGTCATGGCTCCACCGCCCGTTCCGGCTGGACCTCCACCAGCGTGAGGTGCACGCCGCGCGGCGCGGTCGCGACCGTCACGATCACCGCCGCGACCTGCTCCGGCTGCAGGAAGTACGGATGCCGCGCCAGCCCCCACTGCACCCACTCCTCCAGCACGGTCGCGGTCGTCTCCGCGTCCCACGTCATGCCCATCCCCGTCATCGTCGGCCCCGGCCTGACCAGCGACGTGCGCACGCCGCTGCCCTCCAGCTCCATCCGCATGGCGCGGGCCATGCCCTCCAGGCCGTGCTTGGCCGCCACGTACGCGCCCATGCGGGGCCGGGGCGAGGGCACCACGTCGGAGGAGACGAGCACCACGTCGCCGCGCGCCCTGGCGACCATGCCGGGCACCACCTGTGCGACCAGCCGGTGCGCGCCGACCAGGTGCACCTGGAGCTGGGCGGCGAACGCCTCCGGGTCCAGCTCGTGGACGCGGGTGGCGGCCAGGTCGCCCGCGCCCGAGACGACGATCTCCGGGTCGCCGTGCGCGTCGGTGGCCGCCGCCACGAAGGACTTGACCGAGTCGGAGTCGGAGACGTCCAGCGGCAGGGCCACCGCCTGGCCGCCGCGCTCGCGGATGGCCGCGGCGAGCTGCTCGCAGCGGTCCACGCGCCGGGCGCCGAGTGCCACGGGATGGCCGGCGGTGGCGAGCAGGGTGGCGGTGGCCGCGCCGATCCCGGACGAGGCCCCGCTGACCAGCGCGGGGCGGCGTTCGGGGTGGGGGGCGAATCGGGGCATGGAGGCGGACCTCCTATCGGGGGGTGACGGTGATGGGCAGGGCGGCGAAGCCGCGGACGTTGACGGAGTGCACGCGTACGGCCTTCTCGGCGTCCACGTCGTAGGCCCTGACCCGGCGGACGAACTCGGTCAGGGCCAGCCTCGCCTCCAGGCGGGCCAGGCCGGCCCCGAGACAGAAGTGCCGGCCGCCGCCGAAGCTGATCAGCGGCGAGGTGTCGCGGTCGAGGTCGTAGGTGTCGGGCTCAGCGAACACGCGCTCGTCGCGGTTGGCCGAGCCGATCAGGAGCAACATCCGCGCGCCCGCGGGCACGAGCGTGCCGTGCAGCTCGGTGTCGCGGGTGACGGTACGGGCGAGCTGCTGGCTGGAGGTGTCGTAACGCAGCGTCTCCGCCACCCAAGCCGCCACCCGCGACGGGTCGGCCAGCGGCCCGGCCAGCTGCTCCGGGTTGCGCCAGCCCCAGTACAGGGCGTTGGCCAGCAGCTTGGTGGTGGTCTCGTTGCCGGCCACGACCATGAGGAACAGGAAGGCGACGATCTCCTCGCCGGTCATGCGGTCCCGGCCCTCCTCGGCGGCGAGCAACGCGGAGGTGAGGTCGGCGCGCGGCCTGCGGCGGCGCTCGGCCACCAGGTCCTGGTAGTAGCCGGCCAGCACCAGCGCCGCCTCCATGCCGGCCGGCGGGACGTCGTTGAGCCCCTCCTCCCGGTGCACGACCAGGTCGGCCAGCCGCCGCACCTCGTCGCGGTCGGACTCCGGCACGCCCATCAGCTCGGAGACGACGTCCATCGGCAGCCTGCCGGCGAAGTCGGCCACCGCGTCGAACCCGCCCGCGGCCACGGCCGGATCGAGGTGGCGCCGGGTCAGCCGCAGGATGTCGCCCTCCAGCTCACGCACCCGGCGCGGCGTGAAGCCCTTCGAGACCAGGGCGCGCATCCTGGTGTGCGAGGGCGGGTCCATGGCCAGGAACGACATGGTCCGGTGCGCGGCCGGGCCCCAGGCGCTCGGGTCGAGGGAGACGCCGTTGAAGCTGGAGTAGCGCTCGTGGTCGCGGAAGGCGGCCGACACGTCCGCGTGCCGGGACAGCGCCCAGAAGTCGAGCCCGTCGTCGCGGTAGAGCGGCGCCTCGTCGCGCAGCCGCCGGTAGGCGGGGTACGGGTCCTCGTGGATCGCGTAGTCGTACGGGTCGTAGGACGGACTGCCCTGCACGGCGATCACCACCTCAGAACAGCAGCTCGGCCACCTCGGCGAGCCGGTCGGCCATCTCGGCGTAGGAGCTGTAGCCCATGCCCGCGTGCACGAGGGCGCCCGCGTAGGCGAACTCCAGCGCGTTCAGCACGCGGGTCTGCTCCGGCGACGGGCGCTCGGCGCCGGGGGCGAGGCCGGGCCGCAGTGCTGCCAGCAGCCGGCGGTGGACGGTCCTGCCGATGCGCAGCCGCAGCTCCCGTACGTCCGGATCGGTGCCGAGCAGCGCGGTCGTGCAGGCGGCGGCCAGCTCCGGCTCGTCGGAGACCAGCAGCGCGATCTCCCGCAGCACCGCGATCACCCGCTCCCGCGGCTCCTCCGGCGCCGGCGGGATCGGCGGCAGCGCGCGCAGCCGCCGCCAGAACACCTCGGCGATCAGGTGGTTCTTGGAGGTGAAGTACGTGTACGCGGTGGCCGGCGCGACCCCCGCGCGGCGTGCCACGTTGCGCACGGTGAACCCGTCGAACCCGGTCGCCCTGACCTCCTCGACCGCCGCGTCGGTGAGCCGGCGCACGGTGTCGGCCTGCCGGTCGGACAGCCGGCGGCGGGTGGACTCCATCAATTCGCCGGACATGTGTCCAGACGGTAGTTCAGGCGATTGCCCGGCGCAAGGGTCCGGCCGTAGGGCTCGATGGTGTCGTCGTACAGGGTGGCCTCCTGCCGGAAGCCGTACTCGCCGCTGTCAGAGAGGCCCTCGACGGGTGGCTAGGCGGGGTGCAGCAGCTCCCTGCGCCTGGTCAGCAGCCGGGAGTGCTCGGTCATGAGCTGGGCGTGGCGCGCCTTCAGGTACGCCACGGTCTCGCGCACCCACTGCGCCAGTTCCTTCACCTCGGTTCTGGTCTTCTGGATGCGCTGATGCTTGAGCACATCGCTGATGATGTTGTCGAAGAAGGCGTCCACGAACCACCGCGTGTCCACCTTCGGCATCACCGGCCCGGCCGCGATCCCGGTGTCGGCCAGCTCGCGGGCGAAGACGTCCAGCGCCCGCTGGGCATGCCAGGCGGCCTTGTCGGCGCTGGTCAGCCTGTCGTGCTCGAAGGCGTCGGCGAGCAGGCCGCCGCCGAGCACGTCGAAGGTGGAGGCGCCGCTGGCGGAGTCGAGGAAGCGCAGCACGACGCCGAGCGCCTCGTGCGCGCCCTGCCCCGCCTGGCGGGCCTCCTCGCACTCGCGCAGCTCCGCCTCCAACCGGTCGAGTGCGGCGCCGAGGTCGGCCAGCTCGCGCGCGCCGGGACCGCCGCTCCTGATGAGCTGCTGCTCCTTCTCGGCCAGCAACCGGGCATAGTCACGGGACGCGGGGCCGAGGTCGGCCAGCTCGGCGGCTGCCGCCGCGGCATCGGTTTCGAGCTGCGCCAGCCGGGCCCGGTGACCGTCCACGCGTTCCCTGGCCACCACCGCCTCGGCACGCTCGCGTTCCATCCGCTCCTCGCGGTTGCCCAGCATGCGGGCCACGACGGCGGACAGCCCGCCCTTCAGCCGGGCGACGTCACGCTCCTCCTTGGCCAGCTCGGCCTCCAGCTCCACCAGGGCGTGACGGACGTCCTGGATCTGTTGCGCGGTGGCATCACGCAGGCGCCGGACGTGCTCGGCGCGGTGCATCCTGGCGGCCGCCTCACGCAGCCGCGCGTCAAGCCCGGTGAAGAAGGTCACGCCATGACGACGAACGGGCCGCACCGGACGTTCCTGTACGCCCGGCGCCCGCCGGTCGGGGGCGTGCGACTCAAGCGGCGGAAGGGGAGGAGCAGGGTGGAGAGGTGCGACATTTCGTGAGTCGAGCGAGTAAGGTGCCGATCAGGCGGCTCCTGGGTGTGCTTCCTTTGGACGCCGCTGGACGCCGCCGCCCTGCTGTCCGGCCTGGCCCCGGGCTCCTGAGAGGGGGCTGAAGAGCGCCGCCCCGGAAAACGACTCGACGCGTCAGCGGGAATGCCGATGTAATCTCGCCATGCGCATCACCTCGGAAACGATCAGCGACGGCATCCGCGAACAGCTCTTCACCATCGCGGACATCCCCGGGGTGCTCTGGACGCCCGCCGGGGGCTCCGGCCCCCGCCCGCTGGTCCTGATCGGGCACGGCGGCGGGTCGCACAAGCAGGGCTGGGAGGTCGTCTCCCGGGCCTTCCCCTACGTCACCTCCTGCGGCTTCGCGGTCGCCGCGATCGACGCGCCGGGTACCGGCGACAGGCCGGAGCACCCGGAGATCCGGCGGCTGGTGGCGCTCATCCAGGAACGAGAGGCCGCGGGCGAGCCCTTCGGCCCGGCCTGGCCCGCCCTCAACGAAACGGTGGCGGCGCAGCTCATCCCCGACTGGCGGACGACCCTGGACGCGCTGCGGAAACTGGACTCCGTCGGCGACAGCCGGCCCGTCGGGTACTACGGCCTGTCCCAGGGCGGGGAGATGGGCATCCGCCTCGTCGCGGCCGAACCCCGGATCACCGCCGCGGTCCTCGGCCTCACCGCGAGCGAGTGGCTCATCGAGACCGCGGCGCGGATCACGATCCCCGTCGAGTTCCTGCTGCAGTGGGACGATGAAGGCAGTCCACGCGACTCGGTCATGAAGCTGTTCGACGCACTCGGCTCCGCCGAGAAGACCCTGCACGCCAACCCCGGCGGCCACTTCCGGGTCCCGTCCTTCGAGATCGACAGCTCGATCCGGTTCTTCACCCGGCACCTGGGCGGCAGCCTCGGCATCCCGGGCAACTCCTGACACCACCATCGCTACTCTGCCAGAATGCCCCCTACTTCTCGTTCGTCCCGCGCGGTGGCACTCGCCGCCGCCGCGCTCACCACGACCGCCATCGTTCAGCCGCCGCCCGCAGCCGCGGCGGAGCGCGTGCTGAGGGTCTACAGCAACAACATCGAGAATCTGGTACGCAACAACGCCGACGGCACCTGCACCCGGATCTCGGGCCCCGACCACCTGCGCTCGATCCTGGTCGACGACAACGGCGCCACCGGCACCTCCGGCGTGCAGGCCCCCGACCTGCTCATCGTGCAGCAGGTACGCGGCACCGGGCAGGCCGGCGCGTACGCCGACCAGCTCTCGGCCAAGTTCGGCTACCCGGCGGGCACGTTCGGGGCGATCGTGGCCTGGGACGACCCCGAGCCGTGGGGCGGCTCCCACCACTGCAGCCAGCAGGACCTCGGCGACCTGAAGAAGAAGCAGACCAACGCGATCCTCTACAACACCAGGACGCTCAGCCTCGCCGACACCGCCAAATACTGGAGCGCGGGCTGGCTGAAGCCGGGCACGGCCTACGACAGCGGGGCCGGATGCACGCTGTACAAGCCGCCGAGCAACGACGACGGCGCCGCGTACACGTACAAGTGGAAGCGGACCAGCGCCATCGCCGCGCGGTTCACGATCAGGGCGACGGGCACGTCCGTCTTCGCCGCCACCATGCACCTGCCCGAGCAGAACGGGGCGAACGCCTGCGCGGGCGCGGGCGACAGGGGCGTCGGCAACTCCGGCATCCGCCTCGGCGCCGACGCCACGAGCCTGATGAACGCCTCGGCGATCCGCGTGATCGGCGTGGACGCCAACCGCACCGGCATCGCCCCCGCCACGCTCAGCGGCTTCGGCATGACCGGCTACGGAGCCAAGGCGACCATGGGTCCCAGGAAGATCGACTACCTGTTCGTCAAGGGCGCCGTGCGGCCGTCGGCAGTCGACCACACGGTGAGCGGCACCAAGTCGAACCACCTGGCGCTCTACGGGTTCATCACGTACTGAGCCCGTCAGGCGCGGCGCAGCGAGGCGAGGTAGCCGCGCAGGGTCGCCATCGTGTGCTCGGAGCTCCACATCCTGACCACCTCGGGATCGTCGGCCGCCTGGAAGTCGCGGACCCGCTCGAGGGCGGGCGTGTGGAGCTGGCGCTTGGAGAAGGCGTACACCTCGGACGGCACCGCGCAGAGCCCCTCGGCGTGCCGCAGCGCCTCCGCGAGCAGCCGGTCGGGCTCGACGACCTCGTGCACCAGGCCGATCTCGACGGCCCGGCCGGCGGGCAGGCGGCCGGCCCCGAGCACCATCGTGTCCAGCGCCGGGCCGACGGCGTGCCGCATGATCTCCAGCGGGACCGTGGGGAACGGCACGCCCGCCGCCAGCTCGGTCAGGCCGATGGTGCCGCCCGACATCAGCCGCACGTCGCAGGCGGCGGCCAGCACGCAGCCGCCGGCCAGGGCGTGCCCGTTCACGGCCGCGACGACCGGCTTCGGATGGCCGAACAGGGCGAGCGCCGCCGAGCTGAGCGCCGGCAGGAACCGCTCCACGTACTCGGAGCCGCCGTCCACGATCCGCTTCAGGTCCACGCCCGCGGAGAAGGCCCGCCCGGCGCCGGTCAGCACGACGGCGCGGGCGCCGGCGACGCTCTCCAGCACCTCGGGAACGGCGGTCAGCAGCTCCAGGTCCAGGGTGTTCACCGGGCCGTTGGCCAGGGTGAGCACGGCGATGCCGCCGTGGTCGGCCGTCTCGATCATCTGGTGGTCCTCTCTCGCGTCAGGTCACCTGTCCGGTGCTCCAGGCCCAGGCGGCGATGCCGACCCGGTTGGCGGCGCCCACCTTGCGCTGGATGTGGCCGATGTGCGTCTTCACCGTGCCCAGGCTGATGGTCAGCTCGCCGGCGATCCGGGCGTTGGTGTGCCCGCGCGCCACCAGGCGGGCGATCTCCAGCTCGCGGGCGGTGAGCGGGTCGTCCAGCGGTGGTGGTGGCTTGCGGGTCAGGCCCTGGAGCAGGCGTACGGTCACCTGGGGACTGATCAGGGTGTCGCCCGCCATCGCCGCGCGCACCGCCTCCACCAGCAGGGCGGGGCCCGACCGTTTCAGCAGGAAGCCGCAGGCGCCCTCGCGCAGGGCGGTGTGGACGTACTCGTCCAGGTCGAACGTCGTCACGACGATCACGCGGGTCTCGGCCGCCAGCCGCCTGGTGACCTCCAGGCCGTCCAGGCCGGGCATGCGGATGTCGGCGAGGACCACGTCGGGGCGCAGGTGGCGGGCCAGCTGGACCGCGCGCGTGCCGTCGGCGGCCTCGCCGATCACGGTCATGTCGGGCTGGGCGTCGAGAATCAGCCGGAAGCCGATCCGCACGTCCTCCTGGTCGTCGGCGAGCAGGATCCGCGTCGTCATCGCACTCCCCGGGTCTCCGTCTTGCTGTGTGGAGCGTGCGCGAGTGGTGCCTTGCGTGGCGCCCGCGTGTGAGTCGCCTCGCGCGGCGCACGCGCGTCCTGGCGGGCCGTCATGCGGGGATCTCCGCGTCGAGCTGCCAGCCGCCACCATGCGGGCCCGCCGTCAGCCGCCCGCCGCGCGCCTCCAGCAGGTCGGCCAGGCCCGCGAGCCCGAACCCGCCGATCCTCGTGCTCGGCGAGCTGCCGCCACCGTCGTCCGCCACCCGCACCCGCAGCACACCACCCTCCTCACGGACCTCCACCACCACGGACGTGGCCCGTGGCGCGTGCCGGCGCACGTTCGTGAGCGCCTCGGTCACCACACGGTAGGCCAGGGACGACACCTCGTGCCGCGCCGCCAGCCCCGGCTCGACCGCCAGCTCCACCCGCACCCCCGGCGAGAACGCGTCGGCCAGCCGCGCCAGCCCCTCGATCCCCGGCCCCCGCTCGCCCAGCGCGTGCACCGTACGGTCGAGGGAGGCCAGCGCCCGCTGCCCCGCGTCCTCGATGCGGCGCAGGGCGTCGGCGACCGGCTCCGGCAGCGAGCCGGCCACCACCTGGGCGGCCTGGGCCTGCACCAGCATGCCGTTGACGTCGTGGGCGACGAAGTCGTGCAGGTCGCGGGCCAGCCCGAGCCGCTGCGCCCGGGTGGCCTCCGCGATGGCCCGCCGGCGGTTGTCGTCCAATCTGCGCAGGTAGAGGCCCACCCCGGTGGCCGCCACCGCGCCGAGCGCCCAGGCGGCGCACGCGCCCAGCACCAGCGGCGGCGGGCCCTGCCACACGGCGCGCAGCAGGATGAGCGCCACCGCCGAGCCGGTCAGCGCCGCGCAGCAGGCTGCCTGGCGGGCGGGGGAGCGCCGGACGGTGAGGACGGTGAGCACCAGGAGCACCGACACCTCCACCACCAGCGCCGCCGCGTTGACGCCCGCCCACCCGGCCAGCGGATGCGCCAGCGTGACCGCGAGCGACAGCGCCCCGGCGACCCCCGCCACCCCGGCCACCGTGACCCTCGCCTCGCCGTACCGCTTCACGACCGCGAGCCTAGCCACCTACGGCTGCTCACCATGCACGGCCACCGGCCGCGCCTCCTGGGGCTCGCCGGGGGCGTTCACCGGCCGCACCTCCTGCGGCTCCTCGGGTGCTTCCACCAGCCGCGCCTCCTGAGGTCCGCTGTGCGCGTCCGCCGGCCCGCCGCGTCCGCAAGACCGGCACGCCCCTCGCCGGCGCAGGTGGTAGGCGAGGGTCGCGACGGCCAGCGCCACCCCCCACACCGGCCACACCAGCGACGGCGCCCAAGTGGCCCACATGTCCCATGCGTAGTCGTGCACCATGCGCAGCCGCCAGAACGTCAGCCCTCCCGACAGCACGATCACCGACACGATGGAGGCGGGCACGACCGCCAGCATCGGCGGCACCGGCCGGCCAGCCCTGAACCAGATCCACCGCGGATAGACCTCACCCCAGCGCTGCACGAGCCCGAGCGTGAGGATCGCCCCGCCCAGCCCCATCAGGCTGAGGAACAGCCCGGCCCAGCGCAGCCCCGACTCGTCCAGCCACCGCCAGAACTCCTCGGTGATCCCCAGCGGGATGCCCGCCGCCCAGGCGAAGCGGCTGGCGTCGTAGACGGCGGGGATGGCCGCCGCGACCACCACCGCCCACAGCCCCCAGCGCCGCGCCGCCGCCGGGGTGGCCCAGCGTGCCGTACGGTGCCCGCCCCGCCCGCAGGCCACGCACCTACCGGCCGTCCGCCGCTGGTAGGCCAGCGCCGCCAGCGCCCACAGCAGCCCGCCCGCCAGCACGATGAACAGGTTGACCCGCGACCACGGCACCAGCTCGGCCATCGGCTGCCCGCCCGGCACGCCGGTGAAGACGAACACCGCCAGCAGCGGCGCGTACGCCACCAGCATCAGCACCCGGTTGTCGGGCACGACCACGGTCAGCCCGGCCGCCGCCACCCAGGCGAACCCGAGCAGCAACGGTCGGCCCCGCCGCACCCCGCGCGCGATCGCCAGCCCGGCGACCGACCCCAGCGCGCCCAGCACCGCGATCAGCGGCGCCGCCACCTCGGGGGTCGCCGCCCCGAGCACCGACAGGCCGGGCTCCCAGTCGGGATCGGTCCTGCCGAACGGGAACCCGCTTCCGCCGAGCGCCCAGAACAGCCCCAGCACCCCGTAACCCAGCGACCACGCGGCCGCCGCGTACCCGGCCCACCGGGGCCAGCTCGCCATGAATTTCCGCATGACCCCAGCCTCAGGCCGGGCGGGCGCCGCGCCCATCCGCCGTTCGGCGGATCCCGCCCCCTGCGGGCCGCCGCACCTCCGCCGAAGGGCGGATCACAGGTCGGCGAGGAAGTCCAGCGCGATCGCCCAGGCGCGCTCGGCCGCCTCGGCGTTGTAGTCGGGCAGGTCAGGATCGGTGAACAGGTGCCCCACGCCGGGGTAGCGGAAGACCTCCACGTCGGCCCTGGCCCTGCGCATGCCGAGGTACCAGGTGTTCAGCCAGTCGACCGGCTCGTGGGTGTCGGGGTCGGCGACGTGCAGCTGGACGGGCAGGTCGTCGGCCGAGACCCCCTCGGCCATGTCGGAGGTGCCGTGCATGAGCAGCAGGCCGAGGGAACGCTCGTCGCCCAGGGCGAGGTTCTGCGCGATCGCCGCGCCGAGCGAGAAGCCCGCGTAGACCAGGCGCTCGTCGGACAGCGGGGCCGCGGCGGCCACGGCCCGCTTCAGCAGCTCGTCGCGGCCGATCTCCTCCTTGATCGCGAGCCCCTCCTCGGCGGTGTCCACGACCCGGCCGTCGTACAGGTCGGGGACGTGCACCCCGTGACCGGCCGCCCGCAACCGGTCGGCTGCCTGGTGGACGGCGGGCCGGAGACCGTACATCGAGTGCAAGAGGAGAACGCGTGCCATGCGCGCAGCTTAGCCACTGGGCAAGCCGCACGACGTCGCGGCTTACCGGTGCGGGCACGGGTCGCGGTAGGGGACGCCGCCCAGGTACCGGGACCATTCCTGCCGCGACAGCGTGCGGCCGGCTCGCTCGCACACCTGCGCCGCCACCGCGTCGCCCTCGACCGGGATCGTGGTGACGGTCCGGTAGTTGCGCACGCCGGCCTGCAGCACGCTGTCGTCGGCGCTGAAGCGCAGCTCGTCGCCGAACCCGATCGGGACGGCGGCCAGCTCCTGCCGGGTGGCCACGTCCCAGACGTGTACGAAGTACTCCTCCTGCCGCGTGCTGCTGACCGCGGCGACCAGCGTGCCGTCGTGGCTGAAGGCGATGTCGGAGATGCTGACGGCACCCGCCGGGCGCAGCGCGGGCGGCAGCTCGACGCCCTCGGCGTGGTCCCAGAGCTGCACCGCGGTGAAGCCGAAGGCGACCAGCGGCCTGGTGCGGGCGGCCGCGATGGCGCCGATCTCCCCGCTGCTGAAGCCGGCCCCCGTCAGCCGCCCGGTGTCCAGGTCGAGCATCCTGCCGACGCTGGTCACCACGGCCTTGCCCGTGTGCACGGCGGCGAGGTCGCCGGTGGCGGTGTCGAGCCGGTGCCGCTCGAGCACCTTGCCTCCGGCGGCGTCGAGCACGAGCAGCTCGTTGCGCGCGTCCCGCTGGCTGTTCTCGGCGAGCGAGAGCACCAGCCTGCCGCCGTCCGGGGTGAACGTCATGGCCACGATGTCCTGCATGGGCGGGACCGGCCAGGTCCACAGCGCCCGCCCGGTGGCCACGTCCCACGCGTGCAGGGTCCTGGTGTCCTTCACGCCCACCAGCCGTCTGGCCTGGGGGTCGAGCTGAACGCCGGCCGCCTCCTGCGAGCCGGGCAGGGGCGGGCCCAGCTTGCTGCCGTCCCAGGTGCGCAGGAAGTCGTCCGGCCTGGCGGCGATCATCGCGGGGCCGTCGCCGAGGCTGATCACCCTGGCACGGCCGGGGAGCGTGTCGGTCAGGCCGCGCGAGCCGGCGTCGAGCGTGACGACCGAGGTGCCGAGCAGGTAGCGCACGGTGCCCGCGCCGTCGATCCACGCGTGCTCGGGCTCGCCCTCGGCGTGGTAGGTGAACAGCTCGTCGCCGCTTTCGGCGGCCCACAGCCTGATCGTGTTCTGGTACAGGCCGAGCAGCCGGGTCCCGTCCGCCGACACCCACAGGCGGGCGCCGTGGTCGAGGGCGTTCCAGAACGGCTCGTCCGCGTCGGCGATCCGGCGGCCGGTACGCGTGTCCCAGGCCTGGATGCTGCCGTTCGCGCAGTACATGCGGGTGCTGTCCGGGGAGAAGGCGATCGCGTGGCACTGCTTCGGCGACCACGGCAGCACGGACAGATCGGACAGGCGGATCACCCGCATCCCGTCGTTGAGCCCCATGCCCGCGATGAACGCGCCGGAGGACGAGATGACGGGAAGCGGCCCGGCCTCCATGCGCGGCCGGTGGGTGCGGCCGGTCCTGACGTTCCAGACCAGCTCGACCGAGCCCATCCGCGTCACGCTCACGAGGTCCTCGTTGTCGCCGAAGGCCAGGTCAGGCGACGTGCCCGCGCCCACCGCCCGCTCGCGCAGCTTCCTGCCCGTCATCGTGTCCCAGGCGGACATGGTGAGCCCGTTCAGCACGACCAGCGTCGCGCCGCCGGGGCTGAGCGCCGCCCTGATCGGCAGCGCGGCGAACCCGCGCGGCCACGCCCAGTACGCGCGCTGCCGCCCGCCCGGCACGTCGTGGACGCGCACGCCGTCCTCACCGGCCACGGCCCTGATCCGGCCCGAGGCGGCCGTCGCCGCCGCCGACACGCCCTTGACGGCCGGATCGCGGAAGGCCGCACGCTCCGGCATGGTCAGCGAGCCCATCAGGCTCCGCCTGGTGTCGGGTCCGGGCGCGAGCCGCCACCCGGTCACGCTGAGCAGCCTCGCCACGGTCGGGTCGGTGGTGCGCAACCGGTCCGCCTCGGCCGCGATCTGGCGGCCCACGGCCTGGTCGCGCTGCAGGGCGACGGCCCTGCTCTGCTCGGCGGCCCGCTCGGCCTGCACGAAGGCCGCGCCCGCCGCCACCACCGTGACCACCAGCAGCCCGGCCAGCGCCGCCGTGATCGTGCGGCGGCGCGTGGCGCGTCTGCGGGTCAGCGCGGTGGCCGCGTGCAGGAAGGAACGCTCGGCGCTGGTCAGCCGCACGTGCGTGCGCCCGGCCGCCGCCCAGGTGAGCACCCGTTCCAGGCGGCTGCCCTGCAGCAGGTCACCGTCCTTGCGGCCGTGCTCGACCCAGTGGCGGGTGGCGGCCGAGAGCTGGGCGAGCGTGGCCAGCCCCTCCCGGTCGGCGTCCACCCACAGGCGCAGGCGCAGCCACGCCCGCAGCAGCGCGGGACGCGAGAGCGCGACCGCGCCGTCGCGCTGGGTCAGCAGGTAGGCGAAGCGTTCCAGGATGCGCTCGATCTCGGGCCTGCCGTCGGCCAGCTCGTCGAGCGTCGCCCAGCGGATCGTCTCGTGGCCGTCCTCGGTGACCGTCACCAGGCGCAGGAACACCTCGGCCGCCAGGTCGCGCTCCTCGGGCGCGAGGGAGGCGTAGACGTCCTCGGCGATGGCGCCCAGCTCGGGGTCGGCCGTCTGCGGCACGTACATGCCGGCGGCCGAGCGGCTGCCCGCCGCCAGCAGCCTGCCCATGTCGGAGCCGTCGCCCGCCACCAGCGCCAGCAGCAGGTCGCGCGCGGCCGGGCGGGCGGCGGGGTCCTTGTCCAGCGCCGCCCGGACGAGCGTGGCCAGCCGGTCCGGCAGCGCGCTCAGGTCGGGCTGCGCCGTCAGCACCCGGTGCACGACGGCGCCCAGATGGTCCGCGCGGAACGGGTCCTCGCCGGTCGCCGCGAACACCACCACCGCGCCCCAGGCGAACACGTCCGCCGCGGTGCCCGCCCGCTGCCCGGTGAACACCTCGGGCGCCATGTAGCTGGGCGTCCCCGCCATCTCGCCGGTGCCGGTCAGCGACATGTCCGCGGTGCGCGCGATGCCGAAGTCGATCACGCGCGGCCCGTCCGGGCCGAGCAGCACGTTGTCGGGCTTGAGGTCGCGGTGGATCACGCCGGCGTCGTGGATGGCGGTCAGCGCCGTCGCCACGGCGGTCGCGAGCCGGTGCAGGTCGTCACCGGCGAACCTGCGCCCGTCCTGTACGGCCCGGCGCAGGCTCCGCCCCGGCACGAACTCGCTGACGATGTACGGCCTGTCCCCGCCGAGCTCGACGTCCAGCACCCTGGTCGTGCAGAACGACGCCACCCGGCGGGCCGCCTCCGCCTCCTTGGCGAAGCGGTCGCGCGCCTCGGCGTGCAGCACCTTGACGGCCAC
The DNA here is from genome assembly GCF_020215645.1 of Nonomuraea gerenzanensis. Taxonomy (NCBI): domain Bacteria; kingdom Bacillati; phylum Actinomycetota; class Actinomycetes; order Streptosporangiales; family Streptosporangiaceae; genus Nonomuraea; species Nonomuraea gerenzanensis. The sequence continues at coordinate 7,147,640 of NZ_CP084058.1, read as the reverse complement.
CCTGGTCCCCGCCGCGTCGTAGGCCTCGTAGACGACGCCCTGGCCGCCCGAGCCCAGCCGCCCGGCCAGCCAGTACGCTCCGATCCGAGGCGGGTCCCCCGCCAGCAATGGCTCCACGGCGGGTTAGACGCCGGGTGGCCGGGCGAAGTTGCCGGGAACGGCGTCGGTGCCAGGTCTCCAGGTTCCCGCGGATTTGCGGCGTCAGGCTCGACGCGTCGTTGAGGCGCTCGTACCGTTCGCGGGTGAGCGGGGTCTGGCGCGGGTGAGGGCGTACCCGCCCGCCAGCGCCGCCATCGTCGCAGTGGCCGCCGCTGCCAGCGCGAAGCCCCCGTGCGCGCCGAACGCGTCCACCACCTGCCCGGCGCCCGCCGCCGCGACGGCCGTGCCCGCCGCGCTAGGTCCGGCGCCCCGTCGGGCCCGGCTCGCCCGCCCCGTCGGTATGAGCACCACTCCGCTGGGCGAGGCACGTTCCCTCACCCCCACTCGCCGTCGCGCAGAACGCCGCTTCGAGCCCGACCTCGCCGCGATAACGCCCCCTCGACGGGCTGCGGGACCAGGCCTACCACATCTGCCGCCAGCTTGGCCTTCTGCCATGGCACATGGCGGTCAAGAAGCTAAGTTAGGCTTACCTAATCTAGCGAGGAGGAGTCCCCATGGCGACGGAACCGGCCCGGCGTGCCCCTCGGTGCACCACCAGTGTGGTGCTGCGCACCGAACAGCTGACCCCGCACATGATCCGCGTGGTGCTCGGTGGCGAAGGGCTCGACGCGTTCAGCGCGGGAGAGTTCACCGACCATTACGTGAAGCTGCTGTTCCCGGTGCCGGGGGTGACGTACCCGGAGCCGTTCGACATGGGGGTGATCCGCGCGGAGCTGCCCCGCGAGCAGTGGCCCGTGACGCGGACCTACACCGTCCGCTCCTGGGACCCGCAGGCGCGGGAGCTCACCATCGACTTCGTCTGCCACGGCGCGCAGGGCCTCGCGGGCCCGTGGGCGATGCAGGCCGAGCCGGGTGACGTGGTGCGCTTCCTTGGCCCCGGCGGCGCCTACGCGCCCAGCGCAGAGGCCGACTGGCACCTGCTCGCCGGCGACGAGAGCGCCCTGCCGGCCATCGGCGCGGCACTGGAGCGGGTGCCCGCGGGAGCGCCCGCCAAGGTCTTCGTCGAGGTCGAGGACCCGGCCGAGGAGCAGGAGCTGCCGACGGCCTGCGCAGCCGAGATCGTGTGGCTGCACCGCCGGGGCGGCCAGGTCGGCGAGGCGCTGGTGCGGGCGGTGCGGGAGGCCAAGTTCCTCGACGGGACGGTGCACGCCTTCGTCCACGGCGAGGCGACGTTCGTCAAGGAGTTGCGGCGCTACCTGCGCGTGGAGCGGGGGGTGCCGCTGGAGCAGCTGTCCATCTCCGGCTATTGGCGGTTGGGGCGGGACGAGGACGGCTGGCAGTCCTCCAAGCGGGAGTGGAACCAGCGGATCGAGGAGGAAGAGGCGAAGATCCTGAGCGACTCGCCCGCGTGATGAGCCGGTGACCGTCCTGCCGCACTCCTCCGGCGGCCGGGCGGTCACCTCCCGCCTGCCGCCGCCGTCCGGGCGGCATGGTCGCGTACCAGCTCGTGCAGCCGGTAGCGGCCGGGGGCGGACTCCCGCAGGAGGTGCACGTCCAGCAGCCCCTCCAGCAGCCGGCCCGCATGAGGGACGGTCGTCCCCAGCAGGACGGCGGCCTCGCCGACGCCGAAGTCCGCACCCGCACCCGCACCCGCACCCGCACCCGCACCCGCGCCTGCGCCCGCGTCCGTGCCGAGCAGCCGGTACGCCCGCCGCTGATCACCAGACAGCCTCTCGTAGGACAGGTCCAGTGCGGCGGCCACGTCGTGACGTCCGGCCCTCAGCTCGCCCAGCCGGCCATCGCCCGCCAGCAGCTCCACCAGGTACCCCACGCCCCAGGTGGCATGTGCCCGCAACCGCGCGGCGGCCACGCGAACGGCCAGCGGAAGCAGCCCGCACCGCACCACGACCTCCCGCAGCACACCCTCCGGCACGCCCGCCACCCGCCCAGCACCCGCCGCGCGCACGAACAACGCCACCGCCTCCACCACCGGCAGGACATCCAGCGACAGGCTTTCCCCGAGGCAACTCAACCGCCGCCGGCTGGTCACGATCACCCGGCAGCCGGTGCCGGCGGGCAGCAGCGGATGGACCTGGTGGTCGCCGGCGGCGTCGTCCAGCACGACCAGCATCCTGCGCTCGGCCAGCACGCTCCGGTACAGCGCGGCACGGTCGTCGAGGTGCCCGGGGATCCGCTCGTCGGGCACGCCGAGCGCGCGCAGCATGCGGGCCAGCGCCTCGCCCGGCTCGACCGGGGCCGCGCCGGGGGAGTGGCCGCGCAGGTCCACGAAGAGCTGCCCGTCGGGGAAGCGGGGTGCGAGCCGGTGCGCGGCATGCACCGCCAGCGCCGTCTTACCGACCCCCGCCATGCCGTCCACCGTCACCGCACCGCCGCAAACCTCAACCGCACGTGCGCTGCCGCCCACCGTAGCCGCGCCCGCGCCGCCGTCCTCCAGAAAGGCCAGCTCGCGCTCCCGTCCCACCAACGCCGGGACGTCGGCGGGCAACTGCCGGGGGACGATCACCGCCGCACGTGGCGGGCCGCCCGGGACGGGGAGCGTCGCGCCGCGCGCCACGGCGGCCAGCAGCGCCCGCTCCTCGCCGTCCAGCTCCAGCGCCTGCGCCAGCAGCAGGACCGACGTGGTACGAGGTTGCCAGAGCCCACCGCTCTCCAGCCGCCGCACGGTCCGGACGTTCAGCCCCGCCCGCTCGGCGAGCTGCTCCTGCGTGAGCAACGCTCGCTTGCGCCACCCCCGGAGCAGCGCCCCCGACGAAGGCGCGGCGGCTGCGCTCCGCCCGGAGTCGAGCAGAGCGGATCGTGCTGAGTGCAAGGTGTTCCCCCGATGGTCCAGTGAAGGGCCGCCGGCCCGCCCCCGCGAAGCCGGGCCCTCTCGGCCGATTGACAGCAGGTCCATCGAAACCGCGTTCGCGCCGTTCAAGCCACTGATGGGACGACATTGGACGAAATCGGACGGTACTCGTTTGATGGGGAAAGCCGCGTTTGTCAGAATGACCGCCATGGGCGAGCGGGGGGATCATCCGGACGAGCTGTGCCCTTACCAAGGTCTCGCGCCGTTCGAGGCAGGCATGTCCGAGCTGTTCTTCGGCCGCGCGCACGCCACCCGGAACCTCCTCGAACGCCTGGGCAAGCGCCTGGCCGGGCATGGCACGATCCTGCTGGTCTCCGGGGCTTCGGGCGTCGGCAAGTCGTCGCTGTTACGGGCGGGGCTGATCCCGGAGGCGGCGCGGGGCGAGCTGCCGGGAGCACAGCGGTGGCGGTGCCTGCTCACCACGCCCACCGCACAGCCGTTCCGCGCGCTCGCACACGCGTCCGGCCGGGACGAATACGCGTCCGGCCGGGACGAATACGCGTCCAGCCGGGACGAATGCGCGTCCGATCGGGACAGGGGCGCGGTGGCCGAGCGGTTACGGAACGATCCGGAACGGGCCATGGCCGCGACGCTCAGGCCCGGCGAACGGCTGCTCCTGGTGGTGGACCAGTTCGAGGAGCTGTTCACGCTGGTGACCGACGAGCGGGAGCGGCAGGCGTTCGTGGCGGCCCTGCACGCGCTGGCCGACGGCCCGGACGGCGCCGCGGTGGTGATCGGGGTGCGCGCCGACTACTGGGACCGCTGCGCCGCCTACCCGCAGTTCGCCGAGGCCATCCAGGACGGGCAGGCCATCGTCGAGCCGATGACGGAGTCGGACCTGCGGCTGGCCATCACCGGGCCCGCCACCGCGGCGGGGCTGACGATCGAGCCGGGCCTGGTGGAGCTCATCCTGGACGAGCTGCGCGCCGGCCGGGCCGCCGGCGACCGTTACGAGGCCGGTGCCCTGCCCCTGCTCTCCCAGGCGTTGCGCAACACGTGGGAGAGACGTGCGGGCCGCATGCTCACCATCCGCGGGTACGAGGAGTCCGGCCGGGTCCGCGACTCCGTACGGCGCACGGCCGACGAGGTCCTCGACCGGTTGTCGCCCGAGGATCGCAGGAGCGCGCTGCGCATCTTCCGCCGGCTGACCCTGATCACGGCGGGCGGCCAGGTGGCCCGGCGCCGCGCCCGCCTGGCCGAGATCCACGCCGCCGCTTCCGCCCAGCGGCGCACACAGCCGGAGACTCCAGCCGCCTCGCCCCAGCCCTGGCAGCAGCCGGAGACTCAAGCCTCGCCCCAGCGGCACGAGCAACCGGAGGCCCGAGCCGCCTCCGCTCGGCCCCGCGAGCACCCGGAAACCCAAGCCACCCCCGCCCGGCCGCCGGCCCGAGCCGCCACAACACAGCCGCGTGATCAGATGGCGGACCTGCTCTCCGCATTCGCCGACCGACGCCTGCTGACCCTGCACGAAGACACCGTCGAGATCGCCCACGACGCCCTGCTGACCGCCTGGCCCACCCTACGCCAATGGCTGGAACCGGACCTGGCCGCCCAATCCGTCTACGACCGCCTCCTGGAAGCCGCCACCCAATGGTCCGACCACCACCGCGACCAGGCCTTCCTCTACCGAGGCGCCCGCCTGCTGGCCGTCCAGGACAGCCGCCCCCGCTGGGACCGCGACCCCGACAGCTTCCCGCCCCCGGGCCCCGTCGTCGAGGCCTTCCTGGCCGCCTCCACGAGCGAGGCCAGGCGAGCGGGCCGCCGCCGCAGGCTCGCCGTGAGCGGCCTCGCGCTGCTGGCGGTGCTCGCCCTGGCCGCCGCCGCCACCGCCGTCAACGCCGCCGGTGAGGCCGACCGGCAACGCAGGCTGGCGATCTCCCGCCAGCTCGCCGCGCAGAGCGAGGTGACGGGCGACGTGCCGCTGTCCTCGTTGCTCGCCGTGGCGGCCTGGAAGATCGCGGGCACGGACGAGGCCCGCAACCGGGTGCTGTCCGCCGCCACCCGCACGGGGCGGGGCAACCTCACCGGGCACACCAGGGGCGTCATGTCCCTGGCGTTCAGCGCCGACGGCTCGATCGTGGCGACGGGCAGCGACGACGGGACGGCCCGGCTCTGGGACACGGCGACGCGGCGGCAGCTCGGCGCCCCGATCACCCGCGCGAGGTTCGACTGCTCCAGCGTGCAACTGGCGCTGAGCCCCGACGGCCGGACGCTGGCCACCGCGTGCCTCAGCACCGTCCGCTTCTACGACGTGGCCACCCGCCGCGAGGTGGGCTCCCCGCTGGAGCACGAGGAGGTCGTCTCGGCGCTGGCGTACAGCCCCGACGGCAGGACGGTCGTGACCGGCGACTTCAGGGGCGTCACCCGGCAGTGGGACGCGGCCACGCACCGCCCCCACGGACCTCCCATGGGCCGTCCCGACCACGGGCGGGACCTGGCGAGCATCGTCCGCAGGATGGCGTTCACCCGGGACGGCCGGACCCTGGCCGTGGCGAGCGGCAAGTCCGTGCGGCTGTGGGACCCCGCCACGTCCCGGCCGCGCGGCGCCCCGATCGCCGCGCAGCGCGAGACCGTCCTGGACTTCGCCCTCAGCCCCGACGGCGGCACGCTCGCGACCGTGAGCTTCGACAACGCCGCGCGCCTGTGGAGCATGCGATCGGGCAAGCAGACGGGCGTCATCAGGGACAGGAACACCGGCTTCAACGCGATCGTCTTCAGCCCCGACGGCACCCGCCTCGCCACCGGTGGCCGCAGCGGACGCACCGTCCTGTGGGACACGGCCAGCCGCCGGCAACTGGTCGCCCTCGCCGACAACGTCATGGGCGTCGAGCGGGTCGCGTTCAGCCCGGACGGCAAGCTGCTGGCCGCCGCCAGTGACGACGGCGTGGTGCGGCTCGCCGACCCGCAGGTCCACCTGCAGATCGGCCGGCCGGTGCCCGCCGAGTCGGCCGTCGCGCTGAGCCCCGACGGCCGTGTCCTGGCCACCGGCATCGCCGGCCGCCCCGGCATCCAGCTCTGGGACGTGGCCACCCAGCGGCCCCTCGGCCCCCCGCTGAGCCCCGAGGGCGCCCGCCGCGCCGTCGCCATGATCGACTTCACCGCCGACGGCCGCACGCTCGTGTCCTCCAGCCTGGACGGGCTGTGGCTCTGGGACGTCGCCACCCGCCGCGAGCTCGCGCACGACGCCACGCTGTCGGGGGTGAACGCGCTCAGCCCCGACGGCAGGTTCGTCGCCGTCCAGCACGAGCAGGGCATCGTGTTCTGGGACGTGGCGACCCGCCGCCGCTTCGGCCCGCACATCCGGGCCGGCGACCACACCGGCGTCATCACCGGGATGGCGATCAGCCCCGACGGAAGGCTGGTGGCCAGCGCGGGCTTCGACTCGCGGCTGCGGATCTTCGAGGTGGCCACCGGCCGCGAGCTGGGCGGCAACCCGCCCGCGGTCGCCGCAGGGCTCGTCAACGACCTGGCCTTCAGCCCCGACGGGCGGACGCTGGCGTACACGGCGGCCGACGCCGCCGTACGGTTGTGGGACGTGCCGCGCCGCCGCCCGGCGGGCATCGCCCTGATCGCCGAGGACGACACGCCCGCCGCGCTCGCCTTCAGCCCGGACGGCGAGATCCTCGCCACCGGCACCTCGCGCGGCGACGTGCTGCTGTGGGACCTGCGCACCCACCGGCCGCTCGGCACCCCGATGACGGGCCACACGAGCGGCGTGACCGCGCTCGCCTACCAGCGGGACGGGACGGCCGTCGCCACGGTCGCCGGCGACGGCACCGCCCGCCTGTGGAACGCCGGCAAGCCCGCCGACCTGGTGGGCGCCGCCTGCGCCAACGCGGGCCGCTCCCTGACCCGCGAGGAATGGCGGAGCCTCGTCCCGCAGGAGGAGTACCGCCCGACGTGTCCGTGATCCTCGACCGCACCACGGAGGCAGCCAGCATGTTCCTGCGAGGTCTGCGCCGCCGGACGGGCAGGCCGGTCCCGGAGCTGGTCACCCTGTTCCGCTCGATCGTGGACGGTGGCCGCGACTTCCACCCGATCGCCTCCGACTTCCTCGAGCACTTCATGGACGGTGCCGGCGCGTCCCGGACGATGTCGCTGCGGTGGCTGCGCTCGTTCAAGGTGATCAGGAAGGCCGAGCACAAGAACCAGCGCCGCTTCGAGCGCCAGCTCGTACGGCGGGCGGCGACCCTGGACGAGCACGGCTCGGCCTGGCTGCACGACCACTGGGACGCGCGGATCAACGCGTTCATCGGCACCGAGCTGTTCTACGTGAGCCGGATGAGCCTGCTGCGCTCGCAGGGCTCGTTCGTGCTGACCAGGGACGGGCGGGAGGTGCGGGTGTCCGGCACGGTACGGCACCGCTGGTTCGACCCCTACGACTGGGATCGCGGGCGGTGGGTCTACATTCCCAGGCACGGTTTCGTGCCCATCGCGGTCGGCAGGGAGCTGGTGGAGGCCGACGAGGCACGCAACTTCCTGATGGAGTCCCGCCACGTGCAGACGCTGCAGGGCGTGTGCGTCGAGGGGCGGCGCCGGCCCAGGCGTTGGCGGGGGAGGTTCACGTGGGCGCTGGTCAGGACGGGGCGGTGACGGGCGCGGATCGTCCCCGGCCGCCCGATCCCGGCGCGGCCGGCAGCGTGGCCGACTTCGTCGAGGCGCTGGCCCGGCTCAGGCGGTGGGCGGGGGAGCCGTCCCTGAGCAGGCTGCGCTCGCTCGGCGGCCAGGTGGCCGCCTCGGACGGCTCCCTGGTGGACGCGCTGCCGAAGAGTACGACCTCGCACGTGTTGCGGCAGCACGATCGGCTGCCGCGGTGGGAGTTCGTCAGGGCGTTCGTGACGGCCTGCCTCCGGTCCTGCGAGTATCCGGAGGAGTCGATCGCGGGGGAGCTGGAACGCTGGCGGGCGGCCAGGGCGGCCCTGACAGCGCCGGACACGAGCGACGCAACGGCACCGGCGCCGCCTCACGCTGAGGCGGCAGCGTCCGCGTCGCTCCAAGCGGAGGCGTCCGCGTCGCTCCAAGCGGAGGCGCCCGCGTCGCATCAAGCGCAGGCGCCCGCGCGGCCTTGGCCCGGCCCCACGGCGGAGGGAACCGGCCGTCGCGACCCGGACCCCGCGATCGAGCTGCTCGTCCGGCGCGTGGTGCGCGAGGAGGACCGCGCGCGCAAGGGCTTGCTCGGCGGCTACGACATCGCGCCCGTGTCCTTCGGCCCGCAACCGGGCCCTGCCCCCGACCGGGACTCCGGCCCCGGACCGGACGACCTTCAGGCGATCGGCCGCTTCTTCGACGCCCTGCATCCCCAGCGCCTGCTGGTCGTGGGCGAGTCGGGAGCGGGCAAGACGGTTCTCGCCATCGAGCTGGTCCTCCAGCTCCTGGAAGACCGGCAGCCCCCCGACGAGCCACGCATGGTGCCCGTCCGCCTCAACGCGGCCCGATGGACCCTGGGCAGGCCGTTCGAACCCTGGCTCGCCGAGCAGCTCACCCAGGACTTCGGTCTCGCCTCCGAGGACGCACGGCGCCTGGTCCGCGACCGCCGTGTCCTCCCGGTGATGGACGGCCTGGACGAGCTGGACCCCGAGCCGAGACCGGGCGGCACCCCCCGCCGCGCGATCGGCCTCCTCCAGGAGCTGAACCGCTACAGCGACCTGTCCGGACGCCGGCCGGGCGCCGCGGTGGTGACCTGCCGGGCCGACCGCCACGCCGAGCTGCGCCAGGCCGGTGCCGGCCTCGACAACGCCGCCCTGATCCACCTCCACGACCTGACCGTCGACCAGATCGCCGCCTACCTCGGCGACCGCTGGCCGGACGGCCACCCCCGCGCCCGCCACCGCGACACCGTCCGCGCGGCACTGTCGGGGCCGGCGGGCAAGGCCGTCCACACCGCGCTGGCCACACCATGGCGGCTGCTGCTGACCGTGACCGCCGTGGAGTCCGGCGCCGACCCGGCCGAGCTGCTGCGCGCGGACCCGGCCGCCGACCCCCACGACGGGGCGGACCGGATCGCCCGCCGGCTGCTGGAGGCCTACGTCCCGGCTGCGACCCGCCTCACGCCGCGCGCCGCGCACGGCACCCCGTACCGGCCGGAACAGGTGCGCTCCTGGCTCGTGCACCTGGCGGACCACCTGCGCTGGCAGGCCGCCCGCACCACCGAGGAGGAGCGGCCGCCGCCCGGCCTGACGGCGATCGACCTCGTCCCGCACCTGCTGTGGCCGGTCGGCGGCCGGCGCCTGGTGCGGGTGCTGCACGGCGGGTGCTGCGTGCTCCTCGCGATCACCGCCATGCTGGCCTTCTGGACGGGCTCCGCCATCGACGACCTCGGCGACCTGCACCGGGAGCCCGGCCCGGAGCAGACGCTGACACTGGCGCTCATGGCGTCCTGGGTGGGCATCGCGGCCGGCCTGTCGTTGTCGTCGTGGCCGGCCGCGGCGGGCGGGCGCACCAACGTCCCCGCCCGGCGACGCCTGACGGGCGCCCTGCTCGGTGCCCTGGCGGGCGTGCCCGTGGGGGTGCTCGGCGGCCTGTCCGGGCTCGCCATGACCGAGGGCAGGATCTTCGGGCCGGGGTTCGCCGTCGTCGCGGGCGGCACGGGCGGGCTGACGCTCGGCGCGGTCATCGGGCTGACCGCCGCCGGCCGGATCGGGGCCGAGCGCATGACCGCCTCCGAGGCGATCCGCGCCGAACCCGTCACGCTCCTCGGCTTCGGGCTCTGCGGCGCGCTCACGGGGCTGGCGCCGCTGCGGCTGGCCCACGCCGGCCCCGTGGCGCTCGTCGCGGGGCTGAGCGCCGCGTTCGTCCTGGCCGTCGCGCTCGGGGTGGCTTTCAAGATCGCCACCGGCGGGTGGAGCATGGACGCCGAGCTGGCCCATCCGCGCGAGGCCCTGCACCGCAACCCGACGATCGGGCTGGCCTTCGGGCTCACCGGCGGTGTCGCCGCGTTCCTGGTGTTCGTCATGAACCAGGACGTGCCGGTGTCGCTGGCGTGCGCGCTCATCGGCGGCGTCACCTTCGGCCTGGCCTTCGGGGCCGTCGCCTGGACCCGCACCATGATCGGGCTGGCCGTCGCCGCCACGCGCGGGCTGCTGCCGCTGCGGCTGTGGACGTTCCTCGACTGGGCGTGCGAGGCGCGGCTGCTGCGCGTCAGCGGAGCCACGTACCAGTTCCGGCACCGCGAGCTGCAGGACTTCCTGACCTCCGCACCACCGCTGGGCCCGTCGCCGCGCGACGGCGCGTGACGCAGGGACGTCCTGCCGCCGGTCGTGTTCGCACCGGCGGCGGGACGCCCGCTACGGCCTCGCCTGCGCCGGACGCCTCAGCGCCTCTTCGGCCTCAGCCGCCTCACACACCGAACGCCGCCGGATAACGGATGGTCCCGGACGGCACCGGCTGCTCCGGATCGAGGACGAGGGCCATCATGTACTGATCCTCGACCTCGAACGGCGCCCTGATCCCGTAACGGGAGGCGGGCACGAACCCGAAACGCGGGTAGTAGGTGGCGTGGCCGAGCACCAGGACGAGACTCTCGCCCTGCTCCCGGGCCGCCTCCAGCCCGGCGCGGACGGCCGCGGCCCCGGCGCCGCGCCCCTGCGCCTCCGGCCGGACGGCGCACGGCCCCAGCGTGAGAGCCGGAGCGCCGTCCACGTGGCAGCGCGTGAGCAACGCGAACCCGGCGACGGGCTCCCCGGGCCGCTGCGCCACCCACGACAGGCCGGGCAGCCACGCCGCCGGGTCGGCACGCAGCGCCTCGACCAGGTCGGCCTCGTGCGGGGTGGGGAAGGCCGCCAGGTTGACCTCGCGGATGGCGGCGAGGTCGGCGGTGGTCTCGGGTCGGGTGGTCCAGGTGCTGGTGGTCATCGCTGGTGGGTTTCCGTTCCTGTGCTGTCCTGCGTGCGCAGGACGTGGCGGATGCTGGTCATGACTGCTGGTCCCTGAACCGGTACGTCGCGCGCAGGTGCCTGGTGATGGCCTTCTGCTGATCGGCGCGCTCGCCGCGCACCCGCGCGTCCGTACGGGCCGCCGCCCACGCGTTCTCGCGCAGCAGCTTGCGGTAGCTGGCGAGGCGGCGCTCGGCCAGCTCGCCCGCCCGGATGGCGGCCTGGACGGCGCAGCCCGGCTCGCTGCCGTGCGCGCAGTCGCCGAACCGGCAGTCCTCTGCCAGGCGTTCGATCTCGGCGAAGACCTGTTCCAGACCGTCGGCGGCGTCGTACAGGCTGATCCCGCGCAACCCCGGCGTGTCGATGAGGACACCGCCGCCGGGCAGGGGCACCAGCTCACGCCGCACGGTGGTGTGGCGGCCCTTGCCGTCCTGGGCGCGTACCTCGCCGATGGCCAGCCGTTCGTCCCCGAGCAGCGCGTTGCCCAGGCTGGACTTGCCCGCGCCCGAGGACCCGAGCAGGACGGTGGTGCCGCTCAGCATGGCGGTCAGCACGTCGAGGTTCTGGCCGGTCGTGGCGCTGGTGACCAGGATGTCGACACCGGGTGCCAGCGTGCTCGCCTCGGCGCGCACGGCGTCGGCGTCGGCGGCCAGGTCCGCCTTCGTCAGGACGATCAGCGGCTGGGCGCTGCTGTCCCAGGCGATGGCCAGCAGCCGCTCCAGGCGGGCCGCGTCCAGGGAAGTGGCCAGGGAGACGACGATGACGACGGTGTCGACGTTGGCGGCGAGCACCTGCCCGTGGGAGGTGCGCGACGCCGAGGAGCGCACGATCGTGCTGTGCCGCGGCAGCAGCGCCACCAGCCGGGGCTCGCGGCCTGGGCGCAGCGCGGCCCAGTCGCCGGTGCACGGCATCAGGAGCGGGTCGGACGCGTGCGGCACCGCGAGGGCGACCCGCACCGGGCCCGACCCGGTGATCGCCGCGCACCGGCCGCGATCGACGCGGGCGACACGAGCCGGTACGAGCCCGGCCGCGCGATGTTCGGAAAAGGCGTGGTCGAGTGATTGCGTCCATCCGTACCGGGACAGCCCGGACTCGGAGGGATCGCTTGTGAAGTTGGACAACGTGAGACACCTTGCGGGAAGGGGCCCCGACGAGACGCAGCCACCAGCCTCGCGCCGTACGCCTGACGGCTACCGCGAGGGGGAGAAAAGGGTCAGACCGGGGCCCGGGACGTGAGGAATGTCCGGGCGCTGCACACGGCAGCGGTCTTCACCGCGGTCATCAAACCTCACCTCCCTCTCATCCGAGATCCAACACCGAACGATCGGCAGCCTAGCACGCGCCGCCGGGACTTCCCGCACCCTGTCCATGTGCACTCTACACATCCTGTGTATAGTCCAAACGGACTTAACGGGCAATAAGGGGACATAAAGTGCACTCCGCGCCTACCTCGCGCTCCGGCGGCGGCATCGTCAGCGTGCTCGCCGTGGCCGGCATCGTCGGCTCCCTCATGCAGACCCTGGTGGTGCCGCTGGTCGGCGAGCTGCCCCGGCTGCTCGACGCCGACGCGGCCGACACCTCCTGGGTGATCACCGTGACGCTGCTGGTCGGCGCGGTCGCCACCCCGGTGGTCGGCAAGCTCGGCGACCTGTACGGCAAGCGCCGCATGATGCTCGCCTGCTCGGTGCCGCTGGTCGCCGGATCGGTGGTGTGCGCGCTGGCCGGATCACTGCTCCCGATGATCGCCGGACGCGGCCTGCAGGGGCTCGGCGTCGGCATGATCCCGCTGGGCGTCAGCGCGCTGCGCGACCTGCTGCCCCCGCAGCGGGTCGGCCCGGCGATCGCGCTGATGAGCTCGTCCATGGGCATCGGCGGCGCACTCGGCCTGCCGATCTCCGCGGCCGTCGCCGAGTACGCCGACTGGCGGATGTTGTTCTGGGGCGCCGCCGCGCTGAGCGTGCTGGTCGCCGTGCTGATCTGGCTGCTCGTCCCGGCCACGCCCGCCCACGGCCGCGGCCGCCTGGACGTCGCCGGCGCCGCCGGCCTCGGCGTCGCGCTGGTCTGCCTGCTGCTGGGCGTGTCCAAGGGCGCCGAGTGGGGCTGGGGCAGCGGCACCACGCTCGGGCTGCTCGGCACCGCCGTCGTGGTGGCGCTGCTGTGGGGCATGTGGGAGCTGCGCGTCCGCGACCCGCTCGTGGACCTGCGCACCACCGCCCGTCCTCAGGTCCTGCTCACGAACGTCGCCTCCGTCCTCATCGGCTTCGCCATGTACGCGCAGTCGCTCGTCGTCATCCAGGTGCTCCAGCTCCCCGCGGAGACCGGCTACGGCCTGGGCCAGTCGATGCTCGCGGCGGGGCTGTGGCTGGCGCCGTCGGGGCTGATGATGATGGCCGTCTCCTCCCTGGGCGCCCGCCTGTCGGCCGCCCGGGGGCCCAGGACGAGCCTGTTCGTCGGCGCGCTGATCATCGCAATGGGGTACGGGGCCGCGGTCGGGCTGATGGGCTGGGCATGGGGATTGATGGTCGCCGGCAGCGTCGGCAGCATCGGCGTCGGCCTGGCCTACGGGGCGATGCCCGCGCTCATCATGGGCGCCGTGCCGCAGAGCGAGACCGCCTCGGCGAACAGCTTCAACACCCTGATGCGCTCCATCGGCACCTCGGTGTCGGCCGCGGTGGTCGGGGTCATCCTGTCGCAGTTGACGGTGAGCATGGGTGGGCACGTGCTGCCGTCGGAGTGGGGGTTCCGGACGGTGCTGCTGGTCGGTTGCGGTGTCGCCCTGGTCGCGGCCCTCGTGACCCTCACCCTGCCCAGGCCCCGCCCCGCCACCGCGCCCGCATCCTCGCCCGCCGCGCCCGCATCCTCGCCCGCTGGGGCCGCGCCCCTGCCCGCCGGGGGCGTGTCCTCGTCTTCCGGGGCCGTGTCCCCGCCTTCCCTGGCCGTGTCGCCGGCTTCACCGGCAGCGTCCACGGCCCACCCGGCAGGCGCGGTCGGTGCGGCGGCCCCGGCTTCGGACGCACCGGCCCGGCCTCCCGCCGAGCCGCCCGTCACGACCGCCACCCAGGCCTGGCCGCCTGCCCCGGTGCGGATCGGGCACGAGGAGCTGGGCCCCTGGCGGGACGCGTTCCGCCCGTCCGCGCCCGCCCGGACGAGCCACGCGGAGCACGAGCCCCCACGCTCGCCAACCACGAACCAGCCTCCCGACGCCACCGCACCGGCCCGCGAAGACGCCGAGCACCTCGGATCGCCCGGTACGACCGCTGAGACCACCGTCCCGCGCGCCCGACTCGCCCCACTGAGCATGGAGAACGCCGAACTGCGCGCCGACAACACCGCCCTACGTGAGGAGAACCTCGAACTGCGCGCCGACAACACCGCCCTGCGCGAGGAGAACCTCGAACTGCGCACCGAGAACGAAGCCCTGCGCAAGGAACTGGACGTCCTCATGCAGGGCGTCTCGTCCTGGGTCCAGAACCTGGCCGACCGCGCGGGCTGACCTGGCAACAACGGTCAGCGTCTTGCTGCCGCGCCCACCGGGCAGACTCACCTGATGATCCTTCACTCTGCTGACCGAATCCGAAAGTGGTCCCCCCGCGTTCCTGGAATTCTCATGAACGCGAAAAGGCCCGCCGACCAGAATGTCGGCGGGCCCTTTCAGTGGATCAGCGCTTCTTGTGGCAGTGCCACTTGTAGTAGTAGTGGTAGTGACCCTTCTTGTGGTAGTGGCCCTTGTACCAGTGACCGGCCTTGTACCACTTCTTGTACCAGTGCTTGTGCCAGTAGTAACCGCTCGGGCACTTCACGGTGGCACTGACCGCGGTGGCGTCGGCGGCGACGCTGGCCTGTGCGGGAGCCGCAGTGGCGAGTCCGGTAAGGGCCAACGAGGCGGCGAGGACGCCGCTCGCGAGGAGCTTTCGCATGATCCCTTCCTTTCCGTGAGATTGATTCTCACCATAGGAAGGCCGCTAATTCCGCTCTATGCACTAATACGCGCTCGACGGTGATTCTTCGGAGCGGATCGATGAAGTAATTCCCGGCGGTCCCACAATTCACAGCCGTGCGCTCAGCGAGCGCCAGACACGATCCGGCAGGACCTGTGCCGCCTCCGCCAGGTCGATCTCCGGCGCCCCCGCCAGCCACCGCCTGGTCACCTCGGCGACGGGCCCGATCAGCAGCATCTCCACCTGCGCCACGGGCAGGCGGGCGACCGTGCCGGCGTCCATGTGCCCGAGGATCCAGCCGTTCAGCCGCTCGAGTCGCGGCGCCTTGTCCGCCGCGATCCGCTCGGCGTACGGACCGAGGTCGATCGCGTACGGTGCCGCATGGATGAAACGGGCCTCGCCGGGATGGTCGGCGGTGAAGCCCAGATAGGCCGTCACCGCGCGGCGCACGCCGTCGCGGGCGTCCGTGGCCTGGTCCACGGCGCTGATCAAGGTGTCGAGCAGCGCGCCCATGCACCGGCTGTAGAGCGCGGCGGCCAATCCCTCCAGGCTGCCGAAGTGGTGGTACACGCTGCCCATGCTGACGCCGCTGCGCGCGGTCAGCGCTCTGAGCGTGAAGTCGTCCGGGTAGATGTCCAGCGCCGTGTCGAGCAGCCTCCTGATCGTCTCCTCGCTGCGCTTGTGCCGGGTCATCGCGCCACCGCCGTGGTTCGAGTGAACGGGCTCACCGCGCCGTGGCCGAACCTCCGGCGTCGCCCCGCGTGCGCGGGTTCGTCGCGTCGCCGCCGGCGTCTCGCCCGGTCACGCGGGTTCATCTGGCTGCCGTTAGCGCTTGGGCCTCGTCCCAGATGCGTCGCGCCAGTTCCCCGTCCAGCGCCGGCCCCTGAAGTGGCACCTTCGCCGTCTGGTCGAAGTAGCGGCCGGTGCCGGTGCCGCCCACCAGCGCCACGACCGGCCCCGCGCCCTGCTCGACCGTCGCCCACCTACGCTTCACGACCTTGAGCAGCCACCCGGCGGGACCGCTGCGGTCACCGAGCCCGGTGCGGATCACGCCCGGGTGCACGGCGTCGATCGTGACACCCGCCTCCCGCCACCGCTCGGCGAACAGCGGCACGGTCAGCAGGTTGCACAGCTTCGTGTCCGCGTACGTCCGCAAGGACGAGAAGTCCGCCCCCACGGACGTGCGGCCGGGCTCGGCCCTGCCCTTGACGTAGAGCCCCGCGCTGACCTGCACCACCCGCCCGAGCCGATCCTCCAGCAGCCGGTTGAGCAGGAACGGCGCCAGGTGGTTGACCGCGAACGACTCCTCCACCCCATCGGCCGTCAGGACGCGGCGGCTGGGCCAGATCCCGGCGTTGTGCACCAGTACGTCCACGCGCGGGCACCGCTCCCGCAACTCCTCGGCCAGCCGCCGCACCGACGCGACCGTCGTCAGGTCGCCCGCCACGAACTCGACGTTCCCCTGGATGCCCGCCGCGGCCTGCCGGCCGCGTTCCGGGTCCCGTGCGACCAGCAGCACGCGGTGCCCGTCGCCGGCCAGGCGTTCGCACACCGCGTGCCCGATGCCGCGACTCCCGCCGGTCACCACCATCACAGAGGCCATGGCAGAGCATCTTTCTAAAGAATTGCTCTAGTTTCAAGGGGGCACGTCCTTCGAGCGCCGCCTGCCTCAAGAGACGGAAACGCCCTTGAGCACCGCCGTCGCGGCGGTGTGACCCACCTCGAAGGCCGTCCGCAGCAGCGCCGCGTCACTCTCCAGACGGCTGATGGCCGGCGAGGTGTCCGGCGGGCGGATGGACAGGACGGCGGGACCGTCGCTCAGGGACGGCCCGTCGAGATCGTGCTCGGCCAGGAGGCGGTCGTCGGCGGCCAGCCTGGCGTCCCGCGACAGGAACGCCGTCCGCAGTGCCGCGCTGTGCCGGCGCAGGCCGACGCCGGTGACGAGCCGCGCGCCCCACGACGGGGACGTACGCGGGGAGGCACTGTCCACGAGGCGGCGTGAGCGCAGGACGAGCACATGGGTGGCGCCGTCGCGCAGCGCCTGGCGGAAGGGGATCGACTCGGCCACGCCCGCGTCGTACAGCAGCCGGTCACCGAACGCCACGGGCGGCCCGGCCAGCAGCGGCAGCGCGGCGCTCGCCCGCAGAGCCAGCTGCAGGGCCCGCTCGTCGGTCAGCGCCGCGTGCAGGTCCACCGCCTCGCCCGTCAGCACGTCGGTGGCGAGCGGATGGAACTCGATCGGCGCGGCCAGCACCGAGGCGAAGTCGAGCGGGAACTCGCGGACGTAGACCGTCTCGATCAGGCCCCGCACGTCCACGACGGGACGAGCGCGCAGTACGTTGCCGCGGCGGATCAGCGCCTTGGCGAACACCGGGTCGGTCCAGCCGCGCAGCCCTTCGGGGCGGGCGCTCAGCAGCCACGCCCCCGAGATCGCCCCCGCGGAGGCGCCGTAGACGGCGTCGAACAGCGGCAGCAGGCCGAGCTGCTGGATCGCCAGCGCCATGCCTGCCGACACGGTGCCGCGCATCCCGCCGCCCTCGATGGCCAGCGCCACCCGGTGGCCGTCGGTCCGCTCGCCGGGCCGGCTTCCCTCGGCCGCCCGGCGCGTCAGCACCGCGAGCATCCGATGCCGGCTCCTGACGTCGTCCACAGCGGCCTCCTTCGGACCTGGGATCAAGAGGACCACGACAGATTACGCCGCAGCCCGCCGACGCCCGCGCTGGGGTCGGGCAGCAGTCCGTACGCCTCCGCCGCCCGTTCGTGCGCGAGCCATTCGCACGTCTGCGGCCATTCGCACGTGCGTGGGCGCGCGGAGGTCAGGCGGGACGCCGGATGCCTCGCCGCCCACACGTCCGCGCGCCGCCTGCGCCCCCGCGCCGCCTGCGTCCCCGCGCCGCCCGCGCGCCGCCCGCGGGACGGTGCGCGGTCGCCGGGGCGGCGATCGCCATGCCGTGGACGGTCCGAGCCGAACCGCTGCGATCAGGACGGCGTGCCGCCCAAGGCGTGCCGCAGGGTGTAGTCGGCGCCGGCATAGAGACCGCCCTGCAACTGGCCGTCGGAGAAGAACTCCGCGGCGCCGGGGACGCGGCCGGCGTAGGTCTCCGCGTCGTCGAGGGGCCGATAGCCGAGGTCGTCGTCGAGCTCCCAGAACCGGCGGGTGTTGGCCGACACCGCGTACGCAGCCGTGAAGCCGAGGCCAGGCCGGGTCAGCGCCGCCCAGACGAACCCGGCGCAGTCGCGCGGGCTCAGCCAGGTGGCCAGATGCCGGGGCTCGCTCGGCTCGGGCTCCAGGCTGCCGATGCGCAGGCACACCACCTCCAGGCCGAACTTGTCGGCGTACAGCCGCCCCAGCGCTTCCACGGCGACCTTGCTGACGCCGTACACGCCGTCGGGCCGCGGCGGCATCTCCGCCGAGACCGGCTGCGCGGCCGGGTAGCAGCCGGTCAGCCGGTTGCTGCTGGCCAGCACCACGCGCCCGACCCCGGCGAGCCTGGCCGCCTCCAGCACGTGGTGGGTGCCCAGGACATTGCCCTCCAGGAGGTCGGCGAGCGGCGCCTCGTCGGGCACCCCGGCCAGGTGCACGATCGCGTCGGCGCCCTCGACGAGCGGCCGGACGTCCTCGACGCCGCCCAGCTCGGCCTGCCGGACCTCCTCGCCCGGCCCACCGGCGGTCAGCGGTGCCCGGTCGACCGAGATCAACCGGCGCAGCCGGCGCCGCAGCGGCTCACGCAGCACGGAACCGACGCTGCCCGCAGCGCCGGTGAGCACGACCGTCTCCATCGACATGTGCCGCAGTATGGCAGCGGCCACCGACATTCCCGGTCGCGGCCACGCCTCATCATGGCCGTTCCCGATCACGTCGGTACTAGGGTGTCGGCCCATGAACGCGGACAACTGGCTGGAGGACACCCGCGCCTCCTACGACACGGTCGCCGTCAGCTACGCCGACCAACTGCGCGACGCGCTCGGCGAGCGCCCTTACCTGCGCGCGGCCCTGGCCCTGTTCGCCGACCTGGTACGCGCCGCCGGCGGCGGACCGGTGGCGGACGTGGGCTGCGGACCGGGGCACGTCACGGCGCACCTGCACGAGCTGGGCGTGGACGCCTTCGGCCTCGACCTCTCCCCGGCCATGATCGACGTGGCCCGGCGCGACCATCCCCATCTGCGGTTCGAGGTGGGCTCGATGACCGACCTCGACCTGCCCGACGCCTCGGTGGGTGCCCTGCTAGCGTTCTGGTCGCTGATCCACGTCCCCGACGACGCGATTCCCGGCGTGTTCGGCCACTTCCGCAGGGTGCTGCGGCCCGGCGGGCCGCTGCTGGTCGGCTTCCACGCCGGCGACGAGTCGCACCTGAAGACGCGCGGGTACGGCGGGCATCCCATGAAGGTGTACATCCACCGCCGCACCCCCGATCAGGTGGCGGACCGGTTGCGTGACGCCGGGTTCACGGTCGAGGCCCAGCTGCTGCTCGACCTCGACGAGCGCGCCCCCGGAGCCATCGTCTTCGCGCGCAAGCCCTGACCGGAACGTCAGCCGCCGACGGGGAAGTTGGCGCGGAAGACGCCGTGCGGGTCGTGGCGGTGCTTGACGGCGCGCAGCCGAGCCAGGGCCGCCGGGGTGAAGGCGTCCGCCGCCGTCTCGGCGGGGTTGAGGAAGGTGAACGGCTTGCGCCCGCTGACCGGCAGGACCCCGGCGAGATCGCGCTGCTTGGCGGCCACGGCCTTCGCGGCGGCCGGATCGGCGGGGATGCCGAACAGGTAGAGCGCGTAGGGCTCGGTCAACGGCCCCTGCGGCGTGTCCGACGGCCGGGCGAACGCGCCGCCGAGGTGCCGGACCTGCACGCTGAGCAGCGGCGCGATCGGCTCGGCGAGCAGGGCCTTGGCCGCCGCGTCGTCCAGCCCGGTCAGCAGCTCGGCGCGCGAGAGGCCGGGGCCGGGGTCGGTGGGCTCGGCGGTGATGCCGCCCAGCTCGGAGACGGCCATGACCCGCCGGCTGTCGGACAGCGGCGGGGCCAGGCGGTCCAGCGGCGCCAGCAGGTCGCGGGCCGCGTCCTGCTCGCCGAGGTACGTGGCGTCCACGGCGACCATGGGGGCGGAGCCGGGGAAGTGCAGCAGGTCCAGCCAGACCGTCAGCTCCTCGGGCGCGGTGGCGGTGATCCGGCGGTAGGCGTCCATGACCTCGCCGGCGTGCTCGCCCGACCACAGGACCCGGCCGCCGAACAGGCGCGGCGCCGGGAACAGCGCCAGCTCCAGCGCGGTGACGACGGCGAAGTCGCCGCCCCCGCCGCGCAGCGCCCAGAACAGGTCGGGGTCGGAGCCCGCGGTGACGTGCCGCTGCCGCCCTTCGGCGTCCACGACGTCGAACGCGGCGACCGCGTCCGCCACCCACCCGTGCGCCCGGCCGAACCAGCTCAGCCCGCCCCCGAGCGCCACCCCCGCCACGCTGACGACGGGGGAGCTGCCGGGCAGCCCCGTCAGGCCGTGCGGGGCGGCGGCGGCCTGCAGCTGTCCCGACCGCACCCCCGCGCCGACCCGCGCCCGGCGCGCCGCCGGGTCGAGCTCCAAGGTCTGCAACCGGCCCGTACGCAGCAGGATCGTGCCCGCGGCGCTGCCGGACGCGCCGTGCCCGTTCGGCTGCACGGCGACGCTCAGCCCCGCCGCGCGGGCGAAACGGACGAGTGCGGCCACGTCGTCGGCGTCGGCCGCCTCCACCACGGCCGCCACGGGTTGCTCGACGGCCAGGTTCCAGGGGCGGTGGGCCGTGTCGAAGCCGGGGTCGCCGGGCAGCAGAACGGGGCCTCGGACGGCGGTGCGCAAGGTGTTCATAGCGTTCATGGCGTTCATGGACCCAACGCTACGGTCGGAAAAGACCCGATATAGGGTGCATTTTCGTGTCGGATTCCTGGGTCAATGTGGCGCAGCGGCTCGGTGCCGATCTGCATCTGGAGCTGGCAGGCCGGGGCAGCCGGCGCGCCGCGCTGGCCCGCGCGCTGCGCGAAGCCGTACGGGACGGCAGGCTGACCGCGGGCACCAGGCTGCCGCCCTACCGCTCCCTCGCCGCCGACCTCGGCCTGGCCCGCAACACCGTCGCCGACGCCTACGCCGAGCTGGTCGCCGAGGGCTGGCTGGTGGCCCGGCAGGGCTCGGGCACCCGGGTGGCGTCCCGCGCCGAGCCCGCCCGGCGGCCACGCGCGCCGGGCAGGGTTCCCCCGCGCCCGTCCCCGCCCGTCCACGACCTGCGGCAGGGCCGGCCCGACGCCGCCTCGTTCCCGCGCTCGGCCTGGCTGGCCGCCGCCCGCCGCGCGCTGAACGCCGCCCCGAACGAGGCCTTCGGCCCCGGCGACCCGCAGGGCCGCCCCGAGCTGCGCCGGGCGCTGGCCGAGTACCTGGCGCGAGCCCGCGGCGTGCGCACCACGCCGGAGCGGATCGTGGTCTGCGCCGGCTTCGCGCACGCGCTGCGGCTGCTGTTCGGCGGCAGGGTGCTGCGCGGGCCGCTGGCCGTGGAGTCCTACGGGCTCGCCTTCCACCGCGCCGTGCTGGCGGCGGCCTCCGTCCGTACGGTGCCGCTCACGCTCGACGAGCACGGCGCCCGCACCACCGAGCTGGACGGGCTCAAGGGTGTCAGGGCGGCGCTGCTCACCCCGGCACACCAGTTCCCGACCGGCGGGCCCCTGCACCCCGAGCGGCGCGTGGCCGCGGTGGCCTGGGCCCGCTCCGGCGGCGGGCTGATCCTGGAGGACGACTACGACGGCGAGTTCCGCTACGACCGCGAGCCCGTCGGCGCGCTCCAGGGCCTGGACCCGGAGCGGGTCGTCTACCTCGGCTCGACCAGCAAGAGCATCTCACCGGCGCTGCGCCTCGGCTGGATGGTGCTGCCGGAGCACCTGCTCGCCCCCGTCCTGGCGGCCAAGGGCGAGCGGGAGGCCTGGACGGGCGTGACGGACCAGCTCACGCTCGCCGACTTCATCGACTCCGGCCACTACGACCGGCACCTCCGCCGCATGCGCCAGCGGTACCGCGACCGGCGCGACCGCCTCGTCGCCACCCTCGCCGCCCGCGCGCCGCACCTCACCACGACCGGCATCGCCGCCGGGCTGCACGCGGTGCTGCACCTGCCGCCCGGCACCGAGCACGCCGTCGTCAAGGCCGCGGCCCGGCAGTCGATCGCGCTGGAGGGCCTCGCCGGCTACCGCCACCCGGCCGCCGTCATGCCCGCCCGCGACGGCCTGGTGATCGGCTACGCGACCCCGCCCGACCACGGCTACGGGGCCGCGCTCGACGCGCTGTGCCGCGTCCTGCCTCCCGCCTGACCGGTCACCAGCGCACCCACGGGCTCTCGGCGCCGCCGCCCCAGGTCGTGCCGCCCGTCGCCCGCCACCGCTGGCGCACGTCGGTCTTGGCTCCGGTACGCGGGGCCGTCACCTCGAACGGGCCGCAGGTCGCGACCCCGCCCCCGGCCGGCGGGGTGAGGCCGGTGCAGAGGAACGGCTGGGAGAGGTTCCTGTCGGCGTCGGTGTCGTAGAGCTGCACGTGGACGTCGGATCGTACGGATCCTCTGACCTGGCCCTTGAGGTGCAGGGTGTCACCCACCACGGCCATGCAGGGCGACATCTCGGCTCCGCCGCCCGTGGCGATCCAAGGGCGGCACTGCCAGGACGGCGCCGGCTCCTGCGACGGCGGCTTTTCGTCCTCCTCCACCGGCTTGTCCACCTGAGGGGAGGTCTGCCGCGGCTTGGGGGTGCGGACGCGGCGCGTGGGCGGGGTGGTCGAGGGTGGCGGGGTGGTCGGGGGCTCGGTGGTCGGCTGCTCCTGGGGGATCTTGCGTTTCGCGAGCGGCTTGGCGGACGGCGTGGTGGTGGCGGGGGTGGGCGTGATGACGGACAGGTTCGCCGCCTCGCCGGCCGGGGGTGTGGACGGGGCGGGGGCCGCGCCTGCGTCCGGTGTGCGCCACGGACCGCTTACGGCCACGGCGGCGGCGACGGCCAGCGCGGCGGTGGCGGAGGCGGCGATGAGCAGGCGCTGCCGCGAACGGCCGCGCCTGGCCGAGGTCTGGGTGTCCTCGCCGGACGGTGCCACGGGCGGCAGGGTGTGCGGCTGGTCGTGCGGTGGCGCGCTCGATGCCGGTGGGGCGGGCGGCTGGCTGTGCGGCGGCGGGATGGGCGCCCCGTTGTGCGGCGGTGGGGTGAGCGGTGACGGCGGGGGCGATGGCGGGTTCGCGGCGGCGAGGGGCTCGGAGGTGGTGGAGACGGCCTCGTCCCGGGGGACAGGGGGCAGGGCGGGCAGGCCGGCCAGCGACGGGGCCGCCTCCCTCAACGCCGCCGCCACCGCGTACGCACCGGGCCGCCCCGCCGGATCCTTGGCGGCGCACGCCTGGATGAGCGCCCACAACGGGTCGGGCATGCCGGGCAGCCGGCGCGGCGTGGCCGTGGCGTGCTGGCGGAGCAGGGCCATCGGATGATCGCCGACGAACGGCGGCCGCCCCGCGAGCAGCTCGTACAGGATCAGCCCGACGGCGTACACGTCCACGGCCGGCCCCGCCGCGGCGCCGTCGGCCACCTCGGGAGCCAGGTAGGCCGGGGTGCCGATGACCGCGCTGGTCTGGGTGAGGCCGGGGCCGTGGACGATGCGGGCCACGCCGAAGTCCGTCAGCCGCGCCTGGCCGGTGGCCCCGTCGATCAGGACGTTGCCCGGCTTGACGTCCCGGTGCACGACGCCGATGGTGTGCGCGGCCGCCAGCGCGTCGGCGACCTGGGCCATCAGCCGGGCCGCCTCCTCGGGAGGCAGAGTGCCGCGCTGCCGGAGCAGCCCGCGCAGGTCCCCGCCCTCGACGAGGTCCATGACCAGCGCGAGACGCTCTCCCTCGATGACGAAGTCGCGGACGGTGACGATGTGCGGGTGGCGCAGGGCGCGCATCACGTTGCGCTCCTGCACGAACCGCAGGACCAGGTCGCTGTCCCCGGCCAGGCCGTCGCGCAGCAGCTTGACCGCCACGATCTCCCCGGTGTCGCGCTGCCGCGCCCGCCAGACCGCCCCCATCGCGCCGCCGCCGATCTCGTCGAGCAGCACGTACCGGCTGCCCAGCGACGCTCCGGCCCCGCCCTGAGCCATCAGTGATGATCCCCCTCCGCCGTGTGGAGATCAACAATAGCCAGGACGGCGAGGGGGCAGGAAGATCATGCTCAGGCTCTGATCTGGTCGGTGGGGCGGATGAGCAGCTCGTTGACCGCCACGTGCGCCGGCTGGGTGACGGCGTACGTGACGGCGGCGGCGATGTCCGCCGGCCGCAGGCTGCGCATGGACTCGGCCATCTCCCGGGCCATCGCCCGGATCGACGGATCGGTGATGTGGTCGGCCAGCTCGGTGGCGACGAAGCCGGGCTCGACGACCACGACCCGGACACCCTGCGCGGTGACCTCCTGCCGCAGCGCCTCCGAGAAGGCGGTGACGCCGAACTTCGTCGCCGCGTAGACGGCGCCGTAGGCCGAGGCGGTCCGGCCGGAGGTCGAAGAGACCTGCACGACGGTGCCCTTGCGCTCCAGCAGGTACGGCAGCGCCGCGTGCACCGTGAACATCGAGCCGAGCAGGTTCGTCTCGACCATGCGGGTCCACTGCGTGGTGTCCGCGCCCGCGATCGGGCCGCTGAGCATCACCCCGGCGTTGTTCACCAGGATGTCCAGGCCGCCGAAGCGCTCGGCGGTCGCCGCGACGGCGGCACGTACCGACTCCTGGTCCGTCACGTCCAGGTCGAGCGGGAGCAGCTCGCCCGGCGCCCGGTCCGCCAGGAGCTTCAGCCGGTCGGCGCGGCGGGCGCCGGCCGCGACGGAGGCGCCCGCCGCGGACAGGGCGAGCGCGGTGGCCTCGCCGATGCCCGAGGACGCGCCGGTGACGAGGGCGACCTTGCCGTGCAACGTGGTGCTCATGTGTTGGCTCTCCAAGTGTCTCGGAACTAGCGGACCAGTCGGTCACTTTCAGCGTAACGGATGAAACGGACCGGCTGGTCACCTTGCGCTAGACTGATCGCGGGAGGGAGAGACATGGCTGGGACGACGCCCGCCGCCTCGTCGCGCAGCGACGCGGTGCGCAACCGCCGGCTGCTGCTGGACGCCGCGGCGGAGCTGTTCGCCGAGCGCGGCGTGGAGGTGTCCATCGGAGAGATCGCGCAGCGGGCCGGGGTGGGGAAGGGCACGGTCTTCCGGCACTTCGCCGCCAAGGACGAGCTGCTCGCCGCGATCATGCTGGGCATCCTCGGCCGGCTCGCCGACACCGGGGACGAGCTGCTCGCGGACGGCGACCCCGGTCCGGCGCTGCGCCGGTTCATGACGGTCTGCGTGGAGACCTTCGTCGGTGACCGGGCGTTCTGCGAGACCGTCGGGCGGCCGTCCCTGCAGCACGCGGAGGTGCGCGAGGCCATCCATCGCCTGTGCGAGGTCGCGGAGCGGCTCACCGCCCGCGCCCGGCAGGCGGGCGCGGTCCGGCCCGGCATCACCGGCATCGACGTCGTCCTGCTGGTGAGCGGCGTCCAGCACACGGCCGAGCCGCTGCTCGCCGCCGAGCCGGAGGCCTGGCGCCGTTACCTGGAGCTGGCCATCGACGGCATCACCGTCGATACGGGGCGCGAGCTGCCGCACCCGCCGCCGTCCAGCCTGCGTCTGGACTGAAGGGCCTCAGGTCCGCCTGGTGGCGTGCAGGGAGTCGGCCACGAGCGCGACGGCCAGCCCCGTGACGGCGAGCGCGAGCGCGGGCACGATCGCCAGCCGGGGCGCGGTGACCAGCAGCGCGGTGGCCTCGCTCACCATGCCGCCCCAGTCGGTGGCGGGCGGGGGCAGGCCGATGCCGAGGAAGCCGAGCGAGGTGACGGCGACCAGCGTACGGGCGAAGTCGGCGGTGGCGACGGTCAGGACCGGCCCCGCGAGATGCGGGCCGATGGTGCGGCGCAGCAGGTAGAACGGCGACGCGCCGATCGCCCGCACGGCCAGCACGTGATCGGCGGAGGCCACCCGGCGGGTGGTCGTGTGGGCGACGAGAGCGCAGCTCACCCAGCCGAGCGGCACCAGCGCGGCCAGCACGGTGAGCTGCCCGGGCGGCAGCACGCCTGCCAGCGCGAGTGCCGGGGTGAGGCCCGGCAGGGCGAGCGCCACGGTGGCCGCGAAGCGCAGCAGCCGGTCGGGGATCCCGCCCGCCAGCCCCGCCACGGCGCCGGCGATCGTGCCGAGGGCCGTGGTGAGCGCGGTGATGACGAACGTGATCAGCAGGGAGGTGCGGCCCGCCGTGGCCGTCCTGGTGAGGAGGTCGCGGCCGAGCTGGTCGGTGCCGAGCCAGTGGCCGGGGCCGGGCGGCAGGAGGGCGCGTGTCAGGTCGGGACGGTACGGGTCGTGGCCGGTCAGCAAGGGGGTGAGCAGGCAGAACAGGACCACCAGCCCGAGGGTGACAACACCCCCACGGCCTTTCGGCAACGGGTGCGTCATCGGCGGCGCAGCCGGGGGTCCAGGGCCGACAGGCACAGCTCGGCCAGCGCCAGCACCAGGATCGTCGCCACCGCCACCACCAGCACGTACGCCTGCACGACAGGCAGATCCCGCTGCCTGATCGCCACCACGGCGAGCTGCCCCACCCCGGGCCAGGCGAACAACGTCTCCACCACCACGGCCCCGGCCACCAGCTCCACCAGCACCAGGCTGACGGCCGTGACCGCGTTCGGCGCCGCCACACGCAGGGCGTGGACGGTGACCGCCCGCCGCCGCCCCAGCCCCTTGGCGGCAGCGAGCCGGACGAACGGCAGCCGCAGGGCCCGCGCCAGATCGCCCCGCAGCAGCCGCAGCAGCGTGGCGGCACCGGTGAGCCCGAGCGTGAGCGCGGGCAGCACCACCGCGCCGGGGCCGGTGTCCCCGCTCGTGGGCAGCAACCGCCACCCCACCGCCACCACGCTGATCAGCAGGATCCCCACGATGTAGGGCGGCACACCCCCGATCGCCACCGTCACGAACGCCAGCACCCGGCTGTCGAGCGCCCGCGGCCGGACCGCGGCCCTGAGCACGACCAGCAACGCCAGCCCCGCCGCGACCGCCGCCGCCGCGACCGCCAGCCTTAGCGTGGCCGGCAGCCGCGCCAGGATCCCGGCCGCCACGGGTGACCGATCGACGTAGGAGCGGCCCAGGTCACCGCGCAGCGCGGCGAGCAGCCACCGCAGGTAGCGGGTGAACAGCGGCTGGTCGAGCCCCAGCTCCGCGCGCAGCGCCGCCACCCCGGCCGCCGTCGGCTGGACGCCGCCGCGCCGCAGGATCTCCTCGGCCGGGTCGCCCGGCGCGAGCGAGGTCAGCAGGAAGACCAGCACCGACAGCACCAGCAGCACGAGCAGCAGCTCGGCGGCGCGCCGCAGGACGACGGCCGTCACTTCGCCGGCGCCAGCCTGCCCAGGTCCACCACGTACGCCGCGCTCTGGGCCGCCCCGCCGACCTTGGCGGTCGTCACGATGGCGTTGTCCTGGTAGGCCAGCGCGACCATCGGCCGATCCGCCGCCAGCAGCCGCTGGATCCGGTGGTACAGCTCGCGGCGCCCGGCCGGGTCCGTGCGCGCCGCCGCCCGGTCCACCAGCTCGTCGAACTCGGCGTCGCGGTACCCGAGCCGGCGCTCCACGTTCCAGGACGCGTCGGAGCGCAGGAACCGCCGGAACAGGTAGTCGGCGTCGCCGTTCGGCACGCTGTACGCGCTGAGGAAGACGTCGTAGTCGCCGGCCTCCATCACGGCCTTGGTGGCCTCGGCCACGGTCACCTCGGCCGGCAGCCCCGCCTGCTCGAACGCGGCGCGCAACACCTCGGCGACGTCGGTGTAGGGGAACTGCCCGGTCTCGGCCGAGGAGATGAGGATGGTGACGGGCTGCGCCGGCGGCCCCGCTTCGGCCACGAGCGCGCGGGCCCTGCCCGGGTCGTACGGGGCGGTGATGCCGGGGTCGGCGAGGTCGCCGAAGACCGGCGACAGGAAGCCCGCGCCCGGCGTGGCCGTGCCGGCCAGCAGGGTGCCCGCGATGGCCCGCCGGTCGATGGCCAGGTCGGCGGCCTCGCGCAGCCGGGGGTCGGAGAACGGCTCGCGGGAGGCGTTGAAGGTCAGGTAGTGCGTCAGCACCGAGGGGCTGCGCACGACCCGGAAGCCGCTGTCACCGGCGATCGCGGCGACCTGGCCGGGCAGCAGCGCGCCCTTGTCGATCAGCCCGTCCACCTCGCCGGCCCGTAACGCGGCGACCCGCGCGTTGGCGTCCGGGATCACCCTGACCACGATCGTGTCGTAGGCGGGGGCCGTGCCGTGGTAGTGCGGGTTCGCGGCGAGCACGGCCTGCTGCCCCTTGGTCCAGCTCGCCAGCGTGTACGGCCCCGTGCCGATCGGCTCGCCGGCGAAGCCCCCCGAGGCGGCGAACGCCTTCGGCGACTGCACCATGCTGGAGAAGCCGGCCAGCCTGCCCGGCAGGTCGGCCACGCCCTCCTTCAGCTCGAACACCACCTTGCCGCCCTCGGCCCGCACGTCGTCCAGCTTGCCGTACGCGGCCTCCATCCCGGCGTCGAGACTGAAGAAGGCCGACTGCCGGGGCGCGATCCGGACGAATCGCTCCACGTTGGCCACCACCGACTCGGCGGTCAGCGGCGTGCCGTCACTGAACCGCACCCCCTCGCGCAGCGTGAACGTCCACCGCCGCCCCTGCTCCGCCACCGCCCAGGACGCGGCCAGCGCCGGGACGGGCCGCAACCGGTCGTCCACGGTCACCAGCGGCTCCCAGATCCGTAACGTCTGGTGAGCGTAGTAGGGGTCCTCGGGGCCGGCGACGAGGTCGCGCGGGGCGGCCAGGGTGAGCCGCCGCTCGCCCTCCCCGGCCGGCTCCTGGCCGCCGCACCCCCACAGGGCCGCCACCAGGAGCGCCATCACGATCGTCGCGGCTCGTCCTCGCACGTGTTTCTCCTGCCGACGTCCTGATCCGCTACGCAAACGATAACCGTCTTCATGCCGTACGGGGAGATCGCGGCGGTTTGTGGTGATACGGTCTTCCATCGAAAATGATTCTCGTTTTCTGGAGTGTCCTTGAGAACGTTGCCCGAGTCGCCCCCCGCCTTCGTGATGCCGCTGGTCGTCGCCGTGCTCGCGGCCGTCCTCACCGTGTCGGTGCTGCTGGCGATCGGGCTGGGCGCCGCCGCCGTGCCGCCGGGGGAGACGCTGCGTTTCCTGTGGGCGGCCGTGACCGCCGGGTCGATCACGGCCGAGGAGGTCACGGCGTACCAGATCATCTGGCAGGTGCGGACACCGCGCGTGCTGCTCGCCGTCCTGGTGGGGGCCGGGCTCAGCGTGGTCGGCGTGGCGATCCAGGCCATGGTGCGCAACGCGCTCGCCGACCCGTACGTGCTGGGCGTGTCCTCGGGGGCGTCGGCCGGGGCGGTGCTGGTGGGCGTCACGGGCACGCTCACCGCGCTGGGGATCTACGCGGTCTCGGCCGGCGCGTTCCTCGGGGCGCTGCTCGTCTCCGCGCTGGTCTACCTGGCCTCGCGCGGCGCCGGCGGGCTCTCGCCGCTGCGGCTGGTGCTGACCGGGGTGGCGATGGCGTTCGGCTTCCAGGCGGTGATGAGCCTGATCGTGTACTTCGTGCCCGACGGCGAGTCGACGAGCACCGTGCTGTTCTGGTCGATGGGCGGCTTCGGCGCGGCGACCTGGGGGCGCTGCCCGTCGTGGCGGTCGTCACCGCCGCCACCGTCGTGCTGCTGCGCCGCTTCGCCCGCAGCCTGGACGTGCTCGCCCTGGGCGACGAGACCTCGGCGAGCCTGGGCGTCGACACCGTCAGGCTGCGCCGCGGCCTGTTCGTGCTGACGTCCCTGGCGACCGGGGCGATGGTCGCGGTCAGCGGCGCGATCGGGTTCGTCGGGCTGATCATGCCGCACCTCGTGCGGCTGTGGACGGGGGCGGCGCACGTCCGCGTGCTCACGGTCGCGCCGCTCGCCGGGGCGATCTTCATGGTGTGGGCCGACCTGGTGGCCAGGACGCTGGTGGCGCCGCGTGAGCTGCCGCTGGGTGTGATCACCGCGCTGGTGGGCGTGCCGGTCTTCGTGGTGCTGCTGCGCCGCCGGGGCTACCTGTTCGGGGGACGCTGATGGCTCGCTTGCTGCTGGACGAGCTGTCGGTGTCCATCGGCGGCGCCCCGATCGTCGAGGAGCTGACGCTGGCCGTCGAGCCGGGCCAGGTGGTGGGGCTGGTCGGGCCCAACGGCTCGGGCAAGACGACGGCCCTGCGGTGCGTGTACCGGGCGTTGCGGCCGGCGGGCGGCGCCGTCCGGATCGACGGGCAGGATCTGGCGGCGATGCCGCTGCGTGACAGCGCCCGCCTGGTCGCCGCCCTCACCCAGGAGGGGCGCGCGGACCTCGACTTCACGGTCGAGGAGGTCGTCGGCCTCGGCCGCGCCCCGCACCTGCGCGGCAACCAGCCGCTCAGCGCCCGCGAACGCGAGCTGTGCCGCCAGGCGATGGCCCGGATGGAGGTGCTGCACCTGGCCGGGCGCGGCGTGCTGTCGCTGTCCGGGGGAGAGCGCCAGCGGGTCCTGGTGGCCAGGGCGCTCGTGCAGGAGCCGCGGGTGCTGGTGCTCGACGAGCCGACCAACCACCTCGACCTGCACCACCAGATCCGGCTGCTGTCGATGCTCAGGCACGCGGGGCCGGGCGTGCTCGTCACCCTGCACGACCTCAACCTCGCCGCCTCCGCCTGCGACCGGCTCGCCGTGCTCTCCCACGGAGCCCTCGTCGCCTGCGGCCCGCCCGCCGACGTCCTGACCTCCCGGCTGCTGCGCGAGGTGTTCGGCGTCGAGGCCAGCGTCGTCCCCCATCCCCTCACCGGAGTCCCCCAGGTGCTCTACGACCTGGGCACCGCCACGACCATGGAAGGAAATCCCGCGTGAACACACGTACCTCCGCCGCGCTGCTGGCGGGCATGCTCCTGCTCGCCGGCTGCGGCGCGCAGGTGGAGGGCGGCACCGCCGCCGCCGCGCGTACGGTGACGGTCAAGCGATGCGGACAGGACATCGCCTACACCACGCCGCGGCGCGCGGTCGTCTACGAGGGCGGCAGCGCGGACAAGCTGTTCGCCCTCGGGCTCACCGAGCACGTCCACGGCTACGTCATGCCGCCGGCCAACCCGCCGGTCACGGAGTCGCCCTGGGCGAGCGAGTACGCCAAGGTCACGTTCCTCAGCGACGACCTGCTCAACCGGGAGCTGGTCGTGGACGCCAAGGCCGACTTCGTCGTCGCCGGCTGGCGCTCAGGCTTCAGCGACCAGCGCGGCATCACCCCGGCCATCCTCGACGGCCTGAAGATCCAGAGCTTCATGCACACCGAGTCGTGCTTCAACTATCCCGGCTACCCCGAGCGCGTCACCCCGTTCGAAGCCCTCTACACCGACCTCGAACGCCTCGGCAAGATCTTCGGCGTCGAGGACAGGGCACGGACCTTGATCGACGGCTACCGCAAGCGCGTCGAGGCGGTCCGCGCGCAGGCACCCCAGGGGGATCCTGTGCCGGTCTTCCTGTACGACTCCGGCACCGACAAGCCGTTCACCGCCGGGAGCCAGGTGCCGCCGAACGACATCATCCGGTTCGCCGGCGGGCGGAACGTGTTCGGTGAGCTGGACGCGCGGTGGGGGGAGGTCACCTGGGAGGCCGTGGTGGAGGCCGAGCCGGAGGTGATCATCATCCTGGACTACGGGGACAAGCCCGCGGCCGAGAAGATCAAGTTCTTGAAGGAGTTCCCCACGACCAGCAAGCTGCCTGCTGTGGTCGAGGATCGGTTCTACGTGATGGATTACAACGAGGGGATCAGCGGGCCGCGCAACATCGACGGGCTGGAGGGGTTCGGGGCTTATCTGCGGGAGCTGGGGACGTGAGCCGAGGCGCTCCGGCCTCGGCCCGGTCGCGGTCGATCCTGCGTGACGGGAGCTTCGTCCGGTTGTGGTGCGGCACCACCGCCTCGGGGCTGGCCACCTGGGCGCTGCCCTTCGTGCTGGGGCTGGCCGTTCTCGACCGGTCCCTCAGCGCGGCCGGGCTGGGCGTCGTGCTGGCCGCTCGCACCGTCGGCTTCCTCGTCGCGGTGCCGATCAGCGGGGTGCTCGCCGATCGGTACTCGCGGCGGGGCGTGGTGCTCTGGGCGGGCCTGGCCGCCGCCGTCGCCACCCCGGCCATCGCGGCCGGGCTCGCCACCTCGGCCGTCGCAGCCGGGCACGCTGCCTCGGGCGTCGCGGCCGGGCTCTCCGCTCCGGACGTCGCGGTGGGGGAGGGCGGCTCCGTCCTGCTCATGGCGGTGGCGGCGGCCGTCGTCGGGGCCGGTCAGGGGGCGTGCCGGCCCGCGTTCCAGGCGCTCACGGCCGAGGTGGTCGATGACGGGCGGCGGCGGCAGGCCAACGCCGCCATCACCTTCGCCGTACGCGTCACCACGCTGATCGCGCCGGCGGGCACGGCGCTGCTGGCGGTCGTCCTGGACACCTGGATGCTGCTGGTCGGCACGGGCCTCCTGTGGCTGCTCGCCGCCCTCCTCCCACCCCGAGGACTCCCGGCCCCCAGCGGCCCTCCGGCACCCGTGCCCGCACCCGGACCGGCGCCCGCGCCCGGACCGGCGCTCGCTCCCGCGCCCGAGCGGATCAGGCTCCTGGAGGAGTTCGGCGAGGGCATCCGAGAGGCCCGCCGGCACCCGTGGTTCCTGGCCGGCCTGGCAGCCCTCGCCGCCGTCATCTTCACCGGCTACTCGGCCACCGGCGTAGCACTCCCGCTGATCAGCCGCGACCGCTACGGCACCGAGGCGATCCTGGCCGCCGCACTCACCGCCTACACCCTCGGCGCGCTGGCCGGCGCGGTGCTCGTGGCCCGCTGGAACCCCCGCGCCCAGGGCTGGACCGCCCTGGCGGGCCTGGCCCTGTACGGCTTCGCCCCCCTCAGCCTCCTCCTCCCCGCACACCCGGCCGCCGTGTTCGCCGCCTACGCGGTGGCGGGGCTGGGCATCGAGCTGTTCAACGTCCCCTGGTTCACCGCCACCCAGCGCGAGGTGGAGCCGCGCCTGCTCGCCCGCGTCTCCTCACTCGACTTCCTCGTCTCCTACGGCCTGGCCCCCGTCGGCCTCGCCTTCCTCGCCCCGGCCATGGACGCCTTCGGCCCGCAACCGGTCCTGGCCGGATGCGCCCTGGTGTGCTTCCTCGCCCCGGCCGCCGCGGCCCTGGTGCCCACCACCCGCGGCTTCACCCGCCGCGCGGCCGGCAGGCCCTGAGCGCCGACCCTCAGCGGCTGCCCCGCCAGGAGTAGAAGGCGCCCTGCAGGTGCTCGAAACGGTGATCGAGGTGATCCGCCGACCACTCCACGTCCGCGAGGAGCCGGGCGGGGTCACCGTGCGGGCTCCAGGCGTACCCGTAGGGACTGTGCTCGCGCTCCCCTTGCTGGAAGACGACCACCCCGCGCTCGCGGCGAATCTCCTCGAACTCCATCCCGCCGACGCTGCGAGGACCGAGCCGATCGCCCTCCGCCACACCACGAGCGTAGACCTCGATCTCCGCGGCCGAGCCGAGGAACCGCCGCTCACCGCCATCGCGGACGGCCACCACCGCCGCGACCAGGGCGCCCGCGAGCGCGAGCACCCCTGAGAATGCCAGCACTCTCCTGCGCACCGTCGCCTCCAGGCCGTCGCCACCCGCAGTCTCTCATGATCGCAGCAGAAGGCCACCGGACGCCGGCACGTTGAACCGCTTACACGGCCACCGCTCAGGGAAGCGTGTTCCATCACGGTGATTCTGTGACGTCGCTCACATTGCGTCACAGGCAGGGAGGGGGTCTCGTCTTCAGAGGGCATGACGAACAAGGAACAGACCTCGGTGCTGATCACCGGAGGCAACAAGGGGCTCGGTCTCGAAGCGGCCAGGCGGCTCGGCGCGCTCGGCTGGACGGTCTTCCTCGGCTCGCGCGACGAGGGCCGCGGGCGGGAGGCCGCCGCCAAGCTCGCCGCGGAGGGCTCCGCGGTGGTCATGGTGCCGCTGGACGTGACCTCGGACGAGTCGGTGGCCGGCGCGGTACGGCTCGTCCGCGAGCACACCGACTGCCTGGACGTGCTGATCAACAACGCCGGCGCGCCGGGCCGGGGCACCCCGCCCGCGCAGGCGACGGCCGAGGAGATCCACGCCGTCTACGACACCAACGTGTACGGCCCCATCAGGGTCACCAACGCCTTCCTGCCGTTGTTGCAGGCGGCGGAGAACCCGCGCGTGGTGATGGTGTCGAGCGCCGTCGGCGCCTTCTCCGTCGTGACCGATCCCCGGCAGGCCGCCTCGCAGTTCCACGAGCTCGCCTACACCTCGTCCAAGACGGCGCTCAACATGGTCACCCTCCGGTACGCCCAGGCGCTGCCGGACATCAAGTTCAACCTCGCCACACCCGGCGAGGTCGCCAACCGCAAGTTCGCCGCCACCGACATGAACAACCACACCGGCGAGCTGACGGTCACCGAGGGCACCGACTCGATCGTCAGGCTGGCCACGCTCGGCCCCGACGGGCCGACCGGCCTCTTCGTCGACCGCCTCGGCCCCATAGCCTGGTAGGCCGCGGATCGACAGGAGGAAGAGCATGCTCGGGACGGCGGATGAGACGGGGGCGGCCGCGTACCGGCCACTGCTGTTCTCGATCGCGTACGGGATGACGGGGTCCGTGGGCGACGCCGAGGACATCGTGCAGGACGCCTTCCTCGGCCTGACCAGAGCCCGCCAGGCGGGGACGGCGATCGCCGACCAGAAGGCGTACCTGGCGACGGCGGTCACGAGGCTGGGCATCGACCATCTGCGATCGGCGCGGGTGCGGAGGGAGACGTACGTGGGTGACTGGCTGCCCGAGCCGGTCGTCGTGCCCGCCGGCGCGCCGGGGCCGGCCGAGCACGCCGAACTGGCCGACTCGCTGTCGATGGCGTTCCTCGTGCTGCTGGAGTCGCTGACGCCGGTGGAGCGGGCGGTGTTCATGCTGCGCGAGGTGTTCGGCTACGACTACCAGGACGTGGCGCGGATCACCGGCAAGACCGAGGTGAACTGCCGTCAGATCTTCGCCCGGGCCCGGCAACGCGTCGCCGCCGGCGGGCGGGCGCCCGGAAGCCCGCCGCCTCCCGCGCGGCGGGCGCGGGGCGAGGAACTGGCCCGCAGGTTCTTCGACGCCGCCGCGGGCGGCGACATGGACGCGCTGCTCAGCATGCTCGCGCCGGACGCGGTGCTGCACGGGGACGGCGGCGGCAAGGCGCAGGCGATCGCGCGACCGGCCACCGACGCGCACCACGTCGCACGGCTGCTCGTCGCCGGGCTGCGCCGGGTCGCGAAGCTCGGCGTCTCCTACCGGCCGGCCTGGGTCAACGGGCGGCCGGGCGCCGTCATGTACGACGCGGAGGGGCGGGTGGCCAGCGTGGTCGGGCTCGACGTCGTCGATGGGGTGGTCCAGGCGGTCCACTCGGTGGCCAACCCGGACAAGCTCGGCCATCTCGGGCCGGTGTCCGACGTGGGGCGGCTGCCGGAGAGCTGACCCACCGGGCCATGCGCGGAGGCCGCGCTCAGGTCGGCACGTCCATGCGCTGCGTGCCGATCACCGACAGCAGGCGCAGCGCCTGCTCCGACGGCGAGCCGGGCACGGCGGTGTAGATGACGACCTGCTGGTCCCGGTCGGCGATGTCGAGCGCGTCGCAGTTGACGGTGACAGGACCGACCAGCGGATGCCGGAACGTCTTGATCATGACGGGCGCGACGGCCACGTCGTGCGAGTCCCACAGCCGGGCGAACTCCGCGCTGCCCTCGCGCAGCTCGCGCACCAGCTCGGCCGTCTCGGGGTCGTCGGGGTAGCGGGCGGCGGCGGCACGCAGGTGGCTGGCCGACCGGCGGGCGAACTCGTCGACGTCCGACACCCCGAACAGCCGCCGTCCCTGCGGGTGCGGCCCGAGGAAGGTGCGGCGCGCCAGGTTGCGGTCGCGCCGCGGCAGGGCGGAGAAGTCCTCCATGAGAGCGGCCGCCAGGTCGTTCCAGGCGATCACCTCCATCGTCGCGGACGTCACGAACGCGGCGGCCTGCGGCAGCCGCCGCAGCAGGTCGAGGATGCTCTGACGGACCTCGCGCGAGGGCCCCGGCGCTGGTCGCGGCGGCGCGCCGGCCAGGTGGTGGAGGTGGTCGCGCTCGGCGTCCGACAGGCGCAGGGCGCGGGCCAGCCCGGCCAGCACCTCGTGCGACGGGCGCGGCGCGCGGGCCTGCTCCAGGCGCGTGTAGTACTCGGTCGAGATGAACGCCAGCTGCGCCGCCTCCTCACGGCGCAGCCCCGGCGTACGGCGGCGCGGCCCGGCGGGCAACCCCACGTCGGCGGGGGTGATCCGCTCCCGCCTGCTGCGCAGGAAGGCCGCCAGCTCTTGCTTGTCCATGGCTCCAGCTTGCCCGAGTTCGCGCAGGACAGGGGTGTACTGGTTGTACCTGGATGCGCCCCGCCCGCTGCCACAGGCTCGTTGCCATGCACAACACCCATTCCAGCAACGACACGTCCCCTGGCCTGCTGGCGGGCAAGGCCGCCTTCATCACCGGCGCCGGGCGCGGCATCGGCGCCGCCGCGGCGCGGCTGTTCGCCAGGGAGGGCGCCGAGGTCCTGCTCGCGGCCCGTACGCAGGCGCAGCTCAAGGAGGTGACCGAGGAGGTGCGCGCGGCCGGCGGCACCGCCGCCTACGTGGTGTGCGACCTGGCCGACCCGGACTCCGTGCGCGCCGCCGTCGATCGGGCCGTGGAGCTGTACGGGCGGCTCGACGTGGCGTTCAACAACGGGGCGGCCATCACGCCGCCCGGCCCGCTCGACCAGGTGAGCCAGGCCGACTTCGACCACCTCTACGCCGTCAACCTCAGGGGGCCGTGGCTGGCGATGTCGGCCGAGATCGCCGCCATCCGGGCCACCGCCGGCACGGGGGCCATCGTCAACAACTCCAGCGTGGGCAGCTGGGCGGGCAACCCCGAGCTGCCCGCCTACGGGGCGATGAAGCGGGCGCTCAACAGCCTCACCGAGTCGGCCGCCGTGACGTACGGCCCGGAGGGGATCAGGGTGAACGCGATCGCCCCCGGTGGCACGGTGACGGAGATGATCCGTACGTGGGAGACGTACTCGCCGGGGCTGGTCGAGCGGCTCACACCGCGGATCCCGCTGCGGCGCACCGCCGACCCGGAGGAGATCGCGCAGGCCGCCGCCTGGCTGCTCAGCGACCGCGCCTCCTACGTGACAGGCGCGGTGCTCAAGGTGGACGGCGGCGCCCGCGCGTGACCTGGCGCCCGCCCGTCCGGCGCTCGCACCCGACGGGAGGTGCAGGGAGTGCTCACCCGTGCGCCCACAGTAGTCCTGGATCGCGGCAGGATACGCATCATGTCCGATGCCAAGGAGTACCCACTCGAACCCGGCCCCGCCGAGACCCGCGCGATGGCAGAGGCCGTGCTGGCCCTGGTGCAGCGGTTCCTGGACGACCTGCCCGAGCTGCCGGCCTTCGAGCTCGACGGCGCCGCCGCCCTCGCCGCCGCCCTGCGCGAGCCGGCGCCCGAGCACGGCAGCGCGTTACCCGGCCTGCTGGACACCGTGGCCGCGGCGGCCCGCTCCGGTGCCATCAGCGCCGGGCCCGGCTATCTCGCGTACGTGCCCGGCGGCGGCCTGTACACGGCGGCGCTCGCCGACTTCCTGGTCGCGGCCCTGAACAAGTACGTCACCGTGTGGCAGCTGGCACCCGCCTGCGCCCAGATCGAGGCCACGGCCGTGCGCTGGCTCTGCGACCTGTTCGGCCATCCGGCCCAGGCGCGCGGCATTCTGACCTCCGGCGGCTCGATGGCCAACTTCTCGGCCATCGTCACCGCCCGTACGACGCTGCTGGGCGAGGACTTCCTCGACGGGACCGCCTACGTCACCGACCAGACCCACGCCTCCTGCGCCAAGGCGGCCCTGCTGGCGGGCATCCCGCGCGCGCACGTACGCGTGGTGCCGGCGCGGGACAACCTGGCGATGGACCCGCACGCGCTGGCCGCGGCGATCGAGGCCGACCGGCGGGCCGGGCTGCGGCCCTTCCTGGTGATCGGCAGCGCGGGGACGACGAACACCGGGGCCGTCGATCCGCTCGCCGACCTGGCCGCCGCCGCCCGCGACGCCGGGGCCTGGTTCCACGTGGACGCCGCCTACGGCGGCCCGTTCCAGCTCACCGAGCGCGGCCGGTCCCGGCTGCGCGGCATCGAGCTGGCCGACTCGATCACCATCGACCCGCACAAGGCCATGTTCCTGCCGTACGGGACCGGCGCGCTGCTGGTACGCGACGGCGTGCGGCTGCGCCAGGCCCACCACGTGGGCGCCGAGTACCTCCAGGACCTCGGCGAGGAGGCGGACATCCCGAACTTCACCGAGTACTCGCCCGAGCTGACCCGCGAGTGGCGCGGCCTGCGGCTGTGGCTGCCGATCAAGCTGCACGGCCTCGCCGCCTTCCGCCAGGCGCTGGACGAGAAGCTGGACCTGGCCGAGCTGGCGTACGAGGGGTTGCGCGAGTACGGCTTCGAGGTGCCGTGGCGGCCCGACCTGACCGCCGTGGCCTTCCGCTGGGTGCCGGAGCACGGCGACGCCGACGCCTTCAACGCCGAGCTGCTGCGCCGCGTCACGGCCCGCCGCCGCGCCCTGCTGTCCAGCACGCGGATCGGTGGCCGGTACATGATCGGGGTGTGCGTCGTCAGCCACCGTACGCACCGGGACCGGGTCGAGGAGGTGCTGGACATCCTCCGCGAGACCTGCGCGGAGCTGCGGGCGGAGCGTGGCTAGGCGGGGGTGCTGCAGGTGAGCGGGCCGCCCGTCCCGAGGGGCGGGCGGCCCGTGCCGGTCAGGTGACCGGCTCGATCCAGTTGGGCTTCCGCCGAAACTCGAAGCAAGTCACGACATGTCAGGACAGAAGATCCCTGAGGTGGTGCGGGCGGGCCCGGCGGCGGGGGATCAGCGCAGGAGCGGAGCGAAGTAGCCGCCGTCCCCCTCGGCGAAGGCCGCGAGCATGGCGGCTGCGTCGGCGCGGTCGCTCTCGTCGGGATCGTCGGCGGTGAGCTCGTTCTCCAGCACCCACATCTCCAGCATCACGGAGTAGCCGACGAGCACGTCCGGCCCGCCCGCGACGTCGAGCGCCGACGCGGCGACGCGGCGGACGGCGGCCTGCAGCGGCGCCCGCTCCGCCTGGTCGCCGGGGCCGAAGGCGAGCTTGACGATCTCGTTGAGGTCGATGGCTACGGGCGCGACGACGGCGAACTCGAAGTCGAGCAGGGCGACGACCTCGCCGTCGTGCCACAGGGTGTTCGGCGTGCAGAGGTCGCCGTGGTTCAGCGCCACGGGCGCCTGGGGCAGCGCGGCCCAGAACCGGTCGAGCGTCCGGCCGAGCCCCTCGGCCTCGGCCGGGGTGAGCCCGCCCGCCGAGACGAGCCGTTCCAGGGCCTCCGCCGCCTGTGCCGGGGTCTCGGGGAAGAAGGGGGAGCGGGCGCGGGCGTGCGGTGCGGCGGCGGCCACGTCCACGCGGTGGACGTGGCGGGCTCGCTGCCACAGCTGCTCGACGGCGCGGGATCGGGCGGCGGCGTCCAGCTTCGGCCACACCTCTTCCAGGTTCTCCCCGGGCACCCGGCGGGTCAGCACCCACTCGTGACCGTCACGGACGCCGGCGTCCACGACCGGGGGATAGCCGACCTTCGCCGGAAGCAGCTCCGCCAGCCGCCTCTCGCGCAGCAGGTCGGCCGTGCCCGGCCTGGATGCGACGCGGACGACCAGCTCGTCGGTCAGCCACGTGGCGTTGGTCCAGCCCCGGCCGCGCCGGGCGCCGCCTGGATCCACGCCATGCTCACGCAGGATCGCTTCGGCCACGCGTCGAGGATCAGGGGTGCCGGTCACGCCGGAACCCTACAAGTCGGCGTGCGCGGGTGCGCACCGCGTCCCGGCGTGGCGCGGTCGGCCGGTCAGGCGTGTGGCTCGCCGGTGCCCCAGTCCCAGCCGGTGATCGTGCCGCGCATCAGGCGGGCGGCCGTCGAAAGGTGGCTGTCCGCCCCCCAGTACAGGGTGACCGTCCGCCGGCAGTCGGGGCTGTCGACGGCGACCCACACCCCGGCGGTGCGTACGGCGGCGCGGCGGGCGAAGGCCGGGACGAGCCCGATGCCGAGCCCGGCGCTGATCAGCTCCGCGATGGCGCTCGGCTCGTCGCTCTCGCAGACGATCTTCGGGGTGAGACCACGCGCGGCGAAGAGCCGATCGAGCAGCCGGCGGATCCAGTGCCCCGGGCGGGCGGTGACGAAGGGCTGGCCGGCGAGCTCGTCGATGCTCACGGCGGCCCGCTCCGCCAGCGGATGGCCGACCGGCGTGCCCACCCCCACGGGTTCGTCGAACAGCCGCGCCGACTCCAGCCCGTCCGCGTGGATCGGCTGCGAGGCCACGCACAGGTCGATCTCCTGGGCCCGCAGCCGGCGCGCCATCTCCTCGGCGGGGGTCCAGTGCAGCCCGACCTCGACGTCGGGATGCTCGCGTTTGAAGGCCGCCAGCGGACCGGTGAGCGTGAGGAACGTCTCCGAGGCCAGCCGCACGCTGCCCGCCCCCTCGCTGACGGCCTCGGCGACGGCCCGCCGCCCGGCGTCCAGCTCGCCGAGGCAGCGCTCGGCGTACCCACGGAAGAGCCTGCCCGTCTCGTTCAGCCGGAGCCGGCCTGAGCGGTCGAACAGCGGGGCGCCCAGCTCGCTCTCCAGCCGCCCGATGGTACGGCTCAGCGACGGCTGGGCGACCCGGAGCTCGTCGGCGGCGCGGCTGAGGTGCTCCAGCCGGGCCACCACCACGAACTGCCTGAGCATGTTCAGGTCCATCATGCCTCCCCGCACATAACGCCATAGCGATATTGATCTTAGACAGGATAGCCAGATCTGCATATCGTCGGTGCTGCTCAAGGAACCGAATGAGGAGGAGCTGATGGCCACCGTGGCCGACCGCCCGCGATCGGGCACGACACCGGCGGGATGGACCTTGCGCGCCGTGGTCAGCGCGCACGTCGCCGCGATCGCCGGGCAGCCGGTGTTCGCCGGGGTGTATCTGACCGGCGACTACGACAGCTTGCGCTGGCACGCGATCGGCGCCGACGTGGTCAGCTCGCTCGGCTACGTGCAGGTGGTCGTGGCGATCGTCGTGTGGGTACGGCTGCGCCTGGCCTGGCCGTTCGTGGCCACGGCGGCGGTGGTGGCGGCCGAGACCGTGCAGTACTTCGCGGGGCTGGACGGCGCGTTGTGGCTGCACCTGCCGCTGGGCGTGATCACCGTGGTGGCGCTCGCCGGGCTGTTCGCCACCGTCTGGCGCCGGCCTCTCGCACAGGGGGCCGTCCGGGGTCGGACGCTCGTACAGGAGGACGTCCGGGGTCGGCAGCTCGCGCAGAAGGAGGCCCGTGATGCGTGAGCGCGGCGTCAGCAGGAGGCGGGCCCTGGGCATCGGCGGGGCGCTCGGGCTGATCGCGGCCACCGGCCTGTCGACCTCGGCCGCGCTGGCCAGGCGCCCGTCGATCACCGGCGCCGAGCTGACCAGCGCCGTGCCCCTGCCGCCCCCGTACCAGGTGCCGCTGCCGATCCCCGCCACCCTGCAGCCGACCGCCCAGGGCCGGTACGAGATCGTCCAGCGCGAGGCGAGCGCGGAGATCCTGCCCGGCGTCAGGACACCGCTGTGGACGTACGGAGGAACCTTCCCCGGCCCGACGATCGAGTCGCGACGCGGCGGGCCGGTCACCGTGACGCACCGCAACGAGCTGCCCGTGCCGACCGTGGTGCACCTGCACGGCGGTCGCACCCCGGCCGCCTCCGACGGCTACCCCACCGACCTCGTCCTGCCCCGGAACTGGACGCATGCAGGCGGCCACGCGGGGCACGGCATGCCCGACCCGAGAGCGGTGGTGACCGAGCTGACCAGGGACTACACCTTCCCGCTCGACCAGCGCCCGGCGCTGCTGTGGTACCACGACCATCGGATGGACTTCACCGCCCCGGCGATCTGGCGCGGCCTGGCCGGGCTGCACATCGTCCGCGACGACGCCGAGGAGGCGCTCGGCCTGCCCTCGGGGCCCCGCGAGCTGCCCCTCATGATCGCCGATCGCGCCTTCGCCGCCGACGGCACCCTCGACTACCCCGCGCTCGACCCCGGCCTGCGCGCGCGGCCCGGCGTCCGCGACCCCTACCTCGCCGGGGTCATGGGGGACGTGATCCTGGTCAACGGCGCCCCCTGGCCCGTGCACGAGGTGGACGCGGCCCGCTACCGGCTGCGCGTGCTGAACGCCTCCAACGCCCGCCACTACGAGCTCGAAGCGGTCACCGACGACGGCCGCCGGCTCGACCTCGTCCAGATCGGCGCCGACCAGGGCCTGCTCGCGGCGCCGGTCACCCACCGCCTGCTGCCGATCGCCCCCGCCGAACGCTACGACCTGGTCGTGGACTTCAAGGGGGTCCCCATCGGTGGCCGCGTCAGGCTGCTGAACCGGCTCGGCACCGGCCGCACCCGCGACGTGATGGCCTTCCGTGTCGCGCGCGCGGCGGCCGACGACAGCCGGATCCCCGCCGCCCTGGCCGCCGACCTGCCGGACTGGCGCCGGTCCGATGCCGTACGGGTGCGCGACTTCGCCTTCCGCACGGGCCGGATGCACGGCGGTCACGGCTGGCTGATCGGCGGCCTGCCGTTCGACCCGGCACGCTCCGACGTCACCACCGCGCTCGGCGACGTCGAGGTGTGGCGGCTCGTGGCCGACGTGCACCATCCCGTGCACCTGCACCTGGCCGGCTTCCGCGTGCTCGCGCGCAGCGGCCGGCCGCCCCTGCCCCACGACGCGGGCCTGAAGGACACCGTCTCGTTGCGTCCCGGGGAGTCCGTGGAGATCATCACCCGCTTCGACGGCTACCGGGGCCGGTACCTCTTCCACTGCCACAACGCCGAGCACGAGGACATGGGCATGATGGCCAACATCGAGATCACCTGACCCCCTTATCTGGTAGGTGACATTCCGTAATTCAATAGGGGAATTTCGCGATCATAACTGTCATTAGATGCACTTAAAAGGGGTGATATGGGGTTTACTTAAACGCTTTCCATTCGTAACATCCCGCTCATGGGAGCGCTCCCAAAAGCCGATCCGGCCATGAGACCGCAGCTACGGGACGACGTACGGTTCGTCGAATGCCCTGACGGCGCCTACGTCCACAGCGACTACGGTGCGTGCACGCTACGCGGGCGGCAGGCGTACGCCTGGCTCTCCCGGCTGGCACCCGTGCTGACCGGCCGCCACACGCTGGCCGAGCTCACCGCGGACCTTCCTGGCGACCGGCGGGCCATGGTCGAGGGGCTGGTGGGGCGGCTCGCCGAGCAGCGGTTCGTGGTGGACGCGCGGCAGGCGCGGGCGCACGGGCTGAGCGAGGTGGAGCTGCGTGCGTACGCGGAGGAGATCGCCTTCATCGGCTACGCGCTGGACTCGCCGGAGTCCCGCTTCGAGTGGCGGCCATGATGGACGACGGCCGGCTCGTCCAGCCCACGGTCGAGCCGGGCGAGGCGTTCGGCACCCGCCCCGGCGACCCGCCCCCGCCGGCCC
Organism: Nonomuraea gerenzanensis; assembly: GCF_020215645.1. NCBI lineage: Bacteria > Bacillati > Actinomycetota > Actinomycetes > Streptosporangiales > Streptosporangiaceae > Nonomuraea > Nonomuraea gerenzanensis. The sequence goes on along the minus strand of NZ_CP084058.1, from coordinate 7,104,235 downwards.
ACCGCGAGCCCACCGAGCTGCAACGCCTGGTCTTCGACAACCCCGCCTACCACGAGGCGATCTTCGCCGCCCCGGCCTTCCGCCGCTACCGGGTGCTGCTCAACTACACCTACCTGCACCTGACCCGGCTCGGGCTCACCCCGCTCGACCGGTTCATGACCTGCCACCTGCTGGCCGACGCGGTGGAGGAGGTCTACGGCGTGTCGGGCCTGGACGCGCTGCGCGTCTTCACCGCGGCGCGACCGGTCAGGATTCAAGAAGCGGACCCGGGCGCCCGCCCCCTAGCGTGATCCCCGCAAGGTCAGGAACCGCATCGGGCGAGTGGAGACCACCATGTCACTGCAGGCGAGCGTGATCATGCTCGGGGTCCAGGACGTGAACCGCGCCAGGAAGTTCTACGTCGAGGGCATGGGCGCCGAGATCGAGCAGGACCACCCGGGCTTCGTCAGGTGCAGCCTGGGCGAGGGGTCCTCGAAGCTGGCGCTCTACGACTGGGAGGCGGTGGCCCAGGACGCCGGCGTCCCGGCCGAGGGCTCGGGCTTCCGCGGCGTCTCCTTCCACTTCATCACCGCCACCAGGCAGGAGGTGGACGAGACCATGCGCACCGCGGTGGCGGCGGGCGCCACGGTTCTCAAGGAGGCGGAGGCCGCCGAGTGGGGCGGCTACTCCGGCTGCTTCAGCGACCCCGACGGCTACCTGTGGAAGGTCGCGACCGCGGGCTGAGCACCGGGAGCGGCGTCACCGCCGGCTGACCAGCAGGAGCGGCGGCGTCCCGCCCGGCGCGGGGACGAGCCTGCCGCAGTGGCTCGAAGGTGGTCAGCCGCCGGGCGTGAACCGCACCGGCATCGACCGGATGCCGTTGGCGAAGGTCGAGCACAGGTACTCCGGCGCACCCGCGAGCTCGAGGTCCGGCATCCGGCGGGCCAGCTCCTCGAACAGGACCCGGGCCGACAGCCGCGCCAGGTGCTCGCCCAGGCACACGTGCGGCCCGCCGCCGCCGAAGGCGACATGCGGGTTGGGCGTGCGGGTGAGGTCGAAGCGCTCCGGCCGGTCGAAGACGCTCTCGTCCCGGTTCGCCGAGATCAGGTAGAGCACGACCCGCTCGCCCGCCGTCACGCGCCGCCCGCCGATCGTCGTGTCGCGGGTGGCCGTGCGCTGGAACCGCATGGCCGGTGTCACCCACCGCATCATCTCCTCCACTCCGGTGCCGAGCACGCCGGGATCCGCCACGAGCAGCCGCCACTGCTCGGGATGGACGGCCAGGGCCAGCATGGCGCCGGAGAGCAGGTGCCGCGTGCTCAGCTGCCCGGCCGTGGCGAGCAGCAGGAACAGCAGCTCGTACGCGCGGCGCGACAGCGGCCCGCCGGCCAGGACGCTGATCAGGTCGTCCGCCGGCGCCCGGCGCCGCCAGTCGGCCAGCTCGTGCGCCAGCTCGAAGATCCCCATCGTGGCCCGCGCCGCGCTGCCGGGCGGCTCCTCGGGGTCGTCGAGGACGCCGGTCAGCCGCAGCACCCTGTGCCGGTCCTCCTCGTCGGGGAACCCGGCCAGGTCGGCCAGCACCGCGATCGCGAACTCGGCCGCGACGTCCCGCACGAAGTCGCACTCGCCGCGTCCGGAGACCCGGTCCAGGACCTGCCCGCACAGCGCGCGCACCCGGCCCGCACGCCGCGCGACGGCCTCGGCCGTGAACGCGCCGTCGATCAGGGCGCGCAGCTCGCCGTGCTCGGGCGGGTCCAGGCTGGCCATCGTCCGGGCGCCGTCATCGGGCTGCTCGTCGAGGAACGCCCCGTTGCGTCCGGCGGAGAACGACGACCAGTCGCGGGAGATCCGCACCACGTCCGCGTAGCCCGTGACGACCCAGAAGTGCGGCCGGTCCGGACGGCGGTGCAGGAAGACCGGGTCCTCGCGGCGCAGCCGGGCGAAGAGCTCGTGCGGCGCGCCGAGCAGGAACGTGCCCGGGTCGGTGAGATCGAGCTCTTCCCAGCGCATGCGGGCCCCCAGGGAAAGGCGTCACCACGGTCGGCGGTGAGCGGAGACGGTACCGGTGCCGGACGGCCCTGTGATCGTTGCCGCCGGCGGTGGGTCTCCGCAAGGCCGCGGCTCTCCGACGGAGGTCGTCCCCGTGCGGGCCTTCAGGAGTCGTCCCCGTGCGGGCCTTCAGGAGCAGGAGGTCAGCCCGGCGACGGTCAGCGTCAGATGCCTGACCAGCACCTCGGCGGCGGTGTCCGCGTCGCGGGCCAGGGCCGCCTCCTCCAGGCGGCGATGCTCCGCGACGCCGTCGCGGCCGGGCATGCGGCGGGCGGACCAGCGGCGGGCCAGCTCGCTGGCGGTCCACAACCGGTCGAACGTCTCCAGCAGCACGGGATTGCCGCACCCGTCGAGCAGCGTCCGGTGGAAGACGCGGTGCGCCTCCGACCACGCGCTGCTGTAATGCTCGCCTTCCTCCGGCACGTGGGCCGGGGTGCGGGCCAGGCGGTGGTGGGCCGCGCGCACGCGGGCCTCCCAGTCGAGGTCGCCGCGCTCGATCGCCAGGCGCAGCATGACCGGCTCCACCGTACGGCGGGCCTCGGCGATCTCCTCCCAGCGCCGGTCGGAGAAGTCGGGCACCGCGAAGCCGCGGTTCGTCAGCCGCACGGCGAGGCCGTCACCGACCAGCCGCACCAGGGACTCGCGGACGACGGCCAGGCTGACCTGGTGCTGCTGGGCCAGCTCCTGCGGCTTGAGCGCCTCGCCAGGGGCGTACTCGCCTCTCATGATCGCCTCTTGGAGCCGGGCGTGCACCCGTTCGGAGAGCATCTGCTTCGACGATGGGTCGGCCGTCCGCGTCATGCCTTCAGCATAGACCATTTGCCAAATAATCGATTATTCGTGTTATCGTCGATCCTGTCCGGATGGCGCCACTGGCGGCGCCGCCGCAACATCGCAGAGGAACGACGTGACGAACCCGAACAACCCCTTCGCCCGCCTCCCCGAGGTGCCCTCCTTCACCGTCACCAGCACCACGCTGGCCGACGGCGATCCCTGGCCCGCCGAGCAGCTGTCCGGTCGGGACGTCTCCCCGCAGCTGTCCTGGAGCGGCGCGCCGGAGGGCACGAAGAGCTACGCCGTGACGGTGTACGACCCGGACGCGCCGACCGGCTCCGGGTTCTGGCACTGGGCCGTGGCCGACATCCCGGCCGAGGTCACCGAGCTGCCGGCGGGCGCGGGCGACGACACCGGCTCCGGCCTGCCCGCGGGCGCCTACCAGCTGCCCAACGACGCCCGCCTGGCCCGCTTCATCGGCGCCGCCCCGCCGGCGGGCCACGGCCCGCACCGCTACTTCACCGTGGTGCACGCCCTCGACGTGGAGACCATCGGCGTCCCGGCCGAGGCCACCCCCGCCTACCTCGGCTTCACCATCGCCGGCCACCTCCTCGGCCGCGCGGTCCTGACCGCGACCGCCGAGACCCCCGCCTGACCGGCCCTCATTTGGTTCCAGTGATACTCACGCTGATCCGAAGCCACCGGTATCATCGCCTCCATGCCGAGGAGATCGAAGACGGGCGCCGTACCGGAGGGGGCGGGCGGGCGTGAGCTGACCCGCCAGCGGGTCATCGAGGCCGCCGCCGGCCTTCTCGCGCGCGAGGGGAGGGAGGCGGTCACCACCCGGGCGGTCGCCGCGGCGGCCGGGGTGCAGCCGCCCGCCATCTACCGGCACTTCGAGGACATGGACGGGCTGCTCGACGCCGTGGCCGAGCACGGCTACGCCCGGTTCCTGGAGGCCAAGCGCGCCGTCCCCGCCCCTGAGGACCCGGTGGACGACCTGCGGGCGGGCTGGGACCTCGCCGTGGAGTTCGGGCTCGCCAACCCGGCGCTCTACGCGGTGATGTACGGCGAGCCCCGGCGCGGCACGGACTCGGCCGCGTTCCGGGCCGGCATGGAGATCCTCCTCGGGCGCATCCGCCGCCTCGCCGCCGCCGGCCGGTTGCGCGTGGACGAGGCGCTCGCCGCCGCCCTCATCCACGCCACCGCGCGCGGGGCCGTGCTCACCTGGCTCTCGCTCCCCGAGGACGGGCGCGACCCGGCCCTGCTGAGCACGCTGCGCGAGTCCATGGTCGCCGCCGTCACGACGGACGAACCGGCCGTCCAGGACCCCGGCCCGGCCGGCGCCGCCCGGGCGCTGCGTGCCGTGCTGCCCCAGCAGACGGCGCTCAGCGAGGCCGAGCAGCGGCTCCTCGCCGAATGGCTCGACCGCCTGGCCGCCGCCCGGCACTGACGGCGGCGAGCGCTGACGGCGGCCGGCGCTCACGCAGGCGGTCGCCGCCTCAAGCGGCGGCCAGGTGCTTGCGCAGCACGGTGTCCAGCGAGAGGGGCTCGCGCCGCAGCAAGCGGCCCAGCGCCGGATCAACGGCGGCGAACTCGCCCGCCCGGCTGGCGAGGAACACATCGAGTAGGTGCTGCGCACGCTCCCCCGGCACCCCATGCTCCATCAACTGCCGCAGAAACCCGCCATCGCTCACGACACTCCGGCTGACGGCCCGCCCGGTGACCTCCCCCACGACCCGGGCGACATCGTCGAAGCCGAACGCCCGCCCCGCGGTGAGCGGCGGAGTAGCCCCCTCGAAGCACCCCTCATCAGCCAGGATCACAGCAGCCGCCTCGGCCAGATCCTCATGACAGGTCCAGCTGACCGCCCCGTCCGCGGGCAACGCGATCTCGCCCGACTGCGGCCCCTGACCGAGGAACTGCAGCGCGGCGGCGGCGTAGAACCCGTTGCGCAGCGCGGTGTACGGCACGCCGCACCCGCGCAGCACCTCCTCCGTCGCGGCGTGATCGCGGCACGCCTGGAACCGTGAGGACGCCCCCGCCCCCATGTGGCTGGTGTAGAGCACGCGGCGGGCGCCCGCCGCGACGGCCGCGCCGATGGCGGCCCGATGCTGCCGTACGGCCTCGCCGCCGAACCGGTCGACCGAGGTGACCAGCACCTGGGTGGCCCCCTCGAAGGCGTGGGCGAGGCTCCCGGCGTCGGCGAAGTCCCCCCGCCGCACCCGCACGCCCTGCTCGGCGAACACCCGCGCCTTGCGCGGGTCGCGGACGCTCAGCCCGATCCGGTCAGCCGGTACGCGGGCCAGCAGCCGTTCGACGATCTGGCGCCCGAGCTGTCCGGTGGCGCCGGTCACGATGATCATGTCGCACTCCAGTGATCCTCCGATGGAAACACCTCGAAGAGTATCACTGGAAATATCGATGGAACCACAAAAAAGATATCGTCGATACTCAGCCCGGGCTCGACCGGCCGTGCCGCCAGTAGCCCAGGAACGCGATGTCCCCCTTGGCGGTCCCCCGATCGTTCACCAGATGCCGCCGCAACCCGGTCGGCAGCCGCGACTCGCCCGCCACCCACGTGTAGAAGCGCCCGCCGGGCAGGACCGCCCGCTTGACGGTCTCCAGCGCCAGCTGCCCCGGCATGGTGCCGGCGCCGTCGCGGGGCAGCCAGTGGATCCGTACGCCCGCCGGACCCCGCACGTCCCCCCGGATGTCCGCACTTTCGGGCACCTCCAGGAAGACCTCGGCCACGAGCGAGTCGGGCGCGCTGTCCAGGATCGCCAGGACGGCGGGCAGCGCGCTCTCGTCCGCGACGAGCAGGTGCCAGGCGGCCTCCGCCGGCGGCAGGTAACTGATGCCCATGTCGAAGATGCCGGCCGGCTCGCCGGGCCGGGCCCGCAGCGCCCACGCCGAGGCCGGGCTCTCCGTGCCGTGCAGAGCGAACTCGATGTCCACCTCGTTCACCTCGGGCCGCACCCGCCGCAGCGTGTAGTTGCGCACCCAGGGCCGGCGCGACTTCGGCAGCAGCAGGACCTGCGCCATCCAGGCCTCGTTGGACAGCGTCGGCATCCGGAGCCCGGCCTGCCCCTCCCGGGGGAAGAACAGCCGTACGGTCTGGTCGAAGCCCATCGGGTGCAGCCGTTCCAGCTCCGGGCCGCCGAGGGTGACGGAGGTGAAGTGGGGGCTCAGCCTGGTGTTCCTGACGACCTCCAGGGTGATCATGTGTCGGGTCTCCGGCAGGCGTACCTTGGGCAGCACCTGATGTTCTCCTCACGGATCGATGGCGAGGCGGGGTGGCAGCGCGCGATGAATGTCGCGTTTTGCCTGCTCAGAGCACTATTATGAGTAATTCTTCAGTTCTTTGACTACTCGCTTTCCCGCCCTGCGACAGGAGACCGGCGATGCCCAGGGAACAACCGCTCCACCCGCGCAAACAGCCGCGGCAGGTCCGCGCCGAGCTCACCCGCAAGCGCATCCTCGAGGCGGCTGCTCACGTTTTCGCCGAGTACGGCTACGCCGCCGGCACCACCAACCGGATCGCCGAGCGCGCCCGCGTGTCGATCGGATCGCTGTATCAGTACTATCCGAACAAGGACGCCATCCTCCTGGAGCTGGTGCGCGGCCACCTCGACAGCGGCGCCGCCGAGTCCGCCCGCCGTCAGGCTGAGGAGCTGCCCGGCACCGTGGAGGGGCTCATGCGGGTCTTCGTGCAGGCCGCCATCGCCAACCACCTGGAGGACCCGCGGCTGCTGCGCGTCATGGTGGAGCAGGCGCCACGCTCGCCCGAGCTGGTGCGCAAGGTCTACGAGACCAAGGACATGCGCAACGCCCACACCCGCGACCTGCTGGGCCGCTACCCGGAGGTGCGGGTGTCCGACGTCGAGACTGCCGCCAGAATCATCAACGCCACGATCGAGCTGGTCGTGCACCAGGTCGTCGCCGAGCACGAGCCCGTCGATCTGCGGCGGCTGGAGGACGAGCTGGTCGCGATGTTCACCCGTTACCTGACGGCGGCGTGACCCCCGCTCTCAGGACCAGGTGACGGGCAGCGAGCGTACGCCGAAGACGAGCATCTCGTCGCGCAGGGGCACCTGCCCGGCGGGCACGGCCAGGCGCAGGCCTGGCAGGCGGGAGAGCAGCTCGCCCAGCCCGATCCGCAGCTCGATGCGGGCGAGCTGCTGGCCCAGGCACTGGTGCACCCCGTGCCCGAACGCCAGGTGCGGCGTGCGCGGGCGCCGCAGGTCGAGCACGTCGGGGTCGGTCCAGTGCCGCGGGTCCCGGTTGACCTCGGGCGTGGCGATCACGACGGTGGCGCCGGCCGGCAGGTCCACCCCGCCCAGCGTCACCGGCTCCGTGGCGACGCGGCTGACCCCGAGCTGGATGATCGACAGGTAGCGCAGCAGCTCCTCCACCGCGTTGTCGATCAGGCCGGGCTCGGCCCGCAGCGCCGCGAGCTGGTCAGGGTGCTCCAGCAGCGCGAACGTGCCCAGGCCCAGCATGTTCGCCGTGGTCTCGTGGCCCGCGGTGAGCAGGAGCAGGGCGACGTCGGTGAGCTGCGCGTCCGTCAGGGGCGGGTCGGTGTCGTGGACGAGGCCCGACAGGAGGTCGTCGGCGGGCTTCGCGCGCTTGGCCGACACCAGCCGCCCCATGAACGCATGCAGCCCGGCGCGCGCCACGGCCTGCTCGGCCGGGGTCGCGCTCGCGCTCAGCCCGACCGCCGTGCGCTCCTGGAACTCCGCGCGGTCGGCGTAGTCCACGCCGAGCAGCTCGCAGATGACCAGCGACGGCAGCGGCAGCGCGAACGCCGGCACCAGGTCGGCCTGAGTGCCCGCCGCCCGCATCGCCTCGATGTGCCCGACCGCGATCTCCCTGACCCGCGACTCCAGCTCGCGCATCCGCCGCACCGTGAACTGGCTGGTCAGTGGCCGCCGCAGCCGGGTGTGCTCCGGCGGGTCCATGAAGACGAACGCGCCGTCCGCACGCGCGCCCCGGGGCGGCTCCGCGGGCGGGCGCGGCGACGTGGCGTCGCGGTGGCGCAGCTTGTCGGCGCTGAACCGGGCGTCCGACAGCACGGTACGGGCCTCCTCGAACCCCGTCACCAGCCACGCCCGCGCGCCGTTCAGCAGGTCCAGCGGCCGGACCGGGCCGCCGCCCCGCAGGCCCGGCGGCGGGGCGAAGGGGTCGGGCCCTCGCTCCACCACCTCCGGCGGCAGGATCCGCCGCATCCCGGCGGTGCTCACGTTCGATGGCTGCTCGGCCACGCTCATCAGGGCGTCCTGTTCTTGAAGACTGTTTAGGGTACGCATCCGTATCTAACGCAGGACACCGTAGATCACGACGTTTAGATACGCAAGCGATTCTCAAGCGAGGTCCGAGCTACCAGAAACATGGTCACTTTGATTTTGCTAGCCCATCTGAATAACCTAGGCGCATCTCGATGACTAGTAAGGAGACCGTGATGGGGGAGAAGGCGCGAGTGCGTCCCGAGATCGTGGTGCTGGGCGGCGGCTACGGCGGGTCCAAGGTGGCCAGGCTGCTCGACGACGTGGCCGACGTGACGCTGGTGGATCCGTCCGACGCGTTCATGCACAACGTGGCCGCCTGGCGGGCGCTGGTCGAGCCGGAGTGGCTGGACCGGATCTTCGTGCCGTACCGGCGGCTGCTCACGCACGGCCGGTTCCTGCGCGACCACGCGGTGGCCGTGGACGGCACGCGGGTCACGCTCGCCTCCGGGGCCGTCCTGCGACCCGACCACCTGGTGCTGGCCACCGGGTCGGCGTACCCGTTCCCGGCCAAGGCCGGCAAGCCGGACGCCGAGCTGGCCAAGGCCGAGGCGCGCGCCGCGCACGAGGCCCTGGCGGGAGCCGAGCGGGTGCTGCTGGTCGGCGCCGGGCCGGTGGGGCTGGAGCTGGCGGGGGAGATCAAGGCCACGTTCCCGGGCAAGCACGTCACGCTCGCCGACGCCGCCCCCGACATCCTGCCCGGCCCGTTCGAGCAGGAGCTGCGCGAGGAGCTGCGCAGGCAGCTCGACGAGCTGGGCGTCGAGCTCAAGCTGGGCAGCCCGCTGCGGGAGCTGCCCGAGGCGCCGCCCGCCACCGCCGCGCCGATCGCGATCGCGACCGAGGCGGGGGAGAAGCTGACCGCCGACGTCTGGTTCCGCTGCTTCGGCGTCGAGCCCCGCACCGGCTACCTGCGCGGAAGCCTCGCCGAGGCCAGGGACGCCCAGGGCTACGTACGGGTGGACCCGTCCCTGCGGGTGCTCGGGCACGAGCGCGTCTACGCCATCGGCGACATCTCCGACGCCGACAGGAACATGGCCGGCTTCGCCGGGCGGCAGGCCGAGCTGCTGGCCGCGAACCTGCGCGCGCTGATCACCGGCGAGGGCGAGGCCGTCGCCTACGAGCCCCAGCCCGCGGTGATCCTCGTCCCGCTCGGCCCCGAGCGCGGCGCGGGCCAGCTACCGGGGCAGGGGCTCGTCGGGGCCGAGGCGGCGGCCGAGATCAAGGGCCGGGCGATGCTGGTGGAGTACAGCACCGCCCACTTCGACGCCCCCGGCAGCGCCGTTAGCTGACCTGCACGGGGTGGGCGACGATCGCGTCGAACAGGTAACCCAGCTCGTTGAAGCGCGTGGTGGCAGGCTGCACGGCCCCGGTCTCGTCCGTGGCCCGGGCCAGCAGCCGCCGCTCGCCGGGCAGCGGGTCGGGCCAGGTCGCCCGCCAGCGCGTCCACGCCGAGCCGCGCCCGCCGTCCGGCAGCCTGGCGGGCCGCCAGCGGGCGCCGCCGTCCGTGCTCACCTCCACCCGGACGATCCGCCCGCACCCCGACCACGACCTGCCGCGCAGCGGGTACGGCGAGCCGGACGGCACGGCGGCCCCCCAGGGCAGCTCGAAGGCGCTCTTGGTGACCTGCTCGGCTAGCGGCGGGCTGCCACCCTCCGGGTAGCCGGGGCCGAAGAAGCGGTAGAACCGGGTATCCCACGGCGAGGACAGCGGCTCGGCTGACACCTGGAGGTCGCCCACCCACTTGATCGAGGCGATCCCGATCCAGGACGGCACCACCACCCGCACGGGGAAGCCGTGGTCGGGCGGCAGCGGCACGCCGCGCCAGCGCGCCACCCCGATCCCGCCGAGCCGCCACGGGGTGCCGGACGCCTCCTGGCCCCGCTGGGTGGCGAAGAACGAGCGCCCGTTGCCCGCGCACTCGATCGCCGCGTCCAGGGCCACCGACGGCATCGAGCGCAGCTGGCCGTAGCTCAGCTCCTGCGGCCGCCGTACCCCTGAGCCGTGCACCCGCAACCGCCAGGCCGCCGCGTCGATCAGCGGCTTGACGATCGGCGGGCCCGCCGTCCTGCCCGCCGTCCTGCCTGCCGCCCTGCCCGCGAGCGGCCCGCCCAGCAGGGCGAGCCCGCCCACTGCCGGGATCGTGCGCAGCAGCGCGCGCCTGCCCGGCAGGTCCGCCCGTCCCCGTTCGCCGTACGGCATGCGACCACCACCCTTTCCGTGTCTTCCTACCAGTAGACAGGGAAAATCGGCGCAGTCAAGGGCAGCACGCCCCGCGGCCGGCGGATCTCCGCCGGGGCGTGGTTGATCCACCGCGTGGCCTAGCATGCGAGCATGCGGACTGCTGCGGGCGTGGTGCTGGCGGGTGGGCGCTCCACCCGGATGGGGCGGCCGAAGGCCTGGCTGGAATGGCACGGCTCGACGCTGCTGTACCGGGCGACGGCGGTGCTCGCCAGGACGGTGGACGGCCCGGTCGTCGTGGTCGCCGCGCCGGGGCAGGAGCTGCCGCCGCTGCCGCAGGGCGTCTCGGTGGCCGAGGATCCCGTCGAGGGGCTGGGCCCCATGCAGGGGCTGGCCGTGGGGCTCGCGGCGGTGGCCGACCGGGCCGAGACGGCGTTCGTGTGCTCCACCGACATGCCGTTCCTGCACCCGGCCTTCGTCCGGCGGGTGCTGCGCGCCCTGACCCCCGGCACAGACGTCGCACTGCCGGTGGCCAGGGGCTTCAGGCAGCCGCTGGCCGCCGGGTACCGGACCGCCCTGGCGGGGCTGGTCGCGGGCCTGCTCGCCGAGGGGGACCTGCGGCCGGGCATGCTGTTCAAGCACTGCGAGGTCGGCCGGCTGAGCGACGAGGAGCTGCTGGCCGACAGGGAGCTGGCCCGCCACGATCCGGAGCTGGAGTCCGTGGTGAACGTCAACTCCCCTGACGACTACGCGGCGGCCCGTGACCGGGAGCCGCCCGAGGTGACAGTGGAGCGGTTCGGGGCGCTGGCCAGGAACGGCGGTCACCGGCCGCACGCCGTACGGGCCGCCACGCTGGGCGCCGCGGCCGCCGCCGTGGGGCTGACCCTGGACCGGCACGTGGTGGCGGCGCTCAACGGCGACCAGGTCACCCGCGACACCGCCCTGCCGCTGGTGACCGGAGACACCGTCGCCTTCCTGTCCGCCGACGCCGGCGGCTGAGCCTCCCGCCCGGAGAGGTTCCGGTGGCTGAGAGCGCGCCCGCCTGGTCGTAGAGTCGGGACATGACGCCTGGCGGGTTCTTCGGACAAGCGTTGCTCATCGACGTCAGCGGCGGGCAGGCGAGCGCCGCCCCCTACGAGCTGGACGAGCGGGTGCTGCGCGCCTACCTCGGCGGCGTGGGCCTCGGCACGTGGCTGCTGCACCGCCTGGCCCCCGCCGGGGCCGACCCGCTGGGCCCGGAGGCGCCGCTGGCCTTCGTGTTCTCCGCGCTGGTCGGCACCCCGCTGACCACCAGCGCGAAGTTCGCCGTGGTGGCCAAGTCGCCGCTGACCGGCCTGCTCACCGACGCCCTGGCCTCCAGCCAGTTCGCCATCGCCGGCAAGCTGACCGGCCACGACGCGATCGTGATCCGCGGCCGGGCCGACGAGCTGTCGGTGCTGCTGATCGACGGCGACGGCGTGCGGCTCGTCCCGGCCCCCGAGCTGGCCGGGATGTCCGCGGCCGAGGCGGAGAGCGCGGCGCGGGAGCGGTTCGGCCGCACCTGGCGCACCGCGGCGATCGGCCCGGCGGGCGAGCGCCAGGTGCGGTTCGCGACCATCAGCCATGACGGCCGCCACGCCGGCCGGGGCGGCCTGGGCGCGGTGATGGGCGCCAAGAACCTCAAGGCCGTGCTGGTCAGGGCCGCGACCAAGGTCTCGGTGGCGGACCAGCCCGGGGTCCTGGCCGCCGCCCGCGACCTGCGGCGGCGCAGCTTCGGCCCGGCCACCGCCAAGTACCGTGAGCTGGGCACGCTGGCCAACCTCCTGGCCTTCAACGCCGTCAGCACCCTGCCCACCCGCAACTTCACCGCGGCGACGTTCGAGGGCGCGCCCCGGCTGGCCGCCGAGGAGTTGCACGAGCTGCGCGGCGTGGCCCGTAACAGCTGCGCGTCGTGCTCCATCGGCTGCGAGCACATCTACTCCCGCAAGGGCGGCGGCAAGCAGCGCATGGAGTACGAGAACGTCTTCGCGCTCGGCCCGCTGTGCGGCGTGTCCGACCCCGACGAGGTGTTCGCGGCCAGCGCCCGCTGCGACGAGCTGGGCATCGACACCATCTCGGCGGGCGGCACGATCGCGTGGGCGATGGAGTGCGCCGAGCGCGGCCTGCTCGACGAGCCGTGGCTGCGCTTCGGCGACGGCGCCGCGCTGCTGCGCGCCCTGGACGCGATCGGGGAGCGCTCGCCCGGCCTGGGCGAGCTGCTCGCGCAGGGCTCACGCCGGGCGGCGGCCGTGGTGGGGCACTCCTCGATCGACTTCGCGCCGCAGGTCAAGGGGCTGGAGCTGCCCGGCTACGAGCCACGCAGCCTCCAGGCCATGGCACTCGGGCTCGCGGTGAACGCCAGGGGAGCCGACCACAACCGCTCCGGCGCCTACGAGGCCGACCTGTCGGGCGAGCTCGACCGCCTGTCCGGCGGTGCCGCCCACGTCGCCGCCGCCGTCGGCACCGAGGATCGGGCCGCGGTGATGGACTCGATGATCCTGTGCAAGTTCCTGCGCGGCGTCTTCGACGACCCTTTCACCGAATGGGCCCGGCTGCTCGCGCTGGTCACCGGATGGCCGCTGGACGCGGCCGAGCTGCGCGCCGCCGCCCGGCGCATCGTCCGCGCCAAACGGGCGTTCAACCTGCGCGAGGGGGCCACCGCGGCCGACGACACGCTGCCCGCCCGGATGCTGGAGACGCCGCTGGAGCTGGGCTCAGGCCGCCGCGCGGCACTGGACGCCGACCGCCTGCGCTCGATGGTCGCCGGCTACTACGCCGCCCGGGGGCTGGACGCCGAGGGCCGCGTGCAGGCGGCCGACCTCCACGATCTCCTGCTGGACGGATAGAAGATCGGAGGGAGGGGGTAGAAGACCGGTCACTCGCGGAGGTAGATTGCTGGCATGGTGTATGCCGTATTCTGTATGCCAAGCTGAGGTTGAGATGACGACGCTCGAAGAACCGGCGACTGCCGTACGGACCGTGACCGCCGAGATCGACGGCCAGGTTGTCACCGTGCCCGAAGGCACCAGCATTTACGATGCCGCCAAGCAGGTCGGCATCGACATTCCGGTGTTGTGCCACAACGAGCGTTACGACCCCGTCGGGGTGTGCCGCATGTGCGTGGTCGACACGGGCGGGCGCGCCTTCGCCGCCGCCTGCGTGCGCCCCTGCGAGGACGGCATGCAGGTCAGGACCAGCACCCCGGAGCTGGAACGCAACAGGGCCACCCTGACCGAGCTGCTGCTTGCGGACCAGCCGCCGCGCGAGGAGGACCGCAAGCAGACCACCACCGGCGACAACCTGCTGCTCGACCTCGCCGACCGGTTCGACGTGGCCAAGGAGACCACCGACCTGCCGTGCGGCTCCGGCCGGGGCCTCGACACCTCCAACCCGGTGATCACGGTCGACCACGACGCGTGCATCCTGTGCGACCGCTGCGTCCGCGCGTGCGACGACATCCAGGGCAACGACGTCATCGGCCGCTCCGGCAAGGGCTACTCGACCAGGATCGCCTTCGACCTCAACGACCCCATGGGCGCCAGCTCGTGCGTGACCTGCGGCGAGTGCGTGCAGGCCTGCCCCACGGGCGCGCTGACCAACAAGCCGATCAACGACATCCCCATCCGGCCCCGCCACGAGCTGGACGCGGTCGACAGCGTCTGCCCGTACTGCGGCGTCGGCTGCGCCCTGACCTACTACGTCGACCGCTCGCGCGGCGCGATCGCCTTCGCCGAGGGCCGCGACCAGCCGGGCTCGCAGAGCCGGTTGTGCGTCAAGGGCCGCTACGGCTGGGACTACGCGGCCTCGCCGCAGCGCCTCACCGTGCCCCTGATCAGGAAGGACTCGTCCTACCCCAAGGGGCCGCTGTCGGCCGACGTACGCGGCGACACGGACCACGACCGGGGCCGCGCGGGCGCCGGAGGCAACCGCAGCGCCAGGCTGAGCAGGAACGGCAAGGACCGCGGGCGCAAGCCGGGCGGCCTCGTCGACTACGACGAGGTGCTGCCGCACTTCCGCGAGGCCACCTGGGAGGAGGCCCTCGACCTCGTCGCCCGCCGGCTCAAGGAGATCCACGCCGAGCTGGGCCCCGGCGCGATCGCCGGCTTCGGCTCCGCCAAGTGCTCCAACGAGGAGGCCTACCTCTTCCAGAAGCTGATCAGGACCGGGTTCGGCACCAACAACGTCGATCACTGCACCCGCCTGTGCCACGCCTCGTCGGTGGCCGCGCTGTTCGAGGGGGTCGGCTCGGGCGCGGTCTCCACCACGTACGGCGACGTCGCCAACGCCGAGGTCGTGATCATCACCGGCTCGAACCCGACGGCGAACCACCCCGTCGCCAGCTCCTTCTTCAAGCAGGCCCGCCGCCGCGGCACGAAGATCATCTACGTCGACCCGCGTGCCAGCGTCGTGGCCGAGCACAGCGACTACCACTGCCAGGTCAAGCCCGGCACCGACGTGGCGTTCTACAACGCGGTCATGCACGAGGTGATCAGGCTCGGCCTGATCGACATGGAGTTCATCAAGGCCCGGGTCTCCGGCTTCGAGGAGCTGGTGCGCACGGTCAACGACTACCCGCCCGAGCGCGCCGCGCAGATCACCGGCGTCGACGCGGACCTGATCCGCGAGGTCGCCCGCGTCTGGGGCGAGGCCAAGGCCGGCGTCATCTACTGGGGCATGGGCATCTCCCAGCACACCACCGGCACCGACAACGCCCGCTGCCTGATCGCGCTCTGCTCGATCACCGGCAACGTGGGCCGGCCGGGCACGGGGCTGCACCCGCTGCGCGGGCAGAACAACGTGCAGGGCGCCTCCGACGCGGGGCTGATCCCCATGTTCTACCCCGACTACCAGGGCGTCGACCTCGAGGACACCCGCCGCCGGTTCGAGCAGGCGTGGGGCACCGAGCTGGACCCCAACCGCGGGCTCACGGTCACCGAGATCATCGGGTCGGTGCTCAAGCCGGGCGGCGTGCGCGGCATGTACATGCTGGGCGAGAACCCGTTCCTGTCCGACCCCAACATCAACAAGGTGCGCAAGGCGCTGTCGCAGCTCGACTTCCTGGTGGTCCAGGACATCTTCCTCACCGAGACCGCCGAGTTCGCCGACGTCATCCTGCCCGCGTCGTCCTACCTGGAGAAGGACGGCAGCTACACCAACACCGACCGGCGCGTGCAGCTCGGCCGCAAGGTGATGGACCCGCCGGGGCAGGCCAGGGTCGACTGGGAGATCATCCAGGACCTCGCCCGCCGGATCGGGCTCGACTGGTCGTACTCCTCGCCCAGCGAGGTGTTCGACGAGATGGTGGCGCTCATGCCGTCGTACGCGAACCTGCGCCACGACAACCTCGGGCGTTCCGGCAAGCTCTACCCCAATGCCGACCCCGAGCACTCCGACGGCACCGTGGTCCTGTTCGACGAGCGGTTCAACACCGACGACGGCCTGGCACACCTCGTCCCCGCGCAGTGGCTGCCGGCCAGGGAACTGCCCGACGCGGAGTACCCGCTGGTGCTCAACACCGGCCGGCTGCTCGAACACTGGCACACCGGCTCGATGACGCGGCGCTCGTACGCGCTGGACACGATCTCGCCGGTCGCCGAGGTGTACATGCACCCCAAGGACGCCGCCGACCGCGGCCTGTCGCACGGCCAGCTCGCCCGCGTGCGCTCCCGCCGCGGCACCATCACGCTGCAGGTCCGCGTCTCCCACCGTGAGCAGCTCGGCAACTGCTTCATCCCGTTCCACTTCCGGGAGGCGGCGGCGAACCTGCTGACGATCGACGAGATCGACCCCTACGGCAAGATCCCCGAGTTCAAGTTCTGCGCGATCCAGGTCGAGGCGCTGAGCATGGCAGGCGCCGAAGCCCCCGGCAACATGGGAAGTGTCTGAATGACCCTGAGTTTCGAGTTGGGACGCCGGCGGCTTCCGGGCGTCGAGGCCCGAGCCGGCAAGTTCCCCGGGCCGTCGCTGATCCCGGCGCTCAACGCCATCCAGGCGCGGCTGGGCTGGCTGCCGCGCGAGGAGCTCGAGGAGCTGTCGCGCACCATGCGCCGGCCGCTGTACGAGATCGAGGGCCTCGTCTCCTTCTACCCGCACTTCCGCACCACCCCGCCCGCCAAGGTGAGCCTCAGCGTCTGCCACGACCTGTCGTGCTGGCTGCGCTCGGCCGACGACCGGATCGCCGAGCTGCGCGAGCGCTACGGCGCCGACACCGAGATCGAGCTGACGGAGGTGTCCTGCCTGGGCCGCTGCGACAGCGCTCCGGCGCTCGCGGTCAACGAGCACCCGGCGCCGGTCTCCGGCGCCGATGCGCTGGTGACCGCCGCACGGCAGGAGAACCTGGCCGAGGCCGCCGTCACCGGACGCGCCGAGCCGTGGCCGAACGACCCCTACCCGGTCGGCTCGGACGTCTCCTCCCGGTACGCGAGCCTGCGCGCCCTGCTGGCCGGCCGGATCACCGGAGAGAGCGTGGTGGCCACCCTGGAGTCCTCCGGGCTGCGCGGCATGGGCGGCGCCGGGTTCCCCACGGGCAAGAAGTGGGGCCTGGTCGCCGCCACCGAGCCGGGCGGCGTCAAGTACGCGATCTGCAACGCCGACGAGTCCGAGCCCGGCACGTTCAAGGACCGGCAGATCCTGACCGACCAGCCGCACCTGGTGATCGAGGGGCTGCTGATCGGCATGGCCGTGGTCGGTGCCGAGCAGGGCTGGATCTTCATCCGGCACGAGTACGGCCCCGAGGAGCGCGTGCTGCACGCGGAGATCGAGGCGCTGCGCGCGGCCGGCGTGATCGGCGCGAACGCCTGCGGCAGCGGCCGCCGCCTCGACCTGGACATCTTCGTCTCGCCGGGCGGCTACATCCTCGGCGAGGAGACCGCACTGCTGGAGTGCATGGAGGGTCACCGCGGGGAGCCGCGCAACAAGCCGCCCTTCCCCGGCAACTACGGCCTGCACGGCCGCCCCACCCTGATCAACTCCGTGGAGACGTTCGCCGACGTGCCGGTGATCCTCCAGCGCGGCGCCGAATGGTGGGCCGAGCAGGGCGCGGGCGACAGCGTCGGCTGGAAGTTCTTCGCCGTGTCCGGGCACGTCGAGCGCCCCGGCGTCTACTGCGTGCCGATGGGCACCACGGTGCGCGCCCTGATCGACCTGGCCGGCGGCGTGCTCGGCGGCGCCGGGGTCGGCGCCGTGCAGCCGGGCGGCGCCTCCTCCAACTTCATCGGCCCCGACCGGCTCGACCTGCCGCTCGACTTCGGCACGCTCGCCGAGGCCGGGACCATGCTCGGCTCCGGCGCGCTGGTCGTGCTCGCCGAGGGCACCGACCTGCTGGCCGCCTCCACCAACGTGCTGCGCTTCTTCCGCAACGAGTCGTGCGGCAAGTGCGTGCCCTGCCGGGTCGGCTCCACCAAGGCGCACGAGGTGCTGCGCGACGTGCTGGATTCCGGGTCTACGCTGGACGACGTACGGCGGGACCGGATACTCCAGCTTGAGGAGACCATGCGCAAGACCTCGATCTGCGGGCTCGGGCAGGTGGCGCTGGGCCCGGTCGTGTCCGTGCTCGGGCTGCGCAAGGGAGGCGCGGCGGCCCGCCCGCAGCCCAGGCCGGAAGGGGCGAGGGAGCAACCGGACCGTTGACCGGCAGAGAGTTCTTCACCGCCCGCACCCTCGCCGAGGTCCGCTCCGGATTCCGGCCCGCACATCGCACGCCCGCCGAGCGGGTCCCGCTGTCCGGAGCGCTGCACCGGGTGCCCGTCGCCGACCTCACCGCGCCCGGCCCGCTGCCCGGCTTCGCCCGCTCCACGGTCGACGGCTTCGCGGTCCGCGCGGCCGACACCTACGGCGCCTCCGACGCGCTGCCGTCCTATCTCGACCTGCTCGGCGCCGTGCTCATGGGCGCCGAGCCCACGGTCGCGGTCCGGCCAGGCGGCTGCGTCGCGATGCCCACCGGAGGCGTGCTCCCGGCCGGCGCCGACGCGGTGGTCATGGTGGAGTACACCGCGGAGACGATGCCCGGCACGATCGAGGTGACCAGGCCCGTCGCGCCCGGCGGCGGCGTCGTCCGGGCCGACGAGGACGTCGCGCCCGGCGGCGTCCTGGCGCCGGGCGGGCGGCCGTTGCGCGCCCCCGACCTCGGCTTCCTGGCCGCCGCGGGTGTGACCGAGCTGTCGGTGCACCGCCGCCCCCGGGTGGCGATCATCTCCACCGGCGACGAGGTGGTGCCGCCCGGCACCGCGCGGCTCGCCGCCGGGCAGGTGCGCGACGCCACTGCCTCCGCGCTGGCCGGGCTGGTCGCCGACGCGGGCGGCGAGCCCGTGATCGCCGGCATCGTCCCCGACGAGCCGGGCGCGCTCAAGGAACGGCTGGAGGCGGTCCTGCCCGGAGCCGACCTGGTGGTCGTGTCGGCGGGCTCGTCGGTCGGCGCCAGGGACGAGACGGCGGGCGCGGTGGCCGCCGTCGGCGAGGTCTGGTGCCACGGCATCGCCATCAAGCCCGGCAAGCCCACGCTGCTGGCCGAGTGCTCCGGCATCCCGCTCATCGGGCTGCCGGGCAACCCGCTGTCCGCGCTGGTCGTCTTCGGGCAGGTCGGGGTGCCGCTGCTGTGGCGCATCGGCGGCTGCGAGAGCCCGCCGCCGCAGCCGAGCACCCGCGCGCGGCTGTCGCGCGACCTGGCCTCGGCGGCCGGCCGCCTCGACGTGGTCCAGGTCGCCGTACGCGACGGCGTGGCCGAGCCGATCTTCGGCCCGTCGGCGCTGCTGTCGGTGCTCACCCGCGCCGACGGCTACGTGATCGTGCCCGAGCCGGCCACCGGGCTGGACGCGGGCACCGAAGTAGAGGTCGTCCTGTACTGATGAGCGCGGAAAGTCCCTTCGTCTCCGACGTCCCCGCGGCGCAGGCCCTGGCCGCCTGGCGCGAGGCGCGCGCCGCGGCGGGCTGCCCCGCCCGCACCGAGCCGCTCCGGGTGCCGGTCGGCGCCGCCGTGGGGAGGGTGACGGCGGAGCCGGTCTGGGCGGTGCGCTCCTCGCCCGCCTTCGACTCCGCCGCCATGGACGGCATCGCCGTCCGCGCCGCCGACACCGTCGGCGCGGCCGAGACCACCCCGGTGCTCCTGCCCGCCGGGGCCTTCGCCGTCGTCGACACCGGCGACCCGCTGCCCGAGGGCTACGACGCCGTGGTCATGCGCGAGCACGTGCACCGCACGGCCGCGGGCGAGGCGGAGCTGCGTGCCGCCGTCCCGCCGTACCAGCACGTCCGCTCCATCGGCGAGGACATCAGCGCCGGCGAGCTGCTGCTGCCCGAGGGCCACCGGCTGCGCCCCGTGGACGTCGCGGCCTGCGCGGCGGCCGGGGCCGTCGAGCTGGGCGTGCGCCGCGCGCCGCGCGTGGTGATCGTGCCGACCGGCGACGAGATCCGCCCGATCGGCGCCGAGCTGGCCCCCGGCGACATCCTCGACACGAACTCGACGATGCTGGCCGCGCAGGCGCGCGAGGCCGGCTGCGAGGCCCGGGTGACCGGCATCGTCCCCGACGACCCCGAGGCCATCGCCGCGGCGCTGCGCGCGGCCACCCGCGAGGCCGACCTGGTCCTGCTCATCGCCGGCTCCAGCGCCGGCCGCGACGACTACACCGCCCGCGTCGTCGCCGCGACCGGCGTCGTCGCGGTCCACGGGGTCGCCGTGCGCCCCGGCCACCCCGTCGTGCTCGGCGCGGCCGAGGGCACGCCCGTGATCGGCGTCCCCGGCTACCCGGTGTCGGCGGCTCTGACGTTCGACATCTTCGCGGCCCCGATGCTCGCCGAGCTGGAGGGCGCCGCGCCCCGCGAACGCCCCGCCACCACCGCCCACCTGGCCAGGAAGCTGCCCTCCTCCATCGGCATGGACGACTGGGTGCGGGTGCGCCTGGGCCGGGTGCGCGACCGGCTCGTGGCCACCCCGCTGCCGCGCGGCGCCGGCGTGCTCACCTCGCTCGTGCGCGCCGACGGCCTGCTCGTCGTGCCCGCCGGGGTGGAGGGGCACCACGCGGGGGAGCAGGTCAGGGTCGAGCTGCTGCGCGGCCTGTCCGAGATCGGCCGGACCATCGTGGCCATCGGCTCGCACGACATGGTGCTCGACCTGGCCGCCTCCGCCCTGCGCGCCGCCGACCCGCTGATCACCCTGGCCTCCTCGAACGTCGGCTCCCTCGGCGGCCTCGTGGCCCTGCGCGACGGCCTGTGCCACCTGGCAGGCTCCCACCTGCTGGACCCGGCCACCGGCGAGTACACCCTGCCCTACGTGGACCGGCTGATGGGCGGCGGCACCGACGTCGCCGTCATCCGGCTCGTCCACCGCGACCAGGGGCTGATCGTCGCCCCCGGCAACCCGCTCGAACTGACCGGGATCAAGGACCTGACCCGCCCCGACCTGCGCTACGTGAACCGGCAGCGCGGCGCGGGCACCCGGGCGCTGCTGGACCACGAGCTGGCGGGCCACGGCATCGACCCCGGCGACGTGTCCGGCTACTCCCGCGAGGAGCACACCCACCTGGCGGTGGCCGCCGCCGTGGCGGCCGGGCGCGCGGACGCCGGCCTGGGCATCCTCGCCGCCGCCCGCGCCTTCGGGCTCGACTTCGTGCCGGTGGCCCAGGAGCCGTACGACCTGGTGCTGCGCACCGGGACCCTGGCCGAGGAGCTGCTGGCTCCGCTGTGGGAGCTGCTGGAGCGGCCGGGCTTCCGCGCCGCCGTGGAGGCGCTCGGCGGGTACTCGTGCGCCGAGACCGGGCGCCGCATCCGCTGACGTCCTCCTGTCCGGACGGGACCAAAAAGCGCGCGATGGAACCCGAACCGGACTTACCACCGTCCCTTTCATAGAAGGGATCAGCCGACCGTCCACCAACCGCACCCGTCCCGTGACACCCCGCAGCCAAACTCCGCTGGACCACCCCCGTTCGACACAAGGAGTACGACTCGGTGAATCCGCGCGCACTTGCCCACCGGGCACACCGGAACGGCTGGGACGTGCACACCGTCCCGCGATCCTCCGGACCCGTCGTCATCCTGCAGCGTGACGGCTGGCGCTTGGAGATCGCGTTCGACGGGCACGCGCCCAAGCAGGCCACCGCCAACGGGCCCGGGCAGAAGACGGGCGCACAGCTCAACCTCCGCTCCATCAACGACTTCGTGCACCGGCCGGGCACGGAGCGGTTAACCCACTCCCGCCACGGCCGCCGGGAGGCCGCCCGCCGGCAGCGGGACGCCTCGCGCGAGACCCGCGACTAGGCGGGACCGAGGCTCCACAGCCGTAACAGCCGGTCCTTGCCGGCCGTCACCACGACGGGCTGCCCGGCCCGCTCACCCAGGGCCAGCGCAAGGATGCCACCCCCCGCACCATGCCCGAACTCGCCGACGATCTCCCCGTCGTCCAGGCTCCACACCGCCACGAACGCGTCCTCGCCGTGCGGCGCGTGGGCCACCACCGCGACAGGGACGCCGCCGGCCGTCCCCACCACCAGCGCGGCGGTGCCCCGATCGTCCGGGCTGCGATCGCTGAACGACCACTTCTTCCTGCGCCTGCCCGTCGCCAGGTCGTACACGCGCAGGCTGGCGTCCAGGTGCGTGGAGACCAGGACCGGCTTGCCGCCCACCTCGCCGCACGCCAGCCGCTCGATCCCGCCGACCTCTTCGGTCTTGAACGTGTGCGTCACCGCGCCCGTGGCCAGGCGGCGCACCCGCACCCGGTTGGCCCCGTCGCCCGTCACCAGCACGTCCGCACCGCCGAGGCGGCCGAACGCCAGGCCGCTGATCCCCTGGAAGTGGTCGGTGCTGGTGGGGCCGAGCTGCTCGCCGGTGGTGACGTCCCACAGGCGTACGGTGCCGTGCAGGTCGCGCATGCCGTCGTACCGCTGCGACACCGCGACCACCCGCTCGCCCGCTACCGTCACCGCGATGATCGCGTCGCCCGCCTCGGCCGTGTCCAGGCTCTTCCCGGACGGGCTCCACAGCCGCATCCTGCCGTCGGTGTGGCCGGAGGCGATCACCGGTGCGCCGTCACGCCGCCCGTACGCGATGGCCGCCGTGCCCGCGCCGCCGTCGCCGAGCCTGGTGACCGTGGTCGTGGTGAGATCCCAGGTGAGGATGGAGCCGTTGCCCGTGCCGCACGCCACGGCGGCTTCGCTCGCGGTCATCGCGGTGGGGGTGCCCGCGCCGGAGGGCAGCGCCACCGGCTCTCCGATCGGCGTGCCCAGCGGCTCGGCGGTGGGGGCCGGTTCGGGGGACTTCGAGGTGGCAGGCGACGTGAGGTCGGTGGGTTGCTCCGTCACCGGGCTCCGCCGGTCGCCGCCTTCGTCCGGTCTGAACACGACGAACGCCGACACCGCCGCCGTCGCCAGCGCCGCCGCGCCCGCGCTGAGCACGGCCCGGCGGCTGACCCGCTTCCTGCCGCCGCCCGGCTTCGTCTCAGCCTCGCCGAAGCCGATCCGCTGCGGCGGCATCGGGCCCGCCTGGCCGGGGTGCGCCTGCCCTGCGCCCGCGTGCCCCACGCCCGTGAGCCCCGCCGCTGCGTGCCCCACGCCCGTGAGCCCCGCCGCTGCGTGCCCCGCGCCTGCCTGTCCCACGTGCGCTCGACCCGGGTGGACCCCGTCGCCCGGTCGCGGCCCCGGCGCACCGTCGGGCGCCGAGCCCATGCCGCCGGTCGGCCCCGGGCGGCCGGTCAGCCGCTTCAGCACCTCCATGGGCGCCGGCCGCGCCGCCGGATCCTTGGCGAAGCAGTCCCCCAGCACCTCGACCAGCCGCGCCGGCACCCCACGCAGATCAGGAGCCCCGCTGATCACGGCGTTCAGGATGGCCGGTACCGTCTCCCCGGCGAACGGCGCCTGCCCCGTGGCCGCGAACACCATCGTCCCCGCCCAGCTGAACACATCCGACGCCGGCCCGACCCGCAGCCCCTCGAACTGCTCAGGAGACATGTACGTCGGCGTCCCCACCACCCCGGAGGTCATCGTCGTGGCGTCGAGCGCCTTGGCGATCCCGAAGTCGATGACGATCGGCCCGTCGGGGCCCATCAGCACGTTGCCCGGTTTGAAGTCCCGGTGCACGATCCCGGCCTGGTGGATGGCGGCCAGCGCGGTCAGCGTGGAGATCGCCAGCCGGTCCAGCGCCCCGCCCGCGCGCGGTCCCGACGACCGGACGACCTGCTGCAGCGTGTCGCCGGGGACGTACTCGCTGACGAGGTACGGCTGCTCGTGGGCCGTGCCGACATCCAGCACCGCCGCCGTGCAGAACGCCGCCACCCGCCGCGCCGCCTCGGCCTCCCGCAGGAACCCGCGGGTGATGGTGCCGTCGCCGCTCAGATGGCTGTGCAGCAGCTTGACGGCGACCTCGCGCCCGTCGTCGCCGACCGCCTTGTAGACCGTTCCCTGGCCGCCGGAGCCGAGCACGCCGACGAGCCGCCAGCGGCCGACCCGTTCGGGATCGCTCGGCCGGAGCGGGCGGATTTCCGGCATCCCGCTCCTTTCCGGGGCCTTCCTGTGCGATCACACGATAGCTCTTCGTCAGCGCCAGCCGTCATACGGACGACCCATGGCAAGGCGGACCGCCAGTAGACCTGCCGCAGGCGAGGGGGAGGGGCGGTCAGCCGTCCGAGCCGGTGGTCACCGTCCCGGGATCCGGCGCCTTGATCGACACCTTGGCGCCCCACCCGGTGAAGCGGCTGTCGATGGTGATCGTCTTGCCGTCGAACCCGTTCGTGTCGAACACGCCCGTGGCCGCGTACGACGACTTCACCCTGCTCACCAGCCCGGCGGAGGTCAGCGTCAGCGTGTAGGAGACCTTCGTGTCGTCGTGCATGCGCAGCGGGATCGAGGCCCCGAACCAGCGCGACACCTTCTCCAGCTCCTTGAAGGTGATCTTCCCGGTGAGCGTGCTCCCGCGCAGCTTGCCCTTCTTGACCAGCGCCGCCAGCGTCTTCGGCTCGGCGGGGTTGATGACCTGGCCGTAGAAGCCGCTGCCGCCGCCGAGCAGAGCCTTGCCCTTCAGCCAGGCCTCGCCGACCGGGAACCGCTCGGAGTACATGCCGCCCGAGGTGTAGCTGGTGTCGCCGATGCTGATCGTACGCTCGCGGGGACGGCCCACGGGGGTGGCGGTGATGTCGGAGGCCGCCACCCCCTTGGCGTTGAACTGGAACGTGCCCTTGCGGCTCTGGATCTTGGTCTTGCGGTCGCCCGAGAGCACGGTGGTCTCGGTGAACCGTACGCCGCGGCCGGAGGTGAGCTCGGCCTTGAGAGCGCGTACGGGATCCTTGGGGGCGGCCTGGGCGGGGGCGGCCGCCGCCAGCAGGCAGCCGCAGGCCACCAGGGCCGTGATCGTCGTCTTTCGCACAAGCCGTGATCTTGCCGCAGGCGGATCACGAGCAGAGCACGAGCAGGTTCCCGTACGCCGTCACGCCCCCTGGCGGCCCCGACGACTAGCTACGCGTACGCCCGAACCACACGTTACGTGCCTGGAAGGTCGTGTTGCCGGACGGGCCGGGCTGCTGGCTCCAGAGGGGGTCGCCCTGCTCGACCCCCGAGGCCCAGGAGCCCATCTGCAGGTTGATGATCAGGTACTGCGGGATGCCGGCCCAGCCCACGCCCCGGTGGCTCGCCTTCCACACCCCGTCGAAGTAGTAGTCGAGCAGGACGTCGTCGCCGTCCTTCTCCATCCAGACCCGGTACTTGTGCCAGGTGCCGGGGTCGTGGCCGGTGAGCTCGTGACGTTCGGCGGGGTCGTTCTCGCCGGCCTCCTTGGTCCAGGTGTTGAACAGGTTCGTGGAGTCGCCGACGTACTCCAGGATGTCGCTCTCCGGGGGCCAGTCGGGGTAGATGCCGGTGGTCCAGAAGGCCGGCCAGATGCCCACGCCGGTCTGGGTGCGGAACTCGCCCTCGATGTCGTACTCGGGGAACTGGTCGTTGATGACGATCGGTTCCTTGGCGTGCACGGTGCCGGAGTGCCACCAGATCGGGGCGTTCGGCGCGCTGGGGCTCTGCTCGGTGGACTGGCTCAGCCGGGTCGCGGTCAGGGTCAGCACCCCGCCGGACAGCGTGACCTTGCCCGGGAGCATCTTGGCGGCGCCGTTGTGGTATTGGCCCCAGGGATAGCCGTAGTTCCATTCCTGGGTGAAGGCCGTGGTGCTGTTGAAGGAGGTCTTCTCGACGATGTTCTCCCACGTGGCCGCGCTGCGGCGGGCACGCGTGCCGGCCTGGGCCTCGCCTGTGGCGAGCGGGAGCCCCAACAGGCTGCCGGCGGCCGCCGCGGAACCCAGGGTGATGAGCTTACGGCGGTTGATCGCTTCGTCGGACAATGCGGTCCCTTCATCTCGGGCATCTCGGGAAAACGGTGCGACCGGGCGGACGCCCGGTGTTCACGTTGATCGATTTTCCTACAATTTCGGCATATCGGGGCTACATCGCCTGATCGTGCGGCCGTGGCTTGAATCGGATGCCGAGAGATGGATGGTGTCCGGATTCGCGGCCCACGGCCCGACCCTTTCCCTGGTGACCACCCACACCGGGCCAAAAACGCGTTGCCGTAGTTACCGCCGGAAAGTATGGTGGTGCGCTCGTGATCACAGTGGTGGAGCGCGTTCTGCCTGCCCGGCTGGGGACAGGCTTCCGATGGTTGCTGGCCTCGAGCTGGCTGACGAATCTCGGTGACGGGATCGCGGCCGCCGCGGGCCCCCTGCTGATCGCGACGCTGACCCGCGACCCGCTGCTGATCTCGCTGTCGGCCCTGGTGAGCTGGGCGCCGCCGCTGCTGTTCAGCCTGTACGCGGGCGTGCTGTCGGACCGCCACGACCGGCGCAGGATCGTGCTCGTCGCGAACGCGGTGCGCGCGCTGGTGCTGGCGGCGCTGGTCGCGCTCATGGTGACCGGCACCGTGACCGTGGCGACGGCGCTGGTGGCGCTCACGCTGCGGTCCGTCGCCGAGGTGTTCGCCGACAACGCGACGGCCACGCTGACGCCCATGATGGTCGACAGGGACGACCTCGTCGTCGCCAACGCCCGCCTGGGCACGGGCTTCATCACGCTCAACCAGCTCGCCGGGCCGCCGATCGGCGCCGCGCTGTTCGGGCTGGGCTTCACCTGGCCGTTCGCGAGCCAGCTGCTCTTGGTGGCGGCGGGCATCGTGCTGGTCTCCCGGATCGTGCTGCCGCCGCACGGCCGGCGGACCGGCGACTCCAAGCCCGACACCGTGCGGGAGCTGGTCGCCGGGTTCCGCTGGACCGTCCGGCACGCGGCGGTCCGCACACTGGCGCTGACCATCCTCATCTTCAACTTCACGTTCGGCGCGGCCTGGTCGGTGCTCGTCCTCTACACCCAGGAACAGCTCGGCCTCGGCGCCGTGGGCTTCGGCCTGATGACCACCATCGGCGGCATCGGCGGCCTGATCGGCACCGGCCTGTACGGGGCCATCACCCGCAAGGTGAGCCTGGGCGCGTTGATGCGGATCGGGCTCATCATCGAGACGTTCACCCACCTGGGCCTGGCCCTGACCCATTCGCCGTGGGTCGCCGGCGGCATCTTCCTGGTCTTCGGTGCGCACGCGTTCATCTGGGGCACGACCTCGACGACCGTCCGCCAGCGCGCGGTCCCGCACGAGCTCCAGGGCCGGGTGGGCAGCGTGAACACCATCTGCGTCTACGCGGGGCTGGTGGTCGGCTCGCTGATCGGCGGGGTCCTGGCCACCCGGTTCGGCGTCGCGGCACCCTTCTGGTTCGCCTTCGCCGGCTCCGCGGTGTTCGTCGTGCTGCTGTGGCGGCAGCTCATGCTCATCGCCCACGACGACTGAGCCGGCCCCCGGGGTCAGGAGCCCCTGACCAGGCGGGTGGTCACCAGCTCGTAGTCGTCCGACTCGTCGTAGGCGTAGACGCCGAAGGCGCCCTCCCGTACATCACCGTTGCTGTCGAACTCGATGCGCCCGCTGACCCCGTCGTAGTCGAGGTCCACGCCCGCGCGCGCCAGCTCGGCGCACTCCCGGTAGGACGTGCACCGCCGCCCGCCCGAGCTGACGTCCGCCAGCCGCGCCGCGATCGACTGGCCGAGATCGCTGCGGGCGGCCTCGGCCGCCAGCGCCCCCAGCACCACCGCGTCGTACGACTCCGCCGCGTAACTCAGGTCGTCGTGCCCAGGATCGGCCGCCCGCATGCGGGCCGCGAACGCGCCGGTGGCCTCGGCCCCGGCGAGCGTGCCCTTCGCGCCCGCCATCACTCCCTCGGGCACCTCGCCCGCGTAGTGGATCAGGTTGGCGTCCACCAGGTACCAGCTCTGGTTCCTGGCGGTGAAGCCCTGCTCGTGCAGCTCCCGGACGAGCGCCACGGTCTCCTCGTACCCGATCATCACCAGGGCGTCGGGGCGGGTCTCGGCGATCGTGGCGACGTGCCGGGCGAAGCCGTCCGTCCCCGGCTCGAACACCAGGCGGTCGAGCAGCCGCACGCCCTGCGCGGCCAGCGACCGCTCCGCCGCGTCGGCCACCTCCGCGCCGTAGTCGTCGTCCAAGGTGACGATCGTCGCGGTACGGTTGCCGTCCTCGGCGGCGAGCAGCCCGAGCAACCGGCCCTGCAGGGTGTCGGCGGCCGAGGTGCGGAAGTACATGCCCTGGTCGTAGGCCGTGCTCAGGTAACCGGCCGTGGTGGAGGGGGAGATGATCGCGATGCCGGCGTCGGCGGCGGGGTCCAGGATGCTCAGCGAGAGCTTGTTGGAGGCGGGGCCGACGATGAGGTCCACGTTCTGGTCGATGAACTGTGCCACGCCCCTCGTCGCGATGTCGGGCTCGGTGTCGCCGGAGTCCGCGTCGAGCAGCCGGACCGGCCTGCCGAGCACGCCGCCCGCCGCGTTCACGTCCGCGACGGCGAGCTTGGCGCCGTTGCTGGTGGAGGAGCCGATGAAGTACAGCAGGCCGGTGCGTGGCAGCAGGGTGCCCACGGTCAGGACGCCGTCCCCGCCGCCTTCCGCCACGGCCGGGGTGGTGCGTGGGGCCGGCTCTTCAAGCCTCGGGAGGGTGAGGTAGCCGGCGATCACCGTGAGGGCCAGGACGAGCCCGGCCGCGATCGCCCAGGGCCGGGAGGCACGGGTGAGCCGTACGAGCGTGGGGCGGGTGGCTTGGAGGTGGTCGAGGGCCGGAGCGGGCCGAATGGTTTCGGGGTGGTCGACCGCCGGAGCGGGGCGGATGGCTTCGACCTGATCGGACGCCGGAGCGAGGTGGGTGGCTCCGGCGTGGTCGAGCGCCGGATCGGCGGACAGGATGGCCGATTGGAGGGCGCGCAGCTCGGGGCCGGGCTCCAGGCCCAGCTCCACCGCGAGCGTCCTGCGGGCGGTCTGGTAGGCGTCCAGCGCCTCGGCCTGCCGTCCCGAGCGGTAGAGGGCGAGCATGAGCTGCGCGTGCAGCCGCTCGCGCAGGGGAGCGGCGGCGGTGAGCCCGCGCAGCTCGCTGATGAGCGAGCGGTGGTGGCCGAGGTCCAGCTCGACGTCGGCCCACTCCTCGACGGCGGCGGCGCGCAGCTCGTCCAGCCGTACGGCGTAGTCCCGCGCGGGCCCGGAGCTCAGGCCGGCGCCCTCGAAGGCGCTGCCGCGCCACAACGCGAGCGCCTCCTGGTAGAGGCGGGCGGCGTCCGCCGGGGTGCCGGAGGCCCGCCGGGCCGTGCCCAGCAGCTCCTCGAACCGCAGCGCGTCGATCTCCTCCGGCCCGGCCATGAGGGCGTACCCCTGCCCCGCATGCACGATGCGGTCGCCGTCGCCGAGCCGCCTGCGCAGCCTGGCGACGTAGAGCCGCACATTGTGCGCCGCGGACGGGGGCGGGTCGCCGGGCCAGAGGGCGTCGATGAGCCGGGCGGCGGGCACCGACGTCCCCGAACCGGCTAACAACGCGGCCAGCAGCGCGCACTCCTTCGGCGCGGTGAGCCGGGTCTTTCTGCCCCCGTGCCGGATCTCGATGGGCCCCAGGACCCGGATCTCCACGCCCCCGTCAGTCATGGCTATCGGGATAGCGGAAGGGGGCCGCGGAGACAAGGCCGCCGGTGACAACGGCGCTCAGCCCGGACGGAGGCGCTGAGCCGGCTCGCGGGGGGCCGGCCCAGCACCGACCCGGGCTCAGTTGCAGGGGCTCGCGGACCACTTGATGTAGCCGGTGACCCTGCCCCAGGTCGAGACCTCGCCGTTGCAGAATTCCGTCTTGACCCCGACCAGGTTGGTACGTGCGGGGTCGGAGAAGTACTGGGTGTTGCACAGGTAGCCGGACTGGCAGATGGGGGCGGCCTGCGCGGCGGCCGGTACGGTGGCGAGCGCGGCACTCGCCAGCGCGGCGACGGCCAGTACGCGACGGATCATGAATTGTCCTTCCAGCTCGCGGGGAAGCGTACGAAAGGTTCAGCGGCTTCCTGGGCGCCCCAGCCGATGATCGAAATGATGCGTCCTGGGGGGAGAAAAGACAAGGGCCGTCCGTCTGGCAGTGCGGCTGTACGTCAGGCGTCGACGTCGATCCGGTGCGAGCAGAGCTCCCTGCCCAGCCTGGCCGGATCGCTGTCGGCCTTGCCGAAGTGCCCGGCGGCGGCGTCGAACCGCGCGGCCGGCTCGCTGCCGTCCGCCACCTCGACCGGCCCGCCGCTCTCCGTCGCCCAGGAGGAGTAGGTGTCGGAGCGGTATTCACGCCAGTAGAGCTGGGAGACGATGTCCTTCAGCCCGCCCTTGCTGTTGAACATCGCGTGCGAGCCCCAGCCGACGTAGGCGCGCGGGTGCGCCGGCCCCCGCCCGACCGTGGTGCGGTCGGACCCGCTCACGCTCTCCGCCCGGTCCCGGGACAGGCCGCGATGCTTGCCACGGGTGCTCATCAGGAACCAGGACCTGGACCAGGACCCGTTGGCGTCCTTGTTCCAGACGACCTCCACGTACTCGAAATCGTGCCGGTGGCCGCCGCCGCCGAAGTAGCTCCTGGCCAGGTAGAGCGAGTAGACCACGCGGATCTCGTTCGCGTTGCACTGCTCGGCGGTGCAGTAGGCGGGGAAGCGTTGCGATACGCCGCAACATGGATCTCTCCTCTCCGTGAAGCCGGTCGGCGGCTTCACACGAGAGCTTGTACGGCGATCCAGGTCAGGCGAGTTCAGCGCTGGCCCGCGTCCTTTTCCGCATAACCGGTCGAGCCTCAGTCGCGGGCCTTGGCGTACTCGGCGGCCCCGCCCGCGAAGTCGTACATCACCACCTGCTCGTCACCCTCCACCCAGGCGTCGTGACCCGGCGGGCAGACGAAGACCTCCCCCGGGCCGACCTCGGCCTCGGTGCCGTCGTTCATGCGGATGTGCAGCCGCCCCCGCACCACGAACCCGTTGTGGTGCACCTCGCACGAGTCTGTGCCCGCGATGGGCTTGACCGACTCCGACCAGCGCCAGCCCGGCTCGAAGGTGGCCGTGCCGAAGCTCAGCCCGGACAGGTTGCACACTTCGAGATGCCCCCTGGGGAAGTCGCGGCGCTCGTCGGGCTTGTCGATGCTCTTGATTTCGATCATGACGTCCCCCTCCGTCAGCTCCAGTCTTCCACCGCGTATACCCGTCAGCAAGTCGTCTACCTGCGCATATACCGGATAGCCGGTCATTTAACCTTTCGCTGCCTGCGCGGCGACCCGCTCGATGGCCTGGACGGCGACCTCGGGCTGATCGACGTAGATGTAGTGCTCGCTGCCCGCCGCCGTGCTCAGCTCGGCGCGGCTGGACAGCGCCAGCCACTTGCGCTGGCCCGCGGCCCAGGCCCGCTCCAACCGCGGCCCGTACTCGGGCAGAGCCTTGAGGTACGGCTTGCCGTGCTGGATCACCTCCACCGGGATGTCCCCGGCGGAGCGGACCTTCCCGTCGGTGATGACCAGCCGCTCCGGGTTCTGGCCCTGGAAGACCGCCAGGTTCTGCGCGCGCAACTCGGCCGCCGGGCCCTTGGCGGACTCGGGGATCGACTTTGTGATGTCGGCCAGCATCGTGGGCGGCGTGGCGTCCATCAGGACCAGCCCCTTGACCCGGTCCTGGTGGTCGGGGGCGTACCTGGCGGCGATCAGCCCGCCCAGCGAGTGACCGGCCAGGACGACCGGGTCGTCGCCGGCGACCCGTTCCAGCACCCCGGTCAGGATCTTCCCGGCGCCGGCGAAGTCCTGGGGGCCTTCCGGCTGATCGCTCGCGCCCGCGCCGAGCCGGTCGTAGGAGCAGACGCGGTGCTCGCCGCTGAGCGTCTTCTGGAGGGCGGCCAGCTTGTCCAGCCCGTCGCCTCCCC
Organism: Nonomuraea gerenzanensis; assembly: GCF_020215645.1. NCBI lineage: Bacteria > Bacillati > Actinomycetota > Actinomycetes > Streptosporangiales > Streptosporangiaceae > Nonomuraea > Nonomuraea gerenzanensis. The sequence continues at coordinate 7,072,710 of NZ_CP084058.1, read as the reverse complement.
CGTGCATGAGGACGATGACCGGTCTGCCCGCCTCCGGGGTGCCCGAACAGGACACGTTGACCGACCGGCCCGCGACCTTGATCTTCTGGGGGCCGGAGATCGGGGCGGTGGTGGTGGGGGTGGCGGGGGCGAGGGGGTCCCAGTTCTCCAGCGCGTCGCCGCCGCAGCCGGCGACCGCCGTGCCGAGCAGGACGCAGCAGAGCGCGGCCGCGACGGGGGTCCTGATTTTGCCGAGCATGAGGTCCTCCAGTAAAGGCGGGAGTGAGGTGATTGCGGCGTAACGCTACGGATTCGGCGGCGCGAGATCGTCCCCGCTCGGTGGACATTCGCCGGTAGCTCGCACGGGGGACAAGCGGGACCTCGCGGCGGCGGTTTGTCCGCATGGCGCGAAGGCCACTGGACGGCGAGGCGTCACGGCCCTGCTCACCGGAGGCGCGCGAGCCTCACCCGGCTATGCCACGTCCGGCCGGGTCATCAGCGGCGCGGGCGTGCAGTCGCGCTGATCGGCCGGGAGCCGGTACGGGCGCGTGGTCGGCTGATCGGCCAGGGCCCGTGCGGGGGTGAAGCCGCACTGAAGCGGACTTGAAGACGGGCCGTGTTCGACTGCCAGCCTGCGGACAATCCCGACAGGAGACACCCATGCACTCAACGCGCCCCCCACGACATCCCGCCACACTCCGATCACGCCTGCGCGGACCATGCCTGACCCTGACCGCGCTCGCCACGCTGGCCGCCGCCGCCCTGTTCGCCGGCGCACCGGCCGGAGCCGCCATCGGCAGCGGCACCCTCTACGTCACCAACGGCGACTCGAACGACATCTCCCTCTTCCGCCTCGACTCGACAGGCAGGCCCGCACTCGAACCGCCACTCATCCCGACCGGCCAGCAGCCCAGGCAGCTCCACCTCTCCACCGACGGCCGCACCGCCTACGTCGCCACGGCCCTGGACGACAGCGTCCACCAGTACCGCGTCGGCGACGACGGCAGACTGACCGTCCTCGCGCCCCCCGTCCGGACGGGCGACTCCCCGTTCGGCAGCCTCCGCGCACCGTCGGGCCGGACCTTCTACACCGCCAACACCGCCGACGGCACCGTGTCGGTGTTCTCCATCGGTTTCGACGGGCAACTGTACGAGCTCGGCCGGCCCGTCCCCACCGGCGAGAACAGCCCGCGCGGCCTCGCCATGACCCCCGACGGCCGCTACCTGTACGTCAGCCACGGCCGCCCGGCGATCACCCCGGAGGACACCGAGCCGCCCGGCCTCGTCGTCGTCTTCGAGGTCGGCCCGGAGGGCAAGCTGAGCAAGGCCGGCAAGCCCGTCCCGGTCGAGCGCGGCGCCCTCGGCATGTCGGTCACCCCTGACGGGCGCCACCTCTACGTGGCCTGCGAGGCGCTCACGAGCGTGTCGAAACGCCAGCTCTTCGGCTTCGCCATCGGCGCCGGCGGCTCGCTCACGCCCGTCCCCGGCTCGCCGTACACCGCCCCCGACGTGCCGATCAGCACCGCCGTCACCGCGGACGGCGAGCACCTCTACGTCACCAGCGGCGGCCTGAACGTCAACCCGGACCTAGCCACCAAGGTCTGGGGCTTCGCCATCGCCGCCGACGGGTCGCTGAAGCCCGTCCCCAACGCCCCGTTCGAGGCGGGACGCGGCCCGGTCGGCATCGCGCTGGGCCCCGACGGGCGGCGGGCCTACGTCAGCACGCTGCGTTCGGAGCTCCTGACGTTCGCCGTCGAGCCGGACGGCGACCTGGCGCTGCTGCACGGCCCGATCAAGACCGGCGGGTCGCGGCCGCTCTTCCAGTCCGTGGCCGTGGGCGGGATCGGGCCACGGTGAAACGCCTCCGCGCCGTCCGGCAGCGCTGTTCCCAGTACGCCAGCGCGTCGCGGGCGAGGACGGTGTCGGGGTGATCGGGCCCCTGCACCCGGCGGCGCACCGGCAACAGCGCGGCGAACTGCCTGCGCGCCGAACGCGGGTCCCCTGCCTCGCCCGTCCAGCGGGCCAGCTCGTGCCGCGCGTTCATGGTGACCGGATGGTCCGGCCCGCGCAGGCGCTCCTGCACGCGGGCCAGGGCGGCGAACTCGTCGCGAGCCGCCGGCGCGTCGCCCAGCACGCCGATCAGGACGGTCAGCACATGCCGGCAGGCCATCACCTGCAGGTGCTCCGGCCCGAAGATCCGCTCGCGGACGGGCAGCAGCGCCAGCAACTGGTCACGCGCCGACTCCGGATCGCCGGCCTGCCCGGTCCAGTAGGCGAGGTCGTGCCGGGTGATCAGCGTGTCGGGATGTTCCGCTCCCAGCACGCGTTCGCGGATCGGCAGGAGGGCGGCGGCGCCGTCACGGGCCGCCGCCGGGTCGCCGGCCTGCCCCGTCCAGAGGGTGAGGGCGTGCCGGGTGGCCAGCGCCAGCGGATGCTCCGGGCCGTGCACGCGCTCCCGGACGGGCAGCAACGCGGCGAACTCGTCGCGAGCCGCCCGCGCGTCGCCGGCCCGGCCCTGGTAGTGGGCGAGGTCGTGCCGGGCGGCGAGGACGCCGGGGTGCTCGGGGCCGAGCGCGGCGTGCAGGGCGGTGTGCCGGTCACGTTGCCAGGCGTGTGCGGTACGCAGGTCGCCGCGGGCGGCCAGGTACTGGATCGCCTCGGCCGTCCCGGGAGAGTCCGGGGTCAGGACGGTGCGGACATGGGGGAGGAGCCGGGCGTACAGCGGCCAGCGGCTGAGGTCCTCCGGACCGCCAGGCAGGGCGGCCTCGATCAGCCGGGCGGCCCGCTCGCGCAGCGCCCGGCGGTCGTCGTCGCCCAGCTCGGCCCGGATGACGGCGTGAACCAGGCGGTGCATGCCGATGAGCGGCTGCCCGGCGGTCTCGCCCGGCCCGGTGAGCGTGATCATGCTGTAGCCGGCGAGCAGGGCTACGGACTCGGCCACGTCCACCGAGGTGCCGAGCGCGTTCATGGGCAGGACGTCGGGGGCGTAGCAGGCGAGCAGGCGCAGCAGTTCGACCGTCAGCGGGTCGCGGGCGGCCAGCGTGTCCCGCGTGACCTGCCAGACCTGGGCGATCACGTGCCGGTCGGCCGCGCTCTGCCCCGGCGGCGCGGCGGCGTGCATCCGGCCGGGCGCGGCGGCCAGCAGCCGCCGGTAACGGGTCACGGTCATGCCGGGAGTCCTGGCGATGTACCCGCCGGCCTGCACCAGCGCCAACGGCAGGCAGCCCAACTCGTCAACCAGCCCACGCAGGCCCGCCACCTCCAGCTCCGAGCCGCCGGTCGCGTCATGCAGGTTCGCGGCCTCCGTCCCTGAGCCGCTGGCCGGGCCCCGCAGGTCCGCCGTCTCCGACCCTGGGCCGTCGGCCGGCCCACGCACCTCCGCCGCGTCCAGCCCCGCGCCGCCGATCAGGTCGGTGAGCAACGTCACGGCCGCCTGCGGAGGCAGGGCGGGCAGTGAGATCGGGACGGCGACCGCGTCCCAGCCGGTCGTCCGCCGTGAGGTGATCAACACCTCCCCCCGCTCCAGCCGCCCCAGGTAGGGCTCGAGCTCCTCCGGATCCCGCACGTCATCGAACACCAGCAGCCACTTCCCATGCCCGCCCAGCCAGGCCAGCGCGTACGCGACCGCATCCCGATCCGCCAGCGACCCCGGCCCGTCCGGCCCGCGACAAGCCGCCGCCGCGGCCAGCGCCCGCCCCAGCTCGGCCAACCCGGTCCTGACCTGCCCGGCACTCTCCGCCGGGATCCACCAGACCAGCTCGTAACGAGCACGATGCGCGTGCGCGTACTGCAGGGCCAGCTCGCTCTTGCCGATCCCGCCCAGCCCGCAGATCACCCGGCCACGCACCCCCGCCCCACCCTCCCGCGCGGCCATGAGCCGCCGCAGGGCGTGATCGCGCCCGACGAACCGCCGGGCGGGCGGCCGGGGTAAGCCCACCATCCGCGGGGACGGCGCCTTCGCCGGCACCCGTAGCTGCACGATCAGCCCGGCCAGCCCGGCGACCATGCTGATCACACTGGCACGCTGATCCAGCAGCGCCACCACGTCATCGGGCACGCCCAGCGCACCGGCGAGGAACCCGGCCAGCCCCAGTGCCAGCAGAACCACCGCGAGCACCAGCAGCACCCGCCGTGTCCGGCCCGCCGGCCGCGCAGCACGCGACAACCGCACGCTTCAAGCCTGCCCGGGACGGACGGCTCCGACGCCTGCCTGACCGAGGCTCGCGAGCCATGGCCGGTGGAGGCGACCTGCTGCGCCGACCACCAAGCATCGGCTGCTTTTTCGCCTACGACTTCTGCATCTGGCCGATGGTGCGCCCGAGCGGGCTTTCGGGCAACATGAGCCCCATGCGGTCATTCAGGAGTCGCCTCGGGGTGGCCCTTCTCCTCTGCCTGCTCCCTCTCGCCGTCGGCTGCGGGGTGCTCCTGGGACCCCTGCGGGTCGATCCGGGCGCGCTCGACGAGATCCGCGCCGTGGGCGCGGTGAACGGTGAGAGCGAGATGAAGAGCGACGTCGGCGGGCGCACGGAGATCAGTAATCTCCTGGTCGTCGACGTGGGTGCGGCGGATTCGCGAGGCGCGATCGACAAGGCCGTTGATCTCTTGCAGGCGCGAGAGTGGGTGATCGAGGCCGACCTGAAACCAGGGTGGGTTCTGATGCGATCAGAGCGATGGGCAGGCACGGACCTGTCCATCGAACCGTATGACCCCAGGGAGCTTCATGACGTGCCGGATCTGCGGAAGGCACTCGCCGGAAGAACATCAACGCTGGAAAGAGCGGTCATCATCATCGTGATCGGCGGCGGATGAGGCCGGCCGGCCGCGGAGCACGGACATCCCGCCCCGCGGCCGAGCACTCGGACGCTAGCCGATCGCGTCCTCGACCAACCGCCAGTCCACGAACTTGAAGTTGGTCACCTCCCGATCCCCGTCCCCAGGCGCATCGACCCCGTCATGCACCACCAGCATCCCCTCGGGATACCCGCTCCCCAGTGCGGCACTGGTAGCCATCGCCCCATCACTCACCTCGGCCCCGTCCACCCGGCTCCCGGCCGCGACGCGGAACTGCCCGACGTAGTCGTTGTCGTCGCGGTCGTAGACGGCGAAGGTGTCGTCGCCCTGGCTGGAGGCCAGCAGGTAGCCGTCGTCCCCGTCCTCGTACACGGTCAGGCCCTCGGCGTCGGCCGACAGGTGGGATCCGCCGTGGCCGCGGTCCTGGCCGGGGAGGCACTCCTCGGTCGCCGGGTCGTAGGTGTCCTGCCGGCCGTACTCCTTGACCTTGTCCATCAGGACGGGGCGGCCGGTGAGGTCGGCGCGCAGGCGCCAGATGCCGACGTCCTCCTGGGCGGCGTACAGGGTGCCGCGGTCCACGACCATGCCTTCGACCTGCGGCAGCTCCCCGGGCTCGCCGCACGGGACCCAGGTGGTGCCGTCCGGGAGGGGGAAGGTGGCGGGCAGGTCGAGGGTGCGGACGCGGTGGTAGGTGACCTTGCCGCCGGGGGCGGCGGCGAGCTGGAGCAGGCCGATCGTGGTCTCGTTGCGGCGGCTGACCACGACGCGGGTGCCGCTGGTGGCCAGCCCGTACGCGGTGTGCGCCTCGTCCACCTCCTCCTGGGTGGCGTTGAAGACGAACGGCACCGAGGGGTCGGTGATGTCCGTCAGCGGGGGACGGCCGGCGGCGGCCGCGGCCGGGTCGATGGCGTAGACGCGGAGCTGGTCGCGGCCTCGGTCGGAGGCGATCGCGAGGTCCACCTTGGCGCCGGTGGACAGGCGGAAGCCGCGGACGAGGTCGACGTTGTTCAGCCGTCCCGGCTCGTGGCCGGGGCCGGGCGGCGGCTGGGCGGGCAGGTGCTGGAGCTGGGCGCCGGACAGGGCGTAGACGTACAGGCCGCCCTCCTTGGCCGTGGTGATCACGATGCTCCTGCCGCGGCGGGTCGGGTGCACCCAGATCGCCGGGTCGTCGCCGTTGGCGTAGCCGCCCGCCTCGTCGTCGTACAGCGGGGGTGTCTCCGTGGCGGCCGTGACGGCGGCGGGTTCCGCCGCAGCCGGGGCGAGGGGGGTGACAAGCAGGAGGACCGTGGATAAGAAGGCACGCACAGGCATCTCCTCACGATCATCGACAACCGTGAACGCGGAGTGAACGTACCGCGCATAAGTCAGCATGTCTATACAAACAGATGACATTGAGGTAGAACCAGGGCGAGCCCGTTGGTCTTGGAGGTGTCCTGTGAGACGTACCCCGATCGTGCTGGCCCTGCTGGGCGCGCTTGCCGTGACCGGCTGTTCCTCCTCGGGAGCGGGAGGACAGCAGAGCGCCGCCCCGCCCGCGACCTCCGCCGCCGCTCCCCAGACAGGCGGCGGGAGCTTCGCCGTCATCACCCACGGCGCCCCCGGCGACTCCTTCTGGGACGTGGTCAAGAACGGCGCCGAGGCCGCGGGCAAGCAGTACGGGGTGACGGTCACCTACCAGGGAGACGGCGACCCCGCCAAGCAGTCGCAGCTCATCGACCAGGCCGTCTCCGAGAAGGTGGACGGCATCGTGGTGTCGATGGCCAATCCGGACGCGCTGAAGGAGGCCATCGGCAAGGCCGTCGCCGCGAAGATCCCCGTCGTGACGATCAACTCGGGGGCCGACTCGTCCAAGGAGTTCGGCGCGATCACGCACGTCGGGCAGTCCGAGGACGTGGCCGGGCGCGGCGCGGGCGAGCAGCTCAAGGCGGCCGGGGTCACCAAGCTGCTGTGCGTGATCCACGAGGCCGGCAACGTCGGCCTCGACCAGCGCTGCAAGGGCGCCGAGCAGACGCTGGGCGGCACGGTCGAGCGGCTGCAGGTGGACGTGAGCAACCTGGCCGACGTCACCTCCAAGGTCACCGCCAAGCTGCAGTCCGACCAGCAGGTCAACGGCGTGCTGTCGCTCAACCCGGCCATCGCGATCGCCGCCAGGGACGCCATCAAGGACGCGGGCTCGCAGGCGAAGCTGGCCACCTTCGACCTGTCGGCCGACGTGGTGACGGCGATCAACGACGGCGAGGTCCTGTTCGCGGTGGACCAGCAGCAGTACCTCCAGGGCTACCTGCCGATCACGTTCCTCCGGCTCTACAAGACGAACCTGAACACGGTCGGCGGCGGCCTGGCCGTCAACACCGGGCCCGGGTTCGTCACCAAGGACACCGCCTCCCAGGTGGCCAAGCTGGCCGAGGCGGGCACTCGATGACGGTGCCGGCCCAGGCGGCGGGCGACGAGCGGGTCGCCCACGTCGGGCTGGCCCGCCGCCTGCTCATCCGGCCCGAACTCGGCGCGGTGGTCGGGCTCGTGGCGGTGTTCGTGTTCTTCGCCGCGCAGTCGCCGGTGTTCCGCTCGCCGGCCGGCATCGCCAACTGGCTCGACCCGGCCGCCACGCTCGGCATCATGGCGGTCGCGGTCGCGCTGCTGATGATCGGCGGCGAGTTCGACCTGTCGGCGGGCGTGCTGACGGGGACGAGCGGGCTGATCCTCGTCACGCTGGCCACCCGGTTCGGCTTCAACGTGTGGCTGGCCATGCTCGTGGGCCTGGTCGTGGCGCTGGCCGTCGGGCTCGCCAACGGGCTCGTCGTCACGCGGACCCGGCTGCCCAGCTTCATCGTGACGCTCGGCACGTTCCTGATGCTGCAGGGCATCAACCTCGGCGTGACGAAGGCGATCACCGGGACGGTGCAGGTCAGCGGCCTGCGGCGGGCCGAGGGCTTCGAAGCGGCGAACGCGATCTTCGCCGGCACCTTCGAGATCGGCGGCACCTCGTTCCGGGTGGCGATCCTGTGGTGGATCCTGGTGACCGCGCTGGCCACCTGGGTGCTCATGCGTTCCAGGGCCGGCAACTGGATCTTCGCGGTGGGCGGCAACGAGCAGGCCGCCCGCGCGGTGGGCGTGCCCGCCGCCCGGACGAAGATCGCGCTGTTCATGACCACCGCGTTCGCGGCCTGGCTGGTCGGCTCGATCCTGGCGCTGCGCTACACCTCGGTGCAGGCCAACATCGGCATCGGCCAGGAGTTCATCTACATCATCGCCGCCGTCATCGGCGGCTGCCTGCTCACCGGCGGGTACGGCTCCGCCATCGGGGCCGCCATCGGCGCGGTCATCTTCGGGATGGCCGACAAGGGCATCGTGTTCCTGGGCTGGGACGCCGACTGGTTCAAGTTCTTCCTGGGCGGCATGCTGCTGCTCGCGACGCTGGCCAACCGCCTGGTGCGGCGGTACGCCGAGGAGGTGAGACATTGACCCCGCAGGCGATCCTGGAGACCAGGGGGATCGGCAAGACGTTCGGCTCGGTGCTGGCGCTGCGCGAGGTGTCGATGAGGGTGGCGGCAGGGCAGGTGACGTGCGTGCTCGGCGACAACGGCGCCGGCAAGTCCACGCTCATCAAGATCCTGTCGGGGGTGCACCGGCACGACGCGGGCGCGTACCTGGTGGACGGCCAGGAGGTGAGCTTCGCCAGCCCCCGCGACGCGCTCGACCGCGGCATCGCCACCGTCTACCAGGACCTGGCGATGATCCCGCTCATGTCGGTCTGGCGGAACTTCTTCCTCGGCTCCGAGCCGCGCAAGGGGCTCGCGTTCGACGTGGCCAAGGCCAGGCGGGTGGCCCGCGAGGAGCTGCGCGCCATGGGCATCGACATCCGGGACGTGGACCAGCCGGTCGGCACGCTGTCCGGCGGCGAGCGGCAGTCGGTGGCCATCGCCAGGGCCGTGTACTTCGGCGCCCGCGTCCTCATCCTCGACGAGCCCACCTCGGCGCTCGGCGTCAAGCAGGCGGGCGTGGTGCTGCGCTACATCGCCCGAGCCCGCGACCGGGGGCTCGGCGTCGTCTTCATCACCCACAACCCGCATCACGCCTACCCGGTCGGCGACCGGTTCCTGCTGCTCAACCGGGGTACCGGCATCGGCGAGTACGGCAAGGGCGAGATCACCGCCCAGGAGCTGACCACGCTCATGGCGGGCGGAGCGGAGCTGGAGGAGCTGGCGCACGAGCTCGGCCGCGAGTGAGCTTGGCGGACTCTTGACGTGTCACGGTGGTCGCCTGGAGCGCCGGCCAGGCACAAGAGCAGTATGACCACGATGATGAGCAAGCAGGTCGTGCTGGAGCGGGCGGCACAGCAGTTCGCGGACGCCAACGCCAAGCCGCCCTTCATCTACGAGCTCCCGCCCGAGCAGGGCAGGGAGATCCTGGAGAAGCTCCAGTCCGATCCGAACGTGCCCAAGCCCGAGATCGACGAGGAGTGGATCCAGGTGCAGGGCGGCCCGACCGGCGTCATCCCGGTGCGGATCGTCAAGCCCAAGGGCGCCACCGGCACGCTGCCGGTCATCTTCTACATCCACGGCGCCGGCTGGGTGTTCGGCTCGGCCCGCACCCACGACCGGCTGGTGCGCGAGCTCGCCGTACGCTGCGGGGCCGCCGTGGTCTTCCCCGAGTACGACCGCGCGCCCGAGGCGAAGTACCCCACCCAGATCGAGCAGAACTACGCCGCCGCCCAGTGGGTCATGGAGCACGGCGGGGAGAAGGGCCTCGACCCGTCGCGGATGGCGGTGTGCGGCGACTCCGTCGGCGGCAACATGTCGATCGTGCTGGCCATGATGGCCAAGGAGCGCGGCGACGTGCGGCTGCTCGGCCAGGCGCTGTTCTACCCGGTCACCGACGCCGACTTCGACACCGGCTCCTACAAGCAGTTCGCCACCGGCTACTACCTCAACCGCGACGGGATGAAGTGGTTCTGGGACCAGTACACCAGTGACCCCGCCCAGCGGGCCGAGCCGCACGCCTCGCCGCTGCGCGCCGAGGACGAGCAGTTGCGCGGCCTGCCGCCCGCGCTCGTCCTGAACGGCGAGGCGGACGTGCTGCGCGACGAGGGCGAGGCGTTCGCCGGACGGCTGCGCGAGCTGGGCAACGACGTGACCGCGGTGCGGCTGGCGGGGATGGTGCACGACTTCGCCATGGTCGACCTGCTGCGCGACACGAACGCCAACAAGACGGCCATGGAGCTGGCCACCGGCATGCTCCGGCGGTGGCTCGGGACGGAATCCACCGAGTAAGGCGCCGGGCGTGGAGCTGTGGCCCGGGCGACCCCCGGGGCCGTTATTACCCCGGCCGCCCGGAGCAGGCGGGCCGCGCGACGGAAGCGGCCCGCACCGGGCGTCCCGCACCGGGCGTCCCGGAGCGGCGGCGCGGCCCGCACCGGCTGGAGGGTGCCGGTGAGCGGCGGCCGCCAGTGCGGCTCGCACAGGCCGGGGGCACTGGTCAGGGCGGTTCGCACAGCTCCCGCCGTGCGGGCTCGCCGTAGGGTGCGGCCAGATTCCGCCCCCCTTCGTAGGAGCACCATGACCGCCATCGACTCACCGACCATGCCGATCGGCGCGGCGTTCGACCGCATGCCGTTCACACGCAGGCACGTGCTCATCGCGCTGGCGCTGTTCGTCGCGTTCGTCATCGAGTCGTGGGAGCAGCTCGCCCTCGTGTACGTCTCCGGTGACCTCGGCACGAAGCTGGGGCTCGGCGAGGCGGGGATCGGGGTCGTGCTGTCGGCGGTGGCGTTCGGCATGATCCCCGGGGTGCTGGTGTGGGGGCCGGTGGCCGACAGGATCGGGCGCAGGCCGACGGCGTTCTGGTCGCTGCTGGCGTACGGGGTGGTCGCGCTGGCCTCGGCGTTCGCGCCGAACGCGGAGGTGCTGATCGCGCTGCGGGTGGCCTCGGGGCTGGCGCTGGCCGGGGTCTACACGATCACGTTCCCGTTCTTCCTGGAGCTGCTGCCGACCCGGCATCGCGGCCGGGCGGCGGTGTACCTGTCGATCGGGTGGCCGATCGGGATGCTCGCCGCGATCGGCGCGTCGATGGCGCTGGGTGAGCTCGGCTGGCACGTGGTGGTGGTGGCCAGCGCGGTGGCGGGGCTGTGGGCGTTCGCGATCAGGGCGTGGGTGCCAGAGTCGCCGTACTGGCTGGCGGCGCGGGGCCGGCAGGAGGAGGCGCGGGCGGTGCTGCGCTCGCTGGGCAGCCCCGACGCCGAGGCGACGTTCACGGTGGCGAGCGAGCGGGTGGGGCGCCCGCTGGACCTGTTCAAGGGCGGGCTGGCGCGGATCACCCTGGTGATGCTGGCGCTGAACTTCGTCTTCAACTGGGGGTACTGGGGGCTGCAGACGTGGCTGCCCACGCTGCTGCAGGAGCGCGGCCTGACGTTGTCGGCCTCGCTCGGGTTCGCCGCGCTGAGCGCGCTGATGATGATCCCCGGGTACGTCAGCGCGTCGCTGCTGACCGGCCGGTTCGGCCGCAAGCCGGTCTTCCTCGTCTACGTGGTGGCGGCGGCGCTGGGCGGCCTCTGGTTCGCCACCGCCGAGTCCTCTTTCGGCCTGTACGCGGGCAACTTCGTGCTGGCGTTCTTCAGCATGGGCGCGTGGGGCGTCTGGAACACCTGGAACGGCGAGTTCTACCCGACCGCCCTGCGCGGCACCGGCTACTCGTGGGCCACGGCGGCGCAGCTCGTGGCGACCACGGTGGCGCCGTCGGCGGTGGGCGCGCTGCTCGCGAACGCCACCGGGTTCACCGCTACGATGCTGATCATCAACGCGTTCATGGTGGCGACCGCGCTGCTGGCCGTGCCGTTGCCGGAGACGGAAGGGCGCGAGCTGGAGTGATCCTCGGCGTCGCCCTCGCAGAGGCCGCGCCGACGGTCGTGGCCGTCGGCGGCGGCGTCGCGGCCTGGCCGGTGGCTCGTGGCGTGGCCAGGACGGCGTCGCGGGTGTGCGTGGCGGCGGACCTGGGCGGCGTGCCGACGGCTCCGGTGGCGGCGATCCGCGTGGGCGGGCCGTGCCCGGAGGCGTTGCGGCCGGTCGTGGGGTCGGGGGTGGCCACGATCGTGCGGGGCGGGCACAGCGTGACGGGCCGGCCGCTGGCGCCGCTGGACACCGAGGCGGTGCGGCGGTTCGCGGCCACGTGCGGGCTGGTGGACTTCGCGGTGACGGCGACGGGCTCGCCGATGCTGGCCGAGCACGAGCTGGCGGTGGCGGCGATCGTGGCGGCCGAGGTGCCGCAGGCGCGGATCACGTTGTCGTACGAGTTCGGCTATCCGGGGCTGCGGGAGCGGGAGGCGGACGCGATCCGGAACGCGGCACTGGGGCCGGGGGCGGGGCGGATCGCGGACGAGGTGGCGCGGGAGCTGCCGGGGGTGCCCGCGTACTTCGCCAGGTCGGGGGGTGGGCTGGTGTCGGCGCACTACTTCCGGCGCTTTCCGCTGACGTGCGATCGGGGCGCGGCGGCGAGCCTGGTGCGGGGGCGGGCGGCGCTCGACGAGGGCGCGGGCCGCGTGGAGATCCAGCACGGGGTCTCCGACGTGGCGCTGGGGCCTGGGGCGAGGGTTCCGGACGGGGTGGCGGCCGCGTACGGCGTGGCGATCCAGCGGCCGGAGGCGCACGTGGAGCGGATCGTGCAGGCCAGGGGCCGGGCGGAGCTGGACCGGGTGCTGCGGGACGCCAGGGACGAGGCGCTCACCCGGGTGGTCAGCGCGGGGGCGGCGCCGGGGTCGGCCGGGATCGAGGAGGTCACGGTGAACCCGCTGTCGTACCTGCCGGACGGCCTGTATCGGGTGCGGGTGACGGCGGGCGGGCGGCCGTGGGCCGGTTGATCGATCTGGAGGGGCTCGGCCGGTTCTCGGCGGGTGCGCGGCTGTTCGCGACGGGGGCGGCGCAGTCGTCGTACAACCTGGCCTACGACTGGGCGGCGTCGGTGGTCGGGCGGGGTGTGGAGCTGGTGGCGGCCGGTGAGCTGGCGCCGGGCACGTTGTGCATGGTGGTCAGCCTGGTGGGGTCGACGACGGCGCTGGGCGAGCAGTTGCCTGCCGGTGACGAGCCCGAGCGGGCGGTGCGGGCGCTGGAGCGCAGGCTGGGGGAGCGGGCCGGGGCGGTGGTGGCGCTGAACCTGGCGGCGGAGAACGCGCTGATCCCGCTGATCGCGGCTGCCGGGCTGGGGCTGCCGCTGGTGGACGGGGACGGTACGGGGCGGGTGTTCCCGCTGGTGGAGCAGACCACGTACACGCTGGGCGGGATGAGCGCGGCCCCGCTGGCGCTGGCGGGCGGGTCGGGGGAGCTGGTGCTGCTGGAGACGGCGGCCGACCGGGTGGAGGAGCTGCTGCGGCCGGTGGTGCTGTCGGTCGGTGGGTGGGCGGTGGCGGCGTGTTATCCGATGGCGGCGGGGGATCTGGCGCGGGTGCTGGTGCCGGGCACGGTGAGCCTGCTCATGCGGGCGGGCGAGCCGGGGGCGCCGCGGTCGGCGGCGGCGCCGTACGGGGTGCGGACGTTGTGCCGGGGACGGATCCAGGCGGTGGAGGGCAGCACCGGGCACGGGGGTGAGCTGGCGTTGCCGTCGCTGCCGTCGAGCATCGTGCTGCGGGAGTCGGAGGGGCTGCGGCGGCTGGTACGGCTGGAGGCGCACAACGAGATCGTGCTGGCCCTGGCGGACGGGGCGGTGGTGGCGACCGTGCCGGACCTGATCTGCATGGTCTCGACCGCCGACGGGATGGTGGTGGACGTGGACAAGGCCGAGCCCGGCCTGGAGGTGGACATCATGGTGGTGAAGGCGGCGCCGGTGTGGCACACGGACCGGGGGCTGGCGCTGGGCGGGCCGCGCGCGTTCGGGATCACGCTGTGAGCGGGGTGCGGGGGCCGGGCTGGGAGGCGCCGGTCACGGTGGCGGAGCTGGTCAACGCGGGGCCGCTGGCCGGGGCGCGGATGTACGGCGCGGGCGAGAACCCCGTGCGCGGGGTGCGGATCGTGGACGAGCCGTCGGTGTTCGCCACGGTCGCGCCGCACACGGCGGTGGTGCTGATCGGGACGGCGGCCAGCGGCGGCTGGGCGGTGGAGATGGCGATGCGCCGGGCCTGGGAGCAGGCGGCGGCGTGCGTGATCGCGCCGGCGGGCGGGCTGAGCGAGGGCTCGGGGGCGGTGCTGGCGGAGCGGCTCGGCGTGACGCTGATCTTCGTGGACGAGGATCCGCTGGTCGTGGCGGTGCGGGTGGCGTCGGCCGCGTCCCGTCCCGACGCGGCCCGCACCCAGCTCGTGGCCCGCTGCGCGACCAGGCTGGCAGAGGCGGGGGCGTCGGCGCGGCGGGTGCTCGGGGTGCTGAACGCGGAGCTGCCGGGCACGTCGGTCGCCTTCGTCGACCGGTACGGGCTGCCGCTCGCGGGCCGCCGGGACGCGCTCGGCGATCCGGCGGGCGGGCGGGGGCGGCCCGACGCGGAGGCGGGCTCGCCCGGTGGCCGGGCGCGGTGGTCGGCCGAGGTGGTGGTGCCCGACGACGACGGTGAGGCGCTGGGGACGCTGGTGGCCGCCGGTTCTTCGCGGTCGCCGGGGTGGCCGGCGGTGGTGCGTACCGTGCTGGAGCTGGCGGTGGCGCCGCTGACGGCGTGGGCGGCGCATGAACGCCTGCGCGCCTCGCGCGACTTCACCCGGCAGGCGTCACTCGCCGAACGCGTCCTCACCGAGCCGGAACCCGCACCCACCCCCGAACCAGAACCCGCGCCCCCGCCCGCACCCGAATCCACGCCCGCACCCGAACCCGAACCCGCGTCCACGCCCACGCCCGCGTCCGCGCCCGAACCCGAGCCGCCGGCGAACGGCAGCGTGCGGGCCGCCGCGATCGCGCTCGGCTGGCCGGTCAGGGGCCCGCTGACGGCGTACCGGATCCGCCCGCTGACCGAGCCGGGCGACGCCCCGCTCGCCTGCACGCTCATCACCGCCACCCTCGGCCAGGTCCCGGTCATGACCAGGGGCGACGGCTGGGCGGGCTGGTCGGCGCTGGGCCCGCCCGAGCTGGCGGAAGGCGTCCGGCAGGTGCTGCTGAGCATGCCGTGGTCGTGCGCCGGGGGAGTGGGTGCCCAGGTGGAGGGCTTGGACGTGATGGCGGAGTCGCTGCTCGGGGCGGAGGCGGCGGCGTACGTGGCGGGCGCGGGCATGGTGCAGCGGGCCGATCGGATCGGCCCGGCGGAGCTGCTCGGCGCGCTCCCGACGGGCGCGCTGCGGGCGCCGGCGGCGGTGGTGCTGCGCCCGCTGCTGGCGATCGACAGGGACGGCACGCTGCTGGAGACGCTGGGCGCGGTCCTGGACGAGGGCGGCGCGCTGAAGGCGGCCGAGCGGCTGGGCGTGCACCGCAACACGATCACCACCCGGCTGGACCGCATCAAGTCCGCCGGATTCGATCTCGACGACGCCGCCACCCGCCTGGCGTTGCAGCTCGCCTGCCATGTGATGCTGCGCTGAGAACGCGCATGGCATGCTCGTACCGGAACCCCCGGAAGGAGATCCCCTTGGCGGAGGCGGAGCTGTCAGGCGCGAGCAGGTTGCTGGCGGTCAGCGACCTGCACATCGGCTACCCCGAGAACAGGGCCATCGTGGAGGAGCTGAAACCCGTCACCCCCGGCGACTGGCTGCTGGTGGCGGGCGACGTGGGGGAGCGGCTCGACGGCATCGCGTGGGCGCTGAGCCTGCTGGCGAGCCGGTTCGAGCGGGTGGTGTGGGTGCCGGGCAACCACGAGCTGTGGACGGTGCCGGGCGAGCCGCCCGAGCTGCGGGGCGTGGCGCGTTACGAGCACCTGGTGCGGATGTGCCGTGAGCTGGGCGTCGTCACGCCGGAGGATGAGTATCCGGTGTGGGCGGGCGCGGGCGGGCCGGTGCGGATCGTGCCGCTGTTCCTCCTGTACGACTACACGTTCCTGCCGCCTGGCCACCACACCAAGGAGAGCGCCCTGACCTACGCCCACAGCACGGGCGTGGTCTGCACCGACGAGTACGTGCTGCACCCCGACCCGTACCCCTCGCGGGACGCCTGGTGCCGTGCCCGGGTGGCGCTGACGCAGCGGCGGCTGGCGGAGCTGGACGACGACGTGCCGCTGGTGTTCGTCAACCACTACCCGCTGGTACGCGAGCCGACGGACGTCCTGCGTTACCCGCAGTTCGCGCAGTGGTGCGGCACCACGGCCACGCGCGACTGGCACCGCCGCCACCGCACGGCCGCGATGATCTACGGTCACCTGCACATCCCGCGCGAGACCTGGTACGACGGGGTGCGCTTCGAGGAGGTCTCGCTCGGCTACCCGAGGGAGTGGAAGCCCCGGCCCGGCAACCGCCGCCTGCTGCGCGACGTGCTGCCGAGCTCATAGCCCCTTGAGGTGGGCGGCGAAGGCGTCCAGGGCGGGTCCGGGGTCGGCGCGTCCGACGCCGATCCTGAAGCGGTCGGCGGGCGTGTCCGTGAGCTGCGAGCGGTAGATGCTCGCGGGCAGGAGCAGCACGCCGGCCTGCTCCACCAGGCGGGTGCAGAACGCCTCGACGCCGTCGCGCCCGAGGTAGCGCGGGAAGGCGACGCAGCCGCCGTCGGGCGCGCGCCACTCGAACAGGTCGCCGAACTCGGTGAAGAACGCCTCGAACCGGGGCAGGTTCGCGGCGATGATGCCCCGGTTGCGCTCCAGGATCCGGTCCCTGGCCTTGATCGCGATCCGGGCGAGCACCTCGCTGGGCGCGGAGTTGCAGATGGTGGTGTAGTGCTTGGCGCGTTCGAGGCGGGCGCGCAGCTCGCGGTCGCGGCAGGCGATCCAGCCGATGCGCAGGCCGGGCAGGCCGAGCGACTTGGAGGTGACGTTCAGCGACAGCGCGGTGGGCGACAGGTCGGCGGCCTGCGGCAGCGTGCGGGCGGGGTCGAGCTCCAGGCCCCGGTAGACCTCGTCGCTGAACAGGTGGATGCCGCGCTCCTGGCACATCGTGGCGAGCCGGGCGAGGTCGGCGGCGGGGATGAGCGCGCCGGTGGGGTTGTTGGGGAAGTTGATCGACACCACGCGGGTGCCCGGCCGCAGGGCCGCCTCGACGGCGTCGAGATCGAGCGCCCAGCCGTGATCGGGGTCGAGGGCGACGCCGGTGACCTCGCACAGCGACAGGGGCACGGTCTCGGCGGCCTGGTAGTCGGGGGTGATCACGACGGCGTGGTCGCCGGGGCCGAGCAGCACCTGCATGGCGAGGTAGAGCGCCTCCTCCGCGCCGGAGAAGCAGATCACGTCGTCGGCGCCCACGTGCTCGTACGTCTCCGCGATGGCCTGCCGCAGCCCGGGGTCGCCGAACGTCTCGGTGTAGCCGAGGGTGAGCGTCTCCCAGGCGCGCAGGTCGTCGGGGCCGGCGAGGGCGAGCAGCTCGGCCATGCTCATGGTCTGGGCGTCGGAGGCGGTCAGGTGGTGCCGGGCGGTGAACTCCCAGCGGGAGAAGTAGACCTCCAGCCGGAAGTCGGGCAGTCGGCTCATGGTCGGCTCCTTCTGAGGTCGGCGAGCAGCGCGTACAAAGTGGATCGGGAGGTCCTCAGCGCGCCGGCGACGACGGGCACGGCGCGGCGCACGGCGAACACGCCCGCCGCGTCCAGCTCGGCCAGCACGGCGAGGCGGTCGTCGCGGGTCAGCCGCTCGACGGCGCGCCCGTGCTCGCGGACGTAGCCGCCGACGACCTGGTGCACCCGATCCGTCCAGTCCTGCTCGAACAGGGCCTCGGGGCGCGGCGCGGTCGGCGCGGCGAACGCGGCCAGCAGCGCCGCCGCCTGCTCCAGCGGGGTGCGGTCGAGGTTCACGCACAGCACGGCCGACGGCTCGCCGCCGTCGTCGCGCAGCACGGCGCTGACGGAGGAGAGCCGCCGCCCGTCCGGCAGCGTCTTCTCGTACGGGCCGTGGACGTCGTCGGCGGCCGGGTCGAGGCGGTCCAGCTCGCCGAGCATCGACGGGTCACCCGCGCCGCGCCTGGTCAGCGGGTTCCAGACGGCCAGGACGCGGTCGGTGGCGGGGTCGTGCAGCACCACTTCGGCATGCGGGGCCAGCAGCTTGGCGATGGCCGCGCACACGGGCGACCACGCCCGCACGCGCGGGTCTGTCTGCGTCACGCGTCGGATGATATGTCCAGATCGGACGTTTACTCCAATCCAGGAATCGCCAACACTTCTTCGCGAAGAACTCTTTGCGAAGGAGTGTTTGCGGTCTAGTCTCCGGAATGTGACCGAACCCGACAAGAACGTCGTCGTCCTCGACGCGAAGGGCCTGCGGGCCCTGGCCCACCCGGTGCGCGTGCAGCTCGTGGACCTGCTGCGCAAGCACGGCCCGTCCACCGCCACCCGCCTGGCGGAGCGCCTCGGGGTGAACTCCGGCACGGCCAGCTACCACCTGCGCAGGCTCGGCGCGGCCGGGTTCGTGGAGGAGGACCTCGAACGCGGCAACGCGCGCGAGCGGTGGTGGCGCTCGGTGCACCGCATCACCCGGCTGAGCGACGAGGAGCTGGCCGAGAGCGAGCCGGAGGCGGTGCTGGCGTACATGCAGTCCATCGCCGCCCTGTACAACCTGCGCACCCAGCAGGCGCTCAACGAGATGCAGACCATGCCGAAGGAGTGGCGCAACGCGCTGGACCTCAGCTCGTACGCGCTGCGCCTGACCCCGGAGGAGGCGGCGCGGCTGCGCGCGGACCTGCACGAGGTGATCGCCCGCTACCGGCGCGACGAGCCGGGTGCGCCGGCTCCCGAGGGCGCGGCCCGGGTCTCGCTCATCACCGAGGTCCTGCCGGAGCCGTCGTGAGGTCGCGGTCGCTGGCCGGGGTGCTGGCCGCCATCGCCGTGGCGCTGACCGGGACGCGGGTGTCGGCCATCGCGCTGCCCTGGTTCGTGTACGTGAGCACCGGGAGCGCGGCTCAGACGGGGATGGTGGCGTTCGCCGAGATGGCGCCGTACGTGCTGGTCAAGGCGCTGTCCGGGCCGATCATCGACCGGGTGGGGCCGCGCCGGGTGTCGTGGGTGACCGACGTGGTGAGCGCGGCGGCCGCGGCGGTGGTCGTGCTGCTGCATGCGCTCGGGCTGCTGTCGCTGGGGACACTGGTGCCGCTCGTGGCGGTGATCGGGGCGGCCAGGGGGCCGGGGGACCTGGCCAAGGAGGTCATGGTCCCGGAGGCGGCGGAGCGCGGGTGGGTGCCGCTGGAGCGGGCGACCGGCTTGATGGGGGTCACCGAACGGCTGGCGCAGACGGTGGGGCCGGCGGCCGGGGGCGCGATCGTGCTGGCGTTCGGGCCGATCACGAGCCTGGGGTTGAGTGCCGGGTGTTTCGGGCTGGGCTCGGTGATCGTGGCGTGGGCGCTGCCCCGGGGCATGGGACAACGGGGGCAACGGGGGCAACGGGGGCAACGGGCGCTCGCGCGTGAGCCGGCCGCCGGGCGGGGGGTGGAGGAGGGGTATTGGCGGCGGTTCCGGCAGGGGATCGTGTTCCTGCGCGGCCAGCCGCTGCTGCTCGCCCTGATCGTCGTGGTCGGGATCACGAACCTGCTGGACGCGGCCTTCTCCCAGGTGCTCGCGCCCGTGTGGGCCAAGGAGTCGGGGCACGGGCCCGCCGTGCTCGGGCTGACCAGCGGCGTGATGGGGCTGACGGCGGTCGGCGGGAGCCTGGTCGCGGCGGCGGTGGCGCACCGGATGCGGCGGCGGCCGGTGTTCTTCGTGGCGTTCCTGCTGGCCGGGCCGCCCCGGTTCCTCGTCCTGGCCGCCGATCTGCCGGTGTGGGGGATCATGGCCGTGTTCGCGGTGGGCGGGTTCGCCGGGGGGTTCCTGAACCCGATCCTGGGGGCGATCACGTACGAGCGGGTGCCGCGCTCGCTGCTGGGGCGGGTGGGGGCGCTGCAGACCTCGCTGGCCTGGGCCGGTATCCCGCTCGGCGGGCTGCTGGCAGGGGCGGCGGTGTCGCTGGCGGGCCTGGCACCGGTCCTGCTGGCCTGCGGCGCCGCCTACGCCGTGGCCACCGGGGTGACCGGACTGCGCCCGGAGTGGCGCGAGATGGACCGGCTGCGGGGCCGCCCCGCCGCCCCGGCACCAGAGGAGAGCACCGGCCCCGCCCCCTCGGCCCCCGCACCGGGCGCGGCGAATCGCAGGCCGGGTGCGGTGCGCCGGGGGCCGGGCGCGGCGAATGGCGGGCCGGGTGCGGTGCGCCGGGGGCCGGGTGCGGTGGCCGGCGTGCCGGAGGTCAGCGAGTGATCATGCCCTGGGCGCGGTCGGCCGCCGCAGCCTCGGCCGCGCGCAGCTCCGGCGGCCCGTAACCGCCACCGCCGCCCGACTCGCACCGCAGCACGTCCCCGGCCCGCACCGGCAGCGCGTTGGCCTTCAGCATCTCCCGCTCCCGATCCGTCCCCGGGTTGAGCGTGACGCGCGGGGGCGCGCCCGCGAGGCCGCCCGCCAGCCCCCACGCCGGTGTGACCGACCGCTCGAACCACAGCGACAACGAGGTGTCCCCGCAGAACTCGTATTCCCGCACCACCCCGTTCCCGCCGCGCCACCGCCCGGCCCCGCCGGTGTCCGGCCGGATCTCGTAGCGGGTGACGCGGACCGGGAACAGCGTCTCCAGCACCTCGATGGGCATGTCCCGCAGCGACCCGTTGACGTTGTTGATCAGGCAGGTCTCGCCGTCGCCGCCCTCCCACGCGCCCCACCCGCCGACGGTGGCCTCCTGGGAGACGTAGAGCTTGCCGGTGCGCGGGTCCGTCCCGGTGAACTGCACGATCATCGAGTCACCGTACGAGGCGGCCGCCGCCTTGTCCGGCAGCGCCGGGGCCAGCGCCTTGACCACCAGGTCGATGAGCAGCCCCAGGTGCGAGTAGTAGTACTGGCACGCGGCCGGCGACTCGGCGGCCAGCATGGAGCCGGGCCTGGTCTCGACCGACAGCGGCCGGAACGAGCCCCCGTTGAGCGGCACGTCACCGGAGACCAGCAGCTTGTAGCCGACCCGCACGGCCGCCACCGCCTGCGCCGCGCCGCAGTTGACCGGGCCGAGCGCCTGGTCGGCGCAGTCGGTCAGGTCCACGTGCATGCTCTGGCCCGACACCGTGACGCGCACGGTCACCGGCAGCGGCGTGGCCAGGTCGATGCCGTCGTTGTCGAGGAAGCCCGACGCCTCGTACACGCCGTCGGGGATGGCCGCGATGGCCGCCCGCTCCATGCGCTCGGTCTGGGCGAAGATCTCGTCGCGGGCGGCCAGCACGGTCTCCAGGCCCCACCGGCCGATGATCTCCTTCAGCCGCCGCTGCCCGGTCATCGCGCAGCTCACCTGGGCCCGCAGGTCGCCGAGGGTGGCGTGCGGGAAGCGGACGTTGCGGGAGATGACCTCATGCGGGTCGCGGCAGGGCTCGCCGCCCGCGTACACCTTCACCGGGCCCAGCCGCAGGCCCTCCTGGAAGATGGAGGTGGAGTCCATGGAGCCGCCCGGGTCCTTGGAGCCGACGTCCAGCCAGTGCGCCCGCGAGGCGGCGAACCCGGCCAGCTCGCCGTCGGCGAAGATCGGCCCGTAGACGGTGACGTCGTTGAGATGGGTGCCGCCGATGTAGGAGTCGTTGAGCACCCACACGTCGCCCTCCTGCCAGACCTCGCGCCCGTACAGGCGCTCGGTCTCGCGGGTGCACACCTCCAGGTTGCCCAGGAAGATCGGCAGCCCGGACGACTGGCCGAGCACGTTGTGGTCGCGGTCGAGCAGCGCGACCGCGCAGTCCTTGGCCTCGTAGATGACGGGGGTGTAGGAGCTGCGGATGAGGGTGGTGTTCATGTCCTCCGCCGCCTGCAGCAGCGCGCAGCGGATGATCTCGGTGGTGACGGGGTCGATCACGTGTCCACTTTCAGGATGAGGAAGCCGTTGTCGTCCACGGTGGCCAGGCAGCCGGGCGGGATGACCGTGGTCGCGGTCTCCTCCACCACGATCGCCGGCCCTGCCAGCTCGCCGTCCAGGCTCGCGCGGCGCAGCACGGGGGTGCGGTGCACCGCTCCGTCGAAGATCACATCCCGTACGTCGGGAGTCTCCTGCCCGGCGGCGGCGACGGCCGGGGCGGCGGTGCGCGGGAACGAGCCGAACCCGGTGCTGCGCAGCATGACGAACTCCACGGGCGCCTCCGGTGTGGCATGCCCGTAACGCGCGGTGTGCGCCTCGGCGTACCGGGCCGCGATCTCCGCCAGGAACCCCGGCTCGGCCGGCTCGGAGGCGTCGCGCAGCGGCACGGTGAGCGTGTAGTCCTGGCCCTCGTAGCGCAGGTCCACGGCGTGCTCCACCCGCCGCCGCTCCGCCGGGACGCCCTGCCCGGCGAGCGCGTCGAGCGCCTCCCGCTCCAGAGTCACGAGATTTCCGGACATGTCGGCGCCGTCGAGCGTGTCCTGCGGCCGGAAGTACGGATGCGTCAGATCCCTGCGCACCTCCGCCTCCAGCATCCCCCACGCCGAGAACGCCCCGGGGAAGCGCGGCACCACCACCTCGGAGATGCCCAGCTCCCGCGCGATGAACGCCGCGTGCATCGCCCCCGCGCCGCCGAACGCCACCAGCGCGAACTCCCGCGGCTCCACCCCGTGCTCCACGGTCAGCGTACGGATCGCCTGCGCCATCTTCGCGTTGGCCACGTCGCAGACGCCCTCCGCCAGCGCCAGCGGATCCAGCCGCAGCTCCCCGGCCAGCTCCGCGACCGCGACCCCGGCGGCCTCCACGTCCAGCTCCATCAGCCCGCCCGCGAACCACGCCGGATCCACCCGCCCGAGCACCACGTTCGCGTCGGTGACGGTCGGCTGCGTGCCGCCCCTGCCGTAGCAGGCGGGCCCCGGCACCGCGCCGGCCGACTCGGGGCCGACGCGCAGCGCGCCCGCCTCCGCGTAGGCGATCGAGCCGCCGCCCGCGCCGATCGTGTGCAGGTTCACGATCGGCATCAGCACCGGGTAGCCCTCGATACGGGCCTCGCTGTTGACGTCCGGCCGGCCGTCCACGACCAGCGACACGTCGAAGGAGGTGCCGCCCATGTCGACGCAGATCACGTTGCCGCGGCCGAGCAGCCGGGAGGCGGCCACCCCGCCCATCGTGCCGCCGACCGGCCCCGACAGCAGCGTCTGCAGCGGGCGGCGCCTGGCGTAGGAGGCGTTCACCAGCCCGCCCGACGACTGCATCACGTGCACCGGCACGGCCAGCCCGCGCTCGGCGAAGCGCCGCTCGATCCCGGTCAGGTAGCGGCGCACCACCGGCCCGGTGTAGGCCTCCAGCACCGCCGACGACGTCCGCTCGTACTCCCGCCACTCCCGCGCCACCTCGTGCGAGAGCACCACCAGCACGTCCTCGCCCAGCTCGGCCCGCAGGATCTCACCGGCCCTGACCTCGTGCGCCGGGTTGACGTAGGAGAACAGCAGGCACACCGCCACCGCGTCGAACCCCTCGGCCCGCGCCCGCCGCGCCGCCGCGCGCACCGACTCCTCGTCCAGCGGCGTCAGCTCCCGCCCCTGGTAGTCGAGCCGGCCGCCCGCCTCCATGACGTCCTGGCGCGGCACCAGCGGCTCCGGCTTGCGGTAACGCAGGTCGAACATGCGGTCCCGGTTGCCCCTGGCGATCTGGTAGACGTCCCGCCCGCCCCTGCTCGCCAGCAGCAGCACCCTGGCGCCCTTGCGCTCCAGCAGCGCGTTGAGCCCCTGAGTGGTGCCGTGCACGAAGAACGAGATGCCCGCCGGATCGTCCACGACCCGGCCCAGCGCGGCAAACACGCCCTCGGCCAGATCGCCCGGAGTGGTGGGCGCCTTCGAGGCAGTGACGGCACCCGACCGCTCGTCGTAGCAGACGACGTCGGTGAAGGTGCCGCCGATGTCCATGGCGACGCGATAGCTCATGCCGAGAACCGTACGAGGAGTCAGGGCCCGCCGCGGTGTGCGGGCCGCACATCCCCGCCCGGCCGGCAGTGCATCCCGCCGCATCCCGCCGGCAGTGCATCCCGCCGCATCCCGCCGGGGTTCAGCGGGCGGATTCGATCCGGTTGGCGTCGCCCGTGACGATCAGGCCACTGTTGTGACCCCCCACTGCCACCGACCGCTCACCGGAGGCGGTGACCGGCACGCGCGAGAGCATCGCGGCCACCTCCCGGCGCAGCAGCGGATCGGCCTGGAACTCCGCCAGGATCGCGCGCCGCAACGCGGCCCTGCCCGACTCGTCGTCGGGCTTCGCGCCGGCCACCCGGCCGATCACCCGGTGGGCCTGCGCGTCTCCCCGCCCGAAGACGCGCTGCAGAATGCGTGAGCCGCGGGCCACCTCCGTGTCCGCGGCCAGCTCGCTGGTCTTGGCCAGCACCCCGGTGCCGTAGGCGTCGATCGCCGCCGTGACGAAGGGCATGACATCATCCGCAGTGTCCATGAGACCCTCCCAATAGGTCCGTATGGAATGACGAGATGGTAGCTCCCGAAGTTCCGGCGGCGAGGGCATACCCTTGCGAATGTGCCTGCCTCGTACCTCACCTTGAAGACCGTCGTCGAGCACGAGACCGAGGCGCGGCGCTCGCGCTTCATCTGCGCGCTGGCCCCGGCGAGCACCGTCGAGCAGGCCGCCGCCTTCATCGCCGAGCGCCGGCGGCAGCATCCCGCCGCCACGCACAACTGCACGGCGTACGTGATCGGGGAGCGCATCCAGAAGGGCGACGACGACGGCGAGCCCGGCGGCACCGCGGGCACGCCCATGGTGCAGGCGCTGGTCGGCAGGGGGTTCAGCGACGTAGTGGCGGTCGTGACGCGCTACTTCGGCGGCACCCTGCTGGGGGCGGGCGGGCTGGTGCGCGCCTACGGCTCGGCGGTCACCGAGACGCTCGACCGGGCCGACCCCGTGCGCATGGTCCCCGCCAAGCTCGTACGCGTGGCGGTCGCGCACGATCAGGCCGGGCGGGTGGAGAACGACCTGCGGGCCTCCCGCCACGCGGTGCGGGAGGTGACGTACGCCGGCCAGGTCACCTTCGACGTGGCGGTGGGGGACGACGAGGTGGCCGCGTTCGCCGACTGGGTGGCCACGCTGACGGCGGGCCGGGCGCGCGTGGAGATCGGCGCCGACCTCCACGTGCCCGCCTGAATGGCCCGCCTGAATGGCCCTCCTGAGTGGCCCTCCTGAGTGGCCCGCCTGAGTGGCCCGCCTGAGTGGCCCGCCTGAGTGGCCCGCTCGGGAGGCTCTCTCAGCCCTCCAGCGCGTACTGCATGACGCGGAACTTCGCCTGCGCCTCGGCCAGCTCGGCGGCCGGGTCGGAGTCGCCCATGATCCCGCCGCCCGCGAACAGCCTGGCCCGCCGCCCCTGCACCAGCCCGGAACGCAGCGCGATGCCCCACTCGCCGTCGCCGTTGGCGTCGATCCAGCCCACCGGACCGGCGTAGCCGGCGCGGTCCATGCCCTCCAGCTCGCGGATGACCTGGATCGCCGTCTTCGTCGGGGTGCCGCCGACGGCCGCCGTCGGGTGCATGGCCGCCACCACGTCCAGCACCGACGCCCCGTCGGCCAGCCGCCCGGTGACGTGGCTGGCCAGGTGCTGCACGTTCGGCAGCATGAGCAGCTCGGGCTCGTCGGGCGTGGTCAGCGCGGAGCACAGCGGCGACAGCGTCTCGCGTACGGAGGCGATCGCGCACTCGTGCTCGTGCCGGTCCTTGGCCGAGGCGAGCAGCGCCGCCCCGCGCGCGAGGTCGTCGGCGGCGCTGGTGCCGCGCGCGGCCGTGCCGGCCAGCACCAGCGACTCGATCTCCTGCCCCGTACGCCGGATCAGCAGCTCAGGCGTGGCCCCGACCAGGCCCGCCACTGAGAACGTGTAACACTCGGGATAGCGGGCGGCCAGCCTGGACAGCAGCAGCCGCACGTCGATCGGCCGCTCGGCGGTGGCGACCAGGTCGCGGGCCAGCACCACCTTCTCCAGCTCGCCCTCGCGGATGCGCCGCGCGGCGCGCGCCACGACGTGCTCCCACTCGGGCGCGGTCAGGCTGCCGTCGCCGTAGCTGATCCGGCCCGGGTCGCGGACCGGGGTGAACGTCTCCAGCGGCGCGTCGCCGATCGTGGTCAGCCAGGCGTGGCCGTCGCGGCGGGCCAGCAGCGCCCGCGGGACCACGAGGACGGAGCCGTGGGCGTCCTCGTCGAAGGTGAAGCTGCCGAAGGCGACCGCGCCGGAGCCGGGGGTGCGCACGTCGTCGTGCACCTGCGCGTCCCCGAGCACGGTGGCCAGCCACTGGCGGGCCCAGGCGAATCTGCCGGGCCCAGGCGGCACAGCCACACGGGCGGCCTCTCCCCAGCCGACGAGGCCCTCTCCGTTTCTGATCCACGCGTAGGGGGCCGTACGGGGGAGGGAAGCCAGCAGGTCACCGGGGTCGCCGACAAGGGTGGTGCGAACCGGCAGCGGGCGGGTTGTTCCGAGCGCGACACTCACCCAAGACACTCTATGCGGGAACTGAACACGTTCGACTCGGACCCCCGTGAATGCGCGGTTACGGGCAAAGAACCCACAAAAAACCGGATGCCAAGGAGTATTGGGACGGACCAGATCCGGTCTGGACTGTCAAGCGGCGATATGAAGTCGGTCCTGAACTGGCAGGCCTTGCCCCGAGGCCATAGTGGGGCGTTGATCGGCTCCCTACCTTGGTGCTCATGATCGCTCGCCTGGGGCCCGTGCTGGCCGCCGCCGTCGTCCTCACCGGCATGCCGCCCGCGCTGGCCGCAAGCTCCGCCCAGCCCGTGCCCACCGTCATGGCCGCTCTCGGCGACTCCATCTCCACCGGCTTCAACGCCTGCGGGTGGTACGTCTCCTGCACCGCCCGCTCCTGGTCCACCGGCGACAGTGCCGAGGTGACCAGCCACTACGCCCGCCTCACCAAGCTCTCTGGAACGCTCCAGCGGCACAACCTCAACTACGCCGCCCCCGGCGCGACCAGCGCCGACCTGCTCGCCCAGATGAGGAAGGCGGTCGCGGCCAAGGCCGACTACGTGACGATCCTCATCGGCGCCCAGGACGCCTGCACCCGCACCGAGCAATCGATGACCCCCGCCGCCACCTACCGGCAGCGCCTGGACACGGCGCTGGCCGAGCTGCGCCGCGGCGTGCCGGGGGCCAGGGTGCTCATCGCCAGCATCCCCGACGTGCGGCGGCTGTGGCAGGTCGGCAAGGGCAACGCGCTGGCCCGCACGTTCTGGACGACCGGGCGCATCTGCCAGTCCATGCTGGCCGAGCCCACCTCCACCAAGCGGGCCGACGTGCAGCGCCGCAGCCGGGTGCGGGCCCGGGTGATGGCCTTCAACCACGCCGCCGCCTCGGCCTGCGCCGCGTACGGGCCGCGCTGCCGTACCGACGGGGGAGCGGTCTTCTCCTACCCGTTCACGCTCGACCACGTCAGCAAGTGGGACTACTTCCACCCCAACACGGCGGGGCAGCGGGTGCTGGCCGAGCGCACGTACGCCCGCGGCTTCTCCTGGATCGACCCGCGCTGAGCCGGCCATCGGCTCGCGCCGATGCTGCCCGCGTCAGCGGCACTGCGCGAGCATGGCCTTCTTGTCGGCCGGTGTGACCGGGATGTCGTACTTCAGCGCCACCTGGGCCCACCGGGTGACGTAGGCGCACCGCACGACCCGCTGGGGCGGCAGCCAGTTCGAGGGCCCCGAGGCGTCCTTCTCCTCGTTGGTGTCGCCGTCGACGGGCAGCAGGTTGAGCGGGTCGTTGGCGAAGTCCAGCCGCTTGGACATCGGCCACCGCGGCGCCCCCATCCGCCAGCCGTAGTTCAGCGGCACCACGTGATCGACCTGCACCTCGTCGGCGTTGTCCTTGTGCCAGTGGATCAGCCGCCCGGTGTAGGGGTCGGTCAGCTCCATCGACACGACCTCGCAGCTCGACCCGGCCCTCAGCTTCACATTCCGCCCGTCGCGGGCCAGCAGGTCGTCGCGGGTGCGGCAGCCGTTGCGCGCGTACGGCACCCCGGTCGCGTCGTCGGCCCAGTTCTCGCCGTACCGGGTGCGCGCGTAGCCGGTGTTGGGGCCGAGCTCCTTGACCCGCAGGCGCTTGATGAGCCCCCGTGCCTCCGACTTCTCGGTGTCGGAGATGATGGGGGCCAGACCCGGCAGAGTGCCGCTGATGTTGCCCAGGGGGCTGGCCGCCGTCGCCGGCGGGGTCTTGGCGCTGCCGATGAAGGAAATGACGATGATGGCTCCGGCGAGGACCGCGACGGTGTCCTTGGTGCTCAAACGTGCCTCCGTGAGCTCCAGGTTGTCTAGAGAAATTCCCGGCATCGGCTGTTCTGACACGGGGAGGGTTATGTGACTGATCGTCCCATCGTCCCCGCCTTCGGGCTTCGGCGAATCCCTTGGTACAGGCGCTGACAGCAGCGCCTACGGGGCGGTGGAGACCGTCTCTGATACGGGTGTGATACTTCCCACCCCCGCGTCCGCGATGAGGGCAGCGAACTGATGGGCGGCGTCACGCTGGTTGCGGCGAAGGTCGTGCAGCCGCACCTCGGGGACCGGCACGGCGCCGGCCTTCTCCTGGTCCTTCCGGAACCGGGCGAGCGTCTTCTTGAACCGGGTGGAGAACCCGTGAGGGTGCCTCCACCCGCCCTCCTCGGTTCCGAAGATGAGCGCGTCGTCGCGCACCAGCTCGGCCGAGAGTGCCGCCCGCTCGACGTACCAGTCCTTGAACACCTCGACCGTGCTCGCGTCGAGGTCCACCACGCGCGTCTTCGCTGTCTTCGTGGGGCCCTCCTCGAGATACGGCTTCTGGCTCTTGACCTGCACGACGCCCACCGACCGGCGGATGCTCACCGTGCCGGCCGCGAGGTCGAGGTCGAGGTCGCGCCAGCGCAGCGCGAGCGGCTCGCCGCGGCGCATGCCCGTCATGGCCAGGACCCACCAGGCTGCGTGCAGGAAGCTGTGGCCCTTCGTCCACGCCAGGAACGCGGCCAACTGTCGCGGTGCATCTCCGGCGCCTTGGCTTCCTTCGCCGATGGCGGCTTGGCCTTGTCGGCGACGTTCTTCCCGAGCAGCGGCGGCTCGCCCTCCACGGCGGCCTGGAGCGCCGCGCGGATGATGGTGTGCACGTAGCGCACCGTGCGGGCGCTGAGCGGCTTCCCGTCGAGCTCCCCCTTGTGGTTGCGGTGGTCCTTGTCTTCAAGGAGGCGGTACATCTCGTTGAGCTTCCCCGAGGTCAGCACTGCCATCTCCAGGCCGCCGATGTACGGCTTGATGTGTAGACGGATGTTCCGCTTGTGGCGGCCAGGCGCAGGCCGGCGGCCCAGGTGTCGAGGTACTCGCCGACGGTCTGCTTCGACGGGTCGATCCACTCGCCCTTCTCGGCTTTGCCGAGAGCGGTGCGTACCGCCTTCTGCGCGTCCTTCTTCGTGAGCCAGGGCTGGCGGTTCTCGTCGCGCCGGCGGAGGATCGTCTTCTTCTCGCCGTTGTCGAGGGTGAGCACGAACGTGATGCCCCACCGCTCGGCGCCGTTGAGCTCGCCAGTGGATCAACTTCGGAAACAAACCCATGTCACCAGGAGTCGGCATGACCCGCACCACGCCCCCGCGGCCAGTCGACATCACGGCGGTCTTCCCCCAATTGGCGCCGCTGGCGCGCACGGCGACTCGGTTGCACCCCCGCCCCGGATCGCCGTCCACCCGCGACAGTTCGATCGGCGGTCCGCTGCTGTGGCCGGCCACCGAGCCGTGGCCGCACTGCGACGGCCCCCACGAAGTGGATGGAGTGAACCCGCCCAGGTCCCTGGCGGACGTACGGCTGGAACGACGGATCCGTGCTGCCGCCAACGGCAGGAGCATGACACCGCAGGAGCGGGAGACCCTCGACCGGATCCGTCCCCCTTGGGACGGTCTGCCCTTGAAGTCGGCGGTTCCCCAGCCGTATGACGGTTCGATGGCGATGCTGCCGGTCGCGCAGCTGTACGTGCGTGACGTGCCCGGTTTGCACGCGCCCGCAGGGGCGGACCTGCTCCAGGTGCTGTGGTGCCCCTTCGACCACCCGATCATGCCCAAGACCGCGCTGTTCTGGCGGTCCACAGCTGCGGTCACCAACATCCTGAACACGCCCCCTGAGCCGCACACGGTGCAGTTCGACGACTACGTGCTCGAGCCTTGCCTGATCGACCCGGAGCAGGTCACCGAGTACCCCAACCCTCTCCAACTGGACGAGGAGCTTCGCGAGCAGGTGGAAGAGTGGGGTGCGCGGCATAAGAAGCCGGACAACGACGACGACGAGGGCGAGGCCACCTACCAGTATGAGTTGTCCGTCGCACCCGGCTGGAAGGTCGGCGGTTGGGCGGGCTGGGGCCTCACCGACCCTGTTCCTCAGAACTGTCCAGCGTGTGGCGCATCCATGCAGCCGCTGCTGACCATCGCCACGTGCGAGTGGGACGCCGGCAACCACAGCTGGATCCCGTACGAGGACCAAGCCGCCGTGTCGTCCACCGGCTACGGCTATCCCAACCCGAGCCACCCGACCGCAGTCCACATCGGCCGCGGCGACAACCAGCAGCTCTACGTCTGCCCGGCGGCGCCGGAGCATCCGCACACCGAGCTGATGCAGTAGCCGGCCAGGGGGCTGCGCGAAACGCGCGACGCATCGTCATCGCCTTACTGCGCGCCGCCGGACTCATCCCCGAACGTCCGGACTGAAACCGTTCTCGGTGGGGGCCGCAGTTGCATACCGTGACCTGCCGCTATGCAGCTCGTTTGGTTGTGTGGCGCCATTCTTGCCAACGGGCCTTGATTTCTGCCCCTGTCGGCGATGTGTTGCTCACGCTTCGACCAGGGGTTTTCGATCACATTGGCGCACGTTCCTCCGGATCCTGGACGAGCAGGTCCGCGGCGAGGGCTGACGCTCCCTCTCGCGGTCCTCCCGAAACGGTCTTCCGCAGGAGCCCGCCGAGCCCCTCGAGGTCGCCGTCGACCAGGTCCCCGCCAGCGCGGCGCAGCCTTCCCCACCTCTGCTGCTCGAGGTGCCGGGCGCCAGCGTGCCGACGCCTGTCCAGCTGCGGTCGACCAGCCGCCGGAGGGCGCTGACGGCGTGCTCCGGACCGGCGAGGCCGACCCGGTCAAGCGCTGCGCCTGGTGCACCGATGACGAACTGAACGCCGTCCAGAGCGTCAAGCCCGATCGAGATAACGATCGCTCGGCGGGGACAAGACAATTACCGCACGTTAGTGCTCTATGGATTGCACCGCTGTTCTTTGACGCCGATGACATACATTCACCGCGATCAGGGTGAACGGACCCGTGACGCCGCGAATTCGTGATCGAGACCACCCCAGACCAGCAAACCAAGCGTTTGCCAATCAGCTGTTGAACGGACTCCAGCACCTTGATGGATCGAACGAACGACCTGGAGACAGAGGGGCACGAGAAATGACCGAAACTACCTTCACGGTGGAGTCCGAATCGCAAGCCAAGCTCCTCACCGTGCACGGATTCCTGGAGTTGCTGGTCCGGTGGGCCGACAAAAATCTCGACACCATCGCAAAATACTGGGCGATGCCGGGAGAGGGCTGGGAGGATTCCCTGCGTACTGCGCTTGCCGCCTACGCCCAGGACGACATCCAGACCGCCTGGATGGATCTGGGAGATCCGAGCAAGCGAGCGGTCTACACCACGAAGGCGCCCAAGCCGAAGATGGCCGACTTCGTGCTCAACGGCACAGTCGCCAAGTATTACGACAACGAAGTCATCGTCGAGATCAAGACCCAGTCACTCGGCCGGATCAAGGACTTCAGAAACGACTTCGAGAAAGACGTCGCCAAACTCGACGAGGTCGACGAGCAGCACGCCGACTGCGTTCGCCTGGCCGTGGGCGTCTTCTTCACCTCGGACTGGACCCAGTCGAAGAACGCGAAGGCGGCCAACGAACCCGTCGAGAACGCCAAGGTGTCGGAGAGCTTCACCGAGTGGCTCGACACCTATGACCGCGTCTACTTCTCCGACACCTACCAGCCGATCACCAGAAAGGCAGGTACACAGACGCCCCTTCAGCTTGCCAGAGCTGGAACGATTCACGTGACGAAGGGCGGCGAGAACATCCAGCGGCCCAAGGGCGCAAAGGAACTGCGGCCCGAGGATGTTCACGAGCTCGGCATCGTCTACCAGATCCTGCCTTCCAAGAACGAGGTGGAACGGGCCAAGACTGCGGCCATGGAGAACGACGCGAACGACAGCTCCAGCTCCGACAGCGTCTTCGAGAAACGGCCCAAGAGGCGCCGGGTGGAGACGAACAACAAGTGACCGACCGGATCGGGGCGGCCGGCGACATCGCTACACCGGAGATCAGGCAGGGCTGCCGGGAATTCCCCGGCAGCTCCCCAGGACTGGAGCTACATCGACCGCGGCTTCTCCGGCACCACCGTCCACAGCCCCACGCCGGCGGCCGCAAGCTCAGCACGTCCGTGGAGACCAAGCGCAACATCTTGGCCGTGCTCACCGCGATGTCACGAACCTGGGCCTGGCTCACATGCCGGCCCTCCGCTCCCGAAGCTGTCACCAGCCCCAACGTAGCTCTCTGTAATCACCGCTACTTCTGTCATCCGGCTTCGGCGCTGAAGCGACCGTTAGCGCGTGCCTGGCCTCATGGCGTGTCATCGGGGCGGGGACAGTTCCGTCTGCGATACGACGACACTCGGGAGGCGCGCCGAGCGGCCTGCCCTTCGACCTGACCGTCCTCACAAGGCTCGTGCTTTCCTAAGCGGCGGGTCCTGGCGCGGGCGCCCTTGGCCTTGACCCGTGCCTGGCGGGTGGGCAGCTCCAGGTCCTCGATGTCGAGGGTGAGGATTTCCTCAGCCCGGGCGGCCGTCTCATACAGGAGCCTGTAGAGGGCTTCTCCCGGACGCCGACGTCGCGGCGGGTGATCAGCCGGTCGATCGCGGTGCTGGAGCGGGCAGGGGGCTGGCTGTCGGGGGCGGCCAGCCGCCTGGCCCAGGCGGGCACAGCGGGGGCGGCATGGCCGTGCTCGCGGCACCAGGCCAGCCACGACAGTATGGCGGCGCGGCGGGCGTTCCAGGTGTTGACCGCCGCCTTGCCCCACAGCGCCTCCAGGGCCTCGCCGATCTCGTCATCGGCCACCGCCGCGAGCGGTCGCTGCTCGCCGAGCCGCAGCGCGGTCTTGCCGACGCGGGCGGCGTAGGCGCTCACGGAGTTGGGGTTGGCCACGGTGTCGAGGAAGGCATCGGCCGCGGCACGGGCCGTCAGCCCCTGCCCTGTCGGCCACATGGGAGCACTTCGACGGGATCGAGGGCGATGTGCGAAGATCGCCATCCAGCCGCCCGACGCCTCTGACCGGGAGGGATCGTGCTCACGATCGGTCAGCTCGCCGCCCATGCCGGGGTGACGGTTCGGGCTGTACGCCACTACCACCAGCGTGGCCTCCTGCCCGAGCCCGCCCGCGACGAGTCCGGCTATCGCAGGTACGACGCGCAGGCCGTCGTCGACCTCATCAAGATCAGAACGCTCGCCGACGCCGGTGTCCCCCTCGCCCGCGTCGAGGAGTTGATCGGCGCGGCTCCCGCGGAGTTCGCCGAGGCCGTCACCGAGATCGACGCGTCCCTGCTGCGGAAGATCAGTGAGCTCACCGAGCACCGCCGCCGGATCACCAGGCTCGCCGCCGGAGACCGGGCTTTTCTGCCCGCCGACGTCATCGAGCTCCTCGATGTGCTGCGCGGCATCGGCATCAGTGAACGACAGGTACACGTCGAGCGTGACGTCTGGATCCTGCTGACGGCGCTGTCACCGCAGTCGGTGTCCGCATGGGTGAGGACGAAGAAGGAGGTCCTCGCCGACCCCGGGTCCCAGGGCATCTACCTCGCCCTGGACGAAGCCTTCGACTGGCCGCCGAGTGACCCCCGGCTTCCGCGGCTCGCCGATCGCATCATGACCTGGATCTCCCGCTCCGGCCCAGCCGCCAGTGAGGACCAGCCGGCGGCCACCGCCCTGATCGACGGTCTGATCGACAGCTCATCACCGGGTATCCAGAGGCTCTACACGCTCCTTCGAGACCGGCAGCGCACAAAGGCTTGACCTTGACCCTGCGTCAGGGGCCCAGCATCGGATCCATGACGAACTCACCTCAGACATACGACCGATCGACGCTGGAGACCGACCTGAAGGCCATCCACGCCAAGGGGGTCCCCGGGCTGCTCGCCGCGGCACACACCGGCCGGGAACTGCTCACCGTCGGCTACGGCTCGGCCGATCGCACCTCGGATGTGCCGATCGCCCACGGCAGCCACTTCCGGATGGGCAGCACCACCAAGACGTTCACCGCCACGCTCGTGCTCCAGCTCGTGGGCGAGGGCCGGCTCAGCCTCGACGACACCGTCGAGGACTGGCTGCCCGGCGTGGTCCGCGGCAACGGCAACGACGGCACCAAGATCACCGTCAGGCGGCTGCTCCAGCAGACCAGCGGGCTCGCGGAATACATCTACGACGTTCCGATCTTCACGGCGAACGATTTCCTGGAGCATCGCTACGACTCCTACACCTCCGAAGAACTCGTGGCCATCGCCATGCGGCATGAACCGAAGTGGCTGCCCGAACCGGGCGATCAGCGCTGGAGCTACACCAACACCAACTACGTCCTCGCCGGGATGATCATCGAGAAGGTCACCGGAAACTCGCGAGCACAGGAGGTGACGAACCGGATCATCCGGCCCCTCGGCCTGGACCACACCTTCGCGCCCGGCGACGATCCGCGGCTTCCTGACCCGCATCCGAAGGGCTACACCGAGTTCCCCGACAGCGCCGAACCCGTGGAGACCACGGAGATGAACCTCACCCCGTGCGATGCCGCCGGCGACCTCATCACCACGGCAGCCGACCTCGTGCGGTTCTGGCAGGCCCTGCTCGGCGGCGAGCTCCTCCAGCCCGCGCAGCTCGCCGCGATGAAACAGACCGTCCCCGCCGCCGAATGGGATCTCATCTGGCCCGGCGCGCGCTACGGGCTGGGCATCGGTCAGTTCCCATCCTCGGGTGGCACGTACTGGGGTCACGCCGGAAACACGCCGGGCCACACCGCTCACAGTGGGTTCACCGAGGACGGGCGTCGAGGGATGGTCCTGTTCACCACGTTGTGGCAGCCGAACGAGAACGCGCTTCCGATCGAGAAGCTGATCAACGACGCGATGGACCATCTGATGTGCGATTGAGACGGGTCGTGAGGCCGGGCGGCAGGCCGTTCTGTTCCAGGACCTTCCTGGCCTGCCGGACTCGGCGCGTCAGCTCTGGCCCTCCTGGCCCAGCACGCGATAGACGCCGGCCAGGGACGGGTTACAGATGGTGGATCTCGGCGACGGCGTCGTGTGCTCGCCGGTTGGGGCGAAACCCATATGAGGACGGCAGAAAGTCCGCCTCGAAGATGGGTTCCAGCACCGCCTTGAGGCTGGTCTGGACCACTCGGTCGGCGATGGCGGGGATGCCCAGCTTGCGCAACTTGCCGCCCGCCTTGGGAATCATCACCTGCCGCACCTCAGCAGGTTCGAACTCGCCCGACTTCAGCGAGGTGCGAATCTGCGCCAGGAAAGCCTCAACCCCGATCCGGGTCTCGATCTGGAAGGCTGTGACCCGATCGACTCCCGGAGTTCGTCCTCCGGTGTTGGTGGACACGCGTTCCCACGCATGCATCAGAAACGCCGGGTCATAGACGAGGTTGAACAGGTCACCAAACCGGCGGTCAGGGTCTTCGACCGCCCACCGGTGCAACTTGATCTGCATCCTCCGTACCGCCAGGTAAGCCGACTCAGCATCCGGCCACCTCACGGCGCCGGCATTCACCGGCGCATCTTCGGACATTGCACTCTTCTCCTTGGCTGACACGCTGCCGCCCTTCCCCACGTGCCGGGCTCTCCCCGGCTCCGAGTACTACGGCGGCTCCGCCCCGCTCGGGCCTTCGGCGGGCATCACACCTATCTCCCGCCGCCCGCCTGGAAAGGCAAGCAGCAGGAGAACGAACCCGAACGGTTCCCATGTTCACTGCTGTCCGATCAACGGGTCAGGCACCCGGCTCCACCCCTGCGGCCTCACCACGGCCACGCCGTAGTCCTTCACCGTGACCTCCCAGCCCAGGCTGCCAATACCCGACCAGAAGTTCCTCGCCCGTAATGAGGAGCGAGTACGCACCGCTGACCAGCCCACATCCACCGGGTTGGAGCTGGCAAGAATTCAAGAGGCGTAAGACACCGGTTCCTCGCGTGTACCTTCCCGTCTCGCTCACCGGGCCCGGCCCATCCGGCAGTGCTGGACCGACCCGACTTCGTCGAGGCTGCTCCCACCCTCCCGGTGATCCCCGGCTCAGGCTGCCTCCTGCTTCACCCCGCCGCTACGACAGCCGGGCGATGGTGGTCTTCCACCTCCATTCGGACAAACAGCGCTTTCCATGGCGCACTGACACGTTTCTTGTCGACGTCCTCTGCTTCGCACACCGGGGGCGTTTCGGGCGGATGAGTAGATGATCCCTGGAGGTTCTCGGCCCGGTGAACGCAGCGGCCGCGCTCACGCTGGGCCTTCCAGATCCGAGACCTGAGCCGCTCACTTGGTTCAGGTCCGAGACGACCGTGTGAGGAGTAGCTCGAGTCCGGATTCGATCCGGTGGCGTGTCTCTCGCATCCGTGACCTGGCGCAGGGGACGTGCCGTCCTCTTGTCGCTCGAGACAGGCACTCAACCTCTGGACGGGTTCGCGCGTTGGGGAGTGCGAAAGGGGATCCTCACTGATGACAGACGATGACGAAGCGGCCTTCGACGAGTTCCTCGCCGCCAGGAGCACCTCGTTGCTGCGTACGGCGATCCTGGTGTGCGGGGCGACGCGGCACGACGCCGAGGATCTGGTCCAGCACGCGCTGGAGAGGGTCTACCGGAACTGGCCCCGTATCAGGCACAGCAACCCCGAGGCGTACGCGAAGAAGGTCATCGTGAACGCGGCGATCAGCAGGGCTCGGCGACGCAAGGTGGTCCAGGAGATCATGTTCGCCCGGCCGCCTGAGACCCCCGCCGACTCTCCCGACCTCGATCTGCGCGACACGCTCATCGGTGAGTTGCGCAGGCTGCCGCCCAGGATGCGGGCCGTGCTCGTGCTGCGCTATTGGGAGGACCAGTCGGAGCAGGCCACCGCGGCCATGCTCGGCTGCTCGGTGGGGACGGTCAAGAGTCAGGCGGCGCGTGGGCTCGCCAAAATCCGCGAAAGCATGGATGTCGCAAAGGAAGTGACCAGATGACGATCGAGGACGACCTCGCGAACGCCATGGCGGCGCATGTCTCCGGCGTTGAGGCCGCGCCGAGCCTGGGCAGCACCGTACGCCGCAGGCATCGCGCGCACGTGATCAGGCTCCGCGTGGCGGGGGCGGCACTTGTCACGGCGGCCGTGGCCGTGGCCCTGCCAGCGATGGTGAACTTCGGCGAACCCGCGAACACCTCCAAGACCGCCACCGGCCAGGACCGCGTCGTGATACGCGACAACGTGACGGTGCCCGACGTGACGGGCCGGCGCACCACCGAGGCGGTGCAGGCGCTCCGCGACGCCGGGCTGAAGGCCGTGCTGTCCGGGAGGGAGGTGCACAACGGCAAGGTGATCAGGCAGGAGCCCGCCGCCGGTACGGTCGTCGCATGGGGCAGCCCGATCAAGCTCGCCCAACTCCCGTCCGCGCCGAGGCCGCAGGCGCTGGGAGACCTCGGCGACGGGCGGGAGTTCGGCGGCATCCGGCTCACCTACCTGCCCGCGGGTCTCGAATGGGGCAAATGGTCGAACGACGATGTGATCGGTGCCGGCGAGAGCTACACCACCAGCTACCAGAAGCCGGGGGCTCCCGAGGGTGAATATTCCGTCCAGGTGATCGTGGCCCATGGCACGTCCGCGGATGCTCTGTACAACTTCATGCCTGAATCGCAGGTCGAGATCATGGACATCGGCGGCAGGCCGGCGCGGCTGTCCAAGGACGGTGATTCCGGCGCCGCCGGCGGGCCGAGCACGCCCACGATCACCTGGAAGCTCCGTGACGACGTGGCCGTCAAGGTATTCATCGGCCCCGGGTACGCCAAGGAGATCGATGGCTTGAGCGAGCTGAAGAAGATCGCGGAGGGTATCCGCGCGATCAAGTGAACGACGGTGCCGATGGGGCCGGACGGATTTCAGGATTGGACAGGGAGTCGTTGTCGCCAACCCTGTCGGGCCTACGCCAGGCCAGATGCGAGTCCAGGCGGGCACGGCGTGGCGCTGCCCGGCCTTGCGCGGGCCGACGGTCAGGTCCTCGGCCAGGGCCGGGCACGCCACTCGGCCAGCCTGCCCCGGTGGTACGGGCGAACCGAGCGCGACACATGCCTCTGGGAGCGTGACCACAAGGCCGAAGGCGCCCCACAGCTCTGCGGCCATGTGCCTGAAGCCATCGACAGCCCACCGTCAATCCAACTGACGCCCACCGCTGCGTGCAGGGGACTCCGGACATCTGTGCAGCACGACTTTGGAGTCCGGCTTGCTCGTCGTGCTCCTCAGTGTGCGGGTTACCCGGTCCGCTGTCAGGAGCGCTCAAGCCCTCCGCACTTCGCCAGGCAGCGGCGCCGCTACCTGGCTCTGCTACCCTGACGGCCGCTCAACGACAAGCACCTCAACTCCGCAAGGTTCGGCCGCCACGCCTGGCTCCTTCGCCCCCGTGGGCGTCAGTCATTGTGATAACCGCCGTCAGGCTGGTACCCGCCGTCCGGCGAGATGGGGGCACCGGATGCCTCCCAGGGGAACTGCCGCGCCACGCTCGGCGCCGCCGCCGCAGACTTCTCAATGCAACTCCCCGTGCACGAAGCCGCCCCTGCCGCCGTCCCGCCGAACGTCACCATGGCCGTGGCCAGCAGACCCGCCGTCGTCGTGGCGGTCACGAGCTTCCTGATCATCTCTACCCCGTTCCCCGGTTGTCTGCTTGTCCGGCCGGATGGCCGCGATGATGTCGACGCCTCTCCCGCACCGTACGAGCCTGTCGTTGAGGAGGTTGTGACCGAGGGCACTAAAGTGGCCCTGGTTTATCCCGATATTTCCCCGCCATTCCGGCCATCGTTCGGCCCCACCTCACCCGACGCGCTCACTTCGGCGGCCTCATCCGAAGCAGGCCGCCACCACCCGCCGGCCTGCTCCGTGCCGCCCCTTGCGTTCGGCGTCGCCGACCGGGATGGTGTGCGCCTCGCCCTCGCGTTCGACACCGTGCTCCAGCGCCCGGCGCGCCTGGCCTCCCACCGGACGCCGGCGAGCACGCCCCTCCACGCTCTGCCCGCGCTCGCTCTCCCAATCGTGCATGTGCACGGTCTCGCGCGCGCCCGCACGCGGAGGGAGGGCTCCGCCCCCAGGGACGTCGAGATCAGCTACCGCGGTACTCGCGGCCTGCTCTTGCCCTGAACTCACCACATGCCTGAACAATGTGACTAGACATGATGTATGGTCACTTGCCGGAAGGCACGGGGGTCCGGTCAGGCGGTTGCCCCGTGCCCGGCGCGGCCCGCGAGGGGCCGCCCGTGGCATGAGGAGATGCTGTGCGAGAGAGTGTGGAACGTCCGACGTTTCTGCTGGTGCCGGGAGGCCACCACGGGCCGTGGGTGTGGGACCGGCTGCGAGCGGTCCTCGCCGCCGGCGGCTGGGCCGCCCGCACGGTGACCCTGGCCAGCGCGGTGACCGACCCGTCGGCCTCCGAGCCCCTGCCGGGCATGTACGACGACGCCCGGATCATCAAGCAGACCCTGAACGAGATGGACGGCCCCGTGATCGTGGTCGCGCACTCGTACGCCGGCGTGCCTGTCACCGAGGCGATCGCCGACGCCTCCAACGTCGTGCACGCCGTGTACGTCGCGGCCTACATGCTCGACGTCGGCGAGGGCATGTTCCAGACCCACGGCCTGTCCGCCCCCGACTCGCTCGCCGGGCTACGTCCGCCGGAGAACCCCGACCTGAACCTGCCCGCCGCCTTCTACGACGGCGACCCCGCGAACCCGGAGACGGCCGAGGCGTCCGCGCGGCTCGTCCCGCAGACGGTGCGTGCCGACTACGAGACGGTGACGCGGGCGGGCTGGAAGACCGTCCCCAACAGCTACGTCATCCCTGACGCCGACGTGTCCCTCACCGGCACGATCGCCGAGAGCATGGCCAAGCGGGCCGACACGGTGTACCGCGTGCCCGGCCACCACGCGCCGTTCTACTCCCACCCCGAGGAGTTCGCGAAGGTCCTGGTGGAGATCGCGACGAACACCCAGGCCGCCGGAACGGCGTAGGTTTCCTGTCAGCCGCGCCCCGCGCGACCTGACCTGCTCGACCGTGACGACCGGAAGGTGCTCATGCGTTCTGTTACTCGGCGCCAGGCCGGCAACCAGGCCGGCAACCAGCCCAGCAACCAGGCCATGCGCTCGGCCGCCAGCGAGGCCCAGTTGCTGTCGGCCGTGGAACGGCTGCTCGGCAGGGGTGAGCCCTTCACGGAGATCAGCGTCCAGCGCATCATCGGCGAGGCCGGCGTGTCACGGGCGACGTTCTACGCGCATTTCCGGGGCAAGTCGGAACTCCTGGTGCGCCTGGCCCGCCGCCTGCACGCGTCGCTCCTGGAGATGGCGCGGCAGTGGGACCCGGGCGCGGGGGAGGACGGAGCCGACCGGTACGCCCGGTTCTTCGCGGAGGTGATCACCATGCACCGCGCCCACTGGCCGGTGATCGCCGCCGTCCGCGAGGTGGCGGCCTACGACCCCGACGTCAGCGACTTCTACACCGCCGACCTGGAGGGCTTCGACGAGCACGTGCTCGGCACCCTGCTGGCCGAGCAGAAGGCCGGAACGACGCCCGCCGACCTGGACGCCGCGGCCGCGAGCCGGATCATCGTCTGGGGCGGCGCGCAGGCCATCGCCCGCCACATCAGCGTCGACGACGGCAGCGGCGACGCCTCCTTCGCCCGCGAGCTCGGCCGCATCTGGTGGCACGGCGCCTACCGCCGCCCGGCCGGGTGACGGCGGGCGATCCGTTCCAGCGTCGTTGAGAGGATCGCAAGGGTCAGCGATCAGCTTGTCTTGGATGCGACGTTTCATCACCACCATGTCGCCCGTGACCGCAAGCAGCCCTGGCAGCCGTGACCGGTGTGACCGGCACGGCGAGCGGCCGGTCCTTCGACTATTACGGGCAGCGGCCGGCCTGGCCGGCGTGCGGTAACGGGTACGAGTGCGCCTCACTGAAGGTCCACTGGACCATACGAAGCCGGCGGCAAGCAGATGAAGTCCAGCTTGATCCGGCCGCCCGCGGCGGGAAGGAAGATCGGCTCGCTGGTGCTCGCCTTCGGCGGCCCGGGCATCTCCGGCCGGTCAAGGCAAGGGGTGCGCCAGGAAGGTTCGGGCCCACGGCTCGCCCCCATCGTGGCGGTGGGCACGATCCGCGACCCGGCGACGCCGTACGCGCTGGCCAGGAGGCTGGCGGAGCAACTGTCCGAGGGCGTGCTGCTGACCAGGGACGGCGACGGCCACACGCCCTACGCCGGCGGGTCCACCTGCCTGCAACGGCAGATCGACCGCTACCTGATCACCGCAGACGACCGGGTTCCTCGCCTTCGCCGACGAGCTACGCCAGGCCGGGCACACCGTGCACACACCGGACCTCTTCGCCGGGCGCACCTTCGCCGGCCTGGACGACGGCCTGGCCCACGCCGAGAAGATCGGCTTCGACAAGCTCCTGGAGCAGGGCGTCCGCACCCCCGACACCCTGCCGAACGAGATGGTGTACGCCGGCTGCTCGCTCGGCGTCATGTCGGCCCAGACGCTGGCGCAGACCCGGCCGGGGGCCCGCGGGGCGTTGCTCTTCGAGGCCTGCCTACCCGCCTCAGAGTGGCCGGACGACGCCAAGGTCGTGCTGTCCTCCGATCCGGAGGGCAACACCTTCACGCCCTTGGGCTCCATCAGCCCACACGTGCACTGCCTCGCCAGCCCGTCCGGCTGCGACAACGAGGTCGTCAACAAGCCGCGGCCAGAACAGCGCGCCCGCCATGCTGCTCTGGCCGCGGTGAGGAAGGGCTGAGTATGCACCCTCCCGACCACGCTGAGCGCGCAGATGTGGAGCTCACCACGGGCCCGCCAGCATCAACTGGCGGGCCCGTGGTGCCTTTGGCCCCCCGGCACTACCTGAGGTTGAACTCGTGGTGTCGTAGGGCTGATGGCTTGTCGTCCGTGCGGTATCACCGGAGCAGGCGATATCCACAAGGAGGCGGGCTGACTGCCGAACGGCAGCAGTTCCGCGAGGAGTTACGGCTCAAGGCGGCCGAGCGGTTCGCCCAGGGCGAGGCGAGCTCGGTCATCACCTCGGTCATCGCCAAGGCCCTGCGCGTCAACGTCCGCTCGGTACAACGGTGGCGGCAGAAGTGGGGGCAGGGCGGTCCGCGGGCCCTGCGGTCGCGGGGGCCGACATCGCTGCCGAGGTTGGGCCAGGAGCAGTTCGCGCAGCTGGAGGCGGAGCTGGCCAAGGGGCCGACCGCGCACGGCTGGGAGGACCAGCGCTGGACACTGGCGCGGATCAAGACGGTGATCGGTCGGCGCTTTCACATGCCTACACGATCCAGGGCGTGCGGAAACTGCTGGCGCGTAACGGCTGGTCCTGGAAGGTCCCGGCCCGACGGGCGATGGAGCGGGACGACGGGGTGGTGGCCGGGTGGGTCAAGGAGGTGTGGCCCTGCGCGGAAGACTCGCGGCGGCCCGTGGGCCCTGGCTCGTCTTCGAGGACGAAGCCGGATTCTCCATGACGCCGCCGCACGCGAAGACCTGGTCACAGCGCGGCCGGACCCCGGTGGTGCGGGATGGCCGCGCCGCTCGCCCTGCTCTGCGGGAGCGACAGCGGGATCGACAGCGGGGGCGTCGGCGGGGTCAACGGCGGGGTCAACGGCCGGTGGGGAGGGCCGGGGGCCGGTGCGGGACTGCCACAGCGACACCGCCACCACGACAGCCACCGCGACGCCGATCGTCCGCGGCCGCGATCCGCCTGCCTGTCCCGCAACCACGCTTCCTATCGTGGCGGCACTTTAGGCGACCGGGCAGCACATGCACACAAGTCCGTAGTCAAGATCCATAACCAAGCGCTGAGAGGCGATTATGGAGGCCCGATCTACCTCTTGATAACCGAATCGCGAGGAAGTGCTCACGCACACTTTGATCTTGGCAGCAGCAGCAGCAGCAGTAGCAGCAGCAGGACGACCGGCATCGTGACGTATCCGACAGTGTCGAACACGTCAGCCTGGTCAGCCACGAGCGGCACCGTCCCAGCCCGCTCATCCATCGGCTCGTGGGGCTGTCGATGGACGAGATCGCCAAGCGGGCCGGCGTCTCCCGGCAGGCTCTGTACCTGCACTTCACCGACCGGACGAGCCTGCTGCTGGAACTGACCGAGCGGTTGACCGGCCTTCCCCCTGAGGCGCCTCCGGGCGCAGCCACGGCCACGCATCCACGACGAGCAGGCCGCCCTGGTGCTGCCCGTGGTTCACCTGTCAGCCGCTACATCTCGAAACCGGCAGGCCCACGCACCGTAACGGCGGCCAGTTCCTTGACCCTGGCGGCGGATACGGGCACACCGGGTGCAGCCTGGACCCAGGCCACCAGTTCGTGCACGGTCAGACCGGACGGCGGCTGCCCCACGTACGGGAAGGCGTACAGCGGGGTGTTGGGTCCGCTGCGCCAGCTGTCGGCCAGCGAGCCGAGATCCACCGCGTCGAAGCCGAGGATGTCCAGCAGGTCCTGCACCTCCTTCTTGGCGGCCGGGTCGTCGCCGGACAGCGGCAGCGCGGTGCGGTCGGGGGCGCCGGCCGGGCGGAACAGCTCCAGCACCTGCTTGGGGCCGATGTTGTGCAACGCCTTCACCACCCGGGCGCCGGCGAGGTGGCGCTGCACCAGCTCGCTGGAGGTCAGCTCGTCGCTGTCGAGCTCCGGGATCCTCCACCCGGGCTTCGGCGCGTAGTTCATCGGGTCGATCACGGTCTTCCCGGCGAGTTCCGCGCGGGGCAGCCGCTCGCGGGCGGCCAGCGGCAGGGACGCGAGGACCAGGTCGGACTCGCGCGCCGCCTCCGCCACAGTGGCCGCGCGGGCTTGCCGGCCCAACTCGGAGACGAGCCCGGCCAGCGTCCGCGGACCGCGCGAGTTGCTCAGAATGACGTCGAGGCCGGCGTCCACGGCCCGGCGGGCGACTCCCGCGCCGACCATTCCGGTGCCGATGATGCCGAGAGTGACTGTGCTCACTTCTTGTCTCCGTTCGGGTGATTCCAGATGTCGCGACAGCTCATGTCCAGGCCCGCGCCGGGCGGGCCGTCACCCATCACAGCCGGAGTGAGCTGCGCGAACAATGGCCACACACCACCCGCAACGATCACATCATGTGATAGATCAGAAGGAATGGAACTGAGGGCCCTGCACTACTTCGTGACCGTCGCCGAGGAGCTTCACTTCGGACGCGCGGCGCAACGGCTGCGGATCGTGCAGCCGGCGGTGAGCCAGCAGATCACCCGGCTCGAACGCGAGCTCGGCGTGCGCCTGCTCGACCGCACCTCACGCAAGGTGCGACTCACCCCGGCCGGCGAACGGGTGCTCGCCGCGGCCCGGGAGACCCTGGCCGCGGCGGCGCGCGTCCGGGTGGTGGCCGGCGAACCGGCAGCCGCGCTGCGGATCGGGGTGGCGTCCTGCCTCACCCAACGGCTGGAGCGCGCCCTGGCTCGCCTGCGCGACAGCGAACGCCCCGCCGAGCCGATCCTGATCGACCTGCCGGTGACCGCGCGCCTCGACGCCGTCCGCGACGGCGAGCTGGATCTGGCGCTGGTCCGCGGCGCGGTCACCGCCCCGGCGCTGACGGTGGTCCGCGCCTGG
This sequence comes from Nonomuraea gerenzanensis, assembly GCF_020215645.1. Taxonomy (NCBI): domain Bacteria; kingdom Bacillati; phylum Actinomycetota; class Actinomycetes; order Streptosporangiales; family Streptosporangiaceae; genus Nonomuraea; species Nonomuraea gerenzanensis. The sequence goes on along the minus strand of NZ_CP084058.1, from coordinate 7,028,084 downwards.
TCCGAGCCCCTGCACGCGGTGCTGTCCAGCAGCCACCCCGCCGCCGACAAGCCCACGGTCAGTCTGCACGACCTCGACCCGCACGGCCTGCGGCTCCCCGCCCGCGACGGTGACCCTCCGCTGCACGACGCGATCCTCGCCATGCTGGCTTCGCCGCCACCACGGCCTCCCGCCGGAGACCTGCTCAACGTGCTGTACGAGGTCGGCCGCGACCCTGCGGGCTGGACGCTGATGCCGGCTGAGCAACTGACCGGCCCCCGCGCCGGCCGGGTGCTCCACGTGCCGTTCAACCCGCCGCTGACCATCGACGGTCAGGTCGTGGCGTCACGTGCCACGCCGGAGACATGTGTGGCGTCATACACGGCGGCGTTCGCGGATTGACGACTTCTGCGGCGGATCCCGGCCGCGCGGCGCACCCTGCCGATGGATCGCACTTCGGCACGCCTGCGACCACGTGCGCCTGGTGGCCACCCTCGCGAGGCAGGACGGAGGAGTCCCCGAGATGCGCGGCAACTGGTACCGGATGCGGGAGACCTGTGATCGGTTCGCAGCCGGACTCGGCCTACTCCCTACAGGATCGTCCCGAACCTGAACCTTCAGCGCTCAAAGTCCCGCAACGGCCCAGAGGTTACGAAGAGTGAGGGATCTTGCTGACACCGGTGTCGGGCCGACTGTTATCCGTTGTCGTTCGCTGTTGAGCCGCAGGAGAGTGCCCCGGTCCCGCGACGCTGATGTCGGTAGCAGAGTGTGAGTTCCGGCGGTAAATGGATTTGGCGCACTTGATGCGGCCGGGCCGCTCGAGGTTGGTGTGGATGACGGCGCCTCGCAGGACGTCGCCGGTGGTCAGGCGAGGGGGAGGATCCGGGAGGGTCCTGCGAGGCGATCGAGAAGTCCGAGAGCACCTCAGCGCACGGTGAGCACCAGTTTGCCGGTGGTACGCCCCGTCTCCCCCAGTTCGTGGGCCCGTGCGCCTTCCGCGAGGGGGAAGGTGCCGGAGACGTGGGCGCGGAGCCTGCCGCGTTCGACGAGGTCGGCGATGGCGCGCATGCCGGCCTGGTCGTGCTCGACGATCATGACGATGGCCCGGACCCGCGCCTTCTCCGCCGCTGCCGGGGTGTCCTCGGCGCCCGGCACGAGGGAGACGAGGACGCCGCCGGGGCGGAGCACGTCCACGGAGCGGGTGGCGGTCTCCCCGCCGAGGGCGTCGAGGACGACGTCGTAGCGCTCGCCGGCGTCGGTGAAGTCCTCGGTGCGGTGGTCGATGCAGGCGTCCGCGCCGAGTTCGCGCAGGAAGTCGTGTTTGGGGGCGCTGGCCGTACCGGTGACGTGGGCGCCGCGCTCCTTGGCGATCTGTACGGCGAGATGCCCCACCCCGCCCGCCGCTGCGTGAATCAGCACCCGCTGCCCTTCCCGCAGACCCGCGGTCTCGGCGAGGGCCTGCCAGGTGGTGAGCGCCGCCAGTGGCAGGGCGGCGGCGTGCACGTGGTCGATCCCGGCGGGCTTGGCGGCGAAGGCGCGGGCGGGGCCGGTCACGTACTCGGCGTGGGAGCCGGCTCCGTGCGGGTAGGGCAACATGCCGAACACCTCGTCACCGGGCTGGAAAAGGGTGACGCCCGGGCCCGTCTCGACCACGGTGCCGGAGACGTCCCAGCCGAGGGTCAGCGGCGGGGGCGGCAGGAAGATGCGCCGGGCGCGGTGCTTGAAGTCTGTGGGGTTGAGTCCGGCGGCGTGCACCGCAACCAGGATCTCCCCGACGCGAGGCACGGGCCGTGGCAGCTCAGTCAGCCGCAACACCTCCGGTCCGCCGAGTTCGGTCTGGTGCAAGGCAAGCATCTTCGGAACGTTCGTCGAAGTCATGCCTCGATCCTGGCCGTACGGTCACGCCCCGGGCGATGGCAAGAAGGTCATCCTCCGATACATTCTTGCCATGTCCTCCCACAAGGTCGTCGTCCTCGCCCTCGACGGCGTCTACCCCTTCGAGCTGGGCATTCCGCACCGCATCCTGGGTTCCGCCAGCGGCCGTTACGAGGTGGTGAGCGCGAGCGTGGACGGCCAGCCCGTACGCACCGACTCCGATTTCGTCATCACCCCCGCCCACGGCCCCGAGGTGCTGGCCGAGGCGGACACCGTGGTCATCCCGCCGTACGCGCTCTCCCGCGACTCTGCCCTGTCCCCCGACCCGCGGGCTCTGGCCGCCCTGGCCCGCGTACGTCCCGGCACCCGCCTGGTGTCCATCTGCACCGGCGCCTTCCTGCTGGCCGCCGCCGGTCTCCTGGAGGGGCGGCGGGCCACCACCCACTGGGCGCTCACCGACGTCTTCCAGGAGCTGTTTCCGCAGGTCGAGCTGGATGCCGGAGTGCTGTTCGTGGACGACGGCGACGTGCTGACCTCGGCGGGGGCGGCGAGCGGGGTGGACGTCTGCCTGCACCTGGTACGCCAGGACCACGGCGCGGAGGTGGCCAACCAGGTCGCCAGGTCCTGCGTCGTGCCCTCGTACCGGGACGGCGGTCAGGCCCAGTACATCGAACGGCCGCTGCCACCGGCGAGCGAGACCGGCACGGGGCCGACCCGCGACTGGGCGTTGCAGCGGCTGGAGCTGCCCCTGTCGCTGGAGGAGATGGCCGCGCACGCGGCGATGAGCACCCGCACCTTCGCCCGGCGCTTCCGGCAGGAGACCGGGCTGAGCCCCGGCCGCTGGCTGACCCAGCAGCGGCTGCGGCGGGCGCGGCATCTGCTGGAGTCCAGCGACCTGCCGGTGGAGCGGGTCGCCCACGAGGTCGGCTTCGCCACCGCCACCTCCCTGCGGCGGCACCTGGCGGCGGAGGCCGGCGTGGCGCCATCGGCGTACCGGCGCACCTTCCGCGCCTCGGGCCCGGTCGGCTAGCACCTCGGAGAACGACCGGTATGCTCCAGCCGATCGCCGGAGATCACCCTGCCTGAGGAAATACCGACGCCGCCGGGATGCGAAAGCGCCTCCACACCGAGATCCCGGCGGGCGAGCTGCACCATCACGAGTCCTGGAGCCGGCCATCCGGTAGCCCGGAGCGGCATGCTCCTCAACCGTTGGTGAGGTGGGCGGTGAAGAAGCCGGTGAGCTTGTCCACGGTGGCGTCGATGTGCTCCTTCTTGTCCTCGAGGTCCACGTGGCTGGCACCCTCGATCCAGTGGATCTCCTTGGGGCCGGTGGCACGCCCGCTTCAGTCTCGACCACCGACCCAGCGCACCGGTCGACACACACGCACCGCGAGACGGGCTTCCCTGCCGCGCACCGCCCGGCTGCGCCTCCAGAAGCGCAGTAACGGAGTGTCACCCTCACTGACCACCAACTTGTCGCGAGCCACTGCCGAGAACCGGCTCCGGCTCCCTCTCGATGATCTCGGTGACAGAACGTGCAGGGTGTCAGGAGTAGCGGAGGACGCGGGCCCGTAGAAGGTCGAAGTTCGCGCGGCCGAACATCTGCCGCTTCAAAGATTTGATTTTGTTGACGGTTCTTCGACTGCCCCGCTGTTGTGATCGAGTGTCAGCCCGGCCTGCACTGCGGCGTGGTCGCGTCGCAGGCCGGTGGCGAAAGTGGCCAGGTAAGGCGAGGCTCCGGTATCGGCGGCGGCGATCCAGTCGTCGAGCAGGTGGCCGTCGCGGTTGGTCATCGTCGCGGCGAAGCTGCGGACCAGCTCGGCGGTGTTCATGAGTTCGGGGCAGCGGGCCAGGATTTGTTCGAGTCTCGTCTTCTCCTCGGTGTCCAACCGGTCGGGATGGGTCATGAGCCAGCCGGTGACGCGGCGGGGTTCGGGCGGTGGACATGGTTCTTGCTGTACTTCCTGGTATCCGCGCAGTGGCTGGAGCCCGCCTTGGACGGCACGGCGGCTGCCGGTGAATCCCTGAGCTTGATCTCGGCATAGAGCTGGACGGCGTTGCTGCAGCCCTCGTTCCACCGGCGGGTGAGGTAGGGCTTGAATTCATCCAGCTTGCTGGGCGGGCGAAGGTCGGGGGCCAGGAGACCTTTGGCCCTCAGCTCCTGGACTTGGGCGTAGCGTTCGTGTGTCCGCGCCACCATCGGCCGTTCGTTGCCGTAGGAGTCCAGGGTCTTGGCCGCTGGACGGGTTCCTGGACGGATTCGGTCCCGCTGCCGAGGTCATCTCTGATCGGAGCGTCTTGGCCGGAGACTTCCTGGAGGCAGGATCGGTGCGCACGGATCGTCTTCTCCAGTGCCGTGGCGAGGTTTTGCCACAGGTGGAAGCGATCAGCGACTTGGATGGCGTCGGGCGCGCCCTCACGGGCGCCGTCGGCGTAGGAGCCGGCCCGATCTCGGCAGATCACCTGCACCCCGGGATGGTCCTTCAGCCACGCGGCCAGGTCATCATCGATGGGACGGTATATGTCCATGTCCACCAGGACGGTGCCGTAAGAGTGTCCGCGCTTTTTGGCGAAGTCGTCGACGCCCAACACGGTGACCTGCCCTATCTCGGGATCGGGCAGCGCCCGCAGGATCCGTAGCAGCGTGGATCTGCTGACCGGCACGCCGGCCAGGCCTGCCATGCGGGCACCAGCACGCCCGGCCAGTGCTATCGCGATCGAGGTGAGCAGGGCGGGCGACCGGGACCGGTTCGGCGAGCCGGAATGGGCGCGGGCCGTCCGTGCCATCGCCCGGGCCCGTGAGCAGATGGCGGCGATCCCCCTCGACGACACGGCCGCCTGGGCCAGCGCGGCCGCCGAGGCGGCCGGGGTGATGGCGATGTGGTCGGCCCGGCTGGAGACCTTCTGCCCCGGCGGCCCGATGGCGGCCGCCAAGCCACTGCTGCATCGCCCCTGGAGGGAGATCTGGTGGCGAAAGGCCAGCGCCGAGCAGATCGCCGCCTCCTGGCAGGCCGCTACTGCTGCGCGGCGCGCCGCCCCGCCGCCCCCCGCCGCCGCTCGGTTCACACGCCCGGTATGAGCTGCTACCCGGGCGGGCACGTTACCTCCTTGTACCTAGAGGTAACGTGCCCGGTATGACTGATCGTCCCATCGATCCGGATGTCGATCTGCACGTGCCGGCGCAGCGGGCCGAGCCGCTTGGGCCGGTGCTCGCCGCGATCGCGGCCGGCGGGGCGCTCGGCGCCCTGGCCAGGTTCGGCGCGCAGACGGCGCTGCCGAACGGCCCCGCCGACTTTCCGTGGGCGACGTTCCTGGTCAACGTGTCGGGCTGTCTGCTCATCGGGGTGCTCATGGTGGTGATCACCGAGGTGCGCCGGGCCCACCGGCTGGTGCGGCCGTTCCTGGGGGTGGGGGTGCTGGGCGGGTACACGACGTTCTCCACCTACGCGGTGGACGTGCGGCGTGCCGTCGCGGCGGGCGCGCCGGTGACCGGGCTGGTCTACCTGGCCGCGACCATGCTGGCGGCGCTCGCGGCCGTGGCGGCCGGCATGTGGCTGACCCGGCGCGCCGCCGCCTGGGCGAGAGCGGCCGCACGGTGACAGCGCCCGACGTGCTGGAAGCGGTGTTGGAAGCGGTGTTGGAAGCGGTGGTGGGAGCGCGGTGACGGTGTTGCTCGTCGTGCTGGGGGCGGCGGTCGGGGCGCCGCTGCGCTACCTGGCGGACCGGGCCGTGCAGGCGCGGCACGACACCGTCTTCCCCTGGGGGACGCTGACGGTCAACGTCGCCGGCTCGGCGCTGCTGGGTTTCCTGGCCGCGCTACCTGCGCAGGGGTGGGCGATGGCGCTGGCGGGCACAGGCTTCTGCGGGGCGCTGACGACGTACTCGACCCTGGGGTACGAGACGGTGCGGCTCGTGGAGGAGGGCGCTCGCTTCCACGCGGTCGCCAACGCGGTGGCCTCCGTGGTGGCCGGGCTGGGTGCGGCCTTCTGCGGGGCGGCGCTGGCCCAGGCAGTATGATCACCGGCGGGAGGGACGACACGTGGGTCATGTGCTTGCGCGGCTGGCTGGGCACGGAGTGACATTGGTGCCCTGGTGGCCCTACGGATTCGAGCGTTCCCCCGACACCCCCGACGTCGTGACCGTCATCCAGGGAGCGGGCGAGTCGACCCGCACCGCGACCGTCGACGTGACCGACGCGCGCACCGTGGAGCAGGTCGTGGACGTGCTGCCGGGGCCCGAGGAGCGGGTCTGGCGGATCGAGACCTCGCAGTACTCGGTGATCTGGCCGGACGCCTTCGCCATCGAGTCCGCGCCCACCGGCGACTCCACGCCGTTCTACCTGTGGGGGCCGGACGAATGCCTCATCTACCCGCAGGGCCCGCTGGACCGCGGCCGTATCCCGCCGCTCGTCGAGCTGGCGGGGCCCGGCCAGACGATGCTGTCGGAGCAGCATGATCCCGAGCTGTCGTCGGTGGACCTGGCGTACCGGCACGAGGGGGAGAGCTGGCGGCAGTCCCACCACCTGGTGCCGTTCGGGGCGGGGCGCGCGCTCGTCATCACCGCCCAGGCGCCCGCCGCGCACGCCGGCCTCATCTGGGCCTCCGCCCAGGCCGTCGCCCGCAGCGTGACGGCGCGCTAGCGGGCCCGTCCCGGCGCGGCCGGTGACCCGGCCCCGCCCGATGGAACGGAATGTCACGCCCCCAGGAAGAGGGGGGCGTGATGGCCACGGAGATCTGGAACACCGGCGACGCCTACGAGGCGTACGTCGGCCGCTGGAGCCGGCCCGTCGCCGAGGTCTTCGTCCGCTGGCTGGGCCTCCCGGCCGGCGGGCGATGGCTGGACGCGGGCTGCGGCACGGGAGCGCTGACCACGGCGATCCTCGCCACGGCGGACCCCGCGCGGCTCGTCGGCCTGGACACCTCGGAGGGGTTCCTGGCCACGGCCCGCACCCGCGTCACCGACCCGCGCGTCACCTTCCGCACCGGTGACATGCGGGCGCTTCCCTGGCCGGCACACCGCTTCGAGGCCGTGGTCAGCGGCCTGGCCCTCAACTTCGTCCCTGAGCCGGCCCGCGCCGTGGCCGAGTCGGTCAGGGTCGCCGCACGGGGCGGCACCGTCGCCGCCTACGTGTGGGATTACGCGGGCGGCATGCGGCTGATCCGGCACTTCTGGGACGCGGCCACCGCGCTCGACCCGGCGGCGGCCGAGCTGGACGAGGGACGCCGCTTCCCGCTGTGCCGGCCGGACCGGCTGCGTGAGCTGTGGACGGACGCGGGGCTGGACGGCGTGACGGTCCTGGCCATCGGCACGGCCACCACGTTCACCGGCTTCGACGACTACTGGCGGCCGTTCCTGGGCGGCCAAGGACCGGCGCCCGGCTACGTCACGTCCCTCACGCAGGAGCACCGGAGCGCCCTGCGGGAGTCGCTCCGCGCCCGCCTGCCCACCGCCGCGGACGGCTCCATCCCGCTGACGGCCGCAGCGTGGGCGGTCCGCGGCACCGCATCTCACTGAACCAGCACGCGACAGGGGAGTTCACAGCGATGAACGAAGAACGACTGATGCAGTTCCTCGGCAGGTTCGTCAGCGACGTCGGCGCCACCATGGCGGCCGGCGGTGTCCTGATCGGCGATCGGCTCGGCCTTTTCCAGGCGCTCGCCGACAAGCCGCAGCTGCCGAAGGAACTGGCCGACCGCACGGGCACGGCGCCGCGTTACGTCGAGGAGTGGCTGCGCGGGCAGGCCGCAGGCGGCTACGTCGAGTACGAGGCCGAGACCGGGCGCTACTTCCTGACCGAGGAGCAGGCGTACGCGCTGACCGACCCGGACGGCCCGGTGCTGGGCGGCTTCCAGCTCGCCCTCGGCGCGCTGAAGGCGGAGCCGCGGATCACCGAGGCGTTCCGCACCGGCGAGGGCCTCGGCTGGCACGAGCACCACACCGACGTCTTCTCCGGCTGCGAGCGCTTCTTCCGCTTCGGCTACACCGCGAACCTGGTCGGCTCCTGGCTGCCCGCGCTCGACGGCGTGGAGCCGGGGCTGCGCGCCGGGATCCGGGTCGCCGACGTCGGATGCGGGCACGGCGCGTCCACCACGCTCATGGCGCGGGCCTTCCCCGCGTCCACGTTCGTCGGCTGGGACTACCACGGCGCCTCGGTGGAGCAGGCCCGCGAGCGGGCCGGGTCGCTCGGGCTCGGCGACCGGGTCGCGTTCAGGCAGGGCAGCGCGCAGACCTTCGACGACGGGCCCTACGACCTGGTGACCACGTTCGACGCGCTGCACGACATGGGCGATCCGCTCGGCGCCGCGCGGCGCGTGCGCGGGCAGCTGACCGGCGACGGCACCTGGATGATCGTGGAGCCGGCGGCGGGCTCGTCGCTGAGCGAGAACCTCAACCCGGTGGGCCGCGCCTACTACGCGTTCTCGGCGTTCCTGTGCGTGCCGAACGCGTTGTCGCAGGAGGGCGGCTACGCCCTCGGCGCGCAGGCCGGGGAGGAGCCGGTGCGGCGGCTGGCGGCGGAGGCGGGGTTCGGCCGGTTCCGCCGGGTGGCGCAGACGCCGTTCAACATCGTCTACGAGGCACGCCCCTGAGGAGTTACCGTGTAAGCAGGTAATCATCAGGAGGACTCCATGGCGGACCCCCTCGACGCCTACTCTCAGGTCGTGTCGTCCGTGGCGGCCGAGCTGCTGCCCAAGGTGGCCGGCGTGCGGACCCGCCGGGGCAGCGGGTCCGCGGTGGTGTTCACCGCCGACGGGTTCCTGCTGACCAACGCGCACGTGGTGGGCTCAGCCCGGTCCGGCAGCGTGGCGTTCGCCGACGGCTCGTCCGGCGACTTCCAGGTGATCGGGCGGGACCCGCTGTCGGACCTGGCGGTGATCAGGGCGCAGTCGGCCACGCCGCCGCCCGCCGAGCTGGGCGACAGCGACGAGCTCGTGGTCGGCCAGCTCGTGGTGGCCGTGGGCAACCCGCTCGGGCTGGCCGGGTCGGTGACGGCGGGGGTGGTGTCGGGGTTAGGGCGCTCGCTGCCCGCGCGCAGCGGTGCCAACGTGCGACTGATCGAGGACGTCATCCAGACCGACGCCGCGCTCAACCCCGGCAATTCGGGCGGGGCGCTGGCCGACTCACGGGCCCGGGTGGTCGGGATCAACACGGCGGTCGCCGGGGTCGGGGTGGGGCTGGCCGTGCCGATGAACGGCACGACCCGCTCCATCATCGCGGCGCTGATCAGGGACGGCCGGGTGCGGCGGGCGTTCCTGGGGCTGGTGACCTCGCCGGCGCCGCTGCCCGAGGAGCTGCGCCGGCGCACCGGGCAGAACGGGGCGCTGCGCGTGGTCGAGGTGGTGCCGGGCTCGCCCGCGCACCAGGCCGGGCTGCGCGCCGGCGACCTGGTGCTGAGCGCCGGGCGCGCCCCGGTGGAGGACGCGCAGAGCCTGCAGCGGCTGATGTTCGCCGAGGCGATCGGCCGGCCGCTGCCGATCACCGTGCACCGCAACGGCGCACTCGTGGACGTCATCGCCGAGCCCGTGGAACTCACGGGCACGGGCGTGTGACGCTGCGGCTCGCAGAAGGGGCTCGCAGAAGGGGCTCGCAGAAGGGGCTCACAGGAGGGGCGCGCAGGAGGGCTCACGGGCAGGGCGGCGGCTGCTCCGGCGTGACGGCCGGGCGGGACCTGGCCTCGCGGCGGGCCAGCAGGTCGTCCAGCAGGTCGTCCCACTGCCGCCCGACGACGTCCACGTCGTACGTGCGCGCCGTCTCCAGCGCCCGCGCGGCCAGGCTGCGGCGCAGCTGCTCGTCCTCGATCACCCGGATGATCGACTGGGCGAGGTTGGCGTTGGTGCGCGGCTTGACCAGCAGCCCGTCGACCTCGTTCGTGATCATCTCCTTGGGCCCGTGCGGGCTGTTGAAGCTGACGATGGCCAGCCCCTTGGCCATCGCCTCCAGGATCGTCATGGGGAAGCCCTCGTGCCGCGAGCTGAGCACGTAGATCGACGCCTTCTCCAGCTCGGCCCCCACGTCGGTGGTGGGCCCCGGCAGCTCGACCTTGCCCTCCAGGCCCGCCTCGGCGATCTGCTGGGCGAGGTTGTCGTGCTGCGGGCCGGCGCCGTAGATGCGCAACTTCCAGTCGGGGTGCGCGGCGGCGACCGTCTCCCAGGCGGTGATCAGCCGGTGGAAGCCCTTGATGCGGGTCATCCGGCCGACCGCCACGGCCACCTTGGCGTCCAGCTTGGAGATGTCGCCCGTCATCGGCGGCACGGCGTTGGGGATGCGCGCCAGCCTGCGCGGCTTCTTCGGCAGGGTCTCGCGGTAGTCGCGCAGGTCGGCCTTGGTGAGCGTGACCAGCGCGTCCAGGCGGCGGTAACGCCACTTGATCAGCTCCTGGACGGGCTCCGGCTGAGTGCGCAGGGCCACGTGCTCCTGCCCGATCGTGATCACCCCGGGCTGGGCTAACTGGGCCATCGCCAGGTTCAGCCCCGGGCGGGTGGCCATCAGCACGCCGGTGTCGAGCGAGCGGATGTAACGCGCCAGCCTCAGATCGGTCCACAGGTTGAAGCGGTGGTAGGCCGACTCCTCCTTGGGGATGAGCCTGCTCGGCAGCTTCGACAACATCGCGCGTACGGGGTCATGCCCGGGATCGACCCGGTCGTCCAGGAAGCGGAACTTGACGCGCGGGTCGATGGGGAAGAACGGCTCCTCCGCCTCCTTCAGGATGCTGACGATCTCGACGTCGTGGTTCTCGGCCAGGTAGCTGGCCAGGTTGAACACGGTCCTGATCGTGCCGCCCATCCCGTAGGCGTGCAGCAGGAGGATGCGTACCTGCCGGGTCGACGGCGGCGGGGCGCTGCTCGCCTTGCGCCGGTTGTAACCCCGATAGAGCCGTCGCATCGCCGACTTGCCCTTGCGTGCCAGTGCGCGCACCTGGAAGATCCCCCTTAGTCGCGGAAGCAGTCTCAACACACGTGGCCGGTGGTGAGAACGGTTGCCTCACCACCGGCCGATTGTCTCTCCGTCGGCGGAGTGCACTCTGTTCATCCCCGATGCACTTTCCCCACCTATGATCTTTAGACGCCAGAAAGGTCATCAAGGTTGCATGCGCGGCCTATGCCGGGGATCGGGAGTATGCGGCGGGTGCTCGGCCAGCAGCTCCAGCGCGACGTCGATGGCCCGCTCCAGCTGCGTGTCCACGCCTCTGGCGTAGTCCTGCGGGGTGATGTCCACCTCGATGTCGGGATCGGTGCCGTAGTTCTCCACCTGCCAGCCCACATCGTCGAAGGCGAAGGAGAACTCCGGCTGCGTCGTCACCGTCCCGTCGGCGAGCGTGTGCCGCGGCCAGATGCCGATCACGCCACCCCACGTGCGCCTGCCGACCAGCGGGCCCAGCCTCAGCAGCTTGAAGGTGTGGCTGAAGATGTCGCCGTCGGAGCCCGCCCACTCGTTCGTGACGGCCACCAGCGGGCCGCGCGGCGACTCCGGCGGGTACGGCTCCGGGTCGCCCCACCTCGGGTAGTCGTAGCCCAGCCGCCGCCTGGCCAGCTTCTGCAGCAGCAGCGACGAGACGTGGCCGCCGCCGTTGAAGCGCACGTCCACGATGAGCGCGTGCCGGTCGTACTCGGCCAGGAACCCCCGGTGGAACTCGCCGAACCCGTCCGGCCCCATGTCGGGCACGTGCAGGTAGCCGATCCGGCCGCCGGAGCGCTGGTGGCACTGGGCGCGGTTGAGGTTCACCCAGTCGCGGTAGCGGGCGGGCTGCTCGTCGGCCAGCGCCCGCACGGTGACGGTGAAGACGCGCTCCTCGCGGCGCAGCGTCAGCTCGACCTCCTCGCCGGCCTGGTTCACCAGCCGTTCGTTGGGGGTGGCCGTCCCCACCCCGATGGGGGCGCCGTCGATGGCCAGCACGGCGTCGCCCGTCCGGACGTCCAGCCCGAGCCGGTTCAGCGGCGAGGTGGCCAGCGGGTCCCACGGGTCGCCCGTGACGATGGCGGCGATGTGGTAGACGCCGTCACGCAACCGCCAGTCCACGCCCAGCTTGCCCTGGCTGTAGTCGGGGCCGGGGCGGTACTCGCCGCCGCTCTCGTAGGCGTGGCTGGTGGCCAGCTCGCCGTGCAGCTCCCACAGCAGGTCGGAGAACTCGCCCCGGGTCGTCACCCGATCCACCAGCGGCCGGTACCGGTCGTACACGGCCGGCCAGTCCACGCCGGCCATGTCCTCGGTCCAGAAGTTCTCCCGCTGCAGCCGCCACGCCTCCCTGAACATCTGCCGCCACTCCGCCTCCGGGCAGACCGACACCTTGATGCGCGACAGGTCGATCCACCCGCTCTGCCGCCCGGGCGCCTCCTCCTCGCCCGGCACCTCGCCCGCCTTCACCACGCGCAGCCGGTTGCCCGCCCGGTACAGCAGCGTCCGGTGGTCGCGCCCCAGCTCGAACCCGCTCACCCCGTCGGCGAACGTCTCGCTCTCGCCCTTGGCGAAGTCGAACAGATGCAGCGTGTCGTCCCCCTGCAGCGGGCTGGTCAGAATCAGCGCCTTCCCCTTCAGCCCCGCCACCCGCTCGTAGCGGCCCTCGGGCAGCGGGAACGCGGTGACCCGCCGGGCCAGACCGTCCACGTCCACCCGCAGCGGCTCCTCGCCGTCCTCCTCTTCCTCTTCGTCGTCTTCGTCGTCCTTGTCGTGCAGGGGACGGGGCCGGGGCACGAACGGGTCCGGCACGTCCTCGCGCAGCGCCACCGCGTACGGGCGGGTGCCCAGCGGGAAACCCAGGTCGAACTGGAGCTGGTCGTAGACGGGGGAGAAGGCGCGCTGGCCGACGAAGTACAGGTAGCGGCCCTGCGGGTCGAAGGCGGGCACCGAGTCCTTCAGCACCGGCTCGCTGGCCTGCGCCGTGCGTCCCGTTCCGGGGTGGTACAGCTTGATCGCGGTGGTCTGGGCGTTGAGCGGGCTCGCGTACGCCAGCCACTCGCCGTCGTGCGACCAGGCCGGGTCCTCCGGCGGGCCGTGCGGGTTCGCCTCCACCAGCTCGGCGCACCCGGTCTCCAGGTCGAGCAGGTGCAGCTCGTGGCGGTGGTTGACGACCGCGACCCGGTCATGGGCAGGATCGGGCACCAGGTCGTTGATCCGGCCCAGGCGGGCCACCTCCGTGCCGGGGCCGCCCTCGCCGCCCTCCAGGATGACCAGCTTCTCCTCGTCGCCGTCGTCGCTGGCCGCCGCGATGAGCCGGACGCCGTCGTTCAGCCAGGTCAGGAAGCGGTAGCGGACGCCGTCGGGGGAGCCGTGCTGGCGTACCGGGCCCTCCCAGTTCGCCATCGCGTACGCCTTGCCGCGCGCCGTGATCGCCAGCGCGCTGCCGTCGGGGCTCAGCGTGGCGCTGTCGAGGTAGTCGTCCGCCTCGACGAACCTGCGGTTGCGCTGCGTCCTGGAGCTGGCCAGCCGCACCTCCAGCCGCCGCGGCCGCTCACCGGGCTCCAGCAGGTACAGGTCCGCGCCCGCGTGGTAGACCAGCCGCCGGCCGTCGCCGGACAGGTTGCGGGCGTAGTAGTCGTCGTGGTGCGTGTGCTTGCGCAGGTCCTGGCCGTCGGGGGTGCACGAGTAGACGTTGCCGACGCCCTCGTGGTCGGAGATGAAGCACACCCGGCCATCGCTCCAGCACGGCGAGGCCAGGTTCCCCGGCAGCCTGATCAGCCTCCTGAACTCGCCGTCGCCGCTGGGGTCGATCCACAGGTCGCCGACGGTGCCGCCGCGGTAACGCTTCCACCGCGCCGGGTCGGCGGTGTTGCGGCCCAGCACGATCATGTTCCCCGGCCCGTACGCGATCGAGTTCGCCGGCCCGTACGGCAGCCGCTCCGGCACCCCGCCCGGCGCCACCCGGTGCAGCCACTTGCGGCCCTCGAACGGCTGGGACTGGTCACTGGCGTACAGCACGCGGTCCTCGGGGTCCCACCCGGTCACCGTGCAGCGGGCGCCGTGGAAGGTCACCCGGCGGGCCGCGCCGCCGCCGGACGGCATGACGTACACCTCTTCCGGGCCCTCCTCGCGCCCGACGAACGCGAGCATCTCGCCGCGCTCCGAGATCCGCGGATAACCGGCCTCGGCCAGCCCCGCGGTCAGCCGGAAGGCGCGCCCGCCGTGCGCGGAGACCATCCACAGGTCGTCCTCGGCGGCGAAGACCACCACGTCCTGGAAGACGGCGGGGAAACGCAGGTAAGCCGACATGACAGCTCCACTGGTCGATCGGACAGCCGGGGCACTCGCGGGGCCGCGGCCGTCCGATCACGTCACCGTCGCACGGCCGATGCTTCAGCCTTCGTCGGTGCCCTTCCGGCCTTCCCGCTTCGTCTCCTTGGCCTGCCTGCTGGTCTTGATGGCCTGCTTCTTGGACTTGCCGGACTTGGACGCGGGTTTCTTCTTCGTGTCAGCCATTGGAGATCCCCCCTGTAACGGATGAGATGCACCTGATTGGTACACCAAGCCCGTTAATACCCATCTAGCGACGAAACCCGACATACCACCTATCTAGGCGGCCGGTCGCCAGCCGCTGGGGTGGCACGCTCCCATCGGAGCGGTCGGTCACCGGCCGCCTCGGACCACCACACCCCTCACCGGAGCGGTCGGTCACCAGCCGCCTCGGACCACCACACCCCCTCACCATGGGACAACCCAGGCAGCCGCCGCTCAGCCTCATGCACCACCGCCGCCGGAATCTTCCCCTCCAACACCCACCCCTCACCCTCCCTGCGCGCATCGCGCACCTCACCACCCAGCGCCGCGAGCTGCGCCGTCACCGGCCCGAACGCCTCCAACGGCACCTCCGCCTCGAAACGGTGGCACGGCTCGTACACGACCGTGCCCGCCCTCTTCAGCGCCCGCGCCAGCACGACCGGCACCCGCCCCCGAAAGTCACCCGCCGTGGTGACCGGCGACGAGTAACCGGTCCTGGTCAGCGTCACCAGCACATCGGTCACCGGCCACCCATGCGGCCCCTCCCGCAGCGCCAGCCGTACGCTCTCCTCGATCGCCCGATGAAAGGCCAGCGGCAGCGACCCCAGATCCACCTCCAGCCGGTAACCGACCCCCGACCCCGCGGGCGCGGGCTCGACACGCAGGCCGACCGTGGCCATGAACTCGTTGCGGCCCTGACGCTGGATCTCCTCGACCGCCTCGCCGCTGCCCGACGGCCGCTCGAAGTACACCGGCCGGCTCGGCTCGAACTCCGCCTCCACCCCGAACTCCCTGGCCAGGGTCTCACCGATGACCTCCTTCTGCACCTCGCCGTACAGCAGGACCGAGGTGCCGCCGCCGGGCAGCGCCCGGGTGCCGATCAGCGGGTCCTGCTCGGTCATGGCGAGGAGCGCGGCGTGCAGGCGGGGCTCCTGGCCTGGGATCCGGGGGCGGACCACGGTCTCGAGGCTGGGCGGGGTGAAGTGCGCCTGGTTCGCCGGCCCCGGCTCGCCCAGGTGGTCACCGACCCGGATCTCCGGCACGCCCCAGATCTTGACGATGTCACCGGCCACGGCCTGCGCTTCTCGGGGCGCTCCGGCCACGGACAGCGCGGTCAGCCTGGCCTCGTACGCGTGGTCGGCGGTGCGGCCTGCGCCGCCACTGCCCGCACCCCCGCCAGCACGAGGACCGTCACCACCACTCCGCCGCTGCCCACGAAAGAAGGTCAGCGGCTCCCGCACCCGCAAGACCCCGCCCCGAACCCGCACAAACGCCACCTTCTCCCCCGAAGGAGCCCGCTCGACCGCGAACACCGTGCCAGTGGCCGACGCGCCCTCCACCGCCACCCGAGGCACAGCAGGAAAGAGCTCGGCGATCCCATCGAGCAGCTCAGGCAGCCCTTGCCCGGTGATCGCCGAGCCGAACAACACCGGACAAGCCACCGCCTCCCCACACTGCCGCGCCAGCGCCGCCCGCACCATCCCCTGCTCAGGCGTCTGACCATCCACGAGCAGCCCCAGCAGCTCGTCGTCCCGCTCCGCCAGCACCTCGGCGACCGCGTACGGATCGGTCACGGGCCGGGTGACGGCGGCCGGGCTGCCGAGACCGTCCACGGTGTTGAGCGGGACGCACGACGGCGAGAGGCGGCGCCGGATGTCGGCGAGCAGATCGTGCTCCCGCGCCCCCGCCCGATCGATCTTGTTGACGAAGATCAGGGTCGGCAGGCGCAACTTGCGCAGAGTCCGCATCAGGACCCGGGTGTGCGGCTGCACCCCCTCGACGGCCGACAGCACCAGGACGGCGCCGTCCAGTACGCCGAGCGCGCGCTCCACCTCGGCCACGAAGTCGGCGTGGCCGGGCGTGTCCACCAGGTTGACCCGCAGGTCACCCAGGGCGAAGGAGGCCACGGCGGCGCGGATGGTGATGCCGCGGCGGCGTTCGATCTCGCCGGTGTCGGTCTGGGTGTCGCCGCCGTCGACGCTGCCGAGCCGGTCGATGACGCCGGTCTCGAACAGGAGTCGCTCAGTGAGGCTGGTCTTTCCCGCGTCTACGTGCGCGAGGATGCCGATGTTCAGGACGTGCTTGATCAAGGAGCCCTCGGGAAACTCTCGTGCGGATGCCGTGCTGGGAGATTCCGAGGCGGCGCCGCATCCCAAGCTCCTTGATCGTGGTCCGACAGTGCCCGGCCATCCTGCCACCGGCCCCCATGTCCGGGCCAGCGATTTTTCGCTCGACGCGGTGCCGCGAGCCGTGGCCTCCGAAGGTCTCCGCCACGACGAGGGCACGCCATCATGGCGGCTGGCGCGGTGACCTCACGAAGCGGCCTTGCTCCCGCGATGGCGGCTCCTCGTGGTGACCTCACCCAAGCGGCTGCGCGATCCGCCACGACAGCTCAGGCGCTGCCCTCGCTCACACGGCCTTGCCCCAGGCTCCCGGGACCACCCCGTCCGAGCCGCCTCGCCCCTGCGTCGGCACTCGGAGGGGGCGGTCAGAGGAGCCGGAGTTGCTCGGGCTGGGCCGGGGCTGCCGGGCGGTGGGGTGGGATGCGGCGGGCCATGGCGGGGGTGGCCCGGCCGACTCCGTGGCGTTCCGCGAGGTCTCTGATCAGGGTCGTGATCCGCTGCTGGTAGGACTTCGGGGCGTACGCACCGCGCCCGTACAGCTCCAGATAGCGCGGCACCAGGCGCGGGTGCTCGCGCGACAGCCAGGTCAGCCACCACTCGCGGGCTCCGGGGCGCAGGTGCAGCACGATGGGGGAGAGGTGGGTGGCGCCGGCCTCGGCGATGGCCTTGACCGTGCGGTCGAGCTGGGCGGGGGAGTCGGTGAGGTAGGGCAGGACGGGGGCCATCAGGACGCCGCAGGCGATGCCGTTGTCGTTGAGGGTCGCGCAGGTTTCGAGGCGGCGGTGCGGGTTGGGGGTGCCGGGCTCGACGGCGCGCCACAGGTCGTCGTCGACGAAGCCGACCGAGACGTCGGCGCCGACGTCCGTCACCTCGGCGGCCTCGGTGAGCAGGTCGAGGTCGCGCAGGATGAGGGTGCCCTTGGTGAGGATCGAGAACGGGTTGGCGGCGTCGCGCAGCGCGGTCAGGATGCCGCGCATCAGCTTGTAGCGGCCCTCCGCGCGCTGGTAGCAGTCGACGTTGGTGCCCATGGCCACGTGGTGGCCGCCCCAGCGGGGCGAGGCGAGCTCCTTGCGGGCCAGCTCGGCGGCGTTGACCTTGACGACGATCTTGGAGTCGAAGTCCGCGCCGGCGTCGAGGTCGAGATATTCGTGGGTCTTCCTGGCGAAGCAGTAGATGCAGCGATGGCCGCAGCCCCGGTAGGGGTTGATCGTGTAGTCGAACGGGACGCGGCTGGCGCCGGGGACCCGGTTGATGATGGATCTGGCCCGGATCTCGTAGAAGGTCATCCCCTTGAACTCGGGCGTGTCGAACGTGCGGGTCACCGCGCCGCGGGCGAAGAGCGGCTCGGTCGGATCGGCCCGGCCTGGCCCGGTCAGGCGGAGGTTGTCCCAGCGCATGGCATGATTAGAACAGCAGTTCGAGCTTGATCGCAAACCGAAAAGAGGTTGCAATTAAGTGGTCAGGCGGTGGCTAATGATCTTCATGGTTGGGCAGGAAGACGCCACAGAGCTTGCGTTCCGGAGGTACTTATGGCCTGGTCGCAGGACGAGGAGCGGATGCTGGCCCAGATTGAGCAGCACCTCGTCGATGACGATCCGCGACTCGTCGCTCGGCTTGAGTCGTTCAACGAGCGGGTTCGTCGCAGCGAGGCGAAGTCGAACGGGCAGCGCGCGCCTCGTCGTCGGCCGCGCCGCACGACCGTCATCATCTTGATCAGCTGGTTGCTCATCGCCACGCTGGTCGCCACGCTCCTGATCATGCTCCTGCGTCACGAGGCCGCCGCCGCGATGGCTCTGGCCGTGGCCTTCTGATCACCGCACGCAGCTCCTCTTCCTGTGCGGCCTCGCTGTTGAGGTAGCGGCAGGCATCGTCGTTGCTGCCCGGCCGGATGTGCGCAGGATCATGTCCGTCGTGTCGGGCGCAGAGTGGTTTGTGCTGGGCTGGCGCATGCCGGGGCGACTGCGTGTGGGGCTGGGTGCGCGGGGCTGGGCGGGTGTTGGGCTGACTGCGTGGGCTTGGCGCGGTGGTGCGTGCTGTGCGGCGCTCCGGCCCCCTCGGCTCGGGTGGTGAGGGGCCGGGCGCGCCGGGCGCGAGGTCAGCGGCTCAGGATGATCTCCTGCTCCATGTGCGACAACTTCTCAGGATTGCGTACGGCGTAGAGCCCCGTGACCAGCCCACCCTCCACCCGAACCGCCAGCACGGTGTCGAGCTCCCCGTCGATCCGGATGACCAGCGCCGGACACCCGTTGACCTGCGCCGGCACCAGCGACCGCGACGCGGGGACCCGCCCCAGCACGGCGGCCACGTCGGCGGCCCCCACGATGGGCGCCAGGGCGGCCTGCTTGATCCCGCCGCCGTCGGTCAGCAGGACGACGTCCGGCGCCAGGACGTCGAGCAGCACCTGAAGATCCCCCGTCTGGACGGCCCGCTGGAACGCCGTGAAGGCGTCCCGGGACTCGGCGGGGGAGATCGCCTCGCGGGGCCGGCGTGCCGCGACGTGTGCCCGCGCCCGGTGGGCGATCTGCCGGACGGCCGCCTGGGTCTTGTCCACGGCCTCGGCGATCTCGTCGTAGTCCAGCCCGAACACCTCGCGCAGCACGAACACGGCCCGCTCCGTCGGCGACAACGTCTCCAGCACCAGCAGCATCGCCATCGACACGCTCTCCGCCAGCTCCACGTCCTGCGCCACGTCAGGCGTGGTGAGCAGCGGCTCGGGCAGCCACGGGCCGACGTAGGACTCCTTGCGCCGGCCGAGCGTCCGCAGCCGGAGGAGGGCCTGGCGGGTGGTGATCCGCACCAGGTACGCCCGCTGGTCCCGTACCTCGCCCAGGTCGACGCCCGCCCATCGCAACCAGGTCTCCTGCAGCACGTCTTCCGCGTCGGCGGCCGAGCCGAGCATCTCGTAGGCGACGGTGAACAGGAGGTTGCGGTGGGCGACGAACGCCTCGGTGGCGGGGTCCGGGGTGTCGGGCATGGAGGGCTCCTGTTCGCTTTCTACTGTCACATCCACCAGATGCATGGAGGTGCAGTTTTGTGACACCTGGTCGCTGGCTGGTCCATGCTGCCTGAGCGGTGATTCGGGTGTCTTGTGGCGTATGTCACGTTCGCTGTGCTGTCACAAGGAGGGGGTCGCCGGCATCTCGTGGTCGTCCGGCAGCGGCCGGGCCAGTCGAGATGGGGAACAGTGATGAGTTCAGCGCTTGAAATCCTTCGCCGCGACTTCGGTGGCGCGATCATCGAGCCGGGCGGCGGGGCGGAGTACGAAGCGGCCCGCCGTTCGGTGATGGCGTTGGGGAACCCGGCTTACGTGCTGCGTCCCGAGAGCGTCGCCGATGTCCAGGCGGCGGTCCGGTTCGCAGCCGCAGTGACAGCACAGGCCGCAGTGACAACACAGGCCGCAGTGACAACACAGGCCGCAGTGACAGCGCAAGCCGCACTCACGCCCACGCCCGCCCAGAAGCCGACCCTGTCCGTACGGGGCGGCGGCCACGCCTTCGCCGGTTTCGCCAGCAACGACGGCGGCATCGTGATCGACCTCGCCCACCTGGCCACCGTGGACCTCATCGACAAGGAGCGCCACCTCGTCAGGATCGGCGGCGGCGCCACCTGGGGCCAGGTCGTGGCCGCCCTCGCCCCGCACGGCCTGGCGATCTCCTCGGGCGACACGAGGAGCGTCGGGGTCGGCGGGCTGACGTTGAGCGGCGGCATCGGCTGGAAGGTACGCAAGTACGGCCTGGCCCTGGACAGCCTGGTGGCCGCCGACCTGGTCACGGCGGACGGAGCGGTCGTGCGGGCCAGTGCGGAGGAGAACCCGGACCTGTTCTGGGCGATCCGCGGCGGCGGCGGGAACTTCGGCGTGGTGACCGCCTTCGAGTTCGCGGCACACCCGACCACGGACGTCTTCCACGGCAGGATCACCTTCCCGGCGCAGGAGGCGGCCACCGTGCTGCGAGGGTGGGCCGACCACCTGCGCACCGCACCGGCGGAGCTGACCTCCATCCTGAACGCCGCCAACCCCTTCGCAGGCGGCCCCGACGCCCCGGTCGAGATCCTCGTCACCTTCGACGGCGACGACCCGCAGCTCGCCGCCCTGGCCATCGACCCGATCCGCCGCCTCGGCACGGTGATCGGTGACGACGTGGAGCTGCGGCCGTACGCGGACGTCCTGGTGGAGGGGGTGACGCCGCCGCCCGGCATCCGGTTCGTCACCCGGAGCGCGTTCGTCGGCGAGGGGTCGGTGGCGGCGGTGCTGGACCTGCTCGCCGAGGCCGGGACGTCACCGGGGTCGCCGCTCCTGTCCGTGCGCAGCCTCGGCGGCGCGGTGTCCCGCGTCCCGGACGACGCCACGGCCTTCGCGCACCGCCGGGCGGAGCTGATGATCGTGACCAGCGTCGCGGGCCCGGAGCCGGTCGTCGAGGCCGCCCGCCCCGCCCTGGACGCGCTCTGGGACAGGCTGGCGCCGCACACGGACGGCGCGTACGCCAACTTCCTCGCCTCCGCCACCGAGGCGGACGTCGCGGCGGTCTATCCGGCGCCGACTTACGACCGGCTCGCGCAGGTCAAGCGCCGCTACGACGCCGCGAACCTGTTCGCGCACAACCACAACGTCCGGCCCAGGTAGCTCACCGCACCCGGTCGTAGACCAGCGACAACGTGCCGTGCTCGCCCGCGACCTGCCTGACCGGCGCCCACCGGCCCGCGGGCAGGCCGTCGTCGAACAGGCGCGGCCCGCCGCCGAGGAAGACGGGGAAGACCGTGATCGCGAGCCGGTCCACCTGGTCGGCGGCCAGTAGCGCCTTGATGACGCTGGCGCTGGAGAGCACGAGGATGTCGCCGCCCTCGGCCGCCCTCAGCTCCTCGACCACCTCGGCGGCCGGCCGGTCGAGGACCGTCGTGCGCTCCCACGGCGCCTCGCGCAGAGTGGAGGAGAGCACCACCTTGTCGGCGTCCACCAGCCACTTGGCGAACCCCTCGTCACGCGGGTCGGCGCCCTCCATGCCGATGACGGTGGGCCAGAACCCGAGGAACCCCTCGGCGTTCACCCGCCCGAGCAGCGCCGTCGTCGCCGGCTCCCAGAGGCCGGTCAGGTGGTCGCGGGCGACGTCGGTGACGGCGTACGGCATGACCCAGCCCATGTCCACCGGATTGTCCGGCTGGGCGTAGCGGCCGTCGAGGGAGAGGGCCATGTTGGTGACGACCCTGCGGCCGGCGTGCTGCGTCATCGGGTGCTCCTGATCTCTGCGTCGGTTGCGGTGAGGATGGTCGCGAGCCGGTCGAGGCTCTGGCCGAAGCCGAGCTCGATGCCCGCGACGAAGTCGGCGGACTCGACCGTGCTGCCGGTGACCCGGTAGTCGACGTCGAGGTCCGTGCCCGCGCCGGAGGGGCGCAGGGCGAGGCGGACGTGGGCGGTGAAGGCCGCGCCGCCGCCGGGAAGCTGCGGGGAGAGCCGGTACGACAGGTGCTCGGCGGGCCGCACCTCGTCCACGACTCCCTCCGCCCGGCCGGCGACCAGGTCGGCGCCGGTGGTGTCGTCGGCGTCGCGGTACTCCTGGACGATCCGCCCGCCCGGCCGCGCCTCGAACACCAGCTCCGAGACGCGCAGGTCGTCGGGCGTCCACCAGCCGGCGAGCAGCGAGGGCTCGGTCAGGTGCCGCCAGACCAGCTCAGGCCCGCCGGCGAGCGACCGCTGGAAGGTGAACGAGCGGCCGTCCGCCCACCCCGGCTCCGCCGCCTCCGCGCGCGCCGCGTCGAGGCTGAGCCCGTAGCGGTCGAACGTCTCGCCGGGGCCGCCCTTCCTGTCGGCGGTGTCGGCGAGCCGGTGCAGCTCGGCCGCCAGGTCGCGCAGCGGGCCTGGCCTGAGCGCGTAGATGCGGCGCTGGCCGGTGCGCTGAGCCGTGACGAGCCCGGCGCGCTCCAGGGCCTGCAAGTGCTTGGTCGTCTGCGGCTGACGCGCCCCGGCGAGCTCGGCGAGGACGCCGACCGGGCGGGGCCGCTCGGCCAGCAGGCTCACGAGCCGCCATCGGGCCGGGTCGGCCAGTGCGGTGAGGAGTGCCTCCATGGGTAGAAGTATTCGCCATGAAGAATATTCGTGTCAAGGAATAATTCGAGGTCTCAATGCAGGCCCCGCTTGCCGGGCGTCCAGAACGGCTTGACCTTGATGGCCCTGCGGGGCCAGTTGCGCTCGCGTACGAGATAGTCGCGGATCATCTGGCACGTGCGCGCCTCGCCCGCGAGGTAGGCGGCACCGGTGTTGCCGGGCAGCTCCAGGCCCGCCACCGCGGCGAGCAGGGTCTTCGAGGACGCGGCCGGCGCGCCCATGCGGTGCACGCGGCGCAGCTCGTGCGGGCCCGGCATGGGCGGGTCGTGCTCGG
Source organism: Nonomuraea gerenzanensis (assembly GCF_020215645.1). Taxonomy (NCBI): domain Bacteria; kingdom Bacillati; phylum Actinomycetota; class Actinomycetes; order Streptosporangiales; family Streptosporangiaceae; genus Nonomuraea; species Nonomuraea gerenzanensis. Next base: position 7,005,310 of record NZ_CP084058.1, on the reverse strand, counting down.
CGGACTCGCTCTCCAGCACGCCGTGCACCCGCGCGTCCGCCCCGAGCCCGCGCAGCATCGGGCCGAACGCCGCGCTCGCCGTCTCGTCCCCCGCGAACAGGTGGAACGGGGCGTCGTCGGAGGTGAAGAAGTCGCCCTGCGGCCACCAGAACGTCACCGCGTCCCCCGGCGCCGCCTCCTCCGCCCAGCGCAGCCCGATGCCGTCGCCGCCGTACAGGTGCGCGCGCAGCTCCAGCCCTCGCCGGTCGGGGTCGAGCTCCCACACGGTGTACGTGCGCAGCGTCTCGGCCGGGCGCAGGATCCCGTAGACCGACAGCGGATCGTTGATCTGGACCCGGATGTGCTGCCCGGGCCGGTACGGGAACGCGATCGGCACCTCGGTCGCCAGCCGGATGCGCCGCATGGTGGGCGTGACGAGGCCCGTGTCGGTGACCCTGGCCTCCATGACGTACTTGGCGAAGGCGTTCGCCAGCGGGTTGCGTGCCACGACGGCTCCTTAATGACGGTAAGTTTCCTTAGAGGCATTAAGCAAACATAGATGCCCTAGGATGTCAACGAGCGCGAGAAGGGTGGGCGGATGACCGCACAGGGCGTCAGCAGGCGCGAACGGGTACGGCAGGCCACGCTGGCGGAGATCCGCGCGGTCGCGCGCAGGCTGCTGATCGAGCAGGGGCCGCAGGCCGTCACGATCAACGCGGTGGCCAGGGAGATGGGCATGAGCGGCCCGGCGCTCTACCACTACTTCGCGGGGCACGACGAGCTGGTCGGCGCGGTCACGGCCGACTTCTTCCGCGAGCTGACGCAGGCCATCGAGTCCGCCCGCGACGCGTGCCCGCCGGGGGAGCACGCCCGGCGGTTGCTGGCGGCCTGCCGGGCGATGCGGCGCTGGGCCGTCGAGCACCGGGCGGAGTTCGGCTGGGTGTTCGCCAGCCCGATCACGGCGGAGCGGCGGCCCGACTCGCCGCGTGAGCTGGCCGGGCGCGACTTCGAGCAGGTCTTCCTGGAGGAGGTCGCCGAGCTGTGGAAGAGCAGGCCCTTCCCGGTGCCCGCCGCTGAGGAGCTGGACGCCTCCATCAGGGAGCAGTTGCGGGCGTACGCGGCCGCCGGCGGCACCGGGCTGCCCGTGGCGGCGATCCACGTCTTCATGTCGTGCTGGATCAGGCTGTACGGCCTGCTCTGCATGGAGGTGCTGAACCAGCTCGACTTCGTCTATTCGGACATGGAGCCGGTGTTCGAGGAGTGCCTGCGGGAGATCGCGCCCAGGCTCGGCCTCGACTACGACGCCGCCTCCGGCTGATCAGCTCAGCCGGAGACGCGGACGGCTGCTCGCCTCAGCCGGCCACACGGCCGGCTGCTCGCGTCAGCCGGCCACGCGGACGGTCGGCTCGTGGCGGACGGGGAAGTTGACCGAGGCGGCGATGAAGCACGACTTGTGCGCGTCGGCGTGCAACGCGAGCGCGGTCTCGGCCATCTCCTGGGCGGCGACGGTGACCGCCGGGTGCAGCACCACCTCGGTGAAGTGGCCGCCGTCGGCCGTCTCCGCCATGGTGCCGGTCGCGGTGTCGGTGTACTCGGTGACGATCACGCCCGCCATGGCGCACTTGTGCAGGTACCACAGCATGTGACACTGCGACAGCGAGCCGACCAGGAGCTGCTCGGGGTTCCAGCGTGCCGGGTCGCCGCGGAAGGCGGGGTCGGAGCTGCCCGCGATGACCGGCGGGCCCTCGGCGGACAGCTCGTGCTCACGGCCGAAGTCGCGGTAGCCGCTGGTGCCGGTGCCCTTGTTGCCCGTCCAGGTGACGACGGTCTGGTAGCTGTGCTCGCGGCTCATCGGTGGCCCTCCTCCGGCTGGTGTCTGCCCTCGCACGCTATCGTGCGCGCCCCCGGAGCCGACGCCGCGGGCGGGGCACGCCGCTGGAGCTCAACCCTTGCCTCCTGAATACTCGTCCGCGTATATTCGCAGACGAGTAGAAGGCGGTGAGGGCGATGCCCCGACGGCGTCCGGTGAGCAACCTGCTGGCCCTGGCCGTGCTGACCGTCGTCGTCCAGCGCCCGATGCACCCCTACGAGATGGCCTCCGTCCTGCGCGCTCGCGGCAAGGACCAGGACATGCCGATCAAATGGGGCTCCCTCTACACCGTCGTGCGCAACCTGGAGAAACACGGCCTGCTGGAGGCGGTGGAGAGCAACCGCCAGGGCGCCCGTCCCGAGCGGACCGTCTACCGCATCACCGAGGCGGGCCGCGCCGAGGCCGACGACTGGACCAGGGAGCTGCTGTCCACCCCGCGCCACGAGCCGTCGGCGTTCGAGTCGGGCCTGTCGGTGATGGGCGGTCTCGGCCCCGGCGAGGTCGCGCCGCTGCTCCGGCAGCGGCTGGAGCTGCTGGAGCAGCAGATCGAGGCCGATCGGCGGGCGATGGAGGAGGAGCGGGCCGAGGTGCCCCGGCTGTTCCTCGTCGAGTCGGAGTACGCGCTGGCGATGCGGGAGGCCCAGGCCGCCTGGGTGCGCTCGCTGCTGGCGGAGCTGGACGGGGGCACCTTCCCCGGCCTGGCGCGATGGCAGGCATATCACCGTACGGGCGAGCTGCCGCCCGACGTGGCGGACCTCGCGGACCGGGGCCGCCCCACCGACTGAGGGCAAGAAGGGGAGCCACCATGTCCACGACGACCGCCACCGGCACCGCGACCTCCGCCGACGGCACCACGATCAGCTACCGCCGGCTCGGGCGGGGGCCCGGCCTGGTGATCGTGCACGGCGCCATGCAGACAGGGCACAGCCAGTCAGAGCTGGCCACGGCCCTGGCCGCCGGCTTCACCTGCTACCTGCCCGACCGCCGGGGCCGGGGCGGCAGCGGCCCCGTGGGCGCAGGCTACGGGCTCGCCCGCGAGAGCGAGGACCTCGACGCCGTGCTGCGGGCCACCGGCGCCCGGTACGCCGTCGGCGTCAGCTCGGGCGCCGTCATCACCCTGCACACCGCGCTCACCCGCCCGGCGGCGCTGAGCAAGGCCGTGCTCTTCGAGCCGCCGCTCGGCCTCGACGCCGACGACGTGCGCGCCGCCCTGGAGCGCTTCGACCGCGAGCTGGCCGAGGGCCGGATCCCCGCCGCGCTCGTCACCGGCATGCGGGCCGCGCGGCTCGGCCCGCCGCTGTTCAACGCGCTGCCCCGCCGCGTGCAGGAGTGGCTGACGGGCCTGATGCTCAACAGCCAGGACGGGACGGCGGGGGAGCAGCCGACGTTCAGGGAGCTGGCCCCGACCCAGCGCCAGGACATGCAGCTCGTGGCCGAGGCCCCGGCGGACTTCGCGGCGTACCGGACGGTCGAGGTGCGGACGCTGCTGCTCGGTGGCAGCAGGAGCCAGGGCTACCTGCGCTCGGCGCTCGCCGAGCTGGAGCGCGTCCTGCCGCGCGCCCGGCGCGTGGTGATGGAGGGCCTCGACCACGGCGCCACGCAGAACGCCGCCCAGCGCGGGCGCCCCGAGCGGGTGGCCGAGGAGATCCGGCGCTTCCTGGCCGAAGACTCCTGAGTAGCGGCTACAGGTTCTTGAGGAACGTCGCCGCGACGGGGGCGGCCACCGCACCGCCGCCGCCCCCGCCCTCGACGACCACGGCGAACGCGACATCCCCCTTGAACCCCATGAACCAGGCGTGGGAGTCCAGCTTCTCGCCCGTGCCGTACTCGGCGGTGCCGGTCTTGCCGTGCGTGCCGGCCGGCAGCCCCGCCGACTTGGCGGTGCCCTTGGTCACCACCGCCGCCATCATCGTGTGCAGCGCGGACTTGACCCCCTCGGGCAGCTCCCGCTCCTCGGCCTTCTGCTTGATCGAGGGCACCAGCGTCGGCGGGCGCCACGTGCCGTCGGCGATGGCCGCGGCCACCGAGGCGATCGACAGCGGGCTGGCCGTGATCCTGGCCTGGCCGAACGACTCGGCGGCCAGCTCGGCGTCGGACTCGGCCCTCGGGAAGCTGGCCTTGGTGGCCGGTACCCCGATGTTCAGCGGCTGGTTGAAGCCCACGTCCTGGGCCACGTCCATCAGCTTGGCGGCGCCCAGTTTCGACTTCGCCAGCGGCGCGAACGTCGTGTTGCACGAGTGGGCGAAGGAGTCGAGGAACGAGATCGACCCGAACGACTCCTCGTCGGAGTTGCGGATCGACAGCCCGCCGACGTTGACGTTCTTCGGGCAGGTCACCGTTTCCTGCGGGGACACCCCGTTCGCCAGCAGCCCGATAGCGGTGACGGCCTTGAAGGTCGAGCCGGGCGGGTAGCGGCCGTCGAGTGCCCGGTTGAAGCCGCCCACGTTGTTCACCACGGCCAGGATCTCGCCCGTCGAAGGCTTGATCGCGACCAGGGAGGTGGGCTTCTTCATGTCCTTGACCGCGGTCACGGCGGCGGCCTGCGTCCGCGGGTCGAGCGAGGTCTGGACGGGCTCGCCCTCGGTGCCCTCGATGGTCTCCAGCGTCTGGTCGCCGAGCTTGATCTCGGTCGCCGGGGTGCCGGCGAGCTGCTCCTGGAAGGACTTCTGCAGCCCGTCGTACCCGACGGCCTGCCCGACCTTGTAGGAGGAGCCGAGCCTGGCGACGTCCTTCTTGGTGGCCTTGGCGAGGTAGCCGACGAGCTGCTGCACCGAGCCGCCGACCGTGCCGGTGTCGATGCGGTCGCCGTTCGCGTCGGTGATCTCGGCCCGCTCCGGCCACTTGGTCTTGAGCGAGAACGCGGCGCCCCCGGTCAGCGACGGGTGCAGCGTGGCGGGCTTCCAGTCGACCTTCCAGGTGCGGTCGGCCACCACCAGGTCGATCTTGCCCTGGTAGGTCCACGCGCCGATGTTCTTCAGGTTCAGCGTGGCGGTGTAGGGGACGCTGGCCCGGTCGTCGCCCTCGGTGACCCGGCCCAGCTTGATCGCGGCCGACTCCACGGCGAGCGCGGTGCGCTGCTGGTCGTACGCGGTGAGCGGCTGCTGGGCGGCCAGCTCGGCCGCCATGGCGTTCTTGTCGCCCGCCTGCCACGCCGCGGCGAAGCGCTGCGCGGTCTCAGCCGGTGTGCCCCTGGTGTGCAGCACGTAGTACGCCCCACCGGCCGCGGCCCCCACCACGAGCACGGTGGCTCCGGACACGATCGCGATCGTACGACCCCGCGCCACTGATCAGCCCCCCGCATCTCGACGACAGGTGTCCGAGCCTAGCGTCCGAATCAGGGCATTCCATTCGAAGCCTTGTAACTGGTGGCATAGGTCGGGACGTACTCCTGCCCGGACAGCTTCTGGATGGCCGCCATGATCTCGTCGGTCACCCGCCGCCGGTCACGCGCGTTGGCGTGGTCGCCCTCGAACGTCATCGGCGCCCCGATGGTGATGCCGATCCGCGCGGGCCTGGGCACCTTGGCCCCGTAGGGCAGCACCTTGTCGGTGCCGCTGAGCGCCACCGGCAGCACCGGGGCGCCGGTCTTCAGCGCCAGCCAGGCCACCCCGATCTTGCCGCGGTAGAGGCGGCCGTCGGGGGAGCGGGTGCCCTCGGGGTGGATGCCGAACAGCTCGCCCCGCTCCAGCAGCGCGGCGGCGTCGTCGAGCATGGCCTGGGCGGCGTGCGCGCTCTCCCGGTCGATCGGCAGGCTGCCGCCCAGCCGCATGAAGAAGCCGGAGACCGGGTTGCCGTCGAAGTACTCGTTCTTGGCGGTGAACGTCACGTGCCGGGGCAGCAGCGCGGGGAGCAGGAACGAGTCGAGCACCGACAGGTGGTTGGCGGCCAGGATCGCGGGCCCGCTCCTCGGCACGTGAGCCGCGCCCGAGATGTGCGGCCTGCACACCGCGTGCGTGAGAGGTGCGGCGGCGAACTTGACCACTTCGTACAGCAACGAGCTCTCCTGATCGTCGGGCCTGCGGCCACCCCACCATAAGGCAGGCGCCCCGCCGGTGCGGCGGGACGCCTGGGAAAAGCTGTTAGGCCGATGTGGCGGTCGCCTCCTCGGCGAGGTGCACAACACGGCTCCAGCCGAACGGTATTCCGTGAAGGCGGTAATTTGCGGCCCGGGGGACACTAACCACATCGGCAATCTTGAGTTAAGCACACCGGCCGCCCCTGGAGGTAATCGCGCCTTCCCCATCGGCCGCTCCCAGCCGGTCAGGTGCGCGTCCAGTGGGGCTGCGCCACGTCGAAGACCCGCTGCTCACGCCCCCGCAACGCCACCTCGGCGAACTGCCACAGAATGGCCCCCGTCGGCGCGTGGATCACGATGGACGGCCCCAGCGGCATCTGCAGCAGCTCCCCCCGCCACCGCGGCACCCCCGGCGCCAGGAACCGCTCCAGCGGCACCGCGTGCACCGAGGCCACCTCGCGCGGATCCGGCACCGGCTCCTGACGGCCGCCGAACGCCACCACCGGCGTGATCACGAACCCCGAGTCGGTGACGAAGTCGTCGAGCAGCCCCGCCACCTCGACGCCCGTGATGCCGGTCTCCTCGGCCAGCTCGCGCAGCGCCGCCTCCTCCGGCCGCTCCCCGTCGTCGGCCCGCCCGCCGGGCAGCGCCCACTGCCCCGGGTTGCGGCCCCGGGCGGCCCGCCTGATCACCACGACGTACGGGCGGCCCGTCGGGTCCTCCAGCACGCACACGGTGACGCCGGCCCTGCGCACCCCGCCGACCGGCGGGACCTGCCTGCGCTCGAAGGCGGCCAGCCGGGCGGTGACCTGCTCGCGCAGCGTGTCGATCGGCGTCAGCATCCCTCCAGGATCTCACGAAGGCGTGCGCGGCAGCCGTACCTCCACCCGCAGCCCGCCCTCGGGCCGCGCCAGCGCCGTCACGGACCCGCCGTGCGCGACCACGATGGCCCGCACGATCGACAGCCCCAGCCCTGCCCCCTGGAAGGACCGCACGCGTTCGCCCTGCATCCGGCTGAACGGCTCGAACAGGTCCTCCACCTCGTACGCGGGCACCAGCGGCCCGGTGTTCTCCACCGTGATCGAGGCGCCCTCCGGCTGCCCGGCCACGGTGAGCCAGATGTGCCCGCCGCGCACGTTGTACTTGATCGCGTTCTCCAGCAGGTTGAACACGCACCGCTCCAGGAACAGCGGATCGCCCTCCACCAGCGCGGGCCGCAGGTCCTGGTGCAGGGTGACGGGCCGCTTGCGCGAGCCGGGGTCGAGCTGCTCCAGCACGGTGCGCGCGACCTGCTCCACGTCCACCGGCTTGCGCACGGTGAGCTCCTGCTCGGACTGCGCGAGCAGGAGCAGCCCCTCGATCAGCCGCTCGTAGCGGGCGTTGGTGCCCAGCAGCGCCCTGGCCAGCGCCTTGAGGTCCGCCGAGGCCGCCGGCTCCTCCAGCGACACCTCCAGCACCGTACGGTTGACCGCCAGCGGCGTACGCAGCTCGTGGGAGGCGTTGGCGATGAAGCGGCGCTGCGCGTCGAACACCCGGCGCAGCCGGTCGAGCATCGCGTCGAACGTGTCGGCCAGCCGCTTGACCTCGTCGGGCGGGCCGCGCAGCCCGATCCGCTCGTGCAGCGTGCTCTCCGACAGCCGCTGCGCCGTCTCCGTCACCCGGTCCAGCGGCCGCAGCGCGCGGTCGGCCACCACGTACCCGAGCAGCAGCGCGATGATCCCGACCAGGATCATCACCACCAGCGACCAGCTCACCATCTCGCTCAGCACGCCGTCGGCCCTGCTCTGGACGTCGCGGCGGAAGATCACGTCACCGGCGGCCTCGGGCGGCGGTGGCGCCTGGGCGAGGGGCGCACCGCCGGTGATCTTGACGGGGCCCGTGACGAACTGCTGGTCGAGCGCGCGTGCCGTGATCAGGTACGTGAGGCCGAGCAGGATCGAGCCGGAGACGAAGAACAGCCCGCCGTACAGCAGAGTCAGCCGCAGCCGTAAGCGCCTGCTGTTCCACCACAGCCGCGCGCGGGCGGGCGGGGCCGGATTCACAGCCGGTAGCCCTTGCCGGGCACGTTGTGGATCGCCGGCGGCAGGCCGAGCTTCTTGCGCAGCGACGTGATCGTCACGCGCAGCGCGCCCGTGCCGGGCTCGGCGTGCTCATCCCAGACGCTCCTGCGCAGCTCGCCGGAGGTGACCAGCTCGCCGTCCGCGCCGAGCAGCACCCGCAGCACGTCGAACTCCTTGCGGTTGAGCGAGACGGGACGCCCGTCCCTGACGACGGTGCGCCGGGCCGGGTCGAGGGCGATGCCGCCCCGTTCGAGCAGGGGAACCGCCGAGCGGGCCGAGCGCCTGGCCAGCGCCCTGACCCGCGCCACCAGCTCGGCGAACGCGAACGGCTTGACCAGGTAGTCGTCCGCCCCCAGCGCCAGCCCGCCCACCTTGTCACGCAGCTGGCCTGCGGCGGTCAGCATGAGCACCCGCCGCCCCTCGCCGCCCGCGCGCAGCCGCCGGCACACGTCGTCGCCGTGCACCCCGGGCAGGTCGCGGTCGAGCACCACGACGTCGTAGTCCACGTACGCCGCCAGCTCCAGCGCCTCCTGCCCGTCGTAGGCGACGTCCACGGCGATCGCGTGCAGCCTCAGCCCGTGCGCGACCGCGTCCGCCAACCGCTCTTCGTCCTCGACGACCAGCACTCGCATGCCCCGAGCGTGGCGGATCACGTGTTAGCCGCGGATAAGGGCTTATCCGGTTCTAGCACCCCATGGTCTGAAGTGGGGCCGCACCTCAGACAGAAGGAGCGAGAGTGATGAAGGTACGGCTGCTGCTGACCGCGGTCGCGCTGGCGCTGGCCGGGTGCGGAGCCCCGGCCGCGCGGGAGGACGGCGTCGTCAGCGCCGGCGGCGGGACGGCCTCCGCCGAGCCCGCCGCCAGCGCGTCGGCGTCGCTGGACCCGGAGGACGCCGCGCTGAAGTTCGCGCAGTGCATGCGCGAGTACGGGGTGGACATGCCCGACCCCAAGGAGGGCCGGGTCCGGCTCACGGTGCCCGAGGGGGCGGACAAGAAGAAGCTGGAGGAGGCGCAGCAGGCGTGCCACCCCATCATGGAGGCGGCCGTCGGCGAGGGCGAGGGCCCGGACGCTGCCGATCACGACCAGCTCGTCAAGTTCGCGCGGTGCATGCGCGAGCAGGGCGTCGACCTGGCCGACCCGCAGCCCGGCCGGCCGCTGCGGATGGACCTGCGCGGCGTGCCGAAGGAGAAGGCCGAGGCCGCGCAGCGGGCCTGCGAGCAGTACGCCCCCGGGGCCCCGAAGAAGGACGCCCCATGAGGAAGGGACTCCTGCTGGGCGGCAGCACCGTCCTGGCAGCCGCCGCCACGTGGACGGCGGTCGCGGCCCTGAACGACGGCGGCACCGGCGCCCTCGCCCCCACCAGGCCGCCCGTCCCGGCCACCGCCGACGTCACCAGGCAGGACCTGGTGGAGACCAAGACGGTGGCCGGCTCGCTGACGTACGCGGGGGAGCGGCGGATCGCCTCGGGCGCCACCGGCACCGTCACGTGGGCGCCCGCGCAGGGCACGGTGATCCGCCGGGGGCGCCCGCTGCTGAAGGTGGACAGGAAGCCGCTGGTGCTCATGTACGGCAAGCTGCCGCTGTACCGCACCCTGGAGCGCGGCGTGTCCGACGGCCCCGACGTCGAGCAGCTCGAACGCAACCTCAAGGCGCTCGGTCACGGCGCCTACCTGACCGTGGACGACCACTTCAGCCACGCCACCGAGCAGGCCGTCAAGGAGTGGCAGGACGATCGCGGGCTGCCCGAGAGCGGGCGGGTGGACGCCTCCCAGGTCGTCTTCCAGCCGGCCGCCGTCCGCGTGACCGGCGTCCAGGCCGAGCTGGGCGCCAGGACCGCGCCGGGGCGGCAGGCACTCACCGTCAGCGGCATGCGCCGCCTCGTCCACGTGGACCTGGACACCGGCGACCAGGCGCTGGCCCGCAAGGGGGCGGCGGTGACCGTGACGCTGCCCGGCGGCGAGCGCGCCGAGGGCACGATCACCTCGGTCGGCACGGTCGCCGAGAGCTCCGGCGAGGAGCAGGACACCAGCACCACCATCGACGTGGACATCACGCTGGCCGAGCCGCCCAGGACCCGGCTGGACCAGGCGCCGGTGGAGGTGGAGATGCAGAGCGAGCGGCACGAGGACGTGCTGGCCGTGCCGGTGGAGGCGTTGCTGGCGTTGCGTGAGGGTGGGTACGGGGTGGAGATCGTCGAGGGGGGTGCGTCCCGGATCGTGGCGGTGGAGACGGGGGCGTTCGGTGGAGGGCTGGTCGAGGTGGAGGGGCAGGGGCTGGCCGAGGGGATGAAGGTGGGGGTGCCGGTCTCGTGAGCACGCCCGAGCACGGACGTGGGAGCGGTGCTGTGAGCGGCCCCGTGTACGGCCCCGGGAACGGCCCCGGGAACGGCATCGTGGAGTTACGTGAGGTGGGCAAGAGCTACCCGGGTGGCGTGCACGCGCTGCGCGGGGTGGACCTGACCATCGCCCGCGGCGACCTGCTGGCCATCGTGGGCCCGTCAGGGTCGGGCAAGTCGACCATGCTGCACCTGATCGGCACGCTGGACCGTCCCACCACCGGCACCGTCCGGGTCGCCGGGCACGACGTCGCCCGCCTGCCGGACCGCCGGCTGTCCGCGCTGCGCTCGCGCCACCTGGGCTTCGTCTTCCAGCAGTTCCACCTGGCGCCCGGCGTCAGCGCGCTGGACAACGTGGCCGACGGCCTGCTCTACACCGGCCTCGGCCGCCGCGCCAGACGCGAGCGGGCCGCCTCCGCGCTGGAGCGCGTCGGGCTCGGCCACCGGCTGCGGCACCGGCCCTCGGAGCTCTCGGGCGGCGAGCAGCAGCGGGTGGCGGTGGCCAGGGCCGTGGCGGGGGATCCGCCGCTGCTGCTTGCCGACGAGCCCACCGGCAACCTCGACTCGGCGGCGGGCGCGGACGTCCTGCGCGTACTGGCGGCGCTGAACGAATCCGGCACGACCGTCGTGATCATCACGCACGACGCCGAGATCGCCGGCTGGTGCGGGCGGCGCGTCCGCCTGCGCGACGGCCTGATCGTGGACGGCCACGAGCACGAGCACCTCGGCCCCGTGGCGCTGCTGAAAGGAGCTTCCGGATGACGGGCGACCGCAGCCTCGTGACCTTGTCGAAGGGAGCCGGCCGATGACGGGCGATCACCAGGACTGGCTCGGCACCGCGGCCGTCCCCGAGCCGCCACCGGCACCGGAACGCCTGTCGCCGGGCAGGCTCGGCCCGGCCGACGTGCTGCGCGTCGGGGCGGCCGGGCTGCGCGCCAGGCCCACGCGGGTCGTGCTGTCCGCGCTCGGCATCGCCATCGGCATCGCGACGATGATCGCCGTGATCGGCATCTCGTCATCCTCCCGCGAGCAGCTCCTGCGCCAGCTCGACCGCCTCGGCACCAACCTGCTCATCGTCACCCCCGGCCGCACGATGTTCGGCGCGGACGCCAAGCTGCCCACCGGCGCGCTGGCCATGGTGCAGCGCATCCGCCCGGTCCGCACGGCCGCCGCCACCGGCACCGTCGAGGCCACCGTGCGCCGCAACGACCGCATCTCCGAGTCCGTCACCGGCGGCATCGCCGTCCAGGCGGCCAGCACCGGCCTGCTGACCACGCTGGAGGGCGCGGTGGTCAAGGGCGCCTGGCTGAACGACGCCACGGCCACGCAGCCCGCCGTCGTGCTCGGCTCGGCGGCGGCCGAACGGCTCGGCCTGGCCAGGACCGGTGTGCAGGTGTGGATGGGCGGGCGGTGGTTCACGGTGATCGGGATACTCGGGCCGATGCCGCTGGCTCCGGAGATCGAGCGCTCCGCCCTGGTCGGCTTCCCGGCGGCGCGGGAGCTGCTCGGCTTCGACGGGTACCCCACGAGCATCTACGAGCGCTCGTCGGACGCGACGGTGGAGGAGGTGCGCGCGGCGCTGCCGCGTACCGTGAACCCGGAGAACCCGGACGAGGTCACGGTGAGCAGGCCGTCGGACGCGCTGGCGGCCAAGGCCGCCGCGGCGGGCGCGTTCACGAACCTGCTGCTCGGGCTGGGCGCGGTCGCGCTGCTGGTCGGTGGTGTGGGGGTGGCCAACACGATGGTGATCTCGGTGCTGGAGCGCCGGCGTGAGATCGGGTTGCGGCGCTCGCTGGGGGCGACCAGGGGGCAGGTGCGGGTGCAGTTCCTGGCGGAGTCGCTGCTGCTGTCGGCGCTGGGCGGGATGGCGGGCGCGGTGCTGGGCGCGCTGGCCACGGTCGGGTACGCGGCGTCGCGGGGGTGGCCGGCCGTCGTGCCGCCGTGGGCGCTGGGCGGGGCGGTGGTCGCGACGCTGGTGATCGGCACGGTGGCGGGCATCTACCCGGCCATGCGCGCCGCCCGCCTGTCGCCCACCGTGGCGCTGGCCGCCACTTGACAGCTCACCGTGGCGCCGGCCGCCACTTGACAGCTCACCATGGCGCCGGCCGCCACTTGACAGCTCACCGTGGCGCCGGCCGCCGCCTGACAGCTCACCGTGGGGTGAGCAGGATGCTGAGCAGCGTGCCGAGCAGCATCCCCGCGCCCGCGGCGATGGCGGCCCACCGGCCGAGGGGCTCGCCGCGGGCGTGACCCACGACGCCCAGCACGACCCCCGCCAGGCCGAACAGGACCGGCAGGTAGAGCACGGCCACCGCGCCGCAGACCAGCCCGATGACCGACGGCACCTGGTCAAGCACCCGAGGTGGCCGCCGTTCGGGCGATTCCGGCCGCACGAATGGCTCGGGCGGCTCCGGCAGCTCAGGCCGGTCGGGCCGCTCGGGCGGCTCCGGCCGCGCCGGCCGCTCGGGCGGTGAGGACACGCGCGGCTCCTCTCGGGCGGTGCGTCCATCACACACCGAACGGCGGGCCCCTGTCGAGGAGCATGCCCATCTCACCCGAGCTGCGGCGGAAGGGGCCGGGTGTGCACGACGTCGAGGCGGGAGACGGCCCGGGTGAGCGCGACGTACAACCGGTTCAGCCCGCGCCGCTCCGCCTCGGCGATGGCCGCCGGCTCGCACACCACGACGTGGTCGTACTCCAGCCCCTTGCACAACGACGCGGGCGTCACGCTGAGCCGGCCGCGCACGTCCAGGCCCTCGTTCCAGAGCGCGGCGGTGATCGCCTCCGTCGCGGCGTCCGCCGCGATCACCCCGATCGACCCCTCGAACGCGTACGCCTCGCGCACCACCTCGACCACCCCCTTGTCCAGCTCAGGCACCCGCGTCACCCGCAGCCGCCCGTCGGAGCGGTACGAGCGCGTCGCCGGCACCTCCACCTCCAGCGCCGCCAGCAGCGTGTTGGCCAGCTCCACTACGGCCGCCGGGACGCGGAAGCCGGTCGTGAGCGCGACGACCCGGCCGTCCGGCTTGCCGAGCAGCTCCAGACGCTGCGGCCAGGACGTGGCCGCCCACGGCGTGGTGCCCTGCGCGAGGTCGCCCAGCACGGTCAGCGAGCCGTGCTCGCTGCGCCTGGCGACCGCCCGGCACTCCATGGGCGACAGGTCCTGGGCCTCGTCCACGATCACGTGGCCGTAGCCGCGCGGGCGTTCGATCAGCGCGCCCAGCTCGTCCAGCAGCACCAGGTCGGCCGCCGACCACTGCGCGCTCCTGACGCCGCGCGGCGGCCGGCGCCAGGTCAGGGCCGCGCGCTCGGCGTCCGTGAGCACGCCGCTCGCCGGGTCACGGCCGCCGGGGGCGGGGCCGCGCAGCAGCTCGTACAGGACGTCCGCCGGTTTGACGGACGGCCAGACCTGGTCGAGCCAGGGCGTGACGCCGCGGCCGATCTTGCGCAGCCAGGGCGTGGTGGCGCTCTGGCCGCGGTTCTCGGCCTGGCGGCGGATGGACTCGACCACTCGTGCCCTGACACGCTCGCGGCCTGGGCCGTAGGGGAGGGACTCGCGCCTGGTGTCGTCCACGATGCGGCGCAGCTCGTCCTCGTACACCCGCCACCGGTAGGAGCCGTCCGGCACCGCGACGGGCTCGGCCGGCTTGGCGATCCGTCCGTACAGGGCCCTGCGCAGCACCCGCGCCATCCGCGCGTCGTGCTTGACCACGGCGGTCGCCTCGTCGTCCGTCGCCGTGACGGGGACGGTGGCCAGCAGCCGTTCCAGCGTCGTCTGCTCGACGTCCATCTCGCCGAGCGCCGGCAGCACCGCCGAGATGTAGCCGAGGAAGGCCCGGTTGGGGCCGAGCACCAGCACGCCGGCGCGGTCGAGGCGCTGGCGGTGGGCGTAGAGCAGGTACGCGGCCCGGTGCAGGCCGACCGCCGTCTTGCCGGTGCCGGGGGCGCCCTGCACGCAGATCGTGGTGTCCAGCCCGGCGCGGACCAGGTCGTCCTGCTCGGGCTGGATGGTGGCGACGATGTCACGCATGGGGCCGACGCGCGGGCGCTCGATCTCGGCCGCGAGGATCTTGCTCTCGCCCTCCTCGCCGCGGGCCAGCCGCTCGTCCTCGAAGCCGGTCAGGGTGGTGCCCGACCAGCCGAAGCGGCGGCGTACCTCGACGTCCTGCGGGTCGCGGGCGCTGGCCCGGTAGAAGACCCGCGAGACCGGCGCGCGCCAGTCGATCACCACGGGCGGGCCGCCGTGCTCGCCGCTGATGTGCCTGCGCCCGATGTGGTACGCCCGGCCCGCGTGCTCGGCGGAGCCGGGGCCGAAGTCGAGCCGCCCGAAGAACGGCGGGCCCTCGGGCTCCTCGCTCAGCTCCTTGGCCAGGCTCTTGAGGTGCCGGCCCAGGCGTTCGGCGCTGTAGCGGTCGCCGGCCACGGTCTCGCCGACGATGACGTTGTTCCGCGCGCCCTCCAGCATCCTGCGCAGGCCGGCCTTGCAGCGTTCGACGTACTCCCGCTCGTCGTCGAGCGTGGCCATCACACCTCCCAGTAGTGTTAACTCGGTTAAGATATTAACCAGGTTAACACTTTGCTAGAGTGTGCTCATGACGGGACTGCGGGAGCTGCAGCGGCGGCGCGTGCACGAGGCCATCTCCACGGCGGCCATCACGCTCTTCCTCGATCGCGGCTTCGACGAGGTGTCCGTGGCGGAGGTCGCGGCGGCGGCGGGGGTGTCCAAGCCGACACTGTTCAAGTACTTCGCCTCCAAGGAGGACCTCGTCCTGCACCGCATCGCCGACCATCTCGGCGAGTCGGCCCGGGTGGTGCGCGAGCGGGCCGAGGGGGAGCGGCCGGTGGCGGCGCTGCGCCGCCACTTCCTCGACGGGCTGGCCAGGCACGACCCGATCACCGGCCTCAACGACGAGCCCGAGGTCGTGGCCTATCACCGGATGGTGTTCTTCGAGGCGCCGAGTCTGCTGGGGCGGCTCCACCAGCACATGGCACGCGACGAGGAGGCCCTAGCTGAGGCGCTCGCGGAGACGGCCGACGAGCTGACGGCGCGGCTGCTGGCGGGCCAGGTGGTCGCCACGCAGCGGGTGCTGGCCCGGCGCAACTGGCAGCTCCTGGCCGAAGGGCGGCCGATGGCGGAGGTCGAGGCCGAGGCGGTGCGCGCGGCCCGGCAGGGTTTCGCGATGTTGCCCGCCTGATTCCACCGTGCTTTTCAACCCTTGCCACCATTTCACGCCTGGTGAATATCGCAAGATCGAGAGAGTTTAGCCAGGTAGGAGGGGGTGAAATTGTTATCCTGACAACCTCTTCACGAATTGCAAATTTATGCAATTTGGGACAAGCCGGGGTTGTCTTTACGCGGAAGGAGTGGTGGTGAACGGACCTTTCATGTGCATGCACGGTCACCGTACCGATTCGATCGGTGACACAACGTGATCGGGGTGGTCGTCGCGGGCTGGGAACGCGTACGGTCCGTACTGCCTGAACGGGCGGCCCTGGCCGCCATGCGGCACCAGCCCCGCAACAACCTGCTGGCCGGGCTCACGGTGGCGATCGTCGCGCTGCCGCTGGCGCTCGGGTTCGGCGTCTCCTCCGGCCTCGGCGCCGCCGCCGGCCTGGCCACCGCGGTCGTCGCCGGATCGCTGGCCGCGCTCTTCGGCGGCTCGGCGCTGCAGGTGTCGGGCACCAGCGGCGCGATGACCGTCGTGCTCATGCCCATCATGAGCGACCACGGCGCCACCGGGGTGCTCACCGTCGGGCTGATGGCCGGGCTGCTGCTCGTCATCCTGGCCCTGGCGCGGGCCGGACGTTACATGTCCCTCGTCCCCGCGCCCGTCGTGGCCGGCTTCACCGTCGGCATGGCCTGCGTGATCGGCCTGCAGCAGTTCCCGCACGCGCTCGGCGTCCCCGCGCACGTCAGCGACAAGGTCGCCGTCGTGGCCTGGCACGCCGTCCTCGACTTCCTGGCCAGGCCGCACTGGTGGGCCATGTCGGTCACCTTCGTCGTGGCGGCGGCCCTGGTGGTCGGGGCCAGCCTGCGGCCCAGCGTGCCGTTCTCGCTGCTGGCCGTGGTCGTCGTCACCGTCGTCGCGGAGGTGGCCGAGCTGCCGCTGGCCAGGATCGGCCACCTGCCGCAGGGGCTGCCCGCGCCCTCGCTGGGCTTCCTCGACCTGGAGGTGCTGCCGTCGCTGCTCGCCCCCGCCATCGCGGTGGCGGCGCTGGCCTCCCTGGAGTCGCTGCTGTCGGCCGCCGTGGCCGACAACATGACCGGACGGCACCGCCACGACCCCGACAGGGAGCTGTTCGGCCAGGGCATCGCCAACCTCGTCACCCCGCTGTTCGGCGGCATGCCCGGCACCGGGGCCATCGTCAGGACAGCCGTCAACGTGCGCTCCGGGGCGACCTCCCGGCTGGCGGCGCTGTCCCACGCGCTGATCCTGGGCGCCATCGTCTACACCGCCGCCGGGCTCGTCTCCAAGATCCCGCTCGCTGCGCTGGCGGGGGTGCTGCTGGCGACCGCCGTACGCATGGTGGAGCGTGACTCCGTACGTGCCATGTGGCGCTCCACCAGGAGCGACGCGGTGGTGCTCACGCTCACCGCCGTCGCCACCCTGACCCTCGACACCGTGCTGGCCGTCATCCTCGGCCTCGTGGTGGCGGGGGCGCTGGCGTTGCGCGCCATCGCGCACAACGTGCGCTTCTACCGGGAGCCGCTGCGTCACGACCTGCAGCCGCAGCACACCGAGGACGAGCACGCGCTGCTCGCCGAGCACATCGTCACCTACCGGGTGGACGGGCCGCTGTTCTTCGCCGCCGCCCATCGGCTGCGGACGGACCTGTCTGAGGTGACCGATGTGTCCGTGGTGGTGCTGCGCATG
Organism: Nonomuraea gerenzanensis; assembly: GCF_020215645.1. Taxonomy (NCBI): domain Bacteria; kingdom Bacillati; phylum Actinomycetota; class Actinomycetes; order Streptosporangiales; family Streptosporangiaceae; genus Nonomuraea; species Nonomuraea gerenzanensis. Next base: position 6,988,175 of record NZ_CP084058.1, on the reverse strand, counting down.
CGCCTGGTCACCACCATCGACGCCAGCGGGGCGATGGTGCTGGCCGACACGATCGAACGGCTCGAACGGCGGGGGATCATGGTGTACGTGTCGGGGATCCTGGACGCGCAGCATCATCAGCCGCTGGATGCTCTGGGGGTGTTCGCGGGGCTGGACAAGGCCGGTCAGGTGTTCGCCACCACCGATGAGGCCATCGCGGCTGCCCGGGAGCGGCTGCACAGCTCCGGCATCGTGCCTCGCCTGGCGGGCTGATCGCCCGTACGCGACCGCTCCGACCGGCACACCCCGCCCGCGTCGGAGCGGCCTCGGCGCTCACGGAGGCGGCGCCCATGGACACGGCCCCAGCCAGGCGGTGCAACCGAAGGCACGCACCTCGGTGTGGTGAGTCGGTGTGGTGAGTCGGTGTGGTGAGCCGGTGTGGTGAGCCGGTGTGGTGAGCCGGTGCGGTGAGCCGGTGCGGTGAGCCGGTGCGGCGAGTCGGTGCGCCGAAGCGGTCAGGCCAGGGGCCGGGCGGCCGGGAGGCGCAGGCGGTCGACGGCTTCGCGGCGCGTCCGCTCGGGCCGCCGATCGTAGCGCGCCGTGGTGGCCGGCGAGGCGTGCCCCACCAGAGCCTGCGCCGTCGCCAGGTCCACCCCCGCGTCCAGCAGCTCTCCGATGAACGTCCGCCGGAAGTCATGCGCGGTCCGCCGCGCCGCCCCCGCCTCCCCGAACCTCCGGGCCAAAATGTCCGCGATGCCCTGCCCCGTCAGCCCCACGGGCCGCCCGTCACGCGTACGCAGCCGCCCCGCCTTGCTGATCGGGCTGAACAGCGCCCCAGCCCCCGGCCCGCGCACCGCCAGCCACCGCTCCACCAGCCCGATCGCATCGGTCGTCAGGTAGACCAGCCGCTCCTTGTCACGCTTGCCCCGCACCCGCAACGACCGCGACCCCGGATCGTAGTCGGCCAGCGTCAGCCCGCCGAGCTCGGCACGGCGGCACCCGGTCGAGTACAGGACGGCGATCAGCGCCGCGTCGCGCACGCCGGCGGGCGAGTCGTCGCACGCCGACAGCGCCGCACCCACCACCTCGGGCGGCACGTGGTGCCCGGTGGGCAGGCGGCTCTGGCGTACGGGGGCCAGGTCGGAGGCGCGGGCGAGGTCCTCGGCGCTGGTCTGCCCCAGCCGCCACGCCTCCTTCAGCACCCGCCGCAACGCCACCAGATGCTTGTTCACGTACGCCGCCGACCAGCCCTGATCGGTGAGCATCGTCCGGATCCGTACGGTGTGCTCGTAACGCAGCAGGTGCCACGGCTGGCCCGCCCCCGTCGCGCTCTCGTCGCCGGTCAGCAGCCGGGCCAGCCGGTCGAGACAGCCACGCATCGTGCGCCGCGACTCGGGGCTGGTCAGGGAGTCGAGATAGACGTGGTACGGGTCACGCGCCGGCTCGACCGGCGGCGCCCCCGGCACGGAAAGGGCAGGCAGGCTCACCCGAACGATCTTAGAAGGGCCAGCGCCGACCCGCCCAGGCCGCCGCTCAGAAGGGCCCTGGCCGGAGGTCGTCCTCGACGAGATACTTGCCCGGGCGCGGCCCGGAGAGGAGGCTTGCTCGTGAACTGATCGGGTCCCTGACTCTCGTGAGGAAGCAGACTGGTGTCCGAACGGAACAAGGCGGCCGCGCGTACGGTGTTCAGCGTCTGGAACACCGGTGATCTCGGCAGGCTCGATGAGATCATCGCGCCGGACGCGGTGCATCACGACCCGTACGACCCACACGGCGGCGAAGGGCTGGCCGGGCTGAAGAAGGCCATCGAGAGCAGCCGTCGGCTCTATCCGGATCTCGACATCCGCGTCGAGGATCAGATCGCCGAAGGCGACCGGGTCGCCACGCGCTGGGTCGCCGCCATGACCCGCGACGGAACGCTCCGTAGCGTGGCGGGAATCACCATAGACAGGTTCGAGGCAGGCAAGATCGTGGAAGCCTGGCGCAGCATGGACATGCTCGGCCTCGTCCGCGCGGAGGGAGCTGACCGGCGGCGCACCGACGCCTGACGGGCAGTGCCCTGCCGCCGTCGAGGCCGAGCCGATCTCAGTGACGGCCGCGCTGTTCCTCGGCCGCGGCAACCGGCATGTCACGATTTCCGCCCCTGTCCTGTCTTGATGGTGAAGTGCGTTCGCCGACGGGGTCAAAGGGAGCACCATGCACGCGCAGGAGCAGCGGATCGCCACATCAGTCCTGGTCATCGGCACGGGAGGAGCCGGGCTGCGGGCCGCGATCGAGCTGGCCGAGCGCGGCGTGGACGTCCTGGCCGTGGGCAAGCGGCCGAAGGCCGACGCGCACACCACGCTCGCGGCGGGCGGCATCAACGCGGCGCTGGCGACGATGGACCCCGAGGACACCTGGCAGCAGCACGCGGCGGACACCCTCAAGGAGAGCTACCTGCTCGCCCATCCCGAGACGGTGCGGATAGTCGCGGAGGGGGCGGCGCGCGGCATCCAGGACCTGGAGCGGTACGGGATGCCGTTCGCCCGCGAGCAGGACGGCCGGATCTCGCTGCGCTTCTTCGGCGCGCACACCTACCGGCGCACCGCCTACGCCGGCGACTACACCGGGCTGGAGATCCAGCGCACGCTGATCAACCGCGCGGCGCAGCTCGCGATCCCCGTCCTGGACACCGTGTACGTCACGCGCCTGCTGGTCCGCGACAACGCGGTCTTCGGCGCGTACGGGTTCGACCTCACCGACGGCAGCCGGTACGTCATCCACGCCGACGCGGTGATCCTGGCCACCGGGGGACACACCCGCATCTGGCGGCGCACCTCCTCGCGGCGCGACGAGAACACCGGCGACTCCTTCCGCCTGGCGGTCCTGGCCGGCTGCCGGATCCGCGACCCCGAGCTGGTGCAGTTCCACCCGTCCGGGCTGATCGCGCCGGAGAACGCGGCCGGCACGCTCGTCTCGGAGGCGGCGCGGGGCGAGGGCGGGATCCTGCGCAACGCGGCGGGGGAGCGGTTCATGGCGCGCTACGACCCGGAGCGGATGGAGCTGTCCACCAGAGACAGGGTCGCGCTGGCCGCGTACACGGAGATCAAGCAGGGCCGCGGCACCCCGGCGGGCGGCGTCTGGCTGGACGTGTCGCACCTGCCGCGCGAGACGATCATGACGCGGCTGCCGCGCGTCTACCAGACGCTGCTGGAGCTGCAGATGCTCGACATCACCAGGGAGCCGATCGAGATCGCGCCGACCGCGCACTACTCGATGGGCGGCGTCTGGGTGCGCCCCGAGGACCACGGCACCGGGGTGGACGGCCTGTACGCGATCGGCGAGGCGGCCAGCGGCCTGCACGGCGCCAACCGCCTGGGCGGCAACTCGCTCATCGAGCTGCTCGTCTACGGCCGCATCGTCGGCCAGGCGGCGGCCGAGCACTCCGCGGGCCTGGAGGCCCAGCGCCGTTCGGCCGACGCGCTCGGCGCGGCCAGGGCCGAGGTGGACGAGCTGCTCGCCGCCGACGGCCCCGAGAACGTGCGGGCGCTGCAGCGCGCCCTGCGCGACATCATGACCGAGCACGCCGGCGTGGTCCGCGACGAGGACGGCCTGCTGACGGGGCTCGGCGAGCTCGCCGCCTTGGAGGCGCGGATGGGCGAGGTGGGCGTGCACCCCGACCTGGCCGGTTTCCAGGACCTGGCGCACGCCTTCGACCTGAAGTCCGCGGCGCTCGCCGCCCGCGCGACGATGGAGGCCGCGCTCGAACGCCGCGAGACCCGCGGCTGCCACAACCGCTCCGACCATCCGGACCTCGACCCCGAGCTGCAGGTCAACCTCGTGTGGTCCGGCCCCGGCGCCGTGGCCCGCGAGGCCGTCCCGCCGGTCCCCGCCGAGATCGCGGCGCTCATGCGCGAGGTCTCGACCGCCGGCAAGCTCGTCGAGTAGCCGGTGACGGGCACCACCATGAAAGGACGACAATGAGCCCTGTAACCGTGGGCGTGGACGACTCCGAGGACAGCCTGCGGGCCGTGGAGTGGGCCGCCGCCGAGGCCGGACGCCGCCGCCGGCCGCTGCTGATCGTGCACGCCTTCATCTGGCCCCTGATGAACGTACCCCTGGGGCCGGCGCCGGGAGCACCGCCGGAGGGCGGGCTCCGGCACGCCGCCGAGCGCATCCTGGAGACCGCCCGCGACCGCGCGCGGATGGTCGCGCCCGAGGTCGGGATCACGACCGAGCTGCCGGAAGGCGAGGCGTTCGCCGTGCTGCTGCGCCACTCGCGCCAGGCGGAGCTGCTCGTCGTGGGCAGCCGCGGGCTGGGCGAGGTCGGCGGTCTGCTGCTGGGCTCGGTGGGCGCCAAGCTGGGCGCCGAGGCCGCCTGCCCCGTCGTGGTCGTACGCGGCTCCGCCCGGCCGGACGGGCCCGTCGTGGCGGGCATCGGCGACCCCGGCGAGAGCGAGGCCGTCCTCGACTTCGCCTGCGCGCATGCCGCCCGCACCGCCGATCCCCTGATGCTGGCGCACGTGGCCGACCGCGGCGGCCCGCCCCTGGCGGAGCCGGAGCTGGCGCGCTGGCAGGAGCGCTTCCCCACGGTCACGATCGACCAGGAGAGCCTGACCGGGCGCCCGGGCAAGGCGCTGACGGACGCCGCGGCCCGGGCGTCCCTGCTCGTCGTCGGCTCCCACCACCGCCACGAGTTCAGCGCGCTGCTGCACGGCTCGGTCAGCCGGAACGTCCTGCACCACGCCGCCTGCCCGGTGGCGATCGTCCCGCTCACCGCGCAGGAATTCTCCGGCAGCCGTCACGAGCCCGAGGGGCTGTCCGGTCATAGCTGATGACCGGGCGGCGACGAGGCGCGGCCCGGCGGACGAGAGAGGAATCCGCATGAAGATCGTGGTGATCGGAGGGACCGGTCTGATCGGGTCGAAGCTGGTGGCCAAGCTGGCTGAGCACGGTCACGAGGCGGTGGCGGCCTCGCCGAACACCGGCGTGAACACCCTCACCGGGGAGGGCCTGGCCGAGGCGCTCACCGGGGCGCAGGTCGTGGTCGACGTGTCGAACTCACCGTCGTTCGAGCGGGAGGCCGTGCTGAAGTTCTTCGAGACCTCCACGGGCAACCTGCTGGAGGCGGAGAAGGCGGCGGGCGTGGGCCACCACGTCGCGGTGTCGATCGTGGGCACCGAGCGCATGCCGGACAACGGCTACTTCGCGGCGAAGATCGCCCAGGAGGGGCTGATCGAGAAGTCGGGCGTCCCGTTCTCGCTGGTGCACTCGACGCAGTTCTTCGAGTTCGCCCGCGGCATCGCCGACGAGGCCACCCGCGACGGCAAGGTGCACGTCGCGCCGGTGCTCTTCCAGCCGATCGCGGGCGACGACGTGGCCGCGGCGGTCGGCAGGACCGCGGTGGGGACGCCGCTGAACGGCAGGGTCGAGATCGCCGGGCCGCAGCAGTACCGGATGGACGAGTTCTTCCGCAAGGCGCTGGCGGTCTGGGGCGACCCGCGCGAGGTGGTCACCGACCCGCACGCCCGCTACTTCGGCAGCGAGCTGGTCGAGCGGTCGCTGGTCCCGCTCGACGACGCCGCCGCCGTGCTGGGCACGATCACCTACCGCGAGTGGCTCGACCGCACCGGCACGGGCAAGTAGGCCCATCACGGCACCGGCGGCGGCCCGCCAGGGTGAGCGCTGCACCCGCCTGTTCGCGTCCGGCCGGATCGGCGTGCGGCCGCCGCACGCCGTCGGCCGGGCACCAAGCACGTCATGGATGGAGGAACGATGAGCGCTCCGAGGGACGAGAACGACTTCCTGCACGAGCTCGAGATCGAGATCGAGGCGGAGGTGACGCTGGCCGAGGCCAGCCGTCCCGCAGAGGTCGCCGAGCTGCCGGTCACCGAGTGGCTGTTCGACCCGACGGACGCCGAACGCGAGGAGATCGAGCTGCGCGGCCTGCTCGACGCCGTCGAGGTGCTGGAGGACGGCTCGCGGCCGGACGACCATGTCGCGTGAGGCGCGGATCGGCACGCTCGACAGCCTGCGTGAGCACCTTCAGTGGGCGATCGAGCTGGAGCACGCGACGCTCCCGCCGTACCTGTGCGCGCTGTACTCGCTGGACCGGGAGCGCAACCCGGAGGCCGCCGCGATCGTGGGCAGCGTCTTCGCCGAGGAGATGCTGCACCTGGCGCTGGCCGCGAACCTGCTCAACGCCGTCGGCGGCCGGCCCCGCCTGGACACGCCGCGGATGCTCCCGCCGCATCCGCGGCGCCTGCCGCACGGCGACCGGTCCCTGGAGCTGTCCCTGGCGCCCTTCGGAGCGCAGGCGCTGGAGATGTTCCTGCGGCTGGAACGGCCGGCGCCCGCCGGGGCCGCGCCGGAGGGCGACGACTACGAGACGATCGGCCAGTTCTACGCCGCGATCGAGCTGGGGCTGCGTGAGCTGTGCGACCGGCTCGGCGAGCAGGTGGTCTTCTCCGGCGACCCGGCCCGCCAGGTGCACGCCGGTCACTTCCGGCACACCGCAGGCCGGCTCGTCGCCGTCCACGACCTGAAGTCGGCGCTGGCGGCGCTGGAGGAGATCGTCGAGCAGGGCGAGGGCAACTCCCACGGCGAGGTCTGGGACGGCGACAAGGACGTCCTGCACCCCGAGCGGGACGAGGTCGCCCACTACTACCGGTTCCAGGAGCTCAAGCTCGGCCGGCGCTACCGGCGCGGCGACACCCCGGGCTCCGGCCCCACCGGCGAGCCGGTCCGGGTGGACCCGGCCGGGGTGCGCCCGATGCCGGTCAACCCGCGCCCTGCCGAGCCGGGCAGCGCCGTCCGCAAGGCCCAGGACGAGTTCGACCACACCTACGGTGCCGTCCTGCACCTGCTGGAGCGGGCGTTCGACGGCAACCCGAGGCTGCTCGCGGTCGCCACCGGCACCATGTACGCGCTCAAGGCCCAGGCCCTGGCCCTGATGGAGCAGGGCGCCGGCCCCACGTTCCGCTACGTGGCGCCGGAGCGCCGCAGGTGGAGCGTCGGCGACGAGCGGCGCGTCGTCGTCCTGCGCGACGGCCCGTACGTGGTGTACGGCAGCGTCCCGCTCCGGCGCAAACGCAAGCTCGTCTCCTCCGGCGACGACGCGCTGACCTGGCAGACCGGCGAGCCGCTGGAGACCGAGGACACCTACGCGCTGTGCCGCTGCGGCCACTCGGGCAGCAAGCCGTTCTGCGACGGCACGCACGCCGTGATCGGCTTCGACGGCACCGAGGCCGCGGTCATGCGCCCGTACCGGGAGTTGCAGCACGTGCACGACGGGGTCGGCATCTCGGCGCAGCGGGTGGGGGAGCTGTGCATCCACGCCGCCTTCTGCATCGGCCGCACCAGGCCGATCGCCGCGATGCTCGCCGACACCGAAGACAGCGACGTGCGCTCGGCTGTCATGGGCCGTATCGACCACTGCCCGTCCGGCTCCTACAGCTACGCGATCGAGCGCGGCGGCGAGAGCGTCGAGGTCGACCTGCCGCAGGCCATCTCGGTCCTGGAGGAGGAGGACGGGCTGGCCAGCGCGCTGTGGGTCACGGGCGGGGTGCCGGTCGTCCGCTCGGACGGCGTGCCGCTGGAGACCCGCAACCGGATGACGCTGTGCCGCTGCGGCCACTCCGGCAACAAGCCGCTGTGCGACGGCACCCACCGGGAGATCGGCTTCCACGAGGAACAACCCGCCGATCAGCAACTCACCACGAGAGAAGGAATGACGTCATGACCGAACAGCCCGTCGTCGTGCTGGTGCACGGCGCCTTCGCCGAGTCGGCCTCTTGGAACCGGGTCATCAAGCGCCTGCACGGCCATGGGCTGTCGGCGGTCGCGGTGGCGAACCCGCTGCGCGACGTCGAGGGGGACGCCGCGTACGTGCGCGACGTGATCGCCGGCCTCGGCCGGCCGGTCGTCCTGGCCGGCCACTCCTACGGCGGCATGGTGATCACCCAGGCGGCGGCCGGCGACCCGGCCGTGCGGGCCCTGGTGTACGTCGGCGCCTTCGCGCCCGAGCCGGGCGAGAGCGCCTTGCTGCTGTCGGCCAAGTTCGAGGGCAGCACGCTGGGGGAGGCGCTGATCGCCTACCCGGTGGCGTCCGGGGGGAACGAGTTCCGCATCGACCCCGCGAAGTTCCACCACCAGTTCTGTGCCGACGTGGACGCCGGTGAGGCCGCGCTGATGGCCGCGACCCAGCGGCCGGTCACCGAGCGGGCGCTGCGGGACGAGCCGACGGTGGCCGAGCCGGCCTGGCGCGGCATCCCGTCGTGGTTCGTGCACGGTGAGCGTGATCTGAACATCCCCGCCGCGGCGTTGCGTTTCATGGCCGAGCGGGCCGGCTCGCGCGGCACCCGCGAGGTCCCCGGCGCCTCGCACGCGCTGGCCGTCTCCGAGCCCGACGCCGTGACCGCCACCATCGTCGAGGCCGTCCGCGCCACGGACGGCTGAACGCCGGACGGTCCGCAGTGGCCCGCGGTGGGAGCCCGGCTCCCGTCGCGGGCCTTTCCGATGCCGCCCCCTGCCCCCCGGCAGAACGCTCAGCGCGCGACGTCGGCGGCGAGCAGGCTCTCCAGCGCGGCCAGGTCCCCGGTGCGGGCGGCGGTGAGGAAGGTGCGCACGAGGCGCTGGTGCGCGGCGCGGCTCACCGGATGCACCCGTCCGGTGGCGAGGTGGTGGCGGGCCCGCCGCAGGAGCTGCCGCGTGTGCTCCTCGCTCAGGTGGAGCACCTCGCCGATCTGCCGATACGGATACTCGAAGGCCGTACGCAGAAGGTAGACGGCCCGCTCCGCCGGGGTCAGCCGCTGCAACATCAACCGGATCGCGCCGTCCACGGCCTCATGCCGCTCGGCCGCCGTCTCAGGGCTGACGGACGGGTCAGGCGTCTCCGGCAACCACGGCCCCGCCGAGGTCTCGCGGCGTTTGCGCGCCGACTGGGTGACATTGATGGCCAGCCTCGTGGTGGTCAGCGCCAGGAACGCGGCCGGGCTGGCCACGATCGAGCGGTTGGCCCTGGCCCAGCGCAGCCACGTCTCCTGCACCACGTCCTCGGCCTCCCCGACGTCCTGCAGAACGCGCAGGCCGATCGCGTAGAGCCGGGGCGCGGCGCTGACGAACGTGGCGGCGGCGCCGTCCCACCCGCTGATCGGGCGGTCGTCGGTCTGCTCGACGCGGTTCGCGTACGACTCCAGCAAACTCACGGTCTCAACTCCGTTCACAGCCGGCATCCGGCGGATGCCACTGTGATCACGGTCGTCGTCGGGACCCCTCCATCGCGCCCCGGGAACACCGTGGTCGATACCCTGGCCCGGGTACCCTGGGGGCCCCAGGACCCCCGGGGGTCACGGGGGCCGCCGCGCATCGCCGGTGATCGGAGCAGGACGGAGGCTCGGTGGCAAGCAGAGGCCCTGGGCCGCGCCTTCGCGGGCGGCAGGCCGAGTGCGAGAGGCTGGACCGGCTGGTGGCCACCGTGCAGGGCGGCCGCAGCTCGGTGCTCATCTTGCGCGGTGAGCCGGGCATCGGCAAGAGCGCACTGCTGGAGCACACCCGCGACAGCGCCACCGGATGCAGGCTGACCAGGGCGGCGGGCGTCGAATCCGAGATGGAGCTGGCCTTCGGCGGCCTGCACCAGCTCTGCGCGCCGTTCCTCGACCACCTCCCGCACCTGCCCGAGCCGCAGCGCGAGGCGCTGAGCACGGCGTTCGGCCTGAGCGCGGGCACGCCGCCGGACCGGTTCCTGGTCGGGCTGGCGGTGCTCAGCCTGCTCGCCGACGTGGCCGAGAAGGAGCCGCTGATCTGCCTCGTCGACGACGCCCAGTGGCTCGACACCGTCTCCGCGCAGACCATCGCCTTCGTCGTGCGGCGCCTGCTCGCCGAACGGATCGGGCTGGTCATCGCGGTCCGCGACCACCACCTGGAGACCGAGCTGGCCGGCCTGCCGCAGCTCGACCTGGGCCGCCTGGGTGACGGCGACGCCCGTGCCCTGCTGGACTCCGCGACCCCCGGGCGGCTGGACGAGCAGGTCAGGGACCGCATCGTGGCCGAGGCGCAGGGCAACCCGCTGGCCCTGCTGGAGCTGCCCAGGGGGCTGACCCCGGCCGAGCTGGCGGGCGGCTTCGGCCGGCCCGACGCGCGGCCGCTGGCCAGCCAGATCGAGCAGAGCTTCCTGCGGCGCGTGCAGTCCCTGCCCCCGCGCACCCAGCGGCTGCTGCTGGTCGCGGCGGCCGAGCCGGTGGGCGACGTGACATTGCTGGCGCGGGCCGCGGGCCTGCTGGGCATCGAGCCCGCCGCCGCGGGGCCGGCTGAGGCGGCGGGCCTGATCACGATCGGGACCCGGGTTCGGTTCCGCCACCCCCTGGTCCGCTCCGCGGCCTACCGGGTCGCGGCGCCGCAGGAGCGGCAGGCCGTGCACCGCGCGCTGGCCGACGCGACCGACGCGCGGGCCGATCCCGACCGGCGGGCCTGGCACCTGGCCAACGCCACGCCGGGCCCCGACGAGACGGTGGCCGCCGAGCTGGTCCGCTCCGCCGGCCGGGCCCAGGCCCGTGGCGGGGTCGCGGCCGCCGCCGCGTTCCTCGAACGGGCGGCCGAGCTGACCCCCGACGCCGCTCTGCGCGGCGCCAGGGCGCTGGCGGCGGCCCGCGACAAGTACCAGGCCGGCGGGTACGACGCCGCGCTCGAACTGCTCGACGCGGCCGAGCTCAGCCCCCTCGACGAGCACCGGCTCGCCGAGGCCAGCCTGCTGCGCGGCCGGATCACGTTCGCCTCCACCAGCGCGGGCGCCGCCCTGCCGCTGCTGCTCAAGGCAGGCAGGCACCTCGAACCGCTGGACCCCGCGCTGGCCCGCGAGACCTACCGCGACGCGCTGTACGCGGCACTCACCGCCGGCCGCCTGGCGAACGGCGCCCAGGTGGCGGACGTCGCCAGGGCGGCGCTCGCCGCCCCGCCCGGCCCGCCCCCCGAGCGCAACGACCTGCTCCTGAACGGCACGGCGACGGCGGCCATCGAGGGGTACACGGCGGGCACGCCCATGGTGCTGCGCGCCCTGGACGCCTTCCGCACCGACGGCGTCTCCAGGCAGGAGGGCCTGGGCTGGCTCCCGCTCGCCTGCCGCATGGCCCACAACGTCTGGGACTTCGACAGCTACGCGGCCCTGTCCGCCCGGCTGGTGGACCTGGCCCGCGAGACGGGCGCGCTGTCCGTGCTGCCGTCGGCGCTGCTGCTGCACCTGTCGGCCCAGGTCCTGGCCGGCGAGCTGGACGCCGCGGGCGCGCTGGTCGCCGAGGCGATGACGATCGGCGAGGTGACGGGCAGCCGCTTCATGGCCCAGTACGGAGCCCTGGTGCTGGAGCCTTGGCGAGGCAGCGAGGCCGCGACCCTCCAGGTCATCGAGACGATCACCCGCGACACGGCGCTGCAGGGCGAGGGCAAGGTGGCCACCGCCACCCAGTGGGCCCGCGCGGTGCTGTACAACGCCCACGGCCGCTACGAGGAGGCGTTCGCCGCGGCGGAACGCGGCGCCGAGCACCCCCGGGAGCTGGGGCTGTCCACCTGGTCCACGATCGAGCTGGTCGAGGCCGCGGCCAGGAGCGGCAGACGGGCCCGCGCCGCCGAGGCCGCCCGGCGGCTCGACGAGATGGCCGGGGCCAGCGGCACCGACTGGGCGCTCGGCACCGCGGCGAGCGCGCGGGCCCAGGTGAGCGACGGGCAGGCCGCCGACGCCCGCTACCGGGAGGCGATCGAGCGGCTCGGCCGTACCGGCGTCAGGATGACGCTCGCCCGCACCCACCTGCTCTACGGCGAGTGGCTGCGCCGCGAGAACCGCCGCGTCGACGCGCGCGAGCAGCTCGGCCTGGCCCACGAGCTGCTCGGCCGGATGGGCGCCGAGGCGTTCGCCGAACGCGCCAGGCGCGAGCTGCAGGCCACCGGCGAGACCGTACGCAGACGCCCCGTCGAGGCGCGTGCCACGCTGACCGCGCACGAGGCGCAGGTCGCCCGCCTGGCCGCCGACGGGCTGACGAACTCCGAGATCGGCGCGCAGCTCTACATCAGCCCGCACACCGTCGAATGGCACCTGCGCAAGATCTTCGTCAAGCTCGGCATCGCCTCCCGCAGGCAGCTGCGCGAGGCGCTGCCCGGAGGCGCCGCCGCCACCGCCTGACGGCTCCCTCCCTCTCCGCCCGCTGTCACGAGCCGGGACGCCGCCCGGTCCAAGGGGGTGAAGGCCGGCCGCGAAGGCCGGTCACCAGTGAGAGGGAGATCCCCATGACCGAGATCGTCCTGGAGCCGGCGGCGCAGGAGTTCGCCGACGCGACGGCCGAACCGCCGTTCGTGTACGAGCTTGGCACGCAGGGTGCCCGCAAGCTGCTGGACGGCGTGCAGGCCGGCGAGGTGGCCAAGCCGGAGGTGGACGAGAAGTGGATCGTCGTGCCCGCCGGGGCCGGTGACGTGCGGGTGCGGATCGTCAAGCCGGTGGGCGCCACGGGGGCGCTGCCCACCGTCCTGTACGTGCACGGCGGCGGCTGGGTGCTGGGCAACGCGGGCACCCACGACCGGCTCGTCCGCGAGCTGTCCGTGGGCGCGCAGGCGGCGGTGGTGTTCGTGGAGTACGACCGCTCGCCGGAGGCGCGTTACCCGGTGGCGATCGAGCAGGCGTACGCCACCGCCCAGTGGATCACCAAGGACGGCGCGGCCGAGGGCCTGGACGCCTCCAGGCTGGCCGTGGCGGGCGACTCGGTCGGCGGCAACATGACGGCGGCGCTGACGATCATGGCCAAGCGGCGCGGCGACGTCCGCTTCACGCACCAGTCGCTGTACTACCCGGTCACCGACGCCGGCCAGGACACCGGCAGCTACCGCGAGTTCGCCGACGGCCCCCACCTGACCGCCAAGGCCATGGCCTGGTTCTGGGACGCCTACACCACCGACCCCGCGCAGCGCGCCGAGATCACCGCCTCCCCGCTGCGCGCCACGCTGGAGGACCTGGCGGGGCTGCCGCCGGCGTTCGTCATCGTGGACGAGAACGACGTGCTGCGCGACGAGGGCGAGGCCTACGCCCGCAAGCTGACGGCGGCCGGCGTGCCGACGACCAGCGTCCGCTACAACGGCACGCTGCACGACTTCATGATGCTCAACCCCGTGCGCGACACGCGTGCCGCGCGGGCCGCCACCGCCCAGGCCGTCGCCGTGCTCAGGGCCGCGCTGGGCTCCGCCGACGACCTCGTGCGCGGGTGACGCCGGCGTGCCTGCGATCCTCATTCACGGCGTTCCCGACACCCACCGCGTCTGGGCGGGCGTCCGCCGGCACCTGACGCGTACGGACGTGGAGGCGTGGGACCTGCCGGGCTTCGGCGCCCCGCGCCCGCTCGGCTTCGGCAGCACCAAGGAGGAGTACGCCGACTGGCTGATCGGCCGGCTGGAGCAGGTCGGCGAGCCGGTGGACCTGGTCGGCCACGACTGGGGCTGCATCCTCACCGCCCGCGCCGCCTGCCTGCGCCCCGACCTGGTACGCACCTGGGCCGGCGGCAACGGCCCGATCAGCGCCCGCTACCCGTGGCACCCGCTGGCCAGGATCTGGCAGGACCCGGTCGAGGGCGACCGCTTCATGGCCGAGCTGACGCCCGAGGGCTTCGCCGCGGACCTCATCAGCGGCTTCGAGGTGCCCGGCGGCCCGGCCAGGGAGATGGCGCGGCACGTGGACGCGCCGATGAGGGACAGCGTACTCAAGCTCTACCGCTCGGCGGTGCGCATGGGCGCCGAGTGGGAGCCGGACCTGGCCAAGCTGACCGCGCCCGCCCTGGTGATCTGGGGCTCGCGCGACCCGGCCTGCCCGGTGGAGTTCGCCGACGAGCTGGGCCGGGCCATCGGGGCGGAACACGTGATCAAGCTCGTCGACTGCAACCACTGGCCGCTGCTGCAGCAGCCCGAGCGGGTGGCGGCGGCGCTCGAAGAGCACTGGCGGCGCCACTCACCGTCACCAGGCGGAGATCATGACCGGCCGGCCGGCTCGTGAGCCCCGCTCACCCCTGCGGTGGACCGATCACGCCGCCTGCCAGGACGCCGACCCCGGCCTGTTCTTCCCGATCACCTGGGACGAGCATCCGGGCCGCGGCCAGGAGCAGGCCCGGCGCATCTGCCAGAGCTGCCCGGTGCGGGCCGTCTGCCTCGACTGGGCCCTGGCGACCGGCGAACCGGACGGCATGTGGGGCGGCACCACCCCCGAGGAGCGCCGCCGCATCCGCAACCGCCGGCGACTGGCCACGGCCTGAGCCGGCACTTCCGACAAGAACCGAAGGACACCGATGAAGAACCTGGAACCGGGGCAGAGCGTCACCGCTCCCGGGCCCGCCCCGATCGACACCCTCGACAGCCTGCGCGAGCACCTGCAGTGGGCGATCGAGCTGGAGCAGGCGACGCTGCCCTCGTACCTGTGCGCGCTGTACTCGCTGGACCCGGAGCGCAACCCCGACGCGGTGGAGGTCGTGGGCAGCGTCTTCGCCGAGGAGATGCTGCACCTGGCCCTGGCCGCGAACCTGCTCAACGCCGTGGGCGGCAGGCCGCGCCTCGACACGCCGCGGATGCTGCCGCCCTACCCCCGGCGGCTGCCGCACAGCTCCCTGGAGCTGTCGCTGCTGCCGTTCGGCCCGCGGGCGCTGGAGATGTTCCTGCGCCTGGAGCAGCCGGCGCCCCCCGGCGCGCCGGCGGAGGGCGACGGCTACGAGACGATCGGCCAGTTCTACGACGCCGTCGAGCAGGGGCTGCGGCACCTGCGCGAGCAGCTCGGCGAGCAGGCCGTCTTCAGCGGCGACCCCGCCCGCCAGGTGAGCGGCACCCACTTCCGGCACACCGCCGGCTCGCTGTTCGCGGTGGAGGACCTGGAGTCGGCGCTGGGCGCGCTGGAGGAGATCGTCGAGCAGGGCGAGGGCACCGCCAGGGGCGAGGTCTGGGACGGCGACCAGGACATCTTCCACCCCGACCGGGACGAGGTCGCCCACTACTACCGCCTCATGGAGCTCAAGCTCGGCCGCCGCTACCGGCGCGGCGACACCCCGCAGTCCGGCCCCACCGGCGAGCCGGTCCAGGTGAACCTGGCCGCCGTCCGGCCGATGCGGCCCGACCCGAAGCTGTCCGACCACGCCCCTGGCAGCGCCGTCCGCGTCGCGCAGGAGCAGTTCAACCGCACCTACTGCACGCTGCTGAACCAGCTCGAGCAGGCCTTCGACGGCGACCCCAAGCTGCTCGGCGCCGCCGTCGGCACCATGTACGGGCTCAAGGGCCAGGCCGTCGCCCTGATGGCGATGCCCGACGAGGACGGCACGAAGGAGGGCACGGTGGCCGGGCCCACCTTCGACTACGTGCCACCGGAGTCACGCGCGTAGCCGCCGGAAAGGACTGATCCCCGTGGACAACCCGCTGAGGATCGGCGCGGAGCTCATCGACTACGCGCTGATCCTCGTCTATTTCGCCGTCGTCCTGCTGGTCGGGTTCGCCGCCCGCCGGCGGATCTCCAGCAGCCTGGACTTCCTGCTGTCGGGGCGGTCGCTGCCGGCCTGGATCACCGGGCTGGCGTTCATCTCGGCCAACCTCGGCGCCGTCGAGGTCATCGGCATGTCGGCCAACGGTGCCGAGTACGGCATGCCGACCATGCACTACTACTGGATCGGCGCGGTGCCGGCCATGCTGTTCCTCGGCGTGGTGATGATGCCGTTCTACTACGGCTCCAAGGTGCGCAGCGTGCCGGAGTTCATGCGCCGCCGCTTCGGCCCGGGCGCGCACCTGGTGAACGCGATCACCTTCGCCCTGGCGCAGGTGCTGATCGCGGGGATCAACCTGTTCCTGCTGGCCACCGTGGTCAACAGCCTGCTCGGCTGGCCGCTGTGGGTGGCGCTGATCCTGGCCGCCGCGATCGTGCTCAGCTACATCACGCTGGGCGGGCTGTCGGCCGCCATCTACAACGAGGTGCTGCAGTTCTTCGTCATCGTCGCCGCGCTGCTGCCCCTCACCCTCATCGGGCTGCACCGGGTCGGCGGCGTCGGCGGCCTGATCGACCGCATCCAGGACAGCGAGGAGCTGCGCTCGTGGCCGGGCACCGCGCTGGCCGGCTTCGGCAGCCCGGTCCTGTCCGTGGTCGGCATCGTCTTCGGCCTGGGCTTCGTGCTCTCCTTCGGCTACTGGACCACCAACTTCGTGGAGGTCCAGCGGGCCATGGCGACCAGCTCGATGACGGCCGCGCGCAACACCCCGATCATCGCCTCGTTCCCGAAGATGTTCATCCCGTTCATCGTGGTGATCCCCGGCATGATCGCCGGGGTGCTGGTGCCGGAGGTGGTCCGGCTGAAGGCCGGCGACCCGGCGGCCGGGGTCACCTACAACGACTCGATCCTGCTGCTGATCCGCGACACGCTGCCCACCGGGCTGCTCGGCCTCGCGCTGACCGGCCTGCTGGCCGCGTTCATGGCCGGCATGGCGGCCAACATCTCCGCCTTCAACACCGTCTTCAGCTACGACCTGTGGCAGCAGTACGTGCGCAGGGGCCGCTCCGACGGCTACTACCTCAAGGTCGGCCGCTGGGCCACCGTCGGCGCCACCCTGCTGGCCATCGGCACCGCGTTCATCGCCGCCGGCTACGGCAACCTGATGACCTACCTGCAGACCCTGTTCGGCTTCTTCAACGCCCCGCTGTTCGCCACCTTCATCCTCGGCATCTGCTGGAAGCGCATGACCCCCGCCGCCGGCTGGATCGGCCTGGTCTCCGGCACGCTGGGCGCGATCGCCGTCTGGCTGGCCAACGAGACCGGCCTGGTCTCCCTGCCCGGGCAGGGCGCCGCGTTCGTCTCCGCCGGGGTGGCGTTCGTGGTGGACCTCGTGGTCAGCGTGCTGGTCAGCCTGGCCACCAAGCCGAAACCGGCCGGCGAGCTGGCCGGGCTGGTCTTCTCCGGGACGCCCGAGGCCGCCCGCACCGACCCCGCCGGGGCCCGGCTGCCCTGGTACCGCACGCCGGTCAAGCTCGCGGGCCTGTCCCTGCTGCTCGTCACCACCCTCAACGTGATCTTCCGATAGAACCAGGAGCCCGGACATGACCACACCGCGCAAGGCCGGCGCGTTCGACATCCGCATCGTCATCGCCGGCCTGATCGGCTTCTACGGCGCCGTGCTGACCGTCATGGGGATCGTCGCCGACACGGCCGCCGACCGGGCCAGGACCGGCGACGTGAACGCCAACCTGTGGGCCGGCCTCGGCATGCTGGCGGTCGCCGCCGCCTTCGCGATCTCGGCCCGGCTGCGTCCCGTACTGGTCGAATGACCGCCCCCGCCCCGAAACGTGCGGGGCGGACCTGCGAAAGGCCACCGGTCACCCCTCGCGGGGTGGCCGGTGGCCTTGTCTCAGGACGAGCGCACCGCGGTCATGACCGCGGCGCGCGGCGGTCCCTGCGGGCTTCCAGCTCCTCCGCGCTGACCGGGATCAGCATCGGCTGCCCCGGCGCGCAGAACATCGTCACCACGAAGGCCGACTCCTCGTCCTCCAGGTGGTTGCCGTCCTGGTAGTGGATCACGTCGCCACCGGGCTCCCAGAACGCCTCACCGGCCCGGACGACCCGCACCGGGTCGCCTTCGAGCTCGAAGTTGACGGCCCCCTTGACCACGTACCCGTAGGCGGGTCCCGAGTGCCGGTGCGGCGGCGCGCCTGGGCTCTTCGGCGGCAACGTGACCAGGAGCGTCATCGCCTCGGCGCCCTCGGGCGCGGGCGGCGCCCCCGGCACGGTGGCGACCACGTCGATCCTCGGCGGCGGGCCGCTCTTGTCGGGGTTGTCGAGGTGGTGGCCGTGGGCGTGGTCGGTGCTCATCAGGCATCCTTCGCGTTCAGCGGCCGGCGGGTCCGGCCGTGTACAGCTCAGACAAGACAGCACCCCCGGCACGTGACAGCTCCCCTGGCGGCGTGTCACCCGGCGGCGTGCAGCCGCACGGGCAGTGCCTGGTGACCGTTGCTGATGAGGGTGGGTATCGGCCGCAACGACTCGGCCGGCACCGCGAGCGACAGGTCGGGGAACCGCTCGAAGAGCTGGCGCAGGGCCTCGGCGACCTCCAGGCGGGCCAGGGGAGCGCCGAGGCAGAAGTGCACGCCGTAGCCGAACGCCAGATGGTCCTTCATCCTGCGGGTGACGTCGAAGGTGTCGGCCTCAGCCCCGTGCCAGCCGGGGTGGCGGTTGGCGGCCCCGTACGCCGCCAGGATCGGCTCCCCGGCGGCGATGACCTGCCCGTCGGGCAGCTGGAGGTCCGTCACCGCGAAGCGCAGCGGCAGGTACTTGATGGCGGGCTCGGCGCGCAGCGTCTCCTCCACCACCTCCTCCCACGCCACCTGGCCGTCCCGCACGAGGCGCAGCTGCTCGGGGGACGTCAGCATGGCGTGGACGGCCTGGTCGATGACGTTGACAGTCGTCTCGTACCCGGCGCTGATCATCAGGATCATCGTGTCGCGCAGCTCGACGCCGGTGAGGCCGGAGCCGTCGTGCTCCTCGTCGCGGGCCGCGATGAGCAGGGAGGTCATGTCGTCGCCCGGCTCGGCGCGCTTGGTGGCGATCAGCTCCTCGATGTGCTCGAAGAGCCGCAGGTTGTTCGCCTGGGCCTGCTCGGGCGTGAGCGTGCTGTCGAAGACGTTGTCGACGATCTCGCGGAAGTCGCTCCGCTGGTCCTGCGGCACGCCCATCAGGTGGCCGATCACCGCGATGGGCAGCGGGTAGGCCAGCCGCTCGCGCAGGTCCACCACCTGCCCGTCAGGCACCGCGGCGAGCTCGTCCATCAGCTCGGTGACCAGGGCCTGCACGGTCGGCTTCAGCTCGGCGATGCGGCGCGCGCTGAAGGCGGGCGCGACCATCCGCCTCAGCCTGCGGTGCTCGGCGCCGTACGCGGTGAGCATGCTCTGCACCTCGATCCACAGGGCCAGCGGCCACGTCCGGATCGTCTCCTGGAAGCGCGGGTAGTGGGCGCGGCCGTTCTTGGACACGTCGGGGCTGGTCAGCAGGGTCTTGAGCAGGACGGGGTCGGACACCGCCCAGGCGCGCAGGCCCAGGACGTCCACGGGCGTGGCGGGGCCGCGCGCCCGCAGGGCCTGGTACTCGGCGTGGCGGTCGGCGCCGGTGGGATCGATGACGAAGGGGCGGGGCTGGGACACGGGTCGTCTCCTTCATTCCGCGTCGGCGAAACGGGCTCTGGAGACGTTGACCGGGTAGCCGGGGGGATGCGTGACAGTCAGGCCCCGGCGGTGAAACTCCCCGCCACTTTCAACCTATAGCGCACCGGGGGCCTTGCGGCAAGACGGGGGTCGTGCCGCACAATCAACGGCTGGGGCCACCGACCTGCGGAAACCGCGCCGTACGCGCGTTCCGCCTGAGCCGCTGGCCGACACGGAACCTCACCGGATGGGCGGACCCATGTTCGATGTGATCATCGTCGGCGGCGGGCCGACCGGCTCGATGCTGGCCGCCGAGCTGCGGCTGCACGACGTGCGCGTCCTCGTGCTGGAGAAGGACGCGGAGCCGCCCGCGTACGTCCGATCCCTCGGCCTGCACATCCGCAGCATCGAGGTGCTGGACCAGCGCGGCGTGCTGGAGCGCTTCCTCGCGCACGGCACCAAGCACCCGCTCCGCGGCCATTTCGCCGGCATCGACAAGCCGCCGCTCGACGACCTGGACACCTCGCACCCCTACACCCTGGCCATCCCGCAGCCCGTCACCGACCGCCTGCTGGCCGAGCGGGCCGCCGAGCTGGGCGCCGAGGTCCGGCGCGGCTGCGAGGTGGCCGGGCTGGAGCAGGACGCGGACGGGGTGACCGCCGAGCTGGCCGACGGCACCCGGCTGCGCTCGCGTCACCTGGTCGGCTGTGACGGCGGGCGCAGCACCGTACGCAAGGTGCTCGGCGTCGCCTTCCCCGGCGAGCCCGCCAGGACAGAGATGCTGCTGGGCGAGATGGAGCTGACGGACGACCCGGCGGCGATCGCCGCCGCCGGGGCGGAGGTCCGCAAGACGCTGCTGACGTTCGGCGCCATGCCGCTCGGGGACGGGGTGTACCGCGTCCTCGTGCCCGCCGCGGGGGTCGCCGAGGACCGCGTGGTCCCGCCGACCCTGGAGGAGTTCCAGGAGCGGCTGCGGGTGTACGTCGGCACCGACTGGGGCGCGCGCTCGCCCCGCTGGCTGTCCCGGTTCGGCGACGCCACCCGGCTGGCCGAGCGTTACCGGGTCGGGCGGGTGCTGCTGGCCGGGGACGCGGCGCACGTGCACCCGCCCGCCGGCGGGCAGGGGCTCAACCTGGGCGTCCAGGACGCGTTCAACCTCGGCTGGAAGCTGGCCGCCGAGATCGCCGGCTGGGCGCCGGAGGGGCTGCTGGACACCTACGCCGCCGAGCGCCGGCCGGTGGCCGCCGACGTGCTGGACAACACGCGCGCGCAGATGGAGCTGATGTCCGCCGAGCCCGGCCCGCAGGCCGTGCGCCGGCTGCTGGCGGAGCTGATGGACCTGGAGGAGGTACGCAGGCGGCTCATCGAGAAGGTCACCGCGATCGGCGTCCGCTACGACTTCGGCGCGGGGCCCGGCCTGGTGGGGCGGCGGATGCGGGACGTGCGGCTGAAGGAGGGGCGGCTCTACGAGCTGATGCGCGCGGGCCGCGGCCTGCTGCTGGACCGGACCGGCCGGCTCTCCGTCGAGGGCTGGGCGGATCGGGTGGACCACGTCGTGGACGCCGCGGAGGAGCTGGACGTGCCCGCCGTGCTGCTTCGGCCTGACGGTCACGTGGCGTGGGCCGGTGACGACCAGCGGGAGCTGCTCGACCGGCTGCCGCGCTGGTTCGGCAGGTGTGCGACGATCGTGCGGTGACCGCCCCTTCCACCGTGCGCAAAGTAGGCAGACCGCGAGCCGTGGCCCGGCCGAGCAGCGAGCTGAGCCCGCGCGAGGAGATCCTGACGGCGGCGGCGGAGCTGTTCACCGTCCACGGCTACTCGGCCACGACGACCAGGGCGCTGGCCGAGCGGGCCGGGATCAGGCAGGCGTCGATCTACCACTACTTCGACGGCAAGGAGGCCATCCTCGCCGAGCTGCTGGAGAGCACGGTGCGGCCGTCCCTGGAGGCGGCGGGCGCCCTGGCCGGCGCCACGCCGGAGGAGCGGCTGTGGGAGCTGTGCCACCGTGACGCCGGGCTGCTGTGCTCGGGGCCGTACAACCTGGGGGCGCTGTATCTGCTGCCCGAGGTGCGTACGGAGCGGTTCGCCGGGTTCCGGCGGATGCGCGAGGAGCTGAAGGCCGTGTACGCCCGGCTGCTGGCGGCCACCTCGGCCGGGGCGGCGCTGGCCCCCGACGACCGGGCGCTGCGCACCGACCTGCTGTTCGCGCTGATCGAGGGCGTCATCCTGATCCGCAGGGACACGCCGGGCGAGCTGGCCGCCACCGCCGTCGAGACGCTGGCGGCCGCCACCGCCGACGCGGCGCTACGCCTGGCCGGTGTTCGTGACGGGCACCTGGGCGGCGCTCGCGACGGCCACCTGCCCGGCGGCGGCACCGCTCAGGCGTAGCCGCCGGTAGACCAGGCCCAGGGCCACCACCGCCGCGAGGAAGATCACGGTGAACCACTGGAAGAACCAGTGGCCGGTGATCGGGGCGTACACCTCGGCCCTCGGCCAGGCCAGGTTCACCGTCATCGCCAGGCCGTAGCAGACGGCCACCGCGTTGACCGGCAGCCCCCAGCGTCCCATGCTGAACAGCGGCGTCCCGTCCTCCGCGAGCCCGCCCGGCGCCCCGCCCCGCCAGCCGCCGCGCAGGCGCTGGACCAGCAGCGGTCCCGTCACCATCGCGTAGGCCAGGTAGAGCAGCACGATGCAGGTGGTGCCGATGGCCAGGAACGCCTCGGGGGAGGCGAAGTTGAGCAGCAGGATCGCCGCCGCGAGCACCCCGGTGACCAGGGCGGGGCCGGTCGGCATGCCGGTGCGGGGCGACACCCTGGACAGGGCGCCGGAGCAGGGCACCACGCCGTCGCGGGCCATGGAGAACAACATCCGGGTGGCGGCGGTCTGGATCGCCATCGTGGCCACCGCGATCGCCACCGCCACGTCGGCCAGCAGCAGCTTGCCCACCCAGTCGCCCAGGCTGCTGGTGAGCACGTACGACAGGCCCTCGGTGGCCAGCCGCCCGTCGGTCAGGCTGGGGGCGGCGAGCAGGCCGGCGAAGATGATCAGGCCGCCGAGCAGCCCGGCCGCCGTGAGCGCGGTCAGGATGGTGCGCGGCGCGACGCGCCGGGGGTTGCGGGTCTCCTCGCTCAGCTCGCCCGCGCTGTCGAAGCCGATGAGCACGTACGCGGCGGTGAAGGAGCCGACGAGCAGCGCGCCGATGGCCCCGCCCTGCCCGCCGGTGCTGAAGGTGATGCCGGGGCCGTGCTCGGCGTGGGTGAACAGCAGCACCACGATGAGCACCGCGCCGATGATCTCCGTGGTCACGCCGATGCTGTTGACCCTGGCCAGGACGCGGTTGTCGATGACGTTCACGGCCGTGGTGAGCGCGAGCAGGATCAGGCCGAGTATCGCGGCGTTGGCCGCGCCCGTGGCGGTGGTAGGCGCGGGGTCGCCGCCGACGAGCTGGAAGCCGGGCCAGATCGAGGGCAGCACCACCTGCAGCGCCAGG
Source organism: Nonomuraea gerenzanensis (assembly GCF_020215645.1). Taxonomy (NCBI): domain Bacteria; kingdom Bacillati; phylum Actinomycetota; class Actinomycetes; order Streptosporangiales; family Streptosporangiaceae; genus Nonomuraea; species Nonomuraea gerenzanensis. Next base: position 6,965,553 of record NZ_CP084058.1, on the reverse strand, counting down.
GCCGCGGCGGCGATGACGACGATCTGCCCGAGGATCATGATCCAGCCCGCGAACCAGCCGAACGTCGGCGTGCTGAGCCGGGTGGACCACTGGTAGATGGAGCCGGAGATCGGGTAGCGGGCGGCCAGCTCGGCGAAGCAGAGCGCGACCAGGATCTGCCCGCCCAGCACGATGGGCCAGGTCCAGAAGAACGCGGGACCGCCGAAGGAGTATCCGATGGCGAAGAACTGGAAGACCGTGGTCAGCACGGAGATGAAGGAGAAGCCGGCGGCGAAGGAGGCGTACCTGCCCATGCTGCGGTGCAGCTCCTGGCGGTAGCCGAAGGTCCGCAGCGCGGCTTCGTCCGTGGGTGGCGGGGGAGTGGCGGTGACGTCCATCGGGTCTCCGGGCGATCGAATTTCTGTCGGTTGACCGATATGTACGGGCCGGTCGTTTCCGCCTCGTGACGCCGACGTTCATCTGCCGTAACGCAAAACTCACCGCGCAGCCTGATCACTTCGGCCGCGATTCCATCGTGAGCACCGCTTAACACGGGATTTACGCCCCTGACCCATGGGCGTTCGCGGGGCCGCCCAGCATTTCTGTCAAGCGACAGATATTACGAGGAGCGTCGTGACGACAGTCCAGAACGGCACCGCCACCACCGCAGGTGCGCGCGCCCATGCCCGCGCCCAGGAGGGCACCGCGGTCCACACCGCGCCGACCGTGCCGGCCTCGCGCTGGGCGGACCTGCCCGCAGGGGTCGACGCCGGCGACGTCGTCTGGGCGGACCGCATCCCGGCGGGCGGCTACGCCCACCGCGTGCTCGCGCCCGGCACCGCCATCCGGCTCACCGACCCCGACGGCGACGCCTGCGCGTCGCTGCTGCTGTACCACGCGAGCATGCCGTGGGAGCGGCTCAACGTCGCCGACACGGTCAAGGTGCAGTGGCAGGTGTACGCGGGAGCGTCGTACCTGCTGCTCAGCGACCAGGCCCGGGTCCTGGCCACCGTCCTGCACGACGGATCGGGACGCCACGACACCCTGTACGGCACCTCGACCAGGGCCAGGAACGAGCGGCGCTACGGCGACGGCTCCCCCCAGGGCCCCAGCCCCGCCGGACGGGAGCTGCTCGCTCTCGCCGGCGCCAAGAACGGCCTGGAACGGCGCGACCTGCCCCCGTCCATCTCCTTCTTCCAGGGCGTGCGGATCGACGCCGACGGGCGGCCCGAGTGGCAGGGCTCGGCCGGGGCGGGCACGAGCGTCACCCTGCGCACCGAGCTGCCGGTCGTCGTCCTGCTCGCGAACGCCGCCCACCCGCTCGACCCGCGCCCCGGCTACACCGTCACCCCGCTGGAGATCCTCGCCTGGCGCGACCGCGTGACGACGCCCGAGGACCCCCAGTGGAGCGCCACCCCCGAGGGGCGGCGCGCCTTCGAGAACACCGCCGACCACCGGAAGGGCAGAGGACTGTGACGACGGACGCCTTCGGGGCCGAGCTGCACCGGGAGACCGTCCCGCCCCGCGCCCCCTGGTCGTGGGTGCTCCAGCGCGGGCAGGTGCTCGCCATCGTGGACCTCGACGGCAACCAGGCCGTCGACTTCCTCGCCTACGACGCCCACCGGTCCTGGCGCGCCTACAGCGCCCAGACCACCCTGCAGGAACAGGAGACGATCTTCCTCACCACGGGCAGCGTGCTGCGCGACAACGAGTCCGAGCCGCTGCTCACCGTGGTCGCCGACGAGGTCGGCCGGCACGACACGCTGGGCGGTGCGTGCTCCCGGGAGTCGAACACGTTGCGCTACGGGCACCACACCTACTCCCAGCACGCCTGCGCCGACAACTTCCTGGCCGAGTTGTCCAAGTACGGCATGGGCAAGCGGGATCAGGTTTCCAACGTGAACTGGTTCATGAACGTTCCCGTCGATCCCGACGGTGCGCTCGGCATCGTGGACGGCATCTCCGCCCCTGGGCTGTCCCTCATGTTGCGCGCGGAGAAGGACACCCTCGTCGTCGTCTCCAACTGCCCCCAGATCAACAACCCGTGCAACGGCTTCGACCCCAGCCGGGCCCGGATGGTGGTGTACGCCGGTGCCTGAACCTACGCGGACCCCCGCCACGCTGCTGGTCGCCAACCGCGGTGAGATCGCCTGCCGGATCATCCGCACCGCGCGGGAGCTCGGGCTGCGCACGGTCGCGGTGTTCTCCGAGATCGACCGCGCCGCCGCGCACGTCCGGCTCGCCGACGAGGCCGTCCTGCTGGGCCCCGCCTCACCCGCCGAGTCCTACCTCGACGCGCAGGCGGTCCTGCGCGCGGCCAAGGAGAGCGGCGCCGACGCCGTCCACCCCGGCTACGGCTTCCTGGCCGAGGACGCCGGCTTCGCGGAGCTGGTCGAGGGCGCGGGGCTGGCGTTCGTCGGCCCGACCCCCGAGCACCTGCGGACCTTCGGCGACAAGCACACCGCCCGCGCGGTGGCGGTGGCGGCCGGGGTGCCGGTCTTCCCCGGCACCGGCCTGCTGACGGACGCCGACCACGCGGTCGCCGAGGTCGCGGCCATCGGCTACCCCGTCATGCTCAAGGCCACCGGCGGTGGCGGCGGCATCGGCATGACCGTGTGCCGCACCCCGCAGGAGCTGCGCGCCGCCTACGACCGGGTGACCGGCCTCGCGCTGCGCAGCTTCGGCACCGCCGGCGTCTTCGCCGAGCGGTACGTCGAGCGCGCCCGCCACGTCGAGGTGCAGCTCTTCGGCGACGGCCTGGGCGGCGTCGTCACCCTGGGCGACCGCGACTGCTCGCTGCAGCGGCGCAACCAGAAGGTCGTCGAGGAGGCGCCCGCGCCGGCCCTGCCCGCCCACGTACGCGAACGGCTGCACCGCACCTCACGCGACCTGGCCGCCTCGATCCGCTACCGCTCGGCCGGCACGGTCGAGTTCGTCTACGACGCCGAGCGCGAGGAGCTGTCCTTCCTGGAGGTCAACGCCCGCCTCCAGGTGGAGCACCCCGTCACCGAGCAGGTGACCGGCGTGGACCTGGTCGCGTGGATGCTGCGCCTGGCCGGGGGCGACCGCTCCTTCCTGGCGCCGTACCTGGCCGCCGGGGAGGTGCCGGTGTCCGGGCACGCCGTCGAGGCACGCGTGTACGCCGAGGACCCGGCCGCCGGCTTCCGCCCCAGCGCCGGCGTGCTCACCCGGGTGGAGCTGTCGGCCGGGGACGGCATCAGGACCGACGGCTGGGCCGAGACCGGCACCGAGGTCTCCACCGCCTACGACCCGATGCTGGCCAAGGTGATCGCCACCGGAGGCAGCCGCGAGGAGGCCCTCGACCGCCTCGGACGGGCCCTGGCCGCGACCCGGTTCGACGGCATCGAGGTCAACCTCGGCCTGCTGCGGGCCGCGGTCGGCATCCCGGACTTCGCAGCCGCGACGCACACCACAGGCACCCTCGCCGGCGTCGGCGACCCGGAGCCGCGCATCACGGTGGTGCGCTCCGGCCTGCTCACCACCGTCCAGGACGCCGCGGGGCGCGTCGGGTACTGGCAGGTCGGGGTGCCGCCGAGCGGGGCGATGGACGACCGCTCGCTGCGGCTGGCCAACCTCGCCCTCGGCAACGACGAGAACGCGGCGGGCCTGGAGTGCACCGCGACCGGGCCCGACCTCGTGGTCAGCCATGACACCGTCGTCTGCGTCGCCGGGGCGCCCGCGCCGGTCACTGTGAACGGGGTCGCCGTGCCGATGTGGGAGCCGGTGCGCGTGCCGGCCGGCGCCACCCTGCACGTCGGTGATGCTACGGCGGGGCTGCGTACGTATATCGCCTTCGCCGGTGGGCTGGACGTGCCGCACTACCTCGGCAGCGCCGCCACCTTCACTCTGGGCCGTTTCGGTGGGCACGGCGGGCGCGCGTTGCGGCCCGGCGACGTCCTCCGCACCCGCACCCCGGCCGGAACGTCCGCCATCACCCCGGCCGACGCACCTGCCGGGACCCTCCCCGGCCCCGTCCCCGTCGAGCGCCGGCCCCGTTTCGGACGGCACTGGGAGCTCGGCGTCACCGAAGGGCCGCACGCCGCGCCCGAGTTCTTCACCCGCGCCGACATCGACCAGCTCTACTCCACCCGCTACGGCGTGCACTTCAACTCCGCCCGCACCGGCGTCCGCCTGATCGGCCCGAAACCGGCCTGGGCCAGGCGCGACGGCGGCGAGGCGGGCCTGCACCCGTCCAACATCCATGACACGCCCTACTCGGTCGGCGCGCTCGACTTCACCGGCGACACCCCGATCCTGCTCGGCCCCGACGGCCCCAGTCTCGGCGGCTTCGTCTGCCCTGTCACGGTGGTGTCGGCGGAGCGGTGGAAGCTGGGCCAGCTCAGACCGGGCGACACAGTCTCGTTCGTCCCGATCAGCTCCACCGACGCCCCACCACCACGCACCCTCCACCTGCCCGCCCTCGCGGCGGCCGGCGGCGACGGCGACGACGGCGTGCTGCGCCGCCTCGACGGCCACGACGGGCCGGCGGTGACATACCGGCGGCAGGGCGACGACAGCATCCTGATCGAGTACGGCGACCTCGTCCTCGACCTCGCCCTCCGCGCCCGCGTCCACGCCCTGCACATGGCGCTGGCCGGCCTCTCCCCAGCCGGGGTCCTCGACCTGACGCCCGGCATCCGCTCCCTCCAAGTGCACGTCGATCCGCAGGTGCTGCCAGTGCCGCGCCTGCTCGGCCTGCTCGTGGAGCTGGAGTCCACACTGCCGCCCACCGCCGAGCTGGTCGTCCCCAGCCGCACGGTACGGCTGCCGCTGAGCTGGGACGACCCCGCGACGAGGGAGGCGATCGAGCGTTACATGGCCGGCGTCCGCGACGACGCCCCGTGGTGCCCGTGGAACATCGAGTTCATCCGCCGCATCAACGGGCTCGGCAGCGTGGACGACGTCTACCGCACCGTGTTCGACGCCGAGTACCTCGTGCTCGGCCTGGGCGACGTCTACCTGGGCGCCCCGGTGGCGACGCCGCTCGACCCGCGGCACCGGCTCGTCACCACCAAGTACAACCCGGCCCGCACCTGGACGGCGGAGAACTCCGTCGGCATCGGCGGCGCCTACCTGTGCGTCTACGGCATGGAGGGGCCGGGCGGCTACCAGTTCGTCGGCCGCACCACCCAGGTGTGGCGCACCCATCCGGCGCCCGGCCAGGACCCGTGGCTGCTGCGCTTCTTCGACCGCATCCGCTGGTACCCGGTCTCGCCGGAGGAACTGCTCGACCTGCGCGCCGACCTCGCCGCCGGCCGCACGGCCATCGACGCGACCGACGGCTCCTTCTCGCTGGCCGAGCACGAGCGGTTCCTCGCCGCGAACGCCGCGTCCATCGCCGCGTTCCGGGCCACGCAGGCGGCGGCGTTCGCGGCCGAGCGGCGGGCGTGGGAGGAGGCGGGCGAGTTCACCCGCGCCGAACAGGCCGCGGCCGTCGAGACCGCCACGCCCGGCGGGGTGGCCGAGGTCGTCGTGCCGGAGGGCGGGGCGCGGCTGGACGCGCCGTTCGTGGCGAACGTGTGGAAGGTGGAGGTCGCCGTGGGCGACGTGGTGGAGGAGGGGCAGACGCTGGTGGCGCTCGAGGCCATGAAGATGGAGACCTACCTGGGGGCGCCTGCCGCCGGGGTCGTGGTCGAGGTCCGCGCCGCGGCGGGGAGCCAGGTCGCGCCCGGGGACTGCCTGGTGGTGCTGGGGCCGCTCGCATGAGCGCCATCCACGAGCCGCCCCGCGAGCGGCCGGAGGCGTCCGCTTCCTTGCACGGGCGGCAGCCGGAGGCGTCCGCCATCCCACGGGAGCGGCCGGAGAAGCCTTCCTCGCCACGCGAGCCGTCGGAGGCGTCCGCCGCCCTTCGCGAGCGGCGGCCGGAGATCTTCATCTCCCACCGGGACGACGCCCAGGTGGCGGCAGACCTGGCGGCGGCGTCCGGGCCGCTGGCCGGGCTCAGGCTGGCCGTGAAGAACAACGTGGACGTGGCCGGCTTCCCCACGACCGCCGCCTGCCCCGCCTTCGCCCCGGCCCCGCCGACGGCCGACGCGCAGGCCGTGGCACGGCTGAGGGCCGCCGGCGCAACGGTGGTCGGCGTCACGAACCTCGACCAGTTCGCCACCGGCCTGGTCGGCCAGCGCAGCCCGTACGGAGGGGTGCGCGACGCCCGCCGCCCGCAGTTCGTGTCGGGCGGTTCCAGCTCCGGCTCGGCGGTGGCGGTGGCGCTCGGCCTGGCCGACCTGGCGATCGGCACCGACACCGCGGGTTCGGGACGGGTGCCGGCCGCGCTCCAGGGCATCACCGGCATCAAGCCGACGCTCGGCACGGTCTCCGTGGCCGGCGTCGTGCCGGCGTGCCGCTCGTACGACGCCGTCACGATCATGGCGCGTGACCTCGACACCGCCGGATCCGCCATGGCCGTGATGGCCGGCGGCCCCGGCACCCGGCCCTGGCCGCCGGCCGCGCCCCTGGCCGCGCCCGCCGCCCCGCGCGTGGCCGTTCCTGACGAGCTGCCCGCGATGGACCCCGGGTGGGCCGAGGCCTTCACGGCTGTGGTGGAGCGGCTGCGGGCCACGGGAGCCGTCGTACAGCCGATCAGGATCGAGCCGTTCCTGGCCGCCGCCCGGCTCCTCTACGACGGCGCGCTCGTCGCCGAGCGGCACGCGGCCGTCGGCGCGTTCGTCGATGCCCATCCCGGCGAGGTCGATCCCACGGTCGGCGCGATCATCAGCCGGGCCGGGCGGGTCTCCGGCTCGGACCTGGTGCGCGACCTCGCACGGCTGGAACGGCTGCGGGAGGAGTGCATGGACCTGCTCGACGGCTTCGACGCGCTGCTCGTCCCGACCGCTCCCTGCCATCCCACCGTGGCCGAGGTCGCCGCCGAGCCGGTGGCGGTCAACTCGCGCGTCGGCACGTACACGAACTTCTGCAACCTGTTCGACCTGTGCGCGGTCGCGGTGCCGGCCGGCACGGTGGACGAGGGCCCTGACAGGGGGATCGCCCAGTTCGGCGTCACCGTCGTGGCCCGGCCGTTCCACGACGCGGTCGCGTTCGACCTGGCCCGCCTGATCGCCGTCCGCCCCGAACCCCCTGCGGAGTTCGCCGGAGGCGCCCCGCCGCTGCCCGCCGACCGGCTGCCGTGGCCGGCGGCGATCGCGGACGGCGGCGGCGTCCCGGCCGTCGAGCTCTTCGTGGTCGGCGCCCATCTGGCCGGGCAACCGCTGGAACCCGAACTGCGCGCCCTGGGCGCCCGTTGGGACAGGGCCGCCCGCACCTGCGCCGCCTACACCCTGCACGCGCTGGACACCGTGCCGCCGAAGCCGGGGCTGACGCGGGTCGGCGCGGGTGGCTCGGCTGTCGAGGGCGAGGTCTGGCTGCTCCCGGAGGGGGCGCTCGGCCGCTTCCTGGCCAGGCTGCCCGCGCCCATGACGTTGGGACGGGTGGAGCTGTCCGATGGGCGGTGGGTCGTGGGGTTCGGGTGCACGCAGGAGGCGGTGTCCGCGGGGGAGGACATCACGAAGTACGGAGGGTGGCGGGCGTGGCTGGCTGGCCGGTGACGCTGCTTCTCCTGCGTGGGTAGGCCGGTGCCTGGCGCTCAGTGGCAGCGCAGGTCCAGCAATCCGCCGCTGAACGTGCCGTCCAGGTCGATGATCGACGTCCCCGGGGGAGGAGGTCTCCGCAGCCTCGTCACTCGCTCCACAGACGGGTGCACGTTGAGCCGCGGACACTCCTGGGCGCGTTCCACCATGCGCGACGGCTCGAAGTCGTTGACCCAGGCCGGCGTCTCGGCCACCGCCCAGGGCAGCACGAACGGCACCAGCAGCCAGGCCAGGCAGCCGATCCGCCTGGCAAGACCGGCACGCTCCACCTCAACGCCCGAGGTGCCGCGTGAAGAACCGCAGCGACTCGTCCGTCTCGGACTCGGGGACCTCCCCGTGCTTGCCGGGATGGGCACTCAACGTCTTGACGACCGGCCCCAGCGCGTCGAACAGCGCCAGCCCCTGGTCCCGAGGCACCATGTCGTCGTCCCACTGGAGCAGGAACCGCACCGGGACGGTGATCCGGGCGGCGGTCCCCGTCAGCCTGTACGCGCCGAGCAGGCCCAGCACCGCCGCGCGGACCCGGGGCTCCGCCGCGACGAACGGGATGCCGAGCCCGCACCCCATCGACAGGCCCCAGTAGCCCACCGGCCCCGCGCCGACGAGGTCGAGCTCCTGGACAGCGGTCAGCACCGCCTGCCATTCCGGCACGGCCTGCCCGGCCAGGAACGTGTGCATGGCGGCCAGCGGGGCGCCGTCGTCCCCGCCTGCGGCCATGCCGGCCCGCAGTTCGGCCACGACCCGGCCGAACTCCTCGGTCCTCGGCCGGTCACCGTGGTGGGGCGCGTCGAGCGCGACCACCGCGAAACCGCCCTCGGTGACGAAGCGGCGCGCGCGGGCCACGATGCCGGGGGCCTGCTTGTGCTGCCCGCCGCCTTGGCCCGTCAGGATCAGGGGACGAGGTGCGGCGGCGGCGCCGTGCCTGCTGCGGGCGCTCCCTAGGCCATGCGCGTGAGGGAGCCCCGACCTGTGACAGCGTTGATCGGTCTCACCTCATCGTCGGCCGGCCTCAGACGGAGCACGCCTCCAGGCAGCGCTCCACCGCGCCGCGCGGCGCCATCGCGTACGTGCCGTCCCCGAACAGCTCGAACGTCATCACCCCCCGATACCCCCGCCGCTCCAGCGCCTCCAGGTACTCGGCCAGCGGCAGCTCCCCATCGCCCCACGCCAGGTGCCCGGCGGGCCGGCCGTCGATGAGGTGCACGTGCCGGACGCGGTCGCCGAGGGCGTCGAAGTAGTCGTCCACGCTCTCCCCGGCCACGGCCATGGCCACGGTGTCCAGCACGGCGTCCAGGTTCGGCGCGCCGATCTCGCCGATCATCCGGGCCAGCGCCCGCGAGTCGTTGACCAGGTTCGACTCGACACGTTGCAGCGCCTCCAGCACGCACGTCACGCCGAGCGTCGCCGCGTACGCGGTGATCTCGGCGATCGCGTCGGCGGAGCGGCGCCAGGCGGCTGCCACCGGCTCGTCCTCGAAGCCGCGTCCCGGCGTGAGCAGCAGCAGCTCCGCCTCCAGCTCCGCGCACAGCTGGGCGGCGCGCCGGAACATCGCGACGCTGCGCGCCCGCAGCGCCGTGTCGGGGGAGGCCAGGTTGACCGGGTACATCACCTGCTCGGGCGTGAGGCAGGCGACGCTCAGGCCGCGCGCGGCGGCGCGGCGGCGGATGGCGCGCGCGCCGGCGTCGCTCAGCTCGGGGACGTGGAGGTGCGGCGCGATGCCCCACAGCTCCAGCCGCTCCCGGCCGAGCGCGGCCATGTCGTCGAGGAAACGGTCGAACGGCAGGTGCTGGTAGGCGAAGTTGGATCCGGTGAAGCGGGCAAGCTCGATCATTTTCCGATCCCGTCTGCGAGGCCCTTGACGATGTAGCGCTGGCCGAGGAAGAACAGCAGCACCACCGGCAGCGCGGCGATCACCATCCCGGCGAACACCACCGGGTACTCGGTGCCGTGCTTGCTCATCAGGCTCGTCAGCCCGACCGGCAGCGTCTGCACGCCGGAGCCGCTGGTGAAGATCATCGCGAACAGGTACTCGTTCCAGGTGAACAGGATGTGCAGCAGCACCGTCGAGGTGAGGATGGGCTTGCACATCGGCAGGATGACCCGCCAGAACGCCGTCCACCGGCCCGCGCCGTCCATCTCGGCGGCCTCGTCCACCTCGCGCGGCAGGTCGATCATGTACGCGCGGATGAGGAACGTGGTGAACGGGATGCGGAAGGCCGTGTAGAGGATGAGCAACGCCCAGAACGTGTTGTACAGCCCCATCGCCTGGAACAGCTTCACCAGCGGCACCAGCGCCACGGTCGGCGCGAGCATCAGCCCGCCGAGAATGGCGGCGGTGAGCGTCCTGTTCAGCGGGATGTCCACGCGGGTCAGCCCGTAGGCGGCCCACGCGCTGATGAAGACGGTGGCGATCGTCGAGGTCACCGTGACGAGCACGCTGGTGGTCAGGTAGTCGCTGACGCCGCGGTTCCACGCCTTGGCGTAGTTGGCGAAACTCCAGTCGAGCGGCAGCGCGAACGGGTCGCCGAACAGCTCCGCGTTCGTCTTGAACCCGTTGAGCGTCATCCACAGCAGCGGGTAGAGCACGACCACGGCCAGGGCCAGCAGGAACGCCCACATGAACACGCGGGCGATCACCCCGAGGAAGCTCAGCCGCCTCACCATTCCACCCTTCTCCTGCGGGTGACCCAGAGCTGCGCCACCGCCACGCCGAGCGTGATCACGAACAGGACGGTCGCGATCGCGGCGGCGTACCCGAAGTTGTTGCGCACGAACCCGCTGCGGTACAGCCAGGTGCCCAGCACCTGGGTCGAGTTGTTGGGGCCGCCGGCCGTCATCACCATGACCTCGTTGAACACCTGGAACGCGCCCGACAGCGTGACGATCGCCATCAGCCCGGTCATCTCCCGCACCAGCGGCACCGTGATGCGGAAGAAGCGGCCCACCGCGCCGACGCCGTCGATGGCGGCGGCGCCGTAGATCTCGGCGGGGATGCGCTGGATGGCCACCGCGAACAGCAGCGTCGAGTAGCCGAAGCCCTGCCACTGGCTCATCGCGATGATCGACGACATGGCCGTGCTCTCCTGCCCCAGCCACGCCTGTGCCAGCTCGCCGAGCCCGGTGGCGCGCAGCGCGTGGTTGAGCGGGCCCAGGTTCGGCTCGTAGATGAAGTAGAACAGCAGGCCGGCGACGGTCAGCGAGATCGCCGACGGGATGAAGTAGATCGCCCGCAGCGCGCGCTGCCACCGCTCGCTCCGCACGCCCTCGATGAGCGCAGCGAGCAGGAGCGCGCCGAACACCTGGAAGACGATGGAGACCGCCGCGTACAGCACGTTGTTGCCCAGCGACGACCAGAAGACCGGGTCCTCGACCAGCTTGGTGTAGTTGCCGAGGCCGACGTACTCCTGGGCGCCGCTGTAGATGTCCCACTTCAGCGTGCTGAACTGCAGGTTCTGTACGAGGGGGAGGTAGACGAACACTCCGACCAGCACGAGGGCGGGGACGACCCACGCGAGCCCGAGTGTCCTTCGCAGGGTGGCGCGCACGCGTGGGCTCCTACTTGGCGGAGTTCGAGGCTTGGCGGACACTTTCGAGTACCTTGTCCGGCGTCGAGCCGCCGCTGATGAGCGCCTCACCACCGGCCAGCCAGGCGTCGGCCACCTCGGGGACGGTCACGGTGTCGAGCCAGATGGCCAGCTTGGGCGCCTTGTTGACGAGCTGCACGCCCTCGAAGACGGCCTTGCTGGAGGTGTCCTCGGTGACCGCGCCGACGACGGTGCTGGGCTGCCCGTACGGCGGCGCCGACAACGTCTTGGCGTTCTCCAGGCTGGTGGCGAACTTCATGAAGTCCACCGCGAGCGCGACCCTGGGCGACTTGGCGTTGATCAGGTATCCCTCGGGCGAGCCCTCCAGCACCGCGCCGTCGCCGGGCGCGTTCTGCGGCACGGGGAGCTGGAAGATGCCGAAGTCGTCAGGCTTGACCTTGTCGGAGGTCGCGTTGTCGAACTCCAGGATCTCCTGGTAGTACATGGCGGCCTTGCCCCCGGCGAACGCCTCCTGCGCGGAGCTGTAGAGCACGCCGTTGGTGCCCTCCCGGGTGTCGGTGCACTGGTCGACCAGGGTCTTGAACTGGGTGAGCGCGGTGACGTAGCCGGGGTCGTCGAGCTTGGCGGTGGCCGGGTCGAAGTCGGCCTGCAGCGTGGCGTCGGGCACGTTGTAGGCGAAGAGCTGCTGCAGGTAGTGCAGGGCCGGCCAGCCGTCCTTGTTGCCGAAGGCGATGGGCTCGTAGCCGGCCTTGCGCAGCGGCCCGCAGGCGGCGATCAGCTCCTCGAACGTCTTGGGCACCGCGACGCCCGCCTTGTCGAAGGCGCTCTTGCTGTAGCCCATGAACTTGCCGTTGCCGTACAGCGGGATGCCGTAGTTCTTGCCGTCGCGGGCGAAGGCGGCCAGCGAGCCGGGGCTGAAGGTCTTGCCCCACTCGGTGTCCGGGCCGATCACCGCGGTCAGGTCGGCCGCCCGGCCGCCGCGGATGTAGTTGTCGGCCCAGTTGCCCGTCCAGGTGAAGTAGATGTCGGGCAGCGCGTCGGAGGCGGTGAGCGTCTTGAGCTTGTCCTTGACGCTCTGGTCGGTCTCCTGGATCAGCTCGAACTTCACCTGCGGATGCTGCTTGGTGTAGGCGGCGGCGAGGTTCTCGAAGTAGGGGCCCGTCGGGTCGCCGGCGAACTTGGTGAGGATGCTCAGCGTGCCGGAGAACTCCGGCGTGGCGGCGGCGTCGGCCTTGGGTGCCTGGGCGGTGGTGCCGCCGCCGGAGCAGGCGGCCAGCGTGAGTGTCCCGAGGAGTGCCGCGAACGTCGGCAGGGCGCGAGGGCGCATGGGCTTCCTTTCTCCACCGGTGCGTGGTGTTGGCCGACCTTACAGCTCGTCTGATACCGGTACCAGACCCGTTCGCCAAGATCTTTCATTCGTTAGCCTGGCGTGACCTGGTAACGGCCGATGTTCTCGCAGCTCAGATTGCTTTCTGTGAGTCCGGTGGTTGACGCCGCCCGGCAGCCTGTGCCAACGTGACCCCCGCGTGATACCGGTATCAGGTCCCGATCAGGCGGGCGCCGGGTTCTGCGAAAGGATGCGACGATGCTCGGATTCGACGAGCCGGAATTTCTCTCCCAGGTGTCGAGTGCGGTGGCCCTGCGCCCTCAGATCGAGGAGCTGGTCGACCGGCTCGTGGACGAGGGGTTCGACACCCTGCTCCTGGTCGGCGCCGGCGGCACGTACGCGCAGATGTGGCCGTACGAGCAGCTCGCCCGGCGCACCTCGGCGCTCGACGTGCGCGCCGTGATCGCCGCCGAGCTGATCGAATCCGGTGACGCCCGGCTGGGGGAGCGCACGGTGGCGCTGTTCACCTCGGTCTCGGGCACCACCGACGACAGCGTGCGGGCCATCGAGTACTGCAAGTCCAAGGGCGCGTACACGATCTCCTTCACCGGCCACCCCGACTCGCCCGTGGCCACGAAGGTGGACACGGCGCTCGTCTCCCAGCCCAAGACCTGGCCGTTCGACTTCCAGCTGCTGCTGTTCATGGGCCGGCTGCTGGCGCGCCGCGGCGAGTTCGACGGCTACGACCAGCTCGCCGATGAGCTGGCCGGCATCCCGCAGATCCTGGTCGAGGTGGCCAGGCAGGCCGAGCCGGTGGCCGCCGCGTTCGCCGACGCCCACAAGGACAGCGACTACTACTTCCTCATCGGCGGCGGCAACCTCTGGGGCTTCACCTACCTCTACTCCATGTGCATCCTCGAGGAGATGCAGTGGCTGCGCACCACCCGCGTGCACAGCGCCGAGTTCTTCCACGGCTCGCTGGAGCTGCTGGAGGAGGACACCAGCGTGATCATCTTCCAGGGCGAGGACGAGACCCGCGCCCTGACCGACCGCGCCGAGGCCTTCGCCAAGCGCGTCTCCAAGGACGTCACGGTCTTCGACACCCGCGACTACCCGCTCACCGGCATCAGCCCCGAGTTCCGCGGCCTGCTCGCGCCGCTCGTGCTCGACACCGTGATGAGCCGGGTCAGCAAGCACCTGGAGCGGGTCCGCGACCACTCGCTCGACCTGCGCCGCTACTACCGGGTCATGGACTACTGAAACGATGAGAGTGCTCGGCTTCGGCGACAACATCGTCGACCGGTTCGTCGACCGGGGCATCGACTACCCCGGCGGCAACAGCGTCAACGTCGCCGTCTACGCCCGCAGGCTGGGCGTCGAGTCCGCCTACCTCGGGGTCTTCGGCGACGACGGGCTCGGCGCGTTCCTGCGCGACTCGATCGCCGCCGAAGGCGTGGCGGTGGACCGCTGCGTCGTCCGCGCGGGCGAGAGCGGCGTCTCCCGCCTGCGGGTGGACGACGGCGAGCGCGTCTTCCTGGGCTGGAACGGCGGCGGCGTCACCGTACGGGAGCCGCTGGAGCTCGACGAGGACCTGCTCGGCTACGTGCGCGGCTTCGACCTGGTGCACTCCAGCGTCTATTCGCGCAGCGAGCCCGAGCTGCCCAAGCTGGCCGGGCTCGGCCCGCTGGTCAGCTTCGACCTGTCCAGCGAGCAGGAGTACCGCGACCCGGCCTACCTCGACCGGGTCTGCCCGCACGCCGACCTGGTGCTGCTGTCCTGCTCCCACCTCGACGAGGGCGCCACCGCCGACCTGCTCGCCGATGCCGTACGCCGGGGGGCCGGGCTCGCGCTCGGCACCCGCGGCGTGGCCGGCGCCGTGGCCGCCGACGGCAACGTCACCGTCTCGGCCCCGGCCTGGCTCGCCGCGGACATCGTGGACACCATGGGCTGCGGCGACGCCTTCCTCGCCGGGTTCGCCGTCTCGCTGCTGCGCGACGGCTGGGCCACCGGCCGCCCGCCGGCATCCGCCGCGATCGAGCGGGCGCTGCACCGGGGCGCGGAGGCGGCGCACGCGCAGTGCTTCGTCGAAGGCGCCTTCGGGCACGGCCGTACCCGCGCGTAGTTAGCATGATTCAGTGACAAGGGACGGGACCCATGCCGACTGACCGCGGCCAGGCGGGGCCGACGATCTCCGAAGTGGCGGCGGAGGCCGGCGTGGGCAGGGCCACGGCCGCGCGCACGCTGGGCGGCTACGGCTACGTCAGCCCCGAGCTGCGCGCGCGGGTGCTCGCGGCGGCCGAGAAGCTCGGCTACCGCGCCAACGCGATCGCGCGCAGCATGTCCACCGGGGTCAGCCACACGCTGGGCGTGATCGTGGCCGACATCGGCAACCCGTTCTTCGCCGGGCTGCTGCGGGGGGTCTCCGACACCTCGCGGGCCCGGGGGTTCGACGTGATCGTGCTGAGCACGTACGAGAACCTCCAGGAGGAGGTGGCGGCCACCAACGTGCTCATCGACAAGCGCGTGGACGGCGTCATCGTGGCCTCGGCCGCGCTCGGCCGCGACCAGGTCGCCCACCTCCAGGCCGCCATCGACCGGGGCATCCCGGTCGTGCTGGTCGACCGCGCCGTCTCCGCGCTCGACCTCGACTCCGTCGTCATCGACAACCGCGACGCGGCCCGCGAGGCGGTGGAGGTGCTCATCGCCGCCGGGCACCGGCGCATCGGCTTCGTCTGGGGGCCGCCGGTGGCCGAGGCGCCCGCCACCAGGCGGGAGCTGCTGACGGCGGCCTCGCGCAACCTGTGGACCGACGGCGAGCGGTTGCGCGGCTACCTCGACGCCCTGGACGACGCGCACATTCCGTTCGACCCGCAGCTCGTGATGGTCGGGCCGAAGACGGAGGAGCGGGTCGTCACCGAGGTCGGCCGCATGCTCGCGCTGCCCGACCGGGTCACGGCCGTGTTCTGCTCCGAGACCGACGGTATGACGGGCTCGCTGCGTGCCCTGCGCAAGGCGGGGCTGTCGTATCCGGACGACGTGGCGCTGATCGGGTTCGACGACAGCGCGTGGGCGGCGGTGATGGAGCCGCCGCTGACGATGATCGCGCAGCCGGTGCACGAGCTGGGCGCCAAGGCGGCGCAGGTGCTGCTCGACATCCTGGGCGGGGGCGAGCCCGCCCGCGAGATGCACACGCTGCGCTCCCGCCTGATCCAGCGCTCCTCGGTCGGCCCACCCCTGACCTGACCGGCCCGGTCCCTTCCCGGCCGTTCTCCCTGACCGATCTGACGGGCCGATCTGACGGGCCGATCTGACGGGCCGATCTGACGGGCCGACCTGACGGGCCGGTTCCAGCGGCCGGTCTCAGCGGCCGGTCTCAGCGGCCGGGGAGGGTGACCGTGCGGCAGGCCAGGTGGAGGGCGAGCCGCTCGTCCCGATGCCCGAGGTCCACCCCCAGCAGCCGTTCGATCCGGTCCACGCGGGCGGCCACGGTGTTGCGGTGCACCCCCAGCACGGCGGCGGTCTCCGCGATCGACGACTCCGCGTCCAGGTAGGTGGACAACGTGCGCACGAGGTCGCCCGGCTGCTCGCGCAGGGGCGCGAGCAGCGCGCGGGCGGCGGGCTCGAAGGTGTCGGTCCTGGTCCACTCCAGCAGGAGCTGCGCCATGCCGAGCTGGTCCACCTGCAGGAAGAAGCCCGCCTCGGGCCGGGTCGCCGCCAGCCTGGCCGCGTCCGTGGCCTCCGCCACCGTGCCGGCCAGCCCCTCCGGCCAGGGGTGCGGGCGGCCGACCCCCATGTGGTCGGCGATCGAGCCGCGCAGCTTCCGGTGCGCGGCGCGCAGCCGGGACGCCAGCGTGCGCACCCGCGCGGGGGTCGGCTCCTGCCCGAACGTGGTCCAGCCCGTCCAGCCGTCGCCGTGCTCGACCACCACGGCCTCGACACCCTCAGCGCGCAGGACGCGCGTGATCTCGGCCGTCCACGGCACCAGGTCGAGCGTGGGCACCGCGCCGATGCGCAGCCCGACGTGCCAGCCGCCGAGCTGCCAGCCCGCGTCGGCCACCCGCCTGCGCAGCTGCGCCGAGGGCTCGCCGTCCAGCCGCAGCAGGTCGCCCAGCAACGCGGTACGGGCCCGCGCGTCGCGCTCCAGCTCCAGGCGGTGGGCCAGCAACCAGCGCTGCACGGCGGCGGTCGCCACGGCCAGGGCGGGCGGCACGATCTCGGCCCGCGCCGCCGCCGTCCCGCGCAGCTCGGCCACCAGCCAGAGCGTCGGCCGCGCCGGCTGCGGCAACAACACCGGCTGCGCCAGCAGCAGCCCGTCGGCCAGCGTCACCCGCTGCGCGACGAACTCGTCCACCCGCACGGCCCCGGCCTCGGCGATCTCCCCGGCCAGCGGCTGCCCCCGGTCGTCCAGCAGCGCCACCGGCACCCCGAGCAGGTCTCCCAGCCTGCGCGCCACGTCCTCGGGCGGGCTGGTGCGGTTGTCGAACGCCCGGTGCGCGGCCAGCACGAGACGGGCGCGGTCGATCTCGGGCTCGGCCAGCATCAGCCGCGCCGCTACCACCAGCTCCAGCGCGTCGCCGGCCACGGCTGCGAGCAACGGCAACCCGAGGCGGCCGGCCAGCAACAACGTCGCCCGCGCCATCTCGCCGCCGCCCGCCCCTGCCGTGCCTGTGCTCGCGTCCGCCCCGTCCGCCGCGTCCGCGCACGTCGCGCGCACCGGTACGACGACGCCCGCGCCGCCCGCGTCCACCACGCGGCGCAGAAGCGCGTCCAAGCGCCAGTCGGCGGCCAGCGGCGGGCCGGTGACGACGATGAGCTCACCAGTGGCGACATCATGGACCGCCCCGGGATCGGCGACGGGCCGCACCGCACGTACAGGCGCGTCGAGCCCAGCCGCCCCGGCGAGCACCCGCACCACGCCGCTCCACCCGGGCAGCGTCAGCAGCCGACGCACGCTGGTCATCGCCCCACCCCCGAAAACCCCCGCGCGCCACTCACCCGCCCGCCCCCCTCCAGCAACACCGGATCGGAGTCCAGCCCGTACGCGCGCGGCGCCAGCACGCCGATCCGGCCCGGGTCGGTCCAGAACGGTGAGATCGCCACCTGCAGCACCATGACCTCCATCCCCACCCGCACCGTGTCGCCCGCGATGGGCACCCCCGTCCGCCGATCCAGCACCGCGATCACGTCCGGCGTGGACGCCACCACCAGCCCGTCGCGCAGCGCCAGCAGGTACTCGTTCTCCATCTCCACCCGCAGCAGCTCACCCGACCCGTGCCCGGCCAGCGTGACGCTGCCCCGCGCGAACCCGGGCCGCCCGTGCAACTCGGGGCCGGGCCGCCGGGTGACCTCCACCACGCGTCCCACCGACAGCACCCGCCCTCCGGTGGCGGCGGCGAGCCGGGCGGGGTCGGGTGACTCGCCGAGGTCGAGGATGCGCCGCCCCAGCCGTACCGCGCCGGACACGGAGCCGGTCACGCAGCAGGCGGCCAGCTCGCGCGCGGGCACGGGCGCGAGCGCGAGCGCCGCCCAGCCGCCGGCGGCGGGCAGGAAGGTGCGGGCGGTGCGCTCCAGGTCGGCGGGTACGCCGCTGCCCTGGACGAGCACCTGCCCGCTCGGCTCGGCCAGCGCGGCAGGGGTGAGCGGGCGCCCGGCGGCGGCCAGGGAGAGCTGGTCCAGCCGCGGCAGCCCGCGCCCCGACAGGTCGGCGTCCACCGCGGACAGGCCGAGGTCGCAGGCGGCGACCAGCGGCAGGACACCGTTCAGCCCGCCGATCTCGATGGAGACCAGCGCGTCGGCGCGCTCGCCCGTCCACCGCTGGATGGCCTCCACCGCGGCGGCGACCTCGTGCCCGCCGGGCAGCTTCTCGGCGAAGACGGCGGTCGCGCCGACGACGCCCACCGGGACGACCCGCGCGCCGGGCGGCAGCTCGCCGAGCGGGTGCACGGCGACGTCCAGGCCGTCGGCCAGCCGCCGGCGCAGCAGCGTGGCCGCGGTCCGGCTGTCGCCGCCGCCTCCGGAGCCCAGCACGGCCACGCCCCGCTCCAGCGCGTCCACGTCCGGCGACTCGATGCGCAGCATGCCTCTCAGCTTGCCGCATGCGGCCGGGTGTCCGGCCCCTCACCTCCTGGCGCGCCGATAACGGGCCCGACCTGCACCGACTCGGCGTCCGCGTCCGGGCAAGAGCGCGCGTCGACGTCCGCGTCCGGGCAAGAGCGCGGCTCGACGTCCGCGTCCGGGCATGAGCGCAGCACGACGTCCGAAGCCGGCTCGCCCACCCGGACGACGGTGTTGCCCCGGAAGCGAAGCCCCGCAGTGTCCTTGGCGTCGAGCGCGGGCACGCCGTCCAGCACGAAGCGATTCCCCTCGACCACGACCCCCCGATGCACCGGACAAGCAGGATCGGACCGGCTGTTGCGGGGATCGACGAACACCCCCGGCCCACCCGGCTCGATGATCTCGTTACCTCGCACGGTCAGGTCGCGCACCGGTCCCGACTCCCACCATTCGGCGGCGTCCCCCGAGACGTAGACCGCCGCCATCCCCGTCCGCTCGAACCGGTTCCCCTCGATGAGCACCGGCCGGCGGGTGGTCACGAGCACGCCGCGCGTCGGCACGTTGCGGAAGACGTTGCGGGCCAGGTGCACGGCGGGGGTCCTGGTGAGGTTCTCCACCGCGGCCCGCCCGGCCAGCCCGCCGGGGAGCGCGGCGCCGACCGTCAGGACGATGCGCCTGAGCGGCGCGTGGTGGTCCCGGCCGCTGGGCTGGCGCACCCGCCGCACCGTCGCCGCGGTGATCGGGCGCAGCGTCTCGCGGTCGACGATCTCCACCTGGTCGCCGGGCGTGAACTGGGGCATGCCCGCGGTCTCCGGGTGCGCGTACTCCAGCTCCAGCGTACGGGGGCCGGGCTGGCCGGCCACGCGCAGGTAGGTGCCGTGCACGTTGACCGGATCGTCGTGCGGCCCGTCGAAGAGGCAGTCGCGCACGACGGCCCGCCCCCAGCAGCCGGAGAACTGCACGAAGTCGGCGTACCCCGCGCTGTACCGGCCGGTGCCCGGCGGCGCCCGGAACTCACAGCCCTCGACGGTGACGTCCTGGGCGGCCTGCGCGACCACGCCGAAGCCGTGCAGGAACCCGAAGCGCAGGCCGGACAGCGTCACCTCGGCGCTGTCGAGCACGAGCCCGCCCGGATGGTCCCTGGTCGTCGGCCGCATCTGGTAGACGAGGCCGGCGTCGGCGGGCGCGTCGCCGTGGTCGTACTCGATGCGGATCTCCCTCCGCCCCACCGCCTCGACCCGCCTGACCCGCTCGAAGAGCGGGTTGGGGGCGCGGCGCGTGCGCCCCCTCGCGGGATCGTGCACCTGCGTGTACTCCAGCGCGTCACGCCCCTCCCAGGCGTACGCGCCCGTGCCGAGCCGCTCCCCGTGCCAGCGCACGGACCGGCCCTCGACCTCGAAGAGCGTGGCCTCCGGCACACTGATCAGCCGGTACGCCCGCCCCGCCGCCACCCCGGCGGCCACCACGGTCGCGTCCACGACGGTCGGCACGGCGAAGTCGAAGGCGAGCCCTTCGATCCGCACCCGGCGGGAGTCGAGCACGGCGAACGTCGTCTGCAGCCCGTGCAGGATCAGGCGGGCGCCCGCACCGGAGATCACCAGCTCCTCGGCCGCCTCGACGAGCAGGGCGATCGTCTTGTCGCGGTGGCGCTGGTCGTCCCCCACGGTGTTGGAGACGTACAGCTCACGACGCTCCGCCCGTTCCGGCCAGAGGTGGTAGTCGCCGGGCGGGAACCGGAGCGTCACCGGCCCCGGCCGGGCCGTCGCGGCGCGCAGGGCCGCCGCGACGGCGGGTGCCGCGTCGGTCCGCGTGCCGGGGACCGCGCCGAATCCGGTCACGTCAAGCACGGGAGCCACGCGCCGTCAGCGTCCCAGGATCGACCACGACGCGCCCGCCCGCGCTGAGGTCGATCAGCCCCTCCCGGTCACCGGCCCGCACGACGACCCGGGTACGCCCGGCGGGCCGCCGCGCGGTCAGCGCGAGCTCCGTCGCCGTGATCCGACCGGCCACGGTGTCCCAGGCGACGTCCACCGAGACCCCCGGCCGGGCCACGAGCCCGCGCACCCACCCGCTGCGCCACTCGGCGGGCACGGCGGGCAGCACGGTGATCGTGTCGTCGTGGCTCTGCACCAGCATCTCCGCCACCGCGGCGACATACCCGAGGTTGCCGTCGATCTGGAACGGCGGGTGCGCCGCGAACAGGTTCGGGTACAGCCCGCCGCGCTCGCCGGCACCGTCCACCGGCGCCGGGCGCAGCACCAGGGAGAGCAGCCGCGACACCCTGGCGGGCTCCCTGAGCCTGGCCCGCAGCGCCAGTTTCCAGGCGAGCGACCAGCCGGTCGAGTCGTCCTGCCGGTCGTCCAGGCTCCTGGCCACGGCGGCCCTGAGCTGCGCGTCCCGTGGCGTGTCCCCTGGATAGGCGAAGACCAGATGGCTGAGGTGCCGGTGCCCGCGCTCGGCCTGCGGCGGATCGTCGAGCCATTCGCGGACGAGACCGTCACGGCCCGCCGACGGCGCCGGGATGCGGGGGAGCGCGGCCCGCGCCGCCACGGCGACCGGGTCACCGGTGAGGCGCAGGCGCTCCGCCAGGCCGGACAGCCTGGTGAACAGCCCGGAGATGAGCGTCAGGTCCATCGTGGCCGAGCGGCCGACCGCGACGCGCCGCCCGTCCGGGGTGAGGTGGTGGTTCTCCGGTGAGGTCGAGGGCGAGGTGCCGAGCGTCCCGTCGGGCAGCTCGACGAGCCAGTCCAGGCAGAACGCGGCGGCCTCGCGCAACACCGGCCAGGCCCGCTCGCGGGCGAAGCGCTCGTCCGCGCCGAAACGCAGCCGCTCGGCCAGGAGCCAGCTCAGCCACACCCCGCCCATCGGCCAGCACGCCCACGCCGGGTCCGCGTGCCCCCTGCCGACGGGTGAGGTGAACGCCCAGGCGTCGGTGTTGTGGTGGGCCACCCAGCCGCGGGCGCCGTAGAGCCGCCGCGCGGTGGCCCGGCCCCGGTCGGCCAGCGCCGTGACGAGCTCGACGAGCGGGTCGAGGCATTCGCCGAGGTCGGTGGTCTCGGCGGCCCAGTAGTTCATCTCGGTGTTGACGTTGATGGTGTAGTTCGAGCTCCACGGCGGCCTGAGCCGGTCGTTCCACAGCCCTTGCAGCGTGGACGGCAGCCCGCCTGGCCGCGAGGAGCAGATGGCGAGGTAGCGGCCGTAGGCGAACAGGAGGGCGGCCAGCGACGGGTCGTGCCCGGCCGGCTCCGCCGGGCATGACCCGTCGCCGCTGGGGCCCGCCGCGCGCAGCACCCGCTCGTGCGTGGGCAGCGCCCGTGCCTCCGGCGGGCCGTCCAGCTCCAGCCGGACCCGGTCGTACAGGCGGGCGTGGTCCTGCCGCTGGCGGGCCGCCAGCTCCGCCGTTCCCCTGCCGAGGGCGCGGGCGACGCGCCGCTCCGCACGCGTCAGCGCGCCGGCCGCGTCCCCGCGCGGCGCGCGGCCGATCGAGGTGAACGTCGTCTCGGTGGCCAGGACCAGCTCCAACCGGCGCACCCCCAGCGCCCGGCCCGGCCGCGCCTCCCCGTCGTGCACGACCCGCGCGGCCACCGCGCCGCGCAGGGCCTCCTCACCCCACGCCGGCGACAGGTCCGGCTCGTGCGGGGGCGGCATGTCGCTCGGCAGCCGTACGGTCAGCCAGGCTCCGGACGGATGCGACTCCTGCCCCAGCACGCGCAACGGCGAGGCGAGCCGCCAGCGCACGGAGACGGGCCGGTCCGCGTCGAGGACCAGGACCAGCACCCCGTCCGGGTGGGAGACGAAGCACGTCCAGCGCAGCGCGGCCCCGGCCAGGCGGTAGCTCACCTCGTGCGTGGCGGTCGCGAGGTCGAGCTGCCGCCGGTACCCCTCGGCGAGGGCGCCCCCGGGGTTCTCGATCTCCACGTGGAGGTCGGCGAACGGCAGGTAAGCCTGGGACCAGCCGCCCTGCAGCGCCATGAGCTGCCGCTCCGCCTCCGGCGCGTCCCCGCGGGCGAGCGCCGCCCGGGCCGCGGCGAGCGCGGCGGGCGCCAGGCGCGGGTCGGCCGTGCTGGTCGCCTCCTCGCTGCCGGGGCCGCCGGACCAGGCCGTGCCGTCGTTCAGCTGGAGGTGCTCGTCACCGGGCGTGCCGTGCACCATCGCGCCGAGGCGCCCGTTGCCCAGGGGGAAGGCCTCGAGCCAGTCCGCCGCCGGGGCCGGCGCCCAGAGCAGGTGCTCCGCCTGCTGGAAGGGGTGCACGGCTCACCTCGGCCCTGAGCGCCGGAGCCGGGCGAGCCCGCCGGACGGCACGGCCAGCATCTGCGGGCCCGCGCCCAGGACGATCTCCGTGCCGGTCACCGGCCGCTCCGTGGCCAGGACGATCTCCGTGCCGGTCACCGGCCGCCCCGTGGCGTCCCAGGTCTCCAGGTGCGCGCGCACCTCGCCGCCCTCGTTCAGCAGGATCGGCGCGCTCTCGTCGGCGTTCGCGATCAGCAGCTCCGTCCAGTCGCCCGGCGGGAGCGCGACCGGGTGCGGCGCGTATCTGGCCACGAAGTGCCGGCCGCCGCAGTCCGCCCTGACCACCGGATACAGCAGGTCGGGCCGCTCGGGCGTGAGCCGCCCGTGCAGCAGCAGGTCGCGGTTCGCGCGCCAGACCCCGAGCCAGAACGCCAGCGCGCCGGCCTGGCCCTCGGTGAGCCGGGTCAGGTCCACGGAGACCTGCGGCACGCCCAGGAGCGCGTTGATCAGGTGGTGGGCGACCCGCTCCGCGCTGTCGTCCGCCGCCCACATGATCGGGTCGCTGTGGATCGGCGTGCCCGGCCGTGCCAGGCGCAAATCGAGGATGCCGATGCGGTTCTGCAGCCCGTTCAGCGGGCAGTCGCCGACGCGGATCATGGAGGCCAGGCGGGCGGCGGCCGGATGCACGTACGGCTCCCTGAACTCGATCAGCGGCTCGGTGCCGCGCGCCCGCAGCCGGGTGACCAGCTCCGCGATCGTGTCGATCGCGGCGGCCACCGAGCCGGGGGAGTGCCCGGCCGCGAACTCCTCCAGGAAGTCGAGCTTGAGGCCGTCCGCCCCCGTCCGCGCCATGATGTCGTCGAGCCTGCCGGCCAGGTGGGCCCGGGCGGCCGGGTCGCGCGGGTCGAGCACCCGCGCCTGCAGCTCGGGCCGGTCGCGCAGCGTCGGGAACCCGAGGGCCGCCGCCTCGGCGTGGTGGCCGAGGAACGGCGTGCCGATCCACCACATGGTCCGCAGCCCCCGCTCGCGCAGCTCCTCGACCAGCCCGGCGGCGTCGGGGAACTTCTCCTCGGCCGGCTCCCAGTCGCCGCATGTGCCGTATCCGCGGCCGTGCGAGGTCGTCTGCCAGCCGTCGTCGACGATCACCGTGCCGAAGCCCAGCTCGGCGGCCCGGCCGGCCTGCGCCAGCACGGCGTCGGCGGTGACGTGTTGGTGCGCGAAGTACCAGGTGCACAGGACCGCGTCCTCGGCTCCGGGGGCGGCGCGGTGACCCTGCTCCCCCTGGAGCCAGTGCCCGGCCGCGGTCACGGCCTCGGGGAAGGGGCGGCCGGAGGTGTCGAGCAGCAGCCGCACCTCACCCGGCGGGCCGTCGACGCTGACCATGATCGCGAAGTCGGCGGTCTCCTCCACCAGGCCGGCCCGTACGGTGGTCGCGCTCGTACCGGAGTCCACCGCGTACACCAGCCGCGTGGCGTCCCGGGGCGCGAGCAGCGCGCCGAGCGGGAGGCCGCGCAGGGCGGTCACGTCGTCGGGGTCCGCCCAGGACGGCGGGATGGTGGCGTCCCGCACCGCGCTGCCGGGCCGCCACCAGGCGACGGCGTCGGTGGCGGGGATCGCCGCCGTCAGGCCGAAGGGCTCGCCGAGGGTGCGGAACACCACCTCGACCACGCCCTCGCCGAGGGTGCGGACCCGGGTGCCCGCCGACGGGGTCGCCTGGAGCCGGAGCCCGGCGCCGGGACGGTGACCGTCCAGGACGACCGGGGTCTCGGGCGGCGCCTGCGACGTGCCCGGCAGCCAGAAGGTGACGGGCGACGGTGATGCGAGGTCGGTCATTTGCTCCCCGTGAATGAGATTCCGCCGATGATATGGCGCTGGGCGATGAAGAACAGCAGCACGCAGGGCGCGGTGACCACCAGGGCGGTGGCCATCAGGAGCGGCGTGTCCGTCCCGTTGACGGACTGGAACCCGGCCAGCGCCAGCGGCAGGGTCTTCCACCGGTCCGTCGTGAGATAGATGGCGGCCTGGAAGAAGTTGTTCCAGTACGACATGAACTGCAGCACCGCCGTGGCGATGATGATCGGGCGCGACAGCGGCAGGTAGATCGAGAACCAGATGCGGAACCAGCCCGCCCCGTCGATGAGCGCGGCGTCCGTCAGCGCCTCCGGCAGCCGCAGGTAGAACTGCCGGTAGAGGAAGATGAAGAACGCCGAGCCGAAGAACGTCGGCACGATGATCGGCCACAGCGTGTCGATCATGTCGAGGTTCCTGAACAGGATGAACTGCGGCACGATCGTGACCTCCTGCGGCAGCAGGAGCGTCGACAGCACGACCGCGAACAGCACCCCGGCCCCCCGCGCCCTGATCCGCGCGAAGGCGAAGCCGACCAGCGACGAGGAGAAGACGACCGCGACGACCGGTACGAGCGTGCTGAGCAGCGAGTTGCGCAGGTAGGTCCAGAAGGGGAACGAGCCGAGCCCCTCGGCGAAGTTGGACCACTGCCACTGCAGCGGCCAGAGCGAGGCGCCCGCGTGCGCCACCCCCTCCGGCGTGCGCAGCGCGGTCGCGATCATCCACAGGAACGGGTAGACGAAGCCGGCCGACCCGATCACGAGCAGGGTGAGCGCCAGGATCCGGGTGCCGAGCGGCCCGCGCTGGTTGGCGTCAGTGGGCCTGGTGGGCATGGACACGCCGCTCGCGCTCCTTCGGTCGTTGCGATTCGTAGTAGACCCAGAAGGCGCTGCCGCGGAAGACGAGCGCGGTGAGCACCATGATCATGATGAAGAAGATCCAGGCCAGGGCGGACGCGTAGCCCATCCGGAAGAAGGAGAACGCGTTGTTGTAGAGGTAGAGGACGTAGAACAGCAGCGAGTCCGACGGGCCGCCGCCGTTGTGGGTGACGACGTACCCCTGGGTGAAGGTCTGCATGGCGTAGATGAGCCCGGTGACCACGTTGAAGAAGATCACGGGGCTCACCTGCGGCAGGGTGATGTTCCACAGCCTGCGCCACCGGCCGGCGCCGTCGATCTGCGCCGCCTCGTAGAGCTCCTTGGCGATGTCCTGGAGCCCGGCCAGGTAGATGATCATGTTGCCGCCGACCGTCCAGAGGCTCATGATGATCACCGTCGGCAGTGCCCAGTCCGCGTCGAAGAGCCAGCGGGGGCCCTCGACGCCGATCAGCCGCAGCAGCCCGTTGGCCAGCCCGTAGCTGGGGTTGAACACCCAGATGAACAGCACGGCCTGCGCCACCCCGGTGACGAGCGACGGCAGGTACCAGATCGTGCGGAACACGTGGATGCCGCGCACCCTGCTGTTCATCAGCAGCGCCACCGCCAGCGACAGCACCGTCTGCAGCGGGACGCTGACGGCGGCGTAGGTGAGCGTGACCTTGATCGACTGCCCGAGGTCCGGGTCCGTGAACGCCTCCGCGTAGTTGGCGAGCCCGACGAACTCCGGTGGGTCGATGAGGTTCCAGTCGGTGAACGACAGGTACAGGGAGTAGGCCATCGGCCCTCCCGTGAACAGGAGGAACCCGATGATCCACGGCGAGACGAAGATCCAGAAGGCGGCGGTGTTCCGCGAGATCCAGCGTGCGCGCACGGCCCCCCGCAAGCCGGCCAGCAGGACGGCGAACACGGCGGCCAGCATGATCACTAAGGACAGGATGGGTCTGAGACCCTCGTAGACGTGCAGCCGTCCGAGCAGACCTTCGAGGCCGCCCACGATGTCCTCCATGGCGATGTCCCCGCCTCCCTTCGCCGGTCTACTTGGTCGCGTCGAGCATCTGCTGGCACTGGGCCTGCAGCTCCGGCAGCACGGCCGCCGGGTCCTCGGTGCCGGAGCCGATCGCGGTGCGCGAGTTCAGATCCGTGGAGAAGGTGCTCTCGATCTTGACCTTGTCCTTCACGTACGCCGTGGTGACGGCGTCGGTGACGGCATCGACGAACGCCTGCAGGTTCACCTTCGGCGCGATCGACTTGAAGGACTCCAGCGACCCCTGCACGACCGGCACGCCGAGCGCGGACGTCGTCGAGGCGAGCAGGTTCTGCGCGGCGGGGCTGGTGCTCATGAACGTCGCGAACGTCCTGGCCGCGCTCGCCTCCGCCTGCTCCGCCGACTTGGAGATGCCGAGGCTGTCCACCTCCATCGGCTCGCCCTTGCCCGGCATCGGCACGACGAGGAACTTCGCGGTGTCGAGGGCGGCGAGCTTGGCGATGTTCCACGGCCCGAAGTCGGGCAGCATCGCGACCTTGCCGTCCGCGAACCACTGGAACATGTCCTGCCCCTGGGTGTCGGCCGGGCTCGGCGCGAACCCGTCCGGCTTCGTGGAGTCCACCACGACCTGCGCGGCCCGGATACCGTCGGCGTTGCCCATGGTGCAGGTCCGGCCGTCGGCGCTGTAGTACGAGCCGCCCTCCGCGACCAGCCAGCCGTCGTACCACAGCGGCGCGGAGCCGTAGACCTTCTTCTCGCCCGACCCGGAGGTCAGCTTCCTGGCCGCGGCCACGAAGTCCGCGGTGCTCATCGGGGCCGACCCGGACGGGACGGCCAGGCCGGCGGCCTCGAAGGCGGCCTTGTTGACCGCCATGACCTTGCTCTTGGCGACGAAGGGGACGGCGTAGTCGGTGCCGCCGACGTTGCCGGCCTTCGCGACGGCCGGCGAGTAGTAGACGCCGTGGTCCACCTCGACGGGGGTGAACGCGTTGGCGAAGCTCGGCAGCGCGGTGTTGGAGATCTGCGCCACGGTCGGGGCGTCCCCGCCGGCGATCGAGGTCTGCAGCTTCTGCTCGTAGTCGCTCTGGATCCAGTTGGCCTCGACCTTGACGGCCGGGTTCGCCTTCTCGAACGCCGCGATCATCGACTTGATGGTGGCGGCCTCGTCGTTGTTGCCCCAGAAGGCGTAGGTGATGGTGACGATGCCCTGACCGCCGGTCGCAGGGTCCGCGCCCGGGTCGCCGCCGCACGCCGCGAGAGCGAGGAACGAGGCGACGGTGACAGCGGTGAGTGCCTTGGCCTGCATGGGGGTCTCCTTCGCGAGAGTGATCTGTCAACGGGCGGGGAGCCGGGTGACGCCGCCGTCCGGGGTCGCCCGTACACGGGTGCCGGCCGGCACCTCGATCGTGGAGACCTGCCCGTCGTCCCAGGTGGCGGCCCAGGTCACGCCCGGGCCGCCGGTCACCTGGAGCTCCGTAGCCTCCCGGCCGTCGTGCCTGACGCCGATGCGGGAGCCGCCGACGGGAACGTTCCCGGCCGCCAGCCACTCGCCGGGGGGCAGGTGCGAGCGGGTGCGGACGACGCCCGGCCGCTCACCGGGCTCCAGCCCGGTCAGGCCGGTCGCCACGTGGGCGACGTGGGTGAAGGGCACCTCCGGGTAGTCCGCGCGGGAGGCGGCCAGGGCGCGGATCCACCGCAACGCCTCGCCGTCCCTGCCGTAGCGCAGGAACGCCTCCGGGAGGTAGGTGGCGGCCTCGATGTTGGCGGGCGGCGCCGCCTCCAGCCCGGCGGCCAGGAAGTCCAGGTGCGCGGCCGAGCGCTCGTCGGCGCGCATGATGCCCTTCAGCGCGGGGAACCAGGTGCTCTCCAGCCGGAAACCGGCGACCGGGCCCTCGGCGGTGAAGCCCGCCGTGTAGTGGCGGCCGTCCTGCGACCACCAGGCGTCGGAGAAGTGCTGCCGCAGCTCCGCGGCGCGCGAGCGGTTCCAGGCGGCGAAGTCCGCCGGGAGCACGGCCGCCGAGCCGAGCGCATGGTGCGCCGCCCACTGGCTCGCGATCCCGTCGGCCGCGACCCGCAGGTACGGCGGCCGTTCCACCTCGTTGTAGGTGGCCGTGCCCGACCAGAAGTCCCCGGTGCCCCGCTCGCCGGCGACGCCCGTCCCGAGCGGGTCGTGCAACTCGACGAACGCGGTCATCGTGGTGCGCAGGAACCCCGCGATCACCGGGTCGAGCAGGAACCGCTCGTCCGCCGTCCAGCGGTACTGCTCGACCGCCTTCTCCACCAGCTCGAACGGCGCCGGGATCTCCCGGACGAAGTCGTCGTCGGAGCGGTAGTCGATGGCGGCCGGGGTGCCGTCGAACATGAACGCCCAGAGCGGGTACCAGCCGCGCGCCCCGGTGGCCGAGCCGGCGAAGTGCCGGAGCATCGCGAGGTTCTCGGTGTCCAGCCCCAGGAGGTGGGCGCCGAGCGTCTGGTGGGCGAAGTCGCGCGAGTAGAACATCGGCCGGTCCGTCATCGCCGCCCAGTAGCTGGGCAGGAAGGCGGAGTCCCGCCCGGTCTGCACCCATTCCTGCGAGCGCGTTGACGCCCAGCTGAAAGACTCGACAAGATCCGTCATGCTCGAATCAACCCAGACCTGCTCAGGTGGGTGATTCTGTCCCGATCTGCCGACAGAAGTCGCAGATGGTGACTTGTTCGTCATGAGGAGCGAGTGTTACATAGCTGCTTCAAACCCGTCAACGGTCCGACAACAAACGTGCACAGCGCCGACTCGGCTCACGGAGGATGGGCACGCCAACATGGCAAGGCAGCGTGACGCCGCCTTGCAGGAACACGTCAGGAAGACGACAAGAAGGTCAGTCGCGAGGAGCGGCCGTCGAGCTGCGGACGATCAGCTCGGGGTCGAACATCAGCTCCCCGGCCGGCACCGGCCGCCGGTTCACCAGATGCACCATCGTGGCCGAGATGGCCTGCGAGATCCGCTCGATCGGCTGGCGGACGGTGGTCAGCGGCGGATCGACGAACCCCATGATCTGGTGGTCGTCGTAGCCGACGACGGACAGGTCGGCGGGCACGGACAGGCCGCGGCGGCTCGCCGTGCGGATCGCGCCCAGCGCCATGTAGTCGCTGGCCGCGACGATGGCGGTCACCCCCTGGTCGAGGAGGGTCTCCGCCGCGGACATGCCGCCCTCGACGCTGTAGACCTGACGGACGACGTGCCGGCGCGGATCCTCGGCGCCCAGCGCGCCCATCGACTCCAGGAAGCCCTCCAGCCGCCGCTCGCTCGGCCGGTTGCCCACCGGGCCGACGATCATGCCGATCTGCCGGTGACCGAGGCCCCACAGGTGCTCGACGGCCAGCGCCGCGGCCACCTTGTCGTTGGTGGAGAAGCTGGGCGCGGAGATGCCCTCGATCGCGCCGTTCATCGACACGAACGGGATCTGGCGCTCCTGCAGCAGCCGGTACGGCCCGGGGTCGGCGCCGACCAGGGTGTTGCTGGCCGAGGCGAAGACCGCGCCCGCGATGCCGACGTCCATCATCGAGGTGATGAAGTCGATCTCCTGGAGCCCGCCCACCGTGGTGGAGCACACGACGGCCTTGAAACCCTGGGGAGCCAGCGCCGACTCGATCAGCTCGCACAGCCGCCCGAAGAACGGCTGGGCCAGACCGGGCGTCAGGACGATGACGAGCTGGCTCTGGCCGCCGCGGTCGTAGCCCAGCTCGCGCAGGGCGTCCTCGACGGCGCGTCGCGTCGTGGCGGCGACCACGCCCCTGCGGTTGAGCACGCGGCTGACGGTCGCTTCGCTGACCCCGGCACGGGCGGCGACGTCACTGATTCCGACCTTGGCCATGGCTCCCTTTGATCATTCCGGACCGCGCGTGATCTCACTATACGACCAGAGGAAGGCAGAAATGTGGGCCGCCGGTCGCCGCCGGCCCTTGTCCCGCTTGTCATCCCGCCAGGATGACAAGCCCGGCTATACGAGCCGCATATCCGGCATAACCAAACGAGCCCGGCCGAGCGGGAAGCTCGGCCGGGCTCGGCGGGTCAGGACGGATCAGGCGAGGTCGAACCGGTCGAGCTCCATGACCTTGGTCCAGGCGGCGACGAAGTCGTTGACGAACTTCTCGTCGGCGTCCCGGCTGGCGTAGACCTCGGCGAGGGCGCGCAGCTGGGAGTTGGAGCCGAAGATGAGGTCCACCGGGGTGGCGGTCCACTTCAGCTCATCGGTGGACAGGTCGCGGATCTCGTACACGTTCTCCTCCGACTCCGACGCCTTCCACCGCGTCCCCGGGGAGAGCAGGTTGGCGAAGAAGTCGTTGCTGAGCACGCCGGGCCGGTCGGTGAGGACACCGTGCTTGCTGCCGCCCACGTTGGCACCGAGCGAGCGCAGGCCGCCGACCAGGACGGTCATCTCCGGCGGGGTCAGGTTGAGCATGTACGCGCGGTCGACGAGCAGCAGCTCCGGCTGGGCCTTCTCACCGGCGCGCAGGTAGTTGCGGAACCCGTCGGCCCGCGGCTCCAGGACCGAGAACGACTCGACGTCGGTCTGCTCCTGCGTGGCGTCGGTGCGGCCCGGGTGGAACGGCACCGTCACCTTCACGCCGGCCTCGGCCGCCGCCTGCTCCACGGCCGCGGAGCCGGCCAGCACGATGAGGTCGGCGAGCGAGATCTTCGCGCCACCGGCCTCGTTGAACTCCCGCTGGATGCCCTCCAGGGTGCTCAGCACCGTGGCGAGCTGCTCGGGCTGGTTGACCTCCCAGTTGCGCTGCGGCTCCAGGCGGATGCGGGCGCCGTTGGCGCCGCCGCGCTTGTCGGTGGACCGGAAGCTCGCGGCCGAGGCCCACGCGGTGGAGACGAGCTGGGCGGTGGTCAGGCCGGAGTCCAGCACCTTCGCCTTGAGCGCCGCGATGTCGGCCTCGCCCACGAGCTCGTGGTCGACGGC
Source organism: Nonomuraea gerenzanensis (assembly GCF_020215645.1). Classification (NCBI taxonomy): domain Bacteria; kingdom Bacillati; phylum Actinomycetota; class Actinomycetes; order Streptosporangiales; family Streptosporangiaceae; genus Nonomuraea; species Nonomuraea gerenzanensis. The sequence goes on along the minus strand of NZ_CP084058.1, from coordinate 6,934,157 downwards.
CGGCACCGGGTCCTGCCACAGCTGGGGCTCGGGAACCCACGGGCCGAGGAAGCGGCTGACCGGGCCCATGTCACGGTGCAGCAGCTTGTACCAGGCCTTGGCGAACGCCAGCGCGAACTCGTCGGGGTTGTTGAGGAAGCGCAGCGAGATCTCGCGGTAGATCGGGTCGACGCGCAGCGACAGGTCGGTCGTCAGCATCGTCGGCAGGTGCTTCTTCGACGGGTCGTGGGCGTCCGGGATGATCGGCTCGGCGTCCTTGGCGACCCACTGCTTGGCGCCGCCGGGGCTCGTGGTGAGCTCCCACTCGTAGCCGAACAGGATCTCGAAGAAGCGGTTGCTCCACTGCGTCGGCACGTCCGTCCACGTCACCTCGAGACCGCTGGTGATCGTGTCGCCGGCCTTGCCGCTGCCGTGCGTGCTCAGCCAGCCCAGGCCCTGCGCCTCCAGCGGCGCGCCCTCGGGCTCGGGGCCCACGTGGTCGTCGGCGACGCCGGCGCCGTGGGTCTTGCCGAAGGTGTGGCCGCCGGCGATGAGGGCGACGGTCTCCTCGTCGTTCATCGCCATCCGGCCGAAGGTCTCGCGGATGAAGTGCGCCGCCGCGGCCGGGTCCGCGTTGCCGCGGGGGCCCTCCGGGTTGACGTAGATGAGGCCCATCTCGGTGGCGCCGACGTCCGGCACCATCTCCGACTCCGAGACGTAGCGCTCGTCGCCGAGCCAGGCGTCCTCGGGGCCCCAGAAGATCTCCTCGGGCTCCCAGACGTCCTCACGGCCGAAGCCGAAGCCGAAGGTCTTGAAGCCCATCGACTCCAGGGCCACGTTGCCGGCCAGCACGAGCAGGTCGGCCCAGGAGATCTGCTGGCCGTACTTCTGCTTGACCGGCCACAGCAGCCGCCGGGCCTTGTCGAGGTTGGCGTTGTCGGGCCAGCTGTTCAGCGGCGCGAACCGCTGCCCGCCGTCGCCGGCCCCACCGCGGCCGTCGTGGATGCGGTAGGTGCCCGCGGCGTGCCAGCTCATGCGGATCATCAGGCCGCCGTAGTGGCCGAAGTCGGCCGGCCACCAGTCCTGCGAGGTGGTGAGCACCTCGACGATGTCCTGCTTGAGCGCCTCGACGTCGAGCTTCTCGAACTCCTTGGCGTAGCTGAACCCCTCGCCCAGCGGGTTGCTCTTGGACGAGTGAGCGCGCAGCATCGACAGGTCGAGCTGGTTGGGCCACCAGTCCCGGTTCGTCCTGGGACGGCCGCTCCGCTTCGGAGTCGGCGAGTCGATGGCCGGGTTCTCGCTCTCGCTGCCGTGCGCGGTCACGGAGTCATGCGCGACCGGGCAGCCGGCTGCCGCCTTCTGATCCACGCCCTGCGCGCTGGAGGGGGCGTTGTCCTGCGTGTCGCTCATTTATTTCCTTCCGAACTGCCGGATCATTGGGCATCACGTCTGGTCGTGCAGTCGGGGCAGGTGCCCCAGAAGACCACCTCCGCCTCGTCGACCAGGAAGCCCTGATCATCGGAGGGGGTGAGACAAGGGGCGTGGCCGACGGTGCAGTCGACGTCCGCGATCGCACCGCAGGAGCGGCACACGACATGGTGGTGGTTGTCTCCTGTGCGGGACTCGTAACGGGCTGTGCTGCCGGCTGGCTCGATGCGCCGTACCAGGCCGGCGTTGGTCAGCGCGCGCAGCACGTCGTACACCGCCTGGTGGGAGACCCTGGGGAGCTCTGCCCGAACCAGGGCGATCACCGTGTCGGTGTCGATGTGCGCGTGGTCGCGCAGCGCGGCGAGCACTGCCAGCCGCGGCCGGGTCACCCGTAAAGAGACCGATCGCAACTGCGTCTCGAGGTCAGACGCCATGGGAGCAACATACCGTCATAATCTGGAGTAGCTCAAGTTTGCTGGCACTTGCCCACGAGCCAGCCGCGCAGCTGCGACGGATAGTCGGTGGCGATCCGCCTGGCGCCGCTCTGCAGCGCCGCCTGCCAGGCGCTCTGGTTCAGCGTCCAGGAGGGCGGCGGCTCCTCCCACTTGGTCACGTCCGGCCAGACGGGGCCGCCGCGCAGCACCTGCGTCAGGCCGGCGGCCGTCACCCTGGTGCGCAGCTCCGCGGCGATCCCGCTGTCGTGGGAGTACAGGATGATCTCCTGTGACCCGATGTTCTCCTTGACGGGGTCGAGCACCTCGGCCCAGGCCCGCGCCTTGATCGTGGCGTTCGTGCTGAACAGCGACTGCCGGGCCTCGGGCTTGATCTCCACCAGGCCGACCAGGCCGGCGGAGCGCATCGCGGCCAGCCACTCGCGGAAGGTGTAGACCTTCTCGCCCAGGAACGGACCCCGGGTGATGGTGCGGCCCTGCAGCTTCGTGTCGCCCGTGGCCCACCAGATCTCGGTGATGTTCTTCTTCGTGCCCGTCAGCCCCCAGGTGGAGGTGTTGTGCCACATGACGGCCTTGGTGCCGTCCCTGGTGAGCTGCAGGTCGGCCTCCACGCCCGCCGAGCCCCACGCCTTGTACTGACGGATGGCCGTCGGGTTGTTGGGCTGGCGGACCTGGTCCCGCTCCCAGGCGTTGGCGCCGGTGGGGTAGCCGCCGTGCCCGAAGATCTGCGGGCACGCGGGCAGGGCGGCGGCAGACGGCGGGGTGAGTAACGAGGCGAGCAGGACCGCGGTGAGGGGGAGTGTCACGGCACACCTTTCGATCTTGAAGTGTGCCCACCGTAACAGGGGAACCCCCTCAGATCACCGCTGTCCGGCCGTTCACGCGACCTCCTCCACGGGCCTGAACGGGTACGGCAGGCCGAACGCGGCCGGCCCGAACACCGCGAGCGCCTCCGGGGTGCGCATCAGGGCGGGCGTGGAGATGCCCACGACCGTGATCCGCTGGCCGTAACGCAGGCTCTCGGTGGTGATCGGCTCGGCCTGCTCCGACTCCAGCACGCACACCAGGTCGGGCACCACGCAGCGCGGCTCGCCGTCCACCAGCGCCACCAGGTGCTCGTTCTGGAACATCAGCTCCAGCTCGTGCCGCCCGTCGAACGACACCGCCGCCGCCCGGCCCCGGGCGAAGCCCGCCTCGGTACGCCGCTCGACGTCGGTGACCTTGCCGCGGAACAGCACCCGCAGGTGCCCGTACAGGGTGGCGCGCAGCGCCTCGGCCAGCGCCGCGACCGGGTCGGCCGCGCGTTCCCTGGCCTGCCGCAGCGTGCTGCCCACCGTACGGGCCAGCGACAGGGTGCGCGGCACCGCCGTGCGCTTGACCTGCGCTCCGGTCATCGGGTACTCGGCGATGTGCGCCACGCCGCCGAGGCGGATCGTCACCCCACGGGCCAGCCACTCCATGCGCGCGTTGTCGGCGCCGGTGTCGATGATCGTGGTCTCGCCGCGCTCCCCGGCCACGACCATCGGCGAGCCCGGCACCCCGTACACCGCGAACGTCTCCATCTGCAGCTCGGGGAAGGCGCGGCCCATGCCGTCGGCGTCCACGACGGGCAGGCCGGTCCTGGCGGCCACCACGAGCGGGATCATCGAGTTGATGCCGCCGCACTCGATCGGCATGGTGGCGCCCGCCCGCCTGCCCAGGTGCGCCTCCAGCGCGCGCAGCGCGGCGACCGGCTCGGTGCCGCGCGGCAGCTTCTCGTGCACCACCGTCGGCGCGCCCATCTGGGCGGTGGGGATGACCAGCGCGTCGTCGTCCAGCTCCGCCGGGTCGAGCACGGTGATCGGGCCGTGCTCGCGGATCGCCTCGCGCACCAGCAGGTGCCCGACGTACGGGTCGCCGCCCCCGCCCGTGCCCAGCACGGCGGCGCCGCGCGCCAGGTCGGGCAGGTCCGCCTCGGTCAGCTCCCAGCTCATCCGGCCGCCCCCACCGGGTCCAGGTCGTAGCCGAAGTACCGCGGCCCGGCCAGCGCCAGGCCCTCCGGGGTGTGCCAGCGCGGGTCGGCGGGCGCGGCGATGACCGTCACCCGCTGCCCGAACCGCAGCGCCTCGGTGGTGACGGCCTCGCCGCTCTCCCGGTCGAGGGTGCAGATCAGGTCAGGTACGGTCGCCCGCACCCGCCCGTCCACCTCGGCGACCAGGTACTCGTTCTGGAATCGCAGGATCAGCTCGCCGCCCGCGTCGCCGTCCAGGCCCGCCAGCGTCGCGGTGCCCCGGGCGAAGCCGGTCACGGTACGCCGCTCGACGTCGGTCACCTTGCCGGTGAACAGCGTCGAGCCGCCCAGCCGCGCCACCACGGCGGCCACGGGGTCGGCGTGCGCGGCCCGCGCCTGGCGCACCAGCCTGCCCAGCTCGGCGCAGAGGCCGAGGGTGCCGGGCACGAGCGACTCGCGGGCCTGGGCGCCGGACATCGCGTACGAGCTGATCATCGCCGAGCAGCCCATGTCGATGGTCGCCGAGCGGGCCAGGCGTTCGGCCCAGTGGTTGTCCACGGTGTCCAGGACGGCGCGGTTGCCCTTCTCGTCGGCGATGGCCATCGGGGTGGCGCGCACGCCGTACAGGGTGGGCAGCACCATCTGGATCTCCGGGAAGGCCCGCCCCATGCCGTCGGCGTCCACCAGCGGCAGCCCGAGCTGCGCCGCCGCGACCACCGGGATCAGCGAGTTGACGCCGCCCGCCTCGGCGCAGGCGATGTGGGTCAGGCCGCTGCCGAGGTAGCCGCTCAGCGCGTCCGCCGCGGCGGAGACCTGGTCGATCGAGGGCAGCTTCTCCACCATCACGGTCGGCGCGCCCATCATGGCCACCTGCACGAGCGCGGCGCCGTCGGGCAGTTCCTCCAGCGAGCACAGCTTGACCGGGCCGTACTCGCGCACGGCGGAGGCGGCCAGCAGGCGGCCGATGTGCGGGTCGCCGCCGCCGCCCGTGCCGAGGATGGCCGCGCCGGTCGCCAGGTCGTCGAGGTCCGCCAGGGTGATCTCGCGCATGTGTCAGCGTCCCTTCGCGTCGGTGAGCTGCAGTTCGCCCACGGCCTTGGCCCTGATGCGGGTGGCGTTGCCCGGCAGGTACGGGATCGGCACCTCGTCGAAGTCCACGATCTGCACCGTCGAGGGGGACGCGCCGGCGGCCACGGCCCGGTCCACGGCCTCCTGCTTGGCCGCGTCCACCACGGCGTCGCGGCGGCCCGGCTCCACGGCGTACACGCGGTCCACCTCGCCGCCGATCTGGGCGATGGCCGCGCCGATCGCGTTGGCCACGGCGTAGTGGTCGGGCCGGCGCACCTCGCCCGCGCCCGCCAGCTCGTCGGGCAGCAGCACCGAGCCGCCGCCGACGGCCACCACGGGCAGCGGCTCCGCGGAGGTGCGCATGCGCTCCACGACGTCGGCGACGTCGGCCGCGATGCGCCGCAGCGCCGCCTCGACCAGGCCCTTGTCCAGGTGCCCGACCAGTGAGGGGTCGCCGATCTCGGCCCGGCCCGCCGCCACGGCGATGTCGGTCGCGGTCAGCGTGTCGCCGCCGAACACCAGCGCCCTGGAGGTCAGCTCGTAGCCCACGGAGTCGGGGCCCACGGCTCCGTCGCGGACCCGGCTGCCGCCGCCGATGCCGATGGACAACACGTCCGGCATGCGGAAGTTCGTCCGGATCCCGGCCACGGTCACGTCGGTGGTGGCCTCGCGCGGGAAGCCGTGCCGCAGCACGCCCACGTCGCTGGTGGTGCCTCCCACGTCCACCACCGCGCAGGTGTCGAGCCCCGACAGGACGGCGGCGCCGCGCATGGAGTTGGTGGGGCCGGAGGCGAACGTCGCCACCGGGTAGCGGCGGGCGAAGTCCACGTCCATGAGCGTGCCGTCGTTCTGGCTCAGGTACAGCGGCGCCGTGATGCCCGCCCCGGTGACCGAGGAGGCCAGGCCGTCCACGATGTGCGCGGCCAGCTCGCGCAGCGCGGCGTTGATGATGGTGGCGTTCTCCCGCTCCAGCAGGCCGATGCGGCCGATCTCGGAGGACAGCGAGATCGCCGCGTCGGGCAGCTCAGCGGCGACGATCTCCGCGGCGCGCGCCTCGAACTCGGCGTTGACCGGCGAGAACACCGACGTGATCGCGACGCTGCGCACCCCCGCCTGCCCCATGTCGGCGGCGGCCTTGCGTACCTCGGCCTCGTCCAGCTCGGCGATGTGCCGGCCGTCGAACTCGTGCCCGCCGTGCACCAGGTACCCGCGCCCGGACACCGCCTCGATCAGCCGCCCCGGCCAGTCGACCATCGGAGGCAGCGACGCCCCCGCCGGCAGGCTCAGCCGCAGCGCCGCCGTCGGGGCCAGCCTGCGCGCCTCGACCAGGGCGTTGATGAAGTGCGTTGTGCCGATCATCACGGCCCGCACGTCCGCCGGGTCGAACGGCCGCTGCTCCTGCAGCCCCGCGATGGCGGCCACGATGCCGGAGGTGACGTCGGCGGTGGTGCTGGTCTTGACGGCGGCGAGCACCTGCCGCCCGTCCAGGAGGACGGCGTCGGTGTTGGTACCGCCCACGTCGATGCCGATACGCACGGAATTTCCCCTCACTTGTCTCTCAGACCCGCACCTGCTCGGTACGGCCGGCCCCCACGCCCCGCACCAGCCCCAGCTTCCCCGCCACCACGTAGAGCACGAAGGCCACGACCAGCGAGTTGATGCTGCCGAGCCCGACCTCCACGAACCTGCCCACCAAGGCCGCGACCAGCCAGATCACCAGCGTGGCCGGCACCCAGGCCGGCGCCTGCTCCGGCAGTTCCCCGCGCGCCCTGGCGGCCTCCAGGTCGCCGCGCCAGCGCCGCACCACGAAGTACTCGGCCACCATGATCCCGGCGATGGGCGGGAACGCCACGCCGAGCAGCGTCAGGAACTCGGTGAAGGCGCCCAGGATGCCGGCCGCGGCCAGCACGCTGCCGACCACGCCGATGAGCGCGGTGGCCAGGCCGCGGTGCACCTGCTTGCCGAAGACCGTGCCGACGAAGTTCACCAGGCCGAGGCCGGAGGAGTAGAGGTTCCAGTCGTTGATCTTGATGGTGCCGGCGACGATCACCAGGATGCCGACCCAGCCGACCGACGAGGTGACGATGGTGGTGATCTCGCTGGTGCCGACGGCGTGCGCGAGCAGCACCCCGGCCATGCCGATGACGTACTCGCCGAGCGTGACGCCGAGCACCGTCTGCTTGACCACGTCGGCGACGCTGCGGTTGAACCTGGTCATGTCCGGCGTGATGATCGAGCCCACGATGAACCCGCCCGCGACCAGCGTCGTGCCCTCCAGCAGGCTGAGCTGCGGGCCGGGCGGCGCCGAGGCCATCAGCGCGCCCACGTCGTGCCGGGACAGCTCGCTGATGATCGACCAGCCGACCAGGACGAGGAACGCGGGCACGGTCACGTACGCCGTCCACGCCATGGAGCCGAAACCCCACAGCACGATCGAGGTGACCACCAGCCCGAACACCAGCGACCAGCCCCACTCCGGCAGCCCGCCCACCAGGGCGGCCAGCCCCTGCGCGGAGACCGCCGACTGGATGCCGAACCAGCCCACGAGGCTGATGCCGATCGCCAGGCCGATCAGGGCGGACCCGGACCGGCCGAACCCCGTCCAGCGGGCCAGCATGGAGGTGGACAGCCCCTCCCGCATCCCGATGATGCCGACGAAGACGGCCACCACCTCCAGGATGACGGCGCCCAGGGTCAGCGCGAGGAACGCCTCCCAGAACCCCATCCCGAAGCCCAGCGTGGCGCCGAGCAGGAACTGGCTGAGCGCGGAGACCTGGCCGAACCGTTGCACGGCGACCGACCACCAGGAGTAGCGGGCGCTCTGGGGGACCCTGGTGAGCGCGTAATCGTCGACACCGACGGCTGAGGCCATGCCGGGCTCCTTCGCAGGCGGGAGGTGTTGCTTAGCCGCCCACCATAGGTGCTGGTCAAGTGGGAGTCAGTGGTGATTTCCCACAGCCGCGATGGCCTCACCGTGCATCATGCACACCCCGGCGCTCACCCCAGGCCGGCCACCCCCTCCAGGAGGCGGTCGACGTCCGAGCGGTCGTTGTAGTGCACCAGGCCCGCGCGCACCGCGCCGCCCGTGTCACGGATGCCGAGCGCGCCGGTCAGCTCCCAGGCGTAGCTGTGGCCGCTCCACACGTTCACACGCAGCCTGGCCAGGCGCTCGGCCACCTGGCGCGGGGCGTGCCCGGCCACGTTGAAGTAGGCGGTGGCGGTGCGCCTGGCCGGCTTGCCGTACAGGGTGACGTGCGGCATCGTCTCCAGGCCCGCGACGAGCTCGGCGAACAGCGCCAGCTCGTGCTCCTCGGCGGCGGCCATCGAGGTGAGCAGGCGCTCGCGGCGGCTGCCCGTGCCCGGCACCATGGCGGCCAGGTGGTCCACGGCGGCGGTCACCCCGTCGAGGTCGGCGAACGGCAGCGTACCCGTCTCGAAACGGTGCGGCACCGTGTCGGGCGAGGAGGCCAGCTTGTCGGGCCTGACGGTCTCCAGCAGCGCCGGGTCGGCGATCACCGCGCCGATGTGCGGGCCCGACCACTTGTACGCGCTGGTGGCGTAGAAGTCGGCGCCCAGCGCCCGCATGTCCACCGGGCCGTGCGGGGTGGCGTGCACGCCGTCCACGTACATCAGCGCGCCCGCCCGGTGCGCCAGCTCCGCGATGGCGGGCACGTCGGGGCGGGTGCCGAGGATGTTGCTGGCCGCCGTGACCGCGACGACCCTGGTCCGCTCGTTGATCAGCTCCGCGTACTGCTCGACGGGCAGCTCGCCGGTGACCGGGTCCACCTCGGCCCAGCGCACGGTGGCGCCGGTCTGCGTCCAGGGACGCACGTTGGCGTCGTGGTCCAGGCGGGAGAGCACGACCTCGTCGCCCGGGCCCGCCAGCGCCCTGCACAGGCGGTAGGTGAGAGTGGTCATGTTCGGGCCGAGTATCACGCCGTCCGGGTGGCCGCCGACCAGGTCGGCCACGGCGGCGCGGCAGGCGGCCACGATGGCGTCGGAGCGGTGGCTGGCCGGGAAGGCACCGCCGACGTTGCCGATCCCCGTCCGGTAGGCGGTGGCGATGGCGTCGATCACGGGGCGGGGGGTCTGCGTGCCGGCGGCGCCGTCGAGGTAGGCGTAGCCGTCGGCCAGGGCGGGGTACGTGGCACGTACCTCTTTGATGGGGAAAGGCATGCTATGTAGATGCTCAGCCTTCGCGACCTCAACCGTGCCACCCTGGCCCGTCAGCACCTGCTCTCCCGTCACGAGGGGGATGTGGCCGACGTGGTGCACCGCCTGGTGGGCCTGCAGGCGCAGGAGCCGCGCCCGCCGTACCTCGGGATCTGGACGCGGCTGGCGGGGTTCGAGCGTGCCGACCTGCACGCGGCGCTGCACGCCCGCACGCTGGTGCGGGCCACGATGTGGCGGGGCACGCTGCACCTCGTGACGGCCGCCGACTTCGCGGCGTTCCGGCCGGTGGTGGCGCCGGTGCTGGAGGCCGCCGCGCGGCGCTTCGACGGGGTGGACTTCGAGGCGGTCTCGGCCGCGGCGCGGCGGTTGCTGACGGCGGGGCCGATGACGTTCAACGAGCTGCGGCCGCGGCTGCTGGAGGAGTTTCCCGGAGGGTACGACCGGGCGCTGGGGTACGCCGTGCGCATGCTGACCCCGCTGGTCATCGAGCCGACCGAGGACCGGTGGAGCTACCCGCGCGACCCCGCCTTCGGCCTGCCCGCCGTCGCGCCGGCCCCGGCCGGCGTGCCCGTGCTGATCGAGCGGTACCTCGCCGCCTTCGGCCCCGCCACCCCCGCCGACGTGCAGACCTGGTCGGGGCTGCGCGGCCTGCGCGACATCATGACCGGCATGGACCTGGAGCGCGTGAAGGACTTCGCCGGGCGCGAGCTGTTCGACCTGCCCGGCGCGCCCCGGCCCGGCGGCGACGTGCCAGCCCCCGTCCGCTTCCTGCCCGACTTCGACACCCTGATCCTCGGCCACGCCGACCGCACCCGCGTGCTGGCCGACGAGCACAAGGGCTTCGTCGCCACCAAGAACCTGCGCGTGCGGGCCGTCTACCTGGTGGACGGCTTCGCGGCCGGGACGTGGCAGATCAAGCGCTCGGGCAAGAAGGCCAGGCTGCTCGTCACCCCGTTCGCCGGGACGGACCTGGACGTGCTGGAGGAGGAGGGCCTGCGGCTGCTCACCTTCGCCGAGCCCGACGCCACCTCGCTGGCTCTTGAAGCCGTGGACGCAGTCTGATTGGTTCGGGGCGGAGGTGTGACGATGCCACAGCTGACCGCCCTGGACGCGCAGTTCCTCCATTTCGAGACCGCCACGAACATCGCCAACATCGCCGGCCTGGCCATCCTGGACGGCGACCTCAACCGCACCGACCTGCAGACCCTGCTCGATCGCAAGCTGCCCTACGTGCCCGCGTTACGACGCCGGCTGGCCGCCGTGCCGCTGGGGCTGGACCATCCGTACTGGGTGCAGGAGGACGATCTCGACCTCGACTACCACGTCCGCGAGATCGGCCTGCCGCCACCCGGCGACGACCGGCAGCTCGCCGACCAGATCTCGCGCCTGCACGCCCGCCGGCTCGACCGGGGCCGGCCGCTGTGGGAGATCTACCTGATCCACGGGCTGTCCGGCGGCCGCATGGGCCTCTACACCAAGATCCACCACGCGGCCGTGGACGGCATCGGCGGCGCCGACGTACTCGCCGCGCTGCTCGACCTCACGCCCGAGCCCGGGCCGCCGCCCACCGTCCCGCCCGAGCGGGACGAGCCGCCCCCCGGGCCGTGGGCGATGGTGGCGCGCGGCCTGACCAGGCTGGCGGGCAACCCCGCGCAGGCCGTACGGTTCGCCGCGAGCGCCGTCCCGCACCTGGACGAGATCCCCGTCGTGTCGTGGGTCCCCGGCGCCGCGGCGCTCTCCGGGCTCGCCCGCCGCATCGAGGGCAGCGGCCAGGCGCCGGAGCTGCCCGCGCTGCCCGCGCCCAGGACGCCGTTCAGCGGGCCCCTGTCGCAGCACCGGCGCTTCGCGTTCGTGTCGCTGCCGCTGGAGGAGATCAAGCAGGTGCGCAAGGGGTTCGGGGTCACGGTCAACGACGTGGTCATGGCCGTGTGCGCGGGCGGGCTGCGTGCGTGGCTGGCCCGGCACGGCGGGGTGCCTCGGCAGCCGCTGGTGGCGGGGGTGCCGTTCTCGCTGCGGGCCGCGGGCGAGGAGGGGCCGGGCAACCAGGTGGCGATCATGACGGCGCCGCTGGCCGTTCACGTCGCCGACCCGGTCGCGCGGCTGCACCACGTCCGGCACGCCATGCACCGCATCAAGGACAGGTTCTCGCTGGCGCCCGCGCGGTGGCTGCGCGAGTTCAGCGAGTCGATGCCCGCCGCGCTCATGGGGCTGGCCTCGCGCTCGGCGTTCGCGCTGGTCGGCCAGGCCGCGCCGCCGTTCAATCTGATCATCTCGAACGTGCCCGGCCCCCAGTTCCCCCTGTACGTGTGCGGCGCGCGGCTGCTCTGCCACTACCCCGTCTCGGTGATCACGGACGTGAGCGGAGGCGTGAACATCACGGCCTTCTCCTACGACGGCTCCCTCGACATCGGCATCGTCACCGACAGGGAGATGGTGCCGGACGCCTGGGAACTGGCCGGCCACCTGCGCGACGCCCTGGAGGAGCTGCGCAATGCGGAAGGGAACTTGCCGCATTAGCTCCTACGCTGCCCGTATGACGCTGACCCCCGAGCTCGGCCCCCGCGTACTCAACCGCACCACGCTGGAGCGGCAGCTCCTGCTGAACCGTTCGGAGCTGTCCGCCGCCCAGGCCATCGAGCGCCTGGTGGCGGTGCAGGGCCAGGAGATCGACGCGCCGTACCTCGGCCTGTGGACCCGCCTGGCCTCCTTCACCCAGGCCGACCTGGCGGCGCTCCTGAACGACAGGCGGGTGGTGCGCGGCTCGCTGCTGCGCGGCACGCAACACCTGGCGCTGGCCGACGACTACGTGTGGATCCGGCCGCTGGTGCAGGTGATCCTGTCGCGTACCCGGCAGGCGGCGTTCGGGCGGCTGATGCGCGGGGTGGACGTCGAGGAGCTCGCCGCACTGGCCCGCGGCCACCTGGCAGGACGCACGCTCACCCGCCCTCAGCTCCGCGACCTGCTGCGCGAGCGGTGGCCCGAGGTCGACCCCGTCGCGCTGGGCTTCTCGCCGCAGGCGCTGCTGCCGATCGTGCACACGCCGCCGAACGGGCTCTGGGGGACGGGCGGGCCCACGCCGTTCACACTGGCGGAGGAGTGGCTGGGCCGGCCACTGGAGCCGGCGCCGCCGGTGGAGCGGCTCGTGGCGCGCTACCTGGCGGCGTTCGGGCCGGCGAGCGTGATGGACGTGCAGATGTGGTCGGGGCTGACCCGGCTGCGCGGTGTCATGGAGGCGATGCCCGGCCTGCGCCGCTACCGCGACGCCTCCGGCCGCGTCCTGTTCGACCTGGCGGACGCGCCGCTCGCCGCCGCCGACGCGCCCGCGCCCGTCCGCTTCCTGCCCTGGTTCGACAACCTCATCGTCGCCTTCGCCGACCGCGGCCGGATGATGACCGCTGAGCAGCGGAAGCAGGTGTGCGTGGGGGCGGCTGTCCATCCCACGTTCCTGGTCGACGGAACTGTCGGTGGCATGTGGGAGCTTAAGGACGGTGTGCTGACGGTCGAGCCGTTCGAGGCGTTGAGCGATGAGGTGATGGGGGAGCTGGCCGTCGAGGGGGCGCGGTTGATGGCGTTCGCGGGGGTGCAGGGAGGGGAGATCGTATGGTCGCCGCCGAGGAGGTCCTTGACGGTCGCGTGAGGGGCGCGGCCGTTCAGCGGACGGCGTATCCGCCGATGGCGGGCTCCAGGAGGTCGAAGACCCGGCGCGCGATCTCGCCGAGCGCGACGGCGATGCCGTCGACCCGCCGGCCCGCATCCTCCTCGGCTCCTCCACGCGGGCTTGTGACGCCGCCCCCGCCCACCTCGGCTCCTTCACGCGGGCTTGTGACGCCGTCCCCACCCTCGTCCAGGGCCGCACCCCCGGTTGCGGCAGCGTCTTGCCCCGCCAGCATCCGGGCCTGCAACTCCCTGAACAGCAGCCGATCCGCCGCCGCGATCTGCGCCGCCACGGCCCGCGCGGCGACCGGATCGCCCGGCGCCTCCCGCACGAGCTGCCGGGCCAGGGCCTCCTCCCGCTGGTCGTGCAGATCCCGCAGCCGCGCCACCAGCGTCGGGCTCTCGGCGATCATCCGGGCGAACTCCCGGCCGGTGAAGCCGATGACCGGATCCCGCTGCTCCAGCGCCGCCAGATACGCCCGCCGCACCGCCCCCAGCGCCGACTCCCCGGCCGGCCGGTGCGCGACCGTCTCCGCCAGCCCCGCCGCGAACTCCTCGTGGTGGTCGAGGGCCAGGTCCTCCTTGCGGGGGAAATAGTTGGTCACGGTCATCTTCGCGACCCTGGCCGCGGCGGCGATGTCGGCGATCGTCGTCCGGTCGAAGCCACGTTCCAGGAACAGTTGGGTAGCGTGGTCAGAGATGGCCTGCCGGGTCTCTCGCTTCTTCTGTTCCCTCAACCCCAAGGTGTCGGTGCTCATGGCCGCAGTCTCCCACAAAAATTTAGGTTCGACCTTATTTTAGGTTGACCTCCATCGAGGACTACCTAAAGATAGGTGCGACCTAAGTTTAGGCCGCCGTCCAATCATCCAAAGCGAGCGAGGAGAGAGTTTTGTCCCAAGCAGCAGAGGTTCTCGAACTGGACGACACCAGTGCCGACGGTGGCGCCGACGGTGGCGCGGTCGTCGGCGCAGACTCGGTCAAGGCCTACCTGAAGGAGATCGGCCGCGTCCCCCTGCTCACCGCCGAGCAGGAGATCGACCTGGCCAAGCGCATCGAGGCAGGGCTGTTCGCCAGGGAGCGGCTCGACACCGAGCCCGAGCTGACCGACGAGCTGCGCGCCGACCTCGAGTGGATCGCCGACGACGGCACCCGCGCCAAGCGGCGCATGCTGGAGGCCAACCTCCGGTTGGTGGTCTCCATCGCCAAGCGCTACACCGGACGCGGCATGCTCTTCCTGGACCTGATCCAGGAGGGCAACCTGGGCCTCATCCGGACGATCGAGAAGTTCGACTACCAGCTCGGCTACAAGTTCTCCACCTACGCCACCTGGTGGATCAAGCAGGCCATCACCCGCGCCATGGCCGACCAGGCCCGCACGATCCGCATCCCCGTCCACATGGTGGAGCTGATCAACAAGGTCGCCCGGGTGCAGCGGCGGCTGCAGAGCGAGCTCGGGCGCGAGCCCACCCCCGAGGAGATCGCCCAGGAGAGCGAGCTGGAGGTCGACCGGGTCATCGAGGTGCAGAGGTACGGCCGCGAGCCGATCTCCCTGCACACGCCGCTGGGGGAGGAGGGCGACAGCGAGTTCGGCGACCTCATCGAGGACACCGAGGCCGTCTCACCGGCCGACGCTGTGTCCTTCACCCTGCTCCAGCAGCAGCTCCGGGCACTGCTCGACCAGCTCTCCGAGCGGGAGGCGGGGGTGATCAGCATGCGGTACGGCCTCACGGACGGCAAGCCCATGACCCTGGACGAGATCGGCCGGGTCTACGGTGTCACCCGGGAGCGCATCCGCCAGATCGAGGCCAAGACCATGTCCAAGCTCCGTCACCCGTCCAGGTCGCTGGCGTTGCGCGACTACCTGAGCTAGGCCCGGGGCCTGAGGCGACGCGCCTTCGTACGGACGGGCCGGGGTCTGAGGTGGCGCCTTCGCGCGGACGGGGCGGGCGTTTGAGGTGGCGCGCCTCCGGGCGAGGTGGGGCTTCGCTGTGAGGGAGGTGGCGTGCCTGTGAGAGAAAGGCTGCGCAAACGGGAAATCAAGAGTGTCGCGACAGCCCTATGGCCGCCCACCCCCCTGACCTAGATTCCAAGGCGTGAACCGCTCCCGTTCGAGCGTCGTCCACCAAGCGACGTACGCCATCAAGAACCCACACAAGATCATCCCCCACCTGCGGCGCCTGGCCCGCGACACGTGGTTCAGGCTGCGCACGCGCGACCACATCGGCTACTACCGCGCCGTCATGAGGTCCGACACGGCCCGCGACCCCGAGGGCGCCGTCGGCTCGCACAACCACCGGCGGTGGCTGGCGCTGGGCCGCATGCAGTTCGACTACTTGGTGGAGCACGGGCTGAAGCCCGAATGCCGGATGCTGGAGATCGGCTGCGGCAACCTGCGGGCGGGCCACTTGTTCATCGGTTACCTGCACACCGGGAACTACTACGGCGTCGACATCTCACCCGACATCCTCATGGCCGCGCAGGACACCCTCGTCGAGCACGGCCTGGGGGACAAGCTGCCGTACCTGACGCCCGTACGCGACCTGCGCCTGGCGTTCCTGCCCGACGAGCACTTCGACGTCGTGCACGCGCACAGCGTCTTCTCGCACTCCCCGCTGGAGGTGATCGAGGAGTGCTTCGCACACGTGGGCAGGGTGATGAAACCCGGTGCCTGGTTCGACTTCACCTTCGACCGAACCGAGGGCAAGGAGCACCAGGTGCTGCGGGAGGACTTCTACTATCGCACCGAGACCCTCGCCGCGCTGGCCGGGAAGTACGGCTTCGACGCGACGTTCATGGAGGACTGGGAGCGGCTGCCGCACAAGCAGTCGAAGATGCGCCTCACCAAGCGGCAACCTGCGTAGACCGGCCGTCCCGACGCGCCCGCGGCCGGGTGTCGCGGCGATTGTGCCGCCTGCTGCTGGAAGTGGCCGGGCGTCGCGTCGATTGTGCCGCCCGCGGCCCGGAGGATCGGACTTCGGCCGGGCTACTTGGCCACCTCGCTCCAGAACTTCTCCAGCCGCGCCGCCCCCGCCGCCGGATCCTGGAGCATCCACCAGTGGCCGAGCCCCGTCAGCTCGGCCACGGCCGCGCCCGCCCTGGCCGCGCTCGCCCGCGCCACGCCCGCCGCCAGGTACGGATCCTCGGACGGCACCAGCGCCAGCCCCGGCACGGGAATGTCGGTGAACGCCGGCGACCACTCCTCCGCCACGTGCACCGCGGACCGGTAAAGGTCCAGGATGCACCCGCCCATCACCGCGTCCACCTCGCGCACCATCGCCACCGCATGCTCCTGCGGCACCCCGATCCCCGCGAACGCCTCGGCCCGCGCCTCGACCGGCAGCGCCACGATCTGCTCGAAGAACTGCTCCCCGGCCCCCGCCGCCTGCCACAGCCGCGCGACGTCGTGCCAGCGGAAGCCCGGGTGGGCCAGGCCGGGGGCGTCGGTGACCCAGGAGCGTACGAGCTCGGGCTGCAGGCTGACCAGCCGCACCACCAGGCCGCCGCCCCAGTCGTGGCCGACGAGGTCGACCTCGTCCACGCCCATCGACTCCAGCTCGGCGGCCAGCCAGGCCACGTACTCCTCCTTGGTCGCGCCGAAGCCACCGGGCCGAGGGCAGCCGAAGCCGGGCAGCCGCACCGCGCGTACGTCCTGACGGCGCAGGGCCGCGCGCAACGGATCCCAGACGGACGGCGTCTCCGGGACGCCGTGTACCAGAACGACGGTCATGACCCGCTCCTCCCACGAAGGGCCCCGTCTGCGACGGTACGCCCGGAAAAGGAGCTGCGGGCGCCCGGGGTGGCTCATAGGGTGGTCCCACGTGAGAGATCTACGGTCGCTGCCCAAGGCCCACCTGCACGTTCACCTGGAGAGCACCGTACGGCCGCGTACCGTGCGCGAGTGGGGCGGCCCGCCGGAGCCGGAGGGCGGGTTCAGCACGTTCAGGGAGTTCGCCGACCAGCGAGCCAAGGTGCGCGAGCTGCTGACCACGGCCGACCGTTTCCGCCGGGTCGCGGTGGAGTTCTGCGCCGACGAGGCCGCCCAGGGCACCCGGTACGTCGAGGTCACGTTCACCGCCGCCGCGCACGGAGAGCGCGTGGGGGATCCGGAGATGCCGCTGCTGGCGGTGCTCGACGGGCTCGCCGAGGGGCAGGCCAGGTACGGGATCGAGTGCCGGGTGCTGCTCGACCACTCCAGGCGGCGGCCGGTGGAGCGGATGTGGCAGACGTACAAGCTGGCCCTGCGCCACGAGCAGGTCATCGGCCTCGGCGTGGCGGGGGACGAGAGCCACCCGCTGGCTCCGTTCGCCGAGGTGTGCGACGCGGCCAGGGACGCGGGGCTGCACCTCGTGCATCACGCGGGGGAGGCGGCGGGGGCCGACAGTATCCGGGAGGCCATCGACGTGGGGCACACCGAGCGGCTCGGGCACGGGATCCGGGTGCTCGATGACGATGCGCTGGTGGATGAGGTGCGGGAGCGGGGGCTGGCGCTGGAGGTGTGTCCGTTCTCGAATGTGCTGCTCGGTCTTGTGCCGTCGTTGGAGGAGCATCCGTTGCCTCGGTTGCGGGAGGCTGGGTTGGCTGTGACCGTCAATACCGATGGGGAGACGGGGCTGGGGGATGAGTATCTGCGGTTGCGGGAGGTCTTCGGGTATGGGGATGGGGAGCTGGCCGGGTTCGCGAAGGCGGCGATCGATGCGTCGTTCGCGCCGGAGGGGATGAAGGCGGCACTGCGGGCGGAGGTGGACGAATGGCTCGCGACCCCGCCCGCCTCGTCGTGAGCGCACCCGCCTCCCGCGCTTCGAGCGTCCTGCCCGACTTGCCATGAGCACCCCGCCTGCCTCGTCCGGCGAGCGCGAGGCGCCGCCCGCCGACGTCCTGGCCGCCTACGCCGGATGGACGCCCGACCAGGTCGCGGCCTACGGCCCCGCCATCGAGGTCGCTGTCGCGTACGCGGCGAAGGACCCAGCCTATGAACGGCCGGGCCACCGCCCTGCGTCAAGGTAGGCGCCGCGTGTGAGCAGCCGCGCGGGCGCGGGCACGGGCACGAAGCCAGCCCGTACCCGCGCCGACAGCCTGCGCTCAAGCGCCGACGACCTACGCTCAGGAGCGGGCGACCTGCACAACCGCCGCCCCCAGCGGCCCCAGCGTCACCTCATCCACCACTTCCTGCCCAGTGAGCAGATCCGTCCCCTTCCCTCCCACGGCGACGGACACCCCCACCTCACCACTGTGATTCAGCAGGAACACGTACTCATGCTCAGCATCCCCCCGCACCATGCACTCCACATGCGCGGGCACCCCCTCGAAGCGCGACCGCACCCCCGCCTCCTCCACGACCTGAGCCAGCGTCGCGTCGAACGCCTCCCGCTCCAGCAGCGTCGCGAAGTAGACCACCCGCCCGGCACCGTACCGGTTCTCCACCACGGCGGCCCGCCCCTCCAGCAGCCCATCCGCGTAGGTGGCCAGCGCCTTGCCCGACTCCAGATGCAGGTCGTCGCGCCACCAGGTGGCCGTCGTGCGCCGCCCGTCGGCGAACGTCACGGCGAACTCCTCGTGCGGCCGCGCCGGCCAGTACTCGTCGATCTTCGCGCCGATCAGCTCACGGAACGCCCCCGGGTAGCCGTTCGGCCGCACCCGGTTGTCGGCGTCCACCACCCCGGAGAAGAACGACATGATCACGGTCCCGCCGTTCCCGACGAACTCGTGGATGCGCGCGACCGCCTCGTCGTCGATCAGGTACGCGTTCGGCACGATCAGCACCTTGTACCCGTCCAGCGCCGAGGCGTGGCTCACCACGTCCACGGCGTGGTGGCGCTCCCACAGCGGCGTGTAGTGCCGCATGACGGTGTCGGTGTAGCTGAAGTCGGAGCGCGGCAGGCCGAAGACCTCCTCCAGCCCCCACCAGCCGTCCCAGTCGAACACGACGGCGATCTCCGCGCGCGAGGTCGTGCCCGCCACCGGCGCGAGCAGCTTGACCTCCCGGCCCAGGTCGGTGATCTCCCTGAACGTGCGCGAGCCGGGCCCGGAGTGCGGCAGCATCGCCGAGTGGAAGCGCTCCTGGCCGCCGCGGCTGGCCCGCCACTGGAAGAACATCACCGAGTCGGCCGCCCGCGACACCGCCTGCAGCGAGCCGAGCCGCATCCGGCCCGGCTCCTTGACGATGTTGAGCTGCCACTGGCTGACGGCGCTGCTCGACTGCTCCATGAGCATCCACGGCCGGCCGCCCTTGAGCGAGCGGAACAGGTCGTAGTTGAAGGCCGCCGACACGTGGGAGTCGGCGTCGGCCGGGTTCGGGTAGATGTCGAGCGCGGCGGCGTCCTCCTCCGGCGCCCACTTCCAGTAGTCGGCGTGGCGGAAGAAGCGCATGAAGTTGGTCATGACCGGGATGTCGTCGCGGAAGGAGCGCACGATGTCGCGCTCGGCGAGGAAGCACTCCAGCAGCGCGTCGGAGGTGAAGCGCTTGAAGTCGAGCCGCCGGGTGGGGTTCATCCAGGTCCGCGGGATGTGCGGGACGTCGACCTGCTCCCAGTCGGTGTAGACCTGGCCCCAGAACCGGGTCGTCCACGCCTCGTTCAGCCGGTCGAGGGTGCCGTACCTGCGCTTGAGCCAGGTGCGGAAGTTCGCCGCGGCGGCCGGGCCGTACGACGTGGGCCCGTACTCGTTGCTGATGTGCCACATCGCCAGCGCCGGGTGGAAGGAGTAGCGCTCGGCCAGCTTGGTGGTGATCCGGGCCGCGTACTCGCGGTAGATCGGCGACGACGGGTCGTACTGCATCCGGTTGCCGAAGCCGAACGGGTGCCCGTCCTCCCTGATGGGGAACACCTCGGGGTGCAGATGCGTCAGCCAGACGGGCGGCGCCGCCGTGGGGGTGGCCAGGTTGACGCTGATGCCGTTCTCGTGGAGGAGATCCATGATCTCGTCCATCCAGCCGAACGTGTACGTGCCCGGCTCAGGCTCCAGCGAGGCCCACGCGAACACGCCCAGGCTGACGGTGTTCACGCCGGCCTCGCGCATCAGCCGGACGTCCTCCCGCCACACCTCCGGGTCCCACTGCTCGGGGTTGTAGTCACCGCCGAACGCCAGACCGCCCACCCGGCGCCGGAAATTCTCCATGCGTGACATGCCACTGCTTTCGTTGGTCATGAGTTCTCAACCGAGACGTCCGTCAGGCGGCGCTCGTCGCCGGTGAACGCGTACACCGAGCCGGTCAGCGTGACCGTCCGCTCGGCCACCACGTCCGTGGCCGAGCGGCGTACCGACAGGCCCACCTCGCCGGGCTCGACCACGCGCCGCCCGTCCCTGCCGGTGAACGACAGCAGCCGGGCCGGCACGTCGAACGTGACCTTCGCGCTCCGGCCGGGCGCCAGCTCGACGCGGGCGTAGCCGACGAGCTGGGCCAGCGGCCGGGTGACGGACGCGATCCGGTCGGTGGCGTACACCTGCACGACCTCCGCGCCCGCGCGGTCACCGGCGTTGCGCACCACCACCGAGCACCGGATCGGCGCCCCCGCCGCGACCTCGGCCTCGGCGGTGAGGTCGGCGTACTCGAAACGGGTGTAACTGAGGCCGTGGCCGAAGGCCAGGACGGGTGCGGGGTCGAGGTTGCTGACCGAGCCGGCCGCGCCGAGCTTCGGGTGCAGGTAGCTGTAGGGCTGGCCGGCGGTGGCGCGCGGCATGCTCATCGGCAGCCGGCCCGACGGGTTCACCGCGCCGCTGAGCACGCGGGCGATGGCGCCCGCGCCCTCCTCGCCGGGGAAGTAGGCCTGCACGACCGCGGCGGCGTTCTCGATGATCGACGGTACGGCGTACGCGCGGCCCGTCATCAGCACCACCACGGTCGGCGTGCCGGTGGCCAGCACCGCCTCGGCCAGCTCCTGCTGCGCGCCGGGCAGGTCGAGGCTCTCGGCGTCGCAGCCCTCGCCCGAGGTGCCCCGGCCGAACAACCCGGACCGGTCGCCCAGCACCAGGACCGCCACGTCGGACTCGGCGGCCAGGCGCGCGGCGGCGGGGATGCCCGCGCGGTCGCCGTCGTCCACGCCGGTGCCCTTCGCCGCGCTGATGCGCGCCCCCGGCAGCTCCGCGCGCAGCGCCTCCAGCACGGTCGGCGCGGCGATCCCGGTCTCGACGCCGGGGAAGTGCGGCAGCACGTGCTGCACGAAGGAGTAGCAGCCGAACAGCGCGGCCACGTCGTCGGCGTTCGGCCCGACGACCGCGATCCGCCGGTCGCCGGCGAGGGGCAGCACGCCGTCGTTGGTCAGCAGGACGACCGACTCCTCGGCCAGCCGCCGGGCCAGGTCGCGGGACTCGGGGTCGTCGAGATCCACCGGGCCGGACGGCTCGGGGTCGTAGTCGTCGTCGAGCAGCCCGAGCTGGGCCTTCTGCCGCAGCACGCGGCGCAGCGCCCGGTCGATCAGCGACTCCTCGATCCGGCCCTCGACCACCGCCTCCCGCAGCGGCTCCAGGTAGGTCACGCCGGTCGGCAGCTCCACGTCGATGCCCGCGGTCAGCGCCTGCACGGCGGCATCGCCGGCGTCCGCGGCCACCGCGTGCAGGGTGTGCAGGAACGCCACCGCGAAGTAGTCGGCGACGACCGTGCCCTCGAAACCCCACTGGCCGCGCAGGATCTCGGTGAGATAGTGCGGGTCGGCGGCGATCGGGACGCCGTCGATCTCGGCGTAGGAGTTCATGACGGAGCCCGCGCCCGCGTCACGTACGGCGACCTCGAACGGGAACAGCAGCGTGTCGGCCACCTCGCGCGCGCCCGCATGCACCGGGGCGAGGTTGCGGCCGGCGCGGGAGTTGGAGTAGCCGACGAAGTGCTTGAGGGTGGCGATCACGCCCGTGGACTGCACGCCGCGCACATAGGCGGCGCCGATCGTGGCGACCTCGTACGGGTCCTCGGAGATGCACTCCTCCACCCGGCCCCACCGCTGGTCGCGGATCACGTCGAGCACGGGCGCCAGCCCCTGGTGCACGCCGAGCGCGCGCATGCTCCGCCCGATCCTGCGGCCCATCTCCTCCACCAGGACGGGGTCGAACGACGCGCCCCACGCCGGCGGCACCGGGTACGTCGTGGCCCGCCACGCCGCCAGCCCCGTCAGGCACTCCTCGTGCGCGAGCGCGGGGATGCCCAGCCGCGTGTTCTCCCGCAGCCAGCGCTGCCGCGCGGCCAGCGCCGAGCGGGCCCACTCCGGCTCGACCGGCCGGGTGCCGAAATGGCGGGTGATCTGACCGACGCCGTCCTTGGCGAACGCCTCGAACTGCACGTCCTCGCCCTGCATCGAGTCCTGCAGCGGCGCGACCACGCCCTCCTCGCGATTGACGTTCAACCACACGCCCACGAGCTGCGCGAGCTTCTCGCCGAGCGACATCTCCGCCAGCAGCTCCTCGACCCGCCTGGACCGGCGGTCGGCGAGTTCCGGTTGCTCCACACGTGCAGGCATACACCCTCGTTCATGTATTTCTCGACCGGAAAGTTTCTGAATTGCTTTCCGAAAAATTACCGTGACATTGCCGATCAGTTACGCTAGAGTCCTGCTCGCAGCCCTGTCAACAGCGCGGATCAAATGACGGTAGCTTTCCCAAAATGCCTGGTGAGAGCGTCGTCAAGTTTCAGGTGGTTTTCCGAAAGTTTTGACCTACGGGAGGTCCTGTGCCTCGAGCCACGCTGGCCGACGTCGCGGCGGCCGCCGGAGTCTCGGTGCCGACGGTGTCCAAGGTCCTGAGCGGGAAGAAACACGTCTCCGCCGCCACCAGGGACAAAGTCCTCGAAGCGGTCAGGACCGCCGGCTACGAGGCTCCGCGCCCGGCCACCGCCCCCCGCGTCGGCGTCGTCGACCTGCTCATCGACGGGCTCGGCTCCCCGTGGGCGCAGGTGCTCATCAGCGGCGCGGAGAAGGCCGCGGCCCGCTGGGGCTTCTCGCTCGTCGTGACCTCCTCCGCGCGCTCCGACTTCGACCTGCGGCGCTGGATCGGGATGGTGCGCAAGCGCAACACCGACGGCATCGTCCTCGTGCTCTCCCGGGCCGACCAGCGCGAGATCGCCGCCATCGAGGAGCTGCTGCACGTCCCGCTCGTCCTGCTCGACCCGGTCGGCCAGCGCGACCCGCGCCTGTCCACCGTCGGCGCCACCAACTGGCTGGGCGGCGTCATGGCCACCACCCACCTGCTGGAGCTCGGCCACACCAGGATCGCCTTCATCGGCGGCCCCCTCGACACCCAGTGCACGCTCGACCGGTACGAGGGCTACCTGGCGGCGCACCGCACGTTCGGCATCGACTCCGACCCCGCGCTCACCCGCTACGGCGACTTCCTGGTCGGCAGCGGCAGGGCCTACGGCGGCGAGATGCTCGACCGCGACGACCCGCCCACCGCCGTCTTCGCCGGCAACGACCTCCAGGCCGCCGGCGTCTACCAGGCCGCCACCGAGCGGGGCCTGCGCGTGCCCGACGACCTGTCCGTCGTCGGCTTCGACGACTCGCTGCTGTGCGAGACGCTCTCGCCGCCGCTCACCACCGTCCGCCAGCCGCTCGACGACATGGCCAACGAGGCCGTACGGCTCGTGTACGAGGAGCTCACCCATCCGAAGGGCGCCTCCGGCACGCGCATCGAGCTGGCCACCACCCTCATCGTCCGCCGCAGCACCGCGCCGCACGTCCGGCGTTGACGCGGCCAGGCCCGCCGCGCCCGCTCGGATCCCGCAGGGACGCGCTCACCCACGGCCACGGCCACCGCTGCTCCGCGCCGAGATTCTCGACGTCGTCGCCGAGCACCCGGTGCGCCCTGGCCGGTGGCGAGGCGAGGTCCGGGGCCCGCCCCGCACGTACTCCAGCAGCCATGCACTCCCTGTGCCCGGGGCGGGTGCGGCCACTGCGTGAACATGTCGGTTTGCTATCGGTGGCACCACCGGCGTTACGGACCCGTGTCCCGCCGATTACGCTGTGGAGCTGTCGCCTCACCAGTTTGTGCGGACAGGAGCAGGAGCTCTGAGCCATGCTGGACAGCCCCGGTCTCGACCGCTTCCCCTTCGCGCAGGTGGCGGCGTGGCTGGCGCGCGGGGAGATCGTCCCCTTCGTGGGCGCGGGCGCCTCACGCGTCGGAGCCGACGGCACCAAGCTGCTGCCCGACGGCAGAGGGCTGGCCCAGGACCTGATCAAGGCCATGGAAGGCGCGTGCCCGCACGGCGTGGGCGACGACCTCGCCAAGGTGGCCCAGCTCTACGAGAAGACCGCCTTCGACCGCTCCGCCCTCTACGACCACCTGCACGCCACGTTCGAACGTGAGCAACTGCGCAAGGAGCCGGGCGACGTCGCCAGGCTGCTGGGCCGCATCCCGCGGCAGGACGCCCCGCTCTTCATCGTCACCACCAACTACGACTCCTTCATCGAGCGCGCCTTCGCGGCGGAGGGCAAGCCGCTCTGCGTCATCACGCAGAACATGCGCGACCCCGACGGCGGTGGCTCACAGGTGAGCCTGATCCTGCCGGGCGGCGCGCACGAGCTGGTGCCGAGCGCCGAGTTCCAGTGGAACGAGTCGCGCTTCCCCCGCGACTGCGCGTTCCTGTTCAAGATGCACGGGTCGGTGCACAAGCGGGACCCCGGCGGCCCCGACGACGTCATCATCACCGAGGACGACTACATCGATTTCCTGGTGAACGCCGGGAAGGGCATGTCGGCCTACTTCCCGCCGCCCTCGCTCACGCTCGCCTACAAGCAGCGCCGGTTCCTGTTCCTCGGTTACTCGCTCTACGACTGGAACTTCCGGGCCTTCCTCCGGATGCTGGTCCTGCGCAACGCGCTCGGCAGGCGCGACACCAAGCGGCACTGGGCCATCCAGCTCGATCCGCATCCCGTCGAGGTCAAGCTGTGGGAGCACCGCAACGTCAACGTCTACGACGGGGACCTGAAGGACTTCTGCGCCAGGATCCGTTCCGCGGGAGCGTACGAGCGATGAGGAACCCATGGGTGGGGCTGCGGCCGTTCAGGATGTCGGAGAGCGACCTGTTCTTCGGCAGGGAGAAGGAGACCCGGATCCTCGCGAATCTGGTGGCCACCCTGCCGACGCTCATCGTCTACGCACCCAGCGGCACCGGCAAGTCGTCGCTGATCAACGCCGGGCTGTTACCCCTGCTGGCGGAGCAGGGCTCCTACGTCGCCGTGCCGGTCGGCGTGCGCGAGGACGTCCTCGAACGCGTGCGGTCGGCCGTGCGTGACCAGGGCTGGCCGCCCGACCCCGACGGGCCGCTCGACGACCTGCTGGAGCGGTACTGGGCGGCCACCGACCAGCGGGTCCTGGTCGTGATCGACCAGTTCGAGGAGCGCCTGAGCAGCGGCCAGGCACTTGAAGGTCTCTTCTCGGCCATCGCCAGGATGGTGCACGGCAGGTCCGACGCCGGCTGCGTGCTGCTCAGCATCAGGGAGGACTATCTCGGCAGCCTCGAACCGCTGATGCGGCGCGTGCCCGGGCTGCTGGACGCCAGTTACCGGGTGCCGCCGCTGTCCAGATCGGCGTTGCAGTCGGCCATCGAGGGGCCGCTGGAGCGCAGCGGCACCGAGGTGTCGCTGGAGCAGGACCTCGCGGACCTGGTCCTCGACGATCTCCTGGAACGCTCCGCGGCGCAGCAGGAGCCGGCCGAGCAGCGGTTCGAGCCGGGGTACTTCCAGATCGTGTGGTCCACCATGTGGGAGGACAACCGGGCCGAGGGGGCGGCGCGGCTGACGTTGTCGAGGTACAGGTGGCTGGGTGGATCGCGGCGCATTCTGGAGGACTTCACTGCGAAGATCTTGAACGCTCTGGAGCCGGCTCAGGCGGAGTTGTTCTGGGCGATGTCGCGGTATCTGGTGCTGCCGACGGGGGCCAAGGTCGCTCTGACGGTGGAGGACCTGGTGGAGTTCCTGCAGCCCACCGATTTCCTGCAGGTGCCTGTCTCGCGCCATCCGTACCCCGACTATCTCCGCAGGTCCGACGAGTGGTCACCGTGGCTCGCCGCGCTCGCGGCCGAGCAGAAGAAAGCGCTCATGCGGAAGGTGTTCCGGAGCCTCACCTCCAGCTCCGCTCCCATCTTTCAGCGGATCCTCCGCTCCGACCGGGAAGAGTTCGAGCTGCTGCACGACCTGCTTGGAGGCATTCTGCTCGACTGGCGTCCGCAATACGAGCAGCAAGCGTCGCAATCGCTGGTCGCACGCGAAGAGGACACGTGGACGGCCGCCAGACGACTGGTCGCCGCCGAGGCGGGATACGTGTACCGGGATTTTCCCAGCTCCGTGGGGTGGTGGTCGTCGCGTTACAAGGCCCTGGTGAGGCTCGTAGACAGGACGGCACGAGAGGTATCGGCGGACCTCAAGATCGATCCCGACCGGGACCCGGCGGAAGTGGCCGATCGCCTGCTCGTGCGGAAGACCGCAATGATGATCGCGGGTGCGGCGCTCAACCAGACTGTCAGGCGTCCTGCGGACAGTGCGGTGTTCAAGGTCTGGCGCGGAACGGAGGAGGAGCTGGAGGAGTGGGCGCAGGCCATGGCGACGACGCACTCCTCCGAGAGGGTCCGCCGAGCCTTTCAAGAGCGGATGGCGCTCCTCCGCCAGCGGGCGAGCCTCCCGCTCGGCGACGGGTCGGCCACCTTCCTCAGAGACACGGCAAGCATCCTGATCGCTGCGCCCCTGGCGGCTCTGGTGGCATACACGATCGCCTACTTCCTCGCCCTGACCCCCATGACGGCGCTGGGCATCGCCTACGCGCCGTTGACGTTGTGCTACGGGGGCGTAGCCGTCTCCCTGATCTACTTCGTGCTCATGAGTGACGGAGTGACACCCATGAGGGGAATCCGGCAGGCCCTGCTGCCCATCGCCGAGACCGGCACGTGGGCGCGCATCGGGGGCGCCGCTCTCACCTGGCCCTTGCCGGCCCTGTGGACCGTGGGCCCGAGTCTGCTCGGCGCCTGGGTCTTCACGCTGTTCGGCTGGGCCGCCACAGCGGGCTTCAACTCCGTCTTCCCGCTGGTCACGATCGCTGTGGTGGTGGCTCTCATCGCCGCCTCCGAACTGTGAGCCCGCTCAGAGCAGGCCCGCGTCCCGGACCTTCATGGCCACGTGCACCCGGTTGTCGGTCCCCAGCTTGGCGAAGATGCGCGTGATGTTCGCCTTCACCGTGGCCACGCTCACCGACAGATCCTTCGCGATCTCGGCGTTGGAGCTGCCCTTGGCCACCTCCACCGCGACCTCCCGCTCCCGCTCGGTCAGCGCCGCCAGCTCACGTGCCGCCTCGGGACGGCGCGGCTCGTAGCGGCCCGTGGCGGCGGCGATCACCTGCTGGGCGACGGTCGGGGACAGCACCGGCTCGCCCCGCGCCACCGCCCGCACCGCCTCGATCATCTTCGGCGGCGGCGTGTCCTTGAGCAGGAAGCCGTGCGCGCCCAGCTGCAGTGCGCGCAGCACCATGTCGTCGGCGTCGAACGTGGTCAGCACCAGGATCCTGGGCGTGCCCGGCCGGCGCAGCAGCAGCTCGGTGGTGGTCAGGCCGTCCTGCTCCGGCATCCGGATGTCCATCAGCACCACGTCGGGCCGCAGCTCGCGGATCACCGCCATGGCCTGCTTGCCGTCGCCCGCCTCGCCGGCCAGCTCCAGGTCCGGCTCGCCACCCAGGATGAGGCGCAGCCCGGTGCGCACCATCGGGTCGTCGTCCACGATCACCACTCTGATCACGCCGTCACTGGTCACGGGGTCGTTGGTCACGGGGTCGTTGGTCACGGGGTCGTTGGTCACGGGGTCGTTGGTCACGCCGTCTCCGATCACGCCGTCAAGCCTCCCACGGCAGGGACGCCTCCAGGACGAACCGCCCGTCCCGTACGCCATGGGCGATCGTGCCGCCGGCCATCCGCGTACGCTCCGCCAGACCGATCAGCCCCAGCCGCCCACCCGGCCCGGCCGGCGCGCCCACGGGCACCGCGTTACTCACCCGAATCCGCAGCCCCGCCCCTGGCCGTCCGCTGATCTCGGCCCGCACTGGGGTGCCGGGGGCGTGCTTGCGGGCGTTGGTGAGGGCCTCCTGCACGATCCGGTACGCGTGGCGGCCCGTTTGGGCGGGGAGGAGCTCCCGGGTGGTGATGGTGTCGTGCACCTCGACGTGCTGGCCGGCCGTTCTTACCTCGGTGAACAGGGCGTTCAGGTCGTTCAGGCTCGGCTGCGGCGCCTCAACTCCGCCGACCAGCCCCGCAGCCTGGGTGCGGTGGCGGGGCGTGTCGTCGACGTCATCTCCCCGGCGGAGCAGGTCGGCTTCGGTGTCGTCGTGATGCAGCGTGCCTTCTTCGCCGTTCCCGCGCCGGAGCGTGCGGTCCCCTTCGTCTCCATGCTGCAGCGTGCGGCTGCCTCCACCGCCTCTGCGCCGAAGCACGCGGCCTCCACCGCCTCCGCGCCGGTGCGTGCGGTCTCCTCCGTTTCCACGCTGGAGCGCGCGGTCTCCTCCGTTTCCGCGCCGGAGTATGCGGTCTCCGCCAGCCCCATGCCGGAGCGTGTCTTCTCCGCCGCCTCCGCGCCCGAGCATGCTGCCCCGGGCGTCGTCATGCCCGAGCACGCCGTCCCCACCGCTTCCGCCGTTCTCACCATCTCCGCTCTGGAGTGTGCCGTCGCCGCGGCTGCCACGCTGGAGGACGCCGTGCCCGTCGGCGTCGTCAGGCTGGCGCGCGCCGTCCCTGCTCTTGTCACGCCGCAGCGTGCCGTCCTTGACGCTGTCACGCCGCAGCGTGCCGTCCTTGACGCTGTCACGCCGCAGCGTGCCATCCTTGACGCTGTCACGCCGTAGCGAGCCGTCCTTGATGCTGTCATGCCGCAGGGTGCCGTTTCCGACGCTGTCGCGCCGCAAGGTGCCCAGCACGCCGCGCAGCTCGTTCAGTGACTGGTGCGCGTTCTCCTGGATCGCCAGCGCGGCCTCGCGGGCCTCCTCGCCTGTGAGGTCCTTGCGATAGGCCAGCCCACCGGCGAGCATCGACAGCAGCGAGATGCGATGGGCCAGCACGTCGTGCATCTCGTGGGCGATCCTGAGCCGCTCCTCCAGCTTGGCCTGCTCGACCCGCTGCGCCTGTGCCCATTCTGCCGCCGCCCGCTGCGCCTCGGTGAGCTCCCGGCGCCCGCGCAGGTAAAGGCCGAAGACGGTCAGCCCTGTGAGTGTGACGCCCCCGACCAGGGCGTACAGGGCCGTCAGCAGCCAAGGCCCCTGCACCCACAGGCTGGAGCCCACGAAGCTGAGCCAGAACACCACCGCCACCGGAACCACCTGCCGCCAGCGGCGGTGCGCGGCCAGCGAGGCGAACGCGACGATGGCCGGCCCGTTGAGACACCAGAAGACGGCGCTGGGCACCGCCGTGAGCAGCGCCACCTGCCACGGCCACCGCCTCCGCCAGCGCAGCAGGACCAGCCCCGCCACGCCGCTCGCCACGTCGAGGAGCTTGATGGGGAGGCTGCTCACGGCCTCGCCGGTGCGGGAGGAGAGGGTGACGAGCAGGAGGAGGGTGATCAGGAGCGGGATGGAGGCGAACAGATAGAGCAGGACGGAGCCGAGCGTGTCGGGGGATTCGGAGGAGGGGCGCGGGGGTGGTGCCTGGTTCGTCGGCGGCGGGTGGCCGGCGGGAGAAGGGTGAAGCGGCTGGTCGCGGAGGTCGTGCACGGGTTCCAGCGTAGAGGTGGCTTGGCCTGGTGTTTAGCTCCCTAGGTCCACGCTGGTGCATACCCTGGTCGACCTTCAGGACGGTGGATCCAGCCCTGCGGACGGAAACTCTCGACCCAGGCCTGATGAGCCAGAACGGCGTTTCCGGTGAACTTGCCCCGTGATCGAATTCCACCGCGTCACCAAGACGTACAACGGGGCGAAGGCGCTGGACGACGTGTCCTTCACAGTCCCGCCCGGCACCGTGACCGGGTTCCTCGGGCCGAACGGCGCAGGTAAATCGACGGCCATGCGCATCTTGACCGGGCTCACCAGGCCCACCTCGGGCTCGGCCACCGTGCTCGGCCGGCCGTACGCGGAGCTGGCGCGCCCCGGCTACGACGTCGGCACGCTGCTCGACGCCGGTGCCCAGCACCCCGGTCGCAGCGGGCGGGAGGTGCTCACGTTGGGCGCCATGATGCTCGGGCTGCCCAGGTCGCGCGTGGACGAGGTGCTGGAGCTGGTGGGTCTGACCGGCAAGGAGGGTAAACAGCCCGTCGGCCGCTATTCGCTGGGCATGCGGCAACGCCTGGGCATCGGTCACGCGTTGCTCGGACGTCCCCAGGCGCTCGTCCTCGACGAGCCGGCCAACGGGCTGGACCCGCAGGGCATCCAGTGGATGCGCGAGCTGCTGCGCGGCTTGGCGGAGGCGGGATGCGCGGTGCTGCTCAGCTCGCACCTGCTGTACGAGGTGGAGCAGGTGGCCGACCGGATCGTGATGATCTGCGGCGGCCGGGTGCTCGCCCAGGGCACGCTTGCCGAGCTCGGCCAGGGCCGCAGCCTCGAACAGACGTTCCTCGAGCTCACCGCGCACGTGGATCGAAGCTCGGCATGAGCTGCCACGGGACGCTTCGGATCGGCATGGCACTGCGTTTACCTTCCGCCCTTCCGTTTGCAAAGGGCTGGCATGCGAAAGCGCCTTCACCTCGCGCGGTGCCCCTGAAGGTAAGCGGTTGTGGGCGCTGGTCTCGCACTTCCCCTTGAACGCGAGCGGGTGCGGGCGCTGCCTTCGCACGACTCCGCCCGCGTAGTCGGTCACGAACACAGACGTCTTTACGCTCACACTGCCGATCGGAGGCACGCATGAACACCGACGCCTTTACCTCCCGAACGACCAACCGACCGGAGGCCGGCCTGACGACCGGCACGCGCACGACCACGCACCACACCCCCTTCAGCACCCTCCTCCGGGTCGAGACCCGCAAGCTGCACGACACCCGCACCAGCATCATCATGACCGTAGCTTTGTCCGCCGTGTCGATCGCGCTAGTCGTCGGACGCGCGCTCTTCGCGGGCCCGGCGGAGCTGTCCACCCTTGCCAACACCGCGGCACTCGCCCTCAGCGTGCTGCTGCCGGTGCTCGGCATCCTCACCGTCACCGGCGAATGGAGCCATCGCACCGCGCTCACCACGTTCACGCTGGAGCCCCGGCGGGGGCGCGTTCTGGCAGCTAAGTGCCTGCCCGTGCTGGGCGCCTCCGTGGCGGCGTGCCTGCTGGCCCTGCTGGTGGCGGTGCCGATGACGGCCGTGTCCGCCGCCGTGCGGGGCGTGCCGGCCACCTGGGGGCTGGAGCTGGGGCCGCTGCTGGGCTGGATCGCGACGATCGTGCTGTCGACCGCCGAAGGGCTGGCGCTGGGCATGCTGCTGCTGAACGCGCCCGCGGCAATAGTGATCTACCTGGTCAGTCCCATGTTGTGGGGTTTCGTGAGCCAACTTGGCGCGACAGGGCAGTTGCTGGCCGAATGGCTCGATCTGAACACCGCCACCAACGCGTTGATGGACGGGAACATGGGCGGTGGCGACGTCCCTCAGCTGGCCGTGACGATCATGGTGTGGGTCGTCATCCCCATGGGTGTAGGGGTTCTGCGCGTTCTGCGGAAGGACGTGCAGTGAGCGCTTTACCCACCGAGGTAGATCTATGCCGGTTTCATGGTGTTTCGTTTGCCTTTGTCCGATTCGGGGGGTAGCTTAGTGAGTGTTGCCGAGGAGTTACCTACGCCTTTCCTAACGAAGGAAGGCGGGGACTCCCGGTTTCTCGAATCCGACCCATGGATTCTCCTGCGCTCCACGTAGCGACCGTACGGCGTGCTGCCCGGCTACGTCCGTCTAGCGAGCGCACGTTCCCGTCCCCTAACAAAGGACCTGAATTCAGTATGTCTGCTCGCCTGCGTGCCATTGCCATGCTCGCCGCGTCCGCTGCCACGGCGCTGACGGTTGGCTCGACCGCGGCGCACGCCGACTCTGGCAACACCGACCAGAGGAGCCTGCTCAAGGGCTCGACCACGGCCTCGTACTTCTGGGACGACGCCTCCGGCCGCGCCGGTGACACCGGCCTTCCGGCTGCCGGCAAGCCCATGCAGAAGGGTCTGGTCGCCAGCCCCAGCTGGCCCCTCATGACCGAGGGCTACGTCGTCTACAAGGGCAAGAAGATGCCCTTCTTCGTGGGTGACCGCGGCCCCGGCGACCCCTCCAACCGTGGCGTCATGCTCGACCTCGACGCCAAGACCTTCGCCGAGCTGACCGGCGGCAAGTTCAACCCGGACACCCTGGGTGTGGACGGCGTCGGTGGCGAGGGCCACATCAAGATCGAGTACGTCGTGACCAAGTGGGGCGACGGCGTCGGCAAGAAGAGCCACCCCGTGGCCTTCTCCACCGGTGCGTGGGCCGAGAAGGACACCAGCACCATGACGCAGCCGGTGTCGGTCAAGAACGCCGGTCACTGACGCAACCCGGGTCTTGTCCCCGAACTTTTGCGTAAAGGGCGCTCTCCTGACGGAGGGCGCCCTTTACGCATGTCTGCGTCCGGGCTGCTTTCTGAGCGGATCGCCCGCTGTTCCGAGGAGGCGGATGCGCGGAGTGGTGCCTGGAGCGGTGCGGGGTGGTGGCGCGGGGGATGTGGGGAGTGGTGCGCGGGTGGTGTGTGGAGTGGTACTGGTGGGGTGGCGCGCGGGTGGTGTGTGGACTGGTGCGGGTGGGGTGCCGCGCGGGTGCTGTGTGCAGTGGTGGCCGGAGTGGTTCCAGGGGCGGATGCGCGAGGTGGTGCGCGGCGTGGACGGGGCGGATGCGCGAGGTGGTGTGCGAGGTGATGTGCCGGTGGTGCGCGGGGGCGGTTCGAGGCGGTGATGCACACCAACGCACTTCAAGCAGGCGTGGGCAAAGCCGGGTGGCGTGTTGTCTGGGTGCGCGAGGTCGTCCTGAAGCATGGAACGATCTAGCGATGAGCGATTTCCTGACACCGGCGCAGCTTGTCGCCCGCACCTCCGCCGCCCTCGACGCCGCCGTCGCAGCGGGCCGCGAGCTGGGGCTGCTTGTCACGGACGCCAAGGTGCTGCACGACCTGTTCTCCGTCGTGGTCCACCTGGCGCCCTCACCGGTAGTGGTCCGGGTGCCCACGGTGGTGTCGCCCCAGGTGGGCCTCGCCGCCCAGGCGGTTCGTCAGCAGGCGGAGCTGCACGTGTCCCAGTGGCTCGGGGACCAGGGAACTCCGGTGATCCCGCCGAGTCCCCTCGTGCCGCGGCGGCCCGTCCAGCGTGACGGTTTCTCGATGACGTTCTGGCAGTTCGTCGAGGAGGATCGGGACAGGGAGCCCGACTACGAGGCGAACGCGGAGAGCGTCGCCGCCCTGCACGCCGCGATGCGTGCGTACCCGGGCGAGCTGGGGTTCCTTTCGGCGGCCGAGCCGCACTTCGTCACGGACAGCCTCGCTCTCCTCGGCGAGCGGCCCGACCTCCTCGACGCCGCCGACCTCGACCGCGCGCGCCGTGAGTGGCAGGTCCTGGAGCCTCTCGTACGTTCACGCGCGGCGTTCGAGCACGCGTTCCCGGGGATCGACCTCCAGCCCGTCCACGGCGACTCCCCGCCCGCGAACATCTTCCACGGGGTGGACGGCAACCTTTACTCCGACTTCGAGCTGGTCACGCTGGGCCCCGTCGAGTGGGACCTGGCCGCGCTGGGGTCCGCCTGCGAGTCCGCGTACAACCGTGGTGCCGAGCGCATCGGGATGAGGCCGCTGAACGCGGACGTGCTGGGCTTCGTGAACGCCGTCGGTATGTTGCGGGCCGTCGCCGTTCTGTCGATGGTGCCTCAGCTGCCGGTGTTGCTGGAGTACCTGAAGCCGGCTGTCGAGCAGTGGCGGACGATGCCGTTCGCGGGTGGATTGAGCGGGTGAGGTTCGGGCGCGGGGCGGTCGGTCGAGTCGCGATCGGGCGGTTGCCGTGCGGGGCGGTCGGTCGAGCCGCCTCGGGGCTGAGGTGTGGAGGCGGGGCGGGCGCGCCTGGGCGCCTGGTGATCCGTCAGGCCACGTGCCTAGGTGGCTGGTGAGGGGGCGGCTGGGCGCCAGGCGTGCGTGCGGGGTGACTGGCTGCTAACTGGCGGTTCGGCGCCAGGCGTGTGCCTGTTGGGGTGGCTGGCGTGAGGGGACGGCTGGGCGCCAGGCGCGCGGTGGAGTGTCTGGCTGGTGAGGGGGCGGCTCGGCGTGAGGCGTGCCTGTGGAGTGCGCGGCTGCGGCGGGGCGGGCGTGCGGGAAGCGGTTGCGGCGGGTCGTGGGCGTCCGGGAGACTCCTCTGCGTGATCTTCGGTGACTTCGCTGTGTCGGGACGCGCCCGCGCCACCGCGCCCGGCGGCCCGGCGTCCGGCGGTTCGGGGCCCGGTGGTTCGGCGTCCGGCGGTTCGGGGCCCGTCGGCCTGGCGTCCGGCGGTTCGGGGCCCGGTGGTTCGGAGTGCGGTGGCCTGGAGCCTGGCCTCACCTCCAACGCCTGGCTGCTCAAGATAGCGACATCAACCGACCGGCCGTACCTCGATCAGCTGTCGGGCGGTGTGAGGCCGGCGGGGTGGCGATGACCGCGGCGCAGCCCGGTTACCGGGTCGGCGGGCGATACAGGCTGATCGCGGTGCTGGGTGCGGGCGGGTTCGGGCAGGTCTGGCGGGCGCACGACGAGGTCCTGGACGTCGAGGTGGCGATCAAGGAACTGCGGCTGCTGCCCGGGATGTCGCAGGCCGAGCAGGACAAGCGGCTGGAGCGTACCGAGCGCGAGGCCAGGAACGCCGTCCGGTTACGGGCGCACGAGAACGTGGTGGCCATCCACGACATCGTCAGGGACGGCCTGCCCTGGATCGTGATGGAGCTGATCGACGGCAGATCGCTGGCCGAGCACCTCGAGACGCTGGGGCCGCTGCCGGTGGAGCAGGCCGAGCAGGTCGCCGGGGCGCTGCTGGCGGCGCTCGGCGCGGCGCACCGGGCGGGCATCGTGCACCGCGACATCAAACCCGCCAACGTGATGCTCGCCAGTGACGGCAGGGTGCTGCTCACCGACTTCGGGATCGCGGTCCACGACACCGACACGACCCTGACGACCGCCGGGATGCTCATCGGCTCACCCGAGTACATGGCTCCCGAGCGGTTGCGCGGCATCGACGGGCTGCCCACCAGCGACCTGTTCTCCCTTGGTGTGACCCTCTACCAGGCAGTCGAGGGTGTCTCCCCGTTCCACCGCACCACCCAGCCGGCGGCACTGACCGCCGTTCTGCTGGAGGAGCCTCCGCCGCCGCGGCGAGCGGGCCGGCTCGCACCGCTCATCACCCGGCTGCTCGACAAGGACCCCGCCCGGCGGCCCGCAGTCGAGGAGGCCCTGACCATGCTCGGACGCCGGCAGCCGGGGCCGGGCTGCGGGCCGGGCGAGACCAAGGTCCTTGAGGCGGCCCCCGCGCGGGGGTGGCAGCACAAGGGGGTGGCCGTGATGATGGCCGTCGTCGCCGTGCTCGGCCTGGTCGGCCTGATGGACTCCGGACTCGCGTGGGAGGAGTTCGAGGACATGCTGGATGACGACGCGATGGTGGTCGTTCCGGTGCTGGCCGGCGTCGGTGTCGGTTTTGCGGGGTTACTGGCGGCGCAGGTGGCCCGGTTCGTGCCGCCGGTCGCCGGTCGGACCGTTGCCGTGGTCGTAGGGGTTCTTGGCTTCGCGGCCGGGAGCGGTGCCACGGTGTCGGCCTTCGACGGGGTGGCCTTTCTGCTCGAGCTGACCGATGAGGTGGGCACCTATGAGGCCGGGGTGATCTCGGGGCTGCTGGTCAGCGTCATGCTGCTCGTCACGGCGGGTTGGGCGTGGGAGTCACGGAAGCTTCGGCTATCGCAGGGAGATGCGGTGGCGAAGCGGGAGGCCGTTCGGTAAGGGCTTGCCGCGTCCGGGCACGGGGGAGGGGCCGGGCCGCGTGCGGGCGTGCGTCCCGTCGCAGGCGAAAGGCCGGCCCGGAGGCCGGCCTTTCTCGGGGATCACTTCAGGTTCGGTACGGGAACCTTCGACCAGTCGATGTCCGAGCCGAGGTAGAAGCTCGGATAAGCAGGCTGGTTGTAAGCGGTCTGCTGCCGGGCCACCTCGACCCGGTACTGCGGATCGTGCATCAGCGTGTACAGCTTGCGATCGGTCAGCTCCGTGCTGACGTACATCCGGATCGCGCCGCTGTCAGCGGTACGAACGAGCAGCTCCTCCCGCCAGTCACCGAACACATCGGCCACCAGCCCCGGGTTCCCCTTGGTCCAGTTGTTGGTCAGGGTGCCCTCGGCGGTCAGCAGCGTGCCACGCTTGTAGTCGTCGATGGTCGGCGTCTGCAGGACGGTGGTGGCGGTGCCGTTGACGAGCTGGGTGGTCATGTCGGCGGCCCAGCGGATGCTCATGTTCGTGCCGGGCGCGTTGCGGCCCAGGTGGTCGCCGCGGGCGGACCACAGGCCCGCCTGGACGGCCTGGTCGGGCGGCATGGACGACCAGGATTCGACGCCGCGGACGGCGGGGTCGATGTCGCCGACCATGCCGCGGCCGGTGTCCACGCCGCTGTAGCCGCCGTGGATGACCTGGCCGGTGGCCGCGTCGCGGAGCGCCCAGCCGTACGGGGCCGAGCGGCCGCCCTCGTGCACCGTCCAGATCTCCAGGCCGGGCCGGTCCGGGTCGAAGTCGCCGACATGCATGGCGTCGCCGTGGCCGAGGCGGAGGTGCTGGCCTGGGAATGCGCTTTCCGGAGGGGCCTGCGCAAAGGAGGAGTAGAGCACGTCACCGTCGTCGTCGATGGTGGCGGCGCCGTACACGACCTCCTGCTTGCCGTCGCCGTCCACGTCGGCCACGCTCATCGAGTGGAAGCCCTGGGTGGTGAGCTTGGCGTACTCGGGGTTGCTGCCGTCCACGCCGTGCGGCCCTGAGTTGAACGGGTTGGCCATGGGGGCGTGGCCGCTGTCGACGTACCAGCGCTCCTTGAGCCGCCTGCCGTTCCAGTCGTAGGCGACCAGCGTGGTACGGGTGTAGTAGCCGCGCGCGAAGATGGCCGAGGGGCGCTTGCCGTCGAGGTAGGCCACGGATGACAGGAAGCGGTCCACCCGGTTGCCCGGCTCGACCCTGGCCATCGCGTAGTCGCCCCACAGCAGTCCGTCGTCGCCGCGCCCCGGCTTGTAGTGGATGGTCTGCAGCTCGCGGCCGGTGGCGCCGTCGAAGACCGACAGGTACTCGGGCCCCGTCAGGACGAACCCGTTGAACTCCCGCAGCCGGTTGTTGCCGCTGCGGCTCGGCGCGTAGACGTCGACGAAGTAGGTGGCCAGCTCGACGGCGTCGGCATGGGAGAGCGGGTAGGCGTACTTCTTGGGGATGCCGAACGCCTCTTCCAGCGTGGCCGGCCAGTGCCCCGCGACGACTTCAGGATGCGCGTGCCAGTTCGCGAACATGTCGACAACATGGTCGAAATAGTCCACGGCACTCTTACGGTAGTCGTCGGTGTTGGCGTATCCGGCCTTGACGTCGGCGCGCGGCATCGTGATGTACCGCTCGGACACCACCTGGCCGTCGGGCCCGTAGCGGATGATCTTCGTGCCGGGGGCGGTCTTGAGCATCGTCTCCGAGCGGCCGTCGCCGTCGAAGTCGTAGACCAGGAACTGCGTGTAGTGGGCGCCCGAGCGGATGTTCACGCCCAGGTCGAGGCGCCAGCGCAGGGTGCCGTCCAGCTCGTACGTGTCCAGGTAGGTGTTCCCGATGTAGCCGCGCTGCGAGACGTCCTTGGAGTTCGACGGGTCCCACTTGACCACGTACTCGTATTGGCCGTC
This sequence comes from Nonomuraea gerenzanensis, assembly GCF_020215645.1. Lineage (NCBI taxonomy): Bacteria > Bacillati > Actinomycetota > Actinomycetes > Streptosporangiales > Streptosporangiaceae > Nonomuraea > Nonomuraea gerenzanensis. The sequence goes on along the minus strand of NZ_CP084058.1, from coordinate 6,896,641 downwards.
GCCGTCCACGTCGCCCACGCTCAGGTCGTTCGCGGCGTACGTGTAAGCCTCGCCCATGGGGGTCACCCCGTCGGCGGGCTTCTTCAGCGGGAGATCGTAAAACGTTTTAATCCACGGCTTCGCCGCAGCGCTGCGGCGGCCCTCCCGGCCCTTGACGATCGGGGCCACCCGGTACTCGGAGGCGGCCGTGCCGGCGGCGTCGCGGTAGTTGGTGCTGTCGGTCACCGTGGCGATGGGGCGGCCGTCGCGGTAGACGCGGAAGTCGGCGCCCGTCATGCCCGTGGCGCCCGCGCCGGTCACCTCCTCGCCGAGGAGGCGCCAGCTCAGGAAGACGCCTTCGCTGGTGGAGGCGGCGACCAGGCCGCGGTCGAGGTGTTCGAGCCTGATGCCGTCGCGGTGGCCGCCCCTGGCGTCGGCTGACGCGGGCACGGCTGTGAGCGGCAGGCAGAGCAGGGCCGCCAGACCTGAGGCTAACGCGCGGCGGATGCTGCTGGGGGGTCTCATGGTGACGAGCTCCGCTGATTGAATCGATTAAATTTTGGCTGGAGAGTATTGGGCGTTTGTGAGGTTTGTCAAGGACTTGTTACCTGCCGACTCCCTGGCATTCAGGAATGGCCGCCACGGCTCGGAGTGAGACGAATGCCGCAGGGAACGGGCGGGCGTGGATCGCCTATCGGGCGAGCTCTGTCTCGACGCCTGAGAAACCGGCCGGCACGCCGTCCGTCACCAGGCGCTCGGCGGCGTCCCAGCCGCACACCCGGATGGGGGCGCTCAGTGCGAACTTGCGCGCGTCGCCGACGACGACCGTGCTGCGGGCGATGGCGATGAGGCGGCGCTTGGTCTCGGCCTCGTACGGCGTCGCCCCGTACACGCCCGAGCCGTCGAGCGCGGTGGCCGCCAGGAACAGCGTGCGCACGCTCAGGTGCTCCAGCGCCGCCAGCGTCTCCGGGCCGCCGAAGGAGCGGGTGTCCCTGCCGTACTGGCCGCCGATGCCGATGAGCGTGATGTCCGGCCTGGGGGCGAGCACGGCGATGGCGGGCAGCGAGTGGGTGATCACCGTGAGGCCGGCGTCGACGGGCAGCAGCTTGGCGATCTCCAGCGTCGTGGTGCCCGAGTCGAGCGCCACGGCGGTGCCCGGCTGAACATGCCGGACGGCCGCCGCCGCGATCGCGCGCTTGGCGTCGGCGGCCTGGCCTGAGCGGTCGGCGAAGGGCGGGGCGGACGCGTCCGCCGCCGTGGCACCGCCGCGGACGGCCCTGATGAGGCCGTCGCCGGCCAGCCTGCGCAGGTCGCGGCGGACGGTGTTCGAGGAGACGCCCAGCTCGGTGACCAGATCGGCGGCGGCGACGTACCCGTCCACCTCGATGCGGCGCAGGATCGCCTCGCGGCGGTGCGGGGCCGAGGTGTAGCGGAGGGTGGCGTCGCCGGTCATATGGAGATTATGGCGCAGAAGTTGGCAGGTTTGCGCCAACTTTTGGACTTATAGTGACACCATGCGAGCACTGACCGCCGGGATCGACGTGGGCACCACCCACGTCAAGGTGGGCTTCTTCGACGAGCGGGGCGGCTGCGTGGCCGCCGTGCGCCGCGCCACCCCCCGGGAGTTGCCCGCGCTCGTGCACGTGGTGGTGCGGGGGCTGGAGGAGTGCGCCGAGCGGGCCGGGCTGGCGCCGGCGGCGATCGGGATCGCCGGGATGGCCGAGACCGGGGTGCCGCTCGACGCGTCAGGTGACGCGCTCACCCCACTGTGGTGGTGGAACGATCCGCGCGGTGCGGCCGAGATCGCCGGGCTGGGCCTGGACGCGGAAGCGCTGTACGCGCGGACCGGGCGGTGGGCCGACGCCAAGGCGCCGCTGGCCAAGTGGTTGTGGTTGCGGGCGCATGCGGGGGACGTGCTGCGGGCGATGCGGTGGTGGGCGAGCGTGCCGGACGCGGTGGCGTACGCGCTGACGGGGGTGTTGCGGACGCACGCGACGCTGGCGGCGCGCACGCTGGGGTACTCGGTCGAGCGCGGGGACTACGACGTGGAGCTGCTCCGGCTGGCCGGGCTGGGGAGTGAGCGGCTGCCCGCCGTGCAGGCGGCGGTGGAGCCGGTCGGCGGGGTGGTGGCGCGGGTGCGCGGCGTGCCGGCCGGGACGCCGGTGGTGATCGCCGGACATGATCATGCGGTCGGGGGCTGGGCGGCGGGGGTGCGGAGGCCGGGGGATGTGGCCGACTCGCTGGGGACGGCTGAGGCCGTGATGATGCCCGCCGAGCGGTGGCCCGAGGCGGGAGTGGGGCTGGCGACGGGGGTGACGGCCGATCCGTCGCTGGACGGGGCGCGTACGGTGCTGGTGGGCGGGCTGGCGACGAGCGGGGCGGTGGTGGACTGGCTCCTCGGCCTGCTCGGCCTGCTCGGCCCTGCCCCCGCCCCCGCGCCCGCGAGCGGCGCTTCCGTTGGCTCTGGACAGGACGGCACGCAGCCGGGTCCCGGCGGCGGGGCCGCGCGGCGCGCGGAGGGGACGGGTGGGTACGCGGCGTTGTCCGGTCTGCTGGCCGGTGTCCGGTTACCGACCGGGATCCTGGTGGAGCCGTACCTGCGCGGCAGGGTGGCGCCCGCGCCCGATCGGGACCGGCGGATGGCTTGGGCCGGGATCGCGGCCGGGCACGGCGCCGGCGACCTGCTGGCGGCCGCGATCGAGGGGACGTGCCTGCACAGCCGCTGGATCCTGGACGAGCTCACCGCCCTGACCGGCACCACCCCCGAACGCCTGGCCGTCTTCGGCGGTCAGGTCAGGATCCCGCTCTGGACGCGGGTCAAGGCAGCGCTCTCGCCGGTGCCCGTCGAGGTGGTGCGGGCAGACGACGCCGTCTGCGCGGGAGCCGCGCTCATCGCCGGGCAGGCGGGCGGCTCCCTGGACGACGTGCCCGTCCTGCCCCGCGAACACCTGCCGCCCGACCCCGGCCTCGGAGCCGCCTACCAGCCCCTCTACGACCGTTTCCGCCGCACAGCCCGATCACCACAGGAGCACGCATGACCATGACCTCGGCCCCGACGCTCGACCTGCTGGCCCGCCCGTCAGGCGCGTTCGCGATGGTCGCGATGGACCAGCGGGAGAGCCTCAGGCAGATGTTCACGGCGGCCCTCGGGCAGCGGGTGGGGGACGAGCGGCTGACGTCGTTCAAGCTGACGGTGGCCAGGGAGCTGGGGCCGCACGCGTCCGGGTTCCTCATCGACCAGGACTACGGGTTCGGGCAGGTGGCCGCCGAGGGGATGGTGCCCGGAGGGCTGATCGTCGCCGTGGACAGCCTGGAGCAGGAGGCCGACGGGCCGGTGGAGGACACCGGCATCGACGAGCGGGTCGATCTGGACGACGCCCGCGAGGCCGGGGCCGTGGCGGCCAAGCTGCTGCTCATCTGGCGCGACGACGAGCGGCGGGGGCGGCGGCTGGAGCTCGCCGCCGAGTTCGTACGGCGGTGCGCGGGCGCCGGGCTGCTGTCCGTGCTCGAAGGCGTCGCCAAGCCGGCCGCCGGCGCCACCGGCTTCGACGGGCCCGCGGCCATCCGGGAGGCGGCCAGGGAGCTGGCCGGGCTGCGGCCGAGCCTGTACAAGGCGCAGGTCCCGCTGGGCGGGGCGGCGCCGGAGGAGCGGCTGGTCGAGGAGTGCGCGCGGCTCGACGAGGTGATCCCCGTGCCGTGGGTGGTGCTCTCGCAGGGGGTGGAGCGCGACGACTTCCCCGCCGCCGTGCGGGCCGCGTGCCGGGCCGGGGCGTCGGGCATGCTGGCCGGGCGGGCCGTCTGGAGCGACGTGGTGGGCTCGGCGGACCTCGCCGCCGAGCTGCGCGCCCGCTCCGTGCCGCGCCTGCGCCGGCTGGCGGCCATCGTGGACGAGCACGCCCGCCCGTGGACCACCCGATGAGCCGCCCGCCCGTGGACCACCCGATGAGCCGCCCGGTGGTGGGAGACCGCGTGGCCATCGCGATGCTGCACACCGTGCCCGCCCTCGCCGCCCCTCTCGCCGAGCTGGCCGCCGAGGTGCGCCCCGACGCCCGGATCCTGCACTTCGTGGACGAGAGCCTGCTCCAGGACAGCATCGCCGCAGGCGGCCCGCCGCCGCACGTGCTGCGCCGGGTGGTGGCCTACGCCGCCTACGCCGAGGAGTCGGGCGCGGGCACGCTGCTGGTGACCTGCTCGTCCATCGGTGAGGCGGCCGAGCGGGCACGACCGTTCGCCGGGCTGCCGATCCTGCGGATCGACGAGCCGATGGCCGAGCAGTCCGTACGGGCGGGCGCCCGGATCGGGGTGCTGGCCACGCTCGCCACCACCCTCGGCCCCACCACGCGGGCGGTCCAGCGGGCGGCGGCGCGCAGCGAGGTGGAGCGGGAGGTCGTCCCGCGGCTGTGCGAGGGGGCGTTCGAGGCGCTGCGGGCCGGGGACGCCGCCCGGCACGACGCCCTGGTCCTCGGCGGGTTCCGCGAGCTGGCGGGGCAGGTGGACGTGGTGGTGCTGGCCCAGGCGTCGATGGCCCGGATCGTGGGGGAGGCGGGCGGTGGTGTCCCGGTGCTGTCGTCGCCGCGCTCGGGAGTGGCGCAGCTCGCCCGGGGCTGATCCGCCGTCAGACCTTGGCGGGGCCGTGGGCCTCGGCCGACAGGTCCTGCCAGTCGTCCCAGGTCTTGAGCCGGTCCGCGTACGCCTGCTGGATCATCGGGTAGAAGCCCTGCCCGAACAGCACCCGCAGCGGCGGGTTGGCGGAGTCGGCCAGCTTGAGCAGCGCCTGGGCGGCAGCGGCAGGGTCCCCGGCGGGCTGCTTGCCGGCGACCGCGCCCAGGCGCGCGCGCAGGGCGTCGTAGGCCGGGTCGGGAGTGGCCAGGTGCCCGTTGGCCAGCGGGTCCGGGTTCTTGCCGTCCCGGGTGGCGAACCCGCCGGGCTCCACGATCGTCACCTTGATCCCGAAGCCCGCGACCTCCCCGGCCAGCGCCTCGTTCAGGCCCTCCAGCGCCCACTTGGACGCGTGGTACGCGCCACCGAGCGGCATGGCGATGAGCCCCGCCGCCGACGACAACTGGATGATGTGCCCGGAGCCCTGCTCCCGCAGGTGGGGCAGCACGGCCTGGACCACCCACACCGCGCCGAACAGGTTCGTCTCCATCTGGTCGCGCAGGTCCTGCTCGGTCAGCTCCTCGACCGCGCCGATCTGGGCGTGACCGGCGTTGTTCACGATGACGTCCAGCCGGCCGAAGTGCTCCTTGGCCCGCCCGACGGCGTCGAGGACGGCGGCCCTGTCGGTGACGTCCATCGCGAGCGGGAGCACCGCGTCGCCGTAGGCGGTCACCAGGTCGTCCAGGCTCGCGGTGTTCCTGGCGGTCGCGGCCACCTTGTCACCACGTCCCAGGGCGGCCTCCACGAACTGCCGTCCCAGACCACGCGACGAACCGGTGATGAACCAGACCTTGCTCATGACGCTGTCTCCGTTCCCTCTACGGTGTTGTGACGCCCATGAGACGCAGGCAGCCTCGGGACTTGTGACACCGCGAAGATGTGACCTGTGCCACGTCGAGCGGGTGTCACGCCGCGGCGGCGGGCGGCGTCTCGTGCATGAAGGGACACGCTGAACAGACAGGAGCCGCACCATGGACGAGCGCAGCGAGCCGACGCCCGCCACCGGCGAGCCGTTCGCCGGCGGCGGCCCGGCCGACTCCGCCACCGAGGCGTTCGTCGCCCACCGCAACCTGCTGTTCACCGTCGCCTACGAGATGCTCGGCTCGGCCGCCGACGCCGAGGACGTGCTGCAGGAGACCTGGTTGCGGTGGATGAGGGTCGATCTGGAGCAGGTGCACGACCATCGCGCCTACCTGGTCCGGATCACGACCAGGCGGTCACTGGACCGGCTGCGCTCGGTGAAGCGCCGCCGGGAGGAGTACGTCGGCTCGTGGCTGCCCGAGCCGCTGCTCACCGCGCCGGACGTGGCCGAGGACGCCGAGCTGGCCGAGAGCGTGTCCATGGCGCTGATGCTCGTGCTGGAGACGCTGGCGCCGACCGAGCGGGCCGTGTTCGTGCTGCGCGAGGTGTTCGACGTCGGGTACGAGGAGATCGCGGCCGCGGTGGGCAAGAGCCCGGTGGCGGTGCGGCAGATCGCCCACCGGGCGCGCCGGCACGTCGATGCCCGACGGCCTCGCGAGGTGGTGTCACCGGGGGTTGCCAGGGCGGCGCTGGACTCGTTCCGCCGCGCGTTCGAGACCGGCGACCTGCAGGGGCTGCTGGACGTGCTCGCCCCCGAGGTCGTGCTGATCAGTGACGGCGGCGGCGTCAAGCAGGCCGCGCCGCGGCCGATCGTCGGCGCGGGCAAGGTGGCCCGGTTCATCGTCGGCGGGCTCGGCAAGGCGCAGGTCGGGCTCACCGGCGAGGCCACCGTGGTCAACGGCAGTCCCGCGCTGGTCGTGCGGGTGAACGGGGGCATCGACGGTGTGATCGCGGCCGGCGTCGAGGGGGGCCTGATCACCGGCCTGTACTACGTCCGCAACCCGCACAAGCTCACCCGGATCGCCTCCGAGACCCCGCTGGTCCTGCACTGAGGTGCGGGGTGGCCGGGGGTGTCGGCAGGGGGGTCAGCCGGGGTGCAGGACGATGCGGCCGCGTGCGGTGCCGGACGCCTGGCGCTGCCAGGCTTCCGCCGCCTCGGCCAGTGGGACGACCTCGTGTGCCACCCTTAGGCGTCCGGCCGCCGACTGCTGTGCGACGTACGTGATGGCCGCCGCGCGTTGTTCCCGGGTGAGCTCGTTGTTGGTGTAGCCGAGGACGCGCAGGGAGCGGCTGCGCAGGGTGGCGGAGCCGAGGGGGCAGGTCTCCGAGGCGGAGCCGCCGAGGTTGACCAGGCGTCCGCCGTTGCGCAGGGTGCGGGCCGCCGCTGCGGCGGGGGTGCCGAAGAGGGGGTCGAGCACCAGGTCCACGGGGCCGTCACAGGCGGCGGTGAGCCGGTGCGCGAGCTCGGCGACCTCCTCGGCGATCTCCTCGGCGACGATCCGCGCGTCCAGCCGCCCGTCCTCGGGGCCGGTCCTGGCGTCGGGTCGCGGGTCGTCGGTGGTGGTTCTGGCGTCGGGTCGCGGGTCGTCGGTGGTGGTTGCCGCGCCGTCCGGTGTCAGGGGCCGCAGCGGGACCACGGCGTCCGCGCCCGCCCACCGGGCGCGCTGGAGGCCGCGCTCGGAGCGGGCCGCCGCCACCACCCGGCGCGCCCCCGCCAGGCGGGCGAGCTGGATGGCGGCCTGCCCCACCACCCCGCCCCCGCCCAGCACCAGCACCTGCTCGCCCTGCGCCAGCTCACCCCGCCACGTCAGCGCCATGTACGCGGCCACCGCCGACAACCCCAGTGCCGCCATGGCGAACGGGTCGGTGTCGGCCGGCAGGTCCACCAGCTCCTCCGCCCGTACCAGCGCCACCTCCGCCATGCTCCCGTCGCCCGCCGCCATCCCCGCCGGCGTCGGGAACCACACGAGGCGCCCGCCCACCGAGCCGACCCCCTGCACGCCGGGGACGTACGGGAGCGCGGGCGTGCCGAAGTACGACGTCCCGCTCGCGCACAGCAGGTCCAGCGGGGTGATCGGGGCGGCCAGGACCCGCACCGTCTCCCACCCGGCTCCGGGCGCGGGGGAGGGGCGACGGGCCACGACGGGCGGCTGCCCGCAGGTCTCGATCCGGGCGGCGATCGTCACGGATCCAGCGCGCGGGCCAGCAGGCGGGTCGGTCATCAGGTCGCGATGTCCGGATACGGCAGCCGCACATGCCCCACCCGCCGCGCATACTCCCTCTGAAACCCGAGCGGCGGATGATCCCGCTCGAACATCGCGATGAACAACGTCAACGTCAGGAACGGATGCGCCCCCAGCTCGAACAACCGCGGATAATCATGCGACCCCAGCGCCTCCCGCTCCACCTCGTCGAACTGCAACCACGTGGACGACTCACCCGCATGACACCCCAGGATCCGGTTGGCGTAAGCGGACTCCCACCACTCGACCGTCCCCCGAGGGTCGGCGCGGTAGCGCTCCACCAGCTCGGGATCGCGATCGACGGTGAAGAGGAACTTGTTCAGCAGATACTTGCTCACGACCGCCCGCCTCCGTCCGGGTACCAGGTGAAATACGCCTCCATGGTGTGGAACAGGTCGTAGGTGTCCACGTAGTCGGCCTTACGGCCATCGCCCGCCACGCCCATCATGAGCATGAAGTCCATGAACCCATGGGTGGCGTTCCCCGGCAGGTGGAGGCTGTCGAGGGTGACCTCGGCCAGGCAGCCCTCGATGTCGCCCGAGGAGATCCACTCCACGGCCTTGCGGTCGAATTCGGGGTCGGGCCCGTGCGGCCCGAACTGGCGCGGCCCGCCGAGCTCCAGCGACAGGTGCCCGGTGCCGATGATCGCTACCCGCTGGTCGGCCGGCCACGACTCGACCAGCTCCCTGATGGTCCGCCCGAGCTGCACGAAGCGCTTCGGCTGCGGCAGGGGCGGGGCGAAGATGTTGGTGTAGACGGGCACGATCGGCAGGTCGTTCTGCGGGCGCAGGGTGATGATCGGGCAGGTGATCGAGTGGTCGATCCGCAGCTCGTTGGAGAAGGCCAGGTCGAACCCGGCGTCCAGGCCCTCGCGCAGGATGTACGCCGACAGCTCCTCCTGCCCCCGGCACACCAGGCGGGGCAGGCCGAACTCGCGTTCCTCGTTGTAGAAGTTCGCGTCGTAGAAGGGCGCCTTGCCGACCAGGAACTGCGGCATGTTGTCCAGCCAGAGCTGGTGGAAGTGGTCGGAGCCGACCATCACCAGCACGTCCGGCCTGGCCCTGGTCAGCGTCTCCCGGAAGGCCAGCACCTTGCGCACCCACTCGTCGGCGAACGGCGGGCGGTCCTCGCCGGTGGCGGTGCTGGCGCGGTAGTAGAACGGGTGGTGCGTGGACGCGATGACGGCGACGACCTCAGCCATGCGGACCTCCATCGACGAGCTCAGCCATGCGGGCCTCCATCGGGGTACGGCTCGGGCGGGACGGACCGGTTGTTCAGGTCCACGGACAGGAAGATCTCGTTGGCCACCGGCCGGCGCAGCTCCTCGGCGAGCTGGCCGATCAGCCCGGCGGTCCTGGCCAGCAGCGCGAACCCGCGCAGCAGCTCCAGCGGCAGCCCCAGGTCGGCCAGCGCCGCTCCGCAGGCTCCCGCGCCGTTCAGCGGCAGCGTCCGGCCGAGCACGCGCGGATGCACCCGCCCGATGGCGGCGAACAGCGACAGGTGCGGCCCGAACAGCGCCTCCTCCGCCGCGATCTCGAACAGCCGGGGCGTGCGCGGGTCGCCGTCCTTGTGCACGTGGTGGCCGAGCCCCGGGATGAGCCGCCCCGACTCGCGCCGCGCCCGTACGGTCTCCAGGGCGAGCGCGTCCCAGCCGGAGTCGTCGCACGGCAGCGGGTCGCGGCCCGCCACGACCTCGTTCAGGAAGCGGCCGCAGTCCTCGGTGACGCCGAGGAAACGCGAGCCGCCGCCGAGCAGCCCGGCCGCCAGCGCGCCCTGGACGGAGTCGGGCGCCGACAGGTACGTCAGCCGCGTCACGATCGCGGTCGGCGTGAACCCGTGATCGGCCAGCGCCGCCAGCACGGCCTCGAACACCCGCACCTCGCCGGGCGCGGGCCGGCGCTGCGTGGCCAGCCAGAACGCCAGCTCGCCGAAGCCCACCTCGCCCATCACGTCCGTGGCCAGGTCGTGCCCGAGCAGGGTGATCTCCTTGGCGGAGGAGGCGCCGAGGGCGGTCGGGTAGCCGGGCCGGTCCGCGGGCGGCTGGCCGTGCTCAGGCATGCGGCCCGCCCTCCAGCCACTTGCGCAGCTCGGCCCCGTGCTCGTCCAGCTCGGGCGGCGGCAGCGCGTACCCGGCGGGCGTCTCGGAGAAGCGGATCGGATGCCGCGTCGTCGGCACCGCCCGCTCGCCCTCGCCCACCACCACGACCGGCTCCAGCCCGAACCGCTCGGCCGCCGCGAACCCGCCGTCGATCGTGTTGATCGGCCCGCTCGGCACCCCGGCCTCCACCAGCAGCGCGAACCACTCGTCCGCCGGCCGGGTGACCAGCCGCTCGACGAGGATCGGCCGCAGCTCCTCGCGCCGCGCCGTCCGGTCGGCGTTGCGCGCGAAGCGCGGGTCGTCGGCCACCTCAGGGATCCCGAGCACCTGGCACAGCTTCCTGAACTGCCCGTCGTTGGCCGCCGCCACGATCAGCTCGTGGTCGGCCGTGGGCAGCGGCTCGTACGGGAAGACGCTCGGATGCGCGTTCCCCATCCTGAACGGCACCACGTCGCCCGCCACGTACGCCGAGCTCTGGTTGACCAGCCCCGTCAGCGCCGACGACATCAGGTTCACCTCGACGTGCTGCCCCTGCCCCGTCGCGTCGCGGTGCCGCAGGGCGGCCAGCACGCCGATGACGGCGTGGTTGCCCGCCATCACGTCGAACACCGAGATCCCCGCCCGGTACGGCGGCCCGTCCGGCTCCCCGGTCAGGCTCATCAGGCCCGACATGGCCTGCACCATCAGGTCGTAGCCCGGCACCCGCGCCCCGGCCCCCGACCCGAACCCGCTGATCGAGGCGTACACGACCCCCGGGTTGGCGGCGCGCACGGCCGCGTAGTCGAGCCCGTACCTGGCCAGCCCGCCCGGCCGGAAGTTCTCCACCAGCACGTCCGCCCGCCGGGCCAGCTCCCTGGCCAGCCGCGCGTCGCCGTCCTCGCGCAGGTCCAGCGCGATCGACCGCTTGCCCCGGTTGACGCCGAGGTAGTAGGTGGAGACCTCGCCCCGCGCGGGCGGCGTCCACGTGCGCGTGTCGTCGCCGTGCGGCCCCTCCACCTTGATCACGTCCGCGCCCAGGTCGGCCAGCAGCATCGTCGCGTACGGCCCGGCCAGGATCCGGGAGAAGTCAGCCACCAGCACGCCGGACAAAGGCCCGTCAGTCATCCAGCTCCACCTCGCGTCCGCGTAACGGACGAATGTCCGCACCAGTGATCACAGCACGCGCCAAGGCCCTCGTCAATGGTCTTGACACGCCATCACCTGCTCATCACAGTGACGGTGACCGTACAGCGGACAATCGTTCGCAAGCGAGGAGCCTGTCATGAACGACTTCCAGGCCGGACGCCCCCTGGTGCTGCGCGGCGGCACCGTGCTGCCCATGGACGGCAGGCGCGTGCTGCCCCACACGGACGTCCTCGTCACCGGGGACAAGATCGCCGCCGTCGGCCCCGCTCTGGAGGCCCCCGAGGGCGCCGCCGAGATCGACGCCTCCGGCGGCATCGTCATGCCCGGCATGATCGACACGCACCGGCACATGTGGCAGACCGCGCTGCGCGGCTACGGCGCCGACTGGACGCTCACGCAGTACTTCGTCTGGTTCTACCTGGAGTACGGCAAGCTGTTCCGGCCCGAGGACGTGCACGCGGGCAACACGCTGGCCGCCCTCGAGGCGCTGGACGCCGGTGTCACCACCGTCGTCGACTGGTCGCACGGCCTGCGCACCCCCGACCACGCCGACGCCGCCGCCGACGCGCTGCGGTCGGTGCCCGGCCGGTACGTGCTCGCGTACGGCAACATCCAGCAGCCGCCCGCCGAGTGGGCGGCGGCGCCGGAGCTGCGCGACTTCGTGCGCAGGAGGATCACCGGCGACGGCATGCTCGGCTTCCAGCTCGCCTTCGACGTGCTCGGCGACCCGTCCTTCCCCGAGCAGCCCGCCTTCGAGGTCGCCCGCGACCTCGGCGTGACCGTCACCACGCACGCCGGCGTGTGGGGCGCCACCGGCGACGACGGCATCAGGCTGATGTACGAGCACGGCTTCATGACCCCCGGCACCGTCTACGTGCACGCCGCCTCGCTGTCGGCCGACTCCTACCACCGCATCGCGGCCACCGGCGGCTCCATCTCGGTCTCCACCGAGAGCGAGCAGAGCGCCGGCCAGGGCTACCCGCCCACCTGGGCCATCCGCGCCCACGGCATCCCGGTCTCGCTGTCCATGGACACCAGCGTCTGGTGGAGCGGCGACCTGTTCTCCGCCATGCGGGCCACGCTCGGCGCCGACCGCTCCCGCGAGCACCTGGAGGCGCACGCCAAGAGCGAGACCGTCACGCACTGCTCGCTGCGCGCCGACCAGGTGGTGGACTGGGCGACCAGGGGCGGCGCCGCCGCCATCGGCCGCGCCGACCTCGGCACCCTCGCGCCCGGCCAGAAGGCCGACCTCGTGCTCATCAAGAACGACGCCTCGCCCGTGTCGTTCCCGGTGCTGAACCCGTTCGGGCACGTCGCGTTCCAGGCGCAGCGCGCCGACGTGCACACCGTGCTGGTCAACGGCCGCGTCGTCAAGCACGAGCACCGGCTCGTCGGCATCGACCTGGCCGCCGCGCGGGCCGGGACCGAGCGCACGGTCGAGTACCTCAAGGGCCAGATGGGGGAGGAGGCCTGGGAGAAGGGCATGAACCCGGACATCCCCAGCACGAAGATCCTGGACAACCCGTACACCTACACCGACTACCGCAGCGACTCCACCCACCGCCTGTAGCAGCCCCTAAAGTCGGATCAAGCAGATCCAGGAACGAGCGGGGACGTAGATGGCACGTGGTGAGACCGGACCTGACTTCATCGAGGCGCTGGCCCGCGGCCTCGACGTCATCAGGGCCTTCCAGCCGGCCCGCCCGGTCATGTCGCTGACCGAGGTGGCGACGGCCGCCGGCCTGGCCCGCCCGACGGCCCGCCGCATCCTGCTCACCCTCCAGGAGCTGGGCTACGCCAGGCAGGAGGGCGGCGGGTTCGCGCTCACGCCCCGGGTGCTGGAGCTGGGCGTGTCGTACGTGCGCTCGATGGGCCTGTGGGAGGTGGCCCGCCCGCACCTGGAGCGGCTGGTCACGCAGACGCGCGAGTCCTCCTCGATCGCCCAGCTCGACGGCTCCGACATCGTGTACGTGGCCAGGGTCTCGGTGCCGAAGATCGTCGCTCTGTCGGTGCAGATCGGCACCCGCTTCCCGGCGCTGCAGACGTCCCTGGGCAAGGTGCTGCTGGCCGCGCTGCCGCCGGCCGAGGTGGAGCGGGTGCTGGCCGAGCCGAGCCGCTCCGGCATCGAGCCGCGCTGGCGGCCGGACGCCAAGGAGCGCGAGGCGGCGCTGCGCGCGGTGCGGGCCAAGGGCTGGGCGGTGACCGACGAGCAGCTCGCCCTCGGCATCAGGTCGGTGGCGGCGCCGCTGCGCGACGGGCTGGGCAACGTCATCGCCGCGGTGAACGTCAACGCGCACGCCGCCGAGACCTCCATCGAGCAGCTCACCGAGGAGCACCTGCCGTTGCTGCTGAAGACGGCCGGCGCGATCAGCGCCGACTGGGCGGCCTACCAGGCGGTGCCGCACGTCACCGCCTCCTGATTACGCCGGATCCGGATATCAATCGCACGCGATCAGAAGCTGAATCCGGGGTGCCGCGGCCGCCGGCGGCAGGATCGAGGGCATGCGCTTGATCTTCACCACCCTCATCGGCCTGGTCACCGCCGCCTCTCTGACGGCCGAGCCGGCCGGACCGCGCGAGCCGGTGAAACGCTCGGACTTCCACGTCACGAGCGACCCCGGCGTGCGGATCGCCGTCCGCGAGGTGAGCGCCCCGGGCACCCGGCACGACCGCCCGCCGGTCCTGCTGCTGCACGGCGCCCGCGTCCCGGGCGTGGCCAGCTTCGACCTGCGCGTCCCCGGGGGCTCGCTCGCCGAGGACCTCGCCCGCGCCGGCCACCGCGTCTACGTCATGGACGCCCGCGGCTACGGCGCCTCCACCCGCCCGGCCGCCCTGTCGCGCCCGCCCCAGGAGAGCCGGCCCGCCGTGCGCTCCGACGAGGTCGTGCGCGACGTCGCCGCCGTCGTGGACCGGATCGCCCCGAAGGGCCCGGTGGCCCTGCTCGGCTGGGCGACCGGAGCCCACTGGCTGGGCCAGTACGCCGCGGCCAACCCCGGCCGGGTCAGCCACCTCGTCCTCTACAACACCCTGTACGGCCCCGTGGACGGCCACCCCACCCTGGGCCGCGGCAGCGACAGCGAGGACCCGGCGCACCCGGGCCGCTTCGACGCCGCCCGCTACGGCGCCTACCGCTTGAGCACCGGCGCCAGCCTCCTGCCGTCGTGGGACAGCAGCATCCCGGCCGAGGACAAGACGGCCTGGCGCGACCCGGCGCTGGCCGACGCCTACATCAAGGCCGCCCTGGCGTCCGACCCCACCAGCGGCACCCGTACGCCGCCCAGCTTCCGCGCCCCGTCCGGCGCCATGGAGGACAGCTTCTACCTGGCCACGGGCCGCCAGCTCTGGGACGCGGGCACGATCACCGCCCGCACGCTCATCGTGCGCAGCGAGCGCGACTTCTGGAGCCGTCCCGAGGACGTGACGCGGCTGCGCGAGCACCTCGTGCACGCCCGCGAGGTGCGCAGCGTGGAGCTGCCGGAGGCGACGCACTACGTGCATCTCGACCGCGCCGAGCGCGGCAGGGAGCGATTTGTCCGAGAGGTTGTGAATTTCCTGGGTCTTGCCGGTTGAGGATTGTCGGCTTTCAATGAGCCCCAGAAGGGATCTTCCTGGAGGGGCACATGCACGGCTTACGGGCGTCCACGGTCGTTCTGCTGATCGCCGTCACCACATTCCTGGCACCTGCGCCATCGGTTCCGGCGGTCGCCGGACCGGCCGATCCCGAGCCGGTCTCCCTGGGCACGCTGTCCGTGCCGGACACGGCCGCGATGGAGCGGCTCGTCGCCTCCGGCGCCGACCTGACCGAACGCGTACGCCCGCAGGCGGACGGCAGCGTCCAGATCGACGCGGTGCTCACGCCGAGCCAGCTCGCCGCCCTGCCGGCGGGCGTGACGCGGGCCTCCGGCACCCCGGCGCGGGCCACCGCCAAGTCGGCTCCCACGCAGCAGGACCAGCTCGTCGTGGAGCGGGCGGTCTGGTTCAAGACCCGCGACGGGTACTTCCTGTCGGTCGAGGCCAGCAGCAGCGCCGCTCAGGCCGCCACGCTCACCGTCACCTGGCAGGGCAGGCGCGGCACCACCGGCCAGGCGGAGATGATCGCGTACGTGGACGCGGGCGCGTACCTGGGACACCAGTTCAGCACGCCCGTCCCGGCCGACGACCAGCCGCAGCGGATCACCGTCACCTCCACCGGCGGCAGGGCCGAGGCCAGGGTCCAGGAATGGCCCGACGGCGAGCGGCCCGACCACACCGGGCGCGGCTACCAGAAGGACTTCATCACCCAGTACATGCCGCCGGCCCAGCTCAACGAGCGCATCAAGGCGCTGCACCGGCAGTTCCCCCGGCTCACCGACCTGATCGCGCTGCCGTACCGGACGAACGGCTACCGCAGGCACGCCCAGGCGGTGCTCGGCACCCCGCCCGGCTCAGCCGTCGTCGTCACCTCGACGGCGTACGGCTCCGAGGGCGGCAACGACCTGTCCGTCGAAGTGGTCGCGCCCGCCGCGCCCGGCCGGCCGCTGCAGGTCACCGTCAACGGCAAGCTCATCACGGTCAGCCTGGCCACCGACGGCTCCGGCGCGCCCGTCAGCACCGCCGCCCAGGTCGTCGCGGCCGTCAACGCCGTGCCCGGCCTCCCGGTCAGGGCCGCCCTCTACCGCACCGACCCGGGGGCGGGCGTGCCGGCACCCGCGCCGCCGGTGCAGCTCGACGACTTCCTCAACGCCCCCGCCGACGTCTCCCGCGCGCCCGCGCAGGTGCTCGCGCTGCGCATCGGCGAGCGCCGCGACGGCTCGCGCACCGGCGTGCTCGCCTACTCCCAGGAACACGCCAGGGAGTGGGTGACGCCGCTGGTCACGATCGAGGCGGCCGAGCGGCTGCTGCGCAACTACTCGCGCGACAGGGCCACGCGCCGGCTGCTGGAGCGCACCGACATCTTCATCGTGCCGACCGTCAACCCCGACGGCGCGAACTACAGCTTCTACGACTTCAACTCCCAGCGGAAGAACATGACGAACCACTGCCCGGCGCAGCAGTCCGACCCGGCGCTGCGCAACACGTGGGGCGTGGACGTCAACCGCAACTACGCCGCCGGCTCCCTGTTCGACGGGTACTTCGGCGCCTCCGCCAACTGCCAGAGCGGCACCTACGCCGGGCCCGGCGAGCACTCCGAGCCCGAGAGCCGCAACGTCATCTGGCTGGCGCAGAAGTTCCGCAACATCAAGTTCGCGATGAACGTGCACAGCTACGGCGGCTTCTTCATGTGGCCTCCCGGCGCCTACAAGCTGGACGGCCGCGTCACCCTGCCCAGGCCCTCGCAGCAGGACCTGGCCTACTTCCTGCGCTCGGCCCGCACCATCGAGGAGGCCATCGCCGCCGAGCGGGGCACCGTCATCTGGCCGCAGCAGACCGGGCCCGTGACGGACGTGCTGTACTCGGCGGCCGGCAACTCCGCCGACGAGCTCTGGTACGACTTCGGCATCTACGGCTGGGACTTCGAGGTCGGCGCCGACCTGTGGAACCCGGCGACCCGTACCTGGGAGGGCGTCGGCTTCCAGCCGCCGTTCGAGGAGGGCCACGCCGAGGCGATGGAGTTCGCCTCCGGCTTGATCTCGCTCATCGGGATCGCCGCCGACTACAGGGAGCGCTGATGCGCCGCCTCCTGGCCGCGACCGTCGCGGTCGCGCTCCTCGCCGTCCCCGCGCCGGCCGCGCTGGCCTCTCCCGCGCCGGGTGTCTCGGAGCCGCCGGCGCCGGCCGTGCGGGACTTCGGCAACGGCCCCGAGCGGAACGAGGTCGCGGCCGGCGTGCCCGAGCAGGCCGCCGCCCTCGACGCCGCCGCCCTGCCCGAGGCGCAACCGTACGGGCACTCCCGCGAGCGCGGCTACCCGAGGCGGACGACGCTGCCGCTGCCGCCGCAGAACCCGGCCGACTCCTCGATCAAGCTCGGCCTGGTGCCCTACCACGGCATCGCGCCCAAGCTCAACGAGCTGCAGCGGCGCGGCGACCGGGTGAGCGTGGAGATCATCGGCCGCTCGTACCAGGGCCGTGACCTCTACCTCGTCACCGTCACCGAGCCGGAGAGCGCGGCCGAGGCGCGCGAGCAGGCCCGCATCCGCGAGCGCATCGAGAACGACCCGGCCGCCGCCGCCCGCGACCGCCACCTGGCCGCGCGGTACAAGGCGCCGATCTTCGTCAACGCCAACATCCACGGCAACGAGTGGGAGGGCACCGACGCGTCGCTGCGTACCATCGAGCAGCTCGCCACCAGCACCGACCCGGCGGTCGCCGCCCTGCTCGCCCGCAACCGCCTGTACTTCAACGTCACCGCCAACCCCGACGGCCGCGTCAACGGCGTGCGCCAGAACGGCGCCGGCTTCGACCTCAACCGCGACTTCGTCACCGCCTCCCAGCCCGAGGCCCGCGCGATGCGCCAGGCGATCATGGACACCCAGCCGGTCGCCCTGCTCGACCTGCACGGCTACGTCAACGGCACGCTCATCGAGCCGACCACCCCGCCGCACGGCGCCAACTACGAGTACGACCTGTTCATCACCCACACCTACGCCAACGGCCTGGGCATGGAGGCCGCGGTCAACGCCCTCGGCTACACCCCGGAAGCGGACGGCGTGGAGCCGGTGCAGATCCCGTTCCGCGACTCCGAGGACGGCTGGGACGACTGGCCGCCCATCTTCACCCCGCAGTACGCCCCGTTCCACGGCACGGTCGCCGCGCACACCGTGGAGATCCCCCTCGACGTCAACGAGCCCGCCTACAGCAACGAGCCGGTCGAGGAGCTGCGCCGCCGCGCGGCCATCAACACCGACGTGGCCGCCGCGGCGGTGCGCGCCACCTACGGCTTCGTCCAGGCCGGGCACGACCGGCTGATCGCCGACCAGATCGAGGTGTTCCGGCGCGGCGCGGCGGGCGAGCCGCCGAAGGTCGTGCCGCTCGGCATCGTGCCCGGCTTCGGCCCTGAGGACGTCTACACCACCACCTTCCCGCGCGCCTACGTCATCCCCGCCGGGCCCGGACAGCGCTCCGCGACGGCCGCCGCGCGCCTGGTGGACCACCTGATCGCCAACGACGTCCGGGTCGAGCGGGCCAGGTCGGCGTTCCGCTCGGGCGGCAGGACGTACCCGGCGGGCTCCTACGTGGTGGACATGCGCCAGCCCAAGCGCGGCCTGGCCAACGTCATGCTGGAGCCGGGCGCGGACATCTCGCCCAGGGTCGGCGCCATGTACGACATCTCCGGCTGGAGCCACGCCCTGCTCTGGGGCGCCACGGTCGAGCCGGTGGAGTCGCTGCGGGCGCGTACCGAGCCGGTCAAGGCCGCCGCCCCGACGGGCTCCGTCCCGCGCACCCCCGGCCCGCTCGCCCTGGAGGTGAAGGACGCCAAGGAGGTCAGGGCGCTCAACGACCTGCTCGCCCAGGGCGTCGCGGTGACCTGGAACGGCGGCCGGGCGATCGTCCCCGCCTCCGCCAGGCAGGCCGCCAGGACGGCCGCCGACCGCTACGGCGTCGCCTTCGCCCCCGCCGGCACCCCCGCCGGTACCCCGCTCGCGCCGGTTCGCATCGCCGCCGCGGCCTCCGCCGACGAGCTGTTCACGCTGCGCGAGCTGGGCTTCGCGGTCACGCCCGTCTCCACCGCCGTGCTGAACGCCGGCTACGACTGGAGCGCCACCGACGTCCTGTACGTCTCCAGCGGCCTCAGCCACGCGGCGCTCAACCCGGCGGCCAGGGTGGCGCTGGACGCGTTCCTCGCCACGGGCGGCGTCGTCACCCGGGGCAGGACGGGCGCCACCTTCAACACCGCCGCCGGCCTGCTCACCGCCACCACGGTGGCCGGCAACCCGGACGGCAACGGCGTGGTGCGCACCGTGTCGCCCGCAGGCGGCCTGCCCTCTCATTCGTTCGTGTACTCGCCGCTGTGGTTCACGGGCCTGGGGCCCGAGGTCACGGTGGAGCAGTCGTACGCGACGGACGGCCCGCTGGTCGCCGGTCACTGGCGGCCCAGGGCCGACGGCTCGGGCGGCGGCCAGGAGGACGCCAGAGGCCAGGCGGCGGTGATCAGCGGCAGGGACGAGCGGGGCGCGGCCGTGGTGCTGTTCGGCACCGAGCCGATGTTCCGCAACCATCCGAAGGGCCTGTTCGCCCAGGTGGCCGGCGCGCTGTACTGGTCGTCCTCGGCGACGGGGGCCGCCGTCGTCACTCCATGATCGATCACCTTTCCGGCCGGGTTCGCGCCCGGCCGGAAAGCCGGCGACCGGGCTAGGCGAGCCGCTCCAGCAGGTGAACGGTCACGCTGTCCCCAGGCCCCTTCCCGATCAGCTCGCGGACGTCGTTCCTGACGGGCAGCTTGTGGGTGCCGTCGCCCAGCGCCATGAACGAGCTCCGGAACGGCCGCCCGTCGATCGTCCCCCGCACCTTCACCAGCCCCCGCGTCCCGAAGAACGCGGCCGACCCCGGCATCACCACGTACGTCCAGCCGCCCTTGGCCGGGCTCTTCACCAGTGTCGCCGTGAACTCCTTGTCCAGCATGCCCTCGTCCATCGCCGGCCTCCTTCGTCGCTCGTGTCGTTGCGTCAGGGTAGACCGGCGAGCCGGGTGAAACTCATCGCTTCCGGGAGGTGGCGGCGCGGGCGGCTCCGTACGAAGATCGCCCTATGCGCCCCGCACCGTCCGCAGCCCTGGCCGGTCTGGCCCTGGCCGTGCTGGCCTCCGGCTGCGCGGACCCGGCAGCCGACCGCGTCTCGCTCGTCGGCTCGACCCCGCCACCGGCCTCCTCGCCGCACCCGTCGGCCACGCTGCTGCCCTCGCAGCCCGCGCCGCGCGCCTCCGCGGGCCCCGCCGTACGGCACCCGTACCCGCCGGCCACCTCCCTGCCCGACCCCAGGGCCACCGGCGCGCCCCTGCCCGCGACGGGCCCGCCCCGGTTCTTCGTCTCGGCGCGCGGCCCGCTCGTCCGCTTCACCGGCGACTCCAAGACCGGGGTGGCCACCCCGGTGCCGTCCGCCGTGCACGACGCGGAGACCGGCGCGTTCGTCGCGGACATCCCGCTGCCGCCCGGCGTCGAGAGCTCCTGGCACCTCGTGGCCGCCGCCCGGGACAACCGCACGTTCGCCCTCGCCGGCCGCACGGACCAGGGCCTGCGCTTCTTCCTGGTACGCCTCGGCGAGGACGGCCGGCCGGGCGAGCCGGTGGCCGTCACGCAGAGCGACCCCGACGAGCTGACCTCGGCCTACGACCTGGCTCTCAGCGCCGACGGCAGCCGGCTGGCCTACGCCACGGCGCTCCTCGGGGGCGGCGCCAAGATCTCGGTGCTCGACGTGGCCACCGGCCGGCGCCGCGACTGGACGACGAGGACGTACTCGCTGCTGAGCGGCCTGTCCTGGGCGCCGGACGGCCGGTCGCTGGCGTACGCGGGGCAGGGCAGGGCCATCGCCGTGCTCGACCTCGCCCGCGCGGGCACCGGCCTGGACGGCGCCTCCCGGATCGTCCAGCAGGTCGCGGGCGCCCTGCCGATCGAGTCCGTCGCCCACACTCCCGACGGCGGCGCCCTGGTCTACGCGGCCGGGCACACCGTCGAGCGCGTCGCCGTGTCCGGCGGTCCGGCGCAGGTGCTCGGCCGGCCCGAGCTGCCGCCCGGCGCGTCGCTGAGCCTGCGCTTCAGCGTGGACGGCACGGGCGAGCACCTCCTGTACGTGCAGGGCTGGCGCGCGCACCGCCTGCGCCTCGCCGACGGCACGGCCACCTCGGTGCCGATCACCGTCACCGAGCGGCCCGGCGAAGGCGAGCCGCCGCGCGCGGCCTGGTGAGAGGATGAGGCAGATGATCGAAGATCCGCTCGAACGACTGCGCACCGCCGCCCGCCGCACCCGCGAGCTGGCGGGGAACCGGGCGGGCACCGGCCTGAGCCACGAGGACGCCGACGACGAGGTGGGCACGATCGCCACGGACGCCGCCGCGGGCTTCGACCCGTTCCCCCTGCTCGAAGCCCTCCACCGCCACGGCGCCCAGGCCATGGTGATCGGGCAGGTCGCCGCCATCATGCACGGCTCCGCCGAGCTGACCGGCGACCTGGACCTGCTCTGGGACGGCACCCCCGCCGGCGCCCCGGCCCTGGCGGCGGCCTTCGCCGCCGTGGACGCCCGGATCGCCGACGAGGCGGGCGACCCGCTGCCCCTCCTGCCGGAGTCCTTCCTGCGCCCCAAGGTGCAGTTCGCCGTGACCGGAGCCGACGGCGACTGCTGCACCCCGGCGCTGCCCTGGGGGGCGGTCGACGTCCGTGAGTTCCTCGCGCGCGCGCTCACCGCGACCGGCGCCGACGGCCTGGAGGTCCGCTACATCTCGCGGCCCGACCTGATCCGGATGCGCCGCGCCATCGGCCGTCCCAAGGACCTGCGGCGAGCCGACGAGCTGGAGACGCTCACCTGACGAGCGAACGATTATCCTCCAGGTCGCCTGCCTGCCCCCAACGTGAGACGTGCCCGTCATTTCGGCATGTCGACATAGGCGCGAGAACCCTTCAGGGAAGGACGCGCGCCCATGACGATCTCTCTTGACACCGGTAGGTACACGGTCGGCATGGCCACCGGCGCCGCCGATCTGCAGGCGGCCCAGCGGTTGCGCTACGCGGTCTTCGCCGGGGAGATGGGGGCGCGGCTCGACAGCCCGGTCTCCGGCCTCGACGCCGACCGGTTCGACGCCTACTGCGACCACCTCCTCGTCCGCGCCGGTGACGAGGTGGTGGGCACGTACCGGCTGCTGCCTCCGGGGCGCAGCGAGCGGCTCTACTCCGACGCCGAGTTCGACCTCGCCGCGCTCCGGCCGATCAGGAAGGGCCTGGTGGAGGCGGGCCGCACCTGCGTGCACCCCGACCACCGGGACGGCGCGGTGATGGCCCTGATGTGGGCGGGCATCGCCCGCTACATGGTCGCCGGCGGCCACCAGTGGCTGGCGGGCTGCTGCTCGGTGCCGCTCGACGACGGGGGCGCGACGGCCGCCGCCGTGATGCGGCGGGTGCCGCTCGGCCCGGAGGAGCACCGGGTGCGGCCGCGCACGCCGTGGCGGCCCGGCCGGGTGACGCCGACCGGTTCGTGCCGCCGCCGCTGCTGCGCGGCTACCTGCGGCTGGGGTCGTGGGTGTGCGGGGAGCCCGCGCACGACGGCGACTTCGGCACCGCCGACTTCTTCATGCTGTTGTCCATGGCCAACGTCAACGCCCGCTACCTGCGCTACTTCCTCGGCGAGCCGCTGTGAGCACCGTTCTGCCGCCACCGGCGGCGCAGCTCAACCCCTGGCGGCCGATGGGGCCGTGCACGCCCGCCGCCTGCATCGGGGACCCGGCCTCCGCAGTGGGCCGCGTCCGGCGCACCGGCCGCGTGCTGGCCGTGGCCGCGGTGGTGCTGGGCGGCGTGCCCGTCGCGCTCGCCGCCCGCCTGTTCACGCGGGCGCACGTCACCCGGCTGTGGGCGAGGCTGATGCTGCGGGCGCTCGGGCTGCGCCTGGAGGTCCGTGGGGCGATCGAGGCCGACGGGGCGGGCGCGCTGGTGGTGGCCAACCACGTCTCCTGGCTGGATCCGCTGGTCATCGCCGCCACGGTGCCGTCCAGGCCGCTCGCCAAGCGGGAGGTCGCCGGCTGGCCGGTCGTCAGGACCCTGGTGGCGGGGGCCGGCGCGCTGTTCATCGACAGAGAGCGGCTCATGGCGCTGCCGTCCGCCGTGGCCGCCGTGGCCGACGCGCTCAGCGCGGGGGACACGGTCGTCGCCTTCCCCGAGGGGACCACGTGGTGCGGGCGCGGGATGGGCGGGTTCCGGCCCGCCGTGTTCCAGGCGGCGATCGACGCGGGGGCCGTCGTCAGGCCCGCCACGCTGCGCTACCGCGAGGGGCCGCTGCCCTCCACCCGCGCCTGCTTCGTGGGTGACGACTCGCTGCTGGCCTCCCTGCTGCGGGTGACCGCCACCCGCGACCTGGTCGTGGAGGTGACGCTGCTGGCTCCCGTACGGCCCGCGCCCGGTGCGGGCGGCCCGCGGGCCAGAGCCGAGCTGGCCAGAATCTCCGAGGCACGCGTACGTGCGGGCGTGCCGGGCCCCCACCTGCGGGGAGAAGGCGTTTGATGCGGCCAGGACGATGGTAGGGGGCTCTTTAGCAGGGGATCTGGAGATCGCCCCGCTATCGGAAGCCTTCATCAAGGAAGGCGTGATAGGCGGTCTCCGCGGTTGACGAGACCGCCGGATCGGGGGAACCCAATGCGCAAGACGCTCACCGGGCTGGGCCTGGCGTTCTTCTTGACGCTAGTCCCGGCCGCTGCAGCGACGGCCGACACGCCGGTGGAGCCTGTCGCGCAAAGCCAGGTGACACCCGCACCGCAGGACAACAACAGGGACGACGGGGGCGGCAACGCCGGGCTGTGGGGCCTGCTGGGCCTGCTCGGCCTGCTGGGCTTCGCCGGCATGCGTAAGCAGCGCGACCACGTAGGCACGGCGGAGCACATGCCGCACCGCAGCACGCGCCCGTGACAGGGGCGCGCTCCGGCCTCGTGCCGGAGTGATCGATCACCAGGTGACACGGCTGCCGGCAGGTCAGCCGTGTCACAACATTGATCGACTCCTCATGTAAGGTTAGGCTCGCCTTATTTAGTGTGGCCTTACCTCCTGAGGAGCCCTTCTTGACCCGCGTGCTCGCCCTCGTGGCGCTCGTCCTGATCACCATCGTGGGCTGCGGCTCCCCCCGACCTGCCGCCGCACCGGCACCTCAGGCGTCCGCCACCGGAGCGGCCTCGGCCTTCCCGGTGACGATGCCGCACAAGTACGGCAGCACCACCATCCCGGCCGCGCCCGAGCGGGTCGTCACCGTCGGCCTGCTGGAGCAGGACTCGCTGCTCGCCCTCGGCATCGTGCCGGTGGGCACCACCGAGTGGTTCGGCGAGTACCCCGGCGCCATCGGCCCCTGGGCCGAGGCCAAGCTCGGCGGCGCCGCCCGCCCGCAGGTGCTCAAGGACACCGGCAGCGGCCCGCAGTTCGAGAAGATCGCCGCACTCGCCCCGGATCTGATCCTGGCCCTGTACTCCGGGCTGACCAAGGAGCAGTACGAGACGCTGTCCAAGATCGCGCCGACCGTGGCCCAGCCCAAGGAGTACATCGACTACGGCATCCCGTGGCAGGAGGTCACCAAGCGGGTCGGCACCGCCGTCGGCAAGCCCGCCGAGGCGCAGAGCCTGGTCAAGCAGGTAGAGGACCGCTTCGCCGCGGAGAAGGGCAAGCACCCCGAGTTCGCGGGGCAGACCGGCCTCATGGCCACCCTCTACGAGGGCTACTTCGTCTTCGGCAGCCAGGACCCGCGCAACCGCCTGCTCGGCTCGCTCGGCTTCCAGCTCCCGGCCAACCTCGACCAGGCCATCGGCGACAAGTTCGGCGCCAACATCAGCAGGGAGCGGCTCGACCTGCTCGACACCGGCGTGATCGTCTGGAGCGTCACCGACGTGGCCGAGGGTGAGCAGACCCTGCACGGCGACACCGTCTACAAGGCGCTCGACGTGGTGAAGCAGGGCCGCGAGGTCTACCTGCCCGAAGGCACGCCGCCCAGCGACGCGGTCGCCTTCCTCACCGTGCTCAGCGTCCCGTACGTGCTCGACACGCTCGTGCCGCGCCTGGCCGCGGCGGTGGACGGCGACCCGGCGACCAAGACCTCGTGAAAGCCACCGCGGCGGCCGTCGTCGCGCTGCTCGCGGTCTGCGTCCTGTCGCTCTCGCTCGGCGCTCGCGCCATCCCCCTCGACCAGGTGGCGGGCGCGCTCGCGGGCACGGTGACCGACCAGGACGTCCTGGACGTCATCTGGTCCGTACGCGTCCCGCGCACCCTGGTCGGCATCCTGGCCGGAGCGGCGCTCGGCCTGTCGGGCGCCCTCATGCAGGCGCTCACCCGCAACCCGCTGGCCGACCCCGGCGTGCTGGGCGTCAGCGCCGGGTCCGCGTTCGCCGTCGTGCTCGGCATCGGCGTGTTCGGGGTGGCCGCGCCCGCCGGATTCGTCTGGTTCGCCTTCGCCGGGGCGCTGGTGGCCAGCGTCGTCGTGTACGCGCTGGCCGGGCTGGGCCGCGACGGCATGACCCCGCTCAAGCTGGCCCTGGCGGGGGTCGCCACGACGTTCCTGCTCAGCTCGGTCACCAGCGCGTTCGTGCTGGTGGACCCGGAGTCGCTGAGCAGGTACCGGTTCTGGTCGGCCGGCTCGCTGTCCGGGGCGGGCGGCGAGCTGCTGCCGCAGCTTCTGCCGTTCGTGGCCGTGGGCGCGCTGCTCGCGCTCACCTGCGGCCCCGCGCTCAACAGCCTGGCGCTCGGCGACGACGTGGCCCGGGGCCTGGGCCGCCGGATCGGCCTGGTCCGCCTGCGGGGCGCCGCCGCCGTGATGCTGCTGACCGGCTCGGCCGTGGCCGCCATCGGCCCCGTCGTCTTCGTCGGGCTCGTCGTGCCCTACGTGGCGCGCGCCCTGGCCAGGGGCGGCGGCCGGTCCGAGGCGGACCACCGGCTGCTGCTGCCGCTGGCGGCGCTGCTCGGGCCGTGCCTGCTGCTGACCGCCGACGTGCTGGGGCGCGTCGTCGCGCCCCCGATCGAGGTGCAGGCGGGCCTGCTGGTGGCGTTCGTCGGCGGCCCGTTCTTCGTCGTCCTGGCCCGCCGCCGTCGTCTCGCGGAGTTGTAGAGCATGCGCGCATCGATGCCGCTGGGCCGGGCGGTCGCCTTCCGGCTGACGTTCCCGCCCGTCTCCGGGGTGCTGCGGCCCCGGGTCGTCCTGGTCTGCCTGGCCGCCGCCGCGGCCGCGTTCCTCGCCTTCTGCCTGGGCATCGGGCTGGGTGAGGTCAGGCTCGGGCTCGGCGAGGTCGTCGCCGCGCTGGCCGGGGGCGGCGAGCAGGGCACGGCCTTCGTCGTGCACGAGCTGCGCCTGCCCAGGGCGCTCACCGGGCTGCTCGCCGGGGTCGCGTTCGGCGTGTCGGGGGCGCTGTTCCAGACCATGACCCGCAACCCGCTGGCCAGCCCCGACATGATCGGCGTCACCCAGGGCGCCGGGGTGGCCGTGGTCGCCGGGATCGTGCTCGGGCTCGGCAGCGGGCTGCAGGTGCTGGGCTTCGCGGGGGCCGTCGCCGCGGCGCTGATCACGTACCTGCTGGCCTGGCGGCGCGGCACCACCGGCGGGCGCATCGTCCTGGTCGGCATCGGGCTGTCGTGGATGTGCACCAGCGCCACCGAGTACCTCATGGTCACCAGCGGCGACTTCCAGGCCCAGCAGGCTTTGGGCTGGCTGTTCGGCAACCTGAACGGCCGCACCTGGGACCACGTGACCCCCCTCGCCCTCGCCCTGGCGGTGCTGGTCCCGGCCGCGCTGCTGCTCGGCAACCGGACGCGGGTGCTCCAGCTCGGGGACGAGATGGCGGTCGTGCTCGGCGCCCGGGTGCAGGCCGCCAGGCTCGCGCTGCTCCTGACGGGCGTGGCGCTGGTCGCCTTCGGCACGGCGGCGGCCGGGCCCGTCGCGTTCGTGGCCCTGGCCGCGCCGCAGATCGCCCAGCGGCTCTCCCGCGCCGCCGCCCCGCCACCACTGGCCTCGGGGCTGACCGGGGCGTTCGTCGTGCTGGGGGCCGACCTGATCGCGCGGCTGCTCATCCCGGACGTGGAGCTGCCGGTGGGCGTGGTAACCGGGGCGCTCGGGGCTCCGCTGCTGCTGTGGCTGCTGGCCGGGACGCGCCGCCGCTGACCGGGGTCACACGCCTCCACCTGTCAGCAGCGATCCAGGCTGAACTGCCATAATCGTTCCTCGCGCTTCCGCAGGCGCGAGCACGAAGGGGGAGCGGGGTCATGACCGAGGGCATCGACGTTCCGGACCGGCGCGGGCGCACCGGCCTGGACCAGCAGGGGCGTGACCTGACCGGCAACCCCCGGGTGCGGGTGCGCGACGTGCGGCTGCTGTCCTGCAACTGGTACGTGCTGCGCACCACCACCTTCGACTACCGGCACACCGACGGCAGCTGGAGCACGCAGGAGCGGGAGACCTACGACCGCGGCAACGGCGCGACCGTCCTGCTGTACGACACCACCCGCCGCACCGTCCTGCTGACCCGGCAGTTCCGCTACCCCGCCTACGTCAACGGGCATCCTGACGGGATGCTCCTGGAGACCGCGGCCGGGCTGCTCGACGACGACGAGCCGGAGGTGGCCATCCGGCGCGAGGCCGCCGAGGAGACCGGGCACGCCGTCGGGGAGGTCGAGCACGTGTTCACCGTCTACATGAGCCCGGGCTCGGTCACCGAGCGCCTGCACTTCTACGCCGCCCCGTACAGTGCCGAGACCCGCACCTCCCACGGCGGCGGGGTGGCCGCGGAAGGGGAGGACATCGAGGTCGTCGAGCTGGACTTCGACCACGCCCTCGACCTGGTCAAGCGCGGCGAGATCGCCGACGCCAAGACGATCATGCTGCTCCAGTGGGCGGCCCTGACCGGCCCCTTCGCCTCACGGACGGTCACGTCGTAGGACGCCTGCGAAGGGGGCGCGGCGCAAGGTCCCGCCTGCGACGGCTTCCTGCGGCGCAAGCTTCCGCCTGCGGCGGCTCGTCGCGGCGCAAGGTCCCGTCCGCGACGGCTCGACGCGGCCCAGGTCGCGCCCGTGACAGCTCAGGGGCCGGCGCGTCGACATGGCAGCGTGCCCGGCCAGGATGACTGCCGGCACCGGCCTGTCAGCATGCAGGAGATCTCCGCATTCCTGCACGACTGCCGGCAGCGCCCCTGTCAGCTCACCAGCAGCGCGCTGTCCCACGCCGTCCTCGGCGCGACCCCCGTCGCGTACGTGTGCAGAGCGAGGGCGATCCCGGCGGCCCCCTCCAGGAACCCGGGCCGGTCGAGCGGCCGAGCCGCGAGCGCGTGCCGGTACCGGAAGCCGAACGGCGCCTCCGGCTCGTGCCCCGCCACCACCCGCGCCGCCAGCTCGTCGGCCACGGCGTCGTACCCGGAGCCTGGGCTGTCGTGCGCCATGCGCAGCGTGATCTGCAGCAGCCCCGCCCACCCGTGACACAGTGCGGAGTCCTTGATCAGCTCCCCGCCGGCCACGCTCAGCGCTCCGCGCAGGGCGGCGTCCGCGTCCGCGCGCCAGTCGGCGCGGTCGAGCGCGGCCCCGGCCAGGTACACGGCGCGGGCCGCGCCCGCGGCGCCGTAGCACCACGAGTCCCGCCCGCGTTCCGGCGGCCCCTCGGTGCCCACGTGGGGCAGCGAGATCAGGTGCGGCCAGCGCGGGCCGGCCGCGTCGGTCCTGCGCCAGCGGGACAGCAGCGCCATGATCCGCTCGATGGCCTCGTCCTGGCGCGGCACCCGCACGCCCGCCCGCCAGGCGAGGGAGAGCAGCGCGAGCGGTCCGCACACGCCGTGGGCGAGACCGAAGTTGACGTGCTCGGCCAGCCCGTGCTCCAGCTCGTCGGTGATCCACCACGCCGGCAGGCGGATGCCGTGGCGCGCGACGTCGCCGGCGGTCGCCGTGGCCACGAGCGAGCCGAGCACCTCGCTCAGGGCGAGCCCGGCCGCCTCCCGGGACTCGGGCTCGGCGGCCGACCGGTGGCGGGCCAGCAGGTAGCGGCCGATCCCGGCGGTGCCGGCGAGGACGTCGTAGCGGCTCCACGCGCCGGCCGGCGCCCCGGCGCGCACCCGCTCCAGGTCGGCTCGCGCACGTTGCCTGGCCTGGCCGGTGATGTGCCGGTCCAGCCCGTCCAGCATCGTGGCGTAGCCGCCGGACGCGCTCGCCGCGGCGTGCCCGGCGAAGGCGAGCGCCACCATGCCGCTGAACAGCGACTGCGGCTGCAGCCGGATCCCGGTGCCGAGGGCGGCGGACAGGTGAGCGTGCGCCCTGGCGCGCAGCTCCGGCCTGTCCGCGCCCAGCTCGGCGAAGAGCAGGGCGACCCCGGGATGGCCGTCGGAGAGCAGCAGCGGATGCCACACCGGCCGCGGATCGCCCGGGTAGCGCATCAGGTTGTCCGGGGCGGCGGTGATCTCGGCCACCCGGTCCGGCTCCGCGAGCCGTTCCGCCAGCTCGGCGACGAGCGCGGCGGCCACCTGCCGGTGGGCCGGCGGCCGGTCAGTGCGCGTCTGCACGGGTGAGGGCACGGAAGCTCTCCAGTTCCTGCAGCATCCGGCGGGCCTGCGCCCGCAGCGGCGCGGGCAGCTCGCCGGCGCGCACCACCTCGCCGGCGTTCAGCCGGTCCAGCATCGCGAGCACCTCGGGGGCGGCCACACCGCAGGAGAGGTTGCCGTTCGCGGCGTACGCGCGGGCGCCGTCGCCTGGCGCGGCCAGCAGGGGAGCGCACGCGCGCACGGGCGTGCCGTCGTCGAGCGGCGGCGGCTGGGCGGGCGGCTGGGCGGATGGCACGGCGGGTGGCACGGCGGGTGGGTGGGTGGGTGGCTGGGTGGGTGGCTGGGTGGGTGGCTGGGTCGGCCAGAACCCGCCGCCGGTCCTGACCCGCAGGGCCAGGCCGGTGGCCCGCTCGGCGAACCGGTCGCGGCCCAGCAGCTCCTCGAAGGCGTCCACGGCGTCGGCCAGGGCCGTGGGCAGCTCGCCGGCCAGCCGCCCGTCCGCGCCGTCGTCCCTGGTGAACAGCGGTGCCGACGCAGCCGGCACGGTGCCTCTGAACAGGTCCTTGATCTCGTAGTACGGCCGGTGCTCGCGCCGGGGGACGCCCACGTTCACGCTCGTCGCGGGGGCGGCGCCGGTGCTCTCGCCGACGTGGTAGAACTGCGACGGCCAGTACAGCAGGTCCCCCGGCTCGACCTCGGCGACGAACGAGGAGTCCAGGTACGGCTGGTAGTCCAGCACCGTGTGCACCGGGTCCGACCACGGGCACCCGTCCCAGAACCGCATGCGCTTGGTGCCGCGCACGCAGAACATGAAGGTGGCGAAGCGGTCCTGGTGCACGCCGACCGGGCTGTGCTCGTAGGAGCCGTGGAACATCGTGGAGCCCACGGAGTGCGCCGGCTGGCCGACCCGCTCCCAGAGCCCGGCGTAGAACCGCTGCGCGCGGGCCCACACCGGATGGGAGAAGGCGTGGAAGAGGTGCACCACGAGGGCGTAGCGCTGCCCGTCCAGCCGGTCGGCCATGCGCCGCTCGTAGCCGTCGAGCGAGCCGTCGGACAGCTCGGGCAGGTAGTCGCGCGGCCGCGTCTGCTGCCTGCGCTCCACCAGGATCTGCACGTTCGACGGCACGGCGAGGGGATGCGGCGGCCTGGTGCCGCGCACGGCCGCCTCGAACACCTCCGGCTCCGCGAACGGCAGGACACCGGCCTGCTTGTACAGCACCGGCCCGCGGTCCCAGTACCGCTCGACGAAGCCGTCCCAGTCGAACGACGTCTCGATCGTCAGCGTCATCAGGCAGCCCTCCCGTCGTCCCCGACCACCTCGATGCCGCGCAGCCGGTACAGCCTGCCCAGCAGCGCGAGCACGTTCCTGTCGTCGCCGGCGGCGCCGGCGGCGCGGCACACCTCGGCGACGCCGATCTCCTCGCCGTCGCCCAGCGCGGCGAACAGCCGGTCGCTCGCGGCGGCCGGCAGGGTGAAGACGTTCCCGTCGACCGCCCACACCTCGTGCCCCGGCCCGTCGGGCATCCGGACGATCTCGCCCGACCGGCGGATCCGGGTTTCCGGCGTCATCGGGACACCCTCGCGCGGCTCGGGGATCGGTTCGAGGCCGGCCGCGGAGCGCAGCGCCGCCCAGCGCACCCGCATCGTCCTGCGTAGCTGCTCGCCGTCCACGACCGCCCGCAGCTCGTCGCCGAGCGCGGTCAGGCGGGGCAGCACCCCGCCGGGCCCGTCCACGCGGGAGCCGGGGCCGAACGGGAAGAACGGCACGCTCTCGTCGTGGCCCTGGCGGGCATGCACCAGGTCGGCGAGCAGGTCACGCAGCGCGGTGAACGGCAGCCGCCGGTCGTCCGGGATCCGCAGGCGCAGCGCCACGCACCGCTCGCGGTAGGTGTCCACGTGCCGCCGGTCGCCCGGCCAGTACAGCAGCTCGCCGGCGCCGGCGCTGAGGACGGGCGCCTCGTCCGGCTGCCGGCGGGGGTCGGCGATCGCGACCGGTGGCGGGCCGCGCCGCTCGTCCCACAGCCGCACGTCCATGCGCCCACGCAGCACCCAGGTCAGCGCCGCGTGCGACGGTGGCTCGGCCGCGCCGGCGTGGTCGGTGAACCGGTCGCCGATCAGCACCTCGGCGACGAGTGGCAGGTTCGGCCAGCCGACCGCCCGCCACAGGCCGCGGATCGCGTCGCGGACCGCCGCCCACGAGGCGTGGTCCAGGAGCAGCGGCTGCCGCACGGTGAGCAGGTAGCCCTGCCCGGCCAGGTCGGCGTCCAGCCGGTCCTGGTAGGCGTCGAGGGCCGGCTCGGCGGTGCCGGGCAGCAGCGTGCCCGGCGCGCGCAACCAGCCGTCCCCGGCCAGGAACCGGACGTCCGGCATCACCCAGAACCGGGTGCCGGCCCGGAACGGCGCGCACGACTCGACGGTCAGCGCGTGGATCCGGTCGAGGCCGAGCGGCGGCGGGGCGCTCAGCAGGGCGGGCTCCCTGGCCCAGTGCCGCCGCCCGAACAGCGCCCAGTCGACGCCGCCCGGCGCCTGAGGCGCCCGGTGGATCAGTGTGGTCATGATGCCTCCGTCAGGGGGAACCGCTGCCGGATCCGGTTCGTGTAGTCGGCCATCGGCTCCAGGCCCATCGCGGCGCGCCGGTGGTCCACGCCGTCCGGCTCCTCGATCGGGCACGGCACCAGCCGCCCGGCCACGGGCTCGAACTTCGTGCCGTACAGCTGCGGGAGCCCGTCGGCCAGGCGCAGCTCGTCCGTCAGATACGCCACCTCCCGCCACGGGAGGTCACCGCCTGCGGCGGCCTGCCGCATCAGCTCCAGGCAGTGCCGCCGGAAGTCCAGGTGCCCCGATGCGTGCTGCACGAGGCGGCTCGCGGCGGCGGCGGCCTCGGCGCCGACCATCGCGCGTCCCGGCCAGCCCCGCTCGGCCACCACCCCGGACAGCCAGGCGAGGCCGGCGTCGGTCAGGGTGCGCAGGCGGCGCTCGGCGGCGCCGTCGGACATGCCGCCGCGCGCCCAGGGTGTCCTGATGGCGTCGTCGAGCCGGTCCAGGCGCAGCAGCCGCCGCCGGATCTCACCGGCGGGCGCCGGCTCGGCCGGCACCTCGGGCGCGTCCACCGGGTCGATGCGCAGGCGCACCCGCTCGCGGTCCCAGAGGTAGGTGACGCGCCTGCCCACCTCCGGCCAGTCGAAGCCGACCTGGCCCTCGGCGGGGCTCTGCAGGTGCAGCCGGACGCCCAGCCCGGTGTCCGTCACGACGTGCTCCGTCACCTCGTCGAACACGTGCTCCACCGCGTCCCGCAGCGCCACCCCCAGCCCGGCCAGCTCCAGGTTGGCGCCGTCGAGCAGCTCCGGCAGCGGGGGCCAGCCGCCCTCCGGGCGTGGCAGGGCCGCGACGGGGGCCGTCCTGAGCGGGCCAGGCGGCGGCTCCACCCGTAACACAGGCCCGCCCTCCAGCGAACGGACGAAGTACGGCACGTCCATCCGCCGGAGCTGGCCGAGCTCCGCCCGGTCGAAGCGCACGCCCGGCTCGGCGGGCACCGGCGCGACGCCGCCGCCGGACAGCCACCTGGGCACCAGCGCGTCGAAGTACCGGTACGTGGGCTGCCGCAGCACCCGCACGTGCTGGCCGGGGCCGGCGGACGCCAGGAACCGCCGGATCGCCGGCCGCTGACGGCACATCAGGGTCCAGGCGTCGAACATGCCCCGCAGCATCGCCGGCAGGTAGGGGCCGTACCCGGCCCTGCCCTCGGTGTCGGCGACGACGGTCCTGGTCTCCTGCCTGGTGAGGGGCCGCCGGCGGCGGTGGAGGCGCAACGCCCCCGACGGTTGCGCGCTCCAGCACACCACCGGGCCTTCCGCGCTGCACCACCGCGCGGCGCTCTCCAGCCCGACGTGGTGCTGGTCGGCCTCGGCGGTCCTGTCGTGCAGCAGGCCCGTGTCGTAGAGCCGGGCCACCCGGCAGAGGTAGATCTCCAGGTCGATCGGGTACAGCAGCGGCTCCGGCTCGCCGGGCCCGCGGCCGGTCACCACGTTGCCGCCGATCAGGTCGGTGATCCCGAACGCGAACGCCGCGGCGGCCAGCGAACCGGCGCGGTGCCAGAAGCGTGCCGCCTCCTGCCGCTTCAGGCGGGTGCCGGTCAGCCGCCACCTCCCTGACGTACGGATCGCCGCCCACTGCTCCGGCGGCTCGATCCACTCCTGCCACAGGTAACCGGGCTCCGCGCCGCGCCAGCACGACAGCACCGGCAGCCGTATCTCACCGGAGGCCGGAGGCGCCTCGTTGAGCAGCTCGAACACCGACGCCGGCGCGTCCGCTCCGCCGCGCGCGGTGAACAGCAGCTCCCCGGACGCGGGCCGCGGCTTGTACGCCACCCGCCCCCCGCCGGCGCAGTCGAGCCGCAGCACCCGTTGCCGCCCGTTGTGGGTCTCCTCGCCGTGCGCCCACAGCCCGACGACCGGCCCCTGGAACGCCGGTTCGTCCGGCCAGCAGGTGCGCAGGTCCCGCGACAGCCGGTCGAGGAAGAGCGTCAGGAACGCCTCGCAGCGCCGCGCCCACTCCGCCACCCGGTCGCGGGCGTAGTGCGCGCGCCCGGCCGCGCACGCCACGAACGCCTCGGACACCACCGGCCCGAACAACTCGGCGTCGGTGATCTCCAGCACCCCGGGGGCGAGGACCGCCGCGTACTGCCGGGCGGCCCGGGCGCACCAGCCGTCCAGCCGTTCGAGCAGCGCCAGCAGCGGTGCGAACCGCCGGTCCGCGAGCGCGTACGCCAGCATCCGCGCGTCGGCCTCACCGCCGAGCAGCCGGTCGAGCGCGACCGTTCCCTCCGGTCCGGCCGAGACGACCGGCGGCAGCAGCCCGCCCGCCGTGCCCTCGCGGACCCGGGCGACCAGCCGCCGCGCCACCGGCGGGAGCCTGGTCGTGACGTCCTCGCCGGCGTCGGGAGGGGGCGGGCGCAGCTCCCAGAGCGGCTCGGCATCCGCTGGCGCAGGCAACAAAGATCTTCCTTCCGGCTCGTGGCAGCGGGACGCGGCGGGGAGCCGGGCGGCGCCGCGAACGGCGCCACCCGGCCGGGGTTCAGCAGCAGTAGAAGGTCGCGCACGAGCCGCACGCGGTGCCGGTGCCCGAGCTGGTCGGGGACGAGAGAGGCGGAATCTCCAGTTCCAGGTCGCCGATCACCAGGTCGAACACGTCGTCGGTGGTCTGGTCCGAACGGACCTCGGTCTTGTCGTCGAGAATCTGCATGAGTACCCCTTCTCTCGCAGTGAGCGGCGAACTCCGGCGTCCCCGGCGCCTCCGGCCCGGCCTCCGTCCGCCAGTGCGGAAGCCCGTGGTGCGGCCGGGAGCGTGACGCCGGCGGCTTGCTGCCGGAGTCCTGGGCGGATCGAGGTTCACTGTAGAGATGGGCGGTATGTCGGGAGTATGTCGAATGGCGTTGCGTGGCTAGCCGAGTGCGTGATCGAGGTTGAAGGCCGCGCTGATGAGCGCCAGGTGCGTGAAGGCCTGCGGGAAGTTGCCGAGCTGCTCGCCGGTGTGCCCGATCTGCTCCGCGTACAGGCCGAGGTGGTTGGCGTAGGTGAGCATCTTCTCGAAGGCCAGGCGCGCCTCGTCGATGCGGCCCGCCCTGGCCAGCGCCTCGACGTACCAGAACGAGCAGATCGAGAACGTGCCCTCCGGCCCTTCGAGTCCGTCAGGGCTGAGCCGGGGGTCGTAGCGGTAGACGAGGGAGTCGGAGACCAGGGTGTCGCCGAGCGCGTCCAGGGTGGACAGCCACTTCGGGTCCGTCGGCGAGACGAACTTGGCCAGCGGCATCATCAGCACGGCCGCGTCCAGCACCTCGTCGTCGAAGTGCTGGACGAAGCCCTGCAGCCGTTCGGACCAGCCGTGCCGCATGATGTCGCGGTAGATGGCGTCGCGGCTCTCGCGCCAGCGCGGGATGTCGGCGGGCAGGCCGCGCTGCAGGGCCACGCGCATGGCCCGCTCGATGGCGACCCAGCACATGAGGCGGGAGTAGGTGAAGGTCTTGCGCCCGCCCCGGGTCTCCCAGACGCCCTCGTCGGGCTGGTTCCAGTGCTCGCAGACCCAGTCGACCAGCGTGCACAGCTCCTCCCAGCGGCGGCTGGAGATGGGCGTGCCCCACTTGTTGTAGAGGTAGACGGAGTCGATGAGGGCGCCGTAGATGTCGAGCTGGAGCTGGTCGACGGCCGCGTTGCCGATCCTGACCGGCGCCGAGCCCCGGTAGCCCTCCAGATGGGGCAGCTCCTCCTCGGGCAGGTCGCAGCGGCCGTCGATGCCGTACATGATCTGCAGCGGCCCGCCCGTGCCGGTGCCCTCCAGCCGGACGTGCTGCTCCAGGAAGCCCATGAACGCCTCGGCTTCCTCGGTGAAGCCGAGCCGCAGCAGGGCGTAGACGCAGAACGCGGCGTCGCGCACCCACACGTAACGGTAGTCCCAGTTCCGCCGGCCGCCGATCTGCTCCGGCAGGCTGGTCGTCGGCGCGGCAACGATGCCGCCCGTCGGCGCGTACGTGAGCAGCTTGAGCGTCAGCGCCGAGCGGTGCACGATCTCCCGCCACCGGCCCCGGTACCGTGAGGCCGACAGCCACTTGCGCCAGAATCCGACCGTGGCGGTGAACAACTCCTCCGCCTCCTCCAGCGGGCAGCCGCGCGTCTCGACGCCGGGGGAGAGCTGGTCCAGCGCGAACACGGCACGCTCGCCCTCGCTCAGCACGAACCTGCTGCGCGCGTCGCGGCCGTCGTGCTCGACGGCGACGCTGGAGGACAGCATGAGCGTGAGCGACGACGACGCGAACACGATCAGCCCGCCGTCCTGCGTGACGGTGTGCGGCTGCCGCGCGTAGTCGAAGCGCGGCGCCACCAGCGCGCGGAACGGCAGCGTGCCGCGCACGCAGCTGACGCGCCTGATCAGCCGGTGCCGCCCGGCCTCGGTGGCGCCGCCCTCGACGGGCATGAAGTCCTGGATCTCGCCCACGCCGTCGTCCGCGAAGAAGCGGGTGATCAGCACGTTGGTGTCGGGGAAGTAGAACTGCTTGGTCGTGTACGGCACGTCGGCGGCCAGCTCGAACGCCCCGCCCCGGTCGGCGTCCAGGATCGAGCCGAACACCGACGGGGCGTCGAAGCGGGGACAGCAGTACCAGTCGATGGTGCCGTTGGTGCCCACGAGCGCGACCGTGCGCAGGTCGCCGATCAGCCCGTGCTCGCCGATCGGCAGGTAGCGGGGGTCGCCGGGATGGTCGTGCCCGCCGTTCGCGGGCGGGGCGCTGTCAGCTGCCTGCATAGGAACAACGTAGGCAGCGATGGAGGCGACGTCTCGGGGGCGCGCCCGGATTCCCGCACGACCCCTGCCGCCGCTCGCACCGCCCGGCTCAGGCTGCACGTCCTCTCGAGGTGGTACAGCGCCGGCCCGGCCCGGTCGCCAGTAGGTGAGGCCGATGTGGCCGAACGATGGGCCCCACCCTCAGGTAGTGAGGAGGTGCACTGAGCGAGGCAGGCGGCGGGGGGGTGCCACACCACCTATGGACGGCATATGGCCCGTGGATCGGCTCTTCATAGGTGCCTGCCGGTAGATGTGAACACCCTCGGAAACTCCGCAGCGAGAGGATCACATCGATGAGACGTGGCAAGACCCCCGGCCTGGCCGCCGGGCTGGCGTGCGCGATGCCGGCGATCGACAACCTGGCGAAGACCGACGGGGTGGTGGGGGCCATCGGCGAGGTGTACGTCGACGGCAAGCGGGTGAGATCAAGGGCCCGCCCGGCCACGGCTACCACCCCGACGCCAAGGGCCGGCCGCGGCAGTTGCCGCAGCCGTTCCCGAACCTGTGCGGCGGGACGGTCTCCTCGGCCTCCGGCGGCCTGCCCGGGATCAGCTCCACCACTTTCTCCACGGCCGAACGGGCGGATCCAGCTCGCGGTGGCCGCCACCCTCAAGGCCGACAACGAGCACGCGATGGCCGTCGGCGACGCCACCACCAAGGCCGCCGAAGCCGTGCTCTGCCCCGGCCGATGACCGAAGCCGACCGTACCGACCAGGAAAGAACCACTGACGTGAAACGTTGGACCAAGGTGCGCCTCGGCGTGCTGAGCTGCGCGCTCGTGAGCGCCGCCCTCCCCGGCACCGCTGTCGCCGACGAGGCATCTCCCGCCGTCGAGTGGAAGGCCTGCCCGTCCTACTCCGATGCGGCGATCACCGCCATGGGCTATCCCCAGGAGAAGACAGCGGCGTTCCGCGCTCTGCTGAAGCGCCTGGAGTGCGGGACGGTGAGCGTCCCCCTGCATTACGGCGACCCGGACGGCCGGCAGATCACCATCGCGGTCACCCGGCTGGCCGCCACCGACCAGGAGCACCGGCTCGGCGCCCTCGCCGTCGCCCCGGGCGGCCCCGGCCAGCCCGGCTACCTCGATCCGCTCCGGGTCACGCTCACCAACACCGACAGCGCCCGGCTGAACGAGCGGTTCGACCTCATCGGCTTCGACCCCCGGGGAGTGAACTACAGCACCAAGGTCGACTGCGCCGGCTCCGGGCAGCTCGGTGGCAGCGCCGGGCCGCTGACGAAGGCCGCCGCCAAGCGGAGCTACGACGCCGAGGCCGCCGGCAACCGGGCCTGCGGGCAGAGCGACCCCGCCTTCCTCGGGCAGCTCACCACCGTGAACGTGGCCCGCGACCTCGATCTGGTGCGAACCGCGTTGGACGTGCCGAAGCTCAACCTGCTCGGCGTCTCCTACGGCACCTGGCTCGGCGCGGTCTACCGCAGCCTCTTCCCCGCCCGGACCGGCCGCGTCCTGCTCGACAGCCCCGCCTCCCCGGGAGACAGCCTCGCCGCACACGAGGAGGCACGCGTACGGGCCACCGAGCGCAACTTCCCGCGCTTCGCCGCCTGGCTCGCCCGCCACCACCAGACCTTCGGCCTCGGCACCACCGCACGACAGGTCCGCGCCACCGTCCTGAAACTGGGCCGCGACCACGACCGCCACCCCAGGACCTTCACCGACCTGAGAACGCCCATCGACGGTGGGTCGATCGCCGCGCTGGCCGCCAAGACCTCACGCGAGTGGCCGCAGGCGGGCAAGGCCCTCGCCGAACTGCGGAAAGCGACCGGCACCACCGCGCCGCCCGCCGTCAAGCAGCTCTTCAGCCCCCAGCAGCCCGCACCCGTCCCCGGCGCGACGGAATGGGTGAACATGACCATGAACCGCGCGGTCAAGTGCAACGAGGACCACAGCCGGCTCAGCTTCCCCGCTGCCTGGGCCGCCTACCAGAAGCTGCTCAAGGACAACCCGGTGACCGGCCGCGCCTCCTTCTTCGGCGCCGGCTGCGCCGGCTGGCCGCTGCCGGCCCAGACCACCCGGCTGCGCCACGGCGGCGGGCCGCTGATCCTGGCCGCACACCGGTACGAGTTCATGTCCCCCTACGAGTACGCCGCCCAGATGCAGGCCGAGATCGGCGGCAGGATCTACACCATCGACGACGACGCGCACTCCTCGGCCCTGCGCGCATGCACCGCCGACCTGGTCGCCTACTTCACCACCGGCCGCATCGACCGGGGTTGCCCCGGCGCCGAGGTGCCGTGACCCGGTGACGGTGCTCTCCCGGGCCTGACCAGCGGGAGCTCCACGGTGATGTCGAGCCCGCCTCCGGCGCGGGCGGTGACCGCGAGCCGTCCCCCGTGGGCGAGGGTGATCGCGCGGACGATCGTCAACCCCAGCCCGAGGCCGTCGGTGCGCACGCGGGTGCCCTGCCCGTGCACGAACGGCTCCAGCAGCGTCTGCGCCGCCTCGGGCGGGATCTCGCGGCCGGTGTTGGAGATCCGCAGCACGGCGTGCGCGCCCGTTGCGCCGGTCTCGACGACGAGGTGACCGCCCGCGTGGTTGTAGCGGACGGCGTTGTCCACCAGGTTGGAGACCAGGCGTTCCAGCAGCACGGGCTCGCCGGTGACCGGGGCCGGCCGGAGGCGGGGCCGTACCATGACGTCGGCGCTCGCGGCCCGCGCCCGCGCGGCGTCGAGGACGGCGGCCGTGACGGCGGCCAGGTCGGCCGGTTCCCGCGCGGCCAGGCCGCCCTGGCTGCGGGCCAGCAGGAGCAGCCCGTCCAGGATGCGCTGCATGTGCTCGACGGCGTCGCGGACGTCGCCGGCCATGGTGAGCAGCTCGGTGCGGCTGGGGTGGTCATCCAGGGTGACGTCGATCGCGGTGCGGGCGGTGGTCAGCGGGGTGCGCAGCTCGTGGGCGGCGTTGGCGGTGAACAGCCGCTGGCTGTCCAGCACCTGGTCGCGTTCGGCCATGCCGCGCTGGATGCGGTCGAGCATGTCGTTGACCGTGCCCGCCAGCGCCGACAGCTCGTCGGCGGGGGCGGTGACCGGGACCCGTTCGGTGAGGTTCTCGGCCGACAGCCGGCGGGCGGTGGCGGAGATCACCCGGATCGGGCGCAGCACCCGCCCGGCCACCAGCCAGGCCAGGACGGCGGCCAGGGCGGTCACCACGACGAGCGCCAGCCCCGCCTGGGGCAGCAGCGCGGACAGGGTATCGGCCTGCACCCGGTCGGCCAGCTCGCGCAGGTCCTGCGGCTGCGGCACCAGCTGGAGGGTGCCCTGCGGGTCGGGGCCGGTCGGGTCCAGGTGGGTGACGAGCGCGGGGCGCCGCTTCATGAGCAGGTAGGTCAGGCCGGTCAGCGCGGCCCCGGCGGCCAGCACGAGGGCGGTCTGCAGCAGCGCGAGCCGGGCCCGTGCCGTCAGCCGGGCCCGGGCCGTCAGCCGGACCGTTCTGAGCCGGAGCACCCGTCAGCCGCCGATCCGGTAGCCGGCGCCGATGACGGTCTCGATCAGCGGCGGGTCGCCGAGCTTGCGGCGCAGCGTGCCCACCGTGATCCGGACCGCGTTGGTGAACGGGTCGGCGTGCTCGTCCCACACCCTCTCCAGCAGCCGCTCCGCGCTGACCACGTCCCCACCTGCGGCCAGCAGCTGCTCCAGCACCCCGAACTCCTTCGGCGTCAGCCGCAGCAACCGCCCGTCCCGCTCGGCGCTGCGCCGGGCCGGATCCAGCACCACGCCACCGGCGCGCAGCACCGGCGGGCGGGCCGGCGCGCTGCGCCGCACCAGCGCGTGCACCCGCGCCACCAGCTCGGAGAACGCGAACGGCTTGCCCAGGTAATCATCCGCGCCCAGCATCAGCCCGCCCACCCGATCCTCCACCGCGTCGGAGGCGGTCAGCATCAGCACCCGCGACTCGCCCCGCCGCACGAGCGAGCGGCACACCTGATCGCCGTGCACGAGCGGCAGATCCCGATCCAGGACCACCACCTCGTACGGCGTCAGCGCACACTTGTCCAGCGCACTGCGGCCGTCCAAAGCCACGTCCACCGTGAAACCGTGCTTGCGCAGCCCCGCCTCGATGTATCCGGCGAGGGGCTGCTCGTCTTCGACCAGGAGCACCCGCATCCGGGCAGTATCGCAACGTCCACATATGGACCACATATGGTGCGCGCAGGCGGCACCGGGCATAGCGCGCCTCATCCAGGGGTTACTTCTGGTCACCGACGACACGACGACACAGGAGGCGGGGGGCATGTCGCACCAGACCGAGGCGGACAGGGTGCTGCGTTCGCTGGG
Organism: Nonomuraea gerenzanensis; assembly: GCF_020215645.1. Taxonomy (NCBI): domain Bacteria; kingdom Bacillati; phylum Actinomycetota; class Actinomycetes; order Streptosporangiales; family Streptosporangiaceae; genus Nonomuraea; species Nonomuraea gerenzanensis. The sequence goes on along the minus strand of NZ_CP084058.1, from coordinate 6,855,965 downwards.
CAGGACGTGCCTGGAGCACGACCCGGAGATGCTGCGATCCGTGCTGGACCGGGTGGGTGACAAGTGGAGCCTGATCCTCATCGGGTTGCTCGACAAGGGGCCGATGCGCTTCACCGAGCTGCTGCGGACGGCGCCCGGGATCTCCCGCCGCATGTTGTCGCTGACCTTGCGGGGCCTGGAGCGTGACGGGCTGGTCAAGCGGGTCGTCTTCCCGGAGATCCCGCCACGGGTCGAGTACGAGGTCACGCCGTTCGGCCGCACCCTGTCGGAGCCCGTCCTGACGCTCGCCCGGTGGGCGGCCGCCAACGAGGACACGATCCGGGCCAACCGCCGTGCCTTCGACGAGGCCGCCGGCCTCGACTGAGGCGCCGACGGTCTACTCCGTGTGACCAGGGTTCCGTTGAAGTGACCGATCACCGGCGTGTACTCAAGTAGTCCTGCGGGACGGCGCCGCCATGCCTCCCGCCATGACGAACACACCCCGTGTTGAAAGGACCCTGCAATGACCCGTGTCGGCATCATCCTCGGCAGCACCCGTCCCGGCCGCAACGGCGAACAGGTCGCGCGGTGGGTGCTGGAGCACGCCTCCCGCCGCACCGACGCCGCCTTCGAGCTCGTGGACCTGATGGACTACCCGCTGCCGCACCTGGACGAGCCCATTCCGCCCCCCTACGGCCAGTACCGCAACGAGCACACCAAGGCGTGGGCCGCCAAGATCGCCTCCTACGACGGTTTCGTCATGGTGACGCCCGAGTACAACCACTCCACCTCGGGCGTGCTGAAGAACGCGATCGACTACCTGTTCGCCGAGTGGAACCACAAGGCGTTCGGCATCGTGTCCTACGGCAGCGTCGGCGGCGCGCGGGCGGCGGAGCACCTGCGGCTGATCGGCGGTGAGCTGAAGCTCGCCGACGTCCGCACCAACGTGGCCCTGTCACTGTTCACCGACTTTAAGGACTTCAGCAGGCTCGCGGCCGGCGAGCACCAGGTGGCCGCCCTGTCGACGATGCTCGACGAGGTCGTGGCCTGGAGCCGTGCCCTGGCCCCGCTCCGCCGGGCCGCCTGACCCCGCGGCCCGCGTACCGACGACGAAGGGGAGGACCGTGACCGACCGCAGGACCGCACGCCCGCGCTTCCAGCTCGGGCTCAACTCGTTCGGGGAGGTGGCGACGGACGGCGGGCGCGTGCTCGACGACGCCGAGACCGTGCGCCTGCTCGTGGAGGAGGCCCGGCTGGCCGAGGCGGCCGGGCTGGACGTCTTCAGCGTGGGGGAGCACTACCGGGAAGGACACAACGACTCCGCGACCCCGGTGCTGCTCGCCGCGATCGCCACCGCCACCGGCAGCATCGGGCTCGGCACGTCCGTGACCGTGCTGAGCACGAACGATCCGGTGCGGCTGTACCAGCAGTTCTCCACGCTCGACGCGGTCTCCGGCGGCCGTGCCCAGATCGTGCTGGGCCGCGCGTCCGCGGCGGAGTCGTTCCCGCTGTTCGGCTACGACCTGGCCGACTACGAGCGGCTGTTCGAGGAGAAGCTCGACCTCTTCCTCAAGCTGGAACGCGAGGAGGAGGTCACCTGGTCGGGCACGGTGCGGACACCGCTCACCGGGCAGCGGCTGCACCCGCGCATGCGGCCGGGCGGCATCCCCACCTGGATCGGGGTGGGCGGCAGCCCGGACTCCGTGCTGCGCGCCGCCCGCCACGGCCTGCCCCTCATGATGGCCATCATCGGCGGACGGCCCCAGCGGTTCGCCAGGAACGTCCGGCTCTACCTCACGGCGCTGGAGCGCTCCGGCCATCCCGAGCTGCCGATCGGCCAGCACTCGCTCGGCCTCGTCGCCGACACCGACGAGGAGGCCGTGGAGACATGGTGGCGGTACTGGCAGCCCGTCGTGCGGGCGCTCGCGGCCGAGCGCGGCTTCTACGCGCCGGACCGGGAGCGGTACGAGGCCGAGCTGCAGGACGGCGCGCTCTTCGTCGGATCGCCCGAGACGGTCGCCCGCAAGATCGTCAGGATGGCCCGCGAGCTCCACCTGAGCCGCTTCGACCTCAAGTACGACATCATGCACCTTCCCCGCGACGCCCGTGCCCGCACGATCGAGCTGCTCGGCCGTGAGGTCGCCCCGCGCGTGCGCGAGCTGCTCGCGGCCGACCCGGTCCGCGCATGACCACCCTGGAGCGACCATGAAACCCGGCGACCTCCGCACCATCGGCATCCTCGGCGCCGGCAAGGTCGGCACCGTCCTGGCCCGCCTCGCCGTCGCGGCCGGCTACCGCGTCCTGATCGCGGGCTCGCGGGAGGCCGCCCGCATCTCCCTCATCGTCGAGGTCGTCACGCCCGGCGCGATCGCCGTGACGGCGGCGCGGGCCGCGGCCGAGGCGGACGCCGTGGTGCTGGCCCTGCCGCTCGGCCGGTATCGCGAGCTCCCCGCCGAGGCGCTGCGCGGCAAGCTGGTGCTGGACGCGATGAACTACTGGCAGGACGTGGACGGGGCACGCGACGACCTCACCGACCCGCGTACGTCGTCCAGCGAGATCGTCCAGGCGTTCCTGCCGCACGCCCGGGTCGTCAAGGCGTTCAACCACGTGGGCTACCACGACCTGGAGGAGGGGGCCCGGCCCGCCGGCGCGCCCGGCCGCCGCGCGATCGCCGTCGCGGGCGACGACCCGGCCGACGTCGAGGCCGTCGCCGCGATCGTGGACGCGCTGGGCTTCGACCCGGTGATCGCCGGATCGCTCGCCGAGGGCGTCCGCACGGAACCGGGGACGGAACCGTTCGGCGCGAACGCCGGGGCGGCCGAGCTGCGTGCCATGCTCGACCGTTTCCCCGAGTCGCGGCGCGGGCGCGAGGTGCTCCGCGCGCGGGGCGGGGCGACGTCGTCGTCCTGCCCCGCGCGCTGATCCGCGTGCCGGGCCGGCGGCGCGTTCGCGCATGTGAGAGGCGCCGCTTCGTGACCAGGGGGCTCAGCGCGGCTTCGCGCCGGTGCCGGCCGCTGCGGGGGAGTCCGGTACGGACGCCGCCCTGGGACGATGCCGCCGGGCGACCGCCGCGGCGCCGGTGCCGCCGGCGACGAACAGGACGGCCAGCGCGAGCCACCCCACGGTGCCGTGTTCGACGGCGGTGGCGGTGACGAGCACCGGTGACACCATGGCGGCGATCGCGTAACCGGTCTGGCTGAGCCCCTGGTAAGCACCCGCGTTGCGCTGGTCGGCCAGCTCGAAGGCCATGCCCCAGCCGCCCGCCTCCCCCAGGATCTCGCCGAGGGCGTGCGCGAACCCGGCCAGGAGAAGCAGCACGCAGGCGGTGACCACGTTCCCGTACCCCGCCAGCGCGTACAGCCCGCAGGCGAGCGCGAGCAGCCACGACGCGCGCCGGACGGCGATCCCGGCACGACGGACGTCGTGGACGCCCCGCGAGACCCGCACCTGGAGCACGGCCACGACCACGGTGTTGAGCACGAGCAGCACGGACACGACGGCGGTGGGAGCGTGGGTGGAGGCCACCCACAGCGGCACGCCGACCGTCAGCAGGCCGAACTGCACGGCCACGACGGCGTTGCACGCCACGCTCGCCAGATACGTGCGGTCCTTGAGCGGTGACGGCCCGCCAACGGGAGCTTGGTCCTGGGCCGGGGCGGCCATGCGGGCCGCGAGCTCCGGCACCCGGGAGCCGAGCCGCGCCAGCGGCACCGAGGCCGCCAGCAGCAGCACTCCTGAAGCGATCATCGCGGCCCGGTAAGCCACGGCAGTGCCCGCCAGGAGCGCCGAGGCGGCGGCCAGGGTGCCCAGGCCGATGAAGACGTTCGTGACCACGCGCATCCGCGCCCGGACCACCACCCGTTCAGGGCCGGTGTACCACCGCGCCAGCATCGCCTGCTTCGAGGTGCTGCTCGCCGAGCGCATCAGCGCGGCCAGGCAGGCGACCAGGGTGAAACCGACGGCGTCGGAAGCGAGCGTGTAGGCGAGCATCGCCAGGCCGTTGCACAGCGTCGCCACCGTCTGGACGCGATGCGCGCCCACCCGGTCGGCGAGCCACCCCGACGCGTACGAGGCCAGCACCCCGGCGCCGCCCGCGATGCCCAGCCCCAGGCCCACGGTCGTCGCGCCGAGCCCGATGACCAGCGTGAAGTACAGCGTGCTGACGGTGTAGAAGACGCCGCTCGACAGCGCGAACGCCATCGTGCTGAGCGTCAGTGAGCGGCCGACACGGTCCTCGGGGAAGAAGGTTCGGATCACGGCCCGTTTCTCTCGCACCGTGGGCCCGGAAACCAATGATGTAGCGTATGGCTACATGGTCGCGGTACGAAGCGGTGGGGTCATCGCGTACGAGCTGGCCGGGATGGACGTCGCCGAGGTGCGCTTCGCCGCCTCCCCGATCAACGAGCTGACCCTGTCCCTGCGTACGTTCCGCGACCCCGGCCGCTATCCGGTGCACCTGCCCTGGCTGCGGCGCACCGAGCACGTCCGGGCCACGCTGGACCTGCCGCTGCTGCGCGCCCTCACCAACGACGCGATGTGGTCGCCCGACTATCTGACACCCCGGCCGTACGCTCCCCTCACCCGCATCGACGACGAGCTCGCCGCCGTCGCCCGCGTCCCCCTGGAACGCATGCTGGACGACCTGCGCGCCCTGCACCCCGGGCGGCTGCCCGCACCGTTGCGGGGCGACCCGGCGGTCGTGCGCGCACGCATCACGGAGGCTCTGCGGGCGTACTGGCGAACGTGCTTCGCGCCGTGGTGGCCGCGCATGCGGACGGTTCTGCAGGCCGACATCATCTACCGCGGGCAGGTCATCTCCGCGCACGGTCTGGCGGCGATGTTCGCCGACCTCAGCGAGCGCGTCCATCTGGACGCGGGCGTCGTACGCGTCCGCCTGGTCAGCAACGCCGGCTACCGCAGGTCCACCGGCGGCGAGGGGCTCACCCTGGTGCCGACGCTCTTCAGCAGGGGCGTGACCGCCCCGATCTCACCGGGAGAGCCGCCTCTGATCATGTACGGCACCCGCGGCGCCGGAACACTCTGGCAGGCGGAGCCCCGCCGTTCCCCGGCGGCACTCACCGAACTGCTCGGCGCGACACGCGCGGGCCTGCTCACGGCGCTGGAGACACCGGCGTCCTCGACCGAGCTGGCCGGCCGCCTCGGCGTCACCGCCTCGGCCGTCAACCAGCACCTGCGGGCGCTGCGCGATGCCGGCCTGCTCAGCAGCGCCCGTCACGGCCGCTCGGTGCTGTATCTGCGTTCGGAGCTGGGGGACGCGCTCATCACGGGCGGGGCGGCGGACGGCGCAGGGGACGCGCGGTGACGGCCGCGCGGTCCCCGTCGGGCAGGTGCCGGTAGCCGGATCACCCGTTGAACGAGATGTTGGACAGCGTGTTCACCTTCACGGTGGTGATCTTCACGTGCCTCATCACCACCCGCGCCGAGCCCGCCGGCTTGCTGCAGCCGAAGTACAGCCGTTCGAGGCTGCCGGGATAGGTGTGCACGACGTTGAGGAAGACGGCGTGCTCCCCGTTCGGCGCCAGCGTCACCTGGGTGATGTCGCCGTCCCCGCCGGGGCCGGTGTGCAGGGTGCACTGGTAGGTGATCGTCGAAGAGCCGGTGTTCACCGCGTACAGCTTCGCGGTCATCGTGTAGTGGCCCGGATCCATGAAGAAGTTGACCTCCTTGCTCGCGCCGTCGTGCAGGATCTCGTTGTCCCAGCGGCTCGTCACGTCCGGCGGCACCGCCGCGGCCGAGCCGGCGTTGCCCGCCAGCAGCGCGCCCGCGGCCGCCACGGTGGCCAGTACGGCGGACACGCGCGCAGCGCGACGGCGTGACGGGGCGATCGAGGACATGGTCATGTTCAGGTCTCCTGGGGGTGAGTCGTGACGTCGAGGGGGCGCACGCCCGTGGTGGTGTTCACCGGCTCGCGCGCACCCCGGAAAGCTAGCTCGTGGGGTCGGGCGGAGACCGCGCCGAAGTACCCGTTCCGGTCGTAGCGCTCGGCATTGCGAGGAGGTGCCGGCGCTTTTCATGCATATCCAGTAGGAATAGTTGACTAAAGGGCGGGTGCCGTGTAGCGTCATGATCATGAGCCGCCTCCCGCTGATCATCCGCGCGTACGTGGACTTCGGCCGCGTCGCCAGCGCCCGCTGTCACTGATCACCTCCCCTGACGGACGGCCGCCGGGGGAGGCGCCGACGAGGTGACGACACGGACTCAGGCAGGGGAGGGCGCGATCATGGTGACCGGTGGGGGACCGGCCGGGACGTGCGTCCCCGGTGACCTGGAGAACGTGCCCGCCGGCGAGCCGGTGCTGGTGCGCGGCGCGGGACGGCTGCTCGCCGACCTGCTGGCGCCGCTCACCGTCGGCCGCGGCGGCCGCTTCTCCCGGGAACGCGGAGGCGAGCTGATCTACCTGCCCTGCGGCTGCGAGCCCTTCCTGTACGTGGGCTCCCAGCGCGGCGTGCCGCACCATGCCCGCCCCGGATACCGCCTGACCGGCGAGGCACGGCCCCGGCGGTTCCCGGACGAAGGCGACGCGCGGCAGGCGACGGCCAAGGAGCTGGCGTACGCCTACTACCGGGAGCTGTTCACCGCCCACCCGGCCCGCACCAGGACGACGTGGGCGGCGTTCGAGCCCGCCTTCGCCCGCGCCGGGCAGGGCGGCAAGGAGATGCGTGCCCTGGTCACCAGGTCCGTGCCGCGCTTCGCCGACCGGCTGCACCTGGACCGGCTCGAACGCCCGCTGCGCGGCATGCGCTTCGGCGACCTGGCCGGGCTGCAGCGGTGGATGCACGGCTACCTCGCCGCCGACCTGCGGCGCCGGGCCGACCCCGGTTTCAGCCCGGATCTGGCGCTGGTCCGCGCGCTGGAGGACGCGCGGCCCCGCATGGCGGGCGATCCGTGGTTCGAGGGGCTGTTCGGCCTGCTGGCCGACGGTCCGTCCCTGTCCCGCCAGGCCGAGCTGCACGCCCTGGCCAGAGCCGGGATCGTCACCTTCATCGGGGCCGAGCCGCGCATCGAGCGGGACGAGGACGGCTGGCGGGCGAGCGGCCCCACCGTACCCGGGGTGACCAGAGCGCGGATGCTCATCGAGGCGCGGCACTCGCAGCCGGGCCTGCCCGACGCCCGGCCGGAGGCCGAAGGCACCCGCCTCACCGCCGGGGAGGGCGACGGCCCCGCACCGCTGCCGCACCGGACCGGCGCGGTGGCGCGGGCCGCGCTGTCCCGGCTCGCCGGGCCGCCGGCGCACGCGGCGGCCTGACGCGGCCTGCCACCCGATCGAGATCGACCAGGACCATCGGCGCCGCCGGTGAGCCCAAGGAAGAACAGAGGAGAGGAGAAAGCATGACCACAGTCACGAACGGTGTGAACGTGCAGGCGCTGCTCGACGCACGCGAGGTGCTGAAGGGCGCCCCCGAGGCCGCGCAGTTCGTCTGGCGGGCCTCCTCCACGTGGCGGGACGGCGTGCACAGCACCACCACCGTCAAGGAGTTCTACGGTCTCGGCGAGGAGCACAGCCACAAGAGGGAGGCGGTGTTCGACGCCGACCACCCCGAGGTGTTCGCGGCCGAGGACAACGGGATCACGCCGATCGAGTACCTGCTCGTCGGCCTGACGAGCTGCCTGACGGCCGGGGTCGCCTCCGTCGCGCAGAACCGCGGCATCCAGCTCCGCTCGGTGGAGGCGACCCTCGAGGGCAGGCACGACATCCGCGGCATCCTCGGCGCCGACGCCGACGTGCGCAACGGCTTCAACGACATCAAGGTCACGTTCCACATCGACGCGGACGCCTCCAGGCAGGACATCGAGGCCCTGGTGGCCCAGTCCCAGAAGCGCTCGGCCGTCTTCGACGCCCTGACGAACCCGACGGACGTCACCGTGGACGTCGCCTGAGCCGGGGAGACGCAGCCATCATCGAGCACGTCACGACCGTCGTCATCGGCGCCGGGCACGCCGGCCTCGCCGCGAGCCACTTCCTGCGCGAACGCGCCATCGATCACCTGGTGCTCGAGCGCGGCGAGGTGGCGAACTCCTGGCGCCGCGAGCGCTGGGACTCCTTCCGGCTGCTCACCCCCAACTGGCAGAGCCGCCTGCCGGGCCTGGCCTACGAGGGCCCGGACCCCGACGGCTACCAGAGCGCGAAGGAGGTGACGCAGTTCATCGAGGGCTTCGCCACGCTCTGCCGGGCTCCCGTCAGGACAGGTACGAACGTCACGTCCGTACGGCGCGACGGCGGCGGATACCGCGTGACCACCGGCCACGGCGAGATCGCCTGCCGGACGGTGGTCATCGCCAGCGGCGCCTGCAACCTGGCGGCGGTGCCCGGCTTCGCCGAGGCGGTGCCGCCGTCCGTGGAGCAGGTGACGCCGTTCGACTACCGCGAGCCAGGCCGGCTGCCCGACGGCGGCGTGCTGGTGGTGGGCGCGTCGGCCACCGGCGTGCAGCTCGCCGCGGAGCTGCGCCGCTCCGGGCGGCCGGTGATCCTGTCGGTGGGGGAGCATGTGCGGCTGCCCCGCACCTACCGCGGGCGCGACGTGCTGTGGTGGATGGACGCCTCCGGCGTGTGGGACCAGCGCCACGACGAGCTCGACGACCTCACGCGAGCCAGGCGGCTGCCCTCGCCCCAGCTCGCCGGCACCCCGGAGCGCCGGACGCTCGATCTCAACGCGCTCACCTCGATCGGCGTCGAGCCGGTGGGCCGGTGGGCGGCCGTACGCGACGGCCGGGCGCTGTTCTCCGGCGGTCTGCGGAACGTGTTCTCGCTCGCGGACCTCAAGCTGGAACGCCTGCTGGACACCTTCGACGCCTGGGCTCGCGAGCACGATCCCGCGATCGGCCCGGTCGAGCGGCTCCCGCCGACCCGGGTGCCCCGGTCGCCGCGCCTACAGCTCGACCTGCGCGCCGGCGAGATCCGTACGATCGTGTGGGCGACCGGGTTCCGGCCCGACTACAGCTGGCTGCACGTGCCCGTGGTCGACGGGAAGGGGCGGCTGCGGCACGACGGCGGGGTGGTGGACAGCCCAGGGTTGTACGCGCTCGGGCTGCCCCTGCTGCGGCGGCGCCGATCCACGTTCATCCACGGCATCGAGGACGACGCCCGCGAGGTGATCGGCCATCTCGCCGGACATCTGGCCGCCCGACCGACGGCGTAACACTCTGTTCGCCTCCATGGCTCGAGGGCGGTGACGACGACGGCCTCCTTCGGCGCCCTGGTGGAGCGGCGCGGCCTCGCCGCGATCGTGGCGAACCGTCCGGAGACGGTCCGCCACGAAACACCCCTTGACGGACTTCAGCCCGGCGAACAGCTCGTACAGGAAGTCGCGCCGGCCTTCCGGGGTCTCCGGGTCCAGTACAGGTAGTACGACGAGCCGATCAGGCCGAACGGCACGTCCTGCTTGTCCAGCTCGCCCAAGGTGACCAGCTCACCCATCGAAGCCCTGCCGTCCGGCCACCTCGACCAGCCGCCCGGCGCGGGCCGCCAGCGCCGCCGTGTCACCGTCCGCGCACGCCTCGCCCAGCAGCGGCGAGCCCATGCCCACGGCCCGCGCCCCGGCCCGCAGGTAGCCGGGCACGTCCTCGATCCGGATCCCTCCGGTCGGCACCAGCGGGATGTGCGGGAGCGGGGCCCGCACGTCCTTGATGTAGCCGGGGCCACCCGCCGCGCCGGCGGGGAAGACCTTGACCATGGCGGCCCCCTGCGACCACGCCTGCATGATCTCCGTCGGCGTGAACGCGCCCGGCAGGACGGGGACGCCCAGCCGCCGGCCTTCCGCGATCACCTCCGGCAGCACGGCCGGGGTGATCAGGTATCCGGCGCCGGCGTCCACGGCCCGGCGCGCCGAGGCCGCGTCGAGCACGGTGCCCGCCCCGACCGCCACCCCCTGGAGCCCGGTCGCCCACCGGATGGCCTCGGCCGCGCCGGGAGTCGTCATGGTGATCTCCATCGCCCGGACGCCGGCGCCGGCGAGCGTCTCCAGCACCGCCTCCAGGTGGCGGGACTCGGCTGCTCTGACGATGGCGATGACGGGCAGCGCGGCCAGCGCCTCGTCCAGGGCCGTCATCGCCCGTCCTCCACGAGCACGGTGCGGGGCACCGGGACGAGGGCGACCGAGCGCAGCTCCAGGACGGAGCCGCCGGGATAGGCGGCGGGCCGCACGCCGGGGGAGACGAACACGGGGGCGTCCTGGCTCAGCGGCAGCAGCCGCACCTCGATCCCGTGCTCCAGGACCTCCTCGCGGAAGCGGCGCAGCCCGATCTCCCAGGCAGGGCCGTGCCAGAACTGGTCGGCCACCAGGCGGCCCCCGAGGTGGACGCGGCCCACGTCGCCGACCCAGTCGAGCCGCAGCAGCACCTCCTCCTCGCCCGCGAAGGCCTCCGGCGGGACGGTGACGCGGTACACGGCGGCCTGCTCGAAGTCGGCGTCGGTGGGCGCGGAGGCCCGCCCGGACGCGGGATCGATCACCGGCCGCCGTGCCGGGCCCGCCTGCCTGACCTCCTCCACCTTGACCTCCTCCACCTTGACTTCGGGCGCCTGACCGGCAGCGGCGGCCACCGGCAGCAGGCCGAACACACCGTCGGTGCGCGCCGCGGAGGCGGGAGCGGGGAAGATCCGCACGTCGGAGTGGCCCTGGCCGTAGACCACCAGCCGGCTTTCCTCGATCACCACCGGCCGCTCGCTCAACACCAGCCGATGAGCACCCCAGAGCCGTCCGCCGGCCGCCGCCAGCGCGCTGTCCGCGTCCAGGACCAGGACGGCCGCGCGGGCGCCGGACGCGTCGCGGATCCGCACCAGGCAGCCGGGGCCCGGCACCAGCTCGGTGACCACGAGGCGGTCGCCGTCGCGTTCCACCGTCGCCGGCCCTTCGACACCGGCGACGGTGGCGGCGTCGAAGACCAGCTCCACCGGGATCCCGGCGGTCTGGCAGAGGACGTGCACCGGCTCGTCGCCGTCCAGCACCCCCATGGGCTGCGCGGTGGCGCTGAGCAGCAGGCTGCCGCCGACCGGGCGGGCCAGCGGCCAGACGAAGTACGCGCCGGACGGCACCGTCACCGGCTCACGCGGGACGACGAGCTCGCGGCCGTCCAGCTCGATCGCGAACCGCACCCCCTCGTGCGCGGGCAGGGTCTCGACCGGCTGGTGGTTGTTGACGAACAGGAAGCCCGAACGGCCGTCGGAGCGTACGCACCAGCGCAGCGTCTCCCGGTCGGCGGTGTCGCCGGGGGCGTCCGGCGGCATCACCAGCGTCATGGTGGCCAGGTCCGGCCCGTCGGCGGCCAGCCACAGGTGCTGCAGCCGCAGGTGCCGGAAGGACTCGCGGAACTGGCCGTACTCGCCGAGCGGCGCCTGGAAGTCGTAATTGATCACCGGGCAGTCGTTGGGGTAGCCGGTGGCGTGCGACTCCTGCAGCGTGGACAGCGCGCCGATCTTCTGGGACGCCCCGTGGTACATGTAGTAGCCCTGCCACACCGACCCGCTGCCCAGCTTCACCAGCCCCAGCGCGGCGATGTCGGGCGCCTCGATGACCGGCCGGCGGTGGTAGGAGGTGTACATGCCGCCGCCCAGCTCGCAGGTGGCGAACGGGTAGCGGGCCAGGTGGCTCTCGTCCGAGCCGGTCACCTCGGTGGTGCGCAGGTCCGAGCCGATGGAGTCGTCGTCGCGGCCGGGGCCGAAGAAGTAGTGCGCCCGGCTCTGCTGCGGCCAGCCGTCGTGGGCGGTGTCCCAGGCGGCCTCCGGGTAGCCGCCGAACAGCGGGATCACCTCGTCCGGCGGCAGCTGCGCGTGGCCCCAGCCGGTCGCCGTCCACAGCGGCGCGTCGATGCCCGCCGCCTGGGCGAGCTGCTTCAGCGTGACGAGGTGGCCGGGCTGGTCGTACAGCTCGTTCTCCACCTGCACCGCCACCACCGGGCCGCCCTGCTTGCGGGTCAGGCCGGCGAGCTGCGCGCCGATCTGCTCGAACAGCGGCCGGACCAGCTCGACGTAGCGGGGATCGTCGGTGCGTGGCACGCAGTCGGCTTCCAGCACCCAGTCGGGGAAGCCGCCGTTGCGCGACTCCCCGTGCCCCCACGGCCCGATCCGCACCACCACGTCGAGCCCCAGCTCGGCACAGGTGGTGACGAACCGGCGCAGGTCACGGTCACCGCTCCAGTCGAAGGTGCCGCGCCGCTCCTCGTGCAGGTTCCAGAAGACGTATGTGGCGACGGCCGTCACCCCGCCCGCCCGCACCTTCAGCAGCTCCTCCCGCCACTCGGCCGCCGGGTAGCGGCCGTAGTGGAACTCGCCCATGATCGGGAACCACGGTCTGCCGCCCCGGCTCAGGTGGCGGGAGTTCACGGTGATCGCGTCGGGCTGGTGGGGGAGGTCGCCCAGGCGCAGATGGCCTTCCATGGGCGGGGGGATCTGGCTCGGGATGCCGAGTCGTCGCACAGCTGCACCTTTCCTCAACGGCTGCACCATGCTAAGACTGCGCGGAAAAACACCATTGGATCGGGGTGCGGCGGCTGCGTGCCCGTGCCGCCTCCGCCTCACCCGACTGCCGCGAGCCGGTCCAGCGTGCGCCGCAGAGCGGACTCGCCCCGTGAGAACGCCGGGTGCGGATCCACCCCGCCCGGGCCCTGCCATCTCAGGTAGACGGCCATCGTGCCCTTCCGGACGGCGATGGCCACCTGCGCGTAGGAGTCGCGAGGGCCGGACGTGGCGGTCGCCTCCGGATGCCGTGCGGCGAACCGCTCGATCTCGCCCGCCCACTCCCCGTGCCGGAAGGCCGTGACCGACGGCGCGACGCTCCTGGCGCCCGTCTGCTCGGTGTGGACGAAGCCCGGGTCGGAGTACACACAGGGATCCGGCGCCGGAGAACCGCTCTCGGCGTGCAGCCATGCCCGCCGTACGTGCTCGGCCTGCCGCTCGTCCTGGGCCACGGACACCAGCTCGTGCACGGCGACCTCACCGAGCAGCGAGCGCTCGACGGACGGCACGAACTCGGGAGGATGCTCCCGGGACGACAGGGCGCCGCAGGACAGGTCGTTGGTCATCGGGGGCCCGTCCCCCTGCTCCCGATACTGACGCGGCTTGCCGGGTTCCGGCCAGACCTGGAGCCGCTCGCCGTAGGCGCCGGGATCGGGCAGGGCGCGCACCACCCGGGTCAGCCGGTCCTGGGGCCGCGGCGCGGTCACGGCGCCGTCGGCCACGGCCAGCACGGACTGCGAGACCCTCAGCCCCGTGCCGGCCCACCCGGAGTCCGGGGACCCGAAGCCGCCGCCGATGCTCCAGCCCAGCTCGACGACCCACGCGCCCTGGTGCGCCACCATCTGCCCGGTGGTGAACGGCTTGTAGAAGAACGGGTCATCGGTGTCGCTCCCGGCCCGCCCGCTGGTGATGAGCTGCGTGCCCGACCAGCCGTCCCGGTCGAAGGCGGACACGGTCGTCTCCGCGTCCATCGCCTCGCCCACGGTGCCGCTCGCCGCGCCCGCGCAGCCACGGGCCACCCCTGCGGCCTGGGCCACCAGGCGGGCCGCCTGCGCCGCGTCCGGCAGCAGCATGAACCGCGCGTGGACGGGCGGGTCGGTCTTCAAGTGAGCGACCAGGGTGGGGAACGCCTGCGGCTCGGCGGGTGCCCGGGTGTCGATCGTGCCCGGGCACAACTGGAAGACATCACCCACCGCGGGATGAGGGCTCTCCTCGCGCAGCTCGAACGCGCGTAACCGGTCAGCCACCTCCTCGACCGAGCGGGCCGGCTCGGCGACCCTCGGCAGCTCCACCGGGGCACCGCACCCGGTCAGCACGAGCAGCACGACGACGAGCAGGATCCGCCTCATACGAGTCAGACGAAGCCCGCCGCCGCGAAGTTCGGCAGCGCCGTATTCCCTATATCTCCGTAGTATTGGGACATGACTGCTGGGCTCCCTGAACCTGCTCGCCGTGATGAGTGGCGCGTCTCGCACGACGAGCGCGAAGCCGTGGTGGAACGCCTGAACACCGCGGCGGCCGATGGCCGGATCGACCTCGACGAGCTGGACGTGCGGCTGGGCCTGGCACTGAACGCCAAGACGTACGCCGACCTGGCGCCCCTGACGGCGGATCTGCCACCGGAGTTCCCGGTGAGCCAGGAGCCTCTGGTCCTCAAGGGCGGCATGCACGGCGTGACCCGTTCCGGGCGCTGGGACGTGCCCGGGCGCATCACCGTGTACGGCGGCATGGGTGCCGTCAAGCTCGACTTCACCCAGACCGAGTGCCGGCTGCCCGAGATCCAGATCGAGGCGCAGGGCCAGATGGGCGGCGTCACGATCGTCATCCCCGACGGCTGGGCCGCGGACACGTCCCGCATGGAGGCAGGTCTCGGAGGCTTCACGGACAAGACCACGCGAGAGCGGCTCCCCAGGACGCCGCTGGTCCGCCTCACCGGCAGCGGTGGCACGGGAGGAGTGGTCATCCGGCACGCCAGCAGCTGGGAACGCCGCAAGCAGCGGCGCCTGCAGGGGCGGTGAGCGACCTGCCACCGCCGGGTCATGACCCGCGGTGAGGACCACCAGAACCCCGCTGTTCCTCCTGTCGGGCGCCGTGGTGCTCGCTCTGGCCGGATGGTGGCAGTACGAGGCGGCGGTGCCCTCGTTCCCGGTGGTCGGCGGCCCGAGCACGGTGTCGCTGCTGATCCGCGGCCCGGCGCAGGACGTGGACGTCAAGCTGACCGCCACGGACGCGCCGGGGCTCCTCGTCGAGGTCCTGGCGACGTTCGACCTGGGGAAGAAGAGCAGCCCGGCCATCCCGGAGAGCGGTTGCGTGCAGGCGGAGGTCCACCTCCTCACTGACCGGCCCCCGCCGCCCGTGGTCACGCAGATCTGCCCGTCGCCTCCGCCGCCCGGCACGACGCGCACGCGGGGGCTGATGGAGGCGTCGTTCAAGGTGGCCGATCCGATGGTGGCCAGGAGCGGCTCGACCACGCTGGTGAGCATGCCCGAGGTGAGCGCGACCTGGTACGGCCTGGACCACGAGTACGACGTCGACTACGAGGTCGCCTTCGCGCACCGGGGCCAGGCGGACGAGAACGGGCTCAAACCCGAGGCCGTCTCGCCCGAGTACCGGGGGCCCGGACTGCGCTGGACGCGGAAGCAGGCCGCCAACAATCCCGGCTTTCCCGACCCGGGGCCGTACGGCACGTTCACCGACGTCGCGGCGGAGAAGGCGGCGAACCGTTCGCTGTTCTGGGCCGGTCTGCTGGGCGGCGCGGCCCTGACGGTGCTGGCGTGGGCCGGCGACCTCGTGCTGGCGAGGACGGCGGAGCGGCGGCGCGAGCGCGAGCGGCGAGCGGAGGCCGAGGCGGAACGGCGGGAGATCGCGGAGCTGGCGGCGGCCCGCGTGCTGGCCGTCCTGGACGAGCGGCTCCCCGCCGCGACCAGCGAGGACGCCGCCGCCACCCGGCGGCGGCCGGCCGGCCGGGTGGCGTCGTCGTGGCGGAGCTGGTTACGCCGCCTGCTGGATCAGGGCACTCGCAGGTAGGCCACGGTCGGGTCAGGGCGCCCGGAGGTAGGCCACGGCGAACGGGCCGTCGCCGAGAGTGCCCGCCGCGTTGTGACACCAGACGATCACCGACACCCGGGGCGGCGCGGAGTAGGAGTCGATGTTGCCCAGGTGGCAGTACCCGCCGCCGGTGCCGGTCGCCGTCACCTGCACGCTGTCCCCCCGCTTGCCCAGCGTGTCCCAGGTCAGCCGGTACTGGCCGGTGCCGAGCCGGGCGAGCGCGGGCATCTCCCCGTCGCCGCTGAACGACCGGGCCCGGTCCACGACCGGAGCGGCCGGATCGCCCGTCACGCTGACGTACGCGGCCGGGGTGCCGCCGTCCCGGTGCAGGCCCGCGCCGTCCACGTACGACAACAACCAGGGCGAGTCCACCGGCTCGGCCGCGACCGCGCCGCCGATCCTGTGGCAGGCCACGATGATCTCCACCCGGTCCGTGCCCGGCGTGCTCCCGGCCGGGACGCAGCGCGCAGGCGCCCCCGTTCCGTACGGCGTGACCTGCACGTATCCCGTGCCGGAAGCGAACGCCGGCCCCTCCAGCGTCACCCGGTAGAGCCCGGTGCCCGCACGCGTGACACGGTTGACGCCCCCGCCGGAGTTCACCGTGCCCGGATTGAACACCGGGTCCACCGAGCCCGTGCCTCCTGCGCCGTCGTACCTGACCGTGGCGTAGGGGGCGGTGCCGGGCCCCGGCGCGGCGAAGAAGACCGTGAACCACCAGTCCGCCGGCGCGCCGGCCTCGTTGAAGCAGCGCACCTCCACCACCTGGTCCGGGCCCTCGGGGGCGTAGCCGGTCACCCCGCAGGTACGGCCGCGGTAGACGGTCCTGTACGGGGTCACGTGCGCGATCCCGGCCGCCGACGCGACCCCCGGCAGGCGTACCTGATAGGTGCCTGTCCCGGTGTGCACCACGGTGGCGCGCCGGTCGGCGGTGTCCGGGTCGAGCCGGCCGGTGCTCCACTGCCAGGACGGGGTGAGCGGGACGCTCTGGCCGATCGGCGCCTCGGCGGTGGTGGCCCGGTCCAGGTACGCGTACGCCCAGCGGGGCCGCGCCGCCGGGCGCGGGCTGCCGGCCACGACCAGGGCGTCCACCAGGCGGGCCCGGTGGGCGGTCAGCTCGTCGACGCTCAGCTCGGGGGTCTCGCCGAAGGCCGGGGTGCCGCCGCCCGCGCCCGGGCCGCCGCCGAACCTGATGCGCGCCCAGTCGTTGGAGCCGGACAGCCCGAGCGTGTAGCCGAACCGCTGGGGGTAGTCGAAGTCCTTCTCGACCACGGCCCGGTCGTCCGGCTCCGGCGAGGACTGGCAGCGTCCGTTGAGCCCGGCGTAGATCCGTCCGTACCGGTCGAGGTCGTCATCCTCGGCATCGGTCTGCAAGGTGTCGTCGTTCGGCGGGGTGCGGTCCGGGTCGAAGCCCTCGACGCACTGCTGGAACTCGCCGTTGACGTCGACCGCCACCGCCTCGTCGTCCAGCTGCCCGTCGGCGTCCCAGTCGAGGGGCTGCGAGCCGTCGCCCACGCGCAGGGTGCCCCCGTTGTCCCACCACGCCGCCATGACGTGACGGTCGGTGCCGAGCCCCGCGCTCTCGTCGAGCTCGCCACGCACGAGCCGGGGCAGCGTGCGCGCGGAGTAGTCCAGCGTGCTGACCTCGTCGAGGGTCTTCGACAGGATCCTGCCGTCGGTGGCGTCGCCGAGCTCCCGCATCCGCGCCTGCCAGGCGGCGTGGTCCGGGATGCCCACCGTCGCGTAGGTGTAGTTCATGACCGACAGGTAGTTCGGCTTGTAGTTCACCCCGTTGTAGCCGCCGTGGTCGAGGCCCAGCGAGTGCCCGAGCTCGTGGACGAAGGTCGCGCTCTGCAACCGCACCGGCCGCTCCCGCAGGGCGCCGAGGGTGACCACGAAGTCCAGCCCGGAGCAGCAGGACCCGCCCTTGTTGGTGTCGTCG
This sequence comes from Nonomuraea gerenzanensis, assembly GCF_020215645.1. NCBI lineage: Bacteria > Bacillati > Actinomycetota > Actinomycetes > Streptosporangiales > Streptosporangiaceae > Nonomuraea > Nonomuraea gerenzanensis. The sequence continues at coordinate 6,838,530 of NZ_CP084058.1, read as the reverse complement.
CTGCGGTAGCCCCACAGGCTGTAGTGGAAGAGGCCGGAGCGGGAGGGGGAGAAGTTCGCGGCCCGGAAGGTGTGGAAATGACTCCGCTGCCCCTCGGGCGAGGCGAGGAGCGGCCGTACGCGTTGCGCGTGGGGGACCGGGATCTCCCCGTCGAGGTGGACGAGCAACTGGACGCCCCGCCCTGTCCCGGTCCCGTACGGGCAGCGGGACTCCGCGATGCGGGGCGCCCGGTCGAACATGGCGACCGCCTCGGCGATCGCGGCCGGGTCGGGCCTGTCCCTGACGTTCTCGTCCGTGTCGAACAGCCAGTCGACCTCGACGGCGATGGTGTCGCGGCAGGGGTTGGCCCCGTTGTCCGGCAGCCAGGTGTCCATGGTGCCGTCGGGTAGGCGGATGCCGTTCAGCTCGATGCGGTCGCTGAGGCGGTCGCCGTCGACGTCCCGGTCCGGCGTACGGTAGACCTGGCCGCTGTTCTTCTGGAAGTAGTGCAGGAACCCCGGGTCGGGCGGAGCGGTCAGGTCGAGCAGCTCGGTGCCGGTGTCGAGGTCCACGATGCGCAGGGACACCAGGTGCCAGTTGTCGGTGCCGACGTCGGGCGCGAAGTTGAGGTGCTCGATGCTGAGGCCCTGCGCCAGCTCGGCGGCGGTGACGCAGCCGGGCACCCGCGTCCGCCACCGGTGCGGGAAGTGCGGGAGATCCCCGGTGCGGTCCAGGAGGAAGGGCCGGGGCGGGAGGTCGGCCGGGCGGTCCTCGAACAGGATCGCGTGCCCGCCCAGCATGAAGATCTCCACGGAGTCGTCCCTGATGCCGTGCTCGCCGGTGGTGACGGAGATCTCCAGCCGGCAGAGCTTCCTGGCCGGATCGGCCGGCGGGTCCGGCCGGCTCTCGACGTCGAGGGGGACCGTGAGGAGCTGGTCGCTGTTCTTGTGGAAGTAGTGCAGGTAGTCCTTGCCCGGAGGGGTGCCGCGCTCGGCGAGCACGTCGCCGGTGGCCGGGTTCACGACGGTCAGCTTGTTCAGCATCCAGTTGTCGGCGCTGAGGTCGTCGGTGATCGTGACGTGCTCGATGGACAGGCCCTCGTCCAGGTCGGCGGTGGTGGCGCAGTTCGCCAGCCGCCCCGTCCAGGTGAGCTCGGCGTTCCCCCGGTCGCCGGTGCCGCCCTGGTGGAAGGGCCGGGGCGGGAAGCCCGGCGGGTGCTCGTCGAACAGGAGCACCTTCTCGCCCAGCCGGAAGATCTCCAGGGAGTTCTCGGCGATGCCGTCGTCACCGGTCTCGATGACGAACCGCAGCGTGCAGATCTCGGCCGCCAGGGCCGGTAAGGGCGGGATCCCGACGAGTACGCAGGCGAGTGTCAGCAGCAGGGCGGCCAGGCCACGCCCGAGGGAGGATCGCACGCTTCGACGGTAGGGAGAAAGCCCTGGTGAGCCGAGTGCCGCCGGGATTTCCGTACAAGTCCGTACGCGGTGTGTAACCAAAGCGCTGCTCACACCGACATGCAGATGTGCCCGAGCCCGCCGCACCCGATGAGCCGCAGCCGGACCGGATCAGGACCCGCCGCGGCTTCGCCGACGAGCTGACCCTGCTGCGCGAGCGCGCCGGGCTGACCGTCCGCCAGGTGGCGGCGAGGGTCGGTGTGCAGGGCGCGCACAGCACGATCGGCGACTGGTTCGCCGGGCGCGGGCTGCCGTCCACGACCTCCCGCGAGCTGCTGATCAAGGTGCTGCACGTGTGCGGGGAGGACGACCCCGCCCGGATCGAGGCGTGGCTCGCCGGCTGGCGGCGGGCCCGGCAGCGGCGTGGCTCGCCCCGGTCGGGGCCGTCGCCCTACCGCGGCCTGGCCGCCTACCAGGCCGACAGCGCCGGCTGGTTCTTCGGCCGGTCCAAGCCGACCAAGCTGCTGATCGCCATGGTGGAGCGGCTGGGCGAGGGCGGCGGCGGCCTCCTGCTGCTGGTCGGCCCCTCGGGGTCGGGGAAGTCCTCCCTGATCGGCGCCGGCCTGATCGCCACCCTGGAGCTGGGAACGGTCCACACCCCGGGAGCCAGGCCGATGGAGACGCTCAAGGGGCTGGAGGGGCCGCTGATCGTGCTCGACCAGTTCGAGGAGCTGTTCACCCTGTGCGAGGACGAGGCGGAGCGGCGCGCGTTCGTCACCGGTGTCCACGCCCTGGCGGACGACAACGTCGTCGTGCTCGGCCTGCGCTCGGACTTCTACACCCAGGCCCTGAACCACCCGGAGCTGGTGGCCGCCACCGAGAACCAGCTCACGCTCGGCCCGATGGACGAGGACGGACTGCGGGCGGCCATCGCGGAGCCGGCCGGCAAGGCCGGTCTCACCCTCGAACCCGGGCTGACCGACCTGATCCTGCGCGACCTCACGCTGCGCGACGGCGCCCCGGCCGCGGGCGCGCTGCCGCTGCTGTCCCACGCGCTGTACGCCACCTGGCGGCACGGCCACGGCCCTGCGATCACCATCGCCGACTACGAGGCGGCCGGCGGCATCGCCGGCGCGATCGCGCTCAGCGCGGACACCGCCTGCGCCGAGCTGACCGAGCCGCAACGCGCGCTGGCCCGGCGGCTGCTGCTGCAACTGGTGCACGTCGCCGACGACACCGCCGACGCCCGCCGCCGCGTGGCCAGGCAGCACCTGCCGGAGGGGGCCGAGGAGATCCTGGACCGCTTCATCGCCCAGCGCCTGCTCACCGCCGACCGCGAGACCGTCGAGATCAGCCACGAGGCGCTGCTCACCGCCTGGCCGCTGCTCGTCTCGTGGCTGAAGGAGGACCGGGCCGCGCTCCTGGCGGGCCGCAAACTGGCCGCGGACGCCGCCGCCTGGGACCGCGAGGGCCGCGACCCCGCCTCCCTCTACCAGGGCAACCGCCTGGCCGCGGCCCAGGACTGGAGGACGGTCACCACGCATCCGCCCGGCCCGCTCACCGCCGAGTTCCTCGACGCGTCGGCCGAACTGGCGCGGCGGCAGGCCCGGGCCGCCCGCGCCGGAGCGCGGCGCCTGCGGCGGCTGGTCGCCGGGCTGGGGGTGCTGCTGGTGCTGGCCTGCCTCAGCGGCGTCGCCGCGCTGAACGAGGCCGCGATCGCGAGCGAGCAGCGCGACATCGCCCTGTCCCGCCAGGTGGCCCACCAGGCATCCGCCGTCCGTGCCGCCGATCCGGCGCTGGCCGCCCGGCTCGCCCAGGCCGCGTACGCGCTGGCGCCCACCACGGAGGCGCGCGGCGGGCTGCTCAGCGCCTTCGGCGTGCCGTTCAACCTCAGGCTCAGCGGCCACACCGACTACGTGCACGACGTCGAGTACGCGCCCGGCGGAAAGATCCTGGCCAGTGCGAGCAAGGACGGGACCGTGCGGCTGTGGGACGTCGGCCTGCCGCACCGGCCGCGTCCGCTCGCCGTGCTGACGGGGCACATCGGCGAGGTCGGCGCGCTCGCCTTCACTCCCGACGGGCGCAGGCTCGCCAGCGGGGGCGATGACGGGACCGTCCGCGTATGGGACGTGGCCACCGCCCGGGGTCTGCTGACCATGCCGGCTGCGGGTGGCGCGGTCTACGCCCTGAAGTTCACCTCGGACGGGCGTGTTCTGGCCTCTGGTGGTGCCGCAGGCGAGATCGTCCTGAGGGACGTGGCCACGGGGCGGACGGTGAACAGGTTGCGCGGGCGGCAGGGCACGGTGCAGGACCTGGCTGTGCACGGTCACCTGGTGGCCGGCGCCGGCGACGAAGGCATGGTGCACCTGTGGGACCTGACCGGGAAACTCCCCGCCCCCGCCCCAGCCCCAGCCCCAGCCCCTGCCCCCGACGCCGACCCCGCCTCCAATCCCGACCCCGCCTCCAACCCGGCGTCGGCGGGGTCGCGTCCGCTTTCGGCGCGTGCCGACCTCCGCCCGAGCGCGACCCTGACCGGCCACACCGGCCGCGTCACGTCGGTCGCCTTCAGCCCCGACGGGAAACGCCTGGTCACGGCGGGCGACGACAGCACACCGCGGGTGTGGGACCTCACCCGCCCGAACCACCCCCGCCTCCGCTTCACACTCCCCGGCCACCGCTGGATCGTCTACGGCGCCACCTTCTCCCCGGACGGAACCACCATCGCCACCGCGGGCGACGACAACACCGCCCGCCTCTGGGACGCCTCCGACGGCCGTCCCCTCCAGACGCTCACCCCGCGCCCCGGCGCACCGATAGACACCGGAGCGATGTCCGACGTCGCCTTCAGCCCGGACGGCCACACCCTCGCGACCGCCTCCTACGACCACCTGCTCCGCCTGTGGGACCTGCCGGGCCCCGCCCTCACCGGCGGCGGGCGCACCCGGCCGGTCTGGGCCGCCCCCGACGGCCGTACGGTGATCACAGGCAACGGCGACCGCGCACTGCGCTGGGACGTCAGCGACCCGCACCGCCCGCTGAGCCGGACCCAGGTCCGCACCGAAGGGCTGGTCAAGCTGTCGCCGGACGGATCGCTCATGGTCACGGCCGGCCCCGGCGGAACGATCCGGCTGTGGAGCCTCACCGGCCCGGCCCCGACCCTGCTGGCGACCATGAGCGCCGGGGCGACCCCACCGGACAGCGCCGAGTTCAGCGCCGACCGCCGGGTGCTCGCCGTCACCGCCACCCGCGACTTCGTGATCCGCATCTGGGACCTCACCGACCCCGCCCGCCCGCGCGAGACCCGGCCGCTCACCGGTCACACCGGCTTCGTGAACTCCCTCGCCTTCGCCCCGTCCGGCCGCCTGCTCGCCTCCTTCGGCTACGACAGGACCGCCCGCCTGTGGGACCTCACCGACGTGGCCCGCCCCGCCACCACAGCGGTGCTGCGTGGCCACGCCAACGCCGTCTACCACGGCGCGTTCAGCCCCGACGGGCGGACGCTCGCCACCACCAGCCAGGACACCACCGTCCGGCTGTGGGACGTCACCCACCCCGCCAGCCCGTCGTCGTCGGCGGTCCTGCACGGCCACGGCACCTACGTGGACTCGGTGGCCTTCAGCGGCGACGGCCGCCTCCTCGCGACCGGCGGCGGCGAGCCCGCCGTGCACCTGTGGGACGTCACCGACCCCCGCGCCCCCACCCGCTGGGCGACTCTGACGGGCGGCGAGGGGCCCGTGATCGGCCTGCTGTTCGCCGGCCCCCTGCTGGTCAGCGGCGCAGCCGACCACCCGGCCCGGGTGTGGGGCGTCGATCCCGTACTGGCGCATCGGGCCGTCTGCGCCAGGGCCTACCCGGCCCTCGCGGCCGGGCAGTGGGCGAGTTACTTCCCCGGCGTCGCCGAGCAGCAGCCGTGCCGTCAGTGAGCCGCGGATGTACGGCCGTCATGGCGCCGCACCGCTTGACCCTGACGCAGCGTCAAGCTTCCACCATGGTGGCATGACCACGGAAACCAAGGCGGCCGAGGCCGCAGAGCCGTACGACCAGCACGGAGATCACGGAGGACGGGCGGAGAGCGGCGACAGGACCATACGGCACTTCACGATCCACCACGACGGCGTCACCCTCCCGGTCTCCCGCGGCGGCCGGGGACGACCGCTGGTCCTGTGCCCTGGCCTGAGCTCCACCCAGGCCGGCCTGCGCGAGCTGACCGAGCTGCTGAGGCGCGATCACGACGTGGTGACCTTCGACCTGCGCGGGCATGGCCTCGCCTCGGCCGCCGACCGGTACTCCTTCGGGGATTTCCGCGACGACCTCGGCGCGGTGATGGCGGAGGTGGGCGACCTCGGCCTGCCGGCGGCGCCCGTGCTGGTGGGCTACTCGCTGGGCGCCGACCTGGCCGTGCACTTCGCCTCGGAGCATCCTGACGCCGTCGCCGGGCTGGTCCTCATCGACGGGGCGAACCCGGTGCCCGAACCGTTCATCACGGAGGCGGACCTGCCGGCGTTCCGCGCCATGTGGGAGGACGTGGCGGCGCGGCAGGAGGCCGAGCGGGGCACCGCCCGTCAGGTGCTGCTCAGCGGCCAGGAGATTCTCGACCTCAACCTTGAGATCGACGTGATCCGGTCCGGGATCCTCGACCGGTACGGCAAGATCGACCGGCCCATCACCATGATCATGTCGGCCTCGATGGCCGGCGACAGCGGCGAAGGGCAGGCGGCGCGGTTCAACCGGAACTGGCGTGCCGGCGTCGAGCGGCTGGTCCGCGAGCACCCGCACCTCGCCACCCACTGGCTCGACGCCGATCATCAGCTGGTCCTCACCCATGCCCCGCAGATCGCCCGGATCATCCGCGACGCATGGGGCCCAGCCGGTCGGGCGACCTGGTGAGCACTTCCTGCAGACTGGTCTGATGCTGACCATCGGTGAGCTGGCGTCGTACGCCGGAGTGACAGTGCGTGCGGTGCGGCACTACCACGCCAAGGGGCTGCTGCCGGAGCCCGACCGGGATCACTCCGGCTACCGCAGGTACGACGCCGGCGCCGTGATCGAGCTGATCAGGGTCCGTACCCTCGCCGAGGCCGGGGTTCCGCTGTCGCGGGTGCGGGAGCTGCTGCGGGCGGGGGAGGAGGAGTTCGCGGCGGCGGTCGCGGACATCGACAGGCGGCTGCAGGCGGAGATCCGGGACAGGCAGCGGCACCGCAGGGCGATCGCCCGGCTCGCGGCCGGGGACAGCCTGGTCCTGCCCCGGGACGTGGTCGAGTATCTCGACCGGCTGCGGGCCCTCGGTGTCGACGAGCGGATCGTCCAGGCCGAGCGTGACGGCTGGATCCCGCTGGCCGCGCACTCGCCCGAGCGCGTCCCGGAGTGGATGGCGCGCAAACGGGAGCAGCTCGACGATCCGCGGCTGGCCGACTTCTACCTCGTCCTGAGCCAGGCTCTCGACCGGGCCGACGACGACCCGCGGCTGGTCGAGCTGGCCGACGAGCTGTCCGCCTACCTCACGCGGATGGCGGACGAGCGGGGCGAGGGCTATGTCGACGACACCGAGATCGCGCTGCCGCTCGTCAGGCTGATGGACACGCTGGCGTTCGACACCGTGCCGCCGGCGCGCCGGCTGATCGAGCTGATGAAGCAGCGCGGCTGGACGGGATGGACCAAGCTCGAACGTGTGGCTCCCACGCCGGGTGCGGCTTCCTGACGGACAGGGCGCCGGAAGGTCCAGCCGGCCTCTGTCCCAAGCGGCGAGACGGTGGACCGACAGGGCGTTCTCAGTGGATGTGTCCTCGGGAACCGCTCCTGGGAGTGTGGCGCTCGCGGTCGTCCTGCCGCCGGATCATGTCGGCCTGGTGGGCGGGCAGGTCCAGCACCTCCCCGGCCTGCGGCGGGTCCGGGGCCCAGCGGTAGCGGGGCACGCCGCCCGCCGTCTCGGTGATCAGCAGGCCCGCGGCCACGAGGAGCGGGAGCAGGTCCGGACGGGTGGCAGGGGCGGGCACACCGAGCTGGGCGGCGAAGCGCGACAGGTCGTCCTCGATGGGGGAGTTCCAGCCGCCGGAGCCGCTGGACCACGGCTGGTAGGCGGCGGCGATCCGCTCCTCGGTGGCTGCACCGGTCGCCGCCGCGAGCTGCACGGCGTACAGCACCTCCCGGCCCGGCAGCCCGAGGCAACTCCGCCACCCGGTGCTCGCCGGTCGTACGGCGGGCCGGCTGCGGGCCGGCCAGCGGGGCGGCGTGCTCGCCGAGCAGGGGCAGCTCCGTTTCCGCCCACGGTTCCTCGTCCCAGGTGTCCCGGACGACGATCGTGCCGTACTCCGGCCAGTGATCCTCCACAGCGATGATCTCCATGCCATGACCGTAACCGTGTGGGCCGTTCTCGCGGATCGGGCGGGGGAGAGCGTGGGTGCGCGCGGTCAGCCGTCAGCCGCGGTCGCTCAGTAGGACGCCGCCCTCGGCGTGCCTTGGTGACCGCCCACGCTGCCCGGCGCCCGCCGGGTGCGAGCCCCGGGCCGGTCATCAGCGCGCTGTGCTCGACAGGAGGCTCAAGCATGGTTGATCTACTCTTGGTCCCTCCCGCCTTGCGAGCGAACCGAGGAGACATGAGTTACGCGGCACTGATCCGACCCGTGATCGACCGGGTGTACGTGAGTCTCCGGATCACCGGGCGAGACCGCATCCAAGCGGTCTACGACGAGTACGCGATCCGGCCGGGCTTCGAGAGCAGCTTCTACTTCGGACTGCTGGCCCGTCCGATGTCCGCCGAAGGCTTCGCGGCGGCGACCGCGTACTCCGGCTCGGACATGACCGACGAGCTGGCGCAGGGTGTGGCGGAGGTCGATCGGGACGGTACGTGGCGGCTGACCGCGCTCGGCCGGGAGGTGGCGCTGGCGGTGCAGCGCGCGTGCGGCGATTGGGCCGAGGAGTGCTGGGGCCGGAAGCTGATCGAGACGATGCCGGGCCTCACCGTGGTGTCACGGCTCGCCGAGCTGGTCGGCCGCCTCCTGGAAGCAGGCCAGGCCACCGGTGGCCCGGCGTTCCGGGCGATGGCCCCGGTGTACGAGCCGTCCGGCGCCACTCCGGCGCTACGCCTGACCAGCCGTCTCGGGGCCCTGCGCCACCACCGGGCCGACGCGCACCGGGCCGCCTGGTCCGCCGCCGGGCTCACGCTTGCCCAGCTGAGGGCCCTGCCCGTGGACAGCCCGCAGCGACGGGAGATCGAGGACGAGACCAACCGCCTGGATGAGCCCGTCTACCAGAAGCTGTCACAGCTGGAGCGCGACGAGCTGCTCGCCGGCCTGGGGGCTCTGCCCGGCTGATCTCCGCACACGGTGGTCGTCCGATCAGGTCGGGTTGACAGGGCTTCGCTGCTGTGCGGTCCGTGCGGTCCGTGCGTCCGTGCAATCCATGGGGGACCACAGCGGACAAGCTGGGACTGCCGGCGGTGGAGCCCGATGGGTTGCACCGCGTCGCTCAGGGCCGCGGGACCGCGAGCCGGTACAGCCGTTCATTGACCTTGTAGTAGAGGTTGCCGAAGCTGTCGGCCGTCAGCCCCTCCATCCCGGCCACCGTCAGCAGCACGGTCACGGTCTTCGTCGACCTGTCGAGGCGGAAGATCTGGTCGCCGAGGGTGCCGTAGACGTGGTCCGGATCCTGGGCCACGGTCAGCAGCACCCCGTCACGCCAGGCCAGGCTCGGCTTGGCGGCGTAGTCAGGGTCGGCGAACAGGCGTTTCACCCCGATCGTCCCGGGCTGAGCGGGGTCGAGGGTGAACAACGAGCCACCCGCCAGGCCCCACAGCTCGCCGTCCACCTCCGCTAGGGCCGTGACGGCCTTGGGCGTCGTCAGCGGAAGGGGGTGCAGGCGCACGGCGCCGGTGGCGGGGTCGAAGGAGAAGAGCGTGGCCGAGGCCCCCGACGCGTAGACGGGGTCCACGCCCAGCGCGCCGCGCGTGGACGTGCCGCCGAACAGCTTGCCTCCCGCGTAGGCCAGCGAGACGACGGATTGGTCGGGTACGACGCAGAGGGTTCGCCCGGCGGTGCCCTGTTTCCAGATGGTGAGGGCGCCGCTGCGCTTGCCGTACTTCGGCACCGTTCCCATGTAGACGGTGCCGTCCGGGCCGCCGGCGAGCGCGTACGGCCGGTCCTGCGGCGGTGGCCCGTTGCCCGGCTCGCAGTCGTCGGCCTTGTCGCCCGCCGCGCCGCCGGTGTACAGGAGGGCGGGCGGCCAGGAGCCTGCCGGGTCGTAGCCGTAGAGCTTGGCCGACGGGTAGACGCCGAGGTAGAGCCGGCCGTCGTGGGACAGCACGCTGTCGGTCTGGCTGAGCCCGGTCAGCGTCGGCGTGTCGGGCCTGCTGTCGTCGCCGTCGCTCCGCAGCGGTTCGTGGACGCCGGTGCCGCCGGTCAGGTAGCCGCCGGTGTAGACGCGGCCGTCGGGGCCCGCGCCGAGCGCGTTGATCGCGGCCGGCAGCACGGGGGCGCCGGAGACGAGCCTGCTGCTGGAGACGCCGCTCGCCGGGTCGTAGGTGAAGATCCTGGTGCCGTCCTCGGCCGCGCCGAGCCCGACGAGGGTGCCGCCGGACCAGGTGTACCCGGTCACGTCGAGCCCCGGCCGGACGGAGGTCGCCTGCACGGACCCGGTGCCCACGTCGTAGGAGTGCAACAGCCCCTCCTTGACGAACCACACCTTGCCGTCGCGGGCCGGCGAGTGGTGCAGGTCCACGTCGGTGACAGCGGCGTCGGTGACGGCGGTGTAGGAGCCGCCGGCCTCGCGGACGACGCGCAGGACGAGCAGCGTGCGGTCGATCCAGGCGAACAACTTGCCCCCGGTCCAGGTCAGCCCGCCCACCATGGAGTTGTGCGCGTAGGCCGCCGGAAGCAGGTCGTCCACCTGCCCGGTGACGTTGTCGAACCTGATCAGCCCGGCGTCCGTGCCGGTGCCGAGGTAGGTGGCGCCGGCGTCCGGGTCGTGGGCGAGGCTGCGCACGTACTGCGCGCCGGCCACGACGGGCACGGCGCCGATCGTGGTGAAGGCGCCGCCGTCGTACTTGAAGTAGCGGCCGTCGTTGTACGTGCCGCCGTACACCTTCCCGCCCGCTCCCGGCTCCAGGTCCCAGATGAAGGAGTAGCCGCCCTCCGCGCGCCCGAGGTCGGTGACCGCGGACTGGCCGGGGACGTACCGGTACAGCTTGGCGTTCGGGTACGTGCCGAGATACACGCTGCCGTCGGTGGCCGTGGCCGCGGCCCAGCCGCCGACGGTGGGCGTGGCCGCGCTGTCCGGGATGGCGATCTTCCTGGTGGTCTTCGCCGTGGCCAGGTCGATCACCGCGAGCTGCGGGTTGACGTCGGCGGTGCCGGTGTAGAGGGCGTAGGCGCTGCCGCCCGCGAACGTGGTGGCGTTGGGCGCGCTGCTCTCGATCTGCACGCCCAGGTCGGTGAGGTCCTTGGTGATCAGCACCTCGTCCCAGTAGGCGGTGCCCACGTCGGCCACGCCCGAGTAGACGAGGGCCGAGACGGTGGCGGTGCCGGCGGGGGCGACGCCCGAGGTCGTCACCCGGTTCCACCGCCGGCCCGTCGCCGAGGCGTACGCGCCGCCGGTGAGGAGGCGGCCGGAGGCGTCCCGGAAGCGCAGATACAGGTGCGCGGTGCCGCTCTCGGCCCAGACCTGCGCGTTCAGGGTGTAGCGCGTGCCGGCCGTGGCGGGCAGGCCGGGCATGCTCTCCCTGCCGTAGGCGGCGGCCGGGTCGGGGTCGGTGACGCGCGCGGTGGTGCGCCCGTCCCAGGTCGCCGGGTCGACGCCGCCAGGGGTGTGCGAGCCGCTCCAGCCGACGAGCCCGTCGTCGAAGCCGTCGTTCAGTATCCGCAGGTCCGCCGCGGACGCCGGCGCTCCGGGCAGGACCGTGAGCAGGGCCGTGAGCAGGGTCGTGAGCAGGGCCGTGAGCAGGACCGTGAGCAGGGTCGTGAGCAGTGCTGACAGGGGCGCCGTCGCGGTCGTTCCGCGCAGCGGGGCGCGTCTCACGCGTCCCCGCCTTCCACCTGGGGGCGCTGCCGCTTCGCCGCCGATGAGGGACCGTTCGCAGAGGTGTGCACGACACCGCCTCCTTGATGGCGCTCGCAATAACGGTCCTGACCGTAACCTTGCGAGCGTGGCCCGTCAATGCGATGACAGTGCGAATCTCAGACGACGATGATCCGGCGAATGTCGCCCCAGTTCGGGGATGTCTGTCCTCGCTCCAGCCGCGCAGGATCGGGCCGAAGGTCATGCGGTACGGGGACCTTCGATGGTGGTGCCGGTCTCGCTCCGGAGGCGTGCTGCGAGAGAGGGCGGAGGAGGGCGAGGACGATGATCATCGTGGGGGTCGACGGGTCACGGGCCGGGCTGGAGGCGGTCGGCTGGGCCGCTCGGGAGGCGGCGATCCGGCAGACGGAGCTGAGCGTGGTGCACGCCCTGCCGCGATGGGTCTGCGAACGTGACGACGGCCGGTACGCCGAGGTGGCCGCCTGGATGCGCCGGGGCGGTCGGGAGCTGCTCGACGCGGGCGAGGAACGGGCCCGCCGTGAGGGCCGGGACGTCAAGGTGACGGTCGCGCTGCTGCCCGGCGATCCGCGTACCGCGCTGGTCAGGGCGTCGCAGGACGCCGAGCTGCTGGTTGTCGGCAGTCATGGGATCGGCGGGGTGCGCGGGCTGCTCGTCGGCTCGGTGGCGCACGGCGTCGTCGGCCGCGCCGCCTGCGACACGGTCGTGGTGGGTGCGCTGCCGTCGCCGCCACGCGGCGAGATCGTGGTGGGGGTGGACGGCTCGTACCGCTCCCGGCTCGTGCTGGCGGCGGCCTTCGCCGAGGCCGGGCGGCGGGGCGCCACGCTGCGCGCCGTCCACGCCTGGGCCTGGCCCCGCCCGGACGGATTCGAGCCGGCCGATCCCGGCAGGGAGGACGGGGCGCTGATCCTGTTGAAGGAGGCGCTCGCCGGGCATGGCGAGCCGTATCCCGAGGTGCCCGTGGTGGCCGAGGTCGTGCACGGTCACCCCGCCGAGGTGCTGCGGCAGGCCGCCACCGGCGCCGACCTGCTCATGGTGGGATCGCACGGGCACGGCGCGTTCGCCGGGATGGGGCTCGGGTCGATCAGCCAGGAGCTGCTGCACCGCACGCCCTGCCCGCTGTGGGTGGTTCCCGCCGCCGCGGCGGGCCGGAGCTGAAGATGAAGGTGACGCCATGTCCATCATGGTCGAGCAGACGCACGCCGCCATGGTCGTCCTGTCCGGCGAGCGTGCGTACAAGCTGAAGAAGCCGGTACACCTCGGCTTCCTGAACTGCACCACGGTGCGCGCCCGGCTGGCCGCCTGCCGCCGTGAGGTGGAGCTGAACCGCAGGCTGGCCCCCGACGTGTACGAGGGGGTGGCCGACGTGCTGGGCCCCGACGGCCAGGCGTGCGAGCATCCAGTCGTCATGCGGCGCATGCCCGAGGAGCGGCGCCTGGCCACGATGGTGCGCGCCGGCGTGCCCGTGGACGAGCACCTGCGGGCGATCGCCCGGGCCGTCGCCCGGCTGCACGCGGCGAGCCCGCACGGCCCCGGGATCGACCGCGAGGGCGGCGTGAAGGCGCTGCGCAGCCGGTGGACCGACAGCTTCGACCAGGTACGCGGCCTGCCCTCGCCGCCGATCGAGCGCCCCGTGCTGGACGGGCTCGAACGCCTGGCCCTGCGTTTCCTCGACGGTCGCGGCCCCCTGTTCGAGGCCAGGAGTGCGGCGGGCCGGATCGTGGGCGGGCATGGCGACCTGCTGGCCGATGTGCTGGTGGTGACCGAAACGAGAGGGGGATCATCATGTCCGTGACGGCACTGCCACGCCGCCGCATGCTCGGCCCGTGGACGGCGACCGCGCTGGTCGTCGGCAACGTGATCGGCGCAGGGGTGTTCCTGCTGCCCGCGTCGCTCGCGGCGTGCGGCAGCGCCAGCACCGTGGCCTGGGTGCTCACCGCCACCGGCGCGCTGCTGCTCGCCCTGGTCTTCGCCCGGCTGGGCCGCGCCTACCCCGGGACCGGCGGCCCGTACGCCGACGCCCGGAAGGGAGACCGGTGATGGACCAGCGGATCGTGGTCGGGATCGACGGATCGCGAGCAGCGGACGCGGCGCTCGATCGGGCGGCCGACGACGCCGCCCGACGCGGGCGCGCACTGCGCATCGTGCACGTACGCGAGCCCTGGGCCGGGGAGCACCCGTTCACCGCGGCCTCGGCGCCCCGCCCGGAACCTGCCCCTGACGGAACAGGCTCTGGCGGAACGGCTCGCGCCATGGCGGCGGGCGTACCCCGGGCCTCCACGCCTGACGGACGGACGGAATCGTGATCATGCACAGGTGCAGGCGGTCGGCCGTGCCGCCGATGCTGGAGTACTACGAGAGCGTGCGGCGGGCGTCGACCTCAGGTGCGCAGGCCCGATGGCGGGATGAGTGCAAAGACCTGGCCATGGCAGGTATGCCTGATCCGGGGTTTGCCGGGGAGAGCCGCGGGTGAAGCCTCGGGGAGGAGGGGATTGCCATGAGCGGTGTCGTCATCGTGGGCGTCGACGGCTCGGCTCCTGCCACCGCCGCGGTCGAGTGGGCGGCCGGCGACGCGTTGCGGAAGGACGCCGAGCTCCGGATCGTGCACGCGCTGGACCGGTATCCGTACGCCATCGCCGGAGTCGCCGTGGCCGGCCCTGAGGATGTCCTGTCGCGTGCGGCGGAGCAGGTGCTGGAGGCAGCCGAGGCGGTCGCGCGTTCCCGGCAGCCCACGGTGCGGGTGGCGAGCGAGGTCGTCGAGGGGGCGCCCGCGGTCGTTCTCCAGGAGCAGGCGCGGCAGGCGGACGAGCTCGTCATCGGCGACCGGGGGCTGGGCGGCTTCACCAGAGCGCTGCTCGGATCGGTCACCATGAAGGTGGCAGGGCAGGCGCCCTGCCCGGTGGTCGTGGTGCGGGACGGCCCCCGCGAGCGCATCGGCGAGATCGCGGTCGGCATCGACGACTCCGACAGCTGCGAACCGGCGCTCGCCTACGCCTTCGAGCAGGCCGGCCTGCGAGGCGCCACCTTGCGTCTCATCCATGCCTGGCAGGTGCCGGTGCACGCCTTCGCGCCCGAGATCTTCTTCGACGCGGACGAGATCCACACCACCTTGCACGAGATGCTCCGCCGCCGGATCGCACCATGGGAGGCCAGGCATCCCGGGGTGAAGCTGGTGGAGGACGTCCAGAACGCGCACCCGGTGGACGCCCTCACCGGCACCGCGTGCGATCTGGTGGTCGTCGGCTCCCACGGCCGGGGCGCGCTCGGCTCGCTGCTGCTCGGGTCGGTCAGCAGAGGGGTCCTGCACCACGCGCGGGGCCCCGTCGCGGTGGTCCGCGGCGACGCGCGGCGGCACGCGGATGAGCAGGGCGCCGGCGTCACCGTCGCCTGACAGAGGTGGACGTTCAGAGCACGACGTGCTCGCCCGGCCGGGGAACGACCGGGAGCCGGCTGGGCCGGCGCCGACCCGGTCCCCGCGACGCGACGGCGGCGCCGGGGCCTCCGTTTCCTCACGTGTCCCAGCTCGTGTCGTCGTGCTTCCAGCTCAGCTCGTCGATGTCGCCGGGAGCTGGAGTCGGAGGTCGTGCGGTGCTGCCGGAACCGGGCACGTTCACGGGCGGTCCCACGCGACGGGAACCTCCAGGAGATCGTTCTCGCGCCAGGTGAAGGTCTGCTGGACGTCCACGACCCCCTCCATCCGGAGCGCGGATCGCAGGGCGGCGTCGGCGTCGCTGCGCTTGCGCGTATGCCCGGACAGCGTGACGATGCCGTTGCGGACCTCCACCAGGATGCCGTCGCGGTCGTTCCACCGGGCCTCCGGCGAGATGCCCTCGACGACGCGCCGCCTGGTCTCGTCGTCGTCGCGCAGGTACATCCGCAGCAGGTCACGCCTGCTGACGATGCCTCGCAGGCGGCCCTCGGCGTCCACCACGACCAGCCGCTTGACACCGCACTCGTCCATGATGCGGGCGGCCCTGGAGATCGACGCGGACGCGGGGACGGTGACCGCGGGCGCGGTCATCAGGTCCGCCGCGGTGTGGCCGCCGGCCTTCTCTTCGCCGTTGCCGGCCTGGCCCGCCATGCGCCGGCGCAGCCGGGCGCGCAGCGGTGGCCGGTAGCTCTCGCCGCAGTACAGCTCCCGGAACTCCTCCTTGCACATGAGGTCACCCTCGGACACCACACCGAGGACCCGCTGCTCGCCGTCCACCACGGGCACGGCGCTGATGCCGTGCTCCACCAGGGTTTCGGCCACGTCCTTGAACGGGGTGCCCGCCTCGACGGAGGCCACGCGGGTGGTCATGACGTCCTTCACCGTGGTCCGCATCATGGACCCTCCTTTCGATCCGTTCCCATCGCACCGCCTCGGGGCGGCGCCGTCGTAGGGACGGAAGCCCTTCACCCGGTGCCCTTCGGAAGTGCCGAACGTCGGGGCCGGCGCCGCCAGCGCCTGGACGCGATGAGGACCAAAGTCCCTTCAGCACAGGAGGGAGGCCTCTGAGCGGCGGGTTCTGCCTGCGGGAGCGTGAAAGCGGACCCCGACGGACGGAGGCGGCGATGGACAGGGACGAGCTCGGCGTGGTGGTGGGCTACGACGGTTCCGCGCAGGCAGGGCAGGCCCTGCGATGGGGCGCCGCCGAAGCCGCAGGCAGAGAGGTGCCGCTGACGGTGTGCCACGCCTGGGATTGGCCCCACCACGAGTGGCCCGGTGAGCTGGTGCCGCTCGAACTCGTGCGCCGCCCCGCCCAGCGGCTGGTCAAGGCCGCGGCCGCCTGGGCCGGACGGCACCATCCCGGCGTGCCGGTCAACACACTGACCGACCGCGGCTCACCGTCCGGGCTCCTGACCGACCTGTCCGCCGACGCCGAGCTGATCGTGGTGGGCAGCCGCGGTTACGGTGAGCTCCGGGGGCTGACGGTGGGCTCCGTGAGCGGCCACGTCGCCGGCCGCGCCCGCTGCCCGGTGATCGTCATGGGCGGCGACCCGGAGGAGCGCGGCGCTCGCGAGGTGCTGGTCGGCTTCGACGGCTCCCCGGCGTCGAGGGCCGCGCTGGGCTTCGCCGCCACGCAGGCGCACCGGCTGGGCTGCCCGGTCCACGCCGTGATCGCGCACCGCGAGCGAGACAGGGAAGCGGACACGCTGGAGCTGCGCATCCAGACCGAGGGGCTCGCGTGGGACGAGCTGATCGCCCGGCAGCGCGTTCATCCGGGCCTCCAGGCGAGTGTCGAGCTCGTGGACGAGCCCGCGCGCCACGCGCTGCTCGAAGCGGCGCGCAAGGCCCGCCTGCTGGTGGTCGGGGCGCGGGGCCTGGGCGAGGTTCGCGGGCTGCTCCTCGGCTCCGTCAGCCAGGCCATGGTGCACCACGCGCCCTGTCCCGTCGCCGTGGTGCACTGACCCGACGCGCTTCTGGGCGACCCCGCCGCCGGGGAAGCGGCCGGTGCGGGACCAACGGCCCTCTCCTTCGGGACTTCGTCCCCGGGCGCGGATCTCTCCGCACGGCGACCTTGGAGGTGACGGATCCGAGCGAAGGGAGCGGCAGATGGCCGGACACATCGTCGTGGGAGTGGACGGGTCGGCAGCGGCGAAGGCCGCGGTGACATGGGCGGCGGCGGACGCCGAGCGCAGGCACCTGGGCCTGCGCATCGTGCACGTACGCGAGCAGCGGCCGGGGCAGCACGTGCGGGGATGCTGCACGAGCACGCTGACCTCCGCCGCCCACCTGGCCGGCGAAACGGCGGGCGGCATCCAGGTGACCACGGAGCTGCTGGCGGGCACCGTGGTCGATCGGCTGCTGGCCGAGTCGGAGACCGCCGACAGCGTGGTCCTGGGCAGCCGGAACCTCGGCGAGCTCGCCGGGATGCTGGCCGGCTCCGTGAGCCTGGCCGTGGCCGGGCACGCCACGGGACCGGTCGTGATCGTGCGAGGCCCTGACGGTATCCGGCACGGCCGAGTGGTCGTCGGTTACGACGACTCCGAGCACGCGGAGGGCGCCATGCAGTACGCCGTCGAGCACGCCCGGGCCCACGGTGCGCGCCTGCACGTGCTGCATGCCTGGCAGACGCCGGTCTTCTCGCCGTACCCGATCGCCTGGAACAGCGTCATGACGGAGGTCTACCAGGAGGAGTCCCAGGCGGTGGCGGAAAGCGTGACGCGGTGGTGCGAGAAGAACCCGGACGTGGACATCACCCACGAGACGTTGTCCGGGCACCCGGTGGGCGTGCTGGCCAGGGCCGGCGCCACAGCCGACCTCGTGGTCGTGGGCTCGCGCGGGCGAGGCGGCTTCGCCTCGGCGGTCCTGGGCTCGGTCGGCCACGGCGTCCTGCATCACGTGACATGCCCGGTCGCGGTGGTACGGCCCCGCAAGCACGAATCCTGAACGGCAGGGGACGAAGGTCCCTGCGCCGGGGGCCCTCCGGCACTGCTGCGCGAGCCGCGCAAGCGGTGTGCTGGTGATGACACAGAAACGGCGAATCACCCCTCGAAAGGGGGCCATCATGGCCGCCACCATCAGCAGGCCCGTCATGGAGACGAGTGCCGCCCAAGCTCGCCGTCCGGTCGACTACGTCTGGGCGGCCGCCCGGATCTCGATCGGCTGGATCTTCCTGTGGGCGTTTCTGGACAAGACCTTCGGCTGGGGCTTCGCCACCCCCGCCGACCGCGCCTGGCTGAACGGCGGCAGCCCGACGACCGGCTTCCTCAAGGGCACCGGCGAGAACGCGCTCGGCGGCTTCTTCTCGGGCCTGGCCGGGCAGGCGTGGGTGGACTGGCTGTTCATGGCCGGCCTGCTCGGCGTCGGCGTCGCCCTGATCCTCGGCCTCGGCACCCGGATCGCCGCCGGCGCCGGCACCGCGATGCTGCTCCTGATGTGGGCCGCCGAGCTGCCCCTGGCCAACAACCCGGTCATCGACGACCACATCGTCTACTCGATCGTCCTCATCGGCCTGGCCCTGGCCGGCGCGGGACGTACCCTCGGGCTCGGCAACCTGCCCATCGTCCAGCGCAACGCCTGGCTGAAGTAGCGTGAACGGCCCCGCGCCCACCTCCGGCACACCGGAGGTGGGCGCCGGCATGTGCGGGGATCGGCCCGGTGTCCGGCCCGCTGAGCCGTTCCGGCCTCGTCCCGCTGTCCTTCGGCTCCCGGCTTCCGGGACTTCCGGCCCTGCACGTCGCCTGGCGACTCCGGTCAGATGGTGGTGACGAAGGAGGACATCATGATCGTTGTGGGGGTCGACGGCTCCGTGCAGGCGCGTGCCGCCATGGCGTGGGCCGCCAACGACGCCTTCCGCATGCACCAGCCCCTGAAGCTCGTGTACGCGGTGGACCGGCAGCCGTACCAGATCGCGAGATTCCCGGACGCCGATCGGCCTGACCGGCTGCGCCGTACCGGTCAGAAGGCGCTGAACGAGGCGGTGGCGCTGGTGCACGAGCGCCAGCCCAGTGTCGAGGTGACGACCGCGCTGGAGGAGGGGCCGCCCGCACGGATCCTGCGCGAGCAGGGCAGGACGGCCGTCGAGGTGGTGATCGGCAGCAGAGGGCTCGGCGCGGTCACCGGCGCACTCCTGGGCTCGGTCGGCGACCACGTCGCCGGTCAGGCCGAGGCACCCGTCGTGGTGGTCCACGGCGGACAGCGGCCCGCCCACGGGCAGATCGTGGTGGGCGTGGACGACTCGCCCGGCTGCGCGCCGGCGCTGGCCTACGCCTTCCAGCAGGCCGCCCTGCGCAGCAGCACGCTGCGGGCCGTGCACGCCTGGCGGCGGCCCGTCCAGGCGTTCGGCACCGAGCTGCCGCACGAGGCGGGCGAGGATCGCGTCGCCCGCGAGGACATGGTGACGGCGTGCCTGCAGCCGTTCAAGCGGCACTACCCGGACGTTCTCGTGGTCGAGGATGTCCGGTTCGCCGATGCGGTGGAGGCGCTCACGCGGGCGTCGCAGGAGGCGGAGCTGTTGGTCGTGGGCTCGCATGGGCGTGGGAGCGTGAGCTCGGCGCTGCTGGGCTCGGTCAGCAGGGGCGTCCGGCACCACACGCCGTGTCCTGTCGCCGTGGTGCGCTGAGCCGCCGGCGCCGCGAAGCCGTGCCCGCCCCGGGCAGCCGCGGAAGGCAGCGCCCACCTCCGGTAGCCGGGGGTGGGCGCTGTGTGCTGCCCCGAACGGCACAGTCGCTGGTCAGCGCAGCCGCCGCAGCAGCGGCGACGGCTGCGGCTCGCAGAACGCGAGCCTGATCCGGGCATCGACCGTGATCGCACCGTCTGCGGTGACGATGACCGGGTTGAGGTCCAGCTCGGCCACCTGGGGCAGGTCGTCCAGCAGGCGGCCGACGCGGGTGACCTGGTCCGCCAGGGCGTCGGCGGCCACCGGCGGCGAGCCCCGGTAGCCGTGCAGGAGCGGGGAGCAGCGCAGCTCCTCGATCATGCCGGTCGCGTCGGTCACCGGGGGGACGCGGAAGGCGCGGTCGGCCAGCAGGTCGGCCATCACCCCGCCCATGCCCACCATGGCCAGCGGACCGAACGCCGGGTAGTTGACGCCCCCGACGATCATCTCGACCCCGCCCGGCAGCATGGGCTGGACGATCGCGCCGGTCATCTCGGCGCCGATGCGGGCCGACATCTCCGCGTAGGCCTGCCGTGCCTGCTCCTCGGTACGCAGGTCGAGCCGGACGCCGCCGACGTCGCTCTTGTGCACCGGCCCCACGGCCTTGAGCACGACCGGCAGGCCGGCCCGCCGGGCCGCCTCGGCCGCGGAGTCCGGGCTGTTCACCTCCAGCGACTCGATCAACCGCACGCCGTAGCAGCTCAGCAACCGGGCGGTGGCCGCGGGGGAGAGCCAGCAGCCTTCCGGCCGCTGCGCCAGCTCCGCTTCGATGATCTGGCGTGCTGTTCCGGCATCCGCTTGTACGGGCACTTCGGTGGACTCGGCGAGGGCACGGCGCCATTCCGCGTAGCGTACGACGCCGGCCAGGGCGGCGACGGCCTGCTCGGGGAAGGCGTAGGCGGGGATCCGGCCGTCGATCAGGCCGTCATGTCCGATGAGGCAGGCCAGCACGGTCTTGCCCGCCGCCTTGGTCGCCCCGGCGATGGCCTGGCGGGTCTGCTCCAGGCCGGAGCCGAACGGCGGCGTGTAGACGATCAGGACCACGTCTATCCCGGGAGAGCTGACGACCGCTCGCACGGCGGAGCCGATCTCGTCCGCGGTGGCGTCGGCGGTCAGGTCGACCGGGTTGCCGAGCGCGGCGGCGGCCCGCGCGTCCAGCAGTCCGGGCGGCAGCTCGGGGACGACGAGGCCGTGACGTTCGCAGGCGTCGGCGGCCATCGCCTGGGGGCCGCCCGAGTTGCCGACGATGGCGACCCGGCGCCCCTCGGGCAGCGGCTGGCCGGCCAGCAGCTTGGCGGTGTCGATCAGCTCGTTGACGCTGTCGAGCCTGATCACCCCCGCCGCGCGGGTCAGCGCGTCCACCGCGACGTCGGGGGTGGCCGCCGCCGCGGTGTGCGAGCGCACCGCCCGCCCGCCCGCGCCGCTGCGGCCGCTCTTGACCAGCAGCACCGGTTTGCTCCTCCCGACCCGGCGGGCGATGCGGGCGAACTTGCGGGGGTTGCCGAACGACTCCAGATACAGCGCGATCACGTCCGTGCCGGGGTCGTCCTCCCAGTATTCGAGCAGGTCGTTGCCGCTCACGTCGGCCTTGTTGCCGACGGACACGAACGACGACACCTCCAGCCGCTCCAGCAGCGCCGCGCCGACCGCGCCCGACTGCGACATCAGCGCCACCCGTCCCCGCACCGGGTGGTGCGGCAGGAAGCTGGCGTTCAGCCGCGCTGCCGTGTTGACCACGCCCAGGCAGTTCGGGCCGACCAGCCGCATCCCCGCCGAGCGGCAGATCCGCAGCAACTCACCCTCCGCGTCGCGCTCCCCTGTTTCGGCGAACCCCGACGTCAGCACCACGAGCCCGGCCACCCCGGCCCGCGCGCAGTCCCTGGCCACCTCCAGCACGTGCCGGGCGGGCACGGCCACCACGGCCAGATCCACGCCGCCGGGCACTTCGGCGTGGCAGACGAGCCCGGCCACCTCGGCGGCGTTCGGGTTGACGGGATGGATCGGCCCGGGGAAGCCGCCGTCGAGCAGGTTGCGCAACACCTTGTGGCCCACCGCGCGCTCGTCCCTGCTCGCGCCGATCACCGCCACCGAGCGCGGGGTGAGCAGCCGGGCCAGCGACGCCCGCGTCGCCTCGTGGTCGCGCGCCTCGATGCCCTCGCGCAGCCGGGCCGTGGGGCGGGCGGTGATGTCGAGGTGCATCATGCCGCCCTCGAAGCGCGGCGCCACGTCCAGGCCGAGGTCGCGCAGCACCCGGATCATCGGCCGGTTCTCGGCCAGCACGTCGGCGACCAGCGTGCGCACCCCGTGCTCGGCCGCGTCCAGCGCGACGTGTTCGAGCAGCAGCGTGCCCAGCCCGTGGCCGTGGACGGCGTCGTCGATGAGGATGGCCAGGTCGGCCTTGCCGTCGTCCATGGGGATGTACTCCGCGACCGCCACCAGCCGGCCGCGCAGACCCGCCACCAATGCGTGGCCGCGGTAGGCGCCGGAGGTGACGCGGTCCATGTAGGAGTGGGCGGTGTTCCGGCCGCCGGTGAAGAAGCGCAGGTAGGCCGAGCGTTCCGACGAGCGCTCCACCAGCTCGTGCAGGGCCGCACGGTCGTCCGGGTGCAGCCGGCGGACGTGGGCGATGCCGCCGTCGCGCAGCAGGACGTCGTAACCCTCGGACATGGTGCGCCTCCCGTTCCCCAAGACACGTGCTCAGTTTCGAGGCTGCCGGGAGCCGGGCGCGGCAGGCAGAGCCGGACGACCTCGGGATCAAGGGCGAAGGACCCTGCCAGGGGTGCCGGTCCGAACCATGCCGCTGACACGCCCGCCGTGGTGTCGCGAGGCAGCCGACCCGTGCGGTGGCGCGGCGCCGCCAGTGTGCCCGCCGGGTTCACCTGGTCACCTGGAGGCGGGGGCGACCTGCACGCGCCAGCCCCCGCGGTGATCCAGGAAGACCGCCAGGAACCAGGTCAGTTGCCTGGCGTGCAGCGGGAAGCCCTCCTCCGCCGCCCGCCTGGCCGCCGCGAGCAGCACCAGGTGCTCGGCGGTGAACCACGTCCTCGCCTCCTGCCTGCCTGCCGGCGTCTCCGGCGTCACCAGCGGCAGGGCGGGGCGCAGGCCGGCGTCGGCGCTCCGGCCGGGGCGCAGGATCCGGCCTGCCAGGTGGGCGCTGTGCAGGTAGTGGTCGAGCAGGCGGTGCAGGGTCGTCCGCCGCTCCTCGCGGGTGTCCTGCGCGTGGCTCAGCTCGCACGCGTACGCGCGGAGCAGCCCGTGGAAGGCGAACCTGCCGGGTACGCGCTCGCACAGCATGTTCGTCCTGGACAGCTCGGCCACCAGCGGGCGGGCCTCCTGCGGCGGCAGACCGGCCAGGCTGGCGGCGGCGGCCGGGGCGAAGTCCGGGCCGGGATGCAGCCCGAGCAGCCGGAACAGGCGGGCGGCCGGCGGGCTGAGCCGGCGGTAGGACCAGGAGAAGACCGCCCGCACGTTCGTGGCCTGCTCGCCGCCGTCGAACGGGTCCAGGCGGGCGCGGGCGCCGCGCAGCTCCGCCGCCAGGGCGGTGAACGGCAGGCGCGGGCTGGTGACGGCGCGGGCGACGGCGATGGACAGGGCGAGGGGCAGACGCCCGCAGTACGCGACGATCTCGTCCACGGCCGCTGCCTCACCCGTGGGCCTGTTCCCGGCCCCGTTGCTGGCGCCGTCTGTCGCTGGGGCGGGGTCTGTGGTGTGTCCGCGGGGAGCTCCGGAGCGGCGGGTGAGCAGCAGGCGGGCGTCCTGCTTGGGGAGCAGGTCCACCACGAACGCGTGCGCTCCCTCCACCGCGACCAGGCCGGTGAGCTGATCCCTGCTGGTCACCACGACGAGGCAGCCGGGTGCGCCGGGGAGCAGGGGGCGGACCTGCTCGGCGTCCCTGGCGTTGTCGAGCACGATCAGCATCCGGCGGCCCGCGAGGAGGCTGCGGAAGAGTGCGGCCCGCGCGTGCACCCCTGCGGGGAGCTGGTCCGGTTTGATCGCGAACGCGTCCAGGAAGGCCTGGATCGCGTCCGTGGGCTCCATCGGTGTTCCTGACGGGTCGAATCCGCGCAGGTCGACGTACAGCTGGCCGTCGGGGAAGTGGGATTGGACCTGGTGGGCCCAGTGGATCGCCAGGGTGGTCTTGCCCACGCCCGCCATGCCGGTGAGCACCACGGGGCCGCCGGGGTTGCGGTCGTCGGCCAGCAGTGCGTCGAGCCGCTCCAGCTCCGCCTTCCGGCCGACGAACTGCGGTACCCCGCGCGGGAGCTGCGCGGGGGTGGGCCGGCGGTGAGGTGCCCGCGAGCCCGCCCGCCGCCCGTGCGCCGCCGTGCCGTGCGCCGCCGTGCCGTGCGCCGCCGTGCCGTGCGCCGCCGTGCCGTGCGCCGCCGTGCCGTGCGGCGGCGGCCCCTGCTCAGGCGAGTCGTCCGGCGCCGGGCCAGGGCGCGCCGGGGAACCGGCGGCAGGCAGGCCGGACAGCGACGGCGAGGCGTCCGCGGCCGAGGAAGGGGGCATGAGACCGGGATCGGCGGCGAGGATGCGCTGGTGGAGATTCTGCAGCAGGGCAGTCGGCTCCACACCCAGCTCCTCCATCAGCCGCCGCCGCGCATCCCGGAAGGCGGCGAGGGCCTCAGCCTGCCGCCCCGACCGGTACAGGGCCAGCATGAGCAGACCGTGCAGCCGCTCGCGCAGCGGATGGTTGGCCACCAGCCAGCGCAGCTCGGCCACCAGATCGGCCTGGTCACCCAGGGCCATGTCCACCTCCATGCACTCCTCGATCGCCCCGATCCGCCGCTCGGCGAGCTGATCGCGCATCATGTCCAGGAACGGGCTGCCCAGCCCGTCGCAGACCGGCCCCCGCCACAGCCGCAGGGCCGCGTGGAACGCGTGCGAGGCCCCCCTCAGGTCACCGGCGGCGTGCGCCTCCCTGGCACGCCGCACCTCGCGCTCGAACACCTCCAGGTCGAGTCCTCCCGACGGCACGCGCAGCACGTACCCTGCCTCCGTCCAGGTCAGCGCGCCGGATGGCCGGCGTCCGCGACGGCCGGGCTCCAGCCCCGCCCGCAGGCTGGACATGTGCTTCTGCAGCAGGTTCACGGCGTACGCGGGAACGCGCCTGCCCCACAGCTCGTCGATGAGCCTGTCCCGGCTGACCGGGCGGTTGGCGTGCAGCAGCAGGACGGCCAGCAGCGTGCGCCGCCGCCCCGAACCCAGAGCCAGGCTGGTACGCGCACGCCACGCGCGCAGCGGCCCCAGCACCTCGAACCGAACGTCGTCTCCCTGACTTTCGGACATCCCGCCTCCCCAGAAGTAACACGAGTGTCGCTGTCCGCGAGATGTGGCCGGACCACCCCGGTCTTGATCCGCCGGGGACGCCCCCTCATTCGTCGTCCGGCCCGAAGGGGATGACGACCACGGGTTCGAGTTCATGACAAATCCGGAAATTTCTGGGCGAGGGGCCGGACCAGCGGTTTCACCGCACCCTTCCAGGGCTCCTTCCAGCGCCCTGTCCAGCGTCCCTTCCAGGGTCCCTGCCAGCGCCCGCACCAGGACGAAAGCCAGCGGGACGTCCAGCCGCACGTCCAGCACCCCGTCCAGCACCCCGTCCAGCCCCGAGGACGAAGCTTCGGTGACAGCAGCGGAACGCAACACCCAGCCACCACGGCAACGGAGGGAGCCGGCAGTGTCCGAGGTCGCGAGGTCGTCGGGAATCATGGACACGAGCTCCGCCCCGGCGGCACGGCGGGACGACGTACGGGAGCTGATCGCCGGACACGAGGTGGCCGACCCGTACCGCTGGCTGGAGGACCCCGACTCGCCCGCGACCCGCGACTGGCTGGCCGCGCAGGCCGACCTGTTCGCCAGGGCCAGGGACGGCTGGCGGGCCGGCGGCTGGTTCCGCGAGCTGCGGCACCTGACCTCGTTCGAGCGGCTGTCGGTGCCGCAGTGGCGCGGCGGGCGGGCGTTCTACACCTGCCTGCGGCCCGGCGCGGAGCACCACGCGCTCATGGTCCGCGACCACCGGGGCGACCGCGCCCTGTTCGAGCCGGACACCGCGGACCCGCGCCGGCGCACGGTGCTGGGCTACTGGTCCGCCTCCGCCGACGGCCGGCTGATGGCCTACCAGACGGCGGTGGGCGGATCCGAGCGGTTCACGCTGCGCGTGCTCGACGTGGACACGGGGACGCACGTGGACGAGCCCATCACCGGCTGCCGCTACTCGGCGGTCGCCTGGGTGCCCGGCCAGGACGCCTTCTACTACACGCGGCACGACGAACGCTCGGGCCCGCGCGTCCACCTGCACCGGGTGGGGCGGAGCGCCAGGTCCGACACGGTGGTCCTGGACGCGGGCGGCGACCGTACCGCGGAGCTGGACGCGCTGGTGGGGCAGGACGGGCGGCTGCTGGTCGTCCAGGTGGCCGCCGGCCTGTCGGCGGCCAACGAGGTGTGGGTGGCCGACCTGCGCGAGAGCCCGCTCGACCGGCCCGCCCTGCGCAGGCTGCCGCTGCCCGGGGACGGGTGGACCTCCGCCTGGCCGGCGCCCGGCGGCCGTCTGTACCTGCTGACCGACGCCGGCGCGCCGCGCGGCCGGCTGCTCGTGGCAGGCCCGCCCGAGGACGGCGGCATGCGGCCGCGCACGCTGATCCCCGAAGATCCCGAGGCGGTGCTGGACGGGTTCGCGGTGCTGGACGGCCTGCTGCTGGCGCACTGGACGATCTCCGGCCGCGGCGCCGTGACCCGGCACGACCTCGCCACCGGAGGGCCGCTGGGCCAGGTCGAGCTGCCAGGCCCCGGCCTCGTCACGGAGCTGGCCCCCGGCGGCCAGGGCGACGAGGCCTGGTACGAGTACTCCGACCGCGTCACCCCCGAGACCGTCTACCGCTACCAGGCCGGCACCGGCACCAGCACGCCCTGGCGCCGCCGCCCCGCCCCGACCACGCCGCCGGTGCGGGCGTCCCAGACGATCTGCCACGCCCCCGACGGCACCCCCGTACGGATCCTCCTGCTCGCCCCGTCCTGGCACCGCGCAGGGCCGCTGCCCACGATCCTGGAGGGGTACGGCGCCTTCGGGGAGCCGCGCATCGCCGACTACTACGCCGCGGCCCTGGCCTGGGCCGGGCGGGGCGGTCTGTTCGCGGTGGCCTGCGTGCGCGGCGGCGGCGAGGGCGGCGAGGCCTGGCACCACGCCGGCCGCCGCGAGCACAAGCAGCGCGGCATCGACGACTTCATCGCCGCGGCCGAGCACCTGGTGACGGCCGGGCACACCACCCGCGGCAGCCTGGGCGCCTTCGGCACCAGCGCTGGCGGCCTGCTCACGGGCGCCGCGCTGACGCAGCGCCCGGAGCTGTTCGCCGCCGTCGCCTGCACCTCGCCGCTGCTCGACATGGCCCGGTACGAGCTGACCGGGCTCGGCGAGCACTGGCGCGAGGAGTTCGGCAGCCGAGAGAGCCCCGAGGAGCTCGGCTGGCTGCTCGGCTACTCGCCCTACCACCGGGTCGTGCCCGGTACCCCGTACCCGGCCGTCCTGCTGTCGGCCTTCGGAGAGGACACCCGCGTCGATCCCCTGCACGCGCGCAAGATGACCGCCGCGCTGCAGTTCGCGACCACCTCGCCCCGCCCGGTGCTGCTGCGCCACGAGGCGGGCGCGGGGCACGGCGAGCGGGGACGCACCGGCCGGCTGTCCTACTTCGCTGACGTGCTCGCGTTCTTCGCCCACGAGCTGGGTCTCGCGAGCATCACCCCGACGGAACCGAAAGGAGGTGAACTTCCATGATCAAGAAGTCGACCAAGCGGTACAGCGTCGCCGGTGGTACCCAGAAGGGCTGATTCCGTTGCAGGTGGGGCGTCCTCAGGGGCGCCCCACCCCCCTCGGGCCGAAAGGAAAGCCATGACTCATCCCGTGCTCAAGACGAGCATCCCCTACTTCATCGCCGAGGGGTCGGTGCACTTCAGGCTGGGCGGCGAGCTCACCTCGCTGGAGGACGCCGACGGCCGGGTCAGCAGGCTGCTGTCGCTGCTGGACGGCACGCGTACCCCGGAGGAGGTCCACCGCGACCTGCGGGCCGTGCACCCCGACGTGACCGCGGACGAGGTCCGCGAGGCCATCGGCGAGCTCGACGAACTCCGCCTGATCCAGAGCGCCGACGACCCCGGCGACGACTTCGACCAGCAGGCTCGCGAGCGCTGGTCCAACAACCTCGGCTTCTTCGAGACCTACGCCTCGCTGCACGCCTCCAAGTACGACTTCCAGCGCCGCATCCGTGACGCCCGCGTCGCCGTGCTCGGCGTCGGCGGGATCGGCAGCCACGCGCTGATCGACCTGGTCGCCATCGGCTTCGAGGACATCAGGATCGTCGACTTCGACCGGATCGAGCTGTCGAACTTCAACCGGCAGATCCTCTACGGCGAGCCGTACGTGGGCCGGGTCAAGGTGGAGGTGGCGGCCGAGCGGGCGCGCGCGCTCAACAGCGCCGTGCGGATCGACCCGGTGCAGCGCAGGCTGATGTCCGGCGACGACGTGTACGAGGTCGTCCGCGACCGCGACATCGTGATCGCCGTGGTGGACCGGCCCAAGGTGCACATCGCCCACTGGCTGAACGAGGGCTGCGTACGGGCGGGCACGGCGCTCATCGTGGGCGGCGTGGACACCCAGCGGGCGCTGCACTACACGATCGTGCCCGGCGTGTCCGGCTGCATCGAATGCTGGTACGACCAGGTGCGCAGCAACGACCCCACCTCCCTGGCCGTGATGAACGTGCTCGACGAGATCGACAGGGAGGGCGGCACGTTCGGCGAGGACACCGCCGCCTTCAACGGCCTGGTGCTGTTCGGCGCGGGCTTCCTGGTGGCCGAGATGGTGCGGATCGCCAGCCGGGTCTCGCCGCCGCTGTCGGTGGGCCGGATGCTGGAGATGACCTTCCACGACCCCCGCCTGCGCGAGGCCGAGACGTGGAAGCGCGACCCGCGCTGCGCGGCGTGCGGCGACGCCCGGCCGAAGCCGAGCCTGGAGTGGCTCGCCGGCGACCTCGGCCCCCTGCCCTTCTGAGCCGACCACCGACCTGCTCGCGCTTCTCGACCCGCAGCCCGGGGTCGCGAGCGGCCGTTCCCAGCGGAGACGGGGAAGGAGGTGAACAAGATGATCAAGAAGTCGACGAAGCGCTACAGCATCGCCGGTGGTGTGCAGAAGGCGTGATGCCGCGCACCTGGTGGGGCGCCTCCGGGGCGCCCCACCCCCTCGCCGGGAGGCCCACGTGCGGTTACTCTCCCGGATGAGCCTTCCCCACCGCGCCTGTCAGCTCCAGGGAGGACCTTCCATGGCATGTCCGATCCCCTCCGACGCGGCCCGGCCGCCCTCCTGACCCGGGCCGATGCGGGTGCCATCGCGCACGGCCTCCGGACCGGGAGGCGTCCGGCTGCGCAGCGCGTTCCTCGTCTCCTCGGTCGGTGACTGGATCTACCGGTTCGCCGCGCCCACGCTGATCCTGCAGATCACCGGCTCCGCGTTGTCGGCGGCGCTGGCGTACGTGCTGGAGTTCATCCCGTACGTCGTGGTCGGGCTGGTCGCGGGCGTCATCGCGGACCGGTGGGACCGCCGCAGGATCCTCATCGCCTGCGACTGCCTGTCCTTCGCGATCGCGCTGGTGATCGTGTTCGTGGCCGCGGCGGACCGGCCGTCGGTGGCGCTGCTCTACCTGTGCGCCTTCCTGCTGGCCAGCGTGCGGCCCTTCTACTTCCCCGCCTTCCAGGGCTTCGTCGTCGACACGGTGCCGCAGGAGCGGCTGTCCAGGATCAATGCCTGGACGCAGACCGTGGACAGCTCGCTCGGGTTCGTCGGGCCCGTCGTCGGCACCGCGTTCATCGCCGCCCTCGGGGTGCCGCTGGCGACGCTGGTCAACGCGCTGACGTTCGCGATCTCGGCGTTGCTCATCTACCAGATCGCCCACGTGCACACGCGGGCGACGCCGGCGGGCGGCGTGCGGGCGGAGCTGTCCGGCGTGGGCAGGGACTTCCTTCAGGGGCTGCGCATCCTCCGCTCGATCAGGCCGGTCTGGTGGGGCACCCTGCTCATGGCCGCCGCGAACTTCGCCGGGTTCATCGTCGAGGGCAACCTCGTCTACCTCGTCCTGGAGGTCGAGCAGTTGCCCGGCGTGGCCCTGGGCGTGGTGTTCGGAGCGCAGGGGCTGGGAGCGGTGCTCGGCGCGGTGGTGGCGCCCCGGCTCATCGACCGCCATCCCACGGGGCGGCTGCTCGCGGCCGGGATGGCGCTGTCGGCGCTGGCCATGGCGCTGCCCGTGGCGCTGCCCGCCGTGTGGGTGATGGCGGCGGCCTGGGCCGTGGAGGGCGTGGCCACGTCGGTGATCGTGGTGTCCTGGTTCACCGCCCGCCAGACGGTGGTGCCCGCCGACGCCATCGGGCGCGTCACCTCGGTGAGCAGGGCCGCGGCGTACGCGACGATCCCGGTCGGTGCGCTGGCCGGCGGGGTGGTGGTCGGCGGCGCGCTGGGGGCGTGGGGCGGGCCGGGCCGGATGTTGTTCCTGTGCGCGGCCCTCGTGCAGACGGCGGTCGCCGTCGGCACCGCCCTGTCACCCCTGCGCGACATCGACCAGGCCGCACCGGCGACCACCGCGCCGGCGACCACCGCGCCGGCGACCACCGCGCCCGCGACCACCCCACCCGCGACCACCGCGCCGGGAGGCTCGCCAGTGGGCAACCCGCCAGTGGGGGGCTCGCCGACGCCGAGCACGCCGGGAGACTCAGCCGCGTCCAGCACCTCGGGGGATCCATGAGCGTCATCAGCGCGCCGGCCGCCACCGTCACCCAGGAGGCCGAGTCGTTCCTGCGCCAGTGCGCGGAAGGGCTGGGCTGGGACCGGGAGCGGTACGCCCGCCGCCGCGCCGCCGTCCTGGACGAGCTCGCCCGCACGGGCACCTACCGGCACACGTCCGCCGAGCTGGTGCTGGGCGCGAAACTCGCCTGGCGCAACCACACCCGGTGCGTCGGCAAGCTGTACTGGAAGACGCTCATGGTGCGCGACTGCCGCAGGCTGCACCACCCCGACGCCATCGCCGCCGCCCTCACCACCCACCTGGTACGCGCCCACAACGGCGGCGCCATCCGCCCGATCATCACCGTGTTCCCGCCCGACACCCCAGCCGCCCCCGGCCCGCGCATCGTCAGCCCTCAGCTCGTCCGGTATGCCGGCTACGAACGCCCGGACGGCACCCGGCGCGGCGACCCCGCCAACACCGGGCTCACCCGGCTGGCCCAAGAGCTGGGCTGGAGCGGCGACGGCGGCGACTTCGACCGCCTGCCGGTGCTGATCCGCGACTCGCGCGGCCGCCTGACCCGGCACGACCTGCCCCACGACGCCTGCCCCGACGTGCCCATCACCCATCCGGACCACCCGTGGTTCGCCGAGCTGGGATTGCGCTGGTACTCCTGCCCCACGGTCTCGGACATGCGACTCGAGATCGGCGGCGTCGTCTACCCCGCCGCGCCCTTCACCGGCTGGTACGTCGGCACCGAGATCGGCACCAGGAACTTCGGCGACCGCGACCGCTACGACCTGCTGCCGGTGATCGCGCGGCGGCTGGGGCTGGACACGGGCGACGACCGTACGCTCTGGAAGGACCGCGCGCTGACGGAGCTGAACGTCGCGGTGCTGACCTCGTACGAGCGGGCCGGGGTGCGGATGCTCGACCACCACACGATGGCCGACCAGTTCGACCGGTACGTGCAGGCGCGGCGGCGAGCGGGGGAGGAGGTGCACGCCGACTGGAGCTGGATCATCCCGCCCACGGCGGCCTCGGTCACGCCGGTCTTCCATGACTCCTACGACCCCGAGGTGGTCTCACCGAATTTCTTCCGTCAGTAGCATTTCTCGGATGACCGGCGGGTTATTCCGAGAATTCATTCAGCTGTCCTACCACCAGATCGAGATCCGCCCGCACGACGAGGCGGGTCCGTCCTACCCGAAGGCGTTCCCCAACGGACTCGTAGCCGTGGGCGACGAGGAGCCGGACGGTGCGATCATCCTCACCGGCCTCGCGATCGGCCAGGTGGAGGTGCTGGTGCGGCTCGCCCACGAGCAGCCGCCCCTGGAGCTCGACTCCTGGGAGGAGATCGTCGACATCTCCATCGAATCGACCCTGGGCTCACTGTACGTGGTCGGCCTGATGGGGGACCTGCCCCGGAAACTGCCGAACCTGGCGTGGAAAGGCCCGGGTTTCTACCGGCTGCGCGTGCACGCCACGGGCCGCGATTCCTCTGTGGACGGCTCGGGGCTCAATCTCGAGGAGCGCTATTTCATCGTCTCCTGGCCGGCCGACCCCGCGCCCGATCTCGTGTACAAGGCGACCGACGCCTACGGCGCGGGAAGGCGCGGCCGGGCACCTCAGGCCGGGACGACGTGGCCGACGCGGAAGAACCCGTCCGGGTCGTAGGCGCGCTTGACCTCGCGCAGCCGCCCGTAGTCCACCCCGGTGAAGGCCGCCGCCGTCCGCGATGGGTCCGCCAGGAAGTTCAGGAACGTCCCCCCGTTGGCGTACGGCCGCAACTCCTCGGCCAGCCCCGGCACCACGGTGTCCACGATCACCGACAGCTTGGTGGAGCGGTGGCTCACCGGCCCGGCGTCCGGCCCCGGCCGGCCCATGGCGCCGCCCCAGTGCCTGATCTCGACCGTCTGCGCGTGCTCGGCGGCCCGCACCAGCGCGGAGATCACCTCGTCGGGCACGGTGTCGAACATGTCCATGTGCCGGTTCGGCGTCCCGCCCATGGCGGCGCCCCCGTAGGTGGTGGTGCGGGTCTCGTCCAGCAGCGCCGGCCCGGCCGCCAGGAACAGCGGCGCGAGCAGCCGCCCGGCCTCCTCGGCCGCGCCGGCGTACAGGACCTTGAGCATGACCACGTGCCTGCCGCGCACCGCCGCCGGCGTCTGCTCGTCGTCGGGCATGCGCCTGAGCACGACCGCCGTGCTGATGTCGTCGGGGGCCTGGTCGATCCAGGTCCGGTACGCCTTCAGCGTCCGCTCCGCCACCTCGATGGGGAAGTACACGAACCCGGCGAACACCTCGGAGACCGGGTAGAGCCGGAACTCCAGCGAGGTCACCACACCGAACCCGCCACCGCCGCCCCGCAGCGCCCAGAACAGCTCGGGGTGGCTGTCGGGGCTCGCGGTCACCTGCCGGCCGTCCGCCAGCAGCACCTCGGCCCGCACCACGCTGTCGGCCGCGAACCCGTGCTTGCGCGCCAGCCACCCGAGCCCGCCGCCGAGCGTGTAGCCGGTGACGCCCACCGAGGGGGAGGAGCCGGACAGCGGCGCCAGGCCGAACGGCGCGGCGGCGGCGATCACCTCGCTCCAGCGCGCCCCAGGCCCGACGCGGGCGATCCGGCGGGCCGGGTCCACCAGGACCGACGCCATCGGGGAGGTCTTGACCAGGATGCCGCCGTCGCACGGGGCGTGCGTGCCGTGCCCGGTGGACTGCACCGCGAACGGGACGCCGTGGGCGCGGGCCGCCAGCAGCGCGATCCGGATGTCACCGGCGCTCTGCGCCTCGGCGATCAGCGCGGGGCGGGAGTCGACGGCCGGGTTCAGCGAGCGGCGGGCCTCGTCGTAGCCGGCCTCGCCGGGCAGGTGGACGGTGCCGGTGAAGCCGGGGAGCTGGATCTCGTCCTGGAGGATGTACGGCTGGCTCATCTGTCTGGCCCTTCTCTTCTCGGCTCTGCTCTTCGATCTGAGATCAGAGTGCTGGAGGGCGCTTACGGTCGCGTTCCCGTCGACTTACCGCCGCCCTTAAGGTCTCCAGGATCTTGCCGCCGCGCTGGTCGCACATCGTCCGGGCGTCGCCGCCCCGGCTACTTCGCCGGTCGTACGGGACGGAGGGCGTACTCCACCGAAAGGACTTTTCGGTTAGGTAAGGCTAATCTAATATGCCGTCCATCAGGGCAGAGCCTGTCTGACGAGGAGAACCCATGGCCAACCTTCCGCGACGCACCCTTGCCGCCCTCGGCGCCGCCGCCTTAGTCGGGGTCAGCGCCTGCGGCGGGACGGCCTCGCCGCCCGTCTCCTCTCCCGCCGCGCAGGCCCCGTCGTCGCAGGCGGCCTCGCAGGGCCCCTGGACCTGGACCGACGACCGCGGCAAGAGCATCTCCCTGCCGCAGCGGCCCCAGCGCGTCGTGGCCCAGTCGGCGGCAGCCGCCGCACTGTGGGACTTCGGGGTGCGGCCGGTCGGGGTGTTCGGCCCGCACAAGCTGAAGAACGGCGGGCGCGATCCGGAGGTGGGCGAGGTCGACATCACCAAGGTGGAGTCGATCGGGAACGTGTGGGGAGAGTTCAACGTCGAGAAGTACGCCTCGCTCCAGCCTGACCTGCTGGTCGCGGGCATGTACGTCAAGGACGCGCTCTGGTACGTGCCCGAGCAGTCGGTCGCGGCCGTCGACCAGATCGCCCCGACCGTCGGCGTGCAGCTCAGCGGCAAGCCCCTGGTGCAGATCATCGAGAAGTACGGCCAGCTCGCCGGAGCCCTCGGCGCCGACCTGAACGCGGCGCCGGTGGCCGAGGCCAAGCAGCGCTTCGAGGCTGCCAGCGCCGCGCTGAAGCAGCTCGCCGCCGACAAGCCCGACCTCAGCGTCATGATCGTCACCGGCACGCCCGAATCCCTGTACGTGGCG
The DNA here is from genome assembly GCF_020215645.1 of Nonomuraea gerenzanensis. Lineage (NCBI taxonomy): Bacteria > Bacillati > Actinomycetota > Actinomycetes > Streptosporangiales > Streptosporangiaceae > Nonomuraea > Nonomuraea gerenzanensis. Next base: position 6,804,386 of record NZ_CP084058.1, on the reverse strand, counting down.
TACCTGCCGGACCACCCCGACATCACGTACTGGGGCGACGAGCTGGGCCTGAAGATCGTCTACCCCGAGCGGCCGACGGAGAGCGAGGGCGGCTTCTGGGAGGTGCTGAGCTGGGAGAACGCCGACAAGTACCAGGCCGACGTGATCCTCGTGGACGCGCGCTCCCAGTCCATGAAGATCGAGGAGATGGCCGAGAAGCCCACCTGGGCCAAGCTCCCCGCCGTCAAGGCGGGCCAGCTCTACCCGTGGCACGCGGCCGAGCGCTACAGCTACCTCGGCTACGCCGAGGTCATGGAGGAGCTGAAGACGGAGCTGGACAAGGCGCGCGACGACGTCGTCAAGGAGTGACGGGCACGATCTCGGCCCTGGCCAGCGCTCCGTGCTCGATGGTGAGCAGGCCCAGCGTGCCGTGCGGCTGGCGGCGGCGGTCGGTGGGGGAGCCGGGATTGAAGATCCGCAGGCCGCCGTCCGACTCGTCGAGCGGGATGTGCGAGTGACCGAAGACCACCAGGTCCGCCTGCGGGAACCGGCGCCGCATGCGGGCCAGGCGGCCCTTGGCCGGGCCGCTGTCGTGGATCATGCCGATCCGCAGCCCGCCCAGCGTCAGCTCCAGCGTCTCCGGCGCCACCACGTCGGGGCCGTCGTTGTTGCCCTTCACGACGTGGACGGGCGCGTACGCGGCCAGTTCGTTCAGCACCGAGGGCACGCAGACGTCGCCCGCGTGCAGGATGGCGTCCGCGCCGCGCAGGTGCTCGGCCACCCGGGGCGGGCACCCGCGCCAGCGCCTGGGCGCGTGCGTGTCGGAGATCGCGACTACCTTCACCCCGTCACTCCTGCCCCTCACGGCGGGATGGAAAGCTCACGCAGCTCAGCGCGGGATGGAAGGCTCAGCGCGGGATGGGAAGCTCCCGCAGTGGATCGCCTCCGTCGATGAACAGCCTCGCCCCCGGCCTGGTCGCCGACGCGATCCGCCGCAACAGCCGCCGGCCGGCGTCGGGATGCCGCCCGTCGAGCGCGCCGACGCGCAGGGCGAACACGAGATCGAACGGCTCCTCACCCGGCAGCAGCGCGAAGTCCTCGCCCGCGACCTGACGCACGCTCATCCGCCCGGCCGCGATCTCCCCGGCCGCCGCCGCCCGCGCCTGCGCGATCGCGGCGGCGGACCTGTCGATGGCCAGCACGTGCCCGCTCCCGAGCCGGGCCGCCACCGCCCGGGCGGCGGCCCCGGGACCGCAGCCGATCTCCAGGACGCGTGAGTGCGGCTCCAGGGGCAACGCGGCCACGACGGCGGCCAGGCGGGGCGACAGGCGCGACGGCATGACCAGCAGAATAGACAACGCCCCCGACATCGACGGCAGCCCGCCGAGCCCTGGTGCCGGCGGGCTCCCCGCCGATCACCCGGCGTGGAGATCCTCCAGCCACGCCCGCCACCGCACCCCCTGCTCCGCCTCGCCCTCGCCCTCGCCCTCGAACAGCAGATGCGAGGCCACCATGGACCCACCGAACCCCTGCACGAACCGGTACATGGCATCCCCGGACCGGATCCCCAGCGCCTGGGAGCTGCGGTGGTACACCACCCCCTCCACACCCGCGACCGCGATCCGCTCGCCCACCCGGGGCACCCCGCCGGCCGCCGCGTGCAGCCTCGCCCACGCCTCCGCCCAGTCCGCGATGGGCGGCCCGAACTCCGTGACCGGCGTCGCCGTCCGCCCCGCGAAGTGGCCCAGGTACTCCACCAGCGTCGCGAAGTACAGCTCCAGGCCCCTGGACATGTACTCGAACTCGTCCTCCCAGTCGTCGCCCGGAAGGAACCCGCTGGTCACCATGCGGACGAGCGTGCTGCCCCGCTCCCGCCCCTCGATCATGAACTCGTAGGCCACGAACCGCCCGTCGTCGCCCTTGTCGCTGGAGTGGGCCAGGCGCTGCAGTGGCTCGGCGGCGGTGACGGTGGACGGCGGCATGTCGAACGGGCCGAACGCGGTGCGCACGACCCCCTCGGCCACCTCGGTGCGCCCGAGGAACCACGAGTCCATGCCCGGCCCGGTCGAGATGGCCTCCCAGACCTCCTCAGGGGTGGCCCCGACCGTGGCCTCCTGCGGCAGCTCGAAGTCGTGGCCCACCTCAGTGCTCCCTCTTGGCGTTCACGGCCGGGTGGACCGCCACGACCAGCCGGTGATCGCGCCCGCCCGCCGCGGACTCGTCGTGATATTTGCTGACCAGGGACGTCACGCACTGGGCCAGCTCCTCGGCGAAGGCCGCCCGGTCCGCCGCCGACGCGAAGCGCACCTCGCCGTCGATGGCGAACGTCGCCACCCGCTGCTGCGCCTTCGCCGCGCCGGTGATGAGCGTGCCGACATCCCGTACGAGCTGCGCCGCCAGCGCGAGCAGCCAGCGGGCCGACAGCCGGTCGGGCGAGCGGGCGGGGTCGGGCTGCACGGAGGCCAGCGCGGTGGGGGAGATCACGAACGAGGCCGCCGCGGCCTGCATCACGCGCTCGGTGACGTTGCCCTTCCTGCGCTCCTCGACCAGCTCCACCAGGCCGTGGCGCTCCAGCGTGCGCAGGTGGTAGTTGACCTTCTGCCTGGCCAGGCCCACCTTCGCCGCCAGCGAGGTCGCCGAGCCCGGCTCCACCAGCTCGGCCAGCAGCCTCGACCGCATGGGGTCGAGCGACGCCTCGGCCGCCGCGGGGTCCTCGATCACCGCCACTTCGTCCATGGGCACACGATGGCACCGAAAAAAATCATTGTCAAGACAGCCGAGTTGCTCGGTCCTCCAGGTAGCGCTGCTCCGGCAGGCTCGTGGTCAGCCTCGCCGCCTCCCGGTACGCGGCCACCGCCCCCTCCGCGTCGCCGTCCATCTCCAGCAGGTGCGCCCGGACGGCCGCCAGCCGGTGATGGCCCGCCATCCGCTCGTCGCCGGCCAGCTCGTCGAGCAGGCCGAGCCCGGCGCGCGGCCCCTGCACCATGGCCGTGGCCACCGCCTGGTTGAGCTTGACGACCGGGTTGTCGTCGAGGCCCGACAGCATCCCGTACAGCGCCAGGATCTGCGGCCAGTCCGTCTCCTGCGCGGTGGGCGCCTCGTCGTGCACGGCCGCGATGGCCGCCTGGAGCTGGTACGGGCCCACCGCCGTCGAGGACAGCGCCTTGGTGACCAGCTCCACGCCCTCCTCCACGAGCCGCCGGTCCCACAGGCTCCGGTCCTGCTCGGCCAGCGGGATCAGCCGCCCGTCGGGCCCGGTACGCGCGGGCCGCCGCGCCTCGGTGAGCAGCATGAGCGCCAGCAGCCCCATGATCTCCCCGTCGCCGGGCAGCAACCGCGACACCGCCCTGGTCAGGCGGATCGCCTCCCCCGTCAGCTCCGCCCTGTGCAGCTCGGGTCCGGACGTGGCGGTGTACCCCTCGTTGAAGATCAGATACAGCACGTGCAGCACCACCCGCAGCCGGTCGTCCCGCTCACCCTCCGGCGGCATCCTGAACTCCGCCCCGGTGGCCTTGATCCGCTGCTTGGCCCGGCTGATGCGCTGCCCCATCGTCGTCTCCGGCACCAGGAACGCGCCGGCGATCTGCGCCGTCGTCAGCCCGCCGACCGCCCGCAGCGTCAGCGCGAGCTGCGAGGCCTCCGACAGGGACGGATGGCAGCACAGGAACAGCAGCGTCAGCGTGTCGTCCCGATCCGCCGGCCGCTCCTCGCCCGGCGCCGGCGCCACGAGCTCGTCGGCCGCCACGCTGACCGCCACGCTCTCCTCGCGGCGCCGGCGCGCGTGCTCGCTGCGTACGTGGTCGATGACCCGGCGCGCGGCCACCGTCACCAGCCAGCCGCGCGGGTTGTCCGGCACGCCGTCCCTCGGCCACTGCACGGACGCGTCGAGCAGCGCCTCCTGCACGGCGTCCTCACACATGTCGAACTGCTCGTAGCGGCGGACGAGCGTGCCCAGCACCTGCGGCGCCAGCTCCCGCAACAGGCCCTCGACGGCGACCGGCATCAGGCCGTCCCGGGGTGTGGGTGGATCGTCAGCATGTCCTTCACCTGCCACATCCTAGGGTGGGGGAGCATTCGGACATGATGGAAACACCAGCTCAGTGAGGCGCATACCCCTGATCGGCCGCACGTCCGCCCGTCGAGGACCTGACCGTTCAGCGGTGCCGTGGCCCGTGCCGATGGCGCGGGGCTCGGGTCGTAGGCTCGTACCGTGCGGAACCCCGATCTTCACGCCATCGCCGATCGCCTGGCCGCGGTGCCCGGCGTGGTGGCCGTAGCCCTGGGGGGCAGCCGGGCCCGCGGCACCCACCGCCCCGACAGCGACATCGACCTCGGCCTCTACTACCGAAAAGACCTGGCAGTGAACGAGCTGCGCACCCTCGCAAGGCAGGTGACCGGCCAGGACACGGACGTGACCGCCCCCGGCGGCTGGGGCCCGTGGGTGGACGGCGGCGGCTGGCTGACGATCGACGGATGGCGGGTCGACTGGATCTACCGCGACCTCGACCGCGTCCACCGGATCTGGCGCGACTGCCAGGCCGGCCGCTACGAGATCGGCGTCCAGGCCGGCCACCCGCTGGGCTTCTACTCTCACGCCTACGCCGGCGAGGTGGCGCTCTGCCAGGTGCTCGCCGACCCGGCCGGCGAGCTGGCCGCCCTGCGCGAGGAGACCACGCACTACCCGCCCGCCCTGCGCGAGGCGCTGATCGCCGGGCTGTGGGAGTGCGACTTCGCCCTCATGACGGCCCGCTACGGCGCCGCCGGGCAGGACCCGGTGTACGCGGCGGGCGCGTTGTTCCGCGCGGTCGGCGTGGCCTGCCAGGCATTGCACGCCGCCGACGGGGCCTGGCTGATCAACGAGAAGGGCATGGTCGCCTCCGCCGGCCGGCTGCCGTCGGCGCCGGAGGGGTTCGCGGAGCGGGCGCAGGCGCTGCTGGCGGGCGTCGGCGGCACGCCGGAGGAGATCACCCGCACCATCGACGCGGCGGCCGGGCTGATCGCCGACGTCCGCGCCGCCTGTGCCGCTTGAGCGCGCCGGCCACCGGAGCACCCCGAGACATCAGATGTCTGAGGAGCTGATAACTTGGGGCGCATGACCGTTGTCTCGCGCCCCTCCGACAACGGCCCCGTGCTGCGGGCCGACGGCGTCGATCTCGTCCGCGACGGACGCCACCTGCTGAAGGACATCTCCCTCACCGTGAGCCCCGGCGAGCACTGGGCGTTGCTCGGTGCCAACGGCGCGGGCAAGAGCACCCTGCTCAGCCTGCTCGGCGCCGTCACCCATCCCAGCCGCGGCGCCGTCGAGGTGCTCGGGCGCAGGATGGGCCGGGTGGACGTGCGGGAGCTGCGCTCATACCTGGGGCACGTCAACCCGCGCCACACCCCCGACGGCCCGCTGCGGGTCCGCGACGTGGTGCTGACCGGGCTGACCAACACCGCCGCCCCCGTGCCCCGCTGGGCGCCCACCGAGCAGGAGGCGGAGCGGGCCGACCGGTTGATCGCCATGCTCGGCATGAGCCACCGGGCGCGGGCCTCCTGGGCCACCCTGTCGCAGGGGGAGCGTGGCCGCGCGTTCATCGCCCGCGCGCTCATGCCGCAGCCCCGGCTGCTGCTGCTCGACGAGCCCGCGACCGGGCTCGACCTGGCCGCCCGCGAGCAGCTGCTGGCCAGCATCGACGCCCTGCGCGCCCGGCACTCCTCGCTGGCCACCGTGCTGGTCACGCACCACCTGGAGGAGCTGCCCGCCACCACCACGCACGCCATGCTGCTGCGCGACGGCCAGTGCCTGGCCGCCGGGCCGGTCGCGGAGGTGCTGACGAGCGAGCTGGTCAGCGTCTGCTTCGACCATCCGGTACGCCTCGTACGCAGCGACGACGGCCGCTGGGCCGCCCGCGCCGAGCCCGTCCCCGTGACCATGCCCGACGAGCCGGCGCCCGACGAGCCGGCGCCCGACGAGCCGGCGCCCGAGGAGCCCGCGCCCGAGGAGCCCGCGCCCGACGAACCGGACAAGTCGGCGATGTCCGAGGAGTCCGCGCCCGCCGCCGTGTGAGCCGTCACCCGCCCTGCCCGGGGTCCAGGCGGTAGATCGCCGCCAGCATGAGGGGATCGCGCAGCTCCGACAGCCCGTACAACGCGACGGACGCCGCCAGATCCCCCGACAAGCCCCCGCGCGGATGCGCCGCCCGCGCCCGTTCGAGCTCCTGCCGCGCCCACGCCGTGCTCACCCGCGAGGCGCCACCACCCCACCACCGCAGCTCGCTCTGCGCCGCCACCCGCGTGAACGTCAGCACCACCAGCCCGATCACCGGAACCCAGTACGACCGCTGCACGAACATCGCCACCACCTCCAGCATCGCGCACGCGAGCCCGGCCGTCCGCAGCCGCCGCAGCCACAGCAGCAGGTCGCCGACGAAGCCGGGGCCGAGGGGCACGAGCAGGCCGAGCCGGGTCAGCACGTCCTCCAGCCCGGCCATCGCGGCGCTGTGCCGCAGCTCCCGCTTGATCTCGTACAGGTACGCGCCCCGCCGCCCCCGCACCACCGCCAGCACCGTCCGCTCGACGGCATGGCGGTCACCCGCCGGCGGCGACAGGCCCCGGTGCGCGTGACCGCCGAGCGAGAGCCGGATCGTGCCGCTGCCGGCGAGCAGGGCGACGGCCACCTCCGCGACCCGTCCCGGACCACCCGCCAGGCACGCCAGCTCGTACGCCGTCAGCGCCGGCCCCTCGCGAGCCGGCACGCGGTCGTCCCTGGTGCGCCGCTCGCGCCGCAGATCGTGCACCGTGATGGCGGTGAACAGGGCCACGAGGCCCGACAGGAGCAGCAGGGCGACGTCCAAGCCCACCTCCTGACCACGGCGGTGCCGCGCCGAGGCCGCGACCGCCGGTCACCCGCACTTCACAGGCGATGTTCCCCTTTCTTGACTCTCCTTGTCGCCACAGTATTCGGACGTCCAGGGGCGATGATGAACGAGGAGGGATGTGCATGCCGCGATCTCGACGCGCCAGACGGAAGAGCACGCCGGCCACCGGCAACCGCCCGGCCTCCGGCGACGCCGCGGGGACCAGGATCGCGCAGAGCCCGGCCGCGCGCGGCGAGGGCGCGGAGAACGCGGAGAAATCCGGACGCGGCCTGGTGATGTGGGTGGCGGGGATCGTCAGCGCGGTGCTCGCGGCGGCGGCCGGCGTCGTGTTCACCGGCTGGTTCAACACACTCGGCCCCGGCGTCTTCGACGAGGTCGTCAGCAAGGAACCACTGACGGTCGCCTACGTGTCGATCAGCGACGAGGGCCCCAGCATCGCCCTGCGCGACCCCGTCACCTCGCCCCAGGACCGGGCGATCCTGCTGGGCAGGGCCGACGCGATGGAGGAGGCGGCGTTCCTGGAGCGCCACCGGGCCGCCCAGGTCGGGCGCATGGTGGTCGTCGCCGTCCTGAGCGGCAACCGGGCCCGGCTCCGGATCGCCGACGTCCGGCCCCGCGTGCTCGAACGCGAGCCGGTCTCCGACAGCGCGCTGCTGAACCCCGCCAGCGCCGGCGAGGAGGGCACCATCGAGATCGCGGCCGACCTCGACCGGCCGGTCCCCCTGTTCGTCCCGCTCAAGGGCCGCAAGACCCCGTACTTCCAGACCAAGCAGATCGACCTGGTGCGGGACGAGCAGGTCACGCTCGCCATGACGCTCACCGCCTGCGAGGCGTACTACGAGTTCGAGTTCGTGGCCACGGTCGTCAGCGACGGCCGCGCGGAGGAGGTGGTGATCCGCAGGCCGGGCGGGCTCCCGTTCCGGCTGACCGGGCCGGCGCGCGAGTACGGGGTCAGCTATGACGAGCATCCGATGGGCGGCTGGCGGCCCGCCTCCGCGTCGCCCGTGAAACAGGAGTGCTGACATGCGCCGCGCCGCGCCGCTGCTCGTGCTGCTGCTGATCACGGGAGCGATCGTGCTGTCCGACGGACCGGCGGTCGCGTGGCAGGCGGTGTCCTGGCGGGAGGTCTGGACGAGATCGTTCGACGCCCGTCAGTTCGGCGGGGCCGAGCCTGGTGACGACTACGTGCTGGGGCTGTCCGAGCAGGCCGTCGCCGTGGGGCTGGGGGCGGGGCGCGTGCTGATCCTCGACCCGGTCACCGGGCGGGTGCGGGCCGCCGTGCCGGCCGAGCCGCAGTCCGGTCCGGTGAGCCGGATCTGGGTCGCCGGCGAGGCGCTCGTCGTCCTGCGGGAGGCTCCGCTCGGGGCGGACGAGGCGGTGCGAGCCGCAGTCACCGGCTACGACCTGGCCTCGGGGGTGCGCAGGTGGGGTCCGCGGCCGGCCGATGGCGTCGCGGTGGGCGGGCGGGCCGTCGCGGTCGTCACGGCGTCGGAGGTCTCGCTGCTCGACGCCCGCACCGGAGCAAGGAACGGGCTCCTGCCCGTCAGCCCCGGCTGCACCGCGCGGGCCGCCGCCGCGCGGGAACTGGTGGCCCTGCTCGAAGCGTGCGCGGGGCTGGAGGCGTGCGCGGGGCTCGAAGCGTGCGCGGGCGGGCGCGTGCGGGTCCAGGCCGTCGATCCGGTGACCGGCCGGTCCTACTGGCGCCAGGACGTGCCCTACCCGCGCGCGCAGGAGTGGCCGCCGCCGGCCGAACCGCGCAGCCCGAGCGGCGGCGTCGCGGTCGCGGTGGGCGGGAGCGTCGCGGTCGCGGCGGACGGGAGCGTCGTCGTGAGCCTCGACGGCACCTCCCACCTGTACGCCCCGGGCGGCAGGCGGCTGGCCGCCGGCAGGATCCGGTGGGAGGAGGACGGCAACAGGTCCCCGATGGTCACGAGCGGCGGCGTGCTGGCCCACGGCTCGGTGGCGGCGTGGCCCCGTCCGGACGAGCTGCGCGGGATCGACCCGGCCACCGGCGAGGCCCGATGGATCCAGGAGGTGCCCGACGCGTCCTCGCTGATCGCGATCGGCGACCACGTCGTGGTGAACCCGAGCGACGGGCAGTACCCGCTGAGCTACACCGGGAGCTGGCCGCTGGTCGCCCACCTCGCGGTCGTGAACGCCGTCACCGGCGAGCCGAGCAGGCTCCCGCTGCCCACCACGGCGAGCGCCGCCGTCGTCGAGGGCGGAGCGGGAGACCTGGTCCTGGTGCGCACCCCCGAGACCGGGGAGGAGACCGCCGGAGTCACGCACGCCACCACCATCACGGCCTACCACCTGTCCCGCGCCCGCCGGCCCCCGGCGCGGCGGCCGGAGGCCCTCTTCCCGGCGGACTGGCCGGACGCCTGCGCCGCCCTCACCGATCGTGACCTGCGCCTGCCGGCCCCGGGCTACCTGGCCCACCCTCACCCGCGCACGCCGGAGGGCGGCCCGACGCGCAGGGCCGTCTCCTGCGACTGGATCCCGCCGGCCGACGACGGCGACGTCGTCTCCCTGACGATCGAATGGGTGGCCGGGTCCGAGGCCGAAGCACGCCGGCTGGCCGCGCAGGAGGCCCGCTACGGCACGGGCACGCTGATCGGCACGGAGCCGGGCATCTCCTACCACGAGAGCAGCCATCCCGCCGGTCTGCTCCACTCCGCCATGATCGTCGCAGGCCCGGTCGTCACCACGCTCTACGCCTCCACGCCGGAGGCGGTGCGGCGGCTGGCGCCCAGGGTGCGCGCCAACCTGCGGGGGATCACGGCGGGATAGGCGTCCCGTGATCGATGAGCCGGGCGGACGGCGAGGCGGGCGCGCGCGGCCGGCCCACCCGCGCCACGTGCAGCAGCGTGCGCGGGTCCGCCACGCCGAGGCGCTCCGCCAGCTTCCGCCGGGTCGCCTCGCAGTCGATGATCTGGCTCAGCGGATGCGTCGTGTACCCGAGCCTCGACAGGGTCAGCCAGTGCCGCATCAGCACCCGCCCCATCTCCACCTCCTCCTCGGCCGGCCCCACCAGGACGAGCACGTCCCCGTCGTAGTCCAGCAGCCCCCGCGACGCCCCCGCCAGGGCCCGGGGCAGGCCGAGCCGCCGCAGCGCCGGGTAGAGGGCGAGCGAGGCCCGCAGCCCGAGCGCCTCCAGCCTGGTCAGGGCCAGCGCGCGGTCGCTGAGGCCGTCGAGGAAGTAGCGGCGGTGCCGCCGGGTCAGCCGCAGCCAGGCACGCAGCTCCCGCGTCACCTCCCGGTCCCCGAACTGGTGCAAATCCGCGGCGTGCAGCAGGTCCGCCAGGTCGCGGCAGGGCAGCCGGCGCGTGCCCGCCAGCGCGCCGGCCACCTCGTCGGGCAGCCGCCCCGCGTGGTACTCGCCGCGGTTGGCGCCCCGGGCGCGCACGTCCTGCGTGGTGAACGGGGTCGCGTACGGCTCCTCGGCCCCGTACAGGAAGCCCACCCGCAGCGGCCCGGGATCGGCGCGGAAGGCGACGGACAGGCCCGCGTCCGCGCACACGATCAGGCAGCACTCCACGAACGCCCCGAGACTGAGCCGCAGGTCACGCTCGGAGGGGTCGCTGATGGGCAGCGCCCTGGCCGGGTCCCAGCCGACGGCCGCCTGCCCGCCGGTGTAGGTGAGCGTCCACGGCTGCGTGTTGTGCGCGCTGGGCGCGCGCCAGAAGTCGGGCTCCAGCGCCCGGAGCTGTCTCAACCGAGGTCCTTGTCGTAGAAGGTGTAGCCGTGCAGCGGGCGGCCGCCCATCGCGGCGAACTGGGCGGCCGAGCCGGGGTTGTCGCGCTCCACGTACGTGCTGCGCAGCGTGTGGTAGCCGCCGTGCCGCAGCCCCTCGTGCAGCTCGCGGGAGAGCAGCCGCATGTAGCCGTGGCCCTGCTCGTCCGGGACCGTGCCCTTGACGATGAGCACCGCCTCGCGGCGGTAGCGGGAGCGGGTGGCGAGCAGCCGGAGCTGGTGGAAAAGGTGCAGGTGCCCGCGAATTTTCGCGACAAATTCGGAAATGTCGGGCAGGCACAGCACGAACGCGATCGGCCGGTCCCGCTTCGTCAGGTACAGCAGCAGCGCCTCGTCCAGCAGGTGGGCCAGCCCGTCCGTCTGCTCGGCGAGCTGCTCGGCCGAGATCTCGGTGTAGTACCCGAGCCGCGCGAAGCTCGCGTTCAGCATCTCCCGCAGGATCGGCAGTTGCTCGCGCACCCGCCGCCGGTCCCCGCGGTGCACCCGCAGCCCCTCGGCGCGCAGCCGCGCGTCGTCGAAGGTGAACACCGGCTGGTCAGGCACCGGGCAGATCCAGGTGTCGGACTCGAAACGGCGGCCGAACCCGTACGCCTCGTAGGCGGCCGGATAGTACGGCCGGTTCCAGGCGCTGTCGATGAACCCGCGCTCGCCGAACCCCGAGGTGATCACCCCGCCCGCCTGGTTGGGCAGCAGCGACACCGGCCCGAACACCGCCTCGCGCCCGGCCGCCGCCCCCGCCGCGCAGATCGCGTCGAACAGCTCCCCGGCCGCGTCCTGTTCGAACTCCGTCAGCCCGAACAACTGCGTGGCCCGTCCCAGCTTGGCGTCCAGCGCGGCGTCGGTGTGCAGCGTCGTCCGGGCGACCACCCGCCCGCCCCGCCGCAGCAGGAACAGCCGCACGCCGCGCCGGTGCCACCCGCGCACCGTGGCCCGCAGGGGCGGCACGAAGCGGTGCTCGCCCGCGTACAGCCGGTCGGTGAAGGTGAGGAAGTCGCGCAGGTCGCGGCGGGACCCGACGGGGATCACGAGCGCTTCACCGGCGGGCCGTCGCCGGGCTCGGTGGACAGCGGCGTGAACGTCTCGATGTGCGCCATCGGGCCGCCCTCGGCGCGCCAGATCCCGTTGCTGTACCCCTCGGGCTCGGCGTTGTAGAGCCGGATGTAGCCGCCGGTGGCGTTCCTGGTGCCGTCGGTCACCCACTGCATGAGCCTGCGGTGGTGGCGGCTGCGGGCGAAGCGCAGCAACGCGTCACGGTCCTCGAAGAAGGCCAGGGTGCCCAGCGTGAACGGGAACTCCCAGTAGACCTTGTGCCAGCGGTAGCCGCGCATGCGCTTCATGTCGCGCACCATCCGGAACCACGTCAGCGTGAGCGTCAGGATCGACAGCGGCCCCCGGTAACGGGTCGCCCCGACGAACATCGCCGTCGCCTGCCCCTGCGGGGGCGTCCTGCTGAAATCCTGGGTTCTCATGCGTCCTTCACCAGATAGACGTTCTTCATCTTCGTCAGCCGCGCGAACGGCCCCTCGCCCGGCCCGAACACCTTGATCCGCAGGTCGGCGGCCGTCGGGTCCTCCTTCAGCGACTCGGCGAAGTCGCGGGAGACGGCGCTCAGGTGCGCCACGACCCCCTTGCGGCAGATCTCGGCCAGCGCCTGCTCGTCCACCTCGCCGCGGACCTCCAGGTTGATCACCGGCCGGTACTCCAGGCCGGGCAGCTCCTCCAGCGACAGGCAGAACCGGTTGATCGCGGCGGCGTACGGGTTGCCCCGGTAGAGGCCGTACTCGACGTCCTGCGGGTAGAGGTTGGCCCCCATGTAGGAGATCGTCGAGTCCTTGCGGCCGAACAGGAACAGCAGCGGCAGGTTCATCCGCTCGTCGGTCCACATGGCCGCGTAGTCGTCCTCGCCCAGCGCCCGCCGCACGTCGGCGAGCGTGCGCAGGCGGGCCTCGTCGCCGACGTTGTAGCGCAGCTTGGGCTGCAGGCAGCTCTTGGTGTTGAGCGTGCACAGCAGCTCACCGTCGGCGTTGACCTCCAGGAACGTCTCCAGCGGGTTGTAGTGGAAGATCATCGACAGCCGCTGCTCGCCGGGCCCGAGCAGAGCGTCGCGCAGCCGCTGGTCGGTGGCCAGGCGCTTGCGCAGCCGTACGCTGAAGCCGCTCTCCGCGCCCATCCCGATCGTCAGGTCGCTGGCGCCGTAGCCGGAGCGCACCTCCTCGAAGCGCTCCTCCAGGTAGTCGCGCAGCGCCTCCGTCATGCCCTCGCCGCCGACCATGCCGCGGATGCGGTAGTCCTCCCACGGGAAGCCCGCCTCGTCGAGGCGGTCGCGCAGGTGCTTGAGGAACGGCGGGTAGGCCGCCACCACGTAGTCGTAGCCGGGGCCGAAGTGCGCCAGCGTGTCGGCGATCTTCTCCAGGTCGGGGCCGGTGTTCTTGACCATCGCGATGCGCGCCATGGCCGCTCCGGTGGTGGTGCCGGTGGCCCAGGCGCCCATCGAGTACGCGTTGATCACGAACAGCCGCTTGCCCGGGAAGACCAGCTCGATGTATCCGGCGGCGTTGCGGTAGATGCCCTTCAGCTCGCGCGGCCCGCGCACCCAGTTGTACGGCTTCCCGCTCGACCCCGACGACTCGTCCACGATCACGCCGGCCCGGTGCAGCCTGCCCTCCTGGCAGCGGCTGGCCTCGTCGTAGGCGCCGGCGTAGTTCTGCTTGGTCGTCTCGGGGAAGTCGGCCAGCCCGCGGGCCCGCTCGGCGCCGTGCGTACGCAGGAAGTGGCGGTAGGCGGGCACGTCCACGGCCGCGAACTGGCAGGCCACCCTGGCGTGCCTGGCCGCCACGCGGTCGAGCGCGGGGTGGTAGCCGCGGGCGACCATGCGCCAGATGGCGGGGTGCAGGGTGCCCAGCCGGTACGCGCCGGTCAGGGTCCAGGAGTAGGCCTGGAGGCGGGCCCTTCGCCAGCGTTGACGGGGGGTGAGCGGCCCGAGGACGGGACTGAGGCGGATCATGACCCGTGAGACTAGTGGGATCGACTGAAAGGTCACTTGTCGTCCACTTTCACGGCATTCGCCCTTGCGGAAGGGAGCTTTCCGCATTGCCCCATAGCGTGGGTGTCGTCGGAACAAAGAGAGGCGAAAACCCGTGATCGAACTGTCGTGGCCGCAGGTCAGCGCGAGGCGGCTGGCGCGCGCCGGGCTCATCACCGCTGGCGGCGGCCCCGAGGAGGCGGTGGCGGCCATGTGCGGCGCGCACGCCCAGGTCATGTCGGCCGCCGAGCTGTCCGTCGGGCTGCGGCTCGGCGGGGTCACGCGGGTGCACGTCCGCGAGGCGCTGTGGAAGGAGCGCGGCCTGGTCAAGACGTACGGGCCGCGCGGCACCGTGCACCTGCTGCCCGCCCGCGACCTGCCGAGCTGGGTGAGTGCCCTGTCCACGCTGCCCGTCAAGCCCGCCCCGGCGTACATGCGGATGACCGACGAGCAGACCGGCCAGGTGATCGCCGCCATCGGGGAGGCGCTCCAGGGCGCGGAGCTGACGATGGACGAGCTGAGCGAGGCCGTCGTCGCGGCCACCGGGCCGTGGGCGGGCGACCTGGTCATGCCCGCGTTCCAGACCCACTGGCCGCGCTGGCGGCAGGTCATGCACCTGGCGGCGCACCGGGGCGCGTTCGTCTTCGGCCCCGGCCGGGGGCGCAAGGTCACCTACACCGCCGCGCCGGACGCGCCACCGGCGACCGGCGGGCCCGCCTGGCTGGCCAGGAGCTACCTGTGGGCGTACGGGCCCGCCACGCCCGCCGAGTTCGGGCAGTGGGCGGGCGGCACCACCGGGTGGGCGAACGAGGCGTTCAAGCAGGTCGAGCTGGAGGAGGTCCGGCTGGAGGGGCGGCGGGCCTGGGTGCTCGCGGGCGACACCGAGCTGCCCGCCGAGCCGCCCCGGGGCGTGCGGCTGCTGCCGTACTTCGACGCGTACGTGGTGGCGGGCCGGCCCCGTGAGCTGCTGTACGCCGGAGCCGCGGCGCAGCGGGCGCTGAACGGCGGCCAGGCGGGCAACTTCCCCGTGCTGCTCGTGGACGGGGACGTGGCCGGCGTCTGGCACCAGCGGCGCGCGGGCAGCCGGATCGACGTCACGGTCGAGCCACTGCGCGACCTCACGGCGGCCCAGCTCGGTGAGCTGCAGGAGCAGGTGCTGCGAGTGGGCGAGGTGCTGGAGGGCCGCCCGCGCCTCACGATCGGCCCGGTCACCGTCGGAGCGCATGCCTGAACCTTCCCTATCGCTCCCTTTTGTAGGGCATAATGGGGAGTGTTATGGAGCAATACACCGTGGAGCAGGTGGCGGAGCTGCTGGGGCTGCACGTCAAGACCGTGCGCAACTACGTACGGGACGGGCGGCTGCCCGCCGTCCGGATCGGCAAGCAGTACCGCATCGCCAGGGCGGACCTCGCGGCGTTCGCGGGCCTGCCCGCGAGCGCGCCCGCCAGGCCCCGGCACGCCGAGGTGTCCAGCATCGTGCAGGTGGACGGCATCGCCAGGAGCGATCTCGATCGCGTCAGCACCATGGTCACGGGCTCGCTGGCGGGCCGGCCGCACGGGCTGAGCGTGCAGTTCGTCTACGACGAGGAACGCGAGCACCTCAAGATCATCGTGCTCGGCGGGCTGGAGGAGAGCGCCCAGGTGCTGCGCATCATCGACGCGCTGGTGAGGGACTGATGGGCGGCCTCTACTCCTCGCCGGAGGGCGCGCGGGCCGTCGAAAGCCGCTACCGCGAGCTGCTCGCGCGCTGGCCGGTGCCGCATGAGCAGGTGCGGGTGCCGACGGCGCAGGGGGAGACGTTCGCCGTGACGTGCGGGCCGGTGGGCGCGCCGCCGCTGCTGCTCCTGCACGGGTCGGCGAGCACCAGCGCCATGTGGCTGGGCGACGTCGCCACCTGGGCGCGGCGCTTCCGCGTCCACGCGGTGGACCTCATCGGCGAGCCCGGGCTGAGCGCGCCGTCCCGGCCGCCGCTGGATCCCGGCACCTACGCGGGCTGGCTCGGCGAGGTGCTGGCCGGGCTCGGCGCGCGGCGCGTCCGCATCGTCGCGGTGTCGCTGGGCGGCTGGACGGCGCTCGCCTTCGCCACCCGGCGGCCCGAGCAGGTCGAACGCCTCGCGCTGCTGTGCCCTAGCGGCATCGGCCGGCAGCGCGTTCTGCCGCTGCTGCGGGCGTTGCCGTTGATGGCGCTGGGCGGCGAGGGGGGACGGCGCCACGCGATGCGCCTGATCCTCGGCCCACAGGCTGCGGGGCTCGGCTCCGCCGGTGAGATGGGGGAGTTCGCGCTGTTGATCCACCGCCACTTCCGGCCCCGCCACGGCAGGCTGCCCGTCTTCCCCGACGCGGACCTGCGCCGCCTCACCATGCCGATGCTGGTCGTCACCGGCGACCGCGACAGCCTGCTCGACTCCGGCGACACCCGGCGCCGCCTGGCCGGTGCCGTGCCAGGGGCCGACGTGCGCGTCCTGCCCGGCACCGGCCACCTACTGCCCCCACAGACCCAAGAGATCATGAACTTCCTGGAGAGTGTCCATGCCTGACGGTTACCACTACGCGGACGGCGAGCCCCTGCACGGGACCGCCGACGTGCTCGACCTCATCGGGGAGGTGTGGGGACGAGGCGTCACCTGGGTGGCCGTGCCCGTCGAGCGGCTGCCCGCCGACTTCTTCACTTTGAGCAGCGGAGCGGCAGGGGAGATCACGCAGAAGTTCGCCAACTACCGGCTGGGGCTGGCCATCGTGGGCGACACGGCCTCCTACGCCGCCGGGAGCCAGGCGGTGCGGGCCTGGATGATCGAGGCGAACCGGGGGGAGCACCTGTGGTTCGTACGGGACGAGGCCGAGCTGGCGGCCCGCTTGGCCGGCAGGCTGTAGCGGGGCGGCTCAGATTCTCGCGACCGCTGCCTCGATGCCGTCGAGCAGCACCTCCAGGCCGGTCGCGAAGGTGTCGTCCGCGCCGGGCTCACCGTCCGCCGACTCCAGCCACGCCACCATCGGGTAGCGGTCGGTGACCCCCGGCGCCACCTCCTCAAGCAGGTGCGAGCGTGTCCGCCACCACTCCTCGTCCGAGACCCCGGTCGCCGACGGCGCCAGCCGCGACTCCGAGACCGTCCTGGCCGCCCCCCGCACGAAGTCGAACAGCAGCGCCACCACCCCGCGCGTCCTGCGCGGCCCCAGCCCGGTGTCACGCAGGATCGCCACCATGCTCTCCAGCATCGCGAACTCGTTCGGCCCCAGGACCGGCCGGGCCCGCGACACCTGCAGCACCCAGGGATGGCGCAGGTAGAAGGCCAGCGTGTGCTCGGCCCAGGACGCCACCGCCGGCCGCCAGCCGCCGCTCACGTCGTACGTGGCAGGCAGCTCGGCCAGCACGCGGTCGTACATCAGATCGACGAGTTCGCCCTTGTTCGGCACGTACGTGTACAGCGCCATGCCCGTGCGGCCCAGCCGTTCGCCGACCTTGCGCATGGACAGGGCCGCCATGCCCTCGCTGTCGGCCACCTCGATCGCGGCCTCCACGATGACGTCCACGCTCAGCCCCGGCTTGGGGCCCGGCCGCACCTCGCCCGGCTCCTCGCCCTTGCGCCACAACAGCGCCATCGACCGTCGCGCGTCACCCTGACCTGCGAAGACGACCAACGCGCAGCTCCCAGGGGCCGGACAATGCCTTACGGCATAAGGCTATCAGCCGGGTGGATCATGCGAAGGAGGGCCGGGGCACGGCGTTCGTCCGGCCCCGTACAGGGCGGGTCCCGGAAACGGCGGCTGTCCCGGTCCCGCACAGCGCGGGTACCGGGACAGCCGTGTGCCGAAAGCTCAGCTTTCGTCAGTCGAAGATGGCGCCACCGTTGTCGCCACCGTCATCGCCGTTGTCGTCGTCATCGTCGTCGTCGCCGGCCCAGTTCTCCCTGTAGTCCTTGGACTCGAGCTTCTTGCAGACGTCGGCGTCGCGGGTGCCCGCGAAGACGCCATGCTTGGTGACGTGCTGGTAGGTCGAGTCGTCGTTCATGCCGAGGCCGCAGTGCTGCGGGTGCTTGGCCCAGTGCTCGGACCAGACCCAGTCCTTGCCTTCGTCGGCGGCCACGGAGCCGGCCGTCCCGAAGAGTACGGCCGCGGCGAGCAGCGCACCACCGGCGGCGGTGAGGCTCTTTCTCATGATCTCCCCCTGTAATCACGGAGTGCCATCGGGCATCACTATACGTAGCGATCTTGACGCTTCCAGTAGCGCCACACCGACTTTTCCCTCAATAGACCGCCGACAATGGGCGAGCACTCCCCGCCGGCGTCACCCTGCCTTGCCGAAGTAGTCGATCAGCACCGGCGCCAGCACCCCTGCCTCGACGTCGTGGAACCCGCCGGGCAGGCTCCGATACGCCGCCCCCGGCAGCGCCGCTCGCGCAGGCGGTCGATGACGAGGGCGAGGGCGGGCTACACACGGCGCAGGTGCGGGAAGAGCATGGCGTCCTCGGCCGAGTGGTGCATGGTGACCAGCCGGCGGTAGGACTCGCAGTACGCGCCCAGCTTCCAGTTGTTCTGGCGCATGGTCATGGTGCTGATCTGCGAGCGGGCGGCGCCCGCGTCCAGCGTGCCGGCGGCCACCTGGGCGGTGAGGTCAAGGCGTGGTGGGGGCGTGGCCGGCCGGTTTGATGTGCCGGAGCGTGAGGGCAGCCGCGCTTGTTGAAGTGTGAGGGTGGCCAAGCATGCGGGAGTGTATGAGCAGCCAAGCATGCGGCAGTGTGCGGATTCTAAGCGCGAGGGACTGTGCGGCAGCCAAGCGCGAGGGACTGTGCGGCAGTTAGGCGGGCAGGAGTGCGTGGGCAGCCAGGCGTGCTGGGGGTGTCTCGCTGGGCTGACGTGCCCTGGTAGGTGATCGGTCAGGCGCCCAGGACCTCCCGGAGGAACGTCGTCAAGGCGTCGCTGACCTCCTTCGGGCGTTCCAAGGGTGGGAGGTGGCCGGTTTCGGGAAGGTCGAAGCGGCGCGCGCCCGGGATGCCCGACGCCAGCAGCCCGGACACCTCCTGGATGCCCGGCACGTCCGACAGCCCGTTGATCACCAGCGTGGGAGCGGTCACCTCGTGCAGGCGGGTGGCGGCGGGCGGGGTGAGGTGGCGTTCGGTGGACTTGGGGCCGGTCCAGGAGCGTTCGAACACCAGCCGGCACATCTCCACGGCCGCGTCCCACACCGGCTCGGGCAGCGCGTCGCGGCTTCGATCGGGGCCCGCGACCTGCCAGAGCGTGTGTGCCTCCGCCATCGCGCGCACGTCCGCCGGGTCCACCTCGCCGGCTGTCCCCGCACGGTAGTGCGCCAGGCGGTCGGGTGGCACCGAGGAGTGGACGCGTTCGGCGGCCTGCTCCAGCATCTCGCGCGGCCACTGGTGACCGGACAGGCCGGAGCAGATCAGGGCGAGTGCGGCAACCCGGTGGGGTGCGGCCAAGGCGGCCTCCACGGCGTACGCGCCGCCCATCGAGCAGCCCACCAGTGCGGCGCGGTCCACCCGCAGGGCGTCCATGAGGGCGAGCAGGTCCTCGTGGTGGCAGACGACGCCGTCGGCGTCGGAGGAACGGCCGTGGCCGCGCCAGTCGTAGCGGATCACGCGGTAACGCTCGGAGAGGGTGTTGAACTGGTGGTCCCACATGCGCATGTCGGCCACGCCCGCGTGCACGAGCACGACCGTGCCTGCTGGGGCTGGGGGGCTGGTCTCCTCGTATGCGATTCCGGGATCGTCCACGATCAGCACGTTAGTGGGGCGGGGGAGGTGCCGGGCTGATGTTCGCCCACAGCTCTCGCAGGGAGGGGGAAAGATCCCCGGGACGCTTCACAAGGCCGCCGTGCACGCGAGAGGTGCGGCGCCTGCGTGTGGCAAGGAGCGGCATGGTGCGACGTGGCCGTGCGAGGCGAGGCGCCGGCGCGCCGTCGAGACGCTTGCGCACCGTGAGGTGGCCGTGCACGGCGGGTGGCCGTGCACGGCAAGGTGGTGGCGCAGGGTCGGGTGACGGTCAGCTGGTCGCGTAGTCGGGGGTCATGACGGCGGCCAGGGTGAGGTGGGAGGCGGCCTCCTCATGGCGCCCCTGGCGCTGGAGGGTGCGGCCGAGCAGGTGGCGGGCGTAGGAGTCGTCCGGTGACTCGGCCACCAGGGACTCCAGCGCCGTACGCGCCCGGTTGAGCTGCGCCGAGGCGAAGTACGCCCGTGCCGCCAGCAGCCGCACACCGCGGTCGTCGCCGTGCTCGGCCATCAGAGGCCGTAGCAGGGTCAGCGCCCCGAGGGGGTCGCGCTGGTCGAGCAGCGACTCCGCATGGCGCAGCCGCTCCACTTCGGCGGGCAGGTGCCGGGGCGTGTGCCGTGCGGCGTCCTCCAGGAACTCGCGCAGCGTCTCCGGTGACTGCGCGCCCTCCAGCGCCAGCCCGTTCGCCACGATCGTCGGGGACGTGCGCACGCCCTTCGCCTTGCCGACGAGCAGCAACTCGCGCACCAGCTCGGCACCGGGCAGAGTCTCCAGGGTGGGCTCGCCGGTGTAGCCGGCCTCCTCCGCCAGGCCGGCCTCGGTGGCGATGGCGGTCAGCACGGCGAGGTCGCTGATGTCCTGGACGTCCACGAAATGGGCGCGCAGCACCCGCTCGACCACGCGGTCCTGCAACTCGGCGCCGCCGTGCTCGTACGCCAGCGCGATCAGCCGGTGCGCCTCCAGAGTCCCGGCCCGCCACCCGGAGCCCCACTGCTCGCCGAGCCCCTCGGCGGCGGCCACCTCGGCCACCCGCGCCCGGTTCTCGGCCGGGGACAGCCCGGGCGCGCAGGCACGCA
Source organism: Nonomuraea gerenzanensis (assembly GCF_020215645.1). Taxonomy (NCBI): domain Bacteria; kingdom Bacillati; phylum Actinomycetota; class Actinomycetes; order Streptosporangiales; family Streptosporangiaceae; genus Nonomuraea; species Nonomuraea gerenzanensis. The sequence continues at coordinate 6,783,975 of NZ_CP084058.1, read as the reverse complement.
GCGCCTCGTCGGCCATCGGGTCCCGCAGCAGATCGGACATGGGGACGGCGCGCGCGGGCGCCGACGGGTCGATCTGGTACGGCCGCCAGACGACCTCGATCGGCTCCCCCTCCCAGGAGGCCAGCGCCTTCTCCAGCCGGCGCTTCCCGATGTGAGCCCATCCGCAGATGACATCCGCCCAAATCTCCACTCTCATGCCGTCAAGATATGCGACAAATGTTGAATAGTCAACACATGTCGCATAAGCGATGTATGTCGTAGAGTGGAGGGCGTGAACTCGGACGATCCGCGCGCCCAGCGCACCCGTGCCCGGTTGAAGGCGGCCGTGCTGGAGCTGGCCCTGCAGCAGGAGCTCGGCACCATCACGATGTCCGCGCTGGCCAAACGGGCCGAGGTGAACCGGGCGACGGTCTACCTGCACTATTCCGATGTCGACTCACTGGTCACCGACGCCATGGAGGACACCGTGGCGGCCGTCGCCAGGGCCGCCGCCCTGTGTCCGCTCGACGCCCCGCGCGGCCGGGCGCCCGGGCCGCTGGTGGAGCTGTTCGAGCAGGTTGCCGCGAACGGGCAGCTGTATCGGCGCATGCTCGGACCCCATGGCAGTGCCCGCTTCGGTGCGCGGATGCGTGAGCGGCTGACGGCCGAGCTCGCGCGGCGCTTCGCCGACGGCCGGCGTCCGCCAGGGTGGGAGGACGTACCGGTGGGCATGCATGCCGCTTACCTGGCCGGGGCGCTGGTCGGGGTGATCGCGCACTGGGTGGCGGACGGGGGGTCCGCCGAGGAGGCGGCGCTGGCGTTCTGGAGGTTGTTCCGCACGGGCTGCCAGGCGGCTGCAGGGTGACGAACGCTGAAGGCGGCGCATGCCGAAGGGGGAAGTGATACCGACGACCACGCCGCATGGCCGATAATGTCCACGGTTGTCGTCACGCGTTCGATGGGGGTTCGTATGCGCCTCGCCAAGGTCAGTGCCACCGCTTCACGGCGAGGGCGTCTCACCCCTTGACCCGGCCCATTCCCCGGCCGGTCACCGCCGGGCCCGTGCCCGGCGGGCGAACTCTCCTCGCCTGAAGCGGTCGCTCGCGCGAGAACCGACCGTTTCCCCATGACTTCGAGGAGCCCCTTCGCGTGCCCTCATGCCCGCGCGCCACCGCGCCCGCAGCCACGTCTTCCCCCGCACTCACAGGACAACCCCGCCATGCTTCCCGATGACCTCAGAACCGCCCTCGACCAGGCACTGACCCGCTTCACCCCGCAGGAGCTGTCGGATTCGGTGACCCGGCTCACCGAGCGCTACCGCATTGCCGGCGTCTCCACCGGCGGCAACCACCTGCGCTCCCGCGCCGACATCGCCGCGTACGCCGCCTACCGCATGCCCGCCACGTACGCCGCCGCCGCCACCGCCATGCGCCGGGCGGCGGCCCTGACCCCCGGGTTCGAGCCACGCAGCCACCTCGACGCCGGAGGCGGGACCGGGGCGGCGATCTGGGCCGCCGCCGGGATCTGGCCGTCCATCGAGCGGATCACCGTCGTCGAGCACGACGCGCACATCATCGACCTGGGCCGCCGCCTGGCCCGCGGTGGCCCGGCGCCGCTGCGCGGGACGACGTGGCGGCAGGCGTCCGTCGCCGCGAGCCTCGACCGCCCCGCCGCCGACCTGGTGACCATGTCGTACGCCCTCGGCGAGCTGCCCGAGGCCGACCGCCCCGGCGTCGTCAAGTGGCTGGCCGAGGCGGCCACCATGGTGATCGTCATCGAGCCGGGAACCCCGGCGGGGCACGCCACCGTCGCCGCCGCCCGCGAGGTGCTCGCCGCCCAGGGCCGCACGATCGTCGCCCCCTGCCCGCACGACGGCGCCTGCCCGATCCAGCCGGGGCGCGACTGGTGTCACTTCTCCGTCCGCCTGCCCAGGACGTCCCTGCACCGCCGTATCAAGGCGGGCACGCTCAGCTTCGAGGACGAGAAGTTCTCCTACGTGGCCGCCGTCGCCGGCGCCTGGCCGCGTCCCGCCGCCCGCGTCCTGCGGCACCCGCAGAAACGCAAGGGCGTGGTCTCCCTGCGGCTGTGCACGGAGGGAGGCGGCCTGCGCGACGTGATCGTCTCCAAGCGGCAGGGCGAGCTCTACCGCCAGGCCCGCGACGTGGAGTGGGGCGACGCCTGGCCGCCCGCCGACTAAAACCAATCCGTATTGACATAGAAGGCGGAGGGTGGTTGGCTCCCGGGGGACATCAACCCCCGGGAGGGCTGCCCACCGTGAGCATCGAGTTCCTGCTGACCTCGCTCGTCATCGTCGTCACCCCCGGCACGGGCGTGCTCTACACGCTCGCCGCCGGGCTCACCCGCGGCGGCCGGGCCGGGGTCGTGGCCGCGTTCGGCTGCACGCTCGGCATCGTCCCGCACCTGGCGGCCGCCGTCACCGGCCTGGCCGCGCTCCTGCACGCCAGCGCCGTCGCCTTCCAGGTCATCAAGTACGCGGGCGTCGCGTACCTGCTCTACATGGCCTGGAACACCCTGCGCGAGCGTGGCGCGCTGAATGTCGAGGGAGAGGCGGAGCCGCGCTCCGCGCCGCGCGTGATCGGCGACGGCGTGCTGGTCAACCTGCTCAACCCCAAGCTGTCGATCTTCTTCTTCGCGTTCCTGCCGCAGTTCGTCAGCGCGGGGGAGCCGGCGGCGGTGCCCCGCATGCTGGAGCTGGGCGGCGTGTTCATGCTGCTGACGTTCGTGGTCTTCGCCGGGTACGGGCTGTGCGCCGCCGCCGTCAGGAACCAGGTGATCTCCCGGCCCAAGGTGCTGACCTGGATGCGGCGTGGCTTCGGCGCCGCCTTCGTGGCACTCGGGGCCAAGCTGGCGCTGACCGAGCGGTGAGCGGGTCTCCCGCCCGCTGACCGGGCGGTGAGCCACTGACCGGTCAGGTCTCCTGTGCGGTGGCCGCGCGGTGGGCCTCCAGCGTCGGGCACGGCACGCACACCCGGTGGTCGCACAGCCGGCAGGTGGTGCGCAGGCTGCGCCCGTCGCTGCCGTGGACGTGCAGGATCGTTTCCAGGATGCCGGACAGCTGCTCGCGCTGAAGCGCGCTGAGCGGCTCCAGCAGCGCGGCGAGCGCCTCCCGCCGGGCGTCGAGCACGTCGCCGACCACCTGCCGCCCCTCGGGCGTGAGCGACACCAGGACCCGGCGCCGGTCGCTCTCGTCGTCGCCGGCGTGCCGGGTCGCCCAGCCCGCTTCCTGCAGGCGGTTGACCAGCCGCGTGGTGCCCGAGTGGGTGAGGAACAGCGCCCTGCTCAGCTCGTCGACGAACAGGTCGCCGAACGTGGCGAGCGCGACGAGCCCCGCCGCCAGCGACTCCGACTTGCCGGGCAGCGCGGTCTGCCAGGCGCGGCGGACGGCGTCGTCGGCCACCAGTGCGCAGGCCCCGTAAAGGTTGACCGCTCGCTCCAGGCTCACTGTGCGAGTCTAACGACCTGGTCAGACAGCGACCAAGTCCGCGTCGATCGCGGAGCGACGTTAATGGCCCGGATTCGGCGGTATATGTGCTTGACGCACGCAAGCATCTTGCACCGCCGGCGCATCTGGAGCTGCCATGAGCCTTCACCGGGCGCACCCCACCCAGCCGGACACCGGGCGAATCCCTGGCGTCCGCTATCACCGCCGGCCCCACGTGGGGTCGGAGATCGGACGGCTCCGCCAGGTGCTGGTGCACCGCCCGGGCCGCGAGCTGGCGCGCCTGACGCCGGGCAACTGCCGCGAGCTGCTCTACGACGAGGTGCCCTGGCCGACGGGGGCTGGGCTGGAGCACGACGTGTTCACCGCCCGGCTGCGGGAGCACGGCGTGGACGTGGTCTACCTCACCGACCTGCTCGTGCCCGCCCTGACCGGGGAGGGCCGCGAGTGCGTGGTGGAGTCGCTGGCCGCGACCGGTGAGCACCGCACCGACAGGGCGCTGCGGGACTGGCTGTCCGGGCTGCGGGCGGCCGATCTCGCCGAGGTGCTGATCGCGGGCGTGCTGCCCGCCGAGCTGCCGGACGCCCCCGGCTGGCTGCGCCGCATCGCCGGGCCCGACTTCCTCGTCCCGCCGCTGCCGAACCTCGCCTTCGTCCGCGACTCCTCGGCCTGGATCCACGACCGGCTGTGCCTGACCCGCCTGCGCAGGCCCGCCCGGCAGGGGGAGCGGCGCGTGCTCTCCCTGGCGTACGCGGGCCTGCACAGCCTCTCCCAGGTGGACGGCTGGGCCGCCTGGCCCCTGCGCTACGGCGTGGAGGGCGGCGACATCCTGGTGCCGGGGAACGGGACCGTGCTCATCGGCGTCAGCGAGCGCAGCGGCTTCGCCGACGTGGCCGCCCTGGCCGAGCGGCTGCTGCGGGACGGGACGGCCCGCGACGTGGTGGTCTGCCCGCTGCCGCGCGAGCGCGCCACCATGCACCTGGACACCGTGCTCACGATGGTCGACGCCGACCGGTTCCTCGTCTTCAGCCACCTGGCCGGCCGCCTGACCGGCCATCGCCTGCGGCTGCGCGGCCAGGAGCTGGAGCCGGCCCAGGAAGGGCCGCTGCGCGACGTCCTGGCCGCCACGCTGGAGCGGCCCGCCCTGGAGTTCATCAGCCTGCCCGCCGACGCCCCGGCCGCCGAGCGCGAGCAGTGGGACGACGGCAACAACGTCCTGACGCTCGCCCCCGGCGTCGTGATCAGCTACGAGCGCAACGAGCGCAGCAACGAGCTGCTCGCCGGCCACGGGATCGAGGTCGTCACCGTGCCAGGGGCGGAGCTGGGCCGGGGCCGTGGCGGCCCCCGCTGCCTGTCCTGCCCCCTCATCCGCGAGCCCGCCTGACGAAGGAGCCTGCCATGGGCCGAACCCTTGCCGAACACCGCTCACGCCTGCTCACCAGGGAGGACCTGACGAGCGGCGCCTGCCAGGACTGGGTGACGGAGGCGTACGAGGAATACCGCGCCGTGATCAGCGACCCGGACTTCCCCTGCTACTTCGGCACCACCGCCGAGGCGCAGGGACACATCCGCTACACGTGGGTGGCCGGGGAGCAGGATCTCGGCGTGCTGGCGGCGACCCTGGCCGACTTCATCGCGCTCTCCCGCGCCCACCCGCGCCGCCGCCACCTGCTCATCGCGTTCTTCCCCGACACCGGGGCGGGCGACTTCGCCGCCCACGAGCGGCGCTTCTGGGAGACCCTGCGCCGGCTGCGCACGCAGGACCCCGAGCCGTGGCCCGCCGACATCCCCAGCGACCCCGACCATCCCGAGTGGGAGTTCTGCTTCGCCGGCGACCCCATGTTCGTCTTCCCCTGCATCCCCGCCTACCGCCGGCGCCGCAGCCGGCGCATGGGCGACCACTTCCTCATGTGCTTCCAGCCCAGAAGGGTGTTCTTCGGGACCAACCGCGACGACCCCGGCGGCGAGCGCATCCGGCAGCGGATCTACGACCGCGTGCGGCGCTGGGACGACGTCCCCCCGCACCCGCAGCTGGTCCAGCTCGCCTACGGCGACACCGAGATGCGCGAATGGAAGCAGTACGTGCTGCCGGACGTCAACGTCCCCCTCGCCGACCGCTGCCCGCTGCACCCGGACAGGGGGCCGTCGTGAACACGATCACGGAACCGGCCATGGACCTCGGCACGGTCTGCGGGCGCGTCTTCGCGTCCGAGAGCTGGCAGGACGCCTGGCTGGCCGGCCGGATGGAGCCGCCGGGCCCGCCGCCGGGCCACGTCCGGATGCGCGCCGGCGGGGTGCCGGTCACGCTGCAGCTCGTCACGCACTCGCCGCTGTGGCGCGGGTACGAGGGCGACGCCGGCCTGCCGCCCGTGTGGGACGGGCCGGTGGCCTACCTGTCCACCGTGTACGCCGTCGCCAACCCGCTCAACCAGGCGCCCGCGCCCGAGGCGTCGGGAACGGTGGCCGCGGCCCTGGACACGGCCGGGGAGTGGGGCGCCGAGGCGCTGGTCGTCACCAACCTGGAGCCCGGCCCGGCACTGGAGGCGCTGCCGCCCGCGGACGCCCTCGTCCGGCTCGACGCCACGTGCCGCCTCCGACTGACGGACGGCATGGACGGCTACCTCGAACGGCTGGCCACCGCCCACCGGGGCCGGCTGCGGCGCTACCACCGGCGCGGCGCCGAGGCGGGGCTGACCTACCACGACCGCGACGTCACCGAGGCCGGCCAGGTGCTGCCCGCCTTCGCCCGGCTCACCCGGCAGTCGGCCGAGCGGCACGGCACCCCGCCGCTCTACAGCGAGGCGGCGCTGCGGGCGCTGCTGGAGGTGCCGGGCAGCAGGGTGCTCAGCGCGGACCTCGACGGCCGGCCGGCCGCCGGGCTGCTGTCCTTCGAACGGGACGGCTGCCTGGTCCTGTGGGCCGCCGGCATCGACTACGCCCTGCTCAAGACCCACTACCCGTACTACTTCCTGATCTACGAGGCCATCGCGGCGGCCGCCGCCCGTGGCTGCCGGTGGGTCGACTTCGGGCGCGGCAACCTGGAGTTCAAGCAGCGCCTGGGCTTCCACGCCGTCGATCTGTGGAGCCCCGTGTACGTGCTCGCCCCCGGCCGCACGGCGCACTACGCCGGGCGCCTGGCGGAGATGCACCGCCGCATCGCCGACTTCCTGGGCAGACCCGGATGAGCGGCCGGGCCGGCGTGCGGTTACGGCTGGTGGCGCTGCTCGGCGCCGTCGGCGTGGCGAACGTGGCCTACACCGTGCTCATCCCGTTCGTCCCCACGCTCAACTCGGTGTTCCAGATGAGCGCGGTGCTCATCGGCGTGGCGTTCGCGGGCTTCGCCGCGACCAAGGCGCTCAGCCAGCCCCTCGGCGGCTGGCTCGTCGACCGGATCGGCGGCCGGACCATCGCGATCGTGGGGCTGGCCATCACCGCCCTGGCCACCGCCGCGCTGGCCGTGGCCACCACGTCCGCCCAGGTGGTGGCCTGCCGGTTCGTCTGGGGGATCGGCGAAGGGCTGGCCATGCCCGCCCTCTACCGGCTCACCGCCCAGCTCGGGAACGAGTCGGGCCACGGCTCGGACCGCACGCTGGGCTGGTTCGGGACGGCGGCGGTGGCCGGGATGACGGTGGGGCCCGGGCTCATCGCGGCACTGTCCGGGGTGATCGACTTCCGGTCCGCGTTCGCGGGCGGCGCGGTGCTGACGGTGCTCGCCACCGTCCTGGTGGCACTGGCCTTCCGCCGCACCGGGCGTCCCGACAGGAGTCCGGCGGGCGGGCCGGCCGCACCCGCCGCCGAGGGCGCGGAGCGGCTCGCGCGCCTGCCGCTGATCCCGCTCGTCCTCGTCCTGGGCGTGCTCGACCTGGCCAACAACGCGGTCTACGCCGCGCTGGAGCCGCTGTTCCCGCTGCACGGCACCGGGCCGCTGGGCGCGGGGGAGCGGGCGGTCTCGCTCAGCTTCTTCCTCGGCCTGGCCGTCTTCGCCGCCCTCTCCTGGGTGGGCGGCAGGGTCGTGCACCTGTCACGCGGCTTCCCGCTGGCCGCCGCGGTCTTCGCCGTGCAGGCGGCGGCCCTGGCGCTGGCCTGGGTGACCGGCTCGTACGGGGTGTTCACCGCGGCCTTCGTCGCGCTCATGGCCGTGCAGCCGCTGGTCTACGTCAACATGCGGGCGGTCATCGGCCGGCTCGGGGAGGGGCGTCAGGGATGGGCGTTCGGCTGGTTCGGGCTGGTCTCCGACCTCGGCTGGGTCGCCGGGCCGCTCTTGGCCACGGCCGCCTACCAGGTGCTGGGCGCGGGCAGCTTCGGGCTGCTCGCCGTGGTGGCCCTGGCGGCCTCGGCGCTGGGGGCGGCGGCCTTCCCGTGGCTGCGCGCGCCGTTCCGGCAGGACTCCGGCACGCCGCCGGTACAGGAACCCACCTCCGCCTGACCGCCTGTACGCAACGGGAACCGGGAGGACGGTCACCGTCCTCCCGGTCATCCGCGACTGCGACCGTCCGCCCCTCAGGCGGGCTTCACCGCCTCGGCCAGGATGTAGTACCCGAACCGGCTGAACGGAGGAGTCTCGTTCAACGCCGTCTCGAGCCGCTCGACGATCGAGTAGATGCCGGGGTCGGCCAGGATCTGGTCGGCCACCCACGCCGCGACCAGGCAGTTCCCGCGCAGCCTGGCGGGCCGCAGCCCGGCGTCGGAGAACAGCTCCTCCAGCTCCTCGGGGGAGAAGCTGAACCAGGGCGTCACCCGCTCCTCGCCGTCGCGGGTGCCGGTGAACACCAGGGTCTTGTTGTCGACGTCGGTGATGTCCACGGTCGCGAACCGGTCCGCCCGGGTGAGCTGCTCGAACGCGGCGTTCTTCACCCCGGTCAGGACGCGTCCGCCGGGCCGCAGCACCCGGGCGATCTCCGCGAACGCGGTCTGCCGCGCCTCGGGCGGGATGTGCATGAGCGCCAGCGTGCTGGTGACGACGTCGAAGCTGCCGTCGGCGTACGGCAGGTCGCACATGTCGCCCTGGTCGAACCGGATGCGCGCCCCCTCCTCCGCCGCCTTGCGCCGCGCGACGGACAACATCCCGTCGCAGATGTCCAGCCCCACGACGTCCCGCGCCAGCCCCGACAGCGGGATGGTGAGCCGCCCGGTGCCGCACCCGAGGTCGAGCACGGTGTCCTCGGGCCCGACGCGGCCGAGGATGAAGTCCAGCTCGGTGTCGATGAAGCGGCGGTCGGCGGCGGTGAGTCCGGGAATGCGGTCGTCGTACTCGGCGGAGATGAACTCGTAGACCTGCCTGATGGCTTCCTTTGTCTGCGTGGTCCTTTCTTCCTGGCCGTTGTACGAGCGGTGCGCGGTCTGAGTCATGTGCTGTTCTCTCCTGGTCTTGACAAATGCTGTTCGTAAGGGAATGAAGGGGCCGCGCGATAGGTGCGCGGAATCATTTGCTCGGGAAAGGTGAATGAAGGTTTCGCCATGCGCTTGAGCAGGCGAGAGTCGCGCCCTTCGGCGCGTGCGGAGGTCAGTGGAGGACTTCCGTGAAGGCGGGGCCGTTTATCGCGCGAGGGCTGGTAGGACCTCCTTTCGGAATGGTGAGCCCATTTCATACCCACGAATGTGTGATAAATCGTCGGGACGCGGAGATTTTTTGCGCCGAGCACTCGGCGCAGGTGAGCGCCAGAAGTGCGCGCCGGGTTTTACCTTTACTTCTTCACTTTCAGTGAGCGAAGTGCCGGGAAAAGCAATCGGGTGAAAATTCCGGTGATCGGCCGGCTCGGGGAGGGCGGGCAGGACCACCTGCCTGCGGTGACCGGCCGCATCCTGACCGCCGAGCCGGCCACCGCCTCCGGCGCGAAGCGCCACAAGGAGTACAGCTTCCCGTACGTACTCTCACCGGACGGCAGCACGGCGCAGGCACGGGTTCGCGATCGTCGGCTCTACGACCTGAACGGCGTCTTCCGGCGCGGCCTGGCCGACGCCAGGAGCGGGATCCGAACCGGCTGCCCGGTCCGTGTCGGCGGAAAAGCGTGTGATTGCATGATCCACGCCGCCACGTCAGCCACGCCCCTGCCATGGCGGCGAGAAAGGACACGCAGTGAAGCCCCCCTCCCACGTCTCCGCCCTGATCGACGGCGCCCATCCGGCCCGGTCCGTCGTCCGGCTGCTCGCGCGCCGGCCCGGCCGCATGTCGCTCGCGCTCCTGGCGTTCGCGTTCAAGGAGATCCCGCTCTGGTTCCTCCCGGTCATCACCGCCGCGATCATCGACGTCGTCGCCGACCGGGGGTCGCTGACCGCCGTCCTGTGGTGGTTCGCGCTCGCGGGCGTCCTGCTGTTGCAGAACTATCCGAACCACCTGCTCTACACGCGCAGTTTCATGACGGTCGTCCGCGACCTCGGCGCCGACCTGCGCAACGCGCTGGCCGCGCGGCTGCAGAGCCTGTCGATCGGCTATCACACGCGGATGAGCTCCTCGATCGTGCAGAACAAGGTCGTGCGCGACGTGGAGAACGTGGAGCTGATGCTCCAGCAGGTGACCCACCCGCTGCTGTCGGCGACCATGGTGCTCATCGGCGCGGTCTCGATGACGGCGATCGCCGTGCCGCAGTTCCTGCCCGTCTACGCGCTCACGGTCCCCATCGCGCTCATCCTGCGCACCGCGCTCGGCCGGCGGTCGCGCCGCCGCAACGAGGCGCTGCGCCGCGAGATGGAGGGGCTCGCCGCCCGGGTCGGCGAGATGGCGTCGCTGATCCCCGTCACCCGCGCGCACGGCCTGGAGCAGACCGCGGTCACGCGCGTCGCCTACGGCGCCGACGGCGTGCGCAGGGCCGGCCTGCACCTGGACATGCTGAACGGGCACGTCGCCTCCCTGTCCTGGGTCACGATGCAGCTCCTCGGGGTCGGCTGCCTGGTGCTGGCGGCGGTGTTCTCCCTCACCGGCCTGCTGCCGATCACCGCGGGCGAGGTGGTCCTGCTGTCCAGCTACTTCGCGCTCCTCACGCAGGGCCTCACCCAGCTGCTCCTGCTCATCCCGGTCGCGGCGCGGGGCGTGGAGTCGATCCGCTCGATCGCCGAGGTCATCCAGGAGCCGGACCTCGAGCAGAACGAGGGCAAGCGGGTCGTCGCCGCCGTGGACGGCGCCATCCGCCTCGACCGCGCCTGCCACCGCTACCCGGGAGCCGACGAGGACGCCCTGCACGGCATCGACCTCGACATCCCCTCGGGGACGACCGTCGCGTTCGTCGGCTCGTCCGGCTCGGGCAAGTCGACGCTGCTCAACCTGGTGCTCGGCTTCGTGCGGCCGACCGGCGGGCGCATCCTGCTCGACGGCGCCGACCTCCAGGAGCTCGACCTGCGGACCGTGCGCCGCTTCGTCTCGGTCGTGCCGCAGGAGTCCGTGCTGTTCGAGGGGACCATCCGGGAGAACATTGCGTACGGGCTGCCGGAGGTCCCCGACGAGCGCATCGCCCAGGCGCTGCGCGACGCGAACGCGTGGTCGTTCGTCCAGGACCAGCCGCAGGGCTGGGACACGGTGGTGGGGGAGCGGGGCGCGCGCCTGTCAGGCGGCCAGCGGCAACGGCTGGCCATCGCCCGCGCGCTCGTGCGCGATCCGCGCATCCTGCTGCTGGACGAGGCCACCTCCGCGCTGGATTCGGAGTCGGAGGAGCTGGTCAAGGACGCGCTGGCCCGCCTCATGCGGGGACGCACGACCCTGGTCGTGGCGCACCGGCTGTCCACCGTGCGCCAGGCCGACCTCATCGTCGTGCTCGACCGCGGGCGCGTCGTCGAGCGGGGCACGCACGACGAGCTGCTGGCGGCCGGCGGCCGGTACGCCCACCTCCACCTCACGCAGGCCGGGGCCGGCTGAGGCGCGCCCGCGGGCAGTGCCCGATCGCGGCGTGCTGAGCCGTCCACAGCCCCTCGCCCGCCCATCCGCAGATTCCGCACACGCCGGTCCCCCATCCCCGAGACCCGTGGTCGTGCCCGCCTTCAGGGAGATCGTCGGCCAGGCCCCATGTCAGGAGCGGGCCTTGGCCAAAGCCTTCTCCAGCTCGCGCTTGCTCATGCGGGAGCGCCCGGGGATGTCGGCCCTGCGCGCCCGCTCGTACAGCTCCGTCTTGGTGAGCTCGGGCCCGCCGGAGGCCGGGCGTGACCGTCTGGGGGCGGTCAGCGCGCGCAACTCCTGCTGCCGGCGGTGACGGAACGTCCTACCGAGCGCGCGCAGCTCGCGCTCGGTCGTCGTGCGGGCCAGCAGCGGCAGGAGCGTGCTCTCCTCCTCCTGCACGTGGTGGCTCACCGAGAGCGCCAGCAGCTCGTACGCGCCGGCGAACTCCGCGCTGCCCGGCTCGGCCCGCCTCAGGCTGTCGAGCAGCACCTCGGCCTCCTTGTGCTCCTCCAGGCCGTGATGGGCGTCGAGACGGGGATAGACCACGTCCTCCTCCGCGCGGGCGTGCGCGGTGAGCAGGGCGTGCAGGGTGGCCACGATGGACCGGGCGTCGCCCTTGCCGGTAGACAGCCTGGCGAAGAGCTCCTCCACCTTGCGGTGGTCGGCCTTGATGAGGGTGATGACGTCGTCTGCCATGGCCGCTCGCTACCCCGTTCCCGCGTCGCCAAGCCCGTCACGCGCGCCGCCGGACGGCCAGCAGGGCGGCGCCGGCCAGCAGCAGCGCGAGGAGGAGATGGCAGGCCGTCTCGACCCACTGCGTGGGCCAGAAGGGCAGGCCGGGCAGCCCCCTCAGCGCCCGGCCCGCGAGCTGGGTGAGCCCGGCCAGCAGGACGGACAGCGGCATGGCCAGGCGAGTGTGCCCGGTCACGGCGCCGAGCGCGACGCCGAGCAGCAGGGCGAACAGCACGCGGGCGAACAGGACAGGGCCGTGGCTCTCGTAGTACGGCCAGGCCATCGGATCGCCCCCGGCAGGAGGCAGCGCCCAGGCCAGCAGCGCGGACAGGACCGCCGCCGCTGCCAGCGCGCCGGCGACCGCCGTGGACAGGACCGCGGCGAGCCAGCGACCGCGTGTCCAGCTCTGGGTCCAGGCCAGCCGGTACGTGCCCGCCTCGAACTCCCGGGCCACCAGCGGCGCCCCCCACACCAGGCAGACCGCCCCCGGCAACAGGCCGGCCAGTTGCCTGGTGAGCCCGGACAGGCCCGGCTCCACGTGCTCCACCACGACGAGGACGCCGTACATCGCCACGACGGCGGCGATCGCGGCGGCCTGCGCACGCTGCCCGCGCCAGGCCACCCACAGCGGCCCCGTGACGGGCCCGGTCATCGCGGCGGCCCGGGGTTGCGCAGGTGGTCGAGCACGAGGTCCTCCATGGTCGTGGCGGGGTGACGGGCCAGCAGGCCGGCGCGGTCGCCGTACAGGCGGACGCGGCCGGCGCCGAGCAGGATCAGCTGGTCGCACACCTCGGCCAGGTCGGCGAGGAGGTGCGACGACAGCAGGAGGGTGGTGTCCAGGGCGCGCACCGCGTCCATCACCTCGATGCGCGCGAGCGGGTCCAGCTCGGCCAGCGGCTCGTCCAGCACCAGCAGGTCGGCCCGCTTGCCGACCGCCAGGGCGAGCGCCACCAGCGTGCGCTGGCCGCCGGACAGGTGGTCCGCCCGCTGGTCGAGGGGGATGTCGTGAGTGGACAGGAACGAGGCGGCGGCGGGCCCGTCCCAGCGCGGGTTGGTCGCGGCGCCGAAGCGCAGCAGGTCGGCCACGCTCCACCGGCGGTACAGCGGCTTGTCCTGCGCCACGAACGCCACCCTGGACACCTCCAGCGGGCGGCCGAAGACGCGCACCCGGCCGGTGGTGGGGGCCAGCAGGCCGGTCACCAGGTTCAGCAGCGTGGTCTTGCCCGCCCCGTTCGGGCCGACCAGCGCGCACCGGGCTCCGGCGGGCAGCTCGAACGTGGCCTCGCGCAGCGCCCAGCGCCTGCCGAACCGCTTGCCCAGTCCTTCCGCGTCCAGCGCGTTCATGCGCGCACCTCGCCGCCCGGCCCGCGGGCTCCGGGCGCGTTCACGATCGCTCCCCGCCGGTCAGCTCGCGCTTGCGGCGCAGCAGCTCGGCGCGGCGCGCGTGCGCCCGCACGACGAGCACCAGCGCCACCGCGACGAAGCCGCCCCCCACCGCCAGCGCGGCCCCCAGCCCGGCCCCGCGCTGCACCGAGACGACTGCCAGACCGGCGGCCGTGACCACCGACGCCCCCAGCGCGATCCAGCCCGCCACCACCCGATCGGTGGCGAACAACGGCACCCTGCGCGTCAGCAGCCACCCGCCGTATCCCGCCCAGGCCAGGCAGAACACCGCGAACAGGGCGAACGCCACCTGCGTACGGCCAGGCAACGGCCCCGGCTCGCTCCACCACAACGCACCCACGAACACCGCCCCGGCCACCCCCGCCAGCAACGCCGTCACGGCACGCACCCGCCGCCACGGCGACAACGACGGCTCCAGCCGCTCGACCAGCTCCCGCGCCGACAGGCGCGGCTCCTCCTCGTTCACGCCCGGTATCCCCTTTCCTCCAGGTGCTCGCGCAACATCCGGCGAGCCCGGTTGAGCCTGGACTTGACCGTCCCCGGCGGGACGGCGCAGATCTGCGCGCACTCCTCCACCGACAGGTCCTCCAGGTAGAACAGGACGAGGACCTCCCGCTCCAGCACCGGCAGCCCGGCCAGCGCGGCGACGAGCTCGGCCCGGTCCACCACGCTCTCGACCGGATCCTCCGCCGCCGCCTCGCCGGCCGTGCGGCTCTCGTCCGCCGCGGCGTACTCGTCACGCAGGCGATCGGCCACCGACCGGCGGGCGATCGTGAACAGCCAGGGCGCGAACCGGCTCGGCTCGCGCAGCCGGGGCAGGCCGCGGACCACGGCCAGCCAGATCTCCTGGGTCACGTCGTCGGCCCGGTCGGCGTCCAGCATGCGCCGCACGTACGTCCACACCGGCACCCGCCATCGGCCCACCAGCTCCGCCCAGGCGGCCCGCTCGCCCAGCTGGGCGCGGACCACGAGCAGCTCATCGGTCATCTCGTCCCTTCCGTCACCCTGCACAGTCGGGCGGGAGGCCGCTCAGGTTCACGATCACGGCAGTAATGCTCGCGTGATGGAAGCGGACTCGGCGGGGGCCCCGGCGTCGCGGCGGCTGGGAGGTGGCGGCGCCCGGCGCGGGTCCCGCCGTTCCCGGTGTCAGGATGGCCGGTTTCCGCGACCTCAGGCTCGACCGGGCGCTGCACCGGCCGCACGCCTGACGAGATCGCCGCCGACCCGCTGTGGACGGTCGACAGCGTGGCCTGGGCGCCGGCGCGCGCCGCGTCCACTCCGTGCTCGCGCCCGACGGCGCGGGCAAGACCGTGACCGCAGGGCCTGACGGCTCAGAGGATGAACGTGAAGAGCGGCGAGCCCGGCGGGATGCGGTCCACCGTGAGCGGGCTCGCCTTCATCCTGGACAGCAGGTCGTCGAGGTCGCCCGCCCGCTCCAGCTCGATGCCGACCAGCGCCGGGCCGGTCTCCCGGTTGTTCTTCTTGATGTACTCGAAGGCGATGATGTCCTGGCCCTCGCCCAGCACCTCGTCCAGGAAGTGGCGCAGGGCGCCGGGCCGCTGCGGGAAGGTCACCAGGAAGTAGTGCCGCAGCCCGATGTGCACGAGCGAGCGCTCCAGCACCTCGTTGTAGCGGCTGACGTCGTTGTTGCCGCCCGACACCACGCACACCACCGGCCCCGCCGGCGCGTAGGCGAGGACCTCGCGCGCGGCGGCCCCCGCGAGGGCTCCGGCGGGCTCGGCGATGATGCCGTCGGTCTGGTAGAGATCCAGCATCTCGGTGCACACGGCGCCCTCGTCGACCGCGACGACCTCGTCCACCAGATCCTCGACCAGCGGGAACGTGCTCTCGCCCACCGTGCCGACGGCGGCGCCGTCGACGAAGGTGTCGAGCTCGGGCAGGGGGAGGGGGCCGCCGTGGTCGAGGGCGGCGCGCATGCTGGCCGCGCCGGCGGGCTCGGCGCCGACGATGCGGGTGGCGGGGGAGTGCTCGCGCAGCCAGACGGCCACGCCGCTGATCAGGCCGCCGCCGCCGACCGGGACGACCACCGTGCCCGGCGCCTGGCCCGACTGCTCCAGGATCTCCAGGCCGACCGTGCCCTGCCCCGCCATCGTCCTGACGTCGTCGAACGGATGCACGTAGACCGCGCCGGTGCGCTCGCTGTCGGCGTGCGCGGCGCCGCTCGCCTCGTCGTAGGTGCCGCCGCCGACCACGATCTCCACCCGGTCGCCGCCGAGCGCCGCGATGCGCTCGCGCTTCTGCCGGGGCGTGGTGGACGGCACGTACACGCGGCCGCTGATCCCCAGCCGCGCGCAGGCGAACGCCACGCCCTGCCCGTGGTTGCCGGCGCTGGCGCAGACCACGCCGCGCCGCCGCTCCTCCTCGGTGAGCGAGGCGATCAGGTTGAACGCGCCGCGCACCTTGTAGGAGCGGCAGACCTGCGCGTCCTCGCGCTTGAGCAGCACCTGGCCGCCGAGCAGGCCGGACAGCCGCTCGTTCGGCTCCAGCGCGGTGCGGCGGACCACGGGGCGCAACCGTTCGGCCGCCTGGCTGATCATCGTGGCGGTGAGGCGGTTGCTCATGCGTTCTCCTGGCACGGCTGTGGTTCAGATCTTCGTCCCACGATAGCCGCGCTCAGGGGGTCACCGTGCCGTCTCCGGCGAAGCCGGGCAGGTCAGGAGGGGTCCGCGGTCAGCGTCGCGAGGGTCTGCCCGGCGATCTCCCCCTCCTCGTCGGTGGGGACGACCAGCACGGGCACCTCGGCGCCCGGGGGAGACACCGCACGCTCCTCACCCGAGGCCGCCGCGTTGAGCCCGGCGTCCACGGCGATGCCGAGCCGCTCCAGCCCCGCCAGCGACTCGGCCCGGGTGGCGGCGTCGTGCTCGCCCACCCCGCCGGTGAACACGATCGCGTCCACCCGGCCGAGCAGCGCGTAGTAGGCGCCGACGTACTTGCGGATGCGCCGCGTGTAGACGTCCAGGGCGAGCCGGGCCTCGTCGTCGTCGCGGGCGCGCACCTGGCGCATGTCGCTGGAGCCGGTCAGCGCGAGCAGGCCGCCCCGGTGGCTGAGCGCGTGCTCCACCTGCTCGGCGTCCAGGCCGTCCGAACGGGCGAGGTAACCGCCGACGGCCGGGTCCACGTCGCCGGAGCGGGTGCCCATGACCAGCCCTTCGAGCGGCGTCATGCCCATCGAGGTGTCGACGCTGCGCCCGCCGGAGATCGCGGTCGCGCTGGCGCCGTTGCCCAGGTGCAGCACGATCAGGTTGAGCTCGGCGAGGTCGCGGCCGAGCAGGGCGGCGGCGCGGCGGGAGACGTAGGCGTAAGAGGTGCCGTGGAAGCCGAAGCGCCGCACGCCCCGCTCCCGCCACTCGCGCGGCACCGCGTACGTGTACGCCTCCGGCGGCAGCGTCCGGTGGAACGCCGTGTCGAACACCGCCACCTGCGGCACCCCGGGGAACACCTCGCGGGCGAGCCGGATCCCGGTGAGGTTGACCGGGTTGTGCAGGGGCGCGAGCGGCGCCAGCTCCTCGATGGCGGCGATCACCTCGTCGTCGATGAGCACGGCCTCGGCGAACCGCTCGCCGCCGTGCACCACCCGATGCCCCACCGCGGTGGGCGCCAGCTTGGGCCCCGCCTCGGCGAACGCCTCCATCATCGCCTCCAGCCCCTCGTGGTGGCCGGGGAACGGGCGGTCGCGCACGTAGGGCGGGCCGTCGCCGGTGCGGTGCGTCAGCCGCCCCTGCTCCTGGCCGATGCGTTCGACGAGACCCTTGGCCGAGCGGGCTCGGGTGCGCGGGTCCACCAGTTCGTACTTGATGGAGGAGGATCCCGTGTTCAGGACGAGAATGTGGTCGGGCATGCCCATGAGCCTATTTCCGCCCGGGCCGAGAACAATGAGAGGCATGACGCGTGCTGTGTACATTGCTGCGGGTGAGGCGGAGAGCAACAAGGGAACCGTCGCCCTGGGTCTGGTGGAGCTGCTGTCCCGGCAGGTGGAGACGGTAGGGGTGTTCCGGCCGGTGGTGCGGGCGGGGCGGGAGGACGCGCTGATCAACACCATCCGGAGCAGGTTCCAGCTCGCCCTGCCGTACGAGGCGTGCGCGGGGGTCACCTACGACGAGGTGCACGCCGATGGGGAGCGCGCGGCCGGGGAGGTGGTGGCCCGGTTCCGGGCGCTGGCCGGGCGGTGTGACGCGGTGGTGGTGGTCGGCACCGACTACACCGACGTGGGGGCGCCGATGGAGTTCGGGTTCAACGCCCGGCTGGCCGCGGATCTCGGCACGCCGGTGCTGAACGTCGTCAGCGGCCGGGGCCGGACGGCGGCGCAGATCGGCGCGGCGGTCGAGCTGTCGGCGCGGGAGCTGGCCCACCACCACGCCCGGGAGCTGGCGGTGGTGGTCACCCGGGCGGCCGGGCCGGTGGCGCCGGCGCATCCGACGCCGGTGTTCGTGCTGCCGGAGACGCCGTCGTTGCGGGCGCCGACGGTGGCCGACCTGCTGGATGCCTGTGAGGGGCGGTTGTATCTGGGGGAGCGGGACGGCCTGGGCCGGGAGGCGAGCGCGCTGATGGTGGGCGCGATGTCGCTGCCGGGCATCCTGGAGCGGCTGACGGAAGGCGCGGCGGTGATCATTCCGTCGGATCGGGCGGCCGCGTTGCTGCCCGGTCTGATCGCGGCGCACAAGGCGCCGGGGTTCGCGGCGTTGTCGGCGGTGGTGCTGACCGGGGGCACGGATCTGCCGGTGCCGGTCGAGCGGTTGCTGCGCGGGATGGCGATTCCGCTGCCGGTGCTGGCCACCGAGCATGACACGTTCGAGACCGCGACCCGGTTGTCGGCGGTGGAGGGCCGGTTCACGCCGGAGGCGGGCGGGAAGATCGACACGGCGGTCCGGTTGTTCGCCGAGCACGTGGACGGCCGGTTGCTGCTGGAGCGGCTCGACATCGCCAAGACCGAGGTGGTGACGCCGCTCATGTTCGAGTACGAGTTGCTGGATCGGGCGCGGGCCCGGCGCCGGCACATCGTGCTGCCGGAGGGGGAGGAGCCGCGGATCCTGCGGGCGGCCGACATCCTGCTGCGCCGGGGGGTGGCGGAGCTGACCCTGCTCGGTGATGAGGAGCGGATCCGGGTGCAGGCCGCTCAGCTCGGTCTGGATCTGGACGCGGCGCGGGTGCTGAGCCCGTTCGATGCGGAGCTGCGTGAGCGGTTCGCCCGCGCCTATGCCGAGGCGCGGGCGCACAAGGGCATGACGGTGGAGCTGGCGCGGGACACGGTGACTGATGTGTCCTATTTCGGCACGTTGATGGTGCACACCGGGATGGCCGACGGCATGGTGTCGGGGGCCATCCACACCACCGCGCACACGATCAGGCCGGCGTTCGAGATCCTGCGGCTGGGGCTCGTCTCCAGCGTGTTCTTCATGTGCCTGGCCGATCGGGTGCTGGTCTACGGTGACTGCGCGGTCAATCCCGATCCGAGTGCCGAGCAACTGGCCGAGATCGCGATCGCCTCGGCGCGTACCGCGGCGTTGTTCGGGGTCGATCCGCGGATCGCGATGTTGTCGTACTCGACGGGTGCCTCGGGGGCGGGGGCGGATGTGGACAAGGTGCGCGCGGCGACCGAGCTGGTCCGCGAGCGGCGGCCGGATCTGCGGGTGGAGGGGCCGATCCAGTACGACGCCGCCGTCGATCCGGCGGTGGCCCGCACCAAGATGCCCGACAGCGAGGTGGCCGGGCGGGCCACCGTGTTCGTGGTGCCGGATCTGAACACCGGCAACAACCTGTACAAGGGTGTGCAGCGCAGTGCGGGGGCGGTGGCGGTGGGGCCGGTGCTGCAGGGGCTGCGCAAGCCTGTCAACGACCTGTCCCGGGGCGCGACCGTGGCCGACATCGTCACCACCGTCGCGGTCACGGCGGCGCAGGTGCGCGACGAGAAGTGATGACGGTCGGCGGGTGGCGCCGGTGGTGGTGCGATCGCCCGCCGTCACCCGCCTGCCGTCACCCGCCTGCCGTCACCCGCCTGCCGTCACCCGCCTGCCGTCAGGCCGCCTGCCGTCACCCGGAGGGCGGCATCGGCCGGGGCAGGGTCGTCAGCATGCCGGTGAGGGCGTCGAGCGCCCAGTCGCGCCACTGCTCGGCGCTCCAGCCACGGCCGTGGACCAGCAGGTTGTAGGTCTCGGGGGAGAGGGTGGCCAGGGCGATGTCGGCCGCGGTCTCCGGCGTGAGCCCGGCACGCAGGGCCGTCTTGCCGGCCAGGGCGTCGGCGAAGACCCGCTGCACGGTCAGACGCTGCCGGACGTTGGTGTCCCAGACCCCCGCGAGGTCGGGGTCGGTGATGGCGGCGCTGCGCACCACGTCCAGCAGCCGTGCCGCGCGCAGGAGGATCTCGGCGGCGCCTGACACCTGGCGGCGCAGCTGCGCCAGCGGGTCGGGGTCGGCGATCGCGGCGCGTGCCCAGGGGCGATCGAGGGTGGGCACGGGCTCGTCGTCGCCGGCCACGGCCACGTCGAGGGCCGCGCTCAGGATGGCCCGCTTGTGGCCGAAGGCGTAGTAGACGGTCTGCTCGCCCACGGCGGCCTCGGCGGCGATGGCGGTGACGCTGGTGGCCGCGTAGCCGTGCGTGGTGAACAGCTCCGTGGCGGCCGCGATGATGCGCGCCTTGGTGGACCTGGCCCGCGCCGCTCGCCCGTCCTCGCTCCGCCGTGGTGATCGTGTCGCGCTCACGGACTTGACTGTAGCAGCACTACGAAAACATTCTTGTGGTGTGACTGCGAAAAGTTCTGCCGGCACGCACACGGTGCTCGTCCTGGGCGGTTACGGCGCGGTCGGCAGGGAGGCCGCCGCCGCGGCTGGCCGCGTACCCCGGCATCCGGGTGATCGTCGCGGGGCGCAACCCGAGCGGGCCCGCGCCGTCTCCGGTGCCACCGCGAAGCGGGTGGACGCCGCCGATCCCGACGAGCTGGGCAGCGCGCTGGAGGGCGTCACCACCGTCCTCATGTGCGCCGAGATCGACAACGCCCGCGTCGCCCGCGCCTGCCTGGAACGCGGCATCCACTACGTGGACGTGTCGGCCTCGCGGCACGTGCTCGCGGCGATCGAGGAGCTCGACGACCTGGCCACGGCCCGCGGCGCCATCGCCGCCCTGAGCGTCGGACTGGTGCCCGGCGTCACCAACCTGCTGGCCGCCGCCCTGAGCGTGAGCCTGGTGGCCGGCGCCCGTGGCGGGCACCGGGACCTGCTCGTCGGCGTCCTGCTCGGCTCGGGGGAGCAGCACGGCGCGGCGGCGATCGCCTGGACGCTGGACGGGCTCGGCGCGCTCGGCCTGGCCTCCGCCCGCACCGGCCTCTGCCTGGACTCCCGCCTCATGACCGGCCTGCTCGCGGCGGCAGGACGGCCGCGCGTCGCCGCCGTGCTGCGCCGCCCCCGGGTGCGCGACCTCCTGGTCAAGCTGCTGGGCAAGGTGCACCTCGGCGGCGACGGCTTCGCGGTGACCGTCGCCCGCGGCCCGGCGCGGGCCGCCTTCAGCGGGCACTCGCAGAGCCGCGCCACCGGGCGTGTCGCGGCGCTCCTCATCCGTGACCTGCCCGCGCTGCCGCCCGGCGTACGGCATCTCGAACAGCTCGTGGACCCGGCGGCCTTCCTGCCGGAGCTCGCCGCGGGAGGGTTCGAGCTGCACCTGCCCAGCTGAATCGCCTCAGCTTTCACAGCCGTCACGACTTCCCGCGAAGTGCGCGCCGCGTGCGTAATTTTCAGCGGTCAATTCCCCGGAACCGGCTCACGCTTGGGGCGCACCGTCAGTCCATGGGCTAGGAAATGGGAGTGACCTATGCCGCCGGTGATCGTGGGGCGTGAGGGCCCGCTGTCCGGACAGAGGTTTCCGATCGACGACCGGCCGATGACGTTCGGCCGCAGGAGCGACAGCCGCATCGTGATCGCCAGCGGCCGCGCCTCGCGCGCGCACGCCGAGGTGCGGTACGAGGCCGGCCGGTACGTGCTGCACGACCTGGGCAGCCGCAACGGCACCCTGGTCAACGGCGTCCGGGTGACCACGCACGAGCTGCGGCCCGGCGACGTGATCGCGATCGGCGACGAGGTGTTCCGCTTCGAGGCGTCCGACGACGTCGAGACCATCATGGACCCGGGGCTGATGCGGGAGATCGGCCGGCGGGCGGCGCGCGCGGTGGACCCCGCCGAGGTCCTGCGCGTCACGGTCAGCGGCGGTGGCCCCGTCGGGCTCGGCTTCGCCCTGCTCCTCGACCACCTCATGGGCGAGCGGGTGGCGATCACCGTGTACGACGGCCGCTGGATGCCCGACGGCGACCGGGTCGTCTGGAAGGGCAAGGAGCAGGGCAACGTCCGGCGGCAGCAGGTGGTCACGGTGCAGAGCCGGCAGTACCTGAACCTGCCGGAGAAGGTGCAGGCGCGGCTGTTCGCCCCGGGCGCGTTCACCGAGATGTGGCCCGCCGGCCCCGACTCCATCCGCGGCCGCAGCCCGCGCAACCTGCGCATCTCCTACATCGAGGACACGCTGCTGGCGATGGCCGGCGAGCGGCCGGGCCGGATCAGGCTGGTCCCCGAGCGGTTCGACCCCGGCGAGCACGGCGAGGCCGCGGCGCGCGACCACGTGCTGGCGATCTGCGAGGGCGGCCGGTCGCGCACCCGCGAGCACTTCGCCGCCAAGTTCGGCAAGGCCGACACCTCCATCTACTCCCTCGACGGCCACCACCTGCGGGACGTCGTCCTGGGCCTGCGGGTCAAGTCCGACCTGCCCGACCCCATGACGGTCCTGCTCACCGTGGCGCAGAACCGTTTCCTGCTGAACGCCCTGCGCGGCGAGGGCTTCCTCAACATGCGGCTCACCGACGCCGAGGCCGAGGAGGTCATCGGCATCGACCCGGTGCGGCACGTGTTCGAGCAGTGCGTGGCCGCCAGCCCGTGCCTGATGGACCGGACCGAGCACGGCGAGTTCCGCTGCTCCACCCACAGCACGCTGTTCCTGCCCGCTCTGGTCAAGGGGTCGGCGCTGTGGGGGCGGGTGATGGAGGGGCTGCGGTTCTTCGGGGTACGGGAGGAGAACCTGAGCGCGGTCACCGCGTTCCGGCTCGACATGGTGCAGCGGCCCCGCTTCACCGCCCAGCTCCACCCGCCCACCTCCGCCACGCCCGGCACGTACGGCTTCCTGCTCGGCGACGCCGCCAACGCCATCCACTTCTGGCCCGGCCGCGGCCTGAACAGCGGGCTGGCCTCGGCCATCTCACTGGCCAGGACGCTCAGCCAGAGCTGGCGGGCCCGGCCGTTCAGGGACGCGGACTTCATCCGGCACGAGGCGGCCATGTCGATGCTGCAGTACCGGCACAAGAGCCGCGCCTGGAAGGCGATGGTGACCACGGACGGGCAGGGGGTCACGCGGGCGATCAAGGACCAGATCGCGGCGGGCATCGCGGAGGCCGCGCAGGACTCCGACCCGCGCAAGGACCTCGACGGGCGCAGGGATTCCGGCACGCGCGGAGATTCGGGCGCGCACAGGGATTCCGGCGCGCACGGGGATTCCGGCGCCCGCTGGGATTCCGGCGCGCGTCAGGACGCCGAGCTGGACGCGCTCATGGGCCGGTTGCGGCAGATCCGCGACCGGCTGGCTCCGCGCATCCCCGGAATGCCGGACGACGCCACGCTCCGGGGGCATCTGCGCGGGCTGAAGGCGGAGACGTTACGGACGTTGCTGATCAGCGGGGCCTGGGACACGCTGATCATGGGGGGTGAGGAGGTCGACATCGACATCTTCTACCGGCAGGACCCGCCGGACGTGCTGGTGTCCACGGCACCGGCGAGCCCGGCGGCGGGGGAGGGGCAGCAGCTAACCAAGGTCATCCGCCGCACCCAGACCTGAACGGCGCACGGCGACGCGGTTTCAGGCGGTGCGGCGCAGGGCCCACTCGACGCCCGGGCAGCGGTCCATCACGACGTCCAGCCCGGCCGCCAGCGCGCGCTCACCGGCCGCCTCGTCGATCACACCCAGGGGCAGCCAGACCGCCCCGGCCCCGATCGCGATGGCCTCGTCGATAGCCTCACCGGCATGCTCGGAACGCCGGTACACGGCCACCACGTCCACCTTGCCCGGCACCTCGGCCAGCGACGCGTAACCCGGCTCACCGAGCACGGCCCCGGCGGCCGGGTGGACGGGAATGATCCGCCGGCCGCGCGACTTGAGCAGGCCCGCCTGGTCGTAGGCCGTCCGGCCCGGGTGGTCGGACAAGCCGACGAAGGCCCACGTGTGCGCCTCGGTCAGGAGCCGCCGGATGACGTCCTGGTCCGCGAAACGGTTTCCCATGTCTCGGCCAACACCCACGAAGGGCCGCGCATTTCCGTCCCGGTGAAACCGCGCACGAGGGTCATGGCCCGATGGTGCATACCTCGTGCCTGACGGGCAGGGGGACGGAGGCGACCCGGCCGCGCGATGGCGTCGCGCCGGGTGGGCAGGGGGATGGATCTGACCGTCGAACGGCTAGGAGGAGACCGATGGATCCGTCGACCCAGGAGACCGGCAAGGTCACCGGTACCCAGGACAAGGACTACAACCTGATCTGGTTCGTCGAGCAGTGCCTGAGCAACGTGCTGCGGCTGGAGAACTACATCGCCGACGCCGAGCGTACGGGCGATCAGGAGCTCGCGAGCTTCTTCCGCCGCGCTCAGGCCGAGAGCCGTAAGGGAGCCGAGCAGGGCAAGGAGCTTCTCGGCAAGCGCCTGCTCAAGTAAGCGACCGGAAGTCTCCCTCGCGAGCGGCCGCCCATGACGGGCGGCCGCTCGCGCTGCGAGGCGATCAGACGCCGGCGATCAGGCGCCGGCGATCAGGCGCCGGCGATCAGGCGCCGGCGATCAGGCGCGGCGGTCAGGCCGTGGCGATCAGGCCGTCCTGCCCAGGTGCTCGCCGAAGAACGCGGCGATCCGCTCGACGGCCGGATCCACGTACTGCTTCCTGTCGTACAGGTCCACATGGCTGGCACCCTCGATCCAGTGCAGCTCCTTCGGCCCGGTCGCCCGCTGGAAGGCCTCGACGCTCATCCACGACGTCACCGCCCGGGTCCCGACGACCATGAGCAGCGGCCGCTGCCCGATCAGCGGCACGGGCGCGAACGCGTCGAAGGAGGCCAGCCTGTCCACGCTGTCCCAGGTCAGCAGACCGGGCGAGCGGGGGTGCCGGCCGCGCTCGGTGCGGTAGTACTCGAAGCCCTCGGCGCCGTGCTCGCCGCCGAGCGCGCGGGCCTGCTCGACCGTCTCGGGGAAGAGGTCCAGCACCGGCGCCTCCTCGCCCCCGGCCGCGACGGTACGGGCGTGCGCCGCGGCGTCCAGCATGCCGAGGTACACCGCCGGGTCCTGCGTGCCGTCGGCCCCCAGCCGGAACTGGCGGGCCACGTCGGCGGCGCTGACGGTGGCGACCGCCTTGACGCGCCGGTCACCGGCGACGGCGGACAGGGCGTACCCGCCCGAGGCGCAGATGCCGAGCATGCCGATGCGGCCGGGATCGGCCTCGCCGCGGGTGGTCAGGAAGCTCACGGCGGCCTTGAGGTCCTCGACGCGCTGCGCCGGGTCCTCCAGGTTGCGCGGCTCGCCGCCGCTCTCGCCCTGGTAGGCCGCGTCGTAGGCGAGCGCGACGAACCCCCGCTCGGCCAGGTGGCGGGCGTACAGGCCGGCGGCCTGCTCCTTGACCCCGGTGCCGGGATGCCCCACGACGATCGCCGGGCGCGGCCCCGCCGCCGGGGCGTCGGGGAGGTGGAGGTGCCCGGCGAGGGGGATGCCGGCGCTGGGGAAGGTGACGTCGATCTTCGACATGGGATGCTCCGTAAGTGTTCGGCCGGCCCGGCTCGGTGCCGGGCACGTGTCCACAGTCGTCGCATCGCGGGGCGGGCAAAAGCGGCGGGTTCTTGCCTGGGAAAGAACCTGCCCCCTCAACCTCGGCACCACAGGTCCGACAATGGAGACATGAGCCCCACATCTGGCCCCGGCGAACTCGGCGCCTTCCTCAAGGCCCGCC
Organism: Nonomuraea gerenzanensis; assembly: GCF_020215645.1. NCBI lineage: Bacteria > Bacillati > Actinomycetota > Actinomycetes > Streptosporangiales > Streptosporangiaceae > Nonomuraea > Nonomuraea gerenzanensis. Next base: position 6,758,514 of record NZ_CP084058.1, on the reverse strand, counting down.
GGGCCCAACTGGACCCGCGCGAGCTCGGCCTGCCCGAGCAGGAGTCCCGGCGCAAGGTCGCGGGGCTGCGCCGGGAGGAGGTCGCCCAGCTCGCCGCCATCAGCGTCGACTACTACACGCGGCTGGAGCAGGGCCGCGTCAGGGCGTCCGCCTCGGTGCTCGCCACGCTGGCCCGCGCGCTGCGGCTGGACGAGGACCAGCAGCGCTACCTGTACCAGCTCGCCGGCAAGACCGACGCCCGGCCCCGCAGGCGCCGGCCCGTGCAACGCGTCCGCCCCGCCATGCGGCGCCTGCTCGACCAGCTCACCGCGACCCCCGCCATCGTCCTGGGCAGGCGGCTGGACGTCCTGGAGTGGAACGCCGGCGCCGCCGCCCTCTACACCGACTTCTCCCGGCTGCCCGCCGACCGGCGCAACTACCTGTACCTGCTGTTCACCGACCCGGTCATGCGCGGCATGCACCTGGAGTGGGAGCACGACGCCCGCGACGCCGTCGCCGCCCTGCGCATGGAGTCAGGGGCCGATCCCGACGATCCCGAGCTGGCCCGGCTCGTCGGTGAGCTGTCGGTGCGGGACGCCGACTTCCGTACCTGGTGGGCGGAGCATCGCGTGAACAACGCCGCCTACGGGACGAAGCGCTACCGCCACCCGCTGGTCGGCGACCTCACCCTCGACTGTGACACGTGGAGCAGCCCCGACGGCTCGGGCCAGCGGCTGATGGTCCTCACCGCCGAGCCCGGCACGCCCTCGCACGACGCGTTGCGCATCCTCGCCTCGTGGGGCACCGGGCAGCCCAGCGACAGCCTCACGCGCTGATGGTCAGGTCACCGACGCGGCGGTGAAGTCCAGGAGCAGCGAGGCGGTCGCCGGCGGGTCCTCCAGGATGGGCGAGTGCCCGATGCCGGGCAGCAGCTCGATCGCCGCTCCCGGAACGAGGCCGTAGCCGGCGGCGGAGGAGGAGCGCCAGCGGCGATCATCCGCACCGAAGATCACCAGCAGCGGCTTGCCGAGGGGCGCCAGCCGCTCGGGCAGGGCCCGCTCCCGCAGGTAGCCGGTGGTGCCCGCCATCGTCGCGGCGAGCGTGTGGAAGGTCATCAGCCGCACCTCCCGCAGCAGCTCCGGCGGCACCTCGAACCCGGCCCGGCTGAACCCGGTGCCGGCGAACCGGCGCAGCTGCTCGTCGGTCGGCGGCCACTGCTGGGGGCTGAGCGCGGCGGCGTCCGGCGGCGCGAGGTGGGCGTCCAGGCTGGGGCCGGTGTTGACCAGCGCGAGCGCGGTCACGAGGTCGGGCCGCCGCTCGGCCAGGGCGGTGGCGACCACCCCGCCGCTGGAGTGCCCGACGGCGACGACGCGCGGCACGCCGAGCAGGTCCAGCGCCTCGCCCACCCGGCGTGCCTGGTCCGGGATCGCGTAGCTGCGGTCGCCCGGCTTGGCCGAGCGGCCGTGGCCGAGCAGGTCGATCCGGATGACGCGATGGGCTGCCGTCAGTAGCGGCACGAGCCGGTCCCACGAGCGGACCGAGGCCGCGGACCCGTGGATGAGCAGGAGGGCGGGAGCGTCGCGCGGGCCGTCGAGGCGGACGTGGATCGCGCCGTCGGGCAGGGACAGGGTCAGGCTCTCGGTGGTCGCGGCCGCATCGTCCAGGTGCGGTCCGCCGTCAGAAAGGGTCATGAGGCCACTGTCGCCGCCGGTGCCCGCCGGTGGCTTGGACGAATGTTCCTTCGATCGCCCGCGTAGCATGGTGCCGTGCGCACGTTCTCCCAGGGCGGGGTCGCGTGGGGCGTCGAGTGCCGGCGGCGGCCCAGCCGGGTGGCCGGGGTGACCATGGCCGGGTTCCGGATCGCCGGGCTGGACGCGCTGCGGATGGTCCCGCATCCGGCCGTGACACTGGTGCTGGACTTCGGCGCCGGTTCGCCCGTCCTCGACGGCGGCGCGGGGCCGCGGCAGCGGGGGAGCATCGTCGCCGGGCCGGGGTTCGGGGCCGGGGGGACGGTCTGGGCACGCGGCGAGAACGTCGAGTGCCTCCAGGTACGCCTGTCCCCGGTGATCGCCCGCTCGGTGCTGGGCGTCTCCCCGGCCGAGCTCGACGGCCTGGTGGTGACCGTCGAGGAGCTGTGGGGCCGCCGGGAGACCGAGCGGGTCCGCGAGCGGCTGGCCGCGACCACCTCCTGGCAGGCCCGTTTCGCGCTGACCGACGCGCTGCTCGCCGGCCGCCGCGAGGCGCGGGCGCCGGTGGACCCCGAGGTGGCCTGGGCCTGGGACCGGATCGTCGACGGGCGCGGCCTGGTCAGGGTGGACGGGCTCGCGCAGGAGCTCGGGTGGAGCCGCAAGCGCCTGTGGTCCCGGTTCCGCTCCCAGCTGGGCCTGCGGCCGAAGGCGGCGGCGAAGCTGGTCCGCTTCGATCACGCCGCGCACCGCCTGGTCGCCGGTGCGGGCGCGGCCGGGGTCGCCGCCGACACCGGGTACGCCGACCAGTCCCACCTGCACCGGGACGTCATGGAGTTCACCGGGCTGACCCCCGCCACCGTGGTCGCCGAGCCCTTCCTGGCGGTCGACCACCTCGCCTGGCCCGGCACCGCCCCGATGCGCAGCACGCTCTCACCCGGCCCGCCTCCGCGTCCGGAGCCTCAGCGCGCGGGCCACTCGCTTCCGTAGAGTTCGGGTATGGCCCCCACCGACCCACCCCCGTCCCGGCCGGCCGGCACGTCCTACACCCCGACGCTCTCCGCCGCCGAGGTGGCACGGATCCGCCGGTGGCACGAGCGTGCCTACGAGGCCGCCAAGCGCGAGGCGGGCTCGGGCCAGACGTTCACCTACTTGGGCAGGACCCTGTGGGTGCCGCCCGGCGTGCAGCCGATCACCGGCATGTCGCACCTGATGGGCGAGGCCGTGCTGACCGAGGTCCGCCCCGGCGACCGCGTCCTCGACCTGGGCACCGGCTGCGGCGTCAACGCCGTCCTGGCCGCCTCGGCAGCCGCGGAGGTGCTGGCCGTGGACATCAACCCGCTCGCCGTGGAGACCGCCCGCGACAACGCCGCGCGCAACCACGTGGCCGACCGGGTCGAGGTCCGCCACAGCGACGTGTTCAGCCACGTCGAGGGCCGGTTCGACCTGATCGTCTTCGACCCGCCGTTCCGCTGGTTCGCACCACGCGACCTGTTCGAGGCCGCCACCACCGACGAGGACTACCGGGCGATGACGGCGTTCTTCCGCGACGCCGGACGGCACCTGACCCCCGGCGGGCGCGTGCTGATCGGCTTCGGCACCGCGGGCGACCTGGCCTACCTCGAACGGCTCAGCGACGAGGCGGGCTTCACCAGACAGGTCGTCGCCCACCGTGACCTCGTCAGGGACGGCTGGAAGGTCGACTACTACACCTTCCGCCTGAGCCTAGCGGGCTGACCGCGCCCGGTCCGCCCGCCGGGTCCAGCCGAGGAAGACGCCCTCGGGCGCGTGCGCCGCCAGCGCCGCCGCGATCGAGCCGTGCACGTTCGCCTCGTTGGGCAGGGCGAGGTGGTGCTCGTCCGGCTCGTCGTACAGGGACAGGTCGAGCCGCACCCCCGGATGGCGGCGGACCCCGGCCACGACGGACGCCTCGCCCGCGTACGACAGGGAGACCGAGCGCAGCCTGGACCACGGATGGTCGTTGACGCCCCGCGCGGTGATCACCAGCACGCCCAGCGCCTTGGCCTGGAGATTTATCCGGATATATCCGGCGATGCCGATGACCACCACCAGCACCACGCCCACCATGAACGCGATGTAGTCCGGCGCGTCCGTCCCCCGGTCGGCGGGCAGCGCCGCGCCGATGAGGCCGACCACGACGAGGACGACCGCCGCGACGACCATCATCAGGCAGCCGAACATGCCCCTGTTCTGCCGCAGCGCGACGGCCCGCAGGTCGAAGGCGGTCCCGTCGGGCGGCTGGCGGACCGCCTTCGGCGCGGCGGCCGACTCGCTCCAGCGCCTGACCTCCCCGCGGCCGAGCAGCAGCGCGGCGGCGAGGCCGCACAGGGCGGCGCCCAACCCGGTGAGCTGCGACGGGTGGATCTCGCCGTCGCTCATCCCGACGGCCAGCCCGGCGGCGAGGATCAGGATCGGGCAGATCCCGTAGAGGGCCTTGCGCATCAGCCCGATCGCCATCGGCCCGCCCAGCCAGACCCGGGCGAGCCAGAAGTACCAGACCGCACTCCAGAACACCCCCGCGAAGATCTCGTAGGGGGCGGCGCGGCCCTGCCAGACCAGCACGACGCCGCCGGCGAGGCCGGGCCAGAGGAGCGCGAGCAGGGCGACGGCCAGCCGGTGCGCGAGGGGACGCTGCATGCGCGGAAGCCTAGCGGGGCAACGGATCATCCCGGGCGGGCTGCCGCGAAGCACGGAAAGCTGAGACTCTCGTTACGCGGCCTTGCCGATCATGTCACTACGGTGGCTGGCATGCCTGACACACCCCGACGCCCACGCATCCAATGGCAGGACGACACCGAGAACCTCAAGAACAGGGGCGACGCGGTCCAGCGGATCCTCAGCGGCACCCCCAGGCCCGCGGCCGAGCAGCCGGCGCAGCCGCCCTTCGCCAGGAACGCCGAGGAGGGGCCGCTTCACCCGTAGGCACCCGTGCCCCTGACCGGGGCACGGGTGGGGTCCGCTGGCGGGCGCGGTAGGCCACGATCAGGCCCAGCCCCGCCAGAGCGGACTTGTCGCCGTCCAGCACCAGCCGCCAGGTCCGGCGGTCAAGCCGGGCGTGGGCACGAGCTTGCCCTCGTCCAGAGCCAGGCGCTGGTCGCCGTTGAGCAGGAAGCGGCCTGAGCCGGCCGGGGAGTACAGGGCGTACACCCCGGTGACGGCGCGGCCGATCATGCCGGGGAACGACGCCGGCGTGAACGGCAGGACCATCGTGTCGTCGGAGCCGTCGAGGAACGCCGACCACTCCTCGGGGAACTCCGCCGGCACGTCGCAGTAGCGGGCCGTGGGAGCGGGCTTGAGCAGGCCCTTGACCGCACCCGCGAACGGTTCGCCGCCCTGCTCGGCGGAGTACTTCACGGTGACGGTGACGTCCAGGAGCCACGGCGACAGCCCGGTACCGGTCGCACGTCCATGGTGGAGGTGACCAAGCAGGCGCCCACCGGGGTGGCACCCGCGCCCGGGGAGGACGCGCTGCGGGCGCACTACCCCGGCTACTTCACCGACGGCTCCAAGCCGTCCAGGCTCGATCCGCTGCGCAAGCAGCTCGCGGCGCGGCGACGACGTGATCACCTCGCTGCGGAACGAGGACGACCTGCTCAGGCGGCAGGCGGTGCACTGGGTCTCCAACCCCGTCGCGGTGGGCGGACCACCAGCGGGTGTGGGGGAGGCGCAGAAGTTCAGGCTCGGCAGGTGAGGCGACCGGCAGGCCGTCAGCCGAGCGCGTCGAAGGTGTCCAGAGGCCGAGGCTCCGCCACGTCCCGCCCTGTGCCGCGCCCTGTCGCGGCGAGCACGCCGGGCTTCTGTCGCGTTGCGGTGAGCACGCCGGGCTTCCTCCGCGCGGTGGCGAGCAGGCCGGGCTTCCCTCGTGCGGTGGCGAGCAGGCCGGGCTTCCGCCGCGTCGCGGTGAGCAGATCAGGCGCCCGCCGCGCCGCCGCCAGCAGGCCGCGCACGGTGACGCGGTCGAGACGGTTGGCGGGCAGGCTGACCGGCGTCCACGCCATCGTCAGCATGCCGCCCAGCAGCCCCATGAGCATGCCGATCAGGAAGCCGCCCAGGTTGGAGTAGACGAAGGAGGCCATGGACAGCAGCACCGAGACCAGGCCGAGGAACATCCGCTGGCCGGGCTGCAACCAGACGAGCACCCCCGCGATCACCAGCGTCAGGGCGATCAGGAACCCGGCGCCCACCCTGCCGAACATCACCGCCACGGGCAGCGCGTTCACCGCGAGCGGGATGGAGAGCAGCTCCAGCCCCGCCGCCACGATGAACAGCCCGCCCCAGAACGGCCGCGATCGCCGCCACAGCCTCACGACGCTCTCCCCCATCGGCTCTCAGAAACACTCCTGCACCCCGCGCAGCACCCGCAGGCCGAGGTCGGGCAGGCTGAACGTCGCCGCCGTCGCGGCCCACGGCTCCAGCCTGACGTTGCGCAGCACGACCGACCTGGCCTGGCTGCCGAAGGTGCCTGCCGGGCCCCTGGCGTCGGGGACCTCGTCCAGCGTGGCGGCGTCGCGGCCCAGCTCCAGCTCGCGCAGGGAGGAGGCGGTCCGCCCCGCCGCCACGTCGATCACCAGGTCGTCGATCGTCACCTCGTTGCCGTTGCGGCCGCCGGTGAGCTCGATCGTCACCGTGCCGAGGGGGGTCTTGACGAGCGCGCTCTGGCACAGGCCGGTGACCACGGCTCGCCGTACGCCGGTGGTGATGACCGGGATCAGCCGGTCCTTCCTGGTCCGTACCACGTTGCTGGACAGGGCGAAGCCCTGGCCGCGCAGCTCGCCGGCGAAGAGCTTGAAGCTGTTGCCGGACACCACGAACGTGGCGCCGATGACGCCCTGCGCCGTGGCACCGACGAGCAGCGTGGTCGTCGCCGCGACGGGGGCGAAGATCCAGGCGAAGCGCTTCCAGCGCACGCGTCCCAGTTCGGCCATGCCCGTGCTTCCCATCAGTCCGTGTGCCGGTCGAGCCCTCTGCGAGCCTGCGCCAGACGTCCAGGCGCGGTCGACGGACACGCCGGAGGTTGCAGCACCTATGGCCCAAGGCTGGGCATTCTTGGCCGAAGCCGTGGTCAGGGGGTGACGATGGCGAAGTCCGGCGCGGGCTCCTCCAGGAGGGCGGTCAGCCGTTCCAGGACGGACACGTCGCCGTCGTGATCGAGGCCGCCGGGGTCGCCGTCACCGGCCAGCAGGCCCATCAGGCGCGCCTTGGTGAGCCGGAGCGTCAGGTCGGCGCCGCCGCCGGAGGGCGACTCCTGGTGGATCAGCACCCCGTTGCCCATCGTGGTGCGGTGGCGCTCGTCCAGGTCGGTGAGGTGCCAGTCGATGGCGAAGCGTTCGTTCCAGGCGCCGGGGCCGTTCACGCGGATGGCGAGCGAGTCGAAGATCTGCTCGACGGTGAGCGCCCGGAGCAGGTCCGGCGACGTGGTGTCGGTGGCGCCCGCCGACGCGTGGCCCGTCAGCTCCGCGGCGCCGGTCAGGAAGAAGTTGCGCCAGGTGGCGTTCTCGGCGCCGTGGCCCAGCCGGGTGTAGACCTCGGCCAGCAGCCGGCGGGCCCTGGAGTCCTGCTCGTCGGCGAAGATCGCGTGGTTGAGCAGGGTGGCGGCGAAGCGCAGGTCGCCCTCGCCGACGTAGCGGTCGGCCAGCGCGACGACGGCGGAGGTGCCGCCGAGGCATTCGACGTAGCGGCGCGCCTGCTCGACCGGCGGGTGCTCCCACAGGTGGGCCGGGTTGCCGTCGAACCAGCCGAGATAACGCTGGTAGATCGCCTTGACGTTGTGGCTGACCGAGCCGTAGTAGCCGTGCGTGTGCCACGCTTGCTCCAGCGCGGGCGGCAGCCGCATGCCCTCGGCGATCTCGGCGCCGGTCATGCCGCGGTTGAGCATGCGCAGGGTCTGGTCGTGCAGATACGCGTACAGGTCGCGCTGCTGCGACAGGAAGGTGACGATGCGCTCCCTGCCCCAGGTCGGCCAGTGGTGGGAGGCGAAGGCCACGTCCGCGCGGTCGGCGAACAGGGCGATGGCCTCGGTCAGGTAGCGGGACCAGACGCGGGTGTCGCGCACCAGGGCGCCGCGCAGCGTCAGGACGTTGTGCAGGTTGTGGGTGGCGTTCTCGGCCAGGCACAGGGCGCGGTGGTCGGGGAAGAGGAAGTTCATCTCCGCCGGGGCCTCAGTGCCGGGAGTGAGCTGGAAGACGATGCGGACGCCGTCGATCGTCTCCTCCTGCCCGGTGCGGGTGACGTCCAGGGTGGGCGGGACGAGCGAGACGGTGCCGGTCGAGGTGCCCATGCCCAGGCCGCAGCCGAGCTGGCCGCCCGGGTCGCGGGGCAGGTGCTGGCCGTACATGTACGCGGCGCGGCGGTTCATGGCGGTGCCGGCGTAGACGTTCTCGGCGACGGCGTGCTCCATGAAGTGCGCGGGCGCGACGACGGGGATCCCGGTGCCGTCCGTGACGCCACGGGCGCCGCCGAAATGGTCGGCGTGGGAGTGGGTGTAGATCAGGCCGGTGACCGGGCGGTCGCCGCGGTGGTCGCGGTAGAGGCGGAGCGCTGCGGCCGCGCACTCGGTGGAGACCAGCGGGTCGATGACGATGACGCCGCGCTCGCCCTCCACGAGGGTCATGTTGGACAGGTCGAGGCCGCGTACCTGATAGATGCCGTCCGTCACCTCGAACAGCCCCTGCTTGGCGCAGAGCTGCGCCTGCCGCCAGAGGCTGGGGTGGGCCGTGTCCGGGCACTCGCCGTCGAGGAAGCCGTAGGCGTCGTTGTCCCAGACGACCCTGCCGTCTGCCGCCTCGATCACCGCAGGGGTCAGCTTGGCGAGGAAGCCGCGCTCGGCGTCGTCGAAGTCCGCCCGGTCGTGAAAGGGAAGGTCTGCCATGGGACGGTGGTGCCCCCGGCCGCCTCCGGAAAAGGCAAGCGCATGCTCAAGACTGAGCATAAGCCACCCCATTTGTGGCCCTATATCCCGATTTATCGCATTTGTCGGGCTTGGTGGGGGAAGCAACACACGGAAGTCAGAGTCCACAGGGGAGGTTTCCGATGACCTACCACCATGCGCATCGCCAGGTGACCGGCTGGGTCGGCTGGATCTGGTTCGGCGGCATGATGATGGTCCTGGCCGGGCTGTTCAACATCATCACCGGTCTCGCCGCCGTCTTCGCCGACCGGATCTACGTACAGACGCCCAACCGCCTGCTGCTCTTCGACGTCACCACCTGGGGCTGGTTGCATCTCGCCCTCGGCGTCCTGCTCCTGGCCACGGGCATCGCCATCAGCGTCGGGCAGGCCTGGGCCAGGATGGTCGGCGTCGTCCTGGTCATGCTGAACGCCCTGACCCAGCTGACCTGGATCGCCGTGAACCCCTGGTGGTCGCTCGCCGTCATCGCGGTGGACGTCCTCGTCCTGTACGCGCTCATCGTCCACGGCCGGGAGGCCAAGGTGGACTGAACCGGCGCCGGCGACCGGCATCGCACCGATGACGGGTGGTGCCGGGCCGGCGGCGAGCCAGCCGGTGAGGTGAATCCGCGCGAGAGTCGTTCCGTCGGCGCGGGGAATCCGCGATGGAGCTTTCCCGCCGGTGCGATCCCTGCGACGAGCTGTACGGGTACGTGCACGACCGGGTCGTGGAGGAGATGCCGCAGCAGCGGCCCAAGAAGCAGGACAACGTCGAGGGGCGCACGGTCATCGCGCGGACGTGAACTGGACGTTGCCCGCGTGTCTGCGCCCGCGCCGCGTCTGCCCGCGCCGTCTGCGCCCGCGCCCCGTCTGCCCGCGCCGTCTGCGCCCGCGCCCCGTCTGCCCGCGCCGCCCGAAAGCGCGCCGCCTGAACCCGCAGCAGCTTCCCCTGCGCAGCCGCAGCCGTCCGGGTCGCCACCGGTCGCCCTGCCGGATGCGGCCGCGGCGGCCGGGCTATCGGAGACGGCCTCCGACGCGCCGCCCGCGACCACCGAAGCCGGTGCGCAGCCGACCGCGAGCCCCTGGCGACCGGCACCCCTGACCCGCCGCCCCAAGGCCCTCGTGGCGGGCGCCGCGCTGGTGCTGGCCGCAGCCGCCGTGCTCACGTATCTGGGCCTCACCTCCTCCCGGGACAGAAGCGCCGGTGGCGGCGGCGCCCCTTTCCGGCCCACGACGACCATCACCGGCCTCAACGGCCCCCTCGACGCGATGACGTTCAGCCAGGGCGGCAAGCTCCTCATCACCGTGGGCCACGACGACCACCAGGTCCGGCGCTGGAACGTGGTCACGGGCGAGGAGATGAGCGCCTTCACTCTCAAGTTCAGCGGTGACGGCACACTCCTGGCCACCAGCGGCTCCTACTACGACACCACGCGGCTGTGGGACGTGGCAGAAGGCCGGAGCCGGCCCAACCTCCCCATGGAGAGCGGCAATCTCGTGGGCGCATCGGCTTTCAGCCCCGACGGCGCGAGGCTGGCCACCGTCCGGGGCACGGATCCCGGCAACCGGGTGCAGGTGTGGGAGGTGGCCGACGGCAAGAACCTCGGCACGCTGTCGAGCGCCGGCAGGACCTTCAGCGCGCTGGGTTTCGCCCCGGACGGCCGGGTGCTCGCCGCAGGCGCCGGCCCGGAGGCCGGATCGGACGGTGTCCTGGTCCGCGACGTGCTCAACGGCGAGCTCGAAGCCGTCTTCCCCGGCCACACCGGCCCCCTGCTCCTCACGTTCAGCCAGGACGGAAGAACCCTCGCGGCGGCCGGCGCCGACGGCACCGTCCGTCTGTGGCCCATCACCTGACGGGCGCCGCCGCAGGGTGATCGCGTGGCAGCACCGCGAAGTCGATCTGGCCAGCCGCCGCCCCGGTCCCGCAGACTGGCAGCGACGGGATCTTGGCCGAGGATCGACCGGGGAGGATCATGATGCCGGAGCAGGACGACGCGCAGCAGCGGACGTGGGCGATCGGTGACTACCGCTCCGTGGGCGCCCGGTTCCTCCTGGCCGCCGAGCTGCTGTGCGAGACGGCGCGGCTACGGGCCGGTGAGGAGCACCTGGACGTCGCCACCGGCACCGGGAACGTGGCTCTGGCCGGTGCCCGCAGGGCCGCCCGGGTCACCGCCATCGACCTGGAGCCCGAGCTGCTGGCCCACGCCGCCCGCAGGGCCGAGGCGGAAGGGCTGGCGGTGGACTTCCGGCACGGTGACGCCGAGGCGCTGCCGGTGCCCGACCACGCCTACGACCTGGTGACCTCGACGTTCGGGGTGATGTTCGCGCGGGACCAGGAGCGGGCCGCCGCCGAGCTGGTACGGGTGACGCGGCCCGGCGGCCGGATCGCGCTGGCGTGCTGGACGCCGTCCGGCTACATGGGCCGGATGCTGGCGCTGAACACCGCGTACGTCCCGCCCGCGCCCGGCGCCAGGCCGGAGAGCCGCTGGGGCACGGCGGAAGGGCTGCGCGAGCTGTTCGGCCCGGGGGCGGAGATCGAGTCGGCGACACGCGAGCTGTGGTGGCGTTTCCCCAGCCCGGACGAGCACGTGCGGGCCTGGTGCGCCACGTACGGACCCACGGTGGTGACGCTCGGCGCCCTGGACGAGGCGGGCAGGCGGGCCCTCGTCTCCGACCTGACCGAGCTGGTCCACGAGCTGAACGCCGACGGCGACACCCTGCTCATGCCCCTGGAGTACCTGGAGATCGTCATCCGTCCCTGACGGGCGCGGACTCCTCCACGCGCAGCTCCCGGCCGGCGACCCCGGCCGGGGCGGTGAGCAGCGCGACGCTTAGGTAGGCGATGAGGGACGCGCCCAGCGCGATGAACGTCGGCCAGCCGTCGAAGGTCGCGTCGACCAGCGTGTTCGGCAGGTAGAGCAGGGTGTTGGGCGCGCCGTACATGGTGGGCGTGATCACGAACAGCGCCAGCCGTACGACCAGGCCCACCGTCAGCGCGGCCATGGCGGCGGGCGCGCCGCCGCGCCGCCACCAGAAGCCGAGCACGAACGGCACGACCAGGCAGGCCAGCATCAGGTCGAAGGCCAGTGTGAGCAGCACCCCGGTCTGTGGCACCCGCAGGGCCAGCAGCACCGCGCCGCCGACCACGGGCGGCATCGCCCAGCGCGTGGCGCGCAGCAGCGGGTCGGGCCGGCCCGGATGGTGGACGCGGCGGGCCGAGCCCACGTTGCGCACGGCGACGGCGGCGGTGCCCAGGATGGCGCCGTCGGCGGTGGACAGCGACGCGCTGACGATGCCCGCAAGCACCAGCACGCTCAGCCCGGCCGGAGCGGCCTCGTCGAGCAGCGTCAGCAGGCCCTGGCCGGTGGAGACGGCGGCCAGCGCGAACGGCACGCCGATCACGGTGGTGCCCGCGGCGGCGATGAAGCAGGCGCGGCGGGCGACGTCGGGGGAGCGGGCGGCGAAGATGCGCTGCATGAAGTCGATGGCGACGATGTCGCCGACGCCGAGCGCGACGAGCGTGGCCCAGTTGACGACCGCGCCCTGTGCCGGGTCGGACAGCTGCTCCAGGTCGAGCGGGCCGGTGCCGGGCGCGGCGCTCAGCCCGTACGTCAAGGCGACCCAGAACAGCAGGGCGAACGCGGCGGCGGCGGTGATGAGCATCTGCACGATCGAGGTGTAGGCGTCGCTGAGCAGCCCGCCGGCGAGCGTGTAGATCAGCACGACCGCGACGATGATGAGGATGCCCCCGGTGTACGACGTGCCGAGGAACCGCTCGAACAGGAAACCGCCCGCCACCAGGTTCCCCGCGACCAGGATGGCGAACGCGGCGATCATCAGGAGGGCGGCGGCGACCTCGACGGCCCTGCTGTAGCGCAGCCGGAAGTAGTCGGGCAGCGTGGTCAGCCCCATGCGGTTCATCGGCCGGGCGAAGAACAGGCCGGTGAGCAGCAGGCACAGGGCCAGGCCCACAGGCAGCCCGGCGCCCGCCCAGAAGCCGAGGGTGGCCGCCAGGTCGGTGGCGCCCAGGGTGGCGTTGGTGTCGACGGCCTGGCCCATGAGGGTGGCGGCGACCACGGGCAAAGCCAGGGTACGACCTGCGACCAGGAAGTTCCTGCTGTCGCCTGCGACGCGGCGAGCCACCAGCAGCCCGACGACGATCATGGCGATGATGGCGAGCGTGACACCCAGAATGATCATTGCTGGACAGCCGATCGTTACGAGCGAACACTCCGAATCATGGCCAACGTAAATCAGGAAGGCGCCTGGGCCCAGCGGGCGGAGGCGGAAATCTCATCGGCCCGGCACCAGGAGGAGATCGAGCGGGCGTTGGCCCACGGGCTGCCGGGCGCGCCCACGCTGACGGATCGCACGATCCCCACGTTCGCGCGGGGGGAGCTGCCGCACTTCGCGGGTGAGCGCGGCACGTTCCTGAAGTGCCCCTACGTGGAGGACGTGCACGACGTCGGGGACGCCGAGGTGGCGATCTTCGGGGTGCCGCTGGACGCGGGGGCGACCTACCGGCCGGGCACCCGCTTCGGGCCGCAGGGCATCCGGCGCAGCACGAACCTGTTCGGCACCTACAGCTACGAGCTGGGCGTGGACCTGCGCGAGCAGCTCAACCTGGTGGACATCGGGGACGTGTTCACCATCCCCGGCAACCTGGAGAAGTCGTTCGACCAGATCAGCCAGGCGATGAGCCACGTCGTCCAGCAGGGCGTGATGCCGGTGGTGCTGGGGGGTGACCATTCGATCGGGTTCCCGACGATCCGGGGGCTCGCCGCGCATCATGGGGGCAACGTCGGCATCATCCACTTCGACCGCCATGTGGACACCCAGGAGACCGATCTCGACGAGCGCATGCACACCACGCCGTGGTTTCACGCCACCAACCTGGCCAACGCGCCCGCGACCAACCTCGTGCAGGTCGGCATCGGTGGCTGGCAGGCGCCCAGGGCCGGGGTCAAGGTCGGCCGCGAGCGCGGCACCACCGTGATCACGGTGGGCGACGTGGAGCGGGTCGGTGTGGAGCGCGTCGCCGAGACCGCCCTGGAGATCGCCTGGCAGAACGCCGAGGCCGTCTATCTCTCCTTCGACATCGACGTGATCGACGCCGGGTTCGTCCCGGGCACCGGCTGGCCCGAGCCCGGGGGGCTGCTGCCCCGGGAGGCGCTCAACCTGGTGCGGCTGGTGTCCGAGCCGGGGCTGGCCGGCATCGAGGTGGTGGAGTGCTCGCCGCCGTACGACTGGGCGGAGCAGACCGCCCTGCTCAGTGCCCGGGTCATCCTCGACAGCCTGGCCGTGCAGGTCAGGGCGGGGAAGCTGGGCCGGAAGGCGGCCACCGGCCGCCGGCTCGCCTGGGGGCCCATGACCACCTCCTGAATCCGTCACTGGTTTGACAGGTGACGATCTCTCTGCAACCATCGTCACTAGTTGAACCGGTGACGACCGATGGCCGTGCCGGATGGGCGTTCCGCCGCGGTCCTGGGCGGAACCGAGGCCTCAGGAGTGATGTGATGGTTGACCGGCGACGTCCTGCGGAGGAGGGCACGCCCATCGCGCGCCGCGTGATGCTCGGGACACTCGCGGCGGGCGTGCTGGGCCTGGCCACCGCGCCGTTCCTGCGTAGCGGCTGGGACCGGGCGGTCAGCGCCGCCAGCGCGAACGACCCCACCGGCCTGACCGGGCTGCTGCCCAGCACCGACGGCTTCCGCTACTTCAGCGTGGCGGGCTCGGTGCCGGAGAAGACCGCGGCCGACTACCGGCTGGAGATCGGCGGGCTCGTCGATCGGCCGATCACGTACACGCTGGACGAGCTGCGCGCCATGCCCCAGACCCGGGTCGTGGGCGACGTCGAGTGCACGGACGGCTGGCGGGTGCCGGGCACTCCCTTCACCGGGGTGTCGCTCGCGCACCTGCTCGACCTGGCCGGCGTGCGCCCCGAGGGCAAGGCGGTCCGCTTCACCTGCTTCGACGGCGTCTACACCGAGAGCCTCACGCTCGGCCAGGCCCGCCGCTCCGACGTGGTGATCGCCCTGGACATGCAGGACAAGCCGCTCACCCACGAGCGCGGCGGCCCCGTGCGGCTCTACGTCGCCCCGATGTACTTCTACAAGTCCGCCAAGTGGTTGTCCGGCATCTCCGTCACCGAGCAGGTCGTCCCGGGATATTGGGAGGAGTACGGCTATGACGTCGACGGCTGGCTCGACCGGGCGGCCTGAGCGGCTGCGGCGCTTCACCCGCCCTCAACGGCTGGTCCACCGCGCCACCGCCACGCTCATGCTGCTGTGCGCGGGGGCGGCGGCCTTCCTCTACTTCGAGCCGCTGGCGCAGCTCGTCGGCCGGCGGCACCTGGTGGTCGTCATCCACGAGTGGTCGGGGCTGCTGCTGCCGGTGCCGTTCCTGATCGGGCTCGCCGCCCGCTCGTTCCGCGCCGACCTGCGCAGGCTCAACCGGTTCGCGCCGTACGACCGGGAGTGGCTGCGCGCCGTCCGCCGGGGCACCCCCGGCCCGCGCCCGGCGGGCAAGTTCAACGCCGGGCAGAAGATCTGGGCCGGCTGGATCGCCGGGGCCGTGCCGGTGATGATGTTCACGGGGCTGCTGATGTGGTTCACCGGGGCTCTGCCGTGGATCTCCCGGACCAGCGCGATCTTCGTGCACGACCTGACGGCGCTGGCGATCGCCGTCGTCGTGCTCGGCCACCTCCGGCTGGCCTACCGCGACCCGATGGCGCGGCGCGGCATGCGTACCGGGTCGGTGACGTGGTCGTGGGCCAGGAAGCACCACCCGCAGTGGGCCGAGGAGCAGCGCCAGGCCGCCGCCGACCCGCGCTGAGCCGGGCGGCTGCTATCGTGAAGGACGAAGATCACACCTGAGGAGACTCCCGACATGGCAGGTGACGACGACATCTCCGGGTGATCCCGGAGTCTGACCGGCCCCGGTGAGCGCGCCTGACGCCGCCGCCGACGCGGGCCCTGGTCGTCGTTCCCCGGACCCTGTCTCCTTCGCCGGGCCGCCCCGCCGCGCCCGGGTCTCTCCTCCGAGGTCTTCTCGCATGGTCATCGACACCCTGCTCGCGCACGAGCTCGTACGGACGCTGGGCACGCGGCGCGTGCTCGACGGCGTCTCACTCACCGCCGCCCCCGGTCACCGGATCGGGCTCATCGGTGAGAACGGCGCAGGCAAGTCCACCCTGCTGCGGCTGCTCGCCGGCACGGACGAACCGGACTCCGGCACCGTCGTACGGCCCGCCGACCTGGGCTTCCTGCACCAGGAGCTGCCCTTCGCCGCCGACGCCACGATCGCCGACGTGCTCGGCGACGCGCTGCGCGAGGCCCGTACGGACCTGGCCGAGCTGGACCGGCTCGCCGCCGCGCTGGCCGCCGAGCCCGACGACGCCGCCCTGCTCGACGCGTACGGAGCCCGGCTCGACCAGGCGCAGCTGCACGAGGCCTGGGACGCCGACCGGCGCGCCGGGATCATCCTCGACCGGCTCGGCCTGGGCGGCGTGCCGCGCACCCGCGCCATCGCCTCGCTGTCGGGCGGGCAGCGTGGCCGGCTCGCCCTGGCGGCGCTGCTCATCAGGCGCCCCGCCGCGCTGCTGCTGGACGAGCCCACCAACCACCTGGACGACGACGCCGCCGCGTTCGTGGAGGAGCAACTGCGCGGCATGACGGGGGTGGTCGTCGTGGCCAGCCACGACCGGGCGTTCCTGGACGCGGTCTGCACGGACCTGATCGACCTCGACCCGGCGCTCGGCGGGCCCGTCCGGTACGGCGGGGCGTACAGCGCCTACCTGGCCGAGAAGCGCGCCGAGCGCGAGCGCTGGGAGCGGCGTCACGCCGAGGAGCAGGAGGAGCTCGGCGAGCTGCGCCGCTCCGTCGCGGTCACGGCGCGCAACGTGGCGCTGGACGGGCTGCGCCGCGACAACGAGAAGATGGGCTACGGGCACCGGGCCGGGCGCGTGCAGCAGCAGATCTCCCGCCGCGTGCGCAACGCCGCCCGACGGCTCGCCGAGCTGGAACGCGAGCAGGTGCCCGCCCCGCCACCCCCGCTCCGCTTCCACCCCCGCCCCCTGACCGGTACTGCCGCTGCCGACGCCGATGCCGACGTCGGCGAGCCCTGGTTGTCCCTGCGTGACGTACGGGTGCCGGGACGGCTCGTGCTCGACCACCTCGACCTCAAGCCGGGCGACCGGCTGCTCGTCACCGGCCCGAACGGCGCCGGCAAGTCCACGCTCCTGGCGGTGCTGGCCGGACGCCAGGCGGCCGAGGGGCGACTGCGGCGGCGGCCCGGGCTGACCACCGGCCTGCTGGCCCAGGACACCGTGTTCGACCGGCCGGAACGCACGGTGCGGGAGACCTACGAACGGACGCTCGGCCAGGAGCGCGCCGAGGCCGTGCCGCTGCGCTCGCTCGGCCTGCTGGGCGAGCGCGACCTGGACCTGAGGGTAGGGGAGCTGTCGGTGGGCCAGCGCCGCCGGCTCGCGCTGGCCCTGCTGGTGGCCGACCCGCCCGAGCTGCTCCTGCTCGACGAGCCCACCAACCACCTCTCGCCCCGCCTGGCCGACGAGCTGGAGGAGGCCCTGGGGACGGACGGGCCCGGCGCGATCGTGGTGGCCAGTCACGACCGGTGGCTGCGCGCCCGCTGGCAGGGCTCCCTCCTGCGGCTCGGCTGAGGCTCAGCGGTAGGCGCTGGCCTGCAAGGTGTAGAGGTCGGCGTAGAGGCCGTCGAGGGCCATCAGGGTGTCGTGGTCGCCTTCCTCGGTGACCAGGCCGTGGTCGAGCACGTAGATGCGGTCGGCGTAGCGGACGCTGGCCAGGCGGTGGGTGATGAGCAGGACGGTGCGGCCGTCGGCGTGGTGGCGGATGCGTTCGAACAGGGCGTGTTCGGCGCGGGCGTCGAGGGCGGCGGTGGGCTCGTCGCAGATGAGCAGGTCGGCGTCGCGGTGGAAGCCGCGGGCGACGGCGATGCGCTGCCACTGGCCGCCGGACAGCTCGTGACCGTCCTTGAAGCGGCGATCCAGCAGGGTGCGGTAGCCGTGCGGCAGATCGGCGATGACCTCGTCGGCGCCGGCCACGGTGGCGGCGGCGTGCAGGGCGGGCTCGCCCTTGTCGGTGCCCATGGTGATGTTGTAGCGGGCGGTCAGCGGCCAGCGGGTGTGGTCCTGGGCGATGACGGCGGTGCGGGAGCGCAGCGCTTCGGGGCTGACCTGGCGCAGGTCGGTGTCGTCCCAGCGGACGGTGCCGGTGTCGGGCTCGTACAGGCCGGCCAGGATCTTGGCCAGAGTGGTCTTGCCTGAGCCGTTCTCGCCCACGAACGCGATCACCTCGCCTCGCTTGATCTCGACGGACACCCCGCGCAGGGCCGGGGTGTCGGAGCCGGGGTAGGTGAAGGTCAGGCCGGTCGCGGTGATGCGGTCGAAGCCCTCCGGCGCGGGCAGCGGGCGGGTCGGGATCAGCCGGCTCTCGGCGTCGTCGCAGAACCGCAGGAAGTCGGTGAAGTAGAGCCCCTGCTCGTACAGGGAGTTGGTGGTGAACATCAGGCTGGACAGTGAGCCCTGGCTGGAGCGGATGGCCAGGACGGCGGTGCCCGCCACGGCCAGCGGGATGGCGCCGATCGCCAGCAGCACGCCCAGCGCGAGGTAGACCAGGGCGGTGCCGAGGCCGCCGAGCGCGTTGCCGGCGAGCCGCGTGAGCGTCTGCCGCCTGACCAGCTTGAGCAGCTCCTCCTGCTCGGCCCGCGCCACCGCGTCGTACACGCGCAGCAGGAAGTGCCGCATGGTGAACGCGCGGACCTCGGCGGCGGGCTCGCGATCGGCCAGCAGCTCGGCGAGGATCCACTTGCGGCGGCGGGCCGGGCCGAGCCCGTACAGGGTCGAGTAGCGCTGGCGCGCGCTGCGGACCGCGGCCCACGCGTCGGGCAGCACGGCCAGCAGGAGCAGCGGGAGCAGCACCGGGTGCAGCAGGCCGAGCACGCCGGCCGCCGCCGCGAGGCCGACGAGGGAGGTGACCACGTCCACGGCCGCCGACACCACGAAGCTCGCGGTGGCCGCGCCGCGGCCCCTGGCTCGTTCGAGGGCGTCGTGGAACTCGGGGTCGTCGAAGGCGACCAGCTCGACCCGGCTGGTCAGGGCGTAGAGCCGCTCCTCGGAGGCGCGCTCGATCTGCGGGCTCAGCCGCGCCTCCGCCCAGCCCGCGCCCGCCTGCAGCAGCGTGCGGACGACGGCGGCGGCGCCGACCAGGATCAGGCCGGGCAGCGCCGCGAGCACCCGGTCGGGGGTCGGCCCCTCGCTGAACAGGGCGGTGAGCACGCCGGTGGTGGCCAGCAGGCCGAACGCGGTGACGATCCCGCCGAGCAGGTTGAGCGAGACGGTGGTCATGGTGTCGCGCGGGCCGGCCCGCCAGGCCAGGCGGAAGGCCTGGCCGATGAGCGAGGGCAGCCGCCTGGCGATGGTCAGGAAGCCGACGCCGGCCATGGTGTCGTGGTGGACGTGGTATTCGGAGGGCGCGATCTCGCCGAGTTCGAGGGGCTCATCGGGCATGAGGGAAGTGTGCCCGCCAGGACCGACAACCACGGGCGGGGCGGGCAACCGCTCGCCGACGGCGGAAAGCCTCAACACGAAATATTTTCAACAGAAAGCATCAGGGCTACGCTCGTGGCCCATGAAGCCCCTACATCCCGCACGATGGACGGCGGTGGTGGCGCTCATCGCCGGATTATCCGTGGCATCCCCCGCCCACGCCGACCGCGCGGGCACCCGTCACTCCGACACCTTCCTGCGCGGGCTGGACCTCGACCGGGCGACGGTCCTGGACCTCCAGCGCGCCATGGACAGGGGACGCTTCGACTCGGTGGCGCTCACCCGCTTCTACCTCGACCGCATCCGGGTCGTGGACCCGCTGCTGCACTCGGTCATCCAGACCAACCCCGCCGCGCTGAAGGAGGCCGAACGCAGCGACCGGCGCAGGCGCCACGGCGGGCGCGGCGCCCTGGAAGGCATCCCGGTCCTGCTCAAGGACAACATCGACACCGTCGGGCCGCTCCGCACGACCGCCGGCTCGCTGGCGCTGCTCGGCGCCCGCCCGGCCCGCGAGGCCTTCCTGGTCGAGCGGCTGCGCGCGGCGGGCGCCGTCATCCTCGGCAAGGCGAACCTGTCGGAGTGGGCCAACTTCCGCTCCGCCCCCTCCTCCAGCGGCTGGAGCGCCGTCGGCGGGCAGACCAACAACCCCTACGTGCTGGACCGCAACCCCTGCGGATCGAGCAGCGGCTCGGCGGTCGCCGCCGCCGCGACCCTGGCGGCGGTGACCATCGGCACCGAGACCGACGGCTCCATCGTCTGCCCGGCGGGCGCCAGCGGCGTCGTGGGCATCAAGCCCACGCTCGGCCTGGTCAGCCGCTCCGGCGTGATCCCCATCTCCGCGCAGCAGGACACCGCAGGCCCGATCACCAGGAGCGTCACCGACGCCGCGGCCGTGCTGGCGGCCATCCAGGGTGTGGACCCGCGCGACCCGGCCACCGTGCCGGGAGGTGACCGCGACTACCTGGCGGCGCTGGAGCCGGACGCGCTGGCCGGCAAGCGCATCGGCGTCTGGCGCTCGGTGGCGGGCGACGACCGGGACGTGCTCGCGACCCTGGACGCCGCCGTCGCCACGCTCCGCTCGCGCGGCGCGACCGTGGTCGAGAACGTGGAGCTGGAGGGCCTGGACGAGGTGGGCGAGGCCGAGTTCACCGCCTTGCTCACCGAGTTCAAGCACGACCTGAACGCCTATCTGGCCGCCACCCCCGGGCGGCATCCGGGTGACCTGGCCGGGCTGATCGCGTTCAACGAGCGGCACGCCTCGACCGAGTTGCGTTACTTCGGGCAGGAGCTGTTCGAGCAGGCGCAGGCGACCACCGGCGACCTGGACGACCCCGCGTACCGCGCGGCCCGCGACAAGGCGACCTCGCTGGCCAGGCAGGCGATCGACTCCGTGGTGTCCGCGCACCGGCTGGACGCGGTGCTGGCGCCGACGAACAGCGGGGCCTGGCTCACCGACCTGGTCAACGGCGACGACTTCAGTACGTTCGTCTCCTCCTCCACGCCGCCGGCCGTCTCCGGGTATCCGGCGATCACGGTCCCCGCCGGTCACGCCGGCAAGGTGCTGCCGCTGGGCGTCACCTTCCTCGGCACCCGGTTCTCCGAATCGACGCTGATCGGCCTGGGGTACGCGTTCGAGCAGGCCACCAGGGCGCGCAAGCCGCCGGCCTACCTGCGTACGCTGCCCTGACGTCCTCGACCCGGCGCGGTCAGTGGTGCCGGCCGCGCCGGCCGAGAGTCTCGACGGGGGTGGCGCCGGGACGGGTCCACTGCGGCACGGGGCGGCTGGTCGGGCCCCAGGTGGCGTTCCCGTCGGCGTCCGAGCGCCAGGTCCAGCACGCGCCGCCCCCCTCGGGCCAGCCCTTCGGGTTGTCCTCCCAGGACTCGCCCCGGCCGTACGGGGTCAGGTCGAGCAGGCCCATGGAGCCGTTGACCCGCTCGTTGCCCCGGCCCGTCGTGGAGTAGGTGAGGAACGTGCGGTCACCGTCGCGCAGGTAGCAGGTGAGGAACCCCATGGGGCCGCCGGCCGGGCCCTCCACGCCGCGCACCGAGTACCACGGCTGGGTGTAGCCCATGAACTCGACGAACGCCGCCACCTCCGCCCACCGGCCCGTGGTCACGATGGCGAACGAGACGCCGCGGGCGTTGAGGTAGACGGCGTCCTTCAGGTGCCAGGCCGTGGTGGTGCAGCCCTCGCACTGGCCCTGGTGCGGCGTGTCGTCGTACCACATGTGCTTGTAGACCACGAGCTCGTCGCGGCCCTCGAACAGGCTCAGGAACGGGACAGGGCCGTCGGGGCCGACGACCTCCACCGTCCCGTCGAACTCCACCATCGGCAGCCGCCTGCGGGCCGCGGCGATGGCGTCGCCCTCGCGGGTGTGGGCCTTCTCGCGGGCCAGCAGCTCGTCGCGGGCGGCCTGCCAGGTGGCCAGGTCGACGATGCGCGGGGTGCTCGTCATGGTGTTGTCCTCCGTGGGATCCGGTGCGGGGCGGCGGCGCGCGACCGCCACGCGATGGTCACCGGAACAGACTCGCGGGCCGGCCGGAACTCATCGCCGCTCGCGTGCCGCCGCGCCCATCCGCAGGATCCGCGGCACCAGCGCGCGGTGGATGGGCGACAGCGCCGCCCAGATCACCTGCCCCAGCCGCCGCTCGTACCGCAGGAAGGTGGCCGCCGCCACCTGTCCGTCGCCGGCCCGGACCACGATGTTGGCGGTCAGGCACCAGGACGCGGCCTCCATCCGGATCCAGCCGGGCCCCTGCTCGGCGATGCGCCACCCGGCCACGGTCTGCGGCGACGGCTCCCTGCTGAGGCGGAGCCCGAGGAACCCGCTCCAGATCAGCCGCTCGGCGGCGTTCGGCACGTCGCCGAACATGGCGCGGGCCCACTGCTCGGGCGTGGCCCGCACGTCGGTGGAGAGCGTGTAGTGGTCGGCGTAGTCGGACAGCGGGCTGAGCGCGCGGACGGACTCGGGGATGATCGTCACGCTGGTCTCCATTCATCTATACGCTACCGTATAGATCGAGGTTAGACCCATCTATACGGCACCGTATAGATGGCGGACAGGGTGAGGTGGGACACATGGCGGGCGCGATCCGCACCCCGCGCGAGAAGTGGATCGAGGCGGGGCTGCAGGCCCTGGCCGCCGGCGGCCCGGACGCCGTGCGCGTCGAGGCGCTGGCCAAGCGGCTCGGCGTCACGAAAGGCGGCTTCTACGGGTACTTCGCCGACCGCGACGCCCTGCTGACCGCGATGCTGGACGCCTGGGAGCGGGAGAGCATCGACGAGGTGATCGAGCGCGTCGAACGCGAGGGCGGCGATCCGAAGTCCAAGATCCAGCGGGCGGGCATGCTCACCTTCTCCAGCGACCGGCTGCTGCCCATCGACCTCGCCGTCCGCGGCTGGGCCCGGCGCGACGAGGCGGTCGCCGGGCGGCTGCGGCGGGTCGACAACCGGCGCATGGCCCTGCTGCGCGAGATGATCGGCACCTTCTGCACCGACCCCGACGAGGTCGAGGCCCGCAGCGTGCTGGCCTTCTGCGCGGCGATCGGCGCGCACTTCCTGGCCGCCGACCACGAGGGGCGCACTCGCGCCCAGGTCCTCGCCCACGCCGGCGACCTGCTGCTCGACCGCCCCAGGCCCGCCACCGGCCGGCCGGGGTAGTGCTGGCCCCACTCCGGCCTGGCGTGCAGGCGTGACTGCCCCTGCATGATCATCCTGTGAGGTTGGACGCATGATGAAACTGCTCGCCTCCGCTGTAGCCGGCCTCCTGGCCCTCACCCCCGCCCAGTCCCCGTTGGACGTGCTCACCGGGCAGGACGGCATGGCGGGTGCGCTGAGCCACGTGACAGGCCCGGGCGGGACGAGCGTGACCCGGCGCTCCGGCACCGCGGAGCGGGGCACCGGCAAGCCGATGATCGGCGCCGAGGGGCGGTTCAGGATCGCCAGCGGGAGCAAGCCGATCATCGCCGCCACCGTGCTGCGGCTGGCCGACCAGCGGAAGATCGACCTGGACGCCAAGGTGGACCGTTACCTGCCCGGAGTGCTGCGCGGCACCGGCGACGGCGCCGCGATCGACGGCAGGAAGATCACCGTGCGCATGCTGTTGCGGCAGACCAGCGGCCTGCCCGAGTTCCTCGACGCGATCGAGTGGAAGCAGCCCTTCCCCGACTTCCTGCGGGTCGCGCTGGCCCGCAAGTCCACCGCGCGTGGTTCGTTCGCCTACGCCAACACCAACTACCTGGTCCTCGGCATGATCGTGACCGCGGTGACCGGCAAGGACTTCCGCCGGGCGAGCAAGGAGCTGATCCTGGAGCCGTACGGGATGCGGGACACGTACTGGCCGGCCAAGGGCGACAACGGCATCCGCGGCCCGCACGCCCACACCTACGGCGTCCACCCGGGCCGTCCGCAGGACGGCGAGGTGGACCTGACCGACCAGCTTCCCACCTACGCGTTCGGGCCGAGCGGCGGCCTGGTCTCCACGCCCGCCGACCTCAACCGGTTCTGGCGCGAGGCGCCGCTGAGCAGGCTGATGGCCGGGTCGGTGCCGGTGGAGCAGGAAGGCTGGCCCGCGGGCGCCCGCTACGGTCACGGCGTGGTCCGGATGGGCACCAAGTGCGGCGAGGCCTACTTCGCCGCCGGCGACATGCCGGGCGCCGCGGTCATCAGCGGCCGGAACCGGGGCGGGCGCGCGGCCACGGTCTACGTCACGGGCGTTCCCGAGAACCGGCAGCACCTGATCGACGCCTTCATCACCGCGATGTGCGACCGCTGAGCGACGCTCAGCGCCCGGACGCTCAGCGCCCGGACGCTCAGCTCATGGTGGGGACGGCGCCGCCGTCGGCCCATTCGACCGTGACGCCGGGCAGGTCCCTGGCCCACCGGCCGGCCAGCTCGCCGAGCCGGGCGGCCGTCGGTGGGGTGCGGCCCAGGCCGATCGCGTACCTGGCCTGCGTGGGGGTGCTCTCGAACGGGCGGGGCCAGGCGTGCGCGTCCGGCATCCCGGCCTCCTCCAGGGCGGTGATCAGCTCCAGCATCCGTCCTCTGACGCGGCCGAGCAGCGCGTCCAGCTCTCCGGAACGCACGGTCACCACCGCCCAGGCCACGTGACGGCGGTGCAGGGGTGGCGGGGTGGCCAGCTCGGCTGAGCGGCCGCTCTCCGTGAGTTCCCAGGCCCGGTACAGCTCGTGGGTGAGCAGCTCCAGGGCGCCGGGGGTGAGCTGTCGGGCGCAGTTGCGGACGGGGAAGCTGGGCGTCAGGACCACGGCGGGCTCCGAGTCCTCATGGGTGGCACCGGGGCCCAGGGTTACCGGATCCCGCCAGTTCCAGGCGGCCCACGTGCCGAAGAAGCGGCCCAGGTCGTCGTCGCCGCCGTCGCCGACCGTGCGTGCGGCCATGACCGTCCAGGCCAGCCCGGGGAGACCGCCGAACGGGGCGGAGTCCAGCCCGCGGGCCCGTGCCCACGCCTTCACCTGCCGGGCCAGGCGCGCGAAGGACGCGTGCCGCCCGCCGACTGCGGCGCGCACGGCGTCCGCGTCGCTGATCGCGCTCAGCGCGGTGGCCGCCGCCTCGCCCAGCTCGGCGCGCCTGGCCACGGCCTGCCGCGGTGGCAGCGCACCGGACGGCACCACGGTCAGGTCCACGTCCAGGCCGCCCGTACGCAACCGCAGCCCCGGCACCCGGGCCCCCACCACCCGCCGCAACCGGGACACCCCGGGCAGCGCCGCCCGGACCCGCGCCTCCACCTCGGCCCGGTCCGGCTCCCCGGGCAGCACCGCCACCAGGTCCAGGTCGGCGTCCGGCAGCTCGCACCCCATCCGCCGGGACCCGGCGACGTGCACCACCCCGGGCTCCAGCGCCTCCGCCAACCGCCGCACGACACCCGCCACCGGAGCCACCCGGCGCGCCACCGGAGCCACCCGGCCCGCCACCGGATCGGCCGGTCCCGCCGTCGGATCCGCCTGGCCCGGCTCGGCTCCGCTCGCCGGGCGCACGAGGTCCGCTCCGGTCCCGCCGGTCAGGCCCGCCGCGTCCTGCGCGCCCGTCAGGAGTGCCGCAGCCGTCGCATCCGGCAGATCCTCGCCGATCACCGGGTCGGGCGACCAGCGCAGCTCGCCCGTCCCCAACGTCACCCGCGCCCGCACCCGCATGGGCTCATCCCCCCGGCGGGACAGCACCACCAGCTCTCCCACCTGCGCCGACATCCCCGCCAGCCGGATCGGCTCCTCGGTGCGGCCGAGCGTCAGATGCGGCGTGAAACCCTCAGGCCGCCCCTCGCACCGGGGAAACCGCCGCCGCAACGCCTCGTGCAGGCGCCCCCACGGAGCCGGATCACCGGCGGCCGGATCGAGCCAGGCGGTCACCTGATCACGATGCCGGAACACCCGCACCCCCTCCAGCCTGGCCGCGAACGCCCCCACCTCGGCCGCCGCGGCGGACAGCAACGGCGCCGCCGCCTCGAACTCCGACTCGGGCACGAACCCGAACAGCAGGTTGACGTGCGGCGGCCACCGCCGGACCTGCGGATCGTGCGCCCGGCGCACGTCCTGGATCGCCGGCCACAGCTCGACCGGCGGGATCCACGCCACCGCCGTCCGCGCCGTCGGCGGCACGTCCAGCACCCCGCGGTCACGGACGTCACCGGTGAGGTCGAGCACCGCCTCCACCGCGTAGTGATCGGAGATGTACAGCCCGCCCGGGCCGGGCGTGTCGCCGCGCAGCCCAGCCGAGACCACCTGGGGCCGGCCGCGCAGCAGGATCCGGTCCAGGCGCGCGGGCTGCCCGGACCGCGACGACAGTGCCGCGAGCGGGTTGACGACCGGGTCGAACGTGGGCGTCCCATCACTCCCGTACGCCTCCGCCCAGGCGTCCCGCAGGCCGAGCGCCGCCGCCGGGGTGTCCGTGCCGTCGTTGAAGTCGCCCGCCACGACCACGTCGCCGTCCACGCCGGCCAGCCCCTCGGCGATCGCGGTCAGCTCGCCCCGCCGCCTGGCCGCGCCGTCGGTGGAGTGGTCGCTGCTCAGGTGGGTGACGGCGACCACGAGGGGGCCGGTGGCGGTGTCCACCACGACGGCGGCCACCGACTTGTGCGGGCCCAGCTCGTGCCGGCCCGCCTCGCGCACCGGCAGGCGGGTGAGCAGCAGCAGGCCGCCGTCGTCCACGTCCGGTCCGTACGGGTCGGTGCCGAGCGTGTAGCCGTCGCGCGCCCAGGGGGCGGCCAGCAGCATCGACAGCAGCGCCGGCTCGACCTCCTGCAGCGCGATCACGTCCGCGTCGGCCTCCTCCAGGGCCGCGAGCAGCAGGGGACGGCGGCGGGCGGTGTCGATGCGGTCGCTGTCGTAGCGGTCCCACAACGTGTTCCAGGTCAGGACGCGCACGGACGTGCGCGTGGCGGGCGCGTGCCCGGTGGCGGGACGCCAGCCGCCCGCCGGATCCCAGGCGTGCGGGGTCGAGGCGGTGAAGAACGGCGGGCGCAGCAGGCGTACGACCCGCGCCCGGCCGGCCTCGCAGGTGTCCACGCGGTCGAGCCCCGTGGCCCGGTCCCACACCAGCTCGCCGTCCGCCTCGACGAACAGCACCCGATGCCAGGGGATTTCCCCTGCCGGCGTGAACGCGGGCAGCGCGACCCGCTTGGGTGCGGCCTCGCGCCGGGCGATCCCCAGCACGAACCGGGACGGGTCGAACCTCGGGTCCCAGCGGATCCGGTGGTAGATCTCCTCGCTGGTACGCATCATGTCTCCTGCCCGTACAGGGCGCCGTCCACGTCGTCGACGGTTCCGCGCGCCCCGACGTACCACGTGCGATGGGCCTGGCCGGGATACGGCGGGACGAACCGGCGCGACTGCGTGGCCAGCACCTGCGCGGGCACCGGATGGGCGCGGCGGGCGTTGCGCCGGTGCAGATCGTCCTCCTCCACCAGCACGACCGCGTGCGTCGTCAGCGCGTCGCGGCGGCGCGCCACGGCGTGGACCAGGCCGCGCTGGTGCTGGTTGAGCGAGGTGGCGTCCCACACGACGGTGCCGCCGGCGGCCAGGGCCGCGTCGAGCCGGTTCAGCGCGTCGCCGAGCACCTCGCGGTTCGCCCGCTGGTCCGCCCGCGAGCCGCGGGCGTCGCGCAGGTCGTCCAGCGACACGTACGCGTCGATCCCCGGCAGCTCCGCCGCGAACGTGCTCTTCCCGCTGCCCGACGGCCCCACCAGGTGCACCAGCCGGGGGAAGCCGCCCGATCGCCAGCGCCACGTCGCCGCCACGGCCTCCTCGACCGTGGTGAGCCTGCCGCCGGCCCAGGCGTCGCGGGCCTCCGCCCAGCACCGGTCGGCCGCCTCCCCATCGAGCCCGGCCAGCGCCTCGCGCAGCCCGCCCCGCAGCGGCGCCAGCGGTCGCGGCGAGAGCAGCCCGGCCTCGTCGGCATGCAGCGCCGACCACTCGACCTGCTCCCGCGCGTCCGCTCCGCCGGGCTCCGCCGCCGGGACGGACGCGGCCACGGCGTGCAGCACCCCCAGGTCGGCGGCCAGCGCCATCCGCCGCAGCCCGGTCCGCCGCTCCTCGTCCGGGTAGGGCCTGCGCAGCCCGCCGTGCAAGCCGACCAGGTCCGCGATCCGCCGTGCCAGCGGCATGCCCAACGGGCCGGCCAGCCGCGCCGCCACCCAGGGGCGGGGGTGGGCGTGCAGCACGGTGGCCAGCACCCCGGCCAGCCGCGCGTCCCCCCACCGCCCCATGGTGTCCAGCCGCGCCGCCACCTCAGCCACCGCCTCGGCCACCGGCTCGGCCACCGCCTCAGCCAACGGCTCGGCCAACGGCTCGGCCGCCACCTCGGCCGCCATCTCGCCCACCACGCCCACCGGCACGGCCCGCGTTGAGGCGGCCACGCCGGAGCCTGCGGCGGCCGGGCCTGCCTCACGCAGGGCGGCGCCGGGCGGGGTGCGGTCGGGCGGGGTGCGGTCGGGCGGGGTGCGGTCGAGTACGGTCAGGTTGAGTGCGGTCAGCAGGGCGCCCACATCCGGGTCCGCGCCCGCCCGCACCGACCACAGCGCCGCCCCCGCCCCAACCCCGTTGGGCACCACAGCCGCATGCATCCAGTGCGTCCCCGTGCGCACATGCTCCCGCCGCACCCACTTGGCCACCCGCCCCGCGAACTCCTCCCGCCCGAACCCCTCGGCGGCCCGCACCACGTACCCCTCCTGCCGCTCCGCATCCAGCCGCAGCCTCCGCAGCGCAAGCTCGTCGAACACACCACGCCACAACACAGGCGGCACCGGAATGCCCAGCTCCCGCAGGAAGGCGACGGTCCGATCCCAGTCGAGGCAGCGATCCCCGTCCCACACCGAGAACCCGTAGAACCAGCTCTCCAGCCCCTGGTAGGCGATGGAGTGACGGGCGTACATGTTCTCCCCGCACACCCGCCACCCCGCCGGGATCCGCCCGCCGATCCGCCCCTGCAGCCCCTTGACCCAGGCCCGGGACGGATGGTGGCCGGAATCGAGCGACCGGGCGTGCAGGCCGTCCGTGTACAGGGTGGTGTTCTCCCCGTCGAGCTTCTCGGTGACCACGACCTCGCGCCCGCGCAACCCCGACAGGTCGCCCACGCGGACGTCGTCGGAGGTCGCGCCGGGCGACCAGGGCAGGTGAGGGGTACGCGGATAGGGCACGCGCATGATCCCTCCCCCCCTCGGCTGGAGGTCACTGTACAAGCGGCTCGACGAGCCCCTCCAGCCAATAAATCAGGAGAGAAGTCAGCTCTCCTTGCGCAGCACGCCCGACCGCGTCCAGGCTCGAAAGGCCGGACATGGTGCGATGACGGCCGACATCGGCGCGGATCGGTGGCTCCTCAGTCCTTCACTGCCTTGGGGAACCACCGCATGGCCTTGGACTTCGTCCCGTCCGGAAGGTCGATGCCGTGCTCGCGCAGGTAGGCGTCGGCCAGCTCCTGGAGCACCGCGTGCAGGACGGGCGAGCGATACTTCTGGGAGCCGAGCCCGAGCTTGGCGCGCAGCCAGCTCTCCGCGCCGGTGCGCGCCACTGTCCTCTCCGCGCCGAACGCGTCGGCGTGCAGCGTGATGTACGCGTAGGCGCAGGCGGCGGGATAGAAGGACGCGGGCCTACCGGCCTTCTCGGCTTTGGTGATGCCGGCGGTCACCCAGGCCGGGATCTCCGGCTCGGTCTTGCGAGTTTCGCTCATGCCTGACTC
Source organism: Nonomuraea gerenzanensis (assembly GCF_020215645.1). NCBI lineage: Bacteria > Bacillati > Actinomycetota > Actinomycetes > Streptosporangiales > Streptosporangiaceae > Nonomuraea > Nonomuraea gerenzanensis. The sequence goes on along the minus strand of NZ_CP084058.1, from coordinate 6,729,176 downwards.
GCTTTCCACAAGGCTTGATCGTCATCGACCGTTCTCGCCGTCGTCCTTCTTCCGCACGCTGAAGGCGGAGCCGAAGGCCACTCCCAGTGCGACGCCCAGCGAGATGCCGAGGGCGAGGTTGTCCAGGGCGAGCCCGAAGACGACACCGAAGACCAAGCCGAGGCTGATCCCGGAGCCGAGCCCGGCGCCCGAGGGCATCTTCTTGCTCGTCATCGCGTCCCTTCCGGGAGGTGAGGGTGGAGTGGCCGGCTCGGCGAGGCGAGGGGGGCACCCCGGGTTCCCCATCCAACGTAGGACGTGACACCGAGGCTCGTTGATAACGATGCCGCATCACCGCCCCGGGATTCTGTCCAGCAAACCGACATACCTTCGCCATACCGGACGTCAGTACGCTGGCGACCCAGCCGAATCAGAAACCCCTGAATGGGAGGATCAATGGTGGCTCGAACCATGATGGCCGGTGCTTTCGCGGCAATCGCGCTGGGATTGTCGACGGCACCCGCCTACGCCGATGAGCCGACCCTTCCCGAGGCTCCCAGAAAGGTCTATTCGATCGAGAAAATCGGGAAGCTGATGACGAATGTCTACGATGGCACCCGCCTCCTGACCTCCTGCCAGGCGGACAAGGGCGGCACCTGCACGATCTCACGCTCCTTCAGCGTGACGCGCACGATCGGCGTCGCTCTGGGCGTCTCCAGGTCATTCGTGTCGGCCGAACTGAACATGAGCTCGGCCCGCACGGTAGAGGTGCGAGCCGCCTGCACCTCTCGCGTGTTCTCGTCCAACAACCAGATCTACAAGGCTTATCCGGCGGGAACGCGGCAGTGGTACAAGGTCGTGGAGAAATACTACGTGGGCGGGAAGCTCAAGCGGACGACGAAGTCCGTGCCGCTGCAGGCCTTCAACCCGCGGGGAGTCTCCTGCCTGATGCGCACCACGTGACCTTCAGGCTGTCGTGCAGTGCCCCCGCCCGCAGGTGATCCGGCCCCGCTACGCTCGGATGCGATCATGTGAAGGAGCGGCGCCATGACACGGACCTGTACGTTCTGCGGCATCGTAGCCGGAGAGATCCCCGCGGAGATCGTCTACACCGACGACCACGTGGTCGCCTTCCTGGACATCTCGCAGGCGACCCGCGGCCACACCCTGGTCGTCCCCCGCGAGCACTGCCGCGACCTGACCGACATCGGCCCCGACCGGGCGGGCCTGCTCATGCGCGGCGCCGTGCACGCCGCCGACCTGCTGCGGCGCGCGCTGGAACCGGGCGGGATGAACATCTGGCACGCCACCGGCCCCACGGCCTGGCAGACCGTGTTCCACTTCCACCTGCACCTGCTGCCTCGTTACACCACCGAGGATCTCAGGCAGGCGTGGACGCATCGCGAGGTGCCGCTGTCGTCGTTGTCGCCGCTGGCCGAGCAGATCAGGGCCGCCGCGGCGTCCTGAGGCGTCCGGCCGGTCAGCCTGGACGGACCTCGTCGCCGACTCTCAGCTCACCGAGGTTCTTCGGCACCAGGCGGATGCCGAACCAGGTGTTGCCGTCCCAGCGGCGGTGCTTGGCCAGGGTTCGCAGGGGTTCCTTGCCGCGGTCGAGCGTGGCCGGGTCCCAGGTGGTGGCGGCGCAGCGGTCGCACAGCTCCGAGACGCGGAAGTCGATCTCGCCGATGCGGACCGACGTCCAGGTGTCCTCCACGAAGGGCGGGGCGCCGTCGATGATGGCGTTGGGGCGGAAGCGGGTGATGTCGAGGGGCTCGGGCGGGTGCTCCTGCCGTTCCGCGGCGCCTTCGGTGATCCAGTCGTTGAGGCGGCTCAGAGAACTGCGGGAGACCAGGTGGAGGGCGGCGTCCCAGGCGAAGGGGACGGTCTCCTCGGGCGGGCCGCCGGGAGTCGCGGGCCGCGGGTCCTCCTGCCGGACGAGGCGGGCCGGCTTGCCGAGCAGGCGGGTGAACCAGTCGTGGGCGTCGGGGTGGGCGAGGACGCCTCGGGTGAAGTTGGCGAAGCTCACGGGCAGCGTGTCGCCGGTGGGCGGAGGGACCTTGAGGTCGTCCATGCCGTCCGCGGACAGGAGGAGGTGGCCGTCGGCGGTCTCGGCCGCCGAGACGGACAGGAGCCGGGGGTGCTCGCCCACCCAGATCAGCTCTCCTCGCGGGTCCACCACGGCCCAGCGGCGGTCGCCTTCCAGGCCCCAGGGGAGGACCTGGGCGGAGGGGCGGGGGACGGCCTTGGTGGACTTGACGGGGTAGGTGCGGATCTCCGCTAGCTCCATGGGGCAAGGATATGAGGAAGCGCTCTCCCGGGGTATGGGGCTCGTTCGCGGGTTTCGAGGGTGGGATCTCCGATCAGGGGAAACGGGTGCGCGGAGGGGAAGCCGTGCAGTGGTCACGTGAAACGTTCTTCGCGGAGGCTGCCGGAGCGGGCGAGGAGGAGTCCGCTGAGCGCCTTGAGGATCTGGCGGTGAGGGTGGAGGTCGTGGTGCGGGTGCTGGGAGGTGCAGGACGCTGCCGTCGCCGTTCGCGGCGATGACCAGGGCGCCGTTCGGCGTGGCCGCGATGCCGGCGAACGGACGGGGGATTCCGGGGAGGCCGGGGATGACGAAGAGGCTGCGTTCTGGGCGGGAGGGGCCGGTTCGTGGGTGGGAGGGGCCGGTGTCCGGGTGGGACGGGGTCGGCTCTGGGAGGGACGGGTCGTGGTCCGGGTCGGTCAGGCCGGTCGCGGGTGCCACTGCGAGGGAGTCGGCCTCGGTCCTGACGTCTCCGGTGGCGAGGTCGATGGCGAGCAGTCTGCGGTGGGAGGGCTCGACGATGTACAGGGTGCCGTCGTGGACGGTGATGCCCTGCGGGGTGCCGAGCCCGCCGGCCAGCAGCGCGGGCCCGCCGTCCTCGATCCGGTGCACCGCGCCGAGCTGCTCGTCGCTGACGTAGCAGCGCTGGTCGGCGCCGACGGCCACGCCGACCGGGCGGCCGAGGCCCCCGGCCAGCACGCTGATCTGGTCGTCGTGGTCGATCGTGAGGACGCGCCCGGCGCCGGACTCGGCGACCACCAGGGTGCCGTCGGCGCGCACGGCCACGCCCAGCGGCCGGTTCAGGCCGTCGGCCCGGGTGCGCACCGTGCCGGAGCGGCGGTCGTAGGTGCGGACCTGGCCGTACTGGGAGGTGGCGTGCAGGAGGTCGCCGTCGGCGGCGACGCCGTGCACGAAGGTCAGCAGGTCGGTGGTGGTGACGTCCTCATCCGGGCCGTTGCCGGGTTGCGCGAGGCGGTAGTGGTCGGCCAGGTGGATGCCGCCGCCGAGGTCGATGGTCACCCCGAAGGGCCCGCCGAGGCCGCGGGGGACGATCTGCCGGGTACGCCCGTCGGGTGCCAGCTCGGCGATGCCGCCGTGGGCGTAGCTGGAGACGTACATGCGGTTGTCGGCGTCGAAGGCGGCGTTGTCCAGGGCGTTGAGGTCGCTGACGACGGCGGAGCGGTCACCGGTGCCGGTGAGGTCGAGGCGCGTGACCGTCCCGGTCTGGCCGAGCGACAGGACCAGCAGGACGCCCTCGCGGTCGAACCGCACGGCGACCGGGGCCGGGACGTCGGCGGCCACCAGCTCGGGCTCGCCGCCGTCGAGCGGGACGCGGAACACCTCCCCGGTGAGCATGTGCGGGTAGTAGAGCCGCCCGTCCGGGCCGAGCTGCATGGCGTTGCCCATGGCCAGGCCCGCCGCGAGCACCCTGGGCTCGTCACCGGCGGGGGAGAGCTCCAGCAGGCGGCCACCGGGGATCATCTCGTTGGCGAACACCCGTGTGCCGACGCAGGCGATCCCGTTCGGCGCGGTGATCCGGTCGGTGACCAGCGTGAAGGTTCCGGCGGGGTCGCGTCGCCACACCCGGCCGGGGATCAGGTCGGTCACGTACATCGCGCCGGCGGTGTCGAAGGCGAGGTCGTCGGGGGATCGCAGCGGGCCGTCCGGCGGTACGACCACCTCGACGTCGCCGGTGGCCAGGTCCACGGCGCTGATCTGGCCGGCGAGGTACTGCGCCACGTACAGGCGTCCGTCGGGCCCGAAGGCGATGCCGTTCGAGCCCCCCAGCGGGGCGGCCCGGACCAGCCGCTCGACCTTACGGCGGCTCACCGGCTGCCCGCTCGAAGGCTGCCCGCTCATCGCTCGCCCGCCAGCACCTCATCCATGCCACCCTCGGCACGCCAGCGCCGCAGCAGCTCATGGAAGGCGATCGGACCGGGCCCGTACGTGAAACCGACCGGCCGGGGCTTGCCCTCGTTGTTGTAGTAGCCGGGCGTGCACTCGGCCTGGAACCGGCTGTTGTCGGGCGCCAGCTCCCGGATGGTGCCGATCCACGCCTCCTCGGCGTCCTTGGCCGGCTCGATCGCGGCGACGCCACGTCGGCGGGCCTCGGCGACGACGGCGCCGATGTGGGTGGCCTGCTCCAGCAGGATGTGCACGAAGTTCACCGCGGTGGCGTTCTGCAGCGGGCCCAGGTGGAACAGGTTCGGGAAGCCGTGGCTGTAGAAGCCGTGCAGCGTGCGCGGCCCCTGCATCCAGGTGCCCAGCAGCGGCGTGCCGCCCCGGCCGTGTACGGGCAGGACACCGGCGACGATGCCGGAGACGCCGACCTCGAAGCCGGTGGCGAAGATGACGCAGTCGACCTCGTACTCCTGCTCCCCGACCACGACCGCCGACTCGGTCATCGCGGTGATGCCGCCGTGGTCGGCGGTGTCAACCAGGGTGACGTTGGGCCGGTTGTAGGTCTGCAGGTAGTGATCGCTGAACGTGGGCCGCTTGCACATGTACCGGTACCAGGGCTTGAGCAGCTCCGCGGTGGCCGGGTCGGTGACGATCTCGTCCACGCGGGCGCGGATCTCGTTCATCTTCTGGAAGTCGGCGAGCTCGTCGAAGTACGCGCGTTCGCCGGGGGAGAGGGTGGTGTCGACGGTGCCGGCCATCAGGTTGCGCTGCAGCCGGGCGGTGCTGGTCCAGCCGTCGTCGATCAGGTCCTGCTCGGCGTGGCCGCCGGTGACGACGGTGAGGAAGTTGTCCATGCGCTCGCGCTGCCAGCCGGGCTTGAGCGAGGCGGCCCAGGCCGGGTCAGTGGGTCGGTTGTCGCGCACGTCCACCGAGGAGGGGGTGCGCTGGAAGACGTACAGGTGCTGGGAGTCGCGCCCGAGGTGCGGGATGGCCTGGATGCCGGTGGCGCCGGTGCCGACGATCGCGACGCGCTTGTCGGCGAGCTTGTGCAGGCCGCCGGTCTGGTCGCCGCCGGTGTAGCCGTAGTCCCAGCGGCTGGTGTGAAACGTGTGCCCCTTGAACGTCTCGATGCCGGGGATGCCGGGCAGCTTCGGCTGGGCCAGCGTGCCGGCGGACATCACCACGTAGCGGGCCCGGAAGTCGTCGCCCCGGTCGGTGCGCACCTGCCACTCGTCCGCGTCGTCGTCCCAGCGCAGCTCCGTGACGCGGGTGTGGAACAGCGTGTCGCGGTACAGGTCGTAGTGCTCGGCGATCGCGACGGCGTGCCGGCGGATCTCCTCGCCGGACGCGTACCGCATGGTGGGCACGTAGCCGACCTCTTCGAGCAGCGGCAGGTAGACCGACGCCTCGATGTCGCAGTGGATGCCCGGGTACCGGTTCCAGTACCAGGTGCCGCCGAAGTCGCCGGCCTCGTCCAGCATGCGGACGTCCGCCACGCCCGCGTCGCGGAGCTTGGCGCCGGTGAGCAGCCCGCCGAAGCCCCCGCCCACCACCAGCGCCTCGACCCGGTCGCGGACCGGCTCGCGCTCGACCCGCTCGGTGTACGGGTCGGCGGCGTAGTAGCCGAACTCGCCCCGGGTGCCCTGGTACTGGGCGTTGCCGTCGGGCCGCAGGCGGCGGTCGCGTTCGTGGCGGTACCTGGCGCGCAGCGCGTCCGGGTCGAAGCCCAGCTCCGCGACCGTGAGAGGTGCGGGGCGCGGCGAGGAGTGGTCCATGGGGTCCCTTCCGATCAGGGAGCCGCTGAGTCGTCGCCGCGCCTGGGGAGACGGCGCGGCAAGTCATCGGCGCACGGCCGATCGGACGGGGCGTCGTGCTGCAGCGGCGGACGATGATCGCCCCGTCTGAGAACAGCTAACCGAATGTGGAAAATTAAGTCAAATGATTGCTTTGTGGCTGGTCGCCGGGGCCAGGTACAGCCCTTCGACGGCGTCGATCAGCTCGGCGGCCGTGGCCGACCAGGCCGCCCTGGCCGCGTCCGCGTCGTCAGGCAGGGTGTGCTCGCGGGCGGCGCAGGTGTGCACGAGCAGCGTGCGGGCCATGTCGTCGCGGCGCCTGCGCAGCTCGGGCGGGAGTGCCGGCAGGCAGCGGTGCAGGCCGGCGACGACCGCGTAGAAGTGAGGTGCGTCGTGCAGGCCCGTGGCCGCCAGCTCGCGCAGCTGCGGCTCGGTCATGATCTGCGCGGCGAGCCTGGCGTACCAGCTCGGGGAGCCCAGGTCGCTCAGATGCTCGGTGAACGGCAGCACGACGCAGGCCACCCAGTCGCGCAGCTCAGGGCTGTCGCCGTTGGCCCGCAGGAGCCGGGCGCGGATCTGCTCCAGTTGCGTGGTGTGGTGCTCGACGATCGCGTGCAGGAGGTCGGCCTTGGTGCCGAAGTGGTAGCCGACCGCGGCGTTGTTGCCCTGGCCGGCGGCCTCGCTGACCTGGCGGTTGGAGACCGCGAACACGCCGTGCTCGGCGAACAGGCGCTCGGCGGTCAGCAGGATCCGGCTCCGGGTCTGACCCGCCTTCACCACGCCCCTCCCGGGGGCGGCATCATCAGGTTCGTCGGTGGCCCTGTCGCTGCCGGCGGCCCTGGCGGTGGCGCCGCCGGTGGCGCTGTCCGGGTGCGTCGCCGGTGCCGTCCGGATGGCGGTCGTGCCGGCTGCGGCCAGCGCGAACATCTCGTCGAGGAGCTCGAACAGCGACGCCGCGCCGCTCTCGGGATCCCACGCCATGAAGCTCTCGCGGACACAGACCAGCGCCATGCTGCTCATCGCCCTGGCCCGCAGCCCGGCGACCCCCCGATCGCCGAGCCAGCCGAGGATGGACTCCTCGAAGTGCAGGTTGGCCGGCAGGAGGAAGCGGCTCAGCTCGGGCTGGCCTGCCAGAATGCGCCGCCGCGCGGACACCGTCCGCAGCTCCGCGGTCAGGAACGCCTTGAGCGCCCTGGTCAGGGCCATCCACGGGTCGGTGCCAGGCTCCTGGGCGAGCAGCTCCGCCACCTGGGCCGCTTCACCGGGAGCCGGGTCGAACAGGGCGCCCGCCTTGGTGTCGAAGTGGTTGAAGAAGGTACGGCGGGACACGCCGGCCGCCGCCGCGATGTCGTCGATCGACACGGCGGCGAACCCGTGCTCCTCGAACAGGGTCAGGGCGGCCTGGCGCAGCCGGCGCCGGCGTTCGGTCTTGTCCGCGGCGGCAGTGGTCCGGGTGCCGGAGGACGTGGAGGTCACCCCTAGACATTAGGGCCTTGGCGCGCAGGCCGCATTTGCACTCAGTGCAAGAGGCTCCGGCGTGCGGCGTCGTGCCCCGGGGGAGCCCGCGCTAGCTCGCGCCGCTGACAGGGATCGGCTGCGCCGCTTGCAACGCGGTACGGATGGCCTGCTCCAGAGTGGGGTGCACATTGAGCATGCCTCCCGCCTCGGTGCCGTGCAACAGGTGCGCCGGGCCGCGCTGCAGCGCCGCGAGATGCAGGCCGGCGCCGTGGTGGCGGGCGAAGGCGTGGGCGTGCAGCAGGACGTGCAGCGCCGAGTCGCCGAGGTAGGACACCTCGCTCAGGTCGAGCACGATGTGGTCGCCGGGGTGGCGGCGGGTGCGGGCGAGGTAGTCGTCCAGGAGGTGGGCGGTGGTGATGTCCACCCTCCCGGCCATCGCGATGACGGTCACGCCGGGCAGGTACTGGGAACTGAACGTCAGCGACGGCACAGTAGCGGACCTCCATCGGAGCCCAGGGGGGACGGGCGTGTGTCCGGATATCCGCCAGCCTACGCCCACTCCGCGTGCTGGGCGCTACCCCTGCGGGGGTCACCGTCCTGCAGAATGCGCAGCTCATGGGGGTATGCCGGGAAAGTCACCATGATCGTCTCGCGTTCACAGGCCGGGGCGGGACACGGCGCGACCGTGTCCCGCCCCGGCGAACGGCGCTCCGGGCGCCCCGAGCGGCGGGCACCCTGAGACGACCGGTGCCTGGGCCTACGGCACCGGTTCGGTCAGGACGAAGGAGAAGCCGGACCTCGTCCTGCGGTTCAGCGGCGCATCGCTCCTGACCCGGTGCGCGATCTCGCCGCGGCTCATGCCCAGCGCCTGAGCGATGAGCTGCTCAGGACGGACCGGCACCGGATCCTCGAAGGTGACCGTGACCCGCAGGGGCCACGAGTCCCCGGGCACGGCGGGCGCGCGCAACTCCCAGCACCCCTCCCAATCCAGCGCGAACCGATGACGCCGCGCGAACAGCGGATCGAAGAGGGTGTCCGCGACGAGGGCGGGCACGCCGGCCGAGTAACCGGCCAGCCTCCCGGCGGGCAGGGACCGGATCGGGACTCGTTCGTGGACGGCGAGCTTGCCCGGCCTGCCGCAGCCGACGCAGCTGATCACCAGCCGGACGGCGAGCAGCTTGCCGTTGTCGGTGACGCGGAACCTGCCGTCGCCGACGGTGGCGTGCCCGGAGGGGCAGTCCACGCACGGAAGGGTGAGCAGGGGCAGGCGGGTGCGCCGCACCACCCAGGACAACACGTTCTCCATAGACTTTGATCTCTCTGCGGACTTGACGAAGAGCACAGGGAACAGAGCCGACGGCGTCGTCGGCTCCCGATGCGGGTGTCAGGTCTACAGAGCGGGCGGCGTCATGCGCGCGAAGTCCTCACGTGGGGTCGATGGCCGGTGCTCAGCTCAGGCGGGTCCGCAGCAGGCAGAACTCGTTGCCTTCCGGGTCCTGCAGGACGTGCCAGGACTCCTCGCCGGTCTGGCCGACGTCCGCCGGGCGCGCCCCGAGCTGGAGGAGGCGTTCGAGCTCGGCGTCCTGATCGCGGTCGGTGGCGTTGACGTCGAAGTGCAGCCGCAGCGGGCCCGTCTTGGGCTCGGTGGTGGGGCTGAAGATCAACGTCGGCTGCAGCCCGCCGAACCCTTCGCGTGGCCCGATCTCCACCGAGCCGTCGTCCTCGGTGTCGAGCACGACGAAGTCCAGCACCTCGCACCAGAACGCGGCGAGCCGCTGCGCGTCCTGGCAGGGGATGATCAGTTCGGAGATACGCGAGGCCATGATCGGGCATCCTAGCTGGCCCCGGCCGCACGCATCCAACCCATTACAGCCCGGTGGCGGGCCGGTGCGTGGGGCCGCCGCTGACGAGCGGCAGCCACAGGACGAACCTGGCCCCGCGCGGGGAGTCCTCGGCCGTCAGCGTCCCGTGGTGGGAGTGCGCGATGTCGCGGGAGATGGCCAGGCCCAGGCCGCTGCCTCCGGGGTCGCGGCGGCGGCCCTCGTCGAGGCGGACGAAGCGTTCGAAGACCCGTTCCCGGTGCGCGGGCGGGATGCCCGGCCCGTCATCGGCCACGGTGACCGCCACCCCGTCGTCGGCAGGCTCCACGCTGACCTCGACGAGGGACTCGGCGTGCCGCTGCGCGTTCGTCAGGAGATTGTCGAGCACGCGGATCAGCTGCATGCGCGAGCCGCGGATCTCCAGCCCCCTGGGAGCGTGCACGCGGGCCGGTACGGAGCCTCCCTGCGCCCGCACCTCGGCGGCGACCAGCTCGCCCAGATCGATCCGCTCAGGAGGCGACGGGTCGGCGGCCCGGAGGCGGGCGAGCAGCAGCAGGTCGTTGACGATCGCCTCCAGCCGGCCGGCCGTGGCCAGCGCGCTGCGCAGCGCCTGCTGGGGATCGACGTCCTCGGGGTAGAGCAGCGCCTCCTCCAGCTGGGTGCGCAGCCCGGCGATCGGGGTGCGCAGCTCGTGGCTGGTCGTGGAGGCGAACTGGCGCAGCTGCTCCACCGCGCCCTCCAGCTGGCTGAGCGTGTGGTTGGCGGTGGTGGCCAGCCGGGTGATCTCGTCGTTGCCCCGTGGCACCGGGACCCGCATGCTCAGGTCGCTCACCGTGATCTGCGAGATCCTCGACCTGATCGCCTCGACGGGCCCCAGCGCGCGCCCCACCAGCACCCACGCGGTCCACGCCGCGAGGCCGGTGAACAGGGCGGTCCCGGCCACGACGGCGTACTCCAGGTCGTGCGTGGCCAGCAGGTCAGGCTCGGGGATGCCGGCGTAGACGACCGCCGCGTCCGGCGCCGGGGACAGGCGGATGGCCTGCAGCAGGATGCACCGCCCCCGCATGCACTCGGTACGCGGCTGGAAGCGCGCGTCCGGCGGCGGGCGCAGCATGCTGAGCGGCTCGGTCGCCGAGGCCGCCCGGCTCGATTTGACCACCCGATGGCGGGCGTCCACGACCTGGATGAGATCGACGGGCTCGTTGGCCGGGATCGGCTGCGGCACGTAACCGTCGCGGGCGACCGGGCTCCACTGGCTGGCCACCCGTTCGGCCTGGCTGTAGGCGTCGGACTGGACCCGCCAGCGGATCGCGAGGTCCACGGTCGCGCCGAGCACCACCAGCACGCTCATCGCGAACAGCGCCGCGATGAGCGTGCAGCGGGCCCGCACCGAACCGGGGCGGGAAAGGATCGGCATGTCACCTCCCGGCGGCGGCTCGCCCCGATGAAGACCGCGCCCCGCGCCGCGCCGCCCGGCCGAGCCCTGTGCCGCGGGTCAGGACGCTCGCGGCAGCATGCCGTGCGGGTCGAGCACGTACTTGCGGGCCGCGCCCTCGTCGAACTCCCGGTAGCCGCGCGGCGCCTCGTCCAGCGGGATCGGCGTGGCGTTCACGGCCTTGGCGATCTGCACCCGGTCGTGCAGGATCGCCTGCATGAGCTGCCGGTTGTAGCGCATGACCGGGCACTGGCCGGTGGCGAAGCTGTGCGACTTGGCCCAGCCCAGACCGATGCGGATCGACAGCGAGCCCTGCTGGGCGGCCTCGTCGGCGGCGCCCGGGTCGCCGGTCACGTACAGGCCGGGGATGCCGATCGCGCCGCCCGCCCTGGTGACGTCCATGAGCGAGTTCAACACGGTGGCGGGACGCTCCACCTCCGCCTCGCGGCCGTGCCCGCGGGCCTCGAAGCCGACCGCGTCCACGGCGCAGTCCACCTCCGGCTCGCCGAGGAGCTGCTCGATCTGGTCCTTCGGGTCGCCGAGGGCCACGTTGACCGTCTCGCAGCCGAAGCTGCGGGCCTGGTCCAGGCGCTCCTTGTTGAGGTCGGCGACGATGACGACGGCGGCGCCCAGCAGGTGCGCCGAGGCCGCCGCGGCCAGCCCCACCGGGCCGGCGCCGGCGATGTAGACGGTGGAGCCGGGCCCGACGCCCGCGGTCACGCAGCCGTGGAAGCCGGTGGGGAAGATGTCCGCGAGCATGGCCAGGTCGAGGATCTTGGCCATCGCCCGGTCCTTGTCGGGGAACTTCAGCAGGTTCCAGTCGGCGTACGGCACCAGGACGTACTCGGCCTGCCCGCCGACCCAGCCGCCCATGTCCACGTACCCGTACGCCGAGCCGGGCCGGTCCGGGTTGACGTTCTGGCAGATGCCGGTCTTGCCCTCCTTGCAGTTGCGGCACCGGCCGCAGGCGATGTTGAACGGCACGGACACCAGGTCGCCGGTCTTGACGAACTCCACGTCGGGGCCGGTCTCGACGACCTCGCCGGTGATCTCGTGGCCGAGCACGAGCCCCTGGGGCGCCGTGGTCCTGCCGCGGACCATGTGCTGGTCGCTGCCGCAGATGTTGGTCGCGACGGTCTTGAGTATCGCGGCGTGCGGCAGCTTGCGTCCGACGTTGGCGGGGTTCACCCCGGGGCCGTCCCTGAGCTCGAAACCGGGGTAGTCGGCCTCGTGGACCTCGACCTTGCCCGGGCCTTCGTACACGACTCCCTTGTTGCCAGGCATGTGGTGATCTCTCCCTTGGGCGGAAGTGCTGGACGTTCGGTACGTTCCACAGGCTCAGAGATCACCTCCTCTCCGGAGGTCGGAGGACATCGGCAAGCGTTTTGTCCCCGATATTCGAATATATCCCGAGAATTCGTCCAAAATCCGCTTTGTCGAATACGGACCCTTTTGTGTCCATGCCGTGGGGTCGGGTTGAGCTTGCGTCGCCGAACGCCGCCGCGATGGACAGCCCGGCGTCGTCCACCATGCTTCAGCAGCCCCGCGCCCGCGTACGGCCGTCAGAGGCGGGCGGGCAGCTCATCCGTCAGAAATCGGGAAAGATCAGATTCCGGAGCACCGTCCGCGCCATCCTTGGAGGGTGCAGACGACTGACCTCCTTCACTCCCTCTACGCCCGGCGCCTGCGCCGGCAGGTCATGGCAGGTCCCCTGCCGCGCCACGTCGGCCTGATCATGGACGGCAACCGGCGCTGGGCCAAGCAGATGGGCATGGCCAACCCGAGCATGGGCCACAAGTACGGCGCCGACCACATCGAACACGTGCTGACCTGGTGCGAGGGCCTCGGCATCCAGCACCTGACCGTTTTCCTGTGCTCCACCGAGAACCTCCAGCGCCGCAACGACGAGGAGGTGGCCTTCCTGCTGAAGGTGATCGAGCAGATGGTCGCCGACCACTTCGACCGCCCCGACGCCCGCTGGCGGGTGCACGTGGCCGGGATGCTCGACATCCTGCCCGACACGACGGCCCGCGCGCTCAAGAGCGCCGTCGAGGCCACCCGCACCTGCGAGAGCGGCTTCCACCTCACCCTGGCCATCGGGTACGGCGGGCGCCAGGAGGTGATCGAGGCGCTGCGCGAGCTGCTGTACGAGCGGGCCGAAGCCGGCCAGTCCATGGTGGAGCTGGCCTCGACCCTGACCGTGGACGACGTGGCCCGCCACCTCTACACGGCCGGCCAGCCCGACCCCGACCTCGTCATCAGGACCAGCGGCGAGCAGCGCATGTCGAACTTCCTGCTCTGGCAGTCCGCCTACTCCGAGCTGTACTTCTGCGAGGCGTTCTGGCCGGCGTTCCGCGAGATCGACTTCCTGCGGGCGCTGCGCAGCTTCGCCGCCCGCCAGCGGCGTTACGGCAGCTGACGGCGGACGAAATTCGGTTGCCGTACGACCGGGGCGGCTGGTGAGGTGTCCCGGTGAATCACAGGGAAGTGCTGGCCGTGTTCGACCGGGAGCTGCGGCGCGAGGCCGCCGCGGACGGCCCGGGCACCGAGGTCGAGCGGGACGGCGACGTGGTGCGCCAGGTGGGGCCGGAGGACGGCTGGAACGGCGTCCTCTGGTCCGGCCTGCGCTCCGGCGCCGACGCCGACGCCGCCATCGCCGCGCAGGTGCGGCACTTCGGCGCGCTCGGGCGCCCGTTCGAGTGGAAGGTGTACGGCCACGACCGGCCCGCCGACCTCGGCGGCCGCCTGCTGGCCGCCGGTTTCGAGGCCGAACCGGAGGAGACGCTCATGGTGGCGCGGGCCGCCGACGTCCCGGCCGCGCCCGTCCCCGACGGGATCCGGCTGGTGCCGGTGACCGATCAGGACGGCGTGGAGCTGGTGGCCGACGTGCACGAGGTGGCCTTCGGCGCCGCCCGCGTACGGATCAGGGAACGCCTGCTCGCCCAGCTCGCCGCCGGCACCGTCGTCGCGGCCGTCGCCATGGCCGGCGACGTGCCCGTCAGCGCCGCCCGCATGGACCTGCACCCCGGCACCCGGTTCGCGGGCCTGTGGGGCGGCGGCACGGTGCCGCAGTGGCGCGGGCGGGGCGTCTACCGGGCGCTGGTCGCCTACCGGGCCGGGGAGGCGGTGGCGCGCGGCTACGAGTACCTGCAGGTGGACGCCTCCGACCAGAGCCGGCCCATCCTGCTGCGGCTGGGCTTCGCCGCGCTCACGACGACGACGCCGTACGTGCATCCTTGAGTACCCTTGATCTGCCGTCCTTTCCCCTCGGAGCACCAGGAGTACGTCACGGACCCGCGAGAGCTCGGCCTGCTGGCCGACTGCGAGAGCTGTTTCGGGCTGTGCTGCGTCGCGCTGCCGTTCGCGGCCTCGGCCGACTTCGCCGTGGACAAGGCCGGCGGGCAGCCCTGCCACAACCTGCGTGACGACTTCCGCTGCTCGATCCACGCGCGGCTGCGGGAGCGGGGGTTCCCCGGGTGCACGGTGTTCGACTGTTTCGGGGCCGGGCAGAAGGTCTCGCAGGTCACGTACGAGGGGCGGAGCTGGCGGGCGGAGCCGGCGACGGCCCGGCAGATGTACGCGGTGTTCCCCGTCATGCGGCAGTTGCACGAGCTGCTGTGGTACCTGGCCGAGGCGCTGACCCTGGAGGCGGCGCGGCCGGTGCACGAGGAGCTGCGGCTCGCGCTGGCCGAGACCGAGCGGCTCACCGGGCAGAGCGCCGACGTGCTGGAGAAGCTGGACGTGGGCGCGCACCGGGGTGCGGTGAACGGGCTGCTGCTGCGGGCCAGTGAGCTGGCTCGCGCGGGGTTGCAGGGGAAGGAACGGCGTGGGGCCGACCTGATCGGGGCCCGGTTGAAGGGGGCCGGGCTGCGCGGGGCGAATCTGCGTGGGGCCTATCTGATCGGGGCTGATCTGCGTGGGGCCGATCTGCGGCAGGCTGATCTCATCGGGGCTGATCTGCGGGGTGCGGACCTGGCGGGGGCCGATCTCACGGGGTGCATCTTCCTGACCCAGGCGCAGGTCAACGCCGCCAAGGGCGACTCGGCCACCCGGCTGCCCGGGGCGCTCGCCCGGCCCGCGCACTGGGGTGAAGGCGGTGCGGGGGAGCGGGTGCGCGCCGGCGGGGAGCGCCGCTCGGGATCCGGCGGGCGCCGCGTCCAGAACACGGGCCGCCGCCCGCGCCGTCGCTGACCTCGGCCGAGGCCGCCCGCGCGTCGCAGCAGGTCCGTCGCCCGCCCGCCTACGGTGCCTCAGTCGTGTCCCCCAGGGATTCCAGCAGGTCGCGCAGCGTGGCGGCGAGGGCGTCGCGGCGGTCGGCCGGGAGCGCGGCCAGCACCCGGTGCTCCGTAGCGACGTGATCCGGCAGCGCCCGCTCGATCAACGCGAACCCCTCCTCGGTCAGCGTCACATGCACCACCCGCCCATCCGACGCGCTGGGCGTCCGGGACACCAGCCCGCGCGCCTCCAGCCGATCGAGCCGCTGCGTGACCGCACCCGAGGTGATCATGGAGGCCCGCATCAGCTCGGCCGGGGTCAGCCGGTGCGGCGGGTCGCTGCGGCGCAGCGTGGCCAGGACGTCGAAGGAGGCCGAGTCCAGCTCGTGCGCCGCGAACGTCCGGCGCAGCTCCGCGTCGATCAGCCGATGCAGCCGTGACAGCCGCCCGATCACCCCCATCGGGGAGACGTCCAGGTCAGGACGCTGGGCGTGCCACTGCTTCAGGACGAGTTCGACATGATCGGCCACCGGACCAGGCTACCGATGTCTTAGCGGTGAGGTAAATCACGCGACAGATAGCTTAACGTTGAGATAATTTGTCTTAGTGCTAAGAAATCAACGGGGCCTCGTCCTCATGACCGCGCTGACCCCCGCCATCTGGGGCACCACCTACCTCGTCACCACCGAGCTGCTCCCGCCCGGCCGCCCGCTCCTCGCGGCGGTGATCCGGGCGCTGCCCGCCGGTCTGCTCCTCGTGGCCATCACCCGCCGCCTGCCACAGGGGATCTGGTGGTGGCGGGCGCTGGTGCTGGGGGCGCTGAACATCGGGGTGTTCTTCGCGTTGTTGTTCGTGGGGGCGTACCGGCTGCCGGGAGGGGTGGCGGCGACCGTCGGCGCCATCCAGCCGCTGCTGGTCGCGTTGTTGTCCGCCGGGCTGCTCGGCGAGCGGCTCACGGTGCGCACCGTGGTGGCCGCCGCTGCGGGGGTGGCCGGGGTCAGCCTGCTCGTGCTGCGTGCCGACGCGCGGCTGGACGCGCTCGGGGTGGTCGCCGCGCTCGGCGGGGCCGGGGTGATGGCCGTCGGAGTGGTGCTGAGCAAGCGGTGGCAGTCGCCCGCGCCGCTGCTGGCCACCACCGGCTGGCAGCTCGTCGCCGGCGGGGTGCTGCTGGTGCCCGTCGCGCTCGCCGTCGAGGGGGCGCCGCCCGCCACCTTGAGCGGGGCGAACGTCGCCGGGTACGCCTACCTCTCGCTGATCGGGGCGGCGCTCGCCTACGCCCTGTGGTTCAGGGGGCTGCGGGTGCTGTCGGCGACCAAGGTCACGTTCCTCGGGCTGCTCAGCCCCGTCGTGGCCACCTTGCTGGGCTGGATCGTGCTCGGGCAGCAGCTCACGGTGGCGCAGGCGTTCGGCGCGGTGGTGGTGCTGGGAGCCCTGGTCGCCGCTCAGGTGCAGCCCTCCCGGCCGCGGGCCGTCGCGGCGCGCGACCGGGAGGGGAAGCCCGAACTCGTCGGATGAGGGCGGCGGCGGGCTATTGCGCGTGCCCCCGGTTCGGGCGCTGCACGTACAGGCGGTCACCCTCGGGGCCCGTCCACTCCATCCGCACCACCCCGGCCACGGCGGCGTCGGCGACGCGCGACGGGTCGGCCCAGTAGCCGAAGGCGGGGTTGCGGAAGAACGTCGCCCAGACGTGGCCGCTGTGGTCGACGAAGAAGTTGTTGTGCCCCGCGCCGACGCCCGCGGTCCAGCGCTTGGAGTACGGGCCCTCGAACGTGTCCGACACGGCCACGACGGCGTCGTACTGGTACTGCACCCGCCCGGCGCCGGCCGGGTCGTAGGCGTGGCGGGTGCCGCCGTCGGCGCCGGTCGACGACCGGTTCCACGCGGCGTGCAGCAGGTAGTACTTGCCGCCGTGCTTGAAGACGTACGCGCCTTCCAGGTACGGCTCGGGCGTGTAGGCCGTCTGCTGGAACTTCGGCAGGTCCGTGGTGGGGACGATGTCCTCCATGTCGTCCCTGAACCTGGCGTACAGGTTGTTGTGCAGCACCAGCCACGCGTCGTCGCCCTCGGTGTAGAGGCTGCCGTCGATGTGGTGGTAGGCGCCCGGCTTGATCCAGTTGGGCCCGCCGATGAAGGAGTCGCCGAACGGCTTGTCGAGGTTGCCCTCCACGACCCGGTACGGGCCCTCCACCCCGCCGTCGCTCACCAGCATGAACGAGCCGACCTTCTGCGAATGGTCGCCCATGCACGCCACGATGTACCACTTGCCGTGGAAGTAGTGCACCTCCGGCGCCCAGGCGTTGCCCCGCTTGCCGAACTGGCCCTCGTCCGTCCAGTACTCCTGCCACGGCGCCACGACCGTCCGCCCCGGCCGGTTCTCCTCCACGAACTCGGGCGACCACACCTTGCCCTTCTCGGCGCCGGGCCGGATGCGGGTGGTGTCCGCCAGCCGCCACGGGCCGCGCAGCGACCGCGCCGTCCACACGAAGATGCCGTCGTTCCAGGGGCCCGCCGCGGCGAGGCCGGGCACGCGGGTGGTGCCGGTGGCGACGTAGAGCGGCCGGCCGCCGACGCGGAAGCAGTTGACGTACGTGTCGCGCATCCACACCCGGCCCAGCTCCCGGTCCCGGGGGCGCAACTCCAGCGGCAGCACGAAGGAGTTGTCCGCGCGCGGCCACAACTCCGGCCGGGTGTCGGCCAGGCCGTAGGGCTCCAGCTCGGGCCAGTTCGCCGGGTAACGCCCCCCGGAAGCCTGCGCGGCCGTCGCCGCCTGGGCAGGGGTGGCGGTGGCGGGCAGGGCCGCCGCTCCCAGCAGGCCCGCCACGCCGGTGAGCAAGGATCGTCGGCCGACGCTCGACCCGTTGTCGGAACCAGTCATCACGTGTGTCCCTTCCACATCCGCGCATGCCGGACTCGCCTCCGCGGGGTGCGAGAGGCCGCCGCCGTGCAGCGATGCGGAGAGTCTGCCCAAGGCGCTCAAATTTCGTCAATAACCCGGAAGAAATCTCCCATCGCCGCCCCAAGCGCGGCCCGAAGGGTGAAAGTGCAGGTCAAAAGGGCTGCGGATAACGCTGTTGCGGTGCACTCGCCGTAACGTTCGTGTAACGGACTTGTCGGGCGGAGGCGCCGCGCGGTTAGGTGGCGTCCGTGATCGCGTTCACTGCTCGCAGCGCTCGACCGGCGTCCGGGGGAGCGGCATGACCATCGCCGCGTACCCCGCCACCGGCCCCGTCGCCCAGCACGGCGAGGGACCCGTGTGGTCGGCCCGCTGGGGCGGGCTGCGGTGGGTGGACATGCTGGCGGGCGATGTGCTGGCGCTCGCCCCCGACGGCGAGGTGCGCCGGCGGCACGTCGGCGCGGTGGCCGCCGTCGTGCGGCCACGCGTGTCCGGCGGATACGTCGTCGCGGCCGAGCGGGAGCTGCTGCTGGCCGACTCCGACGAGCTGGACGCCCCGCTGCGCTCGCTCGGCGAGGCGTGGCGCGATCCAGCGATCCGCATGAACGAGGGCGGCTGCGACCCCGACGGCCGCTTCTACATCGGCAGCATGGCCTACGACGCCGCCCCGGGGCGTGGCTCGTTCTACGTGGCGGGGCCGGGAGACGCGCTGCGCGTGGTGCTGCCCGGGGTGACGATCTCCAACGGGTTCGGCTTCAGCCCGGACGGGCGGCTGGCGTACTACGCCGACACCTCGACGGGCCGGGTGGACGTGCTCGACTACGACCCGGAGGCGGGGCTGAGCGGGCGGCGGCCGTTCGCGGTGGTGGAGCCGGAGCGGGGCGCGCCCGACGGGCTGGCCGTGGACGCCGAGGGCGGGGTGTGGGTGGCGATGTGGCAGGGCGGGGCCGTGCACCGCTACGACGCGGGCGGGCGGCTCGACGCGGTCGTGCACCTGCCGGTGCGCAAGGTCACGGCGGTGGCGTTCGGCGGGGAAGGGCTCGACCGGCTGTTCGTCACCACCTCGGCGCTGGACGTGGACCGGGCCGAGCAACCGGAGGCGGGCGCGCTCTTCTGCGCCGACCCGGGCGTGCGCGGCCTGCCGGTGCTGCCCACCACCCTGTGAACGGCCGCCGGCGGCGCGGGGCGCCCGTCCAGCGCAGGGAGCCGGCGCGGGGCGCCCGTCCAGCGCAGGGAGCCGGCGCGGGGCGCCCGTCCAGCGCAGGGAGCCGGTGTGGGCGACGGCCTGGACGTGCGGCCGGCGCGGGAGATCGCCAGGGGTTGGCGGGGGGCGACGTCCAGCACTCGCGGCGGACGGGAAGGGCCGTCCGCGGCGTCAGCCGGCTGTCCAGCGGCACCACGGCCTGCCTTCGCAGGCGGCCGACGGGCGGGGCACCGGCGTGAACGTCGCCCATAGCTTGGACAGCACGGCCACGCCCGCCGGTTCCCTCCGGAACGGAACCCGGCGCGAAAAGACCTCAGCGCCGCCCGGCGGCGGCGTGGGCGGCGCCGTAACCCTGCGCGCGCACGACGACCCTGCCCGCCTCCACCCGCAGCGCCACCTCGGTGTCGTCCCCCGGCTGCGCCACCCCGGCCGCCGCGGCCAGCGCGCCACTC
This sequence comes from Nonomuraea gerenzanensis, assembly GCF_020215645.1. NCBI lineage: Bacteria > Bacillati > Actinomycetota > Actinomycetes > Streptosporangiales > Streptosporangiaceae > Nonomuraea > Nonomuraea gerenzanensis. Next base: position 6,709,724 of record NZ_CP084058.1, on the reverse strand, counting down.
TCGTCGTACACCACCCGCAGCCGCGGCCAGGCGGGCTTCGGGAACGCCTGGCGCAGGCACGTGCTCACCTCGGCGACCACCAGCCGGGCCAGCGGTAGCAGCTCCTTGGGCGCACCGGTCACCACCACGGCCGTGACCTCGGCGTCCGCGGGCGCCGCGCGGACCGCGTCCTCGGCGGCCGAGAGCCGGTGCAGCCCGAGCACCGCCACCACGCCGTCGCGCTCCAGCCGCGCGGGCCCGCCCGTGACCGCGTCGATCGCCCCGGACGGCGGCGCCCATGGCTCGTCGGTCTCCCGCACCCGGGGGAGCAGCGGCGCGGGCGCCCACCGGTCGCCCAGATCCAGGCCGGCGAGCTGCTCGCACCCCCGGATCACGTCGAACTGGTCCACGAACCCCGGCGCCGCCGCCGCGAGCTGCGCCGCCCCCTGCAGCACCGTGAGCACGGACCCGGCCAGCCGCACCAGCCGCCCGTCCGGCTCGCGCGGCGGGCGCAGCCGCTCCATGGCCAGCCCGAGCAGCACCGCGTTGAGCTGCATGAGCTGCGCGTAGGGCCGCCGCGTGACCTCGTCGGCGAGGATCTCGGGGATCAGGTGCATGCCCAGCCTGCTCGGCTCGCGCTCGCCCTCGGTGGCCAGCGGCAGCCGGGTCACCCAGGCGCGCGCCACCTCGCTCAGCGCCTCCGGCACGGTGAGCGCGGGCTCCTCCGGGGCGGTCACGGGCGCGCGCTCCGCCAGGTCGGCCAGCACGGCGAAGTAGAGCGCGCGCTTGCCGGGGAAGTTGGAGTAGACGGCCCCGCGCGTGAGCTCGGCCCGGTCGGCGATGTCGTCGATCTTCGCCTCCCGGTATCCGCGCTCGGCGAACTCCGCCCTGGCCGCCGCCAGCACCTTCGCCCGGTTGCGCTGCTGTGTCTGCGCTCGGGTGAGCCGGGCCAACCGTCCTCCTCGTTGCCGGGTGCTCCGCAGCCAAGATACCGTGAACATCCAGATGATGGGATCATTCGAAATGGGGCCTGTGATGGATGTGCCGGAGATCGACCTGACCGACCCGGCGGTGCTGCACGACCCGTACACGGCGTACGCGCAGGTCAGGGAGCGGTCGGCGGTCGTGCGGCTGCTGGTGCCCGGGTTCGGCCCGTTCTGGGCCGTGACGCGGCACGAGGAGGCCAGGGCGATGCTGGCCGACCCGCGCATGGAGCTCAACGAGTCCAGCTACCGGCGGCCCGGCGTGCCGGAGCACTGCCTGCGGTACCTGCGCACGATGGCCGAGACGAACGGCGCCGAGCACGCCCGCCTGCGCCGGCTGGTCACGCCCGCGTTCACACCGCGCCAGGCCACCGGGTTCGCCCCGCGCATCGAGCGGATCGTCGAAGGGCTGCTCGACGAGCTGCCGGAGCGAGAGCCGGTGGACCTGCTGGAGCGCTTCGCCAAGCCGCTGCCGATGGACGTGATCTGCGAGCTGGTCGGCATCCCGCCCGCCGACAGGCCGCGCTGGCGCGAGTACGGCGCCGCCGTCGCCGCCGGGCACGGCGAGCGGTTCGCGCGGGCCATCCCGGAGATCATCGACGCGGCCGGATCCGCGATCGCCGCGGCCCGGGCGCAGCCCGGCGACGGCCTGCTGCCCGACCTGGCCCGCGTCGTGGAGGAAGACGGCGACCGGCTCTCCGACGACGAGCTGGTCACCATGGTGTGGCTGCTCGTCCTGGCCGGGCAGACCCCGGCCAACCTCATCGCGAACGCCGTCGCCACCCTGCTCGCCCACCCGGACCAGCTCGCCGCGCTGCGCGCCGACCCCGCACTGATGCCGCGCGCCGTGGAGGAGCTGGCCCGCTGGAGCCCGCCGCAGCCGATGACCGTGCCCCGGTTCGCCACCGAGGACGTCGAGATCGGCGGCGTGCCCATCCCCGAGGGGCAGCCGGTCACCGTCTCCGTGGCCGCCGCCAACCGGGACCCGCGCGTGTTCGACGAGCCCGACAGGTTCGACATCACGCGGGAGCCGGGGCCGCACCTCGGGTTCGGGCACGGGCCGCACTTCTGCGTGGGCTCCTCGCTGGCGCGCGTGCAGACCGGCGTCGCGCTGGGGGTGCTGCTGCGCCGCTTCCCCGGCCTGGCGCTCGCGGGGGAGGCGGCGTACCTGCCGGATCCCGGCACGCGGCGGCTGGCGTCCCTGCCCGTGACCCTGCGCCCGGCGGGCTGAGGCGGCCCGATGGCACGCACCGGCAAGCCCCGCGACCTGCCGCGCTGCTCGTTCTGCGGCAGGAGCCAGAGCGAGGTGCGCAGGCTCATCGCGGGCCCGCCCGCCGTCTGCATCTGCGACGGGTGCGTGGGCCAGTGCACCGAGCTGATGGCCGGGGAACGCGCGGCGGCGCGGGCCCCGCAGCCGCCCAGGCCGCGCGAGACCCACGCCTTCCTCGACCAGTACGTGATCGGCCAGGACCAGGCCAAACGCGCCCTGGCCGTGGCCGTCTACAACCACTACAAGCGCGTCCGCGCACCCGACGCCGAGCTGGGCAAGTCGAACATCCTGCTCGTCGGCCCCACCGGCAGCGGCAAGACGCACCTGGTGCGGACGCTCGCGCGGCTGCTCGACGTGCCGTTCGCCGTCGCCGACGCCACCGCGCTGACCGAGGCCGGGTACGTCGGCGAGGACGTCGAGACCATGCTGCTGGCGCTCGTCGAGGCGGCCGGCCACGACCTGGTCAGGGCCGCGACCGGCATCGTCTACATCGACGAGATCGACAAGCTCGCCCGCAAGGGGGAGAACCCGTCGATCACGCGCGACGTCTCCGGCGAGGGCGTGCAGCAGGCGCTGCTGAAGATCCTGGAGGGCACGGTGGCCGGCGTGCCGCCGCAGGGCGGCAGGAAGCACCCCCACCAGGACCTCATCCCGCTCGACACGACGAACGTGCTGTTCATCGCCGGCGGCGCGTTCGCCGGCCTGGAGCAGCTCGTCGAGCGGCGGGTCGCCCGTGGCGGCGCCGGCTTCGGCGCCGCGCCGCGTCCGGGTCCCCCGGAGGACGTGCTGGCCCAGGTCATGCCGGAGGATCTCGTCCGGTACGGGTTCATCCCCGAGTTCGTCGGCCGGGTGCCCGTGCTGGCGACGCTGCGCCCGCCGGACCGCGAGGCGCTGATCCGCATCCTGACCGAGCCGCGCGACGCGCTGATCAAGCAGTACCGGCGGCTGCTGGAGCTCGACGGGGTCGAGCTGGAGCTCACCGACGGCGCCGTGGCCGCCGTCGCCGAGCAGGCGCTGCTGCGCCGCACCGGCGCCAGGGCGGTGCGCGCCGTCATGGAGGAGGTGCTGCTCAACGTCATGTACGAGGTGCCGGGCCGGGACGACGTGGCCCGCGTCGTGATCACCAGGGAGACGGTGCTGGACCACGTCAACCCCACCCTGGTGCCGCGCGACCGGCGCGACCCCGGGCGCAGGGAGCGATCCGCCTGACCCCACCACGGGGGCCGAGGCAGGCAGCCGGCCGGCTGTGTGAAGGCCGGCCACCCGGACGCGACCGCCCCCGTCCGGGTGGCCGGAGCCTCAGGGCCGGGGCGGCCCGGTGGCCCCGGTACGCTCTGAGGCTGCGACGGGCGGCGGGCTCGGGTGGCGTGAGCCCGTTCCGCCCAGGTGGTCGGGGCGGGGTCAGCCGGCCGGCTTCTCCAGCGGGCGGCTCTCCCCGCCCTGCTCGCCGTCGCCCCACGTCCCCGCCCCACGTCCCCGCCCCGGGAACGCCGTCCCGCGCGGCGCGCCGGATGACGTCCACGGTGACGAACCGCGCCCGGCTCGGGTGCCGCCGCACGCGGACGGAAGCCGCGCAGCAGGCCGCCGCCATTTCCGCGCCGAACGCCTCGAAGTCGTCGGCGCCAATCCCCGCCCGGAGCAGAATGAAGGCCCTTTCCCCGTGCTCGGTCGGCGTTATCCAGAGGATCAGCGGAATTCTGCCGCGCCGGGTGTGCATGGACGTCTCCGCGCACACGCCCTGGATCCACGGTGCCCGCCATCGCCACCGGCGCCCACCACATCCCCTGCCCGATGGCGGTGGCGATGACGACCGCCGCCCCTGCCGCGAGCACGAGCAGGACGACCTCCGTACGCCACCGCCACAGCCGCGTCACCAGGCCCGGCCCCGGCCGACCGCGAGCGCCGCCGGATCGAGCGCAACCTGCACGACGGCGCCCAGCAGCGGCTCGTCGCGGCGGCCGTGCAGTCGAGGATCGCCCAGCGGCTGATGGACACCGACCCCGCGCAGGCGGCGCCCGTGCTCGCGCAGCTCTCGTCCGACCTGCGCGAGACGCAGGCCGAGCTGCGCGACCTGGCGCACGGCATCTACCCGCTGCAGCTCGCCGAGTCGGGGCTGGAGGCGGCGCTGCGCACGGCCGTCCGCCACTCGCCGCTGCCCGCCGAGATCCGCGCCGCCGGCCTCGGCCGCTACCCGCCGGCCCGGCCTGATCAGCACGGGGCACGGCATCACCAACATGTACGACCGCCTGGGCGCCATCGGCGGCACCCTGACCATCGAGACCAGCCCGGGGGAGGGGCTGCGCCTGCACGGGCACATCCCGGCCGCGGCCTGCCGCCGGACCCGGTGAGCCGCCAGAAGCAGGCCCGCTCACGCTGCGTCGCCCCTCTTCGAGCAGCCCGGCAGGTGCTAATACGAATTACCACAGCGATTACCCCTTGACGTCCCGTTCTGTCCGGTCTCACAATTGCCGAACTAATACGCATTATCGAGATCGCGAGTGATACGTACTGTGACTGCTTCTGGGCGGCGGCTGACGCAGCAGGACATCGCGCGCATGGCCGGAGTGAGCCAGACGACGGTGTCGCTGGTGCTCAACGGGCGGGCCGAGGGCGAGGTGCGCATCTCCCCGGAGACCCGCGAGCGCGTGCTCGCGGTGATCAGGGAGACCGGCTACGTGGCCGATCCGGCGGCCCGCCGGCTCGCAGAGCGCCGCAACCGCATCTACGGCGTGTTCACCTACGAGGCCGTCTTCCCCGCCGAGAGCGCGGACTTCTACCACCCGTTCCTCGTCGGCATCGAGGAGTGCGCGGAGGAGGCCGGCTGCGACCTGCTGCTGTTCACCAGCGCCAAGGTCGAGCAGGGGGAGCGGCGGCGGATCTTCAGCGCCGAGAGCCGGATCCGGCTGGCCGACGGCTGCGTGCTGCTCGGCCGGACGATCGACCCGGAGGACCTGGCCAGGCTGCTGGCCGAGGGCATCCCGTTCGTCTCGGTCGGCCGCCGCGACGACGCCGGCGGGCCGGTGCCCTACGTCGGCGCGGACTACCCGCCCGCCGTGCGGGCGCTGGTCGAGCGGGCGGCGGCGCTCGGCCACCGGCGGATGGCCTACGTCGGGGCGGGGCGCGGCCCGGAGTCCTACGCCGACCGGCTGCGCGGCTTCACCGAGGGCGTGGCCGCGACCGGCGCCGACGGGCTGCACCTGCCCGCCGCGGACGGGCTGTTCGACTCCGGCGCGACCGTGGTGTTCGCCGAGGAGCTGGCCGACGGCGTGGCCATCGCCGAGGCCGCCCGCGCCCGCGGCCTGGACGTGCCGCGTGACCTGTCCATCGTCGCGCTGGGCGCGCGGACCAGGCCCGTCTCCACCGACATCGACTTCGCCGGCTTCCGCATCCCCCGGCGGGAGATGGGACGCAGGGCCGTCGAGCTGCTCACCCGCGTCCTGGAGCGCGGCGGCACCCCGCAGGAACTACTGGCGTGCGAGCTGGTCGAAGGCTCGACGCTGGCACGAGCACATGAGAGGTAAGACCCACGTGATCGAGATATCGGCAGACGCCCTGGTCGTCGGCGGCGGGCTGGGCGGCGTGGCCGCCGCGCTGGCTCTGCTGCGGGCGGGGCGCTCGGTGGTGCTCACCGAGGAGTACGACTGGCTGGGCGGCCAGCTCACCAGCCAGGCGGTGCCGCCGGACGAGCACACCTGGGTGGAGCGGTTCGGCGTCACCGCGAGCTACCGCGCCTTGCGCGACGGCATCCGGCGCTACTACCGCGAGCACTACCCGCTGACCGAGCGGGCGCGGGCGTGGCGGGAGCTCAACCCGGGCGGCGGGCACGTCAGCAAGCTGTGCCACGAGCCCCGGGTCGCGGTCGCGGTCATCGAGGCCATGCTCGCCCCCTACCGGGGGTCCGGCAGGCTGCGCGTGCTGCAGCCGTACCGGCCGGTCGGGGCCGAGGTGGACGGCGACCGCGTCACGGCCGTGCGGCTCGCGCACCGCGACGGGGGCGGCGAGATCACCGCGGTGGCGCCGTACGTGCTGGACGCCACCGAGACCGGCGAGCTGCTGCCGCTGGCAGGCGCCGAGTACGTGACCGGCTTCGAGGCCCGGGACGACACCGGCGAGCCCAGCGCCCCGGCGGTGGCGCAGCCGATGAACATGCAGGCCGTGTCCGTGTGCTTCGCCATCGACCACGTGGACGGCGACCACACCGTGGACAAGCCGGCCTCCTACGACTTCTGGCGCGCCTACCAGCCGCCCTTCTGGGGCGACCGGCTGCTGTCGTGGCGCTGCCCGAGCCCGCGGACGCTGGAGATCATGGAGCGTTCCTTCACCCCGAACCCCGGCGACGACCCCCGCCTGGTGGAGGCCGACCAGCGGGTCAACCCGGGCGACGGCAACCTGTGGACCTTCCGCAGGATCGCCGCCCGCGACCTGTTCGTGCCCGGCGCGTACGACAGCGACATCACGCTCGTCAACTGGCCGATGATCGACTACCTGGAGGGCCCGGTCATCGACGTGCCGGACGCCGACCGGCACCTGGCGGCGGCCCGCGAGCTGTCGAAGTCGGTGCTGTACTGGCTGCAGACCGAGGCGCCCCGCCACGACGGCGGCACCGGCTACCCCGGCCTGCGGCTGCGCGGCGACGTCACCGGCGGCACCGACGGGCTCGCCCAGGCCCCCTACATCCGCGAGTCCCGGCGCATCCGGGCCCTGACCACCGTCACCGAACAGGACCTGTCCGTGGCGGTACGCGGCGACAAGGGCGCCGTCTCCTACCACGACTCCGTGGGCGTGGGCATGTACCGCATCGACCTGCACCCCTCGACCGGCGGCGACAACTACATCGACGTCGCCTGCTCCCCGTTCGAGATCCCCCTCGGAGCGCTGATCCCGCAGCGGATGAGCAACCTGCTGCCCGCCTGCAAGAACATCGGCACCACCCACATCACCAACGGCGCCTACCGCCTGCACCCGGTGGAGTGGAACGTCGGCGAGGCGGCCGGCGCGCTCGCCGCCTTCTGCCTGGACCGCGCCACCACGCCGCACGCCGTGCGCGCGGACGAGCGGCTCCTGGCCGACTACCAGCACCGGCTCGTCCGCGACGGCGTGGAGCTGCGCTGGCCCGACGTCACCGGCTACTGACGCCAGAAGGAGATCCCCCATGAAAGCACCCCTGGCAACCCTCGCGCTGGCCTGCCTGCTCACGGTCACCGCCTGCGGTGGCGGTGCGGCGCCGGCCGCGCAGGGCCCGCAGCCGCTGCGCATGTCGATCTGGACCTCCAACGAGGCCCACCTGAAGCTGTTCAAGGACATCGCCGCCGAGTACCGCAAGTCGCACCCGCGGGTCGGCGAGATCACCTTCGACCCGATCCCGTTCGAGAACTACACGACCACGCTGACCACCCAGATCGCCGGCGGCAACGCCCCCGACCTGGCCTGGATCCTGGAGAACGCGGCGCCCGACTTCGTCGGCTCCGGCGCGCTCGTCCCGCTCAAGGGCAAGATCGAGAACGCGGGCGAGCTGGTGCCCGCCGCCACCCGGCTGTGGGAGCGCGACGGCGAGCTGTACGCCTACCCGTTCTCCACCTCGCCCTTCGGCGTCTTCGTCAACACCGACCTGGTCAAGGCGGCGGGCCAGAAGGCGCCGCGCGACCTGATCAAGGCCGGCCAGTGGGACTGGGAGCACGCCAACGAGATCAACAAGGCCGTCGCGGCGAAGGGCAAGAACGGCCTGACCATCCTCAACTTCGACTACAAGGCGTGGGACAACCTCGCCACCGTCTGGCAGGGCTGGGGTGCCAAGGCGTGGAGCGACGACGGCGGCACCTGCCAGTTCAACGCGCCCGAGATGGTCGAGGCCATGACGTTCCTGCACAAGTCGATCTTCACCGACAAGGCGATGCCCGGCCCCGGCACCGCGGTCGACTTCTTCTCCGGCGACACCGCGATGGCCGTCGCCCAGATCTCCCGCGCCGCCATGCTGGAGGACGCCACCTTCACGTGGGACCTGGTGCCGCTGCCCGCCGGGCCGAAGGGCGAGTACGCGGTCATCGGCCAGGCCGGGATCGGCGTGCTGAAGAAGTCGCCGAAGGCCGAGTTGGCCGCCGACTTCCTCGCCTACTTCACCAACGCCGCCAACTCCGCCAAGCTCGCCGCCTACTTCCCGCCCGCCCGCTCCTCCCTGCTGACGGCCGACACCATGGCCAAGACCAGCCCCATGCTGAACGGCGACCAGCTCCAGGAAGTGGTGATCGACGGCATCGAGCAGGGCGTGGTCAAGCCCAGCCACACCGGCCAGGCCGAGCTGGCCCAGACCGCCAGGGCCGCGCTCGACCCGCTGTGGAAGCCGGACGCCGACGTCAAGGCGGTGCTGGACGGCGTGTGCGCGAAGATCCAGCCGCTGCTGGGCGGCTGACGTGACGGCGACGGACCTGCGTGAGGGGACGGCCGCGCGCCCCGCCACCCGGCCGCCCCGCGCCTTCTGGACCATCCCCCGGCGCGACGCCCTCGTCGGCTACCTGATGATCTCGCCGCAGCTCGCGGGCAGCGTGCTGTTCGTGCTGCTGCCGCTCGGCCTGGTCGGCTACTACAGCCTCCAGGAGTGGAACGTGCTGGCGGGCACGTTCGAGTTCGTCGGCGGCGAGAACTACGCCAAGCTGCTCGCCGACCCGAACCTCGGGCAGGTGCTGACCAGCACCGCGCTCTTCTCGGCCGGCCTGGTCGTGCTCAACCTCGCCCTCGCGCTCACCCTGGCCGTCCTGCTCGACCAGAAGCTGCGCGGCACGACGTTCTTCCGCACGCTGTTCTTCTCGCCGGTGCTGGTGTCGCTGGTCGCCTGGACCATCGTCTGGCAGTTCCTGCTCCAGCAGGACGGCGGCGTCAACGGCCTGCTCGGCCTGGCCGGCGTGGACGGCCCCAACTGGCTGCGCGGCGAGAGCACCGCCCTGCTGTCGGTCGTCGTCGTCCAGGTCGTCAAGAACGTCGGGCTCAACATGGTGCTCTTCCTGGCCGCGCTCCAGGGCGTGCCGCGCCAGCTCTACGAGGCGGCGCAGCTCGACGGCGCCGGCGCCTGGACCCGCTTCCTGCGCATCACGGTGCCGCAGATCAGCCCGACCATCCTGCTCACCTCGATCATCACCGTGGTCGGGTCGCTGCAGGTGTTCGCGCAGATCGCCGTGCTCACCCAGGGCGGGCCCGGCCTGTCCACCACCGTCCTCGTCTACTACCTGTACCAGCAGGCCTTCCAGTTCAGGCACCTCGGCTACGGCGCCACCCTGTCGGTCCTGCTGTTCCTGATCGTCGCGGCGCTGACGCTGCTGCAGTGGCGGCTGCGCCGGAAGTGGGTCTTCCATGAGTCGTAGGGTCAAGCTCGCGCTGTATGCGGTGCTGAGCGCGCTGTGCGTGCCGTTCGTCTTCCCGACCTGGTGGATGGTCACCTCGTCGGTGAAGCCGATCAGCGACATCTTCGCCTTCCCGCCCGCGCTGGTGCCCACCAGGTTCGACTTCTCCACCTACGCCAGGGTCTTCGAGCTGCAGCCGTTCGGGCAGCAGTACCTCAACAGCCTCTACATCGCGGCCGTGGTGACCGCCGGCACGATGGCGGTGGCGGCGATGGCCGGCTACGCCTTCGCCCGCATCCGCTTCCCCGGGCAGAACGTGCTCTTCCTGGTCGTGCTCGTCGGCCTGCTCATCCCCAGCGAGGTGACGATCGTCCCGCTGTTCCAGCTCTTCCACACGGCGGGGCTGACCGACACGCACTGGCCGCTGATCCTCGTGCCGATCCTGGGCGCGCCCAGCGTGCTGGCCACGTTCATCATGCGGCAGTTCTTCATCACGCTGCCCGGCGAGCTGGAGGAGGCCGCCAGGGTCGACGGGCTCGGCCGCTTCGGCACCTTCTGCCGGGTGGCGCTGCCGCTGGCCCGGCCGGCGCTCGGGGCCGTGGCCATCTTCACGTTCCTGCACTCCTGGAACCTCTACCTCGAACCCATCGTGTTCCTGTCCACCCCGTCGAAGTTCACCCTGCCGCAGGCGCTCACCCAGTTCGTCGACGCCTACGGCTCGCCCCTGTGGAACGTGCAACTGTCCGCGGCCACGATGACCGCCCTGCCCATCCTGGTCGTCTTCGTGCTGGCCCAGCGGCAGTTCATCGAGGGGCTCGCGCACACCGGTCTGAAAGGCTGACCGCCCGCTACTCCCGCGACGGATGGCGCCGCTTCCACGCCCTGCGCATCCCGCACCAGGGCACCTTCGGCCTCAGGGTGATCCTCGGCTCAGGCGGGCTCAGGCGGGCTCAGGCGGGCTCAGGCGGGGCGGGCCAGGGCCGGCTCGGGCCAGAACTCCCGGTAGCGGCCGGAGTGGAACACCAGTGGTTCCCCTTCGGCCCGCTGGTACCGCTCCACCGCGCCGACGAAGATGTGGTGGTCGCCGCCGTCGTGCACGCGCTCCGTCCGGCAGACGAACGTGGCCAGCGTCCCGGCGAGCAACGGCAGCGGCGCGCCGAGCAGCTCCACCCCGGCGAACTTGTCGGCGCTGGGCGTGGCGAAGCGCCTGGACAGGTGGTCCTGGCCGGCGGCCAGCACGTTGACGGCGAACCGCCCGGCCCGCAGGAAGAGCCGGGCGCTGGGCGCGCGCGCCGACAGGCACCAGAGCACCAGCGGCGGGTCGAGCGAGACCGAGGTGAAGGAGTTGACGGTCACGCCTGCCCGCTCCCCGCCGGCGGTCGCGGTCGTGATCACCGCCACCCCGGTCGCGAACTGCCCGAGGGCCTCCCGCAGCGCTCTCATGCCGCGACCCCGCCCAAGTAGGCCTCGGCCCGGCCGGCGTCCATGAACCAGTCGGCGTAGTCGGCCGGGTCGTCGAAGCCGTTGACGAACCGGGAGGCGATCTCCGGCCGCTGCCCGGCCGCGCCCAGCAGCGCCAGGTGGTGCGGCTGGGCCGGCGCCAGCAGCGCGTTGGTCCAGTCCGTGACGTGCCGGGCCTGCGCCCAGAACAGCTCGAACGTGCGCCGCATCCAGTCCGCGTCGAACGGCTGCGCGCCCCGCTCCACGATGGCCCGCAGGTAGGTGGCGGCGCACTTGGCGGCGTTGTTGCTGCCCTGCCCGGTGATCGGGTCGTTGAGCACCACGACGTCGGCGACACCGAGCACGGCCGCGCCGGACGGCAGCACGGCGACGGGACGGCGCACCGTGGGCGCGAAGCGGCCGGTCAGGACCGCGTTGGCGTCGGTGAGCTCGATCGCGGCGCAGCGCTCGGCCTCCCACGGGAAGAACGCCCGCAGGACCTCGCGGCTGCGCGCCAGGTGCTCGGCGGGGCCGCGCACGTCGCCCCAGCAGTCCATGGGGCCGCCCGGCACCCCCTCGAACACCATGATCTCGCACGGGCCCGAGTGTGTCAGCGCGGGGAAGACGAAGAACTCGCCCACGCCGGGCAGCAGGTTGAAGCAGACCGCCGAATGGCCGGAGCGGGGCAGCAGGCCGTTGACGTAGGTGAGCGCCAGCGCGCGCTGCGGGGCGCTGTACGGCGAGCGCGCGGGGTCCCGCTCGAAGAGCGAGGCGATCTCCCCCTTCCCTGCCGCGACCAGGACCAGGTCGTGCCGGGCCGCGTACCGCTCCAGGTCCTCGGCGGTGGCGTCGTGCAGGACGAGCTTGCCGCCGAGCCGCTCGAACTCGCCCAGCCAGGCCGGCATCTTCACCCGCTGGTCCACCGAGCGGGCCGGCACGTCCAGCCGCGCCGCCCAGTCGAGCGCCTTGCCGCCGTCCGGGCCGGGCACCGTCAGCGCGATGCCGTCGATGGGCGGGCAGAGCCCGGCCCACCGGTCCAGGCCCAGCTCGCGCTCCAGGGCCTGCGCCGTGCCGAACATGGCCTGGCCGGACATGACCCGGCCGTCGCGGATGGACTCGGGGGTGCGGTTGGAGACCACGGTGACGTCGTAGCCGTGCTGGAGCAGGCCGATGGCCAGGTGGAGCCCCGCCTGCCCGGCGCCGACGATGAGGATGTCGCGCATGGTGAGGTGTCCCTTCCGGGGGTCGAGTGGAGAGGTGGATGATCGGCGCCTGACAAGAACGGTACGGCCGGCGCCCGGGGCCGGGCCATCCGCTGAGCGCGGATCTCATCCACCCGGCGCGGAACCTCTGCGCAGCGTCTCCGACGGCGGCTGCCCGTACCTGTCGCGGTACTGGGCGGCGAACCGGCCCTGGTGCAGGAAGCCCCACCGGGCGGCCACCGTGGTCACCGTGACCCGGGCGGGGTCGGCCGCGCTCAGCTCGTCGTGCACCCGCGCCAGCCGTACCCGCCGCAGGTGGGCCATCGGGGTCAGCCCCAGATGCGCACGGAACCCCTCCTGGAGCGAGCGGCTGCTGACCGCGACGGCGCCGGCGACGTCGGCGGTGGTGAGCGGCAGGTGCGCGTGCTCCTCGATGAACTCCATCGCCCGCCGCACCACCTTCGGCAGCGCCGGCGGCCTGGGGGCCGTCAGCCGCGCCGAGTAGTTGGAGGGCTGCATGGTCAGCAGCAGCGTGGTCAGCGCGTTCTCCAGGTGCGCGACGGCCAGCGGATGGCCGCCCAGCCCGTCGTCGCGCTCGGCCTCCTTGACGAGCAGGTCGGCCAGGTCCCGCCAGGACCTGGCCCAGCCCGCCGTCAGGTCCACGCCGAGGTCGAAGACGACCGGGGCGTCGAGCGGCTCGCCGAGCAGCTGCTCAAGCGAGCGCTCGATCGAGGCCCGCTCGAACTTGACCAGCAGCTGGGGGCAGCCGGCGGCCCACCGCATGTCGAGGTGGCGGGTCGGCGAGGGCAGCGAGGCCAGCGACGGGGTGGAGACGATCTCCGCCTCGCCGGCGCGGATCAGGCTGCGCCCGGCGAGCGGGATCATGACCAGGAAGAACGTCTCCAGGTCGCCCGGCTCGATGTGCACGTCGGCCCCGTAGTCCAGGTAGCTGACGCGGACCGAGCCGAGCTGGACGGAGTTGAACCGGGCCGACAGCAGGCCCGCGTCCCCGGACAGGTCGAGCCGGTGCGGGCAGAACACCTTGGCGACCTCGCCGCGCACTTCGTCGAGGTCGGAGCTGGCGAAGACGGAACGGTTGCGGAGCAGCACACCGAATGATCGTCGTCGGCGATCTCGGCGTTCCAGGTAAAAGGACACACCGGAGCGTCAGGAGCAGAGCCGGCGCGCCACCCGCAGGTCGGTGATGAGCACGTTGACCCGGCCGCCCTCGCCGGCCGCCCTGATCGCCGCGAGCTTGCGCAGCCCGCGCGCGATCCCGATCCGCCGCCCGACGGCGCGGAACGTCGCCCGCTTCGACGCCGATGACCCGCCGGGCGCCAGGTCGCCGATGCCGGTCAGCGTGACCGTCAGGTCGTGCCACTGGGCCTCACGTCGGCCAGGTCGGGGTCCTGGAGCAGCGCCTCGCGGATCGCGCCGGTGGCGACCACGCCGGGCAGCGGCACGAACACGGGGCGGGCGTTGGTGAGGTCGGCCAGGCGGGCGATGAGCCGGGTGGCGTGCACCTGCGCCTCAGGACGCCCGAGCCCGCCGGGGATGGTCCGGCCGGGCCGCACCTCGCGGGCCGGCGCTTGCCGCCGGTCGTGCGATCGCCGGACATGAGCGAAGCCCTCGACCGGCGGGGTGGTCGAGGGCCGTGGTGCGGTACGGTCGCCCGTGGTCAGTCCTGGTCGCGCGCACAGGCACAGGCACAGGCACAGGCGCGGCCGGGCGGGTCAGGCCGGGCGTCGCAGATGGTCACGCCCGCATCAGCCCGCCGGCTCCGCGCACCGTCATTGACGGATGTAGAACATCTGCGCCGCGCTCCCGTTGCAGCGGAAGACGTAGAGCGGCACCGTCGGCGATCCCCCCGGCACGTCGATGCAGTGCGTACGCGTGCCGCTGACGGCGGAGCGCAGCTGCTTGGGTGTGGAGTTGTTGAACGACCCCTGCCAGACCCACCGCTCGTTGCTGATGCTGTTGCACGGCCACTGGTCGACGCGCCCGAGGTTCACGGCGCCCTCCCTGGCCTCCAGGCACCAGCCGGTGCGCTGGTTGAGGAAGCGGTACGTCGTGCTGCTGCCGCTCTCCTGCAGCGGCAACCAGTTCTGCCCCACGCTGCCGTCACACGGCGCCTGGAAGATCTGGGCGTCGGAGGCGGCGGGGGCGGACGGGTCGGGCTGCAGGCACATCCCGCTGGCGAAGCTGACGATCTTGAAGTAGTTCAGAGCCTGTGCCGGTTGAGCCGCCGTGATGAGTCCTGCCGACGCCAGGGCGGCGGTCAGGACGGCTAATCCCCGTTTGATCGACATGCTGTGCCTCCGTTGAAGACGACGAGGGCCGCCTCCGGGCCCTCCATGTCAACCAAGGCGTTCCATCCCGTTCCATCGCCCGCGGCGCCGCCCCGGTGTCACTCCTCGTCCTCCTGCGCGGCGGCGGTCCGGACCCTGGCGCTCTCGTCCGGTGTCGCCGGCGGGCGCCGGACGCGGTCGCCCGGCTCGACGTGCTGCGGTGGCGGCATGGAGCCGGTGGGAGCGGGGCTCTGCGCCGGGGCCGAGGGCGCAGGGGAGCCGGAAGCGGCGGTCGTGGCCGTCGGCGCGGGCGTGGGATGGCCGGCCGGTGCCGGCGCCGCCGTGACGGCCGGAGTCGCGGACACCGTCACGGTGAGGGTGGCCGTGACGGCCGGCGTGGCCGACGGGTCCGGGGACCTGCTCGCCACGGGGGTCACCGCCGTCCGCACGCGGCGAGCGGAGTAGCCGGGCTCCGCGTCCTTGTCCTTGACAGGTGTGGGTTTGGCCCGCGCGGTCTTGCGCGCCGGCTTGCCGGTGAGCTGCTCGGCCACGGTCTGACCGGCCACGGTCTGGTAGGTCAGGATGCCGCCCATGCTGAGGGCGAAGACCAGCCCGGCGGCGACCGCCACCCTGGCCCACGGCAACCGCCTCGGCGCCGCCTCCTCGACGGGCACCAGCGTGTCCGTCCCGCCACCTGCGCAGCTCTGCCCGCGCCGGGCCTTGACCGTGTGCTGCCTGACCTTCTCACCGGTGCGTTCGAGGTAGTGCGCGTAGACGGCGGTGCCCGCCGTGGTGCCGACGCTGACCAGCGCCGCGCCGAGCACGGTGCCGGCCACCCCGAGATGCGACGCCGCGACCGCGGCGGTGGCCGCGGCCAGCGCGTTGCCCGCGATGCGCGGCCCGGTCAACTCTGATTTCCGCTGAACGTCGCCCATGCCTGAGCCCGGTCCCCTTCTTGATTTGTTCCTTCGACAACAGGCCCGCATGGGCATGATGGGCACTACCGGCCGTGGGACTCCCAGCGACGCCGCACGGCGTCGCGCGCGAGGAGCCCGCACTGCCGTGCTTCTGCGGCCAGGTCGCGCAGGCCGCCGGCGGAACCGTGCGGATGGTGGCGCAGGAAGGCGCCGAGCTGCGCGCCTCCCCACCCCAGCAGAGCCAGGACGAGCGTGATTTCCAGGGCCGAGACGGCCGCGATGGCGAAGAAGATTGCGGTGATCACCGGGATGACTCCAGCCGCCGGCCAGGCGGCGTTATCGATGGGTTCAGCGGTCAGCGAGGGGTTCGTTGGGATGAGCGTAGGTTCGTCACCTGTCCTCATCCGGTCGGCCCGCCGCCGCTTGGCCGACCTTTTGCCCTGACTCGCGCCGATGTTGGCGCAGGCGAGGTTTGCGGTGATGACCTGCGTGCTTCGTCCGGACTCGCGGACAGGGCGATCCCTCGGACGTCCGGGCCGCGCCCGCGTCAGGCGGCACGGCTGAGTGACGTCACTCATCGTAACGGAGCCGCAGGTCAGCGACCCACCGACCCCACCCCGGGCAGGGCGTTGCGCGGGCTGATACTGTGACGGTCTCGTCAAGAGGATCGTCCTTGGGAGGTGAGACCCATCAACGCTGTGTCAGTCCGGGTGCTCCCCTCGCAGAGCGCGGCCCACAGGGATTAGGTGACCGCGGGAGCGCCCATCGGCATCCCGAAAGGCTCCCCATGTCGGTTTCTTCGTCATCGCTCACCACTGCCGCCATCGTCTCCCGCCTGCGCGCCGCCGGCTGCGTCTTCGCCGAGGACGAGGCCGGGCTGCTCCTGTCCACCGCGCCCACCCCCGCCGACCTCGACGCCATGGTGGCGCGCCGGGTCGCGGGGGAGCCGCTCGAACACGTGCTGGGGTGGGCGGAGTTCTGCGGCCTGCGCGTGTACGTGGAGCCGGGCGTGTTCGTGCCCAGGCCGCGTACCGGCTTCCTCATCGAGGCGGCCGCTGAGCTGGCGCGCGAGGTCACGGGCACGCCGGTGATCCTGGACCTGTGCTGCGGGACGGGCGCGATGGGCGCGGCGGTGGTCGCGGGCCTGGCGCGGGCCGAGCTGCACGCCGCCGACCTCGACCCCGTCGCCGTGCGCTGCGCCCGGCGCAACCTGGAGGGGACGGCGACGGTGTACGAGGGCGACCTGTACGACCCGCTGCCCGCCGCGTTGCGCGGCCGGGTGGACATCCTGATCGCCAGCCCGCCGTACGTGCCGTCGGAGTCGGTGGGCCTGCTGCCGCCCGAGGCCCGCCTGCACGAACCGCTGCACGCGCTGGACGGCGGCGCCGACGGGCTCGACGTGGTGCGCCGGGTGATCGGCGGGGCGCCCGGCTGGCTGGCTCCCGGCGGGCGGCTGCTGGTGGAGACCAGCGAGCGCCAGGCGCCGGCGACCGCCGAGGCCGCGCGGGCCGCCGGGCTGACGGTCCGGGTGGCGACGTCGGACGACCTGGACGCCACGGCCGTCATCGGCACCCGCCAGGCGTGATGCCCGGCGCTGTTAAGGTGATCGATCGATGGCACAGAAGGGACTGGCGCGCGGCACCGTCGTCCGCGCGGCACTCGAGCTGCTCGACGAGACCGGCCTGGAGGGCCTGTCGGTGCGCCGCCTCGCCGCCCGCCTCGGCGTCCAGAACCCGGCGCTCTACTGGCACTTCCGCAACAAGCAGGAGCTGCTCGACGAGATGGCCCGCGAGCTGCTCGCCCACGACATGGGCGGGCCGGCCGAGGGGGAGGGCTGGCGGGAGTGGCTCACCCGGCGCGCGCACCGCTACCGGCGCACGCTGCTCAGCCACCGCGACGGCGCGCGGCTGATCGCGACCGGCAACCCGGGGCCCGACGTCGCCAGGGCCTTCGAGCAGGAGCTCAGGACGCTCACCGGGCTCGGCTTCACCCCGGCCCAGGGGCTGCACGCGATCACCGCGATCAGCCACTACACGCTCGGTTTCGTGCTGAACGAGCAGGCCGGGCGCGACCGCCAGGAACGGGGTGACAGCCCCGCCCCGGCCGCGTACGCCAGGGACTACCCGCTCACCATGGAGGGCGTCAGGACGGGCGGCGCGCCCACGAGCGACGAGGCGTTCGCGCACGGCCTGCGGCTCATCCTCGACGGCGTCGCCGGGTCGGCCCCCGCCTGACCGCCCCGCGACCCGCAGCGATTCGCGCCTTTTGCAGTGCGGCATGCGGTTGTCTCCTTCGTAGACTTCACTGCTGGGACGCGCTTTCATGTCCTCCGTCGAATTCCGGGACGGAGGAACAATTGCCAGGTACACGGAAAACTGCACGGAGAATCACGGAAATCACCCTCGCTTTCGCGGTGCTGGCGGGCACGGCCCCGCCCGCCGCCGCGTCCGCGCCGCAGGAGCCGGTACGGATCACCCGCTTCCTCGGCGAGCAGCGGGTGCCGCACATGGACAAGCTCGGGGGCACGACCGTCGGCGGCCTGTCCGGGTTCGACCGCGATCCGCGCACCGGCGTCTGGTACTTCGTCTCCGACGACCGCTGGCGCTACAACCCCGCCCGCTTCTACACCGACCGCCTGGCCTTCAACCGGAAGACGGGCGACTTCACCGGCGTTCGGCTGACCGGCGTCACCATGCTCTACCGGCCCGACGGCACGACGTACCCCGCCTACGGCAAGCCGGGCTCGGCCGACCCCGAGTCGATCAGGGTCGACCGGTGGAGCGGGCGGCTGCTGTGGGGTGACGAGGGGGACCGGCCCGACGAGTCGAATCCGGATATTCCCATCTCGCAGCCGAAAGTGCGGGGAATGGACGTCGAAGGGCGGCAGCTCGCCGAATTCCCGCTCCCGTCGAATCTGCGTTTCGAGGACGCGGAGAGCGGCCCCCGGCGCAATTTCGGATTCGAAGGGGTGGCCGTCACCGAGCGCGCCGTCACGGCCGTGACCGAGGGGCCGCGCTTCGAGGACGGGCCGACCCCGACCGCCGAGCGCGGCTCGATGACGCGGCTGACCGTGTGGGACCGCCAGGGCCGGGTCCGCGCCCAGTACGCCTACCCGCTCGACGCCCTGGCGGCCCCGCCGAACCCGCCGACCGGCCTGACCGACAGCGGCGTGTCGGAGATCCTGGCCATCGACGAGCACCGGTACCTGGCGCTGGAACGGTCCTGGATCCAGGGCGTGGGATACCGGGTCAAGCTGTACGAGATCGACGTGCGCGGCGCCTCCGACGTCCTGGGCCGCGACTCGCTGGCGGAGGCCGACACGTTCCGGCCGGTCTCCAAGCGGCTGGTGCGCGACCTCGGCGAGTTCCGCCCGCCGGTGCAGAACCTGGAGGGCATGGCCTGGGGCCCGAGGCTGGCCGGCGGCGAGTGCACGCTGGTGATCGGCTCCGACGACAACTTCTCCGAGGAGGAGGTGACGCAGTTCATGGCGTTCGGCGCCACGGGCTGCCCCTGACCCCCGTACCGTCAGCTGCCGTGGATGCGGCGCCCCGTGATGTGCTGGGGGACGATGCGGATGTAGAGCTGCCGCTCGCCCCCCGCCCACGGGGTGACGCCCGCGCCGGCGACGCCGGCCGCCTCCTCCGGCGGCACGTGGTGCGCGGGCCCCTGCACCAGCACGCTCCACCCCTCCCGGTTGGTCTCGTCGATGTTGTCGATCTGGAAGGCGATCACGATGTCCACGCCTTCCAGCCCGCTGCGCAGGTCCTTGTCCATGGCCCCGCCCGCGGCGGTGCGGAAGACGATGGCGCCCTCGTGCACCTTGTAGTTCACCGGCAGCACGGTCGGCCCGTGCGAGCCGTTGAACGCCACCCGCCCGATCCCGCCCGGCGCGATCAGCCGCCGGCACTCCTGCTCGTCCAGGGTCTCCAGGGCCGGGTGGGCCATGGCGGGGCCGCGCCCCGGTGGCCGGTCCTGGCCGCCGCCGAGCAGGTCCTGCACCGTGGTGCCCAGCGCGTCGGCCAGCCGGTAGAGCGCCCCGGTGTCCGGGGTGTCGGCGTTCTCCTCCAGATATTTCAGGTAACCGGGTGACATGTCGGCCCGCTCGGCGACCTGCTCGCGGGACAGCCCGAGCCGCTCGCGGTGATGGATGACCCGGCGGCCGAGATCCCCTGTGCCTGCCATGATGACTTCCCCTCTGCCATAGGTACGGCGTGCGGTGCCGCTGAGCCGGGCCTCGTGGTGGTCGGCGTCGATGAACAACTGACGCCCGCGGTAGCGGATCGGCATGGACATCAGGCCGACCTCGTCGGGCATCCGCGGATCGAGCCGCATCCCGTCAGGCCGGAGCTCAAGGCCCAGGTAACAGCGCTGCAGCAGGTCGAGCGTGCCGCCCATGGCGCCCAGGTGGATGCCTTCGGCGGTGGTGCCGCCCTGGACGTCCTTGATGTCGCTGTAGAGGGCCTCGGTGAAGAACCGCCACGACTGCGCCCGGTTCGAGCGCGCCAGCACCCAGGCGTGCACGACGGCGCTGAGAGTGGAGCCGTGGCTGGTGCGCCGCAGGTAGTAGGAGGTGGTGCGGGAGAGCAGGTCGGGGCCGGCCGCGTAGCCGAGGTGCCGCAGCAGGCCGATCAGCTCGTCGCCGGTCAGCAGGTAGCGCAGCATGAGCGTGTCGGCCTGCTTGGACGCCTGGTACCGGTTGACGTCGTCGCCGTCGGCCTCCAGCGCCCGGTCCAGGCGGCGCACGCCCGCGTAGCGCTCCCAGTCGAGCTCCAGCAGGTCGCCGTAGCCGGTGAACTGGCTGATCACGCCGTCGTGGAAGTCGACCCGCAGGCGGCGGCCGACGTCGTCCCAGTGCGCCAGCTCGTCCCCGGTGGGCGCCAGATCGGGGGCCAGCGCGGCGGTGTCACGGGCGCGGGCCATCAGCCAGGCCGTCATGACGTTGGTGTAGGCGTTGTTGTCCAGGCCGGGCGTGGCGGCGCCGGGGTAGGCGTCGTGGTACTCGTCGGGGCCCATGACGCCGCGGATCTCGTACCGGTCGCCGGCGGGCACCGCGAGTGAGGCGAAGAACCTGGCGATGTCGAGCAGCAGCTCGGCGCACCACGGCGGCATGGAGCCGGTGGCCAGGTAGTGGTGCCACACGTTGTAGGCGATGGCCAGGCCGACGTGCCGCTGCAGTCGCGAGTGGTCCGGCAGCCAGCGGCCCGACTTGGGGTTCAGGTGCAGGGTCTGGGTCTCCTCGCGGCCGTCGCTGCCGCTCTGCCACGGGAACATCGCGCCGGCGTGACCGGCCTCCCTGGCCGCGTCCCGCGCCTCCGGCAGCCGCCGCCAGCGGTAGCGCAGCAGCCCGCGCGAGATCTGCGGGAAGCGCAGGTCCAGCCAGGGCTGCACGAACAGCTCGTCCCAGAACACGTGCCCCCGGTACGCCTCCCCGTGCAGGCCCCGGGCGGGCACCCCGGCGTCGAGGTCGGCCGTGTGCGGGGACAGCGTCTGCAGCAGGTGGAAGACGTGCAGGTGCACGGCCTGCGACAGCGCGGGGCCGTCCACGTCCAGCCGGGCCCGCGCCCACAGCCGCTGCCACGCCGCCTCGTGCCGGGCCAGCAGCTCCTCGAACGGCGGCGCCCGGCGTACGTGCCGCAGCGCCGACGAGCGCGCGTCGTGGGCGGCCGGGTCGCGCGAGGAGGTCAGCGACACCACCTTGCTCAGGCCCGCCGGCACCCCTTCGGCCAGGTCGAGGACGTGCTCGGAGCTGATGTGGTCCGTGCTCAGCACCGGCCGCGCGGATGTGCCCCCGGGGTCCGTGTCGATCCTGGCGGCCAGGGCCACGGTGACGTGGGAGCAGCGGGTGCTCACCGTCAGCCAGGCCAGGTCGTCCTCCGAGCCGGTCGCGTGCCCGGTGAGGTGGTCGCCGCGCAGCTCCCGGTAGCGGGCCACGCCCTCGTTGCGGACCCGGCCCTCCAGCGTGGCGCGCACCCGCAGCGGGCCCGACCAGTTCTCTGCGGTGAACGTGGTCCGCATCGCCGCCAGGTACGGGTCCGCCATCGACACCAGGCGGCACTGGCGTACCCGGGTGACCCGGCCCTCGCCGTCGCGCCAGCGCAGCTCGCGCACCAGCACGCCGCGGCGCAGGTCCAGCACGTGCCGGTAGAGCGGCAGGTCGGCCCGCTCGGGCGCGAACCAGTCGGAGCCCGGAGTGGCGAACGTCAGCGGCAGCCAGTCGGGCAGATTGACGATGTCCTCGTTCGTCACGGTGTGACCGGCCACCACCGAGTCGAGCCGGTCGTAGCAGCCGGCCAGGTACGTGCCGGGCGTGCGCGGCGCCCCGTCGGGGGTGGCGCCGCGCGTGGCGAACCGGCCGTTGCCCAGCGTGCACAGCGCCTCGCGCAGCCCCTCGCCCGACGGCTCGAACCCGTCGTAGACCAGCGTCCACGCGTCCTCGGGACGGCCGTTCATCGCCCGCCCACCGGCACGCGGCCTGCCACGTCGGCGTCGGCCAGGTCGGCCACCACCGCGTCGGCCCCCGCGGCCAGCATCGCGGCGGCCTGCGTGCCGCTCCTGTCCACGCCCACCACCTGCCCGAACCCGCCCCTGCGCCCGGCCTCCACGCCGGGCAGCGCGTCCTCCACGATCGCCACCTCGCGCGGCGCCAGCTCCAGCCGCCGCGCCGCCTCCAGGAACAGCGCGGGATCCGGCTTGCCCGGCAGGCCCAGGCGGGCCGCGTCGTTGCCGTCCACCAGCGTGTCGAACAGGTGCAGCAGCCCCGCCGATGACACGACCGCCCGGCAGTGCCTGCTGGCGGACACCACCGCCGTGCGGCAGCCGCGCTGCCGAAGCTCGTGCAGCAGCGCGACCGTGGAGGGGAAGGCCGCCACGCCGTGCCGGTGGATCTGCTCCACGAACAAGGCGTCCTTGGCCAGCCCCAGCCCGTGCACGGTCGGCGCGCCCGGCTCGTCGCCTGGCCCGCCTTCGGGCAGCGAGATGCCGCGCGAGGCCAGGAACGTGCGCACGCCGTCCAGCCGGGGCCGGCCGTCCACATGGGCGAGGTAGTCGGCGCGGATGTCGAAGGGCGCCGAGCGTCCCCTGAGGAAGGCGTCGAAGACGTGCTTCCACGCGGCGGCGTGCACCCGGGCCGTGTCGGTGACCACGCCGTCGGTGTCGAAGACGACGGCGCGTGTGCTGGTCAGATCGAAGGTGGCCATGCTTGGACGCTACCCGCGCACGCCGCGCCCAGCCATGGCCGTCCGACCTCGTGACCCGGGACTTCCGGCACGTCACACGGGAAGCGGGAGCGGCCAGTGGGTAGGTCTGTCACCAGGCCGCGCCTGGCGAACCCCCATTCCCACGGCCATGAGCAGGAGGCGCCGCATGAGAGCGTTGACCGTAAGGGTGTTGTCGTTGCTCGCCGTGCTGGGGGTGGGGGTGGTGGGCTGCGGCGACACCAGGCCGCCGCGCTCGCAGAGCACCACCACGCTCAGCCCCTCCCCGGCCCCCACCACGCAGGCCCCCACCACGCAGGCCCCCACCACGCAGGCCCCCGCCACGTCGGCCCCCGCCACGTCGGCCCCGGACGCCCCCGCGACCAGCCCCGAGGGCCGGCCCACGCCGCGCTCGAACCTGGTCGCCGGGCGCTACCAGCCGCTGTGGCCGTTCTCCAGCCCGCGCGAGGTGGCGGCCTGGCAGCGCCAGTACCGCGCGAGCGGCCACCAGCCGTGGCACCTCGACGCCCGCCTCACCGCGATCGCCTTCAGCCGCGACTTCCTCGGCTTCGCCGGCATCGACCGCGCCGTCAAGACCGTGACGGACGGCCCGCACGCCCGCGTGCACGTCGGCCTGCGCGCGGAGGACACCTCCCGGCCGCTGGTCGCGGCCGTCGTGCACCTCGTACGGTACGGCTCGGGCCAGGACGCCCCCTGGGAGGTGGTCGGCACCGACGACACCACGCTCTCCCTGACCAGACCCGCCTACGGCGCCTCCGCCGGCTCCCCGCTGACCGTCGGCGGGCGCATCACCGGCGTGGACGAGAGCATCAGGATCCAGGTCCGGCAGCCCGGCACGCAGGCCCCGCTGGGGGAGCGGTGCTGCCTGGCCGCGGGAGGCGAGAACGCCGCCTGGTCGGCGCGGGTCACGTTCGAGCCGCGGCCGGGGCGGGTGCTGACGGTCGTGGCCTCGACCGGTGGCCACGTGGCCGAGGTCGAGCGGTTCGCGGTGACGGGCGTGACCTCGCCGTCCTGACCCCCGCAGCCCTGACCCCCGCAGCCCTGACCCCGCAGCCTGGGTGGGGGCCTAGCATGGGTGGCCATGGAACTGCGGCAGCTCGAGTATTTCGTGGCCGTCGCCGAGGAGGCGGGCTTCACCCGGGCCGCCACCCGGCTGCACGTCGCCCAGCCCGGCGTGAGCGCGCAGATCCGCCAGCTCGAACGGGAGCTGGGGGAGCCGCTGTTCGACCGGTCGGGCCGCGAGGTGCGGCTGACCGCCGTGGGCGAGGCCGTGCTGCCGTACGCGCGGGCCGCGCTGGCCGCGGTGTCCGGGATGCGGCAGGTCGCCGACGAGTTCACCGGGCTGCTGCGGGGCCGCGTCGTGATGGGCGGCGTGGCCACGCCCTCCGTGCTGGACCTGCCGGGGATGCTCGCCGGCTTCCACGAGCGGCACCCGGCCGTGGAGATCTCGCTCGTGGAGTCCGGCCCCGAGCAGCTGCTCGACGGCGTCGCCGGCGGGCGGATCGACCTCGGCCTGCTCGGGCTCGGCGCCCCGCTGCCGCCGGGGCTGGCGGTGCAGGTGGTCGTGGACCAGGCGCTGGTGGCGGTCGTGAGCCGCGGGCACGAGCTGGCCGGGGCGCGGTCGATCCGGGTGGCGGAGCTGAAGGGGCTGCCGCTGATCTGCCTGCCGCCCGGCACGGGGCTGCGTACCGCGCTGGAGGAGGTCTGCCGGGAGGCGGGGTTCGCACCGCACGTGGCGTTCGAGGCCGCCGAGCCGTACGTGCTGGGGCAGCTCGCCGCGCGCGGGCTCGGCGTGGCCGTCCTGCCCGAGTCCACGGTCGCGGCGGCGGAGTCCGAGCTGCACGTGCTGGCCGTCACCGAGCCGCCCCTGCGCGGGCGGATGGGCGTGGTGTGGCGGGAGGGCGGCCGGAGCGGCCCCGCCGCCAGGGCGTTCATCGAGCACGCCCGCCGCCACCTGCCGGACCTCGGCACGGGCGGGAGCTGTTAGTTTATAAACGCGCATTCGTCAATCCTCCGGGGGAAGCGATCATGGGCAGGCCCCGCACCACCAGCGACGAGGCGATCCTGGGCGCGACCGCCCGCGCGATCGGGCGGCACGGCCCCCAGGGGCTCACGCTGGCCGCCGTCGCCCAGGAGGCCGGGCTGTCCCCGGCCACGCTGGTGCAGCGGTTCGGCTCCAAGCGGGGCCTGCTGCTGGCCTTCGCCGCCCACGCCACCGGCACCGCGGCCGAGCCGTTCCGGCAGGCCAGGCAGCAGCACGCCGCGCCGCTGGCCGCGCTGCGCGCCGCGCTCGTCCACCTGGCCGAAGGCGTGTCCACGCCCGAGGAGCTGGCGGGCAGCCTCGGGTTCCTGCAGCTCGACCTGACCGACCCCGAATTCCGCGCGCACGCGGCCGAGCACGCCCGCCGCACCCGCGAGGAGATCACCGCGCTGCTCGCCGAGGCGGTGGCGGCCGGGGAGCTGCACGCGGACACGCAGGTGCAGCCGCTGGCCGGCGCGGTGCAGGTGGCCTACAACGGCGCCCTGATCCTGTGGGCGCTGACGGGCGAGGGCCCGCTGCCCGACGCGATGCGCGCTGCGCTCGCGCAGACGCTGCGCCCGTATCTCACCGGCTGAGCTCCTCGACTCCGCGACGCTCCGGCCCAAGACTGGACCGATGCCCCCCGCCACGGGGCATGATCAGCGCAACAGCCGTCCGGCACGGTGACCGCAACGCTTCGAGGTGCTCATGAGCCAAGTGGAAGACCCCGCACCGCAGTCGCTGGCGGATCTGGCCCGCAGGCACGGGCTCAAACCCGCCATCGCGCGCCCCCGATTCGGCCTCTACCTGCGCCAGCTCTGGCAGCGGCGGCACTTCGTGCTGACGTACGCGACCTCGCGCAACGTCTCCAAGTACTCCGGCTCCGCCCTGGGCCAGCTCTGGCAGGTGATCACGCCGCTGCTGAACGCCGCCATCTACTACGTGATGTTCGGCCTCATCCTCGGCGGCAGCAAGAACATCCCGAACTATCCGGCGTTCCTGCTGACCGGCATGTTCGTCTTCACCTACACCCAGCGCACGGTCACGGCGGGGGCCAAGTCGATCTCCGGCAACCTGTCGCTGATCCGCGCCCTGCACTTCCCGCGGGCCTCGCTGCCGCTGGCGTACACGATCCAGGAGCTGCAGCAGCTCGTCATCTCCATGGGCGTGCTGCTGGTCATCGTGGTGCTCACCGGCGAGCCGCCGACCCTGTTCTGGCTGATGATCCCCCTCGTGCTGCTGCTGCAGAGCATGTTCAACATCGGCGCGGGGCTGGTCCTGGCCAGGCTCGGCGCCTCGCTGCGGGACCTCAACCAGCTGCTGCCCTTCATCATGCGGACGTGGCTGTACGCCTCCGGCGTGTTCTTCGCCATCCACGACAAGGTGGTCAACAGCGCCGGGCTGCCCGAATGGGTGGCCACCGCCATGTACCTGAACCCGGCGGCCTCCTACATCGAGTGGATGCGGGACATCCTCATCGGCAGCCACACCCCGCCGCAGCTCGTGTGGGTGTCGTGCCTGGTGTGGGCGCTCGTCGCGCTCGTGGCCGGATCCTGGTACTTCTGGCGGGCCGAGGACCGGTACGGGCGGGGCTGAGCGCCGCGATCACGGCGGGGGCGGGGTCCGCGGGCCGCGATAGGGCAGGGTCCGGCTGTAGACGAGGTTCGTCGTGGTGCTGCCGAACTGGGCGAGCTCGTCCACGATGCGTTCGAGATGGGCCATCGAGCCGGCCGCCACCTTCAGCGTGTAGCAGTCCTCGCCCGTCGTACGCAGGCACTCCAGGATCTCCGCCCGCTCGCCGAGCAGGCGGCGCAGCGGCTCGTGCCGGCTGCCGGGGTACTTCAGCCGGACGACGGCCAGGATGGCGTAACCGACCTTGGTGAGATCGACCTCGGCCCGGTAGCCCGTGATGACGCCCAGCGTCTCCAGCCGCCTGACCCGCTCGGTGGTGGCCGAGGCGCTCAGGTTGACCCGGCGGCCCAGCTCCGTGAACGGGACGCGGCCGTCGCGCTGGACCTCCGCCAGGATCGACCAGTCGGTCTCGTCGAGTTCCTCGGTCACCCGGCCACGATACCGGCAGGATCCCGGCGAACCTCCGCCGACGCCGTGAACAATGCCTTCAGCTCCGGGCCGTCACCCCGATAGCCTCGCAGCTATGCGAATCGGGGTGAACGTGCCGAACTTCGGGCCGGGGACCGACCCGGCCGTGCTGCGGCGCTGGGCGCAGACGGTGGAGGCCCTCGGCTACGACCTGTTGATGATCTCGGACCATGTGGTGGTGACACCCGACGTCGCCGAGCAGTACCCGGCTCCGTTCTACGAGCCGTTCACCACGCTCGCGTGGCTGGCCGGTGTCACCGAGCGGGTCAGGCTGGGCACCTCGGTGCTCATCGTGCCGTACCGCCACCCGCTGCTCATGGCCCGGATGGCGGCCAACCTCAACCGCTTCAGCGGCGGGCGGCTGGTCCTGGGCGTGGGCACCGGCTGGGCGCGGCAGGAGTTCGAGGCGCTCGGGGTGCCGTTCGAGCGGCGAGGCCGGCTGACGGACGAGCACCTCCAGGCGATGCGTACCGCGTGGGCGGACGACGACGACTACCGCGCCGGCACCATTCCCATCTGGGTGGGCGGCAACGGCGAGGCCGGGCTGCGCCGCGCGGTGCGGCTGGGGGACGCCTACCATCCCCTGCGCACGACCCTGCCGTGGCTGCGCGACGCGGCGCACCGGCTGAAGTCCGCCGCGGACGACCTGGGCCGCCCGGCGCCCGCCCTGGTGCCGCGCATCGTGCTGCGGCTGACCACCACCCCGGTCACCGGCTCCGAGCGGCGGGCGGGCGAGGGCACCATCGAGCAGATCGTCGAGGACCTCGAGGAGCTGCGCGTGCTCGGGGCCGACACCGTGGTGCTCGACCCGTTCGACGACGACCCCGCCGAGACGCTGCACCCGGCCGGGGCCTGGCACGCGCTGGCCGCCGTGGCGGACCGGTGGAGCCTGGACGACACCCGCGAGTGACGAAGGAGCGACAGTGACGCCGCAAGAGGAGAGCTTCCTGCGCAGGGCCATCGAGCTGGCCGCCAAGGCGCGCGCCGGCGGCGAGGCCCCGTTCGGGTCCCTGCTGGTGGGGCCGGACGGCGACGTGCTGGCCGAAGCGCACAACACGGTCCTCGGCGACCGGGACATCTCCGCCCATCCCGAGCTGAAACTGGCCCGGTGGGCGGCCCGCGAGCTGGACCCGGCCACCGCCGCGGCCACCACCATGTACACGAGCTGCCAGCCGTGCGACATGTGCCGCGGCGGGATCGAGCGGTCCGGGCTCGGGCGCGTGGTGTACGCGCTGTCCAACGAGCAGCTCGCCGGGCTCAAGCCCGGTGGCGGCTGGCCGCAGGTGCCGCAGGAGGGGCCGGCGCTGTTCGAGGAGGCCCGCGTCCCGCTGGAGGGCTACTACTAGAAAGGGGGGCACGGCCGGAGCGGTTCCGGCCGTGCCCTTTTCGTTCAGGGGACTATGGCACCGCCACCTTCGCGGTCAGCGAGCCGGTCTTGTCGCCCTGCGGGTTGAAGACGATCGTGTACGTGCCCGTGGCGGGCAGCGTCGTCGCCGCGATCGTGCAGTTGCGGCCGCAGTAGGGGGAGCTGCCCAGCGCCGTGCCGTCGGGCTTCAGCAGGCCGACCCGGGCGTCGGTGGAGGCGGCGAAGCTGGTGCCGGTGAAGGTGACGGCCACCTGCTGCCCGGCGGTGCCGCTGAAGGTCCAGCTCCCGTTCTGGCCCGGCGTCGTGGTGGTCAGCGTGAGCGCCGCGCCGCCGATGGTGACGGCGGCCGGCGCGAGGTCGCGGACCGCGTGGACCCTGAGCGTCAGCTTGCCCACCTTCTCGTCCTGCGGGTCGAACTCCACCGTGTACGTGCCGGTCACGGGCAGGGCCACCGGCTCCAGGAAGCAGTTCCTGCCGCAGTAGGTGGCCGGCACCAGCGTGGTCCCGTCCGGCTTCTTGACCGACACCCGCGCGCCGGTGGTGGCGGTGAAGCCGGCGTCGGTGAGGTTGAACGACACCACCTGCCCGGCCGTCCCGGCGAACGACCACGTGCCGTTCTGGCCCGGAGTGGTGGTGGTCAGCGTCGAGGCGGGGCCACCGAGCGTGACGCTCGCGCTCAGGTGGGTGACCTCGTGCAGCTGCAGGGTGATCGAGCCCGTCTTGGCGTTCTGCGGCCTGAACTCGGCCGTGTAGGTGCCGCCCACCGGCAGCACGGCCGGATCCAGCAGGCAGTTCTTCCCGCACGCCGTGTCGTCGATGAGGACGGTGCCGTCCGGCTTGCGCACCGCGACGTAGGCGTCGTAGGTGCTGGTGAGCGTCGAGCCGGTGAAGTTGAACGACACCCGCCGGCCCGCCGTCCCCGTGAACGACCAGACGGCCCTCTGCCCGGCGCCGACGGTGGTCAGCGTGGAGGCCGGGCCGCCGACCGAGGCCGTCCCGGTGACGTCGCCCTCGGTGAGCTGCGCGGTCAGCGAGCCGGCCAGGGCCTTGCGCGGGTCGAACAGGATCGTGTACGTGCCGGGCGCGGGCAGCGTGATCGGGTCCAGCATGCACAGCTTGCCGCAGGAGGTGTCCTCCCGCAGGACGGTGCCGTCCGGGGCGCGCACCGAGACCGCGGCGTCGGAGGCGCTGGAGAACGTCCCGCTCATGAACGCGAGGTTGACGTGGCGGCCCTCGGTCCCGGTGAAGGTCCAGGTGCCGTTCTGCCCCGGGGTCGTGGTGGTCAGCGTCGAGGTGACGCCGTCCACCGCGATCGTGGCGGTGACGTCCTCCACCAGGTACGTCCGCAGTGTCAGCGCGCCGGTCTTGGCGCCCTTGGGCCGCAGGTCCACCTGGTAGGTGCCGGTCGCCGGCAGGGTGACCGGCTCCAGCAGGCACCCGATGCCGCAGTTGGTGTCGGGGATCAGGTCGGGGCCGTCCGGCTTCCTGACCCTGACGGTGGCGTCCGAGGCGTAGGTGAACGTCGAGCCGGTGAAGTCGAACGACACCCGCTGCCCCGCCGTCCCGGCGAACGTCCACAGGCCGCGCTGCCCGGGGATGGCGGTCGTCAGCGTGGACGCCGGCCCGCCCACGGCGATCTGCGCGGTCACGTCCGGCGGCACGAGGTTGAGCTGGGCCGAGATCGAGCCGGTCTGGATGCCGGCCGGGTCGGCCACCACCTGATAGGTGCCGTCCACCGGCAGCACCGTCGTGTCGAAGTAGCAGGAGCTCGCGCAGAACGTGGACGGCACCAGGACCGAGCCGTCCGGCTTGCGCAGGGAGGCGTTCGCGCTGGAGAACGTGCCGCCCGAGAAGGTGACCGAGATCCGCTGCCCGGCCGTCCCGGCGAAGGTCCAGATCGGGTTCTGCCCCGGGCCCTTCGTGGTCAGTTCGACCGGCTCGCCGCCCGCCGTGAGCGCCGCCGTGACGTCGCCCACGGTGACCTGCGCGGAGATGGAGCCCACCGCCGTGGCGGAGGGGTCCAGCACCACCGTGTACGTGCCGTCCGCCGGCAGCGAGACCGTGTCGAACGCGCACGACGTCTTGCAGAAGGTGGAGTCGAACAGCTCCGTGCCGTCCGGCTTGCGCACCAGCGCGTACGCGTTGCCGAACGTGCCCTCCGTCAGCGCGAACGCGACCCGCTGGCCCGCCGTGCCGGCGAAGGACCACGTGGCGGCCTGTCCGGGGCCGGTCGTGGTCAGCTTGACCGGGCCGCCGCCCGCGGTGAGCGTGCCCGTGACGTCGCCCTCGGTGACCTGCGCGCTGATGGCGCCCACCGCGGTGTTGGACGGGTCCAGGACGAGCGTGTAGGTGCCGTCCGCCGGCAGCGCGATCGTGTCGAACGCGCACGACGTCTTGCACCAGGTGGAGCGGACCAGGTCCGTGCCGTCCGGCTTGCGCAGCGACGCGTACGCGCCGCTGAACGTGCCGTCCGTCAGCGCGAACGCGACCCGCTGGCCCGCCGTGCCGGCGAACGTCCAGTACGCCCGCTGGCCGGGCCCCGTGGTGGTCAGCCGCACCGGCTCGCCGCCGACGGTCAGGGCGCCGACGACGTCACCCTCGATCACACTGGCCGTGACGGGCCCCGTGTGCACGTCGCTGGGATCGACGAGCAGCGTGTACGTGCCCGTCGCGGGCAGCGTGGTGGTGTCGAAGGCGCAGGCCTTCGAACAGTAGGTGGAGCCGAACAGCCGGGTCCCGTCCGGCTTGGCGATCGAGGCGCTGGCCGCGCCGGCCAGGCCGCTGACCGCGAACGCGACCCGCCGGCCCGCCGTGCCGGCGAACGACCAGGACGCGTTCTGCCCCGGGACGGTGGTGGTCAGCGTGGACGGCGCGCCGATGGCGACCGTCCCGGTGACCGCCTCGGGCACCCCGTGCAGGCGCAGCGCGATCGAGCCCGTCTTGGCGTCCTTCGGGTCCCACACCATCGCGTACGTGCCGGTGACCGGCAGCGTCTCGGTGTCGACGTAGCAGGCCGGGCCGCAGGAGTCCTGCGCCAGCACCCTCCCGTCGGGCCCGCGCAGCTGCAGGGTGGCGTCGCTGAGCGAGGTCAGCGTGCCGTCGGCGAGCTCGGCGGAGACCTTCTGGCCCGCCGTGCCCGTGAACGTCCAGGTGCCCCGCTGGCCCGGGTCGGTGACCTGCAGCGGCACCTGCGGCCCGTCGATCGACGCGGTGGCGCTCACGTCGGCCCCCAGCGTGTTCACGCTGAGCCTGTAGGCGCCGAACACGTCGTTCCACGGCCACACGCGCAGCCGGTAGGCGCCGGCGGGCAGCCCGTCCACGCGCTTGGCACCGCACAGGTAGGAGGTGGCGACGCTCGCGCCCGCGGCGTTCGCCAGCTCCCACCGGAGCCCGAACCCGGACCCGGGGCACTCCTGCGCGTTGACGAAGACCGAGGCCGGCTGGTCCAGCGTGAAGCGGTACTCGTCGACCGCGACCTCGCCCTCCAGGTTGCCCGCGCCCTCGCCGGGCACGCCGTCCGAGGCCGTGAACGGCAGCGATACCTGGAACGTCTGCGGCGGCGTGACCTCCAGATCGAGCGCCACGTTGTCGAGCCCGTACGCCTGGTTGGACAGGCCCGCCGTACCGGTGGCCGAGACCTTGACCTCGATCTGGCTGTTCTTGTGCGCGATCGGCATCGTGACGCGGTACTTCGCCCACGGCAGGCCGTTGGCCAGCGTCCCGGACGCGACGGGCGTCAGCTCGCCCGGCGTGATCGTGTACGGGTCGTCGCGGTCGGTCTCGACCTTGATCGTCTCGGTGTCGGAGTCGGACGCCCAGTCGCCGACGGCCAGCAGATCGAAGCCCAGCGTGCCGGCCTTGTGCAGCGGCAGCGACTGCACGAAGAACCGGTAGGAGTCACCGCCGCTGAACGGCCCGGCGAACGAGCTCACCGCGGGGTCGGCCGACACCCGCGAGGGCAGCACGTTCTTGCCCAGCGTGCCCTCGAAGTCGATCGCCAGGTCCCCGCCGGCGTTCACCGCCTGCGCGGCCGGGTCGAGGCTGACCGTCTTCTGCTCGGCGGCGGCCTCGGCGAACGAGGTGTCCGCGGTCAGCGCGATGTCCAGGACGCAGTCGTTGAACGGCACGCCAGGCGCGACGCCGCTCTCCTCGCACTGCGCCGTCGCGAGCTGCATCTGCTCGGGCGTCAGGTCGTGGATCGTGACGATACGGGAGGGGAACTGCAGGTTGGTGAACGTCGCCGTGCTCTCGCCGGGGCCGTAGGTGAAGAACGACTCGGTGTCGTCCAGCCGCCAGGAGTTGGCGTAGTCGGTGTGCAGCTGGGCCGGGGAGGCGTTGGCGGGCAACTGGGTGCCGTCGCGCAGCTTCAGGTCGTTCTTCGGGTCGCCGTCGGCGTTGCCGAGCAGGCCCTCCAGGTCGCTGTCTGCGGACGGCGGCAGGTAGAGGCCGGCGGCGCCGCGCCTCCAGGACAGCACCGGACCCTCCAGGCCGTCGAACATGACGAGCCACTTGCCGTCCTCGCGCAGCACGAACGCGTCCTGGCCGAGGTAGAGGATCTTGCCGGTCTCCAGCGTGAGCTTCTGGCCGTCGATGTACAGGTCGTCCTCGTCGAACTCGACCTTGTGGTCACCGGCCTCCATCGCCGCGTCGAACATCACCGACACGTCCCGGCCGCCGCTGGCGGGGCTGAGCCTGCCGTGGATCTCCAGGCCGTGTTTCTCGGAGCCGGCCAGGACGAACTCGCCGACGGACTGCAGGTCGTAGCCCAGGCCGTCCAGGGTGGTGAAGTGCGGCTCGCCCTTGACCAGGCCGCCGTGCTCGGAGAAGTACCACAGCAGGATGAGGGCGACCAGCGCGCCCACGCCGAGCGCCAGCGCCATCTCGACGGTGGCGAAGCCGGCCGCGCGCAGGAACAGCACGCCCTGCGGGGTACGCAGGAAGGCCACGGTGGCGGCGGTCAGCGCGGCGGCGGCCGCCGCCGCGCTGCCGTACCTGGCCACGTCGTTGTTCTGCGAGTCGTTCGAGCCGCCGCCTGGCGGTCTGGTGAGGCGGTCGATGAGCTGGCGCAGGCCCTGCGGGATGGGCCAGTCGCGGTCGTCGTCGTTCTCGTCCAGCTCGGGGATGTCGGCGGGCGGGCTGCCCGGCGGGGGCTGCCTCTTGGTCTCCTCGCACTTGCGCTCCTTCTTGACCTCCTCGATGTGCAGCAGGCCGGGAAGGGGAGACAGGGCCCGGTAGGTGGACAACTGGTAGCCGTCCTTGTCGCCCACCTTGCAGGAGGCGTTCTTGCTGTAGACCTGGAACCAGTCGTCGTAGGTGCCCCAGCGGTTGAGCACCGTGCCGGGGACGACGTTCTTGACGCCGTCGCCGGTCAGCACGTTGATGTAGCGGACGACCTGGCCACCCCAGCCGGAGTAGTCGGGGTTGCCCTCGACCTTGGCCTCGATCACCTGGCCCCAGTTGTTGCCGGCGCGGTCGTAGTAGACGATGTCGGGCCGGTCGCTGCCGCCGCTGAGGGTCGGCTCCCACTGGATCTCGGGGTTGATCAGCCCCCCGCTTCCGCCGATCTGGTCGCTGAGGTACTTGATGGCCCGGGCCTGCCCGATGGCCTCGATGCCGCCGGACGGGCTGCACTCGTTCGGCTGCTGGTAGATGTGGGTGCCGAGCACCGGGCGGTCGCGCAGGCACGCCTCGTTGATGCGGCGGCGCGTGGAGTACTGGTGGTTGAAGACGCAGCGCTTCTGGCCGCTGCGGCCGTTGGACCAGTCGCTGCTGTTGGGGGAGCAGGCGGTGGCCGCCTCCGCCCGCCTGGGTAACAGGAACTCGGGCACGGGCACGAGGAACCCGGCCACGAGCACGGCCACCATGAAGACAGAAAGACGCCGCACGCGTTCACCCCGAATAAAGAGAACATAAGACTGGCAGCGGGACCGTACACCCAAAAGATCGTTTGGCGATAGAGATCATCGGCTCCCCATTCGGGTGATCTTTGACTAGGCTGCGCACCGGATCAGTAACGGGAGGTGTCGTGGTCGTCGACCGGTCATGGGAGATCGCACTCGACGCACCGGCCGCGCGGCCGGTGCGCGCGGCCCGGATGGTGCTCGCGGCCACCGGGCCGGGCGGCAGCGCGGTGATCGTGCTCGACGCCGACAGCGACACGTTCGCGGCCGTCCCCGGCCTGCCGGCGCACCTCGCGCCGGAGACGGTGTCGCTGTCGTCCGACGGCACCCGGCTGGTGCTCACCGCGCGCCAGGACGACGGCGCCGGCCCGCCGCGCGTCGTGCTGCACACGCTCGCCACCGGGGCCCGCCAGGAGTTCGCCTCCGACGACTACCTGCGCGCCGCGCTCTCGCCGGACGGCACCCGCCTGGCCGTCCTGGCCGACCTGTCCGACGGCCCCGGCATCCCCGGCGTCGGCGACGAGCTGGCCGGCATCGAGCTGATCGCCACCGCCACCGGCACCGGCACCGGCACCGGCACCGGCACCGGCACCGGCACCGGCACCGGCACCGGCACCCGGCAGCGGATCTGGCAGGCCGAGGGCTACTGGGAGGAGGCCTCGATCAGCTGGTCGCCTGACGGGCTGCTGCTCGCCGCGACGTACCTCACGCCGGACGACGTGCTGACCACCGTCGTCCTCGACCCCACCGGCAAGGAGCTCGCCGCCTACGCCGAACGCGTCGCCCTGCCCGGCCCGCACTCCGTCTGGGCCTCCGCGCATGAGCTGGTCGTCTACCCCGAGCCCGACGACGAGAGCCCGCTGATCCTGATCGACGTGCGGACGGGCGGCGAGCGCCGCTTCACCCGGCGCACCTTCGACGGCTACCTCGCCATCAGCGCCGGCCGCGTCGTCCGCCCCGGCGCCGAGCCCGGGCGGATCGTCACCACCGACCTCGACGACGGCGACGAGCGGCCCTTCCTGACCATCGACCCGGCCGTCTCGATCGACGCCCTCGACATCGTGCCCTGACGGCTCAGCCCCTCGGGCTGCGCGGTCCCGGGACCGTGCAGCCCGCCGATCGGTCGTCGTGCAGCTCCCGCCGCAGCTCGACGGCCCGATGCAGGTAGTGCGCGGCCAGCGCGGTCCGCCCGGCCGAGCGGTACAGCTCGCCCAGCGTCTGGAACGTGGCCGCCTCGCCGCTGCGGTCGCCGAGCTGCTGGAAGATCGCCAGGGACGCCTGGAGGCGGTCGGAGCCCTCGGCGCGCTCGCCGTTGGCCGCCTGCAGCCCGCCGAGGCTCTGCATCGCGTACGCGCCGCAGTGCCGGTCGCCGAGGCCCTCGAAGATGTCCAGGGCCCACCCCTGGAACCGCATCGCCTCCCCGGCCTCGGCCTTCATGTCGTGCAGGCGGCCCAGCTGCATGGACACGCACCCCTCCCGGTGGGTGTCGCCCAGATCCCTGGCCAGCCGCAGGGCCTGCGTCAGCCACCCGGACGCCTGGCGGAGGTCACCCAGTGACAGGTGGATGCGGCCGATCGCCTGCCGCGCGTACGCCTCGCCGCCGCGGTCGCCGATCGTCAGGAACATGGCCAGGGCCCGGCGGAAGGAGCCCAGCGCCCGCAGATGCTCGCCGGAGAACTGGCTGACCGCGCCCAGCCCGCAGATCGAGATCGCCTCGCCCCGCGTGTCACCCAGCTCGCGGAAGAGCGCGCAGGCGCGCCGCAGCATGCCGTCCGCCTCGGCGTAGCGGTCCTGGTACAGGCACACCTGGCCGAGGCCGCGCAGCATGGCGGCCTCACCGCGGCGGTCGCCTGCCGCGCGGGCGCTGTCGAGGGCCAGGCGGTGCGTGAGCTGCCACTCGTCCAGGCGGCAGTGCAGGTCGAAGTAGGGCACCAGGGCGGCGGCCAGGCTCCACGCGGAGGCGGCCAGCCCCGTGCCCGCGGCCAGCCGCACGGCCTCCACCAGCGACTCCCGCTCGGCCTCGAACCACGACAGCGGGTCGGCGGTGAGCTGGGCCAGCGTGTCGTCCGGCAGTCTCCAGGAGGCGGGCTCCTCCGGCGTCAGGCTGAACAGGGTGGTGGGCAGGCGGGTCGTGGCGTGCCCGGCGGCGCTCGTCCAGCCGTCCAGCACCCGGGCCAGCGCCCGCCGCTCCGCCTCGCCGCCCGCGTGCTGCCTGGCCTGGCAGCGCATGAGGTCGTGCAGCAGGTAGCGGGGCTGGCCGAGGGCGTCGGTGCCGGCCAGGCGCAGGAGGCTGACGTCCACGAGGGAGTCCACGACGGCCTCCGTACGGGGGCGGCCCAGAACGGCGTCGGCCACCCAGCCGGGCAGGGAGACCGGGCCGAGCAGGCCCAGCGCGCGGAAGGCGGTGGCCGCCTCGCCGGTCAGGCGGCGGGTGCTGCGTTCGAAGGACTCGCGCACCTCCAGGTCGCCGGCGCGCAGCTCGTCGAGCCTGCTTGCCTCGTCGGACAGGCGCCGCTGGAACACGGCGAGCGGCCAGTCGGGCCGGCCCGCCAGGCGGGCGCCCGCGATCCGGATGGCCAGGGGCAGGTGGCCGCAGGCGTCCAGGATGGCCAGCGCCGCCTCCCGGTCGGCGGCCAGCCGCCGCTCGCCGATGATGCGGCCGAGCAACTGCTCGCCCTCGCCCGGTGGCAGCACGTCCAGCTCCAGCAGGAACGCGCCCGGCAGCTCGGTGATGCGCCGGCGGCTGGTGACCAGGACCGCGCAGCCGTTGCCCGGAAGCAGCGCGCGCACCTGGGCGGCGTCGGCGGCGTCGTCGAGGAGGACGAGCATGGGGCGGTCGGCCAGCAGGGAGCGGTAGAGGGCGGAGCGCTCGCGCACGGTGGGCGGCAGGGCCGCGTCACCGACGCCCAGCGCGCGCAGCGCCTCCGCCAGCAGCTCTGCGGGGTCGGTGGGGGTGGCGTCGGTGCCGCCCAGGCACAGGTGCAGCTGTCCTGCGGGGTAGCCGGATCGGACGGCGTGGGCGCAGTGCACGGCCAGGGCCGTCTTGCCGATGCCCGGTGGGCCGACCACCACGGCCAGCGACGGTGGCCCGTCCGGTTGCCTGTCCTCGGCGGCCAGGGCGTTCGTCAGGGCGGTGACGGCGGCGGCCCGGCCGGTGAAGTCGGCGATGTCGGCCGGCAGCTGGAACGGCGCCGGCGCCCCCATGCCCGCGCCCATGCCCGCGCCACCGCCTCCGCCACTGCCCGCGCCACCGCCTGCGCGACCGCTCGCGCCCAGGCCCGCGCCACTGCCCAGGCCCGCGCCACTGCCCAGGCCCGCGCCACTGCCCACGCCTGCGCTCGCGCCACTGCCCACGCCTGCGCTCGCGCCTGTGCCTGCAGTCGCGTTTCCGCCTCCGCCTCCTCCTCCGCCGCCTGCGCCGCCCGTGTCCGTGCTGCCGCTCGTGGCGCCGCTGAGGCCCGCGCGCTGGTGCCCGCCGCCGTCCGGACGCGCGCCCGCGCGGATCGGGCCGGGTCGCTCGTGGTCGTCGGCCAGGACGCGCGCGTGCGCCTCCCGCAGCTCCTGCCCCGGCTCGATGCCCAGCTCATCCACGAGCTGCCGCCGCACGACGGTGTAGGCGTGCAGCGCCTCGGCCCGCCGCCCGCCCCGGTGCAGCGCCACGATGAGCTGCTGCCACAGATCCTCACGGTAGGGATGCTCATCGATCAGCCCGCGCAGATCCTCGATCGCGGAGGCATGCTCCCCGCCGGCGAGCTTCGTCGCGACCAGCTCCTCGGCCGCGCCCAGCCGCGCCTGCGTGAGCGCGCGCAGCCGCCCGTCCCACGCGGGACTGGCGGGCAGATCGCTGAGCGGCTCGCCGCGCCACAGCGCCAGCGCCTCGCGCAGATGCGCGGCGCCCTGAGCGGTACGCCCGCCCGCCCGCGCCCGCGCCACCAGGTCCTCGAACAGCAGCAGGTCCAGCCGCTCCACCGCCACCTCGATCGCGTAACCGGAGGGATGGGCGGCGATGCGGGCCCCGGCCGTGCCGAGGACCCCGCGTAAGGAGCTGACGTAGGTGCGCAGGTTGGCGGTGGCGGACGAGGGCGGGTTCCCGGCCCACAGGACCTCGATGAGCGTGTCCGAGCCGACCACCTGGTTCGCGTCGAGGAGCAGGGTGGCCAGGAGCAGCCGGGGCTTGGTGCCGCCGACGCGCAGGCTCCGGTCCGCGGCCAGGACCTGCAACGGCCCGAGGACGCCGAAGGCTGGTTGATCAACCACTATGACCGCACCTACTCCTTAGCTGGAGGTATTGCAACCATTGCCCGGTTGAGCCTTTATATCGATCCTGGATGTTCTTTGTACGCCGTACTCGCAATCTTGAGCCCCAGCAAGCGCACGTCGAGAGATCCACTTGATCATGATCGGCGCCGGGGCGGTTCCCGTCCCGGGGCCGTACGGAAAGGATCCTTATGCGACCCAGCAGGGTGCTCACGATGGGTTTCGTCCTGGTGTGCGGGCTCGCGGCCGGCCAGGTGGCCTCCGCCGCCCCGACCCCGGCCCCCACGCCCACCACGACGGCGACGACGACGCCCGCGCCTGATCCGAACGATCCGCCGAACCAGGTCGAGGTCCCCGAGGTCTCGACCCTGGCCGCGCCGAGCTTCCAGCTGCCCTTCCCCTGCGGCCAGAGCTGGACGGGCAACTCCAGCAACAGCAGCGCCCACCGCTCGTACGAGATCGACTTCAACCGCGGCAGCACCGCCAACGCCGACCTCGGCGACACCGTCGTGGCCGCGGCGGCCGGCACCGTGGTCATCTCCGCCCACCAGGGCTCCGCGAACGGCTACGGCAACCTGGTCAAGATCGACCACGGTGGTGGCTGGACGTCGTACTACGCGCACCTGAACGCGCGTTCGGTCGCCGCCGGCGCGCAGGTCGCCCAGGGGCAGAAGATCGGCACGCTCGGCAACACCAGCAAGCCCGGCAACAACATCAGCCCGCACCTGCACTACGAGGTCCGCCAGGGCACCAGCTACCCGGGCAACATCCGCAAGGCCGTCTTCAACGGCACCACCTTCGGCTACCCGAACCAGACGCTGACCTCGAAGAACAAGTGCGGAGGCGGCGGCAGCACCAACCCGCACACCGCCGCTTCGGTCTGCGGCACCGGCTACAAGGTGATCGACTCGGCCGCCCTGGGCACGGCGGGCACCGCCTACCTGCTCTACAACTCGGCCAACGGCAACAACTGCGTGGCCACGATCAAGAAGACCTCGCTGGGCAAGGCCACCGCCACCAGCGCGTACCTGGAGGTCCAGGGCAGGACCCGGGCCACCGACAGCGGGAGCTTCGCCTACTACGCGGGCCCGGTGCGGGCCGCCGCCGCAGGCAAGTGCGTCAAGTGGGGCGGCAAGGCGGGCACGGCCGTCTACGACAGCCCGTTCGAGCACTGCGGCTAGAGCGCGTCCCCCGAACAGAGACTGCTGAGGAGAGAAACACTGTGCGTGCCCAACTGTGCCGCTCGGCCGCGCTGCTGGCCGGCGTGCTGATGCCCGCCACGCTGCTGATGAGCGGCCCGGCAGCCGCGGCGTCCGCCGACGGCCCCGTGGCGGGGGCGTTCGCCGAGGCGGCCGGCACCTACGAGGTGCCGCGCGACCTGCTGGTCTCGCTCGCCTACGCCGAGACCCACCTGGACGGCCACGACGGCGAGCCCAGCGCCAGCGGCGGCTACGGCGTGATGCACCTGGTCGCCTCCCGCACCCTGGAGCGCGCGGCCACGCTCACCGGCGAGCCCGTCGCGGACCTGAAGAGCGACGACGCCGCCAACATCGCGGGCGGCGCCGCCGTGCTGCGCGCCTACGCCGACGAGGCGGGCCTGGACGCCGCCGCCCGCAAGGACCCGGCCCGCTGGTACACGGCCATCGCCCGGTACGGCGGCGCGAGTTCCCCCGACGTGGCCCGCCTGTACGCCGACACCGTCTACGACCTGATGGCGGGGGGCGTGCGCGCCACCACCACGGGCGGCGAGAGCGTCACGGTCAAGCCGCGCGCCGTCGAGCCGGACCGCGGCGCGTACGGCAAGGCCGAGGACCTGGACGGCCCCAGCACGCTGGCCGCCGCGGTGGACTACCCGCAGGCCGCCTGGGTGCCGGCCAACAGCGCCAACTACGCCGTCTCCAGCCGCCCCACCAGCGACGCGATCGACCGCATCGTCATCCACGTGGCCCAGGGCTCCTACGCCGGGACGATCTCCTGGTTCCAGAACCCGGCCGCGAAGGTCAGCTCCCACTACGTCGTGCGCTCCTCCGACGGCGCCGTCACCCAGATGGTCAGGGAGAAGGACCGCGCCTTCCACGCCGGCGACTACAACCGGCGCTCGGTCGGCATCGAGCACGAGGGCTTCGTCAACGACGCCACCTGGTTCACCGACGCCATGTACCGCTCGTCGGCCGCGCTGACCCGCAACATCGCCGACCGGTACGGCATCCCCAAGGACCGCACGCACATCGTCGGCCACAGCCAGGTCCCCGGCACCGACCACACCGACCCGGGTGGCTACTGGAACTGGACCACGTTCATGAACTACGTCACGGGAGGCGGCGGCACCACCAACCCGCACACCCCCGAGTCGGTCTGCGGCACCGGCTACAAGGTGATCGACAGCGCCGCGCTCGGCACGGCCGGCACGGTCTTCCTGCTCTACAACTCGGCCAACGGCAACAACTGCGTGGCCACGATCAAGAAGACCTCGATCGGCCAGGCCACCGCCACCAGCGCGTACCTGGAGGTGCAGGGCAAGACCCGGATCACCGACAGCGGGAGCTTCGCCTACTACGCGGGCCCGGTGCGGGCCGCGGCGGCGGGGCAGTGCGTGAAGTGGGGCGGCAAGGCGGGCACGGCCGTCTACGACAGCCCGTTCGAGCACTGCGGCTAGGCGAGGAAGGGCGGCGGGCGGGTCCGGGCGCGGGAGCCCGGCCCGCCCGTCGCGGCGTGCTCACCGTGCGGCGGCCTCCCAGGGCGCGGCAGGACGGCCGGCAGGCCCGCGCCCGCAGCCGTCCATTGACGAGATAAACAACCAAGCGCATGCTTGGCCTCGTGGCTGACTTGACGAGATCGACGAGCAGTTCGAGCCCTCAGGGCCCCAGCCGCCGCGCTGTGCTGCGCGGGGCCGCCGTGACCGGTGGCGCGCTGGTGGCGGGCGCCGCGCTGGGCAGCGTCCCGGCGCGCGCCGCGATCGAGTACGACGTGGTGGTGATCGGCGCCGGTGCGGCCGGGATGACCGCGGCGCTGACGGCGGCCAGGCGCGGGCTGCGCACCGTCGTGATCGAGAAGGCGCCCACGTTCGGCGGGTCCGCCGCCCGGTCCGGCGCCGGCATCTGGATCCCGAACAACGAGGTCATCCTCGCCGCCGGGGTTCCTGACACCCCGGCCAAGGCCGCCGCCTACCTGGCCCGCGTCGTCGGCGGCACCGTGCCGATCGAGCGCCAGCAGGCGTTCCTGGCCGCCGGACCGGCGATGCTGTCGTTCGTGATGCGCAACAGCCCCCTGCGCTTCCGCTTCATGGACGGCTACTCCGACTACTATCCGGAGCTGCCCGGCGGCATGCCGAACGGCCGCTCCATCGAGCCCGCGCAGCTCGACGGCAACCTGCTCGGCGCCGAGCTGGCCCGGCTGAACGGCCCGTACATCCCCACCCCCGCCGGCATGGTGGTCCACAGCGCCGACTACAAGTGGCTCACGCTGGCCGCCGTCAACCCCAAGGGCCTGGAGGTGAGCGCCGCGTGCCTGCTGCGGGGCACCGAGGCCGCGCTGCGCGGCGAGAAGCCGCTGACCATGGGCCAGTCGCTGGCCGCCGGCCTGCGCGCCGGGCTGCTGGCCGCCGGCGTCCCCGTGCTGCTGAACACCCCCATGCTCGACCTGATCGTGGAGTCCGGCCGCGTCACCGGCGTCAGCACCCCCTCCGGCCCCGTCAGTGCCAGGCGCGGCGTGATCATCGGATCGGGCGGGTTCGAGCACAACGCGGCCATGCGCGCCCGCTTCCAGCGCCAGCCCATCGGCACGAGCTGGACCGTGGGCGCCGAGGCGAACACCGGCGACGGCATCGCGGCCGGCGAGCGGGCCGGCGCCGCGCTCGACCTGATGGACGACGCCTGGTGGGGCCCGTCCATCCCGCTGCCCGGCGAGCCGTACTTCTGCCTGGCCGAGCGCACCCTGCCCGGCTGCATCCTGGTCAACGGCAACGGCGTGCGCTTCGTCAACGAGGGCGCCCCCTACAGCGACGTCGTCCACGTCATGTACGACCGCAACAGCGCCACCGCCCCGCACATCCCCGCCTGGCTGATCGTCGACCAGCACTACCGCAACAAGTACCTCTTCCGCGACGTCGCGCCGCTGCTGCCGCTGCCCGCCTCCTGGTTCGCCGGCGGCGCCGCCTACAAGGCCTGGTCCATCGAGCAGCTCGCGCAGCAGATCGGCGTGCCCCAGGCCGCGCTGCGCGGCACGGTCAGCCGGTTCAACGGGTTCGCGGCCACCGGCAGGGACCTGGACTTCAGGCGCGGCGACAGCGCCTACGACCGCTACTACGCCGACCCCCTGGTCAGGCCGAACCCGTGCCTGGCCCCGCTGTGGCTGCCGCCCTTCTACGCGTTCCGCATCGTGCCCGGCGACCTCGGCACCAAGGGCGGGATGCGGACGGACGCCCGCGCGCGGGTGCTGCGCGCGGACGGCTCCGTCATCCCCGGCCTGTACGCTGCCGGCAACGCCAGCGGGGCCGTCATGGGGCACAGTTACGCCGGGTCAGGCTCGACCATCGGGCCCGCCATGACGTTCGGCTACGTGGCCGCCAACGACCTCGCCGACACCGGTTGAGCTACCTGCCGGTGGTCGAGGGCGGGCTCCGGGGCGTGCTCGCCGTCGGGCTGGTGGTCGGGTTCGGCGGCGGCGGGTCCCACCTCGGCAGGTTCACCACGATCGCGGCGACGACCATCGCCAACGCGACCAGACCGAGGAACAGAGAGATGCCGAGCCGGTTCCTGAGATCCCTGAGCTGGCTGAAGAGGCTCTGCTCCGCAGGCCCCCGCTCGTCGGGCAGGATGTCGACCAGCACCCGCCATGCTCCCAGTGCCTCGGACTGACGTCGGCTGAGGACGCGTGTGCGCAGGACCAGCAGCGTGCCGGACAGCCGGTCCAGCGTCCCTTGGCTGTGGAGTGCCGCGAGTTCGCCGGCCACCCGCTCGCGCGCCGTCTCCGTGTCATCGTCGATGCGGGGTCTGCGCGTGAGCGGCGTATCGGGTGACGTGTACCCGCCCTTGACGTCCTCCAGCATGTCGTTCCAATCCTCCGGCTCCAGCGTGAAGCCGGTCCCGCCGTCCGAGCCGTAGATCACTGGCAGCCGGTCGGAGAGGTCGCCGCGCAGGGCCGCGCAGGCGACGGCGAGGATGGCGCCGCTGCCGTCATCGGTCCCGCCGGGAAGCCGGTCTGAGCTGTCGTGGGTACAGCCGAGCACGTTGACCCTGATGGCGCGTTTGCGTGAGTCGACCGGGCGACCGGCCGGGATGAGGCCTGTGATCAGCAGGAGCAGTCCTTCGCTCCGGAACCGGTACAGCAGGAGCCCAGGTCTCTCGTCGTCGAGCAGGGTGAGGAACGACGAGCCCTTCCGCCACCCTTTCTCGAGGAGCCGCAGCGCCTTCAGGTTTTCGTGCCCGACGGGCAGCCACCGGTAGTCCTCCGTGGCGCCCGGCCCGCGCGTCTGCACCAACCAGCGGGCACCCATGTCATTGCCCGTCCAGGTAGGGATGGCTCTGCAGGACGCCGAAGCCGTCGTCGCTCTTGCAGCCGGCGGCGAACTCCCGTGCGGCCTCGACCATGGCCGCGTCCGTCCCCATGGCACGTTCCCACCACGCCCGCATGACGCCGCGGTGGTCGCTGTCGCGATACTTGTTCACCACGAACCGCAGCGCGTACCGCAGGAGTTGGTCGGTGTGGAGCGGCGCGTACCGCGCGCCGACGGCCTTCACCCGGAATTCGAAGACGGGGTTGCGGTGTTGCGGGTCCTCCTCCAGCCGGTGGAACACCACCGCGCCCACCGTCTGCACGGGGGTGATCACGCACCCCACACGCTCGCGGAGCTCTCCGGATCCGATGTAGTCGAGCAGCGTCCGATACTCTTCGACTATTTTGGCCCTGAGCTCCTGTGCGCCGGGTGGTTTCTCCACGTAGGTCTCACATTTGAGTGGGGCCAGAATGATCAGCCGATCCATTCTCGCCTGCAGCATGCGCTTGATCTCGTCGGTGACGATCTGAGGAATGTTGATGAGGTTGTGATAACGGCCGTTGCGTTCGATGAGCGCGGCGGAGTCGATCGCCACCAGGATGACATGAGCCCGTTCGAGCGCGCGCTGAAGCTTTTCGTCGTCTGAATTATCCGGATTAAGAAGATATTTGCCGGGATAGTCAGTAAATCGCAGTTTGAAGAGCGGGGCACGGCCCTTGCGACCGACGTCGAAGGCGTAGTCCCGCAGCTCGCCGGTGCCTTGAATGCCGCCCTGCACCCGCAGGCCGTCCGCGATGCGCCGGAGGTCCTCGATGTAGCCCTGCAGGCTCACCGAGGTCTTACGGTCAGTGGGTGTCACCTGAAGGTCGGTGGCGCCGATCACCTGCCCGAACCGTTCGTACATCGAGGCCAGCAACGTGGTCTTGCCCACCCCGACCGAGCCCAGCATGGTGACGTCGA
Organism: Nonomuraea gerenzanensis; assembly: GCF_020215645.1. Taxonomy (NCBI): domain Bacteria; kingdom Bacillati; phylum Actinomycetota; class Actinomycetes; order Streptosporangiales; family Streptosporangiaceae; genus Nonomuraea; species Nonomuraea gerenzanensis. The sequence goes on along the minus strand of NZ_CP084058.1, from coordinate 6,665,003 downwards.
TGATCGCGTCCTCGCCGTACCGGCCGGTGATCTTCCGCCAAGGGGCGTTGCCGAGGCGCTGCCGCCTGGCTGGCTTCTCGCTCACTTCTCCTCCTCGTGACCCTGGTCGAGGAGCGAGGCCAGAGCCTGTACGGCCTCGTCCCACACTCTCAGATGGCCTGCCTGCTCTGCCAGGGCGGAGAAGGTGTCGCTCCACAGCTCTGCCCTGATGTCCTGGTAGAAGGCACGCCATTCGTCCGTGCTGCCCTCCGCGCGCAGCACGCGGTCGCGGAACTCCTCGACGATGGCGAACACCGCGCCGTTCGGCTCCGTGGTCAGCCCGTCGAGGGCCGTGTCACAGCGGTCCAGTGCCTCCTCGTAGGAGATCCGCAGCATCTCCCGCATGGTCTTCTCATCCACCAGGGTGCCGTCCGACGGCAGTGCCATGGCCGGTGAGTCGCCGTGCAGGCCGTCCAGGCACGGCCGGATGCGGTGCTGAACGAAGCCGCGGTAGTTCAGCTCGAATTCCGTCAGCATGGTGAGCGCGTACTGGATCTCGCTCGGCCGGCCCTGCCGCAGGGTCGGCGGGATCCGCTCCGCCACGTCCAGCAGGAAGAGCCTGCCCTGCCTGCCGCTCAGCGGGGCCAGGCCGCCCGCACGCGCGAGCAGGGCCGCCACGTCCTCGTGCATCTGCCCGACGCATTCGCGCAACCCGTCGTGCAGGCCGAGGAAGTGCCTGGACAGATGGGCACGCGTCTCGTCGAGCAGGTGACTGTAGGCGGCTTGCCGGGTGCCCTCCACGGCGAACCGGGTCCTGATGTCCTCCGGCGCGGGAATGCCGTCGTCACTGCGGGCCAGGGCGAGGACGGCTCGTACGCTCTGGCTGAAAGCCGTGTCACGCAGCCCGCGCTCTTCCCTCAGCCGGTCGACCAACTGGTCAAGCTCGGCCGACAGGCTGGTGTGCGCCTGCTTGAACAGGGACTGGAAGGTGGGGAACCACATGCTCGCCGGCTGGGCGAGCGCGTCGAGCCGGCGCGCCTGGCTGATCAGGAGGGTGATCTGGCGGCCCAGCTCCGCCATGGTCTGCCTGCGCGCCCGCAGCAGCATGCGGTCGAGCTCGCCGACGTGCGTGAGCAGGTAGTCGACCACGGGCTCGAACGCCGTAGCGACGGCCTCGGCGTCGGAGCAGTCCACGATGTCGGTGCCGGCCACTTTGATCGCCGAGCCGGGGATCTGGTCGCGGAACAACCTGGCGTTGTTCAGGTTGTCCTGATCGAGGCTGCGCCGATGGTTGAGCAGCAGGAACGAGCGTTTCTCCATGGGAATGTCCGGCAGCGCGCTCTGTGCCAGGTCGTACAGATCGATGTCGGTGTCCTGGATGGCGTCCCGCTCGGGGGCGGGCCGCCGTACGAACAGCACCACGTCCACGTCGTCGCTGAGCGCGCTCAACAGCAGGCGGGAGTCGCCGAGGTTGGTGTCGCCGAGTCCCGGCAGGTCGATGGTGCCGATGCCACCGAGGTCGTCGTGGGGGAAGGAGGTGGTGATGTGGACGCGGCGCACCGCGCGGAAGGCGTGGTAACGACGGTTCCCGTCTGGATCGTCCTGGGCGACGAACTCGCGGATCTGGTCCGCGGTGATGCGATGCGGGGATGTCGTGCCCAGCCATCGCCGGTATTCGGTCAGCGTGGTACGGAAGGACGACAGATGGGCGTAGGCGCTCTCCTTGCGCGCGATGTCCTCCTGTCCCTCCCGTTCCAGCGGTGGCAGCGGGCCGGCGAAGTCCTCCAGCGACGTCGGGGAGCGGCCGAGGCGGAGGCGCTCGAAGTAGGGCGTCACAACCTCGTGCAGGAAGGACTGCTCGGTGTGGAAGAACACGTCCGCGTACGTGGTGGTCCCAGGCGCGTGCCTGACGACACTTGGCACGCCCGTGCAGAACCCGCCGCTACCGTCGGGGATCTCCCTGGTCGTCAGACCGGTGAGGCTCTGCAGAAGCCTGCTCTTGCCCTGGCCGGCCCGGCCCACGACACCGATGTTCAAGGTGGTCCGGCGGAGCCTGGCCAGGACGCGCTCGAGTTCGGCCCGTTCCCTGCGCACACCCAGCATGAGATCCTTCAGCGGCTCCGCGAGTGCGCTCAACTGGTCCCTCGCGTCGTCCTCGACCCGCGTGACCAGGTCGGCTCTGATGGCCTCCAGGCGGGAGAGCCCTTCGGCCAGGGCAGCCAGCCGCCGCTCCATGCCCTCCGCCGTTGCCGCACTCGTCGCGCGTTGCGCCTGAATGGCGGCGATCTTCGCAGCCCTTGTCATGATCTCCCCCAGTTCTGAGCTCGGATCCCCTGGCCCTCTTGTCGTCGGGCGCCGAGGTAGCACACGAACGCGCCCCAGTTCAGTACCGGCTCTACGGCCGCGTGACGTTCCAGCTGGGCGGTGCGCAAGGCGTCAGCCGGTGGATGCCCCCGGCCCAGCAACTCGTAGAAACGGATCATGAGGTCGCGGGTGGGCAGGTCCGGCACCTTCCACAGGCTCGCCACCACCGCTCCGGCCCCGGATCGCAGGAATGCTGCCCTGAGACTGACGTGACCGTCCACCGCGTCGAGATCCCCGACACCGGTGTCGCACGCCGACAGCACCACCAGCGCGGTGCCTGACAGGTCCAGAGCGCTGACATCCGCCACGGTGAAGATTCCCGTCTCCGCCCCGGGGCCGGGAACGCCGTGCGCCAGCCACCTGTTCGCGCCGGCGAGCGCGAGGCCGCTGCGCAGGCTGGGGTGGCGGCGCAGGTTCGCGAAGCGCCCTGCCAGCTCACTCGTGGTGCCACGCAGGCGGCGATCCGTCTCCCGCACCGCCGCCTCGCTCATGCCGGACAGCACGTAGCCGTGCGTCGCCAGGTGCAGCAGCCGGGGAGATCGCGTCTCGCGCAGCCGCCCCTTCAACGCCTGGTCGCCGCGCAGGACGACGGCTCGCGGCCCGAGCAGCCCGGCGATGCCCTCGGCCTCTCCGGCGGTGCCGTCGAGCGACCCGAAGAGGAAACCCGTCTGCCCGGGCTCCACACTGCCGAGGTCGAAGTCGGGGGCGGCCATGACCAGCTCCGGCCCCGGCTCCGCACCGGGACCGGTGTCCGCCGCCAGATCGTCGGCTGTGACCAGGTAGTCGAGGGCGAACATGGTCAGCAGCGGGCTTCCAGCGGCGTCCACCGGCAGGACGCCGAAAGGCACGTGCAGCAACGGCCCGTCCAGAACCATCCGGACGCGCCGGCAGCCCGCCAGAGCGGGCAGCAGAGGCGCCACCAGCAGCTGAGCCAGGGGCCGGAGATCACCGGCGGAGGCGGCCCGCACGGGCGTCAGATCGCGGAAGGCCGCCGCCCGGTCCGGTCCTTCGAGCGTGACTCTCGCGCGCAGCGCCTCCTGCTCGATCCGTGCCGCTGGTCCCAGGTCGACGACGGCGCTCTGCTCGTCGAGCGGTCCCACCACGAACGCCGCGTACCGTCCTTCGACGCCCATGATGTCCACCAGGCGCTCGTCGGCGGCCAGCGCCCGGCGAGCGGCGGCCATGGCGGTGGACGCCAGCGGCCGGGCCAGCACGCCGGGCCGGCACTCCTGCCACAGGCGCGTCTCCAGCTCGGCCTGCCTGCTCTCCAGGACCGGCAGTTCGGTGACGTGCTCCATCCAGGCCGGCTCGGCTGCCGCCGCGCCCGGCCGCCTGCCCGCGGCCTGGTACCGATCCTGCAGGCGGTGAGCGATCCGCGCCATCACGGCGTTGAGCTCGGCCTCGCCGGGATGACGCCGGCCAGGTAACCGCCAGGGGGACCACAGCAGCTGGGGTAGCCGGCGCCGCCAGGCCGCCACCTCCAGGGCCTCTGCCATCGGGGCCTCCGCCGGGGTTGACCGGCTCGCCGTCCACCATGACAGGTGATGTTCGGCGTACCGGGCGAAGACCGTGATCAAGTCGCGGCGGCGCTGGTCGCCCACCGTCGTGGCCCCGCCCGACTCGAGCCATGCACCGGCGGCGCGCAAGGCTTCGCGCGTGGCGTGCAGAGCGCGCTCGCCGCTCGTGGCCAGGCTGATGGACATCCAGGTGGCCGCCACGTCGGGATGGGCGTCTCCCAGCGCCGCTCGCTGCTCCGCCAGCGCCTTCTCGAACTGCGGCAGGGCGTCTTCGCCGCGTCCGGCCGCCACTCGGGCGCAGGCCACCAGGTAGGTGCCGACCGAATCGTCCCCCAGCGCCTGGGCGGTCAGCACGGCCTGGGCGTAGGCGTCGGCGGCCGTGCCGAGATCACCGGTCAGCTCCGCCAGGTATCCCACCCCCTCCGCGGCCATCAGCCCCCATGTGTCAGGCGGATGCAGCGACCAGATGCGCAGCGACTCCTGGTAGTGAGTCAAGGCCTCCTGGTGTCTTCGCTGCTGCCGCAGCTCTCCCGCGAGCCGGCACTCGGCCGCCGCCACGTCGGGATGGGACGGCCCGCGCAGCTTCCGCAGGAGCCCCAGCCACTCCTCGAGGGTCGTCACGCACTTGGCGGGACGGAGGCGGCGCAGGCATTGGGCGTACGTCCACAGGACCGCGGCCACCAGCTCGTCCTGCCCTCCCCGACCCGCGCGGAGGATGGCGAGCGCCTCGTCGAAGAGCAGCTCGTACGCGAACTCGGTCGCGGATCCGATCTGCCCCGCCATCGACACGGCCCGGGCATGACGCACCAGGGCCGGCACGAGCCCGGGATCACCGGCAGGCAGGCGTTCCCGGCACCAGGCCAGGGCTTCTGCCGTCGCCTGCACGGCTTCGGCGGTGTCCGCCCCGGCCGGCGCGTCATCGGCGAGGGCTCTCAGCACGTCGTAGTTCCCGGCGGACGTCACGATGGTCCTCCCGGGGTGCCCGGATCGCCGTGGCAGACGAACGCGCCCCAGAAGAAGGGCTCCGGATGGCTGCCGCGCAGCTTCGACTGAGCCGCACGCAGCGCGTCCGCCGGGCTGCGCCCCGCCATCAGCTGCTTGTAGAAGATCTCCATCAAGTACCGGGTCTCCGTGTCGGGCACCTGCCACAGGCTCGTCACCACTGTGCGCGCACCGGCGAGGGTGAACGCGCGGCGCAGGCCCAGCACTCCTTCGACGGGATGTTGCGCGCCCAGGGCGGTCTTGCAGGCGGACAGGACGACCAGCCTGGTTCCGTCCAGATCCATCCCCGAGACTTCCTCAGCCGTGAGGATGCCGTCGTCCGCCTCGGCCGGCAGCACGCCGCCGGCAAGCCAGGTGTTGGCCCCGGCCAGTGCGAGCCCGGAGCGCAGGAACGGGCTCGCGCTCGCGTTCGACAGCCGGCCGAGCCCTGTCAGCAGCTCGGCGAGCTCGTCCGTCAGCACCGGCTCCGGCCGGTTCTGACCTTCGGGGCCGGGCAGGGAGAAGCCGTGCGTGGCCAGGTGCAGGATCGCCGGGCGCCGGCACGATCTGACGGTCCCTTCGGTGGCGTCCCTGCCTGTGACGGCCTTGACGCCCAGCAGCTTCGCGACCTCCTCGCCTTCCGCTGCCGCGCCCGGCAGCGCCGCGAACTGCACGTTCAGCCACCGTAGGTCGTGAGCGGCCCGTGATCCCCGGTCCGCCGCCTGTTCCTGGGCCGGGGCGGCGGTGGTCTGCCACCAGAAGTCCGGGTCCGCGACGACCAGCGGCGCCGTGGGCTCCTGTGCCGCCGGTGCCGAGAGCCGGACCAGGTCGCGTGCCGTGCCGAGGTAGCTGATCGCGTACTCGTCGGTGAGGCGCCGGTCCGGGCCGAGGGGGAGCACCTCCCAGGGGAGACGGGACAGATCGCCGTCCGGGCAGAGGAACAGGGTCCGGTCGTCTCCGAGTGCCGTGCGCAACGGATCGAAGACTGCGGATCGCAGCCTCAGACCCGCGTCGAGCTCGCTCTGCGGCGCCGGTGCCGCCACCAGGGGCGGGACGTCACGCGCTTGGTCGGACGGAGGGACAGCCGGAACCTCTCCGGTGCCGGCGGCCGTGATGATCGCCTGCCGGTAGGTCGCCACGAGGCGGTCGATCTCGTCGGCGTCGCCGAGGTCGACCAGCCTGAGACCCGCCTGCGGCCGCAGCACGAACGCCCAGTAGCGGTGCCGGGCCGGGCGCCGGGATGCGCCCGTCTCGGGCGCGGTGTCGGGGAGCACCTGGAAGCGGACGAACTCCACCAGCGCTGAGCCCTCCGCAAGCAGCGCCACGACCTGCTGCCCGCTCACGCTCGCCAGCCGCTGTCCCAGGCGCAGGTGAGGAACGGCGCCGGCCAGCTCTGCCTCCAGCCGCTCCTTGTCCTGGCGCCAGCCGGCGAGAACCTCGCTGTGAGCCTTGCGGCCCTCGGGGCCGGGCCCGCTCAGCGTCGCGCCGGCGACCTTCGCCTGCAACGAGCGTAGCTGCTCCATCTTCGGCCGCAGGTCCGGGTGGTCTTCGTCGTCCATGCTCGCGCGCCAGGCGCGTTGCACCTCGCCGTCGATGCCCTTGCGGCGCAGGACCAGGTCGAAGGCGTCCGCGACCGCCTGGTCCGGCATTCCCGCGGCACCGACCAGGGACAGCAGGACGGACAGGCGCGCGTGCACGTTCTCCAGCAGCTGCAGCCGCTGCCGCTCGGCGGCGATCGTGAACACGTCGAGCAGCAGGCGAGAGGTTCCCTCCTCGGACTGCTGAACCAGGTCGAGGGCGCCACGCGGGTCGTCTGCCCACGCGGTCAGGATCGCCAGGCAGAGCGTGACGGTGACAGAGTCCGGATGCAGAGGGCCGGCGGCCCGTTCGAGGATCGATCGGCTCTGCTCGAAGGCGCGGCGTGCCTCGCCGAGATCGCCGCGAAGGGCGGCCACGTTGCCCAAGCCGGCGAGGCACAGCGCGTCCTCGTGGGTGGCGCTCTCATCACCGTGCGACACCTGCTGCAGCACCCGCTCCGCCTCGTCGAGCCGGCCTTGGCGCGCGTACACCGCGGCGAGAGCCCGGGCGTTGGCCGTGATGTCGGGATGGTGGGACGGCAACTCGTTCCTGAGGATCTCGCCCGACTCGGTGAGCAACGCCTCGGCGCGCTGAGAGTCGCCGGTCTCCTCGTACATGAGGCCGAGATTGCCCAGCGTGCGGGCATGGTCGGGATGCCGTCCTCCCAGAGCCGCCCGCTGGGTCTCCACCGCCTCCTGGCCGAGCCGGATCGCGGTGGGAAGGTCCCTCATCTCCCGATGGACCTCGGCGAGATCGGCTAGTATCTGCGCGCGCACAGCGTCGTCCGGCCGTTCGGCGAGCTGGATCTCCTCGAGCGCGTCACGCAGAGCGGAGATCGCCTGCGGATACCGGGCGAGGTCGATGTGGATCACGCCCAGCACGCCGAGCGCCCTGGCCACGGCGACGTGGTCACGGCCTGGTGCCTGTCTCGCCTGCGTCACCAGGTCGCGCAGCAGCGCCCCCGCGCGGTCACGGTCGCCTGTCCTGTAGACGGCCACGGCCAGGTGGTAGTGGCTCGAGGTCCGCTCGGGCGAGTTCACCTCCAAGCCGTCCGCCAGCCGCCAGGCGGCCTGCGCCGAGCCCAGCGCCGCCGCGAAGTCCGCCCGGCCGAGCAGGCGTACCGTCGTCCGGTTGAGCTCTCGCACCTGGGCGGCCAGGGCGCGGTCGGACGCGCGCGGCGCGGCCCGCAGCAGCCGATCCGCCATCCACGTCTCGAAGCACGGCACGCCGGTGCCTGCACAGTCGAGCAGACCGTGCAGCGCCTCCTGGACGTGCCCCTGGCTCATCCGCCGCTGCGCGGTGTAGAAGAGCAGTTGACAGGCCTTCTCGTCGTCATCGGCCAGCCGCGCGACCTCGTCAGGACCGCTCTGGCCGAGTGTCAAGGCGACGAGCGCCGAGTACCACGGGTCGGCGATCTGCGTGGGCAGCTCCGTGAAGACGGGCTGGGAGATCAGCGCCTCCATGTCGCCGGAGGCGGTGCCCAGCGTCTGGCACATCAGGAACAGTTGCAGGGCCTCGTGTGTCGCCTGACGGGCGTTGAGCTGGATCGCGTCCAGCACGCACGCGCCGTGGTCACCCTCGGCGAAGTCGGCGGCGACGGTGCCGAACAGTCGTTGATCGTCGGGCGACCACTGGCCGGGCGCACCGCCGACGGCTTCCGGGCGCCTCGCCGTCTCCGGCAGGAGCGACTCGAGGACCTGGAACATCGGTGTCAGCTCGGGAAGCGGGTGCGGAGCGGGAATGTCGTCTCCCCATGACGGCTCCGCGCCGGTCAGAATGCGGTGCGGCAGGTCTTCGACGGCCTTGTGCTGACCAGTCGCCTCGTACATCTCGAGCAGCGCGGCGAACGTGGCGAGTGTGTCCGGGTGGAGACGGCCCAGCACGCGTGACTGGATGTCGGCGGCGCGGGTGAGGAGCCGCTCCGCCTCGGCGAAGCGGCCCTGTGCCAGGCGCAGGCGGCCGAGGTCACTCAGCACCTGGGCGAACAGGTGATGATCCGCCCCGAATCGCTCGCGCTGCCGGTCCAGGGCGCGCAGGTGCAGACGCTCCTCAGCCTCGTGATCGCCTCGTGCGCCGCGGACGTTCGCCAGATCGACGAGCGCGGTGGCGCCGAGCCCGGCGTCGTCATCCAGGTCCTCGACTCTGTCGAAAACCTGCTGGAACAGGAGCTCTGCCTCTTCGAGACGTCGTCGCCGCGATGCGATCCGGGCCAGTCCGTGCAGGGCGGCGGCCTGCTCCGCCCGATGTCCTGGCGCCCGGTCCAGGCTGTCGGCCGCCGTCCGGTAGAGCCGGTTCGCCTCGTCGAGGTCGCCGATCCTGTTGTGGAGGTGGGCGCCGATGATCAGGAGTCGCGCCAGCTCAGGATCGTCCTCCCGCAAGTGAGCGGATCCGGTCTCGAGCGCTGTGGGCATCAGCTCCATCGCTTCGGCGAGCCGGTCGGCCTCGGCGAGCGCATGCAGTCGCAGGCGCAGCGCGCGTGTGCGGCGGACGGCGTCCTCGCCCGCGTGCTGGGACGCCTGCCCGGCCTCGTCGACCGCCGCGTCGAACCGGCCCTCGAGGATCGACGTCTGCGCGCGATCGAGGTAGATGTCAGCCCGTTGCCCGGCCAGTTCCGGCTGATCGTCGAGGTCGAGTGCGGCCAGGTCGATCTCGGCGAGTCGGGCCTCCGCGCAGTCCACGCCCTGGCTCAGGCAGTCGAGCAGGCGTTCCCTGGCCGTGGCGAAGTCGCCGACCGTGAGAAGCCTGGCGCCGGCGTAGTAGAGCGCCTGGCAACGCCGCTCGTCGTCCGTCGCGGACCGCCAGACCGTCTCCAGATCGGCCATGCCGAACGTGAGCCGCAGCAGCGCCCTCTCCCAGTGGTCGGGAAGGGAGTACAGGATCGGGAGCCGCTGTGGATCGAGGTCGGCTCCTTGGCCCAGGCGGTAGACGCAGATCGGCAGCAGCTGCCGGAAGACGAGGTGGCCCGGCGGCTCCCAATGGGGGTCGTCGCGTTTGGCGGCTGTGGCGCAGCGTCGGTAGTCCCGGGCCGCGAACGCCGTGAGACATTCGGCGAAACGCTCTTCGTCGGAAACGTTCATGTGTTTCCCCCCTTTTGTCGCCATAATGCGACGGCATTTTCTGCGGGAAAATGCGTTTTCTTGCGTATTGCCAGGCAGAAATCCGGCCGCTACGTAACGATCACACCTTGAGCACCTCGTACCTGAAGGAGAAATCCTGGGCCCGCATGAGGCCGGTGGACGGGTGGTGGCCCAGGCAGAAACCCTCCGCCTGCAGCAGCGACGTGCGATAGAGGCCGATGCTGTCGCCGACCGCTGCCGACAGCAGCTGATAGGCGATGTTGACGATGGTGGCGGTGGCGCCGAGCGCGGTGACCGCTGCCAGGACCTGCGGTGCGGCCATCGCCAGCCCCGCCACGTCGACGGCCGCCTGCTTGAAGTCCATCGATCCCAGGCGTTCGCTCAGCATGTCGCTGAGGTGGAGGCTGTCCTGCCGGTCGCGGGACACCCAGAGCGCCAGGTCGAGGTAGTCGACGGCAGGCCCGTGGTAAAGGAGGAGGTCGTCCAGCGGGAGGCGGTCACCGTCGCGTACGCCGGAGAACCGGACGGTCTCGGCGCGGTACGCGGGCAGCTCTCCATCGGCCCCGGTGAGCACCAACGCGTCGATCCGCACGTCCCCGCCGCGCAGCGCCCGGTTGCGATGGACGACGAGCTCCCCGAGCCGTAGCGCGACCGGGACGGGGCCGCCGCGTGCCCGCCCCTTGTGCGGGATGCGCAGTGAGCGGTCGGGCCGTTGATCGATGAGAAACGAGGCGGTCTCACGGGATACCGCCGGGGCCGGGTGGAGGAGGAAATCGAGGTGCTCGACCGCGTAACGAACCGGACGGGCGTGCTGCTCGGCGGGCAGTTCCCTACTCATGCCGGCCATGGTCCGATGCAGCATGCTCTCGAGCACCGATGAGGTGGGCGTCAGGCTCGCGCGGACGGCGGCCTGGCCCTTCGCGCCACGGGCGGCCGTCTGCTGCAAGGCGGCGAGGTCCTGCTCCCGGTCGGCCACGACGACGAGCAACGACTCCGGGCGGGGTGCGTCCGCCGGCACGTCCTCTGCCCAGGACAGCCGCAGACCGGTCAGTCCCGTGTCGGGCGAGTGCCCGACGGTGTACTCGCTGCCGCCGGCGAGCGGCAGCCCGTACGGATCGGCATTCGTGATGTGCGTGACACCCCCGGTGATGCCCAGGTCGAAGAGCCAGAAGTACAGGGGCCTGTCACCGTCGTTGCGGAGTCGGACGTAGATCGGCTCGCCGGTGTAGCAGACGGCGCCGCCGTCGGGCAGCCGCTCCGGTGCGCCCTCGCTCACCCGTCCCCATTCCACCGTGTACGGGACGAGCAGCTCGCAATCGCCCGCACCGCTGGGCAGGGTGCGCAGAGTCGCGCTGCGCGCCAGCTTGGCCACGTTGCCGACTGTGGCGGCGATGCCCTCAGGGGAGGCGGCCTTGGGGCCGACCAGATCACCGACCTCGTCCCGCAGCCGGATCCGGCCCGGCTCCTGCGAGACCTCGACCGTGCACAGGACCGCGGGGGCCTCGGCCGTGGCGAGGCGGACGTGCGGTGCGGCGTCGAGCGCCGCACGCATGTCGTCCGCCGCGGGACCTGACCCGTGCACCCTGACGGCGTGCCGTGGCAGCTCACGGCGGACCAGACGGGCTCGCATGCGCTGCGGAAGGCCGGCGGGTGGCGAGCCGGAGGTCACGGCGGCGACGGAGGTGGCGCCGGTCACGGTGCTCACGGTCACGTCGGTGAGCACGGAGTCCTGGTCGGTGATGAGGGCATAGCCGTCACCGGGCTCGACGCCGAGGAGGTGCCCCCCGAGGAGCCGGATCCGGCCGTCCGGCAGTCGCTCGGCGTCGAGCAGGTCTTCGTGCGTCTCCTCCCCGAGCTCGAAGGGCAGCCGCCACGGGTTGCCCTCGACGTGCGCGCGCTGGCCGGGAGCCAGGGCGAGCACGCGCTCCTCGGCCCGTTTCATGATCCGCTGCCAGCTCGCCCTCGTGCCGGCTGCCTCGGCCTCCTCTGCCTCCTGCAGGGCGAGGCACAGGGATTCGGTGAAGACGCCCGTGGTGACGCCTTGCGCGTTGGTGTACTCGAAGGCCGTCTGCCAGCGCCGGCACGCGGCCAGGCGCACGGCGAGGGGATTGGCGTCGGCGTGCCGCTGTCCGAGGTCCCACCCCTCGGCGCTCAGCCGGTGCAGGTGCTCGGCGACGACCTCGGCAGGTACCGGATGGGCCAGCGCCTTGGGCCGCAGCCGCGGATCCCTGGACATGCGGGCGGCGTGGCAGGAGTCGATGATGGCGGTGACGTTGGGCGTGACGGAGGTCAGCCGGGCCTGCAACACAGACAGCTCGACGTCGGTGATGCCGTCGAACCCGTTGCCGGCGGTGCCGTAGCCCCAGGGGACGATGAACTGGACGTCGGGCAGGCCGGCCTCGGCCGTGGCGGCGTACATGCCGTGGCCGCTGAAGTAGAAGACGACGGCGTCCTGCTCGCGTACGTCGCGGATCAGCCGCTCGTACGCCCCGATGATCCCCTCCCGCGTGGCCGTGTCGCCCTCGCACCGGCGGATCTCGAACCCCCGGCGGCCGAGCAGATCCGCCATCGCCGCCACGTCGGTCCCCACGCCCGTGAGGCCCTCGGTCTGGGCTCCGGCCAACAGCGCTAGACGTCTCATGCCTTCCTCCAGTCTTGGGTGAGCCACGGTTCTCTATGAGCCGGGCCGAAACCGGACGGCAAGCTGCGCGCGCGAGCGGATGCCCAGCTTGCGGTAGATCCGGCAGAGGTGAGCCTCGATGGTCTTGGGGCTGAGGAACAACGTCTCGGCGGCCTCGTTGTTGGTGGCACCCGTGGCGACGACCGCCGCGACCCGGTGCTCCTGAGGCGTCAGTGCTTCTTGGCCACCGTCCGGGACGGGCCGCACCTGCTCGCCTGTCGCCCGTAGCTCACCGGCGCTGCGCTGCGCCCACAGCGGGGAGCCGAGTGCCAGGAACGCCTCGTAGGCCTGTCGCAGATGCCGGCGCGCATCACGGCGCCGACCGGTGCGGCGAAGCCGTTCCCCGAAACAGAACTCCGTTCGCGCCTTGTCGTAGCGCGAGCCGGCGTCACTGTGCAGAGCGAGCGCGTGCTCGAAGAACTCGGTGAACATCTCGTCGTCGGCCATGAGGCCCCTGCACCGCCAGGCCAGTGCCGCGTCGCCACCGGGGTCCAGGTGTCCCGACTGGTGGATCACCTGCTCGGCCAGCTCGCCGGGAACGGCGCCGAGCGCGCGCACGTAGGCCTCGACCAGATCGGCGCCGGACGGGCCGTGGAAGACGACCGGGCTGCCCGGCCGGGGGTTGCGATGGGCGGCCTCCAGATGCGTCAGAGCCGCCTTCGGCCTGCCGAGACTGAGCTCCTGCAACCCGAGGGCGTTGTGCGAGTCACGCGGGAACCGCAGGTCGGAGGAGTCCCGCAGTGCCGAGGCAGCCGCGGCGTGCTCGCGGCAGCCTCGTTCGTCACCTTGGTGGGCCTCCACCAGGGACAGGCAGCTCAGCGCGAAGTACGACCACAGAGGGTTGCCTGTGTCGCCGGCCAGCTCGACCGCCTCACATGCCTGGTCGCGGGCCATGGTGAAGCGGCCGGACGCGAGGTGGGCGTACGCGGAACCGTACAGGGCCAGGGGTAACGTCCCGAATGCCGCTCGGACGCGCAGCTCGTCGACCAGCGTGGTGGTGAGAGTCCGGGCAGCGGGCAGATTGCCCACCCATACGTGGGCGAGGGCCAGGAACACGGCGTATTCCAGGTCGTCGGTGGAGACGCCGCGTTCGTGGACGGCGGCGACGGCCTCGCGGAGCATGCGCAGGCCGTCCACCACATGACCGGTCTGCAGGCATGCCATCCCGACGATCAGACCGCTGATCATGCTGATCCCCGCCGGGGCGGCCAGCTCCGGCGCCATGGCGGCGAAGGCGTGATCGCTGGCGCTTACGGGGTCTCCCGCCAGGAAGGCGGCCATGGCCGCATCGGCGTAGGCCGGGGCCGCGGCCGGGGACTTGTGCACGGCGAGAGAGTCCGCAGCGGCGCGCAGGAGGGCGGCGGCCTGGTCCGGATCGCCACCGGTGAACAGGTGGAAGCGGCCCCGCGTGCGGTCGGCGTAGGTGGTCGTCTCCTGGGGACCGTTCGCTCGGGCCTTGTCCAGGAGCAGCGCGGCGTACCCCGGGCGGCCTGCGCGCCTGGCGTGGTCGGCGGCCAGATGCCAGCGCCTGGACCGGTGTCCCGCGTCCGGGCTCAGCTCCGCGGCGCGGTCCAGCCGCTGGGCGGCGGCCGCGTGCCCGCCCCGCCGCCGGGCGAACTCCGCGGTCTCCTCCAGCATGCTGGACACCTGCTCGTCGGCCGCCAGGCAGGCTTCGGCCAGGTGCCAGGCCCTGCGTTCGGCCAAGCGCGGTTCCAGCAGGGTTTCGGCGACCAGGCGGTGTGCTTCGCGGAGCTCGCAGGGCCGGGCGAGGTCCATGGCGGCGGACCGCACCAGGGGATGGCTGAAGGTGATCCCGTGCCCGCGAAGGGAGACCAGATCCGCGTTCTCCAGCGTTTCGAGCGCCGAGTCGGGGACGCGGGCCAGCCGCAGCGCCGCGAGCGCGGGGCCGAGCTCACCCTCACCGTGGACCGCTGTGACGAGCATCGCCCGGCGGGCCGCCGCGTCGAGCGAGGTGATGCGCGGGCCGAAGAGCCGGCCCGCCGCGGCGGCCGACGGCAGCGGGTCCGGTAGCGGGCCGCGCCCGGCGAGCTGGCTGTCGTCGAGACCGTGGACGATCTCGGCGAGGGCGTCAGGATGACCGGCTGCCTGGCGGGCGATCTCGACGGCCACGGCGGCGTGCGTCTCGCGGTCCCGCGCCGCGGCGGCGATCAACCGCAGGGAGGCGTCCCTGCCGAGCGGACGCAACCGCAGGACGGGCAGGCCGCTCTCCTGATCGTTGCGGGGTACCTCCTGCGGCCGCCCGGCCACCAGCATCGCGACGCCTTCCGTCCGCAGACGCCGGGCCGCGAACATCAGCGCCTCGGCCGAGCAGCTGTCGAGCCATTGGGAGTTGTCCACGCACACGAGCAGAGGCCGGCTTGCGGCCGACAACAATGCCAGGAAAGCGGCATAAATCGGATAGTGGTTCTTGTCCGTCGTCAGCCGTAACGACAAAGCCTCAATCAAGGCATTTCGTTGAAAGTCCGGCAAATCTCCAACATCGTTCTTCAGGAGCCGGATCAATAGGGACAGGGCTCCCAACGGAACGGTCGCCTCGGTAGGGGAGCAGTCGGCGAGGAGTATGCGCATGTCCTGCGCGTGATCGCGGGCATACCGCAGCAACGCTGTTTTGCCGATCCCTGGCTCGCCGTGGATCAACAGTGCTGCGCCATGGCCGCGCTGTGCGCGATCTAGGGCGTCCAGTATGGCGCCCGTCTCGGATTCCCGCCCGTACAACACGGCTCAAGCATGAGCGCATTCATGATCTAAATCTAGCTTTTGTACGTATCAATGCGTACTACCCGGTATTTCGCAGGAATAGGGATTTCCCGGTATCGATTTCGGGCGGTGTCATCAGACGCTGGTCCCGTGAACCTTCTTCGAGATGACGACCTTGGGCCGCTCGCCCGGCGGCTGCTGGGGCTGTGCGACCGGTTGCTCGGCTCGCTCACGCAGCCCGATCAACGGGCGACGGTGACCGGCGTCCGCGACCGCTTGTGCGAGCCGCTGCGCGTGGCGATCGGCGGGCGGGAGAAGGCCGGCAAGTCGACGCTGGTGAACGCGTTGCTCGGGCGGCGGGTGGCGCCTACCGCGGTCGGGACCTGTACCAAGGTCGTGACCTGGTACCGCTACCACCATCACGAGCACGTCGATGTCCAGCCCTATGAGGGGCCGTCGATCGTGCTGCCGCTGCACGGAGGGCGGTTGCCCGCCAACGAGGAGATCGGCCTTGAGCACTCGCGCATCTCCCACATGACGGTATACCTCTCGCACGAGCGGCTGAGGAGCGTGACAATTGTCGACACGCCCGGGCTGGAGTCGTCCGACGCCCGGCTGAGCGCGCGCACCCACCGGCTGCTCGCCCTGGACGGCGCCTCCACCAGAGCGATCAGCCAGGCGGATGCGCTCATCTACCTGTTCCAGCAGCCGCGCAGCGACGACATGCTGCGGCTCGAGGACTTCCGGGACGCGCTCGCCGGGATGTCCGCGCTCAACGCGCTCGGCGTGCTGAGCCGGGTGGACACGCTGGCAGGACACGTTCCTGACCCGTGGCCGGATGCCAGGAGGATCGCCACCAAGTACGGTCACCGCTTCCGCATGCTCGTGGCCGACGTGCTGCCGGTCGTGGGGCTGCTCGGCGAGGCCGCCGGGGCGGGACTGCTCACCGAGCGCGACGCGAGCGACCTGCGCGCCCTGGCCGCGCTCAGCGCGGGAACGCGCCGGCGGCTGCTGCTCAGCGCGGATCTTTTCGTCCGCGAGGGCACCGCACCCGTTCCCGCGGCGCGGCGCCGGCACCTGCTGTCCCTCCTCGGTCTGTACGGGCTCCGGCAAGCACTCGGACAGATCGACTCAGGTGCCGGATCGGCGGCCCAGCTCGTCCGCGTGCTCTACGAGCTCTCCGGGGTCCGGGAGGTGGACACGTTCATCGGACGGTCGCTGACCCGCAGAGCCGACCCCATGAAGGCGGTCACCGCCATCAGGACGCTGGAGTCACTGGCCTACGGGGACCTCGCCGGACTGCGAGGAGAGCTGGAGCGCATCCGCCTCACCCCGGACATGCACCAGCTCGAGGAGATGGACGCGATGCGGCTCATCGCGACCGGCACGGCACGCCTGCCGGCGGAGCTGGAAGAGGAAGCGCTGCGCGTGATGACCGGAACCGATCCCGCCACCCGGCTGGGTCTCACCGCCGGCGGTGGCGCGCCATCGGTGCGCGAGGCGGCCCTCGCGGGAGCGAGTCGCTGGCAGGCCGCCGAGAACCGGCCGGGGACCAGCAGGGCCACCGCGCGGGTGGCCAGGACCGTGAAGCTCTCCTACCTGCATCTGTACGCCCAGGCCGGCGCGTGCGGCCATGCCGGGGAGGCGATCCCGTGTCGTTCCTGATCACCGGGCTGTGGCTCCTGCTCGCCGTGACGGCATTCGCGGCCGGGCTCTGCCTGGGCGGGCTGCTCAGGCAGCATCGCTGGGCCGCGGACTGCGTGCCGCACACCGTGTCCCGCTCCAGGGACGACCGGCTCGTCCTGGCCTGCATCGAGCTGGCCGACCAGCTCACCAGCGAGGCCCTGCGCGCCCAGGTGCACCGGGCGCTGGCCGACGCCGGCGTCCAGGTGATCGCGGCCTGCGGCGAGCCGTTCTCCACGCTCCGCCATCGGGCGGTCGACCGGGAGCCCACCGACGATCCCGGCCGTCACGGCCTGGTCGCCGCGGTGGTGCGGCCCGGCTACGAGAGCGGGCCTGAAGTGCTCCGCGAGGCCGAAGTCACCGTCTTCGACCACACACGTACGAACGAGGAGAACCGGTCATGAACGATCCGATCGCTCGCCTCAGGGAACTGACGACGTCTGTCGCGGCCCTGTCCGAGCAGGCCGGGTTGCCGGAGGCCGCCAAGCGGCTGTGCGCCGAGCGGGACGTCGACGGCCCGCCGGCCGCCACGGTGGTGGTCGTGGGCGAGACCAAGCGAGGCAAGAGCTCACTGATCAACGCGCTGGTCGGGCGGCCCGGCCTGCTGCCGGTGGAGGCGGACATCGCCACCGCGGTGCACATCACGGTCCGTCACGCCCCTGAGGACGGCGCCCTGGCTCACCTGGTGGACGGGTCCGAGCCGCTGGACATCGGGGTGGCCGGGATTCCCGCCTACGCCTCGGCCGAAGGGAACCCGGGCAACGCCAAGGGCGTACGCTCCGTCACGGTCGGACTGGACGCCGCCCTGCTCGGCCGCGGCCTGGACCTGGTGGACACCCCGGGGGTCGCCGGTCTGGAGGCGGGCCACACGGAGATCACCCTTGCCGCGCTGGCCATGGCGGACGCGTTGCTCCTGGTCGTGGACGCGTCCGCGCCTCTGACGGCGGCCGAGCTGCGGTTCCTCGCCCGCGCGACGGAACGGGTCGAGTACGTCTCCGTCGTGCTCACCAAGACGGACGTCCATCCCGGGTGGGCGAGCGTGGCCGAGGCCAACCGGGAGCTGCTGCGCCTGCACGCGCCCCGCTTCGCCGCCGCCCCCGTCATACCGGTGTCGAGCCGCCTCAAGGCCGAGGCTGACCTGGCCAGGGCCGAGGGTGAGGTGGACATCGCCGAGCAGCTCCACCACGAGAGCGGCTTCGACCGGCTCGAACGCCTGCTGGCCGACGACGTCATCGGCCGGGCCGAGCGGCTACGGGCGGTCAACCTGACCCGGCTGGTCCTGACCGTGCTGGATCGGATCGACCACACGCTGTCGGCCCGGCTGGCCGCGGCCGCCGGTGACCCGTCGGGTGGTCTCGGGGCGGAGCGGCGACGTTACGAAGAGCTCACCAGGCTGTCCGCCCGCTGGCGCCAGGACCTGGCGGCGGGCTTCCAGAAGATCGGTGTGGATCTGCAGAGTGAGATCGCCCGGCACCTGCAGGAGCTGTCGGGCCGCTGTGAGCGGATCATCGTGCAGGCAGCGCCGGAGCTGCTGGAGACCATGCCGCGGGAGCTCGGTGACGCCGTGGACGGACGGTGGGCCGATCTCAACGCCTTCGTCAGGACCAGCGCCGAGGAGGTCGTGGCCGAGATTCTGCTGCGCGAGGACGCCCGGATCGACATCGACGACCTGCCGATGCCGGGGCGGCTGCGCGCGCTACCGCTGGTGGCGGCCGATGAGCCACAGCCACCGGGCGAGGACGGCTTCGGCGACCTTCTGTCCGCCGGCTGGCCCGCCCTGGGCGTGTTCATGGCGAGCAGCACGCTGCTGTCGTCCGTGCTGGGGCCGCTCGGGCCCGCAGCCGCGCTCGTGGTGAGTTCGGCGATGTTGCGGCACCGGTACAACGAGCTGACACGCGTGCGCACGCAGCGCGAGGCCCGCCTGTTCGCCAAGGAGAGGCTTGAGCTGATCAGGCGGGAGATGACAGCTCAGCTCAGCAAGCACGTGATCGATCTGCGCCGCCGCCTCGAAGGCGAGATCGCCACCCGTCTGGACAGCCGCAGGCGCCGACTCCAGGCCGACCTGGAGTCGGCCTCCGCGAGACCGGACGCGGCCGCCACGGAGGAGCTGCGCGAATGCACCCGCCAGCTCGCCGCACGTGCCGGGCAGCTGAAGGCCGCGCTCGGCTGAAGCGATAACCGCTGATTGGAGCAAGTCATGTCATGGCAACTCTCCGTCGACTTCGGAACCACGTACACGGTGGCCGCCGTGTCAACCGACGACGGGCCGCCGGAGGTGCTGGAGGTCGACGGGTACAACCGCATGCCGTCCCTGGTCATGCTGCATCCCGAGGGTCGGCTGCTGGCCGGTCGCGCCGCCGTGAACGAGGCTGGACGCTACCCGGAACGGGTGGAGCGGACGCCGAAGCGGTACATCGGTGTCACCGAGCACCTTCCGCTGGGCGGCGAGCTGGTGCCCGTGACGGACGCGGTGGCGGCAGTGCTCGAACGCGTGGTCGTGGAAGCGTGCAGGCGCCACAACGGCACCTATCCCGAGCGGCTGGCGCTGACGCATCCCGCGCGGTGGACCGAGGCTCCGCTGGAGTGCCTCAAGGCCGCCGCCGTCGCCGCGGGCCTGCCCGCCGCGTACATGGTGCCCGAGCCGGTGGCCGCGGCCATGGCCTACACCGAGGTGCATCTGAGCCACGGTGACCACGTCGCCGTCTACGACCTCGGCGGCGGCACCTTCGACACGGCCGTGCTCCGCCGCGAGCGGCAGGGGTTCGTCGTCGCGGCGGCGCCCGGCGGCGACCCGCATCTCGGCGGCGAGGTGTTCGACGAGCGGCTGCTGAACCTGCTCGGCCGGCAACTGGCAGAGGTCGACGGCCCCCGTTGGGAGGCGCTGTCCGCGCCGCCGGACCGGCGCTGGGCCCGCGCGCACGCGGACTTCCTGACCCAGGTGCGCACGGCCAAGGAACAATTGTCCGACCGGGTCGACGCGACCTTGTATGTCAGCGCGTACGACCGCGACCTGCTGGTCACGCGGGACGAGTTCGAGGACCTCATCCGCGTGGATCTGGCGGGCAGCGTGGCGGAGCTCCTGCGCACGGTGCGTTCGGCGGGCCGCGCCCCGGAGGACCTGGCGGCGATTTACCTCACCGGAGGTTCCAGCCGCATCCCTCTGGCCGCGGGCCTGGTGCACGAGCAGCTGCGGCAGATGCCCGCCACGAGGGGAGACCCGAAGAGCGTCGTGGCGCTCGGCGCCATCCGCGCCCTGACGCCGGCCCGCGCCGACACGCCGCCCCCACTCCCACCCCCGCCCCCGGTGAACGGGACCGTTCACTCCGGCCCCGGACCGGTGGTGCTGCCGCCCATGCCGAACTTCCTCGTCCCGGCCATCATCTCGACGATTCTCTGCTGTGTGCCGACAGGCGTCGTGGCGATCGTCCACGCCGCGCAGGTGAGAGGCAAGCAGAGCGCGGGAGACATCGCGGGCGCCCAGGACTCGCTGAAGAAGGCCAAGACGTGGACCTGGGTATCGGTCGGGCTGGGCGTTCTCGTGGCCCTGTTCTATCTCGGCGCGATGCTCAGCGACCCCTACCAGTACTGAAAGGAGACGACCATGTCCGAGGAATTCCCTGAGCTCTACGAGGTGTCCGTCGAAACCGACGAGATGACGCTCGTGGGTTACATAACTGTCGAGGAAGTCCCCATGGATGCCCTTCCGGAGTCCACGGAGGATACCGGTCAGGAATCGGCTCCCGAGCCTGTCGACAGCGGGGAGCTCGCCAAGAGCCTCAGCGACGCGTCCGCGGCGCAGCACCGTGCGGCGATGCAGGTCATCGAGAACATGAAGTTCTGAATCTTCGGGATTCCACGACGGAGGAGATGGTGGCCGTGGAGAAAGTCGCGTTGCTGATCGCGTCGGAGATCCTCAATCTCAGAGGCCCGCACCATGACCTCGACATCATGCAGAGCCTGCTCGAGTCCAGGGGGTTCGAGATCCGCCGGCATCAGGAGAAGACGGCGACCAGGGACGCGGTCGTGGCGGCCTACCGCGAGTTGATCGGGGACGCCACCTCCGACCACTGCGTGGTGGTCTACGCGTCCGGTCACGGTGTCCGGGCCCAAGCGGGGCCGGGCGACTCGCCGGCCCTCGACCACCGGTTATGGGTGCCCACGGACTTTCCTGAGTCCACCCCGGACGACTTGCGCGGGATCACCGCGACCGAGCTCTCGCTCCTGCAGTGGGAGCTCACCGGGAAGACGCGGAACGTCACGACTATCTGGGATTCCTGCTACTCCTCGCGGATGTCCAGGGACGCGGGCGTCGTGTCCCGTGCCCTGCCCCGCGCGCAATGGGCCGACGTCGAGGCGCACCTGATCAGGCGGGGAGTCCTCGACCAGGTCCGCAGCAGGCGCGACGCAGCAGGGAACCCGTGGGCGGTCCGGCTGGTGGCCTGCGGCCCTGAGGAGTCGGCCTACGAGTACGAGAACCGCGACGGCATCGTGGTCGGTGCGTTCACCGAGGCGCTCAGCGACACTCTGGAGGAGGTCGGCGATGCCGGGCTCACCTGGGCGGAGATCATCCGCCGGGTCCGTTACCGCGTACGGCGCCTGTTCCCGAACCAGTGGCCGGGGGCCGAGGGACCCTACGATCGGTTGCCCTTCACCACGGACGTCCCCGACCTCACCGGAGTCCTGCCCGTCGAGGTGGATCTCGACGGGCAGGTGAGGCTGCCCGCCGGCCGGATCGCGGGGGTGGCGCGGGGCGACGTCTACGCTGTACAGCCCGCAGGGGCTCCCTTCAAGTCGCTGGAGACCAGCCTCGCCAGGGCGACGGTCACCCAGGTCTCCTCCACCGATGCCGTGGTTGAGCTGGTCTTTCTGGGCGGTGCCACCGAGTTGCCGCGCAACGCGCGGGCCCATCCGGTGGAGCTGTCGATGCGCAGGAGGCCGGTGGCCGTCGTGGGAACCGGCCCGGAGGCCGAAACCGTGCGCGCCGCCGTCGCCGAGGCGAGCCACGTGCGGGTGGCGGAACCTGCCGAGGCAGACGTCCCCGTCAGCGCGCACGTCAGCGGGGGGACCGTGGAGTTGCGCGATCCCCAGGGAGCGCTGACCCTGCCGCGGGACGCCACGGCGATGACCGGCGTCGTGCGCACGGTCCGCGATCTCAACAGGTACGCGCGGGCACTGACGCTTGAGGAGCTGACCTCAGGCACGGGCACGTCCACGCTCGGCGCGTCGTTCGAGGTGGAGTTCGGGCGGGTCGTCGACGGGCGGCCCGTGCCGATCATCGCTCCGGGCAGCATGCTCTTCTGCCAGGAACATGTGTACGTGCGGATGCGCAACACCAGCCCCAGCAGGCTGTTCTTCTTCATGTTCGACGTCGGCGTCAGCCGGAGGATCAGTCTCAGCACCAACACCAACCCCGAAGGCCTCGCACTCGACAGAGACGAGGAATGGTGGGTGGGCCGCAGCCCCGCGACCCGGGAGCTCGCCGGCCTGGAGCTGGAGTGGCCGGAGGGGTTCGCCGGCACGACGCCGAGGCTGGAGACGATCATCGTGATCGTCACTCACCGGGCCGAGGACCTGAGCGTCCTGCAGCAGGAGGGAGTACAGAAGGCGATCAGAGGCGACGAGTCGCCGCTGTGGCACGTGGTGGCCCAGGTCGCGCTCGGCGGTGGGCGCGAGCTCAAGGAGTCGGAGTCGGAACAGCAGTACAGCATCCGCTACGCGGTCCGCCAGTTCCCGATCATGGTGCATCCGGCTCCGCCACCCGAGGAGGAGGTCACGCGATTCCGGTTCGCGGATCTGCCCGACCGATCCCTGCGTGTGCTGCCTGCTCAGCCGGCGACACCGCCACCGGCCGGGGTGACGCTCCGCCTGACGGAGCTGTCGGTGTCCGAACCGATCGCGGGCGATGCGCCCCTGCGCGTGCACGCGCTCGTGGTGACCGGCGCACCCGGCGGAAACGGCGGTCACGTCGCCTACCACGCCTTCACCGGCCCGGCCGGGGCGGACGACGTTCCGCAGATGCTCTTCGACGGCCCGGTGCGCGACCATCTCGACCTGGCGATCTGGCTGTCTCCCGCCAAGGCGGGCCAGCGGCCGCTGGCCGATCTGCTGGCCGGCCAGGTGATCACGCCACCGGCCGCCGTGGACCCGGCGATCGCCGCCATGACCGCCACCGCGAAGTTCGTCGACCTGGCGCACGGGCTCCTCGCCGAGCAGGAGGCGAACGTCGTCGCGCTCTACCGCACATGCCTGCTCTCCGGCGAGGCCTTCGGCACCGTCACCGGCATGGAGACGGTGAGCATGCCTGGCGTCTCTCTCGCCTTCGAGGTTCTCCCGCACTGACGAGAGCACGGCACGCCGCCCGGCCCCGCCGAGCCTTCGTACCCACGTGAACGGAGCGAGCCGTGACACTCTTGTCAGCCGACCGGATGGTAGGCCGCGAGGACCAACTCGCCATGCTGCGGGACGCCTTCGGCGCGGCGAGCGGCGGTGCTCCGGTCGCCTTCGTGGTCGGCGGCGAGGCCGGGTCGGGCAAGACCAGGCTGCTGCGCGACTTCACCGCCTGGGTCTCCGGTCACGGAGCCCGGGTCCTGGCCGGCGGTTGCCTGAACCTCAGCGCCGGCGACATGGCCTACGCGCCGCTGACCGAGGCGCTGCGCAGACTGGTGCGTGAGCTCGGGGCGCCCGCCGTGCGCAGGCTGGCCGGGCGCAACTGGCGAGAGCTCGGGCTGCTTCTCCCCGTCCTGATGGAGGAGGATCAGCAGGAGCCGTCCCGCGAAGGGACCCAGCGCCGCCTGTTCGAGGCGGTCCTGCACCTGCTCGACGAGCTCGGCGAGACGGGGCCCGTGTTGTTCGCCGTGGAGAACCTGCAGTGGGCCGACCGCTCCACGCTGGACCTCCTGGTGTTCCTCATCCGCACGCTCCAGGAAGAGCGAGTGCTGGTGGTTCTCACCTACCGGACCGACGACCTGCTGCCCGGCCACATGCTCAGAGGCACGCTGGCCGACATCGAGCTCAGCGGTCGCTGCCGCCGCTGCGAGCTGGCGCGGCTCGACCGCGATCGGCACCGGGAACTGGTGGCGGCCATTCTGGGGGGCGACCCTCCAGGCGACCTCGCCGATCGGGTGTTCGACCGTTCGGACGGCAACCCGTTCTTCACCGAGGAGCTGATCGCCGCGCGGGACCTCGGCGAGCAGGGCGTCCCGATCGCGGTCCGCGACGTCGTGCTGGCCAGGATCGAGGCGCTCAGCGAGCCCGCGCAGGAGGTGCTGCGGGTAGTGGCGACAGCGGGCCGGCAGGTCACGCACCCGTTGCTGGCAAGGGTCTGCGACCTGCGAGAGCGCGAGCTGAGGCGGACGTTGCAGGAATGCGTGGGACGGCAGATCCTCGTCGTCGAGCCGTCCCGGCAGACCTACGGCTACCGTCACGAGTTGGCGCGAGAGGCCGTCTACGCCGAGCTGCTGCCCGGCGACCGCAGCTGGTTGCACGGCGCGATCGCCGAAGCGCTTACCGAGGACCCGGCCCTGTCACAGACCGACAGCCTCAACCTGGCGGCCGAGCTGGCACACCACTGGGAGCAGGCGCACAACGTCCCCCAGGCGCTGGCGGAGTCCGTACGCGGCGCCGCGGCGGCGGTGTCCGTCTTCGCCTACGCCGAGGCGGCCCGGCAGTACGACCGTGCGCTACGGCTGTGGACCCGCGTGCCGGACGCCGAGGACCGAGCCGGGCTGGCCCGCGAGGACCTGCTCGTCCGGGCCGCCGACGCCTACCGCTGGTCGGGCCGGATCTCCGAGGCGGTGGGACTGCTCGACGAGATCCTGGCCAAGCTCGGTCACGACGGCGAGGCCGCGCGGGCCGGAACCCTGCTCGAACGCAAGGGTCGCTACCTGTGGGAGCTGGGCCGGGGCGAGGAGTCGCTACGGGCGTACGAGGAGGCCACCAGGGTCCTGTCCGGCGAGCCGCCCTCGGCCGAGGTGGCCTGGACCCGGGCCGGGTACGCGACCGCGCTCATGCAGGCAGGACACTATCGCGCCGCCATCGGCCAGAGCGAGGAGGCCCTGCGGATCGCCCGCCTCGTGGGAGCCCGGGCGGAGGAGGGGCGGGCACTGAACACCATGGGTGTCGCCCTCACCCTGACGGGAGCGCCGGAGGCCGGCACCGCCGCGCTGCGCACCGCCACGGACATCGCCGATGAGCTGGGCGCGCTGGAGGACGTCTTCCGGGCGTACGCGAACCTGGCCTACGTCCTGGAGGTCACCGGCGAGCTCGAAGAGGCGCTCGACGTGGCACGGCGGGGCGTGGACCGGGGCCGCGACCTGGGGCTCGAGCTGACCGGAGGCGGCGCGCTGGTGGCCAACGCGGCCTCGGTGCTGGTGCTGCTGGGCAGGTGGAACGAGGCTGAGGAGGTGGCCGGCGCGGCGAGCGCGCGGGACCTGCCGCCCGGCTTTGACTTCTACCTGCAGATCGTCCGCTCCGAGATCGAGATTGGACGGGGTGCCTTCGCCGCGGCCGAGGAGCGGCTGAACGAGGCGGGCTCGGTCGCCGCTCGGCTCGACGAGCCGCAGTTCGCGGGACCGCTGCACGTGCTGTGGGCCGAGCTGGCGCTTTGGCGTGGGCAGCACGCGCGGGCACTAGGTTGCGTGGACAACGGGCTCGCCGCTACGGCACACGGCGATCACGGTGGCTTCGCGCTGCGACTGTGCGCCATGGGACTGCGGGTGACAGCTGACGAGGCGCGGCGGTTGCGCTCCCTACCCAGGCCTGACCAGGCGGAGATCGACCAGGTCGTGGAGGTGGGCGCCCGGCTCCTGTCCCAGGCCGAGGCCGCGGCGCTCGGCGCGGAGGAGACCCCGCTGCCCGAGATGTCGGCGACCTTGGCGCTGTGCCGGGCGGAGAGTGCCCGGCTGGCCGGCCGTCACGACGTGGATGCATGGGAGGCGGTCGCGGAGTCCTGGCTGTCGCTACGGCGTCCGTACCCGGCCGCGTACGCGCGATGGCGGCAGGGCGAGGCGGCGATCGAGCTCGGCGACCGCCTGGCCGCCGCGGAGCCCCTGGGCGAGGCCGCCCGCATCGCTGGACGGATCGGCGCGGAGCCGCTGCGCGCCGAGGTCATGGCCATGGCCGTGGCGGCCCGGGTGAGCGTGGACGCAGGCCACCGGCCGCCGCCGCAACAGGTGCCCGACCCGTTCGGGCTGACCCGGCGCGAGCGCGAGGTGCTCAGGCACCTGGCGCAGGGACAGAGCAATCGGCAGATCGCACGCGCCCTGTTCATCACCGAGAAGACGGCGAGCGTGCACGTGTCGCACATCATGACCAAGCTCGGCGCCGCCACCCGCGGTGTGGCCGCGGTCACGGCGCGCCGGCACGGCCTCGTCGATCCCTGATCCTCCTTTCAACTCATCGGATCACCAGAGAGGAAAGCACCATGGCAAGCAAGATCCACCTGTACGGGAAGTCGTTCGAACTGCAGGAAGGCGCCGATCCCAACGCGCTCACCGAGGACATACTCAAGGCGATGGACCTGAAGAAGCCGCTGTCCATCGGGGTCGTCTACCACGGGAACCCGCTCACCATCATCCTGAACGGCGAGCGGCTCGACTTCGTCACCATGGACCTCAACGGGGCGATCATCGGGTTCCACTCCGGCTGAGACCCGGGCGGCTAAGGGGCGGACGGGCCGGGCCTAAGGGTTGCCGTACGGCACGTTCGCTCCTTTCTCCCCATGACGCGCACGCCCCGGGACGAGACGGTGACCAGGTGACGACCACACCACAGACCCGGCCGCGGCTGACTCCACGCGAGCACAGTGTGCTCCGGCTACTCGCCGAAGGGCTGACGGCCAAGGAGATGGCCCGGCGGCTCGGCGTCTCGCCGCGCACCGTCGGCAAGCACCAGGAGAACCTCTACCGCAAGCTCAGCACCTCCGACCGGCTCACGGCCGTGCTGAGGGGGTACGCGCTCGGCTTGCTCTCATTCCCGATCACCGCGCGCCATGACTGAGCCGCGGGAGGCCACATGTTGCACTCGACCGATCTGCTCGTATCGCTGCTCCTGACGGAACGTCACGGTGACGACCTCACACCCCTCCTGGGAGAGGAGGGCCGATCAACCGCCCTGGCCACGATCCCGGAAGCCGAGCGCCCGCTGGTCGCCGCGGCCGCGGCGATCACCGCCGGAGAGCCCAAGCGCGCCCTGCGCGCCCTCGACGGCCTGCGGGGGTCCGTCGAGGTGCTGGAGGTGGCGGCGGCGCTGCGGGTGGCCGCCCGGACGGCCGACATCCACCTCTATCCGGGCGGAGGGGCGCCTCAGGACACGCTGCTCGATGCCGGGTCCGTTTCGGCGCCGGCGGACCCGGGAGCCGACCTCGTCGTCCAGGTCGCGGCACGCATGATCCCGCTCGTTGCGTGGTCGAGGGCGGTGGCCGAGAGCGCGCTCGCGGGCGTCGACGAGGGCATGTCCGCCGTGTACAAGGAGTTCCAGGAGCTCGGTGAACGGCTGACCTCGCGGGACGCGCTCTGCTATCTGCTGCTGGCGCAGGCCGACGTGGCCAGGCGTGCGGGCAGCATGCAGGGAGTGGCGGCCCCTCTCGCCGAGGCCCATCGGCTGGCGGGCGACGATCCGCTGATGAACGCGCACCTCGCGCTCACCGAAGGGGACTGGGCCCTGGCCCCGGCCGCACATCCGGACATCCTGTCCCTGTCGCTGACCCGGCTCCCCGTCGAGGTGGCGCTGCCCGCCGCCGACCTCACGTCGGCCCGCGGGCACTACCTGCGGGCCGGAGAGCTGTACGCGAGCGCGGGAGCCACCGCCGGACGCGCGGCGGTCACGCTGCGGCTGGCCTGCCTGATGCGCGAGGACGCCGCCGGCGACCCGGTGCCCCTGCTGCGGCAGGCCGCCGAGGCGGCGGCCGGCTCAGGGCGGCGGTCCATGCGCCGCCTTATAGAGACGCACCTGCTTCTCGACCGGCTCGACGCCGGTGAGGACGTGCCCCTCGACGAGATGGACGCCCTGGCGGCGTGGAGCCGGGCCGAGGGCGGCGACGGGTTCGCGCAGGGCATCGTTCGGCTGCTGCTGGCCAGGGCCCGCCAGCTACGGGAGAGCGGGCCGTCCCTGCCCGCCATGCGGGCGATGCGGCTGGCCAGGCGGCTCGCCACCCTCGCCGACGCCCCCCAGGAACGGGCGCTGGCCGGCCGCGACCTGATCGACCTGGTCAGCGAGGCCAACTTCCGCTTCGCCTCGATTGTGCTGCTCGCGGGTGAGGCCGCGCAGCACGTGGCGGGGCTGGGCACCGGCTCCGTCGACGCCCTGGCGTGGACGCGGGCCGCCGACGTGGTGAACGAACTGGACAACGTGGCGGAGAGCAGCGCCGATCCGGATCTCAAGAGAGTCGCGGCCGCGTACCTGAACGCGGTCGTGGACGCCGCGGATCGCATCCGGGAGCGCCCCGCCGGGGTCGAGCAGGCCCTCGCCGCCACACGCGAGGCCGCTCGGCAGGCGCGCCCGCTGATCCTGCGCTACGAGGGACGGCGAGACGAACAGGCCGGACGCCGCAGGGAATCCCGGATGCACCTCCAGGAGGCGCTGGACGCGTTGCGCGACGACGACGTCCTCCTGCGCATCGTCCTGCTGGCGGAGCTGGGCCGGCGGGACGAGGCGCATGAGATCACCATGACGCTGCTGAAAGCCGGGAGGCTGCACCTGGACTTCGCCGTGTCGCTCTTCCTCATCCTCGAGGACCCGGAGACGGCGCAACTCGCGTTGCAGGTCCTCGACCAGCAGGGCTGGCCACCACCGGCCAGGCGGCCCTGGCTCGGCCCCGCGCGCCGCGCGGAGCTGGCCGCCGCGCTCGGTCGTTTCGACGAGGCAGTCACGCACGGTGCCCGTGCCATCGAGGACTTCGAGAACAGGTCGGCCGGGCTCGTCAGGGAGGTACTGCGTACCTCGATGACGGACGACGTCAACGTCGCTGCCATGTACCACTTCGCCGTCATGGCCCACCTCGGGCTGGCCGGCCAGGCCGGCTCCCCGGCGGAGGCCGACCGTGCCGTCCGCGACGCCTTCCAGCTCGCCGACCGCTGCCGCGGGCTCGTCGTCGATCTCCTGCGTGCGCTTGACGAGCTGCCCGACGGCGCGCCTCGGGACGCCGTCGGCCACTGGCTGAGGGCAGGCTCCGCCTGGGCGGCGGCCTACGAGGGCTTGGCCAGGCAGGTGGCGGGGGCATCGGCGGATCCACCCGCGCCGGAGGAGGTCCAGCGCCGGATCCTGGCCGTCGAGGACGAGCTCGAAGCGGCGGAGTCGGCGGTCGCCGAGCTCGCGCCGCAGGTGCTCACCGGGTGGCGGGAGAGACGGCCCGGCGCGAACTGGGACGAGGTACGCGCCGGACTGACCGGCGATCGTGTCCTGCTCTACTACGAGGCGTTCGGACAGGACCTGGTGGTCTGGGCCGCCGACCCGGACGGCCTGCGCCACTACCGCGTACGGATCCGCGAGCGTGACCTGGCCGCCGACGTCAGGGCGTTCCACCAATCGTGCGCCACCGGCTGGTACGACCGGCGACTCGGCGAACGGCTCACGGGGCTGCTGCTCGGACCGGTCGAGTCCATGATCCCGGACGACAGTCACGTGATCGTCGTGCCGCACCGATCGCTGGCTCTGCTTCCCTTCCACGCCCTGCCCTGGCGCGACAAGGTCCTGGGAGAGCGCAACCACGTCTCCCACCTGCCGTCGGCGGCGCTGCTCGCCCGCCCGGGGGCCGCACGCGTACCGGACCTCAACGGGCCGGCGCTGCTGGTGGGCAACCCGGCGTACAGCCCGCAGCGCGGCCTCCACCCACTGGGAGGCAGCGCCACCGAAGTGGCGGCGATCGCCGGTCTGCTCGGCGACGCGGAGGTCCTGACAGGCGACGACGCCACCGAGCAGGCCGTCAGGACACGGGCGCCGGGGTGCCGCATCCTGCACCTCGCCACGCACGGCCTCGTCGACGAACTGGCGCCGCACCGCAGCTACCTCGCGCTCGCCGGCGACGGCCGGCTCACCGTGGGGGACCTGATGGGGCTCGACCTCGGCGCCGACCTCGTGGTGCTGTCGGCGTGCCATACGGGCAAGGGCACCGCCACCGCGGGCGGGGACATCGTGGGGCTGGTCCGTGCCGCGGTGACGGCCGGCGCGCGGCACGTGGTGGTATCGCTGTGGCCGGCCGACGATCAGGCCGCCGCCCTGCTCATGACGGGGATGTATCGGCGCCTGGCAGCGGGCGACGGCGTCACGCGAGCTCTCACCTCGGTCCGGCGCTGGGTGCGCACGCTCGACGAGGACGCACGGGATGTCGCGTACGAGACCCTGCGGCGCGACGTCGGCACAGGCGGGGCCTCCGGGGCGCGGGACCTGCGACCCGAAGGGCCCGCGCCCGGGCCAGAGATCGGATCACCTTATTTCTGGGGCTCGTTCGTGCATTATGGCGTGTGAATCGGATACGTAATTTCACGAATTCCGGGACCTGGAAATCGCGGCCATCATGGAAATGGCGGGGGAAATGCTTTCGCCATTCCTGTTCGGGAGGTCACATGAATTCCAGCGACGCGAGAATAGCGGCTGCCTACACCACGGCGCCCAACGGCACCGTCGCCGACGACACGCCCAACGCGGGTCCGCCCAGGTCGCCGACCTTCGATCTCGTCCTGCAGCTGGAGGCGGGGAACGTACTCGGTCAGAGCGGCGGCGATTACACGCTGAACATCGTCGCCATCAACGAGAACACCGGCCTTCCGGTGGCCAGCCTCGTGCCGACGGGGAATCCCTTCAAGGAGGAGTTCAAGGCGCCGGCCTGGACGCCGAGCGGGAACGACTTCGTGCGCTCCGGCTCCAGCCCCGGGGTGCTGCGGTACTCGATCACCGTGCCGAGCGGGGTGACGGGACGATTCCACTACAACGTGGACTTCGTCAGCTCCGGCTTCCAAGTGGTCGAGCTCGCCAGAACCCCGTCCTTCCTGCTGGTCTGAACCGGCGAGACCCGGGGCGGCGCTTCGTCCGCCCCGGAGTCTGCCTCAGGCCGCGATCGTCATCTGGCCACCGCCTGACGATAGGTCTCGTCGGTGTGCAACAGGTGGCGATGGGTGTCCTCGGCGGTGACGACCCCACCGTCCAGGACGAGCACGCGGTCGGCCGCGTCGAGCAGCGCGGGGCTGCTGGTGATCACGATCATCGTGCGCCCCCGCCGCAGCTCCGCCACGTTGCGCGCGATGAGCTGCTCGGTGACCGCGTCCACCGCCGTCGTCGGGTCGTGCAGGACCAGGATGCCGGGGTCGGCGGCCAGGGCGCGGGCCAGGGAGAGACGCTGGCGCTGGCCGCCCGACAGGTTCGCGCCGCGGTCGCGGACCTCGTGGTCGAGGCCCTCCGGGTGGAGGGCGACGACGTCGGTCAGCATGGACGCCTCGACGGCCGCCTCGACGGGGCGGCCCGTCCCCGACGGGTCGAGGTTCGTGCGCAGGGTGCCCGCGAAGATCTCCGCGTGGTACGGGTTGACCAGCAGGTGCTCGCGCAGCGCCTCGACCGACAGGTCCTGCAGCTCCCGCCCGCCGACCCGCACCACGCCCTCGTAGGCGCCGGGCGGGACGTGCACGGCCAGGATCGCGGCCAGGTCGGCCGCCTCGCGCGCCTGGTAGGCGGCCACGGCCACGAACTCGCCCGCCGCCACGTGGAACTTCAGCTCCCGCAGGGACCCGTGACTTACGCTGTCCACCTCCAGGCCGCCGCCCGGCGACGGGCGCTCCGTGCCCGGATCCATCACCGGGGGAGCGGCCAGCACCAGCGCCATCCGGTCCGCCGACGCCCGCGCGATCATCACGTACTTCGGCATCTCGGAGAACAGCTTGAGCGGCTCGATGATGAACTGCGCCAGCCCCACGGCCATGACGAGCTGCCCGATGCTGATCCGGCCGCTCAGCGCCAGCCAGCCGGCCGCCAGGGTCACCGCGGCGGCGAGGATCGCGTTGAGCGCCAGCGCGGCCCCGGCGTACGCGCCGTTGATCCTGGCGACGCCGACCGCCTGGTCCCGCGCCTGCGCGCTCACCTTCCTGTACGACAGGAACGCCGCCTGGTTGCCGCCGAACCCGTGCAGCGGGCGCAGGCCGCTGATCAGGTCGGCCACCTTCGCGCCCGCCCGCGCCACCCGCGCCTGCTGCTCGCGGGTGGCCTCGCCGATCCGCTTGGACAGCACGCTGAGGATGGTCAGGATCGCGATGGTGCCCACGATCACCAGCACCCCCAGCCAGAGGTCGGCCACGCCCAGCGCGACCGCCGTGATCAGCACCGCGACCAGCGAGCTGATCAGCAGCGGCACCACCTCGATGATGTCGGCGGTCTGGTCGGCGTCCTCCGTGGCGACGGTCAGCACCTCGCCGGACTTCAGGCCGGTGTCCCTGGCCACCGGCTGCAGCCCGCAGTCGGCGACCCGCACCCGCCAGCGGTGCGCCTCCGTCGTGTTGGCCTTCTGCAGGATGCGCATCCCGAACCGCCACGACAGCGAAACGGTCGTGATGATCACCGCCAGGGCGACGATCGACCAGCCGAGCGAGCCGAGGCTGCGCTCCTGCAGCGCGTGCTCGACGATCAGGCCGAGCGCGATGGGGAAGGCCGTCTCGCCCGCCTGGTACAGGCCCATGAGCACGGTGCCGCCCGCCATGGCGCCCGCGTTGCGCCGCAGCGCCGTCCGGAGGATCTCGGAGCCCGTGCGGGGCTCCCGCCGGTCAGCGGCGCTCATCGAGGTGCCGGGCGATCGCTTCGGGGGTGAGCAGCGCGAACAGGTCGCGGATGGTGATCACCGGGCCGTACTCGCGGCGGAGCAGCCCCACCAGCCGCACCGCCAGCATGGAGTGCCCCCCGAGGGACACGAAGTCGCTCACCGCGCTCACCTCGTCGTCATCCAGGTCCAGTGCCTCGGCGAACAGCTCGCACACCGTCCTCTCGGTCTCGGTCGCCGGGCCGCGCTCGGCCGACGTGGTCAGCGCGCCGAGCGGCTTGGCCTCCGGCAGCGCCTTGGTGTCGGCCTTCCCGTTGACGGTCAGCGGGATGGCGTCCACCTGCGCGTAGTGGGTGGGCCGCAGGTAGTCGGGCAGCCCGGCGCCGACCTCGGCCGCCACCGTCGCCAGATCCGCCTCGCCCAGCACGAGGTAGGCCGCCAGCCGGTACGCGCCGTCGACCTGCGGATCGGACTGGGCGACGGCCGCGACGAAACGCACCGCCGGATGCGCCGCGAACGCCGCCTCGACCTCGCCGAGCTCGACCCGGTGCCCCCGGATCTTGACCTGCTGGTCGGTGCGGCCCAGGTACATCAGGTTACCGTCGGGGCGCCGCAGCACGAGGTCGCCCGTCCGGTACATGCGCTCGCCCGGCTCGCCGAACGGGCACGCGACGAACCGGTGCGCGCTCTGGCCCGGCTGCCCGAGATAGCCGCGGGCGATGCCGATCCCCGAGACGTACAGCTCGCCGGGCACGCCGTCCGGCACCGGCCGCAGCCAGGAGTCCAGCACGTACACGTCGGTGTTGTCGATGGGCACGCCCACCACCGGGTCCTGGCACTCGAACGTGCCGACGCCGAGGGTGTTGATCGTGTACTCGGTGGGCCCGTACAGGTTGTAGCCGACGGTCCCCTCGGTCCCGGCGAGCCGCTGCCACAGCGCCGGCGTGACCGCCTCGCCGCCCAGCAGCACCAGCGGGGGCCGCCGCGCCGGGTCGTCGAGCAGGCCCTCCGCCACCAGTTGCTGCGCGTAGGTGGGGGTCACGTTGATGACGTCGATCCGGTGGTCGAGGCAGTACTCGACCAGGCGCGGCGCGTCGCGCCGCAGCTCCTCGTCACAGATGTGCACCTCGTGCCCGTCCGCGAGCCACAGCAGCTCCTCCCACGACATGTCGAACGCGAACGACACGGTGTGCGCGATCCGGAAGACCCGGTGGCCGTGCTCCGCCAGCACCGGCTCGAAGATCCGCCGCTGGTGGTTGATCAGCATGTTCGTCAGCCCGGCGTACTCGGTGACCACGCCCTTGGGCTTGCCGGTCGAGCCGGAGGTGTAGATCGTGTACGCGGGGTGCCGCAGGCGGTCGGGGTCGCCGGGCGCGAACGTGACGAACGGCTCGGCCTCGGGGAGCGGCCGGTCCAGCTCGATCAGCTCGCCGCTGAGCCGGGGGGAGACGGAGCCGACGGTGAGGATCACGTCAGGGCGGGCGTCCGCGACGATCGCGGCGATCCGCTCGTCCGGGTGGTCCAGCTCCAGCGGCACGTACGCCGCGCCCACCCGCAGCACGGCGAACAGCGCGACGATCGAGTCGAGCGAACGCGGGATCGCCAGCCCCACGGTCCTGTCCGGGCCGAGGCCGCGACCGGCGAGCACCCCGGCCACCGCCCGGCTGCGATCCCGCAACTGCGCGAACGTCAGGCTCCGGCCGTGGGCGACGAGCGCCACCCGGTCCGGGTCGCGGTCGGCCGCCCGGTCGAACCGGTCCACCACGGTGTCCGTGCCGATGTCCGTGCGCTCGCCCGGCACGGGCAGGGGGCCCAGGCCGGGCAGCGCCCCCACGGGCCCCGTCCACCGGGCCAGGTCGTCGAGCACGCGCAGGTAGTCGTCCAGCAGCCGGCGGGCGCGAGCGGTGTCGCGGTCGCGGTACTCCAGCTTGACCGTGAGCTGCTCGCCGGGCGTGACGACCCAGGTGAACGGGTAGTGCGTGGAGTCGTCGGCCCGCTCCGCGACGATGCCGTGCCGGGCGTCGCGCTCGGCGAAGGCGTCCGGGTCCAGGAAGTTCTGCAGCACGAACAGGTTGTCGAACAGGGTGTCGTGCCCGCTGCCGCGCTGGATCTCGCCGAGCCCCAGGTGCTCGTGCTCCATCGCGGCGACCCTGGCCGCCTGCACGGCCGACAGGTACTCCCGCACCGTGTCGCCCGGCCGGGCCCTGGTCCACATCGGGACGGTGTTGAGCAGCACGCCGACGATGCCGGACAGGCCCGCGCCCTCCCGCCCGGAGACGGTCACGCCGAACACGGCGTCGCAGCGGCCCGTGTGCGCGCCGAGCAGCAGGCCGAAGGCGCCGGTCAGCACCGAGTTCAGCGTGACGCCGTGCGTCCTGGCCGCCTCCCGCAGCAGCCGCGACCGCGCGGGCGTCAGCGTGTGCACCAGCGCGGGCGGCAGCTCGTCCGGCAGCGACGGCGACGGGCCGGCGAGCAGCGTCGGGCCGGGCAGGCCCGCCAGGTGCTCGGCCCAGAAGCGCTCCGCCGCCGAGACGTCCCTGGCGGCCAGCGCCCTGGCGTGCTCCTCGAAGCTCGGCGTGGCGGGCATCGGGTCCAGCGGCTGCCCGGCGACGACGGCCGCGTAGGCGTCGAACAGCTCCCGCAGCACGATCTCGCGCGACCAGCCGTCCCACAGCAGCAGGTGGTAGCTCAGCAGCAGGCCGTCGAAGCCGGGCAGGCGCACCACGGTCAGCCGGATCAGCGGCGGCTCGCCGGGGTCGAAGCCCGTGTCGCGGTCCCGGGCGCACAGCTCCTCGGCCGCCACCTCGTCCGGCAGCTCGACCGTGCGCACCACGACCCGCCGGTCCGCCGCGAGCACCTGGACGGGGTTGCCGTCGGCGTCAGTGCCGAAACCGGCCCCCACGGCCGGGTGCCGCGCGATCACGTACGCCATCGCCTCGGCCAGGGCGCCGGCGTCCAGTCTCCGGTCGAAGGTGAAGTAGCTCTGGGCGACGTAGTGCCCGGCCGGGCCGGTGAGCTGGGCCTGGAAGTACAGGCCCCGTTGCAGCGGGGTCACCGGGGCCGTGCGCTCGGCCGTCGCGCAGGCGTCCGCGACCTGCTCCAGCGCGCGCCGCCAGTGCCCGGCCAGCTCGTCGGGGACGCCCTCGGCGAGGATGAGGTCAGCGCGCAGCGTGCCGGTCTCGGTGTCGAGCCAGGCGTTGACCTCGACCGCGTACGGGCTGCCCTGGTCGCCGCCGGTGATCCGCAGCGCCCGCGACTCGCTGCCCGCGCCGAGGTAGTTGAACAGCACCTGCGGGCGTGCGGTCAGCAGCGGCGCGGTCTGCGGGTTGAGGTACCTGAGCCGGCCGTAGCCGGCGTGCCCGCGCTCGTCCGGCTGGCGTCCGGCCAGCTCGCGGGCCGCCGCGACCGGGTCGGTGTGCGGGGTGAGCCGCACGGGCGCGATGGCGGTGAACCAGCCGACCGTGCGGGTGTAGTCGTGGTGCTCCAGCGCCGGGACCCGGCCGTGCCGCTCCAGCTCGATCGCCAGGTCGGCGGGCGAGCCCTGGACGTGCGTCAGCGCGGCCCGCAACGCGCCGCACAGCAGCTCGGTGAGACCGACGCCGAGCGCGGCGGGGGCCGTCCGCGTCACCCGGGCGGTCGTCTCCGGCGCGATCTCCACCGTGAGCCGGCGCAGCCCGCCCACCGCCGGCAGCAGCGGGGGCGCGGCGAGCGTCTCCAGCCAGCGGCCGAGGTCCTCGGCGTCGTGCGCGGAGCGGATCGCCAGCGCGTCGGCGTACTCGGCGTAGGAGGTGGTGGTGGGTGCCGGGGCCGCGCCGCGCAGGGCGGCGGTCAGGTCGTCCAGCAGGATCAGCCAGGACACCGCGTCCACGGCCAGGTGGTGCGCGGTGATCACCAGGGTGCCGCTCGCCTCCAGCCACGAGAACGCGATCACCTCCCCGGTCTCGGGGTCGAGCCGTCCCGCCGCCTCGTTCGCCACGGCCGTCGGGTCGGTCGCGTCCGTACGGACGACGGTGACGGGGCGGGACGGCTCGGTGCGCAGCGACCACACCCCGTGCTCGACGCGCAGGCGCAGGCGCAGTGCCGGGTGGGCGGCGACGACGGCGTTCGCGGCGCGTTCCGCGTCGGCCGGTCCGGTGCCCTCCGGGGCCTGGAGTGCTCTGGCCTGGGCGAAGCGGGCGAGGGAGCCGCCCAGCTCGCGCTGGCGCAGGATGATCGGGGTGGGTGCCAGCGGGCCGTCCTGCGGGCGGGGCGGCTCGGGTGGTGCGGGCTGTGGTGTGCTCGTGTCCAGGTGCTCGGCGAGGGCGCGGGGGGTCTTGTGCAGGAAGACCTCGCGGGGGGAGACCGGCAGGCCCAGGGCTCTGGCGCGGTTCACCACGGTGATGGCGATGATGCTGTCGCCGCCGGCTCGGAAGAAGTCGGTGTCGGCGTCCACGTCGGTGGCGGGCAGGGCCTCGGCGAAGATCCCGATCAGCGCGTCGAGCGCCGGGGCGCCCTGCGGGGCGTGCGCTGTGGCGCCCTGTGCAGCAAGCGCTGAGGCCCTCTGCGGGGCGTGCGCCGGGGCGCCGTGCCCGGCGTGGGCGGGCGCGCCCGGCTCGGCTGGTGTCATGGCCTCGTGCTGGGCCGCGTGCCGTCGCAGCGCCTCCCGGTCCAGCTTGCCGTTGACCGTCAGCGGCAGCGCGTCCACGGTCAGCACCCGCCCCGGCACCAGGTACGCGGGCAGCTTCACCGCCAGCAGCCCGGCGACGTCACCGGCCGCCTCGCCCACCACGTGCGCGACCAGATGATCACCGCTGTCCGCCACGGTGACGGCCGCGTCCACCACCCCGTCGAGCTCCCTGAGCGCGCTCTCCACCTCGCCCGGCTCCACCCGGAACCCCTTGAGCTGCACCTGATCGTCGGCCCGCCCGGCGAAGACCAGCTCGCCGCCGAGCGTCCGCCAGGCCAGGTCACCCGTGTGGTACATGCGCGAGCCGTCGGCCGCGAACGGATCAGGCACGAACCGGCTCGCCGTCAGCCCCGGCCGGCCCAGGTAGCCCAGCGACACCTGCGCACCGGCCACGTAGATGGCGCCCACCCGGCCCGGTGGCACCGGCCTGAGCCGGTCGTCGAGCAGGTACGTGACCAGCCCGGGGACGGGGCCGCCGATCGGGCTGGCCTCGCCGCCGGCCGCGAAGTCCTCGCCGGTCAGCACCCGGTGGGTGACGTGGACGGTGGTCTCCGTGATGCCGTACATGTTGACCAGCTCGGGCGAGCCGGCGCCGTACCGCTCGACCCAGCCGCGCAGCCGCGCCAGGTCCAGCGCCTCGCCGCCGAAGATGATCCGGCGCAACGCGGTGAGCGGCTCGCCCGCGTGCCGGTCGGCCTCGATGAGCTGGTAGAAGGCCGAGGGTGTCTGGTTGAGCACGGTGACGCCGCGCTCGCGTACCAGCCGGTGGAAGTCCACGGGGGAGCGGGTCAGCCCGTACTCCGGCACCAGCAGCTCGCCGCCGTGCGCGAGCGCGCCCCACAGCTCCCACACGGCGAAGTCGAAGGAGGCGGAGTGGAACTGCACCCACACGTCGTCGGGGCCGAAGTGCATGTCGGGCTGGGTGTTCGCGAGCAGCGCCACCACGCTGGAGTGCGGGACGACGACGCCCTTGGGCCTGCCCGTCGAGCCGGAGGTGTAGATGACGTACGCCGGGTCGTGCGGTTCCGGCCCTGGTCCGGCGGTGGTTTCCGGGGGCGGCTCGTCTCCTTCGACGAGCACGCGGGCCGGCACGCCCGCCTTGTCCGCCAGCGCCGTAAGACGGTCCCGCTGGTCGCGGTCCACGAGCACGACCCTTGGGGCGGCGTCGGTGAGGACGTACTCCAGGCGTTCGTCCGGGTAGGCCGTGTCCAGCGGGACGTACGCGCCGCCCGCCGTGACGACGGCGATCAGCGCGACGACCTGCTCGACGGAGCGCGGCAGGGCGACCGCGACCCGCTCGCCCGGCCCGATCCCGGCCGCCCGCAGCGCCCCGGCCAGCCGGTCCTTCGCCGCCGCCAGCTCGCCGTAGGTGAGGGAGCGGGTGCCGCCGTCCAGCGCGCACTGGGTGACGGCGGTGGCGGCCGGATCACGGCGCGCGGCGGCGTCGAAGAGCCCGCCGAGCGTCGCCGCGGCGTCGATCGCGGCGGGACCGAGCGGTTCGCCGGACGCGGTAGAGCGCGCGCTCGGGGCCGGTCGCCGGGTGGTGCCGGAGGCCAGGTCGCGGACGAGCCCGTCCGGCCGGGTGAGCAGCCCGGTCAGCGCCCGCGTGAACGTGCCCAGGATCGCCCGCGCCCCCGCCTCCCGCAGCAGCTCACCGTCGTAGATCAGGTTGAACCGGCTCCCCCCGCCCGCCCCGCGCTCCACCACCAGCGTCAGCGGATAGTGCGGCGCCCCCTCGTTCACGACCCCGGTGATGACCAGTTCGTCACCCGGCCGCCGCAGGCTGTCCACGTCGGTGGCCACGTCGAACACCACCAGCGTGTCGAACAACGGCCCGCCCCCCGCCTGGCGCCCGATCCTGGCCAGCGAGACGTGCTGGTGCGGCAGCACCGCGTTCTGGTGCTCCCGCACGGAGCCCAGCAGCTCGCGAGCCGTGGTGGTCGCGCCGGCCCAGCGGGCGCGCACGGGGATCGTGTTGATGAACAGCCCCACCATGTCCTCGATCCCGGGCACGTCCGCGTCCCGCCCGGACACCGTGGATCCGAACACCACGTCGTCGCGGTGCAGGATGCCGCCCAGCGTGAGCGCCCACGCGCTGTGCACGGCGACGCTCAGCGGCACCCCCGCCGACCGGGCGGCGGCGTCGAGGTCGAGGCCGTCCGGCTCCACGGCGGTGTCGGCGTACCGGCCGGACGGGGTGTGCCCCTCGGCGACCAGCGAGGGGCCGGGCACGCCCGCGAGCTCCGCCCGCCACACCCGGTCGCTCTCCTCCTCGTCGAGCGCGGCGAGCCGGCGCACGTAGCCGGGGAAGCCGCCCAGCGGGTGCACGCTGCCCGGCGCGTGGTACTCGGCCAGCAGCGCGCGCAGCATCGCCGGCACCGACCAGCCGTCGGCGACGATGTGGTGCACGGTCTGCACCAGGACGGTGCGGCCGGCGCCCGCGCGGATGAGCGTGTACCGCATCAGCGGGCCGGTGGCCAGGTCGAACCCGGCGCGGCGGTCCCGCTCCGCGAGCTCGCGGATCTCCTCGTCGGTCATGCCGGGCCGTTCCAGCGTGGTGAACGGCGCCACCACGCCACTGCCGGGGCCGCCGTCCAGCACCGAGACCACCCGGCCGTCGGCGAGCGCCACGAACCTGGCGGCCAGGTTCGGGTAGACGGTGAGCAGCCGGGTGGCGGCGGTGGCGAGCCGGTCGGCGTCCACCTCGCCCTCCAGGGTCAGCACCTGCTGCTCGACGTAGCTGCCCGCCGAGTCGTCGTCGAAGACCGAGTGGAAGTACAGGCCCTCCTGCAACGGCGTCAGCGGCAGGATGTCGCGCAGCGCCGGGCCGTCCAGGGCGTCCACGTCGGCCTGCGTCAGCGACAGCGGCCGGAAGTCGCTGGGGGAGTGGCCGCCCCCGTCGAGCGCGGCCAGGCCCGCGAGGGCGGCCAGGAAGTACGAGCCGATCGTGGCCACGTCGCCGTCGGTGAACACGCCCTCCGGCCACGAGATGGTGGTGACCAGCTCGTACGCGCCGGTGGGGCCGGGCTCGGCGATCGCGTTGAACTCCAGGGCGCGCGGCAGCCGCATCCCGGGGTCGCGCCGCTCGCCGAGCTGCCCCGTGGCGCCCGCGAGCCGCCACTCCCCGGACGTGCCCGCCTCGAAGCGGCCCAGGTAGTTGAAGAGCACCTGCGGCGCGGGCGCGTCGAACTCGGCGCCGTGCAGGTGCCGCAGCACGCCGTAGGACAGGCCGTTGCCCGGCACCCTGGCGAGGTCCTCCTTGACCGCCTTGAGGGCGGCGGACAGGTAGCCGGGATCCGTGAGGTCGGCCGCGCCGCCCGGGTCCACGACCACCGGGAACAGCGTGGTGAACCAGCCCACGGTCCGCGACAGGTCCGGCTCGAACCCGGCCGCGTCCGCCACGTGCCGGGCCTCCCTGCCGTGGCCCTCCAGCTCGATGTGCGCGAACGTCTGGTCCTGCCCCAGGTCGCGGCGCCACCGGGCGAGGGCGACGGCCAGCGCGGTCAGCAGCACGTCGTTGACGCCGGCGTGGAACCTGGCGGGGATCTCGCCGAGCAGCGCGGCGGTGACGCCGGGATCGGCCGCGACGACCCGCACCTTCTCCCGCGCGACCGTGTCGGCCTCGGACAGCGCGCGCCTGCCCACGGGCTCGTCCGCCCCGGGCAGGGGGCGCCGGTAGTAGGCGAGGTCCGCGTCGAACGCCGTCCGCTCCAGCAACTGCGTCCAGCGCCGGAACGACGTGCGCACCGGCGGCAGGGCGATCGGCGTGCCGGACGTGAGCTGCCGCCACCCCGTGGCCAGGTCCTCCATCAGGATCCGCCAGGACACGCCGTCGATCACCACGTGGTGGGCGGCCACGACCAGCTCCCCGGCCGCGCGCCGCCAGACGGCGGCGAGCATCGCGCCCCCGTCGGGATCCAGCGCCGCGGCGGCGAGCGCGACGCACGCGTCGCGCGGCCGGTCGCTCTCCTGCCACCTGACCTGCGCCCGGCCGGCCTCCGGGACGTCGAAGCCCCAGCGCTCGCCGCGCACCAGCCTGGCCCGCAGCATGTCGTGCCGCTCCACCACGGCGGCGAGCAGCTCGCCGAGGGCGCCGGCGGTCAGGCCGGCGGGGCTGTTCAGCACCACGGACTGCACGAAGCCGCCGACGGCGTCCGTGGTCTCGCCCAGCCAGCGCACGATGGGCGAGCCCGTGACAGGGCCGGTCGCGATGTCCTCGTGGTCGGCGGCGGGGGCGTCCTCGCGCCTGGCCACCGCCGCCAGCGCGCCCACGGTGGCGCTGGTGAAGATCTCGGTCGCCGTGACGTGCAGGCCCGCCTCGCGCAGCGCACCGAGCAGGGAGATCGCCAGCAGGCTGTCGCCGCCGAGCTGGAAGAAGCTGCGGTCCACGCCGACCTCTTCGAGGCCCAGCACGGACGCGACCGCGGCGCACACCACCCGCTCGGCCTCGGTGGCGGGCGCGACCATCGGGCCGGGCCCGGCGACCGGTTCGGGCAGCGCGCGCCGGTCCAGCTTGCCGTTCTCGGTGAGCGGGAACTCCCGCATCACGACGACGTGCGCGGGCACCATGTAGTCCACCATGTTCCCGGCGGCCCAGGACGTGACGTCCTCCGGCCGCAGGTCCTCGCTGCCGGCCGCCGGGATCACGTAGCCCACCAGGTAGGTGCCGCCCGCGGCGTTCTTCCTGGCCACGACGCAGGAGTGCCGCACGCCGGGGTGCTCGGCGAGACCGGCCTCGACGTCCTCCAGCTCCAGCCGCATGCCCCGGATCTTGATCTGGTTGTCGGCCCGGCCGAGGAAGTCCAGCGACCCGTCCGGGGTGAAGCGCGCCAGGTCGCCGGTCCGGTAGAGCCGTGACCCGTCGGTGGCGAACGGGTTGGCCACGAACCGGGAGGCCGTCAGCTCGGGCGCGTTGACGTAGCCGCGGCCGAGGAGGAAGCCGCCCACGTACAGCTCGCCGCCGACCCCGACCGGGACGGGGCGCAGCTCATCGTCCAGCACGTACAGCTGAGTGTTGGGGTTGGCCTTGCCGATCGAGGTGGACAGGCGCTCGGCCGCGCCCCGGTAGATGACGTGCGAGACGCCGATCGTCGTCTCCGCCGGGCCGTAGCCGTGGTAGAGGGGGATGCCGAGCCGGGTGCGGAAGCGCTCGTACAGCTCGGGCGTCAGCACCTCGCCGCCGCACCACACGTGCCGCAGGCTGTCCAGCCGCCCGGAGTCGCCCGCGATCTCCAGCAGCACGTCCAGCATGGACGAGACCAGGTACGTGAACGTGACCCGCTGCTCGGCGATCACGCTCAGCAGGTGGTGCGGGTCGCGCTCGCCGCCGGGCCGCAGGACCACCAGCCTGCCGCCGCACACCAGCGGCAGGAAGATCTCGTTGATGGAGATGTCGAACGACAGCGGCGCCTTGAACAGCGATGCGTCACCGGGGCCGAAGTGCAGGATCTCGTGCACCTGCCACAGCAGCCGCTCGCTGATCGCCTCGTGCCGGATCATCGCGCCCTTGGGCCGCCCGGTCGAACCCGAGGTGAAGATCACGTACGCCAGGGCGGCGCCCGGGACGGCGACCTCGGGCACCTCGGCCGGATACGAGCCGAACCGCCAGTCGCCGAGATCGACGGCCACGGCCTCCGGCTCGCCGGGCTCGTGCTCGCCCGAGCGGTTGAGCTGCACCGCGAGCCGGGCGTCGGCGACGACCACCGCCCGCCGCGCGGCCGGCCAGCGCGGATCGAGCGGCACGAACGCGCACCCGGCCATCAGCACGCCCAGCAGCCCGATCACCATGTCGGCGGAGCGCTCCAGCGAGATGCCGACGACCTGCTCGGCTTTGAGCCCGCGGTCGATCAGGTGGCGGGCGAGCTGGCCCGCCAGCGCGGCGGTCTCGCGATAGGTCAGCGACCGCCGCTCGTCCACGATGGCCACGGCGTCCGGCCTGGCCCGCACCTGCTCGCGGAACAGCTCCACGATGGTCGGCCGGACCCGTTCGGCCGCGGTGTCGTTCCATCCGGCCAGGGTCCGCAGCCGCTCCGCCACGCTGGACGGGCCGATGGTGCCCACCGGCCGGTCGGGGAAGTCGGCCAGGTCGTCCAGCGCGAGCTGCGCCTGCGCCGGCGCGACGCCCTCGGGGACGGCGATGCTCCGCCCGTCCCCGGCGACCGCCCAGCCGGCCGGCAGGTCGCCGTCCCAGCCGAGCACGTCGGTGAACGGCGTGCCGGGGGCG
This sequence comes from Nonomuraea gerenzanensis, assembly GCF_020215645.1. Lineage (NCBI taxonomy): Bacteria > Bacillati > Actinomycetota > Actinomycetes > Streptosporangiales > Streptosporangiaceae > Nonomuraea > Nonomuraea gerenzanensis. The sequence goes on along the minus strand of NZ_CP084058.1, from coordinate 6,621,804 downwards.
AGGCCGAGGCCGTCGGGGCCGTGCCCCGTCGCCCAGTACGCCAGCCCGACGGCGCACGCCCGGGCCAGGGTCCCGTCGGGATGGTCGCCGATCCGCCGGCGCAGACCGGCCAGCCGTGCGGAAGAAAGCGAAACGAGACGAGCGCTTGGTTCCAACATCGCAGACTCAGCCATCCCTTTCGGAAACCTCCATCTGATCACCTAGCCGGCTTCCCGCCACGCCCGCCACAGCCGGGCGTACCGGCCGTCCAGGGCGACGAGCTCCTCATGTGTTCCCTGCTCCACCACGCGGCCCGCGTCCAGCACGGCGATGCGGTCGGCGGCCATCGCCTGGGTCAGCCGGTGTGCCACGAACAGCGCGGTACGCCCCCGGCACGCGGCCAGCACGGCCCGCTCCAGCTCGGCGGCGCCCTGGCTGCCCGCCTCGGCGGTGGACTCGTCCAGCACCACCACCGGCGACCGGCCCAGGACCAGCCGGGCCAGCGCGAGCTGGGCGACCCGGGTGCCGTCGAGGCGCTGGCCGCCCTCGCCCACCACGGTGTCCAGCCCGTCGGGCAGCGCCTCGGCCCACGGGCCCGCGCCGGCCGTGCGCAGTGCCTGCCACAGCTCGGCGTCCGTCGCCTCCGGCGCGGCCAGCCGCAGATCGTCGGCGAGCGAGCCGGAGAACACGTGCGTCTCCTGCGTCAGGATGCTCGCCAGGACCCGCGCCCCCGCCTCGTCCAGGTCGGCGAGGTCGGTGGAGCCGATGCGCACCGACCCGGCCTGCGGGGTTCCGATGCCCGCGATCAGCGCCGCCAGCGTGGACTTGCCCGCGCCCGTCGCCCCCACCAGCGCGAGCGAGCCGCCCGCCGGGATCTCCAGGTCCACCTCCCGCAGCACCGGCCGCTCGGAGCCGGGGTAGGCGAACGTCAGCCCCGCCACCCGCACGGGGTACGGCCCGGTGCCCGCCGGCTCGACGGCCGCGCCGCCCACCAGCCGCTCCTGCGTGGCCTCGCCCAGCACCCCGACCAGCCGGGTCAGGCTCGCCCCCGACTTCTGCGCCTCGTCGAAGGTGAACATGATGGAGCCCAGCGGGTTGAACAGCCGGTGGAACAGCAGCGGCGCCACCGACGCCTCGCCCAGGGTGACGGCGCCCGCCTCCAGCAGCACGTACCCGGTCACGATGATCAGGACCAGGCCGATGAACTCGGCGCGGTTCTCCCTGCCGACGAACCGGCCGAAGAAGCGGAACACCTCGATGCCGAGATCGCGCACCCGCCACGACTCGCGGGCGACCCGCTCGCGGAAGAGGGGCTCCAGCCGGTACGCCCGCACGGTGTCGATCCCGTTCAGCCCGCTGATCAGCGCCTGCGCGCGGTCCGCCTGGGCCTCGCGCTGCGTCCGGTAGAGCGGCGCGGAGCGGGGCAGGTACCAGCGCAGCGCCAGCCCGTACGCGGGCAGCGCCCCGGCGCCCGCCAGCCCGAGCCGCCAGTCCAGCCCGAACATGCCCACGGTGGCGACCGCGACCAGCACCCCCGACGAGAGCACCGTCGGCACGGCCTGCCGGATGCCCTTGGACACCACGGCCACGTCGTCACCCACCCTGGACAGCACGTCGCCGTGGCCGACCTGCTCGACCCGGGCGCTCGGCATGCCCAGCACGGCCCGCACGGCGCCCTCGCGCAGCTTCGCCAGCAACTCGGCGCCCAGCCGCCCGATCAGGTACGCCGACGCCCCGGTGGCCGCGGCGCCGAGCAGCGCGGCGGCCACCAGCAGCACCCCGATCGTGACCAGGATCGACTGCGGCTCACCGGCCGTCACCCCGTCGACCACCCGCCCGAGCAGCAGCAGGGGCAGCACCTGCAGCGCCGCCCCGGCCACCGTGGTCAGCGCGGCGGCGGCCGTCAGCCAGGGCGCCTCACGGCAGGCCGCGACGACCCAGCGGGTGGCCTCGCGGCCGGTCGCGGTGCGCAGGATGGCGGAGGAGGAGCCGCTCACATCCCCGCCGTGACAGGACGGGGACGGTGGGGCGCGTTCACCGGCGTCACCCCTGGCCGACCGACTTGACGAGCTCGTCGATCGCGTACGGCAGCGACAGCAGCGTGCCCTGCGAGATGGCCGCGCCGATGGCCGGCCCCTCGCTGTCGAGCAGGTACGACACCTTGCCGTTCTTGACCGCCGGCAGGTTGGCGAACAGCTCGACGTTCTTCAGCGCACTCTGGTCGGCCCGGTCGGCGATGACGGAGATGCGATCGACGTCGATGAGGTCGATGCGTTCTGGAGACAACACGGTGTAGAAGCTACCGCCCGCGATCTTGTCGATCTCCGGCTGCCCCTTGAGGCCGATGCCCGTCACCAGCCGCCCGCGCACGTCGGTGGTGGTGAAGGGCGCGACCGCGTTCTTGTACCAGGACACCACGACGGCGGTCTGGCCGGCGAACTCCGGGTGCGCGGCGCGGGCCGCGTCGAGCTGGGCCACGGCGGAAGGCACCACCGCTGACCGTCGCAGGCTCTTCGTCACTGTCGTCGCTGGGAGAAGCATCCGCAGTCCTCTGCTGTCCGCTGCACACTCGCCGAACCACGAGCACCGTAACACGCCGATATTAGGTAAGGCTAACCTTGCTTTCGCGTACGCGCCTCACGCGTCCCTCCTGAGGTTGGCCCGGACCAGCAGGTAGACGAGGAACGGGCCGCCGAACGCGGCGGTGACCACGCCGACGGGCAGGGCGCGCGGCCGCTGCCCGGTGCGCGCCTCCACGGCCGGCGACGCCGCCCCCATGACCGCGAGGAGCGGCACCAGCGTGACCGCCCCCGCCATCCGGCGACGGCGTAACCGCGCGGACGCGGGGCGTCCTGCCGCAGTCGTGTCCATGCAGATGTTCATCCCGCTGCCTAGATCGACAATTTAGGTAAAGCTATCCTTAGTCGCTGATCGACGGTAGGGACGGAGGCGCTGCGCGTGGACGACACCTTCGCCAGGTTCGGCTTTCCGGCCGAGCCGGGCACCGACGCGTTCTGGGCCGCTGCGGTGACGCCCGTGTGGGCGCCCTGCGGCGACGCCGGCTGGACGGCGCTGTTCCTGTGGCGCGGCTCGCCCGCGAGTCTCGACTTCGAGAGCTGGTCGCGGCCGGTCCCGCTGCGCCGCTGGGGCGAGACCGACTGCTGGTACGCCGAGGTGGCCATGCCCGCGCGGCTGCGGGTGACCTACCAGGTGCGCGCCGGGGACGGGGCGCACGCCGACCCGCACAACCCGACGGGAGCGGGCGGCGACCGGTCCATCGCCGCGGCCCCCGACGCCCCGGCCCAGCCGCACTGGCCCGCCGTCGGCACCGCCGACGTGCTGCCGCTGCCGCGGGCCCGCGTGCGCTGGACCAGCGCGCGGCTCGGCGGGCGGCGCACCGTGCGCGTGCATCCGGTGGGCGGCGGCGGGCCGGTCGTGCTGCTGCTCGACGGGGACGACTGGCTCTACCTGCACCCGGCCATGACCGCGTTCGACTCGGCCGTCGCCAAGGGGGAGCTGCCTCCCGTCACGCTCGTCTTCGTGCCCGCCGGGGACCGGGAGGCCGAGTTCGCCTGCCGGCCGGAGCTGTGGGAGGCGATCGGGGACGAGCTGCTGCCGCTGGTCGAGGGCAGCGGCGTGCCCGCCGACCCGGAGCGGATGGTGGTAGCCGGGCAGAGCCTCGGCGGGCTGAGCGCGATGTACGCGGCGCTGGAGTTCCCCGGGCTGGTGACCGGGCTGGCCTGCCAGTCGGGGTCGTTCTGGTGGGCGCCGGGCGCCGCGGACCTGGCCGACCCCATGGGCGGCCCGGCCGGCGGCGCCATCGCCGCGCGCCTGCGCGAGCGGCCCGACCTGTCGGGGCTGCGCGTCGCGTTCGACGTGGGGGAGCACGAGCAGGGCATGCTGCCGCACTGCGAGCTGGTCGAGAGCCTGACGGAGCGGGCCGGCGCCACGGTGCGGGTCTCGCGCTCGCCCTCGGGGCACGATCGGGCGGCCTGGCGGCACGCCCTGCTCAGGGACGTCGCCTGGGTGCTCGCGGGCGACGTCCCCGCCGCCGGGCGCTAGGGGGTGCGGGTGAGGTAGCCGCCCATGGTCCTGAACACCTCGGTGGCCGGCAGCTCTGTGCCGTCCTCCGTCCGCACGCGCTCGATCACCAGCCCGCGGCTGCGCCCGCGGCGGGCCTCGGCGCCCGCGACGATCACCACGCCGTCGCCCTCCCGGATGAAGACCCGGCCGGGCGTGCCTCCGTAGATCCCCTGGGAGACCGAGGCCTTCAGGACGCGTACGCGCTCGCCCCGGTAGTGGGTGAACGCGTTGGGGTACGGGTCGGACTGGGCGCGGACCAGCCGCTCGATGTCCTCGGCCGGCCAGGTCCAGTCGATGTTGCTGTCCTCGATCGAGCGCTTGTGGAAGAAGCTGGCCTTCGACCTGTCCTGCTTGGCCCAGTCCGTCCGGCCCGAGTCGATGAGACCGAGCGCCTCGGTGACGATCGGCGCGATCAGATCGACCGTGCGGTGGAAGAGGTCGGTGGCGGTGTCCTGGGGGCCGACGGGCACGGCCCGCTGCACGACGATGTCGCCCGCGTCCAGCTCCTCGTTCATCATGTGGGCGGTGACCCCCACCTCCGGCTCGCCGTTGATCAGCGCCCAGATCAGCGGGGAGAAGCCGGCGTAGGCGGGCAGCAGCGAGTCGTGCACGTTGAGGGTGCCGTGCCGGGGCAGGGTGAAGATCTCCGGCGGGATCCAGGTCCGCCAGTTGTTGGCGACGATCAGGTCCGGCTCGGCCTCCTTGAGCCGGACCATCAGCTCCTCGTCGTCGGGCCGGTTGCGCAGCAGCACCGGGACGTCGTGCGCCTGCGCCAGCTCGGCCACCGAGTCGCTCCAGATCCTCTCGTAGACGTGCTCGCTCCTGGGGTGGGTGACCACCAGGACGACCTCGTGCGCGGAATCCAGAAGTGCCTGGAGCGTGCGATGACCCCAGGTCTGGTAGCCGAACATCACGACCCGCATGGTGCCTCCTTGTCGAGGGGATCGGATTAGGTTAGGCTCGCCTTAATTAGGTCAGGCTAACCTAATTTGGGCAATGTCTCCACCCCAGTTTCATCCCGGCGGAAAGGTGTTCATGTCCTCGGAGCAGCACGTCCACGACCTCGTAGGCATCGGCTTCGGACCGTCCAACCTCGCCCTGGCGATCGCGTTACGGGAACGCCAGACCCGGACGGGCGACCTGCTGGACGCGGTGTTCCTCGAGAAACAGCCCGCCTTCGGCTGGCACCGCGGCATGCTGCTGGAAGGCACCACCATGCAGGTGTCCTTTTTGAAAGACCTGGTCACCATGCGCAATCCGGCCAGCGAATTCAGCTTTCTCTGCTATCTGCAGGACAAGGGCCGGTTGCCCGACTTCATCAACCACAAGACGATGTTTCCGTCCCGTCTGGAGTTTCACGACTATCTCGAGTGGGCGGCCGCGCGTTTCTCCGAGGAAGTGGAGTACGGCGCCGAGGTCGTCGCCGTCACCCCCGTCGAGTCGGCCGGGACGATCGAGCTGCTCGACGTGGTCGTCCGGCAGGGCGACGGCACCCTGGTCACCCGCCGCACCCGCAACCTCGTCCTCGCCGCCGGCCTCGAACCCGTCCTGCCGGACGGCCTCGTGAGCGACGACCGGATCTGGCACAGCGAGGAACTGCTCGGCAAACTGCCGTCGCTGCGCGGCCCGCGCAGGTTCGTGGTCGTCGGCGCGGGCCAGAGCGCGGCCGAGGTGACCGAGCACCTGCACAACGCCTACCCGGACGCCGAGGTCTGCGCCGTCTTCGCCAAGTACGGCTACACCCCGGCCGACGACAGCTCCTTCGCCAACCGCATCTTCGACCCGGTGGCGGTCGATCATTTCTATTCGGCGCCGGAGGAGGTGAAGGCCCGGCTGAACGGCTACCACGCCTCCACCAACTACTCGGTGGTGGACCTGGACCTCATCGACGAGCTGTACCGCCGCCACTATCAGGAGAAGGTCCAGGGCAAGGAACGGCTGCGCATCCTCAACGCCTCCCGGCTGGCGGACGTCGAGCGCGACGAGGACGGGCTGCGGGTCACCGTGGAGTTCCTGCCCACCGGCGAGCGGACACTGCTGGAGACCGACGTGCTCGTGTACGCCACCGGTTACCGCCCGGCCGATCCGCTCACCCTGCTCGGAGAGGCCGGGAGGTTCTGTGAGCGGCTGCCGGGTGGTGGGGTGCGGCTGGATCGCGATTACCGGGTCGTGACGTCGGCGGCGATGCGGTGCGGTATCTACGTTCAGGGGGCCAGTGAGCACACGCATGGGCTCACCTCGACCCTGCTGTCCGCCACCGCGGTCCGGGTGGGGGAGATCGCCGAGTCGGTGGCCGATCGGCTGCGTAGTGGGAGTCTGAACTCCTACCTGTTGTCGCGCTCCAGCTGACCGCCTTCCCCTGATCGCGCCGCCGGACGGCCCTGCGCCGTGGAGCTGCCCGGCGGCGCGCGCAAGGCGCCGTTCTACGCTGTCACCCGGCACGCCGACATCACGCAGGTCGAACGCGACAACGCCCTGTGGCTCAGCCGGGGCGGCCCGGCAGGTGAGGCTGGCTCAGCCGGAGGAGGCTCAGCCGGCGTAGGTCTCGAACTCGGCGACCTTCGGCGTGCCCGCCGCCCCGGTGATCCGGAAGGTGATCTTGCTCAGCGAGGTCGGCGTGAACGTGATGGTGCCCGCCCCGCTCCCGGACTTCAGTACGGCCCCGTTGCCGGCGTTGACGAGCTGCCAGGCGCCGATGACGCCCGCCGAGCCCGCCGCCTCGCGGATGACGACCCGGGAGACCGTCGTGGCGGACCCCCACTTGATCGAGATGTCCCCGGTCGTGCCCGACGGCGACCAGTAGGTGCTCAGGTTGCCGTCCCGCACGTTGCCGTAGCTCGTCCCGTCGGCCTTGCTGGAGCCGTCGGAGCCGGCCCCGATGCTCAGGTTGGGCCCACCGGCCGTCGGCGTCACAGTCGGCGTCACAGTCGGGGTGACCGTCGGCGTCACCGTGGGAGTCACCGTGGGCGTGACGGTCGGGGTCGCGGTGGGCGTCGTCGGCGTGCAGTTGCCGTTCGACACCTGCAGCCCCTTGTCGGCGCCGGCCGTCTGCCGGACGATGTCCGGCACGCAGCTCGCCCCGTCGAGGCTGTAGGAGTACGGCACGCTGACCGAGGTGTTGGACTGCGGGTTGGGGCCGGCCGGGTTGTTGTCGCTGCCCGGGGCGGACCACGTCACGTTGTCGAAGATGTTGCCGGCGACCTGCCAGTAGCCGGCCTCGCTGGTGTAGAAGGTGCCCAGGACGTCCTTGGAGTTCTTGAAGTAGTTGTTCTCGACCTTGGCGCGGCCCCCGGCGCGAGAGTTGATGCCCGATTCGTTCAGGCTCACGTAGGAGTTGTTGTAGATGTGCGCGATGCCGCCCCGCAGCAGCGGCGTACGGGAGTCGATGTTCTCGTACTGGTTGTGGTGGAAGGTGACGTAACCGTTGGAGCGGTCGCTCTCGCTGGACCCGATCAGCCCGCCCCGGCCGGAGTTGCGCAGGATGCTGTAGGACAGCGTCACGTACTGGGTGTCGTCCTTCATGTCGAACAGCCCGTCGAAGCCCTCCGACTCGCCGCCGGAAGCCTCCAGCGTGACGTGGTCGACCCACACGTTGCGGACGCCGCTCTCCATGCCGATGGCGTCGCCGCCGTTGGACGTGGGCGAGCCCGACTTCTTGACGTTGCGAATGGTCACGTTGCGGATGATGATGTTGCCGGCCTCGCGGATGTGGATGCCGAGCTGGTCGAAGACGGCCCCGCCGCCGACGCCGATGATCGTGACGTTGCTGATCTGCTTGAGCTCGATCACGCCTGCCGCGGTGTTGCAGCTCTCGCCGGAGACCTTGGCGGTGTTGCCGTGGTTGATGGTGCCCTCGACCTCGATGGTGATCGGCGTGCTGCTGCTGGCCCGGCCGCACAGGGCCGCGTGGATCGCGGTCCCGGTGGTGGCCCGCACCGTCTGGCCGCCCGCGCCGCCGGTCGTCCCGCCGTTGGCGGTGGCGTAACCGGTGGGCCCGCCTACCGCGGCCGACGCCTGCGTCACCGGCAGGGCCACGGCCACCGCGCCGACCGCGGCCGCGGTGGCCACGGCGGCCAGCACCGCGTGGAGTCGTAACGCGACTGCTCGTCTCATTCCTGGTTCACCTTCTCCTTCGAACAACGATGGCGTTCTGCTCCGCGCGGTCGCTGCCGCCACGACCTCCTGCGCTCTCGGGTTTCTCGGGGTGTGCGCGTCGCTCACCCGGGTCGGCGGACAGCGACACCGTAGGAAAGCGCTTTCCATGTGTCAACGCGCCGTGAAACTTTCATCGCGGCGCCGCGGTTCGTGCGCGACCGCTCCCGCGCCATGGCCATGCTCGACGCGATCATGAGCCCCACCTGGGAGTACCGGTACTTCTCCGTCGACTCCAGAGGGGCCCCCACGCAGGAGCTGGCCTCCATGCGTGACGGCAGCGGCAACGACTACTCGATCGTCTTCTCGCCGGCGGGCGCGTACGCGCGGGGCTTCGACCACGAGTCGCCGACGAGCCCGTACCGCACCGACCCTCCCACCCCGTGGCCCGGCCTGTTCGACGACGTGCCCGAGGTGTTCAGGGCCATGGTCGCCGAGCCCGCGTTCAGCGACGAGGCCGGGACACCCCTGGCGACGATGTGCTTCTGGCGCGAGACCGGCGACGAGCGGTGGCGGACGGGCACCGTCGCCGGCCTGCCGGAGGGGACGAAGGACGACGGCAGCGCCGAGTGGCTGTTCGGCGTCCTGCTCGACGGGCGGCCGGAGGCGTATCAGGCGTTCGCTCAGGAGTACTACGAGGTGGCGGTGGATCCGGAGGCGGTGCGGTGGGTCTACGCTCTGCGCCCGCTGACACAGGACGTCGTGGCCGCGCTGAACCCCGAGGCCGATCCGGCCGGCCTCGAAGAGGACCGGGCCGAGATCGGCTACCCCTCCCCGGCGTCATGAACGCCGCCTCCGGCGCGCATGGCGTCGGCGATCCAGGCGAAGGGCAGGGTGTCCTCCTCGGCGGCGGTTCCGTTGATCAGCGCCACCAGGGCCACGTAGCGGCCGTGGGTGTCGTCGTAGACCGGGCCGCCGGACGCGGCGTCCTCCTCGGCGAGCTGCCGCATCAGGTCGGGCACCTGACGGAACCCGTCGGCCATCCGGTCGCGGACCTCCGGGGTGAGCGGGGTGCCGGACAGCGCGGTGGCCGCCGCCATGAAGCGGGTGACGGCCTGCTGGGCTCGCGGGGAGCGGGGTGAGTCCCCGGCGCGGTGCGCGGCGAGGAGCTCCTCCATGAGGGGAGCCCCGCTGACGTGGATGAAGTCCTGGAACGGCTCCGTGGCCAGGATCCGGGCCTCGGGGGCGGCGTAGGTGTCGCGCAGGTAGGCGCGGACGGCGTCGCGGAACGCCGGGTCCGACACCAGGTCGGCCAGGTCGATCCAGGCTTCGAGCTGGGCGGCGGTGGGGTCGGCGGGCAGGACGGGGCGCATCGTCCTGAGCCGGTCGACGAAGCCGGCGGGGACGTCGAGGTGCGCGCCGACGTCGTTCCAGAAGTCGTCGATGATCTGCTCGCGCTCCTCGTCGGTCATGGAGACGAGCTTGTGCATCAGGGCGGCCTGCGCGGTCGTGCCACCCTGCTTGATCAGGGCACGCAGCACCGCCCGTCTGGCCCGCAGCGTGCGTTCCTGGCGTTCGACGATCTCCAGGTGCGTGGTGAGCAGGTCGTGCAGGGTGGTGCCGCCGCCGAGCAGGCGGCGGATCTCGTCCAGGTCGGCGTCCAGCTCGCGCAGGGTGCGGACGAGCTCCAGCCGGGCGATGGCGTGCGGGTCGTACAGGCGGTGGCCGGCCTCGTTCACGGCCGTGGGCTCGACGAGGCCGGTGTCGGCGTAGAAGCGGACGGCGCTGACGCTCAGGCCGCTGCGGCGGGCGGCGTCCCCGATGGGGTACAGCTCGTGGTCGTTCATGAGGGTCACTGTGGTACCTCAAGCTGCTTGAGACGCAAGCCGGCCGGTCACGGATGTTCGGGCAGCGCCTCGGGAAGCTGGTGGCGGGAGGTGATGGCGAGCTTGGTGAACACGTTGCCCAGGTGGTATTCGACGGTGCGCGGGCTGAGGAACAGCTGGGCGGCGATCTCCGGGTTCGACAGGCCGGCCCTGGCCAGGCGGGCGACCTGGGTCTCCTGGGGGGCAGCCCGTCGTTCCTGTCGGCTTTGCGCTTGCGGACGCTCTCGCCGGTGGCCGGCAGCTCCCGGTAGGCCCGCGCGGCGAAGGCCGTGGCGCCGAAGCCCGACAGCCGCGCCCTGCACATGGCCGGCAGTCTGCCCCTCGTGACCGTGCTGCGCACGGCGTGGCCACTGGTCGCCCTCGGCGTCGGGGCGAGCGCGCTGGGGATCTCGGCGACCTACTTCACCGACACCTTCCTCGTCGCCTGGGCCACCACCGACCTGGGCGCCGCCCGGCAGACGATGCTGGACGTGCTGCTGAGTCCTACCAGCTGTGCGGCACGATCATCGGCGGCTCCACCCCGCCGGTCGCCCAGTGGCTGCTGACCAGCGGCGGCGGCAGCCACAGGCCGGTCGTCAGGCACTACGTCGCGCTGCTCGTCCTCACGCTCGCCTGCGTGCTCACGCTCGCCCGCCGCACCGCGTACGAGCGGCGCCCCGCCGCCGCGAGGAGCGCGCCGGCCGAATCCTGAGATTTCCGGGCGGACCTGTCACGAAGCCGGCCCGCCGCCCTGTCCACCGTGAGGACCCGTCTCACGCAGTGACAGGAGCGAACGCTTGCCACCCGCCAGAATCCGCCTCCGCATGCGCATGCGCGCGCGTCCCGTGGACGAGCCGAACCGCGTGGCCAGCCAGCTGGAGCTGCTGTTCGACCTCACGTTCGTGGTCGCGGTCGCGGCCATCACCGCCCAGTTCGCGCACCACGTCGTCGAGGGGCACGCGCTGGCCGGCATCGTGCCGTTCCTGCAGGTGTTCTTCGCGATCTGGTGGGCGTGGATGAACTTCACCTGGTTCGCCTCGTCCTACGACACCGACGACGTCGCCTACCGGGTGCTGACCATGGTGCAGATGGCCGGTGTGCTGGTCCTGGCCGCGGGCGTGCCGGCGGCGAGCGAGCACACCGACTACCGGTTCGTCACGCTGGGCTACGTCATCATGCGGATCGGGCTCGTCGCCCAGTGGGTGCGGGTCGCCGTGGAGGACCCGGCGCGCCGGCCTACCGCGCTGCGTTACGCCGGCGGCATCACCGTCCTGACCGTGGCCTGGATGTACCACTCGTGGGCCGCGCCCCTGTCCATCGAGCTGCCGCTGTTCGTGCTGCTCGCCGTCCTGGAGCTGGCCGTGCCGCTGTGGGCGGAACGGGCCGAGCCCACCACCTGGCATCCCCACCACATCGCCGAGCGCTACGGCCTGTTCACGATCATCCTGCTCGGTGAGAGCGTGCTCGCCGCGTCCAGGGGCGTCGCCAGCGCGCTCGAGTCGAGCCGGATCAGCAGCCCCTTCGTCATGATCGCCGTCTCCGGCCTCGTGGTGCTGTTCGCCCTGTGGTGGCTGTACTTCCTGGTGGAGGCGGGCGAGGGGCTCAGCGGGCGGCGGGACCGCTCCTACCGGTGGGGCTACGGCCACTACGGCATCTTCGCGGCCCTGGCCGCCCTCGGCGCGGGCCTGGAGGTCGCGGTCGAGCAGAGCGGGCACCACGTCGCGGCCCCCGCGCTCACCGTCGCCTACGCCGTCGCGATCCCCGTCGGGATGTTCCTCCTGCTGCTCTGGATGGTGCACACGCCGATCGAGCCGGAGTCCGTCATCCATCCGGCCGTCATCTCGGGCTGCGCCGCCGCCGTCCTGGTGCTGCCGCTCGCGGTGCCCTGGATCGGCGTGCACGGCGTGATCACGGCCATCGCGGCGACCTGCGTGCTGGCGGTCGCGATCACCATGGCGGGAAGCTCCGGCCACGAGCCGGCCAGGGGTGAGCGCGCCTCCCACAGGTGACGGATTCGCGAGCCCTAAGACGTCTCGGGCCCGGGGTGGCGGTCGCGCCAGACCAGGAAGACCGTGCACGACACCAGCGCCCAGGCCGCCAGCACCAGGAACGGCATCAGCCGCTGGTGCCCGCCGAAGTAGACGGCGGTGTGCTGGGCGTTGATCGAGGCCCCGGGCGGCAGCCAGCGCCCGATGGCGCCCAGCGGCGAGGGCAGCAGCGGCCAGGACACCGCCCCGCCGGAGGACGGGTTGCCGAGCAGCACCATCAGCCCCCAGGTGGGCACCATCGCCCAGCGCCGCACGAGCGTGTTGAACATGGTGAACACCATCCCGGAGGTGAACATGGTCAGCGCCAGGATGAACCACGACTCCAGCAGCGGCAGGTCGAGCGCGCCCAGCCCCCAGTCCACCACGGCCACGATGGACAGCGCGCCCAGCACCGCGTACGCCACCGTGAACGCGATGCGCTCCCACGCGCTCAGCCCGTCGGCCTGGACGCTGAGCTGGACGGCTCCGATGAACCCGATGATCACCGCCGCCAGCGTGATGTAGAACAGCGCCAGCCCGCGCGGGTCGCCCGGCTGCAGCGGCTTCATGTCCCGCACCGTCAGCCGCACGCCCACCTGCGGGGCCACCTTCGGCGCGGCCTCGCTGAGCAGCTGGGCCACCGACGCCCCGGAGGCGCCCGACACGTACAGCGTGACCTCGTTGCCCGGATGCACCACGATGACGCCGAACACCCGTTGCTCCTCGACCGCCTGCCTGGCCCGTTCGAAGGAGCCCTCGAAGGACAGCGCGAGCGAGGCGTTCAGCTGCTCCTCCATGCCCGCGGCAAACGCCTTGCCGCGTACGCTCTGGTGGCTGACCCCCACGACCGCGACCGGGACGCGGTGCGGGGTCGGATCGGCCATGGCGTAGGTGTAGGACCCGGCGAAGAGCCCGGCGGCGGCGGCGAGGATCAGCACGAGCACGCTGGCGGGCAGGAACGGCGACTGCTTGAAGGCCGTCCACCGGTGGCGTGCCCGTCCTTCGTCCATGCTCACAGACGCTAGGCACGGGCGCGCCGTGGCCTGCCCGGCGACACGCATCCCTTTGTCTGGTTTTGGCGCAGTTCTGAGGTCCGGCTCAGTGTCCGTCTCCCAGCGGCCGGGCAACTTCTGTGAGCGGGTGTCGCGCTCAGGGAGGATGACGACGATGTCGCCGGGGAAGCGGAAACCGGAGCCGGTCAGCCACGCGTTCGCGGAGCAGCCGGACGGAAGTTACCTGACGCGCCTGCGCGGCCAGGCGGTGCTGCAGGAGCCGCTGCTGAACAAGGGCACGGCGTTCTCGGCCGCGGAACGCGCCGAGCTCGGCCTGGAGGGCCTGCTGCCGCCCGTGGTGGAGACGCTGGAGGAGCAGGTCGGGCGGGTCTACCACCAGGTGCGGGCCCAGCCGAGCGACCTGCTCAAGAACGTCTACCTGGAGGCGCTGCGGGACCGTGACGAGGTGCTGTACTACCGCCTGCTGGGCGACCACCTGCACGAGATGCTGCCCATCGTGTACGACCCCACCGTGTCCGAGGCGATCAAGAACTACAGCCACGAGTACCGCCGCCCCCGGGGCGTGTACCTGTCCGTCGACGACGCCGGCGGGATCGAGCAGGCGTTCCAGAACACCGGGCTGGGCCCGGACGACGTCGATCTGATCGTCGCCTCCGACGCCGAGGAGATCCTGGGCATCGGCGACTGGGGCGTCGGCGGCGGCATCGGCATCGCGACCGGCAAGCTGGCCGTCTACACCGCCGCCGCGGGCATCGACCCCGGCCGGGTCATCCCGGTCTCCCTGGACGTGGGCACCGACAACGAGGCGCTGCTGAACGACCCCGCCTACGTGGGCAACCGGCACGCGCGGGTGCGCGGGCAGCGCTACGACGACTTCATCGACACCTACGTCACCACGGCCACCCGGATGTTCCCCGGCGCCCTGCTGCACTGGGAGGACTTCGGCCCGTCCAACGCCCGCCGGATCCTGGAGCGGTACACCGGCCGGATCTGCACGTTCAACGACGACATGCAGGGCACCGGCGCCATCGTGCTGGCCGCCATGCTCGGCGCCGTCCGGGTCTCCCGGACCCCGATGCGCGAGCAGCGCGTCGTCATCTTCGGCGCAGGCACCGCCGGCACCGGCATCGCCGACCAGCTGCGCGACGCGATGATCCGCGACGGCCTGGACCACGACACCGCGACGCGGCGGATCTGGCCGATCGACAAGCAGGGCCTCCTGGTCGACGACATGCGGGAGCTGCGCGACTTCCAGCAGCCGTACGCGCGCCCGCGCGAGGAGGTGACCGGCTGGGCCGGCGACGGGCACGGCATCTTCCTGGCCGAGGTCGTCGAACGCGTCAAGCCGACCATGCTGCTGGGCACCTCCACGGCGCACGGCGCGTTCACCGAGCAGATCGTGCGCACGATGGCGGCGGGTGTGGAGCGCCCGATCATCTTCCCGATCTCCAACCCGACCGAGCGCATCGAGGCGATGCCCGCCGACCTGATCCGCTGGAGCGACGGACGGGCGCTGATCGCCACCGGCATCCCGATCGAGCCGATCACCCACGACGGCGTCACCTACGCCATCGCCCAGGCCAACAACGCCCTGCTCTACCCGGGCCTCGGGCTGGGCGCGGTGGTCGCGCGGGCCCGCCGGGTCAGCCCCGGCATGTTGCAGGCCGCCGCCGAGGCCATCGGCGCCATGGTCGACGTCTCCGCCCCTGGTGCCTGCCTGCTGCCCCCGGTGGACAACCTGCGCGCAATCTCCGCCGCCGTGGCCGTCGCCGTCGCCAACAGGGCCGCCGAGGAACACCTGGCCCGCGTCGAGCTGCGCGACACCGTCCAGCAGGTCCAGGACGCCATGTGGCAGCCCGTCTACCGCCGCGTCCACGGGAACGGGCAGTGAGCGCGCGGGCCTACGCTGTATCTGGGCGATCCCGTAGCCGGTCGAGCACGCGGGTGAAGCGGATCGCCTCCTCCTGGTAGCCCACGGCGGCGTAGAACCGCCTGGCGGTCGTGTTGCCCGCCGCCGTCTCCAGCGTCAGATGCCGCAGGCCCTGCCCGCGCGCCCAGTCCTCCGCCGCGCCCAGCAGCCGCCTGCCCAGCCCCATCCGGACGGCGTGCGGGGCGACGGCCACCTCGCCGATGTAGGCCTCGACCGGCCCGGTGAAGTGCCGGTGGGTGTTGACGGAGACCATGCCGACGACCTCGCCCCCTGCCACGGCCACGAACACGGCTCCGGGCTGCTGCGAGGCGGGGGTGAAGTAACCGGCGAGCCACTGCCGCGCCGCCTCCACGACGGCCCCGGGGTCACGCCATTCCGGCACCCCCTCGGCGAGCTGCGCGGCCAGGCCGATGACGGCGTCGCGATCCTCCTCGCGTACGGGTCGGATGTGGACATCGTGGTGCTCGATGCTCATGAGCGCAAGCATGTCACCTTCGTCCCAGTTGTACGCCGTAGGATGACCGGCTGGATCGCAGCGCCGTCCAGCGGGGCCGGCGCCGGTCCCGTACGGAACGAGGCACAGCACCATGGCGAACGGGGACGCCACCGCCCTGGACGACCCGGTGGGCGCGTCGCTGCGCGGCCACCACGCACACCTGGCCCGCCGGCTCGGCAGGGCGGCCACCTACCAGCCGGGGGTGGCGACGTTCTGCGCGGTGAGCGCCGACCCGGACGGGCAGGAGTGGGCCGATCTCGCCGCGCTGCTCGGCCGGGGCGAGCTGGCCGACCTGTTCAGCTGCCCGGCGCTGCCGCCGCCGGACTGGGAGCCGGTCTTCGCCCTCGACGGCCGCCAGCTCGTCTGGAACGGCGACCGGCCCGAGCTGGATGCGGCGGTCGTCGCGCTGGACGCGGTGGTCGTGGCGCCGGGCGCGGAAGCGGCCGAGCCGGGCGTGAAGGTGGCCGAGCCGGGCGTGAAGGTGGCCGAGCCGGGCGTGAAGGTGGCCGAGCAGAGGGCGGCGGTCGTCGAGCTGGGCGTGGAGAGCGTGCCCGAGATGCTCGACCTCGTCGCGCGGGCGCAGCCGGGGCCGTTCTGGCCGCGCACCCGCGAGCTGGGCACCTACCTGGGCGTCCGCGAGGGCGGCAGGCTGGTGGCGATGGCGGGCGAGCGGCTGCGGCCCGCGGGACACACCGAGATCAGCGCCGTCTGCACCGCCCCCGAGGCGCGCGGGCGAGGCTACGCCGCCCGCCTGGTCGGCACGCTAGTCGCGCGCATCCTGGCCCGCGGCGAACGCCCCTTCCTGCACGTCGCCGAGACGAACACCGGCGCGATCGCCCTCTACGAGCGGCTCGGCTTCGAAACCCGCGAACCCGTGACCTTCCGAGGCTTCCGCACGCCGTGACGGCTGACCCCGGGAGCCGTGACCGCAGGGCTCAGCCGTGCGCGAGAACGAGCAGCTCCACCAGGTCATAGAGAGCTTCACCGGTCCAGACGAGCGAGCTCGCCGCCAGGACGGCGGGAACGGCGGCCGGCCACAGCCGGCCGCCGCGCGCCTGAGCCAGCAGCGCGGCGACCCTGAGCGGAATGGCCCCCGGCCGCCGGGCCCCGGCGAAGGAGGCGAAGGGGCCGGACGACCTGAGCGCCGGCCTGCCATGAGCGGCCAGCGCCGCCGCGCCGATCGCCCGGGCGAGAACGCGGCGGTCGCCGATCACCGTGGCCGCGTGCTCGTCGGCGGCCCGCTCGACCAGGTATCCCACCCGGCCGGAGACCCACCGCAGCGCCGGATGGACCGCCCCCGCCAGATCGCTCAGCAGCATCAGCCGGGGATGGTCCTGCTCCAGGTGCGCCCGCTCGTGGGCCAGCAACGCCGCGTACTGCTCGTCGTCGAGTGCCTGCCGCATCCCGGCCGTGACCACGACGTGCCCCGGCCTGCCGGGCACGGCGAAGGCCTCGACCTCCGTGCCGGGAACCACGACGACGCCGTCACCCGCCGCGACGCCGCCGAGCCCGAGCGCCCACGCCCGGCCGCCGCGATGGCGGCGCACCACCCTGACGGCGGCCACCGCCGCCCACCCCGTCAGCAGCACGCACAGCCACGGAACCCACCGCACGTGCCCCGTGTCGGCGATCACCGTCCGGTACGACCACCCGAACAGGCCGGCGACGAACGGGATCTCGGCCACGGCCTTCACGGTGAAGGCGGCCACGTTGAGGAGGCTCGCCAGCGCGGCGCCCGCCGCCGACCAGGCGAGCACCTTGGCGGCGGGCGAGGGCGGCAACCGGTCCGCGAGCAGCGTCACGAGGGCGACCACCAGGACCGGGACCGCCAGGACGGACCAGACGAAATGATCAAACAAGGCACCAGCCGGCTTTCAGTCGCATGCGTTCAGGCAAAGCTAACCTAACGCGGGCGCGAAGCCGGTCAAGTGACCCGACGCTTTCGTACGGTGGAGCGCCTGGGCGCCCCGGTCACGTGCCGGTTCCGCCCGGCGGATCCGGCTCGTCGGCGAGCAACCGGCGCAGCAGCTCCTCATCGCCCGGCTCCAGCTCCCGCACGAACCGCCGCAGCACCATGGCACGATCGTCCTCGGCGCTGAGCAGCGCGTTCATGCGTTGCGCGACGAGCCCGGCGGCGTCCGTGAGCGCCCCGTAGCGGTAGGCGCGGCCTTCCCTGCGGCGGGTGACGGCCCGCTTCTTGTGCAGGCGGACCAGCGTGGTGACGACGGCGCTGTAGGACAACCCGCCCGTGGGGTCGATCAGATCGCGCACCTGGCCGGAGGTCAGCGAACAGCCCGCGTCACGCAGGGCGGCCAGGATCGCCGCTTCCAGCTCGCCGGGCCGGCGGCGCTCGCCCTGGTCGGCGCGATCCTCCGGGTCAGTGTCCATCGCGCACACCCTATGCGATCACCGCACCCGCCGGACGCGCCCGAAACCAGGCTCTCTGGCTAGGTTAGGTGAGCCTATGTTAACTTCTACAGGCGTGTAGCAGTCCGGCACGTCGGCGTCCCGGGCTTACCCAGCATTGGAGCAACGGTGTTCGCCAGCTTTCTCATCGGCCTGCGCGAAGGGCTCGAGGCGGCGCTCGTCGTCTCGGTGCTGGTCGCCTTCCTGGTCAAGAGCGACCGCACGGACCGGCTGCCGTACGTCTGGACCGGCGTGCTCGCCGCCGTGGCGCTCTCGGTCGGGTTCGGCGCGATCCTGACCTTCACCGCCGCCCACCTCGGGCACACGGGACAGGAGCTCTTCGACGCGATCACCTCGCTGCTGGCCGTCGGCTTCGTCACCTGGATGATCTTCTGGATGCGGCGGGCCGCCCGCGCGCTCTCGGGCGAGCTGCGGGGCAAGCTCGCCGAGGCGCTGAAGCTGGGCCCGGCCGCCGTCGTCGTGATGGCGTTCCTGGCCGTGGCGCGTGAGGGGCTGGAGACGGCGCTGCTGTTCTTCGCCTCCGTGCAGGGCGCGACCACCTCGGCGCAGCCGCTCATCGGCATCAGCCTCGGCCTGCTCGCCGCGGTGCTGCTCGGCTACGGCCTGTACAGGTCCGCCGTCCGCGTCAACCTCACCACGTTCTTCGCCTGGACCGGCCTGCTGCTCATCCTCGTCGCCGCCGGGATCTTCAAGTACGGCGTGCACGACCTTCAGGAGGCCGCCCTCCTGCCGGGGCTGAGCGTCTACGCCTTCGACCTCGGCGCCGTGCTGCCCGCCGACTCGTGGTACGGCGCCGTGCTGGCCGGGACGCTCAACCTCACCCCGCAGCCCAGTGTCCTGGAGACCGTCGCCTGGGCCGCCTACCTGATCCCCACCCTCTACCTCTTCCTGCGTCCCTCGCGCACCCGGACCACACCCGCGCCCGCGGCCTGAACAGGAGCACCATGTCCGCCATCATCCGTCTCACCGCCGGCGCCCTGGCCCTGGCCGCGCTCACCGCCTGCGCGGCCGAGCCCCCCGCCCCCGGCGGCTCCGCCGCGGCGCGGCAGCCGGGCAGGATCGCGGTCGCGGCCGGCGACACCGAGTGCAAGGTCGCCGTCTCCGAGGTCGCCGCCGGGACCAGCACGTTCGCGATCACGAACGGCGGCAGCAAGGTGACCGAGTTCTACGTGTACGCTCCCGGCGACCGGGTCATGGCCGAGGTGGAGAACATCGTGCCCGGCCTGACCCGCGAGCTGATCGCCGAGCTGCCCGCCGGGACGTACGAGACGGCCTGCAAGCCCGGCATGGTCGGCAAGGGCATCCGCAACCCGCTGAAGGTCACCGGCGAGCACAAGGCGCTCAACGCCGACGCCAAGCTGGCCGAGGCCACGCGGAGCTACCAGCGCTACGTCAAGTCGCAGAGCGACACGCTGCTGGTCAAGACCCAGGAGTTCGTGGACGCGGTCAAGGCCGGCGACCTGAAGCGGGCCAAGGAGCTGTACCCGGTCTCGCGGACGTACTGGGAGCGCATCGAGCCGGTCGCCGAGATCTTCGGCGACCTCGACCCGGCCATCGACGCCCGCGAGGCGGACCTGGCCGAGGGTGAGGAGTGGACCGGCTTCCACAAGATCGAGAAGGATCTGTGGATCCACAAGGACGTCAGCCAGGACGGACCCGTCGCCGACAAGCTGATCGCGGACGTCAGGACGATCGTGGCCAAGGCCAACGCCACCGAGCTGACCCCGCTGAACCTGGCCAACGGCGCCAAGGAGCTGCTCGACGAGGTGGCCACCGGGAAGATCACCGGCGAGGAGGACATCTGGTCCCACACCGACCTGTGGGACTTCGACGCCAACCTCGAAGGCTCCAAGGCGGCGGTCCAGGCGCTCCGCCCCGTGCTGGAGGAACGCGCCCCGGAGCTGGTCGGGACGCTGGATGAGAAGTTCGCCGCCGCCGAGGCCGAGCTGAACAAGCACCAGCGGGGCGACGGCTGGCGGCTGCACGACGAGCTGTCCGAGGCCGAGCTGAAGAGCCTCTCCGACGTGATCAACGCGCTGGGCGAGCCGATCAGCAGGATCGCCCCCATCGTGGCGAAGTAGGCGGTGATCGTCATGGTGACCAGGAGAAAGCTGTTCGGCCTCGGCGCGGCCGGGGTCGCGGCGGCGGGCGCCGGCGCGATCACCGCCCGCTCGCTGGTGCGGGAGCCGCCGGTCGCGCACGCCACCGCCGCCGAGCCCTTCCCCTTCTACGGCGAGCACCAGGCGGGCATCGTCACCCCCGCCCAGGACCGGTTGCACTTCGTCGCCTTCGACGTCACCACCGGCAGCAGGGCCGAGCTGGTGGAGCTGCTGCAGGAGTGGACGGCCGCCGCCGCCCGGCTCACCCAGGGCGAGCAGGCCGGCTCCTTCGGCGCGGTCGGCGGCTCGCCGGAGGCCGCGCCCGACGACACCGGTGAGGCGCTCGGCCTGCCCGCCTCGGGCCTCACGCTGACGGTCGGCTTCGGCCCGTCCCTGTTCGACGGCCGGTTCGGGCTGGCCGCCCGGCGTCCGCCGGCCCTGGCCGACCTGCCGGCGTTCCCCGGCGAGAAACTGATCCCGGAGATCTCGGGCGGCGACCTGTGCGTGCAGGCGTGCGCCCACGACCCGCAGGTGGCCGTGCACGCCATCCGCAACCTGGCCAGGATCGGCTTCGGCCGTGTCTCCGTCCGCTGGTCGCAGCTCGGCTTCGGCCGCACCTCCTCCACCTCGCGCGCCCAGGTGACCCCGCGCAACCTGATGGGCTTCAAGGACGGCACCAGCAACATGAAACTGGAGGACGCCGACCTGCTGCGCGAGCAGCTCTGGGCCGACGCGGCGGACGGCGCCGGCTGGATGGCGGGCGGCAGCTACCTGGTCACGAGGAAGATCCGCATGACCGTCGAGACCTGGGACCGCACCTCGCTGCGCGAGCAGGAGGAGATCTTCGGCCGGGACAAGGGCGAGGGCGCGCCGGTGGGCAAGCGGCACGAGTTCGACCCCGTGGACCTGGCGGCGATGAAGCCCGACGCGCACGTCCGGCTGGCCCACCCCAGCAACCACGGCGACGCGCGCCTGCTACGGCGCGGCTACAACTACGTGGACGGCTCGGACGGCCTGGGCAGGCTCGACGCCGGGCTGTTCTTCATCGCCTACCAGCGCGACCCGCGCAAGCAGTTCGTGCCGATCCAGGCGAGCCTGGCCAGAACGGATCCGCTCAACGAGTACATCAGGCACATCTCAAGCGGGCTGTTCGCCTGCCCGCCCGGGGTCAGGGACGCCGGGGACTACTGGGGGCGCACCCTGTTCGGCTGATCCTGCGGTGGCCTGGTCGTAGAAGATGCCCAGGCGGTCGATGCGCCAGAGCTGGCCGTACACGACGAGGGTCGCGCCGAACACGGTCGGCCACACCTCCAGGGCGATCAGCCCCCAGGCCAGCACGGCGACCCCGGCGAGCGCGCCGGCGACCCAGACGCGCTGGACGACCGCGAACCCGGTGGGCATGCGGGAGCGGTCGGCCAGCCACAGGCGCTCGCCGTAGATGCCCCGGGAGGACCAGGCGACCGGCGTGCCGACCGGCGGGAAGGCGTGCGGGTTGGCCCACAGCCACAGCGCGACCAGCGCCAGCGGCACCAGCGCCCACCAGCCGATCCACGTGCGGCTCCAGATCGCCAGGACGGCGAGCGGGATGGCGGCGAAGCGGGTCCAGACGCTCCACGGGTTGGCGTGCCGCCGCCACGCCTCCTCGCTCATCCCGGCCAGCTTCGCGTACCTGTCCAGAACGCTCATGCGAGCATCCCCCTCGCAAGAATCGTGATGGTGGCATCGAGCACCTGCTCGTAGGCGGGGCCGAAGCGGTCGCGGTCGACGACGATGAGCCCCGCCGCGCGGATCACGCCGACGAGGGTCTCCGGCGGGATGTCGGCGACCACGACCCCGGCGCGCTGGCCGGCGGCCAGGTGGTCGAGCAGCGGGGTGACGAGCTGCGGGGTCACGCGGGCGATCTGCTCGGGGCCGACGCGCCTGGTCACCGCCTCCAGCTCGTCCGGCCTGGTGAGGAGCCGCCGGTAGAGGGGGTCGCCGGTGAGCACGTCGGTGATGGCGCGCATGACGGCGATCAGGCTCTCCAGCCCCGGCGGGCCCGTGAGCGCCTCGGTGACGCGGGCGGCCACCCGGGGGGCGCGGCGGAGCATGACCTCCAGGTAGAGCGACTCCTTGGAGTCGAAGAAGGCGTAGAAGCTCCCCTTGGCGATGCCCGCCGCCGCCACCAGCTCGTCCAGCGAGGTCTTCTTCAGGCCCTGGGTGGTGAACAGCTCCTCGGCGGTGTCGAGCAGCAGGCCGGTGATGCGGGCCTTCTCGCCGGTCGTGAACGCGACTGCCATGGCTATGACTCCTTTGGTCATTCGTTCATAGCCTAGCCGCCGCCGGCGCCGGGCGCCACCGCGGCGTGATCAAGAAGTTCCCGGAGGGGCAAGCTCGTTGATCCGGGCGTGAGCCGCGCTCGGTACCACGATCACGGCGACCACCCCGGCAGTTCCTCGAGTGGACGCGGCACTTCCAGGGGCCGTCAGCCTGCGGTCTGCCCGTCGCAGAACACCTGCTTGACGAGGCCGTCCACCAGAGACGGCCACTTCGCCGCCGCCGGGCCCCTGGTGGCGTCGTCCACCCAGGTCACCGAGCCGGTCACGGTCGTCTTGCCGTCGGGCGAGCTGTACATCAGCGCCCCGTAACCGTGCGGCGGGCTGCCGTTGTGGCGATAGACGATGCCGCAGTCCGAGCCCAGGTTCTCCGCGTACATCCCCAGGCCGTAGCTCATCTTCGGGTTCGGCGTGCGCATCTCGGTCAGCAGCGCGGGCGGCAGCAGCTTGCCGGCGTTCAGCGCGGAGAAGAAGGTCGCGAGGTCCTTCGTGGTCGAGATCAGGTCACCGGCGCCGGACAACAGGGACACGTTCTGGCGGCTGATGTCGACCGTCCTGGACCGGCCGTCCTCCTCATGGCGGTAGTAGCCGTGGGCGTGCGGCCCGGGCAGCTCCGTCCGGTCGCCCGCCGGCAGGGTGTCCTTCAGGCCGAGCGGGCGCAGGATGCGCTGCCGCAGCTGTTCGCCGTACGTGCGGCCGCTGACCTTCTCGACCAGCAGCATGGCCAGGGTGTAGTTGGTGTTGGTGTACTGCTGGTCCGCGCCCGGCTCGAACCTGGCCGGCTTGGACAGCGCCAGCCGTACGAGCTCCTCGGGCTGGTAGGTCTTGAACCGGTTGTCCAGCCAGTCCTTGTTCATCGCGGGGATGCCGGTCACCCACGAACCGTCGGGGTCGAAGTCACCGGTGTAGTTGAACAGGCCGCTGGTGTGCTCCAGCAGCATCCGCACCGTGATGCGCCGGTCCAGCCCGTACTCGGGCAGGTAGTCGTCCACCGGGCCGTCCAGGCGGACCCTGCCCTCGGCCACCAGCTGCAGCACCATGGTCGAGACGAAGGTCTTGGTGTTGCTGCCCACCCAGAACGAGCCGTTCGTCGGAGGCTTGGCGGCCTGGCCCAGCTTGCGCACCCCGGCGCTGCCGGTCCACTCACCCCGCTCGTCGCGTACGCGCAGCTGCACCCCGGTGAAACCGGCGTCGACGAACGCCTGCATGGCCTTCCGCAGTTCCGGGCGGTCGCGGTCCGTGGCGGCCGTCGCGGGGGTGGCCGTCCCGGCCAGCAGTGCGGCGGCCACCGCCGTGACCGCCGCACGCCGCAGGGCCTTGGTCGCCGGTGGGGTTTGGGTTCTCATGGTTCCTCGTCTTCGGTGTGGAGCTCAGGTGAACGACGCGCGCCGCCGTGTGTCGGGACATGGCTGATCAGCCTTCCGGCGGGCGTGTTCTCGGGATGGACCAAGCATCCCGCCGGGCGGCGCCGCGGATCAACGGCGAGCATCGCAACGGTCGTTAACCCGCGGTTGACGGTCGCAACCGGGCAAGAGCCCCGTGGATCATGCCGTTCGCCGCGCGTCAGTCTCCGGTCAGGTGCGCGGTCAGGCGGGAGAGCAGGGGGACGCAGGCGCGTAGTTGCTGCCGCTCTTCGGGGGTGAAGACGTCCCGGATGGCGGCGTCCAGGGTGCCGGCGCGCCGGTCGCGTTCGCGCTGCAGGCGGGCGCGCCAGTCGCCAGTGATGTGCAGCAGGAGTTTGCGGCCGTCGCCGGGATGGGGCTCGGTACGCACCAGACCGGCGTTGTACTGTGCGAGAAAGGTTGCCCCCTGTGCTGCTCACCAAGTTCGGCCATGCCTGCGTCCGCGTCGAGAAGGACGGCCGCCGCCTGGTCATCGACCCCGGCGGCCTGACCGAGCCGCAGGCGCTGGACGGCGCCGACGCGGTCCTGGTCACGCATGAGCACTTCGACCACTTCTCCGAGGAGCGGCTGCGCCGGGCCGCCGCGGCCAACCCGGGCCCGCGCATCTGGGCCGACTCCTCATCGACGACGTCCTGTTCCACCCCGGAGACGCCCTGACCGTCCCCGGCGCCGCCATCGGCACGCTGCTGCTCTACCGGCATCACGCGTGCGGCGAGATCGGCCACGTCGAGCTGCGCTGCGCCGGCTGCGGCGAGCCGATGCGCGCCGGCGACGTCGATCTGCTGCCAGGCTCGGGCGCGGCCGCCCGACGCGGGCACGGGCGCTGGACAACCCGAGCGTCCCAGCCGTCGCGCGGCCGGGAGACGGTGTCGAGCATGTCATACTTACGCACCGAATGAACGATCTCCCTGGCAGGAGGGTCCATGGAACTGCGCGACATCGAGATCTTCCTGACCCTCGCCGAGGAGCTGCACTTCGGCCGCGCCGCCGAGCGGCTGCACGTCTCCGTGGCCGCCGTCAGCAAGGCGCTGAAGAAGCAGGAACGGGCCGTCGGCGTCGAGCTGTTCGCCCGCGACAGCCGCAACGTCCGGCTCACCCCGGTGGGCGAGCAGCTCCGCGACGACCTGCGCCAGGTGCACCAGGGGCTGACGCAGAGCCTGGAGCGGGCCCGGCTGGCGGCCCGGGGCAAGAGCGGCACCCTGCGGGTCAGCCTGTTCCCCGTCAACGTCCAGGAGCAGCGCCGGTACTGGGAGACCTTCCGCGCCCTGCACCCGCAGTGGGACCTGCGGCTGCGCGTGTCGGGCTACTCCGACCCGTTCGCCCAGCTGCGCAACGGGGAGGCGGACGTGCTGGTCACCTGGCCGCCCGTGGACGAGCCCGACCTGACCGTGGGACCCCTGCTCTTCGCCGAGCCGAGGGTGCTGGCCGTGGCCGGCGACAACGCCCTGGCCAAGTGGTCCACGGCCTCTCTGGAGGCGGTCGGCGACTTCCAGCACATCGACGTCGAGGCGGTGCCCGGCGAATGGCTGGACCGCTATGTGCCGAGGCTGACGCCGAAGGGCCGGTCAATCGAGCGGACCGTCACCGTGCGGAGCGCCGAGGACATCCTCATGCACACGGGTATGGGGGAGACGGTCTCGCTCTTCCCTGCCCACGTGTCCCACTACTATCCGCGCCCGGACATCGTGTACCTGCCCGTCTCGGACATGGAGCCGCTGCCGTACGGACTGGTGTGGCGTACCGAGGCGGAGAACGACATGATCCGCGCCCTCGCCCGCGTGGTGCGCGAGCTGGGACCGTCAACCACAGGTTGACGACCGTTGCGATAGTCGCCGTTGATCCACGGTGCTGTCCGCCACGATGCTTGACCCATCGAACAAGCGCACCTGTTTGCGAGGTAGATGGGCATATGTCTTTTTCTGGTGTCGCGGTGTGAACATCGTCTCTTCCGCGATCTCCCTGACCGTCGCCGACCCGGCCGCCTCCAGCGGGTTCTTCACCGGCCACCTCGGCTTCCGCGAGGTCCTGGCCGGCGAGGACTTCATCGTGCTGGGCCGGGACGACGGGGCCGTCGATCTGATCCTGGTGGCGCTCGACCCCGAGCGGTGGCAACCGGGACAAAGCCTGGCGGACGCGACCGTCGTCTTCTCGGTCACCGGCCTGGCCGCCGAGTACGAGCGGCTGCGCGCCGAAGGCGCCCCCATCACCGCCCCGCTGCGGCGGGAGCCGTGGGGCGAGCTGGTGACGCGGCTGGCCGACCCCAACGGGGTGACGGTCCAGCTCAACGAGTGGATCCCCCCGATCACGAGCTGACACGGCGAACGCCGGCCGGAGCGCGCCACGTCAGGAGCACGACGGCCCGGTATCAGCGCCGTCCATTGCAATGAACATCACACACAAGCGTCCAAGGAGCATGCAGCCATGTCCGTCACCCTTTCCGAGCAGGACCAGCACACCCTGCGGACCGCCGCCTGGGGCGCGGTGTCGCTGATGACCGCCGCCGGCGCGGCCGGCTCGCCGCACAAGGCCGCCACCGAGGGCTCCATCGCCCTGACCTCCGCGACCGGCCTGGTCGGGCACGTGCTGGCCAAGGCGCCCAAGGGACTGGCCGTCAAGACCACCGCCGCGCTCGCCGACGAGGTGCTGCCCGCGCTGACCGCCTCCGTGAAACTGCTCAAGGAGCACGCGCCGGCCGAGGCCGACAACTTCCGCCGCACCGTCCTGGTCGCCGTCGAAGCGGCCACCCGGCCCCAGCAGGGCGCGCCCGGCCCGGCCATGGCGGAGATGGCCCGCAAGATCACCGAAACCCTCGACGCTGCCGCCGAGCAGGACCGCCCCGAGCTGCGTAAGATCATGCAGGAGATGGTCGACTCCGGTTTCGTCGGCGTGGCGCTGCGCCTGCGCGACGAGCAGGGCGAGTGGACCGCCGGCGCCGGCCTCGCCGAGCTGGGCGGCACCGCCGAGCCGCCGGTGGACGGGCACGTCAGGATCGGCAGCAACACCAAGACCTTCACCGCGACCGTGGTGCTGCAGCTCGTGGCCGAGGGCAGGATCGGGCTGGACAACCCGGTCGCCGGCTACCTGCCCGAGTTCGGGCTGGACGAGCGGATCACCGTGCGGATGCTGCTGCAGCACACCAGCGGCGTGTTCAACTTCACCGGCGAGTACTACGAGGACGGCACGTTCGTGCCGGGCACCCCCGCCACCACCTCGGGCAAGGAGTGGGTGGACAGCCGCTTCCACACCTACCAGCCGGAAGAGCTGGTGCGCTTCGCGCTGTCCAAGCCCGCCCGCTTCGAGCCGGGCACCGACTGGAGCTACGCCAACACCAACTACGTGCTGGCCCGGCTGCTGATCGAGAAGGTCACCGGCCGTTCCATCGCCGAGGAGATGCGGCGGCTGATCCTCGAGCCGCTCGGGCTGACCGGCACCGTCCAGCCGTTCGCGGAGACGGACATCCCCGCCCCGCACACGCACGCCTACTACCGCTACGAGGAGGACGGCCGGACCGAGACCATCGACGTCACCCGGCTGAACCCGTCCTGGATCTCCAGCGGCGGCGACATGATCTCCACCACCCGGGACCTGCAGACGTTCATCACCGCGCTGGTGGGCGGCAAGCTGGTGCCGGCCGAGCTGCTGGCCGAGATGTTCACGCCGGAGTCGAAGGCCAGCTACGGCCTGGGCGTGTTCGTGCAGCAGGCGCCGGGCGGCGGCACCCTCATCACCCACAACGGCGGCGCCGCCGGTCACGCGGCGCTGATGTTCAGCCTGCCCGACGGGAGCAAGACCCTGACCGCGGCGCTGAACTACGTGGACGACGCCGCGCTGTCCCTGAGCGGGGCGTTCCAGCAGGCCCTGCAGCGGCTCGTGCAGGAGGTGTTCGGGCAGTAGACGAGCTGACACGCACGGCCGTGGGACGGGTTCCCACGGTCACCGTCTTCGCCTCGCACGTGGCCGCCATGCCGGACCTGCACCCCGGCAAGGGCCCCATCGGCGCCGCCATGACGTCCCGATGCAGGGCGCGACGGTCACGTTCGAGGTCGAACACCTTCTGTTCATCCGTCCCGACGTCGCAGCCGTGAAGGTGCGCCAGGTCCATCGGAACCCCGACGGGACGGAGGAGGTGGGCACGCCACTGTTCGTCATGGCCAAGGAGGACGGGCAGTGGCGCCTGACCGCCTGCCAGAACGCCGGCGTGCTCAGCAGCGACTGATCGCCTTCGACGGCAAACCTCCAGCGACAAGACGCACACAAGCTGCCAACCCGGGCGCTCAAGGGCGGCCCAGAACCGATCCGAGCCCGGTCGACCGCGCCAAGCCGGGCTCGAAACACCACGTCATCACCGAAGGGGGAGGCCTCCCCCTGGCCGTCTCCCTGACCGGCGGCAACCGCAACGACGTCATCCGGCTGATGTCCCTGGCCCGCACAGCCTCATGCGGGCCGGGACCTGCGGGTAAGTGCCCGCCATCGTCAGGGTCAGCGACGCCTCACCCCGGCAGCGCCCCCACGATCGCCGTCGCCGGCACGGGCGCCACCGCGTACGCGTACTCTCCGGCTCCCGCCCGCGCCCCATCGACGCCTGAGGCTTTCGGCGTCGTCTCGGGTCTCGCTGGCGCGGTCTGCTGGAAGGCGTGGAGGAGCCCGCCGCGCGCCATCCTCACGACGGCGGGCGGCGGGCCTCCTGGTGAGACTTGCCGTTACGGCGGTCAGCAGGGGCCGAAGGAGCTGAGCTTGTCGTTGGTGTCGCTGCCGATGTTGGACGTGGAGCGCCCGGCCCCGACCGGGCCGACGACCAGGGTGCCGTTGTTCACGCGCCAGAACATCTTCTTCCTGAAGTTGGTGTCGGCGTAGATGCAGATGTCGCGGTTGGTGCGGTTCCAGAACGAGGTGGTGTGGTCGTTGATGTTGAAGCCGAACGGCGCGGTCGCCGTGCCGACGTTCGGGACGTTGGTGGCGCTGCCGAAGAACAGGCCGCGGTAGCCGGTGTCGCCGAAGATGCAGAACATGCCCGGCTTGCACAACGCTCGCTTGTCAGCGGCGACGGCGGCCTCGGCCGGACCCGGCGTGGCGGAGGAGACGGCCACGACGGCCAGGGCGGCGAAGGCGGCGGCGGCGAGCGGGCGGATGATGCGGGAGATCATGAGAGTGCTTTCTGTGCTGTGGTGAACGTGCTGGTGACGGGGTCGTGCGGTCAGGTCTGGGCGCAGGCGGCGAAGGAGCTGGTCGCGTCGTTGGCGAGCTTGCCGACGTTCGGGGTGAACTCGTTCGGGGGGATTCCCACGGCGATCGCGGTGCTGTTGGCGCGCTGCCACTGGAGCGGGGTCCTGAAGTTGGTGTGGGTGAACAGGCACATCGTGCGGCCGGTGCGGTTCCAGAACGAGCTCGTGTGGTCGTTGATGTTGAAGCCGAACGGCGCGGTCGCCGTGCCGACGTTCGGGACGTTGGTGGCGCTGCCGAAGAACAGGCCCCGGTAGCCGGTGTCGCCGAAGATGCAGAACATGCCCGGCTTGCACAACGCCAGCTTGTCGGCGGCGACGGCGGCCCCGGCGGTGGTCGCTGCGGAGGCCGGCGTGGCAGTGGAGGTGGCGATGGCCATGGCGGCCAGCGTGGCCAGGGCGGGGGCGGCGAGCGAGCGGGCGACACGAGAGAACATAGGAGTGCTTTCCGTGAGTCTGGGGTTGTTCGGCAACGAAGGTAGGGAGCGGCCCGGGGGGCGCTCTGTGGCGAAATACGCGCTCGACCGCGAAGTGATCGAGGTCACGGCGGCTATCGGGAGGGCTCGACCGGATGGTTGGCTCTGATCACGTCGCCCGGGTCGTAGGTCTGCTTGATCCGCTGCAGCCGTCGCCGTACCTGGTCGGGCTCGAAGGCGAGCCCGTCGTCCGGCCGCCGTTCGGTGAAGTTGCGGTAGGACAGTGGCGCCCGCCAGGGAGCCAGGACGGTGGTGAGCGTGTCGAGAGCCGCGTGCACGGCGGCCGTGGAGGACGCGTCAAAGGTGAGGCCGCCGGAGAAGACGGCGAAGGCCGCGTCCAGCGAGGACACCGCGCCGCCGGGACGGGCGGCGTCCGGGGCCAGGGCGCCGCCGAGGTGGCGGGCCTCGACCGTCAGCAGCGGGACGTCGGCGTCAGCGCCGGCCACGGCCAGCAGGGCCGCGAGTGTGTCGTCGGTGAGGGCGGCGAGCTGGAGGCCGTCACCGGCGGCCGGGGTGGGGCCGGGCGGGTCCAGGTGCAGCAGGTCGAGCCGGGACGGCGGCGTGGGCGCGAAGGTGTCGAGCTCGGGACCCAGATCCCGCAGCGGCGCGAGCAGCGCGTCGGCCGCTTCCTGGCTCAGCGGGCCGCCCTGGCTCAGCGGGCCGCCCTGGCCGAGCTGCGTCCCCTGGCTGAGCTGCGTCCCCTGGCTGAGCTGGGCGACTGCTTCGACGGCGACCAGCGAGCGGCCCCTGAAGGGCTCCGGGATGTCCTCCAGCGGCGGGAAGCGCAGCAGCCGTCCCAGCGACGTGACCGTGTCCGGCACGGTGGCGGTCCAGTCGCGCCACCGCCGCAGCACCTCCTCGGCCCGCCCGATCGGCCAGTACAGCGCGCCCGCGTACACCTCGGTGATGGGGAACAGGGCGAACTCCAGCTCGGTCACGACCGCGTACGCGCCCCCGCCGCCCCGGATCGCCCAGAACAGGTCGGGCTCGTGACCGGCGTCCACACGCAGCACGCGGCCGTCGGCGGTCACCACGGTGGCACCGGTGACATGGTTGGCGGCCAGGCCGTGGGAACGGGCGAACCAGGACAGGCCGCCGCCCAGGGTGTAGCCGACCACGCCGACGTCGGAGGCGGTGCCGGCGAGCCCGGCCAGGCCGTGCTTGGCGGCGGCCGCGCTCACCTCCGCCCACACCACCCCGGCTCCCACCCGGGCCAGTCGCCGCACGGGGTCGATGTGCACGTGCGCCATCTCGAACGTGCGCAGCAGGATGGTGTCGTGCAACGGTCCGAGCGGGGCGGCGTTGTGGCCGCTGGACTGCGGCGCGACGCGCAGGCCGCAGACGCGGGCCGTCTTCAGGGTGGCGGCCACGTCTGCGGCCGAGCGGGCCAGGACCACGGCGGCCGGGCGCTGGTCCACGGCCAGCTGCCAGGCCGCGCGGGCGGCGTCCCAGCCCGGGTCACCGGGCAGGACCAGCACCCCTTCGAGTCGCGAGCCCAGCGCCCGCAAGCCGCCGCCACCACCGTCAGTGCCGAGGCCGGGGCCGGGAGCAGGAGTGATAGGCATCGTTCGTCCTCTTCGATCAGTGAGTCGTCGTCCTGATCGACGATGCCGGGGCGCGGCCGCCGATCCCATCCCACCCGCCGGGGGTGTTCAGGGCCGCCACCCCCCGCGGCTGCGGGAGTCAGGCGGGTGAGGAGCGGCGGATCGCCGTACCGGTGATTGAAGACTTCGGCGCCGTCCCGGCCAACCGCGAGCTGGTGAGCTGGATGCGGGCGTACAACGAGGAGCATGAGGAGAAGCTCCGCTTCTTCGGGGCCGACGGCCCGCTGGAGTACTGGGCGGAGAGCCCGCGCGAGGCGCTCACCGCGCTCCACACCGTCCTGGACGGCCCGCTCCCCTGTACAACTTGAGACGCTCGACGCGCTACTGGGCCCGGACAAGCGGTGGTCGAACGAGGCCAGGAGGCGGAGCTGTACGGGCGCACCGCCGTCGGCCTGCTCCGCCGCCACCACCACTGGCTGGCCGACGCCTCCCCGGACGGTGGGGCCGGCTGTCGGCGCTGCGCGAGGGGATGATGGCCGGCAACCTGCGGGCCGTCGCCGAGCAGGGCCCGGCCCTCATCCATGCCAGCAACCTGCACCTGCAGCGGAACAAGACCTCCATGTCGTTGGGTGACCGGACACTGGAGTGGTGGAGCGCGGGCGCGATCGCCGGAGCGCATGTGGGCGGCGGTACGCCTTCCCGGCCTCGGCCCTCGGCACGGTCGGCGACGATGTCCCGTCCCCGGACACCGTTGGGGGCCTGCCGTCCGCGTTCCCCTGGGATCGCTCCCTCGTCGACCCCCGCCGCCTCGCCGAGGCTCTCACGCAGCCCACCCCCGGCGCACCTCCGCCGACTTCGCCTGCTTCCCGCCGGAACCGGCCCGGCTCGGCGAGATCGACGGCATCGTCTTCCTCAAGGAGGCCGTCAGGCTGAAGAAGCCGGCCTGACAGGCGTACCGGCCCACCCCCCTCGAACGGGGGATGGGAACCCGGGGGACGGCGTGCGACCATGGCGGCATGGGCACCATCGGGGGGTTGGCAGGCGTGCGCGCGTGCGCCGGTGAGCAGGCGCTGGAAGTGTCGGGCAAGGGGTCGGAGGTGTTCGCTGCGGCCGCGCGCCGCCTGCGCCGCGTGGTCCCCTACGACGCGGCGGCCTGGATCGGCACTGACCCGGCGACCGTCCTGCCGACCTCGCCCATGCGCGTGGAGAACATCGGCCAGGAGCACTGCGAGGCGTACTGGCGGCGTGAGTACGGCGCGCACGACGTGCTGACCTTCCGCGACGTCGCCCGCTCGGCCTCCCCCGTGGCGACGCTGCGGCAGGCCACCCTCGGCAACGTGGGCAGGAGCGTGCGCTTCCGGGAGTTCATGCGCCCGCTGGGATACACCGACAACCTGCGCGCCGCCTTCCGCATCGGCGCGGGCGTGTGGGGAGTGGTGGACCTGTTCCGCTCCGGCGACCGGCCGCCCTTCGACGAGCGCGACCTGCGGCACGTGGCCGGCCTGGGGCCGGAGATCGCGCTGAGCCTGGCCGGGCTGGCCGTCGCCGGCAGGCAGGAGGGCGGGACTTCAGGCGCTCTCGACGCGCCGGGAACGGCGCTGTTCGACGCCGACGACCGGGTGATCTTCGCCGACGCCCAGGCCGAGCACTGGCTCGCCGAGCTGGGCGGCTCCCCTTGGCTGCCCCTGACGGTCAGCCTGCGGACGGGAGCCGTCACCTCGGTGGTGGCGCGCGCCAGGGCCGTGGCCGCCGAGCGGGAGTCCGGCCCCGCCGTCATCCGGGTGCGCGGCGGGAGCGGGCGCTGGGTCAGCATCCACGCCTCGGTGCTGCAGGACGGCCGGGGCCAGGCGGGGCCGGTCTCGGTGGTGTTCGAGCCGGCGACGGCGACGCAGATCGTCCCGATCATCGTCGAGGCGTACGCGCTGACGCCGCGCGAGCGCGAGGTGACCGAATGTGTGGCGCGCGGGCACACCACCGCGGAGATCGCCACGCGGCTGCGGCTGTCGTCGCACACGGTGCGCGATCATCTCAAGGCGATCTTCACCAAGGTGGGCGTCAGCAGCCGCGGCGAGCTGGTGGCGAGGTTGTTCGGCGAGCACGCGAACCCCCTCCTGCACGCCCCCGACGCCGACATCGTGCACGTCTGAGAGCCCTTGAAGGTCCCCACCGGAGTCCAGCAGCCGCACGACCGGGCCGAGCGTCTCGCGCAGCTCCGGGGTGAACGCGCCGCCGACCATGACGAAGACCGTCCGCACCGGGGCGGCCGAGCGGTTCTCCCAGCGATGGTCGGTGCCGCGCTGCACGATCACGTCGCTTCTCCGCAGCACGGTCACGGACCTGTCGGAGATCAGCAGGGCGGCCTTGGTATCGCGCCACACCAGATGGCCGAGCAGAGCCCCGACCGGCCCATCGGACGACTGATCTTCGCCGCCCTGGAACGCATCCGGCTCATCTCCGCCACCGCCACCAGCCCACCCCAGGTCCTGATCCCCGACCTTCCGCAAACCGGCTACTGGAGTTGCTGAACGTCGATCCCACCCGGCCGCGCCGGCTGCTGTTGTAATCCATGATCCAGACGGCCAGCCAGCGACAGCATTCACCTACCTGCGAAGAACCGGGCTAGGGCGCCACGCCGTTCGCCCACTCGGACGCGTGGTCCTGGACGAACTCGTCGAAGGAGCGGGGCGGGCGGCCGGTCAGGTCCAGCACCGCGGTGCTGACCAGGTCGTCCCGGCCGGCGCTGAGGCCGGCGTCCACGGCGGCGAGGGCGGCGGCGAATTCGGCCGGCATGCCGGCGGCCCGGTAACCGGCCGTCAGCTCGTCGGTGTCGACGGGCAGCACCTGGATCGGCCTGCCGGTGCGGGCGGTGATGATCGCCGCCGCGTCCTGGTAGCTCAACGCTTTCGGCCCGGTGAGCAGGTAGTCGCGCCGGTCACCCGGCCCATCACTGAGCCACCCACCCCGCCTCTCACCCCGCCTCTCACCCCGCCTCTCACCCCGCCTCTCACTGGGCCTCTCACTGGGCCTCTCGCTGGACCCGTCATCGGGGTTGGTCAGCAGGGCGGAGGCGGCGGCCGCGATGTCGCGCGCGTCGATCCAGCCCAGCCGGCCGCCACCGGCGGCGGTGTGGATCTCGCCGTGCCGCCGGAGCCGCTCGCCCAGCGGATGCGGGCGCAGGAAGTTCTGCATGAACCCGGACGCGCGCAGCACGACCCACCCGGGCCGGGTCCGTACCCGTGCGGCCAGCTCAAGCGCGCCGGGGGCGTTCGGCAGCACGATGGCGGAGCCGAGGAGCACCACGCGGCGCACGCCGAGCCGCTCCGCCTCGTCCAGGAACGGCTCGACCAGTGGCATCGGATTCACGGCGTTCACCGGAGGCACCAGATAGACGCGGTCCATCGCGTGCAGCGCGGCCCGATGCGTGCCCGGGTCGCTCCAGTCGAACCGGAC
The DNA here is from genome assembly GCF_020215645.1 of Nonomuraea gerenzanensis. Taxonomy (NCBI): domain Bacteria; kingdom Bacillati; phylum Actinomycetota; class Actinomycetes; order Streptosporangiales; family Streptosporangiaceae; genus Nonomuraea; species Nonomuraea gerenzanensis. Next base: position 6,587,386 of record NZ_CP084058.1, on the reverse strand, counting down.
CGCGTCAGGATCCCCGGCAGATGGGTTACGAGCGGCCACCCGGACCGGTACGCCGTTGCCTCGCAGCAGCTCCGCCAGCACGCTGCCGGTCTTCCCGGTGCCGCCGGTGACCAGCACGCCGCTCATCGGGCGGCCCCCGAGCGCAGCGAGCCGAGCAACTCGGGCAGCGTCCCGGTCGCCGAGGCGGCGGCAAGCGGGCTCCAGTAGTCCCTGTAGCGCGTGATCAGGCCATCCTGGACCGTGATCACGGAGATGTAGTCCATGCGGTAAGGCTCGCCGGTGCGCACCGTGTACCCGTGCGCGGTGAACTCCACCACGATGGTGTCCGGTCGTCGCGTGTGATGCACGGTCACCACAGGTATCTCCCGCACGTCCATCCGTTCCGGATATCCGGCCAGATAGTCACGGACGGCATCCCGCCCCGCCAGCCGTCGCGGCGCGTCCCCCGCAGCGAACGGGAACTCGCCGGTGCCCTGCTCCGCCCACAGGTCGGCGATGGCATCCATGTCCTTGGCCAGCAGCAGATCCAGCAGGCGGCGGATCGTCTCCTCAGGAGTGCGTGGCATGTTCGTCCTCCGGTGTCCCGTGAAATGTGGTCATGCCAGCCTGGCCGCGGATCCGGGCGCCGCGGAACGGACGGGTAAGCCCCGGACCCCTGGTCCGTGGCTAAGGCGGCCGCCACTGTGGCAGCCTGGACGGGTGAGCAGAGCTGAACTGGCCGACTTTCTCCGTCGCCGGCGGGAGGCGCTGCGCCCGGACCAGCTGCCGGCCACGGCCGTCCACCCGCCAGGCCGCCGCGCCCGCCGTACTCCCGGCCTGCGCCGCGAAGAGGTGGCCACGCTGGCCGGGGTCTCCACCAGCTACTACGAACGACTTGAGCAGGCCCGCGCTCCGCATCCGTCCCCGCAGGTCATAGCCGCGCTGGGCACGGCACTGCGGCTCACCGACGCCGAGCGCGAGCACCTGGCGCGGCTGGCCGGGCAGGCCCCGCCCGCCACGGAGACCGGCCGGGCGCCGGTGCCCGCCTTCGCCCGCGAGCTGCTGGACCGGCTCGGGCAGGTGCCCGCCTACCTCACCGACGAACGCCAGGACATCGTGGCCTGGAACAACGCGGCAGCCGACCTGATCACCGACTTCGGGTCGCTGCCCGCTGGGGAACGCAACGCCGTGCGGCTGTCCATCCGGCTGAACGGCACCCTCTGCTCGGCCGCCGACGGCTCGCAGGGCGCATACGCCCGGCAGAGCGCCGCCCAGCTGCGCGCGGCCAGCGCCCGGTACCCGGCCGAACGCGTGCTTGGCGAGCTGGTCAACGAGTTCGCCGCGCACAGCCCCGACTTCGCCGCCAGCTGGCGCAACCACGAGGTACGCCCCATACCGACGCTGCGCAAGCACCTGCACCACCCCGAGCTGGGCGCCCTGGAGCTGGACTGCCAGACTCTGCTGCTGCCCGGCACCGATCTGCGGATGGTGATCTACACCGCGCGACCGGGCAGCGCCAGCGCCGCCGCGCTCGCCCGGCTCGCCGCCCGCGACACGTAGCTCGAAGTCACGCTGTGAGGTCGATCGGAATCCGGCGCAAGCCTCCTCCGTAACACGGTCAGCGGTCAACCGTGATCAGTTCGAGTCGCCACCGCATAGTTGCCGGTTCTCCAGAGTCGACTGGTTGACGACGCGGACGAGGGCGTTGTCGTCGGCGCGTAGCCGGGACAGCTCGTCCTGGTCTTCCCTGCGGAGTTCCTTGAGCCTGGCCACCTGCTCACGCAGGCGTTCGCGCGCTCCACCCGAGCACGACCAGAAGGCAGACCAGCGGAACCGCGATCACCAGCTTCGTCATGGCTGCCATGCCGGCCCGGTGGCGATCGCGCGGCAGAGCCGGTCCGCGTCCCACGCGGGTTCTCCCAGGTCGAGCCGGTCCGGCGCCCGGAACCCGTCCAGCGCCAGGTGAACGTGGCGCCGCCACAGGGACGGGGCGGCGTGCCGGGTGGCCTCGGCTACCGTGCTGCTCGCCCACAACAGCAGGAAGAGGTCGGCGCCGGTGACGTCCGGGCGGACGACGCCGGCCGCCTGCGCCCGCCCCAGCACCCGTTGCGCGAGCGCGCAGATCTCGCTGTGCGCGGTCTCGGTGCGGTCGTCGCCGGGGAAGCGCCGCGCCAGGAAGTCGGCGAACGCCCGGTCCCCGGCCTGGGCCGTACACAGGACTTCGAGCAGGCCGCGGAAGGCCTGCCACGGATCCTCCAGGCCGAGCACGGCCTCCACCTCCTCGATCACGTGGCGCAGCTTCGGCTCGAGCACCGCGCACAGCAGGTCCAGGCGCGTCGGGAAGTGCCGGTAGAGGGTGCCGACCACCAGGCCCGCCTCGCGCGCGATGCCGTCGAGGGCGGCCTGCGCGCCCTGCCCGGCGAACGCGCGCCGGGCGCACTCGAGCAGCCGCTCGCGGTTGCGGCGGGCATCCCGGCGAGCGGTCAGCGGCTTCCCCGTGGCAGGCATGAGGTCACCGTAGCAAAATGCGATACGTCTCAACTTTGAGGGTGCTCTCATTTTCGCTACAGTGAGCGGCACCAAAAAATGAGAGAATGCTCATTTTTCGAGACAAGGAGAGCGACATGGCGAAGCTCGGCGGGAAGGTCGCGGTGATCACCGGCGCGACCTCTGGGCTGGCACTGGCGACGGCGAAGCTGTTCGTCCAGGAGGGCGCGCACGTGGTCATCACCGGCCGCCGCCAGGACCGGCTGGACGCGGCGGTGGCCGCCATCGGCCCCGGCGTGACCGGCGTGCTCGGCGACGTCGGCCAGATCACCGACGCGGCCCGCCTGGCCGAGGTCGTGGCGGTCGAAGCGGGCCGGGTGGACGTGCTCATCGCCAGCGCCGGCGTCTGGACGTGGAACGAGCACATCGGCGACGTGACCGAGCAGTCGTTCGACGCCGTGTTCGGGGTGAACGTGCGCGGGACGTTCTTCACCGTGCAGAAACTGCTGCCGTTGCTGTCCGACGGCGCCTCGATCGTGCTCATCGGATCGGGGGCCGCGGACAAGGGCGATCCGGGAACGACCGTCTACGCCGCGAGCAAGGCGGCGCTGCGGTCGTTCGCCCGGACCTGGACCACCGACTTGAAGCAGCGCGGAATCCGGGTCAACGTCCTCAGCCCCGCCGCGATCGACACCGCCGCGTTCGCGGACCTCCCGCCGGGGTTCAAGGAGCAGATTGCCTCGCGGGTGCCCGTCGGCCGCCTCGGTGACGAGCACGAGATCGCCACTGCGGCGCTCTTCCTGGCCTCCGCGGACTCGAGCTTCGTCACCGGCATCGACCTGCCCGTCGACGGCGGGATCGGCCAGGTCTGACCACCGGCAAGGCGCCGAGGGTCAAGAGGCGGGGCTCCGTCCGTACCCCCGCGGGCCCCTGCTCCGGCGCCGCTCCCGCACCGCCTCGGCCAGGCGGTCGCGGCTCGTCTGGACGGGGGCCAGTACCAAGCGCTCATGCCGCCCGCGCGACGCCTGCGGCGATGTACCGGATGACTTGCCGGAGTCGCACACCGTCCCGGCGAGCGGTTGTCCTGGTTGGCGCGCCGCCGTGATCGCTCATGTACGTGATGATCGGCGATTATCGCGTGCGTCGGCGATCACGTTGGTGCGGCCGGCAGCATGGTGCAAGGGACAGGGTCCTTGTCAGTCTCGCTGATGATGAACCCGTAGGAGTCAAGGATCGTCGCGGGCCCGAGGAGGCGTATGCCGTCGTGGACGAGACCACAAGCTCAGCCGGGGTCGAGGGACGACGGCGAGGCTGCGGCCTTGTACCGAAAGCTCAGAGGCCCCGAGCATCGTGCGGAGGACCTTTGGGTATCTCAGGTGGATGCGCCGCCGAGTTTGGCGAGCAGTTCGCGCAGGTGGCGGCTTTCTTCGTGGGTCAGCGGGAGCGCCTGGCTGATCTTGCCGGGGATCGCTTCGACCTGTTGACGCAGCGCCCGGCCCTGGGGGGTCAGATCGACCTCGACGCTGCGTTCGTCGTCGGTGCGGCGGCGGCGGACGAGGTGGCCGGCCGCCTCCAGGCGTTTGAGCAGGGGGGTCAAGGTGCCGTGGTCGAGCTGGACGGCGGCCGCGATCTGCTTGATGGTGGCGGGGCTGTGTTCCCACAGCGCGAGCATCACCATGTACTGCGGCTGGGTCAGCCCCGCCTCCTCCAGTAGAGGCCGGTACAGCGCCGCCACCGACCGCGAGGCGGTCGCGAGGGAGAAGCAGATCTGATCGTCAAGCCGCATGGACCCCAATCTATCAGGCGCACACTAATTTTGTGCACAAGATACTTGTGCGTTATGTTGTTGGCATGAGTGCATACATGGTCATCAGCGTCACTCCTGACGATGAAGAGAAGTTCCGCCAGTACGAAGCCGCCACGCTGGAAGTCGTCGGCCGCTACGGGGGCGCGCCGGTCGCCCGGGACGCGCAGCCGCTGGTCTGGGAGAGCGACGCCGACCCCGCGCTGGCCGTCATCCTGCGCTTCGACAGCAAGCAGGCGGCCGAGGCGTTCTACCACTCCGAGGAGTACGCGCCGTTGAAGGCGTTCCGGCACACCTTCGCCGAGGCGCACGCCCTGGTCATCGAAGGGCTGTGACGCCGGCGGGGGTGAAGCGCACGGGCAGCGTCACCGGTCCGCGGGCGATGCCGGCGGGCAGCCAGCGGCGCTGCGCCGTCGGGCGACCAGCATTCTCCGGAGGGTGCCATGGCGATGGCGTGGGGTTTGGCGCCCCGATCGGGCAGCGGGAACTCCTGGAACGTGCCGTCCATACCGAGCCTGCCGATCTGCCTCGCAGCGATTCCCGCGAACCACACCGCCTCGTCGGGTCCGTACGTGATGCCCACCGGTGCGGCGTCAGCGGTGGGCAGCCTGTGGAGGGTCACCTTGCCGTCGAGGTCGATCCGGCCGATGGCGCCGGCCCGATTGAGGGTGAACCACAATGCCTCATCGGGGCCGGAGGTGATCATCGAGGGGAACGCCCCCTGCACGGGGAGAGCAAAGTGGGTGATCCGGCCATCAGCGGTGATGCGGCCGATCCGGTCGGTGTTCATCTGGGTGAACCACAGTGCCCCGACCGGACCTGCGGTGATGATGCTCGGCCTGCACCCTGCAGGACCTGCGGGATACCGGTTGAGTTCACCGCTTGCGGACAGGCGGGCGATCTCACCGCCATGGACCAGGGTGGGCCACAACGCGCCGTCGGGCTCCGGTCGTGATGCCGTAGGGGTCGGCCTGCGCGTCCGCGACCGAGAGCTCCTGTTCAGTGGCGGGGCCCTTGGCCGGCTTCAGGAGCGCGGCGATCAGAGCTGGCGGCGCACCAGTTCGACGATGACCGTGGCCAGATCGGCGGGTTGTGTCATGGGCACATTGTGGTTGGCCGCGATCTCGACCAGTTTGCGACCCGGAGCGGCTTCGACCACGGCCTGTACCTCGTCGCGGCGCTGGGCGTAGAAGCCGTGGTCGGGCAACACGAACGTGATCGGACACCTGACATGTGCGTACACATCCACGCTCGGATAGATCACCGCGTGAGGGCTGGGAGCGCTGACGGTGGCGATCTCCTCGATGGCCGGGCGGCGTTCCCAGAGCTCATCCGCACGACGCAGGAAGGCTCGCCGCATGACCTCACGTACCAACTCCGGGCGTGCTCCGGCGTTGAGCCAGTCGGTCCCGGCCTCACTCACGCATTGCTCGACGTAGGCGTGCATCTGCTGTTCGTCAGCCCGCCAGCCGTAACGGAAGATCTTCCGTAGCCGTTCCGCTGCCTCCGGGGCCTGCCACTGTGCCTGGGCTGGTGTCGCCGTGCCCCGGTCGTCGAGCACCATGCCATCGACCACGCACAACGCCGCCGCGTCCACCAGGCCGGCGGCGACCGCCGCGGTCACCGCGTACCCACCCGTGGAATGACCCACCAGCACGAGGCGGTCCCGCTCCAAGGTCGCAACGACGTCGCCGAGGTCTCGCCAATACTGCTCGGGCGTGCTCGAGATAGGCTCGCTGTGCCCGTGCCCACGCACGTCCACCGCCACCGCGTGACAGTGGTCCACCAGACGGGCCGCCACGTCTATCCAGACCGCGGCGTTATGACCACTGCCATGGACCAGCAACACGACCGTTGTCCCCTGGCCGCCGAAATCAAGCCCCGACAGCACACCGTCGCCAACGGGCAACTCGATTTGTCTTCCCAACATCATCGACACTCTGCCTGTCAGCACTCAAGCGAGGCAACTTGTTAACACAGCGGAGAAGTGGCCGGTGAGCGCCACTCACGCCCCAAACCTCCCCTGGCCTTGGTGCCCGCCACGGACCACCGCGCCCTGCCGGATCCGGCGTCCCGTCCCGATCTGGAGCCCCGCTGGCATCGAGCAGGAGCTGCTGCAGCGGCATCTGGGCACCGGGCCGCGACGGCAGCAGAGGTCTCGTGCTCCTCATCCTGATCCACTGATCAGGATGAGGAGCTGTTGAGCAGAACGTCTATTTAGAAGCACCGCGAGGCTGACTGCGGTCGTCAGGGCGATGAGCAGCTTGCGTACCTTGGGCATCGTGCCTCCTCGGCAGGGATGGATGAGTCGCTTACATGGGGCTGGGTGGCGGAATTCCATTTCGGCCGCCGCCGAAGACCGGGTTCCGCCGTTCGTGGGCGTACAAGGTCGATCACCCGAGTGGCGGTCCTGCCGCAGGCGATCCCTTCGGTCACCACGCCGTACGGGGCGCAGACCAGAGGTGGTGTTAGCCCGTTATGAGGGTTCTGGCCTTCCTGAGTGGCTCGAAGAGGGCGAGGTCCTGGTTGGTGAGAATGACGATGGTGTAGCCCTTGGTGGGAAACATGTCCAGCTCGCCCCAGTAGCCGGGGATGCCGCCGTTGTGGCCGACCACGCGTACGCCGCCTCGCAGTTCGTCGCTGAAGCCGTAGGCGTACTTGCTGTCCTTGTTCAGGCCTTGCACCTTGCCCTCCATGACGGTCCGGGTGAGCTTGGCGTTGAGCAGCCGGTGTCCCTGCAGGGCCTGGGCGAAGTTGAGCATGTCGCCCACGGTGGAGATGGCGCCGCCGGCGGGCGACGCCCCGTCGGGCTGGTCGCCGAGATCACGTAGCTGGCCCTCCGGCACGGTGCCGTCCATCCTGGGCATGCCGGCCCATTGGCCGTTCTCGTCGAACAGCGCGTAGGGATGGGCCATGTGCTTGACCTCGGCGGGCGTCCAGGGCCCGTAGAGGGTGTCGTGCATGCGCGCGGGCGTCAGGATGTGCTTGCGGACGTAGCCCGCGTAGTCCTGCCTGCTCAGGCGCTCGATGATCGCGCCCAGGACGATGTAGCCGGCGTTGCTGTAGTCCATCCTGGCACCCGGCTCGAACTTCAGCGGCTGCTTGACGATCTCCTTCACCAGCACGTCGACGTCGGTCTGCGCATGGTCGTTGCCCGGAATCTCGCCCAGGCCCGAGGTGTGGGTGAGGAGGTGGTGGACGGTCACCGTGTCGGCGATCTCGCTCGGGAACCCCTTGACGTGCGTGCCGATCGTGTCCTGGAAGGAGAGCTTGCCTCGCTGGACGAGCTGGGCGACGGCGACACCGGTGATCATCTTGCCCATGGAGCCGATGCAGAACCGCGTCCGCGGCGTGTTGACCTCCTTCCTGGCCTTGTCGGCCATGCCGTAGGCGTTGTTCAGTACCGGCCGGCCGTGCTTGGCCACCAGGACGGCTCCCGAGAACTTCCCCGCAGCGGCCAGGTCCTTCAGGTAGGCATGAAAGGCACGCCAGTCTTCTCGCGAGGGAGCAGTGGCCGCCTGCGCGACCGGCCGTCCGGTGGCGGCGAGCGCCGCCAGCAACGCTCCGCCGGCAAAGGCCCTGCGGCTGACATCCATGGGGGTATTCCTTTCGAGACTGCATGGACTGGGGACTGCATCGCGCTGTCGCCACCGCGGCCCGGCTAGGGGCAGAGCACGCTCGCGGCGGCCTTGTTCATGGCCTCGTCGACGGGCATGGCCTGCCGGTTGTCGATCTCCAAGGTGGTGGATACCGCGAGCTGGGTCCGGCCGTCGGCGGAGGTGTAGGTCACCGCCAGGAAGCCGGGGCCGCTGCCCGCGGCCGCCGCGACCGTCCCGCCGCACAGATCGGGCCGCGGCTGTCCCACCGCTCTTCGCAGGTCCGCCGGCAGCAGCCGGCCCTGGCCGAGCGCGCGGTAGAAGGCGCTCAGATCGCCGGAGGTGGAGACCACTCCTCCGGCCGCGCCGCCGAAGCTCGCGTTCTGCCGATCGACGTCACGCGGCTCGCCCTTGGCGTCGGGGTGGTAACCGTGCCCGTGCGGGCCCTTGATCCCCTGAGGAGGCCTGGTGGTCACATAGGTGTGCCTCATCCCCAGCGGCACGAACAGACGCCGCTCCAGCTCGGCGGACAGGCTGCGGCCGGTCACGTTCTCCACGATCAGGCCGAGGAGCACGTAGTTGGTGTTGGAGTAGGCGAACCCCGCGCCCGGCTCCCCGGTGCGAGAGACCCCGCGCGAGGCCTTCACCAGATCGAGCGGGGAGTAGGAGGTCGTGAAGTCGAAGGCGTCGTCGAACTTCCCGGAGGCGAAGAAGTCGGGGATGCCGGAGCTGTGGCGGAGCAGCTGCTGGACGGTGATCTCGCCGGCCCGCTCGACCAGATCCTGCCGCGCCACCTGCGGCAGCACGGCGGCCAGCGTGTCCTCCAGGCGGAGTTTGCCCTCCTTGACCAGTTGCAGGACCACGGTGGCCGTCATGAGCTTGGTCTGGGACCCGGCCCGGTAACGGGAAGCCGCGGGAATTCGTCCGCCCTTGCCTCCGAGCAGGCGGGTTCCCGCGCTGCCCTGCCCCTTGCGCCGGCCGTCGACGTACAGCTCGCCGATGGCCCCCACCACGCCGTCGATCTTCACCAGGTCCTGCATCGCCTGCTGGACGTCTGTCGGCCTGGCCTCGACAGCCGCGGTGGCGGAGGTGTGGAGACCCAGCGCCAGCATGGCCGAGGCCAGCCCGGTCACGCCGGCCGCTCGTGCACGGCTCATTTCCTGTGATCCTCCTCTTAGGAATGACGAGGGTGATCACATCTACCGGCCGGCGCGTATCGGCAGGCGATCGGCGGACCATATGCCGTCCATATGACGACGTTGCGATACTGCGCGGATGCGGGTGCTCCTGGTCGAAGACGAGCACCCCCTCGCCCGTTACATCGAGGCCGGGCTGCGCAAGCACGGCTTCGCCTCCGGCTGTGGCCGGCGGGTGGCGCGTCACCGGATCTCGCGGCGTCCCAGCACCTCCTCGCCGGGAGCGGCCCGGTTGAGCGGCGGCCGGAGACTGGCCCGGCTGCCCGGCTGCTAGTCGGGCGATCTTGGATGGATGATCGGTAACGTTTCCCGTCTTCCACGTGCCGGCTTCCACAGCCGGAGCAGGTGTTCCGTCAACGTGCCGCGGGCTGGCGCAAGTGGTCGGGCTCGTCGATGAACCGGGTGCCGACCGCCGAGAGCAGGCACAGCAGGGCCGACACCGCCACGATGGGCCAGGTCTGGCCGCCGGACCAGCCGTCCAGCCAGGCGGCCGCGAAGGGGATGCAGCCGCCGACGACGGCGCCGGCGATCTCGCGGGTGAAGGTGACGCCGGTGTAGCGGTACCGGACGTCGAACAGCTCCGACATCATCGTGGCCTGCGAGGCGAGCGTCAGGTCGTTGCAGAGCGTGTAGATCATCACGAAGGCGGCCCAGATCACGACGGGGGTGCCGGTGTCGAGCATGAAGAAGAACGGGTAGAACAGCACGGCCGCCGCGACCGAGCCGGCGACCATCACCGGGCGCCGCCCGTACCTGTCGCACAGCCAGCCGGCGGTCGGCACGGTGACCAGCTTGACCAGGTTGGCGATCACCACGCCGATCAGGCCGACCCACGACTCGGCGTGCACGTGCGTGGTCAGGTAGGTCAGCGCGTAGACGGACGGCAGGTAGCTGATCACGTTCGGTGCGACGCTGATGAGCATGCCGGGCACGATCTTGTGGCGGGAGGAGGCGAACAGCGCCCGCAGCGGCGCCTGTGCCTGCTCGCCGCTGTCCTTGGCGGCGCGGAACTCCGGGGTGTCGGAGATCTTCACCCGGACGATCACGCCGGCCACGCCGACGAAGACGCTGAGCAGGAACGGGATGCGCCAGCCGTAGTCGATGAACGCCTCGTGCGGCATCAGCGCCGAGACCAGGAAGAACACGCCCGTCGCGACCAGCGAGCCGACCGCGTTGCCGAGGGTCGGCGCGCTGGCGTTGAGCCCGCGCGAGCGGGTCTCGGCGTGCTCGGCGGACATCAGCATGGCGCCCGCGTACTCGCCGCCCGCGCCGAGCCCCTGCACCACGCGCAGCGCCACCAGCATGATCGGCGCGGCCGGGCCGATGGCGGCGTAGGAGGGCAGCAGGCCGATCAGCGTGGAGGCCACCGCCATCAGGAGCAGGGTGACGAACAACATCGTGCGGCGGCCGACGCGGTCGCCCAGGACGCCGATGACGATGCCGCCGACCGGCCGGGCGAAGAAGCCGACGGCGAACGTGGCCAGCGACGACAGGGTCGCCGCCACCGGGTCGCCGGAGGGGAAGAACACCGCGGGCAGCACCAGCGCGGCGGCCGTGCCGTACAGCGAGAAGTCGTACCACTCGAGCGCGGTGCCGACGGTGGAAGCGATCGTTGCCCGGCTCAGCCGCAGCGTCATCGTGGACTCCCTCATCCCAGCTTGCTGATTGCGTCCGCGCAGTCGGACCATTAACGTTAATGTGGCCGACACATTACGAGTGGCCTGCTCAGCAGGTCAAGACTTTCGGCAATCGAGTGTTTACATGAGCGTTAATGAGAGAGGGCAACGCATGCGACTCGCAGCGCCGGCCACCGACGCCGGCCTGTCGAAGTACGATCCGCTCGGCCGGATCCTGTGCTTCGACCGGTTCGACTCGACCACCCACGGCTGGACCGAGCTGATCGGCAACTACGACGGCAAGGGCGACCTCGGCACGGTCGACGAGCACATGCGCGACTTCCGGCCGCCGCAGCTCTCCTCCTGCTCGTTCTTCGACGTCGGCACGCACGGCACGCTCAGCGGGAACTACGCGCTGAAGCTCGCCACCCGCGCCCACCGGGGGCACACGGCCACCGGGATCCGCCGGCTCACCATGGCCGGCCGGGGCCGGGTGCGCATCGAGACCTACTTCGCGTTCAAGGCCGAGGCGACCGTCGGCCACGAGTTGCCCGCCAGCGTCGCCTGGGACGGCAACCGGCACCCGTCGGAGTCGCAGTTCGGCGCGTTCACCGTGGCCACCGACATCTGCGCGGACAACGGCGTGCGCTACCACAACGTGATCCGCTACCAGAACACGAATCTGGCGGGCGAGATGACGCAGCGGTTCATGTACCCGGTGGTGCCGGAGCCGACGCCGCGTGACCACCAGGAGGGCAAGTTCGCCCTGCCGTACGCGGCCGACTTCACCGCGCCCGACCCGGACGACTGGCGCTACCTCGGCGAGCCGCTGGAGCTGTGCGTCAATGAGGTGCCCACCAAGATCAACTGGCACTACCTGCGCTGGGACATCGACACCGCCACCCGCTCGAACGTGGAGCTGCGGCTCAACGACCGGATCATCGACCTGAGCGACGTCCCGGTGCCGATCTACCCCGACCGCTACAGCACCCTGGACAACCTGCTCAACTTCTACTTCTCCGTCCGGACCCACGCCGGCATCCGCAACTTCCTCTTCCTCGACTCCGTGCTCATCTCGGTGGATTGGTGACGACGATGCGATCGACCATGACGGCGGTGCTGGAACGTGCCGCGCTGGTGCACGACGAGCTGGCCACCGAGCCGTACGAGCTGCCGTGGGCGCAGGAGGCGCGCTTCTTCGTCCAGGTGCACGAGCTGACCGGGCGGCTGGAGCTGCGCACCGAGATCTCGCCGGACGGCCTGACCTGGTGCCCGGCCGACGAGCCGCCGGTCCGGGTCACGGAGCCGGGGATGACGAGCTGGCTGGTCACCGGGTTCGGCCAGTGGCTGCGCGTCCGCTGCTTCGTTTCCGGTGCGGGCGCCCCGGCTGCCAGACTGCGGATCTACGTGGTGGGCAAGAGCTGAGCCGGAGGGTTGACGGGATGGCACGTTCGCAACGGGTGACGCTGAAGGACGTCGCCGACCGGCTGGGTCTGTCGGCGAACACCGTGTCCCGGGCGCTGGCCGGCAAGGACCAGGTCAGCGAGAGCACCAGGGCCCTGGTGGCGGCAGAGGCCAAGCGGCTCGGCTACGTGCCGAACAGCCACGCCCGCTCCCTCGTGTCCGGCCGGACCATGGTCGTCGGCCTGGTCATCACCAACCCGTCCAACCCGTTCTACGCCGCGCTGATCTCCGCGGTCGAGCGGCAGTGCCGCGCGGCCGGCTACTCCGTGCTGCTCCTCGTGACCGAGGACTCCGCGGAGAACGAGGAACGCGCGGTGCAGGAGCTCCTGCGCTTCGGCGTGGACGGCGTGCTGGGCGTGGCCACCGAGTCCAGCAGCGACGTGTGGGACGCGCTGGGCTCGGCGAACATCCCGGTGGTGCAGGTCAGCCGCGACATCCCCGGCCGCGGGCTGGACTTCGTCGGCATCGACGTGGAGTCGGCCATCCGCGACGCGGTGGTGCGGCTGGCCGCGCCCGGCCTGCGCCGGATCTGGCTGCTGGAGGAGGACCTGCGGGTCAGCACGGTCGCCGCCAGGATCGCGGGCTTCCGGCGCGCGCTGGACGACCTGGGCATCGCCCACGAGCACGCCCCCGTGCTGAAGGTGCCCACCCGCCGGACGAGCGGCGCCAGCCTGCCCTGGCGTCCCGACGACGCCTACGCCCTGGCCGCCGGCCTGATCACGCCGGGCAACCACCCGGACCTGGTGATCACCGCCAACGACTACGTGGCGCTGGGCGTCTACCGGGCCGTGCGGGAGTGCGGGCTGAGCGTGCCCGGTGACGTGCGCGTGCTCGGCTACGGCGACCACCCGTTCGCCGCCTACCTGCAGCCGGCTCTGACCACGATCCGGCTGCCGGCCGACGAGGTGGGCAGCGCGGCGGTGGACCTGCTGCTGCGCCGGATCGCCGACCCCGACCGGCCCAGGACCAGCACCCGGCTCCCCGCCGAGCTGGTCGAACGCCAGTCGGCCTGACCGCCGGCCCGGCCCCGTCACGGGGGTCCGGCCGGCGGGGTTCTCGTATCCGCGCAGGCCCAGCGCGTACAGCTCGGCGTACAGGGCGGGCCGCCGGTCGGAATCAGGCCGTAGTGGAGCCAGGTCGCCGGGGAGCGGGGGTGCACGTGCGGGCAGTCCGCGCGGTCACGGCCCGCTGCATGCGCGCCGTCCGCTGGGTGCGCACTGTGCGGTGAGTGCGATGGGTGCGCACTGTGCGGTGAGTGCGATGGGTGCGCACTGTGCGCTGGGTGCGTGCTGTCTGCAGTGTCCGAGCCGTCCGCAGTGTCCGAGTTGTCCGCCCAAGGGGATGGGGCCATCTCGCGCCCTTTTCCCGATCGATCCTTCGTCCGCTCATCCCCTCGGGCCTTCCATGAGGTTCCACCACGTGGAACAGAGCGGCCCGGACCGACGCCGCATGGCGCTTCGGGCTCGCGGTCAGTCGGTGGGTTCGGTGCCCGTCTGGGCGTCGTCCTCGCCGGGCTCGCGGGCCGCCTCGCGCCGCTCCTCCTCCGCCTTCTCCTCGGGATCGGGCGGCGGCTCCACCGGCTCGGCGGGGATCGGTCGCGGGGTGCGCCGCACCTCGACTCCGGCCCGTGCGGCGAGCGTGTCGGACTCTCCGCAGACCTGGCCGACGGCGGGTGGCATCTCCTCGGGGCGTCTGTCGTCCATGTGCTCGCAACTGCCCCGGGCTCGCCCGGTCAACCGTCAGCGCCGGACCGCTCCGCCCGTGCGGGCTCCGGCCTGGCTCATCGCCGTACGGATGTTGCGCGGCAGGTTCCCGCCGGCGTTCACCCGTCCGACATCCGCCCGTCGAAGGTCGTCGTCACGACCGTGGCCAGCGCCTCCTGCATCCGCGCGAACCCGGACTCCGCCGCCCGCCGCTGCTCCTCGTCCGTCTTCACCGACATCGATCCGGTCCGATGCAGCCCGATACCGATGACTTGCAACCCATCAGGCATGGGATGTCCCTTCTCGCACCGGTTGCGAGTACTCCGTATCGTACGCCGGACGGTCGTCCGTGCCGGCGTCGGGCACCCGCTGGGCGGCCGTGTAGGCGGCGTCGCGGACCTCGTTCGGCCAGCCCGCCGGGCGCAGCCCCGGGACGGGATGCCGCAGGGGGTTGAACCGCGTCGGCCGGTCCGCGTCCGGCGACGCCGGAGCGAACAGCCGCGCCTGGCCGAGCAGCTGCCACGGCCCCGAGGGGTCGGCGGCGAGCAGTTCGAGCGTGAGCGGGCCGGCCGCGACGGCTCGGGTCAGGGCGTCGAACGTGGCGGGCACCGGCACGGGCGCGTGCAGCAGCGCGCCCAGCAGCAGCCGCCGCTCACCCGTCCGGTACGGGAACAGCGAGGTGTACAGGCCCGTCCACCGGGTCGCGGGCCGGAGCAGACGGCGGCCCAGCGCGGAACGGCCCGTGGTGGCCAGCAGCAGCTCGGCGGTCGCGCCGGCCTGTTGCCAGCGGAAGGCGATGCCCAGGATGTCCGGGAGCGGCCAGGGCACGCCGATGGAGCGGGACAGGCGGGCCATTCCGCGCAGCTCCATCGGCTCGTCGAGGAACGGGGCGCCCCATCGGCGTGCCGTCCCGTGCAGGCGCAGGTGCGCGTCGAACACGAGCCCGGACGGGTGCAACGGCCGCCCGCCCCGCAGGCGGGCCGCCGTACCGAAGGCGGCGGCCAGGGCCGATCTGGACAGGGAGGTCCACGGCTGACTCATGGGCTGCTCCTTGCCCGTCGGGAAACTGCCGTTCATGGACGGCTGCTACCCCAGGGCCGGCGGAGGACGCACGAGGCGGCGGCGAGCGCGCGACCACGTGCGGTGGGGCCGGCGCCGGCGAGTGCTAGCCGGGCAGCGGCCCCGCGAAGACCACTACCGCACCGCGCCCGACGCCCTGTCCCAGCGGCCCGTGGAACACCACGTCGGGAGCGAGCGCCAGGCGGTGCCGCTCGTCGTCCGCTGGTCGTGGCTCGTCATGACCGAACTCCCGTCTGCTCGCGGCCGCGGGCAGCCGGAACGGGAAAACCTGTGGCCGGGCGGCCCTCGTGGGGGACAGCCTACTGGCCCGGGATGAGGCGGCCCCGGTGTCTCCGGGATCACGTTTCCTATACCTTGACCCCTATGCCCCTGGCCCTCCCCGCCGTCCCCCGTACCGAACGCCAGGTCTCCACCAGGCTCGCCTGGCTGGACGCGTTGCGCGGCATCGGCGCGCTCGCCGTGGTGGGGGAGCATCTCACCACCTGGGCGATGCCGTGGCTGCGGCCCACCGCGATCAACCTGGGCGTGTACGGCGTGCTGGTGTTCTTCCTGGTCAGCGGCTACATCATCCCCACCTCCCTGGAACGACACGGCGACCTGCGCGCCTTCTGGGTCGGCCGCGCCTTCCGGCTGTACCCGCTCTACCTGGCGGTCATCGCCCTGGTCCTCGCGCTGGCCTGGTGGATCCCGGTGCGGCCCGAGGTGCCCAGGGACCTGTCGTCCGTCGCCGCGCACGCGACGATGCTCCTGGACGTGGTGGGCCTGGCGGGCGTGCTGAACACCATGTGGACGCTGTCGTACGAGATGGTCTTCTACCTGCTGGCCGCCGCGCTGTTCGCCGGCGGCGTGCGGGATCGGTGGGGTGTGCTGCCCGCGCTGCTCGCGGTGGCCGGCGGCGTCGCCGGGCTGGTCCTGTCCGGGCCGGTGGTGACGGGCGGGTGGCCGGCCTGGGTGTCGTGCGGGGTGTTCGCGGCCGGGATGTACTGCGTGGTCTCCGGGCGCGGGCGCAGGGTCGCGGCCTGCGTGCTGGGCGTGATGGCGCTGGCGCTGGTGCTGCTGAGCAGCCGGGTGCCCTGGTTCGGGGTGGCGATCGTGGCGGTGATGTTCGCCGGGACGGCCGTCCGCAGGTGGGAGAGCGGCGCCGGGCCGCTGTGGCCGGTGGCCGTCACCGCCGTGGTCGTGGCGGCGACGCCGTTGTGGGCGCTCAACGCCGGGTGGTGGTGGGTGCGGCCGGACGTGTGGGGGCTGACCATCCTCCTCGCGGCGCTCACCTTCGCCGCCGCCATGGCGTTGCGCGCCCGCCGCTTACCCGCCGTGCTGACCTGGCTCGGGGCGATCAGCTACTCTCTCTACCTCGTCCATCTGCCGATCCTGCTGGTGGTGATGGAGGTGGCGGGGGAGATGCGCTGGTCGCCCCTGCCGTCTCAGCTCGGTGTCAGCGCGATCTTCCTGTGCCTGCTCCTGCCGGCCAGCTGGCTGAGCCATCGCTATCTCGAACTCCCCATGCAACGCCTCGGCCGCCGCCTCAGGTAATGGGGAGCACATGGCTCCAGGTAAGGGGAGCGCACAGGGCCGCGCGGCGCGTCAGTGCCGCCGCCCCCGCAGTCGCGCCAGGAGCTGCCGTGCCTTGTGCTGGTTACGGGGGTCACGCGCCATGCGCTTCGCCTGCTCGATCTGCTGCTTGCCCTTGGGGCTGCGCAGATATGCGCGAACCCGGTCCATGAGTGTGGCCATGCGCATGCCCCTACCCCGGCGGCGCCGAAGGAAGCGCCCAGCTCGTCGCCACCTTGGCCGCCGGCGCGCGGGAGCCCGGGACTCCCGCGCGTCCGCACCCCGGCCACGGGCTACCTCTTCGGCCGGGCGATGAGCGACGTGATGATCACCATGACGGCGATGACCATCGAGACCAGGACGATCGCGAGTGGCCAATCCATGACGGCCTCCCTTCCACCGGTTGCGCCTGGGGGACGCGGCCGCGCCGCGCCGCTCCGAGCCCGGGCACGCGGCCCGGTCGCCGTGCCCCACGGATCCCGATCCTGAGCACGGCACCCGGATCGTCAGTCGGCCTGCGGCACCGGCGAGGTCCGCTGCAGGTTCTCGATGCTGCGTACGAGGGCCAGGTTCGCGGCCGTCAGCGTGCGCACCTGCTCCTCCAAGCCGTCGACCCGCTTCTTCAGCACCAGCAGCTCCGCGTCGACGAGCGGCGCTTCCATGATCACGCGTCCACCGATCATGATCGGTTCACCTCCTGATGAGCCCATGGTGACCCCTCCCCGAGGCAGGCGACACCGGCGAACGCCCTCATCCCGAGGGACCAATGGCACCTCTGTGCGGTACGGGAAGCGGCCGAGGACCAATGGCGCCGGTTCCGGGACTTCGTCCCCGCGCGCCGGGAGCCGGGTTCCCGGCACGGTGGAGGCGAGTGCCGCGATGGCCGATCCCCAGCGGACGGGCCACGCACCGAGGAGGCGTCATGAACATGGAGTCGCTGACCGCCGGGCAGGTGATGACCCGCGTCCTGGTGGCCGTCAAAGCCGGCGAGTCGCCGCTGATGGCCTGGGAGCTGATGCGCAGGGCGCAGGTGCACCACCTGCCGGTCGTGGACGGGCGGCACGTGCTGGGCATCCTGACCCGCGAGCGGCTCGCCGCGTCCTGGTCCGGCGGGCCGCAGGAGCAGTCCAGCCGCCCCGTCCGTACGCTGCTCGGCCGCGACCCCGCGCCCCGGGCACGCCAGGACACGCCGCTCAGCAGGGTCGCGGCCCTCATGCTCGACGCCGGGTGCGACGCCGTGCCGGTGGTGTCCGACGACGGGCTGGTCGGGCTGGTCACGGCCAGGGACGTGCTGTCGGCCGTCGCCGGGCGGGCCAGGCCCGCCACCACGGAGCCCGGCGAGGTGGTCACCGGGATGTTCCACCTCGAACCCGTCCTGCCCCATGACAACCCGATGGGAGGCGCGTGATGGACGCGCTGGTCGTGTACGAATCGATGTTCGGCAACACCGGGCAGATCGCCGAGGCGATCGCGGAAGGGCTGGCCACCCGCCTGCGGGTGGAGGTGACCGAGGTCGCCGCCGCGCCCGCGAAGGTGGGGCCGGAGGTCGCGCTGCTCGTGGTGGGCGGGCCGACGCACGCCTTCTCCATGAGCCGCGCCTCCACCCGCCGCTCCGCCGCCCAGCAGGCCACCCGGCCGCTGGTCTCCCGGGGTGACGGCGTACGCGAATGGCTGGCGACGCTGACCACGGCTTCGGCCGCGATCGCCTCGGCCGCCTTCGACACCCGCGTCGCCAAGCCGCGCATGCCCGGCTCCGCCGCCCGCGGCATCGCCAAGCGGCTGCGCCGTCTCGGCGTCAGGGCCGCGGCGCCGGCGCAGAGCTTCTACGTCACCGGGACGGAAGGACCGCTGGTGGCGGGGGAGCTGGAGCGGGCCAGGCAGTGGGGCGAGAGCCTGGCGGCCTCGTTCCCCGTCACGGCACCGTGACGCCGGCGCCCAGAAGCCACCCCGACGCCCAGAAGCCATCGTGACGCCGGCGCCCAGAAGCCATCCTGACGCGGGCGCTCAGAAGCCGTGGATGCGGCGCCCGGTGACCTGCTGGGGGACGATCCGGATGTACAGGTGCCGCTCGCCGCCCGCCCACGGCGTGACACCGGCCCCGGACACCTTGGCCACCTCGTCCTCCGGCACGTGGTGGGCGGCCCCCTGGATGAGCACGCTCCACCCCGCCCGCTGCGCCTCGTCGATCCGGTCCACCTGGAAGGCGATCATGATGTCCACCCCTTCCGCACCCGTACGCAGATCGGCGTCCATGGGACCGCCACGAGCGGTGCGGAAGACGACGGCACCCTCGTACAGCCTGTAGTTGACGGGCAGCACCGTCGGCCCGTGCGAGCCGTTGAACGCCACCCGGCCGATCCCGCCGGGCGCCACCAGCCGCAGGCACTCCTCGGGCTCCAGCACCTCCAGGACCGGCTCGTCCATCGCGGCCCCCTGGCCGGGCGGACGGTCGCGGCCGCCTCCGAGCAGGTCCTCCGCTGTGGTCTCCAGCGCCCTGGCCAGCCGGATCACCGTGCCCCTGTCGGGGGTGCCCAGATGGGTCTCCAGCCAGTGGATGTAGCCGGCCGACATGTCGGCGCGCTCGGCGACCTGCTCCAGTGAGAGGCCGAGCCGATCGCGGAGGTGGTGGATGCGACGTCCGAAGTCTCCGTATCCGGTCATGAGCGTGTCCTCCAAGAGTGACGCAGGGCCCGCCGTCGTGCGGCGGTCATGTGGTGACGCTACCCATCGGCTCCCCGCACGTGCAGGGCCCTTCGTCCCACGCGCCCCCGACCTCCGGCCCTGCGAGGTGCCCGCCGCCCCGGGACGCGGGACCTTCGGCCTGATCATCGGGGTCGTTCGGCGCTGACCGCGCGGGCCGCCGTACGGGAGCGTGGGAGGTGGAAGAGAGGTGGACGTCATGTCGATCGAAGTCAAGGACGTCATGGGACGGGTGGCGATCGCGGTGCGGGCGGAGGCGTCGTTCGCCGAGATCGTGGCCGCGATGAAGCGGTTCGCGGTCGGCGCGGTCGCCGTCGTGGACGCCGACCGCCGTCCGATCGGGGTGGTCTCGGAGGACGATCTGCTGCTGAAGGAGATCGATCCGGTACGGCACAGCGTGTCGCTGTTCGAGTCGCGCAAGCAGCGGCGCGAGCACGAGAAGGCGGCCGGGGTCACGGCGGCCGAGCTGATGACCTCCCCGGCGATCACGGTCACGCCGGGCACCGAAGTGCGCGAGGCGGCCCGGCTGATGCACGCCCAGCACATCAAGCAACTCCCCGTCATCGACGTGGTCACCGGCCGGGTCGTCGGCACCCTGCACCAGCGGGACGTGCTGCGCGTGTTCACCCGCCCGGCCGAGGAACTGGAGGCCGAGGTGCGTGCCGTGCTGCCGGAGCCGGGCCCGTTCACGGTGCAGGTCGAGGCGGGTGTGGTGCGGATCGGCGGGCGGGTGCGGTGGCGGTCGCAGGCCATCGCGCTCGCCGAGGCCGTGCGGCGGGTCGAAGGGGTGGTGGACGTCGTCAGCGAGGTGACCGCCGAGGACGACGACCTCATCGTCGTCCCGCCGCTGCTGTAGGAGCGTCGCCGTGGACACGGAGGAGGAGCCATGACCAGGATGACCCGATGAACGCCGAAGCGGGTCCGTTGCACGGCTACCTGACCCGCATCGGCCGCAC
This sequence comes from Nonomuraea gerenzanensis, assembly GCF_020215645.1. Taxonomy (NCBI): domain Bacteria; kingdom Bacillati; phylum Actinomycetota; class Actinomycetes; order Streptosporangiales; family Streptosporangiaceae; genus Nonomuraea; species Nonomuraea gerenzanensis. The sequence goes on along the minus strand of NZ_CP084058.1, from coordinate 6,567,254 downwards.
GCCGCTGCTGACCGCCGCCGAGGAGGTCGCGCTCGCCGAGCGGATGGAAGCGGGCACCCGCGCCGCCCGGCGCCTCCGGCAGGGCGGCGCGGAGCCGGGGCTGCGGGACACCGTCGCCGACGGCCAGGCGGCCAGACGGCACCTGATCGAGGCGAACCTGCGGCTGGTCGTGTCCATCGCCAAGCGCTACGCCCACCGCGGCCTGTCGCTGGCGGACGTGATCCAGGACGGCAACCTCGGGCTGATCGAGGCCGTCGAGCGGTTCGACCACACCCGCGGCAACCGGTTCTCCACGGTCGCCACCTGGTGGATCCGCAAGGCGATCCAGCGGGGGCTGGAACACGCGTCCATGGTGCGGCTGCCCATCGCCGTGCAGGACGAGCTCGCCAAGCTCTCCCGAGCGGAAGCGCGGGCACTGCACCGGCTGGCACGCGTCCCGACCGAGCGGGAGCTGGCCGAGGAGGCCGGGCAGAAACCCGCGAGACTGGCCTTCCTGCGGCGGCTGCCCGCCGCCTGCGCCAGCCTGGACGTCGAGGCGGGCGAGGAACGGCACCACCACACCCTCGGCGAGCTGATCGAGGAGGACCGGGCGCCCGCCACCGAGCACCTGATCGAGCAACGGGCGCTGAAGAAGCTCCTCGGACGCCTCGTGGCCGGGCTCGAGCCGCGCCAGGCGCTGATCGTGCGGCTCAGGTTCGGCCTGGACGGGCACGCCCCGCACACGGCCCAGCAGGTCGCCGAGAAACTCGGGCTGACCCCGCAGCGGGTCCGCCGGCTGGAGCAGGAGTCGCTCACCGGGCTGCGCCGCCGGGGCAGGTCGTACGGCCTGCGCGCGTGGGCGAGCTGAGAGAGGACGATCATGGGACATGGGCGCTGGCTGCGCCGCCTCTACCGCGGCGGCCGGCCGAATCGGGTGGCCCGGGTCATGAACCGGGCCTGGAACGTGGTGCACTCCAGCGGAGTGGTGCCGCGCCTGGTGACGCTGGAGGTGCGGGGCCGCCGTACGGGCCGGATCATCACCTTCCCCCTGGTGATGGCCGACCACCAGGGACAGCGGTACCTGGTGGCGATGCTGGGGCAGCGCACCAACTGGGTGCTCAACGTGCGCGCGGCCGGTGGCCGGGCGGTGCTGCGGCACGGCCGGCGCCGGAGCGTGCGCCTGGTCGAGGTCCAGCCCGCCGGGCGCGCGCCCATCCTGCGCCGCTACCTGGCATTGGCGCCGGGCGCGCGCCCGCACATCCCGGTGGACCGGCACGCGCCGCCGGCGGACTTCGAGCGGATCGCCGCCCAGGTTCCGGTGTTCCGCATCACGGCCCCTGAGCGGGGCGCGTCCGGCCCCGCCCGGACGGAAGGGCCCGCTTCGGCTTGATCCGATGTGCGGCTCGGACCCGCGGGGCGCGTTTCATCCCGGCTCGCCGCAACGGCGGCTGGGCCTGCTGGAGGACTGAAGTCCCTCCGCTGGAGGAGGAACGACTCTGAACGGCGCCACTCCTGCGGGAGAGAGTGTGCGGCGGAGGTGGCGACGGACATGAGCGATCTCGGTGTGGTGGTGGGTTTCGACGGCTCCCTCGCGGCGCGGGAGGCGCTGCGGTGGGGCGGTGCCGAAGCGGCCGGCAGAGGGGTGCCGCTGACCGTGTGTCACGCCTGGGACCGGCCCCATCGCGAGCGGCCCGGCGAGGTGCTGCCGCTCGAGCTCGTCCGCCGTCCCGCCCAGCGGCTGGTCAAGGCCGCGGCGGCGTGGGCCGGACGGCACCATCCCGGCGTGCCGGTCAACACACTGATCGGCCGCGGCTCACCGTCCGCCCTGCTGACCGACCTGTCCGCCGACGCGGAGCTGATCGTGGTCGGCAGCCGGGAGCACGGCGAGCGCCGGGGGCTGACGGTGGGCTCCGTGAGCGGCCACGTCGCCTCCCGGGCTCGCTGCCCGGTGATCGTCATGCACGGAGACCCGGTGGCGCGGGGTGCCCGCGATGTCCTGGTGGGTTTCGACGGCTCGCCGGAGGCTACGGGCGCGCTGGGGTTCGCCGCGGTTGAGGCGTACCTGCTGGAGACTCGCCTGCAGGTGCTGATCGCCCAGCGGGAGCGGGGCGGGGCGAGAGATGTGGCCGAGCTGGGCGTCCAGGCGCAGGGGTCGGCCTGGAACGATCTGGTCAGCCGGCAGCGTGCCTTTCCGGGGCTGGAGGCGGGGGTGGAGGTGGTGGACGAGCCCGCGCGGGGGGCGCTGCTGGAGGCGGCGCGCAAGGCGTGCCTGCTGGTGGTCGGGGCGCGTGGCCTGGGCGAGGCGCGCGGGCTGCTCCTCGGCTCCGTCAGTCAGGCCATGGTGCACCACGCGCCGTGCCCTGTCGCCGTGGTGCGCTGACGCGCCCTCCGACCTCGCGCTCGCACGACCAGGGCCGCTTCGCCCCGGCGGCGCCGAAGGCCGCGCCCGCCTCACGCGGCGGCAGAAAGCAGCGCCCACCTCCGGCAACGGGGAGGTGGGCGCTGTCTCGTGCGGCCGGGCCGATCAGGAACGTCATGCGCCGCCCCACATGGGCAGGTCGGCGATGTCGTCGTGCTTGTAGGCGAGCTCGTCGTGCACGGCCACCACCCCGTCGATGTTCTCGGCCAGTCGGACGGCGGTGATGGCCGAGCTGCGCTCGGTGTAGGTGCCGCTGAGGGACACGATCCCGTCGGTGACGGCGACGTCGGCCTTGCCGTGCAGCGCCTCGCGCACCTCCTGCTCGATCTCCTGATCCGGCCGCAGGAAGACCTTGATCAGATCGCGGCGGCTGACGATCCCGACCAGGCGGCCGTCGGCGTCCACGACGGGCAGGCGCTTGACGCCGTAGCGGTCCATCAGACGGGCGGCCGACACGACGGAGGTGTCGGGGGTGGTGACGTGGGCGGGGCTGGTCATCAGCGCGCCGGCGCTCTCACCGACGGACTTGCGGTACCCGCTGCCCTCACTGCCGGTGGCGTGCCGGATGCGGGCGCGCAGCGGCGGCCGGTAGTCGTCGCCGTAGTAGCGCTCCTTGAACTCCTCCTTGGCCAGCAGGTCGGCCTCGGACACGACGCCGACCACGCGGTTGTCGTCGTCCAGGACGGGCACGCCGCTGACGCCCTTGTCGATGAGCAGTTCGGCGACGGTGTGGAAGGAGGCTTCAGCGTTGACGGCGACCACGTCGGTGGTCATCACGTTCTCGACGGTGCGGGTCATGGTGATCTCCTGAGGTGCTTGACCCGGACGATGCCGGGCACGGTGCGGGCGAGCACGTCGGCGATGTGGTCGGCGTGCGGGTGGGGCGGGCCGCTCAGCTCGGCGACACCGTCACGCACGGTGACCTCCCAGCTGGGGCCGAACGGGTACTGCTCGCGCAGGGCGGTCACGACCGCCTGGCGCAGCTCGTCGTCGGGACGGGCCAGCATCGCCATCAGGTCGCGGCGGCTGACCATGCCGGTGATCCGGTCGCCGTGCAGCACGGGCAGGCTCTTGACGCGCTTGCCGACCATGAGATCGATGGCGGCGGTGACGTCGGTGGTCTCGGTGACGGTGACGGCCTGGCGGGTCATCACCTCCATCACCCGGCGGGGCGGCGGCTCGTGCGCCGCCGGCACGGGACGGACGGTGGCGCGCGGGTCCGGCTCGAACTCCCCGCGCAGCAGATCCAGCTCGCTGACCACGCCGACCAGCCGGCCGGAGTCGTCGACGACGGGCGCGGCGGTGATGTCGTTGACGTAGAGCGTCCGGATGGCGCGCCGCACCGGGTCGGTACGGCGCACCACGATGGCCGGGCTGCTCATGACCTCGCGCACGAGCATGACTAGTACGCCTCCCACCGCGAGTCGTCGTTCTTCCAGGTGAGCTTGTCGATCACATCCACCACACCGTTGACCCGGCCCGCCATGCGCACGGCGATCGCGGCCTCGGTGCGGCGCTCCATCCAGCCGGTCAGGGTGACGATGCCCTGGCGCACCTCTACCCGCACACCGTCGGTGTCGACCCACAGGCTCCGGTCCAGGACGTCGTCGCGGATCTCGGCGGCGATCTCCTCGTCGGGGCGCAGGAACAGCTTGACCAGGTCGCGGCGGCTGACGATGCCCACCAGGCGGCCGTCGTAGTCGACGACGGCGAGGCGTTTGACGTCGCGTTCGTCCATGAGACGGGCGGCCTCCACGGCAGCGGCGGCGGCGGTGATGGTGACGGCGGGGCTGGTCATCAGCTCGGCGGCGGTGTCGCCGTCGGCCTTCTGCCGGCCCTTGGGGTGGCGCAGCCGGGCGCGCAGCGGCGGCCGGTAGCCCTCGCGGTAGTACTGCTCGCGAAACTCCTCTTTGCGCAGCAGGTCGGCTTCGGACACCATGCCGAGCACGTGGTTGCCGTCGTCGGTGACGGGGACGGCGCTGATGCCGCCGGTGATGAGGGTTTCGGCGATCTGTTTGAAGGGGGTGGCGGCGGCGACGGCGACGACTTCGTCCGTCATGACGTCCGCGACGGTCATGCGCATGATGGCCTCCTTGTCGGTCGTCTTCATCACATCCCAGGAGCACGGCGGTGTTCAGGGGCGAAGGTCCCGAACGGGGACAGTCGTTGGTCAGCGCGGGAGCGACGTCCTGGATCGAGGGCGCCGCACGGCGGCCGAAGGGGCATTTCGGATGGGCTGCGGCGGGGCGTCATTCCCCCGCGGACATGGTCATGGGTTCGGGTGCCATCGATCAAGGTTTTTTGATCGATTCGCACGGGGTGGCTCGCGTTTTCGCAGGCCACGCGGACTTACTTTCGGTCATGGCATTCAGCCAACAACAACCGAAAGGGGAATCCCTATGCTTCGTCGTACCGTGTCAGGCGTAATGGCCCTGGCCGCCGCCGGGCTCGTCGTGGCCGTCACACCCGTGGCACACGCCGACCGCGGGACCTCGTACCTGCGCGCCGCGGCGATCATCGACGCCAACGGCAGGCTGAACAGCGAGAAGAACGTCGACAAGTCCTGGCGTGCCGGCGTCGGGCAGTACTGCGTGCAGGTCGATCACCACATCAAGGTGTCGAGGTCGCTGATCCTGCTCACCCCGCGCCACGCCCGCAGGCTCCCGCACATCGCCTACCGCAACCCGTCGTCCACCTGCTCGCGGCAGAACACGATCACCGTCAACGTCTACGACACCAACACCGGGCACCTGGCCGATGGCGGCTTCGACCTGGCGGTCTTCTGACCGACGGCCGCGCCGGCGCGGGCACTGCCGCGCTGAACGCGGATTGACGGACGAGTCGGGCCGTGCAGCCCCGGACGAGACCTGCACGGCCCCCCAGCGCGGGGATCTCAGCCGGAGATGGCCGCGATCAGCTCGTCCCTGCCCTGGGCGCGGGTCTTGCCGTACACCGATTTCAGGTGGTCGTTGACGGTGTAGGCGGACACGTCCAAGGCTCGGGCGATCTGTTTCGGGGCCGCCCCGTCGTGCAGGTGTTCCAGGACGCGGCGTTCGCGGGCGGTGATGCCGTACCAGTCGCAGAACGACGGCAGCAGCAGGCTGCCGGCGGCGGCCTGGACGAGGATCGCGACGTCGCCCTCGCCGCGGTCGTCCAGCGGCTGGGCGTGGATGAGGATCGAGCGCCCGAAGTTGGCGGTCGGCGTGCAGAGCAGCGGCGCCCAGGCGCGGGCGTCGCGGGCGTGCGTACGCGCGTGCAGGGACAGGCCGACCCAGAAGGCGTCGGCGATCCAGTCGGGCACCCCGCTGCCCAGGCCCGGCCACATCTGCCGCATCCAGGCGCGCGCCTGCGGCGAGACCGACCTGACGGTGTGATCGGGGCCGACCATGATGACGCCGGTCGGGAGCGCGGGCACCGATGGGGTCAGCGGCCCTGCCGTGACGTAGTGCCGCAGCGCCGCCAGCAGCGCGGGGACGAGCCGGCGCATCCGCAGGCAGTCCTGCGGGCCGAAGGGGCTGAGGTCGGTGGCGCGCAGCAGGCCCAGCATGCCCCACGGGCCGTGGCGGTCCCTGATCAGCAGCCGGAGCTCGCCGCCCATGCCGTGCGAGGCCAGCAGCCGCCGGATCCCGGGGTTGCCGCAGCCGCCTGCTCCCACCACGACGATCGGCTCGCTGTGCCGGGCGAGCAGCGGGGGCGGGCACGGATCGCCGTCCAGGAATCTGTTGAGCACCAGCTCGCTGATGAGCGCGGGCTGGTAGGCGTGCCAGAAGCTGAAGGTGCCCAGGCCGAGGCCGGTCGCCGGGTTCAGGCCGACCAGGCGCAGCCCGTCGTGGGGGACCTGGCGGGCGATCATCCGGGAGATGGCGGCTCCGGCCGCGACGGGGCTACCGGCGGACTCCACGGCGGCGCACAGCTCCTGAGCCATGCGCTCGATGTCGGGCGCCGATCCGGAAAGCGTACCTACCACTTCTGCATTCTGAATCCGCGGGACGAGGAAATTCAAAGGCTTTATTTCTTGCCGTATTGTGCGCGGTAAGTGCTGCATGTCCGGTGCTTGGTGGTTCGCCGGGCCGCGCCCGCTCTGTTCGCCAAGGTCGGCGGACGTTTTAGACTGCACATCACGGACATGTTGGAGCGGGCGCCTCTGCCCCTCTCCGATGACTGACGGGTAGGTGGTTCGCGGCAATGGCCAGCACTGCGGAACTGCGCTGCCCGATCGACGGCGACCTGGCCGGCCTGCGCCGGCGGGTGCACGCCTACGCCACCACCGCCGGCCTGACCGGCACCCGGCTCATCGACCTGCTGCTGGCGGTCAACGAGGCGGCCACCAACGTGCTCGACCACGGCGCGGGCACCGGCACGCTGCACGCCCGCCACGACGGGCACGCCATCACCGTCCGGATCACCGACCCGGCGGGCAAGCTGACCGCCGACCACCTCAACCACGTCCGGGACCCCAACCGTCCCGGCGGGTTCGGCTTATCCATCATCAACGCCGTCTGCGACCAGGTGCTCCTGGATCACCCGCAGGGTCAGTCCCGGCTCACGTTGTCGGTGCGCCTGCCCGCCGCCGACGACACCCTCTCGCGCTGACACCACAAACACCGCCGGACAATATGGCGATATTTCTCTCTATTTCGACCCGCTTTTAATTGCATTGACGGTTCTTCCGGCCCCTTGCTAACTTCACAAAGGTCAGCAAGATGTTCGCGGGAAGGATTTCCTCATGCCCAACCAGATCGTGTTCCCCGCCGACGAGGACCTCGCTTTCGAGGCCAGGGCCGACGGCTACGCGCAGACGGAGAAGTCCCTCGACTCTTACAGTCCCAACTGGAAGAGCATCGAACTCCAGTAGCCGAAAAGCCAGTTGGGGCGGCCTGCGACCCCCGCCGCCCCGACTCCTCGACCGGGGAAAGCGATGTATCGGACTTCATCCTGCGGCGTTCTTTACCTGGACGACGGATATCTCGTCTGGGACGACTATCTGAGTCATCGGCAGGTCGCACTCGCGAGCGGCACGGAGACCTTTCTCGCCGCCTTCAGACGGCCGAGGGAAATAGCCGAGGTGCTCGCCGGACACGAGGACCGCGAGCATGCCGGACGCGTCATCCGCGCACTCGTCGGCGCCGGGATCCTCGTCGAGGTGGGCTCCGCCCGCGACGCCCGGGAAAGGCGGATGAGCGCGGCCTGGGCCCCCTGGTCGCCCATCGCCCGCGCGTTCCACTACTCCACCCAGTTCCTCGACTCGAACCTGTTCCTGTCCGAGGCCGAGCAGGACGAGCAACTGCGGCGCAAGCTGGAGGCCGACCCGCCGCCGCCGGCGTTCAAGAAGCACGAGAGCGTGCTCGACAGCATCCCGCTCGCGCGCAGCACCCCGCCCGGCGGCACGCTCGTCGAGCGCGACCTGCTGACGCTGCTCTACACCCGGCGCAGCGTGCGGTCGTACTCCGGCGGCGACATCCCGCGCGACCAGCTCGCCGCCCTCCTGTCGATCACGGCGTCCCCGATCAGGAGCAGCGCGCTCAGCCAGACGACGCTCAAGACCAGCCCGTCCGGCGGCGGCAGGCACCCCACCGAGCTCTACGTCTACGCGCGCAGGGTGGCCGGCGTCCCTGCGGGGCTCTACCACTACGACGCCAGGAACCGGCTGCTCGACCGCCTGACCGCCCCGCTCGCCGACGACCTGCTGGTACGGGTGTGCGGTGATCAGTCCTGGACCCGCGACGCGTCCGCGTACGTCTTCTTCACCAGCGTGTTCGCCAGGAACAAATGGAAGTACAAGATCTCCCGCTCCTACCGCATCCTGCACTACGACGTGGGGCACCTGAGCCAGACCGTCTACCTCCTCACGGCGGCGATGGGCCTTGCCTGCACGTTCACCGCGGCGCTGCGCGACGAGACCCTCTCCCAGCTCCTGCGCCTGGACACCGCCACCGAGCTGGTCATGGGCTGCGCCGTGATCGGCACCGGCCCCTGCGCGGACCGCGCATGAGCGACGGCGGCCCCAAGGCGGTGCGAGCCGGCACACACCGGACCGTCACGCCGGAGGAGACGCTGCGCCGGCTCGCACCGCACCTGGCACGCATCGGCATCACCCGCATCGCCGACATCACCGGTCTCGACCACATCGGCATCCCGGTGTGGCAGGCCTGCAGGCCGATGTCCAGGACCCTGTCCGTGTCGCAGGGAAAGGGCCTCACCGACGCCCTGGCCAAGGTCTCCGCGGTGATGGAGTCGATCGAACTGTGGCACGCGGAGATCGCCGAGCCGCGCGTGCGCCGCGACACCGCCGCCGGCCTCGGACCGCAGCTCCGCTACGACCCCCGGCGGCTTCCTCTCGCGTACGGCAGCCTGCTGACCGCGCGGACCCGCCTCGACTGGGCTCCCGCCAAGCCGGTCCTGCCGGATCCCCGCGACGACGACCGGCCCCGATGGGTGCCGTACGAGGCCGTCCGGCTCGACGGCACCGTGCGCGACCGCTGGACGGTGCCCCTCTTCCGCCCGTCCACGAACGGGCTGGCCGGCGGCAACACCCTCGACGAGGCGTTGCTGCACGGCCTGCTGGAGGTGGCGGAGCGCGACGTGCTGGCCTCGGACGGCGAACGGGTGCCGATCCTGCCCGGCTCCGTCGGAGGGTATCCAGGGGAGCTGGTCAAACGCTTCCACGACGCCGGCGTCAGCCTGCGCATCGAGGACCTCGGCAACCCGTACGACCTGCCCTGCTTCAAGGTGCTGATCCTGAGCCACGACTTCCCCGTCGTCTTCCGCGGCTCCGGCTGCCACGTGGACGGCGACGTCGCCCTGAGCCGGGCGCTCACCGAGGCGGCGCAGTCCCGTCTCACCGCGATCGCCGGCGCCAGGGACGACCTGCCCGCCTCCCTCTACACCTCCGAGCGGATCTCGCACGCCGGGATCGAGGCGAGAGCCAGAAGCTGGGCGGCGGCCGCGAAGACCCCCTACCGGCGCCGCGACCACAGCGGCGCCTCGATCCGCGACGACATCGCCGTCGTCGCGAGCCGCCTGCGCACGCGGACGCGGGCGGAGCCGCTCTACGTCGACCACACGCGCCCCGACGTCGGCATTCCGGTGGTGCACGTCGTCGTCCCCGGCACGACGCGCAGGGAGCACTAGGATGCGGCGGTTCCTCTTCGTCGGCCCGAGCCTGCCCGACCCCCGTCGCTACTTCGGCGGCGCGGACGACATCCGGGTCCTCCCGCCCGTCAAGGCGGGCGACCTGCTGGCACTCGAACCGGGGCCCGGCGACGTCATCGGCATCATCGACGGGCTGTTCCACCAGGTCAGGTCGGTCCAGCACAAGGAGATCCTGCACGCGCTCCAGCGCGGGGCCACCGTGCTCGGCGCGGCCAGCATGGGTGCGCTCAGGGCCGCCGAGCTGGCCCCGTTCGGCATGCGCGGCGTCGGGCGCATCTTCGCCGACTTCGCCTCCGGCCGGCTGACCGCCGACGACGAGGTGGCGGTGGTGCACACCGACCGCGAGCACGGGTTCCGCAGCCTGACCTTCCCGCTGGTGTCCCTGAGATACACCCTCGAACGCCTGGTCGGGCTGGAACGCATGTCACCGCGGGAGGCCGAGGGGCTCATCCGGGAGATGCGGGCCCTGCATTACACGGACCGCACCCTCGAACGCCTCGGCGGAAGACCGCGCGGCGCGGCATTGCGCGCCTGCCTCGAATCCGCGTGGATCGACGCGAAACAGGACGACGCCATCCGCCTGATCGAGGAGCTGACGCGGCATCCGCAGGTCTTCCCGGAGCTGCGCGACGTGCCGGACACCATTTATCTGCACGCCTGGCGGCTGGGCCACGAAACAGGCGGCCACACGCTCCGGATCTACCAGTTGTTCGGCCGCGGTTACGAAGAACTGCACGCCCGTCTCGTCCAGGACGCCATTCGCGCCGAATGCGCGTCCCGCTGCGGGCCGGCCGCCTCCGCGCCTTTTCCCGACGCGATTCTCAACCACGCCCATCATGAGGGCTATCTCGTGCCGGACGACACCGCGCTCCCGCCGCGCCTGCGCCCGTGGCTGACCGAGCGGGAGCACGCCGGCGAGCCGCCCCTCACGCTCCTCAGGAAGGCGGTGACCAGGGCATACCGCATGCTGCCCGACGTCACCCCGGACGCCGAGGCCGCCCGGCGGCTGCGCTCCGCCGGGCTGGCGGCGCGGGCGCGCGAGGTGCACGGGCTCGCCACCGCGATCAACCTGAACGCGCAGTCACGGCTACCAGGATTCTCCGTCGAGAGCATTCCTGACGATCGCTTGGCGCAATTGGCGAGCGACCTGTACGGTGTCCGCCCGGACGAGCTGGAGACGGCGGCTAGGATGCGAGGGTTTTCTTGCGCCGACGTCCTGCTCGCGGCGCTGCGGCCCTATTACCTGCTGGCGAAGTACAACCCGGAAACCGTGGCACTTTCGCTGGACGTTTCCTGACGACCCGGAGGTATCCCTGATCTCGGCATATGCGCGTGCCTGGCGGACCGTACGCGGCTCCCTCGCCATGACGCGGCTGGCTCTCATCACAGGGGTGAACGCCGTCGGGAACGGCCTGTACGCCACGGTCAGCGTGTTGTACTTCACCTCCGTGCTCGGCCATTCCCTGGCCCTGGTGTCGGCGGTGCTGTTCGCGGCGATGATGCTGGCCATGGCGGCAGACCTCGTCGGCGGTCGCCTGGCCGACACCAGAGGGCCGCGCCCGGTGTTCCAGGCCGGTCTCGTCGTGTCCCTGGCCGGCATGACGGCGATGCTCGCCGCCGGCGAGGTCGCCGTGTTCGTCGTCGCGGGCCTGCTCACCGGCGCGGGGCAGGGGCTGTGCATGTCCTCGAACGTGGCGCTCATCCGCCGCGCGGCCGGCGCCGACGCCGTGATGGCGCGCGCGACGCTGCGGACCTTCCTGACCGCCGGCCTCGCCCTCGGGGGCCTGGCCGGGGCGGGGGTGCTCGCGGTGCGCACGCCAGGGGCCTACCTGTTCGCCATCGCGATCAATCTCGTCACCTTCCTGTGGTGCGCGGTGCTGGCCGGGCGCCTGGAGGTGCCCGGCCGGCCCGCGACCGGCGCCCCGCGGCCGGCCGGGCTGTTCCACGTCTACCGCGATCTGCGGTTCATGCTGTTCGCGGTCATCTCCGCGCTGATCTCGGTGCACCACCACGTCCTGCCGTTCGCCGTGCCGCTCTGGCTGGCGCTCACCCAGCCGAGCCTGACCTGGCTGGCCGGGATCGCCCTGGTCGTCAACACGGTGCTGGGCGTGGTGCTGCAGATCCACGCCAACAACCGGGTCGGCTCCGGGCGCGGCGCCGTCCTGTCGTTCCTGCTGGGAGGGGTGACCATCGGGGCGTCCTACCTCGTCTTCGCCTGGATGGCCCACGCTCCCCTCGGCGCCGCGGCCGTCCTCGTGCTCGTCTTCGCCGTCATCTACTCGCTCGGCGAGGTCGTGCTCGCGGCCGGCGCGATGGACCTGCAGTTCAGGGTGGTTCCCGGGGAGATGCAGGGACAGTACAGCGCGGCCTTCGGCACGATGCACGGGCTCGCCTCGGCCGCCGCCCCGGCGCTGCTCGGCCTGGTCGTCTCGGCCGGCGGCCTGCTCGGCTGGCTCACCCTCGCCGCGGCGACGTGCCTGCTGGCGGCTATGGTGCCGGTCGTGGGGCGCAGGTTCGCGTTCCAGCCGGTCGGGTGAAGCTCACCTGATCGTCCTGGCGCGCATGACGGCCACCCCGGCCGTGAGCACGGCCACCGGCGAGAGCACCCAGACCACGCCGTAGCCGCCGGTCAGGGCGACCAGCCGGCCGGCGGCGACGGGGCCGATCGCCTGGCCGAAGCTGAAACTCATGCTGCCGAGGCCGAGGTCACGGCCCGCGGCCCGCTTGTCGGCAGCATGTCGATGAGCAGGGCCCGGTCCACGGCCAGGTAGCAGCCGGCGGCCAGGCCCGCGATGACGTTCTGGACGAACGACGACGTCAGCGTCGGCCACAGCAGCGGCACCAGCATGGGAACGGCGAACAGCGCCGAGGCGCCGATCACGGAGGGCTTGCGGCGGCCGATGCGGTCGGACAGCCTGCCGGTGACGAGCATCGCGATGAGGATCCCCGGCAGGACGGCCAGGGACATGGCCGGGATGAGCCGGGTGGCCTCGGCGGTGCTGAGGGCGGGCTGGATGTAGCTCTGCATCATCTAGAGGCTGAAGACGTTGGAGGCGCCGTAGCTGAACATCATCGTCACCGACGCGACCCAGACCCGGCGGAAGTCGGCCGACGCGCAGCGAAAGGACGTACGACTTGAACAGGCCCCGCCAGTTCGCGCCGGGCAGTCGCAGCCCGAGGGAGGAGCGGTCGCGGGCGACCAGCAGGCCGGTGACGGCCCGGGCCAGGGCGAAGGAGTAGTAGGCGTCCAGGCTCATGGTGCCGAAGAGGGTGCCCGCGGCGACGGAGCCGAGCAGCGTGCCGCCGAGCCCGGCCTCGGCCCCGTCGCCGATGCCCTCGTCGCCGACTCCCTCGTCGCCGCCCGCGTCGGCGTCGCCCTCCAGGTCTGCGAGCGCACCATCGACCGCGGCGGCGACCTCACCGCCGCCCAGCGCCTCGCGGCCCGCGTCGTTGAGAACGCCTTCCACAACCTCGACCTAGAGGCCCTGACGCGGTGACGGGCGTATCCGGCTCACGCGGACCTCAGGCATGTCCAGGTTGTCGATGATGCACCGGTCGATGCAGACAGTCACCGGCGAGACACGTGACAGCACTGGCGGTGAGGCTCACCATGTACGGCAATGAGGTAGTGGCCAGCGGGATGATCACCTGAACCAGACTGGTCCCGACGTCGACCAGTGACGGGGCGGCACGGAAGTGAGCCAACATGCACACGCCACAGGGCTGGCTCAGATCTACCAGGCCGCCGGTGACATGATCGTGTACGAGGGCGGGGAGCCCTATCGGTGGGCGCTGCTGCCCGCACCCGTGCCGCCGACGGCGGGTGAGGGGCGTGCCCGCCCCAGTGAGCTGCTGCGTGCGGCGAATGCCGTGATCGACTTCACCGGGCGGCAAGCCGTGATGGCCGAGCTGAAGGACTGGCGAGATGCCGGCGCCCCGCAGAACGCGACGGTCAAGCTGATCCACGGGGCTGGCGGGCAGGGAAAGACCCGGCTGGCCGGACACGTGGCAGGCGAGTGGCAGCGGGACGGGTGGGCAGTGCTGGCCGCCCACCACAAGCGCGACCGTTCCACGCCGGACGTCTTCGAGGTTCCCGACCTGGACAGGGCTGCCGGGGTCCTGGTGCTGGTGGACTATGCCGAACGGTGGGACACCGCCGACTTGCTCAAGCTCCTGAGGGACACGATTCTGCCCAGGCGGCTGCCCGTGCGGGTGCTGTTGCTGGCTCGTCCGTCCGGCACGTGGTGGAGCAGCCTGAAGGAGCGCATGCAACGAGATCTGCGCCTGGATCCCAGCCTGCGGGAGCTGGAGCCCTTGGAGGGGGAAGCGGGTATCGATCGTGGCGGACTGTTCACCGCGGCCCGCGATCGGTTCGCCGAGTTGCTGCGGGTGCCCGGCGCAGACTCGATAGAACCGCCGCCCGCCCTGGAACGGCATGAGGCCTATCGGCTGGTGCTGACCGTGCACATGGCTGCCCTGGCCGTGGTGCTGGCTTCTACCCTCGGTCAGGATCCGCCCGGCGATCCTGTGCAGGTGTCGGAGTTCTTGCTGGCGCGTGAGCGGGATCACTGGGAGGCGATGGCGTCCCCACAGAAAGAGAAGCCGCTGGCGACCTCGCCGGATGCGATGGGGCAGGTCGTCTACACCGCCACACTCACTGGTCGGCTCGATCACGGCGATGGTACGTTCGCATTGGAACGCGCCAAGATCGAATCCTCGCAGGCTGCCGGGCAGCTCGTCAAGGACCACGCGTTGTGCTATCCGCCCACCGTCACCGTCGGTACGGTACTGGAGCCCTTGTACCCCGACCGCCTGGGTGAGGACTTCATCGCCTTGTCCACGCCCGGCCATGCTCACGACTTCCCGGCCGATCCGTGGGTGCCGGCGGTTCCCGCCCGGTTGCTGGCTCCGTCGGCTGTCGAGGAGCGGGGGCAACGATCGGACCCCGTCGCACCCCCATGGACCCGTCATGTCCTGACCACACTGATCGAGACCGCGGATCGCTGGCAGCATGTGGCGGACAGGGTCCTATATCCACTTCTGAAGCATGCCCCCCAACTGGCTCTGGAGGCAGGGGGCGCCGCCCTTACCATGTTGGCCGGCCTGGAACCCGCTGATCTGGAGGTGTTGGAAGCCGTCGAATCGGTACTGCCGAAGCACCGTCATGTCGAACTGGACGTCGCGGCGGCCGCAGTGGTCTCCCGGCTGGCCGAGAACCGGCTGGCCGTCGTCGAAGATCCCGCCCGTCGTGCGCAGATCTACGACGTTCTGGCCATTCGGTTGTCTCACGCGGGGCTGCACTCGCGCGCTGTCGTCGAAGGTCTCCACGCTGTCGATCTCTGGCTTTCGCTCGCCGAACGTGACCGGCGCACCTACCTGCCCGAGCTGGCGGCCTCGCTCGCCAACCAAGCGAGCCTGCTGGCGGGGTTCGGAGGGCGCGATCATGCGTTGCGCGTCTCCGAACAAGTCCTGGAGCTGTACAGCGAACTGTACGAAGGGGACCACGACGTCTACCTTCGGGACCTGGCGGCATCGACGCACAACCATGCGGTCCTGTTGGCGGAAGCAGGGCGTCGGTCCGAAGCGATGTCATGTTCCGCGCGAGCCGTCGAGTTGCGCTTTGAGCTGGCCAAGCGGGATGGGCACCGCCATCTGCCCGATCTGGCGGCGTCGTTGGGCAATCATGCTCTGCGGTTGCTCGAAGCAGGGCACCGGGACGATGCGGTAGATCTCTGCGGGCGGGTGGTCAGACTGTACGACACGCTCGTGGAAAGCAACCGAGCCGCCTATCTGCCGGACTTCGCCAGATCGCTGACCCACTACGCCGTCCTGTTGACAGAGAAGGGCAGGCTGAACGACGTGGTTCCTGTCAGCGAGCAGGCGGTCCGGTTGTACGAGGAGTGCGTCTCGTTCAACCGAGCAGCGCACCTGCCATATTTCGCCATGGCGCTCACTAATTACGCCACCGGGTTGGCAGGCGTGGGGCGGCGCGCCGAGGCGGGGCAGGCTTCCGAGCGCGCGGTTGAGTTGTACGACGAACTCGCCGCACTCAACCGCGACGCCTACGCGCCCAAGTTGGCGGCAGCGCTCACAACTCACGCCATGTGCTTGGCAGAGACGATGCGGCCGGTCGATGCGGTACACACATCCGAGCAGGCACTACAGCTGTACGAAGAACTCGCCGAACACAACCGCGAGGCATTCTTACCCGATCTGGCCATCTCGTTGAACAATCACGCGGCGCTGCTGACGGAAGCCGGCCGACAGGCCGAGGCGGTTTCCCCTTCCGAGCGAGCCGTCGAACTGAGGCGAGAACTCGCCGAACACAACCGCGACGCGTATGTGCCCGATCTGGCCACCTCGCTGAGCAATCATGCGGCGCTACTGGCAGAACTCGGCCGACAGTACGAGGCGTTCCCCGTTTCCGAAGAAGCCGTCGAACTGCAGGGCCGGCTCGCCACCGGCGACCGCAACGCGTACCTGCCCAAGCTGGCGACAGCGTCACACAATCATGCGGCGCTACTCGCGGAACTCGGCCGATACGAGGAGGCGGTCTCCGTTTCCGAGCAAGCCGTCGAGCTCCGCCTTGAGCTGGTCAATCGAGATCAGCACCTCTACTTGCCTGATCTGGCGGCGTCGTTGGGCAACCACGCCTCCCGTTTGGCGGAAGTAAGCCGGTGGGACGAGGCGATTCGTACCTCCGAGCACAATGTACAACTGTTCCGACAACTTGCCGCCGACGACAGCGACACTTACCTGCCGGACTACGTACAGAGCCTCGGCGTTCAAGGATCTGTCCTGAGCCTGGCAGGTCGACATGACCAAGCCGTCAGATCTCTCCTTGAGGGATTGATCCTGAGCCGGGACTTCCCAGAGCACGCGACGCACATTCGCAGGTTCGTGGCCACCGTCTTCAGAAAGGCGTATCAGGCGAATACCGCAGAAGTCGGCGCAGCTTTCGAGTCCCTGACGGGGTATTCGATCCGTGCCTGGCAGGAACAACGAGGATTCCCAGGATAGCCGTGACCGAGAGAACCGCCTTCCGGAAGCCGGCGGGGCAGGTCAGCGCTTGACGCGGGCGTCGAACCAGGGGTAGATCTGCTGCTTCTCGTCCACCTTCACCAGCGTCTCGACGACCTTGCCCGTGAGGTCCACGACGCCGAAGCCGTCCCGTACGGGCGCCAGCAGGTGCCGCTCGTCGTACCAGCCGAGCACGGGACCCCAGACCGCGCTGAAGGCGACGTCGATGCGGGTGACGGCCTTGCCGGTGCGGGTGTCCCAGACGCAGGCGGCCTTCTCCAGCGAGGTGCAGGCCGTCACGAAGCGGCGCCCCGACGGGGAGAACGTGCCGAGGCCGTGGCCGACGGGCCGGCCGCGGACCTTCCAGGTGCGCTCGACGGCGCCGGTGAGGTCGTACCGGCGGATGGTGGACGCGCCGTTCCTGCCCCAGCGCACCACCACGCCCTTGCTGTCGCGGGTCCACTGGAAGCCGCCGACCGTGATGAGGGCGTTCTCGATGCGGACGAAGCGGGCCTTCAGCGAGGGCACGTCGATCAGCACGATGCCCTCCGAGCGCGGCTCGTGGCCCGGCTCGAAGACGTTGAGCAGCAGGTGCCGGCCGTCGGGCGACCAGGTGGGCCAGAGCGTGTTGAGGTGGTTGCCCTCGGGGTCCTTCGGGACGGGCAGCCGGACCTCGCTCGCGCGGCCGGTCCGCCGGTCCAGGAGGCGCACCGTGGGCGGGACGGCGACGCGGGAGCGGGCGCCCCGGACGAGCGTGGCCTCCCAGCGTTCGCCGGGGGAGACCGTGAACGGACCGTCACTCTCGACGAACGCCTTCTTGGCCGGGCTCCAGGCCCGCTGCCCGTCGGGGGAGAGCGGGGCGTAGGAGGTGAGCTGCACGGGCCGCCCGGCCAGGTCGGCCACGACCGTCGCACCCGTGCCCGGCAGCGCCGTGCCGGCGGCGGGCTGGGCGGGCGGGGCGCCGAGCGCGGCGGTCAGGGTCGCTAAGACGGTCACGTACGGAACCACACGTCCTCCAGGGCCAGAGCCGGGCGAATTCGAAGATCATATCCCCGGGATGAAGTGCCGGGGCCGCCCGGTTGCACAGAAGGCAACAGCTGAAGCACGAAGGAGAGCCCGTCCATGACCACGCACCCCACCTCCCCGCCCCCGCCGGTCCGCCAGCTCAGGCTGGTCGTCGAGGCGGAGGACTACGAGGCCGCGCTGGCCTTCTACCGCGATGTGCTGGGCCTGCCCGAGCAGGCCGCGTTCTCGGGCGGCGACGGTGCGCGCGTGACGATCCTCGACGCGGGCCGCGCCACGCTGGAGATCGCCAACCCGGCGCAGAAGGTGATGATCGACGAGGTCGAGGTGGGCCGGCAGGTGGCGCCCAAGATCCGCGTCGCGTTCGAGGTGGACGACGCCAGGGGCACCGCGGAACGGCTGGTCTCGGCGGGCGCGGCCGAGGTGGCGCCGCCCACCGTGACGCCCTGGGAGTCGCTCAACGCCCGGCTCGACGCGCCCGCGGGCCTGCACATCACGGTCTTCCAGGAGCTGCGTACGCAGGAGGAGCGCGAGGCGCTCGGCGGGTTCGGCACCGAGGGCTGAGCAGGCACACAGCGCTGAACCGCGGCCGGCGGCTGAGCCCCGGCTCGGCCGCCGCCTGCTACCCGGAGACGGGCGGCTACTTGGCCGAACGCGTGCCCCGGCGCGGCGCGCGGGCCTGGCCGTTCTGCGGCGTGCGGGCCTGACCGTCGTGCGGCGTCTCCACGAGCGGCGTGTCCACCAGGTGCTCGACCAGGAACCACGTCTGCAGCTCCCCGGTCCTGATCACGTCGGAGACCAGCAGGTCGTTGGTGCCGTCGTCGCCCAGCTCATCGGCGCGGGAGGCGGCGTCGTGCGAGGCGACGAGGATCGTCTCGTGCGCCTCGATCAGCCTCGACAACATCGCCGGCACCTCCTCCGCGCCGTTCGGCGGGCGCGGCACCACGGTGATCTCCGCGACGTGCCGCGGGTCGCCCACCGCGATGCCGCCCAGCGTCTGGACGCGCTCGGCGATCAGGTCCACTAGCTTGAGCTGCTCGTCCGCGTGCTTGTCCAGCAGCAGGTGGAGCTGGTAGAAGGTGGGGCCGCGCATCAGCCAGTGGTGCTTCTTGTACAGGGCGTAGAGGATCTGCGTGTCGGCCAGGATCTGGTTCAGCCGCTCGCAGGCGTACTCGCGGGCCTCGTCCGACAGGCCCAGCGGCCACGTCCTGACGGTGCCGAACTCCTGGATCTCGGTGCCGTCGACGTGCAGCCACGGCTGGCTGCTCGACTGCTTCTTCGTCGTCGCTTTGGTGCTGCTTCTGGTTTTGGCGGGCACGATCATCTCCAGGTGGAATTGAGCCGATCCGACCTCGAACCTTCCCGTACGCCCGCCGAACGACCCTCGGCGCGGACCAGCGCATGGCAAAGGTTGCGCAGCTCAACGGGCGAGAAACCCGATTGCCCCGCGCGGGGCGTGGTTGCGAGGATCTCCGGCATGCCCTTCTACTCGGCCCACGACGGAACCCGTCTGGCCTACCACGTGGCCGGCGACGGCGACCCGCTGATCTGCCTGCCCGGCGGCCCCATGCAGGACAGCACCTATCTCGGCGACCTCGGCGGCCTGCCCGAGCACCGGCGGCTGATCCTCACGGACCCCCGGGGCACCGGAGACTCCGCCGAGCCGGCCGACCCCGGCACGTACCGCTGCGACCGGCTCGTGGCCGACGTCGAGGCCCTGCGCGAGCACCTCGGCCTCGACCGCATCGACCTGCTCGGCCACTCCGCCGGCGCGAACCTCGCCGTCCTGTACGCCACCCGCCACCCGCACCGCGTCGCCCGGCTCCTGCTGATCGCCCCCAGCACCAAGGCCGTCGACCTGGAGCCCACCCCGCAGGCCCGCATGGAGGCCGCCGAGCTGCGCGCGGGCGAGCCCTGGTTCCCCGAGGCCTTCGCCGCCCTGCGGGAGATCCAGGCGGGCAACGCCACCGCCGACACCTGGGCGGCCGTCGATCCGTTCGTGTTCGGGCGGTGGGACGAGGCGGCCAGGCAGTTCCAGACGCTCTGCGACCGGCGCAGGAACGCCGAGGCCGCCGCCGTGTACGGCGGGCCGGGCGCCTACGACCCGGAGGCGACACGGGCGGCGCTGGCCCGGTTCGGCGCGCCGGTGCTGCTGCTCGCCGGGGAGCTGGACCTCAACACGATCCCCGGCGTCGCCGCCGAGTACGCCGCGCTGTTCCCCCGCGCCGAGCTGGTCGTGCAGCGGGGCGCGGGCCACTTCCCGTGGCTCGACGACCCCGGGCGGTTCGCGGCGGCGGTCACCGCGTTCCTCGGCCGCACGGGTTAAGCCAGGCCGCCGTTGCTCATCAGCAGCTGCCCGTTGATCCACTGACCCTGCGGCGAGCACAGGAAGGACACCAGGTTCGCGGTGTCGTGCGGGGTGCCGAGCCGGCCGAGCGGGGTCAGGCGCACCATCTGCTCCCGGGTTTGCGCCGACATCCAGCCGGTGTCGATCGGCCCCGGGTTGACGACGTTGGCCGTGACGCCGAGGTGGGCCAGCTCGTGCGCGGCGGCCTGCGTGATCCGGTCCAGGGCACCCTTGCTCGCCCCGTAGGGCAGGTTGCCGACCGTGTGGTCGCTGGTCAGGGCCACGATCCGGCCGGTGCCGTGCGCGCCGGTGAAACGCCGGCCGAACTCGCGGATCAGCAGCCACGTGGCCCGCGCGTTGACCGCGAAGTGCCGGTCGAAGCTCTCCACGCTGGTGTCGAGCAGGCCCGAGTCGACCGACTCGCAGTGGCACAGGACCAGCGCCGTGACGGGGCCGAGGCGCCGCTCGGCCTCGTCGAAGACGAACGCGGGGGCGTCCGGGTCCGACAGGTCGGCCTCGACGGCCGCGGTGGCGGCGCCGTGGGCGGCGAGGGTCTCGGTGATGGCGCCGGTCGCGCCGGCCTCGACGCCCCAGCTCATCCGCTCGTCGTACGGCGTCCAGCAGGTGAAGGCGACGTTCCAGCCGTCGGCGGCGAGGCGGGCGGCGATGCCCGCGCCGATCCCGGCGGTGCGGCCGACGCCGGTGACCAGCGCCAGCGGGCGGGGGACTGGGGAAGAGGGTGCGGTCGTCACGCGACCCGATCATGGAGGACGACCCGCCCGGCAGGCAACCGATATCCGGGGGCGGCCCCGCGCGCCGTGCGCGGGTTGACGGCCGGGATCTTGGACCGGACGCTGCTTGCATGCCCTCCGTCAGGAAACCGCGGGCCGTCGTGGCGGTGCTGGCCTTCGCCGGGATCGTCGTCGCGCTCATGCAGACCGCGGTGATCCCGCTGATCCCGCAGCTGCCCCGCCTGCTGCACGCCACCCCGACCGACGCCACCTGGGCGATCACCGTCACGCTGCTCGCCGGCGCCGTCGCGACGCCCGTCGTGGGCCGGCTGGGCGACATGTACGGCAAGCGGCGCATGCTGCTGATCAGCCTCGCCCTCCTGGTGATCGGCTCGGCCGTCTGCGGGCTCAGCGACACGCTGGCCCCCATGGTGGCCGGGCGGGCGTTGCAGGGCGCCGCCTCCGGCGTCATCGCGCTGGGCATCAGCATCATGCGCGACGAGCTGCCCGCCGACCGGCTAGGCTCGGCGACCGCCCTGATGAGCGCCTCGCTCGGGGTGGGCGGCGCGCTCGGCCTGCCCGCGGCGGCCCTGCTGGCCGAGCGGACCGACTGGCACATGTTGTTCTGGACGTCGGCCGCGTTCGGCGCCGTGGCCGCCGTGCTCGTGCTGGCGCTGGTGCCCGAGTCGGAGGTGCGCAGCGGCGGGCGCTTCGACGTGGCCGGCGCGGCGGGGCTGTCGGCCGGGCTGACGTGCCTGCTGATCGCGGTCTCCAAGGGCGCCGACTGGGGGTGGGGGAGCCCGGTCACGGTGGGCCTGTTCTGCGCGTCGGCCGTCGTGCTGCCGGCATGGGGCCGGTGGGAGCTGCGCGCCCGCGAGCCGCTGGTGGACCTGCGCACCACCGCCGGGCGGCAGGTGCTGCTGACCGACCTGGCCTCGGTCGTGTTCGGGTTCGCCATGTTCGCCATGTCGCTGGTGCTGCCGCAACTGCTGCAGCTGCCCGCCTCCACCGGCTACGGGCTGGGCGCCACGATGCTCGACGTGGGCCTGGTGCTGGCGCCGTCCGGGCTGGTCATGATGGCGATGGCGCCGGTGTCGGCCCGCCTGTCACGCGCCCGGGGCCCCAAGGTGACGCTCATGGCGGGCGCCCTGGTGGTCGCCGCCGGCTACGCGCTGGGGGTGGTGCTGATGTCGGCCGTCTGGCAGCTCGTGCTCGTCTCGTCGGTGATCGGGGCCGGCATCGGGCTGGCGTACGGGGCCATGCCCGCGCTCATCATGTCAGCCGTGCCGATCGCGGAGACGGCCGCCGCCAACAGCCTCAACACGCTCTCGCGGGCCATCGGCACCTCGATCTCCAGCGCCGTGGCCGGGGTCGTGCTCGCCCGGCTCACGGTCGGGTCCGGCACGCCGGCCGTGCCGTCGCCCGCCGGCTTCCGCCTGGTCATGGCGATCGGCTGCGGCGCGTCGCTGCTCGCCTTCGCGATCGCCGCGTTCCTGCCGGCGCACCGGCGGCCCGGCAGGCAGGACGCGTTGCCGCGAGGGGGGCTGCCGGGCGTGCAGCGAAGCAGGGGGAGGGGGAGAGGGCCGGGCCGTCAGACGCGGTCGGCGGCGATCAGCAGGTACTGGAAGCTGCCGCTCTTGTACGCCTCCAGGAAGGCCTCCTCGATCCCGGTGGCCAGGTGCGTCCTGGCCCGCAGCTCCCAGTAGGGGATGGTGGCCGCCGTCAGGTCCACCACGCTCACGGGGACGAGCCGGTTGGCGGCCAGCTCCTTGAAGTAGGTGCTGCGCGAATGGATGTCGCAGATGTAGTGCGCGTTGATCTGGCTGATCGCCCGCGAGGGCAGGCCGTAGGCGTCGTTGTAGCAGCCGGTGATGCAGACGTACCGGCCGCCGCGGCGCAGCAGCCTGGAGTGCTCGGCGAACAGCAGCGACAGCTCGACGTACATCGTGCTCTCGTTGTTCCAGATGGCCTGGAAGTCACCGGTGGGGAAGCCGGTGTCGAGCATGTTGCGGAAGTGGAAGCGCACCCGGTCGTCCACGCCGCGCTCCTTGGCCTGCTGGTTGGCGAAGGCCACCTGCGACTCGGAGATCGACACGCCGTCCACCTGGCAGCCGGTGCGCAGGTTGGCCAGGAAGCTGGAGCCGCCGCGGCCGGACCCCGCGTCCATGACGCGGTGCTCGGGGCGCAGCGGGCCGAGGTGCGCGATGAGCGTCTCCGCCTGCGCGCTCTCCAGCCGGTGCAGCTCGTTGACGACCCGTCTCTCCCTGGTCTCGGCGGGGCCGTCGAGGACCGACCAGTCGACCTCGCCGATGCCGTAGTGGTGGTGGTAGAGGCCGTCCACCTCCCCCAGGCGCAGGTTGACCGGGTTCTCCTCGGTGTTCCAGTAGTCGGCGACGGATTGCTGATAGAGGCTGCTCAGAACGGGGACTGCGTTCGGGGTGACGGTCACCTCGGGCTCCTTCCTGTTGCGGTCGTACGGTCGTCGTGGTCAGGATCGGTAGCGGCTCGTGCTGCCGTGCCACTCGATGCCCCCGGCCATCCACGCCTGCGCGCCGCGCAGGAACCGCTTCAGCTCGGGGGAGGGCAGGGCCGACAGCTCCCGCTGGCTCTGCTCGAACCCGCGGACGAAGGCGTTGTGCAGGCTCACCGTGCGCTCGACGGCCTCGCGGGTCGAGCAGCCCTCCTCCTCGGCGATGAGCAGCACCACGTTGGAGTCGGGCAGCTCGTCGGCCGCCTCCTTGGCCGCCGAGTGCAGGTCGTTGACCAGCACGGCGGCGGTGCCCGCCTGCATGAGCGCGGTGTGGAAGCGGCGCTCGGCGAACAGGTGCGGCGACAGCTCGTAGCCGCCGACGATGTCGATGAGCACCATCGAGGTGTAGAAGCTGTCGTGCTGGCGGGCCGCGAGATAGCGCCAGACGGGCGGCGGTGTCTCCAGGTACCGCCAGGCGGCGTAGGCGTCCCAGCTCACGTACATCTGGCTGGTGATGTTGCACAGCCGCATGACCTGCGCCGAGGTGCAGTGGCGGGCGGCGTGGCTGGTGGCCGAGCGCAGCGAGACCAGCACCGGGTCGCTGGTGATCGCCTCCTCGAGCTGCTCGGTGTAGCGGCCGGCGTCCGGCGGCGGGTCCATGGCCGACATGACCAGCGCCAGGCGCGGCGGCAGCTCCGTGGGGGTGGCGCCCAGGTCGGTCTCGTCGGCGTAGTAGTCGTCGGCGGCCCACCAGGCGGCGTTCATCTGGGCGGCGATCAGCAGCATGTCGGGGTCGTCGCTGTCGGTGTGGGTCAGCATGGCCAGCCGCCCGAACCCCGTCGAGGCGAACTCCGCCATCCGCCCCTCGTGCAGCCCGATCCGCTCCGCCCAGGCCACCAGCCGCCGGTCCACCTCCGCGCCCAGCTCGTCGTCCACGCGGTCGGCCTCCGGGCAGTAGAGCGGCGGGTAGGTGCCGTCGCCCCACTCCAGCTCCCGGTAGGCGAGCGGCGCCAGGCTCGGGCTGCCGCGCCTGCCGGAGCCGCCGTAGGAGGGCGGCTGGTGCCCGTCGTCGTCCTGGAAGGTGTGCCGGTACGGCCGCAGCGCCGAGCGCAGGCTGAGCGTGTACGAGCCCAGGCCCGTCGGCCCGGCCGGGATGTCAGACATAACGCGCCTCTTCCTGGACTGGGCGGGTCACGAGCGCGGGGCGGCGACGTCGACGCCCTCGAGGATCCCGATCGCGTCGGGCACCAGGACCGCCACCGAGTAGTAGGCGCTGACCAGGTACGACATCACGGCCTGGGAGTTGATGCCCATGAAGCGCACGTTGAGCCCCGGCTCGAACTCCTCCGGGATGCCCGTCTGGTAGAGCCCGACGACGCCCTGGTCGTCCTCGCCCGTGCGCAGCGCCAGGATCGACGTGGTGCGGTGGGGCGAGACCGGGATCTTGCCGCAGGGGAAGATCGGGATGCCTCGCCACGACGGCACCTCGTGCCCGTTCACCTCGGTGCTGCCCACCACCAGCCCGCGCTTGTTGCACTCGCGGAAGAACGCCGCGATCGCCTTGGGATGGGCCAGCAGCAGGCGAGTCTTGCGGCGCATGCTGATCAGCTCGTCCACGTCGTCGGGGGTCGGCGGGCCCGACCAGGTGTAGATGCGCTGGTCGTAGTCGGTGTTGTGAAGCAGCCCGAACTCGGGGTCGTTGAGCAGCTCCGACTCCTGGCGCTCGCGCAGCTCGTGGATGGTCAGGCGGAGCTGCTGCTCGATCTGGTTCATCGGGTCGTTGAACAGGTCGGCGACCCGCGTGTGCACGCGCAGGATGGTCTGGGCGACGCTCAGCTCGTACTCGCGGGGGTGCAGGTCGTAGTCCACGAACGTACCGTCGAGGACCGGCTCGCCGGTGTGGCCGGCCGACAGGTGCACGGCCGCCTCGCCGCGGCGGTTGGCCGGCCTGCTCAGCGTGTCGAGGTAGCCCGCCAGGTGCTCGCGCAGCGGCGCCGACCGGTCGGCCACCCGCCGCAGGCCGTCGCGTGGCGCGAACAGGGCCGTGCACGGCGTGGCCGCCCTGAACGTGCACGGCCAGCGGGCGTCCTCCTCCGTCAGCACCTCGTCGCCGAACTGGTCGCCGTCGGCGATGACGCCGAGGAACTGGGGGGAGCCGTACGGGCCGGTGGACAGGCGCTCGACCCGGCCGTGCGCGATCACCCAGGCGCCGGTGACGGGGTCGCCCTCCTCGGCCACGACGTCGCCGGGCCGCAGCTCCCGCACGGCGAACTCGCCGGCGATGGCCGTCAGCACGTCGTCGTCGCCGAAACCGCGCAGCGCCGGGATCTCGGTCAGCGTCCCCGGCACGATCCGCACGTGCTCGGGCCCGCCCGGCACCACGCCGACCCGCCCGCGCCCCGGCCGGTGCGTCAGGCGCCGGTTGACCCGATAGGTCCCGCCGCGCACGTCGACCCAGGGCAGCATGCGCAGCAGCCAGCGGGAGCTGATGGCCTGCATCTGCGGCCGCGTCTTGGTGGTCGTGGCCAGATTGCGCGCGGCCCGGGTGTCCAGGCTGAGCCGGGTTTCCATCGGGTCCGTGGGCATTTTTCCTCCGCAGGTCGGACAGGCAGTCGCTACTAAAAGTAGTTATATGGCCACTGAGCGTAGAGTCTCTTGATCGATAGGAATGCTGTCGGCGGGGTTAGCCCGATGTGGCCTGGACGCCACTTCCCGTTTCAGCCGGTCACCGGGGGAAGGGAGAGATCATGAACGACGCATACGACCGCGTGGCCATCGTCACGGGAGCCGACTCCGGCATCGGCAAGGCCACCGCCGTGGCGCTGGCCGAGCAGGGCTTCGACGTGGGCATCACCTACCACTCCGATCGCGACGGCGCCGAGGAGACCGCCCGCCTGGTCCGCGGTCCCGGCCAGGCGCCCGCGATCCGGCAGCACGACCTGACCGACCCGGAACGGGCCGCCGCGGTCGTGGACGAGCTGGCCGACGAGCTGGGCGGGCTCGGCGTGCTGGTCAACAACGCGGGCACCGGCAGCCACGAGCCGCTGCTGGAGATGGGCTACGCGCGCTGGCGGGAGATCCTGGCGGTGGACCTCGACGGCGCCTTCCTGTGCGCGCAGCGGGCGGCCAGGCGCATGGTGGCCGCGGGGCGCGGCGGGCGGGTCGTCAACGTCACCAGCGTGCACGAGGAGTTCCCGAAGCTGGGCTCGGGGCCGTACTGCGCGGCCAAGGGCGGGCTGCGCATGTTCAGCCGGGTGCTGGCGCTGGAGCTGGCCGACCACGGCATCACCGTCAACACGGTCGCGCCGGGCGAGATCGCCACCCCCATGACCGGGCAGGAGGACCTGCCGCCGCAGCAGGGCAGCCGGCCGGGCAACCCGATCCCCAGGCCGGGCGACGCCCGCGAGGTCGCCGCCGTCGTGGCCTTCCTCGCCGGGCCTGCCGCCTCCTACGTCACGGGCGCGACCGTGTTCGTGGACGGCGGCATGACACTCATGGGGCCGCAGGGCGCCTCCGCGCTCAGCTCCGGAGACTGGCGCGAGTTCTAGTCCCGCACGCGGGCTGACCGTAACGCCGGAGGAGTCCCCGCATGCCGAGCAGAGCCCTGTCTGCCCCGGCCTGGACTGCGACGGCTGCCGCGTGCAGGTCGTGTACGGCATCGCGGACGAGGAGGTCAAGGCCGTGCTGCACCAGACCTCGCTGCGCCGCAACGACGAGAGGCTGCTGCGGCTCAACGACAAGCACGTCTACCGCCAGTACGTGGCCGGCTTCGAGCGCATGCGAGCCGCCGACCAGGCGGCCTGAGCCCGGGTCACCACCCCTGGCCGCGCAGGAAGGCCGCGCACCGCGCGGTCCAGTCGCCCACGACCGGGTCCTGCCCGGCCAGGCCGAGCCCGTGCCTGCCGCTGGGGTAGACGTGCACCTCCTGCGCGACGCCGTGCCCGGCCAGCGCCTGGGAGAGCATCAGGGTGTTCGCGACCGGCACGGCCTCGTCGTCGGCGGTGTGCCACAGGAACACCGGCGGAGTGCCCCCGGTCACCCGGCTCGCCAGCGACAGCTCCTCGCGCACCGCCTCGGGCGCGTCCGCGCCGAGCAGGTTGTCGGACGAGCCGCGGTGCGCGAACGGCCCGGCCAGCGCGGTCACCGGGTAGCACAGCACGGCGAGCCCCGGCCGGGGGTCGGCCTCGTCCACGGCGTCGTGCGGGCCCTCGGTCAGCATGGGGCCCTGCTCGGTGGCGAGCAGCCCGGCCAGATGCCCGCCCGCCGAGAACCCGAGCACCCCCACCCTGTCCGGGTCCACGCCGTGGCCGGCGGCGTGGTGCCGCACCCAGCGCACCGCCCTGGCGGCGTCGAGGAGCGGGAGCGGGTGGCGGTGCGGCGCGATGCGGTAGCGCAGCACGTACGCGGCGATGCCGAGCGAGTTCAGCCACCGCGCGACCGGCGCGCCCTCGTGCTCCGCCAGGTGATGGTAGGCACCACCCGGACACACCACGATGGCGGGCGCCGGCCCGTCCTCCCGGGCGACGGGGAAGGCGGTGACGGTCGCGGCGCCGGCCGTGGGCCACAGGGGGTGCTCGATCATGTTCCGTGCCTTTCGTGTCGATCGAGCATGGATGCTAGCGGCCCGGCGGACGGTGCCCGCTCAGTAGCCGGGGAAGACGCGGCGCAGCAGGTCGAGGTCGGCGGCGCCGGTGGTGGCGATGCCCTCGGGGGTGTGGCGCGGCGCGAGGCGGCCGGCCACCAGCCGCAGCCACGCCTCGGCCGGCAGCCGCAACGTGCCGTCGGCCTTGTCGGGGAGGTCGAAGTCCACGCTGACCTGCTCGCTCAGCCGCAGCGCGAACTCCGACTCCGGCTCGCTGGTGGTCACGCGCACGACCGCGTGCTCGCCGCCGAGCTGCTCCGGCCTGCCGAGCCAGCCGGTGAGGTCAGGCTCGCCGTGCAGGAGCTGGCGGACGGCTTCGGGGGCCAGGGTGGCGTGCTCGTCGAAGGCGACGCGCACGTCCCAGGCGTGCAGGGTCAGCTCGCTGAGCCGCAGCCGCCCCGCCGTGGCCAGGTCGACCGGCGCGGGCAGGAAGCCCAGGTCGACGCGGAGGCCGGCGCGGGTGTCCTGGTCGAGCGACTCGTACAGCGCGATCAGCTCCTCGTCCGAGCGCAGGAAGCCGTCGGCGCGATCCCCGCGCGTCATGGCGTTCCACCGGTCCCAGACGGACTGCATGAAGTCCTGCCCGCGGGGCGGCTCGCCGTCGAGGGCGGCCCGCAGGGTGGCTCGGGCGATCTCGGCGCCGCTCCCGAGGTGGCTCAGCACCTGGGAGATGTCCCATTCGGAGGCGCCCGAGGGGCGGGCCAGGTCGCCCTCGGCGAACGAGGACACGGTGGCGGCGAGGGAGTCGTGTCCGGTGCGCAGTGCGGCGATGACCGCGTCTGGGTTGCTCATGCGTTCTCCAGAGGGTGTGTGCGGGTGATGGTCAGGTGCGGGCGCCGGTCCCGGCCGGGCGGCGTCACCGGGACGTCAGTGCGCTCCCGAGCACCGAGACGACGACGTCGCGGACGTCCTCCGGCCACGGCGGCAGGCCGTCGAGCCCGGCGAACATCAGGTGCGCGGCCCCCACCAGCGTCGGCGCGAGCCTGGAGACGTCGGCGTCGGCAGCGAGGCGCCCCAGGCCCTGCTCGGCGGTGAGGTAGCCGGCGAGCACCTGCCCGATCTCCGTCATGATCGGCACCCCGCCGGCGGCCCGCGCCTCGCGCAGCCGGACGCGCAGCTGGTTGTTGAACGTGACCAGGGCGACGATCGACACGGCGGCCGGGCCGAAGAGCTTGATCAGGGCGTCGGTGAGGTTGCCTGCCACGGTGCCCGTCCCGGCCGAGTCGCGCAGGACGGCGCCCTGGGCCTGCAGCAGGGAGATGCGGTCGAGGACGTACTCGGCGAGGAAGGCGTCGAAGGACTCGAAGTGCCGGTGCAGGACCCCCTTGGCGCACCCGGCCCGCAGGGTCACCGCCCGGCTGGTGAGCGCGTCCGGGCCCTCCTGCTCCAGGATCTGCTCGGCGGCGGCGAAGAGCTGCTCGCGCGGATCGCGGAGGTGCACCCCTGTCGGCATCGTCGATCCTCTTCCACCTGGGAAACGCCCCCGGGTTGACTGGGTGGGCGTGTGCCCACTATGGTGGGCCCGCGCCCACTATAGCGCAGGAGCCTGCCTGTCGAGCAGCGGCCTGATCACGGTGTGCTGCGCGACGGCCAGCAGCAGGCAGGCGGCGGCCAGCCCGCCCCACAGGCCCTCCGGCCCCGCGCGGTCGAGGAGCTGGGTGCCGCTCAAGGGTGCCAGCACGGTGGCGAAGCCCCAGCAGGTGCCGAAGACCGACAGGTAGCGCCCGCGCGCGTCCGGGGGTGCGAGGTCCACGACGAGGGCGTAGCTGCGCCCGAACATCAGCACGTCGCCGGCGCTCCACACGAGCGTCGCGGCGAGGTGGCCGGGCAGCCCGCCCGACGCGGCGTAGCCGGCCAGGCCCGTGGCGAGCAGCAGGTAGCCCCAGGTCATCGCCGCGTGGTGGGAGAGCGCCGCCGTCCACCTGAGCAGTGGCTGGCAGAGCACCATGACGACCGCCGCGACGGCCGACAGCAGCCCGGCGTCGGCCGCCTCCATGCCGCGCCGCGCCAGCGCCAGCGGCATCGCCATCCCGACCTGCATGAAGATCACCGCGAACAGGGTGCCGGAGAGCAGCAGCACGAGCAGCCTGCGGTCACGCCAGGCCGCCCACGTCCCCCGGCTCGGGCCGCCGGAGCCGGAGCCGGAGCCGTGGCCGAAGCCGGAGCTGGCGTCGGGGGCGGAGCCGGGGCTGGCGCCGGGGCTGGCGTCGGGGGCGGGAACGGGGACGGGGGCGGGGCGGTCCGCGGGCAGGACGAGGCGGATCACGACCGCGCACAGCAGGCACGAGACGGCGTCCGCGACGAACAGCCAGCGCAGATCCCACCGGCCCAGCCCGGCCGCGATCAGCCCGGCGCCCATGCCGCCCACCGCCAGCGCCGTGTTGAACAGGCTGAACGCCTGCGCCTGCTGCGCCGGGCGTACGGCATCGGCGATCATCGCCTGCGACGGCGGCTCGTAGACCTCGAAGGCCAGCCCGAGCAGGACGGCGAACCCGGCCACCATCGCCACCGACCCCGACACCGCGATGCCCGCCTGCGCCAGCGCGCACCCCACCAGCCCCGCCACGATCGTGCGGCGGCGGCCCAGCCGGTCGGCCAGCACGCCGCCCAGCAGCCGCGAGGGGATGGTGGCCAGGCCGAAGGCGGCGGCGACGACCCCGGCGGCGACCGCGCTCACCCCGAACTCGGCGGTGATCAGCACCGTCAGGAACCCGACCGAGAAGGCCCCCAGCCGGTTGATCGCCCGCGCCAGCACGAGCCACCACACCGTACGCGGCAGACGCTCCGCACGGAGCCCCCTGATCGGCACGTTCACCTCCCGCATGACCGACGAAACTGCTAACGTCGGTCACGGACGCTACGACCTCAGGAGTGACCAGTCAAGTGCTGTTCGATAGTCACGTTGCGATCCTGCTGGACACCGCGGTGTCGCTCGTGAACGTGCTGACCGACGGCGGCGACCGGGGCAGGCCCTACGTGGCGCCCAAGGGGGAGTCGCTGCCCGACATGATCCGCGCCGTGCTGCCGGGCAACGTGACGGTGTCCATGGAGGAGGCCCTCTACCTGGCCGGCACCACGCTGAAGGTGCGCCGCGTGTTCGAGGCCATGGACGCGGGCCGCGACGACGACGCCGCCGCCCTCGTCAACGCGCTCGTCATCAGCACGGGCGCGCGGCCCCAGCTCGACCGCGCGCCCGGCGAGCCGTGGCAGGTGCACTTCCACGGCGCCGACGACAGCCTCGCCGTGGGCTGGAGCGCGGGCATCGCCTCCGCGCTGACGCTGGCCATCGGCAGCGACCTCGGCGGGCGGCTCGGGCTGTGCCAGGCCAGGCAGTGCGACCGCGTGTACGTGGACGCCTCCCGCAACGGCGTGCGCCAGTTCTGCTCCCGCTCGTGCCAGAGCAGGACCAAGGCGGCGGCCTTCCGCGCCCGCTCCGCCGCCCGCCCCACCGGGCGCGGCGGCCCGGACTGAGCTCCCCGACTGCCAGCCCGCCGCCGCGAGTTCGCCGCCGCGAGTTCGCCGCCGCGAGTCCGCCACTGCGAGTCCGCCACTGCGAGTCCGGCACCGCGAGCCAGTCGCCGCGAGCCCGCCGCCCGCGCCATGCGCCGGCCGTCCCGGTCGCGAGATCGCTCCGGAGGTCTCGCCTGCCTCCGGCAGCAGGGGTCACCATTCGTAGTGCGCAGTCACGACCCCGGCAGCCGGAGGAGACCGCGGATGTTGTCGTACGAGCCCCTGACCCCCACCACCTTCCTCGAACGATCCGCCACCGTCTTCGGCCCGCGGCTCGCCGTCGTGAACGGCGGGTTCCAGCTCACCTACGCCACCCTGTGGGACCGCGTCCAGCGCCTGGCGGGCCCGCTGGCCGCGGCCGGGGTGCGGCCGGGCGACCGGGTGGCGGTGCTGGCGGGCAACGGGCACCTGCTGCTGGAGGCCACGTTCGGGGTGCCGGCGGCGGGCACCGGGTGCCGGCTGGTCCCCGCCACCGAGTACGGGCAGCTCGTCGCCGCGGGAGAGCCGCTGCTGGTCAGGGTGGAGGACGAGCTGACCCCGCTGTCGATCAACTACACCAGCGGCACCACCGGCCGTCCCAAGGGCGTGGTGTACCACCACCGCGGCGCCTACCTCCAGGCGCTCGCCATGGCCCTGCACACCAAGCTGGACGCCGCCTCCTCCTACCTGTGGACGCTGCCGATGTTCCACTGCCACGGCTGGTGCTTCCCCTGGGCGGTCACGCTGGCCGGCGCCCGGCACGTCTGCCTGCCCAAAATGGAGCCGGGCGAGGTGTGGCGGCTGATCCGCGAGCACCGCGTCACCCACCTGTGCGGCGCCCCGACCGTCCTGACCTCGCTGCTCGCCCATCCGGACGCCCCGGCGGACGCCCTCGACCCGCGCCTGCTGGCCTGCGTCGGCGGCGCGCCCCCGAGCCCCGCGCTGCTGGGCCGGGCGCTGCAGGCCGGCATCGACGTGATCCACCTGTACGGGCTCACCGAGACCTACGGGCCCGCCGTCATCTGCCAGCCCCAGCCCGAATGGCGGGGCCTGCCGATCGAGGAGTCCGCCGCGCTGACCGCCCGCCAGGGCGTTGGCAACGTGATCGCCCAGCGCATCCGCGTCGTCGCCGACGACGGCCGCGACGTGCCCGCCGACGCCACCACGGTCGGCGAGATCGCCGTACGCGGCAACGACGTCATGATCGGCTACCACCGGGACCCGGCGGCCACGGAGAAGGCCGCCCCCGACGGCTGGTTCCGCACCGGCGACCTGGGCGTGGTGCACGATGACGGGTACGTGTGGATCGTCGACAGGGCCAAGGACGTGATCATCTCAGGGGGCGAGAACCTCGCCTCCGTCGAGGTGGAGAACGTGCTGGTCGGCCACCCCGCCGTGCAGGAGGCCGCGGTCGTGGCCCGGCCCGACGCGCACTGGGGCGAGGTGCCCGTCGCGTACGTCACCCTCGCCGCCGGGGCCCACGCCACCGAGGCGGAGCTCATCGAGCACGTACGCGCCCGCCTGGCGCATTTCAAGGCCCCGAAGGCGGTCGTCTTCTGCGAGCTGCCCAAGACCTCCACCGGCAAGATCCAAAAGAACGTCCTCAGGCAGCGTGCCGCAGGTTAGCCGCCGCACAGGAGGGAAGGCCGCACCCACGGACCGGACATCGTCAGTGGGGGCGTCATGGTCACTTCGCGCAGCGTCTTCAGGCGCAAACCGGTGGCGCAGATCGCCACCGAACACGAGGGCGAGCTGTCCAGATCGCTCGGCCTGTGGCAGCTCACGGCGATCGGGGTGGGCGGCATCATCGGCGCGGGCATCTTCGCCCTGGCCGGCGCGGTCGCCCACGAGACCGCGGGCCCGGCCGTGCTCGTGTCGTTCCTCATCGCGGGCATCGCCAGCGCCGCCGCCGCGCTCTCCTACGCCGAGTTCGCCGGCCTGATCCCGAAGGCCGGCTCGGCCTACACCTACGGGTACGCGGTCCTCGGGGAGATCGTCGGCTGGTTCATCGGCTGGGACCTGCTGCTGGAGTACACCGCGATCGTCGCGGTCGTGGCGATCGGCATCTCCGGCTACTTCGGCTTCCTGGTCCAGCAGCTCGGCCTCACGCTGCCCGCCTGGTCGCTCGGCGCGCCCGGCACCGGCCCCGGGCACGTGGTGGACCTGTTCGCGGTGGTGCTGTGCCTGATCATCGCGGCGCTGCTGAACCTGGGGATCCGCGCGGCGGCCAGGTTCGAGACGTTCGTGGTGGGGATCAAGGTCGCGGTGGTGCTGCTGGTCGTCGTGGTCGGCTTCTTCCACATCAACACCGCCAACTACACCCCGTTCTTCCCGTACGGGGTCGGCGGCGCCATCACCGGAGCCGCCACCGTCTTCTTCGCCGTGTTCGGCTACGACGCGATGAGCACCGCGGCCGAGGAGTCGCGCGACGCGCAGCGGCACATGCCCAAGGCGATCATCTACTCCCTGGTCATCTCCATGATCCTGTACGTGCTGGCGTGCCTGGTGCTGACCGGCATGCAGAACTACCGCGACATCGACCCGGAGAGCGGCTTCTCCTCGGCCTTCGCCGCCGCCGGGCTGTCGGGGCTGGCCTCGGTCATCGCGGTGGGGGCCATCGTCGGCATCCTCACCGTCATGTTCACCTTCATGCTCGGCGTCACCCGCATCTGGTTCTCGATGAGCAGGGACGGGCTGCTGCCCGCCTGGTTCGCCAAGCTGCACCCGGTGCGCCGGGTGCCCACGCGGGTCACCTGGATCGTGGGCGTCGCCTCGGCGCTGATCGCCGGCTTCCTGCCGATCAGGGAGGCGGCCGAGCTGACCAACATCGGCATCCTGCTGGCGTTCGTGGTCGTGTGCGTGGCGGTGATCGTGCTGCGGTACAGGCAGCCGGACCTGCCGCGCTCGTTCCGCACGCCGTGGATGCCCGTGGTGCCGGCCGTGGGCGTGCTGTTCTCGATCTGGCTGATCACCTTCCTCGCCCCGGTGACGTGGCTGCGTTTCGCCGCCTGGTTCCTGCTCGGGCTGATCGTCTACTTCGCCTACAGCAAGCGGCACTCCGTCCTGGAGTGAGCGTGTCACATCGGCCCGCCCGCGAACGTCATTGCGGTGACGGACGCACGACAGTGAGACGAGGCCCGATGAACGATCGTGAATTCCTGGCGAGCCGGTTCGAGGAGCACCGGGGGCATCTGAAGGCGGTGGCGTACCGGATGCTGGGCTCGCTCAGCGAGGCCGAGGACGCCGTGCAGGAGGCGTGGCTGCGGCTGAGCCGCAGCGACCCCGGCGACGTGGAGAATCTGGGCGGCTGGCTGACCACGGTCGTCGGCCGGGTGTGCCTCGACATGCTGCGCGCCCGCACCTCGCGCCGCGAGGAGCCGCTGGAGGCGCGCCTGCCCGACCCGGTGGTGAGCCCGGCCTCGGGGCCGGACCCCGAGCAGGCGGCGCTGCTGGCCGACTCCGTCGGGCTGGCGCTGCTGGTGGTGCTGGAGTCGCTGACCCCGGCCGAGCGGCTGGCGTTCGTGCTGCACGACATGTTCGCGGTGCCGTTCGAGGAGATCGCGCCGCTCGTCGGACGCTCTCCCGGCACGGCCAGGCAGCTCGCCAGCAGGGCCAGGCGGCGGGTGCGCGGCGCCGCGCCGGTGCCCGACCCCGACCTCGGCAGGCAGCGGAAGATCGTGGAGGCGTTCATCGCCGCCGCGCACCGGGGTGACTTCGCGGCGCTGGTGTCCTTGCTCGACCCGGACGCGGTGCTGCGTGCCGACGCGGGCGCGCTGACCGGCGGCGGCCTGGCCGAGATCCGCGGCGCGGCCGACGTGGCGGGCCAGGCGCTGACCTTCCGCCGCTACTCGCCGTCCACCGCGCACGCCGCGCTGGTCAACGGCCTGGCAGGGGTGGTCAACACCGTGGACGGCAAGCCGTCGGCGGTCATGAGCTTCACGATCACGGACGGCCGCATCGTCGAGATCGACATCCTCGCCGACCCGGACCGGCTCGCCCGGCTCGACCTGGTCGTCACCGATTGAGCAACGTCACCTCGCCGCGGGGCGGGCGCGTACGTGCATGCGCTCGCCCTGCGGCCCGAACAGGGCCAGCACCTCGGTGTATTCGTCGGCCTCGTTGACGAACGCGTGCGGCGTCCGGGTGTCGAACTCGGCCACCTCGCCCGCCGCCAGCACCACGTGATGCCTGCCGAGCAGCAGCCGCAGCCGCCCGGCCAGCACGTACAGCCACTCGTAACCCTCGTGGACCTGCTGCTCAGGCTCGTAGCCCGGCCATCCCGGCGGGTAGATCTGCTTGAACGCCTGCAGCCCGCCCGGCCGCCGGCTCAGCGGCACGTACGTCATGCCGTGCCGCTTGACCGGCCGCATGTGCACCCGCGGGTCACCCGTCACGGGAGCGTCGATCAGCTCGTCGATCTGCACTTGGTAGGCGTCGGCCAGCAGCAGCATCATCTCCAGGGTGGGCCTGCGCCCGCCGGACTCCAGCCGCGACAGCGTGCTGACCGAGATGCCGGTGGTCCTGGACAGCTCCGCCAGCGTCGTGCCCCGCTCCTGGCGCATCGCCCGCAGCCGCGGGCCCACCGCCTGCAGCACCTCATCGAGTTCCATCCGGCCTACTTTGCCATTTCGGCAACGAAGTTTGTCAACCGCTGAGCGGGTGACGCACAGTGGCGCGACAGTGAACGAGCGAGAGGAGCCGCGCATGGACGCGACGTACGACGTGGTGGTGATCGGTGGCGGGGCCGCCGGGCTGAGCGGGGCCCTCGCGCTGTCCCGGGGGCGCCGCAAGGTGCTGGTGATCGACGCGGGGCAGCCCAGGAACGCCCCCGCGCAGGGTGTGCACGTGGTGCTCGGGCACGAGGGCGTGCCGCCCCGCGACCTGCTGGCGACCGGCCGCGCGGAGGTGGCCTCGTACGGGGGACAGGTCGTGACGGGCGTGGTCACGGCGGCGGAGCGGCTCGCCGACGGGCGCTTCCGCGTCACCCTGGAGGACGGCGCCGCCGTCGAGGCGGCCCGGCTGCTGGTCGCCACCGGCCTGGTGGACGAGCTGCCGCCGGTGCCCGGCCTGGCCGAGCGGTGGGGCCGCGAGGTGCTGCACTGCCCGTACTGCCACGGCTGGGAGGTGCGTGACCAGGCCATCGGCGTCGTGGCCACCAATCCGCTGGCCGCGCACCAGGCGCTGCTGTGGCGGCAGTGGAGCGACGACGTGACCCTCTTCCTGCACACGGCCCCCGAGCCGGGGGAGGAGGCCCGCGAGCAGCTCGCCGCCAGGGGCGTCACCGTGGTCGAGGGCGAGGTGACCGGCGTCGTGGTGACCGGCGACCGGCTCACCGGCGTGCGGCTGGCCGACGGCAAGCAGGTGCCGCGGCAGGCGCTGGCCGTCGGCACCCGGCTGAACGCCCGGCTCGACGGCCTCGGCGGGCTCGGGCTGGAGACGGCCGATCAGGAGATGAACGGGTTCGTCGTCGGCACCTACGTCCCCGCCGACCCCATGGGCAAGACCGAGGTGCCGGGCGTGTACGTGGCGGGCAATGTGCACAACGTGATGGACCAGGTCGTCAGCGCCGCCGCGGCGGGCGTGCGGGCCGGCGCGGCCATCAACGCGGACCTGGTCGGCGAGGAGGCCAGGGCCGCCGTGGCCGCCCGCCGCGCCGCGTTCGCGAACACCGGGCACGGCCAGGCGCCGGAGGGGCTGACGGAGGAGGAGTCCTGGGACACCCGCTACCGCCAGAGCGAGCGCATCTGGAGCGGTGACCCGAACGTCGTGCTCGTCGAGGAGGTCTCCGGCCTGCCGGCGGGCCGCGCGCTGGACCTCGGGAGCGGCGAGGGCGGCGACGCGATCTGGCTGGCGGCCAGGGGCTGGCAGGTCACCGCCGCCGACATCTCCGGCGTCGCCCTGCGCCGCGCCGCCCGCCACGCCGAGGAGGCCGGGGTGGGGGACCGGATCGACTGGCAGCGGCACGACCTCGGCGAGTCGTTCCCCGAGGGGGTCTACGACCTCGTCAGCGCCTGCTACCTGCACTCCACCGGCGACATGCCGCGCGAGCGGATCCTGCGCAGGGCCGCCGCCGCGGTCGCGCCCGGCGGGGTGCTCCTGGTCGCCGGGCACGCCGGCTGGTCGGCCTGGCAGCACGACCACCCCGACGTGCACTTCCCGACGCCGCAGGAGGTGCTCGACTCCCTGGAGCCGGGGGAGGGGGAGTGGGAGGTGCTGCGCTGCGAGGAGTTCGAGCGCAGCCAGAAGGGCCCCGACGGCGAGCCGACCACCCGCACCGACAACGTGCTCACGATCCGGCGGCGCTCGTGACGGTGCCGCCCGTGACGGTGCCGCCCGTGACAGTGCCGCCCGTGACAGTGCCGCCCGTGACAGTGCCGCCCGTGACAGTGGGGGTCTGGGTGCGGTAGGAGTGGCCGAGCTGCGGGCCGAGCCCGAAGTAGTGGCGGAAGTTGTAGATCAGCGGGCTCCACGCGGCCGGGTCCACGTGCTGGGTCCCCGGCACCACCAGGCGCGGGTCGGCGTGCACGGCGGTGACGAGGGCCTCGACGATGACGAACGAGGCCGACGCGTCCCGCCGTACGCGCTGCGCCCGCGCCTCGAACTGCAGCGGGCACTCCGCCACCCGCGGCGGCCGGACCCCGTCGGAGGGCTCCGGCCGCAGGCCGGCGGCGCCGAACTTGTCGGGCTCGAAGCGGCACCCGGCGTGCTTGGTGTCCGGCACGGGGAAGCGGCCGGTCAGCGGCGCCAGCCGCTCCACCGCCTCCCACTGGTGCGGAGCGGGCAGGTTGATCACCAGCTCGGGACGTTCCGCGAGGTTGCGGGCGCTCTGCCCCTCCTCGCCCAGCCCGAGCACGATCACCCGGTCCAGCGCCCAGGCCGAGGACATGGGCGCGAGGTTGAAGGTGCCGTCGGGGTTCTCGGTCGTGAGCAGCACGACCGGGGTGCCGAAGTACAGGATGCTGGGCTCGATGGTCACGTGGTCGGTCACGGCCAGGAGCCTAGGGACGGGACGTTCAACCCAGGGACGAAACGTTCCCGCCCCAGAAATCTACATTGTAAAGGCGCCGGGCTGGGCGAGATAAGCCGTGCCCTTTCCAAAGACCCGCGGCGACGCGGCGGCGGCGGGCACGAAGGCGGACTGGCCAGGGCGCAGCGTCAGGTCGTCGCCGAGCCTGGTCTCGCCCTCGACGCAGAGCACGATGCCCGGCACGCCGCCGGGCAGGGGGTGCTCGCCGGCGCCGGTCAGCTCGTACCGGGTGAGGGCGAACTCGGGGGCGGGCGGGCGGTAGTCGTAGCCGCCTGAGCCATCGGCCACCGGCTCGACGCGGTGCGGGTCGGAC
The DNA here is from genome assembly GCF_020215645.1 of Nonomuraea gerenzanensis. Taxonomy (NCBI): domain Bacteria; kingdom Bacillati; phylum Actinomycetota; class Actinomycetes; order Streptosporangiales; family Streptosporangiaceae; genus Nonomuraea; species Nonomuraea gerenzanensis. The sequence goes on along the minus strand of NZ_CP084058.1, from coordinate 6,528,642 downwards.
GGGGTGAAGTCCACGACCCGCATCAGCTCGGGCACGTCCACGTGCTTGGAGGTGAGCCCGCAGCGCAGCACGTTGTCGGAGTTGGCCATGATCTCCACGCCGATGCCGCCGAGGTAGGCGTGCGGCACGCCGGCGCCGAGGTAGAGGGCCTCGCCGGGGCGGAGCGTGACGTGGTTCAGCAGGAGGGCGGCCAGGATGCCGGGGTCGCCGGGGTAGGCGCGGGCGATGCCGGCGTAGACCGCCAGGCCGGAGTCCTGCGACTCCAGCAGGGCCGCCTCGGCCTCCGCACGCAGCGGGCGCGCGGCGTCGTCCAGCATCGCGGCGAACACGGCGCGCAGCGCCTGCCCGGGGTCTCCGGCAGGCGCAGCCTGGCCGGGCGTTTCGGGGCGCGGCGGCTGGCCGGTGCGCAGTGTCTCGATCCAGTGGCGCAGGCCGGGCACGGCGAGCCGGTCGAGCAGGTCGGCGGCGGCCTCGGGGGAGCGGAAGCCGCACAGGCCGTGGAAGGGGGTGAGCGCGCAGACCATCTCGGGCTTGTGCGAGGCGTCCTTGTAGGTGCGGGCGTAGTCGTCCAGCGGGATGCCGCGGGCGTTCTCGTCGGCGTAGCCTGCTTCGGCCTGCGCGGTGGTGGGGTGGACCTGGAGCGAGAGGGGCCGCTCGATGGCCAGCACCTTGAGCAGGTAGGGCAGGACGGGGCCGAACCGCTCGGCGCAGCGCTCCCCGAGCGTGGCGGCCGGGTCGCGGGCGATGAGCTCGTTCAGCGGGACACCGCCGGCGGTCGAGGGGGCTCCTGGATGGGCGCCCATCCACAGCTCCGCCTGCGGCTCGCCGGTCGGCTCGGTGCCGAACAGCTCGGGCAGGGCGGTGACCGACCCCCAGTCGTAGGGGCGGATGGTGGTGGCCAGGCGCATGGGCGTGGCGTGTGGCACGGCGGTGGCTCCAATCGTCGTCGGTTGGAGCGTAGAGCGTGAACGTGTTCTGTGTGTGGCCGGGTGCTGGACGAGCGACTATACATGGGTATAGTTTTCTTCTCGCAGGAACAGTCGGCTGTACGATCGAACAGGAGGGGTGGGGTGACGACGACCGCACCGGATCCCGAGGACCTGACGGCCCGCGCCCGCATCAGGGACGCGGCGCTGCGCCACTTCGGCGAGCACGGCTTCGAGCGGGCCACGATCCGCGGCATCGCCGAGACCGCGGGCGTGTCCCTGGGCCTGGTGCGCCACCACTTCGGCTCCAAGCAGGCGCTGCGCGAGGCGTGCGACGAGCACCTGATGAAGGTCATGCACCGGCTGCACGAGGAGGCCGCGAGCCGGCCGCTGAGCGGGCTCAACCCCGTCGCCGTCATGGGCCCCTACCGCGACTACCTGGCGCGGGCGCTGACCGAGGGGTCGGCGGCGCCGTTCTTCGACGAGATGGTGCGCATCGGGGTGCGGTGGCTGGCGGAGGCCGACCGGGGCCGGCCGGATCCGCCCGACGTCGCCCCGCAGGCGCGCGCGACCGTGATCGCCGCGATGGCCCTGTCGTTCAGCGTGCTGACCTCGCACGTCGAGCGCGGCCTGGGGGTGTCGCTGGAGACGACCGAGGGCCAGCACGAGCTGCTGCGGGCCCTGCTGTGGGTCTATTCCCACCCACTGCTCACACCGGAAGAGGCCGCCGCGGCCCGCGCCGCGCTCGGCCGGACGAACGGAGTAACCCCATGACCGACGCCATCGCCGTGGCCGGGCTGCGCAAGCGGTTCGGCGGCACCAGGGCACTCGACGGGCTCGACCTCACCGTACGTACGGGGGAGGTGCACGGCTTCCTGGGCCCGAACGGCGCGGGCAAGAGCACCACGATCCGCATCCTGCTCGGCATGGTGCGCGCCGACAGTGGCACCGCCCGGCTGCTGGGCGGTGACCCGTGGGCGCAGGCGGGGGAGTTGCACCGGCGCCTGGCGTACGTGCCCGGCGACGTGACGCTGTGGCCGAACCTGACCGGCGGCGAGACCATCGACCTGCTCGGCCGGTTGCGCGGCGGGCTCGACCGGCGGCGCAAGGCGGAGCTGCTGGAGCGGTTCGGCCTCGACCCGCGCAAGAAGAGCCGCGCCTACTCCAAGGGCAACCGGCAGAAGGTGGCGCTGGTGGCGGCGCTGGCCTCCGGCGCGGAGCTGCTCGTCCTCGACGAGCCGTCCAGCGGGCTCGATCCGCTGATGGAGGAAGTGTTCAGGGACTGCGTGCGGGAGGAGCGGCGGCGCGGCGACCGTACGGTGCTGCTGTCGAGCCACATCCTGGGCGAGGTCGAGACGCTGTGCGACCGGGTGACGATCATCCGTGACGGGCGCACGGTGGAGAGCGGCACGCTGGCCGGGCTGCGCCACCTGACGCGTACCTCCATCGAGGCCGACCTGGCGGGGCCCGCCGACGGGCTGGCGGGCCTGCCAGGCGTGCACGACCTGAGCTTCGAGCCGGGCGGCGGAGGCGGGCGGGTGCGGTTCACCGTGGACACGGCGGAGCTGGACCCGGTGCTGCGCCGGCTCACGGCCGCGGGCGTGCGCGGGCTGGTGAGCCGGCCGCCGACGCTGGAGGAGCTGTTCCTGCGGCACTACGACGGAGCCACCGCCCGGGCGAGCTGAGCGCTCAGCGGGCGGGGGCCGGGCACGGCCCGTCCTGCTCGCGCCGGGCACGGCCCGTCCTGCTCGCGCCGGGCACGGCCCGTCCTGCTCGCGCCGGGCGCGGCCGTCCTGCCGGCGGGCGGGCTCAGCGGGCGCGCGGGCCGAGGATGACCGGCATCGTGCGGGTGCTGTTGCCCAGCAGCGTGTCCAGCGGCGGCAGCTCCTCCACCGGACGTTCCAGCGCCATGCCGGGGAACGCCTCGAACAGCGCCTTGATCGCGATCTCGCCCTCCAGCCTGGCCAGCGGCGCGCCCAGGCAGAAGTGCGGGCCGTGCCCGAAGGCCAGGTGCGTGAACTGCTCCCGGGTGACGTCGAAGACGTGGGCGTCCTGGCCGTACTGGTCCGGGTCGCGCCCCGCCGAGGCGAAGCAGGCCAGCACGGGCTCGCCGGTGCGCAGGCGCACCCCGTCGATCTCGACGTCCCGTACGGCGTAGCGCATCGGGAAGTAGGCGATCGGCGAGTCCCAGCGCAGCGTCTCCTCCACCGCGGCGCTGTAGGGGCACTGCCCTGAGCGCAGCAGGTCGAGCTGTCCTTGCTCGGTGAGCAGGGCGCCGATGGCGTTGGTGATCAGGTTGACGGTGGTGACGTGCCCGGCGATGAACAGCAGCTCGATGGTGGCGAACAGCTCGTCCTCCGACAGCCGGCCGCCGTCCTTCTCGTGCAGCGCGAACAGGTCGCTGATGAGGTCCTCGCCGGGCGTGTCGCGGCGCTCGTCGATGATCTGGTCGAGCAGCTCGCGCAGCTCCTTGCGCAGCCCCGGCGAGTCCTCCAGGCCGCCGACCTGGGCGACGGCGTCGGTGAGCCGGTGCAGCTCGTCCTGGTGCGCGGCCGGGATGCCGATCAGCTCGGAGATGACCTCGCGCGGCAGCGGGTAGGCGAACTCCAGCCGCAGGTCCACCGGCTGGTCGGGCGGCAGCTCGGCGAGCCGGTCGATCAGGCGGGCGGTGAGCTCCTCGATGCGCGGGCGCAGGCCGTTCAGCCGCCGCTGGGAGAACGCGGTGGTCAGCGGCATGCGCAGCCGGCGGTGGCGCTCTCCTTCGGCGTTGAGCAGGGACGTGTCGGTGACGATGCGGTCGATGGCCGTGCCGGGTGGCAGGGTCTGGCGCGCGTTCCAGTGCTCCAGCTCCCTGGACAGGTCCGGGTGGGTCAGGACGGTCAGCAGCGTGGCGTACTGGGTGGCGGCCCAGGCGGGCACGCCCTCGGCGGTCACGGGCACCAGCGGGCCCGCCTGGCGCAGGCGGTCGTTGTCGCCGTGCAGGTCGGCGGTGGCCGGGTCGAGAACGAACCGGCCCTCGCGCCCGGCGCTCCCGGAACGCCCGGAGCGCCCAGTGCGCTCGGCGTCCTCGGCGTGGTCGCCGTCGGAGGCGTCCGTGCGGCGGTTGCTGCCGGGAGCATCCGAGCGGCGGTTGCTCCGGGGAGCGTCTGTGCGGCGGTCGCCGCCGAGGGCGCCTGTGCGGACGGCGCCGTGGGAGGTGTTCGGGTGGCCGGCGTCGTCGGCGTGATCCGGGCGAGCCGCGCCGTCGAGGTGGGTGCCTCGGTCCGGGTGAGCGAGGCGGCCGGTGTGGTCGGGGCCGGTGGTTTCGGTCAGGCGGTCGGCCTGGCCGGAGCGCTGGTCGGTCATGAGGCCATCCCCGTCCGCGTGGGCCCGACGGCCAGGGCGGTCACGTCCATGCCGGGGTCCCGATCGAGGTAGAGGTCGCGGACCAGCTCGCCGGCGGCCGGCGCGTTGCACAGGCCGTGGCCGGAGAAGCCGGTCGCGTACAGGAACGCGGGCGGGCCGGGCTGGTGGCCGATGAAGGCGGTCTTGTCCGGGCTGGCGTCGCGCAGGCCGGTGACGGCCGTGTGCAGCCCGATCCCCGCCAGGCTCGGGTACGTCTCGGCGAGCCGCACGGCCACGTCCTTGCGCCACGACTCGCGGTCGGGCCCCGGATAGCCCATGCCGATGAGCAGCCGGTCGTCACGGTTGCGGATCAGCAGTCCGCTGGCGGCGTGCAGGGTGACCGGAACCTGCGGCGTGCCAGGAGGCAGCGGGTCGGTGGTGAGCAGCTCCTGCTCGATCGGCTCGGTGAGCGGCATGTCCACGCCCGCGCAGCGGACGAGCGAGGCCGACCAGGCGCCGGCGGCGCACACGATCGCGTCGGCGGAGATCTCGCCGTCGGCGGTCTGCACGCGCCCGGCCTCCGGGTCGATGGCGGTGACCGGGCAGCCGGTACGCAGCGCCGCCCCCGCCAGCTCGGCCGCCTGCGCGTAGGCGTTGACGATGGCGGTGGTGTCGGAGATGTAGGCGTCCGGCGAGTACGCGGCGCCCAGCAGCGGCAGGTCCCCGATGAGCGGGTTGTGCTCCCTGGCCTCGTCGGGGCCGATCAGCTCGACGTCCACGCCGGCGGCGCGCTGGGCCGCCAGGTCGGCGTTGAACGCGGCGAGCTGCTCGGGCTCGGTGAACAGCACCAGGTAGCCGACCTGCCGCAGCGGCAGCGGGGTGCCCGGTCTGGTGGCGAAGGCCCGGTACGCTTCCAGGCTGCGCACGGCCAGCGACGAGCTGACCGGGTTGCCGGCGAAGTACGAGCGCACGACGTCCGCGGTGGCGCGGGAGGCGCCGGAGCCGAGCGTGCCGCGCTCCAGCAGTGTCACGTCCTGCCCCGCCTCGGCCAGGTGGAAGGCGATCGACAGCCCGATGACGCCGCCGCCGATCACCACCACCCGGGAGCCCGTGCTCATGTCGCCGCCAGCGTTCTGCGCAGGTGGGCGCCCGCCTGCCAGGGGAACAGGTGCGAGTTCCAGCCGCCGAGGCAGTTGCAGTAGAGCGCCATGTGGGCCATGATCGCGACGAAGTCCTCGTGGTCGTCGAGCCGCTCCAGCCCCGACAGCAGCCGCTGGGTGAAGTCCCACAGGCGGTCGAGGCCGCAGTAGCCGAGGAACTCGGCGGGCGTGTGGGCGAGCTGCCTGGTCATCTGGCGCAGCCACGGCATCGGCATGCCGTCCAGGGCGGCGCGGACGAGGCCGCCGTAGCAGCTGTAGCCGAGCGGGCGGGTCTCGCCGTTGACGAACAGCAGCGTGGTCAGGACCGTCTCGTAGCTGCCCGCGCCGGACGGGATGCGGCCCTGGTGCAGGTCGACCAGCTCCTGCGGCGGGTCCAGCCAGATGCGCTCGGTCTCGGCGTGCACCTCGACGGCGAGCCGGTTGAGCTCCGGGTCGCCGAGCGGCAGGCGCGGCAGGACGTGGCCGCCCTGCTCGCCGGCGCGGCGTACCTCGGCGATGACGGGCTGCTTGGTCTCGTAGACCGAACGCCACACCTCGCGGCCGGCTTGGACGAGGGCGTCGAGGTCGGAGTCGACCACCCTGCCGATCGGGGTGGCCTGCATGGGCTCGGTCAGCTCGCCGTACCTGATGCCCAGGTGCTGCAGCCGGGAGCAGAACAGGGTGCCGTCGGGCACCGTGCGGCGGTCCACCTTGTACTCGGCCGGGGTGTGCAGCAAGGAGTAGATGGGCGCGACGTGGTACAGGTGGTAGCCGGCGACCAGGGCGTGGCCCTGCAGGCTGCGGTAGGGCAGCCCGTCCCACAGGGCCTGGGCCAGGGAGGGGTTGCGCTGGTCGAGTTCGGCGGCCACGGTGATGCCGATGCCGGGCCAGGTGATTTCCACATGCTTAGTATCGTTCACAATACGTCACTCTAACGTCACAGTATGTGGCGATAGGGGGTGGGGCTGGGGTATTTACCGGGAGATGACCTCACCGGGAATCAGCAGGTCGCCGCTGCGTTCGTCCCCCCAGACGGACGCGGGATCGACGTACGGGCGGATCAGCGTGGTCAGCGCCGGATCGCCCCTCCCGGCGAGCGCGTCCAGCGCGATCCTGCGCGCCACGCCCGCCATCACGTCGGCGATCTGCACCCGCTCGTCCAGCTCCGAGTCGACCAGCCGCAGCCCGGCCATCCGGCCGCCGAGGAGCTGCCCGAGCTGCGCGATCCGCTCGTCGGTCAGCGTGGTCTGCCGGTCGTGCACCACCGTGACAGGGCCGTCCGCGCTCCAGAACCGCACCGCGCCGGCGATGGCGGGGATGAGCGGGTCGAGGGCGGGGAAGACGTACGGGTCCGCCATCAGCCGCTCGCGGAAGGCCGCCACGCGGGGTCTGGCCCGCCACAGCGCCTCCATGATCTCGCCCGCCTGGCCGCCGGCTCCGCGCAAGGCGTCCACCAGGCGGAAGGTGTCCTCGACCGACGTGGTGACGCCCTGGCCGTTCTTGGCGCGCAGCAGGTAGTTGAACGAGTCGAGCAGGGCCGTCCACCGCTCGGGCCCGAACGCCCGCGGGCCCTCCCGGTAGAGGGTGACGGCCGTGGGGCGGGCGCGCGGATCGAGGCCGAGGCGGGGCGCGTGGTCCTCCTGGAGCAGCCCGGCGATCTTGCCGACGACGTAGAAGAGCTTGTCGGTGACGCAGACGCGTACCTTGCCCAGCACGGGGCCGTCCGGGCCGAGCAGCCACAGCAGAGCCGCGCGGTGCTTGCCGCGCAGCACGTGGCACGCGTTGTACTCCGTGGCCGGCGTGGGCGCCCGCACCCGCAGCTCGCCGACGCAGGCGGCGGCGCTCGCGGCGTCCATCCGCACGGCGGCGTGCGTGAAGACGTCGCTGTTGCCGCCGACGAGCCTCTCGCCCTCCGCGCCGGACTCGTCGCACACGATGTCGAGGGGGTGGGACACGCTCGCGAATCTAGCGGGGGCCGCCGGCGGTCCGCGAGGAGATTTCGTCCTGGGGCCCGTCCGCTGGGGGTGGCCGGCCGCGCGGCGTCAGAGGTCGTAGCCGTTGCCGGGGACGTACAGGCGATTGCCGGGGCCGAGCCGCCAGCCCAGCAGGTGCAGCAGCTTGGTCGCCATGGGCGGCATCGGGTCGACGATCAGCCTGCGTGGCGGGGGCAGCTCGGTGGCGGCGCGGGCGATCAGCCGGACGGCGCCGACGTCGATGAAGGTCACCTCGCCGAGGTGGAGATGGATGTTCGTGGTGCCTGCCTGGACCGCCCAGGTCAGCGCGCGGGCCAGCAGGGGGCCGGTGTCGCGGTCGAACGCGCCGCTGATGTGCAGGCCGTGCGGGTTCATGACGGGCCTGATGGAGGCATGGCTGTCGCCCGTTCGGGGCGTCATGGGTCCTCCCGGGTGCTCGGGAACGATCGGTCAGCGTGGCGGTCCCGTAACCGGGGTCTCGGGAATCGCTTGGGTGGAGACCGCTGCGACGCCGCGTGGCGCTGGTGGTGCGGGGATGCCGGGCGGGGCGGTGTGGCCGGTGGAGCCGTATGGGCTGCCGTGCCTGCCGCCTGGCTGCCGTCTGCCTGTCTGCCGGGCGCCGACGGCGTGCGCTCTGTGCCGGTGCGGTGCGTCGGCCCCGTGCCGGTGCGTTGTGCCCGGCGTAGCTCGCTGACGAGGGTCAGCCATCTATGCTGCCCACTATGGCCTGCTTTATGCCGCCACCTGACTTGCCCGCTGGGTTCAGCCCTGGCTTCCCCGTACGCTGCCTGCGCTTTCCCCCGGGGATGACGGCCGGGGCGGCTGTGGCGGGCCCCGGCCGGTGAGGGGTGACCGTTTAACGATCGGCCGGTCGGAAAGGCAGGTCGTGGGAAGTACGCGCCCCCTTCCCCCTTCATCCCCGACCCGCGCAGGCCCACGATCATGAGTGCGGATTTCGAACTGCGCTGCACCATCAGCCCTGACCTGGGCTACATCCGCGGCCTGCTGAGCATCCACGGCCGTCACCACGGGCTGTCCGGTGAACGGCTGGAGGACCTGCTCGTCGCGGTCAACGAAGCGGTCACCAACGTGCTCGACCACGGCGGACGGGCGGGGCTGGTCATCGCTCGGGCCCACGAGCGGGGCATCACCGTGGAGGTGCTCGACAGCGGGGGCGGGCTGACCGCCGAGCACCTGAAGGCGGCCCACGTCGATCCGACCGGCAAGAGCGGGTTCGGGCTCTGGGTCATCCAGCATCTGTGCGACCAGGTCACCCTGGAGCAGACCGACCGGGGATCGGTGCTCAGCCTGCACTTCCACCATCGGCCCGATGCGGTCGATTCGCAGGAGCGCCGCACCACCGGCAAGTCGGGGCCGCGGCGGGCCACGCCCTGACCTCTATTGTCTGCAACCGTGGTTACTGTAACAATGGTTGCATGGGTTTGGCAGGGCAATGGGTGTTGCTGGCGTACCGCGTTCCGCGTCAGCCGTCGACGTTGCGGATCACGATCTGGCGCAAGCTGGACCGGCTCGGGGTGGCGCGGCTGGGTGACGGGCTCGTCGCGTTGCCCGCCGATGCCCGGACCAGGGAGCAGATCGACTGGATCGCCGAGGAGATCGGGGAGATCGGCGGCAGCTCCACCGTGTGGCTGGCCGCCGCCGGGAGTGCCGTGCAGGAGAAGGCGATCGCGGCCGAGATGCGGGCGGCGCGGGCCGCCGAATACCGGGCGGTGGTGGAGCAGGCCGAGGCTGCTGCTCGGGCGCGGCCCGGTGAGCGCGGTCGCGTCGTGAAGCGGTTGCAGGGCGAGCTGCGCAGGATCGGGCGGCGCGACTACTTCCCGCCCGTCGAGCGCGAGGTCGCACAGCACGCGGTGCGAGCGCTGGCCACGGCCGCCGCCACCGCCGCCGCCGCCGCCACCGCCGCCGCCACCGCCGCCACTGCTGGCGCTGGCGCCGCGGCCGACGGAGTCGCCGACGCGGGTGCCGGCTCCGGCGAGGTGGCGCGATGAGGTGGGCGACGCGCGCCGGCGTGCACATCGACCGGGCGGCGTGCGCCTGGCTGATCCGGCGGCACGTCGACCCCGACCCCGAGTTCCTGTTCGTGGACGACCCGGCGCTGGTGCCGGCGGATGCGACGCCGTTCGACATGCGGGGCGCCGAGCTGTCCCACCACGGCGGCGACTGCAGCTTCGAGACGATCCTGCGCCGCTACGACCTGGACGACCCGGTGCTGTGGAAGCTGGCCGAGATCGTGCACGAGGCCGACATCGACGACGGGCGCTTCGACGCCCCCGAAGCTCCCGGGATGGACGTGATCCTGCGCGGGCTGTCGATGATCTGCGACGACGCCCGCGTGCTGCAGCTCACCGGGCCGCTCTTCGACGGCCTGTACGAGTTCCACCGGCGCGCCCTGCTGCTCGGCCGGGAGCCGGCATGAGCACCGAGGCCACGCGGGATGTGATCCCGTTCCGTCAGGCGGTGCGCGCCTGGTTCGGGATCTCGTTGCAGACGTTCGGCGGCCCCGCCGGGCAGATCGCCGTCATGCAGCGCACCCTGGTGGAGGAGCGGCGCTGGATCGGCCAGCAGCGCTTCAACCACGCGCTCAACTACTGCATGCTGCTGCCGGGGCCGGAGGCGCAGCAGCTCGCGATCTACGTCGGCTGGCTGCTCAACGGCACCCGGGGCGGGCTGGTCGCGGGCACGCTGTTCGTGCTGCCCGGCATGCTCGCGCTCCTCGCGCTGTCGGCGGTGTACGTGCTGTGGCAGGACACCACGGTGGTGACCGCCCTGTTCGCCGGGATCGCCCCGGCGGTGCTGGCCATCGTCGCCCAGGCCGTCATCCGGGTCGCCAGGCGCTCGCTGACCCACCCGCTGTTCGTCGCCGTCGCGGTGGCCGCGTTCGGGGCGCTGGCCCTGTTCGGGGTGCCGTTCCCTGTGGTGATCGCCGTGGCGGCCCTCGTCGGGTGGGCGGCGTACCGGGTGGCTCCGCACGTCCTGGCCAGGAGTGGCGGGCACGGTGGCGACGGCGGCCCGCCACCGCTGATCCCCGACGACGCCCTGCACCACGCCCGGCCGAGCCGGCGCTCGGCGGGCCGGATCCTGGCCGTGGGGCTGGTGGCCTGGTGGCTGCCGGTGGCCGCGGTGGCGCTCCTGCTCGGGGGCGACAGTGTGTTCGCCACCCAGGGGCTGTTCTTCTCCGGCACCGCACTGGTCACCTTCGGCGGCGCCTATGCCGTGCTCGCGTTCGTCGCCCAGCGCGCCGTCGAGACCTACGCCTGGCTGACCCCCGGCGAGATGGTCCGCGGCCTGGCCCTGGCCGAGACCACGCCCGGCCCGCTCATCATGGTCGTGCAGTTCGTCGCCTTCCTCGGCGCCTACCGCGACCCCGGCGCCCTCACCCCGTGGGCCGGCGCGCTGCTCGGCGCCCTGCTGACCACCTGGGTCACGTTCGTGCCGTGCTTCCTGTTCATCTTCCTCGGCGCCCCCTACGTCGAGCGCCTGCGCCACAACACCGCCATCAGCGCCGCCCTGACCGGCATCACCGCCGCGGTCGTCGGCGTCATCGCCAACCTCGCCCTCTACTTCGCCGAGCACACCCTCTTCGCCCGGACCTTCACCTGGGCCTGGGGCCCGTTCAGCGTCCAGCTCCCCGACGCCGCCACGGCGAACCTCACCGCCCTGGCCATCACCGTGGCCGCGCTCGTGATGACGTTCGCCATGAAGTGGCCGATGCTGCGCATCCTGGGCTGCTGCGCCGTGCTCGGCCTCGGCACCGCCCTGGTGCCCTGGTAGCTCGGGCACGGTCGGGCGTCCGCGGGCCGCGGCGGGTCCGCCCGTACGCCGAGCGCGCGTTCGAGGGCCAGGCCGGCGCCGGCGCTACCTGCTCGCCGAGCGGGACGGGCGGGCGATCGGCTACGTGTCCTGGCTCGTGCGGGTCAGCCTGTGGTCGGGCGGTGACTATCTCGCGCTGGACGACCTCTTCGTCGCGGACGGGGAGCGCGGCGACGGGGCGGGGGAGCGGCTGATGCGCGCGGTCGCCGAGGCCGCGGCCGGCCGGGTGATCCGCTGGGAGGTCGCCGCGGCGAACGTGGCCGCCCAGCGCTTCTACCAGCGCATCGGCGCCGAACTGATCCCCAAGCTGATCTGCCGCTGGCAGGTGGCGCCCGGCCCCCGCTGACCGGGGCCCCGGCGAGTATCGTCGTGGTGGTGAAGGAGAGCGATCTCGTCGGTGCCCAGCAGACCCTCACCCCCGTCCTCAAAGCCAAGGCCCTGGACAACCGGCTGCCGCACCCGATCCTCGGCGACGCGTACGCCGAGCAGGTGATGCGCCGCCTCGACCCCGGCTACGACCGCCGCAGGTTCGGCACCAGCCAGCTCGGCCTCGTGGTCGTGGTCCGCACCAAGGCCCACGACGACTGGGCCAGGAGCTACCTGGCCGATCACCCCGACGCGGTGGTCCTGCACCTGGGCTGCGGGCTCGACGCCCGGGTGCACCGGATCGACCCGCCCGCCACCGTCGACTGGTACGACCTGGACTACCCGGCCGTCATCGAGCTGCGGCGGCGCTTCCTGCCGCCGCGCGAGCACTGCACGCTGATCGGCTCCAGCGTCACCGACCCGGCCTGGCTGGAGCGCGTCCCCCACGACCGGCCGGTGCTGATGATCGCCGAAGGACTGGTGCCCTACCTGGCCGAGCCGGAGGTCCGGCGGCTGCTGACCGGCGTCGCCGACGCCTTCCCCACCGGCCAGATCCAGCTCGACACGGTGCCGGTGTGGGCGTGGCGCACCTCGCGCTGGGATCCCACGCTGCGCAGGTACGGCACGCGGTTCCGCTGCGGCTTCGACGACCCGGCCGCGCTGGCCGCCTGGCACCCGCGGCTGGAGTACGCCGGCGAGGCGCCGATGTCCGACGCGCCGATCCTGATGGCCAGGGCGCCCGCGAGCATCCGCCGCGCGTACCGGCTGATGAACCTGGTGCCGGGCTTGAAGCGGTCCACCCGGATCGTGCGGTTCCGGCTGCTCACCTCCGCGCGTCGCGGACGGTGAGGCGGCCGTAGGGCAGCTCCCCGGTGATCTGGACGTGCAGCCCGCCCTGGCGCGGGCGGCCCGCCACCTTGCAGGTCACGCGGCCCCATTCGGTGCGCACGCCGTCGGTGTCCGCGCTCGCGCCGGCGGGCAGGATGATCAGGGCCCGGCCGTACGCGAGCCGCAGCTCGATCTCCACCCGCGCGTACGGCACGTGCGCCCTGGACAGGTCGAGCCGCACGTTGCCGTACTCGGAGTCGACCCGCAACCGGCGCGGCACCTGCCAGTCGCCCTCCCGCGTGAGGCGCCCGCCGGTGGACTCCAGCCGCACCGGCTCGTCGCCCGGCAGATCGGCGACGACCGGCGCCAGTTCCTGAGAGGAGGTGGCGGTGAGCGCCCGTTCGAGCCGCACCTCCAGCTCCGCCGGGTCCAGCCGCCCGTCCGCGTAGGCCTGCTGGACGAGCTCCACCGCCCTGTCGCGATCGAGGTCGGAAACGTGGGTCATCGGCTGACCGCCCTCTTGTACAGCCGCGTGGCCAGCGGCGGGAACACGACCAGGAGCAGGACCGACCAGAGCAGCGACACCGGCACCGCGTGCTGCAGCGGCCAGGCGTCGGGCGCCGGCATGGCGGGGCTGGTGTTGCCGAACAGCTCGCGCGCCGCCTGGACGAGCGTGGAGACCGGGTTCCACTCGGCGACCACCTGCAGCGGCCCGGGCAGGCGCGTGCTGTCCACGAACGCGTTGGACAGGAAGATCAGCGGGAACGACAGCAGCGTCGCCACGTTGTTGAACACCTCCGGCGTGCGCAGGGCCAGCGCCACCGTCGCCGTCACCCAGGAGAAGGCGTAGGCGAACAGCAGCAGCATCAGGAACCCGAGCACGCCCTCCAGCGGCGAGCTGCGGATGCGCCAGCCCACCAGCAGCCCGACGAGCGCCATGGTGACGATGCTGGTCACGTTCATGATCAGGTCGGCGGCGGTCTGGCCGGTCAGCACGGCCGACGGGGACATCGGCAGGGTGCGGAAGCGGTCGAAGACGCCCTTCTGCAGGTCCAGGGTCAGGGTGTAGCCGGTGATCTGCGCGCTGGTGACGATCGTCATGACGAAGATCCCGGGGAGCAGGTACTCGCCGTACGACAGGCCGGGCAGCTCGATCATGCTGCCGAAGACGTAGGTGAACAGCAGCACGAACACGACAGGCAGCATGATCACGCCGCCCAGCAGGTCAGGGGCGCGCCGGATCTTCAGCGCGTTCCGCTTGGTGATCGTCATGCCGTCGGCGACGGCGATCCGCAGGGCGTCCATCAGGCGTGCTCCTTCACTTTCTCGTCGCTCCGGTGGCCCGTGAGGCTCAGGAAGACGTCGTCCAGGGTCGGCCGGCGTAGGCCGGCGTCGCGTACGGTGATCCGCTCGGCGGCCAGGTGCCCGAGCGCGCTGGTCAGCGTGGCGGCGCCGCCGGCGACCGGGATCGTCAGCCGCAGGCCGGTGGCGTCGATCCGCGGGTCGCCGACGGCCAGCGGCGCCAGCGTCCGCACGGCGGCGCGCAGGTCCTCCTCGCTCGTCACCGACAGCTCGACGCGGTCGCCGCCGACCTGGTCCTTGAGCTGGTCGGCGGTGCCGAGCGCGATCACCCGGCCGTGGTCCACCACCGCGATGCGGTGGGCGAGCCGGTCGGCCTCCTCCATGTACTGGGTGGTGAGCAGCACCGTGGTGCCGCCGGCCACGAGCTCGCCGATGACCTCCCACAGGCTCGCCCTGGCCCGCGGGTCCAGGCCGGTCGTGGGCTCGTCCAGGAAGAGCACCGGCGGGTCGGCGACCAGCGCGCCGGCCAGGTCCAGCCGCCGCCGCATGCCGCCCGAGTAGCCCTGCACCGGGCGGTCGGCGGCCTCGCCGAGGTCGAAGCGGTCGAGCAGCTCGCGGGCGCGCTGCCGGCTGCGCCTGACGCCCAGGTGGTAGAGGCGGCCGATCATCTCCAGGTTCTCGGCGCCGGTCAGGTGGTCGTCCACGGCGGCGTACTGGCCGGAGGCGCCGATGCGGGCGCGCAGCCGGGCGGCGTCGCGGACGACGTCGAACCCCGCCACCTCGGCGCGCCCGGCGTCCGGTTTCAGTAACGTCGTCAGGATCCGCACGGTGGTGGTCTTGCCCGCGCCGTTCGGGCCGAGCAGCCCGAACACGGTGCCTCGGGGGACGGTCAGCTCCATCCCGTCGAGGGCGGTCACCTCGCCGTACTTCTTGACCAGGCCCTCGGCCACGATCGCGTCTGTCACAGGTCTCTCCTCAGGAACGGTGCACGACTCAGGAACGGTGCACGACTCAGGAACGGTGCACGACTCAGGAACGGTGGACGGCGATGTCGCCGTAGTCGGTGTGGGCGCGGACCTCGACCACCTGGTCCGTCTCGCCGGGGGCGTCGGTGGGGTCGAGGGAGACGTCCACGGTGCCGTACTTGGAGCTCACGTCCAGCCAGGCGGCGGTGCCCCTGCGGATCCCCAGGTCGAGGCCGCCGCCGGTGGTCTCCATGACGATCGAGCCGGAGGCCGCCTCACCGATCCGCAGGCCGGCGTACGCGGTCTTGGCCGTGACGCCGGCCAGGGCCCGGCCGACGCTGACGTCACCGTGGGCGCTGGTGACCCGCAGGTCGCCGGTCACCTCGCCCAGGCGGACGTCGCCGTGGGAGCTCTTGACCGCGGCGGTGCCGTCGATCCGGCCCACGTCGATGCCGCCGTGGTTGTTGGTGATCTCCGCGTGCCCGTGGGCGCGGGTGACGACGATCTCGCCGTAGGTGTTGCGCAGGCGGAGCCGGCCGGCCTGCTCGACCTGGAGGTCGCCGTAGGAGGTGGACAGCGCCGCCTCGCCGAGCGGGCCCTGGCAGATGACGCTGCCCGTCGTCCTGACGTCGAGGCGGGAGCCGGCGGGCAGGTCGATCGTCACGTCGATCGAGCCGGGGCCGAGCAGCAGCGAGCGGGCCCAGTCGGCGGGCGACTCGACGAGCCTGCCGAGCGACAGCCCCCAGTCGGAGTCCGTGCCGGCGTAGGCCTTGTCGGTGCGCACCACAAGCCTGCCGTCGGCGTAGTCGACCTGGGTGTGCCGGGCCGCCTGCACGTCGGCGTCGTTGTGCGGGTCGCTCGGGCGGACCTCGACGACGGTGTCGCCGCGCTCGCCCGCGTTGATCCGGATGGTGGCGGTCGCCGTGTCGAGGACGGCGGTGATGGGCTCGGAGGTGTCGAAGGCCGGCATGCCGATCCCTTCGTCGTGGGTGGTCGTGGTCATCAGCGCACCCAGCCGCTGTAGCGGTTGCCGTACTGCTGGGCGGGTCGCGGGCCGGGACGGCCGGCGGGGTCGAGCGCGGCGGAGACGGCCCGCACCAGCCAGGCGTTGACCGACAGCCCGTCCCGCGCGGCGGCCTCCTCGATGCGGGGCTTGAGGTGCTCGGGGACCCGGAGCGAGATCCGGGACGTGCCCCCCTCCTCGGAGTCCGGTGGCGGCGGCGGCGCGGGCGCCCTGTCGGCCCGGCCGCTCTCGCTCTCCTCCGGTGGCCGGGGGGCAGGTGGTGGTGTCACCACGAAGTCGGGGTCGCGGCCCCGCAGGCGCACCTCGACCGAGCCGGGGGTGAGGTCGTGCGTGATCTCGTCCGCGGCGGCGGACAGGGCTTCGAGCAGCGCGAGCCGGGTGGCCGACTCGAGCGTCGCGGCGAGCCGTTCGGCCAGCGCGCGCGCTTCCTCGCCGCCTGCTCCCGCCGCGACGGCGAGCTCGCGGCGGAGGTGATCCACATACGGCGCAAGGTTCATGACGTCATAGTGGCACCACTATGACGTCACTGCAAGCCTGTCGAGGCGGCACGGTGACGTCACGGCAGGTTTCCGGGTCCGGGGGCTTGACCTTGCCCCTGGGGGAAGGTTCGACGATCGTCCCCATGAACAACAACGCGATGCACCTCCTCGAAGCCCAGCTCCACGCGCAGTCGGCCGCCTTCTGCGCCGCCAGCCACGTCCCCGGGTTCGTCGTCGGCGTGCACCACGCCGGCGAGCAGTTCACCGTCGCCCACGGCACCGCGAACCTCACCACCGGCGCGCCGATGCTCGCCGACACCGGCTTCCTGCTCGGCTCCGTCACCAAGGTGCTGACCACCACGCTGGTCCTGCAGCAGGTCGACCGGGGTGTGCTGGACCTGGACAAGCCGGTCGTGACCTACCTGCCGGAGTTCGCGCTGAACGTGCCGGGCGCGGCGGACCGGATCCTCGTCCGGCACCTGCTCTCCCACACCAACGGCATCGACGCCGACCTGTACTTCCCCGACGCCAAGGGCCGCGACGCGCTCAATACGTACGTCGCCGGCCTGGCGAGCGGCTGCGGCACCCTGTTCGAGCCGGGCGAGCAGCTCAGCTACTCCAACGGCGGCATGATCGTCGCCGGCCGCCTCCTGGAGGTGGTGACCGGCCTGTCCTTCCCCGAGCTGCTCGCCCGCGACCTCTACGCGCCCGTCGGCATGCGCGACTCCAGCACCTCGGCCGAGCAGGCCATCCTGCGCGGCACGGCGATCGGCCACTTCCCCGACCCCGAGACCACGGAGCCCAGGCCCACCGGCATGTTCACCCTGCCCGACACGTGGGGGCCGGCCGGCGGCACCCCCATCGGCACCATCGCCGACCTGCTCGCCTTCGGCCGTACCCACCTGGCGGGCGGTGTGTCCCCCTCCGGCACGCGCGTGCTGTCCGCCGCGTCCACCGCGCTGATGCAGCAGGTCTCGCACGACATGCGCAGCCCGAACGTGCCGCCGATGGGTCTGGGCTGGGTGCGTTACCCGTTCGGCGACACGACCGTCCTGGCCATGTCGGGCGCCTCGCCCGGCGGCGTGTCCCTCCTGTGCGTCATCCCCGAGCACGACCTGGTCCTCGCCGCCTTCGGCAACACACCCGGGGCGATCATGCTGCAGGACCAGCTCCTGCAGTGGGTGCTGCGCGAGCACCTCGGGGTCCGGATCCCCAGCCTGGTCACGGAGACGCGGCAGGACGTCGACCTCACCCCGTACGTGGGCACCTACCGCTCCGACCAGCTCCGCATCGACGTCAGCATCGTCGACGGCCGGCTGGAGGAGCGGACCACCTACGAGCCGGCGGACGCCACGCAGGAGCGGATCTTCACCGAGTTCGCCGGCGGCACCACCTCCGCGCCGCCGCAGCACTACGTGCCGGTCAGGCCCGGCCTGTTCGCGCCCGCCGGCTATCCGCTGGAGGCCTTCGACGGGTACCTGCGGCTGCTGCTCGTCTCCTACCACGACGTGCGCGACGGCCGGGCGCGCTTCCGCAACGGCGGCGGCCGGCTGGCCCGGCGGGCCTGATCACCGGAGTGGGAGGATGTCCGGCATGCTCACCATCGGCCAGCTCGCGGACTACGCCGGAGTGACCACCAAGGCCATCCGCCACTACCACGAGCGCGGCCTGCTCGCCGAGCCCGGCCGCGACTCCTCCGGCTACCGGCGCTACACCGCCCAGGACGCGATCGACCTCGTCAAGATCAGGACCTTGGCCCAGGCGGGCGTGCCCCTGGCCCGCATCAAGGACCTGCTCGACGCCGACGCCGACACGCTCACGGCGGCCATCGCCGAGATCGACCACGACCTCGACGAACGCATCACGCGGCTGCGGCGGACCCGCGAGCAGCTCGCCGAGCTGCGCGGCGGCGACCGGCTCTTCGTCTCGCCCGAGGTCGCCGACTACCTCGACGAGCTGCGCCGCCTCGGCGTGAGCGAGCGCCAGCGGAACCTGGAACGCGACGGCTGGATCCTCATGCAGACCGCCTCGCCCGAGGACGCCGCCGGGTGGATCGCCGAGAAGCACGAGCTGATCGGCGACGCCGAGTTCCGCGCCCTCTATCTCGAGCACGACACCGCCTACGGCTGGGCGCCGGACGACCCCCGCCTGCCGGGCCTCGCGGACCGGACCAGGAGCTGGTTCGCCCGGCACCACAGCCGGTGCGAGGACCGCCCCGTCCGCAACGAGCCCATCGCCCGGCTGGCCCAGCAGTCCCAGCCCGAGGCGTCGTCCCCGGCCTGGGACCGCCTGGCCCGGCTCATGGAGAGCTGACACGACGAGCTCTCGCCCGGAGAGCCGGACGGGAGCTCCTCGCGCGATCCTCAGGTGAGCGCCCTGCGCCTGACGGCGGCCAGGCCGATCGCGACGAGGACAGCCCGGGATCCAGGTGGCCCGCACCCGCACCGTCAGGGGGTGTAGCGGTAGCCCATGCCGGGCTCGGTGATGAGGTGCCTGGGGTGGGCGGGGTCCTGTTCGAGCTTCTTGCGCAGCTGGGCCAGGTACTGGCGCAGGTAGTGGGTCTCCTTGACGTGCTTGCTGCCCCACACCTCGGTCAGCAGGTAGCGCTGGGGGATGAGCTTGCCGGGGTTGCGCAGCAGGATCTCCAGGATGTGCCACTCGGTGGGGGTGAGCCGCAGGCCGCCTGAGACCGTCTTGCCGACCAGGTCCACGGTGTGCTCGCCGATGCGGATGCCGGCCAGCTCGGCCTCCTGGACGCCGGCGCGGCGGGTGACGGCCCTGATGCGGGCCAGGAGCTCCTCGATGCCGAACGGTTTCGTCACGTAGTCGTCGGCACCGGCGTCCAGGGCGTCGATCTTGTCCTGGTTCCCGGCGCGGCCGGACAGCACGAGGATGGGGACGCGGGTCCAGCCGCGCAGGCCGTGGATGACGTCGATGCCGTCGAGGTCGGGCAGGCCGAGGTCGAGCAGCACGAGGTCGGGGTGCCACGAGGCGGCCTGGCGCAGCGCCGAGGAGCCGTCGGCGGCGACCGCCACCTCGTAGTGGCGGGCGGTCAGGTTGATGCGCAGGGCGCGCAGGATCTGCGGCTCGTCGTCGACGACGAGGACCTTGGTCATGGCGTCGCCGCCCGGGAGTGGATCGGCATGCTGACGATCATCGTGAGACCTCCTCCTGGTGTCTCCTCCGGGGTGAGTGTGCCGCCCATGGCCTCGGTGAGGCCGCGCGAGAGCGCGAGGCCGAGGCCGACGCCGGTGCCGTTGTCGCGGTCACCGAGCCGCTGGAACGGCAGGAAGACTCGCTCGTGGTGCTCGGGCGGGATGCCGGGGCCCCGGTCGACGACGCGGATCTCGACCATGTCCTCGTGCCGGCTGCCCGTGATCAGCACCTTGCGGTCCTGCGGGCTGTGGCGCACGGCGTTGGCCATGAGGTTGACCAGCACCCGTTCCAGCAGGGCGGGGTCGGCCACGAGGTCGGGCAGGTCGACGGAGATGTCACCCTCGACGCGCTCGCGCAGCGGGCCGAGGTCGTCGACGGCCCGGGGCACGACCTCCTCCAGGGCGACGGGCTGCAGCGCCAGGCCGAGCACGCCGGCCTGAAGGCGGCTCATGTCGAGCAGGTTCTCCACCAGCCGGTCGAGCCGGGTCAGGGACTCGTCGGCGGTGGCGAGCAGCTCGTCGCGGTCCTCGTCGGTCCAGGTGATGTCCTGGTTGCGCAGGCTCTCGACGGCGGCCTTGGCGGCCGACAGCGGGGTGCGCAGGTCGTGGCTGACGGCGGCGAGCAGCGCGGTGCGCATCCTGTCGGCCTCGGCCAGCGGCTTGGCCAGCTCCGCCTCCTCCTGGAGGCGCTCCTGGCGCAGCGCGACGGCGGCCTCGGCGGCGAACGCCTCCAGCACCCGCCGGTCGCCGGCCTCCAGCAGCCGGCCGCGCGCCGCGAGCACCAGGTCGTCGCTGATCAGCACGTCGGTGTCGGCCACGGCGGGCGCGGTGCACGGGGTGCCGCCGGTGGTGGCGATGATCCGCCAGGCGCCGGGCTCGGCCTGGTCGTCGGGGGTGGGCTCGCCGATGCGTTCGAGCAGGGTGACGGAGTCGAGGCCGAAGGTCTCGCGCAGCCGTCCCAGGAGGGAGGGCAGCGCGGCCTCGCCGCGCAACACGTGCCCGGCCAGCGTGGACAGGGCCTCGGCCTCGGCGCCGGCGCGGGCGGCCTGGCGGGTCCGGCGGGCCGCCAGGTCCACGATCGTGCTGACCGCCGCCGCCACCAGGACGAACACGATCAGCGCGAGCAGGTTCTCCGGGTCGGCGATGGTGAGCTGCCCGAGTGGCGGGGTGAAGAACCAGTTGAGCAGGAGCGAGCCGCCCACGGCCGCCACGATCGCCGGCCACATGCCGCCGATCAGCGCCACTCCGACGACCAGGCAGAGGAACAGCAGGATCTCGCTGGGCAGCCGCAGCACGTCGCGGAAGGGGGCCAGCGCGGCGGTCAGCGCGGGCAGGCCGGCCACAGCCACGGCCCATCCTGTCAGCCGGCGTTCGCGGGTCAGCGCGGCCCGGCTGCGCTCGCGCCTGCCGCGCCCCTTCTTGGCCTCCTCGTGGGTGACGAGGTGCACGTCGATCGAGCCCGACAGGGCGGTGGTCTCGACGCCGACGCCCCGGGAGAGGAGCTGCGCGAAGCGGCCTCTTCTCGACGCGCCGAGGACGAGCTGGGTGGCGTTGACGCCACGGGCGAAGTCGAGCAGGGCACGCGGGATGTCGTCGCCGACGACCTGGTGGTAGGTGCCGCCCATGCTCTCGACCAGCGTGCGCTGGCGGGCCAGGCTGGCCGGGTCGGCGCCGGTCAGCCCGTCGGCGCTGGTGACGTGGACGGCCATCAGGTCGGCGCCCTTGCTGCGGGTCGCGATGCGGGCGGCCCTCCTGACCAGGGTGTCGCCTTCCGGGCCGCCGGTCAGGGCGACCACGACGCGTTCGCGGGTCTCCCAGGTGCCGGCGATGCCGTGGTCGGCGCGGTAGCGGTCGAGCTGGTCGTCCACCTTGCCCGCCACCCAGAGCAGGGCCAGCTCGCGCAGCGCGGTGAGGTTGCCGACGCGGAAGTAGTTCGACATGGCCGCGCTGACCTTCTCGGGCGCGTAGACGTTGCCGTGCGCCATGCGGCGGCGCAGCGCCTCCGGCGACATGTCGACCAGCTCGATCTGGTCGGCCCTGCGGACCACCTCGTCGGGCACGGTCTCCCGCTGCGGGACGCCGGTGATCTCCTGGACGACGTCGTTGAGCGACTCCAGGTGCTGGACGTTCACCGTGGTGATCACGTCGATGCCGGCGTCGAGCACCTCGTCGATGTCCTGCCAGCGCTTGACGTTCTTCGAGCCGGGCACGTTGGTGTGGGCCAGCTCGTCGATCAGTGCCACCTTCGGCCGGCGCGCGAGCACGGCGGGCACGTCGAGCTCGGTGAACGTGGCTCCCCGGTGCACGACCGTCCTGCGGGGCACGATCTCCATGCCCTCCAGCAGGGCGGCGGTGCGGGGGCGGCCGTGGGTCTCGACCAGGCCCACGACCACGTCCCTGCCGCGTTCGAGTGCTCGCCGGCCCTCGCCGAGCATCGCGTAGGTCTTGCCCACCCCGGGGGCCGCCCCGAGGTAGACCCGCAGGCGGCCCCTGGTCATGACCGGTCCAGGGCGAGGTTGAGTTCGAGCACGTTGACGGCGGGCTCGCCCATGAAGCCGAGTGCCCGGCCGGTGGTGTGCCGCCGGATGAGCTGCCGCACCTCGGCCTGGCCGAGGCCGCGTTCCTCGGCCACGCGGGGGGCCTGGAGCTCGGCGTAGGCGACCGAGATGTGCGGGTCGAGGCCGGAGCCGCCGGCCGTGACCGCGTCGGCGGGGACCGGCACGGCGGTCACGTCCCCGCGGACGGGGACGGTGCGGCCGGCCGCGTAGTCCTCGCCCGGCTGGGCGCACTCCACCTTCAGCCCCTGGTAGGTGGCGATGAAGGGGACGGCGGGGCAGGGCTGGTTGACGCTGACGGCCTTGCCGGGGAAGACCTTGAGCACCGCGCCGACCCCGCCCGGGGTGCAGTACGGGCGGGCGCCGCTGACGCCCTCCAACTCGCCGATCGCCTTGGAGCGGGCGCACACCTGGGTGAGCAGCGACTGCCGGTCCCCGGTGTCGATGACGTCCTCGGGGCCGAGGTTGCTGGCGCTGGTGGAGGTGGGGTCGTAGCCGTCGCCGGCCGCCGACGGGCGGGACTGG
This sequence comes from Nonomuraea gerenzanensis, assembly GCF_020215645.1. Classification (NCBI taxonomy): domain Bacteria; kingdom Bacillati; phylum Actinomycetota; class Actinomycetes; order Streptosporangiales; family Streptosporangiaceae; genus Nonomuraea; species Nonomuraea gerenzanensis. The sequence continues at coordinate 6,506,250 of NZ_CP084058.1, read as the reverse complement.
AAGTACTTCCTGACCGGCTTGCCGTCGGCGTCGGTGAAGGACTGGCCGATCAGCGAGCTACCGACGGCCTTGCCGTCCTGCTCGATGATCGAGCCGTTGGCGTTGCCGCTGAACAGGGCCTGGGCGACGCCGGTGGTGACCAGCGGGTAGATCAGGCCGAGCAGCACGGTCAGGACGGCGACCGCCCTGACGGCGGCGAGGTGCTGGCGCAGCCAGCTGGGCAGGCGTTCCATTCAACTCATCCCCGGAAGAAACTGGATCAACAGGTCGATGATCTTGATGCCGATGAAGGGGGCGGCGATACCGCCGAGCCCGTAGACGTACAGGTTGCGGGACAGCAGCTTGGAGGCGCTGGAGGGCCGGTAGCGGACGCCTCTGAGCGCGAGCGGGATCAGCGCGACGATGACGAGCGCGTTGAAGATGACCGCTGAGAGGATCGCGGACTGGGGGCTGGACAGGCGCATGATGTTGAGCGCGTCCAGGCCGGGGTAGACCGCGGCGAACATGGCCGGGATGATCGCGAAGTACTTCGCGATGTCGTTGGCGATGGAGAAGGTGGTCAGCGCGCCCCGGGTGATGAGGAGCTGCTTGCCGATCTCGACGATCTCGATGAGCTTGGTCGGGTTGGAGTCGAGGTCGACCATGTTGCCGGCCTCCTTGGCGGCCGACGTGCCGGTGTTCATCGCCACGCCGACGTCCGACTGGGCCAGGGCGGGGGCGTCGTTGGTGCCGTCGCCGGTCATCGCGACCAGGCGGCCGCCCTGCTGCTCCTTCCTGATCAGGGCCAGCTTGTCCTCGGGGGTGGCCTCGGCCAGGAAGTCGTCCACGCCGGCCTCGTCCGCGATGGCCTTGGCGGTCAGCGGGTTGTCGCCGGTGATCATGACAGTGCGGATGCCCATCCGGCGCATCTCGTCGAAGCGTTCGCGCATGCCGGCCTTGACCACGTCCTTGAGGTGGATCACGCCCAGCACGCGGCCCTGCTCCGCCACCACGAGCGGGGTGCCGCCGGAGGCCGAGATGCCGTCCACGAGGTGGCCCACCTCGTCGGTGGGGTGGCCGCCGGCGTCGCGCACCCACTTCATGACGGCGGTGGCGGCGCCCTTGCGGATCTGGCGGCCCTCGAAGTTCACGCCCGACATGCGGGTCTGCGCGGTGAACTGCACCCACTCCGCGCCGTGGATCTCCCGCTCGCGCAGGCCGTAGCGTTCCTTGGCGAACACCACGATGGAGCGGCCCTCGGGTGTCTCGTCGGCCAGGCTGGACAGCTGTGCGGCCTCGGCCAGGGCCTGCTCGCCGATCCCGGCCACGGGGACGAACTCGGCGGCCTGCCGGTTGCCCAGGGTGATGGTGCCGGTCTTGTCCAGCAGCAGCGTCGAGACGTCGCCCGCCGCCTCCACCGCCCGGCCCGACATGGCGAGCACGTTGCGCTGCACGAGGCGGTCCATGCCGGCGATGCCGATCGCCGACAGCAGCGCGCCGATCGTGGTCGGGATCAGGCAGACCAGCAGCGACACCAGGACCACGCCGGTGACGCCGTCGCCGTTCAGGGCCAGGGAGTCGGGCACGCCCGGGTTGATCTGCTTGCTGTAGATCGCCAGCGGCTGCATGGTGACGGTGGCGACCAGGAAGATGACCGTCAGCGCGGCGAGCAGGATGTTGAGCGCGATCTCGTTCGGCGTCTTCTGCCGGTTCGCGCCCTCCACCAGGGCGATCATCCGGTCGATGAAGCTCTCGCCCGGCTTCTGCGTGATCTTGACGATGATCCGGTCGGACAGCACCTTGGTGCCGCCGGTGACGGCGCTGCGGTCGCCGCCGGACTCGCGGATCACGGGCGCGGACTCGCCGGTGATGGCCGACTCGTCCACCGACGCGATGCCCTCGACCACGTCGCCGTCACCCGGGACGACCTCCCCGGCCTCGACGATCACGTGGTCGCCCTGCTGCAGCTCGGGCGCGCGGACGACCTCCCACCGGCCGGGGTCGGCGGGGTCGGGCAGCCTGCGGGCCTGGGTGTCGGTCTTGGCCTTGCGCAGCGTGGCCGCCTGCGCCTTGCCGCGGCCCTCCGCCACGGCCTCGGCCAGGTTGGCGAACAGGACGGTCAGCCACAGCCACACCACGATGGCCCAGGCGAAGAACGACGGGTCGAAGAGCGCCAGGATCGTGGTGAAGACCGCGCCGATCTCCACGATGAACATCACCGGGTTGCGCCAGAGCGTGACCGGGTGGAGCTTCCGCAGCGCGTCCGGCAGCGAGCGGACCAGCTGCCGGGGGTCGAGGAGGCCGCCCCCCACGCGTGCCCGCGCGGGTTTCTCCAGTACGGGGGTTGACATGTCAGGACAGTCCTTCTGCGATGGGGCCGAGCGCGAGCGCGGGCAGGAAGGTGAGGGCGACCAGGATGATCGTCACGCCGACGACCATGCCGACGAACTGCGGCCGGTGCGTGGGCAGGGTGCCCGCGCCCGCCGGGACCGGGGCCTGCGCGGCCAGCGCCCCGGCCAGCGCCAGCACCAGGATGATCGGCAGGAACCGGCCGAAGGCCATGCACAGGCCGAGCGCCACGTCGTACCACGGGGTGTTGACGGTGAGGCCGGCGAAGGCGGAGCCGTTGTTGTTGGAGGCGGAGGTGAAGGCGTACAGGACCTCCGACAGGCCGTGCGGGCCGGTGTTCAGCATGCTGGCGCGCTGCTGCGCCGAGCCCATCGCGAACGCGGTGCCGACCAGCACCAGCACCGGCGTGACCAGGAAGTACAGCGAGGCCAGCTTGATCTCCCGGGCGCCGATCCTCTTGCCCAGGTACTCCGGTGTGCGGCCGACCATCAGCCCGGCCACGAACACCGTGATGACCGCGAGGATCAGCATGCCGTACAGGCCGGCGCCCACCCCGCCCGGCGCGACCTCGCCCAGCATCATGTTGAGCAGCGTCATCATGCCGCCGAACGGCGTGTAGGAGTCGTGGAAGGAGTTCACCGCCCCGGTGCTCGTGAGCGTGGTGGCCGCGCCGAACGTGGCGGAGTTGGAGACCCCGAAGCGCACCTCCTTGCCCTCCATCGCCGCGCCGGCGGCCTGCGGCACCGTCGCGTCGCCGGACAGCTCGAACACGTTGGTCAGCACGACACCGGCCAGCGCGAGCACGCTCATCACGGCGAGGATCGCGTAGCCCTGCCGGACCTGGCCGACGAGCTTGCCGAAGGTGCGGGTGAGGGAGAACGGGATCACCAGGATCAGGAAGATCTCGAACCAGTTCGTCCAGGCGGCGGCGTTCTCGAACGGGTGGGCGGAGTTGACGTTGTAGAAGCCGCCGCCGTTGGTGCCCAGCTCCTTGATCACCTCCTGCGAGGCGACCGGGCCGCCGGTGATCGGCTGGGTGCCGCCGGTCAGCGTGGCCACCTCGTGCACGCCGGCGAAGTTCTGGATCAGCCCGCCGGCGACCAGCACCAGCGCGCCCACGAACGCGATCGGCAGCAGGATGCGGACGGTGCCGCGCACCAGGTCCACCCAGAAGTTGCCGATCGTGCCCGCCTTGTGCCTGGCGAAGCCGCGCACCAGCGCGATCGCCACCGCCATGCCCACCGCGGCCGAGACGAAGTTCTGCACCGCCAGGGCGGCCATCTGGGTCAGGTGACCCATCGTGGACTCGCCGGAGTAGGCCTGCCAGTTGGTGTTGGTGACGAAGCTGATCGCGGTGTTCCAGGCGATGTGGTCGGTGACCGGGGCCATGCCGACGCTCAGCGGCAGCTTGTCCTGCAATCGCTGGATGCCGTAGACGACCAGGATCGAGATCACCGAGAACGCCAGCACGCCGCGCGCGTAGACGGCCCAGCTCTGCTCGGCGTCGGCGCGCACCCCCAGCAGGCGATAGATGCCGCGCTCCACGACGTTGTGCCTCGTGGTGGAGTAGACGCGGTACATGTGGTCGCCGAACGGCTTCCAGACCAGGGCCAGGGCGACGATCAGGGAGGCGATGAAGAGCATCCCCGCGACGGTCGTGCTCATCAGAAGCGCTCCGGGAACAGCAGGGCCGCGACCATGAAGATCACCAGACCGACGGCCACGACCAGGCCGGTGGCGTTGACGGCGCTCACAGCCGCTCCACCGCCTTCACGACCAGCCCCAGGACCACGAAGATCGCGATCGTCAGGGCGACGAAGATGACGTCTGCCATCCCCACTCCTCAGCTCGAATGATGAGATCGCCGCTGCTCACGGCAGCGGCTACAGATCAAGCAAACGCCGGGAATTGGGGGGTTTTGCCGTTCTTGACGGGATTCATACGGCGCGAGCCCGAATATTGACGGGCCCGCTACGCGCCGCCCGGTTCCCGGGCCCGCTATGCGCCGCCTGGGAACCGGGCTCCGGCCGGGCGGCGCGGCCTCATGCTTCCTGGATGTCGAGCTCCGCCTGCAGGCCGTTCAGGATCGTCCGCAGGCCGAACTCCAGGTCCAGGCCGGGCTCCTCGCCCTGGTGGGCCGCGGTGTGGGCGCGCAGCCTGGGGAACCGCATCGCGATCTCCGTCGCCCGCGCGACGAGCTCGCGGGCCTGCTCCTGCTCGTCGCCGCCGGTGCGGCGCAGCCGCGACCGCCACGCCGCCTCGGACGCCACGCCGAGGGCGGTGCCCAGGACGAAGGTGAAGACGGTCTTCATGGCCCGCTCGGCGCCCTGCCCGGTGAAGCCGGCCGCCTGGTAGACGGCGAGCAGGTGGTCGTCGTGGCGCGACTTGCCCGGGCCGTACAGGAGATGGGTGCTCATGGCGGGCACGAGCCAGGGGTGGCGCAGGATCATCGCGTACAGGCCCTTGGCCATGGCCGTGGCCGCCGCCCGCCAGGGGGTCTCGTCCAGGTCGGGGAGCTCGATCTCGGCCCACACCGCGTCGGCGGCGAGCACGACGAGGTCGTCCTTGCTCTTGACGTGCCAGTAGACGGCGGTCGCCGCGGAGTTCAGCCGGCTGCCGAGCTGCCGCATGCTCAGGCCCTCGACGCCGTCGCTGTCCAGCAGCTCGACGGCGGTCTGGACGATCTGCTCCTTGGTCAGGGTCTCGCGTGGCACCCGCCCAGGATAGGGCGTGCTCCCTGGACTTGCACAGTGTTCAAGTGCGGTTCTACGATCCGACTTGAACACTGTGCAAGTTCTGGAGGGGTTCCCATGATGTCTGCCGCCGTGGTGTCCGCGTCGGTGCTGCAGCTGCTGCTCGCGGCCACGTTCTTCCTCATCCCGGTCGTGGGGCGCGGCCGGGGCCCGGCCGCGCAGGCGGCGGCCGGGGCAGAGGTGGCCAGACAGGGGTTAGCGGCCGGGCTCCTGGCCCGGCACCGGATCGACTTCGGTGCCAGTCGGGCCAGCGTCGTCGTCGCGATGTCCATCGGCGGGTGCCTCGTGGTGCTCGCCGTGCTCAACTTGGCGGGCAGCGACACCGGACGGGTCCTGACGTGGATCTTCCAGGGGATCGTGTTCGTGCTCGGCTGCGTCATCATGCCCGGCGAGGTCTTCACCACCCGGTACCTGGAGGCCGCCGCCAGGAGGTCCGGCGACCCCGAGCTGCGTGCTCTCGACGTCGCCGCGCTGGTCGGTGCCGCCGCCCGGGAGTATCCCGGCTGGTTCCGGGCCGTGGTCGCGGCCCGGTTCGCCCTGGCGACGCTGGGCTCGCTCGCGGTCATCGCCCTGCTGGTCCTGCCGACGGATTAGGGCCGACGGATTAGGGCCGACGGATCAGGGCCGACGGATCAGGGCGGCGTGAGCCGGCGCGTCATGACACCTGCTGCTGCGCGGCGGGCGCGCTCATGGTGCCGGCGGGGTCGGTGACGATGCCGGCCACGTCCAGCCCGGCGAGCATGGAACGCAGCGCGGGGGCGGTGAGCAGCACCCACGGCTGGTGCGGGCCGAGCACCTTGGCCAGTTTGAGCGGCGAGGTGAACGCGACCGCCGTCCGCTCTCCCGACGCCGTGCGGAACAACCGAAGGGTCGAGGCGCACGCGCCCGCCTTGACCGGGACGCACAAGCGGGGCTCTGACATCTGCTTTTCTTCCACGTGACAGACGCTAGAGCGATGCGGGGCGGCGGACGGGGATCTCTATGCGATCTGGACGCACAGGCCGGAAAACATGACGAGATCTTGACGAGCCGCCGGGCGTGCGGGTCGGTCGATCGCCTGGTACAACGTGGTCCAGAAGTCGTGGATGGCCCGCGCGGAGTCCGGCGTGGACATCCCGGTACGTGCGCACCGCCACCCCGAAGCTCCAGCCGCCGTGCCGCCCCAGCCCGCAATCCGCATGGACGCCGGCGCGGCCCCAGTTGTCCCGGGCGGCCAGCTGCTCGGGGGTGAGCCGGTTGGTGGTCATCAGCTCGACGGCGGCGCTGGACGGGATCCGCTCGCCGTCGTGCACGCCGCCGTTGAGCAGCATCCGGAAGAAGGCGTGGTAAGGCATGCCCCGGATGGCGGCCAGGATGCTGGCCTGCCTGTACGTCACCGACTCCGGCGCCCCGCACCGCCGCCGAGCTGGTCCAGCGGCTCAACGTCAGCCCCGCCTCGATCTCGCAGAACGTCGCCTTCCTCGAACAGCAGGGCCTGATCAAGCGCGAACGAGCCCCCGGCGGGCGCCCGCTTCGGGGTCGCCGCCGGGTTCCTGCTCCTGGTGAACGCGCCGCTCCGGCAGGTCATGGAGCAGTGGCAGCAGAGCCGGGGCGGGGACCAGCCCTAGGACGCGAGCGCCCCACCGGCACGGGTCCGCACGTCTACACGTCCCAGGTGACCGGCAGGCTCTTGACGCCGTAGATGTCGGCGGCCTCCGGGCGCAGGGGGATCTGGTCGGCCGGTACGGCCAGGCGCAGCGTGGGGAAGCGGTCGAGCAGGGCGGGCAGGGCGACGCGCAGCTCGACGCGGGCGAGCTGCTGGCCCAGGCACTGGTGGATGCCGTGGCTGAAGGCCAGGTGGCCGCCGTCCTGCCGGTGGATGTCGAGGGCGTGGGGGTCGGTGAAGCGGTCGGGGTCGCGGTTGGCGGTGTTGAGGGAGATGATGACCGTGGTGCCGGCCGTGATCGTGTGGCCGGCCAGCTCGACGTCTTCGAGCGCGACCCGGAAGAACTGCTTGGCGACGGTCAGGTAGCGCAGCAGCTCTTCCACGGCCTGGTCGGTGAGTGACGGGTCGGTGCGCAGGGCGGCGAGCTGATCGGGGTTCCGCAGCAGGGCGAAGGTGCCCAGCGCCAGCATGTTGGCGGTGGTGTCGAACCCGGCCGACAGCAGGATCAGGGCCATGCCCTGCAGCTCCTCGTCGGTCAGGTCGCTGTCGGTCAGGTCGCTGAGCACGTCGTCGGTGGGGTCGGCGCGCTTGGCGGCGACCAGTTCGGTGAGGTACCGCTGGACCTCCAGGTAGGCGGCGATCAGCTCGTCGTCGCCGACTTCGCCGCCGAGGAACTTGTCGATGTTCTCCTGGAAGTGGCCCCGGTCGGCATAGGGGACGCCGAGCAGCTCGCAGATGATGATGGCGGGGATGGGCTTGGCGAAGGCGGTCACCAGGTCGGCCGTCGGCCCGGCCTTCTCCATGGCGTCCAGGTGCTCGGCGGTGATCTGCTCGACCCGCTCGGTGAGCAGCCGCATCCGGCGGACGGTGAACTTGCCGACCAGCGGTTTGCGGTAGCGGCCGTGCTGCGGCTCGTCCATCAGCAGGAACTCACCGGGCGGTGCGGGAGGCACCTCGATGTCGCCGTAGTCGACGGTCGGGTGGTGCTTCATGAGCTCCTTGCGGGAGCTGAAGCGCGGGTCGGCCAGGATCGAGCGGGCCAGGTCGTAGCCGGTGACGATCCAGCCCTGGTGGCCGTCGGGGAAGGGGAAGCGGCTGATCGGGCCGTGCTCACGCGCCTCGATCAGCTCCTTGGGCGGGTCGAAGGGGCAGCCGGGCTGACGGCTGGTGGGCATCGAGGGGAGTGTGTGGGTCATGAGGGCTCCTCAGGAGATCTCGCGGCGGCAGGTGGTCATGGCATGCAGCATGGACGCCCGCGCTGACACGGCACCGTCGCCGTGCTGACATGCGGACCGCCCATCGGGAACCATCCCTGACCCAGGCCCGGGCCAGTAGGCTGACCCCGGTTGCCCACGACGGTCGAGGAGCCGCTGATGACCACTGACCCGACGATGACCCGGATCGGCCAGGGGGTGGAGTTACATCACCACCAGGGCCGGCGTGAAGCCGCTCGCGACCTGTTCACGCAGATCTGGGACGACATCGGCGGCGAGCAGGGCGACCCGCTGCATGTCTGCGTCCTGGCCCACTCGATGGCCGACGTGCAGGACGACGTGCACGAGGAGCTGACGTGGGATCTGCGGGCGCTGGCCGCCGCCGACCGGCTCACCGACCAGCGGGTGGCGCAGGCGGGGGTGCCGTTCTCGATGGCGGGGCTGTATCCGTCGCTGCACCTGAACCTGTGCGAGTGCTATCGCAAGCTCGACGACCTCGATCGCGCCCGTGAGCACCTCAAGCAGGCCCGGGCCGGGATCGGCGCGCTCGGTGACGACGACTACGGGCGGCTCATCAAGGGCGGCCTGGAGCGGCTGACCGAGCAGCTCGGCGAGTCCGGCTGAGCCGGCCGTCCCCCCCGCGAGGAAGGTGATCGCGTGTCCCAGCCCGCCACGGTCTCCGACCCGGGACGGACCCCCGCGTGGCGCTACGCCATCGGAATGTTCGGCACCTCGATCCCGATCAACATGATCAAGGGATCGATGATCCTGTACTACGTCGACATCCTCGGGCTCGACGTCCGCGCCTACGGTGCCGTCATGGTGATCTACGCGATCATCGACGCCCTCGACAACCCGCTGCTCGGCCACCTGTCCGACCGCACCCGCACCCGGTTCGGCCGGCGCCGGCCGTGGCTGCTCGTCGGCGCGCCGATGCTCGCCGCCTGCATGATCGCGTTCTTCTCCGCACCGACCTCCCTGGAGGGCATGGGGCTCGTGCTCTGGTTCGCGGTGTTCGCGATCCTGTGCGAGGCCTTCGACTCCATGCTCAACGCGAACTACGGCGCGCTGCTGCCCGAGCTGTACCCGCGCGAGCGTGACCGCGCCGTGGCCAACAGCCTGCGGCAGGGCTTCCAGCTCGTGGCGCTGGTGATCTCGCTGGCGGTCACCCCGCTGCTCACGACCAGCGTGTTCGGCACCGAGGAGTCCACCGAGGGCTTCCAGACCACCGCCGTCATCTACGGCGTGGTGGCGGTCGCCGTGATCGCGTTCATGGCGATCAGCGCGCGCGAGCGGCCGCGTTACTCCACGCGCGAGCGGCCCCGGCTGCTGCCCAGCGTGTGGTCGATCGTGCGCAACCCGCTGTTCTGGACGGTCGGGCTCACCGGCGCCTGCTACGGGGTCGCCATGGCGCTCGTGCTGTCCGGCATCCAGCTCTACGTCCGCTACTCGCTCGGCCTGCCCGTCGGGAACGCGCTCTACCTCCAGGGCATCGTCATCCTCGTCTCGGCGGCCGGCCTCGCGGTGTGGACCCGCGTCGTAACCCGTCGTGGCGCTCTGTGGACCTGGCGGCTGTCCTTCGCCGTCCTCGCCGTCAGCTTCGCCGGCCTGTTCTTCGCCACCGGCCTGGTCACCGCGATCGCCGCAGGCGTGCTCGTCGGAGCCGGATGGTCGGGGATGCTCGCGACGAACGACCTCATCGTGGCGCGGGTGCTGGACGCCGACGCGACCCGCAACGGGGAGCACAGGGAAGGGCTCTTCCTGTCCGCGTTCGGCTTCTTCTCCCGGCTCAACGGGGTCGTGACCGGGCTCGCGCTCACCTCGCTCGGCGTGTTCTTCGGCTACAACTCGGGTGCCGACCCGGGCGCCGACCCCGGGCTGGCGTTCCGGGTGTACTTGTGCGCCTACCCGTTCGTGCTGACGGCGATCGGCGCGGTCGCGGCGCGGTTCGTCTCGGTGCCGGTCGAGACGCCGCCCGAGGCGGGCGAGCCGTTCGACCCGCAGCCGCCCGGCCCCTCCGGCGAGACCCCCGCGGAGCGTCCCCGATGAGCCGCCGCGTCGTGATCACGGCCGACGACCTCGGCCGCGAGCCCGGGACGACCGAGGTCATCGTCTCCCTGCTGGCCGAGGGACATGTCTCCGCGACCACGCTCATCTGCGTCTCGCCCGAGGCGGAGCGGGCCGCCGCGGCGGTGGCGGTGACCGGCGTCGTGCCGCGCGTGCACGTGACGCTCACCAGCGAGCGCGGGCTGCCCCGCTGGCGCCCGATCGACGGCGCGGCCAGCCTCGTCGATCCGGACGGCACGCTCAGCGACGACCCCTTCGTGCTCGGTGCCCGTGGCGAGGCGGCGGACGTCATCCGGGAGGCGGACGCGCAGCTCCGGTGGATGCGCGAGCGGGGCCTGGCGCCCGTGGCCGCCGACTCGCACTCCGGCACCCTGTACGGGCTGCACGGCCGATCCTGGCTGGCCGAGTCGCTGGCCTGGTGTGCCCGCCACGGCCTGGCCTTCCGGCTGCCCCGCGACCCCGAGCCGTACTTCGGCGGGCCCCTCCCGCCCCCGCTCGCCGCCGCCCACGAACGCGCCATCGCCTACGCCGACGCGCTGGGCGTGCCCGTCCCGCAGACGATCGCGACCAACCGGCGTACGGCGCGCGAGCTCGGCAGCTACGAGCGGCTGCGCGACGACTACCTGCGCCGGCTCGCCGCCCTGCCCGAGGGCACCAGCGAGCTGTTCCTGCATCCGTCCAGGCAGGACGCGGTCATCGGACCTGACGGTGTCGTGCGGACGTGGGAGGCGCGGCTGCTGCGCGACCCCGTCTGGCACAAGGCGCTCGACAGCGAGGACGTGGAGGTCGTCGCGGGCTGGTGGGCCTGAGGTCGCGGGCAGAGTCGGAGCGGAGGGGTGCCGCTAGCCGAGGTCGGCCAGGTCGTCCGGGCTCAGGCTCAGTGCCCCGGCGGCGACGTTCTCCTCCAGGTGGGCCGGCGAACCGGTGCCGGGGATGAGCAGGATGTTCGGCGAGCGGGCCAGCAGCCAGGCCAGCGCCACCTGCGGCACGGTGGCCCCGTGCCGGGCGGCGACGGCGTCCAGGCGCGCGGCCGTGAGCGGCTGGAAGCCGCCGACCGGGAAGAACGGGACGAACGCGATCCCGGCCTCCGCGCACGCGTCCACGATCGGGTCGTCCTCACGCCGCGTCAGGTTGTAGAGGTTCTGGACGCAGGCGATCGGCGCCATCGCGCGGGCCTCGGCGAACTCGCCGGCCGTGACGTTGGAGACGCCCAGCTGGCGGATCAGGCCCTCCTCACGCAGCGCGAGCAACGTCTCCAAGGGCGCGGCCAGGGACGTCTCGTCGCGGTCGAGGTCGCCCATCCGCAGGTTCACCACGTCGAGGCGGTCCACGCCGAGCGAGCGCAGGTTCGCCTCGACGCCGCGGCGCAGGCCGTCGGGCGTCAGGCCCCTCTTCGCCGACGCGGGCAGGTCGATGTCGGCGCCCTCCACCAGCGCGCCCACCTTGGTCACGATCACCAGGTCGTCCGGGTACGGATGCAGCGCCTCCCGGATCAGCTCGTTGGCCGCCACCCCGTCACGGGCGTAGTAGTGCGAGGTGTCGATGTGGTTCACCCCGAGCTCCACGGCCCGGCGCAGGACGGCGAGGGCCGTGTCCCTGTCAGGGCGGTCGCCTCTCGGCCAGCCGGTCAGCTTCATCGCGCCGTAGCCGATCCGCGCGACGCTCAGATCGCCGCCCAGCGCCCATCGCTCCGTCTTCACGATCATCCACCGTAGAGCAGCCTCTCCTCACGCGGTGCCGGCCACGCCGACCAGGCTCCCCTCCGGGTCGGCGAAGCGGCCGACGACGAGCATCCCCGGCGTGCCTTCGGGGCCCGTCCGGCGCTTGCCACCCAGGCTCGTCGGATCCTCCCTGCTCGGTACCGGTAAGAGGACAGACCCGGGCGGGCGGCGGAAATCATCGGTGATGGGGCCGAAGCGGGCTTGGGCGGGATGAGCCATCGCGGGCGGGGCAAACTTGATCAATTCCTTAACGGTGTACGTCGCGTCACAAGTGATCATCTATTGCCGCATCGGCGACGCTGGGTGACAGACCGCCTCCGGCGCCATGCGTCCGAGCCGGGTCTCTCGCCGCCTCGACCGAGGAGCCATCGTGCGCATCCGCGTTCTCGCCGCCGCCCTGGGCGCTGTCCTGCTCGCCGGGCCCGCCGCCGCCGACACTCCCGAGCCCGCCATCGCACCGGACGCCGCCGCGCTCGCCGGTGATTCCGGCAAGCTCTGCATCAGCGTGCCCGTGGGCGCCATGGCCAAGACCTTCAGCACCTTCGTGACCAGCTTCGCCGCCGAGATGGGCGCCGGCACGGCGGCGAACGCCGCCTCGCCCGCCGGCGGGCCGGCCTTCGGCGCCGTCACGCTTCCGGGCGCTGTGTCGCCGAGCGCGGGTGCTGCGCCCACGAGCGCCGGTGCTGCGGCTGCGAGCGCCGCCTCGCCCGCCGCCTCGCCCGCCGCCTCGCCCGCCGGCGGCGCGGTGTCCGGCGTCGCCGCGTCCGGGCCCGCGCTGCCCGAGAGCATGCTCGTCCTGCAAGCCACCTACTGCTGACCGCGCCCACCCACCCACCCCCGCCCGGCCCCCGGCGAGCCGAGGCCGGCCCGGCACCACCCGTCCAGCGACCGGAAGACCCGCACATGCACACCACCACCGCCGCGCGGACCAGCACCTGGCGGCTGCCCATCATCCTGCTCGGCATCTCCGGCCTGCGCCTGGACCGGGGCACCCGCTACCGCCCCGCACGCCTGCTCCTGTTCGCCTCGATGGCCACCCTGCAGTACCTGCTCGCCCCCGTGCTGACGACCCCGGCCGCCGCCACCGCCTACGCCGCGACGGTGTGGCTGCTGTACTACGGCGGGCTGAGCCTGACGCTCGGCGGCCCCGGACGCACCGCGCTCATCGCCCGCTACGGCGAGGACCGCGCCTACGCCCTGTACGAGGTCGCCCTCGGCCTGCTCTTCATGAACCAGGGCTTCGCCCAGGCCGTCGTCATCCACGCCTACGGCGACAGCCTCCCCGCCGCCGTCCCGTCCTGGGCCGCCTACACCATCGGGGCGGCCCTCATGGCGGTGGGCACGCTCTACAAGGTATGGGCGGCCAGCACGGCCGGCCTGGACACCTACTACTGCCGCGACATGTTCCACGGCCGCCCGCTCACGGACGCGAGCGAGCTGGTCGTCGCCGGCCCCTACCGGCACCTGCGCAACCCCATGTACGGGGCCGGCAACCTGCACGCCTACGGCTGGGCCGTCTGGTCCGGCTCGCTGGCGGGACTCGCCTTCGCGGGGGCCTTCCAGCTCGGCATCTACCTCTTCTACCACCTGTGTGAGCGCCCCTTCATCGAGCGCGCCTACGTCAGGCGGTGAAGGTGATCCTGCCGACGCCGTGGACGGTGCCGAGCCCCTTGGTGGCGCAGGAGTTCACGTTCGAGGTGGGGGTGGCGGTGCCGGTCAGGCGGGCCCCGGCCAGCGTTCCCTTGCTGATCCGCCCGCCGAGGAGCATGTCGCCCGGGTTGTAACCGGCCACCTTCTCCACCGAGGGCCGCACCGTGGAGACGCCCGCCTGCCGGCCGTCGGCCCCGTACCAGGTGATGGTGCCCTTGCCGTGGACGTCCCGCACGCCCGCGCAGGAGGCGCGGCCGGTGCTGTGCACGGTCATGGTGCCCGAGCGCAGGTGCGCGGCCGACGACGCCGAGGAGACGCAGCCGGTCAGCACGATCCCGGCCTGCGCCGTCACCGTGCGCGGCAGCAGCCTGACAGGCGGGTTGAACGTGATCGGGCGGTCCGGGGTGGTGGCGACCTGGCAGGTGAGCAACGTCTGCTGGACGGTCGCCGCCGAGGCGGGGGCGGTCGTCAGGACGGCGGCCGTGGCGACGGGAACAAGCAAGCGAACGGGTGTGAGCGGGTGAACGGGCATGTCATCTCCTCGTACTGGCCGTGATCGGTGCGCGGCTGATCCCTCACAGGCGCACCCACGACAGAAGCGAGCATGATCTGCGGCGGCACGGGCGAACCGCCTCCCGGCAAAACTTGATCAACTTCTTAACGGGGGACGACGCGCCACAAGTGATCAGCTATCGCCCGCGCGGCGATGCTGGGTGACAGCAGCCGCGTCCGACGCGCTGGCAGGAAGGAGTCCGCCGTGAGCGAAGAAGACATCGTGACCGTGGTACGCGAGCGTTGCGCCGAGATCCTCAAGGTCGATCCGAGCCGGGTCACCGAAGGCGCACTCCTGCGCGAGGACCTGGAGGCCGACAGCCTCGACCTGGCCGAGCTGCACATCGCCCTGGAGGACTCCTGGGGGCCCCTGCCCCGCGAGACCCTCGCCGACGTCAGGACCGTCGGCGACGTGCTCGCCAAGGCCCGGCTGCTGCTGAGCGGGTCCGCGTGAGGACTGGCCGCGTCAGGATCGCGGTGACCGGGATGGGCGTGCGCACGACGGCGGGCGCCCACCCCAAGGAGCTGTGGAACGCGCTGCTGGCCGGCCGGTCCACCGCCCGGCCGATCACCTCGTTCGACACCGAGGGGCTGGGAGTGCGCTTCGCCTGCCAGATCGCCGACCTGGACACCTCGGCGTACCTGACGCCCAAGCAGGCCTCCCGGCTCGACCGGGTGGCCAGGCTCGCGCTCTGCGCCGCCACCGACGCGCTCGCCGACGCCCGCGCCGGCTCTGGCTCTGGCTCTGGCTCTGGCGCCGGCGACGGCGACGGCGACGGCGACGGGGTGGCCGGGACGCCACCGGAGCGGCGGGCGGTGGTGACCGGCGTCGCCCTGGGCGGCAGGACGACCGACGAGGCGGGCATGCTCGCCGGCCGGTATCCCGGGCGCGGCAACCCCGGCCCGCTGCACGTCCCGATGATCATGCACAACTCCGCCGCCGCGGCGATCGGCATCCACCACCGGATCCAGGGCCCGAGCCTGTCGGTGGAGACGGCCTGCGCCTCCGGCGCGCACGCCATCGGCGAGGCGGCCCGCCTTCTGCGCGACGGCTCGGCCGACCTGGTGGTCGCCGGTGGGGCAGAAGCCTGCGTCACCCCCACCGTGCTGCTCGCCTTCCACCGCTGCCAGGCCCTGTCGCTGCGCAACGACGACCCCGAGCGCGCCAGCCGGCCCTTCGACCGTGACCGTGACGGGTTCGTGCTGGCCGAGGGCGCGGCGTTCCTCGTCCTGGAGAACCTGGAGCACGCGCTGCGCCGCGACGCCCGCATCCACGCCGAGCTGACCGGCTACGCCACCACCTCCGACGCCCACCACCTCACCGCGCCGCCGCCGGACGGCGAGGGCGCCGCCCGCTGCATGCGGGCCGCGCTCGCCGACGCCGGCCTGTCACCGGTCGAGATCGCGCACGTCAACGCGCACGGCACCGGGACACCGCTGAACGACGTGGCCGAGGCCCGGGCGATCAGCGCGGTGTTCGGCCCCGCCGGGGTCCCCGTCACCTCGATCAAGGGGGTCACCGGGCACGCCATCGCCGCCGCCGGCGCCATCGAGGCCGTGGCCGCAGTCCTGTCCATGAACGAACGCGCCATCCCGCCCACCGCCAACCTCGATCACCTGGACCCCGCGTGCGACGTCGACGTCGTCGGCCGGGTCCGGCCCATGCCGCCGGGGCCGGTGCTGTCCAACTCGTTCGGCTTCGGCGGCCACAACGCCACGCTCATCTTCTCGCCACATTGACCAAGGACTTCTCATGCGCCTCTCCGCTCTGCTCGCCGCCACCCTGATCGTCTCCGCATCCGCCGGTCCGGCCGCCGCCGCCGACGGGCCCGACCTCGCTCAAGCCGGGCCGGACCCGGAGCGGGTGTGCGTCACCGTGCCCGTCCAGGCACTCGCCCAGGCCTTCAGCGACTTCTTCAGCTCGGGGGTAAGCGCCGCGTCAGCCTCCGCGGCGACGGCTCCCGCCGCGTCAGCGCAACCCGCGACGGCTCCCGCCGCGGCCCCCGCCCCGGCTGAGGGCGCGACGGGCGCGACGGGCGCGACGGCCGCGGGCGCGGCGCCACCGCCGTCGCAGCTCTTCGGCTTCCGGCTGCCCAGGGAGGTACGCGTCCTGGAAGCCACCTCCTGCTGACCCCCGAGCTGTGAGAGGTGATGCGGTGTGACCACCCCGCTCTTCGACGTCGTGGCCATGACCGAGCACTGGACGCGCGCCCACCCCGGCACGGTGGCCTGCCACGTCGACCGGCGCCGCCACGCGGAGACACTGACCTACGCGCAGCTCGACGACCTCATCACCCGCGCCGCGACCCGGCTGGCCGATGCCGGCGTGCGGCCGGGGACGCGGACCGCCGTGATGGTGCCGCCAGGGCAGGATCTGGTCGCCGTGGTGCTGGCACTGCTGCGGCTGCGGGCCGTACCCGTCCTGATTGACCCGGGACTCGGCGCGCGGGCCGTCGGCGCGTGCCTGGCCGAGGCGGCTCCGGGAGCGTTCGTCGCGGTCCCGCGCGCGCACCTGGCGCGCGTCCTGCTGGGATGGGCGCGGGACAGCCTGCACACGACGGTCACGCTCGCCACCCGCACCCTGTGGTTCGCCCGCCACCGCGACAGGCCGGCAACGAGCCAGGACGCCGGCGGACCGGCGTTGATCGCCTTCACCTCGGGCTCCACCGGCGCGCCCAAGGGGGTGCCCTACCGTCACCGGCACCTGGCCGGGCAGACGGGGCTGCTGGCGCACCTCGGCGTGCTGGAGCCGGGAGCCACGGTGTACTCGACGTTCCTGCCGTTCGCGGTGGCGGCGCCGTCGATGGGCTGCGCGGCGGTCATCCCCCGGCTCGACCTGCGCCGCCCCGAACGCACCGACCCGGCCGCCATGGCCCGCTCCATCACCACGCACGGCGTGCGCGCCCTGTTCGCCGCGCCCGCCCTGCTGGACCGGCTCGCCCGCCACTGCCTGCGGCACGGGCTGGTGCTGGACAGCGTGGAGGTGGTGCTCACCGCCGGCGCGCCGCTGCCGTTCCGTACGCTGCGCCGCGCCCAGCAGTGCCTGCCCGCGCACGCCGACGTGCGCTCGGTGTACGGGGCCACCGAATGCCTGCTGGTCAGCATGGCCGACGCCGCCGAGCTCGCCGCCACGGCCGCGGCCACCGCCCGGGGCGCCGGCACCTGCCTGGGCGGTGTCCTGCCGGGCAACCGGGTCCGCGTCGTGCGCATCACCGACGAGGCGATCCCGCGCTGGTCGGACGACCTGCTGGTGCCGCCGGGGACCGTGGGGGAGATCACCGTGTCGGGCCCGGCGGTCGGGGATCCGTACCTCGCCCGCCCGTACGAGAGCGCCCTGGCCCGCATCGACGACCACGGCGAGCCCGTGCACCGCATGGGCGACCTCGGCTGGCAGGACGAGCGGGGGCGGCTGTGGTTCGCCGGGCGCAAGAGCGAGCGCGTGCGCACCGGCGGCGGCGAGCTGTACACCGACCAGGTCGAACCGATCGTGAACGCGCTGCCGGGAGTGCGGCGCAGCGCCCTGGTGGGCGTGGGCCCGACGGACGGCCGGCGCGCGGTCCTGTGCGTGGAGTGCGAGCCCGGCGCCTCGCGCCGCGCGCGCCGCGAGGTCGTCGAACGGGTGCGGGCGCAGGCAGGCGTCATCGGCGACATCGCCCACGTGCTGGCGCACCCGTGCTTCCCGATGGACGTCCGGCACGCCAGCAAGATCCGCCGCCCGCTGCTGGCCCGCTGGGCGGCGCGCAGGCTCGGCACGGAGGAGCGGTGAAGGTCCTGGTGACCGGCGGCGGCGGGTTCCTCGGCCAGGCCGTCTGCCGCCTCCTGGCGGAGCGGGGCGAGCAGGTCTCGGCGCTGAACCGCCGCCGCTACCCGGCGCTGGCCGAGCTGGGCGTGGTCCAGCACGCCGCCGACATCCGCGACCAGGACGCCGTACGGGCCGCCGTGACCGGCTGCGAGGCCGTCGTGCACTGCGCCGCCCTGGCCGGCCTGTGGGGGCCGGCCTCCGCCTACCGCTCGACCAACGTGCGGGGCACGGCGAACGTCATCGACGCCTGCCTGCGCGCCGGCGTCGCCCGCCTGGTGCACACCTCCTCGCCGAGCGTCGTGCACGCCGGCCGCGACCTGGAGGGCGTGGACGAGTCGGCCCCGTACGCGCGCCGCTTCCCCGCCGCCTACCCGGCGAGCAAGGCCGGCGCCGAACGGCTGGTGCTGGCCGCCGACGGTGACCGGCTGGCCACGGTCGCGCTGCGCCCCCACCTCGTCTGGGGGCCGGGCGACCCGCACTTCCTGCCGCACCTCGCCGCCAAGGCCAGGTGCGGCCGGCTCGTCCTGCCGCACGCCCCCGGCAAGCGCGTCGACACCGTGTACGTCGACAACGCCGCAGAAGCCCACCTCCTGGCCCTGGACGCCCTGACTTTCGGGGCACCCCCCGCCGGCCGCGCCTACTTCATCACCCAGGGCGAGCCGACCACGCTCGCCGACTGGATCGACGGCCTGCTCGCGGCGGCCGGGCTGCCCCCGGTGGCCCGGCGGGTGCCGGCCCGCCCGGCCCGCCTGGCCGCCACCGCCGTCGAGTACGCCTACCGGCTCGCCCGCGTCCGGGCCGCACCGCCGATCACCCGGATGGCGGCCGTCCAGGCCACCACCTCCCACTGGTTCGACATCTCCGCCGCCCGCCGCGACCTCGGATACGAGCCGCGCGTCAGCACGGCGGCGGGCATGGGCAGGCTCGCCGCCCACCTGTCGGGGAACACCTCGCGGAGGCCCTGATGCACCTGCCCGGCTACCCCTTCCGCCCCCGCTGGTTCGTCCGCGAGGGCCTGCGCCACCACTACCTGGACGAGGGCGAGGCGACCGGCGCGCCCGTGCTCATGCTGCACGGCAACCCGTCGTGGAGCTACCTGTGGCGGCGGCTCATCCTGGCGCTGCGCGGCGAGCACCGCTGCCTCGCCCCCGACCACCTCGGCATGGGCCTGTCGGACAAGCCGGGCGCGGACCGCTACTCCCACACGCTGGCCTCCCGCGTGGCCGACCTCGACGCGCTCACCGGCCACCTCATCGCCGAACGGGGCGCCCCCGACCACGGCTGGACGCTCGTGATGCACGACTGGGGCGGCCCCATCGGCATGGCCTGGGCCGCCCGCCACCCTGGCCGGGTGTCCCGGCTGGTCGTGCTCAACACCGCCGCCTTCCCCAACCCGCACGGCCCGCGCGTGCGCCCGGCGCTGCGGCTGCCGCTGTGGCTGCTGCGCGAGACGCGCCTGGGCGAGCGCCTGTTCCTGCGCCACCACGCCTTCGCCAGGCTGGCCACGCTGCCGCCGTTCGGAGTCCGTCACCGGCTGCCCGGGGACGTGCGTGCCGCCTTCCTCGCCCCCGGAGACCAGCTGGAGCACCGCCTGGCCGTGCAGCGGTTCGTCCAGGACATCCCGCTCGGCCCCGGCGACCGGTCGTGGCCGCTGCTGCTGCGGGCGGGGGAGAGCGTGGCCGCCTTCGCCGACCGGCCCGTCCTGATCGGCTGGGGGCTGCGCGACCCGGTCTTCGACCCGCTCATGCTACGCGAGTGGCGGCGGCGCCTGCCGAACGCCCAGGTGCACCTCTTCCCCCGGGCCGGGCACTACGTGCTGGAGGACGCCCACGACCGCCTCGTCCCCGCCGTCACCGCCTTCCTGCGGCGGTGAGCGCCCGCGACCAGGGCAGCCACCAGTTCCGGTGCCCGAGCAGCCGCATCAGGCTCGGCACCAGCACCATACGGATCACCGTGGCGTCCAGGACGATCGCCGCCGCCACCGCGAACCCGCCCTGCTGGAAGTCCAGCCGCCGGGTCAGCATCAGCCCGCCGAACGTGACCGCCATGATGGCCGCTGCCAGCGTGATGGGACGCGCCGTGTGCCGCAGCCCGTGCAGCACGGCCGCGGTGTTGTCGCCGTCCCGGCGGTAGTGCTCGGCGATGCGGTGGACGAGGAAGACCTCGTAGTCCAGCGACAGGCCGAACACGACGGTGAAGACGATCAGCGGCAGCAGCGCGTTGACGTCGGCGCCCGGCGGGCCCAGGTCCTGGAAGACGACGGTGAGCAGCCCGAAGGCGGCGCAGACGCACAGCAGGTTCATCGCGACCGCCTTGACCGGGATGAGCAGGCTGCGGAAGGTCAGCAGCAGCAGCCCGAACGACGCCAGCAGCACCACCGCCAGCACCTGCCACAGCCCTTCCAGCGCGCCCGCCGCCAGGTCACCGAGCCGCGCCGCCGGCCCGACGGCCAGCAGCCGCTGACCGGCCGGCAGCAGGCGCGCTCCCAGCGCGCGCAGGTCGTGCTGGAACGCGGCGGCGGCGGCCCCGTCCGGCGGGCACCGGTCGGCGACGAGCAGCACGGTCAGGTCCCTGCCGTTGTCCAGCACGGTCGCCATGGACACCCTCGGATCGGCCCGCAGCGCCTGCTGGAACGCGAAGGTGTCCACGGGAGCGGCGCTGCCCGGATGCGGCAGCGCCACGGCGGTCAGCCCGGCCACCCTGTCCCGCTCCAGCCCGGCCAGCCCGGCGCCCAGGTCGGTGCCCGCCAGCGCCGGACGGTCGTAGTGCAGCCCCATCCGCAGGTGCAGCACCGGCACGGCGGCCAGGACCAGCACGGCGGCGGCGGCCACGGCGTACCGGCCGGGCCGCCGCATCATGTGCTCGGCGGCCCGCAGCCACGCGGGCTGCCGCCTCGGGCGCCCGCCACGCCGCCGCCACGGCAGCGTGCCCCACCCCAGCCACCGGTCGAGCCGGGACAGCAGCGCCGGGCCCAGCGTCAGCGCGGCGGCCAGGGTGACCAGGGCGGCCAGCATGCCGGCCAGCGCCAGGGAGTGCGCCCACGGCACGTCCACGACCAGCAGCGCGCAGGAGGTGACGACGATCGCCGCCGCGCACCAGATCACGGTGCCGCCCGCGGTGGCGGTGGCCCGTCCGGCGGCCGTCCGGGGCGGCAGGCCCGCACGCCGGGCCTGGCGGTAACGCAGCAGGATCAGCAGTGTGTAGTCCAGCCCCAGCCCCAGCGACATGGTGACCGTGTAGGTCAGCATGGTCGAGTCGACGGGCGCCAGCGCAGCCGCCGCCGCGAGCGCGCCCACACCGGTCACGATCGCCGCGCCGCCCACGACCAGCGGCAGCAGCGCCGCGCCCACCGCGCCCAGGCCCAGCACCAGCAGCGCCGCCGCCACCGGGACCGTCATGGCCTCCATCGACCGCAGGTCCGCCAGGTCGGCGTGCGCGAGCTGCGCGAAGGCACGGCTCACCCCCAGGATCGTCACGGTGACGGCGCCCGCCGAGGCGTCCGCGGCGGCCTGCCGCGCGGCCGCGAGCTGGGCGGGCAGGTTGCGCTGCCGGGCCGGCTCGTCGCCGTGCACGCCCACCAGCACGTAGGAGTGGCGGGGATGCCCGCCGGCGGTCTCCGGCAGCGGCAACATCGCGCCGACGTCCGGCCGGGCGGCCAGCGCGGCCACCGTGGCGGCCAGCGCCCGCTGGTAGCGCGGCTCGCCGGTGCCCAGGGTCGCCGAGCCGAAGGCCAGCATCATCTGCTCGCTCCCCAGCTCAGGGAAGCCGCGCGCGATCTCCGCCGCGGCCACCGCCGACGGGGAGCCCGGCACCTCCAGCGACGGCGGGGCCAGCCGCTGGGGCAGGCCCGGCAGCCACATCACGGCCGCGCCGAGCAGGAGCAGCCACACCGCGATGACCAGCCGCCCGGCAGGGCCCGCCGCCGACCGCCCGAGCCGGTCGAGGACGCCGGGCCTGTCCTGCGGCAGGACCCGCCCGGCGGGCAGCAGGGCTCGGCGGTGTCCCGTACCGACCGGCATGAGGGCCCTTCTCACCAGCGCAGCAGCACCGTGCCCGAGCTGAGCCCGCTGGCCACCCCCACCAGGGCGACGAGGTCACCGCGCGCGAGCCGCCCCGCCCGCTCGGCCAAATGCAGCTGCATCGGCAGCGTGGCGGCGGCCAGGTTGCCGTGCTCGGCGATCGTCACCTCGGCCTTGTCCCGGGGCAGCTCGATCAGCTCGCACAACCAGTGCAGCGCCGCCAGCGACGGCTGGTGCACGCACACCACCGCCACGTCCTCCCAGCCGAGCCCCCGCTCGGCCAGCGGCTGCCGCAGCACGCCCAGATCCAGCTTCTGCACGCCGATGGCCAGCGCGACCGGATCGATGGTGAACCGACCGGCCCGCAGCCCCCCGGCGCCGTCGTGCACGAACGGCATGATCGAGGCCTCGTAGTACGCGGAGTTCGCCCCGAACCGGCCCCCGAGCACCCCGGGGGTGCCGCTGGACTCCAGCAGCAGCGCCGTGCCCGAGTCGGAGACCGTGTAGGACGGGATCGCCGGCTCGAAGTCCGCCTGCGACTCCAGCCGCCACTGGATGCTGGAGGTGACGACCTCGCCGCAGGCGACGAGCACCGTACGGTGATGGCCGCCGGTGATGAGCGCGTCGGCCAGGTGGATCGCCCGCAGCACGCTGTTGCAGGCGTCCCGCACGTCGAAGACCGGGCAGTCGGCCCCCAGCTTGGCCGCCACCATGTGCCCCGTCGCTGGCTCGACGGCGTCGCCGGACACCCCGGCGTAGATGATCAGGTCGATCGACGGCGGCGTGTGCCCCGTCTGCCGCAGCAGCTCGCGGGCCGCCGCGACCGCCAGGTCCGAGGCCATCCACCCCGGCGGCGCGACGTGGCGGAAGCGCACGCCGCTGTGCCGCTCGATCAGGCCGCGCGGCACGCTGATGCCGGGGTTGCGCTCGGCCAGCAGGTCCTCCAGCTGCGGCGTCGTCAGGCCGCCGTCCGGCAGATGCACCGCCGCCCCCGCCACGCGGGAGTACCGCGACCGGCTCATGCGGGCTCGCCCCTTCCCCGTACGGGCCGCGCAGATTGCCGATAGACCATGCCAAGTCCGCCTTTCCTGGGCAACAGGCGCCCACGATAAGCAAGACCCGGCGGCGAACCTAGGTGAACCGCCGAGCGTACGACCCGGCTTGCCGAGCCTTTGACCAGGGTCACCCGGTGCACGGCAGGCTGGAGGGCCCGGCTCACGGGGCAGTCCTTCTTCTGGCCGGCGCCGTGCGCGGGTCCGCGTTCCCAGAGTTCACGCATGAGATCGCTGCGCGCCGTGCTGCCCGCCCTGCTGCTCACCGCGACGGCGGCGGCCTCCGGCCGGCCGGAGGTGACCGCGCTGCCGCCGCTGCCGCCGCTGCCCCCCGCTCACCGCCCAGGCGCCGCAGGAGGGGGTGCGGCCGGAGCCGGGCGAGCGAGCCGCGTATGGGGAAGGGCTCAGGCGGGCGCGTGCGGGACTTCGTCCTCGGCTGTTCCGGTGAAGCTGCGCAACCGGGGGCTGAGCGCGGCGACGGCGGCGGTCAGGCCGAGCAGCCCGCCGAGCGCGAGCAGCGCCCCCGCACCGCCCAGCGCGGCGGCCAGCGCGCCGCCGAGGACCGGCCCGAGCGGCTTGAGCACCATCCCGCCCATGCTCATGACCGCGCCCATCCGGCCGAGCAGCTCCTCGGGCACCATCCGCGCGACCACCACGTTCATCACCACGTTCAGCGACGGCGTGGACAGGGTGATGAACACCAGCGGGACCATCGGCCACCACACCCCCCACGGCAGCGCCGTGGCCGCGAGCGCGGCGCCGAAGATCGCCACGACGGCCGGCAGCAGCCTGCCGGGCGGCAGGAGCCGGCTGATCCGGCCCGACAGCAGCGCCCCGGCCAGCCCGCCGATCCCGAGGCCGGCCAGCACCACGCCGGTGACGCGGGCGTCGCCGCCGCGCTCCCCGACGAGCACGATCAGCGGGATCAGGAACGCCCCGCCCAGCAGGTTGAGCACCATCACCGCCGCCGTGGCCTCCCGCAGGCCCCGCTGCCGCCACAGCCAGGACAGCGCCTCGGCCGCCTCCCGGCGCATGCCGCGCCGCTCCTGCCCGGGGGCGGGCGCGGGCTGGTCCGCCGGGCGGCGCGGCACCTTCGCCAGCACGTAGAGGAGCGTGGCGGCCAGGAAGGTGAGGGTGTCCACGAGGAACGGCACCGCCCGCCCCAGCCCGTACAGCAGGCCGCCGAGCGGAGGGCCGACCAGCCCGGCCGCGTGGGTGCGGGACTCCTCCTGCGCGTAGGCGCTGTGCAACTGGGCGGCGGGGACGATGCCGCGGATCGCCGTGTCCAGCACGGGCCCGACGAACGCGGCGCACAACCCGTCCAGCACCGCCAGCGCGACGAACTGCCACACCCGCACGTCACCGGTGAGAACCAGCGCCGTCAGCAGCGCTGAGACGGCGGCCTGCAGCCCCTGGGCGGTGATCAGCGTGCGCCGGCGGTCCCACCGGTCCACCCAGACGCCGGCCGGCAGCTGGATCAGCACGAAGGCGACCGTACGGGCGCCGGCCACGACGCCCGCCAGACCCGGCGAGCCGGTGAGGGCCAGCACCAGCAGCGGCATGGCGAGCCTGGTGAGCTCCGAGCCGAGCTGGGAGACGGCGCTGCCGGCCCAGAGCAACTGGAAGCGCACGTTCTTGCGCAGCGGGGCGATGCCGGTCATGAAGGGTCCTACTCCGGGTGGGGGAACCCGGAGAAGTTACCACCGATCTGTCCGGTGGGAGCGGCAGTGCCACCCTCGCGCCAGCGCTGACGACCGGCTGCATGACGGCGGTGCCCGGTAGTCAGAACGAGACCGGCCTGCGGCTCGGCCTCACGCCCGCGGGCGCGGCACCTCTGGGACATGGGGAGCGGGCCGGGCATCCCCGACCCCCGCCTTGGGGGTGGTGAGCCGGCGCAGGCCGAGCAGGGCGTACCCCAGCACCACGAAGGCGGCCAGCACGCCGGCGGCCACCGACGCCACCGTCGGCCAGCCCAGCCGTTCCACGTTCAGGAACGGGTAGACGTAGCGGCGCGGCAGGTTGGGGGCGGCGAGCAGCACGAACGCGCCGTACAGCAGCGGATACCCCAGCCAGGCGAACGGCGCCGCCCACCGCGCCCGGCTTCCCCGGTCGAACGCGATCCAGTCGGTCACCGCCATGAGCGGCGTCACGTAGTGCAGCAGGAAGTTGCCCCATCCGCGCGCGCCGCCCCCGTCCAGCAGCGCCAGCGGGTTCTCCAGATCGCGCGAGACGTAGTTGACCAGGCAGGTGACCAGCAGGTACAGCGTCACCGCGCCCTTGACTGCGGCGGAGGCGGGCCTCCTGCGGCCCGCGGCCACCCGCCAGCCGTAGTAGAGCGCCAGCATGACGTTGCTCTGGACCGTGAAGTAGGCCCATGGGCGGCCGATCGACGACGTCAGGCACACCAGGCCCGTCACGGTTGCCGCGACCAGCAGGAGCCGCCACGCCGTCAGCCGTCCCTCACGCATGTCCGCCACAAGATCACGTTAGCGCCGGAAGCGCCCACCAGGCGGCGATTCTCCGCAGATCCGGGCTTCGAGGGCGGGCGACGCGGTAGGGCTTCAGGGGCGGGCGACGCGGTAGCGCAAATGAGTCACGAGCGCGTCGCCTGTGCCCGGCTCCCCGACCGGGACCAGCTCGGCCCGTTCGCCGCCGAACAGCGGCGTGCCCCCGCCGAGCAGCACCGGAACCAGGTGCAGCCACACCTCGTCGAGCAACCCCGCCGCGAGCAACTGCCGGGCGACGCCCGCACCCAGCACCAGGACGTCCTTGCCCCCGGCCGCGTCCCCGGCACGCCGGACCGCCGCCTCCAGCCCGTCGAACGCGAACGTCCCGCCGTTGTCCCCGAGAAGGTCCTGCCTGGTCCGGTGGGTGACCACGAAGCTCGGCACGCCGGCCCACGGAGTGCCGCCCCACGGACGCAGACCCAGGTCGAACGTGCGCCGCCCGATGACCGTGGCCCCCACCGCCTCGTCCACCTGGCGGCGGACCACCTCGTCGATCCCGCCGCCGCCCATCCACTCGTGCAGCCGTTCGCCGCCGTCGCCCATGGGCTCGTCCTCCCGGACGTCCGGCCCGGTCGTGAAACCGTCCAGGGACACCGACACGTCCAGCACCACCTTGCTCATCGTGAGCCCTCCTCCGTCTCGATCGGTGCTCTCAGGAGGAGGTCGGAGCCGGGCGCGCCGTCTCGACATCACCGGCGGCACTTCTCGGCGCGGCCACGCAGGCCGCGCCTCAGGCGGTGCGCCTGCCCAGGTCGCGCAGCTCGTCGGGGCTCAGAGAGGAGACGTTCTGGTCGATCGGGGAGTCGGTGTACTGGTGGATCGTCCAGGACTTCCAGTCGGCGGGCGGGGTGATCATGCCCTTGGCCTTACCGTAGTGCGCCACCCAGAGCGGGTAGTCGGCCAGGCCCTTGCCGTAGGTGTCGGCGAAGTTCCAGCCGCTGTAGAACATCGGGGTGACCCCGGTCCTGGCCTTGACGTGGGCCAGCCACGCCTTGGCCCAGGCGTTCACCTGCTCGACGGACCGGTCGTCGGCCGTCTCCAGGTCCAGGACCAGCAGATCGCCGGGCTCGGCGGGCTGCGCGTTCACCACGGACAGGAAGTGGTCGGCCTCGGCGATGGGGTCGTTGCCGGGGTGGCCGTAGTGGTAGGCGCCGCGCACGATGCCCTTGGCGCCCAGCTCCCGCCAGTTCCTGGCGAACGAGGCGTCGCGGAACTCGGTGCCCTCCGTGGCCTTGACGATGCCGAACTGGGCCGAGCTGGCGTTCCAGTCGTAGAGCGGCTCGTAGTTGGAGATGTCCAGGCCGTAGGAGAGCGAGCGGGCCCCCTGCTGGGATCCCTGCGGGGTCTCGTGCTGGGTGACGTGGCCGGCGGACGAGGCCAGCGCCGTGCCGGCCACGCCGGTCAGGGCGGTGGCGCCCGCCAGGATCGCGCCGCCGACGGCCAGCGCGCAGCGCTCGGTGAGCTGGTTCTTCAGGGTGGTGGCAAGCCGGGGCTTGGGCATGAGGGGATGACTCCTTGCTTCCATGCCGCCTACCGGGTTAGCTGACGGGTTCGGGCCTGGAAGTGCCCTACGGGCGCGGCGTGCGCCCGATTCACCCCGGAAAGATTGGGTCCCCGGTTCCGCGGGTCATGCGGATTCGGCGGCCGGGCGTCGTTCTCGCGGTCAGAGCCGGCGGGAACGGCGCTCGGTCCGGTCGACAGTGCAGGCGACGACCTGACACGAACGCGTCAGTACGTGCGTTGCCTGCCTATCGAAGGTACATATCACCCCAAAAGCGGTGCAAATATGGCAAAGAAGGTCCCCTGGGGGTGGGGGCCTTCATCGCCGTCCCAGTCGGCGATCCGCGGCTGGGTAAAACTTTCCGCCGTCCCCGGGGTCAGCGCTCCGCGGTGACGCGGCGGCGGCTCAGGACCAGGCCGAGGGCGATCATGACGATGCCCAGCCCCAGGTGCAGCCAGTTGTCGGCAGTGTTCAGCGGGACGAAGTTGGCCGGCGTGTCATGCCCGACCAGCAGGCCGTAGATCCACAGCAGCAGGTAGATCACGCCTCCGCCGATGAGGAAGTTGCGCGCGCCGCTCCAGGTCCGGGCGAGCAGGACGCCGACGATGCCGAACAACAGGTGGACGATGTTGTGCAGGATCGATACCTGGAAGACGCCGAGCAGGTGCGCGCCGGACTCGTGGCCGGCGAACTGCAGCTCGTCGTAGTCAGTGGTGATGCCGGGGATGAAGCCCAGCACCCCGACCAGCAGGAATGCCGCACCGACGATGAGGGCGGCGAGCTGCAGGGGTGTGCGGGCGGTGGGGGTGTGCGGGGTGTCCATCGTGGACCTCCCTTGCTAGGTGGACCCCCCTTCTACCCTCAGATGCCAAGTCAGTCGGCACTTGTGAGTAACGGCTGTCTGCGGCATCGCCTGCGACAGCGGCCACTTGGCGATCGCGAGCCGCTCCGCTGCGTCGTTCACGACAGCGGCCGCTCTCCTGCCCTCGCACGTGCTCACCGACGACCCGCCCCGGGCCGCCGTCCTCACCCCAGGCCGGCGGCGGATGCAGTCAGTGCGAGTCCCAGGGCGCCCCCACGGTGTAGAGCAACGTGGCGAGCGCGAACAACGCGCACACCGCCTGGGCGATCCTGGGCGAGTTCTTGACGCGCTTCATGACGAACGACCTTTCGTGTCGGGATGCCGCCGCATCGCGGCGGCGATGAGCAGAGCGGTGCCGACCGAGAGGACGACATCGCCCAAGCTGACGATCTTCCGCAGGCCGGGGATCGGAATGATGTCGGCCAGGAAGAGCAGCTGCGTGCCGGACGAGGCCGGCTCGTTCTTGGCCGTGGCACTGCCGGGCGGCAGCCCGATGACCTCCGCCGCCCAAGCCGAGTACGGCATGGCCCCGTTCAGCGCGATGGCCAGCCCGTTCATCGCGGCCCCGGCCAGGACGAGCACGGCGGCCCGGCGCATCCGCGGCGAGAAGCGCGGGAAGTTGACCGCCAGCCACACCAGGACGATGGCGAAGGTCAGGACGAGGAGCGGCGCGGCGTCCACCACGTAGGCGTGCACGGCCTGGACCGCGACCGCCAGCCACAGCAGCCAGTACGCCCGAAAACCGCCCGCGATGCCCACCAGGCAACCGCCCCGCAGGCGGCCGACGGCGACTCCGGCGACGACCGGCACCGCCGCGAGCACGAGAAACCCAGGCACCCCAGCCCCTTCCGTCACCACCTGCTGCCTGCGCCGGAGTCAACCAGCCGGGTGTGTCACGACGGCTTCAGATCTGCTTCAGCCCACGGAGGAATGCCAAGGCGCCAGAACCGGCCCTTCGACGTCCGGAACCATCGGTCTCGTCGGGCGAGATGGCCACTCATGGACGAGGACCGCGACCCCGTCACCGGGCTGGACGAAGTCCGCTGGAGCCGCATGCGACACGCCTGCGGCTCGGCGAAGAGGCGCAGCACGGCGATGCCGGGGCAGCGGCGGCGGCATGGAGCCGGAGGCAGTCGTCGCCGCCGATCACAGCCGATCCACCATGCCGCACCCGCGCCCACCTCTCCTCCGCCAGTAGCACCCGGAGGGGCCGGCGCGCATCACGCCTCTAAGCCCCCTCCCGCCGCTGAGTGAACCGCACAATGTTCCCAGAAGGATCGAGGAAGGCGCAGTCACGAGCACCATCAGACCGATCGATCGGTTCCTGTAGCACCTCGGCCCCCGCCGCCTCCACACGCACGAACGTGGCGTCGCAGTCGTCGGTGGCGAAGACGAGGCGGCCCAGCAGCCCCTTGGCCATCAGGCTCTCGATCGCCCGCCGATCCGCCGGCGACACGCCAGGGTCCGCGCCCGGCGGGGAGAGGAAGATGCGCACCTCCGGCTGCTCCGGCGGGCCGACGCTCACCCGGTGGAGCTCATCCGGCTCCCCGTCCTGGCGTACCTGGAAGCCGAGCACGTCGCGGTAGAAGCCGAGCGCCGCGTCGAGGTCGTGGACGGGGAGGGTGCACATCGAGAGCTTGAACCGCGTGCCGGTCAAAGACGTTCCTTGCTGTCGTGGTTGGCGAGATAGACGATGTCGAGGTCGCGGAGGCGGTCGGGGTCGGTGTCGATGGCGATGCGGGTGATCCGCCCCTCGCTGATGGTGAACGCGAAGACGGCCCTGGGGCGGCCGCGGTGCAGCCAGACGGCCGACGGCACGCCGTCCACCAGGGCGAGCCGGGCGGCCTTTGCGCCGCCGGTGAAGAAGGTCGCCACCGCGTTGCCGCCGCGGATCTCGCCGACCACCGCGTCCGGATCGAGGAGTTCGAGCAGGGCGGCGAAGTCGCCGTTCCTGGAGGCGGACAGGAAGGCCTCGACGATGTCGCGCTTGGCGGACCGCGCGGCGTCGGAGGCGCCTGCCGCTCCCTGAACGCGGCGCCGGGCCCGGCTGGCGAGCTGCCTGGCCGCGGTGGGGGAGCGGTCGATGATGGTGCCGATCTCCGCGAACGACACGGCGAAGACGTCATGCAGCACGAACGCGAGCCGTTCCGCGGGCGTCAGCGTGTCCAGCACCACCATCAGCGCGACGCCGACCGAATCGGCCAGCAGGGCCTCGTCCTCGGGCCCTGCCTGGCCGGCCGGATGGACGTGCGTGCGCGGCAGGTGCGGCTCGTCCGGCTCGGGCGGTAGCGCCCCCGCCGCGTCCTCGCGCCGGTTGCGGCGCGCCTCCAGCATGTTCAGGCAGACGCGGGCGACGACCGTCGTCAGCCAGCCGGCCGGGTTCTCCACCTGCCCGGTGTCGGCGCGGCTGACCCGCAGCCACGCCTCCTGCACCGCGTCCTCCGCCTCGCCGGGTGAGCCGAGCATCCGGTAGGCCACCGCGTGCAAGCGGGCCTGGTGCTCGGCGAACCGCTCGCTCACCCAATCGTGCTCGACCATCTGTCACATTCCTCCGTATCGCCGGTCATTACTTATTGACCGGCGAACTTGCGCCGATGTGACTTCCGGGCACATCCCGGGTGTCTCACCCCGCTACGTACATATATAGGGAGACATGGCATGAAAGCTCACGTCAGCTCGATCCTGCTCGGCGTCCGCGACATGGAGCGGGCCAAGCGGTTCTACACCGAAGGGCTCGGCTGGACGGTCAAGAACGACTGGGGCATCTCGGTGTTCTTCGAATCGGACGGAGCCTCGCCCGTCGGCTTCTACCGCCGCGAGGGCCTGGCCGAACAGGTGGGCACGAGCGCGGAGGGCAGCGGGTTCAGCGGGCTCGTGCTCACCTACGTCGTCCGCAGTGAGGCGCGGGTCGACGAGGTCATGGCGGAGGCCGAGAAGGCGGGCGCCACGGTGCTGAAGCCCGCCGGCGCCCTGCCGTGGGGCGGTTACGGTGGCACGTTCGCGGACCCGGACGGGTACATCTGGAGCCTCGGCTACAGCGCCCGGGGCACGGACCAGCCCTACGCCGAGTAGCCGAGTAGCCGAGTGGCCGAGTAGGGGTAGCGGTAGCAGCTCGGCGCCGGTGCGGGATCGTGCCGGCGCCGAGTCACGCGACATCCGGGGCCGGGCGGGCAGGGCCGTTGGGCCCTGGGGAACGGGGGCCTCGGACCCTGCCGCGGACGGGTATGAGCATGGTGCGATAGGAGGTGACAAAGGAGGCAAATCGTGATCATCGTAGGAGTCGATGGATCCGTGGCGTCGCGAGCCGCCGTGGAGTGGGCCGCCGGCGACGCCGCGCGCAGGCACGTGCCGCTCCGGATCGTGCACGTCGTGGACACCTCCTGGTACCAGGTGGGCAAACGCCCCGACGCCACCCTCCCTGACTCGCTGCTGCGCGCGGGGGAGCAGGTGCTCGGCGAGGCCGAGGCGCTCGCCGTCGAGCGTCAGCCGGCTGCCGAGGTCACCACCGAGCTGGTGACGGGCCGGCCCGCCGAGATGCTGCCCGCGCAGGCCGGTGGCGCGAGCGAGCTGGTGGTGGGCAGCCGCGGGCTCGGCGGGTTCGCGGGCGCGCTGCTGGGCTCGGTGAGCATGCACCTGGCCGGGCACGTGCACTGCCCCGTCGTGGTGGTGCGCGGCGAGCAGCTGTCCGCCGACGGGGAGATCGTGGTGGGGGTGGACGACTCGCCGGAGTGCGAGCCCGCGCTGGCCTACGCGTTCGAGCAGGCGAGACTACGCGGCGCGCCGCTGCGGGCCGTGCACGCCTGGCAGTTGCCGGTGCACGCGTACGCGCCCGAGATCCCCTACGACCTCGACGAGGTACGGGCCGCGAGCCTCCAGGTCGTCCGCGACCGGCTGAAGACGTTCAGCCGCGACTACCCGCAGGTGAACGTGACGGAGGACGTGCGGCCCGCGCATCCCGTGGACGCGCTCACCGAGGCGGCCGAGCAGGCCGGCCTGCTGGTGGTGGGCTCGCACGGGCGGGGCGCGCTGGGGTCGGCGCTGCTCGGCTCGGTCAGCAGGAACGTGTTGCACCACGCCCGCTGCCCGGTGGCCGTGGTCCGCGCCTGACCCGCGCCCCTGCCTCCTGCGTCGCCGGTGCCTTCGCACGCCGGATCAGCGGCCCGGCGGGTGACACGCCTGCCGTTGGTGGCGAGGGACGCCGTGTTCGGGCTGGGCGGCCTCATGGCCGAGGGCGCCACGGTGACCGGATTCCACCGCGGGACGTGCAGGACCACGTGAGCCGCCCGTTCAGCGGAAGTCCGTGAGGCGGAACACCGCCAGCATGTCCGCCGCCCGCGACGCCCCCGTCGAGAAGGACGCCTCGGCGCCCACCCAGCCGCGGAACGCGCCGTCGTCGTCGACGATCTGCATGAGCGGCTTGACGTGGGAGTTGCCGGTGTAGCAGAACTCGCGGCGCTCCATCGCCAGGCAGGTGCACCAGTGCCACATCGTGTCGCGGCGGTCGGAGTCGGAGATCTTCGTCAGGTAGTACTGGATGGAGCTGACGCCGGCCTTCGTCCCGCCGCCGTAGCGGGGGCAGCCGCCCGACTTCTGGCAGGCGCCGCGCGAGGACGGCTGCAGGTACGTCAGGCACGAGGTCGTGGTGGCGCAGGCACGGAAGGCGGAGTGGCTGAACGGCTGGTTGCCGGAGGTGACGAGCTTGCCGCCGGCCCAGCTCGTCAGATCCTGCCTGAGCGAGCCCGGGAACGCCTTGACCGAGCTCATCGCGCGCCGGGTGCCGATCGCGGCGTTGCTGCCGTAGCCGTACCCGTGCGTGGCGAGGGTGCTCCGCCTGAGATCGAGGCGGGCCAGCTTGCCGTCGGGGGAGCGGCGCACGTTCCACTGCTCCGTCCACGTCTGGGCGATCTTCCAGCGGATGGTCAGGACGTCGCCCGCCATCGTGTACGTCCCCGCGCGGCTCTCGTCCGGGGCGCCGGTGAAGCCGCCCGCGGTGAGCACCCGGCAGGTGCGGGCGCGCGTGGCCGAGCCGCCCGCCTTGGTGGTGCAGCCCTGGTCGGGCACCATCCCGGTGCGCTGCCTGGCCTCGGGACGGCGCTGCCACCACAGGTACATGGAGGCGCTGACCGTGCCGTTCGCGGCGAAGCGGTAGCTGCCGAGACGCACCCAGTTCTGCCGGGACGCGGCCTTGAGGTGGCCCTGCGAGACCACGAACGTGCTCTTCCCTCCTGGCAGTGCCGGGGCGGCGGTCTGGGTGGCGGCGGCAGACCGGACGGGCAGAAGGGCGATGGCGAGGACGAAGGAGAGGATCGCCGCGGCGGTTCGCATGAATCAGGGCTCCGGAAGGCTGGCGGGCTTGGCCGATCGTCAACGCGCCACCGTACGGGATCTCCGCGGGCCCTGTCCCGGGAACGGGCCCGCACGACCGGTATCGCCCCTTGTACGGCATGTGCGCGCGGCTCAGCCGCTGAGCGCCTGGGCGGCGTAGAGGAGGGCCAGCGCGACGGCCAGGCCGCCCAGCAGCAGCCGCAGCCCGCGCTCGGGCAGGCGCGGCTGCAGGTGCGCGCCCGCGTACCCGCCGATCAGCCCGCCGGCCCCGCACGCCAGCCCCAGCGCCCACTCGGGCGCGATGTCGCCGGGAGCGCTCAGCGCCAGGACGGCGTAGGTGAGCGCCCCGGCGATCGAGGTGAGGAACGTCGAGGCGAGCGCGGCGGGCGCCACCCTGGCGACCGGCAGCCCGCGACCGGCCAGGATCGGCCCCAGCAGCGACCCGCCGCCGATGCCGTAGATCCCGCCCGCGACGCCCACACAGAACCCCAGTACGACGACCGCACGCGGGGCGGGGTCGACCACGGTGCCGGGACGGCGGGGCGGGCGCAGCGTGCGTACCCACAGCCACAGGCCCAGCGGCAGGAGCAAGCCGGCGACCAGGAGGCGGAACACCTGCGGGCCGGGGAGCAGGAAGACGCGCACGAGCGCGCCGGCGACCACGCCCGGCAGGGTCCCGGCCACCAGCAGCCGGGTCAGCGGGCCGCCGAGCTGGCCGCGCCCCAGGTAGCGCAGGAGTGCGCCCGGGGTGGCCACGACGTTGTAGAGCAGGTTGGTGGGGGTCACGGCCGGGCTCGGCACGCCGAGCACGCTGAGCTGGACGGGCAGCAGGAACACGGCGCCCGAGACGCCGACGGGGGCGGTCACGATGGCGATCACCAGGCCCGACGTGAAACCTAGGAGACCTTGCCACCAGCTCATGGCAGCACCGCGCGCGTCCCGTCCGCCGCGCCGGAGCAGATCATGGCGTGGCCGCGGGCGGGAGCGATCGCCCGCAGGCGCCGGCGCGGGCGGCGGCCAGCGTGACGAGAGCGGCCCGGTCGGCGGTGGCCTCGTCCACCGGGTCGCCGGTGACGAGCAGGCGCAGGTAGATCGGCGCGGCCAGGGTCTTCAGCACTTCGCCGGGATCGGTGTCCCGAGGCAGCTCACCCCGTGAGACGGCACGCGCCACCACCGGCTCCGCCCTGGCGAGCCGGTCGTCGAACACCTGCCGCCGGGCCGCCGCGATCTCGGGCAGGCGGGCCGCGTCGGTGAACATGGCGGCGAGGAGGGCCTGCCCGGTGGGGCTGGTGAACGTCTGGACGAGTGAGCGCGCCAGCGCCCGCAGGTCGGTCTCGATCGCGCCGGTGTCGGGGACGGGGATGTCCATCGCCATGTGCTCGGCCAGCGCGTCGGTGATCAGGCTCTCCCGGTCCTTCCACCGCCGGTACACCGTCGTCTTGTGCACCCCGGCGCGCTGGGCGACGTGCTCCACGGTCAGCTCGGCGTAGCCCCTGTCCACGAGCTCGGCGAGGGTGGCGGCATGGACGGCGGCGCGCACCTTGGCGCCGCGCCCGACCGGCGGCCTGCCAGAGGCAGGGGACGGGGAAGGATCAGGCTGCATTGCAACTCCGAGTTGCGATATGTCGGATACGGATGGCACGATCAGGCTATCGCAACACGAAGTTGCGATACGTTCCCGATCTCCTAGGTGGCCCATCATGCGCAACCCCGCCATCCCCGACCAGACCGGCCGCATCGCGATGGTGACCGGCGCCAACAGCGGCATCGGCTACGTCACCGCCCGCGAGCTGGCCCGCCACGGCGCCCACGTCGTGCTGGCCTGCCGCGACCCGGGACGCGGCGGGGCAGCCCTGGCCCGCATGCGGGACGAGGTGCCCGGCGCGCGGCTCGAGCTGGGCCGGGTGGATCTCGGCAGCCTCGCCTCGATCAGGGAGTTCGCCGCCGGCTGGCGGCACGACCGGCTCGACCTGCTGGTGAACAACGCGGGGGTGGCGATGGTGCCCTACGCCAGGACGGCCGACGGGTTCGAGTCGCAGTTCGGCGTCAACCATCTGGGCACGTTCGCGCTGACCGGCCTGCTGCTGCCGCACCTGCTGGCCGCGCTCGATCCCCGCGTGGTCACCGTGAGCAGCGAGGGGCAGCGGTTCGCCCGCTTCGACCTGGGCAACCTCGACGCCGAGCGCGGTTACCGGGCGGCGTTCGCGTACGTGCAGTCCAAGCGCGCCAACCTCTACTTCGCCGTGGAGTTGCAGCGCCGCGCCGACGCCGCCGGGCTGCGGCTGCGCAGCATGGCCGTCGCGCCCGGCCTCACCCGCACCGGCGTGCTCACCGGCGGCGCCAACAGCAGCAGGGGACGGCTGTACGCGACCCTCGTCCGGCTGCTGATCCGGGTGGCCTTCCGCCCGGTCTCGGAGGGGGCGCGGACCTCCCTGTACGCGGCGACCGTGCCGGATCTGCCCGGCGGCAGCTACATCGTCCCCGACGGCCCGCTGCAACTGCGGGGCGAGCCGACCCGCAGGACGCGGGAGCGCGCCATCCGCGACGCCGCGACCGCCGCGGATCTGTGGCGGCTGTCCGAACGCCGCACCGGCGTCACCTACGACCTGCCCGCGGCAGGCTCGTCCCGCCGGCACCGGACGATCGGCGGGTAGAGTCCAGATCTGTGGAGGTCTACCTGCTGATCCTGGGGGATCATCTGCCGGATCCACGTACCGGACGAGCACCTTCCGAGCCAGAGCGCATCCGAGCCATCGTCGAGCAGGCCGTCGCGGCCGAGGAGGCCGGGTTCACCGGCGTCGCCGTCGGTGAGCACCACTTCACCCGTTACATCATCTCCGCGCCTGAGCTGCTGCTCGCCACCATCGCCGCCCGCACGTCCAGGCTGCGGCTGTCCACCGGTGTCACGCTGCTGGCCCACCACGACCCCGTACGCGTCGCCGAGGAGCTCGCCACCCTCGACGTGCTGTCCGGCGGGCGGGCCGAGCTGATCGTGGCCAGAGGCGTGTCCAAGGAGACCGACGTCGCCTTCGGCATCACCGCGTCCGACCTGCGGCCCCGGTTACACGAGTACCTGCGCCTGCTGCTGAAGCTGTTGCAGGAGGAGGACGTCACCTGGCGCGGCACGTTCCGCAGCCCGCTGGCGAACGTGACCACCACGCCCCGCCCCATCCAGCGGCCCCACCCGACGTTGTGGGTCGGCAGCGGCTCGGCGGCCTCCGCCGACTTCGCCGCCGAGCTGGGCCTGCCGCTCATGCTGCCCAGCACCCTGCGCGACCCCGGCGTCTACGTGGACGTGGTGGCCGGCTACCGGCGGTACGGGCCGGGCCGGGTGGCGCTGCCCAGCCACGTGTTCGTCGCCGAGCGCGGTGCCCGGGAGCGGTGGCGGCCCTACCTGGAGGCGTACGCCTCGTTCGCCAGCCCGTGGCGGGGCGACGGCCGGGCGATCGACATCGACGCGCTGATGGAGGGCGCGGCGATCTGCGGCGACCCCAGCGAGGTCGCCGACCGGCTCAACGCGCAGCGCAAGCTGCTGGGCCTGGACGCGCACCTGGTGCTGATCGACATCGGCGGCCTGCCACGCGACGAGGTGCTCGCCGCGATCCGGCTGTTCGGCGAGAAGGTCATGCCGCAGCTGCGATGAGTTCCGCGGCCGGGCGAGGTCTATCCCTGCGCACGTGCACGCTCCGAACGAACCAGTGAGGGATCATGAGCGCGAACGCACTACCGCCCGTCGTCGACACCGACACCTGGCAGCGCGAGCTCGACGCGCTGCGCGCCAGGGAGAAGGCCGCGACCAGGGAGCTCGACGCCATCGCCGCCCAGCGCCGCCGCCTGCCCATGGTCCGGATGCCGGACTACACCCTGGAGGGCGAGAACGGCCCCGTCCGGCTCGCCGACGTCTTCGAGGGCAAGAGACAGCTCATCGTCTACAACCACATGTGGTTCCCGGGCGAGGAGTGGCAGTGCGGGGGCTGCACCGGCTTCACCTCGCAGTTCACCCGGCTGCACTTCCTGGACAACTACGACGCCCGGTTCGTCATCGTCACCCAGGGCCCCATCGACGAGGCGCTCGCCTACAAGCGCCGCGTCGGCAACGAGATGACCTGGTACTCCACCGCGAACAGCCCGTTCGGCGCGGACGTCGGCGCCCCTCCCGGCGGCGGCTTCGCCGTCAACGTGTTCCTGCGCGACGGTGAGACCGTGTACCGCACCTGGCACACCAACGGCCGGGGCACCGAGCAGCTCAGCCACACCTTCCCGCTGATCGACGTGCTGCCGTACGGGCGGCAGGAGGAGTGGCAGGACTCGCCCGAGGGCTGGCCGAAGTCGCCCACCTACAGCGGATGGGCCGGCTCCAAGACCATCGCCGAGCTCTACGGCCCGGACTCCGCCTAGCGACGGCGGGAACGCGGCGCCACACCGGCGTCGCTGCCGGCCACCTACCGCGAGCAGTACATCGAGCCGCGCCGCCGGCTGATCCACGCCGCACCGGCGCGGGCCGAGCCGGCGCCGAGGCCGACCGGCTGCTGCGGACGCCAGGGGAGAGCTGCGCCCGCGCGCCCGGGGTCACGCCTCACGGCCGGCCCGCAATCGGGCGGCCAGGGCGGCGGCCTGGGTGCGGCGCTGCATGTCGAGTTTGGACAGCAGGTTGGAGACGTAGTTCTTGACCGTCTTCTCGGCCAGGAACATGCGCTCGCCGATCTGCCGGTTCGTCAGCCCCTCACCGATGAGGTCGAGGATCTGCCGTTCCTGGTCGGTGAGCGCGGCGAGGGGGTCCTTCCTGGCGGCCTGGTCGCGCAGCCGCTGGAGCATGGCGGCGGTGGTCTGCGGGTCGAGCAGCGACTGGCCGGAGGCGACCGTGCGCACGGCGCCCACCAGGTCGGAGCCGTGGATCTGCTTGAGCACGTAGCCTGAGGCTCCGGCCATCACGGCGTCGAACAGGGCGTCGTCGTCGGCGAACGAGGTCAGCATCAGGCACGCCAGGCCCGGCACCCGTGAGCGCACCTCGCGGCAGACGTCCACGCCGTTGCCGTCGGGCAGCCGCACGTCCAGCACCGCCACGTCCGGCACGAGTGCGGGGATGCGCGCGATGGCGGATTCGGCGGTGCCCGCCTCGCCGATCACCTCGATGTCGTCCTCGGAGTCGAGCAGGGCGGCGACGCCACGGCGGACGACCTCGTGGTCGTCGAGCAGGAACACCCGAATCATGCCGCTGACGCTACCGAGGCGCTGACCTGCACGGTAGGACCAAAGTCCCCCAAGCGGCCGGCCGAAGGTCCCGCCGTGCCCGCCCACCCGTCAGGCCGTGCTCTCCCGCCGCGTCAGGCGCTGCACGCCCGCCCGTTCAGGCGGTCGGAGGGTGCTCCCCGGCGGGCGTCAGGCCGTGCTCGTCCGCGAAGGCCCGGCGGCACAGACCGTGGCAGAAACCGTACAAGGTGCCTTCGTGCACGAGGGTGATCGGCGAGTCAGGTTCCACGCTCATGCCGCAGATCGGGTCGATCAGCTTGCCCGCCGCCCCGGCCGGCGCCTCCTGGCCGGCGGTACGGTCCCGGTAGGGGCGGGAGATGAGCTCGGTCAGCTCCAAGGTGCTCATGGCCTTGCCATGGATCCCGATGCCACCCTCGCTGACCCCTTCGACGAGGACCACCGCGTGCGGTTCGCGCCGCACCCGCCCCGGATCGCGACCGGCCTGCCGCTCGGTCTCGGCCAGGGCGTCGGTGACCATGGTGACCACCTCCTCGCACATCTCCCTGCGCCACGACGCCGGGACCGTGACCCGTACCAGATAACGCGGCGGATCCGCCGGATCGGCGGCCGGCCGCTGACCGAGCACCCAGGTGGCGGGCTCGTGCACGAGCACCTGCGTGATCAGCCGCTCGGCGTCGATGATCTCGATGGCGTGGCTGTCGTCCTCGGACATCAGCGTGTCGATGAGCAGGCGCCCCAGCGCCTGACGCTCGTCCGCACGCAGGGCTCCCGCGGGCACGAAGACCTCGATCAGCAGCATGACCTCACCCCAATCCCTCGGAACGGACTTCCCGGCCGAGGTCCACGATGCCCTGGGAGGGTATGCGGGGACATCCGGCGGACGGACGATCCGCCGCCTACCGCGAGGGGAGTAGCGTGCGGCGATCATGCGCCCCCGCTCGTACCCACCGAAGATCAGGAACAGCGCAGCAGCAACATGAACCCGTAGTCCATGTGCAGCTGCTGATGGCAGTGGAACAGCGACAGCCCCGGCTGGTCGGCGGTGAAGTCGAAGTCGAGGCGCTGGTAGCCGCCGAGCATGACCACGTCCTTGAGCAGGCCGTGGACGGGCGTGCCTGCGACGTGGGCGATCTCGAACGTGTGACGGTGCAGGTGCACGGGATGCACGTCGTCGGTGGCGTTGCGCAGGCGCACCCGGTAGCGCTTGCCGCGCTCGATCGGCAGGACCGGTCCGTTGGCGCGCATGGAGAACGCGGTGCCGTTCATCGTCCAGACGTTGAACCCCTCGTCGGCGGCGTTGCGCTTCTCCACCAGCAGGTCGATCACCTCATCGGGCCGTACGGCGGAGGCGCCGGGCCGGGCGAAGGCCCGGTAGTCCCAGCGGAACGCGGCGGGCGCGCGCCACCGCGGGGAGCCCGTGCGCCCGGCGTACTCGACCACCGTGCCCATCCCGGCTCCCCGGTCGTCGTCCGACAGGTCGCCCAGCACCCACACGCCGGGACGGTTCATCTCCACGATCGCCGAGACGCGTTCTGCGGTGCCCAGCCACAACACCGGCACCTCGGCCGGCCGCGGCACCGGGTTCCCGTCGAGCGCGACGACCCGGAAGGAGTGCCCGGGCAGGGCCAGGCTGCGGATCTCGGTGGCGCTGCCGTTGAGCACGTGGAACAGCACCCGCTGCCCTGCCCTAACCTTGATCGGCTCGCCGTGGCCCAGCATGCGGCCGTTGACGCTGAAGAGGCTGTAGCCGACCTCGAAGCCGTGCGGCATGCCGCGCCGCAGCGACGCGGCCATCGCCTGCTCGCCCCTGCGCCGCAGCTCGGGCACCGGCGCGCCGGCCAGGAAGTCGGCCGCCATGTCGCCGCCGCTGCTGAAGGCGGGCTGGAACTCCTTCAGCACCAGGAACACCTCCTGGTCGTACGCGCCGAGGTCGGCCCTGGGCTCGATGTAGACGGGCCCCACCTGGCCGCTGTACTGGCCCTTCGACAGGTCGTCGCGCGGCACCAGGTGGGTGTGGTAGAAGCGGAAACCCGCCGGGCCCGGGGTGAACGACAGGCGCCGCATGCCGTGGGCCGGGATGTACGGGGTGCCCTCCTCGGCCGAGCCGTCGACGTCCACGGGCACGATCTGGCCGTGCCAGTGCAGCTGCTCGGGGGTGTCGGTGTCGTTGTGCACGTCCACCACGACGGGGCGGCCCTCGGTGAGCCGCAGCAGCGGGCCGGGGAACCGGCC
Source organism: Nonomuraea gerenzanensis (assembly GCF_020215645.1). Lineage (NCBI taxonomy): Bacteria > Bacillati > Actinomycetota > Actinomycetes > Streptosporangiales > Streptosporangiaceae > Nonomuraea > Nonomuraea gerenzanensis. The sequence continues at coordinate 6,465,809 of NZ_CP084058.1, read as the reverse complement.
GTTGTAGGTCGTGGTGGACACGACCGTGTCGGGTGCCAGCTCGACCAGGCCGGTCCCGATCCGCAGCACGTGGTCGGCCCTGCCGGGCAGCGCGAACGTGGAGGTGGCCGTGGAGCCGCAGGCGCCGAGTGCCGCGCCCGCCCCTCCGGTCAGCAGGGCCGCGCCGCCCAGCCTGAGCACGTCCCGGCGAGCGATCGCCATGGTCTCCTCCCGTGTGGCACGTCTTCACGCCAGGTGACCAATCTATGACACATGGCGATGAGGCCATGGTGGCGCCCTACGAGATCGCGCTGTGCAGGCGACGGGCCTCGTGAACGACCAGGCTCGGCCCCTTGCGCCCCGCGAGCTCCGCCGGCCCGGGCACCGCCTCCCGCGCCCTCGCCAGGCCCGCGGCCCGCACGGCGACCCCGAGCAACTCGCCCAGCCCGTGGCGCGGACGCTCCCCGGCCGCCGGCAGCAGGATCGGCACGGCCGTGGCGAGCGCCGGCCACGCCGGCGCGCAGCGGGACAGCAGGTCTCGGGGGTGCGGTCGGTGCTGGGATAGGCGTGGGGCCCGGGGGTGTCGGGGTGCCCGAAACAGCCGCGACAGTGGGGTGCCAGCAGCGTCAGCGGCGGCCCCGGCGCGGGCGGCGGGGTCACGCGGTGCCGGTCTCCGCGCCACCGCCCGTCTCCCGGAGGTCGGCGAGGCTCAGGCCGAGCGTCTCCAGCAGGTCGGTCAGCTCGTGCAACTGGTAGTAGCCCGGCAGCCGGCCCACGGCCGCGCCGCGCCGGGTCACGAGGTACCACACCTCACCCGGCTGGACGTCAGGCGCGATCATGCGGACGAAGATCCAGTGCGGGCTGCCGGGAACGACGTCCACCGGCTGGATCCGGAGGCCGCCCGGGGCCTCGAAGTAGCGCGACACGGCTCAGCCCGGGGATGGGCGGGCGGGCAGCCCGGCCTCGGGCAGGTCTTGCCGGACGTGCGCCGCCTCTGTGGCCCCCTGCTTCTCACCCATGAACCGACGTTACGCCACACCGCCCCCTCCGTCACCCGCCGGGACGGCTGATCGCCCATCCGTGCGGGGCGACTGCCCCGGTGAGCACACGTGAGGAGGCGTCGCCGTCCAGCAGCACGGACCCGGGAGCGAGGGGGAGTTCACCGTCGTCGAGGTTGAGGGCGAGGTCGAGCGCCCTGCCGCCCGCTTCGAGGGTGATCACGTACTGCCGGTTCCGCAGCACCTGGGCGCGGCTGCGCGCACGGTGCAGCCACGGGTGGCGGCGGCGCAGCGCGAGGAGCCGCCGGTGGAGGTGGAGGATCCCGGTCGCGGAAGGCGGGCGGGGCGGGAACTCGGGCCTGATCGCGTCGTCGCCGCCCGCTCGTTCCTCCTTGACGGCGCGCAGGCCGTACTCGTCGCCGGCGTAGACGGTGGGGGTGCCGCCGAGCAGCGCGAGCAGGGCGATGGCGTGCGGGAGGTGGCGGGGGTCGGTGATCCGGCTGGCGATGCGGGTGACGTCGTGGTTGCCGACGAAGGTGGCCGGCACGAAGGTGTCCAGCATGGCGTTGTGGCGCTGGAGCGTCCAGTCCAGCTCGAAGAAGTTGCGGTCCTCGATGCTCGACCAGACGGCCTTCCACAGCTCGTACTGGGTGACCGTGTCGGCGGTGCTCTCCGCGACGAACGCCGTGTAGTCGCCGTGGATGACCTCGGCCTCGAACCAGACGTCCGGGTGACTGCGGCGCACCTGCGGCAGGACGTCCGCCCAGAAGCCGGTGGGGACGCTGTAGGCGGCGTCGAGCCGCCAGGCGTCGGCGCCCCGGTCGAGCCAGTGCCGCATGACCTCGACGACGTACGCCCGCACGGCCGGTTCGTCGTGGTTCAGCGTGACGAGCTGGTCGTGCCCTTCGAACGTGCCGAGCCGGGCCCGTCCCCGCTCGTCCACTGCAGGGCGGAACCAGCGCATCGCCTCGCCGCCGGGCCCCTGCCGCAGCGCCTCCTGCACCAGGGGGTGGCAGCGGCCGACGTGGTTGAACACGCCGTCGAGCTGGAGCCGCAGGCCCCGCTCCGAGGCCGCGGCGGCGAGCCGGTCGAAGTCGGAGTCGTCGCCGAGCCGCGGGTCGATCGCGAAGTGGTCGAGGGTGTCGTATCCGTGGCTGGCGGAGGCGAAGACGGGGCCGAGCGCGAGGCCTGTCGCGCCGAGCGCCACGGCGTGGTCGAGCCAGTCGATCACCCGCAGCAGCCGGTGCTCGCCGGGGTGGGCGGGGCCGGTGGGCGGCTCGGGGAAGGCGCCGACGAAGCCCAGCGGGTAGATCCGCCACCAGACCGCACTCCTGACCCAGCCCGGCTCAGGCCTCGCCGGGCGCTCCGCCACGAGTCGTGCCGATCCGGATGGCACGTCCGAGCCGGTCGGGTCAGCCGGCAGGCCGGAGCCGGCCGGGTCAGTCGGCAGGCCGGAGCCGGCCGGGTCACTCGTCACCAGGTGCTCCGATCCGATCGAGAAGCCGTGCGGCGTCGGCGAGCAGGCGCAGCTCGGCCGGGCTGAGACCATCGAGGGCGGCGGCCAGCCACCTGTCGCGCAGCGCCATGTCGTGCTCGAACGCGGCCCGCCCCGCCCCGGTGAGCCGGAGCCGGCTGCGGCGGCCGTCGTCCGGGTCCACGACGCGCTCGATCAGCCCGTCCTGCACCAGCTCGGCGAACACCCGCGTCAGCGACTGCGGGTGCTGCCGCTCGTCCCTGCTGACCCGCGACGGAGTGCTCTCACCCGCGCGGATGAGGTGGCTGAGCACCGCGATCTTGTTGTTGCTCAGCGCCGACCTGTCGCGGTCCACACGCAGCCGGCGCGCGAGCCGCAGCACCGCGCCGCGCAGCCGCGGCGCGACCGCCTCCGCGGTGAGCTGCTGATTCATCCTTATTACGCTATCACTTACTAAATGCCCGGCCCGATATCCAGGTGCGGCGGCGCGGGAGTCCGGGAGAAGATGACCGCGCCTGGCTGTGGGAGCAGGCACCCCCGGCGGAGGAGCGTGCCATGAGCACCAGCGGATCGGCGGGCCCGGAGGTCCGGGTGAGCACGGGAAGGCTGCGCGGGCGGATGGAGGACGGCGTGGCCGTCTTCCGCGGCATCCCGTTCGGGCGACCGCCGGTGGGCGACCTGCGGCTGGCCGCGCCGGTGCCGGCCGAGCCGTGGGACGGGGTGCGCGAGGCCGTCGCGTTCGGCGCGCCGCCGCCGCAGTCCAGGCTGCTGGGCACCTCCGGCGCGGACGGCGGCGACGGCGACTGGCTGACCGTCAACGTGTGGTCCGCCGACCTGGGCGCGGCCCGGCTGCCGGTGATGGTGTGGATCCAAGGCGGCGGCTACATGTACGGGCGGTCCGGCGACCCGCTCTTCGACGGCCGCGTGCTCGCCCGCGACGGTGTGGTCCTCGTCACCTTCAACTACCGGGTCTCCGCCGAGGGCTTCGGTCACTTCCACGGCGCACCGGCGAACCGCGGGTTCCTGGACCAGGTGGCCGCCCTGCGCTGGGTGCACGACAACATCGCGGCGTTCGGCGGCGACCCCGGCCGGGTCACCGTGTTCGGCGAGTCCGCCGGCGCGGGGAGCATCGCGGCTCTGATGGCGATGCCGGCGGCGGCCGGTCTGTTCCGCGGGGCGATCGCGCAGAGCGTGCCGGGGGTGTTCTTCTCCGCCGAGCTGGCCGCCGACCTGGCCGTCGCGGTGGCGGGCGAGCTGGGCCTGCCCCCGGTCGCGGGCCAACTCGCCCGCCTGTCGCCTGAGCGGCTGCTCGATGCGGGGGACGCCGTCGCGGACAAGATGGCCGGCCGCTCGCGGTGGGGCCGGGCCGCGTTCGTCCAGATGCCGTTCGCGCCCGTCGTGGACGGCGAGGTGCTGCCCGCGACGCCCTGGCAGGCGCTGTCGGACGGCGCCGCGCCCGGGGTGGAGCTGATCGCGGGGCACACGCGCGACGAGTACCGGCTGTTCATGGCCATCAAGGGCGAGCTGGGCCAGGTCACGGGGGAGCAGGCGGACGCGGCACTGCGCGAGCTCGCCCCCGACCCGCCCGCCTACCGCGCCGCCTTCCCGGAGGCGGACGCGGAGCTGCTGTATGAGCTGGTGCACTCCGACTGGCTGTTCCGGATGCCTTCCGCGCGGCTGGCCGAGGCGCGGGGGAGGCACGGGCGGGCCTACCTGTACGAGCTGACCTGGCCGGCTCCTGGCATGGGGGGTGAGCTTCTCGGTGCCTGTCACGGGCTCGGGCTGCCGCTGACGTTCGGCAACCTGACGGCGGGGGCGGCGGGGCTGCTCATCGGGCGGGAGCCGCCAGCGGTCGCGGCCGAGCTGTCGGCGCGGGTTCGCGCGGCTTGGGTCGCCTTCGCCGCGGTGGGGGATCCGGGGTGGCCGGCGTACGAGCCGCGAGGGGGGCAGAGCTGGATCATCGGTGCGGAGGCGGGCGTCGCGGTGTATCCGGAGGAGAGGTCGCGGGGGTTGTGGGCCGGGCACGCTTTCGAGGCGCTCCCGCTGCAGTAGGCGGTCCCCGCTGCGCGCCGAGTCGATCGTGGCCTGGATCGCCGCGGCCGACACCCTGGGCCCGTCGGAGGGGCTGACCAGCTTCACCGAGCCCGGCATCGCCGCGGGGGGCGGCATCGGGCACGGGCCGGTCGATCTGCACGCCTTCCAGCTGGCGGTCGAGCGCGGACTGCTGCACGTCAGGGCCACGGTCATGCCGCATCTCACGGTGCTGCACGACCTGGGGTCTTCGAGCCGCGACGCCATCGACCGCGCGCTGGACGCCTTCGCCGCCGCCCGGGCAGCTCACCCGCGACGCGATGTCCGCCATCGGGTCGAACCCTTCGCGGTCGCCACGGACGCCCAGGTCAAGCGGCTGATCGCGCTCGGAGCCATCGCCGTTCCGCAGGGGCGGTTCCTGACCGAGATCGGTGACGGCCTGATCGCGGCGCTGGGGCCTGAGCGGAGTGAGCGCTGCTATCGCATGCGCAGCCTGACCGAGGCCGGGGCTGTTCTGCCGGGCAGTGACGCGCCCGTGGCGCATGGCAGTCCGTTGCCGAACATCGACGACATGGTGAATCGGCGTACCGCCTCCGAGGCGCCGCCGGCTCCTCGGGAGGCGGTCACGGCGGAGCAGGCGTTGCGTGCGTACACGGTGGGCTCTGCCTACGCTGAGCATGCCGGGGAGCGTAAGGGGAGGCTGGCGCGCGGGATGCCGGCCGACTTCGCCGTGCTGTCGGACGACCTGCTGGCGGTCGCGCCCGACCGCATCGCCTCGCTGACCGTCGGCGCCGCTGTCATCGGGGGTGAGATGGTGTACGACGGTGGCGCGCTCGCCTGACCGGCGCGGCGGGCGGGGCGGCGCGCACGCGCGCTCCCACCATCACCCCTCAGGGCAGGGAGCGCGCGCGGCTCACGAGGTCACGCGTAGAGGAAGTAGTAACGGTAACGACCCTCCCACTCGCAGGAGAAGTCGTCCCACCAGCCCTGGGCGATGCCGTGGTTGCCGATCCGCTGGCACTCCGAGTAGTCCCTGAACACGCCGGCCAGCCTTTCGCCCTCCGCCTGTGCGGGGGTGGCGCCGACCGTCAGGGACACTCCGAGGGCCATGACGGCCGTGACGAGAACAGCGCGTGCCTTTCGCATTCGTCCTCCTGCGACTGGGGAGATCATGACGCTGGACAATATCACTCACCATGAGCCAGGCACATTGTCATGTCGGGATCGGCGGCGGCGCGGGCCCGAAAACTTTCGGCCGCGTAATGGCGGCGGGCGAGCGCGTTTCACGGATGTTTACCACACGTAAGGCCGACGTTACTTATCTGTAGTTCCATTTCTGGAGTTCCAGCTTTCCCGGCCAAGGCTCGCGGAGGGCGCCCTGGGTGCTGGAGTGATCATCTGACCCCTCCATCGCCCTTTGGGTCCATAAAGTACGATTTATCCTGCTTTCCAGGTTGCATTGGAACGATACGGCGAAACCTTTGACCATCCTCACTTACGTGTCATATCGTCTCCCCGCCATATCGATGTGAGCCGCGACACACGAGCACGGGGGCCGGTCAGCGGCGATCATCCGACCAACGGAGTCGCAACCATGCAAGCTCGAATCTGCAAGGCCTTACTCGTCGGCATGGCGATGACCATGCTGGCCGCCGTGGGGGTGTCGGCGGCCTTCTCGCCGCCGGCCCACGCCGCGCAGGTGATCACCGACGTCTCGTACGCGCCCGCCCAGCCCGCCGGCAGCCGGGGGCACATGCTGGATCTCTACCTGCCGTCCACCGGCGTCACGCCCCGCCCGCTGATCATCTGGCACAAGGGCTCGGCGTGGACGAGCGACGACGGCAAGGACGGCGCGGACGCGATCGCGAGCGTCTTCAACCCGCTGGGCTTCGCCGTGGCCGGCGTCAGCGTCCGCTCCAGCGGCCAGGCCATCTTCCCCGCCCAGGTGCACGACATCAAGGCGGCCATCCGGTGGCTGCGCGCCAACGCCGCCACGTACCAGCTCGACCCGAACCGCTTCGCGATGGTGGGCGACTCCTCGGGCGGCTGGCTGACGGAGATGGCCACCCTGTCCGGCGGGGTGGCGTCGCTGGAGGGCACGGTCGGCACGACCGGCGTCTCCAGCGCCGTGCAGGTGGGGCTGGCCTTCTACAGCCCGACCGACTTCCTGCAGATGAACGCGCAGAACCTGCCGAGCGGCGGGCTGGACCACAACTCGCCCGCCTCCCCGGAGTCCCTGCTGGTCGGCTGCCCGATCCAGACCTGCCCGGCCACGGTGGCGCAGGCCAACCCGATGACCTACGTCGACGGCAACGACCCGCCGCTGATGGTGCTGCACGGCCAGGCCGACTTCCTGGTGCCGCACGGGCAGAGCGTCCTGCTCTACAACAGGATCAAGGCGGCGTGCGGTGACCTCACGTTCGTCTCGGTGCCCGGCGCGGACCACATGCTGACCCAGATCATGGACCCCGCCCACCACGGCGCCGAGACCGTCTACACCACCACCGACTGCACCGAGACCGTACGGACGGGCACGCTGAACCCCACCTGGGCCAACTTCGCGACCTTCCTGCGCGGCGGGCTCAAGCTGGGCACCTCCTGCGAGGTCGCCTACTCCACCGGCGCCTGGAACGGCGCCTTCAACGGCAGCGTGACCGTCAGGAACACCGGCACGACCCCCGTCAGCGGCTGGGCCGTGACGTGGACCTGGTCGGGCAACCAGCAGATCACCGGCGCCTGGAACGCCACGGTCACCCAGACCGGCAACCAGGTGACCGCAAGGGACGCCGGCCACAACTCCTACATCGGCCCCGGCTCCAGCCAGAGCCTCGGCTTCTCTGCGACCGCCACCGGCACGAACGACATTCCCGCCCAGTTCAAACTCAACAACGTCGTCTGCACGAGAGTGGCGAGCCTCTGAGGCGGCGCGCCGGGCCCGGAACCGTACGCCATTCGGTTTCGGGCCCGGCGCTTACCACTTGCGAAAGAATCCGCGACGTAAAGCGGAAATGCGCATTGCCGAAATGCACCACGTTCCGTCCGGTGCTGATCACCGAATGTCGCCGGACCGATTTGTGGACGCACATATTGCTTCATTCGATGAGCCACCCCTATCCTTGCCGGTGACGGCTCGCCGGCTAATTCCGCGTTGTTTTCTCGACCGGCCGGGGGCCGCGCTTTATCCCGGGGCCCGAAATAAATCGGATAAGCCGCCTTCCAGTGCCGGGGGCGTGGTCCGGGTCGGCGATGAGTTAAGGGGACGTGTGCGTACATCCAACATGTTCGTCAGGAGCCTCGGCGTCCATGTGCCTGACAGCGTGAGCGTCGAGCAGGCGGTCCGCGAGGGCTGGTACCCGGCGGCGGAGGCCGAGCGGTTCCAGCAGCTCGGCGCGGCGGTGGCCGGCGACATGCCCGCGCCCGAGATGGCGCGGCTCGCGGTCCTGGACGCGTACGACCGCTGGGGCGAGTCCTCCCCGCGCGACCTCGACCTGCTGCTCTATCCGTCCGTCTGGCACCAGGGCCCGAACGGCTGGCAGCCCCAGCACTACCTGCAGATGCACCTGCTCGGCGGGAACGTGCCGGCGTTCGAGATCCGCAGCGGCTGCGTCGGGATGATCAGCTCGCTGGAGCTGGCGGCGAGCTACCTGCAGGCCGACGCGCGCAGGCGGACGGCCATGGTCGTCTCCTCCGACAACCACGGCACCCCGCTGGTGGACCGCTGGCGGATGACCCCGGGCGCGCTGATCGGCGACGCCGCGGCCGCGCTCCTCCTCGGCAAGGACTACGGCATGGCCGAGCTGCTGTCGGTGAACGTGACGGTGATCCCGGAGGCCGACGCGGTCAACGACGGCGCCTACCCCCTGTTCCCGCCGGACGCCACCGTCGGCCGAGGGCTGAGCTTCGGGGACCGGCACGAGGAGTTCCGCCAGCGGCTGCTGAAGGCGCAGGGCACCGGCATCCACCTGACCATCCAGAAGACGATGATGCAGCAGGTCGAGCAGACCCTGGAGGAGGCCGGGATCGGGCTCGGCGACATCACGCGGGTGGCGTTCCCGCACGGCCGCCGCGAGGACCTGGACGGGCAGATGTCCTGGCTGGGCATCAAGGAGGAGCAGACGACCTGGGACTACGGGCGGCGCGTCGGCCACTGCGGCGCGGTGGACCAGTTCATCGCCTTCGAGCACCTGCTCGCCACCGGCGGGCTGGTCGCGGGCGACCACCTGCTCATGGTCGGCTTCGGCTCGGGCACGTCCGTCGCCGCGGCGGCGTTCAGGGTCCTGTCCACCACCCCCGTCACGAGCGGAGCACGCGCATGACCGACCTCACGCGGCGGCTGGTCGACTTCATCCAGGACGACCTCGTCCAGGACGGCGACGACATCAAGGTCGACGAGACGACCCCGCTCCTCGTCTCGGGCCTGCTGGACTCCCTGCGGACGGCGAAGCTGCTCAACTTCCTGCGCAAGGACCTCGGCGTGGCGATCCCCGCCGCCAAGCTCGACCCCGACAACTTCAGGGACGTCTCGGCCATCGTCGCGATGGTCAGCGAACTCCAGACCGTCTAGCCGGGGCGAGGGCACATCATGCGGTACGCGGACACGTACATCAGCGGCCTGGGAGCCTACCTCCCCCGGACCGTCGTCAGCGTCGAGAAGGCCGTCGCCAAGGGCTGGTACCCGGCGCAGGAGGCCGAGCTGCACAACCTGGCCGCGACGGTGGTGGCCGGCGACGTACCGGCTCCCGAGATGGCGCTGCACGCCGCGCAGAGCGCGCTCAAGCGCAGCGGGCGGGCGCCGGCCGACCTGGACCTCCTCCTGTACGCCTCCACCTGGCACCAGGGCCCCGACGGCTGGCCCCCGCACTCCTACCTGCAGCGTCACCTCGTCGGCGGGGACGTGCTGGCCACCGAGATCCGGCAGGGCTGCAACGGCATGTTCCTGGCCATGGAGCTGGCGGCCGGCCACCTGGCCGCCGTGCCGGGCCGGCAGGCCGCCCTGCTCGTCGCCGCCGACAACTACGGCACCCCGCTGATGGACCGGTGGCGGATGGGCCCCGGCTACATCGGCGGCGACGCCGCCAGCGCGCTCGTCCTCACCAGGGAGCCCGGCTTCGCCCGCCTGACGTCGGTCTGCACCACGACGGTGGCCGAGGCCGAGGAGCTGCACCGGGGCAGCGAGCCGCTGTTCCCCCCTGGCGTCACGGTCGGCCGCAAGATGAGCTTCGCCGCGCGCAACGAGCAGTTCAGGCAGCAGGTCATGCCCACGGGCGAGGCCACGGCCGCGCTGTTCAACATCCAGCGGGCGCTCATGGAGGTCGTCGAGCGCGTGCTGGAGGAGAGCGGGATCGAGGCGGGCGACCTGACCCGGGTGGCGTTCATGAACTACTCGGAGGAGATCGTCGAGCAGCGCTGCATGGCCCTGCTCGACCTGCCCATGTCCCGCTCGACCTGGGAGTACGGCCGCACCATCGGCCACTGCGGGGCCAGCGACCAGGTCCTCTCCCTCGACCGCCTGCTCGTGACCGGGGAGCTGGGCCCCGGCGACCACCTGCTGATGCTCGGCACCGGGCCGGGAGTGACCGTGTCCAGCGCCGTGATCCAGATCATCGACACTCCTCAGTGGGCCTGAACCGAAGGGAACGAACGCAGATGGCCGACACTCCGCGCGCAGGCCAGGCGGAACCGGTGGCGGTGGTCGGGATCGGCTGCCGCCTGCCCGGCGACGTGCACTCACCGGACGAGTTCTGGGACCTGCTGTGCGCCGGCCGGAACACGACCGGGCCGCTGCCCGCCGAACGCTGGCTCCGCTACGAGCACCGCAGCCCGGAGGACGCCGCCGCGCTGCGCGACGCCGTACGGCACGGCAGCTTCCTGAGCGACATCGAGGGCTTCGACGCGGAGTTCTTCGGGGTGTCGCCGCGCGAGGCCGAGCTGATGGATCCGCAGCAGCGGATCCTGATGGAGACCGCGTGGCAGGCCCTGGAGCACGCCGGCCTGCCGCCGCACGAGCTGGCCGGCACCGACGCCGGGGTGTTCGTCGGGGTCTGCACCGCCGACTACGGCGGCCGCCTGCTGGAGGACCTGCCCCAGATCGAGGCGTGGACCGGCATCGGCGCCGCCACCTGCGCCGTCGCCAACCGCATCTCCTACTCCCTGGATCTGCGCGGGCCCAGCATGGCGATCGACACCGCCTGCTCGGCGTCGCTCGTCGCGCTGCACCTGGCCGCGCAGAGCCTGCGGCTCGGCGAGAGTGACGTCGCCCTCGCCGGCGGCGTGAATCTGCTGGTCACCCCCGGGCAGACGCTCACGCTCGGCACCGCCGGAGCCCTGGCCCCCGACGGGCGCTCCAAGTCGTTCGACGCCTCGGCCGACGGCTACGGGCGCGGCGAGGGCTGCGGCGTGGTCGTGCTCAAGCGGCTCGCCGACGCCCGGCGCGACGGCGACCGGATCCTCGCGCTGGTCATCGGCAGCGCCGTGAACCAGGACGGGCACACCAACGGCATCATGGCGCCCTGCGGGCAGGCCCAGGAACACGTGATGGCCAGGGCGTGCCGGCAGGCGGGCATCGCCCCGTCCACCGTCGACTACGTCGAGGCGCACGGCACCGGCACCCGGCTGGGCGACCCGCTCGAAGCGGGCGCGCTGTCGGCCGTGTACGGCGCGGGGCGCGACCCCGGCGACCCGTGCCTCGTCGGCTCGGTCAAGTCCAACATCGGCCACCTCGAAGGCGCCGCCGGCATCGCCGGTGTCATCAAGGCCGTGCTCGCCCTGCACCGCGGTGAGATCCCGCCGAGCGTGCTGACCACCCTGAACCCGGCCATCGCCTGGGAGGGCTCCGGCCTGCGCGTGGTGACGGAGCGGTCGGCCTGGCCGCGCCGCGACCACCCGCGCCGGGCGGGCGTCTCCAGCTTCGGATACGGCGGCACGGTCGCGCACATCGTGCTCGAACAGGCGCCTCCCGCCGCGCCGGCTCCCGGGGCCGAGCAGCCGGTGGGGGAGCGGCTGTTCCCGCTGTCGGCCGCCTCGGAACAGGCCCTGCGGCAGTACGCGGGCACCCTGGCCGCCCGCCTCGACAGCGCCGGCGCGTCCGGCCTCGGCGGGTCCGATCTCGGCGGGTCCGATCTCGGCGGGTCCGATCTCGGCGGGACCGACCGCGACGGGACCGACCGCGACGGGCGTGACAGTGACGGGCGCGTTAGCGGCGGGCGTGACAGTGACGGGCGCGCCAGGGGCGGGCTCGACCTGGCTTCGGTCGGTCACACGCTGGCGCTGCGCCGCACCCACCTGCCCGTCCGCGCCGTCGTGATCGCCGCGGACGCGGCCGAGCTGGCCGCCGCCCTGCGCAGGCTCGCCGACGACGTGCCGGCCGAGGCCGTCCTCACCGGGGACGTGCTGCCAGACCCCGGCCCCGGCCCGGTCTGGGTCTTCTCCGGGCAGGGCTGCCAGTGGCGCGGCATGGGCCGCGACCTGCTGTCCGTGCCGGAGTTCTCCGCCCTGGTGGAGGAGGTGGAGCCGATCTTCGCCGAGGAGATCGGCTTCTCCCCCCGGCAGGTCCTGGCCGGCGGCGAGCTGGACACGATCGACCGCGTGCAGACCATGATCTTCGTGATGCAGCTCGGCCTCGCCAGGCTCTGGAACGCGCACGGGGTCACGCCCAAGGCCGTCATCGGCCACTCCGTGGGCGAGCTGGCGGCGGCGGTGACGGCCGGCGCGATGAGTGTCGCCGATGGCGCCCGCCTGATCTGCCGCCGCTCCCGGCTGTTGCGCCGGGCCGCGGGCAAGGGCGCCATGGTGATGGTCGACCTGCCGTTCGAGGAGGCGGAGCAGCGGCTGGCCGGCCGCACCGACCTGGTGGCGGCGATCTCGTCGGCGCCCGGCTCCACCGTGCTGTCCGGCGACATCGCCGCGGTCGAGGCGGTGGTGGACGAGTGGCCCGCCGAGGGCATCGTGGTGCGCCGGGTCGCCTCGGACGTCGCCTTCCACAGCCCCCACATGGAGCCCCTGGCCGCCGAGCTGGCCGCCGCCACCGCCGACCTCACGCTCGGCGCGCCGCGCATCCCCATGTACACGACCGCGCTGGCGGACCCGCGGTCCACCCTCGTCCTGGACGGCGCGTACTGGGCGGCCAACCTGCGCGACCCGGTCCGGCTCACCGCGGCGGTGACGGCCGCGGCGCAGGACGGCTACCGCGCGTTCCTGGAGATCTCCCCGCACCCCGTGGTCGCGCACTCCGTCACCGAGACGCTCTCCGAGAACGGCTTCGAGGACGTGTTCGTCGGCACGTCCCTGCGCAGGAACCAGCCGGAGCGGGAGAGCCTGCGCGTCGCCGTGGCCACGGCGCACTGCCACGGCGTCGAGGTGGACTGGAGCCGGCTGCAGCCGTCCGGCGGGCTGGCCGACCTGCCGCCGTACGCCTGGCAGCACCGCCGCCACTGGCGCGAGGCCTACGCCGAGGACGGCAACCGGGGCCACGACGTGCACTCCCACACCCTGCTCGGCGCCGTGACCAGCCTCGCGGGCAGCCAGGCCCGCATGTGGCGGACCAGCCTGGAGGACGCCAACCGGCCCTACCCGGGCAGCCACGCGCTCAACGGGGTCGAGATCGTGCCCGCCGCCGTGCTGGTCACCACGTTCCTGGCCGTGGCCGAGGATGTGATGCTGACCGGCGTGGAGATGATGCACCCGCTGATGACCGCCGAGCGCAGGCAGATCCAGGTCGTGCACGAGCCTCCGGCCGTGCGGATCGCGGCCCGCACCCCGGCCGGCCCCGGCGAGCCGGAGCCCGCCTGGCTCGTGCACGCCGGCGCGGAGGTGGCCGCCCCCGGCCAGGTGAAGCCGGACGTGCTGCCGCACGCCGGCGCCCTCACCCCGATCGACCCCGGCACCGTGCTCAAGCGGCTCGCCGGCGTCGGCGTGCCCGCCACGGGCTTCGACTGGACGATCGAGACGCTGCTCAGCGGGGACGGCGTGCTGCGCGCCACGGTACGCACCGGGGACGCGGACAGCTGGGCACCGGCGCTGGACGCGGCGATGTCCGTGGCGCCCTGCGCCTTCCCCGGCGAGCAGGTGCTGCGCATGGTCGTGCACATCGACGAGGTGCTGCTCACCGGCCCGCCACCCGCGACCGTGATCATCGACGCGGCCGTGGACCCGTCCGCCGACGACACCGTACGGGTGCTCCTGGCCGATGCGGACGGCCAGGTGGCCGGGCACCTCACCGGGCTGCGCTACCCGGTGATCGACGCGCCCTCCCCGCCGGGGGAGGAGCTGCACGAGGCCGCGCAGTCGTTCGCCGGGCTGTCACCCGAGGCGCTGCGCGAGCGCGTGCTGCCCGAGGTGCGGGCGGAGATCGCGGCCGTGATGCGGCTGGACCTGGAGGACCTCGCCGTCCGGCGCCCCCTGGTCGAGCAGGGGCTGGACTCGGTGATGACCGTCATGGTGCGGCGGCGCCTGGAGAAGCGCTTCGGCTGCCGCCTGCCCGCGACCCTGCTGTGGCAGCAGCCCACCATCTCCGCCATCGCCGACCACCTGGTGGAGCTGCTCGCGGCGGCGAGGCCGGTGGCGCGGGCCGTACCGGAGAGCATGCCCGTGATCGGAGGGTGAGGCCCGCTCAGAAGATCGGCTCGACGACGGCCTCGATCAGGTGCGGGCCGGGCTCGGCGAGCGCCCGCCGCAGGTCGGCCACCAGCTCCTCGGCGGTCTCCGGCCTGGAGGCGGGCACGCCCAGGCCGGAGGCCAGCGCCACGAAGTCGACCGGCGGCTCCGACAGGTCGAGCTGCGCCCTGGCCCGGGGGCCGGGCGAGCCCGCGCCGACCCGGTCGAGCTCCATGTTCAGCACCGCGTACGAGCGGTTGTTGAACAGCACGACCGTCACGTTCAGGTTCTCGCGGGCCATCGTCCACAACGCCTGGAAGGTGTAGAGGGCCGAGCCGTCGGCCTCCAGCGCGATCACCGGCCGGTCGGGGCAGGCGACGGCCGCGCCGACCGCGACCGGCAGGCCCTGCCCGATGCTGCCGCCGGTCAGGCAGAGCACGTCGTGCCGCGGCGCCCCGGCGGTGGCCTCGGCCAGGAAGATGCCCGAGGTCTGCGCCTCGTCGGAGATGATCGCGCCCGGCGGCAGGAGCGCGCCGACCGCCTGGCACACCGCGCGCGCCGACAGCGGGCCCGAGGGCAGCTCCGGCGTGGCCGGCTGCCGCAGCTGCGGCGCGGCGCCGGTCGCGCCCGCCGCCTCCACCAGCGCCTCCAGCGTCGCCGGCACGTCGTCGGGGCCACCGGTCAGGCGATGGACGCGGCAGCCGTCGGGGGCCAGGCGGCTGGGCTTGCCGGGATAGGCGAAGAACGACACCGGGTCCTTGGCGTCCACCAGGATCAGGTCGTCGAGGCCGGCGAGCTGCGCGGTGGCGAACTCGGCCAGGTAGGCCAGGCGGTCCACCCCGGGCAGGCCCGCGCCCCGCTCCAGCCGCGCGGGGAAGGTCTCGGCGAGCACGCGCACGCCCCGGGCCGCCGCCAGCCTGGCCGCCGCGACCAGCCCGCGCTCCCGCAGGGCGCGCCCGCCCAGCAGCAGCCCCGTGCGCTCGCCGCCGTCCAGCACCGCGGCGAGCCGCCGCACCACCGCCTGGTCCACCTGGGCGGGCTTGGCCGGCTCGGCGGGCGGGGCCGGCTGGGCGCCGTCGTCCCACGAGACGTCGGCGGGCAGGATCAGCGTCGCGACCTGGCCGGGCGGCCCCGAGGCGACCGCGACCGCCTCCACCGCGTCGGCAGGCAGCCCGGCGGTGGTCCTGGACGTGCGCACCCAGCCGGACACGTTGCGGGCCGCCGTGGCGATGTCGGACTGGAGGGGCGCGTCGTAGCCGGCGTGATAGGTGGCGTGGTCGCCGACGATGTTGACCACGCCGGAGCCGCCCTTGGCCGCGTTGTGCAGGTTCGCCAGCCCGTTGCCCAGCCCGGGGCCGAGATGCAGCAGCGTCGCCGCCGGGTGCCCGGCCATCCGCGCGTACCCGTCGGCGGCGCCGGTCGCCACCCCCTCGAACAGTGTCAGCACCGCCCGCATCCGCGGGACCTCGTCCAGCGCGGCCACGAAGTGCATCTCCGACGTGCCCGGATTGGTGAAGCACACCTGGACACCCGCCTCGGCCAGGGTCCGCAGCAGCGCCTGGGCACCGTTCATCCGCACGGCCTCCCTCAGGACGGACGAGGCCCGCCCACTAATGAATCACTGTTCACTAGGTAGTGAGCGTGGCACCGCCGGCGAACCACTGTCAACTACCCTGGGGGCATGGCAGAGCCCGTGCGGAGCCGTACCCGGCTCGACCCCGCCGGACGCCGCCAGCAACTCCTCGACGTCGGCGCCCGCCTGTTCGCCGAGCGCCCCTACGACCAGGTCTCCATCGAGGAGATCGCCGCCCGCGCCGGGGTGTCGCGGGGGCTGATGTACCGCTACTTCGCCACCAAGCGCGACCTGTTCCGCGCGGTGGTCCAGGCGACCGCCGACCACCTCGTCGACCTCACCGACCCCGACCCCGGGCTGCCGCTCGACGAGCAGGTGCGGGCCGGCCTCGACCGCTACCTCGACCACTTCGAGGCCAACGCCACGCTCCTGCGCGCCGCCTACACCGGTGCCGCCTCCGCCGACGAGCACGTCCGCGCGATCATCGCCGGCAAGGCCCGCCGCCATGAGGACCGCATCCTCGACCAGCTGAGCCGGGCCGGGGTGCCGGGCGGCCCCCGGCTCCGCGTCGCCGTGCGGGGCTGGATCCTCATGTGCCGGATGCTCGTCCTCGACTGGCTCGACACCCGCGAGATCAGCCGCGCCGAGCTGCGCGACCTGTGCGCCCGCAGCCTGCTCGACCTCGCGGCCCACGCCGGCCGGTAGGCGCGGGGCATCAGAAGAAGCGGGCGCTCCGCACGCACTCCATGGCCTTGACGAATGCTGGACGAGGAGGAGGCGGTGGCCGTCTCGACTGGCCGGCCTTCCGGCTGACGACGCCGGGCGGCGAGTTCGAGGTGCACGCACCCGCCGGGCTCACCGCGCACCTGCGCCGCCTGGCCGCCAGGCTCACCCGCGCCCCTGCTGCTGGAGGGTCTGGGTGCGCCCGATGAGGTCCAGCACCGCCTGCCGGGTCTCGCGCGGGACGGCGACGCTCTCCTCGGCCGCCGCGGCGACGCCGCCTGAGTGGGGGCGGTGGCGGGTTCGAGGAGCCGGGCCATGGTGCCGGGCTGGCCACGGCGGTGGCGTCACCCCCCATCTGGCGTGCATCCTGCCCTGACCCACCGCGCCGCAGGATGCCCTCGCCCGGGGCCCCTGCGGACGTGGTTCAGAGAGCCTGGTCGCGCAGCAGCTCCGTCACGGTGGTGGCGCGCATCAGGTGCGGGTCGAGCAGCTCCGCCCGCTTGCGCGGGACGCCGCCCGCGAGCGCCGCCTCGGTGAGCGCCTGCCGCATCCACTGCACGTCCACCGGCCGCCCGTCGGACCGCCTGATCAGCGGCTCCCCGGCCGTACGCGAGGCCGACAGCGTACGCAGCAGAGACCGGACCAGCGGCGGCACCGGGAAGGCCACCAGGTCGCCCCGCCCGTCGTGCACGGTCACGACGGCGGGCTCGCCGGCCGTCACCGCCCGCAGGTCCTGCACGGTCAGCCCCGCCAGGGCGGACACGGGCGCGCCGGTGGCGTCCAGCAACGCGACCGCCGCGGCCTCGGCCGCCCTGCCCTCGGCGGCCAGCCGGGCGACGCCCGCGCGCAGCAGCCGCCGCTCCTCGCGGCTCGGCATGGCGCAGTCGTGGGCCGGGGCCGGGCGCGGCACGGCGGAGGCGGGGACGTGCCGGATGACGCCGCTGCGCCAGGCGAAGGTGTAGAACGACGACAGCACCGCCCGCTTCCTGGACACGGTCGTCCGTGACAGCGGCCTGCCGGGGTTGCGCACGCCGATCGTCAGCGTGCCGGCGATCGCGGCGTCGCAGTAGGCGTCGAGCTGCGCGCCGGTGACCGCGAGCAGCTCGACGTCCGGGTCCACGCTGTGCAGCCAGCGCAGGAACGCGGCCAGCACCTGCAGCCGGGTCTGCCGGGTGGCCGCGGACTGCTTGTCGAGCAGCCAGGCGGCGATCGTGCGGCGGGTGGCGGAGGCCAGCGAGTCGATCAGGTCCACGTCGGCGCCCGACGCCTCGCCACCGTCACCGGGACGGCGGCGCGGACGCAACCCGCCGATCCGCCCCACGCTGAGCACCGCCGCCGCGGCCTCTTCCGGAACGGCCTGCGCCACCCCGGTCTCACCTCGCTCCTCCGCCATCGCCGCCAGGCGCCACTCGTCCGCAACCGGTGTCACGCGCGGCCCGCCCCGCACCGCGCTCTCGCGACGCCCCGTGCCCTGCTCCTCGCCGGCCGCGGCGGACGCGGCGGACGGTGCCGGAGCGGCGGCGTCTGTTCGGGACGTGCTCAGCACTCGACCGTACCCACCCTCGGTGCACTCATGATCTCGATCTTCTCACGGAGTGACCCGCCGCCGCCGCCGATGTCGGGTTGTGACCGTTGATGTAATGATCTGAGAGTTCCGCTGGTCAGCGCGGCCTGTGCAGGAGCGCGCACAGTTCGGCGGCGTCGATGAGGTGGGCCAGGCGCGGCAGGACGGCGGTCATCAGGGCGTCGTGGGTGCGCCGGTCGGGGGCGGCGACGCAGTCGGACAGGAGGTAGAGGCGGTAGTCGCGGTCGGCGGCGTCGGTGACGGTGGACAGGACGGCGCCGCTGGTGGTGAAGCCGACCCGCACGTGGGCGACGGCGGCGCCGTGCGCCCGCAGCTCGGCGGCGGCCCCGGCCACCCGGGTCAGCAGCGCTCCGGCGCCGGCCGCCTCGGGCAGCGAGCCGAGGATCGCCCGCTGGCAGTCCAGGACGAGCAGCGCGGTCGTCCGGGGGTCCGGCGAAGGGGGTGTGGCGGTCAGGTCCGGATCTCTCCACGGGGACGAGGGCGGGCGGGCCCGTGGGCCCGTCCGGGCAGCAGGAGCGGGGTGGCGAGCAGGAGGACGCCGGAGACGGTGATCGCGGCCAGGGGGCCGGCGAGGGTGGCGAGGCCGCCCCAGATCACCATGAGGACGGCCTGCGCGAGCCTGCTGCTCGCGCTCCAGGCGCTGAGAACCTGGGCGGCCCGGTCGGCGGGGGTGCGTCGCAGGCGTTCTGTGGCGTAGATCGGGTTGAACACGCCCATGCAGCCGATCAGCAGGCCCTCGACGACGATCACGGTGAGCAGCCCGGTGACGCCGGGATGCGTGAACGCCAGCCCGAGCGGGAAGATCGAGCGCAGCCAGCCGGAGACCGTCATGACGCGGTGCCGGCCGTACCGCTCGACCAGGCGCGGGGACAGGCGGGCGCCCGCGAGGCCGCCGAGCGCCGGGATGCCGAAGGCGAGCCCGTACTGCCAGGCGGGGAAGTGGTACTCGCCCAGCAGCAGGACGGCCAGGAGCGGCGCGGTGGCCATGATCAGGCCGCCGACCAGGATCGAGTTGAGGAACAGGCGCCGCAGCACCCGGTCGCCCAGGATGAACCGCCAGCCCGTGAGCAGCCCGGCCACGCGCGACCCTTCGGCCGGGACGCGGGGCACCGCGACGTCGCCACCGCGGATGCGCAGCACCCCGAGCGCGGACAGCAGGTAGCTGGCGGCGTCCGCCAGGACGGTGACGACCGGGCCGAGCAGCCCGATGAGCGCGCCGCCGAGCGGCGGGCCCGCCGCGGTCGCCGCCCAGCTCGTGCCCTCGAACCTGCCGTTCGCGACGAGAAGGTGCTCGCCGCGGACGAGGTGCTTCAGGTACGCGCCGGACGCGGCGGTGAAGGCGATGTTCGCCGTCCCGCAGACGACGGAGACGACCAGCAGCTGGCCGTAGGTAAGCAGGCCCAGGACGTACGCGGCGGGCACGCTCGCCATCGCGACGAACCGGACCAGATCCATCATGACCATCACCGGCCGCTTGCGCCGGTGCTCGACCCACGGCCCGAGCGGGATCGCCAGGACCGCCGCGACGGCGAGCCCGGCCGCCTCCAGCAGCGAGACCGCGAAGGCGGGCGCGCGCAGCACGTCCACCGCCAGGAGCGGGAACGCGCCGAAGGCGACCCACGTGCCGTACGTGCTGACGGCGTAGGCCGCCCACAACCGGCGGAAACCGGCCCCGAGATCCGCGCGCACCCGACTCCTTCGCGACAACCGGCGGTGGGACGCCCGCCATCACATCGGCTCGCGGGGTGCGGGATCAAACAACCGCCGGCGGGCGCTCCACAACCGTCGGTTGTACGGGCTTAGGGTGGCGCCCGTGGATACCGAGGCGATGCGCTCCTTCGTCCTGGCGGCGGAGCTCGGGCAGTTGCAACACGCGGCCGACGAGCTGGGCGTGACCCAGCAGGCGGTCTCGAAGCGGATCGCGGCCCTGGAGCGCGAGCTGGAGGTCCGCCTGTTCACCCGGACCGCAAGAGGGGTGGAGCTGACGCTCGACGGCCAGGCGTTCCTGCCGCACGCGCGTGGCGTCGTGGCGGGCGTCGATCGCGCCGTCACCGCGGTCCGGCCCGGCTCGCGGGCGTTGCGGATCGACGTGCTGGGCTACCGCAGCGCGCAGGCCGTCGTCCTGCACGACTACTGGCGCGCGCACCCGGGGACCGACCTCGACGTGGTGACGCTCCGGGTCGACGACCCGCACGTGGCCGCCGCCGCCGTCCAGGCGGGCGAGGTCGACGCCTCCTTCCGCACCGTCACCGACCCGGCCACGCTGCCGCGCGACGTGCGGCTGGTCCGCGCCTTCGACTCCCCGCTCGAACTGCTCGTCGGCCCCAGGCACCCGCTCGCCTCGGCCCGCACGCTGACCCCGCCCCAGCTGCGCAGGCTGCGGATCTGGGTGCCGGGGATCGCACCCAGGAGCGAGTGGGCGCAGTTCTACGACCAGCTCGCCGCCGCCTTCGACCTCCGCGTCGACGCGGCGGGCCCGCACTTCGGCGACGAGGTGCTGCTCGACACCCTCGCGGACTCCGCCGACGTGGCCACCCTCGTCGGCGCCCGCGACCGCTACCTCTGGCCCGCGCACTACGACCTGCGCCGCATCCCGATCGTGAACCCGACGCTCGCCTACCCGCTCTACCTCATGGTGCCCGCCACGAACCCGCACCCGGGGCTGCGGGCCGTCATCGACCACCTCGCGCGCCTGGCACCGCTGCCGGGGGCGGTCTGGCTGCCGTCCTGGGCACATGCGTCACCGCTTTGACAGGTGACGCGATGGCGTGCGAGGATCATCACCAGTTGAACCGGTGACTCCTCGTTCTAAGGACTTCCCATGGCAGTGGTGCGCTTTCACCTCCTCTCCTCGCTCAGCCCCGCCGCCGCGTTGCGGGTGCTGACGGACTTCGGTCCCTCGCGGGCGCAGAGCTGGCCCTCGATCGACGCCGAGCACTTCTCGGTGCACCAGCTCGGCGACACCTGGGCCGAGGTGACCGAGGGGACGGCCGCCGCTTGGGAGCGCGCCCGCTACGACTGGGACGCGGAGCAGGGCAGGGTGGTCGTCACCACGCTCGACTCGAAGCTGTTCGGGCCCGGTGGTGGGTGGGACATCCGGCTCACCCCCGAGGGTGACGGCACCCGGGTGGACGTCGAGCTGACGCGGCGGCCCAGCACGTTCAAGGGCAAGGTGCTCGCCGCGCTGCTCCCGCTCGCCGCCACCTCGTCGCTGCGCAAGTCCTTCGGCGAGCCGCTGAAGGCGAAGTGATCCGCGCGGGTTTCGGCCCCGCCGCAGGACTCCGCGCGGCTGCGGCCCGCGTCGGCTGCGGCCTGCACCGGCTGCGGCCTGCACCGGCTGCGGCCTGCACCGGCTGCGGCCTGCACCGGCTGCGGCCTGCGTGCGGCTTATGGCCTGCGTGCGAGCAGGAGCCGGCCGCGCGGGCTGCCGTCCTCGCGGCGGCCCAGGGCCGGCAGCGGGACCGCCGTCACGGTGAACCCGGCCGCCGCCAGGTCGTCGCTCACCGCGCGCGGCCAGCCGGTGCCGTAGTACATGACGAACGGCGGGCGCCAGACGGCGTTACGCACCCGCATGGCCAGGTCGAAACCCTGCAGCGCCCAGTACCGGGCCGAGGTGACGGGCGGCGGCGCGCCGATCGGGAAGGCGAACAGCCCGCCAGGCCGTAAGGCACGATGGACACCGGCGAAGAGCGCGGGCCGCTCGGCGGGCAGGAAGTGCCCCATCGCCCCGAACGTGACCGCCAGGTCGAAGGCTCCGGTGAAGGGCAGGGCGCGGGCGTCGGCCCGTACCCAGGTGGCGTCCTGATGCGTCCGGCGGGCCTGCGCGAGCATGCCGGAGCTGAAGTCGACGCCCGTGATCCGTTCCCGGCACAGGGGGCGCAGGACATTGACGCCCGCGCCGGTGCCGCAGCACACGTCCAGGCCCCGCTCGAACGGCCCGAACGGGCGCAGCGCTGCGGCGGTCGCGTCGAGGACGGGGGCGGGGGTGCGGAACGGGGTGTGCTCGAACTTGGGGGCGAGCAGGTCGTAACCGCGCTCGACCGACGACAGCGCCTGGATCGCCAGCTCGCGCAGCGACGGGCCGTGAGGCGAGAACATCGGCCCAGGCTACCCGCTGCACCGGCACCTCAGCGGCTGAAGACGATGATGCAGCCGCACTCCCGGCCGCAGCTTCCTGACCGGCCCCGCGGTGATCTCGATCTTGGGACGCGTCATGCAGCCGTGCGAGACGATCAGATGAGGAACCTGGACAGAGGAGCCGTGCACAGGGTCTGCTCGGCGCCCCACTCCTCGAACGTGCTGACCGGGGTGAAGCCGAGGCGGGTGGCGAGTTTCAGCGATCGTTCGTTCGCGGTCTGGGTGATGAGCACGACCGGCTGGTCGGGCAGCTCGCGGGCCGCGGTGCCCAGCACGGCCGTGGCGGCCTCGAAGGCGAACCCCGCGCCCCAGGCGCTGCGCCGCAGCACGTACCCCAGCTCCAGCTCCTCGCCCTCCTCGGTGACGTGCCCGGGCAGCTCGCGCGCCCGGCGGACGAGCGTCAGCGTGCCGAGCAGCCGGTTCGCCGGGTGCTCCGCGATGAGGTAGCTGCCCGGCCTGGAGGTCGCGCCGGCGGCCAGGACCGCGTCGAAGTGCCGCTCGGCCTCGTCGCGCGGCTGGGGGCCGCCGATGTGGGCCCGCACCTCGGGATCGGTGGAGAGCTCGATGAGCGCTTCACGGTCGGCCTCGTACAGCGTCTTGCGGAGCAGGAGGCGGTCCGAGCGGATCTCCGTGGCGGAGAGCAGGGGCAAGGGGCTCATGGGCGCATGATCCTACTGCTTGTCCGGGCCGTCTCATTCGCCCTGACCCGTCTTCGTGGCGAGCCCGGTCAGCCTGACCAGCGCGGCGAAGCCGTCGTCGGTGCCCGGCCAGTGCCGGCGGACCGCCTGGAGCCCGGCCCTGCGCACCACCGAACGCAGCACCGCGGTGACGATGATCGCGTCGTCGGCGTACCCGAGGACGGGGATGAAATCGGGCACCAGGTCCACAGGCAGGGCCAGGTAGGCCAGCAGCAGCGCCAGCCGCACCCGCACGCCGCGCGGCAGCTCCGGGTCGGCGGCCAGGCGGCGCACCAGGCGCAGCACGTCGGGCAGCAGCCGCAGCGCCTCGCGCAACAGGCTCCCGGAAGGCCGGACGACCGCCAGCGTCACGAGCAGCGCCAGCCAGGCGACCAGCAGCGCGACCGCGACGCCGATCAGCAGGTCCCAGCCCCACGCCCCCGTCATGTCCGCCCTCTCCGGCACCGCGATGCCGCCGCTCCCGACCGGCGCCGGGCCTCACCCATGTTACGTACGCCCCGCTCCGAGGTCCTGGCCGGGTGGACATGATCGTCCAAGGCGTGGCACACTCGCCGCGACAACTTGTCAGCGCCTGGTCGGTCGGTGGAGTGCGCTGGCGTGCTCGCTCGGCTGCGGGCACGGCCAGGCGTGCCTCCAGTGGGGCCGCGGTCGTGTACGCGTCGAGCCGTACACGAAAGGACCGCTGCTCATGTCCGCCGACCACTTCAGGCTCGCCGAAGGCGCGGCCGACCACTTCAGGCTCGCCGAAGGCGCGTACGTGCCCGACCCGGATCGGGACACGACGCTGCTTCTCGACGCGTTCTACGACCATCTCGCCGCCACCCTGCCCGAGCACGGGCTCCCCGCGCGGCTCACGACCTCCATGCGAGCACGGCAGCGCGAGCTGGAGGCGGCGAACCAGTCCATGGTCGTCGACGAGCCCGCCCGCCACAACCTGCGCCTCACCCTGGCCCTGGCCGCCGCCCACGCGCTCCTCCGTCCCGAGCTGGGCGAGCAGACGGCCACCGCCGTCGTAGGCGCGGCGTTCCTCGAACCGCTCGCCGCCACCATGAAGGAAGGCACCCGGGCCATGCTCGACCACGCCCCCGATCCCTTCCGCGCCATGGTGGAGCTGAGCAAGTCACGTGAGGAGCACGCGTTCGGTACGGGGTTCGTCTTCGCCCGGCCGGTCGACGACGACGAGCGCTATCACCTCGACGTGCACCGGTGCTTCTACCACGACGTCCTGGTGGCCGGCGGCGCGCCGGAGCTGACCCCGGTCATGTGCGCGTTCGACGGCAACTGGATCGAGGCGATCGAGCCCGGCCGGCACGGCTTCCGCTTCGAGCGCCCCACCACCATCGGCACGGGCGGCACGACCTGCCCCTTCCACTTCAGCCGGACCGGCCCGGCCGCGCCCGCCTGAGCGTCACCGCTGCGCCGGGCTCCCCGGCACGATCCCGTACGGATCCCGCCCGTCGTAGAGCCCGGCGATGGCGGCCAGCACGCTCTCGCGGGCGGTGGCGGCGGGGGTGACGTCGATGAGGACGTTCGCGGCGAGCCCTTCGGCCAGGGCCACCAGGGTCACCGCCGCCCGGTGCGCGTCCAGGCCGGCGGGGAGGCGTCCGGCCCGCTGGTCGGCGCCGACGAGGTCGCTCAGCCGGCGGTGGAACTGCGCGTACAGGACGCGCAGCCGGGCCGCGATCTCCTCGTCGGCGAAGGCGAAGGCGTGGAAGGACTGCCGTACGCGCATGTGGGCCCGCGTCGTGGCGTCGTACGGGATCAGCTCGGTGAGCACCACGGTGAGCACCAGGCGCGGCTCGGCGGCGTCCAGGTCGCGGCCCACCCGCTCCCTGACGCGGGCGCCGCCGAGGGCGTTGCCGCGCTCGAAGGCGGCCTCGATGAGCTGCCGCTTGGCGGGGAAGTAGTGCTGCACGCGGCCGGGCGAGATCCCGGCCCGTGCGGCCACCTCGGTCAGCGACACGGCCGCCAGGCCGCGGTCGGCGACGACGGCGAGCACGGCGTCGGCGATCTGGTTGCGGCGCTCCTCATGGTGCGCCCCTGGCCCGCGGGTACGTCGCTCGGCCACGTGCACCACCTTCCCGATATGGCCGCATCGGATTGGCTGGCCAGCATAGCGGGACGGCCGGGTGGCGCGTGCCTTGACAACCGGGCGGCACGCCGTTTTTGATAGGCGGCGTGCCGCGTGACGCCGGCCGGTGCGGACGGCGGCGGGCAGGCGGCACCTGATGCAGGGAGATGATCGCCGTGGACACACACGTCACAGGTCGCGCCTGATCTCATCGCGCCTCCCGCGCGTCATCCTTCCCGTCTCGACGGCCTCGTGAAGGCCGGCTTCGCTGTGCCCGCAGGGTCGCGGGCCGCTCGCCTGCCGGTCGAAGGGCGTTGACGCGCGCTCGTTCCCACTGCTCTTCAACCGCGCCCCGGGCGCGGGCTCTCACGCATGCCCCGGCGCATCGTCCGGGCAGAAAGGACTTCCTTGTTGCCTTCCATCACCCACCTGCCCGCCTCCCTGGAGGAGGCGGCGGCCGTACGCGCACGGATGGGCCAGGTCTTCTCCGACCCGCCCGTCCTCGACGGCGACGCCGACCTCACCGCGGTGCTGCCGGAGACCGGCGGCGTCCCCGGCACCTGGGTCACCGCTGACCGCGCCTCAGCCGAGGCGGGTGTCACGGTCTACGTCCACGGCGGCGGCTTCTCCTTCAGCAACCCGCCGATGGAGCGCATCATGGCCCACCGCCTGTCCCGGGCCACCGGCCGCCCGGCCTTCGCCGTGGACTACCGGCTCGCGCCCGCCCACCCGTACCCGGCGGCGGTCGAGGACGTGCTGGCCGTCTACCGGAGCCTGCTCCGTCAGGGCGTGCCCGCCGGACGGATCCTGCTCGTCGGCGAGTCGGCGGGCGGGACGCTGATCCTGTCGGCGCTCCTGATGCTCGCCGAGGCCGGGGACCCCATGCCGGGCGGAGCCGTGCCCGTCTCGCCGGTCACCGACCTGGCCCCGAAGCCGGTCGCCGCGACGGATGGCGGGCGGGATTCGATCGACCCGGCCATCATGGGGCCGGTCGCCGACCAGTACCTCGCCGGAGCCCGCCCGGACCGGGCGCCCCAGTCGCCGATCTACGGCGACCCGCGCGGACTCCCGCCCCTCCTGCTCGCCGTCGGCGGCGACGAGGTCCTCCTGCGGGACACCCACCGCTTCGCCGAAGCCGCCTCGGCTGCGGGGGTGCGGGTGGACCTCGATGTGTACGAGGGCATGCCGCACGCCTTCCACGCGGCCGTGCTCTTCGCCGAGGACGCCCGGCCATCCACGGCCACGACGTTCCTGAGCCGCCTCGCTGACTGGGCCGCGCGCCTGCCCGAACCCGCCGACCGCGTGTAGCAGCCCGGGCTTTCAGCGGGAGAGAGCGGGGCTGGGGACGGTGGTCTCGCGCATCGCGAGGAGGGCGGCGAGGGCGAGCAGGCCGGCCACCGTCCCCAGCCGGCCGATCGTGCCCCCCACGCCAGCCGCCGTGATGCGCGTGCCGCCGATCGGCGACTGCGCGCAGGTCAGGCCGAACGAGCCGCCGAGCTGCTTGGTCAGCATCGAGCCTGCCGTGGCGGTGCCCAGGTCGGCGCGGGGGACGCTGTTCTGGGTGGCGATGGTCAGGCCGCCCATGGCGGGGCCGGTGCCGAGGCCGATCAGCAGCAGCCACGCGCCGGTCAGGGCCGCCGAGGTGTCCTGGCCGAGCGTGAAGAACGCCGCGGACCCGGCCGCGAGCAGCCCTGCCCCCGCGAGCAGCACCGGCTTCGCGCGCCCGGAGCGGAGGATGAGGGCGGCCGTCACCCGGTTGCCCACGACCATCCCCACCAGGAGCGGGAGCAGGAGGAGGCCGGAGACGGTGGCGGAGTGGCCGCGTACCTGCTGCAGGTAGAGCGGCAGGAGGACACCCGCGGGCAGGGCCGCGAGCTGGAAGAGGAAGCCGCCGGTGAGCAGCGCGCCCGCGCCCACCCCCTGTAACGCGCGGCCGGCGATCAGGAACGGCATCGCGGTGACCAGCCACACGTACCAGGCGCGCGAGCCGCCGACCTGCTCGACGATGCGCGGCAGGGCCGTGCCGACGACGGTGCCGTCGAGCATGCCGAGGAAGGCGCAGGCGAGCAGGGCGAAGGTGACGGGCCTGCGGCTGCCGGGAGGCAGGTCGGCGTAGAGGTCCGGCGTCGTCATCCGGCCTCGCCCTCTCTGAGGAGGGCGCCGTTCAGGAAGAGGTCCACCAGGTCGGCCGAGGTGAGCGGGGAGGGGCTGCCCCTGCCCACGGCCATGGTCATGAAGGCGAAGGCTTCCGCGAGCCGTTCGGGGGTGGCTCTGAGGTGGTCGCGTTCCGGCTCGAAGAGGCCCGTCAGCGCCTCGCGGGTGGCGGCCATCGAGGCTTCCCTGCCCGAGACAGGCGACCGCGGCCCACCTCCGCTGCGGTCCGAGCCCTCACCCGGCGTGCTGCTCGCGCCTGTGGAGTCCTCGTCCGGGCCGGGGGGACGGCTGGGGAAGAGGCCGGGCTCGCGGCGCAGCCCGCCGGAGGCGGCCAGGGCGCCGGCGACCGCGCCCATCCTGGCGAGGTAGCCGCGCAACGCGTCGGCCGCCTCCTCCAGCCGCTCCGCCAGCGGCAGGTCCAGGGAGATCGAGGCCACGTGGGCCAGCGTGTCGTCGGGACGCGCCGCCTCGGCCATGCAGGCGGCCAGCAAGGTGTCCTTGTCGCCGAACGCGCGGAAGATCGTCCCTTCACCGATACCAGCGGCACGGGCGATCTGGGCGGTGGTTACGGACGTGCCGTACTCGACCACCAGCGGGAGGGCGGCGCGCACGATCATCTCGCGGCGCTGCTCCGGGCTCATCGCCGGCGCACGACGCCGGCTCTCTGGGTTCGTCATACCCGGCACGGTACGGAGTGAGCACTCACTCCGTCAATCGCATAACGGACGAGGAAGCTGTGCGGCGAGCGACACGCGCAGCCTCGCGGTGGTCCTCAGCCGTCCTGTCCACCGCAGAGGAGAGGTGGCGTGGTAACGGGGCCAGGCGGAAGGTGGCGTCGGCGCGCGGAACGTGGCGGTAGCCGTGCATGAGTGTCAACGCCAATAGAGCGACCGTCAGGAGGGACGGGCGAACGCGCCGGTCCTTCGGTCAGCGGGTCGACTCGCGGATCATCAGCTCGAAGGGGGCGACGTACTGCCCGGTCGGGCGCAGCGGCGCGTGGATGCGCTGCACCACCAGCTCGACGGCCTGCTCCGCCATCCACCGGTGGTCCGGCGCCACGCTCGACAACGACGGCACGAGGAACCGCGACTGCGGGACGTCGTCGAACCCGATGAGGCGCACGTCGCCGGGCACCCGCAGCCCACGGTCGGCCAGGCCGCGCAGCACGCCCGCGGCGACTGTGTCGGTCACCGCCACCAGCCCGTCCACCTCCAGCCCCGAGTCCACCAGGCGGTAGGCGGCGTCGCGGCCGGCCTCCATGGTCATGTCGTCCAGCGGGAAGAGCAGGGGCGGGTCGGCGGCCAGGCCGCGCTCGGCCAGCCCGGCGAGGTAGCCGTGGTAGCGGCGGGTGATCACGTTCACGCCGTCGCGGGGCGCGCCCGAGACGAACCCGATCCGGCGGCACCCCTGGTCGGCCAGGTGCATGGCCGCGGCCTTGACGCCGTCCTCGTTCGGCATGGCGACGTGGTCGAAACGGCCGCCGAAGTCCTGCTCGCCGAGCATGACGATGGGATGGCCCGCTTCTGTCAGCCGCTCGTCCAGCCCGCCCAGGGCGACGGCGCTGAGGATCAGGCCGTCGAACTGCAGGATGCGCGAGTGTGCGAGCGCGTCGGCCTCACCGGCCTCCACCGCGCCGGTGCGCTCCAGGGCGACGTGGTAGCCCCGGCGCCTGGCCGCGTCGATGACGAGGGTGGCCAGGTGGCTGAAGTACGGCAGGTCGATCTCGGGCACCGCCAGGCCGAGGACGCCGGTCCGCCCGGACTTCAGGGTGCGGGCGGAGAGGTTCACACGGTAGCCCGACTGCTGGATCGCCTCCAGCACCCGCCTGCGGACCAGGTCGCTGACCCCGTCACGGTTGTTGACGACGTTGGAGACGGTCATCTTCGACACCCCGGCCAGCCGGGCAACGTCCTCCATGGTCACCATGCCGCGCCCCACGTCTCCGCCGCTCGATCCGCATCCGGCCCGGCAGTCGCCGCCCAAGGCCGCCGTCGGTGCCGAGTGTAGCGCGGCGCGTCCCATCGGACTGATCATCCGCTCGGCGCTCGTACGACGCCCGAGGGCTCGGGTTCATCCGCTTCCCGCTCTCGTACGAACCGTTCCTGACCAACCTGAACATGCGTCGGCCGGTGATGGGAGTGGGAAGGTGCGCACGATGCAGTCGGATGTCCCGCCGCGGTTGTGGCGGTTACTCGCCTTGATGGTCGCCGTGATCGCCCTGGGGGCGGCCACCGCACCCCCGTCCGCGACGGCGGCGGTCTCACCGGCCGCGGCGCTGCGCGAGCCCCCGCCCGTCCCGGCTTTGCGCGCCTTCGACGCGGTGACCACGGTGAAGGAGCGCAACCTGTGGAAGCACCTGGCGTTGATCGGCGACCAGTACGCCATCTTCACCGACCGCGGGCTCGTCGAGGGGCCGGCACCGATCAAGAAGAAGTGGCCGTTCCTGCCCAAGCAGTTCACCCGAGGCATCGACGCCGCCGCGATCGCCTTCAGCGGGCCCAAGTTCCGCTGGAGGCATACCTGGACCAACGGCACCCAGGCGATCATCTTCGAGGACGGCGGCATCGTCAGCGGCCCCTTCCGGATCCCGATCCCCTACGACGGGCTGACCGATGTCAACGGCACGGACCCGAAGGCCGCCCCGATCCAGCACCTGGGGGTGCGCGGCGGCTCCGCCACCGTCCTGTTCTCCAAGACCTTCGAGGTGCCCACGCTGCCGTTCTACGGTGAGGCGCTCCTGCCGAAGCGGTTCCGCAGCGATCTCGACGACATCTCGCTGGAGATCGAGAAGAACGCGCCGAAGTTCAGTTACTACAAGGGGAACGAGCGCATCATCTTCGATGATCGGCGGGTCATCGAGCTGGTGAACCTCGACGTGAAGTGGCCCTTTTTGAACGCCTGGCGGTCATCGGCCCGGTGAGGCTGAGCGGGCCCCGCGGACCCAGTCGCGGTTCTCGCGCAGCACCGTGAACCCGGCCGATCGGTACAGCGCCACCGCCGCGTCGTTGCCGGACGGCGTCACGACGGCGACCGCGCTCGCACCCCGGTCGGCGAGCGCCGCGCACGCGCCGAGCACGGCGTCGCGCCCGTAGCCGTGCCCGCGATGGTCCGGATGGGTGCCGACCGGTTCGAGCAGCCCGCACCTGCCCACGCCCGCGAACCAGCCGGTCGCCGCGGCCGCCGGCTCGCCCGCCGGCGTACGCACCAGCGCCTCCACGGCCGGCCCGCCCGCCGGTGAGCGGCGCATCGTGCGCCAGCGTTCGACGGTGAACGTGGATCCGGCGAAGGCCGACCGCTGCACCAGCACCCGGTCGGCCGCCTCGGCCTCGCCGACCGGCTCGGCCCGGCTCGACACCGGCCTCGGGGACCACGACATGACCAGCCAGGACTCCTCCGGGTCCGGCTCCCACCCTGGCAGCGGCAGGCCGTCGCACCGGCCGTCGCCGGGCGTGAGCAGCTCCTTCGCGCCGGACGTGGGCGCGCCCACATCCGCGCCGGGCGTGAGCAGTCCCTCCGCATCGGCTGCGAGCGCCCCGAGGTCCGCGTCGGGTGCGGTGGTCACGCGCAGGACGGGGCCGTCCAGGAAACCGGCCGCCACCGGCGTCGCCCCCTGCGTCCACAGGAGGACGGTCGCGTCGTCGAACCGCAGGTGCCAGCCCACGTCACCGGGATGGAGACCGCCCGCCGGGGCGTCGGCCGGCGTCCACTCCGACAGCGCCCGCAGCGCGGGACCGGTTTCGGCGTGCGTCAGGCGGTGCCGCTGGAGCGAGATCATGGACGGCAGGCTAGCCAGCCCGCCCGCAGCGCCTCAAAGGGATTTCGGCTGCCCCCAGCCGCACCGCCCTCAGCCGCGCCCCGCCATCCGAGCCTCCGCAGCATCCGGGGCGGAGAGCTTCGTGACGTCGCCCGACCGTGAGGTGTCGTAGCCGCCCAGCGCGGCGATCCGCTGCCGCAGGGCAGGCGTGCGCAGGGCGGCGACGAGGTGGACGGCCGAGTCGAGAGCGTGCCCCGCCAGTGCGATGTCGAATTCCTCCCAGGTCAGCGAGACGAAGTCGAGCCCCAGGTCGGTCGCGGCGGAGCGGACCCCGAGGCCGGCGTCCACGGTGCCGGTGGCGACGGCCAGGGCGACTTCGAGGTGGGAGCCCACCTGCGGCCCCCGCAGGTGGTCCGGGTCGTGGCCGGCGGCCAGCAGGAGCCGGTCCAGGAGGATGCGGGTGCCGGTGCCCGGACGGCGGGCGGAGATCCGCCGGTCCTTGAGGTCGGCGATCCCGGTGATGCGGTACGGGTTGCCGCGCGGCACGATCAGACCCTGCTCGCGCCGCCAGAGGTGGATCAGGTGCGGCTCCATGCCGCGCAGCATGCCGAGCGCGAAGGGCGCGTTGTAGACCCCGTCGCGGTGCAGCAGGTGGATGGCCGCCCCGTCGGCGTGGCCCTGGCGGACCGCGCTGAGACCGGTGACGCTGCCCTCGCGCGTGACGATGGTCAGCTTCCCGTCGAGCGTCCCGGTGAGCAGGTCGAGGGCCGGGTCGTCGCTGCCCGCGAGTCTGAGGACCGCGTCCGACTGCAGGAACCGCCGGGCGGCGAGGACGGCGCCGGCGGCGATGCGGGCACGGCGGCGGTCGGCCAGCTCCAGCACCCCGGCGTCCGCCAGCCGGCGCTGTGCCCGGCTGACGGTGGAGGCCGTGGTGTGCCACTGCTGGGCCAGCTCGCGGATGCCCGGCAGCTCGTCACCGGGATGGAGGACGCCGGCACTGATCCGGTGCGCGAGATCATTGCAAATTTCCCGATATCGGGTCATGCTTGCGTAATTTACCCTTGCACTGATCTGAAGTAGCACAGATAGGGCCACGATGATACGTAGCAGGCTCTTGGTCATTGGCGCGTGGGTGGCGGCCGCCTTGGTGGCCGGGTGCGGGACCACCCCCTCCTCCGGAGGCACCCCGTCCACCCCGGCGGCGGAGAAGTCGCTGATTCTGGCCACCACCACGAGCACCCAGGACAGCGGGCTGCTCGACGAGCTGCTGCCCGCGTTCACCCGCGACAGCGGCTGGCAGGTCAAGACGCTGGCGGTCGGCAGCGGGCAGGCCATCGAGCTGGGCAGGCGCGGCGAGGCCGACGTGCTGCTGGTGCACTCGCCCGCCGCGGAGGAGGAGTTCGTGGCCGAGGGCGGCGCCGGCTCCCGGCGGCTGGTGATGCACAACGACTTCGTGCTGCTCGGCCCGCCGGACGATCCGGCCGGGATCCGGGGCAGGAAGAGCCCGGAGGCGATGAAGCGGATCGCGGACGCGCGGGCGGTGTTCGTCTCCCGAGGCGACGAGTCGGGCACGCACGCCAAGGAGAAGACCCTCTGGACCAAGGCCGCGGTGACCCCGGGCGGGTCCTGGTACCAGTCCACCGGGCAGGGCATGGGCGAGACCCTGCGGGTGACCAGCGAGAAGGCCGGTTACACGCTGTCGGACCGGGCCACGTATCTCACCCAGCGCGACACCCTGGAGCTGAAGGTGCTCAGCGAGGGCGATCCCGGGCTGCTCAACGTCTACCACGTCATCGAGATGACGAAGAAGGCGGGCGACCGCGTACGGCCCGACGGCGCCAAGGCGTTCGCCGACTGGATCGTCGCGCCGGCCGCGCAGCAGCTCATCGGCGCGTTCGGGACGGCGAAGTTCGGCCAGCCGCTCTTCACGCCGGACGCGGGCGCGGACGAGGCGAAGCTGGGCCAGTGAGCCATGGACGTGCTGCTCGACGGGCTGGCGGACGCGATCGCCCTGCTGCTCTCCGGTGACCAGGACAGCTGGTCGATCATCGCGCTGACCCTGCGGGTGTCGTTGACGGCGACCGCGATCGCCCTGCTGATCGGTTTGCCGCTCGGCGCGGCCCTGGCACTGGCCCGCTTTCCCGGGCGGCGGGTCGCCCTGGCGGCGGCCAACACGGGGATGGGCATGCCGCCGGTGGTGATCGGGCTGTTCGTCACCGTGCTGCTGTGGCGGAGCGGGCCGCTGGGCGGGCTGGAGTTGCTCTACACGCCTGCCGCGATGGTCCTCGCGCAGGCCGCCATCGCCAGCCCGATCGTGGTCGCGCTGGTGGCGGCGGCGCTGCAACAGGTCGATCCGGACTTCCGGGTGCAGATGCAGGCTCTGGGGGCGACGCCCGTCCGCGCGTTCGCGGCGTTGCTGGGTGAGGCCAGGTTGCCGCTGCTGGCTGCGGCGATGGCCGCGTTCGGCGCGGTGGTGAGCGAGGTCGGGGCCGCGCAGATGGTCGGGGGGAATCTGGCGGGTCAGACCCGGGTGCTGACCACCGCCGCGGTGCTGGCGACCAGCCGGGGGCAGTTCTCCCTGGCCATCGCGTTCGGGCTGATTCTGCTGCTGATCGCGTTCGGGGTGAACCTGTCGCTGACCCTGGTGCAGCAGCGACGGGCAGTGCTGCGGTGAGCGGGCTCAAGGGCTGGGACGGGCGCCGGGGGCTGAGCGGTGGGGACGAGCAGGCGAGCCTCCGCGGCGGGATCGGGTGCCGGGACCTGCGGGTGCGCGCGGGCGGGCGGGAGTTGCTCAGTGTGCCGGAGCTGCACGTGGCGTCGGGGCGCACGCTGGCCGTGCTCGGTCCGAACGGCGCCGGCAAGTCCACCCTGCTACGGGCGCTGGGCCTGCTGAGCAGGCACCGGGTCAGCGGGCAGATCCTGCTCGACGGCCGCCCCGCCACACCGGCCCTGATGCGCGACGCGCTCGCCGCCGTGCTGCAACGGCCGATCCTGCGCCGCGGCACGGTGGCCGCCAACGTGCTCGACGGCCTGCGTTTCCGCGGTCTGAGCCGCCGCGAGGCACGGATGCGCGCCTGGCCGTGGATCGAGGCGCTCGGCCTGGCGCCCCTGGCCGGACGGGACGCTCGCGGGTTGTCCATCGGCGAGGCGCAGCGGGTCAGCATCACCCGGGCGCTCGCGGTCGGGCCCCGGGTGCTGCTGCTCGACGAGCCGTTCAGCGGGCTGGACAGCACCACCCGCGCCGATCTGCTGGCCGACCTGCGTGCCGCGCTGGCCGGGCAGCCCACCGCCACGGTCCTGGTCACCCACGACCGGCAGGAGGCGCTCGCCGTGGCCGAGGACACCGCGCTGCTGATCGGCGGCCGGATCCGGCAGCACGGACCCACCGCCGAGGTGCTGGACCGGCCACGTGACGCCGACACGGCCCGGTTGCTGGGGTACACCAACCTGCTTCCGCCGGATCTGACGGGACGGGCGCAGTTGCTGGCGGCGCGGCCCGAGCACACGCGGCTCGTGCTCGGGCCGCCCGACGGCGCCGCCGGCCGGACCGGCGGTGCGCAGGCTGACCGGAGCGACGATGCGTGGGTGGTGGCCGGGACGCTGCGCCGGGCAGTGGCGCTCGGCATCGCCACCCGCGTCGACGTCGACACCTGCTCCGGTCCGCTGACCTGCCTGCATCCCGGGGACCTGCTCGCCACCGAGCTTCCGGCGGCCGGCAGCGACGTCCGGGTCAGGATCCGGCACGCGCGGTCGCTGAGCGCCGCCGATGGAGACGATGGGACGACGGCCACCCCCAGCGTTCCTGACGCGCCCGGGGCCGGATCCCGTCCCGGGCGGTGAGGCGAGCGGGCGCCTGCTTCCGGCGGTGGTGCACAGGCGCCCGCTTCCAGCGCTCATGCCCGGCGCCGGCGCGTGCGGCGGCTCAGCTCAGCCGGGCGAGCTCCTCCGCACTCAACTCCAGGGACGCGGCGGCGGCCGAGTCGACGATGGTCTCCGGCCGGCTGGCGCCGGGAATCGGGATCACGACGGGGCTGCGAGCCAGCTCCCAAGCCAGACACACCTGCTGCGGCGACACCCCGTGAGCATCCGCGATCTCGATGAAGGCCGCGTTGCGCTCACGCAGCTCCCCGGTACGCCCGATGCCGCCGAGCGGGGACCACGGCAGGAAGGCCAGCCCGAGCTCGGCGCACACGTCGATCTCCGGCTCGCTGGAGCGGAACCGCGGCGAGTACTCGTTCTGCACGCTCACCAGCGCCCCGCCCAGGATGCGGTGGGCGAGCCTGATCTGCTCGGGGTTGGCGTTGGAGATGCCGGCCGCCTGGATCTTGCCCGCGTCGTGCAGCTCCTTCAGCGCCCCGATCGTCTCCTCGTACGGCACCTTCGGGTCGGGCCGGTGGTGCTGGTAGAGGCCGATGCTGTCCACGCCGAGTGCCTTGAGCGAGCGGTCGCAGGCCGTCCGCAGGTACGCCGGGCTGCCGTCCACGTCCCAGCCGTCCGGCGTACGGGTGTGCCCGCCCTTGGTCGCGACCAGCACCGCGCCCGTGTCGCCGCCCCACAGGGACAGCGCCCGGGCCACCAGCCGCTCGTTGTGGCCGACGTCCTCGTGGGACGGGGTGTAGGCGTCGGCCGTGTCGATCAAGGTGATGCCGGCGTCGAGGGCGGCGTGGATGGTCCGGATGGACTGGTCCTCGTCCGGCATGTGACCGGCCACCGACATCGGCATGGCGCCGAGCCCGATGACGCCGACCTGCCGGTTGCCGATGGTGCGCGTTCTCATGGCGTTGTGCATGGGGACCAGCCTGGCCCCTGGAGTGCACTCCAGGTCAACCTGACGGAGCGGCGTGTCACGACGTGCCGGAGCGGCGCATGCCGGCGGCGGCCACGATCCCGCCGATGACGCAGAGCACGCCGGTGAGCAGCACCGCCGTGTGCACGCCGGTCATGAACGCGTTGCCGCTGCCCTCGACCACGGCTGCCGCCACCCGGGCGGGCATGCCCTCGGAGACGGGGGAGAGGCCCATGGCCACCGCGTCCCGCGCGTGCGCGAGCCCCGCGGCGGCGTCGGCGGGGACGCCGGCGGCGGTCAGCTCGCCCGGGAGTGTGGCGCCCACCCGGGCGCTGATCAGGGAGACCAGCACGGACGTGCCGAGCGCGCCGCCGATCTGCAGCGCCGTGGCCTGCAGCCCGCCGGCCACCCCGGCGTCCTCGGTGGGCGCGTTGCCCACGATCGCGTCGGAGGAGGCGGACATCACCATGCCGACCCCCAGCCCGAGCGCGAGGAACGGCGGCCACATGGCGGCGTAGGAGGAGTGGACGTCCCAGGTCCACATCCAGAAGGAGGCCGCGGCCTGCAGCGCCATGCCGATCGGCATGGACACACGGGCGCCGAGCCGTCCGGTCACGGCGGCGCCGAGCGGCGAGGCGGCCACGGTGGCCAGGCTCAGCGGGAGCGTCAGCACGCCCGACTCGACGGGTGTGAAGCCGCGCACGTTCTGCAGGTACAACATCAGGAAGAACACCACGCCGAGCAGCACGAAGAAGTTGACCGCGGTGACGATCACGCCGATGGTCAGCGCCGGGCTGCGAAACAGCCGCATCGGCAGCAGGGGGTGGGCCAGGCGGCTCTCGTACCAGCCGAAGACGATCAGGACGACGAGGCCCGCCGCGAGCGCGCCCAGCGTGCCGCCGGACGCCCAGCCCCAGCTCTCGCCCTTGACGACGCCGTAGACCAGCGCGACCAGGCCGATCGCGAGCAGCACCACGCCGGGCAGGTCGAAGCGGTGGTGGCCGGTGGAGTTCCTGCTCTGCGGCAGGACGAGCGCGCTGAGGACGAGGGCGATCACGCCGATGGGCAGGTTGATCAGGAAGACCGACTCCCAGGTGACGTGCTCGACGAGCAGCCCGCCGACGATCGGCCCGAGCGCGGTGGAGCAGGAGGCCACCATGGCCCACAGGCCCACCGCCATGCCGAATCTCCTCGGCGGGAAGACCGCGCGCAGCAGGCCGAGCGTGTTCGGGATGAGCAGGGCGGCGAAGACGCCCTGCGCGGCGCGGAAGGCGATGACGCCCTCGATCGAGCCGGCCAGGCCGATGGCGACCGACGCGACGGTGAAGCCCAGCGTGCCGATCATGTAGTACGTCCGGCGGCCGAACCGGTCGCCGAGCTTGCCGCCGAGGATGAGCAGGGCGGCCATCGCGATGAGGTAGGAGTTGGTGACCCACTGCAGGTCGGCGGTGGAGGCGTTCAGGTCGCGGCCGATCTCGGGGTTGGCGATGGCGACCACGGAGCCGTCGAGGTTGACCATGAACAGGCCGATGGCGACGGCGATCAGCGTCAGCCAGGGGTTGGACCGCCTGCCCGGCGGGGCGTGCGCGGGCAGGGTCGAGGCGTCCACGGTGGTGGAGGACATGAAGGTGCCTTGTCTGTGAGAGAAGAGGGGACGCGGCGGCGCGCGTGAACGGGCCGGCCCGCGAGGAGCGGCCGGCCGGAGAAGAAGGGGGTGGGACGTCAGAGAAGTGACGTCAGCGCGCCGAGCACGGAGCCCAGGGCGTCCTGCTGCCCGTCAGTGAGGGCATGCTGCGCGGGCGCGAGCGCGCGGACGGCGCGGTCGCGGTCCAGGGTGTCCTGAACGGACACGCTGAAATCGGGCATGCCGTGCAGGATATGGATTTTTCCGCCGGTATGTCAAAACGCTGACATGTCCGGCCTGTCCACCGCCGCGCCCGGGCACGGGCAGCCCGAACCGGTCCATGATCCGCGTCACGAGGTGCTCGACCACGTCCGCGCGGCAGCGCCGGGAACCGGCCGCCCGTCCCACGACGCCGGCTGGCCCCGGCGGATGAGGCCGTACGGGCAGGCGATGTTCGACCGGCCCTATCGCCACGGAGGGCGAGGCGGTGATGGACGTGCCCGGCGCCGCCGAGTCGGAGCGGGTGCGGCGGCGGACGCGTGGCTGCGCCCGTGGGCCGCCGCTATCGGCCGGGCCTTTCGTTTCTGGGATGAACGGCCGGTAAACGCTTCGTCACGTGACCTGACCCGCGCGGTGGCCGGAGCCATGGTGAAGGTGGCGACGGCGGATCCTCGGGCGAGGGAAGGGCGAGGTGCGATGCAGGCCGTGGGCTGCGATCCGACTGCTTGGCAGGGTGATGGCTCCCGACTCGTGGCGCAGGTGGCGCAGGCGTGCGCCGAAGCGGAGAAGCTCCGGCTCAAGGCGCGCGACATCCGGGCCGACGCCCGGCGCGTCGTGGCCGCGGCGCGGAGCGTCCACCGCGACCTCGCCGCGCAGCGCGAGCGCCTCAGGGCCGGCTACCTCGAGATCCGCCTTCGGCGTGCGGAGCGGGAGTGGGGCGAGGAGGGGGCAGGGGGGCGGCGCGGGCCGCCCTCCTGCGGCGGGTTCGGGTCCTCCTGCGGCGGGTTCGGGTCCTCGTGTGGCGGGTTCGGGTCCTCGTGCGGTGGGCGGGCCTTCCTGCGGCGGGTCCGGCCTGTCAGGGCGGCCGGTGGGTTCAGGTCGTCAGGGTGGCGCGGGGAGGCCGGCCGTAGACGCGGCGGTAGTAGGCGGAGAACCGGCCCAGGTGGTAGAACCCCCAGCGGGCGGCGATGGCGCTGACGGTGGCGCCGTCTGCCGGGTCGGCGGCCAGCAGATCGGCGTGGGCGGCCGACAGCCGCACCTGACGCACGTACCCCGTCGGCGTGGTGCCGAGGTGCCGGCGGAAGGCGTACTGCACGGCGCGAGGCGTGGCGCAGGCGGCGGCGGCGATGGCGGCCAGCGAGAGGTCCGGCTCGGCGTAGTGCGCCTCGATGTAGTCGATGGCCAGGCGCAGCACGGCCGGGGTGGCGTCGGAGTGGTCGGTGTGGGTCTCCTCCCGCACGGTCAGCGTGGTGGGGAACGTGGCCAGCACGCCGGCCGCCAGCAGCCGCGCGGCGTTGCCGACCACCAGGGGATGCCGGGCCGCCGGGCTGGACAGCAGTTCGTCGGTCAGGGCCAGCGTGTTGGCGATCGTCCGGGAGGCGCCGGCGCCGAGGGGTGCGCGCGACAGCAGCCGCGGCGGGTCGCCCGAGCCGTCCGGCGAGCCGCCGGCGACCTCGATCAGCAGGTCGAGCGGCAGGCTCACGGTACGGATGCGCAGCTCCTCGGCCCGCGAGACCAGGTTGTCGCGCGGGAAGGTGGCCACGAGCGCGTCGCCGGGGCCGTAGCGGTTGACGGCCTCCCCGTCGTCGATCATGACGGTGCCGCTGAGCACGTAACCGATTCGCACGGTCTCGATGTCCTGGTTGCGGCAGTGCAGGATGCCGGGGAGGGTCAGATCGGTGGTCATCAAGGGCCCGGCGGCCACGATCGACAGCGCGAGCCTGCTGCTGTCGCCGATGTGGCCCACCAGTAACCGGGTGCCGTAGACCTGCCCCAGCCACTCGCGGACCTGCTCCATGTCGCTGGTGACGAACCGGCTCACGGCCGGTGCGGTGGATCCGGTATGAGCGCTCACGGGCACCATCCCCCCTCGCGGGACGGCGTCACTCCATGGTGCGGACGAGCCGCGCGTACCCGCTCGAACACCCTTCGTGCCCGAGAGGCTACTGCGAATCGTTCGCAAAACGAAGACCCCTTGTGGCCATCCCTGCCTTCTGACCCGAAGGGAATGCCGCGGAGACATCGTCTCGACATCCGGGTACCGGGGAACGCACCGCACTGGCCCCGGCTGGCCGGGGTGTCGCAGAAGACCGTCTCCCGCGTGATGAACGGCGAGCCGTACGTCGGTGACAAGCTCCGCGAGCGGGTGCTGGCGGCGGCGCGCGAGCTGGGCTACCGCCGCAACACGGCGGCCCGCGCGCTCGACCTGGGCCGCTTCCACCGCATCGGGGTGGTCTCGCTCGGCAGCGCGCCTCGCCGGCTACTCCTGCCGGCCCGTCAGGCATTCCCTGCCTTCGTCCCATCTCCATCGCACGTCCTGACCCGTCAGATGAACGCCG
Organism: Nonomuraea gerenzanensis; assembly: GCF_020215645.1. Taxonomy (NCBI): domain Bacteria; kingdom Bacillati; phylum Actinomycetota; class Actinomycetes; order Streptosporangiales; family Streptosporangiaceae; genus Nonomuraea; species Nonomuraea gerenzanensis. The sequence continues at coordinate 6,426,073 of NZ_CP084058.1, read as the reverse complement.
CCGATCCACCGGTCGACGCCGTTGAGCGTCACGTGGTCCGCCTCGCCCGCCAGCACGCGCGCGCCGGCGGCGGTCAGGCTGACGGTGCTGGCGGGCCCGGTGGGGACGTTCCCGGGCACGGTACGCAGCAGCGGGTGCGGGGCGCCGGCGAGGCGGTCGATGGCGGCGTAGCACCAGCAGTCCCCGAGGTAGGGGCGGGCCTCGCGGGCCGAGGCGCGGACGAAGACGTCCCCGGCCGTGGACTCCTGAGCCGCGGCGGCGAGGATGCGGCGCTCGGTGAGGGAGAGCCCGTCGCGGGTGGAGGGGTACTCGCGGCTGAGGCGGTCGAAGGCCTCGCCCAGGAAGCGCAGCTCGGTGGAGCGCGCGGCGGCGATGGCGGGCAGGCCGTCCGGCACCGGGGCGCGGAAGGCGGCCCACGCCCGGGTGGCCAGGTCCAGGGCGGCGGGGGTGAGGGTGGCGCAGGCCCGGGTGGCGGGCAGCTCGGCGAGCTGGTCGGGCCGTAGCTCGCCGAGGCCGCCGAAGCGGGCGATGCCGGGATGCTCGCCGATGCAGATCAGCGTCACGCGATCGGCCGGCACCTCCAGCTCGGCCAGCAGGGAGAGCGCCTCCACGATCTGGAGCTGGTCGTACAGGTCGGCCTCGAACCACAGCACGTACTCGCCGTCGCGGTGGGCCACCACGGCGGCGTCGCGTTCCTCGAACATGCGCATGCCCTCGCCGTGGTCGTCAGCGTCCGCCGCGACCAGGAACGAGGCCCTGACGCGGCGCAGCTCCGCGCGCCCCACCGCGGGGACCGGCCCCTCGTGCAGCACGTCACGCCAGTACACGATGTGCCTGGCCAGCCCCGTCCCGGCCAGGTCGGTGCAGTCGCCGTTGCTGATGTGCAGCGCCGCCGCCATCCGCTCCTCGACGGGGGTGGGCGGCTCGCCCAGCAGCCGCCGGCGCGCGATCGCGTACGACTCGCCGGTCTTGGCCATGCGGGCGCGTACCCGGCGCTTGAAGTCCGCTTGCTTGGTCATGGAACGTCTCCCGCGCGCCCCCGCGTGTCCCCTGGCGACCTGAGCGGCGGGCGCACGTCCGACGGACGGCTCCTCCCGCCCGAGAGGTGAGCCTCCCTTTGCCTCCTGAGGGTGACCCGGCCGGGGCGGGTCGCCGGAGGTTGGGCGCGGACGGCCGCCGCCTCCCATGTTAGCCGCACCCTCCTCGATCACCATGGACAACGCTGGTCAATGTGCCGTCCTGGCTGGTCAATACGGCGCGCCGTACAAACGACCTCAGACACCCACTGAGGAGGCAATCATGACCGGCTTGAACGGCCCCGCCGAGCGGAGGTCACCATGATCACCCGCCGCTTAGGCCCGCGCGGGCTCCTGGCCGCCGCCGTGACCGCCGTCGCGGTGATCTCCGCGGGAACGCTCCATCTCGGCGGCGCGCCCGCCTGGGCTGCCACGGCGGCGAGCCCCGAGTCGCCCGAGGAGTCCCTGGACCCCGAGGAAGGTTCGGATCCCGAGGCCGCTACGGAGGATTGCGACGTTCCGGACGCGGAGACGGGTGACTCGGCCTTCGCGGTCACCGCCATCGGCCCGGACCGCGTCCCGCGCAGCACCGACCCCAGGTACGCCAAGGCCGCCAAGGACGACCGGATCAGCATCCCGCGGCTGAATGAGGCCGACGTCCAGCAGCGCTACCTCACCGTGGAGTACATGCTGCCGACCGGCGTCGAGCTCACCTGCGTACGGGTGGACCTGCTCGACACCACCCCGCAGGCCGGCAGGCCGGTGCTGCAGACGGTCACGCGGGCCGCGCCGACCGCCGACGGCGGCGAGGGGGTCAAGAGCGTCGGCAGGGACGAGCTCGAGATCCGCGTGACGTTCGACGAGCAGCACCCCTCCAAGGTCCGCGCCGAGCCGTCGGAGGTCACCCGGATCGGCTACCGCGTCAGCCTGTTCGGCAAGGATCGGGACGGCGCTGTGGTCGCCACCCGCGAGGACTCCGCCGACTTCTTCCCGCTGTGGCGGATGCCCGCCGGGTTCGGCCGGTACGGGCAGCGCGACGAGAAGGGCGGGGACGACTGGTGCTCCTCCTTCGCCCACGGCTGGCTGTCGGCCGCGGCCAACCAGGCGCTGCTGCCGCGCATCAACGACATCTCCGGCGAGCACGCGCGCAACCTCGGCCACCGGACGCACCTGACCGGCAACGACATCGACGCCTTCCACCCCTACCGGTTCGCCGGCGTGGACGCCGGCGCGCTCGGCTCGGGCGGCCAGAACTACAACAGGCTGGTCGCCGCGACCAAGGCCGCGATGAACGGCGACGCGGACGGGCTCCGCCAGGTCAAGGAGTGGGCGGAGGTGACCCGCGCCCGGCTGGGCAGGCTGATCGACAACAAGAACGTCACGCGGATGTACTACGCGGCGGGCAGCGCGGTGAAGGGCGACGCGCGGTTCACGGCGGGGTGGGCGAGCGCGCTGCTCAGGACCGGTGGGTACGAGTTCATCGACGCCAAGAAGGAGAGCGCGGAGCTCGATCTCGGGATCGGCGCCTGGAGCAGGATCGACAACAAGGTCATCACGGCCAAGGACTTCAGGACCGACCACAACGACCATCTCCACGTGGCGCTGAGCGAGACGCGGAGAAAGTAGCGGGCACATCGAGCGCATCGGGCGCATCGGGCGCACAGGTGCACCGGAGCGCCGGAGCGTCCGGCGGATCGGGCGCGTGATCGCGGGTGAGCGATCACGCGCCGTCCGGCCGCCCGAGGACCGCAGCGCGCTTCCCCGAGGGCGCGGAGGCTCAGCCGAAACGCTCGCCCAGCAGGCGGAAGGCCTCCTTCGGCTCCCACGACGCCTCCCCGGTCACCCGGACGACGCCGTAGCTGGCCGCGTCCAGCTCCCCGCCCATGTCGAACTGCGCGAACGTGTTGACGAACACGCTGTCCACCCCCTCCTGCTCGAACACGTCCAGCACCTCCCCGAGATAGGCGACCTGCTCACCCTCGTCCCGCACCAGCGCCCGGGAGAGCCCCACCGGCCGGTGCCCGTCGTACCGCACCACCTCCGTCCCCCGCGCCCCGAGATCCCCGCCACCCCGGAACGTCATGCAGCCCACCTCGGTGATCGCCACCGGCTTGCCCTGCGCGACCAGCCCGCGCACCCCGTCGCGATACCGGTCGGCGATCTCCACCGACCGGTACAGGTCCACCCCGACGATGTCGAACAACTCCCAGTTCACCGACTCGAAGGGGATCGAGGCGTAGCTGATCCGCCCCTGGAACCGTTGCCTGACCACCGACACGGCGTCCTCCAGGAACGCGTTGACCAGCGCGGGCACCCGCCCGAGGTGCTCGCGCAGCCTCTCCGGCTCGGAGAGCAGCCCGATCCGGTCCCCGATCGTGTCGCCGGGCAGGAACCCCCGGTTGAGCAGGCTGTGCTCCGCCCCCGCCACGAACACCATGTCGGTCCCCTTGATCCGCTCGGCGCAGTCGGCGAACAGGTCGAGCAGCTCCGACGGCGACAGGTCGGCGGTGAACGGCGAGAACCACACCTCCAGCCCGGCGGCGGCGGCCTCGCGGGCGGCGGCCTCCAGCCTGCCCGGGTTCGAGCCGATGATCCTGACGGCCGTGCAGTGCAGGTCACGCGCGATCGCCCGCAGGTCGCGCCGGACCGCGTCGAGGTCGAACGTCTGCCTGGTGTCGTGGTCACCGATCACGATGCCGGTGTCGTACACGATGCCCTTGCCCCGCATGATCTCATCCCTTCCAAAAGGTACGGTACGTACCGTACCCTGTAGTGCATGAGGCGTCGAGGTCAAGAGCTGGAGCAGGCCATCCTCAAGGCAGCGCAGGAGGAGCTGCTCGAATCCGGATATGCCGGGCTCACCATGGAACGGGTGGCCCAACGCGCGGGCACCAACAAGAACGCCCTCTACCGCCGCTGGCCCAACCGCGCCGCGCTCGGCGTCGCCGCCTACGCCGGCCTCGCCGCGGCCGGCACCGTCGTCCCCGACACCGGCAGCCTGCGCGGCGACGTCCTCGCCCTGCTGCGCGCCGCCAACGCCCACTGGTCGTCGCCCCTCGGCGAGATCGTGCGCGGCCTGCTGTCCGCCGCGGGCGACGACCCCGAGCTGCTGGCCCTCCTGCACTCCCGCGCCACGTCCGGCGGCGCCGACCTGTGGCAGGTCGTGCTGCGCAGGGCCGGCATCGAGGTCTCGCCCCGGGTGGCGACGGTGGCGATCGGGCTGCTGCGCAACGAGTTCGTCACCCGGGGCGCGCCGACCGTCCCCGACGAGGTGCTCGTCGAGATCGTGGACGAGGTCTACCTGCCGCTGGTCACGGGCTCGTCCCAGCCGGGTGGCTGATCACCTCTCGATCGGCATCCGGTCGAGCTGGAGGCGCGGGAACGGCTGCGCGGTGCCCGCCGCGGCGGCCGGAGCGCTCTCGGCGCCGCACGTCGCGACCTGGGCGTGCGCCGCGACCGCCGCGTCGATGGGATGGGGTACGGGGTTGCCGCCCTCGTCCACCCGCTGGTAGCCCGTCAGGTTGAACCCGATGGACAGCTGCCGGTCGCCGTCCGCGCTGGTCACCGACACCGTGGTCATGCCGAACACGCCTCCCTCGTGCCCCCAGAACCGGCCGCACGGCAGGTCCGCGGGCACCAGGCCGAGCCCGTAGCCGGACGTGCCGTCGCCCGCCCGCAGCGGGACCGTGCGCTGCATCTCGGCGAGCAGGCGGGCGTCGAGCAGCTCACCGCGCAGCAGCAGCCGGTAGAAGCGGTTGAGGTCCGCCATCGTCGAGACGATCGCGCCCGCCGTCCAGGCGATGGACGGGTCGTAGACGCTGTAGTCCCTGGGCGGGTCGATCAGGCCGTTCAGCCCCTCGTACGCCCTGGAGTGCGGGCCAGGTAGGTACGGCGTGCGCGGGAACGACGTGTGGCGCAGCCCGGCCTTGCGGATCACGTGGTCGGTGATGTAGCGCTCGGCCTTGACGCCCGTCACCTTCTCCAGCAGCAGGCCGGCGATGAGGTAGTTGGTGTTGGAGTACTCGCCGGGCGTCACCCCCGGCCGCCCGGTCGCGGGGGCCGCGAGCGCCAGGGACACCAGCTCCTCCGGCCGCCAGACGCGGAACCGGTGGGCGTCCACGTCCTCGACCCGCTGGAAGACCAGGTGGTCGTAGTCGGAGATGTGGCTGGTGTGGTTGAGCAGCATGCGGGCGGTGATCTGCCGGCCCCGCCCGTCCTGGATGAGGCCGGGCAGGTAGCGGTCGACGGGCGCGTCGAGGTCGATCGTGCCCTTACCGACCTGCTGCAGGACGGCCACGGCGGTGAACGTCTTGGTGATGCTGCCGACCCGGTGCACCAGGCCGGGGTGTACCGGGCGGCCCGTCTCCACGTCGGCGATCCCGGCGGCGCCTCTCCAGCTCTGCCGGCCGTCCACGACGTGCGAGTAGGTGCCGTACATGCCGGCCTCGTGCACCGCCTCCAGCGTCCGGCGCAACTGCTGCCGGTCGAGCGCGGAGCCGTCCTGGGCCGCGGCGGCGGTCGCGGGCAGCAGCACCGATAACGCGGCCAGACCCGCGATGATGGCTCGTCTCAAGGTTCCCCTCCTCAGCGTGTGAGTACCTCGATCCTGGACGGGGTGCGTCCGGTTGGGCCATCCGGCTGGAGGAGGAATGCGGGGTCATCCTCAGGTACGGCGATTTGTCCAGTGGAGGGCTGGTCAACGCTGGTCATCGTGGTGAGCGGGCCGGTCATCACGGCCGGTCGTATTCAGGAGCGGAGGGCCGCTCCGAGGGAGGGCGGCGTCCGGGATCCAGGGGGCCACGATGACGAGCAAGAGAGCGGCGGGTGGGCGGCACAGGCAGGGGCAGCCGGCGCCCGTGCCGCCGCCGGATCCGGTGCAGGGCCTGGGGCAGGACGTGGGGCAGGGCGTGGGGCAGGGCGAGCGGGGTCGCAGGCGCGGCTGGCGCTCCCGATCGGCTCCGCCGCAGGTGGCTGGGACTGGGGCGGGTGGTGACGGCGGTGTGCGGGCCCCGGCCATGGGCGGTGGTGTGCGGGCGGCGGCCACGGGCGGTGGTGTGCGGGCGGCGGCCACGGACGGTCCGCGAGCCTCGGCCGGAGTCGGCGCGGGGAGCGGCGAAGCGGCGGCCACGGTGCAGTTCCGGCAGGTGCGCCCGGTCGCCCTTCCGCCATCGATCCGCCAGGCGCCTGCCGCTGCGCCGCCGGTGGACCAGGCGTCGGCTGCTGCGTCGCCGGTCGGCCACGTGTCGGCCGCTGTGCCGTCTGGCCGCCAAGCGTCAGCCCCCGCGCCGACGCCCCGTCCGGCTGACGCGGCGACGCCGGTGCCGAACCCGGTGGAGGCGCTTGCGCGGCTGGGCCGCCCGGTGCTTCCCGCGCAGGGAGCGCACGGGCCCGGCACCCCCGCACCCCCGGACGGCCCGCCGCAAACCCCCGCCACCCCACCGCGCCGCCCCCGCCGCCGCGGCTCCATCAAACTGTGGGTGGCCACCGGCGTCCTGGCCCAGGCGGCGCTGCTCGCCGTAACCCTGCTCAACCAGGACCAGAACCCCACCAAAGCCCTGGCCGCCCCCGCGGCAACCCCCGCCCCCACGGCCACCCCGACGACCGACCGTCCGGAGCAGTCCCGGGAACGCAAGGCGGCGCCGAGCGTGGCCTTCTCGGCGGTGGCCGGCCCGAGCTGCCCCCGTGACACCAGCCGCAGCGTGAACATCATCGGCGCCCCCGGCAGGAACGGCTGGAAGGACGCCAGGGCCGGCGGCTGGACCGGCGCCGGTTGCGGCGACGGCTTCCTGTTCTCTGACCTCACGTACGACCCCACCGCCGCCGACCAGCCGGCCAACACCTTCCAGTGGCGTTTCACCACCGGCCTGCGCGGCCGGCACCAGTGCGCGGTGGGCGTGTACATCCCCAGGTCGGGCCTGGCCGGCCAGCGCGTCTGGTACACGGTCAGCGACGGCTTCGACAAGGACGCCCGCACGGTCACGGAGTTCACGCTCGACCAGCGCATGCGCCGGGGCACGTGGGTGGCGGCGCCTTCGACCGTCACGGCCGGCAGCGGCCTGGTCATGGTGGAGATCAGGGACACCGGCAAGGGCAACGCGACGGGCGACCAGTCGATGGTGGCGGGCCCCGTCCGGCTCTCCTGCGTGTGAGCGGCCGGCGGGGCTGAGGCTCGACCGCCCGCACGAAGAACACCACAGGCGGCCGGCTACGGCTCGACCGCCTCCACGATGGAGACCACCGTCCCGGTGGGCACGATCCGCGACATCCGCAGCCCCGCCGCCGCGAACAGCTCCGCGAACTCCGCCTCCGTGCGCTCCCGCCCCGGGAACGCGGTCATCAGCATCATGTCCACCGCCTTGGCCTGGTGCGGCTCGTTGCCGGGCGGGATGACCGCGTCGATGACCAGGATCCGCCCGCCGGGCACCATCGCGCGCCGGCAGTTGCGCAGGATGGTCACGCAGCCGTCGTCGTCCCAGTCGTGCAGGATGCGCTTGACCACGTAGACGTCCGCGCCGGCGGGCACCTCGGCGAAGAAGTCGCCGGGCGCCGGCCGCCAGCGGCCCTTGACCTCCTCGATGTCGAGCCGGTGCCCGGCCACCACGTGCTCCTCGTCCATGAGCACGCCGTCCAGGCCGGGACGCCGGCGCAGCACCTCCAGCAGGAACCCGCCGTGCCCGCCGCCGACGTCCACCACGACCCCGGACCCGGGGAAGTCGTAGGCGGCGGCGATCAGCTCGTTCTCCTGGTCGGAGAAGGCCGCCATACCGGTGTGGAAGGCGGCGGCCGTCTGCGGGTTCCTGGCGATGTAGTCGAAGAACGACATGCCGAAGAGGTCCTCGAACACCGAGCCGCCCCGCCGCAGCGACAGCTCCACCTCACCGGCGGGCCGCCACAGCGTGGTGTCGGTGAGCATGAGGACGGCCGGTCGCGCCGGTACGGGCGCGTCGGAGCGCAGCGCCTGCCCGATGGGAGTCAGGGCGAAGCGGCCGTCGGTCAGCTCCTCGAAGACGCCGCGCGTGGCCAGCACGCGCAGCACCCGGCGCAGGCCGTCCTCGTGCACGCCGGACCGCCCGGCCAGCTCGGCCACGGTGAGCGGCCCGCCGGCCAGCAGGTCGGCGACGCCGAGCGAGGCCACGGCCCGCAGCGCGCCCGGATAGACGTAGCCGAGTGCCTCGTCGATGAGGTAACGCGTCGCTTCCCGTCCGTCCGGTGTCTCACCGCTGATCTCGGTGGGCATGGCGAAGCCTCCAGTGAGCTGGGGATCTTGAGGACACGGTAGACGCGGTTCAGAGGGGAGACAACCGGGGTGCCCGATCCTCGATGGCCTGGGCCGCGCCGAGGACGACGTCCTCGGCGAACCGGCTCCGGGCCCGCGCGGGTCGAGGACGTCGGCGTCGTGCTCGAAGGGCGGCTCGGCGGAGGCCGGGGTGAGCAGGAGCCGGTCGGTGCCGAGCAGCTTCTGCAGCCGCGTGATCAGCGTAGCCAGCCGCGCCTGCCGGCTCCGCCGCGGTGAACGTGCACGTCCGGCTGCTGGACGTGACGCCGGGCGGCGCCGCGTGCCTCATCGCCAAGGGACAGGTGCGCGGCGCGGAGGAGGTGGTCGTGGACCTGCAGGACGTGGCCTACCGGCTGCGGGCCGAGGACGGGGCGGTGGTCGACGTCGTCAACCGGGGGTACCGCCACTAGGGAGGTGACGGGCCGGAGCAGTACGACGGTGGCCTGCGGGTGTCGCGGGCGGGCGTCTACCACCGCATCTCACCGGTGTTCCGCACCGACGCGCCCGCGCACCGGTGGCTCGCCGAGACGGTCTTCGTGAGGGTGGGGTGGGGTGCGGGCTCAGGCGCGGCGGCCGACGGCGGCCAGGACGCCGCCCTTGGCCAGCCCGGGCGGCTGGTACGGGTCGTCGTTGCGCCAGTTCTGGGCCGGCACGACCCCCGGCTCCAGCAGCTCCAGCCCGTCGAAGTAACCCCGCACCGTCTCCCGGTCGCGCCAGGCGATGGCCCCCGACGCCGAGCGCCGGTAGACACCACGCGCCTCGTCCAGCTTGTCCGGATCGCCCTCGTCCGGCTCGACGTACCCGTGCGAGAGCACCAGGTACCCGCCGGGCACCAGCGCGTCCCGCAGCGTCGAGATGATCTTGGACACCTCGTCGTCGTCGTGGAAGAAGTGCAGGACGGCGACCACCACGATCGCCACGGGCTCGCTGAAGTCGAGATGCGCGGCGGCGGCCTGGAGGATGTCCGCGGGCCGGTGCAAATCCCCCTGGACGACGATCGTGGCGGGGTTGTCGGCGAGCAGGGCCTGGGCGTGGGTCAGCACGATCGGATCGTTGTCGACGTAGACGACCTTCGAATCCGGCGCGACCCCCTGCACCACCTGGTGCACGTTGTCCTGCGTGGGCAGCCCGGCGCCGATGTCGAGGAACTGCCGCACCCCGGACTCGGCGAGCTGCCGCACGGCGCGGATGAGGAACCCGCGGTTGGCCAGGGCCACCTCCCGCACGTCGGAGCCGGCCTCGCGGGCGAGCCGCATGATCTGCTCGGCCGCCTGCCGGTCCGCCGCGAAGTTGTCCTTGCCGCCCAGGTAGTAGTCGTACATCCGTGCGACGCTGGGGACCGTCGGGTCGATGCCCTGGGGCACGTTCTCGTCCACCACTGGCCTGCCTTCCTCGCCTTGCCCGGATCATACGGGTAAATCCGCCCTTCTGTGATCTTCTGGGCTCATCACCCTGTCCAGCGGTGCGCGCCATCCCCGAGGTCAGCTGAACGCGGCCCGGTCGGCCTCCGGCAGCCACTGACGCTCCGGATCGAAAGGGGGCCGGTGCTCCCGCACGTACCCGATGAGCGCCTCCAGCGCCGGGTGGCGGCTGCGCCGGTGGAACAGCAGCGAGGACGGATAGACGGGAGCCGGCTCGGCGAGCGGGATCCGCACGGTCGCCGGATGCCACGGCAGCCGCATCGTCTCCCCGACGATGCTCACCCCCCGTCCCGCGCCGACGTCGGCCACGAAGTGGTCCCAGCCGAAGTCGGGCCCCGAGGTGTCGATCCCGATGCCGAACGCGGCGCCGAGCAGCCGGTAGAACTCGGCCCACTCGCTGCCGGGCACGTTGCCCGGCATCCACACCACCGACCCGGCCAGCTCCGCCATCCGCACCGACGCCCGGCCGGCCAGCGGGTGGTCGCGGCTGACGAGCAGGTGCGCCGGCTCCAGGAAGGCCGGCACGCTGCCGAGCTCCTCCAGCGGGCCGCCCACCCGGCAGAAGGCGGCGTCCACGGACCCGCGTTCGAGCGCGAGGCGGGCGCTCCTGAACCCGTTGGAGGTGACGATCTCCACGGCCACGTCCGCGTGCCGCCGGTGGAAGGCGCGCAGCAGGTCCACCGGGGCCAGCCGGGTGTCCAGCACGTCCACCCGCAACGCGCGCCGCCGCCCGCGCAGCACCGCCCGCGCCTGGTCGGCCAGCGCGATCAGGGCGCGGGCGTGCGGCAGGAACGCCCGCCCGTCGTCGGTCGGCTCGGCCCCGTTGCGGGTCCGCGAGAACAGCCGCAGCCCCAGCTCCGACTCCAGCTTCGCGATCCGCTTCGAGACGGCCTGCTGGCTGATCCCCAGCAGGGTCGCGGCCTCGCTGAAGTAGCGCTCCTCGGCGACGGCGACGAACGCGCGCACCGCGCCGAGATCCAGCTCCGCCTCACCTTCCTCCACAACCGTTGGTTGTGCCGGATCGGCGTGTCGGTTGTTGGACAACCCCACCTGCTCTCGGGTCGAATGGCGCGGGTCGTTCCCGAGCCTACAACCAGCAGGGGTGATCCATCGGTGCGATCCTTCGTCCATCTGCACGTGCACACCGAGTACAGCATGCTCGACGGCGCCGCCAAGGTCGGCCTGCTGATGGACGAGGTGTCCCGGCAGGGCATGCCCGCCGTGGCGATGAGCGACCACGGCAACGTGCACGGGGCGTACGAGTTCCACCAGGCCGCGCGCCGGGCCGGCGTCAAGCCGATCATCGGCATCGAGGCGTATGTCGCCCCCGGCTCCCGGCACCACCGCCGGCCGGTCTACTACAGCGACAACCTGGCCCTGCGCCGCTCGAACGACGACACCGGCGAGGGCGGCGACGTCTCGGGGCGCGGCCTCTACACGCACCTGACGATGTGGGCCGCCGACGCCCGGGGGCTGCGCAACCTGTTCCGCCTCCAGTCCCGGGCCTGGCTGGAAGGACACGTCCAGAAATATCCGCGCATGGACGACGAGCTGCTCGCCGAGTACGGCACCGGCCTCATCGCCACCACCGGCTGCCCGTCCGGCGAGGTGCAGACCCGGCTCCGCCTCGGCCAGTACGAGCAGGCCGTCGAGGCCGCCGCCCGCCACCGCGACCTGTTCGGCCCGGAGAACTACTACCTGGAGCTGATGGACCACGGCCTGCCCATCGAGCGCCGGGTCCGCGAGGATCTACTGCGGCTCGGCAGGCGGCTCGCGCTGCCGCCGCTGGCCACCAACGACTCCCACTACGTCACCGAGGACCAGGCCGCCGCGCACGACGCGCTCCTGTGCGTCGGCACCGGCAAGCGGCTCGCCGACGCCGACCGCTTCCGCTTCAGCGGCAGCGGCTACTTCATCCGGCCCGCCGCCCGGATGCGCGAGCTGTGGGACGCCGAGGTGCCGGGCGCCTGCGACAACACGCTGCTGATCGCCGAACGGGTCGGCGACTACGGCGAGGTGTTCGCCCACCGGGACCTGACGCCGCGCTTCCCCGTCCCGGAAGGCGAGACCGAGTCGTCCTGGCTGCGCGGGCAGACCCTCGCCGGCGCCCGCCGCCGCTACGGCGGCGACCCGCCGCGCGAGGTGCTCGACCGCATCGACCACGAGCTGTCGGTGATCGACGCCATGGGCTTCCCCGGCTACTTCCTCGTGGTCGCCGACATCTGCCGGTACGCCCGCGAGCAGGGCATCGGCCTGGGCCCCGGGCGCGGCTCCGCCACCGGGTCGATGGTCGCGTACTGCACGGGCATCACCCAGCTCGACCCGATCGAGCACCAGCTCATCTTCGAGCGCTTCCTCAACCCCGAGCGCATCACCATGCCGGACGTCGACCTCGACTTCGACGACCGGCGGCGGGACGAGATGATCGACTACGTCACCCGCAAGTACGGCGACGACCGCGTCTGCCAGATCGTCACGTTCAGCACCATCAAGGCCAAGGCCGCCGTCAAGGACTCCTGCCGGGTGCTCGGCCTGCCGTACGCCGTCGGCGACCGCATCACCAAGGCCTTCCCCGCCGCGGCCGGCGGCAAGGAGATCCCCCTGTCGGCCATCCACGACGGGAGCCATCCGCGTTACGGCGAGGCGGCCGAGCTGCGCGCCATGTACGAGCAGGACCCCGACGTCCGGCGCGTGATCGACACCGCGACCGGCATCGAGGGCCTGACACGCGGCACCGGCGTGCACGCCGCCGGCGTGATCCTGTCCAGCGAGCCGCTCATCGACGTGATCCCGCTGGTCAAGCCCAAGGCCGGCGGCCCCGTCATCACCGGCTTCCCGTTCACGCAGGCCGAGGACATGGGCCTGCTGAAGATGGACTTCCTCGGCCTGCGCAACCTCACCGTGATCGGCGACGCCATCGCCAACGTGCGCGCCAACAAGGGCGTCGAGATCGACATCTTCGAGGTGCCGCTCGACGACGCCAGGACGTACGAGCTGCTGGCCCGCGGCGACACGCTCGGCGTCTTCCAGCTCGACAGCGGCGGCATGCGGGTCCTGCTGAGACTCATGCAGCCCACCACGTTCACCGACATCGCGGCCGTGAACGCGCTCTACCGGCCGGGCCCGATGGAGATGAACGCCCACACCAACTACGCGCTGCGCAAGACCGGCAAGCAGCGGGTCGAGCCGATCCACCCCGAGCTGGAGCAGGCGCTGGAGCCCATCCTGGGCGACACCTACCACCTGGTCGTCTTCCAGGAGCAGGTGATGGCCATCGCCCAGCAGCTCGCCGGCTACTCCCTCGGCGCCGCCGACCTGCTGCGCAGGGCCATGGGCAAGAAGAAGAAGGAGGTGCTGGACGCCGAGTGGGACAGGTTCTCGGCGGGCATGCGCGGGCGCGGCTTCTCCGCCGAGGCCGTCAAGGCGGTCTGGGACGTACTGGTGCCCTTCAGCGGGTACGGCTTCAACAAGTCGCACACCGCCGGATACGGCCTGGTCTCCTACTGGACGGCCTACCTCAAGGCGAACCATCCCTGCGAGTACCTGGCGGCGCTGCTCACCTCCGTCGGCGACGACAAGGACAAGATGGCCGTCTACCTGTCCGACTGCCGCCGCCTCGGCATCAAGGTGCTGCCGCCCGACGTCAACGCCAGCAACCTCGACTTCACCGCCGTCGGCGCCGACATCCGCTTCGGCCTCGGCGCCGTACGCAACGTCGGCGCCAACGTCGTGGACGCCGTCGTCACCACCCGCGAGGCCAAGGGCCGCTACACCGGCTTCGACGACTTCCTGGCCAAGGTGCCGCCCGTCGTCTGCAACAAGCGCGTCATCGAGTCCCTCGCCAAGGCGGGCGCGTTCGACGGCCTCGGGCACCACCGCAAGGCCCTGGTGGCGGTGCACGAGCAGGCCGTGGACGCCGTCGTCGACGTCAAGCGCAACCAGGCGCACGGCCAGGACACGCTGTTCGGCGAGGCGGGCCAGGACGGCGCCTTCTCCATCGCCGTCCCGGAGGGCGAGTGGGACAGGCCCACCCTGCTGGCCCACGAACGCGAGATGCTCGGCCTGTACGTCTCCAGCCACCCCCTCGACGGCGCGGAACGGGTCCTGGACGCCGGCCGCGACACCACGATCGCCGACCTGATCGCCTCGGGCCGCCAGGACGGGACGGCCAGGATCAGCGGCATCGTCTCCGGCCTGCAACGCAAGGTCACCAAGCAGGGCAGCCCGTGGGCGATCGTCACGCTGGAGGACCATGACGCCGCCGTCGAGTGCCTGATCTTCCCCAAGACGTACGCGCTGTACGGGGAGGCGCTGGCCGAGGACCGGGTGCTCTCCGTGCGCGGCCGGATCAACGTGCGGGACGAGACGGTCAGCCTGTACGGCGAGGAGATCGCCGTGCTGGACGTCTCCACGGGCGGCGCCGAGCAGCCCGTGGTGATCTCGATCCAGGAGGGGCGGCTGACACCGCGCGTCGTCAGGGAGTTCAAGCACATCCTCACCGCTCACCCGGGACGCGCTCCCGTTCACGTGCACCTGCACCGGGGGCCCGCCGGGCACCTGCTGCTCGACCTGGTGCCGTTCCAGGTCGCGCCGGGGCCCGCGTTCTACGGCGACATCAAGGCGCTCCTGGGTGCCACGGCGATCGGCGCGGGCACATGAGCGGTCACTCCGCCGGTCACTCCGCCGGTCACTCCGCCGGTCACCCTGCCGGTCAGCCTGCCGGTCAGCCTGCCGGTCACGCCACCGGCCACCCCGCCTGCCCGCGCTGCCGCACCGGCGAGATCCTCGCCGTCCTGCGCCTGCCGCACTCCTGGACGAACGCGTCCGGCCGCCCGGTGCGCGGGCACGCCGAGGTGCTCCTGTGCGCCCGGTGCGACGCGGCCGACCCGCTCGCCAGGTACTTCGCCGTCCACGCCACGGCCCGCCCCGAGCACGCCGCCCTCCTGGCCCGCCTGCTCCACCAGTGGCTCATCCGAGCCCGAGCCCGGCCACCGGCCCCGGACGAGGACGCGCTGCGCGCCGAGGCACGGGCCTGGCACGAGGGACACCTCTGACCCCGAAGTCATCCAGCGGCGCTCCGGCCAGGGCGCATGCCCTCCGTCCGCCCCGGCGCGCTGCGGGCGAAACGGGCACGGACCAGGCCGGGGACGGACGGGCCGCCCGCGAAGCACCACAGCGCGATCACCGGGTCGCAGAGGGCGCAACCGAAGGAGGAGTCGTGCGCGAAGGGCAGGATGGGGCTGCCCTTGAGGTGGTGCAGGACGTCCCAGACGGTGTGCAGCAGCCAGCCGACGCCGATCCACGTCCAGCTCCGCAGCCCCAGGTAGGCGACGCACGCCAGCACGACAGGCAGCACGAACTCCCAGTAGCCGAGCCCGAAGCCGCTCAGATAGGCGGCGCCCGCGCCGCCGACGAAGATCGCGTTGAACGGCCGCCGGTGCGGCTCCGGGATCAGGGAGAGGATGGTGACGGCGATCAGGCCGATCACGATCGGCATGACGATGGACATGTCTTTCCGTTCTGCGAGACACGCGGACAGGGAAGCGGCCCGGCCGGGGCGCCGCCAGCCTAGATCGGCCGCGCGGCGGCCCCCATGGGGTGGATGGACAACTTCCAACGGATTCCCGCCACGTTCTCCCCGGCGCACAGGTCAGGCCGGGCCTGAGGGGGTGGGCCCGGCCTGACCGGCTCGCGGATGCCGCGGGTTACGGCTCCAGCATGATGGAGTTGACCGGCGACAGGTTCACGACGTAGTGGCCGGGGCCGTTGCGGGTGCCGCAGTTCTGCCCGCCGTAGGCCGCGCAGAGGCGGAAGCCCGCGCCGCCGGTCTGGTTGTTGATGATCAGGCGGTCGCCGAAGACGTTCCTCAGGTTGTGGGCGCCGTACCTGAAGTACGTGTCCGGGTTGCCGTTGGAGGTCGTGTCCGGGTAGATGCACACGTGCCCGGACGGGCAGGCCGCTCTGGCACGCTGCAGCTCCGTGGCCGTACCGTGCTGCGGCGCGGCGGCGGCCGGGACGGACAGCGAGGCCAGGACGGCCAGGGCCGTGACACCGCAGGAGGCGAGCGCGGTGCGCAGGCGGCTCGTGCGGGCGGTGGCCTGGTGGAGGTTCTTACGCATGATGGTGGCTGCTCTCTCGAGTCGGGTGACCGTGATCCGGGGGCTCCCGGCCGGCGCTGTGCCAGCTAAGCGGGGCTGCCGGGGTGTCCAACAGGGAGGCAGACGGACCCGTACGAACTCGTCCGGACCGGTCCGGGCACGAGCCGGTCCCGGACACTTTCCAGCCAGTCTCGGACGCGCTGCGTAATGGTTCGTATACTTTCCGGCGTGGGTGGGGTCAGGAGCGGGCCGGGGGCCGAGGGGCCGACGAGCGCGGAGCCGCCGGCGGCGGGCGAGGAGGGCGGGCCCGCGCCGGAGACGGTGCACAGCCATGAGGACCTGGTGGCGCTGCTGGTGGAGCAGTTCGCGCGGGCGGACGTGTCGCTGCGCGAGCTGCAGGCGCGGGCCGATCGGGCGGGCGGCACCCGGCTGCCGCGCGCCACGTGCGCCGACATGCTGGCGGGGCGGCGTTTCCCGCGCAAGGCGGTGATGGTGGCGTTCCTGCGCGCCTGCCAGGTGCCCGAGCAGCGGCTGCCCGCCTGGGAACGGGCCTGGGAGCGGGTACGGCTGGCCCGCATGCCCGCCCTCCCGGGCCAAGCCCCGTACGGCGATTCGCCAACGGCCGGGCCAGGGCTGGGCGGCGCCGTGCCGGGCGGGCCGGGACTGACAGGAACGGCGCCGGGCGTGACAACGCCGGTCGGGCCGGTGCTGAGCGGCCCAGTGTCAGGCGGAGCGCCAGGCGCAGTGCGAGGCGCAGCGCCAGGCGGAGTGCCAGGCGGAGTGCCAGGTGGAGCGCCAGGCGGAGTGCCAGGCGCAGTGCCAGGCGGAGCGGCATCAGGCGAGGCGGCGTCGGGCGGTCCAGTGGAGAGCGCGACGGCGCTGGGCGGGACGGCGCTGGGCGGGACGGCGCCGGGCGGGACGGCGCTAGCCGCGACAGCGCCGGGCGGTGGGCCGTTCGCCGGGGCGCTGGTGCGCGCGGCCAGGCGGTGGCGGTGGCCACGCCGATCGCACCTGATCGCACTGATTGCCACCACCGCGACGCTCATCACCACAGCCGTCACATGGGCGGCCGGGCACGACACGATCACCGACGACGGCCGAGCGTTCGGCCCCGGCGGTTCGAGCCGATTCACGATCCGCATCGACCCGAACGCCGGCCCCGTACGCCTGACCCGCCGCCTGGACGCCCGAACGTCCCGCCAGCGAGCCGCCGTCACGGTGAACGGCACCCCCGCCGGCCACTGGGAGGCGCTCCCCGACGGCACCGACGGCTGGGCAGAGCAGCACCTCGACCTCCCCCCATCCCTCACCTCGGGCCACGGCTCGCTGGCGGTCGTCAACACGTTCGTCTCATCGGAATGGGACTTCACCGAGTTCAGGTACGTAGCCGACCAGCAGTCCGGTGCCGCCTGGACGACGACCGACACCCTCGACCTCGGCCCCGCCCACCCCGGCGCCGAGGCGGCGCACGGCTACCGCGTCACGGGGCAGACCTTCGCCGGCACCCGTACCCTCGACGCCCCGCCCCAGGCGGACACCCCGCGCGTGCGCTACGAGGCGGAGGCCGGGCGGATCAGTCATGCGCGGGTCCGCCCCGGCGCCGCGGGCGCGTCGCAGGGCGCGGTCGCGGCCGGGCTCGACCATGCCGACAGCTGGGTCGAGCTGCGGGTGTACGCGCCGCGAACCGGCCGTTTCGCCGCGCACGTCACCTACGCCGCCGGGTACGGCGACGCGCAGCACACGGTGACGGTGAACGACACCACCCGGTTCACCCTCGACTACCCCCACCACGGCTGGGACGTCTGGCGGCGGGTGACGGCCGCCCTGCCGCTCACCCGGGGCTGGAACACGCTGCGCTTCCAGCACCACTCCCGCTGGGCCGAGCTGGATCACGTCGAGATCGGCTGACCTCCGGGCGGCCCGGCGCCCGGGCCGTTAGCCTTGCCGGATGAAGACGCATGGTGAACTGAAAGGCTTCTGGGAGCGCCGCCTGCAGTCCGACTGGACCGAGAGCGGGGTCGGCTACGCGGCGCTCGGCCGGGCGTTCAACACCTGGATGTACCGTGTGCGAGCGGAGGTCTTCGACCGCGAGGCCGCCACCCTGCCGCTCGACCTGCGCGGCTCCCGCGTGCTCGACATCGGCTCGGGCACGGGCTTCTACGTGCGCCGCTGGCAGGGCCTGGGCGTCAAGCCGATCGTCGGCTGCGACCTCACGGCGGCGGCGGTGGAGCGGCTGCGTGGGCGCTTCCCGGGGGTGGAGTTCCACGAGCTGGACATCGCCGAGCCAGGTGACGTGCTGGAGCCGGGCTCGTTCGACGCGGTCTCGGCCATGGACATGCTCTTCCACATCACCGACGACGTCCGTTACCGGGCCGCGCTGAACAACGTGGCGGCGGCGCTGCGCCCCGGCGGCATCTTCGTCCTGTCGGAGAACTTCCTGCAGCGGCCCGAGCAGCGCGGCGACCACCAGGTCAACCGCACGCTGCCGTGGATCAACCGGGCGCTCGGCGAGGCCGGGTTCGACGTGATGCGCCGGCTTCCGATGCTCGTCCTCATGAACGCCCAGGTGGACGCGAACTCCGTCTGGCGCAAGCTGTGGGGCGGCCTGCTGCGCGCGGTCACCCTGAGCGAGCGGACCGGCGCCCTGGCCGGGTCGTTGCTCTACCCGCTGGAACGGCGGCTCGTCCGCGTCCTGAGGGAGAGCCCGACCACGGAGCTGATGATCTGCCGTCGCCGCTGACCCGGCACGGCGGGGGTGGTCAGGAGTAGAAGTGCATGACGACGGCCAGCCCGACGAAGTGCATGAGCGCCACGGCGACCAGCAGCGACACGAACACGAACTTGGCCGGCCCGTGCTCGAAGTGCTTGCCCTCCTTCAGCGGCGGCAGCTTGGCCTGACGCTCGGCGATGCGCTCCTCCAGCGGCTTGCGGTGAAACACGGGAGTCCTCCAACCCGCCAGATGCTTAGTGTCCTAATGGTTTGTACACCAAGTAAACTACCAGGCGACGATGGAGGTGCACACCGATGGAGCCTGTGACAGAGGCAACAGATCTGCTGGCGCTGGACCGGCAGGTGTGCTTCGCCCTCAGCATCGCCTCGCGCAGCGTGATCGCGCTCTACCGGCCGCTGCTGCAGCCGATGGGCCTGACGCATCCGCAATACCTGGCGATGCTGGCGCTGTGGGAGCGGGAGCCGCTGTCGGTCAAGGAGCTGGGGGAGCTGCTCCAGCTCGACCCCGGCACCATGTCGCCCCTGCTCAAGCGGCTTGAGGCGCTCGGCTACCTCCGGCGCGAGCGCAGCAGCAGGGACGAGCGCGCGCTGGCCGTGACCCTCACCCCGGAGGGACGCGCGCTGCGGGCGCAGGCGGAGAAGATCCCGCCCGCCATCGTGGCGCGGCTCGGCATGGGCCTCGACGAGCTGCAACGCCTGCACGAGTCGCTGACGCGGGTGATCGCGGCCGCCCGCCAGGACGGCGATCCCGCGGACTGACGTGGTGCCCGCCTGACGTGGTGCCCGCCTGACGTGGTGCCCGCCTCCCCTGCCGGGAGGCGGGCGTCTCAGTATGGGAGCCGGCGCCCGGACGGCGTCCGCAGATCCAGGTTCGGGCGGGGACGTGCCGGCTTCGGCCGCATCGTCGTACGTGTGGTGCGCATCCTGATCTCCTCGCATCGATATGCCTCTTCTACGTCGGAGGCAGGGGGCGCGGATGACGTACCACTTCTGAGCGGGCAGTTCGGTTGATCTCCCTTGTCGGGGCGGCTCGGCCTGATTTATAGTCATCGACATGACTAGTAATGGAGATGGCTAGCACGATGGCGCTCCGGCACGCGGTGCTGGCGGCGCTGCTCGACGGCGAGTACAGCGGCTACCAGCTCACCAAGATCTTCGACGTCGGCGTCTCCAACTTCTGGTACGCCGCCCCCCAGCAGCTCTACGCCGAGCTGACCAAGCTGGAGGCCGACGGCCTGGTGGCGGGCCGGGAGGTCGTCCAGCGGGGCCGGCCGAACAAGCGCGTCTTCAAGGTCACCCAGGCCGGGCTGGACGAGCTGGCCGCCTTCGCCGCCACCCCGGCCAAGCCCCTGCTCCTGCGCGACGACCTGGCCGTCAAGGTGCACGCCGCGGACCTCGTCGATCCGGCCCCGCTGGTCGCGCAGCTACGGGAGCGCGCCGAGGAGGCCGCCGCCAAGCTGGCCTTCTTCGAGCAGACCCTGCGGCGGCTGCGCGGCGAGCTGGAGGAGGAGGAGTTCCTGCGCGTGAGCGAGCGGGTCGGGCCGTACCTGTCCTGCCTGGCCGGTTGCCGGTTGGAGCGGGAGATGCGTGACTGGTGCCGGCAGACCGCGCGGACGTTGGAGGAACGCGCGGGGAGGAGGGTGTGATGCCGTACACGCGCTACGTCGCACTCGGCGACAGCCAGACCGAGGGGCTCGGCGACGGCGACGACGTGCTGGGGTACCGCGGCTGGGCCGACCGGCTCGCCGAGCACCTGGCCAGGGCCGAGCAGGGGTTGCTGTTCGCCAACCTCGCCGTGCGCGGCCGCACGGCGGAGCAGATCCGCGACGAGCAGCTCCCGGTGGCGCTGGAGCTGCGGCCCGACCTGGCGACGGTCATGGCGGGCATGAACGACGTGATCCGTCCGGGCTTCGACGCCGCCCGGGTGGCCGGGGTGCTGGAGGACATGTTCGCCGCCCTGGTGGGGGCGGGCGCGCACGTGGTGACGGTGACGTTCCCCGACATCGGCAGGATCGCGCCGCTGGCCAGGCCGCTGGTGCCGCGCGTGCTGGACGTCAACGAGCGCATCCGCGAGGCCGCCGCCCGGCACGGGGTGACGCTGGTGGACACCTACCCGCTGGCGTACGTCACCGACGCGCGCATGTGGAGCAGCGACCGGCTGCACGCCAGCCCGCTGGGGCACGCCAGGTTCGCCGCCGCGGTCGCGCACGCGCTGGAGCTGCCGGGCAGTGACGACACGTGGATGGCACCGCTGCCGCCGCTGTCCCCGCCGGGGGCCTGGCGGGCGGCGGCGATCGAGGCGCGGTGGGTGGCGACGTTCGCGGGGCCGTGGATCGCCCGGCGCCTGCGCGGGCGCTCCTCCGGTGACGGGCGCACGGCCAAGCGCCCGCTGCTCACCCCCGTCATCTGCGATCATGGAGGCTCCCCGACGCCCTTCTGAGGTGAGATGAACGCGATCACGTACGCCGAGCCGCCCGAGTCGCATCCCGAGATCCCGCTGCCCGGCGGGGACGTCACCGAGGGGGTCGTGCGCGTCGGCGACACCGTCCGCCGCCCGATCGGCCCGAACGCGCCCCTCGTGCACGCGCTGCTGCGGCACCTGGAGGAGACCGGGTTCGAGGGGGCTCCACGCTTCCTCGGCGTGGACGCGGCCGGGCGGGAGGTGCTGACGTTCGTGCCCGGTGAGGTGGCCGGCCGGCCGCGACCGCCGTGGCTGGCCGACGAGGAGCGGCTGGCCTCGGTGGGCCGGCTCGTGCGTGCCTACCACGAGGCGGTCGCGGGCTTCGTCGTGCCGGACGGGGTACGGCCCGGTCTCGGCCTGGACGAGCCGCCGGGCACGCCGCCCCCGCCGCCGTACCCGGTGGAGCTGGTGGGGCACATGGACTACACGCCCGACAACCTCGTCTTCCGCGACGGGCAGGCGGCGGCGCTGATCGACTTCGACATCGCCAAGCCCGTCACCAGGGCGGACGAGCTGGTCAACGCGATGTTGTACTGGGCGCCGCTCGGCGACCCGGCGGACGCCGAGCCGCTGCTGCAAGGAGTGGACGTGCCGCGCCGGTGCCGGATCCTGGCCGACGCGTACGGGATGTCGGAGACCGACCGGTCGCGGGTGGTCGAGGTGGCCGTCATGCGGACGCGGCGGTCGTGGTTCCTGATGCGGCAGAACGCCGAGGAGCTGGGCGGGGGCTGGGCGCGCATGTGGGCGGACGGCGTCGGCGACCGGATCAAGCGGCGTGAGGCGTGGCTGGAGCGGCACGGCGCCGGCTTGGACGCGGCCCTGACGGCTCCCTGACGGCGCGCGGGCGCCGCGAGCGGTGCCCGCCGGTGTCAAGAAACGGCAGCATGTACGCCAACCGTGGCCAGGGACGGGCCGGGATCCGGATAGAGTCGTCTCGATGATCACCTGGTTGACGGAGGCACTCCGGCGAGGCGGCCCATGACGCGACGCCTGCGGATCACCGAGGCCGAGCTCGACTCGCACGTCACCGTGGTCACCGTCAGCGGCGAGCTCGACATGGACACCTGCCCCCTGCTTCAGGCCGCGCTGGCCAGGGCGCTGCCACGGGTGGCGATCGACCTCGGCGCGCTGACCTCGGCCGACTCCTACGGGCTGACCGTGTTGCTGGCGATGCACCACCACGCGCGGGCGGCGGGCGGCCGGGCGCTGGTGTGCGAGACCGGTGATCTGATGCGGGCGCTCTTCCGGCAGCGCGGGCTGGACCGGGTCCTGGAGCTGCGCCCCACGCTGGAGGAGGCCATCGCCGAGCTGCGCGCGCTCTGACCGGCCTCGGGCGCGGGCGTGGGGGGTGCGGGCGAGGGTGCCCGCCCGGGACCCACGCGCTCAGGAGGTCGGCGTCGGCGTGAGGATCGCGGTCGGCGTCCCGGAGGGCGGCAGGTCGGTGGGGGTCTCCGTGGGCGGCTCGGTGGGGGTCTCCGTGGGCGGCTCAGCAGGGGGCTGAGTGGGGGTGTCGGTGGGGGCGGCCGTGGCGGTGTCCGTCGGCTCCGGCGTGAGGGTCTGCGTCGGGGTGGGGCACGGCGTCGGCGTCTGCCAGTTCGGCACGATCCCCCACCACTGCTTGGCCCGCCGCCAGCTGCTCTTGTCCTGCGGGAGCAGCTTGATGGGCTGCGACAGGTCGAGGATGTAGGCGGCCCTGGCCGTCTGCCCGTCCGTGGTGGCCGTCACCGACACCCAGGAGTCCTGCGCGATCGTGCGCTCCTCGCCGTCGCGGACCCGCACGCGGGGCTGGCGGGTGGACTCGTCGATCGTGTACGTCTGCTCGAACCCGTCCTGGCTGCGTACCGTGAGGGAGTCGTCGGCCAGGGCGGTCACCTGACCGGTCTGGGTGAGCAGCGTGATGGTGCCGCAGCCGTCCTTGGTGGCCACCGCGAACTCGCCGTGCATCGTGCCGATGAACCCCCATGGGTTGAGCGGCGGCAGCTCGACCGGCGCGGGCGACGCCGTCGGCGTCTCCGTGGGCGTCTGGGTGGGTGTCGCGGTCGGGGTCTCGGTCGGGGTCTCGGTCGGGGTCTCGGTGGGTGTCGGGGTGGCCGCCGAGGCCGCCACGGTCACTCCGAGGCCGCCGGCGGTGACGATCGCGATGGTGGCGATCTTGAGCAGTTGCCGGGGGATCCGCCTGCGGCGGGCACGTTCCTCGTACGGTTGGCCGGAACTCATGGGCGTCACCTGGTCCTCCACGGTTCGGTGGGAGTGGATCGGGGACAGGAGCCCTCCCGGCGCATGGCGGTGCCCGCCGTGGCGGCGTGGAGGGCGGCTGACTGGCGTCGTTGTCGGAGGTGAGCACGTCGGACTACGGCGCCGGCATCGCCTTGTCTGTGGCGGTGCCGGCGCGAACGCTAGCTCTGGTTGGACGTCGTACGCACTCGGTGGGTTCCCACCTGTTTCTCCGGAGTCGTCCGATTGGCGCGGGCCGGGTCAGCCGATCGCGGGCGGTCCGGCGAGCTCGGTCAGGGCCCGGTGCAGCTCGTCGGTGTCGGTGCCGGCCCAGCCCACGTACCCGTCGGGGCGGACGAGCACCAGGGGGCCGCCGGGCGTGGCGGGCGGCTCGACGCGGACCCGGTCGTGCCAGCCGGTGACGTCGGCCGCGCCGATGAGGACGAGGCGGCGGTCGCGCAGCGCCTCGTACAGGCGGCCGCCGCCGGCGAGCGGGACGTCGCCGGCGCGGGTGCCGACCAGCTCGTGCGCGCCGTGCGGCGCCGGGTAGTGGTAGCCGATGCCGCTGAGCTGCCCGGTGATCTTCTCGCGCACCTTCGGGATGGCCAGCGCCCGGCGGGCGGCGAAGCCGCGGATGGCCTGCCCGGCGGCCGATTCGATCATGGCCGCCCGGATGATGGCACCGCTGCTGCGCAGCACCGAGCGGCCGACGGGGTGGCGCTCGGCCTGGTAGGTGTCGAGCAGCGCCTCGGGCGCGCCGCGCAGCACCGCGGCGAGCTTCCAGCTCAGGTTGGCCGCGTCCTGCAGCCCGGTGTTCATGCCCTGGCCGCCGGCGGGGGAGTGCACGTGGGCGGCGTCTCCGGCCAGGAAGACCCGGCCGATCCGGTAGTCGGGCGCCTGCCGCTCGTCGCTGTGGAAGCGCGACAGCCAGCGGGCGTCGTGCATGCCGAAGTCGGTGCCCAGGGCGCGCCTGGTGACCTCGCGCACCTCGTCCATGTCGAGCGGCGCGTCGTCGGGCACGACGTGCCGGCGGTCCCAGGCGAAGACCCGGTAGTAGCCGTCGCCGAACGGGGCGATGAAGGCGAAGGCGTCGCCGACCCCGTTGACGGTCAGCATCTCGGCCGGCGGCTCGGCCACCTTCACGTCCGCGAGCATGATGGACTTCAGCACCGACTTGCCGGGGAAGGGCTGGCCGAGGGCCTGCCGCACCGCGCTGTGGAAGCCGTCGGCGCCCACGGCGTAGGCGGCGCGGTGCTCGCCCGCCGCGGTGGTGACGGTGACGCCGGTGGCGTCCTGGGTCAGGCCGAGCACCTCGGCGTCGTACACGATCTCGACGCCCGCCTTCAGCGCCCGCTCCAGCAGCAGGTTCTCCACGTTGTACTGCGGGGTGATCAGCAAGTACGGGTAGCGGCCGGGCAGTGCGCCCAGGTCCACCTCCACCCGCTCGAACAGCCGTACCTTGCTCAGCACGGCACCCATGGGCACGAGCCGGTCGGCCAGCCCGCGCGCGTCGAGCTGCTCCAGGGTGCGGGCGTGCACGCCGAACGCGCGGGAGAGGTTGGAGACCTTGCCGTCACGGCGCTCCAGGACCGTGACCTCGATGCCCGACTCCGCCAGGTCGCCCGCGAGCAGCAGCCCGGTGGGGCCCGCTCCGACGATGATCACCTCGGCCATGTCGCCTTCCCTTCCAGTCAACGCTTGTTGGCACCACTTAATCACCGCTGCGACATCACTGTCAACGGTTGTTGGCAAACAAGTGTTGGCATCAGGTCAGGCGGTGCACAGGCGGACCAGTTCGGGGACCAGCTCCCGCAGCAGCTCCTCGTCGCGGGGGTCGGCGGGCGCGTACTCGGTGATGCCCAGCCCGGCGATCTCGTGCCGGGCGGCGAGCCCCGCGACGGCCTCGGTGAGTTCGCGAGCGGACAGGCCGCCCGGCTCCGGGTAGCCGACCGAGGTGATGCCGTCCAGGACGTCGAGGTCCACGTGCACGTAGACGACGGCGTCCGCGCCGATCGTGTCCAGGCCGCCGATGCCGGCCCGCCGGATGTGGTCGGCCTCGGCCGGGTCCAGCGCGCGGGTGCCGGCCAGGGCCACCTGGGCGGGGCGGAGCGCGGGGGAGCGGACGAGGCCGGCGGGGCCCTCGCCCTGCAGCGTGCGCAGGATCATGCCGTGGAAGGCGCCTGAGGGGGAGGAGCCGGGCGTGTTCAGGTCGCCGTGGGCGTCGAACCACGCCACGTGCAGCCGGTCGCCGTGCCGGCGCAGCGCGGCCGTGACCGGTTCGAGCTCGACGCCGCAGTCACCACCGACCGTGACGGCGAACCCGTCGCGGGGGAGCGCCTGCCGGACGCGGCCGGCGGTCTCGGCCAGGGTCGCCCCGGTCTCGACCCGCACGTGCGCGTCCGCTCCCGGGACCATCGCGGCCAGCCGGGCTGCGCCTTCGACCAGCCTGGGGGCCGTGGGCGACAACGAGCCCTGCCACTGCGGCACCTCGACGACGGTCAGCATGTCGTTCTCCTCAAGGGTTGGGGTGGACCGACAGTGTCGCTCCCGGCGATCGGCAACGTCCACTTAGTGTTCCTGCATGAATCTGTAAGCTGTGCTTGATGTTGGATCCGGTCAGGCTGCGCCTGCTGCGCGAGTTCGCCGAGCACGGCACGATGACGGCCGTCGCCGAGGTGTGCGGCCTGACCTCCTCCGCCGTCTCGCAGCAGCTCGCGGCCCTGGAACGGGAGGCCGGGGTGCCGCTGTTCGAGCGGGCGGGCCGCCGGGTCCGCCTGACCGCCGAGGGGTGGCGGCTCGTCCGGCACGCGCGCATCGTGCTGAGCGCCCTGGACGCTGCCGAGCAGGACCTCCGCTCGGCCTCGACCCCGCGAGGGCCGGTCAGAGTGGCCTGCTTCGCCACGGCGGCGGTCGCCCGGCTCCTGCCCGCCATCGCCACGGCCCGGGCCCGCCATCCGGACCTGCACGTGATCGTGCACGAGCTCGAACCCCGCGAGGCCGTCGAGGCGCTGCGGGCCGGCCGGTGCGACCTGGCGATCGCGTTCACCTACAACCTGATCCCCGAGGAGCCGAGACCCGGGCTCACCCGCCGGTTCGTGGGGGTCGAGCCCATGCTGACGGCGCTGCCCGCCGCACACCCGGCGGCGGCCGGCGGGGTGGACCTGCGCGCCCTGGGCGAGGAGCCCTGGATCGCCGGCTCCGAGGGCACCAGCGACCACGAGATGCTCGACCGCGCCTGCGCCCGGGCGGGCTTCCGGCCGAACGTCATCCACACGGCCGACGACTACGCGCTCGTGCTGCGCATGGTGCGGGAAGGGCTGGGGGTCGCCCTCGTCCCCGAGCTGGTCGCCACCGCCGTCGGTGTCCCCGGGGGCGTCGTGCTGCGCCCGGTCTCCGGCGTCGAGATCACCCGCACCACGTACGCCCACTTCCGTACCGCGACCCCGGCGATCGATGCGATGATCGAGCTGATCTACAATGTAAAGGCGCCGGACTGAGGTCATTTACACTCCTGCCATGGCAGAAACCCCCCGCATCGACCAGACGAAGCCGCATTCGGCCCGGGTGTGGAACTACCTGCTCGGCGGCACCGACAACTACCCCGTGGACCGCGCGGCGGGCGATGAGCTGCTGCGGATGTTCCCCGACTTCGCGCAGGTGGCGCGGCTGCAGCGGGAGTTCCTCAAGCGGGTGGTGACCTTCCTGGTCACCGACATGGGGATCAGGCAGTTCCTGGATCTCGGCGCGGGGCTGCCGACGGCCGACAACACGCACGAGGTGGCGCAGCGGCTGGCGCCCGAGTCCCGGGTGGTCTACGTCGACAACGATCCGCTGGTGCTGGTGCACGCGCGGTCGCTGCTGTCGGGCTCGGCCGAGGGGGAGACGGACTACCTGGACGCCGACGTGCGCGATCCCGACGCGATCGTGGCGGGGGCGGGCAGGACGCTGGACTTCTCCCGGCCGATCGCGCTGATCATGCTGAGCATCGCGGGACAGGTGCCGGCGTACGACGTGGCCCTGGGGCTGGTGCGGCGGTTCGTGGCGGCGTTGCCGCCGGGGAGCTTCCTGGCGTTGTCGGACGGGGTGACGGCCAATCCGGCTCTGGTGGAGGCGGTGGCCGCCTACAACCAGCGGGCCGCCTTCCCGTACACGTTGCGTGCCCCCGAGGAGGTGGCGCGGTTCTTCGAGGGGCTGGAGCCGGTGCCGCCGGGCGTGGTGCCGACCCCGCTGTGGCGGCCTGGGCCGCCGCAGCCGGCGTCGGGCGTGGTCAGCGCGGTGTGCGGGGTGGGGCGCAAGCGGTGAGCGGTCAGTAGAGCCAGCGGTAGGCGCGGACGATGGCGGCGGGGTCGAGGTCGGTGGCCCGGCCGGCGTCGGAGGCGCGGACGGCGCGGAAGGCGCCGAGGAGGTCCTCGCCGAGTGCGGCGCGGATGCGCGGGTTGCCGTGCAGCGCGTCGAGCTGCTGCTGGACGGTGGTGGGCAGCCGGTGGACGCCGTGCTCGGCGCGTCGCCGCTCGCTCCAGGTGGCGGGGTCCTCCTGGACGGGCTCGGAAAGGGTGAGGCCGTCCTCGATGCCGGCCAGGCCCGCGGCGATGACGGCGGTGAGCGCCAGGTAGGGGTTGGCGGCGGCGTCGGAGGGCTTGAGCTCGACGTTGGCGTGGTGCGGGCCGAGGAGCGGGGTGGTGGGGACGAGGCGGAGCGCGGCTTCGCGGTTCTCCACACCCCAGCAGGTGTAGGCGCCGGACCAGTAGCCCGGGCGCAGGCGTTGCAGGGAGCACAGGCTGGGCGCGGTGACGGCGACGACGGCGGGCAGGTCGCGCAGGAGGCCGGCGAGGTAGGCGGCGCCTTCCGGGGTGAGGCCGGCGGGGCCGGGGCCGCCGGAGAGCAGGTTGGTGCCGGCGCGGGAGGGTGAGGTGTGCAGGTGCCAGCCGTTGCCGACGTGCCCGGAGGTGACGAGGGGTGCGAAGGAGGCGCGCAGGCCGTGGTTGCGGGCGGCGGCGTGGATGGTCTGGCGGGTGAGGAGCTGGCGGTCGGCGGCGGTGACGGGGTCGGCGGGGGCGATGTTGAGCTCGTACTGGCCGGGGCCGTACTCGCCGTGGAGCTGGCCGATGGGGATGCCGTTGCGGTTGAGGTCGCTCAGGAGCTGCTCGGCGAAGGCGTCCACGGCGAGCATCTTGGTGGGGCCGTAGGAGGGGCCGTCGTAGACGGGGGCGGGGTCGTCGCCTGTGTCGCCGGCCGCGCTGAGGTGGAACTCGATCTCGTATCCGGCGCGTAGCTCGATGCCGAGGTCGGCGGCCCTGGCGACCTGGCGTTCGAGGGCGGTGCGCTGGTCGTAGGGCCAGGGTGAGCCGTCGGCGGCGACCTGGCGGCCGGGGGCCCAGGCGAAGGCGGGCTGCCCGGCGAGCTGGACGACGCGGTCGGTGACGGGGACCAGGCGGATGTCGCCTGACGGGGTGCCGAGCGGGGGGTGGTCGAAGGTGATGGTGTCGTGGGAGTCGAAGACGGCGAACAGGGGGGTGATGCCGATGCCGCGCTGGGTCGCGGCGGTGAACTGGTCGATGGGCACGGTGCGGGAGCGGGGGATGCCGTTGTTGTCGGCCCAGGTGATGATGACGCCGACGACGCCCGCGGCGGCGAGGTCGAGGTCGAGGGTCTGGGTGTCGGCTTGTGGTGCGCCGGTGGTGGTGTGGTCGAGCATCGGCATCCCCTCGTCGTGTGCGGCCCGCGTGGCACCTTATCGGCGGCGGGGGTGGTCGCGGGGGATGCCGCGCTCGGGAGTTTTGGCTGGTGGAGGGGTATGTCGTGGGTTGCCCGGCTTGGGGGTGCGGCTTTCTCGGGCGCGCGGCCCTCGCGGGCCGGCCTGCTGTGGCGTTCGGGTCAGCGGGGCGGGCCGGCGGTGATGGTCCTGCGGGCCTCCTCGGCGCCGCCGCGCCACCAGCCCATGGCCTCGATCCACCAGGTCAGCCCGGCGGCGGTGTAGGCGTCGAGGAAGCCGTCGGCGGCGCGGCCCTCCAGGGCGATGTCGTAGCCGTCGAGGGTGCCGCGCTCCTCGGCCAGGAAGTCGACGACCTGCGCGAACTCGGACGGCGGCACGGGGCGGTCCTGGCCGTACTCGTGGAAGGTCGGCATGGCGCCGTCCCAGCGGGCGGCCCGGCGGAAGCCGGCGCGGGTGGGCCAGCGTCCCGGGCACCAGATGGGGACGCGCGGGCGCTGGACGGGTGCCGGGAGGAGCCGCTCCCACAGGCGGGTCAGGTCGTCCAGGCCCTGGTCGAGCTTGGCGGCGCGGGCCTTGAGGTCGGGGTCCTCGCCGAAGTCGGTGTACTCGGTGTCCATGGAGCCGAGCCCGGCGCCGAAGACGAGCCGGCCTCCGGAGAGGCGGTCGAGGCTGGCGGTCTCCTTGGCGACGGTCTGGGTGCGCCGTCGCGGGAGTGCCGTCATGAGGATGCCCAGGCGGACGCGGTGGGTGCGGGCGGCGATGGCCGACAGGGTGACGGTGGGGTTGGCGACGGGCCAGCCCGGGTCGTGGTAGAGGAGGTGGTCCCAGAGGTAGACGCCGTCCCAGCCGTGTTCCTCGGCGGCGACGGCGAGTTCGGTGAGCAGGGTGGGATCTCCGAACTCGCCGACGTTGGGCAGGCCGATAGCGAAGCGCACCATGGGGCCAAGGCTATGGGTCGGTGATCGTCCAGGTGACGGCGGGGGCAGGTCAGCGGGGGATGAAGCCGCGGTAGACCACGCGCCGCCGCCACAGGACCGGCCACTGGCGGTCGCGGATGCCGTTCAGCACGATGGCGACCATGGCGCCGGTGAGGAAGCCGCCCACGATGAGGCTCATGACGAGCATGAATGCGATGGCCATCAGAAAGTCCCTCCGTCAGATATTGAATCTTTAACGTGTTGGCGTGAACAGCGGTGCGCCGCGACGTATTCCGGCGGAGGGACGGACTTAGGCCGTGGGCGCCAGGTCGCGGCGGCGCAGGAACGCCAGCCCCGCTCCTGTGAGCCCCGCCGCCAGTGCGGTCAGCCCGAGCAGCGGCAGCGCCGGCGACGTCGTGCCGCCCAGCAGCGGCACCGGCCCGGCCAGGGCGAAGGCCAGGTGGCTCAGCGCCCAGCGCAGCCGGCCGGTCGGGGTGGACAGCAGCAGCTCGGCCCGGCCGCCTCCTCGCCTCGGGCACGCAGGGCCGGCACCAGCGCTGCCGCCGCCACGAGCTGGCTGAGCACGTACATCATGAAGCTGAAGAACACGTCGGAGACGCGGGCGCCGGGCCCGCCGAGAGTCGCGGTCAGCTCCTGGAACTGCGGCGTGCCGAGCTGGGAGTCCAGCCCGCGCGCCGAGACGCCGAGCAGCGCGCCCAGCAGGCCGAAGCCGATCGCGAAGGCCGCGAGCGTGGTGCGGTGCAGCCGCCCGGCCAGCCCGAGCACGCCCGCCGGTCCTCCGCCGGCGGGCCCAGAGCGGGCGGGGATCAGGCCGCCCGCCATGTCGCGGCGGGTGGACAGCGTGTACGCGGCGGCGGTCAGGACGGCCACGAACAGCACCACCGGCCCCAACGCCCACCAGTGGTCCCCGGCGTACGGCCTGGTCAGGCGGACCCAGCCGAACGGCGTCAGCCACGCCAGCGCGGGCACGCCACCGGTGTGCGCCACGGCGGCGGCGAGCATCACCCAGACCTTGCCGCCCCTTGTCGGCACGCCCTTCCCATGCCGGTCAGCATGCGGGCAGGACGGGCCGCCGTTCGTCAGCCCCGGGTCGAGACCTGCGCTACACCCCTCGGCGTAGCGCGACCGCCAGCGGCCTGACGGGCGCGCCCGTCGCGCCGACCAGCGGCAGCGGGTTGACGATGAGCAGGACCTCGCGATGCCCCGCGTCCAGCAGCGGCCACAGGCGCATGGTCTCCACGATGTTGATCCCGGCCTCGACCAGGAGGATCCGGTGCACCGGCAGAGTGGCGTGCCCGCGGCCGGGCGCGATGTGCTCGAAGGCGATGCTCTCGCCGCCCACCAGGCGCGGGCGCCGCTCGGCCAGCCAGCGGCCCGCGGCGGCACCCGGGCCGGGCGCGCCGCCGGTCTGGCCGGTGAACAGCTCCCGCTCGCCCCAGTGCCGCGACCAGCCGGTGCCGATCAGCAGCGCCTCGCCCGGCGCCGGATCCAGCCCGCCGGCGGCCCTGTCCAGGTCGTCCGGCGTGATCTCGTAGCCGGGCGGCAGCACGGGCACGCCGTGCACGGCGGCCACGTCGAGCAGCACGGCGCGGCCCACGTACGGGTCGAAGGCGTCGATGCCCAGCTCCGTGAAGCCGTGGTGGCCCTGCACCGACGCCGCCTCGCGCCCGCCGTGCAGCCGCCCCTCCTGTGAGACGTGGGCCAGCGCGTCTACGTGGGTGCCCACGTGGCCGCCGGTGACGATGACCTCGTTGGCCGCCGACCCGCCGTCGGGGCGCACCACGTCCCCGTGGCGCCGCTCCAGCAGCATCCGGAACGGCACATGGTTGGGCGACTGCGGCATGCCGGTGCGCATCGGCTGAGCCAGGTCGAACACCTCGGCTCCGGCCAGCGCCTCCCACGGTGCTTCCACCAGACGACATCCTTCTGGGTGTTCCAATAAAAGGAAAGCTGTTCCAAACTGTACGGCAGGAACGCCGCCGAGCAGCAGGGAATCCCATGCCGACGACCGAGCACTCCCGGCGCCGCGGCGCGGACGGTGCCAGCCAGACCGCCGCCACGGTCGAGCGCGCGGCCGACGTGCTCGTGCTGTTCGCCGATCCCGGCGCGCGCACCCTCGGCGTCACTGAGATCGCCGAGCGGCTGGAGCTGTCGAAGGCGGCGGTGCACCGGATCCTGGCGTCGTTGCGGCTGCGCGGCCTGATCGACCTGGACAAGCAGAGCAGGCGCTACTCGCTCGGCCTGACCGCGATGCGGCTCGGGCTGGCCTACCTCGACCGGCTGGACCTGCGCAGGCTGGCCGCGCCCGAGCTGGTCGCGCTGTCCACGGCGCTGTCGGAGACGGTCACGCTGTCGATCCGCACCGGGTACGCGCGCGTCTACGTCGACCAGGCCACCCCGAGCCGCGAGGTGATCATGGCGGTGACGCTCGGCGTGCCGTACCCGCTGCACGCGGGCGCCTCGTCGCGGGCATTCCTGGCGTTCCTGGCGGAAGAGGAGATCGACGACTACTTCGCCACGCAACCGCTGACCCGGCTGACCGAGCGCACGCCCGTCGAGGAGGCCGTGCTGCGCAAGGACCTGGCGGCCATCCGGCGGCGCGGCTACGCCCGCTCCCAGGCCGAGCGGCAGCCCGGCTCCGCCTCCGTCGCCGCGCCCGTGCTCGACCACCACGGGCGGCCGGCCGGGGTGATCAGCGTGTGCGGGCCGCTGGAGCGCTTGCGCGCGCAGGAGAAGCGGTGCGCGGCGGCGCTGCTGGAGACCACCCGCGAACTGTCGGCCCGGATGGGCCATCTCGCCATGGAAAGGGCGCCATGATGCGATACGACCTGCTTGTCAAGGGCGCGACCCTGGTCCTGCCGTACCACGGCGAGGTCCGCGCCGACCTCGCCGTACGGGGCGGCAGGATCGCCGCGATCGGCGAGGACCTCGACGGTGGCGAGGAGGTGCTCGACGCCACCGGGAAGATCGTCTTACCCGGCGCGGTGGACGCCCACTTCCATCTGGGCATCTACCGCGACCTGGGGGTGGACGCGTTCGAGGAGACGCGCTCCTCCCTGGTCGGCGGGGCGACGACCGTGCTGTCGTACTTCCGCACGGGACAGCACTACCTCGACAGGACCGGCCCGTACGAGACGATCCTGCCCGAGGTGCTGGCGGCGGTCGCCGGGCGCGCGTGGACCGACTACGGCTTCCACCTGGCGCCCATGACGTCGGCCCAGATCGAGGAGATCCCCGCCCTGGTCGCCGAGCACGGCGTCACCTCGTTCAAGTACTACATGTTCTACAAGGGCTTCGATCTGGCGGCCAACAGCCGCGACGCCCAGGCGTTCACCATGAGCGACGAGTACGACCTCGGCCACCTCTACCTGATCATGGAGAAGCTGGCCGCGACGCAGGCCGCCCACCCCGGGCGGCGGCTGTCGCTGAGCCTGCACTGCGAGCAGTCGGAGCTGATGCGCGTCTTCATCGACCGCGTACGCGCCGGCGGCGCCCCCCAGAACCTGCGCGCCTACAGCCAGGCCCGCCCGCCCCTGACCGAGCAGCTGGCCATCGCCGAGGCGGCCGTGCTCGCCGGGCACACCGGCGTCGAGATCAACCTGCTGCACCTGTCGAGCGCCGAGGCGCTGGAGGCGGCCGCCCGCACCCCCGCCAGGCGCGAGACCACCCTGCACCACCTCTGCCTGGACCACGACGACCTGGACGCGCGCGGCGGCCTGGGCGGCAAGGTCAACCCGCCGATCCGCACCCGCGAGCACAACGAGGCCCTGTGGGCGGGCGTGGCGGACGGCCGGATCGACTGGGTGGCCTCCGACCACGCCTGCTGCATGGAGGAGCACAAGAGTGAGGACCTGTGGCCGGCCCGGCCGGGGTTCGGCGGCACGGCGCTGCTGTATCCCGTGCTGTTCTCCGAGGGGCACCTGCGGCGCGGCCTGCCGCTGACCAGGATCGCCGAGGTCGCCGCCGCCAACCCGGCCCGCGCGTTCAACCTGTGGGGCCGCAAGGGCGGCCTGGGCGTCGGCTTCGACGCCGATCTCACCGTCCTGGACCCGGAGCTGAGCAGGACCGTCACCACCGACCTGCTGCTGTCGGGGCAGGACCACTGCCCGTTCGAGGGCGTCCGGGTGACCGGCTGGCCGGTGACCACGGTCGTCGGCGGCAGGGTGGCCTTCCACGAGGGCAAGACCGCCGGCGAGCCGTCGGGCTCCTACCTGCACCGCTGAGGGAGTGGAGATGGGCGCGCTGCCCCTGGACGACGTGCCGTCCAGGCCATCGAGGCGGGGCAGTGCACGACCGTCCTGATCGGCTACCGCTCGAACCAGCGCAGCGCCCGGTCGCGCTCCCCGGCCGGGGTGGCGGAGGCGCACACGCCGCAGGCCGGGTTCGGGGCGCCGTACGGGCCGTCACCGCGCGGGGCCGCTCACCGTGGAGCAGGTGCTCGCCCAGCCGATGATCTCCAGCCCGCTCACCGCCGCCGACTGCTGCCTGGTCACCGACGGCGGCGCCGCCCTCGTCCTGATCACTCTCGAACGCGCCCGCGACCTGCGCCCCGACCCCCGTCGTCGTGCTCGGCTACGGCGAGTCCACCACCCACGACGGCATGGCGCAGCCCCGGACCTGCTGCGCACGGGCACGATCGAGGTGGGCCGGCGCGCCTTCGTCCGGGTGGCCTGGCAGGAGCTGGATGACGGCCGCCGGCTGCCGGTTTTCGAGCGTGATGGCTGAGCCTGTTGGTCGGCCTTGGAGGTAGTTGCCCGGTTCGTCCACTTGGGTGGGAGGTGAGCGGCTACAGTCGATCTTTCATCGGCCGGACGATCGGGGCAAGAGGTCGCATTGGGGACGCACATGTGGTTCGAGCAAACACGCGCCGTCCCCGCCCCGGGCGTCCTGAACCTGGCACCGGCCATCCCGCCCGGCGTTTCCGAGCCGGCATCCGCCGCGCCGCCCGCGCCCGCGCCGCCCGCGTCGCCCGCGCCCGCGTCGCCCGCGTCCGCGTCGCCCGCGCCCTCGCCCGCGGCGCCCGTGCCCGCGTCGCCCGCCGTGGTGCCTGCGCAAGCGCGGCCGATGCCCAGCCAGCCGTTCGTGGTGCCCGCGCAGTTGCCGGCGATGTCCGGGCTGCCGTTCGTGGGGCGGGAGGCGGAGCTGGGCCGGCTCGACGCGGCGCTGTCGCGGGACGGCGACGCACCGGTGGTCGTGATCGCCGGGGCAGGTGGCGTCGGCAAGACGTCGCTGGCCCTGCACTGGGCCCACCGCAACGCCGGCCTCTTCCCGGACGGGCACCTCCACGTCCACCTGCACGGCTTCGACCCCGTGACCCCGCCCGTCCCCCCGGAGGAGGCGGTGCGCGGCTTCCTCCTCGCCCTCGGCGCCGACCCCCGGACCATCCCCTCCGCGCCCGACGCCCAGGCGGCGCTGTACCGCAGCATGATGGCCGGCCGTCGCATGCTCGTCCTCATCGACGACGCCGCCTCCGCCGAGCAGTTGGAGCCGCTGCTGCCCGGCACCCCCTCCAGCGCCGTCCTGGTGACCAGCCGCCGCCCTCTGAGCGGGCCGGCCGCCGGGCAACCGGTGCCGCTGGAAGGGCTGGACGAACGGGAGGCGTCGCGGCTGCTCGTCCGCACGGTCGGCGCCACCCGGCCGCACGCCGTGCGCGACCTGGCCCGCCACTGCGCCGGCCTACCCCTGACACTCAGCCTTGTGGCGGCCCGCGTCGCGGCCCGGCCGCACCTGCCCCTGGACGCGCTCACGTCCGAGCTGCGCGCTGCCACCACCAGCCTGAACACAACGGACACCGGCGAGGTCACCCCCAGCCCGCGCGGTGAGGTCGCTCATGCCCTGAGCGGCGACAGCCTCCCCGGCTCGCCTCATGAGGTCGCCTCCGACCCGGGCAGAGAGATCACCCCGAGCCTGCATGCCGCCTCCGACCCGGGCAGTGAGATCACCCCGAGCCTGCATGCCGCCTTCGACGCCTCCTACCTCACCCTCGCCGAAGACGCCAAGCGCCTGTTCCAGGCCCTGGGCCCGGCGCCGGTGCCGGACGTCGGTCTCTCTGCGGCGGCCTCGCTGGCCGCCGTCCCCGCCGCGCGCACCCGTACCCTCATGCGCGTGCTGGAGGCGGCGCACCTGGTGACCCAGCACCGACCGGGCCGCTACCGCATGCACGACCTGGTCCGCCTGTACGCGATCGAGCAGGCCGAGCCCGCCTCCTCGGCCACCGCGCAGAGCCGGCTGATCGACCACTACCTGCACACCGCCCACCGCGGCGGGCTCACCCTGGCCCCGCAGCTCCAGCCCATCCCCCTGAACCCCCCGGCTCCCGGCGTCGACCTCGCCCCGCTGACGACCGAGCAGGACGCGCTGGAGTGGTTCGACGCCGAGCACGACTGCCTGCTGTCCCTCCTGCGCTGGACCGCCGACCAGGACCGCAACGAGGACGCCTGGCGGATCGCCTGGTCCATGGACGAGATGCTGCGGCGCCGCGGGCACGTGCACGAGCGCGTCCAGGTCTGGCAGGCCGCCGTGTTCGCCGCC
Organism: Nonomuraea gerenzanensis; assembly: GCF_020215645.1. Classification (NCBI taxonomy): domain Bacteria; kingdom Bacillati; phylum Actinomycetota; class Actinomycetes; order Streptosporangiales; family Streptosporangiaceae; genus Nonomuraea; species Nonomuraea gerenzanensis. Next base: position 6,389,674 of record NZ_CP084058.1, on the reverse strand, counting down.
GAGCGCCTCGGTGCCGCCGACGTCCAGTGCCTGGCCTATCGCCGGCTCAGCCAGGCGCACGTCCAGGCGGGCGACCCTGCGGCGGCGCTGCCCGCGCTGCACCGGGCGCTGGCACTCGACGAGCATCTTCAAGGACGGCGTCGCCCGGCCGCGACCGTCCGGCGCCACCTCGTTCGCTGAGCGGGGACGGGGCCACCCGAGACCGGCCGAACCAGGTGACCGGCACCTCCTCCCACGCCCGGACCGCCTGGCGCCCGGTTACGACGCCGCCCGGACCGTGCGTGCCAGCACGTCGTCCGCCGTGCCGCCCGCCCCCAGCTTCGTGACCGCCTCGGCCAGCTCGCCCACCTGCCCCTCCGGCAGCGCCCGGCCCGCGTTGGAGCGGAACTTCGTCTCCAGCTCCGCCGCCGAGAGCGGATGCTCGGGCCCGCCGCGCGAGGAGTCCACCCGGTGCTCCAGGGTCGAGCCGTCGCGCAGCCGCACCCGTACCACTGCCGCGAACGCCTTCGGGAAGATCTCCGAGGCCCGCTCGTCGGCCACGCACCGCACCCGGCCCGCCAGCTCCAGCCGCGCCGGGTCCAGGGCGGCGAAGTCCTCCAGCGCCAGCCCGAGCCCGCCCCCGCCCAGCAGCGCCGCCGCGACCGTGTAGGGGGCGGAGAACTTCGCGTGGTACGGCGAACGCGGCCGGACCTTCTCCTCCCACGGCTCGGCGATCGTCCGCAGCACCGGGCCGGGCACCCCCACCTCGACCTCCGCGATCCGCGACGGGTCCAGCCCGCCGCGCTGCAACGCCAGCGCGCAGTCGATGACCGGGTGGGTGAAATGGTTGGTCGGGTAGGGCTTGTACACCGTGCGCAGCAGCTCCCACCGCTCGCCCAGCCCTTCCAGCAGCGCCTCGGCGTCGTATCGTCCGCCCAGCCACGCCTGGAAGAACCCGAACCGGCCCTCCAGCACCGTCGGCGGGCCCGTCAGCCCCTCCGCGGCCAGCACCGCCGCCGACACCCCGGCGTGCGCGGCCCAGCCGCAGTGCACGCGCTTGACCGTGCCGCCCGTACGGTTCGCCTCCAGGAGGCCGGCGCCCATCGAGGCCGCCACACCCACCGCGTGCGCGATTCCGTCGGCGGTCAGCCCGAACAGCACCCCGGCCGCCACGGCGGCGCCCAGGGTGCCGCAGATCGAGGTGGCGTGCTGGCCCTGCTCGAAGAAGAGCGAGTTGCGCTCCTGCGGCAGGTAGGACGCCATGCCGAGCCGGCCGCACACCTCGACACCCGCCGCCACCGCCGCGATCAGCTCCACCCCGGACGCGCCCACGCGCTGGGCCGCGTCCGGTCGCATGCCGGGCACGTCCGGTCGCATGCCGGGCACGTCCGGCTGAGCGTGAGACGCGTCCTGGCCCGTGGCAGGGTCCGCGCGGAGGGCGGCCATGCTCTGGGCCGCCGCCAGAGCCGCGGGCACGACGGAGGCGCTCGGGTGCAGCACGGACGGCAGGTGCGTGTCGTCGAAGTCGAGCGCGTGTGCCAGGGTGCCGTTGACCAGCGCGGCCGACGGCGCGGGCAGCCGGTCGCCGCTGCCGATCGCGGTCGCCTCGCCGGCGCCGCCCCACCGCCGCACGGCTCGCAGCACCGCCGGAGCGGCGTCGCCGTCCGGGTCCGCGTAGGCGGCCAGGCAGTTGCCGAGCACGTCGAGCACCCGGCCCGGCACGTCTTCGCGCACCGCCGCCGGCAGCTCCCCGTCCCTGCACGCCACCGCGAACTCGGCCAGCCGCCGCACGAACGTCATCCGATCTCCTCCCATGCCGTCGCCGTCCCATCGTCCGCGAGAACGGCTGCGTACCGGAAGGGTGGAGATGACGGGCGCGGGCACGGGGCCGCCCGGCTTCCACGGGCGGCCCTGGCCCCGGTTGCGCGGCTCGCGCTCATGCGCGTGCTCCAGCTCGGCCGGATCCGCACTCCACTGCCCCCGCACCTCCCCATGAGCGTGGCCATGCTCGTGCGCGTACGTGAGCGAGGCGTTCAGCAGCTCGCGTCATTTCCGGCGCCGGGAACGTGGGAGGTGCCGACCGCGGGCTGGCACTTCGGCTTCCCAGCGCGGGGCGCGGGCGGGGCCGCCCTGCTGCGGAAGTGGCTCGGCTTCCTGGCGCCGCTCGGCGGGCGCGGCGGAGCCGGGGCGTTCGCCTGCGGTCCGTGACGCGGTGTTCGCCATGCACCCGCACCGCAAGGACCTCCGGCGGCTGACCACGGGAGTGTCGGTGGGCGATGTCCCGTGGGGGTGGTGGAGCTCACGGGGGAGCCGGGCGACGTCGTCTTCCTGCACCCCCATCTCCTGCACGCCCCCGCGCCCAACCACTCGGGCGCCGCCCGGCTGATGGTGACGGGAGGTCTCTTCGTTTGAGACTTTCGGGCGGACAAACCGCGAAATCTTCTCAAAGTCTCAATCGACGTTTCAGCGATACGATTTACCCACATGAGTCAGGACATTCGCGACTTCATCGCCACTTCATGCGACCTCCTCGCGCTCGGCGAGCCCACCCACGCGGTGCCGGCCTTCGGCCACGTCCGCAACGCGCTGCTCGCGCAGCTCGCCGAGCACGGCTTCCGTTCGATCGCCCTCGAGACCGACCGCGTCGCCGCGCTCGCCGTGGACGACTACGTACGGGAGGGCATCGGCGACCTCGACACCGTGCTGACCGAGGGCTTCTCCCACGGCTGGGGAGCCATGGAGGCCAACAGGGAGCTCGTCACCTGGATGCGCGAGCACAACAGGAACCGCCCGCCCCAGGACCGGCTCGCCTTCCACGGCTTCGACGCGCCCACCGAGAACTTCAGCGCCCCCAGCCCCCGCCCCTACCTCGAACACGCCCGCGACTACCTGGGCCTCGACCTCGATCTCGCCGTCGGCGCGGGTGACGACGAGCGCTGGAGCCGTACCGAAGCGATCATGGACCCGGCGAGGTCGCCGGGCGCGAGCGCGGAGGCCCGCCGCCTGCGTGCGATCGCCGGCGACCTGCTCGCCGCCCTGGACGCCCGCGAGCCGGCGGCCGGCTCGCGCGCCGCCTGGCTCAGGGCCAGGACGCACCTCACCGCCGGCCTCGCCCTGCTCCGCTACCACAAGCAGGCGGCCGTGCCCCTCGACCAGAACGAGCGGGTCACCCGCCTGTCCGCCACCCGCGACGCGATCATGGCCCAGAACCTCCTCGACCTCCGCGCCATCGAGGCCGGGCGCGGGCCGACACTGGTCCACGCGCACAACTCCCACCTGCAGAAGAGCACGAGCAGCATGAGCGTGCCCGGCCTGGAGCTGCGCTGGATCGGCGCGGGCGCCCTGGTCGCGCACCTGCTGGGCGACCGGTACGCCTTCGTCGCCGGCAGCCTGGGCCGCAGCGAGCCCATCGGCGTCACCGAGCCGGACCAGGACACGTTCGAAGGCCACCTGCAGGCCCGGTTCACCACCTGGGGCCTGGCCCCCGCCGACCTGCCCGGCAGCGCCCGCACCCGCACCGACACGGGGCCGCAGCGGAACGGCTACTTCCCTCTCGACGCCGCGATGCTCGACGGCGCGGACGCCGTCATGCACCTGGCCGACAGCACCCTGGTGCGCGGCGGAGTCTCGCACCCGGCATAGTTCGTGTCGCGAATTTTGCTATTCTTGGCCGGTGAATGAGCAAGCCGACGGCCCGATCGGGGTGGTGGCCGCGCTGGTGCGGTCCACGTTCCTGGTGAACGCCGTGTACGAGGGCTCCGCCCGCGAGTACGGCCTCACCCAGCAGCAGGGGCAGCTGCTGTGCGTGCTGATGGCGCGCCCGTACGGGATGGGTGACCTGGGTGCGGTGCTCGGCCTGGCCAAGTCCAGTCTGACCGGCCTGGTGGATCGCAGCGAGCGCAACGGCCTGGTGGAGCGCAGACCCGATCCGCAGGACTCGCGGGCGGTGCGGGTGCGACTGACCGCGCGGGGGGCCAGGCTCGCCGACGAGTTCTACGCCGAGACCTGCCGCCGCGTGGCGGAGCTGACCTCCCGGATGGCGGCGGACGAGCGCGACGCGCTGGCCGCCCTGCTCGGCCGGGTGGTGACGGACAACAAGGTGCCCGCCGTCTTCGTGGAGCCGGACAGGTCGCACTGAGGGTTGCAGTTCGTGTCACGAACTAATATGGTTCGTGACACGAACTGTTGTCCTTTTGTGAAAGGCGGGGCAATGTCCCACCATGATGTCGTCTTCGGGTTCGGCACGCATCCGGGGCTCGACGACATACCCGAGTTGCTGCGCCTGACCCAGCAGGCCGACCGTGACGGGCTGGACCTCTTCACGCTGTCCGACCACCCCTACCTCGGCGGGCGGCTGGACGCCTACGCCGCGCTCGGGTTCGTGCTCGGCCGCACCCGTCACCTCGCCGGTTTCGCCAACGTCACCAACCTGCCGACCCGGCCGCCCGCCATGCTGGCCAGGACCGTGACGTCCCTGTCGGCGCTGTCGGAGGGCCGGATCGTGCTCGGCATGGGCGCGGGCGGGCTGTGGGACCGCATCGCCGACATGGGCGTGCCGAGGCTGAGCCCGGGCGATGCCGTTGACGCCTTCGAGGAGGCGATCGTGCTGGTCAAGCTGCTGTCGGGCGGTGGCGCTCCGGTCACCTTCGAGGGCGCCCACTACCAGGTGCACCGGATCGAGCCCGCTCCCGTCGCGGCGCCGCCGGTGTGGACCGGCTCGGTCGGCCCCAAGTCCCTGGCCGCCACCGGCCGCGTGGCCGACGGCTGGATCCCCGGTCACGCGGCCGACTGGCTCAGCGCCCGCTACCGGTCCTCCAGGCCGGTCATCGACGAGGCCGCGGCGGCCGTGGGCCGCGACCCGGGCGAGATCCGCACGGTGTTCAACCTTCCCGGGCGCATCACCGAGCGGCCGCTGCCCGCCACCCGCGACGACGAGGGCCGCTGGCTCGGCGGCTCGGTCGGCCAGTGGGTCGAGGAGCTGACCGGGGCGGTGCTGGAGCACGGCGCGTCGGGCTTCACGCTCTTCGCCGCCGGTCACGGCGCCGTCGATGCGACCACGCTGGCCCGCTGGGGTCAGGAGGTCGCGCCCGCCGTACGGGAGGCGGTCGGCAAGCAGGCTCAGCCCGTGCCGGGCGACTCCTCAAGGTAGGCTCAGCCGACGCCGGGCGACTCCTTCAGGCAGGCTCAGCGCATGCCGATCGACTCTTCCAGGTAGGCCATCGCCCCCACGGGCTCCTCGGCGAAGAAGACCAGGTCGGTCAGGGGGCGAGGGAGGAACCCCTCGTCCTCCATCCGCCGGAACTGCTCCTTGAGCCCGTCGTAGAAGCCCGCCGTGTTCAGCAGCACGACGGGCTTGTCCGTGCGCCCGTGCTTCTTCAGCTCCAGGATCTCGGTGGCCTCGTCGAGCGTGCCCGTGCCGCCGACCATGATGACCACCGCGTCGGCCTTCTCCAGCAGCAGCTTCTTGCGCTCGGCCAGGTCCGCCGCGACGACCATGTCGTCCACGCCGGGGCGCACCTTGGCGACCAGGAAGTCCACCGAGACGCCCATCAGCCGCCCGCCCGCCGCGTGCACCCCGTCGGCCACCACTTTCATCAGGCCCACGTCCGAGCCGCCCCAGACCAGCGTGTGCCCGCCCTTGCCGATCAGCTCGGCGAACTCGCGGGCGGGGCGGGTGTAGGTCTCGGGCAGGTCGGCGGCCGACAGGAAGACACAGATGTTCATGAGCACCACCGTAAGGGGTGCCCGCGGCCTCCTCGCACGAGGTCAGGAGCGGCCCCGGGACGGGGGGAGGGGCGGCGCCGTACGGGGGTCAGAGGTGGCGCCCCCACCAGTCGAGGATGGCCTCGAAGCGGGCCACCCGGTGACTGGGCAGCCCCGAGCGGGACAGCTCGTGCCCCTCCCCGGGGAACAGCAGCAGCTCCGCCTCCACCCCGCGCAACCGCAGCTTGACGAACAGCCGCTGCGCCTGCTCCACCGGGCAGCGCCAGTCGTGCTCCGAGTGGATGATCAGGAACGGGATGTCGATCTTGTCGGCGTGCGTGAGCGGGCTCTGCTCCACCCAGCGCGCCGGGTCCTCGCCGTACATGTCGTGGGCGAACGACCATCCGATGTCGCTGCTGCCGTGGAAGCTGTCGATGGCGTTGACCGCGCGCTCGCTGATCGCCGCCCTGAACCGCTCGCCGTGGTGGGCGGCCAGCCACGTGGTCATGAAGCCGCCGTGCGAGCCGCCGAGCACCCCGGCGCGGGAGGCGTCCAGGCCGCCCGTGGCCAGCGCGGCGTCGAGCAGCGCCAGCAGGTCGACGGCCGACAGGCGGCCGACGTCGCCGATGATGTGCCGGCCGTGCGCCTGGCCGTAGCCGGACGAGCCGCGCGGGTTGCCCATGACGACCGCGTACCCGGCCGAGGCGTAGACCTGGGCCTCGTCGAAGACGTGCCAGCCGTACTGGGTGAACGGGCCGCCGTGGATCATGAGGAGCACCGGGTGCGGGCCCTCGCCGGCGGGGCGGACGATCCAGCCGTGCACCGGGTAGCCGTCGGGGGCCGTGCCGGTGACCTCCTCGATGGGCAGCACGTCCAGGTCGCGGCCGAAGGAGGTGAGCGTGCGCTCGCCGCCGTCGCGCAGGGCGACCAGCTCGCCGGGGGTGCGGGCGTCGGCGACGGTCACGACGGTGACGTCGGCGGCCTGCGCGACGGCGGTGACCTCGCGCGGCCCGCCGATCAGGACCTCCGGCTCGGTGCCCGCGTACGGCACGCGCAGCAGGTCCTTGGCGCCCCGGTTCTCCACGGTGACGAGCACGCCGTCGGCGGTCGGCACGTACGGGGCCTCGCAGAGGTGGAGGCGTTCCTCGTCGGTGAGGCGGCGGGTCGCGCCGCCGGCGAGCGGCACCAGCCAGAGCCCGAGGTTCCTGCAGACCAGCTTGCGGCCGTCGGAGCCGGCGGTGGAGCCGAGGAAGCACACCGAGGCGCCGTCGGGGGTGAAGCGCGGCGCGGCGGCCAGCAGGTCGGTGGCGGTCAGCCGGCGCAGGCCCGAGCCGTCGGGGGCGGCGACCCACACGTCATTGGTCAGCGTGGTGTCGCGCTCGTCGTGACGGGCGGCCACGAACGCCAGCAGCGAGCCGTCCGGGCTCCACGCCACCTCGCCGTGGTCGAAGTCGCCCTCGGTGACCTGGGTGGGGGAGTGCTCCTCGGCGAAGGGGTCCACGACGAAGACGTGCGCGCGCCGGTCGAGGTAGAAGCCCAGGTCGTCCCACCGGAACTGCAGGCCGGTGATGCGGCGCGGCCGTTCCTTGTCCGGCTCGCCGTCGCCGTACCGGCCCTCCTCGGGCACGCGCGCGACGAAGGCCAGCCGCCGCGAGTCGGGGCTCCACACCGGCTCGCTGACGCCGAGCGGCTGGTCGGTCACCTTCCACGGCTCGCCGCCGGCGGTCGGCATCACGTACAGCTGAGGTTTGGCGCCGTCGCCGCCGCGCACGAAGGCCAGCCAGGCGCCGTCGGGGGAGTAGGCGGGCGCCGCGTCGCGCGGGCCCCGCGTCAGCCGGCGCGGCTCGGTGGAGCCGTCCGTCCGGACCAGCCACAGGCCACCGCGGTACTCATCGGACTCCAGGTCGGGCCGGGTGACGGAGACGATCGCATGCTGCCCGTCGGGCGAGATCGTCGGCGCGCCGAGAGCATGCAACTGGGAGATGTCCGCTGGTTTCATGCGCATGACCCTAACCGCAGCGCCCCGGCGGCACAGCGGCGCGAGGATCACAACTTCCTTCTTCCCACACCCCCACCTTTGGTTACAATTTGTGATGCTGCACACCTTCTGCGTGAATCAGCCGTAAGCTCCCAGAGCGCGTCACCCGTCCATGATCCGCGACGGCGTGACGGCGGAGCAGCGAGCAGAGAGGTAGTTCAGCACGTGACCCAAGGCCCGTGGCCCCAGCAGCCCCCCGCCCCCTCGGCACCGTCGACCGCCGAGCCACTGCTGACCAGGGACTACGACGCGAACCCCGCACTGGTGCACGAAAGACTGCGCAAGATCCACGGTCCCGTCGCGCCGGTGGACCTCCTCGGGGTGCCCGTCTGGTTCGTCATGGGGTACGAGGAGGTGCTCCGCGTCCTGCAGAACTCCGGGGGCGTGTGGAGCAAGCGCCCGGACAGGTGGAAGGCGCACGCGGAAGGCCGGATCCCGGCCGACTGGCCGCTGCTGCCCGTCTTCCAGGTCAACAACTCCACCTTCCAGGACGGCGCCGCCCTGAACGAGCTGCGGCACGCCTGGAGCAGCGCGCTGGCTCCGTTCCAGGACCAGGGCCACCCACAGGGGCAGCAGCTGGAACAGGCCGTGGTGCGGTACGCCGACGACCTCATCGGCGTGCTGGCCGAGGGCGGCACCACGGGGGTGGCGGACCTGGCCGCGCAGTACGCGCGCCCGCTGCCGCTCATGGTCGCCAACCGCATGCTCGGCTTCCCCGCCACCCGCGGCGAGGACGTGGTCATGGACATCTGGCGGATGATCGACGCCGGCTCCGACGCGGCCGCGGCCTTCGAGCGCCTGTACGCCGCCATGACCGAGCTGGGCGCCGCCAAGCGCGGGACCCCCGGCGACGACCTGCCGTCCTACCTGATCAAGGCCAAGCCGGACCTCACCCTGGACGAGCTGGCCCGCGAGCTGCTCATGCTGCCCGGCCTGCTGGACTTCACCGCCAGCCTGGTCTGCAACGTGGTCGTCGAGGTCGCCTCCAACCCCGACGTGCGCGAGAGCCTGTCGGTGGGGGCCATCGACGAGACGGTGAACAGGGTCGCCCTGCTCAACCCGCCGATGGCGAACCTGACCTTCCGCTACGCGCTCACCGACGTGAAGCTGGGCAACTACACCGTCGCCGCCGGCGATCCCGTGATGCTCTCCGTCGCCGCCGCCCACCGGGACCCGCGCTTCGCCGGGGCCATCGACTGGAACGCCATCCGCACCACGCGCGCCCACCTCGCCTGGGGCGCGGGACCGCACAACTGCCTCGGCCAGCTCCTGGCGACCCGGATCACCGCCATCGCCGTGCACCGGCTCTTCAAGCGCCTGTCCAAGGTGAAGCTGGCGCTCCCGGCCGACCAGCTGCCCTGGCGGCCGTCCCCGTTCATGCGGGCACTGCGGTCGCTGCCCGTCCAGTACGAGCTCGCCCCGGCTCCCCCTCAGACGCGGACCGGTGGCGACGAGCCGCCCGCCCCGGAGGCGTCCCCGGCGGAGGGCGAGCCCGCGGCGAAGTCCCGTTCCCCGCTCTGGACCTTCCTGCGAGGCCTGCGCCGCCAGCGCTGACACCGGGCGCGGGTGCCTCCTCGAACGCGCACCCGGCCGGCATCACGGGATGGGGCACCTCGGCGGGCGAGAGGTCCGGCCGCCCGGTGGTCCCGGCTCCGGACGGGCGCAGGCCGCGCGTCTGTCCCGGCAGGCGCTCCTGGGCGTCGAGCAGCAGCCTCGCGATGGTCGCGGCCCGGATCGGCGCGCCCGGCACAGGCCATGGGTGCGCCATGGGTCGCGCCATGGGCAGTGCCACGAGATGCGCCACGAGATGCGCCACAAGACGCGCCACAAGACGCGCCACAAGACGCGCCACGGGACACGCCACAGGACACGCCGGGGGGAGCGCCTCCCAGAGGACGCGTGATCGCGGGCGCCGCGTCGCCCGCACGGGCGTCGTACCATGGCGTGCCAGCCCCGACCGTCCGAGGAGGAGACCGCGTGGCCCGCCCGAAGACCACCCCGCGCACCGTCGACAACCCCTCCGCCGGCGAGGTCACCCTCCAGCAGTTCCTCGAGGCGGTCGCCGACCCCGTGCGCCGCTCGATGATCGCGCAGCTCGCCGTCGCGGGCCACGACCTCAGCTGCGGCACCTTCGACCTGCCCGTCTCCCGCTCGACCGCCACCCACCACTTCAACGTGCTGCGCGAGGCGGGCATCATCCACCAGCGCTACGAGGGCACCACCAAGATCAACACCCTGCGCCCCGACGACCTCGACACCCGCTTCCCCGGCCTCCTGCCGGCCGTCATCGAAGCGTGCGTCCGCGAAAGCGGCCGGGCCACCGAGGCACCCGTCCGTGAGAACGGCCAGGCCACCGAGATGCCCGTCCGTGAGAACGGCCAGGCCACCGAGACGCCAGCCCGCGACGACGACCAGGTCAGCGCGGCCCGCTAGCGGCGGGCGCGGCAGCGTCGGCGCCCCAGCTCGCCAGCAGCCGCAGCGCCTCCTCCGACGCCGAGCCGGGCTCGGCATGGTAGGTCGACAGCGACTGCTCCTCATCGCCGGGCAGCGAGAAGTTCTCGTAACGCAGCGCCAGCTCCCCCACCAGCGGATGCACGAGCCGGACGGTGCCGTGCGACTTGCGTTTGACGTGATGCGCCGCCCACCGCGCGCGGAAGCCCTCGCTGTGCGCCGACAGCTCCCCGACCAGCGCCACCAGCAGCGGGTCGTCCGGATGCAACCCGGCGTCGAGCCGCAGGTTGCCCACCACGTCGGACGCCTTGGACTCCCAGTCGGCGAACAGCAGCCGCGCCGCCGGATCGAGAAAGGTGACCCTGGCCCAGTTGCGATCCTCCCGGGGCGCGGGCCGCCCAGTCGCCGAACAGCGCGGACGCCGCGGCGTTCCACGCCAGCACGTCGGTGCGGCGGCCCCACACGTAGGCGGGCACGCCCTCCATCGCGGCCAGCAGCTCCAGCAGCGCGGGCCGGACCTGCCGATGCTGCGGCTCGGGGCGCCGCCGGCCCGGCCTGGCGAGGTGCAGCAGGTGGGCGTGCTCGGCGTCGGACAGCCGCAGCGCCCTGGAGATCGCGTCCAGCACCTCGACCGAGACGTTGCGCACGTTGCCCTGCTCCAGGCGCGTGTAGTAGGCCATCGACACGCCCGCCAGCCGCGCCAGCTCCTCCCGCCGCAGCCCCGGCACCCTGCGCCGCCGCCCGTGCTCGGCGAGCCCCACGTCGCACGGCCGCAGCCGGGCCCTGCGCGTGCGCAGGAACTCGCTCAGCTCCGCACGCGGGCCGAGCCGCCGCTGCTGACCCGACACGGCCGCCGGGGGATGGGTAGCCATGGATTCAGTATCGCGGCAGGTCGCCGTGGGCGGCGCCGTCAGCCTGTCCCTGCTGGTGGTAGGCACGGCGGACGTACGCGGAACGCGGACCTGGGCAACCCCGGACAGGCCGGGCACCCTGATGGCGACACACCAGAGCCCGCCTCGCGGACGACCGGCGCGGCGACCGCTTGAATGACACCAGCCGAACAGAGATCGAGGTCTGCCTTTCATGCTTACGGCCCTTGCCACCGCGGCCGGCGAGCCGCTGACGCTCACCGAGCGTGAGGTGCCAGAACCCGGACCGGGCGAGGTCCTCGTCAAGCTCGTCGCGTGCGGGATCTGCTACACGGACCTGGACCTGCTGCGGGGCCACTGGCCGATCGCCCGCTTCCCGGTGGTGCCCGGCCACGAGATCACCGCGGTGGTGGCCGCCACCGGCCCTGGCGTGTCGTGGCCGGCGGCCGGCACGCTCGTGGGGGCGCAGTTCCTCGGCGACTCCTGCCGCCACTGCGACTACTGCGTGCGCGGCGACCAGATCCTCTGCCCGCGCAAGCGCATCACGGGCATCGTCATGGACGGCGGCTACGCCGAGTACGCGGTGCTCAAGGCCGACTTCGTGACCCCGCTGCCCGAGGGGCTCGACCCGGTCGCCGCGGCGCCGCTGATGTGCGCGGGCCTGACCGCGTTCAACAGCCTGCGCCAGGCCGGGATCACCGCCACCTCGCGGGTCGCCGTCATCGGCACCGGCGGCGTCGGCGCGCTGGCGGTACGCTACGCCGTCGCCATGGGCGCCCGCGTGGCCGTCGTCGGCCGCTCCCACCGTGGCGAGGCCACGGCACGCGAGCTGGGCGCAGAGCGCTTCGTCGCCACCCAGGACACCGACCCGGCCGAGGCGCTGCGGGCGTGGGACGGCGGCGCGAACCTGATACTCAACGCCGCCCCGTCCACCTCCGCCGCCGCCGCGACCCTCACCGGCCTGGCACCCGACGGCACGCTCGTCCTGTGCGGGTACGGCCCCGAGCCGCTGACCCTGCCCGCCCAGCCGATGGCGCTCAACCGGCTGCACGCCATGGCCAACCCGTCCGGCTCGCCGCACGACCTGCGCGACACGCTGGCGTTCTCGGCCGTGCACGGCATCCTGCCCGAGGTCACCACGGTCGGCCTGGGCGAGGCGAACGCGGTGCTCGACGCCATGGCCGAGGGGCGTGCGGGCAAGCGCTCGGTCATCACCTTCGGCTGACGCGCGCCGCTCAGGCCAGGGCCGCGATCTCGATCCGCGTGCTGTCGGTGCGGGAGACCAGGCAGGGGAACCCGACGTTGCCCTTCTGCAGGCTCTCACCCATGAACGAGGTGAGGCGGCTGGTGCGCTCGATCTCGTACGGGCCGCCGCCGCCCTGCGGGGTGACCCGTAGCCGCAGCAGCCAGATGTAGCGGCCGTTGAGCTTGTTGGAGGTCTGCTCGGCGCCCAGGACGGTCGCGTCGCACGGCACCGCCGCGGCGCGCTCCTCGGCGGTGAACGTCCGCAGCGCGGCGGACTCCAGGCTGCCGAACGAGAGGGACCCCATGGTCAGCATCCCCGCCCCCAGGAACAGGAAGAAGGCGCTGACGTACGCGCCGACCCGGGTCTCGGGCCTGCGCCGCAACCTGAAGAACAGCACCACGCCCACGATGAACGCGATCACGGCGGCGGTCCCGAAAACGATCGATGCCATCCTGGTTCTTCCCCACACACCCTGCTTCGTTCCGACTCCGGTAGCCGATCACGCGGCGCTTGCACGGCGGCTGCAGCCCGCATGATCGCGCCGTCACCGCGGTGACGTGACCTCGGAGCGGTGCCGTCACCGCGGTGACGGGACCTCGTAGCGGGCGGCGAGCGCGGCGGCGCGGTCGCGCAGGTAGGCGCGCAACCACTGCGGAGCCAGCGCCTCCGCGTCCAGGCCGAGCTGCCACAACGCCCACTTGGCGTGCCGCGCGTCCTGGAAGGCGACCTCCAGCCGCAGCAGGCCGTCCGCGTCGGTCTCCTCGCTGCGGACGGCCAGCGCGGTGCCCAGCAGCTCCTCCCGCCGCGCGGGTCTGACCCGCAGCAGCACGGCGACCTGGTCGCCGCCCGCTCTGAACCGCGTGCTGCGCTCCTGCCAGGCCCGGCCCAGATCGACCCGCTGCGGTCGCTGCGCGGGCTCGGGCAGCTCCTTCGCCGCCAGCACCCTGGACAGCCGGTACGTACGGTCCTCGCCGGATCTCGTGGCCAGCAGGTAGCCCCGGTCGCGGATGGTCACCAGGCCGATCGGGTCCACCGTGCGCCACTTCGGGGGCTCGTCCGCCGCCGCGTAGTGGATCTCCAGCCGGCGCCCGGCGAACACCGCGCGCAGCACCTCAGCCGCGATGGCGTCAGGCACCTCCTCGGTCACCAGCCGGCGTGAGAGCAGGTCCGTCTCCGGATCGATGAGCAGGCGCTCGGCCGCGCCCGCCGCGGTGTCACGGTAGCTGTCCGGCAGCGCGTCGACCACCTTGAGCATGGCCGAGGCGAGCGCCGAGCCCAGGCCGAACGCCTGCGCGCCGCGCCGCGACCCGGCGACCAGCAGGGCCAGGGCCTCGTCGGGGTTCAGCCCGGTCAGCTCGGTGCGGAACCCGGGCAACAACGCGAACCCGCCGTGCCGGCCGCGCTCGGCGTAGACCGGGACACCGGCCGCCGACAGCGCCTCGATGTCACGCAGCACGGTGCGGGTGGACACCTCCAGCTCGCGGGCCAGCGTGGCGGCCGACAACCGGCCGTGCTGTCGCAGCAGGAGCACCAGCGAGACCAACCGGTCGGCGCGCATGCGAGAACTCTATCGAGATACACGACACAGGATGTCGTGATTTGTTGGCAGGCTCATCTCCGCGACGCCGCAGGTGGCGGCGTCCCAACTCCCCATGAATCGGAATGGAGCCGATATGACGATGCAGCGAACGGCGGTCAACCCGTGGCCGTGGTCGGTGGAGCTGGGCTACAACCAGGCCGAGCTGGTCTCCGGGCACACCCGCACCCTGTACTGCTCGGGGCAGACCGCGATGAGCGGCGACGGCAAGCCCGAGCACGCAGGGGACATGGCGGCACAGCTCGCCCTGACCCTGGACAACCTGGAGGCCGTGCTCGCCGAGGCCGGGATGTCGCTGGCGGACCTCGTCCGGCTGAACGTCTACACCACCGACGTCGACCTGCTCTTCCAGCACTACGGCGTGCTGGCGGCACGGCTGGGCGCCGCCGGGGCGGCGCCGGCCACCACGATGCTCGGCGTGACCCGGCTGGCGATCCCCGACTTGATGGTCGAGCTGGAGGGGACCGCCGTCGCGTGAGGTGACCCCCGGAGGTCGCGGGAGGAAGATCGACTTCGCTGGACCGGCTCGCTAGGGTGAGGCGTTTCGATCTTCCTCCGACGTCTGGACGTGAACACGTGCGTCGCTACCGGCTGGCCGTTCCCGCCCTGCTCGTGACGGGCGCCTACGTGGCGACGCTCGTGGTCGTGCCGGCACGCGGGGATCACGCGCTGATGCACCGGCTGACGCTGCTGCACGACGAGGAGGAGGGGCTGCTGAGCGCGCTGCTCGGCCCGAATGTGCCGGTGATGGTGCTGGCCGGTGCGGTGTCGGCGTGGGCGTTGTGGCAGAGCCTGCGAGGGCCGGCGGTCGGACGGGCGGCGGAACCGGACCGGGCGGTGCGGGCCTTGCGCGTGGCACTGTACGCGGCGGTGGCGTCCTGCCTGGTGTACGCCGTCGTGCCGGAGTGGCCCCAGGGGGCGCGGGTGATCGACGCGGGGCTGATGGCGGCGGTCGTGGTGGGCTTCTTCCTGGTGCTGCGGCGCACTGTCGGCCATGCCGGGCTGCTGCTGGGGGCGGGGTTGCTGGCCCAGGCGATCTACGTGGCCGACGAGCTGGGCGCGCCGGTGCGGGACCTCGACGTTCTCGCCGCCGTGGCGGAGGCCGTGTGGTGGGTGCTGGTGTGGGTGGCGCAGTGGCGGGACGGGCGGTGGCGGCGCGACACGGTCGGGTACGGCGCCGGCATGCTCGTCGTGCCGCTCGCACTCATCCTTCTCACGGCGTTGCTGGCGGCGATCTGGGTGAGCTTCGTGCCGTTGGCCATCGGGGTGAGGCGGGAGGGCACCGTGTTCGTCGAGGCGTTCCTGCTGATCTGGCTGGCCCGGTCCGCCCATGACCTCGGCGAGGCACGCGGCCGGGCCGCGCCGGCGCGGCCCGGGCGGTTGCCGGCGGCCGGGCCGCCCTGGCTGGCCGCGACCGTCAGGATCGGCGCCTGCGCGGTCCTGCTGCTGCCGCCTCTGGTCAATCTCTACAACGGTCACGTGTTGTGGTTCTCCGCCCATGCCCCGGCGAGATGGCTGTCCAGGCTGGTGGGGGACGTGCTCATGGCGGGCTGGTGGGCGTTCGAGCTGTTCGTCGGGATCGGCGGGCCGGCTGTCGTGGTGCTGGTCGCGTTACGGACGGGGAGCGGACGCATGCGGTGGGCGGCCACCCTGGGACTGCTCGTGGCGGCCCTGGCGGGGCTGATGGTGGAGATCATCCCCTGGATGCCCGACCGTTACCATCTCGACCTCTTGTCCGGTTACGACCTGGATCTGAACCTCGATCAGGCCATCTCGCCGCTGTGGTTCACCGCCGCCTGTCTGGTGTCGGCCGCCCTGCTGTGGTGGGACCACGGCCTCCGGGCCGTCCCGGTGCGGACGCTCGCGAAGGGCGGCGATTAGTCGTCCTGGCGTTGTTTCGGCAGAATGCGGATGTGCGAGTTGGATTGCTCGGGCCGTTCGAGGTCCGGAACAGCGACGGGGCCCTGCTGGACGTTCCCGGGGCTCGGCTGCGGGCGCTGCTGGCCGTGCTGGCGCTCGATCCCGGCCGGATCGTCACCCGGGCCAGGCTGGTGGACTGGATCTGGGGGGAGCAACCGCCCGCCGACGAGGTGAACGCCTTGCAGGCGCTGGTGTCCAGGCTGCGCAGGGTGCTGCCGGACGGCGTGATCGAGGCGGAGTCCGGCGGCTACCGGCTGGCGGTCGCCGCCGACGCCGTGGACGTCTCCCGGTTCGAGCAGCTGGTGGGCCAGGCCCGCGCGGCGGAGCCCGAGATGCGGGCGGAGCTGCTGCGTTCGGCGCTGGAGCTGTGGCGCGGCCCCGCCATGGCCGACATCGCGCTGCGCGACAGCGAGGCGTTCGACGCCGTGGTGGTGCGGCTGAACGAGCTGCACGTGACCGCGCTGGGGGACCGGGTGGACGCCGACCTCCGGCTCGGACGCGGCTCGGAGCTGGTGTCCGAGCTGACGGAGCTGGTGGCCACGTACCCGATGCGGGAGGGCTTCGTGGCGGCGCTGATGCGCGCGCTCGCCGAGGCGGGGCGCGGGAACGAGGCGCTGACGCTGTACCAGCGCACCCGCGAGCGGCTGGCCGACGAGCTCGGCGCCGACCCTTCCGCCGAGCTGTCGGCGCTGCACACCGCGTTGCTGCGCGGCGAGCTGGGCGAGCGGGCGCAGAGCAACAGGACGAACCTGCGCGCCGAGCTGACGAGCTTCGTCGGCAAGGACGAGGACCTCGCCACGGTGGCCGGGCTGGCCGTCAAGCACCGGCTGGTCACGCTGACCGGGCCGGGCGGCTCGGGCAAGACCCGGCTGGCCACGGAGACGGCGCGGACGATGCTCGGCGAGCTGCCGGACGGGGCCTGGCTGGTCGAGCTGGCCTCGGTACGCGCGGGCGGCGAGCTGGCGCAGGCGGCCCTGACCGCGATCGGCCTGCGCGACCAGGGGCTGACGGGCAACGCGCGCGGCGGCGACTCGCTGGACCGGCTCATCACCGCGATCAGGGAACGCGCGATCCTGCTGGTGCTGGACAACTGCGAGCACGTGATCGAGGAGGCGGCGGCCTTCACCGACCGCCTGCTCGGGGAGTGCAGGAGGCTGCGCATCCTGGCCACGAGCAGGGAGCCGCTCGGGATCACCGGCGAGGTGTTGTGGCAGGTCGAGCCGCTCGCGCTGCCCGTGAAGGGGGCCGAGCCGGGTGCGGTGATGTCCTCGCCCGCGGTGCGGCTGCTGCGGGACCGGGCGGAGCTGGTGCGCAAGGGCATCGGCTCCGACGCCGGCACGCTGGCCGCCATGGCGCGCATCTGCCAGGCGCTCGACGGGATCCCGCTGGCCATCGAGCTGGCCGCGGCGCGGCTGCGTACCATGTCGGTCGATCAGCTCGCGCGCCGGCTCGACGACCGCTTCCGCCTGCTGACCAGCGGCAGCCGCACGGCGCTGCCGCGGCACAAGACGCTGCGCGCGGTCGTCGACTGGAGCTGGGACCTGCTGAGTGAGGCCGAGCGCGGCGTGCTGCGGCGGCTGTCGGTCTTCTCCGGCGGGGCGAGCCTGGAGGCGGCCGAGCGGGTGTGCGGCGGCGAGGTGTTCGCCGGCGAGCCGGTGCTCGACGTGCTGACGGCGCTCACTGAGAAGTCGCTGCTGCAGGCCGACGGCGAGGGCACGCCGCGTTACCGCATGCTCGACACCATCAGGGAGTACACGGCGGACCGGCTCGCCGAGGCGGAAGAGACCGAGTCGGTGCGGCGGGCGCACCTGGAGCACTTCATCGAGCTGGCGGAGACGGCCGAGCCGCACCTGCGCAAGGCCGAGCAGCTGGAGTGGATGGCCAGGCTGGAGGCGGAGCACGACAACATCGTCGTGGCGCTGCGCGGGGCGATCGCCGAGGGCCGTGCCCTGGAGGCGATGCGGCTGGTGGCGGCGGCCGGCTGGTACTGGTACCTCGGCGGGCACCGGGCCGAGGGCACCGAGCTGAGCATCGCGGCGGCCTCCCTGCAGGGCGAGGTGCCCGACGAGGTGCGGGCGGTGGCGTACACGATCGTGACGGTGTTCGTCACCTCCGGGTACGGCGACCAGTTCCGGGCGCGGGAGTGGATCCAGGAGGCGCACCGCTACATCCAGCGCAGCGGCTACCGCAACCCGATGCTGGGGTTCGTCGTGCCGCTGGAGCGGTTGCTGCATGACGCGACGGACTTCCTGTCGGCGTTCGACCCGCTGGTCGTCGACGACGACCCGTGGGTGCGCGCGCAGGCCAGGCTCGCCCGTGGCCGGTTGCGGCTGTCGATCAGCGGCGACGAGACCGGCGTCGACACGGACGCGGAGCTCGCGCTCGCGGAGTTCCGGGCGCAGGGCGACCGGTGGGGCATCTCGCTGGCGCTGATGTTCCTGGCCGACCGGCTCGCCATGCGCGGCGAGTTCGCGCGCGCGTGCGCGTGCTTCGACGAGGCCGCGGTGGCGCTGACCGAGCTGGGCGCGACCGAGGACGTGGTCGGGGTGCGGGCGCGGCAGGCCCAGTTGCACTGGCTGCTGGGCGACGAGCGGGCCAGCGCCGCCGCGATCGCGGACGCCCAGCGGTTCGCGGGCGGCATCGCGTGGCCGGACGCGCTCGCCCAGCTGGAGATGGCCAGGGCGCACCTGGCGCGCTGGCGCGGCGAGCCCGACGCGGCGCACCGGCACCTGGCCACGGTGCTGGAGCACGCCGACCTGGGCGACGTGGTGTACGTCGGCGCCATGAACCTGTACG
Organism: Nonomuraea gerenzanensis; assembly: GCF_020215645.1. Classification (NCBI taxonomy): domain Bacteria; kingdom Bacillati; phylum Actinomycetota; class Actinomycetes; order Streptosporangiales; family Streptosporangiaceae; genus Nonomuraea; species Nonomuraea gerenzanensis. Next base: position 6,371,075 of record NZ_CP084058.1, on the reverse strand, counting down.
GCTATCTGACCGAGGACCTGGAGGAGTCGCGCGGGCGCCGGGCCGAGGCGTTCCGGGTGGTCGTGCCGCAGGCGTATCCGCCGCTGGTCGCCGAGGTGCTGGTCGGGGTCGCGGACGTGGCCATGCGGGAGGGTGAGTACGAGCAGGCCGTGCGGTTGCTGGGGGCCAGCGACGGGGTGCGGGGGGCTGTGGACCGGTCGCTGCCGGATGCGGCCAGGATCGCGGCGGATGCGCTTGAGCGCCTGGGTGAGAGCGGGTTCGCCGAGGCGATGCGTGATGGGCAGAAGCGGGATTGGCGGGAGCTGGCCGAGGTCACGCTCGGGTCCTGAGCCGAACGCCGTGAGGTGACACGCCCGGAACGCCCGCGCGCTTGTGCGCTCGTGCGGTGGCTCCGGGCGTGCGGTGGTCAGCGGCCGGGGGTGACGAACTCCGGCTGGTCGAGGACGCGCAGCCAGCTGCCGTCCGGCTGGCGGCGCACGACCTGCGCCCGGGCGCCGGCGCCGTCCTTGGGCGGGGTCGAGGTGAGAGCCAGGTCACCGCTGATCAGCGTCGGCAAGGGCTGCTCGGGCTCGAACTTCGGCCGGTTGGCCAGCACCTTCTCCCAGAGTGCCTGGATCGCGGCGCGGCCGACGGTCCGGCTGCCCGGCGGGTAGGCGACCACCGCGTCCTCCTCGTAGAGCGCGGCTACTCCGGCCGCGTCCCCGGCGTTGGAGCGCTCGACGAACAGCCGGGTGAGGTCTTCCGGCCGCATGGCCTTTTCGTATGCGTTCATGAGGGTTTCTCCCCATTCGGTTGCTTGTTCTGGGTTGTCTCCAGCCTGCCCAAGCAGGATCTAGAAGTCCAACAGCTAGCTGTGATCCGCCCCATAAGCGAACGTTATGGAAGCGTGTCAAGCATTGCGGATCGCCGCACTGGGTGCATATCGTGCCGATGTATCTACTCGATATATCGGGCTGGCGGTTCGCGGCAGCCCGGAGATGCGGGGAGCTGCGATGAGGCGGATCGACTACGACACCGAGCAGTACCAGGACTACGCGCGCGGCCGCGCGCTCAACGAGCGGCAACTGCAGACCTGGATCAGCGCTTTCGAAGGGGTCCTGCCCGAGCGGCGTCCGCTGACCGGGCTGGACGTCGGCTCGGGGACCGGCCGGTACACCCCCGCCCTGGCGCGGACGTTCGGGCCGGTGACGGGCGTCGAGCCGTCCGTCCGCATGCGCGAGATCGCACAGGAGCGCTCCGCACATCCTGACGTGCGCTATCTGGCAGGCTCCGCCGAGGACCTGCCCGTGCCGTCCGGCAGCGCCGACTACGCGCTGCTGTTCCTGTCCTGGCACCACGTCCAGGACAAGCCGCGAGCCGTACGGGAGCTGGCCCGGGTGCTCAAGCCCGGCGGACGGCTGCTGCTGCGCGCGAACTTCAGCGATCACCATCCCCGGCCGTGGTGGCTGGCGCACTTCCCCCGGGGGTACGAGGCGGACGCCGCGTTGTTCCAGCCGCTGCACGAGGTGATCGCGATGTTCACGTCGCAGGGCTGGCGCGTCAGCGGCTTCCGCACGGTCGTCGAGCCGTCCCCCGGCACGCGCGCCGACATGCTCGAACGGCTGCGCCTGCGTACCCTGTCGTTCTTCGCGCAGCTCACGCCGGATGAGCTGGAGATCGGCTTCCGCCGCCTGGAGGAGGCCGTCGCGGCGGATCCGGGTGCGCCGGCGCCCGTGTTCGCGGAGCCGCTGCTCACGCTCGAACGTCGGGAATAGTGCCGGGCCTGGTTGACGTCCGCCGGCTTGCGTCGCCTCCGGTACGTCTGAGGAGATGGGCAGCATGACGATCACGCCCGGCGCACGCTCCTGCGCCGAGATCCGTAGCCACCTCAAGGACCGGCTCAACCAGGCGCTGCGCCGGCCCGGCATGTTCGGCGGTGAGACGGCTCTGCGCTTGATCTTCGATCACCTGGCTCACGCGGGGGGCGGGAGAAGGAGTGGGAGCAGGCGTTGCGGGCGCTGGAGTCCCGGGGCGCCTTCGACTCCGTCGGAGCGAGGAGCACGCGTCCCTCTGCCGGACCATCACCACCTGGGCCGCCCAGAACCGCACCCTCACCGACGTACGCCGGCGGTTCGGCCCGCCCTCCGTGCTCTTCGGCGGCACGAACCCGCAGTTCGGCAAGGCCCTCGCCTACCTGCCCGAACGGGCTACGGGACCGATCGTCTGCTGCCACCTGTGGAACGGGCGGCCCGCCCGCGACGAACCCGTCCTCCTGGCCATCCGCACAGGCAGGGGAGCGTTCAAGGACACCTTCACCTTCACCCCGGAAGGAACCCGGCACCGCCACCCGGCCTGATCACGACCCCGGGTGATCCTCCCGCCACACCTCCGCACCGTCCTCGCCGTACCCCACGATCCGGAACCCGTCGCGATACAGATCCGCACTGTGCCGCTGCGTCCCCGCGAACAGCCGGAACCCCCCGATCCGCCACGGATCCGCCCTGGTCGTGGCCTCCACGGTCGTGCCGTCGCGGAAGACCAGCCTGACCCGGGCGGTCCTGTCGCTGGTGATGCCGAACCAGTGCTCCCCGTGCTCGCCCAGCTCCACGTCCATCGGCTTGCCCGCCATGTCGACCAGGGGCCCGCCACGGCCGGGCGCCGCCCCGCCGGCGGACAGGGTGTGGGTGCGGCCGACGGCCCGGCCGTCCAGCTTCCAGATCAGGGTCTGGTCGGGCGTCTCGTACAGGCCCGCGACCAGCTTGCCCGGCATCTGCAGGGTGCGGCCCACCGGTTCCGCCGAGGCTTCCGGGGCGGCCAAGGGCTGCCGTTCGAGGCGCGTGATCGGCTTGCCGGCGGCGTCCGTGACCTCGAAGGCGGTCACCTTCTGGGCCGAGGGGACGGTGACGGTCCAGATGCCGCGGGGGGTGCCGGTGGGGTGGTGGATCGTGGCCGGGAGCTTGCCGGTCGAGGTGACGGCGGTGACGCGGGCGACCTCGGGGCCCGCGGTGCCGTAGTACAGCAGCAGGCCCGTCGCCGGGCCGGGGAAGCGCTCGGTGGAGCCCTGCTCGGACGCCGCCTCGCCGCCGAGGGGCTCGCCGCAGGACGCGGTGCTGCCGCCGCTCCTGTCCTGCGTTCGTACGCACAGGGCCGTGCCCGCGTCGGTACGGGCGTACCAGAGGGAGATGGGCCGGTTCTGGGAGGGGTTGTCGAGCAGAACGGCCTCGCCGATCCGGTACGCGTCGGCCGTGTAGTCCTTGGGCGGCAGGTCGGGCGCGATGGTGCTGGTGGCGACGTCGCCGCGATCCGTTCCGCGCGTGGCGGCCAGGCCGGCGGGGACGGCGACGGCCACCACGCAGACGCCCGCCACCAGCGCGGTCCTCGCCGTCCTGCGCCTGTTCGAGCGCGCGACCACCTCGGACGGCAGGCGCGGCGGCGCCTTCGGGGCCCGCTCGGCGGCCCTGCCGAGCTCGGCACGCAGGAGGGTTTCCAGCTCGTCGGTCATGCGTGGGTTCCGTTCGCCGTCGGGTCGGGCAGGATGGTGCGGAGCTTGGCCAGGCCGAGCGAGGCGTGACTGCGTACGGTCCCGCGCGAGACCCCCAGCACGGCGGCGATCTCCTCGTCCGAGAGATCCTCGTAGTAGCGCAGCACCAGCACGGCGCGCTGCTTCTTCGGCAGGCCGTCCAGCGCCGGCCAGAGGCCGTCGTCCGACGGCGGCCGGTCCGTCTGCGCCGTGTCGGGCAGCGCCCAGTCGAGCCGCTCGCGCCTGCGCAGCCGCCACGCCCTCATGTGCAGCCTGGTCATGATCATCCGGGTGTACGCCTCCGGCGCCTGTTTCTGGCGTACGCGCGGCCAGGCGCGGTGCAGCCGTACCAGCGCCTCCTGGGTGAGGTCGGCCGCGTCGTGCGGGTTGCCGCTGAGGAGGTAGCCGTAGCGCAGCAACGCGTCGGCCCGCTGCGCCGCGAACTCCTCGAAGCGCTCATCCAATGAGCTCTGCCTTTCCTGGTTCCGTCATGGTGATAGAGCACCGTGCCCGCCGGACTGTTGAACGGCCGCCGAAGCTGATCGCCGCTCACCGCTGGACGCAGGGGCGGGTGAACGGAACCAGGCCGCGCCGCGCTGCGTGTCCATGTACTCGCGGACCCGCTTGATCAGGCCCGACTCCAGCTCGAAGACGAAGCAGTACTCGTTGTCGTAGTGGCCGCCGTGGCTCAGCGTGGCCTGCAGCCGCAGCTCGGCCACCACGGTGTCACCGTCGGCGTGGAAGCCGCCGAAGCGGATCGACACGTCCTCGACGAACACCGTGGCGAACTCCTCGGTGAGGAACCGCACGATCCGCTCCCGTCCGATGAGGTGGTGGGTCCCGTCGAGGGCGAGGGACGTCGCGTTTCCGGCGGGCGCGAGCCACTGCGCGTCGGGCGCGAAGAGGGCGGCGACCTGGACGGGGTCCCGGGTGGCGAAGATCTTCCACGCGTCGATGACGAGCTGCTTGTTCGAAACCGCGGTCATGGGGCGGCCTTTCTGTCGATGGAGGCCCCGATTCTGCCGGGCGAACGGCCACCGGATCCGGCCTGGACTAGCAGCTTGTCCGGATCTGTCCGATCTGGTGGGCCGGGAGGTGCCATGCTGAGGGGGTGAACGCCGTCGGCGCCGTCGTGACCACCGGCATCTACTGCCGCGACGACTGCCCGGGCCGCCCCCTGCCGGCGAACGTCACCCGCTTCCCGTTCGCCGCCGCGGCGGAGGCCGCCGGTTACCGGGCCTGCCATCGCTGCCGCCCGTACCGGCACGAGCCGGCGGACGCGGGCGACATGCCGGAGCTGGTGTGCCGGGCCGTCCGGCTCATCGCCGACGGGGCGCTGGACCAAGCGACGGAGAGCAGTCTGGCCGACCGGCTGGGCGTGTCGCCGCGGCACCTGCGGCGCATGTTCCTCCAGTACGCGGGGGTGAGCGCCGACCACCTCGCCCGCTCCCGGCGCGCGCACTTCGCCCGCCGGCTGCTCGACGACACCGACTTGCGGGTGTCCGAGATCGCGTTCGCCGCGGGGTTCGGCAGCGTGCGGCAGCTCAACCGCGTTCTCGCCGAGGTGTTCCGCGCCACCCCGCGCGAGCTGCGGGCCCGGCGGCGGGCCGCCGACCGGCTGCGGGCGGATGGCGGGCTGGCCATCAGGCTTTCCCACGACGGATCCCTCGACTTCGCGGACGCGCTGCGGCGCCTGTCGGCGCGCGCGACGGCGGCCGTGGAGATGGTGGCCGGTGGCACCTACCGGCGGACCATCCTGGTGGACGGTGACCCCGGCATGATCGAGATCAGCCGGCGGTCCGCGACGGAGCTGGTGATGGTCGCCCATCTGCCCCGGCTCGACGGCCTGATCCACCATGTCCGCCGGGCGCGGCGGATCTTCGCCCTGGACGGGCCGGGGGAGCCGTGTGGCGCCTGGGATCCGTTCGAGGCGGGCGTGCGCGAACTCGTGCGTGCCGGGGTGCCGGACGCCGAGCGGGCGGGGGCCGTCATGGCGGACCTCGCCCGCCTGTTCGGTGCGTTCGTGCCGGGTCTCGCTCCGGCCGGGCTCAGCAGGGCGTTCCCGCAGCCCGGCGCGCTGGCGGAAGCCCCGCTCGGCGTCCTGTCCCTGCCGGAGGCCACCGCGCACGCCCTACGGGCCTTGGCACGCGGCGTTCCCTCCGAATGACGCGCGGTGCGTGCCGCCCGGATGACGCACGTAGCGTGCCGCCCGGATGACGCGCGGGAGTGTGCCGCCCGAATGACGCGCGCAGCGTCCCGTCCGGGTGACATACGGAGCGTTCCGTCCGGTGATGTGTGCCGGCCGGCTCAGGTGATCTTGCGGACGTGTGACGCCCCGGCGGACAGCGGCGTGCCGTCCTGCCCGGACGGGCGCAGCTCGGGCAGCTCCCGCCCCTGCTCGTCGACGAGGACGGAGTGCGGCTCCCCCGGGGCGAAGGCATGACGCTCCCCCCACTGGCGCAGGGCGACGACGGCGGTGAAGAGGTCCTGCCCGGCCTCGGTGAGCCGGTAGCTGTGCCTCCGGCCGTCACCCCCGTCGGCGCTCTTGGCGAGGATGCCCTGCTCGACCAGCTTGCGCAGCCGGTCGGTGAGGATGTTGCGGGCGATCCCCAGCCGCTGGTGGAACTCGGTGAACGTGGCGGCCCCGTCCATCGCGTCGCGGACGATCAGCAGGCTCCACCGGTCGCCGACCAGATCGACGGTCCGGGCGACCGGGCAGGCCGGGTCGGTCCACGAGCTTCCCGTAGCGAGCGTGACGTCCACTGGCCTCTCCAAGATGGGTTGCGATTTGAAACCATTATGCCCTAGCTTCCAATGAGTTGCATTTTGAAACCTTTCGGAGGCGGGTATGGCGTCGGGGTTGACGGGAAGGCGGCGGGCCGTGCTCGCGCTGGTGTGCGCGGTGGCGGTGTCGGTCGTCTACGGGATCCAGCCGGTCATCGAGGCCGCGGGCCGGGACCTCGGGCTGGACGAGGGATCGCTGGGATGGCTGGTCGCCGCCGGGCAGATCGGCTACCTGGCGGGGCTGGTGCTGCTGGTCCCGCTCGGTGACCTGGTGGATCGGCGCCGGCTCATCACGGTGCACCTGCTGCTCACCGCGGCGGGTGCGGGGGTGGCCGCCATCGCGCCCGTGGCCGCCGTGGCGATCGCGGGACTGGCCCTGGCCGGGCTGTTCGCCGTGGTCGTGCAGATCACGGTGGCCTACGTCGCCGCCGTCTCACCGGCGGGCGAGCGGGGCCGCAACATCGGCGCGGTCACCTCCGGTGTGGTCGTCGGGATCCTCGGCGTGCGGGTGGTGGCGGGCACGCTGGGCGAGCACGCCGGCTGGCGGGTCGTCTACCTCGTCATCGCCGGGCTCTGCGCCGCGCTCGCGCTCGCCGCCCGGCTCACGCTGGAGCCCGAGCTCCGCCGTCCCCGCGCCAGCTACGGCGACGCGCTGTCGGAGCTGGTCAGGCTGGCCGCCGGTGACCGGCTCCTGCTGAGCCGGGGGCTGGTCGCGTTCTTCCTGTTCGCCTCCTTCGGCACGTTGTGGAGCGGGCTGGCCCTGCCGCTCGGCGACGCGCCGTGGCACCTCGGCAGCACCGAAGCCGGGCTGTTCGGGCTCGCCGGTCTGACGGGGGCGCTCGGCGCGGCCCGGGCCGGACGGTGGGCCGACCGGGGCCGGGCGCCCGCCGTCACGTGCTGGGCGCTGGCGGTGCTCGCCGCCTCGTGGCTGCTGATCGCGCAGGCGGGGTCGTCGTTGTGGCTGCTGATCGCCGGCGTCGTGGTGCTGGACTTCGCCGTACAGGCTGTGCACGTCAGCAACCAGCACCTGCTCACCACCGCCCGGCCCGACCGGAGCAGCGGCGTCATCGGCGCCTACATGGCCTGCTACTCCCTCGGCTCCGCGCTCGGCGCGGTCACCACCACCTGGGCCTACAGCGCCGCGGGCTGGACCGCCGCCAGCCTGCTCGGCGCTGCCTACGCCGGGCTCGGGCTGCTCGCCGCCGTCCTGACCCGGCGCCTGCCACGGTACGCTCAGGCGCTGATCCAGCCGCCGCGCGAGCCGGAGGAGGCCAGGTGAACGAATGGGGCGAGGCGGGGCTCGCGGTCCTGCGGGCCGCCGCCGCGCACGCGCCGCGCGAGGCCGGCGTCTACCTCTTCCTCGGCGAACGCGGCTTCCTCGGCGAACGCGACGAGGTCCTCTACGTCGGCAAGGCGGCCGACCTGCGCCGGCGGCCGCGCCGGCACGCGGCGGTCCGCGCTCCCGCCTCGCGGCTGCACCAGCGGTACGACCTCGTCCGCCGGGTCGGCTGGGAGATCGCCGCCGACGAGGTGGCCGCGGCCTGACGCGAGGCGGATCTCGTCTACGCGCTGCGCTCGCCGTTCGACGCCGATCGGGGCCTGCGCGGCTGGTTCTCGAAGAGGTCAGACCTGTGCTCCATGGACCCGATCGCTGTCCGCCTGCCCGCCGACCGGCGCGCCTTCACTACATTCCGATTCCTGGCTATCATCGCCATATGGCGATCAATCAGGATGCCGGCCGTTGTGTCAGTGCCGACATCGCCGCCGGCATCTCCCCTGCGGCGGCGCTGTTCCACTCCCTGGCCGACGAGACCCGGCTGCGCATCGTGCAGCGGCTGGCCCGCGGCGAGGCCCGGGTGGTCGATCTGACCACCCAGCTCGGGCTGGCCCAGTCCACCGTGTCCAAGCACCTGGCCTGCCTGCGCGACTGCGGGCTGATCGACTACCGCGCCGAAGGCCGCCAGTCGTTCTACTCCCTGACCCGGCCCGAGCTGATGGACCTGCTCGCCTCGGCCGAGCAGCTGCTGGCCGCCACCGGCCACGCCGTGGCACTGTGCCCGGACCACGGCGGAGGCAGACGGTGACGCTGGACCTGGCGCGGCGGACGGCCCTGCGGCGCCGCATCCGGCTGCTGGTCGGGGTCACCATCACCTACAACGTGATCGAGGCGGCCGTCGCCATCACCGCCGGCGCCGCCGCCTCCTCCGCCGCGCTGATCGGCTTCGGGCTCGACTCGATCGTCGAGGTGGCCTCCGCCGCCGCGGTCGCCTGGCAGTTCTCCGCCGCCGACCCCGAGCGGCGGGAGAAGGCCGCGTTGCGCGTGATCGCGATCTCGTTCTTCGCGCTGGCCGCCTACGTCACGTTCGACGCCGTACGCGCCCTGCTCGGCGCCGGCGAGGCCGAGCACTCCACCCCGGGCCTGATCCTGGCCGCGCTGTCGCTGCTGGTCATGCCGTTCCTGTCAGGCGCCCAGCGGCGCGCGGGCCGCGAGCTGGGCTCGGCCTCGGCGGTCGCCGACTCCAAGCAGACGCTGCTGTGCACCTACCTGTCCGGTGTGCTGCTGGCCGGGCTGGCGCTCAACAGCCTGTTCGGCTGGTCCTGGGCCGACCCGATCGCCGCGCTGATCATCGCCGCCGTCGCCGTCAAGGAGGGGCGCGAGGCCTGGCGCGGGGACGCCTGCTGCGCCGTCCCGGCCGCCACCGAGGAGCAGGGCTGCGGGACCTGCGCCCCAGGCTGTTCCTGCTGCTCGCCGTCCGGGGGCTGACCCGGCGGTCGCCGCGGCTACGGCCGGGTGGCCCGGACGTAGTACAGCAGGGACGGCAACGCGCCCTCCGACTCCACCACGAACCCGGCGTCCGGGATCAGGGTGCCGAGCAGCTCGCGGGGATCGTGCCGCATGGCCGGCCCCGACAGCACGCCCACCAGGTGCCGGGCCGGGCCGGCCGGCGGGCGGAACTCGGCGATGAGCAGCCGCCCGCCCGGCCGCAGCACCCGGTACATCTGCCGCAACGCCTCAGGCCGGGCCTCCTTCGGGATGTGGTGCACGGCCAGGCTGGAGACCACCAGGTCGAAGGAGTGGTCGGGGAAGGGCAGGTCCTGCCCCTGGCCCTGGACGTAGGTGCAGTTGGCCGGGGCGCGGCGGGTGGCGTAGCGGACCATCTCCGGTGCCGGGTCCAGGCCCGTGACGTGCCCGCTGGGCGTCACGACCGGGGCCAGGATCCGGCTGAGGTAGCCGGTGCCGCAGCCGACGTCGAGGACCCGGTCGCCGGCGCGGGGCCGGGCCGCGGTGGCCACGCGGGTGAAGGCGGCGCGGCGGGTGCCGAGGAAGGCGATCGAACCGAAGACCTCGTACGCGCGCGGCCGGTCGAGCACGCCGCCGGAGTCGGGGTGCTCGGTGTGGTGGTGACGATGCAGGAGCTTGCCCAGTGCCATGGCCTGACCTCTCCGAGTTCGGAACGATGTGTTCGGTATTGGATGATGTGTTCATCCAGGGCGCGGGTCAACGAGCAGATCGGCCGCAGTGTGCCGTACCGAACAGAGGGCGGGGAAGTGTCCGGAGACAGGCGGGTGCGGCGCACGCGGCGGCTGATCCAGGAGGCGCTGGTGGCGCTGATCCTGGACAAGGGGTATGACGCGGTGACCGTGACCGACATCATCGAGCGGGCGGACGTGGGCCGCTCCACGTTCTACGCCCATTTCACCGACAAGCAGGACGTGCTGCTCAGCAACGTCGGCGAGCTGGCCTTCCTGCGGCCCCCTGCGGATGGCGCCCGCTCCTCGCAGGGGCGGCTGCTGGCGTTCAGCCTGCCGATGTTCGAGCACGTGCGTGAGCAGGAGCGGCTGGTGCGGGCGCTGCTGGGGCGGCGCGGCGGCGGGCCGGTGCACGCGCACGGCGAGCGGCTGCTCGCCGCCGTCGTCCGCGAGGAGCTGCTGGCGGCGGGCGCACGGGGCTCGGCCGCGCTCGACCTGCTGGTGGTCTGCGTGGTGGGGGCGTTCATGGGGTTGCTGCGGGCGTGGGTGGACGGTCAGACGACGGCCTCGCCCGCCGAGCTGGACGCCGCCTTCCGCGCGGCCGTCGAGCCCGGCGTGCGAGCGGCCCTCGACCGGGCGTAGACCGGCGCCGCCCCAGCCTGGCGGGGCCCCCGCCCCAGCCTGGCCGGGGGCCCTGGCGTGGCGCCGCTCTCAGTGCGCGGCCGGGGTGGGGCCGGCCGGGTGGAGGCGGACGCAGCAGTGCTCGGGGTCGGGCTCCAGGCGGGCGGTGACCCCGGTCGCGGCGAGACCTTCGAGCAGGCCGGTGAGCAGGCACAGGTTCATGCCGCAGACCAGCTCGGTGTGCTGCCGGGCCAGGCTGTGGAAGGGGCAGTTGACCAGGGCGATGGTGTCGCCGGCTGCGCGGGGCTCGAAGCCGAGGGCCTCCAGCGCCTGCATGACCCCGGTGCGCGCGTCCGGCGCGGGAGTGGCGGGGCGGGCGTCGCGCCCGAGTCCCCGGCCGAGCTCGCGGGCGCGGCGGTCGAGTACGGCGCGCGGCGGCTCTCCGGTGTCCTGCGCCTCTTGGAGGGCGTCGGCGAGCAGATGGGCGGCGCTCTCGTAGCGCCGGTCCGGCAGCGAGACGGCGATCTGCCCGGGCGAGCGCCGGTAGAGCTTGGACGGCCGCCCCGCGCCGGGGCCGGTGCGGCCGGTGCGGCGCTGGTAGACGGCTTCGAGCAGGCCTTCGGCCACCAGCTTGTCGAGGTGGAAGGAGACGGTGTTGCGCGGCGCCTGCACGGCGTCGGCGGCCTGGTCGCGGCTCACCGGTGCGGGCTGCCGCACCACGAACTCGTACAGGCGGCGCCGGGTCGGCTCGTCCAGTGCCGCGATGGCGGAGATGCCTGCCGATGCACCGTTGACCTCGCCCATTCTAAAACCCACTCCTGTTGACTAAATTACCGTGCTCCTTCTAATGTTAACGAAACTCATCGATAGAAGAAGGGGGTTGCATCATGCGGGGCGCATGCAACGATCACGGGCGGGCGGCATGAGCGAGTCCGTGGCGGAGCCGGCCGTCACCCCGGCGGAGCACCAGCAGCGCCGCCTGCGGGTGGTCCGCCGGGGCGACGGCGTGGACCTGGAGGCCGCGCAGCGGGCGGTGGCCGACCTGCTGACCGCACTGGGCAGGGACGCGACGTCCGAGCACCTGGCCGACACGCCGAGGCGGGTCGCGCACGCCTACGCCGAGCTGCTGGCGCCGCGCGAGTTCAACCTGACGACCTTCCCCAACGAGGAGGGGTACGACGAGCTCGTGCTGGCCCGCGACATCCCGGTGCAGTCGTTGTGCGAGCACCACCTGCTGCCGTTCCAGGGCGTGGCCCACGTGGGCTACCTGCCGGGCGACCGCATCCTCGGGCTGTCGAAGCTCGCCCGGGTCGTCGAGCTGTTCGCCCGCGATCTGCAGGTGCAGGAACGGCTGACCAAGCAGGTGGCCGACTGGTTGCGGCAGCACCTGGCGCCCAAGGGCGTCGGCGTGGTGATCGAGGCCGAGCACCTGTGCATGTCGATGCGCGGCGTGCGCGTGCGCGGGTCGCGCACCGTGACGTCCGCCCTGCAGGGGGTGCTGCGCGAGGACGCGCGTTCCCGGCAGGAGTTCTTCGCGCTGTCCGGGGTGCACGCCTAGCCACCCGTACGAGCGACCTTCCACCCGAACGAGCAGACAGGAGAGGGACGATGCCGGCACCGGCCACGTTCGTGATCGCCGGAGGGGGCCTGGCCGCGGCCAAGGCCGCCGAGGCACTGCGCAAGGAGGGGTTCGAGGGCGAGATCGTCCTCGTCGGCAGGGAGCCGCACCTGCCCTACGAGCGGCCACCGCTGTCCAAGGGCTACCTGCAGGGCGCCGACGAACGGCAGAAGATCTTCGTGCACGACGCGGGCTGGTACCGCGACCACGCCGTGGACCTGCGTACCGGCGTCGCGGTGACCGGACTCGACCGGGCCGCGCACCAGGTGACGCTGTCCGACGGCGAGCGGCTCCGCTACGACAAGCTCCTGCTGGCCACCGGGGCGAGCCCGCGCCGCCTGACCGTCCCCGGCCACGACCGCGTGCTGTACCTGCGTACCGTGGACGACTGCGAACGGCTGCGCGCCACGCTGTCCGCCGCAGGCAGGATCGCCGTGGTCGGCGCCGGCTGGATCGGCCTGGAGACCGCCGCCGCGGCCCGCGCGGCCGGCGCCGAGGTCGCCGTGGTGGAGCAGGAACGGCAGCCGCTGCTCGGCGCGCTCGGCCCCGAGGTCGGCGCGGTCTTCGCCGGCCTGCACCGCGAGCACGGCGTGGACCTGCGGCTCGGCGCCCGGCTCGCCGAGGTCACCGAGACCGGCCTGCGGCTGGCCGACGGTACCCACCTCGAGGCGGACGCCGTGGTGGCCGGCATCGGCGCCGTGCCCGACACCGAGCTGGCCGCCGCCGCCGGGCTGGCGGTCGACAACGGCGTCACGACCACGGCCGACCTGCGCACCAGCGATCCCGACATCTTCGCCGCCGGTGACGTCGCCAGCGCCTACCACCCCCGCCTGGGCACCCACCTCCGGGTCGAGCACTGGGCCAACGCCCTCAACCAGCCCGCCGTGGCCGCCCGCGCCATGCTCGGCCGGCCGGCCGCCTACGACGAGCTGCCCTACTTCTACACCGACCAGTACGACCTGGGCATGGAGTACCTCGGCCACGTCCCGCCCGGGCTCGCGCACGACGTGGTCATCCGCGGGGACCTGGACGCGCGGGTGTTCCTGGCCTTCTGGCTGCGTGACGACACGGTGATCGCGGCCATGAACGTCAACGTCTGGGACCAGGGCGAGCAGCTCAAGGCGCTCGTCCTGGCGGGCTCCCCGGTGGACCGCACCGCGCTCGCCGATCCCGCGATCGCGCTGGACCGGCTCGTCGGCTCCGGTGGCTGAGTGCTGGAGGCGGTGGTGGACCGCATCGACGCGAAGCTGGCCGAACCGGCCGCGGCCCGGCGCGCGGCCGTGGCGAGCCTCCAGGACCACCGCACCGGTCACTGCTCCGCGCTACCGCAGTGACGGCAGCCGGGGCACCACGCGGACGTAGACGAGCATGCCCACCACCTCCACCAGGGTCTGCGTGACCACGACCGCCCCGGCGACGGACAGGTGGCCGGGCAGCGCCAGCGCGAGCGGCAGCACGACCAGGGAGTTGCGGGTGGCGCCGGTGAAGACGATCGCCCGCCCGGCCGGCGCGTCCAGGCGGAACAATCGGGCGACGGCGAGCCCGGCGGCGCCCATCACGACCAGGAACGCCACGTAGAACGGCACCACGCCGGCCACCACCGCCAGGTTGCCGTCCAGCTCGGGCACCTGGGCGTCGCCCCCGGCCAGCCCGGTGAAGACGACCACGTAGTCGACGCACGGCGTCAGCAGCACCAGCAGCACGCCCAGCCGCACAGCCCGATCGGCGGGCAGGCTGGCGGGCAGGACGGCGAACATCGCCGCGACCACCAGCGGCACCACGGCGAAGTTCACCACCAGCGCTGCCGCCAGGAACCGGCCGGCGCGCAGCGACCGCACCAGCTCGCCCGCCGGCACCTGTAGGAACGTCACGTACAGCAAGGCCGCCAGCACCGGGTTGATCGCGTGCTCCAGCACCGGCCCGAGCCCGGGGGCGGCCAGGCCCACCACGGCGCCGGCCGCGATCGCCCCCACGTAGACGGCGACCTGGTGCCGCTCCATCGTCGCGACGGCACCCGGGGGCTTCCTTCGCCGAGCTTCATCGACTATCGTCGATTGACGATGAACGAGGACAAGGAGCCGCTGCCGCGCGCGGCGGCCGAGGAGTACGCGAGCTGGTTCAAGGCCCTGGCCGACGCCACCCGCATCCAGATCGTGTCGCTGCTGGCCCGGCGGCGCGCGCCGATGAGCGTGGGCGAGATCGTGGCGGCGTCCGGGGTGGGCCAGTCCACGGTCTCGCACCACTTGAAGATCCTGGCCGAGGTGCGGTTCGTGCTCGTCGAGCGGCAGGGCACGTCCAGCCTGTACCGGATCAACGAGAACTGCGTGCGGTGCTTCCCGACCGCCGCCGACGTGGTCATGGGCAACCCCGTGCCGGCCGAGCCCGCCTGCGAGTGAAGGAGCGTCACCATGGCGCACGACGAGATCATCGACCACTACTCCGCGCTGGCGAGGGCGGCTGCCGCCGGGCAGGAGGTCACCGACTGCGGACGGGACGCGTTCGAGCAGGGCGGTTTCGGCGCGGCCGGCTACGCCGACCTTCAGGCGCTGCCCGAGCAGGCGGTGCGGGCGAGCCTCGGCTGCGGCAACCCGGTGGCCGTCGCCGAGGTGCGGCGCGGTGACACCGTGCTCGACCTCGGCTCGGGGGGCGGCCTGGACGTGCTGCTCTCGGCGCGCCGGACCGGCCCGCACGGCAAGGTCTACGGGCTGGACGCCGCCGCCGACATGCTGGCGCTGGCCCGGCGCAACGCCGAGCAGGCCGGGGTGCGCAACGTGTCGTTCCTGCACGGCACCATCGAACGGGTGCCGCTGCCGGACCGGTCGGTGGACGTGGTGCTCTCCAACTGCGTGATCAACCTGTCAGGGGACAAGGCGGCCGTGCTGACCGAGGCGTTCCGGGTGCTGCGGGCGGGCGGCCGGTTCTGCGTCAGCGACGTCGTCGTCGAGGGCGCGCCCGGCCCGGCTACGCGTGCGGCGGCCGAGGAGCGGATCGGCTGTGTGGCCGGGGCGTTGCCGGTGGCCGAGTACCGGCGGTTGCTGTCCGCCGCAGGGTTCGTGGGCGTACGGGTCACACCGGCGGCTGACCACGGCGGCGGGGTGCGCTCGGCGATCGTCCAGGCCACCAAGCCCGCCGCCCCGCCGGAGGTGGAGATCCGGCCGATGCGCGCGGGCGACGCCGATCAGGTGCTGGCGATCTACCAGGCCGGGCTGGACACGGGTCAGGCCAGCTTCGAGACCCGCGCCCCGGCCTGGGCGGGCTTCACCTCGGCCAGGCTGCCGGGCCTGCGCTACGTGGCCTGCGACACCGGCACCGGCCAGGTGCTCGGCTGGGTGGCCGCCTCGGCGGTCTCGTCCCGGCCGGTCTACGCCGGAGTGGTCGAGCACAGCGTCTACGTCCATCCGGGCTGCCAGGCCCACGGTGTCGGCCGCGCGCTGCTGGCGGCGTTCGTCGCCGCCGCCGAGGACGCCGGCGTCTGGACGATCCAGTCCGGCGTCTTCCCCGAGAACGCCGCCAGCCTGGCCCTGCACCGGGCCCTCGGCTTCCGGGTCGTCGGCACCCGCGAGCGCGTCGGCCGCCACCACGGGACGTGGCGGGACGTCCTGCTGGTCGAACGCCGCAGCACCGTGACAGGCACCTGACCCGGCGCCCGGGAGCCGCCTCCAGCAGAGAGGCGACATGCGCGGTGGGACCTTGGTCAGGTCCGGGCCGGTGCCGCCGGATCGGCGGCGGCGAGGTGATCCGGCACCGACGCCGGCAGCGGCCGCGGATACAGCAGCCCGACCAGGGCCAGGCCGACCGCCGCGCCGGCGAGCTGAGCGGCGACGAAGCCGGGCGCGGAGGCAGGTGCGATGCCGGCGAAGCTGTCGGTGAGGGTGCGGCCGAGGGTGACGGCGGGGTTGGCGAAGCTGGTGCTGGAGGTGAACCAGTAGGCCGCGCCGATGTACGCGCCGACGGCGGGCGGCGCCAGCGCGGCGCGGCCGGTGCGGGTCAGGGCGAAGATCAACGCGATCAGCCCGGCGGTCGCCACGACCTCGCCCAGCCACAGCCCGGAGCCGGTGCGCTGGTGGGTGGAGACGGTGACGGCGGGCAGCTCGAACATCAGGTGTGCCAGCACCGCCCCGCCGAGCGCCCCCGCCACCTGGGCGGGCACGTACGCCAGCAGCGCCCGGCCGCTCAGCCCGCCCCCGGTGCGCCGGGACAGCAGCCAGTCGGCCAGCGACACCACCGGGTTGAAGTGGGCACCGGAGACCGGCCCCATGACGAGGATGAGCGCGGTCAGCGCGAACGCGGTCGCGGTGGAGTTCTCCAGCAGTTGCAGGCCCACGTCACCGGGGGAGAGCCGCTGCGCCATGATGCCGGAGCCGATGACCGAGGTGACCAGCAGGCCGGTTCCGACGGCCTCGGCGAACGCCCGCCTGACCAGCGCCGTCACGCGGTGCTCCCTGCGGCGGTGCTCGCGTCGGCGGTGCTCCCGTCGGCGGTGCTCCCCGCGGCCGTGCTCGCGTCGGCGGTGCTCCCCGCGGCCGTGCTTCCGGCGGCGGGGACGCCGAGCTGGGCCAGCAGTGCCCGCACCCGGCGCTCGATCTCGTCACGGATGGGCCGCACCGCCTCCACCGACTGGCCCGCCGGATCGGGCAGCTCCCAGTCCTCGTACCGCCTGCCGGGAAAGACCGGGCAGGCATCCCCGCAGCCCATGGTGACGATGACGTCGGCGGCCTCGGCGATCTCGGGCGTCCACGGCTTGGGGTACTCGCCGGCGAGGTCGATGCCCCGCTCGCGCATCGCCTCGACGGCCGAGGGGTTGATCCGCTCACCGGGTGCCGAACCGCCCGACCAGCCGATCGCCCGGCCCTGGGCGAGGTGGGTGAGGAAGCCGAGCGCCATCTGGGAGCGCCCGGCGTTGTGCACGCACAGGAACAGCACGATCGGCACGCCCGTGGTGTCCTTGCCCTCGACGCGGGCCAGGGCGAGCAGGCGCTGGCGGGCGAAGCGCTCGGCGATGGAAGGCAGCTCGCCGGCCGAGGCGCCACGGCCGGTGAGCTGGTCGTGGCTGGTGCGCAGGACGCGGCCGACGGTCTCGGCGCCGAAGACGCCGTCGAACTCGTCCGCCAAGGTACGGGCGGCGGCTTCCAGCGTCATGGTGTGTCCTTCGGTGCGGCGGGAGGCTGGGAGGTCAGGGCGGTGACGAGCCGGTCGACGCGACCGGCCAGGTCGCTGTAGGCCCGTTCGAAGGCGTCGTCGGTGCCCGCGCGCACCGGGTCGGGCACCGACCAGTGCAGCGGCGGCCGGGCGGGCAGTTGCTCGTAGGCGCTGTCGCACACCGCCACCACCAGGTCGCCGGCGCGGACGGTGTCACCGAGGTGGGCGGTGGCGTGCGGGTCGAGGCGCAGGCGATGGCGGCGGGCGGTGGCCAGCGCGCGCGGGTGCACGCGGGCGGCCGGGCGGGTGCCGGCCGAGGCCGCGGGCAGGTGGCTGCGCGCCTGCCACAGGGCGGCGGCGAGCTGCGAGCGGGCGGAGTTGTGGGTGCAGACGAACAACACCCGCTCGGCCGCCGGGGCCGCCGCCGGTGCGGGGCCGAGCCCGGCGGGCGCGCCGGGCAGCAGCCGGACGTAGCTGCGCCGCCGGTCGGCCTCCGAACGCGTCCGCGTGATCAGCCCGGCCTCCTGCAGCACCTTCAGGTGGTGCGCCAGCAGGTTGGACGACAGCCCGAACGCCTCGCCCAGCTCACCCGGGGAGCGGTCGCCCAGGAGCAGCTCGTCCACCATCGCGAGCCGGACCGGGTCGCCCAGCGCGGCGTGCCGCGCGGCCCGCCGTTCGACAGATAGGTCAATATTCATTGAGTCAATTTTGGCTGAGTTGGCCGTGCCGGGTCAATCCCGTCCGATCGGCCGCCGGATCCTGCGGTCCGCAGGCGCCTGTGGTTGCATCGGATCAGGGAGGGCTCGTTCGTGAAGGGAGGGCCCCGATGCTGAGTGCCTTGATCGCGTTCGCGGTCGCTTCTCTGCTGGTGTCCATGATCCCGGGGCCCACCACCGTGGTGGTCCTGCGGCAGTCCGTCCGCGCGGGCCGGTCGGCGGGTGTGGCGACCGTGCTGGGCAACGAGACCGGCTGGCTGGTGTGGTGCCTGGCGGCGGCCTTCGGGCTGTCGGCGCTGCTGCTGGTCTCCGAGGTCGCCTTCGACGTCATGCGGATCGCCGGCGCGACGGTGCTGGTCTGGTTCGGCGCGCGGATGTTGTGGCAGGCGCGGCGCACTGCCAGGAGTGATCCGTCCGTGGCCGCGGCGTCGCCCGCGCCGCCCTCCCTGTGGAGCTGCTACCGTTCCGGGCTGCTGACCAACCTGGCCAATCCGAAGGCCGGCGTGTTCGCGCTGTCGTTCTTGCCGCAGTTCGTGCCCGAGGGAGCTCCGGTGCTGCCGATGCTGCTGCTCCTGGCGGTGGCCTCGGCCCTCATCGACCTGGCGTGGTATCTGGGGATCGTGCGGCTGGTGGGCGCGGCGGACGGCTTCTTCAAGCGGCCCGCCGTGCGCCGCTACCTGGAGTACCTGTCCGGAACGCTGCTGATCGGCCTCGCCGTCCGTCTCGCGCTGGCTAGCAGACCCTGATCGTCCTGCTTGATCTCACCCGGTGGTCGCCGCAGAGACGCGGCGATGGCGGTGCCGGCGCACCGGTACCGCCATCGCCGGTCCGTCAGCCGTTGCGGTGGTCCTCACCCGGGCAGAAGGTCGGGCCGGTGTTCTTGACCCCGCGCAGGTTGTCCAGGCTCATCCACCCGTGGGTGTCGGTGCCCTTGACGCGGGCGTACACCCAGTGCTTGCCGTACCTGTTCACGGTCCAGCAGTGGAAGTACAGGACCTGGCCCGCGCGCAGCCTGGTCACGTTCCCGCACGCGGCGTACGGGGCGGTCTTGAGGTTGAACGAGCCCCGCATGACGCCCGAGCCGTGGTCGACGTTCGCGGTTCGCGGGGCCGGGCAGCCCGGCAGGGCGGTGGCCGAGGCGGCCGGGGCGCTCAGCAGGCCCGCCGTCAGCGCGCCCCCCAGTGCCAGCGCCCCGAGCGTCTTCGTGGAAAGTCTCATGCTTCGTCCCCCTTGTGCATGATCCAGTTCGTTGGGAGGACCGTAGGGACGGGTGCTTGATGATCTCTTGCATCAGACTTTCTCGCTGATGGGTCAGAAGGTGCCGGTCGTGGTGCCGGCGCTGCCGCTGACCGGGGTCGTCAGGGTGGTGTTCGCGCCCGGCTGCCACTGGTCGGCGGTGTCGGGGAAGTTCGCCTCCTGGCGTTTGACGCACTTCCATTCGATCGTGGTGGTGGGCGGGAGCTTGCCGATCGTGCCCGTCCAGGTGGGGTAGGCGGTCGGCGACAGTTTGACGGCGCCGGCCACCGACCAGGCGCCGAGCTGTGGCGCGCTGCCGACCGCGTAGACCGACTGGCCGGGGGTGGTGGTGCCGTTGTGGCAGGTGAAGGTGGCCGACACCGGGGTCTGGCCGAGCGTGAAGGCGAAGGTCTTGGCCGTGCCGACGGCGGTGCTCGCCGACTTGGCGACGATGAGGTTGCCGCCCGCGTTGTACCAGCCGCTGGTGGCCGCGTCGAAGGCGGCCTTGGTGGCGTGCCGGGTCAGCGGGCCGCCGTTCAGCGTGACGGCCGAGGCCTGGGTGTCGGTGACGAGTTCGATGACGTTCTGCCTGCTGCCCGGGGCGCCGGTGTAGGTGCCGCTGGAGGCGGCCACGGAGACGGTCGCCGTGCTGCCGGTGAGCTGCTGGCTGATCTGCGTCGTACGGACGGCGCCGGTCCGGTAACCGGTCGAGGCGCCGTCGTCCTCGTAGACGGTGAAGGCGGTGGCGCTCGCGTCCGGGTGCACGCGGGCGATCAGCTCGTTGCGGGTGGTGGCGTCGGTGCGCTTGCCCAGGACGTTCATGGTCTTGTCGTCCACGTGCATCTTGGGCAGGATCGCGCCGGCCCGGGCGAAGGCGGGCAGCCGGAAGACGCCGTTCACCCAGAGCGGCCGGTCGGGGAACCACTGGCCGGTGCTGGTGAGCTTCTCGCCGGTGGCGTAGTCGTACCAGGTGCCGGCGGGCAGGTAGACGTCGCGCTCCCGCTCGCCCGCGCCGGCCACCACGGCGACCAGCAGGTCACGGCCGATGAGCTTCTCGTGACCGGCTTCGCGCAGGTTGGGGTCGTTCTGGTAGTAGTACGCGGGCGGCGGGACGACGGGCTCGCCGAGCTGGTGGGCCCGGTGGGCGAGGGAGTAGTAGTAGGGGGTCAGCTCGTAGCGTTGCCGCAGGTTGGCGAGGTTGCTGGCGGTGTGGCCGATCTTGTCGGGGGAGGTCTGCGCGCAGTTGCACAGGTTCTCGGTGTGCGGGCGCACGGGCACCTCGAACCAGGCGCCGTTGGCGAGCCACTGCGTGTAGAGCTCGTTCAGGTCGGAGTCGAGCATCTCCCTGCGGAAGCCGCCGATGTCGGAGCCGAAGTAGTCGACGCCGGACATCGACATGTGCAGCTGCGCGTTCTGCTGCTGGGCGAGCGCGGTCAGCTTGGAGCCGATGTCGGCCGACCACATCGCGACGCCGTGCCGCTGGATGCCCGCCGCGCCGGAGCGGGCCAGCATGAAGGGGCGCTTGGTGCCGGAGGAGTAGCCGCGGGCGATGCTCTCGGCCCACTTGAGGTTGTAGAGGTTGTGGTAGTCGGCGTGGGCGTGCTTGCCGGGCAGCACGCCCGCGGTCCAGTCGCCGGCGTCGTACATCTCCGGCTCGCCCAGGTCGAGCCAGTGGCCCTGTACCCCGGCGTCGATGAGCGGCTGACGCTTGACGGTGTGCCAGTGGTCGCCCGCGGCGTTCTGGGTCCAGTCGATCATGCCGCCGCGGCCCCACCAGTCGTTGGTGGTCAGGTACGCGGGCGCGCAGGCGGCACACCCGGCCCGGACGAGGTAGCCGCGCGAGGCGAGATCGGCGTGCTCGGGCAGGTTCCTGCCGACGTAGGACTCCTCGATCGTCATCAGGCCGACGCCCTTGTTGGCCTGGTAGTCGGCGATGGTGGCCGACGGGTTGGGGAAGGCGGTGGTGTCCCAGGTGAGCGTGCCCATCTTCGTGTTGTCCGAGCCCGCCGTCACCCCGCCGAACCAGGGCAGGTCCAGCACGAAGCCGTCCACCGGGAACGCCGCCGCGCGCAGCCCCGAGAGCCGGTTGTCGATCTCGGCCCAGTTGTCGTAGCCGAACTCCGACACCCACAGCCCGAACGCCTTCTTCGGCGGCACCGGCGGGCGGCCGGTCAGCTCCATGTAGTCCTTGCGCAGGTCGGGCAGGTCCGGGCCGGTCATCGTGTACCACCGGAGCTGGTCGCCCCAGGTGTCGACCGTCCACGGGTCGGCGGTCAGGTTCCACTCCTGCTTGTAGACCTGGTCGAGCAGCAACCCGTAGTTCAGGTTGCCCGTGCTCGGACTGCTCGGGCCGACCGCGAACAGGACGGGGATCTGGGCGTTGCCCACCGGGCCGTTGTCGCCGTCGTAGGCCATGGCGTTGCCGTACGGGCCGCCGGGGGTGCGGGTGCGGCCCACCCAGTCGCCGTCGGAGCTGCCGCCGGTGAAGAACTGCTCACCCAGCCCGTACGCGTGCTGGATGGCGCCCTTGCTGATCGTCAGCCCCTTCCACGCCTGGGCCAGGTTACGCGGGCACGCCTCGTACAGCAGCCGCGCCGGGTCGGACACCTTCACGCACAACGTGCCGGCCGCCACCTCGACCTTCATGCCCGCCGTGGTCAGCGTGTTGCCCGACTGGCTGAAGCTGGACGGCCCCGGGTAGTCGGTCCTGGACACCTGCGGCGTGGTGAACAGGGGCGAGCCGGTCCCCGGTGAGGTGCCGTTCGCCAGCTCGAAGTGCACCAGGTCGTCGTCCAGCAGCTCCACGATCAGGTACGTGGAGCCGCTGGTGAACTGCACCCGCTGGACCGCCGCCTGCGCGGGCAGCGCCACCAGCAGGGGCAGGAGCAGGGCGGTCAGCAGGACGAGCGGACGTTTCATGGCCGGGCCACCACCAGGTTGTCGAGGTTGATCCCACCGGTGTTCGAGGCGTCGTACGCGATCTTGACGGTGTGCGCGCCCGCGGTGAGCGAGGTGGTCAGCGTGGCCGTGCCCCAGGTGTCCCAGTCGGGCAGGGCGGGCAGCGAGAGCGTGCCCGCGGCGACGCCGTCCACGTAGATCGTCCGGGTGGCGGCCACCGTGGTGGAGTAGCGGAACCTGAGCTGGTGGCTGCCTGCCGCGTCCGCCTTGACGGCGAACGTCACCGCGTCCCCCGAGGTGGCGAAGCCGTCGGTGAAGCCGGTGCCGGTGTAGCCGGCGTGGTCGGTGTTGGTGGTCGTGCCGGTGCCGGTGGCGAACTCGGACTCGTAGGCGGCCTTGTCCACGCCGTTCAGCGTGACGGTGCGGCCGGAGGCGGAGGCGGCCAGCTTGACGTGGGTGAGCTGCTGCACCGGGTCCCACCACCAGCCCTCGGCCGCGGCCTTGAGCGCGGCCAGGCTCGCCCGCGCGGTCGCGCCGGTCACCGACCCCGGCTTCGTGCTCGCCACCTGCAGCGTGCTGGTGGTGGTGAGCGCGGGCACGGTGACGGTCACCGTGTGCGCGGCCCAGCTCTCGGCCGAGGTGATCGTGCGGGTGGCGTTCGCGGCGTCCTCGAAGTACGCGTACGACGTCGAGCCCGCCGGATAGATGCGGAAGGTCAGGTTCTGGTAGGTGTCCACGCTGTTGCCGATCGCGCCGCCGAGCTGGTAGTCGGCGTTGAGGTTGAGCGGGAGGATCGCGCCCGGCCTGGCGTGGACGGGGATGGTGTCCAGGCCCGCGTGGTAGGTCTTGGTGCCCGGCCCGGTGAAGCGGCCCCCGTTCCACAGGTCGTACCACTCGCCGGCCGGCAGGTAGACGTTCTTCGAGGTGGCGCCCTGCGCGGTGATCGGCGCGACGAGGAGCTGCGAGCCGAACAGGTACTGCTGGTCGTGACCCGCCGCCGCGGCGTCGCCCGGGAAGGCGAAGCTCATCGCCCGCATCATCGGCACGCCCGTGGTGGAGGCGGCCCTGGCCTCGGTGTAGAGGTACGGGATCAGGTTCATCCGCACGTTGGCGAACTTGCGGAAGGTGGGCACCACGCCGGTGTCACCGGTGCGGGCCTGCACGTTCCACGGGGTGCGCGCCTCGGAGACGCCGGGGTTGGCCTTCTCCGAGTGGTACTGCATGATCGGCGAGAAGGCGGCCTGCGCCGTGGAGCGCAGGTACAGCTCGGCACCGGGGAAGTCACCGGTGAAGCCGGCCAGGTCCCACGCCGTGTACGGCACGCCCGACTGCCCCGCGCTGAGCTGGGCCCGCACCGCCTCCTGGAAGGCGGAGAAGCTGGAGTTCTGGTCGCCCGCCCAGTAGATCGAGGTGGTCTGGGCGCCGGTCGTGCCCGCCCTGCTGAAGATCGTGCCGGCGGGCTTCCTGCCCTTGACGTAGGCGTTGTAGGCGCCGGTGTAGCTGTTGGGGTAGGCGTTGTGCAGCTCGTCGCCCTTGCGGCCGTCGGCGAACTGCACGCCCCTGCCGAACACGGCCTCGCTGCCGTCGGTCTTGAAGCCGTCCACGCCGACCTCGTCCATGAGGTAGTCGCGCTTGCTCATCCACCAGTTCGTGGCCGCCGTGCTGGTGAAGTCGGGGATCATGCTGTCGCCGAACCACTGGCCGGTCGGGATGCGGTAGGGGCCGTTGGTGGCGTTGCGGGCGACGTACCCCTGCGCCTGCGCGTAGGCCTTGTCGTTGAGGTGCTGCTGCGGCGCGGCAGGCGGGTTGGTGTCGAAGTTCTCCTTGAACACCGGGATCTGCCAGAGGATCATCTTGATGCCCTTGCTGTGCGCGTTGGCGACCATGGCCTTGGGGTCCTGCCACGCGGTGCCCGGCGGGAACGTCAGGTCCCCGTACGCCAGCTTGCCGCTGCCCGGTTTGGCCGTGTACGTGGCGCCGTGCCAGACGTAGAACGTGGCCTCGTCGCTCCACTGCTCCAGCACCATCGCGGTGTGCGGGATCTGGTACGTCTCCACGTTCGCCAGCTCGGCGTTCACCTCGGCCTGCGTGTTCCACTCGTTGGCCGACATCCACACCCCGAACGCCCACTTCGGCGGAAGCTGGGGGCGTCCGGTGACCGCGGTGTAGTCGTCCACGATCTCGGCCGGCGTGCCGGCGAAGAAGTGGTAGTCCAGCGTCGAGTTCAGCCCGCCGCCGGTGTCCACGGTGAAGCCCGCCAGGTCGCTCAAGTGCGTGTTCAGGTTGAAGATCGCGTAGCGGGTGCCGGTGACGTGCACGCCGTACCCGGCCGAGTTGAGGAAGAACGGCACGCTCAGGTACGTGCGGCGGGTGGCGCCCTGGTCCCTGTACTGGTTGTAGACGTAGTTGTGCACGTCGGTGCCGCGCTGGTCGAGCCGGTCGTACCGCTCGCCGAAGCCCTCGAAGCGCTCGCCGGGCGGCGACAGGAAATGGTCCTCGATCTTGGTGATGGTGGTGGCGCCGTCGCTGGCCCAGCCGATGTTGCGGAAGGTGGCGGGGTCGTACTGGCGGGTGATCAGCGTCGTCCCGTCGCCCTTGTAGACCGACAGCCGGTACGGCGACTTCTGGATCTTCAGCACGAGCGAGGAGGTGGAGAGCGTCAACGTGCTCGCCGAGTTCGTCACCGTGTAGCCGGAGACGCCGGAGATGTTCAGGCCCGAGCCGCTGGGCGCGATCTGCGTGCGGAACCGGTCGAGCGCGGGGAAGGCGAAGCGGATCTTCGGGGTGAAGCTTCCCGCGCTGTCACCGGTCGTGACGTCCACGGACGTGCCGTTGTTGACGTAGCCGGTCACGTTCGTCACCGTGCTCCACGAGGTGACGGTGAACGCGAACGGGCCGGTGCTCCGCTGCCCGCCGCCGTTCACGTCGGCGTTGACCGTGTAGGAGATCTTGTCACCCCGCACGAACGGGCCGAGGTCGATCCTCCAGTAGCTGTTGTTGCCGCTGTTGTGGTCCCAGGCGGCGCCCACCGGGGTCTGCGCGGCCCCGTTCCTGGTCCAGGTGACCCAGACGCTCTGACCTGGCTCGATCGGCCAGGTGGTGGCGTTGATCCGGACCGGCTCGCCGGCCATGGGGTCGCGCGGGAGGCGTTCGGTGGGCTCGCTGGAGTAGAGGTCGTCGATTCCGGTCGGGTTGTGGTGGACGCCGTCGAGGGCGTAGGCGGGGGCGGTGACCAGGGACGCGAGCAGGACGACCGCCGTGACGACGGCGACCGACCGTAACCAGCTCATGGAGATGAGCTCCTCTCAAACGGTGAACACGGGGGAGAGACGGGTCCAGTGCTCCGCCGCGCACAACACGGGCGGGCGGTCGAGAGGCGCCGGCAGGCTCACCGTCCGCCCGCCGGCCAGCACGCGCCCGGTCCAGACGTCGATCCAGCCACCCTCCCTGTCAGGGAGGTAGACGGACGCCTCGCTGATACCCGGCTCCGTCACGGGCGCGACCAGCAGCGCGTCACCGAGCTGGTACTGCAGCGGGTGCCGCCACACCTCCGGGTCGTGCGGATGCTCGAAGAACAGGCCGCGCATCAGCGGCGCCCCGCCCGCCGTCGCCGCCCGCGCCTGCTCGGCCAGGTACGGCACCAGCCGCTCGCGCAGCTCGGCCAGCCGCCGGAACACCGGGATCACCCGCTCGTCGCCGGTCTGGGCGGCCACGTTCCAGGGCGTGCGGTCCCTGACGGGCGTGCGGTGGTGGTTGAACTCGGAGTGGTACTGCATGATCGGCATGAACGCCGAGGCGCCCGCCGCCCGCAGGTAGAGCTCCGCGTCGGGCACCGGCCCCGAGAAGCCGGCCAGGTCCCAGCCCCAGTAGACGATCCCGCAGGCCGAGGCCGTGATCCCGGCCCGGATCGAGGACCGGAACGCCTCCCACGTCGAGTCCTCGTCGCCCGCCCAGAAGGCGCCGTGCGGCTGCGAGCCCGCGAACCCGGCCCGGCTGAACGTCACCGGCGCCTTGCCGCAGGCCCGCAGCAGGTCGCCGAACGCGCGGGCGTAGTGCACGGGGAACAGCCCGTTGCCCGCCGCCCCGTCACGCCCGTCGGCGTAGCGCAGGTCGTGACCCCAGGCGTGCTCGCCGCCGTCGGTCTTGAACCCGTCCACGCCGACCTCCTCGACCAGGTAGCGCCGCTTGGCCGTCCACCAGTCGCGCACCTCCTGCGAGGACAGGTCGGGCATCAGCGCCAGCGGGAACCACCAGCCCCGGTTGCGGTAGGGGCGGCCGTCGGCCTCGCGCACGCCGTACCCGCGCTCGACGAGCTGCCGGGCGTCCACGGCGGCCTGGTGGCGGGGGTGGGGGCGCATCTTCTGCAGCGGGATCTGCCACAGCAGCACCTTGACGTCCCTGCGGTGCAGCTCGTCCACCAGGCCCTTCGGGTCCGGCCACGGGCCGTCGGCGGGGAAGGTGTAGTCGGCCAGCCGGTGGGGCTCCTGCGACGGCTCGTACGCGGCGCCGCGGAACGCCGTGAACGTCGTCTCGTCGCTCCACGCCTCGATGACCAGCGCGCCCACCGGGATGCCGTGCTCGCGGTGCCGGTCCATCTCGGCCAGCACCCGCTCCTGCGTGTTCCACTCGTTGCCGCTGGCCCACAGCCGGAACACCCACTCCGGCAGCTCCACCGGGCGGCCCACGTCGCCGAGGAACGCGCCCAGCACGTCCGCCGGGCGCTCGCCGTCGTAGAAGCGCACGCCCAGCTCGCCGTCCCGGCCGGTCTCCGCCTCGACCACGATCCGGCCGGGCCGCGACGCGGCCACGTCGTACCAGGTGCGCCGCGAGGTGCGGGCGTGCCAGCCCCAGCTCGCCGCGCCGCCCACCACCATCGCGTACGGCATCGGCAGGTACGTGCGCCCGTGCCTGCCCTGGGCCTTGTACTGCTCGAAGACCACCGCGTCCAGGGTGCGGCCCCGCTGGTCCACGGCGTCGAACCGCTCGCCGAAGCCCACCACGTGCTCGTCAGGGGCGAGCGCCAGCTCGAAGCGGACCCGCAGCGGGCCGTCGCCGTCGGCGAGCCAGCGCACGCTGCCCGGCACGATCCTGTCGGCGCCTGTGATCTCCAGCTTGCCGCCCGCGTCCGTCCAGCTCGCCGCCGTCACCTCGAACCAGCGCGTGGTACGGGTGGCGCCGCCGGCCGTCGTGGCACGGAAGCGGTAGGTGTAGCGGGCGCCCGAGCGGAGGGCGGGGGTGCGCACGGCCCAGGAGCCGGCGGCGGCGCGGGCGGCCCGCGCCTGAGCGGCGGCCAGGTGCCCACCGTCCACCACCCCGGCCTCCTGCCCGTCTGGCCCGTCCTGCCTGGTCAGGGTCAGTTCGGCGGGCGGAGCGCCGTCCACCGACCAGGCGCACACCACCGAGACGACGCCCGCCGACGCGCGCACCCGCAGCTCCACACTCTCGCCGTCCAGCGGCCGGGCGGGGACGCGCTGGTCCTCGGTCTCGGCGTAGGGGTGCCCCGAGCCGTGGGGCCGGTGCCGGATCACGCCGTCACCCCCAGCTCGTCGGCGAGGATCAGGTACATGCCGTGCGACCACAGCAGCGGCGTGGCCACCGGGCCCCACCGATCCAGCCACTCCTGCCGCCGCTCCGGAGCCAGCAGCAGGTCGGACACCTGCTCGGGCAGATCGCCCGCCGGGGTCGCCTGCGCCGCCATCCACTCCAGGTAACGCCCGGCCTCCGCCCGCCGCCCCGCGCGGGCGTGGTTCCAGCCGAGGAACCCGGCCAGCAGCAGCCACCGCCCGCCACCGTAGAAGGTGTCGTCGAGGTAGCGGTACACGCCGCCGTCGCGGGCGAGCTGCCGCTCCACCTCGGCGACCGTGGCCTCGCCGACCGGATGCCCCGCCGGGTACAGCCCGAACGGCTCGACACAGGCCAGCAGGCTGCCGTCCACCGCGTCACTGCCGAGCCACTTGCGCAGGTGCCCCTGCCCGCCCGGCCCGCCCGAGCCCGGCCCGCCCGAGCCCGGCCCGCCCGAGCCCGGCCCGCCCGCGGCCTGGCCGCTGACGCCTTCCCGTGCCACGAGGCCGGCGATGCCCTCGACGGCCTCGGTCGCCGCCGCCGACTCCGCCGGGCTCAGCACGCCGAGCGCGACGGCGGCCCGCAGGCCCGCGTGGATCGAGCCGAGCGTCGCCACGTGCCGGTGCTCGACGTGCTCCTCCCACCAGTCGTAGCAGGGCACCTGCCAGAACGCCGTCAGGTAGCGGACCGCCGTCCTGACGCCCTTCTCGGCGCCGGCCACCGCCCCGCCGTGCCGGACGACGTGCTCGCGCAGCGCCCACAGCCACGTGCCGTACCCGTCGAGCTGGAAGTCCCACCAGTCGTCGTCGCCGTCCACGCCGTCCAGCGTGAACCGGGTCGGCAGCATCTCGGCCGCCGTGACCGCCTCGCCGCGCGCCGCGCGGGACACCAGCACGTCCACCTGGCCCGCGCGGTCGCTCACCACCCGGGCGCACCAGGCGTGGAAGGCGTCCGCGCCGGTCACGTCGCCGTGCCTGCTCACCCCCTCGGCGATGAACGCGCCGTCGCGCAGCCAGGAGTAGCCGCGGTAGGCGGAGAAGGTGGGCGAGGCCGGGTAGGCCCCTGAAGGCGCCTGCAAACTCTTGATCACGTCGAGGCTGTGCGCGACGAGGGACAACGAAACTCTCCTGAATGCGTAGAAAGCGTAGAAAGGGAACGGCTAGCCGAGCAGCGCGTCTACTTCGGCGGCGGCCGCCTTGAGCGCGTCCTCGACGCTCTTGCGCCCGGCCGCGGCCTCGCCGAGCTCCTTGGTGACCGCGTCCTGCATCTCCTGCTGACGCTTGATCACCGGAGGCAGCGCGATGGACTTGAGCGAGTCGAAGACCGCCTGCCGGTTGGCCGGCTTCGGGTCCTTCAGGTAGCCGGACAGCACCTGCTGGTCGGAGACCGGCGGCAGCTCCCACGACGACTGGATGCGGGTGGTGGCCGCGGTGTCGGAGGCCGACAGGAACCGGGCCCAGGCCCAGGCCTGCTTGCCGTGCTTGGTGGTCGAGGAGGCGGCGACCGCGTTGTGGAAGACGGCGCTGGCCTTGGCCGAGTCACCGGGCTCGACGACGACGTCCCACTCGAACGGCACGTCCTTCAGCCCGGCGAACTGCCAGATGCCGTTGTGCCACATGGCGAGCTTGCCGGACTTGAACAGGTTCGTGTCGTAGTCGGCCGTGCCGCCGATCTCGGCCTCGGTCGGCATCGTCTTGCCCACCTTGGACACCAGCCAGGTGGCGGCCTTGACGCCCTCGGGGCTGTTGAAGGTCGACTTCTTGCCGTCGGCCGACAGGAACTCGCCGCCCGCCTGCTCGAGCGTCTTGTAGAACTCGAAGAACTGCACCGGCTGGAAGTCGCCGTAGACGCCCTTCTTCTTGTCGGTCAGCTTCTCGGCGGCGGCCTGCTCGTCCTGCCACGTCCAGTCGGCCGTCGGCACGGGCACGCCGGCTTTCTCGAACAGGTCCTTGTTGTAGAAGAGCACGACCGTGGAGAAGGAGGCGGGCAGCGCGTACTGCTTGCCGTCCTGCTTGAAGGCGTTCAGCGACTCCTGCGCGTACACCGAGGTGTCGTTGTCGCCGGCGACCGTGGCGAGGTCGAGCAGGGAGCCGGCGCTGGCGTAGGTGACGAAGTTCTCGTAGTTCAGCTCGAAGGTGTCGGGCGCGGTGCCGCCGGCGATGCTGGTCTGCAGCTTGGTGAAGTACTGGTCGAAGGGGGCGGTTTCGACGACCACGTCCACGTTCGGGTTCTCCTTCTCGAAGGCCTTCTCGATCGTGTCGAGGTCCTTCACGTGATCGGGCGCGGCGGAGAAGGTGAAGTACCGCAGCGTCACCTTGCCGCCGGCCTCGGCGGTGGTGCCCCGGGTGGCCGATCCCTGCGAGCAGGCGGTGGCGAGCAACGCGGCGGCTGCGACGGCGCCGACGATCTTGATGTGTCGTGACATGGGGGGATTCCTTCTACTTGAGCCCGCTCTGCGCGACGCTGGCGATGACATGCTTCTGCGCGAAGACGTACAGGATGAGGATCGGGACGACGCTGACGACCGAGCCCGCCATCACCACGTCCCACTGCGTGGTGAACTGGCCGTGCAGGGTCGCCAGACCCAGCGGCAGGGTCATGAACTCCGGCGACTTGATGATGATCAGCGGCCAGAGATAGCTGTTCCAGCTCGCCATGAAGCCGAAGATGGCGAACGTGGCCAGGGCCGGGCGGATCAGTGGCAGCACCACCGACAAGAAGATGCGCAGATGCCCGGCGCCGTCGAGCACCGCCGCCTCGTCGAACTCCCTGGGCACCTGGTTGATGGCCTGCCGCAGCAGGAACACCCCGAACGCCGAGGCGATCGTCGGCGCGAGCAACGCGAAGTACGTGTCGACCAGGTTGAACGCGCGCATCTCGATGAACAGCGGCACGACCAGCACCGGCAGCGGCATCATCAGCGTCGCCAGGTAGACCGCGAACAGCGCGCCCCGCCCGGGGAAGGGCAGCCTGGCGAACGCGTAGGCCGCCATCGCGCTGGTGACGAGCTGCAACATGGTGGAGGCGGCGCCGATCCAGGCGCTGTTGAGCACGATCCGCCAGAAGGGCAGCGTCTCCAGCAGCCGCCCGTACGCGTCGAGGCTCGCGCCCTCGGGGGTGAAGTCGGGCGGCACCGCCAGCACGGCGTCGCTCGGCGTGATCGAGGTGATCACCGCCCAGCCGAACGGGAACAGCATGACGAGCGCGCCGACGCCCACCAGCAGGTACCGCAGGACCTTACCCATAGGTCACCCACCTCTTCTGGCCGCGGATCTGCACGATCGTGACCAGCAGCACCACCGCGAACAGCAGCCACGACAGCGCCGAGGCGGCCCCGGCCCGGCCGTAGCGGAAGGTCAGGTCGTAGATCTGCGAGACCACCACCTGCGTCGCGCCGCCAGGCCCGCCGCCCGTCATGATCTGCACCTGGTCGAACACCTGGAAGCCGTTGATCAGCGAGATCACCACCACGAAGAACGTCGAGGGCGACAGCAGCGGCAGCGTGATGTGCCGGAACCTGCGCCAGGCCGTCGCGCCGTCCACCATGGCGGCCTCCTGATACTCCCGGGGGATCGCCTGCAGCCCGGCCAGCAGGATGATCATCACGAAGCCCAGGTCCTTCCAGGCCGAGGCGAGGATGATCGACGGCATCGCCCAGTCAGGGTCGGTCCACCAGCCGGGGCCGCTCACGCCCACCAGGCCCAGCGCCCAGTTCACGATGCCGCTGGCGGGGTTGAGCAGCCACTTCCACATCAGCGCCACGACCACCCAGCTCGTGATCACGGGCAGGAAGTAGATGCCGCGCAGCAGCCCGCGCGCGGGCATCGCCCGGTTGAGCAGCACCGCCAGGCCGAGGCCGCCGAGGTAGACCAGCGGGAGGTAGCCGGCGATGAAGGAGAGCGTGTGCAGGAACGCGGCCCGGATGTCGGGGTCGCCGAGCAGCTCGGCGTAGTTGCCGAGGCCGACCCAGCGCATCTCGGTGATGAGGTCCCACTCGTGCAGGCTCGTCCAGAACGAGCCGACCATCGGGACCAGGGTGTAGAGGGTCAGCGGCACCAGGCTCGGCAGCAGGAACAGCGCGACCGTGCCGGCGTAGCGCCACCGGCCGCGCCGCTTCGGGCGCGCGTGGGTCACCGGCGCCTCGGGCGGCGCCTGGGGCAGGGCTTGCCGGACGCTCATGCACCGCCTCCGATCAGCCGGGCGCCGAGCAGAGCGGCGTTCATGAGCCGGCCCCGATCAGGCGGGCGCGAACCAGGCGGCCCTGCTCGCCCGCCGCTCCGGCGGAGTCGAACGGGGTGGCCAGCACGAGGGCCGCCGCCCCCTGCGCCCAGCTCGTGTCGTCCCAGCTCTCCACCTCCACGGAGATGTCGCGCCGCCCCGGGTACAACTGCGCGCGCAGGGCCGGCTCGAAGCCCGCCCGCCACAGCGGCCAGTCGGCCGTGCCCTCACCCAGCACCACCACGACCTCCGGGTCCACCACGTTGATCAGCCCCGCCGTGGCCCGGCCCAGGATCGCCCCGGCCTCGGCGAACACCTCCCGCGCGGCCACGTCCCCGCCCGCCGCGGCCCGCCCCAGCGCGGCCACCGCCCCGAGCGGGTCGTGCACGTCCGCCAGGCCGTCCACCCCCGCCAGGCCGTTCCCCGGACCCTTTCCGGCGCGGGCGGCGGCCAGCAGCCCCGCCGACCCGACGAACGCCTCCAGGCACCCCCGGGCCCCGCACCCGCAGGGCGGCCCCTCAGCATCCACCGGCAGGTGACCGAACTCACCGGCCCCGCCCCGTGCCCCCCGGTAGACCCGCCCGTCGGCCACGATCGCCGCACCGACACCCCGCCCGATCGTCACCACGAGGAAGTCGCTGTGCGTACGCCCCCGCCCGTACAACCGCTCGGCCGCGGCCAGCGCGTTCACGTCGTTCTCGACCAGGACGGGCAGGCGCAGCCGGCGGCGCAGCCGCTCGCCCACCGGCATCGCCTGCCAGCCGAGCGTCGGCGCGTTCACGGTGCCGACGGCCTGGTCGTCCACGCTGCCCGGCACTCCCACCCCGACGCCCAGCAGCGGCGGCACCCCGGAGATCTCGCGGACCACGGACTCCACCGCGTCCGCCAGGTGCTCCAGCGCGTCGGGCGCCGCCGGGTCGTGGGGTCGTTCCCAGGAGCCGAGCACCTCGCCGTCGAGCCGTACGTCCACCAGCACCAGGTGGTCGGCCGTCACCTTCACCCCGAGCGCCCGCCCGGCACTGCCCACCAGCCCGAGCCGCTGGGCCGGACGGCCGCCGCGTGACGGCTTCAGGTCCAGCTCCTCGAGCATGCCGTGCCCGATGAGCTCCTTGGTGAGCTGTGTGACGGTGGCGGGGCTGAGATCGAGCTCGCGGGCCATCTCGCTGCGGCTCAGCGGGCCGACCGTGCCCAGGAGGGCGAGGATCGCCGTTCTGGTGAGGTCGCCGCGGTCAGTGCCTGCCATGTGAGGACTTTCTTTAGGAATAAAGTTAGTGGTGAAGATACTGAGGGGCGGCCATCCTCCTGTCAAGACGTCGAAACCTTCCTGAAACCGAACCCGCTCTCACGCGATTCGTCCCCGCGCGAGCCTGCCGCGGTGCGCCACCATCGCCGTCCCGAGGGCGACGGCGGCGAACCCGCAGGCCACGGTCAGACCCGCCGCCGGTGCGAGCGGGTGGTAGCCGCCGAGCAGCGACGGGTGCACGTCCACGTGCGCGAACGTGGGCACGCTCTGCGTGACCGCGAAACCGGCGGCGGGCGTGACCACCAGCAGCCACGGCGCCACCCCCGCGCTCGCCACCAGCTGGGGCAGCACCACCAGCCCGACGGCCAGCCCGGCCCCGGCGACGGCCCGCCTGAGCAGCGCGGCCAGGCCCAGGGCCAGCACGGCGGCCACCGCCGTCAGCGCCGCGTGACCGGCGATCACCCGCAACCCGGTGCCCAGGCCGATCGGCTGGATCGGGTTCTGGTGGACGCGCAGCAGCGCCAGACCGGCCGGCACCACCACCCCGGCACTCACCAGCCCCGTCACGAACGCGACCACCCCGGCCACCGTGGCCCTGGCCGCCAGCAGCCGGGCAGGACCCTGGCACCCCACCGTCCTCGGGTTCCCCGCCGTACCGAAGGTGGCCGCCGCCACCAGCACCGGGATCAACCCCAGGGCCCCGCCGATCAGCATGAGGTCGGCACGCAGCCCGCCCTCCACCGTGGCGGGCCCGATGTCGCCGCCTCCGGTCACGACGAGCCTGCCGCCGGACTCGACGGCCCCGCCCGGGTGGTGCGGGGTCCTGCCGTCGGACTCCAGCGCGACACCGACGTCGTCGTGCCGCCACGCGCCGTTCGCACCCTCCACCTCGATCTCGTCGAAGGTTGCGGTGACCTGGGAGAAGGCCGACGCCGACTCCCACAGAGCGCCCGGCGACGTGGCGAACATGCCGATCTCGACGGTCGGCGGCAGGCCGGCGAGCCGCACCGTGCCGATCTCGGTCCACCGCTCGCCATCGTCCGACTCGTAGCCCGTGACGATGTCGCCCGACCGGGTCAGGCGCAGCCACTGCGGGCCGTTGTGCGGGCCGCCCGGCAGGTCGTGGACGTAGTTGTGCTGCATCCGCACGCCGTGCTCCCCGGTCAGCATGACGGCGGCGTACGGCGTGCCCTGCCGGAGACTCTGCCTGATGAGGAGCCCGGCCTTGGCCCACGGCACCACGCCCTCCTCGACGTTGCGCACCCCGGGCACGGCGTCCGGCAGCCGCAGCCGCCCGGCCAGATGCGAGACGCGGGCGGTGACGCCGCCGTCCCCGGTGAGCGGCTGGTGCACGAAGAAGTACTTGTCCCTGACGGCGGTGCCGTCGGGCCCCACCAGCGGCGCCGGGCAGGGGCCCTCGCCCTTGCCCGTCACGCAGGTGCTGCGGGCACCCCCGGCCACCAGCAGCCCGAGCGACACCGTGATCAGTACGGAGGCCGCCAGGGCGACCAGCCGGCCCCGCGAGGCACAGAAGGAGGCCCACTGCACGCGCAGCAGCCCCAGGAACCGGGAGCGGCGAGAGGTCACTGAGATCATGTCGACGGTTGTAGGCCGAGCCCGGTTCCGGCACCGTCGCAGCGGCTGCGACCGGCTTGGAACCCGGCATCTGGCATCGTGGGCGCCATGTCACCCCGTTGCACCCGCACACCGGCCGGCGGTGAGGGCCGGTGAGGGTTCTCGTCGCCGAGGACTTCGAGATCCTCGCCCGTTCCATCGGAACGGGGCTGCGCCGCGAGGGCCTGGCCGTGGACGTCGTCCTGGACGGCGCCGCGGCCCTGGAGCGCCTGGCCGTCACCCGCTACGACGTGGTGATCCTCGACCGCGACCTGCCCGGCGTGCACGGCGACGAGATCTGCCGGCGCCTGGCCGGTGGCCGTTGCGGGACCCGCGTGCTGATGCTCACCGCGTCCGGCACGATCGAGGACCGCGTCGCCGGGCTCAGCCTGGGCGCCGACGACTATCTGCCCAAGCCGTTCGCGTTCGCCGAGCTGGTCGCCCGCGTCCGCGCGCTGGCGCGGCGCGCCACCCCGCCGCTGCCGCCCACCCTGGCGCGCGGCGACCTGACCCTCGATCCGGCCCGCCGCGCCGCGTTCCGGGCCGGCCGGCGCCTGGAGCTGAGCCCCAAGGAGTTCGCGCTGCTCGAATGCCTGCTCGCCGCGCCGCCCGGCCTCGTCCTGTCGGCCGAGGAGCTGCTCGAACGGGTCTGGGACGAGGCCGCCGACCCCTTCAGCAGCGCCGTCAAGCACACCATGCACCGCTTACGCGCCAAGCTCGGCGATCCGCCGGTGATCGAGACCATCCGCGAAGGCGGCTACCGCCTCGGGCCGTCATGACGTCCCGGTCACCCGCCAGGAGGTCGCTGCGCAAGCGGCTCGCCCTCGCCTACGCGGCCGGCATCTACGCCGCCGGGGTGTTCGTGCTCGTGCTGGTCGATCTCCCGCTCGCCACCATCGACGCGACCGTCCCCAGAGGCGGCCCCGCCCCCGAGGCGGGCACCGGGCCGGGCATCGCCCTGCCCCAGCTCCTCATCGGATCCGCCGCCGCCCTCGTCCTGCTGATCCCGCTCGCCCTGGCACTCGGCTGGTACGTCGCCGGCCGGTTCCTGCGGCCACTGCGCGCCATCACCGCCACCGCCCAGGTCATCTCCGCCGGCGACCTCGACCGGCGCCTCGGCCTCGGCGCGCCGGTGGACGAGCTGACCGAGCTCGGCCACACGCTCGACGACCTGTTCGCCCGGCTGCAGGCCGCCTTCGACGCCCAACGCCACTTCGTCGCCAACGCCTCCCACGAGCTGCGCACCCCGCTCGCCGGCCTGCGTACGCTCCTCGAAGTCGCC
This sequence comes from Nonomuraea gerenzanensis, assembly GCF_020215645.1. NCBI lineage: Bacteria > Bacillati > Actinomycetota > Actinomycetes > Streptosporangiales > Streptosporangiaceae > Nonomuraea > Nonomuraea gerenzanensis. The sequence goes on along the minus strand of NZ_CP084058.1, from coordinate 6,335,174 downwards.
CTCGCCGACCCCGACGCCGACGCGGACACCCTGCGCGCGGCCTGCCAGGACGCCCTGACCCTCGGCGAGCACCAGGAGCGGCTCGTCCAGGCGCTGCTCGACCTGGCCACCAGCGAGCGCGGCGTCACCCGCCGCGCCACCCTCGACCTGGCCCACGTCGCCGGGCGGGTGCTCGCCTCCCGCCGCGACCAGGCCGCCCGGCGGGGCGTCCGCCTCACCGCGCAGCTCGCGCCCGCGGTCACCTCAGGCGACCCTGGGCTGGTCGAGAGCCTCGTCGCCAACCTCGTCGACAACGCCGTCCGCCACAACGAGCCCGCCGACGGGCACATGGAGGTCAGCACGCGGACGCACGGCACGCAGGCGGTCCTCACCGTCACCAACAGCGGTCCTGTCATCCCCGCAGAACAGGTCCCGCGGCTCTTCCAGCCCTTCCAGAGGCTGGCACCCGACCGTCACGGCCGCGCCGACGGCCACGGGCTCGGCCTGGCGATCGTCCAGGCCGTCGCCCGAGCCCACCACGCCGCGCTCACCACCACCGCACGTCCTGATGGCGGCCTGTCCATCACCGTGCGGTTCGCGCCCGGCCCGCACCCGGGCCGCCCCTGACGCCTGAGGGCGCCGCTCCTCGCCCCGCCGCCGGGCCCCCAGCCGCGCGGCCCCGGCGCTCAGCGTCCGAACGGGTTCCCGCCCGCCGCGACCGCCGCGAACATCGCGGCCCCCGACGTGTCGTACAGATGCCGCTGCAGGGCAGGCCCGAAGCTCACCCGCGCCACACCGAGCGCCCCCAGCTCACCCAGCCCCAGCCGCCCGTTCGCGTAAGCCACGTTGACCGCACCGGGCACCCCCTCCACCACCGCCCGGATCACCTCCCCGGCCAGCCCGCCGATCGGGTAGACGCAGTCCGCGCCGGCCGCCAGGTACCGGGCGCCGCGGTCGAGCGTGCCCGCGAGCCGCTCCTCCGGCGAGCCGGCGGCACGCAGGAACAGGTCCGTACGGGCGTTGATCACCAGATCCACACCCTGCGACACCGCCGCCTCCCGCACCGCGGACAGGAAGTCGGCCTGCTCGCCCGCGTCCACCATCACCCCACTCGCCGGATCGGAGTCCTCCAGGTTCAGCCCGGCGGCCCCCGTGAGCGCGAACCGCTCGACCAGCTCGGCCGGCGCGAGCCCGTAGCCGCGCTCGAAGTCGACCGTCACCGGGACCCGCACCGCGCGGGCGATCCGGCCGGCCGCGGCCAGCATCTCGCCGACCGGAGCCCGCTCGCCGTCGTCGTACCCGAGCACGGCGGCCGTGGCGGCGCTGCTCGTGGCCACGGCCGGGAACCCGGCCGCCTCCGCCAGCCGCGCCGAGGCGGCGTCCCAGGCGTTGGGCAGCACGACCGGATCACCCGGCACGTGCAGCTTGCGCAGGACGGCGGCCTGCTCCAGCGGCGACGGGGCACCGCCGGCCGCCGCGCGAGACGTGTCACTCATCTTCGGCTCCCTCACTGATTCCGGTCACGAGCGGATCCCCGGCTGGGGATCGCGGGTGGGATGCGGCCGGCCGCCTGCCCGGCATGCCGAGCGTGACGAGCGCCAGCCCCCAGAGCTGCTCCGAGGTCATCCTCATCTCCCGGTCACAGGCCGCGCAGGGAGCGGGGGAGACCGAAGAGCGGCAGGATCGCGTTGTCGTGGAAGCGCGTCAGCGCCGAGACACGCTCGCCGGACAGGGTCAGCACCATCAACCCGTGCGCGTGCAGCACCGGTGTGCGCGGGTCGCGCAGGTAGCAGCCGAACGCCGGTTGACCGTTCGCCCTGGTCGGGATCAGCGTGTAGCGCCGGCAGCCGGGCAGGGCGACCGTGGCCAGGAAGTGCCGGATGGCGTCCGGGCCCTGATACTCCATCGGCAGCGGCGGCATGGTCAGCCACGCGTCGTCCGTCAGCATGGCGACGATCGCGTCCACGTCGCCCGCTTCGAGCGCGCGGCGCAGGCCGTCCACGATCCGGCGTTCCTGCGGCGAGCCGGGCAGCGGCGCGCTCTCCCGGTCGCGGCCGGGCAGCTCGGGCGCCAGCGAGGCCCGCGCCCGCTTCAACGCCATGGTCACCGCGTTGCCGGTCGTGCCCAGCATCCCGGCCACCTCGGCGGCCCTGAAGCCCAGCACGTCCCGCAGCACCAGCACGGCCCGCTGCCTCGGCGGCAGCCGCTGCAGCGCCGTCAGGAACGCCAGCGACACCGACTCCCTGACCTCGTAGCGGGCCTCAGGCCCCGGCACCTGGCCGGCCAGCTCGTCCAGCAGCGCGTCGGGGTAGGGCTCCAGCCAGCTCGGCTCCTCCCGGCGACGCGACGGCTCGGGCATGGCCACCTCCGTACGGTGGGCCGCCGGATCGTGCGGGCGGCGGGCACCGGCCCGCAGCGCGTTCAGGCAGCGGTTGGTCGCTATCCGGTAGAGCCACGTGCGCAGTGACGCGCGCTCCTGGTAGCCGCCGATGCCGCGCCAGGCGGCCAGCAACGTCTCCTGCAGCACGTCCTCGGCGTCCTGCACGGAGCCCAGGATGCGGTAGCAGTGCACCTGCAGCTCGCGCCGGTACGGCTCGACGAGCCCGCGGAACGCCTCACCGTCCCCTCCGCGCGCCCGCTCCAGCACGTCCGGATCGGCGCCTCCGGCCGGTGAGGTCTCTCGCATGTCGGCTCCCGGTCTCTGGTCGATCCTCTCTCTGAAGGGATGGACACCGCGGACGCGGAAAACCGGTCGGTCGCCGCCGGGATCACTGGGCTTCCACGATGGGGACGCCGTCGAAGCGCCCGAGGCCCAGCAGGTCGAGGTCCGCCTTGGCGGCGTCGGCGGGCAGCCCGCGGAAGACGGCGAAGAACTGCAGCGAACCACCGGCGTTGATCACGTTGGCGTAGCTCGCCCAGTACGTGCACTGGCAGACCTCGCCCTCCACGTACGGGTGGTAGGCCTTGGCCGAGCGGCCCGGCCGGATCGAGATGCCCTGCACGTCCCACGCCCCCTCGCCGCCCAGGATGCTGAACAGGTCGGCCTGCTCGCCGCCGGTGGCGAGGTTCTCCACCGTCCACTCCAGCCGCACCTCGTCGAACTCGCGGACGAGCCGGTCGATCGAGACGTGGACGGGGACCTGCCTGCTGTCCGAGTTCGAGACGAACAGGTCCCTCGCGGCCAGGCCCGTGGTGGCGTGCACGTGCGTGGGGGACGAGACGGTGACCGTGGCGACGGCGGCGGTCCGGGTCGGCGAGACGGTTTGCGAGACGGTGGGCGAGACGGTGGGCGAGGCGTTGCCCGACTGCAGCAGCGCCACGGCGGTGACGGCCGAGGCCAGCAGCGCGGCGCCGATCGCCGTCACCGGGCGCACCCAGCGGGCCCTGCGCCGGGCCGGGGCGGGCGCCGGGTCCCGCTGCCCCCATGACCGGCTGACCAGGTCGGTGGCGGCGGCCACGTTGATCGACTCGCGGCCGAGCAGGCGGTCGAGCAGTTGCCGCGAGGTGGGCCGCCGGGCCGGGTCCTTGGCCAGCGCCTGCTCCACCAGCGGATACAGCCGGGCGTCCAGGCCGCTGAGGTCCGGCGCGTAGTGCACCACCCGGTACAGCACCTCGTGGGCGCCGCCCACGCCGAAGGGAGCCTTGCCCGTCGCCGCGTGCACGACCACGCCGCCCCAGGCGAACACGTCGCCGGCCGCCGTGACCGGCTCGCCGGCGGCCTGCTCGGGCGACATGTACGCAGGCGTGCCCACGATCGCCGCGGACCTGGTCGCGTCCGGGGTCAGGAACTGGGCGATGCCGAAGTCGATGACGCGGGGGCCGAGGGAGCTGAGCAGGATGTTGGCGGGTTTGAGGTCGCGGTGCACGATGCCGGCCTGGTGAATCGCGACCAGCGCCGTGGCCACGCCGACGGCCAGCGCCTCCAGGTTCGCGCCCGACAGGGGGCCGCCGTCGCGGATCGCCGTGGCCAGGTCGGGGCCGTCCACGTACTCGGTGACGAGGTAGGGGGTCTGCCCGTCCACGCCGGCGTCCAGGACCGGGGCGGTGCAGAAGCGGGCCACGCGGCGCGCCGCCTCGACCTCCCTGGTGAAGCGGCGCTCGAAGCCGGGGTCCGTGCCGGGGTGCAGGACCTTGAGCGCGACCGGTGGTGAGTCTCCGAGCCGGGCCAGGTACACGGTGCCCATCCCGCCTCGGCCGAGGCGTCGGATGATGGTGTACGGGCCGATCTGCTGGATGTCGTCACTCACCTGCCTATTGTGATCATTTCGGCTTGCGGGGTGGTATCAGAACGCTTACTTCTCGTACGCGGACGTCCCGCGCCCGGCACCACCGGCCGGGACGCGGGACGCCCTCGCCACACCTGCCCGCGTCAGAAGTCGTCGGCGGTGCGGATCCTGTCACGGACCCAGACGCCGGCCTCCTTGAGGTTGCCCGTCCCGGCGAACGAGCCGTTCGGGCAGGTCCCGGTCCTGAAGACGGCGCCGGTGCGGAAGTCGTCGGAGTAGTTCCAGTTCACCCAGCTGATCTTCTTCTGGGCCATCAGGTCGAGGTACTGCTGCGACCTGGCGAAGTCGTTGGCCCCGTCGCCGGACGCGCTCTGGGTGCCGAACTCGGTCACGAAGATCGGCAGCCGGTCGGCGGCCCTGGACAGCGTGTTCAGGTACTCGGTGCCGTGCGAGCCCGCGTAGAAGTGGAAGGTGTACATGATGTTGGCGGCGTTGACCGGGTTGCTGACGATCTCACTCTCGTCGCCGCCGCCGGAGACGCCGAGCGACGACCACGCCCGGGTGCCCACCAGGATCGGGGCGTCGGGGTCGTGCTGCCGGATCACCGGGATGAGCTGGTGCGCGTAGTCGCGGATGACGGGCCACGTGACGGCGTCGCCGTTCGGCTCGTTCGCGATCTCGTACAGGACGTTCTTCTTGCCGTTGTGCCGCTGGGCGATCTCGGTGAAGAAGGTCCTGGCCCGGGCGAGGTTGTACATCGGGTCGCCGGGGGTGAGCAGGTGCCAGTCCACGATCGCGTACATGCCGCGGGCGGTGGCCATCTCGATCAGGGAGTGCACGCGGTCGGTGAACAGCCGGGGGTCGCTCTCGTAGCCGCCCTCCTGGATGTACATCGAGATGCGCAGGACGTCGGCCTTCCAGTCGCCGGCCAGCGCGTCGAGCGAGGCGGCGTTGAGGCACTGGTTGTACCACTGGATGCCGTGGCTGCTCATGCCGCGCAGCTGGATCTGCTTGCCGTTCTCGTTGCAGAGCTTGATGCCGCACACGCGCAGCTGCCCGTTCGCCTGCACGGGCGTCCCGCCGCCGCCGCCGACAGGGGCGCCGTAGACCTCCAGCTCCCACAGGGAGTAGCCGTACGGGGTGCCGCGCTGCGTGCCGTACACCCGGACGTACCGGCCGCTGCCGCTGACCGTGAGGTCGTCCACCGCTCCGTCGCCGGCGGTGGTGGCGTAGACGTCGCTCCAGGTGGAGCCGTCGGGCGAGGTCTGCACCCGGTACGCCGTGGCGTGCGCGACCTCCCAGGTCAGCCGTACCCGGGAGAGGGTGTGCGCGGAGCCGAGGTCCACCCGGATCCACTGCGGGTCCACCCCTTCCGCGCTGGCCCAGCGCGTGGACGTGCTGCCGTCCACCGCCTTGCCGGGCTCCAGGCCGGCGGCCTCGACCGAGGAGGCCGTCACGGCCTTGCCCTGCGACACCAGCGGGTCGGCCGCCGCGTCGGCGCCCGCCGGCACCATGAAGGGCAGTGCCAGCGCGGCCACGATCGCTAAGATCCTTCTCACGTACGACTCCCGTTAGGAAAGTTTCTTAACTTGCGGCGCAGCCTAAGTTGACATCAGACCTTACACAAGGCCCAAATTCCAGAAAGGGCGCCGGCCGCCCGGCTCAGTGCCTCGGGCTCAGGCCGGCGAAGAGGGCGTGCAGCACCCGATCGACGTAGTCGTGGCTCACGGGCTCCTGACTGATCAGCAGCCGGTAGTACAGCGGCCCGGACAGGATCGCCATCACCAGGTCGAGGTCGAAGCCGGCGGAGACCTGCCCCTGCTCCTGGGCCGCCTTCAGCCGGGCGACGGTCTTGTCGGTCTGCGGCCGGATGAAACGCTCGTCGAGACCGGCGGCGACCGCGGGATCGTGCTGGGCCTCGCCCACCAGCGCCTGATAGAGCGGGCCCCAGGGCGGATTGGCCAGCAGGTCCACCGCCGCGTAGATCTGGCAGCGCAGATCGGCCAGGATGTCGCCGGTGTCGGGGTAGTCGAGGACGGGCTCGTTCAGTGACAGCAGCGAGTCGAGGAACAGCAGGCCCTTGGAGGGCCAGCGGCGATAGATCGTGTGCTTGCCGACCCCGGCGCGGGCCGCGACCGCCTCGATGCTCAGCCTGGCGTAGCCGAGCTCCTGGGCCAGGGCGAGCGTGGCTTGCATGATCGCTCGCGTGCGCGTCGCGGCGCGATCGTGGCGGCTGGTGGTCACGTCGTCATCCTAACGGCACGGCACGTGCCGTATTGACAGATTCCTGGCGATCTGCCGAGAATGGCCGCGTCCGCTAGCGGCACGGTACGTGCCGTTCCAGCGGCCCCGCTCACCGGACGCTCAGGAAAGAAGACCGTGCCCGATCTCCCCGTCCCCGCCATCGAGGTGGCGGACCTCACCCAGCGATTCGGCTCCGTGCTCGCCGTCGACCGGCTCAGCCTGAGCGTTCCGCCAGGCATGTTCTACGGCATCGTCGGCCCGAACGGAGCCGGCAAGACCACGACCTTGACGGCCCTTTGCGGCCTGCGCGAGCCGACAGCCGGAACGATCAAAATCGCCGGCCACGACCTGCGCACCGAGCGCGAGGCCGCCCTCGCCCAGCTCGGCGTCATGATGGACGGGTTGTCCCTGCCCGAGCGGCTGACCGCCACCGAGGTCCTGCGTTACAGCGCCGGCCTGCGCGGCCTGGACGACGGCTGGCGGGCCCGCGCGGCGGACCTGCTGGAGATCCTCGGGCTGGACGCCGTCCCGCGCACGCTGGTCGTCGAGTACTCCACGGGCATGCGCAAGAAGATCAACCTCGCGCTGGCGCTGCTGCACCGGCCCCGCGTCCTGGTGCTGGACGAGCCGTTCGAGGCCATCGACCCGGTCTCGGCCCACTCCATCGAGCAGGTGCTCAAGCAGTACGTGGACGCCGGCGGCACCGTGCTCCTGTCCAGCCACATCATGGACTTCGTCGAACGCAACTGCCGCCGGGTGGCGGTGGTGGCCGGCGGGCGGGTGCTGGTCGAGGGGCCGGTGGCGGAGGTGGCCGCGGGCTCGACGCTGAACGAGCGGTTCATCGAGCTGGTGGGGGCCGACCCGGTACGTCCGCTGGAGTGGCTGCGATGACGGGCGCCCTGTTCGCGCTCAAGCTGCGCCTGTTCCGCAACGGCCCGCACCAGGAGCGCGCGTTCAGCCTGGTCACCGGCCTGGTGCTGGCCGCCCTGGTAGTCGCGGCTTCGGTGCCGGCCGCGCGCGGCGCGATCCACCAGGGCTGGATCGCGGTGGCGCTCACCGTGTGGGGTGGCATGTGGGTGTTCGGGCCGTTGGCCCAGCCTCGCCATGATCCGTCGGTCATCTCACGCGAGTGGCTGCGCGGTTATCCGCTGCGTCCGTGGCGGCTGGCGCGGGCGCTGTCGTGGACCGAGCTGGTGGGCGTCGGGCCGGTGATCACGCTGGTGTGCCTGGTGTCCCTGGTGGTGCTGGCCGCGCCGGGCGGTCCCGCCGCGGTGGCGGTCGCGGCCGGAGCGGTGGTGGGGCAGCTCTATCTGCTGATCTGGGCGGGCAAGACGGTGGCGGCGCTGGCCGCCTGGCTGCTGCAGACGCGGGCCGGGATGACCATGGCCGGGCTGCAGACCGCGATCATGTTGGCGGTGTCGTTCGCCGGGTGGGTGCCGGTCGCGGCCTGGCTGCTGCCGCGGCTCGGCGAGGGCGACACGGCGGTCGTCACCCCCGCGTTCGGGGAACTGCCCGCACCGCTGATCGACGTGCTCGCCGCTCTGCCCACCGGCTGGGGCTACGCCGCGACGCTCGCCGCCCGCGACGGCGCCGGCCTCGGTGGCGACTTCGGTGCTGGGGTCGGCGCTGGATCCGGCGCTGGATCCGGTGCTGGGGTCGGTGCTGGGGTCGGCGAAGGGTTCGGCGCGGTCGTGCTGCCGCTGGCGGCGCTGCTGGTCGCGGGCGCGCTGCTGCAGCTGGCGTGGGTCGCGTTGACGGCCCGGGCCCTGCGCCGGCCACCTCGCCGGGCCACCCCGCGACGGCCGGCCGTGCCGGGACGTCCGCTGCCGTTGCCGTTCACCACCCCGCAGGTCGCGGCGGTCGTCTCCCGGGAGCTGGCCACCTGGCTGCGCGACCCGGCGCGCGGGGTCGAGCTGCGCAGCGCCTGGCTGACCCCGCTGCTGATGGCGCTCATCATCGCGCTCACCGACTGGACCTGGGCGTTGCCCCTGACGGGCCCCGCGGCGGCGGTGTTCGGCGCGATGGTGGCGATCAACACCTACGCCCTGGACGGCACCGCCCTGTGGCAGCTGCTCACCACCCCGGGCGCGCTCCGGGCCGACGTGCGCGGGCGGATGCTGGCGTGGGCGCTGCTGTTCGGCGTGCCGTCCGTCGTGCTGACGGCCGTGCTGTGGGCCGCGACCGGCTCGCCCCTGGGCGGTGCCGCCGTCGGTGGCGCCGTCGCCGCGTCCGCGACCGCCTGCGCGGTGGCGCCCCTGCTCGCGCTCGTGATGCCGGCCGTGGGCACCGACGCCCGCGACCGCGTCTACCCGGGGCAGCAGGCGGGCGATCCGACGGGCGGCCAGATGACGGTCTTCCCGGTGGTCCTGCTCGCCGCCGTCCTGCCCGGGATCATCGGCGGCTCGGGGTGGGTGGCCGCCCTGTGCGCCGTCGTGCTGGCCGCCGTCGTCCTGTACGCCGTCCCGGCGCTCACCGTGCGGCTGCTCCAGCGGCGCGGCACCGGCCTCCTGGACGCGATGGCCTCCCGCGACGCCGCCGTGACCCGCTCGGTCCGCTCGGCCCGCTCGGCCGGAGGGGGCGGGTGAGGGGCGGCTAGGAGTCCCTGGGTGAGGTCGGCGCGGTGGTCGGTGACCCAATGGACGAAGGTGCGGCCGGGCTTGCCGAGGACGCGTTCGACGTCGGGCAGGACCGGGGGCGGCTCCTCGGCGTACTCGGCCTGGTAGCCGAGCAGGTATTCGGGTCGCTCAGCGAGTAGGCCTTGTTGATGGCGAACTCGCCCGGCCGGACGTGGGCCCATGGCAGGCCGGAGGCTTCGATGACCTGCTCGGCCTGGTGCAGCATCTCGTAGCTCCCCGGCCGCCGGTCGGTCACGGCGTCACTGGTGAGGGTGACGATGCGGGTGAGCCCCGATGCGACGGCCTGTCCGGCGAAGGCGCCGGCCTGCTCGGCGGCGCGGCGGGGTCGGGGTCGAGCAGGCCGGCCAGGTAGCAGGCGCGGTCCACGCCGTCGAGCGCGGCGGGCGCGTCGCTGATGTCGCCGGCCACCAGTTCCACCCCGTCGGGCAGGGCGGCGGTGGCGGGGTTCCTCGTCAGGGCGCGTACGTGCTGTCCGGCGCGCAGCAGGCGGTCGGCCAGGATGCGCCCGGTCGCGCCGGCCGCCAGGATCGTCATGGAGGTCCTCCGTTCGTGGACGGCGGGACGGGCCGCGGGCCGCCGATCGAGCCCGAGTGCCGGCCGTGACCGTCGTGGACATGATCATCGAACCGGCCGGTGCGGCGCCGCGTTCGCGTCAGCGCACGGTCCGGCTCCGCCATCGCGGCGATCGCCGCCAGCACCGCCGCCTCATCAGCGGCCGCCTTCTTGGCGCCTCGGCCGCCGCGTGCCGCCGGCTTCAGTTCGGCGGCGCGCGCCTTCATCGCGGCGCGCTCCTGCTCGGAGAATCCCTCCGCCGATCGATCGTGTCGCGTCTTCTCGCTGCCGTCCTTGGACGTGCCGCTCATGACGTGGTGCCCCTTGTCAGCCGTCGGGAGGGGATGTCTGCACGCCATCCGCACCGGCACCGGTCAGGGCTTCTCGATTCCCGACCGATCCAACGCCCCGCAACGCCGTACGCGGCTGCTGATCCCAGGCCGGGAGCCTGGACAATGAGCGGCATGCCACACATCACCGTCGACTATTCGCCGTCGCTGTCCGAGGCCTTCGACCGGCACGGGTTCGCGCTGGCCTTCCATCCCGCCGCCGCCGAGCTGATCGGCAGCGCCGTGCAGAACTGCAAGACCCGCTTCCGCCCCATCGACGAGGCGGTCATCGGCGGCGGCGGGGCCGGCGAGGCGATGGTCCACCTGGAGCTCGCGATCCTGCCCGGCCGCGACGCCGACACCAAGGCGCGCCTGGGTGAGCTGGCCCTGGCGAGGCTGTGCGACCACCTCAAACCGGCCACGGGGCTGAACGTGCAGGTCACCGTCGAGGTACGCGACCTCGCGAGCTACCACAAGCGCGTCCTGACCTCGTGACGGGCTGATCATCCCGCGATCACCTCGTGCAGGCGCCGTGCCTGGTGCAGCAGCTGGCTGGAGCCCTTGCGCGCGGCCACGTCCGCCAGCCCCGGCAGCTCTCCCCGGGCCCCGGTCAGCTCCGCCGCCCGTACGGCGACCTTGAGCAGCTCGCCCAGCCCGGCCCTCGCCTTCTCACCGGGCGCGGGCAGCAGCAGCGGGACCGCCTCGGCCAGCGCGGCCCACACCTCGGCGTGCGCCCCGGCCGAGGTGACCTCGTCGAGCACGCCGGTGACCCGGTTCAGCTTGACCTGCTCGCCCCGGACGAGATGGCCCACGGCCCGGCCGAGGTCGGCTGCCGGCAGGCCACCGTACGCGGCCAGGGTGATGATCGCGTCGGCGGCGAACGCCCGCTGGGCGGGCAGCTGATGCCCCATGCCGATGACGAGCGTGCTGGCGGTCGCGATGCCCGCGGGGCCGCCGGTGTGCGCCAGGGCGGCCACGACCTCGACCTGGCCGTCGGTGCTGTCCATGACCCACGGCAGGCACGCCAGCACGTGCGCCGCCACGGCCTCGCGGTGGGACGGCATGGTGGGCGGCCACCACACCATGTGCCGGGAGAAGGAGGGATAGTGGGGTTCGGGGTGCAGGGTCCAGAGTTCGGCGAGCTGCCCCGTGGTTCCTTCCGGCGGGGTGAGGCGGGCGTGGGCCTCGTGGAGCGACTGCTGGTAGTACGCCGGCCGGTCGAACGCGAGCAGCTCCCAGGTCACGGTGGGCTCGGGCAGGCCGCCATCGCGCAGGCAGGCGGCCAGCCGCCGGCCCGCCCGGGAGGGTAGCTTCTCCGCCCGCACGACCAGCTCGGGATCGAGGTCGCGCGGCAGCCGGAGCAGCGCCTGCAGGAAGTCGGACTCCAGGGGCTCGGTCTCGCCCAGCACCTCCATGCGCTCGACCAGGGTGGCGGCATCGACGTGCCCGGTGGGCGAGGTCGGTGTGGCCAGCAGCAGGGGGATCGTCCCGCCCCGTTCGAGCAGATCCATGACCTCGCGGAAGCGTCGCTGGACGAATCGTTGCGGCGCGGGTTCGGAGCTGGGCCAGCGGCGGCTGTTCTCGTTCAGCGTCTCGGTCAGTACGCGGCCGTCGGCGGGCGAGACGACGGCCAGCGCGCAACGCATCAGCAGGAAACGGATGTCCTCGTCGAAGCCGGAGATGCCGAACGCGATCATGGACGCGTCGAAGGGATGCCGCCAGCTCGCCCGCCACCAGGGCTGCAGCGCGGCCACGACGGCGTCGCGGTCCTGGTGGGTCAGTGTGACCAGGGCGGCGAGCACGCGTTCGAAGTGCGCGGGGACCTCAGGCCAGAGCGGTTCGGCCAGCGCGGCGGCCAGCTCCCCGACCGAGGTGATGGGCGGGGCGAGGGCGGGCAGCGGCGTGGCGGTGAGCGTGGCGGCGGTCACGGGCTCCGGCTGGAGCTCCTGCACCGCGCCGTAGCCGGCGGCGACGCGTTCGCGCAGGTCGGCGGGCAGCCGGACGGCGGCCTCGCGGATGGCCTCCCTGCCGGGCTCGGCGGCGTGGGGCGCGAGCTGGATCGCCAGCCGCACCGCACGTTCGCGCAGGGCGGGCGTGTCCACGGTGAAGACGGGCGCCAGCGCGGCCACCGCGAGGGCGCCCCTGGACGGCGGCGCGGCGGCGACCCACTGCAGCGCCGCCGTCATGTACTTCTTCTCCGGCCGGAACGCCAGCGCCTGCACCGCCTCGGCGAACAGCTCCCCGTCGAGCGCCGGCTCCGCCCTGCGCAGCTCCTCCAGCGCGAGCTGCACGACGGGCGACGGCGCAGACGGGATCATCCGGACGAAGTCGGTCACCGGGATCTCGGCCACCGCCGGTTCGAGCTGCTGCCACAGCATGATGAACGGAGCCGCCTCGGCCGCCTCCACCCCGGCCAGGAACCGGCTCACGCAGCCGTCCAGCAGCAGCCGGCGCGGCACGCGTCCCGTCGCGGCCAGCCCGGCGAGCTGCCCGAGCACGGTGCGGTCCTCTCCCCATTCGCGGTCCCAGAGGAGCCCGTCGGCCACGCCCTGGGCCTGGAACAGGCGTGGCAGCATGTGATCGAGCAGCGGATCGTCGGCGAGCACGCGGCTCCTGTCGCGCCGCTGCTGCTCGGCCCTGCGCAGCACCCATCCGGCCACGAACGCGTCGTTCTCCGGCGGCTCCGCACCCGTCTCGGCCACCAGCGCCGCGGCCAGATCCCAGTTTCCCAGCGCCTCGATGCGCCGCCACGTCGAGCCGGTGCCGGGCCGCAACCGCTCCACCAGCCGTACGGCCAGGTTCCGCCGCCACTCCTGCGGCCGGTCGCCCAGCACGGCCAGCATGCGCGCGACATCGGCCACCGGCTCCACCTGGCGCAGCTCACGCCGGTCCAGCCAGCCCGCCACCTGCTCGGCCCCGCCCAGACAGGCCGCTCCGGCCAGACGGTAGAGGGGGGCCAGCCCGCGTACCCGCTGCTGGGCCTCGAAACCGGCGCGCGTGCGTTCGCTCAGGTGGGCGGGCAGGTGCCGGGCGATCGTGCGCTTGTCGTCGGGGTGGAGGGCTTGCAGGTGGGTGAGGAGGGTCGCGGCGGAGCCCGTCTCGATGTGGTCGAGGAGCTCCTGGACGGGGGTCATGCGGGGGTCTCGGATAAGGTGGTGTGGATCATGGGCGGCAGCGTATTGATCGCCACCGACAAACTCCCTGACGACGTCTGAAGCTCTGCGGAGCAGGAATGTCCTTGACGTGCGGAAGGTTGAAGAGCGTATGAAGAAGATCGGTTTCCTGAGCTTCGGCCACTGGTCGTCGTCACCGTACTCGGAGGCCCGCAGCGCGTCCGACACCCTGCTGCAGTCGATCGAGCTGGCGGTGGCCGCCGAGGAGCTGGGTGCCGACGGCGCCTACTTCCGCGTCCACCACTTCGCCCAGCAGCTCGCGAGCCCGTTCCCGCTGCTGGCCGCCGTCGGCGCGCGGACGAGCCGGATCGAGATCGGTACGGGCGTCATCGACATGCGCTACGAGAACCCGCTCTACATGGCCGAGGACGCCGGCGCCGCCGACCTGATCGCGGGCGGGCGGCTGCAGCTCGGCATCAGCCGGGGATCACCCGAGCAGGTGATCGACGGCTGGCGTTACTTCGGGTACCAGCCGGCCGAGGGCGAGAGCGAGGCTGACATGGCGCGCAGGCACGCGGAGGTCTTCCTCAAGATGCTGGACGGCGAGGGGTTCGCGCAGCCGAACCCGCGGCCGATGTTCCCCAACCCGCCCGGCCTGCTGCGCCTCGAACCGCACTCGGCGGGGCTGCGGCAGCGCATCTGGTGGGGGTCCAGCTCGAACGCCACCGCGAAGTGGGCGGCCGGGCTGGGCATGCACCTGATGAGCTCCACGCTCAAGGACGACGAGAACGGCAAGCCGTTCCACGTGCAGCAGGCCGAGCAGATCGCGGCCTACCGGGAGGCGTGGAAGGAGGCGGGCCACGAGGGAGAGCCACGGGTGTCGGTGAGCCGCTCGATCATGCCGATCGTCAACGACACGGACCGCGCGTACTTCGGTCACGAGCGCGGCAGCTCCGACCAGGTCGGCTTCATCGACGCCAGCACCAGGGCGATCTTCGGGCGCACGTACGCCGCCGAGCCGGACGTGCTGGTCGAGGAGCTGGCCGCGGACGAGGCGATCGCGGCGGCCGACACGCTCCTGCTGACGGTGCCCAGCCAGCTCGGCGTGGACTACAACGCCCACCTCCTGTCATCGGTCCTGACGCACGTCGCCCCCGCGCTCGGCTGGCGCTGACCGCGCCGCGCCGCGCAGTGCCGGGCCGCGCAGTGCCGGGCCGCGCCGGCCCGGGCCTGGGGTGACCGGCCGTCAGCACGGGCTCTCGTAGAACTCCAGGTAACCGCTGCGCACACCCCACATGTCGACCGCGCCATTGCAGTCCTCGTACTTCTCCCCGACCACGACGGTGCGGGTGGAGTCGCTGTAGTAGACGGTGACGCAGGTGTGGTCGATCTTGCAGGCGCGGGCCTGGGCGGGGCCCGTGGTGACGGCGGTGACGGAGGCGAGGGCGAGGACGGTGGCCAGCAGGAGGCGACGGATCATGGGGGGTTCCTCCGGAGGGGTCGGACGCTCTGACTCGATGGTCGGCTGAGACGGCCGATTGATCAAGAGGCGGCGCCGGGCCGAGCCGCAGGCGGGTACTCGACGGCGGCGGAGACCCGGTCTGCGGTGGCGGCGCCGAGTTCCCGTTCGGTGATCCACAGGCCCAGGTCGAGCCCGGCGCTGAGCGCGCCCGCGGTGATGCGGTCGCCGTCGTCGACGACGCGCTCGTCGAGGACGGCGACGTCGTAGGCGCGCAGCTCCTCGTAGGCGTTGCGGTTGGTGGTCGCCCGGCGGCCCGTCAGCAGCCCGGCGGCGGCGAGCAGCAGCGCGCCCGTGCACACCGACGCCATCCAGCGCACCGAAGGCGCCAGCGCGGCCAGCCGCGCCGGGAGCACGCCGCGCCGCGCCTGCGCCCAGGTGCCCTCCGGGGCCCGGTTCAGCCAGCCGCCACCCGGGACGATCACGCCGTCGGCCCGGCCCAGCACCCCGGGCACCTGGAGCCGCACGCCGCGCATGCTGGTCACCGGCCCCGGCTGCTCGGCGGCGACCAGCTCGACGTCGAAACCCGCCATCGACAACACCTCGAACGGCCCGAACACGTCCAGTTCGTCGAAGCCGTCGAAAATCACCAGTTCGATTCGCACCCGGCCAGAATCCCGCGCGGCCGTCCGGGCGGCGAGTGGCATCCTTGCCACTGTGCACAAGGAACCACTGTGCGCCACGAACCTGCGCCTGCACTTCCAACGCGCCTACTCCACCACGCCCACCGCGTACCGGCGCGCCTTCACGCCCTGACGCGCGGACCTCAGCACGTTCGTACAAGTCCTGCTGGGACCCACAGGAGCACCCTGGGGACGGACGACGCGTTCCCACGAGAGGGTCACGATGCTCAACCTGTCGATCATCCTGGAAGACAGCGCCCGCAACGCGCCGGACCGTACCGCCCTGGTCTACGGTGACCTGCGCCTGCCGTACGCCATGGTGGACTCCGTCGCGAACCAGGTGGCCGGCCTGCTGGTGGCGCGGGGGATCGGCCGGGGCGACAAGGTGGCGCTGCTCTGCCCGAACCTGCCGTACTTCCCGTTCGTCTACTTCGGCATCCTCAAGGCCGGGGCGACCGTGGTGCCGCTCAGCGTGCTGCTGCAGCCGCGCGAGATCACCTACCACCTGACCGACAGCGGCGCCAGGGCGCTGTTCTGCTTCGAGGGCACCGCCGAGCTGCCGACGGGGGCGCGCGGGCGGGAGGGGTTCGACGGCGCGCGGGGGTGCGAGCACTTCTTCGTGCTGCCCGCCACGCCGCTGGCCGCCGAGTCGGAGCACGGCGAGTCGTTCTGGGCGGCGCTGGACGGCATGCCCCAGCAGTTCGAGACGGTACGGACCGGGCCGGAGGACGTCGCGGCCATCCTCTACACCTCCGGCACCACCGGTCAGCCCAAGGGCGCCGAGCTGACCCACGCGAACCTGCTGCTCAACACCATGGTCAGCGACCAGATGTTCCCCACCGCGCCCGAAGGTGACGTCTCGCTCGCGGTGCTGCCGCTCTTCCACTCCTTCGGCCAGACCTCCGTGATGAACGTGAGCCTGCGCCGCCGCGCCACCCTGGTGCTGCTGCCGCGCTTCGAGCCGGGTCAGGCGCTGGAGCTCATGCGCAGGGAGCGGGTGACCATGTTCGCCGGGGTGCCCACCATGTACTGGGCGATGCTCTCGAAGATCCACGCCGAAGGGGCGGAGGTGCCCGCGACGCTGCAGGTGGCGGTCTCGGGGGCGGCCGCCTGCCCGGTCGAGGTGCTCAAGGACTTCGAGGCCACGTTCGGCATCCCCATCCTGGAGGGTTACGGCCTGTCGGAGACGTCCCCCGCGGCCTGCTTCAACCAGCTCAGCCGGCCCACCAAGCCCGGCACCATCGGCTTCCCCCTGTGGGGGGTGGAGATGCGGCTGGTGGACGGCGACTGGAACACCGTCGAGGGCGAGGGGCCCGGCGAGATCGCCATCCGCGGTCACAACGTCATGAAGGGCTACCACGGGCGGCCCGAGGAGACGGCCGAGGTGCTGCGGGACGGCTGGTTCCGTACCGGCGACATCGCCACCCGCGACGAGGACGGCTACTACGCCATCATCGACCGCACCAAGGACCTGATCATCCGGGGTGGGTTCAACGTCTACCCGCGCGAGGTGGAGGAGGTGCTGATGACGCATCCGGCGGTCTCGCTGGTGGCGGTGGTCGGCGTGCCGCACGCCTCGCACGGCGAGGAGGTCAAGGCGTACGCCATCCCGGCGGCCGGCGCGCGGGTGAGCGAGGCCGATCTGGTCGCCTGGGGCAGGGAGAACATGGCGGCCCACAAGTACCCGCGGATCGTCGAGTTCTGCGAGAGCCTGCCGATGACGGCGACGGGCAAGATCCTCAAGCGGGAGCTGCGGTAGGGGTCAGGGCAGCCAGTCGATCGCGGCGGCGAGCTCGGACGGGGTGTTGCCGAACGTGCGGCGGAAGGCCCGGGTGAAGTGGGGTCCGTCGGTGAAGCCGGCGGTGTGCGCGGCCGAGGTCAGCGTCTCACCGGCGGCCACCCGGTCGATGGCCCGCCTCAGGCGCAGCCAGCGCACGTACGGGCGCAGCGGGATGCCCACATCCGCGCTGAACAGGTGCGCCAGCCGGCTCGGGGACAGGTGGACGGCGTCCGCGACCGCCCGCAGGCGTACCTGGCCTGACGGGAGGAGCGCGGGGATGACCGCGATCGCCGCCTCCACCGCCGGGTGGGGCAGGGCGTCGGCGGTGCCGCTGTGGCCGCTCCACGCCTCGACGGTTCGCAACGCGCTCGCCGCTTCGGTCGAGCGGGTGTGATCGGGTGGTGGTGGGGCGAACATGAGGGGACGCCTGCCGCCACAATCGTCTGCGGCCGGCGGGCTGCCGTTCCGGGTGGCGGACGGCGACCAGGACGAGGCCCTCGGCCCGGCGCCCGAGCGCGCGAGCAGCGACCGCCCGGCCGAACTGCGCGGGTCCAGGTGGGCGAGCAGGGCCTCGTGAGCCCCGGCCAGCACCGTGTGCCCGGTGTCGGGCGGGACGACGGCGACGCGCGTCGTCACCCGCTCACCGCGGGCATCGGCCATCGTGAACGGCTCGGCGGCCACGATGAGCTGCACCGCGTGGTGCGCGTGCGGCTCGTTCCTGCCGACCGTGCCCCCGTACAGCAGCAGCCCGGGCCGCAGCAGGCACCAGCCACGCCAGGCATGCCCCGGCACATCGTCCGCGTCGAGCCGGTCGGGAACCCGGCGACCGTGCACGGTCAAGCCCCACGGCCTCGCTCGGTCAGCACCCGCTCGGCCTGCTCCATCATGTCCCTGACCAGCTCGCCGGCCGGTCTGACGTCGTGGATGAGTCCCACGCCCTGCCCCATCAGCCAGGGCATCTCCTCCCAGTCGGCCTCAGTCCCCGGCACCGCCAGCAGCAGGCCGAACTTGCGTACCGGCGCCTCCCGCCCCTGGACGACCGTGGTGCCGACCTGCTCCAGCGAGCCGACGTCGGCCGGGATCTCGGCAGCGCGCTCGTCCCACTCGGCCACCACGCGGTTGCGCTGCAAGCGCATCGGGTTGAACGCCGGGAACTCCGGCCCGAAGACCGACGTGAGCACCGCGCTCTCCCCGGTGGCCTCCACCAGCCGCCGGTGGTGCTCCGGGTGCACGTGGGCCTCGCGCGAGGCGGCCATCCGGGTGCCGACCCACACCCCGTCCGCGCCGAGACACAGGGCGGCGGCGACCTGCCGGCCGTCGGTGATGCCGCCCGCGGCCAGCACCATCGCGCGCTCGCCGACGGCGTCCACGACGGCGGGCACGTTCACCATGGTCGGCAGGCCGCCGTAGTTGTGCCCGCCGGCCTCCCAGCCCTGGGCGATGACGAGCTCGACGCCGTCGTCCACGGCGAGCCTGGCCGCGTCGGGGGAGCCGATCTGCTCCCACACCGACACCCCGGCCTCGCGCAGCAGCTTCAGCCGGTCCGCCGGCGGATGGCCCCAGTGGAAGGAGACGATCGGCACCCGCTCCTCGGCGCACACCTCCACCTGCTCCGGGGTGGCGAAAAAGGTGATCAGGTTGACGTTGAACGGCCTGCCCTCCGTGCGGCTCCTGACCTCGCGGATAGTCTCCCGCAACTGATCGGGCGACATGAGCCCGGCTCCGATCGCGCCGATGCCGCCCGCGTTGGTGACCGCCGCGGCGAGCTCGGGGCTCTCGCCCACGAAGGCCATGCCGGCGCAGGCGAACGGGTACGGGATGGCGTACTTCGCCGTAAGTCTGGTGGACAGCACGGACATGGCGGCGTCCTTTCCCTCGGGACCTCTCCGCCCCATCGTGGTCCCTGCCGGGCGGGTTGCCCAGAGGCGCGCGCGGCCGGTGTCGTCGGCTCAGCGCAGGGTGCAGACCTCCAGCGGGCCCTCCCTGGGTGGGCCGGGGCGTTCCGTTGTGGCCGACGGGTCAGCCGGCCTTGACCAGGAGCCGCACCGGCCGATGGACGAAGGCGCCGTCGGTCCACCGCACGGCCGCCAGATCCTCCTGCGCGCACAGCCCCGGCAGCCGGTTCACCAGCGCGCGGAACGCCTCCTGCAGCTCCATCCGGGCCAGGTTCGCGCCCAGGCAGTAGTGCGGGCCGTGGCCGAACGCCAGGTGCGGAGGGGGCGGGGTGCCGGCGAAGCGGTGGATGTCGAAGCGCAGCGGGTCCGCGAACGCCCGCGGGTCGTGGTCGGCGGCGAAGAGGTTGGGCAGGACGACGCTGCCGGCCGGGAGCGTGCCGGCGGAGATCTCGACGTCGGCGGTGATGCGCCGGAGCATGCCGTTGCTGCCCGGGGCCTCGTGGCGCAGGATCTCCTCCACGGCCGGCTCCAGCAGCTCGGGGCGGGCGGTGAGCTCGGCGTACTGGTCAGGGTGGCAGAGCAGCCTGAACACGCCCCGGATGATCATGGAAGCGGTCGTCTCGTGGCCGGCCAGGATCAGCGTGAAGACCATGTTGACCAGCTCGTCCTCGCTGAGCCCGTCGCCGCCGTCGCGGGCCGCGACGAGCAGGTCGATCAGGTCGTCACCCGGCTCGGCCCGGTGTTGTTCGATCAGCTCCCTGGTGTAGGCGGTGAAGGCGGCCAGGCCCTCGGCCCTGGCCTCGGCGTGGGTCTCGGTGGTGGACAGGAACAGCTCCGTCCAGCCGAGGAACTGCGCGTAGTGGTCGAGGGGGACGCCGAGCAGCTCGCAGATCACGCGGGCGGGCAGCGGCAGCGCGTAGTCGGCGACCAGGTCGAACTCCGGGCCGGCGGCGTCGACCAGCTCGGTGGCGATGGCGGCGGTGCGGGCGCGCCAGCGTTCGATGTTCCTGGGGGTGAAGGTGCCGTGGGTGATGCGGCGGTAGCGGGTGTGCTCGGGCGGGTCCTGGTTCACCAGCGCCGCGGGGTCGTCGTCCAGGAACGGGCCGCGGACCAGGCGCGGCAGGCCGGGCTCGCGCAGGTTGCGGCTCGCGGCGGGTGACATGAGCAGGGCCCGGACGTCCGCGTACCGGACGATCATGGGGACCCGGTCGCCGCTGGGCAGGGTGGCGGGCTCCATGGGGGCCTCGGCGTGCCGGCGGGGCACGTCGGGGGAGAGGGTTCCGTACGGGCCCGGGGGAAGGTCGGGCCAGGTCGGGGTGGTGCCGGGCTGGTCTGTCATGGCCGCCTCCGGGCGCTGCCGTGGTCCACCGGGCTCGCCCGGAACGTACGGAAAGATCCGGCGGAGGTCAAGCGGGGAGGCGAGCGGGACGGCGGCGCGGACGGCGGCGCGGACGGCGGCGCGGACGGCGGCGCGGACGGCGGCGGGGTGAGCCCGCGGGCCGCCGGACGTCCGAGGGGCTACCGCGCCAGGTGGAGATCTCCCGCGCCCTACCGCGGCGGATTGACGACCGCAGTCAAATCCTGGGTGGACGACCGGAAACAAACAGCTCGCTATCGTGATGCCGAATGTCGGACGCGGTCACGGGTGCGGGTAAAAGGGCCGCCGATATTCACCGGACCGCCTTTGTGAAACCGGCCCAGCGATGCGGGAAACGACGTAGGGGCGCCTTTCACCTGCCGAGAAACCGTCCTAGGAGGAAAATCCATGGGTTTACGGGGTGCGGCCGTCGTCGCCTCATTGGCGATGGCCGCCGCGAGTGTGCTGACTTTATCGGGGCCCGGGGGAAAACCGGCCGCAGCCGCGGTGCCGGCGCCGGCCGCCGCGGTGACTTCGCCGTTGTCCATCATCGAGACGGCGTATCCCGTACCGGCTGACGCCGTTTTCGTGGCGCCCGGCGGGAACGACGCGAACGCCGGCACGGTGGACGCACCGCTGCGGACCGCGGGGGCGGCGGTGGCCAAGGCCGCGGCGGGCAGGATGACCACGATCGTGCTGCGCGCGGGTGAGTACCGCGAGCGGCTGGGCAACGTCGCCGCGCCGGTGACCCTGCAGCCGTATCCGGGGGAGCGGGTCTGGTTCAAAGGCAGCTCGGAGATCCAGCAGAGCCAGCTGACCCCCGACGGGAACGCCTGGCGGCTGGACGGCTGGAACCCGGGCAGCGTGTGCCGGGCCAGCGCCCCCGCCTACGACGAGTGCATGAACCCGCTGCACTTCAACGACGACAACCCGGTGGGCGGCGACCCGCAGATGGTCTTCGTCGACGGCGAGCCGCTGCGCCAGGTGGCCACCAGGGAAGAGGTCAAGGCCGGCACCTTCTACCACGACGGGCCCGCCGACAGGACCTACCTCGGCAGCGACCCGTCGGGGCGCCGGGTGGAGATCACCGCCAGGAAGAGCGGCATGCACTTCTTCGCCGGCGCGGACGGCTCGGTCGTGCGCGGGCTCGGGTTCGCCCACTACGGCAGCAGCCAGAACCAGACCAAGGAGCCGGCCGCGCTCATCGCGCAGGCCAAGGGCATGGTGTTCGAGAAGAACACGATCATCCACAACGCCGCGTCGGGCCTGCTGATCAACGCCGACGACGTACGGGTGAGCGGCAACGCGATCGCCGAGAACGGCTACCAGGGCATCGGCGCGCACCGGGCGGCGAACCTGACGGTCGAGGGCAACCGGGTGCTGCGCAACAACACCGAGCAGCTCGGCTTCTCCCAGGGCTACCACCTGGCGGGCGCCGGCATGAACGCCACCCGGGTCACCGGCGCGACCGTGCGCGACAACGTCTTCGAGGCCAACCAGGGCGTCGGCCTGTGGTGCGACCTGTCGTGCCACGACGTGACGATCATCCGGAACCTGATCCGCGCCAACTCCCGCCACGGCCTGCACTACAAGGTCTCCGGCAAGGCGCTGATCGCCTCCAACGTGCTGGCCGGCAACGGCATGACCGGGCTGAGCCTGCTGGGCTCCAACCACGTCCGGGTGATCAACAACACCTCCGTCGGGAACGCGCAGGCGATGGCGATCCAGGAGGACGCGCGGCCGACGTGCCCCGGCACGGAGGACGTCTGCCCGACCGACGCCGAGAAGGCGCTGGGCATCACCTGGGACACCGCGGACATCACGCTGACGAACAACGTGATCGCCGGCGGCACGAGCACCGCGCCGCTGGTCAACACCACCGACAACAACACCGGCGAGTCGGGGCGCCGGGTGGGCGCCGACGGCATGATCCCGGCCGCCCAGATGCACCACAACGGGTACTCGCGCACCGGCGCAGACACGCCGGCAACGCTCGTGCAGTGGTCGCGGGTGACCGGCTCCAGCATCCACTACCCGTCGCTGGCGCAGTTCCAGGCCGCGACAGGCCGCGACGCGAGCTCCCGCTACCAGGAGAGCAGCTACCTGGTCAACGCCGACGCCGGTGACTACCGGCTGGTGCCGGGGAGCCCGGCCGAGTCCGCGGGCGCCGAGCTGCCCGCCGACGTCGCCGCGCTGCTCGGCGTGCCGTCCGGCCAGCCGGTCAGGCTCGGCGCGCTGGCCTGGCCGGCCGAGCCGGCCAGGACCGAGCTGGTCCGCAACGGCAAGCTGGAGCAGCCGTCGATCGTGCCGTGGTGGTCGGCGGGCAACCCGTCGCTCGCCGTGGAGAACGGGGAGCTGCGGGCCGCCGTCGCCGACGGCACCGCGGAGCCGGGCGACGCCGTGGTCACGCAGCTCACCGGCAGCCTGATCAGCGGGCGTACCTACACGCTGTCGTTCGACGCGCGCGCCTCGGCGGACGTGGCCGTCCAGGTGGCGGTGCAGGACGGCGAGGCGCCGTACAGCGCCGCGCTCTCGCAGGGCGTCGAGCTGGAGACGGGCCGCCAGCGCTTCTCCTTCCCGTTCACCTCCACGGTCGACACGACCGCGGCCGAGGTGGTCTTCCAGCTCGGCGGCAAGGGCGCGATCACCGTCCACCTCGACGACGTCTCCCTGGTGGAGAACACCTGGGCCCTGTCCAAGGAGCCGAAGCAGACCGAGGCGGAGGCGCTGGCCGCCGCCGCCGCGACCGGTCAGCTGGTCGAGGTGCTGTCGGAGCGCGGCGAGACCCGCGAGGTGTACGCCACCCCCGACGGCAGCTTCACCTCCAAGGAGCATTTCCAGCCCGTACGGGTGCTGAAGGACGGCGCCTGGACGCCCGTCGACACCAAGCTGCGCAAGCTGCCCGACGGGTCGGTCGTGCCGACCGCGACGCCGGCGGAGATCAAGCTGTCCGGCGGTGGCACCGGCCCGCTGGTGACGATCGAGCGGGCGGGCCGGCCGATGTCGCTGACCTGGCCCGCGGCGCTGCCCAAACCGTGGCTGGACGGCGACTCCGCCGTCTACCCCGGCGTCCTGGGCGCGGACGTGGACCTGCGGGTGCGGGTGGAGCCGGAGGGCTTCTCCCACGTGCTGGTGGTCAAGACCGCCGCGGCGGCCGGGGATCCGCGCCTGGCGAGCATCAAGCTGAACCTGTCCGCGCCCGGCCTCAGCGTGCGGACGGCGGAGGACGGCACCCAGCAGGCGGTGGACGAGGCCACCGGCGGCGTGGTCTACGAGGCCCCGGTGCCCATCATGTGGGACTCCACCGCCCCCGCCCCCGCCGCCGCTGCCCGGGCGGCCACCGCCGACGACGGGGAGACGCCCGGCGAGGACCTGACGGACGGCGGCGTCGTGGAGGCCTCGGCGAGCCAGCCGGGCGACACCTCCAAGATCGCCACCGTGGCCACGAGCGTGGCCGGCGGCGAGATGACCCTCAAGCCCGACCCGGACCTGCTCACCGGCGCGGACACCACCTATCCCCTCTACATCGACCCGATGTGGGACACCCCCCGCGCCTCGGCGCGCCTGATGGTCTCCAGCGCCGGATGGGGCAAGTACAACTTCACCAAGAACGAGGGCATGGGCCGCTGCCCCCGCGACTACCCGCCCGCCGGCCGCTACTGCAACGGCTGGTACGAGAAGCGGCTGTTCTACCGCGTCCCCACGGCCAGGTTCGCGCACAAGCAGATCATCTCGGCCGAGTTCCACGTGCAGGAGACGTTCGCGACCTCGTGCAGGAAGCGCATCGTGGACATCTACCTGGCCAAGAGCTTCGGCGCCGGCTCCACCTGGAGCTCCACCTCGGACAACTGGGTGCGCAGGCTGGACAGCAGAAACGTGGCCAAGGGCTGGAGCTCCGGCTGCCCCGCCGGTGACGTGCTGTTCAACGTGACGGGCGCCGTCCAGGAGGCGGCCAGGAAGGGCTGGTCCAACACCACCTTCGGGCTGCGCGCCCGCGACGGCGGCGACCAGCTCGCCTGGAAGCGCTTCGACCGCAACGCCTTCGTCCGGGTGCACTACAACAGCCCGCCGGCCCAGCCGAAGATGAGCCAGCTGTCCTCCAGCCCCGGCGGCCCCTGCCGCGGCCCGGCCACCCCGGCCACGTTCAACCGGCTGCCGACCCTGTACGCCAAGAACCTCACCGACCCCGACAACAAGGGCGTGGAAGGGGAGAAGCTCAAGGCGCAGTTCCAGGTGATCTGGACGGAGAACGGCGTCCAGAAGGTCAAGAACCTCGGCACCGTGAAGAAGATGTCGGCCAACGGGCCGCGCAAGTCCTCCTTCAGCGTGGTGATCCCCAGGGATCTCGTCCCGCAGGGCGTCGTCGCCCACTGGGGCGTGCGCGCCTACGACGGGCGGGCGTGGAGCCCGTGGAGCTGGGACGGCAACGCCACGGCCTGCTACTTCGTCTACGACGCCAGGGCCCTGCCCGAGCCGAAGGTCACCTCCACCGGCGCCGACGGCTACCCCGCGCTCGACCCGGCCGACCCCGCGCAGGTGCCGACGGACGGCGTGGGCCGGTACGGCACGTTCACGATCGCTCTCGACACCCGGGTCAGCAAGTACGCCTGGGCGATGAACACCGACCCCGCCGAGGGAACGGCGAAGGCCAAGACCGCCGCCACCGAGCCGATCAAGGCGATGCCCACGCACCCGGGCTTGAACACGCTGTACGTGACGGCGTGGGACGCGGCCAACAACTGGTCGACCGGGACCTACGAGTTCTGGGTGGCCGACGGCAAGGGCCCGAAGGCGCACTGGAAGCTCGACGAGGCGGCCGGAGCGACCCGGCTCGCCGACGTCCAGGGCGCCCACCCGGCCACCCCGCAGGGCGGCGCCGCCCTCGGCGCACCCGGCGCGCTGAGCACCGCGATGCGGCTGAACGGCACCACCGCCTACGCCGCCACCAGCGGCCCGGTGCTGAACACCACCCAGAACCTGGCCGTGTCGGCGTGGGTGAAGATGCCGGCCACGCTGCCCACCACCCACTTCGTCGTGGCCAGCCAGGCCGCGACCAAGAACTCGCCCTTCTACCTGAAGTACGACCCGGGCGACAAGAAGTGGAAGCTCTGGCGGGTCCAGACCGACGCGAGCACCACCGGAGCGGGCACCGCGTACTCCAGGGAGCCGGCCAAGCCCGGCGGGTGGACCCACCTGGTGGGCGTGCAGGACGTGGTGACCAAGAAGCTGCGGCTCTACGTCAACGGCGTGGAGGGCGTGCCCGCCGACCTGACCACGGCGGCCTGGGCGGCCGGCGGCGCCTTCCAGATCGGCCGCGGCCTGTACAACGGGCAGTTCGCCAACTACACGCCGGGGGTCGTGGACGACGTCCGGGTCTTCGACCGGGTGGTGACCGGCGACGAGGTGCGCGATCTCTACACGATCAAGCCCGTGGTCGAGAGCAAGTGGCACCTCAACACCGCCACCGGCACCCCGCCCGCCAGCCCCGACACGGGGCAGGGCGTCGCCTACCCGCTGACGCTCAACGGCGCCGCCAGGATCACCACCGACTTCGCCGAGGTGTTCGTGCAGTCGCCGGCCGGCACGCCCAGCGGCGCGCTGAGATTGCCGGGCGGCAACAACGACTACGCCGCGGCGACCGGACCGGTGATCGACACCCGCGACAGCTTCACCGTCTCGGCCTGGGTGTCCACCCCGGGAGAGCCCAGCCGGTCGATGACCGTGCTGGCCCTGGCGGGATCGCACAACAGCGCGATCACCGTGCGGTACGACCCGGGCAAGCAGCGCTACGTGCTGGACGTACCGGACAAGGACGGCACCGGCGCGACGACGGCCGGCGTGGAGCACTCCATGTTCCACCAGGGCAACTTCGGCGACTGGGACCACCTCGCCGTCACCTACGACGCGACCGAGGCGACGGTCACGCTGTGGGTGAACGGGGTGAAGGAGGCCGCGAGCGGCGCGGACAACCTGTCCTTCCGCCACCGCACCCGGCCCTTCGGCCCCATCGCCTCGCTCCAGGTCGGCCGCGGCCTCACCGGCGGCTCCTACCCGGCGGGCAGGAACTGGGCCGGCGTCATCGATGACGTCTGGGTGCTGCGCGGCGTGGCCTCGCAGCAGCTCATCGACATGCTGGCGCTCCCGACGGAGATCTCCTCGATCCCCGGCTGACCCGACAGGGGCCGGTGGCCTCGCCGCCACCGGCCCCCTCTGCCTGACTCCACGACTCGCTCGGAGGTTACGCATGGCTGTCCGCGGTGTCATGACGCGGGTGGGAGCCGGGCCGGTCCGCCGGCTCCGTTCCTTACGAATCAGGACCAGACTCGCCACGGGGATCACGCTCGCCCTGGTGGCCGGGCTGATCGTGGCCGTCCCGGCGCCCAGCGCGGCGGCCGAGGCCGGCGCCGGACCGGCCGGACCGGTGGACCGCGAGGTCGTCGTGCCCGGCGCCTCCTTGAAGGTCACGCCGCGCAAGAGCGCCCCGCGCGCGCCGGAACCGGTCGTCCGCTGGCCGGCCGCCGGTGAGGCCGAGATCACCCTCGGCGGCGCGACCGCCGCCCGCCAGCCGGGCGGCGAGCAGCGGGCCCGTGAGCAACAGGCCGGTGAGCAGCGGGCCGGTGAGCTGCCCATCTGGGTCTCCGCCCCCGCATCGACGGCGAAGGCGGCCGCACAGGGGCCGGCCGCCGAGCCAGTCAAGGTGCGGGTGCGGGTCCTCGACCGGGCGGCCGCCGCGCGCGCCGGCGTCAGCGGCCTGGTGTTCACCGTCGGCCAGGCGGCCGGCCCGCCGGGCACGGTGGGTGTGCGCCTCGACTACTCGGGGTTCGCCGAGGCGTTCGGCGGCGCGTTCGGGTCGCGGGTGCGGCTCGTGGGCCTGCCCGCGTGCGCGCTGACCACCCCTGACGTGCCCGGCTGCCGGACGGCCGCGCCGCTGCCGTCGGCCAACGACGCCCGCGCCAGGACGGTCGCCGCCGACGTCGAGACCGCCGCGGAACCGGCCGTGTTCGCGGCGGTCGCCGGCGCGGAAAGCTCCAAGGGCGACTACAAAGCGACCGAGCTGGCGGCCTCGGCCACCTGGCAGGTCGGCACCCAGACCGGCGACTTCACCTGGTCGTACCCGCTGCGGACGCCGCCGGTGCCAGGCGGGCTCACCCCCGAGCTGGTCGTGGCCTACTCCTCCTCCTCGATCGACGGGCGCACCTCCAGCTCCAACAACCAGGGCTCGCAGGTCGGCGACGGCTTCGACCTGTGGCCCGGCTACATCGAGCGCAAGTACCGCCCGTGCGAGGACGACGGCGTGCCCAAGGACGGCACCTACGACGTCCACCCCATGGACCAGTGCTGGGGCTACGACAACGCCGTGCTGACGCTGGGCGGCAAGGGCGGCGAGCTGGTGCAGTCGGGCGAGAACGAGTGGCGGCTGCGCAAGGACGACGGCACCCGCGTCAGGAAGATGGCGGGGACCGACAGCGACACCGCCAACGGCGACGACAACAACGAGTACTGGGTCCTCACCGCCCCCGACGGCAAGCGCTACCACTTCGGCAAGAACCGGATGAAGGGCTGGGCCTCCGGCAAGACCGAGACCAAGTCCACCTGGACCGTGCCCGTCTTCGGCGACGACTCAGGCGAGCCCTGCCACGACGACACCTTCGCCGCGTCGTGGTGCCAGCAGGCCTGGCGGTGGAACCTCGACTACGTCGAGGACCCGCGCGGCAACGCGATCGTCTACTACTACGGGCAGGAGGCCAACCGCTATGCTCGCAACCTGCGCGCCGAGGACGACACCCCCTACGTCAGGGGCGGCTACCTCAAGAGCGTCGAGTACGGCCTGAACGCCGCCAACCCCTACCCGGCCACCGCCCCCGCCAGGGTGGACTTCAAGGTCGCCGAGCGGTGCCTGCGCTCGGCCGAGGACTGCGCCGAGTCGAAGATCGACGACCATCCGGCCTACTGGGAGGACGTCCCCTGGGACCTCAACTGCGCGGCCGGCACCAAGTGCGAGAACTACAAGGGGGCCGCCGCGCCCACCTTCTGGACGCGCAAGCGGGTCGTCGAGGCCGTGACGAAGGTGATCCAGAGCGACGGCTCCGGCCACCGTACGGTGGACACCTGGGCCTTCAGCCACGACTGGGGCACCGCGGACGTGGACCGGCAGCTGCTGCTGAAGTCGATCGTGCACACCGGCCACGCCGGGCCCGCGCCGGTGGTGATGCCGCCGGTCACCTTCGCCTACACCCAGCTCGCCAACCGCGTGGACGCCCTCGGTGACGACGTCGGCCCGTTCATCAAGAACCGCGTCGGCTCCGTCACCAACGAGACCGGCGGCGTCCTGGACGTCAACTACTCCGCGGCCGACTGCCGCGTCGGCGACACGCCCAGCCCGCCCGCCAACCACCGCCGCTGCTTCCCCGTCAAGTGGGAGCGCACCAGCGGCGACGCCAACCCGACGCTCGACTGGTTCCACAAGTACGTGGTGACGCAGCTCGTGCAGACCGACCTGACCGGCGGCTCGCCCGACATGGTGACCGACTACGACTACAGCATCGGCAGGCCCGCCTGGCGCTTCACCGACGACGACGGGCTCACCAAGGAGAAGTACCGCACCTGGTCGCAGTGGCAGGGCTACGACAAGGTCCGGGTGCGCACCGGCGCGACCAGCGCCGCCCCCGGCCAGACCGACCACTGGTTCTTCCAGGGCATGGACGGCGACCGCCTGAACGCCGACGGCGGCACCAAGAAGGTCGTCGTCAGCGACGGCGAGGGCGGCTCCTACGCCGACCACGAGTCGCTGCAGGGCCTGACCGTCAAGACCATCACCTACGACAAGGCGGGCGGCGAGCCGGTCGGCAAGACCGTGAACAGGCCCTGGCACCACCAGACCGCCTCACGCACCCGCACGATCGACAAGGGCACGATCACCGTCACCGCCAACCTCACCGGCGTCGCGGGCACCCGCGGCATGAGGAGGCTTGACGACCGCTGGCAGGCGACCCGGTCCAGCGTCACCGCCTTCAACCTCAGCACCGGCGCGCCCGCCCAGACCGACGACGAGGGTGACGTGGACGTCACCGGCGACGAGAAGTGCGTCACCACGACGTTCACCGCCGACGGCGCCCGCGTGCTCGCCAAGCCCGCCCAGGTCAGGACCGTGGCGCGGCGCTGCGCCGACACCCCCGACCTGGCCAGGGACCTGATCTCGCAGGAGCGCACCCACTACGACGGCGGCGCCTTCAGGGCGGCGCCCACCCTGGGCGAGGCCACCCTGGTGGAGAAGGCGAAGGAGGCCACGGCCACCGCGGTCACGTCGCTGGCCGCCACCCGCACCACCTACGACGCGTACGGCCGGCCGGAGACGGTCACCGACGCCGCCGGCAGGACCACGACCACGAAGTACACCGAGACCCACGGCCTGACCACGCGGGTCGAGGTGACCGGCCCGCCCGCGAACACCGCCGACACCACGACGGCGCACACCACCGTCAAGGTGCTCGACCCGGCCTGGGGCAGCCCCGTCAGCGACACCGACGCCGGAGGCAGGACCACCACCGTCCACTACAACGCCGCCGGGCACCTGACCAAGGTGTGGCTGGGCGGCCGGCCGTCCTCCGCCGTGCCGGACAAGGAGTACGACTACCTCTTCCGGGCCAACGCGGTCGTGGCCGTCTCCGCCAAGGCCCTCACCGCGGAAGGCGGCCAGGAACAGTCGTACACGCTCTACGACGGCTGGCTGCGGCAGCGGCAGGTCCAGGCGGCGGGCCGCGACGGCACCACCAAGGGACGGCTGATCTCCGACACCTTCTACAACGCGGCCGGCCAGGTGGACCGCACCTACGAGAGCTACTACGCCGACGGCGACCCGCGGCCCGAGGTTTTCGGCGTGGCGGACCCGGGCAAGATCGAGACCCAGCACGTCCACGAGTACGACGGCCAGGGCCGCCAGACGGCCGACCGGCTGCTGGTGGGCAGCAGCGACGCGCAGGAGAGGTGGCGCACCCGCTACGAGTACGGCGGCGACTGGACCAGGGTGACCCCACCGGCGGGCGGCACGCCCGTCACCACCTACACCGACGCCCACGGCCGCAGGACCGAGGTGCGCGAGCACCGGGCCGGCGGCTACCTCACCACCACCTTCCGCTACGACCACCGCGGCCTGGAGTCCTCGGTCACCGGGCCGGGCAACCACGTCTGGACCACCACCTACGACCTGCGTGGCCGCAAGATCCAGACGTCCGACCCGGACAAGGGCGTCACCAGGTTCACCTACAACGACGTGGACCAGCTCGTCTCCACCGAGGACGCCCGCGGCAAGAAGCTGTCGGTCACCTACGACGGCATCGGCCGCAGGACCGGCCTGTACGACGCCACGGCGGCGAGCCCCGGCGTCAAGGTCGCCGAATGGGTCTACGACACCGTGCGCAAGGGCCAGCTCACCAGCGCCACCCGCATCGTGGGGACGGCCAGGTACACCACCCAGGTCGACGTCTACGACAACCTGAACCGGCCCACGCGCAAGCGCATCCTGCTGCCGGGCAGCGAGGGCGCGCTGGCCCCCGCCGGCGGCTACGTCTTCGACACCGCCTACAACCTCGACGGCAGCGTCAAGGCCACGAGCAGCCCGGCCGCCGGCGACCTGCCGGCCGAGAACACCGCCTTCACCTACGACGACCTGGGCCGGCTGGTCGCGGCCGGCTCGAACCTGTCGACCTACCTCGTCGGCGTCGACTACACCAAGACCGGCAAGCAGATCGGCCAGCGGCTCTCCACCGGCGCCGGCGGCAAGCAGGTGGACCAGACCTTCACCTACGAGCACGGCACGCAGCGGCTGCGCAAGGCCACCACCGCGCACGCCGGCACGGCCGGGACCGACCGCAGCGTGGAGTACCGCTACACCGACTCCGGCAACCTGCTGCAGGCCGTGGACACCTCCAGGGACGGGGTGGACAACCAGTGCTTCCGCTATGACGACCTGCAGCGGCTGGTGGACGCCTGGACCCAGGAGGGCGCCACGTGCGCGGCCGACCCGGGCCAGGCCACGATCGGCGGGCCGGCGCCGTACCGGGTGAACTACACCTACGACGACGCCGGCAACAGGACCGGGGAGACGCACTACGGCGCCGGGCCCTCCGGCGGCGCGCAGAGCGCCACGCGCGGCTACCGCTACGCGGGCAACCCCGGCGTGGACCCGAAGTACCGCGGACACCAGCTCGCCGACGTGAACGGCAGCTCCGAGTCCTACGGCTACGACCCGATCGGCAACACCACCGAGCGCATGACCTCCTCAGGCAGCCAGACGCTGCACTGGGACGCCGAGGGTGAGCTGGTGAAGGTCGTCGACGACAAGAAGGGGGAGACCACCTTCCTCTACACCGCCGACGGCGACCGGCTGCTGCGCCGCGACCCGGCGGGCACCACCCTCTACCTGCCCGACATGGAGGTGCGGCTGGCCAAGGGCCAGAGCGCGGCCAAGGCCGTGCGCTACCACCGCAACGCCATGCGCACCGCCCAGGGCGTCACGTTCCTCGTCAACGACCACCACGGCACCGCCGAGCTGGCCATCGACGCGGGCGACGGCTCGGTCAGCCGGCGCCGCTACACCCCGTTCGGCCAGCTCAGGGCGAGCAAGGGCGAGTGGCCGGCCGGCAACGAGAAGGGCTTCGTCGGCGGCGTGGTGGACTCCACCACCGACCTGACGACGCTCGGGGCGCGCGGCTACGACCCGAACACCGGGCGGTTCATCTCCGTCGACCCGGAGATCGAGATGGGCCGGTCGCAGCAGATGAACGGCTACAACTACGCCGACAACAACCCGACGACCATGTCGGACCCGGACGGGCGGTTCCCGTACGTCAACGTCTACCTGCTCGGGTACCGGCAGTTCTGGGTGCGGTACGGCAACTACAACTACCTCATGCGGCAGAACCTGTACCTGGTGCACGTGTATCTGAACATCTTCACCCATCGCTTCTACCTGGCGGTCAGCAACTGGTACGTCGCCGCCCGCCAGCCGGCCTTCATACCGGGGCCGGTCGTGCCGGGGCACAGGCCGCGGCTGCGGCAGCCCGGCATCCCGGACCTGACCCCTCAGGCACCGGCGGAGCCCGCCAAGCCACCGGCGCCGGCCAAGCCGAAGAAGGGCACGTTCGGCCTGTGCGGCGGGCTCGGGATCAAGCTGACCGCGTCGTTCAGCGTGGAGGCGTGCGTGGTCGTGGACCGGAAGGGCATCGGCCTGGCCGGCACTTACAAGACCGGCCTGTCCACCTCGATCGGCGCCGAGGCCAGCGGCGGCCTGTTCTACAAGCACACGACCATCGAGGGCCTGGCGACCAAGCCGGGCACCTGGGACGCGTACTACGGAGGCGAGTACGAGTCCAAGAAGGGCTGGGGTGGCGGCGGCTACGCGGTCACCGACAGCGACGGCAACCTCAAGGGCGGCGGCGCCGACGTCACCTACGGCGTGTCGCACAGCCTGCACCACGCCACCCAAGGCAAGCCCCCCGTGGGCATCACCGCCGAACGGGGCAGGACGGTGTCCAAGCGGCTGCGCAACCCGGTGAGCTGGTTCCAGGAGAAGATGCGCGGCTTCGTCTGGGAGTCCTACCACCCAGGAGGCTGAGCACGGGCGCCCGGGCGGTTCACCGCCCGGGCGCTCCTCCCCACGGCAGCAGCACCTCCACCCGGAACCCGCCCCCCGGCAGCGGCGCCCCGCTCGCCGTGCCACCGAGCGCCTCGGCCCGCTCGTGGATCCCGATCAGGCCGAACCCGCTCGGACCGGCCCACCCGCGCTCCCCGCTCGCGTTGCCGTCGTCGGTGACCTCCAGGCGCAGCCCGTCCGCCGCGTAACGCAGCACCACCTCGGCGGTGGCGTCCTTCTCCGCGTGCTTGAGCGTGTTCGTCAGCGCCTCCTGCACGATCCGGTACGCCGCCTGCCCCACCTCGGGCGGCACCTGGCGAGCCGCGCCCTCCACGCGTAATCGCACGTCGAGGGGCAGCCACTCGGTCATCTCGCCGATCGCCTCGATGCCCGGCTGCGGCATCGACGGGCCCTCCCGCAGCACGCCGAGCAGTAGCCGCAGCTCGGCCAGCGCGGTACGGCCCACGTGCCCGATCGCCTCGACGGCCGCGCCCGCCGCGGTCCTGTCGTCGTTGAGCAGCGCGACGCTCGCGCTCGACGACTGGATCACCATCGCGCTCACGTTGTGCGCCACGATGTCGTGCAGCTCGCGGGCGATGCGGATGCGCTGCTCCGTCAGCGCCGCCTGGGCCTTGCTCTCCTCGGCGCGGGCCGCCGCGCGCGCCACCGCCTCGGCCTCCGAACGCCGCAGCCTGCCCAGCACCCAGGCCGCCGCGCAGGTCACGAACGACACCACGTACAGGTCGTCGGGAGGGGCGGGGGACACCGGCCCCGCCCACGTCCGCGCGACCGTGACCAGCGCGGGCAGCAGCGTGCCCGCGAGGAAGACGGCCGACCAGCCCGAGGACGTCCACCGGGCCCCGGTGTAGAGCGCCAGCATGAGCGCGGTCGGCGTGCTCAGCTCCGACCAGGCGGCGTTCCACTCCGCCCAGATGTCCCACCGGCCGCCGGCGAACCACAGCGCCCACACCAGCGCCAGCACCCCGGCCGGGTACCTGCGCCGCAGGGCGAGGCTCGCGTAGGCCACCAGGTCGCCCCAGAACGTCACCGGCAACCGGCCCGGCGTGACGATGGTGTGCTCGCTGTAGGGCACCTCCACCAGCAGGAACGTGCAGGCCGCCGCTGCCAGCAGCGCGTCGGCGAGCTGAGGGTGCTCGCTCCACCAGTCCATGGCTCGCCGGATCATGGTCGAACGCTACGGCCGGGACGCCCGGCCGCGCCAGCCGAAGATCGTCTCAGCTGGGTGCCGAGTTCTCCCGGCCGGGGACGATGAGGCCGGACTCGTACGCCAGCGCCACGATCTGGGCGCGGCTGGAGAGGTTCAGCTTCGTCATCGTCCGGTTGAGATGGGTCTTCACGGTGGCCTCGCTGACGCGCAGCCGGGTGGCGATCTCGGCGTTCGACAGCGCCCGCCCGACCAGTTTGAGCACCTCGACCTCGCGGGCGGTGAGCGCGTGCAGCGCGGGTGAGCGCGGGGCGCCCGGCGGGTCCGTCCGGCTGGTGTAGGCCTCGATCAGGCGCCGGGTGACGCTGGGGGCGAAGAGCATGTCACCCGCGGCGACGGTGTGCACGGCGGCGATGAGCCGCTCCGGCGGGGTGTCCTTGAGCAGGAACCCCGAGGCGCCGATGCGCAGCGCGTGGTAGACGTACTTGTCCAGGTCGAAGGTGGTCAGGATGAGCACGCGGGGCCGCGGGTCGAGCTGCGCGGCCAGGATGTGCTCGGTCGCGGTCACGCCGTTCATGCCCGGCATCCTGATGTCCATGAGGATGATGTCGGGCCGGGCGGCGGCCGCCTGGTCGATGGCCTCCTCACCGGTCGCCGCCTCTCCGACGACGTCGAGGCCGGGCGCCGCGCGCAGCAGCGCCGCCAGACCTGCGCGGACGAGAATCTGGTCGTCGACCACGAGTACCTTGATCATGTTTTGGGCTTACCGTGTGTCCGAGGGGGGTGATCGTCCGGGTGGGCGGACGACAGGGGCAGGGTGACCACGACCTCGAACCCGCCTGACGGCTTCGGCCCGGCCGTGACCGTTCCCTTGTAGAGCTTGACGCGTTCGCGCATGACGATCAAGCCGTGGCCGTCCTCATGAGAGGCGGCCGCCGCTCCGCGCCCGTCGTCGGTGACGCGTAACTCCAGCTCGACGCCGTAGTGGAGGAACACCCGCGCCGTGGCGGGGCCCGCGTGCCGGAGCACGTTGGTCAGGCACTCCTGGACGACGCGGTACGCGCACAGGTCTATCCCGGACGGCAGCGCGCGTACCGTGCCGGTGACCGACACCTCGACCGGCAGGCCCGCCGAGCGCAGCCGCTCCACGAGCTGGTCGAGCCGCTGCAGGCCGGGTGCGGGGTCGTAGCCGTCGGTGTCGTCGTCGAGGTCGATGCGCAGGATGGACAGCAGGCGCCGCATCTCGCCCATCGCCTCGCTGCCGGTGTCGGCGATGGTGGTGAGCGCGCCACGCGCGGTGGCCGGGTCGGAGCCGAGGACGTACCGGGCGAGCCCGGCCTGGATCACGATCACCGACATGTGGTGGGCCACCACGTCGTGCAGCTCGCGGGCGATGCGCATCCGCTCCTCGGTGACCGCGCGCCGCGCCCTGTCCTCCTGCTCGTGGCGCAGCCGCTCGCTGAGACCGGCGAGCCTGTTGTTCCGCTCGACCAGGAGCCTGGTGCTGTTGCCGAACGTCCACGCGACGGCCACCATGACGCCCGTCTGCGCGAGGTTCGGCCAGCGGAACTCCGCCGGGCCGAGGAACGCCGCATGCCATGAGGAGGCGAGCGGGCCGAGCACACACGGGACGGACACGGCGGGCGCTCGCCCGGCCGCCACGGTGTAGAGCGCCAGCAGCGGCGCCACCCCGTTGAGCCGGGCGTCGTACCCGGCCGCGTGGAAGACGATCACGGCGGCGCAGGAGATCACCAGCACGGTGACCGGGGCACGCCGCCGCCACGCCAGCGCCAGGTCGGCGACCAGCGTCAACACCACGCCGGCCGGATCCATCGGGCGGCGCGCGTGGCCCGGATCGGCCGAGCCGTCGCCCAGGACGACGCCGAACGCCAGGGTGACGCCGGCGACCACGACACTGAACAGCAGATCGGTGAGGAAGGGGTTCATCACGGCGAGCCGTCGCAGAGACGACAACACCTTTGCGCGCATCAGCGCATGGTAGCCGCGACCGGCCACGTCACTCATCACTCGTCCGGATGACCGCCGCTACAACCCGTGCGGTACGCGCGCGGCGCCGTACCGCGGCCGGTTGATGCCACTGCGGCGCCTGGCACGCACGCGGGCCGCCGCACGATCGATGATCGTGCGGCGGCCCGGGGGAGTGGCGGGTCAGATCGGTTTGGTACGGGACTGGTCCCAGTTGTTCGGGCCCGAGTCCCACAGGTTGACCGGGTTGTCGAAGCCGCCGCTCCTGGCGGTCCAGGTGAACAGGGCGGTGCGGCCACCGGGATAGTCGTAGAAGGCACCGACGTCGGTGCGGTCGTCGCCGTTGAAGTCACCGGTGACGGGCTTGGTGCGCGGCTGCTCCCAGTTGCCCGCGCCGCTGTCCCAGAGCAGGGCGGGGCTGTTGAAGCCGCCGCCCGTCTTGGCGGACCAGACCCACAGTGCCGTGCGGCTGCCCGGGTAGTCGTAGAAGCCGCCGACGTCGGTCAGGCCGTCGCCGTTGAAGTCGCCCGCGACCGGCTTGGTGCGCCACTGGTCCCAGTTGCCCGTGCCGCTGTCCCACAGCAGGGCCGGATTGTCGAAACCGCCGCTCCTGGCCGTCCAGATCCACAGGCCGGTGCGCCCGCCGGGGTAGTCGTAGAAGCCGCCGACGTCGGTCAGGCCGTCGCCGTTGAAGTCGCCGGCGACCGGCTTGGTGCGGGACTGGTCCCAGTTGCCCGTGCCGCTGTCCCAGAGCAGGGCGGGGCTGTTGAAGCCGCCGCCCGTCTTGGCGGACCAGACCCACAGTGCCGTGCGGCTGCCCGGGTAGTCGTAGAAGCCGCCGACGTCGGTCAGGCCGTCGCCGTTGAAGTCGCCGGCGACGGGCTTGGTGCGGGGCTGGTCCCAGTTGCCGGCGCCGCTGTCCCAGAGCAGGGCCGGGTTGTTGAAGCCGCCGCTCCTGGCGGTCCACACGAACAGGCCCGTGCGCCCGCCCGGGTAGTCGTAGAAGGCGCCGATGTCCGCCAGGCCGTCGCCGTTGAAGTCGCCGCCGACGGGCCTGGTGCGGGACTGGTCCCAGTTGCCCGTGCCGCTGTCCCAGAGCAGGGCGGGGGCGTGGAAGCCGCCGCCGCTCTTCGCCGTCCACACCCACAGCGCCGTGCGGCTGCCCGGGTAGTCGTAGAACGCGCCCACGTCCGCCAGGCCGTCGCCGTTGAAGTCGTCCCGTAACTCCGAGGCACCCGACGGTGGGTCGGCCGGCGGGGTCGTCCCCGTGGTCCACAGGGCGTCCACGAGCAGCTGGGCGTCGTGGACCTCCTTGGCGTAGGCGTCAGGGACGGCCGACACCTGCACCTTCTGGCAGATGGCGCCGATGTCCCCGCTCATCCACGAGTTGTTCGGATACTTGCGCAGCATGGCGTTGAGGAAGGCGTTGGTGGCGTACACCGGGTCGATCAGCTGGGCGGGCGTGCCCCAGCCCTGCGACGGGCGCTGCTGGAACAGGCCCAGGCTGTCGTGGTCCACGGCCACCGTGTAGTTGTGCAGGGTGCTCTCGGTGATGGCGGTGGTGACGGCGATCACCGCCGCCCGCTTGTCCAGCCCGCGGCCCTTCGTCGTGGCCGTGATGATCCGGGCGCAGGAGACGTTGTAGGCGTTCACGCTGCGGCCCAGTCGCGGGCCGTTCATCTGCGGCCGGACCTGGTCGGCGATCGCCGTGTCGCCGCTGGTCGGGCCGCCGGGCACGCACGCCGTGTGAGCCAGGGTGGCGGCGAGCTCCTTCGGCACCGGCCGGCCCGCCGGGCCGGGGACGGCGGTGGAGGAGGGGGCGGGAGTGGGCTCCACGGCCGCGGCCGGGACGGCGCCGGCGGCGAGCAGGCCCGCTGCCAGGGCGGCTGAGACGGTCAGGAGGCGGCTGAGGTCGGTGATTCTCATGATGGGCTCCAGGAGGGGGTGAGGTCTGATCAGACCGGCTTGGTGCGGGACTGGTCCCAGTTGTTCGGGCCGCTGTCCCAGACCATGGCGGGGCTGTTGACGCCGCCGCTCCTGGCGGTCCAGGTCCACAGGGCGGTACGGCCGCCGGGGTAGTCGTAGAAGGCGCCGAGGTCGGTCAGGCGGTCGCCGTTGAAGTCACCGGTGACGGGCTTGGTGCGCGGCTGCTCCCAGTTGCCCGCGCCGCTGTCCCAGACGAGGCCGGGGGTGTTGAAGCCGCCGCTCTTGGCCATCCACAGGAACAGGCCGGTGCGCCCGCCGGGGTAGTCGTAGAAGGCGCCGAGGTCGCCGAGGCCGTCGCCGTTGAAGTCGCCGGTGACGGGCTTGGTGCGGGGCTGGTCCCAGTTGCCGGCGCCGCTGTCCCAGAGCATGGCGGGGGTGTTGAAGCCGCCGGTCTTGGCGGACCAGATCCACAGTGCCGTGCGTCCGCCCGGGTAGTCGTAGAAGGCACCGAGGTCGCCGAGGCCGTCGCCGTTGAAGTCGCCCGCGACCGGCTTGGTGCGGGACTGGTCCCAGTTGCCCGTGCCGCTGTCCCACAGCAGGGCGGGGGTGTCGAAGCCGCCGCTCTTCGCCGTCCACACCCACAGTGCCGTGCGGCTGCCCGGGTAGTCGTAGAAGCCGCCGAGGTCGGTCAGGCCGTCGCCGTTGAAGTCACCGGCGACCGGTTTGGTGCGGGACTGGTCCCAGTTGCCGGCGCCGCTGTCCCACAGCATGGCCGGGGTGTTGAAGCCGCCGCTCTTGGCGGTCCACACGAACAGGCCCGTCCGGCTGCCCGGGTAGTCGTAGAACGCGGCCACGTCCCCGAGGCCGTCGCCGTTGAAGTCGCCCGCCACGGGTTTGGTCCGCCACTGGTCCCAGTTGTTCAGGCCGCTGTCCCAGACGAGGGCCGGGGTGTTGAAGCCGCCGCTCTTGGCGGTCCACACGAACAGGCCGGTGCGTCCGCCCGGGTAGTCGTAGAACGCGGCCACGTCCCCGAGGCCGTCGCCGTTGAAGTCGGCCCGCACGTCGCCGTCGCCGCTGCCGTCGAAGGGCGGGGCGGTGGGCGTCCCCGAGTCGGCGCCGACCGGCGCGGAGTATCCGACGATGTCGGCGTCCGTGCGTGAGTAGCTGTTCTCCTTGATGCGGTTGCCGCTGTTGCCCTCGATGGTGTGGACGGTGGTGCCGGTCGCCGACTTCACGATGCCGACGTGGTCGATCTCGCCGTTCTGCGTCCAGTCGAAGACGATCGCGTCGCCGGGCTGGGGCTGGTAGCCGCTCGAGCGCGCGTGCCAGGTGCCGTGCTTGGCGCCGTAGTCCCTGAAGGAGCTGGCCCAGCCGGTGAGGATGCCGCCGTCGCCCTCGGCGACGTCGGCGTCGCTCACCCCGGCGTTCTTCCAGACGTACTTGGCGAAGTCGGCGCACCAGTCGCTGTTGCGCCACTGCACCCCGTCCGTGGCGGGGCAGCCGCCCGCCGGCTTCCAGCTCCGGAAATAGCCGGTGTAGTAGTTGCAGCCGCTGCCCGTCGGCTGCTCCTGGTTGCGGCCGGCGTTGCCGAGCTGGCCCTGCGCGACGGCGACGATGTCGGCGCGGGCCACGGCGGCGGCGGGCGTGCCGGTCGCGGCGGCCAGCGCCGTGGTCAGGAGCACTGTGGCGGCGGCGCCCGCGCCGAGGCGGGCGAGGAGTCCGGAGCCGGCGGCCGGGGAGATCTTCTCGTTCATGGCGGGTTCTTTCTCCAGGGGTTTCTGTCGCTGGGAGAAAGGTTGCTCCGGTGCTCTCCAGATGCTCTTCAAGTGCTCTCCAGTACGCCCTAGAGAGGCGCGAGGGCATGTAAGGGCCCCGGCAGGCTCGCGCCGGCCGGGGCCCGGGTCAGACGGTCAGCGGG
Source organism: Nonomuraea gerenzanensis (assembly GCF_020215645.1). Classification (NCBI taxonomy): domain Bacteria; kingdom Bacillati; phylum Actinomycetota; class Actinomycetes; order Streptosporangiales; family Streptosporangiaceae; genus Nonomuraea; species Nonomuraea gerenzanensis. The sequence continues at coordinate 6,295,295 of NZ_CP084058.1, read as the reverse complement.
TGGGCCAGGTGACGAGGTCGTGCAGGGCCGCGGGGGCGCCCGTCAGCAAGGCCCAGTAGCGGTCGCCGTACGACCAGTGCCACCACTCGGTGGGATAGTTGACGAACCCGGCCGCGGTCAGCGCCTCGCCGAGGAGGCGCCGGTTGCCGCGGGCGTGGGCGGAGACGTCGGGGGAGTCGGTGTAGCAGGCGTCGTCGGTCTCCTCGGGGTCGGCGTTGACGGCCGTGCCCATGTCCAGCTCCTCCCCGTCCTCGGTGCACAGCGTGAGGTCGATCGCGGCGCCGCACACGTGCGGGCCGATGGGAGGCGGCGAGAGCGACCGGCTGGTCTGGACGTGCACCCGCTCCTGCGACCAGTCAGGGTGGGCGGCCCGCAGCCGGTCGGCGTGCGCGGCGAAATACTGCTCCTGCAGCGCCAGCGGGCGGAACGCCTCGACGACGAGCAGCCGCAGCCCGGCGGGCAGCAGGCTGTGGGCGTGACGCAGGCGCTCGACGTGCCCGCTGCGCACGTGCGCGTACGCGCCCTCGTCGTCGGCCATCCGCGCGTCCAGCCGTAGCTCGGCGACCTCGCGCAGGTCCACCAGGGGTTCGCCGCTGTCCTCGACGGGGACCGCGCTGACGCGGGCGTCCGCCATGAGGATGATCTCCGGCATCGGAGCCTCCTGACCGTGTGAGCGTGAATCGATGTGCGCTCATGGTCGGCAGAACCGCTCCAACTTCACTCCAAAAGCTCCCCAGGGCGGCCGCCCAGCTCGGCGTACTCCCTGGTGCCGAAACGGGCGAAGACGGCGAGCGCCTCCGCCCGCAGGCGGTCCGCCTCGGCGTGCGCGCCCGCCAGGTCGTGCGCGGCGGCCAGGTCACGCAGGGTGCGGGCGCGGAACAGCGGCAGCCCCAGCCTGTCCCAGAGCGCGACCGACGTGTCCAGGTGCTCCCTGGCCGCGCCGGCCCGGCCGGCCGCCAGGTGCTGCTCGCCGATGGTGCGCTCGATCAGCGCCACGCCGAACCGGTCGCCGTGCTGCTCGCACACCGCCATGGCGGCGCGCAGCTCGTCCAGGACGCCGGCGGTGTCGCCGCACCGGATCCTGGCCTTGGCCAGCGCCTGCACGCCGTAGGCCGCCATGAGCGGGTCGCCCGCCTCGCGGAGCCGGTCCAGGGCCTGCTCGCTCAGCTCCCTGGCGCGCCCCGCCTCGCCCAGCGCGCGGTGCACCAGCCCGAGCGAGCGCAGCACCAGCCCCTCGCCGCGCTTGCTGCCCAGCCGGCGGAAGACGGCCAGCGCGTCGTCGAGCGCGGTGCGGGCCTGCTCGAAGTCGCCCAGCTCCAGCAGGACGGCGCCGGCCAGGCGGCCGACGTGCGCGGTGCCCGAGTCGTAGCCGAGCGAACGGAAGATCCGGCTCGCCTCCAGCAGGTGCGTCAGCGCCTCGGGCAGCTCGCCCCGCTCCCGGCAGGCGGTGCCGATCCCGGCCCGCGCCACCGCCTGGCCGTAGGTGTCGCCGCAGGCCCGCAGCAGCGGCAGGGCCTGGGTGAAGAACTCCTGCCCTTCGGTGTAGCGGTCCTGCCGGTGGCGTAACTGGCCGAGGCCGAGCAGCACGATCGCCTCCGCGTGCGCGTCCCCGGCCCGCCGCGCGGCCTGCAGCGCCGCCTCGTGCGTACGCCGCCACTCCTCGAACCGGGCGTCCACCGCGAACGCCGAGGCGGACAGCGCGGCGGCCAGGTCGCAGACGACCTCGTGCAGCCCCATCGCCGCGGCCCGCTCCACGGCGGTGACGACCGCCGGCCCCTCCGTGGTGAACCAGGTGTAGAGGTCGGCGGGCGGCGTGACGCCGACGGGCCTGGCCGGGGGCTGGGCCAGCCGCAGGGCCAGTGTGCCGGGCGGCCGGGCCGCGGTGACGTTCCCGATCAGCCACAACCAGCCGCGCAGCACGCGGGTGACCGCCTCGGCGCGTTCGCCGGCGGGCTCCTCCGCCTCGGCCCGCTCGGCGGCGAACACCCGCAGCAGGTCGTGCAGCCGGTAGCGGCTCTGCGCCGCGGCGTCCACCGCGACGTGGTCGAGGAGCTGGGCGTCGACCAGCCGCTCGACCGCCTCCTCGCCGTCGGCGTCGGGCACGTCGAGGAGCGCGGCGACCATCCATGGCGTCACCTCGGGCGTGCCCAGCATGCCCAGCAGGCGGAAGGCCCGCTTGGCCACGGCGTCCAGGCCGTGGTAGCTGAGCGCGACGCTGGCCCGTACCTCCAGGTCGCCTGCGGCCAGCTCGTCGAGGCGGCGGTGCTCGTCGTCCAGCCGGTCGGCGAGCCGGGCGAGCGGCCAGTGCGGGCGGGCGGCCAGCCGAGCCCCGGCCGTGCGCAGCGCCAGCGGCAGCCGGCCGCACAGCGTCACGATGCGCTCGGCCGCCTGCGGCTCGCCGCCCACGCGGTCGGCGCCGGCGATGCGGGTCAGCAGGTCGAGCGCGGTGGGGGTGTCGAGGATGTTCAGGTCGGTGAGGTGCACGCCGTCGAGCCCGACGAGCCTGCGCCTGGCGGTGATCAGCACCGCGCACGACGGGCTGCCCGGCAGCAGCGGCCGGACCTGCGCCTCGTCGGCCGCGTCGTCCAGGACCACCAGCAGCCTGCGCCCGCTGAGCAGGCTGCGGTAGAGGTCGGTGCACTCGGCCACCGTCTCCGGCACGGTGGCGGGCGGCACGCCGAGCGCGCGCAGGAAGCGCGTGAGCACCTCCAGCGGCGAGGCGGGCGACTCGCCCACGCCGCGCAGGGCCGCGTAGAGCTGCCCGTCGGGGAAGGCGTGGGCGACCTCGTACGCCAGCTTCACCGCGAGCGCGGACTTGCCGACGCCACCCTTGCCGGAGATGACGCAGACGGGCATCGTGTCGCGGTCGCCGGTGAGCAGGTCCGCCAGCTCCGCGAGGTGTTTGTCCCTGCCGGTGAAGTCGGCGACGCCGCGTGGCAGTTGCGCGGGCACCGACCGGGGCGGTTGCGGGGAGACGACCTGCGGCTGCGCGGCGGGCGCCGCAGGATGCGCGACGGAGGCCGGGAGCTGTGCGACGGAGGCCGGGAGCTGTGCGGCGGAGGCCGGGAGCTGTGCGGCGGGCGCCGCAGGATGCGCGACAGGTGCCGTTGGATGCGCGACAGGTGCCGACGGATGTGCGGCGGGCGCCGGAGGATGTGCGGCGGGTGCCGGCCGCGACAGGGACGGGTCGGCGCGGAGCATGGCCTCGTACAGCGCGCGCAGCTCCGGGGCCGGGTCCACGCCCAGCTCATCGGCCAGTGCCTGCCGCCCCTCGTGGAAGACCGCCAGCGCGTCGGCCTGCCGGCCCAGCCGGTACAGGGCCCTCATCAGCTGGCCGCGCAGCCGCTCCCTGGTGGGCCGGGTGCGGACCAGCTCGGCGAGGTCGCCCACCCGCTCGCCCTCCCGGCCCAGGGACAGCTCGGCCTCGATCCACTCCTCCACGGCGGCGAGCCTGGCCTCCTCCAGCCGCTCCGCCTCGCCACGCAGGAGGTGGGCCACCCCGCCGAGGGCGGTGCCGCGCCACAGGTCCAGCGCCGCGCGGAAGTGACCGGCCGCCTGCTCCGGGCTGCCCTGCTCCGCCTGGCGCCTGCCGTCGGCCACCAGCCGGTGGAAGGACTCGGCGTCGAGCCGGGCGGGCTCGATCCGCGCCACGTAGCCCGGCGGGCGGGTCTCGATCACCGGGTCGCCGGCGGCGGTCAGGGCCCGGCGCAGGCCGTACACGTAGGTCTGGACGAGCGCGTGCGCGCTCCTCGGCGGCTCGTCCCCCCACAGCACGTCGACCAGGCGGCCGGTGGAGACCACCCGCCCGGCCTGCAGGAGCAGGACGGCCAGGAGCGCGCGGGGCTTCGGGCCGCCCAGCGGGACGGGCCGGCCGGCCGAGACCACCTCGACGGGGCCGAGCAGGCAGAACTCCACGGAACTCCCTCGACGCGCGCGGACGGCAGGGATCACCATTGTGCCCGCCGGGCCCGGCCCTCTCCAGCCGTCGGCCGCGCCGTGGGCGGCCGTGCCCGGTCCTTTGTGGAAAGAGTCGGTCAACTGCCCGGCGAAGCGGGCGCGGATGGGCTATGAATCAGTTTCCGTCAGCCGTTCGCAAGGGGACGTCGCATGGCCAAGGGGCGCAGGAACAGGCGTGCCGCATCCGCCGGACCCGCCGCACCGCCCGCATCCGCATCGGCCGGACCCGTCGCGCCCGCCGGATCGGCCGCGCCCGCCGGATCGGCCGCGCCCGCTGGATCGGCTGCGCCCGCTGGATCGGCCGAGGAGGCAGGAGGCTGGAAGGCCGCGCGGACGTGGCTGGCGGGCATCCTCAGCGCCGTGATCGTCGCCGCCGTCGGGGTCGTGTTCACCACCTGGTTCAACGCCCGCGGCGCCGACACCGTCGATCGCATCGGCGGCGAACCGCCGGTCGAGGTAGGTCACGTGGCCGTGGAGTACGCCGACCGCGACACCGCCCTGCGCCGCCCGGTGACCGACCCCGCGGACCGGGCGGCCCTGCTGGGCAGCGCGTCCGGCACGCGGCGCGAGACGATGCTGACCCGCCACGACTGGGCGCCGCTCGAGACCGCCGACGTCACCGTGGTGCTCGTCGGCAACCGCAGCAGCCTGCGCATCGTCGACATCCAGCCGCGCGTCCTGGCGCGCGAGCCCGTCTGGGACGGCGCGCTGCTGGTCCACACCCCCGCCGGCGAGGCCGAGACCATCGAGCTGGCCGCCGACCTCGACCGGCCCGCGCCCCGCTTCACCACGGCGAAGAACCCGGACGTGCCGTACTTCAGGAAGAAACAGATCGACCTGAAGCGGGACGAGCGGGTCACGCTCTCCATGACCGTCGTGGGCAGGGCCGCGTCCTACACGTTCGACCTGGCGGTCACCGTGCTCGCGGGGGACCGGACCGAGCAGGTGACGGTCCGGGGGCCGGGCGGGGTGCCGTTCCGGGTGACCGGCACCTCCGGGACGTACCGGTCCTACTACACCTTCTCCCCGCTCGGCGGCTGGCAGCCGATCTCCAGGAGCGAGGCGTGCTCGATCGAGGAGAAGCTGGCGAAGGCAGGGAAGTGCTGACCGCGCGCCGGCGCCGGTCGATGGCGATCCTGTGCGCGGTCGTCCTGGCGGCCTGCCCGGCGGCGGCCGTGACCGGGGTGCCGCGCGTCCCCGTCGAGTGGCGGGCGGTGTGGTCGGTGCCCGCGGAGACCGAGTCCGACCCCTTCCTGCAGGCGCAGGGGCAGGCCGTGTCCGGGCAGGGGGTCGCCGTGGCGACGCGGGAGGGCGGCGTGCGGATCCACGACCCGCGCACGGGCGCGCTCCGGCACGCCCTGCCCGCCGGTCCGGCCCCCGCCGGGGGTGTCTGGGCCGCGGCCGGCGTCCTCGTCGTCGCCAGGCAGGCGGCGGGCGAGCGGGTCCTGGAAGGGCATGACCTGGCCACGGGCGCGCCGCTGTGGCGGCGCACGATCACCCTCGCCGATCCGGAGGCCCGCACGGACGAGGTCGGCTCCTACCACGGGCCACGGATCATGGTGACCGCACGCGGCGTCGTGATGGCCGAGCGGGTGACCGACCCCGTCCGCCTCCAGGCCCTGGACCTGCGGACCGGCACGGTCACGGCGGAGGCGACCCGGCCGGGCGGCTGCGCGCTGACCGGCGCCGCGACCGCCCGCTCGGTGACGCTGCTCAGCCACTGCGCGGACGACGAGCTGCGGCTGTCCTCGCTCGACCCGCGCACCCTACGGCAGGAGTGGGCCCGACCGCTGCCGTCGACGAACTCCGTGAAGGGCGCGCACCCGCCGCTGCGGATCAGGACCAACGCCGACGGGTACGCGCACGCCACGGCGGGCGGCGACGACTTCTTCTGCGGCCCCGGCGGACGCCTGCTGTCCACCGGCCCGCAGGCCGTCCAGGTCACGGACCCGGGCCCGCGGAGCCCGCTGCTGTACGCGGGCCCCATTCCCGCGGCGGGCGGGCAGGTCGGCGCCGGGCTGGACGGCTCCTGGCCGCTGCCCGCCCACCTGATCTCCGTGGACCCCCGGACCGGGCGGCTCGGCGGGCTGCCGATCGACCTGCCCGCGGACCTGGTGTCCCTGGCCGGGGCGAGCGGGGGGCTGGCGTTCGTGCACAGCACCGTCCCGGGGGACGGGCGGCTCACCGCGTACCGGCTGGTGTACGGGCCGGCCCGGCCGAAGACCGCCTGGCCGGACGCCTGCGCCCTGCTGACCGGCCGTGACCTGGCGGCCTTCGCGGCGGGCTACCGCGCGGCGCGCGGCCCCGACGGCACGGCGACGTGCGACTGGATCCCGCCCGGCGACGACGGCGCGGTGATCACGCTGTCCGTGGACTGGGTGGCGCCGTCGGAGGCGCAGGCGCACCGGCTCTACACCGCCAAGACGGCGGCCGTCAGGCGGACCGGCGAGATCGACCCCACCACCGAGGCCCCGGGCTTCCTGACCTACACCGTGCACCGGCCGAACGGCCTCCACGGCGCGACGACCATCCTCGCGGGCCGCGTCATCGCCAGCCTGACCTCGTCCTCCAGGCAGGCGGTGCGGATCATCTCCCCGCTGCTGCGCGACAACCTGCTCGCCCGGTACCGGCCCGGCGTCCGCGCTCCCGCCCCCGCCCCCGCCTCCGAGCGCGGGTGGAGCTTCCCGGCCGACGCGGCCATCCGCACGGATCCGGTGGTGGCGGGCGGCGTCGTCTACGCCGCCGACAGCGGTGGCACGGTGTCCGCGCTGGACGCCGCCACCGGCGCGGTGCGCTGGCGCTCCCGGGCGGGCGGCGCCGACATGGACGGCCACGCGGTCTCGGACGGCATCGTGTACGTGGCCGGCGCCGGCCGGGTCGTGGCCCTGGACGCAGCCACCGGCCGCCGGAGGTGGAGCCGCAGGACCGCCGCCTCCGGCGGCCTCGTGGCCGCGAACGGCCGTCTCCACCTCTGGACCAGGCGGCCCGCCTGGTCCGCGACGGCCGCGCTCGTCACCTTCGACGCCGGCGGCGAGCGGCTCTGGTCCTTCCAGCCGCGCGGCCCGATGCTCAACACCGACCCCGTGGTGACCGGCGACGTCGTCCTCGCAGGCAGCGGCCACGGCGTGCTGTACGCGCTGGCCCCCGCCACCGGGGCCGAGCGGTGGCGCTTCCTGGCCGGCGGCAAGGGCGACCGCGTCCAGCTCGTACGGTCCGGCGCGACCGTCTACGCCGTGAGCACCGGCGGCGGCGTGCACGCCCTGGACGCCCGCTCCGGCGCGGCCCGCTGGAGCGCGCGCGTCCCCGGCGCCGTCGCCTTCCCCCCGGTGGTGGCCGGCGGCACCGTGTACGCCGGCGACGACCAGGGCACCACGTACGCGTTCGACGCCGCCACCGGTGAGCCCCTGTGGGACTTCCGGGCCGAGGGCTACCAGCCCCTCTACACCTGGACCGCCGCCGTGACGGGCGGGCTGGTGTTCACCGCCGGCCCCGACCGCACGCTCTACGCCCTCGACGCCGCCACCGGCGGCGTGCGCCGGCGCCTGCCCCTCGGCGAGGGCCACCGGTCGGGCCCCGTGGCGGCGCACGGGCTCGTGCACGTCACCGACCGCGAGGGCGTCCTGCACACCCTCGACGCCGTCACCGGCGCGGTGCGGTCGGCGTTCCGGACCGGTGGCACGGTCGAGACCCGCCCGGTCGTGGCGGGCGGCTTCGTCTACGCCGGCAGCTCCAACGGCAACCTGTACGCCCGCCCGACAGGCGACCACTAGGACGCCACGCTGCGCTTGGAGACGGTTCCACGTGACCTCCAAGCCGTGATCACCGAACACGTCCCCGGTGTGCCGTGTCTTCGCACTGGGGGTCTGGTGGCCAAGCAGCGGTTGTCGCGCGTCGTCAGCGCATGGGCGTCACTCGGGGTCTCTTCGCGGTCGTGCCGCCGCCGGCCGCCGCGCCCGCGCCACGGGACGCCGGGACCACGGCGTTGCTCTCCGCGGTGGAACGGTTCACGACCGCGAGCGGCGGCCTGGCCACACTCGGCCCGATGGGCGAGCAACTGCCGCTCGCCGGGCTGGTGCCCTGCGGCGAGGACGCATTTGGCCTGGACGACCTGTTCCAGGTGGCGATCACGACCGGCTCAAGGACCTGACGAGCCTGGACGACCTCCCGGACGAGTACGAGCTGCCCGGCCCCCCGCGCCGGCACAGGCGAGCACACAGGGCGGCACCAGGGCGGCTCGACCTGACCCTGGAGGTCGCCAGGACGGTGGCCGGCCGGCCGATCTCCGTCAGCAGCACCCGGCCGAAAATCTCGCTGACCACCTCCGGCGGCGTGGACGTCACGCTGAAGCTCGCCGCGAAGCTGCCCTTCGCCTACGACCCCGCCACGAGCTGGGGCACTTCATCATGGATCACACCTACGGCGCGATGCCGTCGGACGGCGGCGCCTGCGGGAAGCACTACATGACGACGCCGATGAGCAGCACGGTCTGCGCCTGGAAGGAGGGCTGGGCCGACTGGGTCGCCGTCCGGACCTTCGGCGAGACGCACTTGCCCATCGCCGCCGGGCGGCTGGTCGAGGTGCGCACCACGTGGAACGAGCAGGGTGTGCCCGCCGCGCTCACCGTGGTGCCGCGCAACGGGCAGGACCTCGACCTGGTCGTGATGGCGCCCGACGCCGCCGCGTGGGGCCTGCCCCGCTCCGCCGCCCGCAAGTCCGCGAGCGGCGGGCCGAACAGGAGGGAACGCGTCACCATCAGCGACCCGAAGGTGACCGGGTTGTACGCGGTCGTCGTGGTCAGCAAGGCCGGCGATGGGAATGTCCTGCTGACCCGGGTCTGACCCGCTGTGTGAACCATCACATTCAGCACTGACCGGGTGTGAGGATCGCGAGTCAGTGATATTCATGATCGCAGCACTGGCAAGCGAAAGGATCCACGTGCGGACAAGCAAGCTGGCGACCCTCCTGGCCGGCGCGGCCCTGGCCGCCACCACCACGCTGGTGGCGGGCGCCACCCCGGCCGCCGCGGCGGGCCCCTGCGGCAGCAGCTACTCCCGGATCGGCGTCTACAGCATCGGCATCGAGAAGTACGGCTACCGTACGGGCATCCTCGAGGTGTACTACAGCTCCAGCACCGGCAAGAACTGCGCCCTGGTCTACGGCGACGGCCCCTACGCCAACACCGTGAGCTGGAAGGGCGTCACGATCTCCCGAGGTGACGGCAGCGGCAAGGACACCGACGCCGACAACTACCAGTACTACGCGGGCCCGGTCTACGTCTCGGCGCCCGGCCAGTGCATCGACGTGGAGGGGATCTCGCCGTCCTGGACGAGCGTCAAGCTCAACAACGTGCACTGCGGCTGAACCTCTTCGTGACCGGACGGGGCGCCGGGCGGTCGCCCGCGCGCCCCGTTCCGGTCCCTGATCACCGGCCGGGCCGGACGGACAGGGCGTGCCGGAACACCCCGCGCGGGTCCCAGCGGGCCTTCACCCGCTGCAACCGCGGATAGTTGTCCCCGTAGTACAGCGTGGACCAGGGCACCCCGGAGGTGTTCCACGCCGGATCGGCCAGATCGATGTCGGGATAGTTGATGTAGGCGCCGCCGGTGGCCTCTCCCGGCACCGGTACGCCACCCGTGCCGGCGTACATCTCCCGGTAGAAGCGCCGCACCCAGGCGATGCCCGGCGCGCCCTCCCCTTCCGTCCAGGTACCCAGGAAGACCGCCTTGAGCACCGAGTCGCGATCGGCCACGGCCGTCGCGCCGGGGGCCACGGTGTTGACCTGCCCGCCGTACGACGCCAGCAGCAGCACCCCGCTCGACGAGGCCGGGGCGGCCACGCTGAGGTGGTCGTAGGCCACGTCGAGCTGCCGGTCGGTGAACCGCCGGCGCAGCTGGGCGGACTTGGCCTTGAACTTCCCTGACTCCAGGTCGCCGCCGAGCGCCTGCGTCCTGACCGCGTGGTACCACGGCAGCCGCTCCACCGCCGGGATGTACGCCCGCGCCGACACCCCCCGCGTCAGCGCCGCGAAGTATTCGCTGAGCAGCCGCTCGGCGCCGGGGACCGACGCGTCCATCATGGTCGGCAGGATCATCCCGCCGGGATCCGCCCCCTGGGTGCGGCTCTGCACGATCAGCGCGCTCCACAGCCCCGCGTACGGCGAGCCGGGGTCGCTGTTGCGCTCGTGCCACTCGCCGTGGTTGCGCAGCAGGGTGGTGAAGGACTCCCTGGTCAGGTCGCCCCACGACCAGGCCGGGTGGCAGACCAGCAGGGCCGGTGGCGGCTTGGGCAGCAGCGTGCGGGGATCCTCGCCCTCGGCCTTCGGGTCGCGCATCCAGTAGCGGGTCACGACGCCGAAGTTCCCGCCCCCGCCGCCCGTGTGCGCCCACCACAGGTCGTGGTGCGGGTCGGCCGGATCCCGCGTGGCGACCACCGCCCGGGCCCGTCCCGAGCGGTCCACCACCACGACCTCCACGGCGTGCAGGTAGTCGACCACCGAGCCCAACCGGCGCGAGTGCTGGCCGTAGCCGCCGCCGGCGATGTGGCCGCCGGCCGCCACCCCGCCGCACTGGCCGCCGGGGATCGTCACCCCCCAGCCCAGGTACAGCTTGCGGTACACCTGCATCAACGTCGCGCCCGCCTCGATCGCGAACGCGCCGCGCCGTTCGTCGAAGGAGACGTCAGACATCTCACACAGGTCGATCACGACCTGCGCGCCGTCGCCGACGAAGTTCTCGTAGCAGTGGCCACCGCTGCGCACGGTGACCCGCTTGCCCGCCCTGACCGCCTCCTCCACGGCCCGCGCCACCTGCCCGGTCGAGCCGACCACGTGGAAGTACTCCGGTCTGGGGCTGAAGCGCAGGTTGGTCCGGCGTACGGCGAGATCGTCATAACGCGGGTCGCCCGGGAGGATCCGGACCGGCCCCAGCTCCTGCGCCTTCGCAGGCGGGCCGAGGCCCAGCACCGCCGTTCCGCCGAGTGCCGCCGCGCCGCCCATGAATCCGCGGCGGGTCACCTTGCTCACGATCGACCACCTCTGTCTCGCAGCTGAAAATGCCGTGCGAGGGCAACGCTAGGAGTGTGATCACCGGGAGAGAATCGGCCTGGCACCCGTCCGGGATGGGAGGTAGGTGCCGGTCCGCAGGGGAGATGGGCACCTGGTGGCTCCGCTTCGCCTCAGCGCAGCGACTGCGCTCCGATGACCGACAGCACCTGCAGGCAGGCAGGCCGTCCCCGGCGCGAACGTCTCCCTGCGCGACCTCGACCTGTCCTCGCTCGACTCCGTCGCGGCCCTCGGCGCGGCCCTGCGCACGCAGGGCCGCCCGATCCACCTCCTCATCGACAACGCCGGCGTCATGACCCCGGCCGCGCCCGCGTGACCTCGCAGATCAGCATCGCCGCCCCCAGGGGCGCCATCTCGCCCACCCTGGCCTGGCACCCACCAGCCTCCTGGCCGCCACCGGCCCGGACGCCGAGCCGGGCACCCTCTACGGCCCCAGCGGCCCCGGCCACCTCGGCGGCCCGCCCGCCGCGCAGCGCCTGTACGCCCCGCTGCGCGACCTGGACGCCGCCGCGCGCATCTGGGAGGTCTCCGAGCGGCTGACCGGGACGGCCATCCCGGCGACGTGACACCCGCGCCCGCGCGTGCCGGCGACCGGCGGGGTCAGGCGGTGCCGTGCATCGACCGGTCCACGATGAGCAGGGCGAGGTCGCCGGCGACGCACACGTGGCGGGGGGTGGGCCTCGACGGGGAGCCCGAAGCTCTGCAGGTGCTGGGTGGCGGCCAGGCCCCACGCGCTACGACCCCGCCTGCTCCTCCCGCCCCTCCGGCTCGCCCTTCGACGCGACCGCCGCCGCGATGCAGTCGAGAACCCGCTGAAGCCCGATCCGGAACTGCTCGTCACGGCTCAGATGCGGCTGACGCGCCTCCATCACGATCTTGGTGAAGATCGGATACTCCCCGCTCTTCACCAGCCGATCGACGTACACGTAACTGCGCGCCATCCACTCCGCCTCGCTGAGCCCGCTACGGCGCAGCTCCTCGGCCGAGATGACCTCCTCGCGGGCGGTGCCCTCGACGTAGCCGTTCAGCATGGCCATCAGGCCGAGGTTCTCGTCGATGGACAGGACGGGGTCGAGCACGCCCATCAGCCGCTCGATCAGGAGCAACTGGTTGGGCCCGAAGCCGGGCAGTGACCGCTGCACGGAGGCGATCCACGGGTGCCTGAGCCACATGGCCCGCAGGCCGTCGGCGTAGCGGGTCAGGTCGGCGCGCCAGTCGCCCGAGGGCATGCCGGTGACGTCGATCTCGCCCATCAGCCGGTCGGCCATCAGCTCGATCAGGTTGTCGCGGCTCGGGACGTACCGGTAGAGGGACATGGCGCCCGCGCCGATCTCCGCGGCGATCCGCCGCATGGTGGCGGCCTCCAGGCCCTCGGCGTCGGCGATCCGGATCGCCGCCTCGGTGATCTGGGCGCGGCTGTAGACCGGCTTCGGGCCGCGGGCGGGGCGCTCGGGTCGCATCCAGATGTTGACGTACTCGGCGTCGGCCACTGTCTCCTCCTCTCCAGTTGCGTACATAGTACCCAGTAATCTAACGTGACCGCCAACCGCGTACAACGTACCCAGTTGGAGGGGATCATGACCGATCCGATCGTGGTCGCCGAAGGGCTGCACAAGTCCTTCGGCGACACCCACGCCCTGCGCGGGCTGGACCTGAGCGTGCCCGGAGGAACGGTGTGCGGCGTGCTGGGGCCCAACGGCGCCGGCAAGACGACCGCGGTGCGCATCCTGGCGACCCTGGCCGACCCCGACGCCGGGCACGCCCGCGTCGCGGGGTACGACGTCGTCCGCGAGGCCGGCGAGGTGCGGGCCAGGATCGGGCTCGCCGGCCAGTACGCCGCCGTGGACGAGAAGCTCACCGGGCGTGGCAACCTGCGCATGTTCGGGCGCCTCTACCACCTGTCCCGCCACCGCGCGCACCAGCGGGCCGACGAGCTGCTCGAACGCTTCGGCCTGGCCGACGCCGCCGACCGCCCGGTCGCCGGCTACTCCGGCGGCATGCGCCGCCGCCTCGACCTGATCAGCAGCCTCATCCTGCGTCCCGAGGTGCTCTTCCTGGACGAGCCCACCACCGGCCTGGACCCGCGCAGCCGCGGCGAGATCTGGGACAGCGTCCGCGAGCTGGTGGCCGACGGCACCACGGTGCTGCTCACCACGCAGTACCTGGACGAGGCCGACCAGCTGGCCGACGACATCGCCGTCGTCGACCACGGGCAGGTGGTCGCCACCGGCACGCCCGACGAGCTGAAGGCCACCATCGGCGACCGCCTCGACGTCACCCTCGAGGACCCGGGCACGATGCCCGAGGCGGTGACCGTCCTGAACACCCTGGCCGGCGCCGAGCCCGCCACGGCCGGCACCGACCGGCTCAGCGTCGCCCTGCCCGCCACCGGGCTCCGGCTCGCCGACATCGTGCGCGAGCTGGACCACGCCGGAGTCGCCGTCGCCGACGTGAGCCTGCGCCGCCCCACCCTGGACGAGGTGTTCCTCCGCCTCACCGCGCGCCCCTCCGACCGCAAGGAGACCGCACGATGACCGCCCTGACCTCGCCGGCGGCCCGCCTGCGCTGGACGCTGATCGACGGGCTGACCCTGATCGGCCGCGAGCTGAGCCGCCTGCGGCAGGAGCCTGGGCAGATCGTCGCCGCGCTGGTCTTCCCGGTCATCATGATCGTGCTGTTCGGCTACGTCTTCGGCAGCGCGATCCAGGTGCCGGACGGCGGCGACTACCGCGAGTACCTCATGCCCGGCCTGTTCTCGATGGTGGCCTTCTCCGCCTGGCTGGGCGTCATGACGCGGATGGCCGGCGACGCCTCCCGCGGTGTGATGGACCGGTTCCGCTCCATGCCGATGGCAAGGCTGGCGGTGCCGTTCGGGCAGACCGGCGCCGACCTGCTGACCGGCGTCCTGATGCTGGCCGTCATGGTGGGGGCGGGCCTGCTGGTGGGCTGGCAGCCGCACCGCGGCCTGCTCCCCGCGGCCGAGGCGTTCCTGCTGATGATCCTGCTGCGGTACGCGCTGGGCTGGGTGGGCGTCTACGTGGGCCTGCTGGTCAGGAACGACCAGGTCGCCAACGCGCTGGTGCCGCTGGGCCTGCCGTTCACGATGGTGTCGAACGCGTTCGTCCCGACCGACGGCATGCCGGCCTGGCTGCGCTTCGTGGCCGACTGGAACCCGGTGAGCGCGCTGACCGCCGCCTCACGGCAGCTCTTCGGCAACCCGGGCGCCCCGTCCGGAGAGGTGTCCTGGCCGCTCGCGCATCCGGTGGCCGCCGTCCTGCTCTGGTCGGCCGCGCTGCTGGTGATCTTCGTCCCGCTGTCGCTGCGCGCCCACATGCGCAGAGGCCGCTGACCCCCCGTCCGCAACCGTTCTCTCAGAAAGGCAGCACCATGGCACAGAACATCCACGAAGAGGTCCAGCAGATCCTGAACGAGGCCGCCGAGGACGGCATCCCCGGCATCGTCGCCGAGATCCACGACGCCGGCGGAGCCTGGTTCGGCACCGCGGGAGTGGCCGACCTCGCCACCGGGCAGCGGCGTCAGCCGGGGGAGTACGTGCACATCGGCAGCTCCGGCAAGGCCTTCACCGCCGCCACTGTGCTGGCCCTGGCCGCCGAAGGCCGGCTCAGCCTGGAGGACCCGGTGAGCACCTGGCTGCCCGGCGTCCTGGAGCCGGGCGGCTACGACGGCGACAAGATCACCATCCGGCACCTGCTCAACCACACCAGCGGACTGTTCCTCACCGGCCTGGCACCGGAGCTGCAGCAGAGCCTCGCCACGCAGCCGGCCCGCGTCTGGTCCACCGCCGAGCTGGTCCGGCTCGCGGTGTCGCAGCCGCCGGTCGGCGAGCCGGGGGAGCGGTTCGTCTACTCCAACGGCGGCTACTACCTGGCCGGCGCGATCATCGAGCGGGTCACCGGCGACACCTACGCCGCCGAGGTCGAACGCACGGTCATCCGGCCGCTCGGCCTGACCCGCACCTACGTACGGCCCGCAGCAGCCACGACCTACCTCGACCCGCATCCCACCACCTACGTCGCCGGCGCCCTCAAGGACGGCGTCGACCCGGCGACGCTCACCGCGGAGAACTGGGCGTCCATGATCGACCACGACAAGCCGCCCATCGACGTCACCGCGCTCAACACCTCCTGGGGCTGGGCGGCCGGCGGCATCGTCTCCACCACCGAGGACCTGACCCGCTTCCTCAAGGCGATCGCGACCGGCACCCTGCTGCCACCGGCTCAGCACCGCGAGATGTGGACCATGGTCGGCGGCGAGGACGTCGTCTGGCTGCCGCACGCCCGCTACGGCCTCGGCGTGATCGAGTTCGACAGCGCGGGGACGGGCGGCCTGACCCTGCGCGGCGTCAGCGGCACCCTCCCGGGGTCCTTCACCCTCGCCCTGTGCACCGGCGACGGCCTGCGCAGCGTCGCCATCCACGCCAACCTCGAACCGAGGACCCTGGACGTACCCGTCAAAATCATCAAGGCGATGTACGGCGTCGCCCTCGCCTGACCCTCAGGAGCGGCCTGAACCAGGGGACCGCGGTTCGCGAGTCGCCGAGCAGGGGGACTCGCGAACCGCGCTGGGGACGTCACACCCCACGATCGGCGCGTGGGTCAGCCGGTGACCCAGTCCATGTGCGTGATCCAGTGGTCGAGCAGCGCCCGATCCCCCTGCACCTCCAGCGTGGGAGCCTCGTCCAGCGGGCGGCGCCTGCTGACGACGAGCAGGAGCTCGGCGGCCGGGCCGCGCACCGCGACGTCCGCCTTGTCGTGGGTGCGCTCCAGCGCCACCCTGTCCGGCTCCCGGCGCGCGACCCACTCCCCGGGGGCGTCGGTCGCGTGGAAGTGCAGACTCTGACCGTCCCCGCGCATCGCGTCGGCGAAGCCCGGCCTGTTCTCCCAGTAGCCGCGGGAGGTCATCGTGGCGAGCCAGTCCTCCAGGGCCGCGACGGCGAGCTCCGGGTCCAGCTCGTACCGCGTGCCGAGCGCGGCGGCCGCGTCCGCGCGATGCACGCAGATCTCGCCGAGCAGCCGGCGTGACCAGAACGGCACGCCGGCGGCGCCGCCCGAGGGATCCCACACCGGCGTCTCATCGGTGACCGCGGCGAAGGCCTGCTGTGCCCGGGCCACGCCGTCGCCCAACCAGGCCCGCCACTCACCCGGATCGGCCGGGCCGGGGACGAGGGCGGCGAACGCCTTGCTCGGCTCGCTGAGCTGCTCGCCCACGAGCATCGCCACCATCCGCTGCGTCCCGCCGACATGGTCGACCAGATCGGCCAGCGTCCACTCAGGGCAGGTCGGCACCGGGGTCGCCGCGTCCTTGTCGTGCACCCAGTCGGCGAACGTGCTCGTCTGCTCGATGACGGCCTTCACATACGCGGGTGTGTCCATCGTTGCACCTCCAAGTGCTTCGTGATCTTCCCGGGTTCGCGGACGGGGCAAGGGGCGGTTCCGTCGGGGCGGGTACACCTTAGACGGGAACTCGCCCGGATGGAGGGCTTGGGCGGATCTTTCTCCGTACGGGCAGGTCAACCTCCGCACCGGCCGGGTCACGAGCGACGATCAGTAGTGGATGGCCCCCTTCGCGCCCCCACCGGCGACCACCGCGTCCCCGTTGATGGCGACGCTGAGCGGGCTGGCGAGGAAGGCGACCACCGCCGCCACCTCCTCGGGCCGCACCAGCCGGCCGATGGACACGGAGGCCGCCATCCGGCTCTCGAACTCCTCCGCGCTCGTCCCGCTCTTGGCCGCCAGCTCGCCGACGATGTCCAGCATGGTGTCGGTACGGGTGGCGCCAGGGTGCACCACGGTGACGTTGACGCCGCTCGGCCCCAGCTCGTCCGCCAGGTTCTTGGTCATGGCGGCGACGGCCACGTTGCGGACCGAGCCGGCGATCGAGCCGCTCTGGCGGGCCGCGAGGCCGGCGATGTTGATGACGCGGCCCCAGCCGCGTTCCGCCATGGCCGGGGCGAACGCGCGGACGCAGCGCAGGTAGCCGCGCACCTTGACGTTGATCTCGGCTTCCAGGTCGTCGTCCGGGATCGCCCCTCGATTGGTGGCGGCGGCGTTGTTGACCAGGATGTCGACCCCGCCCAGCGCGCGGACGGCGGCCTGCGCCATGGCGGTCACGGACGCGTCGTCGCCGGTGTCGGCGGTGAGGCCGACGACCCGGGCGCCGGTCTCCTGTGCCAGGCGGGCCGCCTGCTCCTCGACGGCGCGGGCGTTCCTGGCGACCAGCGCCACCGCCGCGCCCTCGGCCGCGAGCGCCCGGCCGACCGCCAGCCCGATCCCCCTGCTGCCTCCCGTGACGACGGCCCGCCGCCCGGCCAACCGCAGATCCATGCTTCCCCCTGGTCGCATCGTTTCGAACGATCAGGTGTCGATGCTGCCAGAAGGTGCCGGAGCGGCTGCCATCAGGCTCGGCGGATCAGGTCAGCAGGGGCATCCGCAGGACCAGGCACGTGCCCTGGCCCGGAGGGTCCTCCACGGTCAGGGTGCCCCGGTGGGTGCGGGCGATCTCGCGGCAGATGGCCAGGCCGAGGCCGGTGCCCTTCGGGTCGCGCTCGCGTGACTCGGGGAGCCGGGCGAAGCGCTCGAAGACGATCTCGCGGTGCTGGCGGGCGATGCCCGCGCCGTCGTCCATGACGGCCAGGACCGCGTCGCCGTGCTCGGCTCTCACCGCGACGGTGACGCAGGTGGCGGCGTGGCGCTGGGCGTTGTCCACCAGGTTGGTCAGGAGCCTGGCCAGCAGCACCCGGTCGCAGGCCGCGTACACCTCCGGTTGCAGGTCGGCGCGGACGGGCACGCGGCCGGGCAGGCGGCGCTGCAGCTCGGCGCGCACCAGCTCGGCCAGGTCGGTGCGCACGTGCTGCCGGGAGCGGTCGGCGTCCAGGCGGGCCAGGGTGAGGATGTCGTCGGCGATGGCCTGCTGGCGTTCGACGTCGTTGAGCAGGTCCTTGGCCATGTCAGGCCAGTCGACCGCGCCGGGGTTCATCAGCGCCTCCTCCAGGCGCAGCCGGGCGCCGGTGATCGGGGTGCGCAGGTCGTGGGAGGCCTCGGAGGTGAAGCGCCGCTCGCGCTGCAGGGCCTTTTCCAGCAGGTCCAGCGTGTTGTTCACGACCGTGGCCAGGTAGCGGATCTCGTCGTGGTGGGCCGGGACGGGCACGCGGTGCCCGAGGTCGGTGGCGGTGATCTCGGCCAGCTCGACGGTCATCGCCTCCACGGGCCGCAGGGTGCGGCCGACGAGGTGGTAGCTGCCGAAGGCGACGACGGCCAGCAGGAAACCGGAGGCGACGACGAGCTGTGCCAGCAGCGGGCCGCTGCCGTACCAGGGCGGCTCCGGCAGCGTGCTGTAGGCGATCAGGTCCCCGCCCTGGGTGGGCACCCACATCGCCGCCACGAGCATGCACCGGCCGGGAAAACCGGGCACGTCGCACAACCGCCGATCCGCGAAGGACGGCCGCCGCGGTGGCGCGAACGTGGCCATCCGCGGCTGCCCGCGCACCAGCGCGCTCGCCGACACCACCCGCCCCGAGGGCGTGACCAGCTGCGTCGCGGTCACTCGCTCGGCCTGGATGACGGGCGGCACGGTACGGTGCGCGAACAGGTGCATCAGCTCCAGGTCCGCCCCGTACAGGTGTCTGAGCCGGTGGTCCAGCTCGTGGTTGAGCCGGTGGTTCAGCACCAGCCATCCCGTGATCACACAGAGCACCACCGTCACCATGGTGGCCAGCGTCGTCACCCGGCCCCGGATGGACCATTCGAAGCTCGTCCGCGTCCGCCACCGCCCGGCGTCCTGGAGGAGCCTTCCACCGGTGTGCCTCACTGCGTCCCACCCATCATCCGCACCCTGCGCGACGGTCACCTCTCCGCTAGTCGGACCTGCCACAGAACTGCCCTGAGCAGCGGAAACAATGCTGGGAACGCAGGAGGCGGCCGTCTGACCGCCGGTGGGGCTGATGATCGACAGGGCGAGCTGCTGCGCCGGCGGTCAGACGGCCGTCCGGTGCGTACGGCGGCGGCCGGTCCTCCTCGGCGGGAACGCCAGCCCCCAGACCGTGCGCCAGCTCACCGGCAGACGTTCCCCACCACTGCCGCGAGGCGTCCTGACCCGCAGCGCGCCCGGCCGCACCCGGCACCGCACCGGTGTGGGCAGCAGCAGCGCCTCGCCGTCCACACCGACCGGGATCTCGGGCTCGTCGGCGTCCACCACCACCTCCTGAGCGGTGAACGAGGTCAGCGCCGCCGACCTGCGCCCCCACACCAGCGCCGCCGCCTTCAGCGCCGTGTCCGCCGTGACGCCGAGGACGCCCAGGACCCCCGTGTCCAGGCGGAGCCGGCGCCCGAAACCGCCGCCCCTGCCCGCCAGGTAGGGGTTGTTGCTCACCAGCACCGCCTGCGGAGCCTCGATGACCACCTCGCCCGCCCGCGCCACCAGCCGCGCGCCGGCGCGGTGCGTGAGCAGCTCCGGCAGCAGGTCCAGCGCCGTGTGCAGCTTGGTGGCCCGGTACGCGGGGCTCTGCACGATCGCCGCGTACGCCCCGAACGAGGCGTTGTTGACGAACGTGCGGTCAGCCACCAGCCCCAGGTCCATGCTGATCTCGACGCCGTCGTCGAGCGCGCGCAGCGACGTGCTCGGATCGTCGCGGTCCAGGCCGAGATCCATCGCCAGGTGGTTGCGCGTCCCCGCGGGGATGACCATGAACGGCACGTCGTGCTCGGCCGCGACGGCGGCCACCAGCGCCTGGGTCCCGTCGCCGCCGGCCACGCCCAGCAGGTCCGCGCCCCTGGCCACCGCGTCGCGGGCGAGCTGGGCGACGTCCTGGGGCCGGTCGGGGTCGAGCACCTGGACCTCCGCCCCCAGCACGCCCGCCTTGGCCACGAGCCCGAACCTGTCCACCTTCCCGCCGCCCGAGCGCGGGTTCATGATCAGGTACGGCCGCTTCGGCGCCGGCACGGCCCGTCCCCTGAACCGGGCGGGCGAGACCCCCATGGCCATCGCGACCCGGCCGGTGACGGCCGCCAGCACCAGCAGCCCGGCCGAGACGATCATCGGCCACAGCGCGCCGGCCACCGCGTACCTGACCAGCACGGCCAGCGGCGCCAGCACGGCCACCACCACCGCGAGCCCGCGCACCAGCCCCCGGTGCGTCAGCGCGACCCACACCGCCGCCGAGGCGACGGCCAGTGCGCCGAGCCCGAGGGCGAGCAGCGTGATGCTCTGGAACCCCGCCGCGGCGAGCATGATCGGCACGACGGCGGCCGCGAGGGCGAGGGCGAGGCGCGCGGTCCAGGCCTGGGCGTGCTCGAACCGGCTCGCCGGGATCTTCGCGCTGCCATCGGGACGTCCCATCCCCCGATGACACCGCCCCCGCGCCCCGGCCGCGTCACCCGCTGAAGGTGAGGCGCCGTAGGTGGGGCGCCGTCACCCGCCGAAGGTGAGGCGCGACACGCTCCTTCAGGCACGATCGCCCATGTGACCCTTCTCGAACGCTTCGACGCCAGGGACAGGCAGGCCTTCGAGCGGATCGCCCGCGCCCACCTGCCCTATCTGGACGCGGTGCTCCCCTCCTTGACGTCGGCCGCCGACAAGGCGGTGCTGTGGTGGCTGGTCGCCGGCGGCCTGCTCATGACCGGCCGGCCGGACCTGCAGCGGGCCGGGCTGCGCGGCCTGCTGGCGATCTCGCTGGCGAGCCCGACGGCCAACCTGCTGGCCAAGCAGGCCTTCCGCCGGGAACGCCCGGTGGCGCACCTCATCCCGGTGATCCGCCGCCGCCGGATCCCCACCTCCTCGTCCTTCCCCTCCGGGCACAGCGCCTCGGCCGTCGCCTTCGCCGTGGCGGTCGCCGCGTACGCGCCCGTGCCGGTCGCCGCGCCGGTGTCGGTGCTCGCCGCCGGGGTGGCCTTCTCCCGCGTGTACGTCGGCGCGCACTACCCGGGGGACGTGGCCGTCGGCATGGCGATCGGGCTCCTCTGCGGCTGGGGGGCGATCCGGCTGAGGCGGCGGCGCTGGGACATCCTCAAACCGGACAGCAGCGCGAACGCGCCAGGAAAGGCGCGCGTGAAAACAGGATGCGGTGCCCACCGGACAACGCAGACCATGTTCTTCGCCGGACGTGCCCGCGTACCGGAGCTGGACGGCGGGACCGGCGACGCTCCGACCCCGGCACGGACGGTGAGGCCCGCGCATGACTGACCGTTCCCCGGCGGACCTGGCCGCCGCGCTGTGCGACCTCTTCGGGCTGGGCGCGGCCGGTGCGCACGTCACCCCGGTCGGCCGGGGTGCGATGGGACGCGTCTGGCGCCTGACGGCCGGCGGTGCGGCGTACGCCGTCAAGGAGCACCTCTGGGGCGTGGACGAGCGGGCCGTGGCCCGGGGCGCGGCGCTCCAGGAGGCGGCGCGGCGGCCGTCGGCGTGCGCTCCCCGCGCAACGTCCCGGCCTCGGGTGGCGGGCTGGTGGCGCACCTGCCGGCGGCCCTGGGCGGCGGCGGTGTCCGCCTCTACGACTGGCAGGAGGGCCCGGCGGCGCGCCCGGACGACCCGGGAACGCCCGAACGCCTGGGAGAGCTGCTGGGTCGGCTGCACGGGCTGGCCCTGGCGGCGCCGGACCCGCCGGAGCCCTGGTACGAGGCCCTCGACGAGGTGGACTGGGAGCACCTGGCCGGCCCGGCGGCGGCGCGCCGGCCGTGGCAGGAGCTGCTCGCGGCCTCGCTGCCCGGCCTGCGGCGGCTGGCGGCGCTGGTCACGCCGTCGAAACCGGACGACCTGATCACGTGTCACCTGGACGTCCAGTGCTCCAACGTGGTGGTCACGGACCGGGGCTGGGTCCTGCTGGACTGGGACGACACCGGCGCCGGATGCGCCGACCGGGAGCTGGCCATGGCCCTGCTGCGCTGGTTCACCGCCGACGGCGTGGACGGGGCCGCGATCCGCGCCACGATGGCCGCCTACCGCGCGGCGGGCGGCACCGCGGTGCTGGACCCGGACCGCTCGTTCGCCATGCAGGCCGCGAGCTGCGTCAACTTCGTCGCCGCGCAGGCGCGGCTGGCGCTGGACGGCGCCTACGCCGAGCATCACGCCGACGCCGAGGAAGGCCTCATGCACGCGCTGACGGCGTTGCCCGAGGTCGCGACCTACCACGAGGTGGCGCGCTTCGCGGCGGCTGCACCGGCTCCGCCGAACTGATCGCCGCGCGGCTCGTGGAGCGTCATCAGGCGCTGCGCACGCGACTGCCGGGGCGGGGTCAGGAGCGGCGCGGGTCGTAGTTCCTGAGCTCCGCCAGGCGGATGTCGCTGCCTGGCAGCAGGGGCAGCCCGCTGCTGTAGTCCAGCACCACGCGGCTCCCCAGCGGCCGGCGCAGCGTGACGCCGAGGTGGTCGGTCTTGCCCATGGCGTTGCAGTACTCCACGTCGTCGTCGCGGACGTCCACGTCCACGACCACCGCCCGCGGGGTCTCGTGGACGCGCGCTCCGTGGGTGGTGTCGCAGGTGCCGTGCAGGTAGCTCAGGCGCAGCTCGGCCGGTGCGGGCGTGTCGTAGGTCTGCACCTCCTGCGGCTCGTCCTGCAGCGGCTGGGGCGGCCCGCCCATGGCGGCCGGGTCCACGGCGACCCGCCGCAACGGCTGGGGGACGTCTTCGACGGTGAACTCCCAGACCGGCACGCGCACCTCGCCCCGGCTGCTGGGCACGGCGGCCTCGCCGCGCGTCACCCCGACCACGCGCAGCGGCCGGCAGCCCCGCGCCGGGCACGGCTCGTCGGCGAAGGACTTCGGCTTGGTGAGGCCGGCGTAGGCGGCTCGGGCGCTGATGACCGGCACGCGCAAGGTGCCGCCGTCCTGGAAGCGCAGCTCGACCGGAGCGGGTGTCCGGCCGGGCAGCTCGGTCTCCAGCTTCCAGGCGCTGTTGATCAGGCTCCGGCCCACCCAGCGGGGCACGTCCGCCCAGTCCAGCTCCAGCGTCAGGTTCCGTAACGGGACGAACCCGTCGGTCCAGGGCCGCCGCTCCGGCGAGGTCTCCCAGCGTTCGGCGAGCCGCTGGGCGCGCCGGTCGAACTCGTCGGTGCCGGCGGGAGCCGGGACGGAGCCGCAGGCGGCCATCAGCACCAGGAGCAGCGCTGCCGTGATGATGCGCATGACTGATAGACGTGCCGCGGCGGCGGCCGGTTCGAGCGGCGGGGCTCTTCGTCCACCCGCCGCTGCTGAGCAGAACGCGCAAAATGAGCAGAACCTGCCGTAAGGGAGCGAACGTCGCCGCAGGTGAGAGCCCCACGGGGCGGTAGTGATCACTCGCTGTAATCCGGCGGCAATCGCACGTTGAACCGGCCTGCCAAGGCTGCGACCGGCGTCGGGCCGGGGGAGCGGCCCGGTGCCGCGCGGCCCGCATCTCGACGTGCCGCGCCCGCGCCGGACACCCGGGAGGCTCTCTTGTCCGCGAACGGATCCCTGCCTACCTACGAACGACTCTTCGGCGAGCTGGAGTTCCGCGAAGGAGACGAGGCCAGGTCGGTGCACTCGCCGGCCGCCTACCTCGCCGACCTGCTGCGCCTGCTGGAGGACAGCTTCGAGCGCCCGTCGCTGCTGGAACGGCGGCCGGGGCTGAAGGACGTCGTGCTGGACGCCGACGACACCTACACCGAGATCCCCTACCTGGACATCGTCGTCGAGGTCCTGGAGAAGGTCGTCGGCGACGACCCGTACGGGCGGCTGCGCGAGCTGGAGCACCCCTTCGACCAGCCGTTCTCCCTCCAGGACGAGCGGCTCCAGGCGTACCTGGAGGAGCTGGGCGTCACCCCGGCGCAGCTGTACCGGCTCTTCGCCGGCGCCGCCCGCCCCGACACGGTGGCGCGGCTGACGCTGGGGCT
Organism: Nonomuraea gerenzanensis; assembly: GCF_020215645.1. Lineage (NCBI taxonomy): Bacteria > Bacillati > Actinomycetota > Actinomycetes > Streptosporangiales > Streptosporangiaceae > Nonomuraea > Nonomuraea gerenzanensis. Next base: position 6,271,417 of record NZ_CP084058.1, on the reverse strand, counting down.
GACCCCGCACGAGGTGCGCCTGGTGACGACGCCGGTGACGGAGCCGGAGCTGCGAGCCCGCTACGGGCTGGGGGAGGAGGACCTGACGGCCCTGCGGGACGCCGGCCGCTTCCGCCGCGCGGCCGGCCTCACCGCGGGCGAGCTGCGCGAGCTGCTGCTGCAGAACCTCACCCCGGCCCCCGAGCCCGGCCCCGCCGAGGCCAAGGTCTTCTACGTCAACCAGGGCCAGGGCCCGGCCGGCGTGGACGAGGAGGAGGACACGCTCGTGTGGGCCGACGGCGAGGCCGTCCCCTTCGCCTGGTTCGAGCGGGCGCACCGGTTCGTGCACCTGGCACGCAAGACCGGCCTGTCCTTCACCGACCTGGACCTCGTGCTGCGCTCCTGCTGCGGCAACCGCGTCGACCTGCCCGCGCTGCGCGTCCTGGCGGCCGTCGTGCACCTGCACAGGGCCTGGGAGCTGCCCGTGGACGTCGTGTGCGCGCTGGCCGCGCCGATGGACACCGCGGGCGTGCGCGGCGGCGCCGAACCGGCCGGCCTGTTCGGCAGGACGTTCGGCGACCCCTACGAGCGGGCGGTGATCTGGCCCTGGCCCGACCAGCTGCCCGCCGGGCTGGAGGTGCTCGCCTGCCGCGGCGACATCCTGGCCGCGCGCAACGCCGAGTACCGCCGCCGGGTCGCGCACGCGCTGGCCGAGCCGGACGTCACCGAGATCGTCACCCGCTTCCGCGCCAGGTACGCCGCCACGCCGCACGAGACGGCGCCCTTCGACGGGCCCGCCGTCGGGCTGGCGGAGCTGTCGCTGCTGCACCGCGTCGGCGTGCTCACCTCGGCGCTGGGGCTGTCGGCGGCCGAGCTGTTCGACGTGCTGGACGTGCTCGACGCCGATCCGGGGCCGCGCCCGTACGGCTCCTTCCCGCCCCCGGTGGACACCGGCGCGGGCACCCGGGACTGCTACCGCACCCTGGCGGGCGGCGACCCGGCCGCCGGCCTGTGGCTGGCGCAGACGCTGGCCGCCGTGGCCGAGTGGCTGCGCGCCACCGGGCTCGGCCCCTCGTCGCTGCGCGAGATGCTGGGCGGCACGCCCGGCGAGGACGCGGGCGAGCACGCCACGACCCTGGCCGGCGACCTCAGCTCCCGCCTGGAGGCGTTCGGGCCCGAGGTGCTCGCCTCCGACCGGTTCGGCGAGCGCGCCGCCGAGGTCGTCCACGACGTGCTGACCGCCTACGACGGCGTGGTCTGCCCCCAGGACGACCGCGTGCTGCGGCTGGAGCGTTCCAGCGCCGAGGCGGCGGCCCGCGAGGCGCTCACCGACCTGGCCGTGGTGACCGAGGACGACTTCGCCGGTCTCGGCCTGGGCGAGCGGCTCGCCGCCAAGATCCACGCCAACCTCGTCACCGCCGGTCACCTGCGCCCCGACGGGACGCTGGAGGCGGCCGCGCTGCCGCAGGAGGCCGCAGGGCTGCGCCTGGCGGGCGACTTCACCGCGCACCGCCCCGCCGTGCACGCGCTCATCACCCGCCTGACCCAGGACGCCGAGGGCCCGCCCGCCCTGTACCCGTCGGACCTGGCCGCGCTCGAAACCACCATGACCGCGGCGGAGCAGGCCGAGCTGTACGACAACCTGATCTACAACGGCTGCCTCGACGAGGACGGCCAGATCCTGTTCACCGGCGACGAGGCCGCCCTGGCCGTCAACGCCGACCTGGGCGACGCCGCGCCCGCCGCGTTCGAGGCGCTGCACGAGCGGGTGCGCCGCTTCCGCCAGGGCCGGCTCACGCTCGACACCGACGCCTTCGCCGCCCTGCCGCTCTCGCCGGACCAGGTGGAGTCGCTGGCCGAGGGGCTGCGCTTCAACGGCTGGCTGGACGCCGACGGCGACTACGCCGACAAGGCGGCGCTGGCCGGGCTGAAGGCCGACGACCTGGTGCTGCCGCCGGAGTTCCACCCGTACCGGCAGGGCGTGCTGGACGTCATGAAGGCGCAGATCGAGGAGTTCAGGGCGGCGCTGTTCGCGTTCGCGGCCGAGGACTTCGAGGAGCTCGCCGAGGCGGTGGCCGGGCGGCGCGTGCTGGACCGGCTGGCGGGCCTGTGCGCCGAGGACGGCCGGCTGCCCGGCGACGCCGTCGCGCGGCTGGCGCAGGAGGCGCCGCTGGCGGACGGGTTCACGGCGGCCGAGCAGGAGATCGTCGCCGAGCGGGTGGCGGCGGTGGTCCGCGAGGCCGAGCCGTACCGGCTGGACCTGGAGGCGGTGGCGGGGCTCGGCTTCGACCCGGGAGAGTGCGTGCGCCTGGTCGAGCGGCTCGTGGCCGCCGGCGACCTGGACGAGACGCTGGCCGTGCCCGCCGGGCGGCTGGCCTACTTCGGCAATCCGGGCAACGCGCTCGGCTACGCCCTGCCCGGGCTGGAGGACTACGCCAAGGACGTGTTCTTCCTGCTGCACGGGGTCGCCGTGGAGCTGGCGGCGGGCGTCGCGGAGATCGTGGAGGCGCTGTCGGGGCTGGCCGAGCGCCAGGCCGGCGAGCTGGCGGCCGTGCTGGAGGAGGCCCTCGGCGTGCCCGCCGAGACGGCCCTGGCCATCTGCGCCGGCGTGACGGGGCCCCTGACCGGCACCTGGACAGGTGCTCCGGCGGGCGTGATGGAGACGTTCGTGGTGCCCGCGCTGGCCGCCGCCGACCTCGCCGACGAGACCGGCGAGGAGCTGGCAGCGCCCGCCGACCCGCGCTTCCGTCACGCCCACCGGCGCGTGCGGGCGTTCGCCGCGCTGGCGGCCCGGCTGGGCCTGGACGCGGCCGAGGTCGAGGCGGCCTTCCGCGACCAGGACCTGGCGGGCGGGTTCCCCGAGCCGCTGGCCCTGCCACCGGGCCTCGACCGCTTCGACGCGCTGCTGGAGTCGGCGGACGGGCACGTGTACCTCTTCCACGAGCAGCGCTACTGGACCTATTCGGCCGGCGCCTACGCCCTGGCCGACCCCAAGGGCAAGCCGCTCAAGGACCTGTCACCCAGGTTCGAGCGGCTCACCGCGGTGGACGCCGCCTTCAGCGCCGCCGACGGCCTCGAATGGATCGTCGGCCGCGACCGCGACGGCCTGTCCCGCGCGTTCACCCGCACGCCCGGCAGCCTGCGCTGGGTGCCGAAGGACCAGGTGTGGGGCAAGGTGCGCAGCACGTTCACCGACCCCGCCCGCATCGACGGCGCGTTCGTGGACGCCGACGGCAGGACGTACCTGTTCTGCGGCGACCAGTACGTCCGCTACTCCGGCCCCGGCTACGCGACCGTGGACGAGGGCTACCCGCGCGCCATCGGCCGGTGGTGGGAGGGCGAGGGCCGCACCCCGCTGCCCGAGCCGTTCCGCACCCGCGTCGACGCGGGGCTGCAGGACAGGGACGGCCGCACCCACCTGTTCAGCGGCGAGCGCGCCTACACCGTCGGCGACACCGCCGACCACCCCATCGCCGGGACCTGGGGCCGGATCCGCAACGAGCTGGCCGACACGGGGCGGGTGGACGCCGCCTACACCGACGCGTCGGGCACGTACCTGTTCTCCCGCGACCAGGTCATGGCCTACACCGACGGCCTGGAGGGCGCGGGCGTCACCGCCGACGAGCGGTACCCCCAGCGGATCGGCACGCGCTTCCCCGGCCTGCCGGCGGAGTTCGAGTCGGGCGTCGAGGCGGCCTTCGCCGACGGCGACGGCGTGGTCCACCTGTTCAAGGACGGCAGGACCGTCGCGGTGGGGGACGCCGCCGGCGCCGTGCCGACCGGGCAGCGGTGGGGGATCGTCGAGGAGGTGCTGCCTGGCGGGGCCGTGGACGCCGCGTTCGTCGGCATGGACGGCCGCACCTACCTGTTCGGCGGCGAGCGGTACCTGCGCTACTCCACCGCCGACTACTCCGTCACCGACTCCGGCTACCCGCGCCGGATCGAGACCGACTGGGGCGGGCTGCGCCGGGTGGACGCCGCGTTCGTCATGGACCGGCAGACCTACCTGTTCGGGATCGGCGGCAAGCTGCTCGACCTGCCCGCCGAGCACCTCGCGGACCTGGAGGCCGGGCGGCTGACGGCGGTGCTGCGCCGCCGCCTGCTGGAGCACGGCCTGCCCGTCGCCGAGCAGGCGCCGCTCGACGGCGACGGGCCGCAGTGGCGGCTCGCCACCGAGCAGGGCGTCAGGCTCGTCATCGAGTACGACGCCGGCCTGCTGACCGTGCGTTGCGACCCCGCCGAGCAGGCCCCGTTCTACGCCCGCTACTCCACCGCCGACTACACCACGCCCGACCCCGGCTTCCCGAGGCCGGTGGGCGACGGCTGGTGGAACCTGCCCGCCGAGTCCGGCTTCACCACGGTGGACGCCGTCTTCACCGGCCGCGACGGGCGCACGTACCTGTTCAGCGGCGAGCAGTACGTGGTCGCCGGCGACCGCCGCCGCTGGTGGACCGAGCCGCGGCCGCTGCGCGACCTGTGGGGCAGCCTGCCGTTCGAACAGGTGGACGCCGCGTTCGTCGGCAAGGACGGCCGGACCTACGTCTTCGGCGACGGCAGCTACGTGCGTTACTCCACCGCCGACCACAGCCGGGTGGACGACCGCTACCCGGCGCCGGTCAAGCCGTTCTGGGGCAACGTGGCCAACACCATCGCCCGCACGGGCAAGGTGGACGCCGCCCTGGTCGCCGACTCGACCGAGACCGTGAACGGCGTCGAGGTGACGCGCACGCACACGTACCTGTTCTCCGGCGGCCAGTACGTCCGCTACGAAGGCCACGACCACACCCGCGTCCAGGACGGCTACCCGCGCGCCGTCTCCGCGCTGGCCCAGGAGCCCCGGCTGCGCAACCTGCACCGCACCCTGGACGGCCCCATCGACGCGGCCTGCGCCGACCGGCGCAACGTGTTCCTGTTCGAGGGCGGGCGCTGCCACGTCGTGTCCGACGCGCTCTACCGCCACTACACCCACCTCGACCTGGCGGGGGTGACGTGCGCGTTCGTCGAGGACGGGTCGGTGCTCGTGCAACGCGAGGACGGCTGGTGGCGGCACGGCGCGCTGGAGGGCCTGGCTCCCGGCCTGACGCCGGTCAGGCCACGCACGCTGCGGCAGGTGCCCGCCGCGTTCCGCGACCGGCTCGACGCCGTGCTGACGGGCGCCGACGGGAACACGTACCTGTTCAAGGGCGCTTCCTGCTACAACGTCACGCTCGGCCGCGAGTACCCGCTGGCCGAGGAGTGGGGCCGGCCGCGCGACACCATCCACCACGGCAACACGGTGGACGCCGCGTTCGTCGGCCGCGACGGCAGGACGTACCTGTTCAGCGGCGACCAGTTCGTCGCCCACACCGGGCCTGAGCGGCTCGACGGGGTGCCGCGGCCGATCGCCGCGCACTGGGCGGGCCTGACCTCGGTGGTGCTGGCCTACGTGCGTGACGGCAGGACGTACGTGTTCGAGCGGCCCGGACCGGACGGGCGCATGCGCTACCTGGTCTACTCCGGCGCCGACTACGCCGCCCCGGCCGAGACGGGGACGGCCGACGCCGGGTTCTGGGGGATCCCGCAGATGTACCGGGAGGAGGGGTTCGGCGTGCCGGACGCCGTGCTGTTCGCGGGCGGCGCCATGGTGCTGCTGCACGGCGACCGGTGCCTGCAGTACACCGAGGCCACGGGGCAGTGGTCGCCGCCGCGCCCGGCCGAGCGGCTGTGGCCGGGGCTCGGCCGGGACCGGGCGCCGGGCGAGGTGTTCAAGACCGCGTTCACCGCGGCCGACGGCGCCACGTACTTCTTCTTCAGCCACCAGTTCACCCGCTACTTCGACGGCACCTTCACCCCGATGGCGCCGGTCAGGCAGTGGACCGGCTCGCACGGCATCGACCGGGTGGACGCGGCGGTGGTCACCGGCGAGCACACGTTCCTGTTCTGCGGGGACCGGTACGTGCGCTACACCGGCTCCGAGTACCGCTACGCCGACCCCGGCTATCCCCGTCCGATCGCCGCCGAGCTGCGCAAGGAGGAGGCGTTCGCCCATCTCGGCGAGACCTTCGACGACGTGATCCTCGACGGGACCGGCCGCCGGATCCAGGCCGCCGTCGCCGACCGGCGCACCGTGTTCCTGCTGGCGGGCGGCGGCTGCCACGCCGTGTCCAGGACCGCCGCCGCCACCTACGAGCTGGCGGACCTCGCGGGCCGGGTCCGCAACGCGGTGGCCGCGGGCCGGGTGGACGCCACCCTGGTCACGGACACCGCCACGTTCCTGTTCGCCGGCGACCAGTACGTGCGTTACTCCGGCCCCGGCCGGGACCTCGCCGACGAGGGCTACCCGCGCACGATCGCCGCCGGGCTGCCCGCCGACCTCGGCAGGCCCGCCCTGTCGCTGCCGGAGGACTTCCAGGACGGCCTCGACGCCGCCTTCCGCGGCCCGGACGGCCACGTCCACCTGTTCAGGAACCGCCGGTGGCTGCGCGCCGACGAGGGCGTGCCGCGCGCGGTGCCCGGCACCTGGGGCGTCGTGGACAACGCCTTCGACCCCGCGCGCCCGCGCGTGGACGCCGCCTTCACCGCCCCCACCGGCGAGCTGTACGTCTTCACCGCCGGCCAGTACGCGCGCTACCGGCCGGGCGCGCTGGAGTACGCCGAGGAGGGCTACCCCCGCTCGATCAAGGACGCGTGGGGCGACCTGCCCGCCGGCTTCGAGGAGGGCCTCGACGGCGCGTTCGTCTTCGAGGGCCGCACCTACCTGACCAAGGGCGACCGGTACGTGCGCGACGGCGCCGCCGCGCAGCCGTTCAGGCCGCGCTGGTCCGGGGCCGCCGACTACCGGCTCGACGACGTGGCCGCCATCGGCCGCCTGGCCCTGCTGGCCCGCTCCGCGCCCGGTGGGACGGGCGGGTTCCTGACGGAGGTGGTGGCCGACCCGTACGGGCGGCTGCACGAGCTGTTCGGCTGGGATCCGGAGGAGGTCAGGTGGGTCAGGCGGCACGAGGGGCCGCCCGGTGACCGCTTCGAGATCGAGTTCCTGCTCCGCCTGGCCGAGCTGTTCGCGGTGACGGGCAGGATGGGCACCGTGCCGTCGCTGGCGTACCGCTCGCTCTGGGTGCCGCTGCACGACGGGAGCCCGGAGCAGGTCGCCGCCACGGTCGGCGACACGCTGCACGCCCTGCTCTCCCGCCGCTCCGGCCCGCAGGACTGGCCGGAGCTGGAGCGCCGCCTGCACGACCGGCTCAACACGGCCAAGCGCGACGCGCTGGTCTCCGCCGTGCTGGCCGGGCGGCCGGAGCTGGCGAACTCGCGCGAGCTGTACGAGCACCTGTTCATCGACGTGGACATGGGCGGGCAGGGCACGACCTCCCGCGTGCGCGAGGCCATCGCCGCCGTCCAGCTCTTCCTGCACCGCTACCTGCTCGGCGCCGAGCCGGCCGCGCCCCGCGCGCACCTGTCCGACGAGACCGTCAGGGAACGGCTGCGCGCCTGGTGGGAGTGGATGTCCGCCTACCGGATCTGGGAGGCCAACCGGAAGGTCTTCCTCTACCCGGAGAACTACGTGCGGCCCGAGCTGCGCGACACCAAGACCCCGGCGTTCCGCGAGCTGGAGGCCGACCTGCTGCGCGGCGAGATCACCCCCGACACCGTGCAGCGCGCCTACAAGCGCTACCTGGACGAGTACACCGAGGTGTCGCGGCTGGCCATCGCCGGTGGCTACGTCTACCGGCCCGACGAGGCGGAGCAGGACACCCGGCGGCTGGTGCTGTTCGGCCGGACCAGGACCGAGCCGCGCCGCCACTACTACCGCCGCGCCGAGTTCAGGGACGGCGACGGCCTGTCGGCCACCTGGGAGCCCTGGCTCAAGGTGGACGCCCAGATCGACGCCGAGCGGGTGCACCCCGTGCACGCCTTCGGCCGGATCTTCGTGTTCTGGGCGGTCGTGGAGAAGGTCGCGCCCGCCGACGCCGCCGGCACCACGATCACCACGACGCCCGGCACCGCCGCAGGCAGCCAGACGGTCTCGGCCACGCCGCCGGAGCACCGGGTCAGGATCCTCTACTCCTTCCTCAACCTGAACGGCGAGTGGAGCCCGGCCCAGCTGCTGGCCACCACCCCCGGGCAGCGCGAGCCGATCACGGACGCCGAGCTGTACGTGCGGGCCTCGCGGGTGATGCCGGACGGGACGCAGGACGCGCACGACTCGATCGTCGTGACGTGCACGTACGAACCGGACGACCCGGAGCCCCCCGCGTACGCGCTCACCCCTGAGCTGTACGTGGTCGAGACCACCGGCGTACGCGGCCCGGCCGCCACCGCGCGGCTGGACACGATCTTCCAGGAGCCGGTGGACGAGAGCGCCGCCGTGCCCTTCAACATGCCCGCCGGCACCACCGACGGGCCCTGGCTGAGCGTGGACCACAAGGGCGGCAGCTTCCTGTGCCGGCGGGTCACCCCGGACGACAGCTTCGAGGTGCCGATCCTGCGCGCCGACGGCAAGGCGCACCTGCCCAAGTCGTGGGCGCGCATCGACGCCGCCGTCGAGCTGCCCACCGAGGACCGGCTGCGCCACTACTTCTCCGGCAAGGGGTACGTCTCGTCCCCCGCCGAGCAGGACCCGGCCGAGGACCCGGTGGAGCCGATCGCGCGCCGCTGGGGCATCGTCCGCACCGGCCTGCTGGAGCGGGGCGCCGTGGACGCGGCCTGCACGGTGCGCACCAGCAACCGGGTCGTCACCTACGTCTTCTCCGGCGCGGAGTACTACCGCTACACCCGCGCCGACAACGTGCTGGGCAGGCTCGACAGCGGCTACCCCCAGCAGATCGCGGCCAACGGCGACGACCTGCCCGCCTGGCCGAAGGTGGACGCGGCCTTCACCCACCAGGGCAAGACCGTGCTCGTCTCCCTGGCCCGCGGCACGTACGTCGAGCTGCCGGACCTCACCGAGCACGACCTGGCCGGCCGCTGGAAGCTGCCCGCCGGCGTGCGGCCTGACGGGATCGCCGCCTTCGGCGACGACGTGCTGCTCTTCTCCGGGGACAAGTACTACGTGCTCGGCACCGGCGACCCGGTGGAGCACACCCTGGGGGACGTGGCGGGCATGCCGAAGCGGGGGCCCGTGCACGCGGTGCTCGCCCACGACAACGGCCACCACTTCTTCGACAACACCGCGGCCACCTGCACCTACCTGAAGGGGGAGTCGGCCCCGCAGGTCCGCGACTCCAGGGAGCTGGGTCTCGTCCGCACCGCCATCGTCACCGACGAGGGCGTGGACGCCGCGTACGTGGACGGGGACAAGCTGTACCTGACCCGCAAGCTGGAGCTGTACCGCTACACCCTGCGGGACGGGCTGCCCGGCCGTCACCTCGACGACGGCTACCCGCTGAAGCTGGCACGCGAGGTCAAGGCGGTGTTCAGGCGCGGCGGCCGGCGCTACCTCTTCAGCGGTCCCGACTACGCGATCCTGCCGGAGGGCACGGAGCCGACCACCGGCCTGACCACCAGCCCCGTGCTGACGTGGCAGCCGATCGCCGGCAACTGGGGCGGCCTGACGTCCTGGTTCGCCCGCGACTTCACCGGCGTGCTGGACACCGCCGACAACCTGTACGTGTTCCTGAACCGCCACTACGCCACCTACCCCTCCCAGGTGGCCGTCCAGCGCCCGTTCGAGTACGCCGGCCTGCCGTACGAGGTGGTCCGGCTGACCTCGGCCACCGCCTACCGGCTCAACGAGAAGCTGCTGACCGGCGGCGTCGCCGCGCTGCTCGCCCCCGAGACGCAGGAGACCGACGAGCTGCCCGCCTTCAGCAGGACCGTCTCCAACGCCACGACCATCCAGGTCGGCTCCCGGTATGCCGTGACCGAGATGCCGACCAGCTCGCACCTGGACTTCCCCAGCGCCAACGGCGGCTACTACTGGGAGATCTTCTTCCACGCGCCGCTGCTCATCGCGCGGGCGCTCAACGGCGCCCAGCGCTTCAAGGACGCCAGGACCTGGTACGAGTACGTCTTCGACCCCACCGAGCCGGTCGCCTACTGGCGGTTCCTGCCCTTCCTGGCGCTCGACGTGCGGGCCCTGGCCGCCAACTGCGCGGCCGACCTGGCCGGGCTGCGCCGCCTGGGCGTCGGCCTGACGGACCTGGCGAACCTGCTCGAACCCGTGCTGGAGCGCCTGACCGAGCTGGCCGCGGCCTTCCAGAACCGCACCCTGACCAGCGAGGACCTGAGCGACCTGGCCGGCCTGGCGGCGGTGGACTTCGCGCCCGCGTTCGACGCCGTGACCGGCGCGGGCAACCCCGAGGCGGGCGCGGTGCTGCGCGGGCTGCGCGAGCGGACCGCCATGATCGGCGGGCTGCGGCGGCAGTACGACCTGATGGGCGACCACGGCCGGCAGCTCGACGCCTACCGGGACGACCCGTTCGACCCGCACGCCATCGCCGAGCTGCGCCCGGCCGCCTACCGCAGGGCCGTCGTCATGGCCTACATCGACAACCTGCTCGACTGGGGCGACCTGCTGTTCCGCCAGTACACGGCGGAGAGCGTCGACGAGGCCAGGATGATCTACATCCACGCCTACGACCTGCTGGGGGAGCGGCCAGGCGGGCTGGGCCTGCGCCCGCTGTCCGCCGCCCGCCGGGCGGCCGAGGTGACCGCGGGCGGGCAGCTGCTGACCGGGCCGGGCGCCGTGCACCAGGGAGTCGGGGACCCGTACTTCCACATCCCCGACAACGCGCTGTTCGCCGACTACTGGAACCGCGTCGAGGACCGGCTCCGCAAGATCAGGCAGTCGCTCACCATCATGGGCGTCAGCCGGCCGATCCCGCTGTTCGAGCCGCCCGCCGACCCGATGGAGCTGGTGCGCGGCGTCGCCTCCGGCGCCGGCGTCGAGCCGGTCGCCGCGGCGCAGGCGGCCGCGGTGCCGCAGCACCGCTTCTGGTTCCTGTTCCGCCGCGCGCAGGAGCTGGTGGACAAGCTCCGGCAGTTCGGCGGTGACCTGCTCGGCGCGCTGGACCGGCGCGACACCGAGGAGCTGACCCTGCTGCAGCACCGGCAGGAGGCCGTCATCCTGGCCATGACCCGCGGTGTCAAGGAGGCCCAGGTCCGCGTGGCCACCGCCGGTCTGCGCGAGGCGCAGGCCGGGCGCGACGCCATCACCGCGCGGGCGCGGCACTACGAGCAGCTGATCGCCGACGGCCTGTCGGCGCTCCAGCTCGACCAGCTCAGGGTGATGCAGGACGCCGCCAACTCCCACCTGGCCGCGGCCGGCCTCAAGATCGGCGCGGCCGTCGCCTACGCCGCGCCCCAGATCCTGGCCGGCCCGTTCATCATGGGCACCGAGTTCGGCGGCAAGCAGCTCGGCGCCGCCCTGGACAAGGGGGCGGAGATCTCCGAGTCGCTCGGCGAGGGCTTCAGCATGCTGGGCGAGCTCATCGGCGTCCGCGTCGAGAACGAGCGCTCCACCGAGGACTGGCGCTTCCAGCTCGACGTGGCCCGCCAGGACCTGCTCCAGGCCGACCAGCAGGTGGCGGGCGCGGAGAACGCGCTGGCGCTGGCCCGGCGGGAGCTGGAGGTGCTGCACCAGGAGATCACCCACCAGGAGGCCGTCGCGGCCTTCGTGCGCGGCAGGTTCGCCGGCGCCGACCTGTACGCGTGGATGGCCGACCGGCTGGCCGGGCTGTACTTCCAGGCGTACGGGATGGCCCACGACCTGGCCAGGGCCGCCGAGCGGGCCTACCAGTTCGAGCGCGGCGCCGACGGGGCGTCCTTCATCCGGCCCGCGTACTGGGACAGCAGGCGCGCCGGGCTGCTGGCGGGGGAGAGCCTCGGCCTGGACCTGGAGCGGCTGGCCCAGGCGTACGTCGAGGCGGACGGCCGCGACCTGGAGATCGTCAAGCGGGTGCCGCTGACCGAGCTGGACCCGGTGGCGCTGCTGACCCTCAAGAACACCGGCACCTGCCACTTCGCGCTGAGCGAGGCGATGTTCGACCGGGACTTCCCCGGCCACTACCGCCGCCAGATCAAGACCGTGTCCCTCGCCTTCGAGGGCCCGGACGGCCGGCTCACCCCCAACGCCACGCTCACCCAGCTCGGCCACCAGACCGTGCTGGCGGCCGACGCCAAGGCCGTCAAGCACCTGCTCGAACCCAAGGGCGCCGCGCCCGGCACCGTCCGCGCCGACTGGCGGGCCGGCCAGCGCATCGCGCTGTCGCACGTGGGGGAGGGCGAGGACGGCAGCGGCCTGTTCGAGGTGCGCTACGAGGACGACCGCTACCTGCCCTTCGAGGGCACCGGCGCCGTCTCCACCTGGCGGCTGGAGCTGTCCGGCAGGCCGCCCGCCGACCTGCGCGAGGTCGTCCTCACCGTCAAGTACGCCGCCAGGCACGGCGGGGACCCGTTCGCGAGCGCCGTCAAGGGCCTGCTGAAGCCGTTCGCCGCGGCCCGCTTCATCGACGTGGCCAGAGACTTCCCCGAGCAGTGGGCGGAGTTCCAGGCGGCAGGCGGGGCGCTCGCGCTGCCGGTGGACGCCGCGCTGTTCCCCGGCATGAACGGCGGCCAGATCACCGGCGTCCGGGCGGCCTTCGAGGGCGACGGCGAGGGCGGGAGCGCGGTCCGCGTGACGCTGGCCGCCGGGAGCCGCGCCTTCGGCCTGGACGACGGCGCGTACGTGACCACGCCGGGGCTCACCGCCGGCGACTGGGTCCTCGAGGTGGACGGTGACGCCTCGGGGCTGCGGAACGTCGGCCTGGTGCTGACGTACAAGTCGAACGTCCGCTGAGGAGGAGAGCCACCATGGCCAGGACGAAGATCCGCAAGAAGAAGTTCCAGATCAGGCAGCAACAGCACCACTCGGACACCGAGGAGCCCCTCGTCCAGCAGCAGGCGGAGGGAGAGAGCACGCCGGCGGAGGACGCGACCCAGCCCCCGGAGGGCGAGCAGCAGCCCGTCGCGGGCGAGCTGGCCAAGTCCAAGCAGGAGACGACGTCCCCGCAGCCGCCCACCGCGGACCTGGGCGCCTTCAACTTCGTGCCGCCCGACGTCGGCCGGCACATCGTGAAGTTCCTTCCGTTCGCCTCCGTGATGAACCTCCTCGTGATCAACAAGAGGATGCGCGAGTGGATGAGTCACGTGGTGCAGGCGCCGGCCGGTGGCCGGCTGTCGGACGTCGCCACGGACTTCTGGCTGCGCCACTGCGCCAAGCCGCAGCCGGGGGACTCGCCCGTCGCCGTCCTGGAGGCGGTCCGCCAGATCGACCGCGAGCCGTACAACGAGAGCGTGTGGGCCCTGGTCGGCAAGCTGGTGGACAGCGACTTCAAGCACTGGTCGGAGATCCTGGGCGAGCTGGCCATCCGGCGCGGCGAGTTCGGCAAGGGCGAGGTTCTGCTGGCGCTGGAGCAACTCCTGCCCACCCAGAAGGAGAAGCTCGCCCTGAGGCAGGGCTACATCGGGGTCGCCGCGAAGGTGGATCCGTTGCGGCTGGTGAGCATCACCACGCCGCCGACCCAGGTGGCCGACACCGTGCCCCAGGTGACCGGTAAGGAGGAAGGGACCATCAGGAAGCTGGTCCACGACCGGCTCAGGACGAGGTTCAACAAGATCAAAAGCGTGGTGTCCGGAAAACAGTCGACCGCGTACCGCGCGAAGCAGACCCAGGCCACCTCGCCCGACCAGCGGGCGCTGGACCGGCTGTCCTGGGTGCTGACCCACCTCGAGGACGCCCGGCAGTGCGTGTCCGTCGCCCTGTCGAAGAACAACATGCGGATCTGGGCGAACATGCCCGACGCCGAGATGCAGGCCGACCTGACGCGGCTCTTCACGGCGGCGACCGCCGGCGCACAGGAGGCCGAGGCACAACTCGCCACCATCTGGACCGACCTGCACAAGTCCAATCTGGGCGTACGCCCCGGCAAGCCCACTCCGCAGGCGTGGCACGACGCCGAGCGCCGGCTGCTCAAGACCCTCAGGTTCCTGGCGGACCTGCTGACCAAGTTCGACAAGATCCGCCTGAGCGCGCACAGCGCCGCCTACGAGCGTACGAGCGGGGAGCTCGTGCACACCGAGACGCAGGCGAGCGATGACATCAAGCACAGCCGCGACCTGCTCAAGGCCGACCTGCGGAAGCTCGAGGAGCTCACTGGGATCAAGGTGATGCTGCAGGAGGTGGCGATGGCCATCGGCATCTCCAAGCTGTCGTGCTTCAAGTGCTGGATCACGCTGCTGGCGGCCCGCACGGAGGGAATCGACCTGAAGGGCTCCGGCACCCACGGCAAGTCCTTCGGCAAGTGGACCATGCCCGCCGCGGTCGGCTCCTCCCCGCAGGTGCTCAAGGCGATCCTCGGTGTGACCGGCGCCAACAAGGGGGACGCGGACCTCGCCGGTTACATCGACGACCCGACGACCGTCTCGGCGGTGCTCAAGGCGATCAACACCTTCCCCGAGGAGTCGGCGGCGAAGAAGACGATCTACTACTCCAGCGAGGAGGAGGACGGTCTGGACTTCAAGCAGCACCCGACGGTGAAGAAGCGCCAGCTCCCCGTCTCCCGCAAGGGCGCCGCCAAGAAGCCCAAGGTGCAGGACGAGAAGCCCGAGGAGATCTCCGAGGAGGAGGACGTGCCGAACGACGGTGACGGCTCGAGCGACGAGGACTTCCTGCTCGAGGACGCCGAGAACCAGGGCTCGTCGCACAGCGGCGACGGATAGCCACCGTACTGTGGAGGGATGACCATCGTGCCTGCTCACCCGAGGTCCGCCGCGCTGGCGCCGTTCGTGGCGACGCTGAGCGCCTACGACCTCGGGCCGGCCGGCGTGCATCGCGGGCTGCCCTCCACCACGGTGTCGATCACGATCCCGGAGGACACACTGGAGATCGCGTGGCTCGGCCGGCCGGGCTCACGGACCCGCTCCCGGGCCGTCGTGGCCGGGCTCCACCTCGACCCGGCCGAGCTGAGGCAGCGGGGCGGCACGCGCGGGGTGTGGCTGACGCTCAGCCCCCTGGGCGCCGCCGCGCTGCTGGGTGTCCCGGCCGCAGCGCTGGCAGGCCACCTCGCCGACCTCGCCGACGTGGCCCCGGCCCTGGCCGACCTGCCGGAGCGCCTGGCAGCCTGCCGGTCCTGGCCGCGACGCCGGGCCCTCGTCGAGGACGCCCTGCTCGCCGGCCTGGCCCGGCACGGCGACCACGCCGCGGGCCCCGACCTGAGGGCCGCGCTGTCCGCACTGTCCGCGACCGGCCGGGTGGGGCGGGCGGCCGACCTGCTCGGCTGCTCGCGTCGCCGGTTGAGCAGCACGGTGCGCGGCGCGCTGGGGGTCACGCCGAAGGAGTTCCAGCGGCTGCTCCGCTTCGAGGCCGCGCGGGCCGGGCTGGCCGCCGCCCGCACGGGCGCGGTCAGCCTCGCGTCGGTGGCCGCCACGTGTGGCTTCGCCGACCAGGCGCACCTCACCCGGGAGTGGCGGGCCATGGCCGGCTGCACCCCGGCCGAGTGGCTGCGCGCCAGGTGACCGCTGGCGGGCGGCGTTCCCCAATCTTCAAGACTCACGCCCCCGTACGGCGCCACGATGGCCATACCCTTTGAAGGAGGAACGACCGATGCCCATCCGCCGCGTCATGCCCGACATCCGATCCACGGCCATGCCGGAGAGCCGCGACTTCTACGCCCTGCTCGGCTTCGAGGAGGTCATGAACCTCGGCTGGGTCATGACGCTCGCCTCCTCTGCCACCCCCACGGCGCAGCTCACCTTCATCAGCCAGGACAGGACGGCGCCGGTCGTGCCCGACCTGAGCGTCGAGGTGGACGACGTGGACGCCGCCTACGCCGCGATGCGGGAGAGCGGCGCGCCGATCGTGCACCCGCTGACGGACGAGGAGTGGGGCGTGCGCCGCTTCTTCGTCCGCGACCCCAACGGCAAGGTGGTCAACGTGCTCAGCCACCGATGAGCCATCCCGGCGTCAGCCGGCGACCGGCGGCGCTCCCCGCCCCGGACCGCCTCCGCAGCACGTCGGGCAGAACGCGGCGTCCTGCGCGCCTAGTCGATGAAGTCGATGTCCGGGTGCCGGGGGGATTCACCGTCGAACACCTGCCGGTCCCGTCCGCGCAGATGCAGATCAAAGAACGCGCCGACGTAGTCCCGCTGCGCGGCCAGCGACCGGCGGGGATCGATGGTCCCGATGAGCGCCTCACGCTTCTCCCGCGCCACCCGCGCGCCCAGCTGCGGCACGATGACCTGCAGATCGCTGTAGGCCAGGTGCGTGCTGCCGCCGCCCAGCAGCAGATCCCGCTTCCAGCCGCGCTGGCTCGCCCAGAAGTCCGCCCAGCTGCGGTCGAACGCCGGGTTGCGGTGCGTGTGCTCGAGCGGTTCCCCGTTCGCGCCCACGCTCATGGCGCCCATCAGGAGGAACGGCCGGTCCAGGCCGCGGCTGGCGACCTTGCCCGGCACGTAGGGGCTTCCCTGGGGATAGCCGATCGCGGTCGCCATGGCGCCGTCCAGGTTGATCCCGGCGTCCACCCGGCGGTCGTGCACCATCGTCTCGCCCGCCGTGAACCCGCCGTAGGAGTGCCCGAACGCGCCGACCCGGGACAGGTCGAGCGACCGGCCGAGCCCCCGGGGGAGCGGACGCTTGCCCGCGTCGGGGTTCGCGCCCCGGGCGATCCTCGTGAGCTGGTCGAGGACGAACCGGCTGTCGGCCACCCGGGCATCGAGCGCCTTCTTCTCGTGACCGGGGCTGTCACCCGCGGGCACCGCCGGCTCGACCCGCCCGCCGGGGAACTCGACCGCCGCGCTCTCGTAGGTGTGCGAGAACGAGACGACCACGTAGCCACGGCTCGCCAGATCATCGATGAGCCCCGTGTACGTCTCCCGCGGGCCCCCGAACGAGGGGGAGAAGAGCGCGACCGGCCTCGGAGCGCCGTGCGCCACGGGGACCCCGAGCTCGGCCCTGCGCTCGGCCGACGCCCAGTCGATGGAGCCGACCGGCAGCTCCAGGTAGTCCTCGCTCGCCAGCAACTGGTCGGCGACGGCGGCGACGCCAGGCGTCAGCCACGGTGCCCGCGGGCCCTCGGCGGACCGGTCCGCCGGGTAGGTGACGGTGACCATGAGCTCCCGGCGCCGCTCCGGCTTCCACGGATCGGGGCGGGACGGGTCGACGAGGTGGAGGTCGGCGGTGCCGACGTCGTACGGGCCGGTGAGGGCCGGCGCGGTCAGCCGGGCCTGGTCCGCCGCCATGGCGGGAACGGTCGTGGCGAGCCCGCCCGCGAGCGCGAGGCCCGCGATCAGCGCAGAACCCCGCAGCATCCTGGTGTGTCTCGATGACACGGCTGGAGCCCTTCCGGATCGGGGCGGCCCGGCGGTCGCCTGGCTCCGACTCTGGCAGCGCGCCGGCCCCGGGCGCATCCTCCTGCGGACGGAGCCGCGCCTCCTCCGTGAAGGGCAGCCGGCCCTGAGACGTCCCTCAGCGGCTCACGACGGTCTGCCGATCGATCCGCGACAGCTTCTCGGGATTGCGCACGTGGTAGGCGCCGGTGACGTGACCGTTGTCCACCCGCACCGCCACCACACCGTCGATCTCCCCGTCGACCCGCACGAGCAGCCCCGGGCCGCCGTTGATCTGCACCAGCTCGGCGGACCTCTTCGCATCCCGCTTCCACCAGCCCACGGCCAGCAGGCGGGCGACCCGGTCCGCCCCCACGACGGGCCGCAGCAACGCGTGCTTGATCCCGCCGCCGTCGCTCAGGGCGACGACGTCCGGCGCGAGGATGTCGAGCAGGCTCTGCAGCTCGCCGGTCTCGACCGCCCGCTGGAACGCCTGCAGGGCGGCGCGGTGCTCGGCCGGGGAGCCGCCGCCCCGTGGCCGGCGCGCGGCGACGTGGGCCCGGGCCCGGTAGGCGGTCTGGCGGACCGCGGACGGGCTCTTGCCGACGGCCTCGGCGATCTCGTCGTAATCCAGGTCGAACACCTCGCGCAGCACGAACACCGCCCGCTCGATCGGCTGGAGCGTCTCCAGCACCAGCAGCATCGCCATCGACACGCTGTCGGCCAGCTCCACGTCCTCGGCCACGTCGGGTGAGGTCAGCAACGGCTCGGGCAGCCACGGCCCGACGTAGGACTCCTTGCGCCGGCCGAGCGCGCGCAGCCGGTCCAGCGCCTGCCGGGTGACGATCCGCACCAGGTAGGCCCGCTCCTCCCGCACGCCGTCCAGGTCGATGCCCGACCAGCGCAGCCACGTCTCCTGAAGGACGTCCTCGGCGTCGGCGGCCGAGCCCAGCATCTCGTAGGCGACGGTGAACAACAGGTTGCGATGGGCGATGAACACCTCGGTGCTGCGGCCGGCACCGTCGAGCGGCCCCGGTGTGCCCGTCGTCCGTTCGCTGTGCTCGCTCATCGCCTGGCCCCTGACTGTCCGACTCAGCTCTATCACACGCATGAGACGCCGCCGCCGGCCCTTCCGTAACACCCGCGATCGGTGATCAACGTCACGTGACGACGCTGTTACGGGGGGCGGGCCGCCGTCGTCTCGTGGTCGTCAGGACGCCGCGTGAACGATCCGCGCGGCCCGCGACACCACGAGAAGGGAAGTCCCGCCATGTCCGCACCCACCACCGGTGAGCGCCGCTCACGCATGCCCAATCCCCTCCCGTTCGTCCCCGAGATGGCGCAGGTGGCCGAGGGCCTGCACAAGGTCATGAAGAACGGCTCGATCCCGCAGGTCACCGTCCACCTGCTGCAACTGCGCGCCGGGCAGCTGCTCGGCAGCACGTACTTCGCCATCAGGGAGACCGGCAACCTCCGCCGGGCGGGGGAGCCGGAGGAACGCATCACCGCCGTGGCGACCTGGCGGGACGCCACCTGCTTCACCGGCGCCGAACGCGTCGCGCTGGAGCTGGTGGAGGCGGTCCTGACGCCGAACCCGTCCGGCGAGCGCGTCCCCGACGAGCTGTACGCCAGGGCGGGCGAGCACTACGACGACAAGGCGCTGTGGACGCTCATCATGGCGATCGCCCACATCGGCTTCTTCACCCCCGCCGCCCTCATCGCCAAGCCGATCCCCGGCATGCCCCCCGGCCAGAACTACACCGACTAACCAGAGGCGGAACGCATGAGCATCACCAAGTTCGCGGTGGCAGGGGCGACCGGGCGGCTGGGCCGCCATGTCGTCGACGTCCTCACCGAACGGGGACACCACGTCGTCCCGATGTCCCGGGCCACCGGCGTGGACATCATCACCGGCGACGGCCTGGCCGAGGCGCTCACCGGGGCGGACGTCATCATCGACGTCGCCTCCTGGCACGCCTCCGACCAGGAGGCGGCCACGGAGTTCTTCCGCACCTCGGCCCGCAACCTGCACGAGTACGGCCGGCGAGCGGGGGTCGGGCGGATCGCCGTGGCGTCCATCATCGGCGTCGACAAGGCCACCGCCGGGTTCCTCGCCGCCAAGAAGGTGCACGAGCAGCTCCTCCTGGCCGGGCCGCTGCCCGTCCGCATCCTGCGGGCCGCGCAGTTCCACGAGTTCGTCGGCCAGCTGCTGGACTGGCAGCAGGGCGATGTCGCCCACGTCCCGGCGCTGCCCAGCCAGCTCGTGGCCTGCCGCGCCGTGGCCGAGGAGCTGGTCGCCCTGGCCCTCGACGCCGAGGAGCCGGCCCAGGGAACGCCGATCCCCGAGATCGCCGGACCCCGCCGGGAGACTCTGGCGGAGGCGGCCGCGCTCCTCGGCGCCCGCCGGGGCGTCAAGGTCGTCGGCGTGGACGGATCGGGCATGCCCGATGCCGGCATCGCCGCCGCGGGCGGGTTCCTGCCCGGCCCGCACGCCAAGCTCGCCGGCCCGACGTTCCAGGAGTGGCTCGACACCCACCGCTGAGCCCGGCCTCGTTCCCGGAGCTCCACGGCACCGGGCTGCGGGAACGAGGCGATCCCCCATCACCGCGTCACGGAAAGGGGCTCACTCATGCCCGTCACCACCCTCGACACCACCACCGCACTCGTCCTCATCGACCTGCAGAACGCCGTCGTCGCCCGCCCCGCGGCCCCCTACACCGGCGCCGAGGTGGTGGCCCGCGCGGTCGAACTGGCCGGCGCCTTCCGCGGCCACGGCGCGCCGGTCGTCCTGGTCCGGGTCACGGCCCGCCCGGACGGCTCGGACGCCCCCCAGGGACGCACCGAGATCCCGCGCCCGCCCGGCCCCCTGCCCTCGGGCTGGGACACCATCGTCGAGGACCTCGCCGGCCACCCCGGCGACATCACCGTCACCAAGCGCTCCTGGGGTGCCTTCTACGGCACCGACCTGGACCTGCAGCTGCGCCGCCGCGGCGTCACCCAGGTCGTCCTGGCCGGGATCGCCACCAGCATCGGCGTGGAGTCCACCGCCCGCGCCGCCCACGAGCACGGCTACAACGTCACGCCGGCGACCGACGCCATGACCGACCTGAACGCGCAGGCGCATCTCAACAGCGTCGAACGCGTCTTCCCGCTGCTCGGCGAGACCGCCACCACCGCCGAGATCATCGGCCTCCTGGCGAGGACCCGGCCCCGCAGCTGATCCACCGCTGCGGCCACCGGCCCCGCTCAGCCGGCGACGTGACGATCGCTCGCCTCCCCACGCAGCCGCCCGGGCGGCAACTTCCGGCCGTAGGCGAGCAGGAGCAGATCCTGCCCCGAGCCGACCAGCGGGATGCCGCTGCCGAAGGACCAGTCGAGGTCGTCGGCACGCAGCTCGACCCCGTCGAGGTCGGCGCCGAAGAACCTCAGGGTCCGGGGAGTGACCTGCTCCAGCAGGAGGCGGACGCGGTCCTCGGGGACGCGGCGGCCGAGGCCCAGGGCGACGGTGATGTCCAGCCCGTGGACCACGTCGTGGCCCAGCGCCGCCGCGATCCCGCCGACCGGCGGCTTCCAGGGGTGGTGCGCGTTGTCCCGGATCGCCCTGACCAGCTCGGCCGTGGACAGGGCGGCCGCGTCCTGCCGGGCCCGCCGGTCGGCCATCAGGTTGACGCGGCCTCCCGCCTTGACCAGCTCCAGCACCATCCGCGGCAGCGGGTAGCGGAAGCCCGTCGACAGGTGCGCCGCCACCTCCCGCACGCGCCACCCGGCGCACAAGGTCGGGGCGTCCCACTGGGCGGGCGACAGCTCGTCCAGCATCGCCGCCAGTTCGGTGCGCTCGGCGGCGATGGCGGCACGGACGGCGCCACTCGGGCGGGGATTCATGTATTCGGCCTCATCCATAACGAGATTACGGTAATAATAAGATTATGCGAATGACAAGGGCGGAGGCCAAGGAACACAACCGGCGGGCCCTGCTGGAGGCCGCGCGCCGCATCGTCGCCCGCGACGGCCACCGGGCCAAGCTGGAGGAGATCGCCGAGCAGGCCGGGCTGACCACCGGCGCCGTCTACTCCCTGTTCGGCAGCAAGGACGGCCTGCTGATCGCCCTGGTCACCGACCACCTCGGCCCGCACTACGACGGCTTCGAACAGGCCGTCTCCGCCGGCCTCGGGCTGGCCGAGGCAGTGGAGGTCTTCGCCCGCCACTACCGTGACCTGTGCGACGACCCCGATGCGCTGCGCCACCTGTCGTTCGAGATCAGCCTTCAGGACCTGGCGCTACGCGACCCCGAGCTGCGCCCCAGACTCGCCGCCTCCGTACGGGCGCACGAGGAACGCCTGACCGCGCTGCTGTCCGGCAGACCCCACGACGGGCGCCCCCTCACCCCGCGCCAGGCGCAACGCCTGGCCACGGCGCTGCGCGCGCTCCTGGTCGGCCTGAGCCAGGGCGTCATCCTCGGCCTCACCGGCACGGCCTCCGGCGAGTATTTCGCCGCCGCCGCCCGCGCCCTGGTCACCCCGGACGTGCTCGGCCACCCCTGAGGCCGCACAACTGGACCATGGACGCCCGCACCCCGGCAGCGGCTACACCTTCGGGATGAAGCCCCGTGCCGCGACGCCCTCCAGCATCCGGGTGAAGTACGCCCGGTCGAGCACGGGCTCCGGCAGCGGCGCCGCCGACGTCGTGAGGCGCGCGCGGGAATGCGGAGGCAGGTAGCGGGGCTCGGGGACCACCATGTACGCGATGCCCGCCCAGCACGCCAGAACCAGCCCGGCGGCCGGCAGGTGGGCATGGCGGAGCAGCTCCTGCTTCCAGGTGACCGGATCGACGGCCGGCAGGTCGTAGCCCGCCGCCCGCACCTGGTCGAAGACGAAGCCGACCGGGATCGGCTCCAGGAGGTTGGGATGGAAGACCCGCCCGGCCACCCCGGGCAGCCGGGACAGGTGCACGATCATCGCGGCGGTGTGGTCCACGGGCGCCCCCGGCATGGTGGCCGGGCTGTCCGGGGCGGCGCCCACCTCGACGGCGGCGCGGACCAGACGCGTCCACAGGTCGGTGTCGGAGAACTCCCAGTCGCGGCTGTGCCCCAGGATGGCGCCCGGCCGGTAGACGGTGACGGGCAGTCCTTCGGCGGCGGCCAGGCGCACCTGCTCCTCGCCGAGGAACTTCGTCTGGCTGTAACCGAACCTGCCGCTCATCGCCAGGACCGGCTCCGTGGTCTCGTCCACCTCCGCGCAGCCCAGCTCGCGGGCCGCGGCGAAGACCGCGACGGAGGAGACGTGGTGGAGCGCCTTGACCCGGCGATGGCGGGCGAACCGGACGACCTCTCGCGTCGCGGTCACGTTCCCCGGGAGGAGACTCTCGCGCGGGGCGGCCAGGTTCACCGTCGCGGCGCAGTGGTAGACGGTCTCCACCCGCTCGGCCAGCCTCGTGTGGACGGCCGCGGACAGGCCCATCCGCGGCCGGCTCAGGTCGCCGCGCACCACCGTCAGCCGTTCCTGGTCGAACGGCCCGCCCAGCCTGGTGAGATGGGCGCGCAACCGTTCGTCCGCGCCCTGGTCGGTACGGCCCCGCACCACGCAGCAGACCTGCTCCGACCGCAGCAGCAGCGCGCACAGGTGGCCGCCGAGGAACCCGGTGGCCCCCGTCACCAGGACGCTCACCGGGCACGCAGCCGGGTCAGGACCTGCCCGGCCAGCTCGGCGGCGCTGGCGGACGGCCCGATGGCCATGATCGGGATGTCGCAGCCGAGCCGGCGCCAGATCGCGCCCTGCAGCTCGGCCCGCATCAGGGAGTCGACGCCCAGCTCGTCCAGCGGACGCTGCGGCGCGATGCCGGCGGGCTCGGCCTGCAGCACCCCGGCCAGCAAGCGGATGACGGCGTCGACGACCAGCGACTCGGCCTCGTCACCGGCCAGCACCAGCTCGCGCAGGTCCGCGGCCGGCGCCACCGGGTCGGCCGAGCGCACGGCGGAGAACCTGGGCCTGTCCAGCGCGGGGAACAGCAGGCGGGCGCTGTCCCAGTCGACCGAGCCGACCAGGGCGACGTCCGCGTCCTGGGCGAGCAGCTCGCCGATCACCGGCAACGCGCCGTCCGGCTTCATCGGGCTGGTCCAGCGGGAGACGAACGCCTCGGCCTCGCTGGTGCGCGCCAGGTAGCCGACCTCGCCGATCGCTCCCCAGCCGACGGCCAGGCCGCTCGCGCCCCGCGCCCGCCGCGCCCTGACCAGCGCCTCGCAGAACAGGTTGCCGGCCGCGTAGTTGGCCTGCCTGACGTTGCCGACCGTCGCCGTCACCGAGGAGAACAACACGAACAGCTCCGCCGACGGCACCAGCCGGTCCAGCACCAGCGCCCCGCGCAGCTTCGGCTCCAGCGCGGCCAGCAGCAGCGGCGGCGTCAGCTCCGCCAGCGGCGCGTCCTGCAGCACCATCGCCGCGTGCACCACGCCCTTGACCTCGGGTCCGGCTATCGCCCGCATCGCCTCCAGGTCGGTGACGTCGGCCCGGTGCGCGGTCACCCGCACCCCCAGAGCGGTCAGCGACGCCACGGTCTGCCGCGCCTCGGGCCCGTCGAGGCCGCGCCTGCCGGTCAGCGCGATCCGCTTGGCGCCCTGCCGCGCCAGCCAGTGCGCCGCCCGCGCGCCGAACCCGCCCAAGCCGCCGGTGACCAGATAGACCGCCTCCGGATCCAGCCCGCGCGCCGCCACGGCCGGGGCCGACGGCTCGAACTCGATGACGAGCTTGCCGACGTGCCGGGAATGCCGCATCTGGTCGAAGGCCTCGGCGACGCGCTCCTCCGGGAAGCTCCGGTACGGCAGCGCCCGATAGCCGCCCTCCTCGACCAGCCGCGCGATCTCCCCGAACTGCCGGTGCACCACGCCGGGCACCCGTTCTGCGAGCTGCTTGAGATCGACGGTGACGAACGAGACGTTTCCGCGCAGCAGCCGCAGCGCCAGCCTGCCGTCGGAGAACAGCTCGTGCTTGCCCAGCTCGACGAAGCGGCCACGGGGACGCAGCAGCTCCACCCCGCGCGCCAGGCCGTCACCGGCGAGCGAGTTCAGCACCACGTCCACGCCCCGGCCCGCGGTGATGTCCCTGACCTCGGCGGCGAAGCGCAGGCCGCGCGAGTCCAGGACGTGCTCCACGCCCAGCATCCTGAGCAGGTCACGCTTGCCCGGCGTGCCCGCCGTCGCGATCACCCGGGCTCCGGCCAGCCTGGCGTGCTGGATCGCGGCCAGGCCCACGCCGCCGGAGGCGCCGTGCACCAGCACCGTCTCGCCGGGCGCGAGCCGTACCGCCTCGTCGGCCAGCGCCAGGCGCACGGTCAGGAACGCCACGGGCAGCGTGGCGGCCTCACCGAACCCCATGGTGTCGGGGATGCGGGCCAGCGCGTCACGTTCCAGCACCACATGCGAGGCGAGCGGATGCTCGGCGGCGGCGAACACGCGGTCACCGGGAGCCAGGTCGTCGACCTGCGCGCCGACCGCGCTCACCACTCCCGCGCAGTCGAAGCCGTAGACCCGATCGAGGCCGGGCCCGCCCGCCGCGTCCGCGGGCAGCCTGCCCAGCGCCCACAGCACGTTGCGGTAGTTCACGCCCGCCGCCCGGACCTCGACCGTCACCTGACCCGGGCCCGGGACGGGCACCGCCATGGGCGCCCAGTCCAGGCGGTAGGCCGGCCCCTGGTTGCGCAGCCGCAGAACCCGAGGCTCCGCGCCGCGCGCCACCGGCTCCGGCGCCGGCCGCAACCGCGGCACGAACCGGCCGTGCGCGGTCAGCACCACCTCGTCCTCCTCGCCGTCGCGCGCGAGCAACTCGGCCACGAGCCGCTCGGCGTCGCGCGCGCCACGTTCCAGCGAGATCTTCCGTACGGTGAGCCCGGGCATCTCGTTGGCCAGGCAGCGGGCGGCTCCCCACAGGGCGGCGTCGCCGGGGAAGTCCGGCCGCTCCGGGGCGGGGAACGTCCCGGACGGGCGGGTGATGAGCCACAGCCCGGAGTTCGGCTCCAGGGCGGCGGCGATCGCGCCGAACGTCGTGGTGGCCGAGACCACCCGCTGCGCGCAGGCCGCCGGGTCGGCGTCCGCCGTGGCGTGCTCGCCGTCGAGGAGGTAGACGACGTGGCGTGCGTGCCCCGGGCCGGGGGAGACGGCGGCCCGGGCGCCCGTCCGGGTCAGCCCGGCCGCCACCGCTTCGGCCAGCGCCTGGTCGCGGCCCGACTCGGTGACGATCAGCCAGTCCCCTCCGGCGGCGGGCGTCGGGCAGTCATCGGCTGTGACGGGCGTCGGCCGGCCCTCGGCTGCGGCGGGTGTCGCCCAGTCCTCGGCAGTGGCGGGCGCCGGGGGAGCCGTGTCGGCTCTCGGCTCGCGGGTGGCCACGAAGAGCGCGGTGTCGATGCCGGCCGGCTCCTCCTCCGCGCGCAGCTCGGCAGGCTCCGCGAGCCCGCACCGCGGCAGCAGGCGCAGCCAGTCGGCCGCCCCGGCCAGCGGGCCGGCGGGGCGCAGGGCGGTGTCGGTGGCGGACCACCAGCCGTCCAGCAGTCCGAAGATCATGGTCGTCGGGCCCGCGTCGAGCGTCTCGCCCAGCAGCAGGAAACCATGATCGTCCAGCAGGCCGGCGATCCGGCCGAGCGTCGCCTCCAGGTCCGAGGTGGCGTGCACCACGTTGGCCGCGACGACGACGTCGAAGCCCGCCTCCAGCTCCGGGCAGTCCTCCTCCAGGTCCAGCACCCGGTAGTCGACGAAGTCGAAGCCCTTGAAGCGGGCGGCCGCCGAGGTGAGGAAGGCAGGGGACAGGTCGGTGAAGGTGTAGCGGGCGCGCTCGGGCGGCAGCTCGGGCAGGAGGGCGGCGGTCATCCCACCGGTCCCGGCGCCCACCTCCAGCACGCGCAGCGGACGGCCGGCGGGCCAGGCGGCCACCAGCTCCGCGAGCACGGACCGGGCCAGCAGATTGGCGGGGCGCAGCACCGGGCCGCTGTCGTAGAAGTGTTCGGCGGCCTGGAGCCCGCCCTGCGGGAAGACGACCTCGACGGCGTCCTTGGCGCCCAGCAGCACCTCGGTGAGCTGCCGGCCGCATCGGCCGAGCAACTGCAGCTCCGCCGCGTACTCCGGGAAGTCGAACAGGGCGCCGGCGAAGATCGGGCCGGGGCCGGGACGGCCGGTCACCCGCCAGGCCCCCTCACCCGCCGGCTCGCACAGCTCGCCGGCCTGCGCGCACAGCGTACGGGCGAGCCGGACGTACTTCGGCTGCATCCCGGCCGAGACCAGGGCGTCGAGGGTCCAGCGGTCACCGGCCAGGTCACGCATCGCCTGGACGGTGAAGTGGGCGGCCAGCCGTTCGTAAGCGGTCATGAACCGTAGGTGCCGGTCGCGGCGGGCCAGCAGCCGCTCGCGCAGTCCGAGCCGGTGCGGTTCCACCGCGGCGAGCAGGTCCGTCATGGTGAGGCCCGGGTCGGTCGTCCTGCCGGGTCGCGGGGCCGCGCGCAGGACGGTCACGTGCCGCGCGGGTGCCTCCTCGCCGGGCAGGCGGCGCACCCGGCAGCCGGTCACCTCCATCACGGTCACCCCGGAGGTGTCGGTGATGGTGACGTCCACGATCGCCTCGCGCGGGTCGGTGCGCGGGCGGAGCCGGGCGTGGACCAGGCCCGTGCCCGGTGGCTGCCGCCACAGCCTGACGCGTTCGAAGGAGATCGGGACGTAGGCGGTGGGTTCTTCGCCGGATCGCCACAGGATGGCCAGCCCGGTTTGCAGGGCGCCGTCGACCAGTGCGGGGTGCGCCTGGTAGGCGGTGGCCGGTTCGGTGAAGCGGTACTGGCCGAGTGCTCTTGCGCCCGAGACCCGCACACTGCGCACTCCGCGAAACGATGGGCCGTAGTCGAGGCCGGCTCGGGCCGCCAGGGCGTAGTGCTCTTCCGCGCCGAGCTCCACCACAGAGTCCTCGATCGTGCCCGCGCCCTCGATCGTGCCCGCGCCCCCGATCGTGTCCCCGACCGAGTCCCCGGCCAGGCCGGCCACCTGCGGCACGGCGGCCGTGACGGCCCGGCGCACCTGGCAGCGCGCATGCACCTGCCACTCCTCCCGCCCACCGGTCCTGGAGGCGATCCGCACCCTGCCGTCCTCGGAGACCGAGACCTGGACGTGGGGAGCCTGCTCCTCAAGGATGGCCAGCGGACGCAGCACCTCCAGGTCCACCACCTCGACCGGCCCGTCGAGCGTCTCCGCACCGGCCGCGAGGGCCATCTCGACGAACCCCACCGCGGGGACCACCACGGCCCCCGCCACCCGATGATCGCTCACCCACGGCACCCTCGCCGGGTCCAGCGGAGCGCTCCAGGTCGGATCCAGCGTCTGCGCCCGCGCACCGAGCAGCGGGTGCTCCAGACGCGGCGCCCACCAGTCGGCCTGGCCGTTCCAGTGGCGTTCGCGTTTCCAGGGGTAGGCCGGCAGGTCCACCACCCGCCCTGGACGGGGGAAGAACGCCGTCCAGTCGGCCTTCGCCCCGGCGGCGAGCAGGGCGGCGACAGCCGTACGGATCGCCGGCGCGCCCGGCCTGTCGCGCCGGAGCGTGGGCAGGACGGTGACCTGCCGGCCGGCCCGCTTCAGGTAGGTCTGCAGGACGGGGTGCGGGCCGACCTCCAGGAAGATACGGAAGCCGGCGCCCGCCAGATGGGCGGCGGCCGGACCGAAGAGCACCGGCCGGCGCACGTTGCGCCACCAGTACGCGGCGTCCAGCGGACCGTCGACCGGCCGGCCGGTGACCGTCGAGATCATCGGGATGCCGGGGGAACCGGGACTCAGCCCGGACAGCGCCTCGGTCAGTCCCGCCTGAACGGGGTCCATGGCCCGGCTGTGGAAGGCGAAGTCCACGGCGAGGCGGCGGAAGAAGACGCCGGTGCCCGCCAGCTCCACCGCCAGCCGTTCCAGCGCCTCACCGGAGCCCGCGACCGTCACATCGCGCTCGCCGTTGATCGCGGCGATCTCGAGGTCGTACGGTTCGATGGCTTCGGCGGCCTGGTCGAAGGGCAGGCCCACCGCGGCCATGCCGCCCTGGCCCATGGTCAGCTGCTGGGCCCTGCCGCGTTCGGCGCAGAGCAGGACGGCGTTCTCCAGGTCGAGGGCTCCGGAGGCGCAGGCGGCGGCGATCTCTCCGACGCTGTGCCCGAAAACGACATCAGGCACCAGGCCATGATTTCTCAGGACCTGGAGGAGGCCCATCTGCATGGCGAAGATCGCAGGCTGGCCCACTTCGGCGGTCGCCAGCCGGGACCGGCTCGCCGGGGCGGCCAGCTCGGCTTCCAGCGACCAGGTCACATGCCTGGACAGCAGCTTGCCGATGTGCCTGATCGTGGCGCGGAACTCAGGGTCCGTGGCCATGAGATCGTCGGCCATGCCGGGCCACGGGGTGCCCGCGCCGCCGAAGGCCACGGCGATCCTGCCGTCCTGCTCGGCTGCCGCCGGCTGGGCCTCCCGGAGCAGGGTGGCGGTCTCCGCCGGGTTGGCGGCGAGGACCGCAATGCGGTGCTCGCGCAGGCCGCGGCGGCGGGTGAGGGTGTGGGCCAGATCGTAGAAGTCCTCGGGCCGCGTCGTCTCGCACTGGTCGGCCACGCGCAACGCCAGCTCCGTCGCGGCAGCCGGGGTCCGCCCGGAAACGATCACCGGCACGGCTCGCGCCACCGCTCCCGCCACACCGTCCAGCGGCGCCCCTTGTCGCGGCGGCGTGTCCGGCCGCGCCACTCCTGGCCATGCCGTTTGTGGTGGCGCTGCCTGTGGCGGTGCCGTTGGTGGCGGTGCTGCCTGTGGCGGTGCGGTTGGTGGCGGTGCTGCCTGTGGCGGTGCTGCCTGTGACTGCGTGGCTCGTGGCGGCGCGGCTCGTGACGGCGCCGCTGGGGACGGTGGCGCGGCCAGCAGGGCGTGAGCGTTCACCCCGCCGAAACCGAACGAGCTCACCCCGGCCAGCGCCCGCCCCACCCGCGCGACGCTCCGCAGTTCCCGGACCGGCGACAACCGCAACCCCGCCCAGTCGACGGCCGGATTCAGCACCTCGGCATGCAACGAGGGCGGGATCTGCCCGTGCCGCAGCACCAGCAGCGCCTTCATCAGCCCCGCCATGCCCGCCGCCGACTCCAGATGCCCCATATTGGACTTGATCGACCCGATCGGAAGCGCGTTGCCCGGCGAACGGCGCACCCCCACGGCCCGGCCCACCGCCTCGCACTCGACGGGATCCCCGACGGGCGTGCCGGTGCCGTGCGCCTCCCAGTAGACCAGGTCGTCCACCTCGACGTCCGCGTACATCCGCTCAAGGAGCCGCGCCTGGCTCTCCACGCCCGGATGGGTCAGGCCGGGCGTGCGGCCGTCGGCGTTGGTGCCGGTGTCCAGCAGGACGGCGTGGACCCGGTCCCCGTCGGCCTGCGCGCCGGCGAGCGTCTTGAGCACGACCATGCCCGCGCCCTCCCCGCGTACGTAACCGTCGGCGTCGGCGGAGAAGGCCTGGCACCGGCCGCGGGCCGAGAGCATCGAGGCCTGGGACAGCCCGACGAACGAGGCCGGGTCGAGCAGCACGTTGACGCCCCCGGCCAGGGCGATCGCGCACTCTCCCGAACGCAGGGCCTGGGCCGCCTGGTGCAGCGCGACCAGCGCGGAGGAGCAGGCGGTGTCGATGCCCTGGCTGGGACCGCGCAGATCCAGGCAGTAGGAGACCCGGTTGGCGGTGTTGCCGAAGGTCCATCCGGCGACGGAGTAGGCGTTGAGGCTGGCGGGGTCGCGGCACTGCAGGTTGCCGTAGTCGCCGTTGAACACGCCCACGAACACCGCCGCCCCGGACCCCGCCAGACCGGCCGGGTCGATGGCGGCGTCGTCGAGCGCCTCGACGGCGAGCTCCAGCATCAGCCGCTGCTGCGGGTCGAGCCGGTCGGCCTCCTTCGGCGCGATCCCGAAGTAACCGGCGTCGAACCCGGCGAGATCGTCCAGGAACGCCCCCTGGGCGGTGTAGGTCTTGCCGCCCCGCCTCGTCCGGCGATCGAGGAACCACGCCGGATCGAACCGATCGGGAGGCACCTCCGTCACCAGATCGCTGCCCGCGACCAGCGCCTCCCACAGGCTCTCCAGATTCTCGATCCCGCCCGGCAGCCGGCAGCCGACTCCCACGATCGCCAACGGTTCCCGCATGACCCTCCGTCTCTGGCTGAAGGCCGCCCGTCCCCGGCATGAGAGGCGGCCGCTGTCACTCGGCTCAGACCGGGCCGAAGAGCCAGTTGCCAGTCAGGGCGGGGTCCGCGCCGATGTAGAACTGCCGGCCGGCCTCCACCAGCTCCTCGATGCCGAGCGCGCCGCTGCCGTCGGTGTCGATCTTGCGGAAGGCCAGCTCCGCGTCCTCGGGGCTGGTGCCGAAGGCCGACTGGAACCGCTGGAACTCCGCCAGGTCCAGCACGCCGTTGCCGTTGACGTCCGTGACGTCGAGCGTCGCCTGGATGGCCGGCCGCAGGGCCCGCTCGTAACCGTCGGGGTCCTCGATGAACGCCGCGTGCATCCCGAGCCGGTACTCCTCGCGGCTGATCTTGCGATCGCCGTCCAGGTCGATCTTGGCGAGCAGGCTCTCCCAGAAGTCGGTGTACGTCCCGAACAGGCGACGGCCCGGGTCGCTGTCCGGGCTGACGCCGAAAGCGGCCAGCACCCTGACGCCCAGGGCGATGAGATCGTCCAGCTCCAGGTCGGTGTTGTGGTTGACGTCCATCTGGTCGAACGCCTTGTCGAGCTTGCGTTCCTGCAACGCTGTGAGCACGCCCTGTCCCCCTCCGGCCGGTGCGGCCGATAGCCGATCAACTACTAAGAATCATCAACTCATTACTCTATGTAGTCAATGCCCATGGACTGCCGGCCATCTCCGGCACCGCTTGCCGACCACCCATTGTCATGCTTTGATTGCGAAGCGTTGCCTATTCGGGAACGGAGCACACGGATGACCGAGAGCCACCACGCTCGCCGCAGATTCCTGAGAGCGGCGGCGGGCATGGCCGCCGCCGTGGTCACCGCCGGCACCGAGGCGCTGCTGCCCGACGACGCCTCCGCCGCTCCGCTGCCGCCGACGGGCGTGGACATCCCCTGCAGCATGTACGCCGCCGACGTGCCGCTGAAGCTGAACATCCTGGGCGCCCTCACCCTCGACTTCAAGGGCGGCATCAACCTCCTGGTGCGCACCTCCCGGCCGGAGGGGCTCGTCATGGAGGTCCGGGGGTTCCGGGTGGAGGCGGACACCTCGCCCAGCACCCCCGGCAGCGGCACGCTGTTCGCCCTGGCCCTGTCGGAGGCCACCCTGACCCCGCTCAGCGTCATGCAGGCGAGCGGCGGCGGTGGCGGGGAACTACTCGTCCACCTGTCGCTCACCATGACGGTCATCGACAAGGCCACCGGGGAGACCATCACCGCGCCGGCCACCGGACCGACGAAGTACGCCACACTGCGGCAGTCCGACGTCTCGTCCTTCCCCCCGGTCAACGCGTCCTGGCGGTTGCACGAACCGGTCCAGCTCCTCGACCCGGCCGGTCAGGTGGCCGGTGAGCTGCAGGGCTTCGACGCCGTCGTCAACGGCGCGTGAAGCCGAGGCGCCCTTCGCCGTGCGGCGGTCTCAGAGGACGAGCCGGCGAAGGTCGGTGATCTCCCGGGCCGTGGTGGCGGCTTCCACCCGGGCCAGCGGGTCGGCGTCGGAGAGGGTGCCGAAGGACAGCCGGGTGAGGTCCTCGATCCGCCTGATCGGCACCTGGTAGGTCTTGTAGGCGCCGTAGGAGAACTCTCCGGGCACGGCTTCCAGGCCGTCGATGAGGTGATCCTGGCTGAGCAGGTAACCGGTGGCAGACAGCTCGTCGTTCCGTTTGACCATCGCCACCACTTTCCAGTACTGGCGGGGCAGCTGCACGCCGCGATAGGGGTCGTCGTCGGCCGCGAGGACCGGGCCGGTGAAGACGGTGGCCTTCAGGTCGCGGGTGTCGGCGTTGTCCAGGATGTAGTCCTCCAGCCCTGCCCAGGTCGTCTGGTTCTGGTTGAAGTCCCTGTGCTGCGGGGTGCAGTTGGTGAAGTGGAAGGTGTCGTCGTTGGCGGACTTGGCCACCGTGTGGCTGGCTCCCCAGGCGGGGTCCAGGCGGCGGACCAGGTGGCCGCGGTCCAGCGGGTTGTCGCGGTAGACCTCCTCGCCGGCCTGCTCGCTGTGAGGCAGGCGGGGATCGTAGATCCATCGGTCGGGGTCGCGGCGGATGCGCAGGCTGGTCTCGCCGTCGATGTTGACCGCGGTGAAGAAGGCGAGCCGCCGTTGCCGGTTCATCACCACGCTGAAGTGATGATATTTCAGTACGTGCGCCGGCCCGTCTCCCGCGTGCCGGTTGATCGCCGCCAGCGGGACGAGCTCGGGATGCAGGGTGGGCAGCGGCACCCGATGCGCGCCCGGCAGGAAGTCCGGGTCATAGCCCCGGCGCCGGGCATAGTCCGGATCGATCCGGATCGCCTCCGGCGCCGCCTCGGCGGCGGGGCCGGTGCCGGTCGCGGGCTCCAGCCCGCCGCGGAGCCGGATGTCGAAGGGCGGCGTCAGGGTGATCGTCAGCGGCGCCTGCGCGGTGCCCGGCTCCACGGGCTCCACGGGCTGGGCCGCCTGCCGGGTGATCGGCCGGTCGGCGGGAGCCTGCGGCAGGCGTTCGGTGAACAGCCGGTCGACCAGCGCCTGCTGAGCCGGCGCGAACGGCTGATCGCGCAGGAAGGCCAGCAGGCTGCTGACGCGTACCCCTTCGTTGATGTAGCCGTACTCGTCGTGCTCGGGGACGGGGACGCCCGCGTGGTGCAGGGCCACGATCTCCCACTGGTCGTTGAAGACGGGGGAGCCGGAGGAGCCGGGCTCGGTGTCGGTCTGGTAGTGCAGGAACGAGTCCAGGATGTCGACGATCCGGTTCTCCCGGAGAGCGACCTGCTTCTTCTCCCCGCCGGGATGCTGGACGATCGTCACGAAGTCGCCGATGATGACCTTGCCCTCGGCGGCCACCAGCGGGTTGAACCCGAACCGGGCCAGCTCACCCGCGCTGGCCCGCACCGCCACCAGCGCGAAGTCCAGCGCCCGGTCGGCGAAGAAGAACCGGCCCGGGTCCAGGGCGAACCCGTGCAGCGGCAGCGGCCGCCCGTCCACGCCGTCCTGGTAGTCGAACTCGACGCTGCTGCGACCGGCCGTCCCGGCGTCGCCGAGCACATGGTGGTTGGTGAGCAGCAGGTCCGGGGAGACCAGCGACCCGGTGCCGTAGCCGGCCAGCCGCCCGCGCGCGTCACGGATGACCACCCGCCCGACCGCCCGCGCCGCCGTCGCCCCGCCCTCCAGGTAGCCGACGGGGAGCAGGTCATCGGTGTGGATGATCCGCTCCAGCACCGCCACCGCCGCTGACACGGCCGCCGGGTCCGCGACGGCCATCGCGGCGGGGTCTATCGGGGGGACGTCCCGGAAGTGGTGGCTGAGCCGGTCGATACGGGTGGCCACGCGTACCGGCTCGTCGGCCCTGGCGATCCCGCCCGGCTCGGCGAGCAGCGCGATCGTCCGCCGGCGCTGCTCGCTTCTGGCGTTCACCCGCGCCGCCACCTCTTCCCGCAGCCCGGTGGGCGTCGTCTCCAGCGTGGCCATTCCGTGTCCCCATTCACCCGATATCCAGCCAGGCCCTCGCGTTCCTGGCATGCGGGCGTATTTCCCCCGGCAGGAGACGGGTAAGTGTCTTGACCTGCATGTTTGTGGAAACTTCGCCAGTTCCAAGGCCGGCGTGGGGATGGCGGCTCGCCGGCGCTGATGGCCTCATGGGATCGCGGACGCCGCCGGGTTACTCGCCCGGTGTGGCGGAGGACCGCCGGGCAGCACGCCGCGCACCCC
Organism: Nonomuraea gerenzanensis; assembly: GCF_020215645.1. Lineage (NCBI taxonomy): Bacteria > Bacillati > Actinomycetota > Actinomycetes > Streptosporangiales > Streptosporangiaceae > Nonomuraea > Nonomuraea gerenzanensis. The sequence continues at coordinate 6,237,278 of NZ_CP084058.1, read as the reverse complement.
GCGACGGCGGCGCGAGCAGCCCCTCGATCACGCCCCGCGCCATCGCGACCCGGTCGCCCTCACCGAGCCGCACCGCCAGGTTGACGGCGTTGAGCAAGGCGCTCACCTGGAAGGCGGCGGACTCCGGATCCAGGTAGGCCGTCTCACCGCGCGCGACGGCGTGCCGGAACCGCGTCGCCAGAGTCGCGTGCCAGGCGCGCTGCTGCTCCAGCAGCACCTCCAGGACCGGTCCGGGACGGCTGTCGAACTCGGGCAGGTTCGCCCCCAGAACCCAGCTGCGCATGGACACCTGGTCGCGGGGGAGGGTGACGCTGGTCGGCGACGCGGGCTACTGCCCCGGGCCGGCCGTCGGCGGCAGCACCAGCCTGGCCGTCGTCGGCGCGTACGTGCTGGCAGGGGAGCCGGCGCGGGCGGGCGGCGACCACGAGCGGGCCTTCCCCGCGTACGAGCGGGCGATGGCGGAGCACGTGCGCGGCAGCCGCGAGGTCGCGCGTGCTCCGGCGCGGGCCCGTCATGCGTCGCGTACGCGCAGCAGCAGCCCGCCGCCGAGCAGGGCCGCGGCGGCCCACGCTGCCAGGACGCCGAGGCCGGCCCAGGGGCTGAGGGGCAGGGCGGCCAGGCCGGTGGTGGCCTGGACGGCGAGTCCGGCGTTCATCGGGGAGATCTGCCAGAGCAGCCGCTGCCAGCCGGCGTCGGAGATCATGAGGATGAGGGCGGGGAAGAGGTAGAGCAGGCCGAGCACGACCCCGACGGCGGTGGCGGAGTCGCGTACGGCGGTGGCGACCCCCAGGCTGAGCAGGGCGATCAGCGTCAGGTACAGGACCGAGCCGGCGGCGGCGCGCAGGTTGGGACCGCTCATGAGGTCGAGCATGCCGGCGGGGAAGCCGTTGCCGAGCAGGAGGTGACGGGCGGTGAGCGCGGCGGCGAGCACGGCGGCGGTCCCGGTGATCAGGGTGATGACGGCCAGCAGGATGGCCTTGGCGGCCAGGACGCCGGTCCGGTGCGGCATGGCGGTCAGGGTGAGGCGGATCATGCCGGTGCCGTACTCGCCGCTGATCGCCGTGACGGCGAGGACGGCGACGAGTGCCTGGCTCACCTGGACCCCGAAGAAGAGGATCCTGGCGGGATCGTAGCCGCAGCCCGCCGGGGTGCACGACACGACGGCGGAGGCGGCGACGCTGACGGCGGCGGTCAGCACCACGATGGTGAGCAGCAGCCGCCCGGTTCCTGGCAGAGTGCGGAGTTTGGTCCACTCCGCGTGCAGGTGCCGCCTCATGCTCGCGCGGCTGCGGTGCGGAGGTCTCACGCGTTCCTCCGGCGTCTCATGCTCGCGCGACTGCGGTGCGGAGGTCTCACGCGTTCCTCCGGCGTCTCATGCTCGCGCGGCTGCGGTGCGGGCGTCTCACGCGTCCCTCCGGCGCAGCTGGACGGCGGCCAGGCCGAGGGCGAGCGCGGCGTAACCGGCCAGCACGGCCACGCCGGCCCAGGGCGGCAGCGGGTAGAACCCGGCGATGGGCGCGTAGTGGCCGAGCACGTGCGCGTACTGCGGGACGCTCTGCTGCGCGGCGAAGCCGGCGGCCGGGGTGAGGCGCAGCAGCCACCGCGCGGCACTGTCGGGCAGGACGGAGGTGGTGGCCAGGACGTGCGGGACGATGATCACCGTGACGGCGGTGATGACCGCCGCGACACTGCGCCGCAGCAGGGCGCCGAGAGCGAGGGAGAGCACGGCGGTGAGCGCGAACAGCGCCGCCATGCCGGCCACGATGCGGATCTCAGTGAGCAGGGACACCGGCAGGACCGGGTTGCCGTTGCCACGCAGGATCCGCCCACCGGCCGCGAAGGTGATCGCGATGGCGGGCAGGGCGGCGGCGAAGGCGACCAGGCCGAGCGCCAGCGCCTTGGCCGCGAGCGTCCGGCCGCGGCGGGGGCCGGCCAGCAGGGTCGTGCGGATGAGACCGTGCCGGTACTCGGCGGTGACGAACAGGACGGCCACCACGATGACGAGGACGAGCCCGGTCAGCGCCCCGCTGAGGGGACGTTCAGGGGCGGTGCCCTCGATGGCCGGTGCGATGTCGCCGACGCCGGTGACGGAGAAGGCGTCGCCGGACCGGCCGGCGCGGCCCGGGTGGTGAGGGGTGCCGTCGGGTGCGGTGGTGACGCCGATGTCGTCGTCGCGCCAGGCGCCGGGCGTGTCGCCCTGGAGCTCGACCTGGTCGAACTCGCCGGTGGCCTCGGTGAAGCGGGCCGCGGCGACGGATCCGCCGACGTCTCCCTGGGTGACGGTGAGGTCGCCGGGGGAGGTGGCGAACAGGCCGATGCGGACGGTGCGCGGCAGCCCGGTCAGGGTCGCGGTGCCGACCCGGGTCCAGGTGGTGCCGTCGGTGGATTCGTACCCGGTGAGGGTGTCGCCGGAGCGGGTGAGGCGGAGCCAGCGCGGCGACCGGCGGGAGACGCCGCCCGGCCGGCCGGCCACGTCGTGGGTGAAGTCGTGCTGCATCCGGACGCCGTGCGCGCCGGTCACCATCACCGCCGCGTAGGGGGAGCCCTGCCGGGTGCTTTCCTTGATCATGACTCCGGCCTTCGCCCACGGCACGAGGCCGGGGACCACGTTGCGCCGCCCCGGGGTGACGTCGGGCTTGCGGATCTGGCCGGTCATGGAGGTCAGGCGGACAGTGATGGCGCCGTCGCCGGTCAGCGGCCGGTGCACGAAGAAGAACTTGTCGTCCACGGCTACGCCGTCCGGCCCCACCGGCGCAGCCGGGCAGGCGACCTCGACGGGGCCGGAGCCGCAGGAGGCGTGGCTGCCGGAGGCCGACAGCAGTCCGAGGAGCACGGTGACCAGCGCTGCCGCGGCCATGGCGGCCACCCAGCCGCGTACCGTCCTGAACTTGGTCCACTCGGCGCGCAGCAACCGCCCGAAGTCCCCGCGCGGGGCGGCGCTGCTCATCGTGCCGCTCCCCGGTATTCGGCCGCGTCGGCGGTGAGGTCGAGGTAGGCCTGTTCGAGAGTCACGCGGTGTGCCGCCACCTCGGAGAACGGCACCGCGGCCGCGTTGAGCGCCGCCACCACGTGCTCCGGTGACAGCCCGGAGACGATGATCGTGTCGTGGCCGGCGGTGGTCGTGCTGGCGCCGGCGTTGCTCAGCACGGACCTGGCCCGCGGGTGCGCCGGGGTGCGCACGGTGACCTGGCCGCGGGAGGCGGCGGTGATGAGGTCGGCCACGCCGGTGTCGGCGATCACGCGGCCCCTGCCCACCACGACGAGATGGTCGGCGGTGTCCTGCAGCTCGCTCATCAGATGGCTGGACACCAGGACGGCCCGCCCCTCCCCGGCCAATGTCCGCAGCAGGCCGCGCATCCAGATGACTCCCTCGGGGTCGAGGCCGTTGACCGGTTCGTCCAGCATGAGGACGGGCGGGTCGCCGAGCAGGGCGGCGGCGACGCCGAGCCGCTGGCGCATGCCGAGGGACAGGCCGCCGGCCCTGCGCCGGGCCGCGGTTCGCAGCCCGACCAGCCGCAGCACCTCGTCGGCCCGCCTGCCGTCCAGGCCCTGCGAGTGGGCCAGCCACAGCAGGTGGTCGCGGGCGGTGCGGCTCGGCTGGAGCGCGCCGGCGTCGAGCAGCGCGCCGACGTGGGTGAGCGGGTCACGCAAGCCGGCGTACGGCTGCCCGCCGATCAGCGCGTGGCCGGCGTCGGGGGCGTCGAGGCCGAGGATCACCCGCATCGTGGTGGACTTGCCTGCCCCGTTGGGGCCGACGAACCCGGTGACGCGGCCGGGCGGCACGGTGAACGTCATGCCGTCCAGTGCCAGGGTGGGGCCGAACCGCTTGCGCAGCCCGCTGACTTCGATGGTTGCTCGCATGCCGACCGGTTGTACGGGCCCGGCCGTAACAGGGGCCGAACGGGGGCTGTCACATCGGTGTTAGGTGCGGCACGGCATCCTGGAGCGCATGCGAAAGTGGCGACGACCGGCGCGGACCGTACGGCTGCGCTTCACGGTCCTGTACGGGGCCATGTTCCTGCTGTCCGGTGTCGGGCTGCTGGCCATCAACAACCTCGTGGGTCTCGGCGGGACGCAGGTGACCCGGTCCGCGCCCGCCGGGGTACCGCCGGTCGAGCCCGCCACGCTCGCCGCCGCCACCGATCGCATCGCGTGGCTGCAGGCTCAGCTGTCGGACACGCATGCGGCCCAGTCACGCCAGCTCCTGGTCGGCTCGGCGCTGGCCCTGGCGGTCATGGCCGTGGTGTCGCTCGTCCTGGGCCGGGTCGTCGCGGGCCGGGTGCTGCGCCCGCTGCGGGTGATCACCGCGGCCACGCGCCGCATCTCCGCCGACAACCTGCACGAGCGGCTGGCCGCCCAGGGGCCGGCCGACGAGGTCAAGGACCTCGCCGACACCATCGACGAGCTGCTGGAACGGCTGGAGAGCTCGTTCGCCGCGCAACGCCGGTTCGTCGCCAACGCCTCTCACGAGCTGCGTACCCCGCTGGCGACCATGCGGGCCTCACTGGACGTCGCGCTGGCCAAGCCGGAGCCCGTCCCTGCGCAGACCGCGGCGCTGGCGCACCGGTTGCGCGCCGAGCTGGACCAGGTGGATCGGCTGCTCGAGGACTTCCTCGTGCTGGCCCGCACGCAGCACGGCGCCCTGGCCGGGCGTACCACGCTCTCGCTGCGTGAGCTGGCGGCCGACGCCCTGAACGCCCGGGCCGCCGACATCGCCGCCCGCGACCTCACCGTCCACTCCGAGAGCGGCGACAGCGCGTGGACCCGGGGCAGCAGGACGCTGCTCACCCGCATGATCGACAACGTCGTCGACAACGCCGTCACGCACAACCACGAGGGCGGCTGGATCCGCCTGGCCACCTCCACCGAGGGCGCGACGGCCCGGCTCGTCGTCGAGACCGGGGGGCCCGTCCTGGACCAGGAGCAGGTGGACCGGCTGGCGCAGCCCTTCCAGCGGCTCGGCGCCGACCGCACTCACTCCGGCCCCGGGTCGGGGCTCGGGCTGTCGATCGTCGCCGCCGTCGCCGCCGCGCACGGCGGCTCTCTCGACCTGCGGGCCCGGCCGGAGGGCGGCCTGCGCGTCGCCGTCTCGCTGCCGCCGGCGCAGGCCGCGGCATGAGGGTGCTCGTGGTGGAGGACGCCCGTTCCCTGGCCGCCGTGCTGGCCGAGGGCCTCAGCGACCAGGGCATGGCCGTGGACGTGGCTCACGACGGGCTGGAGGCCGCGGCGAAGCTCGACCTCAACGCCTACGACGTGGTCGTCCTCGACCGGGATCTGCCGGGCATCCACGGCGACACCCTCTGCCGGATGATCACCGAGCGCGACGATCGGGTCATGGTGCTGATGCTGACGGCCGCCGACTCGCCCGTCGATCGGGTCACCGGGCTGACCCTGGGCGCCGACGACTACCTGACCAAGCCGTTCCACTTCCCTGAGCTGGTGCTGCGGATCCGCTCGCTGGTGCGCCGCCAGCCTGCCGCCCGGCCCCGCGTCCTGCGGGCGGCAGGCATCGAGCTGGATCCGCTGCGCCGCACCGCGACCCGTGACGGCCGGCAGCTGGAGCTGTCGGTAAAGGAGTTCGCGTTGCTGGAGGCCCTCCTCCGGGCGGCTCCCGCGTTCCTCAGCGCTGAGGACCTGCTGGAGCAGGTGTGGGACGAGCACGCCAACCCGCTGACCAACACGGTCACGGTGACCATCGGCCGGTTGCGGCGCAAGCTGGGGGAGCCCCCGGTCATCGTCACCACGCCCGGGGTGGGGTACCGGATCTCAGGTCAGGCCGCCGCTCCCCGTCCATGACGGCGCCTGGTCGCCGCGAGATAGGACCGCATGGTCTCCGCCGACAGCCCGAGCACGACGACGCCCAGGACACCGTGGTACCACTGCCAGCCCACACCGAGCCCGACGAAGCCGTCCAGGATCATGATCCCCGCGCCGCCGCCGACGGCCAGCGTCATCCCCGCCAGCACCAGCAGCATCAACCCCCTGGGCGCTCCGCGGCCCAGCGGGGTGACCGTGGCGACGGCGACGCAGGCGCCCAGCACGCCGGTGGCGGCGGCGAGCCACTGCGCGCTCGCCGCGTCGAGGAAGTAGCCGGCGGTCTCGGCCGCCGACACGGGCGGCCCGCCGGGGAAGCCGAGCCGGGCCTGCGCGGCGAACGCGGCCTTCCCCGCGGCGTAGCAGAGGAACAGCGCCGCCATCGTGTACGCGGGCCACTTGCGGGCGTGATCCAGATCAACCATGCCGGTGAGCGTAGGGCGCACCCGGTGGGCGTCACTCCCCGTGGTGGGGGAGGCGTCTCCCCCTGCCGGGGGACCCGAGCCGGGACGTGATCAGCGTCGTCCGCCGAACTCCCAGGGGTGGACCTCGACGGCGGCGTACCGGTCGGAGGTCAGGACGGCGCGGGCCGTGCCCTGGTCCGCCGCCCGGACCAGGGCGGCCGTGCCCAGCCAGGTGCCGCCGTCGTCGGACAGCAGCGGCCCGTAGGCGATCAGCTCCTCCCGCCGGCCGGGCGGTGGGGCGAGGTCGGCGGCCTGACCCAGGCCGAGGCCCAGCACGAGGAAGCGGCTGCCGCCCTCGCGGCCACCGGGGAAGTCCCACATGGTGCGCCCCAGCACGTTGCGCCATCGGCGCAGCATCACGTCACGGTACACGCCGGCCTGGTAGTTGGGCTCGTCGAAGGCGAACGCCCGCGCGGCGGCCGGGCCGGGCAGGTCGACGATGTGCACGCTGCCGGTGGCGGTGTCGCCGTCGAGGGTGGGGCCGCGGGCGATGAGCTGCTCGGCGTACCGGTCCATGTAGGACCAGTGCTCCGCCACGAGCTTGTCGCGCAGCGCGCCGGAGTCGGGACGGTCACGGTGATAACAGAAGAATTCCATGGCGAGCCTGTCTATCACGCGTCGCGGCCGGGGCCGCGCACTCCCCGCTGCCTGCGGTACGTGTCAAGCAGCTGGTCTCCGACGTCCACGTACCCGGCGAACAAGCCGATCACGTCCTGGAGCCGCTCGCGCGCGGGACCGGCGTCGACCAGGTCCTCCCCTTCGCGCAGGGCGGCGATCAGGCTCCTGGCGCGCGCGTGGCTGGCCTCCAGCAGGGACGCCAGGCCGCCGGTGGCCTCGACCAGGAGCCGGCGGCTTCCCGGCTGGGGGATGACCCTGGCCAGCCCCCAGGAGTCGAGCTGGCGCACCGCGGTGCTCACCGCTCCCTTGCTCAGCGTGAGCTCGGCGGCGATCGAGTCCAGGGACCGGGGGGCCTGGCTGATGAGGAGCAGCCCGTAGACGCGGCCGGTGGCGTGCGGCAGGCTCCAGGAGGCGAGCAGGTCGCCCACCGAGCCGATGAACGAGCTGCGCCGGTCGGCGTTCATCGCCGCTCCTGGCAGGTCAGCGTGTGCAGGAACGTCTCGATCGCCGTGCTGACGGCTCGCGGGTCGTCCTGCGTGCACAGGTGGCCCGCGCCGGGGATGACGATCTCTTCGACGCCCTCGGCCCCGGCCCAGCGGGGCATGGCGGAGGCGATGTTGCCGGTGCGGTCGTGAGAGCCGCGGATCAGGCACAGCGGAACGGGCGTCCGGTAGCCGGGATCGGGGGTGATCAGCTCCACGGCGGCGTTCCACACCTGGACGAACTCCTTCTTGGGCAGCTGGGAGAAGGCGCGCCGCGCGTCCGCCCTGGCGGCCGGTGTGACCGCGCAGGCGTCGGCCATCAGCCGCGGCAGACGCCCGGCGGGGACGGCCAGCAGTGCCGGCGTGGCGAGCTTGAGCAGCAGGCGCTCACTCCAGGACAGCGGCCCGGTGTTCCACGCCGAGTCGATGACGATCAACGCCCGGGCCAGGTGGCGGTCCTGCCGGACGAGGGCCTGGCCGAGGTTGCCGCCCAGCGACTGGCCCGCCAGCACGGGCCTGTCCAGCGCCAGGTGACCGATGAGCGCGCGCAGGTCGGCGAGCGCCCGTCCGGCGGTGAACGGAACGCCGGCCGGGCGGGACAGGCCGTGGCCCCGCAGGTCCCAGACGACGACGCGGTATCCCCGGGCTCGCAGGTGCTCAGCCTGGTCGGCGAACATCACGTGGTCGGCCCCGGCGCCGTGCGTGAAGACCACCGGGGTCCCCGTACCGCCGCTGTCGGCGTAGCGCAGGTCGCACCCGTCGAGCCGCAGCGTGCCCGTCATATTCATCATTTACTAAATATAGCGAATACTAGGAGACGTCCCGGATGCGGGCCAGGAGCAGGGCGATGTCGTCCTCGGCGGGCGTGTCGCCCACGATGGAGCCGATCACGGCCTCACACACCTGCTCGAGTGTCGCTGCTCGCGGCGCCGCGCGGGCGAGGGTGTCGCCGAGCCTGGCCATGCCGGCGTCGAGGTCGGCCTGCCGCGTCTCGATGAGGCCGTCGGTGTAGAGGGCGAGCAGGGTTCCGGCGGGCAGGTGCAGGTCGCGCGACTCGAAGGTGCCCAGCCCGACGCCGATCGGCGTGCCGGCGGGCAGCGACGGGAACGTCACCTCGCCGTACGGGGTCACGATCGCGGGCGGCGGATGCCCGGCCGTGGCCATGGTGCAGCGGCCGGTCCGCGGGTCGTGGACCGCGTACAGGCAGGTGGCGCCCGTCGCGTCGAGGCCGCGGGCGTCCTTGGCGATCAGGCGGTCGAGGTGGGTGAGCAGCTCGTCCGGAGGCAGGTCGAGGTAGGCCAGGGTGTGCACGGCGGTGCGCAGGCGGCCCATGGTGGCGGCGGCGTTGATGCCGTGCCCGGTCACGTCGCCGACGACCAGGGCGAGGCGGTCGCCGGGCAGTCCGATGGTGTCGTACCAGTCGCCGCCCACCCCCTCGTTCGTGTCGGAGGGCAGGTAGCGCGAGGCCACCTCGACGGTGCCGCTGCCGCGCAGGTCGTGCGGCAGCAGGTCGCGCTGGAGCGTGAGTGCGGTCAGCCGCTGGCGGGTGTACTGGCGCGCGTTGTCCAGGCTCAGCGCGGCCCGCGTGACCAGTTCCTCGGCCAGGAGCAGGTCGTCCCTGGTGAACGGCGCCGGGTTCGAGGTGCGCGCGAACGCCGCGACGCCGAGCACGTCGCCGCGCGCCTCCAGCGCGATGACGATCAGCGAGTGCATGCCGGTGGCGTGGACGATCCGCGCCCGGTCGGGGTCCAGCTCCAGCCAGGTGCCGGGCGAGGTGTCCAGCACGGGCTCGAAGTGCGGCCGCCGTTCCTGCATGACCCGCATGAACGGGGATCGCGGCGGCACGGACACGGGCTCCCCCCGCTCCCAGGGCGGCGCGGGCGTCCCCTCCCGCACGGACGCCGCGCCGGCCCGCCGGAACACGGGGCCGCCGGTCCGCTCGGCGCCCGGCCGCCGCTGCGGCTCGGTGCCGGGCAGGATCGCCTCCGGCAGATCGACGGTCACGTAGTCGGCCAGGACCGGGACGGCCACCTCGGCCAGCGCCTGGGCGGTGTCCATGACGTCCAGCGTGCTGCTGAGCCGGACGCCTTCCTCGCGCAGCAGGGTGAGGTGGTCCCGCGCCTTGCTGTTGCTGAAGTCCAGCGCCACCGAGCACACGCCGATCGTCCGCCCGTCCGCGCCCTGCAGCGGCAGCAGCGAGATCGACAGCGTGCGCTCCCGACCCGCGTGGGACCAGCGCGCCTCACGGTCGATCGTGGGCCGGCCGTCGGCGAGCACCCCGCGCATCGCGTCCTGCACCGCCCGGGTGTCGATCCCGTCGACGGTCTCGGTCAGGGAGCGGCCGATCCGGTAGTACGGGTAACCGTCGCTGAGCTGCCCGGCCGCCTCGTTGAACCAGACGCAGCGCAGGTCCTCGTCCCAGATGGCCATGGCGACAGGGAAGCTGCTGACGAGCGACTTGAGCAGGTCGGCGGACGGATCGGCGGTGTCGGGGACCGCCGACACCAGCCAGGACCGCTGCCCGTCGCCGCCGAGGATGAGCGGGGCGGCCTCGGCGCGCACGGCGACCCTTCCGCCGTCGCGGCGCCGCACCTCCACCCTCGCTGTACGGGGCGGGTGCGTAAAAGGTCGTTCATCGCCGCCGGGTGGGAGGAGGGTGGCGATGGGGCGGCCGAGGATGTCGGCGGCGAGGTAGCCGGTGAGCTCCTCGGCGGCCTGGGTCCAGCCGGTCACCGTGCCGGTGCCGTCGAGGACGGCGACCGCGGGGGTCGTCCTGCCGGCCGCTTCGATGTCATCACCCATTTCGGTGGCAGGTTTCCCGGAATGGGCGTGCCTAGCTGCTGTTTCCCGAAGCTTGACCGTGCGTTGTGGTGATGTGTACCGCCGCTGCAGCAGGAAGCCGCGCCCTCTGTGTCACTGCCGGGAGTTCTCAAGCGGGTAGGTGGCCCGCCTGCTCCGGCGCTGGAACGTGCGGTAGAAATCGGACATCACTGCGGCGATCGGTGCGTGCCGGGCGATGATCGCTGCGGCCTCCGCCGGGATTCCCGTGGGATGCTCGCCCTCCGCGAAGGCGTGCACCCGCTCGTCGCGGTCCTCTTGATCTTCTCTCCGCAGTCCGTACAGAGCGGTGATCAGCCAGTTCACCCGATACGCGGCGGAATAGCAGCGGTCGTAGCTCTGATGCCGGCCGAAGAAGTCGGCCTCGTCCCGCGACAGCTCGAACCCCGAGGAGATCGCGAGGCCGTAGTCGGCGAAGTAGAGGCGCCGGCCGTCGGTCAGGATGTTCTCGAAGTGCGCGTCGAAGTGCAGGAGGCCACGGCTGTTCATGAACGAGATGCCGGCAGCCAGCTCCCTCTCCACCATGGCGCAGGCGCGGTCGGCGGCTTGGTCTCCCGCCTCGACCTGGGTGCCCAGCCACTGGTGCAGGTTCTGCGGGATGTACTCCAGGAACAGCGCGACGCTCGCCGAGGACTGCCGCAGCGCCTCGATCCGGCGGCGTACCTGCGATCCGCCGCCCCAGTAGGCGACCGCCCGGTCGATGTCGGCCAGCTCCTCGGGCAGCGGCGTCGAGTCCGGCAGCACCCGCCAGTGGTACATCAGGGGGAAGCCCTCGTGTTCCGCCGCGAGCACCCAGTTCGTCGTCATGGTGTGCGCGGCCAGCTCCCTCCAGGCCCCGAAGCCCGGCCCGCCGATGAGGCCGACGCCGTAGTGACAGAAGACGGGCAGGTCGAACAGGTTCGCCGTGGAGTGGACATGCTCAGGCTGCCTCCAGGTCGGTGAGAGGCACCCGCTTGACGAAGACCGGGCTTCCGGCGACCTCCAGCAGGGCCGACGTGCCGCCGATGCCTGACCCGAGCGGCACGGCCGTGTTCACGAGTTCGCTCAGGGCGCGATCGCTGTACAAGGCCAGGGAGGTGGAGACGGCACTGTGGGTGGTCAGCCGGGCGGCGCGCGACAGGTCGGGACACTTCACTGCGGCTTCCACCTGGGCACCGACCTCGATTCTGTGATGGCCGCCTGGACGTACTCCTGAGAGCACCTTAGTGAAGATCGAGGACGGCCGGGGGGCCGGTGGGCCGTGCGGGGGGAGCCGTGAGACTCTCGGCCGGTTCGCGTTCCAGCGAGGCTGGTGCCGCGGCGGCTCCCGCTCACCTGGGCCCGCCCCCGCGATCACGGCCCGGCCGGCGCGGTGCGACCGGATCTCTGTCAGCCTGTCCGGTCAGGCTCGATCAGAACCTGTCGGTTCGTTCCGCAGGAGCCCTGTCAGATCGGCGACGGACTGGACACCGGGGACCGGCGGGCGGCCGTCGATCACCAGGCTGGGCACGCCGGTGACGCCGTGCTCCGCCGCGCGGCGCCGGTCGGCGCGCACCTCCTCCGCGTAGTCGTCGCCGTCCAGGACTGCGCGCACCTCCCCGCCATCCAGCCCGGCCGCGCCGCCCACTCGCCGCAGGACCTGCGGGTCGGCCACGTTGTTCCCTTCAGTGTGGTACGCGTACAGCAGCAGCTCCATCAGCTGATCGGCCCGGCCGCGATCGGCGGCCAGCTTGACCAGCCGGTGCGCGTCGAAGCTGTTCACCGGGCGGGCCAGATGCAGGTTCAGCTCCAGCCCTTCCGCCGCGCCCAGCGACCGGATCCGCGCGATGCGGGCCTGCGCCTGCTCGCCCCACCAGCCGGCCATGGCCTCCGAGGCGGTCGGCCCGGGCGTCCGGCCCTGGTCCGGCGCGAGCTCGTAGGCGCGCCAGACGATCTCGAGGTTGTCGCGGCCGGAACGCTGGGCCAAGGCGGCCGTCAGGCGTCTCTTGCCGATGTAGCACCAAGGGCACAGCACGTCGGCGTACATCTCAAGCTTCATGAATGTCCCGCACAGTGTTCGTGGTTGATGGAGCGAGGCCGGTCCGCCCGGCGGCAGGGATCGGGCGATCAGGCCTCGAGGCGCCGCGGCCCAGGACGGACCTCGCGGACGACGGTGTGGGCGGGCACCCGGTCATGCGGGGCTCGGCCTTGCCGGACAGGCCTTCCAGCGTCTTGCCGATCGCGGTCGTCCGGCCATCGGTGTCGGAGCTTTCCATGGGCGTACTCCTCAAGGTCGGATGCAGGGGCCAGGCCCCAGCCGCCATCGTCCAATCTCAACCGCACTTGAGGTCAACTGCCCAAGCAGTAACCGTCCCGCTGTCCGTCACAGGACACGGGGAGGTCCCCGCCCGTCAGCGGGGTCGACGCGGCGGCGGCCCCGGCTGCTCGACCGGCGGCGTGATCAGGTACGCGGAGTCGTCGTGCGAGCGGGCTCGGGCTGGGTGAGCCCGACGCCGGCCCGGCCGGTGTTGCCTTCGAGGTGGCGTCCCAGGGCTGGGAGAGGATGTGCGCGCGCTCCAGGTGCCGCTCGGCGGGCGGGAGCAACTTGCGCGGACGAGCCCGCAGCCCCCTCCTCACGCGAAAGATATGCAGAAAGAGGGACGCGGGGATGAGATGGCCACGGCGATCCTTCCACCATGAACGTCGTTGCCTCCCTCGTCATCGGCGCGGTCACCGCCCTCGCTCCGATCACGGCCCCGGTCACACCGCTGCCATGGCAGGACTGCGGAGACGGTCTGCAGTGCGCACAGATCCAGGTGCCGGCCGACTGGACTCGCCGGTCAGGGCAGCAAGTGACGATCGGCCTCGCCAAGCTGCCCGCCCAGGACCAAGCCGGCAAGAAGGGCGTGCTGCTGGTCAACACCGGCGGGCCCGGCGAGCAGATCACGCTGCTCCGCCAGGCGAAGGCGTCCTTCGCGGACCTGACCAGATGGTTCGACGTGGTGATCTTCGACCCTCGGGGGTTCGGCGAGTCCAGCGAGATCAACTGCCCTGTCCCCGCACCGTTCGCCACCGAATGGGTGTTCCCGAACCAGGGCGCGTACGACGCGTACGCCGCGAAGAACCGCGCCTTCGGGCAAGCCTGCGCCCGAGAGGCCGGGCCGCTGTCGGGCAGCCTCAACTCCTGGCAGATCGCGCACGACATGGAGGCGATCAGAAAGGCCCTGGGCCAGGCCAGGCTGACCTACCTGGGCAACTCGCACGGCACCGCGCTCGGGCAGGCCTACGCCGAGTTGTTCCCCCGCAAGGTCGGCCGGATGTATCTCGACAGCGTCTTCGACCACACCACCCCCGACCTGCGCACCTGGCTCCGGCCGCGCGCCAAGGCCCTGGAGGCCAACTTCCACCGCTTCGCCGCCTGGTGCGAGAGCACCGCCACCTGCGCGTTGCACGGCAAGGATCCGGTGGCCGTCTGGGACGAGGTGATGGCCAAGGCCCGCCGCGAGCCCATCCCCGCTCCCGAGGCCGGTCCCGGCGTGGGCATCAGCGACACCCAGATCGCCTCCCGCGCCTTCTTCAGCCACGAGGCCTCCTGGGGGCGCCTTGCCGCCGGGCTCGCGCGGGCGCAGGCCGGTGACGCCTCGTTCTTCACCAAGGTGGAAGGAGCACCGGACCCCGACCTGTCGCGCGTCATCATCTGCGCGGATCTGCCCTATCCCGGCTACAAGCAGATCAAGAAACTGGAGGGGGTCCTGCGTCGCGAGCTGCCGCACATCGGGTGGCGGGCCGTGTGGCCGATGGCCAACCACTGCGCCGGCCTCCCGCCGACCCGGACGTACGCGCCTCACCCCATCAAGGCGCCGGGCCTGCCGCCCGTGCTCATCGCGGGCGGCGAGCACGACGACAACACCCCGGTCGCGGACGGCCGCCGGCTGGCCGCCCAGCTTCCCGGGTCCCGCCTGCTGACGGCCATCGGCGGGCATGCGCTCTACCTCTCCGGCCACCCGTGCGTACGCGAGCACGCGCACCGCTACCTGACCACGGGGCAACTACCGCCGCGCGGCATTTCCTGCGGCCCGGCGAAGTAGCGTTGCCGCTGTGTACGCCAGAGAGGGTCTCCTCGTGCTCGTGGCCGCGGCCGCGCTCACCGCATTCACCGTGTTCGACGGCGAGCCGCCGTGGTCCGCGCTCCCTCTGGTGGCGGGCGCCGGCCTCGCCGCGGCGCTGCCCCTGACGCTGCGTGCCCGCCTCCCGCTGACAGGAGCGCTGCTGTCAGCGGCGATCGCCCTGTTCGGGCTGATGATCCCGGGCTGGCAGGGCCGGCTGGTCACCATGGTCATGTTCGGCGTGGCGGCCTTCCGACTGCCGCGCCGCGCCTGGCTGGTGATGGGCCTGTCGATCGGCTGGACCACTGGTTACGGCCTGCTCATCCCGCAGGGCCAGGCGGGGCTCTCCGTGGTCACCGACCTGGTCATCATGGGGGTGGCTCCGGTCGCGGTCGGCCTGGCCCTGCGGCTGCACGGCGAGCGGGCCGCGCAGGAGGCACGACTCGACCACGCCGAGGCCAGCCGAGCCATGGCCGAAGCCGGCCGCGCCATGGCGGAGGCCAACCGCGCCATGGCCGAAGAACGCGCCGCCCTCGCCCGCGACGTCCACGACAGCGTCGGTCACCACCTCACCGCCATCCGCATGCAGGCCACCGCCACCCGCCGGGCGCTGCGCGGCCAGGCGCAGACCGCCGACAGGGCACTGGGCACCATCGCCGAGCTGTCGGCGACCGCGTTGACCGAGGTACGCACCCTTCTCGACGCACTACGTGAGACTCCCACCGGACCGGACCTGGAAGATCTCGAGAGTCTGGCCGAGCGGATCTCCACCCCACGGCTGCCCATCTCGCTCCACCGCGCCGGCTCCGGCGTCACGCCGCCACCCGCTGTCGGCCACACGGTCTACCGCGTCGTACAAGAAGCACTCACCAACGCCGCCCGCCATTCCGGAGCCAGCCACGTCGACGTGCACCTGCTGTGCGACCCGGCCGCCGTGACGGTCACGATCACCGACGACGGCCACGGCCGTACCGGAGCGGAGGGCCGGGGCATCAGAGGCATGCGCGAACGCGTGGACCGGCATGGCGGCACCTTCACGGCAGGCCCGCAGCAGCATCATGGCTGGCGGGTGGAGGCCGTCGTGCCGATCGGCCCCGCCGGGGAGAGGAAGGCGGCGTGACGATCCGGGTGGTGATCGCCGACGATCAACCGGCCATACGCGACGCCTTGCGCGTGACGCTGGACGGCGAGCCCGACATCGCGGTGGTCGGTGAGGCGGCCGACGGGGCCGAGGCCGTCCACCAGGCGCTGTGGCGACGTCCCGACGTGGTGGTGCTGGACCTGCGCATGCCGTACGTCGACGGGATCTCCGCGATCCGGCAACTGGCCGCCGTGGAGGCTCCGCCGAGGATGCTCGCGCTGACGACGTTCGACACCGACGAATACCTCTTCGGGGCGCTGCAGTCGGGGGCTTCGGGTTTCCTGCTCAAGGACAGCGACCCTGAGCTGCTCCTGGAGGCGGTGCGAGCGCTGCATCGCGGGCACGGGCTGGTGGACCCTCAGGTCACCACCCGGCTGATCCACCGCTTCGCGAGCCTGTCACCCGCGTCCCCCGCCGACGCGCAACAGCGGCTCACCACTCGCGAGCTTGAGGTGCTGCGGCAGCTGGCCCGCGGGCTGAGCAACGCGCAGATCGCCCGAGCCCTGACCATCGAGGAAGGCACGGTGAAGAACCATGTCGCGAGTCTTCTGCGCAAGCTGGGGCTGTCCACGCGGGTGCGTGCCGTGATCTACGCCTACGAGCACGGCCTGGCCCCGCACCCCTGACCCCGCCCTCAGCACCGAGCACCGTCCCCGGGCCGTCCGGCGCCCCAGTGCGCTCAGCGCTCCGTCGACGCCCACCGTCGGCCGTCCCGCAGGCTGAGTGGCACGGCGTCTGGCGGAATTCTGGTGCCGGTGGCTTTTGTCCCGGTTAATCGGCGGACCGCAGCAGCATGGCCTCCACCTCGGGGCCGGCGTCGGCCGTGCAGACGTAGGTGGAGCTGCCGTCCGCCGGGTCGACGTAGTAGAGGGTCGCGCGTTCGCCGCATTTCGAGCACCGGGTGGCAGGCCCGCCGCCGAGCTCGGCCAGGCCGACCTTGATCTCCGGGATGAGAAAAGCCATGCGGGAAGCGTAGATCAGCATGGCCGGGACTTCTGTGATGACGGTGTTCTTGCCGCATTCTTGTCCGCTAAATGGATCGATGTGGAGGCAAGGGCTCAATGTTCGACAAAACATCAAGAGTAAGGATCTGGAACGCGGCCGGAGCGCTCACGGGCTCGAACTCCATTCGGCCGCCTGAACCTCGCTGATAAATCCTGAGATATGCGGCTTCGTGCGGGCCGGGATTTTCGATCGCATTGCAGCTCGGCATCCGCTCGATCGTTCACGGTCGCGCACACAACGCAAGCGCGGCGTCACGTGTCGGGTTCATGGCCCGCGATCATGGCATGAGGTCATCCCGGCTGCTGTGCCGTGCTGTCGGGAGACGCCGGTGACGCGCGCTTGGTGGCGCGTCTGGTGGTGCGCCCGGTGGGTGCGCCCGGTGGCACGTCTGTCTGGTGGCACGGTGGCCACCAGGGCCATCGACGCTACCGTCCGGTTGGGGGATCTCGCGACGCTGGCCGACGCGGTTCAGCCCAGCCATGTCCAGGTCCCCACCCCAATCCCCAACGTGGGGGAAGCCGACCATGGCGAAGGTGAACACAAGGCGACCGTGCACACCGGGCCGCCCATGCGACTCGATCAATTCGGCCCCTCCACCCCTGCCACGTCATCGACCCTGCCGACGCGGGCCGCTGGCGGGCTTGGACCAGGTGGCGCCCCGGTCATGGCCACCGCGGTGGAGGAGCGACCAGCCCAGGGAGGTGAGGCTGTGCGTCACCGTGGTGGCCGATCGGCGGCTGCGGATCAGGCCGGCGTCGCGCAGCACCCCGGTGTGGTGGCTGATCGTCGCCGGGGTGACCCCCAGCCGGCGGGCCAGGTCGCTCGTCGTCGAGCCGGCCCCCACGGCCCGAAGGACGGCCGCCCGGGTGTCTCCGAGCAGGCGTCCCGTCGCTGCGGCGTTCCCCGGAGGCACCCGCGCGTCCGGTCGCCGGACGGGGAAGACCAGGACCTGGGGCAGGGCGCCGTTGAAGATCGTGACGGGATGCAGGCGGCAGAAGTAGGAGGGGATCAGCAGCAGGCCGCGTCCCTTCAGGTGGACGTCGCGGTCGGACGGATGTCCGGCGATCTCCAGGACCGGGAACCGCCAGGACGCCATCGGCCGCAGACCGTCGAGCAGCGCGTGGACGCCGCCATGGGTGTGACTCTGGCGGCGTTCGACGAGGTCGCCGTCGACGGACGCGCGCACCAGGTCCCAATGAGGTTCGACACCGCCCCGGTAGTAGGCGGTCAGGGTCTCGCCGAGTTCGGCCAGGGCGCGCGGCCTGCCCGCGCTCAGATCGTCCAGCCACGACGCCGCGCCGGGAGCGCCCTCGAGCGGCGCCATCTCGGCGCGCAGCCGCGTTCTGGGCGTACTCAGGACGGCCTCCAGCGCCTCCTCCAGGCCCAGCCCGCCCTCGACCGGGGTCAGCAGATCGGGGAAATAGGTGGCGTGCGGGGCGATGGTGAACAGGCGGTCGCGGACCCGGCCGGCCAGGCCGATGCGGTACAGCGCGTGGGCGGTGCTGCGTCTCCAATCGCGCAGCGCGCTTTTGCCATAACCCGCCTGCAGGGCCTGGAGGCTGTTGACTATTTCCCACATGACGTCCGGCCCATGGGCCAGATGAGTGCGTGCCAGATCGGCGCTGGTGAAGTGAATTCGCACCGGACCCCCGCAATGGTGCGGCCGTTGCCATGGTGAGCGCGTCCGATAGGAAGATAATTGACGTTCTCTCGCAGGCCCAGAGGGTTCGGTGCCGTGCCCACGTGAAGCAGGCCAAGATGGATGGGGGCGGGCATCTCGGCAGGCCGCGCGAGAGCTGTTCCTGGCCGGTGGCTTCTCCGGGGTGAGCGGATCGCGGAAGCACGTGGCTGAGGGCCTGCTGGAGGTTCGGCCGGCATCGGGCGACGCTCCTGAGGCTGGCACGGACACACGGATCGAGCAGTGGGCGGCCGAAGGCGTGGCCGCGTCGCTCGCCACCCGTCCGCCACCTCGCGTGGCGCGGGAGGGATCGACATGACCGTGAGCGTCGAAGGCACCGTGGCCGTCGGATACGAGCCCGTCCGGGCAGCGTTAGAAGCCTCCGGGGCAACGGAGCACGGATCGGCGGACTGTTGCGTCTACGCTGCCGGCGAATGCGTGGTGGACCTGCGCGCGGGGCGCCGGCCCGAGGACGCCTTCGCCCTGCCCCGCGATCCCGCCCTGCGTGGCGTGCCGATCATCGCCTCGAACGGCTACACCAACGCCCGCGGCCTCGCCCGCCTCCACGCCTGGCTGCCGACCGCGCTCTCCGCGGACACACTGCGGGACCTCACCGTCGCGCGGATCGCAGGGCCGGACGTCGTGCTCAGTGCCCCGGCCATGGCGATCGAGCAGCACTTCAGCCGGGGCTTCGAGGTGCTCCAAGCCGGTTCCAGTAGCGCGGCGTCCGGCCATCACGGCCTCGGCTGCGCCATGGCCTTCGCCGATCCCGCCCACAGGCTCGCGTTCGGCTACACCACCTCGGCCGCCCACCTCGGCCCGCCCGGCGGCGATGCCCGCGTCCGGAAGCTGACCCGCGCGATCTCCGCCTGCGTGCCTCGAAGCTGAGTGATCTGCCCAGCCGCACCGGAGCTCCGGTGCGGCTGTGAGCCAGATCACGGTTGAGGTTGACCTTGGGTCAGGGTGAATGCTCGCCGCAGCGGCGCGAAGCCGACCAGGACCGACAACATCGAAGGGCGAGCCACCATGACGACCACCTCTTCCCATCAGGACACGAGCGCCGGGCAGGACCGCCCCGAGCTGCGGAAGGCGATCGAGGAGATCGTCGCGTCCGGCTTCCTCGGGGTGTCCCTGCGCGTGCACGACGAGCGCGGTGAGTGGACCGGCAGCGCCGGCACGGCCGAGCTGGGCGGCACCGCCGAGCCGCCGATCGACGGGCACGCCCGGATCGGCAGCAACACCAAGACCTTCACCGCGGCCCTGATGCTGTTGCTGGTGGCCGAGGGCAAGATCGAGCTGGACACCCCGGTGGCCGGCCACCTGCCCGGGTTCGGGCTGGACCGGCGGATCACGGTGCG
Organism: Nonomuraea gerenzanensis; assembly: GCF_020215645.1. Classification (NCBI taxonomy): domain Bacteria; kingdom Bacillati; phylum Actinomycetota; class Actinomycetes; order Streptosporangiales; family Streptosporangiaceae; genus Nonomuraea; species Nonomuraea gerenzanensis. Next base: position 6,217,816 of record NZ_CP084058.1, on the reverse strand, counting down.
GAGGTTGCTGCAGCACACCAGCGGCCTGTTCAACTTCACCGGCGAGGTCTACGACGACGGGTCGATCGTGCACGGGGTCCCCGTGCCCTACGGCACCACGGGCAAGGAATGGGTGGACAACCGGTTCCGCACCTACCGGCCGCAGGAGCTGGTGGAGCTGGCGTTGTCCAAGCAGGCCCGGTTCGAGCCGGGCGCGGGCTGGAGCTACTCCAACACCAACTACGTGCTGGCCAGGCTGCTGATCGAGAAGATCACCGGCCGCTCGCTCGCCGAGGAGATGCGGCGGCTGATCCTGGACCCGCTCGGCCTGTCGGGCACCGTGGTGCCGGACGCCTCGCCGGAGCTCCCCGAGCCGCACGCCCACCTCTACTACCGCTACGACGACGCCGGTCAGGAGCGGACGATCGACGTCACCCGCTACAACCCCACCTGGGTCTCCACCGGCGGCGACATGATCTCCACCACCCGGGACCTGCACACGTTCATCTCCGCGCTGATGGGCGGCAGGCTCCTGCCGGCCCCCCTGCTGGAGGAGATGTGCACCCCGGTCGCCACGGGCCTGCCCGGCATGGAGTACGGGCTGGGGGTGTTCGTCCAGGAGACGGACGGCGGCGGCACCGTCATCACCCACAACGGCGGCAACGTCGGCTCCATGACGCTGATGTACAGCACACCCGACGGCGGCAGGACCATGACCGCCGTACTGAACTGCGTGGACGACGCCGGCCTGTCCATCGCGGCGGCGTTCCGCCCCGCCCAGCAACGGCTCGTCAACGAGGTGTTCCGCGGCGATCAGACCGATCCCGCTCAGCCGGCGCACTGAACCAGCGAGCCTGAACACCAGGCAGGATGGTGCCGGTGAACGGAGTCACGATCGGGCAGGCGGCGGCATTCGTCGGCGTCACAGTGAAGACGGTGCGCCACTACCACAAGCTCGGCCTGGTGAAGGAGCCGGAACGCGACAGCTCCGGCTACCGCAGGTACGGCTCGGCCGAGCTGCTGCGGCTGGTGCAGGTGCGGACGCTGGCCGCCGCCGGGGTGCCGCTGGCCGAGGTCGGGCCCCTGCTCGACGCGGACGCCACGCTGTTCGCCACCGCGCTCACCGACGTCGAGCGGCAGCTCACCGAACGGATCGAGGAGCTGATCGCGCGCCGTGACACGCTGCGCCGGCTCGCCGACGGCGACCGGGCGCTGCTGCCCGACCGCGCCGTGGCGCTGCTGGAGCGGCTGTCCGGCCTCGGCCTCCCCGCGCACGAGGTCGCGGCCACCAGGGAGGGCTGGGTGCTGGCCAGAGCCCTGGTCCCGGAGGGCTTCGACGACTTCCTCGGCCATGTCGAGCACGCCTTCGACGACCCCGACTTCGTCGCGTTGAGCAAGCGCGCGGTCGAAGCCACGGCGTGGGAGCCGGACGACCCGCGCCTGCCCGAGCTGGCCACCGCCATGGCCGACCATTTCCTCGCCAACCCGGCCCACCTGAAGATCGTGACCGGTCTGCAAGCCCGCACCGACACCGCGGCCCGGTACCACCTGATCGCCCACCACGGCGAGGAGCAGGGCTCGGCCACGGCCCGGGGAGTCGCCCTGGTCGAGGCCAAGCTTCGCGCCGCGGGCGTCCGCATCCCCAGGCCGGACACCCACTGACCAGGCCGGACACCCACTGACCAGGCCGGACGCCCACTGGCCAGCCCGGACGCCCACTGGCAGCCCGGACACCCACTGGCCAGCCCGGGCTCCTGGCGTGGTCAGGTGTGACGGCGGCTGCGGTAGGCGGCGGTCTTGGCGCGCGCCGTGCAGGCCGCGCCGCAGTAGCGGCGTGAGGCGTTGCGGGTCAGGTCGATGTAGACGGCCTCACACTGGTGCGCCTCGCACTGCCCGAAGCGGTCGGGGCCGTAGCCGTCGACGATGAGGGCCAGCGCGGTGGCGAACTCGCCGCCCAGCGCTTCCACCTCGGTGCCGCCCGAGCCGTGGAAGTGCAGGTGGAACGGCTGGCCCACGTCGTCGACCAGGTAGGGCTGCGCGCCGTACCTGCTGATCATGGCGTTGATGCGCCCGGCCTGGTCGGCGGGGTGCTCGGCCAGCAGCGCCTGCCGAAGCTCGGTCGCCAGGCCGGCCAGGCGCCGGCCCGCATCGGGGACGGCGCGCAGGGCGGCGCCGGCGCGGTCGCTGAGCTGGGCGGCGAACGCCGCCGCCAAATCCTCGCCGGTCAACGGCCGCACCGAGGCACCGCCCCGCTGGCGAGCCGTGGCCAGATTGACCAGCTCGGCGATCAACGGCGCCTGCCGGGTGACGTTACAGGCTATCTCCACTTGACTGGTAACACCCCTTCGGCATGTCATAGGCGTAATCCAGTTAGATAGTAACGGAGCCGCCATGTTCGCGCCCTATCGCCGCCTGCTCACCCATCCAGGCGTCCCCCGCCTGCTCGCCGCCGCCCTGCTCGTCAAGCTCGGCACACCCGTGCTCAGCCTCGCCCTGCTGCTGGCCGCCGTCGACCGGCTCGGCTCCTACGCCACCGCCGGGCTCGTGCTCACCGGCCACGCGCTGGCCCTGGCCCTGTGCGCGCCGCTCGGCGGACGTCTCGCCGACCGGTACGGCCCGCGCCCGGCCCTGACCGGCTACCTGGCCGCCCACACCCTCGCCTACGCCCTGCTCCTGCTCGCCCCGCCCACTCTCATGATCGGCGCCGCGGTGCTCCTCGGCGCCACCACCCCGCCCGCCGGCTCCGTCGTCAGAAGCGCCTGGCCGCGCCTCGTCCCCGCCGCCGCCCTGCCCGCCGCCTACGCCGTCGACAACGCCGTCAACGAGCTGATGTTCATCGCCGGCCCGCTGCTCGTGCCGGTCCTGGTCTGGGTCGTCCCCGCCCAGGGCGTGGTGACTGTCGCGGGCGCCACGGTCCTGGCCGGCACCGCCCTGTTACTGACCTGCCCGCCGGTACGGCAGGCCCGGCCGGCCCCGCCCGGCCGGCTACGCCTGGCAGGGCCCCTCACCCACCGCCACACCCTCCTCCTGCTGACCGTCGCCGCCTGCGGCACGTTCACCTTCGGCTGCCTGCGCATCGCCACCGTCGCCTCGGCCACCACCTCCGGCTCGGCCGCCTCCGCCGGTCTGCTGATGGGACTGCTGTCGGCCGGAGCCCTCCTGGGCACCCTCGGCTACGGCGCGCGCGCCTGGCCCCTCAGCGGCGGACGCCTGCTCGTCCTGCTCTCCCTCGCCGAAGCGGCCGTCCTGCTCGGCGCGGCCTGGGCACCCGGCTTCGTGCCGCTCGCCATCCTGATCACCCTGGCCGGCCTGGTGACCGGCCCCCGTGACGCCGCCGTGCCCGCCCTGCTCGCCGACCACGCTCCCGCCCGCTACCGCACCGAGGTCTTCGCCTGGCTCAACACCTTCATGTGGGCCGGCTACGGCCTGGGCACCGCCGTCGCCGGCCACCTCACCGGCCCCCAGGACACCGGCGCCACCGCCCTCGCCGCCGCAGCGGCGGCGGCCGGTGCGGGCGCGATCCTGGCGCTCGTCGCCGGCCGGCCCTCGTAGCCCATGGTGGCGCCGCTGTGGCCGACGGCGCGCACGCCGTTGCGCGTCCAGTCCATGACCGGCTGCCGCAGGCGCTGGAGCAGCTGTTCGGCTGAGCCGGCGGGGGATCACCCGGCGGCGTACAGCTTGGCGATGCGCGCGCCGAGGTCGGCGCCGTAGTTCTCGTGGTAGACCTGGGCGGAGCAGTAGACCGCGCCGCCCTGACGGGCCAGGGCAGGCGTCCAGACGGCGGCGTTCTCCACGCCGGGGTCGCTCATCGCCAGGCCGGACAGCGCGATGTCGTCCACGCTGACGTCGATGAAGTAGTCGCTCACGGCCTTACGCTCGTACAGGCGCCACTGCAGCGTCGCGCTGGTCGCCCCGCTCAGCTTGGTCGTGAGGTCGACCGTCGCCTTCACCCAGGTGTCGGCCGCGTCGGCGGTGACGTCCCGCTCCCAGATCACCTTGCCGTTGAGCAGGAGCTGCTTGACGTGGTGGCCGGCCGGGTGCTGCGGCCCGCGGGCGTCGCGGTGCCAGAAGCTCACCACTCGCTTGGCCGCCCCCGAGGTCAGGGTGACGTGCCGCGTCGCGCCGCACGACATGCCCGCCTTGGTGGCCGTCTGCTTCTGCACGACGAAGCTCAGCCGCCCGTCGCCCGTGCGGGCCAGGTTGTCGGTGGCGGGCCGCGTCCAGGCCTGGTCGCGGGCGACGAACGGGAGCTTGTACTGCAGGACCCCGGCGAGCTGGCCGCTGCGGACGTGCTCGACGCCCTTCCTGGTGACCGCCTCGACGTAGGACACCGTCGGCTTCTGGGCGGCGTGGCTCAGCGGGTGCGCGTAGGGCATCAGGTAGACCTCGGTGCCGGGCAGCCGCTTGGCGAGCTGCTGCACCTGGTACGACAGGCTCCACGACCAGGAGGTGTCGCGGTACGGCTCGTCACGGAAGGGGAAGATCACGCCGTCCATCAGCGGGATCTGCTCGGCGACGAACGCGTCGGTGAACTGCGCGTAGTAGACGGTCGGCACGAACTTGAGCGTGGGGCTGATCGCCTTGGCCGCCGACCGCAGTTGCCCGACGTAGGCCGGGGTGAACGTCCTGAGGTCGTAGGCGTAGTCGTCCACCGTCCAGCCGACCAGGTTGGGGTGCTCCTCGGCGAGGGTGGCGATCTCGCGGGACCAGGCCACGTAGTCGTGCTTGAACGGCCGGGACACGCAGCAGCTCTGCTGGCTCGGCGAGTACACCAGCACCCACACGTCGATCCCGGCGGCTGCCGCCGCGGGCAGGAACTCCTCCCGCAGGTCGGTCCAGTGCACGTTGTCGCCGGCCATCGGGTAGACGTAGGTGTTCGCGTTGAGCGCCTTCAGGCCCGCGATGATCGCCTTGGTGTCCACGTGCCTGATCCCGTCGGCGCGCGGCTGCTCCTCGCGCATGAGGTTGCCCGCGGTGCCCAGCACGCCCGGATCCTGGGCGTGGGACATGCCGGGGATCAACGACAGCAGCACGGCGAGGACGGTCACGAGCGCGAGACGGGTCACTGAAGTTCCTTCAGGCATGATCAAGTACGGGGCCCGTCAGCGTAGCGAGCTGCGGTATGCCGCCGGTATGCCCTCGTCCACCCGCAACGCCTCGCTCATCGTCACGACCTGCGCCGTCCCTGAGGTGCTGCCGGCGCGATGATCGCCGTTCGTGGGTTAGCGTGGCGTTGTGCGGTTCGGGATCTTAGGGGCGCTGGAGCTGCGCGCGGCTGACGGCACCGTGGTCAAGGTGCGTGAGCCGAAGGTCCGGATGCTGCTCGTCGCGCTGCTGCTCAGCGAGGGGCGGCCGGTGCCGACCGACAGCCTGGTCGAGGTCCTGTGGGGAGACGACCTGCCCGCCCATCCGCTGGCGGCCCTGCACACGAAGGTCTCCCGGTTGCGCCGCACGCTGGAGGACGCCGAGCCGCGGAGCGGCCGGCTGGTGGAGACTCGCGCGCCGGGCTACGCGTTGCGCGCCGATCCGGACGCGGTGGACATGGGCCGGTTCGCCGCCCTGGTCGCGCGGGCCATGACGATGACGGACGCGGTGGCGCGATCCGCCGTGCTGGCCGAGGCGTTGGCGCTGTGGCGCGGGCCGGCGTTCGCGGAGTGCCGTGACGTCGCGTTGGTCCGGCTGCCGATCCAGCGGCTGGAGGAGCTGCGGCTGACCGCGCTGGAAGCCTACGCGGACGCGCGGCTCGACGCCGGCGAGCAGGCCGGCGACCTCGCCCTCCTGGCGGGCGAGCTCGGGGACCTGGCGGCCCGGCACCCGCTGCGCGAACGCCTCCGGGCGCTGCACCTGCGCGCGCTCGCCCGGGCGGGCAGGCAGCATGAGGCGCTGGAGGTCTACCACGACGTACGCCGCCGGCTGGCCGACGAGCTCGGCGTGGACCCCGGGCCTGAGCTGGCGGCCGCCTACCAGGAGATCCTGCGGCCGAAACCGGCGCCGGCCGTGCCGAGACCGCGGGCCGGTGTGCCCGTCCCGCTCACCGGGCTGGTCGGGCGGGCCGGCGCGCTGGCCGAGGTGGTGTCGCGGCTGCGGTCCGCCCGGCTGGTCACGCTCACGGGGCCGGGCGGTGTCGGCAAGACCCGCCTGGCACTGGAGGTGGTGAAGCGGCTGGCAGGCACGTTCCCCGACGGCGTCTGCCTGGTCGAGCTCGCCTCGCGCTCCGCAGACGTGGCCGAGGCAGCGCTGGCCGCGCTCGGCGTCCGGGACGATGCCAAGGCCGGCCCGATCAGCGCCCCGCGACGGCTCGCCGACACGCTGCGCCGACGCCGGCTGCTGCTGGTCCTGGACAACTGCGAGCACGTGATCGAGCCGGTGGCCGAGCTGGTGGAGCTGCTGCTCAAGAACGATCCCGAGCTGCGGATCCTGACGACCAGCCGGCGGTCGCTGGGGCTCGCGGGGGAGGTGCTGTGGCAGGTGCCGCCGCTGGACGAGGGCAGCGCCATGGAGCTCTTCGCCGAGCGGGCGGCCGCGGCGGTCCCCGGGTTCACCCTCGACGCCGGCGTCTCCGGGACGGTCGCGGAGGTGTGCCGCCGGCTCGACGGGCTGCCGCTGGCCCTCGAACTGGCCGCCACGCGGCTCCGTACGCTGGACCTCCAGGAGCTGGCCCGACGGCTCGACGACCGTTTCCAGCTGCTGAGCACCGGTCACCGGGGCGCCCCGCCCCAGCAACGCACACTCCGGGTGATGATCGACTGGAGCTGGGCGCAGCTCACCGGCCCCGAACGCGCCGTGCTACGACGGCTCGCCGTGCATGCTGACGGCTGCACGATCGAGGCCGCCGAGGCGGTCTGCGCGGGAGCCGGCGTCGATGCCGGGCAGGTGCTGGAGGCGCTCGCCGGCCTGGTGGACGCCTCGCTGGTGATGACCGCGCCGAGGTACCGGCTGCTCGAATCCGTGGCCGCGTACGGCCTCGAACGGCTGGCCGAGGCGGGGGAGACGGCGGCTGCCCGGCACAGGCACCTGTGCCACTACACCGCGTTCGCCGAACGGGCCGAGCCGTACCTGCGTGGCCATGACCAGCGGATCTGGCTCGAACGCCTGGACGCCGAGGCCGCCAACCTGCGGGCGGCGCTGGACTTCGCGATCGAGGCCGGCGCCGCCGAGCACGCACTCCGGCTGGTCAGCGCCCAGGCGTGGTACTGGTTCCTGCGCGGCCGGTACACCGAGGCCAGGTTGTCGCTGGGCAAGGCGCTGGCCATCGCGGGCGAAGGACCGGCTGCCGTCCGGGCCAGGGCGGTGGTCTGGCACGCCAGCTTCGCGTCGCTGACCGGCGCCGGCGTCCGCGTGCCACCCGTGCCCCGCACTGACGACCCGGCGGTACGAGCGCTGGCTGCCTGGTTGCGCGGGTTCGTGCAGTACTCGCCCGGCGGTGACCTGGCGGACAGCGCGGATGCCATGCGGCAGGCGCTGGAGGCGTTCCGCTCTCTCGGCGACCGCTGGGGGATCGCCGCGACGCTGGCGATCCAGGCCGGCCAGGCGATGCTGCGCGGAGATCTGGCCGAAGCGGGCGGCGTCGGCGGCGAGAGCCTGACGCTCTTCCGCGAGCTGGGCGACCGATGGGGACAGCTGCAGACCGTCCAGCCCCTCGCGTCCCTGGCCGAGGTCAAGGGTGACTACGAACGCGCCGAGCGGCTGCACGCCGACGGCCTACGCATGGCACAGGAGCTGGGCCTGTGGCCCGGCGTCGCGGACCGGCTGATCGGCCTGGGCCACATCGCCCTGCTCACCGGGGACCACGGCCGCTCCAGGGAGCTCCACGAACGCGCCCGCCGTCTGGCCGGCGAGCAAGGCTACGTCCACGGAGAGTTGCACGCCGAGCTCGGGCTGGCGCTGGCGGCACGCCGGCAGGGCGACTTCGAGCTGGCCGAGCGGCTGCTGCGGAGCGTGCAGGATCGGTACGCCAAGCTGTCGTCCGCGTCCGGTTCCGCGCTGATCTCGGCCGAGCTCGGCTTCACGGCCGAGCAACGCGGCCACGCGGCGTCCGCCCTGGCTCTGCACCGGGACAGCCTGTCCATCGCACGCCGCAACGGCGACCTGCGCGCGGTCGCGCTGGCGATCGAGGGGCTGGCGGGAGCGGTCGCCCTCGACGGACGGCCCGGGCAGGCGGCTGCCCTGCTCGGCGCGGCGGAAGCGTGCCGGGACTCCGTGGGCGCTCCGCTGCCCCCCGCCGAACGCGGCGACGTCGATCGCATCACGGCCAAGGTCCGGGCCGCCATCGGCGAGCAGACCTTCGCCGCCGAGTTCGCCCGAGGTCTCACACTCGACCCCGCCGAGATCTGATCTCGCCGCCGTCCCTGAGGGCGGTGCTCCTGCCGCTTCCGTGACGGCCCGCCCAGGGCGTTGCCGCGCGTACGCCGAGTGCCGGGCCACCTGCCGGGCTGCGACGGCATGCCGCGACAGCCGGACGACAGGGACACGACAGTTGCCCGTGCGACCGTCGACGACGTCTCTGATCAACGAAGGGATGGTCACGCATGAAGCGAAGGATGATGTTCGTCGGGTTCGCCCTGCTGATGAGCGTCGGCGCGCTGAACGCGACACCGGCTCTGGCCGACACCCCGTGGGCCACACCGGCGAGTTTCCACTGCCCTCAGTAGCTTTCCACTGCCCCCAGTAGCGAGGATGACCGCCCTGGCACGGGGCCGGCCACAAGGCGGGCGTCGCAGCCTCGCCGAGGATTCACATGACCGAGAGGAACTGTCGCATGCGCGAAAACCGGCACTCATTCCCGACTGCCATCCCCCGCATATTAGCCATTCTCCTGGGCCTCATCTCCATGGCCGTCACTCAGCTGGTCGTAGCCTCACCGGCCTCGGCCGCGCCGCCGACTCCGGACTTCGGTCCCTCGATCGAGGGCTACGCGCCCAACCAGATTCAGACCACCTGCGACCCTGTCGCCAAGCCCGGCGTGGTGGAGTTCCGCGACCTGCTGAACCGGACGTACGGCACGCACACCACCGGCATCGTCCGCGCCTGCGACTCAGGCGGCACCAGCGAACACAAAGAAGGCAGGGCGCTGGACTACCACTTCAACGTCAACATCCCGGCCCAGGCGGCCGCGGCGGACGATGTCATCAACTGGCTGCTGGCGACCGACAGACACGGCAACGTCAATGCCCTGGCCCGGCGGTTCGGGATCATGTACATCATCTGGAACCGAAGGATCTGGCAAGCAGGCTCCTGGTCCGCCTATACCGGCGCCAGCCCCCACACCGATCACATCCATTTCAGTTTCGGCTGGCCCGGCGCGCGAAAGCAGACGTCCTGGTGGACCGCACCACCTCCTCCGCGTGACCGTTCGGTGAGTGATGTGACCGGTGATGGGTTCGCTGATGTGCTGGCTTATCGGGCCAGTGGGGAGTTGCTGCAGTACAGCAACAACATTCTGATCAATCCGGGTGGGGTGCCCTACACGGGGGGCCGGCCGATCGGGGAGGGGTGGGGTGGTTTCAAGCATGTGCTGGCGGCTGATGTGACGGGTGATGGGTTCGCCGAGGCGATCGCGGTGAACGCTGAGGGGAAGATGTTCCAGTACGACAACAACATTCTGGTCAATCCGGGTGGGGTGCCGTATACGGGTGGCCGGGAGATCGGTCATGGCTGGCAGGGTTTCAAGAGGTTGCTGGCGGCTGATGTCAGTGGTGATGGTTCGGCTGACATTCTGGGGATCAGCGGGGAGAATGATCTGTGGTATTACCCGAATAATCGGGGGAGTAATCCGGGCGGGGTGCCGTTCATGGGTGGCCGGAAGATCGGTGAGGGGTGGGATCGTTTCACGAAGGTGTTACTGGGTGATGTGACCGGCGATCGTTATGCCGATGTGCTGGGGGTGGAGCCCAATGGGCACATGTTCATGTTCCCGAACAACATCGGTGTCTCTCCGGATCGTCCGTATGGTTACAGCGTGGATATCGGGCAGGGCTGGGGCGGTTTCGTGTCGTTGCTGGCGGCCGATGTGAGCGGGGACGGTTCGGCTGATGTGCTCGGGGTCGATCCCGATGGGCAGATGCGGTATTACCCGAACAACAGTGGCAGTAATCCCGGTGGGCTGCCGTTCACCGGTGGTCTGGTGGTCGGGGTGGGCTGGCAGGGCCTGACCATCGCGTCCAGTTCCTGAGCATCTGGTGCCTGACGGTCGGCAGGACCGTCAGGCACCCTCCTTACTCACTTAGAGGAAACCTTCGTGACAACAACTCTGTTCAACGCGCTCAGAATCACCCTCGTAGCGTTATGCGGATTCGGTCTGTTCGCTTCCGGCGCCACGCCCGCTGCCGCCGAACCCGATCCCATTCGCGCTCTCGCGTATCCGCACGACCCCTGTGTGCCCGGCGGGCCGACCGCGAACGACAACGCCGTCGCCGGCCGGCTGAACACGCAGCTGACCGGCAAGCTCCGGGGAGCCATGGACGGATACCGCGTCTCGTGCGCCCGCGTGATAATCAGCACGATCGCGGCCAGGGGCTTACCGCAGCACGCCGGCGTGATCGCCATCACCACGGCCATCGTGGAAAGCGTCCTGGAGAACATCAACGTCGAGATCGATCACGACAGCCTCGGTCTCTTCCAGCAACGGGCAAGCTGGGGCAGCCGGGAAGAGCGGCTGAACCCACCCGTCAGCACCAACAAATTCATCGACAAGATGCTCAGCCTGTTCCCCAGCAATTCCTGGCTCAGCCAACCGATCGGAGTGGTCTGCCAGCGGGTCCAGGTGTCGCAGCTTCCCTCCGCGTATCAGCCCCAGGCTGCGGACGCGGCCATCATCACCGGGGCGCTGTGGCCTCAAAGACCGCGTGACCGTTCGGTGAGTGATGTGACCGGTGATGGGTTCGCTGATGTGCTGGCTTATCGGGCGAGTGGGGAGTTGCTGCAGTACAGCAACAACATTCTGATCAATCCAGGTGGGGTGCCCTACACGGGGGGCCGGCCGATCGGGGAGGGGTGGGGTGGTTTCAAGCATGTGCTGGCGGCTGATGTGACGGGTGATGGGTTCGCCGAGGCGATCGCGGTGAACGCTGAGGGGAAGATGTTCCAGTACGACAACAACATTCTGGTCAATCCGGGTGGGGTGCCGTATACGGGTGGCCGGGAGATCGGTCATGGCTGGCAGGGTTTCAAGAGGTTGCTGGCGGCTGATGTCAGTGGTGATGGTTCGGCTGACATTCTGGGGATCAGCGGGGAGAATGATCTGTGGTATTACCCGAATAATCGGGGGAGTAATCCGGGCGGGGTGCCGTTCATGGGTGGCCGGAAGATCGGTGAGGGGTGGGATCGTTTCACGAAGGTGTTACTGGGTGATGTGACCGGCGATCGTTATGCCGATGTGCTGGGGGTGGAGCCCAATGGGCACATGTTCATGTTCCCGAACAACATCGGTGTCTCTCCGGATCGTCCGTATGGTTACAGCGTGGATATCGGGCAGGGCTGGGGCGGTTTCGTGTCGTTGCTGGCGGCCGATGTGAGCGGGGACGGTTCGGCTGATGTGCTCGGGGTCGATCCCGATGGGCAGATGCGGTATTACCCGAACAACAGTGGCAGTAATCCCGGTGGGCTGCCGTTCACCGGTGGTCTGGTGGTCGGGGTGGGCTGGCAGGGCCTGACCATCGCGTCCAGTTCCTGAGCATCTGGTGCCTGGCGGTCGGCAGGACCGTCAGGCACCCTCCTTGCCCAAGAGAAGGGGTGGGGTTCGCAGCGAAGTCCATGTCCATCACGACCACCCCGGACCATGGTCGATCCTTTCCAGCCGTTCATGGCGAGCCGCCCACCATGCGCACCGGAAGCCTGTCGAACCCCACGTGCCTGCCGTTCTCGTAGCGCCGCGTGACCCGCCCGCGCAACCTCAGCGGAGAGTGGCGCAACAGCTCGACCAGAACCGACTCCAGCTCCGCACGCGCCAGATGGGCACCGAGGCAGAAATGAATGCCGAAGCCGAAGGACAGATGGCGCTGGGGCCGATCCCGGTCCACCCGGAAGCTGCACGGATCCTCGAACACCCGGGGATCATGATTGGCGGCCCCGGTGAGCAGGAGAACTCGTGACCCGGCGGGGATCACCTCGCCTCCCACGGTCGCGTCGCCCTGTGTCAGCCGGGAGCCGTGGTCCACCGGTGGCCACATCCGCAGCGTCTCCTCGACGGCTCGCGGGACGAGGCGGGGCTGCGCGCGCAGCCGGTCGTGCAGGCCCGGTTCCCTGGCCAGGTTCCACATGAGGTGCGACAGGGCGTTCATCGTCGTTTCGTGCCCCGCGATCGCGAAGGCGACGAGCATGACGTGCAGTTCCTCGTCCGTGATCGGCCGTCCCTGGAAGTCGGCGCGGACGAGCGTGGACAGGTAGTCGTCTCCCGGGCGTTCCCTGGCACGACGGATCTCCTGATCGAAGAGCTCGACGAAGGCCGGCCAGAAGCCACCCGGGTGCGAGTCCTTGGGCATCCGCTCCCAGGCGTTGCGGGTCAGCGCGCGAATGCGCCGCTGGGCGTCGCCGGAGAAGCCGACGGCCAGGGACAGGGCCGCCAGCGGCAGCGGAACGGAGACGTCCTCGACGACCTCCCCGCCGCCCGCTTCGACGACCGGGCGGATCAACTCGGCGACCAGACGGTCCAGCGCCGGGCGCAGGGCTCGGACGGTGGCCGAGGTGAACGGGGGCCGCATCAGCTCGCGGTACGCCGTGTGCAGAGGCGGATCGTATCGCCCGGCGCGCTGGTCTACCAGCCCGTCTGGCGCCCCGCGCCCTCGATCCCCCTCCCAGCCGAGAAGATCGTCCTGGTCGGTGGGGGAGAGAAGCTCCGCGCGCTGCTCGCCGAGGAGCTCGGCGGCCGGCTGCACCTGGCCGGCGATCCGGACCTGCTGCCGTCCGTCCCGTCCGCGGTCGCGCTGTTCGCCCCTCAGGAAGCCGTCCAGGAAGGAGCGGACGAGACCGCGCGCGCCGAGGCGACGATCCTGGGCCGGCTGCGCGTGCTCCGCCGCATGGACACCGGCCGGCTGTGGTGCCTGACCACCGGTGTGCGGGAGGCCGCGAGCCGTTCCAGCCTCGGTCGAGCACCGATGTGGGGCTCGCCCGCATCGTGGCGGAGGAGCATCCCGGCAGCTGGGGCGGCCTGGTCGACCTGCCCAGGATGGGCGCGGTACGCGCTCTCCGCCCATCACGCGCTGGTCGAAGTGCCGGACGGGCTTCCGCCGGAGGCCGCGTCGATCGTCCCGGACGCCGTCACCGTGCCAGAGGAGCCGTCGTAGCCGACGATGGCGAACACACGCTCCTCCATGGCACACCCGATCCCGGGGTTGCGGCGCCGGACGTGGATGATCGAAGCTACCGCCGCAGCCGTGCGGGGTCGGCGGTGCCGCTGCGGCGCACCACCCAGGCCTCGGTGATGTGCTGGAACATCGCCTCGGCGGCGCCCTCGGGGTCGTGGGCGGCGATGCGCTCGTAGATGCGGCGGTGGCCGAGGTTCGAGGCCACGCACAAGGCCCGCTCCGTCCGCCCCAGGTAGCGGGCGGTGTTGACGACCTGGCCTTCCAGTGACCGCACGACGCCACGGGCGATGCGGTTGTCGGACGCCCGCATGATCGTGTCGTGGAAGGCGCGGTCGCTCTCGGCGTACGTGGCCGGGTCGTCCACGAGTGCGTCCATCTGATCCACCAGAGCCCGCAGCCGTTCGACGGTGTCCGGCCCGGCCAGGCGGGCGGCGACGTTGGCCATGTCGGACTCCAGCACGCGCCGCGTGACGACGAGGTCGTCGAGGATCGCCAGGCTCTCGTCCTCGGCGATGGTCGCGGTGAGGACGAGCTCGTCGAGCATGTCCCACGTCGCCGGTGGGGTCACCATGGTGCCGGAGCCCTGACGGACCTGCACCAGCCCCTTTTCCTGAAGGATCTTCACGGCCTCCCGCACGACGGTGCGGCTCACGGAGAACGCCTCGCACAACGCCGGCTCGGGGGGCAACGCGCTGCCCGGCGGGTGCACCCCGCGCACGATGCGCTCCACCAGCTCGGCCGTCACCGCCCGGGCGAGACTCGCCGGGCGGCGCACCCAGGCCGGCGGGGCCGGGACACTGCCGGCTGACTCCTGCGATGCCGTCATTTCGCCTCCGGGGACTGGCAAGCAGTATACGCGACACCCTCTTGCCGTCAGACGTCATACGAATTACGTTTGCGGCACTCGGCCGGATCCCGTGGCCGCTCCCAGGAAGCGGGCAACGATGAAGCAGCGAGCGTTATGGTCGGCTCTGATCGCCGCGGCACTGGCCGTGGCCGGCTGTGGGAGCGCGACACGGACGGACTCCCCGCCCGGACAGCCGCAGCAGAGCCAGCGCAAGCTCGTGGTGTGGGACTGGAAGTCCGGTGAAGCGGCCGCCGCGGCCTACATCGAGCAGGCCAGGGCGGACTTCGCCAAGCGGCACCCGGGCGTCACCGTGGAGTTCGTCGCCCAGCCGTTCGACCAGTACTACACCCTGCTCGGCACGGCGATCCAGGCCGGCAAGGGGCCCGACGTCATGCTCTTCAACGGAGGAGGGCAGATCCGCGACCGGGCCGACGCGCTCCTCCCCCTGGACCAGTACGTGGCCGAGGACAGGAGCAGGCTGGCGGGCTGGGACGCGTTCAGCGAGGACGGCAAGGTCTACGCCGCGCCGGTGACCCTGCAAGGGCACCCGATCTACTACAACAAGGCGCTCTACCAGCAGGCCGGGCTCGACCCGGCCACCCCGCCCAGGACCTGGAGCGAGTTCGTCAGCGGCTGCGCGGCCATCAAGAAGGCGACCGGGGCCACCTGCTTCGCGCTCGGCAACAAGGAGGGTTTCGGCATCCAGTTCTTCCTGTCGGGGCTGGGATCCGGCGTTCTCACCCCGCGCGAGTACGACGACTGGATCGCCGGCAAGCGCGACTGGACCTCCCCAGGCGTGAGACGGATCTTCGAGCTGTGGAAGGACGCCGGCGACCAGGGGCTGAACAACGACGGCGCCAACTCCACCGCGATGTTCACCGACGTGTTCCGCCTCTTCCAGACAGGCAAGGCCGCGCACATCATCGGCCTCATGTCGGATATCGGGCACTGGAACGACTTCAAGGAGTTCCTGCCGCCCGATCAGATCGGGGTCATGCGCGCTCCGGTCGTCACCGATGGGGCGGCCCCGAGCCTGCCGTACGACGGCGGTATCGGCTACGCGGTCGCGAAGTGGACCGAGGACCCCGGCCTGGCGGCCGACCTGGTGCGATCCCTGACCTCCACCGGCGCCCTGACGGCCTTCTACACCAAGGCCGGCGCGATCGCGTCCGACACCACGATCGACGTCTCGCAGGCCGGCCCGGCCGTCGCCACGATCGCCTCCGAGATCAAGACCGGCAAGCCGGCCCTGCACGTGGCACTGCCGTCCAAGACCCTCGACGTGATGGGCAGGCTGTCGCAGCAGCTCCTGAGCGGCTCGACCACCGTGGACAAGGCTCTGGAGCAGCTGGCCGCCTCCGATCGGAAGGGCTGACCGCGTGCGCAGCGCAGGACCGTCGTCGTCCGCCCGCCCGGCCGGCCCGGGGCGGGCCGGCGAAGCGGGCGCCGGACAGCGAGGCGCGCGGGCCGGCGGAGCGGGCGCCGGGCGGCGAGGCGTCCGGACGGCGATCCGGCCGCCCGCTCGTGAGGCCCGGCGGTCATCCCGCCAGGCGCGCGCCGAGCGCCTGGCGCCCTACGTGCTGGTGGCCCCGGCCGTACTGATCATCGTGGTGCTGCGCCTGTGGCCGCTGGCCCTGGGCGTCAACTTCTCCTTCACCGGCGACGGCGAGCTCAACGGCACCCCCGTCGGGCTGGGCAACTACCTGGAGCTGGCCGCCGACCCGCTGTTCCGCGTCTCGCTGCGCAACGTCGGGCTGCTGGTGCTGCTGCTGCCCCTGGCGGTGGCGATTCCCGGCCTGCTCGCGACCTTCATCTACCTGCGCGTGCCGGGTCACCGGGTCTACCGCAGCGTCTACTTCTTCCCGGCCGTGCTCTCACCGGTGATCGTCGGCGCCGTCTTCAATCTCATGCTCGGGTACGAGGGCCCGCTGAACTCCCTCCTGGGCACGATCGGGGTAGGCCCCGTCGACTGGCTCGGGGATCCGGGCATCGCCCTGTTCACCGTCGCCGGTGTGCACGTCTGGGCGACGTTCGGGATGGCGCTCGTGGTGTTCCTCGCAGGTTTCAGCACCCTGGACTCCTCGCTGCTGGACGCCGCCCGCGTGGACGGCGCCTCATTGGGCCGCACCGTCTGGCACGTGATCATCCCCAGCCTGACCCGCACCATCCAGTTCGTCTTCGTCACGACGATGATCGGAATGCTGACGTCCATGTTCGGCCTGCTCTTCGTGATGACCAGTGGAGGCCCGGAGGGGGCCACCTACCTGCCGGAGTACTACATCTGGCACCAGCAGGGACAGCTGAACCGGCCGGCGCTCGCCTCGGCGGCCTCGACCGTGCTCTTCGTCGTCATGCTCGTGGTGGGGCTCCTGCAGATCACCCTGCTCCGCCGCGCGGGGAGGCAGGACTGATGCCCGGGGCGCGCCTGGCCAGGTGGGCGGCCGCCGTGCCGATGGCCGCTCTCGCGCTGGCGACGATCTATCCCCTGGTGTTCACCGCCAACGTCGCGATGAAGACGCGCCGCGACTACGTCCTCGACCGGTTCTCCCCGGCGGCCTCCCTGCGCTGGGACAACCTCGCCGAGGCGTGGACCGGCGCCGGGATGGCGCGCTACTTCGTCAACTCGTTCGCCGTCGTCACCTGCGCGGTGGCGCTGCTGCTCCTGCTGGGGTCGATGGCGGGCTTCGCGCTGGCGCGGCTGCGGTTCCGCGGCTCCTCGATGATCTTCCTGGGGTGTCTCGCGGGGCTGTTCGTCCCGTTCCAGGTGATCATGGTCCCGCTCACCCGGGTCATGGCCGACACCGGGCTCATCGACACCTATCCGGGCCTGATCCTGGCCTACGTCGCCCAGTATCTGCCGTTCACCGTCTTCCTGATGACGAGTCACTACCGGACCATCCCGGCGGAGATCGTCGACGCCGCCAGGATCGACGGCAACACGGTGTACGGCGTGTACCGGCGGATCATGCTCCCGCTGGGCGTGCCCGCGCTGCTGTCGGTGGGCATCCTCGACGCCCTGTTCTGCTGGAACGACGTGCTCATCGCCCTGCTCATGATGCCGTCGCCGGAGCACCGCACCCTCATGATCGGGGTCAACGCGCTGCGCGGGCAGTACTCCGGCGACATCCCGGTCTTCGCCTCGGGCGTCCTGATCGCCGCGGTGCCCGTACTGATGATCTATCTGTTCCTCCAGCGGCAGATCGCCGACGGCCTCACCGCCGGTTCCACGAAAGGCTGACATGCGGATCACGGGGTATCGCACCATGACGACGGTCCAGGAATGGGGCCGTCCCGTCGGGGACGTCAACGGCGTCTTCGCCGACGGAGCCGTCCCGGTGCCGCTCGTCATGGTGGACACCGACGAGGGGATCACCGGTGTCGGCCTCGGGCCGCACGTGGAGATCGAGACCGTCTTCGCCGCGATCGACGGCGAGGACCCGCGCGGCGTGGCCGCGCTCTACGACCGCATGCTGCGGCGGACCTTCAAGGCCGGCCACGCCGGCGCCGTCTTCGGCACGATCGGCGCGCTCGACACCGCCCTGTGGGACATCAAGGCCAAGGCGGCCGGTGAGCCGCTCTGGCGCCTGCTCGGCGGGCGTGATCGGCGGGTGCCCGCCTACGCCTCCGGCCTCGACATCGCGCTGACCGACGACGAGCTCGCCGTGCTCTACCAGGGCTACGCCGAGCACGGGCTCCGCGCGGCCAAGATCAAGGGCGGTCTCGACATCGAACGCGACCGGCGCCGCCTGACGCTGGTCCGGGACGTCCTGGCCGAGGCCGGGCACGGCGCGCGGCCGGGCCTGATGCTCGACGTGAACGAGGCCTGGACCCGCAAGCAGGCCGTCCGGCACGTGTGCGAGCTGGAGCGCACCCTGGACCTCACGTGGATCGAGGAGCCGGTGCGGCGGTGGGACGCCGAGGGCCTGGCCACCGTCGGCCGCGGGATCCGCGCGTCCGTCGCCACGGGCGAGAACCTCACCGGGCTGGAGCAGTTCCGCCCGCTGCTGGCCGCGGGGGCCGTGGACATCGTCCAGACGGCCGTCGTGTGGGGGGTGACCCACTTCCTGCGGGTGTCCGCGCTGGCGCACGCCCACGAGCTGCCGGTCAGCCCGATCGGCGCCACCCCCCTCGCGCTGCTGCACGCCGCCACGTCGGTGCCCAACCACCTGGCCAGCGAGTTGCAGGATCTGTCTGCACCGCTCGGGCTGTCGCTCGATCTGCGCGTCGAGGACGGCGCTTTCGTCCTCGGTGACTCGCCGGGTCTCGGCATCACGGTCGAGGAGCAGGCGATCGACGCGTTCCACCGGCCGGCAGCCGGAGCCGCGGAGGGCCCGCACATCCGGCCGGAGCACGCCGGCCGGCGGCTGCTGGCGGTCGCCGGCCACTCCTGCCCGACGCGGTCACCGGGATGAGCGGAGCCCGGCCCGCGTCCGCTCGCCCCCGGCCCCCACCGGGCCGGTCGCCTCAGTGGGAGGAGAAGAAGAGGCGCTGCTGAATCTCCCTGCGGTAGTCGTCGAGGGTGTTGTCGATGTGCGTGGCCGCGGCCTGGGCGGCCGCTTCGGGATCACCGGCGCGGATGGCCTGGTAGATGGCGTCGTGCTCCTCGACGGCCTTGGCGGCGTGCCCGCCCACCGAGCCGCGCAGGCCGATGAGGCTCGACTGCGCCTGCAGCCTGCGCGCCTCCCGGACGGCGACCTGGAGGAACATGTTGTGCGAGGCGGTGGCGATGGCGGTGTGGAAGGCGTCGTCGCCCTCGTTGAACAGCTCCTCGCGTCCGGTCTCGAAGCCTCGGCGGCACAGGCCCGCGGCTTCCTCGACGGCCCTCAGCTCGGCAGGGGTGGCGCGGCGGGCGGCCAGCCGGCTGGTCTCCATCTCCTGTGCCCGGCGGAACTCGAACAGCATGTAGACGTGGTCGAGATCGGTCGGCAGGAAGAAGGGCCCCCAGCGCCCGGAGCCGAACATCCCCTCGTCGTCGGCCACGTACAGGCCGCGGCCCTTCTGGGCGCGCACCCGGCCCAGCGCGGAGAGGATCTTCACCGCCTCCCGCACCACGGTGCGGCTGGTGCCCAGCTCCTGGGCCAGCTCGTTCTCGGTCGGCATGCGGTCGCCCGGACGCAGGCCGAGCTTGACGATCAATTCGAGCACCTGCTCGGCTGCCACCTCGTAACCCGGCCGGTATCCGCTCTCGCGCGGGGTGTCGGTCACCGTGCTCCCTCCTCGCCTTCCCTGCCTGAGTATGACTGATGAGTCGCCACCCGATGAGTACGACTTATATGAACGGTTCATCGCACGGTCGATCCACACCGGGAGGCACGTAGGCGTGGTCTCGGCTGGTAGATGCCGAAATCAGCGCACATTGGTCGAACTCGTCGTGTGCAACTTGAGAAATAGGCCCGCTTAATCTCTTGACGGGTTCCCGTGATCCGAAGGTAATGAGTAGGCAGGCCGGCGCCCCTACCCCCCAAAGGAACGACTGTGCCCTCATCCTCGCCTGTCACGATGCCGAGACCCGCCCTGATCGGCTTCGTCACCGCCGTGCTCACCGCGGCGTTCGCCCTCATCGCCCCCGCCTCCGTGGCCCACGCCGCCACCACGACCCTCTACGCCGCCCCCACCGGCACCGGCACGGCCTGCACCTCCGCCCAGCCGTGCTCGCTGTCGGCGGCGCAGACGGCGGTACGCTCGCTGAACGCCGGCATGTCCGGTGACATCGTCGTGGAGCTGGCCGGCGGGGTGTACCGGCTCTCGGCGCCGCTCCGGCTGACCGCCGCCGACTCCGGCAACCACGGCTACTCCGTCAGGTGGCAGGCCGCCGCGGGCGCCGTCCCCGTCATCAGCGGAGCCAGGGCGGTCACCGGCTGGTCACTGGCGGACTCCGGCAGGAACATCTGGCGCGCCACCGTCGGCGCCGGGATCGACTCCCGGCAGCTGTACGTCGACGGGGCGCTCGCCACCCGGGCGCGCACCGCCGTCAACCGGGCCGACTTCACCGCCAGCAGCACCGGGATGAGGTTCACCAGCAGCGCGCTGAGCTATCTGAACAACCTCGCCAACCAGGGCCGGGTGGAGATGGAGAGCGTCGGCTCGTTCACCGACCGGTACGCGCCCGTGCAGAGCATCAGCGCGAACCTCATCACGATGCGGCAGCCCGCCTGGAGCAACAACAACTTCGGCTACGACACCTTCACCAGCCCGCACCGGGCGGGCCCGCTCTACCTGGTCAACGCCTACGAGTTCCTCGACGCGCCAGGGGAGTGGTACCTGGATCCGGCGACCGGCGCCCTGTCCTACATCCCGCTCGCCGGGCAGAACCCGGGCAACGTCAGCGTGGAACTGCCGGTGCTGCAGTCGCTGCTGCACGTCGGGGGGACCTACGACGCGCCCGCGCACCACCTCACGTTCAGCGGGATCACCTTCACCGGCACGAGCTGGCTCGGCCCCAGCACCGATCAGGGCTACGTGGACCAGCAGACCGGCGCCTACATCGCGGGCAACTGGAGCCGGCCCGCCTTCACCGCCTGCCACCAGGGCTGCCGCGAGTTCGAGGCGACCCGGCCGAACTGGTACCAGATGCCCGCCGCCGTGCAGGTCTCCGCGGCGAACACGATCACCTTCACCGACTCCCGCTTCCTCAACCTGGGGCAGACGGCCATCGGCATCGGCAACGACGCCAACGCGCACGCCAGCGGGGTCGGCCTGGGCGCCACCGACATCACGGTCACCCGGTCGGAGATCGCCCGCAGCTCGGCCGGCGGCGTGGTGGCCGGCGGCGTGCGCGCCGACGCGCACCACCCGGGCGACCAGCGGATGGTCAACCGGAACATCACCGTGACCCACAACCGCATCCACGACCTGGGCCTGGACCACCGGGGCGTCGTCTCGGTCCTGACGACGTACGTCACCGGCACCGACGTCTCCCACAACGAGGTCTACAACCTGCCCTACACCGGCATGTCGATCGGGTACGGCTGGGGCGCCAACGAGCCGGGCGGCAGCACCCACTACGCCGACCGCGGCCTGTACGACTTCCAGCCGCGCTACACCACGCCCACCACCGCCTCCGGCAACCGGCTCGTCGGCAACTACGTGCACGACGTCATGCAGCAGATGACCGACGGCGGCTGCATCTACACGCTCTCGTGGAACCCGGGCGCGGTGATCAGCGACAACCACTGCCTGCGCACCAACGGCTGGTTCGGCATCTACTTCGACGAGGGCTCCAGGTACTACACCGTCAGGAACAACGTGCTGTCGAACACCGGCACCTGGGCCACCGCCAACTACTGGTACGGCGAGAACATGGGCAACTTCACCGTCACCGGCAACTGGTCGACCAACGGCAGCACCAACGTGACCAACGGCGACCGCGGCAACGTGGTGAACAACAACGTCACCGTCGCCAACGGCGCCTGGCCGCCCGGCGCCCAGGCCGTGATCGCGTCCGCCGGCCCCCAGGGCGGGCCTTCCGGCGGCACGAGCGCGCTGCGCGGAGTGGGGTCGAACCGGTGCCTGGACGTCAACGGCGCCTCGCAGGCCAACGGCGCCCAGGCACTGCTGTGGGACTGCCATGGCCAGGCCAACCAGCAGTGGACCTCGACCGCCGCCGGTGAGCTGCGCGTGTACGGCACCAAGTGCCTGGACGTGAACGGCGCCGGCACGGCCGACGGCACCGCGGTGATCATCTGGGACTGCAACGGCCAGAACAACCAGAAGTGGCGCCACAACGCCGACGGCACCATCACCGCCGTCGGGGCGAACAAGTGCCTGGACGTGGGCGGCACCGCCAACGGCACCACGGCCCGCGTCTGGACCTGCAACGGCGGAGCCAACCAGAGGTGGACCCGCGCCTGACCCCGTCCGTCTGGTCTTCCTGTCGCAGGAGGGAACCCCTCATGTCCCGACGTCCGTGGCTCAGCGTGCTGACCACCATGACGCTGCTCATCCCCGCAACACTCGCGCTCGGCACCTCCCCGGCCGGCGCCCTCGACATCCCGCCGTCCGACTACCAGCAGGTGTCGCTCGCGTCGGGCGGCGCGGAGCTGGGCGAGGCGATGTCGCTGGCCGTGCTGCCGAACCGGTCGGTGGTGCACACGGCGCGCGACGGCACGGTGCGGGTCACCGACGCCGCCGGCAACACGAAGGTGGCCGGCCGGCTCAACGTCTACACCCACGACGAGGAGGGCCTGCAGGGCGTGGCGGCCGATCCCGGCTTCGCCTCGAACCGGCACCTGTGGCTCTACTACTCCCCGCGGCTCGGCACGCCGAGCGGTGACGCGCCGAGCACCGGCACGCAGTCCCAGTTCGACCAGTGGAAGGGCGAGCTGTACCTGTCGCGCTTCACCCTGAAGGCGGACGACACTCTCGACCTGGCCAGCGAGAAGGTGGTCCTGCGGGTGCCGAACGATCGCGGCCAGTGCTGTCACGTGGGCGGCGACCTCGACTTCGACGCCGCCGGCAACTTATACCTGACCACCGGCGACGACACCAACCCGTTCGAGTCGAGCGGCTACTCCCCGCTGGACGAGCGCACCAACCGCAACCCGCAGTACGACGCCCAGCGCACCTCCGCCAACACCAACGACCTGCGCGGCAAGCTGCTGCGCATCAAGCCGCAGCCCGACGGCACCTACACCGTCCCCAGTGGCAACCTGTTCCCGCCGGGTACGGCGGGCACCCGGCCGGAGATCTACGCCATGGGCTTCCGCAACCCGTTCCGGATGAGCGTGGACAAGGCGACCGGCATCGTCTACCTCGGCGACTACGGGCCGGACGCGGGCGTGACCAACGCCGGCCGGGGGCCCAGCGGACAGGTGGAGTTCAACCGCGTCACCGGCGCCGGCAACTACGGCTGGCCGTACTGCACCGGCACCAACACCACCGGCGAGACCTACAACGAGTGGAACTTCGCCACCAACACCACCGGCCCCAAATACGACTGCGCGGGCGGCCCGGCCAACAACTCCTTCCGCAACACCGGCCTGGCCACGCTGCCCCCGGCCAAGCCGGCGTGGATCCGGTACGCGGGAGACTCCGGCAGCCCGCCGGAGTTCGGCTCCGGGTCGGAGTCGCCGATGGGCGGCCCGGTCTACCGGTTCGACCCGGCACTGAACTCCCCGGTCAAGTTCCCGCAGGTGCTCGACGGGCGGTACTTCGCCGGCGAGTACGGCCGGCGCTGGATCAAGGCGATCGAGGTCAGGCAGGACGGCGGCTACGGCGAGATCTCGGCCTTCCCGTGGTCCGGCACGCAGGTGATGGACCTGGCCTTCGGCCCCGACGGCGCCCTGTACGTCCTCGACTACGGCACCGGCGCCAACAACCAGGCGCTGTACCGCATCGAGTACATCGGCAGCGCCAACCGCAACCCGATCGCCAGGGCCGCCGCGGACCGGACGTCCGGACCCGCTCCGCTGACCGTGAACTTCTCCTCCTCGGGCAGCTCCGACCCGGAGGGCGGCGCGCTGACGTACGCGTGGAACTTCGGCGACGGCACCACCTCCACGGCGGCGAACCCGAGCAAGACCTACACCACGAACGGCGCCTACACGGCGACGCTCACGGTCCGTGACCCGCAGGGCCTCACCGGCACGGCCAACGTGATCGTGAACGTGGGCAACACCGCGCCCTCGGTCACCCTCACCGTCCCCGCCGACGGGCAGGTGTTCTCCTTCGGCGACACCGTCCCCTTCCAGGTCACCGTCACCGACCCGGAGGACGGCACGGTCGACTGCACGAAGGTCACCGTCGCCTACCTGCTCGGCCACGACAGCCACCGCCACCAGATCACCTCCAGGACCGGCTGCTCGGGCTCCATCGCGGTCCCGGTGGACGGCGAGCACGACGCGGCGGCCAACATCTACGGCGTCTTCGAGGCCTCCTACACCGACGCGGGCGGCCTGACCTCGACCAGCGCCCGGGTGCTGCAGCCCAGGCACCGGCAGGCCGAGCACTTCGGCGCCCAGCAGGGCGTCCAGCCGGCCGACCACGCCACCGCGGAGGGCGGCAGGACGACCGGCTTCATCGACGACGGCGACTGGATCTCCTTCCAGCCGTACAGCCTGGCCGGCGCGACGCGGATCACCGCCCGGGTGTCGTCGGCCGGCGCGGGCGGCCGCATCGAGGTACGGGCCGGCTCGGCGACCGGCACCCTGCTGGGCACGGCGAACGTGACGAGCACCGGCGGCTGGGACACCTTCACCGACGTCTCGGCGAACCTCAGCGGCGCGCCGTCCGGCACGACCACGCTGTACCTGGTCTTCCGCGGCCCGGCCGGGCAGGGCTACCTGTTCGACGTCGACTCCTTCACCTTCGACACCGGCACCCCGCCCACGGGCGGCACGAGCGCGCTGCGCGGCGTGGGGTCGAACCGGTGCCTGGACGTCAACGGCGCCTCGCAGGCCAACGGCGCCCAGGCACTGCTGTGGGACTGCAACGGTCAGGCCAACCAGCAGTGGACCTCGACCGCCGCCGGTGAGCTGCGCGTGTACGGCACCAAGTGCCTGGACGTGAACGGGGCCGGCACCGCCGACGGCACCGCGGTGATCATCTGGGACTGCAACGGCCAGAACAACCAGAAGTGGCGCATGAACGCCGACGGCACGATCACCGCCGTCGGGGCGAACAAGTGCCTGGACGTGGGCGGCACCGCCAACGGCACCAGGGCCCGCATCTGGACCTGCGGCGGAGGAACCAACCAGCGCTGGACCCGCGTCTGAAAGGGACACCCCATGCTCCGACACCTGACCCCGGCCGCGTCCGGGAACGACCGCAGGACCTCTCGGTCCCGCCGCCTGCCGGCGATACTGGCGGCGATCGCCGTCACCGCGGCCATGATCCCCGCCCTCCCGGCGCAGGCCGCCGCCTTCAAGGTGCTGGTGTTCTCCAAGACGGCCGGGTTCCGGCACGACGCGATCCCCGCCGGCATCCAGGCCATCCGTGACCTGGGCACCGGCAACGACTTCGCCGTGGACGCCACGGAGGACTCCGGTGCCTTCACCACGGCCAACCTCGCCCAGTACCAGGCGGTCGTGTTCCTGAGCACCACCGGTGACGTGCTGAACGACAGCCAGCAGGCCGCCTTCCAGTCGTACGTGGACGGCGGCGGTGGGTACGTGGGAGTGCATGCGGCCGCGGACACCGAGTACAACTGGCCCTACTACGGGCAGCTCATGGGGGCCTGGTTCGCCAGCCATCCGGCCATCCAGCAGGCCACCGTACGCAACGAGGACCGCGCGCACGCCGCGACCGCCCACCTCGCGACGACCTGGTCGCGTACCGACGAGTGGTACAACTACCGCACCAACCCCCGCCCGAACGTGCGCGTGCTGCAGAGCCTGGACGAGAGCAGCTACAGCGGCGGCAACATGGGCGACCATCCGATCACCTGGTGCCGTCCGCAGTCCTCGGGCCGCGCGTTCTACACCGGCCTGGGGCACACGCAGGAGTCGTACGCCGACCCCGGCTTCCGCTCGCTGCTGCTGGGCGGCATCCGGTACGCGGCCAGGGCCGTCCACGCCGACTGCCGCCCGGAGACCGGTTACACGACGTTGTACAACGGCTCGACGGCGGGCTGGTCACAGGCGGGGCCGGGATCGTTCGCCAACAGCGACGCCACGCTGACCTCCCAGGGCGGCATGGGCATGTTGTGGTACAGCGCCAGGGAGCTGCGCTCCTACTCCCTCAAGCTCGACTGGAAGCTGACCGGCGACTCCAACTCCGGCGTGATCGTCGGGTTCCCGGCCACCGGCGACCCGGGCGCGGCGCTCAACACCGGCTACGAGGTGCAGATCGACGCGACCGACACCGCGGACAGGACGACCGGGGCGATCTACGGCTTCAAGTCCGCCGACCTCGCCGCCCGCGACGCGGCGCTCAACCCGCCGGGCCAGTGGAACACCTACGAGCTGCTGGTGGAGGGGGAGCGGCTGCAGGTGTTCCTGAACGGCGTCAAGATCAACGATTTCACCAACACCGACCCGGTCCGCTCGCTGCAGCAGGGCCACCTCGGCATCCAGAACCACGGCTCCGGTGACGTGGTGTCCTTCCGCAACATCCGGATCAAGGAGCTGACCGGCACGCCGGGCGGCACGGGCCCGCTCAGGGGCACGGCCTCGGGCCGGTGCCTGGACGTCAGCGGCGCCTCGCAGGCCAACGGCGCGCAGGCGCAGCTGTGGGACTGCAACGGCCAGGCCAACCAGCAGTGGACCTCGACCGCCGCCGGTGAGCTGCGCGTCTACGGCACCAAGTGCCTGGACGTGAACGGCGGCGGCACCGCCGACGGCACCGCCGTGATCATCTGGACCTGCAACGGCCAGAACAACCAGAAGTGGCGCCACAACGCCGACGGCACCATCACCGCCGTCGGGGCGAACAAGTGCCTGGACGTGGGCGGCACCGCCAACGGCACCAGGGCCCGCATCTGGACCTGCAACGGCGGAGCCAACCAGCGCTGGTCCCGTGGCTGAAGCGGGCCAGGTGCTGAGGATGCGCGGCATCGGCAAGAGCTTCCTCGGCGTCCGGGTGCTGTCGGGGGTGGACCTGGAGGTGACGGCGGGCGAGGTGCACGCCGTCGTCGGCGAGAACGGCGCCGGCAAGTCCACCCTCATGAAGATCATCTGCGGGGTGCACGCGCCGGACGAGGGCACGATCGAGATCGACGGCCGGCCCGTCTCCTTCGGCCATCCCCTGGAGGCGCGGC
Source organism: Nonomuraea gerenzanensis (assembly GCF_020215645.1). NCBI lineage: Bacteria > Bacillati > Actinomycetota > Actinomycetes > Streptosporangiales > Streptosporangiaceae > Nonomuraea > Nonomuraea gerenzanensis. The sequence continues at coordinate 6,190,995 of NZ_CP084058.1, read as the reverse complement.
GCGCCGGCATCACGATCATCCACCAGGAGTTCAACCTGCTGCCCGAGCGTACCGTCGCCGAGAACGTGTTCCTGGGGCGCGAGCCCGTCCGGCGCGGCCTGGTCGACCGCGTCGCCATGGAGGAGGCGACCGCCGGGCTCCTCGACGAGCTCGGCGTGGGCTCCTTCGGCCCTCGCGACGCCGTCAAGCGCCTGCCGGTGGCCCAGCAGCAGATCGTCGAGATCGTCAAGGCGCTGTCGGTGCACCCCCGGCTCCTCGTCATGGACGAGCCCAGCGCGGCGCTCGCCGGGCACGAGGTCGAGCTGCTCTACCGGCTGATCGGGCGGCTGAGGGATCGCGGCGTCGCCGTCGTGTACATCTCCCACCGATTACGGGAGGTGTTCGACCTCGCCGACCGGGTCACCGTGCTCAAGGACGGCGCGCGCGTCACCACGCGCCCGATCGGCGAGGTGACCCCCGGCGAGCTGATCCGCCTCATGGTGGGCCGCGACCTCGGCGCCTACTACCCGCCCCGCTCCACGGGCACCGGCGAGGTGCGGCTCAGCCTGCGCGCGGCCGGCAACCACAAGCTGCGCGACATCGATCTGGAGCTGCGCGCCGGGGAGATCGTCGGCATCGCGGGCCTGCAGGGGTCCGGCAGGTCGGAGCTCGCCAAGGCGATCTTCGGCGCGGAGCCGTTCACCAGCGGCGAGATGACCCCCGCGCGCCCGCGCTCGGTCCGGGAAGGTGTCGCCCTGGGCATCGGCCTGGTGACCGAGGACCGCAAGGCCGAAGGGCTCGCGCTGCGCCAGTCCGTACGCGACAACGCCCTGCTCGCCGCCCGCGCGGTCGGCGCAGGGAACCGCGGCGGCGTCGGCGGCCTGCTCGGCCGGGTGGGCCTGCCGCCCGCGCGCCGCGAGCAGGAGGTCCGCTTCCTGTCCGGCGGCAACCAGCAGAAGGTCGTGCTCGTCAAGTGGATGACGATGGCGCCGCGGGTGCTGCTGTTCGACGAACCCACCCGGGGCGTCGACGTCGGGGCCAAGGCCGCGATCCACGAGCTGATGCGCGAGCTGGCGAACGACGGCCTGGCCATCATGATGATCTCGTCCGAGCTGCCCGAGCTCATCGGCATGAGCGACCGCGTCGTCGTCCTGCGCGACGGCCGCGTCGCGGGCACCCTGCCGGCCGGGGCCGCCGAGGAAGCGATCATGCGCCTGGCCGCGGGCGAGGTGGGCTGAGTGGACCTGCTCACGCGCGCCCGCCGCCCCGCCCTCCAGGCGCGCGCCGGCCTGGCGAGCCGCCTGCGCGAACCCGCGCACGGGGTGTTCCTCGCGCTGTTCGGCCTGGTCGCGGCCGGCTGGGCCCTGGTCGCGCTCGACGGCGGCCAGTTCCTCACCCTGGAGAGCGTCGTCGGGATCCAGCAGCGCTCCGCCGCCCTCGGCATCGTGGCCGTCGGGCAGACGCTGGCGATCCTGGCCGGGTCGCTCGACCTGTCGGTGGCGTACCTGATCAGCCTGGCCTCGCTCGTCGCCGCGGAGATCATGGCGGGCCAGGACGGGAACACCGGGCCGGCGATCGCCGCGGTGCTGGCCATCAGCGCGCTGGTGGGCCTGGTCAACGGGCTGGTCATCACCCGGCTCCAGGTGCACGCCTTCATCGCCACGCTCGGCGTCGCACTGGTCATCAAGGGCGTCGTCGACCACCTGTACGACGGCCCGGCGGGCAAGGTGCCCGAGTCGTTCCAGCTCCTCGGCTACTCCCGTGCCGGGCCGATCGCCGTCTCCGCCATGCTCTGGGCGGGCGTGGCCGTCGCGGCCTGGTTCCTGCTGCGCAGGACCCGGCTGGGCTACCGGATCTACGCGGTGGGCGGGGACGAGGAGGTCGCCCGGCTGTCCGGGATCCGCACGTCCCGCGTCATCGTGATCACCCACGTGCTCTGCTCACTCTGCGCCGGCCTCGCGGGCCTGCTGCTGGCCGCCAGGCTCGGGGCCGGAGCGCCCACGGTGGGCACCGACGGGGGATACGACCTGGAGTCGATCGCGGCGGTCGTGCTCGGCGGGACCGCGCTGGCCGGAGGCCGGGGAGGGGTCGCCGGAACCGTGGGCGGAGTCCTGCTGCTGGCCGTCCTCGACACCCTCTTTAACCAGCTGGAGGTCAACTCCTTCGTCAAGGACGTGGTCCGCGGCGCGGTCATCGTCGTCGCGGTGGCCGTCCACGCCCGGCGCGGCACGAGGCGGCCGGCATGAAGCGGGCACTTCCCCTCCTCGCGGTCCTCGCGGTGCTGCTGGCCGCGATCGCCGTCGCCAACCCCTTCTTCCTGGAACCCGCTGGATTCCTGGCGTTCCTCAAACGGGCCGCGCCGCTGGTGATCCTCGCCGCCGGACAGTACTTCGTCGTCGTCTCCGGCGAGTTCGACCTGTCGGTCGGCTCGCTGGTGACGGCCGAGGTGGTGATCGCGGCCCGGCTCATCGACGGCGACGAGGCCGCCACGTGGCCGGTGCTGGCCCTGCTGATCGTCGCCGGGCTGCTCGTCGGCCTCGTCAACGGCGTGCTCACCACCAAGCTGCGGGTGCCGTCGTTCATCGTGACGCTCGGCATGCTGCTCGTCCTGTCCGGGGCGGTCTTCCTCTGGACCGGTGGCGCGCCGCGCGGCGCGCTGTCGGAAGGCTTCCGGATGTTCGGCCGCGGCGGGCTCGGGCCCGTGCCGTGGTCGGTGCTGATCCTGGTGGTCGTGGGTGTGGCGGCGATCCGGCTCATGCGCGCCCGCTTCGGCAGGACGCTGATGGCCACCGGCGACAACGAGCGCGCCGCGGCACTGTCCGGGGTGCGGGTCGACCGGGTCAGGATCTTCGCCTTCATGCTGTCCGGCCTGTCCGCGGCCGTCGCGGCGATCCTGCTCGGCGGTTTCGCCGGGGTCTCGGCGCAGGCCGGCGAGGGGCTGGAGTTCTCCGCCATCACGGCGGTCGTCCTCGGCGGCGTGGCGCTCGGCGGCGGCCGCGGCTCCGTGCCGGCCGCCATGGCCGGGGCCGTCACGCTGGAGGCGCTGTTCACCCTGCTCAACCTGTACGGGATCTCGGGGGCGCTGGAGTTCACCGTGCAGGGCGTCATCATCATCGCCGCGGTCGCGGCAGGAACCATCCGGCTTCCCCGGAAGCTCACCCCCCGAAGAGGAGACGCCCATGCCGCGTCCTGAGACCGCAGCCGCCGTGCTCACCGCGCTGACCGTGCTCACCGCGCTCGCCACCGGCTGCACCACCGACAAGCCGGCGGCCACCACTGCGTCCGCGAGCGCCCCGGCCTCCGGTACGGGCGCGCAGTCGAAGTTCTTCGTCCAGGCGGACTTCGACGCCCAGCTCGCCATGCGCGCCCAGCCGCCCGAAGGCCCCGCGGACCGACCCTGGGAGCAGGCCATCGCCCCCAAGATGATCGACACGGCGCGGTACAAGAAGGACGGGCCGTACCATCTGTGCTTCTCCAACGCGGCGGTCGACAACCCCTGGCGCCAGGTCGGCTGGAAGACGATGCAGGCCGAGGTGGGCCTGCACGAGGAGATCGCCAAGTTCACCGCCCTGGACGCCGAGGGCAAGGACGACAAGCAGATCTCCGACATCGCCGAGCTGCAGGCCAAGGGCTGCGACGCGCTGATCGTCTCGCCGAACACCACGGCGACGCTCACCCCCGCCGTGACGGCCGCCTGCGGGAAGGTACCCGTCATCGTGTTCGACCGGGGCGTGCAGACGGACTGCCCGGTGACGTTCATCAAGCCCATCGGCGGCTACGCCTTCGGCGCCGACGCTGCCGAGTTCCTGGCCGGGAAGGTGCCGGCGGGCGGGAAGGTGCTGGCGCTGCGCATCCTGCCCGGCGTGGACGTGCTGGAGACCCGCTGGTCGGCCGCGAAGGTGGTCTTCGACCGGAGCCGCCTCCAAGTGGTGGGGGTGGAGTTCACCGACGGCGACGCCGCCAGGACCAAGAGCATCGTCAGCGACTACATCCAGCGGCACGGCAGGATCGACGGCGTCTGGATGGACGCGGGCGCCACGGCGGTGGCCGCGATCGAGGCGTTCGAGGACGCCGGCCTGCCGGTGCCGCCGATCAACGGCGAGGACCAGCAGGACTTCCTGCAGAAGTGGAAGGACGCCGGTCTCACGGCCGTCGCGCCCACGTACCCCACCTACCAGTGGCGCACCCCGATCATCGCCGCGCTGCGGATCCTCAAGGGCGAGCAGGTGCCCGGGACGTGGAACCTGCCGCAACCCAAGATCACCAGCGAGAGCCTGACGGCCTACCTCAAGCCCGGCATGCCGCCCCTGCACTACGCGCTGTGCGGGTGCGAGAGCCTGCCCGGCTTCCCCGAGGCCTGGGGCGGCAAGAGGAGCTGACGGCTCCTCCCACGCTGACGGCCCATGCTGACGACGACCAGGAGGGACACCATGTTCTCCATCGGAGTGAACACCTGGGTCTGGGTCTCCCCGCTGACCGACGACGACCTGGCGCGGCTTGCCCCCCGCGTCGCCCGGTGGGGCTTCGACGTCATCGAGCTGCCCGTCGAGCAGCCCGGCGACTGGGACCCGGACAAGGCCGCGGCGGTGCTGGCCGAGCACGGGCTGGCCGCCTCCGTGGTGCTGGTCATGCCGCCGGGACGCGAGCTCGTGGCCGCCTCCCCGCGGACCGTCCGCGACACCCAGGACTACCTGCGGCACTGCGTCGACGTGGCGGTGACCGTCGGCTCCCCGGTGATCGCGGGGCCGGCGTACGCCTCGGTCGGCCGTACCTGGCTGCTCTCACCGGACGAGCGCCGGGCGGTCTACGCCGAGCTGCGCGAGAATCTGCGGCCGGTCCTGGACCATGCGGCCGGGCGCGGGGTGCAGCTCGCCGTCGAGCCGCTCAACCGGTACGAGACCAGCCTGCTCAACACCGTCGAGCAGGCGCTCGACGCGTTGCCGGAGGACTGCCACCTGGCCCTCGACGTCTACCACCTCAACATCGAGGAGAAGGACCCCGCCGGCGCCGTGCGGGCCGCCGCGGGCCGCCTCGCGCACGTGCAGGTGTGCGGCACCGACCGCGGCACGCCGGGAGCCGACCGCTTCGACTGGCCCGGCTTCACCCGGGCCCTGCGCGACGCCGGTTACGAAGGCCCGCTCGTCATCGAGTCGTTCACCGCGCACAACCGGGCCATCGCCACGGCGGCCTCCATCTGGCGGCCTCTCGCGCGCAGCCAGGACGCCCTGGCCGTGGCCGGCCTGGCCTACCTGCGCACCCTCTGACCCGCACGCCGGCAACCCCTCAGGAGATCCGCCATGCGAAGATCACGCCTGTTCTGCGCCCTGCTCGCATTTCTGGTAGGGCTGCTGTCGTTCCCGCCGCCGGTCGCGCACGCGGCCGCGCAGTTCAAGGTGCTGCTGTTCACCGAGACGGCGAGCGGCGCCTTCCGGCACGACTCCATCCCCGCCGGCGTCGCGATGTTCCAGCAACTGGCCGCCGACAACGACTTCCAGCTCGACCACAGCGAGAGCTCCGCCGTCTTCACCGCCGCGACACTGAACACCTACGACGCGGTCATCATGTTCCAGACGAACGGCATGGTGTGGGACAACGACGCCCAGCGCCAGGCCTTCCAGGCCTACGTGCGCAGCGGGCGCGGCGTCGTGGCGATCCACAACGCCACCGACATGAACATCGAGGCGCAGTTCCCCTGGTGGGACCAGGTCGTCCTGGCCGGCGCCCACATGACCGCGCACTCGTCGATTCTGCAGGGCACCGCCAAGGTGGCCGACAAGGTCCACCCCGCCACGAAGGGGTTGCCGGACCGGTGGGTGCGCACGGAGGAGTGGTACAACTTCGACAGGAACACGCGGGGCTCGGTCCACGTGCTGGTGACCGCCGACGAGAGCACCTATGACGCGGGGCCGAGCAGGATGGGCGCCGACCACCCGATCTCCTGGTGCCACAACCCGGAGGGCGGCCGGGTGTTCGCCACCGCGATGGGCCACCAGGCGTCCTCCTACGCGGAGCCGCTGTTCAGGCAGCATCTGCTGGGCGCGGTGCGGTGGGCGGCGGGCGCGGCGCCGGGCGACTGCGGCGGCACGGTCGCGGCCCGCTTCCAGAAGGTCACCCTCGACGGCGCGCCGGACCAGCCGATGGAGCTGGACGTGGCCGCCGACGGCAGGGTCTTCTACATCTCGCGCTCCGGCAAGGTGAACCTCATCCCCGCGGGCGGCGGCGGCACGCGCGTCATCGCCACCCTGCCGGTGTACGACGGCGGCGAGGACGGCGGCATCGGGCTGGCACTGGACCCGAACTTCGCCACCAACGGCTGGATCTACCTCAACTACTCACCCGCCGGCGGCGCCGAGGTGAACCGGGTCTCGAGATTCACCTTCAACGGCACCGGTCTCGACCTGGCCGGGGAGAAGAAGATCATCGAGGTTCCGGCGTACCGCAACGTGGACGAGCCCGGCCACACCGGCGGCTACCTCGCGTTCGGGCCGGGCGGGAACCTCTACATCGGCCCCGGCGACGACACCAACCCCAACGGATCCAGCGGCTACGCCCCGATCGACGAGCGGCAGGGCCGGGAGCACTACGACGCCCAGCGCTCCTCGGCCAACACCAACGACCTGCGCGGCAAGATCCTGCGCATCCATCCCGAGGCCGACGGCGGTTACACGATCCCGGCCGGCAACCTGTTCGCGCCCGGCACCGCCAGGACCCGGCCGGAGATCTACGCGATGGGCTTCCGCAACCCGTTCCGCTTCTCGGTCGACCAGGTGACAGGCTGGATCTCGGTGGGCGACTACGGCCCCGACGCGGGCGCCGCGAACCCCAGCCGCGGCCCCGAGGGCACCGTCGAGTGGAACCTGATCAAGCAGCCGGGCTTCTACGGCTGGCCGTACTGCGTCGGCGACAACCTCCCGTACAACGACTTCAACTTCGCCACCGGCACCTCCGGCCCGAAATTCGACTGCTCGGCGCCGGTCAACAACTCGCCCAACAACACCGGCCTGACCAGCCTGCCCGCGGCCAAGCCCGCGACCGTGTGGTACGACTACCACGCCTCGGCCAAGTTCCCCGAGATCGACTGCTGCGGCGGCGCCGCCCCGATGGGCGGCCCCTTCTACCGATACGACGCGGCCAGCGGCTCGGACCGGAAGTTCCCCGCCTACTACGACGGCACGCCGTTCTTCTACGAATGGAGCCGCAACTTCGTCAAGGAGTTCCGCCTGGACTCCTCAGGTGACCTCCTGAAGATCAGCCCGTTCGTGGCGCAGCTCGCCCCGCGAGCGCCGATCGACATGAAGTTCGGCCCGGACGGCGCCCTCTACATGGCCGACTGGGGCAACGGCTTCGGCCACGCGAACACCGACGACAGCATCTACCGCATCGACCACGTGGCCGGGAACCGCGCGCCCCTGGCCAAGGCGAGCGCCAGCCCCGACTCGGGCACGGCGCCGCTGACGGTGGCCTTCTCCTCGGCCGGTTCGGCCGACCCCGACGGGGACGCGATCACCTACGCCTGGGAGTTCGGCGACGGCGCGACCTCCACCAGCGCCAACCCCTCCCACACCTACAACGCCAACGGCACCTACACCGCCAAGCTGACGGTGCGGGACGCGGGCGGCAAGACGGGCAGCGTCACGGTACCCGTCGTCGTCGGCAACACCCGTCCCGCAGTGTCCTTCTCGGCCCCGCCCGACGGCGGGTTCATCGACTTCGGCGACGAGGTGGACTACACGGTGAGCGTCACCGACGCCGAGGACGGCGCGGCCGACTGCGCCGAGGTCAACGTGATCACCGCGCTCGGCCACGACCAGCACGCCCACGACACCGGTCAGTACACCGGATGCGCCGGCACGGTCACGACCACCGCCTCCGGCCACGACGAGGCCGCCAACGTCTACTATGTCCTGTCGGCCGACTACACCGACTCCGGCGGCCTGAAGGGCTCCGCCGGCATCACCCTGCAGCCCAAGCACAAGCAGGCCGAGCACTTCACCGGCTCGTCCGGGATCCGCGTCGTCGACCAGTCCGGAGCCGAAGGCGGCAGGCGCGTCGGCGACATCTCCAACAACGACTGGATCTCCTTCACCCCGATCAGCCTGTCCGGCATCGACACGGTGTCCTTCCGCGTGTCGGCGCCCTCCGCCACCGGGGCCTCCATCGAGCTGCGCGCCGGCTCTGCGTCCGGGCCCCTCCTCGCCACCAGCGCCGTGCCGGCGACCGGAGGCTGGAACACCTACGTGTCGCTGCCCGCGGTACGGGTCACCGACCCCGGCGGCACGCACAACCTTTACGTCGTGTTCAAGGCACCGTCCGCGAACGCGTTCGACCTGGACTCCGTCACCTTCAACGGCAGGGGCGTCGGGCAGGACGACGGCTCGCCCCCTGACACCGGCGCGCTGCGCGGCGCCGGGTCGGGCCGGTGCCTGGACGCCGGCTCCTCGCAGGCCAACGGCACGCAGACGCAGATCTGGGACTGCAACGGGCAGCCGGCCCAGCAGTGGACCACGACCGCCGCCGGTGAGCTGCGCGTCCACGGCGGCAAATGCCTGGACGTGAACGGCGCGGGGACGGCCGACGGCACCGCGGTGATCATCTGGGACTGCAACGGCCAGAACAACCAGAAGTGGCGCATGAACGCCGACGGCACCATCACCGCCGTCGGCGCGAACAAGTGCCTGGACGTGCCGGGCAACGCCACCGCCAACGGCACCAAGCTGACCATCTGGTCGTGCAACGGCGGCGCCAACCAGCGCTGGACCCGCACCTGACCTTCGGCCGCACCAGGTCAGGCGTCGCTGAAGCGGCCGGGCTGGGGCCGGGCCAGGTCGAGGGAGGGCCCGGCCCCAGCAGCGCGACGACCGGAGAGTCTTCCAGGGAGCGTGGCTCACCGAGACCTTGGTGCAGACGTCCCTGGGCACCTGCCACCCGGTGATCCCGGAGTCGGAGACCACGTTGGCGGCGTGGATGTCGTTGGCCGGGTCGGTCAGCGGGCCGAGGAAGGCGACGAAGAGCCGATCGTCCTGGCTCGCGAGCTTCGGCTCCTCGATGATCAGCCGGGCTCCCGGCGAGTCCACCGGCGTCCGCCCGTTGGGCAGGGCGCTCGTCGCGCCGATCGCGACAGGGATGGAGCCGGTCATGCCGAGCAGGTCCCCGGAGGTCGAACGTGGGTGACAACAGTGCGTGGACGATGGCGAACTGGTCGTCGGCCTCGTTCTCGGCGTCCGTGTTGAAGATCACTCTGCGTTGACGCAGACTTTGAGCGGCCTTCCGTAGTGAGAACTGCACATCACGGGCGAAACGCCTTCGGCTCGGGCCCGACCGGCTCACGGCGTTGTCGCAGGCCCTGCGCATCGCGCTCGACGCTCTGGGCGGCGGCTATTCGGATACTTATTCCGAAGGAGCACAATGGCCTTACCGGATGGCCATGAAGTGTTATGGTTTCACACCCGTACTTCGCCTGGAAACGCATACCCGTAGCGGGGGATAGGGGCATGTCGATGGCACCCGGTTACTCATCCGTTCAAGTCCGGATCGGCGGGGGAGTGCTGTGGATCGGCCAGGATGCCTATCCCTTGGTGAATATCACTCGCGTCGGCTCCCGCCGTTTGAAGCGGGAAAAGGGCCCTGTCTGGAGAAAATTCGCTTTTCGCGCAGGCGTCAGCGTGGTCATCGGAGGAGGTCTGGCCGTCTTCTCGGAGGTCGCCGGAGCGATGGCCGCGAGCGCGGCAGGGATGGTGTCGGTCTGGCGCTTGGTCGCCGCGCTTCGAGAGCCGGCTCTGTACAGCCTGGTCATCGACCATGCCGGCACGTCGCACGATGTGCTCTGGAGCGCCCAGGAGAGCGAGATCCGTTCCCTGCTTCATGTGATCATCGAAGCGATGGCCCGGCCCGATGCCGCGCAGGTGACCATGCAGGTTGATCATGCGGTTCCTGTCGACAACGTGCGAGGCCATGGGGTGGCGAACGTGGGGCGGCTGAGTCACCCCGGTGTGGGCCACACCGGGGTGGGCGGCGACGCGGCTCACACGCTGCGCGTGCACCGTGGGATTCGATCGCCAAGGGAGGTGCGTCCTGGGCGCGTGCTGGAATCCGCCATCAAACTCGCCATTCGCGACCATCTTCAGCATGCCCGTTCTCCCGCCGCGGACCTCGCCCCGATCACCGTCTATTTGGAGCAGGAATCGTCGAGTGCAGAAGTCGAAACCGCACTCGAGGAGCTCGCCACCGCCTTCGGTCTCGAAACAGTCACCGACGAGCCGGCCATCCGCGGCTCCTGGTTCCGGAAATGGTCTCTCCGAGGCAGAGAACTGGGTAATGCGCAGATCGTGAAAGAAATCGCTGGCGAAGTCCGGCGAACCCTCGAACTGCAGAACCTCCACCGCGCTCAGGCCGAGGTCGACGAGAAGAAGGCAGCCGCCGTAAGCGGCCTCATCCAGGCGCTTGCGGATCAGCCCAACGCCGCCATCATGATCGGCTCCCTGCTCCTCCTGAAATCCGGGACGGCGCTCACCGTGCGGGATCTCACGCAGAGAGAGCTCATGCACATGGAACGCAACCCGGATCTGCTCGAGAATCCGGCCAAGCTGCTGGCCGCTCTTCAAGCCGTCTCGAGTAGCGACTCATGTGACGAGCATGAGGTGGCACGGCCAGGGCGCAAGGAACTGCCCGGCTCGCCCGCGCCTTCCTGACCACGCGCGCGTGCGGACGGTCATGGGGACGGCTTCAGATATCCGGCGGCGGCCAGCCCCGCGAAGGCGACGTCGGTGTCGGTGAGCTGCCCGCTGAGCACGTGCTCGATGAACGCGCCGACCGGCATCAGCACCGTCTCGATGAACTCGGCGTCATCCAGCCTCGGCTCGGCGACCTTCCGGCACCCACGGGCCAGGACCGCGTGACGGCGATGCGAGGCATACGACGACAGAAACGTCCGCATCACCACCTCGAGTGCCGCAGCTTCGTAGCCGGTCTCCTCCAGCAACTCCCGGGCCGCCGCGACCTCGACCGGCTCGTCTCCGTCGGCGTTGCCACCCGGCAGCTCCAGCAGCACCTGTCCGGGCCCCGGCCGGTACTGCCGGGCCAGCACCACCTGCTCATCGTCGGTCAGGGCGACGATCGCGACGGTCGCGCCGCCCACGAGGATGTCCCACACGGCCTCGTTGCCGTCCGGGTAGCGGTACCGGCGGCCACGGACCTTCAAGAACCCGGCCGGCCCGTCCAGCTCACCCAACTGCGTCCACTCACCGACCTTGGCATCACCCACACGCCCGAGCCTACGGATCAACAGCCCTCAGCGGCAGGTGCCGGCCCGGACGGCGAAGCGGCTCTGGAGGCGGCTCTGGAGGCGGCCCGGCTCGGCTTATGGAGTGCTTCGGTAGCTCTCGCCTGCTCGACACCTGATCGAGGACTTGGTGCTCGGCTCAGCCCCGCAGGTGACGGCACCCCCAGCCTCGGCCTGGGGGTCCGCCGCCAGAATCTTCGACGAGCACGACGACGGCACAGCCACGATCTCGGGGGAAAATGCACTGATCGGCGCACAAAGGGGGAGTTCGTGGAACTGTTCGGGTGGCTGGCGGAGATTCCCGGCGAGCAACCGTATCCTCTGGTGTTCGCGACGGTGAGCGGGGCGCACCTGTACGGCTTCCCGTCGGCGGACTCGGACGTGGACCTGCGCGGCATGCACGTGCTGCCCGTCGAGGAGGTCGCCGGGCTGCGGCACGGGCCCGAGACGCTGTCGCGGATGTGGACGCGCCACGGCGTGGAGGTGGACCTCGTCACGCACGACGCCGCCAAGTTCTGCCGGTTGCTGCTCGGCCGCAACGGCTACGTCCTGGAGCAGTTGCTGTCGCCGCTGGTGGTGGCGTCCTCGCCGGTGCACGAGGAGCTGGTCGCGCTGGCGCCCGGCTGCCTGACGCGGCATCACGCCCACCACTACCTGGGGTTCGCCCGTACGCAGTGGCGGTTGTTCGAGCAGACCGGGGAGCTGAAACCGCTGCTCTACACCTTCCGGGTGCTGGCCACGGGCACGCATCTCATGCGCACGGGGGAGCTGCAGGCCGACCTGACCAGGCTGTACGCGTACGGGCCCGCGTACCTGCCGGAACTCGTCGCCGCCAAGCAGGCCGCCGAGCACGGGCGCCTGCCCGGCGGCCTCGTCCCGGGCGAGGGGTTGGCGGCGGACGTGGAACGGATGAGGCGGGCCCTGGAGGAGGCCCGGGACTCCTCGGCGCTGCCCGAGCGGGCCGGCGTCGAGGCGGCGCTGCACGACCTGGTGCTGCGGGCCCGCTCGCGTGGTTGAGCGCGCCCGCAGCGCCCAGAGCGGCTACAACGGGCGGCGGCGCCACGCGTGCGGCCTGGTCAGGCGCAGGATCCGGATGCTGGCCGCGCTGTTCAGATGAGCGTTCTGGCCCTGTTGTCGTTTTCGTTCAAGACGGCGACCGTGGCCGTCATCTACCGTGGACCCGGCAACTCGCCCGCGTATGAAGGAGACAGCACAGTGCGTAAGTTGGTCTACACCGGTTTCATGTCGCTCGACGGCGTCGTGGACTCGCCCGGCGGCGGGCCGGGGGAGGAGCACCGCAGTGGCGGGTGGGTGTTCAAGGACCTCGAGTTCGTCCCCGAAGCCTGGTCGCTGAAGGGTGAGGAGCTCGCCGAAACGACGGCGTTGATGTTCGGGCGCCGCAGCTACGAGGCGTTCGCGACGACCTGGCCCGGTTCGCAGGACCACGCCGACTACAAGGAGCTGCCCAAGTATGTGGTGTCGACCACGCTGTCCGACGACGCCCTCGTCGGCGGGTGGGGGCCGACCACGATCCTGCGCTCGACCGAGGACATCGCCGCGCTCAAGGAGGACGAGGGCGGCGCGATCTTCATCCACGGGAGCGCGGAGCTGGCTCGGCGGCTGTCGGACGCGGGCCTGATCGACCAGTACAACCTGCTCGTCTTTCCCGTGCTGCTCGGCGCAGGCAAGAGCCTGTTCGACCGGGCCGACCGCGCCAAGCACATGCTGACGCTGCGGGAATCGCAGAGCTACTCGAACGGGATCCTCAAGCTGGTCTACGACGTCAGGCGCTGATCCAGGTCGAGGGCGATCGCGCCGCCGGTGCCCTCGCGCAGTTGCCCGGGGGTGCGTCCGACGTAGGAGCGCAGGGCGCGGGCCAGGTGCGGCTCGTCGCAGTAGCCGAGCTTGGCGGCGACGCCGGCGGCCGGGTCGCCGGCGGCCAGCAGCTGCGCCGCCGCACGGGCGCGCTCGATCTGCCGGACGGTGCCCTGCGTCAGTCCGGTCGCGGCGCGGAACCGGCGTTCGACCGTACGCCCCGAGACGGCCGGTCGGTGACCCCGCAGCACCTCGACGCAGAGCAGGTCACGGACCACGATCCCGGCCCGGACGAGACGTTCGACCAGCGCCTCGGCGTCGTCGGGACCGGGCGTCTCCCAGCGCGTGCCGTCCAGCCGGAACGTCCGGCGCGTGGTGTCGGGCAGCCCGATGCCGCCGTTCACCAGCGCCGAGGTGGGCACGGCCCGCAGCGAGGTGCCCACGGCGAACTCGATGCCGGTGAAGGTGGCGCCCTCCGGCACCGGCGCCGTGCCGGTCCGGGTCTCGGGGCCGGTGACACCCGCGTACGCCCGGCCGGCCTGCTCCCAGAACACCAGGCCCCAACGCACCCCCGCGACGGACGTCATCGCGGTGACCTGCTCGCTCGTGCATGTCCACACGGTGTCGACCCATGCCGAGTCCGACCCGCGCGTCGTGAACCGCAGTCCCACGGGGCGAAGGATACGTCGCTGCACGTGCCGCGTGGTTCGCCCGGCCGTCCGGGGTCGCGCCACGGACAGGACGCCCCGGCGGGTCAGAAGGCGTCGACGTGGACGTACACCCGGTCGAAGCGGAGAGCGGCCAGGTCGGCGCGGCGCATCACCCAGTGGAACAGGCCCGCCTCCAGCTCCGCGCAGTCCTCCTCACCACGCCAGGTGGCCAGCAGCGTCCACTCGTCGCCGTCCGCGACGGGCAGCGGCGCCTCGCCCCGGACCAGCTCGACCGGGTCCTCGTTGAACAGGACCGGCTCGCCGCCGAGCTGGAAGCGCCAGTGAGGGCGCCAGCCGACCACCTGCGACCAGGCGGACTCCAGCTCGGCCGCCCGCTGCGACTCCTCGTCGTCGTCCTCCTCGCGCCACGGCCACGACCACTGGTGAAAGCAGAAGTCCAGCCGCGCCCGGCGGTAGGTGCCCGAATCGGCCGGACGCTCTGTCAACGGCGTCCCGGCCGGGATGTAACGCACGGCGTCGGCGACCACCGCTCCGCTGCCCGGATCGGGGTCGGCGAAGAACAGCAGCCGGCCCTCGGCAGGCAGCGGCAGATCCGTCACGCCGGGCGGCAGCGCCGCGCAGTCGACGGCCGCGACGAACGCCGCCGCCGGCGCTGGGGCGCCCTCCGGCAGGGGCGGGTTCCCGCCGGTCAGCGCCACGACCGGGCCGGGGCCGTCCGGTGCGAGGTAGACGGCCGGGCGAGCGGTGCGGAGGTACGCCTCCACCTCGGCGGCCGGGATGCCCCGTGTGGCGGCCTCCGCGCGGAAGCGGGCGGCCCTCGCCGCCGGGGTCTCGTCGATGATCTCCGTGTCGGTCACGGGAGCAGCCTATGGCCGTCGCCGCAGCGCCGCTCCGAGCCGCAGCGCCGCTCCGAGCCGCAGGGCCCGCGCGGCGCGGGAAACCGCGGGTTCGGGCGCGGGCAAAGAGCCCCAGATCCTGCCTTGGCCTTAAGCGGGCGATGGAGTGCGGTATTGCCTGCGGTAGGTGACATGTCCGCCGCCCTGCGTACCGCCCTGTCCCGGACCGGGTGCGACGGAACGACCGACGCACACCCTCGAATTCCATCGACGCGACCACCAGCCACTCGGGAGCCTGCACCATGCCGTACATCACCACCCGCGACGATGAGCAGATCTTCTTCTACGACTGGGGCAGCGGCCGCCCGGTCGTGTTCATCCACGGCTGGCCGCTAAACGCCGACGCCTGGCACGACCAGCTGAAGGCTGTCACGGACCAGGGCTTCCGCGCGATCGCGCACGACCGGCGCGGCCATGGCCGCTCCAGCCAGCCCTTCGGCGGCTACGACTTCGACACCTTCGCCGACGATCTCGCCGACCTCATCACGGCCCTGGACCTGAACGACGTCACGCTGGTGGCGCACTCCATGGGCGGCGGCGAGCTGGCCCGCTACATCGGCCGGCACGGCACCTCCCGCCTCAGCAAGGCCGTGCTGCTGTCGGCCGTCCCGCCGCTCATGCTCAAGACCCCCGGCAATCCCGAGGGCACCCCGCAGGAGGTGTTCGACCAGATCAAGGAAGGCATCCTCGCCGAGCGCTCGCAGTTCTGGCGCGACACCGCAGACGGATTCTTCGGCGCCAACCGGCCGGGCAACAAGGTGACCCAGGGCAACAAGGACGCCTTCTGGCTGATGGCCATGGCCGAGAACATCCAGGCCGGGGTGGCCTGCGTGGACGCCTTCTCCGCCACCGACTTCACCCAGGACCTGAAGAAGTTCGACATCCCCACCCTGATCGTCCACGGCGACGACGACCAGGTGGTGCCGATCGCGGCGTCCGCCGACAAGTCCGCCAAGATCATCCCGGACTGTGTGTACAAGGTGTACCAGGGCGGCTCGCACGGCATCGCGCTGGTGCCGGGCGACAAGGAGAAGTTCAACAACGACCTGATCGAGTTCCTGCGCACCTGACGACACCCGCCGACCGGCGCGGCCACCGTGGCGGCCCGGCCGGCCGGAGCACTACGCCGATCTCCTGACCGGTCCCGCCCACCCGCCGGCCGGTACCCGTACCGAACGCCACGGCTGACCCGCGCAGCCGTCCACGAGAGGATCCGCATGTCACCCATCGACGGCAACGCCGCGGCCGGCCCGCTGGCCGCGTTCTTCGGCCGGGACATGACCGCCGCGCACGGAGTGTGCGCCGCCTGTGACCAGCACGCGCCGCTGGCCGAGGCGCTCGTCTACGGCCCGGCCGCCGGGACCGCGCTGCACTGCCGCACCTGCGGCAACGTGCTGATGACCATGATCGAGGCTCCCGGCGGGATCATCGGCGCGATGCCCGGCCTCGTCAGGCTCGACACCCGGCCCCTCGGGAGGATCTGACCATGGCCGTCATCTCCCGTGGCTTTTCCGGGCGCGGTCAGCGGAACGATCGGCTGCCGCCCGGCCAGACCCTGACCAGTGGCTTTCCCGTACTGAGCGCCGGGCCCACCCCGCACGTCAGCACCGCCGGCTGGAGCTTCACGCTGATCACAGAGACCGGCGCGGAACGCACCTGGAGCTGGGCCGAGCTGCTGGACCTGCCGCAGGACAGCCCGCACACCGATATCCACTGTGTCACCGGCTGGTCGAAGTTCGACACCGACTGGCAGGGCGTGTCCTTGGACGTGCTGCTGGCCGGGGTGGAGACGAACGCCCGGTTCGCGTCGGTCTACTGCCACGGCGGCTACACCACCAACCTGCCCCTGGACGATGTGCGCGACGGCCAGGCCTGGATCGCCCACACCTTCGACGGGGCTCCGCTGCCCGCCGAACACGGCGGCCCGGCCCGGTTGCTGGTCCCGCACCTGTATCTGTGGAAGTCCGCCAAATGGGTGCGGGGCATCCGGCTGCTGGAACACGACCAGCCGGGCTTCTGGGAACGAGCCGGCTACCACAACTACGGCGACCCGTGGCGTGAACAGCGCTACTGGAACGACTGACCCCGCCGTGCCCGCCCGCCCCGCCTACCTGCGTCCGCGCCTCATCGCCCTGGTCATGGCCGGCGGCGCCGTCGGCACCCTGCTGCGCCATGGCGTCGCCCAGCTGGTCGCGCCTGTGGGCGGGGTCCCGGTGGCCACCGTCGTGGTCAACGTGGCCGGCGCGTTCGCGCTGGCCTGGCTACTGACCGCGCTCGCCGGGCGCGGCCAGGAGAGCCGGACGCGCCGGGACCTGCGCCTGCTGGCGGGCACCGGCCTGCTCGGCGCCTTCACCACCTACAGCGCCCTGGCCGTCGACCTCGACGTGCTGAACCTGCGCGGGCACCCGGTGCTCGCGCTCGGATACGGCGCGCTGACCCTGCTCGGTGGCCTGGCCGCGGCCCATCTCGGCGTCCTGGCCGCGGGCGCCCGCCGCTCGCCGCACACCTGCATGGGCCCTGACGACGGACGCCGCCGGTGACCGTGACGACGACGCTGCTGGTCGGCCTGTCCGGCGCGCTGGGCGCCGCCGCCCGCTTCGTCCTCGACGGCCTGGTACGTTCCCGCTGGCCCACGACCATCCCGCTGGCCACCATGCTGATCAACATCTCCGGGGCCTTCCTGCTCGGGCTGCTGACCGGCCTGTGGATGGCCGCCGAGGTCGCCACCGGCTGGCGCGACGTCCTCGGCGTCGGATTCCTCGGCGGCTACACCACCTTCAGCACCGCCATGGTGGAGACCGTCCACCTTCGGCAACACCACCATGCCGGGCTCGCCGCCGCCAACCTGCTGATCATGATCGCCGCCTGCGGGTTCGCGGCCTTCCTCGGGCTGGGGTTCGGCGCACCGGCCAGGTTCTGACGGGTCAGGGGCCGCATCAGCTGCCCCGGGCCGGGCAGTGCGCAGCACGTCAACCAGCCGCATCGCCGTGAACGCGAGCAGACTGCCGACGAAGGCGCCTCAGTAGGCGAGCTCTCCGATGCCGCCATCGACGCGCAGGACGGTGCCGGCGGTGTAGGCGGACTCGTCGGAGGCCAGGTAGACGGCGGCCTTCGCCAGCTCGGTGGCCGTGCCGATGCGGTGGAGGGGCACGGTCCGCCGGAGTTCGTCGTAGACGGCGGCCTGCCGCTCGGGGCCGAGCGACTTGAACGTGTCGGTGAGGGTCGGCCCCGGGCTCAGCCCGTTGACCCGGATGCCCCGGTCCTTCAGCTCGTAGGTCAGCCCTCGGGACAAGGACAGCAGGCCCGCCTTGGCGGCGCCGTAGACCGCCGCGTTCTCGTGCCCGACGAAGGCGGAGACGGAGCCGACGAGGATGACCGAGGCCTGCCGCGACAGGAGTGGCAGCAAGGCTTTGACCAGGAAGAACGGCCCCTTGAGATTGGTGGCGAGGAGCCTGTCGAAGGACTCCTCCGTCCATTGCTCGATCGGCAGATGGGTGACGTCGGCGGCGTTGCTCATCACGATGTCGAGCCGCGGCCACTCCTGCCGCAGCCGCGCCGCGAGTGCCGCCTGGCCGGGCACGTCGCCGGCGTCGCTGAGGATGGGCAGCAGCGGGCCGTCGAGTTGCCGGGCGGCCTCCTCCAGCCGTTCCCGTGAGCGGCCGGTGATCGCGACAGCTGCCGCTCCTTCGGTGAGGAACTGCCGGGCGGTCTCCAGCCCGATGCCGCTCGTCCCACCTGTGATCAGGGCGTACTTGCCCGCGAGACGTCCCATTGATTGTTCTCCTCACTCGCGCCGAGGCGCGTGACTCTGGTGACGATGACGGGGCATCCGGTCCGCGGCCGGCCGCCGCCCTGTGGACGTGGCCGTGGCCGGCGCGTCCCGGATCAGATGGCGGTACGGCCCCCGTCGGCGGCCACGACCGCGCCGGTGACGTAGCTCGCCTGGTCGCCGGCGACGAAGGCGATGACCTGGGCGACCTCGGCCGGGTCCGCCGCGCGTGCGAGCGCGGTCGTCAGCCCCATGCCGCCGACGTCCGGCCCCATGGCCGCCACCACCTTGGAGGTGGTCATCGGGCCGGGCGCCACGGCGTTGACGCGCACGTTGGAGGCGGCGAACTCGGCCGCCCAGGTGCGGGTCAGGGACTCCAGCGCCGCCTTGGTGGCGCCGTAGGCGGCCATCAGCGGCATGCCCAGGCCGGCGGCGGTGGAGCTGACGTTGACGATGCTGCCGCCGCCGCGTGCGGCCATCTTCGGTGCGAGCTGGGCGACCAGGACGAACGGGGCGCGCACGTTGAC
The DNA here is from genome assembly GCF_020215645.1 of Nonomuraea gerenzanensis. NCBI lineage: Bacteria > Bacillati > Actinomycetota > Actinomycetes > Streptosporangiales > Streptosporangiaceae > Nonomuraea > Nonomuraea gerenzanensis. The sequence continues at coordinate 6,172,060 of NZ_CP084058.1, read as the reverse complement.
CGCGAAGGCGGTGTCGTAGGCGGCGAGATCCTGGTCGGGGGTCGCGCTGAACGGGACGACGCCCGCGTTGTTGACGAGGATGTCCACCGCTCCCGCGTCCTCGGCCAGCCGCCGCACGGAGTGCGGGTCGGCCAGGTCGGCGGGGACGAAGCGCACGGTGCCGGCCGCGCTCGCCCGCACGTCGTCCACGACCTGGGCGCCGCGGCCGGGGTCGGTGCCGGTGATGATCAGGTCGGCGCCGCCGGCGGCGAGGATCCTCGCTGTCGCGTGCCCGAGCCCGCCGATGGCGCCCGACCCGGTGATCAGCGCGGTCTTTCCGGTGAAGTCCATGTGGTTCCGCCTCTCGCCGGCCGGCACGCTCGCGCCGGCCGACTTTTATGTGGTCGTTCAAGAAGTCGTCCGGGCATCACCGTACGGTGTTTTGTGCAAGCGGTCAAAAAGTCGTAACCTGGGCACATGGCACGGACAGGGCGCCCTCGCGCCTTCGACAAGGACCAGGCCCTGGAGCGCGCGCTGCTGCTGTTCTGGTCCCGGGGCTACGGCGCGACCTCCGTCCAGGACCTCGTCGACGCGCTGGCCCTGGAGCGGGGCAGCCTGTACGGCGCCTTCGGTGACAAGCGGCAGTTCTACCTGGCCGCGGTCCAGCTGTACTGGGACACCTACGAGCGCCGGCTGCTCACCGCGCTGGAGACCGGGCCGGTGCTGCCGGCCTTGCGCGAGGTGCTCACCCATCCGGCCCGCGCGCACGAGTACGCCTCCGACGTCGGCGTCCCGCAGGGCTGCATGATCGGCAACACCACCGCCGAGCTGGTCCCCGAGGACGACGAGGCCCGCGAGGTCGTGGCCCGCTCGCACGCCCGCTTCATCGAGATCGTCGCCGACGCCCTGCGGCGCGCGCAGGCCGGCGGCGAGGTCACCCGGGCCGCCACCCCCGAGGCCCAGGCGCAGCTCCTGCTGTTCACCGCCCAGGGCTATTCCCTGGTCGCCCGCGCGGGGCTGGACCCGACCGCCGCGCTGGCCGCCGTGGACGCCCTGATCGACGCCCTTCGCGCTTGAGGCGCGGCTACCTCCATCGTGTCCTCCGAGCGCGCGGCCGGAGGACGGCCAGGCCGAGCGCTGCCGCCGTGTAGCCGCAGAACACCGCCAATCCGGCCCACCACGGCAGGGGGAAGTAGCCGCCCGAGGGTGCGTAGTGGGCGATGACCTGGGGGTATTCGCGTACGGTCTGCTGGACGGCGAAGGCCGCGGCCGGAGTCAGGCGCAGCAACCACCGCGACACGTCGTCGGGCAGCAGCGGCAGCGCCGCCACAACATAGGGCAGCACGGTCACCGAGATCGCGACACCGATCGCCACCCAGGCCCGCCGCACCAGCGTGCCGAGGGCGAGCGCGAAGACGCCGGCGACAGCGAGCAGCGCGGCGACACCGACGACGAGCCGCAGGCCGGTGAGCGTGGGCAGGGCCAGAACGCTGATGCCGCGGGCCCGCAGGATCGCCGAGCCGAGGGGCACGACGACGCCGGCGCCGGCCAGCCCGGTGAGGAAGGCCGCCGTGCCGATCACCACGGCCTTCGCCGTCAGGATCCGGCCGCCGGCCCCCGCGTCATCGGCTCGGCGAGAGCGGCTCCCGGCGGCCGTCACGATCACGATGACCATGGCGACGGCCAGGCCGATGAGGGTGCTGCGCGCGGTGTGCCCGCCCTCGGCGACGGGCCCGATGTCGCCGGTTCCTGTGACGCTGAACGTCCCGCTCGACCGGACGAGCCCGGGCGCCCGGTGATACCGCTCCCAGTCGGTGCGGCCCATCTGCCCCACCGGGGCCGCGCTCCAGCCGGCGGCCGGCGCGCCGTCGAGGCTGACGTGGTCGAGATCGGCGGTGACCTGGGTGAAGCGCGACTCCGGCAGGCTCGCTCCCAGGGGCGTACGCTGGAGCGTCAGATCTCCTGGAGAGGCGGCGAACAGCCCCACCCGCACGGTGGCGGGAAGACCGGGCAGATGGGCGGCGCCGACCTTCGCCCAGCGCACACCGTCGGCCGACTCGTAGCCGGTGATGGTCCCGCCGGAACGGGTCAGGCGCAGCCAGCGTGGCGAGCCCGCGCCGACGCCGCCCGGACCGCCGGCCACATCGTGCACGTAGTCGTGCTGCACACGGACGCCGTGGCCGCCGGTGACCATGAGCGCCGCGTAGGAGGAGCCCGGCGCGGTGCCGTCCTTGACGATGAGGCCGGCCTTCGCCCAGGGCACCAGGCCCGGGACGATCTCGTCGTGATCGGGCGGCGGGTAGGTGATGACGCCGGTCATCGAGGTCAGGCGCGCGGTGATGCTGCCGTTCTCACCCAAGGGCCGATGCACGAAGAAGAACGTGTCGCTGACCGAACGCCCGTGCGGCCCCACGGGATCGGTGGGGCAGGCGACCTCGACGGGTCCCTCGCCGCAGGAACTGGTAGGGACGGCCGCGAAGCCGACGCCGAGCAGGACGATGGTCAGCATCGCGGCGGCCATGGCGATCAACCGGTTGCCGGTCCACTCTGGCGCACCAGGGCGGTCAGCGGCTTGACGGCGGCTTCGGATGTCGGCATGCGTCAGGTTCTACGCATCCGGCCATAACACGGCCTGAACCGGTGCTGTAATGCCGCTGTTAAGCCCCGCGCGGCATCCTGGGACGGGCACTCGCCGAGAAGGGGACCGATGAGCAAGCTCGCACGCCCGGCGTCGCGGGGGACGGAGCGTCCGGCTGCGTTTCACCGTCTTGTACGCCGCTGTGTTCCTCGTCTCCGGAGCGGCCCTGCTCGCCCTGACCAATCTGCTGGTCGGTGCGAACGACACCGAGGTCGTCCCCGTTCAGGCCACCGTCGTCCAGCAGCCCGGACTCGCGGCGGCGCAGCAGCGCATCCACAGCCTGGAGACGCAGCTGTCGCAAGCGGAGGCGACACAGTCGCGCCGGCTCCTGACGGGTTCGCTGGTCGCGCTGGCGGTGATGGCGGCGGTCTCCGTCCTGATGGGCAACGTCATCGCCGATCGGGTGCTGCGCCCGCTGCGGACGATCACCACCGCGACGCGCCGGATCTCCGCCGACAACCTGCACGAACGGCTCGCTGTGCCGGGCCCCGCCGATGAGGTCAAGGACCTCGCCGACACCATCGACGGTCTGCTGGAACGTCTGGAGGCGTCCTTCACCGCCCAGCGCCGGTTCGTCGCGAACGCCTCCCATGAACTGCGCACGCCGCTGTCCATCATGCGGGCGTCGGTCGACGTGGCCCTGGCCAAACCGGAGCCGGTGCCACCCCAGACGGTCGCGCTGGCCGACCGGCTGCACACCCAGCTCGACCGGGTGGACCACCTGCTGGAGGGGTTGCTCGTACTCGCCCGCGCGCAGCACGGCCCGCTCGCCGACGCCTCTGCGCTGTCGCTGGGCGATCTGGTGTCACGGGCGCTGACCGCGCGCGCCGCCGACCTCACGGCCAGGAACCTGACCTTGCACGACGGCGAGCTGCAGCCGGCGGCGCGCACCCAGGGCAGCCGGACGCTGCTGTCGCGTATGGTCGACAATGTGATCGACAACGCCATCGTCCACAACCAGGACGGCGGCTGGATCCGGGTGACGACCTCAGGGGACGACGCGACGGTGCGGCTGATCGTGGAGACCGGCGGGCCCGTGCTCGATCCAGCGCACGTCGCCCGGCTCGGCCGGCCGTTCCAGCGCCTCGCCGACCGCACCGGCCCCGTCGCCGGCTCCGGCCTCGGCCTGTCGATCGTCACGGCCATCGTGTGCGCGCATGACGGCCGCCTGAGCCTGAGCGCCCGACCCGAAGGCGGCCTGCGCGTCACCGTCTCGCTGCCGTCGGCGCCCGCACCGGAAGGCGGTGCGGGGTGAGGATCCTGGTCGTCGAGGACGAGCACCTGCTCGCCGAGGTCCTGACCGAGGGGTTAAGGGATCAGGGCATGGCGGTCGACGTCGCCCACGACGGTCTCACCGCCGCCGCCAAGCTCGACCTCCATGGCTACGACGTGGTGATCCTCGACCGGGACCTGCCCGGCATCCACGGCGACACCCTCTGCCAGATGATCACCGAGCGCGACGAGCGCGCCATGGTTCTGATGCTGACGGCGGCCGGCTCCCCGGGGGACCGGGTCAGCGGGCTCACCCTGGGCGCCGACGACTACCTCGCCAAGCCGTTCCACTTCCCGGAGCTGGTGCTGCGCGTGCGCGCGCTCGCCCGCCGGCGGCCCTCGGCCCGCCCGCGGACGCTGCGGGCGGGCGGCGTCGAGCTCGACCCGGCCCGTCACAGGGCGACCCGCGACGGCTGGCGGCTCGACCTCTCGGTCAAGGAGTTCGCGCTGCTGGAGGCGCTGCTGCGAGCCAGCCCTTCCTGTCTCAGCGCCGAGGAGCTGCTCGAACAGGTCTGGGACGAGAACGTCGACCCGTTCACCAACACCGTTCCCGTGACCGTCAGCCGGTTGCGCCGCAAACTGGGCGACCCGCCGATCATCACCACCACGCCGGGCGTGGGTTACCGCATCGCCGACCCGGCCGACCGATGAGCCGCCCTGTCTCTGAGGTGGGCCGCCTCAGAACCGCACGACCGGTGAGAGCACTGTGACCTTGGAACTGCGCGCCGTCGTGGAGCCCTCGGCGCTGGAACGGCTGCGTTCCGGATCGATCGTGGGGCCGATCTGGCTCGACCGGGGAGAGGACGGCTTTCCCGAGGCCGGCTGGACGGACTTCCCCGTCGTCATCCTGGGATGGTGGTTGTCCGCCCTGCGGCGGCCGTTCAGAACGGCCGAGCTCACGTTCATGGACGGCCCGTGGGAGGCTCGCCTGCACCTGCGTGGCAGCGCATACCGCGCCGTGCTGCGCAGGACCTATCCGGTCGTGGTCGAGGGGGAGGGCGAGGTCGCCTTCGATGTGCTGCGCGAGTCCGTTGTCGCCGCTGCTCGCCACGTGCTCGCGGAGTGCGAGAAGAGGAACTGGACCGACACCGATATCTCGCTGCTCGGCTCCATTATTGATCTACAATGTAAAGGCGGTCGGTGGTAACAAAACGGTCCACAACTCGACTTACGGACATCCGGCGACCACAAGCCCGTGGAGCATGGGAGCCGTTGAAACGGAACGGAGCCTACACAGACACATGATCAGCCCTCTGGTGACCGACGAGGAGCGCCGCGCCCGGCTGGGCGTGCCGCCGTTCTTGTAGGTCGTTCGGCCCCTGTGGTTCGATGGTCGGCGCGGCCGGAATCGCCGGTTTCGCGTCAACGGGGGATGCACCATGGAGCTTCGGCTGCTGGGCGCGCTCGAACTGGTGGCCGGCGGACACAGTGTCGATCTCGGGCCGGCCAAGCAACGGATCCTGATCGCGTCCCTGGCGGTGGAGGCCGGTCACCTGGTGCCCACGGAGACGCTCATCGACCGCCTGTGGGACGACGCCCCGCCGCGCGAGCCCCGCAAGGTGCTGCACACCTACGTCGCCCGCTCCCGCCGCGTGCTGGAGCAGGCCCGGTACCTCGACGACGGGCGGATCGCGCTGGACCGCCGGGCGGACGGCTACCGCCTCACCATGGACCTCGACCACATCGACCTGCACCGGTTCCGCCGGCTGGTCGAGCAGGCCCGCGCCACGCACCGCCGCCGGCCGGAGCGGGCCGCGCTGCTGGGCGAGGCCGTCGGCCTGTGGCGGGCGTCCCCGCTGGACGGGATGGCCGGGGGATGGGCGGCGCGGGTGCGCGAGGGGCTGCGGCAGCAGCGGCTGGGCGCGGTGGCCGACTGGGCGGAGGCGGAGCTGGAGCTGGGCCGGTCCGCGCCGGTGATCGAACGCCTCGAGGAGCTGATCGTCCACCATCCGCTCGCCGAGTCCCTGGTGGCCCGGCTGATGCAGGCGCTGAGCCTGGCCGGCCGTGCTGCGGAGGCCCTGGAGGTGTACGCGCGGGCGTGCCGGCGGATCGAGGACGAGCTCGGCGCCCAGCCGGGCCCCGAGCTGCGTTCACTGCACCTGGCGATCCTGCGCGGGGAGACGGTCCGCGTCGCGGACGGCGCGACAGGCCCGGACCCGGTGGCTCTCCCGGCGCGCGGCCCAGGGCGGCAGCCGGGGGACACCGGGGTGGCCGAGCGCCCACGGCCGGCTCAGCTTCCGGCGGAGGTGCCCGCGTTCGCGGGCCGCGCCGGATGCCTGCAGCGGCTGGACGACCTGCTGGGGTCCGGCGACCGGCTCCGGGTACGGGTCGCGGTGATCGCCGGCGTGGCCGGCGTGGGCAAGACCGCGCTGGCCATGCGCTGGGCGCATCGGGTGCGCCACCGGTTCGGTGACGGGCAGTTGTACGTGAACCTGAGAGGGTTCGACCCGGGCGGGTCCCGGATGGGCGCGGCGGAGGCGCTGACCGGGTTCCTGGACGCGCTGGGGGTGCCGCCGGACCGGGTTCCGGCCGACGTGGGCGGGCAGGCCGCTCTCTATCGCAGCCTGCTGGCGGAGCGGCGGATGCTGGTGGTGCTGGACAACGCCGGCGACGACGAGCAGGTTCGCCCGCTGCTGCCCGGTGCGCCGGGCAGCCTCGTGGTGGTGACCAGCCGCAGCCAGCTCTCCGGCCTGGTCGCCGCCGAGGGCGCCCACCCGTTGCGGCTGGATCCGCTGTCCGGCGCCGAGTCGCGCGAGCTGCTCATCCATCGCCTCGGAGCGGCGCGGGCGGCGGCCGAGCCGCACGCGGTGGACGAGATCGCCGCCCGGTGCGCGGGGCTGCCGCTCGCCCTGGTCATCGTGGCCGCCCGGGCCGCGACCCATCCGGAGTTCCCCCTCAGCGCGCTGGCCGGCGAGCTGTGTGACGCGCGCAACCGGCTCGACGCCCTGGCCGGCCGGGATCCGGCCACCGATCCGCGTGCCGTGTTCTCCTGGTCCTATCGGGCGCTGAGCCCGGCGGCGGCGCGGTTGTTCCGGTTGCTGGGGGTGCTCACCGGCCCCGACCTGGCCGCGCCCGCCGCGGCGAGCCTGGCGGGCGCGGCCGTGCCCGAGGTCCGGCCGCTGCTGGCCGAGCTGGCCGGGGCGCACCTGGTGGCCGAGCACCAGCCCGGCCGGTACGCCCTGCACGACCTGCTGCGCGCCTACGCGGCCGAGCTCGTCCACGCCGTCGACCCCGAGCCCGACCGGCGGCAGGCGTCGCGCCGGCTGCTCGATCACCTCCTGCACACGGCGTGCGCCGCCACGCTGCTGCTGGCCCCGCGACAGCGCCCGATCGCGCTGCCTCCGGCCGCACCGGGGGTGAGCGCCGAGGTGATCGGCGGGGCCGGGCAGGCGCTGGCCTGGTTCACCGCCGAGCGTCCCGCGCTGCTCGCCGCCGTGCAGGAGGCCGCCGCCCAGGGGCTCGACGAGGAGGTGCGGCACCTGGCGTGGGCGCTGAGCGCCTTCCTGCGCTGGCGCGGCCTGCTGCTCGACTGGGCGGGCGTCGAGCAGGCCGCGCTGGACGCCTCGCGCCGGCTGGCCGATCCCCGCGGACAGGCCCACGCCCACCGTCACCTCGGCCGCGCCTTCACCCTGCTCGCCCGCTTCGACCGCGCCCACACCCACGCCACGCAGGCTCTGGGCCTGGCCGTCGGCCTCGCCGATGAGCCGGGCCAGGCGCACGCCCATCACGAGCTGACCTGGGCCCTGTCCCGGCAGGGCCGATACGCGGACGCTCTCGGGCACGCCGAGCAGGCCCTCGCCCTGTTCCGGGCCGCCGGTCACCGCGCCGGGCACGCCAAGGCACTCAACGGGGTCGGCTACTGCCACGCCCTGCTCGGACAGCACGACCGGGCGCTGGTGTACTGCCGTCAGGCCCTCGCCCTGTTCCGGGAGCTCGGCGATCTCAACGGGCAGGCCGCCTCCCTCGACGGACTCGGCTACGCCCATCATCATCTCGGCCAGTACGACCTCGCCGTCCGCTGCCACCGGCAGGCGCTCGGCCTGTACCTGACGCTGGGCGACCGCATCGGCGAGGTGGAGGCGCTGATCCGGCTCGGCAACGCCCAGCACGTCGGCGGCGATCACGGCCTCGCCGGCGTCACCTGGCGGCAGGCTCTCGTCCTTCTCGACGAGCTCGCCCATCCTGACGCCGGCCAGGTCCGTGCCCAGCTCGCCGACCCCGCGCTGTCCCGGGATCCTGCGGCCTTGTACTGGCCGCACCGGTGAGACGCGGGAGCGCACGCGTCGCCAGCGCCGGTGATCAGCCCCTGACCGTCGGCGAGTAGGCGTAGGCCGCCCCGCCCGTGGCGCCCCGGGTGCGGTAGGTGGAGCCTGCGGTCCGGGTGGAGTAGCACCGGAACGTCTTGAACTCGTAGGGCTCGAAGTCCTCGGCCCGGTCCTCGCACCAGTTCCAGTTGCGGCCGTTGACCTGCCGCTGCAGATAGACCAGCGTCCTCAGCAGGCTGCCGCCGGTCACCCGCTTCACCTCGAGGACGTGGCCGATGCTGCCCGGGTTGATCTCCACGCACGCTCTGTAGTCGAACCCGCCCGCGACCGCCCAGTTGCCGCAGTAGTAGGGCGCGGGGTCGGCGTGGGCGGGCCCGGCCTGAAGCACGGCCGAGGACATCGCGGTCGTCAGGGCCAGGGCGAAGATGCCCGCCCGGGTACGCCGGTGGCCTGATCTCATGTCGTCTCCTGTTCGTCGATGGATGGTCACCATGAACGCGGACGTGACAGACCCTAGATAAGGCCGCCTTCGCAAAACCTTCGCCTTTCTTGAACGGCGGCTTCCTCGTTGCACGAGGGAGCCCGGCGGCTATTTCCGCTGGTAACGGCGTGGTGGCCGTGCCGGGACCGATCGGGGCGGCGTCCACGCCGGCCGTGTCAGCGGTCGTGTCAGCGCAACAGCGGCCCGGCATCAGAGCGGTCCGCGACCGTAACGACCATGAACGGTTCAGTGATCGCGGCCGAGACGCCGCGCGAGGCGTACGAGGGCGAGATCGTCCTGGACGGTATCGACTTCTTCCGCCGCACCATGCGGGGCCCGCTGGCCCGCTACGACGTCCTGCTCGGCAGGCTCGTGGCCATCGGGATCGTCATCGGACTCGTGCCGGCCGGCAAGAAGGGGCCGGGAATGCGGCCATTCGCCCGGAACCTGTCGTTCACCCCGCTCATCGACACGCTGCGCGGCCTGTTGTCCGGCCCGCCGTCGGCGGGGCTGGTCATCATGGCGATCGCCGGGTGTGCCGGGCTCTTGTTGATCGGCTTCATGTGGGGACGCGCGCTGCTGGCGAAGCGAGCGTGAGCTCGGCCGGCTCCCCGGGCAACGAACTCGATGGGCGGTGAATCCGCCGTCCACCGGGAGGGCGACGCCGACGACGCAGGCGGCGGCCGGGCTGCACAGCCACAGGACGGCCTCGGCCATCTCGCCGGCGGTGCCCAGGCGGCCGATGGGCTGCTGCTTCATGATCTCGGCCATGGCCCCCGCCTGACCTTCCAGGATGTCGGCGACCATCGGGGTCTCGATGACGCCGGGGCGCACGGCGTTGATAGTTGACCGCGTTCACCCGGTCGAAGTCCGCGGCCGTCTCGTCGGCGGCGACCCGGTCTTCGTCCGTGACGTCGCAGACCGGGGCCAAGGCCGGTGGCCGGCGTCGGTGAGCTCCTCGGCGGCTTGCTCGACGGCGCCCGTGGTCGACCTTCAGTACCCGCGGGAGCTGCCGGGCGGGCCGCCCTCGGCTGGGACCGCGTTTCCCGGGGGCAGGTCACGTACTCGTGAACAGCCGGTCCAGCTGCACGTCGATCGCGGCGAGCGCGTCCTCGGGCTCGATCACGTCGAGTTCGATCAGGGAGGTGAAGCCGGTGAGGGCGAGGAGCAGGTTGGTCTCGGTCGCCGGGTCACGGCCGGAGTCGATGTGCCCGTCGGCGATCGCCTGCCGGATCAGCTGCTCGACCAGGGCCCGCCCTTGGACGAGACCGCGGCGCGCCTGCTCGTGCACGGCCTCGTCGTGCAGCGCCTCCAGGACGTAGGCGGCGCTCATCCGGCTGGTCGCGCGGGCGTCGGCATGCAGGGGGAGCATTTCCGCGAGCGTCAGGCGCAGCACGTCGCGGGGGTGCGGGCGGTCACCGAGCTGTTCGAGCCCCTGGCGTACGCGCGCCGAGGTCTGCTCGGAGGCGAAGTCCATGGCGAAGGAGAGCATGGCGGTGCGGGAGGCGAAGTAGTGCTGGAGCTGCCCGAGTGACATGCCCGCCTCCTGTGCCACCACGCGCATCGTCAGGTGTGTGACGCCGCGCTGCTCCACCACCCGCCACAGTGCGCGGGCGATCGCTTCGCGGCGTTCGCGATGATCCACCTGTTTCGGCATCGCCGGCCCCTCGTACCTCAGAACTGTTCCAATACAGTTGACATAATACACTTGACCCATAATCCTGGGGCCACCCGAGGGAAGGAATCGTCATGTCCGGACAACCGACGGTGCGGACCACGGAAGGCGTGGTGCAGGGGCTCCGGCGGCAGGGGCACGCGGTGTTCCGCGGCATCCCCTACGCCCAGCCCCCGGTCGGCGCGCTCCGCTTCGCCGCGCCCGCGCCGCCGCACCGCTGGGAGGGGACGAGGCAGGCGGTCGAGTTCGGCCCCGTGGTGCCGCTGTCCCTGCCGATCGACGTGCCCCCGCAGGGCACCGACTGGCTGACGCTCAACGTCGGCACCCCGGATCCCGGCGCGGCGGGGCTGCCGGTGCTGGTGTGGATCCCCGTGGGCGGCTACCTCTCGGCGGCGTCGAGCGACCCGATGTTCGACCCGGCAGCGCTGGCCGAGGCGGGAGTCGTCGTGGTGACCATCAACTGCCGCGTGGGCGCGGAGGGTTTCGCGTTCCTCGACGACGCGCCGCCCAACCGCGGATTCCTCGACCAGATCGCGGCGCTGGAGTGGGTGCAGCGCAACATCGCCGCCTTCGGAGGCGACCCCGGCCGGGTCACCGTGGCCGGGGTGTCCGCCGGGGCGGGCTCGGTCGCCGCCCTGCTGACGATGAAGCCGGCGCGCGGCCTGTTCCGCCGGGCCATCGCCCATTCGGTGCCGGGGCTGCACAGCACCCCCGCGCTGGCCCGGCAGGTCACCGCCGCGTTCGCGGACCGGCTCGGCGCGGCGGCCCCCACCGCCGAGGCCCTGCGCGACATCGACCCGTGGCACCTGGCCGCCGAGCTCACCTCCTTCAACGCCGGCCTCCACGCGCACCGGGAGAGCTGGGGACGCCTCACGGAGACCGGCACCGCGCTGTGCCCCGTCGTCGACGGCGAGGTCCTCCCGGAAACGCCCTGGCCCGCCCTGACCGGCGCCCGCGCGAGCGGGACCGAGCTGCTCGTCGGCCACGCCCGGGACGAATTCCGGTACTTCAGCGTCATGAGCGGACGCCACGGCACCTTCACCGAGGAGGACGCCCGCGCGGCCCTGGAACTGCACGCCCCGCAGCCGGACGGCGCGCGGGCCTACCATGCCGCGTTCCCGCAGGCAGGCCCGGAGGAACTGGTGGAGACGGTGTACTCCGACGCCCTCTTCCGCATGCCGTCACAGAAGCTGGCCGAGGCGAACGCCGCAGCCGGCGGCACCTCCTACCTGTTCGAACTGTGCTGGGTCGCCCCGGCCCTCGGCGGCATCCTGGGCGCCTGCCACAGCCTCGACGTGCCCCTGGCGTTCGGCACGCTGGACAGCCCCGTCGGCACCCAGCTCATCGGCGAGGAGCCCACTGCCGAGGCCGTCGCGCTCTCCCGCGAGCTCCAGGGGGCATGGGTCCGCTTCGTCACCACCGGCGACGCGGGCTGGTCCGCCCACCGGCCCGGCGAGCGCCTCACCCGGGTCCTGGACACCGAGTCGAAGACTCTGCCCTACCCCGAGCAGGCATCCCGCCAGATCTGGGAAGGCCACTTCCCCGCCCCCTTCGATCTCTCGTGACGGCGTTCGGCCTCAGCCGTCGAAGCGGATGCGTTCCATGGCCGCGTCGTAGATCAGCCAGGCGTCGTGACGTTCGCAGGCGTCGGCAAGGGTGCCCGGGTCGTAGTGGCGCCCGCTCATGCGGCCGAGGAGTCACCCGCCGCGCACCTGCCCCGCACCGAGACCGGTCAGGTGTCCCTGCGGCGGGAGCTGCTGACACCTATCGGGGCGCCAGGATCCGCAGCTGCAGCATCGCCGCGAAACGCTGCTCCGGGTCCTCCAGATCGATCTCGCCCACCTCGGCGACCCGCCTGAGCCGGTAGCGCAGCGTGTTGGGGTGGATGAAGAGCGCGGCGGCCGCCTTGCCCACGTCGCCGAGCGCGTCCAGCCACGCCTCCAGCGACTGGACGAGACCGGCGTTGTTGCGCTCGTCGTAGTCCATCAGCCGGGCGATCGCGCCGACCAGCCGCTCGCCGCGCGCCGCCGCGAGGTCGCGCAGCTCCAGGACCAGGGCCAGCGTCTGCACGTCGTCGAGCCGGGCCACCCGCAGCGAGGTGTGCCCCTCCCGCATGACCCGCAGCACCCGGTCGGCCTGCGCCCTGCCGCGGACGATGCCGCCGATGTCCGGCCCCGCCGGGGCGACCGCGAGGATCGCGGGCAGGCTGCCGCCGACCCGGTCCACGAAGTCGGAGGCCAGGCGCACGGCCCGCTGTTCCGGGTCGCCCGTCGGCACGATGACGGGCAGCAGGCCGTACACGGTGCCGCCGACGGCGGCCACGGCGGCGGACGGCACCGCCGCCGACAGGTGCACCGACAGGGCGTCCGCGAGCCGTTCGAGCTCGGCGGCCCTGCCGTGGTCGGCCCAGGCGTGGTCGTCGCCGGTGAGCAGGGCGGCGCTCACGATGACGAGGGTGCGGCCCGACAGGCCCAGCCGCGCGAGCGCGTCGCGCGCGCCGGCGCCGCCCTCCAGGACCGTCGCCATCAGGTCGGCGCGCAGCCGCCGCCGGACGTCGGCGCCGGCGCGGACGCGCAGCAGGTGCAGCGCGACCAGTTTCGAGGCGTCCAGCAGGGCGTCCGTCCGCTCGCCGTCGATCTCGCCGTCCATGGCGGCCCAGATCGAGCCGAGGATCTCGTCGCCGGCGCGGACCGCGATGGCCACGCGCTGCACCGTCATCCCGTCGTAGCCGAGATCCTGCGGCGTGACGACGACCGGCCGCTGGTAGCGGTAGAGGTCGCGGAAGACGCCCAGCTCGGTCAGGCGGGTGGCGTACCGTTCGGGGACCTGCCGGCCGATGACGGTCTCGACGCGGGAGGCGTCCGCCTCGTCCTGGCGGCCGGAGAAGGCGAGGACGCGGGAGTTGCGGTCCTCGATGGTGATGGGCGCGTCGAGGAGCGCGGCCACGGCGTTGGCCACCGCGAACAGGTCGCCGGACGGCAGCCCGCCCAGCGACTCGTGCTCGTGCTCGCCGATGTCCCCCTCGGCCAGCATCGACCGGATGAGCGCGGTGAGCTGCGCCCAGGTGGCGCCCCGGCGCAGGCCGATCAGCGCCACGCCGCTCCTGGCGACCGCCTCCCGCACCTGCGGGGTCAGGGCGACCGGCGCCCGGACGACCAGGCCCACCGCGTCGTGGTCGCCGAGCGTGTCGAGCAGCCGGGGCAGCGTGTCGCCGGACGGGTCGACGCCGATGCCGAGCACCAGCGAGCGCGGCCCGAGCACGGGCTCGTCCAGCGGGTCGTAGATGACGAGTCCGCTGATCTCTTCGCGCTGGTCGACGTCGCTGGCGATCAGCTCGAGCAGGGTGATCCCCAGGTCGTCCAGGACCCGGCCCAGGCTGGCACGGGGACGCTGGCTCACGCTCCGCAGTATAGGAGCCCGAGCCGCGGGGTCGGATCGTCCGACGATCAGAGGACGATCCACTCGACGGACCTCGTCACCGCGTCGAGCACCTCGGGGATCGGCGTGACCCCGAGCCCGGGGCCGGTGGGCACCGCGATGTGGCCGTCGTCCAGGACGATCGGCTCGGTGATGTCGGTGCGGTAGAAGCGGTCGGAGGCCGAGACGTCGCCCGGCAGCGTGAATCCGGGCAGGCCGGCCAGGGCGACGTTGGCGGCGCGGCCGAGACCCGTCTCCAGCATGCCGCCGCACCAGACCGGCAGCCCGTTCGCCACGGCCAGGTCGTGGATCCGCCGGGCCTCCAGGTAGCCGCCGACCCGGCCGGGCTTGATGTTGATGACCTGGCAGGCGCCGAGCGTGATCGCCGCGGCGGCGGTCTGCGCCGAGACGATCGACTCGTCGAGGCAGATCGGCGTCGCGAGCTGCCGCGCCAGCGTGGCGTGGCCGAGGACGTCCTCCTCCTCCAGCGGCTGCTCGATCAGGAGCAGGCCGAACTCGTCCAGCCTGGCCAGGTGCCGGGCGTCGCGCAGCGTGTAGGCGGTGTTGGCGTCGACCTGGAGCAGCACGTCCGTGCCGAAGCGCTCGCGGACGGCGGCCACCGGGGCCAGGTCCCAGCCCGGCTGGATCTTCAGCTTGACGCGCACGTACCCGGCGTCCAGGTAGCCCTCGACGACCGTCAGGAGCTGCGGGATCGAGTCGTGGATGCCGACCGACACGCCGCTGGGGACACGGTCGCGGGCGGCGCCCAGCTCGCGGCCGAACGAGCGGCCCAGCGCGCGCAGCTCCGCGTCGAGCACCGCCATCTCCAGGGCGGCCTTGGCCATGCGGTGCCCCTTGATCGGGTGCATGAGGCCGGCGATCGCGGCGGCTCCCGAGCGGGCGACCGCGGCCCGGCCCTCGGGGGAGGCGAGCCGGGGAAGCAGGTAGTGGCGCAGCACGTCCTCCTGCGAGCCGACGTACTCGCTGGAGTAGAGCGGGTCGGCCAGCGCGACGCACTCGCCCCAGCCCTCGGCGTCGTCGGTGACGGCCTTCAGCAGGAGGACGTCGCGCTCGGTCTGCGTGCCGAACGAGGTCCTGAACGGCGACACGAGCGGCATGGAGACGCGGCGAAGTTCGACTCCCCGCAGTTTCATGGGGTTCTCCGGATCTGTTCGGGGTCGGGGTGGGCGCCGGCGAGCCGGACGAGGTAGCCGAGCTCGCGGTCGAAGTCGACGACGCGGCCACCGGCGGCCATCAGCGGTTCCAGCTCGTCGCGCAGCCGGTGGCGCCAGCTCCGGGCGGCGGCCCCGTCGTGGACGCGCAGCGCCTCGATGTCGGCCGGCGCCGCGACCCGCCTGCTGGACGGGCCGGCGGCCGGCCGTTCGCCGGGCGTGCCCGAGCAGGCGGCGCGCACCCGGGGCGAGAGCAGCTCCCAGCGCACCAGGAGCCGGTCGGTGTCGTCGCCGCCGTTGATCGCGTCGTGCATCGGGCCGTAGAAGTTGGGCAGGTACTCCACCGGCAGCGCGCCCAGCTTGACGATGTTGAAGTAGGCGTTGCGGCTGACCAGCGGGTCGAAGGTCCACTCGACCGCGACGATGCCGCGCGCCAGCGCCCACGCGCGCTGGTGGAGCTTGAGCGCCATCCCGGTGCCGCGGCCGGCCAGCCCGGGCGCCACCCCGGCGATGTGGCTGTGCAGGGTGCGGGCCGCCGGCTCCTCGTGGAAACCGATGCAGACTCCGATCAGCCGGTCGCCGTCGTAGGCGCCGGCGACGTAGTTGCCCGCCTTCGTCAGCGCCCGCAGGAACTCCACGGTGATCAGGGGGTTGTCGGGGCGGCCCCAGATCTCGACGAGCAGGGCGATCACGGCGTGGGCCTCGCCGAGGTCGCGCAGCTCCCTGACCGTCACCCCGGCCCTGGCCGCCCACCGTGCCGCCTCGCGCTCCGCCAGGCCGACGGCGGACGCCTCGACGTCCAGGCTCCGCCGGCCGGAAACCTCGATGCTCATGCCTGCCCCTCCAGGAGTTCGGCGATCAGCTCGCGCAGCAGCACCGTGCGGTCGAGCAGCCGGTCGGCGACGACGTGCTCGTGGTCGGCGTGGGCGCCGCCGCCGACCGCGCCCAGGCCGTCGAGCGTCGGGGTGCCCACGCCCGCGGTGAAGTTGCCGTCCGAGGCACCGCCGACGACCGTGCCGGTGACCGGCGGCAGGCCGAGCCGGGCCGCGACGGCCGCCGCCCGCTCGACCAGCGCCCGCCCGGCCGCCTCCTCCAGCGGCGGCCGGTTGACGCCGCCCGCGATCTCGATCGCGGCGCCGGGCACGGCCGGCCGCAGAGCGCGCAGCGCCCCGTCGACCCGCAGCTGCTCGGCGGCCGTCCAGGCCCGCACGTCCACCGCGAACGAGCCGCAGGCGGGCACCGTGTTCGCCGTCGTGCCCGCGCTCGCCACGGTCGGGGTGACCGTCGTGCCGGCCGCCGGGTCGCCCAGCGCGTTCACGGCGAGGACGAGGTGCGCCAGCTCGACCACGGCGTTGACGCCCTGGTCCGGCTCCAGCCCCGCGTGGGCCGCGCGGCCGGTGACGCGGACCTCGTACAACGACACGCCCTTGCGGCCCACCTTGAGCGCGCCGCCGCCGGCCGACGCCTCCAGGACGAGGGCCGCCCGCGACCGGCGGGCCTCCTGCTCGATCAGGGCGCGCGAGCTCGGCGACCCGAGCTCCTCGTCCCCGGTCACCAGCAGGGTGACGCCGGTCCGCACGGGCAGGTCGGCGACGGCGTGGACCGCCATGACCAGCCCGGCGAGCATGTCGAAGCAACCGGGGCCGCGGATCACACCGCCGGCGAGCTCGTACGGGCGGGCCGCCAGGGTGCCGAGCGGCCAGACCGTGTCGTGGTGGGCCAGCAGCAGCACCTGGCGGTCGCCGTCGCCGAAGCGCCACCGCAGGTGCGAGCACCCGTCGATGGTGATCCGCTCCGGCTCGGCGCCGAGCAGGGCGGCCCCGATGCGGGCCACGAGGGCGGCCGACCTGGCGACCGCGGCGTGGTCGGCGGAGGGCGACTCGCACTCGACGAGCTCCTGGAGGTCGGCGAGCAGCGACGGCAGGCTGAGCGAGCCGCGCGAGGTGACCCGCACGGTCAGCCGAGCTTCTTGGGGGTGGCGCGGGCGCCGTAGTGCACGTACTCCTCGCCGGTGGGCAGCGTGTAGAACGTGACCGGGGCCCACGACTCCATGCCCTCGGGGCGGACGGCGTACATGCCCGGCGAGACCGGGACCAGCTCGTACGTCTCCACCTGCTCGCCCTCGATCTTGGCCAGGGGGCCCATCAGCGTGGTGCGCAGGGTCGGCTTGCCGTCCTGTTCGAACACCTCCATGCGCACCGACTCCCGCTCGTAGGTGCCCGCGTACGGCGCCAGGTCCGTCGTGACCGGCTCGGCCGGCGGCTCGAACGGCGCGGGCAGCCGCACCCCGGCCAGTTCGCCGAAGATCTCGTCGTAGAGCCCGGCGTACAGGTCGCGGGTGCTGCCGCCGTTGGTCAGCAGCGCGACCGCGACGCCGGCCTCCGGCAGGACCCGCAGGAACGCCGCCTGGCCGATGGTGTTGCCGTCGTGGCCGTAGGCGCGGTGGCCGTTCCAGTCGCAGCGGAACCAGCCCAGGCCCCAGGAGTCGCCGAGCAGGTGCTTCTCGGGGCAGTCGGTCTGGTAGGCCGACATCGCCGCGGTGCTCTCCTCGCTCAGCACCCGCGTGCCGTCGGCGGCGAGCCCGCCGGCCAGGTGCATCCGGGCGAAGGCCAGCACGTCGGCGACGGTCGAGGTGATCAGGCCCGCCGGGCCGACCGCGCGCGGCAGGCCCCACACCGGCGCGACCACGGGCTCCTCGCCGCCCTTGACGTGGCCCATCGCGTGCGCGAAGACCATCGCCTCCTCCGGCAGGGTCGTGGTGCGGGTCAGACCGAGCGGGGCGAACAGCTTGTCCTTGATCGCCTGGTCCCAGGTCTTGCCGGTGGCGATCTCGATGATCCGGCCGAGCAGGGAGTAGCCCGCGTTGCAGTAGGACCAGGTGGCGCCGATCGGGTGGTTCTGCGCGGTGTCGGCCAGCAGCGCGACGTACTTCTCCAGCGCGTCGTCGCCCCGGCCGGTGTCGGTGAACAGGTCGCCGTCGATGCCGCTGGTGTGGGTGAGCAGGTGCCAGACGGTCACGGCCGCGGTGATCTCCGGGTCGCGCAGCGCGAACCCGGGGACGAGCTTGGCCACCGGGGTGTCGAGGGCGAAGCGGCCCTCGTCCACGAGCTGCATGATCACCGTCGCGGTCCACACCTTGGTGATGGAGCCGATCTGCCAGACCGCGTCGGTGCCGGCCGGCTGGCCGGTGCCGGCGTGCAGCACGCCCGTCGCGGCGGTGACGAGCTCGTCGCCGCCGTCGCCGAGCCGCAGGATGCCGAGCTGGGCGCCGGGGACGCCGTGCTTGCTCGCCAGCTCGTCGAGACGGCTCTGCCAGTGGGTCCGGTCGATGGTGCCGGTCATGTCCGCTCCTTCAAGATCGGGACGGTGGGCGGGGTGCCTTCAGTTCTCGGATGTCCGGCGCGCCGCTCCGGGGAGCGCGGCGAGCAGGAGGCGCGTGTACTCGTGCCGTGGCGTGCCGAGCACCTGCGCGGTGGGGCCGTGCTCGACGATCTCCCCGTTGTGCATCACGGCCACCCGGTCGGCGACGTACCGGACGACCGCCAGGTTGTGGGAGATGAACAACATGGACAGGCCCAGGTCGCGCCGCATGTCGCGGACCAGGTTGAGCACGGCGCCCTGCACGGAGACGTCCAGCGCCGAGGTGATCTCGTCGGCGAGGATCACCTCGGGCCGGGCGGCGAGCGCCCTGGCCAGCGCGACGCGCTGGCGCTGCCCGCCGGACAGCCGCCCGGGCAGGTCGCCGGCCCGGGCCGCGTCCAGGTGGACGAGCGCGAGCAGACGCGCGATCTCCGCCTGGCGGGCCTGCCGGCCGAGCCGCTCGGGCAGGGCCTCCGCGATGCTCTCGCCGACGGTCATGCGGGGGTCGAGCGAGGAGTACGGGTCCTGGAAGACCAGCTGGACCGGACGCGCCCGGCCCCGGCTCGGCACCGGCCGATCGTCCAGCAGGATGCGGCCACCGGTCACGGGCGCCAGGCCGACGGCGGCCCGCGCCAGGGTGGACTTGCCGCAGCCGGACTCGCCGACGAGGCCCACGATCTCGCCGTCGCCGACCTCCAGGCTGACGTCCTTCAGCACCGTGTGCGAGCCGTACCGCACACGGACGTCGTGGAAGCCGAGCACGCTCATGCGCTCACCTCCTCGGTGCGGGCGGGAAGGGGCTGCCCGGCCTTGTGGCACGCCACGCGGTTGCCCTCCGGGCCGGTCTCCAGCGCGGGCTCGACCGACCTGCAGTGATCGTCGGCGAGCGGGCAGCGGGCCGCGAAGGCGCATCCGGCCGGTACGTGCGCGGGATCGACGGGCAGCCCGGGGATGACGGCCAGCGGCCTGGTCAGGTCGGTCTCCATGTCGGGCACGGCCGCGACGAGCGCCCGCGTGTACGGGTGCCGGGCCAGCGTCCGCAGCCCCCGCGCGGGCAGCTCCTCGACGATGCGGCCGGCGTACATGACCAGGACCCGGTCGCACACGTCGGTCACGACGGAGACGTCGTGGCTGATGAGCAGGAGGGCGGCGCCGGTGTCGCGGCGCACCTCGGCGAGCAGGCCGAGCACCTGCTGCTGCACCGTGACGTCGAGCGCGGTGGTCGGCTCGTCGGCGATGACGAGCCGCGGCGTGCCCATGAGCCCCATGCCGATCATGGCGCGCTGGCGCATGCCCCCGGAGAACTCGAAGGGGTGCTGCCCGGCCCGCCGCTCGGGCTCGCGGATCCGGACCGCGCGCAGGCGGTCCACGGCGCGGGCGAAGGCCGCCTTCCGGCTCAGGCCCTGGTGGAAGCGGCTCACCTCGGCCAGTTGCGAGCCCATGCGGTGCGCGGGGTTGAAGGAGGTCATCGGGTCCTGGAACACCACGGCCAGCGACGTGCCCAGGCGCTTGCGCAGGGACGCGGAGTCGGCGGCCAGGAGGTCCTGCCCGGCGAAGACCAGGTGGCCCGCCTCGACCCGGATCGGCTCCTCGATGAGCCTGGCCACCGCCAGGGCCGTCATCGACTTGCCCGAGCCGGACTCGCCGACGACGCCGACGGCCTCGCCGTCCCGGACGGCGAACGTGACGCCGCGCACCGCGCGGATCGGGCCGCGCGGGCCCGGGATCGTCACGCGCAGGTCGTCCACCGACAGGATCGAGCCTTCGGCGGGTGCCGTCACGACGGGCGCCGGGCTCTGGCCGGCGGCGGGCCTGACCGGGCCCCGGCGGGCGGCGCCGGTGACCTCGTCGAGGCCGAAGGCGGTGGCCAGGGCCTCGCCCGTGAGGTTGAACGCCAGGCCCGCGACGATGACGGCGAAGCCGGGCCCGAGCGCGGCCAGGGGGTTGGTGTAGATGCCGTTGAGCCCGTCCTGCATGAGCTTGCCCCAGTCGTAGGACGGCGCCTGTACGCCCAGCCCCAGGAACGACAGGCCGGCGAACGACAGCAGCACCCCGCCGGCGCCCAGCGTGGCGTTGACGATGAGCGGCTCGGCGATGTTGGGCAGCACGTGGCGGCGCAGGACGCGCAGCCGGCTCACGCCCGCGATCCGGGCCGCGGCGATGTAGTCGCGCTCCGCGACGCCGGCGATGAGCGTGTGGCACAGCCGGGCGAACGACGGCGCCCCGGCGAGCCCCACCGCGAGCGCCGCACCGCTCTCCCCGACGCCGAAGATGACGGCGAAGAAGAGCACGAGCAGCAGCCCGGGGAAGGCCACCAGCACGTTGACGGCCCAGGTGACCAGGCGGCCCAGCCGCGGCCCTGCCAGCATCGGCGCGGCCCCCAGGAGGAGGCCCAGCGCGATGCTGATCGCCGTGGCGCCGAGCGCCAGCACGATCGACAGCCGGGTGGCCACGAGCACCCGGTGGAACAGGTCCCGGCCGAGGTTGTCGGTGCCGATCCAGTGCTCGGCCGACGGGCCGGCCAGCAGGTTGCCGGTGTCGACGACCGTCGCCCGCTCACCCCACAGGATCGGCCCGAGCACGGCCACGGACAGGACGACGACCAGCAGGCCGAACCCGGCCAGGCCCACGGGACGGCGCAAGAGGCGTGCCGCTCGCATCTCAGGCGGCTCCGATCGTCGAACGGGGGTCGAGCAGCGCGAGCAGCACGTCCACGAGGGTGTTGATGAGCAGGACCCCGACGCCGTAGACCAGGACGGTGCCCTGCACCAGCGGATAGTCCTTGGCGACGATCGAGGAGACGATGGTGGAGCCGAGGCCGGGCCAGGCGAACACGTTCTCCACCAGCACCGTCCCGGCCACCAGAGAGCTGAGCAGCATGCCGCCGAGCGTCAGGCTCGCCGTCACGGCGTTCGGCAGGGCGTGCGCGAGGTACACCCGCACGGGCGTGAGCCGTTTGGCCCGCGCCGTGCGGATGTAGTCGGCCTCCATCACGGCGAGCATCTCGACGCGGACGATGCGCGAGAGCATCGCGGCCGGGCCGATCGCCAGCGCGAGCGTCGGCAGCACGTAGGAGTCGAAGCTCTCCAGGCCCGCCACGGGGAAGAGCCTGGTCTGCACCGCCAGCAGGTAGACGAGCCCGACGGCGAGCAGGAAGTCGGGGATCGCGCTCAGCACGACGCTCGTCCCCGTGAACGCCAGCTCCCTGCGCCGGCCCCGGCCGCGCCGCGTCACCACCGCCATCACCACGCCCACCGGCACGGCGACCAGCAGCGACAGCACGAACGCCGCCACGGCCAGCTGCAGCGTCGCCGGCAGCCGCTGGCCGATCATCTCGCTCACGGGGAGCCTGCTGGTGATGGAGACGCCCAGGTCGCCCTGGAGCAGGCGGCCGAGGAAGCCGGCGTACTGCTGCCAGAGCGGGTCGAGCAGGCCCAGCTCCTGCTTCGTGGCCGCCACCAGGTCGGCGGGGGCGGTCGGGCCGAGCGCGGCCCGCACCGGATCGCCCGGGACCAGGTGGATCATCAGGAACGAGGCGGTCACCAGAACCCAGAGGGACAGCAGCAGCCGTCGCGTCCGCCGCAGCGCGAAGCGGAACCACGGGTGCGACCACAGCCCGGCCGCCCGGCTTCTGAGGCCGGGCACGGCCGCGGGCGGGACGGCCGCCGGCGTCGGGATCTTCATCGTCAGCCGAGCATCCTGATGCTGGTCGGGACGATGCTGCCGATGATGGAGAGCTTCGCGCCCTTGACGAACGTCGGGACCAGGTTGTTGGCGAACGGCACCACGTCGGCCGCCTTGTACAGCGCCTGCTCGGCGGCGAACCAGTCCTTGCAGCCGTCCACCCCGTTCGCCTTCATCGCCTTGGCGGCGGCGGCCTGGTAGCCGGCGTTGTCGATGGCGGCGAAGTTCGTGCCCTTCGGGGCGGTGGGGCCGGACACGAACGGCATGACCTGGTCCGGGGTGCTGACGTTGAGCGGCATCCAGACGATGTCCCAGGCGCCGGTGCCGAACACCGCGCCGGACGCCTCGGTCTGGGTCTGCTGCTTGGCCGTGACCTCGATCCCGGCCGCCTTCCACGCCGCCACCGCGAGCTCGGCGGCGGCCCCTCCGCCGGTGCCGAGCGAGTTCGGGTAGATGAGGGTGAGCGAGAGCTTCTTGCCGTCCTTGGCGCGGACGCCGTCCGGTCCCTTCGTCCAGCCGGCCGCGTCGAGGGCGGCGCCGGCGGCGGCGACGTCGAACGACGGCACGTGGCCGGTCACGGCGTCGCCGACGCAGCCGAGCGGCTCCAGGGCGGCCAGCTGGGTCGGGGGCACGCCCTTGCCGGACGTCAGCGCGACCTGGAGCTGCTTGAGGTCGAGCGCCTGGGTCAGCGCCATGCGCACGGCCGGGTCGTCGGTGGCGTGACCGTCGCCCTGGTTGTACCACTGCTCGCCGACCAGCGCCTGCATGTTCACCCGCTCCAGGCCCGCCTTGGACAGGCGGTCGGCGTCCGGGCCGGTGATCTGGACGGCGTTGATGGTGCCGGCCAGCAGCTCGTTGGCGGACGTGGTCTCATTCGCGACGATCTTGACGACCACCTTGGCCGGCATGCCCGCCTCGGCCGTGGTCGCGCCGCCGGGGCCCCACGTGTACCCCTTGCGCAGCTCGTAGGTGTACCGGGTGGACGGGACCGCCTCGGTGAGGACGTACGGGCCGGTGCCGTTCGTCGCGGCCTTCAGCGTGGCGCGGTCCTTCATGCCGGCGTCGCACACCATCGGCAGGTTCGCCAGCGCGGTCAGCACGAACGGGGCCGGCGCGGCGAGCTTGAGGGTGACCGTCGAGCCCGAGGCGGAGGCGGTCGTCCCGGCCGGGATGAAGACCCCCAGGAACGGGCTCTTGTTGTCCGGGTCCACCACGTAGGTGATGTTGTCGACCACCGTCTGCGCCGTGAACGCCGTGCCGTCGGCGCAGGTGACCCCGTCCTTCAGTTGCAGGGTGACCGTGGTGCCGGCCACCTTCCACGACGCGGCCAGCTGCGGCTGGATCGAGCCGTCCGCCGCGACGGCCACCAGGTTGTCGTAGGCGTACTGCGTCAGGCCGAACAGGGCGCTCGTCGCCGACCCCTGCGGGTCGAGGGCGCCCGGGTCCGAGGCGAGGTTGAGGGTGAAGGTCTTGCCGCTCGCGTAGGCGGCGGAGGAGCCCGGCGCGGCGGTGCCGGGCGCGTCGCTGCCGCAGGCGGCCAGGGCGGCCGACGCGGTCAGCGTCAGGGCGAGCGCCGCGAGGGCCCTCGTGCGGGTGGGGGTCATGCGTGGTCCTATTTCCGGGAGGGATGGGCGGGTGATCTCAGGCGCGGGCGACCACACGGCCGTAGTGGATGTACTTCGCCAGGCCCGCGTCGTCGCGGCCGATGAAGGCGAAGACCGGGTGGATGCCGCGGGTCGGCTCGAGCGAGATCAGCGAGTCGCCCTCGAAGGCCACGAGCCGCGTGCGCATCGGCTTCTCGCCGATCTCGGCGATGATGTCCTTGGGCACCCGGTCGAGCCAGATCGCGCCGTCGGCGTCCTGGCTGACGGTGATGTCGTAGATCGTGTCGGCGTAGCGGCCCAGGTAGGGGGCCGGGTCGATGGTCCTGGGCGCGGCGGGCGGCACCGGGCGGCCGGGCAGGGTGACGCCGGTCAGCTCCTCGAGCAGGTGGGCCAGCACGTCGGTGAAGACGCCGAAGACGTCGCCGCCGTTGGTCAGCAGCGCGATCGCGACGCCGTGCTCGGGCGCGACCCGCAGGAAGGCCGCCTGCCCGATGGTCCCGCCGTCGTGGCCGACGACCGTGTGCCCGTCGTGCTCCTCGATCTCCCAGCCGAGCCCCCACGCGGTGCCCATGCCGGTGAGCCGGGGCAGCTTCACCTGCGGCTGCCACATGGCGGCCACGGTGCCGGGCCGCAGCACGGCGGAGCCGTCAGGCGCCGTGCCGTCGGCCAGGTGCATGGCGACGAAGGCGAGCAGGTCGCGCGGGGTCATGGCGAGCATCGCGCCGGCCGGGGCGTTGGAGCGGGCCAGCGCCCACGTCGGCGCCGCGACCGGCTCGCCGTCCTGGCCCGGCACGTGGCCGACGGCGGCGCGGTGCAGGATCGCCTCGTACGGGCTCGGCGCGACGTGCGTCAGCCCCAGCGGCGCGACCAGCCGCTCGGCCAGCACCTCGTCGAACGGCTTGCCGCGCAGCACCTCCACCAGGCGGCCGAGCACCACGAAACCCGTGTTGTTGTAGGAGAAGACCTCGCCCGGCGGGAAGAGCTGCGGGATGTCGTGGATCGAGGCGAGGTACTTCTCGATCGCGTCCTCGCCCCTGCCGGTGTCGGTGAAGATGTCGCCCTCGAAGCCCGCGACGTGGCACAGCAGCTGCCGCGTGGTGATCGCGGCCGCCGCGGCCTCGTCACCGACCCGGAACCCCGGCAGGTACGTGCGCAGCGGCGCGTCGAGCTCGACCAAGCCCTCGTCCACCAGCTGCATGACCAGCGCGCTGGTCCACAGCTTGGTGATCGAGCCGATCTGGAAGACCGCGCCGGTGGTCGCCTCGACGCCGGTGGCCCTGCTCAGGACGCCACCGGCGGCGGTGAGCACCTGGCCCTCGGTGAGAACGGCGACCGAGGCGCCCGGCACCCCGCGCTCTGCGACGATTCGCGCGAAGTGTTCGTCAAGCCAGCTCTGCACGCTTTCCGGCGACATCATGCCGCTGAGGCTAGAAGGCAAGCCCTGCCGCCGTACTCAGCCGATCGGACAACCCGGCCCAGAGGGGTTTGTCCGATCCGACAAGGGGACTGGGCCCGGCCACCGACGCGTACCCGTGGTCGCCGGGATCGTGCGGGCCGCACATCCGGGCCTCATCCTTGGGCTCGCAGCACGTCGAACTCGCAGCCCGGCGAGGACGGGTCGAAGCCGTTCTCGATCAGCCAGCGGCTCGCCAGCAGGCTGCGCAACGACCACCACGCCCGGATCACGTCGAGGTCGACGTCGGTGCCGTAGCCGGCGAGGACGTCGCCGAGGTGCTCCTCGTGCCCGAGCGTCAGGATGGCCAGGTCGTACAGGGCATCGCCCCGGGCCGCCTCGGACCAGTCGATCACGCCGGTGACCTCGTCGCCGTCGACGAACACGTGGCTGATCTGGAGGTCGCCGTGCACGAACACCGGTGTCCACGGCCGGAGCGCGGCCTCGGCGATCCGCCGGTTCCGGGTGACCAGGTCGGCGGGAAGGACGCCGTTCGTGATGAGCCACGCGCATTCGGCGTCGAGGCGTGCGGCGATGTCGTCGAGGCTCTGGCCGGGCCAGGGCGGCAGCGGCGCGTCGTGCAGCCGCCGTACGGCGGCACCCGCCGCCGCCCACGCCGCCGGCGACGCGGCCGACGGCTCACCGAGGCGGCCGAGTGCCGTGCCGGGCACGGCGGCGAGCGCGAGCACGGGCGGCTTGCGCCACAGCACCTCCGGAGTCGGGATCGGCACCATGGCCATCGCCTCGACCTCGACCTCGGTGCGCGTCTGATCGACGTCGACCTTCAGGAACACATCACCGACGCGCAGGGTCGCTCGCTCGCCGTGGGCGACGACGATCTCGATCTCCTTCATGCCGGCCATTCTGCGGAGCCGATCACCGACGTCACAACGGGTTTATCGTGCGCGGCCCCATCGGGGCGCCCTCGACCGTGCTGATCGAGGATGGGCTGCGCCGCGCCGGATACCCGGGCCTGGCCGACGAGATCAGCGCCCGATTCCGCGCCCTGTGCGAGCGATCGGGGTCCGCCGAGAACTTTCGACGCGCGGACGGGGAGGGGCTGCGTGACCGCGCCTGCACCTGGACGTCCGACGCGTACCTGATCCTGGCCGCCGCCCATGAGCGGCGCGCCGCGGTCAGCGTCCCCACAGCCGCCACGTCCGGTTGAGCGGGCCCGCCTGGTTGCACGTCCCCTGGTGGACGGGGGCGCGGGGGAGATGGTGCTCACGTCCACGCACTTCGGTGACCGGTCCCTTCGTCCCGCCCCCCGCCCCACCAGCCCCAGACCCCCGGCGACCTACGCGCGGCTGTCCTGCTTGGCGTCGGCGTCCACCCGGCCGCCGTCGTCCGTGATCTTGAGCTGTCGTACGGCGGGAACCAGCACGTAGGGCAGGAAGCTCGCCGCGTAGCCGAGGCAGGCGATCCACAGGAGCTGGTGCACGGTGACGGCCTCGCCCAGCAGGCCGCCGACGACGCCGCCGAGCGGCAGCGAACCCCACGTGAGGAAGCGGAGGCTGGCGTTCATCCTGCCACGCAGGGCCTCGGGGCAGATCACCTGACGGTAGCTGCCCTGGGCGACGTTGAGCATGACCCCGGCCAGGGAGATGAGCGCCATGCCGATCGGGTAGACGGCGAGCCGCCAGCCGGGTCCGGTGAAGGCGACGAGCACGAAGAGCGGCAGCATGAGGACGGCTGTGCCGTACATCGTGGGGCCGTGACCGAAGCGGGCGATCACGCGTGGCGCGACGAGCGCGCCGAGCAGGCCGCCCACCCCCGCGCCCGAGATCATCAGGCCGTAGGCAGCCGCGCTCACGCCCAATTCCTTGACCAGGTACAAGGGCTGGACGATGGCCCAGATGCCGAAGACGAACATGTTCATGGCGCCGACGAGGCCGATCAGGCGCAGGATGCGGTGGCCGAACACGTAGCGCAGACCTTCCGTGAGGCTCACACGCCCCCCGGAGGGGGTCTCCTCGGCCTTGACGGTCGCCAGCAGAGTGGCGGAGATCAGGTAGCTGACCGCGTCGGCCACGATGGCGACGGGCGCCGTGAGCGCCTGCACGAGCCAGCCGCCGAGCCCCGGGCCGAAGAGCACGGAGAGGCTGCGCACGGACTCCAGGGTCCCCATGCTCTTGGGCAGTTGCTCGTCGGTCACGATGGAGGGCAGGAAGCTCAGGTGGGCGACGTCGAAGAAGGCCGTGCCGATGCTGACGAGCACCGCGACCGCGTAGAGCTGCGCCAGCGTGAGCGCGTCGAACAGCGCGGCGATCGGGACGGAGGCCAGGGACACCGCGCGCAGCACGTCGGCCGTCACCAGGATGGGCTTCCTGCGCAACCGGTCGACCCACACGCCGGCGGGCAGCCCGAAGAGGAGGAAGCCGATCATCTCGGCCGCGCCGAGCAGGCCGAGCTCCCACGGGCCCGCGTCGAGCACCAGCAGCGCGACCAGCGGGAGGGCCACACGCGTGACCTGGGTGCCGAACTGGCTGAAGCCGTCGGCGGCGACGTAACGACGGAAGGCGGGGGGCATTCGATCTACCCTAAGCGCACAGTGAACCGTGCGATGCGGCTCAGGCAGGAAGGTTCTTCGCGAAGATCCAGTCCGGGCCGTCCTCACCGTCGGTGTCGAGGTGTTCGGCCCGTACCAGGCCGGCGCGCACCGCCACCCGCTGAGAGGCGATGTTGGCGGGGCGCACGCGGGCGATGACGGGCAGATCGGGAACGCGTTCCGTCACCCACTCCACCACCGCGGTCGCGGCCTCGCCGGCCACTCCCCGGCCCCAGGACGAGGCCGCGAAGCGGTAGAAGAGGTTGAGCACCCTCATGCCGTTGAGGTCCATGACCTTGGTCCCGCAGAAGCCCAGCGTCCGGTCCGAGCCGCGGCGTCGCACCACCCAGTAGCCGTAGCCGAAGCGCCGCCAGTGATCATCCCAACGCTGGAAGAGCTCCACCGTCTCCTCGCGCCTGGTCAGGGCGTCGGAGGGATTGTGCAGGCAAGTGGCGGGATCACTGTGGATGGCGAAGATCGCGTCGATGTCATCCTGTACCGGGCACCGCAGCGACAGTCGTGCGGTCAGCAGTTCTTCGGTGCGATGGCTTCGATCACGCATGCGGCGATCGTATTGACCTTGCTCTCGCGCCCGTTCGGCGGGGCCGAGACCTGGCGGTTCATCGCCGCGCTCTTCCTCGACGCCGTTCACGTGAAATCTACATTGTAAAGGCGGTCGGTTGTTACAGTTTCACGGGTAAGTCTGAAAAGACAATCAGCTGAGGCGATCTGGCGCGCATCACGTGCACGACGCTCATGACCTGCGCGAGCCCGGCCAGAACGAGCAGGTTGACCACGCCGGCGGTTCGCCACCAAGGCCGGAAGTCGGTGAAACCGCTGGTTTCGTTGGACATCTCCGAGATCTCCGCGAACCACGTGAACAGCAGGGCCAGCCCGTAGATCACGGTCAGGGCCGCGTACGGCAGGCCGTACCCCTGCTGCGCAGGAGCCCTGTGCACAGGGCGGTCAGGATGGCCGACAGCCGCCGATCGCCACCGTGCTGGTCATGGCGACGGCGTTCAGGCGCTGCAGGGCGGCTCGGATCAGGTCGGGGCGGGCGGCCAGTGACGTGCGGATCACCTGCTCCGCGTTCGCGGTGACGGCGAGGTTCAGTGCCGTCACCGCCGTGCCCAGTGGTAGCGCGGCCGGCGTCAGGAGCGCCGCCGCCCGTAGGGTCCTCATGCGCGGCACCCTACAGATGTGGTGCTTTTCCGCGCGTGCGGCCACTGGTGGCCGGCTGGAGCTGGCCATGGTGTTCGGTGGCGGCACGATGAGCTCCTCTGAGGGGCAAGGTTGGCCTCGTGGCGGCCCCGGTCGAGAATCAATCTCGTGGAGATTGCCGAACTGCTGCGCCGCGCAGCTGAGCTTGTCCCCGCGGACGCGAGAAGTGACGCCGGCCTGTCGATGGAGGACGTTCGCGAGTGCCTCTCCCACGACGAATGGGAGATGGCGCTCGGCGTTCTGCAGGATTTCGACGGCATCGAGTGGCAATCGGTCGAGTACTGGAATCTCCTTGCTGACGCCGCTCGGCAGATGTGGCTCACTCGCGATGCTGCGTGGTGTCACTGGCGCGGCAGTGAGACGCACAGCGGCATCCTCATCAGGGCAGGTCTGCAGCTCACCACCCCTGAAGCAGGAGGACGCCGACGCTCGGTCCCAGGCGCTGGACAACTGCGCCCGATGTGGGCCATCGGGTGCCCGCAGCTGTCTCCCGGTCTCGCTGACCTGTATGTCGCCCGGATCTGGGTCGAGTCCGCCTCCGAGATCCCGCCCGGTGGACGAGGCCCGATCAGGCTGCTCCTGCTCACTCCGTCGAACTGGCGCCATCTCGCCGTCGGCGATGTGATCACCATGCATGAGCAGCAACCGATCTCCGGCACGGCCACGATCACCGAGATTCGGCGTCACAGGACTACCGCACCGGCGTTCTGGGACACAGCGCCAGGGACCTGGAGATCAGCCGGAAGAACGCCCAGAGTGCGGTGAAGGTGTAGGGGAGGAGGCTGGCGGCGTGGACGGCCACGGTAGCCGGGAGACGAACATGATCACGGTCGGAGATCACGCCTCGGCCCGCGCCGTCTGACCGGCCGGATACCCGTGCGGCCCGAAGCCGCCGGACCGGTTGTCACCAGGGCATCCGGCCGCTCTCGTCGTAGAAGCCGCCCGTCCCGCCGTCGTCGCCGACCGTGGCCCAGTACACCGCGGCGCGGGCACCCTCGTCCGTGCTGCGCGCCCCCTTGAACCCGTTGAGGTCGGTCGCCACGTACCCCGGCGTCACCGCGTTGACCTTGATATGGGCCAGTTCGGGATCGTCGGCGAAGGCGTTGGCGTACTTGACGGTCAGCATGTTCACCGCGGCCTTCGTGGCGGAGTAGGCGAACGAGTCGTGCGAGCGGGCGAACATCGAGCCGTCCTCGGTGGCCTTGGCGAACACGGCCGAGTCGCTGGAGACGTTGACGATCCGCGCCGCCTTCGATCGGCGCAGCAGTGGCAGCATCGCGTGGACGACGCGGACCACGCCGAACACGTTCGTCTCGAACTCGGGGCGCAGGTCGTCGGCCGTCACCTCGGTGGGGGCCTTGCGCCGGAGCACGCCGGCATTGTTGACCAGGACGTCGAGCCGGCCGTGCTCGCGCTCGATGAGCTCGGCCGCCTGCCGGACGGACGCGTCGTCGGTGACGTCGATCCGGACGGGCCGTACCTTGATCCCGTCGGTGGCGAGGGTGGCGGCGGCCTGCGCGCCGCGGTCGGCGTCGCGGCTGCCGAGCAGGACGGTGAGGCCGCGTTCGGCGAGCTGGCGGGCGGTGGCCAGGCCCAGGCCCTTGTTGGCGCCCGTGACCAGGGCAATGGTGTCGGCGAGCATCTCTCTGGCTCCTACAATGGAAACTGAAAGTACCCCTACACTTTAACCGTAGGGGCCCTACGGTTGTCAAAGTGGAGAGGCGAGATGCAGCCCGTACTTCCGTCGCGTCGGCCCAAGCGCGCCGACGCCGCCCGCAACTTCGACGCCCTGCTCGCCGCCGCGCGCGACGCGTTCGCCGAGAAGGGTGCGCAGGCGTCGCTGGAGGACGTGGCCAGGAGGGCCGGGGTGAGCATCGCCACCCTGTACCGCAACTTCCCCACTCGCGAGGACCTGGTCGAGGAGGTGCACCGCGAGGAGGTCGAGCAGTTGTGCCGGGCCGCCGGCGCCCTCGGCGACCTCGGCCCGTGGGAGGCGCTGGCCGCCTGGCTGCGCCGCTTCACCGACTACATCGGGACCAAGCTGGCCTTCGCCGACGCGCTCAACCGCTCCACCGACACCTTCCAGGCCTGCCGCAAGGCGATGCGTGACGCCGGCGGCCCGCTGCTGGAGCGCGCGCAGGCCGCGGGGGACGCGCGTCCCGAGCCGACGATCGACGACCTGCTGCGGATGTTCGCCGCGATCAGCACCATCGAGTACGCCGACGACGCCCAGCGCGAGCGGATCTTCGGCCTCGCCCTCGCCGGGCTGCGGACCTGAAAGGTGGTGGGCGGGGCGCGTCATCGGCGCGTCCCGCCCACGATCCGGCTACGGCTCAGAACCACTTCTGGTAATCGCCGGTATTACCCGGGGAAAGGTAAACCGACCCCTCCCAGTTGCTGTCGAGCTTGTGCCCCGACTGGTATTGCCCGATCTGGCCGTTGGCGTACATCTTCCACCACTGGTAACCGCCGTTGTTGCAGCTGAGGGTGTAGACCCTGCCGGTGGCCGAGGTGCCGTCCAGGCACTCCTGGCTCCACAGGTTTCTGAGGGATTTGAAATCACCCCCGCCGACCCACGTCCAGGTCTGGCTGGTGCCGCCGTGGCACGGAGCGGTGAAGACGTGCCCCGTCGCGCCGCCGTACGACTGCTCCAGGCACCGGTGCGTGGCTCTGTTCCTGAGTTGCACGGACTGGGCGGTGACGTCCGCCGGCTCCGCGACGAAGCCGGACGGCGTCTCGGCACTCGGCGCGGCGGCGGTGGCCGGCGCGGACGCCAGCCCGGTGCCGACGGTCGCGGTGACCACAAAGGACATGCTGATCAGTGCGGTGCGGATTCGTTGACGCATGCTCACAAGAACCTTTCTCGGGATATTGCCGCGGTAAGCGGAGAACGGCCTGATCACTGTCGCAGGAAGAAATGGCGCGCCGCGAGGCTTGTAAGTTCTGGCTTAATCGAGCCGTTCAGAGCCTTGTGAAACTGCTGGGGGAGCGGATGCACAGAATTCATTTCACGGCCGGCGACCTGGCGCGGGTGCGGGTGGCGCCCACACTGGGGCCCATGGCCGAAACCCTGTTCAGCCTGTACGCGCTGCGCGGGCGAGCCGAGGAGCCGGTGTTCGGCGCATGGCGTCGCCGGGTGCGCGGGCACCTCGGCCCCCGGTTCGCCGTTCTGGGCGGTATCGTCCCCGCGCGACTGCCGAGCTTCGACCTGGCGCTGCTCGCCGGGCCGGGCAACGACCTGGAGGAGAGCGCCGAGACCTTCCTGGCGCAGCCCCCGCAGGCCGTCCGGGCGGAGCTGGACTTCTACGCCGGCCACCACGGCCGGGTGCCGTCCGAACTGGCCGGGCTCGTCGACACCCTCGCCGCCCGCCGGGAGGTGCTGTCCACGCTGAGGGCGTACCACCATGTGGCCGTCGGCTCGCACTGGCCGCGCATCCGCGGGCACCTGGACGCCGAGCGCGCCCAGCGTGGTGCCGTCCTGCTCGATCGTGGGGTGGACGGCTTGCTGTCGAGCCTGCACCCCGGCATCCGATGGTCGCCGCCGACCCTGCACATCGATGCCGGTGAGCAGTTCGACGACGATTTCTTCCTCGACGGGCGGGGGTTGCTGCTGGTGGCGTCGTTCTTCCACCGCATGCCGGGGGTGATGTACGAGCCGGGGGACCGGGCCGGCTGCATCCTGATCTACCCTGCGGTGCTCGGCGTCGAGAACGCGGCGGGCATCTGGGCGGGCGGGCCGTCGGTGCGAGCGCTGGCCGATCTGCTCGGGCGTACCCGTGCGTCCGTGCTCATGGCCATCGCGGACGGGGTGAGCAGCACGGGCGCCCTGGCCCGGCGCGTGGGAACGTCCTCGGCCGCCGTCAGCCAGCACACCGCTGTGCTGCGGCAGGCGGGTCTGATCACCACTCGGCGGCACCGCAGCAGTGTCCTGCATCATCCCACCCGGACCGGGCTGACTCTTCTCGACAGAACTTACTTTGTAAAGGCGGCCGGTTTAAACAGTCCACATCAAGATCACTTATAACGGCACGGGCTTCGCCCGTACGTCTCAACAAAAAGCAAGGCCGAGGCGTGCGCCCACTGCGACCTCGCTCGGCACGGCTGACCGCCCTGCGGAGGTCTGCGTTCGACCTGGGTGGAGGCCTGCGTGGGTTTCCGTGGCGCGAACTGCGGGCCGCCGGTCGGTAGCGCTATGTAACGATCCCTGTGCGCACCACGATGTCAAGGATGGAGCAAGGTCCATGCGCCGGAATCTCTGGATGGGTCTGGCGAGGCCCGAAGACACTACGCCACGACCGGCTGCAGCGGCTTCCGCTGGCTGTCGGCGTCTCGCGGCGCTTGCGCGGCATGTGTGCCTCGGGTGAGCCACGACTTCTGATGCAGGACCCCGGAGGTGGTTGTCATGTGGACGCAGGCAGTGCCCGCCGTGGTCGGTGTTGTTGGCGTTGTGGTCGGGGTGCTTGTCGGTGCCTGGCGGCAATCGTTGCTCCAGCAGGGTAATTGGCTGCGTGACGATTTGAGGCGTTGGCAGCAGGACCGGAGGAAGTCGTATTTCAGGCTCGTCCAGGCTGACGACAAACTGTATCGTTGTGTGATCCGGGATCTGCGTGATCCGCCGCCTGGGCAGACGGTGACCGTTACTGGGGCGGTGGATCCTGATGAGGTGATTCCGCCGCTCGCTGCGAGTGAGCGCGGTGAGTTGCTCCGGGCATTCGACTGCCTTTGGCGTGCGCGGCGTGAGATTGAGCTGCTTCATCTGACGGATGACGCGCTTGTGGCGGCAACGAACAGGCTCACGCTGAAGGATGCCGAATTGGTGAGTCTTACGCTCTTCGACCTGACTCGCCGTCCTGAAGAGGCGCAAGAGATAACCATGCTCATTCGGGATGCGTTGAGGGTGCGGCGTGATTTGATTGACCAGTTCATGCAGGAGGCGCGGACGGCGCTGAATGTCCCGGGTAACCGGAACGCTTGAGGAGATTTTTTCTGATCAGTTCGCGGGAGCCCGTGAATGGTGCGACAGACGGTGGAGTGTCCGACGCTGTCTTTGGTTGACGGTCAGGTCGGCCGGCAACCCCTTCGCCCTGGGCGCCATTGTCGGCTTTTCCCTTCTATGTGAGCACGACCTGGCCGATGGGCGCCGTCGTCTCCGCTGATGCGGCGAGCTTTCTCGGCTCTCAGGTGTGCGGCTGGGCCGCCGGATCGGGACGGGCTCGCTGGTCAGGAAGGGGAAGTATGTTGCTCGCCGTTGCCGGGCCGCCGATCTCCTGCTTTATGCCGTGCTCGTTGCAATAGTGTGTGCCGCACAGTATCGTGTGGCATGTGCACGATGACGATGAGCTGCTTGCCACCCATCTTCAGGAGCTGCGGCGGGGCACCGTCGTCCTGGCCTGCCTGCTCATGCTCGACCGCCCCGACTACGGCTACGCGCTGCTCGACCGCCTCACCCGGGCGGGTCTCGCCGTCGACGCCAACACCCTTTACCCCCTCCTGCGCCGCCTGGAGAAACAGGGTCTGGTGACCAGCGACTGGAACACCGAGGAATCCCGGCCGCGCAAGTTCTACCGCACCAGCGACAGGGGCGCCGCGCTCGCCGCCGCGCTCAGTCGTGACTGGGACGAGCTCGACACCGTACTCCGCTCCCTGAAAGGCGCGTCATGACCCCTGCTGCCACCACCGACACGCTCACCGACCGCTATGTCGCGGCGGTCCTGCGCCACCTGCCCGGGAGCCGGCGAAGCGGGGGCCGGCGCCCCGAGGATCAGCGGCCCGAGGACCAGCGACCCGACATCGACATCGAACGCGAGCTGCGGGCCTCCATCGCCGACGCCGTCGACGACCGGGTGGAGGCCGGCGCCGACCGGGCCGAGGCCGAGTTCGCGGTGCTCACCGAGCTCGGCGACCCGGCGCGGCTGGCGGCCGGTTACGCGGACCGTCCGCTCCAGCTCATCGGCCCCGCGCTCTATCTCGACTACACGCGATTACTGACCGCCCTGCTCGTGACCATCGTGCCCGCCGTGGCCGTGGCGGTGGGGCTCATGCAGGGACTGCGCGGGGCGGGCGCGCTCGGCCTGATCGGCGACACCCTCGGTGCGGCGCTCACCACCGCCGCGCACCTGGTCTGCTGGACCACGCTGCTGTTCGCGACCATCGAACGCGTCGCCGGACGCGTGACCGGAGGCGCCGCGGGACGCGGCACGCCCGCCAGGCGCTGGACGCCCGACGCGCTCCCCGAGCCGCCCACCCGCCGCGCCCGCTACGGCGAGCTGATCACCTACACCGTGGCGATGGTGCTGTTCACCACCTTCATCCTGCTCTCCCCGGCGATCAGCACCGAGACCGACGCGCACGGCGCCCCCATCGGCGTGTTCGCGCCGTGGCTGTGGCAGACCGGCTTCGTGTACGCGTTCATCGCCCTGGTGACCCTGAACCTCGCCGTCGCCTACGCCAAGCACTACGCCCGGTGGAGCGTTCCGCTCGCCGTGGCCGGGACACTGGTCGAGATCGCCTGCCCGATCGCGCTGCTCTGGCTGGCCGCCGGTGACCGGGTGCTCAATCCCGGCTTCACCCAGGCCGCCGCCTGGCCGCAGAGCGCGACCAGCTGGATCAACACCGCGCTCATCGTCGTCTCCGCCCTCTCTATCGTCTTCGCCGTCATCGACGGCATCGCCCGGGCCACGCGTCGCTGAGCCCACCCGAATCAGGAGACCGGCATGAAAGCGATCGTCTATCAGGAGTACGGCTCGCCCGATGTCGTGCGTCACGCCGACGTCGACCGTCCCGTCCCTGCCGCGGGTGAGGTGCTGGTCCGGGTGCGCGCCGCCGCGCTCAACCACGCCGACCTGCTCACCCTGCGCGGCACGCCGCTCCTGCTGCGCCTGGTGTTCGGGGTGCGGCGGCCGAAGGCCACCGTCCTGGGGCGCGCCGTCGCGGGTACGGTGGCGGAGATCGGCCCGGACGTCGAGGATTTCCAGGTCGGCGACGAGGTCTTCGGCGAGTCGGCCCAGCGCGGCTTCGCCGAGTACGTCGCGATCCCGGCGAAACGCCTGGCCAGGAAGCCGGAGCAGGTGACGTTCGAGCAGGCGGCCACCTTACCCGTGGCGGGGATCACAGCCTTGCAGGCGCTGCGGCTCGGCGCGGCGCGCCCCGGCACGGCGGTGCTGGTCAACGGCGCCTCCGGCGGGGTCGGCACGTTCACCGTGCAGCTCGCCAAGGCGCTCGGCGCCGAGGTCACCGGCGTGTGCAGCACGCGCAACGCCGAGCTGGTGCGCTCGCTCGGCGCCGACCACGTGATCGACTACACCCGCGAGGATTTCACCCGGGATACGCGCCGCTTCGACGTCCTGATCGACATGGTCGGCAACCACCCGATCTCGGCGCTGCGCCGGCTGCTCGCCCCCGGCGGCATCTACATCGCCTCCAACAGCGCGGGTGGGCCGGTGCTCGGGCCCATTCCCCGGCTGCTGGCAACGGTCGCGCAGACGCCGTTCGTCCGGCAGCGGCTCCGCGTCCTGACCTCCCGGAGCACTGCCGAGGACCTGCGGACGCTCGCCGGCTTCGTCGCCGACGGCAAGGTGACACCGGTGATCGAACGCGCGTATCCGCTCAGCGAGACCGCCGACGCCCTCCGGCTCCTGGAGCGGGAGCACGCCCGCGGCAAGATCGTCCTGCTGGTGTAGGACGAGGAGGCCGGGTGCCCAGGGCCCGGGGCCTGGGCGAACCGTACGAGGTCGCTCGCGCTCACCGTCGTCCCGCTGATCGCCGGTGCGTCCGGCTACGGAGTCCTGGGCGCCTTCCAGTTCGCCCGCGGGTTCCGCCGCCGGCGGCCGGGCTGGCAGCGGGTGTCGGGGCGGCTGCTGGTACCGCTGGGGCGGCACGTGCTGTTCTCCGTCCGGCCCTTCGGAGGCGGCGCGAAAGCGTCGCCGGCCTGCTGCTCAGGATCTCCGGCCGGGCCATCGCGCGTCATCTGAGCTCCACCGCGCCTCATCCACCCGCCGGGCCAGGCAGCCGGCTCTGCCAAGTGGCCCGGTCAGGACGGCGGCGGATCTTCGAGAGGGTTGGCGGTGATCCGCGTGGCGAGGTCGTTGCGGACCGAGGCGGCGGCGGCGCTGTCCGGTTTGCGCTTGGCCTGTGCCTCGAAGCAGGCCAGGAACTCCCGGCCGAACCCGAGCCGGGGGTGGCTGGCGAGGATCTCCGCCCGCGCGTCCACCGGGAACTGCTCGGCGTGCCGCCCGACGATCTCCCAGCTCGTCGCGACCTGCAACAGGTGCCCCTCGGGGTCGTCGGCCGCGGACACGTCCGCGCGCATGTGCAGGGCGATGATCTCCTCGGCCCTGGCGGCGCGCTGCGCCGGCCAGCCGGCCGCCGTGCCGAGGACCCAGGCCAGCCGGCCTCCCGCCTCCTCGAACGGCACGGCGTGGCTGTCGAACGTCGGCGTCAGGGCGATGTCGTGCAGCAGTGCCGAGACGTAGTACAGCTCGTCGTCGTAGGCGATGCGGTGCGCCGCGGCGTACCTCGCCCCCCACAGGTAGGACCGGACGCAGTGGTTGAGCAGCGCGGGTGAGCAGAACCGCCTGGCCACCGACAGTGCCGCGGCGGTAGCGGGAGTCTCCGGAACCCATGGGCTCAGTCTCGCGCACCCGCCGGCTTCGGCCTGCGGACCTCGGGAGCGTGTCGTGGGCGCCGAGGCGCAGGTGACCGCGCGGTCACCTGCGCCTCGGCGCGGTGTCCTGGTGCGGCATCGTTGACGACCACGCGGGCGCGGCGATGACGTCGCCCATGGCGGGCCGCCGCCGGCCACCCGGCGGCGGCCCGCCGGTCCGCTACGCCCAGGGCCGCGGGAAGGTGTCCCCGTCCAGCCGGTCGCCCGCGGCCACGCCGAGGGGGTCGGTCACGACGTGCGCGCCGCCGCTGTAGCGGGTGGCCTCGTCCATGTAGATGACGACGTGCGCGAGCCGCGCCTGATCGGTGCGGTTGGGCAGTGCCATGTGGCCGGTGTAGCCGCTGTGGAACGTGCAGTCGCCGGCGCGCAGCGGCACGGTGACCCGCGGGAGCCAGCGCAGGGACGGGTCCGCGGCGAACAGGTCGTCCTCGTCGTGCAGGTCCTGCGGGCGCAGGCCGGTGCGGTCCTGGGTGCCGGGCAGGAACGTCATGCAGCCCCGCTCCGGCGGAACGTCGACCAGCGCGACCCACGCCGACAGCGGCAGCCGGTCACCCGCGTGCGGCCAGTACGGGCGGTCCTGGTGGAACTCGGTGGCGGCGTTGTTGTGCGGCTCCTTGACCAGCAGCTGGTCGTGCCAGATCCGCAGCGGGAACCCGGCGAGCTGTTCGGCGATCCGGCCCAGCCGCCGGTCGAGCGTGAGCTCTCGCAGCGTCTGCTCGCGCTGCCAGACGTTGACGAGCTGGCTGAAGACGCCCTGCTTCTCCAGGCTCTCCGCGCGATGCGCCGCCAGGAACGCCTCGGCGCCGGCCCGCAACCGCTCGGCCTGTCCGGGCGCGAGCACCCCTCGCACCCGGACGAAGCCGTGCTCCCGGTACGCCGCCACCAGCTCCTCCGGCACCCGGCCGTCCGCGCGCACATCGCTGCCGGGCTGCCCGGGCGTGGTCGTCACCATCACTGACCTCCATGGTCGTCGCCGTTGTGGTACTCCAAGCCTCGTCGTGGCGTGCCGCCCGGGGCTAGGCCGATCCCGGCGGGTGGTCGTACGATCCCGACATGCCCGCCACGCTGCACGAGCACGCGCTGTTCACCGCAGGGCCGGTGCTGGGCGGGGTGCACCGCCTGGATGCCGGCGTCGCGTCGCACGCGCACGACTTCCTGGAGATCGCGGTGATCGGGGCCGGCCACGGCCGGCACGTGACCAGCCAGGGCGAGCAGCCGCTGCGGCGCGGGCAGGTCGTCGTGCTGCGCCCGGGCGCCTGGCACGGGTTCCGCGACTGCGCCGGCCTGGTCGTCGCCAACTGCTGCCTGTCCGCCCAGGCTCTGCGGGCCGAGCTGGCGCCGCTGTACGACCTGGCGATGCCGCGCCGGATGTTGTGGACCGATCCGGTGGCCTCCGGCACGCACGGAGTGGCGGTCACCGCCGTCGATCCGGCTGCCGCCGAGGAGGCCGTCGCGGAGATCGGCCTGCTCGAACGGGACCTCGCAGCCGATCGCAGCCGGCCGGGCCGGGTGCTGGGCCGCCTGGTCACCGTGCTCGGCATCCTGGCCGACGGCCGTACCCCCGCAGGGCAGGAGCACGGGCCGGCCATCCACCCCGCTGTCGCCGCCACCGTCGCCCGGCTGGAGGCGGCGCCCGCCCGCGCCTGGCGGCTGGACGACCTGGCCAGGGCGGTGAGCCTGGATCCCGCTTATCTCGGCCGGCTGTTCAGGCGCCACGTGGGGCTGACGCCGCTGGACTTCCTGGCGCGGCTGCGCGCCGAGCGTGCCGCCACGTTGCTGGCGCACTCGGCCCTGCCCGCGGCCCGGGTCGGCGCCGCCGTCGGCTGGGACGACCCGACGTACTTCGCCCGCCGCTTCCGGGCCCTGGTCGGGCTGACGCCGACGGAGTACCGGCGGCGCAGCCGGGCGGCCGTGCACGAGCAGCCCGGCCCGGAAGCCGGTTGATCGCGTCCTCGGCTCCGCGAAGCGCAAGGCGATCACCTTGCGGATCAAGGCGCAGGAGGGGCATGCCGCCGGTGGGCGGCGAAGAAAGCCCGGCGCGGCTGCGAACCAACGGCCGTGTGACGGCATCCAAGAAGATCACAGGACCTGAAGGGACTCATGTGATCACTGGGCCGTGCATGACACAGGACGCCCTCGCCGCCGCGTGCACGTCACCGGCGTGGTGAGCCGGTGAGACGCAACCGCCGCGCACGCTCCAAGCAGCAGCCCGACGTGCGCCGCGAACGCGCCGCACGCTTGCGGCAGCGGGCCGGCGCGAGCCTCGAACGCTCCGGGCAGCAGGCCGGCGCGAGCCGCAAGCGACCCCCGCGCTCCGGGCAGGAGCTCGACGTGAGCCGCCTGCCCGGAGACGTCGTGGCGCTCATCGACGCCCTGGAACCCGGCGAGAGTCTGGTCCTGACACGTGACGGCGCGTCGATCGCGACGATCTGCAGCACCGTGGACGTGATCCAGGGCGCCGTAGTCGACCGCGACGCACAGGAGGAGACGGCCGACGGGGAGCCACCGATCGACCTCGACGGCGTGACCGTCGTGGCCACGGCGATGGAGCTGTCGGCCGCGGCCCGGGTCGCGCTGTCCGACCAGCTCGGCCCGGACTACGTGGTGCTCGACATGCACGCGGCTCCCGCGACGGCCGACGTGCTGCTGGTGCCGCCGGCGAGCCCGCAGCTCATCGGCAGGCTGCGGATGATGTTCCCGGAGGCCCGCGTCATCGTCGCCGAGATCGAGGACCACGAGCTCGGGGTCCGCTACCAGGGCCCTGTCGGACGGCTGCTCGACGCCGGCGTCGACGGGTACATGCCGCCGGCGGCCCTGCCGCAGGTGGCCCGGCAGCTCGATTTCACGCTGCGGCAGGGGCGCGAGCTGGCGGGCGGAACGGCGGTGCCCCTGCAGATCGCCCCGCCCGGCCCCGGCGACGCGTGAACGATCGCACGGGCCGGCCGTAGCGGGCCTGGTGCGCGCGGGTGCCGGGGTGGCAGCGGTCTTGGCGACACCCCGGGTTCCGGTTGATCGGGGTCACTGGCCGTCCTGTGCCGGTCGGCCGCTTCCCTGGCCGCCGCGGGCGGCCGGTGCGGGGTCGGCGTCCCCGTTCGCTTCGCTGCTGCCCGGCTCGATGATCCCGGTGCCGCGGCGGCCCGCGGTCGAGGCGGCCCTGAGCTGCGGGTCCTCCGGTTGCGGGCGGTCGAAGGTGGGGCGGGCCTCCTTCCAGTGGCCGCGGGTGAAGTCGGGCACCTTGACCGGGCGCAGGCGGCCGGACCTCAGCGACTCGTGGCTGAGCGGGATCACCGAGCACCACGCCGCCGAGTCGTAGACGTCGATGTCGGGTGTCATGCCGAGCCGCATCAGCTGCACGAGGCGGAAGATGGAGACGAAGTCGCCGCCGCCGTGCCCGCCGTACTGGTCGGCGAGGCTTTCCAGCAGCGGCCATAACCAGTGGTCGTACTGCTGGCGGATGGCGGTGTAGGCGCTGCCGGTCCGCCAGGTGTGGTCGTTGTGGCCGAGCGATTCGAGGTAGACGCGGGCGTTGTCGAGTTCGATCGACCCCCGTGTGCCGGTGAGCGTGGTCTCCCTGGTGTACGGGTGGGGGGAGTTCACGTCGTGCTCGACCCGGATGAACCGGCCGCGGGCGGTGGTGACGAAGCAGGTGTGCCGGTCGCCCGAGATGTACGGCTTGTCCTGCCAGGACGAGTGATCCGGGGTCACCCGCGGGTCCTCCTCGCGGAACAGGGCCAGCGCCTTGGGCAGGGAGGCCACGGCGACCAGCTCGTCGAAGCGGTCCCCGCGGTTGATGCCCATGGCGGCCGAGACGGGCCCCAGGCCGTGCATCGGGTAGTGCAGGGCGTTCATCCGGGTCTGCCAGCGCCGCCGCCAGTGCTCGGGGTGGTAGGCGCCGCCGAACAGGTACGGCCAGCGCAGGTCGTGGACGTAACCGCCGGAGCCATGCTGCACCTCGCCGAAGAGCCCCGCCTGCACCATGTTGAACATCTGCAGCTCGGGACGGAAGTAGTTGACGTTCTCCAGCAGCATGCAGTGCTTGCGGGTCCGCTCGGACGTGCGCACCAGGCTCCAGATCTCCTCCAGATGCGGGGAGATCGGCAGCTCGACGGCGACGTGCTTGCCGTGCTCCATGGCGGCTCTGGCCTGCGGGTAGTGCCATTCCCACGGGGTGGCGACGTAGATCAGGTCGATGTCGTCGCGCTGGACGAGCTTGAGGAAGTCCTGCTCGCCCGCGGAGTAGCCGACCGGCTCGACGTCCTGGAACCCCTGCTGCATGATGCGGCCGATGGTGCGGCTGACCCGTTCCGGACGGATGTCGCACACGGCGGTGACGGTGGAGACGGCGCCCCAGCGCACGTCCTGGCTGCCGCCCCGGTTGCCGAGGCCGATGAGCCCGACCCGGACGTTCTCGAAACCCTCGAACGGGACGTTCACCATGCTGCGCTCGCCCTGGGCGCGCGGCGGTTCCCAGGCGGCCGAGGCGTCGGCGGCGCCGGCGCCGGCGACACCTGTGGCGGCGCCGAGTGAGATGCCGGACCTCAGCAGGTCGCGGCGTGAGGGGACGTAGCGGTGCGGAGAGGCCACAGCGATCACTCCTGCTCGGTGGACGGTGATGGTGTATGGCGCTTTCCCCCCGGTATTGGGCAGTATCGATCGTCCGCTGCCCGGGGGCAAGAGAAGTGGCCGGGGCACGGAGCGGGGGCGTCGGGGTGCGGCGTCAGGGGGTGCGGACGTTGTGGCATCTGCCTGCGCCGCACCGGAACCGCCCGGGCTCGTCCGCGCCGGAGGGCGCGGATCGAGCCCGATCGGCGGACTCGGCATCGAGCGCGCGTGCCGCCGTCGTGGTCGCATCGCGCCTGTTGGCCGTCAGCACTCCGATCGCGGGATCCGACCAGATCGTCAGCTCGGATGGACGCAGGTCGCCGGCGTGGCGCGTCCGGTAGGTCTCATGCGCCTGCGCCGAGGTGCGGTTCCACGGTTCCACGTCCTTGTCGGTCCCGTACGTGTCGAGCAGCTGCTCGGAAGTCCAGGTGGAGCCCTGCCCGTCCGGGCCGACCGGCCGGACCTGAAGGCCCACGCCCCGTCCCGCCCAGACGCAGTGAACGCCCTCATGCTCGGCCTCGGCGTCCGGCACGAGCCGCTCGACCAGGCCGGCATCGACCACCGCGCAGAAGTCGATCGGCACGGGAAATCTCGCCTGGGCTGCCCCCGGCACCGGGTTGAGCCACAGCAACAGAGCCAACATCAGCCGCACGATCCGGCACCCTAGCCACCATCGGTATGTTCCGGGTATGTCGCTTTCGCCGTTCAGGAGGCGAAGTGCGTTGCGTTCCCGGTGAAGTCGAGGCCGAAGCAGCCGATGCGGATGACGTCCACGACGGGGGACAACGACAGGAGTAACCTATATTTCCGACCGGTTGTAACGGTATGATGTGGGCTTCGTTTGCGACGACCGGGAGGCGGGATGACACCACCGACGGAGCCGTTCAGCACCGCCGGCGACCCAGAGCTGGGCCGGCTGCTGAAGGACTTCCAGCAGGAGCTGACGGCGATCGAGGGGCTGCGCGACCGGATCACCTCGATCGTGGGCCGGGGCGAGGCGGCCGAGGGGCGCGTCGTGGTGGAGGCGACGCAGACCGGGGCGCTGGCCGGGCTCAGCATCGATCCCCGCGCGATGCGGCTCGGCTCCGACGGGCTCGCGGCGGCGATCATGGAGGCTGCCGGGCGGGCGGCGCGGGCCGCCGAGCAGGAGGCCAACGACGTGGTGGCGCCGTTCGTCGCCGGGACGCCGCTGAGCCAGGACGGCGCGGGCGGGACCCGGTGGCGCTGAACGTCAGCCCCGGCCGCGCGAGCATCTACGGCGTGGGCACCCTGGGCATCGCGGCCTTCGTGTTCGAGATGCTCGCCACCCCCTACCCCGAGGGCGATCCGGGCAGGGCGCGCCAGGCGGGGGCCGTCTGGAAACGCCTGGCCGGCCGGATCGAGCAGAGCCCCGACCGCACCTTTCCCGCCGCGAAGCCGGTGTGGCGCGAGAACGAC
The DNA here is from genome assembly GCF_020215645.1 of Nonomuraea gerenzanensis. Classification (NCBI taxonomy): domain Bacteria; kingdom Bacillati; phylum Actinomycetota; class Actinomycetes; order Streptosporangiales; family Streptosporangiaceae; genus Nonomuraea; species Nonomuraea gerenzanensis. Next base: position 6,128,590 of record NZ_CP084058.1, on the reverse strand, counting down.
GGGGCCGGGGTGGAGGAGTTCAAGAAGACGGTGACCGCCGCGCTCTACCCGCAGGCCGAGGAGAACGCCTTCACCGCCAAGCTCGCCAGACGGTGCCGCGACAACGGCACGGCCTGCGACGACTTCGCCGAGACGCTCCAGGCGGCCAGGGACGCGTACTGGACGCTGGCCCTGGCCAACCTGGCGAGCTTCATCTTCATCACCACCTTCCCCTGGCAGGCGGGCTGGGCGTACCAGATCACGCAGATCCTCATCCGGCGGGCGCAGGCCCGGCTGCTGGCCAGGCTGCTGGAGCACAGCGTCGCCAGGATCGTGCTGAGCAAGCTGACGGAGTACACGATCGGCAGCGTCTTCTTCGCCGCGGGGGACGTGGGCGTCGTGGCGGGCGTCAAGGCGCTGCGCGGCGAGGATCCCGGCTCGTACGGCGAGAACGCGACGCAGGCGGTGAAGGAGTTCGCCGCGTCGATCGCCTTCTACGGGGTGTTCGACGCGGCCATGCCCCTGGCCAGGAGGGCGACCTCGAACCTGGACGTCCGGTACTTCCTGAGCCGCCTGGCCGGCGGATCGGCCGGGTACGGCCCCGCGTACGAGGCCCTGAACGGGCAGTCGGGCACCGAGCTCGTCCCCACCTGGGAGCAGACCCTCAGCCGGGTGCTGCTGTACTTCACCATGGCGCACAAGCCGGCCGGAGGATGAGGAGGACGGCATGGAGATCCACAAGAGACATCTCCGCTCGGCGGCGACCGCGTTCGAGACCGAGCAGAGCGACCTGCGCGCATTCGTCGCCGCGGCGGCCGAGGACCTGAACGCCATCGGCGACTTCTGGGGCGGCACCCAGGAGGGCGTGACGTTCATGAAGGGCCAGGGCGGCGGCAGCGGCTACGAGGCGGTCACCGGTCAGCTCATCGAGGGTGTCGAGGTGCTGCTCCACGCCCACCATGAGATCGCCCGGCGGCTGCGTCTCATGGCGGACAACGTGCAGGTGGCCGACTGGGCCGGCCTCGCCGCGATCCTGTCGGAGCTGCCTCCCGCCGACCCGGGACGGCCGATCTGGGGCACGGGCTGAGCCCGGGAGTTGCACCGCGACGAGTGTCGTTCCGCTCTCTCGGGCGGCATCATGGGTGGTGTGATCATGCGAACATGGCGCGGATGGACCCTGGCCTCCGAGGCGGCGGCCTACGAGGAGTACCTGCTCGAAACCGGTTTCAAGGGATATACCGGCACTCCGGGGAACCTGGGTGCGCACTTCACCCGACGCGACGTCGAGGGTGACAGGACCGAGTTCTTCCTGGTCTCGTTCTGGGAGTCGTGGGAGGCGATCAGGGCGTTCGCGGGCGACGATCCCGCAGCGGCGGTGTTCTACCCCGCCGACGACCGGTTCCTCGTGGACAGGGAGACCACGGTGGAGCACTACGAGGTGTTCGCGAGCGCTCCCTGAGGGGGCTGTCTCGGTGAGGGCCGCTCGTCAGGGCTTCACCGGGCGGGGGAGTGGCACGGGGGCGATGAATCGATGCCCGGTGGGAAGGGTGCCCAGCAGGCCGTGATGCGAGGCTGGGCCGGCGCGCACACCTGCGCCGCGACCCGCTCACGATTCGGTCGGCCACAGGTGTGGGCGTCGGGGCCGCGGGTGACGTACGGCGCCCGTTCCTTCAGCGGCGGGTGCCTGACAGGACGACCAGGGAGCAGGTGACCGGCCCCGGCGCGCGGTCGCGCCAGGAGAACAGCACGGGATCGGCGATCCCCTCCCAGGTCAGCCATTCGACGCCGACGTCGGCGAATCCGGCTCGCTCCATGATCTCGGTGTAGGTCTGGGGAAGCCAGTAGTAGTCGTGGATCTCGGTGTCGCCCACCTGCACCGTGATCTGCTCGCCCTCGGTGGCAGGCCGCCGGGCCAGGACGGTGGAGCGCGAATGGTCGATGTCCAGGACCGCGAACCGCGCGCCGGGGCGCAGCACCCTGCCGACCTCGTCGGCCAGCGCCTGGATGGCCGCCCGCGACGGCTGCATCAGCAGCACGAACGCGGAGTAGGCCGCCGCCATGGAGGCGGTGTCCAGGAAGTCCAGCCGCCGCCCCTCGGCCTGGTGGTAGGTCACCGACGGGTGGGCGTGCTCACGCCGGGCGACCTCCAGCATCGCGGGCGAGGCGTCCACCGCCACCACGGGGCCGGCGAAGCGGCGGGCCGCCTCCACCGCCACCTCGCCGTGGCCGCAGCCGATGTCCAGCATCGGGCCCCCGCCGCCGTCCGGCTCCAGCGCGCGGAAGAGGAAGGGATAGCCCAGCAGCCAGGCCAGGCCCCGTGCGCGCCATGTGGCGTACGCAGCCGCTACCTCGGGATCGTCAAAGGAACTCGTTTCCCCCATTGTCCCAGGTAAGCATGGGCGGGCGGGCGGCGGGACCGACTCGCGGGCAAAGCCCTGCCCGGATTTCCGCCGGACCGGGCCACTTCCGCGCCGGCCCCGGGACGGCGCGGAAGGTCGTCCGCTGCCTGGCCGGCTCGACAGCCTGCGCGGCGAGGACGTCGCCTACGCGCTGCGGCGCGGGGGCCGGAGTCGGAGTCCGCCGCACCCGGACGTCCGCACGAGTTCGAGCCCATCGCCCGCACCTCCGACGTCGCCGCCGCGACACCGCCGGCCGCGTCCGCGTCCTGGCCTCCCTGTGACCGGGCCGCACTCACCTCGCTGACCACCCGGCTCCAGCGCCGCGGGCGGCACCGCCGAGCCGGAGGCGCCGCCGGCGAGGGCCACGATCGGCATCTGACCAGCCGACCGATTGACGCATGCCTATATAGGCATATGATGGCATCCGTGGCACGAGCAGCGACGACGTCGGACGTCTTCAACGCGATCGCCGAGCCGCAACGCCGGGACATCCTGGCGCTGCTGCGGGCGGGTGAACGGCCGGTGACCGAGCTGGCCCAGGAGCTGGGGATGACCCAGCCGCAGGCGTCCAAACACCTGCGGGTGCTCCGGGAGGTCGGCCTGGTGCGGGACCGCAAGGCGGGCAAACAGCGCCTGTACGGACTGGACGCCCGCGGGCTGCGCCCGGTCCACGAGTGGACCGGCGGGTTCGAGCGGTTCTGGAACGAGAGCTTCGACCGGCTGGACGCGTACGTGCAGGACCTCAAGCAGGCAAGCCAGGAAGGCAGTGACGGATGAGCGAGACAGGACAAGGGGCGACGGCCGACCGCGAGGTGGTGATCTCCCGGATCATCGACGCCCCGCGGGAGCTGGTGTTCGAGGCGTTCACCGAGGTGCGGCACCTGTCGCGGTGGTGGGGGCCGGAGGGGTTCACCACCACCACGCGCTCCTTCGAGTTCCGCGTCGGCGGGGAGTGGGACTTCGTGATGCACGGCCCGGACGGGACGGACTACCAGGAGTGGATCACCTGGACCGAGATCGTCCCGCCGGAGGAGATCGCGCTGCTGCACGGCGAGCACCGCGGCGACCCGAACGCCTTCGAGTCGACCCTGACCTTCACGCCCGACGGGCCGGCGACCCGGATCGAGATGCGCACGATCTTCCCCACCAAGGAGCTGCGCGACGAAGCGGTCGAGAAGTACCACGCGATCGAGGGCGGCCGGCAGACGCTGGGCAACCTCGCCGCCTACGTCACCGAGCTCGTCAGGAAGGGGGCTGAGGGCTGATGGCCGGGAAGGTGTTCTTCAGCGTGTCGATGTCGCTGGACGGCTTCATCGCACCCGAGTCCACCGCGGAGCTGATGGGCCGGCAGTGGATGGAGCTGCAGCGGTGGATCTTCCCGCAGCGGTTCTTCCGGGAGAACCTGAAGCTCGGCGGGGGTGGCGAGGAAGGGCGCGACAACGACATCGTACGGGAGACCTTCGAGCGCACCGGCGCGAGCGTGATGGGCAAGCGCATGTTCGACGCCGGCGAGGAGATGTGGCCGGAGGAGGCGCCGTTCCACACGCCGGTGTTCGTCGTGACACATGACAAGCGCGACCCCTGGGAGCGGCCCGGCGGGACCACCTTCCACTTCGTCAACGACGGCATCGAGGCCGCGCTCGAGCAGGCCCGCGCGGCCGCCGGTGACCGCGACGTCCGCATCGCGGGCGGCGGGGCGGCGATCCTGCAGTACGTGAACGCCGGTCTGGTCGACGAGTTCTCGGTCGCGCTCTCGCCCGTGCTGTTCGGCTCCGGGATTCGGCTGTTCGAGGGCGTGGACGCGGGGCGGGTGGCCCTGGAGCAGGTACGCGCGGAGCCGACGCGGCGGGTGACCCACCTGACCTACGCCGTCCGGGAGCGGTAGCCGTCTCCCTCGCTACGACGACGCGCCGACGTCACTGGGTCTCGATCAATCCCGTCGTGCCGAGCGGCCGGGGGTCGTTGTCCGGGGCCGACGAGCGCGTGGGGGAGGTGGATGCCACTCGTGCGCGCACGATCCGCCCCCGGCGGCAAGCTCGTGTTCTCGCGCGTGCCCCGGCCCTGCCGGGCACCACGATTACACCAAGCGCTTGGTAGGGGTTATCGTGGCCCCATCAACCAGCCCCGAGCCAGGACGTGAGGCCAGCATGGTCGAGCAGCAGCACAACAGGACGAAGGCAAGGGCCCGGCTCAGCGCCGCGCTGCGCCCGTTCTTCCAGTGGCTCGCGGGCACCAGGGGTTTCGCCCTGCTCGCACCCAAGATCGTGCCGCCGCTCGACCGCCTCGTCAACCGGCTGAGCGGCGGCCGGGTGCTCATGGGCGATCAGATGATCCCCCACCTGCTGCTCACCACCACCGGCAGCAGGAGCGGGCAGCCCCGCCAGAGCCCGCTGGCCTGCATGCCGGAGGACGACGGCTCGTTCCTGGTGGTCGGCAGCAACTTCGGCAGGGACCGGCATCCCGCATGGAGCGGCAACCTGCTCAAGACCCCCCAGGCCACCGTGAACTTCCGCGGTCAGGTGACGCCGGTGACGGCGACCCTGCTCTCCGGAGACGACCGCGAGCGGGCCTGGCAGGCGCTCGTCCGCTTCTGGCCGCTGTATCAGGGCTACACCGAGCGCTCTGGCCGCGAACTGCGGGTCTTCCGCCTGTCGCCGCGCCACCTCTGAGTCGCCCTCGGCCCCGGCCGGTCCGCCACCGTGGAGTTCGCCCTGGAGGCCCGCGCCGGAAGGTGATCGCCGAGGAGCTGAGCCTGGCCTTCAGCGTCGGCGACTACGGTGCCTCGGAGGTCCATTGATCATGAGGCGCATGCTTCAGGTCGTGGCCGTTTCGTACTGGGGGCGACCGGTGGTGCGGTAGGTCTGGATCGTCAGCCCCTTCGGGGTGGACCGCAAGTCGACCAGCTCAAGCCCGATGTCCGGGCCCGTGGCGGGGAAGAACCGCGTGCCCTGGCCGACGACCACGGGATAGGTGAGCAGTACGATCTCGTCGACCAGCTGGTGGCGCAGTAGCCAGCGGATCAGGGTGCCGCTGCCCCACACCTGCAGCTCACCGCCCGGCTCGGCCCTCAACTCGCCGACGGCGCCCGCAATGTCATCGGACAGCACGGTCGTGTTCGCCCATCGCGGGTCGGTGAGGGTGGTCGAGGCGACGTACTTGGGCCGCGTGTTCAACGCCTCTCCGACGGGGTTTCCCGGATCCATGCCCGCTCCCCAGGAGCCGGCGAAGATCTCGTAGGTCCGCCGGCCGAACAGGAACGCGTCGGCGCGCTGGAAGGTCTGGCTGATGAACGTGGAGGCCTCGTCGTCGAGCAGCGGCGGGGCCCATCCGAAGCGCTCGAAGGCGCGGCTGCCGTCCTCGTCCGGCGCGCCGGCCTCGCGCCGGTTTCCTGCATCGATCCGTCGATGGCCCTGCGTCACTCCGTCGGCGGAGACGTTCGTGACGGTCGTCAGTTTCATGATCGCAGTTCCTTTCGCGCGGGGGGTTGTCGTTGAGTACGACGGGATCGCGGCGCCGATCTCATCGGCTGTGTACGGATCTGCCGCGATTGTGGCGCAACACGATGAGTCGACCTCGGACCAGCGGGACGGCCTCAACCTCCTCCACGAGACAGGACACAAGCCTTCGCGATGGTGGTCCGAACGTGGCGGCGGCCGGGTCGCAGGACCCTGTGAAGGTCGAGCTGCGCAACCCGGCCCCGCCGTCCGATGCCGCCTTCGGCGGCGCCCGCTCAGCCCTGGAAGCTTCCTCCCAGGTCCTTGTCGACCTCGGCCGTGGCTTCATGCACCCACGCACCGTCGACGCACTTGTACCCGGCGTGATCGACGTACCCCTCGGGATGCAAGCCACCTCCGCCCTGCCCCGACGCGGGGTACTCCGCGTAGTCGGACCTGGGGACACAGTCGGCCGCGGCCGGGGAGCCGGTGACCACGACGGCGGCACCGGCGACGAAGACGGCAGCCACGGCCACCCGGAGTCGTGGCAGGGTGCGATGAAGAGTGAACACACCGTGATGATAGGCGTGCGACGTCACCTCCGGAGGAGGGTGGCCGCCAGGATCCCGGCGAGCCATTCCTCGTACTCGGCCTCGCTCCACCCGCAGACCTCGATCAGCTTCTCGTAGTTCTCCGTCGAGGTGAGGACGTAGATCTCCTCGGCCGCCCTGACCGGCGTGAGGCCAGGCCGCAGGACGCCGAGCGCGTGCAGGTGATGGGCGGGCCCGTGGCTGCCCTTGAGCCTCTCCCGTTCGATGTCGGCCAGGACCTCCTGGAGCCCCGCGTCGGCCGGGGAGGCGGCGGCGGCCGCGCGCAGGACGCGGTGCACGGGCTGGACGCGCCGGAGGATCCCGGTGGCCATGGCGGCGTACCGGGCCAGCTTGCGTGCGGGGTCGGGTTCGTCGATGATCGCCTGGACCTCGGGGCGGCCGGCCTGCGGCAGGGGCCGGGCGTCGCCGGCCAGCGTGATGTCGTAGACGAGCTTGGCGAGGGCCGGCTTGCCGCCGGGTGAGGACGTGTACAGCGTCTGCAGTGCCACGCCGGCCTCGCGGGCGACCTCGGCCATGGTCGTGTCGGCGTAGCCCTTCCTGATCATCAGCTCACGCGCCGCGGCGGCGATCTTCTGCCGCGTGGCCTCGGCCTGCTCCTGCCGCAGGGCGCTGGAGTAGGAACGGCGCTTCTTCTGCTCGGTCATCGCGCACCATGATTCCAGACCTCAATTGACTAGAAGTATATCTAATGAAAGAGTCTGCTTCTAATCGATCCTTCTAGGAAGGGAGGCGCGGTGACTTCGGTGCTTGCCGCGTCCAGAATGCTCGCGCTGCTGCTGGTCGGCCTGTACGCGGGCGGCGTCGTCTTCGTGGTGCTCGCTCCGTCCGTGACCCGCCTGCCCGGACCCGCCTACGTCCGGTACTGGCAGGCGCTCAACGCCGACTACGGCCGCGCCATGCCGCCGCTGTTGCTGGCCGGCATCGCGGCGCTGATCGTCGTGGCCGCCCTGTCGTGGCGGCGCGGCTGGTTCGTCGTCGGCCTCAGCGCCGCCGCCCTGCTCCTGGTGATCCTCACCGTGGTCCTCACCCTGGCGGGCATGGAGCCCCTCAACCGGATGGTGGACGCCTGGGATCCCGACCTCCTGCCCGCCGACTGGCAGCAGACGAGACGGCGATGGCTGAGCCTGCACCTCCTGCGGACGGCGCTCGCGCTCGCGGCGTTCGCCTGCCTGATCACCGTCCAGGCCCTGGACCGCAACTGAACACCGGATCGTCGACAAGCCGCTCGCGGGAGGCAAGAGATGTCTCCCGCTTACGGCGCCTACAGCCTCACGGGCCTGGACCCCGACCGCATCCGGCCCACCGGCAAGCTCTCCCTGCTCGGGGGCGTCATCGACGTCGGAGATCGTGACGACCGCCGCACCTGGGTGGTCTTCCGCCTCACCTCCTGCGACTACGAGCCGGCCATGCCCATGGAGACGAGCAGGCGTTACCGCAGCTGCGTGCCGCGGCAGCGGGTGAAATTCACCTTCGAGCACGAGGACGTCTCCGAGCTCGAGGCCAAGGTCTGCTGGACGCCTTCCCCCGCGCCCGCCTCGTCACGGTCGACAGGGACCGGGCGGAGATCGCCCCCGAAAGCGCTGACCGGGGCCCGGCTGCGGGTGGGGGACTGATCGAACTCCCGCGCCGCTGGGTACGTTCGCCCTGCTCGATCCTTACACCGCCGGCGAGGGAGCCGTCATGCAAGCCATCACCGTACGCGACCGCGCCGCCGGCCAGGCCGGCCTCTCCCTGACCGAGGAGCCGTACCCGCACGCCGCCGAGAACGACGTCATCGTACGGGTGCACGCCGCGGGCTTCACCCGGGGAGAGCTCGACTGGCCGGGCACGTGGACGGATCGCGCGGGCCGCGACCGGACGCCGAGCGTGCCCGGGCACGAGGTGTCGGGGACGGTGGCGGAGCTGGGGTACGGCACCACCGGCCTGAGCGTGGGGCAGCGGGTGTTCGGGCTGACCGACTGGACCCGCAACGGCTCGCTGGCCGAGTACGTGGCCGTGGAGGCGCGCAACCTGGCGCCGCTGCCGGCCGGCATCGACCACACCGTGGCCGCCGCGCTGCCGATCTCGGGCCTGACCGCGTGGCAGGCGCTGTTCGACCACGGCCGGCTCACGGCCGGGCAGACCGTGCTGATCCACGGTGCCGCCGGCGCCGTCGGCTCGATCGCGGTGCAGCTCGCCCGCGAGGCGGGCGCCGTCGTGATCGGCACCGGCAGGGCCGGTGACAGGGGCACGGCGCTCGGCCTGGGCGCGGAAGCCTTCCTGGATCTGGAGACCGAACGCCTGGAGGACACCGGCCAGGTCGATCTGGTGCTCGACGTGATCGGCGGCGACGTCCTGGACCGCTCCGCCGCGCTGGTGCGCCCCGGCGGCACCCTCGTCACCATCGCCGCACCGCCGACGGTCCTGCCCGGTAACGGGCGGGCGGTCTTCTTCGTCGTCGAGGCCGATCGCGCCCGGCTCGCGGACCTGGCCCGGCGGCTGCGGGAGGACCGGCTCCGCGTGCCGGTGACGGCCGTGCGCCCGTTGGCCGAGGCGCCCGCCGCCTTCGCGGCCCGCGGCAAGACGATCATCCGGGTCACCGGACACCCCGCGATGGGCGAATCATCACCAGGGCTTGGCAACGCCCCTGGTTAACCGCCCGGAGGCGCGGACAGCGTACTCGGACAGAGCACGATGGGAGAGCCGTCATGATCCGAGTACGGTTCGCCCGGAGCCTCCTGGTCTACGGCCTGGCGGCTTCGGCGGGCGCGTGCGCCGCCTCCGGGGCGGAGCAGACGAGCGGGCGGGCGCCGATCGCCGCCATGACCACACGGCCACCGGCCGAGACGCTGACACCTCTGCTGGAGAAGGCGCTGCCGAACGTCAAGGGCAAGACGTTCACCTCGGCGATCGCCGCCTTCCCGCCCGCCGCCCGCGCGGTCCCGCACCGGCACGGCAGCGCCTTCGTCTACGCCTACGTCCTCGAGGGCACTTTGCGCAGCCAGATCGGCGGCGAGCCGGTGCGCACCTACCGCCAGGGTGAGAGCTGGGTCGAGCCGCCGGGCGCCCACCACGTGCTCACGGAGAACACCAGCACGTCGAAACCGGCGAAGCTCCTGGTCGTCTTCATCTCCGACACGGGAGCCGAGATCAAGACCGACGATCCGCCGAGGTAGCGGTGAGGAACCATGAGCGACGAACATCTGCACCACCTGGACAACCCCGGCGCGACCACGCCGCCGCCGAAGATCGAGCTCATCTCGTCGGTGCCGTCGCCGCCGCCGATGCCCGACGGGGCGGAGGCGATGACGATCCGGGTCACCCTGCCGCCGGGCAGCACGGGCAACCCGCCGCACCGCCACACCGGGCCCGCGTACGGATACATGATCCGCGGCGAGATGATCTTCGAACTGGAGGGCGAGCCGGAGCGGGTCGTCACGACCGGCGAGACGTTCTGGGAGCCGGGCGGCGACCTGATCCACTATCAGGACGCCAACAACCTCCCGGACGCCGAGACCGAGTTCGTCGTCACGATGTTCGGGGTGGCCGGGCAGCCGATGCTCATCCCGGTGAGCGCGGAGGAGCTCGAAGCGCGCCGGGACCGCCGGGCGCCCCGCCCATGACAGGGCCTCCGCCGTCCTCACCGGCTTCCAGCGGCCCGGGGCGGCCGCCTCGCCGGGGCTGGGCCGCGCGGTTCGGGGGCCTGGCCAACCTCGTCAGGTGGTTGTGGCGCGAGGCGAAGTGGCTGATCGTCGGGGTGGTCGTGCTGTTCGTGGCGACCGGGTTGCTCATCGGCTGGGTGGAGGCCTACGAGATCCTCATGGGTTTCCGCTCTCCGTCGAACGTCAAGCACTCGGTGCTGGCGTGGGCGCTGTCCGTGGTGGGGTGGGCGATCATCCCGGCCCTGATCGGCGCCGTGGTGGGCTATCTCTGGCTGTGCAAGAAGCCTCGCTGACGGGCCGCGCGTCCGGGGGGAGGCGCGTTCTCAGGCGGCCCGGTCAGGCCGGTGCCGCGATGTAGAGGGAATCGCGGGGGTGTGCCCGGCACCACCATCTGCCCGATCCCCGCAACTTGATCATTGACTGCGTTAAGCCAGGTAATACCGCGTTTGTAGCCGTAGTACTTGGGTGAGGGCCCGGCATCGATCGTATCGACCGGAGGACGAACCGCAGCCGTCCACCGAGGCCGGCAGCCCGCCGCCCCACGCTGCGACGATCGGTACTCGGCCCTGGTGCTCGATCAGGATCGCGTTGGCCGCGGCGTGCGTCTCGCCGCGCACATGGTTCTGGTCCACGTGCGAGAGCCGGCCCCGCGCCCCAGCGGTACCGTCTCGCTCATCCACATCCACGACGCCGCCTCGGCCACCCTCGCCGCACTGCACCGTGGACGCCCCGGCCAGCCGTACAACATCGTGGATGACCAGCCGGTCACCTCCGAGGCCTCCTTCCGCGCCGTCGCGCAAGCTGCGGGGGCGCCTCCTCCCCGGCGGGTGCCCGGCCACCTGCTCACCGCGCTGCCGTACCTGCGCGCCCTGATGGTCACCACCCGCATCCGCCTGTCCAACCGGCGCGCCACCGATGAGCTGGGCTGGAGGCCCCGCTACCCCTCCTGCCGCGACGGCCTGGCCGCGCCGGCCGCGAGGACGGCCAGTGACCACTGAGCCCAGGAGAGGTGGGCCCGTCCGAACTCCAGGACGTCCAGCAGGACCAGGTGGGAGTTCACCGACGAGGCAGCCGAACGAACGAACCGGATCGGCCGAGCACCGGCTCATGGCGGCAGAACTGCGACATGACGCGGGCTCGGAGTCAGGCGCCTCCAGGGTGATCCTTCTCCCCCGTACGGGGGAAGGAAGCGCCGGCGTTCCCCACCGTGGGGGGATCCCGCCCGGCCGACGCCCCGCAAGACTCGAGCGCATCGAGATCGGCACACTTGGGGAGGCGGGTTCAGGTGACACAGGGTTCTGGTGAGTTTCCGGCCGAGATGAGTGTGCCCGCGCGATGGAGTGCGGTGCGCAGGCTCGCGGGCCATGCCGCGGCACTCAGCATGTCGCTCTACCTGGCGGTCAAACTCATCTGGGTCACCGCGGCGCTGCTCGGGCACGGTCCGGACAACTACGGCACCGCCGACTGGGTGCTGCTGAACGTCGTCACCGTGGTGCTGGCGACGACCGGAATCGCGCTGGGGCTGGCGCTGGCCCAGCGATGGGGCCGCCGGCTGCCGGCCATGCCGGTGATCTTCTTCTCCTGGGTGGGTGCGGGCTTCCTGGTCCCGATGCTTCCCTACTCGGTGATCAAAGGTGTCCTCGGCGCACTCGGGGTCGATCTGGGTGGCGGTGCGGACTCCGCCTCGGCTCCGCGAGGGGAGACGGTCTTGCTCACCATCGGCTTCGCCGGCATGGCCGTGGGGCTGGCCGTGGCCTTGCCGATCTATCTGAGGGAGAGATGGCCGAGGGCCTTCCTCGGCCGCGTCGGGGACGGCCCTGCCCGCTCATCGACCCTGGTCACGATGGCGATGGCGGTGGCCTGCGGGCTGGGACTGGCCTGGTCCTCCTGGGCGCTGGGCGGAACGCTGGGCCTCGACCCGGCCCATCACGACCACTGGGATCTCAACGGCCGACTGCTGAACGCGAGTTCGGGACTGTGGGCCCTGCTCGGAGCCTGGAGCATCTGGGCGCTCACGCGCTGCCGGCCTGCCCGGCTTCGGCGATGGATCCCGATGACGCTGGCCTTCGGGGCTTCAGGCTCGCTATTCGCGTGGAGCAGTTGGAAGCTGCCGCTGGTGATCCTGCGGCCCGGAGGTTTCGTGACCGCCGAATACACGATGGTCGCAGTCCTTCAGCACGCCTTGGGCATCACCGTGGGCCTGATCTTCATGACCGCCGTCCTGCGTGTCGCCCGGAGGCAAGACACAGCGCCGGCGAGGAGTACCACAGGTCTCGGATGACGCCCTGCCCAGTACGGGGAGTCGGCGTGCCGGCCATCGCGATCGAACTCCTCCAATCCGCCACCGAGTGACCGATCACCACGTCACCGGGCCTCACGTCCAGGACAGGTCAGGGCCCGCGCGCCGCGCGGGCCCTTCGGCATCCGGGGGTCTTGGCATCACTGACCAGCGGGAAGCGCAGGTCCAAGTGGTCGTTGCTCCCGCAGCAACGCTCGTTCAGGGCCTATGACACGTTTCTTACCAGCACGTCCGCCGTGGGTTCAGTCAGACTGAAGGACTGTCATCGCGAACATGCTCCAGTTCGGTTGGTGAGGACTGAAAATGCGGAGAGTTCGTCAGAGTCCCGGAGGCGCCGCTCCAAATGGATCACTGCGGTCGGCAACCGCGATTGCCGCGCTGGTGGACCGTGGAGAGGCGGGTTCAGATGGTCTGCCATGCTCGTGTCGTGACTGATGTGGATCTCGCCTGTCGGGTTCGTGACCGTTGCCGGTTGAGTGGCCGGTTCGTGTTGCGTTCAGGACGAGTGGCCGAGGAGTACTTCGACAAGTACCAGTTCGAGGCCGATCCGGCCCTTCTGGATGAGGTGGCGTCGGGGATGGTGTCACTGGTTCCCGAGGGGACCGAGGTGTTGGCCGGCCTGGAGATGGGCGGCATCGCGGTGGTCACGGCGCTGGGGCGGCGCACCGGCTTGCCGTGTGCGTTCGTGCGCAAGACAGCGAAGTCTTATGGCACTGCCCGGCTGGCCGAGGGTGCCGATGTCAAGGGACGGCGCGTCCTGGTCGTTGAGGACGTGGTGACCTCGGGTGGGCAGATCGCGATCTCCACTGGCCAGTTGCGTGATCTAGGGGCTCGGATCGACCACGCGTTGTGCGTCATCGATCGGCAGGAAGGCGGTGTCGAGGCCTTGGCCGCGGATGGGATCCGGCTCCTTTCGCTGCTCAAGCGCCAGGATCTCCAGTGAGACCAAGAGTCACTCAAGATGACTGGACGCCTGATCGAGTTCGTCGGAGAGCAGGTGCTCGGCGACGGCGGAGTATCCGGCGGCGGTGCTGTGGGAGATCCCGAAGATCGGCGACAGATGAAGCGGGTCGCTCGCCCTGTTACGGACGTTGAGTGATTCGCGTACTTCGCTAACTATCTATGCATATGCGAGTCCCGGTGGGCTCTCCTCGATGTCCGTTTCGTGAGACGATGCCCATTCACAGGCCAACCGCGCCGTCGATGCCCTGCCGGAGGAAGTCGGCGTGGCCGTTGTGCCGCGCGTATTCCTCCACCATGTGCACCAGCACCCATCGCAGGGTGATCGTGCCCTTCCAGGGATCCTCACCGGTCACTTCCAGGTTCTCCGCCTCGGCCACGAAACGGTCGGCGAAGTCGACTTCCTCCTGCCACAGGCGCCAGGCCTGGGCGACCATCTCGGCATCGGGTGCAGCGTTGTCGAAGGCCGCGTCCCGGTGGTCCTGGGTGGCGAAGTACGGTTCGACCGCCTGCCCGGCCAGGTCCCGGCGGAACCAGCGGCGCTCGACGTCGGCCAGATGTCGCACGAGGCCCAGCAGCGACAGGCCGGAGAAGGGCACCGGCCGCCGAGCGAGGGCCTGCGGGTCCAGTCCGGCGCACTTCAGCATGAGCGTCTGCCGGTGCCAGCGCAGGAAGGCGGCGAGCATGGCCTTCTCCGCACCTCCGGCCGGCACGTCGATCCTGGGATCGGCGTTCTCGTCGACGAACATCTCGGCGAACATCGGCTTTGGCGTAGTCATCGCACTTCTCCAAAAGATTCGGCTCCGATAGATCCGGCGAGGCGGTCCTGCAGGGCCGCCTCGACGGCAGGCCATTCCGTGGCGATCAACGAGAACATGGGCGAGTCTCGCAACAGGCCTTCCTCGCCCGGCGCCCAGGGCGGTGGCCGGCTGCGCAGCACGCCCTCGAAGCTCGGCGCTCCAGCGCCCGGCCGGAGCGCTGGTCGCGGGCGCCGGTCCTCAGGTCGACGCGGGTCAGGCCCAGCACCTCGAAGGCGTGGGTGAACAGCAGCAGTCTGGTCTCGGCGCTGATGGTGGTGCCCTTGGTTCCAGCCCGTACGGACACACCCGACAGCGCCGGGGTATCGAGTCTCATGAGAAGGGCGGCCTTCCCGCCAGGGGGAGAAGGTTGCGGAGCAGCAGCCCGGCCACGGCACGGCGCCGGTAGCGGGCGGTGGAGCGGATGTCGTCGATGGGCTGGGCTTCGCGGCCGAGAAGGTCTGCGGCGTGGCGGAGACGTTCCTCTGTGAGCGGACCACGTTCGAGAAAGGCCGCGGTTTCCGGAGCCTCGAGCACGGTGGGGCCGACCGCGCCGAGCGCGATGCTGACGTCCGCGAGCCCGCTCTCGTGCCGGCGCGCGCGGAAGGCGACCGAAGCCTTTGTGATCGCTTGGGCGCGGCGGGTTCCCACCCGGTCGAAGAACCAGATCAGGTCCGTCGGCGGCGTCTTGGGGATCTCGATGTGGGTGACGAGCTCGCCCTTGGCGAGGCGGGTGCGGCCAGGACCGGTGAAGAACCGCGAGATCGGGACGGTCCTGGCCCGGTGTGGTGTTCGCAGGTGGATGCGTGCTCCCAGCACCTGGAGCGCCGGAATGGCATCGCCTGCGGGCGAGGCGTTGACGATGTTGCCGCCTACGGTGCCGGCGTTCTGGATCTGCCGTCCTCCCACGAGGGCGGCCGCGGTCGCGAGCGGCTCGGCCCAGCGCAGGATGGTCGGCGAGGTTCGCAGGTCGGTGTAGGTGGCGAGCGCGGGTATGACGACCGACTGGCTGGTTTCCGTGAGGGCGGGAAAGTCGGCGATGGCCGTGATGTCGAGTAGGCTCAGGCGTTCGAGACGGTGCTCGTGCTGGACGAGCAGGTCGGTTCCACCGGCGAGGATTCGCCAGGGGGCGTCCGTGGCGAGCAGGCGCAACGCGTCGGCGATGGTGGCAGGGCGCGCGTAGGCCGGGCCGAGGATGGCACGGCGTGGACCCGGCGGCGATGGCGGCCGGGGCTCGATCTGGTCGAGCACCTGACGGACCGCCGCGCGAATCTTGATGTATCCGGTGCAGCGGCACAGGTTTCCCGAAAGATCGCCTCCGGCCGTGATGCTGGCGACGAATCCCGGCGTGCAGAAGCCGCATTGGACTCCGCCCTGCTCGGAGAGGGCCTTGATCACGGCCTGGCCGGTCTCGGTGCCGGCGATTCCCTCGATGGTCTCGACACGAGCGCCGTCTGCGCGTCCCGCGGGTATGAGGCAGGCGTTGAGCGGGCGGCCGTCGATCAGCACGGTACACGCGCCGCATTCGCCTTCGCCGCAGCCGTACTTGGTGCCGCGAAGGCCCAGCTCTTCCCGCAGGACATGCAGCAGGAGCGTACGGGGGTCAGTGGTCACCTGGTGGCCGGCGCCGTTGATGGTCAGTTCGATGGCTGTCATGAGCTGAGGGCTTCCAGTACCTGTTCCGGAGTGATGGGGAAGCGGGCGAATCTCCTGCCGACGGCGTCATAGATCGCGTTGGCGACCGCGGCGGCCGTGGCGCTGATGCCTATCTCGCCGATCCCGCGCACGCCCAGCGGGCTCAGCGGCTCGGGCTCTTCGACGATGAAGGTGACGATGTCGGCCGGGACGTCCAGCGCCGACGGGATCAGGTAGGTCGACAACCTGGTGGTGCGCGGCTCGCCGTCCTCGATGATGGCGTCTTCGAGCAGGGCGAGTCCGAGGCCCTGGGCGATCGCGCCCTCCGACTGAGCCTCCACTCCCGCCCGGTCGATGACGCGGCCCGCGTCGAGGTAGTGCTCGACGCGCAGGACATCGACCTCGCCGGTCAAAGTGTCGACTTCCACGAGCACGATCTGCGCGGAGGAGGCGAACGCGGCATGCGGGATACCGGGCGTGATGGGGTCGCTCTGGCGTGGCGCGAACCGCCCTTCGACGCTCAGCGGCCCGCCGTCGGTCCGGCGTAGTTCCCGAGCTGCCTGCAGTACGGCCGAGCCCACGGTGAACATGGTGCGCGAGCCGTTGCTCGATCCGGAGTCGGGCCCGTCGGAGTCGCCGTCGGCGATGTCGAACAACGATGCGGGGACGCCCAGCTCGTCGGCGGCGATCCGGATGTAGGCGGACAGGTTTCCCTGGCCCATGTCGGGAGTGCTCACGTGTAACCGGATCCGCCCGCTTTCCAGCCGTTCCAGGCGGACGAGGGCCCTGTCCTTCACACCGGCCCCCATGCCGAACCCCTGCCATGCGATGGCGAGGCCGACCCCGCGGCGTTTGTGGGGCGTCTCCGAGTGAACGGGCTCGGTCAGCAGGGGGCTGGCCTGGGCGGCGTCCAGGACTCGGCCCATGCCCAGCGTCCCGAGAACGGTCCTGCCGAAGCCGGCCACCTCGCCGGGCCGCAGCAGATTCCGGCGGCGGAATTCGATCGGTCCCAGGCCGGTGTCCCGCGCCAGCATGTCCACGCACTGCTCCAAACCGGCGACCATCTGAGGGTTGCCGAACCCGCGGAACGCGCTGGCGTTGCCGTTGTTGGTGAAGGCCGCACGGCCGCGGATCCGGGTTCCCGCGAAGGCGTACGGCCCGCAGGCATGCTCCGCGGCGAGCCCGACGACGGCGGGGCTGAGCGTGGTGTAGGCGCCCGCGTCGGCGACGAAATCGACGTCGGCGGCCACCAGGTCGCCTGCGCTGGTGGCCGCGATCCGGTAGCGGACCTGGAAAGGGTGACGCTTCACCCCGGCGGCCATCGATTCCTGACGGTCGTACATCATGCGGCAGGGGCGGCCGGTGTGCCAGGTCACCAGCGCCAGTAGCGGCTGAACGTTCAGGTCCTCCTTGCCGCCGAACGCCCCGCCCATCATCGGGTGCAGCACCCGGAGTCTCGACTCGGGCACGCCGAGGATCGCGGCCAGCTGGCGGCGATCGTGAAAGGGGTTCTGCCCTCCGGCGACGATGGTCAGCACGCCGTCGTCGTCATAGGCGCAACCGGCCTCGGTCTCCAGAAAGGCGTGCTCCTGGCGCGGCGTCTGGTAGGTCAGCTCACGCACGAGATCGGCGTCGGCCAGCGCGGCATCGATGTCGCCTGTTCCCAGCTCGACCCGGCCACACAGGTCTGCGGGTTCGAGCAGGTCCGAGACCACCTCCAAAGGCTCCGCATCGACGAGCACGGCGTCGGCGGCGCGGCGTGCCTGTTGGTCGGTGTCGGCGGCCACGATCGTGATCGCCTCGCCGTGGAAGCGGATCCGGTCCGATGCCAACACGGGCTGATCGGCCACATCGAGGCCGAAGGCGTTCAGCCCGGGAACGTCCGAGGCGGTCAGAACGCATGCGACGCCAGGAGTCGCACGCGCCGCAGTGGTGTCGACCGCGCGGATGGTGGCATGCGCAAGGCGAGCGCGGACGACGCGCACCCACAGCATGCCCGGCAGCGCGACGTCGGAGGGATAGCGGTGCTTGCCCGCGGCTTTCACGTGTGCATCGAAGCGTTCACCCATCGGGGACCCCTTATTTGTGTCACAACGAGATGCTCGCCTCTAGCAGGTAGAACGCGGCGACATTATTACTAGGACTAATTTCATGTCAACACGTTAAGGTGATTGCGTGACATCATCGGCCCACCAGGAAGCGCCCGTCGCCGGCTCACCCGGCCTGGAGCAGGAGATCGGCGCGACGATCCGGGAGGCTCGCCGGCGGGCTGGGATCACCATGACGGCGCTCGCCTCCGCGACTGGGCTTTCCCAGGCGTTCCTGAGCCACCTGGAGACGGGGCGGTCCGCTCCCAGCGTCGCCACGCTCTACCGGCTGGCCCAAGCGCTTAACGTGCTCCCGCAGGATCTTCTCCCTCGGCCATCAGGACGAGACCTGGTCATCACCCGGAGAGGGGACGGTCCACGGCTCACCGGAACCGAGCGAGGCGGTGCCGGCGGAGACTTCAGGCTCCTGGCCGGCGAACCGGACGGCCTCATCAAGGCCAACGAGGTCACAGCCATGCCGAACACCCCGGCGGGCGACTGGTTCGAGCATCCGGGCGAAGACCTGGTCGTCGTCATCGGCGGCACCCTGCGCATCGAGTTCCGCGACTGGCAGGCCGTCCAGCTCAACGACGGTGACTCGATCTGGTACAAGGGCCTCCAGCCACACCGCTGGAGCTTCCCATCCGAGCAGCCGACCCGGCTGTTCCTGGTGACGGCTCAACACCGGCAAGACCACCCATAGGCGCGCAGGGAAGCGACCGACCCGTGCATCCCGAGACATAGTGGGGTCTACGCGGTCGTGGGAGAGCATGTGCGGACTTCGCCGCTTTCCAGACCCGTATCCGGCAGCAGGAAGGGCGTGGTCAGCGGGGGCCCGGGACTTGCCGACGAGCGAACTCCAGGAGTTCAAGGTAGCCGTCGGCGTCGGTGGCCACTTCGGCGTGGGCGAGGACGGCACCCAGTGCCCTGACCGCCGCGGCGGCCAGGGTGTCGCGGCGGATGTCGACCGCGATGCCGCCATCGATCTGTTCTGCCAGCGTGGACATGCGGTTGCTCCCTTTCCCGAGGCGACTGCTCTTGGCGTCGGCCCGCATGGGATCACCGAATGGCAGAACTGTGACGAGTCACGCGCAGGCGGCGGACGAACTGCTCATCAAGCCAACGGGGTGGACCAGGCCGACGTCGGCACCTCACTCTGGACAAGCAGGAACTGCGGAAGCAGTTGGAGCTGCCGGACCCGAACGTCACCCCTCTGCACTCTCGCCGTCAAGGGGCTGTCCATCACGAGGATGAGGTCCGGGATTCGTGAAGGCTCCAGACTGGCCTGGAGCCTTCCCTGTTCTATGAGTAACCCCTCATCAGGGGTGTCGCCCGCCGCGATTTGACGCAACGGCGACTACTCGCCTGCGGCCCCAGGTGGTGCCATCGTCGCTCTGGACGGTCCATAGGCCGTCGGCGAAGTTGCCGGCGATGATGAGCGACGGGAGCTTCGCTTCGCGGCCGGGGCGGCGTGCGGGCGCGTCGGCTACGCCTGAGGGGCCACGCCGAAGCGTAGGAAGCCGGCGATGCGGGGCGAGAACGTGAGCGGGGTCTGCTCGCCGAGCGACGAGCGCAGGCCCGCTGCCACCTCGGCGTCCGGCTCACCGAACACCTCGAAGTGCTCCACCCGGCAGTGCTTCATGACGTCCTGGATGAACGGGTCCGCGAGCTTCCAGTGCAGGCGGACCGCGTCGGAGTCCCGATAGAGCTGGAAGCTGTGCGCGAGCATCCGCTTCTCGTCCACGAAGGTCTGCACCATCAGCTGCGGGCCATGCTGCTGGGCGAACTCCACGGCTCGGGCGATGGCGTTGCGGAAATCCTCCAGGTGACCGTCGGCGATACGCATGGTGTTGCGGAAAAGGAGGATTGTTTCGTCCTGGTGGCTCATGACGCGATTCGGCCTTTCTGTGCTCATCGGTCGGCCCCGCTGGGGGAGAGCACCGGGTAGTCGGTGTAGCCGCGGTGGTCGCCGCCGTAGAAGGTGCTCGGGTCGGCCTCGGTGTACGGTCCGCCCGCCGCGATCCTGGTGGGCAGGTCGGGGTTGGCCAGCCACAGCCGGCCGAAGGAGATCGCGTCGGCCAGGCCGGAGCGCAGCGCCTCGATCCCGTCGGCGGGGCCGGCCGGTTCGTCGCCGCGCCATGGGTGCGGGTTGAGGATGAGCGGGCCGCTCCAGTGCTCGCGGATGAGTTTGGTGATCTCGCGGGTGTCGTTCTCCGAGACGTGCACGTACGCCAGGTCGTGCGGGGCCAGCGCGCGGGCCAGTTGCGTGTAGAGCAGCTCCGTGTCGCTCTCGTTCATGCCGTTGTAGGTGATGCCGGGGGAGATGCGCAGGCCGGTGCGGTGCGGCCCGATCGCGTCGAACCCGGCCGCCATCGCCAGCCGGGCCGCGGAGGCGAAGTCCTCGATGGCCTGGTCGATGTCGGCGAGCGTCATCTCCCGCGGCGTCGGGTGCTCCAGCAGCCCTGCGGGGGTGTGGAGCCGCTCCCCTGAGCGGATCGCCGACGGTGCGAGAGGCAGCTCGCCCGCCGGATACAGGCAGGGATGGCCGATCCGCCCGGAGTGCATGATCTGCACCGCGATGCGGCCGCCTCGCCGGTGCACCGCGTCGGTGACCAGCCGCCAGGCCGACACCTGCGCCGGCGTGTGCAGGCCGGGGGTGTCGAGGTAGCCCTGGCCGATCACGCAGGGCTGGGTGCCCTCGGTGATGATCAGGCCGGCGGCGGCGCGCTGGGCGTAGTACTCGGCGGTCAGCTCGCCGACGAGCCCGCCACGCGCCCGGTTGCGCGTCATGGGCGCCATGACCAGGCGGTTCGGCAGCTCCAGGTCGCCGACGGTGACAGGCGTGAGAAGCTCGTTCACGATCATCCTCCTCGTTACGGGATCGTCTTCGCGGCACGAGGCTACGAACGGGCCTTCACGGGCCGAATCGGCAAGGTTTCGGTACCGGGCTACGGGGATCGCGTACGTATCTCGGACGGCAAGGACGTACGTATATCCCGCACGAAAGGCCTGGTCGGTTGTCGTATGGCAGGGCGGGCGAGCAGGCCGCGGTCCAGGCGAAGCCGCTGAGTGCGTTCAGTCCTGTTGTTCGCGCCGGCAGTCCTCGGTGAGGGCGATGCCGAGGTAGGCCGCACCGGGCCCCGTCGGGCAGGGTGAAGTCGATGACGTGATCGCTGTCGGCATTGACGCATCAGGCGTGGTCGAAGGCGAACGGCACACCGCCGGCCAGCACCATGCCCTCGACGTACAGCAGGCCGGCCTGCTCGTCGGCCATGCGGGGGGCGGTGGCGAAGCAGGTGCCCGGCGGGCCGGCGGTGAACCGGGCGGGCCGCGGGGCCGGGGTGAACAGGCGGCCTTGGGCCAGGAGCAGCTCGGCACGGCTGGCGTAGCTCCAGGTGTCGCGCTGCCCGGCGTGGGTGAAGCGCCACATCCCGGCGATGGCGCCCGCCTGCTGCAGCAGCCGCTGTTCCGCCGCGCGGCTCATGAGGCACGCTCCTGGACGAGCGCGGTGAGCGCGCGTTCGCGATCGAGGTCGCGCTGCTCCTGCGTTCGATCCTGCGAGTGCGTTCGCCGAGGCGACCAGGAACCGCCGGCCGAGCCGCCACGTCTTTCCCAGGGAAGGCCAGGGCGACCGCGAGTGGCGGCCCCACTACTGTGGCCGGTCATCCGCCGCCCGCGCTGGTCACTCAGGACGGGCGCGGCGCGTTACCTTGAAGACGCCGTCAATCTTATCCTCGGCGCGGGTACGACATGGCGCCTACCAGCACCGTCGCGACGCTGCAACCGGGCAGCACGCTGCTGCTCTACACCGGCGGCCTCGTGCAAGCGCCAGGAGGGCACCTCGATGCGGGGCCGGAATGCCCGCGCCCGCGCCGCCGCCTCCATGGCCGGCGCGCCCCTGGACGCTCTTTGCGATGAGCGGGCGGATGCTGATGTGCTGCAGCCCACTGGATCTGCGGACCGTCTCCAGCCTGACCCGGCGTGAGGGCGAAGGACAGTAGCCGGCATCGGCGGTCGGCCGCCGGATGCGCCTTGCTCGTCAGCCCGCCTCGTGAGCGGCCCAGCTCAGCCACCGTCAGCCGGAACCTGTGCGGCCGGTGCGGGATTCCCTCTCCGCGGTCGGGGCCATCGTCACAGACGTTTTGCCCTTGACGCCGCCCTTCTCCGGCTCGCCCGCCTCGCGACGTGCTCCGACCGGACCTACGAATGTAGTGCCGGGAAGGCGTCCCCGCGCTTAGCAGGATGCCAAGCCACGCCAGACAACTCGAAACGCGAAACCGTCACTTGACGTACGGCGTCATGGCGTTGCGAGAAGAAGGGACAATGGTGCCGCCGTCGTGGGACTGAATCTGCTGTCGGCGCGGTTGACTGGGATGCTCAGGTGGTGCGCGCCGTGGACCACCTTCCGCTCGCGCGACGACGGACTGGAACACAGATGGGCACATTCCAGGCAGCGATGGCGATCCTGCGGCGTGGAGACGTCTACGAGACGGGTCTGTGCTCGCGGTGGAGAGTGGGTGGCCAGGTACACGGCGGCTACCTGCTCGCGGTGATGAGCCGCATGGCCGGTGACGGTGCTGTCGGGGAGCACCCGCTTCCGGGCGGCAGTGCGTGGGCCCTTCGTCGCCGCAGCCGTGCCGGGTCTCGCCGAGAACCACGTCGAGCCGCTGCGGGCCGGGCGGAACGACACCCAGGTGCGGGCCCGCGCGGGCGGAGCCTCCGCCGGATGGGGCCGGACGATGACGATGGGGGTGAACGGTGCGCGACGAAGCCGATGCCGTAGTGATCGGAGCGGGCATCAACGGCCTGGTGGCCGCGGCCGAGCTAGCGGGCGCGGGATGGACGGTGGTGCTGCTCGAAACGCGCGACCGTCTCGGCGGGTTCATCGACTCTGAGGAGTTCACCATCCCCGGGCACGTCCACGACACGTTCTCGTCGTGGCATCCACTGTTCGTCGGAGGCGGCGCATACGCCGGCCTCGGCGCGGCGCTCCACGAGCGCGGCCTGGAGTACGCCAACACGGACGACGCCGTGACCGCGTCGATCTCCGAGCGTGGCGTCGTCATCGCCGACCGGGACCCGGAGGCGACCGTCGCCCGTCTGGCCCACTCTGCCGATCAGGCGGCGTACCGCACCATGCTCGAGGAGCTCGAGCGGCGTGCGGGCGTCGTGTTCGGCGTGCTCGGCTCGGAATTGCGCGCCCGGGACGTCGCGCGGCTCGGTGCGTCCGCGCTGCGGAGCCTGGGCATGAGCGGCGCGGTGGAGCTGGCCCGGGTCGCCGTGCAGAGCGGCCGCGGCTTCGTACGCGAGCGTTTCACCGGGTGGGAGGCCGACCAGCTCTGGACACCATGGCTGTTGCACGCTGGGCTCGGCCCCGACCAGGCCGGCGGCGGCATGATGCTGCCGGTGATGGCGGCCACCGTGCACCGCATCGGCCTTCCGGTGGTGAAGGGCGGAGCGCGGCAGTTCGTCGCGGCCTTCGAGCGCCTGCTCGCCGACCGTGGCGTCGAGATCCGTCTGGGTGTCCACGCCGAGCGGATCGAGGTCTCCGGCGGCCGTGCGGTCGCCGTCCACGCCGGCGGCCTGCGTATCGCCGCCCGCAAGGCGGTGCTGGCCTCGACCTCGACCGGCGATCTCTACGACAGGCTGCTGGACCGCGGCGCCTCAAGGGAAGACGGGCGGCGTGCGGCACGGCTGCACCGGCCGGGGCGGGCCGCCATGCAGATCCACCTCGCCCTCGACGAGCGGCTGCGGTGGAGCGATACCCGCCTGGACCAGGTGCCACTGGTGCACATCTCGAACGGTGCCGACAGCACCGGCATGGCCTGTGCCCAGGCCGAAGCCGGGTTGCTGCCCGCTGCACCTACGGTCGTCGTGGGACAGCAGACGGTCCTCGACCCCAGCCGCGCGCCGGAGGGCGCCGGCACGCTGTGGATCCAGCTCCAGGAGCTGCCGTTCGCTCCGCGCGGCGACGCCGCGGGCGAGATCGACGTGGCCGATGCGTGGAGCGAGGAAGTCGTGGCGGCATACGTGGACCGGGTGATCAAGCGGATCGCGCCATTCGCCCCCGGTCTTCGCGACAGCATCCGCGCCAGCGTCGCCTTGCCGCCGCCCACCCTGCTCGCCGCGAATCCGAACGCGGTCGCGGGTGACCCGTATGGCGGCTCCGCCGAACTCGACCAGAGCTTCTGGTGGCGTCCCGGCACCGGGACCGGCCACCGGACGGGCTTTGGCGGGCTCTGGCAGATAGGCGCCTTCACCCATCCTGGCGCCGGTCTCGGAGGCGGCTCGGGACACATCGTGGCGCAGCAGCTCCTCTCGACCGGCAGCGTCCGATCCAGGATTCGTCGCCTTCGCGGTGGCCTCGGGCGATGATCATCAGACCCTGCGGTCGGCCCTGCCCCCGGGTGCGGACACCTTGATGAACCGGGCATTGCAGAAGATTGGAACGCTTATTTCGTAACAGGTTGATCGCTGTGCGTCGATTGCATCCACAATCCTCACGCGTTTCGGTGACACGAATGTGCCGCCCCATCATGGTCCGCGATCATCGTAGCGAAGGGTGGCCGTACCCCGGCGGTACAACCTGCCATCTTCGCGCCGATGTTGCCTCCCTGGTATCCGCAGGTCAGCCTGCCTTGGCCACATCCCTTGGAGGAGTGAGGCGGGGACAGGAGTGGTCCGGCGTTCACCTGCTGAGGGCGCGCTTTTGTGGGTGGATCGTCTCGCCGCGGGCGAGCATGTCAACGAACTGGGTGATACGGCGGGCTCGGGTCTCGGCGCGTTCGGCGATCGTGATCCGGTAGAGAACGGCGTAGCGGTTCTGGGCGGTGAGGATGTCGAACATCGCTTGTGCCTGGGGGTTCGCGGCCAATGCGGCGGCCAGGTCGGCCGGTACCTCGATGCCGGCTTGTCCCGCGTAGGCCGCCTCCCAGCGTCCGTCGGCCTTGGCGTGTTCGACCTGGGTCATTCCGGCCGGATGCATCAGGCCCTCGCTGATCAGACGGGTGACGAGGGAAACGTTCCGTACTGACCAGGGACTGTGCCTTCCGCGCGGGGTGAAGCGCCGGCAGAAGGTGATCTCGTCCCGTCGTCGTAGCCGGCCGTCGATCCAGCCGTGGCACAGGGCTTCGTCGAGCGCCTGGTCATAGGTCAGGCTGGTGGGCCGGGTCGTGTTCTGCTTGGCGAGGACCAGCCACACCCCTGCCGAGCTGTCGTGATGCCTGCTGAGCCACTCCCGCCAGGCCCGGGCATCGGTAACGGTCAGTTCCAGTAGTTCGTCGCTCATCGCCATACACCCCTAATGATCATCAAAGTGGACGGTTGTCGGCGGCCACCCGAAGGCGGGAGCCCAGGACGGGACTGCCGTAAGTGGCGCCGGATCGGCCGGCGGTGGAGCCGGCCGATCTCGTCCTCCACCACGTCGCCGCCGCGTCCCTCTGGACGGATGACGACCGCCCGCCTTCACCAGGCCTTGCCGGCTGGCTCCCGAAGCGTGTGATTGATCCGGTTGAAGAAGTTGGTGATCGCGATGTTCAAGATGATCGCCGACATCTGCTTCTCGTCGACATGGGTGGCAGCAGCGTCCCAGATCTCGTCGGTCACGCCCGGCGCGCCGTCCTGGATCCGGGTGGCGGCCTCGGTCAGCGCGAGCACCGCCCGCTCCTGCTCGGTGAAGAACGGGGCCTCGCGCCAGGCGACCACGCTGTGCAGCCGTTCCTCACTCTCTCCATGCTTCTTCGCCGACTGGACGCCGGCGAACACACACGGGCTGCAGCCGTTGATCTGGCTGGCCCGCAGATGGACCAGCTCGAGCACGAGCGGGTCAACTCCACCGGCGTTGATCGCCTTCTGCAGATGCTGGATCGCGGTGATCACGTCGAAATTCGCCACACCCTTCATGCGTGCTTCCATAGGTCCTGCCCCTCGTCGGTTACGTGCGCCCATCCGGGCCCCGTCATCCACCGCACCTTGGCGGAGATCATCGTCGTCGTCATGGACTTTTCGACCAAGGCAATCTCGGTCATGCCGGCGACGTTACGGTATGACCCGGTCAGAAACGGTCCTGGTTATCGAGCAGACTGTCAGCCATGGTCAACACCTCGGCGCGGCTGCTGCGGCTGCTGTCTTTGCTGTCGACGCGGCAGTCCTGGACGTGCGCTGATCTGGCCGCCCGGCTGGAGATCACCGAACGGACGGTTCGCCGGGACATCGCCCGGCTCCGCGAACTCGGCTACGGCATCGAATCGGAGATGGGCCCCTGGGGCGGCTACCACCTCGGGCCCGGAACCAGCATTCCGCCACTGATCCTGGACGAGGAGGAGGCCCTCGCGGTCGCTGTCGGGCTGCGCACCGCCGCCTTCAGCGGAGTCTCCGGCAGCGACCAGGCAGCCCTGTCGGCGCTGCTGAAACTACGCCAGGTGCTGCCGGCCAGGATCGCCGACCGGCTCGGAGAGCTGGACGCCGCGTTCACCCACACCGCACGACCCGACGACAGCCAGATCTCCCCCGCGCTGCTGCTCGACCTGGCCACCGCGTGCCGGCGAGGCGAACGCACCCAGGTGACCTACCGCGACGGGGCCGGAACGACGTCCACCCGACGAGTGGACCCCTACCGGCTCCTCTACACCGGCCGCCGCTGGTATCTCCTCGCCTACGACCTGACCCGGCAGGACTGGCGCACCTTCCGTACCGATCGCATCATCGATGCCACAGCCACCGGGCAAGCCACCGCCCTGCCCGACCCGCCGGATCCAGCCCAGCTGGTCAGCACGGGCATCGCGCTGAGGCCCTACCCGGTGCGGGTGACCATCCGCCTGCACGTACCGGCCGATGAGGCCCGCAGGCTGGTACCACCAACGGTCGGCGTCCACCATCCGGACGGCGACGACGCCACCATCATCGACATCGGCGGGCCAGACGCCGACGGCCTGGCCCGCTATCTGCTCAGCCTCGGCCGGCCCCTGCAGATACTGCACCCAGAAGAGGTCCGCCAGGCATTCCTCACCCGCACACGACAACTTCTCGAGGACAACCAGTAGCACAAACGCCCGCCGATCGCCGACACGGCTACCTGCGCAAGAGGGGGCGCGCCTTAGGCGAGCGGCTGGGGGCCAAACCGGCCACGGTGGCGTGCCCACCGTCCCTGTCGGTGTGATCCGGCATAGTGCGGCGCATGTTCGACAGACTGTACGACATCAACTGGTCGTCCATGGAGCACGCCTACGGCTCGGCCGGCGAGCCGCCGGGACGGGGGCGTTCCGGTGGTGATGACGGTTCTCATCATGGTGTTCCCTCTCAGAGGTTCCAGGCGCGGCGTTCCCGGGCGCGGGGGTCGTCGACCTGGGTCCACTCCGTGTCGATGCGCATGGTCGCCCTGCGCTCGGCGTCGTACGGCTCCCAGCCGGGGTCGCCGGTCCTGGCGAACCGGATCCAGGTCTCGTGGACGCGGGCGGCGAGTTCCGCGGGGGCCTTGCCGGGGCCGAGCATGGCGTTCGGGCCGTTCAGCTCGGGCCGATCCGCCACGTCGAAGACGAAGGGCAGCTCGACCGCGTGGGCGGCGCCGAGCTCTCCGCCCAGGGCCTGCGAGCGCCAGGCGAACTCGTAGGCGTAGGTGCCCGAGCCGGGATGGGCGGCGTGCGCGCCGGCCAGGGCGCGGCTGCCCGCGCCGAACAGGGCATCGCCCATGATGGCGGAGCGCAGTTCGGCGAACGACGCGCCGGGGCGCGACGCGCGGTAGGCCTCGACGAGCCGCGCCGGACCAGGGTGGGAGCGCGCCGCCGCCTCGTGGACGTCGGCGGCCGTCGAGGTGGCGTACCTGCCCACCGGGACCAGGTACAGGTTGCCCTCTTCGGCGTTGGTGCCGACGAGCAGATCGACGCCGGCGCCCAGGCCGGCGGCGACGGATGCGGCGGGCTGGGTGTCGAGGACGAGGCTGAAGGGGCTGAGCCCGATCAGCGGGTCACGGTGCCTCTCGGTCCGCAGGTCGAGGCCCGTGAGCCGGGAGGCGGCCTCGACCAGGCGCTCGTCGCAGACGCCCGCGAACGCGCCGGCGTCGGGCCCGACGCCCAGGGCCTCGGCCGCCGCCTTGGTGACGCGGGCGGCCTGCTCGGCGGTGAACGCGCCCAGGCCGCTGCCGCTCTGCACGATCGCCCGCCGGAACAGCCCGGCGGCGCCGGGGGTGGCGAGGACGCCGCCGACGATGGTCGCCCCGGCCGACTGCCCGAAGAGGGTGACGTTGCCCGGGTCACCGCCGAAGGCGGCGATGTTCTCCCGCACCCAGCGCAGCGCGGCGACCACGTCCAGCAGGCCGCGGTTGGCGGGCGCCCCGGGGAGCTCGAGGAACCCGGCGATGCCGAGCCGGTAGTTGAGGGTGACCAGGACGACGCCGTCGCGGGCGAACGCCGAGCCGTCGTACAGCGTGGACCGCGTCGAGCCGGCGACGAACCCGCCGCCGTGGACGAACACCATGACCGGCAGCCCGCCGCCGCCCTCGGCGGGCGCGTGGACGTTGACGGTGAGGTAATCCTCTCCGCGGCTCCAACCGGCGCCGAAGTAGGGGGACATGTCCACCGTGCCCAGCTTGCGTTCGGACTGCGGCGCGTTGGGGCCCGGCGCCGTGGCGTCCCGCACACCGTCCCACGGCTCGTGCGGACGCGGCGCGGCGAAACGCCCCGCGCCGCGGGGCGGGGCGGCGTACGGGACGTTCAGGAAAGTGCGGGTCCCGCCTCCGCGCAGGCCGCGCACGGCTCCCTGCGCGGTGGTGACGACGGGGCCGGGGCGGTGGTTCACGATGGTGCCTTTCCGCAGGGTTCAGACCTGCTCGGTGTACGGGGCGACTGACGCCCAGCCCTTGGACGGCGAACTGCGGCGGGCAGGCCCTGCGCAAGGACTCCAGCGCCGGTCAGATGCGGCTGAAACCCGCCCAGTTCTTGATCTTGAAGTTGCCGCCGCTGCGCTCCACCTCGGCCGCGCCGTGGCCGGGAAGGTGCGCGGGCAGGACGAGGGCCTTGTGATCGGCCGCCCACTCCAGCTCGCGGCGCCGCGTCGCGAGCGCCTGCTTCTCGTCCTCCTCGAAGCAGCTGTTGAACTCGGGGTGTTCGAGCTGCAGCGGCGTGTGGAGCAGGTCGCCGATGAACACCGCTCTGTCGTTGCCCGACTCCAGCCGGATCACGGACGAGCCGGGCGTGTGCCCGGCGGCGAGGTCCAGCCTCAGGCTGGAGTCGAGGGTGTACGAGCCCTCCCACAGCTTCACCAGGCCCGCCTCGCGCACCGGGAGGACGCTGTCCTCCCAGACGTTCTGGTTGCCCTGCCAGTACTTCGGCCGGACCGGGGCCTCGGGGTTCCAGAAGTCGAACTCGACCTTCGGGATCAGGTAGGTGGCGTTGGGGAAGGTGGGCACCCAGTCGCGGCCCTCGCGCCGGGTGTTCCACCCGACGTGGTCGTTGTGCAGGTGGGTGTTGACGACGACGTCCACGTCCTGCGGCCGGACGCCCGCGCGGGACAGCCGGCGCAGGAAACCGGTGTCCATGTACTGCCACTGCTTGGCGTACGGGCGGAACTTGTCGTTCCCGGCGCCGGTGTCGATCAGGATCGTCCTGCCCTCGCTGCGCAGCACCCAGGTCTGCAGAGCGGAGTTGACCATGTCGGTGCCCGGCTTCCAGAAGTCGGGGCTCAGCCAGCTCTTGTTCTCCCGCCACAGTTCCTCGGGACTGCCGGGGAAGAACTGGCGTGACGTCAGGCCGACGGGTCCGCTGTACTCCACGACGCGGGTGACGGTGACCTTGCCCAGCCGGATCGTCTCGACGCGGGCCAGGCTCCCGGAGGCCGCGGCGGCCGCGGCGGCGTCGGCGGGCCGGGCCGCCGCACTGCCCAGCAGCCCGGCGGCGCCGATGCCCGCTGCGATTCCGGCGAAGCCGCGCCGGCTCAGTGAAGGCTGCACGCTGTCCATTTCTGCACTCCGATCAGGTAACGCCCGGACCGTGACAGGCCGGGTACCCACCATCGTGCGGATCGCGGGCGCCGGCCGGTATCAGTCACCCGACTGCACCTCGATTTCGCCAGGTCAGGGGTGTCGGAATATCCCGGGTGGCGCACGCGTTGAAAGCCTGTCAAATTGCCCGGGACAATTGCGTGGTGGTAAAGAGTGGAAAGGCCGACAGTGGGCCGGGAAATCGAGACCGCGGAAATCACGCGCCGGCTCGCCACTGACCGGTCCCGCGCCGAGGTGCTGATTCTCACGGGCGACCCGGGCACCGGCAAGAGCGCGCTGCTCGACCTCGCGATCGATCACGCGCGGCGCCAGGGCGAACGGGTGCTGCGCGCAGTCGGCAGTGAGTCCGAGGCGCGCCTCGGGTTCGCGGGCCTGCACCAACTGCTCCGCCCGGTGCTCGGCGAGCTGGACGGCCTGCCGCCCCGGCAGCGCTCCGCGCTCCGGACCGTACTCGGGCTGGACGAAACGGCCGAGGCCCCCGACGGCATGCTCGTCGGTTCGGCCGTTCTCACGCTGGTCGCGGATCTGGCGCCGCTGCTCGTGGTGGTCGACGACGCGCAGTGGATCGACCGCGCGTCGCTGGACGTCCTGTCCTTCGTGGCCCGGCGCCTGGACGGCGAATCCGTCACGCTGCTGGTGGGCGTGCGCGCCGACGCCCCGCTGCCGGGGCTCGACAAGGGGTACGACCGCCTCGAGCTCGCCCCGCTGAGCGGACAGGCGGCCAACCGGCTGCTCGACCGGCAACCGGCGCCACCCACCGGCCGGGCCCGGGTGCGCATCCTGCAAGAGGCGGCCGGTAACCCGCTGGCCCTGATCGAGTTCGCCCGCGCCGGCGCGGGCCGGCACTCCGGCGGCAGCGGCGTGGAGGGCCCGCTGCCGCTCACCGACCGGCTGGAGCGGATCTTCGCGGAGCAGGCGCGGTTCCTGCCGGAGGCGACCCGCCGTTCCCTGCTGCTGCTCGCCGCCGCCGATCCGGCGGACGCGCCGACGGCCTCACGTGGCCTTCCCGAGGCCGGCGACCAGGCGTGGGTTCCCGCGGAGCGGGCCGGTCTCGTACGCCAGGACGGCGTCCGGATCTTCTTCCGTCACCCGCTCATCCGCTCGGCCGTCTACCACGCGGCCTCCTTCGAGGAACGCCGGCAGGCGCATCTCGCTCTCGCGGCACTGAGCGAGGAGCCCGACCGCCGCGCCTGGCACCTCGCCGCCGCTACGACCCGTCCCGACTCGTCCGTGTCGGACGCCCTGCGGCAGACGGCCGACCGGGCGCGGCGCCGGGGCGGTTACGCCGCTGCCGCCGCCGCCCTGGAGCGCGCCGCGGAGCTGAGCCCGCGGCGCGCCGACCGGGCGCTGCTGCTGGCCGAGGCCGCCGACCTGGCCGTCCTCACCGGTCAGCTCGGCTGGGTGGAACGGCTGGCCGCCGAGGTCCGCGAGCACAGCGACGACCCGGCGCTGATCAGCAGGGCCTCGCTGGCCGCGGGGCAGCTCATGGCCCTGCGCAGGAACCACGCGGCGGCCTTCGCCTCACTGACCCGCATCGCGAACGAGGCGGCCACCCACTCGTCCCGCGTCGGGGAGGAGGCGGCGACTCACCCGTCCGGCGTCGGGGAGGAGGAGGCGGCGACTCACTCGTCCCGTGTCGCGGAGGAGGCGGCGGACACTCGTTCGCCCCGAGTCATGGACGCGCTCGCCGCGGCCGCGGTGGTTCGCTACTACTCGGGCGAGGAGTCCCAGCGACAGCAGCTCGAGAACCTGCTCCCCGCACTGCCGGACCCCACCGTCAGGGACGCCCTGCGCGCCTGGGTGCAGGCCGTCTCCGACCCCCACGGCGCGGGCGCCCGCCTCGCCCCGGCGCTGCCCGCACTCATCGCCGGAGCCAAGGGCGACGCCGCCCTGCTGACCGCACTCGCCGTCGTGGCCTGGATCCTGGACCAGACCGCCCTGGCCGCCAAGACCTTCGACGAGGCGTACGTCCGCTGGCAGGCCCGCGGCGCGCTGCCGGACGGCCTGGGCAGCGCCGTCGGCTGGACGTACCTGGAGCAGGGCCGGTGGGCGGAGGCCCGCGAGGTGGCCGCCGAGATCGCGGCGGTGGCCTCGGCGGCCGGGCTGGACCACGCCGAGGCGTGCGCGCAGGTGCTCGACGCGACGGTGCTCGCGCTGCTCGGCCGGGCGGCCGAGGCGCGACGCGGCGCCGAGCGGGCGCTGGCCCTCGTCGATCCGCTGAAGAGCCGCTCCATCGCGGCCTCCGCCCGCCGGGCCCTCGGCCTGGCGGCAGTGGCCGAGGGGGACTACGACACCGCCTACGCGCAGTTCCGCGCCGCCTTCACCGACGACGGCGAGCCGGTTCACTACCACGTCTCCTACACCGTCCTGGCCGAACTCGCCGCGGCCGCCGTGCGCAAGGGACGGCAGGAGGACGCCGCCGCACTGCTGGAACGATCGGCGCGGCGCCTCGGCACGGGCATGTCGGCGCGGATCGCCGCGCTGCTCGACCGGGGCCGCGCCCTGCTCGCCGAACCCGGCCAGGCGGAACCGTACTTTCAGGCGGCGCTCGCGGACGACGCGGGCGAGCAGTGGCCGTTCGAGCGGGCACAGACCCTGCTCGACCATGGCGAGTGGCTCAGGAGGCAGCGGCGCATCGCCGAGGCCCGCCCCCTGCTGACCACGGCACTGGAAACCTTCCAGCGGCTCGGCGCGCGGCCCTGGATCGAGCGGGCGAAGGCGGAGCTGCGCGCCGCCGGCATCGAAGCCGCCGCCAGCGTGGTGCCCGGCGCCCTCACCGAGCTCAGCCCGCAGCAACAGCAGATCGTCCAGCTCGCGGCGCGCGGCCTGACGAACCGGGAGATCGGGGACCGGCTCTACCTCTCGCCGCGTACCGTCGGCTCCCACCTCTACCGGGTGTTCCCGAAGCTGGGGATCACGGCCCGGTCGCAGCTCCGCGACGTCATCGAAGGCGCCCTGCCCGGTGACCGCGCGCCGGCCGAGGTGCGCGCGGTCCTTGCGCCTCGTGCGTGAGCTGTGAACTTCGACCTGTATCAAAAGACTTTGACCGGGATCAGCCGCGACCCCGACTCTCGTCTTGAGGCAATCAGGTGATTCGGCCGCGGCCATGAAAGGCCCATGTCTCTTCTGTGAAGCGACTCGCGTGCGTCAACTCTTCAGGAGGCGCAGATGCAACAGAGAAAAAGCCGATGGCGGACGGCGCTCGCCGCCTTGGGTCTGGTGGTGATTGGTCCGATCGTCCTCGTCGCCCCACCACCGGCGATGGGGCAGAGCCTCCGTACGGCGACCGGCGCCGATTCCTGGCACCGCGACCCCCTTCCCTATTTCATTCACCAGGGATACGTCAACGGCGTCCTCAGGAACGTCGCGCGCATCGGGGAGGGAGAGCTCTACTGGACCGATTACGGCGCGCGGGTGACCGTCAGGTTCCCGCTCAAGGACTTCGCCACCGACGGGTACTGCGCAGCCGCCTATGTGGACGAATACCACTATGAGCCGATCAAGACGCACCCGCCGCAGCTGGAGTGCAACGGCGTCGACAAGTGGTTCGAGGTGAGCATGCCCTCGACGTCCCTGCGCGTCTGCTATATCACGGTACGGGTGGGGCGTCAGAAGACGAACGGCACCCTCGCGCCGGAGCAGGCCTCGGTCGTGGGCGGCTGGGGGAATCGCGACGGCTGCTGAACGGTATCGAGGGGCGGGAGCACCAGGTGCTCGCGCCCCTCAGTCCTGCCCCTGGAAGGCGAGCGCGACGGCGCCGGTAAGAAACCTGGCCTGCCCGTCCGGCGTTGATGTTGTTGTGGCGTACGTGGTCCAGTCCCGGTTCAGGCCGGCAGTCCCCACGGGCCGCGTCAACAGACAACTTGCCTGATCACAGGAGAAACGATGCCCTTCGTCGACCAGCTACCCGCTCTCCTAGGCGTCGTCGTCGGCGCGGTCGGCTCCTACGCCGCCTCCAGCCTCACCGAACGCGGCCGCTGGCGCCGCGCGAGAACCGAGCGATGGGACAGCGAGCGCTTCCACAGCTACGCCCGCTACGCCCACCTCCTGAAGATCCAGATCCACCTCGCCCAGCGCATCGGCGCCGCCCGCGGCTTACCCCGCACCGGCAACCCGATGGACATCGAGGAGGGGCTGGCCCAGCTCGACGAGGCCGAGACCAACCGGGCCGCCGAGTGGGAGAGCGCGGTGAGCCGCGCCCGCGACGCCTTCTACGCCGGCGCCCGCCGCGATCTCGGCATCGCAGGTCCGCCGCCACCCTCCGGCCAGTGGCCCCAGCCGTGGGAGATCGACGAGGCCGCCGACCCCGGCGCGGAGATCGGCGCTCAGCGGCGCCCTGAGGGCCCCGCGGTGCCGCCTGTTCCTGCGTGGATCATGACCGAGCCGCCGGACATCTTCCAGCGTGACGTCCTTCCGGCTCAGCCTCCGACGGCAGGGCGGGCGCGCTCACTGGCTGATGACTCCCCTGACGACACTCCTTAACTGGTTGGACGGTGCTGTCCAACCGTTTCGGGGTGCTTCTGGGCCAGGATCGCGGCGGATATCGTCACATGGGGCGCGGCCATCGAGGTACCGCTGAGCGTCTGGTAGCCGCCACCGGGTGCCGCGGCGACGATGTCCACGCCCGGCGCGGTGATGTCCGGCTTGATCGCATGATCACCCTGCCGCGGTCCCCAGCTGGAGAAGTCGGCGATCCGGTCCGACCTGTCGACCGCGCCGACGGTGAGAGCGGCGTCGGCGCTGCCGGGGCTCGATATTGTGCCGGGCCGGCCACTGTTGACGGCGGAGATGACGAACAGCGTGCCCGTCCGCTCCGACAGGGAATTCACCGCCTCTTCCAGGGGGTCGAGCTCCAGCGTGCCGGGCCCGCCGAGACTCATGTTGACGATCTCGACCTTGACTTCGAGGGCGCCCGTTCCATGCCCGCCAGGACGGCAGGGTCGGCGATACCGTTGGCACCGCCGACCTTGCCGATGGCCAGCTTGGCGTCGGGCGCGACACCCCGGTATTTCTCTCCGGCTCCGGCGACGGTCGAGGCGACGTGGGTGCCATGGCCGAGGGTGTCGCGGAGGTCAGGGTCCTCGCTGAAGTTGCGTTCGTAGGCCACTGTCCCCTTCAGATCTGGATGGTCGGGGTCGTAGCCGGAGTCGAGTACGGCCACGGTGACGCCCTTGCCGGTCAGGCCGACCTCCCAGGCCGTGGTCGCTCCGATCTGCTTGACGCTCTGATCGAGGTCGAAGAGCGGCGGCCGTCCAGCCAGAATTTCGTGTTCCCGGTGCCGAGGGCGCGGGGGCCCCTGGTCAGGTCCTTCCACGTCTGGCCCGCGCTTCCTTCGGCACACGCAGCGTGGTCATGCCGGCGCCGGCAAGCCGCCGGGCCTGGCGGGCGGCCGCGGGAGTCTGCGCCGACTGGGCGATCAGAGGGATGTCAAATCTGCGGGCATCGTCATAGCGCCAGGCCAGCGGCCAGGGCCGGGGACGACGCGGAAACCGTTGCCGGCGACCATCACCCGGTCGCCGGTGATCCATGTCACACTGCTCGACGTGCCGGGGCCGACGGGCGCGGCCGATGAGGGCGTGGGGATGGTAGTGGCCGCTCCCGCCAGCAGGGCGGCCATGAGCGCGTTGCGTAAGGTCATCGTGGGCCTCTCGGGCACGGGAAGATCGGCTGGTCTGTTGTTGCCAGCAGGTCCTGGACGGGTTCCCGCACCGGGCGCATGGCTGTCGAGAACTCGATTCGTCCCATCGGGAAACAGCAGGCATGACACGAACCCCACCGGAGGAGATGGTCGAGGCGGACGACGCCGAGCTCATCCGCCGGTCAATCGACGACCCGGAGCAGTTCGCCGGCGTGTTCGACCGGTATGTCGAGCAGATCCACCGCTATGTCGCGCGGCGGTTGGGCGTGCAGGCCGCCGACGACATTGTGGCGGAGACGTTCTTGACCGCCTTCCGCTCCCGCGCCTCCTACGATCACGCGCAGCCCCTGGCCAGGCCGTGGCTGTACGGCATCGCGACCAACCTCATCGCCAGGCAGCGACGCGACGAGGAGCGGTTCCTGCGGGCGCTGGCGCGCACCGGCGTGGAGCCGCCGCCTGAGTCGATGGCCGACGCGGTGATCGAGCGCGTGGCCGCGCAGGCCGAAGACCGCCGGCTAGCGGGGGCCCTGACGGGCCTGGCCAGCGGTGATCGCGACGTGCTGCTGCTGGTGGCGTTGGGAGAGCTGGCCTACGACGAGGTGGCGCAGGCGCTCGACATCCCGATCGGGACCGTGCGCTCGCGCCTGCACCGGGCCCGCAAACAAGCGCGGACCACCCTCGGCACCGGCCTTCACACGAGAGAGGATGCATGATGGATGAGTTCGGACGGTTCCTCGAGGCCACCCCGGCGATCACCGGTGAGGCGAAGGAGGCGGCGCGCACCCGGTTGCTGCAGGCCATCCGTGAGCCGGTCCCCATGTCGCCGATGCCCCCGCTGATGACCCCGCCGAGGCGGCGCAGGCCGCGCCTGGCCTGGCGGCTGGCGCTGGCTGCGTCGGTCGCGCTGGCCGTCGGCGCGGGCGTCCTCGCGGTGAGTGGCGATGAACAACCTGCCACCACCCCGGTCGCCAGCGTTCGGGATCTCGGCGACAAGGCGGCCAGGAGCGCCGAGACCGACCCGTACGAGATCACGC
The DNA here is from genome assembly GCF_020215645.1 of Nonomuraea gerenzanensis. NCBI lineage: Bacteria > Bacillati > Actinomycetota > Actinomycetes > Streptosporangiales > Streptosporangiaceae > Nonomuraea > Nonomuraea gerenzanensis. Next base: position 6,092,084 of record NZ_CP084058.1, on the reverse strand, counting down.
CGTCGCCGGGCCGCTGGCTGTACGTGAAGCAGACGATCGCTCCGCTCCGCAAGGAGCCGGAGCCCGAGGTGGATCGCGACAAGCGCATGACTCTTGAGACGTGGCACAGCTTGGACGGCAAGCAGATCGCGTTGGACAACGGGCGGGGCAAGCTCGTCACGGAGGAGTACGGCCCCGGCGTCACGGGCGCGGACCTGGCCAGGGCGCCGGTCACCCCCGAGGAAATGATCGCCAGGATCGGGGCGAGCGTCGATGCGACCCCCGTGACAGAGTTCGACGACGCCGACGCGACCAGGCAGGAGCGGATCTTCCGGACGATCTCCCAGTTGCTGGGCGAGCAGCCGTTGGTCGCCGACGTGCGGGCCGCGTTGTTCCGCGCGCTGCCCATGATCCAGGGGGTTTCGGTCAAGCAGGACGCGATCGACGCGGCAGGCCGTCACGGGGTCGCGTTCGGCTACACGGGAGCCTGGGAGCGCTCCGAGATCATTGTGAGCGCGCAGGACTACCGGTTCTTGGGCACGTACGGCGAGACGGTCGCCGATCGCACGTTCCCAATCAGCAAGATGACGGTCAGGGCAGGCACGCCGACGGTGTGGACCGCGAACATGGAGAGCCGGGTTGTCGATAGGCCGGGGGACCGGCCGTAGGGGAACAGCCACGACGCAGAATGACGCGGCCCATCGCTCGACGCTACGCGGCGTAGTCATGTCGGACGACACTTGATTGCCACGGGAGCCCAACGATGGGCGCGGCCACCAGGGCCATGGCGCACACCACGAAGGCGGCCGTGGTGGTCGTCGATGAACTGCTACGCCTGGCAAGATCGACAACGGATACGACGGAAGCGCCGTCTACGACCTGGACCGGTCGCGTGCGGTCAAGCCGTACCGACCCGCCAGACGCTGCCACGTCAGCTGAACGGTGAGGGTGCCGACGGTAGCGAGGGCGAAGCCGGCACCCACCCCCCAGGGCTCGATCAGCAACGCAGCCAGGACGCAGAACACGGCGAAGCCGATCAGCCCTTGCGGGATTCCACGCAGCACCTGCACCGCGGCGGCAGGGCCTCGCTGCGCCAGCACGAACGCGGTCAGCACACTTGTCGCGATGGGGAACGGCGCCAGCACACCCGTCGCCTGAGGGCCGAGGGCGCCGGCCGCGGTGGTGAGCGTCACCACGAGCACCGCGGTGGCGGCGGCTCGGCCGGGCAGATCCCACCACGGCCACCACCACATCGCAGTGCTCGGCGGCGACACCGGCACCGAGCCGGTCAGCCTGCGCACGCGCGGCGCCACCGAGGCGTTGACCGGAGCACGCCGGCCCGTTCCGTCATGGTAGGTACTCACCTGCCCGTTCCCGAACTGCGCGACGACGCCTATCGGGCGGCCTGGACGCTGCTGGCCACCGACCCGCAGCTCACCGCCATCTGCGCCACGACGGACGAGCACGCCCTGGGAGCGCTGCGCGCCGCCACCGAGGCCGGCCGCCGCATCGGCGATGACCTCGCCCTGTTCAGCATCGACGGAACAGAGACCGGGCCTCATCTCAACCCGGCCCTGACCGCCGTGACCACCCCGTTCGACACCCTCGGCGCCAGCGCCGTGAACGCCGCGCTCGATCCCTCCGGCGTGGCCGCAGTCGTCCGGCAACACCCACTCACTCTCACTGTGCGGCATGGCTGCGGCTGCCGACCATGACGACTTCGCCCAACAGCACGGCGCGAGCCTTCACCTGACCGCCCTGCAGAGAGCACCGGCCCGTCTCCTCGAGACCACCCGGGTGGGCGAACGCCTGCGCCTGCACCTCACCATCGAGATCGGGCTGGCCACCATCGCCTCCACACCCCGCCTGACCGCATTGGTGTTGAACGGTCCAGAGGCCCGTTGCTTCGTGCCGCAGGAAGTATTGGGGCTCAGGTTGAGAGGTGTACGTGATAATCATCCATCATCCCGTACATGAGCGATCGCAGCGGCGCCGCGACCAGGACAACCCCTCGCCGGGACGGGGCGCGACTCCAGCACGTCATCCGGTACATCGCCCAGTCCGGCGCAACGACCGCAGCACGGCGGGCGGCATGAGCGCCGCGCCGAAGATCTCCGCTCTGCGCGGCGGGCACATCACGCTCGCCGCGGCCGCCGACGCCTTCCTCGCCACCCCGCCCACCGCCAACCCCAACACCCACCGCGCCTACGCCTCGGCCATCGACCGCGTCACCGCCCTCTCGGCCGAGACCGTCCGCTCGCCGGCGTCACCGACGCCGAGATCGGCACCGCGCTCACCGAGCTGTGGGGCGCGAGCGCGCCTGCGACCTGGAACCGCAACCGTGCCGCCATCACCTCCTGGCTCACCTGGTGCCACACCAGGAAGCACTGGGCCGCCCCATCGGTCCCGGCCGACGCCGAACGCCGCAAGGAGAGCCCCGACGAGACCCGCGCGGTCGCCAAGACCACCATCCACCGGCTGCTGTCCCGCCGCGACATCCCGCTCCGCGAGGCTGTGCCGGATGCTGTACGAGACGGCGGCCCGGGCAGCGGAGATTCTGGCACCGAACGTCGAAGACCTCGACCTAGAGCACCGGCGCGCTCCCGTCCGCTCCAAAGGCGGCTCGACCGAGTGGGTCTACTGGGACAGCGGCACCGCCCACCTCCTGCCCAGACTCATCCGCCTCCCGGACGGCAGCACGCGCACCCACGGCCGTTGTTCGTGTCCGAACGCCGCCCCGTCCCCGCCCGCCGCCCGGCCGCCGCCGACATCTGCCCGCACACCGGCCACGCCCGCCTGGCTACGACCGCGCCCGCGTCCTGCTGGAGAAATACGCCGGGCTCGACCTGCACCAGCTGCGTCACAGTGCCGCCGCCCACCTCGGCGAGGCCGAAGTCCCGCTGCAGCTCGTCATGGGCAAGACCCGGCACACGAACCCCCGCACCGCCATGCGCTACGTCAAACCCGGCGCCGAGGCGATCGCCAAGGTCACCGAGGTCCTGGCACCCCGTCGCCGTACTCACTGATCCATCAGGTGCCCGTGAGGCAGGCCGACATGGCCATGAGCTAGCGAACTCCGTGAACACAGCCCGTGAGCATGGTTACTGAGCGCTACTTTTGGGCTGATTGCACCGACTCTCTTCCTTGAACTCCGGCGAGAACTGCCTGCGACGCCTCGTCACGTACCTACCTCTGATCTCACGGGAGTGGCCGACGCGGACACGGGGCACCTCTCGTGCCCATGTGCTGCGGTGGTCACAGGGGTGCGCTCGCGCGGAGGCGGGCGTGGCGGGCGTGGCGGGCGTGGCGGGCGGCCGAGTGTCGGGAGTATCCAATCAACGGACCGCCCGGCATCCTGAAGCCCGGCGCGGCGGGTTTGCCCCGTCGCGCCGGGCATGTCAGACGGTTCGCAGTGCCTCGGTGGGTTGCATGCGGGCCGCGCGGATGGCGGGCAGCAGCCCGGCGGTGGCGCCGATGGCGACGGCCGCGCCCAGCCCGCCGGCCCAGGCCAGCGGGGGTATCACGGTGGCCCAGTTGTTGATGTGGGTGTAGATGGTGGTGGCCAGGGCACCGAGGGCCACGCCGGCGAGGCCGCCGAGCGCGCCCAGCAGGATCGCCTCCGACAGGAACTGCAGGCGAATGTCTGCTCTGGTCGCTCCGAGGGAGCGGCGCAGGCCGATCTCGGAGCGGCGTTCCAGGACCGAGATCACCATGGTGTTGGCGACGCCGATGCCGCCGACGAGCAGTGCGACCGCGCCCAGGCCCAGGAACAGGCCGTTGAGCGCGGATTGGGCGGCCGCGCGGGCCACCAGGGCGGCGGAGGGCTGGCTGACGTTGACCTCGCCGGGATTGCGCGGGTTGGTGGTGGCGGCCAGTACCTTCCGCACACTGGGCACGTGGTCGGTGGACGCCCGCACGTAGATCGTGGTCGGATGGCCGTCGAAGCGCAGGTATTTTTCGGCGGCCGGATAGCCGACCAGTACCGCGGAGTCGATCTCCGGTGTCAGCGTCGCCGGGTTGAGGATTCCGGCGAGGTAGAACCACTGGCCGCCGACCCAGATGCGCGTCCCTTGGTGGATCTTCGCGATGCCGAGGCGCCGGGCGGCGTCGGCGCCGAGGACGGCGACCGGTTGCCGGGCGGTGGCGGCGTTGAGGTAGACGCCTTGGGCCAGGCTGGTGCGTACCGCGGCGGGCAGATCCAGGCTGGCCGCGTTGACGGTGAGGGAGTTGGTGTTGAACGCGGGGATGTAGGGGTTGCGGAAGGCGTTGGCCTTGGTCCTGCCGGTGTGTTCGACCTTCTCGACCGGGCCGATTCTGGCGATCATCTTCGGCGCGTCGCCGGGCAGCTTCGCGTTGTCGCCGCCGAGGGTCTGGCCGGGGGTGACGGTGAGCAGGTTGGTGCCCAGCTTGTCGATCTCGGCCAGCAGCCCGGCCTGGGAGGAGGCCGACAAGCCCAGCACGGCTACCATCGCGGCGACGCCGATGGCGATGCCGAGCGCGGACAGGGCCGCTCGCGTCCGGCGGGTGCGCAGGCCGAGGCCGGCCACCCGTGCCAGGTCGGCCGGATGCATCATGGGTTGCGCCGATCGGAGATGAGGTGCCCGTCCAGCACCTCGATGCGGCGGGGCAGCTTCGCGGCCAGTTCCCGGTCGTGTGTGATCATGATGATGGTGGCGCCTTCGGCGTTGAGCTCCTTGAGCAGTTTGAAGATGGCGGCTCCGGAGAGGCTGTCGAGGTTGCCGGTGGGCTCGTCGGCCAGCACGATCGCCGGGTTGCCGGCCAGCGCGCGGGCGATGGCGACCCGCTGCCGTTCGCCGCCCGACAGCTGCGGGGGGCGGTGGTTCAGGCGGTGCCCCAGTCCGACCCGTTCCAAGGTCTCGGACGCCGCCCGCAGCCGGGCGCGATGCCGGACGCCGGTGTAGAGCAGGCCGTCGGCCACGTTCTCCACAGCGGTGGCGTGCTGGGCGAGAAAGAACTGCTGGAAGACGAACCCGATCCGCGTCGCCCGCAGCCGGGCCAGGGCCCGGTCGGGCATGCTCGCGACGTCGTCGCCGACGACGCGCACCGTGCCCGAGGTGGGCCGGTCCAGGGTGCCCATGACCTGCAACAGCGTCGATTTGCCCGACCCGGACGGCCCCACGATGGCGACCAGTTCGCCGGCCTCGACGCTGAAGGTGGCCTCTCGCAGCGCCACCACCGGACGCGCGCCAGGGTAGACCTTGGTCACCCGGTCCAGCTCCAGGACGTTCGTCATGACGCCGGCACCACGATGCGCTGGCCTTCGGCCACGCCGTCGCCGGTGACCTCGACCCTGCCCTCGCTGTCGTCGAACAGCCCGGTCGTCACAGCGACCAGCCGATGCCCGCCACCGTCGTCCACGACCTCGACCGCATAACCGCCGCCGGCCAGGGCGAGCAGCGCGTTCACCGGCACCGACAGCACATTTTCGGCGGTGCCGGTGACGATCGCGACCTGGACCGGCGCCTTGTCCAGGCTGCCGGTCCGCTTCGGGCTGGTCGGCCGGATCTTCACCTCGATGGTGGCCCCGGTGTCGGAGGTGGTGGCGACCTTGCCGACCTCGGCGACCACGCCCGGCACCGTCGTGCCGTTCGGCAGCGTGATGACCACCTTGTCGCCGGCGGCGACCTGGCTCTGCTGGCCGGCGTTCAGCTCGACGGTGACCTGCCGGGCGGTGGATGACACCTGCAGTACCACGGTCCCGGCCGCCGTCCGCGCGCCGCTGACCGCGTTCACCTTCAGCACCCGGATCGCCTTGGCTGGGACGAACACCGCCTGGCCGAGCGCGAGGCTGCCCGACTCTTCCAGCCCGGCCTTGTCCTGCAGATCCCTGAGCGCGTTGTAGGTGGCCCTGCCGAAGTAGTCGGATCCGGGGTCGAGTTCGTCCTCGGTGGCGTGGCCGAGCCTCACCAGCGCGGCGTTGAGCTGCTGAACGTCGGCACCCTCGGCCCCCCACGACAGCGAACGGTAGACGGGAACCGCGCCATGCAGGAGCACCACGGACTTGCCGTCCACCCGGTAGAGCACCTTGCCCGCCTTGACCACCTGACCGACCGCGGGCAGTTCGGTCACCGTACCGGCGGCCTGATTGACGATCGGGTAGTCGCCCGCGTACCCGAGCGTGCCGTTCTGCAAGGTACGGGCCGACAGCGTGCCCTTGGTCACCTGTGCCAGCCCGGTCCTGGCGGTGCTCCGGGCGGTGCTGCTCGCGGCGGGCGCGGCGGACGGACCGTCGCGCAGCATCCAGACTCCCCCGGCGACCACCGCGCCGGCCACCACCAGCGCGGTAGCCCAGCGCAGCGCGCTCAATTGCCGCCGCCGGTCTTGCCGGGGGTCAGGTTCCTGATGCTCTGCGGCTGGTAGTGCTCGCAGGCTTGTTCGGCCTTCTTGAACTGCGGCGTGTTCGGGTCGTCGTCGAGTTTGAAGCCGCCGTTCGCGTCAGGGTCGGGGAACGACGGCACGCCGTTGTCGCGCATGCAGGCGGCGTACTTGAGCTTGTCCGCCGTGGACCATGTCGCGCCGGGGTCGTTCTGCGGGGGCGGGGCGGGCATGAACTCCTTGCACGCTTCGGCGGCCTGCTTGAACACCGGGGAGTTGAGGTCGATCCCGTCTCCCATGCCGACGCCGGGCTCCGGGTCCTTGAAGTCCGGCACGCCGTTCTCGCGGACACATCGGGCGAAGGCCACCGGATCGGCCTTGGAACCGCCCTGCGGGGCGGCGGACGCCGTCCCGGCCTGCGGGGCCATGGATGCCACGGTTCTGGCAGGTTCCTGGCTGTTTCCGCAGGCCGCGCCGGTCAGCGCGACGGCGGCCAGCGCGATCGTGGCCAGTGCGGCGCTTCTGTGCGTGCGCTTCAGGCTGGGGGTGCTTGCCATGTCGTTCTCCATCGTGTGCAGGTGGATATGGGCCCCGCTCCAGGACGGCACATGCCGTGGCCGCCCCGGCGACAGAGCGAGGGCTGCGCCGGCTATTTCGCGGGCACGGCGGTGCCGTCGCAGCCGCGGTCGATGCGGCCGGTGTTGAAGTACGACACGGCTTCGGCAGCGCAGTCCGGCACGCGCATGACGGACCCGTGCACGTCATCGGCGACGGTGTAGATGGTCCCGCCGATGGCGGCGTGCATCTGCTTGGTCCACTCGTACAGGGAGACCGCTTCGTAGCGGTGTCCGGCCAGCACCAGCGACCCGCCGCCGCGGCGCACCTTGATCTTCTGCACCGGCAGCGGCCAGCCCGCGCACTGGGCGGAGAAGCGGCTGGCCCGCCCGGTGATCGGATTACGCTTGAGCCGTCGCTCGTAGGTGGCCCAGGCGTCGGAGAAACCGAGCCGGCTGGGGTCCTCGTTGCAGAAGACGGCCTGGCCGGCGGTCGCGTTGAACCGCTCCGGGGCTCCGGCCGGTGGGCGCTGCAGAGCGCCCTGCCCGAGGAGCTTCTTCAGGGCGGGAGGCGCGGTGTCGCTCTCCTCCCGCATCTCCTTGAACGCCTGGGCGACCTGCGGCCAGTCGGGTGCGCTCTGGATGGCGAGTATGGCGACCGTGGCGCCATCGGCGACCATCTCCCAGTCGCTGTAGTGCCTCGGGGTCTCATCGTAGGCGCGGCCGAGCGCCAGTACCGTGGCCCGCACCTGCTTGACGGTGCTGCCGAGGCCGTAGGTGCCGTCGCGCTTGGCGATCCAGGCCGCCATCCGCGCGAAGTGGCGCTCGGTGCCCGCGGCGTGGCCGTCCTCGAAGTCGTCCAGCCGGAAGTTCACCGGCGCCACGCTGTCCAGGAACATGCGTCCGACGCTGCCGGGGAACGTGCTGCGGTAGACCGCGCCGAGCCAGGTGCCCCAGGAGATGCCCAGGTAGCTGAGCTTGCGCTCGCCCAGCGCGATCCGCACCCGGTCCAGGTCGCGGGCCGAGTTCAGGGTGGTGAGCTGGCCGAGGAAGGCGGGATCGAAGTCCCCGCACGCCTTGTTCGCCGCGACTCCGCTGTCGTGGATGAGCTTGGCCGTCTCCTTCGGCAGCGGTCCAGGCTCGGGCGGCACGCCCTGGCCCTGCGGAGCCGGGCAGTCCGCCTTGGTGCTGTAGCCGACCCCTCGCGGGTCGAAGCCGATCAGGTCGTAACGCTCGTTGAGGCGGGCGTTCGCCTGGTCCATCGAGGCGATCTGCAAGGGGAACAGATATCCGGAGGCGCCTGGCCCGCCCGGGTTGAGCGCCAGACTGCCCAGCCGGCGCTTGCGGTCGACGGCCTTGACCCGGGTGATCGCGATGGTGATCTGCCGTCCGCGTGGTTTGCGGTAGTCCAGCGGAACGCTGACGGTTCCGCACTCCATCCGGCCCAGCAGCGCACGGAACTTCCGCCGTTGCCCGTCGGTGACGGCGAGGGTACGAATCACGTCGTCGGAATAGGCGGGACAGGACCGCCATCTCACCGAGGCCAGGTCCTGTCCACTCGCGGCCGTCGCGCCGGGCGAGCCTGCGATCAGCGCAGTCAAGGTGACGGCGCCGGCGGTCGCGGCGGCGACCGCGCGGCCGGTCAGAGATCCACGTTCAGTCATGCGGCCCACCTTGCTGGCCGCGGTCGTGCACCCGCGTCCGCCCGCAGCCATACGCGCGCATCTGTCCGCGGATGTAGCCGGGCGCCGCCGCATCAGTCTTACGACAGACGCGGGCGCATCGCGCCTGGCCATAAGCTCACAGGACTATGACGGCTCTTCGCGCGTGGCCACGCTCGCCGACGCTGCGGGACGCGGCACTGGCCGCCGTGCTGCTCGCGATCTGCGTGCTGGTCAACGCCCCGAACGCGATCGTGGGCAACACCGCGGGTACCCCTGTCGCCGGACAAGACGCACAACTCGCCCTGTGGTGGGCGGCGACTGCGCTCGGCGCCTCAGGCGTCGCGCTCCGTCGGCGATGGCCGCTGCCGATGCTCGCCGCCTGCGTGCTGGCCGTTGGGGTGCACGTGGCGGAGGCCGCACCCCTCATGATCATCGACCTGAGCGTGCTGGTCCTGCTCTGCACCGTCGCCACCCGCTACCCGCGGCTCATCTCACTCGCGGCCCTGACCTGCGTCCTGCTCCTGACCACCGGATGGAGCCTGTACGGCGAACGCCCGCTACCCGGCCCGGCCGAAGTGCTCTCCACCGGTCCCGGCCTCGGCAGCCCATCCGGGCCGAAGGAGGTCATGCGAGTCCACCACCAGGCCTCGGCCGACATCTGGAGCGGCCTGTCCGTACTCGGTTCGGCCCTCATCGCCTCCTGGGCCATTGGCTCCGGCGCCCGCAGCCGCCGCGCCTACCTCGACGAACTCCACGCCCACGCCCGAGACCTCGAACGCGAGCGCGACCAGCAGGCCGCGCTCGCCGTGGCCGCCGAACGCGCCCGGATCAGCCGCGAACTGCACGACGTCGTGGCCCACGGCCTGTCCCTCATGGTGATCCAGGCCCAAGGCGGCGCCGCCGCGCTCGACAACGACCCGGCCGGCACCCGCACCGCGCTGGACACGATCGTCAGCACCGGCCGCGCCTCCCTCGCCGACATGCGCCGCGTGCTCGCCGCGGTCGGCGAGGTGGACGACGCCTGGCATCCGCAGCCCGGCCTCGCACACCTGCCCACCCTGCTCGTGCAGGTCAACGAGGCAGGCACGCCGGTACGGCTGCACGTCGAGGGCTCACCCGTGCCCCTGCCCACGACCATGGATCTGTCGGCCTACCGCATCGTGCAGGAATCCTTGACCAACACCATGAAACACGCCGGAACGGGCGCCACCGCCAGCGTCGTCCTCACCTACCGCGACACGGAGATCGGCATCGAGATCAGCGACACCGGCTGCGGCAGAGCCACGATCACCGACGGCGGCAACGGCCTGCGCGGCATGCGCGAGCGCGTCAAACTCCTCGGCGGCACCTTCGCGGCCGGCCCCGAACCTCGGGGGGGCTTCACGGTGCGCGCAGCACTGCCGATCCAGGGACCCGCCGCATGATCCGCATACTCCTCGCCGACGACCAGGCCCTCGTCCGTACCGGCTTCCGCATGATCCTCGACAACGCCGACGACATGCAGGTCGTCGGCGAGGCAGCCGACGGCGCGCAGGCCGCGGAGCTGGCCCTCGAACTCCAGCCCGACATCGTGCTCATGGACGTCCGGATGCCCGAGGTCGACGGCGTCGAGGCGACCCGCCGCATCTGCGCTGGAACCGACCGGATCCGGGTGCTGATCCTGACGACCTTCGACCTCGACGAGTACGTCTACGCCGCCCTCCATGCCGGTGCCAGCGGATTCCTCCTCAAGGACACCCTCGCCCCCGACCTGCTCTCGGCCATCCGTGTGGTCGCACGCGGCGACGCTGTCGTCGCGCCCAGCGTGACCCGCCGCCTCCTCGAACGCTACGTCGGCATCGGCGTTGCCCAGCCCGTACCCGCCGCCGGGCTCGACGCCCTGACCGAACGCGAACGCGAGGTGCTGAGCCTCATCGCCCGCGGCCTGTCCAACACCGAGATCGCCGGCATCCTCTTTCTGTCCGAGGGCACCGTCAAAACTCATGTCAGCCGCGTGCTGGCCAAACTCGGCCTACGCGACCGTGTCCAAGCCGTGGTCTTCGCCTACGAGAGCGGCCTGGTACGCACCGGAGCCACCTAACGATCATGGGTCGCGAAGTTCTGGGCGTATGCGACCGGCCCAGTCGGTCAAGCCGCCACACCAAGCGGCCCATTCACCAGCGGCAAGGCCACCATTCTCTGGCTCTACCTACGTCCTCAGCCCCTGCAATGCCTCACCAGCCCCGGCCTGACCAGCCAGATCGGCACCCTGATCGCCAAGAGCACGTCGCCGCCACCCGACTGTGGCATGAGTGCAGAGGCGGGTGGTGTCCTGCTCGGCCACGGCGGCTCCAGTGATGGCCGTTTCGCGCCGCTGCTGTTCGGAAGCCAGCGCTTGTCGTAGCTGGTGCGAATTGCCATGAAACTGCCGGTGCTGGATTGCCACGAGGCGTCAGTGCGCTGGTCAGGGCGTTGTCGCTTCACGAAGTTCAGTGCGACGACGGGTGCTTCCTAGGACCAGCTGATCGCCCAGACGTTCGGTTCATACGAACCTCACTTTTTCTTGTTCTTGCTGCCTGATGCAGGGCTTTTGTAGAGATCAAGCTACTGCCGGCCTGTGGCGAGATTGCCATGTACTGACGTATGCCGCTTGCTCTGGGACGTGTCGTTTTGCCGTCCGATGTCAGTGAGTCGTGCCACGAATACGTCAGTGGGACGTACAGAGGATCAAGGTCTGAGGTGATACGGCATGGTTGCGTGCTCGGGCGGGGTTCGGCAGTGTGCCGGTGGGTCTGGACCAGCGGGTGAAGGGCTGGCCGAGCTTGGCGGGGCGGGTGGTGGCCGCCCTTGCGACGAAGTCTTCGTCGTCAGGACTGAGCAGGCGCAGTGCGGCCTCCCGCCCACTGAGGGTCCACGCAGGCCAGCCCGATCTCGTTGAAGCGGTGGATCACCTCGCGGACCGTGTCCTCATCGGCCTGTACCAGCCGGGCAATCACCGCCACGGTGTTGCCGCGGCCGAGGCGAGCAGGATCATCGCCCGCCGATGGCGCACCGTGCTCATCGTGCCGCGCCGGACAATCCGTTGCAGCTTCTGCCCTTCTGGGTCCGTGAGCCTGCGGACCTTGACCGGTTGCGTCACCGGGCCCTCCGAACGCCGATCGAACGTGATCAGCTCACCCAACCGGCAGGGCCACCCTGCACGCCGACCCGGTGATCGTTTCGGGTCGCAGTACTAGTCACGCACCCGCTCGATCCGTTCCGAAGGCCCCGACTTGATTTTCTACTATTTAGGTAGGTTAAGCTGGTTTAGCTTCCAGACGTTCATGAAGGGCAGTACCCCCATGTCTCCATCCAGACCGCTGCGCACCGTCGTCACGCTCACCCTCGTGGGCCTCCTCGGCGCCTGTGGCGGCGCCGGGGGAGTCGCCGGGCCGGCGTCCGGCGACAACGGCACGCCCGTGCAGGGCGGCACGCTCACCTACCTGGAGCATCAGCCGCCCACGTGCCTCTACCTGCCCGCCGCCGGCTTCTATCCCAATGGCGGCATCCTCAACCAGATCACTGACAAGCTCACCTGGCAGAACCCGGAGACGCTCGAGATCGAGCCGTGGATCGCCACCAAGTGGGAGATCAACGAGGATGCCACCGAGTACACCTTCCACCTACGCGACGGCGTGACGTTCAGCGACGGCACCAAACTGGACGCCGACGCCGTCGCCGCCAACTTCGACGTGTACGGCCTCGGCGACGACAAGCTCAAGCTGCCCGTCGCCGAGTTCGTCAACAACTACGAGCGCAGCGAGGTGCTCGACCCGCTCACTGTGCGCTTCCACTTCGACAAGCCGTCGCCCGGCTTCCTCCAGGGCACCTCCGTGATCGGCGCGGGCCTGGTGTCGAAGAAGACGATCTCGCTGCCGTACGAGCAGCAGTGCCAGCTCAAGAACATCGTCGGCTCCGGCCCGTTCACCGTGCGGCGCCAGGTCGTCGACAAGGAGGTGGACCTGGTCGCCAGGAAGGACTACAACTGGGCGCCGCCGTCGTCGAAGCATCAGGGCCGCGCGTACCTCGACGAAATCAAGATCATCGTCACGCCGGAGGACAACGTGCGCGTCGGCGCGCTCACCTCCGGCCAGGCCGACATGGTGCGGTACGTGCAGGCGTACGACGAGCAGACCGTCAAGGACGCCGGCTTCACCATCTACGCCGAGCCCACGCGCGGCGTGAACAACGGCCTCTACCTGCGGCCCGGCAACAGCCTCATCAAGGACGTGAACGTCCGCACGGCGCTGCGGCTCGGCACCAACGCGAAGGAGATCGTCGACACCCTCTTCACCCCGAGCTACCCGGTCGCCACCTCCGTGCTCAGCCACCTCGCGCAGGGCTACGTGGACCTGTCCAAGGAGCTCGTCCACGACCCGGCCAAGGCGAACGCGCTGCTCGACCAGGCGGGCTGGGCCCGCGGCGCCGACGGCGTCCGCGTCAAGGACGGCAAGCAGCTGCGGCTCGGCGTGTTCGTCTCGGGCCCGCAGCCGCTGTCCAAGCAGACCCTCGAGCTCGTCGCCCAGCAGTGGACGAAGCTCGGCGTCAAGCTGGAGATCCGCCCCGCCGACGCCGGCACCCAGGCCGTCGACATCAAGGACGCCGAGAAGACCGCCATCCAGCACGGCATGGTCGGCCGCGCCGACCAGGACGTGATCAAGAGCCACTTCCACAGCGAGAACCGCGACGTCATCCTGTCCGACGACGAGAAGCTGGACCGGCTGCTGGAGGAGGAGTCCGCCGAGCCCGATGTGACCAAGCGCAACGCCAAGGTCGCCGAGATCCAGCGGTACGTGATCGAGCAGGGCTACGCGATCCCGCTGTTCGAGGAGCCCCAGGTGTACGGCGCGGCCCCGTACGTGCGCGGCGTGGCCTTCGAGGCGGTCGCCCGGCCGTGGTTCTACTCGGTGTGGAAGGCCCGGCAGTGACCCGGTACCTGCTGTCGCGCGCCGGGCAGGCCGCGCTCGTGCTGTGGGCCGCCTTCACCGCGAGCTACGTGCTCCTGCAGCTCCTGCCCGGCGACTCGATCCTGATCAAGTTCCAGAACCCGGAGCTCGGCCTGTCGCCGCAGCAGATCGCCGAGATCCGCGCGTACTACGCCGGCGCCTCGCCCCTGGCCGACTACGCCCACACCCTGCTCGGCTTCCTGACCGGCAGCTTCGGTTACTCGATCGACACCGGCACGCCCGTGGTCGAGCGGCTGGCCGAGGCGCTGCCCGAGACCGCCCGGCTGGCGTCGGCGGCGTTCCTGCTGGCCGTGCTGATCGCCGTGGTCATCGCGTTCGCGGCCAGCTACAGCTCGGCCTCCTGGCTGCGCGGGGCGCTGCTGTCGGTGCCGTCGCTGTTCATCTCGGTGCCGGCGTTCTGGCTGGGCATCCTGCTGATCCAGATCTTCTCCTTCCGGCTGCGGCTGGTGCCGGTGATCGGCGGCAGCGAGGTGCAGCAGCTCGTCCTGCCGGTGCTGACGCTGGCCGTGCCGATCTCGGCGCCGATCGCGCAGGTGCTGGCCCGCGCCATCGACCAGGTGTACGCGCAGCCGTTCGTGCCGGTGGTCGCGGCCAAGGGCGCCACGCGCTGGTGGATTCTGTGGCGGCACGTGGCCCGCAACGCCGTGCTGCCGACGCTCACCGTGGCCGGCCTGACGTTCGGCGAGCTGATCGCGGGCTCGGTCGTGACCGAGACCGTCTTCGGCAGGGCCGGGATCGGGCGGCTGACCGAGCAGGCCGTCAACGCGCAGGACACGCCGGTGATGCTCGCCGTCGTGGTGCTCGCCGCCGCCGTGTTCGTGCTGGTCAACCTGCTGGTGGACGTGCTGTTCCCGATCCTCGACCCCCGGCTGAAGGGAGCGGCGGCATGACGGGCGCGTCTGTCCCGGGCGCGGGCGGCGTGGGGAGCGGCGGCGCGTCGGTCCCGGCGCGGGTGGCGCGGCGGCCCAGGGCTCGTGTGCCCGTCGGGCTGGTGGTGGCCTGGCTGGTGGTCGGGCTCGTGCTGCTCTGGGCGGTCGTGCCGGGCTTGTTCACCGCGTACGACCCGATCGCCGGCGTGCCCGCCGACAAGCTGCGCCCGCCGGGCGCCGGGCACCTGTTCGGCACCGACGCGGTCGGGCGGGACGTCTTCGCCCGGGTGGTGCACGGCTCGGTGCACTCCCTGTCGGGGGCGCTCGTCGCCGTCGGGGTGGGCCTGCTGCTCGGCACGCTGCTCGGCCTGCTGGCCGGCGCCGCCGGCGGCGTGGCGGACGCGGCGGTCATGCGGGTCGTGGACGTGCTGCTGTCGGTGCCCGGCCTGCTCCTGGCCCTGACCGTGATCATCTTGCTCGGCCCCGGCACGGTGAACGTGGCGATCGCGGTCGGCATCGGCTCCGTGGCGGCCTTCGCCCGGCTGGCCCGCGCCGAGGTCGTCCGGGTGCGGTGCACCGACTACGTGGAGGCCGCCTTCGGCAGCGGCGGCAGGTTCGGCGCGGTGCTGTGGCGGCACGTGCTGCCCAACTCGCTCGGCCCCGTCGTCGCGCTGGCCGCCCTGCAGTTCGGCGCTGCCATCCTGGCCATCTCGACGCTCGGCTTCCTCGGCTACGGCGCCGAGCCGCCCACCCCGGAATGGGGGCTGCTGATCGCCGAGGGGCGCAACTACCTGGCCACCTCGTGGTGGCTGACCACGCTGCCCGGCGGCGTCGTGGTGGCCGTGGTGCTGGCCGCCGGACGTATCAGCCGCTCGATCGGAAGGGAAGGCGGATGAGCCTGCTGGAGGTGCACGACCTCAAGGTCTCCTACGACGGCCGCCCGGCGGTGCACGGCGTGTCCCTGTCGGTCGAGCCGGGCGAGGTCGTGGCCGTCGTCGGCGAGTCGGGGTCCGGCAAGTCCACCACGGCCCACGCCCTCATCGGGCTGCTGCCCGGCAACGCCACCCTGGACGCGGGCCGGATCCTGTTCGGCGAGGCCGACCTGGCGGGCTGGTCGCAGCGCCGCCTGCGGTCCGTGCGCGGCAGCCGGATCGGCCTCGTCCCGCAGGACCCCGCCAACTCCCTCGACCCCGTCAAGACCGTCGGCGCCCAGATCGGCGAGGTGCTGCGCGTGCACGGCGAGCGCGACCGCCGCAAGATCCGCGCCCGCGTGCTCGACCTGCTCGCTCGCGTCGGCCTGCCCGACCCGGAGACGCGGGCCCGGCAGTACCCGCACGAGCTGTCCGGCGGCATGCGGCAGCGCGTGCTCATCGCCGCCGCGATCGCCCTGCGGCCGAGCCTGATCATCGCTGACGAGCCGACCAGCGCGCTCGACGTCACCGTGCAGCGGCGCATCCTCGACCTCATCGACGACCTGCGCGCCGAGTACGGCACCGCCGTCCTGCTCGTCACCCACGACCTCGGCGTGGCGGCGGGCCGCTCGGACCGGCTGGTCGTCATGAAGGACGGCCGCGTCGTGGAGCGCGGCCCGACGTCCTCGGTGCTGGCCGCCCCCCAGGAGGGCTACACCCGACGGCTGCTGGACGACGCCCCGGCCCTGTCGGCGCGGCCGTTCCTCGACCATCCGGGCGGGCCGCCGGCGATCGTGGTGCGCGACCTGGTCAAGGAGTTCCGCGTCGGGCGGCGCCCGTTCCGCGCCGTGGACGGCGTCAGCTTCGAGGTGACGCGCGGCACCACGCATGCGCTGGTGGGCGAGTCCGGCTCGGGCAAGACCACCACGGCCAGGATGGTCGCGCGGTTCGCCACGCCCACCTCGGGAACGGTCGGCATCGCCGGGGCGCCGGACGGCCGCCGCTTCCGCCGGTACGTGCAACTCGTCTACCAGAACCCGTACGGGTCGCTCGACCCTCGCCAGAGCATCGGAGACATCATCGAGGAGCCGCTGCGTAACTTCGGGCTCGGCGACCGGCCCGCCCGGCGCGCCCGCGTCGCCGACCTGCTGGAGCGGGTGGCGCTGCCGGGCGACCTGGCCGCGCGCCGGCCGCGCGAGCTGTCCGGCGGGCAGCGGCAGCGGGTGGCCATCGCCCGCGCGCTGGCCGCCGACCCCGAGGTGCTCGTGCTCGACGAGGCGGTCTCCGCGCTCGACGTGACCGTGCAGGCGCAGATCCTCGCCCTGCTCGAACGGCTCCAGCGCGAGCTGGGCCTGACCTACCTGTTCATCTCGCACGATCTGGCCGTGGTGCGCCAGATCTGCCACACCGTCTCCGTCATGAGCAAAGGACGCATCGTGGAAACCGGAACCACCCGCCAGGTCTTCAGCGACCCCCGGCACGACTACACCCGAGAGCTGCTGGCCGCGATCCCGGAGCGCGTCCGATGAGACTCGGCTTCTTCACCCGGCTCCTGGACGACGCGCCGCCCGGTGAGCGTTACCGGCTGGCCGCCGAGCAGATCCGGCACGCCGAGGCGCACGGGTTCGACACCGCGTGGGTGGCCCAGCACCACTTCGACGGCGAGGAGGGCGGGCTGCCCGCGCCGCTGGTGTTCCTGGCCCACGTCGCCGCCACCACCCGGCACATCCGGCTCGGCACCGGCATCATCACGCTGCCGCTGGAACATCCGCTGCGCGTCGCCGAGGACACCGCCGTGCTCGACCTGCTCGCCGGCGGGCGGCTTGAGGTGGGCGTCGGCGGGGGCGGCACCCCGTCGGCGTTCGGGCCGTTCGGGCACGACGCCGCCGACCGCGCCGCCCTGTACGCCGAGCACCTGTGGGCGCTGCGCCGCGCCTGGGCCGGCGAGGACCTCGGCGGCGGCAACCGGCTCTACCCGCCCGCGCCCCGGCTGCTCGACGCCGTGTGGGAGGCCACGTTCTCCGTCGCCGGCGGGGCCAGGGCGGGGCGGGCCGGCCACGGGCTGATGCTCTCCCGCACCCAGCCGCGGCCCGCCGAGCAGCCGCAGGCCACGCTGGCCGACCTGCAGCTCCCGATCGTCGAGGCGTACCACGAGAGCCTGCCGCCCGGCGCCACCCCGCGGATCATGGCGTCGCGGACCGCGTTCGTCGCCGACAGCCGCGCCGACGCGCTGCGTCACGCCGAGATCGGGCTCGGCCGGCGCAGGCTGCCGTTCGAGCTGCCCGTCAGCGACCTCGACAGCCGCATCACCGCCTTCGACGTGCACCTCGGCACCCCGCAGGACGTCATCGAGAGCCTGCGCGCCGACCCCACCCTGCAGTCGGCGACCGACCTGGTCTTCCAGGTCCACTCGGTCGATCCGCCGCACCCCCTGGTCCTGCGCTCCATCGAACTGCTGGCCACCGAGGTCGCCCCCGCGTTCGGCTGGCGGCCCTCCGTCGAATTGAGCAAGAAATGATCACTGACGTCATCGACCACCTGGCCGGGATCGCCCCGGGCTCCTCGCTCGACCGGCTGCGCGACCGGCGCCCCGACGCCCGCGAGCACGCCCAGCGCGGCTACGACGCGCTCTTCACCCCCGACGACGAGGACGAGGTGACGCTCGTCGAGCGGGACGCCGTCGCCGCCTTCGTCACCGGCCTGCACCAGGACCTCACGGTCGCCCGCTTCTACGCCGACCGCCTCGCCGAGCTGTCGCCCGGCCTGCTCAAAGCCGTCGAAGCCGAGATCGAGGCAGGCCGCGCCACCGGGCCCTACGGCGTGTACCAGGGCGCCCTGGCGGCCGAGAGCCGCGAGGGCCCGCGCTACCGGGCCGGCGACCCGGCCGCGCTCGGGGTCCGGCTGGCCGCCGCGTTCGAGCACGCCCACCTGCTCGTGTTCCGGCCGCGCGAGGCCCGCGCCGAGGCGCTGCGCGACCTGCGCGCGGCCGGCTGGAGCGAGACCGGCATCGTCACGCTGTCGCAGCTCGTCGCGTTCCTCAGCTTCCAGGTGCGGGTGGTCACCGGCCTGCGCCTGCTCAACCAGGAAGGGGTCAGCGCATGACCGGGTTCACCACGGAGCGGCTCGGCTGGCGGCCCTGGCTGGCGCCCCTGGCCGAGGACGAGCTGACCGACGCCCACCACGAGGCGCTGGTCGACCGGGCCCGCGCCGCCTCCCCGTACTTCCGGCTGCTCGCCCGCGACCCCGACGTCCTGCACGCCCGCACCAAGACCGACCAGGACATCTTCTACAACCCCGACGGCGGGCTGCCGCGCGCCGAGCGCGAGCTGGCCGCCACGGCCACCTCCCGCCACAACGGCTGCGTCTTCTGCGCCTCCGTGCACGCGCGCTTCGCCGGCCACTACTCCAAGCGGCCCGACGACGTGCGGCGGCTGCTGGACGAGGGCGTGGACGCGCGGCAGGACGCCCGCTGGCGGGCGATCATCGACGCCGCCGTGTCGCTGGCCGCCACCCCGTCGGCGCTCGGCGCCGAGCACCTGGCGGCGCTGCGCGCGGCCGGGCTCGACGACCTGGCGATCAGTGACCTCGTCCACGCCGGGGCGTTCTTCGGCTGGGCCAACCGGCTCATGCTCTCCCTCGGCGAGCCCACCCAGGAGGAGCAGTGACGGAACCTCAGCTCGACCATCTCGTCTACGCGGTGCCCGACCTCGCCGCGGGGGTCGCGGCGTTCGCCGAGCTGACGGGGATCACGCCAGTGCGCGGCGGCAGCCATCCCGGCGGCACGGCCAACCATCTCATCCGCTTCGGGCCGTCCTCGTACCTGGAGATCATCGGACCGGACCCGGAGGCAGGCGCGCGGCCGCGGGCGTTCGGGCTGGAGACGCTGACCGAGCCGCGCCTGGCCGCCTGGGCCGTGCGGCCCGGCGGCGACCTCGACAAGGCCGTGCGGCTGGCCCGCGAGCGCGGCTACGACCCCGGCGACGTGCAGCCCCTGTCGCGGCGCACCCCCGGCGGCGAGCTTCTGGAGTGGCGGCTCACCCGGCGCGAGGACCCGGCGGAGGTGCGGCTGGTGCCGTTCCTCATCGACTGGGGCGGCACCCGCCACCCGGCCGACTCCGACCTACCGCTGGCCAGCCTGATCTCCTTCTCCGCCACCCATCCCGACCCCGGCGCGCTCCAGCGGGACCTGGCCGCGCTCGGCGTCCGGCTCGATGTCGCCGCCGGGCCCGAGCCGTCGCTGCGCGCCGTCATCGGCACCCCGCGCGGCCACGTGACCCTCTGCTGAACATCCTCTCGAGGAGAGCCCTTCATGACCACCCTGCGTGAATACCTGTCCCAGAAGCGCGCGGCCCTGCTGGCCCGCCGGGAGGCGCCCGCCGCCGGCCCGGTCCCGCTGCGCGCCCACGTCACCGCCGAGGGCCGCAGCGGCATCCGGCGGATCAGGATCAGGGACTTCCAGCTCCTCAGCGACAGCGGACCCGACTTCGCCGGCTACGACCTCGGCCCCACCTCGCCCGAGCTGCAGACCGGCGTGCTGGGCAGCTGCGTCACCCACATCTTCCTGATCAAGGCGGCGGAGCTGAACGTGCCGCTCGACTCGCTGGAGGTGGACGTGCACGCCGAGTACGACCCCCGTGCCCAGGGCCCCGGCGGCGACGTGCCCGTCCACCCGTACGGGTTCCGGTACGAGGTGCGGATCTCCTCGCCCGCCTCCGACGAGGAGCTGAAGACCCTGCAGGGGGAGGTGGAGCGGGTCTGCCCGATCCTCAACCTCATCCGCAACCCGCAGCCGGTCACCGGCACGCTGGTGCGCGCCTGATCGATGATCAGGGACCGCGTGTTCGGCGCGGGCGGCGACCGCGCTGCGGTCAAGCCGGGCCGCGACGCCGACGGCCGCCGCGTCCGCGTGCCCAGCGGGCACATCCTCGTCGAGGACTGCACGTTCTGTGCGGGGCGCGGCGGCATGACGATCGGCGGCGAGACGTCCGGCGGCGCGCGGGAGGTGTTCATCAGGCACCGCGCCTGCGCTGGGATCCCCGCACCCGCGCCTACATGGAACGACGCGCCCAAGACGGCCTGTCCAAGAAAGAGATCATCGCTGCCTCAAGCGCTACGCCGCCCGCGGACTCTACGGACTCATCACATCAAAGGATCAAGAACGCTCCGCTTGACATCCAGGGGAGCATCTCCCAGGACTCTTCGCCTGGAGGATGGCCAGGTCGGCGATGTTTACGCCTCTGGCGGCGTCGACCTGGCCCGTTCGAAATCCGAGGGGAGCTGAGCGGACGGTCCTGGCATGTCATCGAGGATGTTGCGATGCGAGCTCGGCGAGCTGGATGCGTGCCTGAGCGGGAGGGGCAGGTGCCGCTGGACTCACTGTCCTGCGATGCCGCTCATCGGGCGGCCGAGCAGGGTCGTGGCCACGCCCTCGACGTACGGGGCCATGCTGGCGGGATCGGCCTTGGCCAGCGCCGGAGTGGCGACGACCCCGCGCAGGATGCCGATGCCGACCAGCCAGGCGCTGAGCAGTTCGGCTCGCAGGGCGACGTCACCGCCCGCGACCAGGTCCTCCAGCGCCCGCACGTACGTGGCGCACACCTCCTCACGGATGCGCTGCCTGGCGTCCTCATGGGCGGAGGAACGCAGCATGGCGACCAGGGGATGCTCGCCGCCGTACCGGGTCCAGTCGTGAAAGACGACCGACTGCAGCATGCGGGCGACCAGCTCCTGCGGCGGGCCCTCCAGCAGGTCGGCCGGGATGTCGGCGGTGGCCTCGTCGAACAGGCCCTTCTTGGAGCCGAAGTAGCGGAAGATCAGGGTGGCGTCCACGCCCGCGTCCCTGGCGATGTCACGGACGCTGGTGGCGTCGTACCCCTCGCGGGCGAAGCGCAGCCTGGCGGCTTCCAGCAGACGCGCCCGGGTGGCCTCCCGGTCTCTCTTCGGCATGCGACCTCCTAAGTCAGCGATTGTTGACATCCTATGGCGGCATCATGTTACGGTGCTCCAAGTCAGCGATCGATGACTTAACGGGAGGCGGAAATGCAGACATATGTCGTGTCAGGCGGCAC
This sequence comes from Nonomuraea gerenzanensis, assembly GCF_020215645.1. Taxonomy (NCBI): domain Bacteria; kingdom Bacillati; phylum Actinomycetota; class Actinomycetes; order Streptosporangiales; family Streptosporangiaceae; genus Nonomuraea; species Nonomuraea gerenzanensis. The sequence continues at coordinate 6,070,718 of NZ_CP084058.1, read as the reverse complement.
GAACGGTATGGGGCGGGGGCTGGCGCTCCATCACCTGCGCGCCGACGGGCGGGTGACGGTCATCGGCAGCGACCCGCTCAAGGGACAACAATTCCTCGACGAGGCGGACCGGTTAGGCGCGGCAGGGCGGGCGGCGTTCATCCAGGCCGATTTGACCTCGGTGGCGGAGAACCTGCGGGTGATCGAGGAGATCAAGGCGCGGCACACAACCCTGGACGGTCTGATCCTCACAGCAATCAGGCACTTCCCCGGCCGCGTGATGACCCCGGACGGCTTCGAGGGCACCTTCGCCCTCTACTACGTCAGCCGTTTCCTGCTCAGCTACGGTCTTACGGATCTGCTGGAGAAGGGGGACCGGCCGGTGATCGTGAACATCTGCGGCGTCGGCATCACCAAGGGGAAGATCCATTGGGACGACCTGTCGCTGAAGGACGGCTTCAGCAGCATCAAGGCCATGCTGCAGGGCGGACGCGCCACCGACCTGCTGGGCGCCGGCTACGCCGCCAACCACCCAGACGGACGCACCCGCTACCTCCTGCACCACCCTGGATTCACCGACAGCGGCACCGGCACCCTCCAGCAACCCGCCAGGGCGATCATCCAGGTGCTCGCCAAGCTCTTCGCCCAGCCGGTGCAAAAGAGCATCCAGCCGATCATCGAGCTCATGGAGAACCCGCCGGCCGGACGACTGCTCGCCTACGACCGGCGCACCCCGGTGGACCTGACACTGCCGACCCTCGACCCGGCCAACGCCCGCCGCCTGTACGACCTGACCAGCCACCTGCTCGACCAGACGACTTAGGACCTACTCGTCCAGCCGCCCGCCCACCCCACCCGACCGCGGGACCGCTCACCCGACCCGCGGGGCCGGCCCCCGACTGCGGGACCGGACGTTGGACCCCACCTAGCCATGACCTGCCGGTGAACATCATGGCCTTCGCCCGGACGGGCGGGGACAATGCAGGTTCTGTGTCACATTGCCGCCGGGTGGCCACAGTGATCGGCATGGGATTTCTGCACCCCGGCGGGCAAGAGCCTTGCCACGAGCATGTGGTGCGTGCTGGATGCGGCCGGATCTGACGGCCTGAACGAGGAGGGCGAGCCGGTGCGGCTCTTGGCCCTCACGTGACGTCAGGCGGCATAGTCGGTGCCGTGGAGGATCACTGGACCGTGGGACGCGTTGCCGAGGCCGGTGTGAGCGTCCGCACGCTGCATCACTATGACGAGATCGGGCTCGTGCGTCCGTCGGCGCGGACCGCGGCCGGGTACCGGGCCTACGCGGCGTGTGACGTGGAGCGACTGCGGGAGGTGCTGGCCTATCGGCGCTTGGGCTTCGGGCTGCGGGAGGTTGCAGAACTGGTCGGCGACCCGTCCACCGACGCGGTCGCGCACCTGCGCCGACTGCGCGGCCTGCTGCTGGAGCGGCGTGATCGCGCTGACGCCATGGTGGCGGCCATCGAGAGGGAACTTGAGGCACGAGCGAAGGGACTGAAGGTGACACCGGAAGAGCAACTGGAGATGCTCGGTGCACGGCTGTACGACGCGATCGGCAGTGCTTACACCGCGACACGGCGTACCGAGCCGCGGATCGCCGCGCAGATCTGGGACGCGCTCGGGGACGCGCAGACGGTGCTGAACGTCGGGGCAGGCACCGGCTCCTACGAGCCTGCTGATCGCGACGTGACCGCGGTGGAGCCATCGGCGGTCATGCGGGGGCAGCGGCCTGCCGGTTCGGCGCCGTGCGTGGCCGCCGCCGCGGAGAGCCTGCCGTTCGAGGACCAGTCCTTCGACGTCGCGATGGCCGTCTCCACTGTTCACCACTGGGGGGACCCGAGAGCGGGGCTGCGCGAGATGCGGCGCGTGGCCCGCCGCGTGGTGGTGCTCACGTTCGACACCGACGAGCCCGGATGGCAGGACTGGTTCTGGCTTACCCGCGACTACCTGCCCGAGTCCGCCGCCGTCCTCGCAGAATTTCCCTCGCTTGCCGGGATGGCCGACGCGATCGGCGCCCGTGCCGAGCCGGTGCCCATTCTGTGGGAGTGTGCTGATGGCCTGTTCGAGGCGTACTGGCGCCGACCGGCAGCGTATCTGGAGGATCGCCTGGATAGCCGTGCTCGGCCGATGTCACGGGCGCGTGTGAAGGTCGGCGGACGTCAATAACCCCTGGTGCGGCGGGCAGCCGGACGGAACCGACGTCTTATGTCGCGGCTGCCCAGAGCACGCAGCACATCGATGCCCAGGATCGCTCCGGCACCGATGGCCAGAGCAGTTGACAGGGCCGCGATGAGGTAATGCGTGCCGCCGAGCACGTCACCGAGGTTCAGCTTCAACATTCCGCGAAACATCACGGAGCCCGGTAGCAGCGGTCCGATCGCCGGAATCACGAACACGATGGGCGGTACCCGCACCCGGTTGGCGTACATCGAGCCCATCAGCCCGATCACCGCGGCTGCTACGGCGGTGGCAAGCACCGCCGGCCAGTCCAGCCAGCGGAGACAGACATAAGCACTCCAGATGACCACACTGCCGAGGGCTGCCGGTGGTATGTGCTTGGGCGGCACTCGGAGCGCCACCGCGAACGTCAGTCCCAGCATGAGCGCCCCGAGTAGTTGCGGCGCCGCCAGCGACAGCGGTGCTGTGGGCGCATCGTCCACGGTGATCCGCACACCGGCCTTGACTGCCACGGTGAGTACGATGCCGATCCCCGACAGGACGGCTGCCACGATGAACACCACCTCCGACAGTCGCGCGGTGGCGGTGACGTATTCGCCCGCGATGCCGTCCTGCACGCAGGCGACGAGCGGCCGGCCGGGCAGCAACGCGATCACCGATCCGACGACGATCGCTGAGGCCTGGACGGGTACCTGCTGCCAGATCATGAGCACCGCGGCCGTGGTTCCGACGGCCGCCGCCAGCACCGTTTGGAAGAACTCGGCGACGCCCCGCCTGGCGAGCCAGATCCCGGCTCGGTCCCCGAGCAGGGTCGCGATGAACGCGGCCAGCGCCACCACCGGACCACCGCCGGTCAAGATCGCCGCCGAGGCCGCGACCAGTGCGGGAGCTGCGGCCCCCACCCAGCGTGGATGGGCCCTCGCCCGGCTACCGATCTCCTGCAGGCGCCTGCGTGCCACTGCCAGCGGCAGCTTCCGAGCGGTGATCTCGCCGACCAGGCGGTGCAGCGCGATCAGACGGGCGAAGTCTGGTTCGCGTCTGCGTACTCGCCGTTCGGCCGTGACCGGCAGGCTGCCGTCGTCCGGGACATTGGACAGTGTCAACGCCGACAGGTTGACGTCTGCCTCGATCCGGCGCACACCGTAGGTTCGCGCGATCGCCCGCATGGCGTTCGTGACGTTCTCGGTGCCTTCTCCGCTGGCGAGCAGGAGCTCGCCGACGCGCAGTGCCAGGCTGATGGCGCGGTTGGCGTCAGCGTCGGCGTCGGGGACGGTCTCGCTCATTCATCGATCTCATCGGCCGGTCGCGGCATTCAGATGGCGTCCCGCTGGATGGGGCACGTCATGCAGTGGGTGCCGCCGCGGCCCTTGCCGAGTTCGAAGCCCTCGATCTCGATGACCTCCACGCCGTGCTCGCGCAGCTTGCGGTTGGTGAACTGGTTCTTGTGGTAGCCGACGACCACGCCGGGGGCCAGGGCGAAGAAGTTGTTGCCCGAGTCCCACTGCTCGCGGGCCTGCTGGTAGTCGTCGCCGCCGGTCGGCACGATGTCCAGGCGCGGGATGCGCAGTGCGTCCTGCAGCGCCGGGAGCAGGCCCGGCTCGCGGTGGACGTCCAGGGTGCCGCTCTTGTCGCCGGGTCGCAGGCTGTAGGCGACGGCCGCCTCCAGGAACGGCGGGTAGGCGCTGGCCTTGTCGGCGTCCAGGAAGGTGAAGACGGTGTCCAGATGCATGTACGAGCGGGCCTTGGGCACCTCCACGGCGATGACCCGCTCGGCCGCGCCCGCGGCGAACAGTGACAGGGCCAGGTGCTCGATGGTGCGCGGGTTGGTGCGCTCGCTGATCCCGACCACCACCGTCGCGTTGCCGATGGGCATCATGTCGCCGCCTTCCATGGCGGCGTTGCCGTAGGACTCCTCGTTGAAGCGCTCGTCCTCGCCCGCGTAGGGGTACCAGTAGGCGAAGTCCTCGCCGGCGAACATCGGATGGTGGTGGTAGATGGTGGACTGGTTCATCGTCTCCAGCAGCCGGACATGGAAGTACATCGGGTTGAGCGACACGCCGCCGTACAGCCAGGCCGCCGGATCACGCTGGTAGAGCGAGTTGGGCAGCGCGGGCAGGATGAACTCGCGCGGATGGCAGGAGGCGGCCACCAGCGAGTGGCCGTCCAGGTCCGCCACGCCGAACTCCTCCTTGGTCAGGCCTCCGATGAGGTGCCTGGCCAGCTTGTCCCCGCTCCATCCGGCCAGAGTCTCGCGCACGCCGTCCACCAGGGCCGGGCCGACGGTCAGGTGAGTGACGGCGTGCTCGACGGCGCGCTGCTTGGCCTCGAAGCTCGCATCCAGCGCCTGGGCGAGCAACTCGTGGTGGTGGTACACCTCGATGCCGCGCTCGCGCATCACCTGCACGAAGGCGTCGTGCTCGGCCTGCGCCTGCTCCACCCACAGGATGTCGTCGAACAGCAATTCGTCGTTGTTGGACGGGGTTAGCCGGCGCAGGCTCAGGTCGGGCCGGTGGACGATGACCTTGCGCAGGACGCCCACCTCGGAGTGCACTCCGTAGAGCCGATCGGTCATGTGCGCTCATCCTTCCTTGCTGTGCTGCGGGTGGATCTAGATGGTGATGCGGCCGGTGACCAGGCCAGCGACGCCGACGACGGCTCCGGCGGTGACGACGGCGAACAGGACCAATTCGGCGCGGGAGAAGGGGCGCAGGCCGCGTTCCCTGCGAGTCAGGACGAACAGGATGGTGCCGGGCGCGTAGACGATGCACGACAACAGCAGGAACTTCAGCCCGGCCGCGACGATGAGGAAGGCGGTGTAGAAGGTAGCCAGCGCCGCGATCGCCAGGTCCTTGCCCCGGCCTGCGGGCGTGCGGTCGTAGGTCTCGGAGGTCAGAGTCAGGCGCAGCGCGTACCCGGCCGCCAGCAGGTACGGGACCAGCGACAGCGCGCTGGTCAGCTCCAGCGTGAAAGTGAAGGCGTCGTCGGAGAACAAGGTGACGAACAACACGGCGGTGATGAGCGCGCTGGTCATCACCAGGGCCGCGACCGGGGTGTTCCGCTGGTTCTCGCGGGCGAGGAAGGCCGGCATGTCGGCGTCCTTGGCGGCCACGAACAGCACCTCGGCCGCCATCAGCGTCCACGCCAGGTACGCACCCAGCACCGACACGATCAGCCCGACCCCGATGAGCCCCGCGCCCCAGGCGCCGACCACGGACTCCAGCACACCCCCCATGGACGGCTGGCGCAGCCCGGCCAGTTCGCCCTTGGGCAGCACGCCGTAGGACAGGATGCTCACCGAGGCGAACAGCGCCAGCACGGCCAGGAACCCCAGCACGGTGGCCCGGCCGACGTCGGCGCGCTCGCGGGCGTAGCGCGAGTAGACGCTGGCCCCCTCCACGCCCAGGAACACGAACACTGTCACCAGCATGGTTGCGCGGACCTGGTCGAACAGAGCCCTGGCGGAGTTCCCGGCCCCGCCCCACAGGTTCGCGTCGAAGACCTCTGCGCGCAGCGCGACGGCCACGATCACGACGAACAGCAGGATCGGCAGGAGTTTGGCGACCGTGACGATCTGGTTGATCCGGGCCGCCTCCCGCACGCCGCGCAGGATCATGAAATGGAAGGCCCACACTCCGGCCGCGGAGACCACCACCGCCACGATCGTCGCGCCTTCACCGAAGACCGGGATCACCATGCCGAGGGTGGACTTGATCAGAACCCAGTAGGTGACGTTGCCGACACAGGCACTGGCCCAGTAGCCGAAGGCGGAGAAGAACCCGGGGTACTCGCCGAAACCCGCCTTGGCGTAGGCGTACACACCGGCATTGAGGTCAGGTTTGCGCACCGCCAGCGTCTGGAAGACGAAGGCCAGCATCAGCATGCCGAGCCCGGCGATCAGCCAGGCGACGACCGCGCCGAACACGCCGGTCGCCTGGGCGAAGTTGCGTGGCAGCGAGAACACGCCGGCGCCGACCATGGAGCCGACCACCATCGCGGTCAGGACCGGCAGGGACACCCCGCGCGCGGCCCCATCCTTGGTGCCGGTCTCATCCACCATGCGGCTTCTCCTCTTCGGGCTGACCCTGTGGGGGCACGTGTTCGATCTTGAAGCCGGTGAACCCGTACACGACGCTGAGCAGTGGACTGGCGATGTTGAAGAAGCAGAACGGCAGGTAGGCCAGCGTCGGCACGCCCAGCACCGCGCCCATGAACGCGCCGCAGGAGTTCCACGGCACCAGCGGTGAGGTGACCGTGCCGCTGTCGGCGGCCAGCCGCGACAGGTTCGTCGGTGCAAGGCCGCGCTTGGCGAACTCGACCCGGAACACCCGCGCCGGCAACACCAGCGCGATGTACTGGTCACCGGCGACGATGTTGAGCCCGAACGCGCTGGCGAACACCGCCACGGAAAGTCGGCCGGTGCTCTTGGCCGCCCGCACCATGGGCTCGATCAGCCGGTTGAGCAGCCCGAACTCCTCCAGCAGCGTACCGAACGTGACCGCGCCGATGATCAGCCACAGTGTCGGCAGCATGCTGTCCATCCCGCCGCGGGACAGCAGCCGGTCCACATCCGCCAGACCGGAGGTCTTCACATACCCGTTCGCCATCGCCCGCCAGATCGCCTTGATCCCGGCCACGACCGGATTCAGCCCGGGCTCACCGACGAACGCGCGGATCACCGCGGGCTGGGTGAAGATCCCCACGATCCCGGCGAAGATCGCCGAGGCCATCAGCGCCAGCGTCGCCGGCACCTTACGCGCCGACAACACGACCAGCAACAGCAACGGCAGCAAGTTCAGCGGAGTGATCCAATAGATGTCGCCCAGAGCGGTCAGCTCACTGCCGGTGTCGCCCAGGTCCGTCGCGGCCGGCCCCCACACCCAGCCGATCAACAGGAACAGCACGAAGCCGATCAGGAACGCCGGGATCGATGTCCAGGCCTGCCGCTTGATGTGCTCATAGACGTTGACCCGGACCATCTGCGCGGTCAATACCGTGGTCTCCGACAACGGGGACAGCTTGTCCCCCAGGTACGCGCCCGAGATCACCGCGCCGGCGGTGATCGGCGCCGACACCCCCAGCATGGTCGCGATGCCCACCAGCCCGACGCCGATCGTCGCGGCCGTGGTCCACGAACTGCCGATCGACATCGCCACCATGCCGCAGATCAGCGCAGCGGCCGCGTAGTACCAGCCAGGCGACAGCACCTGGATCCCGTAGTACACCAGAGTCGGGATCGTCCCTGACATGTTCCAAGTACCGATCAGCGCGCCCACCGCCAGCAGGATGAACACCGCGCTGGTGATCGACGACAGCGCGCGCTGCCCGCTGGCCTCGACCTCCTCCCACCGGTTGCCGTTCTTCAGCACCACCAGCATCGCGACCAGCGCGCACAACACCAGCGCCACCTGGATCGGCCCGTCGAGGGCATCCAGGCCGAACAACGCCAGGGAGCCGCCGATCAGCACCACCATCGCGCCCAGCACGATCACCAGATCGGCCAGCGATGGGGGGCGAACCGACCTGCCCGGGTCCTGCGGGGTTTCGCCTTCCGCGCTGTCGCTCATCGCCTCGTCGTACCTGCCGTCCCCGCCTCTCGCCGTCCGCCGGTCTCACTGGGCGATGCGTCTTCCGATCGCGTCCGCTTCGACAGCACCCGCTCCCGGACAGCCCGGCACACGCCTGCTGCCAGCACTGAGAAACCGAAATCCGGCCACGAACGACACTGCGTCGTCGCCTCCACGAGATCTCTGATCTGGCCCCTCACCACCCGAGGGATACCGCATGACATGCGAGGCCACCTACCCCATCGGCGCGGCGACAAGGTCCACGGCAGGTCAAGTTCGTTCTATGAACTGACGGCGGACATGGAAAGCTCCCTGCCAGCGGTCTGATCGTCTCCCCGCTGGCGGACACAGGATCTCCCCACTGACGGACACATGATCCTTCTGGTGTCTGGTGATCACCGGCCTGTTGGCTTGGCCGGTGTGAAGACGAAAGAGGAGATCATGGAGATTCTGGAAGCGTATGACCTTACGGGTAGTTACCGCGCCGCGGCTGAGCTGGCCGGCGTCGACCACCACACCGTGAAGCGTTACGTGCTGCTGCGCGGCAAGGGCAGCGACCCGGCCAGGCGGCAGCCCCGGCCGAAGATGATCGACGAGTTCATGCCGAAGATCGAGGAGTTGATCGAGCGCTCGGGTGGGCGGATCGGTGCTGATCGGGTGCACGAGAAGATCGCGGCGATGGGGTTCGGCGGCACTGACCGCACCACGCGGCGCGCGGTGGCCGCGGCCAAGGCCGCCTATCAAGCGGGCCATCGCCGGGTGTTTCGTCCCTGGATTCCCGAGCCTGGGCTGTGGATGCAATGGGATTGGGGAGACGGCCCGAAGATCGCGGGCCGCCGGACGTGGTTGTGGTGCGCGTGGCTGGCCTGGTCGCGGTTCCGGGTGGTCATCCCGGTGCTGGACGAGACGCTGCCGACGATCGCGACCTGCCTGGATGCGACGCTGCGGCAGCTCGGTGGCGCGCCGACCTATGCGCTGACCGACAACGAGCGCACCGTCACCACCGACCACATCGCCCGCATCCCGGTGCGCAACCGGCAGGTCATCGAGATCGGCCACCACTACGGGCTGACCATCCGCACCTGTGTCCCGGCCGATCCGCAGTCCAAGGGCGGCAGCGAGGCCACCGTGCGCATCGCCAAGCGCGACCTGGGGGCCCTGCCCCAAGGCCAGGTAGTAAGGTTCCTGAGCTGTTGGCAAGAGCGCTGTGGAGCCCGGCTCGGCGGTGTAGACGCCTGGTCCGATTTTGCGGATGAGTTGGGCGGCGGCCCAGCGCGAGAGTTGCCGATACATGGTGTTCAGGGTGACATCACCGAGGTGGCGGGCGATGTCCCGGGCCTTCCAGGGGCGGGCGGGGTCTTGGTGAAGGAGGGCCAGGACCTGTTGTTGTCTGCGGCGGTCGCTGGGGGGCATGGGTCGTTCGTCCCGGGACACGGCGGGCAGCGTGGGCGGGGGTGGCAGGAGAGTGATGTGGAGGTCGGTGATGGTGCGGCTGCGGTCGGGCCGGCCGTCGTCGAGCCGTTCGTTGTAGCGGGAGGTGGGTGATTTGACCTTGCGGGTGCTGACGCGCGGGCGGCGTGGTGGCAGCAGCGCCGCCAGGACACGGCGTCCGATGGTTGCGACCAAGCCGGTGGCCATGCCGGGGTTGTCGCCCGAGCGGATGACCAGGTCGCGGGCGGTATGCAGGGCGATGGAGAAGCTGCAGCGGTCGGGTCGGTGCCGGGCCGGGACTCGGCGGCGTCGACCATCACGCTGCGCAGCAGTTGATAGAGCGTGAGCACCGACCACATCTCCTGCTCCAGTCCGGCGGGGTCGCCCGAGCGCAGGATCCGTCCTTGCATGATGGTGTGGCGGAGCGCGTAGTAGGTGGACTCGTGTTCCCATCGCTGGTGGTAGAGCCTGACCAAGGTGGCGGCCGGGTAGCGGCGGGCATCGGTCAAGGTGGTGACCAGGCGGTAGGTGCCGGTGAAGGTGGTGCCGTCGGCGCAGGCCACCGTGATGCGGGCCTCGATAACGCGGATCTGCAAGCTGCCGATCATCGAGAGATAGGAGCCGTCGGTGAGGGTGGCCAGGATGGGGGTGCGCCGGTTGCTGCGCAGCCGGCCGAGCACCTGGGCGCCAGTGGCGCTGACCTGGGCGAGGAAGGCGTTGCCGTCGAAGCCTTTGTCCCAGAGGACGAGCATGTCAGGCGTCAGTAGGTGCAGCAGGCGCCGGGCATAGCCGCTCTCGCCCTCGCCGGTGGGGCCGAAGACCGCGCCGATCAGGGCCCGGGTTCCGGTCTCCACCAGCGTCATCAGCTCCAGCAGCGGGTAGCCGCCGTGACCGGGGCTGCCCAGCCAGGCCCGGTTACGGACGGTGTCGGGCGCCTTGAGTGAGCTGCAGCCGTCGAAGGAGACCGTGCGGTAGGTCCCGAACCGTACTCCGGGCGTCGCGGGCTGGGCCAGCGGTCCGCTCAGCACCTCGAACAGGCGCCGCATCGGCGCGCCGCCGACTCTGCGGCGCAGGTCACGCAGCGCTTTGGTGGTGGGCGTCACGACCGGCAGGGCGCTCAGCGAGGCCGTCAGCTTCTGCCAGACCAGCAGGTAGCCGACCTCGGGGAACAGGCACATCGCCAGCAGGAAGTAGACCCCGACACGCGAGGGCAGCGCGCGCAGACGGCGCTGCATGCCGCGGGTTTCCTCAAGGACTGCATCGACGAGCTCGAACGGTACGAGCGCGGTCAGCTCCCCCAAATGCCCGGGAGCGAACAATCTCCCGGCTGCTGAGCGTGGCGAAGAGCCCGTCTCGACAGCGCGGGAAACAGCGGAGCTGGCATGCTCGGGAAGCAACGGAGATCCAGTTCTTCGACGGCTGGTTGTGGAAGATCACCGTTCTACTGGATCTCCGTCCTCATGTCCTGAGAACTCGCCTGCTTGACAGCACCACGACGACCTTAACTACCTGGCCTTGGGGCAGGGCCCTGGTGGCAATCCGCAGTGTGGCTTGTCCCAACTGGCGAATGGCCACAGCTCCCGTCCTGACAAGCTGGCATCCGAGGGAGGGGGATCCAGCCTGGTTACTTGCGGGAATCTTTCCTTCTCGCAAGTTGCTCGCTAGCTTGAGCAGCGCAACAGAACCTATTTTTCGTTTTTCATTTTCTAGAAAATCAGAAATGCTAGGCTGGCTTCGTGACAGCAGAGACCACCTTCGTAACGCCTTGTAAGCACTGCGGTGCGCCGATTGAGCAGCGGCGTGGCAGGGGGCGGCCCAAGGCGTACTGTCCCGAGAAGGACTGTCAGGCGGCTGCTAAGCGGGAGCGCGAGCTGCGGCGGGCCACTCCGGGGCTGGAAGGGGCGCTGGCCAGGGCGGAGCAGTTGTACGACCGGATGGAGAGCGGGCTGGCCGCGGCCATCGAGCCGCTGGCGCGGGCGTTGGCGGAGGAGCTGAGCCCCGCTGGGGTCGAGGCGAAGCTGAGTGCGGTGCAGGCTGAGGCGCATACGCGGGTGGCGATCGCGCGGACCGAGCGGGAGCAGGCGTTCGAGCAGGTGCGGATCGCGCGTGAGGCGACCGAGCACGCGCGCAGGCAGACGGCCGAGATGCGGGTGCGGCTGGAGGATGCCGAGCAGGAGCGCGAGACCGCGCTGGGGGACGCCGAGCGGGCGCGTGAGCAGGCGCTGGCCGCGTTGCGTGAGGCGGCGAGCACTGAGCGGCAGGCGTTGCAGGCTGCTGAGGAGGCCAAGCGGCGGGCCGAGCTGGCTGAGCGGAAGGCTGAGGAGGCGGTGCGCCGGGCTGAGGTCACCGAGCAGGCCAGGGATCAGGCCGTGCAGGAGTTGGCTGAGCGGGTCGAATTGGCTGGCAGGCAGGTGGAGGAGGCGCGGGCCGAGGCGTCACGGGTGCGGGAGGCGGCGCAGGCTGAAGTGGTGCAGGCCCGGGAGACTGCGCAAGCTGAAGTCGTGCAGGCCCAGGAAACTGCGCGGGCTGAGGTCGTGCGGGTGCAAGAGGAGGCGCGGGCCGAGGCGTCACGGGTGCGGGAGGCGGCGCAGGCTGAGGTCGTACGGGCGCAGGAGGAGGTTGCGCGGGCGCGGGAGGAGCGGGATCGCGCCCGGGAGGAGGCTGCGGCGGCTGTGCAGGCGCGTGAGCAGGCTGAACGTGAGGTGATTGGGGCGCGGGCGCGCGAGGAGGCGGCGGCGCAGGAGCGGGAGCGGGCTGTGGAGCGGGCCGTGAGGGCCGAGCGGGCCGCGGCCGAAGCAGAGCGGGACCGTGCGGTGGCGCTCAAGGACGCTGCACAGGCGGCGGAGGAGATGGCGCGGCTCGTCGGGAAGGTGGCCGCTGTGGAGGAGGAGGGTGCTGCGGCGTTGGCGCGGGAGCGTAAGGCGGTGTCGCGGGAGAGGTCGCGGGCCGACGCCGCGGTCAAGGAACGCGATCAGGTGCAGGGGGAGCTGCGGCTGGAGCGGATGCGGCTGGAGGACCTGCGGGCGGAGCTGGAGTCCGTGCGGGCGGAGGCGGCACAGTTGCGGGAACGGGCGGTGGCGGCGGAAATGCGTTCGGCGTGATGGGGAGTCGCCGGCCGGGGTGGGGAGCCGGGTGTGCGGCGTGATGGGGAGGTCGTCGGCTGAGGTGGGGAGCCGGGTGTCCGGTGGGATGAGGGGTTCGCAGGGCGTGGAGTTCGCGGCGGGTGGGCGATCGTTCGTCGAGGGGTCGCCATCGCCGCTGGCCGTTCGGGCTCCATCCGGTGCTGTGTGGCGGCGCCGGCCCCCGCCCGGATGAATCGGGCCTAGCCGCCGAACCTCACCTCGGGATACTGGACGGACGGCTTGTCCAGCAGGGGCTGCGGCTTCCCGGTGAGGTGGCGGGTGAAGAAGGCGGCGACGTAGGCGCGGGTGATCTCCACGGAGCGGGCTCCGGTCATGGCGAACCCGAGGTCGATGCCGAGCTGTTCGGCCAGCAGCGGGACGTCGGTGAAAGACGCGTGCTCCGCTCCGGTCACCACGAGCCACCGCTTCCAGCCGGTCAGCTGCTTCCAGTCGCGTCCCCAGCTCCCGTCCTTGCCGCCGGGGCTGTGCATCGTCGGCGACCCCAGGAACAGCAACGGCCGGGCCAGGCCGCGCTCGGGGATCGGGGCGAAGGTGGTGCCGTCCAGGTTGACCCCGGCGCGGATGCGCTTGTCGCGCACCATGGCCGCGATGCTGCTCGCGCCGCCGACGGACTGGCCGGCCATCCCGATGCGCGACCGGTCGATCAGCTTGGCTCCCCGCCATTTCGGCTGCGCGCCGGTGAGCTGGTCGAGGATGAAGGAGACATCCGCCGCGCGACTGCGAACCACCTGCTGTCCGAAGTCCGGGGACTTGTTCTCGCAGGCGACGCAGGTGGTGACCCGCCCGTCGGGGAAGGCGGTGGCGACGCTCTCGTAGGTGTGGTCGATCCCGACCACCACGTTGCCCCTGCTGGCCAGGTCCTCTGCCAGGCCGGTGAGTGAGCTGCGCGGGGAGCCGAGGCCGGGGGAGAGCACCACCAGGGGCAGGCCGTGCTTGCGGCCTGCGGGCACGGCGTCGGTGAAGGCGTTGGTCCGCACCTTGCTCAGCGTGTCGGGCGCGATGGGCAGCTGCGCGTCCTTGATCAGCAGCTCGGACTCCTTCGGCGTCACGTACGGGGCCGGGTGCCTGCCTCGTGTCCCGGCCGCCGGATACCAGAGGGAGACCATCAGCTCCCGCGACTTCGCCGCCGGGACCCATGGGTCGCTCCGGGAGGCGTCCTTCAGATGAAGGGACGTGACGCCGACCGCGTGGGAGCCCGTCGGCGCGGGCAGCCGCGGTGCCGCCGGCCCCGCGGCGGCGGGAGCGGGGGCCGTGAGGGTCAGTAGCCCGGCCAGGGCGAGGGCCGTCGTGGTCGCAAGATGCATCAGGGTGTCGCCTTCTCTCGGGAGGTCGCGGACGGGACGACGCTAGAGGCGGTCCTGCGGCGGGCGCGTCGGCCGTCGTGCCGAATCCGGGTAACTCCGAGGAACGATCCGAGCCCGGTGTCATCCCTGCGATGTAGTCCCGGCGGACGGCGCTGCCGTCATCGCGACGGATGCGTGGCCGATCGCGCAGCCGTGAAAATGTCCCGATGACGGTGGAACGAAGGTGGCGGATGTGGCGGCAGTACGTGCGGGAGGTGTTGCGTCCGGAGGAGGCGCGCGCCCGGCCGTCACGTGGAGCGCTGGTGGCCGACCTGGTGCTCGCGCTGCTGCTGACCGTGCTCGCGGTGGCCGCGGTGGCGGATCTGCACGACGCGTCCACCGAGGGGCGGCAGGGGCCGGCGGCCGTGTCCCTGCGGCTGCGTCCCGATCCGCCCGCCCGGCCGGTGAGCCCGGCCCCTGCTTCAAGCCCGCGGTCCGGCTCAGAGCAGGGGCCGCACCCGCTGCTGGTGATCCTGACCGCGTTGCCGCTGGCGGTGCGGCGCCGGTATCCGCTGGCCGTCTTCTGGACGGTCGTGCTCGCCGCGCTGGCCACCCACGAGGCCGCGACGTGGATCACCGTGCTCGCCTGCGCCGGGGCCGCCTACGGAGCGCTCGCCTACAGCCGTCACCGGGTGGCGGCGGCGGGCGGGCTGGCGGGGGCGGCCGTGCTGACGGGGGTGGTCTTCCAGGACGTCGTCCCCGCGCTGCCGTCCTGGCTGGGCCCCGTCGTCGTGCTGGCGGGGGCGGGGGCGCTGGCGGCGGCCGTACGCTTCTGGCAGGGACGGCTGCGGGCCGGCCGGGATCGCATCGACGCGCTCCAGCGGGCCCAGGCGGAGGCCATGCGCGCGGCCGTCGAGGCGGAGCGAGCCAGGATGGCCGCGGAGCTGCACGACATCGTGACTCACAGCGTGAGCGTGATGGTGATTCAGGCCGGGGCGGCGCGCAAGGTGATGGACGCCGAGCCCGCGGAGTCGAAGCGGGCGCTGCTCGCGATCGAGGCGGGCGGCCGGGCGGCCATGTCCGAACTCCGTCACGTCATGGGTCTGCTGGCCGCCGAGAACGAGGCCATGCAGAACAGGTTGCCCGGTTCGGAGGGCGCGCTCGCGCCGCAGCCCGGGCTCGATCAGCTCGACGCGCTGGTCACCCGGGTACGAGCCGCCGGGATTCCGGTCGACGTCGAGCTGTCGCTGCCGCCCGGCCCGCTGCCCGCCGGGGTCGAGCTGGCCGCCTACCGGGTCGTCCAGGAGGCACTGACGAACACGATCAAGCATGCGGCGGGCGCGGCGGCGTCCGTCTCGATCCGCCACGACGGCGACCTGCTGGAGATCGAGGTCACCGACACCGGCGGGGCGCGGCGCGGCCCGTCGCGCACGGGCGGGCGCGGGCTGATCGGGCTGCGCGAACGGCTGACCGTCCACGGCGGCACCCTGGACGCCGGACGCACCCCCGCGGGCGGCTACCGGATCTTGGCCCGAGTACCATGGCGAGCCTCATGAGCCACCCTCTCCGCGTGATCATCGCCGACGATCAGGCCCTGGTACGCACCGGGTTCCGGATGATCCTGGCCGCCGACGGCATCGAGGTGACGGCCGAGGCGGCGGACGGCGCAGAAGCGGTGGAGGCGGCCCGGCGCAGCAGGCCGGACGTCGTCCTCATGGACATCAGGATGCCGCGCATGGACGGCATCCAGGCCACCCGGCGCATCCTGGCCGACGACGCGGCCGGCGCCACCCGCGTGCTCATCCTGACCACCTACGACCTCGACCACTACGTCTACACCGCGCTCGCCGCCGGGGCCAGCGGCTTCCTGCTCAAGGACGTCAGCCCCGAGCACCTGGTGGCCGCGGTGACCCTGGTGCGCACCGGCGACGCCCTGCTCGCCCCGACCATCACCCGGCGCCTGGTCGAGCGGTTCGCCCGCCGGGACGACGCCGGCCCTCCGGCCCCGCACCGTGACCTGTCGGAGCTGACCGCGCGGGAGCTGGAGGTGCTGCGGCTGCTGGCCACCGGGCTGAGCAACATCGAGCTCGCCGAACGGCTGACTCTCAGCCCGGCGACGGTGAAGACCCATGTGGCTCGCATCCTGGCCAAGCTCGGGCTCAGGGACCGGGTTCAGGCGGTTGTGCTCGCGTACGAGACGGGGCTGGTATCCCCGGGCTCGACGTGACCTGACCGCGTGCATCACGAGATCTACCTGACCGAGTTCACCGATCCTGAGCCCAGGACGACGCTCAGGCAGCCGGTGGCGTGCGCCGCCGGGTGATCCTGGACGGTGCCCGAGCGGACCGCACCGAGGTCGCAGTCAGCGGACCGCACCGAGGTCGCAGTCAGCGGACCGCACCGCGCGGGCAGCCGGTTCGCTGACGTCCGCGGTCAGGTCACGGCGGCGGGTCTCCGGGGCGAGCAGCACGGCACCGGCCGTGATCGCCGCGCAGACCACCAGCAGGAGGGCGATGGGCCAGGACGCGCCGCCCGCGCCCGCCACCAGCGCGGTCGCCACGAGAGGGGCGGGGCCGCTGGTCAGCGCGGCCGTCCATTCGCGGGCGATGGCCACGCCGCTGTAGCGGTGGCGGGTGTCGAACAGCTCGGTGAGCAGCGAGGCCAGCACGGCGAACATCCCGGAGACGCAGACGCCGTACCCGATGGTGACCGCGAGGATCACCAGCGCGGGATGACCGGTGTCGACCATCCGGAACATCGGAAAGGCGAAACCGCCCAGGAAGAGCGCGCAACCGACGAACACGGGACGCCGGCCGACCCGGTCGGACAGCAGCCCGAACAGCGGGGTGACCGCGATCGCCACCGCCGCGGCGAGCAGCTTGGCCGACAATCCCACCACGGCCGGCAGACCGAGCGTCCTGGTCACGTACGACAGCACGAAGACATTGAGGATGTACGCGATCGCGCCGAACGGGGCGTTGGCCGCGAAGGCGATCAGCAGGATCCGCGGCTGCCTCCTGATGACCTCCAGCGCCGGGAACCGGCTCAGCCCCCGCGCCCGCTCGCGTTCGAACAGCTCCGACTCCGGCACCTGCACCCTGAGGAACAGCCCCACGCCCACCCCCACGAGGCTGAGCAGGAACGGCACCCGCCAGCCCCACGTCTCGAACGACGGCAGCAGCGTGACCCCGGTGAAGACCAGGGTGGCGGTCAGGATGCCGAGCTGGACACCCGCGCCGGGAAGCGAGGCCCACAATCCCCGCCGCCGGGGGTCGCTCGTCTCGGCCACCAGGACCAGGGCGCCGGCGTACTCGGCTCCCGCGCCGAAGCCCTGCGCCAGCCGGAGCACGGTCAGCAGGACAGGTGCCGCCAGGCCGACCTGCTCGTAGGTGGGCAGCAGCCCGATGCCGACCGTGGACAGCCCCATCAGCAGCAGGGTCACGACCAGCATGGGCTTGCGACCGACGCGGTCGCCGAAGTGGCCGAAGACGAGACCGCCGATCGGGCGGGCCAGGAACCCGACCGCGAACGCGGCGAAGGCGCCGAGGGCGCCGGCGACGGGGGTGCCGGGGGGGAAGAACTGCTTGTCGAAGACGATCGCCGCGCCCAGGCCGAAGAGGGCGTGGTCGTAGAACTCGAGCGCGGTGCCGATGACCGCGGCCTTGGTCAGGGGTCTCCTTGGCACTTCTGTCTCCTGTCGTCAGGGGCAAGGCGCCCTGGTGGAAGGCGCGAAGGTGTTGAGGGGGCAGGCTCGGCGGGACGGCGGTCTGATCGGCTGGCGTCACTCGGTGGACTGGCGGATGAGGTCGGCGACCGCTGCGGGCTGGGAGATGTGCACGGCGTGGCTGCCGATGACCTCGACCGTCTTCGCCCCGGCACGCCCGGCCATCCGGCGCTGGGCCGGCGCGGGGATCATCCGGTCCTCGGTGGCGACGAGGTACCAGCTCGGCCGGTGCCGCCAGGCCGGCTCGGTGACCGGCCCGCCGAGGGCCTCCACCCCGAACGGGACCTGGGAGTCGGCCATGAACGCGGCCACCCGGTCGGGCAGATCGGCGGCGAAGGAGGTGGCGAATCTGCCCCGGTCGAGGAGGAGGAAGCCCTCCACAGGAGGGAGGATGGGCGCCGAGGCCGCGAAGAGGGTGCCCGCCGACTCACCCCGATCGGGAGCGAAGGCGGCGATGTACGCCAGGGACGCGACGTTCGGATGCATCCCGGCCTCGGTGATGACGACCCCGCCATAGGAGTGCCCGATCAGGACGGCCGGCCCACCGAGCCCGTCCAGCACCCGGCGAGCCGCCGCGACGTCATCCAGCAGCGACCGCGTGGCGAGCTGCACGACGTGCACGCGGAGCCCGTCCCCGGCCAGCTCGTCGTAGACACCCTGCCAGCCGGATCCATCCACGAAGCCCCCGCTCACGAGCACGACATCGCCGACGGTGGTCATGGCCACTCCTGAGCTGGATGGGGGGTGATGCACCCCCATCGAAATCCAGCGCACGCCGCCTCACCACGCAGAACAGGACGCAGAACAGGACGCAGGATCAGGCCGTGGGTTCGGCCAGACCGCGGCAGCGGCTGCTCGCTGCAAGGTCCCCGATGACCTCGTACACCCCGGCCGCGCGCCCATAGACCTGGCGGCTCTCGCCGATCCGGCTCTCCTCGGCCAGCAGGCCCGCCAGGGTCTCCAGGGCGCGGGCCTGCGGGGCGGGCAGCCGGGCCCGCTCCATGAGGTCGATCGCCTCGGTGAGCTTGCCGATCGCCTCGGAGCGGTGCCCGAGCAGCCCCAGGCATTCACCCACGCGGGCCAGCGCGATCGGCCGGGTGAACGTCACGACGTTCGGTGTCATCCCCGACCGGTCGTCGTTCAGCAGGTCCCACAGGGCGAGGTACCGCTCCAGCGCCTCGGCGTGGTGGCCGGCGTCGCGCAGGCAGGTGCCGAGGGCGCCGAGGCACTGAGCGTACCGGTCGATGTCGCCGTGGGCCTGGTAGATCTGCGCCGCCCGGGTCTCGGCGGCGATGGCCTCGTCGAGCCGCCCGAGGCGCCGGAGCGCGCCCGCCGCGGTGTGGTGGGCCAGGGCGATCTGCGCGGTGGCGCCGATGCGGGTGGCCAGGTCCATCGCCTGGGCCGTGTGGCGCAGGGCGGTCTCCAGGTCCTCTCGCGGCACCAGGTGGACCCAGGCCAGCATGTTCACCTGCTCGGCCTGCCGGGCGGGGTCGCCCAGGGCGGCGGCGGCCTCGGTGCCGAGGGTGAAGACCTCGTGCCAGTGAGAGGCATGCATCCACCGGTCGGAGAACCAGTGCATCGACTCGGCGCAGTCGAGGACCTCGGCGAACCGGCCGGCGCCCGCCGCGTGACGCATCGCGCTCAGCCAGCCGTCCACGTTGACGCGCAGCCAGTGGTCGGCCTCGTCCAGGGAGGAGAAACCGGGGGAGGGACGGTCGGACTCGAAGCACCGCCCGGCGACGGTGGCCGTCCGCAGCAGCCACGACATCACCGTCACGGTGAGCGCCTCGCGTTCGGCCTCGGACTCCTCCTCCCGCAGCCGCCCACGGGCGAACAACCGGACCAGATCGTGGAAGCGGTAGCGCCCCGCCGCGCTGTCCTGCAGCAGCCCGAGATCGACGAGCTCGTCCAGAGCGTCCCACGCCCCCTCGATCGGCGTGCCGCCCACCACGGCGGCGAGCGCGGCGTCGAAGTCCCGCCCCGGCACCAGGGCGAGCCTGCGGAAGACCTGCCGCGTGGCGTCGGCGAGCTGCTCGTAGGACAGCCCGAACGCGCCCGCGATCCTCAGGTCGCCGGCGCTGAGCTGGTGCAGGCGGCGCTCCTCGTCGGCCAGCCGGGCGGCGAGGTCGGCGGCGTTCCAGCCGGGCCGGCTGACCAGCCGGTTCCCGGCGATCCTGAGCGCGAGGGGCAGGCCGCCGCACAACTGCGCGAGCTGCCACACAGCCGGCCCGTCGTCGCAGGTGCCGCGCTCCTTCAGGATCCCGGTCAGCAGCTCGGCGGCCTCCAGCAGGGGCAGGGGCCCGAGGCCGAGTCTGCGTACCCCTTCCAGGCCGGCCAGCAGGCGGCGGCTGGTCACCAGGGCCCTGCCCGCGCCGCCGCCCGGCAGCAGCGGCCGGACCTGCTCCTCGGAGGCGGCGTTGTCGAGCACCACCAGGACGCGGCGGTCGCGCAGCACGGATCGGTACAAGGACGCGCGCCCGGTGGCTTCGCCCGGGATCTCGGTGACGCCGAGCGCGCGCAGCAGCGTGCCGAGAGCCTCCTCTGCGGGCAGGGGCTGCGCGGACATACCGAACAGGTCGAGGAAGAGCACCCCGCCGGGGAAGCCCGGCCGCAGGGTGTGGGCGGCGCGGATGGTCAGCGTGGTCTTGCCCAGCCCGGCGGAGCCGGTGACGAGCCCCACGCCCGCGGCCCCGAACGCGTCGCCGGTGTGCACCAGCTCGCTGATCCAGGCCAGCTCAGCGGCCCGGCCGGTGAAGTCGTCGACGGTGCGGGGCAGCTCGCAC
Source organism: Nonomuraea gerenzanensis (assembly GCF_020215645.1). NCBI lineage: Bacteria > Bacillati > Actinomycetota > Actinomycetes > Streptosporangiales > Streptosporangiaceae > Nonomuraea > Nonomuraea gerenzanensis. The sequence goes on along the minus strand of NZ_CP084058.1, from coordinate 6,050,618 downwards.
AGCCCGGCCGGCCTGCTCCAGTGGTCGCGCAGGCGGCCCTCGCGGGCCAGCTCGACGAGCTGTTCGCGGTCGGCGCCGGCCAGGCCGAGCGCGTCGGCCACCGCGACGACGGTCCGGTGCTGCGGGCCCTTGCTGCGGCCGCGCTCCATGTCCGACAGCGTGCGGTCGCTCACCCCCGAGGCCTCGGCGAGCTGCTCCAACGTCAGTCGCGCCGCCTGCCGGTGGCGGCGCAGCACCTGCGCGAAGCTGGGCGGGACGCTGATCGGGTGCTCCTTCGCCGCGATCCACGAACGATCACCCGAGAGCTTACGCGGCGGGTCCCGCCCGGCCCAAGAGTGCCCGCGCCAGAAAGCGTCCGGCCTGGTCGATCGCGGCCTGGGCGGCCTGGGTGCCGCGCAGCGCGTTGAGCGTGAGGAAGCCGTGGATGACGCCCTGGTAGCGCACCGCGGTCACGGGGACGCCCGCCGCGCGCAGCCGGGCGGCGTAGGCCTCGCCCTCGTCGCGCAGCACGTCGGCCTCGGCGACGACGATCAGCGTGGGCGGCAGCCCGGCGAGCCGGTCCGGCGCGGCCAGCAGCGGCGAGACGGTGATCTCGGTGCGTTGTGCCTGGTCGGCGAGGTACTGCTCCCAGCGCCAGCGCATGCCGTCGGCGCGCAGGAAGTAGCCCTCGGCGAACTCGCCGTAGGAGCCGGTGTCGCAGGACGCGTCCGTGGCCGGGCACAGCAGCACCTGCGCGGCCAGGCGTTCGCGGGCGGTCAGGGCGAGCGCGGCGGCCAGGTTGCCGCCGGCCACCGCGACCCTGGTGGCGTCCAGGCCGTGGGCGCCGCCGTGGACGGCGATCCAGTCCAGCGCCGCCTTCCCCTCGTCGAGCGCGCCGGGGTGGCGGGACTCGGGCGACAGGCCGTAGTCGAGGAACACCGTCGCCGCTCCCGACTCGCGGGCCAGCTCGCGGGCCAGCCGCCCGTGGGCGGGCTCGCCGCCGAAGACCCAGTCGTCGTGCAGGTAGAGCACCACAGGCAGGGATCCCGTGGCGGGCTCGGGGCGGAAGACGGTGAGCTTCGTGCCTTCGACCGGCTGCCGGGTGACGCCGGGCACGCGCAGGTCCGGGAGCTGGACCTCCGCCAGCGCCCTGCGTCCCGCTTCGAGCGGCAGGTCGCACAGGTACGGCGGGCGGGCGGTGGCCTCGGCGAAAGCCCGGGCGGACGGCTCCAGGACGGGTCTGCTCATCGAACGGCTCCAAGGGCTGGTGCGGCTGCCGATGCTACGAGGAGTCAACCCGCCCGTCATTCGTCACATGACGTACTTATGCGACAATTCGATCATGGGGGCTCCGGCGTGATGCCACTCTTCGGACGCGAGCACGAGGTCGCGACCCTGGAGGGGTTCGTGGACCGCGTGCACGAGCGCGGCGAGGCCCTGGTCGTCCGCGGCGCGCCGGGGATCGGCAAGTCGGCCCTGCTGGGCGCCGCCGTCGAGCGGGCCGAGGCCGGGCGGCTGCTGGTGTCCACCGCGTCGGGGGTGCAGAGCGAGACGCATCTGCCCTTCGCCGGGCTGCACCAGCTGCTGCGGCCCCTGCTCGGCGCCGCCGACCAGCTGCCCGCCCGCCAGCGCGAGGCCCTGCTGGGCGCCTTCGGGATGGCCGGGACCGGCGACCCCGAGCCCTTCCTGGTCGCGCTGGCCGTGCTCACCCTGCTGGGGGACGCGGCGGCGCGCCGGCCGCTGCTGATCGTGGTGGACGACGTGCAGTGGCTGGACGGGCCCACCATCGAGGTGCTGGGGTTCGTGGCCAGGCGCCTGCGGTCGGACCCGATCGTGCTGCTGATGGCCCTGCGCGACGGCCACCCCACCAGCCTGGACGCCGGCGACGTCCCCGAGCTGCGGCTGGGCGGCCTGGCGCCCGAGGCGGCCGAGGCCCTGCTGGACGCCCGGGGCTCCGGCCTCGGCGTCGGCCTGCGCTGGCGCGTGCTGAGCGAGGCGGCCGGCAACCCGCTCGCCCTGGTCGAGCTGCCGCTCGCGCTGCAGGCGGGGACGGTCGCGGACGAGACGGGGTTCCTGCCGCTCACCGCCCGCCTGGAGCGGGCCTTCGCCGCGCGGCTGGCCGAGCTGCCGCCGCACACCAGGGGGCTGCTGCTGGTGGCCGCGGCCAACGACGGTCACGACCTGGCCGACGCGCTGGCCGGCGGCGCGATGGTCACGGGCGCCTGCCTGACCGCCGAGGCGCTGGCCCCCGCCCTGGACGCGGGCCTGGTGGAGCTGCACGACCAGGCCCTGCGCTTCCGCCATCCGCTGGTGCGTTCGGCGATCTACCACAAGGCCGGCCGTACGGAGCGCCTGGCCGCCCACGCGGCCCTGGCCCGGGTGCACGAGCGCGACCCGGACCGCAGGGCCTGGCACCGCGCCGCGGCGATCGCGCACCGGGACGAGTCCGTCGCCGCCGAGCTGGACGGGGTGGCCGCGCGGGCACGGCAGCGGGGCGCGATCACGGTGGCGGTGACCGCGCTGCGCCGGGCGGCGGAGGTCAGCGAGGAGCCGGCGGCCGGCGCCCATCGCCTGCTGACCGCCGCCGAGCTGGCCTTCGAGCTCGGCCGCGGCGACCAGGCCGCCGAGCTGCTCGCGCTGGCCAAGCCGGCCGTCCTCGGCGAGCTGCCGCACGCCAGGGCCGTCTGGCTGAGCGAGGTGCTCGGCGAGGGACGCAACGACGGCCCCGCACGGATCCGGCGGCTGGTCACGACGGCCGAGGCGGCGCACGCGGCGGGTGACCGCGAGCTGGCGCTCGGCTTCGTCCGCGCGGCGGCCATCCGCTGCTGGTGGCACGACCCCGGCTGGGAGCAGCGCAGCCGCGTCATCGCGCTGGCAGGACGGCTCGCGGCCGGCGACGACGACCCGGAGCTGCTGGTCACCATGGCCACGGCGGGAGCGGTGGAGCACGGGGCGGAGGTCATCGAGCGGCTGACCAGGGTGAGCGGCGGCCGGCTGGATGCGGAGGTGACCAGGCTGCTCGGCGTCGCGGCGAGCACGGTCGGCGCCTTCGACCTGGTGGGCGACTTCATGGAGAGCGCGATCGCCGACCTGCGGACGCAGGGCAGGCTGGGCCTGCTCACGCGGGCGCTCAGCACCCAGGTGTGGCGGCAGATCTTCTGCGGCGACTGGGCAGGGGCGCTGCTGGTCGCGGAGGAGGCCGAGCGGCTGGCCCGCGAGACCGGGCAGCCGCGCAGGCAGGCCTCGGCCCTGGGCATGCTGGCGCTGCTGGCCGGGCTGCGCGGTGAGGAGGAGCGCGGCCTGGCGCTGGCCGCCGAGGGCGAGCGGGTGCTCGGCACCGTCGCCATCAGCTCGGTCGTGGCGCTGATCGAGCACGCCAGGGGCGTGATCGCGCTGTGCGCCGGGCGCCACGACGACGCGTTCGGGCACCTGTGGCGGCTGTTCGAGCCGGGCGACGCCGCGCACCACAAGATCTGGCGGCAGTGGGTGATCGGCGAGCTGGCCGAGGCCGCCGTCGGGGCCGGCCGGCCGGAGCCCGCCAGGCGGGCGGTGGCCGAGCTGGAGCGGGTCGCCGCCCGGACCCCCGCTCCGCTGCTGCACGTGGGGCTCCGGCACGCGCGTGCGGTGCTGGCCGACGACGCCGGCGCCGAGGCGCTCTACCAGGACGCGCTGGGCGCCGACCTGTCGCACTGGCCCACCGCCAGGGCACGCCTGCTGCTCGCCCACGGCATGTGGCTGCGCCGCCGGCGGCGGATCCAGGAGGCCCGGCTGCCGCTGCGGGCCGCCCGCGACGCCTTCGACGTGCTCGGGCTGCTGGCCTGGGGCGAGAAGGCCCGCCAGGAGCTGCGCGCCGCGGGCGAGACCAGCGAGCTGCGCGTCGCCCCGGCCGCCGAGCTGCTCACCTCGCAGGAGCTGCACATCGCGCGGCTGGCCGCCGCCGGGCTGTCCAACCGCGAGATCGCCCAGCAGCTCTACCTGTCGCACCGCACCGTCAGCACCCACCTGTACCGGGCCTTCCCCAAGCTCGGCATCACCTCGCGGGGGCAACTGCGCGACGCCCTGGGAAATACGTCACGCGACTGATACCCCGCTCCGTCATGCGCGCCGTACCGTCGCCGCGTGCCGTCATCTCGCCAGGAACTCCAGCACCAGCTCATTCCACTGTTCGGCGTGGGTGAGCGCGGCGGCGTGCGGCGCGGCCGGGATGGTCACGAGCGAGCTGCCCGCGATCGCCCGCGTGACGCGCGTCCCGCCGTCCTCCAAGGGGACGAACGCGTCGCCCGCGCCCTGGATGACCAACGTGGGCACGGTGACGCGGGCCAGGTCCGCGCGCGGGTCGGCGGTGCCCCACGCCGTCAGCGACTCGGCGGTCGCCGTGGCGGAGGCGTCGGCGGCGTGCCGCAGCAGGTACTGGCGCGTCGGCTCGTCCAGCGCGCTGAGCCCCTCGACGGCGAAGAACCTGAGCAGCAGGTCGTCCAGCATCGGGATGCGGTGCCGCAGCGAGGCGGCGCGCAGCTCGTGGGCGAGCGGGTCGGCGAACAGCGCCGGGCTGCCCAGCACCAGCCGGGCCACCCGCCCGGACGCGGCGGCGTAGCGGACCGCCTCCGCGCACCCCGTGGAGAAGCCCACCAGCGCCAGCCCCGTCAGGCCGAGGCTCTCGACCAGCGCGGCCAGGTCGGCGGTGAAGGTGTCGAGGTCGTAGCCGTGCCACGGCCGGCTGGAGCACCCGAAACCGCGCCGGTCGTAGCAGACGACCCGGCGGCCGGCCGCGACGAGCGGGCCGATCTGCGGCTCCCAGAACCGGTGCGACAGCGGCCAGCCGTGCACCAGGACGACGGGCGGCCCGTCGCCGACGTCCTCGTAGAAGAGGCTCACATCCGTTCCCACCTGTAGTCGCGGCACCCGCCCAGCATGCCGCCGGCGGGGGTCGCGGCAATCGGTCAGATGACTGCACCGAGGAGAGCGATCACATGGACATCATCGGACGCGCCCAGGAACTGGGCGAGCTGCGGCGGGCGATCGACCGCGCCCCGGGGGCGGCGCCCAACGTGGTGCTGCACGGCGATCCGGGCGTGGGCAAGTCCGTCCTGCTGCAGGCCGGCGTCGACCACGCCCGCGAGCGGGGGATGCGGGTGGTGGGCGGCAGCGGCTTCGAGAGCGAGGCGCAGCTCGCCTTCGCCGGGCTGCACCAGCTCTTCGCGCCCGTGATGGAGTACCTGGACCGGGTGGAGCCCTTCCACCGCGACACCCTGCTGCGGGTGCTGGGCATGCGCGACGGGCCCGCGCCCGACCGGCTGGCGATCTCGGTGGCGTCGCTGGCGGTGCTGGCGGCCGTGGCCGAGGACGGGCCGGTGCTGATCGCGGTGGAGGACGCGCACTGGGTGGACCACCCCACGCGCGAGGTGATGATGTTCATCCTGCTGCGGCTGCGGCCCTACGACCTGCGCGCCATCTTCGCCCGCCGGCCGCTGACCGCCACCGAGCGCGTCACGCCCGGCATCAACGTGATCGAGGTCGGGCCGCTGGCCGACGAGGCGGCCGGGGAGCTGCTGGACCAGCTGCACCCCGGGCTGCCGCCGTCGGTGCGCGAGCGTGTGCTGGCCGAGGCGGCGGGCAACCCGCTGGCGATCACCGAGCTGCCGCAGACGTCCGTCGGTGTGGAGCTGCTGCCCAGCGGCGCCTCGCTGCGGACCCGGCTGGAGACCGGGTTCGCGGGCCGGTTGCTGGAGCTGGCGCCGCGCATCCGTACGACGCTGCTGGTGACGGCCCTCGACGGCGACCGGCTGGAGCACCGGGCGGAGCTGTCGCCGTACGAGCTGCTGGAGGTGGAGCGGGCCGGTCTCGTCACCCGCGACTCCACCCCGTCGGGCCTGCGCTTCCGCCACCCGCTGGTCCGGTCGGCGATCATCAGGACGGCCTCGCCCGAGGAGACGCGCGCGGCGCACGCCGTCCTGGCCGAGCAGCACGCGGGCGACCCCGAGCTGCGCATGTGGCACCTGGCCGCGGCCACGGTGGAGCCGGACGAGCGGGTCGCCGCCGAGATCGAGCGGGCCGCCCGCGCGGTGAGCCTGCGCGGCGGCAGCGGGCTCGCGGTCAAGGCGCTGCGCCGGGCCGCCGACCTCACCCCCGGCCCGGCGGCCCGCGCGGCCCGGCTGCAGCACGCGGCCGAGCTGGCGAGCGAGTCAGGGCAGCTCGACCTGGCCCAGAGCCTGCTCGACGAGGCGCGCCGCCACCTCGACGACCCGGCCAGGGCGCTGGCCACCAGGGCGCAGATCCTCATGCTGCGCGACGGCGACCTGGACGCCGCCCGCCGCCTGCTGCGTGGCACGCCCGGCGCGGGATCCCTGGTCAGGGTGATGGCCGCCTCCTACGCCCAGGATCCGGAGGAGTGGGCGGAGGTGAGCGGCGTGGTGACCGGCTGCGACGACGGCCTCGTCCGCCTGCTGCACGACGTGTTCCTGGGCCAGGGGGCGGCGGCGCGCGTGCGGGCCGCGCTCGACGCGCTGCCCGCCGACGCCCCGCCGGGCCGCGTGGCCGCGCTGTGCCGGGCCGCCACCTGGATGGACCTGCTGCCCGACTACCGCGACCGCATCCGCGATCTGATCGACGGCGAGAGCGGGCAGGGCGCGGTCACCCACGCCGCCAGCGGCTACTGGCTCGCCGCGCACGACCACTTCCTCGCCGGGCAGTGGGAGCAGGCCGAGAGCGCCGCCAACGCCGGGCTCGACCTGTGCGTCCGCCACGACCTGGACCTGCTCGCCCACGACCTGCGCTGCAGCCTGGGCTGGCTGGCCGCCGCCAGGGGCGACGCCGACAGCGCCCGCGAGTACAGCAGGACCGTCGAGCAGTGGGCCGCGCCGCGCGGCAGCGGCCTGCACCTGTCGTTGTCGGCCCGCAACCTCGCGCTCGCCGCGATGGCGCACGGCGACTACGACAGCGCCTACGCGTACTGGACGAGCATCAGCCCGCCGGGCGTCATCCCGCCGTACGTGGCCTACGCGCCGTGGGCGGTCTTCGAGCTGGTGGAGTCGGCGGTGCGTACCGGCCGGGCCGAGGAGGCCAGGGCGCACGCCGCCGCCGCCGTGAGCCTGGCCGAGCGCGCTCCCCGGCTGCGCCTGCACGTCATGGCCGCGCGGGCGCTGGTGGCGCCGCCCGACGAGGCGGTCGCGCTGTTCAGGGCGGCGCTCGCCCTGCCGCGCACCGAACGGTGGCCGTTCGATCATGCTCGCGTACGGCTCGCGCTCGGCGAGCTGCAACGCCGCCGCCTGCAGCCCGGTGAAGCCAGGCCCGAGCTGCGCAGGGCGGCCGACCTGTTCGCCGGCATCGGCGCCACCGCCTGGCAGCAGCGCGCGGAGCAGGAGCTGCGCGCCACCGGCGTGGCGGTGACCCAGCGGCCCAGCGCCGCGCACGGCCTGACCGCCCAGCAGCTGGAGGTGGCCAGGCTGGCCGCGTCCGGGCTGAGCAACAAGGAGATCGGCGAGCGGCTGTTCCTGTCGTCGCGAACGGTGAGCGCCCACCTGTACCGCATCTTTCCCAAGCTCGGCATCACCTCACGGGCCGCGCTGCGTGACGCACTCGAGGCAGTGACCGCAGATGCAGTCAACTGACCGATTCAGGCCACGGCGCCTGCGCCGGATGCTCGTTCTGCCACCACGGCACGACTCAAGGAGAGCCGACATGACCGTCCGCCCCCAGCCCCGCCCCCAGCCCCGCCCTCACGCCCGACGCGGGCTCAGCCTCGCCATCGCCGCCCTGACCCTGACGCTCGGCGCGAGCGCCACCGTGGCGCCCGCCTCGGCCACGACCGCCGTGACGATGCCGGCCACGGGCGCCGTCAACGCCAAGCCGACCGTGGTCCTGGTGCACGGCGCGTTCGCGGACGCCTCCGGCTTCAACGACGTGATCTCCCGGCTGCAGGCGGCCGGCTTCCCGGTGATCGCGCCGGCCAACCCGCTGCGGGACGTGGCCGGCGACGCCGCCTACGTCTCCAGCGTCCTGGACACCATCACCGGCCCGATCATCCTGGTCGGCCACTCCTACGGCGGCATCGTCATCACCAACGCCGCCCGCGGCCACGACAACGTCAAGGCCCTGGTCTACCTGGGCGCCTTCGCCCCCGACAAGGGCGAGAGCGCGCTGGCCCTGGCCGGTCAGTTCCCCGGCAGCGAGCTGGGGCCCGCCTTGCTGGCCCGCGAGTACAAGCGGCCCGACGGCACGGTCGCCGGCACCGACGGCTACATCGTGGCCGAGAAGTTCCGCGAGGTGTTCGCCGCCGACCTGCCCGCCTACAAGACCCGCCAGATGGCGGCCACCCAGCGGCCCGGCAGCGTCACCGGCCTGTCCGACGGCAGCGGCGAGCCCGCGTGGAAGACGATCCCGTCCTGGTACCTGATCCCCACCCAGGACAAGGTGATCCCGCCGGCCGCACAGCGCTTCATGGCCAAGCGCGCCGGCAGTACCGTCAAGGAGATCCGCTCCTCGCACGTCGTCATGATGTCCCACCCGGACGCCGCAGCCGCGGTCGTCCTGTCCGCCTACGCGGCCACCCGATAAGGAGCAGACATGAGACCCGACACGATCGTCCTGATCCACGGATTCTGGGTCACTCCCCGCAGCTGGGAGCACTGGATCACGCACTACCAGGCCAAGGGCTTCAACGTCCTGGCCCCCGCCTACCCCGGCTTCGAGGTCGAGGTCGAGGCGCTCAACGCCGACCCCACGCCCATCGAGCGGGTCACCGTCGCGCAGATCATCGAGTCGCTGGAGACGCTGGTCCGCGGCCTGGACACCCCGCCCATCCTCATCGGCCACTCCGCCGGCGGCGTGTTCACCCAGATCCTGCTCGACCACGGCTACGGCGCCGCCGGGGTGGCGATCAACTCCGCCCCCACCGAAGGCGTCAAGATCATCCCGCTGTCGCAGATCAAAGCCACCTTCCCCGTGCTCAAGAACCCCGCCAACCGCCACCGCGCGGTCGGCCTGGACTACGAGCACTGGCGCTACGCCTTCACCAACACCTTCCCCGAGGACCAGGCCCGCGCCACCTACGAGCGCTACCACATCCCCGCCTCCGGCAACATCTTCTGGGGCAGCGCGCTGGCCAACATCCACCCCGGCAAGGACGACAACTGGGTCGACTACCACAACGACGCCCGCAAACCGCTGCTGTTCATCGCCGGCGAGCACGACAACCTCATGCCGCCGAAGATCCAGCGGTCCAACGCGGCGCACTACAAGTCGCCGAAGACGATCACCGAGGTGGTCGAGTACGCCGGCCGTTCGCACCTGATGCCCGCGCAGGACGGCTGGGAGGAGATCGCCGACCACGCCCTCGCCTGGGCGCTGGACCACTCCTAACCTCGGGGGCCGGCTTCCGGGGCGTGCGGCCCGGAAGCCGGCCCGGGGAGCCTTTCCCCGCCGCACAGGATCATCCACGGGAGGAGCGTCACCATGACGCAGGTCCGGTTCACCCACATCGGCGGGCCCACGGTGCTCATCGAGTTCGGCGGCTGGCGGCTGCTCACCGACCCGACCTTCGATCCCCCCGGCCGCACCTACGCCTTCGGCTGGGGCATCTCCTCGCGGAAGCTGACCGGCCCCGCCATCGCCGCCGCCGATCTGCCCGCCATCGACGCGGTCCTGCTCACGCACGTACGTCACGGCGACAACCTCGACGACGCCGGACGCGCCCTGCTGCCGGCCGCCGGCACGATCGTGACGACGTCCTCCGGCACCCGCCACCTGCCGCTCCCGGCCCGGGGCCTGCGCGCCGGGCAGGCCACCCGGCTGGAAGCGCCGGGCCGCCCGCCCATCGACGTCACCGCCACCCCCTGCCGGCACGGGCCGCCGCTCAGCAGGCCGGTGGTGGGCGAGGTCATCGGCTTCGCCCTCACCTGGCCGGGCCAGGAGTACGGCCCCCTCTGGATCACCGGCGACACCGTCTACCACCGGGCGCTGCGCGAGGCGGCCGCCCGCCTGCGGCCGGGAACGGTGCTGCTCCACCTGGGCGGCGTCAGCTTCCCGATCACCGGGCCGCTGCGGTACACGATGACCGCCAGACAGGCCGTCCGCCTGCACGAGGTGATGGATCCGCGTACCGTCCTGCCCATCCACTACGAAGGCTGGCAGCACTTCAGGCAGAACAGGGAAGGCGTCGAGCGGGAGCTCGCCGCCGACTCGACCGGCCTGCGCGAGAGCCTCCGCTGGCTGTCGGCGGGGGATCCGGCCGACGTGACCGTGTGAGCGTGCGTGATCGGCTGCTTCATCGGGGGGATGCCGGGCATAAGGTCTGCGGTGACGCTTCTCCCCGCCGGGAGGTTCGCAGATGCTGGACGAGCAGGAGGCACGGGCGATCCTGGCGGTGCTGGAGGACGTGACGGCAGCCCGGGCCGGCCAGGACCCGCTCGGTGGCGAGGCCGAGCGGCTGGCCGCGATGTTGCGCGGTCGTCTCGCCGCGGCCCGCGGACAAGGTCAGGCGGTTCCCGACGGCGGCGCCGAGCTGCGCGAGAGCCTGGCCGCGGCCCGCGACGACGCGGCCGACCAGCGGGACACCGCCGCCCGGCACCGTGACGAGGCGGCGGTCGAGCGCGACCGGGCGGCTGTCGTGCGCCGTCACGAGAGCCACCGGTTCCGGGCGGAGGTCCAGGCCGCCGACAGCGCGGTCCGCGACCTGCTGGAGCAGGCTCCCGGAACGGGCGATCCGGTGCCGCAGGCCGTCGCAGTCGCGCAGCCGCCGGGGCGGGACGCCGACGGCGGGCAGGACCGGCAGGATCGCCTCCAGGTGCAGGAGACCTGGGAGGCGCTGCGCCGCAAGGAGCAGGAGTCCGCGGGCGCCGATGAGGCCGCGGCGGCGCAGGATCGGCTGCTGGCGCGGCGGGATCGGGCGGCAAGCGCGCGCGACCGTGCCAGCGCGCGGAACGACCGGCAGCTCGCGCAGGCCGATCGGGAGCAGAGCTGCATCGATCGCGAGCAGCGACAGTGGGGTGCGGAGGAGCCCGGGCGGCGTGCGGACGCGCTGCGGATGGAGTCGTTCCTGGCGCGGGTGCGCGACGTCAGGCAGCGGACGGCGGAGGCGGCCCGGCGGGGTGAGCTGGCCCGCGAGAGCGTCGTGGCGGCCCGGCGGCGGGCCGAGCACCTGGCCGAGCGGACGACGGAACTGCGGCGCCGATGGCTGGCGGGCGGAGACGGCGAGCAGCGGGCGTGGTGACCGGGGCCGTTGCACTCAGCTGCACGCTCAACGCACCGATCGAAGGCCGTCTACCTGGGCGAACGAGCTGAGCGTGTTGTCCCCGCACGGAAACCGGCCCTAGCGTCTGCCTCGATCGCAGAGGAGAGTTCATCATGCAGAAGGTCGTTCTCGTCACGGGCGCCTCCGCCGGCATCGGCAAGGCGACCGCGCTCGAGCTCATCCGCGCCGGCCACATCGTCTACGGCGCCGCCCGCCGCGTCCACCGGATGGCCGACCTGGGCGACGCCGGCGGGCACGCCCTGGCCCTGGACGCCCGCCGGCCGGAGGACCTGGAACGGGCCGTCGCCACCGTGATCGAGGAGCAGGGCCGGCTCGACGTACTGATCAACAACGCGGGCACCGTCCTGCACGGCGCGGCCGAGGACATCCCCCTCGACCTGGCACGCGACCAGTTCGAGGTGAATGTCTTCGCCCCGGCCCGGCTGATCCAGCTCGCCCTGCCGCACATGCGCGAGCGGCGCTCGGGGACGATCGTGAACGTCTCCTCCATCGGCGGCGAGATCGCGCTGCCGCTCGGCTGCTGGTACTACGCTGCCAAGCATGCCCTGGAGGCCTACTCCGACACGCTGCGGATGGAGGTCGAGCCGTTCGGCATCGACGTGGTGATCATCCAGCCCGGCATCATCAAGACCGAGTTCGAGGACCGCACGGCGCAGGACCTGCGCGAGATCTCCGGCGCGACCGCGTACGGCGCCATGGCCGAGGCCATGGCCGCCCGCGCCGAGGCGCAACTGGGCGCGAACAGCCAGGGCTCCGACCCGGGCCTGGTCGCCACGACCATCCGCCAGGCCGTCGAGGCGGCCAGGCCCGAGCCGCGCTACCCGGTGGGCTGGCTGGCCGACAAGCTCCTGGAGCTCAACAGGACGCTGCCGGACCGCGAGTTCGACCAGCTCGCCACGAGCGGCCTCAGATAGGCCCTTCGTGCCGGACCGCCGCCGGCTGCCCGGGGGCGGTCGCCGCGCGATGGGCCTGGGCCCACCGCGACTTCCTGGCCGGCCACGATGCCCGGGAGTACCCGGGCCTGGCGGCGGCACTGCGGTCGGGAGCGTTCGGCGTCGCGCCCGACTGGGTCGAGGACACCGACTTCACCTCCGGCCTCACCCTGCTCCTCGACGGCATCCAGGCCCTCGTCTCCCGACGAAGCGAACCGGATGATGATCGAGGCCGGACGCGGCAGTGAGCGGGGCGCGCGCGTCTCCTTCACCCGCGCCTTCGAGCCGGTTAGCGGTCAGCGACCTCCCGCACGGCGCCCTTGTCGGCCGACTGCGCCATGGAGGCGTAGGCACGCAGCGCGGTGGAGACCGGGCGGTCGCGGTGGCGGGGCCGGTAACCGGCGCCCCGCTCCAGCGCGCCGCGCCGGGCCGCCAGCTCCGGCTCGGTGACCTGAAGGTGCAGCAGCCGGGCGCCGACGTCCACGGTGACGGTGTCGCCGTCCTGGACGAGAGCCAGCGGCCCGCCCGCGGCGGCCTCGGGCGAGACGTGGCCGACCGACAGCCCGGAGCTGCCGCCGGAGAAACGGCCGTCGGTGACCACCGCGCACGAGCCGGCCAGGCCCCGCCCCTTGAGGTAGGCGGTCGGGTACAACATCTCCTGCATGCCGGGGCCGCCGCGCGGGCCCTCGTACCGGATGATCAGGACGGAGCCCGGCATGAGCCGTCCGGACAGGATCGCGTCCGCGGCCTCCTCTTGCGACTCGGTCACCACCGCCCTGCCGGTGAAGACCCGCATGCCCTCCGGGACCCCGGCGGACTTGATCACCGCGCCGTCGGGGGCGAGGTTGCCGCGCAGGACGGCCAGGCCCGCGTCCGGCGAGTAGGCGTGGGCTGCGTCGCGGACGCAGCCGGCCGCCGCGTCCAGGTCGAGGGACTCCCAGCGGGCCGACTGGGAGAACGCGGTGGCCGAGCGGGCGCCGCCCGGGGCGGCGTGGAACAGCTCGACCGCCTCGCGGGAGGGGGACGGGCCGCGCACGTCCCAGCGGGCCAGCCACTCCTCCAGGGAGCCTGCGTGCACGGCGTGCACGTCCTTGTGCAGGTGCCCGGCGCGGTGCAGCTCGCCCAGGAGCGCGGGGACGCCGCCGGCGCGGTGCACGTCCTGCATCAGGTAGTGGCCGTTGGGGGCGACCTTGCACAGGCACGGCACCTGGCGGGAGCGGGCCTCGACGTCGGCCAGGGTGTAGTCGAGGCCCGCCTCGTGCGCGGCGGCGAGCAGGTGCAGCACGGTGTTGGTGGAGCCACCCATCGCCAGATCCAGGGCCATGGCGTTGTCGAACGCGGCGCGGGAGGCGACGGCTCTCGGCAGCACGCTCGCGTCGTCCTCGCCGTAGTAGCGCCTCGCCAGCTCCATCACCGTACGGCCGGCCTGCTCGTACAGGGCCCGGCGGGCGGTGTGGGTGGCCAGGGTGGTGCCGTTGCCGGGCAGGGCCAGGCCGAGCGCCTCCAGCAGGCAGTTCATCGAGTTGGCGGTGAACATGCCCGAGCAGGACCCGCAGGTGGGGCAGGCCGCCTCCTCGATCGTGGCCAGGTCGCCGTCCGGCACGCCCGGGTCGGCGGCCTCGGACATGGCGTCGATGAGCGTCAGCCCGGTACGGACCCGGCCGCCGGCCAGCACCGCGCGCCCGCCTTCCATCGGCCCGCCGGAGACGAACACGGTGGGGATGTCCAGCCGCAGCGCGGCCATCAGCATCCCCGGCGTGATCTTGTCGCAGTTGGAGACGCACACCAGGGCGTCGGCGCAGTGCGCCTGCACCATGTACTCGATGGAGTCGGCGATCAGCTCCCGCGACGGCAGCGAGTACAACATCCCGCCGTGCCCCATGGCGATGCCGTCGTCGACGGCGATGGTGTTGAACTCGCGGGCGATGCCGCCCGCCGCCCTGACGGCCTCGCCGACGATGCGGCCCACCGGCTGCAGATGCGTGTGCCCGGGGACGAACTCGGCGAAGCTGTTGGCCACCGCGACGACCGGCTTGACGCCGATGTCGGCGCCGGGGACGCCGGAGGCGCGCATCAGGGCGCGGGCGCCGGCCATGTTGCGCCCGTGGGTGACCGTACGTGATCTCAGCTGTGGCATGCGGCCATCGTGGTGGCGCACGGGCGTACGGCGAAGACGCCCGTACTGCTAGCACTCCCACTACCAGCACTACTCTGGTCCGGGTGAGCACGGCAGCCGAACGACGGGCCGAACTGGGCAGCTTCCTGCGCGCCAGGCGCGCGGGCCTGGACCCGACGGCGGTGGGCCTGCCCCCGGCGGGGCCGCGCCGCCGGGGCGGGCTGCGCCGCGAGGAGGTGGCCACCCTGTCCGGGGTGAGCGCCACCTGGTACACCTGGCTGGAGCAGGGCCGCGACATCCAGCCCTCTCGCCAGGTCCTGGACGCGCTGGCCCGCAGCCTGCTGCTGACCGCCGCCGAGCACGCCTACGTGCTCTCCCTGGCCGGCTACACCCCGCTGCCCCCGGCCGCCGAACCGGCGGGCGAGGCGGCGCCCGGCCACGTGCGGCGGCTGCTCGACGCGCTCGCCGGCTCCCCGGCCTACGCCATCGCCCCCGACTGGACGATCACCGGCTGGAATGCCGCCTACGCCGCGCTCTACCCGAACGTGGCCAGCACCGCCCCGCCCGACCGCAACCTGCTGTGGCTGGTGTTCACCGACCCCTACGTGCGCGACCTGCTGCCCGACTGGGAGAGCACCAGCCGCCGCTTCCTCGCCGAGTTCCGCGCCGAGGCCGGGCCCCGCCTCGGCGACCTGGCCAGGTCTCCGGTCGTGCAGCGCCTGCTCCAGGCGAGCCCGCCGTTCCGTGACGCCTGGCAGGACCACCGCATCGAGGGCTTCGCCTCGCGCCTGCGCGTCTTCCACCATCCCGCGCAGGGCGTGCTGCGCTACGAGCACCATCGCCTGGCGCCCGCCGACCACCCCGACCTGCACGTGGTGATCTACACGCCCGCCCTGTCCTGATCGAGGAGGCGGCCGGTGGCGGTGGCCGTCTGGGCGAGGAGCGCGCCGGACAGCATGATCAGCCCGCCCACCATCTGGAAGGCGCCGAGCTCCTCGCCGACCAGGCCCCACGCCACCACGGCCCCGCCGACGACCTCCAGCGACGCGACGGTGACGCCGACGGCGGCCGACAGCCGCCGCACGGCGCTCACCCCCAGGATGTACGCCACCACGGTCGCGACCACCACCATCCACAGGTACGCCGCCACCACCGCGTACAGCCCGACGAAGGGCACCCTGCCGCGCGGGATCCGCAACGCCCGCGGCCTGACCACGGCCAGCACCACGGCCAGCAGGAGCCCGGCCCCCGCCATCCGCGCCCACACCGTCTCGATCGGCGTCAGCCCGGCGGCGTCGAGGTACTTGGCCATCGGCCCCGAGAACGCGAAACACCAGGAGGCCCCGAACGCGAGCGCGAGCCCCGCACACCTCATCTTCACACCCTGCCTACGCTGTCATGGACGTTGCGCAGGACCTTCACACGCCCGGCGGCCGGGGCGCAACGCATCAAGCCCGGGCCGTCAGCACGCTCCAGGCGGCCGGTGACGACGGCAGCAGGCGTCACCCGCCGGTCGCGTCGCAGCACGTCGCGGCGGCGTCGGCGTAGCGGCGGGCCAGGTGCGCGAAGGCGTCCGTGAGCTCGGCCGGGCCGACGACCTCGATGTCGGCGTCGAACCTGCCGACGGCGGCGGCCAGCCCCGTCCACGACCACGAGCCCAGCACCAGCCGGCACCGCCCCGGCCCGACCTCCTCGACGACCCCGTCACGGACGTAGGGCGACACGGCGGCGGCGGGCAGGCCGAGGATCACCTCGCCGGTGCACGGCCAGCCGCCCGAGTGCTCCGAGCCGCGGAACCTGGCGGTCAGGAAGGCGGTGACCGTGCCTCCTGGCAGCTCGCGCGGGGTGAAGCGGGGCCCGGCGGGCGTGCGCGGGGTGATGCGGTCGGCGCGGAAGGTGCGCCAGTCCTCGCGGTCGAGGTCCCAGGCGACGAGGTACCAGCGCCCGCCCCAGGTCACGAGGTGGTGCGGCTCCGCCCGGCGCGGCGCGGCCCCGGATGGGCCGTAGTCGAAGCGCAGCACCTCGCAGGCGTGCACGGCGGCGCTCAGCGTCACCAGCACGCCGGTGTCCACCTGCGGCTCGGGCCGGAGCGCTGGCCGCTCGACGGCGGTGATCTGAAGGGTGTCGATCCGGTGGCGCAGCCGGGCGGGCATGACCTGGCGGACGGTGTTCAGCGCGCGGGCCGCCGCCTCCGCGATGCCGGCCCCGCCGGCGGTCGCGACCTGCAGCGCGATGGCCAGGGCGACGGCCTGCTCGTCGTCGAACAGCAGCGGAGGCAGCTCCGAGCCGGCGTCCAGCCGGTATCCGCCCTCGGGGCCCTTGAAGGTCACGATGGGGTAGCCCAGCTCGCGCAGCCGGTCCACGTCGCGGCGCACGGTGCGCGCGCTCACGTCCAGCCGCTCGGCCAGCAGCGCGCCCGGCCAGTCGCGGCGCGTCTGGAGCAGCGAGAGCAGCGCCAGCAACCGCGCTGAGGTCTTCGGCATGTTTCCTATCTTGCCGGAAGTAGAGGCCATATCCTGTCCGCTACTCCTGCGACTGTAGGTCTCGCAACCGACAAGTCAGGAGCGAAAGATGTCTGTTAAGTCCGTTCTGCACGTGAACTTCCGTGGTGACGCCCGCGCGGCGCTCGAGTTCTACCAGTCGGTGTTCGGCGGCCACCTCGCCGTCGTCACCTACAAGGACACGGGCAACGTGCAGGATCCCGCCGACGCGGACCTCGTCACGTGGGGACAGGTGCTCGCCGGCAACGGATTCCACGTGATGGCCTACGACGTGCCCTCGGGGATGCCCTTCGAGCGGGGTGAGAGCTCGTTCTTCCTCTCCGTGCGCGGTGATAGCGCCGAGGAGATCACCGCGTACTGGGAGAAACTGTCGCAGGGGGCGGCCGTCGTGCAGCCGCTCGGCCCCTCGCAGTGGGCCCCGCTCTACGGGATGCTCAAGGACCGCTTCGGCGTCGTCTGGGTGCTGGACGTGGCCGCCGGCGACTACGCGTGAGACCCGGGCATGGTCCGGATAGACCCCACCGAGCGGCTCGCCCTGCCGGCGGAGGAGCGTGCCGCGGCGTGAACGTGCTCGGCACCCGGGCGCTGAACCGCGCGACCCTCGCCCGCCAGCTGCTGCTCGACCGCGCGGACCTGCCGGTGCTCGACGCGGTCGCGCACCTGTGCGGGCTGCAGGCGCAGGAACCGCAGGAACCGTTCACGGGGCTCTGGTCGCGGCTGCGCGCCTTCGACCCGATGGAGCTGTCGGCCCTGCTGACCGGGCGGGAGGTGGTGCGGACCCACCTGATGCGCCGCACCGTGCACCTGCTCGCCGCCGGCGACGTCCTGGCCTGGCGCGCCCGCCACGACCTCATGCTGCGCCAGCGCGTGCTCGGCACCTACCGCCGCGAGCTCGCCGGGGTGGACCTCGGCGAGCTCGCGGCGGCGGGCCGGGCGGTGATGTCCGACGGCGTGCCGCGCTCGATGAGCGAGCTGGCGCGGGCGGTGGCCGGGCGCTGGCCGGAGCCGGGGCCGCGGGCGCTGGGCGAGATGCTGGTCGCCGCTCTCATCCCGATGGCGCAGTTGCCGCCGCGCGGGTTGTGGCGGGCGCGGGCGGGCGTGCGCAACCTGCCGCTCTCCTCCTGGCTGGGGCGCGAGATCGCCCCGCTGCCAGCCGACGGCTCCGACCCGGCCGGCCAGGCGCTGGTACGGCGCTACCTGGCCGCCTTCGGCCCCGCCGCCGCGGCCGACCTGCGCGCCTGGTGCGGGCTGGCCGGGCTGCCCGCCGCCGTGGCCGCGATCCGCGACGAGCTGGTCAGCTTCCGGGACGAACGCGGCCGGGTGCTGCTCGACCTGCCCGGCGCGCCGCGCCCCGACCCGGACACCCCTGCTCCGGTACGGTTCCTGCCGGCCTTCGACAACGCGATCCTCGGCTACCACGACCGCGCCCGGATCATCGACGACGCCCACCGCGGCCTGTCGGTGGCCGGCGCCCGGGTGGTGCTGGTGGACGGCAGGGTGGCCGCGACCTGGACCGTCGAGGACGGTGCCGTGACCGTCGTCCCGCTGCGCCCGCTGTCGCGGACCGACCGGGAGGCGGTGAGCGAGGAGGGGCGGGCGCTGGCGTCGTTCCTGTCCGACGGCGAGGGCGACCGGGTGCGGATCACCGTGTAGACGGCCGGGCCTGATCACCCCGGCTCCCGGCCCGGCGATCGGGCTTCCTATGCTCTACATCAAGTAGTACTACTAGATGTAGGGGACGGGGATGCGCGTACTCATCGTGGGCGCCGGCATCGCGGGAGTGGCTGCGGCCAGGGGGTTTCTCGCCGCCGGGCATGAGGTCACCGTGCTGGAGCGGTCACCCGCCTTACGCGAGACCGGCTGTGCGATCATGATCTGGCCCAACGGCACGACCGTGCTCGACGACCTCGGCGTCCGCATGGACGGCGCCGGGCAGCGGCTGGAGGCCATCGAGGTCCGCAGCTCGCGGGGGCGCCCGGTGATGGTCATGGATTTCGACCGGCTGACGAGCGAGCTCGGCGCCCCGGTGGTGTCGCTGCCCCGCCGGGTCCTGCTCGACCGGCTCGCGGAGGGGCTGCCGCAGGACATCTACCACTTCGGCGCCCGCGTCACCGGCGTGCACGACGACGGCCGGTCGGTGCGGGTCGAGACCGAGGACGGCGTGCGGCACACCGGTGACCTGCTCGTCGGGGCCGACGGCGTGAACTCCCAGGTCCGTACAGCCCTCTTCGGCTCCCGTCCCGCGCGGCCGACCGGCACCGCCACCTGGCAGGGCCTGATCAAGGCGCCCTTCGACCCCGGCGCGCGCGCCCTGCTGTTCCTCGGCCCCCAGGGCGACTTCGGGATGAACCCCTCCGGCGACGGCACCGTGCAGTGGCTCATCGACTTCCGCCTGCGCCCCGGCGACGGCCGCGAGCGCCGCGACGTCGCGCTCGCGGCCCTCAGGCGGCGGTACGGCTCGTGGGGCTCGCCCGTCCCCGAACTGCTGGAGGCGCTGTCGGAGGACGACATCGGGCTGTTCCCGCACCGCCGGCACCGCGCCCCGCTCCGGTGGCGGCGCGGGCGCGGCGTCCTGATCGGCGACGCGGTGCACGCCATGCCGCCCATGCTGGCGCAGGGGGCCGGGCAGGGGCTCGAAGACGTGTCGGCGCTGCTGCGCGCGCTGTCCGCCGCCTGGCCTGACCTGGCAGGGGCGCTGGCCACGTACGAACGCAGCCGGCGGCGGCAGGCGACGCTGGCCTCGCTGCTGGCCACCCAGGCCGTCGCGACCGGCGGCCCCCGAGCCGCGCTGACGCAGAACGAGTGGGCGCTGCGCGGCGCCGTCGCCGTGCCGGGTGGGCTGGGCACGGCGATGTTGCGCCGGCTCATCCGCGGAGTCAGCACCAGGCTCTGACGGACGGCCGCCCTTTGACACCTCCTACGGCTAACCGCTATCTATTAGCTAACCGTTAGGCCCCCGTGCGGAGGCGGCGGCGTCCTGCCGATCGAGGGAAGGCGAGCACGACGTGGCATCACACGCCGCCGGCATCCGGCGATTCCTGGTGGACACGGGGCAGCCGCGCGGCTGGGTGCCCGCCAGGACGGACCTGGTGACGGCGCTGCTCGGCATCTGGTTCGGGGCCGGCCTGATGATCGACGCCTGGGCGCACGCCAACCTGTCCGAGCTGGAGACGTTCTTCACCCCGTGGCACGCGGTGTTCTACTGCGGGTTCACCGTGGTCTCCGGCTGGATCATCGTGCAGGTGTGGCGCAACGTGCGCGCCGGGCGGCAGGGGCTGGCGGCCGTCCCGAACGGCTACCTGGCCGGGCTGGTGTCGATCCCCGCGTTCGCCGCGTTCGGGCTCGCCGACCTGATGTGGCACACCCTGCTCGGCATCGAGACGACCCTGGACATCGCGTTGTTCCTGCCGAACGCGGTCTCACCGCGCCCGGCCAGGTGAGGTCACAGCACCGCCGCGACCTGGTCGGGATGGGTGAGCTGCGGGTAGTGCCCGGCCCCCGCGATCGTGGTCACCGGCCGGTCCACCGCCACGGTGAGCGGATCGGCCGACCCTGCGACGATCTCCACGGGGACGCGTACCTGGTCGAGGAGCTTGCGCAGCTCGTCACGTACGGCATGGGCGCCCCGCAGCGCCGCGACCACCCGGCGGGCCTGACCCCGCCGGGCCAGGGCCGCCGCGGCGGAGGCGATCGCCGGGCTCTCGGGGACGCCGAGCGCGCCGGCCAGGCGGGCGGCGGACATCCGCCGCAGCAGGAGCGCGGCGGGCGGCGTGCGCAGCGGCCACGGCGACGGCGCCTGCAGGAACGCCGGGGCGATCAGCACCAGCCGTGAGACCCGATCCGGATGCGCCGCCGCGTAACGCAGGGCCGGGGCGCAGGCCAGCGAGTGCGCCACCAGCACCGGCCGGCCGCTCCCGGTCAGGAGATCGGTGAGCCAGTCCTCGGCGGGCCCGCGCGCCGGACCCGAACGGCCCAGACCGGGCAGATCGGCCGCGAGCACCGGGCCGTCGAGCCGGTCGCTCACCTCCCGCCAGGCTTCGGAGTCCAGCGGCAGCCCGTGCAGCAGCACGTGGGAGGGCCGTTCGCGTTCACCGGTGACCCAGGTGGCGGTGCCCGCCACCCGCTGGTAGCCGTAGGGTCCGCGCGGCGTCCCCGTGGCGCCGAAGCGGGCCGCCACCAGGTCGTCGGCCCACGTCCTGAGTGCCTGCTCCACCGGAGGCGGGCGCAGCCCGGCCCGTTCGGCCAGGGCTCCGGCGGGCGCGGTGTCGTACCGGTCGGTGGACAGGAAGGACAGCGTCTCGGGATCGGCCCCGGTCAGGGCGCGGGGCAGGCGCCGCAGCAGCCCGACCGGCACCGTACGCCGCGGCGCCCGCACCCCCAGGTGCCCGGCGAGCAGCCCGACGAGCTCCGGCAACACCGGTGTCCCGTCGTCGAGCACCCAGTACGCGCCCTCCTCGAACTCCGGCATCCTGGCCAGGAAGGCCGCGAGATACCCGGCGTCCACCACGGGCACGAACACCTCCCGGCCACCGGGAACGGCCGGCAGCCGCCCGCGCCACAGGTCCGCCACCACGGACGCCAGCCCGACGAACTGGCCGGGGCCGAGCACGGTGGCCGGGTTCGCGATGCTCAGCGGGAGGCCCAGCTCGCGGGCGCGCGCCCGCACGGCCGCGTCCGCCTCCACCTTGGACGCCTCGTACGCCCCCAGCCGCCGGTAGTCCGGCAGGCCGTCCACACTGCTGACCCGGTAGCCGCTGACGTGCACCATGCGGCGCAGACGGGGCCGGTTGGCGGCCCAGTCGAGGACGTGCAGCGCTCCGGTCACGTTTGTGGCGCGTGCCTCCTCGGCGCTCATCCCGAACGCGTACCGGCCCGCGCAGTTGTAGACGTCGCGGATCTCCTTCAGCCCTCCCGGCAGGCCGAGGCCGGGTTCGGTGATGTCGGCCCGGACGACGGCCAGCCCGTCCACCGGCACGTCCTGACCTGCCAGCCAGGCCGTCAGTCCGGCGCCGTCACCACGGACCGCCGCGGCGACGCCATGACCACGGCGCAGCAGTTCGGCGACCAGATAGCGCCCGATCAGCCCAGAAGCACCGAAAACGATCGAATCAGACTCCATGATCACTCCAATATTAGATCGGTCTACATATTTTTTGGGCATGCCAAGGCGAGGTTCGAGGCTCACGGCTCCCGGCTCAGCCGCCCAGCAGGGCCGCCGCACTCCTCGCCGCCCGGTCGAGCGGCTCCCGGCTGCGCCGTGCCCTCGCCAGCAGCAGCGCCCCTTCGACCAACGCCAGCACGGACGTGGCGCCGTCCTCGGCATCGGCATGCCCGTCGGCGGCCAACCGGTCGCGCAGCGCACCCTCCCACGCGTCGTACACCTCGGCGCAGACCTGCTGCAGCGCGTCGTTGCCCGCCGACATCTCCAGCGCGACCGTGGCCACCGGGCAACCCTTGCGCCACCCCGAGGCTTCGAGCCGGTCGCCCAGCAGCTTGATCACCCCGGCCACCAGGGCGGGCGCGTCCGGCGCCGCGTCGGCCAGATCCCGCATCGCCTGGCCGAGCTCCCGGCCCGCCCGCCGCAGCGTCTCGGCGACCAGTTGGTCCTTGCCGCCGGGGAAGTGGAAGTAGAGCGAGCCCCTCGGCATCCCGCTGGCCGCGATCACCTGGTTGAGCCCGGCGCCGTAGTATCCGCCCGCCTCGATCAGGTCCTGCGTGGCGTCCAGCAGCCGGCCCCGCGTCTCATCACCTTTGCGCCCCATGTCCGATAAAATAGACCGGTCTGCAGATTTTCGCCACCCAGCTTCACGAGCGAGCCCGCCGCGCCGCCTGACGCTCAGCGCTCCCCGGCCGGTTCCAGCCACTGGCGGGCGAGGTCGCGTACGGCCTCCAGCCAGCGCTCGCGCTGCTCGCCCGCGGCGATCGCGTCCGCCGCGGCGTGCAGGACGGTGAACAGGATCGTGGCCGCGATGTGCGGATCCACCGGGCGGAACGCGCCGTCGTCCATGCCGCGCCGCAGCGCCCTGGCGATGGCGGCGATGGTGTCGATCGGGCCGTCGTCCGTGAGCTCGGAGTTGGCGTGGAAGACGGCGGCGTGCAGGCCGCCGGGGCGGGAGATCTCCTCGATGGCCGCCGCGCACTCGGCGTCGAGGGTGGCCCACCAGTCGATCGGCTCGGTGGAGTCGGCGAGCCGGTGGAAGCGGTCCACGTACTCGCGCAGCACGCGCTCGCGCACCGCGGCGAGCATCTCCTCCCAGGAGGAGAAGTAGACGTAGAACGTGCCCTTGGCGGCGTCGGCCTCGGTGGTGACGGCCTGGACCCAGTTCGTCACCTGCCGGCCGGAGCGCAGGAGCCGGATGGCGGCGTCGATGAGCTCGGCGCGCCTGGCCTCGGGGGAGAGGCGACGGCGGCTCCTGGAGGTGACCACCGCACCAGGCTAGCGATCCCGGCCGTGGTGAGCGACGCGCAGCTCGCTGACGCCGCGCAGGTTGACGTGCTCCCGGTACGGCGGCGGATCGGCGACGAGCCGGGGCTCCCTGGCACCCGTGGTCACTATGTCAACGGCGGGAAGCTGGTATGGTTATATCCACTGCTGGGCCTTCTCGGCCGGAGCTTCTCCGGCGCCCGAGGAGGCTTTTTTCATGCCCGGACTCCGACTCCGCGGCCCTTTTCACCCCATTCAGCAGTAAGGATCGACCATGTCTCTCCGTACGGACGCAGCGGCTCGCGCAGGCACCTGGACGCTGGGCGACCTGACCGTCAACCGGCTCGGCTTCGGCGCCATGAGGCTCACCGGCCGCACCGCCTTCTCCGCCGACGCCAGCGGTGACCGCGAGCGTTCGATCGGCGTGCTGCGCCGCGCGATCGAGCTGGGCGTCAACCACCTCGACACCGCCGCGTTCTACTTCTCACCCCGCCTGTCGGCCAACGAGCTGATCAACCGGGCGCTGGCCCCGTACCCCGACGATCTGGTCATCACCACGAAGGTCTGGCCCGCCAGGAACCCGTCGGGGGAGTGGTGGTGGGCCACCCCCGAGCAGCTCCGCGGTCAGGTCGAGGAGAACCTGCGCCAGCTCGGCCGCGACCACCTCGACGTGGTGAACCTGCGCGTCCCGCCCAGCGAGCGCAACGGCTCGATCGCCGACCACTTCGGCGCGCTGGCCGACCTGCGCACCGCCGGCCTTGTCCGCCACCTCGGCGTCTCCAACGTCACACCCGCCCAGCTCGCCGAGGCGCGGGCCATCGCGCCGGTCGTGTGCGTGCAGAACCCGTTCGGCGTCGGCGCGCCGGCCGGGCAGCGGGAGATGCTGCGGCTGTGCGGCGGGAACGGCATCGCCTTCGTGCCGTTCTTCGCGATCGCCGGCGCCGGGCGCGAGGCGGGCGCGGGGGCGGCCGAGGAGGAGGCCGTGCTCGCCGTCGCCCGGGAACATGGGGCTACGGCTGCTCAGGTCCGGCTGGCTTGGACGTTGGGGTTGGGGGCGCATGTGCTCGCCATCCCGGGGACGGGGGATCCCGATCATCTCGTGGAGAACGTGGGGGCGGGGGAGTTGGTGTTGTCCGAGGAGGAGATGGAGCGCCTGGGGGCTGTCGGCCGGGCGTGAGTGAGGTGGTGGCCGGGGTGCAGGAGTCCGGGGCGGTGCGTCTTGTGCCTTGGTGCCGCTCGCATGAGGGGTGCGGCGGTGGCGCACCCGGCCGCCACCGCCCTGTGACGGTGGCGCGCGCCCGCTCACGCTGCGGCATGACAGCGCATCCGCCACCTGCCTCGACCATGGCGGCGCGCCCGCCACTACCGCGCCACGGTGACTACTCCTGCGCCGTGTCACCGAGCGACTCGAGCAGCCCGCGCAGCAGCCCCGCCAGCTGATCGCGCTCCTTCGGGCTCAACCCAGCGAGCAACCGAGCCTCGTTCTCGACGTGCGGCCCCACGAGCTCATCGATCTTCGCCAGCCCCTGAGCAGTCAGCCGCACCCGGATCGAACGCCGGTCCTCCTCATCCGGCCACCGCTCGACCAGCCCCTTCGCCGCGAGCCTGTCGATCCGGTTGGTGATGGCTCCGGAGGTCACCATGGCGGCCCGGTTCAGCGACCCCGCCGTCAGCTCGTACGGGGAGCCGGCCCGCCGCAGCGTGGCCAGCACGTCGAACTCCCACCGCTCCAGCCCGTGCGCGCCGAAGAACTCCTTCAGCTCCCGATCCAGCACCCGCGACAGCCTGCCGATCCGCCCGATGATCCCCATGGGCCAGGCGTCGACGTCGGGTCGTTCGCGCTGCCACTGGCTCAGGATCAGGTCCACCACGTCGGCCAACGGGCCCTCCTCTCGCCTGCTCGACGGCGTGCCGGTCACC
Organism: Nonomuraea gerenzanensis; assembly: GCF_020215645.1. Lineage (NCBI taxonomy): Bacteria > Bacillati > Actinomycetota > Actinomycetes > Streptosporangiales > Streptosporangiaceae > Nonomuraea > Nonomuraea gerenzanensis. The sequence goes on along the minus strand of NZ_CP084058.1, from coordinate 6,025,498 downwards.
CCGCGAGCAAACTATCTCAATGTTCATCTACTTGACGTTGAGCTACCAGGCGTGCTGTTATCTCAACGTTGAGATTATCAACGTGGAGGGAACAATATGACCACCAACTTGCGGGCCTGGCTCGGTGTCGCCGCCATCACAGCCAGCCTGTTCGTCTTTCTCACGACCGAGCTGATGCCGGTCGGCCTGCTCACCCCGGTCAGCTCCAGCCTGCACATCTCGGTGGGGGTCGCCGGGCTCATGGTCACCCTGTACGGCGTTTCCGCCGGGCTGGGCGTGCCGTTCATCGTGGCCTGGACCAGACGCGTCAACCGGCGCGTGCTGCTGTCGGCGCTGCTGGTGATCCTCACCGTGGGCAACTGCGTCACCGCCGTGGCGCCGACGTTCCCGCTGGTGCTGACGACGCGCCTGGTCATGGGGTTCGCCAGTGGCGTGTTCTGGGCCATCGGGGTGAGCATGGCGATGCGCCTGGTCCCGGAACGCCAGGCCAGCAGGGCGGCCGCGGTCGTGATGTCGGGCATCTCGATCGCCGCGGTCGTCGGCATCCCACTGGGGACCGTGCTGGAGAGCCTCACCGACTGGCGTACCACGTTCCTCATCTGGAGCGGTCTGAGCGCGCTGGTGCTGCTCGCCGTGGCCACCACCGTCCCGTCGCTGCCGTCGGCGAACGCGGTGCCGGTCAGGGAGGTCTTCGTGCTGCCGTTCAGGAACGTGCCACTGCGGCTGGTGCTGTGCACGGTCGTGCTCTTCGTGCTCGGCCACTTCGGCGCGTACACCTTCGTGCGGCCCTTCCTTGAGGGCAACACCTCCGCCGCGCCCGCGTTCATCACGGTCGTGCTGATGATCTACGGCGTCGGCGGCGCCATCGGTAACTTCATCGCCGGATACACCGTGAACCGGAGCCTGCGAGGCAGCTTCATCGCCGGCTGCGCGGGGCTCGTGGTCTCGCTGCTGTTGCTGCTCACCATCGGTCACGGGCAGGCCGGGTCGATCGTGGCGCTGGTCCTGTGGGGTGTCTCCTTCGGTGTGGTGCAGCTGTGCCAGGTGAACATGACGCAGGCCGCCGCCCCCGACACCTTCGAGGCCGCGATGTCGCTCAACACCATGGCGTACAACACCTCGATCGCGATCGGAGCCCTCGTCGGCGGGCTGTTGGCCGATCACCTGGGCGTCACGAGCGTCGTCTGGTTCGGGGTGGCACTGACCGCGGGCTCCCTGCTCCTTACCCTCGTCACCGGACGTGGCGGCTCGCGCACCACCACCCACTCCGCCTCCGGTGAGAAACTGACGGCCAGCCGATGAGCCGTTCCCGGTGGGCGGATGGCATGCCGTCCACCGGGAACGAGGTGCCGCCCGCCCCCTGGAATGTCAGCCGCGACGGCTACGGTCGGTCGTCATGACACCTGAGACCTCCATCGATCCCGACGCACCCGCCCCCTCCGTCAGACAGAGCCGCCCCGAGCAGCCACATGAGGCAGAGCCGCCCGCAACCAACCGCATCGGGCAGGGTCCGCCCGTGGCCAGGCGGCAGGCGAGCCTCAGCTCGCCGGTGAGAGGTGGCGGACTCGCACGGTGTTGAGCGTCGTCCGGCCGTCCTTGGTCTCCTCGCAGGTGCCTGCTTTCACGAAGCCGTGCTGTTCGTAGATGCGGTCCAGCTCGGCACTTTCGGCCCAGTGGTCCAGGCCCACGGCCGGTGCTCCAGACGATTCGGCCTGGCGAGCGGCCTCTTCCAGGAGGGCGCGGCCCACGCCCTGCCCCGACGGCCCCCGGGCGGACATGACGGTGTGGATGAACAGCGCGCCGTCAGGGATCAGGCTTGGCGGGATGCGTGGTGGAGGGGTGGGGGCCAGGGCGAGGAGGCCCACGCAGGTGGTGGCGCGTTCGGCCGTCGTGATGGCGCCCTGTGCTGTCCAGGTCGTGAAAAGCTCGGGGAAGCCGGGGATGCGCGAGAACGGCACGGTGCCCCATTGCTCGGTGCGACCTCGGGCGACGAGCCAGGCGAGGACGGAGTCCATGAGTGCGAGCAGGGCGGGGATGTCGTGCGGGGTGGCTGGGCGCAACGTGATGTGCTGGTCGTCCGACATGCTCGTCTCCCGGGGGAGTAGGATGCTGGCGGGAGAAACTTTAGTTTTCTAAGGATTAGATTGTCAAAGCGAAGCCTGATCGATGCCGTCGCCAGGGCCGTACAGGACCTGCAGGACGCCACCGACGTCCTCGACGAGCGAGCCGCCCGCCGCCTCGCCATCAACCGCACGGACCTGCGCTGCCTGAGCCGGTTGAGCAGGCGCGGGCCGCTGACGGCCAGCGAGCTGGCGACCGCCGCCGGGCTCACCGGCGGCGCCATGACCACCGTGATCGACCGGCTCGAGCAAGCCGGGCTGGCGGAGCGGCGTCGCGACACCGCCGATCGCCGTCGTGTTCTTGTGCACCTGACCGGGCAGGCGGAGCGGATCAGTGCGGAGATCTGGGGGCCTGTTCTGGAGGATGCGCAGGTGGAGCTGGGGAGGTTCAGTCTGGCGGAGTTGGCGGTGGTCGAGAGGTTTCTGGCGCTGGCGCTGAAGAACCAGCGGGATCACGCGGAGCGTCTGCGGCATGAGGCGCCTTCGCGGGGGGCGAGCGGGAGGCGGCACGGAGCGGGTGCGGAAGGGGCTGCTCAAACAGCTGGATGAGGAGAGGAGCGGATCTAGCCGCCGACGCCTCGGCTGGTCTCCCGGATCCCGGCCTCGGCCAATGCGTAACGCGGAGGTCGGATGGTCGGTACATGTCGGTATCGATGCCCCACATGCAATGATCTTCATAGCCTCCTCCGATGATGGAAGGAAATGAGAATGCGCCTCAGCCTCCCCCGCAGCGCCCTGCCGGCAGTGGCGGCCCTGGACCTGCTCCTCGCCTCATTGCTGCTTGTGGGACTCTTGACGCCCACGCCAGCAGGACTGGTGGCCGCGGCGTTGGTAGCACCTCTGTCCGCCATGGGATACGTGCACGCGTACCGGCTGTTCAAGGCCGCTCGTGAGACCGGTGCCACGCCATGGGAGGCGCTGAGGACGGTCGCCGATGCCCTGGTGCCGTTGCAGATACGCATGCTCGTGAGAGCGGAGCACAGAAACCTGGCCAGCCTCGCCCTGTGGGTCAGGCGGCGCCAGGACGGGGTGGCGCCGGGCGCCACCGCCCTGGCGTATGCGAAGAGTCAGCGGCCGCTGCTGATGATGCTGCTGTTCGCCGTGGTCGTGCAGGCGATCGCCCTGGAGTGGATGCTGGCGGCCTCGAACGCCGCGCCCGGCCTGCGCGCCATCGTCATGGCGGCCGATGTCTATCAGCTCCTGTTCGTGCTGGCCCTCGGGGCCGCCTCCACCACCCGGCCGCACGTGGTGACCGCGGAGGAACTGCGCATCCGCTATGGCGGCTACTTCGACCTGCGCGTCCCGCGTGAGCTGATCGCCTCGGTGAAGGTGAGCCGCAACTACAACGCGCGCGGTGTGATCAAGGTGACGGGCGGCCGCCTCACGCTGGGAGTGGACGCCCAGACCAACCTGATCGTCAATCTGACCAGGCCGATCGCCGTCACCAGGCCCCTCGGTCGCCGCGAGCACGTCACCACGATCCAGTTCTACGCTGACGACCCGGGCTCAGCCTTGAGAAGCCTGGAAGAGCGTTCCTGAACCAGGTCCGCCCACGATCACACGTGCCCGGCGGGTTTCCCGCCGGGCACCACCGAGGTGCGGACCGACGAGGCGGCTTTCCACGTCGTGCGGACTCACCTCCACGACTCCTTGAACCTGCGGCACCCGCCTCAGGCGGCTTGCGGCGCAGATGCCGGCTTTCGGGTCCAGGCGGCTCGCGATCGTCGGCCAGGTCATCGGCCCGTGGGCTCGGCCGACCTGGGGTAGAGTGACCGCATGCGTTCCTGATCTTGCCCGTCCCCGCGTCCGAGGCCATCAGCCCGGCGGGGTGCGTTCCTCCACGAGGTCAGGTCTTTCATGTTCACCGCGACATCGCGCCTGTGCTCCTCATCGCCTCGGGGGCCGCCGTCATCGGCCTGTGCCCGCCCCCGTAAGACGTCTGTTTCGAGAGGAGACGGCAGATGATCGACACTCGCCTCAACGGCCAGAACGTCCTGGTCACCGGCGGAGCAGGGAACATCGGGGCGGCGATCAGCCGCGCGTTCGCCGCCCAGGGCGCCCGGGTCGCGATCCACTATCTCGCCCAGGACCGGCCCGTACCCGGGAGCGTGGAACAGGCGCACCTCACCCCCGATGCCGGCGTGGCCGCTGAGCTGGCCCGCGAGCTGGGCAGCGGCGCCTTCACCGTCAGCGCCGACCTGTCGGAACCCGACGCCGCCGCCAGGCTCGTCGACGCGGTGACCGGTCAGGCCGGGCCGATCAACGTCCTGGTCAACAACGCGGCGCACTGTGAGGTGCCGGACGATGTCGACAGGCTCACCCACGGCTCGCTGGAGCGGCACTATCAAGTCAATGCCATCGCGCCGGCCCTCCTCACGGCCGAGGTCGTCCGCCGGCGCCGTGGTGAGGAGCCTCTGTGCGTCGTCAACATCACCACGGACGCCGCCCGCGCCTTCCCTGGTCAGACCGGCTATGGGACGTCGAAGGCCGCGCTGGAGGCGCTCACCCGGTCCACCGCGCTTGACCTGGCCGCGCGGGGCATCCGGGTCAACGCCGTCGCGCCCGGCCCGGTGCAGACCGGCTGGATGACGCCGGACGTTCTGGCCCACTCGACCGGGATCGTGCCGATGGGCAGGGTCGGCGAGCCGGAGGACATCGCCGACGCGGTGGTGTATCTGGCCTCCTACCAGGCCCGCTGGATCACCGGCCAGGTTCTCCAGGTGGCCGGCGGCCATGCCTTGTAAGGCCGTGCGTGGCGTCGGGGTCGGTTGAGCGGCTGGCTGTGGCTCGCCGGCCGACTCAGGTTGGGCGGCGTGCGGCTGCGGCACCGCGACGCTGTGACCTGCGATGATCGCGAGGTGAACCGGGAGAGAGGGCAGGCGGCGCCGCACAAGCATGCAGCAAGTCGCGAAAACCCCTGTATATGGCGCCGGGCCCGGACGCCGTTCCAGGATACGACCCCGCCTGTCCCTTCTGCCACAGAGCCCCCCGCTAGATCAATTCAGCAGCGCCACCAACTGCTCCTCCTCGTACTCCAGATGAGCCTCAAGCTCCCGGGTGAGCCGCTCCACCTCCACCAGCAGCTCACCGGGCACCACGTCATCACGCCGCAGCAACTCCTGCAGCTCTCCGAGCAGCCGCGCGACAACCGCGTGCTCGTCCCGCAGCCGCGCGATCACCGGCTCCAGCTCCGGATACCGCTCCTCCAGCACAGGGAACATGCCGGCGTCCTCCCGCGAGTGGTGCACGTGCAGCCCCTGGCACATGGTCAGGCAGTTGACCCGCAGCTGGGCGGCCAGGTGCGGGCCGGAGGCGGCCACTTCGCGGCGGATCAGGGCCAGCTCGCGGCGGAAGCCGTCGTGCATGGCGATCAGAGCGTCGCCCAGGCGGGCGGCGGGCGGGCCGAAGTCGGTAGGGATCAGCGCCACGACGGGCAGGGTCCGCCCGGACCTCTCCTCGTAGGCGCCCCAGCCCGGGTCCAGTTCGACGGCGCGGGCGAACAGGTGCTCGCGCTCCTCGCCGTCGAGGATCACCGCCTTGGCCTGGTACGTGAAGAGGCCCGTCTCCACCGTGGCCTGCGGATCGGCCAGCAGGTTGTGATACCAGGCCGGGTGCTTGGGAGAGCCGCCGGCGGAGGCGATGACGAGGAGGCGGTCGCCGTCGGGCAGGTAGCCGAGCGGCGTGGTGTGCGGGGCGCCCGATCGGGCGCCGGTGGTGGTCAGCAGGAGCAGCCTGGCTCCTTCGAAGGGGCCGCCGACCTGGCCCTTGTTCGCGCGGAATTCGTCGATGATCTGCTGGTTGAAGTCCATGGGCATGCTGGTTTTCTGCTCCCGGCGGGTTGACGTGTCGAAAGGAAACGGAGAACCCGCGCGGGCATGCCGACGCGCAGCGGGTTCTACGACACCGCCGGGGGCATGGGATGACGCGCGGGCGCGGTGCGCTCAGGCACGTCCGACAGTGTGAGTGGTCACGGCGTCATCCCCTTTGATTCGGCGCCTCCATGCCTCGACCGTCCTCCCGGCCGGCGACACGCGACGCGACGGTTATTACGCCCATATCCCGGCGACCCTGTCAAGCCACAGCGGAAGCTCCCTTGGAGACGCAGGCGAGAGTCGAACTCGCACGCACCGGCTTTGCAGGCCGGCCTCCGCACCGGCGAACTGCGCCACGAAAACACCTCCGTGTGGGGTCCCGTTACAAGATCGCGATATCGAGAGACAGCACCGGGATCCTCTCGCCGAGCTCACCATGAGTAGCTGAATCGCGGGTGAGCCGGAGCCAGGTGATGTCAGTGGCGGTGACGCGAACTCGCGACCTCAATGTGGGGCCCCGGCTTTCCCTGGGCTGTGCCTTGGGCCTTGCCGGCCGGAGCGGCGATCGGGCAGGACCGCCGCCCCGACATCGCCACCAGTTCAGAGGATCCTGATCCCCTGGATGCGGACCCCGCCGGGATGGTTCGGCCAGGTGAACACGGTCCACTTCGGGATCGGCTGAGCCGGCTGCCACCTTCCGTCCCCGTACCACTGGACGCGGTTGTTACCGGTCGAGATCCGGGTGACCCACCAGACATCCTGGACGTACATATCCGTTCCGGCGTTGGCGTAGCAGTAGTCGGCTGAGGAGTCGCCGGTTGCGTGGATTGTGGCGCGCACGAGGTCGGTCCGGCCGGCGCACGGGACCTCATTGATCGCGTACGCGGCCGTCGGGAGGGCGACGGCAAGTGAGGCCGTCACCGCGATGGACGCCAGAGCGGCCACGCCCGCGCGTTTGGCGATGCGTTTCATGGACTTCTCCTTTGCAGGTGAGAATTCATGCCGGTGGAAACGAGTGCATCGGTGCTGATCTCCACCTTCGTCGCATCGCCAGGGGACAGAAAGTGCATTGTGCGGCCTATGGACTGTCAGTACCAGGCTGTCTCAGATGTCGTGGCAGCACATACTGGGGTATATGGGCGGATCCAGGGAATTAGGCAAGGCGCTACGCGGCTGGCGCGACCGTATCTCTCCCGCCGCGCTAGGAGTGACCGCCAGGGGGGTACGGCGGGCCGCCGGGTTACGGCGCGAGGAACTGGCGCAGTTGGCCGGCCTGTCGGTGGACTACATCGTCCGCCTGGAACAGGGCCGGGCCACTTCCCCCTCAGCGCAGGTGCTGTCCGCGCTGGCCCGCGCGCTGCGGCTGTCGGAGGCCGAGCGCGAACATCTCTTTCTCCTCGCGGGCCAGCCGCCACCAGGCCCCGGAAAGGTGCCGGCCCACATCCCGCCGAGCGTCAGAAGGCTGCTCGACCAACTCGACGGCACGGCGCTGAACGTGTGCGACGCGAGCTGGAACATCATCCTGTGGAACCCGTTGTGGGCTGCCTTGTGCGGGGACGCGTCCACCTGGCGCAGACGCGAGCGCAACGTCGCCTGGCGGATCTTCACCGGGGGCAGCCACACCCCCGAGCAGGCGAGCCGGTTCGAGGCGGCCGTCGTCGCCGATCTCCGGGCGGCGACCGCCCGCTACCCCGCCGATGCCGGTCTGCGCTCCTTGATCGAGGACTTACGGGCCGTCAGCCCCAACTTCGCGCACCTGTGGGACACCGGAGCCGTAGGCGTCCACGAACCCCACACCACGACCATCCACCACCCCGACGCCGGCACGCTCACCCTCGACTGCGACATCCTCACCGCCCCCGGCAGCGACCTGCGCATCGTCGCCTTCACCGCCGCCCCCGGCAGCGCCGCCGCCGACCGGCTCAAACTCCTCACATCATCGGCGCCGGCGCCATGACCGAAGACAGCACCACGCGATACCGGCATCCCGCCGGCCTGGCCATGGGCCCGGCGTAGAGGTGCTGCCAGGCGATCTCGGCATGGGGGTCACCGCGGTCCACCGTCGGCCGGCCGTCCTCCGCCACTCCTGACACCCTGCACGCTCTATCACCGATAGTGAGCCAGAGCCCGGAAACATCAGTAGCCCCAGCAGGATTCGAACCTGCGACTGACCCGGCTTCGTAGGCCGGCGCTCTGTCCCATTGAGCTATGGGGCCGTACCCCGTACCGGACTCGAACCGGCGATTTCCCGGGTGAAAGCCGGGCGTCCTGACCGCTGGACCAACGGGGCCTCGTACGTCCGGCGGGATTCGAACCCGCACCGTCCGGCTCCTTAGGCCGGTGCCTCTCCCATTGGGCTACGGACGCCTGCGAGCCGCAGCGGGGACTCGAACCCCGTCCTGCTGGGTGGAAGCCAGCTGCCTTACCAGTTCGGCCTCTGCGGCATGGTGGACCGACGGGATCTCGAAACCCGAACTCCTGCTTGCAAGGCAGGTGTGATGCCTTTTCACCATCAGCCCATGGTGCTCCGCTGTTGAATTGTCAAACGGCACGACAAAAGAAAAGGCCGCCTGGTGGTCACCTGGCGGCCTCCGGAATACTCCTCTTCGGGGTTTATCCAGAAGCCGTCCTGAGCAGGGCGCAGCCGAGCGCCGCAGGTCGGCGGCAGTAACACCGTTCCTGCATGAGTGCGGCGGCTGCGCGGAGCATTGCGGGCCCTTTCTGGTCTGTGCTGCGGCGGGACAGTCGGTGCCGCCCCGGTTCCGTTGTCGTTCACATTAATGGCCACCCGATGGGCGTGCCACCTATTTATCGGGGACGCGCGGGCGGGCGATTCGGTTTCATCCGGGCGCCATTCTGCTGAGCCGTTCCCAGGCGCGGTATTGCTCGGCGCGGCCCTGTTCCAGTTGCAGCACGATGTCGTAGGAGGCGCTGCCGACGACCAGCCGGGTCGGCGGCTCCGGCATGCCGGCCACCTCCATGACGACCGGCGCGGCGGTGCTCGGGTCGGGCCCGGCGTCGTCGCCCCACATCTCGGCCAGCCTGGCGCGCAGCTCCGCGTAGGCGGGGTTCGGCTCGGTCATGGTGGTGCCCGCCGTGAACAGGCCGGTGTCGTAGCCGCCCATGCCGAGGATGGTGACCTTGACGCCGAACGGCTCGACCTCCATGGCCAGGGCCTGGCTGATGGAGTCGAGGGCCGACTTGCCTGCCGCGTACATGCCGGTCGAGGCGAAGCCGCCGCCCGCGCCCATCGAGGTGACCTGGAGGAGGTGGCCGGAGCCCTGGGCGCGCAGGTGGGGCACGACGGCCTGGGTGACCCAGACGGCGCCGAAGAAGTTGACGTCGAAGTGGGCTCTGAGCTGCTCCTCCGTCGCCTCCTCGACCATGCCGAGCAACATGGCGCCGGCGTTGTTGACCACGACGTCGAGCCTGCCGAACGCGGCCACGGCCCGGTCCACGCCCTCGAAGACGGCCGTGCGGTCGGACACGTCGAGCGGCAGGCGTACGAGATCGTCAGGATATCTCTGGACCAGATCCTCCAGCGGCTGCACGTTGCGGGCCGCGGCCACGACCTGGTCCCCGGCGGCCAGGGCCGCCTCCGCGAAGGCGCGGCCGAGGCCCCGCGACGCACCGGTGATGAACCACACTCGGGTCAAGACTCTCTCCTAGGGATAGAAGCGAGACGAGCCGTCTCGTCTCGCTGACTGCCCCAACTGTGGGCCATGGCCACACCAATGTCAAGACGGAACGTCTCGTCTCGTTGGAGTGCTATGCTGCCTCGCATGCCGAAGCACCCCGATCCCGCGCGCCGCAGCGAGCGCTCCCGCCAGGCCATCCTCGGCGCCGCCCGCGAGCTGGTCTCCGAGGCGGGATACGCCAAGGTCTCCATCGAGGCCATCGCCGCCCGGGCCGGGGTGGGCAAGCAGACGATCTACCGCTGGTGGCCGTCCAAGGGGGCGGTGGTCTTCGACGCGTTCCTCGCGCTGAGCGAGGCGGGCGCGGACGGCGGCATGGCGCTGCCCGACACCGGCGACATCGAGGCCGACCTGAAGCTGGTGATGCGGGCCACGGTGGCGGAGTTCGCCGATCCGGCGTTCGAGGCGCCGATCCGGGCGCTCAACACGGAGATCATCAACGATCCGGCGCTCGCCGCGCAGTACCGCGAGCGGCTGGCCGGGCCGGTGGACGAGGCCAAGAAGGATCGGCTGCGCAGCGCGCAGCGGGCCGGGCAGATCGCCGCCGACGCCGACCTCGACCTGGCGCTGGAGATCCTGTACGCGCCCCTCTACCAGCGCTGGCTGCACCGCTCGGGCCCGCTGACCCCCGAGTACGCCGACGCCCTGGTGGATCTCTTCCTGAAAGCCGTGCGCCCATGAGCCGGCTTGACGTTGACGTGGCGTCAACGTCTTAACTGGGACCATGCGGATCGGAGAGCTGGCCGCGCTGCTCGGGGTGTCCACCCGGACCGTGCGCTACTACCACCATCAGGGCGTGCTGCCGGAGCCGCCGCGCCTGTCCAACGGCTACCGCGAGTACGGCATGCGCGACGCCGTGGCGCTGGCCCGCGTCCGCCGGCTGGTCGAGCTGGGCCTGAGCCTGGACGAGGCGCGCGACGTCATCGCCGAGGACCGCTCCAGGGAGCTGCCCGAGATCCTCACCGAGATCGACGCTGACCTCGCGGCGCAGGAGCGCGAGATCCGCCGCCGCCGGGCCCGCCTGGCGGAGGTGCTGGCCCGCGCCAAGGACGGCGCGCTCGGCCCCGACGACACCGCCTCACCCGACCTGGTGGACTTCCTGCGGGTGGTGGACGTGCCCGCGTCCGGCAGCGCCGCCTGGGACCGCGACCTGCTCCTGCTCGTGGACACCATGTCGGCGGGAGCCGAGCAGGAGCGGGCGCTCACCATGCTCGACACGCTGGCCGCCGACCCCGCGACGGCGGAGCGCGGGCAGGAGTTCTACCGCAGGCTGGACGAGCTGGCCGGCGCCGAGCCCGGCGACCCCCGCGTGGCGCCACTGGCGGCCGAGCTGGCGGACTACAGCATGGAGCACCTGCTGCACCTGCAGCCCGGCGCCGACTGGGACCTCGCTCAGCTGGAGCCCTTCCTGGACGGGCTGGCCCCCGCGCAGGCCGAGGTCGTCCGGCAGGCCACCCGCCTCATCGAAGCGAAGTTTCAGTCGATAACAAAAATGCAATCGACTTAAAGTTTGCAGTACGCTCCAGTCCCATGACCGAAGGACTGCGCGAGCGCAAGAAGCGGCAGACCAGGCAGCGCATCTCCGAGGTGGCCATCGGCCTGTTCGTGGAGCGCGGCTTCGACCACGTCACGATCGCCGAGGTCGCCGCAGCCGCCGAGGTGTCGGTGAACACCGTCTACAACTACTTCCAGGCCAAGGAGGACTTGGTCCTGCCGCCCGAGGAGGCCTCGCCGCAACGGCTGGCCGACATCGTGCGCGAGCGCGCCCCCGGCGAGTCGGCGGCGGGCGCGGTGCTGGCCCGGCTGCGCCAGGAGGTGCGCGGGTGCGAGCGCCAGGTGGGCCTGACGCCCGGGTTCGGGCGGGTGCTGGAGATGATGCGGGCGGCGCCGACGCTCACCGCCCGGCTGGAGGCGCTCGGCCACCAGATGACCGACGCGCTGGCCGGGCTGCTGGCCGAGGAGAGCGGTGCGGCGAAGGACGATCCGCTGCCGCGCGTGATGGCCTGGCATCTCGGCTGCCTGCACGCGCTGGTGCTGGGCGAGATCGGCCGGCGCACGGCGGCGGGGGAGCGGCCGGAGGAGATCGCGCGGGCCGTGCTGGAGCTGCTGGACGTGGCCGAGAGCGTGCTGGGCGAGCGCGTCCTGACCTATGCCGTACGAGGGGAGTGACCGTGTTCAGGGTGACGATCAGGGGCAAGTTCAAGGGGCTCGACGACGCGGGCAGGGCTGCCGTGCTGGCGGCGGCCGGGGCCGGGTACACCGAGGCCGGCACGTTCACGCACGACGCGAGCGTGTCGGTGTTCACGTTCCGCTGCCAGGTGCCGCTCGACGGGGACGATGACGACGCGGACGTGGGCGCGCTGGCGGCGATGGAGGCGCTGGAGGCGTACGGGCTGCCGCACGAGATCCTCAAGGTCGCGGTGACCGACATGCGGGACATCAGAATTCGCCGCAAACAGGGGTGAAACTATCCGGTGGGTCCGGACAGGTATGAGATGTCGGACCATTCGGATGAGAGCAGGCAGCGTGCCCCACCATGACCGCAAGCAGCGCTTCGAGGTGATCTACGTTGCCCACTATTCCGACATCCTCGCCTACATCCGGCGGCGCACCGACTCCCACGACGACGCCGCCGACGCCCTCGCCGAGACGTTCACCACGGCCTGGCGCCGCCTGGACGACCTTCCGCAGGGGCCGGACGCCCGCCTGTGGCTGTTCGGCGTGGCACGCCGCGTGCTGGCCAACGGCCGCCGCGCCGAGTCGCGTCGCGGCGAGCTGGTGGAGCGGCTGGGGCGACAGCTCGCCGGGTGGGCCGAGCACACCGAGGCAGGGGAGAGCCTGGCCGGGGTGCGGGAGGCGTTCGCGCGGCTGAGCCCCGACGACCGGGAGCTGCTGTCGCTGGCCGGTTGGGAGGGGCTGGGCTCCGACGAGATCGCCACCGTGCTGGGCTGCTCGCGCGCCAACGCCCGGCTGCGGCTGCACCGGGCCCGCAAACGACTGGCCAGGCACCTGGACGCGGCCGGCATCGACCTGGCGCGCATCGGCCTGCGTGCCGTCGCGATGACGAGGGGGGCGCTGTGATGCACGAGATCGACCGCCTGGTGGCCGGCATCGCGCCCGACCCCGGGCCCGGGATGACGCCGATCGCCAGGGAGCTGCTGGAGGAGATCACCTCCGTTCCCGTCGCCGGATCCCGCCGCCGCAGGTGGCCTGCCCTGCCCCGGCCGCGCAGGTGGGCGGCCGTGCCGGTGCTGGCGGCGCTGACGGCCCTGCTGTCCGTCGGCGTCGCCCAGGCGCCCGCCTCCGCCGCCCTGGACATCGACGTGGTGGACGGCCACTACGTGATCACGGTCAAGGACCTGATGGCCGATCCGGAGGTGTACCAGCGCGAGCTGCGGGCCAGGGGCCTGGACATCTCGCTCGCCCTGGTGCCGACTTCCGCGAGCATGACGGGACGGATGTTCGTGATCAACGACCTGGACCGGCTGCGAGCTGGCGAGTCGGTGCCCGCCGAGGGCCCGATCACCACCATCGACTCCCCGGGCCCGTGCGAGCGGTCCATGGGCTGCCCCGTCGGGCTGAAGGTGCCGATCGACTTCGACAAGAAGGCCAGGATCACGCTCGGCAGGCGAGCCCTGCCCGGCGAGCGGTACAAGATGCCGCCCGGCATCGCCCTTCCCGGCGAGCCCCTGCACTGCGTGGACTTCGTCAACAAGAGCGTCACCGACGTCTCGGCACTGCTGCGCGAGCGCGGCGTCACGCCGTCGTACATCGCGTACGGCAAGCCCGTCAGCTTCACGTCCCCCGGCGGCTGGTACGTGCACGACGGCGTCATGAGCGCCGACGGCCTGGCCCTGCTGCTGGTCGGCGCCGAGCCCGCCGCCGAGCGCGAGCCGATGCCGCAGCCCGGCTGCTGAGCCTTCCCCGATACCAACCTGACCTGAGCCTTTCCTCACCAGCCTGACCTGCGCTGAGTCCAGGTCAGGCGCCGAACGCCCCGACCCCCGTCACCGCCATGCGCTGTCTTCAGCCTGCGCGGCACCCCGTCATGCCCCGAGATCGGATTTCGCGTGCTCACCGACACCCGGGTGGCGCTCCCGCCGCAGCGCCACCTCGCCGGCCACCGCCTGTTCACCGCACTGCTGGCCCTGGCCGCCGCGCTGCGCGTGGTGACGATGCTGGGCTACCGCCCCGTCACCCTCTACTGGTACGACTCCTTCACCTACCTCGACACCGCCGTGCACCCGGCCCCGTCGGCGACGTTCCATCCCATCGGCTACCCCCTGCTGCTGCGCGCGCTGCTGCCGTTCCACAGCGTGGAGCTGGTCGCAGCGGTTCAGCACGGCCTCGGCCTGGGCACCGGGGTGCTCCTCTACGCGGTGCTGCGCCGCAGGTCGGCCCCCGGCTGGGTGGCGGCCCTGGCCACGGTGCCGCTGCTGTTCGACGCCTCCTTCCTGCGCCTGGAGCACGGCGTGCTGTCCGACACGCAGTTCATCTTCCTCGTCGTGGCCGGGCTGGCCGTGCTGATGTGGTCGCGGAAGCTGTCCGTGCGCGCCGCCGCCGCAGCGGGCCTGCTGTTCGCCGCCGCCACGCTGACCAGGACCATCGCGCTGCCGCTGCTGCTGCTCGTCGTGCTCGTGCTGGGCGTGCGGCGCGTGGGGTGGCGGCCCCTGGCCGCGCTGGTCCTGGCCGCCGCGCTGCCGCTGGCCGGCTACGCGTCCTGGTACGCCGCCCACCACGGCCGCTTCGCCCTCAGCGGCGCCGACGGCGTCGCCCTGTGGGCCCGCACGATGACCTTCGCCGACTGCGCCCGCATCCAGCCGCCGCCCGAGCAGGCCCGCCTGTGCCCCAACGGCACGAAGGTGGACGCGGCCTCGGAGTACGTCTGGGCCCCTCAGGCGTCACTCAACCTGCTGCCCGGCGGCCGTTTCGCGCACAACGACCTGGCCCGCTCGTTCGCGATCGACGCGATCCTCGCCCAGCCGCTGGACTACCTGGGCCACGTCGTCCGCGACACCGCGATCGCCTTCTCCTGGACGCCGATCCCGCACCCCGACCGCACCACCCCCGCGTTCGGCTTCAGGAGCGGCCACTGGGAGCTGCCGGACCAGCCGCTGGTCGACCAGGTCAAGCGCGAGTACGACCCGGACATCCGCGGCCTGTCCTCGGTGTCCCCGTACGCCGACTTCCTCATCGCCTACCAGTACGCCGCCTACCTGCGCGGCCCGTTCCTCGGCGTGATCCTCCTGGCCGGCGCGGTCGCGGCGGTACGACGCCCCCGCGTCGCGCTGCTGCCGTGGGCCGTGGCGATGGGCCTGCTGGCCGGCCCGGTGGCGGTCCTGGACTTCGATCACCGCTACGTGCTGCCCGTCATCCCGGTCGCCTGCCTGGCCGCCGCACTCATGCATCCCAGATCTGGGATAGAATCCCAGATGTGAGAGACCTGGACGATGTGGACGCCCGGCTCGCCGACCGCCTGGCCGAGCTGCGCGTCGAGCGCGGCTGGTCGCTGGAGGAGCTGGCGCAGCGCTCCGGCATCAGCCGCTCGACGCTGTCGCGGCTGGAGCGCGCCGAGATCAGCCCCACGGCGTCGCTGCTGGGCAAGCTGTGCGAGGTGTACGAGCGGACGATGTCCCGGCTGCTGGCCGAGGTGGAGGACGAGCCGCCGCGCCTGCTGAGCGCCGGGCAGCAGCCGGTGTGGCGGGACGAGGAGTCGGGGTTCGTGCGCCGCTCGGTCTCCCCGCCGCATGCGGGGCTGCGCGGCGAGGTCGTCGAGGCGACGCTGCGGCCGGGGGCCGACATCTCCTACGACGCGCCGCCCGTACCTGGGCTGGAGCAGCACATCTGGGCGCTGGAGGGCGCCGTGGAGATCACCGCGAACGGCCGCACGCACCTCGTGGAAGCCGGCGGCTGCCTGCGCTTCCGCTTGTGGGGCGCCTCCCGCTTCCGCTGTCCCGGCCCGGGCCCGTCCCGCTACGCGATCTTCCTTGTGCTGCCGTGAGAAGGGAACCCATGCGCACCATCGCCCGCCTGTCCGCCGAGGAGTTCGAGCACTGCGTCAAGGAGCTGGCCGGCCTGCTGGTCGACGCCGTGGACGACGGCGCCTCCCTGGGGTTCGTGCAGCCGTTCGACCACGAGGCCGCGGCGGCGTGGTGGCGGGCGCAGGCCCCGGCGGTGGCCGCGGGCAGCCTGCACGTCTGGGCGTGCCGGGTGGACGGCGTCATGGCCGGCACCGTCGGCCTCCTCCCTGCCGCCAAGGCCAACGCCCGGCACCGCGCCGAGATCGTCAAGCTGATGGTCCACCGCGACGCCCGCGGCCAGGGCCTGTCACGCGCCTTGCTCGCCGTCGCCGAGCAGGCAGCCCTGGAGTCGGGGGCGAGCCTGCTCCTGCTCGACACCGAGACCGGCAGCACCGCCGAGCACGTCTACCTGTCCGGCGGATGGACCCGCTTCGGCGTCGTCCCCGGCTACGCCGCCTCTCCCGACGGCACCCTGAGCGACTGCAGCTTCTTTTACAAGCGGCTGACCCCTTCCGGCTAGCCGGGCGCCGGGCCTGCGTGTACGGTCGTGGCGCCCACACGTGCAAGGTCAGGGCGCTCCGCCGGAAGGAGATCTCCGTGCGACTCATTCCCGCAGCAGCGATTCTGCTCCTCACCACCCTCCTCGCCACGCCGGCCGCCGCCGATCCCGGGCCCCCGGGCCAGGTGCGGACCGACAAGGGGCTGGTCAAGGGCCAGGTGCTCGACGACCGCCGCCAGTTCAAGGGCATCCCGTACGCCGAGCCGCCGGTCGGCGAGCTGCGCTGGAAGGCGCCGCGACCGGCCCGGGCGTGGCAGGGCGTGCGCGACGCGACCGCGTTCGCCAGCCAGTGCGCGCAGCCCGCGACCCCCCTGGGCAACCCGCAGCCGACGTACGTCGAGGACTGCCTCTACCTCAACGTCACCACCCCGCGCCGCGCCGGGCGGCTGCCCGTCATGGTGTGGCTGCACGGCGGCGGCAACGTCAACGGCAACAGCGCCCTGTACGACGGCGCCAAGCTGGCGGTGGACGGCGGCGTCGTGGTCGTCACCGTCAACTACCGGCTCGGCGTGCTGGGCTGGCTGGCCCACTCCGCGCTGGAGGCCGGCGAGCGCTACCAGAGCGGCAACTACGGCCTGCTCGACCAGCAGGCGGCGCTGCGCTGGGTACGCCGCAACATCGCGGCCTTCGGCGGCGACCCGGGCAACGTGACCCTGTTCGGCGAGTCGGCCGGCGCCGCAGACACCTGCGCCCACCTGGCCTCACCGCCGGCGGCGGGGCTCTTCCACCGCGCGATCCCGCAGAGCTACAGCTGCGCCTGGCCCACCAGAACCGAGACCGAGGCCGAGACCGCCGGGGCCGCCTTCGCCACCGCCGTGGGCTGCTCCGACGCCGCCTGCCTGCGCGCGCTGCCGGTCAAGACCCTGCTGGAGGGCTATCAGGAGGCCAACCCGTACCCCGTGGCAGGAGCCGACGACGTGCTGCCCGAGCAGCCGCGCGACGCCTTCGCCTCGGGGCGCTACCACCGCATGCCGATCATCCACGGCAACACGCTGGACGAGGTGCGGCTGTACGTCTCCGCGCAGTTCCCGCAGCCGATCACGGCGGCGCAGTACGAGGGGTTCGCGCGCCAGACGTACGGCGCGGACGCCGACGCGGTCCTGGCCCGCTACCCGGCCGCCGACTACCCCGACCTGCGGATCGGGATCGCGACCATACTGACGGACTTCGGCACGCCGCTGGCCACCTGCGGCCACCTGGACGCGCTGCGCCTGTTCGCCCGCTCCGGCGTGCCGGTCTACGGCTACCAGTTCGCCGACAGGACGGCGCCGCCGCTGATCGACGTGCCGGGCTTCGAGGAGGGCGCCTACCACGCCTCCGAGCTGATGTACCTCTTCCCCGGCCTGCTGCCCGGCACCGAGCTGAACGCCGAGCAGCGGCGGCTGTCGGACGCCATGGTCGGCTTCTGGACGTCGTTCGCCGCCACCGGACGCCCCAAGCCGGCGCTGTGGCCGCGCTTCCGCTCGGCGGGCGACGTGCTGAGCCTGGCGCCCGGCCCGCGCGGCATCCGTACGGTGAACACGGCCAAGGCGAGCAACTGCGCGTTCTGGGCGTCGCTGGGCACCACGCCGCGGATCAGGACAGGGATCGGGTGAGCGCGTCCAGGTCGGCCAGCCGCGCGGCCGGCGCGAGCAGCCCGGCCGTGGCGACGAGCAGCAGCTCGGTGACCGCGATCTCGTGTGCGAGCGGCGCGATCGGGCCGCTCGCCTCACGCGGCAGGCTGATCAGCAGCTGCGCCTGGGCGGCCAGCGGTGACCCCCAGGCGTCGGTGACGAGCACCAGGCGCGCGCCGCGCTCGTGCGCGGCCCGCACGAAGCGGGCGGTGTCGGGGGAGTAGCGGCGGAAGTCGTAGGCCACGACCACGTCGGACGGCCCCAGGTCCAGCACCGTACGGGCCCGGGCGGGCACAGAGCCGGGCACCCGGTGCGCGCCGGGGCGCAGGCTGGCGAGCTGGCGGATCAGGTACTCGGCCGCCAGCTCGCTCAGCGGCCCGCCCAGCGCCCACACGGTCCTGGCCTCCGCCAGCAGCTCCGCCGCCTTCTGGCAGAGCGACTCTGGGACGGCGGCCAGCGTGCCGTCGAGCCCGGCCCGCAGGTCCTCCGCCGCCTGCCCGAGCCCTGAGGGGCCGGCGACGTGCTCCAGCAGCTGCGAACGGTCGCGGGCCCCGTGCCGCACCGCCGCCTGGAACGCGGCGAACCCGCCGAACCCCAGCCGGTCGAACAGCCGCGACGCCGTCGGCGGGCTCACCCCCGCCCGCTCGGCCAGGGCGCGCAGCGAGCCCAGCGCCGCGAACGGATAGTCGTCGAGCAGCACCCGCACGACGGCACGCTCCCCTGGCGGCAGCTCGGGATAGACGGCGCCGAGCCGGGCCGCGATCGTCTCGTTCTCCACAATGACAAATGTTACACCGTCCACCATTTGACGACATGTACGAAACGAGTGTTACGGTGCCGCCATGACTACCTGGCACGGCCTGATCGACAGCTCCTACCGGCGCTGGCTGCCGGTCACCTCCTCCACCCCGTCCGTCTCGCTCAATGAGGGCAACACCCCGCTGCTGCACTCGCACCACCTGTCCGAGCTCACCGGGTGCGAGGTCTGGCTCAAGGTCGAGGGTGCGAACCCGACGGGCTCGTTCAAGGACCGCGGCATGACGGTGGCGATCAGCCGGGCGGCCGAGGCCGGCGCCGAGGCCGTCATCTGCGCCTCGACGGGCAACACCAGCGCCTCGGCCGCCGCCTACGCCGCCCGCGCCGGGCTGACGGCCGCCGTGCTGGTGCCCAGGAGCGGGGTGGCGCTGGGCAAGCTGAGCCAGGCCGTCCGGTACGGCGCCGAGATCGTGGAGATCGACGGCACGTTCGACGACTGCCTGCGCGTGGCCCGCGAGCTGGCCGCCCACCACCCGATCGCGCTGGTCAACTCGGTCGGCAACGAGCTGCGCCTGGCCGGGCAGCGCACGGTGGCCTACGAGATCGTCGACGCCCTCGGCGACGCGCCCGACGTGCACTGCCTGCCGGTGGGCAACGGCGGCAACATCACCGCCACCTGGGGCGGTTACCGCAATTACCGGAAGGCGGGGCTGTCGTCGCGGCTGCCGCGCCTGTGGGGCTTCCAGGCGGCCGGCGCGGCGCCGTTCGTGCGCGGCGAGCCCGTCGCCGAGCCGCGCACGGCGGCCACCGCGATCAACATCGGCCACCCCGCGACCTGGGACGCCGCCCTGGCGGCACGTGACGAGTCGGGCGGGCTCATCGCCGCGGTGACCGACGAGCAGATCTTCGCGGCGTACCGGCTGGTGGCCCGCAGGGACGGCGTCTTCGCCGAGCCCGCCTCGGCGGCCGGCGTGGCGGGCCTGCTCGACCTGCACGCCAGGGGCGGGCTGGAGCCCGGCCTGCGCATCGTGATCACGCTCAGCGGCAACGGGCTGAAGGACCTCGACGCCTCCCCGCGCGACGGCTACACCGCCACCGAGACCTCGGCCGCCACCG
Source organism: Nonomuraea gerenzanensis (assembly GCF_020215645.1). Lineage (NCBI taxonomy): Bacteria > Bacillati > Actinomycetota > Actinomycetes > Streptosporangiales > Streptosporangiaceae > Nonomuraea > Nonomuraea gerenzanensis. The sequence continues at coordinate 6,005,807 of NZ_CP084058.1, read as the reverse complement.
TGGACGTGGCCCGCGCCCTGCGCCTGGCCGCCTGAAACAACTAACAGTAACCGTTAAGCAACGTTACGTGACTTCCGTCACGGGCACGAATGTCGCGACAAAGCCGACGAGGCGGCCGATACGGCCATTTGCCCGCCCCTCCATCGGCCTATCGCGCCTGGCCGGCGATCTTTCCTTCCCGAGAGGAACGCCATCGTGCCCGCACTTCCCCCTGCCCTGCGACGCGCGAGCGCCGCCGCCCTGCTGCTGACCGCCGCCGCGGCGGCGCCCGTGTACGCGCCCGACGCCGCCCCCTGCGAGCGCCACCTCCAGCCCGCCCACACCTACCACGCCCACCACCACACCTTCACCACCGACGACTCGGGACGCCCCGTCGAGGCGCTGGCCAGGAAACTCGTGGACAAATCCGCCACGCGCACCGGCTGCCAGGGCACGGTGGGCGACTGGGGCGGGCGCGGCGACTGGAACGGCGGCCACCTCATCGCCGCCTCCTTCGACGGCGTCGGCCTGCGCTACAACCTCGTCCCCATGCAGGGCAGGCAGATCAACCAGGGCCTGATGAAACGTGTCGAGGACGGCGCCCGCTCCTGCCTGGAGGGCGGCGGCAGCGTGGCCGACTACCGGATCCGGCTGCGCTACCCCGACCGTGCGGCGCTCGCCCCCGACCAGATCCGGATCACGCTGTCGGTCTCCAGGAAGCTGGAGTTCACGCTGCCGAACCGCACGCTGCCGGCCGAGGAGCTCGCCTCGCACGAGGAGCGGATCACCAAGGCGTTCCAGGAGGCCCGCTGCTCGGCGCGGACGGTATCCGTCACTCGCAGATGATCCGCCGTAAAGTTGTGGGAACCCTCCATGCCCGTCCGTGACCGCCGTGGTGTGGGATCTACACCATGAAGAAACAGCGCGGGTTCGCGATGCAGACCCTGGCGAGGGTGGCCGTGTTCGCGGCGCTCATCGCCGTCCTCGGCGTGCCCGGCACGTTCAACGTCTTCGGGACCACCGTCCCCATCACGCTCCAGACGCTGGGCGTGATGCTGGCCGGGGTGATCCTGGGCTCGTGGCGGGCCGCGCTGGCCGTCCTGGTGCTGCTGGTGCTGATCGCCGCGGGGCTCCCGCTGGCGGCCGGCGGCCGGGGCGGGCTCGGGGTGTTCACCGGGCCGTCGGCCGGGTTCCTGATCGGCTGGCTGCCCGGGGCGGCCGTGATCGGGTGGCTGGTGGAGCGGGCCGGCCGCAGCCCGAGCACCCCGCAGCTGTTCGCGGCCTGCTTGGTAGGCGGCATCGGCGTGATCTATCTGTTCGGGATCCCGGTCTGGGCGCTGGTGGGCGGGATGTCGCTCGGCGCGGCGGCCTGGAGCAGCCTCGTCTTCCTGCCCGGCGACCTGATCAAGGCGGGGCTGACCGCGGTCGTGGCCAGGGGCACGCAGCGGGCCTACCCCGACGCGGTGCCCGCCGTGCACCGCGAGCGCGTGCGCTCGGGCTGGGGGCGTTGACCTCTCGATGCCCGTAGCACGACATGTCCTGGCCCACGCCGCCGAGCGCCCGTCGCGGCTCGCCGTGTGCGGGCCCGGGGGCGAGCTGACATACGCGGGGCTCGCCGAACGGATCTCCGGCGCCGCCCGTCATCTGCGTGATCGGGGTGTCGGTCCCGGCTCGATGGTCGCCGTCGCCCTGGCCGACCCCGTGGAGCTGCTCACCGCCGTGCTGGCGGCCGACCTGGCGGGGGCCACGCCGCTGGTGGGCGATCCCGCCTGGGACCGCCGGCGGTGGGACCACCTCACCACGGCGAGCCTGGCCGCCCGCATCTCCGCGCCGCTGCCCCAGGTGGCAGGCCCTCCCGTGGAGGGCGAGGCGCGGCCGGATGATCTGGCCTGGGCGTGCTTCAGCTCCGGCAGCACCGGCCGCCCCCGCGCCGTCATCCGCACGCGGGCCTCGTGGACCGGCTCCTACTCCCACCTCGACCGCCTGGCCGGGATCGGCCTCGACGACGTCGTGCTGGTGCCCGGCCCGCTCGTCTCCTCCCTGTACGCCTTCGCCGCCCTGCACACCCTGGCCACCGGCGCCACGGCCGTCGTGCCGGGCCGCTGGCCGGGCCGTTCCCTGGCCGCCCACCTGGACAGCGCGAGCGTCGTGCACGTGGTGCCGCACCGGCTGCCCGACGTGCTGCGCCGCCCAGGCTCGCTGCGCGTGGCCGTCGTCGGCGGCGCGGCACTCGACGCCGGCGCGCGGGCGCAGGCAGCCGCGGCCGGGGTGCGCGTCGTGTCGTACTACGGGGCCACCGAGCTGTCGTTCGTGGCCGCGGACACGGACGGGAGCGGGCTGCGGCCCTTCCCGGGTGTCGAGATCGAGGTGCGCACCGGCGCCCACGGGCCGCTCGGCGAGGTGTGGGTGCGCTCGCCCTGGCTGTCGCAGGGGTACCTGGCGGGCGCCGCCGGTCCGCTGCGCCGCGACGCCGGCGGGTGGGTGACCGTCGGCGACCTCGCGGAGCCGTACCGGGCGGGGCAGGTGCTGCGGCTGCGCGGGCGCGGCGACGGCGCGATCCAGACCGGCGGCGCCACCGTCGTGCCCGAGGACGTCGAGGAGGTGCTCCGGCAGGTGCCCGGCGTCGGCGACGTCGTGGTGGTGGGGCTGCCGCACCCGTCACTCGGCTCAGTGGTGACCGCTGTGGTCGAGGCGCCGCCCGCGCGGCAGCCGCCGCGCGCGCTGCTGGAGGCCACGGCCAGGGGCGCGCTGGACGCCGCGCAGCGGCCGCGCCGCTGGTTCGTGGTGCCGAGCCTGCCGCGCAACCCGACGGGCAAACCCGCCCGGGCGCAGGTCGCCGACCGGCTGGCCGGTGGCGATCCCGAGATCCGGCGGCTGGTCTGACATGGGCGACACCCCCGTGGTGGTGGCGGCCCGGCGCACGCCCATCGGCACCGCCGGGCACGCGTACAAGGAGCTGACCGTCGACCGGCTGGCCGCCCCCGTGCTCGCGGCCGTCGCCGCGCAGCTGCCCGGGCGGCGGGTGGACGACGTGGTGCTGGGCAACTGCATGGGCCCCGGCGGGAACGTGGCCCGCGTGTCGGCGCTGGCCGCCGGGCTGGGGCACGAGGTGCCCGGGCTGACGGTGGACCGGCAGTGCGGCAGCGGGCTGGCCGCGATCCTGGTGGCCGGGCAGGCGATCCGCGCGGGCGAGGCGGATCTGGTGATCGCCGGTGGGGCCGAGAGCGCCTCGACCGCGCCGCTGCGCACGTTCAGGGGGGCGGCGGAGCCGTACGAGCGGGCGCCGTTCGCCCCGGCCGGGCAGCCCGACCCCGACATGGGCCCGGCAGCGGAGGCGCTCGCGGCGGCGTACGGGATCGGCCGCGACCGCCAGGACGCCTACGCCATCCGCAGTCACGCCCGCGCGCTGGCGGCCCGGCAGGCGGGGCGGTTCGAGCAGGAGATCGTGCCCGTCGGCGAGCGCCGCGACGACCAGCGCCCGCGCCCGCTGCGCGCGGCGTCGCTGGCCCGCCTGCCTGCGGCGTTCGTCGCGGACGGTACAGTGACGGCCGGAAATGCGTCCCCGGTCAGCGACGGCGCCGCCGCCGTGGCCCTGGTGCCGGAGCGGCTGCGCGCGGGCCTGCCGGGGATGCGGCTGGTGGCCGGGGCCGTCGTCGGGTGCGATCCCGGGCTGCCCGGGTGGGGGCCGGTGCCGGCGATCCGCCGGGTGCTGGCGCGTACGGGGGTGGAGTTGGAGCGGGTCGCTGCGGTGGAGATCGTCGAGGCGTTCGCGGCACAGGTGCTGGCCGTGACCGACGCGCTCGGGCTCGATCCGCTGGGCGCCGACGACGAGCGGGTGTGCCCCGACGGCGGGGCGCTGGCGCTGGGGCATCCGTGGGGGGCGACCGGGGCGGTCGTGGTGACCAGGCTGTTCAGCAGGCTCGTGCGGGCCGCCGCACCTGCCGGGACACTGGGCCTGGCGGCAGCCGCCGTCGGCGGCGGGCTGGGCGTGGCGGCCCTGTTCGAGGTCGTCTGATGGCCATCGACTTCTCCGACGTGCACGTACGCCTCGGGCAGCGCGACGTCCTGCGCGGCGTCACCGCCTGCCTGACCGAGCGGCGCGTCGGCGTCGTCGGCGCGAACGGCTCGGGCAAGAGCACGCTCGCCCGCCTGGTCAACGGCCTGGCCCTGCCCACCTCCGGCACCGTCACCGTGCTCGGCCTGGACACCCGCCGCCACGCCGCCAAGATCAGGCGCGGCGTCGGCTTCCTGTTCACCGACCCTGACGCGCAGATCGTGATGCCCACGGTGGCCGAGGACGTGGCGTTCTCGCTGCGCCGCAAGGGCCTGTCGCGCGAGGAGATCGAGCGGCGCGTGACGGACGTGCTGTCCCGCTACGGCCTGGAGGGCCACGCCGACCACCCCGCGCACCACCTGTCGGGCGGCCAGAAGCAGCTCCTGGCGCTCTGCTCGGTCATGGTGCTGGAGCCCGACATCCTCGTCATGGACGAGCCGACCACGCTGCTGGACCTGCGTCACTCCCGCCGGGTCGCCGGCCTGCTGCGGGAGATGCCGCAGCAGGTGCTGGTGGTCACCCACGACCTGCCGCTGCTGTCCGGCTTCGACCGGGTGCTGGTGCTGGACGAGGGCCGCGTCGTCGCCGACGGCTCCCCGCAGGAGGCCATCGGCCACTACAGGAAGCTCATGGCGTGAATAGCCTGACCGGCGCCTACGTCCCCGGCTCGTCCGTCCTGCACCGCCTGCCCGCCGGCGCCAAGCTGGCCGGGCTCGCCGCGTCCTGCACCGCGCTGGTCCTGCTGCGCACGCCGTCGGCCCTGGCCGTGGCGGGGGTGATGGTCGCGTTGCTGTACGCGCTGTCGCGGGTGGGCGTGGCGGCGGCGTGGGCGCAGGTCAGGCCGGTGCGGTGGTTCGCGGTGGCGTTGTTCGGGACACAGCTCGTCTTCGCCGGGCTGGACGGGGCGATCTCCACAGTGCTGCGCGTGGTGCTGGCCGTGGCGCTGGCCGGGCTGGTCACGCTCACCACCCGCACGGCGGACATGATGCGGACGCTGGAGTGGTGCCTGTCGCCGGTCAGGTTCGCGGGGCTGGACCCGTTCCGGCTGTCGTTGCTGCTGTCGCTGACCGTACGCAGTGTGCCGGTGGTGGCCGAGCTGGCCGGTCGCGTCAGGGAGGCGCAGCGGGCCAGGGGCGTGGAGCGCAGCCTGCGCGCGTTCGCGGTGCCGCTGGTGGTCAGCTCGCTGCGGCACGCCGACGCGCTGGGGGAGGCGCTCAGCGCCCGGGGCCTCGACGACTGAGGTATCCCAGGCTTGACTTATATAAGCTGCCGCTGAAATACTCCTGGTCGTGCACGCATTCGACGTTCTCGGTGATCCGGTCCGCCGCCGGATCCTGGAGCTGCTCGCAGGCGGTGAGCGCAGCTCCGGAGACGTCACCGCCACCATTCAGAGCGAGTTCGGCATCTCCCAGCCGGCCGTCTCGCAGCACCTGCGGGTGCTGCGCGACAACGGCTTCGCCAGCGTGCGGGCCGAGGGCACCCGGCGGCTGTACGCCGTGGAGCCGGGGCCGCTGCAGGAGGTCGATCTCTGGCTGGAGCGCTTCAGGGTTTTCTGGGATCAGCGCCTGGACGCGCTGGCGACGGAGCTGGCCCGGGGCAAGCGCGAACGCCGCCTCAACAGCGACAAGAAGGACCACCCATGAAGATGATCGACCAGCTCAACCAGGCGCATCGGGAGCTGATCGACGGCACCCGCAAGGCCGTCGTGCTGCGCCGCCACTACGACGCCGAGGTGGAGGACGTCTGGCAGGCCTGCACCGATCCCGATCGGATCAGCCGCTGGTTCATGCCCATCAGCGGCGACCTGCAGCTGGGCGGGAAGTACCAGCTCGAGGGCAACGCGGGCGGCGAGATCCTGCGCTGCGAGCCGCCGAGCCTGCTCAAGGTCTCCTGGCTGTTCGGCCCCGACCCCGGCTTCTCCGAGGTCGAGGTGCGCCTGACCGCCAGGGACGGCGGCACGGAGTTCGAGCTGACCCACACCTCCGAGCCGCCCGAGGAGTTCTGGACGCAGTTCGGGCCCGGCGCGGTCGGCGTGGGGTGGGACCTGGCCCTGCTCGGCCTGGCCCTGCACCTGGCCGGCGGCGAGAAGGTGGACGAGTCCTCCTTCCACCTCACCGAGGAGGGCCGCGCCTACATCGTCGGCGCCGCCCGGGGCTGGGGCGAGGCCCACCGCGCCGCCGGCGCCCCCGGCGACGTGGTGACGGCCACCGTCGCCGCCATCACCGCCTTCTACGCGCCCGAGCCGGAGGAGTCCTGATGAACGTCACCCCGTTCCTGATGTTCCAGAACAGCGACGCCGAGGAGGCGATGAACTTCTACGTCTCGCTCTTCGACGACGGCAAGGTGGTCTCCATCGAGCGCTACGGCGATGAGGAGCCCGACAGGAAGGGCACGGTCAAGCTCGCCGTCTTCACGCTGGCGGGCCGCGAGCACAAGTGCATCGACAGCCCTCCGGTGCACGAGTTCACCTTCACGCCGTCGATGTCGTTGTTCGTCGACTGCGACAGCGAGGAGCAGCTCCAGCGCCTGTACGACGCGCTGGGCGAGGGCAGGCAGGCGCTCATGCCGCTCGGCTCGTACGGGTTCAGCAGGAAGTTCGGCTGGGTCAACGACCGGTTCGGCGTCTCCTGGCAGCTCAACCTGCCGTGACCGGCCTCCTGGGACAGGGCATCGGCGAGATCGGCGACGGGGGCACGGCCGGGCGGAGTCTCAGACCAGGCTCTGCCCGCCGTCCACAGCGCTGATCTCATCCACGGCAGAACCGGGCGAACTCATCGCTCATGGACCGCGCCGTCTCCGCCACCTCCGGGCCGGTGCCCGTGAGCGGGGTGCCGTGGGTGCCGAAGTAGAGGGGCACGTCCACGAGGCGGGAGGCGCCGGGTGCGATCCCGTCGGCGGGGCCGCCGGAGATCTCCTGGGTGTCCAGGCCGTCCTGCCCGATGGCGGTGAACAACCGGGTCTCCTCGGCGGCCGTGGTCACCAGCCGCGCCACGGGCACCCACGGCTGGGGCGCGGGCGGGCCGGGCGCGACGGCGTCCCGCACGCCGTCCCAGGGCAGGGCGGGCTCCGGCGCGGCCAGGCGCCGGGCGGGCGCGGCGTACCGCACGCCCTTGAACGCCGTCACTCCGCCGGCGGTGAGGCCGCGCAACGTGCCCAGCGGTGTGCGGGCGAGCGTCACCGGGCGAGCGTCACCGGGCGAGCGTCATCGGGCGAGCCCGAGGAAGGCCGCGGCGTTGCCGCCGAGGACGGCGGCGCGGGCGGCGTCGTCCAGCTCGGGGCAGGCCCTGACGACCGCGCCCGGCTCCAGCTCACCCAGCGGGAACGGGAAGTCGGTGCCCAGCATCACCCGCTCGGCCCCCATCACCTCCACCAGCAGCCGCAGGGCACGCGGGTCGAACACGGCCGAGTCGACGAAGAACCGGTCGGTGTACGCCGACGGCGGCCGGGGTGAGTGCGCGCGGACGAGGTCGCGGTTGTGCCAGGCGTTGTCGGCCCGTCCGAGCAGGTAGGCGAAGCTGCCCCCGCCGTGGCAGAAGCACAGCCGCAACGAGCGCGGCAGCCGCTCGAACGCGCCGGAGAGCATCAGCGACAGGATGCCCAGCTGCGTCTCGGCCGCCATGCCGACCAGCCACGGCAGCATGTGGCCTGACATGCGGTCGGCGCCCAGCATGTCCCAGGGGTGCACGAGCACCGGCATGTCCTGCTCCGCGCAGTGCGCGAGGAACGCCACGATGTCCGGGTCGTCCAGGTTGCGCGGGCCGACGTGGTTGCCGATGTGCACGCCGCGGTGCCCGGCGGCCTTGGCCTCGGTGACGGTCCTGGCGGCCAGGTCCGCGTCCTGCAACGGCACCTGGCACAGCGGCAGCAGCCGGTCGGGGGCCTGCGCGCAGTAGGCCAGGATGCGGTCGTTGACCATGGCGCACCACTCGGCCGCGCGGGATGCGTCGGCGGCGTAACCGAACAGCAGCGGCGTCGAGGAGACCACCTGCACGTCCACGCCGGTCCTGTCCATGGCGGCCACGCGGGCCCCGGCGTCCCACAGCTCCGGTGTGACGGGGCGGTAGTCGTCCTCACCGCTCATCATCATGCCGTCGCGCAGCCAGGGCTCGCCCGCTCCGGCCAGCGTCCTGGCCTCCTCGCGGGAGATCCGCGGGAAGACGTGCGTGTGGACGTCGATCACCGTCACCGGACCACCGGTCGCAACTCATCGGGCCAGTCCTTGCCGGGGTGCTCGGCGCCGCAGTGCGGGCACGTGCGATCGCCCTCGTAGAAGCCGCGGAAGACGGGCGGCAGGTCGTCCACGATCGACTGGAGCTGCACCTCGGCCCGGTGGACGAGCCGGTGGCAGCTCACGCAGTACCACTCGAAGGCGTCCAGGTGGCCCTGCGGCCTGGCGAACTCGACGACCAGGCCGATCGAGCCGGGCACCGGCCGCTGCGGCGAGTGCCGGACGTGCGGCGGCAGCAGGAAGACGTCACCCTCCCTGATCTGGATGTCCACCGGCGGCTTGCCCTCCTCCTCCATCACCCGCAGCACCATGCCGCCTTTGAGCTGGTAGAAGAACTCCTCGATGGGGTCGTCGTGAAAGTCGGTGCGCTGGTTGGGCCCGCCCACGATGGTGACCATGAGGTCGGCGTCCTTCCAGATCTGCGCGTTGCCGACCGGCGGCTTGAGCAGATCCTGGTGCTCGTCGATCCACGCCTGGAGGTTGAAGGGGGGCATCATGGCCGGCTCCTTTGCGGTAGGTGGGCGATGCAGGAGATCTCGATGAGCAGGTGCGGGTGCGGGAGCTGGTGGACGGCGACCGTGGTGCGGGCGGGGCCGCTCTCGTCGAAGAACTCGCCGTAGACCTCGTTGTAGCCGCCGAAGTCGTTCATGTTGACCAGGTACGTGGTCACGCTGACCACGTCGGCCAGGCTTCCTCCGGCGGCGGCGAGCAGGTCGGCGACGTTCTCGATGACGGCCCTGGTCTGCTCGCGGATGTCGAGGCTGGTGGTGCCCAGCTCGTCCGCGGCGGCCCCGGCGAAGCTCCCGTCGGGGCGGCGCGAGCTGGTGCCGGAGACGAACACGAACTCACCCGCCCGCCTGACGTGCGGGAACCGGCCACGAGGGCGGGCCTTGCCCTCGACCAGCAGAGCGTCGTTCGTCATCGGGTGGTCACCTCCACGTGGCCGAGCCCGGCCGCGGCGATGCGTACGTGCGCCCCTGCGGGCAGCGGGACGGCGGCGGTGGCCGCGCCCGCGAGCACGACCCAGCCGGGCTGCAGCTCGATGCCGGCGGCGGAGGCCAGCCGGGCGGCGGCGGTCAGGGAGCGGAGCGGGTCGCCGAGGATGGCGGCCGACGAGCCGCTCGCCACGGCACGGCCGTCGATCTCCATGACCAGGCCGAGGTTGGCGACGTCGCGCGGGCGGTGCCAGGGGCCGTGGCCGAAGCCGCTGGCCGAGGCGTTGTCGGCGATGACGTCGGCCAGGGTGAAGCTGAAGCCCTCGTAGCGGGAGTCGAGCACCTCGTAGCCGACGGCGACGCCGCCGACGGCCGCCGCGGCGTCGGCCGGGGTGCGTACGGGCCGCTCCAGCAGGAACGCGATCTCCGGCTCGATCCGCGGATGGATGAGCCCGGCGGTGTCGAGGTCGTGCTGGACGAGCATGGCGTCGGTGAGCAGGCCCCAGATGACGTCGTTCACGCCCATCTGCACCATCTTGGCGCGGCTGGTGAAGCCCATCTTGACGCCGATGATCCGCTCGCCGCGAGCCAGCCGCCGCTCGACGGTGGCGCGTTGCACCTGGTAGGCGGCGGGCACGTCGAGGTCGGCCGTGTCGGTCAGCCGCGGGATGGCGCGGGCCGTCAGGGTGGCCTCGTCCAGGAGTTCGGCCAGGGCGTTCACGGGGTTCCCCCTTCCGCGACGGCGAAGGCCGCGCGTACGTCTCCGAGCCCGTCGATGCGGGCCTCCAGCACATCACCGGGCCGCACCGGGACGACAGGTCCGAGCGCCCCGGTCAGCACCGTGTCGCCGGCCCGGAGCGGCTGCCCGAGTGCGGCGAGCGTGTCGGCCAGCCAGACGGCGGCGTGCAGCGGGTGGCCGAGGCAGGCCGAGCCGATGCCGGTCGAGACCTGTTCGCCGCGCCGCTCGATGACCATCCCGGCCATCCGCAGGTCCACCTCGCGCAGCGGGACCGGGCGGGTGCCGAGCACGTACAGGCCGGAGGAGGCGTTGTCGGCGACGGTGTCGGCCAGCGTGATGTCCCAGTCGCGGATGCGGCTGCCGACCACCTCGATGGCGGGCAGCGCGAACGCGGTCGCGGCGATCACGTCGGCGACGGTGTGCCGCTCGTGCGGCAGGTCGTGCTCCAGCACGAGGGCGACCTCGGCCTCGGCGCGCGGCTGGAGCACGGCTCCGGCGGGGATCTCCGCGCCGTCGGGCACGGCCATGTCGGCGAACAACGCGCCGAAGTCGGGCGAGCCGACGCCGAGCTGCTCCTGCACGGCCTTGCTGGTCAGGCCGATCTTGCGGCCGGTGAGCCGTCGGCCCTCGCCGAGCCACCGCTCGGTGAGCAGGCTCTGCACGGCGTAGGCGGCCTCAAGGCCGTCGACCAGGTCGCGGACCGGCTCGCACGGCCGGCCTGACGCGTACGCGGCCAGCAGCCGCGCGGCGGCGGCGCGATGGTCGTCTGTCACGGAAGTCACGGGGGTCCTCAAATCTTGACGCACACGTTCACGGGCTCGGAGAAGAAGTCGAGCGAGTACTCGCCGCCCTCGCGGCCGATGCCGGAGGCCTTGACGCCGCCGAAGGGGGTGCGCAGGTCGCGCAGGTTCCAGCAGTTCACCCAGACGATCCCGGCCTCGATGCGGGGCGCGACGCGGTGGGCGCGCGACAGGTCCGTGGTCCAGACCGTGGCGGCCAGTCCGTACGGGCTGTCGTTGGCCAGCCGGATCGCCTCGTCCTCCTCCTCGAACGGCGCCACGTGGCAGATCGGCCCGAAGACCTCCTCACGCACGGTCCGCGCGCTCTGCGGCAGCCCCGTGATGACGGTCGGCTCGACGTGGTAGCCGCCGTCGCGGTCGTCGCCGAACTCCGGCACACCGCCCCCGGCCAGCACCGTCGCGCCCTCCTCGACTGCCAGCCGGTAGTACGACAGCACCTTGTCGCGGTGCTCGGCGGAGATCATCGGCCCGTAGTCGCGCAGCGCGGCGGCCCGCTCGGCGAGCGCGCTCACGAACGCGTCGAAGACGGCCCGTTGCACGTATACGCGCTCGGTGCACAGGCAGATCTGGCCGGAGTGGGTGAAGCTGGAGCGCAGTGTGCCCTCGACGGCCTCCTCCAGGTCGGCGTCGGCGAAGACGAGGGCGGCGTTCTTGCCGCCCAGCTCGAACGAGACCGGGGTGACGTGCGCGGCGGCGTTGCGCATGATGGCGCTGCCCGTGGCGGACGCACCGGTGAAGGCGATCGCGTCCACGCCCGGGTGCGCGGTCAGGTGTTCCCCCGCCGCGCCGGCGCCGTGGCCGTGGACGAGGTTGAACGCGCCCGCCGGCAGCCCGGCCGCGTCGATCACCTCGGCCAGCAGGGTCGCGGTCGAGGGGGTCTCCTCCGACGGCTTGGCGACGACGGCGTTGCCCGCGGCGAGCGCGGGCGCGACCTTCCAGGTGAGCAGGAGCAGCGGCAGGTTCCACGGCGAGATGACGGCGACCACGCCGAGGGGGCGGCGCACGGTGTAGTTCAGCGCCTGGCCGCTGCCGCTCCAGCCGGGGACGCTCGTCGGGTAGGCGCGTTCCGGGCGGCCGTAGGCGAGGTCGGCGTAGGCGCGGAAGTTGGCGGCGGCGCGCGGGATGTCCACCGTCGCGGCCAGCTCGCGCGGCTTGCCGGTGTCGGCCACCTCGGCGGCGACGAACTCCTCGAACCTGGCCTCGATGCCGTCGGCGATCCGGCGTAGGTACGCGCACCGTTCCTCGGTGCTCGCCCGGCCCCAGGCGCCGTCCATCGCGGCGCGGGCGGCGCGCACCGCTTCGTCCACCGTCTCGCGCGGGGCCTCGGGTACGGCGGCGATCTGGCGTCCGTCGGCGGGCGAGCGGAGCGGGAAGGGTGTCCCCGCCGTCGTGAAGACGCCGTTGACGTAGTGCGCGGGCTTCATGACGGCCATTGTGGTGACGTCCGCCATAACAGTCCAATACCTAAATCAGGGCTAGATATCTTCGGTTTGTTATATGTCCGTCCTGCTATATCTGGGGCGCATATCGGTATTCGTCCCGGCATACCACAGGCCGCCCGCCGCGTCTCGCGGGCGGCCTTCATCGGCACCGCCATCGAGTGGTACGACTTCTTCCTGTACGGCACGGCCGCCGCCCTCGTGGTTTCATGGCGTGGGGCTGGCGGGTGCCGTTCCTGCTCAGCGTCGTGCTCGTGGTGATGGGCCTGTACCTGCGGCTGCGCATCGAGGACTGCTGGGTGGCGGGATCACGCCGCTGGTGGCCGCGTCGCTGCTCGCCTCGGCCGGGACGTCCCTGTCGATCACCGCCTCCCTGGCCGTGGCATCGGTCGTCAGCCTGGTCGCGGCCCTGATGATCCCGCGCGACGACGCCGAACGCCTCGGAGACCGCCCGGCCGCCATAGCAAAATAGGGAGATTCCATCCCGCTCATATGATGGTTTCGTGATATCTCGTCCTCTGGACCTGCTGAGCGGCCGGCTCAAGCTCCGCCACCTCGTACTCGTCACGGCCATCGCCGATCAGGGCAGCGTCCTGCGCGCGGCCGAGCACCTCCACCTGGCGCAGCCCGCCGTCACGCGCGGGCTGCGGGAGGTGGAGCACCTCCTGGGCGTCGAGCTGTTCGTCCGGGGGCCGCGCGGCGTCACGCCGACGCTGTTCGGCGAGGCGTTCATCGAGCACGCCCGCGCCGTGCAGGCCGAGCTGCGCCGCGCGGGTGAGCGCATCGCCGGCCTGGCCGACGGCGACGCCGGCACCGTGACCGTGGGCACGCTGCTCACCGCCACGAACGTGCTGCTGCCCCGCTCCATCGCCGCGCTCAAGGCCGACCGGCCCGGGATCACCGTGATCGTCAGGGAGGGCACGTTCGACTCCCTGGTGCCGCGCCTCGTCGACGGCGACCTCGACGTGATCCTCGGCCGGCTCAACCCCATCGAGGACCACCCCGGCCTGCGCCAGCTGCCCCTCTACGAGGAGCCGGTGCTGCTGGTCGCCCGCGAGGGACACCCGGCGAGGGCGGCACGGACGCTGGCCGACCTGCTGGCCTACCCCTGGATTCTGCCCCTGGAGCAGACCTCGCTGCGGCAGGAGCTGGAGCAGCTCTTCCGCCGCGACGACCTGCCGCTGCCGCGCGACCGCACCGAGTGCACCTCGATCCTGACCATCCGGTCGCTGCTCCTGGAGACCGACATGGTCGCCGCGCTGCCCGCGTTGTTCGTCAGGACCGACAGCCGGCTGCAGGAGCTGCCCGTGCCGCTGCCGTCGGTACGCCGCCAGGTCGGCGTGACCCTGCCCGGCGCCCGCGCGCTCACCCCCGCGGGCAAGGCCATGCTCACCCATCTGCAGCAGCAGGCACAACGGCTCGACGCGGCGCCGCAGCCCGGTTCGCCGGCCAGGAGCTGACCGTGAATGGCGACAAGGACCTCGGTGAACGTCGTTCGCCGCCGCCTCGGGTCAGCAGCCGGCCGCGACCGCCAGGATGTCGAAAGCGCCGGCGCCCAGCGCCAGGAATGCGCGACTCAGCTTCCAGGGGACAGGGTGAGCTTCACGGGGATGTTTCCCGTGACGGCCTTCGAGTAGGGGCACTTGCGGTGGGCAGCCTCCAGCAGCGCCTCCCCGATCTCCGGCGGCACGCCCGGAGCAGTGACGACAAGCTCGACCGACAGGTCGAAGCCGGCGCTCCCGCCGGCGATCGTCACCCGCGCCTCTACCCGGGCGTCGCGCAGCTTGACGCGTTGAACGCGGGCGACCGAGGTCAGGGCCGAGAGGAAGCAGGCCGAGTACCCGGCGGCGAAGAGCTGCTCGGGGTTGCTGACGTGCCCGCCGGATCCGCCCAGGCCCTCGGGGATTCCCAGGTCGAGCTCGATCAGGCCGTCGTCCGAGCGGACGCTTCCTGAGCGTCCGTCACCGGTGGCGAGGGCGTGGGCGGTGTAGCTGAGGGTGGTCATCGTTGGGTCCCCTTGACGAGAGTGAGCAGTTCTTTCACGGCTTGCGGTGTTGCCCTGGCGAAGGTCCCTCCGCGAGAGACCGGGGTTCCCATCGCTCGGGTGATCGCGACGGACGCCTCCGCCTGTCGGACCGCGAGCAGGGTCGGATTGGCCACCAGCGCGCCCGGCACCTCGACGTGGTCGCGGGCGCTGAGCAGGGCGAACAGGCCCCCCGCCGACATCACGACATCGACACCGCTCTCCTCGACCATGCTGATGGCCAGCGAGACGAACGTGTCCTTGATCGACTGGTACGCCACGTCGTCGTCGTAGGCTGCGACCGCCTGGTCGGGGGTGAGCCGCAGCGGCCGGACGTCGACGACCCGGGACGACAGCCCGTAGCGGGCTATCTGCTCGCTGTGCCACGACAGGTACACGGGGTCGAGGGTGACGAGGCCGATGCGGCCACCCAGCATGCAGGCCTGGAGCATGCTGGCTTCGCCGTGCCCGATGACCGGGATGTCGACGGCCGTCCGCGCCTCGTAGAGACACGCGTCCTGGAAGTGGCCGACCAGGACGGCATCGAAGCCCTCCTCGGCCGCCGCGACGATGCCGGCGACTGACTGGACGCCGCAACGCAGCTCGCTGAGCCTGCCGAGCTGGGTGTCGGCCGGGCTGATCCCACGCACCTCGTAGGTGACCCCGGGCGCGGCGATCTCGGTGAGGTAGGCCTGCAGCCTGGAGAGGTATGGCTGGTGGACGGCCGGGTCGGTGAAGCTCTGGTACAAGATCCGGGAGGGAGGGCTGTTCATCGTCGGCTTTCGGGTGTCGGGGGCAGGCCAGGGTCAGCGAGGAGCAGGACCTTGCCACGGTGGTGGGATTGCTCGAGGAGGCGATGAGCCTCGGCGGCCCTCTCGAGCGGGAGGGTTGCGTGGGTGGTCGGGACGATCGCGCCGCTCTCGTACAGCGGCCACACGTGCCGCACGAGTTCGGCGATGATCTGGTCCTTCTCGTGATCGGGCCGCATCCGCAGACCGCTTCCGGTGAGCGTCAGGTTGTTCCTGAGCAGCGGTTCGAGGTCGATCGTGGCCCTCGATCCGCTCTGATGGCCGATCACGACGAGGCGGCCGCCGCGGTCCAGCACCTGCAGGTTTCGTTGCAGGTAGTCCGCGCCGACGATGTCGAGCACCACCGCGGGACGGATGCCGCGATGGCACAGCTCGTCGGCGAAGTCCTGTCGACGGTGATCGATCACGAGATCGGCACCCAGCCCCTCGACGAACCGGGCCTTGTCGGGCGAGCCGACCGTGGTCGCCACCCGTACGCCGTGGGCTGCGGCGATCTGCACGGCCGTCGCACCGATACCGCTGGCGCCGCCGTGCACGAGCAGCCAGGACCCCGGTTCGAGCTTGTCGGGCATGTAGAGGTTCGACCACACGGTGGCGGTGGCCTCCATCAGCCCGCCGGCGTCGACGGTGGAGACACCGGCGGGGACCGGCGCCAGGTGTGCGGCGCGCACGGCGACGTACTCGGCGTACCCGCCTCCGGGGAGAAGCGCACACATCTCACGGCCGAGCAGGTCGTCCCCGACACCCGGACCGACCGAGACCACGACCCCGGAGACCTCGAGGCCGAGGTCGCTGACCGCTGCTGCGCCGGGGTAGTCGCCTGCTCGTTGCATGAGGTCGGCCCGGTTCACGCCTGCCGCGACGACGCGCACCAGCGCTTCACCTTGCCCAGGTCGCGGGAGGGCCCGCTGCGTCATCGTCAGGACATCCGGTCCGCCCGGCCGGCTGGCGAC
The DNA here is from genome assembly GCF_020215645.1 of Nonomuraea gerenzanensis. Lineage (NCBI taxonomy): Bacteria > Bacillati > Actinomycetota > Actinomycetes > Streptosporangiales > Streptosporangiaceae > Nonomuraea > Nonomuraea gerenzanensis. Next base: position 5,989,848 of record NZ_CP084058.1, on the reverse strand, counting down.
GACGGCTCGCATGTGCTGGGGGAGGGAGGTCGAGCTCACGAGGCCGTGCCCACCCGGTCGAGCCCGGGCCACGTGGTCACACGGCCGGCCTCCAGGGTGCCGGCGATGTCATGGCGTCGGCGCCAGGCGTTGTCGATCCTGCCCGGCCCGTAGGGGAGGGAGCCGCCGCCGTGCGCGCAGTGGGCGTGCACCTCGATGGCGGGGATCACGTGCTCACCCCTTCCCCGGATGCAGGGCGCCGCAGTGCGCGCAGGTGCGGGCCGCCGCGTCCTCGTAGAACTGCGTGAACACCGGCGGCAGGTCCGCCACGATGTCGCGGACCTGCAGCTCCACCTCGTGCACCAGGCCCGAGCACTCGAGGCAGTACCACTGGAACTTCTCCGATGTCCCCTCCTCGCGGACCCGCTCGATCACGACGCCGATGGACCCCGCCTCAGGCCGCTGCGGCGAGTGGGGAAGGAAGCCTGGAAGGAGCCAGGTCTCACCTTCCTTGATCTCGACGGTGACCTTGCCGTCCTCGGTCATGACGTCGACGTACATGGAGCCCTTGATCTGGTGGAACCACTCCTCGTAGGGGTCGACGTGGAAGTCGGTCCGCTGGTTCGGACCCCCGACGACCTGGACGATGAAGTCCTGCCCGGTGAAGATCGACTGGTTGTTGACCGGAGGCTTGAGCTCCGGCTCGTGCTCACGGATCCACTTCATGAAGTTGAGTGGCGGGGTGAGGTGAGTGGTCGGCTGGGTCATTGCGCTTCCTCCTGAGGGGTGGTGCTCGTCTGGGCGCAGCCGCCGAGGCGGGTGGTCCCTGGCTCGTCGACCGGTCCCGGCCGCCTCGGCGACCACGGTCGGCACGCCTGCTGCTCCGGCCGCGCTCACAGTGCCACGCACACATTCGTCGTCTCGGTGTAGAAGTCGAGCGAGTGACGGCCACCCTCGCGGCCGATGCCCGACAGTCCCATGCCGCCGAAGGGCGATCGCAGCTCACGCAGGAACCAGGTGTTGACCCACGAGATCCCGGTCTGCATCTGGGCTGCGACCCGGTGCGCACGGCGGAGGTCGGACGTCCAGACCGCGGCCGCGAGCCCGTAGTCGGTGTCGTTCGCCCGCCTGACCGCCTCTTCCTCGGTGTCGAAGGGCATGAGCGCCGCGACGGGACCGAAGATCTCCTCCCGGACGACCCGGTCGTCGTCGTTCAGGCCCGTCCAGAGGGTCGGCTCGACCCAGAAGCCCTCGTTGAGAGCACCGCCCGGGGCGGCTGCCCGTCCTCCCGTCAGGGTCTTGGCGCCTGCCTGCTCGGCGAGGCGCACGTAGTCGAGGATCTTTCTCTGGTGAGCCCGCGAGATCACCGGGCCGGTCGTCGTCGTAGGATCCGAAGGCGCTCCGAGACGCAGGGCCTCGGCCGCGGCGACGAGCCGCTCTGCCACCTCGTCGAAGACCGAGCGTTCGATGTAGACGCGCTCCGTGCACAGGCACACCTGCCCGGTGTTGGCGAACACGGAGCGGGTCAGCCCGGCGACTGTGGCATCGAGGTCGGCGTCGGCGAAGACGAGGGCTGCGTTCTTCCCCCCGAGCTCGAAGGACACCGGGCGGATGCGGGGCGCGACGGTCTTCATGATGCCTGCGCCGGTCGCCGTCGACCCGGTGAAGGTCACGCCGTCGATGCCCGGGTGGCTGGTGAGGTGCTCGCCCGCCGAACCGGTGCCGAAACCGTGGACGACGTTGTAGACGCCGTTCGGCACGCCCGCCGCGGCGAGCACCTCGGCGAGCAGCGTCGCCGAGCCCGGTGTCTCCTCGGACGGCTTGACGACGACGGTGTTGCCGCACGCCAGCGCAGGTGCCAGTTTCCAGGTCAGGAGGAGGAGCGGGAGGTTCCACGGCACGATCGCCGCCACGACGCCCAGCGGCTTGCGGACGACGTAGTTCAGCGCTTGCCGGCCGTCATCCAGATCCTGGAGGTAGGACTCCGCTCCTTCAGCTCCCGCGACATCGGCGAAGGCCCGGAAGTTGGCGGCCGAGCGGGCGATGTCGAGAGCGCGAGCGCCTGCTTCGGGCTTGCCGGTGTCGGCGACCTCGGCGGCCAGGAGGTCGTCGGCGCGCCGGTCGATCTCGTCTGCGACCCGGCGGAGCAGGGCGCAGCGCTGCTGGATCGTCGTCCGGCCCCAGGGGCCGTCCAGCGCCGCGCGCGCTGCCCGGACTGCCTGGTCGACGAGGGCGGCGTCCGCCTCGTGCACCCAGGCGACCTGTTGGCCGGTCGCCGGGTCGATGTCGGCGAACGCCTCCGAGCCGTCGATGAATCGGCCGTCGAGGAAGTTCTTGTACTCACGCATGGGATGTCCGTTGTGTCGGGGCCGAGTCAGGAGCCGTCGGCCGGGGACGAGGTGGCTGGCGGTCCCACGCACCGTCGGTTCCGCGGCTGCGCAGCTCCGGCTTTCGGACCTTGCCGTTCTCGGTCAGCGGGAGGGCGTCGAGCCGGACGAGGAACCGAGGGATGGCGTACGCCGCGAGGCGCGGGCCGCAGAACTCGACCAGGTCCTCGAAGTCGAGCTGTGCGGCTTCCTTGACGACGATCGCCGCCATGACCTCGTCCTCGCCGAGCTCGGAATCGACGGCGTAGACCGCCACCTCCGCCACGGCGGGGTGCGCGCGGAGCACGTCCTCGACCTCCACCGACGAGATGTTCTCGCCGCGACGCCGGATCACGTCCTTGATGCGATCCACGAACCGGATGGATCCCTCTGCTTCCACGCACACGCGGTCGCCGGTGTGGAACCACAGGTCCTGCCAGGCGGCGGTGGTCGCTTCAGGCATCCGGAAGTAGCCGGACGCGAAGGCGAAGGGCTGGTCGCTGCGCAGCAGCAGCTCGCCCGGGGTGCCGAGCGGTACGTCGGCGCCGTCGGCGTCGACCACCCGCATGTGGAAGCCCGGCTGCAGCGTCCCGATGTAGCCTGGTCGTTCCTCTCCCGGCCGGGTGGCCACGACCGCGTTGGTCTCGGTCGATCCGTAGCCGTCGAGCAGCGCGACGCCGAAGCGCTCGCGGAACGGGGTCAGCAGCCGGCCCGGTGTCGCCGGCGACAGCGCGAGCCGTACCTGGTGGGCGCGATCCAGCTCCGACGGCGGCTGGCTGTCGAGGATGCCCACCATGGCGCCGAGCAGGTAGGTCACGGTGGCGCCGCTGTCGGCCATCTGCGACCAGAACCGGGACGCCGAGAAGCGGCCGCCCAGGACGTAGGTCGCGCCGCTGACCAGGGCCTGGCTGAAGGCGTTGAGTGCGTTGGTGTGGAACAGCGGCAGACAGGTGTGCAGCACGTCGTCCGGCTGGATCCCGATCTGGTCGCTGACGTTGTTGCCCCACCACCAGAACTGCGCCTGCGGGCACACGACTCCCTTGGAGACGCCGGTCGTGCCCGAGGTGTACAGGATCGCGGCGGGGTCTCCGGGGGCGACGACGGCCGGCGAGACCGGCGCCTGCATGGGCTCGGTCCGGTCGCCGAGGACCCACCTCGCCTGCAGGTCCGGCAGAGCCGGCAGACCTTCGAGGTGAGGTTCGAGGCCGGCCTCGACGACCAGGAGCCGGGCCTGCGAGTTCGCCAGGATGTGGTGCAGCTGAGCCCCCCGGGCGGCGGTGTTGATCGGGACCGCGACCGCACCCAGCCAGGCGGCGCCGAGCACGAGGTCGAGGAGCTCGACACGGTTGGCGGCGAGGAAGGCGACTCGTTCGCCCGAGGTGACGCCGCGGGCGGCGAGCGCACCCGCTGCGCGCGCCACCGCCTCGGCCATCCCAGCAGCCGTGCGGTGAACGTCGCCGCACACGAGGGCAGGGGCTTCGGGCGTCAGCGCCGCCCGGGCCAGCAGCATCCCGGGGATGGTGCACTCACGCAGCGGGGTGTCCCGCGGCAGGCGACGGGGGTCGTCGCCGGCGTGCGTGGGGTCCGGGACGAAGGCCGCGGGGCCCGGCGTGGCAGGAGAGGTCGTGAGCGGTAGCTCCCGATGCGGGGGAAGTCCCTCGGGTTCTCCGATCAGCCGCGCGACGACCTGCAGGCCGGCCGCGCACTCGACGGTGAGGAGTGTCGTACCGTCGCTGGTCCGCGTGGAGGTGACGACTCGGCCTCGCTCGACGCTCACCTCGTCGAAGTCGTCGGCGCCGCACCCGGGACACAGCAGTCGTCGGGGGAAGTAGTGCGTGCCGCAACCACCGCAGCGCTGGACGTGGAGGCTCATGCGACCGCCTCCAGCACTGCGACGTTGCCGCAGGATCCGTGCCTGTAGAGCACCATGCCGTAGCCCGTGACCACGCCGATCCGGGCCTCGACCTGCCGGCCGGAGGCGCGCCCGCGCAGTTGCTGGACGACCTCCACCAATCCGTGCATGCCGCCCGCGGCTCCTGCCTGGCCGGCGGAGAGCTGGCCGCCGGACGTGTTGACCGGCAGCCGCCGGGTGGCTATCTGCTCGGCGATGACGGCCCGGATCGCTCCGGGGTGGGTCACCCCGAGGTCGACGAGCTGGGACAGCACCATCGCCGGGTAGTCGTCGTACACGCTGATCACGTCGGCGTCGGTCGGCGCGACACCTGCGCGTTCCCAGGCGGCGGGGGCACAGCCGGCGACCGCGGTCTGGATGCCGTCGCCTGCCTGGTCGTCGGCGTTGTAGGCGGTGGTGACCGCCAGCACCCGGGCGCGGCGACCCGTGGTCCGCTCCTCGCCGGCGACCACGATGGCGTCGGCGCCCGTCACCGGCGGGACACAGTCGTAACGCCCGAGAGGTGCGGCGACCAGGGGCGCGTCGAGGTACTCCGCCAGCGTCATCGGCGCGCGGTACACCGCTCCCTGGTTCAGCCCCGCCCAGGCACGCTGGGCGACCACGAGGTCGCCGTAGTCCTTACGGTCGAGCTGCCAGGCGGCCATCTGTCGTTGCGTCAGCATCGCGAACAGGGCGTTCGGTCCGGTCATGGGAAGGTCGGCCAAGTGGTCGACGGTTGCCTGGTTGTAGGCCCTGACCAGCCTGGTGTGGGCGGCCTTGTCCATGGCGTCGCCGGCGACCAGCACGACGACGGACGCGTCGCCGGCTTCGACGGCCCGCACGGCGTGCTGCAGCATTCCGCCGGCGCTCGCGCCACCGTTGGTGTCCTGCATGATCCAGCGCAGCTTCAGGCCCAGTCGCCAGGCGAGGTCGATGGCGTGGTCCGGGCCGAGGGTGAAGCTGGCGACACCGAGCCCGTCCACGTCCCCCGGCTCGAGGCCGGCATCGCGCAGGGCCCGGACGACTGCGTCGCGCAGCACTCCGGCGGTCGTGGTGCCCGCGCCGGGGTGGCGGGTGTAGGGCGACTCGGCGGCGCCGACGATCGCGACGTGGTCGCGGGTGGGATGAGACATGGATCTCCTCCGGCGGGCCGCACCCGTGAGGGCGTGGCCCGCGCTGGTGGCGGGGGTTGTGGGAGCGTTGTCAGCGAAGCCGACGAGGGGTGCTCATGTGACGTCCTGATAGAGGTCGCTCGCCTTGAAGGAGGCCTTGAGCAGGCCGACCTTGACCATCAGGTCGATGACGCTCTGGACGCCCGCGGCGTCGTAGTCGACCTGGTACTGGGGAAGCCGCATCTTGGCGGCGACTTCCGCGGTCATCTTGGTGTACTTGGGCATCATCGCCGTCGCCACGCCGCGCGGGTCCGCCTCGATGTCGGCGACCGCCTTGGCGAGCGCGGCACGGAAGCCCGCCACCGCGCCCGGCTGGTCCTTCAGGAACGTGGCGGACGTCGCGAACAGGCCCTGCGGCCCCTCTTGGTAGTCGACCAGCCGGATGTCGAGGCTGGCCTGGGTCGCGCTGAGGGTCGGCTCGGTCTGGAAGATGCCGTCGACGTCGCCGGCCTTGAGGGCGGCGGCCATGTTGGCCTGCGGGATCTCCACGTAGGTGACGCTGCCGGGGTCGAGACCCTCCTGCAGCAGCTCACCTCGGAACCAGACGTCGCCGACGGAGCCCAGCGACGGGGTCGCCATCTTCTTGCCGACCATGTCGGCCGGCTTCTTGATGTCGGAGTCCGCCAGGACGTAGAGGCCGGACGCGTACTCCTCGGTCCCTGCGATCGCGGGAGCGGCGATGGTGACCGGCATGCCGGAGGACCGGGCGGTGATCAGCGAAGGGTAGGACACCAGGGCCAGGTCGGTGCTGCCGGAGACCAGGGCGTTGATCGTGGTGGCGCCGTTCGCGGCGGGCCTGAGCTCGACGTCGAGGCCCTCGGCGGCGAAGTAGCCCTTGGCGATCGCGTCGTACACCGGCAGCGAGTCGCCGACCGGCGGGATCGAGAGCGTGACCTTGGTGGGGCCATCGGCTGACGTGGGGGCCTCGTCGCTGCCGCACGCACTGGTGGCGCTCGCCAGCAGCAGCGTGAGCGCGAGCGCGCCGAATTGTCGCTTGGTGCGCAGGTTCATGGGTGTTCTCCTTCGAAGTTGCTTCGTCGCACGTGGCAGGGACGGTCTCGGGCGCCGGGTGCGGACGACCCGCGCCCGGCGTCGTCCGTCAGTGAGAGCTTTCTGCGGTGGACAGGCCACCGGGACTCGCCTGTCGGATCAGCCGGGCAACCTCGCTTCTCGTCTCGACGAACGACGGGTTCTTCCGGGTGCGGATCTGGTCCCGCGGGAACGCGAGCGGCACCGGGACGTCGGCCGTCATGACGGTCGGCGCCTTGCTGAGCGACAGCACCCGAGTGCTGAGGTAGACACTTTCGTCTACGTCGTGGGTGACGAAGAGGATCGTCACGTCGAACTGCTCTCGGACGCGGAGCAGCAGATCTTCGAGCTCGGAGCGGGTCTGCGCATCGACGGAGGCGAACGGCTCGTCCATCAGGAGGAGCTCCGGTCGCATCGCCAGCGCCCGGGCGATGGCGACACGCTGCTGCATGCCGCCCGAGAGCTGCCAGGGGTACTTGTCGGCTGCGTCGGCCAGGCCGACCGCGGCCAGCGACTCGGCGGTTCGTGAACGCCGCTCGGCCTTCGCGACCCGGCCCAGGAGAGGGAACTCCACGTTGGCGCCGACGCGTCGCCACGGAAACAGCGACGCGCGGTAGTCCTGGAAGACCATGGCGAGGCCTCGGGGCACGCCGGTGATGACCTCCCCCGACAGGGCGATCGTGCCGTGAGTGGGTCGGAGCAGACCGGAGAGGGTGCGCAGCAACGTGGTCTTGCCGCAGCCGGACGGGCCGACGATCGAGGCGAACTCGCCGCGCTGGACCTTGAAGTTGATGCCGTCGAGAACCGTCTGGTCGCCCTGGCGCGTGCGATAGGTGTGTCGGAGGTCCTCGACCTCCAGGAGTGCGTGGGACATCGTGGAGCCTTTCGGGCCGGGTCAGTCCTGGACTGACATCTGAAGGCGGTGCCAGCGAAGGACGCCGGACTCGATCCCCGTCAGGACGAGGTTGGACAGGTAGCCGAGCAGCGACAGGGCGACGATGAACGACCACATGGGGAGGAACTGAAAGGAACGCTGGGCCTGGGTGAGACCGAACCCGATGCCGTCAGAGGCCGCGACCAGCTCCGAGGCGATGAGCAGGATGATGCCCAGCGATGTCGAGACGCGGATGCCGGCGAAGATGCCGGAGCTGGCCGAGGGCAGGATCACCTGGAACAGGACGCGCACCCGTGACACCCGCGCCACACGAGCCGTCTCGACATAGCCCTCCGGCACTCGCCGTACGGCGCTGTAGGCGTTGAACAGGATCGGCCACACGGCACCGAAGGCGATCAGCGAGACCCGCATCGTCGTCCCGGTTCCGACCAGGACGAGCGCCAGTGGAAGCAGCACCGGCCCCGGGAGGGCCCGCATGAAGTGCAGGATCGGCTCGACGAGGTGGGCGACGACCGGGATCCGGCCGAGGAGCACTCCGAGCGTGATGCCGATCGACCACGCGATCAGCAGGCCGATGAGCAGCCGCTCGAGACTCGGTGTGATGTCGACGAAGAAGGCGTCGGTCACGATGCCGCCGGACAGCCCGTCGGAGAACCACCGCTCCCGCAGGTCGTCGAAGATCTGCAGCGGTGTGGGGAAGAACAGCGATGCGGAGCGGGCCGTCGCGAGCTGCCACGCGAGCAGCAGCAGGGCCGCGGCGCCCCAGCCCACGGCGATGCGAAGGACGCGTTCGTTGCTCTTGACCGAGGTGTTCACGAGTCCTCCCGGTGTGCCCAGCCGGCGAAGCGGCGCTCAAGTGCGGTGACCGCAGCGTTGACCAGGAGCCCGAGTGCTCCGGCGATGACGACACCCGCGCAGACGGTGTCGATTCCGCCCGGGAGCATGCTCTGCTGGAGCAGCCAGCTGCCGAGCCCGTCGCGGCTGCCCCCGATGAACTCCGCGCCGACGCACAGGATGAGCGCCACGGAGACAGTGATCCTCACGCCGGTCAGCACCGAGGGCACGGCGGAGGGCCATACGACGCGCAGGGCGACCGTTCGCTGTGACCAGCCGAACGAGCGTGCAGTGGCCCGCGCCGTGCCGTCCGTGGAGTGAACGCCGTGAATGGTGTTGACGAGCAACGGCCAGAGGCACCCGAGGGCCACCACGACCGCCTTCATCTCCAATCCCTGACCGGCCACGAGCACCAGCAGAGGGACCAGCCCGACAGGTGGCAGGGGCCGGAGCAGCTCGACCACGGTGGCGGTGGCCGCGTGCAACCGGTCGGAGAGGCCGAGCACCAGTCCCGCCGGGACCGCGATCACCACGGCCAGGAAGTAGCCGACGAAGGCCGCCCACAGCGTGGCGCCGATCTGGCTGAGGAAGGTCGGGTCGCCGAGGAGCTCGGCCGAGCTCGCCAAGGTCGTCGACGCGGCGGGTAGCACGTCGCGGGGCAGCAGGTCGTACCTGGCGACGACCTCCCACAGGGCGAGGAAGCCCAGAACCCCTGCCGCGCCGCGTGCCGCGATGATGGAGCGTTCGATGATTCGGTCACTGCGAAGCACCCGCTCGTGAGGGCGCGTGTTGCCGTCGCCGGTGCGTGGGGTCACGCTGACGGTCTCGGTCGCGGTCAGCGCCACTGGCTGCCTGCTCTCCATGTCTCCTCCAGACCTCGCATTCGGCTCAGTGGCCGAACGCCTCCTGCAGCCACCACGAGCCCTCGCGCGAGAGCACCTTGGCGTCGATGATCATCGGGCGACTCGGACCGGTCGAGATCCAGTCCTTGACCGGCGCGAGGTCTGCCGCCTCCCGGACGGTGATGGCCTCGCACCCGTGGCCACGCGCGATCGCGGCGAGGTCGCTGTCGGGGAAGACCACGGCGTCCAGTGACGGGCCGTCGAATCCGAAGTGGTGCACCTCGGCGCCGTACATGGCGTCGTTGTAGATCACCACGAGAAGGGGCACCGCGAGCCGGACCGCGGTCTCGAGCTCGCTGATGCCCATCAGGAATCCGCCGTCCCCCACGCCGACGACGGGCAACCGGCCAGGTTGGGCGAGCGCGGCGCCGAGGCCGGTGGCCAGGCCCAATCCGACCGACTGGAACGCCTGGGTGAAGCAGAAGCCGTACTCGTCAGGGACGTCGAGGTACATACTCGGGTAGCCCAGGAAGTTGCCCGAGTCCACCGACACGATCCGCTCGCTGGGCAGCAGCCGGTTGAGCTCCATCGACAGGGTGCGGGGATCGATCCGCCCGTCGGCCGACTGGTCGGTGAAGTCCACCTGGTTCCAGCGCAGCGAGGACTGGATGCGTCGACCCACCTCGGGCGTGCGGTAGCCGAGACGGTTACCGCCGGCCGTCTCAGCCAGGGCTGCCGTGGTGGCTCGAGCGGTCTCTGCGACGCCGCCCCACAGGCCCAGGTCCACGTCGCGGTTGCGGCCGATGGCCTCGGGGTCGATGTCGACCTGGACGACCTTGGCGTGCTCGCCGATCAGCTTCCCGTGCCGCATCGTCCACATGTTCAGGGCGCATCCGAAGCCGACCACGAGGTCCGCACCGCTGACGAGCTCGGCGGTCAACGGGGAGCTGAAGCCGCCGGACACGTCGATGCCCCAGGGGTCGTCGTTGAAGAGCCCCCGCGCGACGGCGGAGGTGGCGAGCAGCGCGCCCGAGGCGGCCGCCAGCTCCCGCAGCGCTGCCTTCGCGCCAGCCGCCCGGCTGCCGCGCCCCGCCACGAAGACCGGCCGCTCGGCGGAGCGGATCAGCTCGACGAAGCGGGCGATGTCCTCGGGTGCGGGCTGGGGCAGCCCGAGGGGCTCGAACGTGCGTCGGCGCGCATGGGCCGGCAGCTCCATGTCCTGGACGTCGATGGGAACGTTGAGCACCACGGTGCGCTGCTGGTGCCTGCAGGCCGCGTAGGCGCGCGCGACGTCCACCAGAGCCGTTTCTGGCGAGCGTACTCGCATGGCGAGCGCTCCGGCGCCCTCGGCCATGCCGGCCTGGTCGATGAAGAAGTTGGACGTGGGCTCGGTCGCCTCGGCGGTCAGGACGAGCAAGGGCGTCCTGCTCTTGGCCGCTTCGGCGATTCCGGTGAGTGCGTTGGTGTATCCGCAGCCCTGGTGGAGCGAGAGGACGGCGACTTCGCCGGACATCCGGGCGTAGGCGTCGGCCATCGTGGCTGCTCCACCTTCGTGGCGGGCCGCGACGAATCGGGCGCCGTGCCCCACGAGCGCGTTGGTGTAGTGGAAGTTGCCGCTTCCGACCACACCGAAGGCGACCCGGACCCCGAGGTCGGCGAGCTGCTCGCCGATCGCTTCACGAACCAGCATCAGTTCTCCTCCGAGAGGTTGCCGGGAACCAGCGCGAGGACGCGAGCGGGGCTGCCCGATCCGCCCACGATGGGGAGCGGGGCGACCACGATCAGCGTGCCTGTCAGGGGGAGGAGGGCGAGGTTCTGCAGCTGGGTGACGCCGTACTTGCCCGCGCCGAGGAGGTAGGCGTGCACGGGAAAGGCCGGATCGAAGCCGAAGGCCTGGCCGGCGTCGGTGCCGACGGTCTCGACCCCGAACCCGACGATGTCGGTCTCCTCAGCGAGCCACCTGGCGCATTCCGGCGTCACCCCCGGGGTGTGCGGTCCGCGATCGTCGGCGTTCAGGAACAGGTCCTGGTCGTGGGACCGGGCGGCCCAGCCGGTGCGGTAGAGCAGCCAGCCCGCCGGCAGCGCTCCGTGCGCGCGCTCCCACGCCTGCACGTCCTCGACGGTGAGCAGGTAGTCGGGGTCCTGCGCGACCTCGGCGGTCTTGTCGATGACCACGGCGGGCCCGACCAGGCGCTCCGCCGGCACTTGGGAGACGTCGCCGTGCTCGATGCCGGTCACCCAGTGGCAGGGCGCGTCGAAGTGGGTGCCGACGTGCTCGCCGGTGTGGATGCCGTTCTGGTAGGAGGTCTCGCCGCGCTCGTCGTACCTGGCGAGCTCTTCCAGCTCGAAGCGTGGGATGGGGGCCATCCCCTCGGGGAGGGGGAGGACCGGGGTCGACGAAGAGAGCCGCGCCGTCAGATCGACGACGGTGACGGCGCCGGACGCGAGGGCGTCGCTCCAGTTCGAAGGTTGAAGGACCGGAGAAGCCGGAGGATTCATGCCGAGAATCCTGCGCGCGGTGAGACGCAGACCACCAATGCTAAACCTGGCCTAGGTATAACCCCCAGGGTATGCCTGCGCCCCACGGTATACGCTCACGGCATCGACGGATGACTGGAGACGAGGTCATGGTGGTGGAGGCCCAACAGCCGTTCGGCGGCCGGCTGAAGTTGCGTCATTTGATCCTCCTCGTGACGATCGCCGACGAAGGGTCCTTCGTGCGGGCCGCCGAGGCCCTCTACGTGTCCCAGCCGGCAGTCACGCGCAGTGTGCATGAGCTCGAGGACCTCATCGGCATGGCCCTGTTCGTGCGCGGGCCTCGAGGTGTGCTCCCCACGACCGCCGGGGAGATCCTGATCGAACGGGCCAGATCGGCGCTGGGCAGCCTTCGCCGAGCGTCCGAGCAGATCGAGGAGGTACGCCACGGAGGCGCGCGGCCACTACGGGTGGGGACCAACCTGGCCGGCGCCTACGCGTTGCTGCCACAAGCCATCGTCGCGGTCAAGCAGACGCATCCCGAGATCTCGGTCTCCGTGCTGGAAGGCACCGCGGAGGTCCTGGCCACCAGCTTGCAGCGCAGTGAGGTCGACCTGCTGGTGGGCCGGCTGGACCCCGGAACCTACCGCGGGGCCCTTCACCACATCAGGCTCTACGACGAGGCCGTGCGGGCGGTGGTCCGCCGTGGCCATCCGGCGCTGTCCATGACACCGCAACTCGCCGACCTGCTGTCCTATCCATGGATCCTGCCCCTGCAGCCGAGCACCTTGCGGACCGAGCTCGACGAGATGTTCGCGACCGCCGGCCTCAAAGCGCCGCGTGACATCACCGAGTGCTCCACCCTCCTGACTTCGCGCGAGATCGTCCTGCAGACCGATTCGATCGCGCCCCTGCCCATGCTCATCGGGGTGCGCGACGACTTGCTGGACATGCTTCCGCTTCATCTCGACACCGTCCCCCGCGCGATCGGCATCACCCTTCCCGCGGACCGCTCGGTGAGCCGCGAAGCGCGAGTGCTGGTGGACGCGCTCACCGAGACCGCGCGGCTGCTCGCGGCGGAGCTGCGAAGCGCCGCGCGCAAGTCCCCTCGACTCGCGTGAGGCGCGTGGCACCGCACCGCTGCGGCCACGGCTGCTCGGTCCGCATCGCGGCCCGGCGATGGTCTCCACCGTGCCGCCCCCGGGCACCGAGAGCGCGGGAAAGGGCCAGCGCGGGGGTGCGACCGGGCGGAGTGTCAGACCAGGCTTTGCCCGCCGTCCACGGTGACCACCGTCCCGGTCATGAAGTTGTTGGCCATGAGGAACAGCGCGGCCGAGGCGGCCTCCTCCGCCGTGGCGAAGCGCCCCAGCAGCGAGCCCTGCCCGGCGGCGGCCACGGCCGCGTCGTCGCCCAGGCCGAGCGCGCCGCGCGACAGCGGCGTGTCCACCACCCCGTACCTGATCGCGTTGACCCGCAGCCGCCGCGGCGCCAGCTCCACTGCCAGCGCCCGGGTGAGCCCCTCGACGGCGCCGATGCTCGCGATGGCGGCGGAGGCGCCGGGGATCGGGCGCGTCAGGTAGAGGCCGGAGCTGAAGGTGATCGAGCCGCCGGCGGGCAGGCGGCGGGCGGCGGCCCTGGCCGCGCCGTAGGCGCCCCAGATGCGGCCGTCCACGCTCTCGCGCACCTGCTCGCGTGGCGTGTCCAGCAGCGCTCCGACGCTGAAGCCGCCGGCCGTCACCAGCACGTGGTCCACCGGGCCCGCCTGGTCGAGGGCGTGCTCCAGGACGGTCTCGTCCGTGCCGTCGCCGGTGATGCCGCTCACGGCGGCGCCGGGCGTCGTACGCAGGCGCTCCGCGGCGGATGACAGGCGGGCGGCGTCGCGGGCGACGAGGGTGACGCGGGCGCCGACGGAGACCAGCAGGGCGCCGGCGGCCAGGCCGATGCCGGAGCTGCCGCCGACGATCACCACGGCACGGTCTTCGAGGGCGGAGGGCAGGGGCGAGGTGACGGGCATCGGGGCAAGGGTGGTGGACACCAGAGACTCCTCAGGGCGAAATAAACCATCCGGTTGGTTTAACCGGCAGGACTCACCATGGCGCACGTCAGGCGAATAAGTCAACTGGATGGTTTATTCTGGCGGCATGACGTACGACGCCGAGGCCACCCGGCAGCGCATCTTCGAAGCCGCCACGGCCGAGTTCGCCGCGAACGGGCTGGCCGGCGCCAGGATCGACCGCATCGCCACCGCCGCCCGCGCCAACAAGCAGGCCATCTACCTGTACTTCGGCGGCAAGGAGAAGCTCTTCGGCGCGGTCGTCCGGGCCAAGCTGGACGAGATCTGCCACGCGGTGACCCTCGACCCGCACACGCTGCCGGAGGCCGTCGGGCAGCTCCACGACTGGTACCACGAGCATCCCGAGCTGGTCCGCCTGCTGCTGTGGGAGGCGCTGGAGGCCGGGAGCGGCCCGGTCGAGGGCGAGGACGAGCGCGCCAGGTCCTACCGCGGCCACGTGGACGGCCTGCTGGCCGCCGGGCTGCCGGACCGGCCCACGGCACAGGACTGGCTGTTCACCATCCTCGGTCTGGTGGCGTGGAACTTCGCGGTGCCGCAGATCCGCCGGCTCATCCTGGACGAGCCCGACCCCGAGCGGGCCGTCGCCCGCCGCCGCGAGGTGGTGGTGGAGCTGGCGCGGGTGCTGGCCGAGCAGGGAGCCGGTGCCGTGTCGCGACCCTGAACATCCCCGTACGGGGGCCGGCGTCGAGAGAGGGGAACCGCCGCGATGACCGTGGAACGGTGACGTGGTCGGCCGGCCAGGTGCGCGGCCCCGCACCCTGCCCCTTCTCGTCGAGGGGGCCTGAGCGCCGCTGTTAGCGCGGTGTCCGTGCCGTGACAGGCACCCCCGGCATCGTCGTACCCATCCGACGATGAGGAGCAGCAGATGCACGCGATCAGAGCCGAAGGGCTGATCAAGAGGTACGGCGGCACGACCGCGCTGGACGGGGTGGACCTGGAGGTGCCGGCGGGCCAGGCCGTCGGCATCCTGGGGCCGGCCGGGGCCGGCAAGACCACCATGGTGCGGATCCTGGCCACGCTGGTACGCCCCGACGGAGGGCGGGCCGAGGTCGGCGGTCACGACGTGGTGCGGGAGGCGGCCCGGGTCCGCGAGCTGGTCGGCCGGCCCGTCCCGGTGGACGAGGACCTGCCGGGCATGGAGCACCTGGTGCTGGCGGGCCGCCTGCTCGGCCTGCCGGGGGAGCAGGCGCGGGCGCGCGCCGCCGAGCTGCTGGAACGGCTCACGCTCACCGAGGCCGCCGACCGGCCGCTGGCCACCCTGCCCGGCGGCCTGCGCCGCCGCCTGGACCTGGCCGCCGGTCTCGTCGGCCGGCCACGGGTCCTGCTGCTGGACGAGCCGACCAGCGGCCTGGACCCGCGCACCCGCGACGCGTTGTGGCGGGTGGTCGGCGAGCTGGTCTCCGACGGCACCACCCTCCTGCTCACCACCCGGGACCTGGAGGAGGCCGGTCGGCTCGCCGATCGCGTCACCGTCATCGACGGCGGCAGGGTGGCGGCCGAGGGGCGCCCCGGCGAGCTGAAGCGCCGCGTCGGCGGGCAGGTCCTGCACGTGCGCCCCACTCTGTGGGCGGACCTGGACGCGGTCGCCGGCATCCTGGGCGAGCTGACCGGCACGACCGCGGCCCAGGACGATCGCACGGGGCTGGTGAGCGTGCCCGCCGACGATCCCATGCTGGTCTCCGCACTGGTCAGGAGGCTCGATCAGGCGGGGATCCCGGCCGATGAGCTGGGGTTGCGGCTGCCCAGCCTGGAGGAGGTCCTCGCGGCGCTCACCGAGCGGAACCCGGCGTGAGCGGGGGCGCTCCGGCGGCGAGGAGGTCGCGCAGCGCGTAGGCGCGGACGGTCTCCAGCATCCGGTACCGGCCGCCGGCCTCCTGGACGACGGACTTCTCGACCAGGGAGCCGAGCACGTAGACGATCTCCCCGGCGGGCAGCGACGCGTCCGCGCAGGCCGCCTCCAGCTCCGGCAGCTCCGCACCGCCGGGGAAGCCGGCCAGGCGCCTGGCCAGCGTGCGCTCCTGCTCGTCCAGCAGGTCCCAGCTCCGCTCCACGACCGCGAGCAGCGTGCGCCGGGGCTGCGGGGCCGCCCTGCTGCCCGGGGTGAGCAGGCGGAAGCGGTCGTCGAGGCGGGCGGCGATCTGCGGCAGGCTCATAGAGCGGACTTTGGCGGCGGCCAGCTCCAGGGCCAGGGGCAGGCCGTCCAGCCGGCGGCAGATCTCCACGACGGTCTCCAGCGTGGTGGCGTCGAGCGTGAAGCCCGGCTGCACCTGGGCCGCTCGTTCGGCGAACAGGCGCACCGCGGCCGACTGTGCCGCCTGCGCCGCGTCGTCGGGCACGTCGAGGGGGCTCAGGTGGCACAGGGTCTCGCCGGTGATGGCCAGGGGCCGGCGGCTGGTGGCCAGGATGCGCAGCCGGGGCAGGCGTAGGAGGAGCTGGTCGGCCAGGTCGGCGGCGTCCTCGATGAGGTGCTCGCAGTTGTCCAGCACGAGGAGGGCGTCGTCGGCGCCGAGCAGCTCGCAGACGCGGTCCAGGGACGTGGCCCGCCTGGTCTCGGGCGGTCGGTCGTCGAGCGCGGTCAGCACCGCGTCGAGGAACGGGTCCGCCGCGCCCACCTCGGCCAGCGGCACGAACCAGACCCGCCCGCGCGCGTGCGCCGGGTCCCTGGCCACGGCCTCCAGCGCGAGCCTGGTCTTGCCGGAGCCGCCGGGCCCGACGACGGTGACCAGCCGGCCGGCCGGGAGCAGGGCGGCGAGCCTGGCCAGCTCGGGCTCGCGCCCCACGAAGCCGGTGAGCTGGGCGGGCAGCCGGTTGGGGGCCGCCCGCCCGGGCGCCGGGGGCCGCTCCATCTCGCCGCGCAACAGCGCCAGATGGATCTCCTCCAGCTCCGGCGCGGGATCCACGCCCAGCTCGTCGGCGAGCCTGCCGCGAATCTGGGCGTAGACGGCCAGCGCGTCGGACTGGCGCCCGGCCGCGGCCAGGGCGCGCATCCGCATCCCGGCCAGCCGCTCGCTGAGCGGGTGGTGCGCGGCCAGCGTCGCCAGGTCGCCGAGCACTTCGGCGTACCCGCCCAGGTGCAGCTCGGCCTCGATGCGGTCCTGGGCGGCGGCGTCGCGCAGGTCGTGCAGCCGGGTGGCGACCCGGTCGGCGAAGGGCGCCTCCCGCACGTCGGCCAGGGCCTCGCCACGCCACAGGTCCAGGGCCGCGCGCAGGGTGGCGGCGGCTTCCCGGTGCGCGCCGGCGGCCAGCTCGCGCCGCCCCCTGGCGACCAGCTCCTCGAACCGGCAGGCGTCCACGTCCTGGGCCCGCACGGGCAGCCGGTAGCCGCCGGCGACCAGCTCCAGCGCCGCGGCTCCGCCGATGGCCCTGCGCAGCCGGGCGACCAGGGTGTGCAGGGCGGCGGTGGCTCCCGAGGGCGCCTGCTCGCCCCACAGGTCGCCGATGAGTGTCTCGGCGGACACGGGACGGCCGGGCTCCAGCGCGAGCCGGGACAGCAGCGTGCGCAGCCGTACCCCGTTGATCCCGGCAGGTTCGTCATCGTCCAGGTAGGCCTTGACGGGGCCGAGAAGCTCAACGCGCACGGGGAAAGAATGTCGGAAAGATTCCGCTTGAGCCAAGTAGCTCGCCCCCGAGGTCGTGGGGCTATCGTGGTGAGTGAGCACTTACATACCCCATTGCGTGAGGGATGACCCCACATGAAGATCACCGTCTTCGGAGCCACCGGCGGCACCGGGCTGGAGCTCCTGCGTCAGGGGCTGGAGCGGGCCCACGACGTCACCGCCGTCGTCCGCGACGCCGGCCGCCTGCCCGCCGACCTGCGTGACCGCCTCGACGTCGTCGAGACCGACCTCATGAACCCCGAGGCCATCGCCCCCACCGTCAAGGGCCGCGACGCCGTGCTGAGCGCGCTGGGCTCGCGCGAGCGCGGACCCACCACCGTCCAGAGCGCCGGCATCGGCTCCATCCTGGCCGCCATGCGGCAGACCGGCACCCGCCGCCTGCTCATGGTCGGCGCCGCCGGCCTGGAGGCCGACGCGGGCGACGGCCCTTTCACCCGGTACGTGCTCAAGCCCCTGGTCATCCAGCGCCTGTTCCGCCACTCCTACGCCGACCTGGCCAGGGCCGAGCGCCTGCTGCGCGACTCCGACGCGGACTGGACGATCGTCCGCCCCGCCCGCCTGACCGACGCCGGCCGGACGAGCTCCTACCGCACGGCCCGCGATCTCAGCATCCGCGGCGGCCTGCGGACCACCCGCGCCGACACGGCGCACTGCATGCTGGAGCTGATCGGCGACCGCACCTCGATCGGCCACGTCATCTCGGTCGCCTCCTGACGGGCCCGCGCGCCGCCTCGGAAAGCCTTCGAGAAGACCGGCCCCCGCCTCGCAAAGCCTCCGAGGAGGCCGGCCGCCTCAGGACGGGAGAGGGCCCAGGTCGCGGATGATCGCGGCCAGCGCCCGGATGGGCTCGCTCTCCGCCTCGCTGCGCCACACCAGCGCGTACGGCAGCGCCTCCATGTCGGTGACCGGCAGGTAGGCGATGTCCGGCCGTGCCCAGTAGCGGGTGACATGGGCGGGGAAGAGCACGACGAGCCCGTCCATGCTGGCCAGGGTCATGGCCTCTTCCGCGTCCCGCACCACGGGGCCGCGCTCGATCTCCCGGCCCCGCCGGGAGAGGCGCGGGGCGTAGGCGTCGTACCAGTAGCCGGGCCCGGAATCGGTGTGCGGGTGCTGGAAGTCGGAGATCATCTCCAGCGAGACCCGCGCGCGCGGGGCGAGCTGGTGGTCGGCGGCGACGGCCAGCACGCGCTGCTCGGCGAAGACGACCGGCCCCACGGTGAGGTCGGGTTCGTCGACGGGCAGCCAGCTCACCAGGACGTCGATGTCGCCGCGGCGCAGCGCGGGAAAGGCCTGGCCCACCGGGGCACTGTGGATGCGCAGCTGCCACTGCGGGTGGCGCAGGCGGAAGACGTCCCAGTAGGGGCGCAGGTCGTGGGCGTTGAGCGGCAGCATGCCGACGCGCAGCGTGCCGGTGATGCCCTGGCCGGCGAGCTGGGCGCGTTCGATGCTGTCCTTCAGCCCGGCGTAGAGCGGCCGGAGGTCGTCGCGGAGCTGCCGCCCGACCGGGGTCAGCCGGACCGTGCGGTTGTTGCGCTCGAACAGGGGAGCGCCGACCCGCCGTTCCTGCTTCTGGATCGCCTGGGTGACGCGGGCGGGCGACAGGCACAGCCGGGTGGCGGTGCGACCGAAGTGCAGCTCCTCGGCGAGGGTCAGGAAGATCTCGATGTCCCTTAGTTCCACGCCTGAGCTGCTCCGTTCACTCCCACTGAAGGTGATCTTCCGGGGTTCGTCGTTGTTCCGGCTGCTCACCGTACTTGATCCTCGATGCGTACGGATTCGCCTGGTCGAGGGAGAACGTGGATGGACGTCCTGGTCTGCGGTGCCGGCGTCGCCGGGGCCGCGCTGGCGTACTGGCTGCGCCACCACGGGTTCACCCCGACCGTGGTGGAGCGCGCGCCACGGGCGCGCCGGGGCGGGTACGCGACGGGCCTGCGCGGCGAGGCACTGGACGTGCTGGACCGGATGGCCCTGCTGGAGCAGGTCGAAGCGCTGGACCTGCGCCTGGCCGACACGGCGGGGCCGCACGAGCACGCCGCCCTGCCCGTGGCGATCCGCCCGGCCGACCTGGAGATCCTCAGGGACGACCTGGCCGGCCTGCTCTACCAGGTCACCCGCGGCGAGGTCGAGTACGTCTTCGGCGACTCGATCGCCACCCTGGAGCAGAGCGCCGACGACGTGCGGGTCACCTTCGACCGCGGCCGGCCGCGCCGCTTCGACCTGGTGGCCGGCGCCGACGGGCTGCACTCGCGCACCCGCTCGCTGGTCTTCGGGCCGCATGAGCGCTTCGTCCGGCACCTGGGCCTCTATACGGCGTTCTTCGGTCTGCGCGGCCGTCCCGGCGCCGAGGACGGCGGCCGGGTTCTCTGCGGACCGGGCAGGGCGGCCGCGGTGCTCAGCGTCCGTGACGGCGCCCGGGCGCGTGCCGCCCTGCACTTCGCCTCCGGGCCGCTGGTCTACGACCGCGACGACGCGGGGCAGCACAAGCGCATCGTGGCCGAGCGGTTCGCCGGCGAAGGCCGGCCGGTGCAGCGGCTGCTGGAGGAGATGTGGGGGGCGGACGACCTGTTCTTCGAGGCCAACGCCCAGGTGGAGATGGGCCGCTGGTCCTCGGGCCGGGTGGTGCTGCTCGGTGACGCCGGTCACGGTGCGGCGCCCGCCTCGGGCCGGGGCGCCTCCCAGGCGTTGATCGGCGCCTACATCCTGGCCGGCGAGCTGGCCACGGGTGGCGGCCACGCGCGGGCGTTCGCCGCCTACGAGCGGGAGCTGCGCGGTTTCGTCGCCGAGCACCAGCACCTGGGGCGCGAAGGCGCCGACCGGTTCTTCCTGGGCACGCCTCCGCAGGCGGGGCTCGGCCGCGCGACGGCCCGCCCGTGCCTCGTGCGGCTCAGGGACTACGCTCCCGGCTTCGCCGCGGAGCGGCCGTCATCCGGCCGTACCGCCCGCTGACCTGGCGCCACCGGGTCGACGGCGGTATCAGGCCGGCGACAGCCCGATGTCAGCGCCCTCCGTGAAGGTGAACGCATCGGAACCCCAACCGGCCGCCCCATCATGACGACAAGGAGATTCAGATGACCAACGGCTTCACCGCGACGGGCCTGCGCAGGCCGCGTGAGGTGCTGGCCGGCCCCGACGCCGAGCTGGACGGCACCGTCCCGGCCGGCCGTCGAGCTGATGACCACCCACCGCCTCACCCCCGAGCAGAACGCCCCCGCACCGCCCTGGCCCGTAACAACGTGCGCGTCTCCTTCGGCACGCCGACCCAGCCCGTCGAAGGCTGACGCGAGGAGTGAGTGCCATGCGTGCCCGCAGGCTCACCAGCCCCGACCCGGCCTACGACCCGCCGCGGGCGAAGCCCGTCCCGGCGCGACGAACGACACCATCGAAAGGTCATTGATGATCGAGCACCACGAGACTGACCGGCCGTCGGAGAACGCCGACGTGATCATCGTGGGGGCCGGCCCGACCGGTCTCATGCTGGCCGCCGAACTGCGCCTGGCCGGAGTGCGGCCGCTGGTGCTGGAACGGCAGCCGCGCCCCCGCGACACCCCCAAGGCCGGCGGCCTGGGCGGCCAGATCCTGGAGCTGCTGCGCCACCGAGGCTTGCTGGAACGTTTCCGAGCCGCCTGCACCGGTCCCATGCCCGCTCCCCGGTTCCCGTTCGGCGGGGTGCATCTGGACCTCACCCAGCTGCCGGATCCCCCGATGCACGCCCTGCCGCTGCCGCAGCAACTGCTGGAGCGGCTGCTCGGCGAACGCGCCGGCGAGCTCGGCGTCGAGCTTCGCCGCGGGCACGAGGTGGCCGGGGTGAGCCAGGACAGTGCTGCGGTCACCGTGGACGTGAGCGGCCCGGACGGCCCCTACCGGGTGAGCGCCCGCTACCTCGTGGCATGCGACGGCGCGCGCAGCCGCGTGCGCGACTGGGCGGGCATCCCGTTCCCCGGCACCACCTATCCCGAGGTCAACCGGCTGGCCCAGGTCACCCTGCCCGACACGGCCACCGTCCTGGACAACGGCGATCTCGACGTCCCCGGCTTCGGCACCGTCCGCGCCGGATTCACCCGCACCGACCAGGGCCTGCTCGGCGTCGGCTCCACACCCGGCAACCGGTCCGTCTCCCTCTACACCATCGAGGACGAGACCATCGAGTACGACGACGACGTCCCGATGACCCTGACCGAGCTGCAGGACAGCATCCACCGCGTGCTCGGCGCCCACCTGCCCCTGGCCGGATCGACCCGGCTGTCGCGCTTCACCTTCAAGGCCCGCCAGGCCGAACGCTACCGCGAGGGGCGGATCCTGCTGGCCGGGGACGCGGCGCACCTGTTCCCGGCCACCGGGGTGGCGCTCAACGCCGGCATGCTGGACGCGGTCAACCTGGCCTGGAAGCTGGCCGCCGACCTGCGCGGCACGGCCCCGGCCGGCCTGCTGGACACCTACCACGCCGAACGCCACCTGGCCGGCGCCCGTACCCTGCTGCACACCCGGGCGCAGGTGGCCCTGCGGCGCGGGCACGACGCGGCCGCGGAGGCGCTGCGGGAGCTCTTCACCGAGCTGCTCACCGACGAGCAGCCGCTGCGCCGGATGGGAGCCCTCGTCGCCGGCGCCGACCTCCGCTACCCGATGCCCGGCGCCGGGCCTCATCATCCGCTGGCCGGCGCCTTCGCCCCCGACCTCACCCTGCACACCGACGAAGGCGTCACCAGCGTCGCCGGGCTCATGCACGCCGCCCGGCCCGTCCTGCTCGACCTGGCCGGCCTCCCGGAGCTCCGCCGGATCGCCCAGGACTGGGGGCGGCTCCTCGACGTCCGCACCGCCAAGACCGACGACCGGCCGGCCGACGCCCTGCTGATCCGCCCGGACGGCCACGTCGCCTGGGCCGCCGGCCTCGGCGAGAGCGCGGACGGCGCCGCGTCCTCGCTGCGTCAGGCGCTCGCCGCCTGGCTCGGAACGCCGCCGAGCACCGGAGCGGGACATGACCAGTAGGTTCACCGAGCTGACCATCGACTGCCACGATCCGGAGCGCCTCGCGGCCTTCTGGTGCGCGGTCCTGGACTTCGAGGTGATCGACCGCCACGAGGGCAAGGTCGAGATCGGCTCCTGGAAGCCGACCGTCGAGCAGGTGGTGGCCCGCCAGATGCCGCCGACCCTGCTGTTCATCCAGGTGCCCGAGGGCAGGGCCGGGAAGAACCGGCTGCACCTCGACCTCAGCCCGATCGACGGCGGCACCGACGAGGAGGTGACCAGGCTGCTCGGCCTCGGCGCCGTCAGACGGGACGTGGGCCAGGGCCAGGGCCGGAGCTGGGTGGTCATGGCCGACCCGGAGGGCAACGAGTTCTGCGTCCTGCGCACCCTGGCGGTGACGCGCCAGGGTTAGCCTTGCGGGGGCCCTTGTACGACGGCTTTCTGTTAGTAAAATTAACTAACAGTTTCTGGTGAATCCGCAGGTGAGGAGCCTCATGAGCAGAGCATCGTTACGCCTCGCCACCATCAGCCTCGGCCTCGCCGCCTTCGCCGGCGGGACGACCCCCGTCATCGCGGCGGCCGCGGCGGCGCCGGTCAGCATCTACGGCTACTACCCCAGCGCGGAGAGCTGCCACTCCGTCGGCCAGCAGGGCCGCAGCACCGGCCTGTGGCCCTGGTACACCTGCTTCCCGTCCAACCAGCTCTGGGCCCTGCAGATCCCCTGGTAGGGCGCCCGCTCAGCCGAGCAGGGCCGCCGGGTCGCGCTCCGGCGGCCCCGCCGGCCACCACTCGTCGTCGCGCCGGGTGAAGGGGTACCAGCGCCCGTCACGGCCGTAGCGCAGCTGCACGGGGCCGATGGTCCAGCGGTTGCGCCACGTCTCCACGTGCGGCGGGCGCTCGCCCTCCCAGCCGGCCTCCAGCAGCGCCTGGGCCCTGGCCAGCTCCCGCCGGGGCGGGGTCCAGGAGCCGTCCAGGACGTCCAGGCCGTCGGCGCCGCCGTGGCGCCAGGCCTGGACGGCGGCGTCGAGCCCGAGGTCGAGGTCGTGCTCGGCGGCCAGGCGGACGCGGTCCTGGTACTCGCTCAGCTCCGGCAGCCTGCCGCGCCGCAGCAGCTCGCGGGCCCGCCCGGCGGCCGAGGCGGCCAGCACCGCGAGCGCGGCCACGTCCACGCCGGGCGCGGGCTCCAGCGCGGGCGGGCTGTAGGTCACGTCGTACGGCGGCGGCTCCGGCAGCGGCGGCACCCCGGCGGCGTAGGCGACGGCGGCCGGCACCCCGGACGGCTTCTGGGCAGGCGCCTCGCGCTCCTGCAGCGCCTCGATGAGGTCGCGCTCGCCGCGCCCGCGCAACAGCAGCAGCACGAACGGGTCGGCGTCCAGCAGCCAGGAGGCCTGGTAGCACAGGGCGGCGGCGTGCTTGCAGGGGTGCCCCCAGTCGGGGCAGGAGCACTCCGGCTCCAGGTCGCCGACGGCGGGCAGCAGCGGCACGGCGGCGTCCTGGGCGGCCTCCACCAGGTCGTGCGGCATGTCGCGGTCGAGCAGCGCGGCGATGTGCCCCGCCTTGGCGGCCACCTGGTCCAGGAAGCGCTCCCACTCGGCGTCGGTGAGCTGCTCGACGGCGACGACGACGTCGTACTCGCTCTCGGCGACGGCGGCGATCCTGCCGGGGCTGACGGTGATGGGGCCCAGCCGGCCCTGCTTGGCGTACGCGCGGCCCTTGCGCAGCAGGCCGTGGTCCAGGGAGGTGTCCTCCAGGGCCTGGATCCAGGCGCGTCCCCACCAGGAGGTGGCGAAGCGGGCGCCGGCGCTCTGCGGGGCGAACGCGGCGAAACCACGGGCGGCGGTCATCTCAGCTCCACGAGGGCGGCCAGCTCGGCGTCGGTCAGCTCGGTGAAGGCGGCCTCGCCGGAGGCCAGCACGGCCTCGGCGAGCGAGCGTTTGGCGGTGAGCATGCGGGCGATGCGGTCCTCGATCGTGCCTTCGGCGATGAGGCGGTGCACCTGGACGGGCCTGGTCTGGCCGATGCGGTAGGCGCGGTCGGTGGCCTGGTCCTCCACGGCCGGGTTCCACCAGCGGTCGTAGTGGATGACGTGGTCGGCGCGGGTCAGGTTCAGGCCGGTGCCGGCGGCCTTGAGCGACAGCAGGAACACGGGGGCGCTGCCGTCCTGGAAGCGCTGGACCATCTCCTCGCGGCGGGCGACGGGGGTGCCGCCGTGCAGGAGCTGGGTGGGGACGCCGCGGTCGGTGAGGTGGCGTTCCAGCAGGCGGGCCATGGCGACGTACTGGGTGAAGACGAGCACGGCGCCGTCGCCGGCCACGATGGTGTCGATCAGCTCGTCGAGCAGCTCCAGCTTGCCGGAGCGGCCGGTCAGGCGGGGGCTGGTCTCGTGCAGGTAGTGCGCGGGGTGGTTGCAGATCTGCTTGAGCCCGGTGAGCAGCTTGACGACCAGGCCGCGCCTGGCCATGCCCTGGGCGGCGGCGATCTGGGCCATGATCTCGCGGACCACGGCCTCGTACAGGCCGGCCTGCTCGGGGGTCAGGGCCACGGGCCGGTCGGTCTCGGTCTTGGGCGGCAGCTCGGGCGCGATGCCGGGGTCGCTCTTGCGGCGGCGCAGCAGGAACGCCCCGACCAGCCGCGAGAGCCGCTCGGCCGCGTCGGTGTCGCCGGACTCCACGGGCCTGGCCCAGCGGGCCCTGAACCGGCCGAGGGGGCCGAGCAGCCCCGGCGTGGTCCAGTCGAGGATGGCCCACAGCTCGGAGAGGTTGTTCTCCACGGGGGTGCCGGTGAGGGCGACGCGGGCGGCGGCGGGGATCTCGCGCAGCGCCTTGGCGGTGCCGGAGGCGGGGTTCTTGACGTGCTGGGCCTCGTCGGCGACGACCAGGCCCCAGCGGTGGGCGGCCAGCAGGGCGGCGTCCAGCCGCATGGTGGCGTACGTGGTCAGCACGAACCCCTCCTCGGCCAGGGCCCGGTTGCTGCCGTGGTAGCGGCGCACGGGCACGCCGGGCGCGAACCTGGTGATCTCGCGCTCCCAGTTGCCCAGCAGCGAGGCGGGGCAGACGACGAGCGTGGGGCCCGCGCCCTCGGCGGCGCGGTGCAGGTGCAGCGCGATGAGCGTGATCGTCTTGCCCAGGCCCATGTCGTCGGCCAGGCAGGCGCCCAGGCCGAGCGAGGTCATCCTGGCCAGCCAGCGCAGCCCGGCGAGCTGGTAGTCGCGCAGGGTGGCGGCCAGGGCCTGCGGCGGGTCGATCCCGGCGGGCTCGGCAAGGCGCTCACGCAGCTCCTCCAGCCAGGCGGTGGGCTCGACGGGCACCTGCTCGCCCTCGACCTCGACCGTGCCGGTCAGGGCGGCGCCGAGCGCCTCGATGCCCGTCAGGGGCTTCAGGTCGCGCTGGCGGGCCTTGCGGGCCAGGTCGGGGTCGATGAGCACCCACTGGTCGCGCAGCCGTACGACGGGGCGGTGGGCCTCTGCCAGGCGGTCCATCTCGGCGGCGGTCAGGCGGTGTCCGCCGAGGGCGAGCTGCCAGTCGAAGCTGGTCAGGTGGTGCCCGCCGAGGAAGGAGGGCAGGTCGGAGGGCGCCGGGTCGCGCTCGCCGATGACGGCGCGGGCGCTGAGCCCGCGCACGAGGGACTTGGGCCAGTGCACGTCCACCCCGGCGGCGGCCAGGCGGTCGGCGGCTCCGGCGAGGAGGTCCTCGACGTCGCCGTCGGAGAGCGTGAGCTCGTCGGGGACGGCGCTTTCCAGCAGGCGTTCCAGGCGAGGCCAGGCGCGGGCGGCGCGGCGGACGGCGAGCGTGGCCTCGATCCTGGCGCGGGCGCCGAAGCCGGGGTCGCGGCCCTGCCACAGGTCGGCGGCGTCCACGACGAGGGACGGGTCGGCGAGGCTGTGCAGCTGGACGACGGCGCGGAACTCGGCGCTGGCCGGGTCGTCGGCCTCGATGCGCAGCGACAGGCGCACGCCGGCGTCCAGCCCGGCCGAGACCTCCTCCGACCAGCGGCGCAGGTGGGGGACCTTGACGGGCTTGGCGGCGGCGAAGGCGGTGGTGCCGGTGGCGCGTACGGCGCCGGGCGAGCGCGGCATGGCGTCGGCGACCGCGTCCAGGAAGGCCCGCAGGAGCGGTTCGGCGTCCGGCAGCAGCGGACCGCCGTCGAGCGGCTCTGCGTCGAGCGGCTCTCCGTCGGGCGTGCCAGAGCCGGGCGTGCCGCCGTCGAGGGGGATGGCGCGGGCGGCGGCGGGCATCGCGGCGGCCAGCTCACGCACGCGCCGCAGGTCCTCGGCGTCCAGCGGCCCGGCCCGCCAGGAGTCGTGCTCCCCGGACGTCACGCCCGGCAGGATCCGCCCCCGGGTCAGGAGCTGCAGCGCGATGAGCGCGGCGGCGCCCCAGAAGCGGGCGGCCGGATGGGCGTGCGGGTCCATGCGGGCCCTTGCCAGCGCCGCCACCGCCTCCCCGACGGGCACGAGGGTGGCCGGGGCGGGCCTGGTCAGGATCTGCCCGTCATGCTCCTCGGTCACGGTGACCAGGTCCGCCCCGCCGGGGTCGAGGAAGGCGACCTGACCGGATCTGGGCGGGTCGCCGGGTTGGAAGACTGCCGGGTAGCGGGCCAGATCCGTCGAAGAGCTCACGACCGTACATCGTACGGTACAAGGGGGGTGGGGTTTACCGCAGGAGCGATCGGGCATGCTCCCCATTCCGCGTTTTTCCGGATCTTCCATAGCCTTGATCTCATGACTGACTGGCTGATCGGATTGATGGAGAGCCTTGGTGCCGTGGGGGCGGGGCTGGCCATCGCACTGGAGAACTTGTTCCCGCCCCTGCCGAGCGAGGTGATCCTGCCGCTCGCCGGTTTCACCGCGAGCAAGGGCAGCATGGACCTGCTCGACGTCCTGGTGTGCACGACGCTGGGGTCGGTGATCGGTGCGCTGGCCCTGTACGCGGTGGGGGCGCTGCTCGGCCGCGAGCGCACGCTGGCCATCGCCGCCAAGCTGCCCCTGATCAAGATCACCGACATCGAGAAGACCGAGGCGTTCTTCCACCGCCACGGCCGCAAGACCGTGTTCTTCGGCAGGATGATCCCCATCTTCCGCAGCCTCATCTCCATCCCCGCCGGCGTGGAGCGCATGCCGCTGCCGGTGTTCACGCTGCTCACGACGGCCGGCAGCCTCATCTGGAACACCGCCTTCGTGATGGCCGGCTACCTCCTGGGCGACAACTGGCACCTGGTGGAGACCTACGCCGGCATCGGCAGCAAGGTCGTGCTCGGCCTGGTCGCCCTGGCGGTCGTGGTCTTCGTCGTGGTCCGGCTGACCGAGCGGCGCAAGGGGAGGCATGCGAGCCGTCGCTGAGGGGCTGCGCCTGGGCGGCGCCGTGCTGCTGGGCGCCGTCACCGCACTGGCGGAGCTGGCGTTCCTGCTGCTCGCGCTGCCGTTCCTGGGCAACCCCAACGTGTGGGCCGCCACCCGGCGGCTGGCCAGGCTGGAGGCCCGCCGCCTGCGCCTGGACCTGTCGTCGCTCGACGCGCTGAGCGACGGGCGCGGCAAGCGGGCGGCCGGGTACCTGGCCGCGCGGGTGCCCGTCGGGGTGCTGGGCGGCCTGGTGATCGCGCTGCTGGTGTTCGGGGTCAGGACGGCGGTGCCGTTCGTGTCCGCCTGGGCGCGGGGCGAGCCGTTCGACGGCATGGCGCCCTCGCTGCCGCTGGGGACCTATCTCGGCGTCGCCGGGTTCGTGGCGCTGTTCCTGGTGCTGTCGGGCCTGGCCGGCGTGCACGCGCTGGAGGTCACGCTGGCCAGGCGGATGCTCGGCCCCGACCCGACCGAGGTGCTGCGGCGCCGGATCACCGAGCTGGCCGAGAGCCGGGCCGGGATCGTGGCGGCGGTCGACTCCGAGCGGCGCAGGATCGAGCGTGACCTGCACGACGGGCTGCAGCAGCGGCTGGTGGCGCTGTCGATGCTGATCGGCCGGTCCCTGCGCGGCCGTACCGAGCTGATGGAGCAGGCGCACCGCGAGGCGCAGCAGGCGCTCACGGAGCTGCGCGAGGTGGCCTGGCGGGTCTACCCGAGCGGGCTGGACTCCCTCGGGCTGGGCGAGGCGCTGGCGGGGGTCGCGGAACGCTCCAGCGTGCCCGTCACGGTAGATTGCCGGCTGGAACGGCGGCCGCCGATGGCGGTGGAGACGGCGGCGTACTTCGTGGTCTGCGAGGCGGTGACGAACGCGGCCAAGCACGCCGGCGCCACGCGGATCACGGTCGAGGTGCACGAGGAGGAGGACGCGGCGGTGGTCGTACGGGTGCGCGATGACGGCGCGGGCGGCGCGCAGGCGACGGGCAGCGGCCTGTCGGGGCTGGCCAGGCGGGTGGCGGCGCTCGACGGCCGGTTCGAGGTCACCAGCCCGGCGGGCGGCCCCACGACGATCACGGCGGTGCTGCCGTGCGGGTGATCCTCGCTGAGGACTCCACGCTGCTGCGCGAGGGCCTGGTGCGGCTGCTGGTGGAGGAGGGGCACGAGGTGCCCGCGGCCGTCAGCGACGGGCAGGCGCTGGTGGCGGCGGTGGATGAGCACCGCCCCGACATCGTCGTGGCCGACGTGCGCATGCCGCCCACCCACACCGACGAGGGGCTGCGGGCGGCGCTGGAGATCCGGCGCCGCTGGCCCGAGGTCAAGGTGCTGGTGCTGTCGCAGTACGTGGAGAAGCGCTACGCCACCGAGCTGATGAGCTCCGACGTCGACGGCGTGGGCTACCTGCTGAAGGACCGGGTCGGGCAGGTCGGCGACTTCCTCGACGCGCTGGAACGGGTGGGCGCGGGCGGCGCGGCGTTCGACCCGGAGGTGGTGCGGCAGCTCCTGGCCCGCACCACGCAGGTGGACCCGCTGTCGCGGCTGACGGCGCGCGAGCGCGCGGTGCTGGAGCGGATGGCCCAGGGGCTGACCAACGCCTCGATCGCGCAGGAGCTGCACGTGTCGCAGAGCGCGGTGGAGAAGCACGTCAACTCGCTGTTCGACAAGCTGAACCTGTCGCACACCACCGGCTACAGCCGCCGCGTGCTGGCCGTGCTGCACTTCCTGGAGTCCTGACCGGCCCCTGGCGATCAGTGCTCGCGCAGGACCAGGCTCGCCCGCTCGCCGGTGACCGTGAGCCCGGCCCGCCCGCCGATCGGGATGGTGGCCAGGGGGTGGGTGTGGCCGAAGTCGAGGTTGGCCAGCACCGGCACCCCCTCCAGGGTCGGCTGGGTGGCGACGATCTGCTCCAGCAGCGGGCGGGTCATGCGGGTCGCCGGCTGGAAGCGCCCGACGGCCAGCCCGCGCACGCCGGTGGCGCCGGGCTGCTGGAGCAGGGACGTCAGGTTGCGGGCGAAGGTCGCCGGGTGCGACTCGAAGTCGTCCTCCAGGAAGAGGATCGCGCCGTCGAGTGACGGCATGTACGGGGTGCCCTGCAGCAGGCTGAGCGTGGCCAGGTTGCCGCCGACGAGCCGCCCCTCGGCGGTGCCGCGCCGCAGGCGCCACCAGCCCTCGTTGGGGAGGAGCTCGCGCTTGTCCTGGTCGATGAACCACAGGTCGTCGCTCCAGGTGCCGGAGGGCGCCAGGGCGACCGGCTCGGTGCCGAACATGATGTCGGTGAACCAGCCCAGGGTCTGCTCGAAGTGGTCGCGCATGCCGAACGTGGACCAGTGCGGCCCGGAGTAGGTCACCAGGCCGGTGCGGGCCAGGATGGCGTTCTGCAGGGCGCTGATGTCGGAGTAGCCGCAGAAGATCTTGGGGTTGGCGCGGATCAGCTCCCAGTCCAGGTACGGCAGCAGCTCGTTGCTGTTGTAGCCGCCGATGACCGTGAGGATCGCCGCGACCGAGGGGTCGGCGAAGGCGTCGTGCAGGTCGGCGACGCGGGAGGCGACGGCCGAGGAGTCGAAGGCGTCGCGCTCGTCCACGTGGCGGCCGTAGGTGAGGGTGAGGCCGAGCTCGGCGAAGCGCGCCTCGATGACGGCGGTGTGGTCGTGCTCGGTCACCATCGCGCGGGAGCCGGCCGGGGCGACGACGCGCACCACATCGCCCCTGGTCAGCTTGCGGGGAAAGGTCATGCTCACGCACCTTATCGGCCCTGGCGCGCCCCGCTCATCCGGTTTGATCACCGACAGATGCGGCTGCCTTGACAAAAAGATTTGTCGGTGGAAGGCTGAAGCCACCTCGGAACGCAAGGAGCCGCGAACCCATGAGAAAGATCGTCGCGGGGCTGTTCATCTCGCTCGACGGCGTCGTCGAAGCCCCCGAGACCTGGCACTTCCCGTATCTCGACGAGGAGATGCGCCAGGCGGTCGCCGCGCAGCTGGCAGCCGCCGACGCCCTGCTGCTCGGCCGGCGCACCTACGACGTCTTCGCCGCCCACTGGCCGCACCAGGACGCCGGCCAGGACCCCATGGCCGCCACCCTGAACGCCGCCCCCAAGTACGTCGTCTCCACCACCCTGACCGACCCCGCCTGGGCCAACACCACCGTCATCGCCGCCGACCCGCGCAAGGAGCTGCTGCGGCTCAAGGAGAGCCCCGGCGGGGACATCGGCATGAGCGGCAGCCCCACCCTGGTGACCTGGCTGCTGCGCGAAGGCCTGCTCGACGAGCTCAACCTGCTGGTCCACCCCCTCGTGGTCGGCACCGGCCGCCGCCTGTTCGAGCCCGGAAGCGCCCGGATCCCCCTGACACTCACCGAGTCCGCCACCTTCGGCACCGGCGTGCTGAACCTGACCTACACGAGGGCCTGACCATGCCTGCCAAGACCGTCGCCGAGAAACTGCTGATCAAGCCGGGCTCCACCGTGTGGATCTCCGCGGACGCCCACCGCCCGCTGGTGGAGCCGCTGCCCGAGGGCGCCCGCCACGCCGGCACCGTCAAGGAGGCGGACGTGGCGGTGTTCTTCGCCGCCGACGCCGCCGCCGCGCGCGGCCTGCTCGACGAGCACCGTGCGGTGCTGAGCGAGCCCGGGATCGTGTGGATCGCCTACCCGAAGGGCAACAAGGCCGACATCAACCGTGATTCGCTGTGGCCGATCGCGGGCGAGTACGGGCTGCGTCCGAACGGGCAGGTGGCCGTGGACGAGGTGTGGTCGGCGATGCGCTTCCGCCCGCTGAAGCCGGGCGAGCCCCCGTTCACCGGAGGCCGCGGCTGATTCCGCCTCGTACGGCCTGCTGCCGTCCGCCCGGCGGACCGGGTACGAGAGACGGGGATGGTCATGTCGCTGACCAGGGCGATCACATGGCCCCATGCGTGCGGACGATCTCCTGATGAGCCGATTCATCGGCGCCCTGCCTGACGCGCTCGAAGCCGCCCTCCGCCGTGACCATCGGTTCACACCATCCTGGACCTATACACGTGGCTTGTCAGACGGCCGGTGGCCTCGTGCGGGGTCAGTTCGACGCCGGTGCAGGCGACCTCTTCAGCAGGGGGTCGAACGGATCCGGCCGATGGCGCAGCTCGTCGGTGGCGTCCGCGCCGAAGCGGCTGATGCGGGCCCGCGGGTAGGGCGCGATGCCAGGGCGAAGACCGGGAAGTTCTGACCCGCCCCCTGGACGGCTTGCTCGCGCCGCGCAGACCTGCGACACTCCGGCCAGGTCCGATCTTTGCCGCCGGAGCACGCCAGCGAGGTCCAACGAGGAGGACCGATGAGCGCGGCCACAGGGCACCAACCAGGCACCCCGTACGCCTTCGACAACGACGCCGCCCACGCCGACGTGCTGCTCGGCTCGCTGGGCGAGATGCTCGACGAGTACACCACCGCCAGGCTCACCCGGATCGGCGTCGCCGCGGGCGCCCGCTGCCTGGAGGTCGGCGCCGGCGCGGGCACCATCGCCGCCTGGCTCGCCGACCGCGTCGGGCCGGACGGCGAGGTGATCGCCACCGACGTCAAACCCCAGCACGTACGCCCCCACCCCCGGCTCACGATCATGCGCCACGACGTGGCCGTGGACCCGATGCCGGCCGGCAGCTTCGACCTCATCCACGCCCGGGCCGTGCTGCAGCACGTGCCGCAGCGCCACGAGGTGCTGGCCAGGCTGGCCGGCTCCCTCGCGCCCGGCGGGGTGCTGCTGGTGGAGGAGCTGGAGGCGCAATGGGCCACGACCGTGCTCGACACCCCCGACCCGCGCGCCCACGACGTGTTCGCCGCCTACGAACGCGGCATCCGCGCCGTCCTGCAGGCCAACGGCAACGACATCGCCTGGTGCCGCCACGTGCACGCGGCGATGGCCGGGATCGGCCTGACCCGGGTCGAGACCGAGGCGTGGCAGCGCTCCTGGAGCGGCGGCACCGGCGTCTGCCTGCTGGCCCACTTCGGCAGCCGGGAGCTGGCACCCCAGCTCCTCGAGGCGGGCATGGCCGCCGAGGACCTGCGGCTCCTGGCCGACCTCACCCTCGACCCGCGGCTGGCGATGCTCGGCATCCCGCTGCTGTCCACCTCCGGCGTACGCGCGGAGTGATCGGGCCGTGCCCCGCGCGATCGCCGCGCCGGCCCTGCTCGCCGCCCTGCTGGCTGCCCTGCTCGCCGGTTCGTCCCGTGACCTCCGCCCCGAACGATGACTTCCGTATCCGCGCGGAGTCCCTACCGTTGAGCCGGGCCGTCCGGTCCGGCAAGAGAGGGGAGCAGGCAGTGGCGACAGGCATCTTCGCGGGCATCCCGGTCCGCGACTGCAAGAGCGCGGTGGAGTGGTACACCAGGCTGCTCGGCAGGGACCCGGCGTTCTGGCCCAACGACGTCGAGGCGGTGTGGCAGCTGGCGGAGGACCGGTACGTGTACGTCATCGAGGACGCCGCCCGCGCCGGCGGCGGGGTGTGCATGATCTGGGTGGACGACCCGGCCTCGGAGGTGGACCGGATCGCCGGGCGCGGGCTGCGTCCCGTGGACATGGAGCAGCACGGCAACGTCTGCAAGTGGGTCTTCCACGACGCCGACGGCAACGAGACGGGCATCGGGGGCGAGACCGCCGCCCCGTTGCCCGCGCCGGAAGCCGGTCCGTAAGGTGGGAGGAGCGCGCGAGGGCGCTGCCAGTCCGCGGGCAGGGATCTTCCCACCTCGAGCACGCATCTACGACGCGCAGGGCCAACCTCCTTCCGGCCGGGCGAGCGGACCCCGGTGACGAAGGGGTCGCGATGTCCGGTCGTCATTTCGAGCTGCCTGCCCGTCCGAACCTGGCGTACTACCGCAAGCAGGCCAAGCAGCTCCTGCGCGCCCATGCGGCGGGGGATGGGGTGGCCTGGGCTCGGGTCGGTGAGGTGCTGGGTGGGCGGAGGGCTGGGCGGTTCCTGCTCAGTGATGCTCAGTTCGTGGTCGCGCAGGAGCACGGGTTCCGGAGTTGGGCCGAGTTCCGCGCGCATGTCGGCGGGAGCTTCGGGGATCGGCCGGTTTCGCGGCTCATGGGGGTGCGGCCGGGGATCTACGCTGCGATGGCGGAGGCGCTGCTGACCGAGCTGCGTCGTGGTGATCCGGGGGCGGTGCGGCGGTTGCGCGCCTACGTGCCCCGGCACGCCGCCGCCACCGCCGGCGGGACGCCCGCCACGCTCTCCACCCTCTCCACCGCAGCGTCCGCCACGACCGCCGGCGCGCCTTCCAGCGTGACCGTCGAGCTTCGCGACGCCCGGCTGATCATCGCGCGCGAACTCGGCTTCCCGACCTGGCGTGAGCTGGTGTCGTACACCGAGAAGTCCCGCCGTGATCTCGCCGACCGCCGGGAGGAACGGCGGCGGCTGCGACGCCAGGCCCAGGCCCTGCTGGCAGGCGACACCCCACGACTCGCCGCCCTGGCCACCGAGCAGGCCGGCATCCTGCTGCGCATGCTCGCGCTCCCCGAGGCGATCCCCGGCGTCCGGCTCGGGCGGGAGCTCGGCGTGCCGCGCGCCGCGGTCGAGGTCCTGCTCGGCAAGGCAGCCGACCTCGATCTCCCGCTCACCTGGGCCGCCCGCTTCGACCGGCTCGCCTACGTACGCCTGCTGCTGGACGCGGGCGCCGACCCAGGCGCCCGCGCGGAGGGCGTCTTCCCGCTGGAGAACGCGATCTACCACGGCAACACGGACATCGTCGACCTGCTCGCCGGGCACACGATCGTCCCCCGGTCGCTGTGGACGTTCGCCGCCTGCGGCCGGCTGGATCTGGTGCGGGCCTGCTTCGACGCGAACGGCCGCCTCCGCCCGGACGCCGCGCCGACACGCCCCGACCTGGCCGACACCGGCGCGGGTTTCCCGTCCCGGCTGCCGCCGTCCGATGATCCCGCGGAGATCGAGGGAGAGGCGTTCGTCCACGCCTGCCAGCACGGCCGGGTGGAGGTCGTGCGCTGGTTCCTGGACCGGGGCGTGCATCCGGACGTGGCGCCCTATCTCGGGCGGACCGGCCTGCATTGGGCGATCCCCGGCGGCCGGCTCCCCGTCATCCGCCTGCTCCTGGAGCGCGGCGCCGACCCGTCCGTCCGCGACGATCTTCTGCGGGCCGACGCGGGCGGGTGGGTGCGGATCGCCTTCGCCGCCCGCCCGCACGATCCCGTGGCGCGGCGGCTTCAGTACCTGTTCGAGTCCCGTACGCGCTGAGGCCGCCGGGGTGACGGCCGACGCCGTCCGCTTCTACGAGCGCTACGGCGTGATCACCGCGTACCGCAGCGACGGCAACGCCCGCCGCTGCACCGTCGACGCGATCTGCCGGATCACTCTGGCGCCGGCCGCGCAACGCGTAGGGATCACGCTCAGAGGAGAGCGCCGGCATCCCGCCGCTGCCGCACGATCTGGCATCGTGGGTCGCCGCGGGCGACGAACTGGTCCGTACCGGCCGCGAACGCATCACCCAGCGGCAGGAGACCGTCAGCGAGCCGGCCACCCTGGATCTCCGGCAGGAGTGACGCGGGCGCGCGCGTGGGGCGATGCCGTTGGACTCTCCCCCTGGGGGAGAGTCCATGGTCGTCGGTGAAGGTGTCGGCAACAGGGAGGGAAAGGCACGCATGACCATCGTCGACGGCATCGAGGCGCGCGGCACGCACCACTGCGAGACGACGGCGCTGGGGGTGCTGCTGCGGCACGAAGGGCTCGACCTGTCCGAGCCCATGCTGTTCGGGCTGGGCTCGGGCCTGTCCTTCGTCTACTGGGACGGCAAAAGCATGCCGTTCCCCTTCCTCGGCGGCCGGGTCAAGCCGTTCGAGCTGACCCGGAACCTGTCGGCCAGGCTCGGGCTGACGCTGACCGCGCAGGAGACCACCTCCCCGCGCAAGGCGTGGCAGAATGTGGCCGCCCCCATCGACGCCGGCCGCCCGGTCGGCCTCCAGCTCGACTGCTACCACCTGGACTACTTCACCACCAAGGTGCACTTCGGCGGGCACGTGGTGGCCATGTACGGCTACGACGAGCACGACGCCTACCTCGTGGACACCGGCCAGCAGGGCGGAGCGGTGCGCACCGGCCTGCCCGCCCTGGCCAGGGCACGCTCCGAACGCGGCCCGATGACCGCCAGGAACCGCTCCTTCACCATCGCCCTGCCGGGCGGGCCGCCGTCCTGGCAGGACCGGATCGTCCCCGCCATCCGGCAGTGCGCCGAGTCCTTCCTCGCCGCTCCCATCGCGAACCTGGGCCACCGCGGCATCGAGAAGGCGGGCAAGCTGGTGCCCGGCTGGCTGGGGCGCGCCGGCGACCCGCGCCGGGACCTGCCGCAGGCCGCCCATCTCATGGAACGGGGCGGCACCGGCGGCGGCCTGTTCCGTGCCCTGTTCCGCGACTTCCTGGACGAGAGCGGCCGGCTCG
Organism: Nonomuraea gerenzanensis; assembly: GCF_020215645.1. Classification (NCBI taxonomy): domain Bacteria; kingdom Bacillati; phylum Actinomycetota; class Actinomycetes; order Streptosporangiales; family Streptosporangiaceae; genus Nonomuraea; species Nonomuraea gerenzanensis. The sequence continues at coordinate 5,953,969 of NZ_CP084058.1, read as the reverse complement.
TCGACGACCCGGGGCTGCGTACCGGTCACCGGCTGTACGCCGAGGCCGCCGCCCTGTGGACGGACGTGTCCACGCTGATCGCCAAGGCGGGGGAGAGCGGCGACGCGGCACCTCTGGAGCAGGCCGGCGCCGTCTTGCGCGATCTTTCGCGGATCGAGCGGGAGGCCATGGAGGTGCTGCGCCGGCTGTAGCCCCGGCGATCTCCTCGGCGGCGCCGGATTCGCCGGGCCCGGTCATGAGCAGGTACTGCATGAGGGAGTTCGGCCTTCGCCGTGCGGTGAGGTCCCTGAGGGGCCTTGATGAGGGGAGTTCTCGTGGTGAGACCCGTGTACACGGCCGCCGCCGTCCACGTGCCCGCGCCGCCGGAGCAGGTGTTCGCGCTGATGACCGACTGGTCCCGGCACCAGGAGTGGATGTTCATGACCACGGCCAGGCGGGTGGGCGAGGACGGGCTGGAGGCCTACACCGGGATGCGGCCGTTCGGCTTCCTGGACACGATGACCATCACCCACTGGGAGCCGCCGACGCTGGTGCGCGTCACGCACACCGGGCGGGTCGTGCGCGGCCGGGGCGCCTTCCGCGTGCGCCCGCACCCGGGTGGCAGCCGCGTGGTGTGGGCGGAGGAGCTGGAGCTGCCGTTCGGGGTGGTGGGGCGGGCGGCGTGGCCGCTGGTCCGGCCGATCGCCGCCGCGTTCGCCCGCCACTGCCTGCGCCGCCTGGCCCGCCTCCTGCCGCCCGCCTGAACGGGCCGGCTCCCGGCGCTGACATCCGCGCGGTTCCTGGCGGCCCGTCGCCGAAACGCGCCCGCCTAGCCGGGCGGCCCGTCGCCGGAACCCGCGCGGCTCCACGGGTGTAGGCAGAGCATGGCTTCCTTCACCAGACGCCGGGCGCTGGCCCTCGGCGGCGCGCTGGCCGGCGCAGCCGCGCTCCTGCCGGGCTGCTCCAGCGCCCCTCCCGCCGACCACGCCGCACGCCGCCGCGCCACCAGCCCGCCGCCACCACGCCCCGGGCGGCTGTTCGCCGACACCGCCGCCGGGCTGGCCGTCGCCGACCTGGCCACCGGCGCCGTACGCGCCACCTACCCGGGCGCGGTCGCCGAGGCGCGCTGGTCCCGCCTGTACCAGCTCACCGACGGCCGCCTGCGCACCTACGACGCCGGCAACGGCCGCCTCATCGCCGACGTCACCGCCCCCGGCGAGCAGATCAAGGCCGTCTCCGCCGCCCTCGTCGCCCTCGGCCCGCCCCCGGGACCGCGTACCCGCACCACCCTGACCCTCATCGGCGCGGACCGCCCGCGCACACTGCACCTCGACGGCAACATCGAGCCCGAGGCGTTCTCCCCGGACGGCACCGCCATGTACGTCCTGGACCGCCTGCCCCCGGCCGCCCCCGACGGCTACCGCGTCCGCGCCTACGACTTGACGCGCGAGCGCATGGGCCCGTTGCAGACGCGCGACAAGCGGCCGGTGCCCGCCGGGCAGGAGGAGGAGATGCGCGGCCAGGGCCGCCAGGCCGTCCTCGACCCCGCCCAGAACGTCCTCTACACGCTCTACACCCACCAGGACAGCCACCTGCACACCCGCGACCTGGTCGCCGACCGGGACCTCAGCCCGGGGGTGCACGCCTTCGTCCACGTCCTGCACCTCGATCAGCGCTGGGCGTTCTGCCTGGATCTGCCCGCCCCGTTCGGGCTGGGGCCTGCGGCGGCGCACACGCTGGCGCTGGGGGAGGCGGGACTGTACGTGTTCGACGCCTCCAGCGGGCGGGTGACGCTGGCCTCGACCCAGGACCTGACGATCACCCGCTCGGCCCTGCTGGGCCGGGCCGGCGGGGACGGCGCCACCGGGCCGCCGGAGCAGGGGGCGGCGGACGGTGGGACGCCGGAGCACGCGGCGGCAGGTCACCAGGCGCCAGGGCAGGAGACGACGGGCCACGAAGCCTCGGGGCGCGGGGTGGCGGGGCAGGGAGCGGCGGCGGGGGAGGCGTTCGCGGTGGCGGGTGGCGGGCGGCTGTACCTGGCGGAGGGCGGGCGGCTGCTGGTCTGCGACGGCCGCACGCTCGTCCCGCAGGCCAGGTGGTGGCTGCCCGGCCAGGCGCGCGGGCTGGCGTACCTGAACGGCGAGGTTTTGGCGGGCGCGGGCGAGCAGGTCCTGCGCCTGGACCCGGCCACCGGCGCCCGCCGGGGCGCCCTCACCCTGCCCGGCCTGCGCGCCCTGCGCCACGCCGAGTCAGCGACGGGCTGATCCGCGCGACGTCACCCCCGGCGGGCTCACGCTTCCAGCCATCCGGGAAGCGGCTCGCGGGCGGCGAGCCATTCGGCGGGGATGCCGTCGGTCCCGGTGCCGGCGGCGATGACGCCGCCGGCGATCGCGGCGGTGGTGTCCATGTCGCCGCCGGCCACGACGCAGGCCCGCACCCCGGCCGGATAGTCCTCCAGGTGGCGGGTCGCCGCCCAGAGCGCGAACGGCACGGTGTCCTGGGCGGTGACCCGCGACCCGTTGCCCAGCACCTGCGCCGCCTGCTCGGGTGTCGCCTTCTTGAGGCGGCGGACGCGGCCGAGCCCCGGGCGGACGTAGGTGCCCGGGGTGTGGTCGAGCACCGCCTCGATGATGTCCTCGGCGGTGCCTGTTGTGGTGCCTGTTGTGGTGCCGGCTGTGGTGCCCGCTGCGGCGAGGCTGGCCGCGACGGCGACGGCGATCGCGCCCGCGATGCCTTCGGGGTGGGTGTGGGTGATCTCGGCCTGCCGGGCGGCCTCGGCGGCGGCGCGTGCGGGGTCGCCGGCGAAGTAGGCGCCCAGGGGCGCGACGCGCATGGCGGCGCCGTTGCCGTAGGAGCCGCCGCCGCCGAAGGACCCGGCCACGGCAGCCCGCCATGGGTGCCCGCCGCGGATGCGTTCGAGGAGCGCCCCGGCGCCGGCGCCGTAGCGGCGGCCGGCGTCCATGCGGGTGGCGAAGGAGGTGGCCAGGGCGTCCTGGTCGACGTGTCCGTGACGGCGCAGGCAGGTGACGACCGAGCAGGCCATCTCGGTGTCGTCGCTCCACTCCCACGGTGGCGGGGGCAGGTCGCGGGCGGTGAGGTGGCGGTTGGTGTGCAGGAAGAACTGGTCGCCGAACGCGTCCCCGACCGACAGCCCCTCCAGGCAGGCGCGCATCAGTGCGGGAGCGCGCCCGTCGGCGCTCATGGCAGGGCCCTCGCGGCCGGGGCCCAGGTGGGCCGCAGGGTTTCGGGGGCGCCTGGTGGGCTGGTGAGGCGTTCCATCATCGCAGCCTAGCGATCTTGGTCACGCGTTCGCGGACGTTCCCGGCAAGTCTGGCCCGTCCCGCTGCGCGCGGCCGACGGCGGGCACGCGGGCAAGGGCGCGCGGGCAAGGGCGCGCAGGCGTGAGGGCGTCGCTCAACGCGAGCACGCCAGCACGCCGGGCGCCAGCACGCCTGGACGCGAGCACGCCGGGGCGCGGGGGCGCACCACGCGGAGGGCGCGGGGGCGCAGACGCGGCGCGGCGGCAAGGGTGCGGCCGGACGCCAGGTCGCGTCCGGGCGCGGAGTCAGGGCGAGGGCGCCCGGTCAGCGGGCGGACGCCAGACCGCGCCCCGCGTGGTGGCGGGCGACGGCGGCGGCGAAGGCCGCGACCACCGGATGCGGCCGCCGCCCGTCCCCCGCCAGCTCCGGCTGGAACAGGGTGGCCAGGAAGAACGGATGCCCCGGCAGCTCGGCCACCCGAGCCGTCCCGTCCTCGGCGTGCCCGGAGAACACCAGCCCGTGCCCGGCCAGCGTCTCCTTGTGCGCCTCGTTGAGCCCGTAGGAGCAGATGTAGGACTCCGTCGTCGAGGTCGCCCCCACGATCTGCTCGATCCGCGTGCCCGGCACCAGCCGCACCCGGCCCTCGTGCCCGGCCAGCGAGCACGCCAGCGGCGTCAGCAGGAAGTCCGCCGCGCCGGGCTCGTTCTCGGCGTGCGCGACGCGCAGCCCGCACACGTGCCGCGCGTACTCCAGCAGCATGTGCTGGAACCCCGCGCACGTCCCCAGGAACGGGATGCCCTGCTCCCGCGCCACCCGCACGGCCTCCACCGCGCCCGCCTCGTCACGGTACGGGCTGCCCGGCACCAGCCAGATCCCGTCGAACCCCGCCACCCCCCGCACGTCGTCGGTGGGCATCCAGTACGGGTCGAGCGCGATCCCGTCACGCTCGCGCAGCGCCTCCACCAGCAGCGGGATCCGGGCGTGGGAACGAACACCGGGGGAGCGGTCCCCCACAAGGGCGATTCTCATGGCACCATCGTGACCGGCGCCCCCTGTTAAGCGCCAACGATGATTCCTGCACTCACGATAAGCGACGCTGATGGACCCGCACCTGCTGACCACGTTCGTGACCGTCGCGCGGCACGGCTCGTTCTCCGCCGCCGCCGGCGAGCTCGGCTACACCCAGTCGGCGATCTCCCAGCAGATCGCCGCCCTGGAGGCCGACCTGGGGCTGCCTCTGCTGCGCCGCCGCCCGGTCGAGCCGACCCCGGCCGGGCGGCGGCTGCTGGAGCACGCCGAGCCGCTGCTGCTGCGCCTGCGGGCGGCCCGCGCCGACGTGCTGCGCACCGCCGCCGAGCCCCGCCACCTGCTGCGCCTGGCCGCCACCCCGCTGGCCGTCAACCCGGTGGTGGCCGCCCGCCTGGCCGAGGCCCGCGCCCGGCAGCCCCGCCTGGAGGTACGGCTGCGCACGTGCCGCACCGAGCAGCTCGCGGCCCTGGTCGCCGAGGGCCGGGCCGATCTGGGGCTGGCCGACGGCATCGCGGCCCCGAGCGACCCGCTGCGCCTGCCGGAGTCCGGCCCGATGACGACGACGGGGGTGAGCGAGGAGGACCTGGTCGTGGTGCTGCCGCCGGGGCATCCCCTGGCCGGGCGGGCGGCGCTGCGGCTGGCCGACCTCATCGACGCCCGCTGGCTGCGGACCCCGCTGTGCCCGCCGGCCCGGCTGCGGGACCTGGTGGGCGACGGGTTCCCGGCCGGGCTGGAGTACGAGGGCGACGACGTGCACACCGTGCTCGCCCTGGCCGCCGCCGGTCACGGCCTGACCCTGCTGCCCGCCTCGGCCGTGCCCGCCGGCTGCGGGGTGCTCGCGGTGCCGGTGGGCGCGCCCCGGCTGGTGCACCGGGTGGAGCTGCTGCACGCCGCCCTGCCGCCGGGCGCCGCCGCCGACCTGGCCGCCGCGCTGACCGGCTGAGCGGCGTACGTCCCGCAGCGGCTCGCCGAACGTGTCCCCGCCTGGCCTGCGGCGGCTCGCCGGACAAGGCCCGTCCTCAGGCCGCCGGCGCGTCCTCGACGCTCCACCGGATCCCGTGAGGGGCGAGGAAGTCCAGGAAGCCGGCCGGGTCGTAGGCCTGGGCGGGTGCGAGCACCCCCGGCGCGGCGGGATCGGCGATGAGCCGGCGGGCGCCCTCCACGGCGATCACCGCGGTCGTGCCGTAGGTGTCGGGCCCCTGGACGACGCCGCGGGCACGGCGCCCGCCGGCGGCGGTGGCGTCGAGCACGTAGGTGAAGCGCTGGCCGCGGCGGCTGTCCTCGTCGGGTCCCTCCGGCAGGCTGTCGATGAGCTGCGGCGTCAGCGGCATGTTCAGCCGGTCACCCAGCGCCGCCTCGGTCACGCCCTCGACCCGACGGACGCGCACGTGACGCGGAATGGTCACCACCTCAGGCACGGGAAAGGCCATCACCGGGGTCGGCTCCTGCTGCCCGGGCAGCAGGATCGCGGCGTGGCGGGCGGGCACGCCGGGCCGCCAGCCGCCGTCGTAGGTCAGCCCGCCCGCCTTGACGGCGTCGATCGTCTCCAGCAGCGAGCGCAGCGAGCCGCGCGACATGCCGCCGCCCCCGACGATCACATGGGTGCTGACGATCTCCTCGACCGGTCCCAGGCGATCGGCCAGGACGTGGGCCATGAGGTCCACCGGGACGCAGCCGTCGTTGGCGGCGGGCACGACGGTGACCCCGGCGTCGCGCGCCCGCGTGGCGAAGGTGTCGAAGACCTCCTTGATGTAGAGCTGCTCGCCCGAGGTGTCGACGTAGTGACAGCCGGCGGCGATCGCGGCGCGGACCACGGCCGCACCCGAGGAGGTGAACGGCCCGGCGCAGTTGATGACGCCGTCGCAGCCGCGCAAGGCGCCCACCAGCGCCTCATGGTCGCCGGTGCCGGCCACCCGCCGTTCGGCGCCGGGCAGGCCGGCCACGGCGGCGGCCTCCTTCAGGCGCACGGGATCGCGGCCGGCCAGGACCGTCTCGATGCCGCGTCGCGCCAGCTCGGTGAGCACGAGCCTGCCCTGGTATCCACTCGCGCCGTAAACGGCGATCTTCATGTCGTCTCCTCGTGACAGAGGCCGGGCGTTCGCCCGGCCCTCAGCACAGTAAGACGCGGGGATGAGACGCTTGAATGCGCGAACCGCTCCCGCGTTTGCGCCATCGTCTTCGCCGAAGCCGGTGCGGGTTACACTCGCTGCGTGGATGTGCTGTCTGACGTGGTGAGCGCGGCGCGTACCGGCCGGCCCCACTCGGGCCGGGTGACCAAGCCCGCCCCCTTCGCCGAGCGGTTCGCGGCGGTGCCTGCCGCCGGGTTCCACATCGTCCTGCAGGGGACGTGCTGGCTGCTCCCCCCGCAGGGTCAGCCGATCGCGCTCGGCCCCGGCGACGTGGCGTTCCTGCCGCGCGGATCGGCGCACAGCCTGGCCGACACCCCCTCCACCCCGGTGAGCGGGCCGCCCGCACCGCTCACCGCAGTCCATGACGGCCCCGGCGACGGCCGGCCGCCGTCGGTGGTCATGCTCTGCGGCGCCTACCTCCTGGACGGATCAGGCCCGCACCCGCTCCTGAACGATCTGCCCGAGATCATCCATCTGCCGACGCGGGTGGGGCGGCACAGGGAGCTGCGCGCCGCGGTCGAGCTCCTCGGCGCGGAGCTGGACGGCGGCGACCGTCCCGGCTCCGACACCGTCCTGCTCACCCTGCTGGATCTGCTCCTGCTCTACATCCTGCGCGCCTGGTTCGAGCAGGAGCACCTGTCCGGGCACGCCGTCACCGGCTGGGCCGCCGCCCTGCACGACCCCGCCGTGGCCGCCGCCCTGCGCGCCATCCACGAGGACCCCGCCCGGCCGTGGACCGTCGGGGAGCTGGGCGCGCGGGCGCGCCTGTCGCGCGCCGCCTTCGCCCGGCGCTTCACCCAGCTGGTCGGCCGGCCACCGCTCACCTACCTGACCTGGTGGCGGATGACCACCGCCGCCCGGCTCCTGCGCACCTGCGACGCGCCCGTCGACACGATCGCCCGGCAGGTCGGCTACAGCTCGCAGTACACCTTCACCCACGCCTTCAAACGCCAGTACGGCTCACCACCCGGCAGCTACCGGCACCGGCCCGCGCCCCCCGGTCCATGAGCCGGCCACCCAGCGGTCACCCAGCGTCCGGGCGCGGCCGCATCAGGCGTGCCAGTCGCCCGCCCCGCCCGGCACCGGCGCGCCCGGGTCGTACGGCGTCCGGGTGAAGATGAACGTGTTGAGGTCGAGGTGGTCGGCTGCCACGCGCAGCGTCTCCCCGGCGTAGTAGCCGTCGAGCCCCAGCCATGTCCCGTCGTCCTGCGGCACGAACCGCGAGGCCCGCCCTGCCCCGCCGACCGGCTCCAGCGACAGCCCCCGCTCGGGCAGCAGCCGCAGTGTGTACGCCTTCGGCCCCCAGTGCCACAGCCCGGTCAGCGCGAGCAGCTCGGGGTCGGCGGGGACGGGCCGCCACTCGTCGGGCAGGCGCGGCTCGTGCCGGTCGAGGATGTCGAGCAGGTCGGTCAGCAGGGTGCCGCTCATGCCGCTGGTGGTGTTGGCCAGGAACAGCGTCCCGACGCCCTCGGCGGGGTCGGCCCACACGGTGGCCAGGAAACCGGGCATGGAGCCGGAGTGGCCGGCCAGGCGGCGCCCGCCGTGGCGGGCCAGCTGCAGGCCCAGCCCGAACGCGCCGGTCCAGGCGTCGCCGTCCTCGACGCCGATCGGCTCGCGCATCTCGGCCAGCGTGTCGGGGCACAGCACGCCGCAGGTCTCGCCGCCCAGGAACGCCGCCCAGCGGGCCAGATCGTGCGCCGTGGACCACAGCTGCCCGGCCGGGGCCATGGCGTCGGCGTCGTGCTCGGGCTCGGCCTGCACGACGTCGGCCCACGGGTGGACGGCGTAGCCGGTGGCGTGCGGGGCGCGCGGGCGCGGGGTGGTGGCGTGCATGCCGAGCGGGTCGAGCACCTCGGCGCGCAGCGCCTTGAGCCAGGTGGTGCCGCGCAGCCGGGCCACCAGCTCGCCGAGCACGGCGAAACCGACGTTGGAGTAGTGGAAGCGCCGCCCCGGCCGGTGCTTGAGGTCGCCGGGCCCGAGCCGCTCCAGCAGGTCGTGCACGGGAACGCCGGGGGTGCGCTCCCACCAGGCGGTGGGCGGCTCGGCGGTCACGCCGGCGGTGTGCGACAGCAGCTGCGCGATGCTCAGGTGGCCCAGCCGGGTGCCCGGCAGGTGCCGTTCGAGCGGGTCGGTCAGGGCGAGCACGCCCTCGTCGCGCAGCCGCATCACCACGACCGCGACCATGCTCTTGGTGATGGAGCCGATCCGGTACTGCGTGGCGGCGGTCGGCGCGGCGCCGTCCACGCTGCCGCGCCCGGCGAACCACGCCAGCCGCCCGTCGCGGACGATCGCGGCCGTCACCGACGGGATCCTGCACTCGGCCTGCTCGACGGCGAGCCTGCGCAGCAGTGCGCGCGCCGCCTCATGTCCCACCTGCGTCATGGGCGACAAGGGTAGCGCTCAGATCGGGATCAGCCGCGGGCCGATCAGCTCGCCCTGGTGGGGCTGGGGGCGGGCCTGGTCGTGGAAGTAGTGGCCGGCGTACCAGACGACGACGTTGGTGCCGTTGATGTTCTCGCCGTTGAGGAAGCGGTTGAGCGCGGCGCGGTCGCGCGGGCCGGGGTTGCCGTCGTCCAGCTCGCGCGGGTGGTGGCGCAGGAACCACAGGTCGGACACGCCGTAGGCGTCGGCGGTGCCGTCGAAGGGGCCGGGGTGGATCTGCAGGCCGCGGCCGGAGGACTTGTCGCGCACCTGCCAGTAGCGGGCGGGCGCGCGGCGCCGCCGCGAGGTCTCGCGGATGATCGCGACCGGCTCGGGGATGAGGGAGCCGGTGTCGTCGACCTGCTCGACCACGTCGTTGCTCGCGCCCTGGACGTCGAAGTCGAGCCGCCAGTAGCAGTGGTGGCGGTGCACCAGGCACGTCATCGGGTTGCGGGTGGCGGCGAACCCGAAACGCGGCCGGATCTCGCCGTCGTCGGCCAGCCGCCAGTCGCTGGCGTAGCGGTACCAGCCCGCCTCCAGCTCGCTGACGATGCGCAACTGCTCGCCGTCGTGGTGGACGGCGACGCCCTGGAAGTCGCCGGCGTCGGTGGCGGGGCGTTCCAGGATGGTACGGGGGGCGCGGGTGCACAGCCGCCATCCCCAGCCGACGGGGTCGGTGCCGGTGGCGCTGAAGCGGGTCTCGAGGTTGACGTCGTCGCGGAAGGTGGTGCCCTCCTCGTACTCGACGTTGAGGATGGGCACGTGCGCCTGCCGCAGCACGAGCCGGCCGCGGTAGCGGACCTGGCGCAGCTCGACGCCGCCGCCCACGCCGGGGCTCTGCGGCGCCGAGGCGCGCGGGCGCACCACCAGCAGGCTCCACAGCTCGGTGGCGCCGCGGTGCACGCGCACCCGTACCTGGTCGGGGCCGCCCCGGTCGGCCAGCGCGTCGACGCCGACGGGGACGCTGTCCTCGCAGTCGTGGTGCATGCGCACGTTGATGCCGGCGGGTGTCCAGTCCACCGCGCGGGCGGCCAGGTCGACGGCCACGATGCGGTGCCGCAGCCCGGTGGGCTCGCCCGGCGTGTACAGGCCGAGGGTGGGGCGGCGCACCGTGGTGCCGTCGGGGTTCTCGGCGTCGGCCAGCGGCGGCATGGGCCGGTAGACGACGACGTCGCCGCCCTGGGGGAAGCGGGGGTCGGCGCGCAGGATCGCCGCGGCGGCGACGAGCTCCTCGCGGCTGGGCGGCGGGCGGAAGGAGCTGGGCCGCAGCTCGGCGCGTTCGGGACGGTCCAGGGTGCCGCGCAGCTCGACGGCGCGGTTGCCGACGGGGTCGAACACGGTGGCCTGGAACGGCGCGTTGTCGCCCGGGTCGTGGCCCAGGCCGGGGGCGAAGGCGACGGTGAGCCGTTCGGGGTCGGCGACCTCCAGGGCGGCCAGCGCCTCGGGGTGCTGGGCCACGGCCTGGCGCAGCCGCTGCTGGCTCAGCCCGGTGCGGGGGACGGCCTCGAGCGTGACGCGTACGTCGTCGTCGGTCATGCTGCACTCCTTGGGACGTCAGCGGGAGGGGGCGCGGTCGAAGGCGTCGAGGATGAGCCGGGTGGCGTCCAGGTCGCGGGCGGTGGCCCCGAGCCAGGGCACCTCGATGGGGCCGGGCCAGGTGTGCCCGCCTCCGTCGATCGTGTACAGGCGCAGTGTGGTGCCGCCGGGGCAGGTTTTCCAGTCACGCACCCGTATCCGCGGGGACAGGGGTGTGGTGGCGCGGCCGGAGCAGCCGAGCAGCGCGGCCCAGCCGGCCGCGGCCCGCTCGACGGGGTCGAGCACGACCAGGTCGGCCAGTGCGCGCAGGTCGCCGCGGGCGTCCTGGAAGGGGTGGCCGCCGCGGTAGGGGACGATGCGGTCGGCGGTGCCGTGGAAGGCCACCAGGGTGGCGGGCGGCGGCCGGTCCCGGCAGGGGCGCACGATGTTGAGCCCGGCGACGGCGGCCACGCCGACCAGGCGGCCGTCCATGACGCACAGCAGCGAGGTGGCCATCGCGGCGCCGTAGGACAGGCCGGCGGCGAACTGGCGCCGCCGGTCGACGCACAGGCCCTGCTCCAGGTGGTCGAGCAGGGCGGTCAGGAACGCGGTGTCGTCGGGCCCGGCGGTGTGCGGCAGCGTCCAGCCCATGCGGCCGCCGGCGGCCTGCGGGGTGGCGACGACGTAGCCGCGGCGCGAGCCCTGCTCGGGCAGCCGGCCGTAGGCGGACTGCTGGGCGGCGCTGGAGCCGAGGCCATGCAGGTCGAGCAGGACGGGGTGGGGGCCGTCGCCGGCGGGCAGCGACAGCAGGAAGCGGCGTTCGAGGCCGCCCGAGCGCAGCCGGTGGGTGCCGGGCTCCAGGGGCCGCGTGGCCTGGCAGCCGCTGCTGGCGTGCCGCGCCGCCGCCGGAGGCGCGGGCGCCGGCGTCTCAGAGCCGGTTGGTGCGCCGCCGCAGCGGGCGGCCAGCAGCACGGCCGCCAGCAGCAGGGACGCGCGTGTGGGCCGTGGGAGCCGTGTGGGAGGCCATGCGGGCCATGCGGGCCATGGGGGCCGTGTGGGCATCGCCGTCGTGCCTCCCGCCGCCGCAGGTGCGTCCGTTGCAGGCAGTGTGCTGGACGGCGGCGGTCCCGCGCCACGGCAAGGGGCGCGGGCTTGCCGCCCGCGCCCCTTGCCGGGCGGTGGTCCTCATCGGCGGGCGCGGGTCTTGCGCCAGGTGAAGCCGCCGGGCAGGTTCACCGACACCGTACGGCGCCCGTCGGCGCCGCGCGTCACCCGGAACAGCCGGTTGCCCCAGCTGTGCCCGACCCCGCGGTTCGACAGGTTCAGCCGGAACGGACCGAACTTGATCGACTTCCGGTAGCTCAGACCCATATCGCTTCCTCCGTAGTGATCGACGGAAAGCCTTCGACTACCCCGGCGAGCCGCGATGTATCGGGTTGTTTCAAGCGCGGGCAAACCGCCGTGCGGATCAGCACACGTCGATGTACCAGACCGGATCCCAGGGATCGACGCGCTTGGGCACGCGGTAGTCGGCCGGGACCGTCATGTACACGCTCCTGTCCTGCCGCAGCAGCCGGGCCGAGGCGTTGCCGCCCTGGCTGTTGGTGACCGCGCCGGCGCCCAGGAAGTCGGACAGCGAACGTTCGGTGCAGTAGTACAGCTCCCACACGCTGTGCTGCCCGTCGCCCTCACCGGCGGCCACGCACAGGAACCCGGGCCAGCACTCGGCCAGCAGCCTGTTGCGGGTCTCGGTGCTGACGTTGCGGTGCAGCTTCTCCTTGGGGCCGCTGAACGGGGTCAGGGCCGGGGTCCAGGCGTCGGCGGCCTGCGGCGTCCCTTCCTGCGGTTCCTCCTGCGCCCGCGCCGCCGCCGGGGCGGTCGCCGGCAGCAGCAGCGCGCAGATCAGCATGAATGCGGTGGCCAGGAGCGTTCTTCTCGTTCGCGGCGGGGATGGCGGGTGTGGCGTCGGTGCCATGAGCATCGGCCCTTCTCGGCTCGGGTGTGCCGTTCGCTACGCCGCCCACCCTGACAGCGGGGCCCTTCAGATCCGCTTCACGAGTGCTTCACCGGCCGCGACGGTGCGGGCCTCCGTCTGTCGGCCGGCTGCTCTAATCTGGCCGAAAAGCACAGGCGGGAAAGGGGTTCCGGGTGAAGCAAGGGGCGGAGGGTCCTCCCGCGTCGACGATCGACGCGGTCCTCGAACGCATCACCTACGCCAACGAGGAGACCGGCTACACCATCGCCCGCGTGGCCACCGAACGCTCCGGCGCCGACCTGCTGACCGTCGTCGGCCCCCTGCTCGGCGCGCAGGTCGGCGAGTCGCTGCGGCTGCGCGGCCGCTGGACCTCCCACCCGCGCTACGGCCGCCAGTTCGAGGTGTGGTCCTACTCCACCGTGCTGCCCGCCACCGTCCAGGGCATCCGCCGCTACCTGGGCTCCGGCCTGATCAAGGGCATCGGCCCCAAGATGGCCGAGCGGATCGTCGACCACTTCGGCACCGCCACCCTGGACGTCATCGAGCAGCAGCCCGAACGCCTGGTGGAGGTGCCGGGGCTGGGCCCCAAGCGGACGAAGATGATCGCCGCCGCCTGGGAGGAACAGAAGATCATCAAGGAGGTGATGATCTTCCTGCAGGGGGTCGGCGTGTCCACCTCCATCGCCGTGCGCATCTTCAAGCAGTACGGCGACACCTCCATCTCCGTCGTCAAGAGCCAGCCGTACAAGCTGGCCGACGACGTGTGGGGCATCGGCTTCAAGACCGCCGACACCATCGCCCAGGCCGTCGGCATCCCCCACGACAGCCCCGAACGCGTCAAGGCCGGGCTGCGCTACACCCTGTCGCAGGCCGCCGACGACGGCCACTGCTACCTGCCGGCGCCCAACCTCGTCGCCGACGCCGTCAAGATCCTCGACGTGCCGCCCGACCTGATCACCGGCTGCCTGGAGGAGCTCGTCGCCGAGGAGGGCGTCGTGCGCGAGCTGGTCCCCGCCGGTGACAACGACGTCCCGGCCGTCTACCTGCCGCCCTTCCACCGCGCCGAGACCGCCCTGGCCGGCGGCCTGCTCACCCTGCTGCGCCACGGCCACGACCGGCTCAAGGCGTTCGCCGACGTCGACTGGGAGCGCGCCGAGACCTGGCTGCACGGCCAGACCGGCGCCGAGCTGGCCGACGAGCAGCGCCAGGCCGTCCGGCTGGCGCTCACCGAGAAGGTCGCCGTGCTGACCGGCGGCCCCGGCTGCGGCAAGAGCTTCACCGTGCGCTCCATCGTGCTGCTGGCCCGCGCCAAGCGCGCCAGGGTCATCCTGGCCGCACCCACCGGCCGGGCCGCCAAGCGCCTGGCCGAGCTGACCGGCCACGAGGCCACCACCGTGCACCGGCTGCTGCAGCTGCGCCCCGGCGGCGAGGCCACCTTCGACCGCGACAACCCCCTGGACGCCGACCTGGTGGTGGTGGACGAGGCGTCCATGCTCGACCTGCTGCTGGCCAACAAGCTCGTCAAGGCCGTCGCCCCCGGCGCGCACCTGCTGTTCGTGGGGGACGTGGACCAGCTGCCGTCCGTCGGCGCCGGCGAAGTGCTCAAGGACCTGCTGGCCGCCGACGACATCCCGCGCGTGCGCCTGACCCAGATCTTCCGCCAGGCGCAGGAGTCGGGCGTCGTCGTCAACGCCCACCGCGTCAACACCGGCCGCCACCCCGTCCTGGAGGGCATGGCCGACTTCTTCCTGTTCCCCTGCGAGGAGCCGGAGGAGATCGCCCAGCTGACCGTGGACGTCGTGGCCCGCCGCATCCCGCGCCGCTTCCGCCTCGACCCGCGCCGCGACGTGCAGGTCCTGGCCCCCATGCACCGGGGCGCCGCCGGCGCGGGCGCCCTGAACACCGCCCTGCAGGAGGCGTTGACGCCCGCCCGCGAGGGCATGCCCGAGCGCCGCTACGGCGGGCGCGTCTTCCGCGTCGGCGACAAGGTCACCCAGCTGCGCAACAACTACGACAAGGGCGCGGCGGGCGTGTTCAACGGCACCGTCGGGATCGTCACCGACATCCGCCCCGACGAGCACAAGCTGACCGTCCTGACCGACGAGGACGAAGCGGTCGACTACGCCTTCGACGAGCTCGACGAGCTGGCCCACGCCTACGCCGTCTCCATCCACCGCTCCCAGGGCAGCGAGTACCCCGCCGTCGTCATCCCGCTGGCCACCAGCGCCTGGATGATGCTGCAGCGCAACCTGCTCTACACCGCCATCACGCGGGCCAAGAAGCTCGTCGTCATCGTCGGCTCGCGGCGCGCGCTGGCGCAGGCCGTGCGGACGAAGGGGGCGGGCCGCCGCCACACCGGCCTGACCCACCGGCTGACGCGCCGCTGACCGGCCCGCCACCCCCTTCCCGCAGAAGTAATTGAAATGTGATCGAACTCTCCCAAAGGATTCCGCGTCTTACATGCAGGAGCATTAAGGTTTTTGGGGTGCCATTGTGGTGCCATGGGGAGAGGACAGAGTTGAACGTTGCGCCGGCTTGGAGGAGACCCGCCACCGCACTCGCGCTGCTCACGGCGGCTGCCCTGACGGCCTCGTGCTCCGGCGGCCCGGCCGCGCAACCGCCTGACGCCTCCCAGGCCACCACCACCGCCACCCCGCAGGCCCCCACCGTCAAGATCACCCCCGACGAGGGCGCCGCCAAGGTCAGCCCCGAGAAAAGAGTGATCGTCGCCGCCGCCGGCGCCCCGCTCGACAACGTCACCGTCGAAGCCGGCGGCGAGCAGCTCGAAGGCAAGTACAACGCCGACAAGACCCGCTGGGTCTCCAAGACCGCGCTGAAGCCGTCCACCAGCTACAACGTCTCGGCCACCGCCGGCGTCACCACCGCCACCAGCACCTTCACCACCGCCAAGCCCGAGCGCGCGCTGCAGGTCGTCGACGTCACCCCCAACGCCAAGGGCGAGACCCTCGGCGTCGGCGCCCCCATCATCGTCACCTTCAACCAGCCCGTCGACAACAAGGCGACCATCGAGCGTGCCCTGGAGATCGAGGCCGAAAAGCCCGTCGAGGGCGCCTGGCGCTGGATCAACGACACCGTCGTCATCTACCGCACCGCCAAGTACTGGCCCGCCCACCAGAAGGTCACCTTCAACGCCGACATCACCGGCATCAAGGGCGGCAAGGGCCTGTACGGGGTCAAGGACTACACCGCCAACCTCAAGATCGGCGCCAAGCAGATCAGCAAGGTCGACACACGCAAGAAGATGATGTACGTCTACAAGGACGGCAAACGCGTGCAGACCATGCGCATCAGCGCCGGCATGGCCACCACCCGCGAGTACACCACCACCTCCGGCGTCCACCTCACCATGGAACGCGGCAACCCCGTGCGCATGATCTCTCCCGGCCGCAAGAAGGGCGACCCCGGCTACTACGACGTCATGATCAACCACGCCGTCCGCATCTCCAACTCCGGCGAGTACGTCCACGCCAAGGACAACGTCTGGGCCCAGGGCGTGCGCAACGTCAGCCACGGCTGCATCAACGCCCGCCCCGACCAGGCCCGCTGGTTCTACGACAACGTGCAGCGCGGCGACGTCGTCGACATCACCGGCACCGACCGCGCGCTGGAGTGGAACAACGGCTGGGGCTTCTGGCAGATGCCGTTCTCCCAGTGGAAGAAGGGCAGCGCCCTGAACAAGAGCAGCAAGTCGTGACCCGCCCCCCGCACTCCACCACCACCAGCACCACCATCCGGGCCGGCCGCGACGGTGACGTGCCCGTCGTGCTGGCGATGTTCGACTCGGCCGTGGCCTGGCTCACCGCCCAGGGCCGTACCGGCCAGTGGGGCACCCGCCCCTTCACCGGCGACGCCAAGCGCACCCGGCAGGTCACCTCCTGGCTCGACGGCGGCGGCATGCGCATCGCCGAGCACGGCGGCGAGCCCGCCGGCTGCATCTGCGTCGGCCCCGCCCACGACTACGTCGCCCCGGCCGCCGAGCCCGAGCTCTACGTGCAGGCCCTGGTCATCGACCGCCGCCACGCCGGCCACGGCGTCGGCCGCACCCTGCTCGACTGGGCCGCCGAGGAGGGGCGCCGCCGGGGCGTGGGCCTGCTGCGGGTGGACTGCTACGCCGGGGACGACGGCCGGCTCGTGGGCTACTACGAAAGCTGCGGGTTCACCCGCGTCGCACCGTTCACCGTGGGGGAGTGGCCGGGCATGCTGCTGCAGCGCCGCCTGTAGCCACGTGAGCGCCACCCCCACCGGTTCACTCAGGGACGATCTTGAGCGATCTCACCACGGTGTGCACGTCCGGCCACAGCCGCCGGTGGGTGTCCGGAATGGTGATCCACAGGACGGCCGGGCGCGGGCGGCCGGTGTCCACGGCGATCGCGACCGACAGCTCCTGCGACGCCTGGCGCCCGTCCGGGCTCGGCGGCATCCGCATCATCCTGGCCAGCAGCCAGCCGCGGCGCACGGGCTGGGAGGCGATGTCCTGGCCGGTCGTGCCGGACGGGAACGCGCCGGCCTGCTTGTAGTCGAGCATCGCCCGGGCGGCGTCGTACATGCTGTCACCGGCGTCCAGCTCGGACCACAGGTGCTGGGAGTCCAGGTCCGCCCACCACTCGCGGTCGCCGTCCGGCCCGTAGCTCTCGGTCGGCAGCGTCTGGCGCAGGTTGTAGCGGCCGTCCTGGACGGGGCCGTCGCCGATGGGACGGCTGCGCCGCCACGGCGCGCCCAGCTCGGCGAACGACAGGCCCGTCTTGGGGTCGGTCACCCTGCCGATCGTCCGGGAGCCCTTGCCCGGCAGGCGGCGCAGCGTGACGACGGTCCCCTCCTCGATCCTGGTGACCACGAGATCGCTCGAGGCGGTGGGCGTCATCGTCGGGGTCGGGGTCGGGGTCGGGGTCGGGGTCGGGGTGGTGGAGGTGGGGGCGGGCGTGGGCGTCGCCGGGACCGGCGACGCGGGCGTCCGGGCGGGTGTCCGGGCGGGCGGGGCCGCCGTGGCGGGCGTGCCGGTGTCCGTCGCCAGGTTGAGGCCGACGACCAGTTCGGTGACGAGCGCGGCGGCGCCGAGCAGGCGGATCCACGCGGGGAACGGCGCGAGGAGGCCGCGCATGCGGTCCGAGGCCCGCAGGCGCCCGGACGAGCCGGTGTTCCCGGACGTGCGGGCACCGGTGCGGGTGGACGTGCTGGTGCGGTCGGAGGTCGCGGGCATGGTCAGGCCTTCCGGGAGAGCAGATCGGAGCCGGCGAGGCGGGCCTGCTCGACGCTGTCACGCAGCGACTCCTGCAGGTGGCGCGCGCGTTCGGACAGCAGCCCTACCTCCTCGGCCGCCAGGGGGTCGCGGGCCGTCCTGGACAGCAGCTCGCGGTAGGCGTCGTCGTCCTCGGCCAGGTCCTGCAGGGTCTGCCACTCGGCGTAGACGGCCTGCGCCTCCTCGGTGCGCCGGGCGTACTCCTCCAGGGCCGAGATCCGCCTGGCCAGGGCGCGGGTGGCGACCGTCAGCGCCTCCTGCTGGGAGGCGAGCACGGTGGAGATGCGCTCGGTGACGCGGCCGGTGCGGGCGGCGTCCTGCTCGCGGCGCAGGCGGGTCAGCTCGGTCAGCGTCTCGGCGATCTCCCACGCCTGGCGGGGCAGGGTGACCCGGTTGGCGACGCTGTCGAGCAGGCCGTCGCGGTCGAGCGGCGAGCCGAGCACGGTGGCGGTGGCGTCCACGGTGCGTTCCAGCAGCGCGGCGTCCAGGGGCTCCAGCATGCGGGCGTGCACGTACCGGCCGCTGTGGCGGCGGCCGTACCCGGCCACGGGCGATTCGCCGGCCAGAGCCAGCAGTGTCACGGCCGCGACGGCCTGCACGGCCAGGCCGCAGGCGAAGAACGCCGCGAAGCCGTACCCGATCCAGACGCCGAGCAGCGCCGCCTGCAGCAGCGCCGCGGCGGCGACCAGCAGCGGGCGGCGGTCCCGGCGGGCGAGCGCCGGCAGGAGAGGCACGAAGCCGCACAACGCCGACAGCGCCAGCGCCGCCAGGACGTCGCCGGCCGTGCGGCCGCCCCACGCGGGCCGCCGCGGCGGGGGTGGCAGGAGGTCGGGGTGGGCGGCCATCGCCCGGCGGTGCGCCTCGGGCAGGTCCGGGTGCAGGACGAGGGCGTTCATGATGCCGGCCGCCGTGTCGCGTGCGGGCGTGCTGCGTGCGGGCGTGCGGGCCTGGGGGTGAGGGGGGTGACTGTCATGCCGTTCCTGATCTACGCGTCGCCGGTCCGCACGGGGTGCGGCGATCTTCTCCGGGGGATCATCGCCGGGCGCGCTTGCACTCCGCTTGCAGGCGGGGTGACGGCGTTCAGGGGTGGTCGCGGGTGACGCAGGACGAGGGCGAGGTGCAGCCGCAGCCGCCCGGCGGTGGTGCCGAGCGGGAAGCCGAGAGGGCGGTTATGGGCAGGCGGTGGTGGGCAGAAGAGCACCGCTCGCAGGTCGCCGAGACAGGCCGAGCGAACGCCACCGTCCGAAAGAGCGCGCGCCGAAACGTCGTGGGCGGGGGTGAGCGCCGCGACCCGCGGCGGCGTGTGCGGGTCGAGCCCCATGAGGCGCAGGGCACGCGCCCAATCGGCCTCCGGAGCCGTGCCGGACAACGCGACCTCCACCAGCGCCTCCCCGCTGCGCCCCGGTGGCGGAGCAGGCCGCTCCAGCAGCGCCGCGGCCGCCCCCGCGGACATCACCACCGCGCGGCGGACGTCCCCGCCAGGATCGGCGCACACCTCACCGACACCCACACGGCACTCGGCCAGCCGCGCGGACCCACGCACCAGGGTGTCCAGAAAGATGCTCCCCGACATCCTCGACGCCCTGCAGCGCGGGCTGCGCGCCTGAGCCCTTCGACGCGGCCCTTCTCCAGCCGGGTGCAGTAGTCGGTGCTCACTCCGGCCGGCACGGCGGCCTCCTCGCGGCGCGGCCCGGGGCACGCGGTGCCGCCCGCCTGCTGCGGGGTGATCCCAGCGCCGACACAGCCGGCGACACAGCCGGTCACCTGACCGGCACCGCCGGACGAATCCGGGCGGGCAAAGCAACGTCCTGCCGGAGGCCATCTTCTGGTGGGGCGGTGACCATCCGGCCCGGATACGGAAAGCGGGAGACCTGAAGGGGGAGGCGGGCCTCGCGCGCCGGCACGGCATGCCAGGCAACCAGCCCGCCCGGACTCATGGCCAGCCAAGGAGATGCCATCATGCGAGGAGCAGTTCTGTACGCCCCGGGCGACGTCCGCGTCGAGGACCGCCCGGACCCGGCCATCGTCGAGCCGACGGACGCGATCATCCGCCTGACCGCCACCTGCATCTGCGGCTCCGACCTGTGGCCCTATCGCGGGGTGGACGAGGCCGAGGGCCCCGCGCCGATGGGGCACGAGTACGTCGGCGTGGTGGAGGAGGTCGGCAGCCAGGTCACCACGATCCGGCCGGGCCAGTTCGTGGTCGGCTCGTTCTGCGCCTCCGACAACACGTGTGAGATCTGCCGGTCCGGCTACCAGTGCGCGTGCGTGCAGCGCGTGCTGATGGGCACCATCGGCACCCAGTCACAGTACGCCCGGATCCCGCTGGCCGACGGCACCCTGGTGGCCACCCCCGGCATGCCGGAGGCGGACCTGGTGCCGGGCCTGCTGGCCGCCTCCGACGTGCTGGGCACCGGCTGGTTCGCCGCCGTCGCCGCCCAGGCGGGGCCCGGCAAGACCGTCGCCGTCGTCGGTGACGGCGCGGTCGGCCTGTGCGGGGTCCTGGCCGCCAGGCAGCTCGGCGCCGAACGCGTCATCGCCATGAGCCGCCACGCCCCCCGCCAGGAGCTGGCCCGCCACTTCGGCGCCACCGACATCGTCACCGAACGCGGCGAGGACGGCGTGGCCGCCATCAACGAGCTGACGAACGGGCTCGGCGCGCACAGCGTCCTGGAGGCGGTCGGCACCCAGGAGTCGATGATGCAGGCCATCCACTCCACCCGCCCGGGCGGGCACGTCGGGTTCGTCGGCGTCTCCCACGATGTCGCGCTGCCTGGAGATGAGCTGTTCATGTCCGTGGCGCACCTGCACGGCGGCCCCGCCCCCGTCCGCCAGTACCTGCCGCACCTCATCGAGCTGATCGGCGAGCGCGTCATCGATCCCGGCCGGGTGTTCGATCTGACGTTGCCGCTGGAGGAGGCGGCCGAGGGGTACCGGGCGATGAACGAACGCCGCGCCATCAAGGTCCTCCTGCAGCCCTGACGGCTCTGGCGCGCGTGTGCACCGCTTGGCCGGCCGCCGGTAGGTGAAGCTGATCCTTTACACCCCTTTTCGCGTCGTTGTGATGGATTGGCTTCCTGTGCGGCACGATCCGGGACCGATCGGAAGATGGAGACGCATGCGCACGACCCTGTGGGCCGCCCCGGTAGCGGCGCTCCTGCTGAGCACGGGCATCGCCGCGTGCGGCACCAGCACCGGCGCGCCCGCCCCGAACGCCCGGACCGCCCCGAGCACCACGGATACCAGCCCGGCCCCCAGCGCCGTCCCCTCCACCGCCGACCCCAGCAACACCGTCGCCACCAGTACCGTCCCCACCAGCACCGCGGCCGGATCCCCGTCCGCCACCTACGACCTGGGCACGCCGGAGGAGCTCGCCCGCGGCATCGACGTCCCCTGGGGGCTGACGTTCCTGCCCGGCGGCGACGCGCTGATCGCCGAACGCGACACCGGCCGCATCCTGCGCCTGACCCCCGGCGGTGACCCGGCGCCCGGCAACCCCACCCCGGGCTCCCCGGTCTACAGTCGCGGCCACCGCAACGTCCAGGGCCTGGCCTGGGACGCCGAGGGCCGCCTGTTCGCCACCGAGTTCGGCCAGAACGACCTCGACGAGGTCGACCTCATCCAGCCGGGACGCAACTACGGCTGGCCCCGCGTCGAAGGCAAGGGCGACACCGCCGGCGGACGCTACACCGACCCGCTGGTCACCTGGCCCGTCTCGGAGGCGTCCCCGTCCGGGATGGCGATCGCGGGCTCCACCGCCTACGTCGCCGCACTGCGCGGCGAACGGCTCTGGGCCGTGCCCCTGAACGGCGGCACCGCGGGCGAGCCCGCCGCACACCTCGACGGGCGCTACGGTCGGCTGCGCACGGTGCAGGTCGCGCCGGACGGCGCCCTGTGGGTCACCACGTCCAACACCGACGGCCGAGGCGACCTGCGTGACGGCGACGACCGCGTCCTGCGCTTCCCGGCCCGCTGACACACGCCGAAGCTAACTCTCGACCGCCCGCGCCGCACCGCCTGTGACCGCCCGCACCGCGCCGGCCACCGCCGCACCGCCGGCGCCGGCCCGCGCCGCGCCGCCCGTGACCGACGCAGGCGCCGCACGGACGTGCGCCCGCTCGCCCTGCTTGCCGATGAGACTCAGAAACTCCACAGGACCAGCGCTGGTGGCCCCGAACCAGTGCGGGATACGCGTGTCGAACTCCGCGGCCTCCCCGGGCGTCAGCCGCAGATCATGCTCCCCGAGAACGAGCCGCAACGTCCCGTTGAGCACGTACGCCCAGTCGTAACCCTCATGGGTGCGCAGCTCCGGCGCGGCATCGTCCCGCCCGGCGGGCAGGACGAACTTGTAGGCCTGGATCCCGCCGGGCCTGCGCGTCAGCGGCAGGACGACCGAGCCGTCGGCGCAGGCGATGGGCCGCAGGTTGACGCGGGGATCGCCGGTAGGCGGCGCGTCGACCAGCTCGTCGAGCGTGACCCCGTAGGCGCGGGCCAGCGGCAGCAGCTGCTCCAGCGTGGGCCGCCGCAGGCCTGACTCCAGCCGCGAGAGCGTGCTGGCGGAGATGCCGGTCTGCGCCGCGAGGCCGGCCAGCGTCACGTCCCGCTGCAGCCGCAGGCGCTTCAGCCTGGGCCCGACGGCGTCCAGTGTGCGGTCCACGATGTCGTCCACCCGGCCATTTTGCCATTCGGCAACAGCGTTTGCGCATCCGCCCGCCCGGTCGCCACCATGAGGCACCAGACGCGTACACGACCGGGAACGAGGAAGACCACCCATGACGCACGCCTTCGACAAGGACTACTGGGAGCGGCACTGGAACCAGGGGCACGCCTCCATGGGCGGCAGCCCGCCGAACCCGTACCTCGCGCGTGAGCTCGGCGACCTGAGCCCGGGCACGGCCCTGGACGCCGGCTGCGGCGGCGGCGCCGAGGCGATCTGGCTGGCCATGCGCGGCTGGCAGGTCACCGCCGCCGACATCTCCGCCCACGCCCTGGCCGGCGCCGCCGAACGCGCGGCGCAGGCGGCGGGCGCGGCGGCCGGACGCCTGCGCTGGGTGGAGGCCGACCTGACCACCTGGGAGCCCGGGGAGATGTTCGACCTGGTCATGACCCACTACGCGCACCCGGCGATGCCGCAGCTCGACTTCTACGACCGCATCGCCGACTGGGTGGCCCCGGGCGGCACCCTGCTCATCGTGGGCCACCTGCACACCCCCCACACCCCCCACACCCCCCACACCCCCCACACCCCCCACACCCCCCACACCGCCGACACCGCCGCCTCCGCCCACGGGCCCTCCGGCCACGGCGCCCAGGCTCACGGCTCCACGACTCCCGGTCACGACACGCCGCATCACGGCAGCCCGCGCCACGGGCACGGCGCCTCAGGTCACGGGCATGACGCCTCAGGTCACGGGCACCATCCACCGGCCGAAGCGTCGGCCACCCGCGCCGCCATCACCGCCCGCCTGCACGCCCCCCGCTGGGACATCATCACCGCCGAGGAGCACCAGCGCACCCCCGCCGGCCGCGCGGCGCCCCTCCACGACGTCGTCGTGCGCGCCACCCGCCGCCCCTGACCCACCCACCGGAAAAGGATTGGACGCGATCATGGCCGGGCCTGTAGCTTGCGCATGACCGTGACACCGCCCGAGGAGGTGAGACCCATGAACGCTGTATCGATGTGGGTGCTCCCCTCCCAGTCGCGGTCGGGCGATTGACGTAGGTGTCGCCGGGAGCGCCTCACCCACCAGGCACTCCCGAAAGGCAACACTCATGCGTCATCAGCACGTCACCGCCGGGCCGCCGTCCCCCGACCTCGATGTGATCATCGCCGGCTGCGGGCCGACCGGCGCGACACTGGCCGCCGAGCTCCGACTGCACGGGGTACGGGTCCTCGTCCTGGAGAAGGAGACCGAGCCCTCGTCGTTCGTCCGCATCGTCAGCCTGCACATGCGCAGCCTGGAGCTGATGGCGATGCGCGGGCTGCTGGAGCACCTGCTCCAGCACGGCAGGCGACGCCCGGTCGGCGGCATCTTCGCCGCCATCCCCAAGCCCGCCCCCAAGAACCTCGACTCCGCCTACGCCTACCTGCTGGGCCTCCCGCAACCGGTCATCGAACGGCTGCTCGCCGAACACGCTGCCGCGCTGGGCGCCCAGATCCGGCGCGGCCACGCGGTCACCGGCTTCGAGCAGGACGACGACGGGGTGACGGTCGAGCTGGCCGGAGGGGAGCGGCTGCGTGCGCGCTACCTCGTCGGCTGCGACGGCGCCCGCAGCACGGTACGCAAACGGCTCGGCGTCGGCTTCCCCGGCGAGCCCTCGCGGGCCGACACGCTGATGGGCGAGATGAAGGTGGGCATGCCGCAGGAGGACATCGCCGCCGTGCTGAGCGGGCTGCGCCAGATCCGCCACCCCTTCTGGCTGCGCCCCTTCGGCGCGGACGTCTACAGCGTCGTGGTCCCGGCCGCGGAAGTCAGCGACCGCACGCAACCGCCCACCCTGGACGATTTCCGGCAGCAGCTGCGCGCCGTGGCCGGCACCGACTTCGGCGTGCACTCCCCGCGCTGGATGTCCCGCTTCGGCGACGCCACCCGGCTGGCCGAGCGGTACCGGGACGGCCGGGTGCTGCTGGCCGGCGATGCGGCCCACATCCATCCGCCCATCGGCGGGCAGGGCCTGAACCTGGGCGTCCAGGACGCGTTCAACCTCGGCTGGAAGCTGGCCGCGCAGATCCGCGGCTGGGCGCCGGAACCGCTGCTGGACACCTACCAGGCCGAACGCCGTCCGGTCGCCGCGGACGTGCTGGACAACACCCGCGCCCAGACGCACCTGCTCTCGGACGGGCCGGGCGCGCAGGCCGTGCGCAGGCTGCTGACCGAGCTGATGGACTTCGAGGAGGTGAACCGCCACCTGATCGAGAAGATCACCGCGATCGGCGTCCGCTACGACTTCGGCCCGGGCCCCGATGGTCCCGATGGCCCCGACCTGCTCGGCCGCCGCCTGCCCGACATCGACGTGAAGCAAGGCCGCCTGTACGGCCTGCTGCATCGGGGCCGCGGCCTCCTGCTGGACCGCACCGAACGCCTGACCGCCGGCGGCTGGTCGGACCGGGTCGATCTGCTCGCGGATCCCACCGCGGACCTGGACGTCCCGTGCGTCCTGCTCCGTCCCGACGGTCACGTCGCCTGGATCGGCGACGATCAGCAGGACCTGGACGAGCAGCTGTCCCGCTGGTTCGGCTCACCTGCCGGCTGAGGGGGTTCCGGTAGCAATGAAGAAATTTCCAACGAAGCAGCATCTGAGCTGCGATGATGCTGGCTCCATCGGTTAAGGTCGCGATTCGCTTACCGTGTGGAGCATGAGTGACAAGCCGGAGTTCGGGTACGGCGCGGGCGGTCGCCCGCTATGGACGGCGCGGGACCGGGACGCCGAGATGATCTGGGCGGTGATGCACACGGCGGGACGGCGGGAGTTCGGCGCCCGGGTAGGACAGGCGGCCGCGTCCGGCGACGGGACAGTTGCCGACGGCCGCGGGGGTGCGCCGGCGAAGGCGCGCTGCGGCGCCGGCACCATGAGCAGCAGACCGAACAGATGTGGTGCCTGACCCCTGGCGACCAACGCGATCGTCTGCTGGTTCACCGAGTACCACGGCCTCGGCGTGGCCGCCCTGCGCCGGACCGGCCGCTAGATCGACGACGAGGTCCTGGTACACCTCTGGCCGGCCCACCAGGAGAACGTGCACTGCTACGGCACCCACTTCGTCGACATTGACGGTGAGCTCGCCCAGCTCGACCACGACGGCTACCGGCCGCTGGGGCTGGCTGAGATCGCCTCAGCAGCAAGCCGCTAACCCCGCTGCCGGCCGAGACCTGACCGGGATTGCGGGTGCGTGCGCCGCCGACGCTGCCGACGGTGAAGGTGTCGCCGCGGCAGACGCTGGCCCAGCATCGGCTGTGCTCGGTCGGCGGTGCTCAGCTGCCGAGCATGAGGTGACTGCGGCGGGTTTCTGCCGTGCGGGCGCGTGTCCGTTCGATGAGCAACGCGGATGTGGCGACTGCTTCGGCCGCCGTGCACCAGGCGGCGTCGGCGGCGCGGCGTGCCTGTTCGGCGTGGACGAGCCGCTGCGATGCGCGCTGGCGTGCCTGTTCGGCGCGGGCGAGCCGCTGCGATGCGCGCTGGTGTGCGGTCGCGGTGTCGTCCACTCTCATAGGCGACCCCGGGTTGACGTCGGCGGCAATCCAGGCGGATGGTGAAGTTCGCTGGACGGGCGAACGCGACGCTTGACACGCATCAGGTGTGGTGCCCCGGCGAAGGGAGCGGGCCCATGGCTGCGCCGGCGTCTCACCTGCCGATCGAGCGTGTCGCGATGCGCTCCGGCGATCTGGACTGGGTACGTGAAATGATCAGCCAGCGGTACACCGATCACGTTCGCCGCGTGCGGGGAGATGTTCGCCGGTTCGGGTTCCGCTCGGAGTTCGCGGCGGCCGGGGCGCTGAGTGTGGATCGAGTCCGTTACCAGGCGTGCATGGCGGTCACCGCCGATCCGCACGACACCATGCTGATCACCAGCATGCGCGGTGGCGGACTCGACGTGTCGACCGAGCAGCAGCGCTGCCAGGCGGCGGCGGCGAGGCGCTGTTGTTGCCCCAGGCCGGTCTTGACGTGGTGCAGGACTGGCCGGCCTGCGAGGTGGTCCAGTTTCCGGTCGAGGCGGTGACCCGGATCGCCGAGCAGTTCGGCGTCGCGCCGGCCGATTTCCGGTTCGACGCGATGACCGCCGTATCGCCTGCGGCGAACCGGCGGTGGCTGGCCACCCACACCTACCTCGCCCGGCTGCTGGACACGGCCGGCGACACCGGCATCCCGGTGCTGCTGCTGACCGCGGCGATCGACACCGCGGCCGCCGCGGCGCTGAGCGTGTTCCCCAACACCACCATGCGCGTGGACTACGTTGCCGGCCCGGACCGGGTGCCGCCGACGACGGTGCGCCGCGCGGTCGCCTACATCGACGCGCACGCCGACCAGCCGGTCACCGGCGAGGACATCGCCGCCGCGGCCGGTGTCAGCGTCCGCGCGCTGCAAGCCGGCTTCCGCCGGCACCTGGACACCACCCCGCTGGGCTACCTGCGCCGGGTCCGGCTCGAGCGCGCCCACCGTGACCTGCAAGCCGCCGACCCCACTACCGGCGCCACCGTCGCCGCCATCGCCCGCCGCTGGGGTTTCACCGACCTGAGCCGGTTCGCCGCCGACTACCGTAGAACCTTCGGCCGCCTGCCCCGTCACACCCTGCACCATTAGCGGCCTGGCCCGGACCAGACGGCTGTCATCCGAAGGAGGGCTTCACGGTGAGCACACAGGTGTACGAGGCGCATAACGTCGATGCCGCCGAGCAGCTCATCAGTGAGCTGTTCACCCTGGTGCGGCTGCGGGTGTCCGGCGGGAACGGAACCATGCGCCTGGCCCGCACCAGTCTGGGCGACCACGTGGCGCTCAACCGGTTCACCTTCGGGATGGGGTACACCACTCAGGGGCCCGCCTTGGGCGTCATCCCGATCGCCCGGATCCGGGCGGGCACCGTCACGAACTGCTACGACGGCCACGAGCACGACAACGGCCCCGGCGATGTGATGATCTCGCTGCCGCCTGACCGGGACTGGCAGGGCATCGCCGCCAATCTCGATTCGGAAACCGTCTACCTGGACCCGGCCCTGCTCGCCCAGGTGGCCGACGGGCCGCCCCGGACCGGACCGGTCCTACGGTTCACCGGGCACCGGCCGGTCTCCGCCGCCGCCGCCCGCCTCTGGTCCGACACCTACGACTTCGTCCTGGCTACCGTCGACACCCTGCCGGCCGGCACCGGATCCCTGCTCACCGGCAGCCTGGCCCGGCTGCTCACCGCGACCGCCCTGACCGTCTTCCCGAACAACGCCCGCACCGACCCGACCAGCGCCGACCGGCACGACGCCCACCCCGCCACCGTGCGCCGCGCGGTCGCGTTCATCGACGCCCACGCGCACGCCGACATCAGCGTGGCCGACATCGCCGCCGCCTGTCACGTCAGCATCCGCGCCGTGCAGCTGGCGTTCCGCCGCCACCTGGACACCACCCCCCTGGCCTACCTGCGCCGCGCCCGGCTGGCCGGCGCCCACCACGAGCTGCGCACCGCCGACCCGGTCACCGCCACCGTCACCGCGATCGCCGCACGCTGGGGCTTCCCCCGCCCCAGCCGGTTCACCGCCACCTACCGGGCCACCTACGGCGTCACGCCCTCCCGCACCCTGCGCAACGATGGAATCGACCCTGCCACGGGCGGCCCGTAGCTGGTCCGACAACGCCAGCAGTGGATCTGGTCTCCAGCAGCACGGCCCGGCCGTAGTTTCCAGCGAAAACAACTCGACAGGACGTTGATCTTGACGGGCGGCACCCGCCAGCCGATACGCCCCAGGCGACCACTCTCAGTTACCTCGGCCTCTGCCTCAGCGGAGAACCGACGACAGTTGAATAGGCGAGCTCACCAGACGCGGACCCGAGCGGGGGCCCGAGAAGGGCGTGGGCCTGCACGTCATCGAGCAGGGCATCGACACCTCCACGGCCGAAGGCAGGGCCATGTTCGGAATGCTGTCCGTGCTGGCCGAACTCCAACGCGAGCTGATCGTGGCAACACCCGTGAAGGCCTGGCCGCTGCCCGCGCCCGAGGCCGCCACGGCGGCCGCCGACCGCGCCTGAGCGCACACCAGGCCGAGCTCGCCCAAGACCTCTACGACGCCGGCAAACACACCGTCCAGCAGATCGCCGACATGTTCAGCGTCCCCCGCTCCACCGTGTACGGATACCTCGACAAGGCCAGCATCGGCAGACGACCTCAACCGGCCGGCGACAGCGCCGTCCCAGCCCGAGACGGCAGCGCGGCATGAGCGACCTGATCAGCAGGACGACGCGCGGCCTGTTCCGTGACCTGATGACCGGCAGCACGCTCGGTGAAATCGGCGCGGCATTCCAGGATGAGCTGTTCGCACCCAACCCGGACTGCACCTACCAGGACAGCAGTTCCCGAAGAACTCTCACCCAGGAGTACCTGGAGGCGGTGGACTGGAGCGACATCAACCAAGTCAACCGGGTACTGCGCGTCTTCGAGCGCCTCGTGCAAGGGCTCGAACCGCAGTACAGCGCCAAGTTCCTCAACGCCCTGCGCCGCGACGGGTACGCCGTTGACGAGGAGACCGGCCGCATCACGCCGGATCGGACCGCGGTTCGCGCCGGACTCCCTCAAGAACGTCACCGACGCCTCCGCCATCCGTCAGCAGCTCAGCCGTATCCAACGCGCCATCCTCGACGACCCCGCCCTCGCCGTAGGCAGCGCCAAGGAACTCATCGAGAGCACCGCCAAGGTCGTCCTGAAGGAACGTGGCCTGCCCATCGACGACAAGGCCGACCTCCCCGCTCTCGTACGGGAAGCCCAACAGGCTCTCGGCCTACATCCCTCATCGACGACTCCCGGCCCCGACGGCAGCGACGCAGTCAAGAAGATCCTCGGCGCGGTCTCCAGCATCGCCATCGGCCTGGCAGAACTGCGCAACCGCGGCTACGGCACCGGCCACGGACCGGCCAGCGCACCCGCTGGGCTCGGCGCTCGCCATGCACACCTGGCCGTCAACGCGGCCTTCACCTGGTGCCAGCT
Source organism: Nonomuraea gerenzanensis (assembly GCF_020215645.1). Taxonomy (NCBI): domain Bacteria; kingdom Bacillati; phylum Actinomycetota; class Actinomycetes; order Streptosporangiales; family Streptosporangiaceae; genus Nonomuraea; species Nonomuraea gerenzanensis. The sequence continues at coordinate 5,924,727 of NZ_CP084058.1, read as the reverse complement.
CATCCTCGACACGCTCGCCGACCCGAAGGCTCCGTGGCGGAAGGGAGACGACTGATCACCTCTGCCCAGCAGGCAGCCGGGGGAATCATGTCGTCGTTAGTGTTGATTCCTGTACCGGCCTTCCGCAGCCCGGGTATCCGACAAGGGTAGACCGTCGCCGACTCCTGACACCGCATTGAGGCCACCCGCAGGCTACTCAAGATCAAATATTTGTGGTGCTGGGACAGCTACACAAGCGTGGGGCCATCTACGTCCGGCTCGGCGAGGAGACCTCCGCCCGCCTCACCGCCGAGAACGACGAGCATCACCGCCGACACCGCCGCTGACGTCGCATCCCACATGCCGGGATCACGGAAAACGGCGATGTGGTGCCCTTGCAGCCCGCTCCCTTGAGGCAGTTGCCGAGGTACAGACCTAGGGCGTGTTTCAGAAGTGATCTGAGCGGCGATTGCTCACGGTGTCGTAGATCGACAAAAGAAGAGGTCTCCGGTAGATGAGTCAACGACCAAGAAGACCATCTGCACGGAGACCTCGTGGACACCTTACCGGTGGCGGAGCGGGCTGATCTGACCGATGCGCAGTGGGCGGTGCTGAAGCCGCTGCTGCCGGTCGGCTGCAAGCCAGGGCGCCCGCCGATCTGGACGAAACGGCAGCTCATCGACGGGATCCGGTGGCGGGTACGGGTGGGTGCGCCGTGGCGGGACGTGCCGGAGCGGTACGGATGCTGGCAGACGATCTACGGGTTGTTCCGGCGCTGGCAGCGGGCCGGCATCTGGCAGCGGATCCTGACCGCCTCGCAGGCTCGGGCGGACGCGGCCGGGCTGATCACGTGGGATGTGAGTGTCGATTCCACCGTGTGCCGGGCTCATCAGCACGCCGCCGGGGCGCGGAAAAGGGGGATCTGCAGGTCGAGTCGCCGGGCGGTGTGCGCGAGGAGCCGGCTGATCACGGGCTGGGGCGTTCCCGCGGGGGCCTGAGCACCAAGCTGCACCTGGCGACCGAGCAGGGCCGCAGAGCCTTGTCGATCGTGCTGACCGCCGGGCAGCGGGGTGACAGTCCGCAGTTCACGGCGGTCCTGGAGGGGATCCGGGTGCCGCGCCTGGGCGGGGGCCGCCCCCGTACCCGGCCCGACCTGGTGCTGGCCGATAAGGCCTACAGTTCGCGCGGCAACCGCCGGTACCTGCGCAGGCGCGGCATCAAGGCCACCATCCCGATCAAGCTGGACCAAGCCGCCGCCCGGCGCAGGAAGGGGTCCCAGGGCGGTCGGCCACCGGCCTTCGACCCCGAGTCCTACAAACTGCGCCACGCGGTGGAATGCGGCATCAACCGGCTCAAGGGCTACCGAGCGGTGGCCACCCGCTACGACAAGCTCGCCGTGCGCTACGAAGCGACCGTCCACATCGCCGTGATCGACACCTGGCTATGAACCCACCACTTCTGAAACACGCCCTAGATCAACTGCTTAGCGTTGTTTTGGTCTGGAAACTACGGACCGGCCTGGGCCCGCGTGTGGCTGGTGTTGGCGTGCCGCCCAACTCGCCTGCAGACGTTCGCGCTGTTCGCGCAGGCTGCGGCAAATCTCTCGGGTCATCTCGGCGATACGCCGGCTGTCGCGGTGAATCGCGTGGGCCTGCTCTTTGAGCAGGGCCGCGGTGCGCAGGATCTGCTGGCGGGCCGCGGGATCACCGCTGGCCGCGCGGCCTTGCCCTGGTGATGGGTCTCTATCGGTGCGCATGCCGCTCCGCCTGCTTCATGAGCCGTGCTGCCAGCCTTCAACCCGGACCGGTCCGCCGATAGCACCATTAACGAAGCATCACCCCCGCCGCTGCCCACGAAACGAAACGACCCAACGTCAAGCCGTGCACGGACGTCACCCGGACGGGGTGATCGCAGGAAGCCGGTCGCCGCATCAAGGCCGTGGACCTCTTTCACCCGCCGACGCCGCAACCAGCGCGGGCCGGCTTCACGGCGCGGCGCGGAGTCGGCTCAGGGCCTCAACTGCGGCTCGCGCGGTTGCGCGGGCCGCAGCGGCCGCCATCCGCCGCCATCGAGCTTGGCCAGCTCCGCCTCGACGTCGACGGTGATGACACCGAAGAAGTTGATGTTGTCGCTGTGGCCGGGCGAGATGTGCGACAGGATCTCATCGCTCACCTGTCGGCCCTGGGAACGCAGCTTAAGCACCGCTCTGGAATAATATTCCGTCGTCCAGGCGACCACGGAGTTGGTCAGCAGGGTCAGGCACCACGCGTGCTCGGTCTGCTGCTCCAGATGCGGGCGGGTGATGGTGCCCTGCTGGGCGTAGTGCAGGTCGCGGCGCAGCGCGTGCAGGGACTCGCCCTTGTTGAGCTGGCGGGAGATCTTCCGCCGATACGCCGGATCGGACAGGTATGTGGCCAGGTGGACGGTCCTTCGGAGCATGCCCCACTCCTTGAGTGCGGCGGCCAGGGTGTTCTGCCGGGAGGCGGCCGACCACTTGCCGACGATCAGGGAGGCGCTGGCCTGACCGTACTTCAGCGACCCGGCCATCCGCAGCAGGTGGCGCCATGGGAATCGGTCGCGTGCTCATCAATCGGCAGATCGGTGGCGTTACCCAGGAAGTCGTCCAGCACGTAGTGCGCCTCCCGCGCGGTGGGCACGATGACCTTCGTGCCGTAGGTCGACCACTGATCGGAGACGTGGGTGTAGGTCGACAAAACCTGCCCGCCGTGGATGAGCATGTGCCGGCCGGTCAGACTCTTGCCGCGGAGCGGGAAGCGCTGCCCGTCGGAGGAGGACATGGTGGCGCCGCCGAACACCTTCGACAACGGCAGCTGGTAGTGGTGGTTGACGATGACGGTGTTGGACTCGCGCAGTGTCTCCTCCCGGATGTACCACTCCAGCGTCCAGGCCAGCACGTCATAGGACACCCCGCATGCCTCCGACATGCGCGACAGGCCCAAGTTCGTGGCCAGGGCGATCAGCACGGCCAAGATGTTGCGCTTGGTCTCCATCGAGGTGATCAGCTTGCGGCCGCCGGCGTGGGTGAAGCAGTCCAGAAAGTGCGTGCGCGCATCCAGCTCGACCAGCAGCGAGGCGATCGGCGCGAACGGCGATCCTGGCCTCGGTGGGCACGTCCTCGGCCGACAGCGGCGGCACCACCAGCTGATCGTCGTCATCCAGGCGCACCGCGCCGACCTCATCGGGCGCCGCGCCGGCCAGCGCGCTCTCCAGCTCGGCCAAGGCGGCGTGCAGCTCAGCCTTGCCCTGGGCCAGGGCCTCGGCCGCGTCGGCGGGCTTGCCGACCAGGCGGCAGTAGGCGGCTTGACCGACACATCAATCCGGTGGGCGTCGATGCCGCGCAGCCAGGCCAGCTTGTCGATCGCGGTCTTCACCGCCGCGGCCGAGGCGTCCTTGGCCGGATGAGTCAGCCACTCCAGCCGGGTCATCGCCAGGGTCGCATCGACTGCCAGCATCCGCTCCAGATCGGCGCGGACCTCCTCGGTCAGCAGGTGCCCCACCAGCTGCGAGGTCAGATCGGAAGCCGCCCGGCGCGCGGTGCCCACCATCTTGGCCAGCACCAGCGCGCCGGGCCGGATCACCTTGGCCGCCATCAGATACTCGCGCGCCAGGTTGAACAGCAGCGTCGGCGCGTCGTGCTCCATCGCCCGATCCAGCAGGAACTGCTCCAGCTCCTTCATCGCGGTGCTGCCGGCCGGGGCGCTCTTCCACCCCAGATATGTGGCGATCTCGGCCAGGTGGTCGGAGCGGGTCTGCGCCCGCTGCCCGTACAGCTTCAGCGCCGCCGGGCCCACCCCCAGCCGCTCGGCCAGGCGGGCCACGGCCGCCGCCGGCGCCGCGGCCACCTCATCGGGCACGAACCCCAGCCACGGCAGCGTACAGAGCTGGACCAACATGCCCAGCCGGTCGACCGGGCCCCGCCCCCGCCCCGGATCGACGAACGCCACATCCGCCGCCGTCGGGGTGAAGTACCGGATCAACTCATCGCTGCTGATCTCCGGGAACGATCGCAGCTGCTCCAGTTGCTCCTCGGAGAACATCTTCTCTGACAACGCACCACTCCACGCGCCGTACCGGACAAAACCGGAACGAACGTAGCGGCAGTGATCACCAGCCTGCCACAGACGGTCAAACCCCTCCGCTGTCGCAGGTCAAGGGCTACTTCGTTGGAAATTTCTTCATTGCTACCGGGACCCCCTGAGACGGCCACCTGTCCCGCTGGTTCGGCTCGCCCGCCGTGATCCGCGCCTGAGCCGTGGCGATCCGCCCGTACACGGAGGAACCACCTCCGCTGAACGTGCGCCGCGCGGGACTGCGGACGGCCGGCGAGTGCCGGCCCCGGGCGGCCGCCGGGACTGCGCCGCCGCGCCACCCACGCCAGCCACCCACGCCAGCCACCCATGCCGCGCCACCCACGCCCCGCGTCATCCGCACCACTCGCGCCGGCGCCGCCGCGGCACCCGCCCGGGGCTTGCCCACCACCTGCCACCCCACCGCCTGCGGCACTTCTCGCAGCCTCACGGCGTAGACGGCCTCGCCCTGGCGCAACGGTGACGGCGGCGCCGAGCGTCACCGGCCGGGAAAGGCATGCGGGCCCGGCCGGGGAGTGGCGGGCTGGGCCGGGCGCGTCAGCGCGGCTGATCGGCGGGGTGCGCCGGCTGGGTGGCCGCCAGGCTGGCCAGCAGCTTGAGCCGCTCTTCGGAGGTGCTGCCCGGTTCGGCGGTGTAGACCGTCAGGCCGTACACCGTACGGGCGGAGAGGGGCAGATCCAGGGACTGGTAGGTCAGCTCCAGCTCCCCGACCTCGGGATGGCACAGCCGCTTGTCGCCGTCGTGGCGGATGCGCACGTCGTGGGAGGCCCACTGGGTGCGGAAGTCGGTGCTGAGCGTCGACAGCTCACCGATGAGGTCGCGCAGGGCCCGGTCATGGGGCTCGCGCCCGGCCTCGGCGCGCAGCAGCGCGGCGGTGACGGCGGTGGCCGCGTCCCAGTCGGTGAAGAACCGCTGCGAGCCCGGGTCGAGGAAGATGTAGCGGGCGAGGCTGGCGCGGCCGTGCGAGGTGGTGACGGGGCTGTCGAAGAGCGGCGCGAGCAGGGCCCGGGCCAGCGCGTTGCCGGCGACGACGTCCTGGCGGCCGTTGCGGACGAACGCCGCCGACATCGTCATGGAGTCCAGCAGCCACTGCACCCGCGGCGGAACCTGCACGTCCTTGCGCCGCGAGAGCGCACGGCGGGCGGGCCGGGCCGCGCGGGCCAGGTCGGACAGGTAGGTGCGTTCGTCCTGATCCAGGCGCAGGGCCTGGGCGACCGCGTCGAGCACCTCCTGGGAGACGCCGCTGATGTGGCCCTTCTCCAGCCGGGTGTACCACTCGGTGCTCACCCCGGCCAGCACCGCGACCTCCTCACGCCGCAGCCCGGGAACCCGCCGCCGGCCGCCGGCGGGCAGCCCGACCTGCCCCGGGGTGAGCTTGGCGCGCCGGGTGGCGAGGAAGTCCCGGATCTGGTCGCGGTGGTCGGGCCGGTGCTCCATGCCTTCCACGGTAGCCGCAGGGCCGGCGCAGGTCGCGGCGGTATGGGGGTTGAGCTTGTCCCCCCGATCGCGTGCCCTGCCTCCCGCCCCGGGGCAGGCGGGTTTCCCGCCCCGGGGGAGTGCGCGAGCGCGACGGCTTCGCCGCCGGACAGGATGGGCGGCCGCTCGCTCCCGGCAGCCACGTCCTGAGACATCCGGGATGTCCGCCGGCGCGGCACCGGCGGGATCGACGCCATCGCGCCGCCACGGGCGAGGCTGTCTGCCGACCGCCGGCCAGGACGACGGGCTCGGCGCGGACGACCGTCCCGACGTGAGGCACGTCTGCCCGAGCGGCGGCCAGGCGATCCGAGCGGCGGCCTCCCGGCTTCAAGACCCCGGCCCGGGAACCGGCCCCAGCGGAAACCATTTCCGTCGGCCGGGGCCGTTGCGCGAGCATGCCGGAATGACGTTGCTGCGGTGCTGTGGAGGCTCCTGTTGAGTACGAGCCCCGAGCCCAGGCTGATCTTGCTGTGCGGGCTGCCTGGCTCTGGGAAGACGACGCTGGCCAAGCGCCTGGCGCGAGAGATTCCAGCGGTGCGTCTGTGCCCGGACGAATGGCTGGCGGACCTGGGCATCGACCTGTTCGATGAACGAACGCGCGACCGGCTTGAGCGGCGGTTCTCGGAGCATGCCCAAGAGCTGTTGAGGCTCGGCCAGAGTGTGATCTTGGAGTTCGGCTTCTGGGCGCGGTCTGAGCGCGATGAGAAGCGTTCGAGTGCGCGCGCACTCGGCGTTCCCGTCGAACTGCACTACCTTGCTGCGCCGATCGATGAGCTGTGCCGCCGTCTGGAGGCCCGCGATGGGGAGGGGGAGCCGGGGACGGTCCCGGTCAGCCGCGAGTTGCTGGAGGAGTATGTGACGTTCTTCCAGGCCCCTGACGATGATGAGCTTGGTCTATTCGACGAACCGCCTGCGGGCCGACGTGGATGACTGGGCGGCGGCGCGGCGGGGCGTGGGAGTCGGTTCTCCCTTCCGAACGCCGCCCTGCCTGGCGCGCTCCGCGCAGGCCCGAACCGCTCGCCGCACCCCCAGCCCGCCGGATACGGCCCGGCGGACTCGGGGGCGGGCCTTCTCAGCCGGACGGGCCGGGTCAGCCGAGCGGGATGACCGGCTCCGCCGAACGGGTGGCGTAGGAGCAGCCCGTGGTGGGCAGGCTGCTGGCCGCCGGCGGCGTGGCGCCGTCGTAGATGGCCAGCAGGAAGTTCTGCGGGCAGCGGCGCGTGCTGCCGGTGCGGATGCCGAAGTGCAGGTGCGGGCCGGTCGAGTTACCGGTGTTGCCGGTCAGCCCGATCTGCTGCCCCGCGCCGACCGACGCGCCGTTGGAGACCGACCACGAGGAGAAGTGGCAGTAGGTGTAGACGGCCCCGTCGGTCCCGGTCAGGTTGATGCCGCGCCCGCACAGGCTGTCGTCGATGACCGCCACCGTGCCGGCCCGCACCGCGTACGCCGGGGTGCCGGTGCCGACCGGCAGGTCGATGGCGGGATAGTCGTGGTGCGGGTCGTCGTACTCGCTGCGCGGCAGCGCGGTGCGCGGCAGGGGCAGGGAGAACGCGGTCCCGCCGGTCGAGGAGGTGATCCGGACCGCGTCGGCGACGACGTAGCCCGGCTGGCTGGTCCAGCGGCTGACCCCGACCACGTTGTAGTCGCCGGCGGCCAGGGTGAACGTGCCGAGACTGACCCAGCGGCCACCGTTGGCGCGCTGGTCGACGACCACGCTGCGGGTGCCGTCGGAGGCGGCCACCACGAACGGGGTGGCGCTGTTGTAGCCGGCGTCCGCCGGGTACCAGACCTCGACCAGGTGAGGCCCGGCCGCGGCGACCTGTGCCTTGAACCAGGCGACGTCGCTGGCGACGGTGTTCGGGGTCGCGAACCGGTAGTCCGCGCCGTACCGCTGCGCCGACCACGCTGAGGTGCCCCATTCCGTGCCCGCGGTGAACCGCCCGGCGGTGGCGTTGTCGACGGTGGTGGTGGCGGCCGCCGCGGGGTGGACGGGGCCGAGCAGGGCCAGGCAGAGGGCCACGACGGCGGCTGATAAGCGGGTGATGGTTGTCACGAGCTGTTCCCTCCGGGGGATTGTGAGGGGAAGCGCAGGAGAAGGTATTCAACCAACTCACGACCGCCAATGAAAGATATCTACATTTGACGGTTTTTCGCCTATGCTCAAAGGCTTTGACTGCTCCCCGTCACGGGCGCGGAGCGTGGCCTGTCGTCGCTGCTGTGTGACCGGCCACGGCCGTCACCCTCATGGCCGCCCCATGGCCGCCCCATGGCCGCCCTGGACCTGCTGCTCGGCCGCCGCCTCCTGACCTCCGCCCCTCAACCGGCCCCTCAACCGGCCCCTCAACCCGCGCCGCAAGCCGCCCCCGCAGCGCCGCGGTCAACCGGCCTCACCGGTCTCGAGCAGGATCTTCAGCAGATCCTGCGGGGCGTCGCGCATGAGGTTGTGCCCGCTGTCGAGCGCGTACGTGATCCACGCAGGGTCCTGGCACAGCCGCTGGTAGGTGGCGGTGAACGGTGACGAGGCCGGCCATCCGGCCGCATACACGTACACGTCCCGGCGATTGTGAGCGGAGCCGCCGGTGACACGCAGCGGCTGCAGGAGGCAGGCGAGGGGATGGGGTGTGGCTCGCGGGTCGAAGAAGGGCAGCGGACGGACCGCGTCACCGGCCTCGGTGACCTGCAGGTACCACTGCCGTTCGGTGTCGGAGACCAGGTCCCACATGGACTGGCCGTCGGCCGGCACGACCGCGTCCAGATAGACCAGCGAACTGACCCGCCCGGGCATGCGGTCGGCGACACCGGTGATCACCATCCCGCCGTAGCTGTGGCCGACCAGGACCACGTCCTGGAGCCGCTCGGCCGCCAGCACGCCGGTCACGTCCCGGATGTGGGTGTCCAGGTTCACGCCGCCGTGCAGCAGATGGCTGCGCTCGGACAGCCCGGTCAAGGTCAGGGGATAGGCACGGTGCCCGTGGGAGCGCAACTGCTCGGTCAGCTCGTGGAAGCACCAGCCGCCGTGGCACATGCCGGGGATCAGCACGAAGGTGGTCACTGCCGTTCTCCTCAAGTGGTGGTCTCTCAGGTGCCGGTTCGGTGCGCCGCCGTGGCGGGCGGCTCAGCCGGACGACGGCGGCCCGCGGTGGCGGCGATCGCCGCGGCGGCGGCGCACAGGATCGCGGTCCAGGCCAGCGCGGCGTCGGTCGAGGTGTGATCGGCCAGCACACCGGCCACCCATGGACCGGCGCTCTGCCCCACCGCGAACACGGTGGTGAAGGCCGCCAGCGTGGCCGTCCAGCCCTCGGGCGGGGCTGCCGCCTTGACCAGCGCGGTCACGGCGGCCGGCACGCTCATGAACGTCGCGCCGTAGACGATCGCGGAGGCCAGCACGACGGGCGGCGCCGGGGACGTCAAGGCCAGCGCCGCCCCACCGGCGAGCAGGACCAGCAGCACGGCGAGCGCGCTGCCGCCGCGCCAGCGCGTGATGGGACGGCTCCACAGCACCGGCGCCACCACGACCGCCGACCCCAGCGCCGTCCAGATGAGCGTCACCTGCGCGAGCGGGGCGTGGCGCTCGGCGAGGTAGGCGGACAGGAACGTGATGTAGGTGATGTATCCGGTCGCGAACAGCAGGTAGGCCAGAAGCACCCGGCGCAGAGGACGCACTCGCGCCCGCCCGGCAGCGGCAGTGGGGGCGGCAGCGGCAGCGGTGGTGGTGGCGGCCTGCTCCTGCCCGGCGGCAGCGGCGGCAGGCGGCTTCTGCCCGGCGGCGGTCGCGGCCGGTCTCTGCCCCGCTCCCGGGTGTGCGGCGGGTTGCGGCGCGGCGGCGACTGAGGTGGCGGCCGGTTCCTCGCCGCCGGACCTCGCGGCCCTCCAGCTCACCAGAGCCGCCACGCCGGCGGCCAGCCCCATGCCGGCCCAGGCCAGGCGCCACTGGCTGCCCAGCGCCGGAACGGCCACGCCACTGAGGACGATGCCCAGCCCGGTACCGGCGAAGTACACGGCGATCGGCGCGCCGGAGGAGGCGCGAGCGGCGATCCGCGAGGCGATCACCCCACCGGTGACGAAGACCACCGCCCCCGTCACACCCGCCGCGCCCCTGACGGCCAGCAGCGCCGCATAGTGGCCACTGACCGCGGTCGCCACCAGCGCCACCGCGGTCAACACCATGCCCCAGCGGAAGGCGGCCACGCTGCCCACCCGCCGCACCAGGGCGGCGGCCACCACCGCGCCGAGCAGGTAACCGAGCCCGTTGGCGGCGCTCATCACCCCCGCCTCGGTCAAACTCCAGCCCAGATCATCGCGCATGGCCGGCAGGAGCAGGCCGTAGGCGAAGCGGGCCAGCCCCAGAGCCGAGGCGGTACCCGCGGACAGCCGCACCGCCTGCCACACCGCCGACCCCCTCGGCCGCTCCACCGGCCGCTCCACCGGCCGCTCCACCGGGCAGGCCGCCGGCCACGCATCCGGGCCCACCGGCGGCTTCACCTCCACCACCCCCGCACCGGCCCGGCCGCCAGGACACGGCGACCGGCGGCCCTCCGGAGAGCGGCCCCGCCACGGCGATCACGCCGACGAACAACGCCCATGCCTGACGTCACCCCACAACATCGAACCACTCGGTACGATCCGCGACCCTAGCAGGAGATCGAACCGAGCGGTACCATCTAAGGGCGGGGCTACGCCACGCAGAAGCCACCTGCACGGGCCCCGACCAGCGGAAACCCCCGCAGGCCAGGAACCGCGACGTCAGGGACGGCCGCGCAGCAGCGGATGCGACCGCATCGCCACCTCCAGCTCACCCGGCAGCTCATCCCGATACCGCCCCAGCGTCGACAGGTCACTGTGCCCCAGCACCCGCCGCACCGCATCCATGTCCACCGCATCGGCCAGCAGATGCGTCGCCGTCGTGTGCCGCAGCCCATGCGGCGTCACCGACCGCCGCTGATCCGGATCCACCCGCCGCTGCACCCGGTCGATCACCGCCTGCACATCACCCCGCGCCAGCCGCCGCCCCCGCCACGACAGCAGCAACGCCTTCTCACCCCCCGCGCCGGCCATCTCCGGCCGCCCCCGCTCCAGATACGCCTGCAGCACCCGCGCCACCCCATCGGGCAGCGGCACGTCACGCGTGCGCCCGCCCTTGCCGAAGATCCGCCAGTAGCGCACGCCGTCGTTGGTGAAGAAGTCCTCCACGTTCGCCCGCACCAGCTCCGACACCCGCGGCCCCACCGTCGCCAGCAGCAGCACGATCACCGCGTCACGCAGCTCCGTACGCTGGTCACGCCGCTTGCCCGCCTGCGCCGGCGCCTCCGGCAGCGCCTGCGCCGCGCCGATCAGCCCCTGGGCCTGCTCCCGCGTCAGCGCCCGCCGCTCGGCCCGCAGCCCGCCCCGCTCCCGCGCCGTCACCGTCGAGGTCGTCATCGGGTTGAGCTGCACCCACCCCGCCAGCGCCGCGTGCTTGAACAACGCCGAGATCGACCGCCGGAACCGCGCCTGCGACGACGGCGACTGCCCCGCCCACTCGCCGTCACGCCCAGCACCGTCCCGCCCGGCACCGCCCGGCCCGGCACCATCACGCCCGGAGCCGGGGGAGGAGCGGCCGTCCGGCTTACGGGCGAACGCCAGCAGGATCGCATCCACGTCCGCACCCGTCAGATCGTCGAGCACCACCCGCTCACCGGCCAGCTCCACCAGCGTCGCCACATCCCGCGCGTACACCTCCGCCGTCGCCGGCGACAACGCCCCCGTCAGCGTCTTGGCCCGCACCAGCTCCACATACCGGTCCGCCGCCTCCGCCACCGTCACCCGGTCGAGCTCCGCAGGCCGCACCCGCCGCCCCCTTCCCCTCGCCACCCGCACAAAGATCCAGGAACGACGGTAGCGGCCCCCACCGACAGAAACTCAGATGTCGCGGAAGGTCTCGATCCGCGCCCCCAGCGCGTTCAACCGCTCGGCCAGATCCTCATACCCGCGGTTGATCACGTAAACGTTGCGCAGCACCGACGTGCCCTCGGCCGCCATCATCGCCAGCAGCACCACCACCGCCGGACGCAACGCCGGCGGGCACATCATCTCCGCGCTGCGCCACCGCGTCGGCCCCTCCACCAGCACCCGATGCGGATCCAGCAGCTTCACCGACGCCCCCAGCCGCGTCAGCTCCGTCAGATAGATCGCCCGGTTGTCGTACACCCAGTCGTGGATGAGCGTCGAACCCTGCGCCGAAGCCGCGATCGCCGCGAAGAACGGCACATTGTCGATGTTCAGCCCCGGGAACGGCATCGGATGGATCTTGTCGATGGGGGAGACCAGCTTCGACGGCCGCACCGTCAGATCCACCAGCCGCGTACGCCCGTTCGCCGCCGGATACTCCCGCCCCCGGTCGTGATCCAGCCCCATCTCCTCCAGCACCGCCAGCTCGATCTCCAGGAACTCCACCGGAACCCTGCAGATCGTCAGCTCCGACGACGTCACCACCGCCGCCGCCAGCAGGCTCATCGCCTCCACCGGATCCTCAGAAGGGGAGTAGTCGACGTCCCGCTCGATCTCCGCCAGCCCGTGCACGGTCAGCGTCGTCGTCCCGATGCCCTCCACCCGCACCCCGAGCTGCTCCAGGAAGAAGCACAGGTCCTGCACCATGTAGTTCGACGAGGCGTTACGGATCACCGTCACCCCGTCGTGCCGCGCCGCCGCCAGCAACGCGTTCTCCGTGACCGTGTCACCCCGCTCCGTCAGCACGATCGGCCGCGACGGCGCCACCGCCCGGTCCACCCGCGCGTGATAGAACCCGCCCGTCGCCGTGATGTCCAGCCCGAAGTGCCGCAACGCCGACATGTGCGGCTGCACCGTACGGGTGCCCAGGTCGCAGCCGCCCGCGTACGGGATCTGGAACTGCTCCGTGCGGTGCATCAGCGGCCCCAGGAACATGATCACGCTCCTGGTACGGCGCGCCGCCTCGGTGTCCATCGCCTCCAGCTCCAGCCGGGACGGAGGCACGATCTCCAGATCACTGCCCTCGTTGATCCACCGCGCCCGCACCCCGATCGAGGCCAGCACCTCCAGGATCCGGTACACCTCCTCGATCCGCGCCACCTTCCGCAAGATGGTGCGCCCCGAGTTCAGCAGCGACGCGCACAGCAGCGCCACACACGCGTTCTTCGACGTCTTGACGTCGATACTGCCCGACAACCGGCGACCGCCCACCACCCGCAGATGCATCGGCCCGGCATAACCCAGCGACACGATCTCACTGTCGAGCGCCTCACCGATCCGGGCGATCATCTCAAGACTGATGTTCTGGTTGCCGCGCTCAATGCGGTTGACCGCGCTCTGACTCGTCGCCAGCGCATCGGCCAGCTGCAGCTGTGTCCATCCACGATGCTGACGCGCATCCCGGATCAGCCGCCCGATCCGCACAAGGTAATCATCTGCCACAACAGGCAACCATATCTCACATATGAGATGCCGCAGCGCCAGCAGCCGCCGACGCGCCGGACAACTCCCGATGCCGCGCCAGCCGCTCCGGCGTCGCCACAGCCGCCACCTTCCGCACGAACTCCCGCCGCGCCGCACGGAACCCGCTACGGTCGTCGAACATGTCCCGGCTCATCTCCGCAAGCTCCTCGGCCCGGTAAGCATCCAGCGGCTTACGCCGCTCATCCACCTCACGAACCTGCCGCCTGCCCGCCAGCAACCGATCGTAACCCGGATCCGCCGCCAGCCGCTCCGCGTACTCCAGCACCCGCCGCTCGAACTCCAGCCGCGGCCCCGGCAACGCCTTGTCCGCCAGCCCGCACTCCACCGCCTCCACAGCCCCCACCGGCAACGCCTCCTCCGTCAGCCTGCGGGCATGCTCCGCACCCACCCGCCGCGGCAGCACATACGTCCAGTACTCACTGCCGAACAACCCCATCGTCCGGTAATGCGGATTCAGCACCACCGACTCCCGCACGATCACCCGGTCCGCACCCAGCCCCATCATCACCCCGCCCGCACCCGCGTTCCCCCCGATCGACGTCACCACCAGCTGACTCGTGCAATCCACGATCTCCCGGCACACCGCGTTGATCGCGTTGATGTTCATCCACGCCTCCAGCTCCGGATGCCGCGCCGCCTCGATCACATTCAGATGAACACCGTTGGAGAACACCTCACCACCCCGCACCACCAGCACCCGCGTGTCCTGCGCCGCCGCATACCGCAACGCCGACGCCAGCCGCCGGCACTGCTCGGTCGACATCGCCCCGTTGTAGAAGTCGAAACTCACCACCCCCACCCCCGCACTGCGGTCATAGGTGATCTCGCTGTACCCCGCCCGCTGCGGCGCCCCCGCCACCAGCTCACCCAGCACCATCGCCGCCGGCAGCTTGATCGCCCCCTCCTGCTCCAGCCGCAGATGACCCACCCACACCGTCCCGTCCCCGGTGTGCACCAGCACCGCACCCTCACGCCGCGCCGCCACCTCACCCGCCGGACCCGCCAGCTCCGGACCCCGATACACGTCGAACACCCGCACCGGCAGATCACACAACCGCGCCCGCCCGCCCGGCGCCCCGTCCGCCGCCCGCACCCGCCGCAGAATGTCCTCCGTCGGCTCCGCCCACGAGAACTCCCGGTCCGCGTGCCGCATCGCCCGCCGCAACCGCCCCCGCACCTCGGGGGAGCGGTAATCCAGCGGCACCGGCGCGAACGACGCGTCACCCGCCTTCGCCGCCACCTCCACCACCAGCTCCGCCGCCGCCTCGGCCACCGGCCCGTTGTACAGCGCCGACTTACGCGGCGCCTCCGCCGGCATCGCGAACGTCCGGAACCCCCAGATCGGCCCCGCGTCCATCTCCTCGACCGCCTGCAGCGCCGTCACACCCCACTCCGGCTCACCCTCGACGATCGCCCAGTCCAGCGACGACGGCCCCCGGTCCCCAGGCGGACCCGGATGAATGATCACCGTCCGGTACGCCCGCCACAACGCCACCGGCACCCGCTCCTTCAGGAACGGGCAGATGATCAGATCCGGCTTGGCCAGCTCGGCCGCCTCCACCATGACCTCCGGCGACAGCGCCAGCTCGACCGAAACCTCATGACCGGCCCGGCGCAACTCCAGCCACGCACGCTGGGACAGACCGTTGAAGGAGGAGCAAAGCAGCAGGATACGCAACGCGGTACTTCTTTCCGAGCAGGGGAGAGGACGGCACCAGGGCGGGAACTACCGGCCGGGCAACGGGCAGACACACGCGCCACGACCATTTACGGCAGTCCCATAAGACCCATACATCACACGATGCTGACATGAAACATCCACTGCTCGTGACCAATCACCGCAAAAAGTCACCCTGACCAGCCCCAATTGACCCAATTTGCCCGGAAAGTCCCCGCATGGCGAACCCCCAGCCGCCACCCCGCCCACACCCCACCGGCGTCCGAAACCCGGCACCCCGACCCGGCGGCGGGGGAGAGGGGCCCGGGCGAGGGAGGCAACCCGGACCCCCGAGCGATGACACGGCCCCCACCTTCGAGACCACGCCACCACGCACCACCACCGCCGACACCCCCAGCATCACCCCGCAGCACCTCCACCCAGGTCACGCCCAGGACAGGACTCCGCGACGGCCCTTTTGAACAACCCGCCACAACGGCGATCCAAACCCGCCGGCCCACCCCGGCCACCCCCGCCGCCCTGATCATCACCGGCGATCGGGGCCCATCCGCGCGCCACCAATCAGGCCACGCCTCACGCCGGGGGAGCCAGGCCGCAGCACGCAACACACGCAGACCCACCCATCGCCCCCCAAAGCCCCCGGCGCCGCACCACGGCGCCATCCACTACGCCTCCGCCGTCGCCCGCCGGTCACGTCCCCTGCCTGCCCCCATCCGGCCGCGTCACGCAGCGGAATGCCACGCGGGCGGACGGGCGGCGCGTCGCGGCGGGCGGCCAGGCTCCGCGCGACGCGGCACGCGGGGAAGTGGCGCGCTGCGGCACCGCCGGCCGCGCCGCATCCGCACTTCGCCGTGTCCGGCCACCCACCACGCCACCTGCGGCGTCACACCTGGCGGGCCGCCATCGACACCGTACGGACACCGCACAACCCCGCAAACCGGACCCCAGAAGGTAAAGCGACAACCTCAACCAAACCAGACAGAATCCACCTTCTGTCTGGTTACGCATACTTTCACCCAAGAACCGGTCACACGAGGGAGTAGCGAATCGGCAACCGCTTCAACCCGCCCACGAACGTCGTGGCCCTCCACGCCGGCTCACCATCCAGCTCCACACCCGAAAGCCGGGGCAGCAGCTCCGCGAACAACGCCTGAACCTCCATCCGCGCCAGCGCCGCACCCAGGCAGAAATGCACCCCGAACCCGAACGCCAGATGCCGGTTCGGCTCCCGCCCGACGTCGAAGCGGAACGGCTCGTCGAAGACGTCCTCGTCGCGGTTGGCCGACGGGTAGGACAGCAGCACCGACTCGCCCTTGCCGATCTCGATGCCCCCGAGGCGGGTGTCGGCGGCGGCGGTGCGCATGAACGCCTTGACGGGGCTGACCCAGCGGATCATCTCCTCGACGGCGGACGGCAGCAGCGCGGGGTTCTCGCGCAGGCGGCGCAGCTGGCCGGGGTGGCGGATGAGGGCTTCGAGGCCGCCGGCGATGGTGGAGCTGGTGGTGTCGTGGCCGGCGGTGGCGATGAGGATGTAGTAGGAGGCGGCGGTGGCGTCGTCGAGGAGGTGGCCGTCGATGCGGGCGTTGGCGATGCGGGAGGCGAGGTCGCCGGTGGGGTGGGCGCGGCGGGCGGCGGTGAGGTGGCGGAAGTAGGCGAAGAGGTCTTCCAGGACGCCGGTGTGGTCGCGGGGGGTGCCGGTGCCGCGTCCGGTGTCTTCGTCGTTGTGGCCGAAGAGCTGCTGGGTGAGCTGGAGCATGCGGGGGAAGTCGGTTTCGGGCAGGCCGAGGAGGTGGAGGATGACGTGGAGGGGGTAGTGGGCGGCGGTGTGGCGGGCGAAGTCGGTGGTGGGGCCGGTTTGTGCCAGGTGGTCGATGTGGCGGCGGGCGAGGTGGCGGATGCGGGTGTGCAGGGTGCGCAGGGCGGCGGGGCGGAACCAGTCGGCGGCGACGGCGCGCAGGGGGCGGTGGTGGGGTTCGTCGAGGTGGGCGATGGTGGTGAAGGCTTTGCCTTGGCTGCGGCGGGTGTGCAGGGCGTGGTCGAGTGCGGTGGTGCGCAGGACGGGGCGGGGGGCGTTGAGCCAGAGGGTGTGGTCGCGTTCGACGGTGAGGATGTCGGTGTGGCGGGTCAGGGCCCAGAAGGGGGTGTAGCCGGGGGCGTCGACGTGGTGGACGGGGGCGTGGTGGCGCAGGAGGGTGAGGGCGGTGTGGAGGTGGTGTTCGTCGGTGTAGGTGGCGGGGTCGGCGAGGGCGTGTGCGGCTTGGGCGGGTGTGAGGGCGGGCATGGTGGGTGTTCTCCCTGGGCCGTGGGTGTGGCGGGCGGCCGGGGGTGGGTGTGGCGGCCAGGGGTGGCATTCCCGTGGTGGGCGGGGTCCAAGCGTGCGGGGGTGGTGGCGGGGTGGTGGCGCTGTGTCACAGGCGGTTGACGAAGCGTGCGGCGGCGCGCTGGCTCATGCCGGTTTCGCCGCGGACGAGGAAGACGGCTTCCTGTATCTGGCCGAGTGCTTTGAGCTCGCGGGCCTGGTCGACGAGGTCGACGCTGATGCCGGGGCGGTTGCGCGGGTTTCTGGTGAGTCTGGCGGCGAGGATGATCAGCCAGATGGCGGCCGCGGTGATGACGGCGGTGAGGGCGATGACGCTGGGTGTGGCGATCTCCATCGGGGGCATGGTGGGGCGTCTTCCCGGGTGCGGGTGGTTTATGCGGCCGCTCTCGTGGTTGCTCGATAATGAACATTATGTCAAGTGGAGGTGATCGGGAGGGGGTGGGCGCTCCCCTGTGCGGGTGTGGCGGCCGGGGTTGGTGGGAAGATTTTTTAGCTGTCGTGAGTCCGTGTCTGCGGGGGTGTGCGAGGGGGGCTGGAAGGCGGCTGAGCGGGGGTTACGCGGTGTGATCTGCTCTGGTGGCGCCCCCTGCGCGGGCGTTGACGGCCGGTTTGACTTTGGTTGATTCGCTGTTCTTGGCGGTGTGTGTGGTTTTAGGGTGGAGCTCCTGCTATTCGCGCCGCGAGAGGAGCAGCACGTGGGGAACGAGTCGGTGTTATGTCCGGTGTGTCAGGGGGTTCTGCCCGCTTCCGGTAAGGAGTCGTACACGGCGTTGCGGGGGCGGCTGATCGTGACGAACGGGTACTGCGCGGGCGGCTGCGCCGAGCGGCACGCCGAAATGGCGCAGCAGGCTCAGCAGCAAGCGCTGCAGCAGACGCAGCAGATGACGCGCCCGCAGGCGCTCCCCTCCCCCGCTCCGATGCCGAACCAGGGTCCGAACCCGGTGCAGGGGCCGGTGGGCTCGGGGCGTGCGCCGCTGCGGGTGGTCCGCTAGAACACCCGTGCCGCCGCCGCTTGTTCAGTGGTGGCCGTCGGTGGTGTGCCAGTAGTCGCGGGTCCGTACGGCGAGCCCGTCGGGGTCGAACTGGGCGAAGACGCAGCCCGCGAGGGTGACGGGGCGGCCGTGGTCGTAGGCGCGGACGCGGAACTCGATGGCGGCCTGGTCGCCGTCGACGAGGGGTGCGGAGAAGGTCACCTCGGGGTCGCTCTCGCCGGCGAAGGACCAGGCGATGTAGTCGGCGATGGCCGCTGCGCCGTGGTGCGGGGGGCGGAAGGGCATGCTGGTGTGGACGGCGTCGTCGCGGTAGAGGGCGGTGATGGCGGCGGCGTCGTGGTGCCGCCAGCCGTGCTGCCAGGTGTCGGCGAAGCGCTGGGCGGCCGCTCGGGTGTCCATGCGCTCCATTGTGGTGCCCGGCCCGGTGCGGTGTTCAGGGGGTGTAGGGGCGGGTGGCGGTGACCGCGGTGACAGGCAGCGGGCCGTACAGGTGGGGGAAGCCGTTCTCGAGGCGGACGTCGAGGCCGGCGGGGTCGATGTCGAGGACGAGCAGTGGCTCGGCGAGGTGGCCGTAGAAGGCGGTGTGGACGCCGCGCAGCTGGGTCAGGTCGCGGCTGCAGTGGATGAAGCCTTCCTCCTCCAGGGTGCGGCCGAGGGTGGAGATGCGGTACTCCCCCGCTTTCTGCGCCTGCTCCCAGTCGGTGCGCAGGGCCAGGTGGTGGATGGTCATGGGGTTCCTTCCGTGGCGTGGGCCAGGGCGCGGGTGAGCAGGGCGCGGGCCTGGTCGAGGGGGCGTTGCTCGACGACGTGCTCGAGCCAGAGGGTGCAGACGGTGGTGTAGAGGAGCCGGACGCGGGGGTCGGTCTCGGGCAGGGCGAGGGTTTCGGCGACGAGGCGTACGCAGCCGTCGGTCCAGCGGCGGGCGATGTGCTGGAGCACGGGGTCGCGGCCGGCGTGGACGTACAGCTCCCACAGGCCGAGCTGGCGGGTGCGGTCGGCGGTGGCGACCTGGTCGGTGAGGGCGGTCAGGCCGTGCTGGGTGATCCAGTCGCGGGTGGTGGCCAGCTCGGTCTCGACGAGCTGGGCGAACGCTTCGGCCAGGAGCTGGTCGCGGGAGGCGAAGTAGTAGGTGGTGGCGGCCAGGGGCAGGTGGGCGCGCTGGGCGACGGCGCGGTGGGTGACGGCGTTGAAGCCGCCTTCGGTGAGCAGGGTGACGGCGGCCCCCAGGAGGGTGGCGCGCCTGCGGCGGCTGCGTTCCTGGCTGGGGGTGGTGGGATGGGGGTTCAGGTGTGGGTTCAGGTGTGGGTTCAATGGCCACCTGCGAGGTTGAGGAGGACGACGCCGCCGATGATGAGCAGGATACCGCCGATCTTGAGGGCGGTGAGGGTCTCGCCCATGAAGGCGGCGCCGATGAGGGCGATGGCGGCGGTGCCGGCGCCGGACCAGACGGCGTAGGCGGTGCCCATGTCGAGCTGGAGTTTCAGGACGCGGGCGAGCAGGGCGAAGGAGGTGATGTAGCCGGCGGCGACGACGATGCTCCAGCCGAGGTGGGTGAAGCCGTCGCTGAGTTTGAGCGCGGTGGTGGCGAGGACTTCGCTGGTGATGGCGAGGGCGAGCAGGAGCCAGGCCATGGGTGGTTCTCTCCCGGGGGTGCGAGAAAGTGGTACGGGTGTCTCGATTTTATGGTGCCACTCCCCTCTTCCGGGCGGCCCGGTCCGGCGGGTTGCGGCGAACCGCTTGAAAACGCAGTCGAATACGTGTTCCACTGGAGGGTGTGGCTTGGGACGCGCTTTCGCTGGTCGACGCCGCCGACGATCGCCCGCTGATCGAGCGGCGGGCGGTGCTGCGCGACGGCTTCTACGAGCTGCAGGCCCGCACGGTGATCGAGCGGGTGCCGCAGACCGCGGGCATCGCCCAGCAGTGGGCCGTCTCCCCCTACCGTGGCTGCGCCCATGCCTGCCGCGGCTGCGGCGCCCGTGCCGCGCACCGGCGGCTGGGCCTGGACCTGGGCCGTGACTTCGACACGCGGATCGTGGTGCGGCCGAACACGGCCGAGCGGCTGCGCGCCGAGCTTGCCCGCTTCGACGGCGGGGAGCTGGCGGTGGGGCTGGCCGGCGACTGCTACCAGGCGGCCGAGGAGACCTACCGGCTGATGCCGCACGTGATCGCCGCGCTGGCGGCCGCGGGCGCGCCGTTCACCGTCTACACCAAGGGGCCGCTGGTGCTGCGTGACGCGCCGCTGCTGGCGCGGGCGGGCGCGCGGGTGGCGGTCTCCATCGCGTTCGTGGACGAGCGGATCCGCCGCGCGGTGGAGCCGGGGGCGCCCTCGGCGCAGGCCCGGCTGGAGCTGGTCTCGGCGCTGGTGGAGGCGGGCGTCGACTGCCGGGTGCTGATGGCGCCGGTGCTGCCGCTGCTCAGCGACGCGGCCGACCAGCTCGGCGCGACCGTGCGGCGGATCGCGGCGGCGGGCGTGCGGCGGGTGGAGCCGGTGGTGCTGCGGCTGCCGCCGGGCACGCGCGAGTGGTATGTGGAGTGGCTGGGGCAGGCGCATCCGCAGCTGGTGGAGCGGTATGAGGAGCTGTACGACCGGGCGGGGCTGCCGTCGCAGGCGTACGAGGGGCGCATCACGGGGCAGATCGCGCAGTTGTGCCGGGTGTACGGGATGGAGTGCGGGGCGCCGGAGGCGGCGCGGGGCGAGCCCCGGGCGGCGCAGCTGGCGCTGGTGTGACGCGCGAGTGGCCCTGATCGTGGCGCCGGTCGTGGCGCGCGTGGCGCGCGTGGTGCGGGCGCCGGGCGCCGGGCGGCGATCAGGGCGATGACCGGCGCGTGCGACCTTCCAGGAGTGCCCTGTGATCATCGAGGATCTGTCCGAGCCGGAACTCGCCCTCTGGGAGGCGTTTCCCGCAGCGCGCCCTGTGGATCTTCCTGGCGCCCCCGTCCGGGCCGCGGTCATCGCGTGGATGTTGCTCGGCGGCCGGGAACGCCTCGACGGGCAGACGCCCGGGGTGCACCTGTCCGGCGCCCGGATCGCGGGCCGCTTGGACCTGTCGTACGCCGAGATACAGCACCCTGTGATCCTGACCAGGTGCGAGTTCGAGCAAGCGCCGCTCTTCACCGGGGCCCGCACCGGCCTGGTGGACCTCGCGGCCTCCCGGGCGCCCGGGCTGCAGGCTGTGGACGCCGTGTTCGGCGGGGCACTGCGCCTGGAAGGCTGCGAGATGACCGGCCCGGTCCAGCTTGCCGGGGCCCACGTGTCCGGGACCCTGGATCTCAGCGGTGCGGCGATCCACGCACGTCAGGCCGTCCAGGCCGACGGCCTGCATGTCGATCGTGACCTGCTGTGCGCGGACGCCGTCATCGACGGTGAGTTCCGCGTTGCCGGCGCCAGGATAGGCGGGGCGATGACTCTCGACGGCGCACGGGCCGGGCGGTCAGGCGGGCTCAGCCTCACCGCCGAGGGGGCCGTCATCGACGGCGGGTTGTCGTGCGCCCGCGGTTTCCGCTCCTGGGGGGAGCTGAGCGTGCAGGACGCCCGGATAGGGCGCCGGTGCGTCTTCAGCGGAGCCCGGCTGTCCAACCCGGGCGGCGTCGCCCTGAACGCGGAGAGACTCGGTGTCGAGGGCGGGCTGCGCATCGATGACGGCTTCTCCGCCGAAGGCGAAGTCCTTCTGCGCGGAGCCCGGGTGACCGGTTCGCTGCGTTGCGCGCAGGCGCGCCTCGCCGATCCGAAGGGACGCGCGCTGAACGCGCCGCTGATGGAGATCGGCAGCGGGCTGCGGTTCACACCCGCTTTCGTGGCGGAGGGAGAGGTCTTCCTGGACTCCACCCAGGTCCGCGGATCGGTGAACTTCGACGGCGCGAGGTTGTCCAACCCGGGCGCGACGGCGCTGTCCCTGCGCCGGCTGGGGGTCACGGGCAGGCTCAGCTGCAGCGAAGGGTTCCGCGCCGACGGGGAGATCGTGCTCGTCACCGCCCGGATCGAGGGCAGCCTGGAGTTTCACGGTGCCGCCCTCAGCAATCCCGGCGGGCGCGTGCTGTCCCTGTGGGAGGTGAACGCGGGCGGGGGCATCGACTGCTGCGAAGGCTTCACGGCCACGGGAGACGTCTCGATCAGGAACTCCCGGATCGCTGCCACCCTGTGCCTGGCGGAGACCACCATCGACGGCGAGCTTCACCTTCGTGGTGTGGATGCGGCTTCGCTGAGGATCGGGCCGCGGACGCATCTGCTGCGGTCCGTCGACCTTCGCCACAGCCGGGTCGGCGTGCTCGACGATGTCCCCGCCCGGTGGCCTGCCCGCGTCCTGATGAACGGCTTCACCTACGACAGCCTGGAGGCTCCCCTGCCTGTCCGGGAGCGGCTCGGCTGGCTGGCCGGGCAGGCCTACCAGCCTCAGCCTTATGAGCAGCTGGCCGCCGTCTACCGCCGGCAGGGTCACGATGAGGCTGCTCGCGACGTGCTGCTGGCCAAACAGCGCCGCCGCCGCTCGGGGCAGCGGCTCGGGGCGCGGCTGTGGGGACATGCGCAGGACTGGACCGTCGGGTACGGCTACCGCCCCTTCCGCGCCGCGCTCTGGCTCGCGGCCCTTCTCCTTGCCGGCACGGTCGTCTTCACCGCCCACCAGCCGCCGGCCTTCAAGCCGGGCGAGGCTCCCCCCTTCAACGCCTTCCTCTACACCCTGGACCTGCTCCTGCCGATCATCAGCTTCGGGCAGGAGGGCTCCTTCGGCCCGCGCGGCGCGCAGCAGTGGCTGGCCGCGGCGATGATCGCCGCAGGGTGGATCCTCGCGACGACCATCCTGGCGGGGCTCACCCGCGCGCTCTCGCGCCAATGACGCGACCGGAGGGGGGCCGCGTCGGGGGTGCGGCGGGTGGCTGGTGCCGGGCTGGCCGTCCCGGCGCGGGCGGCGGCGAGGTGCGGGCGGCGGCGACCGCGGCGCGGCCGGGCGAGCCGTCATGGCGACGGCCGCCGGTCTTCACCTGCGCGGGAACATTTGTCCAAGACTGACGCTCGGCCGCCCGTCCATAGTCTCCGCATGAGTGAATACGACATTGAGCACCCGCATGGGGTGCACGTGGTCCATGACGGCCCGCGGCAGGCGCCGCCGTTGCTGCTCATCCACGGGTCGGGCGCCTCGGGCGGTTTCTGGGGCCCGGTGGTGCCGGCGCTGGCCGGCCACCATCACGTCATCCGCGTCGACCTGCCGGGTTGCGGTCAGTCTCCGCCCGCGCCGTCGTATGACGTGCCCGCGCAGGCGGGCCAGGTGGCGGCGCTGCTGGACGACCTCGGCCTTCGTCACGTCGCCGTGGCCGGGCACTCCAGCGGCGGCTACGTCGCCACCGCGCTCGCCGAGCAACGTCCCGACCTCGTCGGTTCGCTCGCGTTGATCAGCAGCGGCCCGAGTCCGGACGCGCTCCTGCGGCAGCCGTTCATCCTCCGGGTGCTTCTGGCCCCGCCGTTGGGCCCGCTCATCTGGCCGAGGCGTTCGGATGCGATGATCCGCAAGGGGATCGGCGCGACGGCCGTTCGCCCGGTGGACCTGCCGGACGACGTGGTCGCCGACGTACGGAGCATCACCTACGGCGTGATGCGGACGGTGCTGCGCCGCAACACCGCCTACATCGCCGAGCGAAGCATGCCCGAGCGCCTGGCCGCCCTCGATGTCCCCGTTCAGGTGATCTTCGGCGCTGCCGACCCCCGCTGGGAGCCGTCCTCGGCGCACCGGTACGGCGCGGTGCCGGACGCCCGGGTCGAGCTGCTGCCCGGCGTCGGGCACCTGCCCATGCTGGAAGCGCCCGAGACGGTCGGCGAACTGCTGCTGAGCTTCACGGCAACCGGGCCGTCGACCACCCGTGACCCCTGATGCCCGGACTGGCCATGGTCGCCGACGGGGACGCCACCTGACCGGGCATGGGCGGACGTCACAGCCGCCCGCCCGTCGGCTCGGCTGCCGGGGTCAGCAGGGCCGGGTTCCGCCCTTACGAAACCCGTGGCCGGCACGAGCGCGGCACTGTCGCCGTCGCGCTCCTCCCCTGCGATCTCCGCGGCTGCCGGGGAGCCGGCCGGTGCCTCCGGATCCGGCTGGAGCCGGTCGCGGCGGCTGCGCTGTTCGGCGCATCGACGGCGCTCGTCTCCCCCGCCGCGACGCCGAACCGGGAACCGTACGGTCAGCCCTCACCCGGGGGCGGGAGCGGGTGTGGAGCGGACGGCGAGGCGGTCGAGGGAGATGCCGAGCACGTCGGCCAGCGCGGCGATGGTGAAGAACGCCGGCGTGGCGATCCGCCCCGTCTCGATCTTGCGGAGGGTTTCGGCGGACATGCCGGCCGCGGCGGCGACCTCGACGATGCTGCGCTCGCCGCGTGCCTGGCGCAGCACGTGGCCGAGCTGCTCGCCGCGGAGCCGTTCCTCGGGGGTCAGCGGTGGTCGCACCATGCCCCCACTTTATACCGGGCCGATCGGCAGCCGCGGGCCGGCGGACCGTACGCTGTGCCGTACACCATACGGTAGCGTGGCGGCATGGACGACAGCATCGTGATCACCGGCGCGCGCGTCAACAACCTCCGCAACGTCTCCCTGCGCATCCCCAAGAACGGTCTCGTCGTCTTCACCGGCGTGTCCGGCTCCGGCAAGTCCTCCATCGTCTTCGACACCGTCGCCGCCGAAGCACAACGCCAGCTCAACGAGACCTACACCGCCTTCATCCGCAACCGCCTGCCCTCCCACGACAAACCCGACGTGGAAGCCATCGACCACCTCACCGCCACCATCGTCGTCGACCAGAAGCCCGTCGGCGGCAACGCCCGCTCCACCGTCGGCACCATGACCGACATCATGCCGATCCTGCGCGTGCTGTTCTCCCGCTACGGCACCCCCAGCGCCGGCTACTCCTTCGCCTACTCCTTCAACGACCCCACCGGCATGTGCCCCGGCTGCGACGGCCTCGGCCGCGCCGTCCGGCTCGACCCCGACGCCCTCATCGACGACGAACGCTCCCTCGACGACGGCGCCATCCGCTTCCCCCTGTTCGGCGTCGGCACCTGGCAATGGCAGATCTACGCCCGCTCCGGCACCTTCGACCCCGCCACACCCATCCGCGACTACACCCCCGAACAACGACGGCTGCTCCTGCACGGCAGCGGCTTCACCGTCGACGTCCACGGCAAGAACGGCACCCTCAACAAGGTCGACTACGAAGGCGTCGCCGACCGCTTCACCCGCCTCTACCTCAACCGCGACACCTCCACCCTGTCCGAACGCACCCGCCGCGCCGTCCAGGACCTCATCACCGAAGGCGTGTGCCCCCGATGCCACGGCGCCCGGCTCAACGCCGCCGCACTGGCCACCAGGATCGGCCCCCACTCCATCGCCGACCACGCCGCCATGGAGATCACCGACCTCATCACCGTCCTGACCGGCCTCGCCAACCCCGTCGCCGACACCGCCGCACGGGCACTGCGCCGCCTGGACGACATCGGGCTCGGCTACCTCACCCTGGACCGCGAGACCTCCACCGTCTCCGGCGGCGAGGCCCAGCGACTCAAGACCGTCCGCCACCTCGGCTCCGCCCTGACCGGCATGACCTACGTCTTCGACGAACCCAGCGCCGGCCTGCACCCCAGCGACGTCGGCCGCCTCAACCGGCTCCTGCTGGCCCTGCGCGACAAGGGCAACACCGTCCTGGTCGTCGAGCACGACCCCGACGTCATCGCCGTCGCCGACCACGTCATCGACCTCGGCCCCGGCGCCGGCGTCCACGGCGGCCACGTCGTCTTCACCGGCACCGTCGAAGCCCTCACCGCCTCCGGCACCCGCACCGGCCAAGCCCTGCGCCACCGCACCCCGCTCAAGACCCGCCCCCGCCGCCCCACCGGGCGGCTCACCATCACCCCCGCCACCCTGCACAACCTGCACGACATCACCGCCGGCATCCCCACCGGCGTGCTCACCTGCGTCACCGGCGTCGCCGGATCCGGCAAATCCACCCTGATCACCCGCATCCTGCCCGCCCAGCACCCCGGCGTCATCGTCGTCGACCAGGCCGCCCCCGCCACCTCCGCCCGCTCCAGCCCCGCCTCCTACCTCGGCGTCCTGGACGCCATCCGCCGCCTGTTCGCCCGCGCCACCGGCGCCCCCGCCGCCCTGTTCAGCCACAACTCCGACGGCGCCTGCCCCCGCTGCGAAGGACGCGGCCTCATCCACACCGACCTCGCCTTCATGGACCCCGTCACCACGGTGTGCGAGATGTGCGGCGGCACCCGCTACCGGCCCGAGGCGCTCACCCACCGGCTGCGCGGCCACACCATCGCCGACGTGCTCGCCCTGACCGCCGAGCAGGCCACCGCCTTCTTCACCGAGCCCGCCGTGGCCGGCCGCGTCCGCACCCTGCTGGACGTCGGGCTCGGCTACCTCACCCTCGGCCAGCCCACCAGCACCCTGTCAGGAGGGGAGCTGCAGCGCATGAAACTCGCCGGCGAGCTGTCCAGGACCGGCGCCGTCTACGTCCTGGACGAACCCACCACCGGCCTGCACCTGTCCGACGTCGACACCCTCGTCGCGCTGCTGGACCGGCTCGTGGACGGCGGCAACACCGTCATCGTCATCGAGCACCACCTCGACGTCGTCAAACGCGCCGACTGGGTGATCGACCTCGGCCCCGGCGGCGGCAAGCACGGCGGCCGCATCCTGTTCCAGGGGCCGCCCGGAGACCTGCCCGGCGCGCCCGGATCCATCACCGGCGCCCATCTGAAGGCCGCGCTCGCCGGCGCGTGAAAGATCTGTGACCGGCGCGGGCGTACGTGCCCGCGCCCGAACTCCTCCGCCCCCCGGTTCACCAGGGGCCGGGTAATAACCGATGCTCCAGCGCGGCGGCCGGCTCGCACCGCCGCCGATGCCGCGCCCGCACGCGGCGCTCCACCGCCACGGCCGTCCCGTCGCCGCGCGCACGCCGCCGTACCGGCCCTGCCTGCACCGCCACCAGCGCGCCTGCCCCGCCGCTCCGCGAGAGCGCCGTCGCGCCCCCGCCGCACGATTCTGCCGCCGCGTCTTCGCCCCGTGCGGCTGCCGTCGCGCCGCCGCTGCCTGCGGCGGCCGCCACCGCGCCCGTCGCGCCGCTCCGCGAGACCGGACGTCCGGCATCCGCTAATAACCCGTAAGTCCCGCACGCGGGACGCCGCGCTGTCCGCACCGCCGGCCGCACCCGTGTCGCCGCCGACCCCACCGGCCGCCCCATCGGCCGCGAGCACGGACCTCCCCTTGGACGTCCCGCCGGCCCCCGGCCCGCGCCCGGCACCGGCCAGGCACGGTCACGCCCGGAAGGCAGCCGCGCGTCCGCACACATCGGCCCGCCCGGGCGGCGCCACCGCCCGCCACCCAGCGCCCGCCCAGCACCCGGGACACGCCCGGCACCCGGCGCTCGCCCGGCAGCCGTCCCACTTCCTAACATGCGCCGCAACTCCAGTCGATCAGCGCCCCCGGCGTCCGGCGCCGGAGCGACACACCCCGACACCCCGCACCGAGCAGGCGGAAACAGTCATCCACCCCCACCACGAACCCCGGACGCCCGCGACCGACCGGCCCCCTCAAGCCGGCGCCCCGCAACACGCCCCGCCCGCCGCACCGGCGGGACACGGGACGCACGGGCCGTCGCCGCTGCCATGGATCCGTGGCGGCACGGGCCACGCAGGTCACCCACGCTCCCGGGCCGTCGCCCCCAGATTATGTCCCGCCCGCCCCGCAGGGCGGCCAGGTCACCAAGCCACAGCAAGTTTTGACCCGCCCATGGCACGCCACCACCCCACCCTTGACCCTCACCCCGCCTGCGGCTCCTCCTCCAGGCAGACCATCACCTTCGTCACCAGCTCCTCCGGCGCCGTCACCGCCGGATCCGACACGTACACCTCCCGCAACGGCCCCCGCACCCCATGCCGCCGCTCCGCACACCATGCCAGCACCGCATGCGCGGTCAGCGAGATCTGGTCGTAGGGCCCCACATGCGTCGCCGACGCGAACACCCCGCCCGGCAGCGTCCGCACCTCCACCCCCGCACCCGCCGACCGGCCCTCCCGCAGCACCAGAGCCACCGCCACGTCCACCACCTCACCCAGATCCACCGGGAACAACCCCACCAGCCGCACCGGCCCCCCGTCCGCCACACCCCCGCCCACACCCCCGCCCACACCCCCGCCCGCAACACCACCCGCCACGCCGCCCGCCATGAGGCGCGCCACCGCCGCCGACGTCGCCCGCCCGATGTCCTCCGTCCCCGCCGCCCGCTCCCGCACCACCGCCACCCGCACCGCAGGCTGCGGCACCAGCCGCACCGGCGCCGACGGCAACCCCCGCGCCATCACCCGCTCCAGCGCCGCCAGCGTCCGCCGCCGCCGCGCCAGCTCCACCTCCAGCGCGTCCCGCACCCCCGCCAGCACCCGCCCCGCCTCCCCCGGCGAACCCGCCAGCACCTCACCCACCACCGGCAGCGGCACGTCCAGCGACCGCAGCAACCCGATCGACAACGCCACCCGCGCCTGCGACGCCCGGTAATACCGGTAACCCGTGTCCGCGTCCACATACGCCGGCCGCAACAACCCCAGCTCGTCGTAACGCCGCAACTGCTTCACACTCAACCGCCCCAGCCGGGCGAACTGCCCGATCGGCAGCAACTCCTCATCCATGCCCCCCAGCATGACCCCCTTCCGCACCCCGCCGATCCCACCGGCTTGACCCTCACCCCACGTCACCCTGCAAGGTGGACCCATGAGCTTCTCCGTGGGACAGGTCGCCAGGCTCGCCGACATCACCGTCCGCACCCTGCACCACTACGACGAGATCGGGCTGCTCACCCCCGGCGAGCGCACCCGCACCGGCTACCGCCGCTACACCGACGACGACCTCGTCCGCCTGCAGCAGATCCTCCTCTACCGCGAGCTCGGCTTCCCCCTCGACGAGATCGCCGTCATCCTCGACGAGCCCCACACCGACGAGCTCACCCACCTGCGCCGCCAGCACGAGCTGCTCACCCGCAAGGCCCGCCGCCTCCAGGAGGTCATCGCCGCCGTCGAACGCGCCATCAACGCCCGCAACAGCGGCATCACCCTCACCCCCGAAGAACGCTTCGAGATCTTCGGCGACCACCGCCCCGAAGACCACGACGCCGAAGCCGAACGCCGCTGGGGCCACACCGACGCCTACGCCCAGAGCCGCCGCCGCGTCGCCACCTACACCAAAGCCGACTGGCTCCAGCTCAAAGCCGAAGCCGCCACCATCACCGGCGACCTCATCGCCGCCTGCAAAGCCGGCCTGCCCGCCGACGGCACCCCCGCCATGGACCTCGCCGAACGCCACCGCGGCCACATCACCCGCTGGTTCTACGACTGCCCCCACGACCTGCACCGCTGCCTCGGTGACCTGTACGTCCAAGACCCCCGCTTCACCGCCACCTTCGACGGCCTCCTGCCCGGCCTGGCCACCTACCTCCGCCACGCCATCCACGCCAACGCCCGCCGCCACACTCCCTGACCCCACTACATACCCTTGCAGGCATATAACCAGACCGGTATATTCGCAGCCATGCCCTTCGACGTCCTCGCCGAACCCGCACGACGCCACATCCTCGACCTCCTCCTCCAACGCCCCCACCAGGTCAGCGAGCTCACCCACCACCTCGGCCTCACCCAGCCCGGCACCAGCAAACACCTGCGCATCCTCCGCCAAGCAGGCCTCGTCACCGTCCGCAAGGACGCCCAACGCCGCTGGTACGAACTCCGCCCCGCCCCCCTCGCCGAAATCGACGCCTGGCTCACCCCCTACCGCCGGCTCTGGAACACCGCACTCGACCACCTCGAACACCACCTCGACACCATGGAAGACGACCCCACCCCATGAACGAAACGCTCACCCTCCACCCCGACGGCCGCACCACCCTCACCCTCCAGCGCCGCCTCCCCCACCCACCCGACAAGGTCTGGCGCGCCATCACCCGCCCCGAACACCTCGCCGCCTGGTTCCCCGCCGACGTCACCATCGACGGCGACCGCATCTCCTACGGCTTCGGCCCCGACGGCCACATCACCGACAACGACCCACCCCGCACCTTCGCCCACACCTGGGGCGACGACGAACTGCGCTGGCACCTCACCCCCGACGGCGACGGCACCCTGCTCACCTTCACCCACACCTTCACCGACCGCCACGGCGCCGCCAGCTTCGCCGCCGGCTGGCACACCTGCATCCAAGCCCTCGCCGCCCACCTCGACCAGCGCCTCAGCCACCTGCCCACCGACCCCGACCCCGCCCACAGCGCCCGCCTCCACGAGGACTACATCGCCATCCTCGGCCTGCCCTCCACCACCCTCGACGGCGACACCGTCCGCGTCGAACGCCAGCTCACCCGCCCCGCCGAAGACGTCTGGCAGCACCTGAACGGCCCCGACGCCACCCCCGGCACCCCGCCACCGGCCCCCTTCACCGTCCCCGGCCTCCAGCCCGGGCCCGTCACACGCACCGACACCGCGAAACTCCTGGAGTACGACACCCCCGCCGGCCACGTCCGCTGGGAGCTCACCCAGGGCACCGGCCAGGGACCGCGCCTCATCGTCACCTGCACCGGCGCCCCCGAGACAGCAGACGCCTGGCGCATCCGCGTCGAAGACCTCGCCGCGTCCCTCATCGCCTGATGGGTTTTCTGTAAGGAAGAACCGAGGGTTCTGCCCAAACCCTCGGCCTTTACGCTGTAGATCACATCAGGCGGTCAGGCCCAGCGCCGCGGCCGTCACCGCCCGCGCCCGCCCCGGCGCCACCAGCAGATCCGTCGAATCCGACAACTGATCCACACACCCCGTCACCGGCAACCCCCTGATCACCGGATCCGACACCGACGCCATCAGCGCCGCCACGAACCGCCCCGCCCCGATCACCTCGAACGGCCGGTCGAAGAACCCCCGCACCCCCTCATCCAGCCGCTCCGCCAGCGCCATCCGGTTCTGCAACGCCGCCACCCGCCCGTACGCCGCCGACAGGCCCTGCTGCCGCTCCCGCCACGAACGCGCAGCCACCGCCGCCCCCAGCGACTCCCCCAGCTCCGCCGACCCCGGCAGCCGCGCCAGCGCGCTGCCCAGCCACTTGCCGTACGGCGGATAACGCCGCCGCAGCAGCAACGCCAGCCGCATCACCTCCCGCGCCAGCCGCGCCCCCAGCACGGCCGAGCCCAGCTCGTCACCCACCTCCCCGCACCGGCCGACGAACGGCTCCTCCTGGCAGATCCGCTGCCACTGACACGCCAGCACGTAGCGCCACACATCCTGCGGATACCAGCGCAACGCCGCCCGCGCCGCCTCCAGCCCCCGCTCCCCCAGCCCGTCGAAGAACACCTCTCCCCCGGTCACCTCCGCCAGGCGCTGCCACGGCGCCGACAACCAGTCCAGCAACGACACCCCGTCCCGCGGATCGAACCCGAGCCGCCCCACCAGCCACCCGTGCAGATCCGTCACCGTCACCCCGGGACGCACCCGCTCGTGATAGGCGAACACCGTCGGGAACCCGCCGAACCGCTCCGGCAGCCCCGCCACCACCTTCTCCTCCACCTCGGCCACCCGCTCCGCCGCCACGAACAGCAGCACCCGCGGCCCCCAGTCATGGTCCGTCGAACGCGCCGTGTCGAACTCCAGCACCTCCGACCCCGGCCCCACCAACGCGGCACTGTGCGCGACTCCCGACACCAGCGGCGCCACGACCTCACCGTAGAAGGCCCGCGACAGCTCAATACCAGGTACAAAATTGGACATCACTCCGCCAACTGTGCACGAGCGCCGCCGGAACCTCACCCCAATTAACGCCGCGCCAGGCCGCGCAGCCACACGCTCCGGCTCAGGCCGGCGCCTTCCCGGGGCGGCGGCTATGTGTCCTGCTCGTCCCGCCGGCCGCCGGGTTCGGGATGGTAGCCGTAGGCGGCGGCCCGCACCGTGTCCTCGTCCTCCAGCCCGGAGCCGATCGTGCCGCCGACGGTGGCCAGCGAGCTGATGATCCAGGCCAGGGTCAGATAGTCGCTCAGACCGACCGGCCGCTGCAGGTTTCGTTCCAGCACGGAGGTGTCGATCAGCAGCGCCGCGACGAGTGCCGTTCCGGCGAACAGCACCAGATAGGACACCGCGGCGGCCAGGGTGAGGGTGAGGATCGTGCCCACGTTGAACAGCCGGGCCAGCTCAGGCGGTGTCTGCCGGCCCGGTTTCTCCCACAGGTCGTGCGCGACGATCAGCCAGGTCACCAGCGCGGCCAGCCCGAGAAGCATGATCACGGTGAGGCGGAGCCCGCCGAGCGCGTCACCCATCTCCCAGATGGTGTTGGTGGTGAGCGCGAACGCGGCCGTGGCGAAGGCGCCGGCCAGGAGTTTGGACAGGCCCAGCAGGGCGCGCCCCGGGCGGTTGGCCCGGATCATTCCGGTCAGCAGCCGCA
This sequence comes from Nonomuraea gerenzanensis, assembly GCF_020215645.1. Taxonomy (NCBI): domain Bacteria; kingdom Bacillati; phylum Actinomycetota; class Actinomycetes; order Streptosporangiales; family Streptosporangiaceae; genus Nonomuraea; species Nonomuraea gerenzanensis. Next base: position 5,892,260 of record NZ_CP084058.1, on the reverse strand, counting down.
GCCGGCCGGCCAGCCGCGAGGCGAGGTAGCCCCGTTCCCCGGCACCGGCCTGGCCGGCCACCCGGTCAATGGCGGCGACCTGGCCGGCCAGGTCGGCCGGCGGCACCCGCTCCCCGGAAGCGTCGCTGAGCAGCCGGCCCACGAGACCCGGGACGGCCGTGCGGAGCGCTGTCAGCTGGCGCAGCCCCAGCGCGGGCAGGGAGACCGCCGCGACGCGGCGCCGGGCGGACGTATGCGCGACCAGCGGCACCCGCTCGGTGTGCAGCGGCAGGTCGGTCAGGCAGATCGCGACATCCCACCGGGCGTCGGCCCGCCGCCGGGCGAGATCGTCCAGCAGCGCCTCGACGCCGCCGTCGCGGCGCGGCGCCACGTCACCCCAGCCGGCCCGGACGCTCCACCGCACCTCCGGGTCCACCCGCTCGGCCAGCCGGTCGGCCAGCTCGGCGGCGAGCCGCGCGACCACCTGCGCCGGATAGTCCGGCGGGGTCGCCACGAGTCCGACGACGATCTCCGGCCGCTGCGGCTCACTGATGGCCATGGCGCTCCTCGCCGGTAGCCGGACGGAATCCGGAGCCGACCACCCACAGTCGCGGGCTCCATGTGTCTTGTATCGGATCATGCTCTTATGGCCGTCGGGCAAACCGGCCACGCGCCTCGACGTCACTGGTGGATCGCGACGGTCGGGACAGAGAGCTGAGCTCGGAAAGACGGGTTGTCGGTTGATCGCGTGCACGTCTGGTCCCCAGCCGGAGTTCTTGTGGTGGCACCCGTCTGGTCAGCCGTGTCCGTTCTGCCGCGACGAAGGTCTGGCGCGGTTCGGGCTTTTCGGCTCGATAGAGGCTTTCTGAAACAGTGTGTACAGGTAGACCAGGGCCGGGATGAGGATCACCGCGCCCGCGGACAGCGCGATGAGCAGGGCGAGCAGCGTGGCGCGGCCGGCGGCGGCCTGCTCGATGGTCAGTGAGGGCAGCAGCAGGTACGGGTACTGGGCCACTGCCCAGCCCACCAGGATGGCGATGACGGCCAGCGCCGAGGCGATCCGGGCGGCGACGTACCGTCGGGTTAGCAGCAGGCCGAAGGCGGTGAGCCCGGCGGCCACCGACACCAGCACCACCGGCAGGCCGCGACCGGTCAGCCCCTCGAACAGCAGGGGCGCGTCCGCCCGCAGCACCGCGATCCCGATCAGTCCCACCGCGCCGGTGACGACGGCGGCCGCCAGGGCGCGGCGGCGGAACGCGCCTGCCAGGTCGTGCTCACCGTCACGGCGGGCATCCCCGCACAGGAACACCGCGGCCAGGTAGGCGCAGACCAGCACGGCCAAGGCGCCGCCCAGCAGTGAGGTCGGGTTGACCCAGCTCCGCACGACGTCGCCCGGCCCGATGCTCGGCGGCACCCGGCCGGAGGCCACCCCGCCGACGACCGTGCCGAGGAAGAACGGCGTGAGCAGCGACGACAGCGCGAACGCGGCGCCGAAGAAGCGGCGCATCCCCAGTGCCTCGACGCTCTTGCGGTAGGCGAACGCCGCGCCGCGGGCGATGATCCCGAACGCGGCGAGGGTGAGCGGGATGTACAGGGTGGTGACGGAGGCGGCGAACCCCCTGGAGAATCCGGTCCACAACACCACCAGCACGAAGATCAACCAGACGTGATTGGCCTCCCACACCGGCCCGATCGAGCGTTCGATCCGATCGCGGACGGCGTGTCCCCCTTCGGTGCCGCCCGCCAGCAGGTCCCAGATGCCGCCACCGAAGTCGGCGCCGCCGAACAAGGCGTAGGCGATCAGGCCGGCGAACGCCGCTCCCAGCACCGTCTCGGCGAGCGTCACAGCACCTGTCCCTGCTCGTGCGCCTGTCCCCGCTCCTGCGGTGCCAGGGTGTCGCGGCCGCGTGCCAGCCTGCGCAGCACCACCACCGTGAACACGGTCAGCACGGTGTAGACGACGACCACCGCCGCCAGCCCCCAGGCGAGCCCGTCGGCGGGGCTGACCGCGTCCTCGGTGCGCATGAGGCCGTAGACGATCCACGGCTGCCGGCCCACCTCCGTGGTGATCCATCCAGCCGCCATCGCCACCACCGCCGCGACCCCGGACACGGCGACGGCGCGCAGGAACCAGACGGTGTGCGGCAGCCGCCGTCGCCGCCACCACGCCAGCCCGAACCACAGGGCCAGCCCCAGCAGCCCGGTGCCGATGACGACCATGGTGTTGTAAGCCAGGTGCACGACGTTGACCGGTGGCCGCTGGTCGGCGGGCACCTCTTCCAGACCGGGCACCACACCGTCCGGATCGTGGTGGATCAGCAGCGACAACCCGTACGGGATCTCCAAGGCGTACCGGAGCTCGTCGTCGGCGTAGATGCCGCCGAGCGACAGAGCGGCCCCTGCGGTCGTCCTGTACTGGCCCTCCATCGCGGCCAGCTTGGCGGGCTGGTTGTCGGCGACGGTGTTGGCTATCCAGTCGCCCACGCCGATCTGCACCGGGGTGATGACGGCGGCGACGGTGAGCGGGATGAGCAGCCCCATCCGGTGGTGGCGATCACGCCGCCCCCGCAGCATCGCGACCGCGTACACCGAGGCGACCAGGAACCCGGTGACCACGAACGCGGCCAGCCACATGTGGGTGAACTGCGGCCACGTGGACGGCCCGAACATCGCCGCCCACGGCCTGGCGTCCACCACGTTCCCCTGGGCGTCCAGGCGGAACCCGGTCGGGTTGTTCATCCAGGCGTTGGCCGACACGACGAAGAACGCGCCCGCGATCCCGGCGGCGACCATCGGCAGCGCGCTGAGCATGTGCGCCCGCGGCGACAGGCGGTCCCAGCCGAACAGGTAGACCCCGACGAAGATCGCCTCTATGAAGAAGGCGAAGCCCTCCAGCACGAACGGGAAACCGAACACCTCGCCGTAGCGGTCCATCAGCCTCGGCCACAGGATGCCCATCTCGAAGGACAGCAACGTTCCCGACACCGCGCCGGCCGCGAACAGCACGCCCATCGCCTTGGCCCACGTGTGCGCCAGCCCGGTCAGCGCCGCTTCGCCGCGCCGATGGCCCAGCCACTCGGTGAACACCACGATGGCGGGGAAGGCGATGCCGAAGCAGGCGAAGATGATGTGCCAGCCCAAGGTGAGTGCCATCTGGGTACGCGCGAACAGCAGATTCTCGACGCCGTCGGCTACGACGAGCTGAAGCGCATTCATACGTCTCCTCGATCGGCCTGGGATCCACGTCGCCGTTCGATGGTCCGTACCCGTTGTCGAGAGCTTGGATCCATCCGGCCCGGTCTGCCGGAGGCCCGGTCTGCCGGACGACCATCGTGTGGTCGCACGACCACCAGTGCCTGTCCGGGCGCCGTCGCACACCCCGCCTGGCGATATCCGGTCGTCAGCAGTCCGGCGCGGGAGGTGAAACCCGTCGTGGACGGCCATCCAGGCGACGTGCACCTTTCGTGCCCGAATCGCCTGGTGTCATCGGTTTGGTCAGGGGCAAGGGACGGAGGACGCGGGGGCGCCGGCAGACCAGGGGCCGCCTGCGGCGAACGCACCTACCACCGCAACCTGCGTTAGGACGCATGATGACCGACAGACTCGCCCGTGCGCTCGGGTGGACCAGCCTCGCGCTGGGCGCGGCGCAACTGGCGGCCCCACGGGCCGTGACCCGCCTGTGCGGCCTCGACGACGCGCCCGGGGCCACGACCGTCGCCAGGCTCGTCGGCGCGCGCGAGCTCCTGCACGCCGCGCTGCTGCTCGGCGCCAGGAACCCCGCCCCATGGGCGTGGACCAGGATCGCCGGCGACGCGATGGACCTCACCGTCCTCGGCAGGGCCGCCGCCGGCCGCACCGGCGCCCGCCGCGCCCGCGCGCTGGCCGCGCTCGGCGCGGTCGCCGGGATCACCGCCCTGGACGCCGCCTGCGCCCGGCAGGGCACCGCCAAGGCCAAGGGCCCGTTGCAGGTACGCGCCACCATCACCGTCAACAAGCGGCGCGAGGAGGTCTACCGCTTCTGGCGCGAGCTGGAGAACCTGCCCACGTTCATGGTCCACCTGGACGCGGTGCGCACCATCGACCAGCGCCGCTCCCGCTGGAAGGCCAAGGGCCCGATCGCCGCCCTGGAATGGGAGGCCGAGATCATCGACGAGCGAGCCGGCGACCTGATCGCCTGGCAGTCCGTGCCCGGCACCGGCATCGCCACCGCCGGCCTGGTCGGCTTCACCGACGGCCCCGGCGGGCGCGGCACCGTCGTGGACGTCTCGCTGGAGTACGGCACGCCCGGCCGCAAGCTCGCCGCCGCCGTCGCCCGCATGTTCGGCGAGCACCCCGAGCAGCAGCTCCGCGACGACCTGCGCCGCTTCAAGCAGGTCATGGAGACCGGCGAGGTGGTCCGCTCCGAAGCCAGCCCCGAGGGCCACCGCGCCCTGCGCCAGCTCCGCCAGCGTCCCGCACAACCGACCGCACAACCGACCGGAGGACGGGCATGAAGGCCAACGTGTGGGCGGGCCGCAACCGCCTGGAGATCCAGGACGTCCCGGACCCGCGGATCCTCAACGCCCGCGACGCGATCGTCCGCGTCACCTCCACCGCGATCTGCGGCTCCGACCTGCACCTCGTGGACGGCTACATCCCGACCGTCAAGAAGGGCGACGTCCTCGGCCACGAGTTCATGGGCGAGGTCGTCGAGCTCGGCCCCGGCGTGCGCAACCTGCACATCGGCGACCGCGTCGTGGTACCGTTCCCGATCGCCTGCGGCGCCTGCTTCGCCTGCCAGGACGGCCTGTACTCGCTGTGCGAGAACTCCAACCCCAACGCCGGCATGGCCGAGAAGCTGATGGGCCACGCGCCCGCCGGCATCTTCGGCTACTCCCACATGCTGGGCGGCTTCCCCGGCGGGCAGGCCGAATACGTGCGCGTCCCGTTCGCCGACGTCGGCCCCATCAAGATCGAGGACGACCTGCCCGACGAGAAGGTGCTGTTCCTGTCCGACATCTTCCCCACCGGCTTCATGGGCGCGGAGATGTGCGACATCAAGCCGGGCCAGACCATCGCCATCTGGGGCGCGGGGCCCGTCGGGCAGTTCGCCGCGGCCAGCGCGTTCCTGCTCGGCGCCGACCGGGTCATCGTCATCGACCGCTTCCCGTACCGGCTGCGGCGGGTCCAGCGCACCGGGGCCGAGGTCCTCAACTACGAGGAGGTCGACGTACTGGAAGCACTGCGCGACATGACCGGCGGGCGCGGCCCCGACGCCTGCATCGACGCCGTCGGCATGGAGGCCCACCACCCGACCCCGGCCATGTACGCCTACGACCGCGCCAAGCAGGCCACCCGGATGGAGACCGAACGGCCCTACGTGCTACGCGAGGCCATCATGGCCTGCCGCAACGGCGGCGTCGTCTCCGTCATCGGCGTCTACGGCGGATTCGTCGACAAGTTCCCGATGGGCACCGTCATGAACCGGTCCCTGACCATCCGCACCGGCCAATGCCACGTGCAACGCTACACCGAGCCGCTGCTGCAGCGGATCCGCGCGGGCGAGATCGACCCGAGCTTCGTCATCTCACACCGCATGCCGCTCAGCAAGGCGCCGCACGCGTTCGAGCTGTTCAAAAACAAGCAGGACGAATGCAACAAGGTGGTCCTCATTCCATGACACCCGCCTTCGCGGCCCAGAGCCGGCTCGACCCGATTCCCGCGGTCGTCCGCCGCTTCGCCGAAGTGGCGGAGCGGCACGCGCGGCAATCACCCGATCGGACAGCCCCGGAACGAGGTCCGGCTCCCGCGCACCCGGGGGGCGATGAACGACGCCACCTCTTCCTCAGCGGCCGAGAACCCGCGCTCGCCAAGCATGGCCGTACAACTTCGCCACCGAGACGAAGCGCCGCTTGTCCCGCGCTCCCCTTCGCCTGACGGGAGACCCTGAGCCACCTGCGAGCCTCACGCCACGTAGGTGGCCAGCACCCGCCTGCGCCGGTACCCGATCCGCTCATACACCCGGATCGCCGCCCCGTTGTGATCGTCCACCATGAGCGCCGCCCGCCCATGAGCCGCCACCAGCTCCCGCGACACCCACCCGCACACCACCCCGGCCAGCCCCCGCCCCCGCCACGCCGCCCGCGTGGCGACCCCCGCCACCAGCCCCACCGACGGCGCCGACCACGCATCCGCCGCCACCGCCGCCAGCACCCCGTCCACCCGCACACCCGCCCACCGGCGCACCCCGGCCGAGCCGGGCACCGCGTAGGAGTGCGGCGCGTCCGCCGCCAGCAACCGCGCCACCTCCCCGGCCGCGCCCCCGTCCAGCCACGCGACCTCCTCACCGCCCGGCCACTCCACCCCCGCAGCCGGCACCGCAGCCGGCACCGCGCCGGACAGGCTCATCCAGGAGAACTCCGCGGCCTCCCGCACCCCGTCCACCTTCGCCGCCACCCGCCGCATCAGCTCCACCTCACCCAGCGGCCGGTACGTCGCCCCCAGCTCACCCAGCGCATGCCGCACCAGCGCCACCGCGCTCGACGCCCCCCCACACGGCTAACCGGTCATGCCGCGACACCGCCGCGCTGGCGGCCACCACCGCCTCGCCCAGCGCCCACGCCCGGCTGCCCCCCGACAGGTCCTGGGCCGCCCACACCACCAGATCGTCGTCCCCGCACGCGGCCCGCACCTCCTCCAGGGAACGCAGCCGCCTGATCACAAGATCGCGCCGGGACGGTACGCCGCCGCCTCCGGATACGCCGCCACGATCTCGCCCACCTGCCGCGAAACCGCCTCCACCTGGTCGGCCGCCGCCCCGGTGAACGACACCCGATCCTCCAGCAACGCCTCCAGCCCCGCACGGTCCAGCGGGAACCGCTCATCGGCGGCCAGCAGATCCAGCAGCTCGTTGGCCGCCCCGCGCGAACGCATCGCCAGCGCCGCCGCCACCGCGTGCTCCTTGATCAGCTCATGCGCCTGCTCACGGCCCACCCCCGCCCGCACCGCCGCCATCAGCATCTTGGTCGTCGCCAGGAACGGCAGATACCGGCCCAGCTCGGCACCGATCACCGCAGGGAACGCGCCGAACTCGTCCAGCACCGTCAGCATCGTCTCCACCAGCCCGTCGAAGGCGAAGAACGCGTCCGGCAGCGCCACCCGGCGCACCACCGAGCACGACACGTCACCCTCGTTCCACTGGTCGCCCGCCAGCTCGCCCACCATCGAGGCATAACCGCGCAACACCACGGCCAGGCCGTTCACCCGCTCGCAGGAGCGGGTGTTCATCTTGTGCGGCATCGCCGAGGAGCCCACCTGCCCCTCCTTGAACCCCTCGGTCACCAGCTCGTGCCCGGCCATCAGCCGGATCGTCCTGGCCAGCGACGACGGCGCCGCCGCCAGCTGCACCAGCGCCGTCACCACCTCGAAGTCCAGCGACCGCGGATACACCTGCCCCACACTGGTGAAGCGCTGCTCGAACCCCAGGTGCGCGGCCACCCGCCCCTCCAGCTCGGCCAGCTTGCCGCGATCGCCGCCCAGCAGGTCGAGCATGTCCTGCGCGGTGCCGACCGGGCCCTTGATGCCCCGCAGCGGATACCGCGCGATCAGCTCCTCCAGCCGCCGGTAGGCCACCAGCAGCTCATCGGCCGCCGTCGCGAACCGCTTGCCCAGCGTCGTGGCCTGCGCGGCCACGTTGTGCGAGCGGCCCGCCATCACCGTGGCCGCGTGCTCCTGCGCCAGCGTCGACAGCCGGGCCAGCAGCGCCACCACCCGGCCGCGCACCAGCAGCAGGCTGTCGCGCACCTGCAACTGCTCGACGTTCTCGGTCAGATCGCGCGAGGTCATGCCCTTGTGCACCTGCTCGTGCCCGGCCAGCGCGTTGAACTCCTCGATGCGGGCCTTCACGTCGTGCCTGGTGACCCGCTCACGCGCCGCGATCGACTCCAGATCGACGCGCTCGACCACCTTCTCGTAGTCGGCGATCGCCCCCTCGGGCACCGCGATCCCCAGCTCGGCTTGCGCCCGCAGCACCGCCAGCCACAACCGCCGCTCGGCGATGATCTTGTATTCGGGCGACCACAGGCGCGCCAGCTCCGCCGAGGCGTAGCGGCCGGCCAGGACATTGGGGATACGCGGCTTGGAAGTCACGTTCGACAAGTGTATGCACATCGCTCCCACCGGCCGACGCCTTCCCCTGTCGTTGCGGGTTGTCTTTGTAGTACGGAGTCAGGTTGTCTGCTGACCCTCCGCCTTTACAATGTAGATTTCTATATCCGAGTCAGGGGATGGTGTACGCCCGTCAGCCGCTCCGACCCCGCTACAGGCGTTCCTGCCTGCCGGCGTCATGAGAGCGGACGCTGGAGGCCATCCGCACCGGATGGCCGCACCGGATGGCCACGTGCGGGCGGCGTGCCCGTTGGACTCCCCTCCCCTCGCCCACAGATCCACCGCCGCCCGCACCGTCCCCCCGCGGGGTCCTGCACAATTCAGCCGGTCCGCAGCCCGGCGCGCGCCCCGGCAAGAAGCGCAGGAGCGGGGCGGAAGTCCCGGTTGAAGTCGCTACGCGCCATGCCGGGATGCGCGGCCAGGGCGGCGGTGTCCACGCCTGCCGCCGCTACAACGTCGCCTCCAGCCCGTTCGCGATGAGCATGCGTTCCGTCATGCCGTAGGTGCCGGCGTTGTTGAGAGCAGGTCGATGGACGGGTGCGCGGCGCCGCCATTTTCGGGACCAAGGAAGATCTCTCTGCGGCGACCGAGAGGCGCTCGGCGCTGGTTTCTGACCAAACCCCACGTCTTTACAACGTAGATCAACCTTTCCGCCGGGATCAAGGATTCCGCAAGGGCACGGCAATCCCACCCGCCTACGCTCGCGCCATGATGAACATCGGCGTTGCCGAACTCCTCATCCTCGGCGTCCTGTTCCTGCTCCTCCTTCTCCTCCTCCTCGCAGTCGGCGCGGCGGTGTTCGTCGCCGTGCGGCGCGCGAACCGCCCCCGCGACTAGGACAACACCCCCACCCCCGCCCGACGGGCGCTGGCGCGCCCAGGCCCTCCCATGCCACACTCACTGTTATAGAACTCTCTCCAGAGTTATAGAACGATGGGAGCATGGCATGCGAAGCGTGTTGTCCCGGCAGGAGCCGGCCCCGCCGGAGGAGACCATGGGCGAACCCCGGGCGCGCGGACGATTCGGCGAGTACGGCGGAAGGTACGCCCCGGAGTCCCTCGTCGAGGCGTGCCGCGAGGTGGAGGAGGCGTTCCGGCAGGCCTGGGCCGATCCGGGCTTCCGCAACACCCTGGCGGACCTGCTCGCCGTCCACGCCGGGCGGCCCACCCCGCTCACCCCGGCCAGGCGGCTGTCGCAGGCGCTGGGCGTGCGGCTCTACCTCAAGCGCGAGGACCTCACCCACACCGGCTCCCATAAGATCAACAACGTGCTGGGGCAGGCGCTGCTGGCCACCCGGATGGGACGGCGCAGGCTGATCGCCGAGACCGGCGCGGGCCAGCACGGCGTGGCCACCGCGACCGCCGCCGCGCTGCTCGGGCTGCGCGCCACGGTGTTCATGGGCGAGCGCGACATGGAGCGGCAGGCGCTGAACGTGTTCCGGATGCGCATGCTGGGCGCCGAGGTGGTCCCGGTCACCGCGGGCAGCCGTACCCTCAAGGACGCCACCAGCGAGGCCATGCGGCACTGGGTGGGCGTCACCGGCGAGGCCCACTACTGCGTCGGCTCGGTCGTCGGGCCGGATCCGTACCCGTGGATGGTCAGGGAGTTCCAGCGGGTCATCGGCGACGAGGCGCGCGCGCAGTTCGCCGCCGAGGTGCGCACCGGGGTGCCGGACCACGTGGTCGCGTGCGTGGGCGGCGGCTCCAACGCGGCCGGCACGTTCGCCGGGTTCGCCGACACCGCGGCGCGCCTGTTCGGGGTGGAGGCGGAGGGCGGCGCCGGGGCGGGCCGGGGCCGGCTCGGCGTCCTGCACGGCTGCCGCTCGCTGTTCCTGCAGGACGACGACGGTCAGATCACCGAGGCGCACTCCATCGCCGCCGGGCTGGACTACCCCGGGGTCGGCCCCGAGCACGCCCACCTGCGCGACCTGGGCCGCGCCCGCTACGTCACGGTCGGCGACGAGGAGGCGATCGGCGCGGCCGTACGGCTGGCGCGCACCGAGGGCATCGTCCCGGCGCTCGAATCCGCGCACGCCCTGGCCTGGGTGATCCGCGCCGCGGGCAGCGGCGAGCTGGCGGCCGGATCGACGGTGCTGATGACGTTGTCCGGACGGGGCGACAAGGACGTCTCGACCCTGAAGGAGCTGCTGTGACGAACCCCACCCTGGCCGCGGGCGCCGTCGAGCGCCACCTGCGGGCCCGCCGCGACGCCGGCCGCGGCCTGCTCATGCCGTACGTCACCGGGGGCGTCACCCCCGGCTGGACGGATCACCTGCGGGCCTTCGCCGCCGCCGGCGCGGACGCGATCGAGGTCGGCCTGCCCTTCTCCGACCCCACCCTCGACGGCCTCACCATCCAGCAAGCCAGCCAGACGGCGCTGGCGCGGGGCGCGAGCACCCGCCGGATCCTCGCCGACCTCGCCGGGACCGGCGACCTGGGGGTGCCGCTGGTCGTCAGCACCTACTACAACCTGGTGCTGCACGACGGCCCTGAGGCGTTCTGCGCCGCGCTGAGCCGGGCCGGCGTCGGCGGGCTGATCGTGCCGGACCTGCCGGTGCACGAGGCCGGCGAGCTGACGGACGTGGCCGCCGCCGCCGGCGTGGAGGTGGCCCTGCTCGCCTCGCCGTCCACGCCGCAGGCGCGGCTGGCGCGGATCGCCGAGCGCAGCCGGGGCTTCGTCTACGCGGTGTCGGTCATGGGCACCACCGGCGAGCGGGCCGGCCTGGCCGCATCGGCGGCGGAGCTCGCCGGGCGGGTCAGGGACGTCACCGACCGGCCGCTCTTGCTAGGATTCGGCATCTCCAGCCCGGAGCAGGCCCGCGAAGCCCGCCGGCACGCCGACGGCGTGGTGGTCGGCGCCGCGGTCATGCGGCGGGTGCTCGACGGAGCCGGCCCCGACGACCTGCGGGCCTTCCTCCTGACCCTGCGGCAAGCCCTCGACCAGGAGTGTGACCGACCACGATGACCCCCGACGCCGGGCACGAGGCGAGATACCGCGCCATCGCCGCCGACCTCGCCGCGAAGATCCGGTCGGGACACTACGCCCCCGGCGACGCCCTGCCGCCGCAACGCGAGCTGAGCGCCGCCTACGGGGTGACCCTCATGACGCTGCGCCAGGCACTGCGGGAGCTGAGCGACGAGCGGCTGATCGTGCAGCGGCCCGGCAAGGGCACGTTCGTCGCGCCGCCGCACCTGGCCTACCAGCTCGACTCGCTCCGCAGCCTGGCCGACGACCTGCGCAAGCAGGGCCACGACGTGCGTACCTCGGTGGCCGGGCGGGCGATGCGCCGGGTGCCCGCGCGGATCGCCGCGCAACTGCGGCTGCGTCCCGCTGAGACGGCGCTGCGGCTGGAGCGGGTCCGCGAGTTCGCCGGGCGTCCCGCCGTCCACCAGGTGTCCTGGGTGCGGCGGCCGGTGGCCGAGCAGATCCGCGAGCGGGACTTCACCGCCGTGTCCCTCTACACCGCGCTCGCCGATGCGGGTGTGGCGGTCGCGCGGGCCTCGGAGGTGGTCCGGCCCGGCCTGCTCGACGCCACGGGCGCCCGTCACCTGCATGAGCCGCAGGGCAGCGCGGTGCTCGTCAGCAGCCGCGTCACCTACACCCTGGACGGCACGCCGGTGGTGGCGGACCAGGCGACGATCCTGGGCAGCATGATGGAGATCCGTACCGAGCGGGCCGCCGGCGGGCTGTCTCTCACGTGGGGTGCGACCAGCTGAGGTGCCGCGCCTGCCCGGCGACCCCGCCGTGCTGCTGGACGGGTGCGCCGACCGTTTGGTCGGAGAACGATCCCAGAGCCTTTACTTCGTAGATCAGCTACGGCCGCGCGCTGTTCACCAGGTCGTCAGACCGTCCATCGCGGGGCGTACTCCAGATGGATGTCCTGCCCGCCCCCCGGGTCCAGATGCGGCCAGTAGAACAACCGGCAGACGTGGTAGTTGCAGGCGCCCGAGATGTACAGGGAGGTCGCGGCAGCGGGCGGCCCCTCCTTCGCCACGGCGAAGAAGTGCCGGGCCGGCTGCCGGAACGCCGCGGCGCTGCCGGTCAGGAACAGCGTCTCGGCGTGCACGCGCTGGTGGAGCCTGTCCTTGTTCTCCTGGTAGTTCAGGGCCCGGTAGTCGATCTCCTCATCGGCCGGCAGGTCGGTGTCCGGCACACCGGCCGTCCGCGGTTCGCACGGCGGGCGTCCCGTGGTGATCCGCTCGCGTACCTGCTTCCAGCGAGCGGGCGGGAACTGCAGCGAGTGGTGGGCCAGCACGAGATCGAGCGGCCGATCCGGGCACCTGTCCTCTTTGTCCCAGTCCGGGTTGATCCCGGGGGCGGGCGGGGTGGCCCGCATCGGCAGGTAGACCAGGGAGCGCGGCGACCGGGCCGCCAGCAGCCACAACGCGCCGATCCGCCGGCCATCGGGCCGGTCCACGTACATGTCGTACTGATGGCCGGTGTCGTAGAGCGCGCCGTTGGCGAGAGGTCTGGCCGGGCGGATCACGCGGAACTCGGAGGCTCCCACCCGCACCCGGTGCACGATGATCTTCACCTGCACGGCCCGCGGCTCCTTCCTCCCGGCCGTCCGGGCCGTTCCTGGCAGGGTAGCTCGCGCGGATGCGTAAGATCACCCGGTCCGTACGGATGACCAGGTCGATAAGATGATCACGATGACGGACACGCGGCTGACCACCCACCGTGACATCTCCACGGCCCTGGCCCGTTACGACGACCGGGGGCTGGCCGCGCTGCTGGAGCGCGAGGCCACGCCCCTCGGCACCGGCATCGGCGGCACGTCCGCGCGGCTCGAAGTCGGCGGCACCCCGGTCTTCGTCAAACGCCTGCCCATCACCGGGCCCGAGCTGCGCCACCCGCACTCCACGGCCAACCTGTTCGGGCTGCCGCCCTTCTGCCAGTACGGCATCGGCTCGCCCGGCTTCGGCGCCTGGCGCGAGCTGGCCGCGCACACGATGACCACCGAGTGGGTGCTGAACGGCCGGTCCCCCGGCTTCCCGCTGCTGTATCACTGGCGGGTGCTGCCCGACGCCGAGCCCGCCCCGCTGTACGAAGGGCTGGCCGACATCGACCGGGCGGTCGCCTTCTGGGAGGGCGCGCCCGGCGTGCGCCGCCGCCTCGAAGCGCTGGCGCAGGCACCGGCCGGCCTGACGCTGTTCCTGGAGCACTTCCCCCGCAGCCTGCGCGAGTGGCTGGACGAGCGGGTGCGGGCGGGCGACGCCGACCGCGCGTGCGCCCTGGCGGAGCAGGGGGTGCGCGAGGCCGTGTCCGCCCTGAACGCGGGCGGCCTGCTGCACTTCGACGCGCATTTCGGCAACGTCCTCACCGACGGGCGCCGCTGCTACCTGACCGACTTCGGGCAGGCCGTGTCGGCCCGCTTCGATTTGTCAGCGGAGGAACGGGCCTTCTATCGGCGGCATCTCACCTTCGACCGCACCTACACGCTGGCGTTCATGGTGAACTGGCTGGCGGGCACCTTCCACGGCGCCGACTGGCAGGGGCGTCGCGTGCTGGTGCGGGGGTGGGCGGCGGGTGAGCGACCGGCCGGTGTGCCCGGAGGGGTCGCGGCCCTGCTGTCGCGGCACAGTCCGCTGGCCACCGTGCTGAACGACTTCTACCATGAGCTGCAGAGTGAGAGCAGGAAGACGCCGTACCCGCTGGAGAAGATCCGCGAGGTGGCCGGGCGGCACGCGCTGCCGATCGAGTAGGGGCGCCCACCGCTGTTCGACTCCCACCGCCCCTGGGCGGAGTCAGAGAGGCGACGAGCGGGAAGCCCGACATGACAGAAGATCGCAGACGCGCAACCCGGCGTTGCGTGCGCCTCTCAGTGCCCGCAGGCATGCTTCCACGTCGCAGCGGCGTACCGCTTGGCTGCTTCCTCGGGCTTGATGCCGAGCTTGTCCATGTTGTCGCGCGACTGGCCGTTCGTCAGTCCCACCTGTGCCAGCCGGGCGATGGTGTCCGAGCCGCCCGACTCACACATGAGTTTCGCCTTCTCGAACATGAGCTCGTAGCTCTCACTGGCGATGAACCCCGCCGCCTTCACCTCCTCGATCCACTGAGCCTTCGCGTCGTCGCCTGAACAGCCGGCCAAGGAGGCGGCGAGGGTGAGCGCGGCACCGATACCGAGGAGCGAGCGGCGCATAGCAAGATCCTTTCGCGGGCGAGGTGACACCGTATCGACCGCGCGAGCCAGTGATCAACCTCGGCGCGTTCTATGGTCACGGTTGCGCTCACCCTGGGCGACCGCTGCCGCTTCAGCCGCCGCGGCCCCGCGGCCGACGACGCTGCGACTACGCCTTCCGCACATACACCGGCCGTCGCTACAAGCCGAATGCCCGGCGGGATCGATCGATCCCGCCGGGCATTCGGCTTGCACGAGCACCATCACGCCGGCTGACCGGCCAGGTTCTCCTTCCCGGCCTCATCGGCGCTCCGCTCGCCACCCTGGGCCCCCGCCGCATGCCGCGGCCCCTGGTCACGCTTGCGGGTGACCACCACGTACAACGTCGGAACAAGAACCAGGGTGAGGATCGTCGAGGAGATCAGCCCGCCGATCACCACGATGGCCAGCGGCTGGGAGATGAACCCCCCGGAGCCGGTCACCCCCAGCGCCATCGGCGTCAGGGCGCAGATGGTGGCCACCGCCGTCATCAGGATGGGCCGCAGCCGGCGCCGGCCGCCCTCGATGACCGCCTCGACCACACCCATGCCCTGCTCGCGGTACTGGTTGATCAGGTCGATCAGCACGATGGCGTTGGTCACCACGATGCCGATCAGCATCAGCATGCCGATCAACGCCGGCACGCCGAGCGCCGTGTCGGTGGCGACCAGCAGGCCGATGGCGCCGGTGGCGGCGAACGGGATCGACACCAGCAGGATCACCGGCTGGATGAAGCTGCGGAACGTCGCCACCATGATGAGGAACACGATCGCGATCGCGGCCAGCATCGCCATGCCCAGGTCGGAGAAGGCGTCGGCCTGGTCCGCCGACACGCCGCCGATCTCGTAGGAGGCGCCCGCCGACAGCGACAGCCCGTCGAGCTTCGTGGTCAGCTCCTGCGTCACCGCGCCCAGGTTGCCGGCGTCGGCGGCCTTGGCCGACACCGTGGCGGAGCGCTCGCCGTCGATCCTGGTCACCTGCGTCGGACCGGCGACCTCGCGCACCTCGGCGACCGTGGACAGCTTGACCGTGCCGGCGGCGGTGGGCAGCTTCAGGTCCTCGATGGCCTTGATGTCGTCCGGCGCGTCCGCGCCGCGCAGCACCAGGTCGCTCGCGCGGCCGTCCAGCGTGATCTGGCCCAGCGGGGCGCCGCGGAACGCCTGCGCGACCGCCTGGCCGACCTGCGCCTCCGACAGGCCGCGCTCGGCGGCCTCCTCACGGTCGACCACGACCTCGACCCGTGGCGCGCTGGTCTCCAGGTTCGACGACAGGTCGCGCAGCCCGGACACCTCGCCCATCGCGGTCTTGACCGCGTCGGTCGCGGTGCGCAGCGACTCGGTGTCGGGCGCCTGCACGATCACCTCGATCGTGTCGGAGGCGAACCCGCCGCCGCCGGACCCGCCGACGGTGACCTCGCCGACCCCCGACAGGCCCGCGATCTTGTCGCGCAGCTCCTGCTCGATCTTCGTCGTGTCGGCGTCCTCGTTCAGCGTCACCGAGTACGACGCGCGGTCCGCGCCGCCGCCGGTGCCGCCCATCATGGCGTTGCCGCCGCCCACGTTCACCTGGTACGTGTCCACGCCGGCCTGGTCGGCCAGCACGTCCTCGACCTGCTTGGCCGCCTTGTCGGTGGTCGCCAGGTCCGTGCCCACCGGCATGCGCTGGGAGATCGACAGCGTGTTCTGGCCGGAGGAGTCCAGGAAGTTGGTCTGCAGCCCGCCGGCCAGCCCCATCGTGCCGATGAACACCGCCACGCCGATCAGGATCGTCACCAGCTTGAAGCGGGTGGCGAAGCGCAGCACCGGCAGGTAGGCGCGCTGCAGCGGCGAGCGCAGCTCCTTGGCCTCGGCCTCGTCACGCTGCTTGCGCGCCTCCTCCGGCGTCAGGTCGGGGGACTTGAGGAACCAGAACGCCAGCACCGGCACCACGGTCAGCGACACCACCAGCGAGGCCAGCAGCGCCACCGTCACGGTGATCGCGAACGGGCTGAACAGCTCGCCCACCATGCCGCCGACCATCGCGATCGGGGCGAACACCGCCACCGTCGTCAGCGTCGAGGCCGTCACGGCGCCCGACACCTCGCGCACCGCCGTCAGGATCGCCTGCAGCTTCGCCTCGCCGTAGGCCAGATGGCGTTTGATGTTCTCCAGCACCACGATCGAGTCGTCCACGACCCGGCCGACGGCGATGGTCAGGGCGCCCAGCGTGAGCATGTTGAGCGAGTAGTCGCCCGCCCACAGCACGATCAGCGCTATCACCACCGACAGCGGGATCGACACCGCCGTCACCAGCGTCGAGCGCACCGACAGCAGGAAGACCAGGATGACCAGCACCGCGAAGATCAGGCCCAGCAGGCCCTCGGTGGTCAGGCTCTCGATCGACTGCTCCACGTACGGCGCCTGGTCGAAGACCACCGAAACCGCCGTGTCCGAGCCGTCGCCCAGCGCCTTGGTCAGGTCGGGCAGCTTCTCGGCGACGGCGTGCGAGATCGCGACCGCGTTGCCGTCGGGCACCATCGTCACCGACACGCCGAGGCTGGTCTTGCCGTCGGTACGGGTGATCGTCGTGGCGTCCGCCAGCCCGCGCGTGATCGTCGCGACGTCGCCCAGCTTGACCGGCTTGAGCGGCTTCGGCTGCGGCACCGCCTGCTGCTGCGGCAGCGCGCGCCCCTGCGCCTGGGCCTGCGCCCGGGCGGCGGCGGCCTGCTGGGCGGCCTGCGCCTGCGCGGCCTGCTGCTGGGCGGCCGACGGCTGGGCGGGCGTCAGGTAGAGGTTCTTCAGCTTCTCCACCGAGTCGACCCGCGAGCCGACCTGCACCGACAGCGACTTGTCGTCTGCGGTCAGCGTGCCGGCCGGGATCGGGGTGCCGTTCGCCCTCAGCACCTCGGGGATCTGGGCCGCCGAGACGCCCTTCTCCGCCATCTTCTTGTTGTCGGGCTCGATGGTGACGACCTCGTCACGGGTGCCCGTGATCGCCGCCTCCCGTACGCCCTCGATGCCCTGCAGCTCCGGCACCATGATGCGGCGCAGCTTGTCGGCCATCGCCCGCTCGTCGCCGCCGTCGCCCACCGCCAGCACCAGCACCGGGATGTCGTCGGTGTTGCCGGCCACCACCTGCGGGTCCACGCCGTCCGGCAGCGTCACCCTGCTGATGGCCTGCTGCATCTTGTTCAGCGAGGACTCGACGTCGGTGCCGTACTCGAAGGCGACCTGGATCTGCGCCAGGCCCTCCTTCGACGTCGAGGTCATCTGCTCCATCCCGGCAAGCCCCTGGAAGGAGTCCTCGATCGGGGCGGTCACCTGGTCCTCGACGATCTCAGGAGACGCGCCGGGATACGACGCGATCACGAACGCGCCAGGGAACGACAACGACGGCAGCAACTGCTGTTTCAACTGCGGGATCGTGAACGCGCCGAACGCGCTGAGCACGACCGCCACCAAAATCACAAGGCTCCGGTTGACCAGGCTCAACCGAGCGAATGCGGTCATAGGGTCCCCCTCCAAGAGTTCGCCCCAGACTAACACTTTGCCTTGTACGAATATTTAGATCACTCAAGCGTTCCTGATAACCTTCTCAGGAAGCGAGAGGTGAGCGTGAGCAACGAACGCGAAGACCTGATCCGCCGGATCACCGAGACACAGCGAGGCCTGGCACGGCTGTTCGCTCAGCACCAATCCCCCCTGTTCAGCTCCAACCTCACCATGAGGCAGCTCAAGGTCGTCATGGTCCTGTCCATGAACGGCTCCGCCTCAGGCCAGGACCTGGCCCACAACCTCGGCGTCGGCCTCGGTACGGTCACCGGGATCGTCGACCGGCTCGTCGCCCACGGGCTCGTCAGCCGGCACGAGGACCCGCACGACCGCCGTGTCCGCCGCGTCGAGCTCACCCCCGCGGGCGCCGGGCTCATCGAGGAGATCAACAACGCCGGCATCCAGCAATACCGGCGGATCATGGAGCACCTCGACACCGAGACCCTGCGCACGCTCGACGACGTCTCCAGGAAGATCAGGGACGTCGCCGCCAAGCTCGCCTCGGACAGGGCCGTCCCCGGCGATCTCACCCCCGACAACGGCTGAGCCCCGCACCCGGTTCCCGCGGCGGGACGTGGATTTCCGGCCCAGGCGACGCGGGTCTCCGGCACGCGCGGCGACGGGCGCGGCCGTCGGGTGATGACATACCGCCCTGGGCGAGGGCGGTATGACGGCGAGGGTGGTGCAAAAGGTGCACCATGTTGGGCGACGGCGCCTTTACATCGTAGATTTCTCAGCCAGGCGGGACAGGACCGCCGGCAGGTCGCCCTCGTAGGCCACCGTCAGCCGCCGCGTGGCCCGCGTCATCGCCACATACAGGTCCTGACCGCCCATCGGCGACTGCCCGATGATGCCCGCCGGGTCCACCACCACGACCGCGTCGAACTCCAGCCCCTTGGCCTGCCCCACTGTCAGCACCACCACCGGCGCGTCCAGGTCCCCCGCCGGGAACAGCCGCGCGACCTCCGCGTGCCGCGCGTCCGGTGTGAGCACCGCCACCCGGCCCTGCTCCCGCTCCGCGCCGATCTCCGCCAGCTCCCCCGCCACCAGCTCCGGCAGCCCGGAGACCGGCAGCCGCACCGCGCGCGGCTCCGCCTCGCCCTGGCGCACCGACTCCGGCGGCTCCTGCTCGGGCGCGAACGCGCGCAGCACGTCGGCCGCCACCCGCATGATCTCCACCGGCGTGCGGTAGTTGACCAGCAGCCGCTCCTCCCGCCAGCGGCCCTCCAGGAACGGGTCCAGCACCTCGGCCCACGAGCGCGCGCCGGCCGCCGAGCCGGTCTGCGCCACGTCGCCCACCACGGTCAGCGACTTGGCCGGCACCCGCCGCATGATCATGCGCCAGGCCATCGGCGACAGCTCCTGCGCCTCGTCCACGATCACGTGCCCGTACGCCCAGGTCCGGTCGGCCGCCGCCCGGTCGGCCGTGGTCAGGCCGAGCCCGTCGTCGGCGTGCCGATCGGCCAGCACGTCGGCCCGCTCGAAGAGGCCCGACTCGGCCACGCCCGTCGTCAGCAGCACCTCACGCGCGAACAGCTCCTGCTCGGCCACCTCCTCGCCGGCCAGCCTGGCCGCCACCCGCCGCGCCGAGTCGTCCTCGCCGAGCAGCTCGGCGGCCTCGTCCAGCAGGGGCACGTCCTCCACCGTCCACTCAGACTCCGCCCCCTGCCCGGACCCCGCCTCTCGCCCGGGCCTCGCGCCCTGCCCGGACTTCGCGTCGCGCACCAGCACGCGCCAGTCCAGGCCGGGCGGGACCGCCCGGCGCAGCGCCTCGGGGTCGGCCAGCAGGCCGCCGATCAGGGACTGCGGCGTCAGCTCCGGCCACAGCCCGTCCACCGCGCGCCGCACCGCCGGCTCGCCCCACAGCCGCTGGGAGGCCAGCTCGAGGTCCAGCTCGTCCAGGTCGCCCTCCAGGTCCAGCGGCTCGCTCAGCTCCGGCTCGCCCTCGATGACCAGCTCCTCCAGGTGCAGCGACTCCTCCAGCGCCCGCGCCTCGGCCCTGGCCAGCTCCTTGAGCAGCTCGGTGACGTACAGCTTGCGTGCCATGTTGTGCGGCAGCCGCACCGCGCGGGCCCGCTCGCGCAGCCGTACGCAGGTCTCGCGCGGCACCCGCAGCCGCAGCCCGTCCAGCTCCACGACCAGCTCGCCGTCCGGCACCGGGCGGCGCAGCTCCAGCGCCGCGGCCACCACCCCGGCCATCCGCGAGTCGCCCTTGACCACCGCCGTCGCGGGCGCGTCGGCCGCCGTCGCCCGCACGCCGGGGAACAGCTCCCCCACCGTGGTCATCACCACCTGCGTCTCCCCCAGCGCGGGCAGCACCTGGCCGATGTAGCGCAGGAACATCGGGTTCGGGCCGACGACGAGCACGCCGCGCCGCTCCAGCGTGTCGCGGTGGGTGTAGAGCAGGTACGCCGCGCGGTGCAGCGCCGCCACCGTCTTGCCGGTGCCGGGGCCGCCCTGCACCACCAGCGCGCCCTGCAGCGAGGCGCGGATCACCCGGTCCTGCTCGGTCTGGATGGTGGCCACCACGTCGCCCATCCGGCCCGTACGGCCCCGCCGCAGCGCCGCCAGCAGCGCGGCCTCCCCCACCAGCGTGCGCCGGTCGCCCTCGCTCATGCCCTCCAGGTCGAACACCTCGTCGTCGATGCCCACGACGAGGCGGTCCTTCAGGTGCAGGTGCCGCCGCCGTACCAGCCCGCCCGGCTCGGTGGCCGTGGCCACGTAGAACGGCCGCGCCGCCGGCGCCCGCCAGTCGATCAGGACCGACTCGTGCGACTCGTCGCGCAGGCCGATCCTGCCGATGTACGTGCTGCCGCCCGCGGCGTCGTCGATGCGGCCGAAGCACAGCCCCCGCTCGACCGCGTTGAGCTGCGCCAGCCGCCGCGCCTGCTCCGCGGCCAGCACCTCGCGCTCGACCCGTGCCTGCCTGGTGACAGCGACGGCGCCGCCGGCGTACACCTCGCGCAGCGTCCGCTGGGCGTTCTCCCTCGCCGCGTCGAGCCGCTCGTAGAGCCACGACACGGTGCGCTGCTCGGTGTCAAGGGCTTGCGCGAGACCATCTTGACGATTAGTCATTCGGTGGTATACTCCTAACAGGAGGTCTGTGACAGCTCGTATTGGAGAATGGCAATATTCGAGCTTAGACCCGCGCGCCGCCCGTGCGCAATCCTCTTGGCGTTCTCCCAGGTCAGCTGATGCCAGGCGAACGCCGGAACAGGGCCGACAGCAGGAAGGGCGCCCCGAACAGCGGGCCACCCTGTGGCTGCTGCGTCATCGGCCGCAGCTCCACCTCGGCGTAGTCGGCGAACAGCCAGCGCAGTTCCTGAGGCGTGTAGGCCAGGCCGCCGTGCAGCTGCCCGTCGCGGTACAGCTCCTCGTCGCTCTTCTCCGACCCCATCCCGCCGGCCGCGAAGCACGTCACGGCCAGGTGCCCGCCCGGGGCCAGCACCCGCTCCAGCAGCGCCCGGTAGCTCACCCTCCGGTGCGGCGGCAGGTGGTGCAGGCAGCCGGAGTCGTACACCAGGTCGTACGGGCCCCGCAGCTCCGTCGAGGTGAACGCGTCACCGCACACGAACCGCACCTCGGCCCCCGCCTCCCCGGCCCGCTCCCGCCCCCACGTCACCGCGGCGGGCGACAGGTCCACGGCGTCCACCTCGAAGCCGAGCGAGGCCAGGTGGATGGCGTTCCTGCCGGGCCCGCAGCCCAGGTCCAGCGCCCGCCCGGGGCGCAGCAGCCCCCGCTCCAGGTAGGAGACCAGGCTCTCGTCGGGCCCCGGCACGAAGAACGGGACCGGCTTGGACCGGTCGGCGTAGAAGCCGTCCCACCAGGTGGAGGCGCTGCCCGTCCACCGGTCGGCGTCCGCGGCGAACATCCGGTCCATCAGCGCCAGGACATCCTCGATCGTACGGATGGTGCGATTCACTCGGGTCTCCAGATACAGGGTGGCCGCCCCGCGCGGCCGGACCCCATGATCCTACGGCTTCGGGGCCTCGTCTTCCCTGGTCAGAGCGGCGCAGCGGGGTGTCGTGGCAGGCCCGGTGACGCCCGTGGACAGCCCCTTCCGCGGCCCCGGCCCTCCCCTCCGTGGAGACCGCTGCCCGCCCGCCGTCCCGGCTCCGGCGGCCGGGCACGGGCGGCTGAGCGACGCCGGGCCGGCCCGCCGGGGCGGGATCGGCTGTGGCGTCGGTCACAAAAGCCCCCGTGGCGGCCGGTGGGCGGCGGGATGCTAGCTTGATCGACCATGTCCGACTATCTGCGGGAGCTGTTCTCCCTTCACGGCAGGCGCGCGCTGGTGACCGGCGGCAGCTCCGGGATCGGGTACGCCGTCGCCGAGGCGATCGGCCGTGCCGGGGCCGAGGTCGTGGTGGTCGCCCGCAGGCAGGCCGAGCTGGACAAGGCCGTCGCCCGGCTGCGGGAGCACGGCGTCACCGCCTCCTCCATCAGCGCCGACCTCGGCGAGCGCGCGGACGTGGCGCGGGTGTGCGACAGCGCCGGCACCATCGACATCCTGGTCAACGATGCCGGCAACAACATCCGCAAGCCGATGGCCGAGCTGACCCCGGACGACTTCGAGCGCACCATGGCCGTCAACTTCACCGCCCCGTACCTGCTGGGCCAGCACTACGGGCCGCGCATGGCGGCACGCGGCTGGGGCCGCATCATCAACGTCGGCTCGCAGCAGTCGATCAGCGCCTTCGGCGACAGCGGCATCTACGGCGCGGCCAAGGCGGGGCTGGCCGGGCTGACCCGCTCGCAGGCCGAGGCGTGGTCGGCGGCCGGGGTGTGCGTGAACACGATCATCCCCGGGTTCGTGCTGACGCCGCTGACCGAGCCCGCGCAGGCCGTCCCCGGCCGCGTCGAGGCGCTGGCCGCCCGGCACATGGTGGGCCGCAACGGGGTGCCCCAGGACTTCGAGGGGGCCGCGGTGTTCCTGGCGGGCGACGCGTGCGCGTTCGTCACCGGCCAGATGTTGTTCGTGGACGGCGGCTTCTCCGTCCACTGACCTTTACGTTGTAGATCACTTACGCCGGAACTCGCGCTCCCCCACGCCCTCGCGCCAGGCGGCGATGACCAGCTCGTCGCCCCGCACCCTGGTCCAGGCCACCTCGGTCAGCTCGATGCGGAACAGGTGCGACTCGGCGTCGGGCAGCCCGTACGCCGCCCGCACCGCCGCGTCGGTGACCTCCACCGCCCGCCCGGACAGCTTCAGATCCCCCTCCCAGGACGACGGATCGGCCCCGTCGGGATCGCGTGAGGTCACGTGGAGCGCCATGCGCGGATCGCGCAGCAGGTCGGCGGCCTTGACCGCGCGGGGCATCGAGCCCGTCCACAGGTCGCCGTCCTTGAAGCTGGTCTCGACGCCGCTCACCCTGGGCGAGCCGTCCTTGCGCAAGGTCGCCAGCACCTTGTGCGTGTAGGTGTCCATGAGCCGGCGGGCCGCCTCGGCCAGCTCCGGCGCCTGCCTCTCGAACTCCCGCCATGAAGCCATGCCCCTCATCATGACGGGCGGCACCCGGCGATGTCCCCAGTTTCCGAATCCGCGTTTACAAACAGGCGAGGCCGCCGGGGGCGACCTGGGATACGCGCGGTTCATCGCCGGCATCGACACCGTCGTCATGGGGCGCGGCACGTACGAGGCGGGCCTGGCCTTCGGCCCGTGGCCGCACGAGGGCCTGCACTGCGCCGTGCTCAGCGGCTCCCTCCCGCTCGGCGCCGACCCGCGCGTCACCGTCCACCGCGACCTCGGCGGCCTCCTGAGCGCGCTGCAGGAGCGCGGCACCAAGAGCGTGTACGTGGACGGCGGGCAGGTCGTCCGCACGTTCCTGCGCGAGGGGCTGATCGACCGCGTGACCGTCACCACGGTGCCGGTGCTGATCGGCACGGGGCTGCCCCTGTTCGGGCCGACGGGCGGGGACGTGCCGCTCGAGCATCTGGAGACCGAGGTGTTCGGGGCGGGCGTCGTCCAGTCCACCTACGCCGTGCAGCCGCGCGCCTGACCCGCGCCGGGCGGGCCGCCTGAGGCGGATGACACGGACCGCCGCCGGAGGGGTAGGAGCCCGGTGATGGACGTGACAGGCGAGGGGGAGCCCGTGGGCGGCGACAACGAACGCGCCCTGAGCGGCCTGCTGCAGGCCATGCACCTGGCGGGCATGGAGAAGCTGGCCGCCCAGGCCGTCGCGCACGCCCGGCTGGCCGGCTTCCCGCACGTCGTGATCTACGTGACCGACCTGCAGCAGCAGCTGCTCGTGCCGCTGCCGGGCCAGCGCGACGCCGCCGGCGAGCCGCTGGAGGTCATGCGCATCGACGGCAGCCTGCCGGGCCGGGCCTTCCGCGCGGTGACGATCGTGCGGGCCCGCTCGCCGCAGCGCCCGCAGGAGCACAGGCATGGGCACGGGCGCGAGCCGGCGCCGCTGCTGTGGCTGCCGCTGCTGGACGGCACCGAGCGGGTCGGCGTGATGGGGCTGACCACGCCGGGCGACGCGCCCGGGGACGAGCCCATGGACGAAGCGGTCGCCGAGGCGCGGGCCAAGGACCTGGCGTCGCTGGTGGCGCTGCTGGTGATCAGCAAGCGGCCGCACAGCGACTCCTTCTCCCGGCTGGTGCGCACCCGCCCGCTCACCCTGTCGGCCGAGGTGCTGTGGAACCTGCTGCCGCCGGGCACGTTCGCCAACGACGACGTGGTGGTCAGCGCCGCGCTGGAGCCCGCCTACGAGATGGGGGGCGACGCCTTCGACTACGCGCTCGACGGCGACCTGCTGAACCTGTCCATCTTCGACGCCATGGGTCACGACACCTCCGCGGGCCTGACCGCCTCGATCGCCGTGGCCGCCTGCCGCAACAGCCGCGTGCAGGGCCTGGACCTGGCCACGACCGGCGAGGTGATCGACGAGGCGATCAGGGGCGAGTTCACCGGCCGGTTCGCCACCGGCATCCTGGCCCGCCTGTGCCTCGGCACGGGGCTGCTCACCTGGGTCAACCGGGGGCACCACCCGCCGCTGGTGCTGCGCGAGGGCCGCCTGGTGGCGACCCTGCAGAGCGTCCCCGACCCGCCGATGGGCTTCGGCCTGGACGCCTCCACGGGGCAGCAGCAGTACCAGCTCGAACCGGGCGACCGGCTGCTGTTCTACACCGACGGCATCATCGAGGCGCAGAGCCCGGGCGGGGAGCTGTTCGGACTGGAGCGGTTCATCGACTTCGTGCTGCGCCAGGAGGCCGGCGGGATGTCGGCGCCGGAGACGCTGCGGCGCCTCATCCAGGCCATTCTCGCCCACCAGCGCGGCCGGCTGCAGGACGACGCGACCGTGGTGACGGTGGAGTGGCAGACGCGGCGCCGCTTCCAGCTCGTCCTCTAACCCGGGCACATGGGATGATCGTCCGGAAATCGTACGAAAGCCAGAAAGGCGGACACTGTGCCAGAGCAGCAGGCGCGCCGCGTGCCCGGGACCGACACCCCGCTGGAGGCCATCACCCTCGGCACGTCGGGGCTGGGCCGCGAGCCCGGCGGCGAACGACTGGCGCGGGCGCTGGTGTCCGGCCGTTTCCGGCAGCTCGACACCTCCAACGAGTACGCCGGCGGGCGCAGCGAGACGCTGATCGGGCAGGTGCTCGGCACGGCCGACGGGGTGACCGTCTTCTCCAAGGCCGACCGGCACCCGGACACGGGCGTGTTCGACGGCGACCGGGTGATGCGCTCGTTCGAGGAGACGGTCTCCCGGCTCGGCGTCGGCACGCTGCCGATCTACCACCTGCACGACCCGTTCACCATCACGGTGCGGGAGGCGATGGCGCCGGGCGGCGCCGTGCCGGCCCTGGTGTCGCTGCGCGAGCAGGGGCTCGTCGCCGCCATCGGCATCGCCGCGGCCGGCGGGACCCTGGTGGAGGACTACCTCCGCACCGACGCCTTCGACGCGGTGCTCACCCACAACCGCTACACGCTGGTGGACCGGGGCGCCGAGGACATCCTGCGGCTGGCCACGGAGCGGCGGATGACGGTGTTCAACGCCGCGCCCTTCGGCGGCGGCATCCTGTCCGGCTCGCCGCGGCACGCCTCCCGCTACGGCTACCGCCCGATCTCGCCGGAGTTCGGCCGGCACGTGGAGCGGGTGCGGGAGCTGTGCGAGCGGCACGGGGTCGCGCTGCCGGCCGCCGCGCTGCACTTCTCGCTGCGGGAGCCGCGGGTGCACTCCACGGTGGTGGGCATCACGTCGGTGGAGCGGCTCGAAGGGCTGGACGCGCTGGTGGACGCGGTGATCCCGGAGGAGTTCTGGGCGGAGCTGGAGTCGCTGGGGGCGCCGCCGCCCTCCCCGGTGGACTGACCGATCACGGCCGGGGTAGGGGGGCGGCTCGTCCGCGGAAGGGGAGCCGTGCCGCTCGAATCGCTGGTCCGCACCGCCCTGGGCATGAAGGTCGCGGTGTGGCGGAGTCAGGGCCCCGGGCCGCCCGTGGTGTGCGTGCACGGCGCGGGCGTCTCCAGCCGGGAGCTGCTGCCGTTCGTGCGGGAGATGGGGGTCACGCACGACGCCTGGAGCCTGGACCTGCCGGGCTTCGGGCGCAGCGAGAAGCCGCGGGCGCCGCTGACCGTGACGGGGCTCGCCGACGCTGTGGCCGACTGGCTGGCGGCGAGCGAGCTGCGGCGGCCGTGCCTGCTGGGCGGCTCGTTCGGCTGCCAGGTGGCGGTCGACCTGGCGGTCAGGCATCCTGGCGCGGCGGGCGCGCTGGTGCTGGTGGGGCCGACCGTGGACGCGCGGGCCAGGTCCGCGGTGCGGCTGGTCGGTCAGTGGCTGCGCAACTCGGTGCGGGAGAGCCCGCGCATGATGCCGCTGAACGTCGCCGACTACCTCGACGCCGGGCCGCGCCGGGTGCTGGCCAGCTTCGGCGCCTCGATGCGCGACCGGATCGAGGACAAGCTGCCGCACGTCACCGTGCCCGTCCTGGTGGTGCGGGGCGGCGCGGACCGGATGGTGAGCCAGGCGTGGGCCGAGGAGGTGACCCGGCTGCTGCCCAGGGGGCGGCTGGTGGTCATGGAAGGGCTGCCGCACATGGTGCCGTACAGGGATCCGCGGGGGCTGGCGCGCGAGGTGGCGGCGTTCCTGGAGCGGGCATGGTGAAGCCGCAGAAGGCGGTGGCCTCGTTCGACTCGGCCACCGGGATGTTGCGGGCGCTGTCGCGGTTCCTGCGCGACCAGGACGTGCCGATGCTGGGGCAGGCGCCGCGGGTGCTGGAGCCGGTGGCCGCCGCCGTGGCGGGCGCGGCGGCCCGGTTGCCGCGGGCGGCCAAGGAGCAGGCGTACGCGGTGAGCGGCTGGGCCGAGGCGGTGCCGCTGCGGCGGGTGCCGGAGATCCGGTCCGAGGAGCTGGCCCGCTGGGTGAGCGGGCACTACCCGCGCGGGCCGTACCCGGTGGCGTTCCTCGGGTCGTCCAACGGCGCGCTGATCCACCTGGCGGCGGCGCTGCGGACGCCGTGGCTGCCGCAGACGCTGCTGCTGCCGGTACGCCGGCGCGGCGTCGGCCCCGACGACCCGCGCGGCGACCTGCGGGCCACCCGCGAGGCCGGGCAGGCGCTGCTGGCGGCCAACCCCGACCTGGTGCTGCACCACATGCACGACGCCAACCAGGACCGGCTGATGATCGCGGGAATGACGTACTTCCGGGTGAAGTGGCGCAGGCTGCCGCAGGCCTACCGGCGTTTCCTGGAGGAGTCGCTGCCGGCCGGCGCGACGCTGGTGGTGCCGGAGTGCGGGCTGCGCTGGCCGGTCACGCGGGTGGGGCCGCGCTACGTCTTCCAGCACGGCGCGCTGGGCGGCGCCACCCGGGAGGAGTACGAGCACGGCGGGCCGCGCGTGGCGGACTACCTGAGCCGGTACGGCGCCGGCCGGGAGCGGTGGGACTATCCCCCGGCGGACGGCGACAGCCCGGAGGCGGAGTGGGGGTTCGAGCCGGAGCTGCTCGCCGACCTGGAGGAGCTGGCGGCGCGCAACGGGTGGCGGCTGGTCAGGATGCGGTTCGGCGAGCCGGAGGAGCTGAGCCCGGTCGTGGCGGAGCTGTATCGCGACTGGTACCGGCGGCGGGGGCTGCCCGGTGATCGGCTGCTGGTGGAGTGTTTCCTGCTGCTGGAGCCGTGGTGGGCGCTGCGCAGCGGGTCGGTGCCGTACTGGATGGTGTTCAACGCCGAGCAGTCGCAGCGGCGGGCGATGGCCTACCTGGACGGGACGGACCCGTTCGACGAGATCAGGCTGATGCTGTTCTCGCACGGGGTGGAGTCGGTGGGGCTGGCCGGGATCGGCGACTGGCGGCGGCTGCTGGCGCGGGCGCGCAAGGTGGGGGTGTTCACCGGGGTGGACACGCGGGCCTACCCGCGCGACTTCGCCGGGCTGATCCGGGCGCACCGGGAGCTGTCCAGGATCCGCACGACGTACCCGATGCCGCTGCCGATGCCATGGGAGGCGGCCGCGGAGTTCCTGTCGAAGCGCGACGAGATCGAGTGGTCGGGGTAGCGCGCCGGCGGCCCCGCGCAGCCGGGCCGCCGGCGGCTCCCACAGGCCGCTGACGACGGTCAGCGCGGTCATCCGCAGGTCGGTCTCGCCCAGCGGCACCTCCTCGAACAGCTCGCGGACCTGCGCGAGGTAGAGGTCCGACAGCGTCGCGATGATCCGCGCGCGCCACGGGCTGAAGCTGCACACCGGCCATCCGGGCCAGCGGGAGCTGCTGCTGTCCAGCTTCATCAACGGCCACAAGCGGCTGCCCTGCACGTTCACGCCCTGACGGCGCGGCGCCCGCCGGAAGCCGCATGCCGTTGAACACTCCCGGCCCCTTGCCCGTACCTCCTCATGGAACGGCCTCATGGAACGGCCTCATGGAACGGCGCGAAGGAGGCAGGCGGGTGACGGTGTCGGCGAGGCTCGCACGGGCGGCGGCAGCCACGGCCCTGGCCATGACCGTGCCCATGACCGTGACCATGACCGTGACCATGACCGTGACCATCGCCGTCACGGCCGCCGTGCCCGGCGCGGCCTGGGCCGACCCGTCCCCCGCCCAGGTCAGGGCCAGGCTGGTGAAGCTGAACGAGCGGGCCGACCAGCTCGTCGAGCGCTACAACCAGGCCACCGAGGCCTACCGCGAGGCCAGGACGAAGTACCGGGCGCTGGAGTCAGAGCTGGCCGCCAAGGGCGAGCAGGTGGCGGAGCTGCGCGAGGAGCTGGCCGCGATCGCGGTGCACAACTACCAGTTCGGCCCGTCGCAGGGCTGGCAGCGCTTCGCCGTCGGCGGCCCGCCGGAGGCGATGCTGAGCGGCATGGCCGCCCTCGACCAGATGGCCCGGGACCGGGCGGCGCGGATCCAGGCGTTCGAGGACGCCACCAGGGGCCTGCGCGAGCGGCGCGACCGGGCCAGGAGCGCCCTGGCCGAGGCCGAGCAGGCCCGCGACGACGTGCGCGGCAAGCAGGAGCAGGTGGACGACCTGGTCGAGGAGCAGACCAGGCTGCTGCGCCGGCTGGGCGCCTACCGGACGGGTGACCAGCGCAGCACCGGGCTGAAGTACACCGGGCCCGCCTCCGGCAACGCGCGCCAGGCGCTGCAGTTCGCCTTCGCGCAGGTGGGTAAGCCGTACCGGTACGGCGGCACGGGGCCGGGCTCCTTCGACTGCTCGGGCCTGACGCAGGCGGCCTGGCGGGCGGCCGGGGTGACGCTGCCGCGCACCACGTACACGCAGTGGGCGTGGGGCGCCGACCGGCGGGTGCCGCTGGACCAGGTGCAGCCGGGCGATCTGCTGTTCAGCAAGGGCCTGGGGCACATGGGCATGTACGCCGGCGACGGCAGGATGGTGCACGCGCCGCAGACCGGCGACGTGATCAAGGTGGTCGATCTGGACGACTACTGGCGCGGCCGCCTCGTGGGCGCCGTGCGGCCCTGAGGGGTCACTGGTTGATCGGGGCGCGGCCCGGATCCCCCTTTTTTCTCCGAATCTCCCCGTCGCGTACGGGTACGGCATGGTAATGATCTGTAAGCGCCTGCCTGGCCAGGCGGGCGTCATGGTCGTCCGCCCGCCCGGCGGTGATCACGTACAGCGACATGATGGCCACTCGTCGTCGATCGAAGGGTGTGAGACTCATCCAGACGCAAGACGGAGGTGCTCGATGCCGTATTTGACCCAGCTCGCCGACGTCGCCCGACGCACGGGCCATCCCGTGACCGAGGTGGCGGGGTGGCGGAGCCGGGGCCACGGGCCGCAACCGGAGGTGCGGGGCATCGTCTGCCACCACACCGCCGGTCCCGCCGGCGGCGGCGACTACCCCTCGCTCGCCGTGGTCCGCGACGGGCGGACGGGCCTGGCGGGGCCGCTGTCGCAGTTCGGGCTCGGCAGGTCGGGCCGCATCTACGTCATCGCGGCCGGGCGCTGCTGGCACAACGCGCCCTCCACCTCGCCGCTGCACGACAACTCCAGCTCGCTCGGCATCGAGGCCGAGAACAACGGCTCCCAGCCGTGGCCGGAGGTGCAGCTCGACGCCTACCGGCGGCTGTGCGCGGAGCTGTGCCGCGAGTTCGGGCTGGGCGCCTCGCGCGTCAAGGCCCACCGGGAGGTCAACACCGCCAAGCCCGACCCCCACTCCATCGACATGACCGACTTCCGGGCGGCCGTGGCCGCCCTCATCGCCGGCGCGCCCGGCCCGTCCTGGACGGAGGAGATCGTGAGAGAGCTGCCGCTGGTCCGGCTCGGCGACGACAACTACGACGTCAAGACCGTCAGGGGATGCCTGTTCGCGCGGGGGCACGTGCCGCCCGCCGCCTACGCCGGGCTGCAGGACGGGCTGGAGGGGTGGCTGAAGTCCACCCGGTGCGACGACGGGCTGGTGGAGCTGGTGCGGGGGTTCCAGCGGGCCGAGGGCATCGAGGATGACGGGCTCGTCGGGCCGCGCACCTGGGGGCCGCTGCTGCGCGTCTGACGCCCGGCGCGTCCGGCCCCTCAGCGGCGGGGCCGGGGTGCGGGGCGGGCGTGGGATACTGCGGGGATGGCGCGGATCGTCTTCATCGGGGCCGGTGACGTGGAGCTGACACGCCGCGTCCTGTCCGCCCTGATGCTCGCCCCTCCCCTGCGCGGCGAGCTGGAGGTCGTGCTGCACGACGACGACCCCGGCAGGCTGGCGACGGCCGAGACGCTGGTGCGGGCGCTCGACGCGGAGGCGGGCGCCGACACGAAGATCCGCAGCGTGTTCGACCGGCGGCAGGCGCTGAAGGGGGCCGACTTCGTGCTGGCCCACCTCGACGTCGGCGGCTTCGAGGCCACGCTGCGCGACTTCGAGATCCCGCACCGGTACGGCCTGCGCCAGACCATCGGCGACACGATCGGCATCGGCGGCGTGTTCCGCGGCCTGCGCACGATCCCGGTGCTGGTGGAGCTGGCCGCGCAGATGGCCGAGGTGTGCCCGCAGGCGTGGCTGCTGAGCCTCAGCGACCCGATGGCGATGGCCGGGTGGGCGGTGCACGAGGCGACCGGGTTCGAGCGGTTCGCCGGGCTGTGCCACGCGGTCTGCGACACCCACGCCTACCTGGCCGACCTCGTCGGCCGTGACGAGGACGAGATCACCTTCCTCAGCGCCGGGCTCAACCATCAGTCGTTCGTGCTGCGCTTCGAGGCCGGCGGCCGCTCGCTCTACCCGGAGCTCGACGCGGTCATCGCCGCCGACGCCCAGCTGCGCAGGCATGTACGGGTCGAGCTCTACCGCACCTTCGGCCGCTTCCCCACGATGTCCAGCGAGCACGCCGCCGAGTACGTGCCGTGGATCATGCGCCACCCCGAGGAGACCGCCCGGCTGGGCGTGCCCGTCGAGGAGTACCTGCGCCGCGTCGGCCAGAGCCTGCACCTGTACGAGGAGACGCGGCGCGCCCTGTCCGCCGGCCACAAGCTGCTCATCCGGTGGCAGCACCAGGAGCCCGCCGCCGCGCTGATCCTCGCGCTGCTGACCGGCGAGGAGAAGGAGATCTACGTCAACGTGGCCAACCGCGGCCTGATCGGCAACCTGCCCCAGGAGGCGTGCGTGGAGGTGCCGGCCCTGGCCGGCGCCGCGGGGGTGCGCCCGCGCGCCGTCGGCGACCTGCCCGTCCAGCTCGCCGCGCTCAACCGCACGTTCCTCAACGTGGTGGAGCTGACCGTGCGGGCGGTGCTCGACGGGGAGCGAGCGCACGTCTACCGGGCCGCGATGCTCGACCCCAACACGGCGGCCACGCTGCCGCTGCCCGCGATCGAGGCGCTCTGCGACGAGCTGATCGAGGCGCACGGCGACCTGCTGCCCGCGGCGGTCCGCCGATGAGCGAGTCGATGCCGACGGAGGTCCGTCGCGAGCGCATGCTGGCGTTGCTCACCGAGCAGGAGTTCGCCAGGGTCGCGGAGCTGGCCGAGGCGTTCGGCGTGTCCAGCGTGACGGTCAGGGCCGACCTCGACGCGCTGGAGGAGCAGGGCAAGGTGCGCCGGGTGCGCGGCGGCGCCGTGTCGGCCGGGCCGGCGCCGCACGTCGAGCCGTCGTTCGAGCTGTCGCTGGGCACGGCGGCGGTGGAGAAGTCGTGCATCGCGAAGGTGGCCGCGCGGCTGGTCGGCTCGGGCGAGAGCGTGCTGATGGGCGCGGGCACCACCACCACGTACGTGGCCAGGGAGCTGGTGGCGCGCTCGGAGCTGACCGAGGTGACCGTGTTCACCAACGGGTTGCGCACGGCGCTGGAGCTGGAGCCGGCGCTGCCGCGCATCTCGGTCGTGGTGACCGGCGGCAGCCTGCGCCGGCAGCAGCACTCGCTGGTCGACCCGCTGGGCGGCAAGCTGCTGGAGGGCATCCGCGCGCACACCGTCATCCTGGGCTGCGGCGGGGTCGACGCGGCCGGTGGGGTGACGAACGTGAGCCTGCCCGACGCGGAGATGAAGCAGCGCATGCTGCGCGCCGCGACCAGGAAGATCCTGGTCGCGGACGCCTCCAAGCTGGGGGTGGTGGAGATGGCGCCGATCTGCGCGATCGGCGAGATCGACCTGCTGATCACGGGCGAGTCGGCCGACCCCGAGTGCGTGGCCGCGCTGCGCGACAAGGGGCTGGAGGTCGAGATCGCCCGCTGAGCCCTGGCTAACGGGCGGCGCGGAGCGGCTCCGGGAGCAGGTCGCCGTGGGCGCGGGTGAGGTCGTCGGCCATCCGCCAGATGTCGTCCAGCGTCAGGGAGGCCGCCGTGTTGGGGTCGATCATCAGGGCGTGCCTGACGTGGCGGGGGTCGCCTTCGAGCGCGGCCCGCACCGTCAGCTCGTTGACGCTCACGTAGGTCCTGTTCAGGGCCGCGCACTGCGGGGGCAGCGCGCCGACCGCGGTGGGCCGCACGCCGGTGGCGTCCACCACGCACGGCACCTCCACCACGCAGCCCTGGGGCAGGTTGGAGATGAGCCCGTCGTTGACGACGTTGCCGTAGACGACGCGGGGCGTGCCGGTGACGATGCTGTGGATGATCTGGGGGGCGTACTCGTCGGTGCCGGCGATGTCCAGCTCGCCGCCGTGCCGTACGAGGTCGCGGGTGCGCTTGTACTCGGCCACGTTCTCCTCGCTGACCCGCAGGTACTCGCCCACCGGGATGCGCAGCCGGTCCAGCTCGGAGTCGTGGTGCATCAGCCAGGGCACGTACTCGGCGGAGTGCTCGCTGGTCTCGGTCGGGTAGTAGCCGAGCCGCCGGTACATGTCGATCCGCACCCGCCGCCGCAGCTGCGGGTCCTCCACGTCGATGCGCGGGTAGAGGTCCTCGCCGTCGCGTTCGAAGCGCAGCACCCACGCCTGGTGGTTGACGCCGGCCGCGACGTAGGAGATCTCCTCGTACGGCACCGCGACGAGGTCCGCCAGGCCGCGCATCGTCCAGTAGACCGAGTGGCACAGGCCGACGACGTTCCTGACCTTGCCCGACAGGTACCAGACGTTCATCGCCATCGGGTTGGTGTAGTTGAGCAGCAGCGCGTCGGGGCAGACGGCGGTGATGTCGGCGGCCAGCGCGTCCAGGAGGGGGAAGGTGCGCAGGGCGCGGAAGACGCCGCCGGTGCCGATCGTGTCGGCGATCGTCTGGCGCAGGCCGTACCGGGCGGGGATCTCGAAGTCGATGACGGTGGAGTCGTACCCGCCGACCTGCACCATGTTGATCACGAAGTCGGCGCCGTCGAGCGCCTCGCGGCGGTCGAGGTGGGCGGTGACGGTGGCGGCGTCGCCGGTGATGCGGCGGGCGACGGCCTCGGCCACCTGCAGCCGCTCGGGGTCGATGTCGTGCAGGGCGATGCGCATGCCGCGCAGCTCGGGGAACTTGACCAGGTCGGCGAGCAGCCCGTGGGTGAAGACCACGCTTCCGGCCCCGACGAACACGATCTTCTTCATGAGGTGGCTTCCTCCCAGGTGGGCTGCGCCGCGGTGCCCCCGGCGGCGCGGGTGGAAAGGGTGCCGCAGGTCACGGCGACCGACATGCTCTGACTCAGTGGCAGGCCGCGCAGGAGGGCGGCGAGCAGGCCCGCGTTGAAGCTGTCACCGGCGCCGACGGCGTCCACGACGGTGGCCGGGCGGGCCGGGACCTCGACCAGCTCGCCGTCGGCGAAGGCCAGGGCGCCGCGCTCGCCGCGCTTGACGACGGGCAGGGTGCCGCGCGCGGCCAGCTCCCGCACCGCCCACTCCAGACCGGGCCGCTCCAGACCGGGCCGCTCCAGACCGGGCCGCTCCGGATTCGCGCCTTCGGTGGCGAGTGCCGTTGTGGGGCCGGACGCGCTCCCGGCGCCCGGTCCGGCGACGGCGTTCGCGATGGCCAGGGCCTCGTTCTCGTTGGGGAGCAGCACGTCCGTGACGGGCAGCACGTC
This sequence comes from Nonomuraea gerenzanensis, assembly GCF_020215645.1. Classification (NCBI taxonomy): domain Bacteria; kingdom Bacillati; phylum Actinomycetota; class Actinomycetes; order Streptosporangiales; family Streptosporangiaceae; genus Nonomuraea; species Nonomuraea gerenzanensis. The sequence goes on along the minus strand of NZ_CP084058.1, from coordinate 5,857,604 downwards.
GGCCAGGCCCGCCCACCGGCCCGCCGGGTCGTCGTTGGTGTCGAGCGAGGTGGAGGCGCCGGCGGCCCTGGCCAGGCCGAACAGCCCGGCCAGCCCCTCGGCCAGCAGCGGCTGCAGGAAGTACGACGAGACGTGCACGTGCGCGGCCCGTTCGAGCAGCCCGGGCGGCACGTCGGTGGCGGCGAGCCGGTCGAGGCAGCCGGGAGCGGTCAGGATGGCCCGGTCATCGCCGTCCACCAGCACCACCGTCATGGCGGTGGGCACGGCGGGATCGACGACGCAGGCCGAGACGTCCACGCCGCCGGCACGCAGGGCGTCCAGGACGAAGGTGCCCGCGGGGTCGTCCCCCACCCGCCCGGCGAACGCGGTGCGCAGCCCCAGCCGGGCGGCGCCGTACGCGGTGATCGCGCCGGAGCCGCCGAGCACGAGGCCGGCGGCGGGGACGAGCTGCTCGCGCTGGCCGAACTCGGGATGGCGAGGCGAACCCGACACGATCACGTCCGGGTTGGCGTCGCCCACGACAAGAAGGTCGAAGGTCGTTCTGGACACCACGGCACAGTCGCAGGAGTTGTGAAAGCTTGTCAACCCTTGCGCATTTTCGAAGGTATTGACAAGACTTCGAAAGTAGCCATGATGGGCTCCAACATTCCGGGAGGGAGCATCCACAGTGCGAAAGACAACCGTGGCGGCCCTGGTAGCGGCGATCATCCTGGCGGTCTCCGGCTGCGGGGGAACGTCCCAGGAGGGCCCCGAAACCGTGGATCCGCAGGCGAAGGTGAAGCTCACGTGGTGGTCGGGGCAGAGCGCCGACGCGCAGAAGATCCTGGAGGGATTGGCGGCCACGTTCACCCAGCGGCATCCCAACGTCACCATCGAGGTCACCTCGGGTGCGTCCACCACCGACGAGCTGTTGCAGAAACTGTCCGCGGGCTTCGCAAGCGGCGTGTATCCCGATATTTCCTATGCTTTCGGTAGTTGGGCGTCGCAGCTTCAGGAGTCCGGCAAGACGCTCGACCTGACCGAGAAGGTGCGGGACCCGGCGGTCAAGTGGGCGGAGTTCCCCGAGTCGGCCCGCACCACCGCGACGCCGAACGGTCAGGTCATCGGCTTCCCCGCGCTCGTGGACAACCTCTCCCTGCTCTACAACAAGAAGCTGTTCGACGCCAAGGGCCTGCCGTACCCGACCGACGAGTGGACCTGGGACGACTTCAGGGCCGCGGCCAAGAAGCTGACCGACCCGGCCGAGAAGATCTACGGGACCGCGTACTCGGTGAGCGCCTCCGAGGACACCACCTGGCACTTCTGGCCGCTGCTGTGGCAGCGCGGCGGCAGCATCCTGTCGCAGGACGGCAAGCAGGCCGCGTTCAACTCGCAGGCGGGCGTGGACGCGCTGGAGTTCCTGCGGGCGATGGCGGTGGACGACAGAAGCGTCTACCTCGACCAGACGGACGAGCGTTACGCGCCGCTGTTCGGCGACGGCCGGATCGCCATGATCATCAACGGGCCGTGGTCGCTGCTGGAGCTGAAGCAGAAGAAGACCGACTACGGCGTGGCCTTCCTGCCCGGCACCAACGGCGACCACCAGACGGTCTCGGGGCCGGACCTGTGGACGCTGTTCGACAACGGCGACGCCAACCGCGCCTACTGGTCGTTCGAGCTGATGAAGTGGCTCACCTCGGCCGAGGGCGACGCCCAGTGGAACCTGGCCCAGGGCAACCTGCCGCTGCGCGCCTCGGAGACCTCGCTGTCGGAGTACCAGACCTACGTCAAGGAGTACCCGGGCGTGGAGAAGATCGTCGCCAACCTGGCCAACGCCAAGCAGGCCAGGCCCACGATCAGCGGGTACGTCGAGATGTCGCGCTACGTCGGCGAGGCGATCGCCAAGGCGCTGCAGGGCGCGGCCACGCCGAAGGCGGCGCTGGACGAGGCCGCCGCCAAGTCGCGCCAGGCGCTGGCCGGAGGCTGAGGATGTCGCTGCTGTTCGCCGGGCGGCGCCAGGCCGCCGCCCACCGCGCGGCGGTCCCGTCCGGCCGGCTGCGGTGGCTGCACCGCAGCCTGGTCGGCTGGGGGTTCGCGGGGCCCGCCACCGCGCTCGTCGTGGGCCTGTCGATCTTCCCCGCGGCGTGGGCCCTGCTCATCTCGCTGCAGAAGTGGAACGGCATCGCCCCGGCCAAGCCCATCGGCCTGCTGAACTACCAGCTCATGCTGGAGGATCCGGACCTGTTCGCGGCGGTGCGGCACACGGTGGTGTTCACGGTGCTGTTCGTGCCCGCGTCGATCTTCCTGGGCATGCTCGTGGCCGTCGCGCTGAACCGGCCGATCAAGCTGGTCGGCTTCTACCGTACGTGCATCTTCATCCCGTTCGTCGCGTCGGCGGCGGCGACCGGCATCCTGGCCAGCTTCGTCTTCAACCCCCAGTACGGCGCCGCCAACAGCGTGCTGCGCGCGCTCGGCCTGCCGCAGCAGCAGTTCCTGGAGAGCCAGTCGCAGGCGCTGCCGGTGATCTGCCTGATCGCGCTGTGGGGGCAGGTCGGCTTCACCGTGGTCGTGTACCTGGCCGCGTTGCAGGACATCCCGAAGGACGTGGTGGAGGCGGCCAGGATGGACGGCGCCAACCGCTGGCAGGTCTTCCGGCACGTCACGCTGCCCGCGCTCGGGCCGGTCACGGTGTTCACCTCCATCTGGCAGACGATCACCGCGCTGCAGCTGTTCGACCTGGTCTTCACCACCACCAGGGGCGGCCCGCTCGGGGCCACGCAGACGATCGTGTACTACGTCTACGTCCAGGCGTTCAAGCTCACCAAGTTCGGCTACGGCTCGGCCGTCGCCTACGGGCTGTTCGCCGCGACCCTGCTCATCACCGTCGGGATGATCCTCTACTCCCGGCGCAGCAAGATCGAGGCCTTCTGATGATGAGACGCCTGCCGTTCAGCCCCTGGCACCTGCTGCTGATGCCGCTGGCCCTGCTGTTCGCGCTGCCGCTGGTGCAGATGGTGCTGACCGCGTTCATGCCGGACGGCGACATCAACCGCTTCCCGCCCCGGTTCATCCCCAGCCGACTGCAGCTCGACGGCTTCATCGGCCTGTTCACCGAGTCGCAGGCGCTGCGCTGGCTGCTGAACACCGTCGTGGTGGCCGCGATCGCGGTGCTCTCCCAGCTCGTGCTCTGCTCGATGGCCGGGTACGGCTTCGCGCGGCTGAAGTTCTTCGGCAAGAACGCCGGGTTCCTGATGATCCTGGCGACCATCATGATCCCGGCCCAGCTCCTGATGATCCCGACGTACGTGATGTTCACCAGGCTCGGCCTGATCGACACGCTGGCGGCGGCGTTCGTGCCGTGGCTGGCGTCGGCGTTCGGGATCTTCCTGATGCGGCAGTTCTTCCTGTCGCTGCCGGCCGAGCTGGAGGACGCCGCCCGCATCGACGGCTGCTCGACGTTCGGGGTGTTCTGGCGGGTGGTGCTGCCGCTGGCCAGGCCCGCGCTGGCGACGCTCACCGTGTTCACGCTGCTGGGCTCGTGGAACGACCTCATCTGGCCGCTGGTCGCGATCAGCGACGAGAGCCTCTACACGATCCAGCTCGGGCTGGCCAACTTCCAAGGCACCCGGCACACGCAGTGGTCGCTGCTCATGGCCGGGAACGTGGTGGCCACGATGCCGCTGATCATCGCGTTCGTGCTGGCGCAGCGGCAGTTCGTGGCCACCATGACGTTCAGCGGGCTGAAGGGCTGAGCCTCACCAGGTCACGTGCAGGGAGGTCAGACCGTACACCACGTTCATGGCGCGGAACCCGGGCGGCGGCGCGGCCTCGCGCAGCCCGGGGAAGCGCTCGAACAGGGCGTTGAAGGCGATCCGCATCTCCATCCTGGCCAGCGGCGCGCCCAGACAGTGGTGCACGCCGTGGCCGAAGGCCAGGTGCCCCAGGTCGCCGCGGCCGAGGTCGAGCCGGTCGGGATCGGGCACGAGGGCGGGGTCGCGGTTGGCCGCGGGCAGCGCGACCACCAGCAGCGCGTCCTCGGGGATGCGCACGCCCGACAGCTCGACCTCCGTCGTGGTGGTCTTGAACGTGCCGTTGTGGACGATGCTGAGCCAGCGCAGCAGCTCCTCCACGGCGGCGTCGGCGCGCTCGGGCTCCTTCCTGAGCAGGTCGAGCTGCTCGGGGTGGCGCAGCAGGGCCAGGGTGCCCAGCGCGAGCATGTTGGAGGTGGTCTCGTGGCCCGCCACCAGCAGCAGGCTGCCGATGCCGACCAGCTCGTCGGTGCTCAGGTCGTGGCCGTGCTCGCGGACCAGCATGCCGAGCAGGTCGTCGCCCGGGTCCGCCTGCGCCCGGCCCACCAGCTCCGCCATGTAGGCGCGGGCGGCGTCGCGGATCGGGGCCCGCTCCTTCAGCGACAACGACAGGTCGAGCAGCCTGGACGTACGCCGCTGGAACTCCTCCCGGTCCACGTACGGCACGCCGAGCAGCTCGCAGATCACCAGCGACGGGATCGGCAGCGCGAACGCGGCCACCAGGTCGGCGGGCGGCCCCGCGGCCTCCATCGCGTCGAGGTGCGTGCGCACGATCTCCCTGATGCGCGGCTCCAGGCGGCGCATGCGCCGCATGGTGAACTCCGGCGTCAGCATCCGCCGTAGCCGGGTGTGCTCGGGCGGGTCGAAGAGCAGCAGGTGGCCCGCCCGCTGCGCCTCCACCTGCTCCCTGGGCATGTCGGGCGCGCCCGGCGGGCGCGGCTGCCTGGCGTTGCTGAAGCGTGCCGGGTCTCCCAGCACCTCCCTGACGTCGGCGAACCTGGTGACCATCCAGACGTCCACCCCGAACGGGGTGGCGACCCGCCGCACGCCCTCCTCCTCGCGCACCCGCACGAGCTCCGGGTCCGGGTCGAAGAGGGCGCGGCGCATGTAGAGGGGCAAGGTCGCGGAATCGCTCATGTCGTCTCCCGAGGGGATCTGCGCTGACCGCCACCTGAGATGTTAGGCGTTGCCGCCCTCCCGCGGGCGGCCCGGCCGCACCGGCTCGCCGAGCGAGAGAGGCGCGCCGGGCCGTGGAGCGCGACCACCGCCCACGGCCCGGCGCACCGGCTCAGCCCTGCGTGCCGGGCCTGCCCAGGGCCACCGGCCTCGGCCGTTCGCAGGTGCTCTCCACGTCCACGGCCCGGCCCTCGCGCGCCGAGGCGAGCAGCGACTCCATGACGTCCAGCACGTGGAAGGCCAGCGTGCCGCCCGCCCTGACCTCCCGGTCCTCGGCGAAGTCGAGCAGGCCGACGCCCCGGCCCGCGTCGGCGTACCCGGCCGAGACCGGCAGCGGGCGCGGGCCCTCGTCGCCGAGCCGGGTCAGCAGGACCTCGCCGTCGAAGTGGTTGGGGTCGGGCACCACGAGGGAGCCCTTCTCACCGTGCACCTCGATGTTCGGCGCCTTGGTGGCCACCGCGTCGAAGCTCATCACCAGCGTGGTCAGCGCGCCGGACTCGTGCACGAGCACGCCGGTGACGTGGGTGTCCACGGTGACCGGGATCTCCTCGCCCTGGCGGGGACCCGAGCCGATCGTGCGCTTGGCCCGCGTACGGCTGGCCGCGCCGATCACCGTCGCGACCGGGCCGAGCAGCGTGACCAGGCTGCTGATGTAGTACGGCCCCATGTCCAGGAGCGGCCCGCCACCCGGGACGTAGTAGAAGTCCGGGTTCGGGTGCCAGCGCTCGTGGCCCGGCGTCACCATCGTCGCCGTGGCCGCGACGGGCCTGCCGATCAGGCCGTCGTCGATGGCCTGGCGGGCGGTCTGGGTGCCGGTGCCGAGCACGGTGTCGGGCGCGCAGCCGACCCGTACGCCCGCCGCCCTGGCAGCCTCCAGCACCCGCCGCGCGTCCTCGCCGGTGGCGGCGAGCGGCTTCTCGCAGTAGACGTCCTTGCCGGCCGCGATGGCCTGCAGCGCGACCTCGGCGTGCGCGGCCGGGATGGTCAGGTTGAGCACGGCGTCGATCCTGGCGTCGGCCATCAGCTCGGGCACGCCGAGCACGTCCACGCCGGGGTAGGGCGCCACGGCCGCGCGCGCCCGTTCGAGGTCGAGATCGGCCACCGCCACCAGCCGCACCTGCGGCAGCCGGTCGATGGTGCGCAGGTACTGGGCCGAGATGGCCCCGCAACCGACGATGCCGAGGTTCAGCGGCTGGCCCACAACATTCCCCTCTCGATGATGGTGCGCACGCTGTCGTTCCGCAGGACGTCGAGGCTGTGCCCCGGGGTCGCGACGAAGATGCGCCCCTGGCCCCAGCGGCGCGTCCAGATCGCCGGCGAGGTCACCTCGCGGTGCCAGGGGTCCCACGGGCGCACCTTCTGCGTCGTGGTCGCCAGCACGTCGTTGTAGTCGTCGGCCAGCACCCAGTACTGCTCGGTGACGAGGTCGAAGTCGCCGATCCCCTCGGTGATCGGGTGTCCGGCCGCCTCGGGCAGCATGTTCACGGTGTACGGGACGAAGTTGTGCCGCTCGGTGCCCGCGTCCTCGTCGTCGGGGTGCTTGCCGGGGTGGCACGCGAACTGCCCGCCGATCAGGTGCAGGTAGTCGGAGGAGTTGCGGTAGGAGTCGGCGATGCCGCCGTGCCAGCCCGCCATCCCCGTGCCGGCCTCGATCGCCGCCCGCAGCCCCGTGAGCTGGTCCTGCTCGATGGTGCCCATCGTGTAGCACTGCACGATGAGATCGATCCCGGCCATGTACGCCGGGTCCGCGTAGGGCGCCGGGCTGTCCGCCACCCGCACCTCGAACCCGTTCTTCTCGAGGAAGGGCATGAAGAGGTCGGTGGCCGCCACCGGGGCGTGCCCTTCCCACCCGCCCCGCACCACGAGTACCGTCCGCCTGTGCTCGCCCGCCATGCATTCGCCAATCACTCGTTGAACCACAAATAGGCCGTGTGCCACTTAAATCCCAAAAGAGGCACACTTCACCAATTGTGGCCGAGTGAGGGCCAAATCTCCCAGTGCTATTTCTGAACGCGCTGCTGGTGCCGTCTCACCTTCGTCCGGTTGCCGCACCGGCTCATCGAGCACCAGCGGCGCCTGCCCGCCTGCCACGTCGCCGGCCAGTCGCTCCGCCCGCGGCTCCAACCGGCCGTCCGCGATCACGAGCCGCAGGATCGGGCGGGGCGCCGCCGCCACCGCCTCGCTGACCGTGTTCACGTCCGCGAGCCGGGGCATCCGACGGGGCTCCGAGATCCCCGAATGCGGCCACTTCATCCCCGTGGAGCGCCCGGACGCCCTGCTCGCCCACCTGCGCGACTTCCTGCCCGGCGGCGCGACCGACATCTAGCCCCGGCAGTCATCCCGCTCCGGGTGCGATCACTGAAGGATGGATCTCTGCACTTCTCGCGGCTCCGGGGCGGTGATGGCTCTTGCGGTACGTCGTCGGCGCTGTTCTGGTCGTCTGGGTCGTGGTCCGGGTCGCCCAGTGGATCTGGGCCCGGGTGGTGGAGCCGGCGTCGGTGATCGCCGCCGTCGCCGTTCCCGTCCTCGGCGTGCTGGCGGCTCTGGTCGCCGTGGTGGCGGTTGTCAGGATGCGGCCTGCCCGGGTGCGGCGGGTGTCGCCGCCGGCCGCCTCGTGGGTGACGGACGTGCCGCCGCAGGATCACGCCGAGGGCGGTGGACGGCCGCCGGCGCCCAGGGCTTCGGGCCTGCCGGGCCGCTGCAGCGCGCCGCCCCCGCCGTACGGTGACCGGCCCGCAGCACCGGAACCGAGCGACGATCGCGCGTTCGTGCTGGAACTCCTCACCCAGCAGCCCGCGCGGCCGGACCCCACTCCGCAACCCGCGGGCCTCCCTCGGGCGATCCTCCAGCCGACAGGCCGTGCTCCCGTCGTCGACGCGCCCCTTCAGCCCGGCGTCCCGTCCGAGCCGGTGGAGCGCGCACCCAGCAGGACGGTGCCCATCACGATCGTCCTGGAGCCGCACCGGGCGCTGCACGAGACCGGCCGGGCAGGAGCACCGATCGACCGCCTCCAGGTCACCGACACCCCGCACGTCATCCTCTCACCGGCCCGCGACATCTCCTGGACGGCCGACTACCGCATCAAGCGCGTCGAGATCGACGTGGACAGCCTGGCCGAGCACCTCACCGGCACCGCCAGGGACGCCCTGCGGGACCTCGTCATCGACCCCGGCGACGAGGCCGCGAACAGGCGCTTCCGCGACGCCCTCGCCCGCGTCCACGAGGAGCCCGAGCCGGGGGGACGGCGGGACTACGAGGGCCGGCCCTGCCTGGACGTCACCACCGTCGGCTGCGACTTCGTCGTCGAACGGCCGGAGCACGACGTCACCGCCCATACCCGGCACGTCATCGCCTCCGGCGAGATCTCGCTGGCCGGGCTGCTGCTTGAGCACGCCGAGCTGGTCCGGGGGTTCGCCCTGTGCCTGTCCCCGCACGCGGATCCGGCGGACCGGCAGGAGTTCGCCAGGGAGCTGGCCCGCGTCATCGAGCGGATGTCGCCCGTGGAGCTGGTCCAGGCGACGTGCTTTCCCGACCGGGCCGCCGAGATCGAGGTGGCGGAGAGCGAGCTGGCGGTGCGCGGTGCGGCGATCGCCGCCGTCGGCGACGACTTCCGGATCCACGAGAAGCTCCGCGCCGAGCTGTCCCGCCTGGAGCTGGCGGCGCTCGCGGAGCTGACGTTGCGGGATCTCGGGATGCGGCCGTCGGAGGTGGCGGAGCTGCCGCGCCCCGAAGAGGAGCAGGAGCCCGCGCGCGGCCCGGCGGAAGAACCGTGCCTTCCCGAGGAGCCGCATCGGGAGCCGGCCGAGGAGGAGGAGCTCGTCGCCGACCCGTTCGATCGGCTGTGGCCGTTCTGAGATCCGCCTCGATGGGAGTGTGATGCGTACCTTTCCCCGCTGGCTGCGCTGGTCCGGCGCACTGCTGCTGTCCGCCGCCGTCATGGGCGCGGGAGCCTTCCTGTACGGGCAGAGTCTCGAGGACGCCGACCGCTACGCCAGCGTCGGCAGCTTGGCGATCGGCGCGGCGAGCCTGGTGCTGACCCTCGTCGCCATGATCCGCCAGCACCGGGCACCGGACCCGCCGCCCGAGCCCGCCATCCGGCAGATCACCGTGAACGGCGAGAGCACGGTCGTCGTGGAGCCCCACGCGCCCGTGTACCTGAGCAGCACCAGGTACTACGGTTCCGTGCGCGAGGGCGGATCTGCGGGCGAGGAGCCGCCGGCATCGCCGCCGAAGGGTGCCGGGCGCTGGGCCGCCTTCTTCCGGCGGAGGCGGTGATCGGCCTGCGCGGGCAGCCTGGGCACCGCTGCCACCAGGTCCCGCGTGTACGGGTGGCGCGGCGCGGTGAACACCTCGTCCACCTCTCCCCGCTCGACGACCCTGCCGTCCTTCATGACGAGCACCCGGTCGGCGACGTGGTGGACGACGCCCAGGTCGTGGGAGATGAACACCATCGCGGTGCCGTACTCGGCCTGCAGCTCGGCGAGCAGGTCCAGGACCTGCGCCTGGACGGAGACGTCCAGCGCGGAGACGGGCTCGTCGCAGACCAGCACGTCGGGGCGGGGGCCGAGGGCCCGGGCGATGGCGATCCGCTGGCGTTGGCCGCCGGACAGCTCGCGGGGGTGGCGGTCGGCCACGTCCGGGGGGAGGCCGACGCGGGCCAGCAGGTCCAGCACCCGGGTGCGGCGCTCCCGCCTGGGCAGCCGCAGCGGTTCGGCGATCAGGCGGGCGGTGGTGTGGCGGGGGTCGAAGGAGTCCAGGGGGTTCTGGGAGATGAGCTGGACGGTGGGGCGGTGGGGGCGGCGCCGGCGTTCTGGCAGGTCGCTCCAGGGGGCGCCGTGCAGGGTGACCTGGCCGTGGGCGGGCTGGAGCAGGGCCATGGCCAGGCGGGCGACCGTCGTCTTGCCGGAGCCTGACTCGCCGACGATGCCCAGGGTCTCGCCTCGGTGGAGGGTGAAGGAGACGTCGTCGACCACGCGGCGGGGGCCGTAGGAGTGGGTGAGGCGGGAGACGGAGAGCACCGGAGCGGTGTCGGCGCAGACGGCGGGCGCGGGCGGTCGTGGGGTGGGGCGGGGTGGGAGTGGGGTGCCGTCCGTCAGGCGGGTGCCGCGGGAGGCGGCCGAGGGCACCGCCGCCAGCAGGGCGCGGGTGTAGGCGTGTGCGGGCGCGGCCAGCACGTCCGCGGCGGGCCCCTGCTCCACCACCTGGCCGTCGCGCATGACGAGGATGCGGTCGGCGATGGAGCCGACGACGGCGAGATCGTGGCTGATGAGCAGCAGCGCGGTCCCCGCCGCCCTGCGCTCGGCGAGCAAGCGCAGGATCTGGGCCTGGACGGTGACGTCGAGCGCGGTCGTGGGCTCGTCCGCGATGATCAGCTCCGGTTCGGCCGCGATGGCGGAGGCGATGAGCACGCGCTGCCGCAGCCCGCCCGACAGCTCGTGCGGACGCTGCCGTGCCCGCACCTCCGGCTCCGGCACGCCGACCGACTCCAGCAGCTCCAGCGCCCGGCTCTCCCGCCACCGCCGGGGCACGACGTCGTGCACGGCCAGCACCTCGGCGATCTCCGCGCCCACGGTCCGCAGCGGGTCGAGCGAGACCAGCGCGTCCTGCAGCACGAGCCCCGCGAACCGGCCGCGCAACGACCGCCACTCCCGCGCCCCGAACCCCAGCGCGTCCCGTCCCGAGACCGTGAACGCGGACGCCCGCACCGTCGAGCCGGGGCCGGCCAGCCCGAGCAGGGAACGTGCCGTGACGCTCTTGCCCGAGCCGGACTCCCCCACGACGGCCACGCACTCGCCGGGCGCGACGGACAGCGAGACGCCCCTGACGACCTCCGTCCCCTTGAAGCTGACCCGCAGGTCCTGGACGGCGACGAGGGGCGAGGCGGTTACGGGCCCGGGTGCGTCGTCGGTGGTGGCCGTGGGGGTGGGTTGGTCGTGGGTGGTGGTCATGGGGTCCTTCCTTCGAAGCGGCGCTGGAGGCGGCGGCCGACGACGGTCAGGCAGACGACGGTGAGCGTGACCGCCAGGCCCGGGAACAGCGCCTCCCACCACGCCACCCGCAGGTAGTTGCGGGCCTCGGAGAGCATCGCGCCCCACTCGGCGGCCGGCGGCTGCGGGCCCATGCCGAGGAAGCTCAGCCCCGAGCTGGCGATGACCGCCTGGCCGAGCCCGATCGTGGCCAGCACGGGGATGGGGCCGAGCACGTTCGGGAGCACGTGGCCGGCGGTGATCGCCAGGCGGGGGCGGCCGAACGTGACGGCCTGCTCCACGTAGCCCGAGCGGCGCACGACGAAGGTCTGGGCGCGGATCACGCGGGCGTAGTTCGGGAGCTGGGCGATGGCGATGGCGATGATCACGTTCCCGGTGCCGGGGCCGGTGATCGCCACGACGAGCAGGGCGAGGAGGAGCTCGGGCAGGGTGGACAGCACGTCGAACGCGCGTGCCAGCGCCTCGTCCAGCCACTTGGGTGACAGGCCCGCCGCCAGGCCGAGCAGCACGCCCGTGGTGACGGCCAGGACGGTGGCCGCGACGCCGATGCTGATGGAGTGGCGGGCGCCGTGCACGACCCTGGCCAGCACGTCGCGCCCGAGGTGGTCGCTGCCGAACCAGTGCTCGGGTCCAGGGGGCGCGAGGGCGGTGAGCGGGTCGGCGGCCAGCGGGTCCGTGCCGGTGAGCAGGGCGGGCGCGGCGACGGCCAGCGCGAGCAGGAGGAGGAAGGCGGTGGGCGGGAGTACGGCACGGGTCGGCGCGGACATGGCGTCAGCCTCGGATTCGCGGGTCGATGGCGCGGTAGGCCAGGTCGAGCAGCGTGCTGATGGTCACGTACACGACGGCCGACAGCAGCACGACGGCCATCACCACCGGCATGTCGCGCCCCGTGACGGCGTCCATGGCCACGCGCCCGAGCCCCGGCCGGCCGAACAGCACCTCCGTGATGACGGCCCCGCCGAGCAGGGTGCCGGTGAACCAGCCGGCCAGCGTCACGGCCGGGATGAGCGCGTGACGCAGGGCGTGCCGGGCGACCAGCGCCCGCTCGGTGAGCCCGCGCGCCCGGGCGGTGACCGCGAACGGCTGCTCCAGCGCCCGTTCGAGCCCGCCCCGCAGCACCTGCCCGAGCACGCCCGCGATGGGCAGCCCGAGGGCGAGCGCGGGCAGCACCACCGCCGACGGCCCCTGCGCGCCGGAGACGGGGAACCAGCCGAGCGTGAACGAGAACACGGCCAGCAGCACGATCCCGATGAGGAACGGCGGCACCGACACCGCCACCAGCTCCGCCGCCGACGCGACGCCCCGGGCGGCGCGCCCGCGCCCGGCCGTGAGGATCGCGATGGCGGCGGCCAGCGTCACCCCGACGGCGGCGGCGGCCAGGGTGAGCTGGACGGTCGGCCCGACCTGGGTGGCCAGGACCTCGCCCACGCCGCGCTGCAGCTGGTAGGAGCGCCCGAGGTCGCCGTGCAGCAGCCGCCACAGGTAGGACAGGTACTGGACGATCTCGGGCCGGTCGAGCCCCCACTCCCGGATGATCCCGGCCCTGATCTCCGGCGTGTCGATCCCGTCGCCGACCAGGATGTCCACGGTGTCGCCCGGGGCGAGCAGCAGCGCGAGGTAGGAGGCGGTGGCGGCGGCCCACAACACGGCCAGCCCGCTCCCGAGCCGCCTGACCACCCCCAGTCGTGCCACCGCCTCCAGTCTCGCCGCCACCCCGGACCCCGCCACTGCCCCGGGCCGGTGGAGGGCCGCAGGCCGCGCCGCTGCCCCGGGCCGTTCGGGAGCCGCAGGCCGCGTCACCTCCCCGAGTGGCCCGCTCATGTGCCGATCCGCACGTCGTAGGCCCCGGCGGGCGTCCCGGAGGCCGGGTCGAACCCCAGCCCCTGCACGCTCTTCTGCGCCGCGATCTGATCGGCCGGCACGTAGATCGGGAACACCACGGCCTTCTCGGCCACCACCACCTGCTGCGCCTTGGCGTACAGCTCCTTGCGCCGCCCCTGGTCGGCGGTGGCCCCCGCCTCGGCGAGCCACTTGTCCACCCGCGCGTCGGAGAAGTGCGCCCGGTTGATCGCGCCGCCGCGCGGCAGGATGAGGTTGAGCGCCGCCCCGGCGTCGGAGTCGCCGCGCGAGTTCTCGAAGATCTCGTACTCGTTGTCGTCGAGGGCCTGCTGAGCGGTGCCCTGGTCCACGATCCTGACCTGGAAGTCGATCCCCGCGTTCTGCTTGACCTGCGCCTGGATGGCCTGGGCGAGGATGTCGCGGCGGTCGCGGACGAAGGCCGCCGAGGCGACCGTGCGCACGCTCAGCCGCTTGCCGTCCTTGACGCGGAACCCCTGGGCGTCGCGCTGCTTCCAGCCGGCCTCGTCGAGCAGCGCGTTGGCCTTGGCGACGTCGCCGCCGAAGGTGTCCTCCAGCGAGGCGTCGTAGAAGGTGCTCGCCTTGCCGACGATGCTCCACGCCCTGGTGGCGGTGCCCTGGTAGACGGAGCGCAGCACCGCGTCCACGTCCACGGCCTCGCGGAAGGCCCGGCGTACGCGCTGGTCGTCGAAGGGCGGGCGGGAGAGGTTGAAGTAGTAGGAGAAGGCGGTGCCGGAGTTGAGCGCGGTCTGCAGGGACAGGCCGGGGTCGCTCTTGATGAGGCCGGCCTCGGTGGCGGGCACGCCCTCGATGACCTGCACCTGCCCGGAGGTGAGCGCGCCGACGCGGACGGCGGCCTCGGGCAGGAACCGGTAGGTGATCTCGGGCAGGTGGGCGGGGCCCTGGTGGGCGGCTCCGTCGCGGGGCCAGCGGTAGGCGGGGTTGCGGCGGTAGTGGATCTCCTGGCCGCGCACGTACCGGTCGAGGATGAACGGCCCGGTGCCGACCAGGTCGGGCCCGCCGAACTTGAGGTCCTTGGCGCTCCTGAGCGACTTCGGGGAGACCTGCCCCGCGTAGGGGGAGGCGAGGAAGTCGAGGAAGAGCCCGTCCGGCTCCTTCAGGGTGATCTCCAGCGTGGTCGGCGAGATCACCTTCGCCTCCTTGTACGCCCGCAGCTGGATGGCCGCCACGGCCGGGTTGTAACCCGGCACCCGGAACTGGTCGAGGTTGGCCTTGACGGCGGCGGCGTCGAACGTGGTGCCGTCGTGGAAGGTGACGTCGTCCCTGAGGGTGAGGGTGTAGCTCAGCCCGTCGTCCGACACCTTCCACGCCGTGGCCAGCCAGGGCCCGAAGGAGCCGTCCTGCTTCCTGGTCAGCAGCGCGTCGAACTGGTTGAACACGAGCAGCCTGGCCTTGTTCTGCGACCACTGCTGCGGGTTGAGGGTGATCGGCTGGGTCTCGATGGCCCAGGTCAGGGAGGCGGGGGCGGCCTGCTGGGCGGCGGGCTGGGCGCCGCACGCCGTCAGGGCGAGCAACAGGGCGGGGATGAGGCGTTTCACCGGTGGTTCCAGGCTTCTGCGAGCAGCTCGTACGAGCGCACGCGGTCGTGGTGGTCATGGGTGATGGTGGTGACCAGCAGCTCGTCGGCCCCGGTCACCCGGCGCAGCACGCGCAGCCGCTCGGCCACCTGCTCCGGGGTGCCGACGAACTGGGTGTCGAGGCGGTCCTTGACCAGCTCGCGGTCGGCGTCGGTCCAGGGGTGCGCGGCGGCCTCGGCGGGCGTGGCGAACGGCATGGCGCCGGCGCCCGTCCTGATGCTGCGGACCCACAGGCCGTAGGGGGAGGCCAGCTCTCGCGCGGTGGCCTCGTCCGGGGCGACGACGGCGTCGGCGGAGACGACGACGTACGGCTCGGCCAGCGCGGCGGACGGTTTGAACGCCTCCCGGTAGGCTTCGACGGCCTCCAGCACGGAGGCGGGGCTGACGTGGTAGTTGGCCGCGAACGGCAGCCCCCGCTCCCCCGCCACCTGGGCGCTCTGCCCGCCGCTGCTGCCGAGGATCCACACCTGCACGTCGGCGCCCTCGCCCGGGACGGCGGGCGCTTCGTGGGTGCCGCCGAGGAAGGCGAGCACCTCGTCGATCTGGCCGGCGAAGTCGGGGGTGCGGGCGCCGGGCTGCTGGAGCAGGGTGGCCTGGTGGGCGAGCTGCGGGTGGGTGACGAGCGCGGAGAAGTCAAACGGTTTCGGGATGAGCAGCCCGTCCACGACCCGCTCGGCGGGCGGCTCGGCGGGTGCGGGCCGTCGTGCGGCCGCCTCGGCGCGGCGCTGGCCCGAGCGGCCGATGCCCAGGTCCAGGCGTCCAGGGTGCAGCGCGTCGATGAGCCCGAACTGCTCGACGACCGACAGCGGCGTCTGGTGCCCGAGCTGCACGGCCCCCGACCCGACCCGGATGCTGGACGTGGCCGCCGCGATGAGCGCGATCAGCACGGCGGGCGCCGAGCCGGCCACGCCGGGCGCGAAGTGGTGCTCGGCCACCCAGTAGCGGCGGTAGCCGAACCGCTCGGCCTGCCGCGCCAGGTCGAGGGTGTTGCGCAGGGCGTCGGCGGCGGTCCCGCCGGAGGGGATGGGGGCCAGGTCGAGGATGGACAGCGTCATGAGTCACCTCCGGGGACGGCGGGGAACGGCCTGCTGGGGATCTCGGCCCGCAGGACGGGCGCGATCTCGGCCTGGAACAGCTCCAGCGATTCCCGGTGCCGGGCGGGGGTGAGCCCGCCGGCGTCGGCGTGCAGGTGCATGACCTCGTGCCCGAACCGCTTGTGGTAGCGCAGCACCTTGTCGACGATCTGCTGCGGGCTGCCGACGAGGATGGAGCCGCGCTCGATGGCGTCCTCCAGGGTCGGGAAGACGACCGGCAGGCCGAGCTCGCGCTGGAACGCCACGCGAGCGTCGTAGATCGGCCGGTAGGTGGCGACGGCCTCCTGGGAGGTCCTGGCCGCGTAGTAGCCGGCCGTCCCGGCGCCCACCAGCGCGGCTGCCGGGTCGTGCCCGTAGTGGGCCCAGCGTTCGCGGTAGTGGTCGATCAGCTCGGCGTACGGGTCGATGGGGTGGGTGACGTTCGCGGAGAACAGCGGGTCGCCGTAGCGGGCGGCCAGGTCCACGGACTCCTTGCTGGTGGCGCTGCCGTGCCAGACCCTGATCGGCCGTTGCAGGGGCCGCGGCCAGGTCTCGGCCTCGGCGAGCGGCGGCCTGAAGCGGCCCTGCCAGGTGACCTTGTCCTCCCGCCACAGGCGGCGGAACAGCTCGTAGGACTCGCGGTTGCGCTCCCACTGGTCCTCGGCGGTGACGTGGAACAGCTTGGCCTGCGCGGCCCCGTTCCCCTTGCCGATGATCAGCTCCAGCCGCCCGCCCGACAGGTGGTCGAGCGTGGCGTAGTCCTCGTAGGCGCGCACGGGGTCGAGCAGGCTGAGCGTGGTGACCGCCGTGAACAGCCTGATCCTGGACGTCCTGGCCGCGATGTGGCTGAGCACGACCGGCGGCGAGGAGGAGATGAAGGGCCGCTCGTGCCGCTCCCCCACGCCGAACCCGTCGAAGCCCAGCTCCTCGCCGAGCACGGCGTTCTGGACGACCTCGCGGAGACGTCCGGTCGTCGAGCTGCCGCCGGTGTGCGTGATCAGTGTGATGAGCAGGAACTTCATCGGGCCTCCGCGTACCGGCTGGCCGGGCGGGGCAGGCCGAGCAGCCCGCGCAGCGTCCCGGCCTCGTAGCGGCTCCTGAACGCCTGCCGGCCGCGCAGCTCGGCGGTCAGCCCGGAGGTGATCTGCCACAGGTCGTACGGCACCGCCCCCGGCCGCAGCCGGAAGCCCTGGATCCCGGCGCGCTGCCACTCCAGCAGCAGCCCGGCCAGCTCCCGCACGTGCCCGGTGAAGACGGCGGCGTCGGAGGCGAGCTCGGCCCCGTCCAGCTCGTCGAGGCGCGCCTTGCGCCCGGCCGCGTCGTCGCCGAGGAACACCACGAGGTCGGCGAAGATCCGCACGTCGGCGGACAGCTCCCTGACCTCGGCCACGATGGCGCGGGCCTGGTCGGCCGAGTGCGGGGTGACGAACACGACGTCGGCGTGGGCGGCGGCGAACTCGTAGGGCAGCCTGGCGTGCGCCAGCGCGGCCACGACGGGCTGGCCCTGCGGCGAGCGGGGGGTGATGGACGGTCCCTTGACCGAGAAGAAGCGGCCGGTGAAGTCGATGTGGTGGAGCTTGTCGCGGTCGACGAACCGGCCGGTGGGCACGTCGCGGATCTCGGCGTCGTCCTCCCAGCTGTCCCACAGCAGCCGCGCCACCCGCACGGCGTCGCCCGCCTCGGCGAACAGGTCGCGCACGTGCGGGTCGGCGGACAGGTCGGCGCCGCCTGGCCGGTTCAGCACCTGGTCGAGCGGCGGGACGTCGCGGCGGCCGAAGTGGCGGGCCTCGAAGCCGCGCGCGGACACCTGTGGCCGCCAGCCCGCGCGCCCGCCGCTGATGTGGTCGAGCGCGGCGATGCCGATGGCGACGTGGAACGGCTCGGTGTGGGTGGTGGTGGCGGTCGGCACCAGGCCGATCCGGTGGGTGAGCGGTGCCAGCCTGGCGGCCAGCAGCACGGCGTCGAAGCGGCCCCGTACCTGGTCGGTCCGCTCGTCGGGGGCGTCGGGCAGGGTGGACTGCAGGCCGAGCGCGTCCTCGATGGTGACGAAGTCGAGCAGCCCGCGCTCGGCCTCGGTGACCAGCCCGGCCCAGTAGCGGGCGGAGAACAGGGCGCGCGGCGCGGCGCTCGGCTCGCGCCAGGCGGCCGGGTGCCAGCCGGCGCCGTCCAGCGCCACGGCCAGATGCAAAGGGCTGCTCATGCCAGCTCCAGGTGTTCACGCAGGGTGGTGCCGGTGTAGTCGGTACGGAAGACGCCGCGCTCCTGCAGCAGCGGCACCACCCGGTCCACGAACTCGTCCAGCCCGCCGGGTGTCAGGTGCGGGACGAGGATGAACCCGTCGGCGGCGCCGGCCTGCACGTGCTCGTCGATGAGCCTGGCCACGGTCCGCGGCGTGCCGACGAACGTCTGCCGTCCGGTGACCTCGATGACCAGCTCGCGGATGGTCAGCCCCTTCTCCGCGGCCAGGGCCCGCCACTTGGCGGCCACGGCGGCGCGGTCCTTGATCGCGACGCGCCCTTGGGAGACGCCCGCGGTGAGGTCGGGCTCGATCTCGGGCAGCGGGCCGTCGGGGTCGCAGGCGGACAGGTCGCGGCCCCACACCTGCTCCAGGAAGGCGATCGCGGTCTGCGGGCCGACCTGGCGGCGGCGGATGTCGGCGGCGTTCTCGGCGGCCTCCTCCTCGGTGTCGCCCAGCGCGAACGTCACGCCGGGCATGATCTTGAGCTGGTGCGGTTCGCGGCCGTACCTGGCCAGCCGGCTCTTGACGTCGGCGTAGAAGCGCTTGCCGTCCTCCAGCGAGCCGTGCCCGGTGAAGATCACGTCGGCGGTGGCGGCGGCGAACTCCCTGCCCTCGGCCGAGTCGCCGGCCTGGATGATGATCGGGTGGCCCTGAGGGCTTCGAGGCAGTGTGAAGCGGCCTTCGACGGTGAAGTGCGCGCCCCGGTGCCCGACGGTGCCGATGGCGTCCTCGTTGAGGAAGTGGCCCGCCGCCTGGTCGCCGAGCACCGCGTCCGGCTGCCAGGAGTCCCACAGCTCGCGCGACAGGCGGACGAACTCGGCGGCCCGCTCGTACCGGTCGGCGCGGTCGAGGAAGCCGCCGCGGCGGAAGTTCTCGCCGGTGAAGGCGTCGGAGGTGGTCACCACGTTCCAGGCGGCCCGGCCGCCGCTCAGGTGGTCGAGCGTGGACAGGCGCCTGGCCAGCTCGTACGGCTCGTTGAAGGTGGTGTTGACGGTCCCGGCGAGGCCGAGCCGGTGGGTCACGGCGGCCAGCGCGCTGAGCACGGTGAGCGACTCGGGCCGGCCCACCACGTCGAGGTCGTGGATGCGGCCCTTGAGCTCGCGCAGCCGCAGCCCCTCGGCCAGGAAGAAGAAGTCGAACTTGCCGCGCTCGGCCGTCCTGGCCAGGTGGGTGAACGAGGCGAAGTCGATCTGGCTGCCCGAGCGGGGGTCGGCCCACACCGTGGTGTTGTTCACGCCGGGGAAGTGCGCGGCGAGGTGCACCTGCCTGCGGCTCATCGGGCGGCCCGCCCGTGCGGGGAGTCCCAGGAGGCGGGCAGGCCCTCGGTGGTCTCGCGGAAGGCCGGGCGCTGGTAGAGGTCGCGGGCGTAGCCCCACAGGTGCTCGAAGCCGGACAGGTCCCGCTCGCTGATCCGGTGGCCGCGGTTGTACTCGGCGTCGTACCTGGCCAGCGTCACCCACAGCCGCACGTCCGCCTCGGTGAGGGTGTCGCCGGTGAGGTAGCGGCGCCCCGCCAGCCGCTCGTCGATCCACTCCAGCGCGGCCAGCACCCGCAGGCGCTCCTCCTCCCGCTCCTGGCCGTGGGCGCGGGCCACGCGGCCGACGCCGGCGTTGACGTCGTGGTGGATCCAGCCGTTCAGCTGGTTGATCTCGCCGCGCAGCGGCTCCGGGTAGAGGTCGACGGAGGTGTCCGCCCACCGCTCGAACTGGGTGGCCAGGTCGATGGTGATGTCAGGGAAGTGGTTGCTGACGATCCCGCCCAGCTCCTTGTCCCAGAGCACCGGGACGGAGATGTGCCCCCCGTACCCCTCCTCGGTGGCCTCGTAGGCCTGCTCCAGCAGGGTGAACCCGTTGACCGGGTCGGGGCCGCGGCGCTCCCTGAAGGCCCAGCCGCGGCCGTCGCGCTCGTCGTCCACGTACGACAGCGACACGATCCCCGCCAGGCCCTTCAGCCGGTGCACGATCGCGGCGCGGTGGGCGTACGGGCAGACCCAGGCGAGGTAGAGGTGGTAGCGGCCGGGCTCGGCGGGGTGGCCGCTGGAGCCGTCGGCGGTGATGCGGCCCTGGAAGGGGTAGAGGGGGCGGTTCCAGCCCGGTGACAGGTGCAGGCGGCCGGGGCCGTACTGGCCGTAGGAAACGTGATCGACGGGACTCGCGTACGCGGGGATCCCAGTTGAGAGGGTCACACTCGACTCCACGTGCGGAAGGGTCAGTCTTCTGGGTGCGGCAGGAAACGGCCGAAGCGGCCCTGGTGGTACAGGAGCGGGCGGCCGGTGCTGTGCGTCTCGACCTCGGCGACGAGCCCGACGACCAGGATGTGGTCGCCGACCTCGGCCCGCTCGTACGGCAGGCAGATCAGGTGCGCGGAGACGTCCCGCAGCAGCGGCGCGCCGAGCGGCCCGGGCCGCCAGCGGGTGGGCGGCGCGAACCGGTCGACGCCCCTGCGCGCGAACCGGGCGGCCACCTCGGCCTGGTCGCTGGCCAGGATGTTGACGGCGAAGTGGTCGGCGGCGCCGAGCAGCGGCCAGGTGGTCGAGGAACGGTCCACGTAGAAGGAGACGAGCGGCGGTTCGAGGCTGACGGAGGAGAACGACGTGGCGGTCAGCCCGACGGGCACGCCGTCGGTCTGCGCGGTGATCACCACGACGCCGCTGGCGTGCACGGCGAGGGCGCGGCGGAAGTGCTCGGCGCCGACGGCGCGGCCGGGCAGGGTTTCGGTCACGCCGCGCTCCCCTCGGGACGGGGGTGGCGGCGGACGGGCGGCAGGACTGATCTGTTCGGGATCACAGGAGGTTCCTCACGAAGGAGCGAGCGCTGGTGAAGGAGGCGGTGGCGTGGGCGACGGCGGCCACGCCGCGGCGGTCGATCCGTGATCAACGACACTGGGCGCTGGCGACGTGGCCGAAGTCCACGTGGGGGCGCCTGGTGAGGAGGAGGCCCTGGCTCATGGTCACGACGCTAAGCCGACATTCCGGATAAGTCAATATTTCCTACTGGTTTTAAAGGAAATAGGGAGGAGTGTGCCCCTTCCGGCAGGCGCCGCGCGCCTGCCGGGCCCGGCGTCACTCCACGGTGGGCAGGTCCACGGGCAGGCCGACGGGAGGATCGTTGGCCAGGTCGAAGGCGGCGGCGAGGATGGTCAGGAGCTGGATCACGGCCTGGGGCGCCAGCGCGTACTCGCCGCGCCGCCGCTGGGTGATCAGGCGGGCGCTCTGCAGCGCGCGCAGGTGGTGGTAGAGCTGGCCGGTCGTGGTCTGCTCGCCGTCCCTGCTGAGGCATTCCTGCAGGTCCGTGCTGGTGCACCGGCCCCGCCTGACCAGCTCGGCGAGCAGTGCCAGCCGCGGCCGGCTGCCGAGGGACTCCAGGACGCCGGCCACCGGCGCCCAGTCGGCCGCCAGCAGCGTGGCCAGCGGGAGCTGCCGGTCCCACAGGCTCTCGCCGCCGGACAGCCGCGAGGCCCCGACGTAGCCCACCGTGCCGAGGTCGTCGTCCTCCTTGGCCTGGCGGAGCATGCGGGTGGCGGCTGCGGCGAGGGACGCGGGCGGGCGTCGCGCCGGGCCCGTGATCCCGGCCCGGCTCTCCAGGCGGGCGATGCGTCGCTCGAGTTCGGCGAGTCTGTCCTCGCTCATGGCGGGCTCCTACGTTAGTTCATAATTACGAAATAGCGTAGGCGACGGGCAGGGGCCTGGCAATACCGGGGGCGCCCGTGGCCGGTTCCGGCCAGCTGTCCGCACTTTGCACGCGCCGAAGGGTGACGTAGCTTCGCGAGCACCGGATCCCTTCCGAGGAGGGACATGTTCCCGCGCCCGCTCAGGCGCGCCGCCACGGCCGCCGCCTCAGCCCTGACACTCGCCCTGCCCCTGTCCCTGCCCCTGTCCCTGCCCCTGTCCCTGCCCCTGTCCCTGCCCCTGTCGGCGCCTGCCGCCGCCACGGCGCGCGCCCCCGGCGCGCCCGGCATCGGGGACGCCTACTTCCCCGACTACGGGAACGGCGGCTACGACGTCAAGCACTACAACCTGAAGCTGAACTACCAGCCGGGCACCGACCGGCTGGACGGCAAGGCGACCCTGCTCGCCACCGCCACGCAGTCGCTGACCCGCTTCGACCTGGACTTCCTGCTGGACGTGCGGGAGGTCAAGGTCAACGGCCGCGCTGCCGCCTTCGCCAGGACGGGCGCGCACGAGCTGGAGATCACCCCGGCCCGCGCGCTGCCCCGGTTCGTGCCGTTCGTGGTCGAGGTGACCTACGGCGGCGTGCCCGGCTCGATCGAGGTGCCCGGCGTCGTCCGACCGTGGATCAAGCGGGCCGACGGCGCGCTCGCGCTGGGCGAGCCGGAGATCGCCTGGTGGTGGTACCCGAGCAACGACCACCCGGCGGACAAGGCCACCTTCGACATCTCGGTCACCGTGCCCGAGGGCAAGCAGGCGATCAGCAACGGCGTGCTCGCCTCCCAGCGCACCTCGCACGGCAGGACCACCTTCCACTGGCTGATGGACAAGCCCATGGCCACCTACCTGGCCACGCTCTACATCGGCGACATCGAGGTGCACCGCTCCCGCTCGGCCGGCGGCCTGCCGGTGCTGACCGCGTACGACACGACGCTCGGCCCGCGCAGGGAGTTCGCCAAGGCCAGCGTCGAGCGCACCCCCGAGATCATGGAGTGGGCCTCGACCGTGTTCGGCCGCTACCCGTTCTCCTCGATGGGCGGCTCGGTCGTCAACGAGAACGTGGGCTTCGCGCTGGAGACCCAGACCCAGCCCGTCTACGACTCCGTCTTCTTCGAGACCGGGCCGGACGTCGGCGTCGTCGTGCACGAGAACGCCCACCAGTGGTTCGGCGACAGCGTGGCACTCGAGCGGTGGCGCGACATCTGGCTGAACGAGGGCTTCGCCACCTACGCGGAGTGGCTGTGGTCGGAGAAGGAGGGCACGGGCACCGCCGCCGAGCTGGCCAACTTCCTCTACGACGGGATCCCGGCCGACCACCCCCGGTTCTGGCTCGTCGTGCCCGGCGACCCCACGCCGTCCTCCCTGTTCTACGCCTCGGTCTACTGGCGCGGCGGCATGACGCTGCAGGCGCTGCGCGGCGAGGTCGGCGACGCCGACTTCTTCGCCATCCTCAAGGCGTGGGCCAGGACCGAGCAGCACGGCAACGGCGACACCGCCGAGTTCATCTCGCTGTCGGAGAAGATCTCCGGCGAGCAGCTGGACGCGCTCTTCCAGACGTGGCTGTACGAGCCGGGCAAACCCGCCGACCCACCGGCACCGGCACAGGCCCGGACGGCCGGCGCCCGGACCGGCCCGCCGGCCTCGTACGCGAGCCACGTGCGCTTCCACGAGCTGCTGCACGGACCCGCCTGACCGCCGCCCTGCCCGGATGCATGTGGCCGCGGAACCGCGCATCCGGGTGGTTCGCGGGAATCCCGCCCGACCACGGTGACAGGCTTCTTCGCGGCGCGGAGGCGGGTCACAGGCCGATGTCGCGCATGGCGTTGCCGCGCCGGCGGCGAGGTACCGCACGACGGCATACCTGAGCCATACCGCGTGAGCCTATGGTGAGTGGCGCTTCGACACGCACGACGAGGTTTCCCGCGCGTCGAGTCGTGTCCCAACCCCTCCGTGAATGGAACGACATGCTGAAGAGACGCTTAGCCGGCGCGGCCATGCTCCTGACCGTCGTGGCCGGTGCTCTGGTCGCGACCTCCGTTCCCGCCTCGGCTGCCCCGAACTACCAGCTGCCCTTCCCCTGCGGTCAGCAGTGGCGGCTGAACACCTGGGACTCCACGCACGCCCCCGCCCTGGACATGGTCCGGGAGCCGCAGTCGGGGACCGAGGGCTCACTGCTGGTCGCCCCGGCCGCCGGCACGGTGAACCAGTCGTACTACCACGGCAACGCCGGCAACATGATCCAGATCAACCACGGCGGCGGGCACTTCACCACCTACATCCACCTGCAGTCGCGTGCCGTGAGCGTGGGCGACAGAGTCGCGCAGGGGCAGCTCATCGGGCGGGTCGGGCACACCGGCCCCACCTCCAACGGCACCCCGCACCTGCACTACGAGCAGGGTTACGACGCCGACGGCAGCGGCAGCGCCTCCTGGGGATTCGAGGGCGCCGAGCGCGTCACGGCCGTGTTCGGCGGCAAGGCGTACGGCCCCGCGCCCAACGGCGAGTGGCGCAACGTCGAGAGCCGGAACGGCTGCGAGTCGAGGGCCGGCAACAGCGTGACGGGCGACTCGTACGCTGACGTGCTCGCCACCGACGGTGACGGCAAGATGTGGCTGTACAGCAACAACTTCGTCCGCGACAACGGCCAGCCCTACACGGGGAGTGCGCCACGCGAGGTCGGCCACGGCTGGAGCGCCTCGACCAGGATCATCCCGGCCGACGTCACCGGCGACGGCTACACCGACCTCCTCGCCGTAGACGCCACCGGAAAGATGCTGCTCTACAGCAACAACATCGCCCGCGACAACGGCCAGCCCTACACCGGCAGCGCACCACGCGAGGTCGGCCACGGCTGGAGCGCCTCGACCAGGATCATCCCGGCCGACGTCACCGGCGACGGCTACACCGACCTCCTCGCCGTAGACGCCACCGGAAAGATGCTGCTCTACAGCAACAACATCGCCCGCGACAACGGCCAGCCCTACACCGGCAGCGCACCACGCGAGGTCGGCCACGGCTGGAGCGCCTCGACCAGGATCATCCCGGCCGACGTCACCGGCGACGGCTACACCGACCTCCTCGCCGTAGACGCCACCGGAAAGATGCTGCTCTACAGCAACAACATCGCCCGCGACAACGGCCAGCCCTACACCGGCAGCGCACCACGCGAAGTCGGCCACGGCTGGAGCACCACCACCAGGATCATCCCCGCCGACGTCACCGGCGACGGCTACACCGACCTCCTCGCCGTAGACGCCACCGGAAAGATGCTGCTCTACAGCAACAACATCGTCCGCGACAACGGCCAGCCCTACACCGGCAGCACCCCACGTGAGGTCGGCCACGGCTGGAACAACTACCCCCGCGTCATGGCCTGACCCCATACCGACACCGGCCGGCACCGTCGTAGCGGGTCACGACGGATCCTTGATCTCGCAGATCACCGCCCCCGCCGCCACAGTGGCCCCCTTCTCGGCGGACATCCCGACCACGGTGCCGGCCTTGTGGGCGGTGAGCGGCTGCTCCATCTTCATGGCCTCCAGCACGACGACCGTGTCACCGGCCGCGACCGTGTCACCGTCGGCGGCGACCACCTTGACGATCGTCCCCTGCATCGGGCTGACCAGCGCGTCCCCGCCCGCCGCAGGGGCCGACGCCTTCTTGGTGCGGCGAGCGGTGGCCGCGGGTCTCCTGGCCGGGCCGCCGCTGTTCAGACCGGCAGGCAGGACGACCTCGATACGTTTGCCCGCCACCTCGACCGTGACCCGCTCCCGCTCCTGCGGCTCCGTCGCGGAGACAGGGCCTGCGTAGGGGGCGATCCGGTTGTCGAACTCGGTCTCGATCCAGCGGGTGTGCACGGCGAAGTCGACGAACGCCGGGTCCTCGACGACGGCCTGGTGGAAGGGCAGCGCGGTGGGCATGCCGTCGATCTCGAACTCGGCCAGGGCGCGGCGGGCGCGCTGCAGGGCCTGTTCACGGGTGGCGCCGGTGACGATCAGCTTGGCGATCAGCGAGTCGTAGGCGCCGGGCACGGTCTCGCCCTGCTCGTAGCCGCTGTCCAGGCGGACGCCCGGGCCGGAGGGCACGCGCCAGCGGGTGATGGTGCCGGGGGCGGGCAGGAAGCTCCGGCCCGGGTCCTCCGCGTTGATCCGGAATTCCAGCGCGTGGCCGCGCGGTGCGGGGTCGTCGTAGCCGAGGGGCTCGCCGTCGGCGATGCGGAACATCTCGCGGACCAGGTCGATGCCCGTGACCTCCTCGGTGACCGGGTGCTCGACCTGCAGGCGGGTGTTGACCTCCAGGAACGAGATCGTGCCGTCCTGGCCGACGAGGAACTCGCAGGTGCCCGCGCCGACGTAGCCCGCCTCCCGGAGGATCGCCTTGGACGACTCGCGCAGCAGGCTCTCCTGCTCCGGCGTGAGGAGCGGGGCGGGGGCCTCCTCGACGAGCTTCTGGTGGCGGCGCTGGAGCGAGCAGTCGCGGGTGGACACCACGACCACGGTGCCGTGGGCGTCGGCCAGGCATTGGGTCTCGACGTGCCGGGGACGGTCGAGGTAGCGCTCGACGAAGCACTCGCCCCGGCCGAAGGCGGCCACCGCCTCGCGGACGGCGCTGTCGTACAGGTCGGGGATCTCCTCCAGCGTGCGGGCCACCTTCAGCCCGCGTCCGCCACCCCCGAACGCGGCCTTGATCGCGATCGGCAGCCCGTGCTCCTGCGCGAACGCCACCACCTCGGCGACGCCCGCCACGGGGTCCGCGGTCCCGGCCACCAGGGGCGCGCCGACCCGCTGGGCGATGTGGCGGGTCTGCACCTTGTCACCGAGCGCGGTGATCGCGGCCGGGGGCGGGCCGATCCAGGTCAGGCCCGCGTCGAGGACCGCCTGGGCGAAGGCGGCGTTCTCGGCCAGGAAGCCGTAGCCGGGGTGGACCGAGTCGGCGCCGGAGCGCGCCGCCACCTCGATGATCTTCTCGATCGACAGGTACGTCTCCCCGCCGAGGGAGTACGCCTCGTCGGCCAGGCGGGCGTGCAGCGCGTCGCGGTCGGGCTCGGCGTAGACGGCCACGCTGCCGAGGCCGGCGTCCCGGCACGCGCGGATGACGCGGACGGCGATCTCGCCACGGTTGGCGACGAGCACCTTGCGCAGGCTCACAGGTGTCCTCCCATAGTCCATCTCGACTCCCGCCAGCCACCTGGGCCGGGCGTGAGGGTGCGGCGCAACGAGCGGCGGGGCCGCCGGGTCACGGGCGACGGCGCGGATTCCCCCCGGGCGGCGTGCAGGGCCACGACGAGGGCGGCCAGCTCCTCAGGTGCCGGGTCGCCCTGGACGACGGTGACGGCCCGCACGGCGGGGTTCCCGGTGACGTTCACAGCGGGATGTTCCCGTGCTTCTTGGGCGGCAGGGCGTCCCGCTTGCCGCGCAGCAGCCGCAGCGCCCTGACCACCTCGCGGCGCGTCTCGCCGGGCCGGATCACCTTGTCCACGTAACCGCGCTCGGCCGCCAGGTAGGGCGTGGCGAGGGTGTCCTCGTACTCGGTGATCAGCTCGGCGCGCAGCGCGTCCGGGTCGCCGGCGGCGGCCAGGCGCTTGCGGTGCAGGATGTCGATCGCGCCCTGGGCGCCCATGACGGCGATCTGCGCGGTGGACCAGGCCAGGTTGACGTCCGCGCCCAGGTGCTTGGAGCCCATCACGTCGTACGCGCCCCCGTACGCCTTGCGCGTGATCACGGTGACCAGCGGGACGGTCGCCTCGCCGTAGGCGTACAGGAGCTTGGCGCCGCGCCGGATGATGCCGTTCCACTCCTGGCCGGTGCCGGGCAGGAAGCCGGGCACGTCCACCAGCGTCAGCACCGGGACGCTGAAGGCGTCGCAGGTCCGCACGAACCGGGCGGCCTTCTCCGAGGCGTCGATGTCGAGCGTGCCCGCCAGCCGCAGCGGCTGGTTGGCCACCACCCCGACCGGGCGTCCTTCGATCCGCCCGAAGCCGACCACGATGTTCGGCGCGAACAGCTCCTGCACCTCCAGGAACTCGCCGTCGTCCAGCACCGCGCCGATCACCTCGTGCATGTCGTACGGCTGGTTCGGCGAGTCGGGGACGAGCGTGTCCAGGGCCGGGTCGTCGGCCAGGTCCGCCTCGACGTGCGGGTACGGCGGCTCGTCGAGGTTGTTGTCCGGCAGGTACGCCAGCAGCGCCCGCGCGTAGTCGAGCGCGTCGTCCTCGTCCGAGGCCAGGTAGTGGGCCACGCCGCTGCGGCTGTTGTGCACCCGCCCGCCGCCCAGGTCCTCGAACGACACGTCCTCCCCCGTGACCGTCTTGATCACGTCCGGGCCCGTGACGAACATGTGCGACGACTCGTCCACCATGATCGTGAAGTCGGTGAGCGCCGGCGAGTACACGTGGCCGCCCGCGCACGCGCCCATGATGAGCGAGATCTGCGGGATCACCCCTGACGCCCGGATGTTGCGGCGGAAGATCTCGCCGTACAGGCCGAGCGAGACGACTCCCTCCTGGATGCGCGCCCCCGCGCCCTCGTTGATGCCGATGATCGGGCAGCCGTTGCGCACCGCCAGGTCCATGACCTTGCAGATCTTCTGCCCGTACACCTCGCCCAGCGAGCCCCCGGCCACCGTGAAGTCCTGCGAGAACACGCACACCTGGCGCCCGTCCACCGTGCCGTAACCGGTCACCACGCCGTCGCCGTACCCGAGCGAGCCCTTGGCCAGCGCGTCCAGCTCGACGAACGAGCCGTCGTCCAGCAGCCGCTCGATCCGCTCGCGGGCGGTCAGCCTGCCCTTGGCGTGCTGCTTGGCCGCCGCCCGCGCCTCGCCGACGTGAACCGCCTCGTCGAGCCGTTCCTTCAGGCGGGCCAGACTGCCCGCGGTCCCCTGCACTGCCATCCACCACCATCCATAAGACTCAGTTTCACATGTACGGTACTCAGTATCAGGCGTGCTGAACAGCCCCGGGTTCCTGGAGAATGACCACGTGCCGACAACGTCCATCAGCCACCGCCTCGCCGAAGCCGCCGTGACGCTGTTCGACGAGAACGGCTACGACGAGACCACCGTCGACGACATCGCGAACCTGGCGGGCGTGAGCCGCAGCACCTTCTTCCGCTACTACCGCTCCAAGGAAGACGCGATCTTCCCCGACCACGACGCGCTGCTCGCCAGGATCGACGCCCGGCTGCGCGCCTCCACCGCCGGCACCGCGATCGTGGCCATCACCGACGCCGTGCGCATCGTGCTCGCCCACTACGTGGACGACGCCGAGGTCTCGCTGCGCCGCTACCGGCTCGTCCGCAAGGTGCCCGCGCTGCGCGACAGGGAGATCGCCAGCGTGGCGCGTTACCAGCGGCTGTTCCGCGAGTTCGTCGGCGCCTGGCTCGGCGACTCACCCGACGCGGGGCTGCGTGCCGAGCTGATGGCCGCCTCCGTCGTCTCGGCGCACAACCAGGTGCTGCGCGGCTGGCTGCGCGCCGGCGGCACCTACGACCCGAGCGGGCCGCTCGACCACGCCCTCGGCTACGTCATCGCCACCTTCCGGCACCTGGAGCAGCCCCAGGAGACCGGCGAGCAGGTCGTCGTCGCCACCTTCAGCCGCACGGCCTCCCCGCAGGCCGTCATGGCCGCCATCCAGCAGCACCTCGACTCCCGCGCCTGAACGCGCCGGCTCCCGCCGACCCCGCCCGCACCCGCCTGCTGGAGCCCGCGTGCTTGCACAGGCTCGGCCCCCGGACGCCGAGCACGGCGCCGAGGTCGGCCATGGTCGCCGCCTGGTACCCGCGCTCGGCAGCGCGTACACCGACCTGCCCGGCACGTACCCGACCGAGCTGAACGGCTACAACGGGGTGATGTTCGGGCCGGTGGGCACGAGCAGGCTCAGGGGCGTGCTGCAGAGCGGGGCCGCGTCCGTCGGGTCGCCGGAGGTGAAGGCGGACGCGTAGGCCGGGCCGCGTACCCACTTTTTTGTGGGTACTTGCCGCGGGGGCGGCGGCACGGCGAAGCTGGTCCTGGCGGCCTTCCCGGCCGCCAGGAGCAGCCGGGCGAGCAGGAGACGCGGGGGGTGATCCGGGTGTCAGGAAGCGGCGGCCAGCCGTTCCAGACGGCGGTGCCCCCAGTCGGACAGGGGCGCCAGCGCCTCTGACAGGTCGCGGCCGAACGGGGTCAGCGAGTACTCCGTCTTCAACGGCCGCACGTCGTACACCTCGCGGTGCACGAGCCCGTCACCCTCCATCTCCCGCAACGTCTGAGTCAGCACCTTCTCGCTGAGCCCCGGCAGCTGCCGGCGCAGCTCGCCGGGCCGGTGCGGGCCGGACTCCAGGACCCACAGCAGGGCCGTCTTCCACTTGCCGTCGATCACGGCGATCGCGGCGGTCACTCCGCAGACATCCGGGTCCTGGGCGCGGCTGCGCGTCATGTCGTCATCCCATCCTTCACCGAGGAGTCAAGAGGCATGCCCTCATCTGCTGAACAGTCTGCCGTGACCGTGCTCGGCCTGGGCCCGATGGGCCGGGCGCTGGCCGGGGCGTTCCTGGACGCGGGCCTGCGCGTCACCGTGTGGAACCGCACGCCGGGCAGGGACCGTGAGCTGGTCGAGCGCGGCGCGCACAGCGCCGCCACCCCGGAGGCGGCGGTGTCGGCGAGCCCGCTGACCGTGCTCTGCGTGGTCAACTACGACGCCGGCGACGCCATCGTGCGGCGCGAGGCCGTCGCCACGGCGCTGAAGGGCCGCACGCTGGTGAACCTGACCGCCGACACCCCCGGCCGGGCCAGGGACACCGCCGCCTGGGCCGCCGGCCACGGCGTCGGCTACCTGGACGGCGCCATCATGACGCCGACCGTCACCATCGGCACGCCCGGCGCGGTGTTCCTGCACAGCGGCCCCGAGGAGCTCTACCGCGAGCACCGGGCCGTGCTGGACGCGCTCGGCGGCACCCACACCCACCTGGGCGCCGACATCGGGCGGGCGGCCTCGTACGATCTGGCGCTGCTCGACATCTTCTGGACGGCGATGACCGGCTACGCGCACGCGCTGGCGATGGCGCGGGCGGAGGGTGTCACGGCGCGGGAGCTGGCGCCGTTCGCCCAGGGCATCGCCGCGATCCTGCCGCCGATCTTCGAGGAGGGCGCGCGGGAGGTGGACGAGGGCACCTACTCCGGCGAAGGCAACCCGATCACCTCGGCGGTGTCGTCCATGACGCACATCGTGCACGCCTCAGAGGAGCACGGGATCGACGCGGGCGTGATGCGGGCGGCCGAGGGCCTGGCCCGCCGCGCCGTCGGCCTCGGGCACGGCGCCGACGGCTTCCTGCGGGTGACCGAGCTGCTCAACCCGCGCTGAGGCCCTCCGCTCAGGACTCGCCGTCGGCCGTGTGCGGCAGCGGGATGGCGGGGAACGGGTTGTCGGGCAGGAGGATGACCCGGCGCGGCTGCTTGGGCTGGCCGGCGGCGTCCAGGTGGAGCAGGGCGGCGCCGATGCCGGCCGCGCCCACCATGTAACCGGTGTCGGCCGTCACTTCGCCGGGGCGCAGCCGCCGGTAGGCCTGGTACCAGCGGTAACCCTGCCCGTTGGGGTCGGTGGCGCGGCCGATGAGGTCCGCGGCGAGTGTGCGGGCGTACTCCAGGTGGGACGGGTCGCCGGTCGCCGCCCACAGGCCGACGAACAGCTCGATCACTCCCGCCGTGCCGCAGCACTGGCAGGCGACGTTCCAGTAGCCCTCGGTACGGCGCCGCGGCACGCCGCTGCGCACGATGCCGCGCGCCAGCCGCTCCACCCACTCCAGGTCGCCGGGGTCGCCCGTCACCCGGTGCAGCTCGTAGAACATCCTGGCCACGCCGGCCGAGCCGGAGCAGAAGCCGAGGTAGTGCAGGCCGCGGGCGTGCGGCACGTGGTGCGGGACGACCGCGCAGGCGCCGGTCACGACGCTGACCTCGCGGACGAAGGCCGCGCCGCTGCGGGCGGCGTTCAGGAACTGCTTGTCGCCCGTCACCCCGTACAGGCGGGCCAGCAGGAACGCGGTGCCGGCCGTACCGGCCAGGAAGCCGGGGGTGACGGCGTCGACCGGCAGGTCGGCGCAGTCGCCGAAGCGGTGGCCGGGCACGGGCAGGCGGGCGATGCGCAGCCCCGCCTCCACCGCCGCCTCCTCGTACGCCGGCACGCCGAGGTGGGTGGCGGCCCGCAACAGGCCCAGGATGATCCCGCCCTCGCCGCGCTGCGCCGGGTCGCGGGACCAGGTCACGCCGTCGCCGCCGCTGCGTCCGCGCCGGACGATCAGGTCGGCGATGGCCGCGGCCGCCTCCTCGAACTCCGCCTCGCCGAGGGTCCAGCCCGCCTCCATGAGCGCGACCAGCACGCCGGTCAGCCCGTGGTAGAGGGACAGGTCGTCCTGCTCGCGCCAGGTGGCGGCCAGCCGCCTGGCTCCGGCCCTGGCGTCCTCCAGGTAGGCCTCATGCCCGGTGGCGGCGGCCAGCTCCAGGAAGAAGAGCACGACGCCGGCCGCGCCGGAGTAGAGGGACCAGGGCTCGGCGGTGACCGCCGACGCGCCGCGCGTGTCGGGGTTGGCCTGCCAGCTGCGCCCGCGCTCGTCGTCGACGGCAGCCGATCGGATCCACCGGCCGGCCAGGATGGCGGCGGTCAGCGGGGAGTCGGCACGTGCACTCGACGCGCGCATCTCGTCCAGGCTCATGGTGCCATTTTCCCATACGATTGGTAGGAATACCCGGAATCTTGGAAATCTTGGAGAATCAACCTGCTGGAACCCGCCCCTCCATTATGGCGGCACCCACGGTCGTGCGCCGACCGTGACGCCCTCGGCGATGCGGCGACCGCGCGCAGGCTCCCAGCGGCACCCACGGTCACGCACCGGCTGTGACGCCGAGGGCGCGCAGGAGCTCGGCCCGGGCCGCGGCGGGGTCGGAGCGGTCGTCGAGCCGCAGCTCGGCGGCGATCCGGCCGTGTTCGAGCACGAGCACGCGGTCGGCCAGCGCGACGGCCTCGTCCACGTCGTGGGTGACCAGGAGCACGGCCGGCCGGTGCTGCTCGAACAGGCGGCGCAGCAGGCCGTGCATCTTCAGCCTGGTCAGGGCGTCGAGCGCGCCGAACGGCTCGTCGGCCAGCAGCAGGCGGGGCTCGCGTACCAGCGACCTGGCCAGCGCGACGCGCTGCTGCTCGCCGCCGGACAGCTCGTTGGGCCAGGCCCGCTCCCGCCCCGCCAGCCCCACCTCGGAGAGGCTGTCGCGGCCACGCTGTTCCGCACCGGTCAGGCCGAGCACCACGTTCGGCAGCACCCGCTGCCAGGGCAGCAGCCGGGCGTCCTGGAAGACCACCGACACCTCGGCGGGAACCTGCAGCTCCCCCTCCCCCTCGACGTCGGCGTCCAGCCCGGCCAGCGCCCGCAGCAGTGTGCTCTTGCCGGACCCGCTCCTGCCGAGCAGCGCCACGAACTCGCCGGGCGCCAGCTCCAGGTCCAGGTCGTCGAGCACCTTGCGCGTCCCGTACCGGCGGGTCAGGCCCCTGACCCTGATCAGCTCGCCAGCGTGCGCCGCCACGACAGCGCCCTCCTCTCCACGACCCGGACGGCGGCGTCGGAGAACAGGCCGAGCAGCCCGTACAGGACGATGCCGACCAGGATCACGTCGGTCTGCCCGTACGTGCGCGCCAGGTCCATCATGTAGCCGATGCCGCTGGTCGAGTTGATCAGCTCGGCCACCACCAGGAACAACCACGCCGTCGTGACCGCGAACCGCAGCCCCAGCAGGAACCCTGGCAGCGCCCCCGGCAGCACCACCTTCCCGATGAACGCGCCCCGCCCGAGATCGACGGTCTCGGCCAGCTCCACGTAGCGGCTGTCGATGCCGCGCAGGCCGTTGTGCGTGTGGATGTAGATCGGCACCAGCACGCCGACGGCGATCACGGTGACCTTCATGCCCTCGCCGATGCCGAGCCAGAGGATGAGCAGCGGCATCAGCGCGAGGGAGGGGATGGCGCGTTTGATCTGCACCGGCCCGTCGATCAGCGCCTCGCCCCAGCGGCTGAGCCCGGAGACCAGCGCCAGCGCCGTACCGAGCGGCACGCCGATGGCCAGGCCCAGGGCGACCCTGCCCACCGAGGTGAGCAGGTTGTCCTGGAGGCGGCCCGACTCGGTGAGCTCGGCGGCGGTGCCGACCACCGTCCACGGGGCGGACAGGAAGCGGGGGTCCAGGTGGCCGGTGGCTGAGGCCAGCGTCCACAGAGCGAGCAGGAGGGAGGGGCCCAGCAGGAAGCCCAGTCTGATCGGGCGGCGCGGGCTCAGGCGGCGGCGGGTGCGGGGGCGGATGGCGGTGGACGGGGGCGAGGCGATCAGTGTCATCGGAGCCCTCCCGCGACCGCTGACCGGCTTCCAGCAGCGCCCGGGGGTGAGCCTTGGGCCGCTGCCCCCGGCCGCCCCGCGACCGCGTCCGCGCCGACGCTCTCGTAGCGCAGGTCGTACAGCTCCTCCGCCTTCAGCGGCGGGTTACCGGTCTCGGCGGCCAGGATGTCGACGGTCTCCTGGTGCCGCTGAACGGCCTGTGACCAGTCGGCAGGGAGGTCGGGCTCGCCCGCCTGCTCGACGAGGTACTCCCCATCGGCGGCGGTCAGGCCCTGGTCCTTGACGTAGTAGCCCTCGATCCACTCCTCAGGATGCTCGTAGGCCCACTGGGCGGCCCTGGCCCAGGCGGCGACGTACTCGCGGATGGCCGCGGCCTTGGCCGGGTCCCGCAGCGTGGAGGTGCGGACGTAGAGGTGGGCGGGGTCGTCGCGGAGGCCGTGCGGGATCGTGGTGGCGCCGTCCCGGCCGAACTTGGTGAGGTACCGCTTGATGTTGACGCCGCCGATCGGGGCGACGTCCACCTGCTTGGAGGCCAGCGCGTTCGGGTAGACGTCGCCGGTGCTGGGCAGCTCGACCAGGGTGACGTCCCGCTTGCTGAGCCCGGCCTTCTTCAGCGCCTTGAGCACCAGCGCGCCCTGGGCCTGGCCGGGGCTGTAGGCGATCTTCTTCCCGCGCAGGTCCCGCAGTGACCGCACGTGCACGCCGGGGGCGATGCCCAGCTCGTACGTGGGGTGGGCGAGCGGGTCCTTCCGATACCTGGACGCGACGATCTTGACGGGCAGGCCGGTCCAGACGGCGTGGATGGGCGGGATCTCGGCCACGGCGCCGACGTCCAGCGCGTCGGCCCTGAACGCCTCGCTCGTCTGCGGGCCGCCGCTGAGGTTGGCCCATTCGATGTCGAACGAGAAGCTGTCGAGCTCGCCGGAGAGCTGGAGGGCCACCTTGGTCGGCGGGTCTCCGACGATCAGCTTGGTGCCCTCGGGCACGGCTGTGGGCAGCGGCGCGTCGGCCGCCAGCGCCGGCGCGCCCGTCTCCTGGCCGGCCGGTGGCGCGCACGCGGCCAGCGGGAGGAGCAGGACGAGGAACGCGCCGAGCAGCGAGCGGGGACGCCTGATGAGGCGTGGGGCCTGGCTCATGACCTTGACGGTACGGACCGACCCCCTCTCCAGTCAACATTTCCTACCGGTTTTTAGGGTATTTCTGGCTGTGGCGGTGATCGTCAAGTGGTCAGGCCCGCCCGCCGGGCGACGACAGCCGCGCCCAGCCCGTGGCGACCCTGAAGGCCGCGGCACACCCCGCGCCGCCGCTGACGGACCGCCGGGACCTCGACGCCGCTGCGCCCGCCCCGCACACCCGCCCCCGCCGCGTCCCGCATCCCCCTCAAAGCTCCGTCGCGACGCCGCACGTCACCGCTCCCCCGTCACAGCGGGACCGCTCCCGCCGACAGGGACCGGTGTCACGCTGGAGGTTCGGCTTCGTCCCGGTCCGGCGCCGCCGTGACCTGGGCGCGTTCGAGAAGTTCACGAGCGCGAGCCGCCAGCGCCGGTGGCGGTGACGGATCGCCGCGCAGCGCCGCGTTCAGCTCGGCGGTGGCCTCCTCCACGCGACCGAGCGCGGCCAGCGCGGCGGCCCGCGCCGCGCGTGCCGCGGGCTCCTCCTCCGCGGGGACGCCGAGCGCCCACGCGCGGTCGAGGTCGGCGAGGGCTTGGGGATATTCGCGCAGCTCGGCCCGGATCTGACCGCGGCCGAGCAGCGCCGGGACGAGGTCGGGCCTGCCGTCGAGAACGCGGGAGAAGGTGAGCAGCCCGTCGGCCGGGGAGCCGTCGCGCCACAGCGCGTAGCCGAGGCCGACCAGGATGTCAGGATCGCCGGGGGCACGGCTCAACGCCTGCCGGAACTGGTCGATGGCCTGGCCGTACCGGCCCTCCTCGTGATGCAGCCGGGCCAGGGCCGCGAAGAGCTGGGCGCTGCCGTAGTCGTCGTCGAGCTGTATCAGCGTGTTCAGGGCGGTTCTGAGGCTGTGCTCGGCCTCGGCCGAGTCGCCGCTCAGGCGGGAGATGTCGCCCTGCAACGCCAGCGCCTGGGCCAGCCGCCGGTCGTCGCCCGCGTCGCGGTAGCGCTGTGCGGCCGCTTCCGCGTACTCGCGAGCCGAGGAGTAGTCGCCCTCGCCCATCGCCGTCTCGGCCGCCGCGCGGAAGTCGGCCGGGCTCTGCGGGGTCCGGGGCGCGCTCGGCTCGCCGCCGTGCCGCTCCCACCAGAGCGCATTCGCCGTGCGTACCGCGGTGATCAGCCGGTCCTGGCCGAGCTGGTACCAGGTGAGCCTGGCACGGAACTCCGGGGTGAGGATGTGCCGCTCGGCCAGGGTGTCCACGACCGTGTTGGGCATGTCGGCCGTGGTGAGGGCGCCTCGGTACGCGGTCGCCCTGGTGCCGAAGGGGGTGATGAAGATCGTCTCCAGCCAGGCGCGCAGCCTCGCCTCATCCACCCCGCACTCCGCTGCCACCTTGCCGATCGCCGTGTCGCAGTAGGCCATGACCGCCGTGTCGACGTCGCCGAAGCGCTGCAGGTCCTCCTCCGTGATCACGTCGGTGTCCGTGGACTGCCAGAGGCTGCTGCACGCTATCTGCAGGTGGAGCGGCTCGACGCGGTCCTGCCGCACGTGGACGACGTGCCCCACCCGGTCTTCGAAGGTGACCGTGCGCAGATCGTCCAGCAGCCGCGCGGCGACACCGGCGGCGAACCGGCGGCCGGTACCTTCGAGCGGGCGCACGATCGCCTCGTGTGCGGCTTCGGGTTCGAGCGGATCGATGCGCACCCGGGCCGCCCGCCGATCGCTCAGCCTTCTCTCGTACGCCTCGAACGTACCGAAGTGGTCGTCGCGGACGATCAGGAGCAGCTTCAGCGCGGGCAGGACGCGCAACGCCTCGGCGATCTGGTCGATCAGGAGCTCCCCGCTCGGCCGCCGCGTCGGAGGGCCGTCGAAGAGCTCCTCGAACTGGTCGACCGCGGCCAGGACGCTGTACGGCTCGCCGTACTCGTTCACCCGCGCGGGTCTCGACCGCAGGAAGGCCCCGATCGACGTCCCGGGCGCGGGCGGGCGGCCGGCCGACGTCCAGCTCGCGAGCAGGGGGTAGGCCGGATCGACGTGCTGGGTGGCCAGCGGCGCCGCGACGGGCCGCACCACCCGCCCGACGGGCAGCAGATCGATCTCCTCGTTCGCGAGCAGGGGCAGCACCCCCGCGTTGAGCAGCGACGTCTTGCCCGTCGACTCCGGGCCGTACAGAACGGTCAGGCGTTCGGCCCGCCACAGGGCGGCCAGGTTGCGGGCTTCACCCCGGCGGCCGAAGAAACGGTCCGCTTCATCCGCGCGAAAGGGGCGAGGTCCGACATATGGCTCATGGTCGTTCATCTCGCCTCTCCCCACATGCGCCTCGCCAGCTCCGACGTGAAGGATTCAGTACTCTCCCAGAAGATAGCGATATGCCGCTCGCGGAAAGCCTCTTCCAGGTATGTCTTCGCAGACCCGATGTCCTCGGCCATCGGGGGTTCCAGCTGGACGCTGACATGCCTGCGCCGGTAGGAGGTGTCCACGTCCCGGAGCAGGGTCCGGAACAGCACCAGGAACGTCCAGTCGTGCAGGCTGTAGCCGATGAAGAGTAGTGGCTTGGTCCGCAGCGCCGCGTGCACCACCGGGGGGATCATGCTCCGGTCGTCCTTCGTGGAGCCCTCTTCGACGAGCCGGATCAGGTACTCGATGTAGTCGTCCTCGGCCAGGACCATGGATCGCGGGTGTTTCCAATGGCCGTGGAGGTGAAACACCAGAGGCTCCTCCGGAGAGGGATGATAATTCCCGAGCGCATCAAACGGGGAGTCAAATTGATCTTCTATTCCAGCGGTCCACGGGCTGACCCCCAGACGGGGCCGCTTCTCATGGTAGGTGAGCGCCCGAAAGAGCAGATCGTCATAGTTCGTAGTTATGTATACCGGTAAGTCGCACCTGGCCAGCAACGAGTGAATCTGAGTGACATTCCGAAAGTCAGGCATCTGGACCTCCGCGAAGACTTCCGCCGCGAGATGCTCCTTGAGCGAAACAAGATCTCCCGCGAAATCCACCGACGCCACATACTGCATCACCCGCCCCAGGTTGGTGGAGTCTTTGAACGGATAAGCGCTGAGCCGCGCCCACTCCGCCGCCAGGACGGCACCGAGGGGGATATGGCCGGCGGAGGCCCCCGCACCGAGGAAAGGCGTGCACTGCCCCGTCCGTAAATTGCTGATCAACATCCTCCACGCGAGCTCCCGCCCGGCCCGCAGATCCGTCACAGAGATCGGCCCTCGTTCCCCTGGTCGCCACGTAGACGGTTCCCCCAAACTGCCCAATACGCTTGAGATTCCGGGATCGCGCTCAAGTCGTCAAGCTCTTCGCATCTCGCGCGTTTTCCTGCAACTCCTACTACGCTCAAGTTGGGGCGGTGAGATGTCGCGCCTGTGTGGAACGTTGCGCCCGGGCGCGATAACTTCTGGCACGGGGCAACTCCTATCGAAGCCGAGCCGACAACTGGAGCACCGATGACCGAGGGTCCGCAGTCGAAGAGCGGAGAGCGTGGTTCCGCGATACGCAGGCATCCGGTCATCATGGGGCAAGAGGTTCCCATCCGAAACTTGCATTTCACTGGACGGGCAGTGGAGTTGCAAGAGTTGCGCAATCGGCTCACCCAGTCCAGCGAGGCGCTCATCAGTCAGCCGGCGCAGGCGCTCTATGGCCTCGGCGGAGTGGGCAAAACGGAAATTGCAGCCGAATATGCCCATCGCTGGGCCTCCGACTACGAGGTGATCTGGTGGGTCCGCGCCGAGCAGGAGGACACGATCCGCAACTCCATCGTGGCGCTCGGGCGGCGGATGAGGCTGCCCGACTTCACCGGCGAGAACCGTGACTACTCCAGCCAGACGGTGCTCGACGCGCTGCGCAACGGAGAGCCGTACGCGAAGTTCCTGCTCATCTTCGACAACGCGACCCAACCGGAGATCGTGCGCCGGTACATCCCCCACGGCAACGGCCACGTGATCATCACCTCCCGCGTCCAGGGGTGGCGCCAGGCGGTCCGCGACGACGGGATCGAGGTGTCGCAGTTCGCCCTCGACGAGACGGTGGCCTTCCTGCGCAGGCGGGTGACGACGCTGGCCCCGGCGGGAGACGGAGCCGAGGAGAAGCGCCGTCTCCGGCTCGCCCGGCAGCTCGCCGCCGCGCTCGACAACCTGCCCCTCGCCGCCGAGCACGCGGCCGCCTACCTCACGCAGACCGGCTCGTCCGTCGAGGAGTACCTGGAGCGGTTCCAGCGCGACGCCCACGACCTGCTCGGCGAGAGCGTCGACATGTACTACCCGCAGGTCGTGGCCACGACCTGGAGCCTGGCCCGGGGCAGCATCTCCGACGAGGCCGTCGCCCTGTTCAGCCTGCTGGCGTTCTTCTCGCCGGAGCCGATCGCCGAAACCCTGCTGGTGCAGTCCGGCCGCGTCCTCAACGTCTCCGGCCCCGTCGGCAAGATCGTCGACAGCGTGACCGAATACCGCAGAGCCGCCAGGGAGCTGGCCAGGTTCTCCCTCGTCAAGCTCGACGGCATTCGCAACACCATCCAGGTCCACCGTGTGGTGCAGGCCGTCACGAAGGCCCGCATCGAGCGGGAGGACCTGGCCCAGGCGAGACTCCTGCGCAAGACGGTCCACACGCTGCTGGCCGCCTCCGACCCGCTGGAGCCAGAGCGGGAGGACAACGACCCGAAGTACGAGTTCTCCCGGCAGCACCTGCTCCCCGCCGACGCCCTGAACACCGACAACGCCCACCTGCGCAACCTGGTCATCAACCAGGTGCGCAGGCTCGCCCTGCGCGGCGGCTACGCCGAGAGCCTGAGCCTCGGCC
Source organism: Nonomuraea gerenzanensis (assembly GCF_020215645.1). Classification (NCBI taxonomy): domain Bacteria; kingdom Bacillati; phylum Actinomycetota; class Actinomycetes; order Streptosporangiales; family Streptosporangiaceae; genus Nonomuraea; species Nonomuraea gerenzanensis. The sequence goes on along the minus strand of NZ_CP084058.1, from coordinate 5,817,958 downwards.
AGGCGGCGCTCACCAACTGGCGCGGCCGGCTCGGCGACGAGGACCTGCAGGTGCTGGCCCTGGCCGCCGAGGTCGCCTCGGTCCTGCGTGACGTCGGTCGCTACGAGGACGCGTACACGCTGAACCAGCAGACCCTGGGCGTCCTGAGCCGGGTGTACGGCAAGGAGAACGAGGTCTATCTGCGGTGCGCCCGCAGCTTCGACAGCGACATCCGCTTCATGGGCCGCTACCAGGAGGCGCTCGACCACGAGATGGAGCTGCTGCCCCGGTACGAATCGGTGTTCGGCACCCAGGACCACTCCAGCCTCATGATCCGTAACAACATCGCGGTGAGCCTGCGCTGCATCGGCCGCTTCGAGGAGGCCCTGCGCTGGGACGAGGAGACCTACGAGGAGCGCAAGCGGCTGTTCGGCTACTCCCATGTCGACGCGCTCATCTCGAAGTTCGCGATCGCCCGCGACCTGCGCCGCCTGGGCCGCTACGAGGAGTCGCTCGACCATCTCCGCGAGGTCGTCGAGCTGATGGACCAGAAGAACGAGCCCTGGCACCGGCATCGGCTGCTGGTCGTGGCGGACCTGGCGGTGGCACTGCGGCGGGTGGGCTTCCACGAGGACGCGGTCACCACGGGTGAGGCCATCTGGGGCAGGCACCGCACCCTGCTGGGCCCCGAGCACCGGCAGACCCTGGTGGTGGCCACCAATCTGATCATCGACCGGCGCAACACCGAGAACCTGTCAGGGGCCCAGTCCCTGGGCGAGGAGACCCTGCAGGCCTGGGAGAAGACGGCGGGTGCCGACCACCCCAACACGCACGCGACGCAGATGAACCTGGCCACGGTGCTCCGGCGCCGCGGCAATCCGCTCGGCGCGCGCGAGCTGGACGAACGTGCCCTCGCCGGGTTCCGGGCCTCGCTCGGGGAGACCCATCCCAGCTCGTTGATCGTCATGGGCAACCTCGCGAGCGACCTGTCCGCGCTCGGCGAGACCAGAGCCGCCCGCGAGCTGGGAGAGGCCACCTTCGAGATGAGCCGCGTGACCCGTGGCGACAAGCACCCCGCCACGCTGGTGATCATGGCGAACCTGTCCGTCGACCGGCGCGCCGACGGTGACCTCGCCCAGGCCGACGCCCTGTACGCGGACGTGATGGACCTGTTCGACGAGGTGCTGTCGTCCGAGCACTGGGAGGCCAGGCGGGCGGCGCAGCGGGGACGCCTCGACCTCGACATCGAGCCCATGTCGGCCTGAAGCGCTCTAGGCGTTGCGCTCCTGCCAGCCGCGCCGGTGTTCCTCGGCCAGCCGGGCGGCCTCCGCTTCCGCGTCCGGGCCGACCGGCTCCTTGCACCACAGCGCCAGCCGGCCGCGCATGCCCTCGGCCAGCGCGGTGCCGGCGCTCGTCAGCAGCCCGGACCGCAGCGCGGTGTCGAGCACGCCGAGGGTGGAGCGCCGCCAGCGTGCGAACAGCAGGTCGCCCTGCCACCGTTCGCCGCCCTCGGCGTGGTGGCGCTGCGTCCGCCAGTAGGCCGTGACGCCGTGGAAGGCGAAGGCGCCCTGGATCAGGGCGTCGACGGGCCTGGCGTCCTCCCGCCACGGCACGTAGAACCGCCTGCCTTCCGAGGGCCTCGTCAGCGGCACGGCATCCATCACAGCGCCCAGGACCACGTGCTGGTACTCGTGCACGAGCGCCTCGGCGAACAAGGCGGGCCGCTCGGCGGGAGCCAGGGCGATCGCCCCGAAGGCACGGCCTGAGGTCGCTCCGGCGGGCCGGCCTTCCGGGGCCGCGGGCAGCGGCACGATCGTCCTGATCATCCGGGCGATCCCGAGCGCCGTGGGCCAGTGATGGCGTACGAGGAGGTGCCACGCCGCACCGCCGATCCTGGACCAGGCGAGCACGTCCGCCGCGGCCGGTTCGGCCCCGCGCAGCCCGCAACGGGCGAGGTAGGGGTCATCGTGCCGCAGCGGGACGTCGAGGACCAGATCGTCGGCCCGGCAGCACAGGCGCGGCGACGGCCGGGACGGACCGGCGACCAGCTCGGCGAGATAGCTCCACTCCGGCTCGGCGCCGCGGTTCAGCGCCTGGACGGTGTGGTAGGCCCAGGCGCCCGTCCGAGGGGAGGAGAGCAGGCGGCGCGCGGCGTCGGGGGCCGTGTGCTCCAGGTGTGCCAGCCTCGCCAGCACCATGTCCGCCGACGTGGCCGTCCTGCCCGGACGGAGCTGGCCCGTCTTCCTGCGGGCGAGTTCCAGAAGAAGTCTGTGCTTGCCGACCTCCACGGTGACCAGCGTGTCCAGCAGGGTCGTCTCATGTCCCGGGTCGCTGAGGGCTTCGAGGTCGGCGAGGGTGAAGCCCGTCATTCAGTGGCGGTGTCGTCGCGGCCGTCCGACTGCCACAACTGGAGCGGGCCATCGCCGCACGAGGTCAGGAGGTGCCGGACCGCCGCCACCAGGTGGGCGTCGTCCACTGACCGGAGTCGATCCACGGTCATGTCGGCGAGCTCCAGGATGGGCGACTCTATACCACCAATCGGCTTGGGCATGGCGCTCCGTCCTTCGGTAGGCTCAACTGAGGGTACGTGGGGGCCGGATCCGGCGTAATTCTCCTTCGGGGTAATGTCGCCTGACCCGCACATCCGCACTCGCGTACCACTGCCTCCGGCCGGAGCGGACCGCCGGAAAGACGCGATCCCACCCCGGCCCTCAGCAGATCCTCCGGGTCAGCTCGTGTTCCCCTCCGCCGAGGAGCAGCGGTGGAGCACGGTGGCGCGCTTGGCGGAGGCGCCGATGAGCCGGACGAAGGGCTGGACGGTGGTGGTGCCCGCGCCGACGCTGATCAGCGCGAACGTCGACCGGGTCTCGAAGAACTCCTGGTGGTTGGCGAAGTTGGCCGGGCCGAACGTGCCCTCGAACGGCGCCGAGCCGTTGATCGCCCAGCCGAGCCGCAGCTCGGCCCCCGCGTCGACCCCGACGTCCGCGGTGACCTCGGCCTTGATGAACTGCGAGGAGGTGACCGTGACCGTGCGGGGTGCGGTGAGCGCCAGCCAGCCCAGCGCCGGCGTGGCGCCGAACGACGCGGCCTGGCAGCCCGCCTGCGCCGCGGGCACGGCTCCGGCGGGCTGGACGGACGTGACCGCGGCCGCGACCAGCGCCACGGTGCCGACCGCCGCCGCGCCGCGCGACCACCTGATGCTGCGTCTCATGAGATCCCCCTGGTGTGTGGGTGTGGTTGTCCGGTCGGGCGCCGCCGGCCGATGCATCGCTCCCGGGTCGGCAGGAACGGCGCCTGACCCTCAGGCGTGACATCCGGTTCCGGGGGTGGCGGGGGCCGTGCCATGGCCGTTCCATCGGCTGAGGGGCGCGTACGGAACTAGATGAGAAGTCCCTAATGTCCATCTCACGTGGCAGCCACGACCGGCCGAGAGGCTTCCTCATACCGGGCGGACGACCCGCCCCGGCCGACTGACTGAGTGGCTGACGAAAGGCATGACATGAAGGCGATCAAGCTGGCCGTTACCGGCGCCCTCCTCGGCACCGTGCTCGGCGGCCTGGCCATGGCCACCCCCGCCGCCGCCGACTCGCGCGCCTGCAAGGGCACGATCCGGGCCGCGAGTGTCGACGACGTACATGTCCCCAAGGGCGCCACCTGCACCCTCCTTGGCACCCGCGTGGACGGCAACGTCAAGGTCGGCGGCGGGGGCACCCTGGTGGCGCGGGGTGTCCGGGTTGACGGCGACATCCAGGCCAAGGGGGCCCGCGCGGTCTCCGTGACCGCCGGCTCGAAGGTGGGCGGCAACATCCAGGTGGAGGACAGCGGCACCGTCACCGTGACCTCCTCCCGCGTCGACGGCGACATCCAGCTTGAGGACAACGACCGTTACGTCCGGGTCGACGGCAACCGGGTGGACGGCAACATCCAGCTCAAGGACAACCGCAAGGGCCTGCAGGTGCGCCGCAACAGCGTTGACGGCAACCTCGAGTGCGAGGGCAACCGCTCCAAGGTGACCGGTGGCAAGAACGCCGTGCGGGGCGACAAGGAAGGCCAGTGCCGCCGCTTCTGACCGCCTTCCCACACGCTTGGCCTGGGCTCAGGCGTCGACGCCGCACCCGACCGGACTTGACTGGTAGGTGGTGGCGACGGCCTGGGTTCGGTCGCGGAGTCGGGGCTGCATCAGCACGAGGGACCTGGGTCTTGACGGTGGCCTCGCCGATCAACAGCTCGCCGGTGGTCTCGGTGTTGGGCGGGTCGGGCTGTCCACTGGAGCACCTCGCGCTCGCGTGGGGGCGTCAAGAGGCGGTGTCGCCGGCGTGCAGGCGCTGAAAGTCGGCCAGGCTCTGGCGGTAGAAGGCGAGGTCGCTCTCCAGCTTCGCCCTGGTGAAGCGTTCGGGCTCGGCGTCGCGGGCTGATCTGCCCAGCTCCGTCCAGAACGTCTCCGGCGGCAGTGCCTCGGCCCCGTCCGGGAGGAACTTCAGTGCCTCGGCCAGTGCGTCGGCGGCGTAACTCCAGTCGGCGACCACTGCCTGGAACCGGCCGGGGTCCGGTGACGGGTCGGCGGTGAAGAACAGGGCGCCCTCCAGGGCCCTGCTCGCGTACGTGGCGCCGATCAGCGTCCATTGGCCGGGGTCGAGCAGCTCGGACACGCCCGTGCCGAACGTCGTGCCCGTCCTTCTGGCTGCCTGCTCCGCCTCGTACGGGACAGGCACCTCCAGGCCGCCGGCCCGCACCAGCCAGCCGTCCGGCGTCTCGGTCACCGACGCCTGTGCCGATCCGCCGGAGACGGCCAGGTCGAGGTAGACGTGCGCCTCGACCAGGGAGCGTGCCTGGCCGGGCTCAGGCATGCCGGGCCCTCGGGTCGTGGTCGGTGCCAAGGTCAGGCATGCCGACCCTCCGGGTCGCGGTGGGTGCCGGGGTCAGGCATGCCGGGCCGCCAGGTCACGGTAGGTGTCGCGGACGATGAGCAGACGTTCCAGCTGGAAGCGGCCGGGCTCGGCCGCGCGCAGCTCGCGGCCCCGCTGCGACCAGAAGCCGTCGTCGGGGACCTCGTCGGCGCCCGGCGGGATGAACTTCACGACTTCCTCGACGGCCGCCGTCGCCACCGACAACGTGCGGTGCGCCTCGGCGCCGTCGTCCACCGGGACGTTGCCTGCCGTCAGGTCGGCCACCCACAACCACTCCCCCGCGTCGAGCAGCTGCGACGGCTCCGCGCCCCCGAACGTCGGGTAGCCCGCGGGCATGATCGGCCGTTCCGGGACGCCGAACAGGTATTCGCGCTGCCTGCCGCAGCTCTCGCAGGTGCCGGCGTAGCGGCTGGCGAGGCCGCCCTCGGCGCTGACCAGGCCGCTGTCCCAGGTCGTGTCCACCGAGCCGCACGCGCACGGGTGCAGGTCGAGGTAGAGATGTGCCTCATCCCTCGTCCGTGCTACCGCGAAGGTCATAACCGTCCTCTCCCTCGAAGGTTCCTATCATGCCCGCATCGCGGGGTGGTCGGTGTCCGCTGCCGTTCGAGGACCGTCGGTGTCCGTCGCTGTCCGGCGGCGGTCGTTGTCCGCTGCTGTTCTGGGGCGGACGATGGCCGCGTCTGACGTGCGGAGGCCGGTGGTGACCGCCTCTGGCGGATGGGAGCCGTTGGTGGTCGTCTCCGGCGAGTGGGAGCCGTTGGTGGTCGTCTCCGGCGAGTGGGGGCCGTCGGTGACGGGTGTCATGCGGGCGCGGCCGGTGCCGGGTTCGGTGCGCCGGCCGCACAGGCATGGCGAGTTCTCGGGGCACCGGCACTTCTCCTCGGGGTGCCAGCCGGTGCCCTCGGCGAATGCGCGGGCGCGGTTCCAGTACTCGCGCTGGCGTCCCGGCCTCGGGTCGGCCAGCATCCTGGCGAGGTCGGCGGCCAGTGGGGCGGGGACGAGGTGCAGGGGGACGGTGGCCGCCACGTCGTGCAGGACGCCCAGGCGGGCCGGGAGTTGCGCGGGGGTGGCGGTGCGGACCTGCCGGAAGGCCTCGTACAGGCCGGCGACGGCGCCGTGCTCCGCGGGCGGCAGGCCGAGCGCCGCTGCCAGGGCGGCCGCGGCGGTCGCGGCGGCGGCCCGCTCGTTCGCGCCGATCGTGCGGGTTTCGTCCACCTGGTAGGTGAGCACGCCCGCGTCCTGTGGGTACGTCTGCTGTACTCCGGTCTGCTGGTACGTCAGCCGCGCCCCGTTCTGGTGAGTCCCGTTGTGGCGGGCGTCGTTCTGGCGGGCGTCGTTCTGGCGAGCGTCGTTGTGGTGGGCCGGTTGGTTCGCTGGGCGGATCTCGACCGGGATGGGCGGGCGGCCGGGGATCTCGATGTCGAGCAGGCCCGGACCGTACGTTCGGGCGCGGGCGCCCATGAGCGCGACGGCCCTGCTGACGGCGTCGGCGGCGGCCACCTCGGGCAGCGTCGGGCTGCCGCGCAGGGCGGCGACGTGCTCGGGGGCCAGCTCGCCTGCCCTGGCCAGCGCCACGGTCCTCGCCGCCGCACCCGGCTGCCCCGGTGCCAGGCCCGCGCGCTCCGCCTCGGCCCGGATGGCGGCCATGAGGTCGGAGGTCCCGGCGCGCCCATCGCCGAGCGCTTCCGCGACCGAGTGCGGCGCGGCCTTGCCGCCGTTGAGGGCGTCAGTGAGCGAGCCCGGCCCCGCCGGCCGCCCGTTGAGCGCCTCGGACAACGAGCCCGGCGCCACCCCACCGCCGTTGAGCGCCTCGGACAACGAGCCCGGCGCCACCCCGCCGCCGTTGAGCGCGTCGGCGAGGGAGAACCCGGAAGGCTTCGCGGCGGCCAGGGCGTCGATGAGCCCACGCAGCTCTGCCACCGTCGCCGGGTCCGGCAGGCCGACGGTGTCAGGAACGCCGGCCGCCCTGCCCCCGGCGGCAGTGCCCGGTGGCGCCCCCATCGGTCGTGCCACCGGTGGGCCGGAATGCCACGGTGGGAGGGGCGGGGTGTGGCCGCGGCGTTCGATGTCGGCGGCGAGCGCGTCGATGGCCGCCGCGATCCGCTCACGGGCCTGCGGGTCGGCGGTGCCGCGCCACTTCCGCGACAGGTGGGCGTGCTCGTCCAGCCGCGGCGTCAGGCAGTGGTCGGTCCCCTCGCGGACCGGCGACAGCGATTCTCTGACCAGCCCCTGTCCCATCCCGGCCATCTGCGCGGCCCGTTCCTGGGCGATGTGCGAGATCTCGTGCACCAGCACCGACGACACCACGTGCGGCTCCACCCGCGGCCCGATCCGCAGCACGTGCGGGTCGTCCACGAGGCCCGAATGCAGCTCGGTGCGTCCGTCGAGCCCCTCCCCCGGGTCCTCCGCCAGCACGCGCACGTGCTGGTCGACCGTCCCGGGAAGCTGGATGACGAACGTGTCCTCGGCGGTCCAGCGGAGATTGGCCAGGGCGCCGCCGAAGTCGGCGGGGATCACGTCCTGGGCGCGGATCTCGGCGATCGTCAGGTCGGGGACGTCTGAGGGTCGCGCCGACGCGGCGAGCGGGCTGCCGGGCAGCTCGGGCGAGGTCACCGACGGTGTGCCCGGCGCCTGGAGGGTGTTGCCGCCCGCGTGCGGCGGGTCGGCCGAGGCGGAGTCGGACATCGCCCAGACCGGCTCGGGGTCGGCGGGACGGGCGTTCCTGAGCTCCAGCTCGGCCGCCACCTGCTGGGTGAAGGTGCCGGGGACGGTGGAGTTCATGAAGATCTCGCGCAGCTTCAGGCCGTTGCTGTCGGCCGCCTCCAGGAGGTGCGGCGGCAGCGTGGCGAACGCCTCGGCGAAACCGCCGTCGGGAGTGACGCTGTGCACGGTGCCGTCGGGGGCGGCCAGGTAGCGGTGCAGGCCGTCCTCCTCCCGCACGTGGACCCTGGCCACCTCGCCGCGCTCGCGGGCCGCCACGCGCGCGTCCTGAAGGACCTGGATCAGCCCCTTGCGGCCGGAGTCCGGGTGGAAGCGGAACCTGGGCAGGCCGTCCAGCGGCGCCGCGACGCGGACGCCGGCCTCCATCCTGGCGTGCAGCTCGTTGAGCTCCTCGCCGAAGAGCGCGATCATGGCGGTGCCGCCGGTCGCGCCCGGACGGTGGACGACCTCGCTGCGGGGCACGACGTCGCCGCGGCGGTGCCGCTTGACCCGTTCGAAGGTCAGGTCGTAGTCCACCCTGACGCGTACGGTGTAGAGCTTGCCGGTCTCGAACATGCTGCGCTCGCGGCGCGCGCCCTGGTGGGCGCTGGCACTCTGCGACGCCTGCGCCCCGGCCCACCTGCCGACGCTGAGCCCGAGCGCCTTGAAGCTCGTGCCGCCGGACAGGCCCGCCGGCAGGATGTGGCCCCTGGAGAAGGTCACGTTCTGGGCGTCGGCCCGCCTGTCCACCTCGCCCTTCTCGCCGTCGTACGGCCCGGCCACGACCGTGAGGTCCGACATGCGCGCCTTGACCGTGACGTCCACACCCTGGTTGCGGAACTTCGGCTCGGCCGTGTGCGGCAGGACGTCGCCGTCGCGCCCCGCCACCCGCTCCAGGCTGGTGATCAGCCCGGAGTGCGACAGCCAGGCGGACAGCGCCCCGGACCGCTCCTTGACCGCGGCGTAGCCGATCATCTTGCTCAGCTGGGAGTTGATCGCGTCGAACAGCGTCGGCCTGTTCCCGTCCTCGGTCAGCACCTCGGGGAAGTGGCCGGGCTCCAGCTCCACCTGGCGCGGGTCGATCACGGCGGGAACCGCTCCCGGGTCCCGGTCGGCCCTGCGCACCATGTCGCCGGGGAGTCCGCGCCGCAGCTTGACGCCGTACTCACGGGTGATCACGGGACGCCTGCGGCGCATCCGCCCCATCGCCGACCTGACCTTGGCGGCAGCCCCCGGCACCCGCCTCTCGAACGGCACCGGCCGCACCCGGGCGGGCCTGGTCTCGATCTCGATGACGAGCCGCATGTCCTGCTCGACCGTGGTCAGGCCCTTGAACCTGGCCAGCCGCTGCAGCCGCATCCGGTTCTCGTTGTTGCTGCTGGAGTAGGAGCGGCTGCGCTTGGTGGACACCCCTGCCTTGTTGTCGCCGTCGCTGTCGGACTCGCTGTATTCGAGGCCGGCGGAGTAGGACCCGGAGTACGACTCCGTGTGCGAGGCCTCCTTGGCGCGGTAGCGCTGGATGATGACGCCGTCCTCGTCGGAGTGGTCCACCAGCACCGCCTGGCGCGGGTCGGCGCCCGGGGCGTGCTCCATCCGCACCCGGACCGTGACCACCTTGGCCTTGCTGGAGTCGAGGCCGGTGTGCACGTCGTACTCCCGCTCGAACCCGCGCCGCGACCACATCTCGTCGAGGTGGACCTGCGGCCGGGTGCCGTTGAGGTCGCCCCTGACCTGCCTGCGCAGGTTCGGGGTGCCCTGACGCGCGCCCGGCACCGCCGCGTCGACCGCGTTCAGCACCTCCTCCATGACGTCGACCTCGTTGCCCTGGGTGTCGGTCACGGTGAACGACTGCGGCATGCTCATGCCCATGCCGTGCTCGTACTGCGGGGCGACCACGACGTTCCTGAGGCGGTCGTTCACGGCCCTCGCCGCGCTCAGCACCCTGCTGAGCCTGGACGCCGTGGCGGGGGCGGCCTCGGCGGCCGCGGTCACCGTCGGGCCGAGGTCGGCGACCTGCTTGAGCGCGTCGATCAGCACCTGGGGCGTGTGCCGCGTGCCGAGCCCGATGTCGTCGCCGCGGGCCAGCGCCTCGGCGCGGGTCTTGACGTACTGCATGATGAGCGGCACCGCGAGCGTGCGGTGCAGCTTCATGGTGCCGTTGAGGAAGCGCTCGACGGCGTCGGCCACCACGGGCTGGGGCAGGGGCAGCTCGCCGTCGGCGTACAGCCGCAGCGCGTCGTGCTCGGGGACGGTGAACAGGCCGTTGCCGTGGCTGCGGAGCCGGTTGCCCATCCCTCCGCCCACCTGCAGCCCGAGCGGGGTGTCGTGGCTGGTGCGCAGCTTGACGATGACGTCCACGGGCACGTGGAAGCGGTACTTCCTGGCGATCGAGATGCCCAGGAACTCGGTGCCCCAGATGGCCACGAGCGCCGTCGCGAGCGACCGGACGCGGGAGCGCGAGGGCAGCGTGAGCGAGCCCGAGTCGCTGGTCGTGCCGCCGTCGTCGGCGTCGGCGATGCTGTTCATCAGGCCGAGCACGACGTTGTTGGACCCGCCCCACGAGATGCCGGCGCTGCGCAGGGCGAGCATGATGCGGCCGGTCACCGAGTCCACGACGTCGACGAAGCTCGCCTGGCCGAGCTCGCCCCGCACCTCCAGCGACGTGCGGGTGGGCGCGACGCCGTTGGGGTCGAGCACGAGGTCGTGGGTGATCGGGCCCTCGAACAGGTGGGAGGCCAGATGGTGCCGGCTCAGCAAGGGCCAGAGCTGGACCAGCGGGGCCACCTTCCCGCGCAGGCCGCGCGGCAGCATCCGCCAGATCCGTCTGACGTCGCCCAGGGCGGGGCCGGCGTCGAAGTGCTCCAGCGTCGCGAGGTCCATCAGCTTCTTCGTCGGCTTGCCCATCGGGCCGGCGAACCACGGCCCGCCGTCGCGGGGCAGCATGTCGCCTGGCACCATGAGCAGGGGCTTGATGGGGCGCGGATCGACCACCGGTTCGATCTTGCCGTTGTGAACCAGGTTGACCTCGATCACCGCGTCGGTCTCGAGGCCCGCGGTCTTCTTGTCCTTGCCGTCCTCCTCCATGCCGACCTTGTTGACCATGCTGGAGGTGCTGGTGCCGGCCGAGTACGACCTGTCGCCGCCGACGTTCGGGCCCATCTTGTGCGAGACCCCGTCGTGCCCCTGCTCCGGCCCGTCGTTCTTGGCCGCCGAGAAGCCCCCGCCGAACGTCTTGGACCGGTTGACGCCCCGCCCCGAGGTGTCACTGGCGATGTCGAGATGCGTGCGGACCTTGTTGACCAGGCCCTTGGGGGTGCCCCGGCCGCTGAAGTTCTGGCGGATCACGATCTGCAGCGCGTACAGGTCGGGGGTGGCGTTGAAGCCGTGCAACTGCAGGGGGATGAGGACGCCGCTCTGCGCCATCTGGTCGAACCCGCTGCGGATCGCGCTCTCCTGCAGGTGGGCGAGGACCTCTTCCTCGTTCAGCATCTGGGCGGCGCGCACGAGCAGGTTGTCGTCGTACTGGTGCACCCCGTTCTCGACCTTGGCCACGAGCCCCAGCTTGGCGAGGCGCTCCAGCACGTCCTCGTGCAGGTCGTTCAGCCCGGTGACCTCGCGGACGTCGGTCGGGCCCGCGCCGCGCATCTGCCGCGTGCCGTCTCCGAGCCACTGCGGCAGCTCCTTCTTACGGCCCTTGATCTCCTTGCGCGGGGGAGAGTCGCGCAGGACGACGTTGCCGTCGGCGTCGAACTTCGGCTTGCCGTTCTCGAAGACCAGCGCGCTGCCCGGCACGGGGTCGCCGGCGTGGAAGGCGTCCCGCACCTGCTGGCGGACCAGCAGGTCCGTGGTGAACGGCCCCAGCTTCAACGGCTTCTTGCCCGGCCGCTCCACCGTGAAGGTGACCTGGGCGACCTTGTGGTACGCCTGCGACAACTCGGCCCGCTTGTCCACCTGCGGGTGCACGGACGCCTCGTTGGCCGTGGAGGAGGACGACTGCGCCACCGGCCTGGTGCCCTTGGCCTCGGGCTTGACCGAGTCGGGGTGGTAGTCGCCCACCGGGCCGAGGACGTCCATGCCCTCCAGCGCCGCGTGGTTGAACCCGCCGGTGAGCCTGCCCTCCACCGACCCGCCGTACTCGACCTTGCTCGGCGAGGTGGCGGTCTCGGTGAGCACCTCCTCCTCCAGCGCCTCCGCCGTCGCCGCGCCCACCATCCGGGTCCGGTCCGTCACGATCTCGCTCGTGGCCGTGATCCGGATGTCGGGCTCGCCCTTCACGGCGAGGGTCACCTGCAGGCCGGTGCCCAGCGTCCGGCGGAAGCGCGCCTGCACCTCCTGGGTGACGAACTTGCGCAGGTCCCTGCGCGCGTTGGTGCCGATCCTGGTGTAGGCACCGCCGAGCTCGCCGGCGATCGCGTCGAGGGCGTCCTCCAGGCCGGTCATGCTGATGACCTCCTGGTTGGGCGGGTTCGGCCTCCGCTTGGCCGGGTCGATCGTCTCCGGGTCGCGCGAGGTCCTGTCGGCGTAGGAGTGCCACACCCAGATCCGCTGGGTGGCGGAGTCGCCGGGGCTGCCGGAGTCGACGGTCGTGGTGTCGCGCCACTCCCCGTTCTTCCCGGTACGCAGCTCCACGGTCCACGTGGCGGTGGCGTCGTACAGCAGCGACTCGCTGCGGTTGTCGGCGACCGAGCCGCCCTGCTCGAACATGCTGCTGCCGCCGGAGGCCGACCAGCTGCGGCCCAGGCTCACGCCGCCGCCGACGGTGAACATGTCGGCCAGCGCCCTGGCCGAGGTCCCCGGTTGCAGCAGCGGCGTCAGCGCGGCGCTGCTGAGGTCCACCGAGGTGCCGGAGCCGCCCGAGTGGGTGGCGGTGTACGTCTGGCCGGTCTGGTAGAACAGGCCCACCGTCACCTGGGACGCCTTCACCCCCGGATCGACCACCTCGACCAGGTCGGCGAGGGTGAGCCCGAGCCGCAGCTCGGCCGCGTGCCTGCCCCAGCCGACGCTCAGCACCAGGCCGTCGCCCGACACCACCTTGTGGAAGTCGGCGCGGATGTTGTTCTCCAGCTCGTCCGGGGTGTACTGCTTGGGGACGCGGTTGCGCTTCAGGATCTCGTTGACCCGGTCGGTGAGCACGTCCAGATGGGCCAGCCTGCCGGTGGGCATCGCCTCGGGCAGGGAGAACTCGCTGGGCAGCGCCTCGCGCAGGTTGCTCAGGTAGCGGTCGTGCGCCTGCCTGGCCTCCGCCGCGGTGGCCGCGGCGATGGTGGCCACGTTCGCCTCGCCGGGCTGGGTCGGTGCGGGGGCGTTCTGCAGGACGGCCAGCAGCCGCGCGTACCCCTCGTACGACTTCCTGGCCCGGATCGCCTGGTGCAGCGCGGCCTCGTACTCGCCGGCGATCCTGATGTGCATGGCCTGCTTGTCGCGGTGGCGGCGGGCGTCCGCCTCGGCCACGTCGACGCGCGCCTGCGCGCCGCTGTCGTGCTCCCGGCCCGCCTTCCTGGCCTCCTTCTGCGCCTTGCGCGCCTCCTTGCCCGCCTGCTTGGCGCTGTCGCGCTTGCCTGCGGCCAGTTGCCTGAGCGTCTGCTCGGCGACCGCGAATCTTCTGGCGAGCTCCTGTACGTCCTCAGGGCGCGGATCCAGCCCCAGTCTGGCCAGGTCGAGGCTGGTCCGCTCGCTCTGCGGGCCCGCGGCCCAGGGCGGGGGCGGCGGGGTGGCGCCACGGGCGCGCAGGTCGTGCAGGAGGCCGTCGATGTCCACGGCCAGCAGCCGCTTGTCCGGCATCGTGGTGGCCTGGCGCCACTTGTCCGTCAGGTACGCCAGCTCGTTGAGCCGGGCGGGCACGCACTCGTCGGCGGCCTGGTGGGTGGCACCGCCGGGCAGCATCCGGCGCACCACGCCCTGCCTGCGGCCTGCGCGCCCGGCCGCCAGGTGCTGCAGCGTGTCCGTGATCTCGTGCAGCCAGACCCTGGGGAGCTGGTCGTCGGCGATGCGGGGGGCGAAGCTGACCTCGTGCGGCTCGGTGTCGGTGCCCGCCTTGAAGGTGGTCACCGCCATCATCCGCTGGTCCTGGTCGCCGACGACGGGGCGGAAGTAGTAGGTGTTGTTCGCGGTGCGGACCTTCAGCACGTCGCCGGACCAGGAGAGCTCCTGCACCTCCTCACTCGCGTGCTGGAAATGGTCGGTGAGGTCGGCGGTGCCCTGCTTGATCTCGTCCGTGCTGAGGTCGGCGGGGCGGCCGCCGTCGGTGACGTACCGGGTGTTGGCGATCGGCGGGGAGGTGACGGTGCCCGGCTTGCTCGTGTGCGCGGCCGGGGGCTCGGAGGCGGGGGCGGTTGAGGACAGGCTGTCGTCCGACGCCGCGAGCAGGAGCATGGCCGCCGCGTCCACCGTCAGCTCCGGCTGGCTGGTGACCTGGGTGGCTCGGGTGTCCAGGGTCTTGCGGATGCGGTTCATGGTGTCGGTGGACAGGATGCGGTGGCCGTCCTGGCGCGGGATGATCACCTCTCCTGTCGGGCCGAGCACCGCGTTCGGGAAGGTGGTGGCCAGGGCCTCCAGCAGCGCCGCCCGGGCCCTGAGGGGGGCCGGTGTCGTGGTGGTGACCGGCTGGGACTGGTCGCCTGGCTGGGCGGGCGGGGCTGTGGCGATCTGGGACGTCTGCGCCGTGGTGCTGCTGTCGCCGTCGGACGTCGCGCCGGGGTTCGGCGGCGCGGTGTCCGCCTGCGGCGCGGGCGCTGTGGCCGCCCCGCGCTGCGGCGTGATGTCCGCCTCTGCCTCGGGAGCGCTGTCCGGCTGCGCCTCGGGGGCGACGTCCGGCTGCGGTGCGGTGTCCGTTCGGGCCTCGGGCGTGGCGTCCGCCCCCGGCTGCGGCGCAGTGCCTGCCTGCGCCTCGGGGGCGGTGTCCGCCTGCGGCTGCGGTGCCGGCTGCGCGTCCGGCTGGGCGTCGGAGGGCGTGGCGGAGGCAGGCTCCGCCACGGCCTCGCCCTGGGCCGGCGCAGCGTCCGTGTCCGTGCTCGTGTCCGTGCTCGTGTCCGTGCTCGTGTCCGTGCCGGTGTCCGTGCTCGTGTCCGCGTCGGTGCCGGCGGCGGGCTCCGCGTTCGTGGCCGCGCGTGGCGCCGTGTCCCGCTGGGTGTCCGCGTCCGCGCGCGGGGTCGTGTCCCGCTGCCGGTCCGGTGCGGTGTCCGGCTGCTCGTCCGCGACCTCGTCCGCAGCCTCGTCACGAGCCGGCGTGACGACGGGCTCGGCCGAGGAGGAGGCGGGCCGGCGGGTGGAGAGGTCGGCGTCCGGCAGCGCGGGACCGCCGGGCCGCGCCGCCGCCCCCGGGGCGCCCGCCCCCGCCGGAGCGGTGGTGGACCGGGTGGCGGAGACGGTGTCCGGGTCGGGGGTGCGGACGGCGGGGGCTACGGGATGGTTGCCGTCCGGGTCGGCGGGGCCGCCGCCCGGCATCGCGGGAGCGGCGGGCGAGCCGCCGGCCCCGGCGCGGGCCGCGTCGGACTGCGCGGCGGCGTCGTAGGCGGCGGCGAGCGTGGTCAGCGGGTGGGCCAGCGCGGTGACCACGTCGGGGTTGAACGGGCTGATGCTCCCGGTACGCCCCACACCTCCGAGGAAGGCGCCCATCATGGAGTCGGCGGTGAACGGGTTCTCCAGCCGCCCGTACACCAGGGCGTTGCCCATGAAGCTGCCCACCGGCGAGGCGATCACGTTCGTCAGGCCGGTCGTCAGCGCGCGGCCGGTGAAGCCGGGCACCGCGCGGGTGATCCGGGACATGGGCCCGGCCACCACGGTGCCGGCGGCGGCGCCGCCGCCCGCCCCGACGCTGGTGGCCGCGAGCTGACGCCAGTCCAGGTGCTTGCGGGTGCCCATCTCGATCTGCTGCCGCTGGGCCCAGAAGTCGATGATGAACTCCTCGCCGATCTCCTCGATCAGCTCCTTGCCGAACGGCGACGCCAGCAGGCGCAGGATCAGCCCGCGGCCGGTGGCGCCGCTCAGCGCGGTCACCCTGGCCAGCTGCGTCGCGCCGATCTCCCGGCCGGCCTGGGCGGCGAGCCTGACCAGGATGCGGCTGATCGCCGAGCGGGCCGCGGCCGCGTACGGGCCGACGAGCGCGGCGGAGGCGCCCGCGCTGAAGAAGGCGACGATGATGGCGATGGCGATGGCGACGACGGTCACCCAGAACGCGATGTTGACGGAGAGCTTGGAGTACTGGGTCTCCACGGCGAAGTGGTTGGCCCGCTGCGCGTACGCCCTGGCGTTCCTGCTCGCGCCGGCGATGCCGGCCTCGGCGCCGTACACCTTGCGGGCGCGGGAGACGAAGTCGGCGGTGGCGGGGGCGGCCCAGCCGCCCGCGACGGTGCGCACGGCCTTGCCGGCCGGCTCGGCCGACGCGATGCTGCCGTCGGACAGCATCGCGTACGCGCGTGCCAGCAAGGACAGCCCGCTCTCGCTGGCGCCCGGCCACTTCTGCCCGCCGCCCAGCATGGGGATGAACCAGTAGACGACCCAGTCGGGGAACGCCTCGGTCTCCCAGACGGGCCGGACGTCGCTGTCGATGCCGACGACTTCGTGCTGGGCCGACGCCACACCGTTGGTGCGGGCGCCGATGTCGCCCGTGTTCGCCATGGAACTCAGATTTCGCGCGTCATGCGCGTGAGGTCGAGGTCGAGGTCGGCGTCGGTCAGCCGGGTGTTGTCGATGGCCTGGCGCAACCGGTCGCCGACGTCCACGATCTCCTCGGCCAGCCGCTTGCACTGGTTGATCAGCTCGCGGGGCCCTCCGTCGCGGAAGTGCGCCTCGTAGAAGGCGTAGCCCTCCTTGCCTACGCCCCACGGCGCCGCCGCCAGGCACGACTCGACCTCGCCGATCAGCTTGGGCAGCTCGCGGCTGACCTCCTCGGCGTTCGTGGACCAGGCGGAGATGCCGCGGTCCACGACCGACTTGGCGACGAACGTGCCGTCCCAATCCGCGTTCACCGGCCACCTCCCATGCCGTCGGCGAGCCTGGCCAGCACGGTCTCGACGTCACCGTCGAGGTGCGCCCTGAAGTGGTCGGCGGGGATGACCGGCTCGAAGATCTCGATGACGCGTTCCCTGGCGGTCTCGGCGGCCCTGCGCGCGGTCTCGGCGATCGTGTCGGCCAGCGCGCGTGCGTCGGGCCGCCGGTAGATGCGCGGGTCGAGGTCGAGCCTGATCAGCTCGCCGCGTGCCCCGACGGTGACCGAGACGAGGCCGTCGCGCGAGGTCTCGGTGGCCTGGACCGCCTTCGCCTTGGTGTGCAGCTCCAGCCCCTTGTCCTGCAGCTGGGTGAACATCTCGCGTAGCTCGTCCGCGTACGCCCGCATCGCCGCCACATCGGGCCGCTCCGGTGACCCCATAACCCCCTCGCGTCATTCGCCCCGTGTTACGCCACATCGGCCTTACCGGTCAGTTTCCGTCACATGAACACCAGGAAACAAGGTCTTAGCCTAAAAGTGATGATTTTCGGCTGTGATCGTCACGGTGTCCTCGCGGAGCTCCGTCACCTCCTCCCGGGGCGCCCAGGCCCGCCACACACCCCGTTCCACCCGCTCCAGCCCCAGCTCGCGCGCGGTGTTCACGGATCCGCCGAGGTATTCGAGCAGAAGCTGCCCGTCCCGTTCCGCGTGCACCTGGAACTGCTCGCCGCGCCACCGGCACACGACGGTGACGAACCGGAGCCACTCGCATTCGGTCACCGGGACTGTACGCACGTGGCAGCCCGGCTCGACCTCCTCGAAGCCGTCCAGCGGCGTGCCGCTGCGCAGGCGTACCCACAGCTCCAGGGCGTGCGGCTCGGGGCTGACCGGGAAGTCGGCGCCGCGCCAGCGGGCGCGGTAGGAGTGCCAGGCGGTCATGAGCGCCTCCCGATGAGCTGCCAGCGCCGCAGGTCGCCGTGGTAGAGGGCGCGGCGGTGCTCGGTCCCCTCGTCGGTGAGCTCCCAGATCTCGGCGCCGTGGGGCAGGCCGACCCCGTACACCTTGTACTCGCGGATGACGTTGTCGACGCTGGGCACCAGCCCCATGCCGACGAACGGGGGCTCCTCGACCACCCAGCCCGCCACGGCGTCCCTGCCCTGCTCGTCGCTCCCCCCGTACGGCGTGCGGTAGAGCTCCAGCCCGATGGGACGCCAGCGCAGGATGTTCAGCGACCCGCTCTCGGTCAGCAGGTCGGGGCGGCCCAGGGCGGCGGCGAGCACCGCCGGGGTGGCGATGTGCGAGACGTCGAGCCCGTGGTGGCAGTAGCCGGACACCCTCGGCTCCCTGGTGAGCAGCAGCTCGGGGATGTCCTGCGCCGCGAGCAGCTTCTGCACCACGGGCACCCCCGAGCCGGGGGCGAGCCGGAGGTCCTGCACCATGGTGGGCACAGCCAGCCGGGCCACCGTACCGGGCTCCAGCAGGAACGACACGCGCAGCCCCGGGTTGACGGCCAGCCCCCAGCGCAGGTCGGGCCAGCCGGCGGCCAGCTCGGTCAGCGACGCCACCCGGCAGTGCGTCGCTGCCCCGCCCGAGGCCAGCCGCATGGCCTCGACGGAGGTGAAGGCGAGCAGCCAGGTGCGCCCGGCCGCGTCCTCGGCCGTCGGCCAGGCAGGCGCCTCCGTGCCCGCCGCCGCGGCGGCGGTGATCGGCAGCGCCAGCTCGGTCTCACGCAGCAGGCTCAGGCACACCGCCTGCTGCCCGTCCTGGTGCGCGGCCCACAACCGCTCCTCGAACGGGCCGGCCGGTGGTTGATCATCGGCAGTCATCCGCCCATTTTGTCCCCTTTGGCAGGTAAGTAGCGCGGGTGGGCGGCCGACCTCAGGAAACCTCCCTGCGGGACGACGCCGCCCGCCCGGCGGACCGGGCAGGATGCTCGGCCGTCAGGGTTGCTCCCCGTTCGCTTCGGGCTGACGATGGAGGTCCATGACCGGACAGAGCGACTCCGCCCGGCGTTTCACCGTCTCGATCGGCCTGCACGGCAGCCTGATCGTGGCCCACGCCAGCGGCGATCTCGACTACCGATGCGCCGACCTGCTGCATCGGCAGGTCGCGGATGCCTGGCAGGCCGCCCCGTCCGTGGGTCTGGTGCTGGATCTGGGTGGCCTGACGTTCTGCGACTCCATGGGGGTCGGCGCGCTGGTGCTGCTGCTGAACCAGAGCCGCGCGCAGCGCTCCCCGCTGGTCCTGTCGAACGTGCCCGCCCGGGTGGAGCGGATCCTGTCGCTCAGCGGGCTGCGCGAGTTCTTCCACGTCGAGCCGTCGGTGGAGGCGGCGATCCAGGCGGCCGACCCGCATCAGGGGCTCTAGGGTCACCTCACCGGTACGGCCCGGCGGGCCGCCGCGTCGTGCTGGGCGGCGGCCCGCAGGGCGCGGTAGAGCACGCGGGCGTCGCCGAGGCGGTGGCGCAGCAGGCGTTCCAGGCCGCCGATGGGGACGAGGTTCTGCGGGGCGCGGGGGTCCTTGTAGTCGACACCGGCCAGGGGCGGCAGGGCGTGGGTGACGGAGTCCGCCAGGCGGACCAGGGCGTCGAGGCCCAGGTCGGCGCTCGCCTCACAGCGGACGACGCCGGCCCAGGGCATGCCGGAGGGAGCGGGCAGCCGTACGTACCAGGCGTGGCGGCGCCAGCTCGTGCCCATGAGGAAGACCGGGGTGCGCTGACCGGGCCCCAGGCCGGACACGGTGCCGGCCTGGGGTGCCGGCAGGTAGGCGGTGTGGTGGGTCTTGATGTAGCCGACGGTGCGGGGCAGGTGCGTGCGTCCTCGCAGCGGGCCGTCCACCAGGAGCAGGTCGTCGGCGTCCGCCTCGGACCTGTGGCGGATCGCGAGGTCCACCTCCAGCTGGGTGAGGTGGCTCTGGAGGGCGAGGATCAGGTCGTCCATGCCGGAGCGGGGGGCGCGGCGGGCGCGGTAGGTGGCGGCGGCGGTGCGGATGTCGGTGGGGTGCGGCGACGCGCTGAACAGGGCGCGGCTCACCTCGACGGCGACCGGCTCGGCGGGGGTGCCGGGGGTGCGGCGGACGATGCCGGCGGCGCAGGACGCGGCGATGCCCGGCATGGGCGCGCCACCGCCCGGCGCGGGGTGGCCGTTGCCCGGCGGGGGGTGGCCGTTGCCCGGCGCTGCGGCGGCCTCCGCGTGGTCGCCGGGCGCGTACGTCCACAGGCGGGCGTCGATCCGGCGGACGCCGTCGGCGATCAGCAGCACGTCGGGCGGTGAGGTGCGGGGATCTGGGGTGATCGGGCGCCAGCGGGCGGCGGGCAGCTCGACGTCCAGGTCGAGCTGCGCGCTGGTGGCGTCCAGGTCGGCCAGCGCCTCGGCGTTCAGCGCGGCTGTGTAGCTGGGATCCCACGGGTCCACGGTGAACGCGGTTGTCATGCCGTCACCTTGTGCAGGTGCGAGCCCTTGGCGTCGCGGCGGACCTCGAAACGCACCGGGATGCGATCGGCCAGCGCCGGCACGTGCGTGACCACGCCGACCATGCGCTCGCGCCCGCCGGCCAGCCGTTCGAGGGTGGTGGCGACCGTGTCGAGGGTGGCCGGGTCGAGGCTGCCGAAGCCCTCGTCGAGGAAGAGCGAGTCGAGGCTGCGCGCCGCCGTCGCCGACAGGCCCGCCACCTGGTCAGACAGGGCCAGGGCCAGGGCGAGCGCGGCCTGGAACGTCTCGCCGCCCGACAGGGTGCGGGCGTTGCGGCGCAGGCCCGCCTCGGCGTGGTCGATGACCTCGATCTCGTTCCTGGCGCCGAGGGCCAGCTCGTACTGGCCGTCGGACAGCTCACGCAGGGTGTCGGAGGCGGCGGTGACCAGCAGGTCGAGCGCCTCGGTGCAGAGCCAGCGCTCGAACGCGTCGGCGCGCAGGCACTGGGCCAGCTCCTTGGCCACCCTGGCGCGCTCCTCCTCGGTCCTGGCGCGCTCGTCCAGCTCCCTGGCGGTGGCGCGGTTCTCCCTGACCCTGGCCAGGCGTGCCTGCGCCTGCGCGGTCGCCGCGGCCACCAGCTCCCCCAGCCGCGCGGCCACCGCACCACCGTCGGCATCGGTGCTGCTCTCCGAGGCGGCCGGGGTCACGGCGGTTCCGGGGACGGGCACGTCGTGGCCGCTCAGGCGGGCGACGACGGCGGAGAGCAGCTCCCGTGCCCGGCGCTCAGCACCGGTGACGCGTCCGTCCTGCTCGTCCAGCGCCGCCCGCTCCCGGACGGCGGTGTCGTCGCGCCAGGTGAGCAGGCTCGTCCAGGCGTGGTGGAGGTCGGCGCGGTCCACGGGCGGCGCGCCGAGCGGCACCACCGTGTCGCGGGCGGCCTCCAGGGCACGCCAGAGCCGGTCGGTCCTGCCGGTCAGCTCGTCGGCGCGCCGCTGGGCGGTGGCGAGCCGGGCCCGGGCGTCGCGGGCGGCCTGCCTGAGCTTGGCGGCCCGCCGCTCCGCCGCCCGCACGGCCGCGAGCCGCCCTTCCAGGTCGTCGCGCAGCCCGTCGAGGTCCAGCACCGCCCCGGCAGGAGCGGCGTCGGCTGCCTGGCCGGAGCCCGTGAACGCCGCCACGGCGTGGCCGCTGCGGGTGGCGCGTACGGCCAGGTCACGGGCCGCGCGTTCGAGGTGGCGGGTCTCGGTCTCGGCTTCCGTGCGGCGGGTGCGCGCCTGCTCGGCCTCCTTGCGGCAGCTCTTGACGTGCCGCTCCGCTGCCCGCAGGTCGGCCGAAGCCGGATGGTGGGGCAGCCGTTCGACGGGCCGCAGGCAGGTGGGGCACTGCTGGCCGACGACGAGCCGGGCGGCCAGCTCGGCCCCCGCGTGGGCGTCGCGCAGCCGGTCCCTGGCCTCCTCGGCCTCGGCGAGCGCGGTGTCGAGGGCGCGGGCGCGTTCGGTGAGCGGTTCGAGGCCGGCTCGCGTCCGGGCGGCCCGTTCCTCGACGGAACGCAGCTCGGTGACGACGCGTTCGTGCTCCTCGATCGTCCTGAGCCGGTCCATGAGCACGCCGGGATCGTCCAGCGCGGCCAGCTCGTCCTCGGCCCGCTGCTCCTCCGCCGCGGCCAGCTCGGCGTCGGCGGCGTGCGCGCGCACCTCCGCCGCCGCCGCGCGGACGGTCTGCGCCAGCGTGGGCACCTCCGCCGGCATGGCGAGCGAGGTCAGCGCGGCCACCCGCCGCCGGGCGGTCTCCCGCTCCGCGGCGAGGCGGCGGATCTCCTCCGCCGTGCTCCTGAGGGTGTCGAGGTCGCCCCTGACCTGCTCGTCCAGGGCGCGGAGCGAGGTCAGCCGGGCCTCGGCCGCCTGTTCGGCGGCCTCGTCGGCGTCGGCGAGGCGGGCCAGCCGCTCGCGGGCGAACGTGGCGGCCTGCGCGGCGGCGCCCTCCTCCTGGACGGCGCGCTGCCTGACCTGCTCGTAGACCTCGGCGTCGAGGAGCTGCACGAGCAGGTCCTGGCGTTCGCGCGGCTGGGCGTGCAGGAACTCGGCGAACCTGCCCTGCGGCAGCACCACGCACTGGGTGAAGAACCGGTACTCCAGGCCGGTGATCCGCTGGACCTCGGCGGTGACGGCGGCGCCCTCCGCGAGCGGCCGGGCGACGGCGCTCATCAGCTCCTCCAGCCCGGCCGTCGCCGGGACGGACGGCACGAGCTCCTCCAGGCGGGCCTCGGCGGTGTGCACCTTGCCCTTGGCGTCGCGCTTGAGCGCCCGGACGACGGCGTACCTGCGGCCCCCGGTCTCGAAGACCAGCGCCACCTTGGCGGCCACGGCGGACGGGGCCAGGGCGTGGGCGATGACGTTCTCCCTGCCCCAGCGCGGCACGGTGCCGTACAGGGCGAAGCAGATGGCGTCGATCAGCGTGCTCTTGCCCGCGCCCGTCGGGCCGACGAGGACGAAGTAGTCGACGTCGGAGAAGTCGGCCGTGACGGGCTCGCGGAAGCTGCCGAAGTCGTCGAGGTGGAGCTTCAGGGGCCGCATCAGCCGGTCACCTCCTCGTGCAGGCGGTCGAACAGGGCGGCGACCTGGTCGTTGTCGCGGCCGGCGCCCTTCAGGTAGTCGCGGAACAGCTCGCGCGGGCCGCGAGCGGCGCCGGCCGCCGAGGCGCGGCGGGGGTCGCGTACGGGCTGGAAGCGCTCGTGCACGGTCACCTCCAGGGCCGTGGGCAGGATCTCGCGCACGGTGTCGGCCAGGCCGGGCCGGGGCTTCTCGGCCACGATCACCCGCAGCCAGGTGTCGGTGAGGTCGGCGGCCATGGCCTCCAGCTCCGCCAGCGTGCCCGTCCTGGTGGCCAGGGCGCGGGCCGAGGAGAGCGTCGCCTCGCGCACCACGGCGGGGCGGCCTGGCTCGACGGTGACGAGCAGCGCGCCGGGGGTGTTGTCCTCCTCGCCGAAGTCGACGGCGAGGGGCGAGCCGCTGTACCAGATGGGGCAGGGGCCGGGGATCTGCTGGCGGCGGTGCAGGTGGCCGAGGGCGGCGTACTGGGTGGTGACGGGGAACGCGGTGGGCTCGAAGTAGTAGGAGAAGATCGACTGGGCGCGGCGCTCGCCGCCGCCGAACCGGCCGCTGGGCAGGGTGCCGTGGGTGGTGACGAGGTTGACGGTGCCGGCCTCGAAGCCCGTGGTGAGCGCCCGCACCAGCTCGGCGACGCGGGCGGCGTAGTCGCGGTTGTGCTCGGCGGGGGTGCCGGTGAGCACGTCGGCGGCGCGCACGACGTACCGGTGAGACAGGAACGGCAGCACGGCCAGCCGCACCGGCTCGCCCGAGCGGGCCGTGAAGCTGAGCGTGCCGCCCTGGTCGGGACGCCGGAACGTGCCGACGACGTGGATGCCGAGCCTGCCGAGTATCGGCCGGTACACCTCCAGGAGCTGCGGGTTGTCGTGGTTGCCCGCCAGCACCACGACGTCGCGGCCGCCCTCGTGCAGCGCGAGCACCGCGTCCAGCACCAGCGCCTGCGCCTCGGGGGTGGGGGCGGAGGTGTCGAAGAGGTCGCCCGCCACGATGACGGCGTCCACGTCCTCCTCGCGGGCCAGCGCGACCAGCTCGCGCAGCACCGCGCGGTGCTCGTCGAGGCGGTGACGGCCCTTCAGTACCTTGCCTACGTGCCAGTCGGCGGTGTGCAGGATCTTCATGCGAAGCGTCCTTAGAAGGGAGGGATGTCGTCGTCGGCGCCGGGCAGGCCGGCGAACGGGTCGGGGCCGCGTGACACGGCTGCGGGCGGCGGCGCCGCCTCGGCCGGGCGGGTGGCCCACGCGGGGAACGGGAAGGTGACCGCGAGCGGCACGGGGATCTCGGGCTGGGTGACGAACATCGTGCCGGGACGGGCGATCGTGGCACGTTCCCTGGCGGTGGCGGGCAGCCAGCCGTACTCGGGGCGGGTGGCCTCGGCCGGGTCGAGGCGGCCGGCGACGCGCACCGCGCAGTTGGCCACGATGCGGCGCTCGACCTCCGAGGCCGTCTGCTGGGCGCCGATGAGGATCACGCCCAGGGACCGGCCGCGCTCGGCCACGTCGAGCAGGATCTCCTTGATCGGCGACTCGCCCTCGCGGGGCGCGTACTTGTTCAGCTCGTCCAGCACCACGAACAGCAGCGGCCTGGCCGTGCCCGCGCTCTCCTTGCGGGCGAACTCGCCGCGCAGTGTCACGCCGACGACGAAGCGCTGCGCCCGCTCCGGCAGGTTGTGCAGGTCCACGATCGACACCTGGGCGTCGGAGACGCCGATCGAGTGCGGGCGGCGGCCCGGCAGGTCGCCGCGCACGATCGGCGACAGCGGCCGCACGGCGCTGCGCAGCCGCCGCACGAACGCGTTCACGGTGCCGAGCGGTGTCGGCGCGCCGGTCCAGGCGGCGCGCGTGCCCTCGTCGGCGAGCTGCCCCGCGACGAGGTCCACCAGGTCGGCGAACGTGCGGCAGACCGGCCCCGCCTCACCGTCGGGGCGGCGCACGCGGACGGCGCCCGACTCCCCGAGGGGCTCGGCCCACGCCTGCAGCCGGGCCGCCACCTGGCCGACGAGCAGGGAGTACTGGGCCCGCTCGTCGTCGGCGTCGGTGAAGACGAACCGCAGCAGCTCCTCGGCGCAGAACTCCGCCAGCGTCCAGTAGTAGGCGCTGACAGCCTGGGTCCTGGCCTGCACGTTCGGCACGCCGTTGGGGTCGCCGGGACGCGGCGGGGCGAACACGTGGACGCTGCCGAACGGGGTCGCGGGCAGGCCGAGCAGGTCGTACCGGGCGCGGGCGGCGGCGTCGAGGCGGGTGTTGGCGTGGTCGAGGAAGAGCAGGTCCTCGCCTTTCACGGAGAAGATCAGCGCTTTGGTGTTGGCGGCCTCGGCGCCCAGCACTCCCGAGTTGAAAATGGAATACACCAGGAATGTCGCGAACGACGTCTTCGTCGCCACTCCGGAAACGCCGGAGATCGACACGTGGGCGCCCCGGGTGCCGTCGAGAAAATCGAAATTCACGTACATCGGGCGGCCGTCGCGGCCGAGCCCCATGGGGACGCGCCGGTCCATGACGTCGAAGTAGAGCGCCTGGTCGCGGTCGCCGGCCTGCGCCCGGTAGGCGAGCGCGCCGGGCAGCGGCGGGATGAACACCTCCGGCTCCACCCTGGTGACGCGGACCTCGGCGGACTCGACGACGGCGGCGGGCAGCGCGCCGTCGGCGATGAGGAAGACGTCGGAGTCGAAGGCGGCGCCCTCGTGCCTGGCCTCGACCGCCGAGACCACCCCCGCGACCAGCACCTGGCCGAACTCCGGGGTGTCGCGCCTGGTCACCACCACGTCGTCGAGCTGGACGACGCGGCCCGGCTCCAGGCCCACCCAGAACGACAGGGGCGAGGCGGCCTGCGTGCCGAGGACCCGGCCGATCGCGTCCGCCGACGCGGCGCCGTTCCCGTTCACCGGCACCCGCCTGATCGCGTCCGCCGGCACTTGCCCGGAGGCCTCCGCCGGCAGTTGCCCGGAGGCGTCCGCAGGGGCGGCGGCGAGGCCGTCCGCGGAGGCCCGCCCGGGAGCGCCCACCGACGCGGTGGCCCCCTCAGCCGCTCCGGCCACGGCGTCCGCCTTTTCGATCACAAGTGCGCTCCCGCCCCAGGGGTCCTTTTCCGTCCTTCCGCTGAATCCTAACTATCGGGAAATTGTTCTTTCGCCCTTTCAATTGATCATTTCGGGCCTTCGTCGTCAGGCGGAGCGGCCACGAGCGGCGGATCCCCCCACGGCGTCTCGAGCGCCGCCCGCAACGCCGCCGCCCCCTGCTCACCGAGCCGGCGCGCCAGCACGTCCTCCATGACGGCGATGCACCGCTGGGCCAGCTCGTGCGCCCGCCGCCCCTCGGCGGTGGTGCGGATCAGCCGGGCGCGCGCCGAGGACGGGTCGGGCACCTGCTCCATGAGCCCCGCGTCGATGAGACCGTGCACGGCCTGGTGGGCGCTCTGCCGGGTGACGCCCATCCTCCGCGCCAGCTCGGACACCGTGGTGCCCGCGTCGTCGAGCGTGGCGAACACCCAGGCCTGCGCGACGGTCAGCGGGCGCTCGCCCGCCGCCTCCATGCCGGCCAGGAGCCCTTCGTCGAACCAGCGCCTGGCCTCGGCCAGGCGCTGCGGCAGGTTACGGGCCGGCTGGGTCATGTGGGTGTGCGATCCAAGTCCTCGTCGGTACGGCGCCTTGCCGAAGTCTCCCACCCCTCCTAATGTCAGGCATTGGGCGACCGGGCCCACCTGTTCGGCGACCTGATCACGATCTACGCGGGCGGCGAGCAGACCGAGAACACGTTCAACTTCTTCACCTGCGAGGGCCCCAAGGGAAAAATCATCCCCGCGCACCTGCACGCGGACACCTACGAGGTCTTCTTCGTCACCCAGGGCGCGGTGCGGCTGTTCGTCGAGGACCTCGCGGGTGAGCAGCAGGAGAAGCTGCTGACCTCGGGCGACTTCGGGTTCGTGCCGAAGAACTGCCCGCACGCCTATCGCATCGAGCGCCACCGGAGCCAGGTCGTGGGCGTGGCGGCGGGGCCGGGCGGCACGTTCGAGCGCTTCTTCGAGTCGCTCGGCACGCCCACCGACGACCTCGGCCTGCCCGCCGCGCCGTACGTGCCCGCGCCCGAGCGGTTCGGCACCGTGCCGCAGCGGTACGGCGTGCGGTTCCTGCCTGATCACGAATGGCGGGCGTGACCGTGCTGCCGCCGCGCAAGGCCCTGCTCGCCGGCGTCCTGGTGAGGGGCCTGTACGCGGCGCCGCGCGTCCGGTCACCTGCGCACCACCGCTCGCCCTGATCGGCCTGCTGGGCATGCTGCCCGGGCAGGCGGCGTTGGTCGCGCCATGACGAGGGACCCCGCCGTGCCGCCCCCGCCCTCCCCACCTTCGCCGAGGCCCGCACGGGGAAACGCGGCCGAGACCCTGGCCTTACTAAGGCGACCGCCTTAAAGTTGGGACGAGCTGTCAACGACCTGGGGGCCGCGATGACCTTGCCGAACTATCCCTTCGACCGTGACGCCACGCTGGAGCCGCCGCGCGAATGGGCCGAGCTGCGCGACCAGTGCCCGGTCGCGCAGGTGCGGCTGCCCAGCGGCGACACCGCCCGGCTGCTCACCCGCTACGACGACGTACGGACCGCGCTGACCGACCCGCGCTTCCGCCGCGGCGGACCCGACGCCGCGCGCGTGTCCACCACCCGGGACGGCGGCATCTTCAACCGCGCCGCGTCCGGCACGGACATGCGGGAGGGCGAGGGCCACCTGCGGTGGCGGCGGCTGCTCACGCGCTCCTTCACCGTCAAGAAGATGGAGTCCTGGCGGCCCCGCGTGCAGGCGATGACCGACGAGCTGGTGGACGACCTGCTCAAGTCCGGCTCGCCGGCCAACCTGTCGGCCCAGCTCGCCCTGCCGCTCCCGGTACGCGTCATCTGCGCCCTGGTCGGCGCGCCCAGCGCGGATCAGGACAGGTTCGCCCACTGGTCGCAGGTCATGCTCACGCTGACCCTCTACAGCCAGGAGGAGGTCGAGCAGGCCTACCGGGACTTCGACTCCTACGTCTCCGGCCTCGTGGACGCCAGGCGCGCCGACCCGGGCGACGACCTGCTGAGCGAGCTGACCCAGATCTCCGACAGCGAGGACGGCCGGCTCAGCCACCAGGAGCTCATCGCCACCGTGCGGGCGCTGCTGCTGGCCGGGCACGAGACCACCTCCAACATGATCGCCATCATGGCGGCGATGCTCCTGACGGAACGCGAGCGCTACCAGGCGGTGATCGACGACCCGGCGCTCGTCCAGGGCACCGTGGAGGAGGTCCTGCGCCTGGACACCACGCTCAGCGTCATCGGCTTCCCGCGCGTCGCGGCCGAGGACACCGACCTCGGCGGCACGACGGTGCCCGCCGGGTCCACGGTCATCCCGTGCCGGCCCGCCGCCAACCGGGACCCGCGCAGGTTCGACGACCCGGAGCGGTTCGACCCGCGCCGCGCCAACGCCGCGCAGCACCTGTCGTTCGGCGCGGGCGCGCACTACTGCCTGGGCCAGCCGCTGGCCCGCCTGGAGCTGCAGGTCGTGCTCGGCACGCTCACCCGCCGCCTGCCCACCCTCGGGCTGCGCGACGGCGTGGACGGGCTGCGCCTGCGCAAGGGGCTGCTGTCGGGCGGCCTGGAAGACGTCTGGGTCACCTGGTGACCACCCCTCGGGTGGCGGCGGCCGGCGCCAGAAGCCTCATCATGGACACGGCCGAGCGGCTGTACGCCACCCGGGGGCTGGCCGCGGTGTCCCTGCGGCAGATCGGCGAGGCCGCGGGGCAGCGCAACAAGTCCGCGGTGCAGTACCACTTCTCCGGCCGGGACGACCTCATCAAGGCGATCCTGGCCGAGCACGCCGAGGCGATCGAGCGGCACCGGGCGGCGATGACGGCCCGGCACGGCGACCCCGGCCTGATGCCGCTGCGGGAGCGGGTGGGGTGCATCGTGCTGCCGCGCATCGAGCATCACATCGAGCTGGGTACGCCCTCCTGGTACGGGCGGTTCCTGGCCCAGGTCACCGTGGAGCCGGCGCTGCGCGAGTACGCCGTGCGGGCGCACCTGGACACGGCGTCGCTGCGCCGCCTGCACGACGCCGGGGGCGCCGCGCGGGGCAAGGACATGGCGCGTCAGCTCATCGTGCATCTGTCGGCCGAGCTGGAGATGGAGCTGGCGCGCGAGCAGCCGGAACCGGAGGTGGCCGCCGCGGCGTGGCGGCGGCTCGGCGCCGACCTCGTCACGGCCATCACCGGGCTCCTCGGCGCGCTGGGTGGGACGGACGGTGGACGGTGACGGCCGCGTAGCGCTGGTCAGGGGCGCGCCGGGAGGCCGAGCATCGGCCGGAGCAGGGCGGCGGTCCGGGCCCTGGTCACCGAGGGGCCGGCGGCGCGGGCGAGGTCGGTCACGATGTTCAGCGCCGCGTGCGTCATGAAGCGCAGCTCGGCCGCCCCCTCCCCCGGCCGGACCTGGGCGATCAGCCCGGTCCAGGTGTCGACGTGCCGCCGCTGCGCGGCTCGCAGGTGGCGCAGGTCGGCCGGGGGCAGGTTCTCGCTCTCGGAGACGTAGACGGCCGCCAGATCGGCCTGGTCGAAGGTGATCTCGACGTAGGCGTCGATCAGCCGCCCCAGGGCCTGCGCGGGCGTGGCGGCGTCGGCGAGGGCCGCCACCGCCGTGTGCTCCAGGCGGCCGGCGGCGCGGTGGTAGGCGGCGGCCAGCAGCTCGGCCTTGCCGGCGTAGTGGGAGTAGACGCTGGAGGCGTTGATCCCGGCGGCCTGGCCGATGTCGGAGATGCTCACCTGGTGGTAACCGCGTTCGTGGAACAGCCGGATCGCCTCGGCCAGCAGCCGCTCACGGCGCGGCAGCAGCGCGAACCGATCGGGCCGCTCGTGCCAGGAGGACGCCTGTGGCGGCGGCGCGGGCAGGTCCACGGCGGTGAGGACGGCGACGCAGTCGAGGATCGTGCGTTCGGCCTTGGCCCTGGACAGGCTCGCACGGTGGGTGGCGGGGCTGGCGATCACGCTGAGCGTCGCGGAGATCACCAGCGCGGCGTCCTGCTTGCTCAGCCCCGGGCGTACGTCCAGCAGCAGCTCGCGCAGCGTGCGTACGGCGGCGTCGAACGGCGCGGTGAGCACCGCCCGCTGGTCCGCGTCGAGATAGCGGCTGTCCCACTGGTAGAGGCGGGCCACGGCGCGGCGGTCCATGGTGTAGCGGACCAGCGCCCGCAGGGCGGCGTGCAGCCGCTCGGGCGGGGTGGGCTCGTACGCGCCCGAGCGCACGCACTGCGCGAAGCGGGTGCCCAGCTCCTCGACGGCCGCGGCGAGGAGCGCCTGCTTGTTCGGGAAGTGGCGGTAGAGCGCCGCGCCGGTGACGCCGATCTCCTGGGCGATGTCCTCGATGCCGACGTTGTGGTAGCCGCGGGCGCAGAACAGCTCCGCCGCGACGAGCGCGATCGTCTCCTTGCGGTCCTTCGGCCGCCGGCGCTGGGTGGTCGGCATGGGGTGAGTGTAGCGTGATCCATGAATCGTTATCCGTTTTACTGAAACGAAGCTGTTAGCTGGGCGAACTCGTAGATAAGTAAACGGTGATTCGGGCATATTGATACCAGAACGATGTTCGGGTGATGATGGGTGCGCCCAAGGCCCAGCGAAGGGAGCGGTCGATGGTGACAGAGGAGGACGTGCGCGCGGCAGTAGGGGCGCACACGGTGCCGGAGCTGCTGCGGCGCAACGCCGCCGAGCACGGTGACCGGCCTGCGCTGACCGGCGCCGACGGGCGTACCTGGACCTGGCGCGAGCTGCACGACCAGGTGCTGGCGGCGGCGAGCGGGCTGCGGGCGCTGGGGCTGCGGCGCGGCGAGCGGCTGCTCATCGGCATGTCGAGCAGGCCAGAGCACTGGATCGTCGATCTGGCCGCGGTCGAGCTGGGCGCGATCCCGTGCACGACGTACGCGACGCTGACGTCCGAGCAGGTCCGGCAGGTCGCCGTGCACAGCGGGGCGAGCGTGGTGGTGCTGGAGGGCCCGGCCGAGCTGGCGCGCTGGGAGCTCGCGCTGACCGCGCTGACCGCGCTGAAAGGCGTGGTCGTGGTGGAGGAGGCAGAAGGCGCTCACACGAGCTTCGCCGACCTGCTGACCGCGAGCCCAGGCGAGGCGGCAGGCGAAGGAGCGGCAGCGGGCGACGAGGTGACGGCGGGCGACGGAGCGGCCGGTCAGGACGACCCGGTGACGATGATCTACACCTCGGGCACCACGGGCGACCCGAAGGGCGTGGTGCTGTCCCATCGCAACGTGCTCTACCAGTGCGCGCTCCAGGAGCTGGTCCAGCCGGCTCCCCCGCATCCCCGCACGGTCGCCTACCTGCCGCTCGCCCACATCGCCGAGCGCGTCCTCGGCATCTACCTGCCTCTCTACACCGCCGGCCACGTGACGGTCTGCCCGGACTCCACGCGGCTGCTCGCCACGCTCACCGAGGTCCGGCCGCAGGCGTTCTTCGGCGTGCCGCGCGTGTGGGAGAAGTTCGCGGCGGGGCTGTAGCACGCGCTGTCCGCCCTGGAGGGCGCCCAGGCCGCCGCGGTCACCCAGGCGCGCGAGCTGGCCGGCGAGGCGTACCGGATCCGCGCCACCGGCGCCGCCCTGCCCGACGACCTCGCCGAGGCGCTGGAGAAGGCCGACCGGCTGGTGCTGCGGCCACTGCGGGAGCGGATCGGGCTGGCCGAGGCGGTCCGGCTCGGCAGCGGGGCCGCGCCCATCCCGGCCGAGGTGCTGGAGTTCTTCGGCGGCCTCGGGATGACGATCATGGAGGTGTGGGGGCTCAGCGAGACCACGGGCGCGGCCACCAGCACCTTCACCGACCACTACCGGGCCGGCACGGTCGGCCTGCCCATGCCGGGGATGGAGGTCAGGCCGGCCGACGACGGCGAGGTCCTGGTGCGCGGGCCGCTGGTGTTCCTGGGCTACCTCCAGCCCGGCGGGCGGATCCAGCCGGCGGTGGACGCGGACGGCTGGCTGGCGACCGGTGACATCGGCAGCCTCGACGAGGACGGGCTGCTGCGGATCATCGACCGCAAGAAGGAGATGATCATCACGTCGAGCGGCAAGAACATCGCGCCGAGCGCGGTGGAATCGCTGCTGCGGGCGCACCCGCTCATCGGCTACGCGGTCGTGGTGGGCGACCGCCGGCCGTACCTGACGGCGCTGCTCATGCTGGACGAGGAGGCCGCGCCCGCCTGGGCCGCCGCGCAGGGACTGACCGCCGTGGAGCTGAAGGAGCTGGCGGCGGAGCCGCGCGTGCTGGCGGAGGTGGCCGCCGGTGTCGAGCGGGCCAACGCGGCGCTGTCGCGGCCGGAGCAGGTGAAGGCGTACCGGGTGCTGGACCACGCGTGGAGCCCGGCGAGCGGGGAGCTGACCCCCTCGCTGAAGCTGCGGCGGCGGGTGATCGAGCGGCGCTACGCCGAGGTGATCGAGGAACTCTATGCGAAAGGGTCGTGACCTTGACCTTGACCGATGAGCGGCGCGACTTCGTGGCCGCGATCGAGGACTTCTGCCGGCGTGAGGCGGGCACTCGCGAGCAGTGGCTGAAGCTGACCGTCGGCGGCGCCGAGCCGCACAACGCGGAGCTGTACGGCAAGATGGCCGAGCTCGGCTGGCTGGGCGTGGCCGTGCCCGAGCAGTACGGCGGCGCCGGCCAGGGCATGGTGGACCTGCTGCTGTTCCTGGAGACGACCGCCTACTGGCAGGTCCCGATCGGCGGGTTCGCCACGTCCGCGATCACCGCCGCCTCCTACGAGAAGTTCGGCACCGAGGAGCAGAAGCGCCGGGTGCTGGGCGGCTTCCTGCGCGGCGAGGTGCTGGCGGTGTCGATGTCGGAGCCCGGTGCCGGCTCCGACGTCGCCGCGCTGACGTGCAAGGCCGAGCGGCGGGACGGCGGCTGGGTGGTCAACGGCCAGAAGACCTGGTGCTCCAACGCGCACCTCGCGGAGCACATCCTGCTCGTCGCGCGCACGTCCGTGACGGACGACCGGCACCACGGGCTCACCATGTTCTCCGTGCCGGCCGGCGTGGCGGGGCTCGACGTGCGCGGCATCGAGACGATGGGCGGCAGGGAGGTCAACGACCTCTACTTCACCGGCTGCTTCCTGCCGGACAGCGCCGTGGTCGGCCAGGTGGACCAGGCGTGGCGGCAGCTCATGGCGGGCCTGAACCTGGAGCGGATGATCCTGGCCGGCCTGATGCTGGGCACCGCGCGCAGGGCGTTCGACGACACGGTGTCGTACGTGCGCGAGCGCCGCCAGTTCGGCCGCCCGGTCGGCAGCTTCCAGGCGCTGCGGCACCGGCTCGCCGACCACGCCACCGAGCTGGAGTGCGCCCGCCTGCTGGTGCACGACGTGGCGCGGCGGATCGACGCCGACCCGGCGCGGATGTTGCCGCGCGAGGCGTCGATGGCCAAGCTGAAGGCCACGGAGGTCGCCAAGGCGATGGCGCTGGACGGCATGCAGATGATGGGCGGCTACGGCTACGCCACCGAGTACGGCATGGAGCGCCTGCTGCGGTCCACGGTGGTCTCCACCGTCTACGGCGGCACCAGCGAGATCCAGCGCGACATCATCGGCAAGACGTACGGACTCTGAGGACGACGACGAGGGCGCGCCTCCCGCGACGAGGACGCACCCCACGACGAAGGCACGCCCCCACGACCGGGGGCACGCCCTTTCACACGTTCCGCCTCACATGTTCCGCGCGCCGGCCCGGATGGCCTCCCTGATGCGGAAGTAGGTGCCGCAGCGGCAGATGTTGCGGATGCCGTCGAGATCGGCGTCGGTGATGGTACGGCCCTCGGCGGCGACGCGTTCGACCAGCGCCACGGCCGCCATGATCTGGCCGGGCTGGCAGTAGCCGCACTGGGCGACGTCATGGTCCAGCCAGGCCTGCTGCATCGGGTGCAGGTCAGCGCCGACCGTGGCGGGCAGCCCTTCGATGGTGGTCACCTCGTCGTCCGGCTGGAGGTCCTTGACGGGGATCGCGCACGGGTTGACCGCCTTGCCGTTGAGGTAGCTGGTGCACGCCTTGCACACGTTGATGCCACAGCCGTACTTCGGCCCGGTGATGCGCAGCAGGTCGCGCAGCACCCACAGCAGGCGCACGTCGTCGGCGACGTTCACGGTGACCTGCTCGCCGTTGACGCGGAAGGTGTGTTCGGGCACGGGTGGTCTCCTCGGTTCAGCGGGCGTGGTCGAGGCCGTCGGTCGGGGACGGTGGGACGGGCGGGACGGTGGGTTTGGGGGTGAAGGAGAGCGTGCCGTGGTTGATCGGGAAGCTGGTGGGCATCGTGCCGGTCGCGCGGCCGTACGCGCAGGCGACCGCGGCCATCGAGGCGGCCACGCCCAGCTCGCCCGCGCCGCCCGGCTCGTCGGAGGTGGCCGGCATGACGATGATCCGCAGGTCGAGCGGGGTGTTCCACTGCCGGGTGTAGAAGTAGTCGTCCCAGCTCGCCTCCAGGAAGTAGCCGTCGCGCAGGTGCAGGCTGGAGGTCAGGGCCAGCGCGATGCCGTCGGAGACGCCGCCCATCATCTGCGCCTCCAGGCCGCGCGGGTTGACGGGCAGGCCGACGTCCACGGCGAAGACGACCTTGGTGACGCGCGGCCCGGTCACGCCGTCGCGGATGGGGCGGTTGACGGTCTCGGGCCGGCAGTCGATCTCCACCAGCGCGGCGCTCACCGACTTGTACTCGGCGTGGAAGGCGATGCCCTGCGCGGTGCCCGGCGCCATCGCCCGGCCCCACGCGCCGGCCTCGGCCACCTCGGCCAGCACCGCCCGGGAGCGGTCGTCGCGCAGGAAGTCGTGCCGGAACCGGTAGGGGTCCTTGCCCATCCGCGCGGCGAGCCGGTCCACGATCAGCTCGCGGGCGCAGGTGACGTCGGGCGAGTAGACGTTGCGCATGCTGCCGGTGTTGAAGCTCTTGTCCGTCTCGGCGAGCAACTGGCTGCCGGCGCCGAAGTCGTACGACATCGTCTGGCTGAGGTGGAAGAACGTCTGGGAGAAGCCGATGTCGCCCACCGGGAGCCGGGCCGCCAGGGCGGTGAAGATCTCGCCGAGGCCGTGGCCGAGGTCGGTGGAGACGCTGGTGTGGCGCTGCCTGTAGCTGAGCACGGTGCCGCCGAGGTAGGACACGCGCACCCGTGAGGTGGCCATCGGGTGGGCGCGGCCCTGGCGGGCGTCGTCGGCGCGGTGCCACATGAGCTTGACCGGCTTGCCGAGCTTCTTCGACACCTCGGCGGCCTCCAGCGCGGCGTCGAAGAAGAGCTTGCGGCCGAAGGAGCCGCCGCCCTCGGTGACGTGCACGGTGACCTCGCCCACCGGCAGGCCGAGCTTGGCGGCGATGCTCTGCTGGGCGACGATGGGCGACTTCAGCGCCGACCAGATCTCGGCGCGGTCGGCCCGTACGTCGGCGATCGCGCAGTTCGGCTCCAGCGCGCTGTTGCCGCGGAAGTAGAAGGTGAACGCGCCCTCCACG
The DNA here is from genome assembly GCF_020215645.1 of Nonomuraea gerenzanensis. NCBI lineage: Bacteria > Bacillati > Actinomycetota > Actinomycetes > Streptosporangiales > Streptosporangiaceae > Nonomuraea > Nonomuraea gerenzanensis. The sequence goes on along the minus strand of NZ_CP084058.1, from coordinate 5,782,950 downwards.
ACCGGCGTCGGCGGCCGGAGCCCCAGGGGCAGCTCGGCGGCCTGCAGGGCGCGCAGCACGCTCTCGTCGGACTTGCCCGCCGCGGTGCCGGGTTTCCAGGTGACCTTCAGCGCGCGTACGGCGTCGATGCACTGGCCGAACGTCTCGGCGCGCACCGCCACGCCGGTGGAGATCACCACGGCGTCGGTGACACCCGGCATGGCGCGGACCTCGGCGAGGTTGGCCACCGAGCCGACCTTGCCGTTGATGGCCGGTGGGCGGCACACCATCGTCGGCAGGGCGCCGGGGACGTCGAGGTCCATGGTGAACCGCTTGCGCCCCGTCACCGCGGCCAGCGCGTCCACGCGGTTGTGCGGCCTGCCGATGACGGTGAAGCCGGCGCGCGGCGCGAGCGTCACGGCCACCTGCCGGGTGCGGCTGCTCGCCGCCCGCTCGGCGAGCGCGCCGATGCCGACGCTCCTGCCGGACCGGTCGCTGATCACGCCGGCGTCCAGGCTCAGGTCGCCGATCGGCGCGCCGAGCTCGGCCGCCGCGGCCTCCAGCAGCCGGAGCCGGGCGACGGCGGCCGCCACCCGGATCGGGACGTAGGTGGAGATGGTGGTGTTCGAGGCGCCGGTGAGCTGGTTGAACAGCAGCTCGGGACGGGCGTCGGCGAGCGTGACGCGCACCCGGTCGAGCGGGACGGCCAGCTCCTCGGCGATGAGCATGGCCGAGGAGGTGGTGATGCCCTGCCCCACCTCGGCCCTCGGCAGCGCGAACGACACCGTGCCGTCCCTGCCGATCTCGACCGAGATGAGGCCGGAGGTGGGCAGCGCCGCCGCGGTCATCACGTCGTTGAGGTCGATGAGCTCCGTGAGCTCCGTGAGCTCCGTGAGCTCCGGCGAGGGGAGAGCGGCCTCACCGGCCTCACCCGGCGGGGACGGTGGCGTCAGTTCGGCCGCGGCCACCAGGGTCGGCGCCGCCACCACGTACCCGAGGAAGCGCCGCCGCCCGATCGGCTCGCCCGGCACGCCGTCGTGCTGTCCTGTCATGACTCGGGACGGTTGATCGTCGGGATCTCGATCTTGGTCTCCTGGCCCTTGGTGAGGAAGAACAGGATGTACCGCCGGACGGCCTCGTCGATGACCCAGGCGGTCTCGGGCACCAGCGGCAGCGGGATCAGCCCTTCGCGGAAGCGCACCAGCTTCGGCCATACGGCCCTGATCAGCGGGTCCCACACCGGCTCGCGGCGGATGCCGTCCCAGTCGGCCACCTGGTCGCCGACCAGGTACCTGGCCAGGGCGTTGCACAGGGGCCTGCTGATGCCGGCCGGGCTGGTCTGCTCGGCGAGCTGGCTCAGCAGGATGTCGGTCAGCGCCACGCCCTCGGGGGTCGGGCCCATGTTCCCGGGCAGCACCTGATCCGACTGGGCGTTGGCCGCGTCCCAGGTGGCGGGGATGTACTCGTCCCTGATCCCGAGCAGGTGCGCGGTCACCTGCCAGACGTGCAGGTACGCCTCGGACTCGGCGGGCCTGATCGGGACGCGCCACTCGAGCATCTTGCGCATCGCGAAGGTCGGCAGCGTGTGCCAGGTGACCAGCATGTCCTCCTGGCTGATGGGGATGTCGCCGCCCCAGTGCGGCGACTGCTGCAGCAGGTGCCGTACCGCGGCGTGCACCAGCCGGGTCTTGACGCACTCCACGACGCAGGAGCCGCCGGGCCGGTAGGCGTTCAGCGCTCCGACGGCGAAGCCGAAGATGCTCGTCTTGGCGACGCGGTCCTCCATGTCCGCGCCACCCTTGGAGTAGTAGACCGCGCGGGCCTCGTGGGGGATGGCGGTGGCCAGCATGCCGCCGCCCACGCCGTTGCACAGGTTGAGATAGACGCCCCTGGCCTTGTTGAACTCGGCCGCGACCTCCAGCTTGCCCCGGTCGGCCCATGACGGGAGCTGCCGGGCGTGCTCCATGAAGTCCCGCAGGTCCGACGGCAACCCCTCAGGTAACGGCTGGTCGTTCCTGGTCCAGTCCCACAGCAGCCGGTTGACCTCGGGGATGGCGCCGCGGTCGAGCAGCGAGGCGAGGAGCGGGTCGGCCTCCTCGTCCCACACCCACCGCGGGTCGGCGCCGGCCCCCGCTCCGGCGATGGAACCGCTCGGTGCCCACGTCCACTCCAGCAGGGGGCGCGCGTGCGCCGGGGTCGCCATGCCCAAGGCCCCCAGCGCCCCGAGAGCGCCACCGGAGATCAGCATCTTGCGCCTGCTCAGCTCCGTCATGACCGGAACTCCTTCCTGACCTGTTGACAACGCCGGTGATCGGCGAGCTAGCGATGCGGGCCGGGTCGCGGTCCGGCCGCGTCCCGGCCCGCGCGGCGGGCCGGGACTCCTGCCGGCGGACCGGTCAGGACGGACGGTTGGTCTCCGGGATCTCGATGCTGATCGGCCTGGCCTCCGACAGGAAGAGCAGCGCCGCCTTGCGCAGGAACTCGTCGAACAGCCAGTACGCCTCCGGCGCCAGCGGGAAGGGCAGCAGCCCTTCGCGGACCGCGATGAACGGCCCCCAGGACAGCCGCAGCAGCGGGTCCCAGACCGGCTCCCTCGGGATCTTCAGCCAGCCGGCGATCCGGTCGCCGAGCATGAACCGGGTGAACGCGCCGAGGATCGGCTTGCTGAGGATGCCGGCGTCGACCGAGGAGCCGAGGTTGAGCAGGATGTCGGCCAGCTTGACGCCCTCGGGCGTCGGGGCCAGGATCGGGGTCAGCACCTGCGCGGCCTGGCTGTCGGCCTCGACCCAGGACGCGGGGATGTACTCGTCCTTGATGCCGAGCAGGTGCGCGCCCACCTGCCAGGAGTGCAGGAACGCCGCCGACTCGGCGCTGGGGATGGGCACCTTCCAGGCGACCAGCTTCTGCATGACGGTGGTGGGCAGGCTGTGCCAGGTCACCATCATGTCCCGCTGGCTGATCGGGATGTCCTCCTCCGCCCGGCCCGGCCAGTGCGGCGACTGCGGCAGCAGGTGCCGCACCGCGGCGTGCACCAGCCGCGTCTTGACGCAGGTGACGATCATCTCGCCGTCGGGGCGGTAGGCGTTGACCGAGCCGATGTCGTAGCCGAGCTTGGCGGTCTTGGAGATGCGGTCCTTCATGTCCGCGCCGCCCTGGGAGTAGTAGACCGCCAGCGCCTCCTTGGGGATGACCGTGCTCATCATGCCGCTGGCCAGCCCGTACAGGACGCCGAGGTAGAGCCCGCGCTTCTTGTTGAACTCGACCGCGAGGTCCAGCTTGCCCTGCTCGGCCCAGGACGGCAGCCGCCTGGCCTGCTCCATGAAGTCGCGCAGGTCCGCCGGGAGCCCGTCGGGCAGCGGCTGGCCGTTCTTGGTCCAGGTACGTAACAGCTCGTTGACCCTGGGCACGTCGCCCCGGTCGAGCAGCGAGGCCACCAGGGGGTCGGCCTGCTCGTCCCAGACCCAGCGCGGGTCGAGCCCGGCCCCGGTGCCGGCCACCGAGCCGGCGGGTGACCATGTCCACGCGTGTGCGGGGGTCGCGATGCTCAGCGCACCTACGGCGCCCAGCGCTCCACCCGCCTTCAACATGTTGCGCCTGCTGAGTTCGCCCATGCTTGCGCCTCCTCCTTGTCGAGGCCCGAGAACACGTGCTTGATACGGTGAAACACTGGGTGCTTCTGCGTATCATAAGAGCACAACGTGACGGCCATCACAAGACACATCAGCGGCCGTGAGGCGATGGGGGCAGAATGAAGAGGCACAGGAGGTGATCGTGGAGTCTGCGCTGTCCGCGCTCATGACACCGTCGGATTCGGAATCGCTGCTGGAGCGCGCCTACCTCGACGCCGTCGAGCGCGTCGGCGACCCCGACGAGGCCCGCACGCGCATTCTCGACGCGGCGTACGAGCAGTTCTGCCGCATGGGGATCCGGCGCTCGACCATGGAGGACGTGGCCCGCCGGGCGAGAGTCTCCCGGATCACCGTCTACCGGCGCTTCGCCACCAAGGACGTGCTGGTCGAGCACGTGGTGCGGCGGGAGTTCCGGCGCTACTTCGATCAGTTCCTGGTCGAGATCGAGCAGGCGGGCACCGCCGCCGACCGGGTGGTCCTGGGGTTCGTCAGCTCGCTGCGCGCGATCAGGTCCAACCCGCTGATCGGCGGCCTGATCGCCGCCGAGCCCGACCTGCTCGTGCCGTCCATGGTCAGCGACGGCGGCCAGACGCTGGCCACCGTGCGGCAGTTCGTCGCGGGGCAGCTCCGGCGCGAGCAGCGGGCCGGTCATGTGCCCGCCGAGCTCGACACCGATCTCGTGGCCGAGCTGATGGTGCGCGTCTCCGCCTCCTTCCTGGCCATCCCCAGCCAGGTCGTGGACCTCGACGACGACGCGCAGCTGGCCGCGGTGGCCAGGCGGTTCCTGGTGCCCATGCTGCAGGCGACCGGCTGACCGCGCGCATTCGTCAACTAACATTGACGCTGTGAACGAACGGACCCCGGGCGGGGCGCCCGAGTCGTACGGGGATGAGCGACTCGCCACGAAACTGGCCACGCTCCTCGGCCCCGGCCACCCCGTCGCCGCGGCCGCCGTCGTCTCCCCGTCGGCGGTGACGGTGGCCGGTTACGGCGCCGGCGGCCCGGACGCCGACTTCGAGATGGCCTCGATCTCCAAGGGCATCACCGGGCTGCTCTACGCCGACGCCTTGGAGCGGCAGGAGATCGAGCCCGGCACCACCCTCGGCGACCTGCTCCCGCTCGGCGGCTCCCCCGCCGCCCGGGTGAGCCTGGAGTCCCTGAGCACGCACACCTCCGGGCTGCCCCGACTGCCCGCCTCGGCCCAGCCCCTGCGGCGCACCATCGCCCTGTGGCGGCACGGGACGAACCCGTACGGGGAGAGCCTGACCGAGCTGCTCGCCCAGGCGCGCGAAGTCAAGGTGGGCAAGCCCGTGCCGCGCTACTCCAACCTCGGGTTCGAGCTGCTCGGCCACGCGCTGGCCGCCGCGGCGGGCACCACCTACGCCGGCCTCGTGGCCGACCGGATCGCCGGGCCGCTCGGGCTCCCCGGCCTCTACGTGCCCGCCGACCCGCGGCAGCTCCGCGCCACGGCGCTGCCCGGCCGCAGCAAGCGCGGCCGGCCCCGCGAGCCGTGGACGGGCGAGGCGGTCGGGCCGGCCGGCGGCATCCGCGCCTCCGTCCGCGACCTGGCCCGCCTGATCAGCTCGCTGCTGGACGGCTCCGCCCCCGGGGTGGCCGCGCTCGACCCGGTGGCCCCGTTCGGCCGGGGCATGCGCATCGGCGCGGCCTGGATCACCATGAACATGGCGGGCCGGGAGGTCACCTGGCACAACGGCGGCTCCGGCGGGTTCCGCTCCTGGCTCGGGCTCGACCGTGCCGGGCGGACCGGCGTGGCCGTCCTGTCCGCCACGGCCGTCCCCGTGGACCGGCACGGGTTCGCGCTGCTGGTCGGGCCGCCCCGCAGAGGCGCTCTCAGAACGTGATCAGGGAACGGATCACGTCGCCCGAGCCCATCGCCGTGAAGGCCTCGCCCACGCCGTCCAGGCCGATGCGCCGGCTGATCAGCCCCTCCAGGTCGAGCCGCCCGGCCCGCCACAGGCGCAGCAGCCGGCCGAAGTCGGTGCGCACGTCGCCGGAGCCGTACAGGCAGCCGACCAGCCGCCGCTCGGTGGCGAACAGCTCGGCCGCGTTGAACGGCACCACGTCGTCGCGGCTGCCCGCGCCGACCACGACGGTGGTGCCGCCGCGCCTGGTGGCCTGCCACGCCTGCCTGATCGTGGCCGAGCGGCCGACGACCTCGAAGGCGTAGTCGAACCCGCGCCCGCCGGTCAGCTCCTTGCCCACCTCGCTCAGCTCGTCGGGCGTGGTCACGTGGGTGGCGCCGAACGCCCTGGCCGTCGCCAGCTTCTCGGGCACCCGGTCCACAGCCAGCACGGTGGCCGCCGCGGCCAGGACGGCACCCTGGATCACGTTGATCCCGACGCCGCCGCAGCCGATGACCAGGACCGACGAGCCGGGACGTACCCGCGCGGTGTTGATCACGGCGCCGACGCCCGTCAGCACCGCGCAGCCGACCACGGCGGCGACCTCGAACGGCACGTCGTCCGGGATCGGGATGGCGGCCCGCGCGTCGACCACCGTCTCCTCGGCGAAGCAGCCGACGCCCAGGCCGGCGTGCGCGGGCTCGCCCTCGAACGTCACGGTGTCGGACGGCGGGCGGACGCTGACGCACAGGTTCGGCTGGCCGCCGAGACAGAAGTCGCAGCCGCCGCAGGGCGGGATCCAGGACAGGATCACGTGCGTCCCGACCGGCGGGCCGCTCACGCCGGGGCCGAGCTCGACCACCTCCCCCGCGCCCTCGTGCCCGGGCACCAGCGGCAGCCGGGCGGGCAGGCGGCCCTCGCACATCGACAGGTCGGAGTGGCAGACGCCGGCGGCGCGCAGCCGCACCCGCACCTCTCCCGGCCCCGGGCTGCGCAGGCTCAGCTGGTCGGTGACCTCGACGGGCTTGCCCGTCTCACGCAGGATGACGCCTCGCATGTGTGCTCTCCCCCGGGCTCAGAGCTGGACGGACGTGGTGGTCAGGAACTCCTCCAGCCCGAACCGGCCGTACTCGCGACCGTACCCCGACTGCTTGTAGCCGCCGAAGGGCGCCAGGCCGTTGTGGGCGCCGTCGTTGATCCGGATCTGCCCGGCGCGCAGCCGTCTGGCGACCCGGCGGGCGCGGCCGGGGTCCGCGGCGCGTACGCCGGCCGCCAGCCCGTACGCGGTGCCGTTGGCGATGCGGACCGCCTCCTCCTCCCCGTCGTAGGGAAGGATGACCAGGACGGGGCCGAAGATCTCCTCCTGGGCGATCCGCGACTCGGGCGTGACCCCGGTGATCACGGTGGGCCGCACGTAGTAGCCGCGCTCCAGCCCGTCGGGCGCGTCGGGGCCGCCGGTGAGGATCGTCGCGCCGTCCTCGGCCGCCGCGCGCAGGTGCTCGCGTACGCGGTCCCGCTGCACGGCCGAGACCAGCGGGCCGAGCCGGGTGGCCGGGTCGCGGGGGTCGCCCGGCCTGTACGTGACCGCCTCGTCGGCGGCGATGCGTTCTGCGTCGGCCAGGCGCTCGCGCGGCACCAGCAGCCTGGTCAGCGCCGAGCAGGTCTGGCCGGAGTTGAGATAGCAGGCCGCCACGCCCTTGCGCACGGCGTCCTCGAAGGCCGCGTCATCGAGGTCGTCGAGCAGCACGTTCGCGGACTTGCCGCCCAGCTCCAGGGCGGTGCGCTTGACCCCGGCGGCGGCCAGCTCGGCGACCCGCCGCCCGGCGCGAGTGGACCCGGTGAACGAGACCATGTCCACCAGCGGGTGCGCCGCCAGCGCCTCCCCCGCCTCCGGCCCGGTGCCCGAGACCACGTTGAACACCCCTGCCGGGATCCCGACCTCGTGCATCACCTCGGCCAGCACGAACGCGTCCAGCGGCGTCACCTCGCTGGGCTTGAGCACCACCGTGCAGCCCGCGGTCAGCGCCGGGGCGACCTTGGCCGCGATCTGGTGCAGCGGGTAGTTCCACGGGGTGATCGCGCCGACGACGCCGATCGGGTCCCGGTACACCACCGAGCCGCCCATCGGCTCCTCGAACGCGATGGCCGCCGCGACCTCGGGCATCGACAGGAACGTCCGGATCGGCGAGCCGACCTGGATGGCCCTGGTCAGCTTGATGGGCATGCCCAGCTCGTTCACGATCGTCTCGGTCAGCTCGTCGGCCCGCTCGCCGAGGGCGGCCGCCACCGCGGCGCAGAGCCCGGCGCGCTCGGCGGCGGGCCTGGCCGACCAGGCGGGCAGCGCGGCGGCTGCCGCCTCTACGGCCCGCGCGACGTCCTTGGGGCCGCTGCGCGGCACCTCGTCGAAGGGGTCCTCGGTGGCGGGGTTCACCACCTGTATCGCGGTGCCGCCGCTCGCCGGCACCCATTCACCATCGACATAGATCCGATGCGGCATGACCCACCCTCGGCTTGGAGGAGCATTATTCTAGATTTTAATTCTAGAAGCCGGGGCGTGGCGGCGTCCAGTTCGCACCCCTGCCGCCGCCACCGCGCGCCGTCACCGCGCGCCGTCACCGCGCGCCGTCACCGCACGCCGTCACCGCACGCCGTCACCGCACGCCGCTCCCGGGGGTCGCGCCGCCCCGGGCCGCCCCCGCGCCGTCCGCGCCTCCGTCAGGCGATCCGCAGCGGCAGCGCGCGAGGCCGCCCGTCAGCCGATGCGCAGCGGCAACGCGCGCGGGCCGCGCACCTGGCTGGCCGCCCACGTCACCCCCGCCGGATCCGCCAGCTCGAACACCGGCACCCGCTCCAGCCACACCTCCAGCGCCACCCGCAGCTCCATCCGCGCCAGATGCGAGCCCACGCACCGATGGATCCCGAGCCCGAAGGCGGCGTGCCGGTTGACCTCCCGGTCGATGACCACCTCGTCGGCCCGCTCGAACTGCGCCGGATCCCGGTTGGCCGCCGGGAAGGACAGCAGCACCCAGTCCTCGGCCTTCATGTCCACGCCGTTCCAGCGCATGTCCTGCCTGACCAGCCGCGCCATCGTGACCGGCGCGTACGCCCGCAGCAGCTCCTCCATCGCCGTCGGCAGCAGCCCGGGCTCGGCCACCAGCCGCTCCCGGTCCGCCGGCGTCCTGGCCAGGTGCCACAACGACGCGCCGATCGCGCTCCAGGTCGTGTCGATGCCCGCGATGAGCAGCAGGATGATCGTGCCGAGCACGTGGTGCGGATCGAGCTTGTGCCCGCCCAGCTCGGCGTCGAGCAGATACGTGATCAGGTCGTCACGGGGCTGGTCGATGTGCTCGCGGATCTGCCCGAGCAGGTAGTCCGTCAGCGCCGCGAACCCTTCGTAGCGCTCCTCCGGCGTCTTGTTCACGCTCTCCAGCGAGGTCTCGATGAACTGCCGGAACAGCGGCCCGTCCTCCGGCGGCAGGCCGAGCAGGTTGGCGATCACCCGTACCGGGATGTGCTGGGCGTACTCGTGCGCGCCGTCCACCAGCTCCCGGCCCTCGAACGCGTCGATCAGCTCATGGCAGTACGCCCGCGTCGCCTCCTCCTGCTTGCGCACCGCGCTCTTGGTGAACGCGGGCAGCAGCAGCTTGCGCGCGTCGTGGTGGAACGGCGGGTCCGACGAGATCGGCGGCACGCTGCCCATCGGCGCCAGTTCGATCGGCGGCCGCACGTTGCTCACGACGATCGCCCGCGAGGAGAACCGCTCGGTGTCGTAGGCGATGGCCGCCACGTCCTCGTACCGCGTCGGCAGCCACGCCCCGCCGAACCGCTCGGTGTGCGCGATCGGGCAACGCTGTCGCAGGTCGTCCTGGATGGGGTACGGGTCGGCGGCCCACACCGGATCGACGTGGGAGAAGTCGCTGGCCCAGTCGGAGACCGGGTCGGTGACGATCTCGGCGGCCGTCAGCACCGGGCGGTTCTTGCGCGCCTCGTCGAGCTCGGCGCCGAAGCGGTCGTCCACGCTCATCGGGCGGCTCCGTTCACGGCCTCGACGGCCCGCTCGGGGCAGTTGGCCACCGCCAGCCGCGCCTCCGGCTCCTGCCCCGCGGCCACCTCACCGCCGCCCAGCACCGTGCCGTAACCTTCGTCGTCCTCGCCGAACAGGTCAGGGGCCAGGTCGTAACAGCGGCCGTGCCCTTGGCAGCGCTCGGAGTCGATCCATACCTTCATTGACTGGGTCCCGTCTGTGCTGGGGGTCTTCCGGTGGGGGTGAGGAAGCGCGCTTCGGGGTGGATCCGTCCCTTGAGGGAATTAAAAAAGCGTTCATTTGTCTCGTCAAGGGCTCAGGATGACGCGCGGCCTCCTGTCTGGCGGCCTTGAAGACGACAGTCCGTCACAGCACCTGGAAGTGGACATGGAAGCGCGCCATCGAAGTCGTGACGTTGGAGGCGCTAGTTGGCCCTTGGGGGCGATGGGTGGGAGAGGCTGCTTCACTCCGGCTCGATCTGCTGTCTTCGCCGGCGAGAGGGATGTTAGGCCGTCTGCATGCTTGATCCAGATCTGCCGTATGTCTGTGCCGCCGAGACTGCTGGACCAAATGGCCCGCATGCCCACCATGCCCGAAGGTCACGTTGAGACCGCAAACCCCTCCGCACTCAACGCCTACGACATGATGGCCGAGGGGTACGCGGCCGAGAACGAGACGAGCCTCGCGTACGACGAGCGGCCCGCGAGGCCTGGCGGCCGGCTCCTCTCGCCGACACCATGGCGAATGACGCGGATCAGCTCGCGCTATCCGCGGCACGCTAGCGGACGGGTTGTCCTTGCGAAAACCAGTGGTGCCCGGCTTGTACCGATGATGGACTGACGTCCCGCCGTGAGTCTGTAGCGTGACGGAGGTAGTGGTTGTGACGGATTATGACGTGCTTGCCGAGGTGTATGAATGGCTCATCTCGGATGCGAAGTTGCCTCCAGCCCAGTTCGCCGCGTCGTTCGATGACGTCCTCAGTCTTCTGCCGTCGAACGCTCACGTCCTCGACTGTTCGTGCGGAACCGGACAGTTGGCGGTTGGCCTCGCCGGTCGTGGCATGAAGGTTGTTGCGACTGACGCCAGCGAAGCGATGGTTCGTCGGACTGCAGAGTTGTCTGAGGAGTTCGGGGCATCCGTCCGGGCCATGCAGGCGACCTGGGAAGAGTTGCCCGACCATTTCGAGGACGACACGTTCGACATGGTGTTCTGCGTTGGCAACTCGCTTCACCATGCCGCGGGCGCGACAGGCAGGGGTGCTGCTCTGGAGTCGATGGCACGGCTTCTGCGCCCTGGCGGGCGCTTGGTGCTCACATCCCGCACTTGGGAACTCGTGAGGGCCAGAGGTTCCCGGCTGGACATCAGTGACCGGCTCGTCCGCCGGAACGGTCGCGATGCCGTCGTGGTCTACCGCTGGGAGATCGCGCCGCATTGGGAGGAGGAGCACCACATCGAGATTGCGATCGCGCACATTGATGCGACTGGGCTGGTTCTTGTCCGCTCGGAGCTGCTGTCCTGCTGGCCCTACCGGTACGAGGAACTCGAAGTCGAGCTGCACCGGGTCGGACTCCGGACGGAAGTGAGCACGTTCGATCTCGAGGCCGAGAACTATATGGTGGTCGCGAGCAAGGTATAGACACCGGGCTCTCAGTCCCCGGTCGGGCCGCGCTGTTGCTCGCAAGACGCTTGCGCCCGCTCATCGGTGCGGGTCAAACGATCGATTGTGGTCGGTCAAGGTGCGGGAGACGATGTTTGGCGACCCGGTCACGGCCTGTTTGACGCTGGCGCTGGACCTTTACCCGCATTCGGCGGTCGCGTTCCGGCTGCCGCTGGTCTCGGAGACATCGGTGGACGTGGCGATGCTGTTGCGGGACGTGATGTTGCCGCTGCCGATGCGCGAAGGCTGGAGCCCGGAGACGGAGTGGCCCTACCCGGGCATTCCGGCCCACGTCGTGGCGGAGTTCGCCGGCCACAAGGTGGCAGGGCTGCCGTTCACAAGCGCGTGCGGCACTTCACCTTCATCGAGCGCACCTCGGCGAGACCCGCCGACGCGCCAAGGTCATCGGCCGCTTCCCCGGCGAGACAGCTGCGTCTCACTCGTGTGGGCCGTACTCGACCGGGCCACCCGCGGCTGGCGCGGCTTCACCATGGACCAGCACGGGCCTGCGCATCCTGCACGACCTCCGCCGGGCGCTGCTCGCCCCGCCCACCCAGCTCCACCCGACCGGCGACCCGACCTTGGCACCCGTCACCGAGGCCGCCTAAGACCATCCACGGCACCTACCTCGTCGAGCCATCTACACCGCTCCGACTCCGAGGACGCGACCCTACGGAGGCGTAGGGGCTCGGTGTACACGCGGTGGGTGACGTCCGTTCACTGGGCCAGCGCTGCTCCAACCACTCACCCTGCGGAACCCGGCGCGCCGCACCACCTGCACCCAGCCGAAACCGCCGAAGACCTCGACCTGCCCGAGGCCGCGCTGCTCCTGGCCGGCGAAGGCATTCGACCTCGGCGAACCACCGCACCCGTCCGGGCAGCCCTGAAGCGCGTACGGGCCGAACAGTTGATCTTCAGCTCCGCACGCCACCACCGCGCGGCCTCAAGATCCAATAGACCGCTTGATCCCTGCGCGGGTCAAGAAGAACGATCTTCGGCCGACTACCGTCAATGTCGCCAAGGCGAGCGCCACCGAGGACTACTGGGCCAAAATGGCCCACATGTCTACCATGCCCGAAGATCACGTCGAGACTGCGAACCCCTCCCCACTCAACGACTACGACAGGATGGCTGAAGGTTACGCGGCCGAGAACGAAACCAGTCTCCTCAACGCGTACTATGAGCGGCCCGCGATGCTGGAGCTTGCCGGGAATGTGGCCGGAAGGCGCATCCTCGACGCCGGCTGCGGCTCGGGCCCCCTCTTTGCCGAGCTGCGCGATCGAGGCGCCATCATCACCGGCATCGACGCGAGCGCAGGGATGCTGGAGCAGGCCCGGCAGAGGTTGGGCGCCGACGCGGATCTGCAGGTCGCCGACCTAGCCGGCCCGCTGCCTTTTCCCGACGAGGCGTTCGATGACGTCATCGCGTCGCTGGTGCTGCACTACCTCGAAGACTGGGGACCGACACTGGCCGAGCTTCGACGCGTGCTGAGGCCTGGTGGCAGACTCCTCATCTCGATCGACCATCCTTTCAGCGTCGTCCTCTTTCAGCACATGGCCGGGAAAAGGCCCAAGTACTTCGAGACGCGCAGCCGGACCGAAGAATGGGTCATGGGTGGGCAGACCGTCCAGATGAAGTTCTGGAATCGGCCGCTGCACGCGATGACCGAGGCCTTTGCCGCGGCGGGCTTTCGCATCAGCGTCATCAGCGAACCGCCGTTCGTGCCCGAAGCCCGCGACGTGTTCCCTGAGGAGCTCCGCGAGTTCGAGCCCACCCGCACGAGGTTCTTGTGCTTCTTGTTCTTCGTTCTCGAAGCCAGCTGACAGCACCTCGCCACGATCGGTTGTGGTGGCTGAGCGTTCAGCGGGCGATTCCCACCAGCTGAAGCGCTCAGTCCTACTTCAGGCAGCAGTTGATCTTCGGCTCCAGACAGTCAGTGTCGCAGGCGCTTGCAGATGTCGGAACGGCGCGGGAGATGTCAGCGGACCAGGCAGCGGGGCATCGGGGGCGTCAATGGGCTAGCGATGTACGGCGAGAGGTTCGGCCCGGGAAGCGGCCCTGCGGAACGGATGTCCGCCGTGGACGACGGCCGAGGCGTTCAGGCTGGAGGTGCGCGCGTCAGGTGCCGTCCGTACCCGCGAGCTCGGCCGGGGAGGTCGGGCCGCGGTCGCCGTCCTCGGTGCCGGGCTGCCCGGGTGAGCTCGGCGGGGCGGCCCGTGCCTGACAGAGCCATCGTGAACCAGGTCGTCTCACGGGTGCGCGCTTCTCGATCGGCGGAGTCAGTGATCGCCGTGCGCGCCGGTGAGGGTGGCGCCGATCTCCGCCAACCGCTCGGCCGCGTAGCCGGGGTCGATCAACGCCTCGGGGGTGTGGAGACCGGGCGGCACGGGGTCGCCGCGCAGGCCGAGCAGGCGCTCGACGCCGAGGGCGACGCCGAGCGCCGTCAGGGGGCGCTGCCCCTCCGGGTGGAGGAGGTAGCGGCTCATCCTGAGTGGCGCGCCGGTGCGATCCACGCCTGCAAGGTCGATCTTGACCTCCATGGACGCGGGGCCGCCGCGCCGCCTGCCCGCCGATGCACCGACGGCGAACGCGAAGCGGACGTTGGGCGCGCCCGTCGCGACAGCCAGGCTCGGCACGTCGAGCAGGGGGACGATCTGGCCGGGCAGCACGACGCCGTCGACGCTGGTGAGCTCCACCTGCGCGGCGGGGCCGCTGACCCAGGCGAAGACGCCGTCGCGGCGGACGTGCCCCGCCGAGGTGGCGGCCAGCAGGCGTGCCAGGTCGGCCGTGGCCGCGGGCCCGCCGCTGTCCTGTTCGTCCAGGACGCCGCTGACCTCGATGGTGTCGAGCCGGTCGAACTTTCTGGCGAGGCCGAGCACCGCGAGGACGACGAGTCCCGCGTACCAGTGGCTGGCCAGCAGGATCGGCGCCGCGCCGGCTCGCAGGCCGGCGGCGGCGACCTCGGGGCCGATGTCGACCAGGCCGCTGGAGATGCTGACGTAGGGCAGGCCGCGGTCTTGTGCGTAGCGCAGTCCGTTGAGGTGGCTGTCCCACACCGTTGCCACGACCGCCGAGTAGCCGTCGGTCTCCTGGAGGCCGAGGTCGCCTCGCCGCAGATCGATGGTCACGGCTGTCGCGCCGCCGAGTTCGTCGGCGACCCGCCGGGCGCGGCCGAGGTCGCGGCCCGCGATCGTCAGCGGCAGCTCCGGGTACCACCGGCGCAGCAGGGCTGCGGTGCCCGCGCCTGCCTGGCCGGATCCGCCCATGATCAGTACGGAGTGCTCCACGGTGATGTCCTCTCACTAACCTACATTCTGTAACTTACATTTTGTAGCTTAGACTGGGAGGCAACGCAAGGGAGGACGATGACCACGGGATCGACTCGCCTGTCCAAACCGGCCAGGCGGGAGCAACTGCTCGACACCGCCATGGCGATCGTGCGCGCCCACGGCACCGACGGCCTCACGCTGCTCAGCCTGGCCCAGGCCGCCGGAGTGAGCAGGCCGATCGTCTACGACCACTTCGGCACCCGCCCCGGCCTGCTGATCGCGCTCTACCGGCGGCTCGACGAGCGGCACCGGGCCGCCTCGGAGGAGGCCCTGCGAGACGCCCCGGCCGTCCCCCGCGAGATCGCCCGCGTCCTGAGCGCCGCCTACTTCGCCTGCGCCACCGACATGCCGGAGTGGACCGCCATCTCCGCCGCGCTCAAGGGAAGCCAGGAGATGGAGGCGATCGAGCGCGAGCTGCTCGACGGCTACACAGACCTGATGGCCACCGCCCTGCGGCCGTACTCCGGGCTCACGCAGGAAGCCCTCCGGCTGCGCTGCGTCGGCGCGCTGGGCGCGGCCGAGGCGATCGCCGCGGAGCTGAACCGGGGGCGGGTCACCGTCGCCGAGGCCATCGCGGCGCTGACCGACCTCACCGTGGGCAGCATCGACGCCCGAGCCCAGGGCTGACGCTGTCGCGGCCCGTTGTGCGGTGGCGCCGTGGAGGTATCGGGCCGACCCCGTCCTAAGGGTCGCCCGGACGGGGCGGCGTCCCCAACCCCAGATACCGCGGGCTATGCCCCCCGTGCCTGGCCGCGCCTGATCCGGTCTGGCGCGTCGCCTGGCATCCGCTGCCCTGCGTGACCCGCCCCCGACATCGCGTCCATCTGTCGGCTGGTGTCCGAACCGTAGCCGAATCAGTGCCGGCGATGCCCCACGCTACCGGCGTGAACGCAACGGACCGTTCGGCCCGCAGGGGCGCAGCGTCGGCGCTCGCAACCGCCATCAGGTGCCGGCCGGCCCTCCCTGCCAGCCCCCTTCAGGCGAGCGGTTGCTGCGCATCCAGCACGATCTTCGCACCCGCCTGCGCCGCCCTGCCCTTGGCGCCGCCATGACGCGGACAACCTCGAACTTCGGAGGGAAAACGAACTTCGACCTGGCACTGCCGGAACTGAACGTCACGACGCCTGACCTCCATCAGGCACAGGAGGCGGGCGCGTGTCCGAGGATCGCCTGACTACGTCCTCATCGTGCCCCGGCCGCTAACCCGCGCGGCGGCCGTAGAACACGGAGATCTCCAGGAGGAGATCCCGGGGGCGCACCGGGATGGCGGCCCCCGGGGACGACTCAGAGCCCTGCGACGTGCGCGCGGATGGCGGACGCGCCGGATTCGGCGAGCCAGTCGGACAGGGTGCGCAGGCCGGGATGGATGACGCGCAACGCTTCGAGGTCGGCGTGCCAGCGGTGACCGGCCTGCCAGTGCCTCATGGTGTCGGCGATCTCCGGCCCGAGCCGGGCGGCCTCGTCGCCGGTGATCTGCTCGTACCGGATCGGGAGGCCGGTAGCCGCGGCGATCGCGGCGGCGGCCTCAACGGGGGTCGGCTCGTCGCCCGCGAGCTCCAGGGTGCGCCCGGCGAACCTGGCTGGGTCCGCGAAGGCGAGCGCGGCGAACTCGGCGATGTCCTCCAGCGCGATGACCTGCATGGGCTCGTGCGGCGGGAACAGGTGCCGATGCACGCCGTCGGGCGAGAGTCCGTCGATGGCGACGGCGCCGACGCCGACGTCCAGATAGTTCGTCATGAAGCGAACCGGGCGCAGCACGGTCGACAACGCCACGTGGTCATGCAGGTACTCCTCGATCAGCGCCTTGCCCCGCCCGCCCCGCGCAGGGGCCTGCGTCGAAGCGGACATGGAGGCTGACCTGGAGGCTGACCTGGAGGCGGACATGGAGGCGACGGTGCTGAAGACGACCTGCTCGACGCCCGCCTTGACCGCGGCGTCGATCAGCGCCCTGCCCCGGGCGACCTCGAGCTCGGTCTGCGGCCCCGACGGGCCGTAGGCGATGGGCGGAACGCCGAACACGGCGGTGGCGCCGTCGAGCGCGGGCGGCAGGCTCGCCGGATCGTCGAAGTCGCCGCGTACGAGCCGGGCGCCCGCGGCGGCCAGCTCGGTGGCGGCCGGCGCGGTCAGGTCGCGCACCAGCGCCCGGACGTTCCAGCCGTCGGCGAGCAGCCGCCGGGCGGTGGCGCCGCCCTGCTTGCCGGTCGCGCCGGTGACGAGGATCGTGGCGCCGGAGCCTGCCGGCGTGGCGGTGGTCATGGTGGTGTCCTCCGGAGATGTGAGAGATACTGGCTCGGTCCGGAATGCTCCACCCGTTTAGCCGCCGCAGACAAGGATTTCGTGACATGACAGCAGCGCCGCTCGCCGCACCCGCCCAGCGTGCCGACGCCCGCCGCAACCGGGAGGTCGTCCTGCGCACGGCGATGCGGGTGTTCGCCGAGGAGGGGCCGGAGGCGTCCCTCGGCCGCATCGCGCAGCGGGCCGGGGTCGGCGCCGGCACCGTCTACCGGCACTTCCCGAGCAAGGACGTGCTGCTGGAGGCGGTGCTCGCCGAGCACCTCGACGCGCTGGTGGCCGACGCCGAGCGGTGGAGGGCCCGCGCCGCTCCCGGCGACGCGCTGTCCGGCTTCCTGCTCGAAGTGATCGAGAAGTCGGCGGGCCGGCAGCACGTGTGCGACGCGCTCACCGGCGACCGCGGCTGGCCGCGCGCCGTGCTCGCCGCGGCGGTACGGCGCTTCCACGAGGCGCTGGAGCGGCTGCTGCGCGACGCGAGGCAGGCCGGAGTGATCCGCGCCGACGTGCGGGTGGACGACCTGTCGGCGCTCATCGTCGGCGGCGCAGCCCTGCGCGCGGCACACCGCGACCAGGGCCGCGGCGCCCGGGTCGTACGGCTGCTGCTTGAGGGGTTGTGCTCCCGCACTGTCACGAAACCCGAACCGTTCCGTGACCCGCACTCCCCGCCGTGTCACGAAACCCCGCGGCACTGCGGGGAGTGCGGGGCGCCGCTGCCGGTGCGCGCCACCGGGCGGCCACCCCGCTACTGCGGCTCCGCCTGCCGCCAGCGCGCCCACCGGCGCCGCCTCGCCGGCTAGCGATCACCGCGCTCGCGGCGGCCCGCCGGTTCGGTCACCAGCAACGCCGGGCCCTGCTGCGCCGGCTGACGTCGGGGCCGGGGATGAAGGACGCGCGGGCGCTCCTGGCCGGGCAGGTGCGCGAGCTGCTCACCGAACCCGCTGAGAACGGCCCGGCCGGGGCGGTACGGACCCAGGTCGGGGACACCGACCACTTCGCCCGCATGCTGGCAGAGGAGTACGGCCCGCGCCTGGTGGAGGTGCTGCCATTGTTCCGCCACTGGAACTCGGCCCGCTCGGCCCGGCCCAGCGCCCGGTCGCTCGGGAACGCCACGCGGATGCTCACCCCCGGCGCGGTCGCCCTGGTCCGGGAGTTGCTCTTGCGGCTGGTGGCCTATCGGGGCGGGGAGTGGGTCGTCCGTCATGACGACGAGGAGTGGCGGGACCGGGTCTTCCTCAAGGAGGACACCATCGTCGTGGTGCGCGGCATCCTGTGGACCTGCCAGGTCATCGACGAGCGCTGGGTGACCTCGCTCGTCACCGGCGTCGCGATGACCTGCGGCACGGGCAGCAACGGGATGGGCTCCACGTGCCGCTGCGAGCCCGTCACCAACGCCGCCGTCGGTGTCCTGGCCCGCAGGGGTGGGCTCGACGTGATCGTCCCGCTGTCCAGGATCCAGGCGAAGGTGCGCGCAGCGCCTCGATGCACCACTCGTCCATGCCGGTGCGGGGCAGCATGAGGTCGGCGGTCTCGTGCACGGCGCGCATCGCCCGCGCGATCGCGTCGGCGTCGTCCCACGTTGCCCGGCGGCCGTCGAGGAACGGGAGCACCGCGTAGCGCCGGCTCTGGTGCTCGGCGGTGTACGAGCCGTCGAGTGCCCGCTGCGCCGCCGGAGCGGGGATGCCCTGAGCCGCCAGCTCAGCGGTCAGCGCCAGAGCGGCGTCACTGTCGGGCTGCTGACGCCAGAGCTTCACGAACCAGCGCCCGTCGGTGAACGCATCCGCCTCGAACCCGCCAGGATGCGGCCGCAGCTCGCCCACCTCGACGCCGAAGGCGTCACGGATCCGCGTCGTCGCCGGCGGTCGCACGTCTGTCCACACGGACCCAGGACACTATCGCCGCCGAGGGCGACCGGTCGACGTCTTTTCGCCGCCTGCGCCCGTTCGCGTTCCTACGGCCGGGAGCCGAGATGGCGGGCGAGGTCCACCTCCCATGACCGCAGGAAGCCCGCGTAGCCCTCGGCGAACTCGCGCAGCGGCTCCTGGCCCGCCGGCGTGAGCGCGGTCAGTTCGTACGTGACCGCCACCGTGCTGCCGCCCCGCCCGTCAGCGTCCACCTCGACGGTCACGGTGCCGGCGCGGGAGCCGGGCGTCACCCTGGCGTACGAGACGCGCCGGCCGGGCTCGCGCGCGACCACCACCCAGATGGTCGGCTCGCCGGCCGCGCCGGTCTCGAAGACGGTGCCGGGGGCGGAGTCGTCGTCGGCCCTCGTCCGGAAGCGGGGCCGCCACCCTGTCACCCAGAGCTCCTCGCCGCGCGGTGTGAACAGCGTGAACGCCTCCCCGGGCGGCAGCGCGACGGCCACCCGGCCGGTGAGCGTGTACTGCGCGCCGCTCATCGCTCGGTCAGCCGGTGCGCGTCGGCGGAGGTCAGCGTCAGGCCGTACACGGCCTTGAGCTGCTCGATCTTGGCCAGGGTCTCGGGCGTGAAGGGCGCCTTGCCGTCGAAGGCGTGCAGCGCGATGCCCTCCACCAGGTCGCCGAGCGAGAGGTCCAGATATTCGGCCAGTGCCTTGAGCACCTTGAGGACGTTCTTCTCCAAACGGAGACCCGTCTGAGTGCGTTCGACTGTTACCATGGTAACAATGTACACCTTGACGCGCCCATGGCCGAGGCTGCGGGCGGGCGACCATGTGGCCCTCGTCTCCCCGGCCAGCTTCCCCGACACCGCCGCGATCGACGACCTCACCCGGCTCCTGAGCGGCTGGGGGTTCCGGGTCAAGATCGGCGAGCACGTCCTGGACCAGCATGGTTACCTGGCCGGACGCGACGCGGACCGGCTCGCCGACCTCAACGCCGCCTTCGCCGACCCCGCGGTCCGCGCGGTCATCACCACGCGCGGCGGGGCGGGGGCCTACCGCATCCTGGACGGGCTCGACTTCGACGCCATCCGCGCCGACCCGAAACCGCTGGTGGGCTTCAGCGACATCACCTACCTGCACCTGGCCGTCTGGCGGGAGTGCCGGGTCCCGGGCGTCCACGGCTGCCTGGTCGGCCCCGGCGCGACCGCGACCGTCCGCCGGCTGCTGACGGGCACCGAGCCCGCGACGCACCACCGCAACCCGGAGCTGCTCTCGGTCGCCGCCGAGGTGCCTGGCCGCGCCCGCGGCCACCTGCTGGGCGGCTCGCTGGGCGCGCTGGCCGGCCTGGTCGGCGCCGGGCTGCCCGACCTCACGGGGGCGATCCTGCTGATCGAGGCCGAGCGGACGGTCGGGCTCGGGCTGATCGACCGGCAGCTCACCCAGCTGATCCGCGCAGGCGCCCTGGACGGCGTGCGCGGGATCGCCCTCGGCAGGTTCCCCGGCTTCGAGGACTACACCGATCGCGGCTGGAGCCTCATCGACGTGCTGCGCGACCGGCTCGCCCCGCTCGACGTCCCCGTGCTCGGCGGCCTGGAGTTCGGGCACGGCCCTGATCCGCACGCCGTCGCCCTCGGCACGACGGCCGAGCTCGACACCGGCAGCGGCACCCTCACCCTCGGCCCGCCCGCACGGTGACCGGCTCCGGGGTCAGGTGGAGCGGGTCTCCTGGCCCAGCTCGGCCAGGCGGGTGAGGGCGGGCAGGGCGGCGGCGATGGCACGGCGCTGGCCGGCGGTGAGCCGGGCCACGAGCGGGACCAGGTGCCGGGTCCTGTCCTCGTGCCGGGAGCGGCCGATCAGCCGCCCCGCCTCGGTGATGTGGACCAGCACCGCGCGCCCGTCGCTCGGGTCGGGACGGCGCTCCACCAGCCCCTCCCGCTCCAGCCGGGTCACGAGCTGCGTGATGCCCGGCTGGCTGACCTGCTCGGTCCTGGTGAGGTCGGTCAGCCGGAGCGGCCCGCGCTGGGCGAGGGTGTCCAGCACCGACAGCGTCGTGAACGACAGCTTCTCCAGCATCGGCAGCCGGATGTAGAAGCGGTTGAAGTTCTCGATCGCCGCGGTGAAGGCGGCCACGTCCAGGTCGTCATCGTTCACGCGGAAAAATATATCGCGAACTTATTTAAGTTGCTTATGATGTTGCCCACTGAGCCGTGTCTGATGTGGGGAGAGACGCATGACTGTCCGAGTGGGGATCAACGGGTTCGGGCGCATCGGCCGCAACGTCTTCCGCGCCGCGATCGCCCGCGGCGCGGACCTTGAGATCGTCGCGGTGAACGACCTGGGCGACGTGCCGACCATGGCCCACCTGCTGGCCTACGACTCGATCCTGGGCCGCTTCCCCGGCGAGGTGGTGGCCGGGCCGGGGGCGATCAGGGCCGGTGACGTGACCGTCAAGGTCCTGGCCGAGCGCGACCCCGCCGCCCTGCCCTGGGGTGAGCTGGGCGTGGACGTGGTGATCGAGTCCACCGGCGTCTTCACCGACGCCGCCAGGGCCCGCGCGCATGTGGACGGCGGCGCGAAGAAGGTCGTCGTCGCCGCCCCGGCCGACGGCGAGGACGTCACGATCGTGCTCGGCGTCAACGACGAGGCCTACGACCCGCGGCGGCACACGATCATCTCCAACGCCTCGTGCACCACCAACTGCCTGGGCGTGCTGGCCAAGGTGCTGCATGAGGCGGTGGGCATCGAGTCCGGCATGATGACCACCGTCCACGCCTACACCCAGGACCAGAACCTCCAGGACGCCCCGCACAAGGACCTGCGCAGGGCCAGGGCCGCCGCGCTCAACATCGTCCCGACCTCCAGCGGGGCCGCCAAGGCCATCGGCCTGGTGCTGCCGGAGCTGCGGGGCCGGCTCGACGCGTTCGCGCTGCGCGTGCCGGTGCCGACCGGCTCGGTCACCGACCTGACCGTCACGACCTCGCGCAGCACCACGGTGGAGGAGATCAAGCAGGCGTACGCCGAGGCCGCCGCCGGGCCGTACAAGGGGCTGCTGACCTACACCGAGGCGCCCATCGTGAGCACCGACATCGTCACCGACCCGGCGTCGTGCATCTTCGACGCGGGGCTCACCCGCGTGCTGGGCTCGCAGGTCAAGGTCGTCGGCTGGTACGACAACGAGTGGGGCTACTCCAACCGGCTCATCGACCTGGCCCTCATGGTCGGCGCCCGGCTGTAGGGGCGTCACTCCGGCGGGTGCGCCAGGATCGTGGCGCCCCGGGACGGCGGATCCGGCGTGGCTGGCACCTGACCGCATCGGGCATGGATTGTCGGGTGCGGCACCATGGGGTGTCCCTACGGTGATGAGGCAGAACGAACAAGGAAGGCAGACAGCGTGCTGGACGGGCTCAACGCGGCCTTGGACCACATCGAGCGCAACCTCGACCGCCAGATCGAGGGCGCCGAGCTGGCCCGGATCGCGGTCACGTCGGAGTACCACTTCCGGCGGCTGTTCTCCGCACTGGCCGGGATGCCGCTGTCGGAGTACGTCCGGCGCCGGCGGCTCACCGTCGCGGGCGCGGCGGTGGTCGGCGGCTCGGAGCCGTTGCTCGACATCGCGATCCGGCACGGATACGCCTCGGGCGAGGCGTTCGCGCGCGCGTTCCGCGCCGTGCACGGCGTGGGGCCGGGTGAGGCCCGGCGCACCGGCGCGGCGCTGCGCTCCCAGCCACGCATGTCCTTCCGCCTCATCGTCGAAGGGAACAGCAGTATGCGATATCGGATCGTGGAGAAGCCGGAGTTCACCCTGGCGGGGCGCAAGGCGCGGGTGGCGCTGGTGCACGAGGGGATGAACCCGGCCATCGTCGCCTTCGTGCGCGGGATCGGCCAGGAGGCGCTCGACCGTATCGAGCGGCTGTCGGACCAGGAGCCGCGCGGCATCGTCAACGTGAGCGACAACCTGCCGGGCAGCCGGGAAGAAGGGGTGGAGCTCGACTACTGGGTCGGTGCGGTGACGGGCGGGGAGGTTCCCGGCGATCTGGACAGCCTCGCCGTCCCGGCGGGCACGTGGGCGGTGTTCGAGAGCTCGGGGCCGTTCCCGCAGACGTTGCAGGAGGTGTGGCGGGACGTGTTCACCCAGTGGTTCCCCGCCAATCCCTACCGCAGCCGGCCCGGCCCGGAGATCTCCGCCACCCGGCTGTCCGGCGACGGCAGCCACGCCGACTCCGAGCTGTGGATCCCCGTGGAGCGGGTGCCGGCGTAGGCACCCGATCTCTCAGGACCGCTGCGCGGACTCCTGCGGGGTGCGCAGCCTGGCCATGATGCGGTCGAGGGTGGCCAGGTCGCCGGGGTCGAGGGCGAGCAGGGAGCGGGGCGGGCGGGCCAGGATGCGCTCGGCCTCCTCGGCCACGGCCGTCCCCTCCGGGGTGAGCGTGACGATCTTGCTGCGGCGGTCGTCCGGGGAGACGCTGCGGGTGACGTAGCCGCGCTGCTCCAGGTCGTCCATCATCAGCGTGGTGTACGGCTTGTCGGTGGACAGCTCGGCCGTCAGGTCGCGCATGCTCATCGGCCCGGCCAGCAGCCGGCGCAGCGCCTTGACCCGGAAGAAGCTGATGCCCAGCGTCTCGGCCACCTCCTTGCGCCGGTCCTCCTGGTGCAGGACGAGGTCGTACATGGCGGCCCAGACGCGGGCCACCGCCTCCTGGCCGGGGGTGTCGGTCATCAGGTGTCCGCCGTTCTGTCGGGGGCGTGGGCGAGCCGCTCGGCGGTACGGGCGGCGCTGCGGCGGGCCCAGCCGGTCGTGGTCAGGATACCGAGCAGCACGATCATCAGCCCGCATCCGGTGATGATCCACCAGCCGACGCGGCTGGCCGCAGGGAACCCGGTGGCGAACGGGCCTGCAACCGCCGAGGTGACCAGCGCGCCGATGACCGCGACGCCGAGCGACTGGCCGATCTGGCGGCTGGTGGAGGCCACGGCGGCGGCCACCCCGGCCTGGGCGCGCGGCATGCCGGAGACGGCGGTGTTGGTGATGGGCGCGTTCACCATGCCGAAGCCCAGCCCGAACAGCACGTACGCGGCCATCAGCACCCAGACCGGCGTGTCCGCCGACAGCCCCGTCAGGATCAGGCCACTGGCGGTCATGGTGATCCCGGCCACCAGGAGCGGCACGCGGGGGCCCGCGTTCCCGACGATCCTGCCGGACAGGGGCGCGCAGACCACGGTCAGCGCGGCCATCGGCAGCGTGTAGAGCCCGGCGTGCAGGGCGGACAGGCCCAGCACGTCCTGCAGGTAGAGGGTGTTGACGAACAGGAAGCCGCCCAGCGCGGCGAAGGCGCACACGGCGATGACGGTGGCTCCGGTGAACGGCGCGCTGCGGAAGAAGCGCAGGTCGATCAGAGGCTCGGCGCGGCGCAGCTCGTACGGCACCAGGCAGGCCAGCGCCAGCGCGGCGACCGCGAAGCAGCCCAGCGTGCGCGGCGAGCCCCAGCCGGCCGCCGGCGCCTCGATGAAGGCGAACGTCACCGTGGCCAGCAGCACGATGACCAGCAGTTGCCCGACGGGATCCACCCGGCGCGGGCGCGGCGCGCGCGACTCGGGCACGAACAGCGCGCACAGCACGAACGCGGCCATGCCGACCGGGAGGTTGATCCAGAAGATCGCCTGCCAGCCGACAGAGCCCACGAGCGCGCCGCCGATCAGGGGGCCCAGCGCCATGCTGACGCCGATCACGCCGCCCCACACGCCGATGGCCCGCGCGCGCTCGCGGGGCTCGGTGAAGGTGTTCGTGATGATGGACATGGCGACGGGGTTGAGCATGGAGCCGCCGACGGCCTGCAGCGCCCGTGCCGCGATCAGCCAGCCCAGGCCAGGGGCGAGCGAGCACAGCAGCGAGCCGAGCGTGAACAGCGTCAGGCCCGTCTGGAACGTGCGGCGGCGGCCGATCCTGTCGCCGGTCGAGCCGGCCAGCATGAGCAGGCTCGCCAGGACCACCGTGTACGCGTCGATGATCCACTGCAGGCCCGAGACGGAGGCGTTCAGGTCGCGGCGGATGGCGGGCAGCGCGATGTTCACGATCGTGTTGTCCAGGCCGACGATGAACAGGCTCGTGCAGCAGATGGCCAGGACGAGCATCCGCCGGCGGGGGCTGAGGGCGGTCGCGGGCGGGGTGGCCGCCTGGCTTGTTATAGACATATAACGATTATATTCGCATAACTAAGGATGAGGAGACCTCCGGGCCTGTCACTCCTGGCGGCCCAGCCAGGCGTCCAGCCGCGACAGCAGCTCCGCCGTGGGGATCCGGCCGCCGCGCAGCCCGGCGTGGACGGCCGGGCAGGGGCGCCAGACGCGTACCCCCATGGCGGCGCCGGTGATGTCGCCCGCCCACACCACGTCGAGCGCTGCGGGCGGCGTGACCGCGCCCATCCCGCAGCCGGTCAGGTTCGTGCCGGGGCGGCGGTCAGCGGCCCTTGCCGCCCTCGGCGAGCTGGTCGCCGACGTACAGCAGGGCGTGGACGAGCGCGGGTATCTGGTCGGCGATGAGCTCCACCATCGCGTTGGGCGTGTCGCTCCGGTGGCCGTACGTGCTGCGGGCGGCGGCGAGCAGGTCGAGCGCTTCCTGTTTTGTGGTCGACGAGGCCGGGAGGTTCGCTCATGATCACTTCTTCCTGTGTCAGCGAGTCACATGATCAGAACTACCCCGGACCTCGATGAAGATTCTGACCTGATGCCGGAGGTTCGTTCCCGTGCCAGACTGCGCGTCATGACGACCGACGCCTTGATCCCGTGGCTGCGTGACTCCGATCCGGCCCTGCGCTGGCAGGTCGAGCGGGACCTGCTGCACGAGCCGCCCGAGGTGTGGGAGGCGACGCGGGCGCGGATCGCGACCGAGGGGTTCGGCGCGCGCCTGCTCGCCCTCCAGGACCCGGACGGCCAGTGGGCGGGCGGCGCGTTCTTCCCCGCCGGCTTCGGCTTCGCGACCATCGACGGCGAGCGGGACAACAGCCAACCCTGGACGGCGACGACCTGGACGCTCAACTCGCTGCGCGAGTGGGGCCTGGACGCCGCCGCCCTGAGTGGCACGGCCGAGCTGCTCGCCGAGAACAGCCGCTGGGAGTACGAGAACCTGCCGTACTGGGGCGGCGAGGTCGACTGCTGCATCAACGCCTGGACGGTCGAGAACGGCCTGTGGCTCGGTGCCGACATCACCGGCGTCGTGGACTGGCTCGTCGGGCACCGGCTGCCCGACGGCGGCTGGAACTGCGAGTGGATCGAGGGCTCGACGCGCTCGTCGGTCCACTCCACGCTCAACACGCTCAAGGGCCTGCTCGCCTACGACGCGGCCACGGGCGGCACGGAGGCGACGCGCGCCGCCCGGCGCTCCGGCGAGGAGTACCTGCTGCGGCGCGGGCTCTTCCGCCGCCTGTCCACGGGCGAGCCGGTGGCGCCGTGGGTGACCCGCTTCTCCTATCCGTTCCGCTGGTTCTACAGCGTGCTCAACGCGGCCGACTACTTCCGCCGGGCGGCGCTGCTCGACGGCGTGCCGCCCGACCCGCGCATGGCCGAGGCGATCGAGCTCATCCGGGCCGCCCGGCAGCCGGACGGCACCTGGGTGCAGGGCCGTACGCTGCCGGGGGCGGTGTGGTTCGAGGTGGACGTGCCCGAGGGCGAGCCGTCGAAGTGGCTGACCCTGTTCGGCACGCGGGTGCTCGACTGGTGGGACGCGCGGCCCCGCTAGCGGCGGCCCCGGATCGGGTCGGAGCCTGCCGAGGCCCCTGGCCCGCGCGGGTCAGAGCCTGCCGAGGGCCTTGGCCAGGACGGTCGCGGTCCTGGCGATGGTCTGGTTGTCGGTGGGCAGGCCGGGGGTCCGGTTCGTGTAGACCGCCATGATGATGGGGGCGGCGCCCCGCTTGGGCCAGACGACGGCGATGTCGTTGCCGCCGCCGAAGCCGTCGGAGTTGGTGCCGGTCTTGTGGGCGATCGTCCAGGTCTTCGGCAGGCCGGCGGGGATGCGTTCGGCGCCGACCTTGCTCGCGAGCAGCCAGGCGACGAGCTGCTCGCGGTCCTTGGCGTGCAGGGCCGTGCCGGTCGCGAGCGCGCGCAGGTCGGCGGCCATGGCGGCGGGCGTGGTGGTGTCGCGCCTGTCCTTGGGCGTCCAGTCGTTGAGCTCGGGGTGCCAGCGGTCCATGCGCGAGATCGGGTCCTTCAGCGTCCGGAAGAACGCCGTCATCCCCGCGGGCCCGCCGATCAGCTTCATCAGCAGGTTGGACGCGGTGCCGTCGCTCTGGGTCACGGCCGCCACGCACAGCTCGGAGACGGTCAGGCCGTCCTTGACGTGCTTCTCGGTGACCGGCGAGTTGGGCTTCATGTCGGCGGCGGTCCACTTGATGTGCCTGCTCATCAGTCCCGGCTGCCGGGTGCGGGCCCGGTGCAGGACGGCGGCGCACAGGGGCGCCTTGAACGTGGACAGCATGGGGAACCGCTCCCCCGCCCGGTAGGCCAGGGTCCTGCCGGTGGCCGTGTCGACGGCGTACGCGCCGATGCGTCCCTTGAAGGCCGCCTCCAGCGCCCGCAGCTCCTTCTTCACCGTGGCCTCGGCGGAGACGGCCACCACCGGAGCTGCGGCCGAGGCCGGGGTCAGGGTGCCACCTCCGAGGAGGGAGATCGCCAGGGCGGTCGCGGGCAGCACGGAGGCGGCGCGCAGGTGTCGCATGTCACATCGTCCTTCGCTGGTTCGTGCGGACCTCAGGAGCCAAGCAGATGTGATCAACTCCTGTCTAATAGCGCTATCAGGCCGCTGCCGATATCCGTTCGCATATCGGCCCTGCTCATGTACCGGATCTGACGTCCGGCGTATCTGCCGGCGCCTTCCGGGTGTCATATGGGACGTACACCGCTCGCCCTGAGGAGGCAGACGTGAGCGAACCCCCTCCCGAGGACCCCACCCCTGAGGCCGGCCCGCAGCCGGCCGCCGAGCGGGAACCGGAGCCGCAGCCGGAGCCGGACGACGGCCCGCCGGCCGGGACGACCGTCTCCGCGCAGGAGTGGCTCGAACGCCGGCGCAGCCTGGACGACCTGTTCGCCGACGAGCGCTCCAGCACGGGGACCCGTGACCTGATCGGGCAGCTCAGGGCCGACGTCAGCGACGAGGGCACCGCCTACCAGGCCGGGCGGGACCTGCACGTGCACCGGGGCGTCGCCCGCCCGGCCGTGACGATGCACCCGCTGACCAAGGAGAAGATCGACGACCTGCGGCTGACGCTGGTCGCCACCCGGTCGCAGGCGGAGACGCGCAAGCTGCTCGACGAGGAGAGCCTGGTCCTGCTCGGCGGGCCGGCGGAGACGGGCAAGGCGACGACCGCGCTGGCGGCGCTGCTCGACTGGGGCGGCCGGGCGAGCTGGATCATCCCGCACGGGCTGAGCGTGCCGAACCCGCGCGACTGGAGGCTGGAGCCCGGCCACGGCTACCTGCTGGACCTGGCCGACGCCCCCGACGCGGTGGACCGGGTGACCACGAATCTCCAGCGCGCCGGGGCCGACCCGGGCTGCCGGGTGGTCGTCCTGGTGCCCGAGTACACGAAGTCCTCCGTCGCCCCGGTGGTGGACCACGATCCGCCGCCGCCGGGCGAGGTCTTCGCCAGGCACCTGGCCGTGCACGCCGCCGGTCTGCGGCCGGACGACGGCGACCGGCGGCTGCTGGAGGAGGAGGCGGCCGCGCAGTCGGCCCCGTGGCAGGTGGTCGAGCTGGCCAGGCAGGCGGCCACCGCGCTGAAGGCCGGCGGGTCCGTGGACGCGATGCTGGACCGGCGGCTGAGCCGGATGCGCGGCAAGGTGGGCAGCGATCTCGACAGGCGCACACCGGTCCTGGGGCGCTGCTTCATGACGAGCATCGCCGTCCTGCACGGGCTGCCGGAGTCGGAGGTGTCCGGCGCGGCGCTCGCGCTGGCGGAGCGGCTCGACGAGCGCTGGCACCGCGACCGCGCGACGCGGCCGGTCCGGCTGTGGGAGCGGCTGCCGCTGTGGCTGAGCTACGTGGACGCCGAGGCCACGGCCGCCGGCACGGGCCCCGGCGGCGGGCGGGTCATCAGGCTGCGGCGGCCGAGCCTGGCGGCCGTGATGCTCCGGGTGATCTGGGAGGACCATCCGACGATCCGCGACTCGCTGATCGACTGGCTGCTGTGGCTCGGCGGCACGGGCTCGGGGCACACGAGGATCAAGGTCGGGCACGCCGTCGGCAAGCTCGCCACCTTCGACTTCGACATGGTGGACGAGCGGTTCCTGCGGGTGTGGAGCCGCTCGCGCAGCGCCCGCGACCACCAGCTCGCCGCGCTGGCCCTGGAGGCCGCCGCCGAGAACCCGTCCCTGACCCGCCGCGTCCACCTCCACCTGCGCGCGATGGCGGCGGGCACCAACCCGGCCAAGGCCATCGCGATCCGCGCCTACGCCTCCTCCGTCGGGCTGTCCGCCCCGGGCGAGGCGCTGGCCGCCTTCCGCAGCCTCGTCCTGCTCGGCGGCGGCCGGTTCCACGAGGACGTGGCCGGCTCCGTCTCCTACCTGTACCGCGAGGCCACCGCGCGGACCGTGCTGGCCAGCCTGGAGGACTGGGTGGGCCTCGGCCCGGCGGGCAGGCGCGGCGCGGCGCTGGCGTTCGTCCGGCTGGTCACGCCGATCGTGCCGGGCGGCGACCGGCCGGAGCTGAGCCGGATCGAGACCCCCGGCCCGCTGGTGACGCTCTGGCGTAACGCGCTGGCCCACGAGGAACGCGGGTGCCTGGTCGCGCCGGAGTCCTGGCCGCTGCTGCTGGCCCACTGGTTGCGGCACTACGCGGAGCGGCCGATCGTGCGCGAGGTCACCGACGAGGTGTTCCGGCTGTTCGAGGGGCGCGCCGCCCAGCGGGCCCTGCTCTACCTGCGGTTGTGGCGGCACCAGGGCGGGGTGCCCGGCGAGCTGCACGATCACCTGAGCCGACTCGTATCAGGGAGCTGATCTCATGCCCAGATGGACACCGCTTGACCGCTTCCAGCAGCACGAGCCCGAGGCGGGGCCGCCCGTGGACCTGGGGCCGGTCACCTTCGACTCCCCCGCCAAGGGCGACGCCTACGACTTCTCGGTCACGCTGCACCGCTCCGCCGGTGCGGCGGGCAAACGGGTCCGCGGCGTGCCGCACGACGAGCTGCTCGACTCCGAGACGGTGGTGCAGCGGGCTCGCCAGGAGGTGCGGCCGATCACCCGCCGGTTCGACATCACGCAGGCAGGGGCCGCCGAGGAGGCCGCCAACGAGCGGCTCTCGGCGATCTCACTGATCGGGACGTACCGGTGGCGGGTGCGGGCCGAGGTGAACGTGCCCGACGAGATCAGGGAGCTCAACCGCCAGGCGTACCGCAGGCAGCACGAGATCAGGTCGGAGACCATGGCGGCGCTGCTCAGGATCCGCGGCACCGACGAGGTCAGGCACCGGTGGCAGGACTTCCTGACCGGCGTCGTGGGCAGCCCGCGGGCGGCGGAGGCGATCCAGCTCGTGCACGATCCCGCGCAGCTCCCCCGGGTGATCGCGGGCCTGATCGAGCAGCGCGAGAGCGGCGCGCAGGAGCTGTTCAGCGTCATCGACCGCATCGTCCAGGGCTACCAGGCGGTGGACCTGCTGGACTTCGAGGTCCGCAGTGAGAACGTGCTGCGCAACACGCTGGAGCTGCTCGGGCTGCCGGTGCCGCCCCTGGCGGCGCAGGAGAGCGCTCAGGGGTAGGCAGGGCGGCTCCGCGCGGTGAGCAGGCCGATCAGGCGGGCGGGGTCCTCGACCGTGACGGTCAGGGCGGGATGGCGAAGCAGTCCGAAGGGCTCGCTGCCGGACACCGAGCGGCGGAAGCACAGGCAGACGCCCTGCGTCGTGCTGCTGCCGAACGTCAGCCCGCCGTCGGCCATCGACACCCGCACCCCGATGGCCTTCAGCGGCGAGAACGGCCCGGACAGCTCCGCCCCGGCCACGTTGTGCCGGGGCGACAGCACCAGCCACGGCCCGAACCGCACCCGCAGCAGCTCCTCGCTCAGCGTCAGCCGGCAGGTGGCGGGGCGCACGCCGAGGACCGCCAGCAGCGGACGGTAGCGCTCCTCGAAGGCGAAGCCGAATTCCTCTTCGTGACTCACCCGCTCACGGCTACCCGGAGCCCCAGCTTTCACACGCCGGCGCCGCTCCCCTGCTGGGCCCTGCGGTCGGGGCGGGGCCAGGGGCGGCCGCCGAGGCGTTCGATGTCGGTGTTGAAGCGCTTGAGGTAGGCGGCGAAGGCCGCGACCTCCTCGGCGCTCCACCCGGCCAGCACCTTCTCCAGGCCGTTGATGTTCCTGGCGCGCTCGGCGTCGAGGTAGCGCTCCCCCTCCTCGGTGAGGCGGAACTTGCGCGCGATGCCGCCCTGCGGGTCGGGGATGCGCTCGGCCAGCCCCTGGCGCAGCAGCGCGGAGGTGTGCCGGTTGAGGGTGGACACGTCGAGGCCGAAGGCCTCGCTGAGCTGCCCGATGGACATCATGCCCTCCATCCGGATGCGGCTGAGCAGGATGTACGCGCTGCGGTCGAGGTGCCGGTGCTGGCCGAGCAGCATCGTCTCGTACTCGATCAGGTGCGTGGGCTTGTCCATGCCGTCCTTCTATCCATCCGATGCGGGTCAGCCTATCTCCCGTGAACCCACACAATGTGCATGTAACACACTATGTGTAGAGTGCACACCGCTTCCGACGTCGAGAGTTTCGAGGGGATCCGCGTGGAAGAGACCGGCACTCGCTCCAACGGCATCGTCACCGTGATGGCCGTGGCCGGCATCGTCGCCTCACTGTCCCAGACCCTGGTCGTGCCCCTGATCGGCGTGCTGCCGACCCTGCTGGGCACCACGGCCTCCAACGCCTCCTGGGTGATCACCGTCACGCTGCTGGCCGGAGCCGTCACGACACCGGTGATGGGCCGGCTGGGCGACCTGTACGGCAAACGCCGCATGATGCTCGTCTGCTCGGTGCCCTTAGTCGTGGGCTGCGTCATCTGCGCCTTCGCCGGGTCCCTGGCTCCGATGGTCATCGGGCGGGGCCTGCAGGGCATGGGCATGGGCATGATCCCGCTGGGCATCAGCGCCCTGCGCGACGTGCTGCCGCCGCACCGGCTGGGCCCGTCGATCGCGCTGATGAGCTCGTCCATGGGCATCGGGGGCGCGCTCGGCCTGCCGCTGTCGGCGGCGGTGGCCGAGTACGCGAGCTGGCGGGTGCTGTTCTGGGGCTCGGCCGCGCTGAGCCTGGTCGTGGCGCTGCTGATCTGGCTGCTCGTGCCGGTCACGCCCGCCAGGGCGCGGGGCCGCATCGACCTGGCTGGCGCGCTCGGCCTCGGCGCGGGCCTGGTGTGCCTGCTGCTCGGCGTCTCCAAGGGCGCCGACTGGGGCTGGTCGAGTGGCATCACGCTCGGCCTGCTGGGCGCCGCGGTGGTGCTGCTGCTCGGATGGGGCTGGTGGGAGCTGCGGGTCCGCGACCCGCTGGTGGACCTGCGCGTCACCGCCCGCCCCCAGGTGCTGCTGACGAACGTGGCCTCGATCGTGGTCGGCTTCTCCATGTACGCCCAGTCGCTGATCGTCATCCAGATCCTCCAGCTGCCCGCCGCCACCGGCTACGGCCTGGGCCAGTCGATGCTCGCGGCGGGCCTGTGGATGGCGCCCTCCGGCCTGATGATGATGATCATCTCGCCGATCGGCGCCCGCCTGTCGGCCGCCCGCGGCCCCAAGACCACGCTGATCGTGGGCAGCCTCGTCATGGCGCTCGGCTACGGCCTGTCCCTGGTCCTGCTCGGCTCGACCTGGGGCATGCTGGTCATCACCTGCGTCATCAGCATCGGCGTCGGCTTCGCCTACGGCTCGATGCCCGCCCTCATCATGAGCGCCGTGCCGCTGTCCGAGACCGGCGCGGCCAACAGCTTCAACACGCTGATGCGCTCGATCGGCACCACTGTGTCCGCCGCCGTGATCGGCGTCGTGCTGTCGCAGCTCACCATCGACTTCGGCGGGCACCCGCTGCCGTCCGAGGGCGGCTTCCGCACCGGCATGCTCATCGGCTGCGGCGCGGCGCTGGTGGCCGCGGCCGTCACCATGACCCTGCCGGGCCGCCGCGGCCGGGCCGGTCGCGAGACGGGCCACGCCGAGGCGCCCGCGCAGCCCGCGGTCACGTCCTGACGGTGAAGACGAAGCGGTGCGCGCCAGGCGGGACGCGTGCCGCCAGCCGTACCCGGTGGACGGTCTCCGTGGCGCCGTCGTGCCCGCGGACCTGCCGTTCCTCGGCCAGCACCCGCCAGCCTGGCGGCACCCGCAGCTCCACCGGGCCCCAGGTGACCGTGCCGGGGCCCGGCACCGGGCGCACCCGGCTGACGAACAGCTCCTCCACCAGCGCGTCCGGGGTGGCCAGGGCGAAGTCGTCCACGAGCGCCAGCGTGCCGGGGCTCCAGTGGAAGGTGCGGGTGAAGCGGTGCGGGGTGGCGTACGCGGCGGTCAGGTCCAGCGCGAACGTCACGCGTGCGCCGCTCGCCGCGTACCGCAGCACCACGGCGCGGCGGTCGCGGCCGGGGAGCTGCGCGGCGCCGTCGATCAGCGGGACCGAGTGCCATTCGGCGCAGGCTTGCGGCACCTGGTAGCGGCCCTCGCGGAAGTAGTCGCGGGTGTACTCGGGCGCGCCGAGGTCGTCCAGCACCGTCCTGCCGTGCGCGTGCAGGACGAAGTGGCCGAGGTCGAGGTGGTTGTGCGGCTCGTCGTTGTGGCCGCCCTTGGCGGCGAAGGCCGTACCGGGCGCCCTGGCCACGACGATCGCGGCGTCCGGCAGGTACGAGCACGGCCCGGGATCCGCGCGCGGGACCGGCTCCGCCGACCACCACAGGGTGCGGGTGAGGTGCGCCCAGCGGTAGCAGGGGTCGTCGTGGAAGGACGGGACCGGCGGCTGCGGGACGGCGACGCCCAGGCGGGCGGACAGGCGGGCCAGCAGCCCGGCCGGGTACGCGCCGCGGCCGTGCGCGTCGGCGAAGGCCGGCCTGGCGCCGTCGCCGAAGTCCAGCCGGGCCGGGTAGGCGGCCATCTCGCGGACGTGCGGGTCGTCCAGGAGGTCCGCACCGGTGCGTTCGCGCAGCGCCTCGGCGAAGTAGACGAAGTAGCCGAAACCGTAGGACCAGTAGTCGGGGCCCTCCAGGCAGGCGCCGTCCGCGCCCGTGCCCGACAGGTACGCCTCGATCGCGCCGCGCAGGCGGGGCAGGAGGGCGGGCAGGTGGGGCGAGTCCAGGGCGAGGGCGGCCATACCGGCCGCGCCCGCGCAGACGGCCGGCCAGTTGTGTCCCGCCGTCTCCCACCACATCGGGGGCGCGCCCGCATGAAGGGGGCGCAGGACCCTGCGATCCACCTCCGCTGCGACCCGGTCCCGGGTCGCGGGGGCGAGGTGGCCGGCCAGGAGGGTCACGGTTTCCGCCAGGGTGTGGGCGGTCTCGGCGGCGAACAGGTCGACGAACGTGTCCAGGGGGCGGTCGTGCGGCTCGTGCGCGGGCAGGACCCACGTGCGCTCGTCGCACACCGACCGGAGCAGGGCGTCCAGGGCGGGGTCGGGGGCGGGGTCGGGGGCGAGGTCGGGCGCGGGGGTGTCGCCGAGGTGGGCGTCGAGGGCCAGGGCGGCCAGGCGCCGGCGGCGGTCGAAGTAGACGCGTTCGTAGGCCAGCCGGTCGCCGGTCTCCGCGAAGCGGCGCCACAGGGCCGGGGTCAGCTCGGGTGCCGGGGTGGTGCGGGCCCGCTCCGCCTCCTCGCGGATCTCGCGCACCAGCAGCTCGGTGCCGCCCCGCCCGGGTGGGTCGTGCCGCATGTGGCCTCCAGAAATCATGCGATGCGCAGGAATCATGCGATGCGGTGGAGATCGGCCACGCGGATCGCCCCGCGCAGCGGCCGCCCGCGCGCCAGCCGTTCCACCTCCCCCACCGCGAACTCCCCCAGACGCCGCAGCTCCCGCCCCCTGGCCCCGCTGATGTGCGGCGTCACGAGCACGTTGGGCAGCCCGAGCAGCGGATGCCCGACCGGCAGCGGCTCCGGGTGGGTGACGTCGAGCACGGCCGAGAGCCGCCCGCCCGAGCACTCCCGCACGAGCGCGTCGGTGTCGATCAGCGCCCCGCGCGCGGTGTTCACCACCACGGCCCCGTCGGGCAGCAACGCCAGCCGCCGCCCGTCCAGCAGCCCCCGGGTCTCGGGCAGCTCGGGCGCGTGCACGGTGACCAGCTCGGCCGAGCGGCACAGCTCGTCCAGCGACATGGCCGAGACCCCCAGCCGCGCCGCCTCCCCCTCCCCGACGTACGGATCGCTGAGCAGCACCCGCGCCCCGTGCGCGCGCAGGGCGCCGATGACCAGGCGGCCCACCCGGGAGGCTCCGATCACTCCGACGGTCGCCCCGCTCAGCCCGCCGTTCTCGCCCGGGGTCGCCACGCCGGGCAGCGCGTCGCCCGACCAGGCGCCCGCCGAGTAGGCCCGCGCCCTGGCGAACGCCTGCTTGGCCGCCAGCACCAGCATGGCCAGCGTGAACTCGGCCACCGGCACCGCGTTGGCCTGCGCCGCCGACGACACCGCGATGCCGCGGTCGAACACGGCGGCCGTCAGGTGTCCCTTGACGCTGCCCGCCGCGTGCACGACGGCCCGCAGCCGGGGCGCGGCGGACAGCACGCCGGCGTCGATGCGCGGGCAGCCCCACCCGGTGATCAGGATCTCGGCGTCGAGCGGCCCGTCGAAGGCGTCGATCACGCGTTCGCGCACCCGCCCGACCCGCGCCAGGCGGCGCCGCAGGTCCAGCGGGAACAGCTCGGGCAGCAGCGGCGGCTGCATGGCGAAGGCGACCACGGGGCTCATGAGCGGGGTCATCGCGGCCCGAGGGGCCTGACCGAGTCGCGGACCACGATATGGGTGCCGAGCGTCGTCGGGCTGGTGGTCAGGCGGCCGAGCGCGAGGCGTACCGCGGCCCTGCCGAGCTCGTCGTGCGGCAGGTGCACGGTGGTCAGGTGCAGGTCCTGGGCGGGCGGCACGTCGTCGTAGCCGACGATCGACAGGTCGTCGGGCACGCGCAGCCCGTGCTCGTGCAGCGCCTGGATCGCTCCCGCGGCGACGAGGTCGTTGCCGGCGAAGACGGCGGTGAAGTCGGGCGGCCCCTCGGCCAGGCGGCGGGTCATGGCGGTGTAGCCGGCGTCGCGGTCGAACTCCGCCTCGATCTGCAGCGCCGGGTCGGCGGGCACGCCGTACTCGGCCAGCGCGCTGCGGTAGCCGGCCACGCGGGTGTCGGAGGTGGTGTGTCCAGGCCGCACGCCGAGGTAGAGGATCCTGCGATGGCCGGCCGACAGCAGGTGGGCGGTGACGGCGTGCGCGCCGCCGGTGTTGTCGAAGCCGACCACCAGGGCCGGCACCCCCTCCCCCAGCGGCGGCCGGCCGCACAGGACGAGGCGGGAGCCGGCGGCGGCCAGGGCGTGGGCGTACTCGCTCATGCGCTTGCGGTACTCCTCGTCCACGATCACGCTGCCGACCAGGATGACGGCCTCGGCGCGCTGCTCGCGCAGGAGCTGCACGATGGACAGCTCGCGGCCGTTGTCGCCGCCGGTGGTGCAGATGAGCGACAGCCGCCCCTCCTGGGCGGCCTGGTCCTCCACGCCCTGCGCGATCAGGGCGTAGTAGGGCACCGCGATGGTGTTGACGACGATCGCGATGGCGCCGGGGCGGGCCGCGGACAGGGCCCTGGCGTGGGCGTTCGGGACGTAGTCGAGCTCGCGTACGGCACGCATGACCTTGTTGCGGGTGGCCGCGAGGACCGGGTAGTCGCCGCCCAGCACGCGCGAGACGGTGGCGACCGAGACTCCGGCCTTCCTGGCCACGTCCCTGATGGTGACGCGGCGGGGTGTGGTCATGCGATCTCCCAGGTGAGCGCCGGATCAGGTAATCGGTTACTTGAGCAGTGCCCAGGACGCTAAGAGATCCCATCCGGCCCGTCAAGCCCAGCCCCACGGCGTTTGTAACGAAAAGTTAACAGCGCATTGACGTCACCGGAGCTGCGCGTCTAGCGTCCGGCTCACGACGTCTGAAGTAACCGGTTACCTGACATCGGCCCCGACTCACTCCCCCCACGAGAGGTGGCCCCGATGCACAGACCACTCACCCGGCGCGGACTGCTGAAGGGATCCGTGCTCTTCGTCGCCGGCGCCGCCGTCTCCGCGTGCTCCACCGGAGACCCGCTGGCCAAGGGCACGGCCGCGCCCGCCGGAAGCGGCGCGAAGATCACCTTGACGCACTGGTACCACGAGTACGGCGAGGAGGGCACGCAGCAGGCGGCGATGAAGTACGCCGCCGACTTCACCAAGGCCAACCCCGACATAGCCGTCAAGGTCTCCTGGATCCCCGGCGACTACGCCACCAAGTGGACGGCCGCCGTGCTCACCCCGGACGGCCCCGACGTGTACGAGGTCAACGACGTCAGCCCGAACATGGTCAAGGCCGGCCAGGTCACCGCGATGGACGACGTCCTGGGGGCGGAGAAGGCCGACTTCAACCCCAAGGTGCTGGCGCCGTACACGTGGGGCGGCCAGGTCTACGCGGTGCCCATGATCGTGGATCCGATGCTGGTGTTCTACCGCAAGTCGCTGTTCGCCAAGGCGGGTGTCGGCGTTCCCACCAGCTTCGCGGAGTTCGCGGCGGCGGCCAGGAAGCTCACGCAGGGCAAGCAGAAGGGCCTGTTCGTCGGCAACGACGGCGTCGGCCCGCTGGGCCAGATGGTGCCGTGGTCGAACGGCAACCTGCTGATCGACGACCGCGACATCACCTACGACGACCCCAAGGTGGTCGAGGCGCTGACCGCGGTCAAGGACCTGTACGACGCCAAGGCGACCCTCCAGGGCTACTCCACCGACTGGTGGGACCCGGGCGCGCTGATCAACGGCGCGGCGGCCATGCAGTGGGTCGGCCTGTGGGCCGTGCCCGGGCTGACCGAGGCACTCGGCGACGACTTCGACGCCTTCGCGCTGCCCCCGTTCGGCCCCGGCGGGCAGGCCGTGGTCAACATGGGCGGCTGGGTGCAGGTCGTCAACGGCAAGAGCCGCAACCTGGAGGCGGCCAAGAAGTACGTGCGCTGGCTGTGGGTGGAGAACACCGCAGCGCAGACCGACTGGAGCCTGGCCTACGGCTTCCACATCCCGCCCCGCAACAGCGCCGCCGCCAAGGCCGACAAGCTGAACACCGGCCCGGCCAAGACCGTCATGGACGCCGTGGCCGCCCACGGCATCAAGCAGCCCGCGCTGTGGACGGCCGAGGTGCGCCAGCCGTACACCGACGCCGTCACCGCGATCGTCAAGAAGGACGCCGACGCGGAGAAGACGCTCGCCGAGGCGGCCGAGCGCTCGCAGGACATCCTCGACAAGGTGCCGGTGCTGTGACGACGGCAGCTCCGCCCCGCCCCGCGACCGGGCGCCCCCGCCGCGCCCCGGGACGGCGGGCCGCGCGGTGGCCGGCCTGGCGCGCGTTCCTGCTGCTCACGCTGCCGATGGTGGCCGGGCTGTTCCTGTTCAAGTACGTGGCCATCGGCTGGGGCTTCCTGCTCAGCTTCAACGACGCCCGGGGCACGATCGCGCTGGGCGACTGGAACGGGCTGGAGAACTACCGGCGCCTGCTGGGCGATCCGGCCTTCACCCGGTCGCTGGTCACGATCCTGCTGTTCACGCTGTTCATCGTGCCGGTGACGTTCGCGCTGGCGCTGGGCCTGGCGGTGCTGGTGAACCGGCTGCGCGGCGGCCGGGCGTTCTTCCGCACCACGTTCTTCATCCCGGCGGCCGTCTCCTACGTGGTGGGCGCGCTGGTGTGGAAGATGTCGCTGTTCAGCGGCACCCCGTCGGGCGTGGCCAACAGCCTGGCCTACCTCCTCGGCTACGAGGAGTCGATCGGCTGGGTGGCCACCGTCGATCCGCCGCTGTACTGGATCGTGCTGGTCACCGTGCGGCTGTGGCTGCAGACGGGCTTCTACATGATCCTGTTCCTGGCCGGCATCCAGCAGATCCCCGCCCAGCTCTACGAGGCGGCCCGGGTGGACGGGGCGGAGTCGGAGGCCCGGCTGTTCAGGCACATCACCTGGCCGATGCTGCGCAACACGTCGGTGGCCGTGGTGCTGCTGCTGATCATCAACGCGTTCCAGGCGTTCGACGAGTTCTACAACATCCTGGCCTCCAACCTGTCGGGGCTGGGCGGCGCGGACGGCCGTACGCCGCTGATCTACCTGTTCCAGACGGCGCTCGGCGAGCAGAACTACGGCGCCGGGTCGGCGGGGGCGTTCGTCGTCACCGTGCTGATCGTGGTGTTCACGCTGCTGCAGGGCCGCTTCGCCGGGTTCGGCAGGAGCGAGGAGGAGGGCTGATGAACAGACGGCGTCTCGGCTCGTACCTGGCGGTGATCGTCTTCGCGGTGCCGTTCCTGCTGCCGTTCTACCTGCTCATCCGCAACGCGCTGATGAGCAGGCGGGAGCTGGGCTCGCTGGACTGGCACTGGTGGCCGGAGACGGTCACCTTCCAGGGCTTCGCGGACGCGTTCGGCAACGAGGCGGTGCCGCTGGCGCACGCCTTGTGGAACTCGACGCTGATCGCGGCCATCTCCGCGCCGCTGTCCACGCTGCTGGCCTCCATGGCCGGGTACGCGCTGGCCCGCATCCCGGTGGCCGCCTCGAAGCCTGCCTTCTTCTTCATCATCGCCACGATGATGGTGCCGGGCGCGGCCACGTTCATCCCGACGTTCGTGGTGGTCGGCTCGCTGGGCGGGGTGAACACGATGTGGGGGCTGATCGTCCCCGGCCTGTTCAGCGCGTTCGC
This sequence comes from Nonomuraea gerenzanensis, assembly GCF_020215645.1. Taxonomy (NCBI): domain Bacteria; kingdom Bacillati; phylum Actinomycetota; class Actinomycetes; order Streptosporangiales; family Streptosporangiaceae; genus Nonomuraea; species Nonomuraea gerenzanensis. The sequence continues at coordinate 5,743,469 of NZ_CP084058.1, read as the reverse complement.
GGTGCTGTTGTTCCGCGGCTTCTACCTGCGCTTCCCGCGCGAGCTGGAGGACGCGGGCCGGGTGGACGGCCTGGGCTACCTCGGCCTGTACGGCCGGCTGGCGCTGCCGAACTCGGGCGCCCTGTTCGCCTCGCTCGGCATCCTGTCCTTCATCGAGCACTGGAACGCGTTCCTGTGGCCGCTCGTCATCGGCCAGGACCCGGAGTACTGGACGGTGCAGGTGGCGCTGTCGACCAACCTCAACCAGCAGGCGGTCAACCTGCCCGCGCTGTTCGCCGGCGCGCTCGTGGCCATCCTGCCCCTGGTCGCCCTCTTCCTCATCGCGCAGCGATGGATCGTCAGGGGCGTCCTGCTCACCGGCATCAAAGGCTGAGAGGAGCACCTTCATGTCCCGCGTCCTCACCCTGCTCGCCGCACTCGTCCTGGCCCTGTCACCGGGGCTGCCCGCCCACGCGGTGCCCGTGACGGTGCCGATCGGCGCCCCGTTCACCGACACCTCCGGCAACCTGCTGCACGCCCACGGCGGCGGGGTGGTCAAGGTCGGCTCGTACTACTACTGGTTCGGCGAGAACCGCAACGCCGACGGCACCTTCCGCTACGTCTCCGCCTACCGCTCCGCCGACCTGCGCACCTGGGAGTTCCGCAACCACGTGCTGACCCAGTCCAGCGCCGCCGAGCTGCAGGTCGCCAACATCGAACGGCCCAAGGTGATCTACAACCAGGCCACCGGCCAGTTCGTCATGTGGATGCACAAGGAGAACGGCCGCGACTACGGCGAGGCCCGCGCCGCCGTGGCCGTGTCGAACACCGTGGACGGCGCCTACACCTACCTGCGCAGCTTCCGCCCGCTCGGCCACATGTCCCGCGACATCACCGCGTACGTGGACACCGACGGCACCGGCTACATGATCTCGGCCGCCGACGAGAACTACGACCTGCACATCTACCGGCTGACCGCCGACTTCACCGACGTGGCCGCCCTCGTGCGCAGGTGGGACGGCGACCACCGCGAGGCGCCCGCCCTGTTCAAGCGCAACGGCGTCTACTTCCTGCTCACCTCCGGCGCGACCGGCTGGCAGCCCAACCAGGCCAAGTACCCCACCGCCACCAGCCTCACCGGCACCTGGAGCGCCTGGCAGAACGCCGGGGACGCCCTCACGTACGGCTCCCAGCCGGCGTTCGTCCTCCCGGTACAGGGCATCTCCGGCACCTCGTACCTCTATATGGGCGACCGATGGGCCGGCGCCTGGGGTGGCCCGGTCAACGACTCCCGCTACGTCTGGCTGCCCGTCCAGTTCCCCACCAGCACCACCATGGCCCTCACCTACGCCCGCCAGCTCACCATCGACGCCGCGGCTGGAACCCTCAGCACGTCCGGCTCCGGTTACACCCGGCTGACGGTGCGGCACTCGGGCAAGTGCGTGGACGTCCGCAACGGCTCCACCGCCGACTTGGCGCCCGTCATCCAGTACGACTGCAACGGCGGCACCAATCAGCAGTGGCGTATCCAGTCGATCAGCGGGGGTCATGTGCAGATCATCGCGCGCCACTCGGGCCGGTGCCTCGATGTGAACGGTGTCAGCACCGCTGATGGCGCCGCTCTGCAGCAGTACGGGTGTGGCACGGGCGGCAACCAGCAGTGGACGGTGCAGGATGCTGGGGGTGGGTTTGTGCGGTTGGTGGCCAGGCATTCGGGGAAGTGCGTGGATCTGCCTGGCTCGGCTACGGGGAATGATGTGCAGTTCAAGCAGTATCCGTGCAATGGCGGCACTAATCAGCAGTTCAGCAGGTCAGAGCTCTGACGGAATTCGCTTGATTGTGGACGGTGCCCGGTTTCCCGTATGGAGCCGGGCCTGTCCATGACTTCCGGTCTCCCCTTAGCGGCCGTGTCGTTCCTGCCCACCAGTGCCTCGTCCAGATCATCGCCGACGTACCTGCCGATGACGTCGAGGGAGAAGGCCGTGCCCGCCGGGAATGCCTCAGCCATCGGTGCGCACCCTCGACCTCCTCCCGGCGTTTCATGAGCACAAGGCATGACCCCGGCTTGGCTCATGCCCCCGCTGCCCTGTTCATCTGCGGTGCGGGATCGAAAGCGGCGATCGGCGAGCCCCTTCGCGCACGCCACCAGGCCGTAACCACTCTCCCCCGCGTCGGGGCCGTGTTCCTCGTCGAGCATCTTGACAGCGGCCGCGCCCGAATCGATCGCCCACGCACGCGGCGCACACGGCCGGCTCGCCATCCTTGCCGTTCCCCTGTCCGTGCGGACCTCGAACTGGAGGGAGTGCATCATGACGCTGGAAAGCCAGGCGAACGTCGCGATCATCGGGCCCGGGGTCCTCTGGATGACGTGCCCGCGGTGCTGGTCCCTGTGCTCAGCTCCCGGGCGAGCCGCTGAGCGCGCTCCTTGAGCTCGGCGTTCATGTGCTCGTCGAAGGCTTCGTGTTGCAGGCGCCACTCCGTTGCGCCAGGAACCGCACCCGGCCGGCAGTCGATCGCCACCACCAATTCGGCATCCGGGATCGCCGACAACGGCCGGGGCAGTTCCAGGTCCAGGAGGTCTTCCACCGCGGTGCCCGCCAGCAGCCGGGGTGCGTGCACGCTCACCTGCTGCTGCGGAGCCAACCCTGCCGTCGTCGCCGTCCAGCCCTCAGGCGCGGCACCGGCGAACCAGGCGGCGGCGATGCGGCTCTTGCCCGCGCCGTGCGGGCAGACGAACAGCACCACCCTGGGCTTCGCCTCCATACCGCCTACTGTAACCATGGTTGCACCTTAATCGTCGAGAGTAGTGGCCAGCGAACCTAGGACGTCACCGCCGGACCAGTCGAGGATCCGCCAGACGTGGAAGGCCCAGCGGCCTTCTGACAGCGAGAGCGATGACAGATCAATGCTGCTCATGGTGTGCAGTCCCGCCACTCCGGCCTTGATCAGGGCTTCCTTGCGCACCCACTGCCGCAGGAACGCGCGATGCGGGTCCGGGTCGCGTTGGACGGCCTCGCGTTCGCCGCGGGTGAGCACGCGGGCCACGACCTGCGGGCCTGCCGAGGGCTGGTCCAGGCGTTCGAGATCGATGCCGACCGGTTGCGGGCCCGCCGCAGCAGCCACTGTCTCGCCCGCGTGCGACAGGCTCAGATGCACCTCCGGGTAGCCCTGGAGGAACGGTCTGCCGTGGGGTCCGTGGCAGAGCGGGCAGCGCTGGACGACGGCCAGTTCCTCCATCGGCACGTCGACGAGTCGCGCCGCGCATCGGCGCAGGAGGTGCCTGCCCGCGACGAAGATCTGCCGGTCTTCGTCGCGGCGGAAGGCCGCTGCTCGCTGCCGTTCCTGAGCCGTCAGCCGGTCATCGGTGTCGTGGACGCGAGCGAGGACCTCTCGCGCCTGGCGCACCAGCACCACAGCCATGGGTTACCGGGATGCGGACAGGTGACGGGCGAGGGCGCGGACGGTGGTGTGGCGGAACACCTCATTCAGGCTCAGCTCCGGCGCGCCGTTCCGGGTGATGGCGTGATGGGCCCGGACGATGTCCAGGAGATCCAGGACGGAGTAGTCGTCGGTTGGCGCGAAGTGGTCGCCTGCCACCTTCCGCCAACCGGCTAAGAGCGCGGACTCCAGGTCGTCGGCGGGCTCGGCAGATTCGGTCGCGGCAGATGGTGTGGTGATCGGCGCGGGCAGGGCCTTGCGGTCCACCTTGCCGTTGCGAGTCAGGGGCAGCGCGTCAAGGATGACGATGTGTCCCGGCAGCATGTGGGACGGGAGCTTTTCGGCCAGGTGGCCGCGCAGGGTCGTGGCGAGCTCGTCGGGATCGGTGGTGCCCGCCGGGGTCGCGTAGGCGACGAGCCGCTTCTCGCCGCGCTGTGCGCCGATCGCCGTGACGACAGCGCTATTCACGGCGTCGTGGTCGAGCAGCGTTGCCTCTATCTCGCCGAGCTCGATGCGATAGCCGTTGATCTTGACTTGGAAGTCTTCCCGGCCGAGGAACTCGATGCTGCCGTCGGGGAAGTATCGTCCCAGGTCGCCGGTGCGGTAGAGGCGCCTGCCGGTCGTCGGGTGGGTGATGAAGGCGCGGGCGGTCTTGTCCGGGTCACGCCAGTAGCCCATGGCGATGCCGTGGCCGCCGACGTACTGCTCGCCGGGCACCCAGTCGGGCCTGCGGCGCAGCGCCTCGTCCAGGATCTCGAGGTGCTGGTTGGTGAGCGGTTTGCCGTAGGGGATGCTCGGCAGGTTCGGGTCTACGGTGTCGATGCGGTGCCAGATCGACCAGATGGAGGCTTCGGTGGCGCCGCCCAGGCTGATGACGTCGATGTGCCGGTCGGCCAGGGAGCGGATGCGGCCGGGCAGGGTGACCGGGATCCAGTCGCCGCTCATCAGCACCAGCCGAAGCGTGGAGGTCAGCCGCTGGCGCCGGCCCTGGGTGTAGCCGGCGAGCATCTCCATGAGGGCGGGAACGGTGTTCCACATGGTCACCTGGTGGCGTTCGATCAGGTCGGCCCAGTGCCAGGGGGCCCGGCCGGTGCCAGCCTCGGGCATCACGAGTGCGCCACCGTGGGCGAACGGCCCGAACAGGTCGTAGACCGACAGGTCGAAGGTGAGCGGGGTGAGCGTGAGCATGCGGTCGGCGGCGGTGACGTCGAAGCGCCGGTTGATGTCCAGGACGGTGTTGAGCGCGCCCCGATGGTCGATCATGACGCCCTTGGGCAGACCTGTCGATCCGGAGGTGTAGATGATGTAGGCCAGGTCGCGATGGCCCTGGATGCGGCTGGGCTCGGGGGCGCCTTCGCCGTCGAGCAGGCTCTCGTCGATCACCATCGGGGCGACGTCCTGTGGCCAGGGCAGCTTCGTCTCCAGGCCCGGCTGGGTGAGCGCGAGCTTCACCTCGGCGTGCTTAAGGAGGTAGTGGAAGCGCTCGGCGGGCAGATCGGGCTCGATCGGGACGTACGCGGCGCCGGACTCCAGGATGCCGAAGACGGCCAGCGGCTGTTCCCAGCCCTTGTCCATCACGACGGCGACCGTCGTGTTCGGGCGAGCGCCGCGTTCGCGCAGCAGGGCGCCGAGGGTGGTCGCGCCGGCGCGCAGTTCGCGGTAGGTCAGCGTCCTGTTGTCGGAGATGACAGCGGGCTCGTCGGGGGTGCGGGCAGCCTGGGCCCAGAACGGTTCGTGCAGCAGCAGCGGAGGGATGTCGGCTTCGGTGGCGTTGACCTGGTCCCGCACGCGATGCTGATGGGGCGGCAGCCAGTCGCGGGAGGTCGCCTGCCACGCGGTGGGGTCGGTGGCGAGCTGTTCGAGGAACGTCAGGTGCCCGTCGATGAGGTCGTCCAGCACACGGCCATGGAACAGCGCATCGACGGTGTCCCAGGTGAGGACGAGTTCACCGCCCTCTTCGCGCACTTCGTGCGCGAGCTGCACCTGCGGGCGCTGCTGCGAGGTGAACACGACCCGTCCCTGACCCAGCGCCCAGCCTTCGCGGGAGGCCGAGTGCAGCCGGTCGCAGAAGATCACGGGTGTGAGGGCTGCGGTGGGCTGGCCGGTTGTTCGCGCGAGCTCGCGCAGCACGCGTATCCCGTCCGGCCGGTCCTGGGCCAGCTGCGTCTGCACGGCCTGTGCCTGCTGCTGGAAGGAGACGCGCGGGTCGGCGTCGACGTCGAGGAGGGTCAGCTCCGTGAAGTGGCCGACTGCTCTCGGATGCCGGTCGCGGTAGGCGTAGGCCAAAGCGAAGCGGGGTTCCTTGGACCAGGCGGCCAGTGCTTGATTGAGCGCGCAGACCAGTACCGCCGAAGGCGTGAGGTCCGCAGCGTGTGCTTGGAGTGCTTGCCAGCGAGGTGCCGGCAGGCGACGCTCTCGCCGCACGCAGAGGGGCTGCTCCAGCAGACGCGGCTCGATCGACAGGGGGAGCTGTGGCGGCAGGGCCGCAGTGAGCCCGTCCGGCGCGGTTCCAGCTCGCACGGCGGAGACGGCGGCGGCTGCGGTCTCGACTTCGCTGAGGTGGCCTTGGTAGCCGGCGAAGATCTCCTGGCCGAGCAGCGCGAAGCCGTCCGCGTCGGCGATGAGGAGGTCCACGGCCACATGCACCCTGCTGCGCCGCTCGTCCAGCCGGGATACCCGCACCTCGAACAGCGGCCACCGGGTGGGATCGAAGGCCTGTGTCGTCATGTCGGCCCGGATGGCTTCAAGCCGCCCAGCGCTCTCGGTCCGCAGGTCTTCCACCTGCGGTTCATAGGCGGGTACGTCGGTCAGGATCTGCTGCTGCCCGTCTCCGGTGACGACGGTGCGCAGTGCCGGATGCCGCTGGATCGCCTGCCGCCAGGCCTCGCCGTACCTGACCAGGTCCAGGTCTTCCGCCTCAGCCTCCAGATAGTGGCGGGCGGCGGATCCGCCCAGCTCGAACGCCGGAAGGCGACCGAGCCAGGTCGCCTGCTGGGCAGGGGTCAGCGGGGAACTCGTCATGCCGCCGCCACCCCTTTGCGCTCAAGGGTGGCACGGATGTCGCCGAGCGAGCGCATCGTGGTCATCTCGGCGTTGCTGAACCGGATGCCGAACTCGTTCTCGATCTCAATGAGTAACGTGACGTGCCGCAGACTGGTCCAGGTCAGGACGTTCTCGGAGCTGGACTCGTCGGTGAAGCTGTCGGCCGGCTGCTCCAGCACGGTGGCTAGGACGTCTTCCAGTCGCATCTTCGGTTCCCTTGATCAGTAGCGGTAGTAGAGGAAGGGCGATGGTCCACCGGCGAAGACCAGGCCCAAGCCGGCGATGACCGCGATGGCCACCGCCCAGGTCGGGTTCGGCCGCCAGGCGACCGGCCGGAGCCACCGGCGTCCGGTCTCCTTCTCCTCCGACGGGATGGTGGGCAGGCCCACCTCGTACCGGCCGAGGATCTCCTGCGTGTTGCGCGGGAAGAACAGCGCGATCGCCCCGAGGAAGATCGTCCACAGGACGGCGGGGACGACGGTGAGACCGCCGAACAGCACGTTGGTGCCGTAGAACTGGGCGACGCCCGCGCCTCTGGCTGCGCCGAGGCCGACCATGGCCGCGAGGATCCGGGTGGCCGAGCCGGCGTCGGGAGCGCGCAGGTAGACCAGCGAGGCGACCAGGGGGATCATCATCAGCAGCCAGCCCACCGGCGCCGGGATGCGCGGCAGCTGCCGCTTGGCCCCGAGCTCACGCCAGGTGAGGTTGATCGACAGCGCCACTCCATGGATCGCGCCGGAGATGATGAACCCCCAGCCCGCACCGTGCCAGAACCCGACCAGCACGAACGTCACGAACACCGGCAGGCAGATCACCGCCAGCAGCCGCACCCACTGCGGCCACTTGCGCCGGATGCTGCGCCGCATCATGTTCGCCGTCATCGGCGTGTACACGTAGGTGGTGAAGAAGCGCACCATCGTCATGTGCCAGCGGCGCCAGAACTCCACCAGGCTGGTGGCCTTCAGCGGCGAGTTGAAGTTGATCGGCAGCCGCACGCCGAGCATGTAGCCGAGTCCCAGGGCCATGTCGGAGTAGCCGGAGAAGTCGAAGTACAGCTCGAAGGTGTAGGCCAGTGCGCCCACCCAAGCGCTCCCGGTGGAGACCGCTCCGCCCGCGCCCGCGGTGTCGAACATGGTGGCCACGTACGGGGCGACGCTGTCGGCCAGGACCGCCTTCTTGAACAGTCCCATGGCGAACATGGTGAGACCGACGGCGATGAACTTCACCCCGGTCCGCTCGCGCACAGGCGTGTCGAGCTGCTTGAACACCTCGCCCTGGCGTACCAGCGGCCCGGCGGTGATGTAGGGGAAGAACGTGCCGAACAGCAGGTAGTTCAGGAACGACAGCCGCTCGATCTGGCCCACGTAGGTGTCGAGCAGAAAGCCGATCTGGATGAAGGTGTAGAACGACAGCCCCACCGGATACACCGCGGCCAGCGCGCGCAGGTCGGTGCCGAACAAGGCGTTGACGTTCTCGGCGAGGAAGCCGGTGTACTTGTAGAAGCCGAGCAGCAGCAGGTTGGCCACGATGCCGCTGATCAGCACGGCCTTTCTGCCGCGGCTGCCTTCGGGCTGCCGTCTCATCTGCCAGGCGAACGCGAAGTTCATCGCCACCGAGCCGAGCAGCACCAGCAGGTAACCGGGGCCCAGCGAGGCGTAGAACACCAGCGAGGCGACGACCAGCCAGGCCAGGGCCGGCTTCTGACTGGTGAACACGCGGGTCAGCAGGTAGTAGCCGGCCAGTACGACCGGCAGGAACACCAGCAGGAAGGTGTAGGAGGTGAAGGACATGGCCTCAGACCCCCGTGTCCGGGGGGATCAGACGTACGACCTTCGACAGGCACGCGGGCTTGGAGTGGATCTGGTCGATGAAGTCGGCCGCCACGCAGCCGAACGTCGCCGGGTCGTAGCCGCCTACAGAGATCACTCCCCACCGCTTGCTCATGTCCTGGGCGATCGCTTCCAGTGAGTTCAGCGTCTTGCCGAACGGACGCTTCTGGACTTCGGTGTAGAAGTCCGGGTGGTAGGGCGTCTGCACCAGCACCACACGTACGCCTTTGCCGCGAAGGAAACTGATCGCCTTGCCCATGGCGTCGACCAGAGCCGGGTCGATCTTCGGCGCCCGATCGCCGATCTTCAGCAGCTCTTTGCGGACATTACCATCGACGAATTTTTTGGTGTACTTGGCGATGCTTTTCTCGGACCAATGGATGGATCCGTCCGCGGCGATGATCTCAAGAGAGGGGTTCTGCAGGCGGCTGGTCGGTCCGGGTTCACGCGGGACTGCAGACACTTGACGGCTCCGCTCGAAAACGGCAGGAGCGTAGAAAAGGCCCGACCAGTTCTTGATGGGGAAGGTGTCGAAATAGGAGTGCGCGGGGACACCGAGGCGGGTGGCCATCGCCCGGTATTCGTCGGCCCACTCCTGCCATTCGGCGGCATCGCGTTCCGCGGGTGGCTGGAAGCTGATGAAGCGTAGGCTCAAGATCAGCGTCTTGGGCAACTTACCTGCGCGGTCCAGCATGTAGGCCAGTGCGAGGGCGTCTTCTGCCTGGTCGTTGCTCACCCAGGCGTTGAGGAAGGTCTGACCGGGGAACAGATCGGCATGCGCCTCCCACCAGCGGCTTCCCCCGAAGACGACCACGTCGGGGGCGGCCTTCAGCTGATAGATCTGCTCGCGCCGCAGCGCCCGCCAATTGATGTTGGTGTCGTAGTTGGCGTAGTTCTGGCCCTGCGCCAGCATGCCGGCCACCTCGCGGATATGACCGCGATCGTAGGCGAGCGGATTCAGCCGGTAATTCCATACGCCGACTCCGGCGAACAGGAGAACCGCCAGACCGAGGGTGAGCAGGGTATATAAACGGTAACGCGGACGCGCGTCGACGTCGGCGGGCATGGTTGAGTGAACCCCCGATCCGTGTGCACATTGCGATTATCTCGGCCCGATTCCTTACCAGGCCCCCACCCAGATCCGGCCCTCATCGCTACCTGCGTCAGGATCTGTGAACACGCGAGGAATTGTCAAGACTGGTAAGACGTTTCCAGATATCGGACAGTCAGTCATGCGTGCCAACGCGAAGTCGGGCAAGGAAAACGGATTCAAGCGAGTCCGAAACGGTGGATAGTGCACTATTTCAGAACCTCTGGATATTACCAACATGAAGTAGGGGGAATTGCCCGTGACATGTCTCCTCCCCGGGACCACGTCGTGAGCCGTGCGTGGCGGGTGGACGGCCGCCTGCTGCCCGATGACGAACCGTGTACGTTCTTCGTCTCCGGCGGGCGCGTCACCCGAGAGCCGGTGAGCAGGGCCGAGACCCTCGTGAACAGCGGCTGGATCATCCCCGGCCTGGTCGACGCGCACTGCCACATCGGCCTGCGCACCGGCGGAGGCGCCGTCACCACCGCCGAGGAATCCCGATCGCTGGCTGTGGCCGACCGTGACGCAGGGGTGCTGGCGATCAGGGACACAGGTTCGCCGAACAGCTTCCCCGAGTTGGACGGGCTCCCAGATCTGCCGCGGGTGATCCGGTCCGGACGCCATCTCGCGCCCCCGGGCGGCTACCTGCCCGGCGTCGCCGTCGAATGCTCCTCAGCCGAGCTGCCCGCCGCCGTCGCCACTCAGGCCGCCCAGGGCCATGGCTGGATCAAACTCGTCGGCGACTGGATCGACGACGCGTCCGGCGGCCTGCTCGTCAGGTGGGACGCCGTCTCAGTGAAGGCCGCCGTCCAGGACGGGCACGCCTTGGGCGTCAAGATCGCCGCACATACCTTCAGCGAGGCCGGCGCGGCCATGATGGTCGAGGCGGGCGTCGACTCCATCGAGCACGGCCCAGGACTGTCGACCCAACTGCTGGAGGAGATGGCGCGATCGGACATAGCTCTCGTCCCTACGATGAGCGCCATCGCCACCTTCCGCTCCATCGCCGCTGTGGCAGAAGCCCGCCATCCGCGCTACGCCGCGCACCTGCGCGACCTCAGCGCGGGTTTCGGCTCTCTCGTCCGCGCCGCGCACGAGATCGGCGTAGCCGTCTACGTGGGGACCGACGCAGGTTGCGACGTTCGCCACGGACTCATCGCCCAGGAGATGCTCGCCCTCCACCGCACCGCCGGCCTGAGCGCGACGCAAGTCCTGGGAGCGGCCTCGTGGCGGGCCCGCGAATGGCTCGGGCTCGACGTCCTCGAGGAAGGAAGCCCCGCCGACTTCGTGGTCTACGACACCGACCCGCGCGAGGACCTCACAGCGGTCAGGCAGCCGCGGCGGATCGTGCTCAACGGCGTCCCTCTCCGCTGACGACGTCCAACCACGGCGACCACAATGGTTGCCGTGGTTCTCTTCCTGGCAGTTCCTCGGCCTCGGCCACGCACTCAGCGCGTACGACTTCATCGCACACCGCTGGAGAGGAGCCGGCATCAGCCCCAGCGGGGTCGCACACAACCGGCGCCTGGATCTGACCCTGACCGCCCTTGCCCCGATCTACCTCCCCAGTGTCCTCGGCCGCGCCGCCCTCCCTCCCGGAGTCACCCAAGCCCTCCTCTGGCGCCACCGCACCTACTGCGACGTGCTCGGCCTGCAGCACCTGACCGGCTTCGCGCCCGACCGTCTCCGGCGAGAGGCGGAGTATCCGCTGACGGAGGCGGCGAGCCGCGACCCCATGGCCAAGTGGCTTCCGCTCCTGCGCTACGCCAGCCATTCAGGCTGGACGAAGCTGAAGGCGTGCCTCTGGACTGCATGTGGCAGCGGGTGGCGGCCGAGATGCTGTTGCGTGCGCACGAGGACCTGGCCGCGCTCGGTCACGTGAAACCACTGCCGGACGTCACCGGCTCGACCTGGCACACCCCGCTCCACGATCGCCTCACCCCTCGCCACCAGGACGCCGACACGCTGGAACGCGCACTGGGCACGTTCGGCCTGTCCCCCAACCCGCGTCCTCATCCTCGTCGAAGGCGAAACGGAGCTGCACCACATCACCCGGCTCCTGACCGAGTTCGGCCTCACCCAGCCCCAACGCGTACGCGTTCAGCAAATCGCCATGGGCCCCGAGAACAAGCTCTCGCGATGCGCGGGATCCTGTTCTCGTCCTGGGCGGTGCGCGTCCCGGAAACGGCTCGTGGTTCGGCCGGCCTCTCGGGCCTGTTCCGTCTCGTGCAGGCGTTGCCGGTGCTCGCCTCGGGCCGCGTGTTCTGCTTGGTGCTGATCTTGAGGCAGTCTGGTGCGGCGCTCGGTCTCTTCAGCGGCGGCCGTCAGAGCGAGGTCATGCGTTTCCGCGTCTCAGCGTGCCTCGTCGAGGTGGCGGCGGCGCGCTTCTCGGTCGGTGTCGCGGGCTTGATGGAGCGCCTGCTCTCAGGTGCGGTCCAGTCCCGCCGCTCGGTGACGTAGCTGTGGCCACAGAGATGACGGGGGCGCCTGTACGGCGGTGCTGCGCGCCGGGCTCCAGCCTTGGGCGGCAGGTACCTGCCGGCGCGTAGCATGCGGCGGATCTGCTGCATCCGGACCACGACCGTTCGCGGCCGACGTACTGATGGACGGGACGGCAACCACTCCGAGTAGCGACAGTGTGATCGTCGGCGATATCAGTGCGTGACGGCTGAACCCCTGGCGGCCTGCCGTCCTGGCGGTACCCTGCGTTCCCACCCCGGAGGCGGCTCATGCTGAGCGAGACGGTACGGCTGCGGCTACGCGTGATCGACGCGGCCGCCGATCCCCAGGAACTGGACGAGGCCACCGCCAGGCTGAGGGAAGAACTGCTCGAACTGGACGTGGTGCCCGGCGCCGCCGAGGCGGGCGAGATCCCGGAAGGCGCCAGAGCGGTTCTGTCGTTCACGCTCGGTGGCCTGGTGATCGCGCTGGCCGGTACGGAGCTGCTCGCCTCGATCGTGAACGCCGTGATCGCCTGGCTCAACCGCCATCAGCACCGTTCGGTCAAGCTGGAGATCGACGGCGACGTGCTGGAATTGACCGGCATCCCGTCAAGGGAGCAACGCGAGTTCGCCGACGTATGGTTGCGCCGCCGCGGGCGACCGGACGCATCCCCCCAGTCCGGGCGCCGTCTCGCGCTGATCGTGGCCAGTGACGAGTTCGGCGATCCCGGGTTGCGGCGGCTGAGGGCGCCGGCGGTGGACGCCGAGGCTCTGGCGAGGGTGCTGGGTGACGAGGCCATCGGGGGCTTCGACGTGCGCACGATGCTCAACGAGTCCACCGCTGTCGTCAACGAGGCCGTGGAGGAGTTCTTCGCCGACCGCCTCCCTGACGATCTGCTGTTGCTGCACTTCTCCGGTCACGGGGTCAAGGACGACAACGGTGAGCTGTACCTCGCCACACCCAGCACCAAGCTCAACAGGCTGGCAGCCACCGCGGTGTCGGCGGAGTTCGTCAACCGGCGGATGGGCCGCAGCCGCTGCCGGCGCATCGTCCTGTTGCTCGACTGCTGCTACGCGGGCGCCTTCGCACGCGGCGCGCTGCCCAGGGCGGGGACGGACGTGCACGTCGAGGAGCAGTTCGGCGGGCGCGGGCGAGTGGTCATCACGGCCTCCAACGCCCTGGAGTACGCCTTCGACGGGACCGACCTGGCCGATGCGCAGGAGACGACCTCGCCTTCGGTGTTCACCAGAGCGCTGGTGGAAGGGCTCGAGACCGGCGAGGCCGACCGGGATCAGGACGGCTTCGTGGGCGTCCATGAGCTGTACGACTTCGTCTACGACAAGGTACGGGCGGTCATGCCCAGCCAGACGCCGGGCAAGTGGACGTTCGACGTTCAGGGAGACCTGATCATCGCACGGCGCGGCCGTCCCGTGGATCGGCCCGCGCCGTTGCCGGCCGAGTTGCAGGAGGCCGTCGACCACCCGATCGCCAAGATCAGGGAGGGCGCCATCGGTGAGCTGGCCCGGTTACGGCACAGCCGCCACGCCGGGCTCGCGCTTGCGGCGCGGCTGGCCCTGCAGGAGTTGGCCGACGACGACAGCCGGTCCGTTTCGGCGGCGGCGTCACGCGCCCTCGCCCGGCACGACGTCGTGCCCGCCGTCCCGCCCGCCGCTCCATCGGAGGTGGTGCCCGCCGTCTCGCCCGCCGCTGCGTCGGAGGTCGTGCCCGTTGTCTCGCCCGATGACATCCGCGGTGCGACACCCGGCGTCCGTCGCATCTCCTCGGACGTCAGCCCCGCCGCGCCGGCCGCTGACGCAGCAGCAGCCGATGAGCCGCCCGCCGGCGACGTGCGGGCCGATCACGTTCGCGCGGCACCGGACGACGGTGCTCTCGCCGCCGTGTCGGCTCCCGGCTCCTGGACCAGCCCTGGAGCGAGAAGCACCGCACCGCCGGACGCCGACGCAACCCCTGGCGGGGACCCCGACCCGCCGGGCGGAAGCGGGTGGCTGCTCCTCGCCTTGCGCGGGCTGGCGCTGCTGGCGGGCCTGCTGCCGTTGGTCGGCACGGGACAGACACCCGAGTTCTCATCCATGCTCAGCAGGGTGGTGGTCGCGGACTACGGGATCTGGCTGTGGCTCCTGATCGCAGCGGCATTCGGGGCCGGCCTGTTGCCACAGGGCCGATGGCGCACCGTGAGCCTCGGCGCTGCCGCAGGTCTGGCGGCAGTGCACCTGGGCGTGTTCGCCCATTTCGAGGCGGCCTTCAGCCACGACGAACTGGTCTTCATCACGGTATCCGGGCTGCTTCTCCTGCTGATCGCGTGCACTGAGGCAACCCTGGCCCAGCCAGGCAACGGGCTGTGGAGAGCCGCCGGGGCCGTGGGCGGGGCACTCGTGCTGGTCATGATCGTCATCAACCTGCAGTTCCCTCACGACATAGGGGACGATCCCGGCGAGGAGCCCCTTTGGCTGGTGGGGTTCTCGGTGGTCGCGCTCTTGCTCGGGTTCTTCCTGACGCGCGTGGTCCTGCGCTGGCGAGCGGGCGAGACGCGGCCACCGCTGGTCCTGGGCACGGTGGCCACGCTCCTGGTGGTCCTGGACGTGTGCGGCGTCTACCTGTGGGAAAGCGGCTCGGACTACCCGCAGATCCCTGTGTAGCTGCCCGCCCTGCTGGTGCTGCTGCTCGTGGCCGCCCAGACGATCGAGGACCGGCCGGAGCTGCTGATCGCGGCCCAGCTCACCGTCATCGCGGGACTGGTACACAACCTGGCGATCGTGCAGAGCGAGCCGACGTTCGTGGTCGTGCTCTTCGTCGCCGCCACTTGCTCCGCGGCAGCGGTCCACCTTCCCGGCGGACGCTCGCAGCCAGGACTGTGAACGCCGGTTGCGAGACGCGTGCGGGCTGCGGAGGAGCAAGGTCCCCGGCTGGATGCCGAGGTCGGCTCGGCGACAGTGCGCTTGACCCGGGGCAGGTTGCCTTTCCAGGTGGGCTGTAGGCGCGGATGACCCGGTTGTCGCGTGCCGTGGACGAGGTAGCCGACCCGGGTGAAAATTTCATCGCGGCGGCCCTGCGCGGCGCGGGCCCCGGCGGCTGCGCCGGCATCGATGCTGAGCTGCGCGAATCCGCTCCGGGCCACGGGCGAGCGCGGGCCGGGTGCGGGCCGGATGCGGCGGCCTGCGCGCGGTTTGCAGCCGGGTAGGCAGTTGCGTCTTCTCGTGCCCGGCCGTGCTGTGCTTGACTCGGCGCCGTTCCGGAAAGCGCTTACCGAGGAGTTGGGCGATGCGCCTCACCGCTGTCCTCGCGTGCGCCGGCCTGGTGGCCGGCTGCTACGCCGTGTTGTCACCCTCGCCCGCGTCCGCGGCGCCGACCCGGTACGAGGCCGAGGCGTCGCCGGCGGTCTGCACCGGCGCCATCGAGTCCAACTGGACCGGCTACTCCGGCACCGGCTTCTGCAACGCCGACAACGCCGCCGGGGCCCACGTCCGGTTCACCGTGAACACCTCCGCCGCCGGGGCCGCCACTCTCGGGATCCGCTTCGCCAACGGAACGACCACGTCGCGCCCCGCCGGCCTGATCGTCAACGGCTCCACCGTCCAGAGCCTGTCCTTCGAAGGCACCGGCGCCTGGTCGGCCTGGGCCACCAAGACCGTGACCGTCCAGCTGAAGGCGGGCTCCAACACCATCAGGCTCGACCCGACCGGCTCCGCCGGCCTGCCGAACCTCGACCACCTCGACGTCGAGGCGAGCGGCCAGCAGCCGGCGACCGCGCTCTACGTGGCGACCGACGGCGACGACGCCGGCCCCGGCACCCTGGCGGACCCGCTCCGCACCATCCAGCGCGCCGTGGAACTGGCACAGCCTGGTTACACGATCTTCATCCGCGAAGGCACGTACGCGCCCAGCACGAACATCCAGCTCCTCAAGAACGGCACGCCCGGCAAGCCGATCACGATGACCGCGTACAACAGGGAACGGGTGGTCATCGACGGCGAGAACATGCCGTACACGCCGGGCGCGGTGGGCTCCAGCATCCCGCGGGCCGAGCGCGGCGCGGTGCACATCGAGGGCGACCACTGGCGGCTGATCGGGCTGGAGATCGTGCACGGCCCGTACGGGATCTTCGGCCTCGACGCCAGCGGCAACGTCTTCGACCGCCTGGTCACCAGGGACAACTACGAGTCCGGGCTGCATCTGCAGGGCGCCTCCAGCGACAACCTGATCGTCAACCTGGACAGCTACGGCAACCGGGACCCGCGCAAGAACGGCGAGAGCGCCGACGGCGTCGCGATCAAGGAGGGCTCCGGCGGCGGCAACGTGATCCGCGGCGCCCGGCTCTGGAACAACTCCGACGACGGCCTGGACTTCTGGATGTTCCTCGGCGCGGTGACCGTGGAGTCGTCCGTGGCGTGGGGCAACGGCTTCAACCGGTGGAACCTGCCCGACTACACCGGCGACGGCAACGGCTTCAAGCTCGGCGGCGGCGACCCGGACCCGGCGGTCGGCCACGTCGTCCGCAACTCCATCGCCTACGACAACGCGGTGGACGGCTTCACCGACAACGGCAACCCGGGCCGCCTGGTGACCGACCGCAGCACCGCCTGGCGCAACGGCGGCACCGGCTTCGACCACGCCGACTCCGTCTCGGCCCTGACCAGGAACCTGTCGGTGGCGAACCGGACCCAGGTCGCGCTCGGCTCGTCGTCCGGCTCGGGCAACTCCTGGGATCTCGGCGGCACCTGGACGTTCACGAGCACCGACGCGAGCACGATCACCGGCCCGCGCACCACGGACGGCTCGATACCGTCGTCCGCCTTCCTGCGCCCCAGCAACGGCGCGGACCTCGGCGCCCGCTTCTGAGCGTCCGCCACGGCCGCCGCCAACGGGACGTCCGCGCGCCGGAGGGCCGCCGCCAACCCGGGCGTCCGTGCTCCGGAGGGCCGCTCGCGGGCTCAGCCTCCTCGCAGGTGCGCGGTCTGTTCGGTGCCGACCTCGGTGGTGCGCCGCAGGTAGCGCTCGATCACGGCGAGCTCGTCGTCCGTGAAGTCGTCCAGGGCCTGGTCGAACGCTCTGCCGGGCCCCTCCCAGGCGGTTTCCAGCTCCGGGCCGCGCTGGGCGGTGAGAGAGACGAGCATCTTGCGCCGGTCATGGGTGTCCGGCCGGCGCTCGGCGAGGCCGGCCTTCTCCAGCCGGTCCACCAGGCGGGTGGCCGAGCCGGAGGTCAGCCCGGTCAGCTTCGCGATGTCTCCGGTGGTGTGCGGGCCGGGCTCCAGGCCGAGCAGGCTCAGGCACTGCAGGTCCGTGGGGTGCAGGCCGAGCCGTTCGGCCATGGCCTGGTTGAACAGGGTGTAGGCGGCGTGGTGGCGCCGGGCCGCCGCGGTGACTGCCGCGACCAGCTCAGCACGCGTCCGATTTGACAGTGAGATCGCCTCCATGCCGTACTTATATCTGCGTCGCACAGATAATGTGCGGCGCAGATTTCCCCTGTCTTTCTAGCACAGATCCTAGGAGCACCATGACCACGCACGCCCCTGAGCAGCTGCGCGCCCTCTACGAGCGCTGGAGCGAGCTGTGGCGTGGCGACTTCAGCCACGCTCAGGACATCCTCGACCCCGCCTTCGTCGTGCACCAGGCGCGCCCCGACGGCAGTGACTCCGAGGCGGTCACCGGCCCGGAGCGCCTCCTGCCCGAGATCGAGCAGACGATGGCCGCCTTCGGTGACATCACCATCAGCGTCGACCTCGGCCCGATCACCGACGGGGACCTGATCGCCGCACGCTGGACCATGCGCGCCACCTACACCGGCGGCATCCCGCACGCCACCGCCCCCATCGGCACGAAGATCGCCTTCAGCGGACACGACATCCTGCGCGTCCGCGATGGCAGATTCGTCGAGTACTGGACCTGCACCGACATCCTCGACGGCCTGGCCCAGCTCGGCGCCGTCTCCGGCCCGAACGGCCCCGCCCGACCCTGACCGCACCCGACCCTGACCGCACCCACAGGCGCCGGACGCCATCCGGCGCTCGCTCCCCCATCCCGCGGCCGGCGTTCAGCGTCCCGACGACGCACGCCCGCCGGGCAGGTGGACCGCCACGGATCACCTGATCGCCTGCCCTGCGACGGCACGAGGCGATCACCTCGCAGCGCTCAGCGCGCTGGGCGTCCAGCCCCGCACCCGTTGCCCGGGCAGTAGCCGTTGCTGACGATGAGCCGACCGCGCAGGACCGTATAAGCTCCCGCCTCGACGCCAACGATCACTCCCTGGCAGGTGGGACAGACCAGAGACTCGGCTCCCAGGTGAGTGCTCTTGATCCGATCACCCTGCGTCAGGCCGGCTCGGCCAGGCGTCCCTTCGGCTGGCGCGGCGGAAGGCGTGGGAGTACCAGGGGCGTCGGACACGGCACTGAGGGCAGGCGAATCACTCATGGGAGCACTGTGCCCCACGGGACCGACATAATTCCGGAAGCAGCAGGAGGCGAAGAGGTTTCTGGGACCGGGCTTCCGTCAGAGCGGGCCCCGGCTGGAGGTGCTGCCCTGCCTGGCGGAGCAAGGCGCCGACCCGGGCGGCGGAGTCATCCGGCCGATGATTTCCACGCTGAGCGTCTCGTCCTTCGCCCGCTTGGGTTGCGGTCGCGGCCCTGTTCCAAAACCGAGGACACAGCAAGAATTCACGCTATCACCGGATTGTTGAACATCTGCATGCCAAGCTCTCATTCAGCTGGAATCGGCTCGAGGTGCGAAATGCATGTTCGCACGCCCGGCGGATCACGCCATACCGCCGGCTCGGCAGACGGTGGGTGGAGGACGCCATCGCGCTCATCCGGGCGGCGTGGTACCCGCCTGGTGGGTGGTCTTCGAGGGCGAGCACTACCGGGGTGAGGCGTGGATTTCGCCCCGCCCGCTGCCGCACCCATGGGCGGCCTTGAACAGCAGCGGTCCAGGGGCACGTTCCTGCGCGGCTTGTGTCTCACACAGTGTGAGGTCGTATGCAGCAGGTGCCGACTGAGGAGGTGCATCGTGGCGATGGCGGAACGGGTCGATGAGGCCCCGCGTCCGGGTGAGGCGCCGAACCTGCACGGGCTCGTGGAGGTGCGGGGCGGGCAGGTGCCGGTCGAGTGCCGCAGGGCCGGACACGGTTGAACGTGGCCATGTTCCCGCTGGTCAACCGTTGCGTCCCCGGAGGTCCGCCTGTTTCCCTTGGCCGCACATGAAAGAAACCGCGTGTGGCGAACCGTCTCCGGTCTCGCTGTTCCCCTTCTGATGGCCGGGGGCCTCAATTTCGCTGCCCAGCTCGGAATCATCGCCATTCTCGGGCACATGGGAGGAGAGGCCATTTATGTGCGTTCCCTGTATCAACCTGTCAGCCTCATCGTCCTCGCCCTCATGGTGGGCTTCGCGGTCTGCAACCAGGTCGCCGCCGCGATCAGCAAGGGAGCCGGACGCCCTCAGGACGTCATGGCGAACACCGCCAGCCTGGCCAGAGTATGGCTCGGGCTCGGCGCGGCCCTCTACCTGGTCCTCGCGCTCGCGGCCACCTCCCTGCCCGGCCTCCTTGGTGTGGACCCCGGGCTGCGGGACACCGTTGCCTCCTTTCTGCACTGGACCAGCGCCGCCAGCCTGCCGGCCGTCGGGGCGGAGCTCTGCGCGGCCGGCCTGCGCGGCTATGGATACGTGCGACAGGCCACCGTCCTGGTCAGCTGGACGGCGAGCGTGCGGATCGGCCTCGTGGCCGGCCTCGGACTCGGTACCGGCATCGGGATGGCGGCGGTGCCCGTCGCCGAGGCGGCAGCGGGTCTGACCGGCCTGGCCATGGGCCTGGTGCTGCTGCGCCGCACCGAGCTGTGGCATCCGCCGGCCGTCCGGATCTGGCGGCGCGAGGTGTTCACCGACCTGCGCCGCATCGGTGTGCCCATCGCCATGTCCTTCTTCGTGCTCTCGGCGTACAACTTCGCGGTCATCGGCGTCCTCGGCGGCTACGGGCAGAACGCCGTGGCCGGGTTCACGGCCGCCTCCACCCTGCAGAACCTCGTGCTGCTACCGGGCATGGCCCTGGGCACCGCCACAGCGATCACCATCAACCAGCAACGCGGCGCGGGCGAATGGAGGCGCATGCGTGAATCGATGCGCGGCGGCCTCGAGGTCACCATCGTGACCTACGTGGTGATCGCCGCGCTGGTGTGGTCACTGCATGACCCGCTGGCGCGGCTGGTCGGAGGCGACGCCGGGGTGGCCGCGGCCACGGGCGGCTACCTGGGCGCCGTGGCGCTGACCTACGCCGTCCAGGGACCCGTGCTCGCCTCGCTGACCATCATGGAGGAGACCGGCGGCGGCTTCCGGGCCATCGTGCTCAACGCCATCTACTTCGGCCTGATCGTCGCGGTCGGCGCAGCCGCGGCTCATGCCGCCGGCAGCGCGGACGGCTTCTACACCGCGGTGGCGTACTGCAACCTGATCGGCGTGACGGTGCCGCTCATCGCCGCACGGCACATACGGCGACTGTCGGCCAGGGGCAGCGCCGCTCAGGTAGCCGCCGCGACCGGCTGAAGCACAACGGGGGCCGCACGACGGCGGGCCCCAGGACGGGCACGTCGGCGATGCGATGTACGGGGTGATGGCCATGATCCTCATGGCTTTCCGCTTTCCCTGGCCGGCGGCTCCTTGTACGGGACACTGCAGCAACTGATCTATCCGAGGAAACATGACGATCCAACCTACGGGGTGGACCATCCATACGCCTGGGACTACGTCCTCATGGCGTGGCCAGGGGTCGTCATGGCGATCGTGCCGGCCTCCCTGCCGGCATGGCGGCGCACTCGTACGGCGGGCCGCGTCATGGGATCGGTCCTGGCCGCGGCCGTCATCGCGAGGGGGGTGGGAACCATTTTCGACAGCTGGGGGCCACGCCGGCCGTATGGCTGGCCGTACCTCGCCTACGGGCTGTTCATGATCATCGGGTTGATCGCCGTGGGCAGGAGGCCGGCCATGGAGAAGGGCGTCACTACCGACGTCCAGACCGCTCCCGTTCAGTGACGGCCGATCGTGCCGCACCAGCTCTCGGTGAGAACGTCCAGCATCTCGTCGCGCCCGACACCCCAGCGCTCCGCAGTCCAGTGCCGCGCGACATGGTCCAGCTCGGTGATCGCGATGACGCCGTGGAAGTGGCCCTGCCCTGTACACCACCGCCGCGCCAGGCGGGCTGTCATCGGCGCACCATGACCCAGTGCTGGTCACTGCCGGAACGGCCGCATGTCACCGCGGAGATCTCCCACGGACGCCGCACATTGTGGTGCAGGCACAGGTTGCGCAGGTGCTTCCATCTGATCTGGATGACCGTGTCCCACACGCCCTGCTTGACCACGGGAAAGGTGAACTGCTGGCGCTTGTCGCCGCTGCACCGCCCCACCTGAACCGCGGTGCCCTTGGGGGCGCCCAGGCAGTACGTGCGCCCGCGGTAGGTGACGGCGAGCTGGGAGCGGGCCGTGCGCCTCCACAGGTAACCGTCGAACTCCGTGGACGGGCAGTAGTTCGCCTGGGCGCGGAAGCCCAGTTCGGCCGGGGTGTGGTCCGCCGCGTAGGTCAGGCAGCGGTCATCGTTCTTGATCAGGTAGGTCTTCGGGGCCGCCAGGGCGGGGAAGGGGGCGAGCGCGGCGGGGATGGCCAGGGCGAGAACGGCCGCGGTCGTTAATCGTCTGCTCATGGCATGGCATGCTACGACGATCTTCCGGGCGCGCAGGCATACGGCCGTGGACTCGGCATCCTCACCACGCGCGGTGATCGCCGAACGTCACGAAGGTGGGCCGCCGCCCGGCCCTCACCCAGGATCGGGAAAGTCGAAGAATCATGCGTCAAACACCCTTCAGAACACGATCAAGTGCTGCCCGGCCTGCAGGTCCCCAGCGCGGCTTACCCCCGGGAAGGCCCCGATCTCCGTTCTGCCCCATGAGCATCAGGAAGAGGCTCTTCATGGCGGCCAGCCCGCGGGCGCGCCGGATCGCCGCTTCGTCCGCGTGCGCGTAGGCGTCGAAGAACCGTGCGGCCATCCCCTCGGGGAGGAGCACCCACGCGGCGGCGAGGTCCCACGCGGGATCGCCGGCGAACAAGGCACCGAAATCGATCACGCCCGCCAGCGTCCCGTCCGAGACGACGACATTCGCGGGATGGAGGTCACCGTGCACCCACACCGGCGGGCCCTGCCACTCGGGGGCCGCGACGGCATCGGCCCAGACGGCCCGCACGGCGCCGACATCGCCGATGGCGTCAGGGTCGACGGCCTGCAAGAACCGCTCGAAGCCGCCGGTGCACCTCTCGGGGTGAGCGCCGAAGTCCGAACTGCCCGGGGCCTCGGCGGGCGCCTCCACATGCAGCGCCTGGAGGAAGCTCGCCAGCGTGTCGGCCGCGTGCGCGCCGCGGCTGATCGCGCCGTGGTCCAGCGGCTCGCCGGGAACCCACGTCATCACGGTCCAGTGCTTGGGAAAGCGCTCGGACGGCTCGCCGAACCGCACCGGGGCCGGCACCGGAAGCGGCAGGCGCGGGGCCAGCACGG
Organism: Nonomuraea gerenzanensis; assembly: GCF_020215645.1. NCBI lineage: Bacteria > Bacillati > Actinomycetota > Actinomycetes > Streptosporangiales > Streptosporangiaceae > Nonomuraea > Nonomuraea gerenzanensis. The sequence continues at coordinate 5,721,106 of NZ_CP084058.1, read as the reverse complement.
GTAGCCACCGCCGCTCCTTGAGCTGGAGCTCCGGGGTGGGGTCCATGCGCTGCATGCGTACGGCCAACTCGCCCCCGAGGCGCCACATCTGGTTGCCCCAGCCGCCCGCCACCTCGCGGATGGGCAGCCCCGCAAGGTCCGGATGTTGCTCCTGCAGCAGATCTCGGACCAGGTCTGCGGTGATCTCGATCTCGGTGCCGGTCATGCGAAGTCACAGTACCGAGGCAGCAGGCGGAGCGGCTCTCGCTTCCCGGAACGTCGCGCTGTGATTCCTCTGGCACCACTCAGAGCGGCAGATCAGACGCTTCGGGAACGGACCGCCCCAAGTGCAGAGAAGTCCGCGTGCGTCGTCCGCTCCTTCGAGCGGACCCCGCCGGGCGGGCGCGGCTGGAGGAGATCCGCGCCAACCTCACCGCCCGCATCGCGCAAGCCGAAGAACACGGCCGTAAGGATCAGACGCCGGCCCCAGCAGAAGTGACGGCGATGAGCGTGGCCTGCTGTGGGCGGAGCGCAGGGGCGCCGGCAGCCCGGTGGTACTGCTGCACGGTGCCGGCATGGACTCCCGCCTGTGGGATGCCGTCGTCCCCGAGCGTGCCGTCCTCGACCACTTCGGCCTGCCCCAGGCCGCGCTGGTGGGCCTGAGCATGGGCGGCGAGACCGCGTTGGACTCCGTCCTCGCCCTTCCCACACGCGTCACCGCAGTGGCCCTGGTGGGCGCCCCCGTCAGTGGCCACTCCTGGCCGGCCGACACCGAGAGCACGGTCTACGCCACGGCCCGCCGGCGGGGCCGACGCCAAAGGCTCTGGCCGAGCTGGAGCTGTCGATCTGGGCGTCCATGGGACGTTCCGCTCCCGTCCGCCCGGCGCCTCGTCCCGGGTCAGCTCGCGGCGCGGTCGCCGAGCGGCCGGCGGCGCAGGGCGGGGTCGGTCAGGGGGGCCGGGCTCCAGAGGCCGACGGGGTGGTAGACGTTGGTGCCCGGGGGCACGAGCTCGTCGATCCGGTCGAGCACGGCGTCGTCCAGTGTCAGGGTGGCGCCCTTCAGCAGGCCGTCCAGTTGCGCCCTCGTGCGCGGGCCGAGGATGACCGAGGTGACCGCCGGGTGGGAGGCGGCGAAGGCGACGGCCAGCTCCGGCAGGGTGCGGCCGAGCTCGTCCGCGAGCTTCACCAGCTCCTCGACGACCTCCAGCTTGGCCGCGTTGACCGGGATGGACGGGTCGAAGCGCTGCGGGGCGCGGGCGGCGCGGCCCTGGGAGAGGTCGGCGGGCTGGCCCTTGCGGTAGCGGCCGGTCAGGAAGCCCCAGCCCAGCGGGCTGTAGGTGAGCACGCCCAGGCCCAGCCGCTGCGCGGTGGGCAGGACGTCGGCCTCGATGCCGCGGGCCAGGAGGTTGTACGGCGGCTGCTCGGTGCGGAAGCGGTGCAGGCCGCGTTGCCGGGCCACGTGGTAGGCCTCGACGGTTTCGTGTGCCGGGAAGGCGGAGCTGCCGAACGCGCGGATCTTGCCCTGTTGGACCAGGTCGGTCAGTACGGAGAGGGTCTCCTCGATGTCGGTGCGGTGGTCGGGGCGGTGGATCTGGTAGAGGTCGATCCAGTCGGTGCGCAGCCGCTGGAGGCTCTCCTCGACCGCGCGCACGATCCAGCGCCGCGAGTTGCCACCCCGGTTCGGCCCCTCGCCGCCCATCGGGAAGTGCACCTTGGTCGCCAGCACCACGTCGTCCCGCCGGCCTTGCAACGCCTTGCCGACGATCTCCTCGGACTCCCCCGCCGAGTACATGTCGGCGGTGTCGACGAAGTTGATCCCGTGGTCGAGGGCGGTGTGGATGATGCGGATGCTGTCGTCGTGGTCGGGGTTGCCGGCCATGCCGAACATCATCGTGCCGAGGCAGTAGGCGCTGACCTCCATGCCGGTGCCACCGAGGATGCGATATCTCATGCTTCGAAACCGTAGATCCTGGAGCCGACCCTACGTCAAGCCCGGGGCGTGGTCGGACAGCAGGTCCGTGATGATGAGCAGGCAGCGGGCGGCCTCGTTCTGATCGGAGCCGGCAGTGCAGGGCGCCGCGGTAGAGAACTGTGCGCGTCCGCCGGTAGTCCGCCCGTGGCGTCGCATCGCTGCAACGCCAGGATGAGCTCGGCCACCTGCACGGCGAACGACGCATGTCGGCGATCCGTGACGGATGAGCGGACTGGCCCTCAGCCGGCCGCGCACCGTCCACGGGGACCGGGGCGATCGGAAGGCCCTTCCCCTGGGGAACTGGGCCGCGATCAACCGGCGTACCGGGGTTCGCGGTGATACCCGCGCTGCGCGAAGGCGCCGACCTGCGCTTCTTCCCCTCTCCCTGCAGCATCGGGTTCGAGCCCGACCTGTTCTTCATGAGGATCTGCCGAAGCGCGGGTCAGCCGAGACCCGCCAGCAACGCCGAGAGCCTGCGCAGCCCTCGCGTCGTACGGGCCTTGACGGTGCCGAGCGGCACCCGCAGCCGATCGGCGATCTCCCGCTGGGTCAGGTCGGCGAAGTAGGCCAGCTCGATGGCCTGTCGCTGGGCGTGCGGCAGCGCGGCGAGCGCTCTGCCGAGCCGGTCGCGATCGGCGAGCACGTCCGCCACCGGTCGCTCCGGTACGGGCGGATCGCCGACCTCGTCCAGCGGGACCGTGGCGGGCCGGCGGACGCGCAGGTGGTCGATGGCGCGGCGGTGGGCGATGGCGAACACCCAGGCGGCCTGGCTTCTGGTGGGGTCGTAGCGGCGGCGTGAGCGCCAGAGGTCGGCGAAGACGACCTGGATCATGTCCTCCACGTCCTGAGCGGGCACGAAGCGGCGCAGGTACGAGCGCAGGGCGGGGGCGTGCGTGCGGTAACACTCGTCGAGCGCTTCCTCGTCACTGATCTCCATGGCCCTGCCCTCTCACCCGAAAAAACTATTCAAAACTTATTCATAGCGGGGCTGGGGGCGCCGCCACAAGCTTCGTCGGGGGGCGTCGCGCAGTTAGCCGAGCGTGGACGTGATGCGCGCGACGGCGTCGGGCAGCGTCGACACGCGGATGACGCCCGGAGGTGGCTCGCCGTGCCAGCCGAGCCCGCCGATGACGATCTCGCAGGCGGGACGCAGCCGTGGCAGGGTGGCGAGCGGGGCGGTGTCGCCGGTGGCGGCCTGCTGCGACCAGATGAACACCGCGGCCGGGCCGAGCCGGCGCATGGCGTGGGCGAGGGCGGTGTAGGGGGTGCGGGCGCCCAGGACGCGGGTCTGCACGTCCCGTTCGGCCAGGGCGGCGGCCAGCGCGTGCACCGGCAGGCTGTGCTGCTCGTCCTCGGCACAGGCCAGCAGCACCGGACGGGCCGCCGCAACCACCGGGACGTCGCGGGCGAGGCGGTGCAGGGCCGCCTGGATCAGGTCGGACAGTAGGTGCTCGGCGTCGATGCCCGCTCCGGCCGCGTCCTGGCGGCGGCAGATGGTGTCGAGGACGGGCAGCACCAGCCGCTCCCACGTCCACACCACACCGTGCTCGTCCAGCGCCTGCTCGACCAGGGCGGAAACGGCGTGGCTGTCGAGCATGAGCGCGGCGCGGGCCAGCGCGGCGGTGGCCGGGCGGGCGCCGGGCCGTTCGGGGGGAGGCGGGACGGCCGGGCCTGGCTCGGGGTCCGCGGCCGGCAGGGCCAGGGCGAGCCTGGCGGCTTCCGCGGCCGGCAGGCCGGTGGCGATCAGGCGCTGCATCTCGGCCAGGCGGCGCAGGTCGGCGGCGTCGTAGCGGCGGTGGCCGCCGGCGCTGCGGCGGCTGGGACCCAGGCCGTACCGCAGGTTCCAGGTGCGCAGCGTCGGCGCGGGCACGCCGAGCCGGCGGGAGACGGCTCCGATGCCGTAGCCCGCGTCTGCTTCGCTGACCGGTTTGTCCTCGCCCATGGCTCCTGCTGCCGCTCGACGTGTCCGACCATCTTTTCGCGGTTGCGGGGGTGCTCGGACGCATACGCGAGCGTGTCCTGTTCGGGATTCGGCGTCCGGTGGTTACCGTGAAGAGGCGTTTCGGATCGTGTGCAACCGGGTCCGCTCCTCCTGCGAAGGCTCTCTATAGCGGCAGAAGGAGTTGCGTGCATGGACACGATGACCTCGCAGACCGGCCAGGTGCGGGAGCTGGTCGAGCAGCGTTTGGCGGAGCTGCTGGAAGAGCAGCTCGGGCGGCTCGGCTTCCTGGACGATCACGATGTCGAGCTGGTGCGCGAGTTCCTGGTGGAGTTCGTGCTCGGTGGCGGTAAGAGGTTGCGACCGGCGTTCGTCTACTGGGGATACCGGGCGGCCGGGGGCGAGCGGCCGGCGGAGGTGCTGCCCGCGGCCTGCGCGATGGAGCTGGTGCACGCGGCGGCGCTGCTGCTGGACGACGTGATGGACGAGGCGGCCGCGCGGCGTGGCCGGCCGGCGGCGCACGTGGCGCTGGCCGCCCTGCACCGCGCGTCCGGGCGGCGGGGTGACGCGGGCCGGTTCGGTGAGTCGGTGGCGACCCTGCTCGCGCTGCTGGCGTGGAGCTGGGCCGACGCCGCCCTGCTGGAGACGGCGGGCCCGCGCCTGGGCGCCGCGCTGGACGTCTTCACCCGGCTGCGGGTGGAGGCGATCGGCGGGCAGTATCTCGACCTGGCCGCCGCGGCCGGGGCAGGTGAGGGGCAGGAGCAGGCGGAGGTCATCTCGCTCTACAAGTCGGGCAAGTACACGGTCGAGGGGCCGCTGCACCTGGGCCACGCCGTCGCGGGCGGCTGCCCGCGGACGCGGCGGCTGCTGAGCGCGTACGCGCTGCCGCTGGGTGCGGCCTTCCAGCTCAGGGACGACGTCAACGGCGTGTTCGGCGACCCGGCGCGCACCGGCAAGGGCTGCTCGGATCTGTCGCAGGGCAAGGCGACCTTCCTGCTCGCCTACGCCCGCCGGGTGACGGGCAGCGCGCTCCTGGACGGCATCACCGATGAGCGCGGGGTGGCGGCCGCGCGGGAGCTGATCGTGCGGTGCGGGGCCCTGGAGGCGGCGGAGCGGCGCATCGCCGCCCTGACGGACGAGGCGGTCACGGCGCTGGATCGTCCGCCCGGCATCCCGCCGGAGGCCCGGCAGGCGTTGACGGAGCTGGCCACCCTTTCGACGGCGAAGAGCCTGTGATGGGTGCTGTCGTGGTCGTCGGAGCCGGCCTGGGCGGCCTGTCGGCGGCCGTCCACCTGGCCGCGGCCGGCCGCCAGGTGACGGTGGTGGAGGCCCTCGACGAGCCCGGCGGCTGCTGCGGCACCGCCCGGCTCGGGGCGTACCGCTTCGACACCGGCCCGTCCGTGCTGACGATGCCGGACGTGCTGGCCGAGGTCTTCGGCGCGGCCGGGCAGGAGCTGCGGCACTGGTTGCCGCTGCGCCGGCTGGACCCGTCCTACCGGATGGTCTTCGAGGACGGGTCGCGGCTGGACGTGCTGCCGGAGCGCGAGGCGATGACCGAGCAGGTGCGGACCGTGTGCGGGCCCGCGGAGGCGGCGCGCTACGAGCGGTACCGGCGGCTGCTGGCGGAGATGTTCCGGCTGGAGTGGCCGGCGTTCATCGACGCGGACATGACGCGGCTGCGCGGCCTGGCCCGGCCGGCCGCGCTGCTGCGGCTGGCCGCGCTGGGCGGCTTCCGCCGGCTGGACCGGCTGGCCGCCCGTCACCTGAGGGACCCCCGGCTGATCAAGGCGCACACGTTCCAGGCCCTGTACGTGGGCCTCTCGCCCCAGCAGGCGCTGGGCATCTACGCCGTCATCGCGCACATGGACACCGTCGGCGGCGTGTACTTCCCCGAACGCGGCGGCATGCACGCCATCCCGTCGGCGATGGCGGCCCTGCTGGACAAGCTCGGCGCCGGGATCCGCTACGGCGTGCGCGCCCGCGAGATCGTGACGGACGGCGACGGCGTCACCGGCGTCCTGCTGGCCGACGGCGAGCGACTGCCGGCCCGGCAGGTGGTCGTCGCGTGCGACCGGCTGGCGGCCAGGCGGCTGCTGCCCGGCCCGGCGGACGACTGGCGGCTGCGCCGGCCCCGGCACTCCCCCTCCTGCCTGGTGCTGCACGCCGGCCTGGACCGCCCGCCCACCGGTCAGGCGCACCACACGCTGCACTTCGGCCGTACCTGGGAGGACACGTTCGGCGCGCTGGCGGCGGGCAGGCCGCAACCGGACCCGAGCCTGCTCGTCACCTGCCCCGAGCCGGACGGCGAGACCGCGCCGGCGGGGCACGCCACGCTCAGCGTCCTGGAGCCCGCGCCGAACCTCGAACGCGCCGACTGGCGGCGGCTGCGGCCCGAGCTGGAGTCGCGGCTGCTCGGCCGGATGGCCGGGCTCGGCTACGGCGACCTGGCAGCCGCGCCCCGGCTGGTGGTGGACCCGCCCGCCTGGGCGGCGCGCGGGCACAGCGCGGGCACCCCGTTCGCACTCGATCACCGCTTCACCCAGACGGCGTGGCTGCGCCCGTCAGCCGTCGCCCGGCGGGTGCCCGGGCTGCACTTCGCCGGCATGTACACCGCGCCCGGGGTGGGGGTGCCGCCCGTGCTGATCTCCGGCCGGCTGGCCGCCGAACGCATACTCGAGGAGACCCGTTGACGCTCACCGCCAGCTACGAGCGCTGCCGGCGGCTGCACGCCCGCCACGGCCGCTCCTACTACCTGGCCACCCGGCTGCTGCCGCAGTGGAAGCGGCGGCACGTGCACGCCCTGTACGGTTTCGCCCGCTACGCCGACGAGATCGTCGACTCCTTCACGATGACCGCCGACCGGTCCCGCGCCCTCGACGCGCTGTCAGGCCGGGTCGAGGCCGGGCTCGCCGGCGCGGACGTGGACAGCCCGGTGCTGCCGGCGTTCCTGCACACCGTGCGGTCCTTCGGCATCGGCCACGACGACATCGGCGCCTTCCTCGTCTCCATGCGGGCCGACCTGTCCGTGACCCGGTACGCGACCTACGACGACCTGCTCGGCTACATGGCGGGCTCGGCCGCCGCCATCGGCACGATGATGCTGCCGGTGCTGGAGGCGGCGCCCGGCCGCGAGCGGGCGGCCCGCGAACCCGCCCGCCAGCTCGGCCTGGCCTTCCAGCTCACCAACTTCCTGCGCGACGTCGGCGAGGACTACGCCAGGGGCCGCGTCTACCTGCCGCTGGAGGACCTGGACAAGTTCGGCGTCAAGCCGGAGGACCTGGGCGCCCGGCGCACGGCGGCCCGCGTACGGGACCTGCTCGCCTTCGAGGCCGGCCGCGCCCGCGACCACTACCGCGCCGCCGCCGGCGGCTTCGGCCTGCTCGTCGCCTCGTCGCAGCCGTGCGTGCGCGCCGCGTTCGAGCTGTACGGCGGCATCCTGGAGGAGATCGAACGCCGCGGGTTCGAGGTGCTCACCGCAAGGGTGCGGGTGCCGCGCCGGCGCAAGGCGGCCGTGTTCGCCCGCCATCTGCTGGCCTCCGCCGAGGCGGGCCGGGCCGAACGCCGGGTACGCGTGGAGCTCCCGTGACCGCCATGACGAGCGTGCCGCCGGTGGTGCTGGACGCGATGGGCGGCGACCACGGGCCCGCAGAGACCGTCGCCGGAGCGGTGGCGGCGTGGCGTACCCACCACGTGCCCATCACCCTGGTCGGCGACGAGGCCCGCGTGCTCGCCGAGTTGCGCCGGCACAGCGCCACCGGCGAGATCGCCGTGGTGCACGCCGACGACGCGGTGCCGATGACCGAGCGCGGCGCCGGCGCCGCGGCGCTGGCGGCCTCCAGCCTGGCGGTGGGCTGCGAGCTGGTCGGCCGGGGCGCGGGCGGGGCGTTCGTGTCGGCCGGGTCCACCGGCGCGGTGGTCTCCTGCGCGGTACGGGGCATCGGCCGTGCCGCCGGGGTGCTGCGGCCCGCCCTGGCCGTGGCCCTGCCCGCGCTGACGGGCGGCGCGAGCGTGCTGGTGGACGCGGGCGCGACAGCCGATCCGAGCCCGGCCATGGTCGCCCAGTTCGCCCTGCTCGGCGTGGGGTACGCGCGAGCCGTGCTGGGCCGTCCCGACCCGGCGGTGGGGTTGTTGTCCATCGGCTCCGAGCCGGGCAAGGGCAACCGGCTGGCCTGCCAGTCCGCGAAGTTGATCGCCGCCTCGCCGGTGCGCTTCCACGGCAACGTCGAGGGCCATGACGTGCTGAGCGGGGTGGTGGACGTGATCGTCACCGACGGGTTCACCGGGAACGTGGTGCTGAAGAACGTCGAGGGCTGTGTCCGTACGGCGCTGACCATGGTCGCCCAGGCCGGCATCGCCTCGCCGGACCGGCTCGCCGAGGTGGCCCGCCGCTACGACCCGCAGACCCATGGCGGTGCCACCCTGCTCGGGCTGCGTGGCACCGTCGTCGTCGCGCACGGCTCCTCCCGCGCGGCCACCATCGCCCGGGCGTGCGTGGTGGCCCACGCGCTGGCGGGGCAGGACCCGGCGGCCGGCATCGGGGCCGGGCTCAAGGGCGCGGCGACGGCGCCGTGATGGGGTCGTGATGGAGCCGTGATGGGGCCGTGATGGGCTCAGTGTCAGCGCAGCGGGTCGGTGCCGTCCCAGGTGCCCTCGCTGGCGTACGGGGCGAAGCGGGCGAACAGCTCCTCGGCGTACCAGCCGCGGGAGCGGACCTGGTCGATGACGCGCCGGTGTGCCTGTCCCCGGTAGGCGAAGGCGTTCACCGCTGCGCTGTCCCGCCACAGCGAGAAGGTCGCCTGCCGGGCCAGCGGCCACTCCCCCATGCCGATCGACGCCAGACAGCCGTCCTGCCGCCGCAGCAGCTCCTCAACCGGTGGCACCGACCGGTAGAACGCGACCAGGCGGCGAGCCCGGATCGACGCCCTGGTCAGCACCGCCACCGGCCCCGCCTCGCCCGCCGTGGGCCGTGCTCCGCCGCCGTGCCGTACCGTATGCCCGTCGAACGGGTCGCCTCCCGCCCAGGCGCCGCGCGAGGCGAGCGGGGTCAGCCGCACCTGCCAGCTCTCGTCCGCCTCCGTCCGCCAGCGGGCGGCGATCGGCGAGACGCGCAGGAACTCCTCCAGGTCGCTCTCGTCGCGCCAGAGCGCGAACAGGGCCCACCGGCGCAGGTCGGCGCCCAGCGACATGGTCCGGCCCCGGCCGGTGCCGAGCAGCCGCCAGAACAGCAGCCCGCCGGTGCGCCGCAGCGGCGGGCGGTCGAAAGCCATGTGCCGCATCTCGCGGATGCTGCCGTATCGGATGAGGTGGAACGAGGCGATGGTTGACGTGCTGGTGGCGGTCATCTCCGGTTACCTGCTCGGCTCGGTGCCGGTCGCGGTGCTGGTGGCGCGCGCGTACGGTGTCGATCCGCGCAAGGTCGGCGACCGCAACCCGGGGTACTGGAACGTCAGGGAACAGCTCGGCCGGCGGGCGGCCGTGCCGGTGTTCGCCGGCGACACGGCGAAGGGCGCGCTGGCGGCGCTGCTGGGGCTGCTCGTCAGCGGCGCCCACACCACCGCCCTGGGCGTGGTGACGGGGGCGAGCGTGGCGCCGGTGTATCTGGCGGTGGCGGCGGCGATGGCGGGGCACGCGTGGCCGGTCTTCGCCGGTTTCCGTGGCGGCCGGTCCATCCTGACGTTCGCGGGCGGGATCGCGGTCATCTGCCCGCCGGCGTTCGTGCTGGCGATCACCGCCCTGGTGGTGGCGGCGCTGGCGGTGCGGTCGTTCGCGGTGGGGGCGCGCCTGGCGGTGTTCGGCGTGCCGGTGCTGCAGCTGCTGTTCGCGCCCGTGGAGCTGGTGGCGGCGACCGGGGGGCTGATGTGCCTCATCGGGTTGCGTTTCGGCCAGGCGGCACTGGCCGCGCGCCGCAGCTGACGTCCCCCGCTTCCCCGCCCGGGTCCGGACGGGTGCCGTCGGTGGCCGGGTAGGTGCGGCCGCGCCAGGTCCGTACCGGCCGCAGCGTGGCCTGGGTCAGCCGGAACGCCGACGCCGGGTCGAGCAGCGGCGACAACAGCACCCCCGCGCCCGCCCCGCGGTAGCTGCCGCGCAGCGCACCCGTGAGCAGCGACCGCGCCACCAGCAGCGCCACGTCCAGCCCGGTGGGCCGGCCGGCCGCCAGCCGCAGCACGGGCAGCGCCCCGGTGAGCCAGATGACGGCCAGGTCGGCCGCCTGCCATCCGCGTCCCGTCACGTCGCTCAGCGGCAGCGAACGCCCCCACTCCCGCCACAGCTCGCCCACCGAGTCGTGCATGTCGACCTCCAGCAGAGCGCCCGCGTCCAGAAAACCGACCTGCCACCCCCGCCCGGCCAGGGCCCGGGCCAGCGCCACGTCGTCGGTCATGCGATCCCGGACCAGCGCGAACCCGTCCACACCGGCCAGCTCGGCACGGCGGAAGGCCAGGCACTGACCGTTGGCGACGACGCGGTGCGGCGGCGGCGGGCTCGCGGGGCCGACCGGCCCGAACCGGTAGACCAGCGTCGCCAGCATGGAGGCGTGCAGGGCCTGCTCCAGCACGCCGTCACAGACGAACCGGGGGCCCGCGCTCACCAGGTCGTAGCGCTCCAGGGCGCCCGCGAGCGCCCCGAACAGCCCCGGCGCGGGGCGGGTGTCGGCGTCCAGCGTGACCACCACCTCGCCGCCGGCCGCGGCCACCCCCTGACGCAGCGCCCACTGCTTGCCCACCCAGCCGCCGGGCAGCGGCTCGGCGGTGACGACCGTGGCCCCCAGCGAAGCGGCCACCTCGGCCGTCCCGTCGCGGGAGCCGTCGTCGACCACGATCACCTCGGTGACGGCGGGGGACGCCAGCGCGGCGCGCAGGCACGGCCGGATCCTGGCCGCCTCGTCGCGAGCCGGGATCACCACGGAGATCGTCACGCCGGCGTGCGGAGTGGGCCGCAGCGGCGGCAGCCGCCGCCGTCCGCGCGCCAGCCTGGCGGCCACGACAGCGGCCGCGACGACTTGCGCGCCCGTGAGCAGCCTCATCGCCCGTTCCCTCGCAGGTCCTGGGCGACCAGCCCGGCCACGATGCGCGCGCCCAGCGTCACCATGGGCAGCCCGCCCCCTGGCTGCGCCGACCCGCCGACCAGGTACAGCCCCTTGCGCGGGCCGCGGTTGCCCGGGCGCCGGAAGGACGACAGCCGCCCCCGGTAGGCGCTGCCGTAGATGGCTCCGCCCCAGGCGCCGTACCGGTCGCGCAGGTCGGCGGGCGTGAAGACGTCGGCGAAGCGCAACCGGCCCGCCAGGTCGTGGCCGCGCTCGGCCAGCCGCTCCAGCACCAGGTCCCGGTACGCCGCCACCCCGATCGGCCAGCGCCCCGGATCGCGAGCGGGCACGTTGACGAGCATCGTCCAGTTCTCCGCCCCCTCCGGAGCCTGGGAGGGGTCGTCGACCGCCGAGCAGCCGAGGTAGACGGTGGGGTCGAGCGGCGGGCTCCCGCGGTCGAAGATGTCGCCGAACTCCCGTTCGTAGTCGGACGAGAACAGCACCGAGTGATGCGGCAGCCCGGGTGTGCGCCCCTCGACCCCGGCCAGGATCAGCAGCGCCGACGACGAACGGCCGAGCCTGGCGATGCGGCGCAGCCGGCGGCGGTCGGGCAGCAGGCGGCCGTACAGGGCGGCGGCGTCGGTGTTGGCCACCACCACGTCGGCCCGCACGCGTTCGCCACCGGCCAGCCGCACCCCCGTCACCCGGGAGCCGTCGGCCTCGACGGCGGCGACCGGCTCGGACAGCAGCACCTGGACGTTCGCGGCCTTCAGCAGCAGCGCCAGGTCGTCAGCGAGCCGGGCCAGGCCGCCGGGCACGTACCAGACGCCCTGCCCGTGCTCCAGCGCCGGGACGCAGCCGAGCGCGGCGGGTGCCCGGTAGGGGCTCGACCCGGCGTAGGTGGCATAGCGGCCGACGTACTGCCGCAGCCGGGTGTCCGTGAAGTAGCGGCGGGCCAGCCCGTCCAGGGTGTGTGCGGGGGCCACGGCCAGCAGGTCCGGCAGCCGGGCTTCGTGCGGCGGCCGGATCAGCGGCCCGGCGAACACCGTCCGGCTCGCCGCCTCCAGGCAGCCCTGGGCCCAGCGGTGGAAGGCGCGCCAGGCCCGTCCCTCGCCGGGGGCGAGCAGATCCACCGCGGCGGCCATCCGGTGCGGATCGCGCCGGGCGTCCAGCACGCTGCCGTCGGCGAACCGGTAGCGGCACAGCAGCTCCGGCTCGATCAGTTCGCGTCCCAGGCCGAGCTCGCGGAACAGCTCGGGCATGGTGAGCAGCGACGGCCCCAGGGAGAAGGTGAACCCGTCCCGGCGATGCTCGGCCAGCTTGCCGCCGAGCCGCGGCGACTGCTCGTACAGCCGCACGTCGTGCCCCTGCCTGGCGAGCAGCAGCGCGCACACCATGCCGCCCACGCCGCCGCCGACCACCGTCACCTCTGCCATGACCGCCTCCAGGCCGGCGCGGCGAACGCGCCCATCGTGATCCCTCCGGCCACCGCCACCAGCGCGTCGGGCGGGTCGAACACCGCCGCGAAGGCGACCGTCTCCATCACCGCCATGACCGTGTACAGCACCAGCAGCCCCCGCCCTGCCCTCGCCGCGCCGCAGATGCCTCCGACGGCCAGCATGACCAGGGCCGACACCAGCAGCCAGCCGGCGAAGTTGCTCAGCGGGATGCCGCGGTAGAAGCCGTCCTGCGCCCACGTCCACAGCCCGAGGCGGACCATCTGCGGGTCGAGGAACAGATCCCACGCCGTCAGCGCGCCCGCGCCCACGCACGTCCGTGCCCAACCGGCCGGTGCGATGGCGGCCGCCACCGCGTACGCCGCCAGCCCCATCCCGCCCCAGGCCAGCGCCACCACCACCGGAACGCCGCCCACCTGCGGCCACAGCACGCCGCTGTAGCGGTACTCGCCGAACGGGAACCCGGTCGACACCCCGACCAGCTCGGCCGTGTACCCGATCAGCACCGCCGCGCCGAACGCGGCCACCGCTCCGCCCGCGCCCCACACGGCCGCGGCGAACGCCACCGCGCACGCCGCCAGCAGGGCCACGATCACCGTCGTGAACCGCTCCGGCCGCGCGTCGAGCCCCGACGCCACCTGGCAGCCGATCATGGCCACCAGGAACACCACGCCCAGCACGCGGGCAGGCCGCAGGGCCGCGCGTCTGTCCTGTCCGCTCCGCGTCTGTTGCACACCTTGTCTTTCGCAGCCGCCCCGGTCACGGACGCATGTGCCCCGTGACGTGCCAAGCGTCCCTCACGGCCGGCCGAGAATCAGGACAAGATCTGCTCTCGCCGCCGGGCCGCCGCCGCCACGTTGACCGGCATCCGCCCGAAGATCAGACCGTGGAACGGCGAGATGCCCCGCCAGTACAGGTGACCGAGCAGGCCGCGCGGATGGAAGATCGCCCGCTGCGTGTAGGTCGTCCGGTCGCCGTCGCGCGCGACGCCCAGCTCCAGCCAGGCCAGACCGGGCAGCCGCATCTCGGCGCGCAGCCGCAGCAGCTCGCCGGGGACCACGTCCTCCACCCGCCAGAAGTCGATCGAGTCGCCCACCCGCAGCCGGTCGGGGTCCCGCCGGCCGCGCCGCAGGCCCACGCCGCCGACGAGCCGGTCGGCCAGCCCCCGCAGCTTCCAGGCGACCGGCAGGGAGTACCAGCCGTTGTCGCCGCCGATGCCCTCGATCACCTGCCACAGCGCCTCCGCGCTCGCCGGTACGGCCAGGCTGCGCTCGTCGACGTACAGGCTGCCGCCCGCCCAGCCGGGATCGGTGGGCAGCGGATCGCTCGGCGCGCCCGGCGTGGACGCCGAGGACCAGCGGGTGGCCACGTCCGCCTCCTTGATCTTCATCAGCGCCAGCGCCACCGCCCGCCGGAAGCCGGTCAGCCCGCCCTCGGGATCGGGCACGTAGCGGGCGATGTCGTGCTCGCCGCACACGGCCTCGTTGCGCAGCGACTCCACCAGCGGACGCGCGATGCTCGCCGGGACCGGCGTGACCAGCCCCACCCACAGGCTGGAGAGCCGGGGGCTGAGCAGCGGCACCGGAATGATCAGCCGGGGCGGCAGGCCGGCCACGGCCGCGTAAGCGTGCATCATGTCGGCGTAGGTCAGCACGTCGGGCCCGCCGAGGTCGAAACCCCGGTTGACCGTCCCCGACACCTCCGCCCACGCGAGGAGGTAGCGCAGCACGTCCCGCACCGCGATCGGCTGGGTACGGCTGCGCACCCAGCGCGGCGTCGTCATCACCGGCAACCGCTCGGTCAGGTGGCGCAGCATCTCGAACGAGGCCGACCCGGAACCGATGATCACCGCGGCGCGCAGCACCACCGCGGGCACGGCCCCCTCCAGGAAGATCTCCCCCACCTCCGCCCGCGACCTCAGGTGCGGCGAGAGCCGCTCATCAGCGGTCAGGCCGCCCAGGTAGACGATCCGCCGCACGCCCGCCTCGGCCGCCGCCGCCGCGAACGTGCGCGCCGCCAGGCGGTCCCGCTCGGCGAACCGGCCGCTCGCGCCCATCGCGTGGATCAGGTAGTACGCGACCTCGACCCCGTCCAATGCCCGGCGCGTCGCCCCGGCGTCCGTGGCGTCGGCCTCGGCCACCTGCGTACGCGCCGCCCACGGCAGGTCACGCAGCCTCCCGGCCGAGCGCACCATGCACCGCACCTCGTGGCCGGCGGCGAGCAACTCGGGCACCAACCGCCCGCCGATGTAACCGGTCGCGCCGGTGACCAGGCACAATGACATGCCGACGACCCTTCCCCGCGGCACGCCTGCCATGTCTTCGGCCGGCGTACGGCCTCGCGTCGCGGGCACGCGAGGTATGAAGACCCCCACAGCCGCAACCACGGCCTGTGGTGTCGCGAAGGAGTCCGGTATGAGGAACTTACGGACACAGTGGTCCTGTTCAACGGGGACCTGCGCGTGCACGACCACCCGGCCCTGGTGGCCGCCTGCGCCGTGATCCCGCTGTTCGTGCTGGACGACGCCATCCCGGCCGGCCACCGCCGCGGCTTCCCTGCTGCGCTGCCTGGCCGATCCGCGGGCCGGCCGGCGGGTGCGTGGCGGAGAGCTGATCGTCCGGCACGGCGACGTGGTGGCCGAAACCAGGCGACCGGCCCCGCCGGATGGGCGCCGACCTTCGAGGACACGCCGCCGGAAACCGGTGAGGTCACCTGTTGTGCAGGTAGACCGCGCCGGTCAGGCCAGGCTGAGCCTTGCCTGGCCCGATGAAGGTGCGCCCTCGATACTCAGGCCGGGATCCAGTTGCCGTGGAAGCCCGCGGGGACACGCACCGGTACGTGCACCTCGGCGAGCGGGGGCGCGGCCAGGTCGGCGGCGTCCAGGACGGCCAGGTAACTCGTGCCGGCGGCGCGATCGTGCGCGAACGTCATCAGGAAGCCCTCGTTCTCGCCGCCCCCGGCCCGGGGCACGAAGACGGCCTCGCCGCAGGTGTGGCCCGCGGGGAGGCGGTGCACCGCCCGCCCGCCGCCGATGAGGTCGTAGGCGTAGATCTCCGACCGCTCCGGCTCGGCGTCCAGGGAGAAGCTCGTCGTGTAGCCGTAACGGTGGGGCAGCCCGAGCACCGAGTCGGCCACCCGGGGGTATTCGCTGGGCGTGTCGTCGAGTGCCTCCTCGGCGACCGCGCCGGACCTCAGGTCCAGCGTCCAGCGGTACACGACCGGGAGCCCGCCCTCCAGGTCTCCGGCGCCGCCGCGCCACAGCGTGCGGACACGGGTGCCGGTGACGGTGATCGTGTCGCCCCGCGGGTCCTCGAAGGCGTTCATGGTGTGCCACACGTAGCACGGGGCGATGTCGAACCAGCGGACGGGCGCGTCGTCGCCGGCCATACGCGCCAGCACGCCGAACCGGGCGCGGTGCGCGTCGTCCCAGCGCCACGGCGGCCCGCCCGCCGCCGCCTGGGCGGGGTCGAAGACGACCGGCAGGTCCATGAAGATCACGTGGTGGCGGGTGATGGCGAAGTCGTGCATCATCGTCGCCCGCGGCACGTCCACGACCCTCCTCTGCACCACTTCGCCGGCGGGCGAGGCGCGGTAGCAGGTCAGGTACGGCGGGCGCAGCCGGTAGCCGAAGAACAGCAGCTCACCGGTGATCGGGCAGGTCTTCGGATGCGCGGTCATCGGGGTCCGCAGGGCCCCGTCGAAGGTGTACGCCCCGATCGTGGCGAGGTCCGGCGTCACCTCGTACGGGAAGCCGCCCTCTTCCAGGGCGAACAGCCGGCCCGCGTGCGCGATCAGGTGGGTGTTGGCCGTGGTGACCCGGTAGTCGATCCGGCCGGTCTCCTGGTCGAAGGCGAGGGCGAGGCGGGACTGGCCGGGGTGCTCGTACAGCGGCGTGCGTACGTACCGGTTGCGGTACCAGCGAGCCCTGCCGCCCTCCAGCGCGATGGTGTGGATCATTCCGTCGCCCGCGAAGGAGTGCGGCGACCAGCCGGTACGCGGGTTGGGCCCGTTGCGGAAGAACTGCCCGCTCAGCTCGGCCGGGATCTCGCCGACGACCTTGGACGGCTTCAGGGTCACCTCCTCGGCGACCGGTGCGTTGTTGCCCGCCAGGTGCAGCGGCACGGCTTCGGACATGCTGGAACTCCTGTCGGCATGGGGTGGGGACGCCGACAACCGTGCACGAGAAAATCAGCGGACAACAGTCTTGTTCTTCCCGCTCGCCTCAGCCGCCCGGCGGAGCCGCAGGTGAAAGCCGCCTCAGAACCTTGGTGGACGCCCTCGGCCGCGTCACGGATTCCCGGCCGAGCCGCGCCGCGGATCACCGGCCACCCGGATCTGGGGTCCACCGCTGACCGCGGTGCTCTACCTGCTGGACGCCCCGGCCACCGGGATGGGGCGCGCGACCGGATCATCCGCATCCGCCGCGAGGCCCTGCGCCGATCCCCAGGGCTCAGTGGCGCCCGCAGGAGCGCGGGCAACCGACGGATGCGTCGCAAGTGCGCCTTTCACGCGTTCGGGTCCCAGTCTGCGAGCTGCTCCATCGGCTCGGTGTCGCCGGTGGTCTCCAGGCGGCCGAGCGGGACGCGCTCGTAGAAGTAGAGGACCAGTTCGCTCGCTGCGCCTCGCATCGCCAGGTCGCCCGGCTCCGCGTCGGCGGCGAGGTCGTCGCAGCGGACGCCGTCGGCGTCGAGGGTCAGGCGCCAGGAGCGGCCCTCGGTCGCGTGCAGGTCGATGGTCGCCGGCTTGAACGGCCAGGGGACGGTCGTCGCCGCGACGGTCGTCAGGAACTCGTCGACGCCCTCGACCGCGACGTCCGTCGGCAGCGGCTGTGCGACCCCCTGGGTGAGCTGGGCGTCGTAGGTGTGGACGGCGATCTCCTGGATCTGGTGCCGGGCCACGGCTCCGCTGGTCTCCGGGGCCTGCGAGCGGCCCCACCAGGTCCAGCAGCCGCGGTCCGGGCCGGCCTCGCGCATCGCGGCGAGCATGAGCTCGGTTGACTCGGCGAGCCAGGCGTCCAGGGCTTCGCGGTCGCGGGGCGCGGTCGGGGCGTCCTTCGGGCCCGTCTTCGCCGGGGGCTCAGCGTCCGGGCCCGCCGCGACGATGGCGGCCTGGCGGCGGCGCCCGTCGCCGAGGTGCTGCGCCAGTTCGCGCAGCGTCCAGTCCGGGCAGGTCGGGACCTGGACGTCAAGGTCGGGGGCGGACGCGATCGCGGCGCGGAACGCGGCCGAGCGGTCTTCGATCAGCAGGACCTTGGGAAACTCCAAGATGTTCTGCACGTCGGTTGTCTATCACGGCGCTGCGGCCGCCGGGTAGCGAATTTGTCCGACGAACGCGTCGCCGGCCGGACGGAGCGCCGAGGAAGATGCAGGCACGCTCGTCGTAGCGGGTGGCCACGGCGCGGAAGTCTTCAGCCGGTTGATCCCCCGGCCGACGACGTGACGTGCCTTGTAGCGCTCGGCGTCGGAACCGGCGGGCCGCCCTCCGGCCGAGCCGCGCGGGCGCCGGTTGTCGCGCTGGTCTCGAGTCCTGGAACTGCGGGCTGTCACCGTGCTGGCCGGGCGTCAGCGCGCGGCAGCGGTCGTCCGCAGTCAGCTACGCCTTGGAGGCATGGTATTCCGTGTACTGCATACTGGATCCTATGACTAAGAAGATCATCGGCCGACGTACAGTACTGCTCGCCGCCGGGCTGGTCGCCGGAGGGGCGCTGTTAGACGGCGGGGCGGCGTACGGCCTCACCCGCACCGCCACACGCCGCCCCACCACCCCGGACGAGGCGTGGGCGAAGCTGCGTGAGGGCAACCGGCGCTGGGCCGCCGGCGCCTCCACCCACCCCCACCAGGACGCCACCCGGCGCGCGGAGGTCGCCGAGAAGCAGGAGCCGTACGCGGTGGTCGTCTCCTGCATCGACTCCCGCGTCACCCCGGAGATCGTCTTCGATCTCGGGGTCGGTGACATCCTGGCCGTACGCAGCGCCGCCCAGACCATCGACCCCCTCGTCGCCGGCGCCATCGAGTACGGCCCCGCCGAGCTGGACACCCCCCTGATCGTGGTGCTCGGCCACCAGCGCTGCGGCGCTGTCACCGCCGCCGCCCACGCTCTCAAGGAGGGCACGAAGCTCCCCGGCCACCTGCAGCGCATCGTGACCGACCTGCGGCCCGCCTACAAGCAGGCCCGCGGGGACGTGGACAGGATGATCCGCATCAACACCACCAACGTCGTGGCCGAGCTCAAGGCCGACAAACTGCTCGCCCCGCGCATCGCCGACCGTAAGCTCAAGATCGTGGGCGGGTACTACTCGCTCGACACCGGCAAGGTCACCCGGCTGGTGTGACCGCTTCGCGCGATCCGCCGGCGGCCGTTCCCCAAGCAGGCAGGCCGTCGCTCCCGCGCCGGTGGATCGCGCGAGGCCCGGCCGGGCCGCCGCGCCGGACCGGCTCGTCTAGAGCCACACGGTGGCCAGCCACACCGCCGCCGCCGCGACCGCCAGCGCGACCACGTTGAGCCACACCACCGACACCTCGCCCCGGCTCACATGCAGCACGATGGCCCCGACCTGGATCAACGCCAGACCGGCCGCCGCGGCCACCGCCAGCCACACCGCGACCCCGGTCAGCGGCGGCAGGATCAGCCCCGCCACGCCGAGCACCTCCAGCACGCCGATCGACCGCACCAGCGGCATCGGGACGGTGTCGACCCAGCCCATCATCGGCTGCAGCCGCTCCCGGCTCTGAACGAGCTTCTTGCCGCCGGCGAAGAGGTACAGCACGGCCAGCAGCGCCGCCACGACCCAGTACGACAACTCCATGAGGACACCTTCACGATCAGGAAGAACGGGAGACCGGGCCCAATGGTTACCGGTCGTAAGGAGCCTCATCATGCGTCACTATTGAAAGCCTTACAAAAGGCACACACGTGTGCGTAACACACAGGGGGTTGTCATGCCGGGCTACGAGCACACCTGCCTGATCCGCGGAGACGGCGGCCGCGTCCTGCGCGCCATCCTCGACCGCATCTGCAACAAGTGGACCCTGCTCGTCGTCGCCACCCTCGACCAGGGCACCGTGCGCTTCACCGATCTGCACCAGCAGATCCCCGGCATCTCCCAGCGCATGCTCACCCTGACTCTGCGCCATCTCGAACGCGACGGCCTGGTCTCCCGTACCGTCCACGCCGAAGTCCCGCCGCGCGTCGAGTACGCCCTCACCCCCACCGGCAAGAGCCTCATCCCGCCCGCGCTCGCCCTCGCCGGCTGGGCCATCGAGCACGTTCCCCACATCGAAGCCAGCCGGGCCGCCCACGAGAGCCGCGACGGGCGCGGGCCCCGGCATCCCGGGCAGTAACCGGAGCGCCACCTCCGTCATGAGCAACCGGGACGCTGCCCGCTCACCCAGAGGTGCACCATGGTGAGCCCATAGCGTCCGCGCTCACGCTCTTCCGCCGCGCAGATCCCCAGCGATCCGCGGCCCAGTGAACGTGGTCGTCGGGCCGGATCAGGGCCGCGCCGACCTCACGCCACTCCCCCCGGCACGTCACCGTCCAGATCCCCTTCGTACGTGGCCCCGCCCAGGCGGTGCACGTGGTCGGCGACCGGGGCGGGAACCGCCGGGGCGCCCAGGTCGAGCAGAACATGGCGGGCCTCGTGGAGCAGTCGGCAGAGCGTCCGCCCGTCGCGCGGCGGAAGGTCGGGAACGAGCATCACAGCCCGCCAGCCGTGTCCTTGTCCTGTGACGGAGGAGCATCGCAGCGGCCGGCCGGTCCAGATGGTGGAGCACATCCCCGAGGGGGCGGCCGTCACCCGCCGCTTCCGTACGATGCTGAGCGCCGATCCCGGAGAGTTCGCGCATCCGAAGACCCGAGCCCGCCAAGGCTCCTAGCTCGGTGAGCACGTCCCACGCGAGGGTCAGCTCGGTGAGCCGGCGATGGGTCTGCTCGATGCGCCGCCGCACCAGCACGTCGATCGCGGTGGCCGGGGCGAGCGCGGTCAGTGTGCCGTCCACCAGGCCCAGCGCCCGCAGGTCGGTCAGCACCGGCCGCACGCCGGGCATGACCAGCTCGACCCCGGCCGCTTCCAGGTCCGCCTGCGGGGACGGTGCCGCCCGGAAAGGCGGGCGCCCGCCGTCCATGCAGCTCGTCCGGTTCGTCAGGGCCGGTTGTGCTTGCCGTCCAGCCAGAGCGTGTCGGACGCGTCGCGGTGGGAGCCCGAGCTGCCGACGTGTTCGGCGTCGATCTTCGGCCCCTTCTTGATGACGTGCACCAACGCCATCGCGTGTCCGCGTCCGAGCTCGTAGTCCTGTTTCAGCCAGTCGACGACCACTCCGGCTTTCACGGACGGGTCGTCGAAGCCGCGTTCCTTCGCCAGAGCGATGAACTGGCGTGGGGTCAGCCCCGTCTTGTCCTCGATGTTGTCGAGGTAGGCCTGGAACGACATGCGTCTCTCCATTCTGCAGCGGGGATGGGACCCCATGGTGGTCTGGCCGGAAGGTGCGAACCCAGCAGTCGCAGTGCGCGCCTTGCCGGGCCTCTTCCGCGTTCGGGTGGTTCAGGCCGGCCGGTAGGTCAGGTCGACGACGCCGGTGCTGAACACGGCGGATCGGGTGAGCTCGAGGGGCACCGGGCCGGTGTCCGCGGCGAAGAGCCGCCGCCCACTGCCCAGCGCGATGGGATGGACCAGCAGGCGCAACTCGTCGATGAGGCCGGCGTGCAGCAGCGTGCGGGTCAGGCTGATGCTGCCCGAAAGCTGGATGTTCCTGCCGGTTTGCCGTTTGAGGCCGGCCAGCACGTTGACGATGTCACTCTTGATCAGAGCCGAGTTGTTCCACTCCGCTTTGTCCAGGGTGGTCGAGACGACCAGTTTGTTGATGGTGTTCAGCTGATCGGCCAGCTCGCCGCTCTGGTGCGGCCAGACCGCGGCGAAGGCCTCGTAGGTGGCCCGTCCCAGCAGCAGGATGTCCGCCATGGCGTGCATCTGGCCGACCGCGGCGCTCATCTCCTCGTTCAGGTAGGGGAAGTGCCACTTCTCCGGTGCTTCCACCACACCGTCCAGCGAAATGAACAGCCCGGCCACGATCTTGCGTTCGGCGGTCACGTGATTACTCCTTGCAGACGATCTGTGCGGACCGCTCCACGGCCCCGTGGCCAGCAAGCTTGTCTTTTGCAAGTTGACTTTGTCAATTGAAGCATCGGTTATGATTTGCATCATGGCGTCTCGCGAGTACGGACAGTTCTGCGGCCTGGCCCGCGCGATGGAGATGGTCGGCGAGCGGTGGAGCATGCTGATCATCCGCAACCTGCTCATCGGCGCCCAGCGCTTCACAGACCTGCACAAGGGCCTGCCGTCCATCCCGACCAACATCCTCTCGGCCCGCCTCAAACAGTTGGAAGAGGCCGGCCTGGCCACCCGGCGCGCGCTGCCGCACCCCGAGCGCGCCGTGGTCTACGAGCTGACCGACTACGGCCGCGACCTCGAACCTGCGTTGGTCGCGCTGGGCCGCTGGGGCGCCCGGACACTCACCGAGCCCCGCCCCGGCGAGCTCATCACCGCCGAGTCGATCGCCATGTCCTTCCGCACTGCTTTCCGGCCGGAAGCAGCCCGCGCAGTCACTGCCGGCTACGAGGTCCGCATGAGCGACATCACGCTCCGCCTGCAGATCACCGATGGAGAGCTCGCGGTCGGCATCGGCCCTCATCCCTCCCCCGACCTCGTCATCGAACGGCTGGCCGGCTACCCCGTCCGCGAGCTGATGAGCGGCGGCAAGACCCCGGACGAGCTACTCCGCGACGGCAGCATGCGCATCGAGGGCGATCCCGCGCTACTCGGCCGATTCACCGAGATGTTCCGCTTCTGATCAACGCGGAGGGGGCGATGCTGCGGCGCGCCGTTGAGTCCCGTCCGCTCCCAGACAGGGCCCCTGGACGTCCTCCGCGCCGCCACGATCATCAGTACCCCGGCGACGACCCCGACGAAGTACGGTGACGGAACGAGCAGCACCCCGTTCGGGCATCATGGCCAGCGGCGTGAGCTGGCCGGGGCCGGGGGTGGCGGCGGTGCAGGTCGACCACCGATCCAGCCGCTCCACAGGATCGGGGTGCAGCCGCCGAAGTCGAAGGCGCCGAAGCGCTCGCGGAAGTACGGCGTCGCCGGGCCCGAGGTCCACGACCTGGGTGGCGGTCGGCGTCTCCGGCGGCAGTTCGGGCCACATCTCGGTGCAGGTCGCCGCCGCGGCGATGATCTCGACGGCCGCACCCGGTCGGTGACGGCGCGGGATCGGTGCGCGCAGCCCGGCTCCGGCCGGCGGGACCGGCCGTTCGTCCGTGGCCGAGGCGGCTTTCCCGGCCGCGCAGCAGCCGGATCGGACGGGTGGCAGGCACTGCCGCCGAGCGACCGTCGTATCTCACGGGTGACCATGGCGATCCGGTTCCCCGTCCACGTCCCTGCGCTCTGGAGCGCGGCCGGCCCTTACCTGAGGCGCGCCCGAAGAGGGCACCGACGAAAGGATCACCGGCGTGATACATTGAATAAACATTTACTCAACGAGGTGGGGAATGTCCCGGACGCGAAGTGAACAGGCGGCATGGCGCCGAGAACGACTGCTGGACGCGGCCCTGCGCGTGTTCGCCGACAAGGGTGTGGACGGAGCCACGGTCAAGGATGTGGCCCAGGCCGCCGATGTGACGCCGGGCCTGCTGTACCGCTACTTCGACAGCAAGGAGGCGATGGTGGAGACGCTGCTGTCGGAGCGGGGTTTCCTCCCCCGGCTGCGGCAGCTGCGGACACAGGCTCACAGCACCCGACCGGCTGTCGTGGTGCTGACCGAGTTGCTTGAGGCGTTCGATCGGCTGATGGCCGAGAACGCCGAACTGATGACGGTGTTCTTCAGCGCCACCCAGGCCCGTGCCCCGCTGGCGACGCTGGTCGGTGAGGGGCAGCGGCTCATCGGCGAGTTCCTGCTCGAGCGCATCGATGCCGGCGAGCTGCGCCCGCACGACACCGTCACAGCCGCCAGAACCCTGTTCGCCACCGTCGCCGTCAACCGGCGGCTGGGCACCCCCATCGACATCGCGGCCCTGGTCGGGCTGCTCTTCGCGGAAGAAGGATGAGATGCGCACACAGTGCTGTGTCGTCGGGGGCGGCCCCGCGGGCATGATGGCTGGTCTCCTGCTCGCCCGCCAGGGCGTGGATGTGATCGTGCTGGAGAAACACGCCGACTTCCTGCGCGACTTCCGCGGCGACACCGTCCACCCCTCCACTCTCGAACTGATCGCCGAGCTGGGCTGGATCGAGGACTTCCTCACCCTCCCGCACAGCGAGATGGCCCAGGTGACGGTCAACATGGGCGGCAGGGACGTCACCTTCGCCGACTTCAGCCGGTTGAACGTGCGCTGCCCCTACATCGCGTTCATGCCGCAATGGGACGTGCTGGACTTCCTGGCCGGCAAGGCCACGGCCTACCCCTCCTTCCGGCTCCTGCGGCGCGCCCACGTCACGGAGCTCCTCACCGAGCGGGGGCGGGTGACCGGCGTCCTGGCCGACACCGCCGACGGCCCCGTGAAGGTGCGGGCCGACCTGGTGCTCGGCGCCGACGGCCGCCACTCCACCGTACGGGCCCGCGCCGGCCTCACCCCAGTCAGCGCCTCGCCCCCCATGGACGTGCTGTGGTTCCACCTACCCCGCCGCCCCCAGGACCAAGTGCCCTTCTTTCAAGGCGGCAAGGGGGCGCTGATCTCCATCGATCGTGGCGACTACTGGCAGATCGCCTATGCGATCCCGGCGGACGCCTTCGACCGGTTGAAGGCCGCCGGGCTCCCGGCGTTCCGGAGCCGGGTGGCGCACCTGGCCCCCGCCCTGCGCGACCGCATGGAGGCGATCAACGGCTGGGAGGCGTTACACCACCTGAGCGTCCGGGTGGACCGGCTGCCCCGCTGGCACCGGCCAGGGCTGCTGTGCATCGGTGATGCCGCCCACGCCATGTCACCCGCGGGCGGCGTGGGCATCAACCTGGCGGTGCAGGACGCGGTGGCCACCGCCAACCTGCTGGGCCCGCTGCTCGCCCGGGGCGGCCGGCCCCGCGACGCCGACCTGGCCCGGGTGCAGTCACGCAGAGAACGCGCCGCGAGGATCACCCAAGCCTTCCAGGTCGGGCTCCTGCGCGATCTCTATCCGAGAAGCCTGAGCGACGACACGACCCAGCACGTGCCACCGATCTTCACGGCGTTCAGGGCACTGCCGCCACTGCGCCACCTCCTGGGCCGCTTCATCGGCTTGGGCGTCCGTCCGGAGCACATCGCCGCCTGATCAACGCCGTTTCCCGGGCCTGGTCGCGCGCAGGAGACCGAGCATGTGCTGGTGCCAGGCTGGCCGCAGCACGTGCGACGCCGGCCAAGGGACATCCGCCCGACTTCTGTGTCCTGGCCGAGACAGCGTCGACGGGGCACGCTCCGCCCCGTCACCCAAGCCTCCAGCGTCCGGCCCATCCCGGCGGCACACCCACCCAACACTCGCACCCACCGGCTCACCGCTTATCCGGCAGAAACCGGATCAGAGAATCGATTCACAGACCACGGCCGTGGCCAGAACTCTTGCTCCCAGGGCAGCGGGATGGCGCACCCCTCAAAGCGACATCCCCCGCCGTGGCCTGACCCATTCCTGGCGAGAAACGGCAAGGCGCGCCTGCGAGATGTTCGAATGCCGGCGGCGGTATGCCGGATGATGGACACCATGAACGTGCAGGAGACAGCCGAACCTGCTGAACGATGCACTGTCTCGATCGCCTCGCACGAGGGCTTCATCGTCGCACGCGCGGCCGGAGACCTCGACCACGCCTGCGCCGCTGTGCTGCACCAGCGGGTGAAGGCAGCATGGGAGGCGACACCGGCGGCCGGGCTGGTGGTGGATCTCGGCGGGGTGACGTTCTGCGACTCCGCAGCCGTCGGCGTACTGGTGCTGCTGCTGCGCCAGAGCGGCGAACAGCGCAGCGCCCTGGTGTTGACGCGGCTCCCGGCCCGCGTGGAGCGCATCTTGACGATCACCGGTCTGCGGGCCGTGTTCCAGGTGGAGCCGTCAGTGCAGGAGGCCCTCCAATTCCTACGGGCATCGCCTCACTCACCGGCACCACCGCAGGCCACCGGCGAGGCGGATGCATGAACCGCACCGCGAGGTGATTGGGTGACCGACGACGCTTGGATTCCGCGACGCAGCCCGACCGACCCGCGACCAGCCGCGACGATCGGCGATTGATCCGCGTCATCCGACAAACAGATCCCTCTGAGACTCCGAGCTCAGGCGGCGGTCATGCCGCCGTCGATGGCGAGCGCGGCGCCGGTGACGAACCGGGCTTCGTCGCTCAGCAGGAACGCCACGAACGCCGCGATCTCCTCCGGCAGCGCGATCCGTCCGATCGGGTGCATCGCTCCGGCAGCACGCAGGGACTCCTCCGGCGACGGGCCCAGGTTCCCGCGCAGCAGCGGCGTGTCGACGCCGCCGGTGACCAGGGCGTTGATCCGTATTCCTGACAGGGCCTCGTCGAGCGCCGCCGACCGGGTCAGCCCGACCACCCCGTGCTTGGCGGCGCTGTAAGAGGCCATGCCCGCCTGCCCGGTGACGCCGAGGACGGAGGCGTTGTTGACGATCGCGCCACCGCCGGCCGCCCGCAGCGCGGGGATCTGGTACTTCAGGCCGAAGAAGACGCTGCTGAGGTTGAGGGCCAGGTCGGCGTGCCAGGCGTCGCCGTCCACGTCCGTCACCGCGCCGGCGGCGGTGGCGGCGCCGACGTTGTTGAAGGCTCCGTCGAGCCGGCCGTACCGGCTCACCGCCTGCCGGACCAGCTCCGCCGCCTCGGCCTCCACGGTGACGTCGGCGGGGACGAAGGTCGCCTCGCCTCCGGCGGCACGGAGCTCGGCGGCCAGCGCGTCGCCCGCGTCCTTGCCGCGCGCGGCCAGGATGACGTGTCCGCCCTCGGCCGCGATCCGCTCGGCGGCGGCTCGGCCCATGCCCGAGGTGGCACCGGTGACGAGGATGACCTTTTCCGCGAAACGTGTGGACATGAGTGCTCCTTCGATGTGTGGGTTGGTGAGGTCAGAAGGTGAGCACGAGCCGGCCGCGAAGACCGCCGGCCTCGAGCCGCCGGTGCGCCTCGGCCGCCTCCTCGGCGGGCAGTGCCGCCGCGACGCGCGGGGTGAGCGCGCCGGACTCGGCGAGCAGGCGGATCCGGTCCAGCTTGTCCGTCCGCCCCGCGTAGTCGGGGACGAACGGTGTCAGCACCGTGACCCGGCCGCCGCCGTCGATCTCCTGGCCGCCGGGCTCGCCGGCGGTGCGGAAGCGGGCGTACTGGCCACCGTCGCGTACGGCTCGGAGCAGATCTGCTCCGACCAGCGCCGTGTCGGCGACCGCGGCCACACCGTCCGGATACCGGGCCCGGAGACGTTCGGCGACGCCGGATCCTCTCGCCACGACGTCGGCCGCGCCCAAGCGGCGGACCAGGTCCTCGTCGGCGGGTGCGGCATCGGCGACCACGCGCAGTCCCGCCTGCCCGCCCAGCTCGACCAGGTAGCCGCCGAGCGTCCCGGCCGCCCCGGCCACGGCGAGGACCGAGCCGGGCGCGAGCGCCAGCCGGTCGAGCGTCAGCAGCGCGGTAAGCCCGTTCATGGGCAGCGTCGCCGCCGCCGGGTGATCGGCTCCCGCCGGCGCGCGGACGACCCAGCCGGCCGGCAGCGCCACGTACTCGGCGTAGCCGCCCGCCGCCGGGCCGATCGGATGCACCATCGCCATCACCGGCTCTCCCGCGGACAGCGTGGTCTCCGTGCCGGGGCCGATCTCGTCGATCACGCCGGCGATGTCCATCCCGGGCACGTACGGCGCCGGCACCCCGGCGAACGACTGCGCGAGCACGCCGGAGCGCAACAACGTGTCCGCCGGATTCACCGCGGCCGCGCGCACCCGCACCCGCACCTCGCCGGGCCCGGCATGCGGCTCCGGCAGGTCCACGACCCGCAACACCTCCGGCCCGCCGAACTCATACAGCCCGACCGCTCGCATAATCGCAGCTCCTCAGTGGTTCTCTTCTTATACCTAGTACGACTTCAGTACCGTCGCATGGCCTCGGCGGAAGCGGCAAGAAGGCACTTCGACCTGCCTAGGTATCACCGGGAGAACCGTTCCCTGCCGGAACCTGGTATAGCTCGTATACTGCTTGCCATGGCGCACCGGGTCACCCAGGCGGACGGCACCGTTGCGGAGCTGTGCGAGCAGGGCCGCGACCTGATCCGCGACGTGCTGGAGCGGATCGGCGACAAGTGGTCGGTGGTCGTCATCTGCCAGCTGAGCGACACCACCCGGCGGTTCAACGAGCTGCGCCGGATGAGCGCGCCCATCACCCAGCGCATGCTCAGCACCACACTGCGCGGCCTGGAGCGGGATGGCCTGGTGACGCGTACCGTCCATGACACCACTCCCCCGCGGGTCGACTACGCGCTGACCCCGCGCGGGCTCAGCTTGCTCAAGGTCGTCCGCGACCTGGCCGGATGGGCCGAGGACAACGCTGCCGGCATCCTGGACTCCAGGACGGCCTTCGACGCCCGATGAACACGTGTGCCACAGGGTTCCGGTTAGCCGGTGGTGGCGCTGTGCCCATGTGCCAGGCGCCGGCCGGTCAGGTGCGTGGCGGCGCGATCACGATGGTCAGGCCGTCCAGCAGGCGTTCGAGGCCGAAGGCGAACAGCGATTCCAGATCGAGCTCGGCACCCGGCTCCGCGAGTGGGCGATCAGCGGCCCGTCGACGGACAGCTTGGCCTTGCCCCACTGCTTGCTGGTCATCCCCGTGTCCAACTCGGCGATCGCCTCCCCCTCGATGTTGATCGCCGTCCCCGGACGTAGTTCACGATCGTGCCGTAGACGTGCATGCGGGTGACCGGGTCCAGGCCAAGGCCGTCGAGCGCGCGCAGGGTCCAGACCCCGTACGCGAGCTGCCCGGGCAGCGCGGCCGGCCGGGTGATCGACACGAGCCGTGGCAGCCACGGATGGCGCTGGTAGGCCGTCCACTGCAGGTGAGCGGCCACCCGTAGGTGGGAACGCCATCCCGGCGGCGGCTCGGGATAGTCGATCTCGGCGAACGCCGCGTCGGCGATCAGCTGGGTGAGCTCGGCCTTGGCCTCCAGGTGCCGGTAGAGGGCCATGGTGGCGAGCCGGCGCAGCGGCGCGGGCAGGACACGGTTGAGCTTGACCAGCGCCCGGTCGGCCGGGCCTGGCTCCCCTGCCGACCGATCCTTGCCACCGGCCAGCGCGACCGCGACGGCGACCGCCACGGGCGTCCACATCCAGGCGCCGAGCCAGCTCGTCGGCGGGCACCAGGCCGCGCTCTTGCGGATCTCCAGCAGCGCCAGGACGCGGGACGGGACACGGCGCCGACCCTCATGAGGGCAGAAAACGTCCACAATCCTCCCTAGCCTTGCGCCGATAGGAGACCGATCGAAAGGAGCCGACCGGGTGTCGACCATCGTTCTCGTCGGCGGTTCGTTCCTCGGCGCGTGGGCCTGGGAAAGGGTCACACCGCTGCTCACCGCCCGCGGCCACCAGGCGCATCCGCTGACGCTCCCCGGTTTCGGCGATCGCGAGCAGCTGGGGCTCGCCGGCCACGACACTCGCCACGCACGCCACGATCTACTGGTTGACCGGCACCGGAGGCAGCTCCGCCCTGGTCGGCTATCACGGGAACCGGCCCGAGGGCCAGGAGATGCGCCAGCTGGACCGGGCCGGCACGATGCTCTTCCACCACATCCCCGAAGAGGGCGAGCGGTTCAAACCGGAGATCGACCGCAGCCTTCTACGCGACCTGCTGCTCGACTCGCTCCAGCCCGGCACCGTGCGCTGGGGCCACACGCTGCAGGACATCAGCGGCCCCGCCGAAGGCCCCCGGCTGCTGCACTTCGCGGGCGGCGCCACCATCGAAGCCGATCCCGTCATCGGCGCCGACGGCGCCTGGTCCAAGGTTCGCCGAGCTCGTCGGCCAGGGCAGCGCCGCCGCGGCCGACGGCGAGCGCGGCCTGTTCGCCCAGCGCAACGGCGGCCACCACATCCGCGTCTGCCTCATCCAGCGCGTCCCGGCCGACTGGATCACGGCCGGCGGTCTCACCATCGGAGACACCGACGGCATCCGCGCCCTCCTCCTGGAGCGCTACCGCGACTGGTCGCCCCGCCTGCGCCGGCTGATCACCGACAACGACGGCCCCTACGTCGACCGCCCGATCTACGCCCTGCCCCGCCCCGCACACCCGGGAGCACAACCCCACAGTGACCCTGCTCGGCGACGCCGCCCACCTCATGCCCCCGCTCGGCGTCGGCGTCAACCTCGCCCTGCTGGACGCGTGCGACCTCGCCCTGGCCATCGCTCACCACGACACCCTCGACGAAGCCGTCCACGCCTACGAGCAGACCATGCTCCCCCGCTCCACACAGATGGCCCGGCTCCTCGACGGCGCCGCCGGCGAGCTGCTGTCCACCGAGCTCCCCGACCTCGCCGACAACCACCAACCGCTGCGATCTCCTGCGCCCGTCCCACAGATACACCTCGCACCTGATGATCAGCCGCCTGCTTCCTCCACACTTCCTGCGGCACCGCGCCCGCCGACGGCGGGCAGGTGGGTCAGTGCGCCATGGCGGAGCTGGTGCAGCGTCCACGCTCGCCCGTGCGGGTCCAGCTCGGCGGAGGCGGTCTTGAACAGGTACTCCGCGCACGGGCAGGACAGACGTCCCCCGGCCGGCGACCAGGCAGATGTCAGCGGCCCGGCGGTGCGCCCGCCCAGCAGGCGGGGCAGCAGGCGGGTGGTGGCGGTCGCCCAGCGAAGGCGACGATCGGCAAACCCGGGGGTGGATGTGACAGATGACGCCACCGGTCCGGCCCCAGCCAGGCGAGTGCCGACCCGCGCGCACGTCGGCCGGATGCGGTATCTGTGACAGGCAAGGACGCTGGTGATGGACTCCTCACCGTCACGCTAGGACACTCTCCGTATTCATCAAGTTACGTTCTGTGGGCATAGGCGGGAGCTGCGGTCCCGCCTGGAGCCAGCGACGGCCGCCGCATGGCTGAGGCCGGTCGGTGTCCGCACCGTGGTGGGCCCCGGGAGAGCCCGGGGCGGAGCGAAGGCGAGGTGGCGGAGTGCATCTGACTCCGCATGAGCAGGAACGTCTGATGATCCATGTGGCCGCGGACGTGGCCCACAAGAGGAAAAGGCGAGGGCGGAAGCTCAACTACCCCGAGACGGTCGCGATCTTGACCGCCTACGTGCTGGAAGGGGCCCGGGACGGCAGATCCGTCGCGGACCTCATGGAGCTGAAGCATCAACCGGACGACCTGCCGCTGCCCACGTACAACGAGGTCATGCCCGGCGTGGCCGAGATGATCAGCGACCTCCAGATCGAGGCCACCTTCCCCGACGGCACCAAGATGGTCACCCTTCGCCACCCCATACAGAAGCTGGGCATCCTTCCCATTCCGGAAGGGAGCAAGGAGGCGACACCGGTTCACCCCGGAAAGATCGACCATCCGCGCGATGCCGCCCCGGTGGCCTTCAACGCCGGTCGCGAGGTCACGACCGTGACGGTCACCAACACCGATGACCGTCCCATCCAGGTGGGCTCGCACTTCCACTTCTATGAGGTCAATGCCCGCCTGACCATCGAGCCCAGCCGCGAGGCCGCCTACGGCAAACGGCTCAACATCCCCGCCGGCAGCTCAGTGCGCTTCGAACCCCCTAACCCCCTGGAGGTGGAGCTGGTGCCCATCGAGGGCAGGCGCGTCGTCGAGGGCCTGAACGGCCAGGTCGGAGGCAAGCTCCGTGACTGACTCACCGACCCTTGAGCCGCCGGCACCCGAGCCGGCGACATCGACGTCGGCGCCGCCGCCCGAGCCACTCCGACAGGATAGGCATCAGCCCCTGAGCCGGGTCGACTACGCCGACCGGTTCGGGCCCACCGTGGGAGATCGCATCCGGCTGGCCGACACCAACCTGCGCATCGAGATCACCGAGGACTGGTGCGGCGGTCCCGGCCACAGCGGCAACGAGGTCATCTTCGGCGGCGGCAAGGTCGTGCGGGAGTCGATGGGCCAGTCGTGCGCGCCACGCGACCCGGCGCGGTTCGGCGCCCCTCAGCCGCCCGACACCGTCATCACCGGCGCGGTCGTCCTGGATCACTGGGGGATCGTCAAGGCCGACGTCGCCATCCGCGACGGCCGCATCGTCGCGCTCGGCAAGGCCTACAACGACGAGACCATGGATCGGCTGCACGACGGGCACCCCACGGCCACGGACTTCGTGATCGGCCCGGAGACGGAGGTCATCTCGGGCAACGGCAAGATCCTCACCGCGGGCGGCGTCGACACTCACGTGCACTTCATCTGCCCCGAGCAGATCCATGAGGCGCTGGCCTCCGGGGTGACCACGCTGATCGGCGGCGGCACCGGTCCCGCCGAGGGCAGCACCGCCACCACCGTCACCCCGGGCTCCTGGCATGTGGCCCGGCTGTTCGAGGCGCTGGACGGCTTCCCGGTCAACATCGGGCTGCTCGGCAAGGGCAACACGATGTCGGTCGAGTCGCTGTACAACCAGGTGGAAGCGGGCATTCTCGGTCTCAAGATCCACGAGGACTGGGGTGCCACCCCGGCCGTGCTGCGCCGCTGCCTGCAGGTGTGCCAGGCGACCGGCGTGCAGCTCGCCCTGCATGCCGACTCGTTGAACGAGGCCGGCAACGTCGAGGACACCATCGCGGCCATCGGCGACCACCCCATCCACGTCTTCCACGTCGAGGGCGCCGGCGGCGGCCACGCCCCCGACATGCTCAAAATGGTGAGCCTGCCGAACGTGCTGCCCGCCTCCACCAACCCGACCCGGCCTTTCACCGTCAACACGGTCAAGGAGCACATCGACATGGTGATGATCGCCCATCACCTCAACCCGCTGGTGCCAGAAGACCTTGCGTTCGCCGAGTCGCGGATCCGGCCCGCCACGATGGCCGCCGAGGACATCCTGCACGACATCGGCGCGATTTCGATCATGTCGTCGGACGCCCAGGCGATGGGCCGCATCGGCGAGATGATCACGCGGACGTGGCAGACCGCGCATGTGATGAAGGAGCGGCGCGGCGCGCTGGACGGCGACCAGGCGGGCCAGGACGGGCACGACAACCATCGCGCCCGCCGCTACGTCGCGAAGTACACCATCAACCCGGCCCTCGCGCACGGTATCGACCACGAGGTCGGCTCGGTCGAGGTGGGCCGGCTCGCCGACCTGGTGCTGTGGGAGCCGAAGTTCTTCGGCGTCAGGCCGCACCGGGTGATCAAGGGCGGGCAGATCGCCTACGCGCAGGTCGGCGACGCCAACGCCTCCATCACCACCCCGCAGCCGATCCTGCCCCGCCCGATGTGGGGAGCGACCGGCCGGGCCCCGGCCGCCAACTCCGTCAACTTCGTCACCGCGGCCGCCATCGAGGCCGGTCTGGCCGACCGGGTCGCCGTGCGCAAGCCGTTCAGGCCCATCCGCGGCACCCGCAAGGTCTTCAAGGCCGACATGCGGGAGAACGACGCCCGCCCCGACATCCGCGTCGACCCCAACACCTTCGAGGTGATGATCGGCGGCCTGGAGGACGAGACCGTGAGCAGGACGGAGACCGCCACGACCGAGGAGATCACGGGGATCGACGCCGAGGTCGAGCAGCTCGGCAAGGAGATCGAGGAGATCGCCGGCCACGGTGAAGGAGCCAGTGAGCTGCCGATGGCGCAGCTGTACTTCCTCTTCTGACCACCACCTGATGATCGTCCACTGATCGCGCCCCGCGAACGACCGCCCCGCGCATGAAAGGTGTGCCGCGCCCGATGAACCGTGCCGCGCTGCTCGTCCTGGCCGACGGCCGTTTTCCCGCCGGCGGGCACGCCCACTCCGGCGGGGCCGAGGCGGCCGTCGCCGCGCGACGCGTGCGCGACGTGGCGAGCCTGCGGGAGTTCTGCCGCGGCCGGCTGCACACGGCGGGCCTGGCCGCGGCGGGCCTGGCCGCCGCGGCCACCGCCGGATACGACCCGCTCCTGCTGGAGGAGGCCGCCGACGCCCGCACCCCCTCACCCGCCCTGCGACAGGTCGCGCGCAAGCTCGGCCGGCAACTGCTGCGTGCCGCCCGCGCCGCCTGGCCCTCGCCCGAACTCGACGCCCTGGCCACGGCCCTGCCTCGCGGCGCGCACCAGAGCGTCGTCCTCGGCCTGGCCGCCCGCTCGGCCGGTCTGACGCCGCTGGACGCCGCCTACGCAGCCGCGTACGAGAGTGTCAGCGGCCCGGCCACCGCCACCGTCCGTCTGCTCAGCCTCGACCCCTTCGACGCCACCGCCGTCCTGGCCCACCTGGCCGCCGACATCGACCACCTCACTGAGCTGGCCGCCGAAGCCGCGCAGCGCGTCCAGGCCGAGGGCGTGCAGGTGTTGCCCGCCGCCTCCGCGCCGCTACTCGACATCACCGCTGAACAGCACGCCGCCCGCCCGATGCGCCTGTTCGCCTCCTGACCCGTTCGCTTCTCGGCCTGTTCGCCTCCCGACGTCTGGAGCAGTCATGCACCTGCACCACAGCCACGCCTTCCCTGAGGATCAGCCCTACGGTCCCGGCGGGTCCTCCCCCGGCCGCCCTGGCCTACGCCCTGACGGCCGGCCGCGCGCGCTGCGCATCGGCTTGGGCGGGCCGGTCGGCACCGGCAAGACCGCCACCGTCGCCGCCCTGTGCCGCGCGCTGCGCGACCACCTGTCCATCGCGGTGGTCACCAACGACATCTACACCCGCGAGGACGCCGAGTTCCTGCTGCGCGAGGCCGTCCTGCCCGCGGCGCGCATCAGGGCGGTCGAGACCGGCGCCTGCCCGCACACCGCCATCCGCGACGACATCTCCGCCAACCTCGAAGCCGTCGAGGACCTGGAGGAACAGCTCGGCCCGCTCGACCTGATCCTCGTCGAATCGGGCGGGGACAACCTCACCGCGACCTTCTCCAGAGGTCTGGTCGACGCGCAGATCTTTGTCATCGACGTCGCGGGCGGCGATGACATCCCGCGCAAGGGCGGCCCCGGCGTGACCGCCTCCGACCTGCTCGTCATCAACAAGACCGACCTCGCCCCGTACGTCGGCGCAGACCTGGAGGGCATGGCCCGCGACGCCAAGGCCCAGCGCGGCGACCTGCCCGTCGCCTTCACCACGCTCAAGGCCGAAGGCGGCGTCACACCCGTGTCGGACTGGGTCCGCGCGCGGCTGGCCGACTGGACCGCGAGCGCCGGGTGAGCATCGCCCCTCAGTCCGCTGCGGCGGGGTGCACCGCCTGTGGCGTGCATGCCGCCGCCCGGATCAGGGCGATCAGCGTGGGAGACGAGACCGCGCTTCCCGTCCTGGCCGGTGCCGGCCCCTTCGACCTGCGCCGCCACCGTCCGCAGGGGAATCAGGCGCGGGTGTGCGTCCTGGGCGTGATGAGCGCCCCGCTCGGCGGCGATCGGCTGCGCATCGAAGCCGCCGTCGAACCCGGCGCCCACCTGCACGTCACCACGGCCGCCGCCACCATCGCGCTGCGCGGCGCCACTCCCGGGCACGCCACCTACGACGTGCACCTGAGCGTGGCTGAGCAGGCGAGCCTGCACTGGCTGCCCGAGCCGCTGATCAGCGCCGCCCGCAGCAACCTGCGCCAGAGCTGCACCGTCGACGTCGCCGCCGGCGCCCGTCTCGTCCTGCGCGAAGAACAGGTCCTCGGCCGGGCCGGCGAACCGCCGGGCCGGCTGACCACCCGCCTCACCGTCCGGCACGACGGACATCTCCTGCTGGACCAGCAGAGCGCGTACGGGCCGGACGCGCCCGGCTGGGACGGCCCCGCCGTCCTGGCCGGTCACCGCGCCGCCGGCCAGCTCCTCATCGTCGACCCCGCCTACGCCGAAGATCCGCCCGGCGTCCGGCTGTTCGGCGACGACCCCGCCAACGGGCAGGCCGTGCTGACCCCGCTCGCCGGCTCTGCCCTCCTGGTCACCGCCGTCGCCCCGGACACCCTGCACCTGCGGCGCCTGCTCGATGCGGTCCGTCGCGTGCACCCGTGCTGATCGCCGTCCTGGGCCTGCGTGAATGATCTGTATCGGAGCCTTCGGACGTCCCGGCCCTGCCCATCCCCGACGACCCCGCCACTGGCCCGGCCGGCCAGGCCCCGCCTATCGGGTTCTCCGGGCCAGACACGGCTGTGGCGCGAGCGGTACCGCAGCTGGTCGCGCGAGCGCACCGGCGGGGCGGTGCTGGCCGACGCCACCCGGCACCTGACCGAGGTGAAGCTGCTTGTCCGCACGCCACCCACCGTCCGGGCCGGTGCCGGGGTCACCATGGACGAGCCGACGCATTTCCGTTTCGCCATGGCCGGTGTCGGCCGTCAGCGACATCACATTCAGCGGGGTACTGACGGTCGGAGCCCATGGCACGGGCGTGCCGGGACCTGGCGGCCCCGCCCACGCATCGCTGGGCGAGCTGCTCACCTGCCTGTCCGCCGTCCTGACCGCCTGGCGTGCCGGCGCACTCGACAACGTCATCCTCACCGGCGCCCCTGGCCTGGGCCGGTACGGCGGTGCCGGCGAACATGGCCAGCATGCCGACCATCCCGAGGTGTTAGTCATTTACGCCTTCGCATCCTTCCCCGGAAGCGAAGGGCTATCTGGTCGCAGAGACGTGAAGCCGTGTTCTCGCGAAGACAAATCGCCAGGGGCGGCGCGGCCATGCGCCGATGAAACTTTCATCAATGCCGGTGCGCGCTGGCCGAACCGACCGTCTCACAATCTGCGTCTCCGACCGAAAATGTGCAGCACGGCACGCACAAGATCGCCAAGCAGAGACACGGCGACAATGGCTTTCAGCGCTGACTCCAGCGCAGAGTTCACAATATGGCCGGAATTGAACCTGCCGCCCCCGGAGCCCGAAAGTTGGCAACAGAAAGGGCCTCGCCACAACCGTTGACAGTGGTCCCGGCAGCGATCAAAGTATGCATGCTTGTAGATCTCGAGGCGGCGCTCGAGGGCGACTCGGCAGCGCAGTCGCATGACCGGAGCGGCCGGCATTCTGGCCGGCCGACCCCGTAGTGCAGTGGAGGGCGGACGGTGGAGGCATGCGAGGCGCAGCACACAACAACTCTCGCTCCAATTGAATGAGAATTCATTGGAGTGGCCTCAGCCATGCGCTCCACCATGAGGCAACGACCGCCGAAATCTTGTGACATACGGTCGACGCTGCCGCCGAATTAGCATCGATCAACCAAATGCCCGCCCCTGTAAGGAGAACCATGCGAAAAGTCACTTTACTCCGCCGATTCGGCCTCGCCTCAGCGTTGGCGGTCGGCCTGGCAACCACGCCCGTGGCCGCGCACGCCGACGGCTATGACACTCCCCGCAGCGCCACTGTCGTGGGCGCGGGCAACACCTACGCGGAAGGGGTGGCGGCGGCCGAACGGCGGGCCCGGCAGGCCGTCCTCGCGGTCGGCCACGACTGCACCCCTGGGACCTATCAGAATTTCGGCATCTATACCTCTCCGGGTGGCGGCACCTGGGTCTTCCAGTCCACCCACGAAGCGATGTGCGTCGACTGATCCCAGCACGCACCAGGCCGGGATCAAAGCCACCTTGTTCACCCACAGCGACAAGGGCACCTTCTGGGCAGTAGGCACCGCCGAGAACTCATGATCGTTGGCTCGACCTGCCTGGGCGGCCCCACGTCCGAACTGATCGCGGAGCGGTCCTACCGGCTTCGCCAGGCGGCCGGGGACACTGTCCGGGCAAACCATCGGCCAGCACGGGCCACCGTTCGCCTCCTACGACCTGCTGGCCGAGTTCCGGCCGGACGCCGGTTCGAACAACGCATCGGCCCGCTGCCACCACAACCGGTCGAAGGCAGCGGGCCCGCGCGTCGGCGTCGCCCTGGTCAGGCGGTGCCGAAGACCGCCCGTCCTTCCTGGTCGATGATCGCCTGGGTGTCCAGCTCGCAGTTGCTCAGGAAGATGCCCATCAGGTCGCGGTCGCGGTAGATGGTCCAGTTGGTGTTGCCGCCGGCGAGCGCAGTGCTGCCGACCGGCTGGATGGGAAGCTCGGGGTGCGGAACAGATCGATGTAGGGACGCTTGGCCAGCTTCTCGCCCCGCCGCCGTTGCCGATGAAAACGCGTCCGCCGCTGGCGTTCGGTGGGGAGCCGGGCCACTTGGTGACCGCGTCCAGGCGCCGGATGCCGTCGATGCGCGAGCCCATGCTCTACATCGGCGCGCGCATCCTGGGCCCCCTCTTCGAGGCCGACTACCAGCGGCTGACCACGACCCCGCTAGCCCCGGCAGACAGGCGCGGCATCGATGTCGCCGTCGTCGGATGCGCGTACGCACACGGCCGGGCTGCGCCACGGCCGCCGTCGCTCCGTGTGCGGTCGCTGGCCCATCTCCGCCGAGTCTCTGATCGACGATCCTGGGATGGGTTCGCTGCCGCCTACCTGGCTGAGGCCGATGCGCATGTCAGCGGTCGGGACAGAGCACGTCCTCGGCGGCCTTGTACATGGCCGGGCGCAGCTTGGGCTGGACGCGGGTTGCTCGTCGTGACGTCGATGGCGAACTGCAGACGCCCGTCGGCTCTTCACCGCCATCGCGATCATGCAACCGACCGAACAGGACAAGCTCGACCTCGGCCAGCCGATCGGCGCCTACCTGGGCGGCTTCCCCTCCGCCGTCGCCGACGCCGTCACCGTGCACCATCTGCTCACCCACACCTTCGGCCTGGCCAACTTCCAGACCTCGGAGGACTTCCGCGCGAACGCGGGCAAGTGGACCAGCGGCGCCGCGATGCTGGACGGCATCATGGGGATCATCCGTAAGTCGGCGCTGCTCTTCACACCCGGCACCAAGTCCGGCTACAGCAACTCGGGCTTCTGCACTCTCGGCGCGATCGTGCAGGAAGTGTCCGGCCAGTCCTTCTACGACTACGTCCGCAAGCACGTCTTCGACGTCGCCGGCATGTCGCGCACGGACTACTACACCCGCCCGCAGCAGCTGTCCGACGACGACATCGCCCACCCGTACACGACCTCGGCCGCGGGCCAGCGGGTCGACACCCTGGAGTATCCGGAGCAGTACGGCAGCCCGTACATCGGCACGC
This sequence comes from Nonomuraea gerenzanensis, assembly GCF_020215645.1. Lineage (NCBI taxonomy): Bacteria > Bacillati > Actinomycetota > Actinomycetes > Streptosporangiales > Streptosporangiaceae > Nonomuraea > Nonomuraea gerenzanensis. The sequence continues at coordinate 5,682,583 of NZ_CP084058.1, read as the reverse complement.
CGGCGGGCGACGCCTTCACCACGGCGCCGGACCTGGAGCGGTTCGGCCGGGCTCTGGCCAGCAACCGGAACGGACAGCAGATCATCGGGCACGGCGGCGGCTCGCTGGGCACCTCCACGCTGCTCGACGTGCATATCGACAGCGGCTGGGTCGTCGTCTTCCTGTTCAACTACGCCGACAGGACCAATCCGCCCATTCAGGAGCTGATCGACGACACCCGCGAACTGATCACCACAGCCGCCGAGTAGCGGCAGGCAGGGCTGGAGCCGTGGGCGGTGACGGAGTGCGGGACCACTCGGTCCGGGGTGCCGTCCGGAAACGCCGCGGAAACGCCTGCCCGAATACACCTGGATCTCCCCGTACGCGATGAAAAGGATCATGGAGTGAACCGAGCGTCAGCGATCTCCCGCCGCACCCTGTTGTCCAGGGCGGCCGCGGTCGCCGCCGTATCTCCCCTCACCGTGCCCGCGGCCTCCGCCCACGGCGACTCCGCGCAGGCCACACCGAACATCCTGCTGTTCACGGTCGACGACCTGGGCGGCGACAGCCCCGGCTGCTTCGGCGGCCGGGCCGATCTCACCCCGGCCATCGACCGGCTCCACCGGCAGGGCGCGAGCTTCCACCGGGCGCACGTCCCCGTCGCCATCTGCCAGCCGAGCCGCTCGGCCATGCTGACCGGCCGCTACCCGCACCGCAACGGCGCCGAGGGCTTCGAGCCGATCCGCGACGACGTCCCGGTCCTGAACGACCTGCTGCGCCCGCGCGGCTACCTGACCGGCATCCTCGGCAAGGCCGGCCACCTCACGCCCGTCGACCGGTTCACCTGGGACCTGCGCGCCGACCCGGACCAGCTCGGCATGGGACGCAACCCGGCCCGCTACGCCGAGGCGGCCACCACGCTGTTCGAGCGGGCCAAGACGGAAGGGCGGCCGTTCTTCCTGATGGCCAACGCCGAAGACCCGCACCGCCCCTACCACGGTAGCGCCGCCGAACAGATCGGCTACACCCCCGAGCAACGCGCCACCATGGCCGCCCCGTCCCGCGTCTACACCCCGGACGAGGCCACCGTGCCCGGCTATCTGCCCGACCTGCCCGACATCCGCAAGGAGATGTCCGAATACCTCAGCAGCGCCCGCCGCTCCGACGACACGCTCGCCGCCGTCCTGGCCGCCCTGGACTCCGCCGGGCTGGCCTCGTCCACGATCGTGATCTTCATGTCCGACAACGGCATCGCGGTGCCGTACGCCAAGGCCAACTGCTACGAGCACAGCACCCGCACCCCGCTGATCATCCGCTGGCCCGGCGTCACCCGCCCCGGCCACGCCGACCACCGGCACTTCGTCTCCACCATGGACCTGTTCCCGATGCTCTGCCGGGCCGCCGGCGCGCAGTCGCCGGACGGTCTCGACGGACGCGACCTGACCTCCCTGCTGGACGGCGGCCTCCAGGCCGGCCGCGGCCAGATCGCCACGGTCTTCCACGAATCCGCCAACGGCGCCCGCTACGACATGCGCGGCCTCCACGGCCCGCGCTGGAGCTACGTCTGGAACGCCTGGTCCGACGGCCAGGCCGGCTACCAGGCCGAGAACATGTCCGGCCTGACCTGGCGCGCCATGGTCACCGCCGCCGCCACCGACCCCGCCGTCGCCGAACGGGTCACCTTCTACCAGCACCGCGTCCCCGAAGAGCTCTACGACCTGGACGCCGACCCGCACTGCCTGCACAACCTCGCCGGCGGCACCGGCCCGGAGACCACCGCGGTGCTGACCGCCCAGCGGGCCGCCCTGGACGCCTGGCTGCGCGACACCGGCGACCCGTACCACGACCAGTACCCCTGGCGCTCATGACAGACGACCCGGACGCCGTGCCAACAGTCTCGCTGCCTGCCCTGATCAGCGGGTGCACGCCCAGAAGTCAAGCGCGCCCATCCCCGCATCGGGCGACCGCGCCGGTGGGTGCGGCGGCGCTGGACTGGATGCAGACGCAGGAGGCGGCACTCATCGACGAGAAGAACCCTCCGCGAAGGCACGGAGCAGGCCAAGGACGCCGACGGCGGCGACCAGACCCAGGCCAGACTCCGGTCGCTGTGAAAACATCTGATCAACATGTTTCCACTTACGGAAGGTGCACCTCATGCCTCCCGCCTTCTCGGCCGCGGAAAAGGCGCGCATCACGCGGCTGCTCCTGGACAACGGCCTGCGGCTGTTCACCACCCAGGGCCTGCGCAAGACCTCCCTGGAGGACCTGGTCGCGGGCACCGGGATCGCCAAGAGCACCTTCTACGTCTTCTTCGACTCCAAGGAAGCGCTGTACCTGGAGCTGATGCTCGCCCAGATGGCCGAGGTCAAGAGCAGAGTCATCGACGGAGCGCTGCGCAAGGAGCCCGGCACCCGCGCCGGGCTGCGCGCCTTCCTGCACGCCACGCTGGCCGAGCTGGACGGCAACCCCCTCTACGGCAGGCTGATGACCCACCCCGAGGAGATGGCGGCCGTGGCCAGGAAACTGGACCTCGACCGAGTCACCTCCGCCCCGGACAACCCGGTCACCGCCCTGGCGGCCTACCTGGCCGAGCACAGCGACGACCTCTCCGGCGACGACCCTGAGGTGATCGTCGGCGTGTTGCAGGCCGTCCTCATGATGCCGCTGCACCGCGACCGGCTGGCCCGCCCCGACCTGTACCCGCAGATCCTCGACCGGCTCATCGACCTCGTCGCCACCGGCCTGACCCGGCCGGAGCGATGATAGCAGCGCGGTGCCCCGCGTCAGGTGACCGGCAGCACGACGGCCGACGGACGGCTGGGATCGTGGTGGATCTGCTGGTCGGCTGCGCGCATCGCGCTCGCGGTGGCGGGTGGCTCGCCGGTGCCGGGGTTGCGGTCCCAGCGGGGGTAGGCCGCGCTCGCCACCTGCACCCGGATGCGGTGGCCGCGCTTGAAACGGAAGGCCGCGGGCGCCAGCTCGATCTCGGCCATCCCGTCGAGCGGACGGTCGGCGGCGAACCGGCGCAGCGCGTCGGAGACCTGCGTGATCGTGCCCGAGGGGGCCACGTCGCTGACGCGTACGTAGAAGTCGGTGTGCGCGAGGCTGGAGGTCACATGCAGCTCGGCGGCGGGGACGCCGATGACCTCCAGATCGGCCGGCAACGGCTCGCCGGTGTAGGTCAGGACGTCGGCACGCCCGGCCAGCACGCTCTCCCCGGTCCTGCGCGAGATGCCGATCATGCGGGACATCCCGGCCACCGCCGGGGTCGGGTCGGCGGGGTCGAAGCGGTAACGGTCGGGCGCGGAGTCAGCAGGCGGATCGCCTCCCAGAGCGCCGTTCGCGCCCAGGTAGAAGCGCTGCGGTCGCACCTCGGCGGGCGGGTAGGCCGGTAGGTCGCGCCACTCCTCCGCACCCCTGACGTAGATGCGCACCGGCGTCGCGCGCAGACCGTTCCGGTCCTGCAACAGGTGGGCGCGGAGCCAGACGAGGCTCTCCCGCAGCGCTGTCGTCGACAGCGCCGCGTCCCAGTGCCGCCACGGCCCGATGGTGAGGTACGGCTCGCGCCCCGCCTTGCGCAGCGCCTGGTAGTCGCGGACCAGGCCGGGCAGCGCGACGTCGTCCCAGCCGCTGACCAGGTGGTTCGGGGCGGACACCGCCGGGAGGTCCCGGCTGTGGTCACCGGCGGACCACCACGGGTCGCCGGCGTCGGGATGCGCGAGCCAGTCCCGCCAGTGCGGGGCCACGGCGCCGATGGCGACGGTGTCGGCCTCGGTGAGCGGGAGGTGGCGGGCGGCCCGCGCCCGCCTCCTGCCGCCTGACGCCACGGTGGACAGGTAGACGGGCAGCGGCTTCTCCTGCTGGGCGACCATGCTGATCCAGCCGAGGAAGAGCTCGAGAGCCAGCGCGCCGCCCGGGTAGATCAGATTGTAGGCGTTGGACCCGATCAGCGAGGTGCTCATGGCCCGCAGCTCGGGCCCGGCGCCGACGGCGATCGCCCACTGCGTGTAGCCGTTGTAGCTCTGTCCCAGTGTGCCCAGCTCGCCGGTGAACCACGGCTGCTTGCGCAGCCACTCCAGGACGGCCAGGCCGTCGTCGCGCTCGGAGACGAACGGGGTGAGGGTCCCGCCGGATCCGCAGGTTCCGCGGCCACTGACGACCACGACATGGAAGCCGCGTTCGGCGACCAGGCGGCTGACCATGGCGCCCTTGGTCCTGTCGGTGTACACCGAGCGGATCAGCACGGTCGGCCGGTCACCGAGCCCTTGGGGGGCGTAGTGGTCGGCCAGCAGCACGATGCCGTCCGGCATGGGGATGGGCAGATCTTGCTCGACCATCACGTCCTTGGTCTCCGCCGGGGCCAGTTTCGCCCTGCGTGCCAGGATCTTGGCGGTGATGCTCATGACGGATGTTCCTTTCCTGGGCAGCAGGCGCGGCGTTCACCGCGAGCCGCGCTGTGGCCCGCCTTCGTCACGCATGGCGTCCCACGCCTTCAGGGCGCGCTCGTCGGCGAACACGCCGCGGGTGAAGATCTCGACGCCGGCGCGGGAGAAGCGCAGCAACGCCCGCAGGTCGTGCACGTCCGTCACGCCCAGCGAGCGCGCCAGCTGCTCGCCGAACGCCAGCGGTGCCAGCAGATAGGTCACGTACATCGCGGCCCGCGCCGGCGGGTCGTCGCTGGGCTGCACCCAGCCCTCGCGCACGCCCTGCTCCAGCCATTGACCGGTGGCGGCGACGAGCTCGTCGAACAGCGCCGCCGCCTGCGGGGTGCCGTCCAGGAACGCCCGTCCCAGGTAGCGGCGTACCGCCGTGCCCGCCTCCAGCATGGCGGCCAGCCCGGCCGCGTCGCCCAGATCGGCGTCCGGAGCATCGCGCACCAGGGACATCACATAGTCGTCGCAGGCCTGGCGCAGGCCCTCCTTGGTGCCGAAGTGATGCAGGACCAGGGCGTGCGAGACGCCGGCCCGCTGGGCCACCGCACGGAGGCTCACCCGGCCGACTCCTTCGGCGCCGAACAGCTCCAGCGCCGCGTTCCTGATCCGGGCTCGGGCGGTCAGATCATCCTCGGCTGATCGCATGGACAGCATACTAACCAAATGGTCAGCGGAAAGGGAAGCGGGCCCTGTAGGCCGCGATTATGCGGGTCGCATCTGCGTTGCACGCACGTCTCTGCTCGATCCCCGGACGCTGCCGCGCAAGCACATGCTCCTTGGATGGCCCCGGCGCCGGCCGGCTTGTTCTGGTCGCGCCCGCGCTGCGCTACGGTATGGCCCGGAGTGCCGGGAAGTCTGGTCGGCGATGTCTATGGCCGCGCGACCGAACGGAGGCTCCGCGATGATGGATGACGGCGTTGTCAGCGTGTCCGGCGACCCGCAGCGCCGGGTGATCTCATGATGCGGCGCCACCCGGCTGTGCCGGGTCGCGGCCGGCATCCGGCCGTGGTCATCGCGGCCGGGTTCGGCTCGGCAGTGCTCATCGGGACACTTCTGCTCGGCACCCCGCTGGCCACGACCGCAGGGGACAGCTCCCACTGGCTCACGGCTCTGTTCACCGCCACCTCCGCCGTCTGCGTGACCGGCCTGGTCGTGGTCGACACCGAGACGCACTGGTCGGTGTTCGGTGAGGTGGTGATCGTCCTGCTCATCCAGGCCGGCGGGCTGGGCATCATGACGCTCGCCACACTGATCATGGTCATCGTCTCCGGCCGGGTCGGCCTGCGCGCCAGGCTGTCCGCCCAGCTGGAGACCAAGTCGGTGGTCGCGGCGGATCTGCGGCACGTGCTGCGCAAGGTGGTGACCTTCAGCCTGATCTGCGAGGCGGCCATCGCCGCCGTCCTCGCCGTACGGTTCGTCACCGGGTACGGCGAGCCGCTGGGCCGGGCCGTCTACCTGGGCGTCTTCCATGGGGTGTCGGCGTTCAACAACGCCGGCTTCGCGCTCTGGCCGGACAACCTGATGCGCTTCGTCACCGACCCGTGGATCTGCCTGACCATCGCCCTGGCCGTCATCGTCGGCGGTCTCGGCTACCCGGTCGTCTTCGAACTGCTGCGCACCTGGCGGCACCCGCGGCGCTGGTCCGTACTGACCCGCATCACCGTCGGCGCGAGCACGCTGCTTCTCGGCGCCGGCACCCTCGCGTTCCTGATGACCGAGTGGCGCAATCCCGCCACGATGGGCCCCCTGGACGACTCCGGCAAGTTGCTGGCCGCCTTCTTCACCGCCGTCATGCCGCGCTCCGGCGGCTTCAACACCCTCGACATCGGCCAGATGTACCCCTCCTCCTGGCTCGTCACGGACGTCCTGATGTTCATCGGCGGAGGCAGCGCCGGCACCGCGGGCGGCATCAAGGTCACCACGTTCGGCTTCCTGCTCTTCATCATCTGGTCCGAACTGCGCGGCGAGCATCAGGTCAACATCGGCCATCGGCGGCTGCCCTCCGCGACGCAGCGGCAGGCGCTGTCCATCGGCCTGCTCGGCGTCATGCTGGTCACGATCTCCACCTGGCTGTTGCTCATCATCACTCCGCACAGCCTCGACCAGGTGCTGTTCGAGGCCATCTCCGCCTTCGCCACCAACGGCCTGTCCACCGGCATCACCGCCCACACCTCGCTGGCCGGGCACGTGCTGCTCAGCGTGCTGATGTTCATCGGCCGCATCGGCCCGCTCACCCTGGGCTCGGCGCTCGCGCTGAAACAGCGCACCCGCCGCTACGAACTGCCGGAGGAAAAGGTGATCCTCGGCTGACGCGGGGCCCTCTGCGGCGAGGTCCACGCCTTCCCAGGCCACTCGGCACCGTGACGCTGCAGGCGCCGCTGGACCGGACGGTGTCCGCGTGACGGTCACTGCCTGGGTGGCGGTGGTGGTCACCGGATTCCTTGACTGAAGTCCTCCACCTCTCCGCGCCGACCGGCGACGCGGGCCGACCGGACTTCCCGGCTCACCCCTGAACGCGATACAGTTATTTCAGCTTGTACTGAAACAACTGCAACAGGAGTGGGTGTGAGCGAGCAGGATCCGCTGCTGGAATGGGTCGAGCGGGTGGCCATGTACCTGGCCCGAGACGGGGTGCCGCCGATCGCCGGGCGGGTGCTGGGCTGGCTGATGGTGTGCGACCCGCCGGAGCAGTCGGCCGGGCAGATCAGCGAGGCGATCGGCGCCAGCCGCGCTTCGCTGACCTCGAACCTGCGGCTGCTGTCCGGCATGGGGTTCCTGACCTGGCGCACCCGGCCGGGCGAGCGCACCGTCTACTACCGGATGGCCGAGGACGCCTGGGTGGTCGTGGTCCGCAAGCAGATCGCCGGCCTCACCTCCTTCCTCGACATCACCCGCGACGGCCTGGAGCTGGTCGGGCCGGACGACGAGCGCGCCGAGCGCATCCGCCAGGCGCACACCACCTTCGAATGGATGGCCAAGATGTTCCAGACCACGCCCCTTCCCGGGCAGGACGCATGACCGGGCACGCGATCGTGGTCGGCGCCGGCATCGGCGGCCTGGCCACGGCCGTCGCCCTGCGGCGGATCGGCTGGCGGGCCACCGTACTGGAACGCGCCCCCGCGCTGGGTGAGATCGGCGCCGGCATGTCGCAGGCCCCCAACGCGTTGCGGGCCCTGGACGAACTCGGCGTCGGCGAGCAGGCGCGCGCCACGGGGGTGCCCTCCTACTCGGCCGGCAACCTGCGCCTGCCCGACGGCCGCTACCTGCAGCGCGCCCGCCGGGGCGACCCGACGCCGATGCTCGCCTTCCACCGCGCCGACCTGCACGGGCTGCTGCTGCAGGCGGTGCCCACCGGCTGGGTCCGCACCGGCACGGAGGTCACCGGCCTGCGCCAGGACGACCGCGGCGTGACGGTCACCTGGGACGGCGGCGAGGCGAGCGCGGACCTGGTGATCGGCGCGGACGGCATCCGCAGCGCCGTGCGTCGCGCCTTGTGGCCGGACGCGCCACCGCCGCGCTTCCTGGGCCGCACCGCCTGGCTCGGCGTCACGGACGTCAGCGCGGTTCCCGGCGGCTCCGCGACCTCACCCGGCGACCACCCGACGCCGCCCGGCGGGCTGGACGGCAGCGTCACCATGGGCCCGGGCAGCTACTTCCTCATCCACCCGGTCAGCCGCGGCCGCGCCTACTGGGCCTTCGTCACCCCCGCCGACCGGCCGGACCTGCGCTACGAGCGGGAGAAGGCCGAGGTGGCCGGCCGCGTGGCGGCCTGGCACCGCCCGATCCCCGACCTGGTCGCGGCCACCCCGGCCCAGGCCGTGATCCACATCGACATCCGGGACCTGGACCCGCTGCCCACGTACGTCCGTGGCCGGGTGGCGCTGCTGGGCGACGCCGCCCACGCGATGAGCCCCGACCGCGGCCAGGGGGCCGGCCAGTCCATCGAGGACGCGGTCGTGCTGGCCGCCGCCCTCCACGCCGGGCCCGGCATCGAGGCCGCGCTGGGCCGCTACGACGCCGAGCGCCGGCCCCGCACCCAGGCCACCGCTCGCGGCGCCCGCGCGGACGGGCACCGCACCACCTCCGCGGCGGCGCACCGAGCCCTGGTCACCATGATCCGGCTCATGCCCGCACCACTGTGGCGCAAGGGCATCACGGCCGACGGCAACGCCACCTGGCGATGGCGGCCACCGCGCCTGCCGGAGCCGACCACCCTCGCCTGACCTGGACAGCCTCGCCACTGCATCAGCTGCCGCCGGGCCCGTGGCCGGCGGATCGAAGAGGCCACCGCCGCTGTGGTCGCCACCCCTCACCTTGCCGCGAGGAGCTCAACGATTCTCGCGGCAACGCGGAGATCCGCCAGCTCGGCTTCCGGCACCACCACGACCGTCCTGACGCCGTCTCCCTCCAGGCGATACTCCACCGGCCCCGCCGGCAGGCTCGCCACGGGGTGCAGGGGCAAGTGGACGCCATGGCGCCTCCGCTCGTCACTGCAAGGGGCGTTCCCGGCGGCGGATCTTGCGGGTGACGGTGCCGTACCAGGCCGGAACCTCCCGCTCGTCGTCGAACCAGCGGGCCACCACGATGTCGGTGGAGGAGTGCAGCAGGATCGACAGCACGATGGTCACCGCGACGATCTGGAACACCGGAACGGCGGCGGCGATCCCGGACCCCAGCACCAGCAGCCCGTACACCACCGAGGCGAACCCCTTCGGCCCGAACCAGGCCACCGCCGCCTGCTCGCGCACGCTCAGCCCCGAGCGCAGGAACGACAGCCAGATCGCCACGGGCCGGGCCACGATCAGCGCGAGCACCGCGAACAGCCACCCCTGCCAGCCGACCGAGCCGAGCAGGGCCGGGGTGATGAGCGCGCCGAACACCAGCAGCGCCGCGAGCTTGAACACCTCGGCGATCAGCTCGCCGAAGTGCTCGAACGACTCGCGCTGCCGCGGCCCGAAGGTGGCCACCGTGATGCCGGCGGAGAACGCGGCCAGGAACAGGTTGCCGTGCGTGGCCTTGCCGACGGCCAGCACGAGCAGGCCGATGGCCAGCGCGTTGAGCGGCTCGTACGGGGTGGAGGCGGCGAACCAGCGGGTCTGCTCCAGCTTGATCGCCACCCACGGGATGGCGACCCCGATGACGATGCCGAGCCCCAGCTCCAGGCCCAGCTCGCCCAGGTGCAGGTCGTCGGATCCGGCCGCGACGGCGAGGAAGAGGATGACGAACGGCAGCGCCAGGCCGTCGTTGACGCCGGATTCGACGTTGAGCAGTTGCCGCAGCCGGGGCGGCACCTTCTCGTTGCCGACCAGCGCGGCGGCGAACACCGGGTCGGTGGGCGCGAGGATGGCGCCGATCAGCAGCGCCTCGATCCAGCCCAGCCCGAGCAGGTAGTGCGCCCCGAGGGCGGTGATGACCAGGGTCAGCGGCAGGCCCCAGCCGAGCGCCCGGCCGGGCAGCCGCCAGGCACTGCGCAGCTCGGCCCAGCCGACCCGCATGCCATCGGTGAACAGCACGGTGAACAACGCCAGCTCCGCCAGCGTGGCCACCAGGTCGTCACCGGGCTTGAGCGAGACGACGCCGAGCACGCCGTCGCCCAGCACGAACCCGGCCACCAGGAACAGCGCGGCGGTGGACAGGATGGTGCGGTGGGCCAGGCCGGACAGCAGGACGGCCAGCAGGAGCACGCACGCGAACGCGGTCAGCAGCACGCCCATCAGGGGCGCCGCGCGGGGGTCGTCATGGAACGGCCTTCCGGTCGAATCAATGTGCACGATCTTGCCGACCAGACTTCCCGGCGCTCCGCACCCACCCTAACAGGGGCCCTGTCTCGACGACAGACGCGTCCTTGACGGGCGCCTCACTGCCGGGCCAGGCAGGCCGTCCCGCCTTCCTCGGCGATGGCGACCCGCCGATCCATGTCGGCCTCGGCAGCTCCTGCACCGGCGCCCCGCAGACGCTGACGGCCGCGGTACTGACGGCCGCGCGATCGCCGCCCGCGAGTGCGGGCGGCGATCGGCCGGTTCATCGCTGGACGTGCCGTCCCAGGTGCGCCGGCAGCCGGACCAGCAGCGGGGCGGTGGAAAGCACGGGGATCGCGTCGGCGAAGTGTCCGGCGCGGCGCTGGTCGTCACCGACGCCGGTCTCGGCGTACTGCCACACCGCCTGGACGAGGTCGTCGTCGGCGGGGTAGGGCAGATGGGCGCCGGTGGCGATGTCCCAGCCGTGGACCAGCGACTCGTGCAGGCTGATGGAGGCCAGCACGGCGCCGGGCACGGTGGCACCCATGAACGCGTACGGCCTTTCCAGGGTGCCGGGCTCGGCGAAGGCCGCCACCGAACGGGCGGCGATCGCGCGGAAGGCGGCGGCGGGGTCGGTGCCGAGGTGGTCGGTGTCGGCCTGGCGCTGGGCGTCGAGCTCGGCCGGGTCCACCTGGTCGCCCTCGGCGATGCGGGCGAGCAGCAGCAGGGCGCCGGCCAGGTGGTCGGCCGTCTGGCGGACGGTCCATTTCGCGCACGGGCCGACCGCCGCCCAGCCCTGCGGGCCGACCTGGCCCAGGACGTGGGCCACGTGTGTGTGACTGCGTTCGAGCAGGGCCGTGACGTCCGGCCGCTGAGTCGCGCTCATCGCGCGGCGCAGGTCCTCCGCGTCGTAGATCAGCTCACCGGAGACGATCCGGCCGTCGCGGACGCGCAGCAGCTCGGCGGCGGTCAGGCTGCCGGGCAGCGGGTCCATCTCCCAGTCGATGACGGAGCAGACGAGGTCACCGTCAGTGAACTGGTGGCGGACCCGGAAACCGCGGACCGCCGCGCCGGCCTGGCGGGCCATGGCGCGGTAGCCGGCGCTGTCGGTGAAACCGGCGACGGGGCCGGTGAAGGTGAAGTCGTCGGCCAGCGGCACCCGGCTCATGTCGCCCGCCTGCTCCTGCCAGGCGCGGTAGTAGGGCTCGACGACGGTGCGAGGATCCATGAGGCTCTCCCTGATGCGGGGTCGCGGCGCGACCCTTCACCCCGACAGATCCGGCTCGACGCGCCCGCTCATCGCCGTCCGGCGGATTACCGCATCGGGCGCGCGGAATGAGACATGAAGCGATGAGCCGGCTAGCCCTCTGCGAGCTCGGCCAGCAGTTCCTCCTTGCGGCCCGGCGGAAGGTTGCGCCAGTCGGTGTCGGTGAGGGCGCCTTCCATCGCCCACAGCGCGTTCAGCGACAGCCCGGGGACGGCCGCGTCCCGCAGCCGCCGGAAGACCTCGACGGCGCCGAGCTCGGCGAGTCGCCCGGGCTCGCGCACGTCGACCAGCGCGAGCCACTCCTCGCTCCTGGGCCCCAGATTGCGCAGGTCGCGTAACCTCGTCACGCTCCGCCCTCCCCTGGCAGATCGAACCAGCCGAACAGCTCCCGGTCAGGGAATCCGACGATCCCCGCCACCCCCTGCGGGGTCATGGGCCAGCGCCACCTCCTCGCGCCGCTCGGCCACCAGCGCGGGATCGAGCAGCGTGTCAGGGTAGGGCTGCAGGTGGGCGTGCACGGCGGGCAGCCGATCACGGCGCTCGACGGCTCGCAGGCAGGCCATGGTCGCGATCCTGTGCAGCCAGTGGTGCAGCGGCGCCCGGCCCTCGTAGCCGCCCAGCCCGCGCCAGGCCCGCAGCAGCGTCTCCTGCACCGCGTCCTCGGCCTGGTCCAGCGAGCCGAGCATCCGGTAGCAGTGCAGGTGCAGCGCCCGCCGGTGCGGCGCGACCAGGGCGTCGAAGGCGGCGTGCGCACCGCCTCGCGCGGCGGCCGGCAGCCGGGCCTGCTCCACGTCGGTGTCCTCGACCGTGCTCACGCCGGTGAGCCTAGCGGCCGGGTCCGACAGGAAGGCCCGCCGGCGGGCTCGTCGTGGAGCGCCGCGGCCAGGGCCCGCACGCCTATCCAGCCCGAACACGGGGAGTCCACGATGGAGGGAGAGGACGTGATGCGATGGCCTCGGCCGAGCGCGGGTTGCTGGCCCTCTGGTGGCCGACAGCGCTGGGCGCGTCGATGCTGGTGCTGGAGATCCCCGTCGTCTACGCCGCCGCGGCCCGCTCGGCCGGTGGCCCGCTGGTGCTGGCGGCGATGGGCGTCTGCGTCGCGATCCTGGTCGTGGTCAACTCCCCCGGGCTGGCCGTCACGCCGCTCGCCGTCACCGCGCACGGCCGCCATTCCTGGCGACGGCTGCGCCGCCACGCGCTGCTGACCGGACTGGCGGCCGCCCTGGTGCTGGCCGCGCTGGCCACCGTGCCGCCGCTGGTCACACTCGTGCGGCTGGCCTTCGACGCCGACGCCGCCCTGCTCGGCCACATCCGCGCCGGACTGCTCGGCCTCACCCCCAACGCGCTCGGTGTGGCCCTGCGCCGCTACCTGCACGGGCGGTTGATCGTCACCGGGCGGACCCGGCCGATCGCCCCGGCCACCGTCCTGCGCCTCCTCGGCACCCTCGCCCTGGCCTGGGCGGGTACGGCGCTCTGGCCCGCCCACGGCGCGCTGGTCGCCGGGCTGGCGCTGTCGGCCGGCGCCTTCACCGAGGCCGCCTACCTGGCCGTGGCCGCCCGAAGCCTGCCCTTCGAGCCGCCACCCGCACCGAGCCCGTACCGTGAGCTGATCCGCCGCCACGCCGACGTGTCGGCGGCGCGGCTGCTCGTCATGGCCCCGATGCTCGTCACCACGATCGCCGTCGCGCACTCGGCCCGCTCGGCGGCCTCCCTGGTGGTCTGGCCCGCGCTGTACGAGCTGGCGATGCTCTTCGCCTCCCCCACCAGCGACTGGGAGTCCGTGGCCGCCGGCGCCCTGCGCAGGCAGCCGCGCGGCACCGCGCCCCGGCGGGTGACGGTCCGGCTGGGCGTCGCGTTCACCTGCGTGTTCGTGCTGGTGCTGGCGACCGGGCCGGCCGGCGTCTACCTGCACGGCCTGCTGGCCGTGCCGGCCGAGCTGACGTCGTTCGCCCTGGCCTGGTCGTGGCTGCTGGCCCCCGTTCCCGCGTTGTGGCTGGTACGCGGCTACCTGCGCGGCGCCGTCATGGCGGCCGTCGCCACCGGCTGGCTGACGGCGGCGAGCCTGGCCCATGGCGTCGCCCTGCTCGTCTGTGCCGCAGCGCTGGCGAGCACCGCCATGCCCGGTCCGGCCGTCGCCGGCGCCGCCGTCGTGGCAGGGCTCTCGATCGACGTGGCCATGACCGGTTACGGCGTGTTCCGCTCGCACGCGCGCGATCACGCGGCTCCTTCACCCTGAGGTCAGCCCGCCTGCTCCTGCCACGCCGTCTGCGGCCATGCCCTGTCCCGCCACGGCGGTGTCGATGACGTCCTCGACCACTTCCTGCCCTCGGGAAGTGCGCGCTTCGGCCTCGGCGATGCGGCGGGATCCGGCCGCCGCCCAGCGGAAGTACCACTGCGGTGAGACCGTGAGACCATCGAGTCACACCCTCGCAGGGAGCCCCGATGGATGATGATCAGCTCCTGCGCCATCCCGACTTGCTCGCGATGTCCGCCCGCTACTGGCGCGACCAGGCCCGGGATCGCCGGCGACGGCTCAACGAGACACGGCGGGAGACCGCCGCCCTGATCGGGGCCATGCGCGCACTCCGCGACCGGATGTGTGAGCTGGAGGAGCAGATCGGCCGAGCTCAGGCCCGCGCCGACCACCTCGTCCTGGACGACCCGGCCGACCGGCCCGGCGGTCCGCGGGTGGCCGAGGGGCCGGAGCCGGTGTGAGCCGTCCGGGAGTCGGTCGCGCCTGCCGGGGAAGGGGGCGGCTCGCCGCTGACCGAGCTGATCAGCTCCGCTGCGGCCTGGGCCAGGTCACAGCCCTGCCGGCGCGCCCTGGCATGCAGGGTCTGCAGAGCGCGCGCGGTGGTGCAGCGGTGCTGGGCCATGAGGATGCCTACCGCACGGTTGATGAGGGTGTGCTGGCGGGCGTCGTACCGCCACCGGGCCGCCTCGGATCGATCCAGGACGGCGCCGTCGGTGCCGGGCAGCCAGCCCCGCGCGACCAGGGATGTCTGCCGGGCGCGCAGGGTGGCCAGGGCGCTCGCGGCGCGCCGGGCGTTCTCGGCGGCGCGCTCGCGCATCTGCGCGGCCAGCGCCGCCCGCGCGGCTGCTCGCCGGGCCAGGTCGGTGCAGGCCGGGCCGGTCAGCACGCCGTCCGGGACGGAGGCATCCGCAGGAGGGCTGGGCAGGTGGGCGGCATGCGCTGCGACAGAGCGCAGGTGGTCGGCCAGCTGAAGAGCCTGACGGCTCAACGGGTGGTCGCCGTCAGGGGGAGCCAGCGCGGCCAGCAGCGCCGCGGCTGTCCGGATCTCGTGTTCGTGCAGCAATCGACACCTCCAGACCGGGTGACGTCTGTCACGCGCGACGCGACGGACGCGCCGTCGCTCGCGCTGCCGTCGCCGGGCGAATCTCACCCTAAGGGAGCAGCCCGGGAGCGAAAAGCAGCGAAGTGTCTGCCGTGGTCATGGACCGGGCCGGCCCTCCGCCCGCGCGCCATCGCCGGCCGGAGGAGGGGCGTCGATCCACCGGCGCGCCAGCTCGGCTTGGATCTCTCTCAGCCGCTGGTCGGCGCGCTGCCCGCGGGCGAGGGCCTCGTCCAGCCGCTCCCGCGCTCCGACCAGCCGGGCCCGCGCGCGGACCGCCCGCTCACGCGAGCGTTCCAGCCGATCCCCGGCCCCGTTCATGGCAGCGGTGCCTGGCGTGTCCTTCCCGTTCCCGGCGGCCTGCGCGACCGGCCCGTACCCCGCCCCCGACCCCGGCCCTGGGCCGGTCAGGGTGGATCGGTGAAAGGGGGCGGCTCCGACCGCCCACCGGTGAAGGCGGCGATGATGTCGGCGGCGACCTCCCGCAGGGAGCGATTGCCGCTCTGGCCGGCGCGCCGCAGGAGGGCGAACGCCTGATCGGCGGTGCAGCGGCGCTGGCCCATGAGGATGCCGATGGCCTGATCGATGAGCGCACGCTGGGCCAGTGCCTCGCGCAGCTGGGCGGTGATCTCCGCGTGCCGGGCCGCCTGCAGCACCGCGTGCAGCAGCAGCCCGGTGTGCTCGGCCGCGCGGGCGATGGCCCGGCGGGCGGCCGGGCCGAACGCGGTCTCGGCCGTGGTGGGGGCGTACATGTTCAGCGCCCCGATCACCTGCTCACCGGCCCGCAGCGGGTGGGAGTAGATGCTGCGCAGCCCGTGGGCCAGCAGCAGGGCGGAGTACTCGCCCCAGCGGTGTTCGGTGGCCAGATCGTCCACCTGTACCACCAGGCCGGTGTCGATGGCCTCCAGGCACGGGCCGCCGTCGGTGCCGTTGTCGTACTGGAGCTCATCGACCAGCAACGCGGTCACCTCGGAGGAGGCGACCGTGCGGACCCGGCCGCCCAGCCGCAGCGTCACCCCGGCCATCGGCGCGCCGGGAGTGATGCGCGCCGCGGCGTTGGCCATCTCGTTCAAGGCCGCCTCGATGCCGCTGGTGGCCAGCAGCGCCGCCGTGAGTTCCTGCAGGAAGCCGTCATCCAGCCCGGCGCCGGCGCCGATGCCGGTCCGGGCCGGCTCGCAGCTCGGGACGGGGTCGTCGGTCGGACCCATAGCGGGGCCTCCTCAACGGGGGGCGCGAGCCAGGCTGCCGCCCCCGTGCTCGGGGCTCTAGCGCCGCCCGTGCGGCACCCGGTCGCATCCGGGGCCGCCCTTCGAGAAGGGCTTCTCTGTGCGGCCCGGCGACACGTCGCCTTTCCGGCGCATCACCCGACGGACCGGCGGAGTCCGGTTTCCCGGCCGGAACCGTCCCAAATGGTCGAACAGCCGGTCACGACCGGCCTACGCCCTCGACTTTACCCCGAGGTGTCCGAAGGCCCCAGGCCCTCCGGGACCGATACCTGCCGCGCCCGTGGCGAAGGGAATGCGGCGGCCCATTGATCAGCGGACTCTCCTCGGCAGCGGACGCCGTGCCACGACGACGGCCCCACACGGGAAGCGCGAATCTCGACGAGGCCTGCGTCGTGCGGCGGGGTCGTGCTCAGCGGTGATGCGGGCGGAGATCTCCTCGCCGAGCCCGGCCGTAGCGGCCATGCAGGCGACCCGCTTTCGGATCAAGGCCACCTACGGCTCCTCGCAGCACTGCGGGGAGCCGCTCCTTGTGCGGCCGGCATGCCCGCAGAAGATCAACACCTTGCGGCGAGCGGAAGAGCACGCTTGCGGGGTCGTCCGCCCGCCGAAAAGCGCGTAGCGTGAAGACGACAACGCTTTGACTGCGTGTTTAGTCGATCTGGCCGGCGGCACGGCATGTTCCATGTCGGTGCCTCCGGCGAACTGGATGCTCAACGAGGTGAGCGCCCGGTCACTGCCAGAGGGACGCTCCCGGTGATGGCGGTCCGATTCGCCGGACATGTCGCCGTGGCGACAAGCCATCGCTCCGAGAGGAAACTCCCGCATCGGGAGTGTGGTCCCCATGACCGCCCCATATCCGCCCCCTGTCAGCGCTGATGAGCCCGCAGAACCGGCCTCGGTGCTGCTTTCGCTCTCCCGAGAGATCGCCCGGCTGGCCGCCCTGCGGGCCGGCGTTGCCGCTGAACACGCGCGGGCCGCCGCCGAGCGTGCCCGGCAGGCCAGGGACCGCGCTCCCCTCATCGCCGAACGGCTGGCACAGGTCCGGCACCGGCTCCGAGCCGATGGCTCAGCCGACGCGGGCACAAGCCCTCTCCCGGCGCCGAGCACCTCTCCTGTGCGGGAGCCCACGACGGGCAGCGCACCGGACGGGGAGGCATCCTGATTCCACTCACGTTGACTTGTGAGCTTTGCCCGGCGTCACGCTGGTGCGCCTGGCCGGCGCGCTCAACGCGGTCCCGTTGCAGGTCCGCCTCACCCAGGCGCGCCGCCGGCCGGACGAGCCGCTGGTGCTCGACCTGAGCCAGCTGATCTTCCACGGCGGCTGGGCGCTGAGCGTCCTCATCGCCCTACAGGCCCCGCGTCTCCTGTTCACGACCTGACCGCCGGACAAGGTCGGCGGCCGCCCCTGGCCACTCCGGGTGGCCGAAGGTGAAACCCGCGCCGAGCAGCCGGCCGGGCACGACCCTGCGGCTTTTCAGCAGCAGCTCCGTGTCCGAGCGCAGCACGAACGCCCCCACCTCGGCCATCCACCTCGTGGCGGGCAACCCGACCGGAACTCCCCGCGCGCGCCGCAGCGCCCGCATGAACACACGCTGCGGCAAGGGAGCCGGCGCGGCGAGATTGACCGGCCCGTCGAGGTCCTCCCGCCCGATGAGGAACTCCACCGCCCGGACGAAGTCCTGATCGTGGATCCACGACACGTACTGCGCACCACCACCGACCGCGCCGCCCAGCCCCAGGCGCACCAGCCGCAGCAACACCTCGAACACGCCGCCCCGATCCGGGCTCATCACCATGGCGGCCCGCAGGCTCACCTTGCGCGTGTGCGGCGTATCGGCCTCCTCCAGCGCCTGCTCCCACGCCTGCGCGATCTCCACGCTGCAGGCCCAGTAACCCGGCACGCCGGGCTCGCCACCGCCGATCACGCCCGTCGCCTCGTCATGGGGGACGTCGAAACGGTGCGCGTAGACGGTGGCCGTGCTCATCTGCAGCCAGACGCGGGGAGGGCACGCAGCCGCCGCGACGGCCTGGCCGACCACGCGGGTGGAGCGAACCCGTGAGTCCATCATGGCGCGCAGGTTCGCCGGCGTGTAGCGGCAGTTGACGCTGCGGCCCGCGAGGTTGATCACGACGTCGCAGCCGTCGATCTCCTTGACCCACGGGCCCAGGGTCGCGGCGTCCCAGTGGACGTGGCCCTCACGCGCGGGCCGCCTGGTCAGGATGACGACGTCATGGCCCGCGGCTGTCAGGGTGCGATCGAGGATGGTGCCAACCTGCCCGGTTCCTCCGGGTATCACGATTTTCATCCGGCTACCCCCAAGGTCTGGATCGAGCGTAGCGCGGCGGACTGAACACGTTCAAAGCGGGTGCTTCCGCCAGAGAACTTCCCAGCTCATCGGGCGCGAGGTCCTTGAAAGGTGTTCCGTCGAACGTGCCGGACAACGCGGGCCGTTCCGCCCGCCGAACGCCTCCCACGCCACCTCCACCCGATGCGGCGAGCCGCTGCGGCGAGCCACCGGCTGCGACGGTCAGCGCCGCCGCGGCCACGCCCTCGGACGTGAGCCCGATCCGCCCGCTCACCGCCACCCCGGGCCCGAACCCGGCCTCATCCAGGGCGATCGTCCCGTCCCGGCCGAAGACGACGCGCCCGCCCCGCAGCCCGGCCTGCTCGGTCAGCCGCGTGTGGTACAGGTTGTACACCATGAGTTCTCCGTCTCCCCGGCCAGGCCCTGGCAGCGCGGCTCCGGCGAGAACGCCCACGGCCTGCTGCGCCAGCACTTCCCCGAGGACACCGGCCTGTCCGTCCACACCCGCGCCCAAGGAGACGCCGTCGCTGCCGAGCCGAACTCCCGACCTTGTGCGACGCTCGACTGAGGCAGCCCGTCGGAGCGTGTCTCGCAGAGCTTCTGGCAACTGCGTCCGACCTGGTGGGCCGCAGCTCGCAGCACTGCGGCTCAAAGGGAGCATGGGCGCGCTCAACTGCAAGGCACTGACATGCCGATGACCATCCTGGTATCGGCCGTAATTCAGTTGCCTGGCACCGACTCAGTCGTCATGATCCGGCCCGTGCTTTCTGACCTGTGGCCGCAATACGGCCTGACCATCTTCACCCCACGACTTGAACTCCGCCTGCCACGGGAGGAAGAACTGGCGGCACTCGCACATCTGGCAGCCGAAGACGTGCACCGGGCAGACGAGCGCCCGTTCTTGACCCCGTGGACCGACGGCGGTCCTGAAGAACGCGCACGGTCTGTGCTCCAAGGACACTGGAGCCGGCTCGCAGGATGGAGCGTGGCAGCGTGGCAGCGTGGCAACTCGGCCTCGGGGTCTTCGACCATGGCCAACCGCTTGGCATGGTCACGCTTCGAGCACGCGATTTCCTCGTCGTCCGGGAGGTCACCACGTCCTCGTGGCTGGGCATCGAACACCAAGGCAAGGGCTACGGAACCGAGGCTCGGGTCGGCCTGCTCACCCTGGCCTTCGACCACCTCGACGCACGCGCTGCGCGTACCGAGGTGTTCCAGGACAACCACGCCTCTCAGGGCGTGTCCCGCAAGCTCGGCTACGAGCACGACGGCGTCTCGGTGGACGCCCGCGGTGACGAGGCCCTCATGTCCGATCGTCTACAGCTCACCAGGCAGAAGTGTGCTCAGCAGGACCGGCACCCCGTAAGGGTCGACGGGATGGCATCGTGTCGTCCGATGTTCGGCCTCTGACGCCGTCCGCTCATCCTGTCGCGGACCCACTCGTCGCGGGCCGCATCGCATGAGCTGGCAAACGAAAGAGGCCGCTCGCCCCGATACCGGCACGGGCGGCTCGGAGCCGCCATCCGGACGCAAGGCCCGAGCCCGACACCGAGCGGCCACGACCCCCTACAGGACAGTCAGGTGGCCGTACCTGGACAGGTCTGCGGCCAGGTCGCTGGATTCGCCGCGAAGTGCGGCGTCGAGGAAGGCGACGGTTGCCGCCGCGGTGATCCGGGGCCCGGCGGTCCGGCCTAGGGAGCCGACGAGCGTGGGCAGCGGCGGCAGGAAGAGCGGAGCGTCGGTGAAGGTGAGGTGCGCGGAATCGGGGACGGTGAGCCGGTAGCTCGTCGCTGTGCTGAGCTGGAGCACCCGCGTGAGGCGAGAAATGTAGTCCGGCTCCTCGCCCGGCTTGACGTCGTGGGTGAGCGCGAGCACGGGCTGGTCGAACGGTTGCGGTGCGGGATCTCGCGGGAAGCCGTCGATGTCGATGACGGCTGCGAACCGGGGGTCCTGGCGGGCGGTCTGCAGGGCGGCGGCGCCCCCGAGGGAGTGGCCGGTCGCCGCGGCCCGGCCGAGGTCGAGCCGCCCGGTCAGGAGGCCCGGGATCTCGCCGCGGTCCAGGCGGCCGAGCTGGGTGAGCGCGAAGCTGAGGTCGGCGGCCCTGACCGCTGTCCATCCGGCCGCGCGCCTGTCGTCCTCCGCCTGGTCGCCGGTGGACGCGACGCGGGTACGGATCGTCCGGCCGTCGGTGAGGGTGACGACGGCCGAGTCGTACGGGTGGTCGAGGGCCGCCACGACGTAGCCGCGGCTGGCCAGTTCCTGAGCCCAGGCGGTGCTCTGGGTGCGCACGCCTCCGAGCCCGGGCGAGAACAGGACCACGGGGAAACGGCCGCTTGCCGTCGCCACCGGGCTGTCAGGCACGGAGCGCGTGTGGGCGCGTGCCGCCTCGTCCAGGATGAAGCTCGGCAGGCCGAGGTAGTCGGCCTCGCCGCGGGCCACGAGCCGTGCCTCCTGTGCCGTACGTCCCAGGTACCACGCCCGCCGGGCGGCAGGATCGGGCTGTGCGGGATACCAGAGCTGGACGACGACCGTCCGCTTGTCATCGGTCCGGGACGTGGCGGTTTCCGCTCGATCGGGATCGGTCCACTGCACGACGGTGGTGCCGACGGCGTAGGCGCCCGCCGGCTCGGGGAACACGGGCCGGGGCAGCGCCCACGCCGCCACCGCGCCCGCGAGGATCAGCGCCAGGCATGCCGCCGACCCCGCCAGGGCCGGCCACCACCGGGCCCGCCGTGCGGGCCGCCCGGCACGCCGCCTCAGCAGGGGACGAGCGGCGAACGTCACCGCGATGGCCCCGCCCGTCAGGACGGGTATGAGCTGCCAGCGGATCCCGAGCACGGCCAGCACGATCGCGGACATAGCGAGGACTGCCGCACCAGCCCACGTTACGGGTCGGCGCGCGCCGGGCGGCAGCCAGCCGGCCGGCACGAGCAGGACGGCTGCCGCCAAGGCCAGGAGTTCTACGAGGGACAAGCCGAAGAACACGGTCACAGTCATGGTGATCACCGTGGCGGAGTGACCTCGCCCGGACAACGGCCTCAATGTGGAGAGTTGCGCGCGACCTCGGTATGACCTCTCACGACCGGTCTGCGACCGGGGTCGTAGGGTCCGGCGATTCGGCGGACATTCGCCCGGCCGAGGTGGCGCGCAGGGCGCGTTCGGGTGAAGGACACCGCCACGTGCAGCTGAACACACCGCCATGTGATCCGCTGCCGCCGATACGAGCAATCCATCACAGTGAGAGCAATGCTCAGGACCTGTGGATCGGCTCGGGGAGGACGTACGTTCCCGAGTGATTGATCGATAGGTCACCGAGCAAGACCGGTGTGCGCGGCACCGGCCGGGGAGACATGTCCGTGCTCAGCGTAGTGAACGACGACAGCTCCTCTCCTTGATCGACGAGATCGTCCGGGAGGGCGCACGAAGAATGCTGGCCGCCGCACTGGAGGCCGAGGTCAACGCCTACATGGCCGAGTTGGCCGACCAGCGCGACGGCTGTCACCCGGCCGCGGAAGGTCACCACCGCAGCCGGCGAGGTCGAGGTGAAGGCGCCGCGGGTGAACGACGAGCGCGTCGACGACACCACCGGCGAGCGCAAGCGGATCTTCTCCTGAATCGTGCCGCCCTGGTGCCGCAAGTCCCCGAAAATCAGCGAGGTGCTGCCGGTGCTCTACCTGCACGGCCCGCCACCCGCGGACAGAGGTGCTGGGTACACACACGGCCAACGTCCTCAATGCCATGCCGAAGTCTGCGCAGCCGCGCGCGAAGAAGGCTCTACGCCGCCCCAAGTTCCCCAAGGCGGAGCCCGCTCGTCGAACGATCCCACGAACAGGCCGCCCAGCCTGCCGCAGACGGAGCCGGTCAGCCGTGCCCGTCGGCCCGCTCAGCGACCAGGGCGCGGAACGCCTCAAGGTTACCGATGACCTCTTCCGCACGGTCTCGCTGCTGGTACAGGCTGTAGTAGCGGGCACCGATGGCATCAGGGTCGGCCACCTCGTCGCCCGGGATGACGCCGGAGGCGATCGTCACCGTTGCCGCGTGAATCCCCTGGGGGCGGAGTTCGGCGTGCAGCGCGTGCGCCCAGTTGCGCAAGCCGGCCATGGCCAGCCCCACGTTGGCCAGGAATGGCGCGGCAATGGTGGAGGACACACCGGTGGTCAGCAGCAGTGTCCCCTCACCCCGGGCGAGCATCTGCGGTAGCACCTGTCCCACGGCCGTCACCGCGCCCAGCACATGCAGCTCGAACTGGGCGGCGGCGGATGTCACCGTGGTCTGTGCGGCGCGGGTGATCGGCCCGGTCGGGCTGGGGCTGTACTCCAGGACATCAACCGGTCCCAGCGCCTCCCCGGCCCTGGTGAGGGCATCGGCCAGCGCGTTACGATCTCGGATATCGGCGGGAAAAGCCGCAGCTGTGACGCCCAGACCGGCCAGATCACCCACCAAGGCGTCCAGGGCGTCCTTGCTGCGGGCGATCAGCCCCACCTGGAAACCGTGCCTGCCGAAAGCCCGGGCCACACCCATCCCCAGCCCCGGGCCGGCACCGACGATGACGAGCGTCTTCGCCACCACGACATCCCTTCCGATCACAGCGGGCACGCTGCGCACAGCCGCAGCCCGACCATCAGGCAGTTACTCTTTGTTCGCAACAGCATGATTTGTCACTGCCCTGACGGTGGCAAGACGGCACATTCATGTCGGTGACGTACATGGAGGTAACCCTTGACACCCCCCAGGAGCAGCACCCCGGCCGGGCAGCGCCGCGACGTCACGCCACTGGCGCCAGAAGGCGCGGACGGCCGCGAGCCGGAGGATGAGGTATGCCGGCAGGTGCTGCAGATCCTCGCCCTGATCGGCGACAAGTGGAGCATCCTGGTCATCGGGCAGCTCCGCGACCGAACCCTGCGCTTCAGCGAACTGCACCGCGCGGTCACGGGGATCTCGCAGCGCATGCTCACCCTGACCCTGCGGCAACTTGAGCGTGATGGCCTCCTCACCCGGACCGTGCACCCCAGCGTTCCCCCGCGCGTCGACTACGCGCTCACCCCGCTTGGCGCAACACTGCTGGACTCTGTCGCCGCGCTCGCCGAATGGGCCACCACACACCGACAAGAAATCAACAGCAACCGACGCCACTACGACGCCACCCACTCACCACGAACACAGCCCTGACCCCCGGCCAAGCCGTCCACAGCATGTGACGATTCCTAACGACCTCACCCACGTCTTCGTCACTCATGCCGAATGCAGAAGCGCTTGAGGCCCACGCGACGCCATCCGCATCGCCTCCGCCTCGCTGATGTGGTGGCTGGCCCGCGGTTCTTGTGGCCGACAGTCCCGGCGCCTTTACGATGTAGATTCCATACGCTGACGCTGATCGAAGATCTCAGTCAGCCGAGGAGCCAGCGTCCCGGTGGCAACACCGCCTTCACAGAAGAACGGCATCCCAGCCCCCACTCCCCTCCGTAGCCGACTTCACCGCGAAAGCTCCCAGCGCCGTAGTCCTCCCTATCGCCATCCCACCGCCTCCGGGCTTCCGCGCGGGCCTCGCCCTCCCGCCCGGCGGAATGTAGTTGATCAGTATCCTCGCGTTCCCCAGCCTGCCTCCCGCAGCCGAGTTCGCGACGCCCCGATGCAGCTTGCACCGCACGGTGTTCCGCCCGCTCACCCACGCCGACGAATTGGTGGTGGACAGGATGCTGGCCGCCCCCCGCCCGGCGAAGGTCGCGCGAGTGCACGGAATGCTCTCGCTGAGCACGACATCCGCGTCCTCGCGGGGATCAGGCCGCAGCCACAGCTCAGCCCGCACCTCCCCGGTGTCGGGTACGATCTCGGCGCTGAAGTACCCGGTCTCCTGGTCGGTGACCGCTTCACCGATCTCCGCCCAGTCGTCGTCCTGCAACCCCTTGAACGCGATCGACACGCGCTGGCCGCCGAACCCGGACTCGTCGATCTCCAGGAAACCGTCGGCCACCACGGGCTCGCTGCCTGCGGCCACCCGAGGCTGCACGTCGAAGAGCATGAAGGAGATCTCGCCGGGCGGCGGCTTCCCGTAGACCACCAGATCGCGCTCTTCGAGCAGACCGGGCACCTCGACCGTCAGCAGCCAGGAGCCGGACTGGGATTCCGCCGGGAACGGGTGCTCGGCGCGCCAGAGCTGCTCATCCGGGGAGCCGTCGAAGCGGAGAAGAACGAGGGTGCCGTCCGGCGCTTCGAGCGAACCCGTCACCTCCGTTGCTCCAGCTGTCGTCACCTCGATGGTGACGACCGTGTCTCGATCCAGCACCACCGGATCCGGGTCGACGGTGATGGTCTCGATGTCCGCCTGTGACTTCTTCATCTGGTTCTCCTCGTGGGCCGTGGGTCAGCAGACCCTCCGCGGGGGCTGATCTTCGATGTAGCGGCTCCATTCCCCGGGCGACAGGCTGGCGCGGGCGCGGGCGCAGACCTCGGTGGCCAGGCCGGAAGCGGTGATGGGGTGCGTGCGCAGGGCGCCGTCCTCCCCCAGGCTGTAGAGGGTGCCCCCATCGGGGGTGAAGGCCAGGGCCAGGATGTGGCCGGCGTGCTGCGGGACCGGCTCTCCGAGCAGTGCGCCGTCGGAGACGTTCCACAGCCAGATCCGGCCCGCGAAGCCGCCTGCCGCCAGCGTGCGGCCGTCGGGGCTGAAGGCGAGAACCTGGAACTGGTCGAAGATCGCGTCGGTGGCGGCGAGCCGCCGGATGAGGCTCAGATCGGTGGCGTTCCACAGGTCGACGCCGTGCGCGGTGCGGCCGGTGGCGATCATCGCGTTGCCCGGGCTGTACGCCACCCCCAGCACCCCGTCGGAGTCCGGGCCGAAGGGCCGGGGACGGAGCCGGCGAGGGGAGAGCCCGATCACTCCGCTGTTGTCGCCGCCGTTGACGACCAGCGCGGTGCCGGCGGAGTCGAATGCCATGCCGTCACCGCCGGGGTGCGCGATCGTTTCGAGGTGGACTCCCCGCTTGGCGTCCCAGAGCTGCAGGTCCCCCCAGGACTCTCCCAGGGGAGCGATCGCCAGAGTGGTGCCGCCCGGCCGGAACGCCAGACCGGCGACCTGCGGCGCGTCGATGGTCAGCGTCCGTTCCAGCCGTCGCCGGGCCGTGTTCCAGATGGCCACCTCGGGCTGGTCGGGCGTGGTCATGGCCAGGTAGACGCCGTCCGAGCTGAAAGCCAGCACGGCCCCGGGGACGCCGGCGCGGCTCAGCCGCAGCTCCGCGGCGCGTGTGCGGGTCCGGAACAGTTCGGTGGCGCGCGCCCCCTGGACCGCCACGCGCTCGGCCCGGCCGTCGAACGCGGCCGCCGCGGCTCCCGGCGTCATGGTGGCATCGGAACGGGTCAGGCCGGCCAGGTCGAGCACGACCGCGGTGCCGTCCGACAGCAGGCAGACGAGAGTGCGATCCCCGGGCCCGAAGCGGGGCTCACCGGTCAGAGCCGGGAGCGGATGGTTCAGCACCCGGGTGCCCGTACGGGACCACACGCTGACGGCTGTGCCGTCCCAGGTGGCGAGATAACGTCCATCGGCGTTGAAGGACATGGTCAAGGGGTTGGCGCCGTGCAGCACCACGCGCGACCAGCGGGCCCGTGCCACGTTCCACAGCCGCGCGTCCAGGCCGTCCCCGACCGCCATGACCTTGCCGTCGGGGCTGAAGGCGGCCGTCAGCCCCGTGGCCTGGTCGAGACCGCCCGGGGCCGGCGATGATCCGCGCCGGTCGCGCAGCAGGTACCGCCGGGTGGGTGACACCTCGACGCTGGTACGGGCGTCACGAGCCACCTGGAGCTCGGTCGCCTGGGTGACGCGCCGGATCAGGGAGGGCGTCCCGGCGCGGGTGAGCGACCAGGTCTGCCACGCGTCGCCGGCGGTCCGGGCGATGAGGACGTCACCGCCCGCGTCGAAGGCGAGTTGCTCGGCGCCCGATCCGAACGCGCGCCCGATCCGCCGGCCGGAGGCGAGGTTCCACAGGGTGATGTCCCGGTCGCCGCTCACCGCCAGGACCCGCCCGTCCGGACGCAGCGCGATGGACCGCACCTCGTCCCCGACACCCCCGACGACATGCAGCGCGCGGTGCGTGGCCAGGTCGTAGAGAGTCGCCGTGCCCGCGTTGACCACGGCCAGCGTCTTCCCGTTCGCGCCGAGGGCGTGCCGGGCGTCGCCCGGCTTGGTGGGCGGCCGGAACACATCCAGCTCACGCTGCGCCAGCGAGCTGCGCAACTGCGCGTACACCCGGGGATCGCCGGGCGCGAGCCGCCAGGCGGCGACGCTCAGCAGCATCGCCTTGATGGGTTCGCTCGCCCGCAGGCGCTGGGCCGTTTCCGCGGTACGCCGGGCCGAGCTCCGCAGCTGGTTCGCCCCTTCGCTCCTGGTCTGCGCCACCAGGATCGAGGCGGTGGCGAGCACGGTGGCGGCGAGCACGAAGACCACGGCCGTGACCTGCCGGCGGCGACGGTCCTGCGCCCGCAGATAGGTGGCGGAGGCGTCGAGGAACGCGCGTTCCAGCTGGTTGAGGACGAGACGGTCGCTGCTGCCGGAGGGCCGGTCCAGCGCGGCCCGCAGCTCCGCGCCCCGGTACAGCTCCGCTGGGTCGCGGCCGCTCGCCTGCCAGCGCTGGGCCGCGCCGCTCAGGCGAGCGTGCAGCCCCAGCCCCTCGCCCTCCTCGTCGATCCACTCGCGCAGCCTCGGCCAGGCCGGGATGAGCGCGGCACTGGCCAACGCCACGTCGCCGCCCTCGTTGCGAACGAGGCCGCCGCGGACCAGGCCGGCGAGCACGTGACCCGCACGCTCCGGCGCGACGGAGCCGTCGAGCAGGTCGGTCAGGCGGGCCCGGCGCAGCATCGTCTCCGGAGTGCCTCCCGGCAGCACCAAGCGCAGGAACAGTCCGGGCAGGAGGGCCTGGTCCTGCGGGTCGTATCTCCGGTACGCCTCTTCGGCCAGGTCGCCGAGCGTACGCTCGCCGGGGGTGGCGGGCAGGTCCGCCGGTCGCCGCGCCGCCCGCGCGGCCTGGCTCCCGGCGACGAGGAGGTCGCCCGCGCCGCCTGTCAGGACCTCCAGCAGGTCCTGGGCGCGCGGCCGTTCGCGGGGATCGGCGGACATCGCCGCCGCCACCAGGCGCAGCAGCGTGCCGTCGAGCGGGAACAGGTCCGGCTGCCGCGTGAGGATCAGCTGGTAGGTGGCGGCGGCGGTCTCGGCCGCGAACGGAGGCGCGCCGGAAGCCGCGAACAGCACCACCGCCCCCCACGCCCACACGTCGGCCGGACGGCCTGCGGGCTCACCGCGCACGCGTTCGGGCGACAGGTAGGCAGGTGTGCCGATGGGAACCACGCCCGCGTCGGTGAGGGTGGAGCCCTCGAACTTGGCGATACCGAAGTCGATCACTCTGGGGCCGTCGGGTCCCAGGACGACGTTCGCGGGCTTGAGATCGCGGTGCACGACTCCGGCCCGGTGGATGGCCGTCAGCGCGGTGGCGACCCCCGTGGCCAGGCTGTGCAACTCGATCGGGCCGAAGGGGCCGAGCTCGGTGACGGCGCGCTGCAGGCTGGGGCCGTCGACGTACTCGCTCACCAGGTACGGCTGCGGCGCGTCCGGCTCGGCGGCGATGACCCGCGCGGTGCAGAACGGAGCCACCTTGCGCGTGGCCGCGACCTCCTTGGCGAATCGCGCGCGCGTCCGCGCGTCCACGTCGCGATCCGGACGCAGCAGCTTGACGGCCACCCGCCGGCCGGTCCCGTCGTAAGCCTCGTAGACGACGCCTTGGCCACCGGCACCCAGCTGCCTGCCGAGCCAGTAACCCCCGAACTGCTGAGCATGTGACTGAGCGAACGGTGCCTGAACCATCGACTCCCTCCGCGCCGGTGGAACCGCGGACGTGCTCGCGCACGTGCGTGAAGGCCCTTCCGGCGGAGGTTACCTCCGGGCGTGGCGCCGGCGTCTCAGGGCGTGGCTCAGGGATATCCCTAGATCTGGGCGAGTGGCCGCCCAGGCACGGCGGTGGGGCCGCCGGCTCGGTGGTCGACGTCGTTCCAGGCTGCGGGCACGTCGAACGCACCGAGGCCGGGTGTGCGCCGTCATCCCGTCATTCGGGCTCCATCCGCACCGTGCCCGCCGCGCCGTCGATGGTGATCAACTGGCCGGTCCTGATCTCGTTCGTCGCGTTTCGGACGCAGATGACGGCGGGGATCCCGTACTCGCGGGCCACGGTGGGGCCGTGCGCCACGGGGGAACCGGTCTCGGTCACCAGGCCGGCGGCGGTCATGAACAGCGGCGTCCACCCGGGGTCCGTGGTGGGTGCGACGAGGATCTCCCCTGGTTCGATGCGGGCGCCGGCCGGGTCCCGGATCACCCGCGCCCTGCCGGTCGCGTGCCCGGCGGCCCCGGACATGCCGGTCAGCACGCCGTCCTGGGCCGGTTCGGCGGGTGCGAGCGCCTCCACGTCGGTCCCGTCGGACAGCAGCGCGCCCGGGACGGTGCGCCTGCGCAGCTCCCGCTCGTGCTCCGCACGCCGGCTTACGGCCAGTTCTCGCTGATCCACGCCGTGAGCGGCGGCTCGTGCCTCGTCCAGCGTCAGGAACATGATGTCGTCGGCGCGCTCCAGCCGGCCGCGGGCGGCCAGGTCCGCGCCGGCCAGGAGGAGCTGCTCGCGGCACGCCTGGATCGCGGGCAGCCAGGCGAATTTCGCGATCTCCCGCAGCCCGGTGAGCTGCCGTGAGCGGCGCATGAAGAACACCGCCAGCCGGCCGCGGATCGGGCGCCTGAGCCGCGCCCGCCGCGACAGCGTCTCGATCATCCGTTCCGCCCTGGCCGCCGCCGCCTCGAACCGCGCGTCCGGTGCCTGGCCGGGGTCTTCGACGCGCAGGTAGTTGGCGATGGTGGCGAACAGCGGCGCCGGGTCCTCGCTCCAGCGGGGCACGCCGACGTCGATCTCGGCCGCCGCGCGCATGCCGTAGGCGGCCAGGAAGCCGGCCATCCCGATGTCGGGGAGCTCGCCGGCGAAGTACTTCGCGGCGAGGTCCTGCGGTGGGGTGCCGAGGAAGAGGTCGCGGTGCGCGCGTGCCCGCACCGCCAGGTCCCAGAGCTTGAGGTCCATCTGCGTGGTCACGTTGTGGGGCATGCCGCCGAGGACGGTGTCGAGCTCCTCGTCCGTGGCGACGCCCTCGAGCAGCGCGGACGGGATCGTCCCGGCGATCAGGCCTGCCGCCAGCGGCCACAGGATCCCGCGCATGTCGATGCTCATGACCCCCCGGTGGGAGTCCTCGACGACCCAGCGCAGCCGTTCGGCGGCCGTGGCGGACGCGCCCGGCGGGACGATCATCCGCTTGATCTCCGCGACGCCGCGGCGGGCGCGGGCTCGCCCGCGAACCGGGTCGGAAAGGCTCGACACCACTCCGACCAGCCCGGCGGGCACCATCCGCACGGCGCCCTTGAGCGCGCTGCCGAGGTGGAAGGGCAGGCCGGGGCGCGGCGCGAACCTCGGATCGTCGAGCATGCGCAGCACGGCGCCCTGCACTCTCGGCCCGTAGATCTCCAGGGACGTGCCGATGCGCCTGCGCATGGTGGTGTTGCGCAGGAAGTCGGTCACGTCGAAGTAGAGCCTGCCGCCGATCGGCACGAGCCGGGGCAGCGGGTCCCGCCGGTCGATCCGGGCTCCCGCCTCCTGGAACCACCGGCTTCCGCCCGTCTTGAGCAGTGACACGCCCATCGGGGTGCACGGGCGGAGCATGCCCTGAACGTGGCCGAACTCCAGGTAGAGCCGCGTGTCGCCGGTGTCGGGCGGCAGCGGGAAGAGCGTGGTGATCGGCCTGGACTGCAGCAGCCACAGCGTGTCGGCGTCGTCGAGCGCCCACTCGATGTCCTGCGGCGAGCCGAAGTGCTGCTGCAGCCGCAGCCCGGCCGCCCGCAGCCGGCCGAGCTGCTCCGCGCTCAGGCAGCCGCCGGGGTTCGGTGCGGCTTCCCGCCGCTGGTCGAGCACGTAGTGGTCGGGTACGACGGTGCCCTCGACGATGGCGGTGCCCAGGCCGGGAGCCGCGTCGACGACCATCTCGGTGCGGCAGCCGGTGATCGGGTTCGCGGTGAACAGCACCCCCGCCGCGACCGGATCGATCATGCGCTGCACCACCACGGCCATGGCCGCGTCACCGACGCCCGCGGCGGCACGGTAGGCGACGGCTCGCTCGGTGAACAGCGAGCCCCAGCAGCGGCGTACGGCGTCGATCAGCTCGTCGGCGCCCTCGACGTCGAGGTAGGTGTCCTGCTGGCCGGCGAAGCTGGCCTCCGGCAGATCCTCGGCGGTGGCGCTGGAGCGGACCGCGACCCGCCCGCCGCCGAGCCGCTCGTACGCCTCGACCAGCGCCTTCTCGGGCAGGTGCCCCGACCGGTAGGACTCGACGGTCAGGCAGAAGCCGTCGGGGACGCGCTCCCCCGCCTTGATCATCTCGCCCAGCCCGGCGGCCTTGCCGCCCACGAGGCCGAGCATGGAGCCATCTGTGTCAGACAGCCGGATCAGCTCCATCGCGCCTTCTTCCCATAGCCGACGACAATGCCGACCAGGCTTCCCGGCGCTCCGACTCGGACGTTAGCACCGCCGGAGCTCCTCCACCAGAGCAGGGCCGCACCACCACCGTGAAAACAAATCTACGATATGTTTTCATAGACACACCAACGAAGGGGGACACGGAGATGCGGGCCATCATCATCGGAGCGGGCATCGCCGGACTCGCCGCAGCGCTGCGGCTGCACCAGGCAGGCTGGGACACCTTGGTGATCGAGCGGGCACCGGCGCGGCGCGGTGGCGGCTACGGGGTGACGTTCGGCGGCATCGGCTACGACGGGGCCGAACGGATGGGTGTCCTGGCCGAGCTGAAGCGGCGCGCGTTCGTGACGCGCGAGCTGGTCTACCGCAAGCCCGGTGGCGAGCGCCGCTTCGCGCTCAGCGGCGAGACGATCGCGGCCACCATGGGCAGAAAGGCGTTCAACATCCTGCGCGGCGACATCGAGGCAGTGCTGTACGAGGCCGCCGCCGACCACACCACGATCCGGTTCGCCACCACGATCACCGCCGTCGACCAGGACGCCGACGCGGTGCGCGTCACCCTCAGCGACGGCACCACCGAGCACGCCGACCTGCTCATCGGCGCCGACGGGCTGCACTCGGCGACGCGGGCGCTGGTGTTCGGCCCGGAAGAGGACTACCGCCTCGACCTCGGGCACAAGGTCGCCGTCTACATGCTCAAGCAGCGGCCGCAGGGCCTGCCCCCGGAGACGACCGGCTCGATCAGCGCGGGCGGGCGCACGTTCGCGCTGATGAGCGTCGGCGACGGCCGCACCGCCGCCTTCTTCGGCTACCGCACCGACGGCGGCCGGGCGGACACCCCGCTGGAGGAGCTGCGCGACGTCTACGGCGACATGGGCTGGCTCGTCCCCCAAGCCCTGGAAGGGCTGAAAACGGCCGACTCCGTCTACTTCGACACCATCAGCCAGATGGTGGTGGACCGGTGGAGCAAGGGCAGGGTCGTGCTGCTCGGCGACGCCGCATGGTGCGTGACGCTGTTCGCCGGGTACGGCTCCTCGCTGGCCGTCGGCGGCGCCGACCGGCTCGGCGCCGCGCTGGAGCGGCACGGCGAGGACGTCCTGGCCGCGCTGGCGGAGTGGGAGGCCGGGCTGCGGCCGGAGGCGGAGAAGAAACAGCAGCTCGGCCGCCGCGTGAAAGGGGTCTACGCCCCGCGCAACCCGCTGGTGCTGGAGCTGACCCAGCTTCCGCTGCGGCTGTCGTCGTGGGGGCCGGTGCGCCGGCTGGTCGAGCGCAAGTTCCAGCTGGCGGGCTGAGAGGAGAGGGGCGCCACCGGCCTCACCCGGCCGGAGCGATGAGAGCAGGGCACAGCGCCGCCGTGGACAGGATCGTGCGGCCACGCGATCGAACGTCTGGCGCGGCGGATCCGGCACTGTTACCGTCGGTGGTGGAGCGCCGGGAAGTCTGGTCGGCAACGTCACATCGGACCGGCTTCAGAAAGGCGCCCCCATGGCGAGCGGTCCTGCCGTCCTCATCCATGGCCTGGTCAAGCGCTACGGCGACGTCCGCGCGCTGAACGGGCTCGACCTCACCGTGCACACCGGCGAGGTCCACGGCTTCCTCGGCCCGAACGGCTCGGGCAAGACCACGACGTTGCGGATCCTGCTCGGCCTGCTGCGCGCCGACGCCGGGCACGCCGAGCTGCTCGGCGGCGACCCCTGGCGGCACGCGGTCGAGCTGCACCGGCGGCTGGCGTACGTGCCGGGCGACGTCGTCCTGTGGCCCACCCTGTCCGGCGGCGAGGCCATCGACCTGCTCGGACGGCTGCGCGGCGGCCTCGACCGGCGCCGCAAGGCGGCCCTGTGCGAGCGTTTCGGCCTCGACCCCACCCGCAAGGGCCGCACCTACTCCAAGGGCAACCGGCAGAAGGTCGCGCTGGTCGCCGCGCTCGCCTCGGACGTCGAGCTGCTGCTGCTCGACGAGCCCACCTCCGGCCTGGACCCGCTCATGGAGGCGGCCTTCCGCGAGACGATCCGCGAGGAGCGCGCGCAGGGCCGCACGGTGCTGCTGTCCAGCCACCTGCTGTCCGAGGTGGAGGCGCTGTGCGACCAGGTGACCATCATCCGCGACGGCCGCGCCGTCGAGACCGGCACGCTGGCGGGGCTGCGCCGCCTCACCCGCACCTCGATCAGCGCCGACCTCGGCCGCGTCCCCGGCGAGCTGTCCCGGCTGGAGGGGGTGCACGGCCTGAGCGTCGAAGGCTCGCAGGTCCGCTTCCAGGTCGAGGCGGACCACCTGCAGCGGGCGCTGCGGCTGCTGACGGACTCCGGCGTACGCGCGCTGACCTGTCAGCCGCCCACCCTGGAGGAGCTGTTCCTGCGCCACTACCAGGTCGCGCCATGACGGCCCGCGCACTGCCGCGACCCGCGATGACCGGCACGCAGGCGCTGGTGCGGCTCGCGCTGCGCCGCGACCGCCTGCTGCTGCCCGCCTGGGTCGTCGTCATCGCCGGTCTCGTCGTCGCCGGCGCCTCGGCCATCGCCGGGCTGTACCCGCAGGCGGCCCAGCGCATCGCGCTCGGCGTCACCATCGGCGCCGCGCCCGCCTTGCAGGCGCTGACCGGGCCCGTCTACGACGCCGCCTCCGTCGGCGGGCTGACCGCCTGGCGGATGACTGTGATGGCCTCGGCGCTGGCCGCGCTGATGAGCGCTCTGGTGGTGACCCGGCACACGCGTGCCGAGGAGGAGACCGGCCGGGCCGAGCTGATCGGCGCCTGCCCCGTCGGCCGGCACGCGCTGCCCGCCTCCGGGGTGCTCGTGGCCGCGGGCGCGAACCTGCTGATCGGCGGGCTCATCACGCTCGGCCTGGCCGGGCAGGGGCTGCCGGTCGCGGGCGCACTCGCGTTCGGCGCCGCCGTGAGCGGCACCGGCTGGGCCTTCACCGGCGTCGCCGCCCTGGCCGGGCAGGTGACCGCGCACGCCCGCACCGCCAACGCCATCGCGGTCGCGGCCCTCGGCGCGGCCTTCCTGCTGCGCGCCCTCGGCGACGCGGCCCGGATCGAAGCGCTGTCCTGGCTGTCCCCGCTCGGCTGGGCCCAGCGCGTGCGCCCCTTCGCCGGTGAGCGGTGGTGGGTGCTCGCCCTGTTCGCCGCCACCGGGCTGGCCCTGCTCCTGGCGGCGGCTCTCCTGGCCAGACGGCGCGACCTCGGGGCCGGGCTGCTGCCGCCGCGTCCGGGCCCGCGCGAGGCCGCCGACTCCCTGCGGGCACCGGTCGCGCTGGCCTGGCGGCTGCAACGCGGCGTGTTGCTGAGCTGGGTGGTGGCGTTCACGATCGTGGGTGCCCTGTTCGGAGCGCTGGCGCACAGCGTCGGCGACATCGTGCGCGACAACCCGCGACTGGCCGAGCTGCTCTCCAGCGTCGGCGGCGGCGCGAGCCTGCTGACCGACACGTTCCTGGCAGCGGAGCTGAGCGTGCTCGGCCTGGTCGCCGGTGGCTACGCGATCCAGGCCACCCTGCGGCTGCAGGGCGAGGAGACGGCGATCCGGGCCGAGCCCGTCCTGGCCACCGCCGTCCCCCGCTGGCGCTGGACGGCCGGCCACCTCGGCGTGGCACTGGCCGGCAGCACCGCGATCCTGGCCGCGAGCGGCCTGGCCGCCGGGATCACCCACGGCGTCAGGATCGGCGAACCCGCGGGACAGGCCCTGCGGCTGCTGGGCGCGGCGCTGGTGCAGGCGCCCGCCACCTGGACCCTGGCCGGGCTCGCGATGCTGCTGTTCGGGCTGCTCCCCCGGCTGACCGCACTCGCCTGGGCGGCGCTGCTCGCCTTCGCCCTGCTCGCCCAGCTCGGCGAGCTGCTGCAGCTCGACGAGCGTATCCGGAGCCTGTCACCCTTCACCCACGTGCCGCAGGCCCTGCGCGGGCCGGTGGACCTGAGCCCGCTGCTCGGGCTCTGCGCCGTCACCGTGCTCCTCGTGCTGTCCGGTGTCGCCGCCTTCCAGCGGCGTGACCTGCGGGGAGAGTGAGCATGCTGCTCCTGCTGGCGCTCAGCGCGCTGGGGCTGATCGTGCTCGCCCTCGCCGCCGACCACCTGGTCCTCGGCTCAGGACGCCTGGCCGAACGGCTCGGCCTGCAGCCCGTCGTGGTGGGCGTGGTCGTCATCGGATTCGGTACGAGCGCGCCCGAACTGGTGGTCACCGGCACGGCGAGCCTGCGCGGGCAGACCGATCTGGCGCTGGCCGGGCTGGTCGGCTCGAACATCGTCAACCTGACGCTGATCCTCGGCGTCACCGGGCTGGTCGCGGCGCTGGCCGTCGAGGCGGGCCTGTCGCCGGATCTGGTCGGGTTCACCCTGGTCGCGCTCGGCACCTCGCTGCCCGAGCTGGTCACCTGCCTGCAGGCCCAGCGGCGCGGCGACAGCGACCTCGTGGTCGGCAACCTGCTCGGCAGCAACCTGATCAACAGCCTGGCCGGCGGCGCCGTCATCGCAGTCGCCGGCACCACGGCGCCTGCCATGGCGCCGGCCGTCATCGCCGCGATGGCCGGTGTCAGCGGCCTGACCTGGGCCCTGCTCGCCCGTGGCAAACGGCTCAGCCGCAGGGAGTCGCTCCTGCTGCTGGTGCTGTACGCGGCGCTGCTGCCGCTCGTCACCTGACCGGGCGCACCCCCCCGCGCGTGCCGGGCCCTTGCGCGTCTTGATACGTTGGTGACAGGTGTGCCGGGAAGTCTGGTCGGCGATGCCCTTGCCGTCGGTCAGGAAAGGCACCCATGCGCGCCCGCGATCTCACCGCACCCCGCCCCCCGGCCGCCCGCGCCGCCCTGATCGGCGCGGCCACGCCGTGTGCGCTGCCGGATGGGGCGGTCTCGGCGTGACGGTGCTCGCCTGGGTGGCGGTGGCGGTCTTCCTGCTCGCGTACGGGCTGATCGCCAGCGAGAAGGTGCACCGGGTGGCGGCGGCTCTCGGCGGGGCCGGGATCATGCTGCTCATCCACGCCACCGACGCCGGGGCCGCGTTCTTCTCCGAAGAGACCGGCATCGACTGGAACGTCATCTTCCTGCTGCTCGGCATGATGGTCATCGTCGGCGTGCTCAAGCAGACCGGTGTCTTCGAGTACCTGGCCATCTGGGCGGCCAAGCGCGCCCGTGGCCGCCCGTACCGGCTGATGGTGCTGCTGGTGGTGATCACCGCATCGGCGTCGGCGCTGCTGGACAACGTGACCACCGTGCTGCTCATCGCCCCGGTGACGTTCCTGGTGTGCGAGCGGCTGGCGCTGCCCGCGGCGCCGTACCTGATCGCCGAGGCCATGGCGTCCAACATCGGCGGCGCCGCCACCCTCGTCGGCGACCCGCCGAACATCATCATCGCCAGCCGCGGCGGGCTGAGCTTCAACGACTTCCTCGTCCACATGGCGCCCATGGTCATCGTGCTGATGGTGGTCTACGTCGGGCTGTGCCGGCTGCTGTTCCGCAGGTACTTCCGCTACGACCCCGAGCGCGCGGCCGAGGTGATGGCGCTGAACGAGCGCGAGGCCATCGCCGACCACCGGCTGCTGTGGCAGTCGCTGGCCGTGCTGGCGCTGGTCATGGCCGCGTTC
This sequence comes from Nonomuraea gerenzanensis, assembly GCF_020215645.1. NCBI lineage: Bacteria > Bacillati > Actinomycetota > Actinomycetes > Streptosporangiales > Streptosporangiaceae > Nonomuraea > Nonomuraea gerenzanensis. The sequence continues at coordinate 5,646,178 of NZ_CP084058.1, read as the reverse complement.
GTGTTGCATCCGGTGCTGCACTACGAGCCGTCCGTGGTCGCCGTGCTGGGTGCGGGCGTGCTGGTCGCCGCCACCCGGGTCACCACCGAGGAGGCCATCCGCGAGGTCGAGTGGCCGACGCTGGTGTTCTTCGCCGGGCTGTTCGTCATGGTCGGCGCGCTGGTGCACACGGGCGTGATCGGCCAGGTGTCGCGGCTCGCCGCCGACGCCACCCAGGGTCAGCTCGGCCTGACCACGATGCTGCTGCTGTGGGCCTCGGGCGGGCTGTCGGCGATCGTGGACAACATCCCGTACGTGGCCACCATGAGCCCCATCGTCGCCGACCTCGTCCAGGCCAACGGCGGCAACGAGCACGCCCAGGTGCTGTGGTGGGCCCTGGCCTTCGGCGCCGACCTCGGCGGCAACGCCACAGCGGTGGGCGCGGCCGCCAACGTGGTCGTGCTGGGCATCGCCGCCCGCAACGGCACCCCGATCAGCTTCTGGCAGTTCACCCGGTACGGCCTCGTCGTCACCGTGGTGACGATCGCCCTGTGCACGCCGTACCTGTGGCTGCGCTACCTGTGACGCGCGGGGATCCGGAGGCCGCGGAGGGCGACACTCGCACACTGCCGGGCCCACTTCCGAGCACCGGCGACCATGCGCTCTCCCCTCGGCCGGCCGGAGCCGGAGGGGGAACGCCGGGCGGTGACGTACCCGCCCGGCGCTCCCCTGACGTTCACCCGCCGATTCACGCGGGGGCGTACCCGGCGGGGCGCGTGGTGAAGGTGCCCCGTCCCTGCGTACGGCTACGCAGCCGGGTCGCGTACCCGAACACCTCGGACAGCGGCACCACCGCGGTGATCACCACCGCGCCGGCCCGCGCCTCGGAGCCCGAGATGCGGCCGCGCCGCGCCGACAGGTCGCCCAGCACGCCGCCGGCCATCTCGTCGGGCACGGTCACCGTCACCTCCACCACCGGCTCCAGCAGCACCATCGCGCACCGGCGCAGCGCCTCGCGCAGCGCGAGCCGCCCGGCGGCGCGGAACGCCAGCTCCGAGGAGTCCTTGACGTGCGTGGCCCCGTCGCTCAGCGTGACCCGCAGCCCGGTCACCGGGTGACCGCCGAGCGGCCCGTCGGACAGCGCTTCCCGGCAGCCGGCCTCGACCGCCCGCACGTACTCGCGCGGCACCCGGCCGCCGGTCACCGCCGAGACGAAGGCGAAGCCCTCGTCCTGCGGCTCGACGTCGATCACCACGTGGGCGAACTGCCCGGCGCCGCCGTCCTGCTTGACGTGCCGGTACAGCAGCCCGGACACGCCTCGCCCGACCGTCTCCCTGAGCGCGACCTGCGGCCGGCCGACGCTCACCGCCAGCCGGTGCTCGCGCCGCAGCTTCTCCGCCGCCACCTCCAGATGCAGCTCGCCCATCCCGGACAGCACGGTCTGACCGGTCTCGGCGTCGGTGCGCACGGCCAGCGACGGGTCCTCCTCCGCCAGCCGCGCCAGCGCCGCCGCCAGCCGGTCGCCGTCGGTGCCGCGCCGCGCCTCGACGGCCACGGACACCACCGGCTCGGTCGCGCCCGGCGGCTCCAGCAGCAGCGGGTCGTCCGGCGCGCACAGCGTCGTGCCCGTGCGGGCCGCCTTCGGCCCGACCACGGCCACGATGTCGCCGGCCACCGCCTGGTCCGTCTCGGCGTGCCGGTCGGCCTGCACCCGCAGGATCCGCGCGATCCGCTCGGTGCGTCCCGTGCCCGCGTCCAGCACCGTGTCCCCCTTCCGCATCGTGCCCGAGTAGATCCGCAGGTACGTCAGCCGCCCGGTCGCCGTCGCGCTCACCTTGAACGCCAGCGCGGCCAGCGGTGCCCCGGGATCGGCCGGACGCCGCTGCCCGTCCTGCCCGCGTACGGCGGGCACGTCCAGCGGCGAGGGCAGATACCGGACGGCAGCGTCCAGCAGCGGCTCGATCCCGCGGTCCCGGTACGCCGAGCCGCACAGCACCACCAGACCCGCGCCGCTGCCGGTCAGCTCGCGCAGCGCCGCCACCAGCGTCGCCTCTGACACCGACGGCTCGGCGCAGAACTCCTCCAGCGCGCCGGGATGCAGCTCGGCCACGGCCTCCTCCAGCACCCGGCGCCGCCGCCGCGCCTCCTCCAGCAGCTGCCCGGGCACCGGGCCGGCCTCCAGCACGCCGCCGTCCCAGACCAGAGCCCGCATGGCGAGCAGGTCGACCACCCCGGCGAAGCCGTCCTCGCGCCCGATCGGCAACTGCACGACCAGCGGCGCGGGATGCAGCCTGCGGCGGATCGACTCGACCGCCGCGTCGAGGTCGGCGCCCGCGCGGTCCAGCTTGTTCACGAACGCGATGCGCGGCACCCCGTGCCGGTCGGCGCGCCGCCACACCGACTCGCTCTGCGGCTCCACCCCGGCCACGCCGTCGAACACCGCGATCGCGCCGTCGAGCACCCTCAAGGAACGCTCCACCTCGTCGGAGAAGTCGACGTGGCCGGGGGTGTCGATCAGGTTGATCCGGTGCCCGTCCCACTCGCAGCTCACCGCGGCGGCGAAGATCGTGATGCCGCGGTCGCGCTCCTGGGGGTCGAAGTCGGTGACGGTCGTGCCGTCGTGCACCTCACCGCGCTTGTAGGTGGCGCCGGTCAGGTAGAGCATCCGCTCGGTGACGGTGGTCTTGCCGGCGTCGACGTGGGCGAGGATGCCGAGGTTCCGGATGTCGTGCAGGGTGTTGGCGACGTGAGCACGCATGGCTCATGGCCCTTTCGGGACGGAATCTGGACAGGACAGCGCGATTCGACGGCCTGTGACAGTCCCGGAGAGAGGTCTGGTCAGGGCAGCAACCAGTGGCGGCCGCGCAGCCGGCACCGGGCCCAGGAAGACACCAGGATCACCTCGTGACGCGACAGGGAGACGACGACGGCGCTGTGGTGGCGCATGGCCGGCTCCCTTCCTGAGTCACGTCTTCGGTGTCGGTTGGCGAGTGTAGTGAGAACGGTGACGCGTGGGGAAACGATTTTCCGCCGGCTGGCGCGCAGCGCGTCCTGTCAGCCGAGCGGGGCGGCGAGCGGGCGTGCCGGGATGGCGTCGAGGGCGGCGAGGGTCTCCTCGTCCAGCACGATCGAGCCGGCGGCCAGGTTCGCGTCGAGGTGGCCCGGGTCGGCGGTGCCCGGGATGAGCAGCACGTTCGGGGCGCGGTGCAGCAGCCAGGCCAGGGCGACCTGCGCCGGGGTGCATCCCAGGTGCTGGGCGGCGGCGAGCACGGCCGGTTCGTCGGTCACCTTCGCCAGGCCCGGGAGCGCGCCGCCGAGCGGGAAGTAGGGCACCCAGGCGATCTGCTCGTCCGTACAGCAGCGCAGCACGTCCTCGTCGTCGCGGGCCACGAGGCTGTGCACGTTCTGCACGCAGACGACGCCGGCGGGCAGGGCGCGGCGCAGGACGTCCAGGGTCACGCTGCTCAGCCCGATGGCGCCGATCTTGCCCTCGTCGCGCAGCGCGATCATCTCGGCGAGCTGGTCGTCGAGGTCGACCACCTGGTCGTCGGGGACGGGGATGGTGATGCCCGCGTCCACGCGGCGCAGGTTCATCACCTCGATCCGCTCCACGCCGAGTGCGGCGAGGTTGGCCTCGGTCTCGGCCCGCAGCTCGTGGGGCCGCTGTGCCAGGCGCAGCGGGATCGGGGCGCCGGGATCGGAGGTGGCGCCGACCTTGCTGACGACCAGGACGTCGTCCCCGGGGCGGAGCGCCTGGCGGATGACGTCGTTGACGAAGCCGTCGCCGTAGAACTGGGCGGTGTCCACATGGTCGACACCGCGGTCGAACGCGTGGCGCAGCAGGGCGACGGCGGCGTCACGGTCGCCGCGCAGGCGGTCCAGCTGCATGGCGCCGTAGCCGACCCTTGCGACGGTGCGGCCCGCCATCGCGCCGGTGTCGCCGGGGCGCTCGGTGCCGGCGGAAGCGGGGGTGTCTTCGAAGGTCACGGGATACCTGCTCTCATGAGAAAATGAGAAGGAGAAACGGAGGTGCCTCCGTTACGTTCACTGTAGCACTACCGGAGGTGCCTCCGCTTTGACTTCTGCCACGACACCTCCGCCCGATCCCGCCGGGCCGCCGGTCCGCCGCGACGCGCGGCGCAACCGTGACAAGCTCATCGCCGCCGCCCAGGCCGCCTTCACCGCCGCCGACGGCCCCGTCACCCTGGAGGCCATCGCCCGCCAGGCCGGAGTGGGCATCGGCACCCTGTACCGCCACTTCCCCACGCGCGAGGACCTCGTCGACGCCGTCTACGCCGCCGAGCTCGACGCCGTCACCGCGAGCGTCCCCGTCCTGCTCGATCAGCATCCCGCCGACGTGGCGCTCCGGGCCTGGATGGGCCGGTACGCCACGTTCGTCGCCACCAAGCGCGGGATGACGGAGACACTGCGCGCGGGCATCGCCTCCGGGCGCATCGCGCCTCCCTCACGCGAGCGCGTCACCACCACGATCGCCACGTTCCTCGAACGGGGCGTGGCGACGGGCACGCTGCGCACGGGCATCGACCCCGACGACGTGACCACGCTGTTCGTCGGCGTGTTCCTGGCCATCGCCTCCGGCGCGTCCCAGGAGCAGATCGGCCGTCTGCTCGACCTCCTCGTCGACGGTCTGCGCCCGCGAACGGACGGCTGAGCCCCGGCCCCGGCTCGCGCAGGGCGGATGCCGAACAAGATCGACTATATTGGGAGGTCCCCCTGCCTGCCCCCCGGGAGTCCTGGTGAAGAGGCCCCAGAAGAAGTCGCCGCTCGCCGTCGACCCCGTCCTGCTCGTCGGCACCGGGCTGTCCGTGCTGCTCGGCGTGATCTTCTACGTACGCGAGGACACCGCTCAGGCACTCGGCACCGTGGCCGGGCTCATCGGCGGCGTCATCACCCTGCAGATCCAGTCGCTGATCAAGGAGAAGCGCCGGATCGACCACGAGACCAGGGTCGGCCAGATGGTGTCCACGATCGACAAGGTCCCGTGGCTGCCCGACCTCATGGAGCCGATGCTGCGCGCGGTCAAGCACGTCGAACGCGACTACAAGGGCACGCCCGCCGAGGACGCCTGCCGCGCCGCGTTCGAGGAGTGCCTGCGCACGCTCGCCGACCTCGAACGCGGCCACTTCCGCGCCCCCTACGGCGACAACGAGGTGTTCCTGCGGCTCATCAGCCAGGCGCGCGAGCACATGTGCGTCACCAGCGTCCCCGCCGTGGACCTCGCCTGGTGGCGCGAACCGGTCGGCAGGCAGTACTGGCGGGCGCAGCTGGAGGCGCTGGAGCGCGGCGTGCAGATCCGGCGGGTGTTCATCTACCACGAGTGGACCGACGACCTCGACGCGCTGGCCCGCGAGCAGCTCGCCGCCGGGGTCAAGGTGCGCCGCGTGCAGGTGGACCGCCTGCCCCCGCCCATGCGCGTCATCACGGGGCTGTGGGACGGCGCGTGCGGGCACGAGCTGAGCTACACGGCCGCCGGCGAGGCGGTGCACGACACGTTCACCGTCTCGCCTCCGGATCTGGAACGCCTGATGCGCCAGTTCGAGATGATCGAGCGGAGCGCGGTGGAGCTGGACGACGAGCCGCGCCAGGCCGACCCCGTGGCCTGAGCCCGCCCGCCGCCAGCATGACCAGCCCGGCCCAGAGCAGCCCGAACGCCGCCCACCGGCTGCCGGGCATCGACTCCCTGAAGACCAGCAGGCCGACCAGGAACTGCACGATGGGCTCGATGTACTGGAGCATGCCGGTCACGCTGAGCGGGATCTTGGTGGCGGCGGCGCTGAACAGCAGCATCGGCACCACCATGACGAACCCGGCGCCGACGCCGAGCAGGGTGTTGCCCACCGACACGTGCCCGAACGTGGCCTGGCCGGTGACCTGCAGCCACACGGTGTACGCCAGGGCGAGCGGGAACACCACGGCCGTCTCCACCATCAGCCCCTCGATGGCGCCGACGGACACCCGCTTCTTGATCAGGCCGTAGCCGCCGAAGGTGAGCGCCAGGCCGATCGCGATCCACGGCGGGCCGCCGTAGCCGACCGTGAGGACCAGCACGGCGGCGGCCCCCAGGCCGATGGCCGTCCACTGGCGCCCGCTCAGCCGCTCGCCGAAGACCGCCACCCCCAGCGCGACGCTGACCAGAGGCGTGATGAAGTAGCCGAGCGAGGCGTCCACGACGTGCCCGTTCATCGTGGCCCAGATGAACAGCGCCCAGTTGACCGAGGTCAGCGCGCTGGCCAGGGCGAGCAGCAGCAGGTCACGCCGGCGGCGCAGGAGCGCGGCCAGCCGGCCGCGGCGGCCCAGCGCGAGCACCAGCAGCGCGATCGCCACCGGCGACCAGAGCGCGCGCAGCGCCAGGACCTCCAGCGAGCCGGTGGGCTCGACCAGCGGCCAGTAGAGGGCGGACAGCCCCCACAGGACGTACGCGGCCACCCCCAGCAGGACACCACGGCGCGCGACAGACACCCGTCCAACCCTACGCGCCTGTGTCGGTCCCCCGGGGAATCCGCTGCTTGCCGTACGCCTCAGGGCCACGACGGAGACCGCCATTGCCGATCACGGTCCCGTCCCCGCTGTCGGGGCCGGGACCGTGATCAGGTGGTCAGGCGCAGGTGTAGCCGGACGGCAGGGCGGTGTCGCCGTTGGGTCTGCTCGCCTGGAAGCCGACGCTGGTGGTGGCGGCTCCCGGAGCGAGCGTGCCGTTGTGGCTGACGCTTCTGACCGTGACGCTCTGGCCGCTGGTGGTGACGGTGGCGTTCCACGAGCCGGTCAGGGTGTGCCCGGCCGGCAGGGTGAAGGTGACGGTCCAGCCGTTGATCGTCGAGGTGCCGGTGTTGGCGATCCGCAGCGGGTGGATCACGTACCCGCTCCCCCACTGCGACTGCACCGTCGGGGTGGCCGAGCAGGCACCGGTCGTGCCGCCCGCCTGAGTGGTGATCTGGACGGTGCCGGAGACCGGTGAGAGGTTGCCGGCGGCGTCGTAGGCGCGGACCTGGTAGCGGTAGGTGGTGTTCGCGGTCAGGCCCGTGTCGGTGAACGAGGTGGTGGCCGAGGTGCCGGCCCTGGTGAACGTGCCGCCCGTCGCGCCGGGGGCGCGCAGGACCTCGTAGCCGGTCACGCCGGTGTCGTCGGTGGAGGCCGTCCAGGTCAGGCCGGTGCCGGTGGCGGTGGTGCCCGAGGCGGTGAGCCCTGCCGGGGCGGTCGGCGGCGTGGTGTCGGTCTGGCTGGTGGTCAGGCCGAAGAACTCGATCGCGCGCAGGGCCATGCCGCTCTGCGGAAGGACGTGCCCGGCGCCCTGGATGCTGTACGCCTCCACCCGCACGGTGCCGGAGGCGTCGGCGTACCGGCTGCGGTTCCAGTTCGCCTGCGGGGTGTCGGTGCTGGTCGGGGTCTGGCTCAGCCCGAACACATTGGTCCACTGCTCGATCGACTCCCGCAGCAGCGAGTGGGGCACGAGGGTGTCACCGGTGCCGTGCCACAGCTGCACGCGCGGGCGGGGGCCGGAATAGCCCGGGTACGCCTGGCGGACCGCGTCGCCCCACTGCTGGGGTGTCCGGTCCATGCTGCCGCCGGTGCACCTGCTGCTTCCCGGCGGGAAGTCGGAGGCGCCGGCGAAGCAGTTGAAGGGCACCCCCATGAAGGAGGCGCCCGCCTTGAACACGTCCGGGTAGACGGCGAGCAGATGCTGGGTCATCATGCCGCCGGACGAGCTTCCGGTGGCGTAGACCCGGTTCGGGTCTGCCTGATGGGTCCGCTCGACGTAGTCGATCATCGAGGCGATGGAGACCGGATCGCTGCCGCCGCCGCGCCGCTTGGCCGCGTCGGACCAGGTGTCGAAGCAGTTGCCGAACCCCGCCGACTGGGTGGCGGTCGGATAGATGACGACGAAGCCGTACCGATCCGCCAGCGAGGCGAACTCGCTGCCCTGGTAGAAGCCGGGGCCGGAGCCGCCACAGCCATGCATCGCCACCACGATCGCCGGCGAGGCCGGGCGCGAGTCGGGCACGTAGACGTGCATCCGCATGTTGCCCGGGTTGTTGCCGAAGCTCGTCACCTCCACCAGCGTGGCGGCGGCGGCCGGCGATCCGAGCACCACGGTCATGACGGCAAAGAGCGCCGCGGCGCAGGCACCAGCCAGCACCGTGGTCAATCGTCTCATGCGCGCTCCTCCTTTTCATTCCCGCGGCGCCGCGGATCGGTTCGCCGCGGATTGGCCTCGGTCGCTGGAAAATAGAAGGGCTGCGATTCATCGTCAATGCACGCCGGATTCGCGTGACCGGTGGAAAGCCGTTTCCCCTGGTTATCAAGTAACTTGCTATCAAGGTCCTTGATACGGGGATGAAACTTACATCGCGACCCATTCATGAGAGGGCGCGATATTGTCTCCTGGTGACCGATCCGGCTGTCCCCGCGGCCGCCGCGCCGCACGCGCCGCCGCCCCGCGTGAGCTACCTGGTGTTCCGGCTGGAACGCCGCATCCGTGCCTGCCTGGACGAGGCGCTCGCCCGGCACGGCCTGACGACCACCGAGTACATGGCGCTCAGCGAGCTGCGCCTGCGCGACGCCCCGTCCTCGGCCGACCTGGCCCGCATCGCCTTCGTCACCCCGCAGGCGATGAACCTGGTCATCCGCGACCTCGAACAACGCGGCCTGATCCGGCGCGACCCGCATCCCCGTGGCGGCCGCGCGCTGCGCACCCGCCTCACCCCGAAGGGCCTGAACACCCTGCGGCGGTGCGACCTCTCCCTCGACGGCATCGAGGCCGTCATGCTGGCCGAGATCGACGACCCGGACCGTACGACACTCGCGGAGACGCTCACGTCGTGCGCCCGGGCCCTCCATCCGGACGCGCGGCCCTGAGCCCGTTCCTTCGCCGCCGCACAGACTGGCCGATCACCCGGTCAAGGACCGGTCGGGGTGCCCCGCAGGTCTTCCGGCACCGGAACGACGGAGGTGCTCAGGCCGTCCAGGGTCAGCTTGAGCGTCGGGGCGACGGTGCCGCCGAAACCGGCCCGCGCCTGCGCGGCCGGCGCGTGCCGCAGATCCACCCCCTGGGGCGATCGGTAGTTGGCGAAGCTGACCACGTGCAGATCCGGCAGCACCAGCCAGGCGTAGGCCTGGTCCGGCCGGCCGGCGGGGTTGCCGATCACGAGCCCGGAGCCGTTGAGCGGCTCGTACGGTCCGGCCAGGGCAGGCGCGGCGAAGCCGTACAGGCCGGTGGGCGCGGGGTGGGCCGGGTCGAAGGAGTGGCGGTGGGTGCAGAAGAAGAGGTGGTAGCGGGAGTCGTGGACGATGACGTGCGGGCGTTCGATCTCGTGGTTGACTCCTTCGGCGACGAGCAGGGGCGGGAGCAGGGACCAGGCGCCGTCGCGTGGCTCGGCCAGGGCGATGGCGCCGGTGAAGGTGTCCTGCCAGGGCGTGGACGCGGCGACGAGCAGGCGGTCGACGCCGTCGGCCGGATCGCGGAACCAGCCCGGATCGCGAAAGGCCCTGAGGTTGCCCGGCACCCCGTCGGCCGGCAGATACGTCCGCTCGTCGGAGCGCAGGATCTCGCGGTGCGGGGCGTCTGGGCGCAGCGTGACCCGGTCCCCGTCGGCGATGACGGTGGTGCGGGCCTCGACGACGCTCTGCCGGTACGTCGGAGGCGACTCGCCGCGCCGCCCGGCGGCCGTGTAGTACACCGACACGGTCCCGTCGGGGCGGCGGATCGCCGAGCCGGACCATTCGCGGCTGCCCGGGGAGGCGCCGTCGGGGAAGGCGTCGCCCAGGTCCGTCCACTCGTTGCCCTTCTTGCCGAGCAGGCGGATCCTGGCGTGGTCGTGGCGCTCCTCGGGGTGGCCGCGGTCGGGAGCCGACAGGGCCATCCACAGCTCGCGGCCGCCCGCGACGCTCGTGGAGCCGTCCTCGTCCTGGACGGGCCACAGGTCCCAGAGGTGGTGGCCGGGCAGGATCCGGGGCAGGGCCGTGGGGTCGATGAGGGGTGCCGTGGTCGCGGCGCTCTCGGCGAGCAGGCCGAGGTGCCGGTGGGTCCAGCGCGCCGGCCGGTCACCGCTCACGACCCGTGGTTGTCCTCGTACGGGCATGGACGACCTCTGCTTTCGCCTGGGGGATGTGGTGGAGATGGCTGTGGTCAGGGCCTGCGCCGTCAGCCCTTCAGGGAGCCCTGAAGGAGGGCCTTGACGAAGTGGCGCTGGAAGATGAGGAAGATCACGAGCGTGGGGGTCAGGATGAGCAGCGATCCCGCGCACAGCAGCGGGATGTCGGTCCCCCACTGGCCCTGGAAGGCGCCCAGCGCGCCCGACATCGTGCGCTTGGCGGGGTCGTCGACCAGGACGATGGCCAGCAGAAACTGGTTCCACGTCCACAGGAACAGCAGGATGCCCAGGGACGAGATCGCCGGCATGGCCAGGGGCACGTGGATGCGCCGGAACAGCTGCCACACGTTGGCCCCGTCCATGCGGGCGCTCTCGGACAGCTCGCCCGGCATGTTGACGAAGTGGGCGCGCATCCAGAAGACGGAGAACGGCATGAACAGGCCGATGAGCGGCAGGATGATGGCCCAGCGGGTGTTCAGCAGCCCCATGTCGCGCAGCTGGTAGTACAGCGGCGTGATGACGCCCTCGAAGGGCAGGGTCAGGCCGAGCACGAACAGCAGGAAGACCACGCGCCCTCCGATGACGCGCAGGTGGCCGATGGCGAAGCCGGCCATCGTGCCGAGCAGGATCGAGATCGGCACCACGCCCAGCACGATGAGGACGCTCGACCACAGCAGCGCGCCCATGTTCGCGGCCTCGAAGGCGCGCAGGAAGTTGCCCCACTGCGGGTCGTCCGGCCAGGCGAGCCCGGCCGGGTAGGTGCCTGAGGGGTGCAGGGCGGTGACGAACAGGCTGAGGAACGGCAGGAGCGTGACCGCCATCATGAGGACGAGCAGCAGCCTGCCGGTCCAGGACTCCCGCCGGGCGGTGATCATTTGTTGCCGTCCTTCGCGAACCACTGGATGGGCAGGGCGCAGGCGATCACGAGGACCATGAGGACCATGGCCAGGGCCGAGGCCGTGCCCACCTCGCGCTCGGAGAAGGCCAGGTAGTAGATCTGCAGGCCGGGCACCATCGTGGTGTTGCCCGGGCCGCCTTGGGTGGCGATGTAGATGATGTCGAAGCTGGCCAGGGCGGCGATGACGGTGACGGTGACGCAGACCGCGATCTCCTGCCGGAGGCTCGGGACCGTGATGGAGACGAACTCGCGCCACGGGCCCGCGCCGTCGAGGCGGGCGGCCTCGTACAGCGCCGGATCGATCTTGCTCATGCCCGCCAGGAGCAGCAGCGTGCACAGGCCGAGCAGCACCCAAGCACCGATCATGCCGACCGCCGGCAGGGCGGTGGCGAAGTCGCCCAGCCAGGCGCGGGTCACGCCGCCGAGGCCGACGAGCGTGAGCAGCTGGTTGACCACGCCGGTGGAGGCCAGCAGCCAGCTCCACGCGATGCCGGCCGCGACCAGCGGGATCACCTGGGGCAGGAAGAGCACGGTGCGCGCCACGAGGGCGAGCCGGCTGGCGGCGATGCGCCTGATCGTCGCGGCACTGGCCAGGCCGAGCACGACCGGCACGGCGCTGAAGAAGACGATGAGCTGGAAGGCGTTGACCAGCGAGTCGAACAGGTCGGGGTCGGTGAAGACCTTGCCGTAGTTGGCCGGCCCCACCCAGGTGGAGGGGCCGATGCCGTTCCAGTCGTAGAGCGAGTACTGGAAGGTCAGGGTGATCGGGCGCAGCACGAACACCGCGTAGAAGCCGAGCGCCGGAAGCACGAACAGCCAGCCGACCAGGCCGCGCGCGCCGCGCAGCCTGGTGGTGGCCGGCCGCCGATGCGCGGACCGGGACATCACCTTCGCTCAGTTCCCTTCGAGCTGGCCGGCGTAGTCGGCCTGGACGGCCTTCAGCAGCCCTTGCGGCGTCTGCTGACCGGCCACGAGTTTCTGCAGGTTGGGGGTCCAGCTCTTGGCGTAGATGGCGCCGGTGGCGTTGGCGATGAAGTCCATCGCGCCGTCGTCCTTGGCGATGTCCGCCCCGGCCGCCAGGGTGCTCGCGGTGACCTTGTCGGAGCCGACCTCCGGCATGTACGCGTCGGCCGGTCCCATCGGGCGCGATCCGCCGATCTCGACGCCGATCTCCCTGGCCCGCTTGTCGGTGGCCACCCAGTTGAGGAAGAAGGCGGCGCAGTCGGCGTTCTTGGCGTTCGCGGCGATGCCGAAGGTGAGGGGCGCCGACATGGCGGCGCGCTTGCCGCCTTGCTGGGCGGGCGGCATCAGGGTGAAGCCGACGTTGCCCGCCATCTGCTTGTCGAGGTTGCCCGACTCCCAGTCGCCGTTGAACATGAACAGCCCCTGGCCGTCGATGAAGCGGCTCATCATGGTCGCGTAGTCGACCGCGTTGACGTCCTTCTGGAAGTAGCCGGCCTTGATCCACTTCTCCAGGTGCTGGGTGGCCTGGAGGTTGGCCGGGGTGTCGATGGTGGCGCCGGGCTTCTGGAAGATCCAGTCGTTGATGGGCGCGGCGGGGCCGTAGGAGGCCATGAGGTTCTGCAGCGGGAAGGCCAGGCCGCCGGTGGCGCCGCCGTTGAACTGCAGGATGGGCGTGATGCCCGCCTGCTTGGCCTTCTCGAGCGCCTGGTCGAGCTCGGCCAGCGTGGTGGGCGGCGCCGACATGCCGATCTGGGTGGCGAGCTTCTTGTTGTAGAACAGGCCGGTCATGCTCATGTTGAGGCCCAGGGCGTACAGGGAGCCCTCGCCGCGCGGACGGCCGCCGGGGCCCAGGCGCAGCTGCTCCAGCTGGGAGGCCGGCCACTTGTCCCAGCCGAACGCCGTCGCGTAGCCGTCGAGGTTCTTCAGCAGGTCGTCCTTGACCAGCTCGGAGACCTGGGGCAGGCGCATCAGGTCGGGCGGGTTGTCCGCCAGCACCCGCGGGGCGTTCTGCGTGATGATCGCGAATTGGTCCTCGCGGACGTTCCACGTCACGTTCGGGTGCTGCTTGGTGAACTCGGTGGTCAGCGCCTTGGGCAGCGGGAAGCCGGTCTCGAAGTAGCCGCTCATCGTGACCGGCGCCGAGCCGCACGCGGGTGCCGTGGAGGCCGGGGACGTGCCGGTGGCCTGAGGTTGCGGGCTGTTGCTGCCGGGGGCCGCGCAGGCGGCGGCCAGCGTCCCCAAGGCGATCACCAGCGCGGTCCCGGACCTGCCGGGGCGAACTCGACGAGCCATGTGGATCTCCTCTGCTGCTGGGGACGACCGGCACCGGTCAGCTGTCCCAACTCCATTGCTAAATCGGGTTAGCGCCCGATAGTCTCACCACGCGCGCCGTACGATGTCAACCCCCCGTAACGTAGTCGCGACGATCGGAGATTCGGTGAGCCCACGACGGGTCACGCTGGCCGATGTGGCCAAGGCCGCGGGCGTCTCCCGCACGACCGCCTCGCTCGTCCTCTCGGGCCGTGGCCGCGAGCTGCGCATCTCTCAGGACGTCGAGCAGCGGGTGCTGCGAACCGCCGAGGAGTTGCAGTACCGGCCGAACATCGTCTCCAGGGGCCTGCGCACGGGCACCACCCGGACCATCGGCTTCGTCTCCGACACCGTCGCCACCTCACGATTGGCCGGCGACATGATCAAGGGCGCGCTCGAGGCCGCCCGCGACCGCGGCTTCATGCTGTTCATCGGCGAGACCGAGGGCGACGCCGAGCTCGAGCGCCTCCTGCTGCAGGCCATGCACGACCGCCAGGTCGACGGGCTGATCCTGGCCTCGATGTTCACCCGCACCATCAAGGTGCCCAAGACCGTCACGGCCGCGCCCGCGGTGCTGCTCAACGCCCTGCCCAAGCAGCCCGCTCCGCTGCCCGCCATCCTGCCCGACGAGGTGGAGGCCGGCCGCCGCGCCGCCCGCGTCCTGCTCGACGCCGGTCACCGCGACGGCATCTACCTGATCGGCGCCGGGCCGCGCCTGCGCGACAGGCCCTCGGAGAGCCTCGCGGCGGTGGAACGGCTCGTCGGCATCCGCGAGGCGCTCGCCGAGGCGGGGGTCGAGGTGGCCGGCGCTCGCCCCTGCCCCGACTGGCTGCCGGAGTACGGCCTCGCGGCGACGCGCGACCTGCTGCGGACCGTCCAGCCGCGTGCGCTGATCTGCTTCAACGACCGGATCGCCATGGGCGCCTACCAGGCGCTCGACGACTTCGGGCTCAAGGTGCCCGCGGACGTCTCCATCGTCTCCTTCGACGATCACCCGATCGCCTCATGGATGCGGCCCCAGCTGACCACGGTGGCGCTGCCGCACTACGAGCTGGGCCGTAAGGCCGTGGACGTGCTGTTCACCGAGATCGACCGGGACCGCTCGGCCGCTGACGAGGCGGGCGAGGTGCACCGGGTGCCGATGCCCGTCCGGCACCGCGAGTCCGTCGCGGATTTCTCAGGCTGATCGCCGCGTCATCGTCCATCGCCGTGCGGGCGGGGCCGATGGCGCAGGACGTGTCAGGCGGGGCGGGATCGGGCCGCCAGCCCGTCGAGCACGACGGTGAGCTGCCGCTCGAACCTCCGGTCCCCGTCGTCGCGCAGGTGCCCGGCGACCTTGACCAGATCGGCGCCTTCACCGAGCCAAGCGTCGCGCCCGGCCAGGGAGTAACGGGCCGGGTCGGCGCCGGCGGACTGGCTGCGCTCCTGCTCCTCGATCACGAAGCCGACCACGAAGGCGGTGACCAGGTCGACGGCGTCGTCCGCCTCGGCCAGTGAGAACCCGGCGGCGGTCAGGCGCGCGAGCCAGGGATCCTTCGCCCTGACCACTTCCGGGTCGGAGAAGCGGGTGCCGCTGAAGATGCGCGCCCCGTCCCGGTGCTGCAGGTACTCCGCGCGCAGGACGCGGGCGTAGGCGGCCAGGCCGTCACGCCAGCCGGCCTCGGGAGCGATCTCCGAGAGGGCGGCGATGACGCGGCGCATGACGAAGGTGCTCATCTCGTCGAGCAGCTCCTGCTTGTTGCGGACGTGCCAGTACAGCGCGGGGGCGCCCACGCCGAGCCGGGACGCGAGCGCGCGGACGGTGAGAGCGTCCATGCCCTTCTCATTGAGCAGCTCCAGTGCCGCCGCCACGATCCGCTCCCGCGTGATGCCCTTCGCCACGGTTGACACCTTAACAAAGTTCAGGCACGGTGGGTGACGTCAGAATTGAACTTAGTTCAGGAGCGTGTCATGCGTGCCGCAGTCGTCAACACCCCCGGATCGACCCCTGTCTGCGCGGACTTCCCCGACCCCGAGCAGCGCCCCGGGCAGGCACCGCTGAGACTCGTGGGCGCGGGTCTGCACCACGTCGTACGCGGGCTGGCCGCCGGGCGCCACTACGGGAGCAGCCGGGCCTACCCCCTGGTGCCGGGCATCGACGCCGTGGCCCGGACCGGCGACGGGCGGCTGGTCTACACGGGTCTCGCCCGCTCGCCGTGGGGGACGATGGCCGAATGGCTGGTCACCCCGTTCGAGGTGGAGCTGCCCGCCGGGGCCGATCCGCTGGCGGTGGCCGCCGGGATGAACCCTGCCGTGGCGGGCTGGATGCCGCTGGTCGCCCGCCGCGAGGAGGTGGGTGAGCTGGGCACCGTGCTGGTGCTGGGGGCGACCGGCATGTCGGGGAGCCTGGCCGTGCGGGCGGCGCTGTCCCTGGGGGCGAAGCAAGTCATCGCGGCCGGGCGCGATCAGGAGGCGCTGGAACGGCTGCGCGGGCTCGGCGCCGTCACCGTTCCGCTCCCGGCCGCGGCGCCCGACGCCGGCACGAGGGCCCTCGCGGCGCCCGACGCCGGCGCGAGGGCCCTCGCGGGGCCCGACGCCGGCACGACCGCCCCCGCGACACCCGATGCCAGGACGACCGCCCTGGCCGCCGCCGTCGCCGAGGCGCAGCCCGCGCTCGTGCTCGACTTCGTGTGGGGCTCCGTCGCCGAGGCCGCGTTCGCCGCGCTGGGCAGGACCGGCACGGACGACAGCGAGCCGATCGACTACGTGCAGATCGGCTCGCTGGCCGGGGCCGAGGCGGCGCTGCCCGCGGCGCTGCTGCGCAGCCGGCGGATCCGGATCAGCGGCAGCGGGGCGGGCTCGGTCTCCAAGGCCGAGATGATCGCCGCGTTCCCCGACATCATCGCCCGGTTCGGCGATGGCACCTTCGACGTGCCGTACACCACGTTCCCGCTCAGCCGCGTCGGCGAGGCGTGGGCGCACCAGGGGCGCACCCGCGCCGTCATCGTCCCTGACTGATCTGGCTTCAACCAAGCGAAAGGGAAACGGCATCATGCGGAAACGCGCGCTGGTCGCCGGGCTCGGGATCGCCGGCATGGCCGCGGCGATCGGGCTGCGGCAGGCCGGATGGCAGCCGGTCATCGTCGAGCGGGCCGCCGGACGGCGCACGGGCGGCTACTTCGTCGGCCTCATGCCGCAGGGCAGGCAGGCCGCCGCCGACCTCGGTATCTCCGGCCACCTGCACACCCGCAACCCGCCCGGCGGCGGGAAGGCGTACTCACTGACCCGGCGCGGCACCCGCGAGCCCGGCCTGGGCTTCCTGCACCAGCCGGGCGCGCCCGCGGCGGTGGTCCGCGGGGACATCGAAGCCGCGCTCTGGCAGGGCCTGCGCGGGGACGGGACGAGCGAGCCCGTCGCCGTGCGGTTCGCCACCAGACCCGTCGAGATCGACGACACCGGCACCGAGGTGCGCGTGCTGCTGGAGGACACCGCCACCGGCACGTGGTGCCGGGAGAGCTTCGACCTGGTGGTCGGCGCCGACGGGCTGCGGTCGAGTGTGCGCCGCATGGTCTTCGGCCCGCACGAGGACTTCATGACCACGTGGGACGCGATGATCTGCGCGTTCCAGCTCCAGGAGCAGGTGCCGACCTTCGCGGCGGCGGACAGCGTCATCAGCGCCCGCGACGGCCGTGGGGCGTGGGTGTTCGGGTTCGCCGACCTGCCGCCGACCGCCCTGCTCACCTACCGCACGGCGGACGTCGAAGGACAGCTCACCGGATCCAGGATCGAGCGGCTGCGCACCGCGTTCGCCGACATGGACGACCCCGTGGTGCGGCACGCCCTCGACTCCCTGGAACGCACGCCGGAGTTCCTGTTCGACTCGGTGCACCAGGTGAAGCTGCCCCGGTGGAGCAGGGGAAGGGTGGTGCTCGTGGGCGACGCGGCGTGGTGCCTGAATCTCTACTCGGGCATGGGCGCCACCTTCGCCCTCCACGGTGGCGCCGAGCTCGGCCGGGCGCTGCGGGAGAGCCCCGGCGATCTCGACGCCGCGCTGACCGCCTGGGAGTCGCGGCTGCGCCCGTCCGTCACCAGGCACCAGCGCCTGGCCCGGGTGAAGCAGCAGTTGTTCGTGCCGTCGAACCGTCCCGCCGAAGCCCTCCGCTCGCTGGTCCTGCGCCTGGCGATCGCCGCGCGGGAGCGCAGGCCGGCGAAGGCCCGCGCCGCGTCGGGAGGCGCACCGTGACCGTCGCCGCGGACCTCGGAGCAGGGGCGGCGTCACACGTTCGTGATCGTCCACTGGTTGTTGGTGCTGCTGTTCGGCGCCCACATCGCCACGGTGGAGCCGGCGGTGCCGTTGCCCATGCCGTCCAGCGCGGTGCCGGTGCCCCGGTTGATGATCTGGTACCGGCCGTTGCCCGTGCTGTTGAGCCGCCACTGCTGGCCCGCGCCACCGGTCCAGGCCGCCTGCCGGGCGGCGGCGCCGTTGGCGGCGTTGCCCCAGCTGTCGACGACCATGCCGTTGGTGCGGTTGACGATGCGGTACCAGCCGCCTCCCAGGTCCACGAGCTGCCATTGCAGGTTGGTGCTGCCGTCCCAGTTCCACTGCTTGAGGTTCGACCCGGAGGCGACGTTCCCGCCGCTGTCCAGCACCAGGCCGGTGGTCGCGTTGGCGATCCGCACGTAGCTCGCCGGCGCGGGGCCTGAACCGGTCATGCGGTAGGTACGGCCGGTCTGGCCGGTGAGCCTGATGACGTCGCTCTCGGGTCTGGTGACGGTGACGGTGGCGCCGGTGGTGGTGTCGACCACCTCGAAGGTTCCGGCGAACATCCGGCTGCGTACGTTGACCACCGTGTCACGGTCGCACCTGATGAGGATCTCGGTGGCCCCGCCGGAGCTCCACGTCACGTCCACGGTGTGGCCGCCGCGCCCCCGAAGGCCGCGGACCTGACCGTTGGGCCAGGCCGGCGGCAGCGCCGGCAACACGTGCAGCTCGCCGTTGTGGCTCTGCAGCAGCATCTCGGCGATGCCGGACGTGGCGCCGAAGTTGCCGTCGATCTGGAACGGCGGGTGCAGGTCGAACATGTTGGGCGCCAGCCGGGCCGTCGTGACCAGGAGGCGGAGCAGCGTGTGCGCCCGGCCGCCCTCCTCCATCCGAGCCCAATAGTTGATCTTCCAGGCGAGTGACCAGCCCGTCCCGTCGTCACCGCGCAGCTCGAGGGTGCGCCGCGCGGCGGTGTACAGTGCGGGGGTGCCGCGTCTGGTGATCTGGTTACCGGGGTGCAGGCCGTAGAGGTGGGAGATGTGCCGGTGGGCGGGCTCGGTCTCGATCCAGTCGGACAGCCACTCCTGGATGTTGCCGCGCGAGCCGATCCTCATCGGCGGGAGCCGGTCCCGGGCGGCCAGGACCCGCGTGCGGAAGTCGGCGTCGGTGCCGAGCGTCTGAGCCGCCTGGGCGCAGCCGTTGAACAGGTCCCGCAGGATCTGGTTGTCCATCGTGGGGCCGGCGCACACGCTGACGCCCGCGTGGTGGGCGAGCTCCGGGGAGTTCGACGGGTTGGTGACCAGGTAGCCGAGGCTCGGTTCCTGCACGAGGGTGTCGAGGAAGAACTGCGCGGCGCCCTTCATCGCCGGGTAGTGGGTCCGGAGGAAGTCCAGGTCGCCGGTGAAGCTGTAGTGGTCCCAGACGAGGGTGGCCAGCCAGGCGCCGCCGGTCTGCCACATGCCCCAGAACGCGCCGTCCACGACCGACGTCCCCCGCCACGCGTCGGTGTTGTGGTGGGTCACCCAGCCGCCGGCGTTGTACTGGACGCGGGCCGTCCGGGCGCCGCTGACCGCGAGCTCCTCGAGCATCGCGAACACCGGCTCGTAACACTCGGACAGGTTCGTCGTGTCGGCCGGCCAGTAGTTCATCGGCAGGTTCGCGTTGATCGTGTACTTCGAGTCCCAGGCCGGCGTCAGCGAGTCGTTCCAGATGCCCTGCAGGTTGGCCGGCTGGGTGCCCGGGCGGGAGGAACTGATCAGCAGGTAGCGGCCGTACTGGAACAGCAGCGCCGAGAACTGCGGGTCGTCGGTGCTCGCGTGCTGCGCGATCCGCACATCGGTCGGCTGGTCGGCCGCCGCGGTCCGGCCCAGATCGAGCGTCGTGCGCCCGAACAGGCGCTGGTAGTCGGCGACGTGCCGGCCGCGCAGGTCGTCGTAGGTCCTGCCGGTGGCCGCGTCGAGGTGGCGGCGCGCGATGCCCTGGTGGTCGCCGGCGGTGTCGCGGTAGTTACGGTAGCTGGAGCCGATGGAGATCAGCACCGTCACGCTGTCGGCGGACCTGACCTGCAGGGTGCCGCCCGAGCTGGTGACGCTGCCGCCGGCGGTGACGGCTCTGGCCAGCGCGAGGAACCGGACGGAGCCGGCCACGCCTTCCATGTCGCCCGAGATGCCGTCGAGCGCGATCGTGGTCCCGTCCGGGCTGGAGCGGGTCGTCCGCTGCGGGCTGTCGAACGTCGCGGAGAACGTGATCGAGCCGGGTCTGTCGGCGGTCAGGCGGATGGCGATCACCTGGTCGGGCGCGCTCGCGAGCACCTCGCGCCGGTACCGGACGCCGTTGTGCAGGTAGGAGACGGCGGTGGTGGCCGTGGTCAGGTCCAGATACCGGTTGTACTCCGCGACCCCGGCGGCACTGCCGAAACCGAGCCGCAGGTCGCCGACGGTCTGGTAGGCCAGCTGGCCCACCGGGTTCCCCCGCATGTTCTGGTCGATCAGGGTCTGGGCCTGGCTCCACTGGTTCTGGAAGACCAGTTGCCGGATCTGCCCCAGCGCCGCCGCCCCTCGGGGATTGCTCTGGTCGTACGGCCCGCCGGCCCACACGGTGTCCTCGTTGAGCTGCAACCGCTCGGTGTCGGGGTTGCCGAACACCATGGCGCCCAGGCGGCCGTTGCCGATCGGGAGCGCGCGCAGCCAGTCGGTGCCGGCGCTCTCGTCGTACCACAGGGCCAGATCGTTCGCGGCGCTCACCTCCGGAGGGGGCATCGAGGCGGCCCGGGCGGCGGCCGTCCAGCCCAGCGGTAACATCGCGGCGCCGGCTCCGGCCGCGCCGAACCTGAACACTTGCCTTCGGGATAAGTCAGCCATCTCGACTCTCGTTCCGTCCGCGGTCGGCACAGAAACTTAACAACATCGAGCACCCTGCGGGCTACCCGTGCGACCAGCCACGGGAAGCCCGGCAATCCTCCCGGTCACCCCCTCGCGGGCAGGGGGCGACGACTCCGAGGTGGCAACTTAACCATCACACGGCCCGCACGTTACTGTTCCGTGAGAGGGCCGCTCGGGTGAAACTTTCACCCGAGCGGTCAGCCCTTGAACGCGCCGTCCATGATCCCGGCGACCATGCGCCTGCCGACGAAGACGAAGAGCACGATCAGCGGCAGGGTGGCCAGGAACGAGCCGGACATGGCCAGGCCGAGGTCGATCGTGTAGCTGTTCTGCAGCGCCTTGATGGCGATCTGCGCGGTGTACATCTCGGGTGACTTCAGCACGATGAACGGCCACAGGAAGTCGTTCCAGGCGGTGACGAACCCGAGCAGCCCGAGCACGAACGCGGCCGGCCGCACCAGCGGGAACGCGATCCGCCAGAAGATCTGCCAGGTGCCGGCCCCGTCGATGCGAGCGGCCTGCAGGATCTCGTCGCTGATGGTGGTGGCCAGGTGCTGGCGCATCCAGAAGATGCCGAACGCGCTGGCCAGCCCCGGCACGATGAGCGCCTGGAGGGTGTCCACCCATCCCAGCGAAGAGATGATCATGTATTGCGGGATGACGGCGAGCTGGGTCGGCACGGTCATGGTCAGCACCACGACGAGGAACAGCGCGTTGCGTCCGGGGAAGCGCAGCTTGGCGAAGGCGAACCCGGCCAGCGAGCACAGCAGGGCGTGCCCTAGGCCGATGCTGCCGGCCACGACGAGGCTGTTGACGATGGAGCGGACGAACGGCACGGTCGAGAAGACGAGCCCGGCCAGGTGGAAGAAGTTCCCGCCGGGCAGGATCTCCGGCGGCAGCTCGGTCGCGGTCGCCGTGTCCGTCGTCGCGACCACGAACATCCAGTAGAGCGGGAACACGCAGGCCAGCGTGGCCGCCCCGAGCAGCAGGTAGGTCCACCAGCGGACCCGGTCGGCCTTCTTCATCCTCGCTCCGGGCGGATACGGGTGGACAGGACGTAGTTGAGCGTCGCGACGGCGATGATCAGCACGAACAGGGCCACGCCGATGGCGGCGCCGTAGCCGAACTGGAACTGGCCGAAGCCCTGCTCGTACAGGAAGAGCGTGAGCGTCTGGCACTGCCGCACCGGCCCGCAGGTCAGCGGCGCGGCGTTCGAGACCAGCAGCGGCTCGGTGAAGATCTGCAGGCCGCCGATGGTGGAGGTGACGATGGTGAAGACGATGACCGGGCGCAGCGACGGGACGGAGATGTGCCGGAACTGCTTCCAGGCACCGGCGCCGTCCACCGCCGCCGCCTCGTAGATGGTCCGGGGCACGGCCTGCAGCGAGGCCAGGTAGAGCAGGGTGGTGTAGCCGAACCAGCGCCAGGTCACCATCACGGCGATCATGGTGTGACTCCCCCATACCGACTGCAGGAAGTCGATCGGCCCCACGCCCACGAAGCCGAGCAGCCAGTTGAGCAGGCCGTAGTCGCGGTCGAACAGCTGGGCGAAGACGATCGTGGTGGCCGCCACAGAGGTGATGTACGGCACCAGCATCGACATGCGGAAGAACACCGCCAGCCGCAGCCGGGCGTGGTTGAGCAGGTGCGCCAGCACCAGCGCGACCAGGAGCTGCGGCACCGTGGACAGCAGCCAGATGCTGATCGTGTTCCAGGCCGCGTTCCAGAAGCGGGCGTCGCCGAACAGCCGGGTGAAGTTGTCGAAGCCGATGAAGACGTGCTCGCCGATAGGGTTCCAGTCGAACAACGCGACGTAGAAGGTGAACAGCAGCGGCACGAGCCCGAAGATCGCGAAGAGCACGAAGAACGGCGCGATGTAGGCGTACGGCGCCACCCGCTCCGCCAGGCTCTGCCGCACCCGCGTCGTCGCCTCGGGCACGACCCGGGGCGGGCTGAGCGTGGTGGTCATGTCACTTGCCGATCGCGGTCTTGATGTTGGCCAGCGCCGTGTCCCAGGCCGTGGCCGGGTCGCCCTTGCCCTGTTCGACGTTGGTGATCGCGTTCAGGAACTCCTGGCCGATGGCCGCGCTGTCCGGCCCGATGAGGAACGGCTTGAGACCGAGCAGCGAGTCGGTGTAGATCTTCCCGATGGGCGCGTCGGAGAAGAAGGGGTCCTTCTCGGCGAGGAGCTTCGGGTCCTGGTACACGGACGGCGTGGTGGGCAGCGAGCCGACGTCGAGGAAGTGAGCGAGCTGGTTCTGCGGCGACTGCATCGTGGAGATGTACTCCCAGGCCGCCTTCGGGTTGGCCGCGCCCTTGGGAATGGCCAGGTAGCTGCCGCCCCAGTTGCCGGCGCCGCCCGGGATCGTGGCGATGTCCCACTTGCCCTTGGTGTCGGGGGCGTAGTCGCGGATCTGGCCGAGCAGCCATGACGGCGCGGAGACGACAGCGTAGTCGCCCTTGCTCATGCCCGCGATCCAGTTCTCCTCGAAGGAGCTCTGCTTGGCGGTGATGCCCGCCTGGATCGACTTGATCGCCAGCTCGAACGCGGTCTTGACCTGGGGGCTCGTGGCGTAGACGACGTTGCCGGAAGGGTCGTGGTACTTCTGCGGGCCCTGGTTGACGGCCTGGTAGAAGACGCTGGTGCCGGCGTTGTCGACGAACGCCTTGCCGGTGGCGGCGGTGTACTTCTTGCCGGTCTCGATGAAGGCGTCCCAGGTCGGCCAGAGCTTGCTCACCTCGTCGCGGTCGGTGGGCAGCCCGGCCTCCTTGAACAGGTCGGTCCGGTAGGCCACCGCCATGCCGCCGACGTCGGTGGGAATGCCGATGATCTCGCCGCTCTTGGCCGTGGACTGGCTGATCACCCAGTCCAGGTAGTCGCCCTTGATCTTGTCGGCGCCGTACTGCCGCAGATCCTGGAAGTTCTGCGGCTGCTGGACGAACTGCGGCAGGTTGTCGCCCTGGATGAGCACCAGGTCGGGCACCTTGCCGCCGGCCAGCGCCGTGGTCAGCGACTGCGCGGTCTCGGTGGAGCTGCCCACCTCGGTGAGCTTCACCTCCACGCTCGGGTTGATCTTCTTGTAGTCCTCGACGGTCCGCTTCTGGTTGATGCCGCTGAAGGACCAGAACTCGAACGACTTGCCGTCGCCCGAGGGCTGCGCCGGCCCGCCTCCTCCGCAGGCGGCGGTGGTCAGGACGAGCGCTGCGGCGAGCACGATCGGGGTGGCGGTACGAAGCTTCACAGGTCATCTCTCCCTGGGTCGTGCGAGCCCATGGACGGGGTTCATGCTGCGCTCCTCCGGAGACCTGCGCAGCTCTGAAACTTTCGGAACATGGCGCGATAGTTAATGCGGGACCATACGTGCGGGCTTGGAAACTCGTCAAGAACCTGCCCGCAAGAACACCGAAACGTGAGAGCGAAAGCCCCGAAACTGCTCGTTAGACTCCCCGCATGAGCACGGCCGCCGGCTCGTCCGACGACGACGCCACCAAGCCCCAGCCGCTGACCATCGCGCAGCTCGCCGAGCTGGCCAGGGTCTCCACCGCCACCGTGTCGAAGGTCGTCAACGGCCGGGCCGAGGTCGGGCCCGAGACCCGGGCCCTCGTCGAGGGGCTCATCCGCGAGCACGGCTACCGGCCGCAACGCCGCCGCACGGCCTTCGCGCCCCTGGTTGAGCTGGTCTTCCACGCGCTGGAGGGCGAATATCCCACCGAGATCGCCAAGGGCGTCGAGCAGGTGACGCGCCGGCACCGGCTGGCCATGGTGCTGTCGCAGCTGCACCATCGCGACACTCCGGGCAGGGGCTGGATCGAGGGCGTGCTGAGCCGCCGTCCCATGGGCGTGATCTCGGTGTTCTCCGGCTTGACCGCGGGCCAGCGCGAGCAGCTCGCCACCCGCGGCATCCCCCTCGTCCTGCTCGATCCGAGGGGCGACCCCACCGCCGGGGTTCCCTCGGTGGGCGCGAGCAACTGGAACGGCGGGCTGCTGGCGACCCGTCACCTGCTCGGCCTCGGGCACCGGCGCATCGCCGCCATCGCCGGGCCCGCCTTCGCCCTTCCCAGCCGGGCCCGCCTGGACGGCTTCCGCACCGCGCTCGACATGGCCGGCATCCCCCTCGATCCGGAGCTGATCGGCCGGGGTGACTTCCTCGCCGAGGGCGGCCTGGCCGAGGCCGAGCGCCTGCTGCGGCTGCCCGGCCCGCCCACGGCGATCTTCACCTGCAACGACGGCCAGGCCACCGGCGTCTACCGGGCCGCCCACCTGCTCGGCCTGCGCATCCCCCACGACGTGAGCGTGGTCGGCTTCGACGACCTGCCCGCGGCCCGCTGGATGAACCCGCCCCTGACCACGATCCGTCAGCCGCTCACCGAGATGGCCGCCACCGCCACCGAGATGCTGCTCAAGCTGGCGCGGGGCGAGCTCCTGGCGCAGCATCGCGTGGAGCTCGGCACGGAGCTGGTCATCAGGGAGAGCACCACGCGAGCTAGCGAAAGTTAATAGACTTTCCCCGAAACTATCCTTGACAGCCGTCAACCGCGCGGCCTAGCGTGGCGCGCACCACGACTGCGGACCGCCGTGATGTTAACGCTATCAACCGTGCGACGCCGAAGATCCGACCACGCATGCCCTGCTCCCGACACGCACAGCCCGCCGGAGGGGAATGAATTGGGTCCGTTCGCCGAGCGCCACCTGCCGGTCATGGCCGATGTGGCCAGACTCGCCGGTGTGTCCCACATGACGGTCTCGCGGGTGCTCAACGGGCATCCCAGGGTGCGGGCGGAGACGCGGGCGCGGGTCCTGCACGCCGTCGACGTGCTCGGCTACCGCCGCAACCTGACCGCGCGGGCGCTGGTCACCCGCCGCTCGCACAGGCTCGGCGTGGTCAGCTTCGACACCATCCTGTACGGCCCGGCCAGCACGGTCTACGGCATCGAACAAGCGGCCAGGCAAGCCGGCTACTTCGTCACCATCATGAGCCTGCGCACCATCGACAGGGCCGGGGTCAACGAGGCCATCGGCCACCTGGCCGAGCAGGGCGTGGACGGGGTGGTCGTGGTCGCGCCGCAACACGCCGCCGCCGAGGCCCTCGCCGACCTGCCCGCGGGCCTGCCTGCGGTGGCGGTCGAGGGCCGGCACCACGGCGAGGTGTCCGTGGTCTGCGTGGACCAGTACGAGGGGGCCCGGCAGGCGACCGCCTACCTGCTCGGCCTCGGTCACGAGACCGTCTGGCACGTCAGCGGGCCGGACGACTGGCTGGAGGCGGAGGGGCGGCGCGCGGGCTGGCGGGCCGCGCTGTCGGCTGCCGGGCGCGCGGTTCCCGACCCGCTGCCGGGCGACTGGACCCCCAGATCCGGATACCGCGCCGGCAAGATGCTGGCCCGCCGCGTCGCCGACGTCACCGCGGTGCTGGTGGCCAACGACCAGATGGCGCTCGGCCTGCTGCGCGCGTTCTCCGAGGCCGGCGTCCGGGTGCCCGAGCAGGTGAGCGTGGTGGGCTTCGACGACATCCCGGAGGCGGCGTACTTCACCCCCGCGCTGACCACGGTCAGGCAGGACTTCGGCGAGGTGGGCCGCCTCAGCATCGGCCTGCTGCTCAAGCAGCTCGACCGGGCCGAGGCGTTCGGGCACGAGCACCTGATCGTGCCTCCCCAGCTCATCGCGCGGGACAGCACCGACAGGGCGAGAACCGCTCCGCAGGTCGGTCAGGTCCTGTCCACCCGCCGGCACTGATCGTCATCGGTGCGCGGACGCCGGCACGCGGCCGGCGCTCGAGGCGCCGGGCTCGCGCTGCGTGGCTAGACTTCCGCCATGACCACGGAGTCGTCCCCGCTCACCATCGCCCAGCTCGCCGAGCTGGCCGGTGTCTCCACCGCGACGGTCTCCAAGGTCGTGAACGGCCGCTCCGAGGTGTCGGCCGAGACCCGTGCCGCCGTGGAGGAGCTCATCCGCCGGCACGGCTACCGCCGCCAGCGCCGCCGCTCCACCCCGACGGCCCTGGTCGAGCTGGTCTTCCACGCGCTGGAGGGCGACTACCCCGTGGAGATCACCAAAGGGGTGGCGCAGGTGGCGCGGCAGCACGACCTCACGGTCGGGATCTCCGACCTGCGCCGCGATCCCGCCACCGCCGACGAGTGGCTGGACGGCGTGCTGCGGCGCCGCCCGAGCGGCGTGATCGCGGTGTTCTCCGGCCTGACCGAGGCCCAGCACGAACAGCTCGCCCGCAGCGAGATCCCACTCGTCCTGCTCGACCCGGCCGACGTCCCCGCCCGCAACCTCCCCTCCGTCGGCGCCGGCAACTGGAACGGCGGCCTGACCGCCACCCGCCACCTGCTCGGACTCGGCCACCGCCGCATCGCCATCATCACCGGCCCCGACGCCGCCCTGTCCAGCCGCGCCCGCCTCGACGGCTACCGCACCGCCCTCGACCTGGCCGGCCTGCCCATCGACCCCGGCCTGATCGGCCGGGGCGACTTCCTCATCGAGGGCGGCCTGGCCGCGGCGCACCGCCTGCTGCGCCTGCCCGACCGCCCCACCGCCGTCTTCGCCACCAACGACGGGCAGGCCATCGGCGTGTACCACGCCGCCCACCAGCTCGGCCTGCGCATCCCCGAGGACCTCAGCGTCATCGGCTTCGACGACCTGCCTTCGGTACGGTGGACACTCCCGCCCCTGACCACCATCCACCAGCCCCTCACCGAGATGGCCGCCGCGGCCACCTCGATGCTGCTGACGCTCGCGCAAGGCGAGCCCCTGCCGCAGAACCGCGTCGAGCTGGCCACCGAACTCGTCGTCCGCGAGAGCACGGCCCGGGTCGCCCGCGCCTCCGCCTGAGCCGGGGCACGGGCGGAGCGAGGTCATGCGCCGGTGCGGGTCCAGCGCTGGTTGGTGCCGCCGTGGCAGGTGTAGATCTGGAGCTTGACGCCGTTGGCCGTGGAGTGGCTGGGCACGTCGAGGCACTTGTTCGCGCCCACGGCGGTGATCGTGCCGTCGGCGTTGAAGCGCCACTGCTGGTTGCTCTGGCCGTTGCAGTCCCAGATGTTGACGCCGGCGCCGTCGGCGGTGCTCCGGTTGGCCACGTCCAGGCACTTGCCGCCGTAGACCCGCAGCTCACCGCTCGCGGTGGGCGTCCACTGCTGGTTGGGCTGCCCGCTGCAGTCCCAGATCTGCGCCTGCGCGCCGTTCACCTGGGACGCACCGGAGACGTCCAGGCACCGGCCCGAGCCCGCACCTCTGATCGCGACCGCGCCGGAGGTGCCGTCGCCCGGCTGGCCGATGCTGCCGGGAACCGACTGCAGCGCCGCGTACCAGGCGGCGGCCATCTTGTCGTAGCCGCCGGAGGTCGGGTGGACGCCGTCGATCAGGTCGGAGGTGGTCAGCCTGCTGTGCATGTCGACCAGGTACACGTGCTTGCCGCTGCTCGCCTTGCTCTGCACGATGCCGGGCAGGGCCGCGTTGAACGTGCGGGCGGCGGCCGCCTGGCCGGGGTTGGACAGCGGGATGATGGTCGCGACGAGGACGTTCGCGTCGGGCACGGCCGTGGTGATGCGGTCGATCAGCGTGGACAGCCGTTGCGGGGCGCCGGCCACGTTGTAGTTCTGCAGGATGTCGTTGGTGCCCAGGTGGAGCAGGACCGTGCGCGGTGTGTACGTACGCAGCCAGCCGGTGACGTTGGCGTCGACCTGGTCGATCCGCCAGCCCGGATGGCCTTCGTGATCGTGGTCGCCGAGGGTGCCCGGCCCGTTGAACTGCGAGCCGACGAAGTCGACCGTGTAGCGTCCGCCGACGAGGCGCTGCCATAAGCCGATCCGGTAACCGCCCGGCACCTGCGTGCCCTCGGTGATCGAGTCGCCGAGCGGCATGACCCGTACGCCGCCGTTGGACTCGGCCCCGGCGGTCCCCGTTCCCATCACGGTGCCGGCCAGGAGCAACGCCGCCACCGTGAGCACGGCGGCCCACCGTTCCCTCCACGACCTCTGTGCTACGGACACCAGGACCTCCCTGTGGTCATGTCTGTCATCGCTGATGCCACGCTTGTTAGCGTTAACATTTTGGAGTGGAAAGGTACTGCCAGGAGCACCGTAGCTTGCGGCGCCCCAAGGGAACAGCTTCCTCTCCAGTTTTCCGGGACGAGAACCCCGTCGACCTGGAAATGCTGCCGTGAAACTTTCATCAAGTGCCGCGCGGGAGGAACTAGGCCGAAACTTCCCAAGACCGCCATTCGCACGTTTTACCAGCATTACCGGCACAGGACCTACGGAACAGCGCCGAAAGTTTCCAGTCCTTTCTTGACAACTATCGGAGGAATGCCCACACTAAGTGCCCGAAGTGATCACTCCGCCGAGCGGCAGGGGAGAGCAGATGACGCACAGCGACGGAGTGACCGATCCGCCGGCCCCCGCATCCACCGAGGCTCCGAACACGAGGATCAACCCGCACATCCCTCATCCGGCCCGGATCTACGACTACCTGCTGGGCGGCAAGGACCACTTCGCCTCCGACCGCAAGGCCGCCGAGGCGCTCATCGAGGTGTCACCGGGCACGCGCGAGGGCGTCCGCGCACACCGCGCCTTCCTGGGCCGGGCGGTGCGGTATCTGGCGGCCGAGGCCGGCATCACCCAGTTCCTGGACATCGGCACCGGGATCCCCACCCAGGACAACACCCACACGATCGCCCAGGCGTCCGTGCCCGAGGCCCGTGTGGCCTATGTCGACAATGATCCGATCGTTCTGGTGCATGGTCGTGCGCTGCTGACCGGTGACCCCGCGGGCATGACGGAGATGATCGAGGCGGACCTGCGGCAGCCGGAGAAGATCCTGGCCGATCCCGCGGTCCGGCGGGTGATCGACTTCACCCGTCCCGTCGCCGTCATCCTGGCCGGCGTCATGCACTTCATCACCGACGAGGAGCAGCCGTACGAGCTGGTCGAGCAGCTCAAGGCGGCGGTGCCCGGCGGCAGTCACCTGCTGCTGTCACACATCACGCTCGACTTCACCGACCAGGTGCGCCGCGAGGAGTTCACCAAGCCCTACGACAACAGCTCCGCCCCCATGGTGCCGCGCACCCACGAGGAGACGTTGCGCTTCTTCGACGGCTGGGACCTCGTGGACCCGGGGCTGGTCGAGGTGGTGACCTGGCGGCCGGATCCGATCGAATACCAGGAGCAGATTCCCGGTGGCCACGCTTGGGCGTACGGCGGTCTGGCGGTCAAGCCCTGAGAACGTGGCGGGGTTCGTCAGACGGGCGGCATCAGGTCGCTCTCGCTGACGGTGTAGGTGAGCATGGGGTAGGTGAAGTCCGTCTCCTGATTCTCGCGGCGCCGCAGCCGGTAGAACTCGCGCCGCTGCTCGTCGTCCGCCGAGGTGAGGGGTGCGCCGTCCGGAAGAAATGCCTGCCCGTCGCGAAACCGCACCGAAGTCTTGGACGTCCGGAAGGTCACCCCCAGCCATCGGTTCCCGGCAGACTGTAGGCGCCCGTCCAACACGATCTTGTGCTTGTGTCGCCTATTCATGTCCACGGAGAACACGACGGCACTTTTATGAGTCAGCGGAATCTCGAATTCCTCAGCGCCGGGTTCCTTCGATGCGACGACCAGCTTCCTCGGCGCGTTGACCGCGGGATGCTCGTAGCAGGAGAAAACAGCGATGAATGACTCGTCCGCCAGATCGACGGCCTGGTCGGAATGGCTGCCCATGGTCGTGTAGGCGTTCGTGTAAATCTCGATGAGTGCGTTGTTGAAGCCGGCAGCCAGCCCCGCACATTCCTGAATCTGCCGGGCCAGCCGCTCGTGCACCGCCCGGAAACGTTGTGCCGGGGCGCCGTATCGGGTGGTGGTGCGTACGAGAGGCACGTCACCCGTCTCGCCGACCCTGACCAGGACAGCCCCCGACCGCCCCTTCCCCACGTCCTCGAACCGCGTCGATGCGCACAGCTCCGCGAAGAAGTCGCGATCGGTCGGCAAGGTGTACGAGCGGATCCTATGCTCAGTTCGTTCATGCCCTCGGGAGTGGGCGGTTCCAGCTTCGTCAGCTTGCCGTCTCGCTTCAGGAAGGTATGACCGTTCTTGTGCACGGCTTCGGCACTCGAACAGCGGACCACGTAACCCAAGCGGATCGGGAGTGATTCGGCGTCCAGTGTCGAGGGCCGGATCTCGTGCGTGTACAGCCGGTTGGTGGACAGCGGCATGAAGAAGACGGAGTCGGGATACAGGGTGAGGGTGAACCGCTGGGGAAGCGCGGGGCTTTCGGCCGGCGCCTTGAGGCGGAAGTGGAGCCTGGTCAGCCCGCTGACACCGTTCAGCCCGTGGTCGAAGGGGTCGCCGGGCAAGGGGCCCAGCCTGTCGAGCCGGTCGTAGAAGGTGCAGAAGGCCATGATGCCGTTGACGGGCATGTCCTTGGTCTTGTCGGCGTGGGCCGAGATCCTGGCCTTGGACTGCTTGCGCTCGGCGTCGGCCCGGGTGTTGTGGTAGATCTGCGCGAGGACGTGGTTCAGCGGAGCGTGGCCGCTGAAGATGGCGGCGGCCTCGCGGTTCAGGGCCGCGACGATCTGCGAGTCCGTCGCCGAGAAGTTGTCGGTCGGCCCCGAAAGGTTCGTGGAGCACCGGAGCAGGCGGAAGTGCAGCTCGTCACCGTCCCGCGTGACGGGGGTCAGATAGATGCCGGTGCGGTGGGCCGTTCCGGGCTTGGTGGATTCCGTGAGGGACTGGAATGCGTGCTCCGCACGGATCCGGCCGAAGTGGTCGGAGCCGAAGAAGCGCCGGTAGTAGACGCCGACGCCGTGTACGCGGATGGGGACGCGGCCGAGGCCCACCAGCTGCCAGGGCTGGTGGGCCTGCTCGTCGTAACCGTGTGAGAGCTCCCGGACGACGAACACCCGTGCGGCCGCATCGAGCTTGTGGCCGCTGATCCGGGAGATGTCGCCGCACAGGTACACGGTTTTCCGGCGCACGTCGGGCGAGCCGGAGAGAAAGTCGTCCAGGCTGATCACGGACCCGCAGAAATCGCGGATCAGGTCGTCATCTCGCCGTAAGGCCGAGGGCGCGACCGGCACGTTGCTCACATCCTCGATGCGGGCGACTTCTCGTCCTGTCGGGTGCATGGAACCGTACCTGCTCTTCGAATCCGCACGACGGAGGGGTTTCACTGTAGCGAACGGCTTCCGCACCCCTGCTGCGATGACCGCCTGCTTCCGGGGCCGCCTGGAAAGCCCGTACTTCTTCCAGGCGGCCGATGTCGTTCCGGAGGGTCAGGAGGTCAGGGCCGACAAGAAGGTGCGGACGTCGGCGGGGGCGGCTCGGGTGAGTTCGCCGCCCATGCCGACCGCGACCGCTCCCGCCGCGACCCAGTCGGGCGCCGTACGGATGGTGACGCCGCCCGTCGGGACGAGGGGCGCGTGGGGCAGGGCCTGGAGGACGTCCCGCAGCACTTGGGGCGAGGTCTGCGAGGCGGGGAAGAGCTTGACCAGGTCGGCGCCCTCTTCCAGGGCGGTCACGATCTCCGTGGGGGTGGCCGCCCCCGCCGCGACGGGGACGCCGTGGCGGTGCGCGGTCCTGATCACCTCGCGGCTCAGCGACGGGCACACCAGGAAGCGGGCCCCCGCCTGGATCGCGAGCATCGCCTGGGCGGCGTCGAGCACAGTCCCCGCCCCCACGAGCGCCTCTGGTGGCGCGGCGGTGCGCAGGGCGGTGACGGCGGACAGGGCGTCCGGGGTGGCCAGCGAGATCTCGACGGCCGTCACGCCCGCCGCCGTGAGGCGGGTACCCGCCTCGACGGCGGCGGCCGGCGACGGCGCGCGGACGATGCCGATCACCCGCCGCTCCACGAGGCGGGCGGTCAGCGCCCAGCGGTGCTCAGCCACGCGGCACCACCCCGATCGGCGCCCAACGGTGCTCAGCCACGGGCACCACCCCGATCGGCGCCCAACGGTGCTCAGCCATGGGACACGACCTCGATCTCGTACACGCGGGCCACGTCGAGCGCGTTGCCCGACGGGTCGGAGATCGACAGGCGCACCTGGTCGGCCGTCACCGAGGCCGGGACCCGGACGGTGCCCGCCGTGTTCCCCGTGACCGCGGCGACCCGCTGCCACCCGGACGCGGTGTGCGCCTCGACGGCGAAGTCGCGCAGCACGTCCGTGGCCGGGACGGGCGCCTTGGTGTAGCCGGAGTGCACCCGGACCTCGCTGATCGGGTACGCGCGGTCGAGCCCCACGGTGATCGACGGCGCGGTGTCCCCCTCGGCGGAGATCCACCGGCTGTCGTCCGAGCACAGGCCGTCCACCGCCTTGCCGCCCTCGGCCCCGGCGCGCAGCACCGACGACACGGTCACGGAGCCGTTCAGCGCGACGTTCAGGCCGCCGGCGCCGGAGGCCAGCAGCCGGTCGGCGATCTGCGAGAACGGCCCGCCCGCTCCCGGCTCGCCGGTGCGCGGCACGGTGGCCCGCCACAGGGCGCCGATGGCGGGCGCGGTGACGTACAGCAGGTCGGTGCCGTCGGCGGCGCGCTGGGCGCGCAGCCGCTGGAGCCCCTGGCGCACGTCGCCGAGCGGGCTGAACGCCCACGGCCCGGTGCCGGACCGCTGCGCGCGCACGACCTGGCTGCGGACGCCGCCGCAGCCGCCCGCCTCGGCGACGAAGTAGATCCGGGTGACGGCCCCGGCGCGGGTGACGCCGATCGTGGCCGAGTTGTCCACGCTCTGGCCGGCCCGCGCGAGGACGGTCTCCCGCTGCCACGCGGCGCCGTCCCAGCTCGCGTAGCGCACGTCGAAGCCGGTGAACGTGCTGCCGGAGGGCGCCGTCAGGTACCGGTAGGCGATGCCGGCGAGCCGATCGCCGGACACGGCGAGTTTGGCGGTCTGGACGGCCCGGCTGGTCGAGGTGATCGTCTCACCCGCCTCGTACGGCTGGTAGACGACGGTGTTCCCGGCGCCCGGCGCGAGCGGCACGGTCAGCGCGGCGCCGGTGACGTCGCGCCAGGAGCCGTCCGCGGGGTCGAACACGGCGTACGAGCCGAGATGCCGGTGCGTCGTCGCCGGCCACGGGCCCCACTCCCAGAGCACGTGGACCCGGCCGGCGGCGTCCACCTGCAGGTCGTCGGGGTAGAAGGAGTGGTTGGTGCCGGAGGCGACGACGGCGACGCGGCTCCAGGCGCGGGTGGCGGTGTCGAAGCGGTACAGCCGCCCGTCGCGGACGGCCGCCGCGTCCCGGTGCGCCCGGACCAGCACGTACGCGGAGCCGTCCTTGCCGCGCGCGGTGACCGGGTAGGTGAAGCCGAGCCCCGCGTCGGGCAGGGTGGCGGACGCCTCGGCCAGGGAGGTGACGTCGCCGGGCCTGGTGGCGCGGTAGTAGCGCCAGCCGTCGCCGTGCATGGAGACGAAGGCGTGGATGACGCCCTCGCCGTCCAGGACGATCGACGGCTGGTTGTGCCCGACGTCGTCCACGTACGTGACGCAGGCGCCGGAGGCGTCGGGCAGGCAGCCGTCGCGCCAGGTGCCGTCCGCGGCGCGGGAGGCGAGGTGCACCTCGTGGCGGCCGGCGGTGGAGGCGGGGGCGTTGTAGGCGAAGTAGTCGGTGCCGCGGAACGAGTCGAGCGGGCGCCACCAGCCGGACTGGTTGGAGGAATCCACGGTGACGGGCACCTGTTCCAGGGAAGGTGCGGCGGCGGCGGGCAAGGGGGTGAGGCAGGCCGCGAGCAGGGCGGCGGCGGTGAGGATGACTGGGCGGAGCACCGTTCCTCGTTTCGTGGGAGGGGGGTGGACGGCGGTCCGCGCCGAGGCCGGGCGGGGCGCGCCGCCGCTCCCCCACCGCCACCGGGGCGGGCGGGGGGCGGATGAGGAGCGCCCGGCGCGCGTTCGTGCGAGCATGACGGGGACCACCTGTGTCGAAGAGGGCATGCGGTGTCGTCGGAGGCCGCCCGGTGGGCAGGGGCCGCCGTCCGGGAGTTGCCGCTCCCGGCGGCTCCGGCGGGCGAGGAGTTGCAGCTCCGCGCCGTGCCGGGGCGGGGTCACTGTTCCCCGCCATGCGCCCCCTGCCGGGCGGCTGTCCTACTTCTGCAGGGGCTTGGCCGTCTCGGCGGCCTTGGCCAGCGCGTCCTTGGCCGACGACTGGCCGACGAGCACGGCCTGCACCTGCTCGGCGATGGCGGTCTCGATCTGGGCGTAGCCGGCGTAGCGCCAGAACGGGTTCGGCGTCGCGGTCTTGGTGATCTTCTCGGTCCATGCGGTGGTGAACGTGTCGCCCGCGACCTTCGGGTCGGCCAGGCCCGCCGTCGTGGTGGGCGGCAGCTTCACCTTCTCGAAGAACGCGGCCACGGTGGCCGTGTCGGAGGTCGCGTACGAGGCGAAGTCGGCGGCGGCGTCGGAGCCCTCGCCGTCCACCACCACGATGACGTGCCCCCACAGCAGCGCCTGCGGCGTGTCGCCCGCTTTGAGCACGGGCCTGGCGAGCGGCGCCATCTTCTCCGTCAGCGACTTGTCGGGCGACTGCGCGGCCACGACGCCCCGGGTGATGACCGCGTCGTCGTAGAAGGCGGCCTTGCCCTGGGCGAACAGCGCGCGGGCGTCGAAGCGGTCGACGTCGGGGGCGATGAGCTCGGCGTCGTACAGCTTCTTGTACCACTCGACGGCGGCCACGGACGCGTCGTCGCCGACCGTGATCGTCTCTCCCTCCAGCAGCGGGCTGCCGAACGTGCGCATCCACGGCAGGATGTCCTTGAGCTGCGCCGCCTTGGTCGCCGCCGCGTACGGCGTGATGCCGCCGCCGAGCGCGGCCACCTTGCGCAGGGCGGCCTCGAACTCCTCGACGGTCGCGGGCATGCCCTCGACGCCCGCCTTCTTCAGGATCTCGGTGTTGGCGACCAGGCCGATCGAGCCGGTCGTCCAGGGCAGGCCGAGCTGCTTGTCCTGGAAGCGGCCGCTGGACAGGGCGACGTCGGTGTAGCCGCCCTTGGCGGCCTGCGCGCCGAGGTCCTTCAGCTTGCCCATCGCGGCCAGGGCGGCCAGCCAGGAGATGTCGAGCTGGACGGCGCCGGTGAGCTGGCCGCCGCGCAGCTTCAGCGTCACCTGGTTGAGGTACTCGTTGTACGGGAACGACGCGGTGTCGATCTTGACGCCGTTCCTGGCCGCGTACGCGTCCACGGTCGCCTGCACGGCGGCCTTCTGCGCCTCCTCGTTCAGCGACCAGGAGGTGAAGCCGAACGTCTTGGCCGCGGCGTCGCCCTGGGGCGCGCCTCCTCCGGCGGCGTCGGGCGCGCAGGCGGTCAGGGCGGCGCCGAGCGCGGACAGGCCGGCCAGGCGGAAGGCGGCGCGGCGGTTGAGCGTTTCCATGTTTCTCCTACGGGGTGGGGGTGGGGGTCAGCCCTTGACCGCGCCCGCCGTGAGCCCGCCGACCAGGTACCGCTGCAGGAACATGAACGCGGCGATGACCGGGAGCGAGACGACGAAGGACGCGGCCATGAGGTCCGGCCAGGCGGTTTGGAACTCCCCGAGATAGGTGTGCACCAGGCCGGGGGGCAGGGTCTGCCGGTCCGGGTCGGTGAGGGTGAGCGCGAAGATGAAGTCGTTCCAGGCCCGGACGAACGCGAACAGCCCAGCCGCGACCAGGCCGGGCGCGGCCAGCGGCAGCGCGATCCTGTGCAGCGTCCGCCAGCGGGAGGCGCCGTCGATCGCGGCCGCCTCCATCAGCGTGGACGGCACCGTGTCGAAGATGCCCTTCAGCATCCACACGCACAGCGGCAGCGTGAAGGTGGTGAACGACAGGATGAGCGCGGTGTAGCTGCCGAGCAGCCCCGACGCGCTGAAGACGG
Source organism: Nonomuraea gerenzanensis (assembly GCF_020215645.1). NCBI lineage: Bacteria > Bacillati > Actinomycetota > Actinomycetes > Streptosporangiales > Streptosporangiaceae > Nonomuraea > Nonomuraea gerenzanensis. The sequence goes on along the minus strand of NZ_CP084058.1, from coordinate 5,609,998 downwards.
CGTACAGGGTGACGAGCAGCAGCGCCTGGGGGAACAGCTGGGAGGCCAGCACGAGGTGCATGAGCGACTTGCGCCCGCGGTAGCGGAACTTGGAGAACGCGTACGCCATGTACGCCGAGACCACGACGCTCAGGAAGGCCGTCAGGACCGACACGACGACGCTGTTGACGAGGTAGCCGAACAGCTGCTCGTTCCCGGCCAGCTTGGTGAAGTGGTCGAAGGTGATCTCGGTCGGCACCAGGGAGGGCGGGAAGGTGAAGGCCCGCTCGTCCGGCGTGAACGCGGTGACGACCAGCCAGTAGATCGGGGCGAGCCCGAAGAACCCGATGACCACGACGGCCGCCCAGGCGGCGGCGCGCGAGCGCGGCCTCCTCCGCCTCGGCGCGCGGGTGATCGGGACGGAGCGCGACAGCGTGGCCGTCATGCGTTCTCCTTCCTCAGGTAGAAGGCCATGAGGACGAGCAGCAGCAACATCCACAGGCCGCCCAGCGCGGTGGCGTGGCCCAGGTCGAAGCCCTTGAACGCGGTGTCGTAGACGGCCACGGCGAACGTCTTCGTCGCCCCGGCGGGGCCGCCCCCGGTCAGGACGTAGATGGTGTCGAAGTGCTGGAAGTTCCAGATGAACTCCAGCAGGAAGGCGATGCCGGCGATCGCGCGCATGTGCGGCACCGTCACCGACCTGAAGCGGCGGATCGCGCCCGCGCCGTCGACGGCGGCGGCCTCGTGCAGTTCCTTCGGCATCGTCTGCAGGCCCGCGAGCAGCATGACCATCATCCAGGGGAAGCTCGCCCAGGTCTTCGTCACGATCACCGCGATCATGGCGGTGGCGGGCGCGCCGAGCCAGCTCACGTGCGTGCCGAGCAGGCCGTTCAGCACGCCGTAGTTGGCGTTGAAGATCCACAGCCACAGGAACGAGACGACCACGCCGGGGATCACCCAGGGGAACAGGAACACGCCGCGCAGCCAGCCGGGCAACCCGGCGTTGAGCGCCAGGGCGAGCGCGTATCCGATGACGAACGGCGCGATCGTCGCGCCGAGCGTGAAGACCAGCGTGTTGCGCAGCACCGGCCAGAAGTCGCCGCCGAGCAGGTCGGCGAAGTTGTCCAGGCCGACGAACGCGCGCCCCGGGCGCACCAGGCTCTGCTCGAAGAAGCCCGTGACCAGCGCCGACACCAGCGGGTAGGCGATGATGGCGCCGAACAGCGCCAGGCCCGGCACCATGAGCAGCCAGGCGAACTGGCCGTCGGTCAGCCGGCGGTTCACTGCGTGCCCGCCGCGACAGCGTGGACCGGGCCGACGTAGCCGAGGCCGATGCTGATCGAGTCGGCGGTCTCGATGACCGTGCGGGCCAGCTCGGCCTCGCGCGCCTCCAGGGCGATCGCCGACAGCGGGCCCGAGATGGAGATCGCCGCCACCACCGCGCCCGACATGTCGCGGATGGGTGCCGCGACGCAGGCCCGGCCGAACGCCAGCTCCTCCACCTCGGTGGCGTACCCGCGCCCGACCACCCCGGCCAGCTCCTGGTCGAGCCGCTCGTGCGTGACGATCGTGCGCGAGGTGAACTGCTGCATCGACGCCTCGGGGATCAGCTCCCGCCGCTCCTGCGGGGTGAGCGCGAGCAGCAGGCACTTGCCGATGCCCGTCGCGTACAGCGGCTTGCGCTGGCCGGTCAGCACGAACGACCGGGGCGCCAGCCTGCCCTCGAAGTTCAGCAGGTAGAACATCGACTCGCCGCGCCGCACGGCCACGTTGACGCCGAGGCCGAGCGCGGCGGCGAGGTCCTGGGCGACCTGGCGGGCCTCCCGGTGCACCGGGTTCTGGTTGAGCGCGACGCCGCCGAGCGTGATCGGCGCGGTGCCCAGCCGGTAGAGGCCGCTGACCTCGTCCCGCTCGACGAACTCCAGCGTCTCCAGCGTGGCCAGCAGGCGCGAGGCGGTCGAGACGCCGAGCCCGGTGGCCTTGGCGACGTCCGACACCCGCAGCTCCGGCCGGCCCGTCAGGAACGCGCGCAGGACCGAGATGGCCCGCTCGACGCTCTGGTTGTTGCTCTGATCGGAAGCCACCCTGTCTCCATTGCAATCGGCTTGCACTATGTGGGATGGTCACGCACATGGCGCAAATCCGTCAAGTGCAATGTTTCCCGGTGAAGCTCCGGCACCGTGACGCCTACCTCGGCGCACCCGCGCAGGAGGAGGGCTACTTCGTCCGCCCGCCGTGGCGCAGCCTCTACTCGGCCCGCTTCGAGACACTGCTCGTCTCGATCACCGCCGACGACGGCACCACCGGGTGGGGCGAGGCGCTCGCGCCCGTCGCGCCCGAGGTGCCCGCCGCGATCGTGGAGAAGCTGCTCGCCCCCGTGCTGATCGGCGAGGACCCCACGCGGATCCGCCCGCTCTGGGACAAACTGACCGGCCTCATGCGCGAGCGCGGCCACCTCTCCGGCCACCAGGCCGACGCGCTGGCCGCCGTGGACATCGCACTGTGGGACCTCACCGGCCGCCTCACCGGCCGGTCCGTCGCCTCCCTGCTCGGCGGCGCCTTCCGCTCGAACGTCCCCGTGTACGTGAGCGGCCTGCCCCGCCCCACCGACGCCGAACGCGCCGAGCTGGCCGGGGAATGGGCCCTCAAGGGTGCCACCATGGTCAAGCTGCACCTCGGGCACGGCGTCGAGGAGGACCTCGCCACCTACGACGCCGTCGCCGCGTCGGGGCTGCGGGTCGCCGTCGACGCGCACTGGGTCTACGACGTGCCGCAGGCCGTCCGCCTGGCCCGCGGGCTGGCCGAGCGCGGCGCGCTGTTCCTGGAGGCGCCGCTCGCCCCCGAGGACGTCGAGGGGCACAGGGAGCTCGTCCGCCGCGCCGACCTGCCCGTCGCCGTCGGCGAGAGCCTGCGTAACCGGTACGAGTTCGCCCACTGGCTGGGCCGCCGCGCCGTCGGCCTGGCCCAGCCCGACGTGGGGCGCACCGGCATCACCGAGCTGATGTCCATCGCCGAGCTCGCCGCCGCGCACCACGTCCGGGTCGCGCCGCACCACTCCACCGGGCTCGGGGTGGCGCTGGCCGCCGGCGTCCACGTCAGCGCCGCCCTCGGGAACCTGGCGTTCTTCGAGTACCAGCCCACCACCTGCGAGGTGGCCGGCTCGATCCTCACCGCGCCGCTGCCCGGTGACGCGACCGGCTTCCCCGTGCCGTCCGGGCCCGGCCTCGGCGTGGACGTCGACCCCGGCGCCCTGTGACCCACCACCTTTTGTCTGAAAGGGAGTATCCGTTGGTTCTGTCTGGACTGATCCCCATCCTCGCCACCCCCTTCGCCGATGACGGCGAGCTCGATCTGCCGAGCCTGCGCAGGCTGACCGAGTGGCAGCTCGCCTCCGGAGCCGACGGAGTGGCCGTGTTCGGGATGGCCAGCGAGGGCTTCGCCCTGACCGCCGGCGACCGCGTGCGCGTGCTCGCCGAGGTACGGGCCGCCGCCGGCGACGCCCCGGTCGTCGCGGGCGTCGGCGCGACCAGCACCGCCACCGCCCTCGAACAGGCGTTCGCCGCCAGGGACGGGGGTGCCGACGCCCTCATGGTGCTGCCGCCGTACCTGGTCAAGCCGTCCGGGGCGCAGCTCGTCGACTTCTACGGCGTCGTGGCCGAGCGGGCGGGGATCGACGTGATGGTGCAGGACGCGCCGGGCGCCACCGGCGTCAGCATGCCGGAGTCGCTGATCGTGGAGCTGAGCAAGCTGGACGGCGTCACCTCGGTGAAGGTGGAGGCGCCGCCGACCGCGCCCAAGGTGGGGGCGGTGGCCGCGGGCGTCCCCGACGGCTTCGCCGTCTTCGGCGGGCAGAACGCGCTGTTCTGCCTGGAGGAGTACGCGCTGGGGGCCGTGGGCACGATGCCCGCCTGCGAGTTCACCGACCTGCTCGCGCCGGTGCTCGCCGACTGGGCGGCCGGGCGCGCCGAGCGGGCGCGCGCGGGGCATGCCGGGCTGTTGCCGTTGATCCGCTTCGGCATGCAGCCTGGCCTGGCCTGGGCGGTGCACAAGGAGGTGCTGGTCCGGCGGGGGCTCATCGACTCGGCCGCCGTACGCTCTCCTGCCCGGCCGCTGGACCGTCACAGTCGTGCCCTCCTCGAGGCGCTCATGGCCGGGTTGTGGTGACGGTGGGCGGCGGCTCGACGCGCACGCCCGGCTTGGTCGCGGGCGGGGCGCAGGAAGCGTCGGCGCCCGGAGCGCGGGGGGTGCTGGTGGCGGGCGGGAACTCGGGCATCGGGCTGGCCATCGCCGCCGCGTTCGCCGAGCGGGGCGACCGGGTGGCCGGGATCGGCCTGCAGCCGTGCGCCGACCCCGTCTACGACGGCTTCCTCGTGCGCGACTGCGCCGTCCCGGCCGAGGCGAACGCCGCCGTCGCCGAGGCCCTGGGCGCCCTCGGCCGGCTGGACGTCCTGGTGCTGGCCACGGCCGTGATGCCGGTCGCGTCCGTGGTGCGCACCACCGACGAGCAGTGGAGGTCCGCGATCGGGGCCACCCTGGACGCCGCCTTCCACCTGTGCAGGGCCGCGCTGCCCCACCTGCCGCCTGGCTCCGCCGTCGTCGCGGTCAGCTCGGTCAACGCGTTCCTGGCCGCGCCGGGCGTGCCCGCGTACGCCGCCGCCAAGGGCGGGCTGGATGCGTTCGTCCGACAGCTCGCCCTGGAGTACGGCCCCGCCGGGATCCGCGTCAACTCGGTGGCTCCCGGCCTGATCGGCGGGGAGGGCTTGCGGAACGCCGCGGAAGGCTATCCGCTCGGGCGCACCGGCACGCCGCGGGACGTGGCCGAGGCGGTGGCCTTCCTCGCCTCGCCCAGCGCCGCGTTCATCACCGGGGCGGTCCTGCCGGTGGACGGCGGGCTGTCGATCGCCTCGCCCGCCGCCTATCTCCGCCCGGACCTCCGGGCCCGGTTCCTCCCATGACCGGCCACGCAGCCGAGCCGGAAGCCGGTGCCGCATCGCGGGCCGATGCCAGGGCGCAGGACGATGCCGGGCGGCTCGACGTGGTGGGTGTCGGTGAGGCCATGGTGCTGCTGGAGGCGGACGACCTCGCGGGGGCGGCGCGCTTCGACGCCTCCGTCGCGGGCGCCGAGCTGAACGTGTGCACGGCGGTCGCCCGGCTCGGCCTGCGGGCGGCGTTCGCCTCGCGCGTCGGGACGGACCCGTTCGGGACGCGCGTGCTGCGCGATGCGGCGGACAGGGGCGTGGACACCGGCCTGATGATCACCGACCCAGGCCGTCCCACCGGCGTGTTCTTCAAGGAGATCAGGCCGGACGGCGGGCGGCGCGTCCACTACTACCGCGCGGGCTCGGCCGCCTCCGCCATGGACGTCCCCGACGCCGGGCCGATCCTGGCCCGGCGTCCCCGCGCGATGGTGGTCTCCGGCCTGACAGCCGCGCTCGGGCCCGGACCGGCCCGGCTGGTCGCCGCCCTGTGTGAGCGGGCGGGAGACGCCCTGGTCGTCCTCGACCCGAACCTGCGCCCCGCCCTGCCGGTGCCCGCGCTCGCGCCGCTCCTGCCCAGGGCCGGGCTGCTGGTGCTCGGGCAGGACGAGTCGCGGGTGCTGTTCGGTGAGAGCGATCCGGCGCGGGTGTTCGCCGCGGCCAGGGCCGCCGGGGTGGGGGAGGTGGTGCTCAAGGGTGGTCCCGAGGGCGCCTGGTATGCGGGGGCATCGGGGCCCGTGCACGTGCCGAGCGCTGCCCGCGAGGTGCGTGATCCCGTCGGTGCGGGCGACGCGTTCCTCGGCGGCTACCTGGCGGCCAGGCTGTCGGGAGCCGGGCCTGGCGCGGCCACCCGCCTCGGCACCGAGCTGGCCGGGCGCGTCGTCGCCACGCCCGGCGACACGTCCGGGCTCCCGGACCCGGACGCCGCCCGCGCCCTGCTCCGCCATGCCCTGGCAGAGGAGGGTGCGGCTGGCCGGTAGACGACACCACCACGCCGATGAAGCGCCCACTGCGGCGTCGCGCGCGTGCGGCCGACGGGCGACTCCCACGCACGTCGGGCGCGTCCTACCCCCAAGGGGCCGGCGTCAGTGCGTCCCCCACCGGGGGCGGTGGGTCACGTGACGCTGCCCGCCGACTTCCTGCGCGTACGCCGATCAGGCACCGGCGAACGACCGGCGGCGTGATCGGCGAACGCGTCGGCAGCCGTAGCGGCATCGCCATCGCCCAGCAGCGCGACCAGCCGCCCGTGCTCATCGGCCATCGCCCGCCAATCCCCCTCGAACAGTGGATCGGCGATGGCCCGCAGCGCACGCAGGTTGGGTTCGAGCACCTCCCACATCCGGGTCAGGAACGGATTGCCGGCGATCTGCACGACCCGGGTGTGGAAGGCGATGTCGACGTCGCGGAACCGGCCGACGTCGTTGACCTCCACGGCCCCGCGCATCTCGGCGACCAGCTCGCCCAGCTCACCGAGCTGCTCGGCGGTGATGCGCTCGGCGGCCATGGTGGCGGCCAGCCGTTCGAGTGGCTCGCGCACCTGGCGGGCGTACTCGGCGTCCTGGGTGGAGATCTCGACGACGAAGTTGCCGCGCCGCGGCACGTGCACGAGCAGGCCCTCGCGGGCGAGCTGCTTGACGGCCTCGCGGACCGGCGCTTGACTCACCCCGAGCCGGCGGGCGATCTCCGACTCCACCACGCGGTCGTTCGGCGCGAGGTCTCCTTCGACGATGGCCTGCCGGAGCAGCTCGTACACTCGATCGGAGATCAGAGTGGGGCGAACGGAGTCCTTGCTCGTGGCCAGCCGCGAGGCGAAGCCGCTCACTTGCGGTGTCGATGCCATGTGTTCCCCATCATGCGCTGTCGCGTCCCCCTGTTCATCATAAGAGTGATCATCGCTTAGCAGGTATCGATGGTGACAGCCGGTCGGCCAGCCAGGCGAGCTTGACGACCTCGTGGTCGGGGCCGCCGCCCTCGTGGTCGTTGAACGGGTAGACGCTGATCTGCTTGTCGCCGGACGGCAGCGCCGCGCGTTCCCCGTAGTGGTTGAAGGCCGCGTAGACGGTGGACGGCGGGCAGATGCGGTCCATGAGGCCGACGGAGAACAGCGCGGGGGCCGTGGCCCGGCGGGCGAGGACGGCGGCGTCGAAGTAGGACAGCGTGCGCATCACGGTCTGCGCGTGCGCGCGGTGGAGCTTCACGTACCGGGTGATCTCCACGTAAGGGGGCTGGTCGGTGAAGGTGGCGGCGCGCGGGAAGCAGCACAGGAACGGCACGTCGGGCAGGACCGCCCGCAGGCCGGGCGCGAGGCCGGCGGCGGCGAGGGCGATGCCGCCGCCCTGGCTGGTGCCGGTCACCGCGACCCTGGCCGGGTCCACCGCCGGGTGGGTGCGCACGGCCGCCACGGCGCGCACCGCGTCGGTGTAGAGGCGGCGGTAGTAGTAGCGCTGCGGGTCGAGCACGCCGCGGGTGAGGAACCCGGGCGCCGCGACGTCGCCGGTCGCGACGTCGGGGTCGGGGGTGTCGGCTCCCTGGCCGCGGCTGTCCATGACGAGATGGGCGTAGCCGGCGCACGCCCAGAGCCGCTTCTCGTGCGGCACGCCGCGCCCGCTGCCGTAGCCCAGGTACTCGACCACGACGGGCAGCGGCCCCGTCCGGGTGACCGGCAGGTGCAGCCAGCCACGGACGGGATGGCCGCCGTAGCCGGCGAAGGTGACGTCGAAGGTGTCGATCGTCGCCAGGCCGTTCGCCACCGGCTCGGCCGTCATCGCCAGGTCGAAGGCGTCGCTCTCGGCGAGCGTCTTCGCCCAGAACGCATCCAGGTCGGGCGGCTCCGGCAGGGCCGGCCGGTACTGCTCAAGCTGGTCAAGCGGCAGATCGAACTGTGCCATCGTCCACCAATCATCGCTTATCGATCGCAACCGGTGCATCGAAGCAGGGCCCCCGATCGTTGTCAACCTGAGGCGTCAGGCCGTACGCGCGCCCGGCGGTGCCGCTCAGCACGAGCCCGCGACCGGCGTCGTCCAGCCCGGTCAGCCCGCGCCGGGCCAGCCGCAGCGAGGCGGCCCGGGAGCCGCGCGCCAGGCAGATCGGCCAGTCGGAGCCGATCATGCACCGGCCGGGGCCGAACTCCCCGACGGCGTGCGCGACCAGGTCGGCCACCCGCTCCTCCGGCACGCCGTGCTGCTGGGTGAGCAGTCCGGAGATCTTCATGAACACGCCGGGCATCCGGGCCGCCCGCCGCACCTGCTCCCGCCACTCCCCCGGGTCGGCGGCGGCGAGGTTCGCCGGATTGCCGAGATGGTCGACGATCACGGTCAGCCCCGGGTGGCGGGCCGCGGCCTCGGCCGCCGCCGGGACGGCCTCGTGGTGCAGGTTGACTTCGAGCGCGACGCCGTACCGGGCCAGGACGGGGAGCAGCGCCCGCGCGCCCGGCGGCGTGGCGTCCCAGGAGGCGCCGCCGAGCCGCATGCCGTTCGGCCGGGTGCGCGCCAGCAAGTCGGCGAAGCGCTCCGGGCCGAGCCCGGCGCAGGTGTTGAGGTTGCCGACGTGGCCGAGGAGCAGGCCCGGGTGGCGCAGGCGCAGGTCGCGCAGCAGGACGTTCTCCGCGCGGTCGCCCCGGGACGCCTCGACCAGGATCGCGCCGGTCAGCCCCACGACATCCGCGCCCGACGCGGCCAGGTCGTCGGCGGTGAAGGTCCGGTGGTGCGGCGACCCCGGCCGGATCCAGGGATGGCCCTGGTCGAGGTCCCAGAGGTGGACATGGCAGTCGATCACGTCGGCTCCGTGTTGACAGGCGGAATCGGGCTCAAGAAGATTCATATCATCGGCTATCGATGAACGATTGGTGTTCTCCATGCGTATCCCAATCCCGCCGGCCCTGCTGGCGAGCCGTCCCGTGACCGACCCGCCCGCGTGGGCCGGGCTGCAGCGCGAGCTGTTCGCCGCGCAGGACAAGGCCTGGCGGATCTTCGCCGACCGCTACACCGAGGGCGACGGCCGGCTGGTCTTCCGCGACCGGCTCGGCCAGGGGCTCGACGGCCGCGACGGCGTGGACGACTTCTACGAGGCGTTCTTCAACTGGCCGACCCTCTACCTGCTCGGCGGCAGCGACGACGTGCTGGCCGCGGCCCGCAGGCACTGGCGGGGCGTCACCGCGCAGCTCGCCGGGATGGGCATGCTGGTGGACGGCTTCGAGCGCGGCTACGACTGGTTCCACCAGGGCGAGGGCCTGCTGCTGTTCTACGGCCTGTGCCTGGCCGAGCCCGAGGACGGCGAGCTGAGGGAGCTGGCCGCCCGCTTCGCCGACCTCTACCTGCCCGGCGGCCCCAACTACGACCCCGAGCACCGGGTGATCCGCGCCCCGCACAACGGCGCCGCGGGGCCGCGCTGGGGCTTCAGCGACCACGACGTCTACTTCCCGTGGAGCCTGGCGCTGCGCCCCTACGGCCTGCCGCTCGACTGGATCGCCGAGGCCGCCCCGTTCGACGACCTGGCCGCCGACCCGGCGCGCGCCCGCGCGTACGGCAAGGTGATGTGGGAGCGCATGGGGCGCGGCGACACGATCGTCAACCTGGCCGCGACCAGCCTCGTCGCCAACGCCCACCTCCTCGGCGGCGAGGACCGCCACGCCGCCTGGGTGCGCGAGTACGTGGACGCCTGGCGGGAGCGGCTGGACGGCCGCGAGATCGTCCCCGACAACGCCGGCACGCACGGCATCGTCGGCGAGCAACTGGACGGCCGCTGGTACGGCGGCCACTACGGCTGGTCCTGGCCGCACGGCCTGCCACCGGTCGGCAGCGCCGCGATCATCGGCGCGACCAACGCGGCGCTGCTCACCGGCGACCGCTCCTATCTGGAGCTGGCCCGCAACCCCCTGGACGCGGTGCTGCGCGAGGCGGCGCCCCGGCGGCCGGCCGAGGTGAGCACGATCACCAAGCGCTGGCGGCCCCACCTGCGCGGGCTGGCGGACGAGCCGACGCTGCTGGCCCCGATGCGCCGCGACGACTCGGGCTGGTTCGACCACAACGTCATGCCGACCCAGCTCCCGGTGGCCCTGTGGCACTTCAGCAGGGACACCGCCGACCGCGAGCGGATCGACCGGCTGCGGGAGGCGTCGAGCTGGGACTGGACGGCGGTGCACACCCAGCGCACCAAGGAGGAGTCGGGCCACGAGGAGCCCTGGTACGAGTACCTCGCCGGCCGCAACCCCGGCTACCCCGAGCGGATGCTGCGCAGCGCCGCCGACACCTGCGCCGAGCGGGTGGCCGCGATCGAGAACGACCCGGTGGACCCGGCCGTCGGCCCCGACGCGTTCGGCATCCACGACTGGCAGGACCGCAACCCGGTCGTCACGGAGGCGCTGCTGCAGCTCACCACCGGCTCGCCGCAGGTGCTCTACAACGGCGGCCTGGCCCAGATGCACGTGCGTTACTTCGACGCCGGGCGCCGCCGCTCCGGGCTGCCGCCGGACGTGGCGGCGCTGGTGTCCGCCATCGACCCGGGCCGCACGGTGATCGAGCTGGTCAACCTGGGCGGCGAGGCGTGCTCGCTGGTGGTGCAGGGCGGCGCGTTCGCCGAGCACCGCATCGACACGGCCGGCGCCGACGACGAGCCGCCCCGGCCCGTCGGGGGGCCGCACGTCGGCGTCCGGCTGCCGGCCAGGACGCAGGTGCGGCTGACGCTGGCCATGACGCTGCACGCCGCCCGCCCCACCGGCGCGACGCCGCCGTGGGAGGTGGCGGGATGAGCGTCGCGCTGCCCAGGCTGGGCCTCGGCACCGCGCCCATCGGCAACCTCTTCACGCAGGTGAGCGAGCGGGACGCCGCCGCCACGGTGGCCGCCGCCGCGGCCGAGGGCATGACGTACTTCGACACCGCCCCCCGCTACGGCCACGGGGTGGCCGAGGACCGGCTCGGCCGGGCCCTCGCGGACGGCGTGATGGACGGCGCGATGGACGGCGCGGCGGACGGCGCGACCCCCGGCACAGCGCCCGGCACAGCGCCCGGCACAGCGCCCCGCGCAGCGCCCCGCGCAGCGCCCGGCGTGGTGATCTCGACGAAGGCCGGCTGGTTGCTGCGGCCCGGGCAGCGGGTGATCACCGACTGGAGCGAGCGCGGCCTGCGCGAGTCGCTGGAGTCGAGCCTGCGCCGGCTGCGCCGCCCGGCGGTGGACGTGCTGTTCCTGCACGACCCGGACGACTTCCGCGAGGAGATCCGGCGCACCGGTTACCCGGCGGCGCGCAGGATCCGTGAGGAGGGGCTGGCGGGGGCGATCGGCTTCGGGATGAACCACTGCGAGCCGCTGGCGGCGTACGTGGCCGAGTTCGAGCCGGACGTGGTCCTCATCGCCGGCCGGTTCTCGCTGCTCGACCACGATGCGCTGACGACCCTGCTGCCGCTGTGCGCGAAGACCGGGACCACGGTCGTGGTGGGCGGGGTGTTCAACACCGGGCTGCTGGCCGACCCCCGGCCGGGCGCGATGTTCCACTACCGCGAGACACCGCCGGAGGTGCTGGCGCGGGCGCGGCGGTGCCGGGCGATCTGCGCGGAGTTCGGGGTGCCGCTCGCCGCGGCGGCGCTGCGGTTCCCGTACCTGCATCCGGCCGTGGGGTCGGTGGTGGTGGGGTGCCGGTCGGCGGAGGAGGTACGCGCCAACGCGGCGGCGGCCCGGGCCGAGATCCCGCCGGAGCTGTGGCACCGCCTCGCCGCGGAGGGCTTCGTCCCGTCCGAGCTGCTGGAGGGGTGATCGGCCCTGGGAGCTGCCGGGCCCGGCAGCTCCCAGGGGGTCAGCCCGCGTCCCGGGAGGCCAGGTACTCCTCCAGCCCGGCCCCGGTCAGCGGGTAGTAGTCGGACAGCCGCCCGCCCTCGTCCAGCCGCCGCCGGGCGAACTCCTCGCGGTCCTGGTGCAGCAGGGAGTCCTCGGCCAGCGCGACGGCGCTGCGCTGCGGCACGACGACCGCGCCGTCCTCGTCGGCGACGATGAGGTCGCCGGGCGTCACCAGCGCGCCGCCCACGCCCACCGGCACGTTGAACGCCGACGGGAACAGCTCGGTCTGCGACGCGTAGTGCGGCGTCACCCCCGTGCACCAGATCGGCACGCCCAGGGCGCGCACGCGGGCGGCGTCGCGCACCCGCCCGTCCACCACGATGCCCGCGCCGCCGCGCAGCTTGAAGTAGCGGACCAGCATGTCGCCGAGGCAGCCGGTGAAGTGGCTGGCCTGCGCCGACACGACGAGCACGTCACCGGGCCTGATGGTCTCCAGCACCGCCCACAGCGCGGTCCTGCGCTCGGCGTCCTCCTGCTCGCCGCCGGAGAAGACGTCCTCCCGCTGCGGGAGGAACTGCAGCGTGACCGCTCCCCCGGTGACGCGGACGTCCGGCTCGCGGTGCAGCGGCACGGGCCCGTCGATGAAGGTGCGGGTGATGCCCAGCTGGTGCAGCTTGGCGCAGGCGGTGGCCGCGCTCACGCCGCCGAGTGCCGCCACCATCCGCTCGGTCGGCCGGACGAAGGGCGAGGACTGCGCCGGCCCCAGCATCGTCTCGTAGGTCTCCTGCATGTTCGTGTTCACGCGTTGCTCTCACCCAACCGTCGACAATTATCGCCTATCGATGGTAGATGTAACTGCCGATCAGCGAGGGCTGTCAACCGTGGGAGGAGACGCCGGTGTCAGGCGGATCGGCAGAGTGGTTCCGGGCGGCGCGGTTCGGATTGTTCGTTCACTTCGGCTTGTACAGCCTCGCCGCGCGGCACGAGTGGGTGCGCAGCCGCGAGGCCATGTCGGACGCCGACTACGACCGCTACCTGGAGCGGTTCGACCCCGACCTGTTCGACGCCGCCGCCCTGGCCAGGGCGGCGCGCGAGGCCGGGATGCGGTACGCGGTGCTGACCGCCAAGCACCACGACGGCTTCTGCCTGTTCGACTCGGCGCTGACCGGCTACACCTCCGTCCAGGCGGCGGGCCGCGACCTGGTCGCCGAGTTCGCGGAGGCGATGCGGGCGGAGGGGCTGCGGGTGGGGCTCTACTACTCGCTGCTGGACTGGCGCCATCCCGACTTCACCATCGACCGGTACCACCCGCTGCGCGACAGCGTGCCGCCCGAGGAGGCGAAGGGGCGCGACATGGCACGCTACCGGCGGTATCTGCACGGGCAGGTGCGCGAGCTGCTCACCGCCTACGACCCCGACCTGCTGTTCTTCGACTTCACCTATCCGGCGAAGGGGCCCGCCGAGTGGGGTGCGGCGGAGCTGATGGCGATGGTCCGCGAGCTGCGCCCGGGCATCGTGGTCAACGACCGGCTCGGCATCCCGGGCGACTACGTCACGCCCGAGCAGTACCAGCCCGACGCGCCGCTGACCCGCGACGGCGCCGAGGTGATGTGGGAGGCGTGCCACACGCTGAACGGCTCGTGGGGCTACGACCGCGACAACCACGACTACAAGAGCCCGGACCTGCTGGTGCGCATGCTCGTGCAGTCGGTCGCCTGCGGCGGCAACCTGCTGCTCAACGTCGGCCCCACCGGGCGGGGCGCGCTGGACCCGCGGGCCGCCGGCACGCTGCGCGCGATCGGCGCGTGGACGTCCCTGCACGCGCGGGCGGTGCACGGCGCGGGGCCCAGCGCGTACGAGCCGCCCCCGAACGCGCTCTACACCCAGCGCGGCGACCGGCTCTACCTGCATCTGCTCGCCTGGCCGCTCAAGCACGTCCACCTGCCGGGCCTGGCCGGCCGCGTCCGGTACGCGCAACTGCTGCACGACGGCTCGGAGGTGCGCATACAGGAGCTGGACGGCGGCGAGCACGAGCACAACAACCTCGCTCCCCCGGGCCGGGAGCCTGGCACGCTCACCCTCACCCTGCCGGTGGTCCGGCCGGACGTGCTGCTGCCGGTCGTCGAGCTGGTGCTGCGCGACGAAGGGCTGTCCTGACGCCGCACGAACTGGCTCTTGAACAAGTGAGGCAGCCGAAATAACATCACCTATCGATAGACGATTAATGATGGAAGAAGGCACATGAACAGGCGATTGCTGGCGGCCGCGGCGACGGCCCTCGCGTTAACGGCGACGTCGGCGTGCGGCGGGGGCGGCGGGGAAACGGGCGGCGGAGCGGGCAAGACCACGCTGCGGATGATCGTCAACATCACGCCCAACCTCACCGAGCAGTTCTGGAACGGGCTGTTCGACCGCTACGAGGCCAAGCACCCGGACGTGACCGTGCAACTGGAGCTCACCGGCACCATCGAGGCCGAGGCCAAGCTGCGCCAGGACCTCGCCGCCGGCGACCCGCCCGACATCGCGCAGCACGTGGTGCCCACGCCGGAGACCGCCGAGCTCTTCGTGGACCTGTCGGGCGAGCCGTGGGCCGCGAAGACCCCGCTGTTCGACGACTACGCGATCGGCGGCAAGCACTACGTGGTCGGCGTCGGCGAGCAGATCCAGTCGCTGGTCTTCTACAACAAGAAGGCGTTCACCGACGCGGGCCTCGACGCCACGAAGATCCGGACCATCGCCCAGTTCGAGGAGGCGATGGGCAAGCTCAAGCAGGCCGGGCTGGTGCCGCTGCAGACGGCCGGCCAGTGGGTGACCGGGGCGCAGTTCAGCATGCTGGCCGACGCGGGCGTGCTCACCGCCGACCCCGACTGGACGGTCAAGCGCAAGAAGGGCGAGACGTCCTTCGCGGCCGGCGGCTACAAGCGCTACTACGAGCTCTACCGGTCCTGGCTCGACCAAGGCTTCCTCGACAAGAGCGCGCTCGGGCTGCAGTACCCCGACGGTCAGGCCGCCTTCCTCAAGGGCGACTCGGCGATGTACATCATGGGCTCCTACTTCGTGCCCGCGGCCGACGAGGCGGGCAAGAGCGACGACATCGGGGTCTTCCCCGTGCCGTCCGACGGCGCCTACCCGCCCGGCCAGTTCGGCAACATGGCGCAGCCGTACACGGTGGTCGCGCAGTCCAGGCACCGCGAGGCGGCGATCGACCTGGTCGAGTGGCTGGTGACCGACGAGGAGGCCATCAAGGTCCAGCTCGCCGCCGACGGCAACCTGCGCAAGGGGTTCGCCTACGACGTCTCCAGCCTCGGCGACGGCGTGCAGAAGGTCCTCGACGAGGCGCCGACCGTCCTGGTCAAGCAGGGCGACCGGCAGCCGGTCCAGGGCTACGCCGACGAGCTGAACAAGCAGATCCAGTCCCTGTTCACCGGCGCCTCGGCCGCCGACGTCGCCACGAAGCTGGACCAGTGGTGGGACTCGCAGGGCTGAGCGCGGACTCCGTGCGGGTGGCCGCGCGGAGTCCCGAGCCGGATCGCGGCACGCCGGGCCGCCGGCGCCGCCGCCTGCGCGAGGCGGCGCTGAGCGCGGGCATGCTCGCCCCCGCCGTCGTGGTGTACACGGTCATGACGGTCGTCCCAGTCGTCGTGGCGCTGTACCTGAGCCTCACCGACTGGAACGGCTTCTCCTCGGCGGACTTCGTCGGCCTGGCCAACTACGCCCGCCTGTTCGACGACCCGGACACCACCCGGGCCGCGGTGGTCACCGTGATCGTGGCCCTCTTCGGGTCGGTGGGCATGCTCGGGCTGGGCCTGGTCTACGCGCTGCAGCTCAAGGAGCGGAACTGGGCCAACTCCTTCTTCCGCACCCTCGCCTACTACCCGCACGTGATCAGCTCGCTCATCCTGGGCTTCCTGTGGAGCGCGATCCTCGGCACCAACGGCGCGATCAACAACACCCTCGCCGACCTCGGCCTCGGCCCCGTCGGCTTCCTGTTCGACGAGAACCTCGCGGTGATCACCCTGGTGGGCGTCATCGTGTGGGCGGGCTTCGGCTTCAACGTGGTGCTGTTCGTGGCCGGCCTGCAGACGGTGCCGCGCGAGCTGGTCGAGGCGGCGCAGATCGACGGCGCGTCGCGCCGGCAGATCAACCGCAGGATCGTCATCCCGATGATCGCGCCGGTGGTCACCGTCGCCATGGTGCTCAACCTGGTGGGGCTGATCAAGGTGTACGACATCGTCGTCAGCCTCACCGACGGCGGCCCGGCCGGGGCCACCGAGACCATCGCCTACGTCATCCTCACCAGGTCGTTCGCCGGCACGGACGTCGGCTTCGCCACCGCCCAGGCCGTGGGGCTCATGGTGGCCTCCGCGGCGCTGTCGGTCGTCGTCACCGCCCTGCGCAACCGGCAGGACCGGGCCGCGGCGAGCTAGGTACCTCTCAGGAGCCCCCATGACCCCCAACCTCCGCGCCGGCGCGCGGCGGCGGCCCTCGCCCGTCCGCGTCGCGCTGCTGACCCTGCTGTTCGCCGTCATGACCGTGCCGGTCTACCTCCTGCTGGTCAACAGCTTCAAGTCGCAGCAGGACATCCAGAACAGCCCGTTCTCGCTGCCGTTCGCCAGGATCTCGCTGGACCACCTGGCGGCGGCGGTGCAGAGCCCCCAGTACAACGTGCTGCAGAGCTACGGCTTCACGCTGCTGCTGGTGGTGGCCGTCGATGTGCTGTGCATCCTGTTCGCCGGGCCGGCCGCGTACGTGATCGCTCGTAGCCTCAAGCGGCGCACCCAGTTCCTGCTGCTGTTCTTCCTGGCCGGCACGTTCATCCCCGCCTCGGCCCTCATCGTGCCGCTGATCTACGTGCTGCGCGCGATCGGGCTGGGCAACACGGTGACCGGGCTGATCCTGCACGACGTCGCCATGACGCTGCCGGTGAGCATCTTCCTGTTCGTCGGCTTCATCCGTACCGTCCCCCGGGACATCGACCACGCGGCCGCGATCGACGGAGCCGGGCGGCTGCGCACGTACTGGCAGGTCATCTTCCCGCTGACGCGGCCGGCCGTGATCACGGTGCTGATCCTCAACTCGATCGGGATCTGGAACGACTTCATCAGCCCGCAGATCCTGCTCAGCCCCGGCTCCGGCACGTACACGGTCACCACCGCCATCTACGCAGGCATCAGCCAGTACTCCACCGACCTGACCAAGGTCTTCCCCAACCTCCTCCTCGCCGTGGCCCCGGTGATCATCTTCTTCGTCTACATGCAGCGGCACATCATCAGCGGCCTGACGGTCGGCGCGCTCAAGGGCTGAGCGGGCCCCACCCCATCTCGGAAAGGCGGAACAGTGTCCATCAGACGACGGTTGTGCGCCACGTTGGCGGCCTGCCTCCTGTTACCTCTGGCAACGCCCGCAGTGGCACACGCGGAGACCGCACCAGGGAAGATCCTCTACGTCGCACCCGGCGGTGACGACGCCGGCAGCGGGACGAAAGGCCGCCCCTTCCGTACCCTCGAAGGGGCCAGGGACGCGATCAGGAAGCTCAAGGCCCGCCACGGCCTGCCCCGCGGCGGGGTGACCGTCTACCTGCGCGAAGGCACCTACCAGCGCAGCGCGTCGTTCGCGCTCGACCAGCGCGACTCCGGCACGGCGAAGGCGCCGGTCGTCTACCGCTCCTACCCCGGCGAGACCGCCCGGCTCACCGGCGGCCGGCAGCTCGACCACGACAGCTTCACGCCGGTGACCGACGAGGCCGTGCTCGGGCGCATCGTGGACGAGCAGGCCCGCGGCAAGGTGCTGCGGGCCGACCTCAAGGCCCTCGGCATCACCGACTACGGGCAGCTCAGCCGGCACGGCTACTGGAAGGCCAACGACGTCAGCGCCGTCCCGCCGATGGAGCTGTACGTGGCGGGCCAGGGCATGACGCTGGCCCGCTGGCCCAACGACGGCACCGTCCAGATGAACCAGATCATCGACGCCGGGCCCACCGTGAAGGACGCCGACCTGCAGAACCGCGGCGGCACGTTCAGCTACGGCTACGACCGGCCGCGCCACTGGACGCAGGCGGAGGACGTCTGGCTGGACGGCATCTTCGGCTACAGCTGGGAGTGGTCGTACAACAAGATCGCCGCGATCGACCCCGAGGCGAAGACGATCACCCTGCGCTACGGCGAGATGTCCGGCCTGATGAAATCGTGGTACCCGGACTTCCATTTCGCCCAGAACCTCCTGGAGGAGCTGGACGCCCCCGGCGAGTACTACATCGACCGGGCCACGGGCGTGCTGTATCTGATGCCCAACGCGGCCTTCCGCGCCGAGCAGGGCGACATCACCGTCACCATGCTCAAGGAGCCAATGATCAAGACGGCCGGCGCCTCGCACGTCTCCTTCCAGGAGCTGGCGCTGGAGTACGGGCGCAGCCTGCCCGCGGTGATCCTCGGCGGCAGCCACGTCACGATCGAGCGCAGCGACATCCAGAACTTCGCCGACGGCGGCGTCTACATCAACTCGGCCGGCCGTTACGTCTACGACGGCATCCCGGACAGGAACAAGGGCCGCGACCACGCCGTGGTGTCCTCCACGATCCGGCACGTCGGCGGCGTGGGCGTGGTCCTCAACGGCGGCGACGACCAGACCCTGGAGCCGGGCCGCAACCGGGTGGAGAACTCCCACATCCACGACTTCGCCTACTACCACAAGGCGTACAACCCGGGCGTGATGTTCGACGGCGTGGGCAACACCGCCCGCGGCAACGAGATCCACGACGCGCCGCATCCCGGCATCATCGTCCACGGCAACGACCACCTCATCGAGTACAACGACATCTACGACATCTGCCAGGACTTCCAGGACCTCGGCGCGATCTACATGAACGCCGGCATGACCCCGCACGAGCGCGGCACCGTGATCCGGCGCAACTACTTCCACCACATCGGCGAGGGGCGCGGCGGCGTCGAGGGCGTCTACCCCGACAACCTCACGATGGGCCTGACGATCGACGAGAACGTCTTCTACCGGATGGGCAACGACGCCATCAAGAGCGGCTCCGGCGACCACATCAAGGCCAGGAACAACATCTTCGTCGACACCCACGTCCCCTACGACAACTACGAGATGTGGATGGGCGACCAGCCGGGCAACACGGTGGACAAGAACTACCTGCCCGCCTGGCGCAAGCTGTTCGAGGAGAACGGCGGCTTCGCCGGCACCCCGTACGCCGCGAAGTACCCCGAACTGCTCACCTTCTTCGACGAGAACCACTACTACCCGGCGAAGAACCACTTCGAGAACAACCTCGTCTGGAACCCCGAGCTGACCCGGGCCCCCAGCGTCAACCAGCACGGCGCGCGGGACGTCAAGAACCTGCTCAACTACGCCGGCAACTGGGTCGCCGACCGCGACCCCGGCTTCACCGACTGGCGGGCCGGCGACTTCTCCCTGAAGGCGGACGCCGAGGTCTTCCAGCGCATCCCCGGCTTCAAGGCCGTCCCGTTCGCCGAGATCGGCACCCACGGCAAGGTCGGGCTGCCGGGCGGGCCCGACCGGATCGAGCTGACCGCCCTGCACCTGCCCGGCGACGAGCTCACCGTCCCGCTCGGCAAGACGCTCTCCGTCCGGGCGGAGCCGGTGCCGTGGAACGCCACCGACCAGGCGGTCACGTACACGAGCAGCGACCCGGCGGTGGCCACGGTGAGCGCCGCCGGCGCGGTCACCGCGCTCATGCCCGGCACCACCACCGTCACCGTCGCCTCCAAGACCCACCCGGAGATCACCGACACGGCCACCGTCACCGTCAGCGAGGGCGACGGCGTCATGCACGCCACCGACTTCGAGTCCGGCGCCAACGGCTGGCCCGTCGACCCCAACCGCCCCATCGTCGCCGACGCCACCGGCAACCACTGGTACCGGATCCTCAAGGGCGCCAACGGCCTGCTCGACCGCGCCTTCACCGACTACGCGCTGTCGTACCGGCTGCGGACGCCCGCGCAGGTGCCCGAGGGGGCCGTCCTCATCATGTACGACCGCCAGGGCGGCACCGGCGGCGGCTACGTCCGCTACCGGCACGCGGCGGCCGGGCCGACCTGGACGCTCTACGACGCGCAGTGGCGGACCCTGAGCCAGGCCGTCCTGCCGGCCGAGCGCGGCCTGCGTCCCGACAGCGTCTACGACGTGCGGATGACGGTGCGGGGGGCGTCGGTGAGCGTCAGCGTCGGCGGTGAGAACGTGCTCTCGGGGGAGAACCCGGGGCACAATCCGTCGGGGAAGGTGGGTTTCTACACCGAGGGGTTCACGCACCTCGACTTCGACGACGTCACGTTCTCGTTGCCACGGGCAGCCTGAGCGCGCCTGTGCGGGGGCTCCTGCGACGAACGTGCTGTCATAGGAGCCCCGGCCTAGCCCGCCTCGATGGCGACCGCGCCGGATCGGCCGCCTGACCACCCCGGCCGCCAGCGACTTCAGAGCCTGCGCACGTTCCTCGGCAGGTCTTATGCGCCTGATCACCGGCCGTCCCGGCGTACAGCGCTCGGGCGCTGTCACAGACCGCGGTCGCGGTCAGGCGGGACCTGGAGTGGGGAGAAACGACCACGAGCTGCGGACCCCGGCGCGGAGAGATCGGCCGACATGTCCTCCGGCTCAGGCCCGTACATGAGGTGGCGAAGGCCACGAAGCGCATACATGAGCATCGTCGGTGCCGAACCCTCCGCCCGCTTCCGGGCGCGCAGCAGGGTGACCAGCGGCACCACCCCTGATCCGCGTCAATCGGTCGTGCCGGCGTGCACGGCGATGATTCGCCAGCCGTGCGTCTCGTCGTGAAGCCAAGTACGGGTGTAGCGCATCCTGGCCGCGAACGGCGCACCGGAGACGGTGCCTTCGACGGTGCCGAGAAACCACGTCACCCCGGTGCGCCCATCGGCGAGCACGGTCAACTCCTCCTCGGCCACCTTCGTCAACACCTGGGTCCGAGTGCGGTGCAGCTCAAGGTCGTCCGCCTTGGTCGCAACGTTCGCGCCGAAGGTGAAGATCAGCCGATCATCCAGCAGCCGATCCAGCGCCTCGACATCTCCAGCGAGCTGCGCGGCCTGGAGCCGGCGCTCGGCGTCCCGCAAGTCCTCCATCATGAGGTCCACCCTCCCAGCCGGCGCCGTATTCGCGCCAGGACGTTCACGCTCGGCTGATCTTCGCAGTCCGATCCAGGGACTCCGGCCATCGGGGAGTGAGCGTGAGTGTCGGGTTCAAAGGCTTCCCGACAGGCTGTTGCTGTGGGTGTGCGGCGACCGTGAATCAGACCGCCGCGAGTTCGCGCCTTCTGCGATTCGCGACGGTCGAGGATTGAAGACACCCCTTCCAGGCTGACCGGGTGGCAGATCGGCGGCACGCGGATCGTGATGGCCGAGGAAGCCACGCCAGGTTGTCACCCTGTGCTCTCTTCCAGATGATTTCGGCCTGGTCACAGGCGTGGATGAACAACGCGCTGATGGCGATCTTCCTCTTCACGGCCGGGCTCGGAGTACGCCGCGAGTTCGCTATCGGGAGCCGGCGGATGGGTCCCGTGCCCTGGTGCCCGTCGCTCACGCGCCGGCGCGCGGACTCAGGCCCGCGCGCCGGTGATGTCAGGCCTTGTCCCGCTTCGGAAGCTTCCACCCGGGACGGGGGAAGTGGCAGGTGTAGCCGTTGGGATACTTCTGCAGGTAGTCCTGGTGCTCGGGCTCGGCCTCCCAGAAGTCGCCCGCCGGGGTGACCTCGGTGACGACCTTGCCGGGCCACAGGCCCGAGGCGTCGACGTCGGCGATGGTGTCCTCGGCGATCCGCTTCTGCTCGTCGCTGGTGTAGAAGATCGCCGAACGGTAGCTGGTGCCGATGTCGTTGCCCTGGCGGTTCTTCGTCGAGGGGTCGTGCACCTGGAAGAAGAACTCGAGCAGCGCGCGGAAGTCGGTCTTGTCGGTGTCGTAGACGACCTCGATGGACTCCGCGTGGGTGCCGTGGTTGCGGTAGGTGGCGTTCGGGACGTCGCCGCCGCTGTAGCCGACGCGCGTGGACACGACGCCGGGCTGGTGGCGGAACAACTCCTCCATACCCCAGAAGCAGCCGCCGGCGAGGATCGCCTTCTCGGTGGTCACGTCGTCTCCTTACTTGTCGGTGTCACTCGTGAACAGGGTCCGGTATTCGCCATACCCCTCCTGCTCCAGGTCATCGAGGTGGATGAACCGCAATGACGCGGAGTTGATGCAGTAGCGCAGTCCGCCCCTGTCGGCAGGACCGTCGTCGAAGACGTGGCCGAGGTGGCTGTCCCCGTGCAGCGAGCGGACCTCCGCCCGGATCATCCCGTGGCTGAAGTCCTTGCGTTCGACGACGTTCGTCTGCTCGATCGGCTTGGTGAAGCTCGGCCAGCCGGAGTGGCTGTCGTACTTGTCGACCGACGCGAACAGCGGCTCGCCGGACACGACGTCGACGTAGATGCCGGGCTCGTGGTTGTCCCAGTAGGCGTTGGCGAATGGGCGCTCGGTGCCGTCCTGCTGGGTCACGCGATACTGCTCCGGGTCGAGCCGAGAAACGGCTTCCGGGTTCTTGTGGTACTGGGTCTGCCGGGGCACAACTTTCCCTTCCCGGCCTTTCGGCACGAAGCTGGGGAACCAGGTGAAACGCTCCTGGACGCGGTGATAGAGACACTCCACGGGCCGGTTATATTCCTGCGACTGTCCGGGCTACTCGGGCACCCGCAACACCAGCATGGCCACATCGTCGTCGTTGTCGATCGGACGCGTGCGCTCGAACAGTACCCCGCAGTAGGAGTCCAGAGGACGATGGGCCAACGAAGCGGCATATCGCCGCAACCCGGCCAGCCCATGGTCGAGAGTATGGTGATGCGACTCGACCAGTCCATCGGTGTAGAACACCAAGGTCGAGCCCGGGGGCAGCGTGGTGACGGCGTCGGCGCGGTCGGGCCGCAGGCCCGTCCCCAGGAGGACACCTTGTCCCTCCTCCAGGAACCGGGCCTGTCCGTCCCGTTCGACCAGGAGCGGCGGCAGATGACCGGCGTTGGTCCAGCGCAGGAGCCACCCGCCGGCATCGGTGCGTTCCAGCCGGGCGAAGACCACGGTGGCCATGACGGTCTGTGTCATGCGGGACACCGCCCGATCGAGCCGGTCCACGATCACGCTGGGCGGCTCCTCCTCGGCCCCGGCGTAGGCCCGCAGCATGTTGCACACCTGGGCCATCCCCGCCGCGGCGTCCAGGTCGTGGCCGACCACGTCGCCGATCACCAGCGCGATCGTGCCGCCCGGCAGGACGAAGGCGTCGTACCAGTCGCCCCCGACCTGGGACGCGTGCGGCGCGGGCCAGTAGCAGGCGGCCATCTGCACCCCGGGCACCGACGGCATCTGCGGCAGCAGGTGACGTTGCATCGTCTCGGCGACCCGGCGTTGCCGTTCGTACAGGCGGGCGTTGTCCAGGGCCAGCCCTGCGCGGCGGGCGATGTCCTCGACCAGCAGCAGGTCGGCAGCGGTGAACGCGCCAGGGCGCGCGGCCCGGCCGATGGTCAGCGCGCCGACCACCTCCCGCACGCCGCGGATCGGCGCGATGCTCGCCGAATGCATGCCGGTCGCCCGGAACAACTCCTGCTGGGCGACCGCGATGCCGGAATCCGGCCGTCCCTCGTAGGTGGCGGGGGTCACCAGCGTACTGGTGACTCCGCGCAGCGCCCGGGACAGGGGCATCGAGGAGTCCTCGGGCACCGGTGGCATCGGCCCCTCCAGATCCTCGCGGTGCACCAGGACGCCGTCCTCGTCGTGCACCGCCACCACCCGCTCGACGCCCCGCTGGTCGGTGAGCAGGTCGACCACGGCCCAGTCGCCCAGCAGCGGCACCACCAGCCGCACCAGCTGACGCAGGATGTCCTCGGCGTGGAGGCTCGAGGTGAGCGTCGTGGTGGTCTCCGCGAGCAGGGCGAGCCGATCCAGCTCCGACATCGAGGCGCCGGCCGCCGCCGGCTCCACCGTCTCCGCGGGCGTGGCGACCTCGTGGAACAGTACGAGCGCTCCGGCCCTGCCTCCCTGGATCCGGCAGGGCGTGATGACCCACGAGATGGGCAGGAGGGAGCCGTCCCCGCGCTCGAACCAGCCGTGGTCGTCGTGCAGCGTGCGGCCGGTGAGCAAGGCTTGCCTCATCAGGCAGCGGACCCGCGGCAGGGGCTCGCCGGCGCTTCCCCGGTGCAGCAGGTCGTGGGCGTCCCGGCCCACCATGTCGGCGGCGGCGCGGCCCAGCGAGCGCGCGGCCCGGTGGTTGACGCCGGCGATGCGTCCCTCGTCGTCCACCACATACGCGGCCGCGTCCAGGAGCTCCGGCAGCACTTCTGCTCCGCTGGACTCGTCCGGGGCCTTCGAGGCAGGCGCGTCGTCCGTGCTGCCTGCAAGGTTCATGGCGCTAAGTCTCCTTCACTGCATCTGCTCCACCATCCTTCCCAGACGCCCGTTCTGGCACCCCTTGCGCGATGCGCCGGCCGTCTGCGGCGATGATCAGCTCGCGGGCGGGCCGGAGGAGGTGGCGTCGCTGTCCGGAGCGGAGGACCGGGCCACGGCGTGGGCGCTGGAGCGGCTCCGGCCGGTGCCGTGGCCCTGGGGTGCGGGCGGGATCCGGGCCGCGATCCGGTCGCGGGCGTGCCGGCATTCGGCGAAGCTGTCCGGGCAGGCGAGCGCGTGTTCGATCAGTTCCTTGGCCGCTCGTGCCTGTGAGATCCGCCGCTCGAGCCCTCCGACGTGACGGCGCAGCAGGTCGCGGTGGTCCATGGGGCTGGGGGTGGACACCAGCGTGCGCAGCTCCCCCAGTGCCGCAGCACGTGCGCGGGCAGTCCGAAGCGTTGTGCCAGCGTGGTGATGGGTCCGGCGCAGGCGGTCGCCGGATCGTCCGTGCTCGGCGCGCGGGTGCTGATCCCGTGCACGACGCCCATGGGCACGACCCGCTCTCGTGGTTGTTCCGCACCGGGGGCACCGCCTCGGACGCGGTACGGCCGGCCAGCACCCGGGCCTGCTCGTGACCTACCTGCCGACCGGTGAACGGTGGGAGTCGCCGTGCTGAACCTGTGGCCGGGGCCACAGAACGCGCCCGGCCGCACCGCGACCTCCCGAAGGGCCGAGGACGTCAGCCGTTCGGCCGCTTGACCGGCAGGCGCGCGAGCGGCACGTGATGCTGCCCCGCGTGCATGTCGCGGTCCCGGATCGAGCCCTGGCTGACGGGACGGGGAAAGGAGATCTTCACCACGTTCAGCGAGGGGATCCGGAACACCTGGACCGTGCTCTCCTCCACCCGGTAGAGCTCGGCGATCACCCGCTCGTTCAGGAACGACTCGTCCGCGGCGATCCGGTAGCCGTCGGCGTCGCGCAGGAAGAGCTCCAGGGTGACCCAGAACGGGCCCGCGTTCTTGGACCGGACCTCGTGGGCGAGGTCGGCCAGGGTGATCTCAGACATCCGCGTTCTCTCCCATCTCGATGCGGAACAGGCTCATGGGGTCGGCGCAGTCGACGACGTGGTTCAGCGTGAACTCGTACGCCGCGCCGCGCTCGACCTCGGCAGGCGAGAACGGGAAGGCCAGGCTCGGCAGGTAGTCCATCGACGGCGTGGGCAGGTGCAGCATCAGCGGGTTGGCCACCTTGGCGATCGCCGTGGCCGTCGGCTGGTCGGGCGCGTTGACCAGCAGCATCGCGCCCACCTCCCGGGGCGGCCCGGCCTCGGGCTCCAGGTCGTCCAGCACCGCGTTGTGGCCGTAGAGGCGCAGGTCGAAGGCGTACTCGTCGTCGGCCAGCCCCAGGGTCTGGCCCACCCGCTGCCTGATCATCGTGCGCATGAGGTCCGCCCAGGTGTCGATCTCGGCGAGGATGAGGGGGTCCCGGATCGCGGTGAACGACATGGTCTCGTAGCCGGTGATCCGGGCGCCTTCCAGCTTGATCGTGTACTGGTCGGCGACGTGGAAGCGCGACCCCTCGACGCGGACGGTCCGGCCGTCGACCGCGGTGTACCGGGCGTCCCGGACGTCCAGGGTGCCGCCGGGTTCCCGCATCTCGAACGGGTTGGCGTTCTCGTAGAGCAGGTGGGCGGCCACCGAGATCGGCGTGCACGACACCGCGGGGTCGAGCGGCTCGATGGTGAAGCCGCCCGCGTCGATGGTGGCGAGGACCCCGCCCGCACGCGGGTTGTCGGTGCACTGTCCTCCGCACTCGACGATCTTGGCGGCGTGCCACGTCGGCCCGGCTGGCATGCCGTGCATGAGCGGGTAGGCGGCGGCCACCGCCGTGTCGGTGGCCCGGCCGGCGAGCACGACCTGGGCGCCGGCCCGCAGTGCCGCGACGATCGGTTCGTGGCCCATCGCGCCGACGATGTGGGCGCAGCTCTCGAGGGTCTCGGCCCGCAACGGTCCCAGCGGTGGCAGCGGGTGGATGCGGCCCGCGTCAAGGTGCTCCTTCAGCGCGGCCGCGTTCTGCTCGCTGTAGATCCGCGCGACCTTCAGGTCCAGGCCCTCCTGCGCCATCACCTCGGCCGCGATCCCGGCGACCCAGTCGACGCCGCTGTCGGTACCGCTCGTACCGCAGGAGCCCACGACCACGGGGATGCCCGCGCCGGACGCGGCCCTCAGCAGGCTGCGCAGGTCGCGTGCCACCGCCTTGGCCGTCGTCTTGGCGGTCGCGGAGCCGAGGTAGTAGGGGCCGGAGTCGGTCGAGCCGGCGTCGATGCTGATGACGTCGGCGCCGAGCGCGATGCCGCGCTCGATCGTGGCGTGGTCCCAGCCGGCGCCGAGCATGCCGCTCGGCACCAGGACCCGGACCGCCTTGATGGGTTCGCTGCCCATGTCCCACTTTCTCTCTGTGTCAGTCTCTGTGTCAGTCTCTCTGTGTCAGCTCACCGGGAAGCGGGGCCGGCCTTCGAGCGCCGCCACGAGTTCCTCGGCCCCTTCGCGCCCCGCGGCGGCTCGTGCTTCGGCGGTCTGCCCGGCCAGGTGGGAGTAGACGACGATGCCGTCCACGCCGCGCAAGGGGCTGTCCGGCGGGAGCGGCTCCTCCCGTACGACGTCGAGGGCGGCGCCCGCGATCTCGCCCGCGCGCACGGCCGCGACGAGCGCGGCCTCGTCGACGACGGCGCCGCGCGCGGTGTTGACCAGCAGCGTGGCCGGCTTCATCAGCTTGAACGCCTGCTCGACGAATTTGACCGAGGAGTCGCCGCGCAGCCGCGCCGGCACGCTCGTCGTGCAGAGCACGCTCATCCCGAAGGCGCGGGCCAGCGGCACCACCGCGCGCGCCGACGCCCCGTACCCGATGAGCCCGAGGACGGATCCGCGCAGCTCGTGCCCGTCCGCACCCGGCCAGGCGCCCTGGGCCACCCCATGTGCGGTCTGTACGAGACGGCGGGCGCCCGCGAGCAGCAGGCCCATGGTGTACTCGGCGACGGCGTTGGCGTTGATGCCGGGCAGGTTGCTCACGCTGATCCCCAGGCGGGTCGCGGCGGCGACGTCGATCGAGTCGAAGCCCACGCCTGTCCGCACGATGACGCGCAGCCTCGGCGCGCGGGCCAGGACGCCGGCCGTCAGCGGTTCGTTGGCCACCAGCGCGGCGTCGATCCCGGCGAGCGCCGCGACGAGCTGCTCGGGGTCGCGCCGGCCGAGCATGGGCAGGTGCGCGGTCTCCAGCCCGGAACGCCTCAGGAAGCCGTCCACCTCGTCGCCGGGGCGCAGATAGTCCGTGGTGATCAGCACGCGCGCCGCCGTCACAGCGCACGTCCGGGTTCGGCGCGCCGCTGCAGGGCGCTGACCCGCGCGACCGCCAGCACGGCGACGACCGCGATGACCGAGGCGTGCACGAGCATCAGGGACCAGCTCGTCAGGTCGACCATGCCGCCGACCACCGCAGGCCCGAGGAAGCCGCCGCCCACCCAGCCGACGGTGTAGAGACCGGTGTAGGTCCCGGCCACACCGTCGGACGGGGCCAGGTTCCACAGCACGACGACGGCGTTGACCAGGAACGCGGACGCGCCCGCCGACGCGACGCACAGGCCGATCACGACCCCGGCGGGCGTGTGCACCACGGTGGCGAGCACCAGTCCGGCGGCGAACACCGCCATCCCGGCCATCATCACGCGCAGCCGGCCGAAACGCTCGGCGAGCATCGCCACCGGGTAGGCCGCCACGATGAAGGCCACCCCGCTGGGCAGGGTCAGCCCGCCCGCGTCGCCACGGGACAGGCCCAGCGACTCCATGCCGTACGGCGTGACGAGCGCCCGTGAGGCGGCCCACGCACCGCCGAAGAGGAGGATGGACACGATGAGCCACGATCTGCTGCGGTCCGGGTCGCGCACGATGTCGAGCACGACGTGCCGTACCCGCACCCGCGCGGTGTCCTGCCGCTCGCGATCCTCCTCGACCACCGCCTGGTAGGCCGGGGAGCGGCTGTCGCGCAGCTTCACCGCGAGCACGACCACGGAGGCCAGCATCAGGGTCGCGGGGATCGCGAACGACGCCCTCGGGAAGTCGTCGATCAGGAAGATGCTGATCAGCGCCGCGACCATCACCGTGAGGCTGGACGCGATCTTGACCGCCGCGTTGGCGCGGCTGCGGCGCTGGGGCGGGATGAAGTCCGGGAGCAGGGACTCGGCGATGGGCTTGAAGGAGTTCGCGACCAGCGCGTAGGCGAACATGACCAGGACCAGCAGCGGCAGCGTGGCCGCCGCGTGCGGGATGGCGAGGAACAGCAGCGCCGCCAGCGGCATCCCGACCACCAGGTACGGCAGCCGTCTCCCCCACCGGGTACGGGTGTTGTCCGACCGATTGCCCATCCACGGCTGGATGAAGATGCCGAGCAGGTTGTCCATGCCCATGAGCAGGCCGACGAGCGCGGCGCTGGTGAGGTGCTCGCGGAGCAGCGGCGGCACCTGGGAGTCGTAGAGGTTCCACGTCGACTCCTGGGCGAAGACCGCCAGGGAGATGAAGAAGGTGATCCGTCCCGTACGCGTGCGCCGCACGCTGGTGGTCGCCATCGGGCGCCCTTCCCTTCACCCCCGGATCGATGTGACGCGCACCACGCTAGATTTGCTATAGCAACACCGTCAAGCGTTGCAAATCAGCTTTGCCATGGCAGATAGACTGCGCGCATGGCGGATGAGACGTCGAGGGGACCCACGACCAGCACGCTTGCCGACGGCGCGTACCGCGCCCTCCGCGACGCGATCACGACGGGCGAGCTGGGGGCCGGCCAGAAGGTCACCGAACGGGGGCTCGCCGAGCGGTTGTCGGTCAGCCCGACGCCGGTGCGCGAGGCCATCCGGCGGCTGGAGCAGGACGGCCTGCTGGAGCGGACGGGGCCGAGGACGGTGCAGGTGGCCGCCTTCAGCGACGTCGCGATCCAGGACCTGGCCGAGGTCGAGGTGGCCCTGCGCGGCATGGTGGCCCGCTTCGCCGCCCGGCGCGCCACCCCCGAGCAGCTGGACCGGCTCGACGCCGTCCTCGACGAGGCCGACGACCTGCTGATCCTCATCAAGCAGCGCCATCGGGCCGGGCAGGAGCCGTCGCGCTACCTCGGGCGGCTGCTCGACGCCATGCAGCGCTTCAACGAGATCGTCGAGTCCTGCGCCGGCAATCCGGTCCTGGTGCGGCTGCTCGACCAGACCCGGGTGTTCTCGTGGCCGGCGCGCCGGGCCAGGCTGCTCGAACGGATCGGCCACGACCCCGAGTTCGGGCTGCACCGGTACACGAGCCATCGCGCGCTCGTCCGGGCGTTGCGGGTGGGTGACTCGGCGGCGGCCGAGGCGCTGGTGATCGAGGACGCCCGCGGCGGGCTCGGGGACCTGCTCGCCGCACCGACGACCCAGACGACCGCGCCCGCCACCCGGCCCTGAGCGGCGGCGCTCGTCATGGTCCGCCCTGATACGGCACAAGGGCGGGTGTCATGACGCCGTGGTGTCCAGCGGCGGCGAACCGCGCCGCCCGGCGACCTCGGCCGCGATCGCCGTACCGAGACCCGCGGTCGTCCCGGAGCCGCCGAGATCGGGGGTGAGCACCTCGGGCTGCCCGTCCAGCACCCTCTCGATCGCGGCCACGATCCGCGCCGCCGCAGCGGTCTCTCCCAGGTGGTCGAGCATCATGGCACCGCTCCAGATCTGACCGACCGGATTGGCGATCCCGCGTCCGGCGATGTCGGAAGCCGAGCCGTGCACCGGCTCGAACAGGCTCGGCCAGGTGCGGTCGGGGTTGATGTTGGCGCTCGGGGCGATCCCGATCGTCCCCGCGCACGCCGGCCCGAGGTCGGAGAGGATGTCCCCGAACAGGTTGCTGGCGACGACCACGTCGTACTGCTCGGGGCGCAGGACGAACTTGGCCGCCAGGATGTCGATGTGGTCCTTGTCCGCGGCCACGCCGGGGTACCGCTCCGCCATCGCGGCGGCGCGCTCGTCCCAGTACGGCATCGTGATGGAGATGCCGTTGCTCTTGGTCGCCCACGTCAGCCGCCTGCGCGGCCGGGAGCCTGCCAGGTCGAAGGCGTAACGCAGCACCCGGTCCACCCCGGTCCGGGTCATCACGGTCTCCTGCACGACCGTCTCCCGGTCGGTGCCCTCGAAGATCCGGCCCCCGATGCTCGAGTACTCGCCCTCG
This sequence comes from Nonomuraea gerenzanensis, assembly GCF_020215645.1. Lineage (NCBI taxonomy): Bacteria > Bacillati > Actinomycetota > Actinomycetes > Streptosporangiales > Streptosporangiaceae > Nonomuraea > Nonomuraea gerenzanensis. The sequence goes on along the minus strand of NZ_CP084058.1, from coordinate 5,579,662 downwards.
GTGTTCTCGCGGACGACCAGGAAGTCGATGTCGCCGGGCCCGCGGTCACGCAGCGGGCTGCGCACCCCGCGCAGCAGCCGGACCGGCCGCAGGTTGACGTACTGGTCGAACTCCCGGCGGAACTTCAGCAGGCTGCCCCACAACGACACGTGGTCGGGCACGACCTCGGGCCAGCCGACCGCACCGAAGAAGATCGCGTCGAAGCCGCCGAGCACCTCCTTCCAGTCCGGCGGCAACATCTCGCCGTGCCGCACCCAGTAGTCGGCACAGGCGAACTCGAACTCGACGCTCTCCAGCTCGAACCCGTGGGCCCGCGCGGCGGCCCGCAGGCACCGCAGCCCTTCCGGGACGACCTCACGTCCGATGCCGTCGCCATCGTCCTGCGCGAGAACGACGGGGACTCGGCGCTGTGGCGCTTCGGCGACGCGGCGAATCCGCGCCACGTACGCGTGCGGGGCCGCCTGTCCAGCAACGACGGGGACATCGTGACCGGCTGGGCGCTTACGCACTCCTTGCCCGATGACGTCCACGTGCGGACACTCGAGCGATCCACCAGCGCGTCACCGCCCTCGATGTGCCGCGTACACGCCGCCAGCAGTGCGCAATGGTGCTCAAGCATGGCAAGCTGTGGTGCAGCTCCCCGATCGCGTGGATCCGGGACTCCACCAGTGTCTCCCACCTGATGCTGCCTGGGCCGCAGACGAGGCGGGAGAAGGCTGGCGAACCCATGCCGGAGCACAACACCGTGATGCGCGAGGGCGGGGGACCGTCGGGTCTGGAGAGCATGCTGACCGGGCTGCTGGAGGCCACCCATCTGGCCACCTTCGAGCAGGTTCCGGCCTTGGTGGCCGAGCACGCCGCGCTGGCCGGGCTCGACGGCGTACTGATCTACCTGGCCGATCTGCAGCAGACGGTCCTGCGCCGGCTGACCGGCCACGGCCTGGACGCCGGTCAGGACGGCAGCGACGCCGACAAGGAGCTGCGCATCGACGGCACGCTGGCAGGACGGGCGTTCCAGGAATGCCGCATCCTGGGCAAGAAGAACGGCCAGGACAACGGGGACGACGCGGAGCCCGCCGAGCACTGGTGGGTGCCCGTGCTGGACGGCACCGAACGCATCGGCGTGCTGCGGGTCGGCGCCCCGGGCGACGAGCGGGACCTCGGCGACGCCGTGCGCCACCTGGCTTCGATGGTGGCGCTGATGGTGGTCAGCACGCGCGCCTACAGCGACTCCTATCCCCGCCTGGTGCGCACCCGGCCGATGAACGTGGCCGCGGAGATGCAGTGGAACCTGATGCCGCCGCTCACCTGCGCCACACCGGAGCTGGTGATCGGCGCGGTGCTGGAACCGGCCTACGAGATCGGCGGTGACGCCTTCGACTACTCCATCGCCGACGGCGTCGCGCACCTGGCCGTCTTCGACGCCATGGGCCACGACGTCTCGGCGGGGCTGACGGCCAACCTGGCGATGGCCGCCTGCCGCAACCACCGCCGGCAGGGCGCCGACCTGGTCACCAACAGCATGATGATCGAACGGGTGCTGATCGAGGAATTCGGCCGGGCCACCCGCTTCGTCACCGCCATCCTGGCCGACCTCGACCTGACCACCGGCGTGCTCAGCTGGGTCAACCGCGGCCACCACCCGCCCGTGGTGATCCGCGGCGGACGCTGGAGCACCACCCTGGAATGCCCGCCCGCCCATCCGCTGGGGCTGGATCTGGGTCTGGAGCCGATCCTGTGCCGCGAGCAGCTGGAGCCTGGTGATCGGGTCCTGCTCTACACCGACGGCATCACCGAAGCGCGCAACACCCGTGGCCGCGAGTTCGGGTTGCACCGCTTCGTCGACTTCGTCATCCGCCACAACGCCGACGGCCTGCCGGTGCCGGAGACGCTGCGCCGGCTCGTCCGCAGCGTGCTGGCCTACCATGACGACCAGCTCCAGGACGACGCCACCGTCCTGCTGGCCGAGTGGCGACCGGACGAGAAGCACCAGCTGGGGCCTGTGTGACGGTGCCGGACACGTCGGCGTCTCGGGGGCCGAGTCCGTGCATGAAGGCGGGCGGGGCGCGGGTCAGGCGTCCTCGCGGTCCGGGTTCTCCAGCCGGAAGAAGTTGCTGGGGCTGCCGTCGCTCCTGCGTTCCTGATAGATAAAGTTCAGACCGCGCTCGTCGAACGTGCCGAACCACTCGTCCCAGCTGACCTGCCGCAGCTTGTCGCCGCCGTAGCCGGGGAAGTCCAGCCGCAGCACGCCCAGGTGATCGCCGTGCTCGGTGCCCTCGACCGTCGCCGGCACCGCCTCGCGCTCCTCGGCCCAGCGCTTGATCACCTCGTGGTTCGTCGTGACCAGGCTCCGGCCGGCCCGCTCGGGCTCCTCCTCCGGCGAGCGGATCTCCTGGGAGTACTTCAGGCTCTTGGAGCTGTCCGGGCCGCGCCGCACTCCCCCTCCGCCGTCGCCGCCCGACCCGTCCCGCCGCCTCTGCCCGTCGCGGCTCGCCGCCTGCGCCACCGCCTCGATCAGCTCTTCCTTGCGCATCTGGGACGCCCCCGAGACGCCGAGGTCCTGGGCGCGGTCGCGCAGCTCGTCCACCTTGAGCTTGGCGAGCTTGCTCTCGTCGACGTCGGGCGTGTTGGGGGTCTGGTTGCCCGGGACGTCCCCGTTACGGGCTCGATCTTTGCGTTCAGCCATGGTCCTGCACCTCCACGGCCCCCACTACCCTCGCTTCACGGCAGAAGCAGGCAGCGGGCACGGGGAGCTTCCGGCAGGGGCAGCGCCGCAGCCGACGATCACCGCATGTCGATGATGAGCTTGCCGCGGACCCCGCCGGCTTCGAGCCGCCGGTGCGCCTGCGCGACGTCGCCGATCGGGTAGACGGTGTCGATCACCGGGCGGATGCTGCCCGCCTCGGCGGAGGCGGTGAGCTCGGCGATCCGCGCCGAGGACGGGTTGTTGCTGAAGAGTTTCACGCGCCGGGGCGAGAGGGCGGCTCGCAGTCCCATGGTGACCATGGAGGCCAGGATGCGGTCCTGGTCGAAGGCGAGCGCGACCAGGCGTCCGCCCCGGGTGAGGCGGGCCTGGTAGGCCCCGAGGTCGGTGCCGACGACGTCGAGGATCACGTCGTAGCGGCCGAGGTCCTGCGGGCGGGTGGTGCGGTAGTCCAGGGCCGTGTCGGCGCCGAGTTCGGTGACCCAGCCGAGGTTGCGGGCGCCGGCGAGGGCGGTGACGTGGGCGCCGAGCGCCTTGCCCAGTTGCACGGCGAGGCTGCCGACGCCGCCTGTGGCGCCGCGGACCAGGAGCCGTTCGCCGCCGGTGAGGGCGGCCTTGTCGGTCAGGGCGGTCAGGGCGGTGGTGCCCGACGAGGGCAGGGCGGCGGCGTCCAGGAGGCTCAGATTCCTGGGAGCGCGGGCGAGCCGCTGCTCGGGGACGGTGACGTAGTCGGCGATGGCACCGAAGGCCAAGTGCGGCATCAGCCCCCAGACCTCCTCTCCCGCGCTCCAGCCGTGCACCCCGGCGCCGAGGGCCGCGATGCGGCCGGTGAAGTCGCCGCCCAGGCCGCGGGGGAATCGGGCGCGGGTGAGTCCGCGCAGCCTGCCTGTGCGGAAGGCGAGTTCTCCGGCGTCCACGCTCGCGGCGCGGACCTCGACGAGCACCTCTCCCGGCCCCGGCTGCGGGGTGGGCACGTCGTTGACGCGTAGCACCTCGGGAGGGCCGAAACGGGTGTATTGGACGGCGCGCATGAGCTCTCCCAGTCGTTTCGAGATAAGTGGGCTAGCGGCCCACTTACGGTTCGGCTACTCTAACCGGAGCGCCAGCCCACTTGTCAAAACCCTGGAGGAGGCCATGCCCCACACCACCCGGCGACGGCCCCTGCGTGCGGACGCCCAGCGCAACCACGACCGCATCGTCAGCGCGGCCCGGGACGTCTTCGCGCGCGACGGCGCCGGCGCCGCCCTGAAGGAGATCGCCCGTCAGGCCGGCACGGGGTCGGCGACCCTGCACCGCCTCTTCCCCTCCCGCCGCGCCCTGCTCGAAGCCGTCTTCCACGACCGCGTCGAGGAGCTGTGCGCCCTGGCGGCGCGACGCGCGGAGGAGAGCGGGCCGGGCCCCGCGCTCCTGGCCTGGCTGGGCGATCTCAACGCCTACGCGCGCACCAGCCGCGGCCTGGCCGCCTCCCTGCTGCACGACGGCCAGGACGCCGACCTGCTGGAGCAGAACGAGGGCTGCCAGGCGATGATCACCGATGCGGCCGGCCGGCTTTTGCGGCGAGCGCAGCAGGCGGGCGCCGTACGCCCCGAGATCCGTGCCGAGGACCTGCTCGCGCTCGTCAACGCCATCTCGCTGGCCACCGAGCAGCACGACGACGACGCGCAGGCGAACCGGCTGCTGGACATCGCGATCAAGGGCCTCTGAGACCAGGCCGCCCGACGACGCCGATCACGGGACGTCGGTGACGCATGGCAGGCTGACCTCCATGAACACGAGCGTGCGTCAAGCCGTCCTCCAGGCCGGAAGAGCCCTTGCGGTGCCCGAGGCGGTGACCGAGGCGCTCATCCGCCGCCTGCGCCCCTGCGTCTATCTCTGCCCCTGCGACGAGGTGCCGCAGGGCGCCCGTCCGGCCGCCCGGGCCCTGGGGCTTCCCCACCTGCCCGAGGACGTGGAGGTGCCTTCGTACCGACCGCACGTGGTGACCATCGACTGCGCCGCCATCCCCGCCGGCGTCCTCGACATCGGCTTTCCCGCCGACGGCCACCTGGTCGTCCTCGCCGAGGTCTCGGACTACGACGAAGGCGACGTCATATACCTGCCGGCGGGCACCCAGACCGTCCAACGACACTCGCAGCGCAAGTCCCACGACTCCTTCCCGCTCTACGCGGTCCCGGGCACCACCGCGCCCGACGATCTCCACTGGTCCCAGGTCGTCGAGGGCGGCGACGCCGGACTGGCCGGCCGCGTGACCAAGCTGATCGATGAGGTCAGGGAGATCCCCGGCGTCCGGTGGAGATACGACATCCAGCTCGGCGGCCACTCCCGCGCCTGGCACAACCCGGTGGAAGAGCGCGGCAAGGTGCTGTTCCTCTCCATCCCGGAGAGCGAGCTCTTCGGGGACGGCTGCATCACCCTCGTCTCGGGCACCAGGGAGCAGATCGCGGAGCGCCGCTACGACGAGCTGGAGTTCGACGTCGAGTCCTGACCGCGCGGGCGCGACCCGCGCCCAGTTACCCGTATACGAATGATAGTGTTCGGGTATGCCCCTGACCGCAGTGGACAACCCACTGACCCTGCGCCTGCTCGGCCTCCTGGTGGAGCGGCCGATGCACCCCTACGCCCTGGCGGTGGCGCTCAACGAGCGCTACCCGTTCCTGAACGCCAAGAGCGGCTCCGTCTACACGCTCGTCCGCTCGCTGGAGGCCGCCGGCTGGGTGGCCCAGACCGGGGTCGAGCAGCACGGCAACCGCCCGGCCCGCACCGTCTACGCCCTGACCGGTCAGGGCTGGGACATCTTCAGGGAGCGGGTGCGCCGGCAGATCCGCGAGGCCAAGGTGACCACCTCGGCGTTCGTGGACGCGCTGGCCTATCTCGGCGCGCTCGACCGGGCCGAGGCCCCGCACGTCCTGCGCGAGCGTCAGGACTCGCTGGAGAAGCGGATCGCGGAGCTGGACCGGGCGAGCGACCCCGGCCTGCCGGAGATCACCATGATCGAGGTCGACTTCGTCCTGCACCAGCTGCGCGCCGAGGCCGACTGGATCCGCGCGCTCATCGCGCGCATCGACGGCGGCGAGCTGGCGTGGCCGGCGGAGGGACAGGCATGAGCGGACTGACGTACGGCATCTACGCGGCCGGCCGGGTGGCCGCCACGGCGGGCCCGCCGGACGACCCCGCGGCCGTCGACGCCCTGGTCGGCGGCCTGAGCGGCGGGCGGCCCTTCGTCGTCCGCGAGTACCTGCACTTCCTCGGGACGCCCGCGGACCCCGAGAAGGCGCAGGTGCTGTCGCCCGAGCGGCGGTTGCGCGAGCTGACCATGCCCGACCGGTGGTACCGCACAGGGAACCGCCGGCTCGATCTGGTGCTGTGCTACCTGCCCACGGAGCGCGACCTCGACGGCTGGCTGGCCTTCATCGAGCGAGTGATCCTCCGGTACGGGGCCGTCGCGCGCTTCCTGCAGATCACCCTGGAGCCGAACTTCAAGCTGCCCTGGATCGACGGCAGCTCCCCCGGCGTCCTCGACGCACTCACCACCGGGACACGCCACGCCCGGCGCCTGCTCGACGAGGCCGGTCACGGTGACGTGCGGATCGGGTTCTCCGTCGCCGAACCGCCCGAGTTCCTCGGCGGCGACGAGGAGTTCTGGGCGCACCTGGAGCGGCTCGCGCCCGCGGACTTCGCGGCCCACGTCGACTACGTGGGCCTGGGCCTGTATCCGGACGCCTTCTCCCCCGTGCCCGCGTCCGCCCTGCCCGACCTCACCGAGCACGCCCTGCGCCACCTGCGCGAGCACTGCATGCCCCGCGCCCACCTCGGCCCGGACGTGCCCATCCACGTCGCCGAGAACGGCAGCCCCACCGGGCCGGACCGCACGCCGGACGACCAGGCCGCCCGGCTCGACATCATGATCCGTACGGTGGCCGCCGCCGCCACGCGCCACCACGTCACCCACTACGAGCTGTTCGGGCTGCGGGACGCCGACTCCGCCCGCGCCGAGCCGACCGCCCAGCTCGGGCTGACCACCAGCGGCTATGAGCCGAAGCCCGCCTACGACGCCTATCGCAAGCTGATCGCCGAAGGCTGAGCGCCCCGGCCGGTCGGCCGGCATGGCTCCCCGGCCGGTCGGCCGGCATGGCTCCCCGGCCGATGGACCGGCGGTCAGGCGGTGCCGAGCAGCCGCTGGATGGGCAGCACCTGCCCCGCCGCCGTCCTGACCGCGCCGGGCTCGCCGGACGGCCCGGCGCCGTAGACCGCCTCGCCGTGCCCGGCCAGCCAGCGGCCCATCGCGAGCAGCCGCTCGATCGCCGGTCGCGGGATGGTGCCGGACTGCGTGGGGCCGACGTTCAGCAGCAGGTTGGAGTCGGCGGCCACGCAGCGCAGCAGGGTGGCGAGCAGCTCGCCGACGTCGCGCCAGGCGTCGTCGTGCGGTACGTAGCCCCAGGACCGGTTCATGGTGAGGCAGGTCTCCAGGGGGACTCCAGGGACGATCGGGGCCGGGTTGAGTCCGGTGGAGTTCTCGCCGGGCAGGTCGTTCTCGAAGCCCTGGACGTCCTCGCCGGGCTGGAGGCCGGACTTGCGGTTGTTCAGCACGACGGCGTGCGGCTGCAGGTCGTGGATCATGGCGTAGAGGCGCTCGTAGTCCCACGGCTGGTCGGTGGTGAACCAGCCGGGGTGACGCTCGGGGGCCTTGGAGTGCGGCCAGTCGCCGTCGAGCCAGATCTGGCCGACCTCGCCGTACTGGGTGCACAGCTCCTCGACCTGGCCGTGCAGGAAGCCGAGGTAGTCCTGCCAGCCGGCGGGGTCGAGGTAGCCGGGGTGGTGCCAGTCCACGAGCGAGACGTAGAAGCCGAGCCTGATCCCGCACTCGCGGCACGCCTCGGCCAGCTCGGCGATCGGGTCGCGGCCGAACGGCGAGTTGGTGATCTTGAAGTCGGACAGGCCGGTGTCGTACATGGAGAAGCCGTCGTGGTGCCTGCTGGTGATGGTGATCCACTTCTGGCCCGCGTCGGCGGCGGTCCGGACGATCGAACGGGCGTCGAAGGCGGCGGGATCGAACACCTTCATCAGGCCCGCGTAGTCCTCGCGCGGCACCTGCGACACGGCTCTGTCCCACTCACCGCGCCCGACCATGGAGTACAGGCCCCAGTGGACGAACATGCCGAATCGGGCCTCGGGATACCAGCTCTTCACCGGGGTTCCGTTCTGTAGGGGGCGGGTTCGAAGGCGCCGAGCCCGGCGGGCGCGTGCTGGCCCGAGCCGTTGACCGGCAACCGGGCGCCGTCCAGCCGGGGGTCGGCGTGGCGGCTGAACCAGGCGTCCATCCTGTCGCGCAGCTCGGCGAGCTCGGGCCGGCCCGCGTGGGCGAGGTCGTGCCGCTCGTCCGGGTCCTGTTCGAGGTGGTACAGCTCGTGCGGGCCGTGCGGGTGGCGGTGCACGTACTTCCAGCTCTCCGTACGGATCATGCGCACCGGCCCGTACTCGTCGAAGACCACGACCTCCGCGCCCGACCGGTCGCCGAAGGCCGCGAAGGACCGGCCGGGCCCGTCGCCGGTGTCGGGCAGGCCGAGGTGGTCCAGGAGGGTGGGGCGCAGGTCGTAGCCCGACACGAGCGAGTCGTACACGACGCCTTCGGGGAGCCGGCCGGGCTGGCTGAAGATCGCGGGGACCATGACGGAGGAGTCGTACATGTTCTGCGGGAAGGTGCCGTTGCCCTTGCCCCAGATGCCGTGATGGCCGCAGTTGAAGCCGTTGTCGCTGGTGAAGACCACCAGGGTCGAGCCCGTCAGCCCGCGGGCCGCCAGCGTCGCCAGCACCTGGCCGATCCCCGCGTCCATGGCGCTGACGGCGGCGAAGTAGCCGATCAGCGCGGCTCTGACGTCGGCCTCGCCGCCCACGGGCACGCCGTCCGCGCCGACCGGCTGCCAGGGGTGGGCGGCCTCCTGCGGGCAGGAGGCGAACGGGCACGACGCGTACAGGGCCTCGAACTCCGGCGGGTGCTGCCCCTTCCACGGCTTGTGCGGGGCGGTGTAGTGCAGCGAGAGGTAGAACGGCTCGTCGCGGCCCGCCTCCTGGTCGATGAAGGCGACCGCCTGCGCGGTGAGCGCGTCGGTGAGGTAGCCGTCCACCTGCCGGCCCATCATCGTGGCCCCGTAGTACGGCCCGCCGCCCGAAGGGTGCGCGTACCAGTGCACGAACCCGGGCCTCGGGACGTCGTTGGCGCCCAGGTGCCACTTGCCCACCAGCCCCAGCCGGTAGCCCGCGTCGGCCAGGTCGTCGGTGAACAGCCGCTGCCCGGCCAGGTGGTCGTCCGGCGACGGCCCGCTCAGCCAGTCGTGCACCCCGTGCGCGGACGGGATCCGCCCGGTGAACAGCGACGCCCTGGCCGGGGAGCAGACCGGCGAGACGCAGAAGAACCGCGACAGCCGCACCCCCGAGGCGGCCAGCCCGTCGAGGTGCGGGGTGTGGATCTCGGGGTTGCCCGCGCAGCCGAGCGCCCACGGCCCCTGGTCGTCGCTGAGGATGAACACGACGTTGGGCCGCGCGGGGTCACGACTGGCCAAAGAGCTCCACCTCCACGCTCTTCCCGCTGCGGGCGGAGTCGTAGGCGGCCAGCACGGTGGCCACGACGTCGCGGCCCACCTGGGCGCCGATGGCGGCGGGCCGCTCGCCGCGCACGGCGGCGGCGAAGTCGGTGAGCTGGGCGGTGAAGGCCGTCCGCACGTGCTCGTCCATGTCGGCGGGGGCCCGCAGCAGGGTGCGCACCCCCTGGCCGGTGGCGACCTGCACCCCGTGCGGACGGGACGCGCGCAGGGTGCCCGCCGTGCCCAGGACCTCGATCTCGTCGATCCCGCCCAGCGCGCTGTCGAGGACGGCCACCGTGGCCAGCACGCCGTTGTCGAGCTCCAGCTGCAGCAGGCCCTCGGTCTCCACGGCCGCCCGCCGCACCACGGTGGCGTGCACCCGGGTGGGCCGCCCGCCCGCGAGCCAGGCGGCCCGGTCGATGCCGTGCGCGCCGATGTTCATGATCGCGCCGCCGCCGGCCAGCTCGGGGTCGAAGAACCAGCCGGGACGGTGGCCGGGCCGGTAGTCGGTGGAGCGGCGGTCCACGATCGCGACCGGCGTGCCGATCAGGCCGTCGGCGATCGCGCGCCGGGCGGTCGCGGTGATCGGCAGGTAGTGCTGGATGTGGCCGACGAAGAGCACCACCCCGGCGGCCGAGCAGGCGGCGGCCATGGTGTCGCAGCCGGCGAGCGAGGTGGCCATCGGCTTCTCCATCAGCACGTGCACCCCGGCCGCCGCCGCGTCCACGGCGGGGGCCACGTGCAGGGCGTGCGGGGTGCACACGACCAGCGCGTCCACCGCCCCGCCGAGCATGCTCAGGTGGTCGTCGTGCGCGGTGGCGGAGCTGAACGCGGCCAGCTCCGCCGCGCGGCCCGGGTCGATGTCCGACACCGCCGTCACCCGGACCTCGTCCGGCAGTCCCAGCGCGGCTTGCGCGTAGAGCCGGGCGACGCCGCCCGCACCGACCAGGCCGAGCCGTACCACTGCCATGGAGATGTCCTTTACGTCGGGGATGACGGACCCACCTTGACCCAAGACCTTCTCGAATTCAACCCCTCTAAGGGGAATGAATTCCGGTGGACTCGCGGACTGCCAGCGCCGGGACGACCAGATGCTGCTGGAGGGGCGCGTCCGGCTCGGCGAGGCGGCGCAGGAGGGCCTGGACGGCGAGCCGGCCGACGGCCTGCTTGGCCGGGGAGATCGCGGTGAGCGGCACGGCGGACAGGTCGGCGATCTCGTCGTCGTAGCCGATCACCGACAGGTCGCCCGGCACCGCCAGCCCCCGCTTGGCCGCCGCCGCCACCAGCAGCGTCGCCTCCCTGTCGGCGAAGCACAGCGCGGCCGTGCAGCCCTCGGCCAGCAGCCGGTCCAGGCAGCTTTCCGCGTCGGCCGCCGTCCATCTGCCGGTGGTGTGCTCCAGGCCCGGTTCGAGCCCGCGGTGGGCCAGCGCCTCGCGGAAGCCCTGCGCGACCTCGGCGGCGTGCGGGCTGCTGCGCGCCAGGAACGCGACCGTGCGGTGGCCGAGCGTGAGCAGGTGGCGGGCGGCGAGGTAGCCGCCGGCCGCGTGGTTGGAGCAGACGAACTCGTGGACGTCGCCACCCGACCTGAACCGCCGCTCGACCAGGACCAGAGGGAGGCCGAGCCCGTCCAGGTAGGCGTGGGCGCCCGCCCGTGCGCTCAGCTCGGGCACGATGAGCAGGCCCTGGGCGCCCGCGGCGAGCATGCTCTCCACCGCCTGCGTCTCCTGGGCGAGGTCGTAACCGGTGCTGCGCAGCAGGAGCTGCGCGCCGTTCCTGGACAGCTCGCTCTCGATGCCGGCGATGATCCGCGGGTAGTAGTAGGTCATCGACGGCACGATCGCGCCGATCACCGGGCCGGTGCGCGGCTGCTCCGTCTGCACGTACGTGCCCGAGCCCTGGCGCCGGTAGACGAGCCCCTCGTTGACCAGCAGGTCCACCGCCCGCCGCACGGTGTTGAGGCTGACCCCCTGATCCTTGGCCAGCTGCTGCTCGGTGGGCAGCCTGCCCTCCGGCCAGCGCACTTCGGCGATGCCTCGCCGCAACTCGTCGGCGAGCTGACGGAACTTCTCGCCGCGCTTGGGTTCACTCACGGGACCTCCCCGAGAATCTTGGCGCATCCGCTGCCGTGGTGGGCATCTCGATCAAGTAGCGCGAAAATTCATTCCTAAGAATCCGTTGACGATAGCGCATGAATGGCCGCAGAATCCTCCCCATCGTTCCCTGACTCAACGGCGGTGCTCATGAATCTCCCTCGGAAGGGTGCGGCAGCCCTCGCCGCCGCCGTCCTCGCGCTGGGCGGGTCCGCGTGCGGCGGCGGCGGTGCCTCGGACGCCAAGGAGTTCACGTTCTGGTCGATGCACAAGCAGGACGAGCCCCGCGCCAAGATGCTCGGCGAGCTGGCGGCCGCGTTCACCGAGGACACCGGGATCAAGGTCAACCTGGTCTTCCAGGGCAGGGAGAACCTGAAGAAGCTGCAGCCCACCCTGGTCGGCGGCAACGTCGCGGCCGACCTGGTGGACGGCTCGCAGGCGAACCTGCTCAACCTCCTCCAGGTCACCGGCAACGCCAAGGACCTGTCCGGCCTGCTCAAGAGCCGGATCCCGGGCGAGGACAAGACCGTCGGCGACGTCATCCCCGACACCTACCAGCAGGTCATCGCCGACGCGGGCAAGACGTACATGATCCCCACGTCGGTGCACACCTGGCAGATCTACTACAACGCGGCCAAGCTCCCCGACGTCGCGGCCGATCCGCCGAAGACCTTCGAGGAGCTGCTCGCGCTGTTCGACCGGAGCAAGGCCGCGGGCCGGGCGGCGCTGGCCGCCGACGGCGACATCCAGGGGTACGTCGGCAAGTGGCTCTCCCAGGCGCTGATGCGCGAGTTCGGCCCGGGCAACCTGGCCAAGGTGCTCACCGACCGCAGCGGCGCCGGGTTCGACGACCCCCGGTTCCTCAAGGCGGCCACCTCCATCGAGAGGCTGGCCAAGGGCCGGTACCTGATCGACGGCTGGGACGCCGGCAAGTTCCCCGCCATCCAGCAGAAGTGGGCGCAGGGCCAGGCCGACTTCCTGTTCATCGGCACCTACGGGCCGAGCGAGACGGCCGAGGTCGCCGGCCCCGGATTCACCTTCCGCTCCTTCCCCTTCCCGAAGACCGAGGCCGGGTTCGCCTCCGAGGAGGTCTCCCTGTTCGGCTTCGCCGTACCGGCCAAGGCCAGGCACGCGGCGAACGCGGAGCAGTTCATCGAGTACTTCATGAACAAGAAGTGGCTGGAACGCATCCCCGCCGACGAGAAGGTCATGTCGATCCGCACCGACACCAGCATCCCCGCCGAGGTGGCCGACGCCAAGGCGACCCTCGACTCGGGCGTGCCCGTCCACCTGCCGATGGACGGCGTGCGGGGCATGGACGACTGGAACGTCAAGATCTTCCTGCCGATGGCCAAGGAGCTGTTCGCCGGTGAGATCACCGCCGCCGCCTTCGTCACCGAGCTCAAGGCGGACACCGTCAACTGGTGGAAGGTCAACGGCTGATGGCCACGGCCACCGTGGAGGCGCCGGCCGCCGTCAGGCCCGCCGCGCAGCCGGGCAGCCCGCTGACCAGGGCCCGGCGCCGCCTCTACCTGCCCTTCGTGCTGCCCGCCCTGGCGGTCTACCTGCTGGTCTTCATCGTGCCGAGCCTGTTCACGGTGGTGCTCAGCTTCGCGAAGTGGGCGGGCGCCGGGCCGATCGAGTGGGTGGGCCTGGCCAACTACCGGCGGCTCTGGTACGACGAGGTCTTCCACTCCTCGCTGGTCAACACGCTGCTGATCCTGGTCGGCGTAGGCTTCCTGACCTTCCTGTTCAGCTTCGGGCTGACGATGGTGTTGCGCGAGATGGCCGGGCGCAAGTTCGCCCGCGCGGTGATCTTCTTCCCCAACGCCGTCTCCGCGCTGGCCATCTCGATCCTGTGGGGCTTCCTGTTCCAGGCCGACGGCCTGGTCAACGCGCTGCTGCGGCTGGCCGGCGTGGACACCGTGCCGCGATGGCTGGCCGACGACAACCTGTTCTACGTCATCTGCCTGGGCCTGGTGTGGGTCAACACCGGCTTCTACACCACGATCCTGATGGCCGCCGTGGATCGCATCCCGGCCTACCTGTACGAGGCGGCCGATCTCGAAGGTGCCTCGTCCTGGCAGAAGTTCCGCAACGTCACGCTGCCGCTGATGTGGGACGCCGTCGCCGTCAGCGCCACCCTCTGGGCGATCAGCGCCATCAAGATCTTCGAGTTCATCTACGTCTTCGCCGGCGCGGCGGGCTCGGTGCCGACGACCAAGGCGTGGACGTTGTCGCTGTACGCCTACGCCGAGGCCTTCCAGCCCACGGGCGAGGCCCGGTACGGGGCCTCGGCCGCGGCCACGATGGTGACGCTCGTCCTGATCGTCGTGCTGACGTTGCTGACCCGCCGGGTCACCCGGCGCGAGAGCTTGGAGTACTGAGTGATGGCCACAGTCCCCGTACGGCTGCGCCCCGGCAGGCTGCTGGTCTGGCTCGTCGTCGCCTTCGACCTCCTGGTGCTGCTCTGGCTCGTCCTGTCGTCGTTCAAGAGTGCCGGAGAGATCTTCGCCGGCCCGTTCGGCCTGCCCGCCGACTGGCGGCTCGACAACTGGGCCCGCGCCTGGGAGGTCAGCGAGTTCGGCCCGGCGATCCTGCGCACGGTCGTCGTGGTGGCGGCCACCGCGCTCGGCACCGTGGTCGTCGCCGCCCCGGCCGCCTACGCGCTGAGCCGCCTGACGACCAGGACGTCCGGCCCGCTGACCACGTTCTTCGCCATGGGGCTGGGCGTGCCGATCCAGGCGATCATGTTGCCGCTGTTCGTGGCCATGTCGCAGCTCGGGCTGGTCAACAGCCTCGGCGGGCTGATCATCGTCTACGTCGCGACGTCCATCCCGTTCGCGGTGTTCTTCCTGACGGCCTTCTTCCGCAGCCTGCCGGGCGACCTGGAGGAGGCGGCGGCGCTCGACGGGGCCGGCCCGCTGCGCACGTTCTGGCAGATCATGCTGCCGCTGGCCCGCTCCGGCCTGGTCACCCTGGTGATCCTGAACGTGATCGGGCACTGGAGCGAGGGCCTGCTCTCCCTCATCTTCCTCCAGGACCCGGCCCAGCAGACGCTGCCCCTGGCGCTGCTCAACTTCATGACCCGCGTGCAGTACAGCGGCGCCGACTGGGGCGGCCTGTTCGCCGCCATCGCCATCGTCATCCTGCCGCTCCTGCTGGTCTACCTCTGGCTCGGCCGCCGGATCATCGAGGGCATGACCCTCGGCAGCGGCAAGTAGTCCACCCCCTTCTGAGAGGCACCCCCCATGCGCTCGCTCCATGCCGCTCTGGCCCTCGCCCTGCTGACCCCCGCCGCCGCTGCCGCGGATCCGCTGCCGCTGGTCAACGGCGGCTTCGAGACGTGGACGGCGGGCCTGCCCACCTCATGGCCGGCATGGAGACCCAAGGGTGACGGCAGGATCACCGCCTCCGCCGACGCGGCCGAGGGCACGAGCGCGGCCGAGCTGAGCACGGACACCTCCGACGACCGGGTGGCGATCACCCAGAAGGTCGCGCTGCCCGACAGCGGCGGCGGCCTCGTGCGCCTGCGGGCCAAGGTCCGCTCCACCGGGCTGACCGGTGGCCGCACCAGCATCAGGGTGCAGTCGTTCGACGCGTCCGGCGTGTCCCTCGGGCTGCAGTACTTCGCCCAGACCACGGGCACCACCGCCTGGCACGAGGCCGACGCCTACCTGGAGGTCCCGGCGGGCACCGCCGCCGTCAGCCTGCAGCCGATGATCGACAGCGGGGTGGGCACGTTCGCCGTCGACGCGCTGACCCTGGAGTGGGCGGGCCCGGTGCCCTCGGGGGACGGCTGGCAGTTCGTCCCCATGTCGGGCACGCCGACGTCCGCGGAGAAGGACGGCACGCTCACCATCGGCGGCGCGGCGGGCGCGAGCGGCCAGTACCGCCGGACCTTCCCCGCCGACGGCCGCACGGTCTACGCCTCGCGGCTGCGGGTCAGGCTCGACGAGATCGCCTGCCAGTCGAGCAAGCTGGAGATCGCCTACACCCCGATGCAGGGCGGCTCGCCGATCCCCGGTGCCCGCACCGCCTACACCGACCTCGACCAGCAGCGCGGCTTCGTGCCCGTCGCGCACAACGTCCCGATGCCCACCGGCGCGGACGCGCTGCGCGTCGAGGTGACGTTCACCGGCCCCGGCACCGCCTGGGTCGAGACGGCCGCGCCCGCCGCGCTGCCCGCCGACGTCGGGGGCGAGTACCCCAGCTCGCGGGTGAGCCATCCGCTGAAGAACCCGCAGAACATGATGGGCGGCTCCGACTGGAACGCCGTCGCCGGCGAGTCGGACCAGGTCAAACGCGACAAGCTGGGCATGCTGGCGACGATGCCGGAGCCCGACTTCCTCGCCGCGGCGAGGGCCGCCAGCGCGAGCCGTACGGGGCTGGACGTGCACCCGGAGTTCGAGACGCACCTGCGCAGGTTCGCCGAGCTGGACGAGAAGCGGCGGGCCGTGCTCGGCCTGGTCGAGCTCGCCCGCGGCTACGACGACGTGCCCTACACCCATCCCTCCTGGTCGAAGAACACGATCCCGTTCCAGGCCGTGCGCGCCTACGACCTGGTCCACGACGCGCCGGACTGGACGCCGCAGACCCGTGCGCTGGTCGAGAGCTGGCTGCGGCGCACGGTCGTCAGTTTCGTCAACCTGGCGGACAAGCCGACGGGCCTGCACAACATCGAGGTGTACGGTTTCCGCTACGCCTTCGCCGTCGCCGCCATTCTGGGCGACCCCGACCTGGTCAGGTACGTGCTGCCGATGACCGACCGGATGTTCTCCGGCCGGCAGTTCTTCGCCGACGGCACCTGGGAGGAGGCGACCACGTCCTACCACGACCAGGTGATGTTCTTCGCCCGCGGCGCGTTCACCCTGCTCGCGGAGAACTACGCCGACCCCGCCGGATACGCCGGCGAGCTGACGCTGGACCACACCGACCTGGTGCCGGCCCGCTATCCGATCTTCGCCAAGGCGGCGACCATGGGTCAGGAGCTGCGCTTCCCGGACGGCGTACCGGTGACGATCAACGACACCCACTTCCCGAAGGCCGACGACATGGTGGCCACGGACCCGATCACCGACCTGGGCAACATCGAGCTGTACGGCTACGGCCACTACGCGCTGACCGCCGGTGACACCCGCGACGCGCTGCAGGCGCACCTCACGCTGCCGCCCACCTCGGAGGGCCTGCCGTACAAGGCGGGCCACGGCCACGGCGACCACCTGGGGCTGATCCTGTGGGGCTCGGGCATGGAGGTGCTGCCCGACCAGGGCTACCCGACCCAGGTGCCGAACAACCGCTACTGGCACATGGACACCCCCGCGCACAACACGCCGTGGATCTGGTCCAAGGACAACGCCGGCGGCTACACCTGCCAGGACGCCCTCGGCACCGGCGCGGCGGTGCTCGCCTACGACGACGGCGCCGCCTCGGGCAAGGGCGTGCAGCTCATCGAGGCGTCCGAGCCGGGGCCCGCGCAGGACGGCGCCGAGGTCAAGCGGCGCCTGCTCGCGGTGATCCAGTCACCGGACGGCCGGTACGCCGTGGACGTCTCGCGGCTCAAGGGCGGCGACGCCCACCAGTGGTTCCTGCGCGCCTCGGAGGACGAGGACGTCACGCTCGACACCGCGCTGCCGCTGCAGGACAAGGGCGGCACGGTGAAGTCCTACCACGACTCGACCGGCCGGACGGAGGGTCTGGCCGAGGACCGTGACCTGATGCGCGACCCGCGCGTCGGCCCCGGCACCGAGGACCTCTCCTTCACCTGGACGGGCGCCCGGACGGGAACGGCGGTGCGCGCGTTCGTGAACGGCTCCCCCGGCGACGAGGTGATCTTCTCCAAGGTGCCGACGCTCCGGCGCACCGCGAACGACGCCGCCAAGAAGGACGCCTACCCGAACTGGCACTTCCAGCGCCGCAGGCTGGTCACCCCCGCCGACACCACGACGTACGCGGCGGTGTACGAGACCATGCGTGCGGGCCGGCCGGGCAACCTGTCGGCGGTCACCTTCGAGGAGTCCTACGGCGGCGACCCGATGACCTCCGTCACCCGCATCGAAACCCCGAGATATCGCGACATCATCTACGTGAGCGACTCCACCGAGGAGCGTGTCGTGGACGGCCTCGCGATGGCCGGCCGCTTCGTCCTGGCCCGCCTCGACAAGGCCACCGGCGCCGTCGTCTCCGGCTACGTCAACGGCCGCGGCCACCTGCACGGCGGCGCCTTCCGCCTCACCGGCGAGGAGCGCACGCTCACCGTCACCGCCACCTCCAGCGCCTGGACCGGCGCCCCGGCCACCCCGCTCGCCTCCGCCCCCGACGCCCTGACCCTGGACGGCACGCTGCCCGCCTGGGCCGAGGGCCTGTGGGCCACCACGAGGCTGGGCGACGGGCGCGGCTGGGGGCTGCGCGTCGAGCAGGTCAGCCGCGGCAGCGCGGTCGTGCACGACTGGGTGCCCTTCGAGGTCGGGACGTCCGGGGCGACCACGTCCTTCCACCCGCGCGACCAGCAGGTGCCGGGCCCCGTGACGGTCACCGTCCGCCGGCCCGCCTGGGCCGCACTCAGCCCGGCGACCCTGACCGCCGCCGTGACGCAGGCCGCCGAGACCGGCAGGATCAGCGGGCCCGGCGTACGGGCGGGGCTGCTGGCGCAGCTCCGCACGCTGGCCACGGTGTGGGACCGGCCCCGGGCCAGGCGCGGGCTGTTGACGGGGCTGGTCGCCGAGGTCGGCGCGCTGGCGGGTAAGAAGATCGATCGGACGTTCGCCACCGACCTCATCAGCGCGCTGAAGGCCGCCCGCGACCTGCCTTGACCTCGCGCGCCGGACGTGTGATCACCGGCTTCTGGGCAAGGTGCACCAGCGCACCACCGGCAGCGAGGACTACCGCTCATGGTCGCGTCCGGCGGCGAGGTGGTCGTGCAGGGCCGCGTGGCGGAACTGATAGACGGGTCCGACAGCGCGCAGGAGCCCCAGACGGTGAGCGTCATCGAGGAAATCCATGATCCGCCAGGGAAGCCGGTGTTCGAGGGCCAGCCGGGCCACCGCGATGGTGAGGACCAGCCACGCGTGATGGTTGCCCATCACGAACCCGGCCGCGAGCCCGAACGTGAGCCCAGATCCGATCCCGACCGCCACCCCGATGATGAGTGCGCCCCCTGGCCCGGTCACGAGCCCGGCTACGAGCCCGAACAAAACCCCGGTCAAGAGCCCTGTCACGACCATGCGCAGCAGGGACAGCGCTCTGTCGGCCCGCAAGCTGGAGCGGGGAGTGCTGGTCGATTCGAGCGTGGGCTGTTCCGCCCAGGTGATCAGCCCCGACGCCAGAGTGATCCCGAGCCAGGCGGCGGCTCCGACCTGGAGCCCACCGGCGGCATCGAAGTCGGCGAGATCAAGGCGCACGACCACCCCGGAGTCGAATTCGACCGTAACCATCGGCATGGCGGCGATCGTGAGCCCGACCCAGCACCCGATCTTCAACCCGACCGCGAGGGCGCCCATGATGGAGCGGAGGAGCAGGGCGGTTCGCCCGCGCAGGCGCAGGTCCGCGCGGCCAGGCCGCTCGTCGACCCAGGACCGGGCGCGCACGAGACCGCTCGCGAGCCCGAAGCTGATACCCATCCCGATCCCGGTCGTGAAGTCGATCCCGAACTCGACCCCGCTGGAGGGATCGAGCGCGATCATCCCGAACGCGATCCCGAGCGTGAGCGTGAACGCGAGCGCGGCCACGAGCCCGAAGGCGATCCCGGTCGTGAGCCCGACTGCCGATCGGATGTGGGGTGTGGTGCGGGCGATGTGCCACCAGGTGATGTCGCGGGTGGCGCCCGGGGGAAAGGCGCGGGCCAGGCTGGTCAGGTGGCGGCGGGTGACGTCGGGGTCGCGCACCCGTCGCGGCCGGAAGTGGTGGGCGGGATCGGTGCTGGGCGGGCGCGCCTTGATCAGCGCGGGGATGAGCTGGTCGAGGAGGTGGGCGCGCAGCGCGTCGGCATCGTCGCCAAGAGGTCCGGTCAGCGGTACGGGGTCGCCTTCGGGGGTCAGGTAAACGGTGCGGATCAGCCACAGGCCCAGCGGGGTGGCGGCCAGCCGGGTCAGGCCGGGAAGGGCTCGGGAGCGCAGCGCGTCCAGGGTCCGGGTCCAGTCCCCGGACAGGACGGCGGGGAGGCAGGCGGCCAGGTAGTCAGCGGCGGCCTCGGGGGTGATGGGCTTGGGGACGATGACCGCGGCGGCGGTCAGTGGCCTGCCGGTCTCGCGGACGGCGGTGGTGAACTCCTTACGGCGGCTGGTGAGGATGAGCTGGTCGCGGGCGGTCAGCGAGGCGTTGAGCGCTGCGAGCACCTTGGTGCGCGCAGGCGGCGGGATCTCGTCCAGGCCGTCCAGGACGGGCAGGACGTGACCGCCTTCGGCCAGCGCGGCGGCGGCACCCGCGCCAAGCTCAGGAGCGGCCAGCGCCGGGTAGTCGGCGGCCAGGCGGACGGCGAGCCAGTCCTGCAGCCGGGGATGAGCGTCCGTGTCCCAGCCCGAGACCGGCAGCAGCACCGGCACCGGCTGCCCCTCGCCGGCGCCGGCCCGGTCGGCCGCGCGCATGGCCAGCAAACGCAGGAGCAGCTGAATGGCCAAGGTGGTCTTGCCCATGCCCGCGCCGCCGGTGATGACCAGCCGCCGCTGCCTCAGGCCGCGGAAGGCGTCCGCGAAGGCCGCGATGGCGTCGCTACGGCCGGTCAGGGCAGGCCCGAACCGGTCCTTCGCATCGGCGAGGCTCGCGGCGTCGGTCGGCTCGGTAGGGAACGTGATCAGGCGCGGCTGGCTCATCACCGTCGCATCGGCGATGAGCTGCCAGTGCACCGGGATCGGTCCCGGGTCGTCCAGCAGCCGGTTACGGGCTTCGGCGCGCCATTGCCGCTCCACCAGCCCGGCCAGCACCTGCGCGGCGGCGCCGGCACCCGCGCCGGTCACATCGGCTGGGCCGACACCCGCGCCGGTCACGCCGGCTGGGCCGGCCGGGAGGGCGGAACGCCTCGCCCAGGCCACCACCGCGCCCGCCAGCATGGCCCCGGCCAGTGACACAGCGACGACGTCGGCGAGGTTGACCTCCGCACCCGGGGTCCACGCCCGCCAGACCGCGACCACCGCCACGGCCACCGCCAGGACAGCCGGCACGGCGACGGCGAACCGCCACCCGGGCTTGCGTCTGTTCACCTCCTCATCGTCACCGGTGACGGGCACTCCGGCAGCGGTCGCGCGTGAATCGTGACCGTGATCGGGTCACCAGGCCCCTGGCTCGGGGTGGGCAAGCGGGCGGACTGTGCGCGACGATCTAGGGCGATGGCACATGTGACCAGCACGACCGGGAGCTTTCATGGTCAAGGCTTGGATCTTCCTCGTACTCGGTGTCCTGCTGGCCCTGACCGGGCTCGTGTGGACGCTGCAGGGTCTGGGGATCGTCGGCGGCAGCGTGATGAGCGGCGTCACCACCTGGGCGATCATCGGCCCGATCGTCATGGTGGTGGCGCTGGTCCTCGTTCTCGTCGGGGTCCGGCAGTTGAGGGGGCGTGGCCGATGAGCCATTGACGCCTACGGGTACTCCACGTGTTCGCTCACTTGGCCGCGCCCCGGGTCAGCCCGTTGTAGATGAAGCGCTGGAGCAGCAGGAACACGGCCAGCGTCGGCACGATCACCAGGATCGCCCCCGCCGAGATGTTCTCCCAGTGCGCCCCGAACGGCCCCTTGAAGCGGAACAGCGACGTCGAGATCGTGCCCAGCCCCTGGTCCGGCATGTAGAGGAAGGGAATGTAGAAGTCGTTGTAGACGGCGATGCCCTTGACGATGACGACGGTCGCGATCGCCGGTTTGAGCAGCGGGAGGATGATCTTCCGGTAGATCGTGAACGAGGAGGCGCCGTCCAGGCGGGCGGCCTCGTCCACCGAGATCGGGATGCTCCGGATGAACTGCAGGAAGATGTAGATCGCCACGATGTCCGTGCCGAGGTACAGCATGATCGGGGCCAGGCGGGTGTTGAAGAGGCCGAGCTGGTCGATGACCTGAAATGTCGTGACCTGGGTGGTGATGCTGGGGACGAGCGTGGCGAACAGGAACAGGGCGACGATGAGCTTCTTCAGGCGGAAGTCGAACCGGTCGATCGCGTAGGCGGCGGCCGAGCCGATGAAGACCGTGCCGGTGATCGAGACCACCAGGATGACGAAGGTGTTGAGCGCCGCCTCCGCCATCCGTCCCTTCTCGAAGGCCGTGACGTAGTTGGCCAGGTTGAGCCAGTCGCCGGGGGGCGTCAGCGGGCCGCTGCCGGCCGCGAGCTCGTCGGACGTCTTCAGCGAGGTGAGCAGCACCACCCCGAGCGGCAGCAGCACGACCAGGCCGGCCACGATCAGGGACAGGTACTTCAGGGTGCTCGCCACCCTGGCGCGGACAGCGGTCGTCACGAGGTCACCCTTTCTTCCGGGACGATCCGCCGCTGCACCCACGCCACCAGCAGGATGATGACGAGGAGCACCACGGCGGCGGCCGAGGCCAGGCCGGTCTTGTTGAAGCGGAAGGCGAGCTTGATGGTCTGGATGACGAAGGTCTCGCTCGCGCCTGCGCCGCCGGTCATGATGTACGGGATCTCGAAGACCGACAGGCAGCCGGAGATCGCCAGGATCGCGGTCAGCCCGATGAGGGGGCGCAGGCTGGGCACGATGATGAAGCGGAACTGCTGCCACCGGTTGGCCCCGTCGAGCTCGGCGGCCTCGTACAGCTCCGGCGCGATCGACTGGATCGCGCCGAGGAAGAGCACGAAGTTGAGCCCCATGTAGCGCCACACCGAGACCCCGGCCAGCGAGTAGTTGACCAGGTCGGGGTCGCCGAGCCAGAGGTGCTCGCCGCCGATCCCGAAGAGCCGCAGCACGGTGTCGAACGTGCCGCCCTCCTGGAAGAAGTAGAGGAAGACGAAGCCGATGGCCACCCCGTTGATCAGGTAGGGGAAGAACAGGATGCCCTTGAACAGGTTGCGGAAGCGGGTGTTGAAGCTGAGGACGGTGGCGAAGTACAGCGCGAGCACGATCTGCAGGACGGCGGCGCCGAGATAGTAGGCGCTGGCGACGAAGACCCTGAACAGCTCGGGACGGGTGAAGATCTCGACGTAGTTCTCCAGGCCGGTGAACGTGTAGTCGGGGCTGACGCCGTCCCAGTCGGTGAAGCTGTACACGATCATGTTGATGATCGGCACGTACGAGAAGGTGATGAGCAGGGCCAGCGGCACCAGCAGGAACAGCCACGGGGTCAGGCGCTGCCTCCAGCGGCGGCGCGGCCGCTGCCTGGAGTGGCGCGCCCCGTCCTGCGGTCGCGGGCCTCCCGCGGGGCCGCGCCTCAGGGATGACGAGACGGGTGTCATCTCTGCCTTTCTTCGGTCAGCGAGCGGTGCCGGCGCGCCGGGTCGGGCCGGCACCGCGGGCGGGGGTGTCAGGCGGCGGTATCAGGCGGCGGCCTGCTGGCCGGCCGTCGGACAGGGACGTCAGGCGGCGGCCTGCTGGCCGGCCTTCCAGCGGGCGGACAGGTCGGCGAGCACGCTGTTCAGGTCGCCCTTGGCGGCGCCGCGGGCGACGTCGATGAGCTTCTGCCGGTAGTCGGGCGACTTGATGCCGACCTCGGACTCCTTGTCGATGTTGTCGACCAGGATGCGCTGGTCGGTCTCCAGCTCGATGAGCTTGACGCCCGCGTCGCTGTACGGCTTCAGCGCCGAGGGCAGCGGGTCGGACTTGACGGGCGAGACGCCCTGGTTGGTGGCGGAGAAGCCGGACTTGTCGACGAACCAGTCGAGCCAGGCCCGAGCCGCCGCCTTGTTCGGGGAGTGGCTGTTGACGGCGTACTGGTAGTCGGGGTTGAGCACCGAGCAGAAGGAGCCGCCGGCCTGGGAGGGGAAGGGCATGAAGGCGATGGAGTCGGGGCTCTGGCCGGCCGTGGTGGCGGCGGCCTGCATCTGCGGGATCGCCCAGGAGCCGAGCCACATCGCGCCGATCTTGCCGGTGGCGATGAACTTCTTGGAGTCCTCCCAGTTGGTGGTGGTCGGGTCCTTCTCGGTGAGCTGCTGCTGAACGGCGTTGAACAGCAGGGAGTCGACGACGTTGAGGTCCTTGCCGGGGGCCCACGGGTCCTCGGTGGCCATCGCCGACTCGGCCTTGACGTCGCAGGTGACCGAGCCGTTGCCGTTGGTCCAGTTGCTGAGCGGCCAGCCGTCCTTGTAGTTGGTGTAGAGCGGGGTCGCGCCGGTCTTGTCCTTGACGGCCTTCAGCCCGGCGAGGAACTCCTCCGGCGTCTTGGGCCAGTCGGTGACGCCGGCCTTGGCCCACAGGTCCTTGTTGTAGACGAAGCCGTTGGCCGAGGCGAAGGAGACGATGCCGTAGACCTGGTCGTTCACCGTGCCGGACTGGATGAACTTGTACTTCTGGGACAGGTCGGCGGCCGAGCCGAGGGGGGCGAAGAACTTGGGGTAGTCGCCCTTGGCGATGTTGTTCGGGATCAGCAGCACGTCACCGTAGTTCTCGGTGTTCATGCGGATCTTGACTTCGCCCTCGTAGTCGGTGATCGCCTCGAACTTGACCTGGACGCCGGGGTAGACCTTCGCGAACTCGCCGGCGTACTTCTTCATCGTGCCGTCGTTCACCAGGTCGGTGCGGTTGGTCAGCACGGTGATCTCGCCGGAGACCTTCGACGGGTCGCTCGCCGCCGTGGCGGGCGCCGTACTCCTTCCGCTGCCGCCGCAGGCGGCGGCCAGTGCCGCGGTCACCGCGAGGGCCAGACCGGTCAGCGCAAGTCTGCGCATCTCACACCATCTCCTAAGGGAAGCACCGTGGTTGCGGTGAACAGTGGCATGTCGCGTTTAGGCGTAAAAGGGACGAAGCACTGAAGATACATAACCGTTACAAGGAGTTCAGTGCAGACGTCGATCGAGATGTGGGCTGAGCTGGAAAAACAATGACTAGAGCGGTTTAGCTGCCTGAGGGCGTGCGAGGGCGGCGTCCGAGGAGCGGCTGGGTCAGCGGGCCCTGGCGGTGGTGCCGCGCGGGACGAGCACGGGCGTCGGCACCGCGCCCACCTCGGCGTGGCCGGTGTCGATGAGGTCCATGAGCCGGCGCGTGACCTCGGCACCGAAGGCGAAGACGTCGTGGCTCATGGCCGACAGCGGCGGATGGGTGAGCCGGCAGAGCTGCGAGTCGTCCCAGGCCAGCAGTGACAGCTCGGCGGGCACGGACACGCCCATCTCCGTGGCCACGGACAGGCCGGCCACGGCCATGATGTCGTTGTCGTACAGGATGGCCGTGGGCCGCTGGGCGGAGGCGAGCAGCGCCCGCGTGGCGCGGGCGCCCTGCTCGCCGGAGAAGTCGGTGGGCAGGATGCGGCCGGGCTCCAGGTTGAGGTCGGCGACCGCCTTGGCGAACGCCTCGCTCCTGATCATGCTGTGCCCGAGCGTGGCGGGGCCGCCCACCCGCGCGAGCCGCCGGTGGCCGAGCGCCGCCAGGTAACGCACCGCCTCGGTGACCGCCGCGCCGTCGTCGGTCCAGACCGACGGCAGCCCGCCGGTCAGGTCGGGATGCCCGACGGCGATCACGGGCAGGCCCAGCGCCGCGATCGGCGCGACGCGGGGGTCGTCGAGGGTGAAGTCGACCATGATGGAGCCGCTGATCTGCTTGCTGCGGCCCCAGCCGTCCAGGACGCCGATCTCCTCGCCGACGTCGTGCACCAGCCGCAGCAGCAGTGAATACGACCGCTCGACCAGCACGCTCTCGATGCCGGAGACGAACTCCATGTAGAACGGCTCAAGCCCGAGCATGCGGGCCGGCCTGGCGATGACCAGCCCCACGTTGCTGACCTGCGTCGAGGCCGACGACAGGGAACGGGCGGCCTGGTTGGGCAGCCAGCCCAGCTCACGGGCTGCCTTGAACACCTTCTCCCGCGTGGCCGCGGACACGCCCGGCTTGTCGTTCATCGCCAGCGACACCGAGCCCTTGGACACTCCGGCGCGCGCGGCGACCTCGGCGATCGTCACCTTCCCGCCCGGGCGGGCGGCAGCTCTCATGGCCGCGGGACCCCTTCCGCCGCGTTGACACAGAACAGGGCCGGCCGCACGGCGGCGGCGTCCACCTGGGCGGCGTCGGGCAGGCCGCGCACCGTGATCGTGACGCTCTCGCCGGGGAGCAGCGTGACCAGCCCGCGGTCGGCGCTCGCCGCGGGGCCGAGCCGGTCGGCCTGCAGCAGCAGGTCGCGGACGAAGGCGCGGGCGGTGATCACAACCATGAGCGTACCGCCGGAGACGTCCAGCCGCAGGTCGAGTTCGGCGGGCGGGTAGGCGAACTCCTTGTCGGGCCCGCCGAGCGCGACGTCGCGCAGGTCACCTGCGTCGGCCACGAGCAGCTCGGCCGCGGCGTCCTTGATCTCGGCGACCTCGGCCGTCAGCGGCAGCAGCGCGACCGAGCGCGGCGGCACGGTGAACGGCACGTGCTCCTCGGCCAGGCCCGTCCCGTCGGCACGCAGCCTGCGCACGACGGCGGTGCCCTGCCAGGGCTCGGGCGACTGGTTGTCGGCGGCCAGCACGCGGGCGCCGTCCCTGCTCTGGAAGGTGAGCAACCGGTCGGCGTACAGGCGGCGCAGCTCGTGGTAGAGCGGCTTGAGCCGCTCGGCCCCGTCGATCGCCGCCCACGAGGTCACCGGCCAGCAGTCGTTGAGCTGCCAGACGACGGTCCCGCCGCAGACCGGCCAGTGGGAGCGCCAGTGGGCGACGCCGGTCGCGATGGCGCGGGCCTGGTTGACCTGCGTGAGGTAGTGCCACTGGTCGAAGTCGGCGGGGGCGGTGAAGTGGTGGGCCAGGCCCCGGTCGAGCTTGCCGTTGCCGTCCTCGGCCTTCTGGTGGTGCAGCATGCCGGGCGAGGTGGAGCTGAGCGGGTCGTCGCCGAGCCATTCGCGCAGGGTGGCGTGCGCGGGCGGCGCCTGCCAGCCGAACTCGGCGGCGAAGCGCGGCACGTGGTCGAGGTAGTCGCTGTAGTCGCGGCGGTTCCAGGCCTCCCAGAAGTGGGAGGGCCCGTGCGCGGGGTCGTTGGGATGGTGGTCCCAGGAGCCCGACCAGGGGCTGCCCGCCTGGTACGGGCGGGTCGGGTCCAGCTCGGCCACCACGCGCGGCAGCAGCCCGAGGTAGTAGCCCTCGCCCCAGCTCTCGCCGTCCAGCTCGGGCTCCCAGCCCCAGTCGCGAAAACCCCACAGGTTCTCGTTGTTGCCGTTCCAGAGCACGAGGCTGGCGTGCGGGCTGAGCCGGGTGACGTTCTCGCGGGCCTCGGCCTCGATCTCGCCGCGCAGCGGCTGCTCCTCGGGGTAGGCGGCGCAGGCGAACAGGAAGTCCTGCCAGACCATGAGGCCGAGCTCGTCGCAGGCGTCGTAGAAGGCGCGGTCCTCGTAGATGCCGCCGCCCCAGACGCGGACCAGGTCCACGCCGGCCTCGGCGGCCTGGACCAGCCGGCGGCGGTAGCGCTCGGGGGTGATGCGGGCGGGCAGGGCGTCGTCGGGGATCCAGTTGACGCCGCGGGCGAAGATCGGCCGGCCGTTGACGCGCAGGGTGAAGGCGGTGCCGTGCTCGTCGGGCGCGCGGTCCAGCTCCACCGTGCGGAACCCGACGCGCCGCTCCCACCGGTCCAGGACGTGCCCGGCGTCGGACAGGGTGACGACACAGTCGTACAGGGGCTGGTCGCCGTACCCGCGCGGCCACCACAGCTCGGGCCCTGGCACCTCCAGCACGACCACCGCGCTGCCGGAGGTGACGGCCTGGACGGCGGTGTGCCCGGCGGCCTCGACGGTGAGCGTCAGCTCGCGGCCCGCGCCGGAGGCGGTGCGCTCCAGCTCGACGTGCGCCTCGATCCTGCCGCTGCCGCTGGTGCCGGTGCCGGTGCCGCGGCCGGTGACGGTGACGAGCGGCCTGACGGAGGCCAGCCGGGCGGTGCTCCAGCTCTCCAGCCGCACGGGACGCCAGATGCCGGCGGTGACGAGGGTGGGCCCCCAGTCCCAGCCGAAGGAGGCGGCCATCTTCCTGATGTAGTTGAACGGCTCGGGGTACTCGTTCGGCCGCGCGCCGAGCCGCTCGCGCAGCGCCTCGGCCTCGGTGTAGGCCGAGGCGAACTCCACCGACAGCGCCGAGCCCGCGCGCACCCGGCCGGTGACGTCGAACCGGTAGGAGCGGTGCATGTTGCGGGTGCGGCCCAGCTCCTGCCCGTCGAGCAGCACCCGGGCGACGGTGTCGAGCCCGTCGAAGACCAGGTCCGTACGCTCGAAGCCGGGCGGGGCGGCGGCCAGCACGGTGTCATAACGCCAGTCGGCCCGGCCCGCCCACGCCACCTCCAGCTCGTTGAGATCACGGTACGGGTCGGGGATCAGCCCGGCCGCCAGGAGGTCCGCGTGCACGCAGCCGGGCACCTGGGCGGGCACGGCCTCGTCGCGGAGCCCGGCGAGCTCGGCGGGGGCCGCGCCGCCCGCCAGCCGGAGCGTCCATCCCGAGTCCAGCGACCTACTCTGCTTCGTCAACCGTCTGCTCCTTGGTCATGACAATGGGACAAACGCCCCCAGACGTCCGACAAGGTAGCGATTCCCACCTGAACGTGTCTAGACCGTTTTAGTTACTTGCTAAACCAGCAGGTCGCGGAGGCGGCTCGGAGCCCGCACGGACGTCCCGGGAGCGGGCAGCCGCTGAACCGGGTCAGGCTGACGTTAAGCCACCGTGTCTTGTGGGTTTCGGATCGTTGACATCGTTGTCGCGCCGGTTCTATCTTCAGGGCACTTATTCGGTAAAGCAATCGTTCAGCCGAATCCGAGAAAGGCCCAGCCCCATGCGTTCCCTCCGATGGGCGAGCCTCGCCGCGGTCGTCCTGGCCCTCTCCCTGGCCCCGCCCGCGCACGCTGCCCCCACCCCGGCGGACCTGAGCTCGCTGAACACCCGGTTCGTGACCCGCGCGGACTCCCGCCTCAGCCTCGATGGCAAGCCGTTCCGCTTCGCCGGCACCAACATCTACTGGCTCGGCCTGGACGAGAACGTCGGCGGCGTCGCCTACCCGACGTTCTTCCGCATCAGGGACGCCCTCGACACGGCCAAGGCCATGGGCATGACCGTGGTGCGCTCGCACATGCTGGCCTCCACCGGCAACCCGCTGTCGATCCTGCCCTCGAAGCAGGCGGGCTTCAACGAGGCGGCGTTCGCGACGGTGGACTACGCGATCGCCTACGCCGGCTCGATCGGCCTGCGCCTGATCCTGCCGCTGACCGACGAGTGGTCCTACTACCACGGCGGTCACCGCGACTTCACCGACCCCTACGGCCTGCCGTCGGAGGCGTTCTACACCGACGAGCGCGTGATCGCCGACTACCAGGCCTACGCCGAGCATGTGATGAGCCGGGTCAACCCGCTGACGGGCAGGGCCTACAACGCCGACCCGACGATCATGGCCTGGGAGTTCGGCAACGAGCTGGAGGGCATGACGCTCGACTGGATCAACCGCAACGCCGCCGCGTTCAGGAAGTGGGCGCCGCGCCAGCTCATCGCGGCGGGGCGCCGCTTCGAGATCGACCCTGACACGCTCGCCGCGCCCGGCGTGGACATCGTGGACGTGCACTACTACCCGCCGACCACCGAGCGGGTCGGCGCCGACGCGGCCAGGGTGACCGGCGCGGGCAAGGTCTACCTCGCCGGCGAGTACGCCTCCACCGCGGCCACCGAGGAGCTGCTCACCCCGCTCGCCGCGGACCGCAACGTCACCGGCATGCTGTCGTGGTCGCTGTTCGGTCACCACGACCGGGGCGGCTTCGTACAGCACGACGACGGCTTCACCCTGCACTATCCCGGCGACGACGAGCGCATGCGGGCCTCCGTCGAGGCGCAGGTCGCCTTCGCCGGGCAGGTCTCCCCATCGGGTGGCCGTCCCGCCCGCGTCGGGCCGCCGCTCCTCGTCCAGGTGGACAAGCGCGGCGGGCTGAACGAGCTGCGCTGGCGCGGCACGGCCGGCGCCGCCGGCTACGTCGTCGAGCGCTCGCAGCACGGCCGGTGGAGCGCCGCCCACCAGGGGTTGCTCACCGACAACCAGGCGCCGTGGCTGGACGCGGGCGCGGCGGGCGAGGTCACCTACCGGGTCGTCCCGGTCGACCGCGACGGCCGGCGCGGCACGGCCTCGGAGCCGGTGCGGGTCACCCGCTCGCAGGTCGTGCTCGTCGATCCGCTGCAGACGACGGACCTGGCCGACGGCCACGGGAACGTCACCCTCACCCCGGCTGCGGCCGTCGCGCGGGGCGAGGCCTGGATGTCGTGGAGCCGCCCCGGGCTGCAGCGGGTGCGTTTCGACGTGGCGGGCCGGCCCCGCGTGCGGGTGCAGGTCTCCGGCGACGGCGCCGCCTGGCGTACCGTGCGGCACGAGAGCGGCGACGGACAGGTGACGGCGGACGCCGGCGGCGCGGGTCACGTCCGCGTGCTGTGGAGCGGCGGCGAGGGGCTGACCCGCGCCACCCTCTGGTCGGCCGACCCGGCCCCCGTCTCCGCGCCCCCGGCCATCCCCGCGCCGCTCACCCCGGCTCCTGACGCCCGTGACGTGCTGGGCACCCCGGCGTTCACCTGGAGCCCGGCCGAGGGCGCGGGCTACTACACGCTCACCGTCTCCGAGCACGCCGACCTGAGCGACCCCGTGCTGTCGGCCACCGCGATCACCGGGGCGGAGCACCGGCCGGCCGGGGAGCTCGAACCCGGCCTCACCTACCACTGGCGGGTCACGGCGGTCAACGCGGCCGGCCGCACCCACGGCGCGGTGTCCTCCTTCGCCACCCGCCCGCTGCCCACCGCCCCCGCCGTCGTGGACGACTTCACCGGCTACGCCGACTCTGCCCAGCTCGCCGCCGCCTACGTGCGCAACCCGGGCGGCGACCAGATCACCCCGTCGCTGGCACCAGGCCAGGACCTGCGGCTGGACTACACGCTCGGCGGCGCCGGCTACGCGGGCGTCACCCGTACCTTCTCCCCCGCCCTGGACGTGTGGGGGCAGCACGGCCTGGAACTGCGGCTCGCCCAGACGGGCGCGCCCGCGAAGATCACCGTGCAGTTCGTCACCGGCGGCGTCTACTTCGAGCACACCCTCGACGCCGTGCCTGACGGCGTGGCCCGCATCCCGTTCACCGCGTTCGACCACCCGAGCTGGGCCGGCGCGGGCCCGCTCGACCTGACCCGCTTCGAGCAGCTCTCGTTCTACGTCGGCGGCGCGCCGGGCACCGGCACGCTCACCGTCGACCAGGTCACCGCCTATCCCGCCCCGTAGGAGGGAACCCCCATGCGCACCCCCCGCAGCCTGTTACTGACCCTGGCGGTGGCCCTGGCCACCGTCGCGAGCCTGGCCACGCCCGCACTGGCCTTCCCCGCCGCCACCCGCGCCGACCTGATCGGCTTCCTGAACCGGATCTCCGGCCAGTACACCCTGTCGGGCCAGCACAACCGCGAGCCCAACAGCGACCCCACCAAGTACACCCGCGTCGCCCAGAGCATCACCGGCCAGACCCCCGGCCTGTGGGGCGGCGACTTCCTGTTCGCCGCCGCCGACGTCTCCAGCCGCCAGACGATGGTCAACGAGGCCATCCGCCAGTGGCAGGGCGGCTCGGTGGTGGCCCTGACCTGGCACATGTGCCCGCCCACCACCGGCCCCACCTGCGGCTGGGACTCCGGCGGCGTGCTCAGCCACCTGTCCGACAGCCAGTGGAGCCAGCTCGTCACCAACGGCACGAGCCTCAACAACGCCTACAAGAGCCGGCTCGCCGAGGCGCTGCCCTACCTGCGCCAGCTCCAGAACGCCGGCGTGCCCGTGCTGTGGCGGCCCGTTCACGAGATGAACGACGGCTGGTCCTGGTGGGGCGGCCGGCCCGGCGCCAACGGCAGCCGCAAGCTGTACCAGATCACCTACGACTACTACACCTCGCAGGGCCTGACGAACCTCGTGTGGGTCTGGAACGTCAAGGACGTCTCCATGGGCTCCATCGGCGAATACTGGCCGGGCTCGTCGTACGCCGACGTGGCCTCCCTCGACGTGTGGGCCAAGCTGGAGCCCTCCGCCTCCGACTACCAGGCGATGCTCGACGTCGCGGGCGGCAAGCCGATCTCCCTGGCCGAGGTGGGCCGCACCCCGAGCCCGGCGCTGCTCAACGCCCAGCCGCGGTGGACCTGGTTCATGGTGTGGGCGGAGTGGCTGACCGACCCGGCGTACAACACCAACGCCGGCGTGCAGGCGAGCTACTTCGGGCCGCGGGTGTACAACCGCGGCGAGTTCACGATCACGGCAGGAGGCGGCGCCACCCGTACGGGGAAGATCAGGGGGCTCGGCGGCAAGTGCGTCGACGTCGCCGCCGCCAACCCGGCCAACGGCACCAAGGTGCAGCTCTACACCTGTGACGCCAACGGCAGCGCGCAGGCGTGGACGGTCGGCTCCGACGGGACCATCCGCGCGCTCGGCAAGTGCCTGGACGTGGCCGGCGGGGTCGGCGCCGACGGGACCAGGGTGCAGATCTGGGACTGCACGAGCGGCAACGCCAACCAGCGGTGGACCTACGACTCCGCCACCCAGCGCCTGACCAGCGCCGCCACCGGCAAGTGCCTGGACGCGACCGGGCAGAGCCCGGCCGACGGCACCGCGCTGCAGATCTGGAGCTGCACCACCAACGCTAACCAGAAGTGGACCTTGCCTGCATGAGCAGAGTGCTCACCGTCCTGCTGGCCCTTCTCGCGCTCTGCGTGGCCGTCCCGGCCGCGCAGGCCGCGGACGCCTACCGGGAGAAGCTGGACGACTTCTCGGCCTACGCCGACAGCGCCCGCCTGTCGGCCGCGTACGCACCCAACCCCAACGGCGGGACGAACACCGCCACGCTCGTGCCCTCACCGTTCGGCGCCGGGCTCGGTAACGCCATGGAGCTGGCCTACACGCTGACCGGCGGCTACTCGGGCCGCTCCCGGCCGGTGAACGGCTACTGGCCGGGCCTGCGAGCCGTCGAGCTGTGGGTCGCCAACGCCACGCCCGGCCAGGACGTGCTGCTGCAGCTGTCCGACGGGGCCTCCTACGAGGCGCACCTGAACGCGGTGCCCGGCTTCGACCCGGCCTCGGCGCAGCCGCAGCACCTGACGATCCCGATCGGGTCGTTCACCCCCAAGACAGGCACGGGGACGATCAACACGGCGGGGATCACGTCGTTCGCCCTCTATGTCAACCAGGTCGGCGAGGTCTCGGAGGGACGCGTCACGGTGGACGAGATCGAGCTCGTCTTCGATGAGAAGCCGTACGTGCCGGAGGTCTCCTTCCCCGGCGGCGCGCTGACGGCCGACCGGGTGGGCAACCTCGTCACCGCCCTGAACGACGCCGCCGTGCTGCCGGCCGGCGCGCGGATCGTGCAGGCGCGCTACACCTCGCAGAACGCGGCCGTCCTGCCCTCCTCCGGCGACCGGTTCGCGCCCAAGGGCGACTTCGCCGGCAACGGCAGCACGCTCGTCCGGCTCCAGCAGCTCAAGCTGCACCAGAACGGCATCACCTTCACGGTGGACCAGGACGTGAGCCTGCGGGTGCGGGTGCGCGACCTGCCGCCGCGCGTGGACGTGACCGCCTACCTCAAGGGCCTGACCGGCAAGGGCATGCTCTCGGCCATGCACCACGACCAGTCGTACGCCGACCCGCGCAACGCCGACGTGCTGCACCAGCGGGTGGCCAACCAGTTCGGCGTCTACCCGGCCCTGTACAGCGCGGACTTCCTGACCGGCGGCACCGTGCCGTACCGGCAGAACATGATCGACGAGGTGAGGCGGCAGTGGGCCGGCGGCGGCCTCGTGCAGATCATGTTCCACGTCTCGCCCCCGCAGTACACCGTCGCGCAGGAGCGCGAGGGCGGCTGGGGCGGTGACCAGGCGCACGAGACGCTGCCCGGCCCGAACCGGATCTTCAGCTACCTCTACGCCGATCAGTGGAAGGAGCTGATGACCGACGGCACGCCGCTCAACCGCAACTGGAAGCTGCGCATGGACGAGTACGCCCGCTACCTCCAGCAGCTCGAGGACGCCGGGGTGACCGTGCTGCTGCGGCCCTTCCACGAGATGAACCAGCACGTGTTCTGGTGGGGCGGCCGGCCCGGCCTGACCGGCGGCGCGGGGCTGTACCGGATGTTCCACGACTACATGGAGGTCGAGAAGGGGCTGTCCAACATCGTCTGGGTGTGGAACGTCCAGGACCTGCCGGACGACTACGGCTGGGCCGACGGCGACCCGAAGTTCGACCGCTACGAGGGGCTCGACGGCGGCCTGGCCGAGTACGACGCGAACGACTGGTCCTCCTTCAGCCCCGGCAGGGACTACTACGACGTGTTGTCGGTGGACTTCTACGACCCCGAGGGCTACGCGGCCCGCCACTACGAGCAGGCGAGGTCGATCGCGAAACGCGACGGCAAGCCGATGATCATCGGTGAGACGTTCGTCTTCCCCTCGCAGGCCGAGCAGGCGGCCCAGCCGGACTGGACGCTGGCCATGCCGTGGGGCGTGCGCACCTGGAACCACAACACCCCGGAGGCGATGGCCGAGTTCTACCACCACAGCATCGGCGCCGCCGGGGTGCCGCGCCTGGCCACCCGGCGCAACGCCGTCGACCCGCTGCCGCGCGTCTCCGTGGAGGCCACGTCGCACGCCCGCGAGCCCGGCACCGACGGGGTCCTCACGTTCGTCCGGCCGGCGCACTCCGCGGACGAGGAGCTGACCGTGCGTTACGTCGTCCACGACGATCGCGACACGCGGGCCGGGCGGGACTACGCGCGGCTCGACGGGCGCGTCACGTTCGCGGCCGGGCGGACCACGGCCACCGAGCCGGTCCGGGTGCTCGACCGGCGCGGGCACGCGCCCGCCGGGCGCACGGTCACCGTCAGGTTGCTGCCCGGCGGGGGGTATCGCGTCAGCGCTCCCGCCACGGCGACCGTCCGGATCCTGCCGGAGGGCTGACCGTGGGTGCGGCGGTCTCCCCGCGGCGGGGAGACCGCCGTGACCACGGCCGGCGGATCGTCGAATGATCTTGCCGGGTCTAGAGTGGAGCCGTGTGGTACGCGCTCATCGCCCTCGCCGTGCTCGTCGTCCTCGCGGTCGTCGCCCGGCGCGGTCTCGTCGTCGTCCAGGTGAGCGGCGTGAGCATGGCGCCGGCCTACCGTCCGGGTGACCGGGTGCTGGTCCGCCGGACCGGTGCGGTGCGGCGGGGCCGGGTGGTGGTGTTCGAGTCGACGCGGCCTTCGGGGTGGGGCACGGGCCCTCCGGCGCCGCCCTGGGCGATCAAGCGGGTGACCGCGCTGCCCGGCGACCCCGTGCCGGCCGACGTGGTGGAGGCGGTGGCGGCGGGGCCCGGTGCGAGGGTGCCCGAGGGCGCGCTGGTGGTCGTGGGCGACGGCACGTCGAGCGCCGACTCACGGGTGTACGGCTACGTGCCGGCCGATCGCGTACTGGGTGTGGTCGTACGGAAGTTGTCCTCCGGTGCCTCCGAAGGAGTCCCGTAGCCGTCGGCCTGCAGGGTGAACAGCCGGGCGTACTCACCGCCCAGGGCCATCAGCTCGTCGTGCGTGCCGCGTTCGGCGATCCGCCCCTCGCTCAGCACCACGATGAGGTCGGCGGCGCGCACGGTGCCCAGCCGGTGCGAGATCAGCACGCTCGTGCGGTCGCCCCGGTAGGCCCGCAGGCTGGTGTGGACCTCGTGCTCGGCCTGGGCGTCGAGGCCCGAGCTGGGCTCGTCCAGGATGAGCAGGTCCTGGCGCTGCCGCATGAACGCGCGGGCCAGCGCCAGCCGCTGCCACTGCCCGCCCGACAGGGAGACCCCGGCCTGCTCGTCGCGGTCGCCGAACAGGCGGCTGAGCATGGTGTCGTAGCCGCGCGGCAGCGCGGTGACCGTCTCATGCACGCCCGCCCGGCGGGCCGAGTCGTGGACCCGGTCGCGGTCGGCCGTCAGGTCGCCCAGCATGATGTTCTCGGCGGCGGTGAGGTCGTAGTCCATGTAGTCCTGGAACACCGCGCCGATCCGCCCGCGCAGGTCTGCCGGGCTCGCGTCGCGCAGGTCCACCCCGTCCCAGGTGATCTGTCCCTTGGTCGGGTCGTACATCCGGCACAGCAGCTTGACCAGCGTGCTCTTGCCCGCGCCGTTCACCCCGACGAGGGCCACCGTCCGGCCTGCGGGGACGAACAGGTCCACCCCGCGCAGGATCCAGGGGTGCTCGTCGCTGTAGCGGAACCACACGTCGCGCAGCTCGATCCCGTCGCGCAGCGCGGGCAGCGCGGCGGGCTCGCGCGGCACCGGCAGGTCGGGCTCGGCCGCCACCACCTCCGTGTAGTGGCCGAACATCAGCAGCGCGTTGTGCGCGTCCGCCCACTGGCTGACGATCGCGGTCAGCGCCGTCTGGACGCCCGCGACGGCCGCGACGAAGACCGTCACCTCGCCCACGCTGATGCCTCCCGAGGCGGCGCTGAGGATGGCCCACAGCAGCCCGCCGGCGGCCACGACGCTCCCGAGCAGCGCCATCACGCCCTGGCTGCGCAGAGCGCGCAGGTCCACGTCGCGCTCGGCGCGGTTGATGCCGCTGACCTCGTCCAGCATCCGGGTACGCAGGTAGTCGCCCAGGCCGAACAGCCGCACCTCCTTGGCCGCCTCCGGCCGGGTGAGCAGGTCGCCGAAGAACACCTGGCGGCGCATGGCGGGGGTGATGTCCCACATCACCTCGGCGCGCTTGCGGCTGAGCATCAGCTCGATGCGCGCGGCAGGCAGGGCGGCGACGACGATGACGGCGACCATGACCGGGTTGACGGCGGCCAGGCTGATGGCGAAGCCCGCGAGGGTGATGAGCGCCTGGCCGATCGCCAGCGCGCCGACGACCAGGCGGTCCGGCGCGTTGTGGCTCGACTCGTACGCCAGCCGCAGCGTGTCGTGGAAGCCCGGGGTCTCGAACCGGCTCAGCCCGGGATGGCGGTTGACCGCCCGGAACAGCCGGTCGTAGATGAGCAGGCGCAGCGACCTGCGCAACTGCGCCGTGGCGTAGTCGGACACGTGCGGCAGCACGATGACCGCCAGCCCGGCGACGGCGAGCCCGCCGGCCGCCGGTGCCAGCGCGGCGAACCCGTCGCCCCTGATGATGGCGTCGAGGACCAGCTTCGTCAGCCAGGCGGTCGCGACCGGCGCCACCCCGGCCAGCACACCGAGGAGGGCCGCGCCGACGGCCGCCGCCGGATGGGCCGTCCAGGCGAGGGCGGCGGCGACGCGGATCCGCCCGAGCGTGGGGTTCGCCATGCCGGTCAGGCGTGCGCGGGGATCGGGAGCTCGGATGTGGAGTGCGCCGACGCCGTCACGACGCCCTCGCCGTCCACGAGGTAGAAGCCGGGGAACGGCGGGCGCCCGAAGGCCGTGTACATCTGGCCGTCGCGCTCCTCGGTGACCACGGCCGCGAGGTCCGCGAGGGCGGCGGTGAACGTCGCCTCCTTCGGCCCGCCGCCCACCACCAGCGCCAGGACGCGGTCCCGGCCCAGGTGGCGCACCCGCTCGGCGAAGGCGGGCAGGTGCTCGTCGCAGGCGGAGCAGTCGGTGGAGAACATGCCGACGACGGTCGTGCCGCCGCCGGCGCCGAGCGTGGCGCGGCTGACGGCGGCGCCGGTGGTGTCCGTCGCGGTGAAGCCCGGCAGCCGGGTGCCCGGCGGGGTGAAGGCGGGTGGGGCGGTGACGTGCCGCAGGACGTTCGCGTGCTCGCGCAGGCGGCGGATCACGGCCAGGAGCAGGAACAGGTTGACGGCGCTCAGCACGCCGACGAAGACGACGGCGGCCACGAGGAAGGACATCGGCGTCCCTTACGGTCGAGCGGGCACGGCTTGAACAGCTCGGTTCAGCGCGCCGCGAACAGGTCGGTGAGGTCGTCGGTGAAGACGGCGAGCAGCGCTATCAGGCCACCGGCGGCGAGCGCCAGGACTGCTCCGGCGGGATGCGCGTGCGTGCCCGCGCCCGAGGCCGCCAGGCCGGTGACGGCCACCGCGATCAGGCCGGCGTTGCGGACGAGGTGCCTGCGGCCGAGCGGCGCCGACGAGGTGCTGAAACAGTTGCAGGAGACCCGGCTGCCCGAGCGCAGCGCGTGCCGGATGCCGAGGGAGAAGGCCAGCAGCACGGCACCGGCCAGGACCAGCCCGGCCGGTGCCGTGGACTCCGCCGTCAGCAGCACCACGGTGGCCGACTCGACGGCGACCACCGCGACGGGCAGCGCGGCCGGCACCCGGCCCCGCCACAGCGGGACGAGCGCCGGCATCGATCGCCGGAACGCCGCGAAGGCCTCCCGCCCGCGCACCTTGCCGGCCACCGCCGCCAGGAAGACGATTCCCAGGGTGCAGCGGGCGGCCAGCGCGACGTACTCCATGCCGCTGATCCGTTCGGCCCGAGGCGCTAGCGGCAGTACGTCTTGCCGGCGTAGATGCAGCAGCGGATGCCGGTCGAGGTCCACCAGCAGGGCTCGGCCTCGGCCGTGGTGGTGGGCAGCAGCCTGCCGAGAAGCCGGTCGCTCATCTCATGGAGTGCACGGAACACAGGGATCCTCCTCTTGGTGCGAGCCGGCGGTGGGGGATGCCGGCAGAAGCCGACATGCGCGATTTGGGTGATCAACGCCGCCGACATCAGGACAATAACCACGGATGATCAACTGAAGTAAGCCGCTGGGTCCGACAGCAAGCTGCAGTGCCGTGCAGCTTGCTGTCACTCCCGCACCACCAGCAGCGGGAGGCCCATTCGTCACCTCGGGAGCCACATGAGCCTCAGCAGTCTCGGACTGACCGACTTCGAGGAGAACGTTTACCGCGACCTCCTGCGCGGCCGCGACACGGCGACGGGCGATCCGGACGGCTTGCGGGCCACGCTGGAGCGGCTCTCGGCGCTCGGCCTCATCCGCTTCGACCCGGCGGGCCGGCCCATCGCCGTCGAGCCGGAGGTCGGGATCAGCCGCCTGATCCGGCGACGGCTGCTGGAGACCAACGCGGAGCAGCGCCGCATCTCGGCGGCGTGGGAGGCGGTGCACCTGCTGAGCGCGCAGCAGCGCGGGCCCGACCGCACGGTCACCATCGAGCAGATCCACGGCGCCGACCGGATCGACGAGCGCATCCGGTCGCTGACGCTCGACGCGCGCGAGGTGCTGGCCATGCAGCCCGAGCGGCACCGGTCGTACCTGCCCGCCCACCTGCAGCGGCTCGAGGACGGCGCCCGCCGGCGCACCATCGTCTCCCGGCAGAGCCTGCTCGACCCGGCGCTCATGGAGCACTGCCTCGAACTGCACCGCGCCGGTGATCACCACCGGGTGGTCGACGACGACGGGCAGCAGATGGTGATCGTGGACCGCTCGGTGGTCTTCGTCCCCAGCGAGCCGGAGGGCGCCGGCCGGAGCGCCCTGATGATCTCCCAGGCCGGGGTCGTCGCGACGATGGCGGACCTGTTCGAGCGCGTCTGGGCGCACGCTCAGGACCTGGAGCCCTGCCACGCGCCCAGCCTGACCACGCGCGAGCGGCGGGTGCTGTACCTGCTGGCCGGCACCCGCAAGGACGAGGTGGCGGCCAGGGAGATGGGCGTGAGCCTGCGCACCTACCGGCGCTACGTGGCCGAGCTGCTGGAGCGGCTCGGCGCCGCCAACCGCTTCCAGGGCGCCCTGCTCGCCAAGCAGCAGGGCTGGATCTGAGCGCCGGCCAAGGCGGCCGAGCTGCGGCACGAACGACCGCCGATGCTCCATGCTAGGCGTGTCCCAGCATCGTTCCTGCTCATCCGCGAGGAGTGTTCTTGACCCGGTACGCCGTCGATCACCACCGCAACGTCCTCATCTCGTCCTGGAGCACCGGGTCGGGAGACATCGCGACGGACGTCACCGATCTTCCCGCCGGGCTCCCCCGTCACGACGCGCTGAACCTGGCCAGGACGCTCACCCAGCTCTCCGAAGTCTGCTGGCGCTGCTACACCCATCCGGCCAGCGCCGCCGACAGCCACGAGCCCGGCTCCGAAGGCGAGCGCCGTCAGGAGGAACGCGACGCCTTCGCCGGCGTCCTCACGGCACTCACGAACCCGGACCTGCCCCCCGACGGCTACCTGATCCAGTCCGCCGTCCGGGTCGAGGAAGCCGCCCACCAGGCCGGCCGGGCCCTGCACGCCCTCGGCGCCGCCGAGCCGGCCACCCGCGTCACCCTCGACGTCGGCGCCGAGCTGGCCGCCATCGAACAGGCCGAGCTGGGCAACCTGACCGGACGCGCCCGCCAGGCCGTCACCCTCACCCGCGAGGACGCCTCCCCCGTCCAGGTCGCCCAGGCCAGCAGCCTGCTGCACGACCACCCCTTCGGCCCCGAGGCGATCTTCACCGAGATCGATCCGGCCGCGGCCGCCATCGCCGCCGCGCACTGGCTGCACGCCGCCGCCACCGTCACCGCCGGGTACGCCGGGCTCCCCGCCACCCAGATCGTGGCCGAAGCCGACACCATCGAGGCACTCCCCCACGCGACCCCGACCCTCGTCCTGGAGCTGATGGCCGACGGCGCCTCCCCCCGCCAGGCGGTGATGCCCCTGATCCGCGACGCCCTGCGGATCGCCGAGGGCGAGATCCCCGACCTCCCGGCACTCCATCGGCGTATCGCCGCCGCCGAGCGACTGCTCGACGCGCGGCGCGAGGACCAGCCCGAGCCGCACCCGGACGTCTTCGTCCTGCGCCTCACGCCCCTGGATCCCGCCCGCCCGGCCCTCGACCTGCTGGAGGACCTGCTCGGCGGGATCCGCGGCTGCTGGCTGCTGTACGCCGAATACGCGACCGAGCTCGACGGGACCGACCTCGACGGGACCGACTTCGACGGAACCGGCCTCGACGACGAGGAACGGCAGCGGCGCCACACCGCGTCGTTCTGCGCGGAGGTCCGGCAGGCAGCCGCCGCCCAGCGCGAGCGCCTCCTGTAGCGCCCGTTCACTCAGAGCGGCGGAACCAGTGGCGGCGGGTCCGGAAGAACGTCACCAGGAACATCACCTGGATGCCGCCCTCGACCAGGATGAGCAGCGCCGCATCGACCGCGGCGAGGGCGGGGCCGCCGTGGAAGCCGGCCCACAGGGCCGTCAGCGCGCTGGTCAGGCCGCTGACGATGATCGGAGCGCCGTACAGGGCGAAGACGGTCAGCGTGACGGTGCTGCCCAGCGCGAGGGCGACGGCGTAGATCCGGACGGCACGGCGCTCGTGCGTTGCGAGGTCACCGGTGGGGTCGGTCACCGGCGAGCCCGGCCTCCTGAGCGGGGCGACCGCCCTGGCGAGCAGGTAGCGGACGTAGCGCAGACCGTCCCCGAACAGGTCCTTGCACCGCAGCAGGTCGCGGAGCACGAAGTAGAGGTCGGTCCGCATGTAGATCTGCGCCTGCAGGGGCAGGCACAGCAGCGTGGTCAGGATGAAGGCCCGCAGCAGCGCCTCGGCCGGATCGGGCAGCGGCAGGTACGCGACGGCCAGCAGCATCGTCGCGATGAGCAGCACGTCGGAGGCCATCCCGGCCAGGTACACGCGGTAGCGGTGCCGCCGGGGGACTCCCCAGATGGCGCTCACGTCGGTCTGCACGACGAGGTAGTGCAGCCGGGTGCCGAACCCGATCCGCGCCGGCGCGCCGAGCGAACGCGCCGCGATCAGGTGCATCATCTCGTGCACGCTCGCGACGACGGAGAAGAACGCCGTGTTGACCAGCACGGACAGCCCGGTGTACCCGCTCCAGAAGAAGTCCTGGTGGCGGGGGAACAGGCCGGGCCTGACCAGCACGGTCAGCGCCGCGGCCACGACGACGGCGAGCCAGAGCAGCTTCATCGGCCGGGCGAAGACCCATCGCACGTGCCGCTCGGTGATGCCCTCGAAGTGGCCGGCCACCGGCGCGGACGCCGGTCCGGGCAGCGGGAGCCCATCGATCTCGGCCACGAAGTCCAGGTCGGCCAGCGACTCCACGAAGTCGGCCACGTCCAGCTCGACGTCGTGCTCGGCGGCGACCGCGGCCTCGACCTCCGCGACCGGCCGTCCCTCGCCGAGCAGCCGGATCACCTCCCCGCACACCGCGGGCAGCTCGGCGAACTCGCCGAGGTCGGGGCGGCCGACGATGATCGCTTCCGGGTCGTCGTCGTCGGGACGGACGACGAGCGGGTGGAGCCGTACGACGCTGCCCGCGCCGACCTCGGCCGCCTGGGTGGTCACGTGCTCACCGTGCTTTCGGCCCGCAGACCGGGCATCCCTCGTCACGCGGGACGTCGATGAAGTACTGGTGGTCCCAGACGGCCAGGTTCCAGTGGAAGACCCTGCCGCGGGTCTGCGCCGGCAGGCCGCCGAGCTGGTACAGCACCTCCAGCGCGCACAGGTGGCCGCTGATGTTCGCGCTGGCCGCGACCACCGCGTTCGGCCGAGACTCGGGCAGCAGCCGCCCGAGCTCCTTCTCCTTGCGCGCCTCCTCCTGCCGGTCGAGGCACGCCCAGCAGCCCGTCTCGCCCGGTACGAACGAGCCCACGACGACCATCGGCCCGGTGTAGAGGCTCATGAACCACGGGGTGCCGGTGCGCAGGGCCGCCTCGTTGGTCCACTGGACGATCTCCGGGTGCGGCTCGTCCGCGCACAGGACGAACAGGTCGCAACCGGTCATCAGCTCCACCACGTCGCCGGGGCCGGTCACCTTGGTCTCGCTCCCGGTCACGAGGACCGCGCCGTTCATGGCCCGCAGCCGCGCGGCCGCCTGGCCGACCTTGGACCTGCCCACGTCCGTCTCGGCGTACAGGAGCTGGCGGGTCAGGTTCGACTCCTCGACGCTGTCGAAGTCGGCCAGCCGCAGCGCCCCGATGCCGCTCGACACCAGCCCCGCCGCGACGGCCGACCCGGTGCCGCCCACGCCGAGCAGGCTCACCCTGGCTTGCTTGATCCTGGACTGGACGTCGTGCGGCGACGTGCGCGGTGTGGTGTCGATCCAGCTGAAGAAGTGGCGGGCCGACTCGTACCTGGCGATCTCCCGTTCGCTGAGGTTCGCCGGTACGGGCGCGCCGGCGTCCTCGACGAAGCCGCTGCCGACCAGGTCCTCGATGACGGCGCGCACGCTGTCGTCGTCCACCCCGGGATGGGTCTTCCCGAAGTCGGCGCAGATGTCATCGACGGTCCTGGTGCCGTCCATCAAGGACAGGATCGCGGCGATGCTGCCGTCCTCGTCGTCGGCGATCTCGGAGGCCACGCCGAACTGGGACAGCCCGATGACGATGCGGTTCCCGGGCAGCACGAACGGCTGGTGCACCCGTTTCACCCTGGGCAGACGCACTCGGCCACCCTCTCCTTCACGCGGTGGTGCTTCTGCACGCGGTGGAGGCGGGACCGGCCCGGCGACG
This sequence comes from Nonomuraea gerenzanensis, assembly GCF_020215645.1. Lineage (NCBI taxonomy): Bacteria > Bacillati > Actinomycetota > Actinomycetes > Streptosporangiales > Streptosporangiaceae > Nonomuraea > Nonomuraea gerenzanensis. The sequence goes on along the minus strand of NZ_CP084058.1, from coordinate 5,536,876 downwards.
GCCGGACCGGTTCCGCGTGATCGTTGATCAGCCGCTGGCTCCGCCGCGGTTGATGGTGGTTTCGATCTTCTCAAGCTTCCTGATCTTGACCTCGAGCTTCTTCTTCTTCATGGACATCTCCTCGCTCTCGATCTCGAACCCGGCGGCTCCGAGGACGACCGGTGCAGGACACCGGACGGAACATGAGCCCCGCTCGTCACCGCCTCAACATCCAAGATCATCACATGGGGAAAGCCCGGCGGTCAATGTCCGGCCAGCACGTCCACCGCCACCGGCGATCATCGCCTGCTCCGGTGACCATGAAATGAGTTGCGGCACGCGCGTCCCCCTGGCGAGTATTCCTGCATGATCCAGGTCGAGGGCCGCTACGTCTTCGACATCCACGGCGACCTGCCCGGCATGATCGCCTCGATCGCCGCCGAGCACACCATCCGCGACCTGTCGATCGAGGAGCCGGACCTGGAGGGCGTGATCAAGGGGATCTACGCCCGAGGACGCGCATCGGCTTCCGCCTCGCCCTGGCCTACCGCAGCAACATCCTCATGACCTGCGTGGCGCTGGTCACCCAGGTGTTCCTGGTGCGGATGATCTGGACCGCGGTGTACGGCGCGCGCCCCGCCGCCGCCGGCCTCACGCTGGACGCGCTGCTCGCCTGCCTCACCCTGGCCAACCTCCAGGGTTTCGCGACCCACACGCTCGTCACCCGCACCGTCCAGCACCGCGTCCGCACCGGCACGGTCTTCTTCGACCTGGCCAGGCCGGTCGGCTACCTGCGGCAGATGGCCGCCTTCCAGGCCGGCAACACCCTGGGCGGGCTGCTGCTGCTCGCCCCGGTCGTCCCGGTGGTGCTGCTGGCCGGCTCGATCACCGCCCCCGCCGACGCCGCCGGCTACGTGCTCACGCTGCTGCTCGGCTACGTCATCGCCGTGCAGCTGGCGCTGCTGATCAGCCTGATCGCCTTCTGGACGATGGAGATCGCGGCCGTCTCGCTGCTCTACCGGCTCGTCCAAGTTCGGCTCGTACCCGATGCAGATCTTCGGGGGCGCCGTGGAGTGGCTGCTGACGTTCGTGCTGCCGGTCGCCTTCGTGGCGTACGTGCCCGCGAGCGTCGTCCTGGGCAGGCTCGACAGCCCGTGGGCGCCGGCCGCCCCGCTGGTGGGGGTGCCGCTGATCGTGCTGGCGTACCGGGTGTGGCGGCGGCAGCTCGGCCACTACCGGAGCGCCGGTCATTGACAGCCCGTGAGCCGGGCCGGCACGGGCTAGTCTGCTCCGCGTACCTGCGTGCGGGGTGGGAGGGCGATGGCGCGGCAGAGCACGGCGGATCCGCCGGTCCCGGGCAGTGACGGGTGCGGGTCACCGAGGGGCTCGGGCGGGTTCCGGCTGCCCTGGGCGTTCCTCGTCCTGGTGGCGCTGCTCGCGGCGGGACGGTTCCTGCTGGCGCCCTACCTGACGCAGCCGGCGTTGCAGACCTGGGCGACCGTGTTCGTGGCGGTGTGCGTGCAGGCGCTGCCGTTCCTGGTGCTGGGTGTGGCGCTGTCGGCGGCCATCACCGCGTTCGTGCCCGCCTCGTTCTGGACGCGGGCGCTGCCCCGGCGTACGTACGCGGCGGTGCCGGTGGCGGGGCTGGCCGGGGCGGTGCTGCCCGGTTGTGAGTGCGCGTCGGTGCCGGTGGCCTCCGGGCTGATGGCCCGCGGGGTGGCGCCGCCGGCGGCGCTGGCGTTCCTGCTGGCCTCCCCGGCGATCAACCCGGTGGTGCTGGTGGCCACCGCGGTGGCCTTCCCCGACGACCCGGCGATGGTGGCGGCCAGGTTCGCCGCGTCGCTGGCGGTGGCCGTGCTGGCCGGCTGGATCTGGGCCCGGTTCGGGCGCGCCGCGTGGCTGCCGAAGCCCCGCCGTGCCGCCGAGGCGGGCGGGGGCCGGATGAGCCGCTTCGTGGACGCGATGCATCACGACCTGCTGCACGCCGGCGGGTTCCTGGTCGTCGGCGCCCTGGCCGCGGCGACCCTGAACGTGGTGATCCCGCGCGACTGGCTGACCGCGCTGGCGGGGGTGCCGGTGGTGTCCGTGCTGGTGCTGGCGTTCCTGGCGGTGCTGCTGTCGATCTGCTCGGAGGCCGACGCCTTCGTGGCGGCCTCGTTCACGGCGTTCTCCCCCACGGCCAAGCTGGCGTTCCTGGTGGTCGGGCCGATGGTGGACCTGAAGCTCATCGCTTTGCAGGTCGGCACCTTCGGCCGGTCCTTCGCCTGGCGGTTCGCGCCGCTCACGCTGGTGCTGGCCGTCGGGGTCAGCTTCGTCGCCGGCCGGGCGCTGTTGTGAGCCGCCAGGCGCAGGGCGCCGTCCTGCTGATCCTCGGCGCCACGGTGCTGAGCATCTCCGCGTTCTCCACGACGTACGTCAACTACGTCCAGCCGGGGTTCCGGCCGCTGCTCGTGGCGGCCGGTGCGGTGCTGGCGGCGCTCGGCCTGCTGTCCGTCGCCGCCGGGGTGCTGGACCGGCCCGGCGCCCGTCAGCGTGGGCCGCGGGTGGCGTGGCTGCTGACCGTGCCGGTGTTCGCTGTCGTGCTGGTCGCGCCGCCCGCGCTCGGCGCCTTCGCGGCCAGGCACAGTGACGGCCCGCCGGTGCTCGTACGGACCGAGGGACACCTCCCGCTGACGGGAGGTGAGGTGACGGAGCTGACGCTGGGTGAGTTCATCGGGCGTGCCTACGCGCGGTCGGGGCCGTCGCTCGCCGGCAGGAAGGTCCGGCTGGTCGGCTTCGCCGTCCCGGCCGAGGACGGCAGGAGCTGGTACCTGACCCGGATGCAGATCCGCTGCTGCGCCGCCGACGCGCTCGCGCTCGAGGTCGCCGTCCAGGGGGCGGCCTCCCCTGCGGAGAACGCGTGGGTGGCGGTCACGGGGACCTGGGTTCCGTGGCGGGGCGGGGTGCCGGACGACTACGTGGTCCCGGCCGTGGCCGCGACCGCTGTGACCGCCGTCGAGCGGCCGGCGGAGCCGTACGAATAGGGGCGGCACCCGGCTGGGTGATGGGTTACGCCACCCTGATCGGTTGCGCCGTCCTGACCGCGGTCAGCGCGCTGGCCGGGATGGCGCCGCTGATCGCGGTGGTCGAAATCAGCCGGCGCCTGCCGCAGGGGCAACGGATGTGTGGCCCGTCATCACGGTCGCACTCGCCGCCCTGGCCGTCGAGCTGCACGGCGCCGACCTGCGCCGCCCGCACGGCGATGCCACGTGCCGGTGCTGCTAGGGTCTGCGAATATGAAAATCATTCCCATTCGTTGGGGAGTGGTGGCCACTGTGCTGACCCTGGCCACAGCGTGCGCAAGCGGCACGGCCGCGACCACCGCCACCGCTCCCCCAGCGGTCCGGGTCACGAGTTGCGGGCTTCCGCTGGAGATCCAGGCCCCGCCCCGCCGAGCGGTCGCCATGGAGCAGAACGCGGCAGAGATCATGCTGACCCTCGGCCTGGCCGACCGCATGGCCGGAACCGCCTACCGGACCGACCCGGTGCTGCCCGAGCTGGCCCGGTCCTACGCGAAAGTGCCCGTGCTGGCCGCGCAGTATCCGGGCCGCGAGGCGCTGCTGGCCGCCAAGCCGGACTTCGTCTACTCGATGCGCGCCTCCGCCTACGCCCCCGAGGCCGCCGGGTCCCGGCAGGACCTCGCCAAGCTGGGCGTGCCCGCCTACCTGTCCGCCAACGACTGCGAGGACCGGGCGCTCATCCCCGCCACCGCCGAGTTCGAGGCGATCTTCAAGGAGATCGACGACCTCGCCACCGTCTTCGGAGTGCGCGAACGCGGCCAGGCCGTGGTCGCCGATCTGCGCCGACGGCTGGAAGCGGCCAGGCGAGCGGCGCCGGCGCAGCTCGACGCCGACGTCATGTGGTACTACTCCGGCACCAAGGCCCCCGCCATCGCCGGCGACACCGGGCTGCCCGGCACGATCACCAGGCTGCTGGGCGCGCGCAACGCCTTCGCCGACGTCGAGCAGCAGTGGCCGGAGGGCAACTGGGAGGAGATCGCCGCCCGCGACCCCGACGTGATCGTGCTGGCCGACCTCACTCGCGGCGGCGACGGCGACAGCGCCGAGGCCAAGAAACGCTTCCTGCGCGAGGACCCCGTCGCCTCCAAGCTCACCGCGGTGCGCGAGGACCGCTTCATCGTCGTCCCCGGCTCCTCCGTGGACCCGTCCATCCGCGCCGTCACCGCCGTCGAGCAGGTCGGCCAGGGCCTGACCCGCCTGTACAGCCAGAAGGAGAGCTCGTGACCGCCCCCACCACGTCCCTGACCCCTCGCGACCTGCTGGCCCGCTGGGAGGAGCAGCAGAGCGCCTACGTCGCCCACCGCGAGAACCGCTTCGAGGTCATGCTGGACGTCCTGCGCCTGCACTGCCCCGCCGAGCCCACGGTGCTGGACCTGGCCTGCGGACCCGGCTCGATCGCGGACCGGGTGCTGGCGCGCGTCCCGGGCTCCCGCGTGGTGGCCACCGACTACGACCCCGTGCTCGCCCGCCTCGCCGGCATGGTGCTCGGTGACCGGGCCACGGTGGTCGACGCCGATCTGGCCGAGCCCGGCTGGAGCCGGCGATTCACCGAGTGGCGCTTCGACGCCGTCCTGACCTCGACCGCGCTGCACTGGCTGGCACCTCAGCAGCTCCTGGGCGTCTACACCGAGCTGGCCGCGATCCTGCCGCCCGGCGCGGTCCTGCTCAACGCCGACCATCTGCGGTTCGGGCCCGAGCATCCCGCCCTGGCCGAGGTGTCGGCCCGCCACGACGAGCAGGTGCAACAGGCCGCCTTCACCGCAGGCACCCCCACCTGGGACGAATGGTGGGCCCTGGCCGGGCGGCTGCCCGCGCTCGCCGAGCGGATCCCCGAGCGTGAGCGGCGCTTCGCCGGCCGCCCGCCCCAGCCGCTCGCCCCGCTGGCCCTCCACCTCGCCGCGCTGCGGACGGCCGGCTTCACCGAGGTGGGCACCGTCTGGCAGTACCTCGACGACTACGTCGTCTTCGCCAGGCGATGAGAACGGCAGGGGTGATCGGCGGCGGCCTGCTGCTCCTGGCGCTGTCGATCGCGACCGCCTCCGTGGTGGGGGCGGCCGGGCTGTCGCCCGCCGACGTGCTGCGGACGGTCGCGGCCCACGCCGGCCTGCCGGTGCAAGCGCCGGCGCCGCTGGACGACGGCATCATCTGGGAGCTGCGTCTGCCCCGGGTGCTGCTGGCCGTGCTGGTGGGAGCGGGCCTGTCGGTGTGCGGGGCCGTGCTGCAGGCGCTGACGCGCAACCCGCTGGCGGATCCGTACCTGCTGGGCATCTCCTCCGGCGCCTCGGCGGGGGCGGTGGCGGTGCTGGTCCTGGGCCTGGGCGCCGGCGCGGCGGCGCTGTCGGCGGGGGCCTTCGGCGGTAGCGTGCTGGCCTTCTGCTGCGTGCTGGTGATGATCGGGCGGCAGCTCGGCAGCACGGTCCGGGTCGTGCTGGCGGGGGTGGTGGTCTCGCAGCTGTTCAGTGCGCTGACCAGCCTGGTCGTGATCTGGGCGGCGGACGCGCAGAGCACCCGCGGGGTCACCTTCTGGCTGCTGGGCTCGCTGGCCCCGGCGAGCTGGGCGAGCGTGGCCCTGTGCGCCGCGGTGGCGGGGGCGGGCCTGATCGCCTGCTTGCTGGCCTCCTCGGCGCTGGACGCGTTCGCGTTCGGCCGCGAGGCCGCCGCGTCGCTGGGCATCGCCCCGGCCAGGACCGAGCTGGTGCTGTTCTCGGTGACGGCGCTGACCACGGCGGTGCTGGTGGCGGCGAGCGGCGCGATCGGTTTCGTCGGCCTGATCGTGCCGCATGCCGTGCGCGCGCTCACCGGCGGCCGGCACCACGTGCTGCTGCCGGCCTGCGCCCTGTACGGCGGCGTGTTCCTGCTGGCGGCCGACACCGTCGCGCGCACCGCCTTCGCCCCCAGGGAGATCCCCGTCGGCGTACTGACGGCGCTGATCGGCGTCCCCGCCTTCGCGCTCGTCCTGCGCCGCAGAAAGGAGACACCGGCGTGAGCCTGCACGCCCATGAGGTCACGTGGACGGCTCAGGGCCGGCCGATCGTCGACGGGATCACCGTCGAGATTCCGCCCGGCGGCCTGACGGGGCTGCTCGGCCCGAACGGCTCGGGCAAGTCCACCTTCCTGCGGCTGCTCGCCGGGCTGCTGCGCCCGGCGTCCGGCGCCGTGCTGCTCGGCGGCCACGACCTGCGCCACCTGCCGCGTCGCGACGCCGCCCGCCGCCTGGCGGTGGTCGCCCAGGAGGTGAGCGCCGAGGTGGAGCTGCCCGTCCTGGACGTGGTGCTGCTCGGCCGCATCCCCCACCGCCGCCGCCTGGCGGCCTCGGCAGGTGCCGCCGACCTCGAACACGCCCGCCGCGCCCTGCGCCGCTGCGGGGTCGCCGACCTGGAACAGCGCCGCTGGTCCACGCTCTCCGGCGGCGAACGCCAGCGGGTGAACATCGCCCGCGCCCTCGCGCAGGAACCCACCGAGCTGCTGCTCGACGAGCCCACCAACCATCTCGACATCGCCCACCAGCTCGCCCTGCTGGACCTGCTCGCCGCCACCCCTGCCACCGTCGTCACCGCCCTGCACGACCTCAACCTCGCCGCCCAGTACTGCGATCATCTTCTGCTGCTGCGCGAGGGGCGGCTCGTCGCCGCCGGGTCTCCGGGACAGGTCCTCACCGAGGAGACGGTCGAGCGCGTCTACGGCGTACGCGCGCAGGTCACCCGCTCCGACACCGGCCGGCCGAGCCTGCGTTTTCTGAGCCCGGCACCTCTTCGCGGGCCCACCTACGGGACGGGCCGGCCTGGTGCCGACTCGCCGTAGGCAGACAACGATGGACGGCCTCTGCCCTGGGGCGAAGGCCATCACCCACGTCAGCGACGACGACGCCGGCGACGCGAACTACGGCTGTTGTCCGTGCCGCCCCCGCTGGGCGTGCGCGGATCCGGGTACGGGGCCCTCAGCCCTAGTAGCCCCAGGTACTGCTTCGTCTGCATGGTGTTCCTCCCGAGTTCTGTACCGTTCCTTTCGGCCTCTTCTGCATGGCCAATACTCACGTCAACAAGGCCGGTACAACGAGGCTTCCCCCAGCACGCGACCTGGGTCTTTCTCGCCTCAAGCTTTGCCTCGGCACGACACTCCACTGGTGGCGGTCATGACTACCCAACGAAGTGGTGATGCCACTGTGGGAGGATCTTTCACGCCGCACCGGCCGTCGGCGAGTGATCGCCGCCGGCTCATGTGGGGTGCCCGCTGACCGAGTGCTGCGGCTCGGCCAGCGGGCCTCGCCGCACCCCGCGCACCCACTCCTGCCAGCAAACTCCCAGTTTTCTCTTATTGGGCGCATACGCCTTGATGTGCCACCATGTCGCCGTGGCTCCTGCCACTCACATCGGAGAGAACGGGGACACGGGGGTGAAAGGGCAAGAAATTCGCGCATGGGAGTCGTCGACAAAGGGTTCAAACGAAGGGCACGACTTCTGCGCGAGGCGCTTCGCCCACCGCAGCGGTTCCTCTCCCCGGAGACAGGCGACCTCGGGCTCGCCGACGGGCTGAAGGCCCGGCGACCGCCGAAGCGTACGCAGATCATCGACTACTCCTTCCCCGCCGCGCCGCGGCTGGTGCGCTCGCCCGTCTTCGTGATCGCCCCGGTACGCTCCGGCTCGACGCTGCTGCGCATGCTGCTCAACAGCCATTCCCGCATTCGAGCCCCGCACGAGCTGCACCTGCGCACCATCGGGGTGGAGCTGGCGCCCGGCTTCTCCGAGACGTCCATGGAGGAGCTCGGGCTGGACCGGGTGGAGCTGGAGCACGTGGTGTGGGACCGCATCCTGCACCTGGAGCTGCTGCGCAGCGGCAAGGACATCATCGTCGACAAGACGCCGGGCAACGTCTTCATCTGGAAGCGGCTGCACTACGTCTGGCCGCACGCCAGGTTCGTCTTCCTGCTGCGCCACCCGGAAGGGGTGATCTCCTCGCTGCAGAACCGCAAGGACAACACGACCACCCGGGACGCTCTGGAGGCGACCGCGCTGAAGTACTTCAAGCCCCTGGAGCAGGCCCGCCGCACCCTCGACGGCCTGACCCTGCGGTACGAGGACCTGACCGCCGAGCCGGAGAAGGTCACCCGCGAGCTCTGCGCGTTCCTGGACGTCGAGTGGGAGCCGGCGATGCTCGACTACGGCCGCACCTACCAGGGCCAGTTCGTGCCGAACCTGGGCGACCGCAGCGACAACATCAAGTCCGGCCGGGTCCAGGCCGCCCGCACCTTCGACGGCCTGGCCGGCCTGCCGCCCGCGCTCGCCAAGTACGCCACCGCCTGGGGCTACGCCTGAGCCGGGCGAGCCGTCGCGGGATGCGCCACCTCCACAGCCCTCCGATCTTGTATCATGCCGGCTCAACGGGCCTTGGCATGCCGACGGAGAGGGCGGGCACCCCGCCTCCGGCGCCCCGGGCCGCGTGACCCGAGGAGCCGAGGCTGCGATGACGGCGGAGCGACCGATGCCCACCCAGGACGACGTGCTCGGATACTTCGACACGCTGTCGAACTGGGGGCGGTGGGGCGAGGACGACGAGCTCGGCACGCTGAACCACATCACCGACGACGTCCGGCTGGCGGCGGCGCGGGCCGTGCGCCACGGCAGGAGCGTGTCGTGCGCGTGGGAGGTCGCCGTGCCGGCCGACATGGAGCGGTCGACGACGACGTGCCCGTGCGCCGCCGACATGCCGGGCGCCGAGAACATGCCGGTCGCCGCGTTCCACGCCGACCGGCGCTGGGGCTTCTCCTCCGAGCGGCTCGGCCTCACCTTCCACGGCAACACGCTCACCCACATCGACTCGCCGTGCCACATCTTCTGGGACGGCACGATGTACAACGGGCGGCCGCACTCGCTGGTGGACCCGGCGACGGGATCGGCGTGGGGCGCCGTCACGGCGGCGGCGAACGGGATCGTCACGCGCGGCGTCCTGCTGGACGTCGCGAAGGTCCGCGACGTGCCGTGGCTGGAGCCGGGGCAGGGCGTCTTCCCCGACGACCTGGAGGAGGCCGAGCGTCGCCAGGGTGTGCGCGTGCGGCCCGGCGACGCGGTGCTCCTGCGCACCGGCTACGGCCGCGCCCGGCACGAGAGCGGTCCGGCCGGCGGTTTCACGCAGGCCGGCTGGCACGCGTCCTGCCTGCCGTGGCTGCACGAGCGGGAGGTCGCGCTGATCGGCGCCGACACCCCGCAGGACGTTCAGCCGTCGGGCTACGCCGACGTGCTGATGCCGGTGCACGCGGTGAGCCTCGTCGCGATGGGGCTGTGGATGCTCGACAACTGCGACCTGGAGGCGTGCGCCTCGACGGCCGCCGAGCTCGGACAGTGGGACTTCCAGCTCGCGGTCGCGCCGGTCCGCTTCGCCGGCACGTCCGGCAGCCCGGTCAACCCGATCGCCACCTTCTGACCGCCCGGGAAGTCCCTCCGGTGTTCGAGGACGCCGTTCCCGATGATCCTCGTCCGCGCGCGGCCATCGAGGCCGCGTGGGAGTTCGTCAACGGCGCGCGGCGGACCGAGCTGCGGCGCGTCACCCCGCTGGACGCGCACCGGGCCGCGAAGGACGCGGGCACGGAAGCCGCGCGTCCGGCCGCCCGCCCCACCGGCCCGCAGGAGGTGCGGCCGGTCACCATGGGCAACCGGGAGCACCCGCTGGAGCGCCGCGACCTGGGCCGAAGTGCCGGACCTCCGTCCCGAGACCCTGGCCCCGCACGCCGAGGCCGTGGTGCGCGCCGCGCTGCGGGACGACGCCGACCTCGGCGCCTTCCACGTCATGCTCTGCACCGCGCGCCCCCGCCCGGGCAGCCCGCCCGGCCCCACGAGAGTGCTGCTCACGGCGGTGGACTCCTACGCGCTGAGCGGCGTGGTGATGGCGCTGGCCACCCGCGCCGCAGGGGCCGGCTCCGTGCCGGCCGGCGTCCACCTGGCGGCCGACGGGATCGCCGGGTTCCCGGCCCGACGAGGCTGGCACTGACCTGCCCGGATCCTTTGTGGCAAATCTGTACTGTCCGTATGGCGGCCGTCCCTGCGTCGTCCTCTGACCGAAACAATCATCGTGAAGGGGTTGAACGATGCGGACAGTTCTCAGGGCGCTGGCGGTGGCCTCCGGTGCCGCGCTCGTGCTGGCTGCCGGGGCGAGCAGCGTGAGTGCGCGGAGCGTGCAGGCGGTGGACTGCATCAAGAAGGTCGACGGTGGCCGTGAGCTGACGGGCAACGTGTGGGTGAAGATCAGGAACGACTGCACCTGGACGTACGACGTCAAGGTCGTGTGGAGGTTCTCCCCTGACAGCACGTGCAAGGCGCTCTCCCCGGATGCGACGAGAAGGTACGAGTCTCGTACGCCGCCGTGTTCGACAAGGTAGTGACCTGCTGACGTGACCTCGCCTCCCCCGATCAAGCGAACGCCTCGGGCGAAAGGAGGAAGCGCAGGTCCTCCGTGACCAGGGCGACGTCCGTGGCGCCGCTGCGGCGCAGGGCCGGGGCCAGCGCGTCCAGGTCGGGCCAGCCGGCCGGGCGCAGGTGGACGCGGTAGCCGTCCCCGGCGGGCTCCAGGACGAGGGCGTCGCCGATGGCCAGCCTGCTGCCCGGCAGGTGGGCCGCGGTCGCGCCGGCGGCCCGCTCCAGGGCGGTGACCGAGGTGACCCCGGCCGCCACAGGCACCGTCGTGTCCGGGGCGGCGACGTGTTCGCGCAGGTCACGCAGGCGGGCGGCGACGGTCGTCCGGGCGGGGTGGTCCTTGGGCAGGCGGTCGGACAGGAGCCGCGCGGCCTGGGCGAGGTGACCCAGCGGCGGTACGGACGGGCGCTCGCCGAGCAGGGCGATCAGCGCCGCCAGGGCCTCCTCGGCGCCGGCGGCGAGGGTGACCCACTGCCGGGTGGTGAGCGGGGTGAGCCTCGGGTGGCGTTGCGTCCAGTACGCGACCGCCCGGTCCACGTCGGGGCCCGTACGCCAGAGGTCGGCGGGGTCGTCGGGCATGAGCAGCTCGACGACCTCGACGGCCTCGTCGGCGGTGGTGAGCGCCTCCAGACAGAGCGCGGCGAGGTGCAGGTCGAGCTCGGTCAGGCCGGCGGCGCGGGCGGCGTCGCCCGGGTGGAGGGCGGCGACGCGGCCGCGTGCCCAGCCGTCCGGCCAGGAGAGCGTGCGGGCCGAGGTGGACAGCAGGATCAGGCACTGGGCGGGTGACAGGCCGGTGGCCTCGGCGAACGCCTGTACGGTCGCCTCCCGGTCCACGGGCGGGGGGCCGTTCTCGGCGATCAGGTCGAGCGCCCGCCGGAGCCGGTCGGGGTCGCCCCAGCCCCGGCAGGTCCGCAGCTCGACGACGCGGTTGCGGGTGAACAGCAGCGGGTCGGGACCGCCCGGGGTGTGCAGGAGCGCCGTGACCGCGTCCCCGTACCCCACCTCCTCGTGGTCGGCCACGGAGGCTGCGGCGATGGGGCCGCGGCCCGAGTGGATCTGCCCGAGGTCGTACCCCGGGCGCAGCCGGGCGACGTGCCAGGTGCCGTCGGTGCGGAGGAGCTCGGGGACGGCGGCCAGCTCCCGCAGTCGCGCGTGCCCGCCGCCGTCCCACCCGGCCTCCGCGACGGCGCCCAGGTGCGGCGGTCGCGGGTGCCCGCCGCCGTCCCACGCGGCCTCCAGGACGGCGGCGCCGAGGCGGCCCAGCGTGTTCTCGATCCCCTTGACGGCGGTGGCGTCGAAGGCCGCGACCTTCATCTCGTACGGCAGCTCGGCGGCGGCCCGGGTGAAGTGCACGATCCGCTCGTACGCGGACTCGGGCCCCGGATCGTACGGCTCGCGGGACTCCTCGGACCGCACGGCGGGCGCCGAGGCGGCGGGTGCCGGGCGCAGGTGCGGCGGCGGGGTCAGCGCCAGGCGTTCCAGCAGGGCGAACGCGCGCTCGCGGCATTCGACGGCCGTCCACACCAGGAACGTGACGCCCCTCAGGAGCGACTCGTCGGTGATCTCCGGCAGGAGCGGGCGCAGCCGTCCGGCCAGCTCGTCGCCGGCGGCTCCCTGCTCCGCGTACCCGGTCTCGGGGTCCAGCACCCGCAGGAGGTCGGCGGCGAGCGCGGCGTCGGCGACGTCGATCAGGGCCTGCGCCTGCTTCTCGTCCACGGCGCGCAGCGCCCTGGACCCTTCGGGGTCGCGCGGCCGCATCGCCGACCACCAGCCGGGCGGCACGACCAGGCGGGTACCGGCCGCGTAGCGGTGGTGCTCGACCGTGCCGATGTTCTCGGCGCCGTCGTGCTCGGGCACCCTGCCCCAGCCGCGGACGTAGCGGCCGATGGTGCGCCCGTACGGGTCCCGCAGCTCGATGATCCGGCCCCGGCCGCGCCACACGGTGGCCTCGGCGCCGCCGGGGAAGGTGACGCGTTCGCCGTCGGCCGGGACGACGCGGCGGGCGGCGGGATGCGTGCTGCCGTGCGGGCAGTGCGGGCCGCCGTGGTCGAGCACGGTCACCCGGCCGTCCACGGCGATCAGGCAGCGGTCGTAGAGGTCGCGCGCCTCGGTGCGTTCGTGGGACCGGCTGGAGATGTCCTCGTAGGTGCCGAAGCCGTGGGACGGGCCGGCTCCGTCCGGGGTGACGACGCAGGCGCGGAACTGGTGCTCCCAGAGCCGGCCCGACTGGATCAGGAGCAGGTCGGCGCCGCTCTCCTCCAGGTAGTCGGTGATGGTGTTGACGTGGCCGGGCAGCAAGGCGGGCAGCTCCAGCTCGTCGAGGACGCCGCCGCTCAGCGTGGCGGCCAGGGCGCGGGCCGGGTCCGTGCCGGTCGCGATCGCCCGGACGCTGTCCAGGAGGGGGCCGGGCACTCCGGCGACGGTGAACCGTCCGGCGTCGCACAGGGCGGCGTGCGCGTCCGGCAGCCCCTGGTCCGGGACGCGTGCCGCGTGCTCGGCCAGGATGGCGGCGACGATCCGCGCCGTTCCGTGGGTCGTGGTCAGGGCCCGTACGGTCTCGGGAGCGGTCTGCTTCGGGACGGCGGGCTCGGTGACGTTGAGCTGGTTGGTCACGTTGCCCACGATCGCGTCGCGCAGCAGCGGCGCCCAGTCCGGGTCAGCGGCGACGGCGGCCAGGTCGGTGCCCGGCCCTGAGGCGAGCCGGTCGTACAGCTTGAACGTGTGCAGCAGCCGGGGCCGGGCGAGCGGGACGCCGCGGTCCACGAGGAGGTCGAGGAGCGGGAGGTCCGCGGCGGTCTCCTCCCAGCGGTTGACCTCGTCCTCATCCAGGCCCAGCACCGCCTCGTGGTCGTCGCAGGTCAGGCCCTCCGCGCGCAGCCGCGTGCCGGCGTCGTGCAGGAGGTCGCCGAGCCCGGCGACGGGGAGCGCGAGCCCCGCGTACAGCTTCAGGAAGCGGCCGAGCCAGTCCTGCACCGCCGGCCCGGGGATGGTGGTGAACGGGGCGGTCAGGCCCGCGCCCGCGAGGTTGCGCAGGAGCAGTGACACCGCCGCGCTCTTCGCTTGGGGGGTGTCCTTGGCGGGCAGCGGCAGGACGCCGAGGAGCGCGCGGCCGATGCCCGCGTCCGCCCGCGCCATCGGGCCGAGCAGGGTGAGGACGAACGTCCAGAGGGCTTGCGGCGCCGACTCCATGCAGCCGCTCGCCAGCAAGGCCCGCACGGCGCGTTCGTCCTCGGGGCCGCCGAGCGCGCGCCTGGCGGCCCTGGCCAGCGCCGCCCAGCCGTCGGCCAGGGCCAGCGCGCCGTCCGCGCCGTCCTGGACGTGCTCGCACCACGCGGTGAGCAGGGCGCGCTGCCAGCGGTAGGCGTCGGGGGCGGGATGGCGGGCGGCGAGCCGTTTGCCGTGCTTCTTGAGCGTGGCCGGGCCGGCGGCGTCGGGCCCGGCGGCCAGGTGCGCCGCGACGAGCGCGGCCTCGTCCACCGGCAGCGTGTGCGCGTCCTCGGCGGCGCGGGCCTGCTCGAAGCAGGCGGCGGCGAAGCGGGCGCTGCCCGCGGCGGCCAGGATCCGCGCGCACTCCTCGTAGAAGGGCGGCAGCAGCTCCGGCGCGTGCGTCTTCAGGTCGTCGCCGGTGCGGGTGAGCGCGGTGCGCGCGAGGCCGGGCTTGCGGGCGGCCAGGTCGCGGGCGGCTCGCAGGTCGGTGTGCACGGCCAGGATGCGGGCGCGGTGCGCCGGGTACGCGTGCAGGGCGATCGCGAGGAAGCCGAGCGGGCCCGCGTGCACGGCGCCGACGTCGGTCTCGGCCACCGGGGCCAGGTCGTACAGCGACTTCTCGGCCTTGTCGCCGTCCACGGCCGCGCGCCGGACCAGCTCGACGACCGGCATGTCCAGGACGGGGTGCGCGTAGCGGACGGCCACGCACGGGTCCTCGCCGGCGGCGGCGGGCTGGCCCGATAGCACCGCCCCGGCGCGCAGCAGCACCTCCCGCGTCGGCTCGGTGCGGCCGGAGCGCGCCACGGTGCCGGGCTCGCCCTCGTGGGCGGCGCAGTAGCGCGCGTACACCTCCGCCGCCGCCACGGTCCCGGTCTCGGGCTCGGGCTCGGGCTCGGCTTCGTCCAGGGTGCGGGCCGCGTACAGGGCCGCGAGGATGCGCACACCCTCCGACCAGGCGATGTCGCCGATCTCCCGGCCGCCTGCGGTGAAGGTCAGCGACATCAGGTAGGCCGGGCTCATCGGGCCGCTCCAGTCGAGGTCGAGCTCGATGCCGAGCGGCTCGGGCGCGTGCACGGTGAACCGCGCCCTGTCGCCCCTGATGCGGCCGCCCAGCTCGTGCACGCGGCGCTCGAACGCGGCGCCGCTCTCGTACTGCGCGTGCAGGGTGTCGATCACGCCGTGCGTGCGGTCCATGCTCGCGGGACGCGTCCACACCTCGCGGTGCACCTGCTCGACGGCCTGCGTGAGGTGCCGGGCCCGCCAGAGGGCCAGCTCGTGCTCGCCGAGCAGCAGCGGGTGCGGGATCGCGAAGGCGTCCGCGCCCGTCCACGTGCCCTCGCGCAGGAGCGTGCAGCGGCCGAGGTCGGGCCTGCCGCCGGTGATCGGGGCGACGACCAGGCCGGTGAGCGTCTCGCGCCACACCGGGTCATCCCACACCGCCGCGAACACCTCGGCCGGGACGGGCAGCGATCGCACCATCCAGGACTCGACCCGGTCGTGCACCGCCCGCGCGTGCTCGGCGAGCCGGTCGCACAGGGCGATGAGGCGTACCGCCGCAGGGTCCTTCTTGACGCCGGCGGGCACCTTGGCCAGCGTGTGACCTGCGGCGGTGCGGCAGGCGAGCACCGGCCGCCGCGTTTGCCCGACGGTGAGCTCGTGCCCCGTGGCGATCGTGATCCATCCCATGGCAGGCCATTCTTGATCATGCCTCGGACATTTCTCGCGGGAAACGGACGCCTCTCGCGGGAAACGAGCGCAGGAAACTGTCGGTCACCTCGTTCATACTCTGCGTCATGGCAGCTGATGCCCTGGACATGGGCGAGATCACGATCTCCGACTGGTACGGCCACGCCGACAAGATGGCCGAAGTGCGCTTCCTCACGATCGCCAGACGCCTGCCCGCCCTCATCCGCCAGGCCATGGACGTGGCCTGGCGGGCCAGCCCCCGCGACACCCTGGGCGCGGTCGTGCTCAACCTGCTCGGCGGCGTCTTCACCGCCTTCGGCCTGCTGGCCACCACCGGGGTGCTCACCGCGCTGTTCACCACCGGCCCCACCCTCGACCGGGTCCAGGCCGCGCTGCCGAGCCTCGCCCTGGTCGCCGCGGCGGCCACGCTGCGCGCCGCGGTGCAGGCGGGCGCGGGGTGGGCGCAGTCCCGGCTCACGCCGCAGATCTCGCGCGTCACCGAGGAGGAGCTCTACGAGCAGACCAGCGCGGTCCCGCTCGCCGCCTTCGACGATCCCGACTTCCACGACGCGTTGGAACGCGCCACCTCGCGCGGCCTGTACATCGCCTCCACCGTGGTCACCTCCGCGATCGACGTCCTGACCGCCGCCATCGGGCTGGTGGCCGTGGCCGGGGTGCTGGGCGTGCTGCATCCTGTCCTGCTGCCGCTGCTGCTGCTGGCCGTGCTGCCCGACGCGTGGGCCGCCGTCCGCGCCGCGCGCATGCGCTACACCACCGAGTACGCCCTCATCCCGGTCCGCCGCCGCAAATGGATCATCGGCAGGCTGCTCGCCGAGCGCGACTCCGCCGCCGAGGTGCGCGCGTTCACCATGCGGGGTTTCCTGCTGCAGATGTACGACGCGGTCGCCGTCGCCGAGCAGGACGTCCGCCTCGGCCTGGCCCGCAGGCAGACGATCACGCGGCTCGCCGGCGACGCCGTCGGCGGCCTCGGCTCGGGCCTGGTCTACGTCGCTCTCGGGCTGCTGCTGATGGTGGCCGCGATCCCGCTGGCCGTCGCCGGCACCGCCGTCCTGGCCATCAAGTCCGCCCAGACCTCGCTGGCCAACCTCATGTACGCCACCAACCGCCTGTACGAGGAGGGCCTGTACTTCACCGACTTCACCGGCTTCCTCGACCTGTGCGCCGCCCGGCACCGCCCGGCCGGCGACCGCCCCGCCACCGCCGCCCTGACCGGTTTCCGCCGGATCACCGCCGAGGACCTCACGTTCTCCTACCCCGGCTCCGACACCCCGGCGCTGCGCGGGGTGTCCCTGGAGATCAAACGCGGTGAGGTGATCGCGTTCGTCGGCGAGAACGGCTCAGGCAAGACCACCCTGGCCAAGATCCTGGCCGGCCTGTACGAGCCCGACACCGGCACCGTCCACTGGGACGACCTCGACCTGAGGGACGTCTCCCCCGACGCGGTCCGCCTGCGCACCGCCGTCATCGCCCAGGACCACACCCGCTGGCCGCTGACCGCCCGCTACAACATCACCATGGGCACCGACAAGGGCGAGCCCGCCCTGCACGCCGCCGCCGCCATCGCCGGCGCCGACGAGGTCATCGCCGGCCTGCCGCACGGCTACCGCACCCTGCTGGATCGCCGCTTCAAGGACGGCTGCGAGCTGTCCGGCGGCCAGTGGCAGCGCATCGCCGTGGCCCGCGGCTTCCACCGCGACGCCGACCTGCTGATCTGCGACGAGCCCACCGCCGCCCTCGACGCCCGCGCCGAGCACGCCGCCTTCGAGGGGCTGCGCGCCCATGCCGACGGCCGCACCGTCGTGCTGATCACCCACCGCCTGGCGAGCGTCCGTTACGCCGACCGCATCTACGTGCTCGACCACGGGAGGATCAGTGAGCAGGGGACACACGAGACGCTGATCGCCGGTGGCGGCCTGTACAGCGACCTGTACACCCTTCAGGCGACCGCCTACCGGTGACAAACCCCACAGCCGGCGGCACGCAGCCCGGCGGCACCCGGGAGGAGGCGCCGTCATGGCTGCACGAACGGCTCGGCCGCACGCGCCTCCTCCTCGGTCAGCCGGGCGCGCAGCTCCGCCGCCTCCGCGCCGAGGCCCGCCTCCGCCAGCAGCTCGGCCAGCAGGTGGCAGGCGCCCCAGCGGGCGACCGCCTGCATCCGGTCGTCCGGCGCCGCCTCCAGGATCCGGTCGTAGAGCTGGATGGCCTCCTCGGCCGCCGCCAGCGCCTGCTCGGTGGTGATCCCGCTGGTGGCGCGGGTCGCCGCGTAGCCGATCAGCCCGCTCGCGAGCTGGGCCAGGTGCGTCCCCGGCTCCTGCTCCTCCAGGGCACGCCAGAGGCCGAAGGCCGCTTCGAAGGCGGCCCGCGCCCGCTCCAGGTCCACGGCGGCACCGGCACGTACCAGGGCGAAGGTGTGCAGCGCGAGCGCCAGGCTCCCCCCGTGGGCGTCGGGGTCCGCCACCGCCAGGTCACGCAGGATCAGCAACGCCTCCTGCGTCGGCTCCAGCCCGTCGGCGGGCCGCCCGACCTGGGAGAGCTTGAGGCCGAAGGCCATCAGCTGCCCGGCCAGGTCCAGGTTGTACCTGGCCGGTTGGGCGGCCGCCAGCTCACGCTGGATCTCCAGGGCCCGCCGCTCGTTCTCGATGCCCAGGCGCATGCGTTCCTCGTCCTGCCGCGCCATCCCCATGAGCAGCTGCGTGCTGCTGAGGTTGTGCAGCGACATGGCCAGCCCCGGGCGGTGCGCCGCGGGGTTGGCGGCGGCCAGCCGGGTGTGGATGCGTACCGACTCCTCCGCCGCCGCGAGCGCCTCGGCGAACTCGCCCAGCTCCGTATGGCGGGTGCCCAGGTTGTTGAGCGCGAGGGCCAGGCCGGGCAGGTGGACGTCGGGGTTGGCCTCCGCCAGCCGCCGCTCCGCCGCGACCGCCTCCATCACGGGGGTCACCGCGTCGGTCCTGCGGCCCAGGTGGGAGAGGATGACGCCCCTGTTGTTCTGTACGTCGGCCAGCTCGGGCAGGTGCGTGGCCGGGTCCACCTCGGCCAGGGCGGTGAGGATCTGCGCCGCCTGCTCCACGAACCGCAGCGCCTCCTCGTGGCGTCCCATCGCCGACAACGTCGTGGCCACCATCGACAACGACGCGGCGACGCTCGCCACGTGCTCGCCCGGATGGGCACCGGCCAGCCGGATGTCCAGGCCGAGCGCTTCCTCCGCGTGCTCGAAGGCCCGGCGCGGGTCGCCCACCGCCAGGTACAGCCTGGCGGCGTTGTGCAGGGCGACGGCGAACGCGGCCAGGTGCCCGGGCTGCGCAGGCTCGGCCACCTGACGGTAGATCTCCACCGCCTCGGCGGTGCGGGCCAGCGCCTGCTCCTGCTCGCCCAGCGCCTCCAGCGCGACCCCCAGCAGATCCAGCGTCCCGGCCAGCTTGGACGGCTCCGCCAGCCGCCGGTGGATCTCCAGCGCCTCCCCGATGGGTTCCAGGGCTTCTTCGGTACGCCCGGCGAACGACAACCGCTGCGCCAGGTAGGTCAGGAACTCCGCCCGCAGGCCCGGGTCGTCCACCACGGCCAGCCGCTCGTCCGTCACCCGCTTGACCACCGCGGCGGCCCCCACGTCCACGTCGGCGTTCTGCTCCGCAGGCAGGCGCTTGGCCAGCGACTCCAGCAGGCCGAAGTCGGCCGACTCGGCGAGGGCGACCAGCGCGGCGTTGCCCGCGTCCAGTGCCAGGAAGGGATCCTCGCGCAGCAGCGGGAACAGGCAGTTCGGCCCCACGTGCGGCCAGCGGGCCGCCGCGGCGGCCAGGAAAGTGACCGCCCGTGGCGTCCAGGGGGGCGCCTGCTCCTGCGGCGGCAGCAGCCGCCGGTCGTCGGTCCACTCCCCCGGCCGGCGCACGAGCGTGGCGGTGGCCGGGGCGGCCCACGGCTGTGCGGGATAGTCGACGGGGTGGCCCGAGACGGTGAGCGCCAGGAAGTCCTCGGCCAGCCGGTCGGGATAGAGCGGCTCGAGCACCGATCCCGGCCGCTCGGGCGGGTAGCAGTGCGCGTGGTCGGCCAGCGCCCGCTCCGCCTCCAGCTCCACCGGCGGGTCCTGGAGCAGCGCCCGCCCGGTCGCGCGGTCGACGGAGCCGGTGAGGGCGGCGAGGAAGACGGTGTAGTGCATCGCCTGCGGCGTCGTGGTGAACGTGCGGCCCGCAGGTGAGAGCCGGTGCGTCTCCTCGCTGTGCAGCCGGGCCCAGTGCAGGTGCTCCCGGTCGAGCAGGTACGCGGCGAGCGCCGCCAGGTCGGTCGGCCGCGGCTGCCGTGCCCCTGTCGCGAAGGCGTCGACCGCCACCAGTGCCGCCATGTGCACGCCCAGGGTCAGGCCCATGTCGGGCGCGCCCAGCCAGGGCACCCGGACGGCCTCCGGCTCGGCCACGGTGTAGTGCCTGGCGAAGCTGTCACGGGCGACGCGGAACATCTCCTCGCGCTCGCCCCCGGTGTCCAGGGCGGGCAGCGCCTGCGCCGAGGTGGCGGCCAGGTGCGTGGCCAGCGTCGCGCGTACCGCGGGCCAGGCGTCCAGCGTCCGCGCCACCAGCAGCACCCTGGTCCGCACTCCCGGCCTGTGCAGCAGCGCGTTGCTGAAGAGCCAGGTCAGGTGGGTCAGCGGCCACTGGTCGGCGTAGTCGACGACGAGCAGCAGGCCGGTGGCGCCGGTGAGGCTCAGGTCCTCCTGCCGGTCCGCCGGCAGGACGGTGCCGGGCCCGTGCAGCGCGGCGACGACCTTCCACCCCTGCGCCAGCGACTCCTCCGCCAGCCTGGCGGCCAGCCGTGACTTGCCCTGCCCTCCCGGACCGTGCAGCCACCTGACACCCAGCTTCTTCGTGCCGTCGCGCCACCCGAGCAGCTCCCGCCGCTCCTCCTCGCGGCCGGTGAACTCCACGACGGCGTGGCGCGCGTTCAGCATCCGGCTCGGCTGCTCACGCAGCGCGCCCGAGTCCGCCGGGGCCGGTGGACGCCAGTTCTCCAGCAGGTACAGCGGGCTGCCGTCACCGAACACATGCAGGTCGGCGCCGATGACGCCGTAGCCGACCCCCGCCGTCACGGTGACGGACTGGTTGCTCACTCCGGCTCTTTCCGGTGGTTGATGATGGTGCCGAACATCACCCCTTGGGCGACCGATCCCTGTCCCCGCGCGGTGATGTGCTGCACCCAGCTCTGCTGCGCGGCCGGCAACCGTCCGCTCAGCTCCTCGATCACCCGGCGCAGCTCCGCCTCCGCCTCCGGATGGTCGTCCAGCAGGTCCACCAGCCGCACCTGCCAGGCGGCGGCGACCCGCTGCCGGACCTCGTCCCGCTCGGCCGGGTCCGCCGCCTCCACCTCGGCGGCGGCGCGGTCGAGCCGGGCCGCTGCCAGGTCGCGCCGTTCCTCGTCGCCTCGGCCGAACAGGGCTGCCGCCCTCGTCCTGGCGCTCTGCCACGCGTCGGTCGCCATGGCGGCGACCACGGTCGCGGCACCGGTCATCACCAGTTCGGCGACGGCTTCCATCACGGGTCGCTCCTCCGTTCTCGGCTGCCGTTCACGATAGGCGGCCGGATCGGGGGCGGCCATGAGTACGGGGGTACTCAATCGCCCGGCGTCAGCCCTCGGGGCAGAGCACCGCCTCGGCCGCCTTCTTCACCAGCGGCTCGACGGCGGGGTCGGTGTTCCTCGTGCCCAGCGTGACGGAGACGATGAACTGCAGGCTGCCGTCCCGGTTCTGGTAGGTCAGGGCGGAGAAGCCCGGCGAGCCGCCCTTCACCGGCGCGTACTCGCCGCACACGCGCGGATCGGGCCGCGGCTCCGACGGCTGCCCGGGGGCGGGGCGGCCGGCGTTCAGCGCGTCCTGCTCCTCCTTCGTCAGCAGGTCGGTCGCCAGCGCCTCGTGGAAGGCGCTCAGATCGTCCGTGGTGGAGATCACGCCTCCGGCGGCGTAGCCGTAGCTCATGTTGAGCCGGTCGACGTCGCGTAGCGTGCCGTTCTCGTCCGGGAAGTAGCCGTGACCGTGCGGGCCCCTGATCCCGCCGGGGAAGGTGACTGGCAGGTAGGTGTCACGCAGGTGCAGCCGGTCGAAGATGCGCTCCTGGAACTCGGCCGCCACGGAGTGGTGCTCCGAGAGCCTCTCGATGATCAGCCCGAGCAGGAAGTAGTTGGTGTTGGAGTAGGAGTACCCCTCACCGGGTGGGAAGGGCCGCTCGAGGTCCTTGGTCTTCGCGATCAGCTCGATCGGCGCGTGGTAGGTGTCGAAGTCGAAGTAGTCGACCAGCTCCGGGGTGTACCAGTTGGGGATGCCGGAGGTGTGGTGGATGAGCTGCTCGACGGTGATCTGGTCGGCGAAACGCACCAGCCCCTGCTGGGCGACCTCGGGCAGCAGGTCGCTGAGCCTGTCGTCCAGGCTGAGCTTCCGCTCGGTGACCAGCTTCATGATGACGACCTGGGTCATGGACTTGGTCTGCGAGCCGATCCGGAAGCGGGCACCCGGCGGGATCCTGCCGCCGCCGCCGTTCAGCAGCCTCGTGCCGGCGGAGCCCAGGTCGACCTGCCTGCCGTGGACGTAGACGGCGCCGATCGCGCCGACCACCTCCGCGTTTCCCGCCAGCTCGGTGAGCGCCCGCTGCACGTTTCCGAGGTGGGGGCGGCTCGCGGTGGCGGGGGGCATGACGCTCAGCGTCAGCATCGCGCAGCCCAGGCCCGCCAGGCCGATCCTCGTCGAGGTCCTCATGGTCGCTCCCTCCGGTGGTGATGGGATGTCGCCGGCGGCGGCTGCGGCCTCGGGCGCCATGAGGTCGATGGCGGGTCGATGGCGGGGGTGGTGGGCGGTGACGCCACGCCATTCGCCGGCCTCGCGCCCACCGCCGCCTGCGGCGCTTCCTTGTCTAGCCCTGTCGCCGTTTCCTCACCGTTTCCGGTGGAAGCTAGGGCTCCGGCCAGTACGGGACCGCTCGCTGCGCGGCGTCCGCGATGGCGGTGCCGTCGAGTTCGACGATGCTCAGCTCGACCCCGGCGATGGGCCATTCCACGGCGAATTCGAAACTCTCGCGGGGCGGTGAGGGCCACAGCCACAGCCCCATGGTCATGACACCCGCGTCCTCGTCACCGCTGCGCAAGGACATGCCGGGCAGCAGCATGGAGAGCTGCGGACCTGGTGGCGGGTCCTGCGGCAGTTGTGTCCTGTCCAGGCGTTGCCCGACGGTGGTGGCCTTGGCGCCGCCGGCGAAGCGAACACCGAACCGCAGGAGCTGGTCCGGTAGTGGCTGATCGGCCTTGACGCCGGTGATCATGTGAGGGAACACCGAGAACTGGAGGGTCTGGAAGTCGTCGCGGGAAAGCGTTCCCCGCCTGGTGACGATGTCCACGTTGATCAGGCAGCCGGTGGTGAAGGCCTGGATCGTCGGCAGGGTGATGGCGACGTTCGGGGTGCGGGCCAGGGTCAGCCCGCTGATCAGCACGGCGCCCATCTCGTCCGCCGGCGGGGCGGACCAGGCCGGGAGTGCGGGCTTGGGTGGGCGGGTCGGTTCTTCCTGCGCTGGTGGGGGTTCGAAGAACATGCCTTCACCATACGGAGATGACGTGCTGCACGGCTCAGGACCGCTCTGGGCAAGGATCGTCGTCCAGCGCATTGGAGCCGAGGTAGAGCTTGCGCTCCTCAGCGGACAAGGTACGGCCGACCGCGGCGCAGGCGGCCTGGAGCATCTTGTCCTCGCTGTACTCCCAGAGCACCAGTCTCGCCCTCCGCTCATGATGCGGTTCCGTCACCGCGACAAGCCTTTTGCCCCCGGGCAGGAAAGCGATGGCGGTTTTGACATACGGTGGCTCCGGAGGAAGCCCGATCTCTGCGATGTCCGTTTCGGAGGCCAGATCCGTCAGGACGATTGCCCCGTCGGCACGCAGCCGGCCGACTGTTCCGTTCTGGTCGGCCCAGATCCCTCCCACATAGTGTCCGTTCTCGGGTAACCGGCGCAGCAGCCTGGTCGTGTGCGCGTCCCTGACCTCCAGATCGCCGGTCCGCCGTTGGATGAGCAGACGTCCCTGGGTGAAGGCGATACCGACGACCGAGTCGCCCTCGATGAGCCGTTCCCGGCCGGAGGCCATGTCGACGACGCGCAACACTTCGGCGTCCAGCCTCGCCGAGAACTCCTTGAACACCACTGTCATCGTGGAAGGATCTATGTCGGCGGTCCCAGCGGTCCCGTAATTCTGGCTCAGGTGTCTCCGGCGGTCGGCGGAGTGCGGAAGCGTGTGGATGACCCGGCCGCTGCCGGCGTCGAGGAGGACGATGTCACCCGGGTCGCGGACGGTGATGATGCCGCGCCCGTCGGGGGTCCATGCCGCTCCCAGGAGGTAGTCCTCGCCCGTCTCCCAACTGGTGATGACCGGCCAGTCCGGCGCGGGACCGCGGATCTCCGTCCTGCCTTCGTTCTCGACCAGCAGGAGCCTCTGCCCGTCGGGGCTCCATGCCGCGTAGGCGTACGCTCCCTTGAGTCGCCTGCTCCAGAAGGTGTCGCCGCCCAGTCCGGCGAGGATCGCCTGGGGCGGGCCGGAGTCGCTCGTCACCAGCACGTCGTCATGGCCGGGGCGCACGGCCAGAGCAGGCCCGCTGCAAGCCATGCAGGACCACTTCAGGGGGATGGACATGCGCCGGCCCAGGCGGGTCACCTGGTTGAGGTCCCAGATCGCCAGGATGTGCCCTGAAGCGGAGACCAGCCGATCCGCGCTGTCCCCGAGGAAGGCCAGACCATGGGGGTTGATCGCGTTGTTTCCCGTCAGGACCTTCGAGTCGGTGGGCTCGTTCTTGGCCGTGGTCGAGACCTGGATCCTTCCGGTGTCCGCCACGGCCAACCGGTCGCCGTCGGCGCTGACGGCGATGGCAGTGGGGTTGTAACCCGACGCGGCTCCGGTCAGGCCCCTCGTCGGCGAGGTTCGCGGCACGGAGTCCGTCCGCCAGATCGGCACCCTGGTCTCGCCCCACGCCGCCGCGAAGAACCGGCCCTTGGGCGAGATCGCCGCCACGGCCGGCAGGTCGACGGGCACGAACGCCGCAGCCGGCGGCCGTCCGGTCAGCTCCGGTACCGACCAGCGCTCCCACGCATTGAACCGGTTGTAGATGATTGCCTCGTTCTCCCCCGTGAAGACGATCTCGCCCGACTTCGACAGGTTCAGTGCGGATCTGGCCGTCCGCGTCCGGCCGGTCGTCTCCTCGTGCACGGCTATCAGGGACCGGTGGGTGGAGGTGGGATCGCCGGAGTACGAAACGACGACATACCGATGCGTCGGGCTGAGGCCGACCGCGTCGGGGACGAGCCCGGACGGTCCGGTGACGGTCCTGGCACCCGTCTCCCTCCGCCACACCTGCACGCTCTCTCCGTCGGTGTAGGCGATCGCCTCGCCGCCGGCGTCCACGGCGACGTCGATGATCGGCCCGCGCAGCCTGGAGAGCGACTGGCCGGCGAACGTGCTGAGATCCCAGAGCCGTACGTCACCGTCGTGGGCGCCGGTCACCAGGAAACGGCCGTCGGCCGAGGAGCCGAGTGCCGTCACCCGCGAGGAGGCGTAGAGGAACTTGGCGAGATGCGGGCTGACGGTCGTGGCCTGAAAGATCGCGTCCCGGGTCTGCGGGTTCTGGTCCAGTTCGTAGGCGGCCACCGCGAGGAGCTGGGCCGTGTCCAGGCGCGTCGCCAGCAACGCCTCGGCCTTGGCGGCCAGCTGCCGGGCCAGATTGATCCGATCACGGGCCACCGCCGTGTTCCACTGGTCGGCCGCCACGACGGCGGCGGTGCTGGCCAGCAGCGCGAGCACCGTGAGGAAGACGATGGTGGCGGTACGCCGCCTGGCGGCTCGCCTCTGCCGCGTCACCGAGGACTCCAGGAACGCCTTGACGACGGGGGACAGATCGTCGGCGGACGCCTTCGCCGCCCAATCGGTGGCGACACCCAAGCGGCTGCCCCGGTAGAGCAGCGAGGGGTCGCGCGACTCGCGGTCCCAGGCGGTCGCGGACTCGTCCAGCTCCTGCTGGACGAGTCGGCCCGCACGGTCGTCGTCGATCCAGCGCCGCAACTGCGGCCAGCTTCGCAGCAGCGCCTCGTGCGTGATCTCGACAGTCTCAAGGTGCTGCGTGAGCAGGCGGACCTCGGTGAACACGTTGACGACGGTCGCGGCCAACACGGGGTCGGCGCTCGCGTCGATCAGGTCCGCGCGGGACAGCCGCCGCCTCGACTCGCCGGTTCCGTCGCCGATTCTGATCAGCCGCAGGAACAAGGAGCGTGCCATCCGTCTGCCTGCGGCGTCGAGGCTGTCGTAGGCCTGGTCAGCCGTGGTGGAAATGGCGTGCTGGATGCCGCCCGCGCTCTCGTATCCCTCGACCGTGAGGGTGCCGCCGCTGCGCTGCTGCCAACAGGCACGCAGCGCGTGGGCCAGGAGAGGGAGCTTGCCCGCCTGGTATCCGGTGCGCCCGTCGCCGTCCGTGCCCAGGTCGCGCAGCAGCACGTGCAGCAGGCCCGGCTCGATGTCGAGGCCGACGTCCTGGGCGGGAAAGGTGATGGCCTCCCTCAGCTCCTCGTCCGACATCGCCCCCACCACCACGGGGGCGTCCTGCAGCGCCGCCTTGAGGGCGGGGAAGTCGGCGCACGCGGCGTAGAAGTCGGCGCGCACGCCGATCACCAGCAGCGCCGATCCGCCGTCGCGGTGGGCGGCGAAGCCACCGAGCAGGTCGATGAACGTGCGCCGCTGCTCGACGTCGCCGCAGAGCGTGAAGACCTCTTCGAACTGATCCACCACCAGGAGCAGACCGTCACGACCGGCCGAGAGGCCCTCCAGAAGGGCGCGGCACGCCTGGGGGTCGGCGGCCAGTTCCTCCGCCGCCGGCGCTTCGGCCAGGAGTTCCGGCGATGGCGCGGGCGAAGGCTCCGCCGCGATCGCGGAGAGCTGCGTGGCCAGCGCGTGCATGGGGCTGGCGGTGGGGGTGAAGAGCAGCTTCGTCCAGCGGGCCGAGCCGGGTAACGCGCCGTCGGCCAGCTTCGGCAGCAGGCCCGCCCGCAGCAGCGACGATTTCCCCGCGCCCGAGGAGGCCACCACCAGCTGCGGCCCGCCCGATCGCAGTCGTCGATCGAGGCGGTCGATCAAGTCGGCGGTGAGGCGGTCCCGGCCGAAGAACCAGCGAGCGTGTGCCTGATCGAAGGCGGCCAGTCCCGGGTAGGGGCACTCATCCAGGACCTCTCCGGGCTCCGTGTGCGTGCGGGCGCGGGTGCCCTCCCGGTAGTGGAAATGTTGATCTCTCCCGGCCTGGAACACCCGTCCCTGCCCACTGGCCTGCGCGTGCAGGTGGACACCTTCTCGGTCAGCCGGCACATCCGGAGCCACCTCGTCTGGTGCGTCCATCGCTGGACCGGCCTCCCTCGACTGGTCACCGCCCTGTCTGCGACACCCCGGCCTGCTCCGGGGCGTCCACCCGCGGTGGCACCCATGGTGACGAACGCGTCACCGGCAAGGCAACGCCCGAACCCGGGGTGGAGGATCCTGGGGGCTCATGTGCTGATCAGCCTCGGCCAGGGTGGGTGATGCGTTCGAGCCATCGCCGCAGAAGCGCGATCTCGGCTGGTTCGAGGGCGTCGGTTCCCGCGAGGTCGAGTTGCGCGTGCAGGCGTAGCGCGGTGGCGTGCAGGGGGTCGGCGTCGTCGCGGGTGGCCGGGTCGGTGAGTACGTACGAGAACACGGCGTCGCGCATGCGGTGGGACAGGGCTGGGTCGTCGAACAGGGCCGGTCTGGCGATGTGGTCGAGGGCGGTGCCGACGTTGGCCGCGAGGATGAGCTGGGCGGCGGTCCGGGGTTCGAGTTTCAAGGCGCCTGCCGCCGCGCAGCGGGTGAGCGCCGCCACCAGGAGGTCCATCACGCGCTCTCGCGCCGTGGAGCGGGACCACGGGCGTGGGGTGAACATGAGCTGGTACAGGGCCGGGTTCGCGTGGGCGAAGGCCAGGTGGCCGTCCCAGCCGGCGTGGAGGTCGGCGATCGGGTCGTCGGTCTGTTCCTGAGCGGCTTTGAGTGCGGCGTAGCGCTCGTAGCCGTGGTCGGCGACGGCGTCGAGGAGGCCGCGTTTGTCGCCGAAGAGGCGGTAGAGGACGGGCTGGCTGACGCCGACCGCCTCGCAGACCGCGCGGGTGGCGATCTCGTGGTCGGTGGAGGTGGCCAGTTGCCGCTCCGCGGCTTCGATCATCGCCGTGCGGAGCGGGTCCGTCTCTGTCATGCGATCGATGATATCGGCTGTGGCTAGCGGTGATACGGAGCTGTGCTACCGTCGTGGCGTAACGTTGATACGAGCGATGCGTATCGGCGTTATGGAGTTTCGTGAGCGATCCCGCACAGATGGAAGGGCCAACCGATATGCCGTTCGCCAACCTCAAGGTGCCCGCCGACACCCTGACCCCCGAGTCCAAGAAGAAGCTCATCGACGCCGTCACCGACGCCTACGCCGCCGTCTACGGGGAACGCGCCCGTGCCACCACCCTGGTTCTGCTGGAGGAGGTTCCGGACGGGGGCTGGGGTCTGGGTGGGAACGTCCTGACCGCGGAGCTGCTCGGCCGGAGCTGACCGCCGCCCAGCGTGTCCCCCGCGCGCCGCGACGGCGGGCGGGGGACGCGCGTCAGATGTGTTCGATGGACGGCTCGGTGCCCTTCCGGCCGTGCCGGCCCGAGCCCTGCCCACCGTGCTGCCGGATCGTGTTCTGGGCGGGTCACGGCCCGGATCGAGCCGGCACACCGGGCGGAACGCTAACGGTCGAGGGCGTGCAGCGTGTGCGGGAGCGTGCCGAGCGGGACCGCGCCGACCTCCGAGCAGAGCACCACGTCCGCCACCCTGGCCCCGAACAGGTCCGGCACCTGGATGGCAGGCTCCAGGCAGAACGTCATCCCGGCCTCCAGGACCGTGTCCTCACCCGGTCCCTCGAAGAGGCTGAGGCCGATGCCCCGGCCGGCGTGCGGCGAGGCGAAGCGCCCGTACCCGCTGCCGTCGATCATCTCGGTCACCGCCCGGGCGATCTCGCCGGCCGGGACGCCGGGCCGCAGGGCCGCCAGGCCCGCGCGGTGGGCGGCGAGCACCACCGAGTACATCGCCTCGAAGTCCTCCGGCGGCTCGGCCACCACGAAGACCCGGGCCGACTCCGCGCAGTAGCCGTCCCACCGGCCGCACACCGACACTCCCAGCACGTCCCCCGGGTTGATCACCCGTCGCGAGGGCCGGTGCGCGGGCCGCGCCGTGTGCTCGCCGGCGGACACCCGCAGCGACAGCGGCTCCTCGCACCCGGACTCCAGCAGCAGCGTGCGCAGCCGCGCGGCCATCGCCCACTCGGTCTCGCCGAACCAGGCCAGCTCCCGCACCCGCTCCAGCACGCCTTCCGCCGCCGCCACCGCGCGCCGCAACGCGTCGATCTCGTACGGCTCCTTGCGCAG
The DNA here is from genome assembly GCF_020215645.1 of Nonomuraea gerenzanensis. Classification (NCBI taxonomy): domain Bacteria; kingdom Bacillati; phylum Actinomycetota; class Actinomycetes; order Streptosporangiales; family Streptosporangiaceae; genus Nonomuraea; species Nonomuraea gerenzanensis. The sequence goes on along the minus strand of NZ_CP084058.1, from coordinate 5,508,079 downwards.
GCGCAGCGGCGCGAGCACCGGGCCGGCGTGGACCAGCTCGGCCTCGATCGCCAGCCCGAACAGCTCGCGCACCCGCATCTCAGGATCGACCCCGACCCGCCGCGCCCCCTGGGGCACCAGCGCGGCCGGGTCGCCGGTCTCGGCCAGGTCGTCCTGGGTGAGGACGAGGAACGGGCCCGGGCCGCCGCCGAGGAAGCGGAAGTCGGGGGACGGCCGCAGCACGAGCGCGTCGATCCCGGCCCCCGCCATGGCCCGCCGCGCCCCGGCGACCCGCGCCGCGACCACTGCCTCGGGCACGGCCACCGCCGCCGGGAGCGTGGCCGCCGCGTCCGGTGCGACCGCCGGGGGTGTGGCCGCCGGGTCGGGGGCGGCGTCCGGCCGGGGGTTCACTTCGGCTCGTGCAGCCAGCAGGCGACCGGCCCGAAGTCCGGCTCCTTGTCGCGGCACACGTCCATCACCAGCGGGCACCGCGGGCTGAACCGGCATCCGGACGGCGGGCTGGCCGGGTCCGGCACGTCGCCGGGCAGCTCCGCCGGCAGCACGCCGAGCCCGTCCGGCTGCGGGATGGCCGCCAGCAGCGCCCTGGTGTACGGGTGCCGGGGGTTCGCCCACACCTCCGCCGTGTCGCCGACCTCGACGATCTTGCCGAGGTACATGACCGCGATCCGGTCCGCGATCAGCCGCACCACCGACAGGTCGTGGCTGATGAACAGCAGCCCGGCCCCCGACTCGACCGCCAGGTCCCGCATCAGCCGGGCCACCTGCGCCTGTGCGGAGGCGTCCAGCGCGGAGATCGGCTCGTCGCCGATCAGCAGCCGGGGCCGCGCCGCCAGCGCCCGCGCGATGGCGATGCGCTGCCGCTGCCCGCCGGAGAACTCGTGCGGGTGCCGCCCGGCGAAGTCGCGCGGCAGGCCGACACGTTCCAGCAGGTCGGCGGGGGACGCGGCGCTGTCGCCGCCGGCGCGCAGGCCGTCGGCGATCTGGTCGCCCACGCGCCGACGCGGGTTCAGCGACGCGTAGGGGTCCTGGAACACCATCTGGATCCCGGTCAGCCTGCGGCGGCGCAGCCCCAGCGGCGTGACGGGCTGCCCGTCGAAGCCGATCGAGCCGGCGGTGATCGGGTTCAGCCCGCAGACCGCGCGGGCCAGCGTCGACTTGCCGCAGCCGGACTCGCCCACGAGCCCGACGACCTCGCCGGGCCGTACGGTAAGACTGGCCCCGGCCACGGCCCGCACGACGGGGCGCCCCGGGGAGCGGTGCTCGACGACCAGGTCGTCGATGGTGAGCAGGTCGTTCATCGCAGCTCCGCATCGGGCAGGGAGTCCAGCAGGGCACGCGTGTAGGCGTGCTCAGGCTCGCGCAGCACCCGGCCGCGCGGCCCGGACTCGACCACCAGGCCGTCCTTCATCACGCTCACCTCGTCGGCCACCGCCGACATGACGCCCAGGTCGTGGGTGACCAGCAGCACCGCGAGCCCCAGCTCGTCGCAGAGGCCGCGCAGCAGCCGCAGCACGCCGGCCTGCACGGTCACGTCCAGCGCGGTCGTGGGCTCGTCGGCGATGAGCACCTGCGGCGAGCAGGCCAGCGCGATGGCGATGGCGATCCGCTGCCGCATGCCGCCGGAGAACTGGTGCGGGTAGCGCCCGTACGCCTCCTCCGGCCCCGGGATGCGGACCTTGGCCAGCAGCTCCACGGCCCGCGCCTTCGCCTCGGCCTTGCCCAGCCCGAGGTGGTGGCGCATGTGCTCGGTGAGCTGCCTGCCGATGGTCAGCATCGGGTGCAGGCTGGTGGCGGGGTCCTGGAAGACCATGGCGATCTGGCCGCCGCGCACCCGGTTCAGCTCCTTGGGCGGCAGCGTCAGCAGCTCGCGCTCGCCGAGCCGGATGGAGCCGGTCGCCCGGCCGCCGTGCGGCAGCAGGCCGAGCGCGGCCAGGCCGGTCATCGTCTTGCCCGACCCGCTCTCCCCGGCCAGGCCGTGCACGCGCCCGGCCTGCAGCCGCAGGTCCACACCGCGCAGGATCTCCTTGCCGCCGATCGAGACGCGCAAATCGGTGATGTCCAGCGTCACAGGGCACGCTCCTTGATCGCGCGGGCCGTGCGGGGGTCGAGGGCGTCGCGCAGCGTGTCGCCCAGGAAGTTGAACGCCAGCACGACGGTCAGGATGGCCAGCCCCGGGAACGTCGCCACCCACCAGCTGTCGAACACCTCCACGCCGGAGGCCACCATCGCCCCCCACTCGGGGGACGGCGGCTTGGCCCCCAGCCCCAGGAACGACAGCCCGGACAGCAGCAGCAGCGCGGTGCCGATGTCGAGCGTGGCCAGCACGAGGACCGGGCCGGTGATGTTCGGCAGCACGTCCACGCGCAGCGAGCGCCACACGGAGAAGCCCAGCAGCCGGCCGCTCAGCACGAACTCCCGCTCGCGCACCCCGAGCACCAGCCCGCGCGTGACGCGGGCGTAGGCGGGCCAGGCCACCACCAGCACGGCCAGCACCGCGTTGGTGAGGCTGGCGCCCAGCGCGGCGGCCACCACCATGGCCAGGATCACGGTCGGGAACGCGAACACCAGGTCCGCCACCCGCATGATCGTCTCGTCCAGCCAGCGGCCGAAGTACCCGGCGCACGCGCCGAGCAGGCCGCCGATCAGCACCGACAGGGCCACCAGCAGCAGCGTCAGCGGGATCGACACCCGGGCCCCGTACATGACGCGGCTCAGGATGTCGCGGCCGAGCTGGTCGGTGCCGAACCAGTGGCCGGGGCCTGGCGGCGCGAGCCGGGGCAGCTCCTGGGCCAGCGGGTCGTGCGGGGCGAGCCAGGGCGCGGCCAGCGCCACGACCACCCACAGCAGCGCGAGCACGGCGCCGGCGACGGCCAGCGGCTGCCGCCACGCCTCGGGCAGCCGCCCCAGGAGACTCACGCGGGTCATTGCAGCCTCACTCGGGGGTCGATGACGCCGTACAGGACGTCCACGACCAGGTTGATGACGAGATAGACGATGCCCACGACCAGGCCGACGCCCATGACGGCGGGCAGGTCGAGGGTGGTGGCGCTCTTGTAGGCGTACTGGCCGATGCCGGGCCAGGCGAAGATCGCCTCGACCAGGACGGTGCCCGACAGCAGGCTGCCGAAGGCCAGGCCCGCCACGGTGATGATGGGCACCAGCGCCGAGCGCAGCACGTACCGGAACAGGATGGTCCTGCCGGGCAGGCCCTTGGCGCGGGCGGCGCGCACGTAGTCCTGCCCGAGCACCTCCAGCACCGCCGAGCGGGTGAAGCGGGTCAGCAGGCCGATCGTGTAGAGGGCCAGCACCAGCGCGGGCGTGATGAGGTGGCCGACGGCTGAGGAGAAGATGTCCCAGCGGCCGGCCAGCACGGCGTCCACCGTCTGCAGCCCGGTGACGGCGGGGGCGCCGCCGAGGGCGGCGTCCACCCGGCCGCTGCCCGGGGTGATCTGCAGGCGGTAGAAGAACACGTAGAACGCGAGCAGCGCCAGCCAGAACGTCGGCACCGAGATGCCGATCAGGCTCAGCACCCGCAGCACGTGGTCGGAGAGCCGGTCGCGGCGCAGCGCGGCCACCACGCCGAACGCCACGCCCAGCACCAGCGAGACCAGGATCGCCGCGCCCGCCAGCTCCAGCGTCGCCGGCACGAACTCGGCCAGGTCCTGGCTGACGGGCCGGTGGCTCTGCTGGCTCATGCCCAGGTCGCCCTGGACCAGGCCCTGCAGGTGGATCAGGTACTGCTGCCAGAGCGGCTTGTCCAGGCCGTGCTCGGCCCGCCACTGGGCGACGATGGCCGGGTCGCCCAGCGCCCGCTGGCCGAGGTTGGCCGCCACGGGGTCGCCGGGGACGAGGTTCGTCAGGACGAACGTCACCAGCGTGATGCCCCAGGCCATCAGCACGGCCAGCAGGACGCGGCGGACGAGGAACCGCGCGAGCGGAGGCACCTCGGACCGCCCCTACTTCGCGCCGAGGTCGGCGACGTCCACGGTCCACACCGGGTGGTACTCCAGGCCGGTCACCGAGGCGGCCGAAACGATGTTCTGGCTCGGCTGGATCAGCGGGATGAACGGCCCGGCGGCGTTGAGCTTGGTCTGGACGTCGGCGTAGGCGGTCTTGCGCGCGTCGTCGCCGATCGTCTCGGCGGCCTTGGCGCCCGCCTCCTCGATCTCCTTGGCCGCGCCCGGCTTCCAGCCGGCCCGCAGGCCGACGGTCTTACCGGGCAGGAAGGCGAGGTAGTCGCTGGGGTCCGGATAGTCGGGGCCCCAGTACCACAGGCCCATCTCCTCCTTGCCGTTGCGGTAGTTGTCCAGCGCCGTGGTGACCGGCGCGGGCTGCAGGTCCACCGTGATGCCGACCTCCTTGAGGTTGGCCTGGATGCGCTCGGCCAGCGGCTGGAACGACAGCCCGTTGACGGTCAGCTCGCTCGGGTACTCCAGCTTCACGGTCGGGTTCGTCAGCCCGCTGGCGGCCAGCGCCGCCTTGGCGCCCTCGACGTCGCGCTTGGCGCCCTGGTCGGCGGGCAGCGCGCCGAGGATCTGGGACGGGATCACGCCCGGCGCCTGGGTCGAGCCCTCGCCGGCCAGCTCCAGCAGGCCCGCGTAGTCCACGCCCTTGCGCACGGCCTCGACGAACTTGGCGTTCGGCGTGGTCTTGCTGATCGCGGAGTCCTGGTTGGCCAGCAGGAAGATGACGTTCGCCGAGGCGGTCTTCTTGACCTGGAGGGTCGCGGGCATGCCGGTGACCTGGTCGCCCGACAGGTTCAGGGCCACCTGGCTGTCGCCGCGCTGGACGTTCAGCTTCTGCGTGGCGGCCTCGACGTTGCGGAGGACGACCTTGTCGTAGGCGGGCTTGGTGCCGTAGTACTTCGGGTTCGCCTTGAGCGTGACCTGGCTGCTCACGTTGAAGGACTCGATGGTGTACGGGCCCGAGCCGGCGGAGTTGGCGTTCAGGTACTGCTCAGCCTTGTCCTGGGCGTCGGTGGTCGCGCCGTTCTGCTTGGCGAGCTTGCTGTTGAGGATGCCGAGTGCCGGGTTCGGCAGGATGAACGGCAGCGCCGGGTTGGCCGTCTTCGACGTCAGCGTGATCGTGGTGTCGTCGGTCTTGGCCACCTCGACGCCGTCCAGCAGGAACGACGGCGTGCCCTTCATGTCGCGCACGCGGGTCAGCGAGAACACCACGTCGTCGGCCGTCACCGGAGTGCCGTCGGCGAAGGTGGCGCCCTGCTTGAGCTTGAGGGTCAGCGTCTTGCCGTCCTCCGACAGCTCGTACGACTCGGCCAGCGCCGGCACCGGCTTGGTCACGTCGGCGCCGTCGAAGGTGAGCAGCGTCTCGTAGACGGCCTTGCCGACGATGAGGCCCGTGGGCTCGTACGTGCGGCCGGGGTCGGCGGTCTTGAGGTCGAAGGACGTGTCGATGACGAGGGTCTTACCACCGCCGCCGGAGGCCGCGGGGGCCTGTGAGTTGCCGCCGCCGCCGCAGGCGGCCAGGGCGAGTGCACCGGCGAGCAGCACGGCCGCCGTCTGCGAGCGGGTCGCCATGAGAGTCCTCCAAAATTGGACGTTCAGCAGAAGGATGTCGAGGATTGTCCGGCAGATCGTCCAGGGACTGTGCGGTCGGCAAGACGTATATAAAGGTCAGTGAGGTAATGATGAGTGAAATTTCCAGAAATGGTGTCAGCGGTGGCGGTCAGCCTGGACGGATCGGCATCGGTCTCGAGCTGGACGACATCCACTTGAAGATCCTTGAGGTCCTGCGCGAGAACGGCAGGATCTCCGTCGCGGCGCTGGCCGAGCGGGTGGGCATCTCCCGGGCCAACGCCTACACCCGCTTCGAGGCGTTGCGTGCCGACGGCGCGATCAAACGGTTCACGGCGGAGATCGACCACGTCAGGACGGGGCTCGGCATCACGGCGCTGATCTTCGTGACCGTGCGCCAGCAGATGTGGAAGCAGTTCAGGGCCGAACTGGCGCGGATGCCGGAGGTGGAGTACTGCGCGATCACCACCGGCCAGCACGACGCGATGATCCAGGTACGGGTCTCCGACGTGGCCGCCGTGCACACCATGGTGACCGACCGGCTGGCCAACATCCCGGCGGTCAAGGCGACCGAAACCGTGTTCATCCTGGACGAGGTGCTCAGGCGGCCGTACGTGCTGCCCAGCGACCGCGACCCGGCCCGTGACCGGCCCCGGCAGCAGCGGCGGCCCGTGCAGGAGGCGCAGGGCGACGTGCCGCTCGGCAAGATGCGCTTCGTCGGCGCCGCCGAGGGCCGGGCCGCCCTGCGCAAGGACGACTAGGCGCCGGTCAGGCGACCTCGGTGCACACGCTCACGTGCAGCGTGTCGTCCCCGTCGAAGCTGAACTCCTCCACCAGGCGCAGCAGCCCGTCGTCGCCGGTCTCGATGCGGCTGCTGCTCTGCCCGCCCGCCTTGCCGCCGGCCTTCAGCGCGTGCGCGTACGCGATCGACACCTGGTCGCCGTCGCGGGTGCCGACGAAGCGCCCGTGGGTCACCGTGTCGCCGGTGTACTCGCCCCACACGACCTCGTCGGCCTCCCAGTACTGGAACCGGGTGGGACTGTCGGGGTTCACCGCGCTCGCCGTCGAGCTGACCATCACGAAGGTACGACCGTTGAGATTCACGCCCCCATGGTCCCTAACATTTCCGAAATATCAGCATGCGGCTGGACATATGGTGAGGGCGTTCTGTCAACGGGCGGAAATCCGTCCAGCCCGGCCCGCGCCGGAGGGCGCGCGGGCGCGGCTCAGTCCATCCGGCCGCACCCGGCCGGCGGCTCGATCGAACCTCCGGCGTGACGCCGCTGGCTCCCGCGGACCGTCGAACCACCACCACGTGATCATCGATGTGGTGGTCAGCCGGCGGGCGGCACCTCGACGACGAAGCACATGAAGCTGATCCCGGAGAACGGCTCAGGAGCGTCCGGCGCGGTCTTCGGCTCGCTGATCGCGCAGAGGCGGAAGCCCGCGCCGGTGAAGGCCTCGGTCATCGCGTGCAACGGCCGCCGCCAGAACACCAGCGGATAGGACTTCCCGCCGAACGTCCACAGGTCGGTGCAGCTGGTGGTCTCGCGGTAGACGGGCCGGGGATCCTCGGCCAGCCAGTCCACGAACGGGTGGTTCACCGACGCGATCAGCCGCCCGCCGGGCCTGAGCACGCGCCGCATCTCGGCCAGGGTCGGCCCCCAGTCCTTCAGGTAGTGCAGCACCAGCGACGCCATCACGTCGTCGAACGTGCCGTCGTCGAACGGCAGCGGCTCCCGCAGGTCGGCCACCCGCAGGTCCGCGTCGTCACCGAGCCGCCGCCTGGCCACCGCCAGCATCCCGGCACTGAAGTCGATGCCGGTGACGACGGCACCGCGCCCGCGCAACTCGGCGGCCAGGGCCCCCGAGCCGCAGCCGGCGTCGAGGATGCGGCGGCCGGCCACGTCCCCGGCGAGGGCCACCATCGCCGGCCGCTCGATGTAGGCGTTGAGAAGACTGCTCTCGTTCTCCGCCGAGTACTCCTCGGCGAAGCTGTCGTAGTCGTTGACCGGAGTCGCCGGGTCGAGGGGCTCGGTCGCGGTCGCGATCCAGTCAGGACGCTGCACGTCGACGGGACGCTCGGGTGTGCCGGTCTCGTTCTCCATCGTCGCAGCCTAACGATCGCCGGTCGCGCCGCGGGAGGTTTCCGACGAGCCGCGGCCTTCGCGGCCCCGCGAACGGACGCCGCGCTGAACGAGCCCCCATCGGCCGCCGGGCATTGCCAGGACCATGATCGCGCCACCATGATCAGGGGCTAGCCGACACCGCATGGAGGAACGACATGCTGACTGTGATCGGCGCGGGTTTCCCGCGCACCGGTACGAGCTCGATGAAGGCCGCACTGGAACGGCTCGGCTTCGGGCCCTGCCACCACATGTTCGACGTCGGGTCCGACCCCGACCGCGCCAGGCGATGGGCGCCCCTGGCCCACAGCGGCACGACGCCGCAGTGGGACCACGTGTTCGAGGGGTTCCGCTCCGCTGTGGACTGGCCCGCCTCGTTCTTCTGGCGGGAGCTGGCGGCCGCGTACCCGGAGGCCAAGGTGGTCCTCACCGTACGCGACCCGGACGCCTGGTTCGCCAGCATGCGGACGCTCATCGCCAACGGCCCGGCCCGCTTACAGGCCGACAGGCTCGCCCCCGAGATGACCGGGCTGGTGGACAACATGACGATCACCCGCCCGCTGCTGGAGCGCATGATCCGGGAGGGGCTCGGCAGCGACCGGCCCTTCGGCGAGGTGCCTGACGAGAAGGACAGCATCGCGGCGTTCGAGCGGCACACGGCCACCGTGCGGGAGAGCCTGCCGGCCGAGCGGTTGCTGGTGTTCGACGTGCGGGAGGGATGGGAGCCGCTCTGCCGGTTCCTGGGCGTGGACGTGCCCGCCGGGGAGCCGTTCCCGCACCTGAACGACAGCAAGGTGATGCAGCAGTCGATCGACAGGCTGATGCAGGGGGAGAACATCGGGCTGCCGTTCCACCCGACCGGCTGAACGCCTTTACGTTGTAGATCAAGAAAGCGGTCAGCTTTTCCGCAGCGTCCGGGTCATGGTGTTGCCCGGATCGCGCGGGTCCGTCGCGCGCACCTGCAGGCTGTCGCCGTCCGGACCCAGCGTGAAGGTGGCCGCACCCCACTGGAACTCGCAGTTCTGCCCGTTGGCGCCGTAGATCCAGCGGATCTCACCCTCGTAGACCGGCCCCTGGCCGGACAGGTGCACCTCGGCGCTGCCCGCGGGGTAGGTGCATCCGCTGTTCGGCTCCACCCAGTCGGACCCGTACCGGCTGCCCTCGTAGTAACCGCCCCCCAGGTCCCGGAAGTCCAGGTACCCGGCCCAGCGGCCGGACAGGTCGGGGGGCGGCTTCGGGGTGACGGTCAGCTGGGTGGTGGCGGAGCGGTCGCCGGAGCGGCCCGTGACGGTCAGGCGGTACGTGGCCGGGCCGGCGGGCGCGTCGCCGCGCAGCGTCACCTGGCCGTTCCGGGCGGCCTGGGCCGTGGCGACGAGAGTGTCGCCGAGGGTGAGGCGTACGGGCTCGTTCGCGTCGAAGCCCGTGGCCACCACCTCGAACGTCGCCTCGGCCTGGACCGAGGACGGCACTCTGGCGAGCCTGATCTGCGGTGCTGGACGCTCGCGGACGTTGAGGGCGGCGCCGGCACGCCGGTCCTGGCTCCTGCCCTGGGCCGTGATCGAGTACGCGCCGGCTGCGGGGATGGCGGCGTCGGACAGCAGCGCTGCGCCCTGGCGGTCGGCGGTGCGGGCGCCGAGTTCGCCGCTTCCGTTCGGTCCCGTCCAGGAGAACGTGATGCGCTCGCCGGGCTCGAACCCCGTGGCACGCACGTCGATCGAGCCGCCGCTCTCGATGTCGTCGTCCGAGAGGGCCAGCCGGGGGGTTCCCGGACGCGGGGTGATGGGGTCGCGGCCCCCGTCCGGCGTGGTGCCCGTGCCCGGGTCGGGCTGGTTCCTGCGGACGGTGCCGACCGGCGAGCGGACGCTGTCGACCGGCGGTAGATCGGTGCCGGCCGGTGGGAGGACGGTGCTGACCGTTGGGCGGACGGTGGCGGGGAGCTGGGGTCCGGCGGCGGCCGGGGTGGCGGCCGCCACCGGTGGTTCCGCCGCGCTTGGGGTGGCCAGGCGGACACCGATGACGGCGGCGGCCGTCACCAGCACCGTGGTGGTGGCCGCGATCGCCATCGTCGGCGCGCTGAAGAGGGATCCGCCCTTGCCGAGGAACGCGATCGCGCCTGCGGCGCCGAGCCCGCCTCCGCCCAGGCCCAGGAGCAGGCCGAGGGCGCGTTCGCGGGTCTTCTCCTCGCGCTCGAAGTAGGCCACGTCGTCGGCCGCGCTACCGGCCGCACCGCTGGCCGCACCGCCGATCGCGCCACCGATCGCGCCGCCGATCGCGCCGTCACCCGCACCGAGGCTGCCGACGGCGTTCGTCGCTGCCGTGAGGCCGAGTGACAGGACCTGGCCCCAGGCGCCCCAGCGCAGGGAGCGGCCGAGCAGCGGCGCGGCGGCCCTGGCCAGGGCCCGCGCGGGATCGTGCGCCTCCTCACGCAGCGCCGCCCGCAGCACGGCGACGATGACGGCGGCGCTCGCCGCCACCTCGGCCCGACCCGCGGCCCGCACCCAGGCGGCGAGCCGGGTGGCGTAACCGGCGGCGTCCCGCCTGCCGTCCGGGACCGGGGTGCCGTCGGGCAGGACGTGGCCGGGACCGGCGGGCTCGGCCAGGCGCAGCCGCCGCAGCTCGGCGAGCGCGGCGTCCGCGTCCTGCGGGGAGGGCAGGCAGGCCAGCGCGGCCAGCGCCGGCGCGGAAACCGGCACGCCGGGCAGCGCGGCCAGCGCGCGCACCGCCGCGGAGCTGTCGCCGTCCAGGGACGCGACCGCGGCGCGGGCTGCGAGATCGGGATCGCCCGCCACAGGCAGCACACCGGACGTGCGCATCAAGGCGGCGGCCTGGAGCAGCGTCCGCGGATGACCGTCCGCGGCCCGGCACAACCCGCGGATGGCGGCGGCCTCCTCCCCGCTCAGGGCACCGGCCGGGTCCGCGGTCGCCTCGGCCGTGGTCAGGGCCACGGCGTCGGCCTCCGCCAGCCCCCCGAGCGGCAGGACGTGGCCCTCCGCCCCCAGCAGCCGCCGCGTCGAGGCGATGAGCAACGCGGCACCGGGAGTGGCGTCGAGCAGTTGCTCCAGCGACTCGGCCGACCCCTCGTAACCGTCGATCACGACGAGCGCCCGCACCTTGCCCATGAGCCGGCGCAACCGCTTGGGCCCCGGCAGGTGATCAGGGCTGTCGTAGCAGGCCTCGAACAGCTCCTGGACGATGTCCTCGGTCTCCAGCCCGGCAGCCGACAGGAACACGACGTCCTCACCGGCGTCCGCGGCGTCGCAGGCGATCCGGCGCAGCACGGCCGACTTGCCGATGCCCGGCGGCCCGTGGACCAGCACGGGAGCGCCGCGCTCGGCGAGCCAGCCGCGGATCCGCGCCAGCTCCCGGTCGCGGCCGACCAGCTCGCCGGCGCTCGCCGGCAGGAAGCGCGGGTCGGGATGCTCCCGCTTGCGCACCGGCACCGGACCGCCCTCCCGCTCGCTGACGATCGTCCGTTCATCGGTGTAATGGACGATGTTGTTGTCCCCCACGAGCACGGTTCCGTTGTTGTCGCCGCCGACGTTCACGTGGATGGCGTCAGAATCTGACATTTCCCCTCCCATTTTCTCTGCGATTTACTGGCGGCGGCCGGACGACGTCATCGCGGCTCCGATCGCCGAACGCGGGCGACATTGTGATCGCCGACGATCAGGTTGCCGTTGTTGTCACCGCCGACGCGCACGTTCGTCCCGCCCGTGGCGCGGTCGCGTAGTTCGCGGAGCAGTCCGGCGATCTCCTCCGTGTCCTCCGGCCGCCTTGTGAGCAGCTCGACGATCCGTCCCTGCCAGTGGCCCGTCATGACGAAGGCGGGGACCTCGTTGCGGCGGAGGGCCAGGCCGGACCGTTCCAGAGCGGCCTCCTCCACCGGTACGCGCCCCGGATCGCCGCCGCCGAGGACCCGGGCGATCCGGGCCCGCGCGCTCGTCCAGCCGTCCGAGACCATCGCCTGCACGAGCGCCTCCGCCGTCGCCCCGGCGAGGGTCAGCAACTCCGCATCCATCGCCACCCCACTTATTGCAAGCGGCAAATAACCGCTTTTACGGAAATCTCCGGAAAAGCAGGAAAGGGCGTCGCCTGGTAGCGCCGTCATTCGCCGGACAGCAGCCTCGTCCCTGTCTTCATGGCGAAATTGAACCTCGCATCCGGCGTCCGGCACGGTGGTCGCGGACTACCCGTACAACTCCGTACAGGCGCGTCTCAGCATCGACCCGGTGGTGAGCGCGAGAACGGCCAGGTCCCTCACGGCCCGCTGTGGATCAGCGGAGCCCATAGATCGGCCCGGTCGGGGTGGCGGGCGCGAGCTGGAAGGCGGAGGCGAGCTGGATCACCTCGTCGGCGAGCCGCCTGCCGCGGTGCGCCGTGGAGCAGGCGGACAGGTAGGCGTGCTCGGGGCGGTCGAGCCGGAGCCTGCTGATCTCGGGGATCGCGAGAGTTCCGTCATGCAGCGATCCGATCAGCCTCGCCGAGGGTGCGGAGCTCACGTCTCTCGTGCGCAAAGGTCGTTGAGCGACGAGGTGTGCCTGATGCGCCGCAGTGCGGCGGGATGAGCCGAGGTCCAACCGCACGGCGGCGCAGGAGGTGACGGCGGGCACCCACGTTCGCCGCACCCTGGTGAGCGGGCGGGATCAGGGACGCTGGTAGAGGTCCGGGATGCCGTCGTGGTCCGAGTCCGCCGTCTCGGACAGGTGGATGCGCCGGTAGACGCGCGCACGCAGCCGGAGGATGACCGTGGCCACCAGGGCCGCGGACAGGGAACCGGCCAGCACCGCGATCTTGACGCGCGCGTCGCCCTCCCCCGCGCCGAACGCCAGCTCCCCGATGAGCAGCGAGACGGTGAACCCGATGCCGGCCAGGATGGCCAGCCCGACCATGTCGATCCAGGCCAGCCCTTCGTCCAGGTCGGCCCGGGTGAAGCGGGCCACCAGCCAGGTCGCCGCCAGGATCCCGACCGGCTTGCCCACCAGCAGCCCCGCCACGACCCCCATGGCCACGGGGTCGCTCAGCGAGTCCGCCAGCCCCGCCAGACCACCGAGGCCGACACCGGCGGAGAAGAACGCGAAGACGGGCACCGCCACCCCGGCGGAGAGCGGCCTGAACCGGTGCTCGAAGTGCTCGGCCGGCCCGGGGCCGTCCGACGTGCTCCTGGACAGGACGGGGACGGTCAGCGCCAGCATCACCCCGGCCACGGTGGCGTGCACTCCCGAGGCGTGCACCAGCGCCCAGCAGGCGAACGCGAGCGGCAGCAGCGACCACCACGCCCGCACCCCGCGCCGCACCAGAACGGCGAACACCACCAGCGGCACCAGTGCCCCGACGAGCGGCAGCAGGGCCAGCTGCGAGGTGTAGAAGGTGGCGATGATGAGAATGGCGATCAGGTCGTCCACCACGGCCAGGGTCAGCAGGAACGTCCGCAGCGCGTCCGGCAGGGAACGGCCGATCACGGCGAGCACCGCCAGCGCGAAGGCGATGTCGGTGGCCGTGGGGATCGCCCACCCTTCGGCCGCCGCCGGACCGGCGATCGCCAGGTACACCAGCGCCGGCGCCACCACGCCACCGACGGCCGCGGCCACCGGCACCACGGCCCGGCGCACGTCACGCAGGTCACCGGCGACGAACTCCCGCTTGAGCTCCAGGCCGGCCACGAAGAAGAAGATCGCCAGCAGCCCGTCGGCGGCCCAGGTGGCCAGGTCCAGGTTCAGGTGGAGTGCGGCGGGTCCGACCTCGATCGCGCGCAGGTCCTGGTAGGCCGTCGCCCAGGGCGAGTTGGCCCAGATCAGCGCGGCGACGGCGGCTACCAGCAGCAACACCCCGCCGATGGTCTCCTTGCGCAGGATGTCGGCGATTCGGCGTGCTTCGGGCCAGGTACTGCGGTTGAACAGGCGGAAGGCGCGCTCGCCGGTGGTGCCGGGCATGAAGTGTCTGCTCCTGGGTCAGGGGTCGGGTCAGCTACTCGCCGACCAGACTTCCCGGCACACCCATCAAAAACGTATCAGAACACATAAGAGCGACATAACGGGCGAGCCGTGCGTGATGGCTTATCGGCCATGGCCGACGAACCTGCCTTGCGCACCGAGGAGCCGGCTTCACCTGGGGAAAGGCGACGCGCCTGCTCGCCGTCTCCGCCGTCCGGCCGATCGCCGCAGGCGGTGGCCGCGGTGGAGCAGCGCGCCGGCACTCTGGCCGGCATGCCTCGCGCGTGTGAGCGCGGGAAGTGGTGGCGCTCCTCCTGGCCGGGCACGCGCACGTGCGCGGCCACCTGGGGCTCAGGCGCCGGAGGCGTGTCATCGGCTCGTAAGGTTTGGCCCGGCCGCGTCGGCCTATTCTCACGACGTGGTAGCGATTCGAGTGATGGCCGCTGTCGCGGCGGCCCTGTCATTGGCTGCGTGCGGCACCTCCGGTGAGGCGGATGGCGGCGGTGCGCCGTCACAGGCGTCCGTGGCGCCGACCACCCCCTCCCCCGCTTCCGAAGCGGCGGCGCCGAGCGAGGCAAACGTCCCAGACGTCCTACGGTTCAGCGCCACCACGCTGGACGGGCAGAAGTTCGACGGTGCGAGCCTGGCGGGCAAGCCGGTCGTGTTCTGGTTCTGGGCGCCGTGGTGCCCCAAGTGCCAGTCGGAGGCCCCGGCCGTCAAGGCGGCCGCCAAGAAGCACGCGGATGTCGCCTTCGTGGGCGTCGCCGGGCTGGACAGCCCGGCGGCGATGAAGGACTTCGTGCGGCGTACCGGGACCGGCGGCTTCGTGCAGTTGTCGGACGAGAAGGGCGCGGTGTGGACGCGGCTCGAGGTCAGTCAGCAGTCCACGTTCGTGTTCATGAAGCCGGACGGGTCCACCACGAAGGCCTCGGGGCCGCTCGGCTCCGAGGACTTGGAGCGCCATGTCGCCGACCTGCGCGCCGCATGACGCCATGACGGAACCCCGTGCACCGCGTAACGCCATGACGGAACCCCGCGCACCGCGTAACGCCCTGTCGGAGCCTCGCGCACCGCATCACGCCCTGTCGGAGCCTCGCGCACCGCATCACGCCCTGTCGGAACCCTGCGCGCCACGTCGCAGTCGCACCCCGGCCGTCCCGTGATCGGTGAGCTGCCGCTGGCGCTGGCCCTGAGCGCGGGCCTGGTGGCCGCGTTCAACCCCTGCGGGTTCGCGCTGCTCCCGGCGTACCTGACGATGCTGGTCACCGACGGCCAGGCGGCGGGCGGCGGCCCGGTGCGGCGGGCGCTGCTGCTCGCGGTGGCCATGACGGCGGGGTTCGTCACGGTCTTCGGCGTGTTCGGGCTGGTGGTGACGCCGCTGGCGATCTCGGCCGGCCGGTACCTGCCGTGGGCGACGATCCTGATCGGGCTGGCTCTGACCGGGCTGGGGGTGTGGCTGCTGACCGGCCGTGAGCTGCTGATCCGCGCGCCCCGGCTGGGCACCGGCAGGCCCGCCGCTTCGTTCGCCTCGCTGTACGGCTACGGCCTGAGCTACGCCGTGGCCTCGCTGTCGTGCACCGTCGGCCCGTTCCTGGCGGTGACCTCCGCCGCGCTGGCCGCCGGCGGCTTCACGGGCGGCCTGTTCGTCTTCGTCGCCTACGGCGTCGGCATGGGCCTGGTCGTGGCCGCGCTGTCGCTCACGGTGGCGCTGGCCCGCTCGGCGGTCGTCGCCCGTACCCGGGCGGTTCTCCCCTACGTGTCGCGCGTCAGCGGTGCGCTGCTGGTCCTGGCCGGCCTGTACGTCGCCTACTACGGCTGGTACGAGCTGCGCGTCTACGCGGGCGCCTCCCCCAGCGACGCGATCATCGACGTCGCGACCGAGGTGCAGGGCGCCGTGGCGCGATGGCTGGACTCCCTGGGCGTGGTGTGGGTCGTGGTCGCGCTCGCGGTCCTGGCCGTGATCGCGGTGGTCAGGGCCCGCGGACGGCGCCGCGCACGCTGAGCTGGACGCCGCGTGCAGCCCGACCATACCCCTAGGGGTATAGTGCAGGCATGGAACTGAACGAGAGCATGGTGGGCGACGCCTTGACCCGGCTCAAGCGGGCCCACGGCCAGCTGGCCGGAGTCATCGCGATGATCGAGGCAGGCGAAGACTGCACCAAGGTCCTCACCCAGCTCGCAGCCGTCTCCAAGGCGCTCGACCGGGCCGGCTTCAAGATCGTCGCCACCGGCCTGCGGCACTGCCAGGACGCCGACAGGCGCGGCGACGAGCCACCCATGAGCGTCTCGGAGCTGGAGAAGCTGTTCCTGGCGCTCGCCTGACACCCCGGCGGCCGCGGGACGTCCGTGGCCGCATATTTTTGACCCACATATACCCCGGGGGGTATAAATATATGGATGTCATCTCCTTCCGGACGCCCGGCCTGGGCGACCAGACGTACCTGCTGACCCACGACGGCCGCGGAGTGCTCGTCGATCCCCAGCGCGACATCGGCCGCTTCCTGGACGCCGCCGCCGAGCGGGACGTCGAGCTGCGGTTCGTGCTGGAGACACACCTGCACAACGACTACGTCTCCGGCGCCGAGCAGGCTGCCCTGCGCACCGGCGCCGAGCTGGTGCTGCCCGCCGCCGCGGCACCCGCCTACCGGCACACGCCCGCCTTCCATCTGGAGGACCTCGACGGCGGCGGCGGCCTGACCCTGCGGCCCGTCCACACGCCAGGCCACACCCCCGAGCACACCAGCTACCTGGTGCTCATCGACGGCGAGCCGGTCGCCCTGTTCTCCGGCGGCAGCCTGCTCGTCGCCTCGGCCGGCCGTCCCGACCTGCTCGGGCCCGAACGCGCCCGGTCCCTGGCCCGCCTGCAGCACCGGTCGCTGCGCCGGCTGGCCGCGCTGCCGCCCGGCCTCGCCCTCTACCCCACCCATGGCGAGGGCTCGTTCTGCACCGCCACCGGCGCGGGCCGCCTGACCTCCACCATCGGCACGGAGCTGCGGGACAACCCGCTGCTGGCCGTCGACGACCCGGAGCAGTTCGCCGACACACTACTGGCCGCCGCGATGCCCATCCCCGCCTTCTACCGGCACCTGGGCCCGGCCAACACCCTCGGCGTGCCGCCCATGCCGCCCGTCGTCGTGCCCGACCTCGACGAGCCCATCGGTCAGGCGGTGGACCTGCGACCCCGGCACGTGCAGGCGCGCGGCATGCTGCCCGGTTCGTACGGCATCGAGCTGGACGACGACTTCGGCAGCTGGACCGGCTGGCTGGTCCCCCGCGGCGAGCCGATCACCCTGGTCGCCGAACCGGGTCAGGACGTCACCGAGGCCGTGACCCAGCTCGCCCAGATCGGCGTCGACACCGTCCAGGGCGTCGTCCGCGACCTCGGCGAGGCCGCCACGCAGACCTACCGGCTCACGGACCTCCCCGCCTTCGTCGAGCTCTTCCGGACCGGCGCGCAGCTCCTGGACGTGCGGATGCCCGGCGAACGGGAGCAGCTCCGGCTGGCGGGCGCCGTCGAGCGGTTCCTGCCCGACCTGTTCACCCAGGGCGTCCCCGCCGAGCTCGACCCGGAGCGGCCGGTGCTCGTCGCGTGCGCCTCCGGCCGCCGCGCCGCCATCGCCGCCGGCCTGCTCGCCCGCGAGGGCTACCGGCCGATCGTGCTCACCGGAGCAGGCGTCCCCGACGTCGCCGCCGCCCTCGACCAGCGCAACTGAAGGAGCCCACCCCCTTGTCCTCCATCGACGCCGCCTCCGCCCGCTCGCTGATCGCCGCGAACCCGGACGTCCTCGTCGTGGACGTGCGCACCCCGGCCGAGTTCGGCACGGCGCACATCGACGGCGCCGTCAACCTGCCCCTCGACCAGGTCGACGCCCACCTGCGGCGGATCGTCACCGACGCGGGCGGCCTCCTGCTGCTCATCTGCCAGTCCGGCAACCGCGCCGAACGCGCCAGGGCGGCGCTCAGCGACGCCGGCCTCTCCGACGTCGCGGTCCTGGACGGCGGCATGAACGCCTGGATCGCGTCCGGAGCCCCGGTCAACCGCGGCCGGGCGCGCTGGCCGCTGGAGCGCCAGGTCCGGCTCGTCGCCGGCGGGCTCGTGCTGGCCGCGGTCGTGGCGAGCCTCTGGATCCCCGTCGCGCTGGCCGTGGCCGGGCTCGTCGGCGCGGGCCTGACGTTCGCGGCGCTCACCGACACCTGCGCCATGGGCCTGCTGCTGGCCAGGCTGCCCTACAACCGCGCCGGCGGCGTGGACGTCGAAGCCGCGCTCACCCGGCTGCGCGGCTCCAGAACGGGCGGTTGAGCCCGTCCCGGTGCTGGTCTACCTTGCCCGGGCCGGCGCCGGACGGAAGTGCGGGTCAGCCCGCGGGGTTGGACGGCTCCGGTATCGGGTCGGTCGCACCCCGGCGGGTGACGCTGCGCCGCAGGACGTACCAGCCTGCCGCTCCTACGGTGACCGCGCCGCACAGGGTCCAGGCCGTGACCAGGGCCGTCGCCGTCCCCACAGCAGGTAGGCGGTCGGGCCGACCGGCTGCACGAACAGGCCCAGCCACCACAAGCCCCTGCGCCCCCGCACCGTGTCCCCGGGACTGAACGCCAGGTCCACGGCCGCCGCCGCCGTGAGCGCCATCTCGACCGACACCAGGGCCAGCAGTAAGCCCTGCTGCCGCTTGGACAGCTCTTCCCATCGCATCAGCCCGCTCCTTCCCAGCACCCTCCATCACCAGCTTGACAACGTCGCCGAGCTTCTTCCTGGGCCGAAAGTCCCGGGTCTCGAAGCGTTCGACGGTGCTGACGGCGATGACGTGTCGTGTGGCCGGGGGTGCGGGCCCGTCCCCGCATGCTTCTTACGCGAGATCGCGAACGTCCCGGAAGATCGTGCCTTTCGGCCCTGCCCGGTGACTGCCCGCCGCGTGAGGCTGAAGTCAGTACAGCGGAGGAAGGAGCGTCACCATGACCGCCACCAGGGAAAGTGTCGAGGCCGGCGGCACCGAGTTCGCCGACAAAGTGAGGTATGTCCTGCACGAGGGCCACGTGCGCCGCGTCATCGTCAAGACCGCGCACGGCCGCACCGTGATGAACGTCCCGCTGACGGCGGGAGCCGTGGCGTTCGTCGCCGCGCCGTTCCTGACCGTGGTCGCCGGGCTGGCCGCCGTCGCCGCGGACTGGACCATCACCATCGAGCGGCCGGTCCAGGACGTGGCGGACGCCGATGTTCCCGTGGCTGCCGGGGTCGTTGCGGACGACGGGAGCAGGACGCCGGCGGCCTGAGCAGCGTGCCGTGATGACGGACGCACCCGTCGGGGCCGTCGCCTCCGTTGACCGCCCGGCCGCGAACGCGGGCGTCCGGTTCGGTCCCAAGGTCCTGGCCCGGGAGGTGCCAAGGGCACCCGCGGCCCGGGTCCTTCGGGGCCGTCCGGCGGTGACCTCCGCACCTGCTCGCCTCCCTGGCCGCGGGAGAGAGTGACGAGCAAGGACAGGCACCGCTGCAGGAGGAGCTGATCGAGATGCGCACCACCCAGATGAGCCTGCGCCCGCGACCGGCTCGGCCTCGCCCGGAGCTGGACCTGCGCACCCCATCCGGACGTCGTCTTCCGTTTTGAGCTCCTCCCGGCCCCACAACACCCTGGCGGGGCCCCTCGGCCGGTCATGTACGGGAAGGCCGGAACGGCAGGAGCGAAGGACTCCACCCCATCTCCGCGCACATCCGCAGGATGGCAGGCAGGCGTCGAGTGCCGGGAGTGTGCGCCGTGGGCGCCGACGATCAGGAAGTCTTCGCGCCTGAGACCGTGGATCAGTCGTGCTGGCGGCGCAGTTCTTCGTTGATGCGCAGCGCCTCGGCGAGCTGATCCTCCAGGATGATGATGCGGCAGGCCGCCTCGAGCGGGTTGCCGGCGTCGACGAGTTCGCGGGCGCGGGCGGCCAGGCGGAGCTGGTAGCGGGAGAAACGGCGGTGGCCGCCCTCGGAGCGCAGCGGCTCGATCAGCTTGGCAGCGCCGAGGCTGCGCAGGAAGGCCGGGCTGACGCCGAGGATCTCGGCGGCCCGTCCCATGCTGTAGGCCGGGTAGTCCTCGTCGTCGAGCCGTTGCTCGGCGCTGCTGGAGGCTGCGGTCTCGCCGGTCGCCGTGTCGTCCGGCTGGTGATGAGTGCGGCGGTGCGGGTCTCGCCTGGAGCGCGACACCTGGTCTGTTTGATCCATTCAACCTTTCCCAAGGCAAACAGGGGCCCCGGCGCGTGGATGCGCCGGGGCCCGAATGAGGTTAACACCATCGACCGGCCTGCTGGCCGGTTCACTTGTTCCGCATCTGCCCGCCTGCTGGGGCGGAGTGCGGGGATCGCGTAAGCGTGACCGTAGACCACCGTCCTGTTCGTGGAGCTGCGGCACCCGTGCGGCGATGACATCCAGCCGGCGACGGGCGATCCTGATGGCGTTCAACACTCCTTTCCGGTTTTTCCCCTACGTCGACGAAACGCGTCGACGTCGTGCAACGGCAGCGTGTCCACCGTCGCGACCCTTGTTGCTCTGCGGCGGCCACGACAGTCCGACTTGCTGCCTTCTTCTTGCCTTCCTGCGTTTTCGTGTTGCTGTCCACGTCCGTCCGGGCAGTTCGTCGTGGTGCTCGTACTGCGCTGCCCTCGTGGATCCATCTCTTTCGATGTGAGAGATACTAGCTCCTCCTGGCGCGAATATCTACTGTGGTGACGATAGATTTTCTGTCCGCCCCAGGCCACCGTCGCACGGCCTGAGAGCGGGCGGGGTGGAACATCGCCTGGTGCGCCACCTTCGCCACACCGGCCATGCGCGCAGGCCGCTCCGCTCCTGACGCCAGGCCGATCGGCCGCCGCTCGTCAGACGGCGCCGCGGGCCTGTTCATCGCAGGAGGTAGGCCAGGAGGTAGGCCAGGATGTCGGCGGCGGTGTAGCCGGCGGTGTAGCCGGCGGGGTGGGCGGCGGTCAGGTGGCGGACGGCGGCCAGGTCGGTGCCGCCGGTCACGATCGCCTCGAACCGGGGCCGGCGCAGCGCCGGCGGCGGCGTCGGCCACAGGCTCGCCGGGTCGAACGCGACGCGGGTGTCGCCGTCGGCGGAGGTCGCCCCCTGCACGCGTACGGGCAGCGTCACCGGCCGGTGGGCGGCGAGCCGGTCGAGCAACGCGGGCAGCTCGGCCGGGTTGCCCGCGCCCATCAGGATGTGGTCGGCCCCGGCCAGCAGGGCGCCGTAGCAGGCGAACGGGATGGGCAACTCGATCTTGCGCAGGTAGTTGACGCCGACCCGCCCCTCGTGCCCCTCCTTGGCCAGGTACACCTCGGCGAAGTTGGCCACGATCGTCAGCGCCACCAGGGCGCGGCCAGGCCGCAGCGAATGACGCGGCACCGGCCGGAACGGCGTCCCGGGCGCCTTGCCCCCGGGGACGTGGAAGGTGCGCAGCACCTGCTGCGCCATCTCCGGGATGGGGAAGTGCGCCAGCGCGCGCCGCAGGTGGCCACCCGGGTCACCGAGCTGCAACCGGCGCGCGCACACCAGATCGATGGCCGTACCGGAGACCCCACCGAGCTGACCCCGCCGGGACACGGCCCGCGCCAGTCGCCAGTCTGAGACAGCCACCCCCATACCGCCCTGGATGATCCGGGGCAGGCCTGCACCGTTCACGACGCACCTCCCGCAGCTCGACGAGCAGGTCCTCGGCACGTGCCGGTGGGTCCACCGCATCATTGCCTCGCACCAGAGCCACAGGGCCGTTCGCCCCGAAGCGGGCCGCCGGAGGGCCCGCGCCCTCGGGCCGGGGACGGGCCGGCGCAGGCGGCCCTGGCCCGCCGGTCGGGACCTCGCCTCGGGGCCGGCACGTCAGCGGGTCCAGGCACGCAGCCCGTGCCGGACGCCGTCCTGGCGCAGCCGGGTCAGTGCCTGCTGTTCCAGGACGCTTACCTGGCGCGGGGGGAGCCCGACCTGGTCGGCGACCTCCCGGGGCCGGCGCACGCCGCCCCCGTCCAGGCCGTACCGCAGCCGCAGCACCCTCGCGTGACGTCGGGTCAGGCCGCCGACCAGCGTGGTGACCACGTTCCGCAGCGCCCGCTGCTCCACCAGCGTCTCGGTGGAGCGGCTCTGCTCGTCCCGCACCAGCTCACCGGGCATGCTCTGCTGCCGTCCTTGCCCGATCGGGGCGTCGAGACTGGTGAACTGCTGGAGGAACCTCCTGAGCGGCACGTACCGCGCGGATCTCGCACCCGCCTCCGCCGCCAGCTCCCGCTCGGTGGGCGGACGGCCGAGCCGGTGCGTCGCCGCCGCCTCGGCGCGCGCGAGGTCACGCAGCCGGTCGCGTACGCGCGGTGGCAGCCGGACCGGCTGCGCGTGCTCCAGCCCGCACAGGATCGCCTTACGGATCCACCACGTGGCGCAGGTGGAGAACCGGTTGCCCCGGGCGTGGTCGAAGCGCTCGACGGCCTCGATCAGCCCCAGGTTGCCGTCCTGGATGAGATCTGCCAGCGGCACGCCGTGATGGGCGTAACGCTTGGCGATCGACACCACCAGCCGCAGGTTCGCCACGATGAGCTGCTCCCTGGCGGCCCGGCCGTCGGCGGCCACCTCCTCCAGCCCGCCCCTGCGGCTGCCCTGGCCGATCAGGTGCGCGGCGTACACGCCCGCCTCGATCCGACGGGCCAGCTCCACCTCCTGTCCGGCGGTGAGCAGCGGTGTCCGGGCGATGCGGGCGAGGTAGTCGCTGACGCACGCGTACTGCTCCTGCCGGGCCTCACCGCCGGCGACGGCCGACATGACTCACCGCCCGCACAGCAGGACCCGCTCGCCGTCGAGGCGGCCGGACGTGGCCGTCATGACGCCGCCCCCTCGGCCCGCGCCCTGATGGTGAGCAGCTGCTTGCGCATCATCACGAAGTCGCCGGTCTCCATGAGCGCCAGGAAGGCCAGCCCGCGCAGCGTGGGCCGGGCGCGCACCCGCAGCCGGAGGACCAGCCGGCTGCCGTCGCCGCTCTCGCGCAGCGTGACGCAGCAGCTCACCGTGCCCTCGTAGGCGTGGATGGACAGCACCAGCGTGGACGGCGGGTCGATCCGCTCCACCGTGAAGCCGGAACCGTCCGGCGCGGTCGGCATGACGTCACCGACCTGCAAGTCCTGCAGCTCCGGGACGATGCGGCCGGCGCTGGGCCGCCCGGCGTTGTCGATGCGGTCGTAGCTGTACCAGCCGGCTCGCGTGTAGCCGCCCATCTGCACCAGCCACGGCCAGACCTCCTTGGGCGGCGCGTCGATGGTGATGGCCCGGGTGGCCTGGAGGTGGGCGCGCGGCGCGATCTCGTCACCGGGCATCGGGGCCCGCGCCTCCTCCCGGGTGGCGCCCCAGCGCAGCTGCCAGGGGCGGATGAGCAGCAGGTAGGCCGCCGCGCCCGCGACGAGCGCGGCCGTCGTCCGTCTCACCGTCATCGGCTTCCTCCTTGTCGTCGAGCACGATGACGCCGGTCCGCCGTGAACGGCAGGTGGCGCCGGTACGGCAGGCGCCGTCACTCGTCTCTCGTCCGCATCGCCTTCGCGTGACACCAGCGTGCTCCCGGCGCGACCGTTGCGGCAGGGACGCTGGTCCCTCGCCGGCAGGGCACAACGTCCCTGCCTGATCAGCGGCCGGCAGTGTTCGGCGTTCTCCGCGCAGAGGATGCCGAGCCCACGCTGCTCCTGCGTCACTCCCTTTCGCGGCGGAGTCGGGACGTTCGCCTCTGCCCCGCGACCGAGCCGGGGAGTGCGATGGAGGCACCTGAACCCATCGCGAGGGAAGGACCGATGATGGAAGCCAAGCAGTGGACCGTGCGGATTCACCTCACCGAGGATGGTGACGACACCACGGCGCTGGCGGTGCTGATCACCCGAGGCGGAGGCCGGGTGGACGGGCTGGGGCGGGCGCGCCGTCATCCGGCCGACCCCTCCGTTCCCGAGGTCGGCGACGAGCTGGCCGCCTCACGTGCGCTCGCCGACCTGGCCGGCAAGCTGAGCGCCCTCAGCCGGGAACCGGCGCGTCCGGCGTCGGCGCCACTGAGGCGGCGCGGACGAGGTGAGCACCTCAGGGGCGGCCCGCCGGCTCGGGAGGCCGTGGCCGGGTCTCCTCAGGAAGGGCGGCGTCAGCGCGAGCCGCTCGCATCGGCTCCGGCCCGGGGGCGGGCCTCTTCCGCCGCGCCTTGACCAGGAAGCCTCCTCTCCGAGCCGCTTCTACGCATCACCGTGCGCAGCCCGCCGCCGCCTGGCCCGCCAAGCCTTGTGCCCGGCGTCGGCCGCGATCATGACGGGGATGGCCAGCGCCGCCAGCAGCCATCCCACCACGGGCGGGAAGGTCCCGCCGAGCAGCGCGGCCACGGCGGGCACACCGAGGAAGACGAGGAGCAGGACCGCTTCGACGGCGATCGCGCCCAGCAGCAGGCGGTTGGTGCGCCAGCGGATCCTGCCGATCCAGCGGGACTCGCTGCGGCAGGCGAAGGCGTTGGCGAACTGGCCGAGCACGACCGCGGCGAACGCGGCGCCCGAGGCGGCGGCGAGCAGACCGAGGCTGGGTGCGGTGCCGAACTCCCAGCCGCCGAGCAGCAGCACGCCGAGGAACGCGCCCATCTCCGCCAGCGCCTGCGCCGGGCCGAGCACCCCGAACACGCGGACGAGCAGGCGCCGGTCGATGAGGTTGCCGGTGCGGGCCGGGCCGTGCATGGTGCGCGGGTTGGCCGGTTCCGCGCCCAGCGCGAGGGCGGGCAGCAGGTCGGTGCCGATGTCCAGGGCCAGCACCTGCAGCACACTCAGCGCCGGCGGGATCGTGCCGCCGGACAGCGCCCACACGGCGAACGGGGTCAGCTCGGCGACGTTGTCGGTCAGGTGGTAGGTGAGGAAGCGGCGCACGTTGGCATGGGTGGCGCGGCCCAGCTCGATCGCGGCGACGATGGTGGCGAAGTGGTCGTCGAGCAGGACGAGGTCGGCGGCCTCGCGGGCGACGTCGGTGCCGGAGGCGCCCATGGCGATGCCGATGTCGGCCTCGCGCAGGGCGGGCCCGTCGTTGACCCCGTCGCCCGTCATGGCGACCACGTGGCCGCGTGAGCGCAGCGCGCGGGCGATGCGCAGCTTGTCCTCGGGGGTCACGCGGGCGACCACGACGCCGTCCCGGTCCAGCAGCTCGCCCAGGGCCGCGTCGTCGACCGGCAGGTCGGCGCCTGTCACCACGAGCTCCTGCGCGCCGAGCAGGCCGACCTCGGCGGCGATGGCGCGAGCCGTGCGCGGATGGTCACCGGTGACCATGGCCAGCTTGATCCCGGCGATCCGGCACTTCCAGATCGCCTCGGCGACGTCGTCACGGGGCGGGTCGTGCAGGCCGATGAGGCCGAGGAACTCCAGGTCCCGCTCCTCGGCCGTGTCGCCGCGGGCGACCGCCAGCACGCGCAGGCCCCGGTCGCTCATCCTGGCCAGCGCCTGCTCCACCCCGGGCACGGGCCGGCAGAGCGGCAGCACGGCGTCCGGGGCGCCCTTGAGATGCAGCCGGCCGCCGGCCACGACGGAGGCGCGGCGCCGTACCGGGTCGAAGGGGAAGCGTGCGGTGACCTCGTCGTCGTCCACGGCGGCGTGCAGGCGCAGCGCTTCGACGTGCAGGGCCGCCTCCATGGGGTCGCCGACCGCCTTGCCACCGCTCATCCGCCCGGTCGAGCTGAGGACGGCCGAGCGCAGCACCTCGGCGGGCGAGGCGGCGGGTGACCACAGGCCGGCCACCGTCATCTCGTTGCGGGTGAGCGTGCCGGTCTTGTCGGTGCAGATGAACGTGGCCGAGCCGAGCGTCTCGACCGCCTCCAGGTGGCGTACCAGGGCGTTGCGGGCGGTCATCCGTTGGGCGGCCCGCGCCAGCGACAGCGTGACCGTCGGCAGCAGCCCTTCGGGGACCAGCGCCACGGTGACGCCGAGCGCGAACAGGAAGCTCTCCCCCGGCTGCATGCCGAGCAGCTGGGCCAGCCCGAAGAACACGGCCCCGACCGCCAGCGCGATGCCGGCGACGATCCTGACGACCTTGCCGATCTGCACCGACAGCGGGCTGGGCGGCCGGGTCGCCTCCTGGGTGAGCCTGGCGATGCCGGCCAGCCGGGTGCGCCCGCCGGTGGCGACCACCACGGCCTCGGCCTGCCCCTCCACCACGAACGTGCCCGCGAAGGCCCGCTCACCCGCGGCCGGGTGCACCAGGCGGCTCTCCCCGGTGAGCATCGAGGCGTCGATCCCGAGCGCGTGCACCTGCGCGAGCTCGAGGTCGGCCGAGATCCGGTCGCCGGCCTCCAGGAGGACCACGTCGCCGGCGACCAGCCCGGCGGCCTCGATCGACAGCCGCCTGCCGTCGCGGCGCACGACCACGTTGGCCGGGATGAGCTCGCGCAGCCGCTGGGAGGCCCGGCCGGCCCGGTACTCCTGGGCGAAGGCGAAGGCGCCGTTCAGCAGCACGACGATGACGATCGCCACGGCGAGCTGCGGCATCCCGGCCAGCAGCGCGAGCACTGAAGCGCCCCACAGCAGCAGCGCGAAGAAGTGCACCAGCTGGTGCAGCAACAACACGACCGCGGGTGTGCGGCGGGCGGGCGGCAGGAGGTTCGGCCCGTCCCGGGTGAGCCGCGACGCCGCCTCGGCGGCCGTGAGTCCTCGCCCGAGCTGCGACACAGTGGTCATGACTTCACTCTGGGCGCCCGGTCCGCCTCCGGTCAGGGACCTTCGGCCCCGGCGTGCGGGCCGTCCGGCCCTCATGGGCCGCCGGCCGGACTCGCCGGGGCACTTGAGGAAGCCGGACGGCACGCGGCCGGCCTTCGCGGCGGGGGACGACGAGAGCGAGCACCGCGGCGAGCAGCAGGGCCGGGATCAGCAGGTCGAGCGGTTCGGCGTACGCCACTCCCTGGACTCCAGCCTGCGCGACGAAGTACCGCGCCACCAGGTAGTTGAGCTGGTACATCCCGACGTAGACACACGTCGCGACGCCCAGCGCGTGCCCCCAGGCGGAGCGCCGCCACAGCAGCACGCCCGCCAGCACCGACGTCGGCACGACCATGGTCAGGTCGAGGGCCATGCCCAGGTGGACCTGCGCCTGGGGCAGCGGCAGCACGTCGGCCGGCGGCACGCCGCTGACGGCCTGGCGGACGAGCGAGGCACCGTACATGCCGGCCAGCGTGGCGGCGAGCAGGAGCAGCAGGCCGCCGACCCAGCGCATCGCCACCCGTGCCCGGACGGCGACGTCCAGGTCGGTGAGCGCCAGCCCGAGCGCCGCCGCCGACAGGACGACGATGACGACATGCACCAGGAACAGGTCGTTGAAGGCGGGATCGTAGACGTAGTAGGCGTAGTTGTAGATCGAGTACGCCAGCATGCCCACCCAGACCAGGCTCCCCCTGCTGGAGCCCCGCACCGCTGCGACGAGCGCCACCACCAGGAGGGGCACGCCCGCGACCAGGGTGGCCAGGTCGTTGCCGCGGATTCTGGCGACGAGTGCCGCGGGGCCGGAGTACAGCCCGTCGTCGAGCAGCCCGGCAGTGGCGGCCACGACGGTGAGGGCCGCGACGAGGCCGCTCAGCCACCAGGCTGACCGCAGGCGCGGGCCGGGACGGGTGTGCGGCGGGGTGGGGGAAACTCGCGTTCCATCCATCGGGACACCCCCTGACGGGAAGCTGTAACGGCGCCCGGGGGCGCGCGTACGGTCAGTGCGCCATCCGCTGGGCCATCTCGACGAGCCGGTTGGCGTAGCCCCACTCGTTGTCGTACCAGCCGAACACCTTGACCAGGTCGCCGCTGGCTTGGGTGAGAGCGGAGTCGAACACGCAGGAGGCGGCGTCGCCGACCTCCTGAACGGTGACCGGGCGGGCCAGCTGGGCGGACAGGTCGGTGATGGAGCCGTCCTCGACCGGCACCCGGATGGCGATGCCGTCCAGGCGGCCGTTCAGCTCGGGCGGCACCTGGCCGACCATGCGGGCCGCGCCGGTGGTGGTCGGCACGATGTTCACGGCGGCCGAGCGGGCCCGGCGCGGGTCCTTGGGCGGGGCGTCCAGCAGGACCTGGTCGCCGGTGTAGGCGTGGATGGTGGTCATGAAGCTGCGCACCAGGCCGAAGCTACGGCGATCGTGCGGCCGTCGACCTCCAGCAGGCCGGGGGCGGCGGTGACGGGCACGTCGAGCGGCCCGTAGGTGGAGTCGTGCTTGAGCAGATGGGCCAGGGTGGCCTCGTCGGTGATGTCGTTGACGGCGACGATCTCCAGGTCGGTGCGCAGCGCGCGGCGCAGGACGGCCCTGCCGATCCTGCCGAATCCGTTGATGCCGATTCTCATGACCTCATCGTCCGGCGCCCCCGGCTCACCGGTCAGAGGCCACGGTCACGCGTGCGAGGGACCTTCGGCCCCTTCTCCGGTGTCCGGCGGCTCACCCGTCGACGACCGGGGACGAGGGCCGGGGGGTGCGCGGAGCGGCGGGCGCCCCGGTGAGCCGGCGGCGGAAGACCCAGTACGTCCAGGCCTGGTAGGCCAGCACCACCGGCGTGAAGATGCCCGCCACCCAGGTCATCACCGTCAGCGTGTACGGCGTGGACGCGGCGTTGGTCACGGTCAGGCTGTTGGCCGGGTCGAGCGCGGGCAGCACGTTCGGGAACAGCCCGATGAACAGGGCCGCCACCAGCGCCACCACCGCCACCGCGCTCGCGGTGAAGGCCCAGCCGTCGCGCTCGCGCAGGGTCGCGGCGAGGGCGCCGAGCAGGCCGAGCGCGACCAGCGCCACCGCCGCCCACCAGGCCGGCCGCGAGCCGCCTGAGGCCAGCAGGAACGCCGGCACCACCAGGATCGTGACCGGGGCCAGGCGCCTGGCCGTCCGGGTGGCGGCCTGGCGCAGGTCGCCCGTGGTGCGCACGGCGAGGAAGACCGCGCCGTGCAGGGTGAACAGCAGCAGCGTGGCCATGCCGCCGAGCAGCGCGAACGGGTTGAGCAGGGTGAGCAGGGTGCCGGTGTACTCGTGGCCGGCGTCCAGCGGCACGCCGCGCACGATGTTGGCGAACGCCACGCCCCACAGGAAGGCGGGGCCGAGGGACCCCCAGAAGAAGGCCCGGTCCCAGCCGCGGGTGCTGTCGGACTTGTTGCGGTACTCCAGGGCCACGCCCCGGGCGATCAGCGCCAGCAGGATGAGGAACAGCGGCAGGTAGAAGCCGCTGAACAAGGTGGCGTACCACTCGGGGAAGGCGGCGAACGTCGCCCCGCCGGCCACCAGCAGCCACACCTCGTTGCCGTCCCACACGGGGCCGATCGAGCGCACGATGACGCGCCGGTCGGCCTCGTTCCGGCCGAGGAACGGCAGCAGGATGCCGACGCCGAAGTCGAAGCCCTCCAGCAGGAAGTATCCGGTCCACAGCACGGCGATCAGCACGAACCAGACGGTGGTCAGTTCCATGACGCGGATGTCCTTCTAGTAGCTCAGGGCGGGGACGGGGGCTTCCGGCTCGGCCTGCTCGTGCGGCCCGACGCGGATGAACTTCAGCAGCAGGCGCACCTCGATGACCGCCAGCACGGCGTAGACGAGGGTGAAGCCGGTGAGCGTGATGGCCACGGAGGTGACGTCCGCGGTGGGCGAGACGGCGGCGGCGGTGCGCATGATGCCGAAGACGGTCCACGGCTGGCGGCCCAGCTCGGTGAAGATCCAGCCCAGGCTGTTGGCCAGGAAGGGCAGGCCGATCCCGGCGATGGCCAGCCGGTAGGCCCAGCGGCCGGCGGGGAGCCTGCCGCGCCTGGTCAGCCAGAGCCCGGCGGCGGCGAGCAGCGCCGACAGCGCGCCGAAGCCGATCATCAGGCGGAACGACCAGTACGCCAGGCCGACGACGGGCCGGTAGTCGCCCGGGCCGTACTGGGCCTCGTAGCGGGCCTGGATGTCGTTGATGCCCTCGACCTTGCCGTCCAGGGTGTTGGTGGACAGCAGGCTCAGGCCGTACGGGATCTGCAGGTTGAGGTGGTTGCGGCCGTTCTCGACGTCGCCGACGGCGAACAGGGAGAAGCCTGCGGAGCTCTCGTCCTCCCACAGGGCCTCGGCGGCGGCCATCTTCATCGGCTGCTGCTCGGTCATGATCTGCGCCTGCCAGTGCCCGGAGAACGACACGCCCACGGCCGAGACGAGTGCGACGACCAGGGCCAGCCGCGCGGAGGTGCGGAACAGCGGCGTGTCCCGCTTCTTGAGCAGGAACCAGGCGCTGACGCCGAGCACGAAGGCCGCGGCGGTCAGGAAGGCGCCGAAGAGGACGTGGGGGAAGGTGACCAGGGTGGTGGAGTTGGTGAGCACCGCCCAGATGTCGGTCAGCTCGGCGCGGCCGTTGTTGATCCGGTAGCCGACCGGGTGCTGCATCCAGGAGTTGGCCGCGAGGATGAAGTAGGCCGAGAGGTTGGTGCCGATGGCGGCCAGCCAGATCGTGGCCAGGTGCAGCCGGGGCGGCAGCTTGTCCCAGCCGAAGATCCACAGGCCGAGGAAGGTGGACTCCAGGAAGAACGCCATCAGTCCCTCCATGGCCAGCGGCGCCCCGAACACGTCTCCGACGAAGCGGGAGTAGGCGCTCCAGTTCATCCCGAACTGGAACTCCTGGACGATGCCGGTCACCACGCCCATCGCGAAGTTGATCAGGAAGAGCCGGCCCCAGAAGCGGGTCAGGCGGAGGTACTCCGGCTTCTTCGTCCGGTACCAGGCGGTCTGCAGGCCGGCCACGATGATCGACAGGCCGATGGTGAGGGGCACGAACAGGAAGTGGTAGACGGTGGTGACACCGAACTGCCAGCGGGAGAGATCCAGGACGTCCATGCCGGTCAGGCTCCTACAACGGCCGTCGCGTCCCACAGGGTCGTGTGGCCCGGCCAGGGGGGACCTTGGTCCCTGCCGCGGGTGTCCTTCGGCCGCCGCGTCGCTCAGGCGAAGGAGCTCGACAGCCGCTGCAGGTCGGCGGCGTGGCCGAGCGGCGAGCCGTCCTCGACCCATCGCGGCGGCGTCGCGGGGCTGAAGACATGCTCGATGGCGAGCAGCGCCGTGCCCGTGACGCCCTCCATGAGGAGGTGGCCGCCGGTCCGCAGGACGCCGCCGCCGAGCACGAGCGTGCCGGGGTTGCAGAAGTCCGCCAGGCCGGCCGCCACGGTGGCGATGGTGCGCGCGGCGCGGCCGGCGAACTGGCGACCGCTTCGAGGCATCCCCTGGGTCGGCCGCGCCCTGTGGGGCCCAGCCCCGCGAGCACGACCTGCACGTCTTCGGCGGCTGCACCTTCGAGCCGGTCGACGCTCCAGAGGGCTGGACAGCCGTCCGCAAGCACGCGGCACATGAAGACACCCGCCGGACGATGGGAGCGTGCCGCCCGGCCGGACCTGCCGCGAATCGCGGCCAGAGCATCGTGACTGCCACTGTCGCCGGACGGACGGCCGCCGGG
This sequence comes from Nonomuraea gerenzanensis, assembly GCF_020215645.1. Classification (NCBI taxonomy): domain Bacteria; kingdom Bacillati; phylum Actinomycetota; class Actinomycetes; order Streptosporangiales; family Streptosporangiaceae; genus Nonomuraea; species Nonomuraea gerenzanensis. The sequence continues at coordinate 5,477,074 of NZ_CP084058.1, read as the reverse complement.
GATGGGGTCTCTCGCCTCGGCGGGTGTCTTCCTCCATACTCGTGACGCCCACCTGACGGGCGTAGGGTCCTTGGTCCTCACCGCGCGGGCGAAGGGCCCGCACGGCGCCGCCGTCACTTGTCAGGCGAGCGTGACGTCCGGGTCGAGGTAGACGTCCTGTACGGCGTGCAGCAGCGCGATCCCATCGGCCATCGGCCGCTGGAAGGACTTGCGGCCCACGATCAGCCCCATCCCCCCGGGCCGCTTGTTGATCACCGCGGTCCGCACCGCCTGCGCCAGGTCGCCCTGCCCGCCGGAGGCCCCGCCGGAGTTGATCAGCCCGACGCGTCCCAGGTAGCAGTTGGCCACCTGCCAGCGGGTCAGCTCGGCGGCCAGCGCGCTGTAGACCTTGTCGGAGGTCTTGCCGAAGTTCAGCGCCCGGAAGCCGCCGTTCGACTCGGGCTGCTTCTGCTTGACGATGTCGGCCTCCACGGTGGCGGCCGACCAGCCGCCGGCCCTCGCGCACGACACCGGTCACGCCGGGCAGCACGGCCAGCAGGCTCCGGTCCACGTCGGCCGAGGGCCGGAAGGTGACCCGCTCGGTGTCGCCGGCCTGCCCGACCAGGCCCGCCGGGTCGTCCAGGGCGATCAGGCGGCCGGCGGCGACGACCGCCACCCGGTCGCACAACCGCTCGGCCTCCTCCATGTAGTGGGTGACCAGGACGATCGTGGTGCCCCGGTCCCTGATGCGTTCGATCAGGGCCCAGGTGTCGCGGCGGGCCTGCGGGTCCAGGCCGGTGGTCAGCTCGTCCAGGATGGCGATCCGCGGGTTGCCGACCAGGGCCAGCGCGAGCGACAGACGCTGCTTCTCCCCGCCCGACAGCTTGCCGAAGCGGCGCTCCCGCCTGCCGTCCAGGCCGACCTCTGCCAGGAGGGCGTCCTCGTCGGCGGGGTGGGGATAGAAGGAGGCGTACAGCCGTACGGCCTCCCACACCTTGAGCCGGTCCGGCAGCGTCGAGCTCTGCAACTGCATCCCGAGCAGTTGCCTGAGCCGGCCACGATCGGCCACCGGGTCCAGGCCGTGCACGCGCACCGTCCCCGCGTCGGGCACGCGCAGCCCGGCCACGCATTCGACCGTGGTGGTCTTGCCCGCGCCGTTCGGCCCCACGAAGCCGAACACCTCCCCCTCCCCGACCCCGAACGACAGCCCGTCCACCGCCACCAGCTCGCCGAAGCGCTTGACCAGCCCGGACACCTCGATGACCGGCCCGCCGGCAGCCACCTGATCCCGCACCACGACCGCCCCCTTCCGAGCGAGAACGCCGGCCCGCGCACCGGCCCGGCGCGCGTGCCCCGGCACCCTCAGCGTCCGGCGCCGGCCGCGTGTCCGGTAGGGGCCGAAGGTCACCGAGGGGAGGCGATGGTCCCGGCTGACGTTTCCGGCAGGTTACGATTCGATATCGCCGCCGAGCGCCGGGCTTGACGACCTCCTTCCGGAGGAGCGATCGTCTAGAACATCGTTGAACCGGTTCGCGGCCAACGCGACACCCGTCCGTGACGGGCACCGACGCGTGACAGGGCGAACCCCTGCTGAGCATGCCCTCCCTTCCACAACTCAGCAATCTTCCGCGACTCGGCGTCGAACCGGTTCGAAGACATGGAGGTAAGAGTGGCGACCATCGGGGACGTGGCCCGGGAGGCCGGCGTGAGCCGCAGCACGGCGTCGTACGCGCTGTCAGGCAAGCGCCGCATCTCGGACGAGGTCCGGCAGCGGGTGCTGGCGGCGGCCGAGGCGCTGGCGTACACGCCGAACGCGGGCGCCCGCGCGCTGGCCACCGCCCAGACCAAGGTCCTCGGCCTGCTCGCCCAGTTCCACGAGGACGAGTTCGCGCCCGCGATGATGCAGTACATCCTGGGCGTCACGAACACCGCCCGCGACCTCGGCTACGACACGCTGATGGTCACCGAGGCCGACGGCGTGCGGGCGCTGCGGCGCGTCACCGACTCGCGGATGGTGGACGGCGTGGTGCTCCTGAACATCGCGCAGGACGACGCCCGCCTGCCCATCCTGCGGGCCGCCCCGCAGCCGGGCGCGCTGGTGGGCCTGCCGGGTGACTGCTCGGGGCTGGACGTCTTCGACCTCGACTTCGAGGAGGCGGGCCGGGTGATGGTCGATCACCTGCACCGGCTCGGCCACCGCGAGCTCATCCTCGTCTCGCAGCCCGAGCACGTGGTGGAGCGGGGCGGCGCGTACGTGTGGCGCCTGCGCGACGCCGCACTCGAACGCGCCCGCCAGCGCGGCGTCACCCTGCACGCCGTGTACGGCGAGTCCCGGCAACCGGCCGTGGGGCGCCTGCTCAACCAGCTGCTCGACGCCCACCCCGAAGCCACCGGCCTGCTGATCAACAACGAGGCGGCCGCGGCGGCGCTGCCCTCCGTCACCCACGCGCGGGGGCTGCGGGTGCCCGAGGACCTGTCGGTCATCGGGCGCTACTCCGCCGAGTTCGCCGCGACCTTCTCCCTGCCCTACTCCCACATCGAGAGCGCACCCGACCGCCTGGGCGCCATGGCGGTGCGCCAGCTCGTGCGCCGCGTGGAGTCCGAGGCGGCGCGCGCGGAGCCGTTCGTCGTGCGCTTCATCTCCCCCGAGCTGGTCTCGCTCGGCAGCACCGCACCCCCGCTTCCCCGCTGACCACGGGAACACAGCCCTACCCGTTCTACGGCGCTCAATGTGAGCGCTAACACTGGAGAATCCGGATGAACCGAACGTCCGCGAAGGCCGCCGTGATCGGCGCCGCCGTTCTGACCCTGGCCGCCTGTGCCTCCACGCCGCCGCAGGGCGGCACCACGACCGCCGCCGAGACAGAGGGCGGCGCGTACACCTGGTGGGACCCCTACCCCCAGCACGACGCGGGCTCCGCGTGGGCCAAGCGGGTCGGCGCCTGCGGGCAGCAGGCCGGCGTCACCATCGAGCGCACCGCCTACGACACCACCGCCCTGACCAACCAGGCCCTGCTCGCAGGCCAGGAGGGCAACGCGCCCGACGTCATCCTGCTGGACAACCCGGCCGTCTCGACCCTGGCGGACGCCGGCATGCTGACCGCGATGTCTGATTTCGGCCTGGAGGTGAACCGGTTCGACAAGAACCTCATCGCGGCCGGCGAGCTGAACGGCAAGACGTACGGCATCCCCATCGGCGCCAACACGCTCGCCCTCTACTACAACAAGAAGATCCTCGACGACGCCGGGGTGGACCCCGCGACGATCAAGGACTGGGCGTCGCTGAACGCGGCGCTGAAGAAGGTCAAGGCCGCGGGCAAGAAGCCGATCACGTTCGCCGCCATCGGCACCGAGGAGGGCTCCTTCCAGTTCCTGCCCTGGTTCTGGGGCGCCGGCGCCCAGCTCACGCAGCTCGACTCGCCGCAGGCCGTCGAGGCCCTGCAGCTGTGGAGCTCCTGGCTCAAGGACGGCCTGGCCCCCAACTCGGTGATCAGCAACTCCCAGAACACCACCTGGGAGGAGTTCCTGACCGGCGAGTTCGCCTTCGCCGAGAACGGCACCTGGCAGATCAACAGCGCCGCCGAGGCGGGCTTCCCGACCGGCATCGTGCAGATCCCCGGCAAGGACGGCGGAACCGCCGCCACGCCCACGGGCGGCGAGTTCATCACGGTCCCGGTGCAGAAGGACACCAAGCGCTACGACGTCACCAAGAAGATCCTCGAATGCATGACCACGCCGGAGGGCCTGGTCGAGACCGGCACCACCTTCGCGTACTACATCCCCTCCACCGCCGACGGCCAGCAGGCCATCCTCGCCGAGGAGCCGGGCCTGAAGCCGTGGGTGGCGGCCGTCCAGTCGGCCAAGGGCCGCACCAGCGACAACCTCGGCACCAAGTACCCCAAGATCTCCGAGGCCCTGTGGACCGGCGTGCAGAAGGCGCTGAGCGGCGCGGCGAGCCCGGCTGACGCGCTCAAGGACGCCCAGGCGCAGGCCCAGCAGGCCACCGGCGACTGATCGGAGACCCCATGGCATCGACCCGCACCGCCGGGGCGCTCGCCCGCCCCGCGCACCGGGCGGCGCGGCGGCCCCTGCGGTGGACGACCCTGGCCTTCCTCGCGCCGCTGATCGTCTACCTGCTGCTGTTCTACGCCTACCCGCTCTACCGCAACATCGAGCTCAGCCTGCACGACTACACGCCCCGCGCCTTCATCCAGGGCAACCCGGAGTTCACCGGCCTGGCGAACTACGTCACGATCCTGTCCGACGAGGCGTTCCTGCGCGCGCTGGGCAACACGGCGCTGTTCACCCTGGGCTCCATCGCCGCGCAGTACGCGCTCGGCCTGGCCCTGGCGGTCTTCTTCCACCGCGGCTTCCGGCTGTCGGCGGTGCTGCGCGCGATGTTCCTGGTGCCGTGGCTGCTGCCGCTGATCGTGTCCGCCTCGACGTGGTCGTGGATGCTCAACAGCGAGAACGGGATCGTCAACGCGGCCCTGCAGGCGTTCGGGATCGGCCAGATCAACTGGCTGACCTCGCCCGACACCTCGCTGCTGGCGGTCACGATCGCCAACATCTGGCTCGGCGTCCCGTTCAACCTGGTCATCCTGTACGCGGGGCTGCAGAACATCCCGGCCACCCTGTACGAGGCCGCCGGGCTCGACGGCGCGAACGGGTGGCAGCAGTTCCGGCGCATCACGTTCCCGCTGCTGCGCCCGGTGTCGGCGATCACGCTGCTGCTCGGCCTGATCTACACGCTCAAGGTCGTCGACATCATCTGGATCATGACCAGGGGCGGGCCGGCGGACGCCTCGACGACGCTGGCCATCTGGTCCTACCGGGAGGCGTTCGGCACCGGGCAGCCCGACTTCTCCCCCGCGGCGGCGGTCGGCAACCTGCTCATCCTCATCGCCTTCGCCGCCGGGCTGGTGCACGTGCGGCTGCAGAGGGAGGCCCCATGAGAGCGTGGAAGACGGCCGTGGGCGTCGTCCTGGTGGCGGTGATGCTCTTCCCGGTCTACTGGATGGTCAACGTCTCGCTCACGAAGACGAGCGACATGCGGGCCGACCCGCCGCACTGGTTCCCGTGGAACCCCACGTTCGAGGGGTACGCCGCGGCCTTCGGGCAGCAGCTGCCGGCCCTGGCCACCAGCCTGTTCATCGGCCTGGGCACGGTCGTGCTCACGCTCGCGGTGTCGCTGCCGGCCGGCTACGCGCTGGCCAAGCTGCGCCCGCGCGGCGGCCGGGCGATCGACTTCCTGCTGCTGGTCGCCCAGATGATCCCCGCGGTCGTCATGGCCATGGGCTTCTACGCGATCTACATCAGGCTCGGCCTGCTCAACACCGTCCCGGGGCTGATCGTGGCCGACTCGACGCTCGCCGTGCCGTTCGGGGTGCTGCTGTTCCGGGCGTTCATGGCGGGCATCCCCGGCGAGCTGCTGTCGGCGGCGCAGATCGACGGGGCGAGCACCTGGCGGACGTTCCGCTCGATCATCCTGCCGCTGAGCCGCAACTCGGTGATCACCGTGTCGCTGTTCACGTTCCTGTGGGCGTGGTCGGACTTCATCTTCGCCTCCACGCTCAACCGCAACAGCGACGTCATCCCCATCACGCTCGGCATCTTCCGCTACATCGGCAACAACACCACGCAGTGGAACTCGATCATGGCGACCGCCGTGATCGCGTCCATCCCCGCGGCCTTCCTGCTGATCCTCGCGCAGCGCTACATCGCCGCCGGGGTCACCGCGGGCGCCGTGAAGGACTGACAAGAAAGGTATGCGCCCTATGAGCAGCCCCGTGCTGCCCTCCCACGGCCGGGTGCGCCCGCTCGGGCTCGCCCAGGTCCGCCTCACCGGCGGCTTCTGGCACGAGCGGCAGGCCGTGAACGCCTCGGCCACGCTCGCCCACTGCGAGGCGTGGATGGAGCGCCTCGGCTGGCTGGCCAACTTCGACCGGGTGGCGGACGGGACGACCGGCCCCGACCGGCCCGGCTGGCCGTTCTCCGACTCCGAGGTCTACAAGCTGCTGGAGGCCCTGGCCTGGGAGGCCGCGCGGACGGGCGCCCCGGAGGCCGAGGCCGCGATCGAACGGCTCACCGCCCGGATCGCCCGCGCCCAGGACCCCGACGGCTACCTCAACACCTGCTTCGGCCACGGGGACCAGCCGCCCCGCTACAGCGACCTCGAAGGCGGCCACGAGCTGTACAACACCGGCCACCTGCTGCAGGCCGCCGTCGCGCGGCTGCGCACGCACGGCGAGGACGACCTGGTACGCCTCGCGCGCCGGGCCGCCGACCACGTGTGCCGCACGTTCGGCCTGGCCGGGATCTGCGGGCACCCGGAGATCGAGGTCGGCCTGGCCGAGTTCGGCCGCGCCACCGGCGAGGACCGCTACGTCGAGCAGGCCCGCCTGTTCCTCGACCGGCGCGGCCACGGCACGCTGCGCGACATCCCGCTCGGCCGCGCCTACTTCCAGGACGACCTGCCCATCCGGGAGGCCGGCGTCTGGCGCGGCCACGCCGTCCGGGCCCTCTATCTCACCGCGGCGGCCGTGGACGTGGCGGTCGAGCGCCGCGACGACGAGCTGCTGCAGGCGGTGGAGCGGCAGTGGGAGCGCTCGGTGGCGCGCCGCACGTACATCACCGGCGGCATGGGCTCGCGCCACCAGGACGAGGGCTTCGGCGAGGACTGGGAGCTGCCGCCGGACCGCGCCTACTGCGAGACCTGCGCGGGCGTCGCCTCGGTCATGGTGTCGTGGCGGCTCCTGCTGGCCACCGGCGACGCGCGCTACGCCGACCTGATCGAGCGCACGCTGTACAACGTCGTAGCCGCCTCGCCGAGCCCCGACGGCCGGGCCTTCTTCTACGCCAACCCCCTCCACCAGCGCACGCCCGGCAGGTCCGCCGACCCGGACGAGGTGAGCCCGCGCGCCGAGGGCGGCACCAGGGCCGCCTGGTTCGACGTCTCCTGCTGCCCCACCAACGTCGCCCGCACCCTGGCCAGCCTGCACGGCTATCTCGCCACCAGCGACGACGACGGCCTGCAGCTGCACCAGTACGCCCCCTGCTCGATCAGCGCCGAGCTGCCGGACGGCCGGCGGGCGGCCGTGGAGGTCGAGACCGGCTACCCGCGCACGGGGACCGTCCGGGTGCGGATCACCGCCGACGCCGCCGCGCCGTGGACGCTCGCCCTGCGCGTGCCCGCCTGGGCGGCCGGAGCGACGCTGACCGACGCTGGCCGCACCCGCGAGGTCGCCCCCGGCGTGGCCCAGCTGCGGCGGGCCTTCCGCGCGAGCGACGTCATCACGCTCGACCTGCCGGTGGAGCCCCGCTTCACCTGGCCCGATCCGCGCATCGACGCGGTGCGCGGCTGCGTGGCCGTCGAGCGCGGCCCCGAGGTGCTCTGCGCCGAGTCCCGCGACCTGCCCGGCCCGGACGCCCTCGACGCCCTCGTGATCGACACGGGCGCCGGGCTCAAGGCAGGCGACGGCGCGGCGCTGGCCCGCGCCCTGCTGCCCGCCCACCCCGGCGGGGGCTGGCCCTATCTCACCCACCAGGCGGCCCTCACGGGTGACGCCCGGTGGATCGACCTCCCGCTGCGGCCCTACCGCACCTGGGCCCAGCGGGGCCCTGCGGGCATGCGCGTCTGGCTGCCCGTCTCCACCCCCCACCCCGAAGGAGAGTGACATGCGTCCACGCGTCAGAGCACTGCTGTTAGCGCTCACAACCGCCGCCGCCTCCATGACGGTCGCCGCCTCCCCCGCCGCCGCGGCCGGCGCCACGCTCACCGTCAACGTCGCCCAGCCGTTCCGCCCCGTCACCCACGCCGCCTCCGGCGGCCTGTACGGCCTGGCCGAGAACTCCCGCCCGGCCGACTCCACCCTGCTGCCGATCAAGGTGAACTCGCTGACGCAGCCCGCCCCCGGCGTCGGGCAGCGGCCCAACGGCCAGCCTCCCGGCGGCGACTCGCTGCTCATCGCCCCGCAGGCCACCCGCGTGGGGGCCGGCCAGTTCATCCGGATGCCGGACATCTATCCCGACTTCCCCTACCGGTGGGTGAGCTGGGACGACTGGCTGGCCAAGGTCGACACCATGGTCAGGGCCCGGCTCAACGCCACCACCGTCACCAACGTCATCGGCTGGGAGCTCTGGAACGAGCCCGACTACACCTGGAACACCGCCGCCGCGGGCAACTTCAACGACGGCTGGGTGCGTACGTACCGGGCCGTGCGGGCCCTGGACCCGCAGACGCCGATCGTCGGCCCCAGCACCGCCGTCTACAACCGCTCCTGGATGCAGGCGTTCCTGACCCGCGCCAGGGACACCGGCACGCTGCCCGACATCATCTGCTGGCACGAGCTGCAGAACCCCGCCAGGATCGCCGCCGACCTCGCCGACTACCGCAACCTGGAGGCGTCGCTGGGCATCAGCCCGCGCCGCGTCTCCATCAACGAGTACGCCGCCCCCACCGAGGTGGACGTGCCCGGCCGGGTAGCCAGCTACGTCGCCAAGCTCGAGCGCGGCGGCGTCGAGTCCGCGCACCGCGCCTTCTGGTACGAGTACGGCACCATGAACGGCCTGGTCGTCAACGGCAACCAGCCGACCGGCACGTGGTGGCTGTACAAGTGGTACGGCGACATGGCCGGCAACATGGTCACCACGACGCCGGGCGGCCAGAGCGGCCTGGACGGCTTCGCCGCCTACGACCCCACCCGCAGGATCGTCAACGTCGTGTTCGGTGACGAGGCGGGCACCAACACGGTCAACCTGACCGGCCTCGGCGCGCTGGGCTCCAGCGTCCGCGTCACCCTCCTGTCCACCCCCTCCAGCGGGCGCTTCACCGCCGTGGCCGCCCCCACCACCGTCTCCACCACCACCCGCACCATCTCGGGCGGCCAGCTCAGCGTCTCCGTGCCGAACATGGTCGCCACCAGCGCCTACCAGCTCGTCGTCGAGCCGGCCACCGGCGTGCCCGCCTATCAGCAGCGCTACGAGGCCGAGAACGCCTCGGTCTTCCGCGCCCAGCGGCTGACGTCCGCGAGCGCGTCCGGCGGCGGTTACGTCGGCCGCATCGACAACTCCGGCACCCCGCGCACCGACAGCTACGTCGACTTCGTCGTCAACGTGCCCGCCGCCCGCGCGTACACCATGACGATCGGCTACGCCAACGGCACCGGTGCCACGGCCACGCAGGGCCTGGCCTACAACGGCGGCGCCTGGAGCACGGTCAGCTACCCGCCGACCGCCGGGTGGGGCCAGTTCGGCGCCACCGTCAGCACCACCGTGAACCTGCGTGCCGGGTACAACGTGATCCGCCTGGCCAAGGGCTCGCCGTACTTCGCGGGGGGCACCGGCTACGCCGAGCTGGACTACATCCAGCTCACCTGATCCACCCGGGTGGACCCGGCACGCCGGGTCCACCCGCCGACATTTCATCTCACGTGATACCGTCGCGGATGAAATGACATTCGGTAACATGTCACCATGACCGCAGACGTTCCTTCTTCGCGCGCGACCGACCGCCCCGGGGACACCTCGCCCTTCGCCCTCGGCCTGCTGCTGCGCCAGGCGCACTGGCGCGCGGCGGCGGTGATGACGGAGGCGCTGCGGCCGCTCGGCATCGAGCTGCGGCACTTCGCCGTGCTGATCGTGCTGATGGACCGGGGGCCCACGGTGCAGCGGGACCTGGCGGCGACGACGGGCTCGGACAAGGCCGGGGTCATGCGGGCCGTGGACGACCTGGAGCGCAAGGGGCTGGCCGTACGCAGGACCGTCCCGGGTGACCGCCGGGTGCGGATGGTGGAGATCACGCCCGCGGGCGTGGAGCTGTTCGACGCGGCCCACGTGGCGGCGGAGTCGCCGGCCAGGCACCTGGTCGCCGGCCTGGAGCCGGAGGAGGCCGAGCGGCTGAAGGAGCTGCTGACCCGGATCGCCTATCCCCCGGCCGGCGAGGCGTAAGGCCTCATCCTCCCCTCTGTCTTGGGATACCCAGGTCTCGAAATCGTATTGAATGATACTATATCGTCTGATACGATAATGAGTGAAACGAAAAGACCCGCCGAGCAGGCGAGGAGGTCATGATCATGGAGGTCTACGAGGCCGTCACGAGCCGCCGCGCGGTGCGCGGGTTCACCGGCCGGCCCGTCCCGAGGGAGGTGCTGGAGCGCGTGCTGTCGGCCGCGGCCTGGGCGCCGTCCGGGTCGAACCTCCAGCCGTGGCACGTCTACGCGGTGACCGGCGAGCCGCTGGCCGAGATCAAGAGGCGCGCCGGCGAGCGCCTGGCCGCGAACGACCCCTGGGACGAGCGCGAGTACGAGATGTACCCCGCCGCGCTGAAGTCCCCGTACCGTGAGCGCCGCTCCGCCTTCGGGCGGGAGCGCTACGGGGCGCTGGGGATCGCGCGCGAGGACTGGGAGGCGCGCCAGCGGGCCGCGGCCGGCAACTGGGACTGCTTCGGCGCGCCGGCCGCCCTGTTCTGCTACATCGACCGCGACATGGGGCCGCCCCAGTGGGCCGACCTCGGCATGTACCTGCAGACCGTCATGCTGCTGCTGCGCGCCGAGGGGCTGCACAGCTGCCCGCAGATGTCCTGGTCGGTGTTCCGCAGGACGGTCGCGGAGGTGCTGCGTCCGCCGGAGGAGCTGATCCTCTTCTGCGGGCTGTCGATCGGGTTCGAGGACGTCTCGGTCACGTACGTCCGCACGGGCCGCGCGCCGCTCCATGAGACGGTCACGTTCGTCGGGGACACCGCGGCGCCGCCCCGGAGCGGCTGCCGCCGCGCGCCGCGCGGCTCCCGCGCGCCGGTGCGGTGGATCCACGCGGACGGCAGGCGCCTGCGACAGCACACCACCTCACGGGGAGAGACATGACCAGCCAGTTCCGCCTCGGCGGCGACCTGACGATCGACCGGCTCGGCTTCGGCGCCATGCGCCTGCTCCAGGGCGGCCCCGGGCGCGGCCCCGCGCCCGCGGGCGCCGTCCTGCGCCGCGCCGTCGAGCTCGGGGTCGACCACCTCGACACCGCCCACTTCTACCGCGACCAGGACGGCTCGGTCAGCGCCAACGCGGTGATCCGCGAAGCCCTGTCCCCGTACCCCGGCGGCCTGGTGATCGCCACCAAGGTCGGCCCGGTCTTCGGGCCGGGCGGCCCGCGCCAGGCCACCGCCGCCGAGCTGCGGCCCCAGGTCGAAGCCAACCTGGAGAGCCTCGGCCTCGACCGCCTGGACCTGGTCTATCTGCGCATCGGCAAGTCGGAGCCGCCGCACGGCCAGTCGCTCGCCGAGCGCTTCGAGGCGCTCGCCGCGCTGCGCGAGGAGGGCCTGATCCGGCATCTGGGCATCAGCAACGTCGATGCCGCCCACCTGGCCGAAGCCCGGGCGATCGCCCCCGTCGCGGCCGTGCAGAACCACTTTCACCTGGCCGGCCGCGCCGAGACGGCCGTCCTGGACGCCTGCACGCGGGCCGGCATCGCCTTCGTGCCCTTCTTCCCGCTCGGCGGCGGCCGGGCCGCCCTGGACGACCCCGGCCTGGCCAAGGTCGCCGGACGGCACGGCGCCACCGCCCGCCAGATCGCCCTGGCCTGGCTGCTGGCCCTGTCGCCGGTGGTGCTGGCCATCCCTGGCACCGGTTCGGTGGCCCACCTGGAGGAGAACCTGGCCACCCGGTCGGTCGTGCTCACCGAGGAGGACCTCGCCGACCTCGCCTGACCGCACGAGCAAGTCCCCCGCCGCTCCTGAGCAACCGATCCACATGAGGCGCCGTAGTGAGAGGACGGACACCATGAGGGTTACCAACCATCGCAGATCGGCCTGCCCGGCCGTCGACGGCCGCGAGCGGGCGCACTCCGCACCGTCGAGCCGCCTGCCGGCGGGCTTGTGCTCCCTGCCCCGTCCCGTGGCGGTGGTGGCGGGGGGCGGCGGAGTGCTCGGGGCCGCGCAGGTCGGCGTCGGGTACGCACTGGAGCAGCGGGGATTCGTCCCGGACCTGATCGTCGGGACGTCGGTGGGCGCGCTCAACGGCGCGATCGCGGCCGCCCACCCCGGCAGCGCCGCGCCCTGGCTGGATCTCGTCTGGACGCGCGCGCGGCGCCGCGAGGTGTTCCCGTTCGGCTGCCTGCCCTCCCGGGGCGGCGTCTGCGCCGACCGGGGCCTGCGCCGGCTGATCGACGGGGCCGCGCTGCCGTCGCGGGTCGAGGAGCTGGCGGTGCCCTTCACCGCCGTGGCCATGGACCTGACGACCGGCGCCCAGGTGCTGCTCGACCGCGGGGACCTCGCGTCGGCGCTGCTGGCCAGCGCGGCCATCCCCGGCATCCTGCCTCCGGTACGTCGGGAGGGCCGGACACTCGTCGACGGCGGCGTGATCGCCTTCGTCCCGGTACGGGCGGCGCTGCAGGCGGGCGCGGCCAGCGTGGTCGTGCTCTCGACCGGGCAGACCAGCTCGGCGCCGCGCCCGGCGGGCCCGCCCAGGTGGGCCGGCGGGGTCGCCGCCCGGGCCGGGCTGCTGCTGTTGCGGCACCAGATCGAGCGGGACCTGGACGAGGTGTCCGGGCGGATCCCGACCGTCGTGCTGCCCACCGGCGTGGACAGCTGGCCCGCCCCGTGGGACTTCCGCCATTCCCGGCGGCTGATCCGCACCGCCTGCCACACGGCGGGCCGCTTCCTCGACGGGCTGCGCGTCAGCGGGCCGGGCCTGTACCGGGCCCAGAGCCCACCGGCCGCCCCGGACGAGGCCCGCGCCGTCGTGGAGGAGGCCGCCCGATGAGCACCGTCGCCTTCCTCAACCTCGCCCTGCACGGGCACGTCAACCCGACGCTGCCGGTCGTGGCCGAGCTGGTCCGCCGTGGCCACACCGTCACCTATCACACCTCGCCCGCCTTCGCCCGGGAGATCGAGGCCGCCGGCGCGATCGTGCACCGCCATCCCGGCGGCGACCGGCCGCTGCCCGACCCGCCGCTGCCGGTGACGATGCTGGACGGGCTCGCGCGCACCGCCGCGGACCTGCTGCCCGCCGTGCTGGCGGACCTGCGGCGGATCCGGCCCGACCTGATCGTGCACGGCTCCGCCTGCCCGTGGGGCGCGGTCGCCGCCCGCGAGCTGGGGGTGCCGGCTGCTGCGGCGTACACCACGTTCGCGTTCGACCGGCACGCGCCGAGCCCCACCCGCGCCTCGTGGGAGCTGCTGGGCGCGGCGGCGGCCCGGCCCCGCACCGTCCGGGGCTACCTGCGGGCGCGGTGGGGGCTCTCGCGCCGCTACGACACCCGCGGGTTGCCGCTGATCGACCTGGCGAACGTGCGCGAGCCGCTCAACCTGGTCTTCACCTCGCGGATGTTCCAGCCGGGGGCCGGCGCCTTCGACGGGTCCTACCGGTTCGTCGGCCCGAGCCTGGGCGCGCGCCCGCCCGACCCGTCGTTCCCGGCTGATCGCCTGCGCGATCCGGTGGTGTACGCCTCGCTGGGCACCGTCTTCGACGCCGGTCCTGAGCTGCTGCGCACCCTGGCCGCCGCGCTCGCCCCGCTGGGCGGCACCGTGGTCGTCTCCACCGGGCGCACCGACCCCGCCGCGCTGGAGCCGTTGCCGGCCGACGTCCTGGCGCGGCGCCGCGTACCGCAGCCGGAGGTGCTGGCGCGTGCGGCGCTGTTCGTCACGCACGGGGGGATGAACAGCGTGAACGAGGCCCTGTACGCCGGGGTGCCGATGCTGGTGCTGCCGCAGGGCGCCGACCAGCCGATGGTGGCCGGGCGGGTCGTCGAGCTCGGCGCCGGCCTGGCCCTGCCTCCCCAGGACGTCACCGCAGAAGCGGTGCGGGCCCTGGCCGGGCGTCTGCTCGGCGAGCCCCGCTTCCGGAGCGCGGCGGCCGCCGTGCGGCGGGCCCAGCGCGACGCGGGCGGCTACCTGCGCGCCGCCGACGAGCTGGAGAGCTACCTGCGCCGGGCCGGGCGGGCGGCAGTGCCGCAGGGGTGCTGAGCGATGTCGCCCTTCGTCGCCGTCGTCCTGCTGCTGGCGGGGCTGTCCGAGTCCGCCGGGCGGCTGCTGCCCCTGATCGCCCGCCGGCCCGGCGTGTCGCGGTCCCACGCGATCCGGCTGCTGCTGACCGGTGCCGTGGTCGAGGGCTCGGTGTTCGCGTTGTGGCCGCCGGCCGCGTGGACGCTCGCCGAGCTGGCCCTGTCCGCTCCGGTGACCGGCGTCGCCGCGCTGACCTGGACCCCCGGCCTGGCGGCCCCGCTGCTGCTCGCCGCCGTCCTGGCCTTCCCGCTGCTCGGGCCGCTGCTGCACCTGCTGCTCCTGGCGGGGGTCGGGGCCGGTCTGGTCAGCCCGCTCGCCGCGGCGACGGGGCTGGACTGGTGGCCCGCGGCGGCCTGTGTGAGCATCGCCGGGATCGGGCTGGGGCTCGCCGTCGAGGCCGTGCGCCGCCTGGTCGTCACGATCAGCGCCATCCGGTGGAGGGGGCTGCCCGCATGATCGACTTTCCGCTCCTGGCCCTGGTGCTCGGCCCCGTGCTGCTCGCCGAGGCCCTGCTGGCCCGCTACGAGGTGCTCGTGTACACCGCCGGCTGGCGGCGGCCCACGACCGAGCTGCCGCAGGGCATGCCCTACGCCCGTGGCGCGGACCCCGGCCGCCCGCCGGCCGCGTACCTCGTCTATCTGGACGGGATCGGCAAGCGCCGCTTCCGCGACACCCGCGACGGCGGCCAGCTCGTCAGCGCCCTGATCGCGGCGGCACCGGAGCTACGCGTGCTCGGCCAGGTGCAGCCCTACTCGCCGCTGGCCGACCCGCTGACCGACCGGCCCGTGTGGGAGTGGCTGCGCCACCACCTCGGCATCATGCTGTTCCTGCACAACGTCATGCAGATCTTCGTCGCCGCCGACCACCGCTACCGTCCGCTCTACAACCGCGCCGTCGGCGCCCAGATCGCCGAGCAGCTGCACCGGGCCGGCTACCGGGCCGGCAGCGGCATCCCGGTCGTGCTGCTCAGCTACAGCGGGGGCGCCCAGGTCGCCACCGGCGCGGTCACCGAGCTGCACGCCCGGCTGCGCGCGCCGCTGCTGCTGATCACCATCGGCGGCTTCCACAACGGCGCCAACGACCTCACCCACGCCTGCCGCCTGCACCGGCTCACCAGCCCTCATGACCGGATCGAACGGCTCTCCACCTGGATCTTCCCGCAACGCTGGCCGCTGTTGCGGGGCAGCGGCTGGAACCGGGCCGTACGCGCGGGAAAGGTCGTCGTGCACCGGCTCGACCCGGCCACCCACGTCGGGCAGCGCAGCTACATCAACCCCGAGGCGCTGCTGCCCGACGGCCGCAGCCACCTCGACCGCACCACCGGCACGGTGATCGCGCTCATCCGGGCCCACCGAGCCGTGCCGGAGCGTCAGCCCCGGCCGTCGTGACAGGGCCCCGCTTCACCGGGTGAGGCGGTGGAGCTGCCCTTCGTGCACGTCGCTCACCCACTCCCAGCCGGGCTCGGCCGAGGGGCCGATCCGCGGGTCGTCGGGGTCCCGGCCGTCACGCAGCGCCAGCACGTACGCCCGGTCCCGCGCGATCCGCTCCCGCGCCTGGCCGGAGCCGCCGACGGAGCCGTGGCCGGGGACGACGACCTCGACCTCGCCCGCCACGCCCTCCAGCAGCCGCAGCGCGGCGAGGTAGTCCTCGATCGGGTCCGTGCCGTCCAGGTCGAGCATCGGGACCAGGACGTCGGAGAGCAGGTCGCCGGCGACGAGCACGCCGCGTTCCTCGATCAGCAGCGCCGCGTGGCCCGGGGCGTGCGCCTGGTGCTCGATGATCCGCACTCGCGGGCCGTCCCACGGGACCTGTCCGGTGCCGGCGGGCAGGCCGGTGACGAGGCCGAGCAGGTCCAGCGGCACCTGCCCGGCGATCTCGGTCTCGAGCAGGTGGTCGGCGATGCGCTGCTTCGCGTCGGCGTCCGCGAGCTGGTCGCGGACGGTGGCCGCGCAGCGCGCCGTGCCGTAGCGGGGCGCCTCGCCGAGCCGGGGATGCCAGAGCAGGTGATCCCAGTCCGGATGCGTGGAGAAGCCCGCCACCACCGGCTGCCCCAGCGCGCGCAGGTCGTCGGCGAGGCAGCCGAGCTCGGCGCCGGTCACCCCGGGGTCGATGAGCAGCACCCCGTCCCGGCCCCGCACCACGACGGCGTTGCTCCGCACGAACGCGCTCTCGTGGACCAGCACCCCCTCCGCGACCTGCCTCAGCACGAGCCCGCCTCCTTGGCGTCCAGGACGGCGTAGCGGTGCATCGTGACGCCCTGCCGGAACGATCGTTGTTCGAGCAGGTCGAGATCGATCGGGAGGTCGTAGTCGTCGAACAGCGGCCTGCCGAAGCCGAGGATCGCGGGATGGGTGAAGAGCAGCAGCTCGTCGAGCAGCCCCACCTTGAGCAGCTGCGTGGCGAGCGCCGCGCCGCCCACGCTGATGGCGCCGTCGGTCCCGGCCCGCAGGGCGGCGAGCTGCTCGATCGCGTCGTCGCCGCCGATGATGCGGGTGTTGTGATCGGCGCTGCGGCGGGTGCGGGAGACGAGCACCTTGGGCTTGGCCGTCCAGATCTCGCCGTACTCCCGCATGAAGTCGGGCAGCGTCGTGTCCTGGCCCGACCGTGGCCAGAACTCCTCCATGACCTCGTAGTAGACCCGGCCGTGGACCATGAGAGCGAGCTCTCGCGTCAGCGCGTTGGCCGCGCGGTGCAGCTCCTCGTCGAGGCGCAGCCACTCACCGGCGCCGTTGTCCCCGGGAACCTGCTCGATCCGCAGGTCGAGGGAGACCTGCATCGCATAGACGAAGCGGCCCATCAAGCTCCTCCTCTCCCAAGTGATTGCATTCTGCAAGTACTATTGGGGAGGACGAAACAGCTGTCAAGGAGGCATCGTGGAACCACGGTCCGGGTGTCCGGTCAACGCCGCCGTCGAGGTGCTCGGCGATCGCTGGTCGCTGCTCGTGCTGCGCGACGTCATCTTCGGCGACCGCCGCTACTTCCGGGCGCTGCTCACCGGATCGGCTGAGGGCATCGCGTCGAACATCCTCGCCGACCGGCTCGTCCGGCTCGTCGAGGCGGGGCTGCTCACCCGCGGCACCGCCGCGCGGGGCCAGCGCGCCCGCTACAGCCTCACCGAAGCCGGCATCCGGACCCTGCCGATCATCCAGGCCCTCGGCGACTGGGGTCTCGACTGGCGCGAGGGCGGCGACGAGCTGCGGGGCCGGCAGCGGTTCCTGCGCGACGCGGGCCCGGCGTTCCTCGAAGAGCTGATGGACGAGCTGCGCGTCCGCCACCTCGGCGCCCCGCCGAAGCCGCACGACGGCCCTGGCCCGTTCGAGCGCCTGGAGGCGGTCACCGGCGTCAGCCGGCCAGGCCGCGCAGACCTCTCGACAGGAACAGCAGGGCGAAGACCAGGAGCAGCAGCAGGCTGAGGGCGCCGTTGTGCCGGATCAGCCAGCCGCGCATCCACTGGAGCCGCCGTTCGCCGCCTCCGGTGAGCGCGGTGGCGTAGGGGGCGAGCACGCCGAGGCTGCCGATGACGACGAAGACGGCGGCGAGCACGAGCTGCCGGCCGAGGGGCAGAGGCTCGCGGGCGGCGGCGATGGCGCCGCCGGCCAGGGAGGCGAGGTTGACCGGGTTGGCGATGATGAGCAGCGCCGCCACGCCGACGATCCTGGGCGGGGTCAGGGTGTCCATGGCGGCGATCCAGCGCGGCACCTCGGGGGCCGCGCGCTGCCTGCGCCGGGCGGCCCGGCGGATCCCGGAGAGCGCCATGAGCAGCAGGAGGATCCCGGCGGCCAGGGCGACCCAGGAGACCCAGGCGGGCTTGGCGTGCCCGGTGGCGCCCAGGAACGTGATCAGGGCGAGCAGCACGACCCAGCTCATGACCAGCCAGGTGACCTCGAACAGCAGGGCCTTGGCGCGGCCGTTGGCGCTGATCAGCAGGGCGATGACGGCCACGACGGGGAACGGCGAGACGATCAGCCCCAGCGTGTAGGGCAGCATGTCGGCGAACGCCTTACCCATGATCACTCTCCCGGTGGGCGGCGGCCGCGGCCTCGTTGGAGTCGTAGTAGGTGAGCCCGGTCAGGCCGTAGTGGTCCAGCAGGCGGCGCAGGCCGGAGGTGGCGCGGGCGACGACGAGGGTGACGCCGCGCTCCCGCAGCGCGGCGATGGTCTCGCGCAGGGCCGCCGCGCCGGTGGTGTCGACGTCGGTGATGGCCTCGGCGTCCAGGACGATCCACCGGGCGCCCGCCTCGGCGAGGCGGGTGATCTCGCTCTTGAACGTGCCGGCGTTGGCGAAGAAGAGCCGGCTCTCGAAGCGGTACACCACGAGCGGGCCCTGGACGGGCCCGCGGACGTAGCGGCCGTGCTCGCCCGGGCGCAGGGTGGCGGTGCCGGGCCGGGAGGCGCGGCGCACGACGTCCACGGCCGACAGCAGGAAGGCGATGACGACGGCGGTGAGCGAGCCGAGCACGGGCACGCCGAGCAGGCACACCACCGCGATCCAGAACTCCGATCGGCGCAGCCGCCACAGCTCGGCCAGCTTGCCGGCGTCGATGAGCCGGACGACGGCGACCGCCACGATGCCCGCCAGCGCGGTGTTGGGCAGGTAGGCGAGCACGCCGGAGCAGAACGCGACCAGCACGGCGACCACGAGCGCGCAGACGACGCTGGGCAGCTGGGAGCGGGAGCCGGTGGCGTCCATGGCCGCGGTGCGCGAGGCGCTGGAGCCGACGGTCATCGACTGGGTGAGCCCGCCGGCCACGTTGGCCAGGCCGAAGGCGCGCAACTCGGTGTCGGCGTCGAGCCGGTAGCCGTGCTGCTCGGCGTAGCGGCGGGCGGTGAGCAGCCCGTCGGCCAGGGTGACGGCGCAGATGGCGAGGGCGCCGGGGATCAGCGCCGCCCACTGGCCCAGCGTGATCGACGGCCAGTGCGGCACCGGCAGCCCGGACGGGACGTGGCCGAGCACCGACACGCCGTGCCGGTCGAGCCCCGCCCAGGCCACCACCGCCGTGGCGGCCACCAGCGCGATCAGCGGGCCCGGCAGCGCCGGGGCGTACCGGCGCAAAGCGATGATCACGGCCATGGTGGCGACGCCGACGACGACGCTCCACGGGTGGGCCTGCGGGAGCTTGGTGACGATCTCCCACAGCTCGGGGAAGAACCGCTCGGCGGTGGTGCCGATGCCGAGGATCTTCTTGACCTGGCTGGTGAGGATCTCGACGGCCAGCCCGGCGATGAAGCCGACCAGGACGGGCTCGGACAGGAAGTTCGCCAGGAAACCCAGCTTGAAGGCGTAGAAGAGCAGGAACACCACCGCGCAGACCAGCGCCTGCGCGTAGGCCAGCTCGACGTACTGCGGGCTGCCGGGGCGAGCGGCGATCGCGACGAGCAGGGAGGCGATGAGCGCGGCGATCGGCGCGTCCGGGCTGGCGACGAGCTGGCGCGAGGAGCAGAACAGCGCGAACACCAGCATCGGCGCGATGGCCGCGTACAGGCCGGCCACCGGTGGCAGCCCGGCGATCTGGGCGTAGCCGATGTTGAGCGGGATGGCCAGCGCGGCCAGCGTGACTCCGGCGGTGATCTCCCGTGGCGCGTTCAGCGGGCCGCGGAGGCCGGCGGCGAGGCGCGTCACGCCGGCCGCCCATCCGGAACCGCATGCATCCCTCTCCCCCCGTCGGGGCTGGCTTACCCCATTTGACCAGGGATGATGCTTGGCGCTCCTGTCAGCGGGCGGTCCCGGACCGGCCATGGCGGGCGCGCCACCTAGTGATCACCGGCTCGGCCGCGAGATGACGCCGGCGGATGTCCCCGTCGGCGCGCGTCATCGAGGTCGAGACGCCGCCATCACGGCGGTGCGGGGAGGAGGGCACATGCCGCGGCTGTCCCGCAGCGACTGGTACGACCTGTCACGCGACACCAACTGGACCTTCCGCTACGTGAGGGAGAGGACCTCTTCCCCGAGGCGCCCCGCGCCCGCCTGATGCCGCGCGGCGGTCCACCGCTGCTCCCCGCCGTGGTTATGGGACGCCGCGAAGGCGGTATCAGGCCTGTCCGGAACAAGGCAGAATGATGCGGTAAGCATCCGGTCCCAGCGCGGTGAACAGGCGGCCGACACCCATGATCCGTCTCTCCCCGAGAGCCCCTGACTCCGGACCCGTCCCGCGGCTGGGCCTCACCCGTCTCACGATCGCGGCGAGCGGCCTGCTCGCGCTGCTGATCGGGGTCGCGTTCGCCGTCCTGATGTGGGCGATCGCCGACGCCAACAGCTCCACCTCGGCCAGGCGGGCCTCCCGGTCCGCCCTGGTCGAGGCCGGCAACCTGGAACAACTCGTCCTCGATCTGGAGACGGGGCAGCGCGGCTTCGTGATCACCAAGCGGGAGGAGTTCCTGGAGCCGTGGCAGCGGGCGCGCAGGGAGTTCCCCGAGCAGGAGCGCAGGTTCACCGAGACGGCCACCTCCCCCAGTCAGCGGCGCATCGCCGAGCAGATCAGGCAGGGCGTCGACTCGCTGGTGAACGACTACTCGGTGCCGCTGGTGGAGGCCGTGCGGCGGCGTGACGCCACCGCGTCCGGCCTGGCGGCGACGGCCGAGGGCAAGCGGCGCGTGGACGCCCTGCGCGCCCGGTTCGACCAGTACACGGCGGACGAGCGTGCCGAGCTGGCCGCGCGCGAGGACGCCGCGGGGAGCAACGCACGGCGGGCGGTGATCGCGGCGGGCGCGGGGCTGGCGGCGACGACCGCGCTGGTGGCGGGGTTCACGGTGCTCCAGCACCGCGCCGTCGTGCGGCCGGTGCGCGGGGTGGCCGCCGCGGCGGGACGGCTGGCCGGCGGTGACCTCGGCGTGCGGATCGCCCCCAGCAAGGTGGCGGAGATCGGCGCGCTGGGCACCTCCTTCAACACCATGGCCGCCTCGTTGCAGGACAGCCGCAGGCGCATCATGGAGAGCGTCGAGGCGGTGCACCGGCGTACGGCCCGCGACCTGCACGACGGGGCGCAGCAACGGCTGGTCAGCCTGATGATCGGGCTCAGGCTGGCGCGCGAGCTGGTCCCCGAGACCGAGCCGGCCGCCACCGAGCTGATGGACCAGTCGATCGCCCACGCGCAGGAGGCCATCGACGAGCTGAGGGAGCTGGCCAGGGGCATCTACCCGCTGGTGCTGACGGTCAAGGGCCTGGAGGCGGCGGTGCGGGAGCTGGCGTCCCGCTGCCCGGTGCCGACCGTGGTGGACAGCGACCTCGACCGCAGGATCGGCGGGGCCGTCGAGTCCAACGCCTACTTCGTCGTGGCCGAGGCGGTGACGAACGCGGTCAAGCACGCCCAGGCGTCCCAGATCGACATCTCGCTCGAACTCGGGGAGGCCCTGCGGATCCGGGTCGCCGACGACGGGGTCGGCGGGGTGGGCGCCGGCGCGGCGGGCAGTGGCCTCACCGGGCTGGCCGACCGCGTGGCGGCCTTCGACGGCACGCTGACCATCGAGTCGCCCCCGGGCGGCGGCACGACGATCCTGGCCCGGATCCCGGTCCCGTAACGTGGGGTTGGCCCCATGGCCTGGGCGTTGTTCCGTCGGAGAGGCTGGTTCCGTGTCAGTCAACGTGGTGGTCGTCGATGACGATCCCGGATTCCGTCGCATCGCGAGGACCCTGCTGACCGTACGCGGGCTGCACGTCGTCGCCGAGTCGCCGGACGGGGCGGCGGCGATCGCGGCGGTCCGGGAGCACCGCCCCGACGGCGTGCTGCTCGATCTGCACCTGCCCGGCGAGGACGGCCTCGCCGTCGCCCGGGCGCTGGCCAGGGAGGGACACCCGCCGCGCGTCGTGCTGACCTCCACCGATCCCTGGGCGTGGTCGCAGGAGGAGCTCGCCGACGCCGGGATCCTGCGCTTCGTGGCCAAGGACCGGCTGTTCGACACCGATCTGAAGGCCCTGTTCTCGCCCGAGGGTTGAGGTGACCCCGCGGCGCGGTGTGGGGTTTTCCCGACATGCGGCCTCGGGACGGCCGACCCGGGGGCTGCGGGCGGCTCTACAGCCGCCAGGGCCACCTGTGACCAGACTGGAGAACGTCCGAGGGGGTCCGAACAGAGTCCCCCGTCCGCCCCCTCCTGGAGGAGCATCATGTCCGAGACGTTCACCCCGGTCACGCCCGTGCTGGAGCCGGCCGCGGCGGCGTTCGCCGAGGCCACGTCGCAGCCGCCGTTCCTGTACCAGCTTCCCCCTGCCGAAGGCCGCAGGACGGTCGAGGAGGTGCAGTCGGGCGAGATCGCCGAGCCCGCCGTGGACGAGGAGTGGATCACCGTACAGGGCGGGCCGACGGGCAGCGTGCGCGCCCGCGTCGTCCGGCCCGCAGGCACGACCGGCACACTGCCGGTCGTGCTCTACATCCACGGCGCCGGCTGGGTGTTCGGCAACGCCCGCACCCACGACCGGCTCGTCCGCGAGCTCGCCGTGGGCGCCGGCGCCGCCGTGGTCTTCCCCGAGTACGACCTGTCGCCCGAGGCGCGTTACCCGGTCGCCATCGAGCAGAACTACGCGGTGGCCCGCTGGATCGTCACCGAGGGCGCCGGCCAGGGCCTGGACGCCTCCCGCCTGGCCGTGGCGGGCGACTCGGTCGGCGGGAACATGACGGCCGCGCTGACGTTGATGGCCAAGGAGCGCGGGGACGTGCCGCTGGTGTTCCAGGTGCTGTTCTACCCGGTCACGGACGCGAGCTTCGACACCGGCTCCTACCGCCAGTTCGCCGAGGGGTACTTCCTGACCCGCGAGGGGATGCGGTGGTTCTGGGACCAGTACACGACCGACGAGAAGGAGCGCGCCCAGATCACGGCGTCGCCGCTGCGCGCCACCGCCGACCAGCTCGCCGGGCTGCCGCCGGCGCTCGTCATCACCGGTGAGGCGGACGTCCTGCGCGACGAGGGCGAGGCGTACGCGAACAAGCTGCGCCAGGCGGGCGTGCCCGTGACCGCCGTCCGCTACCAGGGGATCATCCACGACTTCGTCATGCTGAACGCGCTGCGCGGCACCCACGCGGCCGAGGCGGCGATCGGCCAGGCGGTCGCCGCGCTGCGCCAGGCGCTGGCCGGCTGAACGGCGAGCCGCTGTTCAGGCGGGATCCCGTCCCCTCCGGCGCGTCTCACCGCCGCTCGCCTCCGGTCCGGTCGTCGCGTGGGGCACGACCGGCACGGCGGCGGGCGGCGGGCAGGGCGCCCGGTCATCCGTACGAAGAGGAATGTCTTGCGTAACATCGTCCTGATCACCGGGGCCTCCAGCCGCTCCGGCGCCCGCACCGCCCGCGCTCTGGCCGACGCCGGCGACACCGTCTACGCCGGCATGCGGCAGACCGCCGGCCGCGACGCGGCCCAGGCCGAGGCCGCCGCCGGCTACGCCGCCCAGCGGGGCGTGGACCTGCGCGTGATCGAGCTGGACGTCAACTTACCGGAATCCGTCAACGCCGCGATCCACCGGCTCGTCGCCGCGCACGGCCGCATCGACGTCCTGATCCACCATGCCGGTCACCTGGGCACCGGCCCGGCCGGGGCGCTGACGCCCGAGCAGCTCGCCGAGCTGAACGAGGTGAACGTGCTGTCGGCCCAGCGGATCAACCGGGCCGCGCTGCCGTACCTGCGGGCGGGCGGCAGGGGCCTGGTGATCTGGGTCTTCGGCCCCGAGCCTGCTTCGGCGCCGTACTTCGCGGTGGAGGCCGCGATGGACTACCTGGCCGTGAGCTACTCCGCCGAGCTCGCCCGCTGGGGAGTGGAGACCTCGATCGTGGCTCCCGGCTCGCCCGCCGGCCGTTCCGGCCGCCTCTGCGGCGAGATCGCGCGTATCGTCGCGCTTCCCGCCGGCCGGCGCCCCTACCGGGTGCGCCTCGACGTACCGCCGTCGGCGCCCGACACCTCCGCGTACGGGGCGGCCCTCAGCGCTGCAGGTACCGCAGCACCGCCAGGACCCGGCGGTGCTGCGTGGAGTCCGTCTGCTGGAGCCCGAGCTTCATGAAGATGCCGGTGACGTGCCGCTCCACGGCGGGGACGGTGACGAAGAGCTTCGCCGCGATCCCCCCGTTCGAGTGGCCCTCGGCCATCAGGGCGAGGACCTCCTTCTCCCGTGGGGTGAGCTCGTCCAGCGGATCGGCCTTGCGCCTGCGCGTCACCAGGCTGGAGATGACGTCGGGATCGAGCGCGGAGCCGCCGCTCACCACGCGTTCGATCGCGTCGGTGAGCACCTGCGCGCCGGCCACCTTCTCCTTCAGCAGGTAACCGACGCCGACCGGGTCGTCTCCCACGAGGTCGAGGGCGTAGGACGGGTCGAGGAACTGCGAGAGCACGATCACCGCCGTCTGCGGCCGATCGGCCCTGATCTTGAGTGCCGCCCGCAGGCCGTCGTCGGTGAGCTGCGGCGGCATCCGGATGTCGGTGATCACCACGTCCGGCTGCTCGGCGGCGGCCACCTGCACCAGCTCGACGGCGTCGCCCACGGACGCGACGACCTCGACGCCGGCCCGGGAGAGCATGGCGGTGACACCCTCGCGCACGATGGGTTGATCCTCGCCGAGTACGGCCCGATATCGTGCGCTCATGCAGGCATCCTAGCCACCCGCGTCAGATGCGCCGATACGTCCCCGCAGGTCAGCCGAAGCGCAGCAGCAGCACCTCCGGGCCCTGGATCCCGAGCGGCCCCGGCCAGGTCACCGGCTCCACCACGGACGGCGGGCCCAGCCGCGTCGCGAGCACGGACAGCGCCTCGCTGACCTCGACGCGCGCCAGGGCGGCCCCCAGGCAGTGGTGCGGCCCCGCGCCGAACTGCAGCGGCGACACGTCCCGGACCGCGGTGATGTCGAACCGATCGGCGTTCTTGTACGCCCGGGGATCGCGCTGCGCGGCCTTCACGCACATGGTGAGGTACCTCCCCCGCTCGATCGCGAGCCCCTTGTAGTCGAAGTCCTCGGCGGCGAAGCGGTAGATGGTGCCCGTCGAGGGCTGCCAGCGCATCACCTCCTCCACGGCCCGGGTCGCCAGGTCCGGCTGCCGGCTGAGGAGCGTCCACTGCCCGGGGTGCTGCGAGAAGACCACCATGGCGTTGGCGAGCTGGTGGCGGGTCGTGTCGTGGGCGGCGAACACGAGGGTGACCAGGAGGTTGCGCAGCTCGTCCCGGCTGACCTGGCCGTCGCCGGACTGGTAGGCCGCGACCAGGTCGGAGCTGAGGTCGTCGGACGGCCGGGCGATCTTGTCGTCGATCAGGTAGTCGGCGTAGTCGTTCAGGCCGACGACCGCGTTCTCCAGCCGGGCCACGATGTCCTCGCCGCCCGACAGGCCGAAGACCAGGCCAAGGTCGGCCGTCCAGGTGCCGAAGTGGCCGTAGTCCTCGGGCCGCACGCCGAGCAGCCGGCACATGACCGCCAGCGGCAGCCGGATGCCGAAGTCGGCGACGAAGTCGTGCGTGCCGCCGTCGTCCAGGCCGTCGGTGAGCTGCTCGGCCTGCTCCCTGATGAACGGCCGCAGCCGGGCCATCCGGCGGGCGGTGAACGCCTTGTTCATCAGGCCGCGCAACCGGCGGTGCTCCTCGCCCTCGTGGTTGACGATCATCGGCACGAACCAGTCGTAGATCGGGCCTTCGGTGATGCCGTGCGTCTCCATGTAGCGCCGGCCGTCGTGGTTCAGCCTGCGGTCGCGCAGCAGGTCGCTGGCCTCTTCGTAGCGGAGCACGAGCAGGCCGAAGGGGCTGTCGGCGTACCAGCTCTCCGCCTGCGCTGCGTAGACCTCCGGGGCCTCGAAGTCGAACGCGGGGTCCAGGACGTCGAGGAACGGGACGTTCGGGGCTGCGGGTGTCGCCACGCCATCCTCCTGCGGGATTCTCACCGGCGTCGATGCGTGCGACCCCAGCCTCTTCCCGCATCACGCGCCAGAAAAGTAACGCTCTACTGACCTGGTGAACATCGGTCAGCTTCGCGGTGAAGCGCCGTGCGGGCCCGGGGACGAGCACGCTGCGCCTCACCTGGACGGCGAAGCGCAGCGCCGGCTGACGGCGGAGAGCCGGGGAGCACGTCCTGCCGCCGGCCGGTACGGACCCCGGTGGCCGGGCCGGCGCCTACTGCGCCGGTGCCAGCCGGTCTGCTCTGCCCTCGAAGGCGTACAGCAGGAGGTGCGGCATGCCGAAGGAGCCGGGCTCGGGGCCCAGGGTGGGTCTGAAGGACGGGTCCGTGACGATGGAGTAGCGGCTGCCCTCCATGGCGCGGTGGAACACCTCGGCCACGATCCGGCCGCCGACCTCGTCCAGGATGCCTCCATGGAGCTCCGCCTCACGCAGGACGTAGAGCCACAGCGGGGTGTTCTTGACCAGGACGTCCTGCTCCTCGGCCGAGAGCGTGCGGAAGTTCGCGCCGGCGCCGTTCCCGTCCAGGATGTCCTTGTCCGCCAGCTGGGGCACCTGCAGGAACTTCGCCGCCTGCTGGCCGCTCGCCAGGCTGACCATGCCGGCCCGCATGAAGTTGCGGAAGGCCAGGTTGCGGGCGATGGGCTCGACGCTCTCGCCCGGAGGCGCGCCGATGGCGCCTTCCGGCAGCTCCCTGAGCGGCTCGACGAGCCGGGTGTCGATGCGCTTGGCGACGTTGAACCCGTCGGCGGGCGCTGCCAGTCCGGGGTCGCCGCCGGGCACGTCAGTGAGCCTGAACAGCCGGCGGAAGTCGGCGATCCAGTTGGACGGAAGCGGGTTGGTCGAGGTGAGCGGCCCGATGCGGGAGCCGCTGGTACCGGAGAAGTCGAACAGGAGCTCCAGGCTTCCCGGCCCTATGCGCTTGCCCTCGGGCGGGCGGGCACCCCTGAAGTTGAAGAACGCGTTCCACTCGTACCCGCCTCTGATCATGCTGTGCCCCAGGCGGAAGGCCGCCACCGAGAACTCCACGGGCATGGTGGGCGTGTCGCCGGGCTTGATGTAGCCGGGCGCCTCGAAGAACCGGCGGCCGTTGGTGAAGACGTCGTCGACGATCGAGCGCTTGACGATCCTCGGCAGGAAGTCGTGGCGCAACATCCACTGGTAGTGCTTCACCACCAGTTCGCGCGCCTTCTCGAAGAGCGTGACGCTGGGCGTGCCCACCTCGCCGAGATCGGCGATGACCTTGTTGTGGAAGCGGATGAAGGCCAGGTGCACCTGCGCGACCGCGAGGTTCTCGTCGTTGCGGTGGTCCGGGATGAGCGCGGTGCCCGGCAGTGCGGTCAGGAACGGCAGGCGAGGCAGGTCGAAGCCGTCCTGCGCGTCCAGGCCCGGCACGGCCGACGTCCTGCCCATGAGCAACCGTGCCCGGTCCCGCTGGTAGAACATGGCGCTGTCGGGGTGGTCGGGGCCGAGCCCGTAGAGGCAGTCCAGATCGAGCGCCGGGGAACGGCCCTGCAGGAGATCCTCGATGTTGATCTGCGTGCCCAGTGACACCCGGGTACGGTCGGCGGTCAGGTCGTGGTCCACGAACTGGCCCACGTAGGTGTAACCGGCAGGGATATCGCTGTCGGGCTGGTCGGGGATGCTCTGTTCGGCGGGCGGCAGGGTCATCGCGTCCGCGAGTTTCGCCGCGAGCTCCGGTGACACCTCGGGCACGCTGCGATCGGTCGCCGAGAGGTTGCGCGGAAACAGGCGGGAGAAGCGGAAGCGCCTCATCTCGTCCCGGGTGGACGGAATCTCGCAGATGGGCTTGCCCTGGTCGTAGTAATACACCCCCTCGTTCACGATGTAGTACTCGGTGCGCTGGTGACGTTCCATGGCGTGGTTCCCCTCCTGAAGACGCTGTGGAACGCAGCGGCGTGCCGGAGTTCTCACGGGTCCCCCGCTGCGCCACCGATTGTTGCCCGGTGGACCGGTACCCGCCTCGGGGAACGTCTAGGTGAAGACCCTAGGGTCTGGGGCGCCGGGGCACGTCACCGCGGCGGGACGGCGGTGCGGTCGTCGCGGCCGCACGACGTCCGCGAACGACGGCGGCAGCGCCGAATGTCCCGAACGGCGGGCCCGTTGGTTCTCGTCCCGGGAGGCCCTGTCAGGCACCGGAGATACAGCCGTGTGGAACACCCGCCGAGTGAGTGGCCTCTTCCCGGCCGGCGGGGCTCGCCATGGTGGCCGCCCTCGCCTTTCGTGACTGCCGGTCACGGCCACCGCGTAGCCGCCGGAGCGGGGTGAGGCTGCTCTCGCGCCTCGGCGGGTGTTCGCTTCGTGCGCGCCTGGACGGCCCGGAGGCCGTCCTTCACCTGAGCACCTCCGTCTTCGCCGGAGCCAGGGCGTGGCGCAGGGTGGCGATGAGCCACAGCGCGATGGTGCTGGAGAACAACACCGTGAGGGCGAGTTCGCTCGCCATGATGAGCCCGAGCGCGCCCGCGAGGAGCGCGAGGCCGCCGAGCGTGCTCATGACGCCCGCGTACCAGCTCAGGTGCCGGTACTCCTCAGGGGGCGCGCTCAGCGCGCAGCCGCCCGCCAGCCCCAGCAGCAGGATGGCGCCGCTGGCGCCGCGCACGCTGTCGATGATCGCCAGGTCCGTGCCCGTGGTGAAGGCGGCGTAGATGGCGACGTTCGCGCCGGCGACCGCTGTCGCGAGGGCGTCTTTCCAAGTCAGTCTCATCGTGCCATCTCCTTTCCCCTCGAGCGTCCTCACCGGGGACCGGCGCGGGCAGTGCCTTTGGTCCTCGGGTCCGCCGCCGTTCGCCCGTGGCTGGTGGCGGTGCCGCGCGCCGGCTCCCCTGCCGTGACCATGGCGAGCTCCTCGCGCAGGTCGGCCACCAGGTCGTCCAGGTCGGGAACGCCTTCAGGGTCGGCGATGAGGGTGATGGTGAGCGTGCCCGCGTAGGAGAGGATCTCGAAGCTCACCGTCACGTTGCCGTTCTCGGCGACCGCCACGGGGATCACCCGGCGGATGGCGGCCCCCGCGAAGGCCAGCAGATGGTCGGGGCCGCGTACGTTGCTGACCAGGGTGTGGATGCGGCGCTGGCGGCGCAGGTACCGGCCGTAGAGCCGGACTGCGGCCAGCACCCGGAACAGCGGGCCGAACAGGCCCGCCGCGGAGGCCTGCGCGGCGGCTGCCTTGCGCTCCGCCAGCAAGGAGCCGATGATCCGCATCCGCCGCCCGGCAGGGCCGGTGACGGGCAGGGCGGCGATCAGCACGCCGAAGCGGTTGCCGAGGTCACCGGCGGTGGTGCTGCGGCGGGCCGAGACCGGCACCGAGACCGACAGCTCCGCCACCTTCTCGCCGCGCCGTTCCAGCGTCCTGCGCAGGGCGCCGGTGACCGCCGCCAGCAGGGCGTCGTTGACGGTGCAGCCGTGACGGTGGGCGGCGGCGCGCACGGCGGCCAGCTCCGTCCGCACGACGGCGAACGTGCGGCGGGGGCCGGTCGGCCGCAGCAGCGAGCAGGGAGCGACGGGCTCGGGCCGCATCCCGCCGGCCGCGGCCATCGCCTTCCTGGCGTCCCGCCAGCAGGCGCGCGTGCGGCCGAGCGCATGGACCCGTCCGGCGAGGGCCTCGGCGGCCAGGCGGCTCAGGGACGGCGGGGGCTGCGGGAACCTTCGAGGGGCATGGGACGGCCGGCCGGCGAGCCCGGCGAGCAGGGCCAGCCCGCCGATCCCGTCGGCGAGCACGTGGTCGAGGGCGACGATCAGGGCCACGGCTCCGTCGCTCAGCCCCGTGACGAACACCGCGGTCCACCGGGAGGGCGGTAACGGGCCGGTCAGCACGGCGGCGGCCACGTCCAGCAGCGCCCGTTCGTCACCGGGGGCGGGGCACCGGCGCTCCCGTACGTGCAGGTGGAGGTCGAAGCGCGGATCGTCCACCCACACAGGACGGCCGCAGCCGAAGGGCACGCGCGTCAGCCGCTGCCTCAGCCGCGGCACGGACCGGGCCCAGTCCGCCAGCAGCGCCGTGGCCGCCGCCACGTCGAACGCCGGTCCCGGATCCAGCACCAGGACGGCGCCCGCCCGCTGCGGCAGCGAGGTGTTCGTGCCCATGGCCAGCAGGGCCAGGTCCGAAGGGCTGGCGCGGTCCACGCGCGGGTGGCGGGAGCCGTTCATCGCACGCCCGCCACGACGCGGGCGTCGCGCCCGGGGAAGACGAGGGACTCCCGCCCGGTGTCCAGCCAGCGCACCAGGTACGGCGGCGAGCCGTCGGCGTGCTCCACGCGCACGACGAGGCCCTCCCTTCGCCCGGCGGCACTGTCCGCGCACTCCAAGACCAGCCGATCGCCGATGGTCGCCTTCATGACGGGCTCCTCGTCCGTGTCGCGAGCGGGACGGTCTCATCCCGTTTCCAGCCTCCGGCCGCTGTTCCGGCCGTGGCAGTGCCACAGGTCCGTAAGGCGTGGGACGTTCGTCCCTCACCCCTGGCACGGGCCCGTCACGCGTGGTCGGCGAGCGGGTGCGCGGCGGCCGACGTGGCGTGGCGGGTCGCGCGGAGCCAGCGCAGGACGGCCTCGGCCGTCTCGTGCGGCGCCTCCAGCTGAGGGAGGTGCCCCACGCCGAGCAGCACCTCAAGGGGCCAAGTGGGGTGCCGCCGGGCCAGCGCGCCGGAGGCCGCGACGGGCACCAGCCGGTCGCGCTGCCCGTGCACGAGCAGCGCGGGCGCGCGGACGGCGCCGACCGCCGCCCGGTACGCCGGTCCGGCCGCGGTCCGCAGGACGGACCGTGCGGCCCGCACCAGGTCTTCACCGGCGGCGTCCCTCTCGCCCCGGTGCCGGGCCATGCGGACGTGCTCGGCGACGACCTCGGGCGGCACCCGCGCCGGATCCACGCAGCACAGTCTCAGCATGAGCCCGACCAGGGTCTCGGCCGGCATCGCACTGCGGCGGGCCCGCGCGATCCGGCCGGCCCAGGGCAGGGCGTAGGCCGTGAACAGGGCGGCGACCGCCGGATCGGGCAGCGCGGGCACGAAGGGGGCCGCCGCGTCGAGCAGCACCAGGCCCGCCACCGCCTCGGGATGTGCCGCCGCCTCCAGCAACGAGATCATGCCGCCCATCGAGTTGCCCATGAGAATGACCGGCGGACCGGTGACCCGCTCGACGAACCGGTGCAGCAGCAGCCGGTTGGGGCCCCGTGCCGCCAGCTCCCCGGTGTAGGCGGGGTCGGGTGCAGCAGCCCGACGACGAGCTGTCCCCTGCGCAGCCGGGAGACGGGCGGGCGGTGCACGCAGGCGATGATGTCCGCCGTGTCGTACAGCTCGCCGGCGCTGACGATCCGGGCGCCCGCGTCGCCGTAGGCGCCGTCGGGGAATCGGGCGGCGGCTCCCGCCCCGGCCTCCACCGACACGGTGAGACCCGCGGCGAGCAGGCGCGGCACCAGCTCCGGCGTGATCGCGACCCTGCGTTCTCCCGAGGCGCTCTCCTTGACGATCCCGATGCTGAGCATGAGCCGCCCCTCTCTCGTGGTTGCCTGCCTTCGAGCGTCCTGCCGGGGAGTGCGGCGCGATGAGGGCCGAAAGTCCCCGCGGCCGGGACGTTCGGCCCTCCAGCCGGCCACCGTGGCCGGGTTACCTCCGGAGCATGGAGTACCAGACGCGCATGCACGGCCGGGGCAGCCAAGGCGTCGTCACCGCGGCCGAGCTGCTGTCGATGGCCGCGTTCCAGGAGGGCGCGTGGGCGCAGGCGTTCCCGACCTTCGGGTCGGAACGGACGGGCGCGCCCGTGGTCGCGTTCTGCCGGATCTCCGACAGGCCGATCCGCGTCGCGAGCCGATCAGCGCTCCGGACGCCGTCATCATCCAGGACGTCGCCCTGCTCCGGCAGGCCGGCGTGCTGGCCGGGCTGCGCCCGCGCGGCCTCGTACTGATCAACTCCAGCCGGCCGGCGGAGTCCCTGGGCCTCGCCGGCCACGCCGTGCCCGCCTCGGAGATCGCGCTGCGGCACCTCGGCAGGCCGGTGCCCAACGTGGCGCTGCTCGGCGCGTTCTGCGCGCTGACCGGCGCGGTGTCGCTGCCCTCGCTGCGGGAGGCGATCCACCTCATGTGTCCACGGCCCGGTGGCCGAGGCCGACGCGGCCGCGGCGGCGGAGACCTACGCCCAGGTGAAGGAGGCCGTCCGTGCTCAGGCAGATTGTAGGCTCCGCGGCCGTCGCCGAGACGGTCGCGCTGTGCAGGCCCGAGGTGATCTGCGCCTATCCGATCTCGCCGCAGACGCACATCGTCGAGGCGCTCAGCAGGATCACGCGGGCCGGGCGGCTGGGCTCGTGCGAGTACGTCAACGTCGAGTCCGAGTCCGCCGCGCTGCCGGCGTGCATCGGCGCGTCCGCGGCCGGCGCGCGCACCTACACAGCGACCGCCGGCCAGGGCCTGCTCTACATGGCCTGGCACGCCGTATGAGCACCTTCGACATGAGCACCTTCGACGAGGTGGAGCAGGGCCTGGAGGAGTCGACGGCGCTGTTCGAGGCGCGCCGCTGCCTGTCGTGCGGCAACTGCTTCGAGTGCGACAACTGCTACGGCGTCTGCCCCGACAACGCCGTGCTCAAGCTCGGGCCCGGGCTGCGGTACGAGATCGACCTGGACTTCTGCAAGGGCTGCGGGCTGTGCGTGGCGGAGTGCCCGGCGGGGGCCATCGAGCTGGTCCCCGAGATCAGCTGACGGTGCCCACCACCGCCACCGGGCAGGGAGCGTGCTGCAGCAGCTGACCGGCCGCACCGCCCCGGGCGGCGCTCTCACGGCCGACGACCATGAGGCCGGCGGCGGGGTGGCCGGCTATCGGCTGGATCCGTACCCCCGGATGGCCGGCCGCCCAGGCGGTGAGGTCCGCGTGCGCGGCGAGGGCGAGCCGGCGCATGGCCGCCTCCTGGAACGCGAACCGCAGGACGGGGGCCTCCGGCTCCCTCTCCGGCACGACGACCGGGCCGGGCTTCGCGGTGGCGGGCAGCGGTCCCGCCCCGCGGACGACGATGACGGGGCAGGCGGCGTGGGCGGCGACGTACCCGGCCACCGAGCCGACGACCGCTCTCGGCAGCGCGCTGAGCCCCCGGGAGCCGACCACGATCAGCGCGGCCCCGTGGGAGAGCTCGACCAGGCGTCCGGCCGCGGGGCCCTCGTACAGATCCGTCTCGACGCGCACGCCCGCGCTGCTCTGCCGGGCGCAGTCGGCCCCGTGCCACATCACGTGCTCGGCGGCCTTGCGCAGGTGGGACTTGGCCTCCTCGTCCGCCTCGCCGTAGGGCCACTGCCAGGCGTGCGCGACGAGCAGGGGCAGCTTCCTCAGCTCCGCCTCGTCCAGCGCCCAGTCCAGGGCCTGCATGGAGAAGTCCGAGCCGTCGTAGCCGAGCACGATGTGGGTCATGACGTCGCCTCCTGTCTCCAGGCTCGCTCTCCGGCGGACCCGCCGACAGGGACTTCCGGCCCTGGCCGCCGGGCCGTCCGGCTCTGCGGCCCTGGCCGCCGGGCCGTCCGGCTCTGTCCCGCGCACCGCCGCCCGGACGGCCCGGCGGTGGCGGCGCCCCCTCCTAGGCCGGTGTCGTCGGCGCGCTGACCACGGCGACCGGGCAGTGTGCCCGGTGCAGGACGCTGTGACCGACCGAGCCCAGCCGCGTGCACGACACGCCGCTGAGCCCCACCGCGCCCACGACGACGAGGTCGGCGGTGCGGGAGGCCGCCGCCAGCGCCGCGATGGGGTGATCGAAGCTCATCGTCACGGTCAGCTCGGCACCGGGACTCCTTGCGTGCCACTCGGCCAGCCGCTGCTCGATGCCGTCGCCGTCATCCATGGGCACCGGCCCGAAGCCGGCGGGATGCGGCGCGGCGGGCGGGCGGCGCAGGCCGTGCAGGACGTGCAGGCGGCCCCGGCGGGCGGCGGCCTGCTCCGCCGCGTACTCCAGTGCCTGGTCAGCCGCGGGTGAGCCGTCGTAGCCCACCACGATCTCGCCGCTGGGCGCGCGGGGCAGGCGCCTGACCACGACCACCGGGC
The DNA here is from genome assembly GCF_020215645.1 of Nonomuraea gerenzanensis. Taxonomy (NCBI): domain Bacteria; kingdom Bacillati; phylum Actinomycetota; class Actinomycetes; order Streptosporangiales; family Streptosporangiaceae; genus Nonomuraea; species Nonomuraea gerenzanensis. Next base: position 5,443,232 of record NZ_CP084058.1, on the reverse strand, counting down.
ACCCGGCGCACCCTGCCAAGCCCAGCCCGACCGAGCCCAGCACCAGCCCGGCGAACCCGCCCAGCCCTCTGCTGCCCACCACCACGGTGTCCGCCGTCTCCGACTCGGTGCGCAGCCGTTCGGTCACCGCCCCCGTCACCAGGGCCGTCGAGACCGACGCCTCCGGCGCCGAGTCGCGGGCCCGCTGCGCCGCCTCGGCGAGCAGCCGCTCGCAGCGCGCGGTCAAGGTGTCGTCCTGTGTGGTGGCGTCCAGGGGATGCTCCGCGCACCAGGGCTCGCGGACGTGCACGATCCGCAGCGGCAGCCTTCTGCGGCCGGCGTCCGCGGCCGCCCAGTCGAGCGCCGACCAGGCCGTCCGGGAGCCGTCGAACCCGACGACGATCGAGGTGGGCATCCTGGGCTCTCTTCCTGCGTGCGCTTCGGGTCCGACGCCTTGTTGGTAACCGTTCGTAGGCGTTTTATGCCTTTATGTGCACGGGAAGCGGGATGTCGCGCCGGCCGAGCGTGGCAGCCGGCCAGCTCGGCGGTGATCCGCCTGTGCCGGGTCGGCTCCTGCCTCAGCTGCTCCAGGCCCGGGCACACGCCGGTGACCGTCTCCACCTGGTGGCGCATGAGCTCGGGCTTGACGTGCGGGTGGCCGCCGAGTGTCTCACCGCCGGGATCGCCGACCGCACGTCCGTCGCGTCAGGTACCAATTCCCAGCTCAGCGGGACCTTCGGCCCTCCTGCGAGCGGCGCACGGGGAGGAGCCTGGAGGCAGGACAGCATGAAGGGGGCGTCACCATGACCGTCGCCAAGAGAGACGTCAAGGTCCGTGGCACCGAGCTCGCCGGCAAGGTCAGGCGGCTCCTGCACGAGGGCAACGTCCGCCGGATCATCGTCAAGGACTCGCACGGGCGTACCGTGATGGAGGTCCCGGTGACGGTGGGGGCGGTGGCGCTCGTCGCCGCCCCGTTCCTCACCGCGGCCGCCACGCTGGCCGCCGTCGCCACGGAGCGGACCATCCGGATCGAGCGGAAGGTCGAGGACGTGACCGAGGTGGAGGACTCCGTGGACATCACCGCGGTTCAGAACGACGAGGACAACGACGAGGACAACGACGAGGACAAGGTCCCTGCGGCCTGAACGCGGCCCCCGCGCCTGCCGGTGCGCACGCCGCCAGACGGACCGTGACCGTTGGGGCACGGTCCGTCTGCGTTGCCGGCGCGTCGGCGTCGCCTGGCCGCTGCGTTGCCGGTCGGAGCCACCGCCGTCAGAAGTGGCGCCGGTAGCCGGCGGCGGCGCGCAGGCGGCTCATCGCCATCGCGACGGCGGCGGCGCGGGGCGGCGCCTCACCAGTGTCAGAGGCGTCGGAGGCGTCGAGAGCGTGGGCGTCGGAAGCGCCGAGGCCGCCGGCTGGCCGAGGGCCGACGAGCGGGGGCACCGGCCGCATCCGCGTCCGGGCCCGTGATGCGGACGGGCCCCCGAGGTACTCTTACCGCCGGGAGGTCCGGAGGCGCGGCCGTCACCGATCATCCTCAACGGTGAGGTAGATCATGAATGCGCTCGCCCGGATTCAGACGCGGGGTCTGTGGACCATCGTGGCCATCACCGGGGTCCTGGACGACAGCCGTGTCACCGCACTGCGCACCTGGCTCAACGAGGCCGTCGCCGCGCATCGGGCCGTCGCCGTCGATCTGAGCGGCGGCCGGTTGACGGGCACCCGCTGGATGGCCGTCCTTCTGGAGGCTGAGCGCCGGGCGCGCGCATGCCGTCACGCGTTCGCCGTCGTCAGCCCGAAAGCCGAGGCCGCCCGCCTGTGTCTGCCGGTGCTGGCCCGGGGCGGGCGGCTCGTGCTGTGCCAGTCCCTGGCCGAGCTTCCCCCGCTGAGCCGGTGAACGCCGCCTGCTCCGGCCCCACGCCCTGACCGTCGGGGCTTCCGCCCCTACCTGCCTCCGACGCCGGCTCTCAGGGGCCGGAGAACGCGTGCACCCCGAGGAGCATCCGCACCGCCGTCTCCACGTCGCGATGCGCCTCCAGCGCCCGGCCCCGCCGCGGTGGCGGCAGGCGCGACCCGGGGCGGGCGCCGTCGAGACGGCGCCCGCCGCCCACCCGCGCGAGGCTATCCGCGCCCGGAGTGCTGCGGCTCGGAGATCTCGCTCCTGCACGGTGCCGTACACCTCGATGCGCCAAGCCACGTCCATGCGCACCTCCTCCGCACCCTCATGCTCGGTGCCGGGGGCCCGCGCCCGGCAGCGGCCAACGTCCCGAACCGCAGGGTCTTGGGTCCCACGCCCGACGCCGAACCGCGGGGTGCTCAGGTCCCGCGCACGACGGCCACCGCGCAGCGCGCCCGGTGCAGGACATCCCGGCTGACCGACCCGGCGAGCGCGGAGCCCACCGCGCCGCGCCCGTGCGAGCCCACCACCAGCAGGTCGGCCCGCTCCGACATCTCGGCGAGCGTCTCCGCCGGGTGGGCACCGCCCAGCTGCTCGATGACCGTGACCTGCGGGTACTCCTTCTTGCACGTCTCCAGCAGCTCGATGACGCCACGCTGCCGGTCGTGCACGGCCAGCAGGCCGCTCCCCCGCAGGGACGCCTGCGCGAAGGCGTAGGCGAGCGCGGGCCGGGAGGCGGGCGAGTCGTCCACGCCCACCACGACCTGCCCGTGCCTGGGCCGCCGGTCACCGCGGACCACGACGACGGGGCAGGCAGCCTGCCCGGCGACGTGCGTGCTGACCGAGCCGAGCAGGACGCCCGTGAGCGCCCCGTGCCCCCGGCTGCCGATGACCAGCTCGGCGGCGGTGCGCCCCTGATCGCACAGGACCGGCGCGGGTGTCCCCTCCACCACCTGGGTCGTCACCTCGACGCTCGGCTGGCGCTCGTGGACGAGCGCCACCGCCTCGTTGAGGGCCCGCTGGCCTGCGCGCAGCACGCTGTCAGAATGGCCGGCGTCCGGAAATTTCGAGATCTGGTACGGGGACCGATCCAGCGCGTGGACGAGCAGCAGCGGCTCGTGCATGCGAAGAGCGTCGGCGGCGGCCCAATCGACCGCGGCCCGCGAGGGGATGGACCCGTCGACTCCTGCGACGATCATGGCGTCCTCCTAGGTCGGCACACCATCGGACCGCATTCGGGGAGCCGGTGCGCAGGGCCGGAGGTCCCGATGGCGAGGGCCCAAGGACCACCGCAGGACGCGTCGGCCGGGTCACCGGCCTGCCAGGAACTTCTTGGCCGGATCGCCGCCGGGATGCCGGACAGGCCGACGCCGGTCGCCATCTGCGGACACGTCGCCGGGACGCCGTACACCTTGGTGCGGAACGACACCCGGCACAGCCGGTTCCTGTGTCCCCTGACGGAGCAGAGCGGCATCGCGCGGTACCGCAACAGCTGCCCGCTGATCTGACGGCGACGCGGCGCAGGACCAGCCGAGGTCCTGCGCCGCGTTCACAGGTGGCGGGCCTCCCCGCCGGTCAGGCGTTCTTGGTCTCCCAGAAGATCTTCGAGATCTCGTCGATCTTGGCCAGCAACCGGTCGGCGACCTCGGCGTCGAGCGTGCCCTTGGTCCCGGCGGCGCCGGCGAGCTTGGTCGCCTCGTTGAACAGGGTGTGCAGCTGCGGGTACTTCTCGAAGTGCGGCTGCTTGAAGTAGTCGGTCCACAACACCCACAGGTGATGCTTGACCAGCTCGGAGCGCTGCTCCTTGATCACGATGGCGCGGGTGCGGAAGTCGGGATCGTCGCTGGCCTCGGCCTTGGCGATGATGGCCTTGACCGACTCGGCCTCGATGCGCGCCTGCGCGGGGTCGTAGACGCCGCAGGGCAGGTCACAGTGCGCGGAGACCGTCAAGGTGGGCGCGAAGAGGCGCATGACGAACATTCCTTTCGATGATGGTTACACGCGGTGAGTCGAAGGGGCGGTGGCGGCGGAGGGGCCCAGCGCCTCGCCGAGCGACCAGAAACGGCGGTCGTGGTGCAGGAGAGGTGCGGCGCCCTCGCCGAGGCTGACGTCGTCGACCTCGACCAGCACCAGCCACGCCTCCCCGGCCGGCAGCACCCGCACGGCCCGCCCGTAGAAGGCGGCCACGGCGCCGTCGAGCACCGGCGGCCGGCCCTTCCGCAGGGTCCAGCCCTGCTCGGCGGTGAAGCGCGGCGCCGACCGGTCGGCGAAGGCCGCCGCCACCTTCGCCTGCGACGCCGCCAGCACGTGGACCACCAGCTGCGAGCTCTCGACCAGCCTCGGGCCCGACCTGCCCGAGCGGGACATCGAGAAGGACAACATCGGCGGGCTCGCGCTGACCGACGTCACGCTGGAGACGGTCGCCCCGACGGGCCCGCTCTCCGTCGAGGCGGCGACGATCGCGACCCCGGCGGCGTGCCGCCGGAACCCCGCCTTGAAACGCTCGGCGAAAGAGCTGGTCACCCTACGCCGCCCAGGAAGCCGATGGCGCTGAGGAGCCGCGCGTCCGCGCGGTTCCGCACCTCCGCACACCACGGGGCGACGGCGTAGGTCATGATGCTCCCTTCGACGAACTCGACCGTATGCCCTCAAGTGCACTTGAGGTCCAGCCCTGCGGGCGTGACCTTTGACACACCACGAACGTCTGGCCGCCCAGGCCCATCGCCAGAGCTGCGGCGACCTATACTTCGAGTTCGCTTGAGAGGAGCAGGACGTGGGAGCGACGCCACCGGCACCGGGCGGAGAGGAGCTGCTGACGATCGGCGAGGTCGGCCGGCGCAGCGGGGTCGCCGTGTCGGCGTTGCGCTTCTACGAGGACCAGGGGCTGCTCACCTCGATCCGCACCGCGGGCAACCAGCGCCGCTACCCCCGCCACGTGCTGCGGCGGGTCTCCCTCATCAGCGCGGCCAAGCGTTTCGGGCTGCCTCTGTCGGACGTCAGGACGGCGCTGGCCGCGCTGCCGTCCGACGGCGCGCCGACCGCCGAGGACTGGAAGCGGGCCTCGCGCGTCTGGAAGGAGCTCCTGGAGGAGCGCCGCCGGGCCCTGGACCGGCTGATCCACGAGATCAACGGCTGCATCGGCTGCGGCTGCCTGTCGATGAAGGCGTGCTCGTTGCTGAACCCGGGCGACGTGCTCGCCGAGACCGGCCCGGGTCCGCGCAGGCTCTAGATGATCGATGCGAAGGCGTAGCTGCGGCGATCGGGCGCGGGCGCCCGAGCCCCATGCGTGACGAAAGACGCATCCTCGCGCTTACCGCTGTCAGTCTGGCTCCGTCCGTCTGATGACGACCTGCCACTGACAGTGGCGTCGCGGGCCGCTGACACTCCTGTCGCGCAACACTACGCCCGGCCGCTCATCCGATATGCCTGGAGGAACCGGTACGAGCAAGAGGGATCTCTCCGTCTGGGCGACGGCGTTCGGCGGCGCGGGTCAGTCACCGCGACGACCTCACCGCAGCGGCAGCGAGGTGGTCGTGCAGCACGGCGTGCCGAAACTGGTACACCGGCCCGGCGGTGCGCAACAGGCCGAGACGGTGGGCGTCGTCCAGGAACGCCATCAGGTTGCGAGGAAGGTGCCCCGCCCAGGCCAGCCGCCAATTGGTGATCTTGCAGATCATCCAGGCATGGTGCCGGCCCTGCCTGAGTCCGAGCACCAGCCCCACGACGAGCCCGGGCGCAAGCCCCTCCGTGATGCCCTCCTGGACCCCTCCGACAGCGGCCTCCAGGAGCCCGAACCCCAGCCCGCCCAGGAGCGTCGCGGCTGTTGTCCGCAGCAAGGTGAGACTGCGGTCGGACTTCCACAGCGCCAACGGGGAGGTGGCCTTCGCAAAAGACGCCGGCTGTTCCAGCCACTCGATCGCCCCCTTGGCGAGCAGGGCGATCCCCACACCCACCCACACCACCGCCGCGAACGAGCCCGTTGCCGCGAAGACGATCCCGTCCTGGGCCGTGAGCAGCCGCCCGCCGGTAAGCGCGTAAGCGATCTTGAACGCGAGTGCGATCGTGAAGGGGAAGGCGACGATGAACACGAGCGCCATGCTCAGCCGCCGGGCGAGGGCGGCCATCCGACCGGAAAGCCGGAGGTCGGCGTACCCGGGTGGCTGGTCGAACCATCGTTGCACGTGCGGGGCGGCCCAGGTCACGAGCCCGCCCACGAGCCCGGCCAGCACAACGCCCCCAGCGTCACCTGCGAAGATCGCGCCAGACGACAACGCGAGCCAGGTGGCGATCGCCGCGGCGATCTTGACCCATGCCACCGAGACGAGCCTGATCGCCAGCGCGCCGGCGAACCCCACCGTGAGCCCGATGGGCAATCCCCCCATGAGCCCCACCGGGAGGCCGGCTTCCAGGCCGAGCGCAAGCCCGACCGGCAGACCGACCGGCAGGAGAAAGGTGATCCCCACGGTGATCCCTGCCGTGATCGTGGCAGTGAGCTTGCGGCGACGCCCTGAAGCGAACCTGGCCGGGAGCCGGCGGGCGAGCGCGATTGCCGCCACCAGCCCCGCCACCAGCCCCACCGCCAGGCCGGCCGGCAGCCCGAACGCCAGCCCCATCGGGAGGCCGACCGCGAACCCGGCGACGAGCTTGATGCGACCGGCCACACGGCGTCGCTCGTCCTCAGGCGTGGCATCAGAGGACAACCGCCACCAGGCCAGGTCGTAGGTACTGCGGCCGTGCAGCACGCCGGCGAGATAGGACAGGTGATCGCGAGTGCGATCAGGGTCCCACCGGCGGCGGGGCCGAAACCGGTCGGAGCCGGCGGCGTCCGGCGGGCGCGTCTTGATGAGCGCCGGGATGAGCCGGTCGAGCAGCTGGGTGCGCAACGCCGTGGCGTCCTGCCCCAGAGGGCCGGCCAGCGGCCGGGGATCCGCGCCGGGAGCCATGAACACCGTACGGATCAACCACAACCACATCGGGATGCCGGACAGCTCAGCCAAGGCGGGCGCGGAGCCCGAGCGCAGCGCGGCAAGCACTTCAGTCCAGGCGGACGGTGGATGAGCAGGCAGGCAGGCCGCCAGGTAATCGGCGGCGGCAGCTCGCGACAGCGGCCTGGCGACGATGACCGCGGCACCGGTGAGCGGGCGCCCCGCCTCACGGACCGCGGCCGTGAACTCGGCACGGCGGCTGGTGAGAATCATCCCGTCGCCCTCACCGAGTGAGCTGTTGACTGCCTCGAAGATCCGGGCTCGCATCGGCGCCGACACCTCATCAAGGCCATCCAAGACAGGCAGGATGTGCCCGCCCTGGACGAGCGCGGCGGTGCTCGTACCGAGTTCCGGCACGCGAAGCGCCGGATAGTCCAGATCCAGCCGGGCAGCGAGCCAGCTCTGGAGCCGGGGATAGGCTTCGACGTCCCAGCCGGAGACCGGGAACAGCACCGGCACCGGCACGACCTGCCCCTGCCCGGCAGCTGTTCGGTCCGTCGGACGGGTGGCGAGAAGATGCAGCAACAGCTGGACGGCGAGCGTCGTCTTCCCCATTCCCGCGCCGCCCGTCATGACGATCCGCCGGCGAGCGAGAGAGCGGAAGGCAGCGCCCAAGCGGGTGATGTCGCCGCTGCTCACCTCGAGGTCAGACTTCTGTTCGCCGCCGATCAGACGAGGACTGCTCGTTACGGTCGGGTCACTGGTCAGCTTCCAGCCCACGGAGATGGGCACCGGGTCATCGAGCAGGCGGTTGCGGGCCTCCTCGCGCCATTGACGCTCCACCAGCCCGGCGAGCACATCGGCGGCCTTGCCGGCGTCGGCGGGTAAGGAAGCGGGCGCACCACTCCAGCGCAGCGCCCAGGCCAGGACCGCAGTCACCGCGGTAGCCCCGGCCAACGCCACCGCGGCGAAGTCCGCGAGGTTGACTGCCTCTTCCGGCGAATAAGACCGCCACACCAACAGCACGAGCACGGCCACGACGAAGAAGGCGATCACGGCGACTGTGCCGCGCCAGCCGAATCCACGCGTGCGCTTGCTCACTCTCCTGCCGCCCGGCACCCGGGGTCAGAGCTGCCGGTAGTAGTAGGTGACCGGCACCGCCGTGCAGCCGAGCTTCTCGTACAGGGCCCTGGCGGGTGCGTGGAAGGGGTCGCCTCCGGTGCCGATCTCGACGACTTCGGCCCCGAGGGCTCGCATGTCCGCGAAGGCGTGCTCGCACAGCGCCGCGCCGGTGCCGTGGCGGCGGTGGTCCACCACCACGGCGAGGTGCGAGATGACGCCGTTCCTGCGTGCCGGGTCGACGCTCCAGGCGACGTAGCCGGCGATGGCGTGGCCCGACTCGGCGACCGCGACGTACTTGTGCGCGGCCGGGTCGTGCAGCCCGGCGACCTGCTCGCGGTAGTCGTCGCGCCAGGCGCCGTGCTGGTTGGCGAAGACCACCTCGCCGACCACGGGGCGGAAGTGATCCTCGTAGAACGGCCGGAACGTCTCGATCGTCAGCTCGACGAGCCGGGCGAGATCGTGCTGGGCGAACGGGCGAATCTGCATGGACGTGCGCCTTTCAGGCTGAGAGCCGACTTTAACGCTTCCGCGCCGTCGGCTCCCATCGCTTTGTCCGGGCGGCTAGCTTTTTGTCCGGGCGGCTAGCTCTTGTCCGGGCGGCGCCGGAAGCTCAGCGCAGGACGATCGTCGTCAGGCCGCGCGGCGGGAACGTCACCGCCCCGTCCCGGACGGGGACCGGGTCGAGCGAGGCGTTCGCGTCGGTCAGGTAGACCTCGGCCGTCTCACTCACCCCCACCCACGTCCGGGGGGCCACGCCGGTGTTGAGCACCTCGATCACGCGGGAGCCGTCGGGGTTGCGGAACGCGCACACCTTCAGCGACGGGATCGCGCCCGCAGCACCGATCCGCACCGCGCCCGGCCTGATGAACCTGCTGAACGCGGCCAGCGCCCACAGCCGCTTGGAGACCCGGTACGTCTTGGCCTCCTCGTCCACTTGCAGCAGCGCGCGGGTGTTCCCCCTGGAGGCGCCCAGCCAGTACAGGTAGCCGGAGACGTTGGCGTGGGCGAGCGCGTCGTGCACGGCCGAGGCGATCGTGTAGCCGTCGGAGCCGCTGCCGTCGTACCAGCTCTCGTTCCAGACGGCGCCGTTCGGGTTCCACTCCGACATCCAGGTGGGCCGCTTGGTCGGCAGCGGGAAGTCCACCGGGGTGCCGTAGCCGTGGCCGCTGTAGACCTGCACCCAGCGGCGGGCGCCGGGTTCGGCGGCGACCGCGGCGATGTACGCCTTGGCCTCGTCCCAGCCGAGCGACTCGCAGCACACCAGCCGCATGCCCGAGGCGAGCGGGCCGAGCACCTTGACGAACTCGGCCGCCTCCTTGGGGGTGAAGCGCATGGACGGGTGCGGGGCGGTCCAGTCGGGCTCGTTGGCGAAGGCGAGGTCGGTGATCCGGATGCCTTCGCGCTGGTAGAACCTCGTGTACTGGATCAGGTAAGCGGCGTAGGCGCGCCACCACTCGGGCTTCAGCCTGCCGCCGTTCTTCTCCTCGCCGTTGTCCTTCATGTAGCCGGGGGCGCTCCACGGGACGGCGAAGAAGCGCCGCACGCCGTACTCCTGTGCGGCTCTGGCCAGCCAGACCTGGCTGTTGTCGTCGCCGTCCCAGACGTACCGGGGCGGGGCGTCTGGGCCGCCCGGGTCCTCGGGCTGGATCGAGACCATGTCGTCGTACGGGCTGCCGGCCGGCGCCGAGCCGATGCCCAGCCGCACGATGCTGAACCCGGCCCCCTCGGCGGGATCGAACCACAGGTCCAGGATCTCGCGCCGGCCGCCTTCCGGCAGCGCCTTGAGCAGCTCGCCCCGCCGGAACGCCGTGGAGATCCCGAAACCGTCGATCGTCTGGTGCCGGACCCCGTCGTCGACGGTGATCAGCGGTGGTCCGGCCGGCCGGGGTTCGCTCATGGCGCCAAAGAGTTAGCACATGCGCGCCTTCCCGCTCAACATGTGCCATGACGCGAAAAGCCCGCCCGCCCTGGGGGCAGGGCGGGCGGGTTGCCGGGGTGGCTACTGGAGCCACGGGGTGCGGCGGACGATGGGCAGGTTGCCGAGTCCGAGGGTGCGGCCGGCGCCGGCCAGGGCCAGGCCGATGAGGACGATCGCGTAGACGATGTGGTCGTCCATGAACGGGTTGGTGGTCAGGGGCAGCTCGGCCGCCCACATGAGCAGCAGCATCGCGGTGCCGGCGCCGGCGGCGATCCGGGTGCCGAGGCCGAGCACGAGCGCCACGCCGACGCCGGCCAGGCCGGCCATGAACAGCCAGTCCACCCAGGCCTGCCCGGCCAGGCCGGTGAAGAAGCCGCCCAGGGCGTGCTCGCCGGTGCCCTTGAGGAAGCCGGTGGTGGGGCTGCCGCCGTTGATCCAGGCCTTGGCCGCCGGGGTGGCGAAGCCGAGGCCGAAGGTCTTGTCCAGGAAGGCCCACAGGAAGATCCAGCCGATCGCGATCCGGGCGGCGGCCCAGACGTAGTCGACGGGGTTCTTGTGCTCCGCCTTGCCCACGCCGGCGTGCATCACGGGCTTGTTGATGGTGGTGGCCATGGCGGGCCTGCCTTTCCGTTCTCTGGTGTGTCCTTGTCGCATCTCCATCACATCGGTTCCGGCGGCCGGTGCTCAGTGCCGTACGGCCTGAGGGGGAGGGACCTTGGTCCTCCCCCGGCGCAGGGACCTTCGGCGGCGGCGCGGGGGCCGTCCGGCACTCGTGGGCGGCGAGCGGACGCGGAAGCCTCGGACGCAGGAGGTGAGTGTGATGTCCGCTTCACTCACGACCGGACTCGGCGTCCGGCGGCTGCTGGTGGCGGCCGGTCAGGCGCCGTCGGTGCTCAACACCCAGCCGTGGCGCTTCCGCGTGGTGCGTCAGGAGCTCGTCGAGGTCTTCGCCGACCAGGACCGGCGGTTGCGGGTCACCGACCCGCGCGGCCGCAACCAGTACGTCAGCTGCGGCGCGGCCCTGTTCAACCTGCGCCTGGCGGTGCGCACCTCGGGGCGGCGGCCGCTGGTGTGGCTGCTGCCCGCGCCGGAGGACGAGCCGGACCTGCTGGCCGCCGTCCGCCTGGGTGTGGCGTTGCCGGCCTCGGCGGAGCATCGCGCGCTGTACGACCTCATCCCGGTGCGCCGCACCAACCGCCGGCCGTTCTACGACCGGGGCGTGCCCCGCGCCGTGATGGCGGCGCTGCGGGTGGCGGCCTCCCGTGAGGGCGCGGCTCTCCTCCCGCTCGACCGGCACGCCACGGCCGACATGCTGGACTACGCCGCCATCGCCGAGGACGAGCTGGCCCGTGACCACGACTACCGCGCCGAGGTGGCCGCCTGGACGATGCCCGGCGCGCTGTACGACGGCATGCCCGGCTACGCGCACGGCCCGCACGCGGCGAAGGACCCGTCCCCGGTCCGCGACTTCGGGCGGCAGGAGGGCGAGGCGCGGTTCGAGGAGCGGCCGCAGCTGGCGGTCCTGACCACGATGGGCGACACGCCGGCCGACTGGCTGCGGGCCGGTCAGGCGCTGCAGCGCGTCCTGCTGGTCGCCGCCGGGTACGACGTGTCGGCGTCGTTCCTGAACCAGCCGCTCGACTTGCGCGACATGCGCGACCGCCGCGACCCGCACCACCGGCGCGGCCACCCGCAGATGGTCCTCAGGCTCGGCTACGGCCCGCACGTGGCCCGCAGCCCGCGCCGCCCGGCGGGCGAGCTGGTGACCGCGTGACGTGCGCCTGGCCATGACATTTCACGGAGCAGGACGAAATCGCCCTCCGCCCGGGACCATCGGCACTGGGCGCAGAACGCGCGACGGCTGGAATGGAAGGATGAGGATCACCGTTCTCGGCGCCGGTTCATGGGGCACGACAGTCGCCGCCCTGGTCTGCAAGCGGCATGACACGCTGGTGTGGTCCCGCGATCCCGGCGTCGCCGAAGAGATCAACACCAGGCACCGCAACCAGGTGTACCTGCCCGGCTTCACCCTGCCCCCGGCCCTCACGGCGACCGCCGACCTCGCGGCGGCCACGTCCGGCGCCCAGGTCCTCATCGTCGCCGTGCCCTCGCACGCCTTCCGCGACGTGCTCGACCGGGCCCGCGCGCACGCCCAGCCCTGGATCCCCGTCGTCAGCCTGGCCAAGGGCCTGGAGGACGGCACCGACCTGCGCATGACCCAGATCATCGAGCAGGTGCTGCCCGGCCATCCGGCCGCCGCGCTGACGGGGCCGAACCTGGCCAGGGAGATCCTCGCGGGCAAGGCGGCGGCCACCGTCATCGCCAGCGGCAACGAGACCGTCGCCCCCATGCTGCAGGAGATCTTCCAGCGCGGGCTGCTGCGTGTCTACACCAACGGCGACGTGATCGGCTGCGAGCTCGGCGGTGCGCTGAAGAACGTGGTGGCGATCGCGGCCGGGATGGCGGAGGGGCTGGAGGTGGGCGACAACACCAGGGCCGCGGTCATCACCCGGGGGCTGGCCGAGCTCACGCAGCTCGGCGTGGCCATGGGCGGCGCGGCGGCCACCTTCGCCGGGCTGACGGGGCTGGGGGATCTCGTCGCCACCTGCCTGAGCCCGTACAGCCGCAACCGGCACGTCGGCGAGCAGCTCGGCAGGGGCCGCAAGCTCGACGAGGTGCTCGCGGACATGATCATGACGGCGGAGGGCGTGCGCACGACTCCGGTGGCGGTGCGGCTGGGCGACCGGCACGGGCTGGAGCTGCCGATCTGCCGGACCATCCACCGGGTGCTCATCGGCGACCTCACGGCACGCGACGCCTACGCGGGCCTGCGCCACTCCCCCGCCGGCACGGAGTCCGGCCCCTGGTGACCCGGCCCGCACAGGCCCACACCGGCGGCGGCGAGCGTGCCGACTGGTGTCCATCGGCGCCCGAGGTAGGGACTTCCGCCCGCAGGCGGCCCCGCCCGGCGGTGCTGCGCTGGCAGTATGAGTGCTTATCCCGTACGGGTGGAGGCCCGGCTCGAAGAGCCGCTGAACCGGGGCCTCTGGATCGTCAGGTGGCTCCTGGCGGGTGGCCTACTGCTCCCGGCGTGCGGCGTCGTCGGGCTCGCGCTGCCCGGTCACGAAGGCAGGCGGTGCTACCTGATCGGGTCCCCTGCCGTCGCCGGCCTCGCGCGCGCGGCCCGCCAGATGGGGTAGCCGATCACCGTCAGGACGGTGAGCAGGGGCGCGGGATGACCGAACACGAACGTGGCCGTCGAGTAGTCGATGACGGGCACCGCCAGCGCGGCGGCGAACAGCCAGTCCGGCGGCTTCGGCCCGGCCTTGCCCGTCGTCCACGGCGTCAGCCGCCACGGCTTGGCGATCGACAGCCACGTCTGGAACGCCAGCGCGCCGGCCATGAGCACGGTGGCGACCGCCACGCCGGTCGCGGACCGTTGCAGGCCCGCGGCGAGCCTGTCCAGGTGGCCGCCGAGGATGAAGATCCCGACGTACAGCTGGCTCAGCGTCATGGCGAACTTCGTGGTCACCCACCAGTGGCGCGTGTAGCCCCAGCGGGTCAGGCCGGCGAGCATGAGACCGGTGAAGGCCGAGGCGTTGGCGAGGTGCAGCAGCAGGTCGTCGTCGAGCAGGTCGGCCATGCGGTACGCGTGCGCGTCCCCCGTACGCATGCCGTGGGTCAGCAGCACGACCAGGACGAGCGCGAGGGCCATCCAGCCCACGGACGTGATGACGTGCAGGCCGACCAGGAGATTGCGCCAGCGCACGGTGCCGGAGCGGGCCATGTCCGCCTCCCATATGTAGGTTGTCTACACTAAGAGGCTACGGCGGCCACGCCGCCGCCGGGGCACCCTCTCAGCGCAGGGGGCGTGCCAGCCAGCTGTGCGACGGTGAGGCGGAGGCCAGCGCGGGCGGTTCCTCCAGGCAGGACGGCGGCGGCGCCGGCCGGTCGGTCGCCACCGTGAGCAGGAAGTCGCCGAACCTGTGCCACCACCCGTGCAACGTCCTGCCCTCCGCCGTCCGCACCGTCAGCCCGCTCCACCCGCCGGACGGCGTGGCGCAGCCGAGCGTCACCTCGACCGAGCGGGTGTCCCTGCGCAGCCCGGTGCGCAGCACCTTCAGCGCGCTCTCCTTGGCCGACCACAGCAGGTTGGCACGCAGCGGGTCCGCGCCGATGAGCCGCCGCTCGGCGGCGGTGAAGTAGTCGGCGACGAAACCGGGGCTGCGCGGCTCCACCAGCTCCAGGTCGCAGCCGACCGCGCCGGGCTCCAGGCCGAGCAGGCACACCGCCCAGCCCGCGCGGTCGGTCAGTGACAGGCCGACCGGCAGCGGCGCCCCCGCCAGGTACGCCTCGGGGGCGCCGCTGGGATGGTGGCGCACCTCCAGCTCGTACGCGGGCGCCGGGTAGAGCCGGCCCATGGCCTCCTTGGCCGTCCAGCGGGCGACCAGGAACTCGGTGCGCCGCTTGGTGAAGCGCATGCCGGCCGCCCGCCGGGCCTCCCCGGGGGCCAGCCAGCCGTCGCCGGCGGGCAGGTGCCGCTCGCCGCGTGCCAGCCATCTCATGTCGCGGCCATGCCTCTCTCCAGCGCGCCGATCACGTACGGGCGCAGCTCGGCGGCCGGGATGACCCGGTCGACCGAGCCGACCTCCAGGGCCCGCTGGATGCTGTGCACCCGGTCGAACTCGGCGGCCACCTCGCGCAGTTTGTCCGCCCGCACCTCCTCGGTGATCTCGACGAGCCGGGAGCGCGGCCCGGACCCGCCCGCGGCGATCACCCGGGGGTCGCGCTCGGTACGGGCGTTGACCTCGCGCACGAACACCACGGCGGCGGCGGGCGCGCCACCGATGACGGAGGCGTAGGAACCCTCGACGGCGGCGATCTCCAGGAGCGGGTTGAGCCGCTTGGAGAACACCACGAACGCGCCGCCGTGGTACCGGGAGACCACCACGAACACGATCGGTCCCGAGAAGTTCGTCACCGCCCGGCCGATCTCGGCGCCGTACTCGAGCTGCCAGCGCCGCATCGACTCCGGCGAGCCGTCGAAACCGGACAGGTTGGCCAGCACCACGACGGGCCGGTTGCCGCTGGCCGCGTTGACGGCCCTGGCCACCTTGCGTGACGACTGCGGGAACAGCGTGCCGGCGGTCCAGGCGGGCGGGCCGTCGGCGGGCACGAAGCCGTGCCTGGGCTGCGGCGCGGACTCCAGCCCGATCAGGCAGACGGGGATGCCGCCGATGTGCGCGTCCCAGACGACGGCCGTCTCGGCGTCGCGCCAGCGAGCCCACCGCTCCAGCGGCTCGGCGTCGGTGTCGCACACCGCGCGCATGACCGAGCGGATGTCGAAGGGCCGCTTTCGCTCGGCGTTGTGCGTCCTGGAGAAGATCTCCCCGACCGTGCCGAACCCGGCGCCCACGTGGGGCGCCGGCCGCACGTCGCGGCCGGCCGGGTCGGCGGTGGGGCGCCTGCGCGGGTAGCGCTCGCCGGGCACCACGTAGGCGTGCTCGTAGTGGCGCAGCAGGATGCGGCCCGCCTCCGCCAGCGTGGCGGCGCCGTACTGGGCCTGGCCGTTGGGCCCCATGACGTGTTCGTAGCCGCCGATGCCGGCGTTGTCGTCGGCGGACACGCCGCCGGAGAAGTCGAGCGCCTGCTTGCCGGTCAGCACCATCGCGCTGCCGCTCACCATGACGAGGATGCCGCGGGTGTGCATGAGCATGGTGGACTCGGCGTTCCAGTACGGCTGCGCGCCCACGTTCACGCCGGTGACCACGACGTTGACCTCGCCGCCCCGTTGCGTGAACTCGATGAGGCGGCGCAGCACGGCGGCGATCCAGTCCATGTTCTCGGTGCCGCTGTCCATCGCGATCCGCGCGCCGGACGACACCGCGAACCACTCCACCGGCACCCGCATCCGCTCCGCCAGGTCGAGCGCCGCGATGACGCGACGGCACTCGGGCTCGGCCAGCGAGCCCAGGCTCCGGGTGGGGTCGCCGAGGACGGCCACCCTGGACATGCCCTCGGGCACCTCGGCGGTGCGGTTGGTGATGACGCCGACGACCAGGTTGGCGGCGTTGCCGCCCTCGGGCCTGGTGACGGGGACGAGGGTGCCGTCGGCCGCCAGGTCGTGCTCGGCGAACGTGCCCGGCGGGAAGCCGCCGGGGGTGCCCTCGGGCGGGGCCAGCATGCGGACGATCTCGTACGGGTAGGGCGCGCCGAGGCGCCGGGCCCGCAGCACCTTGCGCCGGTACTCGGTGACCGGCTTGACCGGCGCCCGGCCGTACGGTGCCCTGCGGACCGTCACGTGGTCCTCGTCGAGCCCTTCGACGTGCAGGACCGCGGGCTCCGGCGCGGCGCCGGGACCTGGGATGCGGACCTGAAGCACCAGCTTGTCCAGCCCCGCTCCGGCGGCCAGCGGCACGAACGGCCTGGCCAGCCCCGGCCAGTCGGCGGGTGGCACGTCGAACGGCGGGCGTACGCACAGGATGATGCGGTTCGGCTGGGGCCGCCGGCCCGGCGGGGTGGCGGCGAGGTGCTCGCGCATGGCGGCCAGCGCCTGCAGCCCCATGCGTTCCAGCCGGGGCAGGGACACGACCCGCCCGGTCGGGCCGCGGACCGGGGTCAGGTCGCGGACCTCGCCGATGGCGAACAGGCGCACGTCGGCCGGGTTGTCCTTGGCGACGCCGCGGAAGAGGTAGACGTCCTCGGCGGAGCGCAGGCGTTCGAGGGTGAAGTTGGACAGCCGCCACAGCTCGGCCCGTTCGGCGATCATCGGGTGCAGGTTGCGGTAGAGGACGTCCTCCTCGAAGCCGCCGGCGGTGTTCCGGTAGGCGAAATGCTGGGTGCGGTGGTGCTCGGGGCCGGGGCCGCGCTCGCTGGTGACGGTCACCGACAGCCGCTCCAGAGAACGGCCGAGGTCCACGCCGGCGAGCAGGTCCGCGACCTCCGCCTGGGTGACGTCGGCGGCGGGGCGCTCCCCCGGCCGCCAGGTCATCAGCTCGGCGATGACCCGCCGCCCGGGATCGACGCCCTTCAGCCGCGCCGCGATGTCCGCGCAGGCGGCGCGGCTGCCGGCGAGCGGGGTGTAGGCGACCACCAGGTGGTGGGGCATGCCCTCGAGGTCGAAGTCGGCCGTGCCGAGGCCGCCTTCGACGGTGAGGTGTTCGAGCGCGCGGGTGCGGTAGAAGCGCCGGATGTAGATCTCGACGACGGCGTTCCGCATCTGCGGGC
The DNA here is from genome assembly GCF_020215645.1 of Nonomuraea gerenzanensis. Lineage (NCBI taxonomy): Bacteria > Bacillati > Actinomycetota > Actinomycetes > Streptosporangiales > Streptosporangiaceae > Nonomuraea > Nonomuraea gerenzanensis. The sequence goes on along the minus strand of NZ_CP084058.1, from coordinate 5,426,164 downwards.
CCGCCACCTGCCAGCGGGCCAGCAGCGGGCCGCGCATCGGCTGCGGGCACCACACGAGCCGGTCGATCAGCTCGTCGCGGTCGGGCCTGCGCGGGTCGGCCGCCAGGGCGTCGAGGCCGGCCTCCATCTGCGCGTACACGGCGGCCAGCGCCCGCTCGTGCTGCGGCTCGTCGAAGTAGTGGAAGCGCACGTCCCTGGCCAGGTCGGCGACCACCGGATGGCGTACCTGCGCGGCGATGGCGAGCCGGTCCAGCAGGTCGCGCAGGGCCGGGTCCGGCGCGAGCAGGTCGCGGTGCCGCAGCCGGCGTTCCAGCACGGCGGCGACGACCGGGGCCAGGTCGTGGGCGCGGTGGAAGGAGCGGAAGAGCCAGACGACGGCCTCCTCCAGCTGGGGCGTGCGGTCGAGCCCGCGCACGCCGTACCTGGCCAGGACGCGCTCCAGGCGGGTGCGGAAGCCCGCGGGCAGGCCGGCCCTGCCGGGGTCGAGCCACTGCAGGTAGGACAGGAGGTACTCCTGGGCGCTGGAGCTGCCCGGCTCCTCCGGCTCCGGCACGGGCCGGTACAGGCCGCACACGTCGGCGTACAGGTCCAGGAACGCCTCCTCGCACGCCAGCAGCTCCGGATCGCCGGGTGCCTGCCCTGGCTCGTGGCCGCCGCCGAGCCCGCGCGGATCCAGGTCGAAGCCGAGCAGGCAGCCGTGCAGCGCCGCGTACCTCGGCCGGCAGCCCGGCGCCTGATCGGCGTGGCACAAACCGGCGAAGGACACGGCCGTGCCCTCCGGCCGCGAGGCGGGCGCCACCTCGCGCACGCGCAGCAGCGGCTGGCCCGCCACGACCTGGGTGTTGACGGCCACCTCGACCGAGGCGACCTCGCCCGCGTACGGGGCGGCCAGCGTGGACTCGAGCTTCATGCTCTCCAGCACGAGCAGCGGGTCGCCCTCGGCCACCCGGTCGCCGGGCGCCACGGGCACCGCGACCACGAAGGCCGGGTGGGAGGCCCGGATGACGCCGCCGTCGTCGCGGTGCACGCGGTGGGCCGCCCACTCACCGTCCCGCTCCACCTCCACCAGGTAGGCGGGGCCCTGGGCGGAGATCTGGGTGCGGTACGCGGCGCCGCCGCACGACAGCCGCCGCTCGTACCCGCTGAGCCGCCGCACCCCCACCTCCACCGGCCCGTCCGCGGTCTCGACCCGGTACTGCTCGGGGCCGGTGCGCAGGACGAGCAGCTCGTACGGGCGGCCGCGGTAACGCAGCCTGGCCCGGTGCCCCATCTGCTCGGGCATGACGGGCCTGCCCCGGCCGGCGGCCTCGTGGAAGGCCGCCCGTTCGGCCTCGTGTTCGGCGTCGTACGCCTCGACGGCGGCCTGCAGCACGGCGACGGGATCGGGGTCGGGCAGGTGCGCCCCGTCGGCGGTGAGCCCGTCCAGCCACCGGTTGTCGGCGGTGCCCCGCCGGACCTCCTCGCGGGAGAGCAGCGACAGCAGGAAGGCCCGGTTGGTCGCGCCGCCCTCGACGACCACGCGGGTCGCGGCCAGCGCGCGCCGCAGCCTGGCCATGGCCTCGTTGCGGTCGCCGCCCCTGGCCACCACCTTGGCGATCATCGAGTCGAACTCCGGCGCGATCACATCGCCCTCGGCCACGCCGGCGTCCACCCGGATGCCGGGCCCGGACGGTGGCCGCCACACGACGATCCGGCCGGGCGCGGGCGCGAACCCCTGCTCGGGGTCCTCCGCGCACAGCCGGGCCTCGATCGCGTATCCCCTGGCGGGCGGCGGGTCACCGTCGAGCCGGCCGCCCCTGGCCACGTGCAGCTGGAGCTTGACCAGGTCGGCTCCCGTCGTCTCCTCGGTGACCGGGTGCTCGACCTGCAACCGGGTGTTGACCTCCATGAACAGGTGCACGCCGGTGTCCGGGTCGAGCAGGAACTCGACCGTCCCGGCGTTCTGGTAGCCCGCCTCCCTGGCCAGCCGGACGGCCGCCCGGCGCACGGCACGTTCGGCGGACGGGGTCAGCGCGGTGGAGCCGGCCTCCTCGATGACCTTCTGGTTGCGCCGCTGGATGCTGCAGTCGCGCACGCCGAGCGCCCAGACGGCGCCGTGCCCGTCCGCGATGATCTGCACCTCGACGTGGCGGGCGCGCGGCACGAGCCGTTCGACGAACACCGCCGGATCGCCGAACGCGGCCTGCGCCTCGGCACGCGCGGCGCTCAGCGCGGGCGCCACCTCCTCCGGCGCGCGGACGACCCTGATGCCGCGCCCGCCGCCGCCCGCCGCGGCCTTGACGACCACCGGGAAGCCGAGTTGCGTGGCGTGTGCCAGCGCGTCCGCCGGGTCGGTCACGGGGCCGCCGCTCCACGGCACGACCGGCACGCCGGCCTGCTCCGCCAGCAGCTTGGCCGCGATCTTGTCGCCGAGCAGGCGGATCGTGGTGCTGCGCGGGCCGACGAACGTGATGCCGGCCTTCTCGCAGCGCTCGGCGAAGGAGGCGTGCTCCGCCAGGAAGCCCCAGCCGACCCAGACGGCGTCGGCGCGGGCCGCCTCCAGCGCCCGCATGACGCGCTCCTCGTCGAGGTAGGCGGACCTGCGGTGGCCGTCGCGCGGGTCGAGGTAGGTGGCGGGACCGATCGAGCGGGCCTCGTCGGCTCTGCGGGCGTACCAGGCGTCGATGTCCTGGTCCGTGTGCAGGATGATCGTCGCCATGCGGGGGGTGGCGCCGTCGCGGTTGAGCTCCGCGACGGCGTCCAGCACCCGGGTGGCCGGCTCGCCCCGGTTGACGATGGCCAGGCGCTTGATTCCCGGCATGTCAGCCTTCTCTCGTCAGCGGGTCCAGCGTCTGCCTGACCTCGGAGGGCAGCTCGCCGGGCAGCGGGGTGCCCCGGTAGCCTTCGACGGCCACCAGCACGGTGCCGTCGCCGTCGAGGACGGCGCACTCGTACCGGTCACCGCGTGCTTCGACGAGCGCCTGCACGTCCTCGCCCTCCTTGAACGGATGGAGCAGGACGCGGTCCACGTGCGCGGGCAGCGCCAGCACGCCGTCGCGAGCGGCCTGCGCCAGCCCCGCCGTCTGGAAGCAGAGCTCCACCAGGCGCGGCGGCGTCGTGGTCGGCGCCTCCGGCCGCAGCGCCTGCGGCAGGCCGGCGGCCATCCTGGCCGCGGCGCCCTCCTGGTGCGCCCAGGCGGCGGCGACCACCTGGTAGGCGGGGCCGTGGAAGAACAGCGTGTACACCTGCGGGGGCGCCATCGTGGTGGCGGCCTCCTCGGCGCGGTCGCGCCGCGCGCCCTCGCGTGCCGTGCGCGAGAGCCGCACGGTGCCGGTGAAGTGCACGGTGCGCTGGGGCTCGTCCTGCCCCGGCAGGAGGCGCTCCGCCGTCAGCGCGCAGCGGGCGAGCAGGTCGTCGCCGTCTGCGGTGACGGCGGCCGTCACACTGAGCGTACGGGGCTCGTCGCGGTAGAACTTCACCGGGGCGAGGAAGTCCACGTCCTCCACGGCCGTCACCTGCCAGGCGGGCGCGGCCAGCCGAGCCGCCTCGGCGAACGCCTCGATGCCCATGACGCCGGGCAGGACGGCGACGCCGTCGATGCGGTGGTGGTCCAGGAACGGCTGTTCCTTCGGGTCCAGCGTCGTCCGGACGACCAGGCCGGTGTGCACGCCGTACGCGTCGATCCGCGCCGCCATCGGCTCCCCGGTGGAGGCGGTGGCCAGCCCGCCGCGCTCGTCGCTCTCGGCGCCCAGCACGCCCAGCGCGCCGGCCACGAGCACCTCGCCGCGCTCGCCGGAGGCGGTCAGCTCGTGCCTGATCCAGGGCACGCCCACCTCCGGCGGCAGCATCTCGATCCCCGCCATCTCCATGATCTTGGGGATGGAGCCGCGGGTGGCCATGCCGATGCCGCTCCAGGCCGTCCAGTCCAGCGCGATGGCGCGGGTGCCCGGCCGGGTGCGGCGCATGCCGCTGGTGAGCTTGCACAGCAGGTCGTTGGCCGCGCTGTAGTCGGCCTGGCCGGCGTTGCCGAAGCGGCCTGCCACCGAGCTGAAGACCACGGTGGTGCCGATCGGCAGGTCCGCGGCGGCGTGCAGGAGATTGAACCAGCCGTCGCTCTTGACGTCGAAGACCAGGTCGAACTCGGCGGGCGGCTTGTCGCCCAGGGACCGGCTGATCTCCAGCCCGGCGGCGTGCAGCAGCACGTCCACGTGGTCGCTGACGCCGCGCACGTCGTCCATGACGCCGCGCACCGCGGTGGGGTCGGTGAGGTCGACCTGGTGGTAGTGCGGCGTGCCGCCGGCCTTCCTGACGGCCTCGATGGCGTCGAGGGCGGCGCGCAGGCGTTCGAGGCGGGCCAGCTCGCGCTCGATGAGCACCGGGGTGGGGCGCTCGCCGCGCCGACTGATCCGGTCGGCCAGGTCCGCCTTGAGGCCGTCGCGGTCGGTGGTGCAGCGGACCAGGTCGGCGTCCGCCGGGTCCGGTTCGGGGATCAGGTCGAGCAGGTGGAACACGCCGCCCGAGGCGGTGGCCAGGTCGGCGGTGATGGCCGAGACGATGCCGCCGGCCGCTCCGGTGATGAGGAAGACACTGCCCGGGTCCGGCTGCCCGCCATCGGGGGCGGTGAAGGGGCGTTCGCCCGGGCCGGCCGACCAGCGTTCGCCGTCGGGGAAGGGGCGTTCGGCCAGGCCGGCCGACCAGCGTTCGCCGTCGGGGAAGGGGCGTTCGGCCAGGCCGATCGACCAGCGTTCGCCGTCGGCGTGGCCGACCTCGACGCAGCCCGGGTCGGTCAGGGTCTCCTCGATCAGGACGTCCGCGTACGCCGCCGGTTTCCTGCCGGTGCCGAAGTCGACCGCCTTGACCAGCGTGTCCGGGCGTTCGCGCCGGTAGGCCTTGGCGAAGCCGGTCACCGCGCCGCCGAGCGGGGCGACGGCGCCCGCGTCGTCGTAGCCGTGGCGGCCGCCCAGCCTGGTGCCGGTGACCAGGAAGGGGGCCTGCTCGTAGAGGTGGTGGGTGAGGGCGTAGAGCGACTTGACCCGGCGGCGCAGCGCCTCGCGCCAGGCCGGCAGGTCCATCTCCGCCTGCGGTTGCTCGATGTCGAGCGCGGGCAGCCAGTAGAGTCCGTCCACCTTGCCCCGCGCCTGGGCCACCAGCTCTTCCGGCGTGCCGCCGGGATCGACGGCGACGACCTCGCAGCCGAGCTTGCCGAGCCGGCCTGCCAGGGCCTTGCCGACGCCGCCCGCGTCCATGCCGATGATGATCCTGATGCCCTCGCCCAGGCTGACGCCGGTCGGCTCGCAGCGGCTGAGCGCGGGGCGCAGCACCGGGACGGGGATCCGGCGCGGGAAGCGCGTGCCGTCGTGGGGGGCGGGCTCGGGCTGCTCGTCCTGGGGTGCCGGCGGCTCGGGCTGCTGCTCGGCGGGTGCGGTGGACGCGGTGGACGCGGTGGATGCGGTGGGCGCGGTGGACGCGGTGGATGCGGTGGGCGCGGTGGGCGCGGTGGGCAGGCGGTCGCGGATCCAGCCGACCACGTGGTTCAGCGTCGGGAAGTCACGCAACCGCAGGTTCGGGTCCCGCTCCAGCCCGTACCGCTCCCGCACCGCCGCGAAGATCTCCGCCTGCTTCACCGTGTCCACCCCGAGATCCGCCTCCAGATCCAGGTCCGGCTCCAGCAGCTCCGGCGGGTACCCGGTCATCTCCGAGACGATCGCGACGACGGTCTCCGCGAGCGGGTCCGCCTGCGCGGGTACGGCTTCTGGCTCGATGGGTGCGACGGCGGCGGGCTCAGGCTCGGCGACCACGACGGGGGGCGGAGCGGCGGCTGCGTCCGTGATGCGCAGGCGGCGCTGCACGACTTCCAGGGCGGCGCCGGGGCGGCCGGAGACGGTGGACAGCCACGCCTGCCAGGCGGCCGGGTCCATGATGCGGTAGGCGTAGCCCAGCTCACTCGGGGACCGGTGCCTGCCGTCCGGCATCGGGGTCCAGCGCATCAGGGTCATGGCGATCTGGGAGCCGAACCCGGCGGCCAGGCGCAGCGCGTACCGCACGGGGTAGGCGCCGCCGGTGGAGAGGTTGAGCGGGCCCAGCTCGGGGTCCGGCTCCTTGTAGTTGGGGACGGGCGGCACGATGCCGGTCTCCATCGCCTTGATCGCGACGACGTCCTCGATGCCGGCGCCCATGGCGTGGCCGGTGAAGCCCTTGGTGTTGGCGATCACGATCGAGTCGGCGGTGCTGCCGAAGGCCTGCCTGAGCGCGTGGATCTCGGCCGCGGCGCTGCCGCCGCGCGCCGGGGTGTAGGTCTCGTGGGAGACGAACACCGTCTCGGGCGCGATCGTGTGCCGATCGGCACCGCGGCCCTCGGCCTGACGGACGACCTGCTCCATGACCTGGGAGATGTGCTCGACGTCGAGGCGGGTGCCGTGGTAGGCGCTGTTGGCCGTGACGGCGCCCAGCACCTCGCAGATCGGCCGCAGGCCGCGCTCGCGGGCCGCCTCGGCGGACTCGACCACCACGGCGGCGGCGCCCATGCCGACGATCATGCCGTGCCTGCGGCGGTCGAACGGCGTGGCCGCCTCCTCCACCACGTCATCGGTGGCGGCGGCGCCGGAGGCCAGGAAGCCGGAGCCGATCCAGGGCAGCAGCGCGTCGGAGGTGACGTCGTCGGCCGAGATGACGATCACGCGGCGGCACCGGCCGGCGCGGATCCAGTCCTCGGCCACGCACATGGCCTGGGTGGTGCTCGCGCAGGCGGCGTTGACCTGCGTGTTGGGGCCGCGCGCGCCGATGAGCTCGGCGAACTGGGAGTGCCCCATGGACAGGCAGCGGAACAGGAATCGGCGGTCGAACACGTACGGCTCGCTCCGCAGGAGGTGGCGCAGCTCGTCGATGCGGCGATCGGTCTCGGCGGCGGCGCTCTCCCCACTTCCCATCCTGGCCCGGACGGCCTCCAGCGCGAGCAGTTGTTCCCTGCGCCCGCGGTCGGTGAAGTAGCGCTCCAGCTCGTCGGCGAAGGCGTCGTAGGCCGGGAAGGCGGAGGCGAACACCACGCCGGTGTCGTCTCGCAGCGCCTCGGGCAGCCCCCACCGATCGGGCAGCCTGGTGCCCAGGGTGGTGCTCCGGTAGTGCATGACCAGCGGGATCCCCGCGTCGCGCAGCGCGTCGAAGCCCGCGCCGATGGCGAGCCTGGTGGCGATGTCGAGGGCGGCGTCCCTGTCGGCGTCCACGCCGAACTCGGCGACCACGTCCAGGGGCGCGTGGCGGCCGGCGAGCTTGAGCACGTCCGCCTCGCTGCCGATGGTCTCGAACGTGGGGTCGCCCGACTCGCGCTTGACCAGGCGGGTGATGCGGTGGTCCACCATGGCGCGGCGGAAGCGGTGCGGAATGGTGTCGATGAACTGCTGGCCGGCGAGGATGCGGGCCAGGTTGTCGTCGTCGAAGACACGCTCGACGCCTGGGAGCCCGAGCGCGGCCCCGGTCACCACGACCGGTTCCGTGGCCGGGAGGCTCTGGGGCGCGGTGCCGCCGTAGAGGGCCAGGCCCTGTTCGAGGGTCTGCGCGAAGAGGCGGCCGAGCTGGGTGTAGGTGGTCTCTGGGGTCATGGTGGGCCTCATGGGAGTGGTGGGCCTCGCGGAGGTGGCGGGCGCCGGCACCGTGGCGGGCGTCCGGTCGGGCACGTCGGTGGCGGGGAAGCCCAGGCCGGCGGCGTACAGGCCGCACAGGGCCTGGTTGAAGGCGGGGACGCCGCCGTTCTTGGGGTGGTTGGTGAACAGCGCGAGCACGTCGTCGTGCACCGAGCCGAGCACGTCCTCGGCGAAGCCGTGCAGCGCCTTCTTCGGCCCCACCTCGACGAAGACGCGCGCGCCCGCGTCGTACAGCGTGCGCAGGCCGGTCACGAACCGCACCGGCGAGGCGACCTGGCGGCCGAGGATGTCGAGCATGGTCTCGGCGTCGGCGTCGTCCGGGTAGAACGCGCCGGTCACGTTGGCCACGATCGGCTTGGCGGGCGGCCGGATGTCGAGGCGGCGCAGCACCGCCTTCAGTGGCTCGCCCGCGGGCGCCACGATCGAGGTGTGGAAGGCGTGGCTGACGGGGATGCGGCTCGCGGTCATGCCCGCCGCGCGGAAGCGCTCGACGGCCGCCTCGACAGCCTCGGTGGCGCCGCCGACCACGGCCTGGGCGGTGCTGTTGATGTTGGCGACCACGACGTAGCCGTCGCACTCCGCCACGATGCGCTCGACCTGCGGCAGCGGGCCGAAGACGGCGGCCATGGCGCCGTTGTCGGGCACCTCCAGGGAGGCCATCTCCCGGCCGCGCGCGCTGACGGCCTCCAGGGCCGCCTCGAAGGTCAGCGATCCGGCCGCGACGAGCGCGCCGTACTCGCCGAGGCTGTGGCCCATCACCATGTCGGCGCGCACCCCGTACGCCTCCAGCAGGCGGGTGAGCGCGGCGTCCACGGTCAGCACGGCGGGCTGGGTGATCTCCGTCTGCAGCAGCGCCTGCTGTGCCGCGCCGGGGTCGGTGTCGTCGCTGAAGACGTACGAGGTCAGCGGCCGGCCGAGCAGCGGTGTCATCACCCGGTCGGCCTCGTCGAACGTGGCGGCCACGATGGGCTCGCGCTCGCGCAGGTCGCGCAGCATGTTGACGTACTGCGAGCCCTGGCCGGTGTAGAGGAAGGCGACCTTGGGCGCGGAGCCGCGGCCGAGGAACACGCCCTGGGCGCGCAGCATGCGCCACCTGGCCTGGTCGCCGGTCCGCAGGGCGGCGACGGCCTTCGCCGCCTTGGCGGCCAGGTCGGCGGGGTCGGCGTAGTCGATGGCGACCCTGATGGCGGCGGTGGCGAGCGCGGGGTCGGGCGGCTGCGGGGTGGCGGTGGCGCGCACCTGTTCGAGCCGGGCGATGACCTCGGCCTCGTCGGCCCCGCCCACGACGGCGGCCCCACGCAGCGGCGGCCTGGCCCCGCCGGGCACCCGCGCCACCGGCGTGGCGCTGCCCGGTGCGGTGGGCGTGGTCAGGGTGGCGGCCGGGGTGCCGGACGTGGCGTAGGTGACCGGGGTGCCGGTGAAGCGGTGGCGGCCGGGGATGTACTCCTCCAGCACGACGTGGAAGTTCGTGCCGCCGAACCCGAACGCGCTCACCCCGGCGCACCGCACCCCGCCGGCGGGCCGCGCCCACTCCTGCAGCTCGGTGCCGACCCGGAAGGGGATGGCCGACCAGTCGACGTTCGGGTTCGGGGTCTCGAAGTGCAGGCTGGGCGGCAGGACATGCTCGTGCAGGCTCATCACGATCTTGAACAGCCCGGCAGCCCCGGCGGCGGCCTTGAGGTGGCCGATGTTGGACTTGACCGAGCCGAGCGCGATGGCGCCGCGCTCCGCGCCGGCCTTCTCGAACACCTCGCTCAGCGCGCCCAGCTCGGTGGCGTCGCCGACGCGGGTGGAGGTGCCGTGGGCCTCGACGAGCGTGGCGTCGGCGGGGCTCAGGCCGGCGCCCGCCCAGGCCCGCTCGATGGCCAGCCGCTGCCCGATCGGGTTGGGCGCGGTGATGCCCTTGCCCTTGCCGTCGCTGGAGCCGGCGATGCCGCGGATGACGGCGTAGACGCGGTCGCCGTCGCGTTCGGCGTCGGCCAGGCGCTTGAGCACGAACAGCGCCGCGCCCTCCCCCATCACGAACCCGTCGGCGCCCGCGTCGAAGGGCCGGGTGCCGGTGGCCGACAGCGCGCCGATCTTGCAGAACTTGACGAACGCGGCCACCCCCATGTTCCGGTCCACGCCACCGGTGATCACGGTGTCGAAGTCGTGCGCCTGCAGCCCGCGTACGGCCGAGGACATGGCGGCCAGGCCGGAGGCGCAGGCGGCGTCGGTGGTGAAGTTGGGGCCGCGGAAGTTGAACAGGTTGGCCACCCGGCCGGCGATGATGTTGGCCAGCTCGCCCGGCATGGTGTCCTCGGTGATCGGCGGGTACCCGTCCAGGAAGGAGCCGGTGGTCTCGCGCAGCACGGCCTCGCGCACGTCGGCGGGCAGGGTGGCGAAGGCGGGTGACTGCTCCAGACGCCGCACGAACTCCGGCAGCTCGACGCGGGTGTTGGAGCGGTAGTGCTTCTCGCCGCCGATGGCGTTGCCGATGACCACGGCGACCCGTTCCGGATCGACCGTCCAGTTCGGCCAGCCGGCGTCCCGCAGCGCCGACCTGGCGGCGCTGATGGCCCACTTCTGGCCGCCGTCGAGCTGCGCGGCCACGGCGGGTGGCACGGCCAGCCGCCAGCCCATGGGATCCCAGGGGTAGTCCCGCACCCAGCCGCCGATACGCGAGTACGTCTTGTCCGGCGCCTTCGGGTCGGGGTCGTAGTAGAGGGCGGGGTCCCAGCGCTCGGGCGGGACGTCGGAGATGGAGTATCGGCCTCTCTTGATGTTCTCCCAGAAGGAGGTCGCGTCGGGGGCGTCGGGCATGATCGCGCCGAGGCCGATGACGGCGACGGGTTCGAGCGTGATGGGATTCATGAGGGGTCCTGGGGGTCGGCGCGGCCGTAGAGGACGTCCGCGATCAGGTCCATGTCGGCGAGCAGGCCGCGCTGCACCTGCCGCACCTCACCGGCGCGCAGCCCGTCCAGCTCGGCGGCGCCGTAATCGGCGGTGGGGTCTGCAGCGCCCGGGTCCGTGGCGGCGGAGTCTGTGGCGGCGTGTTCGGGGAGGGCGCCGAGGACCCACCGCGTGCCCTCTTCGGCGATCTTCATCGCGGCTTCCCGGGCGAAGACCCGGCTGATGGCCGCGAGCGCGGCGGGGCCGAAGCGGCGCTCGGCCTTCTCCGGCAGCGTGCCGTCGAGCGCGGCGGCGGCGCGCCGGGCGAGGCTGGCCGCCGCCTCGCCGTACCCGATCAGCTCACCGAGCCGCAGCAGGACGTGCTGGTTACGGGTCAGCCGCCCGGCCCGGCAGCCCTCCAGGACGGCGGCGAGCCCGTCGAGCGCGAGGGCGGCGGTGGCCGCGCCGGTCCGCGCGGGCAGCGCGGCCACCGTGGCGGCGGCGTCGCGGTAGTGGGCGGCGCGGGTCTTGAGGTGCTGCTGCCAGCGGTCCCTGGCGATGGTCATCTCCAGGATCTCGGAGGTGCCTTCGTAGATCGTGGTGATGCGCACGTCCCGTTTGATCTTCTCGACCAGGTACGGCTTGGTGTAGCCGTACCCGCCGTGGGCCTGGATGGCGGCCTCGGCGGCGGCGTTGCCCGCCTCGCTGGCCAGGTACTTGGCGATGGCGCCCTCGGTGTTGAGCGAGCCCTCGCCCGCGTCGATGCGGGTCGCGGTCTCCTCGATGAACGCCCGCGCGGCCTCCAGCCGTACGACGTGCGGCACGATCAGCTTGTGGGTGTAGCCCTGCTTGGTGGCCAGGGCCGCGCCCGCCTGGACGCGGTCGAGCGAGTAGCGGATCGCCCGCTCGGTGGCCTCCCAGCCGCCACCGAGCCCGAAGGCCGCGACCATGAGCCGGGTGTAGCCGAAGACGTTCTGCGCCTGCGTCAGGCCCTTGCCCTCCACCAGGCCGACCAGGTTCTCCGCCGGGACGTACACGTCGTCGAGGTAGAGCGCCGCGGTGTTCGACAGCCGGATGCCGTGCTTGTCCTCCGGCGGTGCCGTGGAGAAGCCCTCGGCGCCGCGTTCCACCACGAACCAGGACGGACCGCCGGGGGCAAGCGCCAGCACGCTCCAGGCGTCGGCGATGGAGCCGTTGCTGATCCACTGCTTGCGGCCGTTGATCCGGTAGCCGCCCGGCACGGGGGTCGCGGTGGTCCGCAGGGCGCCGAGGTCGCTGCCGGCCTCGGGCTCGGTCGCCCCGTACGCGAACAGGATGCCCTCCTTGGCGATCCGGCCCAGCCAGCGCTCCTTCTGCTCCGCGGTCCCGCCGAACAGGATGGGGTCACTGCCGAGGAACGTCGCGAACACCGACGTGGCCAGCCCCAGGTCGAGCCGGGCCAGGCGCTCGCAGATGCGGTAGGAGTCGAATGCGCCGCCGCCCATGCCGCCGTACTCCTCGGGCACGAAGGCGAGCTGCACGCCCAGGTCGTCACCGCACATCTGCCTGACCGTGTCCTCGGGGCAGAGGTCGTCGCGGTCCAGCTCCAGCAGCCGTTCCTCGGGCAGCGCCGCGGTCACGAAGTCGCCGAGCGCGTCCAGCATCAGGTCGAGTGTTCCGAGGTCGAGTCCATCCGTCATGGCTCGCCTCCCTCTCATCGTCCGCCTGGTTCTCCGTGACCGTAAGACGATGAGGCGTGCCGAAGGCAGTCGCGGAGGGCCCCTGTGCGGAGGACTTTCGTCCTGACTTCGCACGCCGCGAACGGAGTGGCGCCGACCAAGGACTCACCGGTCCGGGACTTCCGTCCCTACTCCCGGGGTGGCCCGGGGAGGTGTGCTGGACGCAGCCATGAAGGAGGAGCCATGCGCATGACCGTCGCGGATGTGATGACGGACAAGGTCGTCTCCGTCGCCGCCGCCACCCCGTTCAAGGAGATAGCCGAGACCCTCGTCGCCGTCGGCATCAGCGCCGTTCCGGTCCTCGACGACGACGACCACGTGCTCGGCATGGTGTCCGAGGCGGATCTGCTGCGCAAGGAGGAGTTCCGCGAGCAGTTCCACCGCGAGGGCTACCAGCCGCCGCTGCGCGCCCGCCTGCGTCACCCCAAGGCCCGGCGCAAGGCCGACGGCGACACCGCCGCCGAGCTGATGACCAGCCCCGCCGTCCGGGTCTCCCCTGAGGCGTCGGCGGTCGAGGCGGCGCGGCTGATGGACGCGCACAACGTCAGGCGGCTCGCGGTCGTCGACTACAACGGCCGGATCGTCGGCATCGTCAGCCGCCGCGACCTGGTCAAGCTGTTCCTCCGATCGGACGAGGAGCTGGCCTCGGAGGTCCGCGACGACATCCTCCGCCGCACCCTGTGGGTGCCCGCCGACGGGGTACGGGTCGAGGCGCGCCAGGGCGTCGTGACGTTGTCCGGGTGGATGGAGCGCCGTAGCGAGGCCGCCATCGCCGCACGCATGACGCGGCGGGTCAACGGCGTGGTGGACGTCGTGAACAAGCTCTCCTGGAAGAAGGACGACGTCACCGCCCGGGATGATGACCTTCGCAGGAGTACGTGACTTTCGTCCCTGCCCATCGCTTCGGTAGCGTCATGGGCATGATTCGCGTGTTCCTGCTCGACGACCACGAGGTCGTCCGCCGTGGCGTCGCCGCCCTGCTCGACTCCGAGGACGACATCGAGGTGATCGGCGAGGCGGGCACCGCCGAATCCGCCATCGCGCGCATCCCCGCACTCGTGCCGGACGTGGCGGTGCTGGACGTGCGGCTGCCCGACGGCAACGGCGTGGACGTCTGCCGCGAGGTGCGCTCACGGGTGCCGGGCCTGGCGTGCCTGATGCTGACCTCGTTCGCCGACGACGACGCCCTGTTCGACGCCGTGATGGCCGGAGCCTCAGGCTACGTGCTCAAGCAGATCCACGGCTCCGACCTGGTGGGCGCCGTGCGCACGGTCGCCTCCGGCCAGTCGCTGCTCGACCCGCAGACCACCGCCGCCATGCTCCAGCGGCTGCGCGACCAGGCCGCCAGGAAGGACCCCCTCGCCGCGCTCACCGACCAGGAACGGCAGATCCTCGACCTCATCGGTGAGGGGCTGACGAACCGGCAGATCGGCGAGCGCATGTTCCTGGCCGAGAAGACGGTCAAGAACTACGTCTCCAACCTGCTGTCCAAGCTCGACATGCAGCGCCGCACCCAGGCCGCCGCCCTGGCCGCCCGATTGCGGGCCGGCCGCAAGGAGTGACGGCTCAAGCGCGTGCCAGCCGCGCCGCCGCGACGGCCGCCTGGCCGTAGCTGAGGCCCGCGTCGTTGAGCGGAACCTGCCGGCCGAGGTACGGCTCGAAGCCCGCCGCCGACAGCCTGTCCAGCACGTCGGTGGCCAGCAGCCGGTTCTCGAAGACCTCGCCCGACAGGCACACCTGGGTGACGTCGTGCTCGGTGGCGGCCCGCTCGCACAGCAGCACGGTGACGGCCGCGACGGTGGCGTGGAAGGCGGCGGCGATCCGTCCGGCGGGCTCCCCGTCGGCCCGGGCCTCCAGCAGGTGGCGCAGGGTCGCCGCCCCGTCGTACACCCACAGGCCGCCGCGCCGCTCCAGCCGCCAGGCCAGCGGTTCCGTACCGGGGAAAGCGCCGGCCGCCTGCTCCAGCCGGGTGGCGGCCTCGCCGGGGAAGCCGTTCACCTCGCACAGGCCCAGCAGCGCGGCTGCGGCGTCGAACAGGCGGGTGGCGCTGGAGGTGGCCGGGCAGCCGGCCTCGCGCGCGATGACGTCCCCGTCGAGGACGGGATGGCGTGCGGCCGCCTCGGCGCCGGGCAGGGGTGCGCGGGAGAAGCGGCCCAGCCGCCGATAACCGCGGTAGGAGGCCAGCAGCAGCTCGCCACCCCACCACGTGCCGTCGTCGCCGAGGCCCGGCCCGTCGTAGGCCACGCCGAGGAACGGCGGCTCCAGCCGGTGCTCGGCGGCGACGGCGGCGACGTGGGCGTGGTGGTGCTGGACGGCGATCCGGCTCGGCAGGCGCCGCGCCAGCCGGGTCGACAGGTAGCCGGGATGCAGGTCGTGCGCGGCGTGCAGCGGCTCGATGCCGTTCAGGTGAACGAGGTGGTCGAGCGCCTGCTCGTAGGCTGCGAGGGTGGCGGCGGCGGGCAGGTCGCCGAGGTGCGGCCCGAGCACCGCCCGTTCACCGTCGGCGAGGGTGAAGGTGCTGTTCAGCTCGGCTCCCACGGCGACCAGCGGCGGCGCCGCGGCGGGCAGGGGCAGCGGCGCGGGGGCGAGCCCGCGCCCGCGCCGGATCGTGATCGAGCCGCGGCCGAACGAGCGGATCACCGAGTCGTCGTAGCGGGCCACGATGGGCCGGTCGTGGGTCAGGACGCCGTCCACGGCCAGGCCGGAGATCTCGCCAGTCGGCGTGGGGCTGCCGTCAGGGCTGGCGCCGGTGACCACGAGGGGGCGGCGCAGCGCGTCCAGGAGCAGGTGGTGCACCGGCGTGTACGGCAGCAGCACCGCGACGTCCGGCATGCCGTGACAGACACCGGACGCGAGCACCCCGTGCCGCCGCGGGGCCAGCACGATGGGCGCGGACGGGGCGGTGAGCAGGGCGCGGTCGTCGTCGGACAGGTCGGCCAGCGCTCCGGCGACGACGGGCGCCCGCACCATGATGGCCAGTGGCTTGCCGTCACGCGCCTTGACCTCGCGCAGCCGGGTGACGGCCGCCTCGTCGATGGCGTCGCAGACCAGGTGGAAGCCGCCCAGCCCCTTGACCACGACCACGGCGCCGGCCGCGATGAAGTCCGTCGCGGCCCGCAGCGCGGCCTCACCCGTCATGCTCCCCCAGCGCAGCCGGGGGCCGCAGGACGCGCACGCGATCGTCTCGGCGTGGAAGCGCCGGTCGGCCGGGTCGTCGTACTCGGCCGCGCAGGCGGGGCACGGCTCGAAGCCGCGCATCGACGTGCGGGCGCGCTCGTAGGGCAGGCTCTCGATGATGGTCGCGCGGGGGCCGCACGCCGCGCAGGTGATGAACGGGTAGCGGTGGCGCCGGTTGGCCGGGTCGAACAGCTCGCGCAGGCAGTCGGCGCAGGTGGCCAGGTCGGGCGGGATCACACCGCCGTGCGCCGGCGGCGGCCCGGCGGTGGCCACTCGGCCCGCGGCATCGTCGATCGACATGACGTCCACCTTTCTTCCACCTTTCTTTCACGGCCCCGGGTCGGTCAGGCAGGGTGCGGCTCGGCCCGCTTCGTCCGCGTACGCGCCGGTGCGCGCCGGGCCGGTTTGCGGGTGCCGGCGGGTCGGGGACGCTTCGGCGGCGCCGGCGGAGGGCAGAAGGCCAGGCGCAGCGCCTCGACTTCCCGCTCGATGGCGCGTGCGAGTCCCTCGACCTCGGGCGCGCTGTCGTAGTCGCCGGTCACGCCGAAGGTGACCTGGTCGCAGTAGGTGAAGATGGACACCCCGGTGCGCAGCCGGGTGGCGATGGGGACGTACGGGAGGATCTCCAGCGTGCGGCGGCCGAGCAGGTAGAGGGGGCGGCGCGGCCCGGGGACGTTCGTGGTGACGGTGACGATCTGACGCTGCGGCAGGTGCGCGGCCAGCCGCGTCCCCCAGGAGACGGGCGGGAACAGCTCGTGCGCGGCGAGCGTGGTGAGCGCCTCGCCGGTCCTGGCCTCGCCACCGGCCTTCAGCTCTGCCAGGTGCGCGTGCACGGCGCGCAGCCGCTCGGCCGGATCCGCCAGGTGCACGGGCAGGTAGGGCAGCAGGAGCGAGATGCGGTTCTCGTAGACGCCCTCCTCGCCGGGGGCGCGGACCGAGACGGGCACGAGCGAGCGCACGGTGTGCGGATGACGGTCCTCGCCGCGTTCGCGCAGCAACGAGCGGTAGGCGCCGCTGATCGCCGACAGGACCGCGTCGTTGAACGTCACGCCGGCGCTGTGCGCGATCTCCTTGACGTCGCTCAGCGGCGCGCGGGCGACGGCGTAGCGGCGGTGCTCGCTGATCGGCCCGGTCAGCGAGGAGGCGTCCGCCGGCCACAGCGCGCCGATCAGGGGCGGCAGCCCGCGCGCGGCGTCCATCACCCGCTGGG
Organism: Nonomuraea gerenzanensis; assembly: GCF_020215645.1. Lineage (NCBI taxonomy): Bacteria > Bacillati > Actinomycetota > Actinomycetes > Streptosporangiales > Streptosporangiaceae > Nonomuraea > Nonomuraea gerenzanensis. The sequence continues at coordinate 5,409,572 of NZ_CP084058.1, read as the reverse complement.
CGGCGGCACGCGGCGAGGCCAGCGCCCGGCCGATCATCCGGGCCTGCTCGACCGGGTTGCGCAGCAGGTCGCGCAGCGCGCGGGTGGTCAGGTCCAGAGTGGACGGCTCGGCGTCCGGGTTCCACTCGTCCGGCGGCAGGCCGGGGGTGCCCTCCGGCGACTCGTCGAAGATCACGTAGTAGAGGTGGGTGCCGGACACCCCGTCCACCATGCAGTGGTGCACCTTGGACACCAGCGCCCAGCGACCTTCGGCCAGCCCTTCGATCACCCAGTACTCCCAGAGCGGGTGGGCCCGGTCGAGCCGCTGCGACATGATGTCGCCCATCAGCTCGCTCAGCTGCGCGTCCCCGCCCGGCGGGGGCAGGGCGACGCGCCGCACGTGATAGCCGAGGTCGAAGGCGGGGTCGTCGACCCAGACGGGCGGGCCCAGGTCGAACGGCACCTGCCGCGCCTTCTGCCGGTAGCGCTCGACGAGGGGCAGCCGGGCGCGGATGGCCTCCAGGAACTCCTCGTGGCCGGGCGCCGGGCCTTCCAGGACGGCGACGGAGGAGATGGCCATCGACACCTCGGGCTGCTCGTCCTCCAGCGTCAGGAACGCCGCGTCAAGCGGACTCATGTGATCGCTCATGCCCCTCGCCGCCTCTCGTGCGTGCCGGTCCGACTCAGCGTCGTCCCAGGCGGGGAAGGGGGGCAGGGCCCAAGGTCCCTCGGTCGCGCGCCGTTGTGCCTGAGGATTTCGGCCCTGTACGGATGGGCCGGTCAGCGACGCGCTGCTGAAGCCGGGCCGGCACCTGCGGCCGGGACGGTTCCCGGTACACCTGCTCCCCCACCCGCGTCCGCTCCCCCTACGCGCGCGGCGTGCTGGTGGAGCTGTACCGGGAGGCGTGATCGGCGGCGCGATGTTGTCGTTCTACGACTGGTATGCCGTCCTCGCCCTCACCATCGCCCTCGGCCTGGCCGCCACCGTCGTGGCCGACCTCGTCGGCGGCGGCTACGACTACCGCACCACCGTCTCGCCGTGGTTCCGGTCGATCTTCTACTCCCAGCCGGAGCCCGCGCTGATGGCGGGGCGGCCCTGCTGTTCCGGCTGCGCGCGCTGGCGCTGTTCGCGATCCCGCCGTTCACCCCGCTGGTGCACCATGCTCCCCGCGCCCGTGGGGTACCTGACCCGGCCGTACATCGTCTACCGCGGGCGCGGCGCGGCTGGGAGCCGTCACGGTGACGGGGCACGGGCCGGTCACCGAGGGCCCGCGCGGCGCGCCTCCCCTCACCGGCCGGGCCTCAGTCGCTCGGCAGGCACGGCCCGCAGCTCCCACCGCATCGGCCGTCCTGTCGTCAGGTCCGTGCCGTGGATCAGCAGGCGGCCGGCGGTGAGCTCGTACCGGCCGGACATCAATTGCTGGTCCTTGCGCAGCCAGGTCTGCCAGATTCCGATCGTGGCGGCGGCCGGATCGACCTCGAAATGGTGTCTCTGCCAGGTCTGCCCATGACGGAGAACCACCTGATGGGCGCGATTGTGCTCGAAATACACGCGCTCGGCGGGACCGGGCAGTCCCGCCGGCTGGAAAGTGCCCGCGGTGACGTCCCACGTGCCGTCCAGCGGGGTGGGTACGCGATTGTTGTCATTGGCGACCAGGTACGAGCACGACGCCGCGCCCCCGACCAGGAGTAAGACCACTGCGGCGTGCACCCGGCGCAGGCGCGCGGATCGCGTTCCCGGCGCGATGCGATTCTGGTCGCGCCAGAACAACGCAGTCAGCTCCCGGCGGTGCTGCCACAACAAATACCCGGCGCAGGCCGTCCCGATCATGGCGATCACCATCGCGTCGAGGGCGATCCCGTAGGAGATGTTCAGCACGGTGATCCCGCCGAGCAGCGCCGCTGTCCCCGCGGCACCGAGCAGGGTGGTACGGCGAAACGCCAGCGCCAGGCCGAAGCCGATCTGCAGCAGTGCGATCAGATTGCCGAAAATCGGTGAGTAGCCGAAGTAATACCAGGTCAGCCAGAATCCACTCACCGTGCCCATGGGCTTGTCGAGCTCGGAGTCGAGAATCGTGAACTGCGCGCCGAAGATTTTGGCGAAGCCGTACTGCAGCAGGATCACCGTGCCGGTCCAGCGGCAGATCGGGTAGAGCAGTCTCCTGCTCACCGGCTGACCATCCTCTTCTGTGCGCTCCGTCGACGATTCCCGCGCCATATCTCTCCTGCCTTTCTTCGACATTCTTTCGCGACTGCCGCCACCGGTTCTGCGGTAGATACTGCAGGACCATTTCCGGAGTGGGAGGCGCGGGATGCGGTTGTGGCCGATCAGTGACGAGCGCGCGGCCCGGGTGGTGGCGGTGGCGCGCGAAGGGCATCCGGTCGCCGCCTGCTGCGCCGAGCACGGCCTTGCCCCCGATCCCGTCGCGGGTATCCGCTGTCCCGCGTCTTCCCCCGGAGAGCTGCACGGGGACGTCACGGGCGCGTGGACGTCACCGGGCAGCGGCTACCTCGCGGTGCGGACGCGCGAGTACAGGTCGGGTCGCAGCGGCTCTTCGGTGGCGGCGTTGAGCGCCCTTGACGGACGCGACGGACGCGACGCCTAAACGCTCTCAACGACCGGGACGCCCGCGACGCCCTCAACAGGTGGCGGGATCGGCCGCGAGGAGGTCCACGGCCGCTCTCACGGGCTCGGTACCCTCCCCCTCGATCTCGGTGCCAGGGCGGTCAGGACGAGCGGGCGCCCGCCGAGCACGGGCCGGCCGCGCGGGTTCGACACCGGCTTCTCCTGGGATCCGCAGGCACGCGCATCCTTTTCCCCGGTCGGCATGACACTTCGGTCGAGAAGCCATGGTGTGCTGCCGGGGCCGCGCTGTCCTCGGCACAGAGCGCGGGCCCCGCACCGCCACAAGAAAGCGGAAAACTATGACATCTCGCCTCCACCTGGGTGCGCATCCATGCGACGGTGCAGGTGAGAGGGGATTGTCATGACCACGATGCCTAAGGCCTTCGAGCAGGCCGCGAAGAGACACGGCGTGCCGGAGAGCATCCTGCTCGCCGTGTCCTACCTGGAGTCGCGCTGGGACTGCAACGGCGGCAAGCCCAGCACGGCCGCCGGCTTCGGCCCCATGCACCTCACCGACGGTGCCGCGCCGGCCGGGACGCGGCACCACCACCTCGACGGGAACGAGGACCCGCGCGGCGACGACACCCGGCCGTCGACGCAGCCCGCCGAGCCTGAGCGGCACGACGGTGCTCCCGCGTCCCTGCACACTCTGGAGCGTGCCGCCGAGCTGACCGGGCAGAGCACCGAGCGCCTGCGTGAGGACCCGGCTGCCAACATCGACGGCGGCGCGGCACTGCTCGCCGACTACCAGCGAGCCCTGGGCGCCCCGCCGAGCGCCGACCCCGCCGACTGGTACGGCGCGGTGGCACGCTACTCGGGCGCCTCGGCCGAGGAGGTCGCGGCAGGCTTCGCCGACGAGGTCTACGAGGTCATCCACGAGGGTGCCACCCGGACGACCGACACCGGTGCGGAGATCACCCTGCCGCCCGCCCCCGAGGTGCACCCGTCCAGGTCCTGGCTGAGCAGGCTGGACCTGCCCCACCTGGCCCGCGCCGGCGCCGTGGAGTGCCCCGGCTCGCTCGCCTGCGAGTGGATCCCGGCGCCGTACCAGGAACTGCCGGGAGGCAAGTACGGCAACCACGACCTCGCCGACCGCCCCGCCGGTCAGAAGATCCACTACATCGTCATCCACGACACCGAGGAGCTGTACGACAAGACGATCGGCCTCGTCCAGAACCCGAAGGAGATGAGCTGGCACTACACGCTGCGCTCGCACGACGGTCACCTCGCCCAGCACGTGCGCACCAAGGACGTGGCCTGGCACGCCGGCAACTGGTACGTCAACGCCAAGGCGATCGGCCTGGAGCACGAGGGCTTCCTCGCCGCCGGCGGCACCTGGTACACCGAGGCGATGTACCGCACGTCCGCCAAGCTCGTGCGTTACCTGGCCGACAGGTTCGGCGTCCCGCTGGATCGCGCGCACATCATCGGCCACGACAACGTGCCCGGCCTGCTGCCGGAGAAGGTCCGGGGGATGCACGAGGACCCTGGCCCGTACTGGGACTGGGCCCACTTCTTCGACCTGATGGGGGCTCCGCTACGCCCTGACGGCGATGCCGGCACGGCCACGGTCATGATCCTGCCGGACTACGACCGCAACCGCCCGCACTACATCGGCTGCGACAAGGACCATCCCGCAGCCGCCTGCCCGGCGCACGGGTCGGCCTCGGTCTGGCTGCACACCGAGCCGCGCGCGGACTCGCCCCTCGTCAAGGACATCGGCAAGCACCCGATGGGGAACTCCACGTTCAGCGTGTACGACCACGCCGCCCGCGCCGCCACCGGCCAGCGCTACGTCGTCGCCGAGCGGCGCGGCGACTGGACCGCCATCTGGTACCTGGGCCAGAAGGCGTGGTTCCACAACCCGGAGTCCGCTCCTGTCGCCGTGCCCAGCCGGACCCGGATGGCGACACCCCGGCCGGGCCTGGCCTCCGTGCCCGTGTACGGCCGCGCGTATCCGGAGGCGGCGGCGTACCCGGCGGGCGTGGGGGTGCAGCCGCTGATCCCGCTGCAGTACACGTTCGCGGCCGGGCAGTCGTACACGGTCGGCCTGACCACGACCGGCGAGTTCTACAAGGCGACGACCTTCGACACCACGCAGCACCGCGTGGTCCGCGGCACCCAGGAGTACCACCAGATCCAGTTCGGTCACCGCGTCATGTTCGTCAGGAGCGAGGACGTCGTGGTGACCGAGACGTGAGCGTCATCCGCGCGTGAGACCTTCGCGGGTGCGGCGCAGCAGCTCCAGCACGCGGTGCTCGGCCTCGTGACCGGCGCCGAGCAGGCGGTTGCAGTGCAGGTGGACATGGCTGCGGCACACCTCGGGTGCAGGGCGGGTGGCCGGCAGCGCCCGGCGGCGGGCGGCCAGCAGGGACGCCAGTGCCCGGTCGTGCGCCGTCGTGCCCGGCGGACCCGGATCGCGCAGAAGCCGCCGCAGCTCCCGGGAGCGCCTGCGATATTCCAGGCCGCCCTCAGGTGACGGAGAGACGCCGTCGCGGTAGAAGCGCGTGCGCTGCTCGACGTCGAGTCCGAGGCCGTCGAGCAGGTCGTCCACGCTGAGCGCGGCCACGGTGATCGGGTCGTAGGGGAATCCGCGGCTTCTGGACAGGGTGAGCAGGCCGGCGGCGGCCGGGCTGTCGGCGAGGAAGACACCCTCGGCGGCCGGCATGGCGTCCACGCCGCCGTACCGCTCGATCTCGCGCTCGTAGGTGTCGAACGCGAACGTCCTGCAGGTGCCCGCCGAGACCAGGTCCGCCGCCCAGTCGCAGACGTGGCGCAGGAGCGGGCCCAGCAGCGTGGCAGGCTCGCCGTGGAAGCGGACGCGCAGGTGCGGGTCGGGATCGCGGTAGCGCAGGAAGAACCAGCCGTCGGCCAGCTCCGCCCCGGTGACGAACTGCCCGAAGGGGCTCAGCGCCTCGACGATCAGCTCGTCCTCGAACCGGCGGGGGCCGTACAGCTTGAGGTAGAGCCAGTCACTGCCGGGCGGCCGGATGCGCGCCCGGTCAGGCACGGCGCCGGGGCGCCGGCGCGCCGGCGCGGCCGGTCGCCGCCGCCGCAGCGTCAGTGGCACCACCACCTCGCTGAGGTGGGCCCCGTCGGGGCCGGGCAGCCAGGCGTGCCCGGGATGGGGCAGGGCCTCCTGGAGCAGGACGGGCCGCCCCGGCGGTTCCATGCGCAGCAGTTCGGCCTGGTCGGCGTCGTCCAGGTCGAGCAGCAGCCGGTTGTCGCCGCCGGCCAGGTACACGTGGCGGGGCACTCCGTGCGTCTCCCGCCAGGCGGCCAGGCCGCGCGCATCGCGCAGGGCCGCCGGATCGACGCGCCAGCGGGCCAGGGAGAGGACGACGCGGCCCCGCTGGATCCGCGGCAGGAACGCGAGGCCGGCCGCCGGTCCCCAGTCGAAGGTGCTGAACACGCACCGGCCGTCGCGGGCGACGTCCAGCAGGAAGCGCGCCGCGGGGGGCGCGTGCGCCGGGTTGAGCATGTGGCACTGCGTTGCGACGACCTCCACGTCACGGGCGGGCCACCGCACGATGAACAGGCCGTCGCGCAGCCCCACGACGAGCTCGTCGACCGGTACGAGCCACTCCTGCGAGATCCCGGTGGCGGGACCGAGGCGGATCTCGTGGCGGTGAGCGCACCGGCGGACGGCGACGTTGCCGGAACGGGCTCGCTCCGGCGTGTAGACCACCTCGGCGAGCAGGCGGCCCGGCGCATGCCGGCGGTCGGACTCCGCCACCCGCGCCAGCGCGGCGTCCGCCGGAGGCCCCAGCAGATCGGCGAACCGTCCGAGGGTTCGGCCGGCCGCGTTCGCGCCGAGGTTCGGCCCCACGACGAGCAGGAAGTCGCCCTGGTCCACGGCCTCCGCGCAGGACGCCGCCACCAGCACCGCGACATCCAGGGACGGCGGGGCGAGCGCGGCCTCCGGCGTCCAGGTCTGCAGGCGGCCCAGCAGGTGGTCGTCGAGCTCGACGGTGGACAGCCGGTCACGCCAGGCGTTGGCGGCGAGGTCGGACAGCAGCCGGTGGCGGGCGGCCCGCTCGGGGCTCGTGCCGCCGCTGTCCGTCGGGCTGCCCAGTCCGAAGTCGGGATCCACCAGCTCCAGCAACGGAACCTCCCGATGCGCGCCGTAGCGGCTCTCGAACGCCCGGCGGTAGGCGTCGAGGCGGGGCGGCCCTGTGGGGTACGGGCTCAGCCGCAGCAGCAGTTCGGCGGCCACGGCCGCCTCGGCGCCGATGCGCCTGCTCAGACCGCTGCCGGACAGCGGGAGCGCGAGGTCCGTCTGGAGGAGGTTGCGCGGGTCGGAGGCGGCGGCGAGCGTGCTGACCCGGTCGAGCAGGCCTGGCCACGTCCGGGCCCGGTCGTCCAGCGGGCGGGCGTCCCACTGCCTCAGCGCCTGGCGCAGCCCGGCGAGGCCGGCCGCGACGGGGTGGCCGGCGAGCCGCTCCCGCACGTGCCCGAGGGGGTCACGGGTGGGCGGCGGCCACAGGTCGTGGTGCAGGAGCCCGTGCCGGACCAGCTCCTCGACCAGCCGGTCCGCCTTCTCCGGGGTGGCGCCGGGCAGCGTGGTCAGCGCTTCGACGATCTGCGCGCGGGAGACGGGCTCACGGGCGAGGGCCAGCGCGCGCCGTACCGCCGAGGTGGCACGCACGGAGGCCGTACGGCCGGTGCCGCCCGCCGCGAACGCCCGCCCCGCCCGGACCAGCACGGATCGATCCGCGACCAGGCGCAGGCCGGCACGGACCCCGGGATCGGCCTCCAGGCGCGCGACCAGGTCCGTCAGCCAGCCCAGGTCCGGGCGGGTGCGGGTGCGTGGTGGCTCCTTGGCCAGGGCCAGATCGGTGCAGTGTCCCCACTGCGTCAGAGCGACGCCGGCGAAGAGGCCGAACGGGGTCGGCCGCGTGCTCATGCGAATGAGGTAACGCAGCAGTTTGCGGCCGATCCGGTCGGCCTTGGGATGGCCGGGCGCCGTCCGAGCCAGGGCGGCGGCCAGGTCGGTGCTCGCCACCTGGAGGGCCGCCACCACCGCCGGGGCGCCCGGCAGCAGGCAGCCGGGATCCGCCGGCGCGCCCGCCGTCGCCGCGGCGCCGGCCGGTAGCAGCGGGGCGCGTACGAGCGCCCAGTCCATCGGGGTGTACAGGCTCCGGTCCGCGCGAGTCATGAGAGGAGGAAGAGCCGATCCCAGGTCGGTTCGACGCCGGTGGCGGCGGCCAGCAGCACCAGGGCGACGCCCGCCGCGCCGTCCAGGATCCCGGCCCGGTCCACGCGGTGGCCCTCCGGCTCCAGCGAGGCGTACGCGAGCGGCCGATTCGGCTGGTAGGCGGCGAGCAGCTCGTCCACGAGGCCGGCCACTGCTTCCCGGAACAGGCCGGTGTCGTCGGCGAAACGGAGCACGACGTGCAGCAGGCCGCTGACCCCGTGGCAGAACGTCGGCGAGGCGATCCCGCGCAGCCGCACCGGCCGGCGCAGGACGGCGTCCATGGCGTGCAGCGCCAGCTCACCCAGGTCCTCGTCGTCCAGCGCCTGTGCCGCCAGCCACAGGGCGCGCGCGACCCCGGGCGTTCCGTAGCACCACGCGGTGCGGGACGAGGCGGGCGGGCCGGCCCCGCCGTCGTTCGTCAGCGCCACGATCGCGGGCCAGCCCGTTTCCCCGCCGTCGCGGACCCGGTGGAGGACCAGCCAGTCGCTGATCCGTCTGATGGCCTCCGCCTGGCCCGGCACCTCGACGCCCGCCCGCAGGGCGAGCGACAACACGGTGAGCGGGCCGGGGATCCCGTGGGCCAGACCGCAGTCGAGCACTCCGTGCGGGTGGAGTCGCGCCATCGTCCGGTCGCCCAGCAGGTGGGAGGGCGTCATCCAGGCGGGCGGCTCCTGCTGCCTGGCGAGCGTCACGAGCCCGCCGAGAATCCGCGGAAGAAGCCCGTGCGGGTCGTGCGTCAGCAGGTAGGCGCCCAATCCTGCGGCTCCGGAGATCAGGTCGAACGTGCTCACGGGCCCCGGCTCGGCGATCCCGCTGAGCAGGGCGCCGACCGCCGCCGCCCGGGGCGCCAGCGCGTCGTCCAGCGCGGCGAGCAACCGCCGGTACCGCGCGCCGTCCCGGCTGAGCGACACTGTGGCGAACGCCAGCCCGCTCAACCCACCGAACAGGCCCACCGGCGCCGAGTCCGCGCCCGCCACGGCCGCAGCGAGGAACTCGTGGCCCACCGCGTCCCAGCCTTCGCCGGGCAGGCAGGCGTCCAGATAGGCACAGGTCACCGCGAGGCCCGCGTCGCCGTCCGCCACCGCGTACGGCTTGCGGGCCGGCGTCCTCGGCGAGGGGGTCTGTTCGACGGACGCGGCGAGCGCCATCGCCACGCGTCCCGGGTCGGTCACCCGCGCGGCGACATCCCGGGCGACACGCAGGGCCGACGCCTGGCGGCCGGGGTCGAGCACGCTGCGCCAGGCGGCGTCACACCCCGGCGCCGGCTCGGACGTGACCGCGCTCACCGGTCGTCACCGCACCAGGGATCGCAGGTCACGCAGCTTCCGCAGTTGGTGGGGCTGAGGCAGGTCTCGTAGCAGGATCCGCAGTTGGTCACGCAGGTCTCGCAGGTCGGCGCGCAGGTGCCGGGTGTCACGCAGTCCCCGCCGCCCGCCGCTGTCGGCTCGGGACAGCCGTGCTCGCGGGAGTCGGTCAGGCCCGGGACGCACCCGCCGCTCCTCGGCCGGCCGATCCGGACGTCGAGGTCGAACTCGTCGAGAGCGCGGGCCGTCCGGGTTCTGGTGAACTCCACCATCGCGTCGCGGCGCAGGGAAACCCGGGTGGCCTCCTCACCGGGGAACGGCTCCTCCTCGCGGCCGACGGCGGCCAGGTCGACGACGTCGCCGGTGCGGAACTCCGCGTAGTAGTCGAGCTCGCGCGTGAAGTACAGCCGCCGGTGGCCCGGCCGGTCGCTGTCGCCGAGAAAGCCGGTCATGCGCAGGACCGCCGCGGGAGCCCGCGCCGGATCGGGCCGGAGCCTGTCCACGATCGGGTCCTGTGATCTGTCGGCACTCCGCGGTGCCCTCTCATCCTCGTCAGGCATCGCCTGCGCTCCTTGACGTCTGCGGTTGCCGGGCGGCGGGGCCGCGGCGGCCCCGCCACCCCGCGATCAGCGTTCGAGCAGGGCGCCCAGGCGGCGGCCCGACTCCTCGACCATCGCCCGGACCAGCTCGGCCGACGCCTCCTCCCGCCTGCCGGGCATGGGGCTCAGGGCCCGCAGCACGACCTCCCTGGTCCGCAGGAACGCCTCGGCGCTGTCGTGGAAGGACGCCTGGCGGGATTCGAGCTCCGCGAGCACTCCGTCCTGGTCCCGCAGCTCGCGGCTCCGACCGGCCGGCTCTCCCGCGAGGACGGCGAGGCAGCTGCCGATCTCGTGCCTCGCGGCGCTGCGCAGCGAGGCGGCGTCCTCATCGGCGTGTGGGGCTCCGGGCCTGGTCAGTGCTCTGCGGATCGTGTCCGCTTCGCGTTCGTAGAGGTCGAGCACGAGGTGCACGTAAGTGCCCTCCGGTGCGGGTGACGGGTCGAACGCCTGGTTGATCCCGTGCAGCCAGCGCAGGAAGAGCCGGCCACCGGTTCCGAGCTGCTCCGTCCGGCCGCCGAGGCGCTGGATGAGGTACTGGGCCCGGTCGAAGGACCGTCTTGCCTGCCTGGCGGGGTCCGCTCCGGTGATCGGGCCGTACCGGTCGGCCAGCTCCGCGTGCCGTGCGGCCACCGTGGAGTGGAACAGCGCCAGGCTGGTGTAGACGTGGCTCACGGTGAGCGCACGATCGATCGGCCAGCCGTCGTCCGCCTGGGGCCGGGCCCTGTTCCAGTGCGGGCGGATCAGCGGCGAGGTCTCCGCGTCGTAGTGTTCGCCCAGCAGGGAGTGGGTGTGCTCGAGATCGGTGAACTTGACGTGCATCGCCTCGTGCAGGAGATACTCGGCTGCCTGCCACGCATCGCCCAGCACGGCCGTCGACAGGAACATCGCCCCGGGGATGCGCGGATGCGTGAGCGACGCGAAGCCGGGCGACGACTCCTTGCCCGCGACGACGATCACATGCACGTGGCTCAGCGCGCTGCGCGCGAGCCTGGGACAGAGCTCGTGCAGCAGTGCCGCTCCCCGGAGGAGCGTCTCGCGCGCGGGCGCGTCGGGGCTCGCCAGGGTGAGCCCGGGAAGACTCTCGGCGAAGACGCGGCGGAAGAACTCTCCCAGCGGATCAACCTCCGCCCGGGGCTCCGTCCACACCCACGGCCAGGCGGCCTCGTGCAGTCTCACCAGGTCCGCCGCCCCCTCGGCCAGCGGCGGGACGTCCGCGCGAGCGCTCCGCGCGGCGGCGGTCTCCAGGACGGCGTCCAGCTCCTCCTCGGGCCAGGGCAGCTCACGCCCGCCCAGCACGGCGCCCAGCCAGGTGTCGATCGCCACCCGGACCGCCGGATCGCCCAGCACCTGATGGTGCCGGCCGTCGGAGGTGTCCTCCTGGGCGGTGAACAGCAGGTGCGCGCCCTTGGAGTGCTCCTTGAGCAGGAGCAGGCGGTGGCGGTAGTGGATGCGGGTGCGCTGACGGATGTAGTCGCAGTCGCCGAACGGGCGGTCGCCGGCGAGGATCTCCTCCGCCTCCCGGCGGGCCTCGTCGCTGTTCAGCAGGTGGGTCCGTGTGGTGTTCAACGGAGGTCTCAGCGCAGCTGCTCGGAGTCGTACATGGCGGCGCAGTACAGGACGGGACATCTGATCCTGGCCGGGCTGGCGGATCCCTGGCCCTTGTCGCTCAGTGCCCTCAGGTCGTCCTCCGAGAGCTGGCTCTCGACGATCTCGGCCTCGGAGATGCGCAGGACCATCGGTCCCTTGATGTGCTGTCCCATGGGTGCTCCCCCTCTTCGGACTGTTCGGATCGATGCTTCTCCTGCTCGGAGGAGGGCAAGCGGGAACCATCGGCTTCATCAAGGTTGCGCACGCGAAGGACCACGGCAGCGTCGCGGAGCCCGCTCGCCGACCGTGCGGGAGATGACCCTCGTTACTTCTATTCGGTGTTGCTAAGTACCGGTAGTCGGTGTTACTTTGTACCGGTAATCAACATCGCTAGGTAGCTGGAAGGGGGGTGTTCCATGGGCAAGCTCGTGACGGAGATGCTGAAGGGCACGCTGGAGGGCATCGTCCTGGCGATCCTGGCCGTTCGGCCCGCCTACGGCTACGAGATCACAGCCTGGCTGCGCGACCAGGGCTTCTCCGACATCGCCGAAGGCACCATCTACGCGCTGCTGGTCCGGGTCGAGCAGCGTGGCCTGGTCGACGTGGAGAAGGTCCCGTCGGAGAAGGGGCCGCCGCGCAAGGTGTACTCACTCAACGCCCAGGGCCGCGAGTACCTGGAGGAGTTCTGGCGGACCTGGAGCTTCCTCGCCGAACGCATCGAACAACTTCGCAAGGGAGGGCCGCAGTCTTGACCGCGGAGTCCAATGAGTCCAAGAGCCGCTACCTGCAGTACCTGGAGCTCGTCCTCGGGCCGCTGGAGGACAAGAAGCGCTGGCGGCAGTACAAGGCGCGCGTCAAGGGGCTGCCTGAGAACTATCGCATCGCGGTGGAGGCGCTGGAGCGGTATCTGATGCACTTCGGGCCCGCCGACGGCGCCGGCGCGATGGCGATGTACGAGGACCTGGCCGACCTGTTCGAGCAGAGCGCGGCCGACGGGATCCCGATCCGCGCCGTCTTCGGCGACGACCCCATCGAGTTCGTCGAGACGTTCATGGCCAACTACCCCCTCGGTCAGTACCGCAGACGCGAACGCGACCGTTTCACCAGCGCCGTCGAGCGCGCCGCCGGAGAGGACAGGACGAAGTGACGACGACCCAGCAAGCCCCCGCGATCCAGGTGCACGGCCTGCACAAGTCCTACAAGGACCTGCACGTGCTGCGCGGCGTGGACTTCGAGGTGACGCGCGGCAGCATCTTCGCGCTGCTCGGCTCCAACGGCGCCGGCAAGACCACCGCCATCAAGATCCTGTCCACCCTGCTCAGACCGGACGCCGGCACCGCCCGCGTGAACGGCCACGACGTCACCACCCGGGCCGCCGACGTGCGCGAGTCGATCAGCCTCACCGGCCAGTTCGCCGCCGTGGACGAGATCCTCACCGGCCGCGAGAACCTCGTGCTGGTCGCCCGCCTGCGCCACCTCAAGGACCCCGGCAAGGTCGCCGACGATCTCCTGCGCCGCTTCTCGCTGACAGAGGCGGGCGGGCGCAAGGTGGGCACCTACTCCGGTGGCATGCGCCGCCGCCTGGACATCGCGATGAGCCTGATCGGCGATCCGCCGGTCATCTTCCTCGACGAGCCCACCACCGGCCTGGACCCGCAGGCCCGCATCGAGGTCTGGCAGGCCGTCCGCGAGCTCGCCCAGGGCGGCACCACGGTGCTGCTCACCACCCAGTACCTGGACGAGGCCGAGCAACTCGCCGACCGGATCGCGATCCTGCACGAGGGCCGGATCCTCGTCAACGGCACCCTGGACGAGCTCAAGCGGCTGCTGCCGCCCGCCAAGGTCGAGTACGTCGAGAAGCAGCCCACCCTCGAGGACGTCTTCCTCTCCCTCGTCGGCACGAAAGCCTAAGGAACCCCCATCATGAGCAAGCACTTCCTCGGCGACACCACCGTCCTGCTCGGGCGGTCCCTGCGCCACATCACCCGCAGCCCCGACACCATCATCACGACCGCGATCATGCCGATCGCCATGATGCTGATGTTCGTCTACGTGTTCGGCGGCGCCATCAGCACCGGGTCGGGCACGTCGTACGTGAACTACATGCTGCCCGGCATCCTGCTCATCACGGTCGCCTCCGGCATCGCCTACACCGCCTACCGGCTGTTCATGGACATGCAGGGCGGCATCTTCGAGCGCTTCCAGTCGATGCCGACCGCACGCTCGTCGGTGTTGTGGGCGCACGTGCTGACCTCGCTGGTCGCCAACCTGGTCTCGCTCGTGGTCGTGATGCTCGTGGCGCTGCTCATGGGCTTCCGCTCGGGGGCCGGAGTGCTGGCGTGGCTGTCGGTGGCGGGCATCCTGGTCCTGTTCACCCTGGCGCTGACCTGGATCGCCGTCATCCCCGGCCTGTCGGCCAAGACCATGGAGGGGGCGAGCGCGTTCTCCTACCCGCTCATCTTCCTGCCCTTCCTCAGCTCCGCCTTCGTGCCCACCGACACCATGCCCACCCCGCTGCGCGTCTTCGCCGACCACCAGCCGGTGACCTCCATCGTCAACGCCATCCGCGCCCTGTTCGCCGAGCAGCCGGTCGGCAACGACATCTGGGTCGCCCTGGGCTGGTGCGCCGGCATCCTCGTCGTCGCCTACGCCTTCGCCATGAACACCTACCGCCGCAAGATCTCCTGAGGAGCCCTCATGACCCACACCCTCCCCTCGATGCCCACCAGCCGTCAGCCCGGCTGCCCCTTCGACCCGCCCAAGGAGCTGATCGAGGCGCGTGAGCACGGCCCGATCAGCCGCTTCCCCTTCCCCGACGGCCACCAGGGCTGGATCGTCACCGGCTACGACCTGGCCCGCTCGATCCTGGCCGACCCGCGCTTCAGCTCCCGCCGGGAGCTCATGAAGCACCACCCGACCGTCGACTACGGCGACATCGAGGTGCCTCCCGCACCGCCCGGTGAGTTCCTGCTGATGGACGAGCCGCAGCACGGCCGCTACCGCAAACCGCTGGTCGGCAAGTTCACCGTCCGCCGGATGCGGCTGCTCACCGAGCGGGTCGAGCAGATCACCGCCGAGCACCTGGACGCCATGGAGAAGGCCGGGCCGACGGCCGACCTGGTGACCGCCTTCGCCAAGCCCATCCCCGCCGTCGTGATCTGCGAGCTGCTGGGCGTGCCGTACGAGGACCGCGGCTTCTTCCAGGAGAACATCGACACCTTCCTCGGCGGCGAGGCCAGCGACGAGGAGGTGGGCGCCGCCTACGTCGCGACCCAGCAGTACCTCGCCGGGCTGGTCGCCGCCAAGCGCGCCGACCCCACCGACGACGTGCTCAGCGACCTGACCGACAGCGACCTGACCGACGAGGAGCTGCAGGGCATGGCCCTGATCCTGCTGTCGGCCGGGTTCGACACCACCGCCAACATGCTGGCGCTGGGCACCTTCGCCCTGCTGCGGAACCCCGATCAGCTCGCCGCCCTGCGCACCGACCCGTCACTCACCGACCAGGCCGTGGAAGAGCTGCTGCGCTACCTGACCGTCGCCAAGCAGTTCTTCCGGGTCGCGCTCGAAGACGTCGAGCTGGCCGGCCACACGATCACGGCCGGCACCACGGTCATCATCTCCCTCAACACTGCCAACCGCGACCCCGACCGCTTCACCGACCCCCACGCCCTCGACATCCACCGGCAGGACGGCGGCCACCTGGCCTTCAGCCACGGCATCCACCAGTGCCTGGGCCAGCAGCTCGCCCGCGTCGAGCTGCGCGTCGCCCTGCCCGCCCTGCTCGACCGCTTCCCCACGCTGCGCCTGGCCGTACCGGCCGACCAGATCCCCCTGCGCCCGGAGGCCGCCGACATCTACGGCGTCAAGAGCCTGCCGGTCGCCTGGGACGCCTGACCCGGCGCCACGTGCCGCGGCTCAGTCCGAGTGCAGCGCCGCCCGGACCTCGGCCAGGGGGTCGGGCTTGCCGAAGCCCGGCGTCCGCACGCGGACGGAGAAGAGCCCGCCGTTCCAGGTGCCCGGTACGGTGTACCGCTCCGACACGGGCAGCCCGGCGTCGTAGCCCAGGCGCAGCCCGGCCCCGCCGTGCTGGAGCACGACGGGCAGCAACCCGTCGAAGGCCAGGCTCCCCACCACGGTGTCCCCGTACAGCAGGTGGAAGGCGCACCCGCCGGCGCCGGCGGTGTGCGCGACGCCCAGCAGCCGGCGTCCTGGCGGGACGGGACGGTCGGCGACGACCTCCAGCACGTCGCAGGGCCGGGCGAAGGTGAAGGCCAGCCGCCCCTGGGCGACGTGGAGCGCGAAGCCGCCGTGCCAGTCCCCCACGGCGAGCAGCACGCCGTCGGGCGCCTCGGGGACCTCGACGTCGGCGGTGATGTGGAAGCCACCGAAGAGCAGAGGCAGGGACTCGTCGCAGACGGGCGAGGCGCCGGGGCGGAAGGTGCGGTCGTCACCGGCGGGCCAGGCCGGGCCGATCAGGGAGCCGATGCGGTCGAGGAGGCCGTCGAAGAGCGGCAGGACGTGGTTGCGCTCGGCCTCCCCGTCCCACAGCCGCCGCAGCTCGGCGACGACCTCGGGGTGATCCGCGGCCATGTCGGTGGCTTCGGCGAAGTCCGCGGACAGGTCGAACAGCGCCCAGTGGTCCCCGTCGAAGTCCCGGCTGCCGGACAGCAGCTCCTCCTCGTCCAGCACGCCCTTGGAGACGTGGTCGGTGGTGGTCTTCCAGCGGCCGTGGATGAGGGAGCGCGAGCCCAGCATCTCGAAGTACTGCGTGTCGCGCGGCGCCGGGGCCCCGGCGTCGTCGAAGCAGGCGCGGAAGCTGGCGCCGTCGATCCGCTGCTGCTCGATCCCGTCCACGACGGCCGGCGCCTCGATGCCCAGGGCGTCGAGCAGCGTCGGGAACAGGTCGTTGACGTGCACGATCTGGTCGCGGATCGCGCCGCGGGCCTGGATCCCGCGGGGCCAGTGGACGATGAGCGGGGTGCGGGTGCCGCCGAGCCAGGTGTAGCGCTTCCACAGGCGGAACGGGGTGTTCCCGGCCCAGGCCCAGCCCCACGCGTAGTGGTTGTAGGTGCGTGGGCCGCCCCAGTCGTCGTAGTGGGCGAGGTTGTCCGCCGTCGACTCGCGGGCGCCTGCGGAGAAGCGGTGCTCGTTGACGCTGCCGTCGAGGCCGCCTTCCGCGCTGGCCCCGTTGTCGGAGAACAGCACGACGATCGTGTCGTCCAGCCGCCCGGTCTCCTCCAGGTGGCCGAGCAGGCGGCCGAGCTGGGCGTCGGCGTGGCTCAGGAAGCCGGCGAAGACCTCCTGCTGGCGGGCGTACATGCGGCGCCGGTCGGCGGTGAGGTCGGCCCAGGCCGGTACGTAGGGCGGGCGAGGGGTCAGGACTGTGCCGGGCGGGACGACGCCCAGCTCGCTCTGCCGCCGGAAGATCTCCTCCCGCCAGGCGTCCCAGCCCTGGTCGAAGCGGCCCCGGTAGGGTTCGGCCCACTCGGGGCGCACGTGGTGCGGGGAGTGCGTGGCGCCGAGGCCGACGTACAGGAAGAAGGGTTTGCCCGGGGCGGCGTGGCGCTGGTCGTCGAGGTAGGCGATGGCGCGGTCGATCAGGTCCTCGGTGAGGTGGTAGCCCTCCTCGGGGGTGGCGGGCGGGTCGAGGTAGTGGTTGTCCTGGACGAGGTTGGGCGCGTAGTGGTTGGTGTCGCCCTGGAGGAAGCCGTAGTAGCGCTCGAAGCCGAGGCCGAGCGGCCAGTGGGTGAACGGGCCCGCGGCGGAGCGTTCGTAGCGGGGCGTGAGGTGCCACTTGCCCACGGCCAGGGTGGAGTAGCCGTGATCTCGCAGGATCCGCGGCAGGGTGGCCGCCGAGCGCGGGATGCGGGCGGTGTACCCGTGATGGCTGAGGGGGAGGTCGGCGAGGAAGCCCATGCCGACGGCGTGGTGGTTGCGCCCGGTGAGGAACGAGGCCCGCGACGGCGAGCACAGGGCGGTGACGTGGAAGCGGTTGTAGCGCAGGCCGCCTGCGGCCAGCCGGTCGACGGCGGGGGTGGCCAGGTCGGAGCCGAAGCAGCCGAGCTGGGCGAAGCCGGTGTCGTCCAGGACGACGGCCAGCACGTTCGGGGCCGCGGCCGGCGGGCGGGCGGCGCGGCGGAAGATCGGTTCGGCGGTCATGGTCGGTGCTCCCGAGGGTCGGATCAGCTCGCGGCCGACGTGATGGTCCCGATGGTGGGGACGGTACCGGTCCCGGCCCCGCCGCACCCGCATGGCGGGCGGGGCGGCGAGGCCGTCGTCCGGTGAACGTCCAGGGTTGGCCTACGGGAGCTCAAAGTCCGCAGCCGCGTCCGCGGGCCGCCGCTACGCTCCCGACGCGTAACGATCGAGCACGTCGGGGGGCAGGACATGCGCAAGAAGATGAGCCGGGTCCGTGGACGGAAGTCCGCGAAGGCCCTGCTGCTGGCGGGCGGGACCGCCGCCGCCATCGCCACGGTGGTGGCCGTGAGCGGGGCGGGGCCGGAGACGTCCACGTCCACCGTCCCGCAGAGCGCCGCACCGCAGGCCGCGAACTCCCAGCAGGACGCCGCCACCGACGAGAGCCTCGCGGCCGCTCAGCTGTGGCGCAAGCCGGGCGCCTCGGCCGTTCCGGCACCGGCGGTCTCCCCCCGGGCCAGGGCGGCGGCCCGCGACGACGAGGGCGGCATCCGCATCCCGGAGCAGGCGGGGGTGGTGAGCGACCGGGTGCGCGCCGAGGAGCCGGCCGGCCGCCGCGCGGTCGTGCCGCCACGGCGGCCGGCGGGCACCGCGGGCGAGCGCCGGCCGCCCAGGGCGGGCGAGCGGTCGAAGCGCGCGGCCAGCGGCCCCTCCCAGCACGCGCCCGCGCCGTCCGGGCGCGGCCAGAGCACGTCGCTGCTGGGCCTGAGGTGTGATGCGATGTTCCCCGCGCACGTGCGGGAGTTCCAGGTGCGCAACGCCGCGTGCCACCGGCTCCTGGGCTGAGGCGACCCGGCCCATCGTTTGTTCGCAGATAATCTGCGGCGGGATGGTTGGGTAGGCTGGTGAGCATGACAGCGATGGCTCCCGCGCGTACAGAAACAGACCTGTCCTTCCTGCTCGACCACACCGGCCATGTGCTGCGCACCCAGATGTCGGCGGCACTGGCCGAGATCGGGCTGACGGCGCGCATGCACTGCGTGCTGGTGCACGCCCTGGAGGAGGAACGCACCCAGATCCAGCTCGCCGAGCTGGGCGACATGGACAAGACCACGATGGTGGTGACCGTGGACGCCCTGGAGAAGGCCGGGTACGCCGAGCGCCGCCCGTCCAGCACCGACCGGCGGGCCCGGATCATCGCGGTCACCGAGGCGGGCGCGGAGGTCGCCAGGCGCAGCCAGCAGATCGTGGACGGCGTGCACCGGGCGGCGCTCGAAACGCTCCCGGACGACGAGCGCGAGGTGCTGGTCCGCGCCCTGAACCGGCTGGTCAGCGGCCATCTCGCGACCCCGGCCGAGAGCCCGCAGCAGGCCCGCAGGGCACGCGAGCGCACAAAATAGGTCCACAAGGGATCGTCTGTTACGGAACTATCTGCTACGGTCTCTCTTGTCGAACTGAGACGGGAGAGACCATGTCCAATGTGCTCAACTCGCGCTGGACCGCACTCGGCGTGCTGTCCGCGACGGGACTGATGACGATCCTGGACGGCAGCATCGTGACGGTGGCGATGCCGGCCATCCAGCGGGATCTGGGCTTCTCGGCCGCCGGGCTGAGCTGGATCGTCAACGCCTACCTGATCCCCTTCGGCGGCCTGCTGCTGCTGGCGGGCCGGCTGGGCGACCTGGTCGGGCGGCGGACGCTGTTCCTGGCCGGGAACGCGATCTTCACGTTCGCCTCCGTGCTGGCGGGCGCGGCCACCGAGGCCGGCCTGTTGATCGCCGCCCGCTTCCTGCAAGGGGTGGGCAGTGCGCTGGCCTCCGCCGTGGTGCTGGGCATCCTGGTGACGCTGTTCACGGAGCCGGCCGAACGCGGCAAGGCGATCGCGATCTTCAGCTTCACGGGTGCGGCGGGCGCGTCCATCGGCCAGGTGGTCGGCGGCGTGCTCACCGACGGGCTGAGCTGGCCGTGGATCTTCTTCATCAACGTGCCGATCGGGCTGGTCACCATGCTGCTCGCGCTGCCGGCGCTGCCCGCAGACCGCGGGATCGGCCTGTCCGCCGGCGCCGACGTGATCGGCGCCCTGCTGGTCACCTCCGGGCTGATGCTGGGCATCTACACGGTCGTCAAGGTCGAGGAGCACGGCTGGCTCGCCGCCCACACCCTCGGGCTGGGCGCGCTCTCGATCGCTCTGCTCGGCGCCTTCGTGGCGCGGCAGGCCACCGCCAAGGCCCCGCTGATGCCGCTGCGGATCCTGCGCTCGCGCAACGTGGCCGGCGCCAACCTCGCGCAGATGCTGAGCCTGTCGGGCATGTTCGCCTTCCAGGTGCTGGTCGCGCTCTACATGCAGCGGGTGCTGGGTTACGGCGCCCTGGAGACCGGCCTGGCGATGCTGCCCGCCGCAGTGGGCATCGGCGCGATCTCGCTGTTCGTCTCCGCCCGGCTCAGCGCCCGCTTCGGCGCCCGTACGGTGCTGATCGGCGGTCTGGCGCTGCTGGTGGCGGCGATGCTGCTGCTCACCCGGGTCACGGTGGACGCCGGTTACCTCACCCATCTGCTTCCCCCGATGCTGCTGATCTCCGGTGGCGGCCTGGTGCTGCCGGCGCTGGCCACGCTGGGCATGTCCGGCGCCCGGGACAGCGACGCGGGCCTGGCCTCCGGGCTGTTCAACACCACGCAGCAGGTGGGCATGGCCATCGGCGTGGCGGTGCTGTCCACGATGGCCGCCTCGCGCACCGGCGAGCTGCTGGCCGCCGGGGCCGGTGAGGCCGCCGCGCTCACCGGCGGGTACCGGCTCGCGTTCGCCATCTCGGCCGGGCTGCTGGTGGCGGCGTTCGTGGTGGCGCTCACCGTCCTGCGCAGGCCCGCCGCCCCGGCCCCCGCCGCCGGTCAGGACGCTCGCGAGGAGTCGCCGGCGGTGGAGACCTCCGCGACCTCCTGAGCCTGCCGACCATCAGGCCCGGCGCGCCCCTGGCGTGCCGGGCCTAGGGTTTTCTCGGAGCCCGCCCCCGATGCGGCCGACGGCCTCCTGCCGCACGCTGTCCTTGCCGCCGAGACGGCGAGAGCGAGGAGGAGGAACGTTGTCGTACCTGCGCAATCCAAGCTTCGAGGCCCCCGACATCGCCCCCTGGGCGCGGATGAACCAGGCGGGCTCCGTGCAGTACAAGATCTGGGGCACGGGCGACGCCAGATCCGGCGACGCCGTCCTCGTCATGAGCACGAGCCAGGCGGAGGGCTCCGTCGCCCAGGACTTCACCGTCTCCGGGCCGCCCCCGAGCGTCTCCTGCTTCGCCTGGGTCAGGTCCGGCTCGCAGCAGCCGGTGAAGGGGTCGCTGACGATCTGGGACCTGAGCGCGAACCGCGCGGTGTCCGCCAGGTTCACGGCCACCTCGGAATGGCGGCTGGTGACCTGCGCGATGGACACCTCCGGCACCTCACCGAAGCAGATCCGCGTCGAGTTCTACCTGCAGACCGTGAACCGGGAGCTCTGGATCGACAGCGTGAACGCGTTCTGAGCCTGCCCGTCCGGGCACGGTGGCCCCGGGGACGGCGAGCGCGGCATGATTGTCGACCATGGCCTCGACGTCCTTAGGGCCCGCCTATCACCGCCTGTGGCTGGCGACGGCCCTGTCCAACCTCGGTGACGGGATCCGGATGGCGGCCCTGCCGCTGCTGGCGGCCGCCCTGAGCCGCGATCCGGTCGTGGTGGCCGGGGTGGCCCTCGCCGGGCAGAGCCCGTGGCTGCTGTTCGGCCTGTTCGCGGGGGCCGTCGTCGACCGTTACGACCAGCGTCGCCTGACGGTGCTCGTGGACGCCACCCGGGTGCTGCTGCTGGCCGTCCTCGTGACCGCGCTCGCTCTGGACGTGGCGAACATCGTGCTGGTGTACGCGGTGGCGTTCATGTGCGGGGTCGGGGAGACGCTGCGCGACACCGCGACGGCCACGCTGCTGCCGCCGCTGGTCAAGGACGCCGATCTCGATCGCGCCAACGGCGGCCTGGTCAACGCCGAGGTGGCGGGCAACGAGCTGGTGGGGCCGCCGATCGGCGGCTACCTGTTCGGGGTGGCGATGGTGCTGCCGTTCGCGCTCAACGGCAGCACGCTGGCGCTGGCTGCGGCCCTGATCTTCAGCCTGCCGAACGTCTTCGCGGCCAAGCCCGTGCCCGCCGGGGAGAAGAGGCGGATCTGGGCGGAGACGGGAGCGGGCCTGCGCTGGCTGGTGCGCCATCGGCGGCTGCGCGCCCTGGTCGCGCTGGGCGGGCTGTTCGCGCTGATGGACAGTGCCTGGTTCCCCATCTTCGTGCTCTACGTCGGCCAGGTGCTGGCGCTGCCCGGGTGGGGGTACGGCATGCTGCTGGGGGTGGGCGCCGTCGGCGGGCTGGCCGGCGGGTTCCTCGCCGCCCGCGTCACGCGCCGGATCGGGACGGCGGCGGCGCTGGCGGGCTGCCTGCTCTGCGCCGCGGCGGGACAGCTGATGCTCGCGCTGACCACCTCCGTCCCCGTGGCGGCGGTGGGGCTGGGGGCCACGAGTGCCGCGTTCGGGGTGTGGACGGTCGCGGCCAGGACGTTGCGCCAGCGGCTGACGCCACCCGAACTGCTCGGCCGGGTCAGCAGCGCGTCGATGACGATCGTGATGAGCGCCGGGCCCGTGGGGGCGCTGGCGGGCGGGTTCGTCGCGGCCGAGTGGGGGCTGACGGCGCCGATCCTGATCGGGGTGCCCGTGCTCGCGGTGGGCGCGCTGGTCTGCTACCTGACGCTCCGCACGCAGGAATGACACAAAACGGACAAATGCATACATAGCGGACGCTGAGGGTAGGGGTGAGAGCAGGGGATTCGATTGCCCACCCCTGAGGACGCCTCTGCTGCGGTACGCGGTCGGGGGCGTTCTCACGCGTCAGCCCGTCCGGGCCGTCACGACCTCCTCGGTGTCCTTGGCCCGGGTGACCCACAGGTAGACCAGCGCCCCGGCGAACAGCACGATCGAGGTCCACTGGTTGATCCGCAGCCCCAGCAGCAGCACCGCGTGGTCCACCCCGCCGACCGGGTCGATCCGCAGCCCCTCGATCCAGAACCGCCCGAAGGTGTAACCGGCGACGTACACGGCGAACAGCCGTCCGTGGTGCAGCACGAACCGCCGGCCGATCAGGATGAGCGCGAAGCCGAGCGCCGCGTCCCACAGCGACTCGTACAGGAACGTCGGGTGGTAGAGCACGCCCGGCTCACCGCCGTGCGCCTGGTCGATCTCCAGGCCCCACGGCAGGGTGGTCGGGCTGCCGTACAGCTCCTGGTTGAACCAGTTGCCCCAGCGGGCGATCGCCTGCCCGAACGCGATGCCGGGCGCGACCGTGTCGGCCACCGCGCCCAGGGACAGCCCCCGGCGGCGGCAGGCCAGCCACACTCCGACGCCGCCGAGCGCGACCGCGCCCCAGATGCCGAGCCCGCCCTCCCAGATGAACAGCGCCTGGACGGGCTCCTTGACCGCGCGCGGGCCGAAGTAGGTCTGCCAGTCGACGATGACGTGGTAGAGCCGGCCGCCGATCAGGCCGAAGATCACCGCGGGGACCGCGATGTCGTACATCGTGCCCGGCTCGCCACCGCGGGCGCGCCAGCGGCGCTCGCTCAGCCAGGCGCCGACGACGATCCCGAGGATGTGGCACAACGCGTAGGCCCTGATCGGGATGAAACCGATGTCCCAGGCCGCTTCCGCCGGGCTCGGGATCGAGGCGATCACCATGCGGGAGAGGCTAACCGACGGCGCGCTCCCCGCGGCTAACGAGTGAGACTCATTCCTGAGACCCCTCATGGCATACACCCGGACAGGCAGGAGCCGAACCATGACCGCGTACGGCAGCCGCGGCGCACGAACCTCGGTCACCATCGTCGGCGGCGGGATCGGCGGGCTCACCGCCGCCCTGTCGCTGCTGCGCCACGGCATCGACGCGCACGTGTACGAGCAGGCCGCCGAGCTGAGCGAGGTCGGCGCCGGCGTGCAGATCAGCCCGAACGCGTCCCGCGTCCTGCACGGGCTCGGCCTGTCGGAGGAACTGGCCAGGACGGGTGTCAAACCGGTGGCCCTGCACCAGCGGCGCTGGGACGACGGCCGCACCCTGGCCCGCTCCCCCCTCGCCGGCCCGCTGGAGGACGCCTTCGGCTTCCCCCACTACCTGATGCACCGCGCCGACCTGCTCGCCGCCCTCGCCACCCGCTTACCCGCCGGCCGGATCCACCTGGGGCACCGGTTCGCCGCGCTGGCCGACCACGGGGATCGCGTCGAGGCGCGCTTCGCGAACGGCGTACGCGTCGAGGCCGACGTGCTGGTGGGCGCGGACGGCATCCACTCCCCCACCCGCGGCCTGCTGTTCGGGCCGGAGCACCCGCGCTTCACCGGCTGCGTCGCCTACCGGGGCCTGGTGCCGGCCGAACGGCTGCGGGCGCTGGAACTGGAGACCACGACACAGCTGTGGATGGGGCCCGGCGGCCACTTCGTGCACTACTTCGTGGCCGGCGGGCGGCTGGTGAACTTCGTGGCGATCACCGAGCAGGACACCTGGACGCGGGAGTCCTGGACCGACCGGCGCGACGTCGCCGACGCGCCGGCCGCGTTCGAGGGCTGGCATCCGCAGGTCAGGGCGATCATGGAGGCGGTGGACGAGACGTACCTGTGGGCGCTGTTCGACCGCGCGCCGCTGCGGCACTGGTCCTCCGGCCGGGTGACCCTGCTGGGCGACGCCTGCCACGCGATGTTGCCGTTCATGGCGCAGGGCGCGGCGATGGCCATCGAGGACGCGGCCACGCTCGCCGCCTGCCTCGCCGACCCCGGTTCCGGGGTCAGCGCGGCCTTGCGGCGGTACGAGGCGGCGCGCGTTCCCCGTACGGCGCGGGTGCACGCCCTGTCCACCGCGAACAAGGCGCGGTTCCATCTCCCCGACGGGCCCGCGCAGCGGGACCGCGACGCCCAGCTCAGCGACGGGGCGGGCGGGCTGTCGCCCGGGGCCATGGCGTGGATCTACGGACACGACGCGGATCGCCCCTCGGATCAGGCGACGCGGTAACGCTCGGCCGCGGCGGTGCGCAGAGTCAGGCCGTGACCGGGCGCGTCCGCACAGGGCCGGGCCACGCCGCCGCCGGGATCGGCGGCGCCGTCGAACAGCTCCGCCTCGATCCGCTGGTGGTCGTGGAACCATTCGAGGTGCCGCAGGCCGATCGTGGCCGCCGCGGCCGGGAGGTGCAGGTTCGGGGCGCAGTGCGCGGACACCTGCAGATGGTGACCGGCCGCGACGTCGGCGTCGCAGCGCTCACGGACGAGGCGCAGCCCGGCCAGGTCGTCGGAGGAGACCGGCTCCTCGAACCAGGTGACGCCGTGCTCGCGCATCCGGCCGGCGACACGGACGGCCTGCTTGGCGGTGTAGCCGCCGTTGGCGTCCACGTACAGCTCGGCGTCCTGGCCGATGGCGCGGCGGGCCAGCGCCACCCGGTGCAGGTCGCGGTCGGGCCGGCCGCCGGACGACTCCCCGATCTTGATCTTGACGCGGCCGATGCCCTGCTCGTGCACCCAGTGCGTGAGCTGGTCGACGGTGGCGGCGTCGGCGTAGGTGGTGAAGCCGCCCGAGCCGTACAGCGGCACCTCCTCCCGGGCCAGGCCCCACAACCGGGTCAGCGGCACCCCGATCAGGCGGGCCTTCAGATCCCACAGGGCCACGTCCACGGCCGAGACGGCGTACCCGGCGACACCGGGCCGGCCCGCGTTGCGCACCTGCCGCGTCATGGCGGCGTGCAGCGCGGGGACGGCGTCGGCGTCCGCGCCGGTCAGCGTGCCGGCGAGGGTGTCCGTGACGAACGTGGCCGCGGCGGCCGGCGCGTACGTCCAGCCCGTCCCCGCGACACCCGCCGCCCGCACGGTGACCACCACCATCGTGGTCGCCTCCCAGGCGAGGGTACCGTCCCCCTCCGGACACTCGGCGGGGACCCGATAGGCCGCCGCCGTGACCTCGTCGATCGCGCTCATCCCGGCTCTCATCTCTCACGGCCCCCAGGTGACTGCGGCGACCCCAGGGACACCGTCCAAACAGTCATAAGGCGGCGTGCGGCCGGTGTGCCTGTGGGAAAGTTGGTGCCTCGTGCGGTCCGGCCCAGGCCACCCGTCTCCAGGTCGAGGAGGTAGCGACGCGTGGCTCATCCATATGGCCCGTGGAAGCCCGAGGTGTCGGGGATAGACCCCGCGCGCATGGACCGCTTCGTCGCCGCCATGGACCGGGCCTGCGCGGACCTCGCCGAGCAGACCCAGGCCATCAGGGCCGAGCTGACGCGCCTGGGCACCGGCACGCTGACGCTGGCCCCGTTCGTGGAGATCGAGCGCTGGACGCGCGGCCAGGTGCCGAGACTGCGGGCCCGCAACGCCACCATCCGCGAGCGGGTGCCGGGCTGGGATCCGGGCATCGTGACCTACGACGAGGCGACGATGCCGTACGCCACACCGCAGGAGTCACGGCGCGAAGGCGCGGCCATGGGCGTGCTCTACCGGCAGCACGTGCTGGCGGCCAAGCTCGGCATGACCAGCCCGCGGCCGAACGACGCGGTGCCGCGTTTCCGGGAGCTGCTGTTGCGCATCCTGGCGCACAAGGACGATCCGGACTTCGCGGCGGCCTTCTTCGGGGAGCTGGGGACGGGCGGGACCATGGCTTTGCCCAAGGACCTCCTTTCCCTGTTCGGGCCCGCTGCGGCCGGGATCCCGATGCGGGTGGAGGAGAAGCGGATCCTGGGGGGTTTCAGCCGGATGTTCGCTGCTGCTTCGATCGCTGTTCCTGGGGATTCGCGGTTTTCGAAGGTGATGGGGGATGTGGAGCGGGGTGGGGGGTCGGTGGATGCGGGGGCGTTGTCGTGGTTGGTGAGTGCGGGGGGATTTCCTACGCAGTGGCTGACTGTGGTGGCTCGGCGGCATTTGGGGGGTGGGGGTGGGCGGGCGGATGTGGCTGGGCGGTTTCTGAGTGCTCTGTCGCGTGATGCGGTTGCGGCTCGGGCTGTGGTTGAGGATCTTGCGGGGTTGAGTGTGCTGGTGGCGGGGGATTTGGAGGCCAGTGATGCTTTTGGGCGGGTGTTGGCGGCTGCTTCTGGGGTTTATGACGAGGTGGATGGGGCGCATGGGGTGGAGGCTGCCGGGTTTGCGTTTCGGGTGATCACGGAGGGGCCTGGGCTGGTGAGGAATGAGGTGGTGCGGAGGTATTTTGCGGAGATTGCGGGGGCTTATGCGACGGAGTTCGCGGCGAGCGCCGCTTTTCTGGACCCCGACTCGCAACACCCGAGTCGGTTGGGCGGCTTCGACGACAAACTCGTCGGAACGACGCCGATGTTCCGGCTTTCTCTGGCTGACAGCTATCAGTTCATGAAGACGTTCGCAGACACCGATGCCCACATGGAGCCGTTCAACCGAGGCATGGCCTCGCTCACGCAGCGGCTCTTCGAGGCGGGCGTGCGGGCGGACCGGCATCTGCTGGCCTTCCCACCCCCGGACAGGCTGCAGCGGCAGACGGCGATCGAGCAGGTCTTCGCCCGGCTGGGCACGGTGGCGGGTATGCAGTTCGCCGCGATGAAGGCCGTCCGTGGCACCGCGGATCTCAGGGACCGGGAGGAGGTCGACCGCTTCGGCCAGGCGCTGGACAAGGGGATGGACACAGGAATGTTGTTCCTCCCCGCTGCGGGAGGGCTACCCGCAGCAGCGGGCTGGATGGTCCTCAGCTGGGGGCTCAAGGACGGCGTGGCAGCCGCGATGGAGCCTGAGCTGCGGATGCCGGACGTCAACCGGCAGGAGCTGGACCAGGCACGCGCGACCCTCTACGAGATCGCCGCCGGGCTCATCGCACATGGCTACACCTCGCAGGATGCGCCGGTGGTCTTCAAACGTCCCACCGACCCGCTCATCGTCGACGAGGAAGGGCGGCTGCGGCCACACGTGCAGATCAACGGGAACCCGCGGGCGATGCGGGCCTTCCTGCTCTGGCTGAAGGAGAACGGCAGCGTCGATGACCAGGCCGACCGCCGGACACTGGGGAAGGTGGCCGCCACGGCGTCCACACGCTTCTCCGGGGATCGGGAGAACGTGGAGAACTTCCTGGCCACGGTCGATCCCGACCTGAAGAAGGTTCTGATCGGAGAAGGATGATCGTGTCTGAGCTATCCGCGTGGGATGCAGTCCGTTTCGCCCATGGCCACAGCCTCGTGGTCGCTGGGCGTCTCCACGGTGATGCTGGTGCGGGACGAGGCGAGCTTGAGTGTCGTCCTGGGCAGCCCCGGCTTGTAGGGGTCGTGCACCTCGTAGCCCCACGTCGTGCCGAGCCTTCCCGCCATCTCGGCGATGAGGTTGTCGTCAAGCCTGGCAAAGGTGGACCTCACCCCGTACGTGCGCTTCACCCCCCCAGACCCGCATGGCACATCCTTCCCCCCAGCATCGACCACCACCGTCTCCTCCGGATCCACCGACTCCATCAACTCCGTGATATGCCGCTGCAGCATCTCCCCAGCCTGCTCCACCGTCGGCCCCCGCTCCCCCGCCGAACACCCCCCCAGAACCCCGGCCACCCCCACCACAGCCGCCCAACGCCACACCGGTGCCATCGACACCCTCTCCGTCCCGAACGCCTGCCCCGCCGCCCCCATCCTCCATCACCCACCCCCCGCCGTACCCGTAACGTCGAGATGGGTTGGCCACGATGACCGAGATCCCGGTGGACAATCCCCGCTATGCCGCCCTGCGCCAGGCTCAGGTCAGGGTCGAGGAGCATGTCGCGAGGTTGCGGGCGGCGCTGGACGAGCCGTTCGAGCTATTCTCCGGTGACGCGGTGTGGATCGGGCCCGTGGCCAGGAGGTTCGGGGAGGAGCTGGGGCATCACCGGCGGCGGCTCCGGCAGCAGGCCGAGACGGTGCTGGCGGAGCTGGAGGCGGAGATCAGGCGGACGCCGCAGCGGGTGTCGCCGGCCGTGGCGCGGGAGGAGGCCGCGCGGCTGTCGGGGCGGCCGTCGGCGTTCGGCGTTCTCTGAGACGGCATGCGCCGCCGCTGGGGTCAGGGCTGTTCGGGTGGTCGTGGGGTGAGCAGGCCCCGGTTGAAGGCCTCGGAGACGGCGGCGGCGCGGTCCTTGACGCCGAGCTTGGCGTAGATGCTCAGCAGGTGGGACTTGACGGTCGCCTCGGTGAGGAACAGCCTGGCGGCCGCCTCCCGGTTCGTGGCGCCGGAGGCCACCAGGTGGAGCACCTCCACCTCGCGCGGGCTGAGCGGGCCGGGGGCGGGGCGGCGTACGCGGCCCATCAGGAGGGCGGCCACCGACGGGGCGAGCACCGCCTCGCCGCGGGCCGCCGCGCGGACGGCGCGCAGCAGTTCGTCGCGGGGTGCGTCCTTGAGGAGGTAGCCGGTGGCGCCCGCCTCGATGGCGGGCAGCACGTGGCTGTCGGTGTCGTACGTGGTCAGCACCAGCACGCGGGCCGCGTTCGCGCGCTCGGTGAGTTGCCTGGTCGCGCTGACGCCGTCCGTGCCCGGCATGCGCAGGTCCATGAGGATCACGTCCGGGCGCAGGGTCTCCGCCAGCCGGACGGCCTGCGCGCCGTCGCCGGCCTCGCCGAGCACCTCGAAGTCGGGGTCGCGGGCGAACATGCTGCTCAGGCCGTCTCTGACGACCGGGTGGTCGTCCACGATCAGCAGGCGGATGGGGGTCATCCGCACACCTCCGCCCGTTCGAGGGGGACGCGGGCCGAGATGCCCGTGCCGCCGCCCGGCTCCGATTCGATCTGCAAGGTGCCGGAAAGGCTCTCGACGCGCTGCCGCATCGTGATCAGGCCGAACCCGCCGCGATCGGGCAGCGACCCTCCAGGGGCGGGCCGGGGGTCGGGGCCGGGAGTGAGCGGGCCGGGGTCGGAGGCGGGCGGTCCGCTGTCGTCGAGCCGCGCCGCCTCGAAGCCCTCGATGGTGGCGAGGCGGGACGGGTCGAAGCCGTCCCCGTCGTCGCGGACGTCCAGGGCGGCCTCGTGCTCCAGGTACGACAGCGTCACCCCCACCCGGCGGGCCCGGGCGTGCTTGGCCACGTTGGCCAGGGCCTCCTGGGCGATGCGCAGCAGCGCCACCTCCGCCTCGGGCCGGATCGGCCGGGCCGTGCCGGTGGTGGTGACCTGGACGGGGATCTCGTGCAGCGCCGACCAGCGCTCGGCGACGCCCGCCAGCGCCTCGCTGAGCCGCGCCGATCGCAGCGGCTCGGGCCGCAGCGCGTGCACCGACCGCCGGGCCTCCGACAGGCTCTCCCTGGCGAGCTTCGTGGCGGCGGCGACGTGGCGGCGCCGGATCGCCGGGTCGTCGCCCGCGCCCTCGGCGGCGCGCAGCTGGGCGATGATGCCGGTCAGGCCCTGCGCCAGCGTGTCGTGGATCTCGCGTGCCATGCGCTGCCGCTCCTCCTGCACCGCGGCGTCGCGGGCCTGGGCCAGCAGCCGCTCGTGCAGGGCCGCGTTCTCGGCGAGCGAGGCCGCCAGCCTGCGGTTGGCCTCGCGGGCCTCGTGCAGCGCCCGCTCCCGCTCCTCCTCCTGCAGCGCCGCGCGCCGGGCGAACCAGGCGAAGGCGCACATGGGGACGACGTTCGCGGCCACCACGGCGGCGTAGGTGATCAGGCCGACGCCGGTGCTCTTGTCCACGTCGTACGCCTGCGCCGTGCCCGCCACCACCGCCACCGCGCCGACGCCGACCGGCTGCCACGGCCAGCGCAGGAGCCGGAAGGTGAAGACGTACACGACGGGGGTGAAGAGCCCGAACCACGGGGCCGTCACCACCAGCACGCCCGTGAGCAGGATCAGCCCGGCGACGAACACGGCCATCACGGGCGCCCGCCCGCGCCAGGCGGGCCGCAGCGTGAACAGGCCCAGCATCCAGGCCGCGATCAGTGCGCACAGCACCAGGTCGGCGAGCGGCGAGGAGCCCTCTGAGCGGTGGAGTGCCACGGTGACGGCGGTCAGGAGCGCCAGCAACGCGTACGGCCCGGCGGCCAGCACCAGGGGCCATCGTGTCGCTGCGTCGCGCATCCGTCCCCTCCTGTCCTGGTGCCTGACAATCTAGCCGCCGCCGGTCAGCCCGCCCGGGGCGGTTCGACGGACAGCGCGTGGCGGAAGACGTCGCGCGGGTCCCAGCGGGCCTTCACCTGCTGGAGGCGGGGGTAGTTGTCCTTGTAGTAGAGGGTCTGCGCGGACACGCCCGAGGTGTTCCACGCCGGGTCGGCCAGGTCGGCGTCGGGGTAGTTGATGTAGGAGCCGTCGTTGACCTCGCCGGGCACGGGCACGCCGCCGGTGTCGGCGTACACGTCGCGGTAGAGGCCCCGCACCCAGGCGAGGTTGGCGGCGTCGTCGGCCTCGTCGGCCCAGACCGTCTGGTAGACGGCCTTCATGATCACGTCGCGCTGGGCGATCGCCGTGGCGGCCGGCTCGACCGCCCGCACCTGGCCTCCGTAGCCGACGAGCAGCAGGCCGGCGCCCGGGCCGCCGGTGGAGTTCGTCAGGTGGCGGTAGACGGCGGCGAGCTGGGTGTCGGTGAACGAGCGGCGCAGGTAGCCGGCCTTGATCTTGTAGCGCCGGACGAGCACGTCGCCCGGCTCGCCGCTGCCCGGCCAGGTCATCCGGTGCAGCCAGGGAATCGTGCTGCGCAGGTCGAGCACGGGGGTGAGGTCCAGGCCGTCGGTCACCGCGGAGATGAAGCCGGTCACCAGGTCTTCGGCGCCTGGGAGGTCGGCGTCGATCTGGGCCACGAGCATGACGGTGCCGCCCGCGCGGTGCGACGGCTGCAGGATGCCGTACAGGCCGGCGGACCGGGAGCCGGGGGCGCTGTTGCGTTCGTGCCAGGTGCCGAAGTTGCGCAGCA
The DNA here is from genome assembly GCF_020215645.1 of Nonomuraea gerenzanensis. NCBI lineage: Bacteria > Bacillati > Actinomycetota > Actinomycetes > Streptosporangiales > Streptosporangiaceae > Nonomuraea > Nonomuraea gerenzanensis. The sequence goes on along the minus strand of NZ_CP084058.1, from coordinate 5,378,270 downwards.
GCCCGGTGAGCGACTGCTCGGTCAGGTGCTCCCAGGACCACATGACGACGTGCTGCAGCATGCGCCGCGGCGCCGCCGGGAGCAGGCGGGACGGGTCGGTGCCGGTGGCGCCGGGCGAGCGCAGCCAGTAGCGGGTGACGACGCCGAAGTTGCCGCCGCCTCCGCCGGTGTGGGCCCACCACAGGTCGCGGTTGGGGTCGCCGGGCTCGCGGGTGGCGACCACGGCGCGGACGGTGCCGTCGCGGTCGGCGACCACGACCTCCACGCCGTACAGGTGGTCGACGACCGAGCCGTACCGGCGCGACAGCGGGCCGTACCCGCCGCCCGCGAAGTGCCCGCCGGCGCCCACCTCGGGGCAGCCGCCGCCGGGGATCGTGACGTTCCAGCCCTTGAGCAGGGTACGGTACACGTCGCCGAGGGTGGCGCCGGGCTGCACGGCGAACGCCCGGCGGCGGGCGTCGTAGCCGACCTCGTCCATCGGCGACAGGTCGAGGAGCAGGCGCACCGACGGGTCGGCGGTGAGGTTCTCGAAGCAGTGGCCGCCGCTGCGCACCGCGATCCGCCGGCCGGAGCGGACGGCGTCCGACACCGCGCGCACCACCTGCTCGGTGGAGGCGACGACGCGGATCTCGTCCGGCTGCCCGGCGAAGCGGAAGTTGTTGCCGCGCAGCAGGTTGTCGTAGCGGGGGTCGCCCGGCCGTACGGTCACCGGCCCGAAGCCCGGCCCCGCCGGCTCAGCGGTCCGCGCCTGCGCCGGCGCGGCGCCGGCGGCCGCCGTGCCGAGGGCGGTGGCGGTGGCGGTGGCCGTGGCCGTGGCCGTGGCGGCGAGCATCCCGCGACGGCTCATCGGGGTGCTGGTGGTGGAGTCGTTCCCTGCTGGCATGTGGCTCGCTCCCTTTCGGATCGGAGGTCATCAGCCTCGCAATCCGGCAGGAACGGCACATCAGCCGATGTCGTGAAAAGGCGGGTGAGATAGGGAGTCCACCGATCGGCTGACCGTCTCCACCGATCGGTTCAGCCCCGGGTGCGGCGCTCTCAGCTCGTCGCCGCCATCGCCTCGCCCTCCTTGCCGTCGCGCGCGAGCGGCTCCGCGCCCTCAAGGGAGCTGAGGCCCTGCCGCCAGCGGGCCAGCACGTGTTCGGCCCAGCGGCGTTCGAGGGTCAGGGCGCAGGCGGCGCCGTACAGGATGTCGCCGGTCAGCGACGGCTCCTGGGCGGCCAGCCCGGCGCAGAGGTCGGCGGCGACGTGGTGGCCGGGCGGCGACGAGGTGAGCTCCAGTGCCGCGAGGTGGCCGGCCAGGGCGCCGCGCAGCCGCCGGTGCAGGCCGAACAGCGACATGACGTTGGTGACGGCGAGCGTGATGCCGGGCACGTCGTTCAGGTAGGCGCCGTAGGCGTCGTCCAGGCCGAGGCCGGCCATGGTGGCCCTGAACAGCTGGGCGCTGGTGGGCTCGGCGTGGCCGCCGGGCTCGTCGGACAGGGTGCCGGGCAGGCGCGCGGGCGCCTGCGTGTGCGCGTCCTTGAGGTGGTGGATCGAGCGGTGCACGAGCAGCTCGCGGTAGCGCGACAGGTCGGCCTCGCGCTGGAGGTGCGCCGCCGGCGAGGGGCCGCTCGCCTGCTCCTTGGCGACCAGCTCGGCCAGCGCGTGACGGACGTCCTGCGGCGGCGGGGCGGGCGGGCGCGGGACGGCGCGGGCGAGCGCGGACTCCAGTGAGCGCTCCAGCTCGCGGCGGGTGGCCAGCAGGGACGGCTGCCACTCCCAGAGGTCGTCCACGTCGTCGAAGCCGCGCGAGTGCAGCTCGTAGCAGGCGAACAGGGCGAGCTGGAGGTCGCCGTCGTCCAGCGCGGTGGCGGGCGGCGGGGTGACCAGCGGCGGGTCCAGCTCCACCGGCGGGCCGGCGAGGCGGGCGAAGAGCCCGGCTGTGATCGGGCCGCGGGCGACGGGCAGACGCATCACGATCCTCCTTCGCGTTCCTGGTTCCCGGCTGCGCCCGCAACGGCCGTGTGCGTCCGGCGCCGGCAGCTCACCTGCTCGACGCGGACCCTGCCCTGCGCCTGCACGCTCAAACGGCCCTCCCAGCGGCGGCAGCGCGGCACCGGTTCAGGGCGGCAGCGCGGCGCCGGTTCAGGGGCGGGCGAGGAGGGCGGCGGCCACCGCGTCCGCGTCGCGGAAGAACGGGCTGTCCTGGCCCGGCCTGCCGGTGCCGACCTCGGTGAACCAGCGGGTGTGGTTGGTGGCCACGCCGAGCGCGTGAAGGTCCCCCGCCGCCCGTCCCAGCGCGTCGATCACCCGGTACGGCGCCCGCGTCACGGCCAGCCCGCCCGCGTCGAAGCGCGCCCCGGTGGCCGGGTCCACATTCACGAACTCGCTGACCATCCCGTCCGCCAGCAGTTGCCTGATCAGCGGCGAGACGTCCCTGGACAGGTCGCGCGCGGGCGCCCGCGCGTCCACGAGCACCCTGGTCACCCGCCGGGACCCGCCCACCTGCGGCGATCCCACCCCGAACCCGCCCGGCACCGCCTCCACGCGGGCTCCCGGCCCGACCGGCCGCACGATCCCGGCCTCCATCAGCGCCGCGAGCTGGTCGACGTGCGCGGCGGGCGGCCCGGCCGACAACACGAAGCTCTCCGGCACGAACCTGTCCAGGAAGTCCCGGTGCGAGTGCGGCAGCAGCCCGCCGAAGTCCACGATCTGCGGCAGCAGCGGCCGGATCGCGCGCAGCATCTCGGTGGCCGCCTTGACCGTGCCGTCCACGCACCCCGCGCCCGCCCGCCGGGCGTCCGCGCGCAGCAGCCGGGCCAGGCCGGCGTGGTAGTCGGCCGGTGAGGCGAACCACCGGTCGCGAAAGGGCCTGGCCAGGCTGGTGAGCGGATGGGCGGCCCCGGTGGAGCACGCCAGGTCCGCCTCGAACTGGATGAGCGGCTCGACGAGCCGGGCGAAGTCGAGCTGCGGCGTGCCGGTGGCCGCCAGCGCCGTCGCGCGCAGCTCCGCCAGGCGCTCCTCCGTCACGACCCGCAGCCGTACGGGCGGCGCGGGGAAGTCGGGCACCTCCGGCCTGGCCAGGAACGGCAGCCCGCCGCGCGAGAGCGCCAGCAGGATCGGCTCGTCCCCGCTGGGCAGGTAGCGCAGCCCGGCGGGCGTGGGCGAGAACCGCCCGCCCCTGCCCAGCGTCACCGCCCGCATCACGTCGTAGAACGTCAGCCCGAACCCGCGCACCGCCACCTCGGCCCCCGGCGGCAGGTCGTCGAGCGGCATCTCCGCGGCCAGCCCCGGCGGCAGGTAGCGCAGGCCGTGGTCGTCGGCGTGCCGCAGCCAGGCGAGCTGCTCCGCGTCGGGCTCCAGGCTGCCGTGGCCGGTGGCCAGCACCGCCTTGTCCACCCGGTACGCGGTGCCGCCCGCGACCAGCCGCAGCCCGCCCGGCACGCGGGTCATCCGGGTGACCTCGGCCCGCACGGGACGGACGCGCACGCGTGGCGGGGCCGTCGCGCACAGCGCGCGGAACACCTCGGCCAGGTACTGCCCGTAGAGCCGGCGGGCCGGGTAGGCGCCCGGCTCCAGGCCGGCCCAGCGCGCCATCGTCCCGTACCGGTCGGCGGGCAGGCCGTCGTCGCCGGGCCCGCGCATCGTGCTCTCGCCCGCCGTGGTGTTGGCCATCAGCCAGGACGGCTGGTCGACCCGCCAGACCCGGCCGCCGCCGTGGCCGACGGCGTCGAACGCCCAGATCGTCACCTCGTCGTGGCCGCCGGGCGGGGTGTCGCGCAGCCGCATGAGCAGGCGTTCCAGCACCGACAGGCCTCGCGGCCCCACCCCGATCACCGCGATGACCCGTTCCCCCATGTCGCCCCGCTACCCGGGCGACCGCCGGTCAGGCGCGTTGATCGGCGTGGCTCCGGTCACACCCGCTGCTCCGTTGCGGCCCGGTCATCCCCCTTGCTCCGCTGCGGCGGCGGTCACCCGCCTCCGCGCGGCGGGCCTGGGCCGCCAGCCGGCCACGAGGGCGAGGGCCAGGAGCAGCTCGGCGAGGTCGCCGCCGTAGTACATGATCTCGGCGGCGCCACGGCGCTGCTCCTCGGGTACGGGCAGGTCCACGCCGACGCCGGCGTACATGAGCTGGGAGAGCACGCTGTGCGCGGCGATCGCCACCCCCAGCACCACCAGCCGGGCCACCACCGTGGGGCGGCGCGGGGCCGGGTCGGGCCCGGCGATCACCCAGGCGAACAGGCAGCCCGACAGCAGGAAGTGCACGTGCACGGCAGCGTGCAGGGCGCCGTGCGCCAGGACGAGCCGGTAGAGCGGCGTGCAGTACAGCACGATCATGCCGCCCGCGCTCAGCAGCAGGGCGGTGACCGGGTTGGCCACGGCGTGGACGGCGCGGTGGCGCAGCAGGCGGGCCAGGCGGCGGGCGCGGGCGGCCGGCAGCGAGCGCAGCAGCAGCGTCACCGGCGCCCCGAGCACCAGGCCGAGCGGTGCCAGCATGCCGACGAGCAGGTGCTGCACCATGTGGCCGCGGAAGTCCGTGGCGGCCCAGGCGGCGATCGGCCCCGTCAGGGCCGCCGCCACCAGCGCCAGCCCGGCGACGAACAGCGCAGAGCGCCACCCCTTCCACCCGGTGGCCCGTGCCGCGGGCACCAGGTAGGCGGCGGCCAGGAGCAGCAGCAGGACCGGCAGCAGGACCGGCGCCGGCACGCCGCTGTGGTCGCCGTGATGCGTCACGCCCGGGTCGCCCGCTCGTCGTCCCGGCACAGGTCGACCTGCCGGGCGCCGCGCTGCAGCCCCCACCCGCCGATCACCAGGAGCGCGCCTAGGAGCAGGAAGCCCAGGTCCCACCAGAGCTGGCCGGGGCCGGTACGGACGTGGTGGATGCCCAGCAGGTGGTGGTCGATGACGCCTTCCACCAGGTTGAACAGGCCCCACCCGACCAGGATCCAGCCCCAGAGCGCCCGCGACCGCCACAGCCGGCCCCGGGAGGCGGTGACGCGGGAGTAGAGCAGGCCGAGCCCGATCAGCACCGCCAGCCAGGTGAAGGTGTGGAACAGCCCGTCCCACACCGTGTTCATCCGCAGCCCCGGCAGGGTGTCCACCGGGTAGTGGCGCACGCCGACGTTGTCGGTGTCGGTGCTGCTCAGCATGTGGTGCCACTGCAGGAGCTGGTGCAGCAGGATGCCGTCGACGAAGCCGCCGAGACCGACCCCCAGGATCGTGCCGGGCAGTGCGATGGCGTTGCGCGTCGCCATGGGGCTCCTTCTCGCGTCCTTCGCGGTCCGGGGTGGCCTACCCCGCGGCAGGCGGGACACGCGCGGGTGCCCGCGGCCCGGCCGGGATCCTTGCCAAGTCCGCAGGTCCGCTTGGCCGCGCGTCAAGCGGAAGGGATCCAGGGCCGGCCGGTGCTCTCGTCACGCCCGGCCGGCCCGGTGCGGCCCGTGGTCTCGGCGTGGAAGTCCAGGATCGCCCGCGCCACCTCCTCCGGCCGCTCGACCACCATGGCGTGGCTGGCGTCCAGGTCGAGGAGGCGCAGGTGCGGCCGGTCGGCCAGGAGCGACAGCAGGTCGCGGCGGATGCCCGCGCGTTGCGCCGTCATGAGCTCGCCGACCCGGCCGGGCAGCCCGGGCAGGTTCCGCCCGGCCAGGACGAACAGGGCGGGGCAGCGAATCTCCGCGACCGGCTCGACGCTGTCCAGGAAGTACGGGTCGTAGCGCACCTGCGCGGCCAGCGCGGCGCTCGGCCGGACGAAGACGCCCTCGCCGGTGGTGAGCAGCGACCGCTGCGGGTACATCGCGGCGTGCGCCTCCGGCAGCGGCTGCGCCATCGCCGCGGCCTGCGCGTCGAAGACGGCCTTCACCTCCGCGAGCAGCTCCTGGAGCTCCTCCTGGGCGAGGCCGGCGTAGTGCCGCGGCTCGGTCTCGGCCGAGCGCAGGCCGTCGAGGTTGACGATGCCGGGCGCGTCCGGGTGGCGCAGCGCCCACCGCACGGCGACCATGCCGCCGAGGGAGTGGCCGACCACGAAGGGCTGGTCCAGGCCGAGGTGATCGGCGACGGCTCGTACGTCGTCCAGGACCGCCTCCCACTCCCAGGGGCCGTCGCCCGACAGGCCGTGGCCGCGCAGGTCCATCGCGACGACCCGGTGGGAGCCGGTCAGCAGGGGCGCGACCGCGTCCCAGTGCAGCAGGGTGCCGCCGAGGCCGTGCAGCAGCAGAATGGGGGCGCCGTCGCCGCCGTGGTCGCGGACGGCGAGGGGGACGGGGCGGTCACCGACGACGAGATCGGATGCGGTCACTGGGCACTCTCCTTGGGGCGGTTGAGCCGGGCGTGGATGGAGCCGGTCGTGACGCCGCCGTCGGGATGCCTGTCGAGCTTGCCGCGTTTCACCAGGTCGTGCACGCCCTGGCGGGTGATGCCGAGCATGGCGCCCGCCGTCGCGAAGGAGACGGCCTCCTTGGCGGGATGGCCGGCGCCGCGCGCCACGGCGCGGCCCAGCGGGGTGCGCCACCACTGCTCGGGCGGGTCGAAGGGCTCGTCTCCGGGGAACAGGACCGCGATCAGCCTGGCGGCCGTCAACGCGGCCTGCCGCTGGTCGCGGCCGAGCAGCTGGGCGGCCCAGACCTCGGCCTCGACCCGCAGGCGGGCCTTGATCGGAGTCAGCAGCTCGTCGGAGGACAGCAGGATCTCCAGCGGGTCGAGCACCCGTGTCTCCAGCAGCCGGACCAGCGCGGCCACCAGCTCGACGTGCTCGTGGGTCGTCGTCACTTGACGGACGATAGCAAGTACTTGCTATCGTCCGTCAAGTAGTGCGGCTCAGCTCCCGGCGAACCTCCCCACCCAGTACGCCGTCCGGTCCAGATACGCCGTCTGCGCCGCGGCCCCCGTGCGCCCGTAGGCGCCCTCGAAGCTCTGGTAACCCGCGCGCGGCACCGCCGGCTCGATCACGCTGCCCTCGTGCCACTCGTTGAACGAGGTGATCGACACCCACGTGGGCATGGTCGCCAGCGCGTTGGACCACTCCTTGTCGTAGGTGGCGCCGTCGTCCCTGGCGAGGGTGGGCGTGGTGTTGCCGGGCACCGCGCGGTCGTCGAGGTAGCCGGGCCCCACGGACGGCGCCCACACCAGGCCGTGCTGCCGCGCGTAGTCGGCGGCCTGCTGCCAGCCGGGCGCGGTGGCGCCGGCGATCGCGTCGTAGGTGTACATGCCGCCGAAGTGGGCGATCTTGGAGGTGTCGGTGGTCTGGGCCAGGATGACGTTGCCCTGGTTCACCTGGTCCAGGGCGGACCAGTCGGTGATGCGCAGGCTCTCGAAGACGTAGAAGGCGTTGCTGAAGGCCGGGTGCGCGCCGTAGGTCTGGTTGATGTAGCGGATGTCGTCCACGGTGGAGGCGGCGGTGCGGCCGGAGTAGGGCTCCAGGTGCCAGGCCACCTTGAGCCCCTCCCTGGCCGCCGCGTCCATGACGCCGCGCGCCAGGCCGTCCTCGTAGCTGCCGCGGCCCCACCAGCTCAGCACCAGCACCCCGGCGGCCGACTGCCTGATCCACTTCATGTGCTGGGCCACCGCTCCGGTGAAGTCCCCCGAGTCGTACGCGCCCAGGGCGGGGTAGAAGTCGGCGCCGATGTCGCCCGGAGGGGTGCGCCCGCCCTGCTGCCAGTGCCGCCAGCCGCCGCTGACCTGCGGCGAGCCGTACCAGGGGTAGTAGAAGACGTGCACCTTGTCCGACGGCGGCTGCGCGGTGCCGCCGGTGTCGAGGGTGATGGTGTCGAGGTCGAAGAGGTTGCCGCTGCCGCCGGTGAAGACCAGGAACAGCGGCCCGGTGCCGGAGCCGGTCAGCGCGGTGGAGACGTTCTGGAAGCTCTCCCAGCCGCCCGTGACGGGCACGGCGACCGAGCCCAGCAGAGGGCCGGTGGCCGAGCCCGAGCGGACCTGGATGGTGCCGCCGACCCCGCCGGAGGAGACGCGGGCGGCGAACGTCTTCGCGCCGGTCGTGGCGACGTTCGCGTAGCCCGCCCAGTCGCCGTTGTCGACATAGCCGAGCGTCCTGCCGCCGCTGGCGGGCGGGTGGGCGGCGATCTGCACGCCCGAGCTGGACGTGTACGACTCGCCCTCGACGGTGACGCTGCCGCCGCCGCTCAGCTCCTTGACCCGGACGTTGCGGAAGGCGACCTGGTCGGCGGCGCCGTGGTTCTGGATGCCGACGTGGCCTTGGCGCAGCGAGCGCCGGGGGTCGGTGTTGGTGAAGTCGTTGATCTGGACGCCGTTGAGATAGACGCGCAGCCGTTCGCCCTCCACGAGCAGTTCGTAGGTGTTCCACGAGCCGGGCGGGTTGAGGGCGGCGTCCCGGGCGGCCTGGTCGGCGGCCTGGAAGCCGTAGACCGAGCCGGTCGTGCGGTCGGGGGTGTCGGAGGCGTCGATCTGCACCTCGTAGCCGTTGTCCACGGCGGACTGCGGATCGGCCGAGGCGGGGAAGCCGACGAAGACGCCGGAGTTGCTGTCGCCCGTCACCCGCCAGTCCAGTTTCAGCGAGTACGCGCCGAGCTCCCTGGCCGAGTACCAGAGCAGGCCCATCCCGCCCTGGGAGGTGAGGGTGGCGTCGGCGTTGCCGAAGCCGCCGGGCCCTGCCTGGGACCAGCCGCTGGTGGAGCCGTTGTAGAGCGGGGTGTAGCCGTTCTCGGGGCGGCAGTCGGCCTGGGCGACCCCGGCCGCGTACCGGATGCCGCCGAGCAGCACGCTGCGGAAGGCCGGGTCGGCGTAGGACTCGACGGTGTGGCCGAGGCCGGTGTAGAAGGCGCGGCCCCGGCCCTGGGGGTGGCACCAGGTGATGGGGTGGTCGCCGCCCATGTCGCCGCCGCTGTAGGTGGTCTCGTCCAGCGACTGCAGGACGCGTGCCGACGCCCGGGGGTTGGTGCGGTAGTTGTACCACTCGTCGGTGCGGGTCCAGGCGGGGCCGAGGTGCGCGGTCGCGGGGTGGGCGCGGCTCTCCGTGCGGACGGTGGCCTGCTGGACGGCGGGGTGACTCCTGAAGTACGCGCCGGCCAGCTTCTCGTAGTACGGCCAGCCGTACTCGGTGTCGGCGGCGGCGTGCACGCCCACGTAGCCGCCGCCCCCGTCCACGTAGGACTGGAAGGCGGCCTGCTGAGTGTCGTCGAGCACGTCGCCGGTGGTGTTGAGGAAGATCACGGCCTCGTAGCCGGACAGGTTCGTGAAGGCGCCGGCGTCCTCGGTGGCGGTCACGGTGAAGTCGTTCGCCGCGCCGAGGTCGCGGATGGCCTGGACGCCCGCGGGGATGGCGTCGTGGCGGAAACCGGCGGTCTTGGAGAAGACCAGCACCTGATAGGCCGGATCCGCGGGGACGGCGGTCAGGCTCGCCGCGACGAGCGCGAGGCTCAGGAGTTTGGACAGCATCGCCGCCTACCTGGTGATCGTGAACGTGTCGAGGTCGAAGAGGTTGCCGCTGCCGCCGGTGAAGACCAGGAACAGCGGCCCGGTGCCGGAGCCGGCCAGCGCGGTGGAGACGTTCTGGAAGCTCTCCCAGCCGCCCGTGACGGGCACGGCCACCGAGCCCAGCAGAGGGCCGGTGGCCGAGCCCGAGCGGACCTGGATGGTGCCGCCGACCCCGCCGGAGGAGACGCGGGCGGCGAACGTCTTCGCGCCGGTCGTGGCGACGTTCGCGTAGCCCGCCCAGTCGCCGTTGTCCACGTAGCCGAGCGTCCTGCCGCCACTGGCGGGCGGGTGGGCGGCGATCTGCACCCCCGAGCTGGACGTGTACGACTCGCCCTCGGCGGTCGTGGCTCCCGTGGCGAGGGTGAAGGCGTCCACGTCGAGCAGGTTGCCCTGGCCCGTGACGCCCTTGAAGACGAGGAACAGCTTGGTCGGGCCGGACGGGGCGGTGCCGCTCAGGTTCGCCGAGACGTCGGTGAAGGTGTCCCAGCCGCCCGTGCCGGCCACCGCGAGCGTGCCCAGCAGGGTCCCGGTCGCGGAGCCCGCGCGCACCTCGATGGTCCCGCCGGGGCCGCCGGAGGAGACCCTGGCGGTCACGCGGGTGGCTCCCGCCAGCAGGTACGGCTCGAAGGAGATCCAGTCGCCGTTGTCGGTGAAGCCGACGGTGGCGCCGCCCTCGGCGCCGCCGTGGGCGGCGATCTGGACGCCCTGCTGGGCGCCGAAGTGCTCGGCCTGGCGGTGCGCCGGCTGCAGGGTGCGGACGCTGTGGCCGGTCAGCCCGCCCCGATCGGTGTACTCGGCGTCGAAGACCCCGTAGAGGTTGGCCGCCGCGTCGTGCTCACCGTCGGGCGGGATGGTGATCGATCCCTCGCAGCCGTTCCCGGAGGTGATGGCGTGGGTGTGGCTGTCGTGTCCCACCAGGTACGTCACCTTGACGGCGGCGCAGCTCACGGTGCCGTCCTCGGGGTCGGCGACGGTGACGCGGAAGGGCACGGCCTGCCCGTAGGAGAAGAGCTGACCGTCGGCCGGCGTGGTGAGCGTCACGGTGGGCGCGGTGTTGCCGACGGTGATCACCAGGCTGGCGGTCCCGGTCAGGCCCTGCGGGTCGCGTACGGTCAGCGTCGGCCGGAACGTGCCGTTGGCCGTGTAGGTGTGGGTGGGGTTGGCCTGGGTGGCGGAGGTGCCGTCGCCGAAGTCCCACCTGTAGGTGAGCGCGCCGCCCTCGGGGTCGGAACTGCCCGCGGAGGAGAAGGCCACGGTCAGCGGCGCCGTGCCGGAGGTCCTGTCGGCGGCGGCCCTGGCGACGGGGTTGCGGTTCGCGCCGCCCAGGTACTCGATCCGGTACAGCGCCTGGTTGCCGCCGCCCGTGCCGTAGTCCAGCACGTACAGGGCGCCGTCGGGGCCGAACTCCGCGTCGATGATCTGCGTGCCGTCCCACGGGAAGTCCTCGATCACGCCGGGCGTGCCGTCACTCCCGACCTCGATCGCCTTGATCCACTGGCGGCCGAACTCCATGGCGAAGTACCGGCCGTCCAGCGACTGCGGGAACTTGACCGCCGAGGAGGAGCCGGCGTCATGGCGGTAGACCTCGCCGCCCATGGGCGACTCCGAGCCGCCGCCGAACTCCGGGGGCGAGCCCGCGTCGCCGTACTTGATCCAGCTCGGCTTGGCGGCGGGCAGCCTGGCCAGGCCGGTGTTGCGGAAGGAGTTGTTGACGGGGCCGCCCGCGCAGTCGTACTTGGCGCCGGAGGGGCCGCTGGGGAAGGTGTACTCGGTGTAGGTCTCGGCGGCGGTGTTGGTGCCGGTGCAGTACGGCCAGCCGTAGTTGCCGGGGCCGGTGACGCGGTCGAACTCCACCTGGCCGCCCGGGCCGCGGCCGGGGTCGGCGCCGCCCGCGTCGGGACCGTAGTCGCCCAGGTAGACCGTGCCGGTCTGCTTGTCCACGCTCATCCGGAACGGGTTGCGGAAGCCCATGGCGTAGATCTCCGGCCGGGTGCCCGCCGTACCCGGGGGGAACAGGTTGCCGCTGGGGACGGTGTAGGTGCCGTCGGGCTGCGGCTTGATACGGAGCAGCTTGCCGCGCAGGTCGTTGGTGTTGGCGGAGGTGCGCTGGGCGTCGAACTGGGGGTTGCGGCTGGTCCGCTCGTCCAGCGGGGAGTAGCCGCTCGACTCGAACGGGTTGGTGTCGTCGCCGGTGGTCAGGTACAAGTTGCCGGCGGCGTCGAAGTCGAGGTCGCCGCCCACGTGACAGCACTGGCCGCGATCGTTGGGCACTTCCAGCACCACCTTCTCGCCGGCCAGGTCGAGGGTGTTGTCGGCCTTGAGCGTGAAGCGCGACAGGTCCAGGTGCCCCTTCCAGGGGGCGAAGTCGGCCTCGGTGCCGGTCACGGGGGCGTCGCCGGCCGGAGTGCTCAGCCTGGGCGAGTAGTAGAGGTAGACGAAGCGGTTGGTGGTGAAGCCCGGGTCGATGGCGATGCCCTGCAGGCCCTCCTCGTCGTGGGTGTAGACGTCCAGCTTGCCCGCCACCTTCGTCGCGCCGGAGGCGTCGGTGTGCCGGACGGTGCCGTCGCGGGCGGTGTGCAGCACCGACCTGTCGGGCAGGACCGCGAGCGACATGGGCTCGCCCAGCTCCGGCGGCCCGAGTGCGAGCTGGACGTGCTGGTAGTCGCCGGGTGGGATGTCGATCGCCGCCGCGCCGGTGAACACCAGCGACGCCGCGACGAGCAGCCTCGACCACGCAGACATGGGCTTCCTTTCCTGACCGGGGGGACGTCAGGCAAGGCGCGCGCCGACCGCGCTTTGCAGATGCGATTGCGCTTGACGATTTGTCGGGTGATATCAGGATCTAACGAGTTGCTTACCGCGCCGAAATATGGCTGTCAAGAGCTTGACACTTCAGTGAGTGAACGGCGCGGGACGACTTAGCGGCGCAAAATCTCGATCACTTCGCGCAAATATCGGCCTGGAGCGCTCCACCCTCTTGCATGGTCGAGCCGGAGGGCCTTTAATCCAAACTCACGCCCGCCCGGCACCGACGGAAGGTTGTGGGCGGCCCCCTGCCGCCGACCACGGGGGCCCGCCGCATGTGGGTGCCGTCGTCCCGTGCCGGGCGGGCATGCCGCCGCGCGAACTTACAGCCGCTGAACGCACCTTGGACGCCGCATCCGCCGGACAGACATGCTGCCTGCTCACACCGAGCCGGGCGGCGGCCCGGAGGCGCCCTGAACTTATAGTGACTGAAAGGATCGTGTCGATGTAAGATCCGGGCATGCCCACCCAGCAGCCCCCGGCCCGGCGTGAGCGGAAGAAGGCCGAGACGCGGCGCGCGATCGCGGACGCGGCGATGCGGTTGTTCGCGTTGCGGGGCTTCGACGCGGTGACCGTGAGCGAGGTGGCGGAGGCGGCTGATGTGTCGGCCAAGACCGTGTTCAACTACTTTCCCGTCAAGGAGCAGCTCTTTTACGAGCATGAGCCGCTGTTGGCAGGGGATCCGGCCGAGGTGGCGGGGTTGCTGCGGCGGGGTCTGGGGGCGGCTGTCGCGCTGAGCGGGTTGTTGCGGTCTGGGTCTGTTGGTGGGCTTGCGCTGTTCGGGCGGATTTATCGGGGTAGCGAGACGTTGCGGGCGTATGGGCGGGAGTTGTTCGCGGCGCGGGAACGTTCGCTGGCGGAGGCGCTCGCCGTATCGCTGGCGGAGGCACCGGCCGGGTTGCTCGGCGCGGCGCAGGCGGAAGCGCGAGCGATCGTCAGGGGGGAGGGCGGGGGCCGGCTCAGGGCGCGGATTCTGGCCGCGACGGCGCTCGGGCCGCTCCGCCAGGTGTGGGAGTCGATCCTGCTGGAGGCCGCCGACCGGGTGCCGCCCGCCGAGGCCGTCGTGCGCGGCATGCGCACGCTGGAGGAAGCCTACGCCGTACTGGGCGGCGCGTTCGAAGCCTTCTTCCAGGGCCCCGGCGAGAGCGCGAAGCCCAGCGGTGGCGCGGCCGAGACCCACCCGCGAGACGGCGGCCCCACCGACACAGAACCCCATGGTCCAGGACTGGCGGCGGCGCGCCGCGTCCCACCGCTGCTCACCGAGCAGCCCCGCGCGCTGAGAGGCGAGCGGCCGAGCATCCGGCGGGTGGCCGACCTGGCCGGGGTGAGCGCGACGACCGTGTCCCACACCCTCAACGGCCGCCGCCCCGTCGCCGAGGAGACACGGCGGCGGGTGCTGGAGGCGATCGAGGAGCTGGGTTACCAGCCCAACGTCCTGGCCAGGGGGCTGCGCACCAGCCGCAGCCAGACCATCGGCCTGATCATCCCCGACATCACCAACCCCTTCTACCCCGCACTGGCCCGCGGCCTGCAGGACGTGCTGGGCCCCGCCGGCTACGACCAGATCATCAGCAACACCGACGGGGTGCGGCGGGTCGAGCAGGCCGCGATCGAGCAGATGATCGCCCGCCAGGTGGACGGGCTGGCGTTCGCGGTCTTCCACACCCACGCGGCGGACCTGCGGCCGGTGATCGAGGCGGGCATCCCCGTGGTACGGCTCGGCGGGCGGCTGGTCCAGCGCGGGGTGGACGTGGTCCACAGCGACGACGAGGGCGGCGCCGCCGAGGCCACCCGCCACCTGCTCGCCCGCGGCTACCGCAGGATCGCCTTCGTGTGCGGCCCGGCGGCCGAGGGGCCGGCGGCCGAGCGCGTCGCCGGATACCGCGCGGCCCTCGCCGAGGCCGGTGTGCCAGCCGGTCAGGCGCTCGTGTCGCACACCGAGTTCAGCCGAGCGGGCGGCGCGGAGGGCGTGGCGCGGCTGCTGGCGCTGCCCGAGCCGCCCGATGCCGTGTTGTGCGCGAACGACGTCATGGCGATCGGCGCCCTCGACGTGGCGGCGCGGCGCGGGTTGCGCGTCCCGGAGGATCTGGCCGTGATGGGCTTCGACGACATCGACGCCGCCGGCCTGGTCTCGCCCGGCCTGACCACCATGGCCAACCCGGCCCGCGAGATCGGCCAGGCCACGGCCGTGCGCCTGCTCGAACGGCTGCGGGGCACCATCGACGAGCCGTCCACCGAGTTGGTCGTGCCCGCCCGCCTGGTACGCCGTCAGTCCGCCTGACCCGCGACCTCTGGCACCCCTACGTCGCGTGTAGATCGCGGAAGCCTCTTAACGATTTGTGCTCCGGCAGGGGTGACGCGTACGGGCGCGATCAAGGGTGACCGCCACAACGGCGATCAGGGGGTGATCGGCACGGGTGCGCCGAACCAGGTCTCCAAGGCCGAGGCGAGGGTGTCCGCCGGCTGAGGGTCGGCCGTGGTGGAGACCCAGGCGGCGTGCCCGTCGGGGCGGAGCAGCAGCCCTTCGAGCCCGGGCTGTGCGGGGCAGCGGGCGTCGCGGGTGTCCACCCAGCCGCCGGGGACCGCCGGCAGGGGACGGTCGCCGAGGCGGAGCAGGAGCGGGCGGGCGGGCCGCAGCAGCTCGGCGACGCTGGTGCGGCGGCCGTCGAGGGTCAGCTCCAGGTCGGGAGCCAGGCGGCCGAGCCACGGGTGCCCGCCGGGGATCTTCGGGTCGTAGCGGGTGCTCACCCCGGCCGCCAGCTCGGCGAGGTACTTGCCGGCGCCCGGCACCTGCTCGACGAGCTGGGCGAACAGCTCCCGCACCGGGGCGACGGCCGGGTCGTGGGCGGCGAGGGCCGCCTGGGCGCGCAGGGTGCCGAGCAGCCGCTCCCCCGCCTCGTGCCGCTCCTCGTGGTAGCTGTCCAGCAGGCCGCCGGGCGCGTGCCCGAGCACGGTGGCGGCGAGCTTCCAGCCGAGGTTGACGGCGTCCGCGAGCGCCACGTTCACCCCCACCGCCCCGGTCGGCGGGTGGATGTGCGCGGCGTCGCCGGCCAGCACGACCCGGCCCGCGACGTAGCGGTCGGCCAGCCGGGCGGCGTTGCCGAAGCGGGTGAGCCAGCGCGGCTCGCGCAGCTCCACCCGCCGGCCGAGCTGGTGGTCCAGCAGGCGCTGGAAGTAGTCCAGGGTCACCGGCTCGTCTCGATCGGCGGGCGGCTCGGGGTCGTCGAGCACGATGCGGGCGTATCCGGGCCGCGGGATCACGAACGCCACGCCGTGCTCGCCCTTGGTCATCCCGAACGGCAGAGCGGCGGGGTCGGCCAGCTCGACGTCCGCCAGTACGCCGAAGCTGGTGGCGGGCGTGCCGGGGAAGGCGATGCCGGCGCGCTTGCGTACGACGCTGCGGCTGCCGTCGCACCCGGCGAGGTAGGCGACCCGCATGCGCTGCCGCTTCCCGCCCGCTTCGACGGTCACCTCGACCCCGTCGCCGTCCTGCTCCAGGTCGACGACCGTGTGCCCCCGGCGCACCCGCACGCCCAGCTCGGCCAGCCACTGCTCCAGCAGCTCCTCGACGCGGGTCTGCGCGATGCCCAGCACGTACGGATGGTCGCTGTCCATCACCGACAGGTCCAGCGGCCTGGCCGGATCGGCGAACATGGCGAACGCCACGGTGGGCCCCTCGGCCAGGAACCGCCCGGCGATGCCGCGCCGGTCGAGCAGCTCCAGGCTGCGGGCGTTCAGGTTGAATCCCCGGCAGTACGGCGAGCGCTCCGGCAGCGCGTCGAGCACCATCACCTCGGCTCCGGCCAGCGTCAGCTCGGCCGCCAGCATCAGCCCCGCGGGCCCCGCGCCCGCCACCAAGATCGTGCCGTCACCACTCACTTCTTCGCCTCCTCGCCCGCTCGCAGCCTGTTCTCCTCGCCCACTCACAACCCCTCCCCCTCGCCCACTCCCTGCCTCTTCTCCTCGCCCGCTCGCAGCTCTTCCTCCTCGCCACGCACCCAGCCGGAGACGTCCGGCCAGGCCAGCCGGCCCGTCTCGATGTCGGCCACGGTCTCCTCGATCCAGCCCAGCTCGGCCTCCTGCACGCGGATCGCGTACTCCACCTCGATCACGAACAGGCGCGGCACCTTGCCGGTCGCCATCAGCTCGCCGTGCTCGCGCCGATGCTCCTCCAGCGCCGCGCGCACTCGCGCGGCGCGGTCTCGCAGCGCCGCCGCGGCCCCTTCCGGGCCGAGCGCGCCCAGGTAGGCCACCGCGGACAGGAACTTGGGGTATTCGGCGGCCGGCACGCGGATCAGCTCCTCCACCCACCGCGTGAACTCGGCCCGCCCCAGCTCGGTGTGCTGGTAGACGGTGCGCTCCGGCCGGGCGCCGACCTTCACTGTCTCCCGCGCCTCGATCCAGCCGGCCCGCTCCAGCGCCCGTACGACGTCGTACAGGGAGCCGGTGGTCACCTTGAACACCCGGTCCTGACCGCGTTCGCGCAGGGCGGCGGCCATGGCGTGCGGGTGCAGCGGGGCCTCGATGAGCAGCCCTAGCACGGCCAGGCCCAGCGCGTTCGACACCGGGCGTCGCTTACTCGATCCCAATCGCTTGCCTCCTATTACTCGGATCCGAGTATGTGCGGGGCGCGCGGGACTGTCAAACAGCGAAGGGCCCCGCCGGATGGCAGGGCCCTTCGCGGGATTCCGCGGCTAGCTTGATCTTTAACCTGTGCGTCGAGGACGTGGGTTGGCGGATTTCTTCGTCGTCGGTTTCCGGGCAGGGATCTTCGTGGTGGTCAGGCCGGTGGCAGTGTAGACGTCGTGGCGTGGGGCGGGTTGGTTGTTGCGGCGCCCTGATGGCCGTCCCGGTCCTGGCCGGGAAGGTTTCGGTGCCTGGGCCGGACTGAGCGTCTTGGCGCGCAGGTGCCGAAACCCTCGACGAACGCGAGCGGGCGACAGACGCTGCGGGGATGCAGGCTCCTCCCAAGGACGGCGTAGGTCGGCGGCCAAGGGACGGGCCAGCCGGAGTTGGGTGTAGACGGCCAGGATCAGCCAGGTCCAACGATCAGCCGCCCGCGGATCGCGGATCTTGGGACAGGTCCAGCCGAGGGTCTGTTTGAGCAGGCGGAAGGTGTGCTCGATGTCGAAGCGGCGCAGGAACGCCTGCCACATCCGGTCCACCTCCACTGCGGTGGCGTCCACCTGGGACCACCACAGCCACACCGGCTTTGGAATCGCTCCGCTGGGCAGATGGTCCACCTCCAGACGGATCACGGTGCCCTCGATCATCGGCAGCTCAGCTGAATCGACCCAGGCCGCACGGCGGGTCAACCGCGGGTGCAGCCGATCCCAAGCCCAGGCGGCGGCGCGCCCATACAGGCGGGTCTCGGTCTCGGTGGCCACGTCAGGCTCGCCCCAACTGCCCCGGTCACCGAAGACGAACTCGCCCCCATGACGCGGTGGCCGGCCGTTGGTCCCCGGCACCCGCGCCGGTGCTGCCCGGCGCAGCACCCGATCCGAACGCATCCTGGCCAGAATCTGGATGGGCAGATCACGCAACAACCATGCCAAGCGCGGCCCGTCATAACCCGCATCGGCCACGATCAGGATGTCGGGGTCACC
The DNA here is from genome assembly GCF_020215645.1 of Nonomuraea gerenzanensis. NCBI lineage: Bacteria > Bacillati > Actinomycetota > Actinomycetes > Streptosporangiales > Streptosporangiaceae > Nonomuraea > Nonomuraea gerenzanensis. The sequence goes on along the minus strand of NZ_CP084058.1, from coordinate 5,360,436 downwards.
GCACTGCCAATGCCCGGCCACCATGAGCCGCTCGACTACCTCGCGCAGCTGGGCGGCGGTCACCGCGGCCAGATCATCCCCCGGCGCCAGCCGGAGCGCATCCAGCGGCGCCGTCCACGAGCTGCGGCCCGTCTCCAACGCCACCACGAACGAGTACGGCCAGCCCGGGATCATGATGTGCTGATCCTTGCCCCGCCCATAGGTGTGGCACAAGATCCGCTCCGGCGAGGTGTGCGCGTCCGGCCGCAGCCAGCACGTCACATCCACCGCCAGCACCAACCGCCCGTCTGCCGCTCTGGGCAGGGGCACTGTGCTCAACGCCCGACGCAGCCGCCCCACGTCGAGCCGTCCCCGATCCAACGCCGCATACAGCGACCCATGACCTCGACGGTGCTCACCGACCAGGGACAACTCCACCAGCGAACGCACTGGTCCATCACTGCGTAACACCGCCTCGGCCAGCTCGAATGTCGCATCGGCCCGCGCGGTCAGACAGCCGTAGAACTCACCCCGGAACCGCGTCAGGTCCCCCCATGCACCAACCGGACATAGATCAGGCACACTAGTCATCACGACAGCCCTTGGTTATGGATCTTCTTCCCTCGACAAGAAGAATGATCACCCAAGGGCTGTCTTGTTGAGAAATCCGGCGCGGCCTCACCAGCCACCAAGGTTAAAGATCAAGCTAGCAGTTGGTCTTCGCCTTGGTGATGACGACCTTGTCCGGGTTGGAGTAGCCGATCTTCTTCTTGCCGCTGGTGCGCGGGTTGACCGAGAAGCACTTCCAGAAGTAGTCGTGGTTCTGCTTGACGAACTTCAGCTCGATCCACCGCTTCTGGTTGCAGTGGTTGTTGAAGTACACGGTGGTGGAGACGTTGCCGTCGCCCCACGAGACGTTGATCTTCTGCCCCTTCGGCGAGGTGCACGCGGCGGACTGCCGGTGCACGCCCTGCGCCTGTGCCTGCGCGGCGGTGGCGTGCGCGGTGGACGGGACGGCGAGCATCGCGAGGGCGGCGACGAGGCCGGCCGCCGCGGGGGCGAGCTTCGAGTACGTCATGATCCTCTTCCTGTCTCCGGTACGGCCCCGGCGCGGCTTCGCCAGCCACCCCCGTCGGGCGGCGACCTGTGCGCCGGGGCTCGCTCACCACGCTGTGCGCCGGCCCCATCGGCTCGCAAGGGATCTATGTCCAGCGTCCGTCCAGCGAACTCCGGACGGCTGCTGGACAAATGAACGCCCAGGTCAGGGCATTCCTAGACGGCGAGGGCACCGAGCTGCCGCAGTTGCGCGAACACGTCCACGACCCCCAGATCTCGGCGATCCTGCCGTCGGCGAAGCGCACGACGAACATCTCGCCGTAGGTGACGGTCCTGCCAATGGGCGCGATGCCCCCGGTATTCGCCTCGGAGGGTGCCGGTGACCGTGTTCCTGCAGGCGAGCTTGTCGACCTCCGCGATCAGCTCCTCGATCTGCACGCGCAGGTTGGGGAACGCGTGCAGGATCGTGTCCCAGATCTGGGTGAACGCCTGCAGCCCCGTCATGCCGGTCGGGACGGGGGCGTTGCAGATGACGTCCAGGGCGACGAGTTCGTCGATCGCCTTGGCGATGAGGTCGGGGTCGCCGCTGCCGATCGCTTCGTGGAAGCGGCGGAACACCGTCTTGTCGCTGGCCGACTTGTGGTCTCTCCTTCTGGGCCGGCGCTCGTGAGATGGCGCCTGTGGACGGCGCTTCTCGCATGGGACGGGCGATTCGCCGTCCGCATACAGACGAACGGGAACCCGTCCGAGGGACAGCGGCTCAGAGCCGTTCGAGCCGCCGGTCAAGAAGCACCGCTCAGAGCCGTTCGAGCCGCCGGGCCAGGAAGCGCCGCTCAGGAGTGGAGGTGGCCAGCGCGAGCGCCTCGCCGTACGCGGCCCTTGGTCTCGGCGTCACGGCCGAGCCGCCGCAGCAGTTCGCCCCGGGTCGAGTGGTAATACAGATAACCGTCCAGCCCCAGCCGATCCACGGCACGCAACGCCCCGGCAGGGTCACCGGCCTGGGCGCGCGCCACCGCTCCGTTGAGCTCGACCACCGCCGAGCCGGTGAGTCCGGCAAGCCGCCGATACAGCGCCGCCACCTATGGCCAGTCGATCCGCTCCCTGGCCTGCAGTGACGCGATCGCGGCCTGCACGACGTACGTGCCACGCCCGCCCAGCGCGATGGCCTGGTCGAGCACCGCGCGGCCCTGCGCGATATGATCCAGGTCCCACAGCGACCGGTCCTGATCCTCCAACAGCACGAGGTCGTCGCCCCGGAAGCGGGCCCACCGCCGGGCATGGTGGATCAGCATCAGCGCCAGCAGGCCGTGCGCCTCCGCCTCGTCCCGCAGCAGCCCGGCGAGCACTTCCTTGGTGTCGGCGAACGGCCATCGGTCACCAGCGTCCTGCCCCCGGCCACGCGCACGCTGGTCGCCGTCTCGACCGGCTGCAACTGCGCACCGCCGACATAGCGGGGGTCCTCGGCCAGCGCGCGGCACTCCGCCTCGTGGTCCTCCTCGGACAGGACGTCGAGGTATCCGGGCTCGTCGTGAATGATCAGGGCGTACTGCATGGCGGCCTCCACAAGGGTTCTCTCCCCAACGACGAACGGGCGGCGGCGCGGGGGACACCCGAAACTATCTTTCTCCGAACCGTCCAAGTGTGCGTGAGCACTCCCTCGCGATTCGGTTATTAAGGGGGAATCGGGCCTCCATAATCGCCTTTCAGTGCTTGATTAGGGATCTTGATTACGGATTTGTATGCATGTGCTGCCCGTTCGCCTGAAGTGCCGCCACGATAGGAAGCGTGGTTGCGGGACAGGCAGGCGGATCGCGGCCGATCGGCATCGCGGTGGCTGTCGTGGTGGCTGTGGCGGGCGGCCGATGATGCCGGGCGGGAGTCGCGTGCGGGCGACGTTCAGGATCCTGGCCGGTGCCGGTGTGGCCGGGGTGGTCGCCGCCGTGGTGGTCATGTGGGTCAGCTGGAAGGGTGACGTCGATCCCGCCGGCGCCACCATCGGATTGGCTTCGCTGATCGTGGCGGCGGTGTCGCTGTGGCAGTCCCGCACCGGCCCCCGGCCCTTGCCACCGGCCGTTGACCCCGCTGTCGATCACGCTGTCGATCCCGCAGAGCAGGGCGAGTGGCGCGGCCAGTCGCAGGTTTCCGATTCGGCCGGTTCTCCTCGCGTTCCCTCACCCGCCGCATCCGCTCCCGCGCACTCTCCGGCGGTACCGGCCGCGACCGACCGGCGGGCGTTGCCGGACGCGGCCACCCTCACCGTCCCGGTCGGGCTGCCCGGGTTGCCCCGCCCGCCGGCGGCGGTGTTCCTGGGCCGCCGGCAGGTGCTCACCCGGCTGCGCAAGACACTGACCACCACACCCAAAACGCCGGCCAGGCCCCCGGGCAGGCCGCCGGCGGGATCGGCGGGGGTGGAGCCGGTGGTGATCACGCAGGCGGCCGTGTACGGGCTGGGCGGGATCGGCAAGAGCGAACTGGCGCTGCAGTACGCCGCCCGCCACCGCGGCGCCTACCGGCTGGTGTGGTGGATCGACGCCGACACCCCGGCCCAGATCCAGACCTCGCTGGCAGGGCTGACCCGGGCGATCTGCGCGGGCGCCGACTCGGTGGCGGCGTCCGCGGCGACGGTGGAGGAGGCGGCCGACTGGGCGCTGGCGTGGCTGGCCGCCCACCCCGGCTGGCTGCTCGTCTTCGACAATGTCGAAGACGAGCGTGACCTGCGCCCCTACCTGGGCCGGCTGACCGGCGGACACGTGCTGATCACCACCCGGCGCGACACCGGCTGGACGGATATGGGCTGCACCCCCATCAGCCTGGAGGTGCTGGACCCCGAACCCGCCCGGCAGCTCCTGACCCGGATGATCACCCAGGCGCATCCCACCCGACCGCCCGGCAGAGGCGCCCCCGCGCACAAGTCCGGACCGGCCGAGCCGGCCGACCTGGCCGGGCTGGCTGAGGATCTGGGATTTCTGCCGCTGGCTCTGACGCAAGCCGCCGCGTTCATCGCCCGCACGCCCGCGATGAACGTCACCACCTACCGCACACTGCTGCGCGACAACCCCGGCAAGGCTCACGCGGCCGCGCCGCCCGGCGGCGACGGCGAACGCGTCCTCGCCCAGGTCTGGACGATCACCCGCGCCCGGATCGCCGCCCAGAACCCGCTGGCCCCCCACCTGCTGGCACTGCTCGCCTGCTACGCCCCCGACCAGCTGCCCATCACCGTCCTGCACCACCTGCCCGACGCCCTGCCCGACGTCGATGAACTTCAGATCGGCCAGGCGCTGGGGCTGCTGGCCTCCTACAGCATGATCACCATCAGCCCTGACAACACCGGCCGCGGCCCCGGTTGCGACACCGTCAGCGTCCACCGCCTGGTCCAAGCCGTCACCGTAAACGACCTCCCCGAACACGAGCGCCAGACCGTCCACGCCCGAGCCGCCGACCTGCTGACCGCCGAACTGCCCGCGGACCCGAACGTGATCGACAACTGGCCGCTCTACCGGCTACTGCTGGCCCACGCCCGCGCGGCCCTGCCCCCGCGATCGCCGGCGATGTCCCGGGTGATCGACTACCTGGACGCCAGCGGGGACTACGCCACCGCCAAAACCTTGCAACACCAGCGCTACCAGGCTCAGCTCAACCACCACGGACCCGAACACCCCGAAACGCTGACCGACCGGGCCAACCTCGCCTCCTGCACCGGGAGGGTGGGGGATGTGGCCGGGGCGCGCGACCAGTTCGCCGCGCTGCTGCCTATCACCGAACGCGTCTCGGGCGCCGAACACCCCGACACGCTGACCGCCCGGGCCAACCTCGCCTACTGGTCGGGCGAGGCTGGGGATCCGGCCGGGGCGCGCGACCAGTTCGCCGCACTGCTGCCCCTCCGCGAACGCATCTCGGGCACCGAACACCCCGAAACACTGACCGCCCGGGCCAACCTCGCCCGCTGGTCGGGCGAGGCTGGGGATCCGGCCGGGGCGCGCGACCAGTTCGCCGCACTGCTGCCCCTCCGCGAACGCGTCTCGGGTGCCGAACACCCCGAAACACTGACCGCCCGGGCCAACCTCGCCTACTGGTCGGGGCAGGCGGGGGACGCGGCCGGGGCGCGCGACCAGTGCGCCGCGCTGCTGCCTATCAGCGAACGCGTCCTGGGCGCCGAACACCCCGACACGCTGACCGCCCGGGCCAACCTCGCCTACTGGTCGGGCGAGGCTGGGGATCCGGCCGGGGCGCGCGACCAGTTCGCCGCACTGCTGCCCCTCCGCGAACGCATCTCGGGCACCGAACACCCCGAAACACTGGCCGTCCGGGCCGACCTCGCCCGCTGGTCGGGGGAAGCGGGGGACGCGGCCGGAGCGCGCGACCAGTTCGCCGCACTGCTGCCCCTCCGCGAACGCATCTCAGGTACCGAACACCCCGAAACACTGACCGCCCAGGCCAACCTCGCCCGCTGGTCGGGGGAAGCGGGGGATCCGGCCGGAGCGCGCGACCAGTTCGCCGCACTGCTGCCCCTCCGCGAACGCATCTCGGGCACCGAACACCCCGAAACACTGACCGCCCAGGCCGACCTCGCCTACTGGGCCCGGCGTTGCCGGGAAACGAGAGCCGACGGCCGGTCCCGAGACGACGCGTGAGTGTCCACCGAAATTCGGCATTCGGGCACGATTCTGGCCATCATAATCCGTTACGCAGGTGAGATCATCTGAGCCGTCGCCGAACAGGCTCACCCGCTCGCATCGCACCGACCAACCAGCGAATACGTCACGTTGCCAGTCCCGCACGCCGGGCCGCTTCGTCGTCGAGGTGGAACCACTGACACGGCAAGGAGATCACCATGGACGCCCGTCTCGACTACGCCGCCAACCCGGTCGAGGCCAAGGCCGCCAAGTACCTCGTCTCAGCGGACAGGGCCGTGCACGACTCACCCCTGCCCGCCGCGACGCGGGAGCTGGTGCAACTGCGCGCCAGCCAGATCAACGGCTGCGCCGTCTGCGTCGACCAGCACACCAAGGACGCCGCGCACGCCGGGGAGACTGCGGTGCGCCTCAATCTCGTCGCGGTCCGGCGGTAGGCCACGGTGTTCACCAGCGCCGAGCGCGCCGCCCTGGAACTGACCGAGCAGGGCACACGCATCGCGGACGGGCCGGAGGCGTCTCCGACCGGGCGTGGGGCCGAGGCCGCTGAGCATGGTGACGAGGAGCAGCTCACTGCGCTGGCGGGTTTGATTGCGATCATCAACGCCTGGAATCGGCTGAACGTCATCACCCAGCAGCCGGCCGGCGACTACCAACCCGGGCAGCGGGGGTGACCTGAGCCTGGCCGAGGACTGCTCCCGGGGCTCAAGCACCGTACCTGAGGAAGGCGAATCGCCCTCCCCGGAGCGCTTGGACAGGACAGCCGGGGTTGGGCCCAGCTCGGGCTGTCATGGACAGGCGGCCCCGCGCTCACGCTGCACGGACGGACTGGCCCGCGCTCACGCAGCACGGACGGACTGGCCCGTGCTCACGCTGCCCGGACGGGCGGCCCCGCGCTCACGCTGCCCGGACGGGCGGCCTGTGCCCGAACCTGCGCGGAGCAGCCACCCACGCCCGGACCAGCACGGAGGGGTGATCCTGCGCTCAAGCTGCGCTGGCGGCCGGCCCCAGGAAGAGGCCGCCGGTGGCGTCGATGACCTGGCCGGTGATCCAGCGGGCGGCGTCGGAGGCGAGGAACGCGACGACGTCCGCAACGTCACCGGCCTCGCCCAGCCGGCCGAGCGCCGTCGACCCCGCGATGAACTCGGCCAGGCCGGGCGCCTCGAAGGCCATCCCGTTGGTGGCTGTACGGGTGGCGCCGGGAGCGACCGCGTTCACCGTGATGCCACGGGCACCGAGCTGGGTGGCCAGGGTCAGGGTCATGGTCTCGACCGCGCCCTTGGTCATGGCGAACGACGTCTGGCCCGGGTTGGCCATCCTGGTCGCCACGGACGAGATCGTGATGATGCGCCCGCCGTCGCGCAGCAGCGGCAGCGCCCGCTGGACGATGAAGTACGGCGCCCGCACGTTCACCGCGAAGAGCCGGTCGAACTCGGCCCGCGTCGTCACCCCCAACGGCCCCGCGGGCGGTGCCGCCGCGTTGTTGACCAGGATGTCGAGCGGCCGCCCCGCCAGCGCCGCCTCCACCCCCGCGAACAGCGTCTCGACGTCACCGTCCACGCCCAGCTCCGCGCCGACGGCGTAGGCGGTGCCGCCGCCGCGCTCGATCTCGGCGACCGTCGCGTGCGCGCCGTCCTCGTCCGTACCGAAATGCACGATGACCGTCGTCCCTCCGGCCGCCAGCCGGATCGCGATCGCCTGCCCGATGCCGCGCGACGCCCCGGTCACCAGAGCCGTTCTGCCTGCCATGCTCATCACCCAATCTGTTAGCTGCTACCAAGTTGGTAGTGACTACCACTGCGGTAGTGTCTACCACATGGCCGATCAGCACACAACGCTGCGAGCGCGCAGGAGAGCCCAGACGCAGCGCATGATCCAGGGGCACGCGGTGCGGCTGTTCGCCTGGCGCGGTTACGACGCGACGACCGTGACCGACGTCGCCGAGGCCGCGGGGGTGTCACCGATGACCGTGTACCGGCACTTCCCCACGAAGGAGGATCTGGTGCTGGCCGATGAGCACGGCAGGCTCGTCGGCGAGCGCATCGCCGCGTCGGCTCCCGGGCAGCCGCTGGTCCGCCGCATCGGGGGCGCGCTCATCGACTCGGCCGCGGCGCTGACCGGCGATGACGCCGGGAGGGAGTTCCTGCTCACCCGGCTGCGGCTGATGATCTCTACACCCGCCTTGCGCGCCAAGCACCTGGACAACCAGTACGCCCTGCAACAGGCGATCATCGGCGCTCTCGGGGATGACGCCGCCGACCCCGAGACGGCCTTCCATGCACAGGCGGCGGCCAGTGCCTGCCTGGCCGCTCTGCACACGGCGCTGGTGCGCTGGGCCGAGGAGGACGGGCGTGCCGACCTGCCGGGCCTGATCGCCAAGGCCCTCGCCGCCGTCTTCGGTGAGAGCCCGCTGCCACGCGAAGGCGACTGAGAGACCGCGCCGCACCGAGGCGCCCGGGACTCGCCGTCACGCCGTCACACGAAAGCCGCCGGGAACCCGGCCACACCGAGGCGCCAAGCCCCCGCCGTCACGCGGTGTCGGCCGAGTTCCCGGCGAAGGCGCCTGCGAAGGCGGCGAGGACCGCCGCCTTGGCGGCCTGGCCGGGCAGGTCGGGGTCCGGCTCCGTGCGCAGCAGCACCAGGTGATGGTAGAGCGGGGCGGTGGCGGCGACGAGCAGCCGCCGCGCGTCGGTGCCCGGCGGCAGCTCGCCGCGGCTGACGGCCCGTTCGACGACGACCTCGCAGCGGGTGTAGCGGTCCTCCCACAGCCGCCGCAGCCCGCGGGCGGCCTCCTCCGAACGGAACGAGGCGGCGATCAGGGCGGCGGCCATCGAGGGCTGCGCGGTCATGGCGGTGAGGTTCTCGTGGTTCAGTGCGGTCAGGTCGCCCAGCAGGGAGCCGGTGTCCTGGGGCTCCCAGTCGTCGTCGCCCGTCGCGTCCAGGACGTCGGCGAGCAGCCCGCCCACATCCCGCCAGCGCCGGTACACCGTCGCCCGGTGCACGCCCGCGCGCGCCGCGACCCCGTCCAGGCTGAGTCCGTCGTAACCGCGCTCGGTCAGCTCGGCACGGACCGCGTCGAGCACCTGCGCGCGGATGCGGCCGGTACGGCCACCAGGCCGGCGTCTGGGCGGCGGGGCCGCCTCGGAAGTCATCGCTCGGTCTCCCGCTTGCTCATCGCACGGTCTCCCGCTTGCTCATCGCACGGTCTCCGGCTCGCGCATCGCACGAAACCGCCGCCGGGTCATCGCACGATCTCCCGCCCGCGCTTCACACGAACTCCCGCCCGCGCATTCGCACAGCCTCCCACTCGACTCCAAGCCTCGGTATTCGGTTTGCTCATCGGCCGGCACCATGACAACATCTTAATGTAAAGGTTGTCGCGTTAACGGAGTCGCACTTCATGAATCCGCTCGTCCCCGCCGATCCGACCGTGCTGCACCCCATGCCGGAGCAGCCGCGGGTGGTGCAGCTCCGGCCGCTGGTGAAGTCCCCGCTGATCGAGGTCGGGGAGTATTCCTACTACGACGACCCCGACGACCCGACCGCGTTCGAGACCCGCAACGTCCTCTACCACTACGGCCCGGAGAAGCTGATCATCGGCAAGTTCTGCGCGCTGGGCACGGGCGTGCGCTTCATCATGAACGGCGCCAACCACCGCATGGACGGCCCCTCGACCTTCCCCTTCCCCACCATGGGCGGCTCCTGGGCGCAGCACTTCCACCTGCTGGCCGGCCTGCCGAGCAGAGGGGACACGGTGGTCGGCAACGACGTCTGGTTCGGCTACGGCGCGACCGTGATGCCGGGCGTGCGGATCGGGCACGGCGCGATCATCGGCGCCGGCGCGGTGGTCACCTCCGACGTGCCCGACTACGGGATCGTCGGCGGCAACCCTGCCCGGCTCATCCGCACCCGCTTCAGCGACGAGGACATCGCCCGGCTGCTGGCGGTGGCCTGGTGGGACTGGCCGGCCGAGCACATCACCGAGCACGTACGGACCATCATGTCGGGCGGCGTCGCCGACCTCGAGGCCGCCGCCCCCGGCAACCAGGAGGGATGAGCGCGTGTCGCACATCGCCATGATCGGCATCCCCGCCGTCAGCCACGTCCTGCCCAGCCTGGAGATCATCCGTGAGCTGGCCGCCCGCGGCCATCGGGTGACCTACGCCAACGATCCCGCGGTCGGCGACCTCATCACGGCCACCGGGGCCGACCTGGTCCCCTGCACCTCCGTGCTGCCGGTCGCCGACAACGACTGGCCCGACGACCCCATCGCCGCGATGAGCCTGTTCCTCGACGACGCCGTACAAGCTCTGCCGCAGTTGCGCGCCGTCTACGACGACGATCCCGCGGACCTCTACCTGTACGACATCGGCGCCTACGCCGCCCGCGCGCTCGCCGAGTCGCAGGGGCGGCCGCTGGTGCAGCTGTCGCCGACGTTCGTGGCGTGGAAGGGTTACGACCAGGACGTGGCGGCGCACCTGTGGGGGCTGCCGGGCGCCGACGCCTATCGGGAGAGGTTCGCGCGGTGGCTCGCCGGCTCCGGGGCCGCCACCACCGACGTGGACGCCTTCTCCGGCGTGCCCTCGCGTGCCCTGGCGCTGATCTCCCGGGCCATGCAGCCGCACGCCGACCAGGTCGACACCGGCACGGTGACCTTCGTCGGCCCCTGCTACGGGCCCGGCGGGGAGCAGGGCGGCTGGGCACGTCCCGACGGCGCGGAGAAGGTGCTGCTGATCTCGCTGGGCTCGGCGTACACCCGGCAGCCCGAGTTCTACCGGCAGTGCCTGGCGGCCTTCGGCGACCTGCCGGGCTGGCACGTCGTGCTGCAGATCGGCAAGTACACCGACGCGGGTGAGCTGGGCGTCATCCCGTCGAACGTCGAGGTGCATCCGTGGGTGCCACAGCGGGCGATCCTGGAGCAGGCGGACGCGTTCGTCACCCACGCCGGCATGGGCGGGTGCGGTGAGGGGCTGCTGGCCGGCGTTCCGATGATCGCCGTGCCGCAGGCGGCCGAGCAGTTCATGAACGCCGACCGGCTGGTGGAGCTGGGTGTCGCCCGCCGCATCGACACCGCGGACGCCACCGCGCAGGCCCTGCGGGAGGCCCTGCTCGATCTCACCGCCGACCCGGAGGTCGCCCGCCGCTCGGCCCGGCTCCAGGCGGACGCCCGCGCCGAGGGCGGCACCACCCGCGCCGCCGACCTCATCGAGCAGCTGCTGGTCTGACCTGCCGCTACGACGAGGGCTGCCCCTCTCGGAGCTGCGACCTGACCTGCCGCTACGACGAGGGCTGCCTCTCCTCGGTGAAAGTACCCAGCGGGATGCCGCGCAGGGTCAGGAGCAGGAGGAGGGCGCAGCTCACGGTGAGGGCGATGTCGGCGACGTTGCCGACGAACAGGCCGCCGTAGTCGATGAAGTCGACGACGTGGCCGTGCCCGAAGGACGGCGGGCGGAACAGGCGGTCGAGCAGGTGGGAGGTGGCGCCGCCCAGCAGGCCGCCCAGGACCGCGGTCCAGGCCGGGGAGCGCAGGCGCCGCCCGACGTACAGGATGCCCGCGACCGCCGCGGCCGTCGTCAGCGTGAACACCCAGGTCGCGCCCTCGCCGATCGAGAACGCGGCACCGGGGTTCAGCAGCAGGCGCAGCTCGATGAGCCCCGGGACGACCGTGATCCGCCCGCCGCCCGAGAGCGCGGAGACCGCCCACAGCTTGGACGCCTGGTCGGCGAGCAGCACCGCCGCCGCCAGCACCAGCATCCAGATGTACGGCCGCGCGCCGCCGGCCCTGTCGCCGTGGTCTTCGGGCATCTCAACCTCTCCATCCCTGATTTCGCCTTGAATCTACCGACATCTCCGGCCGGCCGGTGACCCTCGTGGGTGCCTGATCAGCCACAGCCCGGCTCAAAGGAGCTGCATCGGCTGGCCGAACGGATCCCACTTCACCATGACCAGGCCGCCGTGCCGCTCGGCCAGCCGGTGGCGCAGGTCCGGGTCGAAGATGTTCGTCTCGATGACGATCCGGTTGGCCTCCTCGTCGATCGAGGCCCCGTAGACGCCGGGCTCGTCGAGCAGGTCGGGCCCGCCCTCGAACAGCCGGCTCAGCTCCGCCTGGCTGTTGGCGACCCGCCGCACCTCCGGCACGATGTCGAACCTGACCCGTTGCCCCTGGTCCCAGTAGACGCCAGAGATCACCGGGGTGGCCAGCGCGCGGCCACGCTCGGTGACGTAGGGGGCGATGAGGCGGTACGAGCCGCCGTGGGCGATGTAGGGCGGAGCCAGGTCGTCGGGGTAGGCCTCGGCGCGTTGTGCGGCGAGGAGCTGGGCCCGGTTGTAGGGCTCGATGTTCTCGTACGATCTGAGCAGCACCGGGGAGAAGGGCTCGTAGAACACCTCGGCTCCGTCGGGGGTGGCCGGTTGGACGACTACTCGCAGCTCGCCGGGGAGGAAGACGGGGGCGGCGGTGACGGCGTAGGCCAGGAGCAGCGCGAAGATCATCTTTAAGCGCATGCGGGCAGAGTGTAGACGCCGGGGAGGTTCGCCGCGCCGGTTTCGGGCGGGCTCGGCGCTGTGCCGGTGCCGATCGCGAGCGAGCGCGGCTTCGTACCACCGCCGATTGCGAGCGAGCGCGGCTTCGTACCACCGCCGGTTCCATGCGAGCGCGGTGCAGTCAGTTGCCGCAGGAGCAGTTGCGACAGTTGCAGCTGTCGCCGCAGTCGGAGCAGCCGTCGCCGACATGAACAGCGCTGATCCCACGGGCGGCCCTTCAGCCTGCTCCAGCGCGGCCACCACAACCCGCAGGCGGAGGCGGCCACGTCCCGGCCGGTGCTGCCCGCACCGCCGCCCCGATCGCCCAGCGGCACGTGGTCATGCGCGGGTCCGGGCCACTCCTAGGATCCAAGGTGTGGCCAAGTACATCGACATGCATCCCGACAACCCCCAGCCCCGCCTGATCAGCCAGGTCGTCGACCTGCTGCGCGCGGACGGGCTGATCGCCTACCCCACCGACTCCTCGTACGCGCTGGGGTGCCGGCCGGGCAACAAGGAGGGCATCGACCGGATCAGGGAGATCCGCGGCCTCGGCAGCGACCATCACTTCACCCTGATCTGCCGGGACTTCGCGCAGTTCGGCCAGTTCGTGCACGTGAGCAACTCGGTGTTCCGGCTGGTCAAGGCGGCGACTCCGGGCGGGTACACGTTCATCCTGCCGGCCACCAAGGAGGTGCCGCGCCGATTGCTGCACCCTCGCAAGAAGACGGTCGGCGTGCGGATCCCCGATCACGTGGTGACGCAGGCGCTGCTGGCCGAGCTGGGCGAGCCGCTGGTGTCGAGCACCCTGCTGCTGCCCGGCGAGAGCGAGCCGCCGACGCAGGGCTGGGAGATCAAGGAGCGGCTCGACCACGTGGTGGACGCCGTCATCGACGCCGGCGAGTGCGGCGCCACCCCCACGACGGTCGTCGACCTGTCGCAGGACGAGCCGGAGATCCTCCGCCGGGGCACCGGGGATCCGTCGCTGTTCGAGTGACGGCAGCGGAAAGCCCACCCCCTGGGGCGCAGGGGGTGGACGGGTGGCCCGCTACTTCAGCCAGGCGGTGCGCCGGACGATGGGCAGGTTGCCGAGCCCGAGGGTACGTCCCGCGCCGGCCAGGGCCAGGCCGATGAGGACGATCGAGTAGACGATGTGGTCGTCGATGACCGGGTTGTTGGCCAGGGGCAGCTCGGCGGCCCACATCAGGAGCAGCATCGCGGTGCCGGCGCCGGCGGCGATCCGGGTGCCGATGCCGAGGATCAGGGCGACGCCGACGCCGAGCAGGCCGGCCATGAACAGCCAGTCCACCCACGCCTGCCCGGCCAGGCCGGAGAAGAAGCCGCCGAGCGCGTTCTCGCCGGTGCCCTTGAGGAAGCCGGTCGTCGGGCTGCCGCCGTTCAGCCAGGCGCGGTCGGCGGGGGTGGCGAAGCCCCAGCCGAAGGTCTTGTCCAGGAACGCCCACAGGAAGATCCAGCCGATCGAGATCCGGGCGGCGGCCCAGACGTAGTCGACCGGGCGGCGGGCGGCGAGCTCACCGGTCGCCGTGGGCCGGGGGGTGGTGGTGGCCATGACGAGCCTCCGTTCAGCTCCGTCGTGCAGTCCTCGTCATGCCTCCATCACACCGGTCCCCGCCGCTCGCGCTCAGTGCCGTACGGCCCGCGCCCGAAGGTCCTTGGTCCCCTCTATCGCTGGAGATCCTTCGTCACGTCGGGCACCGCCGTCTCCACCCTCGGCGGGCGCCGGTACCCGGTCGGGGCGGGCCGGGCCGGGATCTTCAGCGGCGTGCGCCGCACCTCGCGGTAGGGGACCGTGGAGAGCAGGTGGGAGATCATGTTGATCCTGGCCCGCCGCTTGTCCTCGCTCTCCACCTCGTACCAGGGCGCCTCGGGGATGTGGGTGTGCACCACCATCTCGTCCTTGGCGCGGGAGTACTCCTCCCACCGGGTGATCGACTCCAGGTCCATCTCCGACAGCTTCCAGCGCCGCATCGGGTCCTCCAGCCGGGCGCGGAAGCGGCGCTCCTGCTCGGTGTCGCTCACCGAGAACCAGTACTTGCGCAGCAGGATCCCGTCCTCCACCAGCAGCCGCTCGAAGATCGGGCACTGGTGCAGGAACCGGGTGTACTCCTGCTGGGTGCAGAAGCCCATCACCCGCTCGACGCCGGCCCGGTTGTACCAGCTCCGGTCGAACAGCACGATCTCGCCCGCCGCGGGCAGGTGCTCGACGTAGCGCTGGAAGTACCACTGCGTACGCTCGCGCTCGGTGGGTGCGGGCAGGGCGACGATCCTGGTCACGCGGGGGTTGAGGTATTCGGCCACCCGTTTGATCGTGCTGCCCTTGCCGGCCGCGTCGCGTCCCTCGAAGATCACGACCAGCCGCTGGCCCTCCGCGCGTACCCACTCCTGGAGCTTCACCAGCTCGGCCTGCAACTCGAACAACCGCTTCTCGTACGGCTTGCGTCGCAGCTTCTCAGCGCTCATCCGCACCATCACCTCCGCTCCGCCACCGTACGCGCCAGCAGCCGGGATGGGGTACGGGCGGCGTTCAGTCCCAGCCGAGGCGCTGTTCCAGCAGCGCCTGCTGGGCCGGGTTGGCGGTCAGGCGCAGGGCCTGCTCGTCCGCACGGCGCGCCTCGTCGGCCCGGCCGAGGTCGCGCAGCAGCTCGGCGCGGGTGGCGTGGTAGAGCGGGTAACGCTCCAGCGCGTGGCCGAGGCCGGCCAGCTCGGTCAGGGCCGCCTCGGGGCCGGTGACGTGCCGCAGGGCGACGGCCCTGTGCAGCCGCGCGACCGGGGAGGGCGCCAGGTGCAGCAGCATGTCGTACAGCACGAGGATCTGCGCCCAGTCCGTGTCGGCGAACGTCCCTGCCTCGGCGTGGCAGGCCACGATCGCCGCCTGCACCTGGTAGGGCCCCGGCTGCCGATGTGCCCTGGCCGTGCGGGTGAGCAGGGCGGTGGCCTCGGCGATGGCGTCGCGGTCCCACGACGAGCGGTCCTGGTCGGCCAGCAGCACCAGCCGCCCCCTGCCGTCGAAGCGGGCCGCGCCGCGTGCCCGGTGCAGCCGGATCAGCGCCAGCAGTCCGGCCGCCTCCGGCTCCTTCGGCATCAGGTTCACCAGCAGCGCAGCCAGCCATTCCGCCTCCTCCACCAGGTCGAGCGCGTGCGCGCGTTCGGCGGTGCTGCTCAGGTAGCCCTCGTTGAACAGCAGGTAGATGACGGCCAGCACCTCGTTCAACCGTTGCGGCAGCTCCTCCTCGGCGGGGATGCGATAGGGGATGCCCGCCTCGGCGATCTTCCGCTTGGCGCGGGTGATGCGCTGCGCCACCGTGCTCTCCGGGACGACGAACGCCGCGGCGATCTGCGCCGCCGACAGCCCGCACACCACCCGGAGCGTGAGCGCGATCTGCGCGGCGCGCGACAGGGCGGGGTGGCAGCAGGTGAAGACCAGCCGCAGCCGGTCGTCGCGCGGAGCCGGGTCGGGCCAGGTGAGCCGGGCGAGCTTGGCGCGGTAGTTGGACTCGCGGCGCAGCACGTCCAGGCCGCGCCGCTTGGCCACGGTGAACAGCCAGGCGTCCGGCCGGTCCGGCACGCCCTCGACCGGCCAGCGCCGCAGCGCGGTCTCCACCGCGTCCTGCACCAGGTCCTCGGCGGCGGAGAAGTCGCCCAGCAGCGACACCAGGGACGCGGCCAGGCGGCCCGCGTGCTCGCGGACCGCCCTGGCCAGCACCTCCTGACCGCCGGTGGGTCCGGTCATGAGACGGGGCGGATCTCCACGATCGGGCAGGCGGGCCACGAGCGCGCCAGCCGCAACGCCTCGTCCAGGTCGGCCACCTCGATCTCGGCGAACCCGCTCACCACCTCCTTGCCCTCCACGAACGGCCCGTCGGTGACCACCGGCTCCCCCTGGTCCAGCCGCACGGTGGTCGCGGTGTGCACCGGCGCCAGGTGCGTGTGATGGGTGATCTTGCCCTCGTGCTCGGCGAACCACCGGGT
Organism: Nonomuraea gerenzanensis; assembly: GCF_020215645.1. NCBI lineage: Bacteria > Bacillati > Actinomycetota > Actinomycetes > Streptosporangiales > Streptosporangiaceae > Nonomuraea > Nonomuraea gerenzanensis. Next base: position 5,344,258 of record NZ_CP084058.1, on the reverse strand, counting down.
GACGGCCTCGTAGGCGGCCTGCCGGTCCGGTTCGTCCAGGTCCTGGAGTTGTTTGGCGTACTGCTCGGTCTCGATGAACATCAGCACGTATTTCACGTCCGTCCTCCTGGGGTCAGCTTGCCGGAAGTGCGGCGTACAGGTCCACGAGGCCGCCGTCCGGGTCGGCGACCGTGGCGTAACGCATGCCCCAGAACGCGTCGAACGGCTCCGCGACGCCCCGGTGACCGGCCCCGACGAGCTCGGCGTACTTGGCGTCCACCGCGGCCGGGCTGTCGAACTCGAAGCACAGCAGCGTGCGCGGCGTGCCGGTCGGCGCGCTCCAGCCCGGCAGGAACGGGGTGCGGAAGGCCTCGGTGTCCAGCATGACGTGCAGGCCGTTCGGCAGGTCGCAGCCGGCGTGCTCGGGCGAGTGCTCGTCGAGCTTGAACGTCAGGCCCAGGCGGGCGTAGAAGGCGATCGCGGCCTTCATGTCGGACACCACGAGGTCGACGGTGTTCAAGGTGGGACGCATCGGTGCGCTCCTCTGGGGTCGGTTGGATGGTTCCTCATCCTCAAGACGATCGGGCGGACCCGCGATACGACACCTCCGGCGGAGATCTCGTGCAGCGATCTCCAAGCCGGGTGCAAGGGCGGGGGCCTATTCCTGGGAGGGTTCGATCATCACCGCACCGTGGAGCTCTCTCATGCGTTCGCTCGCCGTCCTGGTCACCGCCGCCGCCGTCTCGCTGACGCTCGGCACCCCCGCCGCCGCCACCCCGGCGATGTGGAAGTGGCGGGCCGTGCACTCCGCCGACGGCATGGCCACCGCCTGGGGCGAGGTCGCCATCCACCAGTTCGGCCACGTCGTGGACGGCAAGCTGGAGGACACGCGGGGCAAGGGGTGCGCGTGGGCGGTGCTGCGCTCGCAGGACTCGCGCGACGGCCGCTGGCGCGAGCACGGCTTCTACAACTGCGTGCCGGGCGTCGGCACGTTCAGGAAGGACTACCGCAACACGCGGCAGGTCAAGGTGCGGGTCTGCCGTGGCTCCGCCGCGCGGCCCACGGGCGAGTGCTCGGCGTGGAAGACCATCGTGCGGCCGGGGCAGTGATGGCGTGGTGATCCGCCCGGGCCTGCTGGACGAATCCGTACGTGTCACGACAACGGGGAGGATATCGATGAAGAAGTCACTCGTCGCACTGCTGGCCGGCGGAGCGCTGGCCGCCGTCGCCGCCGCGCCCGCACTCGCCACACCGGCTCTCGCCGCGCCCGCTCTCTCGACGGTTGCGAAGACGACCTTGGGGCCGTACGGCTACGGCGCGGTCAAGCTCGGCATGAGCGCCACGAAGGCGCGGGCCACCGGGAGGATCGTGCTCAAGCAGCGCGCCGGCGCCGGCCCGTGCTCCGGCTGGAACCTCAAGGCGCATCCGGCCGGGAAGGACCGCGTGGGCCTGTACATCTCCAAGCGGGTCGGCGTGGCCGTGATCCTGGCGCAGAAGGGGATGCGGACGCCGCAGGGCATCGGCCTGGGCTCCTCGGCGCGGCAGGTCAAGAAGGCGTACCCGAAGCTGCGCGTCTCGCCCGCCGGGATCTCCTACGTCACGGTGCCGGGCAACCCGAAGGCCTACTACGCCTTCCTCTACACCAAGGGCAACAAGGTCAGGGAACTGGCCTTCGGGCTGAACAGGCAGGACTGCGTCAACTGAACGCCGGGGCGTGGGTCACGCTCCCATGCGGACCGGCTCCTCGGGCACGCCGCCTGCCAGCAGCTCGCCCAGGACGCCGGCCAGGTCGCGAGGTGAGAAGAGATCGTCGCCGTGGCCGGCGGCGATCTCCGCCACGCTCCACCACCGCCAGCCGGTGATGTGCTCGGCGGCGAGCTCCGCGTCGCTCTTGACGCCCCGCGGCTCGAAGCAGGGCCGCCGCACGAGAAAGTAGTCGTTGACCACACCGTCGTAGCCGGGCGCGTACGGGCCGGTCGCGCTCTGGTGCCAGACGTGCGGTGGCCGCTCGCCGTCCAGGCGCAGCCCGACCTCCTCGGCCAGCTCGCGGGCCAGCGCCTGCAGGCTCGTCTCGCCGGGCTCCACCCCGCCGCCCGGCATGGCCCACACGACAGGCCCGCCGCCGGCGCTGAGATCGATGCGGCACAGCAGCACCCGGTCGTCCTGGTCGAGGATGACGGCACGCGCCGCCCTGCGCAGCCGGGGTGAGGTCATGGGGCTCCCCTCGTAAGGTAGCGAAACGGGCGAACCACGATAAGGCAGGCCGCTAGCCTGATCCACATGGATTTCGGTCTGCTGTGTGTGCACGCGCATCCCGACGACGAGGCGATCTGGACGGGCGGCACCCTGGCCAGGTACGCCGACGCCGGCGCCAGGACCGCCGTGGTGACCTGCACCTGGGCCAAGGGCACGCACCGCGCGGCGGAGCTGGAGCGCGCCCTGGACCTGCTCGGCGCGGGCGCCCCGCGGCTGCTCGGATACGCCGACGCGGGCAAGGCCGAGTCGGCGCCCGGCGCGCCGCGCTTCGTGGACGTGCCGCTGGAGGAGACGGTGGGGCGGCTGGTCGAGCACATCAGGCAGGTCAGGCCGGACGTGGTGCTCACCTACGACGGCTACGGCAGTTACGGCCATCCGGATCACGTGCACGCCCACCGCGTCACGCTGGCGGCGGTCGAGGCGGCCGGGTACGACCAGCTCTATCCCGGTACGGGCGATCCGTGGCGGCCACGGGCGGTCTACCTGGCCACGGTCCCGCGCTCGGTGGCCGTGGCGGGGTGGGAGGAGGTGTTCGGGGCGCCGCCGGAGCCGGGGCAGGCGATGCTGGGCGTGCCCGACGAGGAGATCGCCGTTCACCTGGACGTGTCGGCGTGGGCGGAGCGCAAGTGGGCGGCCATGCACGCGCACGAGTCGGAGGTGGGGCGCGGCGCGTCGATGACGTTGCTGACGTCGCTGCCGGAGCGGGCGCGGGCGCAGTTGCTGGGCAACGAGTGGTACCGGCGGGTGTCGTTCGCCGGGGGGCGGCGGGCCACCTCGCTGGAGGGGTAGCCCGGTCACCTCAGCCGGTTCGCCACGCCGTCCGGGCCCGGAGTCCTCACTTGCAGGTGACGATCACCAGCGTGACGATCCCGGTCAGGATCAGCACCATGACGCCCACCACGGCCACCTCGGCGCGGCTGACGTGGTCGCAGAAGCGGCGCGGGCCCTCCCGCTCGGCGCGCTCGTTGAACTCGCTGAGCCGGCTGGCCAGGCGTTCCCCGTTGTGCCGCAGTTCGAGCTCGATCGCCGCCAGGACGAGCCGCTCCTGGGGTGACAGGCCGTCCACGCCGTCACTCCGCCGCCTGCCCGCCGGCGTGCGGGTAGTGCAGGTCGAAGGCGGGCCGTTCGGAACGGATGCGGGGCATGCTGGTGAAGTTGTGCCGGGGGGGCGGGCAGGAGGTGGCCCACTCCAGCGAGTTGCCGAACCCCCAGGGGTCGTCCACGACCACGCGCCTGCTCCTGCGCGCGGTGTACCAGACGTTGAACAGGAACGGCAGCGTCGAGGCGCCCAGCACGAACGCCCCGATGGAGGAGACCAGGTGCAGGTCGGTGAAGCCGTCGGCGGCGCTGTAGTCGGCGTAGCGGCGCGGCATGCCGGCCACGCCGAGCCAGTGCTGGACCAGGAACGTCAGGTGGAAGCCGACGAACAGGAGCCAGAAGTGCAGCTTGCCGAGCCCCTCGTGCAGCATGCGCCCCGTCATCTTGGGCCACCAGAAGTAGAACCCGGCGAACATCGCGAACACCACGGTGCCGAAGACCACGTAGTGGAAGTGGGCCACGACGAAGTAGGTGTCGGTGACGTGGAAGTCCAGCGGCGGTGAGCCGAGGATGACGCCGGTCAGGCCGCCGAGCAGGAACGTGATGAGGAACCCGATCGCGAACATCATCGGCGTCTCGAAGCTCAGGTGCCCGCGCCACATGGTGCCGATCCAGTTGAAGAACTTCACCCCCGTCGGCACCGCGATGAGGAAGGTGAAGAAGGAGAAGAACGGCAGCAGCACCTGCCCGGTGGGGAACATGTGGTGCGCCCAGACGGTCATCGACAGCCCCGCGATGGCGATGGTGGCGCCGACCAGGCCGATGTAGCCGAAGATGGGCTTGCGGCTGAAGACCGGCAGCACCTCGGTGATGATCCCGAAGAACGGCAGCGCGATGATGTAGACCTCGGGGTGCCCGAAGAACCAGAACAGGTGCTGCCAGAGCATCGGGCCGCCGTTGCCGGGGTCGAAGAACTGGGTGCCGACCTTGCGGTCCGCCTCCAGCGCGAGCAGCGCGGCGGCCAGCACGGGGAACGCCATCAGCACGAGCATGCTGGTCAGCAGCACGTTCCAGGTGAAGATCGACATGCGGAACATCGTCATGCCCGGCGCCCGCATGCAGATGATCGTGGTGATGAAGTTGACCGCGCCGAGGATCGTCCCGACGCCCGCCAGGCTCAGCCCCATGACCCACAGGTCGCCGCCGATGCCCGGGGAGAAGACGGCGTCCGACAGCGGCGTGTAGGCGAACCAGCCGAAGCTGGCCGCGCCCGACGGGCTCAGGAAGCCGCTGACCGCGATGATCCCGCCGAACAGGAACAGCCAGAAGCTCACCGCGTTCAGCCGGGGGAAGGCCACGTCGGGCGAGCCGATCTGCAGCGGCATGATCACGTTGGCGAACCCGGCGAACAGCGGGGTGGCGAACAGCAGCATCATGATCGTGCCGTGCATGGTGAAGAGCTGGTTGTACTGCTCGTTGCTCACCAGTTGCAGGCCGGGATGGACGAGCTCGGCCCGGATGAGCAGCGCCATGACGCCGGCCAGCGAGAAGAAGATGAAGGAGGCGATCAGGTACATGTAGCCGATGACCTTGTGGTCCGTGCTCGACAGCCAGCTCGCGATGATGCGGCCCTTGCTCGACGGCCGGACCGTCGCCACGGCGGACGTCAACGGCTCGTCAGTACGCGGTTCGTCAATGGTCACCGGGAACCCCCCATTTGCCCCGTGGTGCTCTCGGCGCCCGCACATGATGAAGTTTCCCCAGGTCAGCGCCGTACGACGGGCTTACCCCCTCCCGGGTGTCCTATGCCGGTGAGCCGGGCTCGGACCGGTCCGGTTACCTCAGATAGCCTCACGAACGTCCAGTTTGGGAGGGAATGGGTTGTCGGGGGTTGTTGCGGCGTTCGCCGCTCTGGTGTCGGTTGCCGTGCTCGGCTACGTCATCGGCGTCATCGGTTTGCTGCGGACCAGTGACGAGCTGGTGCTGTCGCGGCTGGCGTTCTTCGTGGCGACCCCGGCGCTGATGTTCGCCACCGTGTCCAGGGCCGACCTGGGGGCGCTGCTCTCGCCGGTGCTGCTGACCGAGGTCATCGCGGTGGCGGTCACGCAGCTCGTGTTCGTGCTGGTGGCGAAGCTGGCCTGGCGGCGGACGACCCGGCAGGCCACGATCGGCGCGCTGGCCTCGTCCTACGTCAACGCCGGCAACCTGGGCGTGCCGATCTCGCTGTACGTGCTCGGCGACGCCGCCCTCGTCGCGCCCATCCTGCTCTTCCAGCTCCTCGTCCTGACCCCGGTGTCGTTCCTGATCCTCGACAAGGGCTCCCGCTCGCCGCGCGCGGCGCTGCTGCTGCCCTTCCGCAACCCGCTCACGGTCGCCTCGCTGCTCGGCCTGGCGCTCGCGCTCAGCGGCGTCTCGCTGCCGGTCACGGTCATGCGCCCGATCGACCTGCTCGGCGGCGCGGCCGTGCCCGTGGCGCTGCTGGCGTACGGCCTGAGCCTGTACGGCTCGCGCCAGGCGTCCGCCGCCCCCGAGGAGGGCGGCGTCGGCAAGGACATCGCGCTGGCGGTGACGCTCAAGGCGTTCGCGCAGCCCGCGCTCGCGTACGTGACCGCCCGCTTCGCGCTGGGCCTGGAGGGCACGCAGCTGCTGGCGGCGACGCTGTTCGCGGCGCTGCCCACCGCGCAGAACATCTACGTCTACGCCGTCACCTATGACACGGGCAGGCGCCTGGCCCGGGGAGCGGTGCTGCTGACCACGGGTCTGTCCATCCCGATCATGACGGCGATCGGCGCCGTGCTCGGCTGACGGCGATCCGGAGAAGATTCTTCCGGGGATCGTGTCGATCCGCGCTCAGCCCGTACGACGCATCGGTGTAGGACGACGAACGACCCCCTGAGGAGGGACCCGCCATGCAGAAGATCACCACGTACCTGTGGTTCGACCACCAGGCCGAGGAGGCCGCCACCTTCTACACTTCGCTGTTCCCCGACTCCCGCATCGTGTCCGTGCAGCGCCAGGGCGAGGCGCACCAGGCGCTCGTGGTGGAGTTCGAGCTGGCCGGCCAGCGGTACCTGGCGCTGAACGGCGGGCCGCAGCACACCTTCAACGACGCGATCTCGCTGTACGTCGACTGCGAGTCGCAGGAGGAAGTGGACGAGCTGTGGGCCCGGCTCACCGAGGGCGGCGAGGAGTCGCGGTGCGGCTGGCTGAAGGACCGGTGGGGCCTGTCCTGGCAGATCATCCCGAGGCAGCTGCCCGAGCTGCTGCAGCACCCGGATCCTGACACGGCGCAGCAGGTGATGAAGGCCATGCTCGGCATGCAGAAGATCCAGATCAGCGAGCTGAAGGCGGCCGCCGGGCAGTGATCCCGCCGAGCGGTTCACCGGTGGCCGAAGTCCGGCCTCGGTCACCGGTCGGCGGGTCTCCGTCTTCGCGAACCCGCAGAATGCGGCGAACCCACCGGAATGTGGTGCAGCACACCTATGTCGTTAACTTTCCTGACAGATCGGTGTCCATGTGCTCGACTTACTGTCGGCGAGGCTGCACCCCCCACTCAGGAGGTTCGTCGATGGAACGCCGCCATTTCCTGCGCGCCTCGGTGCTCGGCGCCGGCACGATCGCCTTCTCCGGCAGTCTCTGGCAGGGAGCGGCCCTGGCCGCGCCCGCCCAGAACGCCCCAGGCCCGTACGGCGCGCTGCAGGCCGCCGACGCCAACGGCATCCACCTGCCCACCGGCTTCACCAGCCGGGTGATCGCCCGCTCCGGCCAGACGGTCCCCGGCACCTCCTACACCTGGCACAACGCCCCCGACGGCGGTGCGTGCTTCGCCGACGGCAGCGGCTGGATCTACGTGTCGAACTCCGAGATCAACCCCGGCGGCGGCGCCTCGGCCCTGCGTTTCGACGCCTCGGGGAACGTCACCTCCGCCTACCGGATCCTGTCCGGCACCAGGACGAACTGCGCGGGCGGCAAGACGCCCTGGAACACCTGGCTGTCATGCGAGGAGGTCAGCCGGGGCTTCGTCTACGAGACCCACCCCTTCGGCGGCACCGCCGTGCAGCGCCCCGCGATGGGCCGGTTCAAGCACGAGGCCGCCGCGGCCGACCCGGTACGGCGGGTCATCTACCTGACCGAGGACGAGACCGACGGGCGGTTCTACCGGTTCGTCCCCACGACGTGGGGCGACCTGTCGTCGGGCACCCTTCAGGTCCTGATGGCGGGCTCCGCCACCTCGGGCTCCTTCACCTGGGCGAACGTACCCGACCCCGACGGCTCGCCGACGGCCACGCGCAGCCAGGTGGCGGGGTCGAAGTCCTTCAACGGGGGCGAGGGCTGCCACTACGCGGGCGACACCGTCTGGTTCACCACCAAGGGCGACAACCGGGTGTGGCAGGTCAACCTGGCCTCCGGCACCTACGAGCTCGCCTACGACGACAGCCTCGTCAGCCCCGGCACGCCGCCGCTCACCGGCGTCGACAACGTCACCGGCTCCTCCTCCGGCGACCTCTACGTGGCCGAGGACGGCGGGAACATGGAGATCTGCCTGATCACCCCCGACGACAGGATCTCGCCGTTCCTGCGCATCAACGGGCAGAGCGCGTCGGAGATCACCGGGCCGGCCTTCAGCCCGGCGGGTGACCGGCTGTACTTCTCCTCCCAGCGCGGGACGTCGGGGTCGCCGTCGGGCGGCATCACGTACTGCGTCACCGGGCCGTTCCGCACCTGACCCGCACCCGACCCGCACAGGCGGCCCGGCGAGGGGCGCGGGCGCTCACTCGCCGGGCGGCCACCGGTCGCCGAACAGCTTCGCCAGGGTCGGGCTGTCGGACCGGTAGAGGTCCAGCGGGTCGGCGCGCATCGCCGCGTCGAGGGCGCGGGCGTCGTCGCCGACCAGGATGCGCCAGGTGCCGGCGCGCACGCCGTCGAGGATGATCGCCGCGGCCTCGGCGGGCGACAGCGGCGCGTGGTCGCGGAACGTCTCCCCCATGGCCTTGACCGCCGCGCGGACCGCCTCGTCGCTCAGCCCGCCCGCGGGAACGCCGGAGATGGCGGCGGCCAGCGCGCGGGCGTCCGCGAGCTGCTCGGCGGTCATGTCCTCCGGGTCGGCGCTGCCGTGCACCCGGCGCGAGTTGATCAGGATCTCGGTGCCGACGTGGCCCGGCATCACCAGCGCGACCCGTACGTGCGGCGCGTTGATCCGCAGATCCGCCAGCAGCGACTCGGTGAAGCCCTTCACGGCGAACTTGGCGGCGCTGTAGGCGCTCATCGGCATGCCGGGGCCGCCGGCCCAGAACCCGTTGACGCTGCTGACGTTGACCAGGAAGCCCTCGTCGGCGGCGACGAGCAGCGGCATGAACGCGCGCGAGCAGTTGTAGACGCCGCCCCAGCAGATGGCGAACGTGCGCTCCCACTCGGCGCGCGGGCTGGTGAAGAAGCTGCTGCCGCCGCCGACGCCCGCGTTGTTGAACAGCAGGTTGACGTGCCCGGTACGGTGCCGCTCGACCACCTCGTCGCGCAGGCGAGCCACCTGGTCCTCGTCGGACACGTCGCACAGGTGCGTGGTGACCCGCGCGCCGCCGGCCGGCGCCGCGCGCTCCGCGGTGCCGGCCAGGGCCGCCTCGTCGAGGTCGCAAGCGGCGACCGAGCAGCCCTCGGCCGCCAGCCGCAGGACCAGCTCGCGGCCCATGCCGGCGCCGCCGCCGGTGACGACGGCCATCTTTCCGGTGAACGATCTCATCGATCAGCTCCCCTCTTCGATGGCCACCGTCGCACGGACCGGGCCGGCCATCAACGCCTTTTACGCGGCGTCACCGGCCCCTTCCGCGGGCAGGCCCAGCTTGGCCGCGAGCGCCTCGATCAGCTCGGCCTGCTCCGCCGCGCCCATGGGCAGCAGGTGGAGCGCGATGTGCGTCTCGTCGGCCCCGACGGCCACGGCCCGGTCGAGCTGGGCCAGCACGGCGCCGGTGAAGGCCGCGGGCGAGACCGGCTCGCCGGGAGTGGTCGGGATGATGTTCACCACGACGGTGCCGGTGCCGCCGGCGTCCCGGTACCAGCCGACCTGGGTGCGGGTGTCGTCCCAGTCGACGGCGGTGGTGATGAAGCCGTCGCCGAGGCGCGCGGCGCGCTCGATGGTGGGCCGGGCGATCGCCCCGAACAGCAGGGGGATGCTGCCGCGCCACGGCTTCGGGCCGATCTTGGACGGCGGGATCCGGTAGTGCTCGCCCTCGAACTCGACCGGGTCGGGCGCCCAGCAGGCCCGCATCGCGGCCGTGTGCTCGACGAACCCGGCGCCCCTGCGGCCGGCGGGCACACCCGCGGCGGTGAACTCCTCGGGGATGTAGAACGGCGGCAGCCGGGTGCCGCCGCCCTGCCCGATGCCGACGACCAGCCGCCCCTGGCAGAGCCGGTCGAGCGTGGCCAGCCGGCGGGCCAGCACCACGGGCGGCTGGAAGATCGTGTTCAGGATGCCGGTGACCACGCGGATGCGCCGGGTGTGCGCCGCCGCCCAGGCCAGCAGCTCCAGCGACTCCCAGACGTGGTCCTCCGGCAGGCCCGCGTCGTTGTTCCAGTGCGGGCCTGCGGGGATGAGCAGCCGGTCGCTGGCGGCCACGGCGTGGTAGCCGAGCCGTTCGGCCGCCTGGGCGACCGTGACGACGGCTTCGGGCCCCGCGTACGGGCTGACCTGCGGCAGGGTGACGCCGATACGGGGAAGGCTCATTCGTATGCTCCATTCGTAGCCGGTGGGCGGGAACACCCACTCCGGCAGGAGGTCGGAGCGGCGAGAAGATTTTTGCGCCCGCCACGGCAAGAACCCGCCACCGGTTCCGACCTCATGGTGAACGGCGCCCACGGGGGTGCCGCCCGGCCATCGAAGGAGATGACATGAAATTTCTACTGATCATGCACCAGAACCCGCAGGTCTGGGACGGGCTCACCGAGGAGCAGCGCAACGAGGTGATGAGCGGCCACGGCGGCTTCATGGAGACCATCACCAAGTCCGGTGAGCTGATCAGCACCGCGGCGCTGGCCGACCCGGGGCAGAGCGCCGTGGTGCGGGTCCGCGGTGGTGTCCCGGTCGTGACGGACGGACCGTACCTGGAGGCCAAGGAGTTCCTCGGCGGCTACTATCTGGTGGAGTGCGACAGCCGGGAGCGGGCCCTGGAGCTGGCCGCGCTCATCCCCGACGCCGGCGTGGAGGGTCTCGGCATCGAGGTGCGGCCGGTGGTGTTCGCGGGCACGGCCGACGGCTCGTGAAGTTTCTGCTGAACGTCTACGCGAGCGCGTCCGACGGGCCGGGGGACGCCCTCGGCCACGAGCGGATCCTGGCCCTGGCCGGGCGGTCGGGCGAGCTGATCGGCGCCCACGCGCTGGCCGACCCGTCCATCAGCACCGTCGTACGGGTCAGGGACGGCGTGGTGGAGGTGAGCCAGGGCCCGTACCTGCCGGCCGTCCAGCACGTCGCGGGCCAGTACCTGCTCGACTGCGAGAGCAGGGAGCGGGCCGTGGAGCTGGCCGCCGCCATGGCGCGCGGCCGGGGCGCGGGCGTGGAGGTGCGGCCGGTGATGGATCCGGCCGGGCTGGAGATGTGAGCCTCGCCGGCGCCCTGTGAGGGCCTGCGGCGCCGGGTCGCCCGGTGCCGCAGGTCCTCTGGCGCGCAGGCCGTTCGCGGGGCCCGGAGTGGACAAGCCTTCGGGCGACATGATCACATATGGCGCTGTTCGGTTCCTCATCGGCACGGAAGGCCGTACGTGATCACAAAACGTCTGGCGGGGCTGCTGGCCCCGCTCGCCTTACTTCTCAGCACCGGCGCCCCCGGCGCGGCGGCTCAGGACGACGCTGTCAGCCCCACGGCGCCCGGACCGGTCTACGCGACGGTCACCGACACCAGCGGGAAGCTGTCCCTGCAGACCTTCGGGCGGCCGGACGGCAAGGACATGGTGTTCCGGATCTCGGGCTCGGTGTACGCCAACATCGAGGGCAACAGCCTGGACCCGGCGATGCGGCACGGCCAGAAGCTGTTCAACATCGAGGGCTACAACATCCGGCGGCTGTACCGGGTGCCCGACACCAACCAGCTCTACCAGCTCTCGCGCGAGATCGTCTTCTACACCGACCCGGCGGACCCGCAGCGCATCCTGCGCGAGTGGAAGAACCCGATTGACGGCAAGACGTACCCGGTCATCCCGATCAACAACGACACGGTGAACTTCGGCCCGTTCACGATCACCCCCTCCTACGCGGGCCCGCCGCTGCAGCGCCTGCACGAGGAGACGGTCTGGACCAGCGACATCCCCGTGCGCACGAGCTTCGCCACCACCCTGGGTGAGCAGTTCGGCCTGGTCGGCGGCGTCTACGCCGCGCAGGAGATGTTCGACTTCTCCGTCGACCAGCGCGAGGTGGCGGCCCGCACCGAGCCGGGCGTGCCGGAGGGCGCGATGAAGACGAAGATCAGCTGGGCGCGGACCAGCCCGTGGGCGCCGTTCATGTGCCTGCCGGAGACGGAGGTGCGCGGCCAGCTCACCTACCACGCCCGTAGCTGGTCGCTGGGCTCCTACGCCGCCGTCGAGCCGTGGCTGCGGGCCGAGATCGAGGCCGACCACCCGCTCTACAAGTCCTCCCCCGCCGCGCCGGGGCCGAGCGAGAACTCCTGGACCTCCTTCTACAACAAGCAGCTCGGCAAGGGTGCCACCACCTGGGCGGGCTGGTGCGCGGCCAACGGCCGCGCCTGAACCCGCCGCCGCCCCCGGCCGGTCACGGAACGGGATGCGGGGTGCTCCGCTCCTGGACGGCCATCAGATGGTCGATCAGCGTCAGCAGCACGTCGCGTCCCGCCTTCCGGTCGCGGGCGTCGCAGAGCACCAGCGGCACCTGCGGGTCGAGGTCGAGCGCCGCGCGGATCTCCTGCGGCGTGCGGTCCCTGACCCCGTGGAAGCAGTTGACGCCGACCACGAACGGGATGCCGCGGTTCTCGAAGAAGTCGATGGAGGCGAAGCTCACGTCCAGCCGGCGGGTGTCGACCAGGACGACGGCGCCCAGCGCCCCGTTGACCAGGTCGTTCCACATGAACCAGAAGCGCTCCTGCCCCGGGGTGCCGAACAGGTAGAGCACGAGCTGGTCGTTGATGGTGATGCGGCCGAAGTCCAGCGCCACGGTGGTGGTGGACTTGCCGCTCAGGCCCTCCAGGTCGTCCACGCCGACGCTGGCGTGCGTCAGGTACTCCTCGGTTCGCAGCGGCGGCACCTCGCTCACCGAGCCGACCATCGTCGTCTTGCCGACGCCGAACCCGCCGGCGATGAGGATCTTGACTGCCAGGGGAGCCTGCGCCCCGTGCTCAGAGGTTGCGTAGCCCATCCCGTACCGCCTTCAGGATTGTCATGTCGGGAAGCCTGCTCTCCTGGGCGAAGGCCAGCGGTGGCTGCGCCCGCAGGTGGCCGGCCTCGATGAGGTCCTCGATGAGGATCTTGGTCAGTGAGACCGGGAGGTGCAGCGCGGAGGCCAGCTCCGCCACCGCCAGTGGCCGCCGGCACAGGTCCAGGAGCGTGTGGTGCTCCGGCTGCAGCTTGCGCAGCTCGCGCCTGGACGGCGGAGCGGGCGCCGCGGCCGACACCATGGTGATCAGCGTCAGGTCGTCGCGCTGGGTGGCGGTCCGGCCGCCGGTGATCGTGTAGGGACGGACCAGGGGCTCGTCGGTGTCGTCGTCGAAGTCCTCCGTCCAGTGTTTCATCCTGATCTCCCCGGCTCACTGGTCACCGGGGTGCGCGCGCCGGTCCCCAGCTTCTGGCCGACCTGCTGGATCAGGGTGTGCATCGCCTCGCTCATCACCTCGGCGTCCACCTCCTGGGAGGCGACGACGGCCAGGTGGGTGCCGCGGCCCGCCGCGGTGATGAACAGCCACAGCTCGGCCAGCTCGACGATGACCTGCTGGACGGGCCCGCCGCCGAACAGCGCCCCGGCGCCGCGGGCCAGGCTCTGCTGGCCGGTGGCGATCGCGGCCAGGCGTTCGGCGTCGGCGCGTTCGATGGTCCGCGACCGGCTGAGCACGAGGCCGTCGTCGGACAGCACGATGGCGTGCCGGGTGCCGGCGACCTCATTGACCAGGCGGTCCAGGAGCCAGTCCAGGTCTGCGTTGGTGGCGGTGGTTCGCTGCGTCATCATCGATCTTCCGTCGTAGGGGTACCGGGCTCGGGGTCCGCGTCCGGGGGCGTGGGGTAGGCGTCGTCACCGGTCCGGCGCCGGCGGGACTGCCGTTGGAACGCACCGATTGTGGCACCGGATCGGCGTGGTTGATCACGAAGCGGCCCGGTGTCCTGTCCGGGCGTTTCCTCCGCTTCCGCCGGGACCCTGAGCTCGGGCGCCAGGCTGGCCTGGCGGACCCGCTGGGGCAGCGGCGCGCGGCCCCGCGGCTCGTCGTCCGGCTCCCGCGTGCCGGCCGGGGCCGTCACCTGCGCCAGCGCGCGTCCCCTGGAGCGCGCCGGCAACTGCCCGTTCTCGTGGGGGACGTCCTGCGCGGGGCCGGGCTCCCGGACCGCCGCGACCTGGAGGACCGGCTCCTCGGGGTCCGGCGGCGGCGCCTCCACCACGATCGTCTCCGGGAGCAGCACGATGACCCGGGTGCCGCCGTAGGGCGAGGAACGCAGCTCGACGTGCAGGCCCAGGGTCGCCGACAGCCGCGCGACCACGTACAGGCCCAGCCGCGCGTCCTCGGCGTGGGTCATCACGTCCAGCTCGGGCGGTGCGGCCATCAGGTCGTTGGCCGCGGCGTACTGCTCGGGCTCCATGCCCAGGCCGCGGTCCTCGATCTCCACGGCCACGCCCCGGCTGACGGGCGCCGCCCGTACCTCGACCGGGGTGTTCGGCTTGGAGAAGGTGGTGGCGTTCTCCATGACCTCCGCCAGGACGTGGACCAGCGGGCCGACGGCGCGCGCCGCCACCCACGGCGTGCCCTCGACGTCGATCGAGATCCGCCGGTAGTCCTGCACCTCGCCCTGGGCGGCACGCAGCACGTCGAGCAGCGGTACGGGCCTGCGCCAGCGCCGCTGCGGCTGACCGCCGCCGAGAATCACCAGGTTTTCCTCGTAGCGGCGCAGCCGGGCCGTCAGGTGGTCCAGGTCGAACAGGCCCTCCAGCACCTCGGGGTCCTCGTGCTTGCGCTCCAGCTCGTCCAGCTTCTTCAGCTGCAGGCCGATGAGGATCTGCGTGCGCCGGGCGATGCGCTGCAGCATGCGCTGGAAGCCGCGATGCTGCTCGGCCTGCCGCACGGCGGTGGTCACGGCGCTGCGGCGGGCCAGGTTGAGCGCGTGCCCCAGCTCGCCGAGCTCGTCCTGGGTGGGCTCGATCATGTGGGCTTCGGCGTCCACGTCCACGTCCTGGCCGCGTTCCAGCCTGGCGACCACGTCGGGCAGCCGCTCCTGCAGCTCGTGGGCGTCCTGGCGCAGGTGGTCGATGCGCCGGCGCAGGGTCCTGGTCAGCCGCCAGCTGGTGAAGATGACCAGGCCCAGCGCGAGCAGGCCGACGCTGCTGATGCTGACGAAGACGGTGAAGATCATGTCGGCGTGGCCGTAGCCGATCGCGGTGACGTTGGCCAGGCGCAGCCGCAGCAGCTCCACCACCTGCTGGGTGACCGCGTCCGCCGAGGAGCGCCACATCGACCGGTTGCCGCGCAGGGTCACCTGCCCGGCCACGCCGCTGCCGGCGGGCGTGACGAACTGGCCCTCCAGGACGGTCAGAGTCTGCCACGCCTGGCTGTTCATCAGCCCCGCGTACCGGGTCTCGTTGCCCGTCAGGTTCGGCAGCACCCGGCTCTGCAGGAGGTGCCTCCTGGCTCCGATCGCGCCGCTGACCAGGCGGTACTCCTCCGTCGTCAGGCGCTTGCTCTCCCAGCCGCGGGCCAGCAGGGCGTCCTCGCGGCCGAAGGTGTCGACGATCCAGAAGAGGTCCACCAGCAGCCGCGCCTTGTTGTTGACCTCGCCCTCGTCGGTCTGGCTGAGCACGGTCAGCACGCCGATGGCCGACTCGATGACGCCGCTGTAGTAGTCGTACGACCTCTGCGCGGCAGCCCATCCGGCGTCCACCGCGCGGCGCTGCTCGGCCAGGCGGCCGAGGCTGCCCGTGGTGCGGGTGATGGCGGCGGTGAGCCCTTCGGGCCCGTCGGCGGTGTCCAGGTCCGCCAGCGGCAGGAAGGCCTTGATCGCCCGGTCGGTGGCCGCGCGCTGCGTGGTCAGCTCGTCGGCGGCGCTGCGGCGCAGGCCGGCCTGCAGCTCCGCGGTGAGCCTGCGCTCGGTGTTCAGGGTGAAGAACAGCTCGGACGCCGGCTTGCCGACGAGCGAGGTGGCCAGGTCCATCTGGACCTGCTCCGCCCGCCACTGGCTGAACAGCTGGTTCATGCCCGAGGCCAGCAGCGGGGTGAAGGTCAGGCTGGGCACCAGCACGATGATGAGCAGCACGGTACGCAGCTTCAGCCGCCTGACGCCGGCCGGTCCCCGCGGCTCTCCTCCTTCGTCCACGGCTTCGCCCCGTCGTCGTCTGCTCCTGCCCCATCCAGTCACGTGCAGGACCCTCTCCTCGCCGATCGGTGCAGCCCACATGAATGATCCCCGTGCGGGTGATCGGTGCCCGATCGTAGCCATGCGAGGTTGAGGCCGAAAGTCCTGATTTCGCGGGGGCATAACCGCGGTCGCGCCCGCCGCTGCGATCACCTCGCCGAGGCGGCCGGTCGCGCGGGTGGTCACCTCGCCGAGGCGGCCGGTCGCGCGGGTGATCAGGCGTCGAAGCGGCGGCGGGCTGACTCGATGTGCCCGAAGAACTCGTGGGTCCAGCCGCAGATCAGATCGACGGTCGCGCGCAGCGCCTGACCCGGCGGGGTGAGGGTGTACTCCACGCGCGGCGGCACCGTCGGGTACACCGTCCGCTCGGCCAGGCCGTTGCGCTCCAGCATGCGCAGGTTCTGGGTGAGCATCTTGTGACTGATGCCCTCGACCTCCTTGCGCAGCTCGCTGAAGCGCAGGGTGCGCTCGCCGAGCGCCTCGATGATCAGCAACGCCCACTTGTTGGCGACGTCCGAGAAGATCTCCCTGGCCAGGGAGTCGGCCCGCCTCAGGTCCGCCTCGTCGGACAGGCCGCTGACCTGCTTGCTCACCATCTGGTTCCCCAGTCACTGAAAAGTGCGTTCTTCCATGTCAGCGCACACTCTCTTACAGTTTCCGAGTAACCGCAAGAGAGTATGGACCGAGGAGAGATCATGGCTGTCACGCTCATCAACCCCGACCGGCACGTGCGCGTCCCGATCTACCACCACGTGGCGGTGGCCACCGGGAGCAGGCAGGTGCACCTCGCGGGGCAGGTGGCCTGGGACGAGAACGGCGAGCTGGTGGCGCCGGGTGATCTGGCCGGGCAGGTGGCCCAGGTGTACCGCAACGTCGCCAAGGGGCTCGCCGCGGCCGGGGCGAGCTTCCATGACGTGGTGCGGATGACCTGGTATGCGGCGGGGTGGAAGAGGGAGATGTACGACGCGTTCAACGCGGGGATCGAGCAGGCGGCACGCGAGTTCGACCTCGCCACGCCGCCTGCCGCGCTGATCGGGGTCGAGGTGCTCTTCGAGCCGGGCATCCTCGTCGAGGCCGAGGTCACCGCGGTCATCGACTGACCCGACCACCGCGCCCGCGACCGGATCCGGCTGGTCAAGCGGGGCTGGTGAGCAGGGCGTGCAGGGCGCGGGCCTGGCGGACGAGCTCGCTGGTGCGCCCCCTGCCCGCCAGCTCGGCCACCACCGGCAGCTCACCCCGCGCGTCCGCCCACTCGGCGACCTCGGCCGCGACCCGCATGAGCCGCGTGTGCACGCCGGTCGCCCGCTCCCCCGCCCCCGGCAGATAGGCGGGCAGCAGCCCCGTCATCACCTGCCAGACCTCCCGGTGCGCCCCCAGCCTGGCCGCCTCCTCGAGCGCCCCGATGGCGCCGGCGGGGCGCTCCTGCCCGCGTCTCAGCAGGAACGCCAGTTGCCTGCCCAGCTCGGCCCCCGGCAGGTCACCGGAGGCGGCCAGGTGCAGGAAGGGCCGCACCCCGTCACCGTCGGCCCCCTCCATCAGGTAGCGGGCGAACAGCAGCGCCACCCCGGGGCCGCCGGGGCCGTCGGCGAGCACCAGGTGGTCGAGGTCGCGCGCCGTGGGCTTGCTGATCGGCCAGAAGGACCTCATGCCGTAGACCAGCCGCGCCGCCGCCAGCTCCCGATGCCCGGCGAAGACGGGCAGCAGCAGCTCGCCCGGCTCGTCGTGCATGCGCGGCGCGAGCAGGTCCGCGAACAGCTCCTCGTACTCCTGCCCCCAATCGAACTCGGCGGCGATCCGGGTGTCGTCCTCGTGCGTCGTCCAGCGCAGCACCACCTCCGGATGGGCGGGCCGGTCGGTGAGCCACCGGTGCACCCGGCGCCCCGCCGGCCCGGTGAGCTGAGCCGCCCGCCGCACCGCCTCGGCGGTCACGGTCCGGCGTCCCAGCCGCAGCAGCGCCTGCCGCAGGTCCAGCGGTAACGCGTGAACACCGTCGCGCTCGTACCCCTCCAGCCGCTCGACCAGCGCCTCCGCGTCCAGCAGCCCGTTGGCGCGGGTGGGGACGGCCAGCAGGTACGGCGGCAGCCGTCCGTCCAGCTGCGCCTGGTACACCTCGCCGAAGCGGGCCAGCGGCATGTGCCGCCACACGCCGGAGTGCGCCGGCGGCGGGACCCGGCGCGCCACGTCGGCCCGGCAGTCCGGCATGGCCCTGCGCTCGGCCCTCGGCTCGATCAGCTCGCGGGCCATGGCGCCGGCCCAGTCGTTGGTGTCCCACCACGGCATCCAGTGGTAGCGGTCGTCCGCGAAGCGCGCGGCCAGCGGAGCCAGCTCGGCGATCAGCGACTCCCGCTGCTCGCCCGCCGCCAGCCGGACGAAACCGTCCAGCCACCGCTCGGGCTGCATCCAGTCGTACTCGCGCAGCGAGATCCGCGCCAGCACCCCGGCGTCCGTGATCAGCGGCATCGGCCCGGGCTCGGGGGCAGGCGGCAACGGTGGCGGCTGGTAGCGGGGCCGTGGCGGCGGAGGCGGCGCCGCCTCCCCGCCGAAGACGCCGGCCAGCTCGGCGGCCGGGCCGGGAGGCAGCATCGCCACGGTCTCCCTGATCGTCCGGGCCGCTTCCGGGCCGAAGCGGCCGGCGTGCTTGACGGCCAGCCGCACCGCCCTGTCGCGGGCCTCGCCGGACCCGGACAGCAGCGCGGCGGCCAGTGCGGGCGCGTACGCGTCGACGTCCTCTCCTGGCTGCTTGAGCACCCGGTCGAGGAGCGCCAGCCCGGCGCGGACGAGCCTGCCCTCCGAGCGGAACAGCAGGCTCTCGACGGCCTCCGCCGGGGGCGCCGCCTTGACCTGGCGGAGCCGGCGTAACGCCAGGTCGGCGACGTTGGCCGCGGGCAGCGAGAGCAGGGCCGCGTAGTCGCGCGCGTGCGGGGCGACCTCCTCCGGCGCCGGGTCCAGCAGGTCGTGCAGGGCTTGGAAGAAGCGCAGGTCGGCGGTCTGACCACCGCGCAGCATGCGGGTGCGGCAGCCGTCGAGCAGCGCCGCGCGCTTGATCCGGCCGTCGGCGGCGAGCCTGACCAGGGCCGGGCCCCACACGCGATCGTGACGCAGCAGCCGGCCCACGCCCTCGGTCTCGAACAGCCGCTGCGACATGGCGTCGAGCAGCGGATCGGCGGCCAGCTCCGCGACCGGCGTGGCGGTGATCCAGGCCAGGGTGAGCGGGTCGTGCCCGGGCGGCTCGGCCCCGGTCGCGCGCAGCAGCGCGAGCGCCAGCCGTACGCGGCCGTCGTCGGCACGGAGGCGGGCACCGCGCAGGCGCAGCGCCAGCCGTACGGCGAGATCCTCCTGCCAGGCGACCGGCCTGGACGCGACGACCTGGAGGATCGGCGGCACGTCGTCGACGCCGCGCACGGCGCCGCCACGGACGAGCTCGCGCCTGTTGAGCCAGGCGGCGACGGCCGCGGCACCGGCGATGGCGCCCGCTCCCGCCACGCGCATGGCCTCGACCCAGCGGGTGCCCCGGAACGGGCGGCTCGACAGCGCCAGCGCCTCGGGCAGCTCCCACACGCTGCGGCCCGCCTGCTTCGCCTCGGCGACCAGCTCCCACCACCGCGCCCGCTCCGCCGCGCGGTGTTCGGCGTCGCGGCGGTCGCCGGCCTGCTGTGCCGGCGTGAGGTATCCGGGCAACTCCTGCGCCACCTCGCGCCGCTGGGCGTCGTCGAAACCGCCGAGCAGCGTGGCGATGGCGGTGAGGTCCTCGGCGTGGATGGCCGCGCGGACCGCGTCCCAGGCGTTGATCATGCCTGGGACAGTAGGGCACCCCACCGACAATCCCGCGGCGCCTGGATTCGATCTCCGCGCCGGGTTACCGTCACAGCGCTGGTGCCGAATGTGCGGCTCGTACCGGTGTGTCCCCGGAAACCCCTGTGTGGAAGAGGTCCGGCATGCACCTCCCGTTACTCGCGGTCCTGATCGCCCTGGCCCCCCTCGACGTGCAGGTGAACTTCTCCGACCAGGCCACCGCCCCGCCGGCCGGATACGTCCGTGACTTCGGCGAGGCGTACGGGCCGCGTCCCGGCGGCCTGACCTACGGCTGGGTGCAGAACGGCACCACCACCCCGCTGTCGCTGATCGGCAACGGCCGCAATCGCGGCACGGGGACGGACCCGCGCCTGGCCACGCTCATCCACATGCAGCTGCCCGCCGGCTCCGCGGGCATCAGGACGCCGGGCTCGTGGGAGATCGCGGTGCCCAGCGGCGCCTATCGGGTGACGGCGGCGGTCGGCGACCCGTCGCACACCGACAGCACCCACTGGCTCACCATCGAGGACCAGAACGGCACCGCCGCGTTCGTCCCGTCGGCCGCCGAACGGCATCGCACCGTGACCAGGACCGTCACGGTCACCGACGGGCGGCTCACGCTCCCGGCCGGCGGTGTCAACACCAAGCTCGACTACGTCGACATCACCGAGCTGACCACACCCGCGCCGAGCGTGCGGCGCACCGTCCCGGCCGACCGGGCCGCGAACGTCCCCCTGACCGGGGCGGTGGTCGCCGACCTGCGGCTGATCGCGGGCGGCGTGGCGGTCGGCTCGCTCACCGCGGGCAGCGCCACGATCAGGCGGGTCAGCGACGGCGCCGCCGTGCCGGTCAACGTCGCCACCAGCGGCGGCGGCGACACCATCAGCGTCGCCCCCGCCACGGCGCTGCAGCCCGGCACGCTCTACCGGCTCGACATCACCGGCGCCGTCCGCGACACCGCCGGCAACGCGTTCCACCCGTACTCGATGGTCTTCACCACCGGCGCGCCGCCCGGCGGGGAGGCGGCCTTCGACAAGGTGGTCTCCGGGGCGGGCGGCGCGCCGTACACCAGCGTCGTGAAGGGGCCGGACGGGCGCCTGTACGCCGCCACGCTCACCGGGCAGCTGCGCCGTTACACGATCGACGCCGACGGCACGCTGGCCGACGAGCTGGTCATCGACACGGTACGCAACGCGCACGGCGGCGCCGACCGTACCGTCATCGGGCTGGCCTTCGACCCCGCCTCCACGCCCGCCGCCCCGATCCTGTGGATCACCGACAACCAGGCGTACCCGGGCTCCGACGTACCGGAGTGGACCAGCAGGATCGCCCGGCTGAGCGGCCAGAACCTGGGCACCTACACCGCGGTCGTCACCGGCCTGCCGCGCTCGGCCCGCGACCACGAGACGAACTCGCTCGCCTTCGGCCCCGACGGCGCCTGCTACCTCACCCAGGGCTCGATGAACGCGATGGGCGCGCCCGACGCGGCCTGGGGCAACCGGCCCGAGCGGCTGCTGAGCGCCGCCGTGCTGCGCCTCGACCCGGCCAGGCTGCCGGCGACGCTGCCGCTCGACGTGCGGACCGAGGCGGGCGGCGGTTACGACCCGTACGCGGCCGGTGCGCCGCTCACCTTGTACGCCACCGGCGTGCGCAACGCCTACGACCTGGTCTGGCACAGCAACGGCCACCTGTACGCGCCCACGAACGGCTCGGCCGCCGGCGGCAACACGCCCGCCACCCCGAGCCCGCTGCCCGCCTCCTGTGCCCGGCGCGGGTACACCGGCCCGCAGGTGCCGGCGATCACCGCCAACCCGCAGGCCGAGACCGACTACGTCTTCGACGTCAAGCCGGGCCGCTACTACGGTCATCCGGGGGATCGCCGGGCTGACCGGCTTCGACCAGCCACTCGACCTCGTCGAGGACCGGGCCACCGGGAACATTTATGTGACGGAGCTGGGCGGCGAGCGCATCACGCTGCTGCGGCGCCGCTGACCGGCCACGCGGCGGGGTGACCCGGCAGGGCTGTGCGCCCACCGGCGAGGCCGCACCGCCACCGGCGAGGCCGCACCACCACCGCCGGCCGCACCGCCTCCATCCGTCGTGCCGCCTCAGTCGGTCGTGCCGCCTCAGTCAGTCGTGCTCCTCAGTCCGTCGTGCCGACGAGCTGGACCAGTCGCCGGGCCTCCTGCGTCAACCGGCTCGACCCCTTGCGCCCGGCGACCGCCGCCACCTCCGGCAGCCGCGCCCGTACACCGGCGATCCTGGCCGCCCGAGCCCCTGCCGCCAGCAGGTCGGCCACCCCGGCGCGGGGCCGCTCGCCCTCCCTCGGCAGCAGGCCCGCCAGTACCCCCGACACCACCGCCCACACCGCCTCGTGCGCCCCCGCCTGGGTGGCGTCATCGAGGACGGAGACCACCCGGTTGAGCTTGACGAGGTCGGCCGTGACCAGGCTCGTCACCGCCTCCGCCAGCGCCTGGGCCGGGGTCTCGCCGTGGGCGGCGAGGGTGAGGAAGGCGTCGGTGGCGGCGGCGCGCTCGGCCGGGTTGACGTGGCTCATGCCGCACACCAGGGCGTGCGCGGTGGCGGCGCCGATCGGCCCGTCGCCGTGGGCGAGGGTGGTCAGTGCCTGAGTCTGCCGGTCGTTGGCGTCCATGGACCACGGCAGGTAGCCCACCAGGTGGGCCGCCGCGATCTCGCGGTGGGCGGGCAGGGCGAGCGGCCACCAGGTCAGCGAGTACGTGTGACCGTTCTGCGGCTCGAACAGGGCCCGGATCTCCTCCGGGAGACCGTGCGCGGGCGGCGTGAGCCGGCTCTGCAGCTCCACGCCGCCGTCGGTCCGGCGCACGGTCACGGTCGCCTCCGGGTCGGGCATGCCGCCGTCGCGCATCCACGCCGCACACGTACGGCCCGCCTCGGACGTCAGCCGGACGGCCCGCTCGACGTCGGCGGTCTCGAACCGGCGGGGCAGCCGCAGTAACGCCTGCGCCAGGTCGGCGGGCAGCGCCTCCACCCCCGCGGCCTCCAGCCGTTCCAGGCGGTCGAGCAGCACCGAGGGGGCCAGGTGACCGGTGCCCGACGTGGGGGTGGCCAGCAGCACCGGATAGCCGGTGCCGTTCTCGAAGGGGGTCACCAGCTCCATGGCGCGGCGCCGGTAGAGCAGCTCGGGCGCGCCGGGAGCGTCGGAGTGGCGGTAGCGGCGCCGCGCCGCGGCTCCCGCCGTCAGCTTCCTGCTGCGCGCGGGGTCGGCGAAGGCGAGAAACGCCCTGGAGACCGCCGTGAAGAGGGTCTGGTGGCCGTCGATCCCGTAGGCGGCCTCGGAGAACGGATGCCACCACGGCCGTAGCGCCTGCCTGAGCTGCCCGGGAGCCCGGTGCGACCACTCGATCAGGCCCGCGAGGAGGCGTTCGAAGGCGTACACGTCGGGCGGCCAGCGGAACGCCTGCAGCTCCTGCACCAGCTCCTGCGGTGAGGCGACGGGCGGCGGCAGCGGCGGGCCCTCCCCCACCCACAGCGGTGGCGCGGCGGGCGGGGCAGCCTCGGCGATGCCGCCCCCGTACGCCGCCGAGATCTTCTCCAGCAGCTCCGACGGCAGCTCCGCCGCCGCCTGCCGGATCGGGTCGCGACCGGCGGGCCCGGCCTGCGGCGCGAGCCTGACGGCCAGCCGTACGGCGCGCTCCTGCAGCGCGAGCGTGTCCTGGGTGAAGATCGTCGCGAGGGTGCCCAGCACGGTGTCCACGCGGCCCGCGTCGCGCAGCACCGCGTCGCCCGCCCACGACACGGCGGCGCGCAGCAGCTTCTTCTCCGGCCGGAACGCCAGCGCCCCCATCGCCTCGGCGAACAGCTCCTCCTCCAGCCGCCCCGCCTCCTCCAGCCGCCGCAGCTGCGCCAGCGCCACGTCGGCCACCGCGACGGGCCCGGCGGGCAGCAGGGCGGTGTAGTCACGGGCGTACCTGGCCGACTCGTCGAGGTCGAGGTCGAGGCGGTCGTGCAGGGTCGCCAGCTCCGAGCGGGCCGCCGGGCCGTCGCGCAGCAGCCGCCGCACGATGGCGCCGACGACGGCCGCCCGGTCGAGCAGGCCGTCGTGGACGAGGCGCGCGACCGTCTCGACGACCTGCCAGAGCGGGGCCTGGGCGAGGGCGTCCACCTCGAGGATGCGGGGCCCGTACGCGGCCACGAACGGGTCGCGGCCGGCCGTCTCCGGATGCAGCCTGCGCAGCCACCCGACGATGAACGGCTCGCCGTCCGGCGGCTCGATGCCGGTCTCGCGGACGAGCGCGGCGGCGAGGTACCAGTGCCTCGGCTCCGGCAGCCGCATGCGGGCGGCGACGCGGCGGGCCACGTCGGCCTGCCACTCCACGGGCCGGCGGCGCAGCAGGCCGAGGAGCAGCTCGTGGTCGCGGTCGTCGAGCCAGCGGGGCAGCTCCCGCCGGAACAGCCAGGCCGTCACGGCCGACGCGCCGCCCAGGCACGCCACGCCCGCCACCAGCAGCGGCCTGCCCTGCGCCGCCCACTCCCGCCACCCGGCCGTGCGGGCTGTGGCGGTGACGTAGCCGGGCAGCTCGGCCGCGACCTTCCTGCGGGCCGGGTCGTCGAGCGTGACCAGGTACGCCGCCAGCCCGGCGGCGTCGCCGGCCGTGACCCGCGCGAGGGTCTCCTCCCAGGCGGTCGCGGGCGGGGGTGAGGTGGGTCGGGCGCTCGGGTGCGGCGCCAGCACATGTGCCATGATCCGGGACCCTAGCGGGTGGGCACGACAATTCCCCGGTCACGCGGACGGCACGGCTCCCGGGCCGCGCGGGCGGCACGGCTCCGGGTGACCGTGGGCGCGGCGGCAGAGCGCGGGCGACCTCCAGGGCGAGCATGCCGGGGACGGCCGTGTGGTCCTCGCGTTCCAGCCACGTCACCTCCACACCCGCCGGCGCGTCGAGCGGCTGCCGGTCCTCCGGTGCCTCGTCGAGCGTCTTCTGCCTGTCGGCGGTCAGCGTGGAGCCGAACAGCCAGTCGCCGTGGATGTCCGACAGCGACTCCAGGCTGAGCGGCATCGAGTGGGCGGTGCCGTCCTTGTCCTGGGCGGCCTGGGCACCTGCCTGACCACGCCGGCGGCCGGCTGGTGGTGAGCCTCAGGACAGCGTGCGGGGAACCCCGGGCGGCGGGCCGCCTCCGCGCACATGGGCGCCCGCCACCCGGGGTCGATCAAGGTCGCGGGACTCTCTCCCGCGTAAGGGCCCGCACCCTGCACCACGCGGAACGCGACCAGCGAGCCCACGTCCCAGGACAGGCGCGCAGCCCCCTAAACCGTGAACACCGCCGGCGCGGCCAGGAACACGCCGGGGCGCGCCGTACCGGTCGCACAACCAGCCGGCGACCGGCATGCACACCGCGAGGCCGGCCAGGAACGCCGGCTCCACGGCGCCGCTCGCCTGCGGCGGCACCCGGGGTCGGCGGCGATGGCGAACAGCGCCGGGTTGACGATCGTCGCGTCCAGGCCGTTCATGCACATCGCCGTGACATGGACGGCCTGGACGACCGGCCTCACCGACGCAGGCTGCGGGGACGCAGGTCGGTCCAGGAGGCGGAGACGTAGGCCAGGCACGCGGCGCGGGAGTCGGGGCCGAAGCGCACCGACCAGCCCTCGGGCACGGCGGCGAAGGAGGGCCAGATGGAGTGCTGCTCCTCGTCGTTGGCCAGGACGAAGAACTCGCCGTCGGGGTCGTCGAAGGGGTTCATGATTCGAGCTCCTCGCGTCGGGCCGCGACGATCGCGCCGATGTCGGCGATCGGTCCCGGCCGGGTCATGTCCTTGTGGCTGCAGGCGACGTCGTGCGCCTCGATCGCGCCGTTCACGTGCGGGCGCCAGGCGTCCGCACGTGAGGGTGTCGTCGAGGGGGTCGACGGTGGCGCGGAAGAAGAGCACGTCGCCGCCACAGCCTTCGATGCGGCAGGGCGGCGCGGTCGGTCGAGCTTGCCGTTGACGGTGAGCGGGAGCGCGCCCGGGCCGCGCCGATCCCCCGGGCCGCGCCGGTCACCGAGGCGATGCTGCCTTCGATCCCGTCCATTGCGGCAAGTCCTCCCCGAATGCTTTAGTTAGGCAAGCCTTGCCTAATTTGATCGGAAAGTCAGCATCTGTCAAGGGAGTGTTCCGATGCCCTCACGGCCACCCGCCTCATGTCGTGCGAGGGCCCGCGCGACCGGGGGTGGCTTCGCGCGAGACCTGCGGGGTGACGGCCGCCTTTCCTGGGAAGGAGCACCGGCATGGCCTCCGCGACCGGACGGCCGGGGCCCGCTCCGCCGTGCCCGGTCGTCGCCCTCGTCTCCTCGGCCGGCGGGCTGACCGCCACCGGCACGGTCCTGTCCGGCCTGCCGTCCGGGCTGGCCGCTTCGGTGATCGTGCTGCAGCACCTGGCGCCGGACCACCGGAGCGTCCTGCCCGAGCTCCTCGGCCTGCGCACCGGCCTGCCGGTGGCGGCGGCCCAGGACGGGCAGCCGCTCCTGCCCCGCCGCGTGGTGGTCGCGCCACCCGGACGGCACCTGCTGGTGCGCGCCGACCGGCGGCTGGCGCTGATCCCCTCGGGGCCGTTCCCGCCGTCCCGGCCCTCCGCGGACCTGCTGCTTGTGAGCCTCGCCCTCGCCGCGGGGCCCGACGCCATCGCGGTCGTCCTGTCGGGCAGAGGGAACGACAGCGCGACGGGGGCCGCGGCTGTGCACCACTTCGGCGGCACCGTGGTCGCCACGGACGCCGCGACCAGCGATCACTTCGACATGCCCGCGGCGTGCATCGAGCAGGAGGAGACCGTGGATCACGTGGTGCCGCTGGACCAGGTGGCGGCGCTGCTCGTCGGCCTGGTCGACGGGCTTCGGCCGGACGGTCCCTGATGGCCCGGCGGCGATCGTCCGCCGGGAATACGCTTCCCGGCTTCGTCCCCCATGGCCTTCAGGGGAGCTTGCCATCAACGCCTGGCCGCCCTGGCTCGGGCCGCGTGCAAGCGAGCGGCTGTTCCTCCCGCTGCGCGTCTCCGCCCTGCCCGACTGGACCCACCCCCTCGCCTCAGCCGCGGACGTGCTCGCCCCCGCGCTCGGCGGCGCCCCGCTGCCCGACGCCTTCGTCGAGGCCGTCTTCGCCGCCGGGGAACCTGCCCAGCTCGGCCTCCTGGCCACCAACCAGCGGCTCCTGTCCGACCGGCCGAGCCTGCCCGACCGGCTCGCCGCCACCGGGCAGGCCCCGGTCGCTCGGGTGGCCCTGGAGCTGGTGAGCGCCAGACAGCCCGCGTGGTCGCTGCGCGCCCGCCGCCGCGGCCTGTCCTGCGCCACAGGCGTGGGCTGGGCGGGACCCGAGGGTGCGATGATCCCGCTGTCGGGGCTGCGGCACCGGCTGTCGGGGCGGCGGGCGATCGGCATCCGCGACCTGGCGGCCGAGGCCGGCGCGTGGGAGGCGCGGCTGGCGGCGGCCGGCAAGCACGACGAGGGCGGCGCCGACTCCGACACGGTGCACCAGATCTTCGCCGACGCGGAGGTGTCGCAGCTGCGCGAGCACCTGGAGGTGGTGGCACGGCTGCTGCCGTACCTGCCGCCGAAGTTACGCGCCACCTACCTGGTCGGGCAGCCTGAGGACAAGCAGCGTCTGTGGGTGGACGCCTTCGCCATGATGGCCGCCCGTTAGCAGCCGGCCAACTGAACGGGAGGTCCGAAGTCCGCCAGCGTACGGCCGGGGCGGGGGCGAAAGTGGTTGCCCATGAACAACACTGTGGTGACCGGGCACGTCCGTATCGAGCCGAACATCCTCTATTTCGGCACCCCCGTCGTCCTGATCTCCTCCTCGAACGAGGACGGCACCCCCAACCTGGCCCCCATGTCGTCGGCCTTCTGGCTCGGCTGGCGCGCCATGCTGGGGCTGGGCGCCAGGTCCAAGACCGCCGCCAACCTGCGCAGGACCCGCGAGTGCGTCCTCAACCTGCCTTCCGACGCGCTCGCGGCTGCGGTGGACCGGCTGGCGCTCACCACGGGCTCCGACCCGGTGCCCGAGCGCAAGTACGAGCGGGGTTACCGGCATGTGGGCGACAAGTTCGGGCACGCGGGGCTGACCGCTGTGCCGTCCGAGGTGGTGGCGCCGCCACGGGTGGGCGAGTGCCCGGTGGCGATGGAGTGCGTGGTGGAGGCGGTGCATCCGGTGGGTGACGGCGGGGTTCTCGGGTTCGAGGTGCGGGTCGTGCGGGTGTGGGCGCACGAGGAGATCCGGCTCGCGGGGACGGACGACCACATCGATCCGGATGCGTGGCGGCCGTTGATCATGAGCTTCCAGAAGTTGTACGGGCTGGGGCAGCAGGTGCATCCGTCGAGGCTGGCGAGCATTCCTGAGCGGCTCTACCGGACGGAGGACCTCGACCGGGCCCGCACGGAGGTCTCCGCGTCCCACGGCCGGTGACCTTCGGCGCCAGGCGGGCGCGTCAGGCGGGCGCGTCAGGCGGGCGCGTCAGGCGGGCGCGTCAGGCGGGCGCGTCAGGCGGGCGGGGTCACGTCCAGGACGGCCTTGCCCGCGACGCGCCGCTCCAGCAGCGCCCGCGAGGCGCCGGCGATGCGCTCCCAGGGGCCGCGCCAGCCGATCTCCGGCGACAGCCGCCCCGCAGCGGCGAACCCGAGCAGCGTCGCAAGGTCCGGCCCCACCTCATGGACATCGCCGAACGTGCTCATCGTCTTGGCGGCCCCGACGAAGAACATCGAGTACGGCTCGAACACGGCCGGCTCACCGGACGCCCAGCCGATGTTCTGCACGCTCCCCCCAGCCGCGAGCAACGCCCAGGCGGCGGCGAGCTGAGGCCCGCCCACGTTGTCCAGAATGAGGTCGACAGGCCGATCGATGCCCTGCAGCCCCACGACCACCTCCTGCGCCCCCAGCCCGCTCAACCCCTCGCCCCGCGCCACCGACCCCACCGAGGCGATCACGTGAGCGCCGCCCAGCGCGGCGAGCTGCACCGCGTACCGTCCGACACCACCCGCGGCCCCGGTGATCAGCACCCGCCGCCCCAGGATGTCGCGCGTACGCAAGGTACGCAGCGCCGTGATGCCGGCCATCGGCAGCGCGGCGGCGTCGGCGAGCTCCACCCCCTCGGGAACCTCGGCGACCGCGGTGCTGTCCACGGCCATGCGCTGCGCCCACGCGCCGGCCCCGAACGCCGCCACCCTGGCCCCTTCAGCCGGCCCGCTCCCATCGGCCGCGGCACGCACGACGACCCCGGCGGCGTCGTAGCCGTGCACGGTCCCGGCCGGCCGTCGTCCGGCGAAGGCCACCTCGCCCCGGTTGAGGGAGACGTGCCGCACCTCGATCAGCGACTGGTGCGGCGCGGGCTCGGGTTCGGGGGCCGTGGCGAGGCGCAGTGAAGCGGGGGCGTCGGGGTCGACGATGAGTGCGCGCATGTCCGTTCCTCTCGTGGGGGTTGATGCGGACCGACAGTCCGCTTGGCAGGAAGGTAGCATAATCGGACCGATAGTCCGCATCTGCACGCGAGGGTTCCATGGCAGACCGCCACACCGACGGCACCGCAACCGCTGCGGGTACCGCCCACGCCACGAGCACGAGCACGGGCAGCGGCGAGGATGGCAGACGGTCGGAGCGTGCTGATGCGGCCAGGAACCGGCAGGCGGTGCTTCGCGCGACCGAGCAGCTCCTGGCCGAAGGCGGCGGGGATCATGTGTCGCTCGATCGGGTGGCCGCGCTGGCAGGAGTGGGCAAAGGCACGGTGTTCCGGCGTTTCGGCAGCCGCGCGGGTCTCCTGCAGGCGCTGCTCGAAGAGCGTTCCCGCGAGCTGCGCGAGGCGGTCGCGAGCGGCCCGCCCCCGCTCGGCCCCGGCGCCCCCGCCCACGAGCGGCTACGGGCGTTCCTCGACGCCCTCGGCGCGATCGCGGAAGGCAACGCCGTCCTGCTGGCGGCACACGAGCAGGCCTGCGCGGAAGACAGGTACGGCGACCCCAGCTACCGGCTCTGGCATCACCACCTCAGCACCTTGTTCGCCGCCGAACGCCCCGACCTGGACGCGGACTTCCTGGCCCACGCCCTGCTCGCCGTCTTCGACGGTGACCTGGTCCGCCACCTGACCCCGCCGGGCGACCCCCGCCGCTTCACCCGTTCCGTGCAGGAGCTGGCGGCGGCGCTGCTCGGCCCTCGCCCCTGAGGGCACAGTCGTGATCTCCTGAACGGCGGCGCCGACCGTCAGCACTCTCCGGCGCCGCCGCGAAAAACCGCGAACAAGGACGACCGCATCGGGCAATAAGCGCCGACCCTCCTTCGAGAAAGGCGCCGGATGCATGACCCTTCCCACCTCTCCACGCCCGTGGCCGCGGAGCCGGACGACGCGTCGGTCATCGCGAACTCGCGCCACGACCCCGAGTGGTTCTCGGTGATCTTCGACCGGTACTTCACCGCGATCCACCGGTACGCCGCCGCCAGGCTCGGACCGGCCGCTGCCGACGATGTGGCCGCGGAGACGTTCCTGGCGGGGTTCGACCAGCGCGACCGCTACGACCTGACCCGGCCGGAGGCCAAGGCCTGGTTGTACGGCATCGCCACGAACCTCATCGGCCGCCACCGCCGCGACGAGCTCCGCCTCTACCGGGCGCTCAGCCGCGCGGCCGGCCGCGACGACACCGAGAACCACGCCGACCGCGTCACCGACCGCGTGACCGCCGAACAGCTCAGCCCGCGACTGGCCCGCGGGCTGAAGAGCCTGCCCCAGGGTGACCGTGACGCGCTGATGCTCGTCGCCTGCGCCGGCCTCAGCTACGCGGAGGCGGCCTTCGCCCTGGGCGTTCCGATCGGCACCGTCAGCTCCCGGCTGAACCGGGCCCGAGCCAGGCTGCGCAAGTCCCTGGGTCACGCGGTGAAGGAGGTCTGAGTCATGAACGAGCTGGACGAGTTGCGCCGCCATCACGACACGATGCCGGAGCCGGACGCGAGGACCATCGACGCGGCACGTTCGCGCCTGAACGCCCACATGCGAGGAGGGCGCGACGAGCGGCCCCGTCAGCTCCGGCCGCTGCGGGCGGCGTGGGCACCGCGGGCGTTCTGGCTGCGCCGGGCGCTGTGGGCGCCGCTGGCCGGGGCCGCCGTCGCGCTGGCTGTGGCCGTGACGGTCGCACCCCGGCAGGGCGAGGACCCGCGACCCCCTCAGGCGCAGCCACCCACCATCGCCGAGCTGCGGCTGCGTCCCGTGGCGAACGCCCAGGACGTGGCGGACAACGCGGCACTGCTGGCCGGCGGGGAGCCGGCGTGGACGGCCGGGCCGAAGCAGTGGGGCTACGTGAAGAGCCTGCGCGCGCGCACCAGGACGGACGGCGGCCGGTGGTTGCGCGGCGAGCCGGCGAAGACGAGCACGCACGAGCAGTGGCGACGGCTCGACGACCAGGCGTTCGCCACCATCGAGCGGGGCAAGCTCACGGTGCACGAGGGGTCGGAGTTCGAGGTGACCTACCCCTACCTGCTCGCCCTGCCCGCCGACGCCGACCGGTTGCTGGCCCGGATCTACGAGACGGTCGACGCCGAGCACGCCAGGAATCGCGCGTCCATGCTGGAGCGTGCCCGGCAGCGGGCGCAGGCCAGAGGCAGGACGCCTGAGGAGGCCGCCCGCCTGGCCGAGGAGGCGCCGCCGCCGCTGACCTCCGTGCAGCGGGACAGGTGGGCGTTCCAGCTGATCGCGCTGGGCATGGGGGACGCCGCGCTGCCGCCCAGGATCCGTGCCGCCATGTACGGCGCCATGGCCGCGATCCCGGGCGTCCGGTACGAGGACGGCTCCTCCGACCTGCTCGACCGCCGGGGCATCACCCTCTACCACGTCCTGGACGGCTACCTGCGCGACGAGATCTTCATCGACCCGCGGACGTACGAGTACCTGGGTTACCGCACCATCGTGGTCAAGAACCACAAGGACGGCCCCTTCGACACCATGAGGAAGGGCGACATCCACAACTGGGACGCCCTGGTCGAGACCGCCGTCGTCGACCGGGCAGGGCAACGGCCCGGCTGACCCGGATCCGGGGACGGCATTCGGCCCCCGGCGGCACTACGCACCGATGCGGCGCCGCCATACGGTGCGGCCATGCGGCGCATCGCCAGCCCCCTCGGCAGGCTGAAGCCTCCTCACCCTCCCCGGCCTGCTCCTCATGGCGCTGTCCACCGGTGGCGCACCGTCCTGGCAGGCCGCGCCGGCAGGCGCGCTGCTCCTGCCGGCGTTCCTGCTCGCCGGCCTGGGCTTGTTCTGCCTGTTCGGCCACCGCACCCCCCTCTAATGAAACAAATTTGCCGTTAGTGTGCTACCGTTCTTAACGGGAAATCTGACCCGTTAAAGGATGGAATCATGGAATTTCGGCAGTTGGGTGCGTCCGGTCTCAAGGTGCCCGCGCTGAGCTTCGGCGCAGGCACGTTCGGCGGCAGGGGCGAGTTGTTCGGCGCGTGGGGGAACACCGACGTGGCGGAGGCCAGGCGGCTGGTGGACGTGGCCGTCGAGGCGGGGGTGACGATGTTCGACACCGCCGACGTGTACTCCGACGGCGCCTCGGAGGAGGTGCTCGGCCAGGCGATCAAGGGACGCCGGGACGAGGTGCTCATCTCCACCAAGGCCGGGCTGCCCGTGGACGACACTCCCAACGGCGCCGGCACGTCGCGGCCCCGGCTGATCAGGGCGGTGGACGACGCGCTGCGCCGCCTCGGCACCGACTACATCGACCTGTTCCAGTTGCACGCCTTCGACGCCGCCACGCCGGTCGAGGAGGTCCTGTCCACGCTCGGCGACCTGGTGGCGGCCGGCAAGCTGCGGTACGTGGGCGTGTCCAACTTCTCCGGCTGGCAGCTCATGAAGTCCCTCGCCGCGTCCGACCGGCACGGCTACCCCCGGTACGTGGCGCATCAGGTCTACTACTCGTTGGTCGGCCGCGACTACGAGTGGGAGCTGATGCCCCTCGGCCTCGACCAGGGCGTCGGCGCGCTGGTGTGGAGCCCGCTCGGCTGGGGCCGCCTCACCGGCAGGATCCGGCGCGGCGCGCCGCTCCCCGCAGGCAGCCGGTTGCACCGCACGGCCGCCTACGGGCCGCCCGTGGACGACGAGCGGCTGTACGCGGTGGTGGACGTGCTCGACGAGATCGCCGGGGAGACCGGCAAGAGCGTTCCGCAGATCGCGCTCAACTGGCTGCTGCGCCGCCCGACCGTGGCCTCGGTCATCGTGGGGGCGCGCAACGAGGAGCAGTTGCGGGAGAACCTGGGCGCCGTCGGCTGGTCCCTCACCCCCGACCAGGTGTCCCGCCTGGACGCCGCCAGCACCGTCACGGCGGCCTACCCCTACTACCCGTATCGCAGCCAGGAGGGGTTCGCCCGCGTGAACCCGCCGATCGAGCGCCTCATCCACGGGTGAGGCCCGTGGGGGGCGTGCTCCGGAGGTGAGGCGCGGGCGGCGATCCGGGGATCATGCCAGCCGGACGAGGGGGGCTCATCCCCGTACGAGCCGGTCCCGATCCACCTTCCCCGTCGGGTTACGCGGCACGGACGGCACGAACTCCACATCACGCGGCACCTTGAACCCGGCCAGCGACTCCTTGACCGCCCGCCGGAGCTCCTCCGCCGACAACCGCGCCCCATCGGCCGCCACCACGTAAGCGGCCAGCCGCTGCCCGTACTCCTCGTCCGGCACCCCCAGCACCGCCACATCCGCCACGCCCGGGACGCGGGCCAGGACGTTCTCCACCTCCTGCGGGAACACGTTCTCGCCACCGGAGACGATCATGTCGTCGTCGCGGCCGTCGATGAACAGCAGGCCCCGCCGGTCCCGGTGCCCGAGGTCGCCCGTGGCCAGCAGGCCGTCCGGCCCTCCCCCGGCGCCGAACGTCAGCCCGCCCCCGACGAGCACCCGCCCGACCTGCCCGGCCGGTTGCGCACGCCCGTCCGGCCCCTCGATGCGCACGGTCGCCCCGCGCGGAGGACGTCCGACGGTGTCGGGTGCGGTGCGCAGGTCGGCGGGCGTGGCCAGGGCGGCCCAACCGGCCTCGGTGGAGCCGTAGAGGTTGTACAGGACGTCCCCGTAGGTGTTCATGAACGCGGTGGCCAGGTCGGGGCGCAGCGCGGAGCCGCCCGAGACGACCACCCGCAGGTGCGGCAGCGGCCGGGGCGTGCACGCCAGGAGGCGTTTCAGCATCACCGGCACGGCCACCAGCGTGCCGGCGCGGTGCCGTTCGAGGGCGTCGAGGACGGCCTCGGGGTCGAAGCGCCGCATGAGCACGACCGGGCAGCCGAGCACGAGCGCGGCGGCGTACCAGAGCAGGCCGAGACCGTGGAACAGCGGCGGGGCGATGAGCATCGGCTCGCCGCCGCGCACCGGCACGGTCGCCAGCATCGACAGGAACGGCTCCGCCACGGCGGCCGGGGAGAGCCGCCGTGGCGCGCCCTTGGGCACGCCGGTCGTCCCGGACGTGAGCAGCACCAGCCGCCCCGCCCGCCGCGGCGACGGCACCCCCGCGCCGGAGCCGCCCTCCCGGATCAGCCCGTCCAGATCTCCGGTCCAGGGTCCGTCGAAGTCCACGTGGGGCAGGCCGGGGTCGGCGATGAGGGCGTGTACGCGCTCGCGCCGCAGCACGTCCCGCAGGCGCGGCCCCGCCAGCCCGGTGTTCAGGAGCAGCAGGTCGGCGCCGAGCCGGGACACGGCCGCCACCACCTCGGCGAACCCGCGGTCGTTGGGCCACATGACCGCCACCGTCCTGCCCGGCTCGATGCCGAGCCGGCGGTGCAGGCCCGCCGCCAGCGCCGCGGCGCGGGCGTCGAGCTCGGCGAACGTGAGCGTCCCCGCCTCGTCGATGACGGCCGGCCGGTCGGGCCAGCGCGCCGCCGCGGCGGCCAGGCCCGTGGCGGGGCTGAGGTGGAAGTGCCGGTACGCCTCCACGACGCGGGCGAGCACCGAGGGGTGCACCGGGCCCAGGAGTCCGTTGCGGATGAGCGCGGAGGCGGCCTCGATTCCGAAACCGCCCAGGTCGATCAGCCTTCCGAGCATCTGCGCACCACGCCTTTCGTCAGGACAGAAGGTACGCGTACCCGCCCACGCCGCAAGCGCACCACGCAGGCAGCGCGACCTCGTGGTGAGAGGCTCAGTGGTGAGTGGCTCAGCGGACGGCCGCCGTCTCCCGCACCCAGGGCAGCAGCAGCCGCTCGGCCAGCACCAGCGCGTAGAACAACGCGATGCTCATGACGCCGAGCAGCCCGATGGCGGCGAACGCCAGCGCCGTGTCCGAGCTACCGCCCGCCTGCACGATCACGAACCCCAGCCCGGCGTCCCCCGCGCTGAACTCCCCGATCACCGCACCCACCGACGCCAGCGGCATCGCCACCTTCAACCCCACGAACACCTGCGGCAACGCGCCGGGAAAGCGGATCTTCACGAACGCCTGCCACCGCGGCGTGTCCAGCGACCTGGCCAGCTCCACCAGCTCGGGCGGCGTCGAGGCCAGCCCGCCCGCCACCGACAGCACCACCGGGAAGAAGCACACCAGCAACGCCATCACCACCTTCGGCTGCTGGCCGAACCCCATCCACACCACCAGCAGCGGCGCCAGCGCCACCTTCGGGACCGCGTTGAAGGCCACCAGCAGCGGATAGAACATCAGCTCCGCCACCCGGAACGCCGCGATCACCATCCCGATCACCAGCCCGCAGGCCACCGACAGCACGAACCCGAGCACCGTCTCCCCCAGCGTGATCACCGCCTGCTCCAGCAGGTAACCGGGGATCCGCAGGAACGCCGCCACCACGTCCGCGGGCGACGGCAGGACGATCTCCGGAATCGCGAACGCCGAGGCCACCAGCGCCCACGCGCCGACCGCGACGACCACGCCCAGCGTGGACCAGGCCGCCGCGGTCGCCGCGTCCCGGCCGCGCTCCACCCGCTCAGCCCTGGGGCAGCAGGTCGAACGCGACCACCGACTCCGGCGTCAGCTGCTCCTCGAACGCCCCGGCGGTGCGCAGCACGGTGATCGCCCGCTCCACGCGTTCCCTGCTCATCGTGCCCATCGGCGCCCCGCCCTCCGGGCGCACGTACGAGGCCATCAGGGTCAGCTCCGCGGCGGCCACCTCGGCCTTCTGCGCGGGCTGCTCGGCGACCAGGATCCGCGCCGTCTCCTGCGGGTGCTCGACCGCGTACGCCAGGCCCTTGAGCAGCGCGCCGGTGAACCGCCTGACCAGGTCGGGCCGGCCGGTCGCGACCGCGGTGGAGGTGGTCACCGCCGAGCCGTACAGGTCGGTGATGACGTCCCCGAACGGCAGGACCGTGACCTCCTTGCCCTTGGCGGCGTTACGCACCGTGGGCTGGCCGACCACGTACTGGCCGATCGCGTCCACCTGCCCGGAGGCCAGGTTCGCGGCGAGCTGGGCGGGCTCCAGGCTGACCCACTTCACCTTCGAGGCGTCCAGCCCGGTCAGCCGGGCATAGCTGGGGAACATCATTCTGATCACCGACGACGCCGTGTCGGCCACCGTCCTGCCCTCCAGGTCCTTCGGCCGGCTGATGCCGCTGTCGCCCAGCGTCATCAGCGCGGCCAGCGTGCGCTGGTGCAGCGCCGCCACCGCGACCGCGCCCTCCGCCTTGCCCCCGGCGGCGCTGATCAGCGTGGCCGTGAAGTCCACGGCGGCGAACTGCGCCCGGCCGCCGAGCACCGCGGCCAGGTTCTCACCGCTGCCCTGGCCGGGCTGCACGGCCACCTCGATCCCGGCCTCCCTGAAGAAGCCCTTCTCCTGCGCGACGTAGACATAGGCCTCCCGCCCGAACGCGCCGAACCCGGTCACCCAGGTGACCCGATCGGCGGCCGGCCGGGCCGGCGACGGCTCCTGCGCCCCCGAGCCGCAGGCGGCGGGGAGGAAGGACGTCGCGACCAGAACGGTGATCGTGATGACGCGCGGCAGTCGCCTCATGCCCCAGATCATGACGGACCCTGCACGACGGTCAATATGTCGCGGGCCGTGACTCGGCATACCATCGGGATCAGGAGGTCCCGAGGTGATCCTGCTGCGCGAGGTTTCCCAGGTGTTCGGCGGGCGCCGCGGCGAGGTGGAAGCGCTGCGCGACCTCGACCTCGACGTGGCCGACGGCGAGTTCACCGCCGTCGTGGGCCGCTCCGGCTGCGGCAAGTCCACGCTGCTGCGCCTCATCGCCGGGCTGCTCACCGCCACCTCGGGAGAGGTACGCGTCGGCGGCGAGCCCGTCGTCAAACCCCGCCGCGACGTCGCCATCATGTTCCAGCGCCCCGCCCTGCTGCCCTGGCGCAGCGTGCTCGACAACGTCCTGCTGCCCGTCGAGATCTTCGGCTGGCCCCGTCAGGAGCACCGCGCCCACGCCTTCCGGCTGCTGGAGATGGTCGGGCTGGAGTCCTTCCACCGGCGGCTGCCCCACGAGCTGTCCGGCGGCATGCAGCAGCGGGTCGCGCTGTGCCGGGCGCTCATCCAGTGGCCCCGCGTGCTGCTCATGGACGAGCCGTTCTCCGCCCTCGACGCGCTCACCCGCGAGGAGCTGTCGATCGAGCTGCAGCAGATCCACATGGAGCACGCCGCCACCGTCGTGCTCGTCACCCACTCGATCGAGGAGGCCGTGCTGCTCGCCGACCGCGTCGTCGTCCTGACCCCGCGCCCCGGCCGCATCCTCACCGTCGTGGACGTGGCCGTGCCCCGGCCGCGCACCCTCGGCCAGCACGCCTACGCCGCCGACCTGGCCCGCTGCTCGGCCGAGCTGCACGAGGTGCTCGGCGCCCGCCGCGCCGTCGGCGAGCCGCCGCCCGCCCCTCAGCGGTAGGCGGCGCGGATCCGAACTCCTGGCTCATCCCCACGTCGAACTCCGCCCGCACCACGCTCGCCCGGATCCGCCTGGCGAGCCCCGCCTCGATCCGCACCTCGCACCGAGGCAGCTCCGCGTAGTCGCTCGGCCCGGCGGCCGACTCGGCCACCCCGATGCCGAAGATCGGCACGCTCTCGACGAAGAACGTGTGGTAATGATCGGAGGTGAATACGATCAGTACGTCCGGCGCCAGTCCGCCTTTACAACGTAGATTTCCACTGACCCCGCCCCTACGCTGGGACCATGGACGTCACCGAGCTCTGGGACGCGGCCCCCGGCTGGCTGAACACCGCCTCCTACGGCCTGCCCCCTCGCCCCGCCTTCGAGGAGCTGCAGGCCGTGCTGACCGACTGGCGGCACGGCGCCACCGACTGGAAGCCGTGGGACGCCTCCGTCGGGCGTGCCAGGGCCGCCTTCGCCCGCCTCGTCTCGGCCCCCGTCGCGGACGTGAGCGTGAGCTCGACCGTGTCCCAGATCATGTCCGTGGTGGCCACCGCGCTGCCGCCCGGCGCCAGGGTCGTGGTGCCGGAGATCGAGTTCACCAGCAACCTGTTCCCCTGGGCGGTGGCGGCCCGGGTCGAGCCGGTGCCCGCCGACCGGCTGGCCGAGGCGGTCACGCGCGGCACCGCCGCCGTGGCGTTCAGCCTGGTGCAGTCGGCCACCGGGTACGTGACGCCGCTCGCGGACGTCGTGGCCGCCGCCCGCGAGCATGACGCGCTGGTCGTCGTGGACGCCTCGCAGGCGTGCGGCTGGCTGCCCGTCGAGGTCGCGGGGGTGGACGTACTGGCCTGCGCGGCGTACAAGTGGCTGATGGCGCCGCGCGGGGCGGCGTTCGCCTACCTGTCGCCGCGCGTGCGCGAGCGCATGCGCCCGCTGGCCGCCAACTGGTACGGCGGCGCCGACGAGGGCGGCTCCTACTACGGCCCGCCGCTGCGGCTGGCCGGCGACGCGCGGGCGTTCGACCTGTCGCCGGCCTGGTTCTCCTTCGTCGGGGCCGCGCCCGCGATCGAGCTGCTGAACGAGCTCGGCGTCGAACGTGTCCGCGACCACGACGTGGCGCTGGCCAACCGCTTCCTGACGGGCCTCGGCCTGCCGCCGTCCGACTCCGCCATCGTCTCGGTGGACGCGCCGGGGGAACGGCTGGCGGCGGCCGGGATCCGCGCCGCCGTGCGGGCGGGCAAGGTGCGCGCCAGCTTCCACCTCTACACGACGCGGGACGACGTCGACCGCGCCCTCGACGCCCTGACCTGACCGCGCCCCTGGGCGGCTCAGCCGAGGGGGTGCTCGAACCCGCGCTCCGACATGCGCCTGGCCACCTCGACCAGGTCGGCCGTGAACTCCTCGACACGTTCGGCGGTGAAGCGCACACTCGGCCCGCTCAGCGTGAGCGCGGCGACCGTGGCCTTCGATCCCCCGGTGACCGGGACGGCCACCGCCGACAGCCCCGGCTCGCGTTCGCCGTGGCTGACGGCGTACCCGTCGCGCTCGGCCCGCGCGGCCCACTCCCGCAGCGTCGCCACGTGCTCCTGCCCGTACGGCGAGGCGCGCGCCACCCGTTCGAGCAGCCGCTCAGGGGCGTCCTTGAGCAGCACCTTCGAGGACGCGCCCGCCCACAGCGGCAGCTCGTCGCCCACGCGCACGACGTGCCGCAGCGGCTGCGGGCTCTCCTGCTGCGCGATGCACACGCGGTGCACGTCGCGCAGCACGTACAGGTTGACGGTCTCCCGCTGCCGCGCCCCCAGCTCCCGCATGAGCTGCACGGTCTCCGGCGGCAGCTCCCAGGCGTTGCGGGCCAGGTGCGCCCACCGCCACAGGGCCGGGCCCGCCGCGTAACCCTTCGGCGTGGCCCACAGCAGCCCCATGTGCTCCAGCGTCTGCAACATCCGCAGGGCGGTGGTCTTGGCCAGCCCCGTCTCGTCCACCACCTCGCGGATCGTCAGCGTCCGGCGGTCCTCGGTGAGCAGTGACAGGATGTCGAACGCCCGCTGCACGCTGCGCACGCCGCCGGTGTCTTCAGCCTGGTTTGAAGGCACGGGATCCTCACTCATCGGTCGAACGGTTACCTGCCGCTCACCTTCTCACGCCACCGGGCACGACGGGCCCGCGGCGGTGCTTAGACGCACGCAAGGGGGTTGCGGGTTCGACAAGCCTCGCTCGCACCCGTGACAGCACACCGTAACCGCTCGCTACGTTGAGTAACCATCGGGAACGGCTAAATCAACACACGACAATCCATGGTCCCCTCCACTCACAGAAGGGCATTTCATGCGTCACTCAACCCGGATCGCCACCATCACTCTCGCCGGCGCCTTCGCGCTGGCCGCCGTCGCCGGTCCGGCGGCGGCGACCGTCCCCG
This sequence comes from Nonomuraea gerenzanensis, assembly GCF_020215645.1. Classification (NCBI taxonomy): domain Bacteria; kingdom Bacillati; phylum Actinomycetota; class Actinomycetes; order Streptosporangiales; family Streptosporangiaceae; genus Nonomuraea; species Nonomuraea gerenzanensis. The sequence continues at coordinate 5,304,456 of NZ_CP084058.1, read as the reverse complement.
GCGGCATCGACGCGCTCAACGGCAACAGCGTCCTGAACGACAACAACGTCTGCGTGCAGGACGTCGAAGCGGCCGCCATCGGCGTCAAGGTACCCATCGTGTCGTCGGAATCAGCAGGCTGCGTCCAGCGCTGACCGGCTCCCCTGCGGTCCCCCTTCTTCCCTGGGACCGCCCGTAAGTCCCGCAGCGCGGCGTCCGGCCCGGTGCCCACGGCCGGCACCGATGTCCGGCACCGGCCGGACGCCGCGCTGCGGCCCCACTCCCCTGGCTCACAACCCGTAACGGCTCTTCAGATGCCGCCACCAGTCACGGAACATCCACGCGTCGAACTCCGTGATCGACGACGCGCTGCCCGCCTTCATCAGGAAGCAGCACACGCCGGTCGGTGTCCAGTCGTAGAAGTCGTCCAGGCCGAACGAGTGCCCGATCTCGTGCAGCAGGATGTGCACGTTGTCGGCGTCGAGGTTGGACAGGTAGTACTCGCTGCCGATCCGCTGCCCCCAGTCGCCGCCGGCGCCGCCGCCGAAGCCGGCGGTCAGCCACAGCGACATGTCGTAGTGGTGGGAGGCGCCGCCCGGACAGCGCGGGTAGGTGCCGCTCTGGTTGAAGAAGCGGCCGCACGCCTCGGCGCACTGGGGCGCGTTCTCGCGGATGTCGTTGACGTAGACGTCCACAGAGGTGTCGCTCCACTGGAGCTGGGCGCGGTCGCGGACCGCCCAGCCCACCACCTTCACCGGCACGCTGCTGTACGGCCAGCCGTTGTGGCCGGCCATCACGTCCATCCACTTCTTGAACTGGCGGGCCAGCGTGGCGTGGATCTGGTCGCGCTGCGCGGCGGTCACCGAGGCGCTCGAGTCCCAGCGCACGCAGTAGTTGATCGAGCCGCGGTTGGCCATGACCTGGTCCCAGCCGTAGTTGCGGAAGCCGTACAGGTTCGGGTACGTGCTCTCCTGGTGCTGCCAGACCTCGTTCAGCGGGGTGACGAGGCTGGCGGGCGGGTTCCAGCCCGTGCCGCCGGACGAGCCCGCGGTCCACGCCCTGACCTCCAGCAGCCCGACCGACGCCGGCCCGCTCTGCAGCACGACGCGCAGCCGGGTGGTGCTGACGGCCGAGGCGAAGGTGACCTTGTTGAAGGCGTTGACGGCCATCGGGTAGGTGCCGGGGATGTCCGCGTACGTGCTGCCTGTCCAGCGCTGCAGCTTCCACGAGGCCGGGACGCGCACGCCGCCGCCGTCGTCGAAGAAGTACACCTCGGCGGAGATGAGCGGCTGGGCGGCGGCCCAGGTGAGCTCGGCCCACTGGGAGCCGGTGTTGGGCCAGGTGCCCCAGCGGCGGTTGGCGGTGTCGTTCGAGCTCGGCGGGGTGATGCCGTCGTTGATCGCCGCGACGCTCTCCCAGGGGGAGGTGTACGAGGCCGCCGGGGTCGCGGTCACCGCCACGTTCGTGTCCGCCAGGGCCGGGCGGGCCGGTAACAGCAAGCCGGAGAGGAGCAGGATGGGCAGGATGGCCAGGCGTCTCACACGTCTCTGCACGCCGGTCCTCCGATCTGGTAGCGCTAACATCCGTGGGCCTTGAGGAAGGGCGCGCTCCCTCAAGGCCCGGCTCGTCCGTCCGGTGCGCGTGGGCTCGCGCACTTGATCGCACGCCCTGGGACAGGCGTCAAACCGGACGCCTGAGCACTCGCACCGACCTGCAGGTTCGCCCGCTGAAACTTTCATGCCCGGCACGGCCTCCGGCTTTGTCGGTCCGGCCGCGTAGGGTTCCGGCATGACCCCGCTCATCGGGCGCGACCGGCCCGCCGCCATCCTGCGCGGCGAGGTGGAGCGCGCGCTGGTCAGCCACGGAGCGCTGGTCCTCGTGACGGGCGAGGCGGGCATCGGCAAGAGCACGCTGGTGGCGGGCGCGGCCGAGGAGGCCGTGCGCGGCGGCGCCAGGCTGCTCACCGGCGCCTGCTGGGAGGGCGAGGGCGCGCCGGGCTACTGGCCGTGGGTGCAGGTGGTCAGGCAGCTCGCCCCCGGCGCCACCCCGCAGGGCCTGGCGGGGGCCGACGCGGAGGCGTTCCAGCTCTACGACGCGGTGACGGGGCTGCTCGTGACCGCCTCGCGGGAGCGGCCGGTGGTGGTCGTGCTCGAAGACCTGCACTGGGCGGACGCGGCGTCGCTGCGGCTGCTGGAGTTCGTGGTGCGGCACGCCTGGTTCGAGCGGCTGCTCGTGATCGGCACCTACCGCGACGCCGAGGTGGACGGGCCGCTCAGCCCTCCCCTGGAGGCCAAGGCGACCACGGTGGCGTTGACGGGGCTTGATCAATCGGGCGTGCGGCGGCTGGTTGAGCGGACGACGGGGGTGGTTCCGGAGCCTGAGCTGGTGGCGGAGATCCATCAGCGTACGGGGGGTAATCCGTTCTTCGTGGAGCAGACGGCGCGGCTGTGGCAGGGGGGTAGCCCGCTGGCCACCGTTCCGCCCGGGGTCGGGGCGGTGGTTCGGCGGCGGTTGTCTCGGTTGGCGGGTGAGGTGTTGGGGGTTTTGCGGGTGGCGGCGGTGCTGGGGCGCGAGTTCGCCGAGGACGCCCTGGTTCGGGCGTTGGCTTACGTGCCGTTCCTGGATGGCGAAGCGCCCGCCCTCCCAGCTTCCATCGTCCAGGCGCCCGCCCTCAAGGCGTCCGTCGCCGAGGCAGCCGTCACCAGGGCGCTCGACCAGGCCGTGTCCGCCAAGCTCATCGTCTCGCACGACTCCGGCCGCTACGCGTTCGTGCACGACCTGGTGCGCGAGACCCTCTACGCCGAGCTCGACGAGCCGGCCCGGGCCACCCTGCACGCATCCGCCCTGGCAGCACTCGACACCGCGCTCCCCGCCACCCGCGCCCACCACGCCTACCTGGCCGCCGCACCCGACGCGGTGGACCTGCTCCTGACCGCGGCCCACGACGCCGAGGCCCGGATGGCGGACGAGGAGGCCGCAGGCCACTACCGCCGCGCCCTGGAGCTGACGCCCGGCTCCGAGCCGCGCCGGCGGGCCACGATCGGCCTCGACCTCGGCGTGGCCCAGCACCGCGCAGGCGATGCCGCTTCCGGAGCCCGCACCCTGGAGACCGCCCTCGCGCTCATCCGCCGCCTCGACGTGCCCGAGCTACTGGCGATCGCGGCCCTGAAGCTGCACGACCTGTGCCACACCGGTCAGAGCCGCTGGACGGACTTCGTCCACGACGCCCATCACAAGCTCCTGCACCACGACGCCCCCTCCCCACTCCCACCGACGAGCACCGGCACACACGAGGGCAACCGCCCCGGCCAGGCGGAGGGCGAGGACCGGCTGCACGCCGCGGCGCGCGAGCTGACCGAGGTGGCGGCCGACCTGGCCAGGCAGGGCGAGGACGACGAGGCTCTCGCCTACAGCCTGCTGTCCAGGCTGGGCGTCATCTGGAGCCCGGGCACCACGGCCGAACGCCTGTCGATCACCGAGGAGCTGTCGGCGGTCGCCCGACGCACGAAAGACGACCAACTCGACCTGACCGCCCGCTCCTGGCGCATCGGCGCCCTCCTGGAGCTGGGCGACCCGCGCTGCCTGGCCGAGCAGCGCGCGTTCACCGCCCGGGCGAAGTCCTCGGGGCTGGCCCTCTTCCAGCACGAGGCCGCCGTGCTCGAGGCCGCGTTCGCCACGCTCACCGGCCGCTTCGACGAGGCCGACGCGGACATCGACGCCGCCCACGACCTCGGCGAGCAGCCCGGCATCGGCAGACAGGACCTGCGCTGGATGCAACGCTGGTCGGCCGCCCTGCTCCGCGGTCGTTTCGACGTGGCCGACACCGTCCTGGCGGAGATGGAGCGTGCGGGCAGCCGGCACTTCCCGCTCTACCACGCCGTGACGGCGGTGCAGCGCGGCGGCGACGGCGAGGCCGCCGTGCGGCACCTGGCGCAGATCATGGCGGCGGGCGAGCAGTACCTGCGCTGGATGGCGCCGCTGTGGCTGAGGTTCCAGGCGCAGGCGGCGGCCCGGTCCAAGGACCCCGTGCTCTGCGAGCACGCCCGCGCCGCCATCTCCCCGTACATCGGCCAGTGGGGCATCACCGCCACCGTCACCGTCGAGGGCCCGTACGCCCATTGGGCGGCCGTGCTGGACGCGGCCCAGGAACGCTGGGACGACGCGATCACCGGCTTCACCGCGGCCTGCCGCGCGGCCGACCTCCTGGGCGCGCGCCCCTGGTCGGTCCTGTCCCGCGCCGGCCTGGCGCAGGCACTCCAGGCTCGCGGCGACGACGCCTCCACCCTGATCGAGCAGCTCGAACGGGACGCCGCGGAGCTCGGCATGCTGCTCCGCCTCCCGGCCCCGGACACCGGCACCTTCCACTTCGACGGCGAGGTCTGGGCCGTGACCTTCGCCGGCCGCACCGTACACCTGCCCGACTCCAAGGGCCTGGCCGACCTGCGCATTCTGCTCGCCCGCCCGGGAAGCGACGTACCGGCGGTCGAGCTCCTCAACCCACCGGGCGGCCAGGTCGTCATCGCGGCGCGCGGCATGGGCGGCGACGACGTCCTGGACGATGAGGCCCGAACGCGCTACCGCAGGCGGCTGGAACTGCTGGACGAGGAGATCGATCGAGCGGTCCACCTCGGCCAGGACCACCGCGCCGCCGACCTCGACGCGGAGCGGCAGGCCCTGCTGGATGAGCTACGGGCCGCCGCCGGCCTCGGTGGCCGCCCCCGCCGGCTCGGCGACGAGGCCGAACGTGCCCGCAAGGCGGTCACCAACCGCATCCGCAACACTCTCCGCCAGCTCGACCAGCGGCACCCCGAGCTGGCGGCCCATTTACGCGCCTCCGTCTCGACCGGCTCGACCTGCCGCTATCAACCGGCGTCGGAGGTGAGCTGGAACACCTGACCTCGACGCAGCGCCACCCGACAGACCACCACCCGACGCAGCGCCACCCGACACGGCATGAGGCGGCGCTGAGCCCAGCGCTGGTCACGTCGCGCGGTGCGACTCACGTGACCGCAGCACCGGCCGCGTGACCGCAGGAGCCGCCACGCGCGACGTCGGCCGCCGTGCGTCAGCCGTGGGTGTCCTGCGCGTTGGGGCCGAGCGCTGCCCGGATCTGGCCGAGCCACTCCATGCCCAGCCGACGCCCGTCCGGCAGCTGGTCGTCCCGGTCCCAGCGCCAGGTTGTGATCATCGCCAGCACGAGCAGCCGGCAGTCCCGGAGCAAGCCCCGGTCGACACCCGGATAGTGCCCGGCGACCTCGTCGGGCGCATGGGCGAGGTCGAACTCGACAGGCCCGCGGCAGCACGTCTCGAGGTCGATGAACAGCAGCCCGTTCTTCGTGGCGAGCACGTTGCCCGGGTGCGGTTCGCCGTGCAGGAGCTGCTCGGTGGTGCCGCGCTCGACGATGGCTCGTCTCGTGTCGCCTAGCGTGGCGGCGAGGAGCTCCCGGTCCGCTTCCGCGAGCGCCGGCGTGCGGTCGCGGCTCGCCACCAGGCGTTGCGCCTGCTCGACGCGATCCGTGAAGTGCGGCGTCGGGACTTCGAGCTTGCGCATCCCGGCGTGCAGCCGTTCGAGCGCACCGGCGTAGTCGGCCGGTGCGGCCTCTTGGGTTGTCGCCTGTTCGTAGTAGGTCCAGAGCGTGACCGCGAAGCCGTCACGCTCGTGGACCCGCGGCTCCGCTCGTGGCTCTAGCGCGGCGACCGGGCTTCCGGATTCGGCGAGCCGCTGTGCCAGCTCGACTTCCAGCTCCGCGACGTGATCCGCCGCGGGTGCCACCCGGGCCAGGACGTCGCACGGCAGGAGGCGCAGGGTGAGCTTGTTCGAGTTCTGCAGGACGATCGCGTCGTCGGCTGTCAGGTTGAGCGATGCGGCGATCGATCTGGCCGCAGCCACCGCACGTGCGACCTCTGACGCCTGCATCGTGGCCGGCCCCTCTCCCTTGATCTACGAGCGGTGCGATCTGGCACCCTATCAAGTCCTCGATCGAGAGAGCCGGCCACTGACCGCGCGACGCCCGGCGGCACGTCCGGCGGGCCGCGCGATGTGGCGGACCTCCGGCATGGCGGACCCCTCAGCGTGACGGACCGCCGGTGTGGCGGGCGCCGAGGCGGGCCACGTGCCTGGTGCCAGCCGCCGTCATGCCATCCGCCGTCATGCTGCTGGCCGCCGCGCCGCCCGCCGCCGTGCCGCCCGCCGCCGTGCCACCCGCCGCCGCGCGGCGTGACAGACCGCGCGGCGTGGCAGACCGCGCGGCGGGGGTGGCCCGGCGGGTGTCAGCGGAGTTTGGCGAAGAAGGTCGTGACGTCCTCGGCGAAGAGGCCGGGCTGCTCGGCGGCGAAGAAGTGGCCGCCCTTGTCGTATTCGGCCCAGTGCACGATGTTGTGATCGCGTTCCGCCCAGGAGCGGATCGTGACGTCGCAAGCCTTGGAGACCAGCACCCCCGTGGGAACGGTGCCCCGGGCAGCAGCCGCCCAATCGGCGCCTCCGTCAGCAGCCCCCCAGCCACCGGCCGCATCCCCGGCGTCCGCCCACCCCTCTGAGTGCTCCCACTCCGCAGCACCCATGTTCTCGTAGTAGAACTGCGCCGACGACCCCGCCGTCCCCGTCACCCAGTACAGGGTCACGTTCGTCAACATGAGATCGCGATCCAGCGACTCCTCCGGCAGCCCCTCCACAGGCTCGGTCAGCTCCTTGAACTTCTCCATGACCCACGCCAGCTGCCCCACCGGCGAGTCGTGCAACCCGTACGACACCGTCTGCGGCCGCTTGGACTGCGTCTGGAGATACCCGTCGTTCATGTTCTCCATGGCCTCCCAGCGCCGCCGCTCCTCCGGCGACAGCCCGTCCAGCTCCCCCTCCTGACCGACAGGAAAGGTGAGCGCCGCGTTGAGGTGGATGCCGACGACGCGATCGGGTGCCTGCTTGCCCATCTCGGGCGCGATGAAGGCGCCGGCGTCGCCGCCCTGGACGCCGTACCGGTCGTAGCCGAGCCGTTCCATCAGCTCGGTGAACGCGCGGCCGGTGCGGGCGGCGTCCCAGCCGGTGGCGGAGAGCGGGCTGGAGAAGCCGAAGCCCGGCAGCGACGGGATGACCAGGTGGAAGTCGCGGGAGAGCGGCTCGATGACGTCCAGGAACTCCACGAACGTCCCCGGCCACCCGTGCAGCAGCATGAGCGGCAGCGCGTCGGCGCGCGCCGAGCGGACGTGCACGAAGTGGAGGCGCTGGCCGTCGATCGTGGTGGTGTAGTGCGGCAGCTCGTTGAGCCTGGCCTCGTGGGCGCGCCAGTCGTAGCCGGTGCGCCAGTACTCGGCCAGCTCCCTGAGGTAGCCGGCCGGGACGCCGCGCTCCCAGCCGGTGCCGGGGAGCTGGTCCTGCCAGCGGGTCATGGCCAGGCGGGTCCGCAGGTCGTCCAGGTCCTGCTGGGGGATCTCGATCCGGAACGGGTGAATAGTCATGAAATTTCCTCTCTAAGCTCTTAAATGCGGAAGGCGGCGGCGTGTTCGGCGGCCCACTGGGCGAAGGTGTGCCCGGGACGGCCCGTGACCCGTTCCACGGTCGGCAGCACGACGGAGGCGGCGTCCGGCGGGTTGGCGCCGAGCTGGACCCCGAACTCGATCAGGTCGTCACCCACCCCCGCCGCCCGCATGGCGGCGCGGTACTCCTGCTCGCTCAGCTCCTCGAACCGGATCTCCCGCCCGGCCGCCGCGCCGATCATCCGCACCCGCTGCTCGGGCGTGAGCGCCTCAGGCCCTGTCAGCAGGTACGTCTCTCCCGCGTGCCCCTCCTCCACCAGCGCGGCCACGGCCACGGCTGCGATGTCGGCCTCGTGCACCACGGCCCCGGGATGGTTGCCGAAGACCCGCACCACGCCCTCCTGCCGGATCGGCTCGGCCCACTCGAAGGCGTTGGCCATGAACTCGACGCACTGCAGCTGCGTCCACCCCAGCTCCCCGGCCCGCAGCGCCTCCTCGACGGAGGTCTCGTCCCAGCTGCTGAGCACGCTGACGCGCTGGACGCCCGCCTTGGCCGCCAGCCGGACCAGCTCGGCCCCGTTCTCCAGCGGCGTGCAGTCGTCCCCGCCGAACGTGATCAGGTGCAGTCCCGTCACGCCCTCCAGCGCGGGGGCCAGCGTCCCGGGCGAGGTGAGGTCGCCGCAGGCCACCTCGACCCCGTCGGGAAGGGCGGCCCTGCCGGGGTTCCTGGTCAGCGCTCGTACGGGCACGCCGCGCTCGACGAGCTGCCCCACGATGCGGCGGCCGACAGTCCCCGTGGCGCCGGTCACGAGAATCGTCATCCGTGTTCTCCTGTCCGATGGTCTTGTCTGTCGAACAGGAGGCGCTACACGGGAAATAGCGCTCGCTAGACGGCGGAAACGCCGGGGAAACGCCGCGCGCGGTTGCATCGTGCCCGTTCCGTGAAGATCACGACGAGACGAGGCACCCATGACAGGACACGAGGCCGCGCCGTCCCGGCGGACCGCGCTCGGCCTGCTCGGAGCCGTCCCCCTGAGCGCCGGCGGCCTGCTCGGAGCCGCCCCCCGGAGCGCGTCAGCCTCAGCGGCGGGCGACGGCTCCGGCCGGATCCCGGCCGATCTGCGCCCGGGCGGCGCGTTCGACCGCTACATCAGGGATCTGGCCGAGCGCGACCAGTTCTCCGGGACGGTGCTGCTGGCGCACCGGGGCCGGCACGTGCTGGCCCGCGCGTACGGCATGGCCGACAAGGAGCGGCGCATCCCCAACGAGCCGGACACCGTCTACGCCATGGCCTCGGCCTCCAAGCCGTTCACCGGCCTGGCCGTGGTGCGGCTCGCCGAGCAGCGCAAGCTCAGGTTCCACGACAAGGTCGGCGACCACCTGGACGGCTTTCCCGCGCAGATCGCCGAGCACGTCACCATCCACCACATGCTCACGCACACCTCGGGGATGACCGATCCCACCAACGACGCGCCGGACCCGCACGTCTTCACGAGTGCCGAGGAACGCAACCGCCACCTCGCCGCCCGCGCCAGGGCACAGACGCTGCGCTTCACCCCCGGCACCCGCAAGGAGTACTCCAGCATGGGGTACGAGGTGCTCGGCGAGCTGGTCGCCACGGTCTCGGGGCAGCCGTTCCACGAGTACGTCCGCGAGCACGTCTTCGCGCGGGCGGGCATGGTGGACTCCGCCTACCACACCAGGACGGAATGGCTGGCGAACGAGCGCATCGCGCACCCGTACATGCTGCAGGAGGACGGCTCGCGGGTCGACGGCGTCCGCCACCTCGACAAGGGCGGCGTCGGCGGCGTGCCGGGGAGCAACTCGGCGCGCGCGTTCATCGGGTCCGGCGGCGGGAACGGCTTCACCACGGCGCCCGACCTGGTGCGCTTCGCGCTCGCGCTGCAACGCGACGAGCTGCTCAAGCGCGCGTACACGGAGCTGTTCGTGAACGCGAAGGTCTCGGGCCCGCCGCTGCGGGAGGGCCCGGCCGATCCGCGCCGCGGGGAGGCGTTCCACGCGTACGGGCCGACCGCGTCCACCTACAACGACCAGCGTTACATCTCCCACGGCGGCGGCATCGCGGGCGGCTCGACGAACTGGAGCATCTACCTCGACCTCGACTGGGTGGCGGTCGTCCTGTGCAACCACGACCTGCCGATCGAGCCGATCATCGAGCAGGAGCGCAGCCGGATCACCGCGTGAGCGGCTGCGCGCCTCCCGTCAGGTAGTGCTGCACCACGGGCCCGATGTCGCGGGCGAGGGTGTCGACGTCGGCCTCCACCATCGGCGGGAAGCGCAGCACGTACCGGGTCAGCGCCAGGCCGAGGAGCTGGGTGGAGGCGAGCGCGGCGCGGTGCTCGGCGTCGGGCGCCCCGGTGAGGCGGCCGACGAGCGCGGTGATCTGCGTGGCGAACACCTCGCGCATGCGCTCGGCGGCCATGGGGTTGGTGCTGGCCGAGCGCAGTAGCAGGATGAGCACGTCGTCGGCCTGCGCCCCCTCCCAGCGGAACAGGAAGTGCCGCACGAGCAGCTCGCCCAGCCGCTCGCGCGGCGGCCGGTCGAGCTTGTCGAGCTGCAGGTCCACGTCCACGGCCGCGTTGAACAGCCCGGCCTTGCTGCCGTAGTAACGCATGACCATGGACGGGTCCACGCCCACCAGGGAGGCGACCGCCCGGATCGTCATCGCCTCGTAGCCGCGCTCGATGAGCAGCTTCCTGGCGGCGGCGAGGATGGCGTTCCTGGTGGCCGCCGACCTCTCGGTGAATGCCATGACAACAAGTGTAGGCCAACACTTGTACGACTTGCATCCCGCTCAGAGGTGCTTGGCCATCCACTCCGCGATCGTCGCGGCGATGACCTGGGGGTGGTCCTCCGGGGTGTGGTGGCCCGCGACCTCCGCGCGTTCCACGATCTCCAGGGCGGCGAGGTTCGCGCGGCACCAGGCGATGGTCTCCCGCGTCCACATGCTGCCGGGGCCGGGCCGGAAGTCGATCAGCAGCTTCGGCACCTCGACGCTGCCGGCCAGCCACCGGTCGAACGCCTCGATCCTGGCCACCACGTCGGCGGGCTCGCCGTCCAGCGGCATCGAGCGGGCCCAGCGCAGCAGGGGCAGCCTGCTCTCCCTCGTCGGGTACGGCCGCAGGTACGCCTGCACGTCCTCGTCGGCCATCGGCGTGGCGACGGTGCCCGGCAGGCCGCGCAGGAAGGCGTTGTCGTCGAGCATCATGGTCTCCCCGACGCCCTCCGTCTTGATCGCCCGGAACAGCGGCCGGCCGCCCTCGGGGAACTCCTCCCAGCTCATCGGCTTGACGATGGCCTCGGTGAAGGCGATCCCGCGCACCCGGCCCTGGTGGCGGGCGGCCCAGTCGAAGGCCAGGGCGCCGCCCCAGTCGTGCCCGACGAGCAGCACGTCGTCCAGGTCGAGGGCGTCGAACCAGGCGTCCAGGTAGCGGGCGTGGTCGGCGAAGGTGTAGTCGACGGCGGGCTTGCCCGACTCGCCCATGCCGATCAGGTCGGGGGCCAGGCGGCGGCCCTGGCCGAGAGCGGGCATGACGTCGCGCCACAGGTGGGAGGAGGTCGGGTTGCCGTGCAGGAAGACGATCGGGGCGCCGCTGCCGGCCTCGCGGTAGTGGATGATGGAGTCGAGGACGTGCTGGATGGGCATGGTCAGGGGTCCTTTCAGAGGTTCAGGTGCAGGAAGCGGTCGACCGCGATCTCGATCACGACCCGGCCGGGCGGGGCGGGCGGTGGCGACAGGTAGCGGTCGGTGTAGCGGCGGGCGGCCTCGGCGATCCGGCCCGGGTCGTTCGAGATCGTGGCCGGGCCCTCCAGGGTGATCCAGCGGAAGCCCGCCACCTGGCAGAGTGCCGCTCGGCCGGTGGTGGGGGTGCCGGTCAGGTTGCGTGCCTTACGGGCGGTGGCGACGGTCAGCACCCGGGCCAGGCCCGCCTCCGGGTCCCAGGTGAAGCGCACGGGGGCCACGTGCGGCGAGCCGTCGGGGCGCAGCGTGGTCAGGGTCGCCACGGTGGGCTCGGTCAGGAAGCCTTCCATGCGGGCTGGCGTGCCGTTCATGGGAAGGCCGCGAGGTCGCGGGCGGCGATCACGGCGACGGTCACGGCGACGGGCGCGGCGACGGTCATGCCGGCGGGCGCGGCGTTCACCGGAAGGCCGCGAGGTTGCGGGTGGCCCAGGCGGCGAAGGGGCGCGGAGCGCGGCCCAGGATGCGCTCCACGTCCGGGCTGACCTGCTGCTCCGCCTCGTTCGGCGTGCCGAGGATCGTCAGGGTGCCCTCGACGGCCTGCTCGGGCATGAAGCCCAGCATCTGCGCACGGGCCTCGTCCCTGCTCTGCTCGACGAACCGCACCTCCTCCCCCAGCGCCTCACCGATCGCGGCGGCCCGCTCGCGCGGGCTGACGGGCCGAGGGCCGGTGAGCACGTACGTACGCCCCGCGTGCCCGTCCTGACGCAGCACCACGGAGGCGACCTCGGCGATGTCGGCCGGATCGATGACGGGCAGCGCGACGTCGGCGAACGGCGCGGCGGCCGTACGGTGCTCGCGGATCGGCCCCGCCCAGGCCAGGGCGTTGGAGGCGAAACCGCCCGGACGCAGGATCGTCCACTCCAGCCCCGACTCGCGCACGGCCTGCTCGAAGGCGACGGGATGCCCGTACAGGCCGGGCCTGGTGCCCGCACCCTGCGAGGAGAGCAGCACCACGCGCCGGACCCCGCCCGCCTCGGCCGCCTCCAGCACCGCGCGCGGCTCGTGCCCCGCGACGAGGAGGAACAGCGCCTCGGCCCCGTCGAAGGCGGCCTTCAACCCGGCGGGCTCGCCCAGGTCGCCCGCGCTGTACCGCACGCCGTCGGGGAACGGCGCGGACCGCCGGGAGACCGCCGTGACCTGCTCGCCGGCGGCGGCGAGCAGCCGGACCAGCTCGCTGCCGACGTTCCCGGTGGCACCTGTGATCACGAACATGCGTCACTCCTTAGTTAGTTGACTGACTCACTTCCAGGACCATAGCGGGCGACCGGGTGGCGCGTCTATAGTTAGTCAGGTGACTCACTCAACACGGACGGGCAAGCGGGAGCGGCTGGCGGGCGCCGCCGCACGGGTGCTCCACGAGCAGGGCGTCGAGAAGACCACCCTGGCCGACATCGCCCGCGCGGCCGACGTGCCCGTGGGCAACGTCTACTACTACTTCAAGACCAAGGACCAGCTCGTCGAGGCGGCCATCCAGGAGCACGGCCGGCACCTCGACACCATGATCGAGACCATGGAACGGCTCGGCACACCGCAGGAGAGGCTCAAGGCGCTGCTGCGGGGCTGGGTCGGGGAGAGCGATCTCACCGCCAGGTACGGCTGCCCGACCGGCACGCTCGCCGCCGAGCTGGACAAGCGCGACGACGGCCTCGACCGCGCCATCGCCGAGGTCATGGGGCGGCTGCTCGACTGGGTGGAGGGCCAGTTCGCGGCCATGGGGCGGGCCGACGCGCGGGAGCTGGCGGTCGCCCTGTTCGCCGCGTACCAGGGCGTGGCGCTGCTGACCAACACCTTCCGCGACCCCGGTCTCATGCGGGCGGAGGGGCGGCGGCTGGAGCGCTGGATCGACTCGCTCTGACTTCGCCGACCGGCCACCGGGCCGTTCCCCGCGCGACAACATGATGAAGCGGGCCTGAAGCCCGCCCCCCGTAGTCTCACGTCCCGGGCCGGAAGCCGCCGCCGCGGCGGCGCTCACGGCCCGTCCGACACGGCCGCCTCAGGGGGTCTCCCACGCGCGGGGGCGGGAGACCCCGGCCGGCCGGAAAACCGTTCGTGTACGCAGAGTCATCACTCCTACACTGTCCATCACTGGCACGGGTGGTTCACGGGCGGCACGGCCCCGGTCGGGAGAGGCAGGGTCTGCGGTGATGGGCAGGGAGCTGGACGGGGCCGAGGACGTCAGGGTCGCCGGGGCGCAGCCGCCTCGCGGCCTGGAGTCGGTGACCCGTCATGAGGAGCTGGTGCGGCTGCTGGCGGAGCAGTTCGCGCGGGCGGACGTGTCGTTGCGGGAGCTGCAGGCGCGGGCCGACCGGGCGGGTGGCACCCGGCTGCCGCGTGCCACCTGCGCCGACATGCTGGCGGGGCGGCGGTTCCCGAAGAAGGCGGTGATGGTGGCGTTCCTTCGCGGGTGCCGTGTCCCCGAGCATCGGTTGCCTGCTTGGGAGCAGGCGTGGGAGCGGGTCAGGATCGCGCGGCTGACGGACATGGCGGCCCGGGCTCAGGCCGAGGCCCAAGCGCAGCTCAACGCGCTGGCCACGGCCTCCCTGCCGCAGCCCCCGGCGCGGACGGAAACGACGCCGGAGGAAGTGTCCGCGCACCCGGGCGCGACGCGGGAGGAGTCGCCGGCGCACGCGGGCACAGCACGGGAGGAGTCGCCGGCGCACGCGGGCACAGCACGGGAGGAGTCATCGGCGCACGCGGAAACGACGCCGGAGAGACCACCCAGGCACGCGGGCACGGCGCGGGAGAAACCGTCGGCGCACACGGCCACGACGCCGGAGAACCCGTCCGCGCACGCAGGCACGACGCGAGAAAAACCCGCCGCACCCCCGGAAGCGCCCCAGAAGGAGCCGTCCGCGTCCGAGATCCGGGACCGGCGCAGGCCGTTCCTGCTCGCCGTCCTGGCCTCGCTGGCCGCCGCCACACTCGGTCTCCTGGTCGGCAGCTGGATACCACGCCAGACCACACCCGAGCCCCGCACCGTCGTGGACGACGGCCGCGCGTTCGGCCCCGGCGGTTCGAGCCGCTTCACGGTGACGATCGATCCGGCCAACACGGGGGTGCGGCTGACCCGCCGCCTCGACGCCGGCATCGGCGCGCAGCGCGCCGACATCACGGTGAACGGCGCCCCCGCCGGCACCTGGCAACCGCTGCCCGTGCAGCACGCGTACCGATGGAGCGATCAGAGCGTGGAGCTGCCACCGGCGCTGAGCGCGGGCCGGCGCGCGCTGACCGTCGTCAACACGTTCGTCTCCTCCGACCAGGACTTCAACGAGTTCCTGTACACCGTCGAGCAGCAGGTCGGCGGCGGGTGGAAGCTCGCCGACACCCTCGACGTCGGCCCCCGCCACCTGGACAGCGAGGCCGCCCACGACTACGGCATCACCGGGCCGCAGACGTTCGCGGGGGTGCAGGAGTTCGCCTATCCCCCGGCGGGCGGGAGCGGCTGATCCCCGGCAGGGGTCAACCGATCGGTGGATATCGGGACGGGCATCCGCCGAAGATCCTCGATGCATGACAGTCATCGAGGTCAGCGACCTGCGCAAGAGCTACCAGGGCCACCAGGCCGTCAACGGCGTCTGCCTCACCGTGGCACGCGGGGAGATCTTCGGGCTCGCCGGCCCGAACGGCGCGGGGAAGACGTCCATCGTGGAGTGCGTGTCGGGGCTGCGCCGCCCCGACGGCGGCACCGTACGGGTGCTGGGCCTGGACCCGCACGGCGGCGACCGCCGCGCGCTGCAGCAGCGCATCGGCGTGCAACTGCAGGAGGCGGCGCTCCCTGACGCGATCAAGGTCGGCGAGGCCCTGCGGATGTACGCCTCCCTCTACGACCACCCCGCCGATCACCGGGCGGTCATGGACGAATGGGGCCTGACCGCCAGGAAGGGCAGCCGGTTCGGCGGGCTGTCCGGCGGGTGGAAGCAGCGGCTGTTCATCGCCCTGGCCCTGGTGGGCGATCCCGAGGTGGTGCTGCTCGACGAGCTGACCACGGGCCTGGACCCGGACGCCCGCCGTACCACCTGGGGTCTCATCCGCGGCCTGCGCGACCGCGGCGTGACCGTCGTCCTGGTCACGCACTTCATGGACGAGGCGGAGGCGCTCTGCGACCGCGTCGCGATCATCGACGGTGGCCGCGTCACCGCCCAGGGCAGCCCCCGCGAGCTGATCGACAGGGCCGGCACCGGCTCGCTCGAAGACGCCTACTTCGCACTCACCGGAAGGAACTGACCATGAAGGGCTTCGCCACCGTCGTCGCCGTCGAGCTCAAGCTGGGCCTGCGCGAGCCCATGTCGGCCTTCTTCGCGCTGGCCTTCCCGCTGATCATGCTGTGGGTCAAGCTGCGCGGCGGGAACAAGCCGCTGTCCAGCGGGGTGCCGCTGGTGGACGCCACCGTCCCGATGCTGGCGGCGTTCGTGATCGGGCTGGCCGCGCTGGTGATCCTGCCGGCCACGCTCGCCCAGTACCGGGAGCGCGGCGTGCTGAGGCGGCTGGGCGCCACCCCGGCGGCGCCGGCCATGCTGTTCGGCGCCCAGTGGATCGCCCACATGCTGCTGGCGGCGGCGGGGACGGCCGTGATCGTCCTGGTCGCGGCCCTCTTCTACGGCCTGGCGGCCCCCGCGGACCTCACCGGCGTGCTGCTCGGCTGGCTGCTCGGCGCGCTGAGCCTGGGGTCCGTCGGCCTGCTGCTGGGCGCGCTGGTGCCGAGCGGGCGGGCGGCGACCGTCATCGGGCTCGGGCTGTTCTTCCCGATGGTGTTCCTGTCCGGGGCGATCATCCCCCGCGAGACGATGTCGGGCTCCATGCGCGCGATCGGCGATCTGACGCCGATGGCCCCCGTGGTCGAGGCGGTCCGCGACGGGTGGGCGGGCACTCCCGGGTCGGCGGTTACGCTGGGCGTCATGGTCGCGATCGCGGTGGTGGCGGGCGGCGTCGCGCTGCGGGCGTACCGGTGGTGACGCTCAGGCGCTGGGATCGGGTCCTGGCCGCGCTGCCGTACCTGCTCGTCCTGCTGCCCGCGCTCTTCTCGCTGCTGCGGGAGTGGCGGGTGGAGGTGCTGGCGCTGGCGCTGTTCACGGCGGCCTGGCACTGGGTGGTCGTGGCCCGGCAGCCCGAGTGGGTCGCCCGCCGCTGGGTGGTGATCGGTTACTTCGCCGTCCTGCTCGCCGCCGTCGCGGCGCTGGTCAGGATCGACACGGTGTTCACGGTGACCGGGGTCGGGACGTTCCTGCAGTGCTTCGCCCTGCTGCCCGGGCTGTGGGCGTACGCCGGGGTGGCGGTGACGGCCGGCGTGCTCGTCGCCGCCCGGCCCGCCGACGGCCGGACGCCGGTGGAACTGCTCGCCTCGTTCGTGGTGGGCGTGCTGATCGCGTCCATGGCCGGGCTGGTCTTCCAGACGGTCGCCGAGCAGAACGAGCAGCTCAAGCAGACCTCCGCCCGGCTGGCCGCGCTCGCCGAGGAGAACGCGACGCTGCAGTCCCAGCTCCTGGACCAGGCGCGCGAGGCCGGGGTGCTCGGTGAGCGGCAGCGGATGGCCAGGGAGATGCACGACACGCTCGCGCAGGGGCTGACCGCGATCCTCACCCAGCTCGAAGCGCTCGGCGACGTGCCGGGGGCCGGTGATCGGCTGGCCACCGTACGGGGGCTGGCCAGGGAGAGCCTGGCGGAGGCGCGCCGCTCGGTGCACGCGCTGCGGCCGGCGCCGCTGGAGGAGAGCCCGGGGTTCGCGGCGGCCCTGTCGGAGGTGGCCGCGCGATGGTCGCGGGTCTCGGGGGTGCCCGCCGAGGTGTCCGTGACGGGGGACGCGCGGCCGTTGCACGCGGAGGTGGAGAGCACGTTGTTACGGGTGGCGCAGGAGGCGCTGGCCAACGTCGCCAGGCACGCTTCGGCGGGGCGGGTGGTGCTGACGTTGTCGTACATGGACGACGTGGTCGCCCTGGACGTGCGCGACGACGGGGCGGGCTTCGTGCACGAGCCGGGGAGGTCGCGCGGGTTCGGGCTCATCGGGATGCGCCAGCGCGTCATCCGCCTGGCCGGCAGCTTCGCGATCGAGACCGCGCCCGGTCAGGGCACGGGGATCTCCGCCACCGTTCCGGCCATCCCCGCCGCCGCGGTGAGGTCGTGATGCCGATCCGCCTGATCATCGTGGATGATCATCCGATCGTACGTGACGGGCTGCGCGGGATCTTCGACACCGATGGCTTCGAGGTCGTCGGCGAGGCGGCCGACGGCCGGGAGGCTCTGGCGGTGGCGCTGCGTACCCGTCCGGACGTGGTCCTGCTCGATCTGCGGATGCCGAACATGGGCGGGGTCGAGGTCATCCGCCGCCTGCGGGAGCAGCAGCCGGGGGTGCGGGTGCTGGTGGTGACCACGTTCGACGACGACGCCGACGTGCTGCCCGCCATCGAGGAGGGGGCGACCGGATACCTGCTGAAGGACACGCCGCGAGACGAGCTGCGGCGGGCTGTGATCGCGGCGGCCCGGGGGGAGGCGGTCCTGTCGCCTACGGTGGCGGGCGTGCTAGACCAGCGGGTGCGTGAGGCTGCGGTACGGGTGTTGAGCCCTCGGGAGGTGGAGGTGATGGGGCTCATCGCTCGGGGGGCGACGAACCGGGAGATCGCTGGGAGGTTGTTCATCACGGAGGCGACGGTGAAGACGCATCTGCTGCATGTCTTCGCCAAGCTGGGGGTGAAGGATCGGGCGGCTGCGGTGGCGGTGGCGTACGAGAGGGGGCTGCTCAAGCCGGCGTCCCGGGGGTGACGGTCGGCGGGTCGGCCAGAAATCTCCGCATGATTACTCACAGTGACGGGCATAACACTTCTCGTCCCGACGAGGGGCCACGTGATCGGAAATATGCCCATGTGTCGGGAGAAGTGGGGGCTTCGGCGATGCGGAACGGCGGCACCATACTCATCAGCACATCCACAGTGGTGCTGCTCACGCTCGCCGGGTGCACCTCGGCCCCGGCCACGCACCCCGCACCACAACGGGAGCAGGCCCCGCCACCACCGCCCGCACTGACGATCACACCGGTACACGGCGCGAAGAAGGTCCCGCCGGACACCGGGATCGGCATCAGGGTCACCGACGGCAAGGTCACCGGCCTGACCGTCGCCGACGCCAAGGGACGCCAGGTCAGCGGCACCCTGGGCGCCGACGGAACCTGGCGGCCGAGGTGGCCCCTGCGGCCGTCCACCCAGTACACGGTGCGGGCGCAGGCCACCGGCGCCGACGGCAGGCAGACGGTCACGAAGCGGGCCGCGTTCACCACGCTGAAGCCGAGGCACGTGCTGGAGACCGGCATGTCGCCGCTGGACGGCGAGCGGGTCGGCGTGGGGATGCCGATCCAGCTCCTGCTGTCGAAGCCGGTGCGCGAGCAGGAGGACAGGGCGGCGGTCGAACGTTCGCTGGCGGTGCACATGTCCCGGCCGGTCGAGGGGGCCTGGAGCTGGGTGAGCGATCGGGAGGTGCAGTTCCGGCCGCGTACGTACTGGCCGAGCGGCGAGCGCGTCACGGTGGTCGCCCACCTGGCCGGCCTGCGCATCGGCCAGGATCTGTGGGGGGCCAAGGACCGTACCGTCACCTTCACCGTCGGCCCGGAGCACATCACCACGATCCGCAACAAGGCACACCGGGCGATCGTCCGAAAGAACGGCGAGGTCGTCAAAACCATCCCGGTCAGCCTGGGCAAGCCCGGTTACGAGAGCTACTCCGGCACCATGATCGCCCAGGAGAAGGCCGAGAACTTCCTCATGGACTCGGCCACCGTCGGCATCCCGGGCGAGTACTTCCACCACACCAAGTGGAACGTCCGCATGACCTACAGCGGCATGTTCTTCCACGCGGCCCCGTGGTCGGTCGGGGACCAGGGGCACCGCAACGTCAGCCACGGCTGCGTGAACGCCGGGATGGACCATGCCCGGTGGTTCTACAACTTCACGCAGCGGGGGGACATCATCAAGGTCGTGGGGACCTCGCGTCGGCTGCAGTTCGGGAACGGGCCTACGCCGTGGGCCAAGTCGTGGGAGGAGTGGCTGGCGGGCAGCGCCCTCCGCACCTCAACCGACGCCTGACCCGTCCGGGCGAGAACCGGCGCTCAGGCGCGAGAACCGGTGCGCAGGGCGGCGAACAGCCCGCGCACTGGGATACCGTCCGGCAGGCTCCAGGCCCCGGCGACGTGGCCGATCACTTCCGGCGGCAGCGCGGCCTCGTCGTCCCCGCCGGGACGCAGGACCCGCTGCAGCCGCAGCGCCGTGCCGTCCGCCGCACGCAGCTCGGTACCCTCCTGATCGTCCGTGGCGTCGGCGGAGAAGCCTTCGGGTGCGGGGGCGGCGCTGGAGCGGGTCACCTCCCGATCGGGGGTGTCGCTGATGTTCTGGTCCTGAGCCTCGGCCTTGCCGGCGATCAGTGCGAGCAACTGGGCGATCAGCACCGGATCGTGACAGCCGTCGTACGCCCAGCGCCGCCCCAGCACGCCGTGCTCCATGGTGCCGATGAGCGCGTGCTCCGCCCCGTCGAGCGGGGCACCGCGATAGGTGAGCGGGACCAGGTAGCAGGTGGCCCCGGCACCGGAGGTGTCCGTGACCACCATGAACTCGATGCCGACCTCGCCCTCGGGGTCGTCCAGCCGGAAGCCTCCTGCTTTGACCAGCTCTGGGGTGCCCTGGCCGCCTTGGTACCAGGGGCGGGAGGGCAGCCAGCCGGTGAGCAGCTCCAGCTTGGTCGGGTTGAGGACGGTGCGGTGGATGACGGCCATGCCGGTGGTTCTCTTTCCTCGAACGCCTGCGATCTTCACATCTTGCCATCCGCCCCGGACAACGGGCTCGAGCGAGCTCACCCCGTTGCCGCGGAACCTGCGACCTCATTGCTTATGAGAGGGTGCACGGCGATGCTCATGTCGTGACGAACGGCTGGTTCAGTTACACCAACGCTGTCAGGATTCTCGGTGCGGACACCGGGCTCGCCGACGCGCTCGACCGGCTGACAGGCGGGCTGCTCCTGGCAGCGACCGGGGGTGGCAGCCAGCTCGCGCTCAGCCTCTTCGACGCCAAGGGTGAGCTGGCCAGGCTCAGCCGGCAGCTCGGGACGGGGCTCGGCGATCGTCTGCGCGGGTTGGATCGTTTCTCGCGTACCCAACGCATCGCAGCCGCTCACACGGTCATCGTGGTGACCGCCTTCTTCGAGGCGGCGGCTGAGGGTTGCCGTCGGTTCAGCGACGAGGAACTCCGCCTGCTACGCCAGGAGGAGCTGTTGATCGCCGGCGACGAGAGGGCCGGAGGCTCCGCCCTTGGACACCTGGTGCAGCGGCTCCTGCATATGCAGGTGCCATGCCCGAGCCCCGCCTCGCCGTACGAGATCGTCCTTGAGGACCTGAAGTCCCACTACGCCGAGCTTGGCTCGAGGTTGAAGGTGTTCATCAACGGGCTGCAGCGGTGGGAGGCGATGGACGAGACACGTCGTCGCCATCATGACGAATGGCTCACCACCGGGCTGCCAGCGCAGGCCCGCGAGCGATATGCCGATCTCTTCCACCGGCTCGAGGCGGAAGTGCCCGAGATCGCGTACTGGAGCAACCGGATCGATCATCAGGCCACTCGGGAGAAGCTCGACGCCGGCCTGAGCGACCTGCGGAGGCTGCTTGAATCAGCGGGATCGGGGACGAAGCCCCACGGTGTACGTGAAGCGCTGTCCCGGATCTATCGCCTGGCGCTCGGCAAGCCCATCCTGTCCGCGACGGACCTGCCCGCCGGTGTGACGATCCCGTCGCTGAGTGACGCCTACATCAGCCCCTGCTTCCGCCTCACCGCAGCAGACAGCGCAGCCAGACCGGCCGAGGACCACTGGTGGGCGGAGGTGCCGGTGCAAGCGGATCTGCGCGCGTTCCTCTTCGGTCACCTCACTCACCCCGCCGCCACCCGGTACCCGCTGCTGGTGCTCGGTCAGCCGGGAGCCGGCAAGTCCGTCCTGACGAAGGTCCTCGCCGCCGAGCTGCCGGCGAGTCAGTTCGTGGTGCTCCGCGTGCCGTTGCGGGAGGTCCCCATGGAGGCGGACCTGCAGACGCAGATGGAGCACGCGATGCGGCAGGCAACGGGCGAGCACCGTCCATGGGCCTCGATCCATGAGACCGGCGTGGTGGCCGTGGTGCTCCTCGATGGCTTCGACGAACTGCTCCAGGCCACGCGGATCGGCAACTCCGACTTCCTCGAGCGGGTGGCGGCCTTCCAGGAACGCGAAACGGCCCAGGGCCGGCCTACCGCGGTGATCGTGACCAGTCGTACAGCGGTCGCGGATCGTGCGCGGATGCCGCTGGGCAGCACCATGGTCCGGCTGGAGCCCTTCCAACATGCCCAGGTCGCCGAGTGGGTGGGGATCTGGAACCGGATCAACCGCACTGGTCTTTGCACTGACGTCGTATTTTCCTTGGGCGACCTCGCCGCCCAGCCGCTGCTGTTACTGCTGCTCGCCCTCTACGACGCGGAAGGCGCCCCGCTCGGCGGCGAGGGCGAGCTGGCCCGGGGCGAGCTGTACGAACGGATTCTCGTCCGTTTCGCCCATCGCGAGGTGATGAAGTACGGATCCCAGCTCAGCGAGGCAGAGCTCGATCGAGCGATCGACAGGGAGTTGCTGCGGTTGTCCGTTGTCGCGTTCGGCATGTTCAACCGCGACAGCCAGTGGATCACCGAGGAGGAGCTGGAAGCCGATCTCCAAGCTCTGCTGCCCGAAGCGCCCATGTCCTCCCGAAGCTTCCAGCCCGCCCTGAGCGCGAGCCAGCTGGCTGTAGGGCGATTCTTCTTCGTCCATGAAGCGCAGGCTCTCCAGGACGAGCGGCGGTTGAAGACCTACGAGTTCCTGCACGCCACCTTCGGGGAGTACCTGGTCGCGCGGCTCACCGCGCAGGAAGTGCGTCACTTGCTGGCGCAGGCCCGGCTGTCCGCCCCCCGGGCCAGACGCACCAGCCCCGACAACGCCTTCCTCCATGCTCTGCTGTCCCACACCCCGCTCTCCTCCCGCGAATCGATCCCGGAGTTCCTCCACGAGTTGCTCCGCGAACTGCCGGAGGGCAAGGATCTTCTGCTCGGCATGTTCCGGAACGCACTCACGTCCCGCACCTCATCGGCGTTCGACGCCTATCAGCCGGGGCGCATCGAGGCGTTCAGGACGGTTCCGGCCCGATTCGCCGCCTACAGCGTCAACCTGTTGCTGCTCCTCGTACTGGTCTCTCGTGAGGTCTCGGGCGGAGAGCTCTTCGACGAGCCGGGATACGTGATCTCCAGGTGGCGCGGCCTGGCCCGCTTCTGGCAGTCGCAGATCGGCTACAACGCCTGGTTCAACCTGATCCACGCCATCGACCTCGATCGTACGGGCGCAGGTGAGGAACGCGACGTGATCATCCGCTGGACCGCCGGGCCGCCGGCGAATCTGCCCACCGTGGACCCGTACTGGACCTACCGCTCGATCGAGCGCGGCACCTACGCCTGGATGATGAACGAGTTCCAGCCATCGGTCCGGCAACTCCACTTCATCTGCGGCTACGAAGAGGATGTCCTGCTGCACACCGTGGAGCCGCTGGCGGACGAGCTCAGCAGATCTATCACGACCTTCGCCGGCTTCTGGCCGGACCGCGCCGTCTCACCAGCTCACGCTCTGCTGCGCCTGTGGCTGCTCTCCAGTCGCCGAGCCAACCTCCCGGAGCTCGCGGCGGCCTACGTCGAATGCCTGCACCTGAGCCAGGCGTTCGCCCCCTTCGCTCAGCGTGATGCCCACTCCTACCTCGACCTGGTCCTCGGGCATCTCAATCTGGACGCCCACCGGCTGCGGGGGGTGCTGCGGCTCGACGAGGTGCCGCTGGGCTCCAGCGAGCCGGAACTCGTCGAGAGGATACGTGCGGAGCTGACACGGCTCGGATTCCGGTGATTTCGCTGTGGTGTCCGACGCTCGACCACTGCTCACTCGTTCCCCGACACGGGGCTGGTGCGCACCTCGCTCAATTCCTTCGGCCCCTCATGCAGGCTGAAGACCATGGCGGCGGTGGCAGGATCCTTTCTCGGTCCAGGGTTCGCCTCGAGATACTGCAGTTCCTGCGCGGTCAACTCGCGAACGCGTAGCTCGCTTTCGGTCTTCACGATCAGAATCGATCCGATCCGGATGACGGCCGCAGGCGTCTTTTCCAGCTTTTCGATCAAATTGGCGCGCAACGCTTTGTTGGCGACCCCGTCCAAACCCGTCGGAGGGATGCTGACCGATCGCCGTCCAGCCACGCCCGCCGTTATGTACGCTTGTACACATGACACACGACGTGGACGACCGCACGATGCGTGAGCGGATGCTGGCCGGTGACCTGTACATCGCCGACGACCCGGAGCTGGCGGAGCACATGTTGCGGGCCATGGATCTGATGGAGGCGTTCAACGCGTCGTCGGCCCGCGATCCGCAGTTGCGGCACCGGTTGCTCACGGAGCTGCTGGGGGCGGTCGGCGAGGGCACGGTGATCCGGCCGCCGCTGCGGGTCGACTACGGCAGTCACCTCCGCATCGGCGCCCGGTCGTTCGCCAACTTCGGGCTCGTCGCGCTGGACGTGGCGCCGATCACCATCGGGGACGACGTGCAGATCGGGTCGAACGTGCAGCTCATGACGCCGACGCACCCGGTCGATCCGGAGCTGCGCCGGGCCAAGTGGGAGGCCGCCAAGCCGATCACCATCGGTGACAACGTCTGGCTGGGGAGCGGGGCGATCGTGCTGGCCGGGGTGACGATCGGGGAGAACACGGTGGTCGGCGCCGGTGCGGTGGTCACCCGCGATCTGCCGGCGAACGTCGTCGCGGTGGGCAATCCGGCCCGGGTCATCCGTACGATCGAGCCGGGCGAGGCGGGAGCCGGGGCCACATGAGCGGGGACGGCGGGCGCGAGGTGAGCGGTCCTGCCCCGAGGCGGCGGGCGCGGCGGCACGACCCGGGGCGGCGGGATCGTTTGATCGACGCGGCGCTCGCCGTCATCGCCGAGCGCGGCGTCGCCGGCACCACGCATCGGGAGATCGCGCGCGCCGCCGACGTGCCGCTCGGCTCGATGACGTACCACTTCACGTCGCTGGACGAGGTGCTCGCCGAGGCGTTCACCCGGCACGCCGAGGCGGCGGCGCGCGTCTTCGACGAGCACCTGAGCGCCGCCCGCGATCCGGGTGAGGCGGCCGAGGCCGTCATCGCGCTGGTGTCGGACGCTCTGCTCGGGTCTCGGCATGACCTCGTGCTCACTGTGGAGCTGTACGTGGCCGCGGCGCGCAACCCCGCCTTACGAGCCGTCACCCAGGCCTGGATGGCGCGCAACCGCCAGGCGCTGGAGCGGCACTTCGACGCCACCACCGCCAGGGAGCTCGACGCGCTCATCGAGGGGCTCGTCCTGCACAGCGCCCTGTCGACCGACCCGATGACGCCCGCGCAGATCCGGCACGCCGTGCTTCGGTTCCTGCGCTGACCCGCGGGCGGGTGCCGGGCCACACGCGGGCCACACGCGGGCCACACGCGGGCCACACCCGGGCCACGCGCGGGCCGTTCGCGGCGTCGCGGGTGACGCGGGTGACGCGGGTGACGCGGGTGACGCGGGTGACGCGGGTGACGCGGGTGACGCGGCCGAGCAGGAATACTCCCGGAGCAACAGCCATCTCCTCCGAGACACAGGTGATCACGGTGGAATTCAGGGAGGACGCCGACGCGCAGGACAGAGCCTCGCGGACCAGGCACGACGAGGCCTACGAGGGCCTGCGCCCGTTGTTGCTGTCGGGCGGAATCGAGCCGGGCAGCCGGCTCACCGAGGCCGAGCTGACCAGCAGGTGCAACGTCTCCCGCAGCACCATGCGCTCGGTGCTGGTCCGGCTGGCCCAGGAGGGGTACGTCACCAGCGAGGTGAACCGCGGGGTGCGCACGCGCAGCTTCTCCGTCGAGGAGGCCGCCGACATCCTGGAGGCGCGCGAGGTGCTGGAGTCGGCGGCCGGCTGAGGCGTCAGGCTGAGGCGGCCGGCTGAGGCGTCAGGCTGAGGCGGCCGGCTGAGGCGTCAGGCTGAGGCGGCCGGCTGAGGCGTCAGGCTGAGGCGGCCGGCTGAGGCGTCAGGCTGAGGCGTCAGGCGGCCGGAGTCGCGCCCTTGTTCGCCCGCCATTCCGGCGCGAGCACGGACCAGACCTCTACGTCGTGCCGTTCGCCCCGGTACGGGTAGCTCTGCCGCAGCACACCGTCCCGGGTCATGCCGAGCCGGCGGGCGACGGCGATGCTGGCCTCGTTGGCCGAGGCGACGCGCCACTCGATGCGGTGGATGCCGCGCTCCTCGACGGCCCAGTCGATGACCAGCCGGGCGGCCCTGCTGACGAGCCCCTTGCCGACACCGGCGGGCTCCAGCCAGCAGCCCGCCTCGGCGACGCCCATCGCGACGTCCATGGTACGGAACAGGACGCCGCCGACCAGGGTGCCGTCCGTCCAGATGCCGTAGATGCGGGCGGTGTCGGCGGCCGCCTTGTCCGCGTACGCCTGCAGGAACGCCCGGCTGGACGCCTGGTCGACCACGGCGTCGGGCAGCGCGATGAAGCGTCCGATGAACTCGCGCCCCCGCTCCATGTGGGCGAGGAACTCCTCGGCCCGCCACGGCTCCAGCGGGCGCAGCACCGCGCCGTCCTCTCCCAGGCGGGTCGCGAACATCCGGCAGCTCCAAGGTCACAGATCGGAAGGAAGGCGACACAACGTACCAAAAATCGATCAAGCCTGTACGGCGGAGGCGGCGAAGCTTGCAATCGGTTGTTGCAGAAAAAGCAGAACTACCAGGGCCGATACCGCACCCGGTTTGCAGTTTTACCTGGCTGTATTGACGTTGCAGCCAGGTAACGTCACTGTTACTGCAACCGGTTGTCAACTCGCCGGTGCTCGACGGCTTCACCATGTCCTACGCCCCCACCCCCGTATGGAATGGATGGAAACGTGCGCAACCACCCACCCCTGGCACGCAGGCTCGCCGTCGTGGCGACCGCGGGCCTGCTCACCACCGGCGGCCTGATCGCCGTGCTCAACCTGCCGGCCTCCGCCGCTCCGGCGAGCGGCTCGTACACGCTGGTCAACGCGGGCAGCGGGCTGTGCGCCGCGGTGCCCGGGCAGAGCACCGGCGAGGCCGTGCAACTGGTGCAGAGCGCGTGCACCGGCGGCGCCGGGCAGGTCTTCACGCTCACCGCGTCCGGGAGCAGCTACCAGATCAAGGCCGAGCACAGCGGCAAGTGCGCCGGTGTCCGAGACGCCTCCACCAGCGCGGGCAAGGCCGTGCAGCAGGAGACCTGCACCGGGGCGGCCTCGCAGACCTGGCAACTGGTCGTCTCCGGCGCCGGCTACCGGGTGGTGAACGGCAACGGCGGCAAGTGCCTCAACGTCAAGGACAACTCGACCGCGGCGGGCGCCGTCCTGCAGCAGAACTCCTGCGACTCTGCCGCCACCAAGCAGTGGACGCTGCGCCCCACCGGGAGCGGCCCGACCACGAGCCCCACCCCCACTGTGACGCCGACCGTCACGCCGACCGTGACGCCGCCGCCGGCGAGCGGCACGCTGTACGTGGCGCCGGGCGGCAGGGACGGCGCCGCCGGGACGCAGGCGGACCCGACCACGCTCACCTCCGCCCTCACCCGCATCGCCGCCGGCGGCACGATCTACCTGCGCGGCGGCACCTACGACTTCGCGCAGACGGTCACCATCGCGCCCGGCAACGACGGCACCGCCGCCGCCCGCAAGAAGCTGTCGGCCTACCCGGGCGAGACCCCGGTGCTGAACTTCTCCGCCCAGAGCGAGGACCCGGCCAACCGCGGCCTGGCGGTGAACGGCTCGTACTGGCACGTCTACGGCGTCGTCGTCGAGCGCGCCGGCGACAACGGCATCTTCGTCGGCGGCAGCCACAACATCCTGGAGCGCACGGTGACGCGCCACAACCGCGACACCGGCCTGCAACTGTCCAGGATCGCCTCCGACACGCCCGATTCGCAGTGGCCGGCCGACAACCTCATCCTCAGCGCCCTGTCACACGACAACGCCGACTCCGACGGTGAGGACGCCGACGGGTTCGCCGCCAAGCTCACGGTCGGCTCGGGCAACGTCTTCCGGTACGCCGTGGCCCGCAACAACATCGACGACGGCTGGGACCTCTACACCAAGACCGACACCGGTCCCATCGGCCCGGTGACGATCGAGGACTCCCTGGCGTACGGCAACGGCACGCTCAGCGACGGCAGCCAGGCCGGCAACGGCGACCGCAACGGCTACAAGCTGGGCGGCGAGGACATCGGCGTCAACCACGTCATCCGGCGCAACCTCGCCTACCGCAACGGCAAGCACGGCTTCACCTACAACCGCAACCTGGGCACGATGTCGATCGCGGACAACGTCAGCATCGACAACGCCGAGCGCAACTTCTCCTTCGACGGCGGCACCTCGGTGTTCAGGAACAACACCTCGTGCCGGAGCGGCAGCGGCACCAATGACAAGATCGTCGGTAACAGCGACGGCTCCAACCAGTTCTGGACCGGCACGAACGGCTCCCGTTGCTCGTCCTACGCGGGCACGCTGCGCTGGTCGTTCGCCTCGGACGGGCGGCTGGTCGTGACGTTCGGCTGACGGTCGCCGCACCGGCGCCCTCGCCACCGCCTCACCGCCCCGGCGCGTCCGCGTGCGTGCGGCCCTTGCGAAGGTTCCTGACACGGGCAGCACGCACGCGACGCCGCCGGAGGGCGGGCCGCCGTCAGCCCAGCACGGGGAAGTTCGCGCGCAGGACGCCGTGCGGGTCGCGCGCCCGCTTGATCTCCCGCAGCCGCTCCAGGTCCGGCTCGGCGAAGGCCGCCGCCGCCCGCTCGCCCCGCCCCAGCATCGTGTACGGCTTGCGCCCGCTCACCAGCGCCCCCAGATCGGCGGCGAAGCGCTCCTGCCGCTCGCCCACGGCCGCGGACAGGTCCGGGTTGAGCGCGAGGCCGAGCAGGTAGAGCAGGTACGGCTCGGTCATCGGGCCGCTCGGCCCCGCGTCAGGGCGGGCGGCGGCCAGCGCCCCGCCCACGTGCCTGACCTGCACCGCGAGCACCGGCTCCAGCGGCGTGTCGAGCAGGGCCTTGGCGGCCGTGTCGTCCAGGCCGGTGAGCAGCTCGGCGCGGGAGCGGCCGGGCGCCGGGTCGGTGGGCTCGTCGGTGATGGCGCCCAGGGCCGCCACCGGCAGGGTGCCGCGCTTGTCGGCGAGCACGTCGCCGATCTTGTCCAGCCGGGCGAGCAGCGCGCGCCCGTCGCCCTCCTCGCCGAGGAAGGCGGCGTCCACCGCGACCATGGGCGGCGCCTGCGGGAACTGGAACCTGTTGAACCACACGGACAGCTCGTCCGGCGCCGCCTCGGTGATCTCGCGGAAGGCCTCGAACACCTCGTGCGTGCGGTGCCCGGGCCACATCATGCGCCCTCCGTACAGGGCGGGCGCCGGATGCAGGCCGAACTCGATCGCGGTGACCAGCGCGAAGTCACCGCCGCCGCCCCGCAGCGCCCAGAAGAGGTCGGGGTCGGAGCTCGCGGTCACCGTGGCGGGCTCCCCATCGGCCGATACCACGTCGAACGAGCGCACGCTGTCGGCCGCGAACCCGTACCTGCGGCCGAACCAGCTCAGGCCGCCGCCGAGGGTGTAGCCGGTCACGCTCACGACGGGGCTGCTGCCCGCCAGCCCGGTCAGGCCGAGCGGCCCGGTCTCGGCCAGCACCTCGCCCCACTGCACGCCGGCGCCCACCCTGGCCACGCGCTCCTCGCGGCGCACCGTCACGCCGCCGAGGCGCCCGGTGCGCAGCAGGATGACGCCGTCGGTGTCGCCGGAGGCGCCGTGCCCGCTCGGCTGGGCGGTCACCGTCAAGCCGTTCCTGGCCGCGTACCGGACCACGGCCGCCACGTCGGCGGCGTCCTCGGCCTCCACGACGGCTGCCGCGGGCTGGTGTACCGACAGGTTCCACGGCTTGGCCGCCTGCTCGAAGGCGTCGTCGCCCGGGAGCAGGACCAGGCCTCGTACCGTGGCGCGCAGATCGGTGTGCGTCATGTATCCCCCATGTCATCGTCATCCCCGATCGCCGGGGTGGTACGGATATGACGGATGCTGCGGAGGAAGTGTGACCGCCTCTCCCGAAATCTCCCGGGCCGGAAATCCGATTGCCGCCGTGACCTCCGGTGCGCCATCCTTCGCCGAATGGACCGCGACCTGATCAGCCACCTCGCCCACGCCGACCACCCGATCGCCGCCCCGATCAGCGAGGACAACCTGGAACGCCTGCTCGTCCGGGCGCAGTTGCCCGCGCGGGCCCGCATCCTCGACCTGGGCTGCGGCGAGGCCGGCTGGCTGAACAGAGCGCTGTCGCTCTACCCGGACGCGACGGCCGACGGGGTGGACATCTCCGACTCCGGTTTCGCCAGGGCCGAGGAGGAGGCGCGGCGTCGCGGGGTGTCCGACCGGCTGCGCCTGCATGCCGTCCCGGCCGCCGGCTTCGCCGCCGATGAGCCGTACGATCTGGTGCTGTGCGTGGGCGCCACGCACGCCTTCGGCGGCCTCGCGCCGACCCTGGACGCCGTACGTGATCACCTGCGGCCGTCCTCCGGGCTTGCCCTGGTCGGTGAGGGTTTCTGGGAGCGCCCGCCCTCTCCCGCGCTGCTCGCCCGGTTCGGCGCCGAGCCCGACGAGTACGCCGATCTGAGCGGGACGGCGGGTCGTGCGGAGAGCGCCGGGTACGCCACCGTCCACGCTCACACCAGCACGATGGAGGAGTGGGACGAGTACGAGTGGTCCTGGACCGGCACGCTGACCCGCTGGGCGCTGGATCATCCGGGGGCTGACGGGGAGAGTGCCTTGGCCGCCGCCCGGGAGCATCGGGAGTTGTGGCTCGACGGCTATCGCGGTGTCCTGGGCTTCGTCACGCTCCTGCTGCGCGGCGCCTGAGATGGGCCGACGTCACGCCGGACTCGCGCCTCAGCCGCGCGCCAGGAAGGTGGTGACCAGCTCCTGGTACTCGCCGGGCCGGTCATGGGCGAGGTCGTGGCCGGCGCCGTCGATCGCGTGGAAGACGGCGTTCGGCAGCACGTCCGCGTACTCGCGGGCCACCTCGGGAGCCAGGTAGTCGCACGTGCCCCGTAACACCAGCACCGGCACGGTCGCCCGGCGCAGCGCGGGCCGGGGATCGGGGGCCAGAGCGGCGTCGCGCGCCGTCATGGCGTTGGCCCAGAACCCCGCTCCCGACATCGGGATCCGCAGCGGCCGTCCCGGGCATCCCGCCCGCAGGTCGAGCTGCCCGACGAGCGCGTCGAGCTCGCCGTCCATCGCCTCGTCCGGCAGCAGCGCATGAGCGGGGCCGGGGCCGGCGACCCCTGAGAGCACGTGCGCCAGCAGGAAGCGCGGGCGGTCCAGCAGCACGCGGTTCAGGTCACGCAGGCCGGTCTCCGTCAGCTGCCGGTCGCCCGCGTAGGCGGCGGACCACATGGTCCCGGGCGAGGCGACGACCGCGCGCGCCACCCGGTCGGGGTGTGCGGCCAGGTAGGCGGCGATGAGCTGGCCGCCCCAGGAGGCGCCGGCCAGCACCACGCGCTCGGCGCCGATCGCGGCCCTGACGGCGTCGAGGTCGGCGACGTGCCGTCGCACGGTGTAGCCGCTGACGTCGGGCAGGCGGCTGGACAGGCCCGCGCCCACCTGGTGGTAGGCGTACACGTCGAAGCCCGTGGCGGCGAGCGCGGGCGCGAGCGGCGACGGCTCCGCGTCCGGCGCGCCAGGGCCGCCGTGCACGAGGATCACGGGCGTGTCCCTGCGGCTCTCCCCCTGGGCGGGGGTACGGGTGTAGGCGAGGCGCGAGCCGGTGGGCAGGTCCCAGTAGCGCGTGTCGGGGCCGGCCGCGATCGGGCGGGGCGGCGGCCCGCCGAACAGCAGGCCCGCCAGGGGGACGGCCGCGACCGCCAGCTCCACCACGGTGACCGCGATCGGCGCCCAGCGGCGTACCCTCGGGCCTGCCACCCGCCGCAACGCCGACCGGCACATCCACCACACGACGCCCGCCATCGCCGGCGCGGCGGCGGCCACTGCCAGGTACCGGTTGCCGGTCACCGAGGCGGTGGCCCACAGCGCGCCCAGCCCGGCGGCCAGTCCGGCCGGCAGCGTCAGGACGATGAGCAGCCCGGCCGCCACCCTTGCTCCCACACCCGCGCTCATCGCCTCTCCAGGGGTTGGCGGGGTCCTGTGATCCCAGCGTATGGCGGGGGTGCGGGAGGTGCGCGGGAGCCTGGCGGTGGCCTCGACGGCCGGGAGTCACCAGAGGACGGGGAGGGCGGCCGGGCCGCGGTCGGCGCCGTCGTGGGCCCACGCGATGTCGTCCACCGTGCCGGCCAGGCGCAGGCCGGGCAGCCGGCGGGCCAGGGCGGCGAGCGCGGCGCCCACCTCCAGGCGGGCCAGCGGGGCGCCGAGGCAGTAGTGCACGCCGTGCCCGAACACCAGGGACGGGCTGGAGCTCCGCCCTGGTGCGAAGGTGTCGGGGCCGGCGAAGTGGCGGGGGTCGCGGTGGGCGGCTTCGAGCCGTACCAGCACCAGGTCGCCGGCGCGGATCGGGACGCCGGCGAGGTCGAGGTCGGTCTGGGCGAAGCGCGGGAAGGGCTCGCCGGTCAGCCCGGACTGCAGGCGCAGCACCTCCTCGACCACGGCGTCTAGCCTCGGACCCGCCGCATCGCCCAGCCCCGTGCTCGCGACACGGGCGGCCTCACCCTCGGCGAGCAGCCGGAGGACGGCGGTGGAGATCGCGTTGCGGGCCGAGAGATATCCGGCGGCGACGATCGTGGCCACCATCGCGACCAGCTCACCGTCACTGAGCCGCCCGTCCTCCGCGTCCCGCACCCCGATCAGCGAGCTGAGCAGATCGTCACCGGGCGCCGCCCGCCGCACCCCCACCAGCGTGGCAGCGTAGGAGGTCAGCCCTTCCCACGCCTGCGCGGCCCTGGCCACCTCCTCCTCATCTCCGAACACGAAGTCGGTCCCCCCAGCGCCCGCCAGCTCCCGCACGTGCTCACGGTCGCCGGGATCCACACCGAGCAGCTCCCCCATCACAGTGATCGACAGCGGCGCCGCCAGCCCCGCCACGAGATCGGCGGGCGGGCCGTTCGCGGCGAGCGCGGCGACGCGCTCGTCCGCGACCTGCTCGACCCGGACGCGCATCCCCTCGACCGTCCGCGGCCCGAACGCCTTCGACACCAGCCGCCGCAGCCGGGCGTGCGCCTCGCCGTCCTGGAAGAGGGTGTCGTTGCCGGGGTACGCGCTACCGGGCGGCGCCAGGCGGAACCGGCGGTCGGACAGGACGGCCGCCACGGCGTCGTAGGAGGTCACGAGCCACGCCCGGCGGCCGTCGGGAGTCTGGACGGGGGCGACGGGGGTGGTGTCGCGGAGCCGGGCGTACTCGGGTGGAGGTGCGAGCGGGGTGGGCCGGTCGAACGGAAGGATCATCGGTCTGGGACGCCTCTCGGAGTGGGGATCGTGGTCGTCCCCTCCAGGAAAGACGTTGACGTCGCGTCAAGGTCAAATCCCGCCTGCGCAGCCAGATCAGGGGTCGGACGGGGTGATGTTGAAGTTGTCGCGGAAGACGTTGTCCGGGTCGTAGCGGCGTTTGAGCGCACGCAGCCGCCGCAGCGTCGGCTCGGGGTAGGCCTCCTGGACGCGCTCGGGCCGCAGGTCGGTCTCGAAGTTGATGTACTGGCCGGAGAAGTGGTGCAGCATGCCGTCCCACAGCTCGTCGAGGGCGCGGCGGCTGGCGCCGAAGGCCACGAGCGAGAAGCCGGCCGAGCGGCCCGCGTACGCGGTGGCGTCCGGGGGGACGTCGGAAGCTGCGCCGCCCGCGGCGCGGACCTGGAAGAAGTACGTGCGTCCGCCGGCGACGAGGCGGGCGGCTGCGGCGGCCAGCTCGGGGGTGAGGTGGTCGGCCAGGCCCGCCCGGGTGACCGGCTCGCCCTGGGCGTCGTGGGGGCCGTGCGGCACGTCCATGATCGACTCGTACGGCAGCACCTGGATCGAGTGGTCGAGCAGCGGGGCCGTGGCGGCGATGGGTTGCAGGCGGTTGATGATCGTCTCGGCGTCGCCGGAGTGCACGACCGCCATGATCTGGGCGATGAGGGGCTGCCCGGGCCGGGGCCGGCCGATGATGAGCGAGCTGGTGAGGTCGCGGGGAGCCGCCTCCATCGCGGCGCCCCAGCGCTGCAGGAAGCCCGCCGTGTCGGTGGCGTCCACGACGAACTGGGCGAACCCGACGTCGCCGCCCTCGTGCGCCTCGAACTCGAAGGCCGTGACGATGCCGAAGTTCGCGCCCGCTCCGCGTACGGCCCAGAACAGGTCGGCGTTCTCCGCCTCGTCCGCGCGCACCTGGCTGCCGTCGGCCAGCACCACGTCCACGGCGCGCAGGCGGTCGATGGTCAGGCCGTGCTCGCGGACGAACCAGCCGATGCCGCCCGCGGTGGCCAGCCCGCCGACGCCCACGCCGCCGTAGTCGCCGGAGGTCAGCGCCCAGCCGTGCGGGGCCAGCGCGGCGGCGACCTCGCCCCAGCGCGCGCCCGGCTCGACGCGGACGCGGCGGGTGGCCTTGTCGAGCACCTCGACCGCGTTCAGCCTGGACAGGTCGATGACGATGCCGCCGTTGCTGGTGGAGCGGCCGCTGATGCCGTGACCGCCGCTGCGGATGGAGAGCTTCACGGGCTGTGTACGGGCGAAGCGCACGGCCTGGCTCACCTCGGCCGGTGTGCCCGGGCGCAGGACCAGGCCCGGGGAACCGCCGCGCAGGTACGTGGAGCGGACGCGCGCGTAGGCCGCGTCGCCCGGCTCGACCGCCGACTCGGCGAGGGCTGCGGGGAGGGCGTCGTAGTCGATGTTCTCGCGGCGGTGGCGGCGGACGAACAGGCTGCCGGGGGTGCGGCCGGGCTCCCCTCCGGCGGCGCGCAGGGCCGGGGCGGCCTCGGTGGCGAAGCGGCGCAGGGTGTCCTCGTCGTCGGTGGCGAGCAGGAGGGTGCTGAGGCCGTCGCCGGTGATCAAGGGGAGGAGGTCCGCGACCCACTGCTCCGGCTGCCCGGTCAGGAAGCCGTCGCCGGTGATGAGGGCGAGGCGGCGAAGCTCGCGCGGGTCGCGTCCCGCCGTCGCGGCCGCCTCGTCGATCCGCGCGTTGGCCGTCGCCAGGTCGGCAGCAGTGGCGGTGGCGGGCGCAGTGGCGGTGGCGGCTGGGGTGGGGGTGGCGGGTGGGGTGGGGGTGGCGGGTGGGGTGGCGGTGGCGGTGGCGGGTGCGGTGAGCAGCCAGCCGTCCGCCTTGGTGGCGGCCAGGCGCAGGGCGTCCGGGTGGGTGCCGGCGGCGATCCAGAGCGGGATGTTGTGCGCCGGCGCGGGCCCGCGTTCGGCGCCCAGCACGCGATGGTGACGCCCGTCGAAGTGCAGCGGGGCACGGAGGTTCGCGGCCCAGATGCCACGGATGACGTCGATCGCCTCATCCAGGCTCTCCAGCTCCTCCGGCGTACCCGGGCTCAGTGCCAGCTCGACCCGCCCGTCCGAGAGCAGGTCGAGGCCGGCCGCCGCCCGGGCGAGCACCGCCGGGTTGCCCATGGACGCAACACCCATCAGGCGGATGCGGCTGGTACGGGCGGCGACCCAGCTCAGCAGCGTCCACGGCTCCACCCCGGCGCGCTCGTCCACGAAGGACACCACGTCGTAGCCCAGCTCCTCGCTCAGCCGCGCCCGCTCCACCACCGCCTCGGGCCGGTCGCCGCCCGGGGTGAGCAGCACGCCGAGCCGCAGCGGGTGACCGTAGTCCACGCTCATCGCCCCGCTTCCCGCGCGGCGCGCTCCTGGGCCACCAGCTCCCGCACGCCGGGTGCGACCTGCTCGCCGAACGTCCGGATGGTGGCCGCGTCGTCGGCCATGAGGATGTAGCCGGAGAAGCCGTACTCCAGGGTCAGCACCGCGAGCTGCTCGGCCCACTGCTCCGGCGGCCCCGCCAGGAACCGGTCGCTGGGCGCGCCGAACCGGCCGCCGAGGTTGAGCAGGCGGCGGACGGCGGCGGGTGCGCGCCCGGCCTCGGTCGCGGCGGCGTCGATGGTGGCGTTGGCCGCGGCGAGCTCGTCCAGGCTCTTCATGTACGGCAGCGAGGGCAGCCAGCCGTCGGCCTTGGCCCCGGTCAGCCGGAGCATCCTGGGCTTGTACGCGCCCAGCCAGATCCCGATGTCGTGCGCCGGGGCGGGCCCGCGCTTGGCCCCGTCCACCTGGTAGTACGTGCCCTCCACGCGGAGCCGGGCCCGGTTGCCCGCGTCCCAGACGCCGCGGATGACGTCGATGGCCTCGCTGAGCGCGTCCACGGCCTGGCCGGGGGTGAGCCGCCGGCCGCCCATGGCCTCGATGGCGTCCCAGAAGCCGCCCGCGCCGAGGCCCAGCTCGAACCGGCCGCCGCTCAGCAGGTCGAGGCTGGCCGCGGCCCTGGCGAGCACGGCCGGCGGGCGGAGCGGGAGGTTGATCACGTTGCCCGACAGGTGGACGCGCTCCGTCCGGGCGGCGACGTACGACAGCAGCGTCCAGGTGTCGAGGAAGGCCGGCTGGTAGGGGTGGTCCTGAAAGGTCACCAGGTCGAGGCCGGCGGCCTCCGACTCCTGCGCCAGCGCGACGACCTCCTTGGGCGAGGCGTTCGCCGGCGTGATGAAGGACCCGAACGTCAGGTCGTGCCCGTAGTCAGGCATGGTGTGTTCCTCCTCCGCCCGCACGAGGCAGATGTGTTGTGAAGCAGACTATCTCCGCTTCAGACGAGTTGCACAACAGCAAGTTGCGCACGGGCATTCCACGCGTATGCAAGGAATCTGGGAGGAGGCTCAGCGACCCTCGGAGAGCAGCTCCTCGGCCACGTCACACGGGTCGGCGGCGGCGTCGATGTCGCGCACGTCGCAGGCCACCCGCCACAGGAGCTTCCTGAACGTGTCACGCTCGGCCGGGTCGAGCGCCCCGAGCAGGCCGTCCTCGGCGTCGCGGACGCGCCGCTCCAGCTCACGGAACGTGCGCTCGCCCTCGGCCGTCGCCACGATCCGGCGCCGGCGCCGGTCGGCCTGGCTCAGCCGGCGCTCGACCAGCCCGGCCTCGACCAGATCGTCGATCAGGTACGTCAGCACGGTGCGGTCGATGCCCAGGTGCGCGGCCAGGGCGAGCTGCGTCGGATGCGCGCCGCCCACGACGGCGGCGAGCGTCTGGTAGCCGCGCGGCCCGTGGGGCAGGTCGCCGATCACGGTGACGACCGTGCTCTGGTAGGCGCGCAGCAGCACGCCGAGCGTCCAGCCGAGGTTGTCACCGCCGGGAACGTCTCCTGGCCGGTCGGTGCTCATGACCGCATCCTATCCGCGCTGACGCGTGCCGCCCCGCGCGGCGCATCATAACGGCGTGGAGGGGCTGACCTGCGGCAGGAAAGCGAGGCCGTCGAACTCGTCGGCCGGCACCGTGTCGCTGAAGGCCGACCTGGCGCTCCTCCGCCCGGCCAGCCCGCCGAAGCTGCGCATCCGGCCGGTCGCGGACAGCCAGGCGGCCACGGGCTCGGGGCGGTCACCGCCGCGCAGGTCGACCACGTAGTCGCCGGGGCGGGCCGCCGCCAGGCGGGCCGCCACGTGGCGCGGCGTGTCGGCCGGCGGGACCCGGAACCGGGCCGGCTCGCGTGTCATCCTGCCGAACGGCAGCCGCCGGATCGCGCGGAACCCGCCGTGCCCGAACAGCACCCCTAGCGCGTAGTACGCGTCGCCGAACTCGTCGGCCAGGTGCGCGCCCATGGGCACGAAGCCGCTGTGGGTCGCGCTCTTCTTGACGTGGCCGTTGTGCGCCCACAGGACGACCTTGGCCTCGGGGTCGGCCAGGAGCCGTCCCGCGTTCTCCGCCATGTAGCGGTCGCGCAGGGCGCTCAGGGTCCGCTCCGGGTCGGTGTGGACGCGGGGCCTGGCGGCGACCTCGGTGTACTGCCGCAGGATCAGGGCGTGCTCGCGGGCCTCGGCCGGGCCGTGCGCGGCCACGTACTCCTCCAGGCGCCGCGCGTGCTCTCCGGCCCGCGGGTCCAGCCGGTGCAGGAACCCCGAGAGGTCGAGGCCCGCGAGCGGGTCGAGCAGGGGAGCCGCGTCCTGCCCCAGGCTGTCACGCAGGGCCCGCAGCGCCGTCGCCGGGTTCTGCGGGTCGATCCCGACGAAACGCACGGGCCGGGCCGCGGTGCGGTTGTGCGCGCGCAGCCGTTCGAGCACCGTCAGCATCTCCGCGGTGCGCAGCGTCCAGAAGCCGAGCCCCGCCAGCGCCCGGCGGGGGTCGCCGGGGCCGCCTGCGGTGTAGTCGTCCACGGCGTGGGCCGCGGCGGCGCTGGCCTCGATGGCCAGGATGGTGAACCCCAGCTCCTCGATCAGGAACTCGGTCAGCCGCCACCGGGCCAGGAAGAACTCCGCGCTGCCGTGCGTGGCCTCGCCCAGCCCCACCACGCGTACGCCCTGGAAGGCGGCCCGCAGCGGGGCGAGGCCGGTGAGCGGCACGGCGCGCGCGGCCAGCCAGCCTGTCACCTCGTCCGGCATGGCCCCCCTCGCGTCAGGTCGCCGCTACACCCGACATCTACGCCTCGGCCGGCAGCCGCAGCGCGATGACGGCGATGTCGTCCTGTCCGCTGGTGGGCAGCCCGCTGAGCAGATTGTCGCAGAACGCGTCGATCGGCTCATCCGCCAGCGAGCCCGCCAGCCGGCGCAGCCGCTCCAGCCCCCGGTCCAGGTGCTCGCCCGACCGCTCGACGAGACCGTCCGTGTACAGCAGTAACGTGCTGCGCGGCGGCAACGGCAGCACCTCCGAGGAGCACGCCTGCTCGTGGCGGAAGCCGAGCAGGGGGCTGGCCGCGCCGTTCAGGAAGCAGCTCCCGCCGTCGGCGGTGACCAGGAGCGGCGGCGGGTGCCCGGCCACGGCGTAGTGCAACTGGTGGCCGCCGTCGACCCGCTCCACGCGGGCGAGCGCGCACGTCGCCGTCACGTCGTCCGACAGCGACTCCATCGCCAGGTTGAGCCGGGTGAGGATCTCGCCCGGCGGCTCGCAGCGGTCCATGGCCAGGGCGCGCAGCATGTTGCGCAGCTGGCTCATGGCGACGGCGGCGCCGAGGTCGTGGCCGGCCACGTCGCCGATGGCGACCACGGTGACCCCGTCGGGCAGGACGAAGGAGTCGTACCAGTCGCCGCCCACCTCCGCCGCCGTCGGGCTGGCCTGGTAGCGGGCGGTGATCTCCAGGTCGGGCAGGGTCGGCGGCTCGGCGAGCAGGCTGTGCTGCAGGGCCAGGGCCACCTGCTGCGCGCGCTGGTAGCGGATGGCGTTGCTCAGCGCGTCGTGCGCGTGGTCGAAGATCTCGCCGAGCAGCTCGATGTCGTCCCAGCCGATCGGCGCCCGCTCCCCGCAGGTGACGGCGCTGACGACGGCGGGGACCGCGCCGTCCACCACCACGGGCAGCGTCAGCAGGCTGTTGGTGCCGTTGCCCTCCAGCCACGACTGGAAGTCCGGGGGCGCGAGGTCGGGCGGCGGCGAGCCCTGCGGGAAGATCTTGAGCAGCGGGCGCCGCTGCTGGACGGCTCTGACCAGGGTGTTGTCGGCGGGCAGGCGTTCCTCACCGTAGGTGGGCAGCGGGTTCAGGCCGCTGCGGGCGGAGGTGGCCAGCCGTTCGACCACGAACGGCACCCCGCCCTGCCGGATGCTGGTGAGATCGGTGACGAGGTGCACACCGCACGCGTCGGCCAGCTCCGGCACGATCACGTCGGCCAGCGCGCCGAGCATCTCCGGCAGGCTCGTGAGGTCGGCCGTCGCCGCGGTGGCACGGTCCAGGACCTGCTGGCGCCGCCGGTCGCGCCACTGCTGCTCGATGTCGCTGCAGGTGCCCACCCACTCCACGATCCGGCCGTTCTCGCGGATCGGCACGGCCTGCGCGCGGAAGTGCCGGTAGCAGCCGTCGGCGGTGCGCAGCCGGTAGACCTGCTCCCAGATCTCGGCCCCCTCACGGACCGCCTGCCACCACGCGCGCATCGTCGGCCCGCGGTCGTCGGGATGCAGCATCTGCTGCCAGCCGTGGCCGCGGAACTCCTCCCACGGCTGGCCGGTCACCCGCTGCCAGCTCGGGCTGGGCTCGATGACCTCGCCCTCGGGGCCCGCCACCCAGAAGATCTCCGCGCTCACGCGCATCAGGCTCTCGTAGCGCCGCAGGATGCGGCTGCGCTCGTCGGCGATCGCGCGGAACTCCTGCGTGGCGTTGATCTGCTCGGTGACCTCCGTGGTCACCACCAGCACGCCGTACTCCCCGTTCTCCAGGGAGACCCGCGACAGGCTGGAGGTGAAGAACCGCTCCTCCTCGTCGGCGGCCATGCTCGCCGGAGCCGCGTTGAGGACGACGGGCTCGCCCGTCTCGTACACCTGGTCGAACAGTTGCCCATAACTTTTCTGGACGAATTTGGCAAAAGCCTGCTCCAGCGGGAGCCCCATCGGTCTCTCGCCGAACTGTGCGCGGTACATGGCGTTGGTGTAGAGCAGCCGGTGCCCGGGACCGCTGGTGACGGCAACCCCCACCGGCGCGGGATCGAGCACCTCGAACGCCAGGCCGCAGCGTGAGCCGTCGCCGGCCCTCCCCATTTGTGACCTCCCCCCGATGGTCACCCCTCGCCTCTGAATACCCTCCATCGGCGAGTGAGAACGCATCGGGCCTGGAAGCCGGCGCGGACACCGGCCCCAGGCCTGGTGCGCCGGGGATCAGGGCTTCAGCGTGCCGCGGTAGCCGACCGGCCCCTCGCCCTTGAACTGGGCCGAGCCGACGAACCGGTTGCCGTCCTCGAAGAACATGATCGTGCCGTTGCCCTGCGGGCTCGCCCATGACACCTGGGTGCCGGTGCCGGGCATGCCGGTGCTGGGCACGACTCCGGCCCGGTTGTTGATGACGATCGTCAGGTCCGTGTCGTCGTGCCACTCGGCGTTCGGCCCGCCCCATTGGATCTGCGTCTTGTACGTGGCCATGCGCGTTCCCTCCCACTTCGTCGTAGGCGCCGGGAGCCCTGACTATGAGACGCCACCGGGCGGTGGTCAATCGGGGCGCGCATTTGACACCGGCCTTAACGGGCGGCGGCGCGGCCGGGTCGTCGCTGAGCCCGGCGGACGGGGCCCGGCCTGGCCGATTGTGGCCATCATGGGGCGGGCCCCAAACCGCGGCGAGATCCGCGGGGTCTCGCCGCGTCGGGCCGCCCCGTCAGATCTCGGGCGGGGCGGGACCGCACCGTCACAGACAGGAGAGCCGCATCGGACCGGCCACCATGGCCTGGTCGCCCGTCGTGTTCCCCTTGCCGGTGTCGGTGATCCGCACCATCACCAGGCCACCGGTGATCGTGACGGGAGCCGGTCCTGACACCCAGGTGCCCTGGCGCATGCGCTGGTCCAGGGTGAACTCCGCGACCGTGCGGGCGTCCCGGTCGAAGCCGTCGGTGACGGTGTACCAGACGCGCCGGCCCGCGAAGCCGGTCTTCGGGATGTACACCTTCACCTGGCACTGGTGCCGCCCGTCCAGCCCGGTGGTGAAGCGCCACTCGAAGCTGTTGCGCGGCGGGACGGCCCGGCCCGGGTCGTCCGTCAGCGCCGAGAACAGGAAGCCGTCGCCGCAGCCCGCGCCCGTCCAGCCGGGAGCGCTGGCGTCCTTCCAGCCGTCCCGGCCCGGCATGCCGTCGATGCGCACGCTCCTCCTGGCGTCGCGCGGGCAGCCGGGCCCGGCCACCGCCACGAAGGCCGGGCGGCCGGAGCCCGTCGCCGTGGTCCGCGGCGACGGGCGGGCGGGCGGCCGCGAGGTGGTGGTGAACGCGTCCTGCCGGCCCGCGACCGACACCGCCATGGGCACCTGGTTCTGGTAGATCACCAGGGCCGTGGGCACCGCGATCTGCGCGAGCACCCCGAGGATCACCCAGGTCTTGATGGAGGTGCGCCTGGGCTCGGCCGCAGGCGGCTCCTGGGCCGGCCCCATGCGCGGGAACTCCACCGTCTCGTACACGCGGTCGCTGTGCCGTACCCGCAGCATGGCGTCGACCACGTGCCACTTCCTCGTCCACTCGTTCCTGTCGCCGCCGCACGCGGCGACGTAAGCCTGCGTGACGGCCAGGCTCGGCAGCTCCTCCCCCGAGGCCGCCGCGGCCAGCTCGGCGGCCGGGACTCCCGTCCTGCGTCTCATCACGCGGTGGCTCGGCTGCCCCGCCGCCGCCCGCAGCTCGCGCAGCCCGCGGGCCAGCTCTCTCAGCGGATCCGGCGCCGCCGGCCGCGCGTGCCGCCCCCGAGGCCTGCGCGGTAACTCGCGAAGCGTGTCCTTGCTCGTCATCGTGCCCCCCAGCGATCGGGTCGGTCCGTCAGATCATGGGCAGGACAGGCGGACCGGCCCGGCCGCCATGGCCTGGTTTCCCGTGCTGTTGCCGCGCCCCGGTGTCGCTGATCTCCACGATCACCAGGCCGCTGGTGACGACCAGGGGCACCGGCGCCGGCACCCACTGGCCCTGCCGCACGCCCTGGTCGAGGGTGAACTCCCCCACCGTGCGCGCCTCCTCGTCGAAGCCGTCGCTCACCGTGTACCAGACGCGCTGCCCGGCCAGCTCCGACTTCGGCACATACACCGTCAGCGTGCAGTCGTGCGGGCCGCGCAGGCCCGTGGTGAAGCGCCACTGGAAGGAGTTGCGGGTGTTCGCCTCGCTGCCCGGCTTCAGCTCGGAGAACAGGAAGCTGTCGCCGCATCCCGCGCCGGTCCAGCCGGACGCGGCGGCGTCCTTCCAGCCGTCCCGGCCCGGCATGCCGTCGATGCGCACGCTGCGGGTGGTGTCGCGCGGGCAGCTCGGCCCGGCGACGGCGGTGAAGGCCGGGCGGCTCTGCTTCGGCTTGTCCTTGGCGTCGTCCGTGGTGGAGATGGCGCGGAAGATCAGATCGTCGCGCAGGGCGCCGGCGGTGGCCAGCCCGGTCACGCCGATCGCGACCAGGAGCGCGGAGAGCTTGACGACGCCGCGGTTGAGCCGCAACCGGCGCGGGCGGCGGGCCGCGGCCGGGCGCGCGGCCACCTCGCCGTCGCCGCTCCTGTTGTCCAGTTCCTCCCGCAGCGTGTTCCACTTCCTGGCCCACGCGTCCTGGTCGCCGCCGCACGCCCCCACGTACGCCTTCGTCACCGCCAGACTCGGCAGCCGGTCCCCCGACGCGGCCGCGGACAAGGCCGACGACGAATATCCCGCTTTACGCTCCATGGCCCGGTAACTCGGATTGCCCGCCGCCATCCGCAGGTCGCGTAATCCCTGCGCGAACTCCTGGAGCGGGCCGGGCGGCACCGGCCGTTCCCGTCTGCCCCGGGTGGTGGTGTCCTGATGGATCATCGTGCCCCCTGACGAGATGAAGCTGTCGGCCCCTATTCGTAGGTGCGCGGCCCGCGGACTGATCCTTCGGGTTTCGGAATTGACCCTGACCGGACTGCTCCCATCCGAAATCGGCACGACTGCGGGGTGACCCCTGGTCAGGGGCCACCCCGCACGACGATCCGGAACTCCCGGCTATCGCCGGCGGACCTTGCCGATCACGTCCACGACCGGCTCGTTGCAGGTGTTGACGTACCGGACGATCACGGTGTACTTGACGCCCCTCTTCAGGAAGTCCGTGGAGTACCTGACGCGGTCCTCCAGCACCGTGTTCCTGGCGACGCGGGGCTGCGGGCGCAGCACCTCGGCGCCCTTCTTCGAGACGAAGACGTAGTTGACCGTGCTGAACCTCTTCAGCTTGTTGCCCGACGGGGCCAGGAACGAGTTCCGGCCCAGGACCAGGGTCCGGCCCAGGTTGTCGCCGCCGATGAAGTTCGTCGGGGCGAAGCGGCCCCTGCGGACCGTCGTACCGAACAGGCGGACGTTGCCGGGGACGCGGCAGAACTGCCGCTGCAGCTCCGGCCGGAAGAAGCGGTCCGGCTCACGGAACGAGCCGAGACCCCTGCGGTCGTCGCCGGGCTGCCGCTTGACGATCCAGTCCACCAGGCTGACCCCGGCCTCGCGCAGCACCTTCTCCACCGACTCGGGCACCCGCTTGCTCGCGCTGGTCGTGGTGGGGAGCTGCTGGGTCAGGTCCTCGGACGGCACGGTGCCGGCGCCCTCCCCGGTAGGGAGCTGCGGCGCGGTGTTCGGCTGCGTGGTCGTGTTGTTGTTCTTGTCGCGCTTGAGCAGCCTGTCCAGCGCCTCCTGGGTCAGCT
The DNA here is from genome assembly GCF_020215645.1 of Nonomuraea gerenzanensis. Lineage (NCBI taxonomy): Bacteria > Bacillati > Actinomycetota > Actinomycetes > Streptosporangiales > Streptosporangiaceae > Nonomuraea > Nonomuraea gerenzanensis. The sequence continues at coordinate 5,260,980 of NZ_CP084058.1, read as the reverse complement.
GCTTGCCCACGTTCTTGCCGAGGTCCTTGAGGAAGTCGCCGAACCCGCCGGAGCTGGAGCCACTGCTCCCGGTTCCGGGCTGGGGCGCGGTGAGCCCGAAGTCGAACGAGCTGCCGCCGGACGAGCCGCCGAACCCGAACGGGTCGTTCACTTGCGCGTGCGCCGCCCCCGCGGTGAGGCCGCTACCGGCCAGCACACCGCCGACCGCCAGGCCGGCCACCGCAAGACGAAGCTTCGAAGGTGCTTTCACCTTGGTTCCCCTCTCATGGTGACGCGATCGGCGGGGAGCGGCGTGCTCCCCCGGGTGCCGAACGCGTCGGGATGTTTGCTGCGACTTCCTGATTACGGGGCCTGGCGATGACCAGCCAGGTCAGGACGTTGTCCAGCGCCGCAAACCGATGTCCAGGGATGGGGGGTGGCGTCTGGGCTGGTGGGGGTGGTGGGCGGAGTGGGGGGCGTCATTTGGGGCGGCTGTCCACGTGTACGGGGTGGTCTGACGGAACGTTTCGTCGGGGTGAGGGATGGCGTGGGCAGCCCGACACTCCGCCGCCGGGGGTCCGACGCGCCGCAGCCCGACGCGGCACAGGGGCACGCCGCTTAGCAGCACGCCGCATCGCACCGTCGCGCGGCACCGCATCACGCAGCACCGCATCCCACGTCAGACGCGACGCAGCCCAGCGTGGCAGCGTCCGGCATCGCCCGGCCTGGCGAGGTGGGCGTCACGATGCGAGGCGGGAGCCGCTGCGGTTCGCAAGCGCGGCCGACGGCGAGCCGAGCACGGCAAGCGCCGCCCACCGCCTGCCCCGCGCATCCGGGTGCGCTCGCGCATGCCAACGGCCCGCGTCCAGGTGTGCGCCAGGCGCAGTCGCGGGCGGCGCAGGCGCGGGCCGCGCGGGCGCGGAGCGGGCACGCGGGGCGCGCACGCGGGGCGCGCACGCCAGGCGGCGCAAGGCGCGTGGACCGGGCACGCGAGCCGGAATGCGGACACGAAAAGGGCCGTGCCCGGATTCCGTCGGAAACCCGGGCACGACCCAGTGGAACTCCAATGACAGTGCCTCAGCACTTGTTACGCAGCATCGCCGCATCCAGCTCGAACCGCATCTTGTCGGCCGCCTGCCCCCGCTCCCCGGCAGCCTCACCGATGGCCTCCAGCCGCTTGGCGGCCGGCCCATAGTTGGCGCTGCTCAGCGACTGCTTCTTGGCCAGCGCCGCCTGGGTGCCCAGGTTCATCTCGTCCGCGATGTCGTTGACCTTGCTCGGCCGCGCGAACGCCAAGTCGATCAACGCCGCCTGCACGGACCGCGGCAGCTTGTCGAAGCTCTCGATGCCCCGGCGCGTGACCAGTTCCTTGGCCTCCTCGTACGAGACGTCGAAGAGCGCGTTCACCTGCTCCTCGGTCAGCTCGGCCGCCCCCGCCTTGAGGTCGTCGAACGCCTTGCCCGACTTGATGTCGTCCTGCTCGGACGGCGCGGTGGTCTCCTTCAGGATGCCGTTGATGATGGTCCGGGCGTCGCCACGGTTCATGTCGAAGCCGATCCCAATGGTGACGGTGGTGCGGGTCTTGCCCTTCTTGGTCTTCTCGGTGGTGCTGACCGCCTCCGTCCGCACACCTTCACGCTTGATCAGCATCTGCTTGACGCTGCCCTTGTAGAGCGTGGTGAACGGGCAGCGGGCCTGCTCCTCGGTGAGCTCGGTGACGGCCTCCTCGCCGGTCGCCGTCTCCTCGGTGCCCTCCTCGATCTCGTCGGAGCCGACCCCGGCGTCGTCCGCGTCGGTCTCGGTGTCGTCGGTCGTCTCGGTGTCGTCCGGCTCCGTGGTCTCGTCGCCGGTGTCGGTCTTGTCCGTCACCTCGGTGCCGTCGGCCTGCTCGACGTCGGACTCGGTGCCGGACTCGGTGTCGGTGCTGGTGTCGGTGCTGGTGTCGGTGCTGGTGTCGGTGCTGGTGTCGTCGTCGGTCTCGGTGGTGGTGTCGTCCTCATCGGTCATCGCGGTCGCGTCGCCGCTCTCGTCCGACTCGGCGGGGTCGTCGGCCTCGTCGGCGACGCTGATCTCCTCCGAGTCGGCGTCCTCGGAGGTGGTGGCCATGAGAGAGTCGCTCTTCTTGGCTGCCGCCTCCTTCACCATGGCCACGTCAGGGTCGTCGTTCTCGAGCTGCGCCGTCGCAACCCCTATGGTGAGCCCCGTTCCGCCGAGCGCCAGCACGCCGGCCAGGGCGGCGTACGTGATGCGTCGCCGTGAGCGAATATGCATTGAGTGCCTCCGTGAGGGACTTGGTCCGTCGGACCTTCCTGAAGGCTTTGCTATGGCTCCGCACGTTGACCAGCCAGAGGGTTTTGTCCGAGATCGTCCAGTGGTCGCCCATGGCACTCCGCCACATGGCCAGCGGACGGCAACCGCAGCCGTCCAGCCGCCCCACGACATGCGCGGACATCGCCGCACAAAGGGGACGCGCCGCCCGGCGGCGGCGCGTCAGGATTCCGCGGCGATCAGCCGTAGGACTTGGCGACGCCCTCCAGGAGGTGCTCGAGGGTGTCGTAGGAGGGGATGTCGACCACGTCGATGGGGTCCTTCGCGACAGGTACGCCGTGAGCGGCGGCGACCTCGGCGAAGCTGCCGGTGTCGTTCGAGCGGAACCCGTGCTCGGCGGCCAGCCGCTGCAGTCGCGGGTCGGTGCTGAGCAGCCGTCCGAGGCGGTCGCCCGAGGGCTTGAGCGGCACCAGCGTGTGCTTGGACAGCACGGTCGGCGACGGATACAGCAGCACCATCCCCGGCTTGACCTGCCCGTGGGCGGCGGCCTCCACGAACTGCGCCTCGTAGATCCACACCATCGGCGACGGCCCCATGCCCACCGTGAGGTACTCCACGAACGGCCCCTCGGAGGTGTTGTCGGTCTACCCCTGGCCGGTGAAGAGCGGCGTCACCAGGGGCAGCACGGCCTTCTCCGCGGCGGCGCCGGGCACGACCTTGCCGCCGTTGGCGACGTACGGAGGCGCCTGGGTTTCCGGGGACGCCTCCGGCGGGCTGGTCAGCTCGCTGCGGGCCACGCGTTCGGCTAGGACGGGAACGAAATCCCGGACCGGAAAGCCGTCGAAACGGCGATACTGTTGAGCGACAGGAGAGTGTCAGTGGGCCGCGACACTAATGTCGGTCGCAGAGTGTGATCAGGTGGGTAGACGGAGGCCGTGTTAGACGCCTTGGCGTATGTACAGGTCGCGCAGCAGGCCGATCTCGCCGCCGTGATGCGAGACCTCGACCAGGGCGTGCAGCGCGAGCTTCAGGTAGGTGTAGGTGCTCTCGGCGGGGCCCATGCCGATCGGCGCCAGCAGGCGCTCGTCGTCGAGGGCTGCGAGGCGGGAGGTGAAGTGCTCCCAGTCCTCGGCGAGCGCCTGGAGGCCCTCCTTCGCGGTGCCCGGCCACGCGTCGCGGTCGCCGAACTCCGGGGCATCGTCGAAGAAGTAGATCACATAGCCGCGCAGGCAGAGGTTGCCGATGTGCCAGATACGCCAGGCGATCGTGGTGACGGGGTCCGGTGCATCTGGGCTCGACTCCGGAAAGACCGCGTCGACGCGGAAGACACCGTCGTCGCCGGGGCGCAGTCCGACGCAGTCGCTGACCGGCTCCCAGTGGTACTCGGCGTCGGTCAGGCCCTCAAGGCGCCCGAACAGCCGGGATCGCGCGTGTTCGAAAGTCAGGAGAATGTCCCGGGTGGCGGGATCGGTCATGTCCACCCGATGCACCCTATAGTGCGGATCTTGGAGCGCTATGCCGGGAATGTCGCATCGGTGATGTCGGAGATACACGCCCACGAGCAGTAATCGTGATCTAGCTCATCGCTACTCTGGGGCTGGGACGCCTTCGGGAGCAGGACGCCAGAACGGGCCCCACCGCTTCAGCCTGGACGATGATGTCCGCTTCAGCCTCGACCACCGTCCCGGCGCACCGGCCGACACCCACACACCGCGACACGACTTCCGGGCAACACGCCACCCGTGTTGTGCGCCAGGAGAGTGTCAGCGGCCCGCGACACCACTGTCAGTGGCAGGTTGTAATCAGACGAACGGAACCCGGCAGATCAGAGCTTTTGACTGGGTCATGACAAAAGGCGGCGCCAGAGTTTCCTTCGTCCCTAGCCGTCAGCGTCGCTTCGAATCAGCTTGGAGGCATGAAGCCGGTTCGCATCGTGGTGACCGTGACCGCCGTGGCGTTCGCGGCGGGGATCGCGTCGGCTAGAAGTTCCACCATGCTCACCCAGCGCCGTCTCAAGACCGACGGGATCGCTGAGCAAACTGCCGATGCCCAGGTACGCGCGCATCTGGACAATGCGATCGCCGTCGCCCTCAACCAAATCGCTCGCAGTGACACCAAGGCCAACGTGCTGCTAGTGGTGCTGACGCTGGCGGCGACCGCGCTGGGCTTCGTCCTACAAGGGAACTCGCAGGTCCATTGGATCATAAAGGCGGTGGGCATCATCGCGTTCGCGTTACTGGCCATCACAGCTTGGGATGTGCTGCGCGCGATCACGCCGCGGATGACGCCTAAATACGGCGGTGGTACTGGTTTCGTCGCCTATGCCAAGCACGAGTCTTCAGGCGACCTGCTGCAGTGCATGGTCGCCGAGAGCACCTTGGAAGCCAAGGCGGAGACACTTCGAAAGCTCTCGCATCTGGCTATGACCAAGTACAAGCAGTTGTACCGGGCCACCATGGGCATGCGGTATTTGCTTCCCTTGACCGTAGCCACCCTGCTTGCTTACTTCATCTGGTGACCAGCGGCTCGCACCGGCCCCTCACCGACACCACCTGGGCACAGATCGCCGCCCGCCTCATCGACGCCGCCGGCATCGCCCCGTACGGAGACCTCAACGCCTGCCGATGGATCGCACTCCGGCACGCCCGCGACCACATCCACCTGGTGGCCACCCTCGTACGGCAGGACGGACGAATCCCCGAGCTGCGCGGCAACTGGCACCGGATGCGGGAGACCCGCGACCAGATCGAAGCCGAACTCGAACTGGCCCAACACTCAGAGCCTGCTGACAAAGGGATTTGGTGTTGGGGCTCGGGTCAGAAGAGCGCCGTGCTGTGGTCATGATTGGGCTGTTGACCCGTGAACGCGAGCGGGCTCCCGGTAGCTGAGGTGTTGTCTAAGCAGCTCAGCGGCCAGGAGCCCGTGGTTGTCTGTCTACACGCCCGTGGCCGTGAACGCCAGCGGTTGCGCCTCACCGGGGTGCGGATGTCGCGGCCGGAAACCGGCATATCCGTCGGATCTGACCGATGCCGAGTGGTTGGTGCTGGAGGGCGAGGCGCGGGGTGTGATGGCCGAGCTGGTCGCGGTCGCGGGCCGGCCGATGGTGCACGACCTGCGAGCTGTGCTGGACGGGATCGGTTATGTGACCCGGTACGGGATCGAGTGGCGGGCCCTGCCGGTCGACTTCCCGCCGCACGAGGCGGTGTATGCGTTCTTCCTGCGCTGGTCGCGGCGTGGTCTGCCGGAACAGCTGGCCGCGCGGCTGCGCGGGCGGCTGCGTGTCCTGGCCGGCCGGCGTGAGCTGCCGACGGCTGGGTGTGTCGACTCCCAGACCGTCCGGGCGGCCGAGACCATCGGGGCGGCGGCCTGCGGGTACGACGCGGGCAAGAAGCTGAAGGGGCAGAAACGGCACGTCGTGGTAGACACCCTCGGGCTGCTGTTGTGCGTGATCGTCACCGCCGCGTCCGTGCAGGACCGCGACGGCGCGCATCCGGTCCTGGCGCTGCTGCGCGAGAAGTTCTCCACCATCGGCCTGGTCTGGGCCGACGGCGGCTACGCCGGACGGCTGCAGGTCTGGGCCCGGCAGGTCCTCGGCCTGGCGGTCACGATCGTCAAGCGCAGCGACGACCTGCGCGGCTTCGTGGTGCTGCCCCGCAGGTGGGTGGTGGAAAGAACGTTCGCCTGGCTGGTCCGCTACCGCCGCCTGGCGCGGATCTACGAACGCAAGCCTGCCCATCACGAGGCCATGATCTGGTGGGCCACCGTGCACCAGATGACCCGCCGCCTGACACGCGAGCTGGCAGGCCTGCCCTCCCCAAGCCGCTGGAGCGGCCCGCCGCCGCTACCGGTCTTGTCCAGCCCCGACCGGCGCGGCAAGGTCCTGCAACTCCTGGCCGCTCAGCCGTGGCGAGTCTGGCGAGGCAGCGAGCTGGCCGCCATCCTCAAGATCGAGAACGTCAACAGCTTCCGCGTTCAGCTATCCCAATGGTCCCACCAGGGCTACATCAACAAGCTCGGACCGGCTCTCTACGGGCCCACGCCCGCCAGCACTTAAGCCTTTGTCAGCAGGCTCTCAGTGATCAGCGACTGGCCCTCGTGTTGCGCTCGATCGACACCGAAGCTCTGTAGGCTGGTTTCGGCTACGACGGATGGTTGAGAGCATCATCACCGATCACCTTCCGGTCGGGGGTTGTTGTGATTCGTCAAGGTGCCCAAGAGCGTGCTCGCCTGGTCAGGTGGTTGTGATCTCCGTCACCTGCACAACAGGCACCTTGCCTAGCTTGTTGTTGGGAGCAAGCTCCTGGTTCGGATGCCAACCGGGTGGCCAGTGCCGCTTCCTAAACTTTCCATCAGAAGTGGTTACCGCCCCAGCTAAGGACACGCGTTCTGCTCCGAGCACCTGCCGGAATCCGACGTCGTCATGGAAGGCAGCCCCACCAAATCTGGCCGATACATCAAAGATCGCTCTGTCGAACTGAGCCGCGCCGTCGAAGGTCGCTCGGCCAAACCGGACGGGACCTTTGAAAACGGCTTCGCGGAACTCAGCAGCAGCGTCGAAGGTCGTGCCGTTGAACCAAGCGCCCCCGTCGAAGGTCGCCCCAACGAACCAGGCGTTGTCCTGGAAGGTCACGTTGTTGAAACGGGTGATTCCGCCAAAAGTTGCGTCGCCGAACTCAGCGCATCCAGGGAATATCGCTCCGTCGAACACCGCGTTGTCACAGAAGGTTGCTCCGACGAAATAGGCGTGGGCGGGGTGGCAGGATTGAAAGTCAAAGTTGATCAGCGTCGCGCCGGTCAAGTCGAGGCGGATGCCGTCCCAGAACCGGGAGCTGGTTGGTGTCTTTCGACGCCAGGGCCTTCGATACCACCTTCCTTGGCTGCTGCTCGGTTCGGTGTGCCGCAGGTGCTCGGTGAGGATGCGTTGGGCTGTGAGCCGGACCTGCTGTTCCTCCCAAGGGCTCCGCCCGGCCGCGCTATTCGACGAGCCTGTCCTGGCGCGTGCGGCGCGCTGAGCGGTTCGGATCTTCTCCCGGAGGTCGTCTCGAGGTGGAGTGTAGGGCATTCGCAAGTAGGCGCAGATTACGTCCACGATCGTCTGCCGCAGCGCCGGAGTGTCATGGGCGAGGCGTTCCAAGGCGTACAGCCCGGCCAAGCGGACAGGTGCCTGGGTATTGCCGAGTTGTTCGGCGGCCTTGGTATATAGCTCGGTAACTCGTCGCTCGGCGGCGTCGTGCGCGCTGTGCGCAGCGGCCAGTTCCTGATGGCGTTGCCGACGCACTGCAAGCATCAAAGTTACCGTGGCACCAACGCCAGCCGCGGCCGCGAGCGCGGTGCGCGCGGCCTCGATACGCGCGGAGACCTGCTCGGTAACGGGCAGTAGGTTGAGGTCACTGAGCAGCCAGCTCATGGTGCCCCAGACGGCTGCGCCTATCAGGAGCGCGCCCGGGACGATCCACCACCACACCGCGCGCGGCGCATGCAAATCAGGCGGACGCGTAGAGGACTTGGGGGAGCGAGTAAAAGGGCTCATAGCCCATTCCACCTCGCCAGGGCCGGCGACCCCCGGGTGCCGTCTTCATCAATCCGGCCCGCATCCCGCTCAAGCTCCTCGAGCAGCTAATCGACCGTGCGAGCGGTTTGGAACCACTTAAGAGATAACCTTCGTTATCTGGCAAGATAGCGATCACCGGCATAGCGCGAGCAGGGCGGTCGCCGTCCAGCGCGAGGGCTTCGGTTCCCGGTTATCTGGCAACTTCGCGGATGGTGGAGGTCGGCACGGTGGATCCGGTCATCGCCGAGCAACTCGGCCACTCCCACCCGCTCGCCCGCCATCTCGACGACTTCCTCACCGACCTGGCCAACGCCGGGAAGTCGGCACACACCCGGCGCGCCTACCGAGGCGACCTGATCGCCTTCGCCGCCCACCACGGCGAGGACCTCGCCGAGCTGACCGCCGCGCCGGTCCGCGCGTTCCTGGCCGAGCTCGCCGAGCTGTCGCCGGCCAGCCGCAAGCGCAACGCGCCGCCGTCGCCTCCTTCACCAAGTGGGCCGTCCGCCACGACCTTCTCGACGCCAACCCGACGGACCACATCGACACCGTCAAGGTCCCGAAGAACCTGCCCCGCCCGGCCAGCGCGGCCGACGTCGCCAGGGTGCTGGCGGTGATCTGCTCACGGCGGCCGCGCAAGGACCTGCCGCTGGACCGGCTGCGCGATCGAGTGCTGTTCGAGACCGCCTACGTCTGCGGCGCCCGCGCCTCGGAAGTGTGCGGCCTGTACGTCGAAGACCTCGACCTACGCCTGGACGACGAACACGTCCGCATCCACGGCAAGGGCGGCAGCGTGCGCACCGTCCTGCTCGACGACCGCGGGTACGTCACCCTGCTCAAGCTCTACCTGGCCCGCGCCGGCTACACAGCCGGTCCGCTGTTCCGCGCCTCCATCAACGGCCGCGGCGGACCGCTGTCCTACGACGCCGCCCACCACCGCTGGCAGAGCTACTGCGCTGCTGCACGCGTCGAGATCGACATCCACCAGCTGCGCCACGCCCACGCCACCGAACTCATCAACGCCGGGGTGTCCATCGAGGCCGTGCGCCGCCGGCTCGGTCACGCCTCCACCGAGACGACGCAGCTGTACGCGTTGCTCGACGACAAGATCGCCGACGCCGAGATCCGCGCCGCCCGCCGACGCCGCGACCAGATGACGCGCTGAGGAAGTCTTTCGTCGCTGCCTCCACCCCGGAGTCGGGATTTCGGCCGCGGGCCGAGAGCAGGATGTAGGCCGATCGTCTGTTCCATCGGCGGTCCTTCCGGAATTCGCTCCAGGAACGTCTACTTTTAGGGACGACACGGAACATCGGATGCGTTATCGTGTGATCACGTTGTGTGATCTTGTGGAGTGGTCAATGATGCCAGTATGCGCGGACGTGTGCTGGTATGGGCTGGGGCGGTCATCGCCGTGGCAGCCCTTGCGGGACTAGGCGTCTACCTCGCCGGGGTAGGGCTCGATGAGGCGGACAAGCTGGCCAGCGTGATCGGATTGTTCGTCGCGGTGGCCGGATTGGGGGTGGCGGCGTACGGGCTGATCACCGATCGGAAGAGCAGCGGTGGCGGGAAGGATACACCGCAGCGTGCCTCAGCCTCCGGGGAGCGATCGATCGCCAGCGGGGGAGATAACAGCGGGACCACCTTTTCGGGGGGTGGGCCAGTTCAGAACATCACCGCATCCGCTCAGGGCGCGACTGCTCAAGGTGCGATGTTCGGCAACATCATCAACCACTACGGTGGTCCGCCGGTTGCCGGCTCCCTGCCTTCGCCTGATTCACGCACTGATCTGGACGTTGGCGAGGATTGATGGCGAGCGAGGACCAGCAGCCGATCGTTCAGAACGTCTCGGCAGTCGATGGGTTCGCCTACGGGGTCATCGGCGCTGACATTCACGTGTTCGGCAACGGCATGCCCCTGTACCTGCTGGAGAGGTGGCGATCTGCGCCCGAGGTGGACCCGCAATGGTTGCGGGAACTGCCCAGCCGGATGCTGAATGCCCGCTTCGCCGTGGTCGACTTCACCGGCCGCGCCGATGAACTGGCGGACCTGCGCCAGTGGCGAGGCAGCCGGCCCCGCCTGGCCGCCCGGTGGTTACACGCACCCGGTGGACAAGGAAAGACCCGGCTCGCCGCGCAGCTGGCTGATGAGTCGCTTGATGCGGGCTGGCGGGTCGTTACCGCGATCCAGGGTCCTGGGTCGGTGTTGCCTCCGCCGGGCAGCCAGGACCTGCGTCTGGATGGCGCCGCTGGCCTGCTGCTGATCGTTGACTACGCCGACCAGTGGCCGTTGACGCATCTGACCTGGCTGTTCAGTAACGCCCTGCTCCACCGCAGTGCCGTTCCGGTCCGGGTGCTTATGCTCGCGCGAAGTGCCGATGTCTGGCCGGCGGTTCGCGCCAGCCTGGCTAACCTGGCCAATCTCCGGGTCGAAACATCAACGCAGCCTCTGAAGGAGCTACCGGATGATCCGGGGCCACGCAGGGAGATGTTCCGCGTGGCGCGTGACAGCTTCGCCGCCCGCTACGGCCTTGCCGACGCCGTCGCCATCAACCCGCCCGGCCCGCTGGGTGATCCCGACTTCGGGTTGACCCTGGCCCTGCACATGGCCGCCCTGGTTGCGGTAGACGCCCACATCTGTGGCGGCAAGCCTCCTGGCGATATGGCCGGGCTGACCATCTATCTGCTGGATCGCGAACACCTGCATTGGACCCGCCTGCACCAGGACGCAGCCCACGACCTCAACCCGGCTGACCGAAAGTATCGGACCCCACCGGCGGTGATGAACCGAACGGTGTTCACCGCCGCTCTCACCGGCGCACTCCCCGAGACTGCAGGCGCAACGCTTGTGCAGACTCTGCGTTTACCGCTCCCGGCCGAGCAGGTCATCGCCGACCACAGCCTCTGCTATCCCCCGGCCGACCCTTTCCGGGCCACCGTCTTAGAACCGCTGTATCCCGACCGCCTCGCCGAAGACTTCCTCGCCCTGACCTTCCCTGGACACACGGCCGACTACCCGGCACAACCCTGGGCCGCCCACACAGCCGGCACCCTGCTCACCCGCGACAGCGACCACGCGCCTCCCGCCTGGACCCCCCGCGCGATCACCTTCCTGGCCACCGCCACCCAACGCTGGCCCCACCTCGGCCCCCGCCACCTTTACCCCCTGCTCCGCCACGATCCCAAACTCGCCCTAACTGCAGGCAGCGCCGCCCTGACCGCCCTGGCTAGTCTGGACGATGTCGAACCTGATCTCCTAGAAGCCATTGAGTCCCACTTCCCCAACCACCGGCACATTGACCTGGACATCGGTATCGCGGCGGTGGCCGTCCGGCTGACTGGGTATCGGCTGGCCGCTCCCATCGACCTCGTCGCCTGCGCTCGCATCCATGATCACCTGGCTGCCCGCCTATCCAACGCTGGCTGGTATGCGCGTGCCCTGGCAGCGACGGATATGGCTACCAAAATCTGGCATCACCTCGCCCGGCTCAACCGAGATGTCTACCTGCCCGACCTGGCCGCCTCCTTAAACAACCATGCCGCGCGATTGACAGAGAACGGACGGCCAGAGGAGGCGCTCCCCATCTCTGAGGAGGCCGTCACCCTGTGGCGCGAACTGGTCGGCCGCGACCGGGGTGCATATCTGGCAGACCTGGCCGCCGCGTTAGACAATCGCGCCATCTGGCTGGCCGAGAGCGGGCGGCCAGAGGAGGCGCTGCCGATCTCAGCCGAAGCCGTCAGCCTCTACCGGGATCTGGCTGGCCGCGACCGGGGTGCATATCTGGCAGACCTGGCCGCCGCGTTAGACAATCGCGCCATCTGGCTGGCCGAGAGCGGGCGGCCAGAGGAGGCGCTGCCGATCTCAGCCGAGGCCGTCACCCTGCGGCGGGAACTGGCTGACCAGCATAGGAACGTCTTCCTGCCCGACCTGGCGAAGTCGCTGAACAACCACGCCGTCCGACTGGCAGAGAATGGGCGACCACAGGAGACGCTGCCAATCTCTCAAGAGGCCGTCACCCTGCGGCGCGAACTGGTCGACCGCAATCGAGACGCCTTCCTGCCTGAGCTGACCACCTCGTTGAACAACCACGCCAACTGGTTGGCAAAGAACGGACGGCCAGAGGAGGCGCTGCCGGTCTCGGAGGAGGCCGTCGCCCTGCGACAAGAACTGGTCGCACACAATCGAGACGTCTACCTGCCTGACCTGGCGATGTCGTTGAACAACCATGCCGCCCTACTGGCAGAAATCGGACGATCAGAGGAGGCGCTGCCGGTCTCGGCGGAGGCCATCGCCCTACGGCGGAAACTAGCCAACCGCAATCGGGACGTTTACCTACCTGGCCTGGCCACATCGTTGTACGACCACGCGGTCTTACTGGCAGCAAGCGGGCGGAGGGAGGAAGCGCTGCCATTCTCGGCGGAGGCCGTCACACTGCGGCGGGAACTGGTTGGCTGCGACCGGGACGCATATCTAGCTGACCTGGCTGCTGCGTTGACCAATTTCGCCGCTTGGCTGGCGGAGAGTGAATGGCGGGAAGAGGCGCTGCCGTTCTCGGCGGAGGCCGTCACCTCCTACCGTGAGCTGGTCCCTCGCGGCCAGGATGCTTACCTGCCCCTCCTGGCCACCTCGCTGAGCAACCTAGCCGCCCTGCTAGCAGAAATCGGCCAGCCAAAGGAGGCGTGGGCATTCGCGGCGGAGGCCCTGATGTCCTGCCGAGAGTTGGCTAAGGCCAACCCGGCTGTCTACCTCATCCCCCACGCCCGAAGCACCATGACCATTGGGTACGTTCTGATCAAAGATGACCGGTTCCGCGAGGCGATCGCTCCCCTGATTGATGCATTCCATCTCGGGCAGCAACTACCTGAGTCTGCCCAGGGCATTATCAGCACGATATTCAATCTGCTGCGTCGCGCCTATGCAGCGGATCCCGACGAGGTAGCCGAAGAGTTCCGCCTATTCACGGATCTAGACGTCCCCGAGTGGATGAAAAAACCACTCGACTCAACCAAGGGCTGAGAGGTTACGGCAACAGCTTGGAGCTGAGCTCGGCCCATCGGGAAAGGTGTACGTTTCCGGACGCAGTGACGACCTGGGCGAACACCGTCCAGAAACCTATGTCCGGGAACCCCCGGCTTCGCCGTGCCTGACCTCGCCGCCGCCGACGTCGCCAAGGCCTCAACGCGATCTGCTCAGCCGACGCCGAGACCAGGCAGAGCACTGATCGCCCCATGGCTGGGCATGCGACGGGGATTCGCCTGTTCAGTCAGGTGGTGGCGACTCTGGCTGAGTTGCATGAAGAGCCGGCGTGGATGCGTAGAGCCACGTGGTGGCCGAGGTCCGGGTCAGTGAGAGCGCTCAGGCCAAGTTCCACAATGCGGCCGTCGCGGGGGTGCCAGGAGCGGTTCGGTGTTGTTCGGCCGAGGATCCGGTCGAGGGCGTCGATGGTCGGCTTCCACAGGTTGGCCCAATGCCTTCGGGGGCCGACGAGGAAGCCGATGTGGAGCCGAAGCGGCCCTTCGGGCAGGAGCACCGCCTCGGTGAGTTGCTGGTCGATCTGTTCCTTGAACGCCGTTGAGTCGCTGGCCGCGGTGGTCCGAACATCGAAGACCTGGCCGGGCCCGAGATCGTCTCCGGCGGGGACCGCCTCGGTGACGCCGAGATGGGAGTCCGGGGCGTGCTGCTTGGTGCCCCATACCGACACGAACCGCCTGCCGCTGGCCTTGCTCAGGCTGGTGACGAGTGGGAACAGGTAGTTGTCCAGGTCATGCTGCTCCAGCAGCGGCGTCTCTACGGGAAGACCCACATCCAGCCGCAACGCGAGTGGATCCGGGAGCTGGTCGAGCTGCGGAGCGCACACCCGGGACGCTTCGACGAGGAATTCCTCCAGCCAGACCTGGCTCGGGTGCCCGGCCGCGTCCCAGCTCGCCAACCTGGGCCGGATCTCCAGCCGCGGGCCCGGCTCCGGCATGCCGTACACCGGTAACTTCGCGCGCATGGCGCGGAGACTACTCCAGGGCGACGACAGGAACCTGACCGAACCCGACACCTGGCATGAGCGCAGCGGCAACGCCGAGGAGGTCGGCCCAGCTTGGCCGCTTTGGCCGGAGACTTTCTCATTCGCCTGACCGCGGTGACATGCCTTGCTACGTTCCGGTCCAGGCACCTTGTGATATCTCCCCCGCAGCGGGAGGCCGATCATGCCGAGAGCCGATCGCGAGCAGCGCCAGGCCGCCGTCGAGCGGCTGCGTCAGTTGCGTGCCGACGGCGATCTCACCGCCGACCATGTGCGCCTGGCAGCCGCCGGTCTCGGGCTGAGTGAGCGCACCGTGTGGCGAATGCTGGGCAGCGAAGACGGCGCCGCACGCCGTCCCGGTCCGCCGCCGTACGCGCTGACGGAAACCGACCGGGAGGCCTACGCCCACTACGGCGCGAACATCGCCGCGGTGCACCGGGCGCGCACCGCCGTCCTGGACGGCCAGACCAGCGCGGCCGGCGTACCGATCCCCGCATTCCTGGTCCAGGGCTGGGTCGGAGCCGAGCCGGTCACGCTGCGCACCCTGCAGCGGGCCTTCACCCGGGCACTGTCGCCCGCCGAGCGGGCCAGCTGGAGTTCGGGCGAGCAGGCCCGGCGCGAGGCCGACGTCTACCTGGTGCGCCCCGCCGCGCACCGCAACCAGATCTGGGAGGCCGACCACAAGAAGCTGCCCATCCTGGTGCTCCCGCCACGCGGCCCGGCGGTGTGCCCGTGGCTGACCACGATCGTCGACGACGGCACCCGCGCCCTGCTCGGATGGGCGCTCGCGCTGACGCCGCACGCCGGCACGGTGCTGACCGCACTGCGGATGGCGCTGGTCTGCGACGCCGAACGCGGCCCGTTCGGCGCGATCCCGGCCCTGGTACGCATCGACCGCGGGCTGGAATTCGCCGCCGCCTCGGTGCGCGAGGCTCTGGCCGCCTTATGCGTCGACCTGCAGCGCCTGCCGGCCCGCCAGCCACACCGCAAAGGCAAGATCGAACGACTGCACCGCACCATCGACCAGACCCTGCTGTCCGGGTTGCCCGGCTTCACCGAAGGCCCGCGCGATGCCGCCGGCAAGCTGTACGGGCCGCTGGACGATGGAGCCGCCGCCCGTGCCGCCGCGCCCGATCAGGCGGTCCAGCCGATGCGCATCGAACGCTTCGCCGCCCACTTCGCCTCCTGGGCGGCCTGGTACAACACCGAACGGCCACACACCGCGCTGGACGGCCGGACCCCGGTGCAGGCGTGGAACGACGATCCGTCCGCGCTGGCGCGCATCGGTGCCGAACGGCTGCGGCACCTGCTGCTGGCCGGCATCGAGCGCACCATCGGCAAGGACGGCGTGCGCCTGCACGGCCTGGCCTACGTCGCCCCCGAACTGCAGGGCCGCCGCGGCCAGCCGGTGCAGGTGCGCTACATGCCGCACGACGACCGCTTCGTCGAGGTCTACCTCGACGGCGAGCACCTGTGCACCGCGCACCCGCAAGGCCAGCTCACCGACGAACAGGTGGAGGCCTTCCGCGAGCACGCCCGCCAGGAGACCAAACGCCTGACCCGGCAACGCCGCCAGGCGGCCGCTCGCACCCGCGCCGAGTTGGCGCCCCTGTCGGATGCGGACAGCGAGCCGGCGCAGGCGCGGCTGCTGCCCGCCGCGGCGCTGACCGACCAGGCCCGCCGCCGTGCCGACGGCGAGCTGACCCGCCGCTCGCGTAGCGACCTGCTCGGGCTGCGCCCGGTCCGGGCCATCCCTCCGGAGGAGACGTCCTGATGCCCGTCCACTTTCTCGGCCTGCGGGACGCCGCGACGCTGGATACCGCCCAGTTCCAGCTCACCGGCCGCATCATCGACGACCTCATCGACTACTCGGCCACCGGCGTCATCCACGGCCCGGCCGGCGTCGGCAAGACCTTCGCCGTCGACGCGCATCTGGAACGGCTGCGCGAAGACGGCGAGCACCGCGTCATCACCTGCTCGCTGGCCTTCCCGTCCAAGCCCACCATGCGCCGGGTGGCCGCCGAGCTGTTCACCGCGCTGACCGGCGGCGCGCCGCCGCGCTCGCACAGCCGCTTCCACCTCGTCTCTCACCTGGTCGGCCTGCTGACCGGGCCTCGCCGGCTGGTGTGCATCGATGAGGCCCAGCGCCTCAACAGCGACTGCATCGAGCTGCTGCGCCACCTGCACGACCACCACGACACCCGCTTCGCACTGCTGTACGTCGGCGGCGACGGCTGCTGGGAGGTGCTCTCGCGCGAGCCGATGCTGCGCTCGCGCGTCTTTCGCCGCCTGCCGTTCAAGGCACTGCCTCGCGCTCAGGTCCCCGAGCTGATGCGCGGTTACCACCCGATCTACGCCGACGCCGACGAGCAGCTGCTGCTCGACATCAACGACTTCTACGCCCACGGCACCCTGCGCGACTGGGCGGCCTTCACCCACACCGCCGCCGCGCTGTGCGGCCAGGCCGGCCGGACCCGGCTGGACGAGGCGGTGCTGGCCAACGCCTACACCCTGCTCGGCGGCGGCCTGGATGGCTGACCGCCGCCTGTGGCCCCACCCGCAGCCCGTCATCGTCGACGATCGCCATCACCTCAAGGCCACCCAGCGCTACCTGTACCGCCTCGGCACGCTCCAGCGAACCAACACACCCTGCCCGCGTCTGCTCATCCGCCCCACGCCGGGCGGCGGCGATGAGCTCACCCTGGGCTTGGACGTGCTGGCCGCGCTCGGCAAGAACCCCGAAGGGCTGCGCCGCGACAGGATCGGCGGCGCCGGATGGGAGCTGGCCCGCGCCTGGCTGACCGCCACCGGCATCACCGACCTGCTCATCGACCGCGCCAACATCCTGCCCACCGACCGCATCGCCGACCTGATCGCGTTGGCCGACGAGCTCGGCATGTGGTTGTGGCTGATTTGGAGTGGAGACGAGCACCTCGGCCCGACGATGAAACTGATCGTCGACGCCGGTCACCCCGACCAGGTGATCCGCCCCCAGGACCTGCCCGACGTGCTGCCGCTGCCCGTACCCGCCCGGCCCGACCACGCCGAGCCATGGCCCGTCTTGCCCGCCGCCGACTTCACCACCTTCCGCGCCGCCTGCCGCCGCCACCTGTCCCCGCGCGCCTTTGCCCGCGCCGACGACCTCTACCGCGCCGCCGTCGGACACGTCCACGCCTGGATGGCCGACCGCGACCCGCGCCTGTACGACTGGCTCGCCCTCCCGTCACCGCCGCTGACCGACATCGCTGTCGACCTGATCGGCTGGTTACGCGACACCCACCTCGGACCGACAGCCGAACCCGCCCCGGCGCTCATCGCGCTGCGCGCCACCCAGGCCGCGCTGTTCCGGCACGCCATCCTGCTGCGCTGGACCCCGGCCACCCTCGGCCCTGCCCCCGCCGCCCGGCTGCCCGGCGACCTCACCCCGGCCCGGGCCCGCGATCTGGCCACACTGGCCCCCACCGATCACGCCGCGGCCACCGCCCTGTCCCTGCATCTGAACCTGCCGCCCACCCACTTCGGCTGCTTCCGCTACGGCGACCTCGCCGCCGACGCCTCACACCTGGCCGCCCCGCCACCACACCACCACCCGCCACCACCGCACAGCAAACTCTTCTACGCCCCCAACGGCGCACCCACCACACTCACCGTCGCCGAAGGCGAACTGGCCTGCCAAGGCCCCATCCTCATCCCGCCGCACGCCCGGCACCTGCTCGCCGCCCACCAGGCCCTGCGACGCCGCCAGAACGCCGCCGACGACGAGCCGCTCTTCCTCAACGACCACGACCCCGCCCGCAGCCCAGCCGCCGCCTTGCACGAGCGGACCATCCGCACCTGCCGCCGGCTCAACCTCAACCCGCCCTGGCTCCACCGCGACCCCTGCAAGTACGGCGCCGACGTCGGGCTCACCCCACGCTCCCACGGCTGGCTGAACGAACGCGCCCTGGTCATGCGCCAGCTCGACCGCGACCTCATCGCCCGGCTGACCTCCCCACCCGTAGGACGACCCGCATGAACCCTCAGGCGTTCCAGCAACGCATCGAACAAACCGCCCTGTCGCTCTGGGAACTGGGCGACCTCCTCGGCATCCACCCGCACCATCTGCACACCGGCGACGTCCCCGGCCTGACAGCCCTCCCCGCCCAGGTCATCATCGACCTTGCCCGCCGTCTCGATCTGCACCCCGCCGACCTCATCGAGGCACTCGATCCACCCACACCCGCCCGCTGCACCACCGCCGCCGCCGCCGACACCGCGGCCGACACCGCGCAGCCCGACCTCAACACCGACGCGCTGACCGTGCTCACCGCACTGGCCACCACCAGCATCCCGCTCACCGCAGACGAACTCGCCACCGCGCTGCGGTGGACACTCGATCGCATCACCACGGCGCTGAGCCACGCCCACGCACACCCTGCCCTCGCCGGCCCCGTCGCACTCCGCCGCGTCCCTCCAGATGGCTGGGCCGTCTCCGCCCGGCTGGACGTGCTCACCGACGACCAGCGCCGCGCCCTGGCCGACAACGTCCGCTACCGCGCACCGCTCACCGACGACCAAGCCAACACCCTGCTGGCCGCCTACGTCCTCCACAGCCACGGTGAATATGACAGCTGGCGCCAGGACCACCTCGACGCCGAACAAGCACTCAAGGACGGCGGCCTGATCCACAGCCAGAACGGGCCCCACCGCGTCAGCCTGGACGACGATGTCCGCTTCAGCCTCGACCACCGTCCCAGCGCCCCGGCCGACACCCACGCACAGCGAGACGGCTTCCGGGCAGCACGCCACTCGGCTTCGCCTCCAGATGTCAGTGACTGACTGTCGCCGTCACTGACATCAACTTGTCGCGAGCTACTGCCAAGAACCTGTCGTTTCCACTGACAGAAACTCGTCGCTCAACAGATACGCGGCCTGCATCACCCTCTCGACGTGCTCGGCGGAGTGGGTGTCCGCGAAAATCTGAATCAGGTGATCCGTGATCCGGCGAATCGCCTGTTCCTCGCGAAGGTATCGTCACTCACCAATATCTCCCCGACGTCGCATTTGTCGCATTTCGCAGCAAACCGCCAGGTCTGCCCGAGCGTCGGGACCCAACCATATAGGGGTTCTCGGCCGCGCCGATTTTTTTGTTTCACCGGAATACACAGATGCTCATGGGTTCGTTCACTCCGGCAGGCCGACGAGCATGGCGCTGTCGTTCCAGAGCGCCCGCGACGGCTCCGCACTGTGAGCCGCCTCGCCCCGCCGCGGGGTGCCCAGGATCAGGCGGACGTCTCCCGACCGCGTCAGCCGCTCGGCCACAACCGCGCCGAAGCCCGCGGTTCCGCCGGTCAGCACGATCGTGCGCACACCGCCTCCCCTCACGTCACACCAGACGGCGCAACGTCTCACCGATCTCGGTCGGGCAGGCGATCCGCCGATCGCCGGCGGGCTGCAGCAGGCCGCGCTCCACGGCCTCGTACATGCCGGCGAGCTCCCGCGCGAGCTGCGGCGGCACGCCCGCCTCCACCATGCTGGGGATCCACTGCGCCTGCGGGATGGTGATCACCTGGAGCGGCCTGCCCAGGACGGCGCCCAGCTCCTCGGCCACCTGCCGCTCGGTGTAGCTGGGGGAATCCAGGTCGATGACCTCGCTGCGCGCGGGCGGCGTCAGGAGGGCGTCGGCGGCCACCTTGCCGACGTCGTGCGTCGCGATCATCGGGGCCGGCGTGTCGGCCGAGTCGCCGAAGACCGGGTAGACGCCGGCCCCGCGTGCGGCGTCGAGCGCGGCCTCGACCTTCTCCTGGAAGTGCCCGGAGCGCACCGCGGTCAGCAGGACGCCCGTCTCGCGCAGCCGGTGCTCCAGATGGTGGAGCCAGCGGATGGGGCCGGTGCCCTCGGGCAGCTCGGCGCCGAGGGAGGACAGCATCACGACGTACGGGACGCCGCTGTCCAGGACCGCGCCGGCGATCGAGTCGGCCAGCGCGCGGTGGCCGGCGTCGTCCGCCGCCGGATCGGTCGGGAGCATGACGAACGCGGCCCGGCAGCCGCCGAACGCCTCCGCCAGGGCCGCCCTGTCGCCCAGGTCCGCGACGAACGTCTCCGCTCCCGCCTCGATCCAGCCCTTGCCCCTGGCCGGGTCGCGGACCACGGCCCGCACCGGCTCGGCCCTGGCCAGCAGCCTCCGGGCCGCCGCTCCGCCGACATGACCTGTCACTCCGGTGATCGCGTACATCAGCCGCCTCCTGCCTCTTGTCGTTTCGGGTGCCGTGTTCTCAGTGAAGGCGTCGGCGGCGAGAGGATCCATGTTCATGACGCTCGGTTGCATTTCCGCGCGTCTCGGCTGAGGGCGCGAGGTGCGGACGCGGGCGCGCTGCACGGGCGAGGTGCGGACGCGGACGCGGGCGTGCTGCATGGGCGCGGGCGCGGGGCGTAGGGCGTAGGGCGCCATGACTGTCAGCGCGCCAACGTGATTCGCCACCGCGCCACCGCGCCACCGCGCCGTGAGCCGCCCTACGACGCCCCTCGCGTAAGGCTGAACCAGTTCAGATACCACCCCGCCTCCCCCGGCGGCGCCGAGACGGTCAGCGTGTTCTCCCCCGCCGCCAGCGTCAGGACCGGCCCGGTGACCACTCCCCACCCACCCTCGGCGACGGTGGTGGCCGGGTAGGCGGTGGAGCCGACGCGGACGTGGATGCGACCGCCGGCCGCCCCCCGCATGCGGGCCCGGTACGCGATCGTGTACTCCCCACCCCGAGGCACGAACACCTTGTACGCAACAGGCGTCCCCGGATGCCCCGCCGTGCCCGTGTCGTCCGCGAGCACCCACCCTTCGGTCTGGTACGAGTTGTCCGCCCCCTTGTCCGCGCACTGGCTCGTCCCCCACCCCCACATGCACAGGTGCACGAACGCGTGCGAGTCCACCGTGATGGTGGAGCCCTGCGTGAGGGTGGTGGCCGTGGTGGCGGTGTGCTCGGCCTCGATCGTGCGGCGCTGCCCCGGCTCGACCGGCAGGATGGCAGGGGCCGGGTCGAACAGGGCGCCCGGGTCGACGGTGACCAGCCACTGGTCCAGCTCGGCGTAGGCGTTGTCGGTGCGGCACGGCCCCTCGACCGGCGCGCCGCAGCTCGGGGCGACGCGCTGCCCGAGCCAGTAGAAGAAGCGGCCGGAGGCGTCGAAGCCGCCGAGCCGGGTGTCGGTGACGGACTTGCGCGCCGGGTCGGCGGGGTTGGCGCCGACGGGGAGTCTGGAGCGTCCCGGGTCGGTGAAGGCGCCGATCGTGAACGACATGGCCCGGCCCGCGCCACTCGGGCGGATGGCCAGCACCTCGCCGCTCGCCCCCAGCGTGACGAGGTGGCCGCGCTCCGGGTCGTAGGCGACGCCCGTGGTGGGGCCGGTCTCGGCGCCCTGGAGCAGGTCGTAGTCGGGCGGGCAGGTCAGGCCCCACACGGTGGTGCCGCCGAAGGACGAGGTGTACTCGTGCCAGCCCTTGGCCGGGTCGTACGCGCAGCTCTGCCCGCCGACGTTGTGCCGGCCCGGCTGCCGGGCGTAGACGGCGAGCGGGCCGTTGGCGAAGCCGCGGCTGCGGCGGATCCACAGGTTGCCGTCCCCATCGTAGGTGCCGGCGCTGGAGCCCCAGAACCGGCCGCCGTCGTCGCGGTCACCGGCGATGAGGGGCGCCGAGACGGGCGTGATGCGCCCGGTGGCGGCGTCGTAGCTGAACTCGATGACCGGGTTGTGCACGTTCCAGGCGTCGAAGACCGCGGTGAAGCGTTCGTCGCCGAGCGTGCCGGTGGGGTCGGCCTCGACCGCGAGCACGGACAGGTCGGCGTAGTCGTCCGGGGCGGCGGTCTGCGGGTTCGGGAAGCGGGGCAGTTGGTAGTGACCGCGGATGCTGGCGGTGTAGCGGCCGGCGGCGTCCGGCCCCTCGACGCGCAGGACGACGATGGCGCCGTTCTTGTTCTCCTCGCCGGTGCCGGAGGTGTACTGGGCGACCACGAGGTCCTTGGAGGCGGGCAGCAGCGACATCTCGTTCATGCCGCGGCAGTAAGGCGCGCTGTCGCCGCACGCCGCCCGGCCCAGCGTGGGGTGGGAGTCCCTGAGCTGGGCCGCCGTCCACTGGTTGCCGTCCGCGACCTGCCAGCGCCCGCCGGTCTTGGTCAGCACGCCGAACGTCGGCCAGACGCCCTGCCCGTCGTGACCGCTCTGGTTGGGCGCGAAGACGGTGAACGCGATCGCGTCGCCGCCGTCGATGGCCTGCAGGTCGGCGATGGAGCTGCCGCCCGGCGAGGCTGGCGGGTGCCTGCCGTGGGTGGCGCCGGTGGTGGAGCGGATCCGGATGTTCTCGTACGCGCGGCGTGCCGGGTCGAACGACATGATCACGCTGTCGTCGGCGGTCGGGAAGAAGAAGACCGCGTTGTGGTCGAGCCCCGCCGTGAAGATCGTCCCGTCGGCGGCGACGGCCGAGAAGAACGCGCTCTGCCCCGGCGGCACGTCCCAGCCGGGCACCGGGGAGGCCCCGATGGGCTGGCCGGTGGGCGCCGTGCCGCCGTCGGTGAGCGTCCCGAACGTGCCGGGCGCGCCGTAGACCTGCACCGCCCGCGCGGCCGGGGTCTGCCGGCAGCGCCCGGCGGCCTCGGTGATCTTCGCCGTGTAGACGAGCCGCCCGGCGGTGCTCAGGTGCAGGTTGTCGCTGTCGAACCACGGCTGCGCGGCGCCGTGCTGGTGCTGGCCGGCCTCGGCGGCGAAGTCGAGCAGGGTGAAGGAGTCGGCGCCGTCGGCGGCGGCGATCCACCGCAGCACGTCGTTCAGCCGGGTGGCCGCGGCGGCGTAGTCGCCGCTGTAGACGTTGCCGTGCTGGGGAGCGGTGATCGCGACCAGGCAGCCGGTGCCGGCGATCATCTCGCCCAGCACGGCCACGAGCTTGTCGTACACCGCCGCCCAGCGCGCGTCGCGCTCCTGCTGGGTGGCGCCGAGCGCGACGTGGAGCGCGTCGTTGGCGCCCAGCGCGACCACGAACCCGCTCGTCTCGTGCTCGCCCAGCCCCCGAAACTCGTCGAGCAGGTAGCCGTCCGCCTTCGCCAGGCCGGTGCCGCCGTCGTCGGTCCAGCGGCGCCCGCCCTGGCCCTCGACCTCCGCAAGCATCCCGGCGGTGTTCAGGTTGCCCTCCACGTAGCCCTGCATGCCGTGGGCCGCGTTGTAGCCGGAGTCGTTGAGCTGCTGCAGCAGGCTGTCCCCGAGCACGGCGACCCGTGGCAGGCCGGGCTGCCCGTGCGCGTTGGCGTACGGCGACAGGTAGACCTGGCAGCCGCCGTCGGGGGTGACCAGCCGCGGTGACAGGTAGGTGGCGACCGGCCGGTCGCCGACGGCGGGCGTGCCGGTGAGCGTGCCGGTGACGTGCTGGAACGGCACGGCCTGCGGGGTGTCCGGCGGCCACTGACCGGGGAGGTTGTCCCAGCGCAGCTCCCACCGCAGCGCGCCCGCCTCGGTGGTGCCCGAGGCGTCGGTCCTGGTCAGGCCGGTCACCCTGGCGAGCGGGCCGTAGACCGAGTCGGAGACCGTCCACGCCACCCGCCAGGTGACACCACCCGCCGTGCAGGAGCTCGACCCGGCCACCGGGTCGGCCCAGGCGGGCGCGGCGCCGGTGGCCAGGACGAGCAGGAGGACGACTGAGGGAACCAGGAATCGCGACGACATGGTCATCGACCGCCTCGGGACGGGAGGTTTGATCGGGACTGTACGTCGCGTCCAATAAGTCGCCTAGACCTAACGGCCGCCGTTGCGGGAAGGGCCTGCCGGGCGGGCGGCGCGACGGGCAGGATCGGAGCGGGCCGTCCCGAGCTCCGGATTTGGTCGTCCTGGGATCGGACCGGGCCGTCCCGCCGTCCCGTTGTCCCGCCGTCCCGTTGTCCCGCCGTCCCGTTGTCCCGCCGTCCCGCCGTCCCGCCGTCCACCGTCGCAGGGGAGCTCATGACCGTGCCAGCCGCGTCGTTCGATCCCGTCCGGCCCCTGATGGGGGTCGAGGAGGAGTACTTCGTCGTCGATCCGCGCACCCGGGAGGTGGCGCCGCGGGCCGGGCAGGTCGTCCGGCGGGCCGCCGGCGAGCTCGGCGACCGGGTGTGCACGGAGATCACCCGGTTTCAGGTGGAGGCCAAGACGCCGCCCTGCGCCGACGCCGCCGGGCTGGAGCGGGAGCTGCGGCGGATGCGGGACGTGGTCGCCGCCGCCGCGCGGGCGGAGGGGCTGGCCGCGGTCGCGTCGGGCACGCCCGTGCTGGGCGCCGCGGTGCCGCCGCCCATCACCGAGGACCCGCGCTACGACCTCGGCATCGACAACTACCGCTCGCTCCACGACGAGCAGGCCATCTGCGCCGGTCACGTGCACGTGCACCTGCCGGACCGGGAGCTGGTGCCGCTGGTCTGCAACCATCTGCGGCCCTGGCTGCCCGTCCTGATCGCGCTCATGGCGAACTCGCCGTTCTGGACGGGCCGCGACACCGGCTACGCGGGCTGGCGGGTGTTGTCGTGGAGCAAGTGGCCGGTGGCGGGGCCGCCGCCGTACCTGGAGGGCCTCGAACACTACGAGAGCGTGGTCGCGGCGCTGACCGCGAGCGGGGCGCTGGTCGATCCGGCGACGGTCTTCTGGGACGTGCGGCCGTCGCCGCGGCTGCCGACCGTGGAGGTGCGGGTGAGCGACGTGCCCGCCTCGGCGCGGGAGTCGGTGTTCCTGGCGCTGCTGGTCAGGGCGCTGGTCACGGTGTCGCTGCGGCGGGTGGAGGCGGGCGATCCCGGGCCGCGGACGCCGGGCGAGCTGCTGCGGGTGGCGTACTGGCGGGCCGCCAGGGACGGGCTCGACGGGCACGGCGTCGATCCGCACACCGGGCGGGCGGTTCCCGTGGCGGAGCTCGTGGCGGGGCTGCTGGAGCACGTCCGGCCGGCCCTGGTGGACAGCGGTGACCTGGAGGCGGTCATGCGGGGGTGGCGGTGGTTGCGCGCCGCCGGGAGCGGGGCCGCCCGGCAGCGTGCGGCACTGAAGGAGCGCGGGTCGTTCGAGGGGGTGGTGGACGACCTGGTGGAACGCTTCCCCGCCTGAAGGCCGGCGCCTCAGTGAAACGCTTCGCGCCTGGAGCCGGGCGCCTCAGTCGCACGGTTCCCCGCGTTGAGGCCGGCGACTGATCGGTTGCGTCCCGACCGACCGGTAGGTAGTCTCCACTCCACCCTCTCTACCGACCGGTCGGTAGAGCGATGTGAGAGGACTGTCATGGATGTCACCGAGATCAACGGGACCGTCGCCGGCGGGTTCGAGGCGGTGCGGGAGGTCTTCCGCCGCAACTTCGCCCAGGGCGCCGAGGTGGGCGCCGGCCTGGCCGTCTACCAGCACGGGGAGCCGGTCGTGGACCTGTGGGGCGGCGACGCCGACCCCGGCACCCGTCGGCGGTGGGAGCACGACACGATCGCGCCGCTGGCCTCGACCACGAAGACCTTCGCGGCGGGAGCGCTCCTGCTGCTGGTCGAGCGGGGCCAGGTGGACCTGGACGCGCCCGTGGCCCGCTACTGGCCGGAGTTCGCGCGGAACGGCAAGGGCGAGATCACCGTACGGGTGCTGCTCAGCCACCGCGCGGGGCTGCCGTCGATGGAGGCCAGGCCCGTCACCTGGGAGGACCTCAGGGACTGGACGCCGATCACCGACACCCTGGCCGCCGCGGCACCCGAGTGGCCGCCCGGCACCGCCCACGGCTACCACGGCGTGACGTTCGGCCACCTGACCGGGGAGATCGTCCGGCGGGTGTCGGGGACGAGCCTGAGCGAGTTCTTCGCCCGCCACATCGCCGAGCCGCTCGGCGGCCTCGACTGCTACCTCCGCGTGCCCGACGCCGAGCTGCCCAGGATGGCCACCATGGTGGTGCCCGGCGCCGAGGATCTCAGGCTGGGCATGGCGGTGCCCGAGCTGGCCGGCCTGGTGGCGGCGCTGCACGATCCGGCCACGCTGACGTACCGCTCGATGTTCGGCAGCGTCGCCATCGGCTGGGACGCCACCAACGATCCGAGGACGTACCAGGTGCAGAGCCCGTCCATGGACGGCGTCGCCTCCGCCCCGGCGCTGGCGCGCTACTACGCCGCGCTGATCGGCGAGGTCGACGGCGTCCGGCTGCTCAGCCCTCCGCTCCTGGACGAGGTGCGCCGGCCCCACGGCGACGGCATCGACGAGATCCTGCGGGTGCGGACGTCGTGGGGGCTCGGGTTCGCGCTGCCCGGCGGCCCGATGTGGCCGGCGCCGGAGCACGTCACCGGGCTGTTCGGGCACAGCGGGGCCAGCGGCTCCTTCGCCTTCGCCGACCCCGCACGCGGCCTGGCCTTCGCCTACGTCCCCAACCGCGGCTCCGAGCTGCTCGAAGGCGGCGACTTCCGGGTCCGCGGCCTGATCGAGGCACTGTACGAAGGCAGGCTCTGACCACGCCGTCGGAGCGGGCTCGCGGATCGCCTAGCGAGGGCGGCGACGCGGATAGGCTGTGACCAGTTGAGCACCGAGGACGAAGGACAGCCGTTGCTGCGTACGGAGCCGGGCGACACGCGAAGCCGCATCATCGAGACAGCGCGGGAGCTGTTCACCACGCAGACCTACCGGGCCGCCTCGATGCGCGACATCGCCGAGCGAGTCGGCATCACCAAGCCCTCCCTGTATCACCATTTCCGCAGCAAGAGCGAGATCCTGGCCAGCCTGGTGGGCCCGCCCATCGAGCAGCTCGAGTCGGTGGTCGACGGCGCGGCGGCCCGCGCCACGCAGGCGGAGATCAGGCAGCACGTGCTCGGCGGCTGTCTCGACGTCATGCTGGCCCACCGCGAGACCATGGCCCTGCTCCTGCGCGACGCCTCGGTCTACAGCGACGAGACGACCGAGGTCATGTCCAGGATGGTGCGCATCGTCAACCGGGCCATCGACCTGCTCACCGGGCCCGATCCCGACTGGCGCCGGCGCGTACGCGCGGCCCAGGCGTTCGCCGCGGCCACCGACCCCGTCAGCCAGCTCGCGGACGTGCCGGTGGACGATCTCCGCGCCGAGCTCCTGAGCGGCGCGAACGCGATCCTCGATCGCTGACCTCAAGCAGGTCACGGCCACGCGGGTTCAGGCGGCGGGCAGGTGCTCGGCCAGGAAGGCGCGCAGCGGGGCGGCGTGGCGTACCGGGTCCTGCCAGCGGGCCTGGAGGTCCTCCAGCAGGTGCCGCTCGGCTACCTGCTCGCCGCGCCGCCAGACCCGGACGACGGGGTGCAGGAAGGCGCACTCGTCGGCGCGGTCCGGCGTCGGGTGGCGGCGGATGGCGAACACGTCGGGGTGCCGGTCGCGGGGGCCCCAGCGCAGGGTGACGGTGAGCAGCAGGTCCTCCGCGGCGAAGCGGGAGACGGCGTAGTCCTCCGGGAGGTCCTCGAAGTGCCGGGCCGTCCGGTTCGCCGCGTCGATCACGTACGCGTCCGCCAGGTACTCGAACTGGGTCCACAGCGCCGAGCTGTGATTGACGCGGCCGAGCACGTCGTCGGTCAGCAGCCCGGCGTCGGCGGGCAGCTCGCGCGAGCGCAGCGGCACGCCGTCGTAGCGTTCGCGCAGGAGCGCGGCCAGCGTGCGCAGGTTGTAGCGGAAGCCGTCGATGAACGCCGAGGACGCGCGCTTGAAGTCGCGGGCCTGCATGAGCGTGCCGGCGAAGTAGAGGCCGTCGACGTTGGCGGACTGGAAGTCGGGGCGGATGGCCGGGATGCGGCCGTTCGGGGCCAGCTCGGGCCGGCAGGAGGCGTCGAACGGCCCGGTGTCCATGGTGAAGCCGGTGCAGCGCAGCACGGCGTCGTAGTCGAGCACCGCCTGCTCGCCGTCGGCGAGCGTGTAGGTGATCGCGGCCCGGAAGCCGCCGTTCTCCCGCCAGATCCGGTCCACCGTGCACTCCAGCACGGCGTGCAGCGTCTTGAACCAGTAGCTGTCCAGCAGCGCGCCGTACTGGCCGCGCACGTGCCCGGGGTGCTTGCTGGCCCAGGTCAGCCGTACGGGGCTGGGGCTGGCCAGGTGGATCACCGACGCGTACGGCAGCAGCGCCTGGGCGGTCTCGAACGCCGAGTTGCCCTTGCCGAGGATGAGCACCCGCTGCCCGGCGAAGCCCTCGCCGCCGGCCGGCACGTCCTCGTAGCCGGTGGCCAGCTCGATGCCGGGGATGTCGGGCACGTGCGGCCCGCCGAACCCGGTGGCCACGATCACGCAGTCGGCGCGGTAGAGGTCACCGGCGGTGTGCACGGCGAACCGGCCGCCGCTCCGCTCCACCCGCAGCACCGGCGTGGCGTAGCGGACGCGCAGGTCATGCACGCGCTGGAAGTCGGCGAGGTAGCGCAGCAGGTCGTCGGCGTGCGGGAAGTACTCCTGCGAATAGCTGGGGAAGGTCAGCTCGGGGCCCTCGTTGAGCAGCGAGTTCCAGTCCCAGCGGAGCTGGATCTCGCGGTCCTTCTCGCCGGTGTGGACCTTGTTCAGCGAGATCAGCCGCCGGTGGCGCGGGAAGCGGCGGAAGAAGCCGCCGGGCGACTCCTCCCGCTCCAGCGTGACGTAGTCGGCTCCGGCCCGCTGCAGGAAGTGGCTGAGCTGGAGGCCGCCGGGGCCCGCGCCGATGATCAGGTAGCGGTGGTCGTGCGTCACCCGGCGTGTCCCGCCTGCTGCGGGGCGGGGTGGCCGTAGCCGTACCGCACGACGCGCTCGGCCGCGGCGGCGTAGCCGGCCGGGTCGTCGGGGGCGTGCGTGGCCAGGCCGTCCACGTACCGGTTGAACATGCAGAACGCCGCCGCGATCAGCACCGTGTCGTGGATCTCCTGGTCGGTGGCGCCCTCTGCCCTGGCAGCCGCCACGAGGTCACCGGTGACCTCGCGGCCGCTGCGCTGCACGGCGGCGGCGATCGCCAGCAGGGCGGTGAGCTTCGGCGAGATCTCGGTGCCCGCCGTGCCCGCGCGGACCCGGTCGACCAGGTCCATGCCGCCGGGCAGCTGGGCGGCGGCGAACGCGGCGTGCGAGGCGGTGCAGAAGCGGCACTCGTTGAGGTTCGACACGTAGGTGGCGATCAGCTCCCGTTCGCCGCGCGTGAGCGTGTTGTCGCCGCGCAGCAGCGTCTCGGCCAGGGCGTTCAGCGGTCCCGCCGTCTCGGGGCGGAAGGCGAAGAGGCCGCGAATTCCGGGCTCACCAGAATCGATGGGGATATGGGGCATTAATGCTCCTCATTTTCGGCCGATCCGGTCGGTCACCTCCTGCATGATCGGGTCGTCGCTCATCCACTGTCAATGTCCTCTTTTCCTCATTTATGAGCATATTTCGGACGTCTTCTTGTTTTGTGGATCTACGCAGCGTAAGGTCGCGAACGGCTCATCAGCCCTGTTTGCGATGGGACGGAACT
Source organism: Nonomuraea gerenzanensis (assembly GCF_020215645.1). Classification (NCBI taxonomy): domain Bacteria; kingdom Bacillati; phylum Actinomycetota; class Actinomycetes; order Streptosporangiales; family Streptosporangiaceae; genus Nonomuraea; species Nonomuraea gerenzanensis. Next base: position 5,231,787 of record NZ_CP084058.1, on the reverse strand, counting down.
CCATGACCGAACATTCCCACATCACTGTCGCCAGCGGTTTCTACGACGCTCTCGCCAAGGGCGACTTGGACGTCCTGCGAGATCTGCTCACCGACGACGTGGTCTTCCACGTCCCCGGCCGCGGCCCGATGGCCAGGGACTACCGGGGCAAGGAGGAGGTGCTCGGCTACCTGTCCCGGCTGGCCGAGGCCGCCTCCGGCGGGCTGCGGCTGGAGCCGGAGGACTTCCTCGCCGGCGGGGACCGCGTGGCCGCCGTGCTGTCGATCCGCGGTGAACGGGACGGGCGCACCCTCAACGACCATGGCCTGCAGCTCTTCCGGTTGAGCGGTGGCAGGATCAGCGAGCGGACGAGCTATCCGTACGATCCCTACTCCGTGGATGAGTTCTTCGCCTGACGGGCGGTGAGGCGCGGGCGCCTGTACGGGGTCCGCGCCGTGCTCGGCCGTGGTGGGCTCGGCCGTGACGGGCTCGGCCGTGACGGGCTCGGCCGTGGCGGGCTCGGCCGTGGCCGTTCAGGAGGCCTCCCGCAGGGCGTCGTTCCAGGTGGCCACGTAGCCGCTGGTCAGCCGGGCCCGCTCCGCGTAGTGCTCGGGGTCGTCGCAGGCCAGCGTCGCCAGGCCGTCCACGTAGCGGTTGTACATGCAGAACGCCGCCGCGATCAGCACCGTGTCGTGGATCTCGTCGTCCGTGGCCCCTTCCCGCCTGGCCGCGGCCACGTGCTCGGGCGTGACCTCCTGGCCGCCGCGCTGCACCGCCGCCGCGATCGCCAGCAGGGCCTTGAGCTTGCCGGGGACGGGGGCGGTCTCGGGGTCGGCGCGTACCTGATCGACCAGTTCCATGCCACCGGGGACGCGGACGGCGGCGAAGGCGGCGTGGGTGTGGTAGCAGAAGCGGCAGCGGTTGAGCGACGACACGTAGGCCGCGATCAGCTCGCGCTCGCCTCTGGTCAGCGTGCCGTCACCGCACAGGAGCACCTCGGACAGCAGGTTCAGCGGCTGCGCGGCCTCCGGGCGGTAGCGGAACAGGCCGCGGATTCCCGGTTCGTCCGAATGTAACGTGATGTGAGCGGTTCTGCCGCCGGCGTGGTTGACGAATTCCTCCCAGCGCGGCGGCCAATTCGCGGTATTGCGGTTATCCAGAAAGGTGACGTTGGTCATTTTGTACCCTTCGTTCTCGGTAGTGTCCGGCCTTTTCAGTGTGCGGCGATCAGGCCCGGGAGAAGGGGGTGCGGGCGGCCAGCAAGGTGCAGGCCGGTGACCGCTTCCTGCCACCGCCCGATGGGGTGAGGGCGCGGATCACCGCGGGCCACGCGGCGGAGAGCGGGTCGATGAGGGCGAAGTGCCCGGCGTCCTCGATCTCGGTGAGCGCGACGGCCGCGCGGGCGGCGAACCTGCGGCTCATCTCCACGGGCACGAGCCGGTCCCGGGTGCCGTGCACGAGGGCGACGCGGGTCGTGGGGGCGAGGGGCAGCAGCCGTACCGGATCGAGGAGGCCGGTCAGCTCCGCGCGGCCGTGCACCAGGCGCGCCGCCGCTCCCCCGCCGAGCCCTGAGGTGAACGCCGCTCCCAGGTCGGACAGGGCCGCCAGGGCCACCACCGCCTCCACGGCGGGCTCGCCGCGCCACGGGCAGGAGGCCGGCAGGCGGTGCCGCAGGGCCGACCAGAGGGCCAGGTGCCCGCCCGCCGAGTGGCCCACCACGGTGACCCCGCCACGGCCCCGCCGCTCGGCGGCGACGAGGTCGATCGCGGTGGCCACGTCGTCGAAGGTGCCCGGGTAGCCGCCGCCCTCCTGACCCAGCCTGCGGTACTCCGGGACGTACACGCGGTGCCCGAGGTCCGCCAGTGCGGTGGCCATGGGGCGGGTGTGCGACCTGTCGTACTGCGACAGCCAGAAGCCCCCGTGCAGCAGGACCACCGCGGGCGCGGTCTCCCGGGGTGGGAGGTGGACGTCGATGACCTGGTCGGGGTGCGGGCCGAAGCGGATGACGCGGTCGGGGGCCCTGACGGGTCTGGTCAGCAGTTCGTGGAAGGACATGCCGCGAGCGTAGGCAGGGGTGCGGGACGCGGACCCTGGCCTGGCGTGGCAGGAAGGTGCCGTGCCCGTGCAGCAAGGGGACCTGGTGGGGCGCTGCCCGGCGGTGGGGCGGGCGCGCACCATGGTCGGGAGCGTGAAGGCCGCGCCAGCGTGAAGGCCACGCCAGCGTGAAGGCCGCGCCAGTGTGAAGGCCACGTCAACGTGAAGGCCTCGTCAGGGAAGGCACTGCCATGTCAGGATCTGGCACCTCAACGACGCCCGGGTGGGCGGTGCGCAAGGTCACGGTGATCGGGTGCGGGTTGATCGGCACGTCGGTGGGGCTCGCCCTGCGCCGGGCCGGGGTCCGCGTGGCGCTCGCCGACCGCGATCCGCGTGCGGTGGCGACGGCCGTGAGCCGGGGTGCGGGGGTGCCGCTGCCGGCGGGTGCGGCTTCGGACGGAGGCGTTACGCAAGAGGCGGGTGTGGGAGTGCCTTGGGGGTCGGGGCCCGCTGATGTGGTGGTGATCGCCACGCCGCCGTCCGCCGTCGTGCCGATGTTGCGCTGGGCGCAGGCGCGCGGCCTCGGGGTGCTCTACACGGACGTGGCCAGCGTCAAGGCGCGGCTGCTCGCGGAGGCCGAGGCTGCGGGGTGTGACCTGGGGAGCTTCGTGCCCGGGCACCCGATGGCCGGGCGCGAGTCGTCCGGGCCGGGAGCCGCGAGTGCCGACCTGTTCGAGGGGCGGCCGTGGGCGGTGTGTCACCATCCGGCGCTGTCGCCGCACGCCGTGCGCGCCGTGACCACGCTGGTGAGCGCGTGCGGCGCGCGGGTGGTGGCGATGGGGGCCGAGGATCACGACCGGGCCGCCGCCGCGGTGTCGCATGCCCCGCACGTGGTGTCCTCGACGCTGGCGGCCCGGTTCGCCGGGGCGGGTGAGGCGGCGCTGATCCTCGCCGGGCGGGGGCTGCTGGACGTCACGCGCGTGGCGGGCGGGCCGTCCGGGCTGTGGTGCGACATCCTGGAGCACAACGCCGAGCCCGTCGCCGACGTGCTGGAGGCCGTCGCCGGTGACCTCGACTCGGTGGTGGCGGCGCTGCGCTCGGGTGACCCGGCGCGGCTGGCGGCGCTGACCGACGTGCTGGGGGCCGGCAACGCGGGACGTTCCCGCATCGTCAGGTCCTGGCCGGGTGCGAGCGGTGCCCCGCGTCCGCCCGTACGGCGCAGGCAGGATCCCGCGCCTCAGACGTACAGCGTGTGAGGCGGCAGGCCGCACAAAGTGCGGCCGTACAGTTCGGCGCCCGTCGCCGGGTGGGTCAGGCTGTGCAGGGACAGGGTGGCGAGGTCGCGGGCGATGCGGTGGAGGGGCTCGTCGTCGCGGATCGAGGTCTCGTCGCCCGCCGCCGCCAGCGTGTCGGCCGCCTGCCGGGCGAGCCTGCACACCTCGCCCGCCTCCGCCCGCGCCCTGGCGCGCTCCGCCAGGCTCCACTCCTGGGCCCGCGCGCTCTTGCCGTCCACGAGCGCGGCCAGGCGGCGGGTGTGGAACTCGGCTTCGTCGATCTGCATCGTGGCGTCGGCGACCCGCAGGTGCGTCATCGGGGCGGCGGCGCGGCTCTCGTAGTCGGTGTCGGCGAGCCTGCCGTACGTGACGCGCTCGGCGAACGCCTCCCGGGCGGCACGGGCGAGGCCGAGTGCCGCGCCGGCCGCGCAGACGGAGGCGAAGGGCACGAGCGGGGCGCGTGAGGCGGAGCCGCGCAGGGCCTCACGCAGGGGCAGCACGCGGTGGGCCGGGACGAAGAGGTGGTCGGCGACCGTGCCGGCGCCGCCGCAGCCGCGCAGCCCAGGGGCGTCCCAGCCGTCCACCAGCTTCAGGTCGGACGTCCTGGCCAGGGCCAGGACGTGGGTGGGCCGGCCGTCGGCGCCCACGCGCATCGCGGCGATGAGCTGCCACTGGCTGTGCGCCGCGCCGGCGATCTGCCCCCACCTGCCGTTGATCTCGATGCCGTCGCCGGTCTCGAAGGCCATCGCGGTGGGCCGCAGGGTGCCGCACATGCGGACGTCCGCGGTGCGGAACACGTCCTCCTGCGCCTGCTCGGGGAACATCGCGCAGGCCCACGCCGCGCTCCACGAGGCGGCGGCCGCCCACGACACGGCGCCGTCGGCCCCGGCCAGCTCGGCGGCGACCGCGGCCACGGTGCCCGCGTCCGCCTCGTAGCCGCCGAAGCGCGCGGGCACGCACAGCCGGAACACGCCCGCCAGCGTCATCGCCTCCAGGGTCTCCGCGTGCGGGGCGCCGTCGCGCCCGGCCGGGGCGGCCTTGCCGCGCAGGGCCCGCGCCAGATCCGCCGCGCGGGCGACGAGCTCCGCTCCGCTGGGAGTCGGCAGCCTCAGCATCGCGCCTCCTCGTCGGGCCGGCGTGCCCGTCGTCAACGAGGCTCGCACTCCGCGCCCGCGCGGACATCTCCGAAATTGCTCTCCTCGGCGCTGGGCACGGCACGAGAACCGGGAATTCCGGCAAGCGGTTACCGTCGCAGGCAGGGGAATCCGAACGGAGTTCATCATGCGACGTATTCGCGTTTCCAAGCCCACCAAGAAGCCCGCGCCCACCCAGCTCGACCTGCGCACGCCGTCCGGCAAGAAGCTACCGTTCTAGGCCGGTGAGAAAATGCCGGGCTGGCAAGAAACGGCGACAGGAAGGCAGCTTCCTGCCGCCGTACCACCCTTCCGCGACAATGCACTTGAGGCGATCATGATGGAAAGCCGAGATTTCTACGGGTGAGCTGACATGACGATTGTTGCGGAATTCGAGCCTTATCCGATGCCGGACACGGGAGAGCTTCCCGAGAACACTCCACCGTGGACGCCCGACCCGCGGCGTGCCGTGCTCCTGTTGCTCGACATGCGCAACAGCGTGCTGGACGCCTTCCCGCACGGCGAGGCCCCGCTGCGCGACCTGTTGAGCAACGTCGCCGAGCTGCGCGAGCAGTGCACGCGCTGGCGCGTCCCCGTCGCGTACGCGGCGCAGCCGGGGCTGATGAGCGAGCAGCAGCAGGGCCTGCTCAGGGACTTCCAGGAGGAGCGCGGCCCCCGGCTGGACGCGGCTCAGCGGCGCTTCCCCGACTGCGTGGCCCCCAGGCCGCACGACTGGCTCATCGCCAAGAAGCGTTACAGCGCCTTCCACGACTCCACGCTGCTGTGGCGGATGCGCGAGTCCGGCCGCGACCAGCTTCTCATCGCGGGCGTGTACGCGCACGCCGGCGTGCTGGCGACGGCGCTCGACGCCTTCACCCACGACATCCAGCCCTACATCGTGGCCGACGCCATCGCCGACCGCACCGCCGCCGACCACCTGCAGACGCTCCGCTTCGTGGCCGGCTCCTGCGGGGTCACGCTGACCACCAAGCAGTTGCTCGTGCAACTGCGCACGTTCTGAGATGCCGCGTTCCGTGCCTCGATTCAGGCTGAGGGAAAACTCCCAGGTCGGAATCGAGGTACAGGCATGCGCACGGAAACGCTGCCCGCCGGTCTCAACGCGCGCCACCACAAGGCCGCGCTCACGGCGTTCATGGTCGTGGTGGTCGCCCACTGGGGCGAGCACCTCGCGCAGGCGGTGCAGGTCTACGCGCTGGGCTGGCCGCTGAAGGAGGCGCGTGGCCTGCTCGGCGTGCCCTTCCCGTGGCTGATCTCATCGGAGTGGATGCACTACGGGTACGCGTTGCTGATGCTGACCGGGCTCATCATGTTGCGGAGCGGGTTCGTCGGCAGGTCGCGTACGTGGTGGAACGTCTCGCTCGGCATCCAGGTGTGGCATCACCTGGAGCACCTGCTGCTGCTCGTCCAGGCGCTGGCGGGGGCGAACCTGCTGGGCCGGCCCGCGCCGACGAGCCTCATCCAGCTCCTGGTGCCGCGGATGGAGCTGCACCTGTTCTACAACGCGCTGGTGTTCGCGCCGATGGTGGTGGCGGTGCTGCTGCATCGGCGTCCGCGCGTGTCCGAAGGTGCCGGCATGCGCTGCACCTGCGCCGTGGCGCCCAGCTGGTGACCGCGTCGGGGACGGCGGCGGGCAGGCGTGCCCGGGTGTCCGGCTTCTCCGTGGTGCTCACTCTCTTCGCGGGGCTGCTGGTCTATCTGGGGGCGCAGGACGCCGGTACGGTGCTGCGGGCCGCGTTCGCGCAGGGCGAGGCGGGACGGTTCGTGCCGCGTGAGCTGAGCTGCCTGCGGCATCCCGGTCACGAGTCGTGCGTGTGGACCGGTGACTTCAGCTCCGCCGACGGGACGGTCCTGCTGCGCGGTGTCGAGCTGTACGGCAGCGACCGTGCCACGCACCGGGCCGGTCTGGCCGTGCCCGCCGTGGACGTCGGCGCGCCCGCCAGGGTGTACGGGCCCGGCGGCTCCGGCGAGTGGATGTTCCGCGTGCTGCTGCTGGCCGCCGCCGCGGCCATCCTGTGGTTCCTGTACGGCCGGCGCCCCCGCCGCGCCCCGGCCGTCACGCGCTCGTGACGGCGCAGCCCCGCCAGGTCCCGCTGTCACGATGGTGCGGCAGCGGGGCCTGGCGGGGCCTCGGTGTCTCTCAGGCCGCCACGAGCAGGGCGTCGTCCGGCACGCGCGTCGTGCTGCGCCCCGGCATCGCCCGCCGCTCGGCGACGGTGATCGCGCTCTCCTCGGTGATGACCGCCACCACGGCGGCGTACCCGTCGCCGGGGTGCAGCGTGCGGAAGCGTACGTGCCCGGGAGGCACGTCCAGCGGCCAGCTCAGCAGCGCCGGCTCGGCGAAGGGGCCGCTGACCTCCACCTCCGTGGGCGGGACCCGCAGGCCGTGCCCGGTGGCCTTGAGCGCCGCCTCCTTGCGTACCCAGAGCCTGACGAAGGCCTCGTAGCGCTCGTGCCGGGGCAGCGCGTCCAGCTGGGCCTGCTCCCACGAGGTGAGCGCGCAGCGCGCCAGGTCGTCCACGGGCTCGGCCGGGACGGCCTCCACGTCCACGCCCAGCGGCCCCTCCTCGCTCAGCGCCACCACCACCCGGTCACCGGAGTGGGAGATGGACACGTGCAGGTGGGCGCCGTCGCCCGTCAGCTCGGGCTTGCCGTGGTAGCGGTCGCAATCCGGGCAGGAGCGGTCGACCGCCACCTCCTGCGGGCTGGTGCCGAGCTGGGCGGCGCTCGCCGTCCGCAGCAGCCACGCTCCCGTGACGAAACGGCGGCGGTCGGCCGCGCGGCGGAACCGCGCCGCCCTGCCCAGCTCCCGCTCGCTCAGCACCACGGCCATGCTCTCCTCGGTCCGGTCGTCCGGACCCGCCCACCAGATCTGGCACTGTCCCTGCGTCAGCACCGAAGCAATCATCTGTCGTCCTCCCTGGCCTCACGCGTGACAAGGCGGTGGCAGCCCACCAGTTCCCAACGGTCCACTTCCGGGTTGGCGAGGATCTCGCGCACCCGCTCGCCCACCTGAGCGCTCGTGAGCGGCTCGTCGGGGCGGACGCGGATGACGATGGCACCGGTGGCCTGGGCGAGGTCCTTGTGCCACCCTGCGGGCAGCAGCGCCATGATGCGGATGCCGTCCACCGGCGTCGCCGGCAGCGGCAGGCCGTGCGCCTGGCGCATCGTCAGCTGGATCACCATGGCGGCAGGACCCTCCGCCCGTGGAGGAAAGTGCGCTTCATGTCGTGCCTCCCTGTTCGGGGTCATGTCCTCACAGCTCCACTGTGCGGTGGCGGGGGCCGCCGATCGAGGCGTCGGGGAGGCAGGAAGCTGCATGCGGGGCACCGCATGTTGTCAGGCAGGGCCGCTGAGCACGCGAAAAGCCCGGCCTCGGTGACACCGAGGCCGGGCTGAAGGGGCGGGCTGAAGGGGCGGGCTGAAGGGGCGGGCTGAAGGGGCGGGCGGGGAGAGGCGGGCTGGGAGAGGCGGGCTGGGAGGGTGTACAGGCGGGTCAGAGCGGGACGTTGCCGTGCTTGCGCGGCGCGCTGTGCTTGCGCTTGTCGCGCAGCATGGCCAGGCCGCGGGCGAGCGCCGCCCTGGTGTCGGCGGGGTCGATCACGTCGTCCACGAGCCCGCGCTCGGCGGTGTAGGTGGGATGGATGAGCTCGCGTTTGTAGCGTTCGAGCAGCTCGGCCCGCTCGGTGACGGGATCGGCGGCGGCGGCGAGCTGCCGGCGGTAGACGATGTTCACGGCGCCCTCGGCGCCCATCACGGCGACCTCGTTGGTGGGCCAGGCCAGCGACAGGTCGGTGCCGATGGAGCGCGAGTCCATGACGATGTACGCGCCCCCGTACGCCTTCCTGAGGATGACCGAGATGCGCGGCACCGTCGCCTCGCAGTAGGCGTACAGCAGCTTGGCGCCGTGCCTGATGACGCCCTCGTACTCCTGGTCCTTGCCGGGCAGGAAGCCGGGCACGTCCACGAGCGTCACCAGCGGGATGGAGAAGGCATCACAGAACCTGACGAAGCGCGCCGCCTTCTGCGCGGCCTTCGCGTCGAGCACGCCGGCCAGCACGGTCGGCTGGTTGGCCACCACGCCGACCACCTCGCCGTCGATCCTGGCCAGGGCGCAGATCACGTTGCCCGCCCAGTTCCGGTGGGTCTCCAGGAAGTCCCCGTCGTCCACCAGCTCCGCCAGCACCTCACGCATGTCGTACAGCTTGTGCTGCTCGGCGGGCACGATCTCGGCGAGGCGGGGACGCACGTCGGCCGCCGCGCCGCAGGGCGGCGCGGCGGGCGGTCTGCCCAGGTTGTTGCTCGGCAACATCGACAGCAGGTCGCGCACCGAGGCCAGGCACTCCTCCTCGTCGTCGTGCACGAACGTGGCCACGCCGGAGCGGCTGCCGTGCACCTGCGCGCCGCCCAGCTCGGCGTGCGTCACGCGCTCGCCCGTCACCGCCTCCACCACGTCGGGCCCGGTCAGGTAGAGCTGGGCGGTGTCGCCTGCCATGAACGTGAAGTCGGCCAGCGCCGTGGAGTAGGCCGCGCCGCCGGCACACGGGCCGAGCACCACGCTGATCTGCGGGATCACGCCCGACGCCTGCACATAGCGCTGGAAGATGCCGCCGTAGCCGTTGAGCGACATGACGCCTTCCTGGATCCGGGCGCCGCCGCTGTCGTTCAGCCCGATGAACGGCGCCCCGGTGGACAGCGCCAGCTCCATCACCTTCTGGATCTTCAGGGCGTGCGCCTCGCCGAGCGAGCCGCCGAAGAGGGTGAAGTCCTGCGCGTAGACGAACACGCGGCGGCCGTCGATCGTGCCGGAGCCGGTGACGACCCCGTCGGTGTGCGGCCGCTGCCGTTCCATGCCCAGCCCCTGCGCGCGGTGCCTGCGCAACATGTCCAGCTCCACGAACGAGCCCTCGTCCAGCAGGAGGTCCAGCCGCTCGCGCGCGGTGCGCTTGCCCAGGGCGCGCTGCCGCTCCACGCCCCGGTGGTCGCCGTCGGCGATGTCCTGGCGCAACCTGCCCAGCTCGTCACGGAGCCGGTCCATCGAGGGGGGCGCCGGCAGGACGGCCTGTTCGAGTTCTTCCGCGGTGATGTCCAGCTCAGAGATGCTCATCGTCTGCTCCTCACAGGCTTCTCCGTATCCTTCAGTGAAAGATCGGAGCCCGGTGGGTGTCACCTCTTGGTGTGCCGGACGCACCGTCAGATCCAGTTCTCCTCCTTCGCCCGCAGCGCCGCCTGGAAGCGGTTGGCGGCGCCGAGCCTGGCCATGAGGTCGGCGACGTAGCGGCGGTAGGTGCGCACGGAGATGTCGAGCTCGCGGGCGGCGATCTCGTCCTTGTCCGCCGTCGCCATCACGGTGAGGATGCGCTGCTCCATCTGCGACAGCGCCGGCTCCTCGTCGGGCGGGTCGAGGTGGTGGCGCAGGTCCACGGCGCTCTTCCACAGGCCCTCGAAGTAGATGTAGAGCTGCGAGATCAGGCCGGGCTCGCGCACCAGGAGCGCGCCGGCGGAGTGGTGGGAGGGGTCGATGGGCACGACGGCCACGCTGCGGTCGTACATCAGCATGCGGTCCATGTGCTGGTCGGTGATGCGGATCTCGGCGCCGAGGTTGACCAGCTCGCGCAGGTAGGACAGCATGCGCTGGTCCTCGATCGCCTTCGGGTGGAAGATCTGCTTGAGCGCGAGCCCGCGGCGCAGCGACCGCTGGTCGAGCGGCAGCGCCGACTCGATCATCACCTCGGTGAACGGGCCGCCGGGGTGCAGGCAGAGCGTCTCCTTGTAGCAGAAGAAGGCCAGGTCGTCCAGGCGCTGGCGGACGCGGGCGCCGTCCTCGACCCGCTCGATGTCGAGGATCGCGGCGACCTTGTCGCCCTCCCGCTTGTCGTCCTGGAAGGAGGAGATGGCGTCGCGGGCGCTGAAGACCCGCCTGATCTCCGCGTTCAGCTCCTCCATGCGCTGCTCGACCAGGCGCTCGATGGCCACGCGCGGGTCCGTGGCGGTGACGCGGTAGCGGTCGGTGAGGTCCAGCATGGACAGCCTGCCGAGCAGGTCCACGGCCTCCTCGACCGTGTCGGGGTCCATGCCGAGCGCCTCCGGCACGGAGCCGACACCCTCACCCTTGTGCTTGAGGAAGAACCGGTAGACCTGTTCCGCCTGTGGTGTGATGCCGATGACCGAGAGGTCCATCGCGCACCTCCTACCTGCACATGGAGCTCCTGGCACCATCATCGGCGCCGGAACGCGCCGCGTCCCCTCGCAACGTGCGGTGTCAGGGGACGGGGCAGGGCAGCACGGTGGCCGACCGGGTGGCCCGGTAGCAGGCGGCGCCGGGGCACACCACCTTGACGACCTGCCCGGGCGCCTGCGGCTCCACCGCGACGGGCTCGTGGCCGAACCGGTGCCCGGCGATCTCCGGCCAGCTCGCCGGGCGCAGCCCGCCCAGCTCGTGCACCAGCGACGTGTCGGCCTCGACGGCCATGCCCTCCAGGTACGCCGCGTAGTCGCCCTCGCGGTGCCACACCGCGAAGCGGCGCAGCGAGTCGGGCAGCGGCAGCGTGTGCCACGGCTGCGCCCTGGACGCCATGGCCAGCAGGAACGCCTCGCTCACCGCCGACTTCACCGTACGGTCGGCGGCGACGGCCAGCGCGCCCGCGTCCCCGCCCACGGTCACCAGCGCGACGCTGGCGTCCTGCGCCGACAGCACGAACGCCGACACCCGCAGGCCGAGCCCGGTGGCCGAGGCCATCACCCCGGGCGGCAGCAGCCGGTCGAGCTGCTCGGAGACCCGCAGCAGCGGCCGACGCGGATCGGCCCACCAGCGGGCCACCACGTCGTGGGCGAAGATCTCCGCGATCGCCTCGGCCACGCCGTGGTCCACCACCCCGCTCGTGGCCGGCTCGACCCGGCACTCCTGCCGTTCCAGCCACACCACCTCGGCGGGCAGCAGGTAGCGGTTGCCGCTCAGCAGGCCCACGCCGGGCAGCACGACGCCCGTACTCGCGGGCGGGTCGGCGAGGAAGTCGTCCAGCCGCAGCTCCTTGCCGCCGCGCGCCCGCGCGCCCGTGGGCGGCCGCTCGGCCAGCTCGCGCAGCGCGCGCACCGCCGACGCCCTGGCGCGGGCGCGCGCCCGCGTGCGCGCCTCGTGCCCGGAGAAGCCCGCCACGATCGCCGCGACCTCACCGGCCCTCTCACCGGCCCTCTCACTGGCCGCCTCCGCGTAGGCCAGGTGTACGGCGCCGCCCAGGCAGTCGACCACCTCGTCCACACCGGTGGCCGACCACGAGCCTGCGGGCATGGACGCCATAGCCACTCCTCAACCGGGAACAGGGAAGCCTGCGTGCCTTCAGTACAGGTGGCGCCCGCCACGGCAGTCAACGTGCCGCCCCTGATCGAGCAATCGCAGAGAAGCCCGGCCGCTGACAGCAACCTGCCAGCCACGCCCAGCTTGCTGCGCGGCCCGCCGCTGTCCCGTGACGGGGGGCGCAGGCACCGTGGAGGCATGGACTCCTACAACATCACCACGCGCTTCCTCGGCGGCGGCCGGGCGGACGCGACCGCGCTCATCACCCGCGCGGGCCCGATCAGCTACGGCGAGCTGCGGGCCCTGGCCGCCCGGGCCGGCAACGCGCTGCGCGCGCTCGGCGTGCGCCGCGGCGACCGGGTCCTCATCGCGGCGGGCGACGGCGCGGAGTTCGTCGCCACCTGGTACGGCGCCCAGCAGATCGGCGCCGTCACCGCCGAGGTCTACACCTACCTGCGGCCCAAGGACTACCGCTACTTCGTCGGCTACACCGAGCCCAAGGTCATCCTGGCCGACCCCGCCGTCCTGGACAACCTGCGCGCCGCGGGCGCGACCGGCCTGCTGGTGACGGGTTACCCGCGCGGCGGGCTGCGCGCCGGCGAGCACCACTTCGACACGCTCGTCGGCGCCCAGTCCGACCGGCTCGACCCCGTCCACGTGGCGCCGGAGGAGCCGGCGATCTGGAAGTTCACCACCGGCAGCACGGGCGCGCCGCGCGCCTGCGTGCTGCCCGCGCGCAGCCCGCACCGCAGCTTCGAGCAGTACGCGCGGGGCGTGCTGGGCATCCGGGAGGACGACGTCGTGCTGCCGGTGCCGAAGCTGTTCTTCGGCTACGCCCGCGACCTGGCCGCGCTGTTCCCGTTCGGCGCCGGCGCGGCGGGCGTGGTCTTCCCCGAGCGGAGCAGGGCCGAGACCATCTTCGAGCTGATCGCCGAGCACCGCCCGACGATCCTGGTGAACGTGCCGACCATGATGAGCGCGATGCTGGCCCACCCCGACGCGGCCCGGCAGGACCTGAGCTGCCTGCGGCTGTGCACGTCGGCGGGCGAGCCGCTCCCGCCCGAGCTGCACCGGCGCTGGCTCGACACGTTCGGCGTGGAGGTGGTCGACGGCATCGGCTCCTCGGAGGCGTACCACATCTACCTGTCCAACCGGCCGGGACGGGTGCGCCCCGGCACGCTCGGCGAGCTGGTGCCCGGCTACCGCGCCAGGGTGGTGGACGAGGACGGCGCGGAGGTCCGTGACGGCGACGTCGGCCGGTTGGAGATCACCGGTGACACGGTGGCGGCGGAGTACTGGCAGGAGCCGGTCAAGTCGGCGCGCACGTTCGTGGGCGAGCGCACCGTCCTGTCCGGCGACCTGGTCAGCAGGGACGCCGACGGCTTCTACCGCTTCCACGGCAGGGCCGACGACCTGCTGAAGGTGGGCGGGGTGTGGATCGCGCCCGCCGAGATAGAGAACTGCCTGCTGACGCATCCCTCGGTGCGCGAGTGCGTGGTGGTGGGCGAGCAGGCGGGCGGCCTGAGCCGGCCGCGGGCCTACGTGGTGGCCACCTCGCCGGTCTCCCCCGAGGAGCTGAAGGCGTACGTACGGGGCCGGCTGGCGCCGCACAAGTTCCCCAGGGAGATCACCCTCGTCCCCGGCCTGCCGCAGACCGCCAACGGAAAGGTCGATCGCCGGGCCCTGGCCGCCTAGAATCCGTCCGAGTGACCGCCCGCGCAGTGAAGAGGTTGCCCATGCCGGAGCTCGACGACCCGACCGCCACGTTCCGCGAGTTCGACCGCGACGCCGACGGATACATCACGCGCGAGGAGTTCGTGCTCGCCATGCGCTCGCGCGGCGAGGAGGTCACCGCCGCCGAGCTCGACTCGATCTTCAGGGTGTCGGACGAGCACGACGGCGACGTGGACGGCCGGATCTCGCTGGCGGAGTTCCTGGTGGCCTGGAACAAGTGACGAGCGGCCCTCAGGCCGCGCTCCTGCGCGGGAACTGGCCGGGGCGGCGCCCCGCGCCCGCCGGGCCCCGGTAGGCCTGGGCGATGTCCAGCCACCGGTCGGCCTCCTCGCCCACCGCGGTGACCGCGACGTCGGCGCGGTGCCTGCGCCGGGTCACCAGCAGGCAGAAGTCCTCGGCGAGCCCGCTGACGCGCTGGTCGGCGTCCTCGGGCCCGTACGCCCACAGCTCGCCGCCCGGGCCGGTGATCTCGAAGCGGAACTCGGTGGCCGGCGGGGTCAGGCCGCGCGACAGGTAACCGAAGTCCTGGGTGAGCACCGCGAAGACCACCAGGTGCCGCAGGCTGTCACCGCGCCGCAGCTCGACGCCGAGCGCGTCGGCGATGTCCTGACCGTGCGCGAACTGCTCCATGATGCCCGCGCAGCCGAGCACGATCGGCGGCAGCGGGTTGACCAGCCACGGCACGGTCCGGTCCGGCGGCACCGCGGCGAGCCCGGTGACCGCGGCGGCCCGCTGGGCGCGCCACTTGGCCAGCAGGGTGGCGGGGGTGTCGTCGGCGAACGCCTTGAGCGCGGCGTTCACGGCGCCGTCGAAGTTGTGCTGGGCGTCCTCGGTCATGGCCTGGAAGGCCGCCGCGTCCGTGGCCGCCGTGGCGGCCAGCCGGAACACGAACGTCAGGTGGGCGATCTGGTCGGCGATCGTCCAGCCGGGGGCGGGGGTGGGGAGGTGCCACTGGGCCGGTTCGAGACCTGCCACGAGGCTGTCGAGCTGGTCGCCGTCCGAGGCCAGGTCGGCGAGTACGGCGTCGAGTTCGCTCACGGGTTCGTCCTTTCCACTGATGAAGCCTTGACTGGGGATGGCGTGTCGGCTGGGGACGGCGTGCCGGCCGCAAGGGGCGCCGGTTGGTCCTCGGCGGTGCGGCGGGCGGCTGACAGGCTCGCCCACGACGTCAGCTCGATGAGCGAGCGGTCGTCGTGGCCGCCGCCCTGGGCGCTCCGGCAGGCCGCGATGGTGGCGTCGTGGACCTGGTAGGGGGCCAGCGCGGTCAGCAGGGCCAGCGTGGCGGCGGGGCGCAGGCCGGGTGGCAGCTCCGCCGTCGCCTCGGTGACCCTGGCGCGGGCGGGTGGGGCGCCGTCCCAGGCCGCCAGGCGTCGCGTGACCAACTCGCGGACCGGGGCGGGCACCGAGCGCCGCCCGGCCGCCTCGATGGCGGCCGACGCCCTGGCGAACGCGCCGGCCAGGGGGCCGCTGCCCGCCCACGCCAGGTCCGGCGGCAGGTCGGCGGCGGGCAGCAGCGGCAGCGACTCGCCGGGCGGGATCGTCCTGCGGGCGGCCGGGCGCATGAGCCGGCCGAAGACGCGCAGGGCCGGCCCGCGGGCGCGGCGGGGCACCTCGGGAGGCAGCGGGGAGTCGCCGAGGAACACCGCCACCATGCGGTTGAGGTAGTGGAAGGTCACCGCCACGGCGACAAGCTCCGCATCCAGCGCCGGGGGCGGTTCCGTCGCCGCTCGGCCGCCGCCCGTGCTCCGCGCCCACGCCGCCACGGGCGCGTACCGCGGGTCGTCGTGCCCGCGCAGGCCGAGCAGCGTGGCGCGGTGCACGTCCACGCAGTACGGGCAGGCGTTGGCGGCCGACACCTCGGTCGCCACCACCTCCTTGACCACCCGCGCAGCCACTCCCCCGGACAGCAGGGACTCGCGCAGCATCATCCACCCCGCCGCCAGCACCTCGGGCGCCGGCGAGTGCAGCAGCACCGGCGGGGCCGCCATGCCGAAGTCCCGGACGAGCTGGCCGTACACCCGCCCCACCAGCCCGCGTGCCGCGCGCGGCGGCACCGGGGACACGTGGCGCACCTGGGCGAGCACGCCGCGCTCCGTCACGCGGGCGAGCAGCCTGCCCACCTCACCCTCCCAGGGCGGGCACCAGCGGCGCGGTGCCGCGCCGGCCGGCGGTCGAGCCGTCGGGGGCGGGCGCGCCGTACCGGACGTCCACCCCGCGCTCCCGCGCCGCGCGGACGATGGCCGGCACCGCGCGCTCGGCGAGCGCCGAGATGGTCATGGCCGGGTTCACGGTCAGCGCGGCCGGTACGGCGGAGCCGTCGGTGACGAAGATCCCCGGGTGGCCGCGCAGCTCGTGCCGGTCGTCGAGCGCGGAGGTGCGCGGGTCGTCGCCGATGCGGCACGAGGCCAGCGGGTGCACGGTGTACGCGCCCACCAGGTCGTTGGTCCACGGCGTGACGGTGGCCAGGCCGTCGCGCTCCAGGATGTCCTTGCACTCGGCGTCGGCCATCGCCCAGGCGGCCTGCGTGTTGAGCGTCGGCTTGTAGCTGAGCGTGCCGAGGCCGAGCATCTGCTGGGAGACCCGGTCGGCGTTGCCGCGCGCGGGCGGCGGGCCGAACACGCCCTCGTTGTCGTCCTCGATCATCTGGAAGATGATCAGCCACTTCTGCCAGTGGCTGAGCAGCTCCTTCTTCTCCAGGCCGAACCAGCGCGGGTCCTGGCCGCCGGTCAGCGCGAGGATCGTGCCGAGCCCCGGCGGGAAGTAGAGCTGCTCCAGCGAGAAGCGGGTGTACTCGGGCAGCGAGCCGTCCAGCCGGTCCCAGTTGGCCACCGTGGGCCCCTTGCCGATCTGGAACGCCGCGGGGTCGAGCTCCAGGCCGAGTACCTCGCGGACGCGCTCCTCGTTCAGCACCGCGGTGTTGAGCCGCTCGCCGTTGCCGGAGAAGTAGCGGCCTACCGCGTGCGGCATCGGGCCGAGCGCGGCGGCGCTGCGCTGCAGGATGACGGGGGTGGCCGCGGCGCCCGCGGCGAGCACGACCACCTCGGCGTCGATGCTGCCCTCGCCCGCGGTGATCCGGTAGTCCTCGGCGTCCACGAGCTGGTAGTGCACGCGGTAGCCGCCGTCGGGGTTCCTGGCGATGCTCTGCACCTCGTGCAGCGGCCTGATCGCGGCTCCGTGCGCGAGCGCGGCGGGCAGGTAGTTGAGCAGGAGCGACTGCTTGGCGTCGAAGCGGCAGCCGGCCATCATCCAGTTGCAGTTGGTGCAGGCGGCGGTGTCCACGGCGGCGGGCACCGGGTTGGCGGTGCGGCCGGCGTGCCGGCAGGCGGCGGCCCAGAGCCCGCCGGAGTAGGACACGTCGTCCCAGCCCTGCCGGGTGATGGCGATGGACTCCGCGACGCGGTCGTACCAGGGGTCCAGCGTGTCGCGGGTGATCGAGGAGGGCCACATGCGGCGGTTGACGCTGCCGCGCCGCTCGAACACGAAGCGGGGCGCCCGCGGCATCGCGGCGAAGTAGACGACGCTGCCGCCGCCCACGCAGTTGCCGCCGAGCACGCTCATCCCGTCGCCGACCGTGAAGTCGAACAGGCGCGTGTAGGACGAGCCGAGCTTGAAGTCGTGGTCGTAGTCCGCGGCGGTCAGCCACGGGCCGCGCTCCAGCATGACCACGCGGGCCCCGCCCGCGGCCAGGTGGTAGGCGGCGATCGCGCCGCCGAAGCCGGTGCCGACCACGAGCACGTCGGTGCGCTCGACACTGTTCATGCTGGGCTCCCTGTGTCGGTGGTGCCGGGGTGGAGGTCGGCGAGCTGCCTGCCGTACGACCAGGAGGGGAAGCGCCACAGGCCGTCGGCGCCCGGCGCGGCCAGGCGCATGGAGGTCAGGCCCGGGTGCCCGGCGGCCAGCGCGGCGGCGGTGCCGGTGTGCGCGGCCGAGTCGTAGGCCATGTAGCAGAACAGGGACAGCAGCACCCACAGCGCCTTGTCGGGGTGGCCGGGCGCGGTGAGCACGCGGACCAGGTCGGTGCGCTGCTCGAAGCCGAGCGCCACGAACGGCGGGACGTCCCCGTCCAGGTCGAGGCCGTGCTGCTGGGCGAACTCGCGGGCGTGCTCATTGAGCGCGCGGGCGTAACCGTCGAGGCTCTGGCTGATGCCGGTGGCGTCCCAGTGGATCAGCTCCATCGCGCCCGCCGCCACCGCGCCGCCGGTGGGGCTCGCGCCGGCCACCGCCCTGTCCTGGTCGCTGCGTCTGGCGCCGGGGATGATCGTGTCGGCGAACGCCTCGAGCGTGGTGACCCTCGTCTCGTGGTCCGCGGAGAGCTGTGCGCTCATGGGCCTTCCTTAGGTGGATGAGGCGTCCAGCGCGTCCCTCAGGGTGTTCAGCGCGCGGACGGTCTGGCTGCGTACCGTGGATGACTCGTTGCCCAGGACCCGCGCGGTCTCCTCCACGCTGCGGTCCTCCCAGAAGCGGAGGAAGATCGTGGCGCGCTGGCGGGGGCCGAGCCTGGCCAGCGCGTCCCTCAGCACCATGCGCTGGACCACCGGGACGTACGGGTCGAGCGCGGCGCCGGCCTCGGGCGGCACGCCGAACAGGACCTCCCTGGTCCATCGCGACGACCGGCGGTCGCTGATGAGCAGCCGCGTCATGACCCGGCGCGCGTACGGCGCGATCCTGTCCCGCCGTTCCAGCTCGCGCCAGCGCAGATAGATGGTCATGAGTGTCCGCTGGACCAGGTCGTCCGCCTCGTGCCAGTCGCCGGACAGCGCGAAGGCGCTGCGTCTCAGCATGGGCCTGGTCTGCTGGACGAAGCGCGTGAATTCTTGTTCGCCCCGCCCTTCGGACATAATCGCTCCCCCGTTTTTTGCACAGTCGGTCGATATGTGAAGAATCGACCTGCGCACTATGCGGGACAACCCCTAGCCGGGTGCCCGGCGCCCTTATTCGAAGGGGCACCCCTAATCGTGGCCGGCGGACCCCTGATAACGCGGCGCGGCCGGGGGCGGGCGGCCGGTGCGCTCGTACGCTCGGGGGATGGGCAGCCCTCTTGGCCACCTGCGCGGCCCTCCGGCCCTCTCAGGACAGTTGACAACAATCAACAGGGTTTTGCAAGGAAAACTACCGCGAGAAACCGGGCAAGCACTTGGCGATTTTTGTCGAATCAATTTCGGGAACCGTGCAGCATTCGCGCGGGCGCACCGCGTGTACCACCGAAGGGCATTTATCGACGCGTATCCGGAAAGCGCGCAACACCGGCCGATCCGGAAGCGGGAGGCCACATGGACGACGTCATCGAACGAGCGGTCATGCGAGTGATCGACGACATTCACGAGAACTTCGGTGAGCAGATCACCATCGACGACATGGCGCACACCGCGATGTTCAGCAAGTTCCACTTCTCGCGGGTCTTCCAGCGGGTCACGGGGCTGTCACCAGGCCGGTTCCTGTCGGCGGTGCGGTTGCGCGAGGCCAAGCGGCTGCTCGCCTCGACCTCGTTGAACATCGCCTACATCAGCCACCAGGTCGGCTACTCCAGCGTCGGCACGTTCAGCAGCCGTTTCACGCGGAGCGTGGGCCTGTCCCCCAGCCGCTACCGCCAGGTCCTGAGCGTGCCGAGGATGAGCGTGGCGGGCGGGGCGAGCCGGTCGCGCGGCGGCGGCACCGCCACCGTGCACGGCACGGTCACCTCGCCGCTGCCCGACCGGCCGGTCTTCGCGGGCATGTTCGTGGGGCAACTCCTGGAGGGCAAGCCCGCCAGTTACACCGTGCTCAGCCGGCCCGGCCCGTTCGTCATGGACGACGTGCCAGCGGGCCACTGGTACCTGCTGGCCCAGTCGGTGGCCGAGGGCTGCGACGAGGTCGTCAACCTGCCGCCCACCAGCGAGGTCACGCTGTGCGTCGCGCGCCGCGGCCCCATCGCGGTCGGCGCGCACGGCGGCGCCCACCGGGCCGACCTCACGCTGCGGCCCATGAGCAGCTTCGACCCGCCGCACCTGCTCGCGCTGGGCGACATGCTGTCCGCGTGGAACCAGGAGGCCGGCGGGTACGACCAGCAGCGGGAGGACACCGGGTGAAGGAGACCAGGGACGCGCGGGGCCGCGGGCGGTGACGAGATCACCGCCCGCGGCCCTTTTTTCCGCGCCTTCTCCTACAGGACGCCGACGGTCATCGGCAGCCCGCCCCGCACCCGCAGCGACAACATCGCCTCGGGCACGGCCGGCCGCCCGGGCAGCCCGGTCAGCCGCAGCTCGCGCACCACGGAGGCGAGCACGAAGACGGCCTCCATCATCCCCAGATGGCTGCCGACGCAGAACCGCGGCCCGGCGCCGAACGGGATGTAGGCGTAGCGGGGCCGGTCCGACCGCACGTCCGGCGCGAACCTGCCGGGATCGAACCGCTCCGGCTCGCGCCACCAGGCCGGATGCCGGTGCAGCGTGTACGGGCTGATCAGCACGTCCGCCCCGGCGGGCACCCGGTACCCGCCCACCTCGTCGCCCGTCACCGCCACGCGGGTCAGCGCCCACACCGGCGGGTAGAGCCGCATGACCTCCTCCAGCACCATGGTGGTGTAGGTGAGCCTGGGCAGGTCGTCCACCGTCGGCGGCCGGTCGCCCAGCACGGAGACGGCCTCCTCGCGCAGCCGCTCCCGCACGGCGGGATGGCGGTCGATCAGATGGAAGGCCCACGACAGCGTGCTGGCCGTGGTCTCGTGCCCGGCCAGCAGGATGGTGATCAGCTCGGCACGCAGCCGGTCGCGGGCCGCCCGCTCGTCGGGCGCCTGCCCGGCGGCGGCGATCAGGCGGGACAGCAGGTCATCCCCGCCGGTGGGATGCTCGATCCGGTGGGCGACCAGGGCGTCCACGACCCGGTGCAGCTCGCGCCGCGACCGGCGGAAGCGCAGGTGCAGCGGGAGCGGCAGCCACAGCGGCACCGCGCCGAGCGTCACCATCTCGAACATCGCCTGGTCCTGGACGCCCTCGAAGCCGTGCCCGATGGACCCGTGCCCAAGAGACCCGCACGCGCTGAGGTCGGCCTCCAGCAGCGTCCTGCCCAGCACGCCGAGTGTGAGCGCGGTCATCTCGTGGGCCACGTCCACGGGCCCGCCGCCCGCGTGGGCGCGCAGCCTGGCCACCAGCCGGCCCGTCTCCTCGGCGATGACCGTGTCCTGCCTGGCCAGCCGCTTGTTCTGGAACAGCGGCTGGATCGCCTTGCGCTGGTCGCGCCACACCTGCCCGTGGCTGGTCAGCAGGCCGTCGCCGAGGACCCGCCTGGCCTCGGCCAGGCCGAGGCCCTTGCGGTAGCCGGCGTTGTTGTCGGCCAGCACGTGCTTGGCGTGGTCGGGGTGGTTGAACAGGTAGAGGCTCTTGGGGCCGATGGTGAGCCGCACCGCGTCGCCGTACCTGGCCACGGCGTCCGACAGCATGCCCAGCCGGTCCGAGACGAGCTGCCTGAACAGGGCCGGTCCCGCCCAGAGCGGCGGGCCGGGCGGCGCGGCACGCACCCGTGCCCGCGCCGCCGGCCGAGTCTGGACAGCCATCACGCCGCGACCTCGTCGAGCGCGGCGAACCTGCCCCGGTACACCAGCAACCCGTCACTGCCTGGACGCTGCCGCATCGACAGCACCTTGCCCAGGAAGATGGTGTGGTCGCCGCCGTCGTAGGAGCGCCACAGGTCGCACTCGAAGCTCACGGCGGCGTCCGCGATCAGCGGCACGTCCGTCAGCTCGCCGGGCACCACGTCCACCGCGGCGAACTGGGCGGCGCCCGTCTCGCGGTAGCGGTTGGCGAAGTGCCTGGCCTCGGCCTCCTGGTGGGCGGCGAGCACGGAGACGCCGAAGAAGGAGCTGGCGCCGAGGAAGCGGTGCATGCTCGCCGACTTGGCGACACACACCAGCAGCAGCGGCGGGTCCAGCGAGACCGAGGTGAAGGAGTTGGCCGTCATGGCGTGAGGGACGGGGCCGCCGGTCGTCACCACGGTGACGCCGGTGGCGAAGGCACCGAACGCGTGACGCAACGCCGCGGCGTCGATCGCGCTGTCGGTCAGTGCGGTGGAAGAGGAGACGTGCACGCTGACCTCCTGTGATCGGCGTCTAGGCTGCGTACGGTTCGAGCGCGCCGACCAGTGCGGGCGGCACCCTGGCCGGGACGGTCCTGGTGTTCGGCCCGCGCATGCAGGCGACCCGCTGCCGGCCACGCGCGACGAGCAGTTCCCCGTCACCGGGGCCGACGCGCACGTAGTCGAAGCCGAACTCGAGCTGGGTCTGGGCGAGCTCGATCAGGCGCATCCTGATCGACAGCTCGTCGAAGGCGGTGATCTCCGCGAAGAACTCGCAGTCGACCTTGAGGGTGAACAGCTTGAGGTCGTCCTGAAGGTCGGCGAGCACCTCGGGGGCGCACTCCTTGAGGAAGATCTCCCTGCACCTGCCCTGCCAGCGCAGGTAGTTGACGTAGTAGACGTTGCCCACCAGGTTGGTCTCCTCGAAACCCACCGTGTGGCGATACTCGAAGTACTTCTCCATCGTCATGACCGTCCTTCGGTGAGAACCGCGACCACCACGGGGTCGGTCAGGCCGCGCACGGTGGTCGCCAGGGTCGCGATGCGCGCGTCCGCCGTGGCCAGCACCACCCAGCCGTCGCCGGTGGGCGGGCGCAGCTCCGGCTCCGCCAGGTCGCCGAGGCCGGCGTCGCGCAGGCAGGCCGCCGCGGCGCGGACGCGGGCGGCGGCGACGTCGCCGCTCTCCCCCGCCTGCGCGGCGATCCGCTCGGCGAGCCCGGCTTGCGTGTCGTTCCGCTCGGCCGTCGCCCGGTGCGCGGGCTCCGGCGCGGCACCGACCGGTGTGATGGCGCAGGCCACCGTCTGCGTGGCGGCCACGGTGAGCGTCAGGCCCGGCACATGCGCCAGTGCGCTGCTGCCCTGAGGAGGTGGAGCGGCCGGCAGGGTGTGCAGGCGTTGGCGGGCCAGGTCCGTCAGCTCGTCGCCGGGTTCGACGACGACCGCGACGCTCGCGCCGACCAGGTCGCCGAGCCTCCTCTCGACGTACGGGCCGAGCAGCGGCGCCGCCCACGGCCCGCGGCCGTCCTGCTTGCGCACGGCCTGCAGGCGCAGCCCCTCCCAGCGCTCGACGAGATCACCGGTCTTGGTGCGGACCGCGATGTCGTAGACGTAGGTGTCACCGTCCCTGCTGCGCTCGGCGGCGCAGTAACGCACCTCGTCCAGCTCGTCCAGCGCCGCCCCGCCCGGCCGCACCCGGTCGATGCCGGTCGGCAGCAGCGTGGCGTCGGGCACGCACACCTGGTTGCCGTGCATGAGCGCGTCCCGCATGCCGGGGTCGCCGAGCAGCAGCTCACCCGGCAGGTATCCGGCGAACCAGGAGCCGTCCCGCTCCACGGCTAGGTCGGCGTCCACGTGGCGGGCCGCCGCCCGGTGGTAGCGGCGCAGCCTCTGGAAGCGGGTGCCCTGGAAGAGCACCTGGCCGTACAGGTCGGTGTCGGGGTCGAGGGCGACCGGGGGCAGCCCGTCCGGGATCTGGCCGGGCGGGCCCTCGGGGCAGGGCCCGGCGTCGAAGCGGAGCTCGGCGCTGAAGTGGTCCACCTCGAAGCCGGTCTCCGCGCTGCGGATGGTGACGGCGACGGTGTCGTCGCCGGTGGCGGCCGCCGCGATCCTGAGCGTGGTGCTCGACCCGGGCGGCACGATGATCGGCCGGCTGAAGGCGGCCCGCTCGATGACGGGCGCCTCCTGGCGGCCGGTGGCGGCGCACGCCACCTGGCTCATGGCCTCCATGCCGATCACGGCGGGGAACAGCAGGTTCCCGTCGAGGAGGTGGTCGGCCAGGTAGAGGTCGGTGCCCGCGTTCAGCTCGACCTCGCTGACCAGCTCCACCCCGTGGTAGCGGATCAGCGGCGTGCCGACGAAGCGCAGCAGCGGCAGCTCGGGCTCGTCGCGCCTGACCGTGGCGACCCCCTCGGTGCGCCCGCTGATCACCACGACGCCGTCGAGGTCCGGGTCGGTGACGAGCCTGCGCATGATCCGCACGCCTTGCTCGACGGGGATCGGGGTGATGCCCTGCTCGGTGAGCTTGTCCACCACCGACAGGCGCTCGCCCATGCCGACCTCGGACCACACCGACCATTCCAGGCACAGGCACCTGGTGTCCGGGTGGGCCGCGCCCACCTCGGTGGTGAGCTCGGCCAGCCACTCGTTGGCGGTGGCGTAGTGCGCCTCGCCCTGCAGGCCCGCCCTGCCGATGATGCTGCCCAGGGTGACCAGCAGGCGCAGCCTGCCGGGGTCCACGGCGGCGAGCACGTTGCGCAGGCCGTCCACCTTGGGGGCGAACGTGCGGGCGAAGGCGTCCGGGGTCAGGCTCGCGATGCCGGCAGGGGCGTTGTAGCCGGCGCCGTGCAGGATCGCGGTGACCGGGCCGAGTGCCTGCTCTCCTGCCGCGACGGCCTGGCGTACCTGGTCGGGGTCGGCGGCGTCGGCCCTGGCGTAGTGGACGGTCAGGCCGGAGCCGGTCATCCGCCGCAGGTTGGCGGCCAGCTCCTCGTCCTGGGCGGGGTCGGAGCGGCCGAGCAGGAGCAGCTTGGCGGAGCCCGCACCGGCCACGGCGCCTGCCATGGCGATCGCGCACTCCGCCGTGATGCCCTTGCCGCCGCCGGTCACGAGCAGCACGTCGTCCGCCGTGAGCGGGTGCTCCTCGCGTTCCTGACCGGCGGGCAGCACGCGCAGGGTGGGCACCCTGCGCACGCCGTCGGCGCCGAGGTGCACCTCGGAGAAGTCCCCGGTGGCGGCCACCTCGGCGACCACCTGCCCGATCAGCTCGGTCGCCGGCGGTACGTGCACGACGGTGGTGCGCACCCCGGGGGCCTCCAGGTGGAGTGTCTTGGCCAGCCCGGCCGCCCCCTTACCGTGCTGGACCAGGACGAACCGGGTGCCCGGCCCCGCCGCGAGCGCCGCCTGGGCGCCGAGCAGGGCCTGCTCCAGGTCCGCCGCCGCGCAGTCCGGCGGTAGGCACACCAGCACACCTGAACCGACCTTCTCCTGTTCGAGCGCCTGCTTCAGCGGCTGGGCGAGAGCCGAGCCCGAAGGGGCGAACACCTCCCACCGGCCCTGCTGCTCCTTGGCCACCCGCCGGGGCACCGGCAGCTCGTCCAGGTCGACGGTGAACGGCCGCACCCAGGTGGCCGCCGCCGCGACGCCGCGGGCCCGCTGGTCGCGCGGCTGGGCCGCCAGCCGGTCCAGCGCCTCGCCCAGCTCGCCCAGGGTGGCCGTGGCCACGTTGGGCAGCTGCACGGCGGGCATGCCGAGATGCTGGGTGGCCTGGTCGAGGATGTGCATGACGGTGACGGAGCTGAGGTGCAGGCCGTCCAGCGGCTTGCTGTCGGCGGTGACCAGCTCCAGCGGCAGCTCCACGCGTTCGGCGGCCAGGCGGCGCAGCAGGTCCGTGGTGGACTCGCCGTCGCGCTTGGCGCTCTCCTGCGCGGCTGCTTGCCCGGGAACGGTGACGGGCTTGGCGACCGCCTTGACGAAGGGCTTCGGCGCCGACTCCGCGGGGCTGGCGAAGAACGAGAACTCCGTGCCGATCTCCAGGGGGTGCACGAGGCGGCCGTGGAACAGCTCCTCGTGCTCGACGGGCACGCCGCTCACGTGGGCGGCGGCGACCACGCCGAGCAGCCCCGTCAGCGACTCGCCGTCGGTCTCCAGCGCGACCGCGGGCACGTCGGTGAGCTCCTCCGCCAGCCCGCTGAGCACCCGGCCGGGGCCCACCTCGACGAGCAGGTCGAGCCCGTCGGCGGCGAGCCGCACGGCCTGGGCGAACCGGACGGGCGCGGTGATCTGGCGCAGCAGCAGCTCGGTGACGTCGGTGTCGCCGTTCAGCTCGGCTCCGGTGACGGTGGAGACGACCCGGCGGGCCGGCGGCACGAACCGCTCGCCTGCCAGGGCGTCGCCGAGCGCCTGCGCGGCGGGGGCGACGAGCGGCGAGTGGAAGGCGTGCGAGACGTTCAGCCTGGTCCAGGTCAGGCCCTCGCGGGCGGCGGCCTGCCCGACCTGGTCGATGGCGTCCACGGGGCCCGCCACGACGGTCTGGTCGCCGGAGTTGTAGCCGGCGATCACCACGGGCAGGTCACCGATCAGCCGGCGGGCGGCCTCGGGCCCGGCGCGCAGCCCGGCCATCGTGCCGGAGTCGCTGTGCTGCTCCATGGCCCTGCCCCGCTTGCCCGCGACGCGCAGCAGCGCGGCCTCGTCCATGGCGCCGGCCCAGCACAGGGCGGACAGCTCGCCCAGGCTGTGCCCGACCGCGACCTCCGCCTCGATGCCGAGCGCGGACAGCGCGCGCACGCCGGCCATGGAGCCGGTGGTGATGCGCGGCTGGGCCACCGAGGTGGCCACCATGTCGCCGGTGGTGGGCAGGCCGGCCGTCCGGTAGAGCTCGTCCACGCACGGCAGGCGCCTGCGCAGCGCGCCACCGCTCGTGCCGCGCCCCGAGCCCTGGCCGGGGAAGAGGAAGCCGACGCGGGGCCTGGCCGAGGCGCGGCGCAGCCACGCCTTGCCGTCCGGGGTGAACAGCTCGCTCTGGCCGGAGTCGAGCGCCGTCAGCACCCGTCCGAGCTGCCGCTCGGCGTCCTCGGGCGAGGCGACGACCGCCGCCGCCCGGTACGGCAGGCCGCGCAGCCTGCCGCGCAGCGTCCCGGCCAGGTCGCCGAGCTGGGCGTACGACACGGCGGGCACGAACGCGGCCACCTCGGCCACGCCGCCGCGCAGCTCCTCCCAGGAGGCCGCGTCGAAGAGGAACAGCTCCGCGTCCTGCTGGGCGGTGGCCAGCGCCCTGGTCCTGCTGGACATCCTGCGCCTGGGCGCCTCGGCCTCCAGCACGACGTGGGTGTTGATGCCGCCGAACCCCATGGCGGTGACGCCGGCGCGCAGCGGGCGCCCGTCGGGCCACGGCTCGGCCTGGCGCAGCACGCGCAGCGCGGCGGGCTCCTCGGCGAGCACCGGGTGCGGGTCGACGCAGCCGATGGTCGGCGGCAGCACCTGCTCGTGCACGGCCATGGCGGCCTTGATGAGGCCCGCCACCCCGGCCGCCGCCTTGGCGTGGCCGATCATGCCCTTGATCGAGCCGACGGCCGCCGGAGGCGCCGCCGGGTCGGCGGCGGCCCTCGACTGCGACAGCGCGGTGAGCTCGGTCGCGTCGCCGATCGCCGTGCCCGTGCCGTGCCCCTCGAACAGGGACACGGTCTCGATGCCGAACCCGGCCCGCTCGTACGCGCGTTCCAGCGCCAGCCGGTACCCCTTGACCTCGGGCCGCGTCATGCCGCCCTTGCCGTCGGAGGAGATGCCCCAGCCGGCGACCGTGGCGTAGACGCGGTGCCCGGCGGCCAGCGCGTCGGCCTCGCGCATCAGCACCACGATGCCGCAGCCCTCACCGGGCCAGAACCCGTTGGAGTGCCGGTCGTAGAGCCGGAACTCGCCCTTGGCCAGCGCGCCGGTCTTGGCGAAGCCGATCACCTCGAACGGGTCGATGGACAGGTCCACGCCGCCGGCGATCGCCACGTCCAGCTC
Organism: Nonomuraea gerenzanensis; assembly: GCF_020215645.1. Taxonomy (NCBI): domain Bacteria; kingdom Bacillati; phylum Actinomycetota; class Actinomycetes; order Streptosporangiales; family Streptosporangiaceae; genus Nonomuraea; species Nonomuraea gerenzanensis. The sequence continues at coordinate 5,204,773 of NZ_CP084058.1, read as the reverse complement.
GCCGTCGGTCAGCGCCTTGGCGGAGGTGACCACCGACAGCAGCGAGGAGGAGCAGGCCCCGTCCACGATGTAGCCGCCGCCGTGCAGGTCGTAGTGGTTGCAGATGCGCCCGGCGATGGTGTTGGCCAGCCCGCCGGCCAGGGTGTCCTCGTCCACGGGCGGGAACGGGTCCTTGTAGACCTCCTCGTAGCCGGCCAGGAAGGTGGCCAGCCGGTCGTCGTCCCAGCCCTGCTCCTTGAGCGCGGCGGCGAGCGTGCGCCGGACGTACGGCCAGCGCAGCCGCATCACGTTGGCGCGGGTGAACTCGCCGGTGAGCGTGTTGCCGACGACGACGCCTGTACGGGCCCGCGGCAGCCCGCTGCCCTCGGGGAAGCCCGCGTCGGCCAGGGCGCGGCCGGCCATGTCGAGGGCGAGCCAGTGGGTCAGGTCGGTCGAGCGGTACGTGCTGCCCGCGATCCGGTGCGCCATCCGGTCGAAGGTGTAGCCCTCGATGACCGCGGCGGTCCTGGCGTAGAAGGTGTCGGGCGCGGCCGGATCGGGGTCCCAGTAGTCCTCCAGCCGCATGCGGGTGTCGGGCAGCCGGCGGAAGGCCCGGCGCCCGGCGACGGCGTTGTCCCACAGCTCGCGCGGGGAGGCGGCGTCCGGGTAGCGGCAGGCCATGCCGACTATCGCGATCCTGGTCATGCTTTCGCGACCTCTCTCCCTGAGGCGGCGACCGCCTGCTCGGCCGCCGCGGTCACCCTGGCGGCGTCCAGCGTCCTGGCCTGGTTCACGATGTGCAGCGACCACAGGAAGGCGCCGCGGATCAGGCAGACGGCCGCCGTGGCGAAGAAGATCCCGTAGGGGATGTTCATGCCCATCAGCAGGCCGTAGACGAGGGCGACGCCGCCGCCGAAGGCCACCTGGGACAGCGGCCTGGACGGCGTGGTGCCCGGGTCGGTGATCATGTAGTTGGTGAAGAGGATGAACGCCACCCCGGTCATCATCGACAGGCCGCCCAGGATGGAGATGTCGTCGATGACGAGCCCGCGTACGATCGCCTGCAGCGCGTAGCCGCCCACCCAGGCGCCGATCAGCCACATCCGGTTGGTCAGCTTGCCGTTGAGCATGGTGCCGCCGACGATGATGATCGCGGGGATGATCCAGTCGATGGGGTTGTAGACGTTCTCGGTGAAGTGGTACGGCGGCGCGATGCTGGCCCAGGGGAAGACGAGCAGGATCACCGCGATGCCGAGGTTGGAGGGGTTCATGAAGTGCCGCAGCCGGCCGCGGACCGGCGCCCTGAGCACCCACTTGGCGCCGACGGCGACGGTGACGCCGAACATCATGACCAGCACCTGGTCGTTGACGTAGGTCAGCATGTTGAGGGCGATCGAGGTGATGTGCGCGGGCAGGAGGAACTCCATGAGGCCGCGCGGGCCGTTGCCGAGGAACCGCGGCGCCCTGCCCTCCGACCGGGCGCCGATGACCTCCAGCACGATCTCGACGGTGTAGCCGGTGGCCAGCGCCACGAACGGCCAGGTCCACGGCTGCTCGAAGCCGAACCAGGTGTAGCCGAGGATGTTGAACACCGTGATGGAGATGGCGAACCTGCGCAGCGCGGTGATGACCTTGGGATCGTGACCCGGCTTGGTGGTGACCGCCTTGTCTGCCATGTCGTCACTTCTCCTTCGCGGACGTGCCGAGCTGGACGGCGTGCCAGCCGGGGGTGAGCTGGAGGTCCTGGCTGCGCGGCTGTCCGGTGCGGTCGCGCCAGGTCAGGTGCACTTTGAGCGGGCCTGTCACGTTCTGGCCCAGGCCGAGGTGGATGGCGTGCGCGCGCTTGCCGGAGTGGCCGCTGCCGCCGTCCACCCGGCCGACGTGGACGCGCCCGTCCGGGGTGGTGACGGTGGCCTGCGCGCCGATCACCGGCGAGCCGGTGCCCGGCTCGGCCGCGGGGTCCTCGTGGGTCAGCCGCAGCCCGAGGAAGGCGCCCTTGGAGGTGCTGGTGTTCTGGTAGAAGACCGGCGCGTCGAACTGCCGCGCCACGGCGAAGTCGATCAGGCCGTCGCCGTTGGCGTCACCGGTCGCGATGCCGCGGGTGGGCACCGGCACGGCCAGCCCGAGCTCCCGGGACAGGTCGGCGTAGCGGCCGTTGCCGTCGGGCGCGAAGAACGCCAGGTGCTGGCTGCCGGCGATGTCGCCGCCCTGGGTGACGTTGGGCCAGGACTTGGGGTTGCTGGTGATCTGGTCGTTGGCCGCGGCCAGCTCCTGCAGCGGCGGCCAGCGGTTGACGTCGCCCTTGACGAAGCCGGTCGCCTGGACGATCTCCAGCTCGCCGTCGTTGTCGAAGTCCTCGATCTTGGGGTCCCAGCCCCAGCCCGACCAGGCGGTGCGCAGCTCGGCGCTGAGGTCGTCCCAGGGGGCGCCGCCGCTCTTGAGCTGGGCCCGCAGGTCCTGCTTGTTCCTGGCCGTGGAGATGAACTGGAAGTTGCTCTCCTGGATGCCGAACGGCGTGGTGATGTTGCTGACGAAGAAGTCGTAGATGCCGTCGTGGTTGAAGTCGCCGGCGTCGGAGCCCATGCCCTTGAAGGAGTCGTTGCCGAGGATCTTGGACTTGGGCACGCCGGGGCCGCGCGTGGCCTGGACCCGGGTGAAGGAGATCGAGCCGGGCCTGGAGGTGTTGTAGAGCAGGTGGTCGTGGCCGAAGTCGTTGTTCAGCATCAGCTCGGGCAGCGTGTCGCCGTCGAGGTCGACCGAGGTCGCGCCGAGCTCCCAGCCGGTGGACAGGTCGGCGGGCAGCACGTCGTCGAGCCTGGTGAAGCTCGCGGTGGGCCGGTCGCCGGAGGTGCCCGCCGTCCAGCGGAAGAAGTAGTTGCGGCCGCCGTTGACGGCGTTGGACAGCGAGTCGTTCATCTCGACGCCCCCGTTGACGCGGCTGTCGAGCACCGGGCTGCCGTCGGGGAAGTAGTTGCCGACGAAGACGTCGGGCCGGCCGTCGCCGTCGAAGTCGGCGACCGTGGCCACGTTGCTGTTCCACAGCTCGCCGCGGTACTCGCCGCCCGCGGGGCCGGGCACCAGCTCGCTCGCCTGGAAGGCCGCCGCGTCGAGCGTGGTCGCGGTCGAGCGCTGCAGGTGCAGCGTCGGCGTGCGGCCCCACCAGTAGACCAGCAGGTCCGTCCTGCCGTCCTGGTTGTAGTCGGCGGGGACTGCGCCCATGGGCGCCATCGCCTCGTTCACGGGCAGGGCGCCCAGTGACAGCGCGAACGGCTGGTACCTGGCGGTGCCCTGGCCGGGGACCGGGGTGACGACCACCTGGTCGGTACGGGTGTCCACGATGACGAGGTCGTCGTCGCGGCCGTTGCCGTCGAGGTCGTTCATGGCGATCGCCGCGCCGACCGAGGAGATCCACGCGTCGATGTGCTTGTAGGCCTGGTTCACCTTGCGGATCGTCTGCTGGGGCGCCCCGCCCGGCATCGCGATGCTCATGGGCGCGAAGCCGTACGCGCCCGACAGGTGCTCCCTGTCCGCCTGCGACGCGAAGGTCGGGCGGCCCACGAGGAACACGGCGATCATCAGGATCAGGGCGATCACGCCCGCGAGCTGCCTGCGCAGCCATGCGGCCACCACTGTCACGGGGTAACACCTCCAAGGGAGTGAAGACTGTCGGCGATGCGCGCGCGCCACGTCTCGTACGCGGGCGGGGCGCCGGGCGTCTGGGCGGCCAGCTCCTGGGAGCCGGGCCGCGTCTCCCGGCACAGCGTGGCCGCCCGCAGCGCGCTCGTGCCGCACAGCACGTGCGCGGCCAGCTCGTTGTGCGGGCACAGCAGGTCGGCGCGGATCCTGGCCTCGGCGGCGAAGGCGCTGCCCTGGGCGAGCTGGGGCGCGTGGTCACCGGCCCGCCTGCGCAGCTCGCGCAGCTCGGACTCGGGGGCGCCGCCGGCGTAGGTGGCGGCCAGGCCCGTCCCCGCGTACAGGTCGGGCCTGCGGGCCGCGGGGAAGCCGTCGATCAGGGCGGTGACCCGGTCCACGTCCGTGCCGCCGACGAACCACAGGGCGCGGCCGATGCCCTGGTCCACGGCCCGGGACGCGTAGCTCTCGTAGCCGGCGGGCCAGGAGAAGCGTGGCTCCCGGTACTGCTCGTGCACGTAGCGCCGGGTGTGGAAGTAGGCCTGGTGGAAGCCGTAGCCGTCGTGCACGAGCCACAGCAGCAGCGGGTCGAGCCGGCGGCTCGACGGCCACAGGAAGCGGGGCAGCCGCGCCATGGCCCACCCGATCCCGACGTAGATCATGTAGTTGTGCCTGTCGCCCGCGCCGCTCAGGAACCGGCGGGTCCTGCGCAGGTCGGAGAAGGCCAGGCAGTCCAGGACGGCGAAGCCCATGCCCGCGCCCTCGTAGGCGAAGCCCTTGAACCTGGCCGGCACCTGCTCCAGCCGCTGCTCGGCCTCGGCGAGGCTGCCCGACTCCACCGCGTGGGCGTAGCCGGCGAGAAAGCTCTCGCCGACGGTCTCCAGCAATTCTTTGGCCGCCGCGTTCTTCACCGGGAAACCGCGTCTTTCGAGCGTGGTCTCCCGGATGTGGGGCGTCAGAATTCTCTTCCTCAGTGACCGCAACACACTGGCCAAAATCGCCCTCCAACCTTGTGGTCAGATAAACCCCTACCAATTAGCACATCCGGTCCGACAATCGGACAACTTCGGATTTGCTCAGCTCAGAGGGCGTTTCAGCGCAGCGTCAAGCCACCCGTCCTGCCAGGGGACGAAATGCGGTCAGCGGCCGGCTTTCTCCGTGGAGAAATGCGCGCGGATACGGCCGCGCCAGATTTCGTAATCGTCGCCGGCGGTGCCGTCGGCGAGCGCGACGGTATCGGCCACGGAAAGGCCGGTGAGCACCGCACCCGCCGCTTCGCTGTGCGCGGGCAGGAATCCCGCGTAATGGCGCGCCTTCACCGCGAACACCGATCCCTGCGCCAGGTGCGCCCGGTGCTCGCCCGCCTCCGCGCACAGCGCGTCCAGCGCCGCGCCGTCGCAGCCGCCCGCGAACGTCGCGGCCAGGCCGACGCCGCTCCACAGGTCGGGCTGCCGGTGCGCGGCGAAGGCACGCACCGCCGCCGAAACCTCGCCGGTCCGCGCGCCGTGGATGAACCACAGCGCGCGGCCGATGCCCTGGTCCACGGCGCGCGGGAAGTAGCCGGGCTCGCCCAGCCACGGGTACGGCTCCGGCACCCGCTGCTCCCGCACCCACGTCCGGGTGTGGAAGTAGGCCAGGTCGAAGCCGTAACCGTCGACGGCCAGCCAGCTCATCGTGGGGTGGTACGGCGTGCCGGCCAGGTCGGGCAGCACCTTCTTCCACAGCGGCCTGGGCAGCCGGGCCATGGCGAAGCCGATGCCGATGTAGGCCAGGAAGATGTGCGGCTGCCCGGGGCCGAGCAGCAGGTCACGGGTGCGGTGCGCGCCTCCGCCCGGCATGACGTCGCGTACGGTGAACGCCATCGTCGCGCCCTCGTAGGCGAAGCCGCGCAACTCCGGGTCGACCAGGGCGAGCCTGCGCTCCACCTCCCCCTGGTCACGCGCGTCGATCCCCCACTCGAAGCCGCACACCACGGCCTGGGGGATCGCCTCCAGGCGGGCCGTCGCCGCCGTGGGCGTGCCGGGGAAGCCGCGCCCGGCGAAGCTCACCTCCTCCAGGGAGGGGGCCAGGACGAGCCTGCGCAGCGAGCCGAGCAATGTTGACATGGTCGTCTCCTTAGGACCACGGCGCTACGGGGTACCGGGGGATGATCTCCCTGCGGCCAGCAGCCGCAGGTCCCGGTACAGGAAGGTGAACACGCCCGCCACGATCAGGGGGCGGCGGTCGCCTGCGGCGCCGGCTGCGGGCCGCCGCCGAACCGCGCCACGATGAGGAACAGCACCGCCATGAGCACGACGTCGCCCAGCGCTGTCCGCCGCGTGCCTGAGCAGGTGGCGCAACAGCGGGAAGGGGCGGGCGCGCGGCGCGCGGGCGAACGGGGCGGGCACCGGGCCGATCGCGGCCAGGCCCAGGTAGAGCAGGGCCAGGCCGATGACGCCGACGCCCGCGAGGGGCCGCTCGCCGGCGCCCTCGCCGAGCAGGATGTCGGTCACGGTGCCGCCGATGACGGTGTCGGCGAAGCCCGCCGGCTGTGCTTCGGCCCTCGCCGTCCCGCGCCCCCGGCCGCCCGGCCGCCCAGCGGTGTTCACCACAGATCGCGCCCGGCCGCCCAGCCGCTCAGCCGCCACCCGTCGCGGCCGCCCGGAGGCAGCGGCCCGCGCGCCGGCCGGCCTGACTCGGCCCACCGCGTGCCGCGATCGCCGTTCCCGCGCGCCACGCACCGGACGATGGCCGCGGCGATCGCTTCCAGTTCCTCGGGGGTCGCCCTGCCCCGCACCACGGTCAGCTCCATACCATCGACGATCACCCGCACGGGCGGACGGCGGCAACTTCCCGCATGCCCTGCCGTCAGGCCCGGGGGTGGTTGCCGAACTCCTGGATCAGGGGCAGGTCGGCGCGGCCGGAGATGTTGAGCTTGCGATAGGTCTTGGTCAGGTGCTGCTCGACCGTGCTGACCGTGATGTAGAGCTTGTCGGCGATCTCGTGGTTGGCGTATCCCGCCGCCGCCAGGGCCGCCACCCGCCGCTCGGCCCCGCTCAGCTTGTCGATCACGGTGCCGGGCAGCGGCGCGGGCACGTCGCCCGCCTCCGTCGCCCGGCTCAGCGCGCTGATCATCGGGGCGGCCCGGCACTCCTCCGCCGCGGCCAGGGCCCGGCCGGCGATGGTGAGCGCCCGCCTGTTGTCGCCCAGCGCGTCGTAGGCCTCGGCCAGGTCGGACAGGGCCCTGGCCAGCTCGTACTTGTCGCCGGCCAGTTGCAGGTACTCCGTGGCCTGCCTGAGCAGGGCGGGGCGGCGCTGCGGCTCTGCGCCGGCGGCGCGCAGGCGCAGCCCGATGCCCCTGGCGCGGTGCGCGGCGTGGTCGCAGGCCTCCAGGTGGGCCTCGACCAGCCCCATGGCCTCCGCCGCCTGGCCCACGCGCAGGCACGCCTCCCCCGCGTCGGCCCGCCACGGGATCATCGAGGGGTTGTCGAGGCCCCAGGCCGTCATCAGGTCGCCGCAGCGCAGGAAGTCGTGGATGGCCAGCGTGAAGCTCTCGGCGGCCAGGTTGTAGCGTCCCCTGGCGTGCAGGTAGTGCAGGCCGTACCTGGTCTGGAACATCGCCTTCGGCACCGGGCGGTCGAGGTACTCGCGCACGGCGTCCTGGCGGCCCATCGCCGTGAGGGCGTTGATCATGCTGGCCAGCGGGCCGCCGATGGCCACGCCCCAGCTGCTCATCGGGATCGTCTCCAGCGCGGTGCGGGCGTGCCGCTCGGCGGCGGGCAGGTCGCCCTGCCTGATCGCGATCTCGGCGCGGATCGCGGCCAGCCTGGCCTGCCTGCTCGGCGCCTGCCGGGCCGAGGCCTCGGCGCTGAACTGGTCGCACAGCGGGGCAGCGCGCCCGCAGCGGCCGGCGTAGGTGAGCGCGAGCAGCGAGTTCTCCACCACGTCCATGGACATCTCATCCAGGTGGGTGTTGTCCAGGATGCGCTCGACGGTCGCCAGGCTGGACTCGCGCGGGCCGCGGGTGACCACCTCGGCCAGGGCCAGCGTCGACTCCATCCGCCTGCTGACGGCCCCCGACACCATGCCGGCCAGCACGTCCGCCTTGCGCGGGTAACGCGTGCGGGCGACCAGCGGCGGGTGGGTGGCGCGCAGCCACAGCTGGGTGACCAGCAGCTCGGCGCGGGTCTCGTGGTCGGCCGCGGCCATCTCCGCCGTCAGCCGGTCGAGCACCTCGCGGGCCTCCTCGAAGCGCCCGTGCCACAGCAGCGCGCGGGCCAGCACGATCGCGTCGCTGCCGCGCAGGCTGCCGTTGGTCAGGGCCTCGGTGAGCAGGTCCAGGTGACCGGCGGGCGCGGCGGGGTTGAGCCGCCACTGCGCGCGGACGAGCATCGTCATGATCTTGGCGCGGCGGGACTCGTCCGCGCACTCGCGCCAGGCGAGCTTCAGGTAGGAGATGGCCTCCTCGACCCGGCCCTCGCGCAGCGCGATCATGGCGGCCTCCTCCAGCGTGGGCACCACCCAGGACGCCTCGACCGGGGTGGCGTGCAGCAGCAGCCCGGCCACGACGCAGGGCGGCAGGCCCCGGGTGTAGGCCAGCTCGGCGGCGCCGCGATACAGCTCGCGGCGCCGGTCGAGCTCGGTGCCGGCCAGGACGGCCGACCTGACGGCCTCGTGCCGGAACGTGCCGCAGTCCAGCAGGCCGATCGCCGCCATCGCGTCCAGCTCCCTGCCGACGTCGAGGCCGGGCAGCCCGAGCAGCTCCTCCAGCCCCTCGCGCGTGCCGAGGATGGCCAGGCCCTGCGCCACCTGCGCGGTACGGGGATGGCCGCGCCGCAGGCACTCGCGCACGGCCTGGCCGAACTGCTCGCCGACGACCGGCTCGGCCGGCGGCTCGTCGGCGGTGCGCAGGAACCTGCGGTGGTCCTCGGCCAGCGCCCCGGCCAGCAGGGGGTTGCCGCCGCTGAGCGCGTACCACTCGTCGATGAAGCGGTCCACCGCGCCCAGGCCCACGCGGCCCGCCATCAGCGCGGCCACGCCCCGGCGCGACAGCGGCGCCAGCCGCAGCCGCCGGCAGTGCGGCAGGCGCGGCACCTCGACGCCGAGCAGGTCGTCGTGCGGGAAGCCGTCGTTGTGCGCGAACACCGTCACGGCCTTGGCGCCCCTGACCCTGCGGGCCATGTAGGCCAGGCAGATGAGCGAGGCCCGGTCGGCGTGGTGCACGTCGTCCACGAGGATGACCAGCGGGTAGCGCTCCGACTGCTCCAGCAGCACCGTGATCAGCGCGTGCACGACCTGCTCCTCCAGCAGCAGCTCGCTGCCCGCGCGCTCGGTGGCGCTCCTGCGGCCCTCCTCCAGCAGGCGGTCGGCGCGCTCGCGCTCCGCCCGGACGAGCGGCGCGTCCTGGATGAGCTGGCGCAGCACGCCGAGCTGCAGGCCCTGCTCCATCCTGGACGCGGTCGCCGTGATCGCCAGGGCCCCCACGTCGATCGCCCGCTCGGCCAGGGCGTCGAGCAGCGCGCTCTTGCCCATCGCCGACGGGCCGCCGACGAGGGCGATCTTCCCTTCCCCCAGCGCCGCGCCGGCGATGAGCGTCTCAAGGCACGACAACTCTTCCTGCCGCTCGATCAAGGCCATGGCCGGATTCCGATCTCTATCGTTTCGCCATCACGCGTCTGAGCCTGGCGGGCCCGAGCCGCCCGCCCCGGCGCCCGTCCTCGCGCGTGCCGTCCGGGAGCAGCCCGTTCCGCCGTGCCCTGGCCATCGCGGAGCCGACGGCGGCCAGGGCGGCGGCGCACACGTCGGGCTCGATCCCCACCCCCCAGACGGCGTCGCCGTCCAGCTCGCACTCGGCGTACACGGCGATGTCCTCGCCCCGCCTCACCGACGCCCCGCCCATGAGCCGCACCACCCGGGTCACCAGGCCGCGGCGCTCCATCGCCGACCGGATCGAGGCGATCGTGGCCGCCCAGTCGGCGCCGTCGGGCTCGCCGTCGATGTGCAGGGTGGCTACCGTGCCCGGCGCCTCGAACGAGGAAACGCCTGGCACGCCGGGCACGCCTGGCACGCCGGGTACGACGGGCACCACGTACTCGTCGGCGAACGCCTCCATGATGCGTTCCGGCGCCACCTCGCCGCCGCCGGCGTCGGCCAGCGACTGGACGAGCCGGGCCAGCTCGGCCTGCAGCCCTCTGGGCAGGTTCATCCCGTAGCGGGAGCTCATCACGTACGCGGCGCCGCCCTTGCCCGACTGGCTGGTGACGCGGACCACGGCCTCGTAGGTCCTGCCCACGTCCTGCGGGTCCACCAGCAGGTACGGCACGGCCCACGGCAGCTCGGAGCGGTCGCGCCCGGCGACGGCGGCCTGCGCGGCCATGGCGTCGAAGCCCTTCTTGATCGCGTCCTGGTGGCCGCCGGAGAAGGCCGTGTAGACCAGGTCGCCGCCGTAGGGGTGGCGGGGCGAGACGGCGATGCCGGTGCACTCCTCCACGATGCGGCGCACGCCGTCCAGGTCGCCGAAGTCGATGCCGGGGTCGACGCCCTGCGCCGCCAGGTTCAGCCCCAGCGTGACCAGGCAGACGTTGCCGGCGCGCTCGCCGTTGCCGAACAGGCAGCCCTCGACGCGCCGCGCGCCCGCCAGCATCGCCAGCTCCGCCGCCGCCACGCCGGTGCCCCTGTCGTTGTGCGGGTGCACCGACAGGCAGCGGTGGGCGCGGTGGCTCAGGTGGCGGTCCATCCACTCGATCTGGTCGGCGAACAGGTTGGGCATGAAGCGCTCGACCGTCGTGGGGAAGTTCAGCGTGATCGGCCGGTCGGGGCCGGGCTGCCAGACGTCCATGACGGCCTCGCAGACCTCCAGGGAGAAGTCCGGCTCGGTGTCGTTGAAGTGCTCGGGCGAGTACTGGAAGCGCAGGTCGCAGTCGTCGAGCAGTGAGTCGGCATATTTCATGACCAGGTGCGTGCCGTGGACGGCGAGGTCCTTGCACTCCTGGCGGTTCACGCCCAGCACCAGACGCCTGGCGGCCGGCGAGGTGGCGTTGTAGAGGTGCAGCGTGGCCCTGGCGGCGCCGCGCAGGCTCGCCATGGTGGCCTCGATCAGCTCCTCGCGCGCCGGCGTCAGCACCGAGACCACCACGTCGTCGGGGATGAGCCCGCGCTCGATGAGCAGGCGGACGAAGTCGTGCTCGTCGCGGCTCGCCGTGGGGAAGCCGATCTCGATCTCCTTGTAGCCCATGCCCACGAGGAGGTCGAACATGACGAGCTTGCGCTCGGGCGACATGGGCCTGGACAGCGCCTGGTTGCCGTCGCGCAGGTCGGTCGAGAGCCATCGGGGCGGCGCGCCGAGGGTGGCGTCCGGCCAGGAGCGGTCGTCGAGCGGGATCCGCGGGGGCGGGCTGTAGCGGGAGGCCTTCATGGGGATCAGATCCTCGAGCCGAAGTAAGTCGAATAGGAATAGGGCGAGAGCCAGACCTGAATTTTGTACGCGCTCGCGTCCTGATCGCCGAGCATGCGGAACATCACGCTTATCTCCGGATAGGCGGAGCTGAGCCCGAGGGCCCCGAAATAGCGTTCTCCGCAGAAGACCACGCGATAGAGACCGCGGCTCAGATCGAGCGTCAGCCATTCCCGAACGAAACCCTCGGGGCCGATCTCGGATTTCCCGTCGAGCATCCACTGGGTGTCGGCCATCCGTTCGAGGCGCACCTCCATGCCGGCGGCGGGGCGGCCGTAGACCGCGTCCTGCGCCTCCACCGAGATTCCCATGTCACCACACCCATCAGGGCTAGAAACGATCGGCCGCGGGCACCTCGCCCGCGTGTACCGACCCACCATGCCGACCTCGGCTATCGCCCGCCCTTTCGTGTTCTATCGATCCGCTATCGCCGGGCGATAGCGGGCCGAAGGCGGCGCGATGGAACGCCATCGGTAAGCGATAGTTCCGCACTCCGACCAGGGTCGATATCCCCGTGAAAGACACGCGATGCGAAGTGAATTGCGGCTGCTGTGAGCGTCGTCGCCGAACGCACAACCGGTGCGAGAAACGACACGGAGGTTGGTCGAAATGAGTGCACGCATCAGCAAGCTGGCGGCCCTGGTTCTCATCTCGATCGTCGCGATCCTCGGCTCCGTCGCCGGCCTGGCGTCCCCCGCCTCCGCCGCGCCCGTCACCGCGGCCGACAGCCCGTGGGAGCTCGACAGCCCCTGGGAGATCGACAGCCCGTGGGAGCTCGACAGCCCGTGGGAGCTGGCCGACAGCCCCTGGGAGTAACGGTTACGGGGCTCCAAGCTAGAGCCGTCAAGTAGCTGGTAACACCTCGCCCAGCGATGTACGATCCTCCACAACCTGACCAGGGTCCGCCCAAGGCAATCATGGTGTCACGCTGCGAGCAGTTACTGCCCGATCGCCTCGGCCGCCCCATTGAAGGGCGGCCGAACGGGGGGCGCTGGACCACTGGCCTTACATTTATTGTGAGTTTCTTGGACCACGCACGTCAGAACGCCGATCGTTGCGGACAATCTCTTCGAGGAGATATGCGTGGAATTTCGTGTACTGGGGGCCCTCGAAGTATCCGCGAACGGCCGGCAACTAGGCCCTGGCGGGGCACGACAACAGATCGTCCTCGCCGTCCTGCTGCTCAACGCCAACCGATCGGTCACCCTTGATCGGCTGGTCGAGGCCATCTACGACGACGATCCGCCCGCGACCGCCCGTGCGCAGGTGCAGATCTGCATTTCCGCGCTGCGCCGGCTGATCAACAAAGACGGTCACGCGGAAATGATCGTCACCACGCGGCAGGGCTACACCTTACGCGCGCCGACGGAATCCATCGACGCGCACCGCTTCGACAATCTCGTCACCCGGGCCCGTAAGGCGCGCGAGCAGAAACAGTTCGAAGAGGCCATCAGCCATTATCGCGGCGCCCTGTCACTGTGGCGGGGCCCCGCGCTCGACGGCATCGAGAGCAGGTACGTGCAGGCGCTGGCGAGCTGGCTCACCGAGCAGCGCATCACCGCCAACGAGGAGTGCGTGCAGCTGGAGCTGGACCTGGGCCGCCACCAGGAGCTGGTCGGCGAGCTGAGCCGGCTGGTCAAGGAGAACCCGCTGCGCGAAGGGCTCATCGCCCAGCTCATGACCGCGCTGTACCGCTCCGGCAGGCAGGCCGAGTCGCTCCAGATCTACCGCGAGGCCAGGCGCAGCATGGTCGACGAGCTGGGCATCGAGCCGAACGAGCGGCTCCAGCAGCTCGAAGCCGCCATCCTGGGCGCCGACGACAGCCTCGCCGCGCCCGCCCCGCCGGTGGCGCCGGCCGCCGAGCCCGTCGCGGCCACGCCCATCGCCACGGTGCCGCGCATGCTGCCCGCGGACATCGCCGACTTCGTCGGCAGGCACGACCAGATCGAGAAGATCAGCAGGCGGCTGACCATGCCGCTGGACGGCGACGCGCGCTTCGCCGTGCCCATCGTCGCCCTCGCGGGCCGTCCCGGCATCGGCAAGACGACGATCGCGATCCACGCGGCGCACGCCATCGCCGAGCACTTCCCCGACGGCCAGCTGTTCGCCAACCTGCACGGCGCCCTGGCCAGGCCGGTCAGCCCCATGCAGGTGCTCGACCGCTTCCTGCGCGCCTTCGGCGTGCGCGGCCCCGAGCTGCCCGAGACGCTGGTCGAGCGCGCGGAGATGTTCCGCATGCTGCTGGCCGACCGCAAGGTGCTGATCGTGCTCGACGACGCCGAGTCCGAAAGCCAGGTGCTGCCGCTGATGCCGGGCAACCCGCCGTCGGCGGTCATCGTGACCAGCCGGCACCGGCTCGGCGGCCTGGCCGGCACGACGCAGGTGAGCGTGGACGAGTTCGACGTCTCGCACGCCGTCGAGCTGCTGTCGCACATCGCGGGCGAGGACCGGGTGCTGTCGGAGCCCGAGTCGGCCGCCGCGCTGGCCGAGCTCTGCTGCTACCTGCCGCTGGCGCTGCGCATCGCGGGCGCGCGGCTGGCCGTCAGGATGCACTGGGGCGTGGACCACCTCGTGGACCGCCTGCGGGACGAGGCACGCAGGCTCGACGAGCTGAGCCACGGCGACATGGGGATCAGGGCCAGCCTGTCGCTGACCTACGAGAACATCAGCGAGCCGGCCCGCTGCCTGTTCAGGCGGCTGGCCCTGCTCGACTCGCCCGTCTTCTCCGCCTGGGCCGGCGCGGCCGTCCTGGCGGAGCCGCTGACCAGCGCGCAGGACCTGTTCGACGACCTGGCGGACGCGCACCTCGTGGAGGTCATCGGCACCGGCGGCGCCTCGCGGGTGCAGTACCGCTTCCATGACCTGATCAGGGTGTACGCCCGCGAGCGCCTGGCCGCCGAGGAGGACCCGGCGGAGCGCACGGCGGCGCTGACCCGGGTGCTGCACGCGCTGCACTGCCTGCTGAAGGCCGCCCACGACCGCGAGTACGGCGCCTCCGACCAGTCGCGCAAGCGGTTCGGGATCGACGCCTGGCTGTCCGAGCCGCTGGTGGACCGGCTGGTCTCCAACCCGATCGCCTGGTTCGAGCGCGAGCGCCATCTGCTCGTCTCCGGCATCCGGCAGGCCGCCCAGGCGGGCCAGGTCGAGCTGTGCTGGCGGATGGCCAGCAACGCCGAGCCCTTCTTCGAGCTGCGCGGCTATCTCGACGACTGGCGCGAGTCGCACGAGATCGCGCTGGACGCCGCCCGGCAGGGCCGCGACGAGCGCGGGCAGGCGGAGATGCTGATCGTGCGCGCCTCGCTGGCCCAGACCGAGCAGCGCTTCGACGACGCCAGGCGCGACTTCGAGGCGGCCCTGACCATCTTCGAGCGCATCGGCGACGTGCCCCTGGTCGCCAGGTCCACCCGCAACCTGGCCTTCCTCAAGCGGATCGACGGCCAGCTGCACGAGGCGATGCACCACCTGGAGCAGGCGCTGGCCATCTTCACCGACATCGGCGACCAGCTCGAAGCGGCGATCACGCTGCAGAACCTGGCGGCGATCAGGGCCGAGTGCGGCGACATCGACGAGGCCAAGATCCTGCTGGCCGAGGCGCTCGTGCGCGGGCGCGACGGCGGCAGCAGGCGCATCGTCTCGCAGGTGCTGCACCGCATGGGCCGCATCCACCTCCAGGCCAACGAGTTCGGCCTGGCGGCCGGGGCCTTCGAGGAGTCGCTCACCATCGTGCAGGAGATCGGCGACACCACGGGCGAGGCGTACGCGCTGCACGGGCTCGGCGTCGCCAACGTGCGGCGCGGCCGGCTGGCCGACGCCGACACCCTGCTGGACAAGGCGCTGACGCTGGCCAGGCGGTCGCGTCACAAGCTGGTCGAGGCGCACGCCCTGGCGGGGCTGGGCGAGCTGGCCGTGGCCGCCGACCGGCCCCGCGACGGCGTGGAGCACCTGCGCAAGGCCGCGCTGCTGTACCGCCAGACGCGGATCCCGCTGCTGGAGGCGCGCACGCTGATCAAGCTGAGCGACGCGCTCTGGTCGATCGGCGACACGAACGCGTCGGACCGGGCGGTGACGCGCGTGATGGAGCTGGTCGAGCACGTGGACGAGCGGACGGGCAAGCTGGTGCTCGAACACCTGGCCTCGGTCAGCCACCGGGCCGGCTCGCCGAACCTGCCCATCACGGAAGCCACCCCCTGACGGTCAGGCGACGAGGCGGCGCCCCGCGCGGGCGACCGACTCCTTGATGATCGCGCAGACGGCCGCCACGTCGCCGGGCTCCACCGTGGGGCCGGTCGGCAGCGAGAGCACCCGGCTCGCCAGCGCCTCCGCGCGCGGCAGCGGCAGCGGGAGGTGCCGCTCGGGCGCCGACCGGTACGGCTCGACCTGGTGGCAGATCGGCGAGAAGTAACGCCGGGCGTGCACGTCGTAGCGGAGCAGGTCCTCCAGCACCGTCTCACGGGAGATCCCGGCCAGCGCCTCCTCCACCTCGATCACGAGGTACTGGTGGTTGGCGCGCTCGCCGGGCGCCTGACCGCGCACGCTCACGCCCGGCACGCCGGCCAGGTGCTCCTCGTAGACCGCCTGGTTGCGCCGGTTCGCCGCCACGATCGTGTCGATGGCGTCGAGCGAGGTCAGGCCCATGGCGGCGCAGAACTCGTTCATCCTGGCCACGGTGCCGGGGCCCGCGATCCGGCCGCCCGGGTCGATGCCCTGGTTGCGCAGGGCCCTGACCCGGGCGGCATAGGCGTCGTCGTCGGTGGTGATGACGCCGCCTTCGACGCTGTTGACGAACTTGGTGGCGTGGAAGCTGAAGATCTCCGCCGTGCCGAACCCGCCGACCGGCCTGCCCCGGTAGGTGCAGCCCAGCGCGTGCGCGGCGTCGAACAGCAGGACCAGGCCGTGCTCGTCCGCCAGCCGTGTCAGCGCCTCGACGTCGCACGGGTGACCGAAGACGTGCACGGCCAGGATGCCGCGGGTCCTGGGCCCGATGAGCCGCGCGACGTGCTCGGGGTCGGCGTTGGCGGTGGCCTCGTCCACGTCGCAGAAGACCGGGACGATGCCGATCCACTCCAGCGCGTGCGCCGTGGCGACCCAGGTGAAGGAGGGGACGATGACCTCGTCACCGGGCCTGATGCCGGCGGCCCTGGCGGCGATCTGGATGCCCGTGGTGGCGTTGCAGGTGGCCACCGCGTGCCTGGTGCCGGCCACCGCGGCGATGCGTTCCTCGAACTCGCGCACCAGCGGGCCGTTGTTGGTCAGCCAGAGCCGGTCAAGCACGCCGTCGAGGCGCCGCATCAGCCGCTCGCGCTCGCCCACGTTGGGCCGGCCGACGACCAGGGTGTCCCAGGCCGTCATCACGCCACCCCGTCGAGCATGCCGACGAAGAGCCCCGGGCTGTTCGGGCGGCCGCCGGCGAGCTGGAAGCCGGGCAGGAACTCGGTGCGGCAGCCGGCCGCCTCGAAGGCCGCCGTGTACTGCTCGCGGGTGAACAGGCTGGAGTGCAGCACCTCGGAGAAGTCCTTGAACCCCGAGGAGTCGGCGATCCTGAAGCGCACCTCCAGCCGGCTCTTGCCGCCCTCGCGGCGCGAGTGCGTCATCCTGGACACCACGCGGTCCTCCTCGACGAGCAGGTGCCCGCCGACGTGGCCGTCCAGGAAGTTGTCGGGGAAGTACCACGGCTCGACGACCAGCACCCCGCCGGGGGCCAGGTGCGCGGCCATCGTGCCGATCGCGGCCCGCAGCTCCTCGGGCGAGCCCAGCTCGCCGACCGCGTTGCCCATGCAGGTGACGGCGTCGAAGACGCGGCCGAGGTCGAAGTCGCGCATGTCGCCCGGGTGCACGGGGACGCCCGGCAGGCGCTGCGCGGCCACCGTCCGCATGTCGGGCGACAGCTCCAGGCCCTCGACGTGGTCGAAGAGCTTGACGAACGTCTCCATGTGCGCGCCCGTGCCGCAGGCCACGTCCAGCAGGGACGCCGCGCGCGGGGCGCGGGCGCGGACGATCCTGCCCAGCTCCTCCGCCTCGCCCTCGAAGTCCTTGCCGCGGCTGCGGAAGATGAGGTCGTAGTACTCGGCGTGATCGGATCCGTATTCCATCGGACGACCTCCTTCAGGCCACTGCCGCGGCGGGCTCGGCCGCGACGACTCTCGGCTGCGGGATGGGGATGATGAACCGCCCGCCCCGCCGCAGGAAGTCCGCCTCCTTGGACAGGATCTCCGCGGCGTAGTTCCACGCCAGCAGGAGGTAGTAGTCGGGCTGCTCGGCGCGCGCCTGCTCGGGCGAGTACACCGGGATGCGGGTGCCCGGCAGCAGCCTGCCGTGCTTGAGGGTGGTCGTGTCGCTGCAGAAGCGCAGCTCCGCGGGCCCGAGGCCGCAGAACTGCAGCAGCGTGGTGCCCTTGGACGGCGCGCCGTACCCGGCGACGACCTTGCCCTCGGCCGCCAGGCCGCGCACCAGGTCGCGCACCTGGGCGATCACCTCGTGCGCGCGGACGCCGAACTCCAGGTAGACCTCGTCGGACTCCAGGCCGAGCTGCCGCTCCAGCGAGTGCAGCCGCGCCACCACGGGCGCCGGCTCGTGCCCCGAGCTCTGCCTGGCCGCGAAGACCACGACGGAGCCGCCGTGCACGGCGGCGCGCTCGACGTCCACCAGCCGCAGCCCGTGGGCGGCGAACAGGCGGCCCAGCGTGTGCACCGAGTAGTACGACAGGTGCTCGTGGTAGATCGTGTCGAACTGGTTCTCCTGCAGCAGGTCCACCAGGTACGGCACCTCGATCGCCAGCAGGCCGTCCGGCGCCAGCACCGCCGTCACCCCGTCGAGCACGTTGTGCACGTCGTCGATGTGCGCGAAGCACTGGCGGCCCAGCACCAGCTTGGCCTGGCCCTCCTCGGCGGCCACGCGCCTGCCCTGGTCGCCGCCGAAGAACTCGGGCAGCGTCCGGACGCCGCGGGCGTTGGCGATCCGGGCGAGGTTCTCGGCCGGGTCCACGCCCACCACCCGCTGGCCCCGCTCCTGGAACATGGCGAGCTGGAGGCCGACGTTGCTGCCGAGCTCCACCACCAGGTCGCCGGGGGCGAGCCCGGCGCGGCGCTCGCACCAGCCGACGATGCGGCGCATGTGGCCGATCATCTGGTCGGACTCGGAGGTGACGTACACGTAGTGGCGGAACAGCACGTCGGGCCGGATCACGTGCCTGATGGCCATCAGCCGGCAGCCGCGGCACACGATCACGTCCACGGGGTAGGCGGGCTCGTGCTCGGGCAGGTCGCCGGGGTCGAGGAAGCCGTTGGCGAGCGGCACCGGCCCGAAGGAGGTGACCTCCAGCCAGTCGTCCTCGCCGCAGACCCGGCAGGTGTCAAGTCGTCGGACGATGTCCTGCATGACTACTCCTAGTGATCTTCAGCGGATGGCGGCCGCGAGCTCGCGGTGCTTCAGCGGCTCCCACCAGGACCGGTTGTTCCTGTACCACTCGACGGTCGCGGCCAGCCCGTCGGTGAACGCGACCGCGGGCGCGTAGCCCAGCTCCCGCTGGATCTTGGAGATGTCCAGGGAGTAGCGCAGGTCGTGGCCGGGGCGGTCGGGCACGTGCTGGACCAGGTCCCAGTCCGCGCCGCACGCGTCGAGCAGCAGGGCGGTCAGCTCCAGGTTGGACAACTCGCAGCCGCCGCCGATGTGGTAGACCTCGCCCGCGCGCCCGCGTTCGAGCACCAGGCGGATGGCCCTGCAGTGGTCGGAGACGTGCAGCCAGTCGCGCCGGTTGTCGCCGTCGCCGTACAGCGGCACCGGGCGGCCCTCCAGCAGGTTGGTCACGAACAGCGGGATCACTTTCTCCGGGAACTGGTAGTGGCCGTAGTTGTTGGTGCACCGGGTGACCACCACGTCCAGGCCGAGCGTCCGGTGGAAGGCCAGGGCCAGCAGGTCCGAGCCCGCCTTGGAGGCCGCGTAGGGCACGTTCGGCGCCAGCGGCGTCTCCTCGGTCCACGACCCCCGGGCGATGGAGCCGTACACCTCGTCGGTCGAGACGTGCACGAAGCGGCTGACGCCGTGCCGCAGCGCCGCCTCCAGCAGCGTCTGGGTGCCGAGCACGTTGGTGCGCACGAAGTCGGTGGCGCTGATGATCGACCGGTCCACGTGCGTCTCGGCGGCGAAGTGCACGATGACGTCCTGGCCCGCCGTCACCTCGTCGACGACGAGCGGGTCGGCGGTGTCGCCGGGCACGAAGCGCAGCCCGGGGTGGCCGGCTACGGGGTCGAGGTTGGCCAGGTTGCCGGAGTAGGTGAGCTTGTCCAGGACGGTGACCCGGGTGCCCGGCGCGTCGCGCAGCGTCGCTCTGACGAACTCCGAGCCGATGAAACCGGCACCGCCGGTGACCAGGATCCGCACTTGTCCGTCTCCTCTGGGAAGATAGGTCGCCGGTCACCTGGCGGCGGCGGTCAACCGCTCCAGGTCGGCGACGATGTCGGTGGGACTCGGCGTGGCCAGCCAGTCCTCGTGGATGCCCCGCGCGCCCTTGTGGAAGGAGGGCTCGCCGAGCACGCGCCGCAGCTCCTCGCGGATGTCCGAGGCGGACTGCGTCTGGTGGTTCAGCCGGACGCCCGCCCCGCGCTCGCTCACGTAGCGGGACGTGCGACCGGCGGTGAGCTGCTTCTGGCACTTCAGGTTCCAGTCGATGCCGCCCTCGACGGGGGTGCCGACGATGCGGCTCGGCTCGTCGGTGTCGCAGATGAGCTGCGGCACGCCGGCGGCGGAGGCCGCCACGAACGTGCCGATGGAGCCGTGGTGGATGATCGCCGAGCAGGTCGGCAGCAACTGGTCGAGCGGTACGTACTCCAGCACCCGCACGTTGTCCGGCGGCGGCCCTTGCAGGTCGAGCAGCTGGTTGGCGTCCAGAGTGGCGATCACCTCGACGTCCAGGCCGCCGACCGCCTCCATGAGCTTGGCCAGCCGGCCCCAGTCGCCCTTGAAGAACGCCCGCATCGACACGCCGAGCGACAGCGCGACCCGGGGCCTGGACGGGGGCCGGCGCAGCCAGTCCTCCATGAGGCCGCCGCCGGTGTAGGGCACGTACCTCACGGGCAGCCGGGTGACGCCGGTGGGCAGGCTCATCCCGGCCGGGAACGGGTCCACGGTCCAGTGGCCGAGCAGCAGCTCCTCGTCCACGCGCACCCCGTACCGGTCCGCGAGGGGCTCGATCACGCCGATCAGCGGGTTGCGCTCGCCGCTGCCCGCGTACTTCTGGGTGGCCCAGGCGGTGTAGTCGGGCGAGTGCAGGATGCGGGCGTGCGCGGCGCCGCTGGCGCGCGCCGCGACGGCGCCGCAGGGGAACCACGGGTCCCACAGCACCAGGTCGGGCCGCCACTCCCTGGCGAAGTCGACGACGGCCAGGACGTCCTGGCGCGGCACCGGCGGGTGGTAGTTGCGCATGGTGAGCAGCGCGAAGTGGTGGAAGACGTCCCAGGGCGCGCGTTCGGCCGGGGTGATCCCGAGCGCGGACACCAGCCGCTCGCTCTCCTCGATGGTGGGGATGAGCTCGGCGAAGCCCGGGTAGCCCCGGTCGTGCACCGACAGCCGCTCGGGTTCGCCGCACGACACCGCCGTCAGCCCCGCGGCGGTGACCGCCCGGTGGAAGTCGGGCACGGCCACGCCCGTCGCGACGCCGGGCGGCGCGGCCACGCACACCTGGTGGCCGGCCGCCTGCAGCGCCCACGCGTAGGGGACGACGGGCAGGAAGTGCGCCGGGGCGGGGAAGACGGTGAACATCACGCGCATCGCGATCACTCCATCGGGGAGTCGGGCGCGGCGACGCCGTACCGGAGGATCCCGGAGAACTCCGCCACCATGGACATGATCGAGCTCTCGGTGAACAGGTTGCTGTTGTAGGCGAAGTTGCCGTAGATCTCGCCCGACGGGTCGATGTCGAAGGTGAGCAGCGCGCCGTCGGGGATGTCGGTGCCGTTGGGCTGGGAGAACAGCCGCCCGCGCACCTCCTCGACCGCCAGGTCGCCGATCCGCTCGCCCTCCATGACGGCGGCGAACTGCCAGACCTGCAGCGCGCACAGCGCCCTGTCGTCCAGCGCCGCCTCGGCCATCAGCTCCGGCGACTCGGCCGCGATCTGCAGGAACGGGATCTCCTGCGCGTACGCCTCGACGCAGGTGATCCTGGTCCTGTCGACCACCTGGCGGAAGGTGTCGCAGCCGGTGACGTCGGTACGCAGCGGCAGGAAGTTGAAGAACGGCCCGACGGTCTCCTGGAACTGCGGCTGCGCCCGGCCCGAGGTGATGGCCGGGATGACCAGGTCGGTGGCGCCGGTGAGGCGCTGCAGCAGCACGTTGTAGGCGGCCAGCAGCACCATGAAGGGTGAGCTGCGGGCCCGCTTGGCGAACGCCAGCGCCTCGGCCGACAGCTCCTTGGTGAGCGTGAAGCGGTAGACCGGGCAGACCTTGGCCAGCCCGGCCGACCTGGTGTGGTCGGTCCTGACCGACAGCATGCGCGCGCCGCGCAGCTTGTCGCGCCAGTAGCCGCGCGCGGCCCGCGCGTTCGCGGACTCGGCGTTCTCCTGCTGCCAGGCGGCGTACTCGTGGTAGGGCCGCGGCGCCGGCTGCTCGGGCACGTCGTGGCCGCGGCGGCGGGCGTAGCAGGTGACGATGTCGCGGATGAGCAGCTGCATGGACCAGCCGTCGCCCGCCGTGTGGTGCACGATCAGCGCGAGCACCGCGTCCTGCTCGTCGAAGCGGCCCAGGACGGCGCGCAGGTGCGGCAGCTCCTGGAGGCTGTAGGAGCCGGACTCGATCTCGGTCAGCAGCTCCTCGGCCTTGCGGCCGCGGTACTCGGGCGCCGCCTTCGGCAGGTCCACCACGAGCAGCCGGGCGGGCGAGGGCGGCTGGATGGTCTGGTGCGACTCGCCCTCGCCGCGGGTGATCGTGGCGTTGAGCGAGTCGTGCCTGGCGGCGACCTCGGTGATCGCCTCGCGCAGCGTCTCCACGTCGAGCCGGCCGCGTACGCGCCAGCCCACGACGATGTTGTAGCGGGCGCTGAAGGGGCCCTGGCCGTCGCCCTGGTCGAACAGCCGCAGGAACTGCTGGGTGTAGGACAGCGGGTGCTGCGTGGTGGGCGGGGCCGGGGTTGACAGGGAAGAGGTCATGCTGCCGCCTCCGTACGGGCGTCGCGATGGTTGGCGCGCTGGAGCTCCACGGCCTGGTAGAGCGCGGCGATGTTGCCGCTGCCGAAGGAGCGGGCTCCCAGCCGCTCGATGAGTTCGAAGAAGAAGGTGCCGCGCGGGTGCGCGGAGCGGGCGAAGATCTGGTAGAGCTGCCCGTCGTGGTCCTCGTCCACGAGGATGCTGCGCCGCCGCAGCTCGGGCAGCGGGTACTTGGCGGGCCGCACCCGGCCGGGCAGCAGGTCGTAGTAGGTGGCGGGGGTGGGCAGGAACTCCACTCCCCCGGCGCCGGTGGTGTCCACGGCCGCGGTGATGTCGAGCGTGCTCATCGCCAGGTGCTGCACGCCCGCGCCGCCGTGGGCGGCGAGGAACTCGTCGATGTGGCCGGGCTCCTTGTCGGCGTCGGGCTCGATGAGCGTGAGCGTCACCGACCCGTTCTTGACCACCTCGGTGGTCATGGCCTGGTCGCCGACGGTGATGCGCTCGGCGAAGA
This sequence comes from Nonomuraea gerenzanensis, assembly GCF_020215645.1. Lineage (NCBI taxonomy): Bacteria > Bacillati > Actinomycetota > Actinomycetes > Streptosporangiales > Streptosporangiaceae > Nonomuraea > Nonomuraea gerenzanensis. The sequence goes on along the minus strand of NZ_CP084058.1, from coordinate 5,182,089 downwards.
TGAGCTGGAAGTCCAGGACGTGCCGGTAGAAGGCCACGGTGGCGGCCAGGTCGCCGGACGGCACGCACACGGCCAGGTGGTCCACCTCGACCAGGCCGGCGTCGAGGCCGCCCGCCGGCTCGGGGATGGGCGTGAAGCCGGGCAGGGCCCGCTCGTCCAGGCCCTCCGGGCGCTGCACGAACGTGTGGACCAGGTCGCCCACGCCCTGGACGGTGGCGGTGACGAAGCCGTCGCGGGCGTGCGGCGGGGACACCGGCCCGGCGCCCCGGTCGACCGCGGTGTGGAAGGCGGCGGTGGCGTCGGCGACGCCGAACGCGACGTCGGCCACGCCGTCGCCGTGCCTGTCGAGGTAGGCGGCGCCGGGATGGTCACCGGCGGCCGGCTGGGTGAGCACGAACCTGACCCGGCCGGCGCCCACGGCCAGCGAGCGGGAGCCCGGCGTGGCGGCCTCGGCGTAGGGGCGCAGCCCGTAGCCGCGGCTCAGCCCGCCCGCCTCCGCCGTCAGGTCGGCGACGTGGAAGCCGATGTGGTCGAGGCGCAGATCGTCCCTGGTCATGGCCTATCCCGCCTCCATCTGGGCGACGAGGCTGCGGGGCCGCAGGTCGGTCCAGTGCGCGTTGACGTACTCGACGCAGGCCGCGCGCTCGGCCGGCCCGTAGGCGCTCTCCCAGCCCTCGGGCACGTCGGCGAAGGCCGGCCACAGGCAGTGCTGGTCCTCGTGGTTGACCAGCACGCGGAAGGTGGTGGCCTGGTCGTCGAAGGGGTTGCTCATCTCAGCTGCCTCCCTGGCCCGCCACGGCGGACTCGAGCCATTCATCCAGACCGGCCACGGTGGGGGCGTCGAACAGGTCGCGGATGGTCAGCTCGACGTCCAGCGTCGTGGAGATGCGGTTGACCAGCCGCATCGCCAGCAGCGACTGCACGTCGAGGTCGAAGATGCTGTCGTCGATGCCGATCCGCTCGACGCCGAACACGTCGGCGAACACCGAGCACAGGACCTCCTGGCGGGCGTTGAGCGGCGCCCGGTAGGCGGTGTCGGTGTCCGGCTCCGGGTCGGGCAGCGCCGCGCGGTCCACCTTGCCGTTGGCGGTCAGCGGCAGCGCGTCCAGCAGGACGAACGCCGCGGGCACCATGTAGTCGGGCAGCAGGGTCTTGACGTGCGCGCGCAGCGTGCCCACGGCGGGCGGCTCACCGGCCGGCACCACGTAGGCGACCAGGCGCTTCTCGCCCTCGCGCAGCTCGCGGGCGACGACGGCGGCGTGCGCGAGGCCGGGGAAGCTCGCCACCGCGGCCTCGACCTCGGCCAGCTCCACCCGGAAGCCCAGGATCTTGACCTGGTCGCCGGCCCGCCCGATGAACTCGATCTGCCCGTCGCCGTTGCGCCTGGCCAGGTCGCCGGTCCGGTACATGCGGCGGCCGGCGCCGGCGAACGGGTCGGCCACGAAGCGCTCGGCGGTCAGGTCGGCCCGGTCGTAGTACCCGCGGGCGACGCCCCTGCCGCCGATGTAGAGCTCGCCTTCGAGGTCGCCGGGGACGGGGCTGAGCCGGTCGTCCAGGATGTACAGCCTGACGTCGTCCATCGGGCCGCCGACCGGGACGCACGTGTCCAGCGCGGCGCCGGCGCGCAGCTCGGCGGTCGTGGAGAACAGGGTGACCTCCGTCGCCCCGTACATGGCGCGGACCACCGTGTCGGGACAGGCGGCGTGCAGCTGCCTGACCGCCGACGGGACGATCACGTCGCCGCCGGTGAGCACCTCGCGCACGGCGGCCAGCCAGCCGGGGCCCTCCTCCGCCACGACGCGGAACAGCCCGGCCGTCAGGTGCAGGGCGGTGATCTCCTCGCGGGTCACCAGCTCCTTCAGCCCGGCCAGGTCCAGCTCGCCGGGCGGTGCCACGACGATCCGGCCGCCGTGCAGCAGCGGCACCCACAGCTCGTAGGTGGAGACGTTGAAGGCGTACGGGGCGACCATGAGCACGCGGCGGTGGTTGCCGCTGTCCCAGCAGCGGTCCAGCGCCAGGCCGAGCACGTCGTCGTGGGTGACGGCCACGCCCTTGGGGCGCCCGGTCGAGCCCGAGGTGTAGATGACGTAGGCCAGGTTGCCCGGCAGGGTGACGTCGGGCGGCGCGGCGGACGGCTCGGCGTCCGCCCGCGCCCGCTCGTCCGGCTCGTCCAGGACGAGGGTCCTGGGCGCGGACGGCAGACCGGCGCCGGCCTTGGCGCGGTCGGCCAGCAGCACGGGAGCGCCCGACGAGTCGATGATCCACTGCTGCCGGTCGGGCGGGTAGGCGCTGTGCACGGGCAGGTAGCAGCCGCCCGCCTTGAGGATCGCGAGCAGCGCCACCACGAGCTCGGCCGAGCGCTCCATCAGGACCGCGACCGGCGTCTCCGGCCCCACGCCGAGGCCGCGCAGGCGGTGGGCCAGCCGGTTGGCCCGCTCGTCGAGCTCCCGGTAGGTCAGGGTGGCGGGGCCGCCGGAGACGGCGACCAGGTCCGGCGTGAGCGCTGCCTGCTCGGCGACGTGTCCATGAACAGATGTCGGCACCATCAGACGCTCCGTCAGTCGGTGTGGAAGATGTCGTGGACGCCCGAGACGCCGGAGAGCATCGTCGCGAAGTCGATCTTCCGCGGGCGCAGCCTGCGCGGGTCGAGCAGCTCCTGCGCCTTCTCCCAGTACTCCTCCTTGTGGCGGGTGCGGTCGTAGAAGAAGCGCACGAAGGCCAGCAGGGAGTTCAGGAAGGCGCGGTACTCCTTCTCGTAGCGCGCCAGCACCTGCTCCTCGCAGGACGGGTCGCGCAGGGCGGCGTCCACGGCGCCGGCCAGCCCGCGCGAGCCGCGCAGCGCCAGGCCGACGCCCGTGGACAGCAGCGGGTCGATGAAGGCCGCCGCGTCGCCCACCAGCGCCCAGCCGGGGCCGTGGAAGCGGCTGCAGGTGTAGGACCAGTCGCGGATGCTGCGGAAGGCGGCCGCCCGGGTGGCGCCCTCCGTCAGCGCCCTGACCTCCTCGGCGGCGGCCAGCTCGGAGGTGAACAGCTCCTCCAGGCTCTTGCCCGACTTCTTGTACTCCTCGATCGGCGTGACGTAGCCGACGCTCACGGTGCCGTCGTGCAGCGGGATGAACCAGAACCAGCCGTTCGGCCTGTTCTCCGTGACCGTGTCGCCCGCCCTGGTGCCGCCGTAGCGCTTGCAGCCCTGGAAGTAGGACCAGACGGCGATGTTGCGCAGGTCCTCGTGGTACTCGACGAGGTCGAAGTGGCGGGCCAGCACGTGCTGCTGCCCCGAGGCGTCCACGAGCAGGCGGCAGCGCGCGGTGCGCGGCTCGGGGTCGCCCTTGACCGTGTACGTGACGCCGGCGATGCGCTCGCCCTCGAACAGGAAGTGCTTGACCGTCGCCTCCTCCAGCACGGTCGCGCCCAGCTCCCTGGCCCTGGCCAGCAGGACGGCGTCGAAGTCGGCCCGGCGCACCTGGTAGGTGTGCTCGTAGTTGGCGGCCTCGGCGAAACGGAAGTCCCAGGTGCCCTGGTTCTTGCCCCACAGCAGCGTGCCGCCGTACTTCTTGACGAAGCCCATCTGGTCCAGCCGCGAGCGCAGGCCCAGCTCGTCAAGCGTGGGCATGGACCCCGTGATCAGCGACTCGCCGATGTGGTAACGGGGGAACTTCTCGCGTTCGAGCACCAGCACGCGGTGGTTACGTTTGGCCAGCAGTCCGGCCGTGCTCGATCCGCCGGGGCCGCCACCGATCACGACAACATCGAACTCGTCATGGGTACTGATCACCGTGCTCCTCCATTCGCCGCCATGCGACTCGGAGCCAGGGTCACATCTCCCTGTTCGATCACTCATCCTCTGTATTGCTGTGTGGCCCGGGGGAACAGCGCACGTCACGAGATGTGCGGGCGCGGGGCCGTGTCCATGATGAGGCGATGACAACGGTCGTCAACGTCTGGCTGGCGGAGCATCCGCTGCCGGGCTACCTGGATCCGATCAAGAAGCTGGCCGCCGGTTTCGAGGCCGCCCATCCGGGCTACCGGATCGACATCACCGGGTACGGCTTCCGCGAGCTGCCCGCCGAGGTGGCCAGGGCCGCCGCCCGCGGCACTCCCCCCGACCTCGCCGAGTACTACGCCACCGCGACCCGGCTGGCCCTGGACACGCGGGGGCCGTCGGGCGCGCCGCTGTTCGTACCCGTCGAGCGGGCCGTCGCCGGGCGCGGCGAGATCCTCGGCGAGCGGGTCGTCCTCGGCGACCTGGAGCCCGCCGTACGCGGCTACTACACCTACGCCGGCGAACTGGTGGCGGCGCCGATGACGGCCACCACGGCGGTGCTGCTCGGCAACACCGCCATGCTGGAGGCCGCGGGCTTCACGACGATGCCGCGGACCTGGGGCGAGCTGGCCGAGGCGGGCCCGGTGACCTGGGCCAACCACGGCTGGCTGATCCAGCAGGCGGTGGCCGGGCAGGGCGGCCTGCTGGCCGACCACGACAACGGCAGGTCGGGGCGGGCCGAGAAGGTGACACTGGCCTCCGAGGAGCTGCTGGCCTACGCCACCTGGTGGCAGCGGCTGCACCGGCGGGGCCGCTACCTGGACACCGGGACGCCGGAGGACTGGGGCGGCACCCTGCGGGCCTTCACCGAGCAGCGGGTGGCCTGCACCGTCGCCTCCTCGGTCGTCGCCGGGATGATCGCGCGATCCTGCGCCGAGGCGGGCTTCGAGGTGGCGGCCGGCCCGCTGCCGTACAACGAGGGCGCGGCGCGCGCCGGGCACCTGGTCTCCGGCCAGGCGTTCTGGCTCACCGACGGGCTGCCCCGCGAGAAGGCGGACGGCGCGCTGGCGTTCCTGCAGTACCTGCTGGACGCGCGCAACGTGGCCGAGTGGCACCGCGGCGCCGGGTTCCTGCCGGTCACCGGCGCCTCGGTCGAGCTGCTGGAGCGGGAGGGCTGGTTCGAGCGGCACCCGATCCACCGGGCCGCCACCGGCCAGCTGCGCGCGGCCGACGGCTCGCCCGCCGCGCTCGGCGCGATCCTGGGCGACTTCGCCGGGATCCAGGACCTCATGACCGGCGCCATGACCGGCGTGCTGGCCGGCGGCGACCCGGGCACGCGGCTGGCCGAGGCGACGGCCGCGGCGCAGCGCCTGCTCGACGCCTACAACGACGACTGCGCCGCCGGCCGCACGCCGCGGCGGCTGGCCGTCAAGTGAGCAATACGGAAGATGACCGCTCCGGGGTGCGATGCCACGCTCGGAGCTGGCGATAGGAGTTCAGCCATGTTGAGCCGACGGCGCTTACTCGTTCTCGGCGGGCTGACGGGAGGCGCCGCGCTGGCCCCGTTCGTCCAGTCGGAGCTCGCCCCGTCCGGGACCGCGAGCACGCACCACCCGCACGTGCACGACCACGCCGGCCGCGTCCCGGCGGTCAGGTCGGGACCCGCCGTCACCCCCTTCTCGGTCAGGATGCCGGTGCCCGCCACCCGCGTCCCGTCGGTGCAGACCGGCGACACCGACATCTACCGGCTGTCCGTCCAGCAGGCGACGGCGCAGCTCCTGCCGGGGGTGAACACCCCCGTGCTGACGTACGGCGGCGCCTTCTGCGGCCCCACGATCCGCGCGCGTCGCAACCGCAGGACGCTGATCACCTTCGACAACAAGCTCGGCCACGACACCAACGTGCACCTGCACGGCGGGCGGGTGGCCGCCGCGCACGACGGCTACCCGACGGACGTGATCGCGCCGGGCGCGGGCCGGGCCTACCTGTACCCGAACGCCCAGCCGGGCGCCACGCTGTGGTACCACGACCACGCGCACCACCTGGAGGCCGAGAACGTCTACCGCGGCCTGCACGGGTTCTACCTGATCGACGACGAGGCGGAGCGGCGGCTCGGCCTGCCGTCGGGCGGCTACGACGTGCCGATCATGCTGCGGGACGCGCTGCTCGACGACGCGGGCAACCTGATCTTCGACCCCGCCGACCCCTACAACCGCCCCACGCTGCTGGCCAACGGCAAGGCGCAGCCCTACTTCGAGGTCGCCGCGCGCAAGTACCGCTTCCGCCTGCTCAACAGCTCCACCCACCGGGTCTTCGAGCTGACGCTCGACGGCGCGCAGATGACGCAGATCGCCACCGACGTCGGTCTGCTGCCCGCGCCCGTCCCGGTGGACCGGCTGGTGCTGTCGTCGGGCGAGCGCGCCGACATCGTGGTCGACTTCGCCAAGGTGCCGCTGGGCGGCCACGTGACGGTCAACGACGTGGCCGGCCCCGTGCTGCGCTTCGACGTCGTACGGCAGGCCGCCGACCGCAGCCGGGTGCCCGCCCTGCTGCGCCCCCTGGCTCCGGCGCCGGTGGCCGTACGCGACCGCAAGCTCGTGCTCAGCCTGGACCCGGTCAACATCAGGGCGCTGATCAACGATCAGGTGTTCGACCCGGCCAGGGTGGACATGCAGGTCAAGCGGGGCACCACCGAGATCTGGGAGGTCACCAACACCGACACGAACGTCGGCGGCTCCGGCTTCGGCGTCCCGCACAACTTCCACACCCACCTGTCGCACTTCCTGCTCCTGGACCGGGACGGCAAGGCGCCGCCGCCGGGCGAGGGGGGCTGGAAGGACACCGTACTCATCCAGCCGGGCGAGACCGTTCGCCTACAGGTCGACATCGGCTCCCACCTGGGCCGATACGTCTATCACTGCCACATGCTGGAGCACTCCGCCCTCGGAATGATGGGCCAGATGGAGATCGTCAATTAGTTCTCAAGGAGGACTGGATGAGCACCACAGAAAGGATCACCGCGACCCCCCAGAAGACGGGCCGCGGCAAGAACATCGCCCTCTGGGTCGCCCAGGTTCTCCTGGCGTACCAGATCGGGCTGGGCGGCGTACTGAAGCTGATCGGCGATCCCACGATGGTCGGCATGTTCGAGGCCATCGGCGCCGGCCAGTGGTTCAGGTACGTCGTGGCCGTCATCGAGATCGCCGGCGCGATCGGCCTGCTGATCCCGCGCCTGTCCGGCGTGGCCGCCCTCGGGCTCGTCGGGCTGCTGGTCTGCGCGGCCGGCACGAACGCGTTCGTCCTCGGCGGCCCGCCGATCATCGAGGCCGTCCTGCTCGTCATCGCCGGCCTGGTCGTCTGGGGCCGCTGGTCCCGGGTCAAGGCGTTCTTCGGCGCCAAGTGAGCACGTGACGCCCGGTACGCGACGTGGCGTACCGGGCGTCGGCCTGTCCGACCGAGAAAGTCTCTCTGGAGGAGACATGACCGAGACCGTCACCGACACCGACACCGTGACAGAGAACCCGCAGAACCAGTTCCCCACCCCCGACCCCACGCTCAACGCGCTCGAACCACTCGTCGGCACCTGGGACATGACCGGCAAGGACCTCAACTCCGGCGACCCCCTCGGCGGGCGGCTCGTCTTCGAGTGGATGGAGGGCGGCTTCTTCCTGGTCCAGCAGCACGAGATGGACCACGGGCACGGCACGATGAAGGGCGTGGAGTACATCGGCTACGAGGCCGACAGCGGGACGCTGCGCTCGCGGTACTTCGACAGCACGGGCAACGCCTTCACCTACGTGTGGAAGCTCCAGGACGGCGAGCTGAGCATCTGGTTCGGCGAGGAGGGCTCCCCCGCCGGCTTCACCGGCACCTTCAGCGCCGACGGCGCCACCATCTCCGGGCGCTGGGCGTGGCCGGGCGGCGGCTACGAGGCCACGATGACCAAGGTGAGCTGACCGCGACGCGAACAGGTGGCGGCGGGCCGAGCCCGCCGCCACCTGTTCGCGTGCCCGCGCCGTCAGGCGGGAACGCGGGGCCTTTCCTGCTGCTGCTCGGCCCGCTGCCGCCCGGATCCGGCGACCAGGCGCTCGCGCAGCCGCATCGCGGGCAGCTCGACCAGGTAGTAGCTGATGGTGGCGATGATCACGGTGCCGACGAGCACCACCGCGAGCAGCTCCCAGAACCCGGCCTTGCCCATCACGGCCGGCATCGGCAGCGGCGCGGCGCCGAAGACGCTGCCGTTCTGCAGCCACAGGTACTGCAGCACGAAGTGCCACAGGTAGACACCGTAGGAGATGCGCCCGAAGAAGCGCATCGGCCGGTTGGTGAGCACGGCGTCGATGAACGCCGAGCGCACGTTCGGCACGACGACGGGCGCGATGATGAGCAGCGCGAAGATGAGGAACAGCACCATCTCCACCATCGCCTCCGGCACGGTGGCGTAGTCGGCCATGCCGGGCTTGCCGAACGGCCTGATGCAGTTGATCACGTACACGACCAGCGCGCCGAGCCAGAACAGCAGCGGGCGGCGCTGCGCCGCGCGGTAGAGGCGCGGCGTGGTGCCGGTGGCCTCCGCGTACGCGGACAGGATCGCCAGCCCCATCCCGATGGCCAGGAAGCCGGTGAAGCCGATCACCCAGAAGTACTCGTACGGGAACGGCCCCATGAACTCCAGGTGCGTGTAGACCGTCCAGGCCAGCCCCACGAGCACGAACACGGCCAGCGGCACGATCAGGCGGCGGGCCTTGCCGCCCGGGGTGTCGGCCTTCCTGGCGAACCGGTCGAACACCCAGGCCAGGATCGGCAGCGCCAGGTAGAAGGTGACCTCGGCGGGGACGGTCCAGGTGGGTTCGAGGCCCGCGTAGCCCAGCTCGGGGCCCGGCACGTAGTTGTGCATGAGCAGCAGCGGGCTCAGGACGTACCAGATGCCGTCCACGCTCTTGGCGTTGAGCAGCAGCAGCGCCGCGACGGCCACCAGCCAGTAGGCGGGCAGGATGCGCAGCATGCGCTTGATGAGGTAGCCCCTGATGGCCGGGCGGGGCGTGCCGACGATGGTCGCCCTGGCGAACGGCCGGTACAGCAGCAGTCCGGACATCACGAAGAAGGGCGGCAGCAGCACGTTGAACCCCTGGACCAGGACGGCCCAGATGGTGTCGGCGGGTTTGTCGTAGAAGCCGATGACGCCGGCGGCGAAGGCGACGTGCACGACGATCACGCCGAGTGCCAGATATCCGCGCAAGCCGTCGAGCCGTGGCGCGCGTTTTCCGCCGCCACCGCCATTGCTGATGATTTCCGGTGATGTCATGGCATGCTTCCTCGCAGTCCGTTCGCTGATGGGACCTGGCGCCATAGTCACGCCGCGCTCTTGCCCACCGCATCTCGTGGCGTGCGGAATCGGCCGACATGGCAGGAACCGGCCGGGCCCGCGCAGGTAGCTGCTGCTCATCGGCATGGTGCCGGCTTTTCGCTGGGCACATCGTTTAAGCCATGACGGAAAAAACTGTTCTCACGTATTCCTCGTACCTGGCGCTCGACGAGATTCTCGGGGCGCAGCGGCCGGTTTCCGACAGCCATGACGAGACGTTGTTCATCGTCGTCCACCAGGTTTACGAGCTGTGGTTCAAGCAGACGTTGCACGAGATGGCGGAGCTGCAGCTGGAGCTGGCGGGCGGGTTCACCGCGCACGCCATGCGGACCCTGCACCGGCTGCTGCGCATCGTCAAGCTGGCCGCGGCGCAGATGGACGTGCTGGAGACGATGACGCCCGGCCAGTTCTCCGCCTTCCGCGGCCAGCTCGGCACCAGCAGCGGCTTCCAGTCGGCGCAGTTCAGGGAGATCGAGGTGGTGCTGGGGCGGCGCGACGAGCGCGTCCTGCACGGCCAGCCGGAGGGCAGCCCGGCCCGCGACAGGATCGCGGCCGCGCTGGCCAGGCCGTCGCTGTACGACTCCCTGCTCACCTACCTCTACCTGCGCGGCTACGAGGTGCCGAAGGACAAGCTGCACCGGGACGTGACCGAGCACCTCGAACCCTCCGAGGACCTGCAGAGCCTGCTGCTGCGCGTCTACCAGGACGACACGGGCGCCGCGCAGCTCTGCGAGCGCATGGTGGACCTGGACGAGAGCTTCCAGGAGTGGCGCTACCGGCACCTGAAGATGGTGGAGCGGACGATCGGCGCCAGGCCCGGCACCGCCGGCTCCAGCGGCGGCGGCTACCTCAGGAGCTCGCTGGCGCCCTGCTTCCCCGACCTGTGGGCGATCAGGAGCGCGATGTGATGGACCAGTCCGCGCGGCTGGCGCCGCACTACTCCCGCTTCCGCGTCTCCGAGCGGCTGCTGCTCACCGGCCACTCGCACCAGGCCTGGCCGGACGTGGCGCTGGCCGGTCAGATCGACGCGTTCCTGGACGCCGCCAGGGACGCCGACGACAAGTGGGCGGGCGCGTTCAAGGTGGCCGACCGGGTCAGGGACGGGCTGCGCGGCTTCCTCGGCGACCCGCACGCCGAGCTGGCCCTCGGCGCCAGCACCCACGACCTGGTGCTGCGCTTCCTGTCGGCGCTCGACCTGCGGCGCCGGCCCAGGCTGGTCACCTCCGACGGCGAGTTCCACACGCTGCGCAGGCAGCTCGGCAGGCTGGCCGAGGAGGGGGTGGAGGTGACCGTGCTGCCCGCGCGGCCCGCCGACACGCTCGCCGCGCGGCTGTCCGCCGCGGTGGACGGCCGGACGGCGGCGGTGCTGGTCTCCGCGGTGCTGTTCGAGGACGCCAGGATCGTGCCGGGGCTGGACGCGCTGGCCGGCGCCTGCCTGCGGCACGGGGCGGAGCTGCTGGTCGACGCCTATCACGCGCTCGGCGTGGTGCCGTTCGGCACGGCGGGCATCGAGGAGGCGTGGGTGGTGGGCGGCGGGTACAAGTACCTGCAGCTCGGCGAGGGCAACTGTTTCCTGCGCCTGCCCGGCCACGCCGACCGGCTGCGGCCGGTGATCACCGGGTGGTTCGCGGAGTTCGGTGAGCTTTCCGGCGAGCAGCCTCCCGGCGTCGCCTACCCCGCGGGCGCGCAGCGGTTCGCGGGCGCCACCTACGATCCGACCAGCCACTACCGGGCCGCGCGGGTCTTCGACTTCTTCGCCGAGCAGGGGCTGACGCCGCGGTTCCTGCGGGGGGTCTCGCTGCGGCAGGTCGGGCTGCTGGCCGCGCGCTTCGACGCCCTGGACGTGCCGGAGCACCTGGTCAGCAGGGACAGGACGGGGCGGCCCGAGGACTTCGGCGGGTTCCTGGCGCTGCGGTCGCCGTACGCGGAGCGGCTGCGTGCCGGGCTGGCGGCGCGGGGGGTGCAGGCGGACAGCCGGGGGGACCGGCTGCGGCTCGGGCCCGCGCCGTACCTGTCGGACGAGCAGCTCGAACAGGCCGTGGAGCTGCTGGCGGAGGAGCTGCGCGACCTGGTGCGCGCGACCGGCGGGCGCCCGGCTACGGCCGGAACAGGCTCGCGTCCATCAGCGTCACGCCGGGTGCCCGCCTGACCGGGAAGCCGATGTGGGCCAGCACGTCGCGCTCGACGTCCACGCCCGGGGCGACCTCGGTCAGCACCAGCCCGTCCGCGGTGACGTCGAAGACGGCGCGCTCGGTGACGACCAGGGCGCTCTGCCCGGCCGCGACCCCCTCGCCCAGCCGGTAGGTCACGTGGTCCACGCGCGGCACGAACTTGGTCACCCGCCCCTCCTCCAGGATCCGCAGCCGGCCGGCCGTACAGTCGGCCCTGAGCCCGTCGGTGGTCATCGTGCCGGCGAAGACCAGGCGGGTGGCGCCGTGCGCGATGTCCACGAACCCGCCGGCGCCGGGGTTGGCCGCGCCGAAGCGGCTGACGTTCACCCGGCCGAGCGCGTCCAGCTGCGCGAAGGCCAGCGCCGCGAACGGGCAGCCGCCCCCGTCGATGAAGTCGAACTGGGCGGGCCCATCGAGCAGCGCGCGCGGCGAGTAGTTCGCGGAGAACTGCCAGCCGCTCATCACGATGCCGCCGAACGAGCCGTGCTCGGTGGTGAACAGGTAGTCGTCCAGGCTCTCCCCGTCCAGGGCGCCGTCCTCCGCCATGACGAGCACGGCGTCGGACGAGGCGCCGAACCCGAAGATCGAGGTCTCTCCCTTGCGCACCTCCCGCGCCACGCGGCGCGCGATGACCTTGTCCGGCCCGGCCGGCAGCCGGGGCACGCGCGCCACCGCGCCGGGCACGTGCCCCAGGTAGCCGGGGTCGTCGCGCACGCCGGTGCCGGTCGGCGCGTCGGGGACCACGACGACCCGGTCCACGAGCGCGCCGGGGACGCGCACCTCGCGGGCCGGCCGCTCCCCCGGCCCGGTCAGCCGCGACACCTGCGCGATCACGGTGCCGCCGCACGCCTTGACCGCCATGGCGATCGCCAGCGCGCTCGACAGCAGCGGCTGGTCCTCGAACGCCAGGTTGCCGTCCGCGTCGGCGCTGCCGGCCCGGATCAGGCCCACGTCCAGCGGCCACGTCGGGTACCACAGGTACTCCCGGCCGCCCAGCTCGACCAGCTCGACCAGCTCGTCGGTGGCCAGGCGGGTGAACTTGCCGCCGCCGTGCCTGGGATCGGCGTACGTGCCGAGGCCGACGCGCGTCAGGTAGCCGGGGCCGCGCCTGGCCACCTCGCGCAGCCAGTGCATGGTGGCGCCCATCGGCCAGGTGTAGGCCTCGACGAGGTCGTTCTGGATCAGCTCGGTCAGCGCGGGCCGCGCGCCCGTCTCCGGGTGGCGGGGGTTGATGAACGAGCCCGACACGATCCGGCGCATCAGGCCCTTCACCGCCACGTGGTCCATGCCGCGGATCCCCACGGCGTCGCCGGTGGCGCACGGGAAGTAGAAGGTGAGGTCGCGGGGCGTGCCGCCGGTCCGGTAGCGCTCGGCCAGCGCGGCCAGCAGGGCGTCGGGCGTGAGCCAGCCGATGACGCCCGTGCTCGCGACCGCCTGGCCGTCGCCGATGAGCGCCACGGCCTGCGCCGCGTCGCACACCTTGCCGTTCGCCCTGCCGCGCAGCTTGCTCATCGCCGGGGTCATCGCCGCGTTGCGCGCCTTGCCGTTCATGGGTGCCTCACACCGGTGAGTGGAATCGGGCCAGGCTCCGCCGCGCGGCGCCGGAGCCGCAGTCCGCGCCGAACATCCACGCGGTACGCGCGTCCAGCGTCTCGGCGTGCCCGGCGACGGCGTCGGCCAGGGCGCGCTTGGCCGAGGTCACCGCGTGCGCCGGCAGCCGGGCCAGCCCGGCCGCCACCTCCAGGGCGCGGGCCAGCGCGTCACCCGGGACGGTCAGCTCGTCGGCGGCGCCCAGCGCGTACAGCTCGCCGCCGGTCAGCGGGCGCTCACCCCACACCAGGCGCCTGGCGGTCACGGGCCCGACCCTGGAGACCAGGCTCTGCACACCCCACGGCGGCACCCAGCCGAGCCGGACCTCGGGCAGGTGCCAGCGCGCGTCCCCGGCCGTGACGACGAGGTCGCAGCTGGTGGCCAGCAGGAAGCCGCCGCCCATGGCGAAGCCCTCCACCGCGGCGATCACGGGGATGCCGAGGTGCTGGATGTGCCTGGCCAGCCGGCCTGTCTCGGCCTCGTGGCGTACCTTGCCCTCGCCGTTCATGCGGGAGAGCTCCTTGAGGTCGGAGCCCGCGCAGAACCCCGGCGGCGTGCCCGTGAGCACGGCCACGCGCACGCCGGAGTCGTCGTCCAGCTCGGCGAGCGCGGCGCCGAGCGTCGCCACCAGCTCGCCGCCGAGCGCGTTGCGCACCCGCGGCCGGTTCAGCCGCAGGACGGCAACGCCGTCGCCGCCGCCCTCCCGCAGCAGGCTCATCAGCGCGCCGGCTCGGGCGCCAGCCAGGCCACGTCCACCACGCCGGGACGCTCGTGCGCCCACGAGGCCACAGAACGCCAGCCGTGCGCGGTCATGTGGGCGGCGATGCTGTCCAGCGTCGAGCCGCCGTTGTAGCGGGCCGACACGCTGCCCTCGATCACCGCCAGGCGCAGCCTGTCCAGATCGGTGCCCGCCAGGACGTCCAGCTCGGCGCCCTGGGCGTCCACCACCAGCACGTTGCAACCGTGCTGCACCTCGCTGACGGGCACGACCGGCACGCTCACCTGGCGCACGACGGCCATCGGCTGCAACGGCTCCAGCATGCTGGACTGCTTGTCATAGGGGGTGATGTTCAGCGTGGCCCGGCCGCGCCTCTGGCCCGCCGCGGCGGCCACCACCACTCGCGGCAGGTGACCGTCGGCGGGCTCGGGCAGCCCGGCGGCCAGGTGGTGCACGCGCAACTGCTCGCGCAGCGCCGACAGGTGGTCAAGGTTGGGCTCCATCATCACCAGGCGCCGGAACCCGCACGCCGTGAACGCCGCCACCTCCTGCCCCCGGTGCGCACCCACCTGCACCACGCCCTGGGCCGGCACCTCCAGCCGGCCGAGCAAGCCGGGCAGGTGCTCCTCCCACCGGGCAGTCACCTGCTCCCGCACGATTACCTGGTTGCGCATCTGCTCGTCTCCTCCCGGTGGATGGCTCAGGCCAGTGTCATCGTCGATCACGCCCGGAGCCCGCCGCATCTTGCGTATTGCGCGGTACGGGCAGCACTCCGCGAGATGCGGCGGGGCTGCCGACCCGCGCACGATGGAGGAACTCGACCTGAGTGGAGGAGCCATGCGGCGACCCCATGACCGCGACCTGAGCACCTACCTCGACCGGCTGGAGATCGGCGACCCCGGCGAGCCGTCCCTCGACGCGCTGCGCGCCCTGCATCGCGCGCACGTCGAGCGCGTGCCGTACGAGACGCTGGAGGTCCAGCTCGGCCGGCGGATCACCCTGGACCCGCGCGAGTCGATCGACCGGATCCTGCGCGGGCGCGGCGGCTACTGCGTCCAGCTCAACGGCGCGTTCGCCACGCTGCTGACGGCGCTGGGGTACGACGTGACCTGGCACCGCGCCGGCGTCCAGGCCGGCAGGCGCGCTCCGGCGAGCGGCGTCTCCTTCGCCCCGCACCTGGCCCTGACCGTCAGGATGGAGGGGCAGCCGTGGCTGGTCGACATCGGGCTGGGCGACGGGCTCCTGGAGCCGCTGCCGCTGCGCGAGGGCCGCTACCGGCAGGGGCCGTTCGAGTTCCGGCTGTCGGCGTCCTCCGTGGAGCCTGGCGGGTGGCGCTTCGATCACGATCCGCGGGGGTCCATCGCGGGGCTGGACATGGAGACCGAGCCTGCTTCGGCGGTGGACTTCGTGGAGTGGCATCCGTATCTGTGCACCTCGCCTGAGTCCCGGCTGGTGCGGGCCGCTGTCGTGTTGCGGCGGGATGGGGCGGGGGCGGATGCGTTGGTGGGGTGCATGTTGCGGCGGGTCAGTGGGGCGGGGGTCAGTGAGGTGGAGCTGGGGAGCCGGGGAGAGTGGTTCGAGGCGCTCAGCTCGGTGTTCGGGTTGCATCTGGGGGATGTGAATGGCAGGGATCGGGAGATGTTGTGGGAGAAGGTGCGGGGGGCGCATGAGGCTTGGCAGCGGCGTAAGGGGGCTGTGGCGGTGAGTTGAGGGAGCTGTGGTGGTGGGTGTCCGGTGGCCAGGGGCGGGCGTTCCACCTGGCATGGCGAGCCGGCGAGGAAGCTCATCGACCGCGCGCCGGCCAAGGCGCTGAGCCATGGCGCAGAAGCGACACGTCCCAAGCGCGTGGCGTGCCCTCAGACGGTGATCAGGAAGCGTCGCAGCCCTCGCCCAACCCAGCGATCCCGATGGTCCGGCGGCTCAGCGGCGGCCAGCGCGGGGAACCTGCGCAACAACAACGGCAGCGCGATCCTGGCCTCCATGCGCGACAACGGCGCCCCCAGGCAGAAGTGCGGCCCGGCCCCGAAGCTGAGCGGCTGGATGTCCGGCCGATCGGGGTCGAAGCGGGTGGGATCGGGAAAGCGCTCCGGATCCCTGTTGCCGGCCCCCAGCATGAGCACCACCTTCGTCCCGCCCTCCAGCGGCGTGCCCAGCAACTCCATGCCCGTCTCCGCCCACCGGCTGGTGGCCTGGACAGGCGTCTCGAAACGCAGGACCTCCTCGACGTACGAGGTGCTCCGCCCCGGCTCCGCCCGCAGGCGCGCGGCCTGCTCCGGATGCTCGAAGGCCAGCCTGAGCCCGTGCCCGAGCAGGAAACTCGTGGTCTCGAAGCCGGCGGTCAGCAGCAGCATCAGGTTCCCGACGAGCTCGTCATGGCTGAGCCTGGCACCACCGCCACCATCGCGACTGCCCCTGGCACCACCCTCGCGCCCCACACCCCGCTCGCCTTGCGCACCGCCGTCGCCTTGCGCACCGCCGTCGTCATGCGCGCGTACCAGTGCTGTCAGCATGTCGTCGGCGGGATGCCGGCGCCGGTGCTCGATCAGGTCGCCGAAGTAGGCGGCCAGCTCATCCATCGCACGATCCGCCGCACCGAGCCTGGCGATGTTGGTGATCCCCTCCAGCGCGATCGTCAGGTCGGACGCCATCTCCCGGAACCACTGCTGATCCCGCTCCGCGACACCGATCAACGCACTGATGACCGCGATCGGCAACCGGGAGGCGAACTCGGCGATGTAGTCCACCGGAGCCCCACCCGCGCCGAGGTCCGCCAGCCTGTCCAGCAGCCGGTGCACCATCCGCTCGACCGACTCACTCATCGCCGCCACCCGCGCGGGCGTGAAGCCGCTGCTGACCAGGCGGCGCATGCGGGCGTGGTCGGGCGGGTTGCGGTAGAGCATGGAGTCGGTGTAGCCGCGCAACGACGAGTGCGAGCGCCAGCGGGGGTAGATGACGTCGTAGCTGGCGGCGTCCTGGACACGGAGCCGGTTGTCGCGCAGCGCGCGGGAGATCTCGGCGTAACCGACGACGACGGTGAGCCCCGACCGCACCGGGATCACGGGACCGTGCGCACGCAACGCCTCATACAGCGGGTACGGATCCCGCCGCCCCGCAGGCGACACCAGCGCCGCCACCGCCTCACCGGGCGCCGTCCCCATCGTGCCAGCGGTGCTGGTTCTGGGCGCCGTACCGGTGGCGCTCGTCTCGGGGGCGCCCAGTTCGTCCAGGGTGCTCATGAGCACGCCACCAGACGGACGATCCTCAGGTTGGCCGCAGGATGCACGGAGGCGACCTCCAGGCCGACGTCATGGGCCAGTGGCCGCAGATCGGCGATGCCGCGCTCCCGCCCGCCGTAGTAGACGAGCATCCGCAGGTCCATCCCTGTACGCGGCGACTCCCCGTCGGCGCCGAAGTCCTCGACCACGAACACCGACCCGCCTGGCCGTACCGCCTCGGCGCAACGTCCCAGGATGACGCGGGCGTCGTCGTCGCTCCAGTCGTGCAGGATCCACGACAGCAGGTAGCCGTCGTGGCCGGCCGGCAGTGGGTCGAAGAAGCTGCCGCCGACGGCGCGGCCGCGTTCGGACAGGCCGGCCGACTCCAGTGCCGCCTGGGCGGTGCGCGCGGTCTCGGGCTGGTCGAGCACGGTGCCGTGGAGGGTGGGGAAGGCGGTGAGCAGGGCGATGAGCAGGGAGCCGTTGCCGCCGCCGACATCGACGAGGTGGCTGAGCGTGCCCCAGTCGTAGCCGGCCACGATGGCGGGCGCTCTGGCGGGCATCTCGGCGGCCATGCGGGCGTCGAAGGCGGCGGCGCGTGCCGGGTCGGCGGCCAGGTCGTCCCAGAAGGAGTGGCCGAACTGGTGGGGGAAGGCCGCCTCGCCCGTGCGCACGCTGTGCAGGAGGTGCGCGAACGACAGCTCGGCCCGTCCCTCCCAGCCTTCGAGGTCGAGCATGGCGCGCATGCCGGCCGGATGGTCCTCGCGCAGTTCCTCGCCCAAGGGGGTCAGGGTGTAGGCCCCTGACGGGTCTCTGCCGAAGACGCCTCTGGCAGCCAGGTAGCGCATGAGTCGTTCCAGCGCGCCGGGGTCTGCGCCCACTGCGCCGGCCAGGTCTTCGCCGGTGCTCGGTCCCTTGGCCAGCCGGTCGGCGATCCTCAGTGTCGCGGCGACCCGGAGGGCCATCGGAGTTCCCAGATGGGCCAGCGCCCACAGCCGATGCTCGCTCACGCGGCCATCGTCACACCGGCCCGTCCGGCCCTGCACCTTCCAGAGTGCCGGCCAGGGTCCTGGTCAAGGTGCCGCCGCCCAGCGGAAGGCCCCGCCGCACAGCGCAGCCCCCGCCACCAAAGGCGAGGCGGCGGGCTCGAAGCGCCCAACAGCGCACGACGTGAGATGGCCGCCACGACCTCGGATGCCAGGCTGGAGAGGCGAAACCGCCGCCTGGAGCAGGGAGATGCCGATGCCCGCGACGCGCCCGATGACCGGCAGCGAGTACGTCGAGAGCCTGCGCGACACCCGCGAGATCTACCTCTACGGCGACCGCGTCAAGGACGTCACCGAACACCCCGCCTTCCACAACCCGGTGCGGATGACGGCCAGGCTGTACGACGCCCTGCACGACCCGGCCACCCGCGACCAGCTCACCTGCCCCACCGACAGCGGCGGCGAGGGCTACACGCACCACTTCTTCACCACGCCGCGCAGCGTGGAGGACCTGGTGGCCGACCAGCGGGCCATCGCGACCTGGGCCAGGATGAGCTACGGCTGGATGGGCCGCAGCCCCGACTACAAGGCCTCCTTCCTCGGCACGCTGGGCGCCAACGCGGACTTCTACGCGCCCTTCGCCGACAACGCCCGCCGCTGGTACCGCGAGTCGCAGGAGCGGGTCCTGTACTGGAACCACGCGATCGTGCACCCGCCGGTGGACCGCAACCTGCCGCCCGACCAGGTCGGCGACGTGTACGTGCACGTCGAGCGCGAGACCGACGCCGGGCTGGTGGTCAGCGGGGCCAAGGTGGTCGCCACGGGCTCGGCGCTGACGCACTACAACTTCCTGGCCCACTACGGCCTGCCGGTCAAGAAGCGGGAGTTCGCCCTGGTGGCGACGGTGCCCATGGACGCGCCCGGGCTGAAGCTGATCTGCCGCCCCTCCTACACGGCGGCCGCCGCGCTGACCGGCAGCCCCTTCGACTACCCGCTGTCCTCGCGGCTGGACGAGAACGACAGCATCCTCGTCCTGGACCAGGTGCTCATCCCCTGGGAGAACGTGTTCATCTACGGCGACCTGGGCAAGGTGCAGCTCTTCACCGGCAGCTCCGGCTTCATCGAGCGCTTCACCTTCCACGGCTGCACCCGGCTGGCGGTCAAGCTGGAGTTCCTGGCGGGGCTGCTGCTGCGCGCGCTGGAGATCACCGGCACCAAGGACTTCCGCGGCGTGCAGACCCGGGTCGGCGAGGTGCTGGCCTGGCGCAACCTGTTCTGGTCGCTGTCGGACGCCGCCGCACGCAACCCCGTGACCTGGAAGAACGGCGCGCTGCTGCCGAACCCCGAGTACGGCATGGCCTACCGCTGGTTCACCCAGATCGGCTACCCCCGGATCAGGGAGATCATCCTTCAGGACGTCGCCAGCGGCCTCATCTACGTCAACTCGGGCGCGGCCGACTTCAAGAACCCCGACATCCGCCCCTACCTGGACAAGTACCTGCGGGGCTCGGACGGGTCCGGGGCCGAGGAGCGGGTCAAGGTGATGAAGCTGCTGTGGGACGCCGTCGGCTCGGAGTTCGGCGGCCGGCACGAGCTGTACGAGCGCAACTACGCCGGCAACCACGAGAACACCAGGATCGAGCTGCTGTTCGGCCAGATGGCCTCCGGCCGGCTCAAGGAGTACGCGGCGCTCGCCGAGCAGTGCCTCAGCGAGTACGACCTGGACGGCTGGACGGTGCCCGACCTGTCCTCGTTCGCCGGGTTACGACAGACAGAAAGCCTCTGAGAAAGGGCGGAAGCATGCGGCCGTTTCGCATCGAGATTCCCGACGCCGACCTGCGTGACCTGCACCGCAGGATCGACGACACCCGCTGGCCCGACGAGCTGCCCGGCACCGGCTGGGAGCGTGGCGTGCCGCTGACGTACCTCAAGGAGCTGGCCACGTACTGGCGGCACGACTTCGACTGGCGGGCCGCGGAGGCGGAGCTCAACAGCCACCCGCAGTTCGTCGACGAGATCGACGGCGCCACCGTGCACTTCCTGCACGTCAGGTCGCCGCGGCCGGACGCCGTCCCGCTGCTGCTGACCCACGGCTGGCCCGGCTCGGTGGCCGAGTTCCTGGACGTGATCGGCCCGCTGACGGAGCCCGCCGACGGGCCCGCCTTCCACCTGGTGATCCCGTCCATCCCCGGCTTCGGCTTCTCCGGTCACACCAGGGAGGCCGGCTGGCATCCGTACCGGGTGGCGCTGGCCTGGGCGGAGCTGATGCGGCGGCTCGGCTACGGCCGTTACCTCGTGCAGGGCGGCGACGCCGGCGCGGTGATCTCGCTGGAGCTGGCCAGGCTGGCTCCGGAGTCCGTCATCGGCGCGCACGTCAACATGCTCATGGCCTTCCCCTCCGGCGACCCCGCCGAGCTGGCGGGCCTGCCGCCGTCGGACCTGCAGCGGCTGGCCGGGCTGGCCCGCTTCGACCAGGAGCTGTCCGGCTACATGAAGCTGCAGTCGACCCGGCCGCAGACGCTCGCGTACGCGCTCACGGACTCGCCGGTCGGGCAGCTCGCCTGGATCGTGGAGAAGTTCCGCGACTGGACGGACTCCGGCCAGGTGCCCGAGGACGCGGTCGCCAGGGACCGGATGCTGACCAACGTGTCGATCTACTGGCTGACCGCGACCGCCGGCTCGTCGGCCCGGTTCTACTACGAGGGCGCCGAGGGGCTGCGGCAGGCGGCCGAGGGGCACACGCCGCCGCCGATCACCGTGCCCGTGGGGGTGGCGGTGTTCCCCCGGGACATCTTCGTCCCCGTGCGCAGGCTCGCCGATCGCGACATCCCGACCATCACGCACTGGAGCGAGTTCGACCGTGGCGGGCACTTCGCCGCGCTGGAGCAGCCGGAGCTGCTGGTGGGCGACGTCAGGACGTTCGCCGGCTCGCTGATCTCGAGGACGTAGGGGCATGCGGAAAGGCGCCGGCGGCGGGAAGCCGCCGGCGCCTTTCGTGTGTGTCCTGTCAGCCCCGCAGCACCGGCAGCGGCTGCGCCGCCTCCTCCGCCGTCGTGTGCCTGCCGCCGTTGGCCAGCACGCGCAGCATCAGCCCGGGCCGCATGAGCGCCTGCGGCGGATCGACGAGCCCGGCCACCCGCATGAACGCCGCCGTGACCGCGCCGTCGCGGGCCGCCGCGGCGTGCAGCCGTCCCATGTAGGCGTTGCCGAGCCGCACCTTCAGCGTGCGCGGCCCGCGCACGCCGGGGAAGGCCAGGTCGGCGCCCGCGGAGATGTCCCAGGGCACGTCGATGACGCGCGAGATGTCCTTGAAGAACGCCTGCCACCGGGGCTCCCCGCCCCGCCTCAGGTGGTCGCGCAGGATCATGGACTCCATGGCGGCCACGGTCATGCCCTGGCCGTACACGGGGTTGAAGCTGCACGCGCCGTCGCCGAGCACCAGCAGCCCGCCGGGGAAGCCGGGCAGCCGCTCGTAGCGGCGCCGCACGCTGGCCGGGAAGGTGAAGGTGGCCCCCTCGTCCAGCGGCTCGGCGTCGCGGATCGCCTCGTAGATGTCCGGCACGGGCAGGGACTTGGCGAACGCCAGGAAGCCGTCGTAGTCGGCCGGCGGGTGGTCGCCGAGTATGCCGGTGAGCGAGAGCATGCTCATGTCGCCGGGCAGCTTGGGGAAGAAGGCGCCCCGCGGGTTGGCCGGGGAGGCCACCGGGTTGATCGACAGATCGTCCCCGTACGGGTCCGACCGCAGCCGGAAGTGGCGGGTGGTGTAGGCCAGGCCGATCTTCACCCGGTCCTCGTCCGGCCGCTCGTACCCGAGCTCCTGCAGCCACGCGGGCGTGCGCGAACCCCGGCCGGTCGCGTCGATGAGCAGGTCGGAGGCCAGGTGCTCCTCCTGCCCGTCGCTGTGCCGTACCCGCACGCCCGTGATGCGGGCGCCGGCCGACGTGGGGCCGAGGATGTCGGTCCGCTCCAGGAAGCGCACGTTCTCCAGGGCCGCCACCCTGATCCTGACCTGCTCCTCCAGCACGGGTCGGGTGGCCGACACGCTGACCAGGCCGCTGGGCGCCTGCCGCAGCCGGCGGCCGTTGAAGTACCAGCGCAGCCGGGTGGCCATGTCGCCGGCGGGCACCCCGGCCTCGACGAGCTGCCTGGTCAGGCCGGGGAACAGCTCGTCGAGTATCTGCTGGCCGCGGGCGAGCAGGGCGTGCGCGTGGCAGCCGTGCGGGACGCCCCTGCGCGGGCCGCTCGCCCCCGTCAGAGTGTCCCTGTCGATCACCAGGACCTCGGCGTAGTGCTCGGACAGCACGCGGGCCGCCAGCAGGCCCGCCATGCCGCCGCCCAGCACCACCGCGCGGTCCGCGACGAGGCCGGCCATCTCAGTCACGCGGGCTGTTCTGGTAGGCGGCCAGCCGCCACTGCCCGTCCTGCCGCACGACGAGCCAGGACGCGCGCACGGCCCGCTCGGCGGAGACCTCGCTCTCGCCCGGGGCGAGCACGCCGCCCTGGGTGATCAGCACGCCGCAGTCGTCGTTGAAGAAGCGCACGTCGATGGGCGTGCCGGTGACCCGGGTGCCCTTGTAGGGGCCGGCGAAGGCGGCGGTCATGAAGCCGCGGATCTCCTCGCGGCCCTTGCGGTACTGGCCGGGCAGGATCATCGACCCGTCCTCGGTGAAGACCGCGGCGAAGGCGTCGGCGTCGTGCGCGGCCCACGCCTCGATCACGCGCTGTGGCAGTGCCGCCACAGCGGCCTGGTCGGGGGCGTGTGCGGGTGCGGTGGTCATGGTGTCTCCTCCTGGCGTGTTCAGATGTGGAGCGTGTCGGGCTCGAGGCCGCACACTGGCGTGTTCAGATGTAGAGCGTGTCGGGCTCGAGGCCGCACAGGATGCGCCCGTACAGCTCGGCGTTGGTGTTCGGGTGCATGAGCGCGTGCTGGTTGACCGCGTGGACGTCGCGCGTGATCCGCTGGATCGGCACGTCGCTATAGATGGACGAGCCGCCGCTCGCGGTGGCCAGGATGTCCACCGCCTCCTTGCCGAGCCGGCACACGGCGCCCAGGTCGGCGCGGGCGCGCACCCGCTCCTCGACGCTCCACGTGGCGCTCTGCTCGCCCTTGCCGTCCACGGTCGCGGCCAGGCGGCAGGCGTGGAACTCGGCCTGGTCGATCTTGAACGTGGACTCGGCGACCTGAAGGTGGGTCAGGGGCGCGGCGCTCTGGCTCTCGTACCCGGTGTAGGTGATCTTCCGCTGGGGCAGCCGCTCGAAGAAGACCTCGCGGGCGGCCCTGGCCAGGCCGAGCACGGTGCCGACGGACGAGGCGGAGGCGACGGGCAGCAGCGGCGGCCGGTAGATCGCCGAGCCGGCGCTGGCGCCGTCGGCGTGCGCGCCCTCCAGGATCGCGCCGAGCGGCATGACACGCTCGGCGGGGACGAACAGGTCCTGCGCCACCGTGCTCACGCTGCCGGTGCCGCGCAGGCCCGAGGTGTGCCAGTCGTCGATCACGATCAGGTCCGACATCGGGACCAGCGCCATGATCGGCTCGGGCGGCGCGTCGTCGCTGAGGATGACGGCCACGATCTCCTGCCAGTGGCTGTGGTGCGCGCCGCTGACGAACCCCCACTTGCCGTTGACGACGATGCCGCCGTCCGTACGCGCCGCCATGGCGGTCGGGCTGAGCGTGCCGCAGATGCGCACGTCCGGCGTGGCGAACACCTCGTCCTGGACCGCCTCGGGGAAGTGGCAGGCCATCCAGGTCGGGATCCAGTAGACGGAGGCGACCCAGCCGGTCGAGCCGTCCGCCCTGCCCAGCTCGGTGGCGACCTCGACCAGCGTCCTGGTGTCCGCCTCGTGGCCGCCGTAGCGGCGCGGCGTCCGCAGCCTGAAGACGCCCGCGTCGGCCATTGCTGCTATCGACTCCTCGTGGAGCCTGCGGTTCTCCTCAGCCCATGCCGCGTGCCCGCGCAGAACAGGCACGATCTCCGAGGCGCGGTGAACCAGGTCTTCCCGCACCGGAGCATCGGTCACCAACACGATGTCCTCCCAGACGTCAGTCGAGGAACTGCCCACCTGAACGTCCCATCCGGACGCTGACGTGCGCATCTCCTGGCGTGCGTGATTGCGTGGCACGTCAGGAGATGCGGGGCGGCGCGGCGCGGGGCGACGCTGGGGAAAAACCCGAGACGAAGGGTTCGCGCAGCATGACAGCCGTCACCGATGCCCCCGGAGCTCCGCCCGAGCCCGGTCTCACCCCCGACACGATCGTCGCGCGCGCGCAGGCCATGGTGCCCGCCCTGGTCGAGCGCCAGGCCGAGACGGAGCAGCGTACCTTTTACGCGCAGGACACCCACGAGGCGTTCGCGCGGGCCGGTTTCTACCGCATCCTGGTGCCGCGCCGCTTCGGCGGCTACGAGTTCGGCGTCGAGACGTTCCTGCGCGTGTCGATGACGCTGGCGCGCGGCTGCCCCTCGACGGGCTGGATGTACTCGCTCGGCACCGCGCACGCGCTGGCGGTCGCCACGCTGTTCGGCGAGCGGGCGCAGGCCGAGCTGTTCGCCACCGGCGACTTCGTCTGCCCGGCGACCGTGGCGCCCAGCGGCGCCGCGACGCGCGGCGCGGACGGCCGCTGGATCCTCGACGGCACCTGGAACTACTGCTCGGGCGCCCCCTACGCCACCCACTTCATGGGTCATGTGGTGGTGGACGGCGCGCCCATGCTGTTCGTCGCCCCGCGCGACCGCTGGCGCCGCCTGGACGACTGGGGCAACCAGCTCGGCCTCAAGGGCAGCGGATCGCACAGCGTCGCCTTCGACCACGCCTCCATCCCCGGCCACTACACGCTGCCGCTGCACCTCAGCCAGACCTCCGTGGCCGGCGGCACCCCCGGCCTGGCCCTGCACGGCAACCCCGAGTACGGTGGCGGGCCGCTCAGCTTCATGCTGCTCGACAGCGCCACCGTCATGCTGGGGATGGCTCAGGGGGCGCTGGACGCCTACGAGGAGCTGATGCGGGTCAGGACGACCGTGTTCCCGCCGTTCTCCCTGCGTGCCGAGGATCCGGACTACCAGTTCTGGTACGGCGAGGCCGCCGGGCTGCTCGCCACCGCCGAGGCGGCGTGGTCGGACGCCATCCGGCAGTGGCAGGAAGCCTGTGCGGGCGGCGAGTTCACCAGGGAGCGGGACCTGCGGCTGGCCACCATCAGCAGGGAGATCGCGCGGCTGGCCTGGCGGGCGGTGGAGGGGTGTCTCTTCCCGACGGCCGGCTCCAGCGCGGTGCGGAACGGGGAGCGGATCGAGCGGATCTGGCGGGACATGTCCACCTTGCATAGCCATGCCGGGTTTGCCATCTTCCTGTCCACGGTGGCCAACCGGGAGCTGGCCCGGGCCCACTTCGGCGCCGGCTGACGCGCCCAGCGCGAAGGGGGGTCCGCCCTTGCGGGGCGGGCCCCCTTCGTGTGGCCGTCCTGCTCACCCCGTCAGAGCGGGCTCCTGCTCCTGCTCCGGCTCCGGGTGGTGATGACCGGCGAAGGGCGCCAGGTGCCGCAGCTGCGTGAACGCCAGCACCGCGAGCCCGGCGAACAGGATGGCGTTGACCGCCCCCACCGCGTGCAGCCCCGTCGTGAAGGCCGCCCGCGCGGCGTCGAGCAGCTCCGCCGCCTGCCCGGCGGGCAGCCCGGCCGCCGCCCCGACAGCACCGTTGATGCTGTCACCGGCCACAGCGGGCGCCCCGGCCGGCAGCACCAGCTCGCTCCGGTACACGGCGGTCCCCAGAGTCCCCAGCGTCGCGATGCCGAGCGCCACCCCGAACTCACCCCCGGTGGCCACCATCGACGCGGCGGACCCCGCCTTCTCCGGCGGGCTGCTGGCCATGGCGACCTGGTTGACGAGCCCGCCCACGGGCCCGACCCCGAAGTAGCAGACGGACAGGAACACGACCAGCAGGATCACCCCGCCGACCGCGACCTGGGTGATGAGGAGCTGGCCGAGCACCGCGACGAGCATGCCGCCACCCAGCACGTACGCCGGGCGCACCTTGGCCGCCACCCGTGGCGTCAGGTTGATGGACACGATCAGCACCAGCGACGGGATCAGCAACCACAGCCCGGCGACCAGCGGCGACAGCCCTTCGACCGTCTGCAGGAACAGCGCGACCTCCAGCCCGGTGCCCGTCTGCAGCGAGCCGCAGAGCATCCCGATCACCACCGCCGCGGTGAAGGCCCGGTGCCGGAACAGCCGCAGGTCGAACAGGGGATGCTCCAGCACCCGCTGCCTGCGTACGAACACGAGGCCCACGACCAGCCCGCCGGCGATCGCGACGAGCGGGCCGGCCGCCCAGCCGTCCCGCGCCACGGCCTTGAGCCCGTAGATCAGCGGCAGGATCGCGCCCAGCGACAGCACGACGCTGAGCAGGTCCAGCCGCCCGCCGCCCGGATCGCGGAACTCGGGCAGCAGCGGCAGCGCCACGATCAGCAGCACCATCACCGGCACGCCCATCACGAACACCGAGCCCCACCAGAACCGTTCGAGCAGCGCGCCGCCGACGGCGGGGCCGAGCGCGATGCCGACCATGAACGCGGTCCCCCACACGGCCATGGCCTGCCCGAACTGCTTGGGATCGCGGAACATCACGCCGATCAGCGAGAGCGTCGAGGGCAGCAGCGTCGCGCCGGCGATCCCGAGCAGCGCCCGGCACACGATCAGCATCTCGGGGCTGGTGGACATGGCCGCCACCAGGGAGACCAGGCCGAAGGCCGCCCCGCCGACGAGCAGCAGCCTGCGCCTGCCGATGCGGTCGCCCAGCGAGCCCATGGTGACCAGGAAGCCCGCGGTCATGAAGCCGTAGATGTCGGTGATCCAGAGCTGCTGCGTGGCGTTCGCGCCCAGGTCGACACTCAGGTGCGGCAACGCCAGGAACAGCACGCTGATGTCCAGCGACACGAGCATGGTGGGCAGGGCCAGCGCCGCCAGCCCCATCCATTCCTTCCGCCCCGCGCGCGGGGCGACGTCGTGGGTCACGTCCTCACTCCTCATCTCTTGCCGGTCATGTCGTCAGCTCGATCCGCGTGTGGTCGCCCACCACGAGCCGGTGGTGCGCCTGTCCCGGCGCCACCGTGGTGAAGCGTCCGATGAGCGAGCCGCGCAGGCTGGCCTCCTCGATCGAGGCGCCGTGGAGCACGATGGAGTCGGCGATGCGGGTGGCGCGCACCACGCAGCCCGTGCCGATGGAGGTGTTCGGGCCGACGTGGCTGTCCACGATCAGGGTGTCCGCGCCGATGATCGCCGGGCCCTCGATCGTGGAGGCGACGATCCGCGCGCCGGGCTCGATGACCACCTCCCCGCGTACGTCGCTGACCCCGTCCAGGTGGCCGGCGATGCCGCGCGCCTGCGTGGCCAGCATCCTGCGGTTGCAGTCGAGGACGTCGTCCACCCGGCCGGCGTCGGTCCAGTACCCGTCGTACACGCTCGCCCTGACCTCGTGGCGGTGGTCGACCATCCACTGGAGGGCGTCGGTGATCTCCAGCTCGCCGCGCCGTCCCGGCGCGATCCGCTCGACCGCCTCGTGGACGGCGGCGGTGAAGAAGTAGACGCCGACCATCACCAGGTCGCTGGCGGGCCGCTCCGGCTTCTCCGTCAGCCGCAGGACGGCGCCCGCCGCGTCCACCTCGACCACCCCGAACGGCCGGGGGTCGGCCACGCGGCGCACCACGAGCTGCGCGGCGGGCCGCAGCGCGCGGAACTCCTCGGCGATCGCGCCGATCCCGCCGGCCAGCACGCAGTCCCCGAGATACATGACGAAGTCGTCGTCGCCGAGGAAGCCGCGGGCCAGCTTCACGCAGTGGGCCAGCCCCAGCGGCCGTGACTGGCTGATGTAGGTGACGCGCGCCCCGAACCTCGAGCCGTCGCCGACGACCTCGGCGATCTGCGCCTGCCTGTCGCCGACGACGAGACCGATCTCGGTCACGCCCAGCTCGCGCAGGCTCTCCAGCACGTGCTCAAGGACCGGCTTGTTCGCGATCGGGATGAGCTGCTTCGGCATGGAGTGGCTCAGGGGGCGCATGCGGGTGCCTGACCCGCCGGACAGCACCAGAGCCTTCATGGTGGCCAGAATCCCAACGCGGGGGTGCCCGCATCATCTCTGACCGTGCTGGATGACAGGCGTCACGTGCCGTCACCGGTGTGCCGGCGTGTCCAGCCCGGCGGCGAGGATCGGGCCGATGACGCTGAGAGGGCCGGGCCGCATCATGTCCACGTGCCGGCAGTCGACGCGGCGCACCTCCAGGCGGCCGTCGAGGTGCCGCTCCCAGGCGCGCGGGGTGAGCGTCCCCCTGCTCTCCCTGGCCGCCTCCAGGTGGAGCACGTCGCCGCGGAAGACGCCGGGCAGCGACCCCCGTACGGCGGCGCGGGTGCGCAGCGCGGTGTCCACCAGCTCCGTCAGGAACCGCTCGCTCAGGCCGCTGTCCCCGGCCAGGCGCCGCAGGACAAGCGTGGTGTCGTCCCCGGGGTCGGGGCCGCGGCGGGTGCCCAGGTCCTGGGCGAGCGTGCGGGCGAGATCCAGCCTGTCGCCCTCGGGGTCCGCCGGCCGCACGTACTCACCCGTACTGGGGAAGGAGTCCAGCAGCGCCAGGAACCCGACGCGCGCCCCTCGCCGCTGCAGCTCGCACGCCATCGCGTGCGCGATGCTGCCGCCCGCCGACCAGCCCATGAGCTGGTACGGCCCGTCCGGGCACACCGCGCGGACCTGGGTGAGGTAGTCGGCCACCATCGCGGCCAGGTCGCCCACGGGCCGCCGCCGTGCCTGGAGGCAGTAGACGGGACGCCGCCCCAGGTAGGGCACCAGACCCGTGTAGCACCAGCCGAGCCCCAGCAGCGGATGCACGCAGAACAACGGCACCCCGGAGCCGGTCGTCCGCAGCGGCAGCAGCACATCGGTGTCCATGAGCGGTCAGTGTGCGGCTGCCGGGCCGCGCACGCATCTCCGCCCGTGCGCCCTCCCGCGAGCGCCACCGCTCGCCCGGGCGCCCTCCCGCGAGCGCCCCCACCCGGCGCTCAGGCCCCCTCACGCGTACGCCCCCGCTCCCCCGCCGTCTCGGGCACGGCGGCGCCGTCGGCGATCCTGGCCAGCAGGGCGGCGAGCGGTCCGGGCGTGGAGATCATCGGCCAGTGCCCGGTGTGCAGGGTCTCGAAGTCCCACCCGGGCGCCGCGCGCATGGCCGTCACATCGGGGGCGATCTGGCCGTTCACGTGCTCCAGGGAGCAGATGACGTACGTGGCCCGCTGCTCGGCCAGCGGCCGGTTCAGCTTCACGGGGTCGGCCACGGTCCGCCCGGGGTGGCCCACGAAACGCCGGGCCAGCGCATGCGCCTGCCGCGCGCTCAGCCCCTGCCCGTCGCCCACCGCACCGGCGTCGGGCGCCGGCCAGCGGCCCCCGTTGTCGTCGATCTGCCGCAACTCGCTCCTGCGCAACCGCTCGGGAAAGGCGTGCAACATCGACTTGCCGTCATGCGGCAGGAACCCCTCGATGAACACCGTGTGCGCCACCCGGTCCGGCATCCGGTCGGCGACCTGGCCGACCACGAGCCCCGAGTAACTGTGCCCGGCCAGCACCACGTCGCGCAGGTCCCGCTCCTCCAGGACCGCCATGACCGCCTCCACGTGGGTCTCCAGCCCGATGTGGGACACGTCCTCCCTGGCGCTGGCGAGCCCGGGCAGCGTGACGGCGAGCGCGTCGTGGCCGTGACCACGCAGGCGCTGCAGCACCGTCTCCCAGCACCAGGCGCCCATCCACGGACCGGGCACGAGGACGATCTGTGTCTTCATGGCGCTCTCCATTCAGCATCTGCGGTCAGGTCACGTCAATGCCTGCCTTCTCACTGTCGGGCCGGCCGCCGCGCCCCTCCATGGCCGCGCGTGGCAGGAAGGTGCAACGCGCCTGCAGCTTGCTGACTCCGTTTCATCTGGTTTGCCGGGCGCCGGGATCGCAAAGTTGGAAGTGCAAGCGAGAACGGCCCAGAAAAACCCAGACTTGAGAAAGAGGCAGTGAAATGACGAACGCCATTCTTACCCCGCGGATTTCCGGCAAGATTGTCAAGATCGCGGCTGCGGTCGCCACTTTCGGTTCGGCTTTCGGACTGGGCGCCGGCGCGCTGGACCTGGTCGCGGACCGCGGTGCCGACGCGGTGCTGGCCGACCCCAACACCTGGCCGGTCCCCGCCACCGCCCCTGACCCCAACACCTGGCCGCGCGTGGTGGCCGCGAACACGTGGCCCGCTCCGGTCGCCGTCCCCGACCCGAACACCTGGCCGGTGCCGGTCGCCGCCCCCGACCCCAACACCTGGCCGTCCGCCTAGGAAGGAGAATGTGGGAAATTGTGCCGGGCATTGAGCTGAAAGGAGCGACATAAAACGAACACCACGAAAAAGACCCCCGCGGGCGCCGCGGGGGTCTTCGTTTTTGTGCCGGGGGCGTGCGATTTTCGCGGGGCGGTGAATTGCTGTGCGCATTCGCGTGGCGGATGAACCGGGCACCGATCACGGGCGCGGGCCCGACGTCCCGTGCATGGCAACATCGTGCCGCGCAGAGGGGACGCCTGATGGGCAGGAGGAAGGGCCGCTGGACCCGGCGGCCGGCCCCGTGCAGCGGTTCGCGCACGACTTACGGGAGCCGCGTAGGTCAGCGCCGGGCGCCAGCACGCCGAGCGGTGAGCTGCGGCGGAGCACGGCGGCGTCTGGCAGGAGCTCGACGACGGCCACCGCGTGACGGCGGCGGCCGTGCGACGTTCATGCCACGGCGGTACGTCCTGGCCGGGAAGAGCTTCGACCCGCCCGCGGGTGCCGCCACGCTGCCGGTGCCGGTCTCGTCGCCGGGACGTGAGCCGGTCCCGGCCCGCGCCGGCGACCCGTCTGCACCGTCATGCGGACGGCTGCTTGTCCCACGCCCGGTGCGCCGTCTCCCGCAGCTCCTCGTCGGCGGTCCGCTCCACCCGGGCCATGGCCAGCCGCAGGATGGGCGGCGCCATGACCGAGGTGACCACGGCCACCAGGATGATCATGGTGTAGACCTCGACGCTCAGGATGCCCAGCCGCAGGCCCACCATGGCCACCACAACCTCGATGACACCGCGCGCGTTGAGCCCGGCGCCCAGCGCGAGCGCCTCCCACCGGTTGAGCCTGCTGAGCTTGGCGCCCGCGTACACGCCGAGGAACTTGCCCACGACGGCGACGGCCAGGACCGCGAGCCCGGCCAGCAGCACGGGCGGCTCGGTCAGCGCGGTGAGGTCCATGCGCAGGCCGGCGGTGGCGAAGAAGACGGGGGCGAGCGCGCCCAGCACCACGGTGCGCAGCGGCGCCAGCCGCGCGGGGTCCACCTTGCCGGCGCTGCCGATGAGGATGCCCATGACGAACGCGCCGAAGACCGCCTCCAGCCCCAGCGCGTGGGTCGCGGCGCCGGCCAGCACGATGAGCACGACCGTGGTGGCCACCGTGGCGCCGGCCCCCTCCGACCTGGCGGCCAGCCGGAGCGAGCCGCGCACCAGCGGCCTGCCGACGGTGAGGGCGAACACGACGATCGCGGCGAGGCAGGCCAGGGACGTCAGCACGGTCCCCGCCGAGGCCGCGTGCACGGCCATGGCGCTGACGATCGACAGCATGAACCAGCCGAAGGCGTCGTCGATCATCCCGGCGGTGAGCGAGAGCTGGCCGACGTTGCGGTGGATGAGCTTCATGTCCATCAGCGTCTTGGCCAGCACGGGGATGGCGCTGACGCACATGGCGACCCCCAGGAACAGCGCGAATACCGTGCCGTCGGCGCCGTCCGGGATCAGCGAGCCGGGGATGAGGAAGCCCGCCGCGACGCCGAGCCCCAGCGGCACCACCAGCCCGCCCACGCTCACTCCCGCCGCCGTCGCCGCGCGCCTGCGGACCAGCCCCATGTCCAGGTGCATGCCCGTCAGCCCGACCAGCAGGATCACGCCGAGCTGCCCGACCGCGTCGAGCAGGTGGAACTGGCCGGCCTGCGCGGGGAACAGCCACTGCTGGACGTCCGGCGCGAGATGGGCCAGCAACGACGGCCCCACCAGGACGCCGGCGAGCAGCTCGCCGACCACGGAAGGCAGCCGTAACCGGGTCGCCAGCGACCCCAGGGCGAGCGCCAGGAGCAGCAACGAGCCGACCTGGAGCAGAAAGATCATCAACTGGTGTGCACCGATGGGCGCGACGGGGGCCATGTCTTCTCCTCAGCAGAACATCGAAAAGGGGCGGCGCCGCGGAGATCGCGGCGCCCGGTCAGGCGGCGATGCGCTTGCGGTCCACCTTGCCGGTGGACGTGCGCGGGAACGGGTGCTCGACCAGCCGGATGGCGGACGGGATGGCCGCTCGCGGCAGCCGGGTCGCGCAGTGCGCGCGCAGGCGCAGCCCCGACAGGCCGCTCGGGCGCGCCCCGCGGACGAAGGCGGTCAGCCGCAGCTCGGCGCCGTCACCGGCCGGTACGACGACGGCCTCGACGACGTCGTCGTGCTCCAGCAGGACCCGCTCGATCTGCTCGGGATTGACCCGGACGCCGCGCACCTTGAGCTGGAAGTCGTCCCTGCCGACCAGGAACAGCCGCCCGTCGGGGTCGCGGCGGACCAGGTCGCCGGTGCGGAAGTAGCTGTGCCCGTCGGCGCCGGTGACGAACCGGCCGGACGGCGTGCCCGGGTCGCGCGTCAGGTAGCCGCTGGTCTGGAACGGCGTGCGGACCAGGAGCTCGACGGCACCGGCGCGCTGCGGGTCGGCGGAGCGGTCCGGCTCGAACACGGCGACGACGCCGGGCAGCGGCTCGCCGATCGGCAGCGGGCCGGGGGCGGCGGCCTCGGCGGCGTCGAACTCGTACCAGAAGCTGTCGTTGGTCTCGGTGCAGCCGTAAACGTTGTGGAAGCGGGCGTTCGGGAAGCGCCGCGGCAGCGTCGCCCGTACGGACGCGGGCGCGTGGTCGCCGGTCACGATGACGTGCCGCACGCCGGGGAAGGCGCCCTCCGCGAGGAGCTGGTACAGCATGGGCACGCCCTGGACGACGGTCACCCGCGAGTCGGCGAAGAAGTCGCCGACGTGCCGCGGGTTGGCGGCCACCGCGGGGTCCACCAGGGCGACGCAGCCGCCGTGCCGCAGCGTGGCCCAGATGTCGAGCAGGCACAGGTCGAAGTTGAGCGGCGCGTAGTTGAGCACCACCTCGCCGGGGCCCAGACCGAAGGCGTCGCCCGCCCAGCCGGTGAAGCGGGTGACCGCGCCGGTGGAGAGCGGGACCAGCTTCGGGGTTCCGGTGGAGCCGGAGGTGGTCAGGATGAAGGCGGTGTGGGCGTCGGTGACGGGCGCGGGCTGCGGCAACGGCGGGCCGCCTGTCTCACCCCTGGTGATGATCCTGGTGACCAGGTCGGGGTGCTCCCCGGCCTGCTCGGCGTCGGTGGCGAGCACCTGCGCGCAGCCGGCCCGCTCGCACAGCTCGCGCAGCGCGACCGGGCCCAGGTCGATCGGTGGCAGCAGCACCGGCCGCCCCGCCGCGAGGCAGCCGAGCACGAGTGCGATCGCCTCCGGCGACTTCTTGGCGAGCACCGCGACCGGGCCGGGCGGCAGGGTGGTCAGCTCCGCCTGGGCGTGCCCGGCGAGTGCGGCCAGCTCACCGTAGCTGACCGTCCCTGTACGGGTCCGCAGCGCGGGCGCGGCGGGGTCGGAGGCGGTCCTGGCGAGGAAACCGTGCAGCGGTTCAGAGGTTGTCATGACCATGAGCTTCGGCGACGAACGGCCCGGGAACCAGGCGGATCGGCGTCAGCTACGTGCCGGTGATCGGCAGCTTCCTGCCGTCAGGTCCGTACGTCCTCCAGCTCCGCCGGGCGCTCAGCAGAGGAGGGCGGCTCGCCCTCGGCCCGGGTCGCCAGCACGGATCCGGCCAGGATGAGCACGAAGGAGACGGCGATCAGCCCGGTCAACGGCTCCTGGAGGACGAGCACCCCGGCGGCGATCGCCACGGCCGGGTTCACGTACGTCGACACCAGGGCGCGCGACGGCCCGGCCTCCCTGATGAGCTCCACGTACACCACGAACGCCAGCCCCGTGCAGAGCACCCCCAGCCCGAGGAGCGCGGCGAGCACCGCGCCGCTGGGCATGACGGACGGCCAGGTCCAGGCGGCGGCGGGGGCGTAGACGAGCGCGGCGAAGGCGAGGCAGGCCGCGGTGAGCGGGATGGTGGGCACGTCGCGCAGGTAGCGGTCGGCGATCAGCGGGGCCAGCGCGTAGGCGAGCACGGTCAGCAGCACCTCGGTGATCGACCAGGCGTCCCCGCCCTCCAGGTGCGGCCCGGCGAGCACGGCGGTGCCGACCACGCCGAGCGCCAGCCCTGCCCAGCGGGCCCTGCCGAGCCGTTCCTCGCCGCCGGTCATGCGGGCCAGCAGCACGCCGAGGATGGGGGCGGCGGCGATCAGCAGCCCGGCGGTGGAGCTGGACAGCTGCCGTTCGGCGTCCGACAGCAGCCACCAGGGCGCGAGGATCTCCAGGAAGGCGAACGCGGCGACCGGCCGCCAGTGCCGGCGGACCTGGCCGAGCTGCCCGCCGCGCAGCGCCAGGGGCAGGAGCAGCGCGGCGCCGATGGCGGTGCGGGCGAAGACCAGCACGGGCACCGGCACCTCGCTCACCGCGACCTTGATCAGCAGGTAGGGAATGCCCCACATGACAGATATCAGGGCGAACAGCACCCAGCCACGGCGGCTCATATGCAACTCCTTCCGGAATTCCCCGTCCAGGCGAATTCCTGCTCCGAGTATTAACACGGAAGGCCGCACCCGGTCTTCTTCCAACGTGCGCACTTATCGGCGGACAGAGCGCTTGACTTTATTTGCCGAGAATGGTCAGGATCGACATTGCGCACGTATTGGCGGCCATCTGGCGGCAGTGTACGATCTGGCCCGTAGACCCCGCCACACCCGGTCGTGAAATGGAGGAGAAAACCCGATGGCCGACAAAACCCCGAATCCCGCGATGCGCCAGCTCGACGTTCTCGTCGGCACCTGGAAGGTGACGAACTTCGACGAGGACGGCAAGCAGACCGACGAGGGCACCGTCACGTTCGAGTGGCTCGACGGCGGCTTCTACCTGATCCAGCGCGTCGACCTGGGCGTGAGCAGGTCCGTCGAGTACATCGGCTACGACCAGGAGACCGGCACCCTGAAGTCGCACCTGTTCGGCCAGTCGCACGAGATCCTCAAGTACACCTGGGAGGTGGCCGGCGACACCCTGACCATCTGGTACGGCGACCCGGGCTCGCCCGCCCGTTTCGTCGGCACGTTCAACGAGGACCGCAGCTCCAACACCGGAGCCTGGGAATGGCCGGGAGGTGGCTTTCAGTCGACCATGGTCCGTGCCTGACCTTTTCACCCGCGCGGTGCCGGGCGACCGTCCGGCACCGCGCATTCTGAGAGATGCGTCCGGCTGTGCGCAGAGGTGATGCTGCGATTCGTGGACATCACAGAGGTGATCAGAGAATTCGTGGTCACGGAGTATCTGCCTGATACTCCCGCCGACGAGCTCGAGGTCGATTACGACCTTTTCCGCAACGGGGTGGTGAACAGCCTCGATCTGCTGAGGCTCATTTCCTGGCTGAAGGACCAGTTCGGCATCCCCGTCGACGAGCTCGACATCGTCCCGGAGAACTTCCGGACCGTGGCCGCCATCCGCGATTTCGTCGAGTCAGCCCTGCCGGCACCAGCAGAACGGACACTCTCATGATCATTCGCAAGCTTTCCGAGGTGGAGCCGGTCGAGTGGGGGAACGGCCTGAGCCACCGGTTCCTGGTCGAGGACGACGGCATGGGCTACACGCTCACCGACACGACCGTCTGGGCCGGCACCAGCTCCCCCCTGGAGTACCGCAAGCACCTCGAGGCCTGCTACTGCATCAGCGGCACGGGCGCGGTGGTCGACTCCGACGGGCGCCAGCACGTCCTGGAGCCGGGCACCATGTACGCCCTCGACCAGAACGACCCGCACCACCTGATCGCCTCCCCCGGCGAGGACCTGCGGCTGATCTGCGTCTTCTCCCCCGCGCTGCGCGGCGACGAGCGCCACGCGCTCGACGAGGCCGCGTTCTCCTGCTACTGACGGATCTGATCTCGCATGTACGAGTGGAGCCAAGCTCACCACGAGCTCAGAGCCGAGTTCGCGCCCTGGTACGAGGTGCTGTCCGAGGGCCATCTCGACGCCGACAACGACCCCGGCAGCGACACTGACAGCGACGGCGGGTCGCCGATCCGCAAGTGGGAGCAGGTGCGGGCCTCCGGCCTGCTGCGCCTGCCGTTCCACACCGAGTGGGGCGGCCGCGGCCTCGACCTGCTCAGCACCATGTACGTCCTGGAGGGGCTCGGCGAGGGCTGCCGCGACGGGGGCCTGTGCTTCTCGATCTGCACGCAGCTCGTCAGCGCCGGGATCCCGCTGCAGCGCTTCGGCGGCCCCGAGCTGAAGGCCCGTTACCTGCCGGGGATCTGCGACGGGTCCACGATCACCGCGCACGCGATCACCGACCCGCGCGGCGGCTCCGACGTGCTGGGCATGGGCATGACCGCCAAGCCCGACGGCGACGACCACTGGATCCTCGACGGGGACAAGGTGTTCGTCACGAACGGCCCGGTGGCCGACCTGATCGTGGTGTACGCGCTGACCGACGCGAGCCTGGGCCCGTTCGGCCTGACGGCGTTCCTGGTCGAGCGCGGCACCGAGGGCCTGCTGGCCGGCCCGGACCTGCCGAAGCTGGGGCTGCGCAGCTCCCCGCTCGGCGAGCTGTCCCTGCGCAACTGCCGGATCCCGGCGGCGAACGTGCTGGGCCGGCCCGGCCTCGGCTTCGCCGTGCTGGACCACGTGATGCGGTGGGAGATCCTGTGCTCGTTCATCGTCCAGGCCGGCGCGATGCGGCACCGGCTGGACCGGTGTGTCGCGCACGCCACCCAGCGGCGCCAGTTCGGCCGTCCCATCGGCTCCTTCCAGATGATCGCCGACCAGATCGTCGAGATGAAGATCGGCGTGGAGAACTCCAGGCGCTGGCTGTACGACGCGGCCGAGGGGGTCGTGCGCGGCCGGGACGTCACCACCGACGTCGCGATCGCGAAGGTGGTGACCAGCGAGGCGAACGTCAGGTCCGCGCTGGCGGCGGTGCAGATCTTCGGCGGCCGCGGCTACCTGGCCGAGACCGGCCTGGAGAAGGACCTCCGGGACGCCGTCGGCGGCACCATCTACTCCGGCACCACGCAGATGCAACGAATCCGCATCGCGCGGATGCTCGGCCTCAAGGAGTCACAGACATGACCGCTGATCTGGCCGCCACCGCGTTCCTGGACGCCGATCATCCCGTGGTGCGGGAGTTCGCCGCCCGCGCCACCGCCGGCGCGCGGACCGTCACCGACCGGGCGGTGCGGCTCTACTACGCGGTCCGCGACGACATCCTGTACGACGTCTACGACATCGACATGTCCCGCGACGGGCTGCGGGCCAGCGCGACCATCTCCCGCGGCAGCGGCTTCTGCCTGCACAAGTCGATCGTGTACGCCGCCGCCGCCCGCTCGCTCGGCATCCCGGCCAGGCTGGTGTTCGCCGACGTCCGCAACCACCTGGCCTCCGGGCGGCTCAAGGAGCTGGTCGGCGGCGACGTCTTCCGCTTCCACGGCCTGGTCTCGGTCGGGCTGGAGGGGCGCTGGGTGAAGGCGACCCCGGTGTTCAACAAGACCCTGTGCCGCCTGTACCGGCTCAAGCCGCTGGAGTTCGACGGCACCGCCGACAGCGTCTACCACCCGTTCGACGAGTCCGGGCGGCGGCACATGGAGTTCCTGCGATGGCACGGGGAGTTCGGCGACTTCCCGTACGAGCTGGTCCTGGACGCGTTCAGGACGGAGCACCCGCGGCTGCTGGACGGCCAAGACCAAACCGTGAAGGGCTCGCTGACAGCCGAGGCGAGTGCCCCGATCCCGATCGTGTGAGGTTCACCTTGAACGAGCGCGTCAAATACACCCTGTCCGAGGACGACATCCCCTACACCTGGCTGAACATCGCCGCGGACTTCGGGCAGGCGGCGCCCATCCTGGACCCGGCCACGGGCGAGCCGGTCAGCCGGGCGGAGCTGGCCAGGTCGATGGCGGAGCCGCTGATCGAGCAGGAGCTGAGCACCGAGCCGGACTTCGAGATCCCCGGCCCGGTCCGCGACATCTACCGGCAGTGGCGCCCGACCCCGATGTACCGGGCCCGCCGGTTGGAACGTGCCCTGGACACCCCGGCCCGCATCTACTACAAGTACGAGGGCGTCGCGCCGAGCGGCAGTCTCAAGCCCAACTCGGCGGTGCCGCAGGCGTACTACAACAAGCAGGCCGGCCGAACCGGCCTGGTCACGGAGACCGGCGCGGGCCAGTGGGGCACCGCGATCGCCTCGGCCGCCGCGATGTTCGGGCTGACCGCCAAGGTGTTCATGGTGGGGGTCAGCTTCCGGCAGAAGCCGTACCGGCGGGCGCTGATGGAGTCGTACGGCGCCGTCTGCTCCGCCAGCCCCAGCCCGGAGACGGCGGCGGGCCGGGCGATCCTGGCGGAGGACCCGGACCACCCGGGCAGCCTGGGCATCGCCAAGTCCGAGGCGATGGAGGTGGCCTGGAGCAACCCCGAGCTGGGCTACACCCGCGGCAGCTCGCTGAACCACGTGTGCGCCCACCAGACCGTCATCGGCCAGGAGGCGATCGCCCAGATGGCGCTCGCCGAGGACTACCCGGACATCGTGGTCGGCCCGTGCGGCGGCGGCAGCACCCTGGCGGGGATGTGCTTCCCGTTCCTGCGCGACAAGCTGCGCAACGGCCGCGACATCCGGCTCATCGCCGCCGAGCCGGTCGCCTGCCCGACGCTGACGCGCGGCCGGATCGCCTACGACCACTCCGACGCGGCGCGGCTGACCCCGCTGTCGCGGATGCACACGCTGGGCCACCGGTTCGTGCCGCCGCCGGTGCACGCCGGCGGGCTGCGGGCGCACGACAGCTCGCCGCTGATCAGCCGGGCCGTGGAGAACGGGCTGATGGAGGCGGTCGCGCTGCGGCAGGTCGCCGTCTTCGAGGCGGGCATCCTGTTCGCCCGCGCGGAGGGCATCCTGCCCGCGCCGGAGTCCAGCCACGCGGTCAGGGCGGCCATCGACGAGGCGCTGCGGTGCCGTGAGGAGGGGCGCTCGAAGGCGATCCTGATCGCGCTGTCCGGGCACGGGCACTTCGACCTGGCCGCCTACGAGAAGTACCTGAACGGCACGCTGCCCGACGACGAGCCGGGCGAGGAGGTCTTCCAGCAGGGGCTGGACAGCATCCCGCAACTCGCCACCCTGTGAACGAACGCCCATGACGGGGGTCTCCTGCCGGAGGCCCCCGTTTTCCCGCTCTGGTCGATCAAGTGCCGCTCAAGTATCTTTACGAACGGATTGACCGCCAGACGGCTTCGAGGAGCGGCCCATGCGCGTGGTCATCGCCGGCGCCGGCATCGCCGGTCTGACCGCCGCCCTGAGCCTGCACGCCGCCGGCATCACCGACGTGACCGTCCACGAGGCGGTGGCGGAGCTGCACCCGCTCGGCGTCGGCATCAACATCCTGCCGCACGCCATCCGCGAGCTGATCGAGCTGGGGCTGGCCGACCGCCTGGCCGCGATCGGCGTGGCGACGGCTGACCTGACCTTCCTCACCTCCCGGGGGCAGCGCATCTGGTCCGAGCCGCGCGGCCTGGCCGCGGGCTACCGGTGGCCGCAGTACTCGATCCACCGGGGCCGGCTGCAGCTGATGTTGCTGGAGGCCGTGCGCGAGCGCCTCGGCCCGCAGGCGGTGGTGCTCGGCTCCCCCGTCACGTCCCTGGAGCACGACGCGGACCTGCTGGTCGGCGCCGACGGCATCCGCTCCTCGGTCAGGCAGGCGCTCTTCCCCGGCGAGGGCGAGCCGCTGCCCGGCGGCGACGTGCTGTGGCGCGGCACCACGTACGCCGCGCCGTTCATGACCGGCAGGTCCATGCTCATGGTCGGCGACAGCACGCAGAAGCTCGTCATCTACCCCATCGCGCCGCCCGAGGACGACGGCACCCAGCTCATCAACTGGGCCGTCCAGCGCACGGCCCGCGTCGAGGGCGTGCCCCGAGGCGACTGGAACCAGCCCGTCGGGGTGGAGAAGGTGCTGCCCCACGTGGCGGGCTGGCACTGCGACGAGCTGGACGTGCAGGCGCTCATCGCGAACGCGCACCAGGTCCTGGAGTACCCGCTCGTCGACCGGGATCCGTTACCGTACTGGTCGACCGCGACGGTGACGCTGATGGGCGACGCGGCGCACCCGATGTACCCGACGGGCTCCAACGGCGGCACCCAGGCGGTGATCGACGCGCGGGTGCTGGCGTACGCGCTGGCCAACGGGCTCGGCCTGGAGTTCTACGAGGAGCAGCGGCGGCCGGTCACCAGCAACGTGGTGCTGGCCAACCGCGGTGACGGGCCCGAGGTGATCCTGCGGCTGACGCACGAGCGGGCCCCTGACGGCTTCGCCGACATCGAGGACGTCATGCCGCTGGCCGAGCGCGAGGAGATCGCGCTGCGTTACAAGAAGCTCGCCGGGTTCGAGCCGGCCACCCTGAACGCCCGCCGCAGCTGGTCGGTCTCCCCGCGCAAGCCCTGAACGCCCGCCGCAGCCGATCGGTCTCCCCGCCCAAGCCCTGAACGCCCGCGTCAGCCCGCACCGGGGTCAGGTCAGGACGACATCTCCCGCCAGCCGGGCCACGAGGGCGGGGGCGTCGCCACGCTCGACCTCCAGCTCCGCCCCGACCACGCGCAGCCGGTCCCGCGCGTGCTCGGGATCCGGATGCCGCCCGGTCAGCGACAGCAGCGCCACCTCGGGCAGCCCACGCTCGGCGGGATGCACGGTCGTACCCCAGTCGATCAGGAACGGCACCAGCGGATCGCGCGACGGCATCGTCAGCCGCCACTCCAGCAGGTCACCGTCCGTGGTGCGGCGCGACATGGCCCGCGGCTCCCCCGGATCGTGCCCGTGCCGTCGCGCCTCGGCGACGGTGGCGTCCAGGTCGGCGGGCCGCACGCACCAGTTGACCAGCCGCGGCCCCGCCAGCTCGTCGATCATGAACCAGCGCGGGCCGTCCGGATCCGGCTGCTCCGGGTCCGGCCCGACGATCTCCAGGTAGCGGGGCCCGCCCAGGCCGAGCAGGTAGTTGCGGGTGCCGAGGCCCAGGTGCCTGCCGCCCTCGGCGGGCCGTACGCCGAGCGCCCGCTCCAGCGCGGCGACGGTGTCGTCGAGGGCCGGCGTGGCGTAGACGAGGTGATCGAGCATGCGTCAAACCCTAGTGAGGTCGCGGTCGCGCGTCTCGGGCAGGGCCAGGACGCACAGCAGCGACAGCAGCGCCATGCCGCTCATGAACCAGCCCGCCCCGGCGGTGCCCGCGCTCTCGCTGATCTGCGCGACCAGCAGCGGGGCCACCCCGCCGCCGAGCACGCCGCCCAGGTTGTAGGCGACGCCCGCGCCGGAGTAACGCACGTCCGTGGCGAACAGCTCGGGCAGGTACGCGCCCATCGGCCCGTACACGATGCCCATGCACAGCAGGGCGCCGCTGAGCGCGACCGCGATCAGGAAGTAGTTCCCGGTGTCGAGCAGCGGGAAGAGCAGGAAGCCCCACCCGACGCCGAACGCCGCGCCCGCGATGATGAGCTTGCGCCGCCCGACCCGGTCCGACAGCCTGGCCACCAGGTACGTGCTCACGCCGAGCACGACCACGGCCACCAGGGTCAGCGCGAGCATCGCCGGCCGCGGGATGCCGAGCGTCTTGGTGGTGTAGGTCAGGCAGTAGGTGGCGGCGGTGTAGAACATCACGTACACCACCACGATGGCGCCCGCGCCGAGCAGCAGCTCCTTGGGGTGGCGGCGGACGACCTGCGCGATCGGCAGCTTGGCCGCCTCCGCCTTGGCGGTGAACGCGGCGAAGGCCGGCGTCTCGGCGATCTGCAGCCGGATGCGCAGCCCGACCGCGACCAGCACGAACGACAGCAGGAACGGCACCCGCCAGCCCCACGACTGGAACGCGTCGGCCGGCAGCCAGGACGACAGCGCCCAGAACACTGCCGTCGCCACGAAGTACCCGACGGGCGAGCCGAGCTGGGGCGCGGCGGCGAACAGGCCGCGGCGCTCGCGCGGCGCGTACTCGGTGGCCAGCAGCGCCGCACCGCCCCACTCGCCGCCCAGCCCGATCCCCTGCAGGATGCGCAGCAGCACGAGCAGGATCGGCGCCGCCACGCCGATCGTGGAGAAGTCGGGCAGCAGCCCGATCAGCGCCGTGGACAGCCCCATGAGCAGCAGCGACACCACCAGGACCGCCTTGCGGCCGACGCGGTCGCCGAAGTGGCCGAACAGGATCGCGCCGAAGGGCCGGGCGATGAACCCGATGGCGAAGGTCGCCAGCGACGCCAGGGTGCCCGCCAGGGGCGACAGGCTGGGGAAGAACGCCTCGTTCAGCACCAGCGCGGCGGCGGTGCCGTAGATGTAGTAGTCGTAGAACTCGATCGCGGTGCCGATGAAGCTCGCGCTTGCGACCTTGCGCATCTGTGTCGGAGAAGCCGCGGGGACAGCGGTCACGGGTGGCCTGCCAGGAAGTCGGTGATGGGATGCATTGACCGGCAAGGGTAGGTTCGCCGACCTTGGCGGAGCATTGTCCGATCCGACATCGCATGGCGGCTTCGTTGTCCCGCCGGGACAACGGGTTCAGGCGGTGGGCGGGCTACGCAGGACGAGCATGGTGTGCGAGGGCACCGTGAGCCGGGCCCGGCTCGGCAGGGGGGTGGAGGGCACGTCCTGCGAGGTGTCGATCTCGACGCGCCAGCCGTCGCCGTACTCAGGGCCGGGCAGCGTGTACGGGACGGGCGCGGCTTCCGCGTTGAACACCAGGTAGAAGGAGTCGTCCACCACGCGTCCTCCGTCGGGACCCGGCTCGGTGACGCCCTCGCCGTTGAGGAAGACGCCGACCGTCCGGAAGCCCCGTGACTCCCAGTCCCCCTGCCGCATCTCCTCACCCTCCTGGTTGAACCACACCAGGTCGGGCATCGTGCTTCCGCCCACGGGCCGGCCGGTGAAGAAGCGGCTGCGGCGGAAGAGCGGATGCCGGGCGCGGAGCGCGACCAGCCTGCTGGCGAAGCCGAGCAATGCGTCGTCGGGCCGGATCCAGTCCATCCAGCTCAGCTCGTTGTCCTGGCACCAGGCGTTGTTGTTGCCGTTCTGGGTGCGGCCGATCTCGTCGCCGTACAGGATCAGCGGCACTCCCTGGGACAGGATCGTCGTGGCCAGCAGGTTGCGCTGCTGGCGGGCCCGCAGGCGGAGAACGTCTGGATCGTCCGTCGGCCCCTCGGCACCGCAGTTCCAGGAGCGGTTGTCCTCGGTGCCGTCGCGGTTGTCCTCGCCGTTGGCCTCGTTGTGCTTGCGGTCGTAGGAGACCAGGTCGGCCAGCGTGAACCCGTCATGACTGGTGACGAAGTTGATCGAGGCGACAGGCCGGCGGCCGGAGGACTCGTACAGGTCCGAGGAGCCGGTGAGCCGGGAGGCGAACTCGGGGAGCACCGTCTCCCCGCGCCAGAAGTCCCTGACCGTGTCGTGGTACCTGCCGTTCCACTCCGTCCACAGCGGCGGGAAGTTGCCCACCTGGTAGCCGCCGGGACCGACGTCCCATGGCTCGGCGATCAGCTTCACCTGCGAGATCACCGGATCCTGCTGGATCAGGTCGAAGAACGCCGACAGCCTGTCCACGTCGTAGAACTCCCTGGCCAGCGCGGCGGCCATGGCGAAGCGGAATCCGTCGACGTGCATCTCCAGCACCCAGTACCGCAGCGAGTCCATGATGAGCTGCAGCGTGTGCGGGGACCGGACGTTGAGGGTGTTGCTGTTGCCGGTGTAGTCGGCGTAATGGGCCCGATCGTGGTCCAGCAGCCGGTAGTAGGAGACGTTGTCCAGCCCTCTGAAGGACAGCGTCGGACCGAGGTGGTTCGCCTCCGCCGTGTGGGTGTAGTCGACGTCGAGTATCACCTCCAGGCCCGCCTCGTGCAGCGTGCGCACCATGGTCTTGAACTCGCGGACCTGCTCGCCCAGGGAGCCGGAGGAGGAGTATTCGTGGTGCGGGGCGAAGAAGCCGATGCTGTTGTAGCCCCAGTAGTCGCGCAGCCCCCGTGCTTGGAGCTCGCGCCCGTGCACGAACTCGTGCACCGGCATCAGCTCCACCGCCGTCACGCCGAGATCGACCAGGTGCTGGACGACGGCGGGGTGGGCCAGGCCCGCGTACGTGCCCCGCAGCCGGGGCGGCACCTCCGGATGCGTGGCCGTCATGCCCTTGACGTGCGCCTCGTACATCACGGTCCGCGCGTACGGGACGCGGGGCGGCCTGTCGTCGCCCCAGTCGAAGAAGCCGTTCACCACGACGCTGCGCGGCATGTAGGGCGCGCTGTCGGTGCTGTTGAGCGTGCCGGGGTCGCCGGGCACGTAGCCGAGCAGCGCGGCGTCCCACGCCACCCCGCCGTCGATCGCCTTCGCGTAGGGGTCGAGCAGGAGCTTGGCGGGGTTGCACCGCAGACCGCTCGCGGGGTCATGAGGTCCGTGGACGCGGTAGCCGTACCGCTGGCCCGGGCCGGCGCCCTCCAGGTAGCCGTGCCAGACGAAGCCGTCCACCTCGGGCAGCTCCACCCTGGTCTCGTTCCCGTCGGCGTCGAACAGACACAGCTCCACCCGTTCGGCCGGCTCTGAGAA
Organism: Nonomuraea gerenzanensis; assembly: GCF_020215645.1. NCBI lineage: Bacteria > Bacillati > Actinomycetota > Actinomycetes > Streptosporangiales > Streptosporangiaceae > Nonomuraea > Nonomuraea gerenzanensis. The sequence continues at coordinate 5,137,507 of NZ_CP084058.1, read as the reverse complement.
GACGGCGAAGTTGGTCCCGGTCCCGTCGTAGACGGCGCCCAGGGGCGCAGGGGTGCTCAGCAGCCGCCCGGGGGGCGGCGCGGCGGGCGCGGAGACCTCCAGCGACGCTCCGGCGGCGCCGTCGCGCAGCATCGTGAACGGCAGCTCCAGCGTCCGCAGCGGCACCCCGAAGCCATTGGTGATGGTGAGCCAGATCGCCTCGTCCACGCCCGGCTCCGCCTCCACCGCCTCGGCGGACAGCAGGTACCTGACCGGTCGGTAGGTGCCGCCGAAGCGGTGCAGCACCAGCACGGGGTCGTCGAGCGCCCGAGCGGCGAAGAACGGCCGCGCGTCCAGCATGCAGGTGAACTCCAGCTCCTCCTCGTCGTACGGCCAGGCGTCCGCCGGGGTTCGCAGATCCACGGTCATCAGGTACGTCCGGCCGGGCGTGGCCTCGTGCGGCCAGCCGACCACCGGCTCCAGCGACAGCGTCATCCCTGTCTCGCCTCCAGCCTGAGGCTCGTGCGGGGGTTGCCGTAGTAGACGTACATGCAGCGGTAGACGAAGGCGACGAGTTGCTCGGCGTCGTGCGGGTCTGCGGGGACCGCACGGGCGCGCATGTCGCGCAGCGCCGCGGCGATCGGTTTGCCGCCCCCGGCGGCGAGCTCCTCGACGATGACGCCGGCGACGTGCGAGGCGACCTCCGTGTCGATCTCGGCCACGGTGCCGATCACGGCCTCGGCCCCCTCCCTGAGGAAGATCGCGGCGAAGCCGCGCAGCACCCCGTCACCCAGGTGCGCCTCCTCGACGAGCCTGCCGGAGTGGCAGGCGTTGAGGAACACCAGGCTGGGGGCGCGCCGGAGCGCGGCCAGCGGCGGCCGCTGCAGGTCACGCCACCGCAGCCCGCCCAGCCGCCACCGGGAGAAGTCGTCGCCCAGAGTGCCGTGGCAGGCCATGTACACCATGGCCAGACAGGCGGAGCCGGCGCCCTGCCCCCGCAGCAGGTCCAGGAAGTCGTGGACGTCGTCGTAGGGCTCGTCCGCGTACGGGCTCAGCGCCGCGAAGTCGCCACGCATGTCCTGGTCGAGGTAGACTGCCACCTCGCCCGAGCACTCCTTGGGCTCGTCGCTGAACGGGCGGCGACCGTCCCTGCGGATCGTGGTCCATCGGGAGACACACACCAGCGCCCCCAGCCAGCCCTCCGCGGGTCCCCCGTCCGGATCCGCATCGAGGTACAACATCTCCCAGGGGATCTCGAACCCGGTGTCGTCCCAGATGACCAGTTGCAGCTCGTCGTCGCCCCAGCGGGCGCGCAGCCCGTTGATCCACTGTCCGAGCTCGTAGTGGTCCCTCGACCACTCGATCATGGCGGCGTCCACGTCCAGCACGCCGAGCCCCAGCGGGTGCCGGCCGTCGGCCAGGACGCCCAGGGCCAGCCGGGGACGGCCGTAGTGGCGGCCGCCGGCGCGCAGCGGCGCGTCACCGCCGGTTCCGCGGACCTTGAAGCCGTTCTTCGTGGGGATCACCTGGAGCAGGGCGGTCGTCTCCCGCCAGCGCGGGCCGGGGTCGACGGTGAAGGCGGGCAGCGCCTGCGGCTCGGTGGTCACCACGTCCGCGGGGACCTGCTCGCTCTGCACGACCGTCTCCTGCCCCGTGCGCGGCTCGTCGGCCTCGGCCGCCGCACCCGTGACGATCGCGACGATGTCAGTGGCCATGGCCCGCCTCCGCCACATCCGCATCTGCTCCCCCGATGCCAAGCAGGCCAGCTCCGAGCGCGTCGGCGAGCCCGAGCACCAGCTCGGGATGCGGCGGGTCCGGCGGCGCGGCCACCACGATCCGCAGCCGTCGCAAGGTGGCCAGTTCCCTGGCGATCGCGACGGCGTCGGTGACCCCCTCCCCCGACCAGCTCCCGGCGGTGGTGTCCTGGAGACCGGCAGCCAGTGGGACGTTGCCGAGCGCGTCGGTGACCACCACCAGCCAGGCCCGCGACACGGCGGCACGGCCGTGCTGCATCGCGTGCCGCAGTCCTGCGTGTGCCAGCGACAGCCCGTGGGCCAGCGGCGTGGCCCGGCCGCGCGGCCTGGACAGCGAGGCCGTCACGCGCCGGTCCAGCACCCGTCTGGCGGTGAACCGTTCGGCACGCAGCTCGGCGGCGGCGTCCCCGGCGCCCACGTCCACGACGACCACGCCGGCTCGGTGGACGTAGGCCCAGCGCAGGTGCGAGGTGAGCGCGACCGTCCAGTCCCAGCCGCGGCGGCAGGTGTGGTCGAGCACGAGGCCGAGCAGATGCTCGGGCTCCTGCTGCCTGCGGTGGGTGCGCAGGTCGGCCGGGTTGATGAGGAACCGTCCGGTCGTCCCGGTGTTCGCCTGCCGGACCCGCTGGAACTTGGCGGCCTCACGCAGCGTGGCCACCATCGCGAGGTCGGCCAGGTCGGTGGCCGGTTCCAGGCCGATGGGCGGCCCTCGCCGGCGGGCGGGGCCGACGGCCGCCACAGGCGGTGCCCGCAGCGGGGCGATCTCGCGCAGCGGCTCTGCCTCGTCCTCGGGATAGCCGGTGCCGGGCGGCAGAGGCGTCTCCTCGGCGCCGAAGGCGATCGCGGCCTGCGGGGCCTGCACCGCCAGCGGCTGGGCGGCCGTGCCCGCGGTCTCGCCGGCTGCCGCTCCGGCGGCTCTTCCGGCGTCTGCTCCGGCGTCGGGAGCGGGCGGGCGGTCCACGCCCTCGCGTGCGCCCTCGTCGTCCGGCCGGGATGCCGTCCCGTCGTCCGGCCTCGCCGGGGCGGGAGTGTCCCGGCCGCCGGTCCGGCCGAAGCCCAGCAGGCGGGCGGCCTCCTCGACGTGCCGCTCCTCGACCTGCTCCGCGCCGTCCAGAGCGGCATACCCCCTGGCCAGCCTCGCGGCGGCGAGCATCCGTCTGGGCCGGTCCGCGGGCACCATACCGACGATCAGGGCCGCCGCCCGGCTGCCGAACGCGGGCCACGGCCTGGCGCGGCGCGCCGCGTCCAGCCACTCCTGTGGGACGGCGCCGGTCCCTGACGGGGCAGCGCTCTCCGGTGCGGTGCCCCACACGTGGAGCACCCGGCTCAAGCTGTCGGACCGGCCGGTCAGTCCCGCCGCGGTGGCCCTGACGGGGAACCGGTCGAGCAGGTGCGGCGGCACCGTGCCCACCTCGGCGGTGTCGCAGGCCGCCAGGCAGCGCAGCCGCGGTGCCCATGCCCGGTGGTACCCGTGGCGTTCGAGCACGGCCACCGGCGCGTCGAGCAGCGTGATCAGCGCGCGCTGTCCCGGCAGGCCGACCCTGGCCAGGTCGGGCACCACCACCAGGAGTTCCGCCGTCCCCTCCCCCTGGACCAGGGGCCCCGGCCCCGGCTCGAACCCCGACGTCCGGAGTCTCAGTGACGTCCACAGGTCGTCCTCCGACTGGTACGCGGCCAGCGTGACGACGCGCGGCTCGCCCATCAGCTTCGCGAGCAGGCCGGCGGCCAGGCTCAGCGCCGCGGGAGCCGCGTCGAACAGCAGCACCCCGTCCAGACCGGGTTCCAGGGCCGCGCAGGCGAGTGTGCGCGGCGTCCCCGGCCCGGCCACGCCGCTCACAGTGACCTGCGCCATTCCACGACGAGCTGCGCCAGCCGCGACTCCTCCTCCTGCCCCCAGCCGGTGCCGCCTTCCTGCGCGCTGTCCCCGCGGCGGTGGCGCAGGGCCATCGGCGCCGCGTCCGCCACATGCGCCGGGCCCACGCCGACCGCGCCCTCGCGTGCGGCCAGCGCGCGGGCGGCCAGCGCGAGCACGACGTCCCCGCGGTGCCCGGCCGCCTGGAACGCGGCGGCGACGTCGGCGCACAGCCGTGCGATGTCCTTGGAGACGGCCACATCGTAGAGCCGGGCTCTGGCCGCCTCCAGTTCGGCGCGCAGCTCGGCGTCCCCGGCCCGCCCGTCGGCCAGCAGGCCGGGGTCCACGCCGTGACGCGCCTGGTCCATGGCCAGGGCGGTCGTGAGGATCTCCCGTCTCAGCTCGGGGTCCTCCTCCGCCCTGACCTTGACCATCAGCCCGAACCGGTCCAGCAGCTGCGGCCGCAGCCAGCCCTCCTCCGGGTTCATCGTCCCCACCAGGCCGAACCGCAACTCCTTGCGCTCGTCGATGCCCTCGCGCTGCACGGTCAGCACGCCGGTGGAGGCGACGTCGAGGATGATGTTGACGACGTGATCGTCGAGCAGGTTGACCTCGTCGATGTAGAGCAGGCCACGCTCGCCCGCCTCCTCCAGCAGGCCGGGCTGCCGGTGGGGCTCCCCGCGCATCAGCTCGTCCAGCCGCCAGCCGCCCAGCACGCGGTCGTCGGTCGCGTTGATCGGCAGCGTGACGGGCAGCTCGCCGTACATCATCACCGCGAAGCCTCTGACGGTGGTCGACTTCGCGGTTCCGCGCTGGCCGCTGATCAGCACGCCCCCGATGCCGGGGGCGACGAAGTTCAGCTCCAGCGCCTTCTTGATCTCCCGCTGGCCGACGACCAGGCTGTACGGCAGCAGCACCGGCTCGGTCATTTCGCCCGCCACCGCATGGTCACCTGCAACTGGGCGCCGGCCGACGCCTTGGCGAGCACCGCGCCGACCTCGGAGTCGAGCTTGATGGCCACCTGCAGCTCGAACTCGTCGGGCCTGACGTCGCCCGACAGGTCCGCCAGCCCCCGGGCGACCCGGACCGCGCAGCTCCTGGCCAGCTCGACCCCTTCACCGAAGACGTCGCGAGCCAGCGTGACCACCTTGCTGGCAGGGTCGGCGCGGGTCTCCCGCTCCGACCAGATGAGTTTCTCGTCCGCCTCGACGACCCTGTCGACCTCCACGTAGATGGGCCGCAGCTCGCCGGGCTCCCCGATGGACGCGTCATCGCTGCGAATGATCGGCATGGCTCCGCCCCGCTCTCGACTCGGTAGTTCGAAGGTGACCGATGACCGCCGCGTTGGCAATCCTGAACGCCCGGCAGGCGGGGAGGCCCAGGGCTGCTCAAGGTCCCGAGGCGGGCGGCGGGACGCTGCGGCCGGGAACGGCCGTCGTGCAGGCGGGGGGCTGGTCAGCCCAGTGCAGGGCGACGTACGGCTCCGCCTGCCCGCGGTAGCGCACCCGCTCGCGAGTGATCCGGTAACGGGCCCGCGTCTCCGGGCGGTGCGGCACGGGGATCGTCAGGGCGCCGATGTCCTGGTCGATGTGGGTGAGCAGGCCGTGGCACGGCCCGCCGAGGCAGATGGCGTTGCACCCGTGGGCGGCGTTCATGCGGGGTAGGCGTGGGTCTCTGCGGCCTTGACCGACGCCCAGATCCGCTGGCCGGGGGTCAGGTCGAGGTCGGCCAGGGCGGCGGGGGTGATGTCGGCGAAGACGGTGATGGGGCCGTCGAGGTGCACGCGGACGTTGTCGCCGTGCCGTTCGATGCCGTCGATGCGAGCCTGCCACAGGTTGCGGGGGCTGCCGTCGGGGCGCGTGCGGTAGAGGGCGACGGCCGCGGGCGGGAAGGCCGCGAACGCGGCCCCCTCCAGATGCTCGGAGGTGTGCAGCAGCAGCTCGCCGACCTTGACCCGCGCCCCGTCGGCCACCCCCCGGTACAGGTTGAGCCCGACGAGGCGGGCCACGTAGTCGGTGCGGGGGTGGCGGGCGACCTCGGCCGGCGCGCCCTGCTGGACGACGGCGCCGTGCTCGATGACGACCAGCCGGTCGGCCAGCACCATGGCGTCGAGCGGGTCGTGGGTGACCAGGACGGTGGCGCCGTCGAAGTCGGCCAGGTGGCGGCGCAGCTGGGAGCGGATCTCCAGCCGGGTGTGGGCGTCGAGGGCCGCCAGCGGCTCGTCCAGCAGGAGCAGCTCGGGCCGCACGGCCAGGGCGCGGGCGAGCGCGACCCGCTGGGCCTGGCCGCCGGAGAGCTGGCGGGGCCTGGCGGCGGCGCGGTCGGCGAGGCCGACGCGCTCCAGCAGCCCGGCGGCCAGACGGCGGGACTCCACCTTGGACACCCCCTGGCAGCGCGGCCCGAACGCCACGTTGTCCAGCACGCTCAGGTGCGGGAAGAGCAGGTAGTCCTGGAACACCATGCCGATGGGCCGGCTCTCGGCGGGCAGCGGGTGCAGCGGCCTGCCGCGCAGCACGATCCGCCCGCCCTCGGACATGGCGGTGAGCCCGGCCAGGGCGCGCAGCGCGGTGGTCTTGCCCGCGCCGTTCGGCCCGAGCAGCGCCACCACCTCGCCGGGGGCGACCCGCAGGGTGACGTCGAGGGTGAAGGCGGCCCTGGTGACCACGAGCCGGGCGTCGAGGGTCATGGCGCGCTCACCAGCCGTGCGTCGAAGGTCATGATGCGCTCACCCACCGGTCGCGCAGGCTGGCCAGGATGAGCACCGACACGGCGAGCAGCACCAGGCTGAGGACGATCGCCGCCTCCGGCTCGGTCTCCAGGGCCAGGTAGACGGCCAGCGGCATGGTGCGGGTGGTGCCGGGGAAGTTGCCCGCGAACGTGATCGTCGCCCCGAACTCGCCGAGCGCCCGCGCCCAGCACAGCACCGCCCCCGCCACCACGCCCGGGAGCACCATGGGCAGCGTCACCCGCCGGAACACGGTCCAGCGCGAGGCGCCCAGCGTGGCGGCCGCCTCCTCGAAGCGCTGGTCCGCGCCGCGCAACGCGCCCTCCACGCTGATCACCAGGAACGGCATCGCGACGAACGCCTCCGCGATGACCACCCCCGCCGTCGTGAACGGCAGCGTGACCCCGAAGCCGGCCTCCAGCCACTGCCCGACGAGCCCGCGCCGCCCGAGCACGAGCAGCAGCGCCACGCCGCCGACCACGGGCGGCAGCACCAGCGGCACCGTGACCAGCGCCCGCACCAGCCGCCGCCCCGGGAACTCGACCCGGGCCAGCAGCCAGGCCAGCGGCACCCCGAGCAGCAGGCACGCGGCGGTGGCGATGGTGGCGGTCACCAGCGACAGCCGCAGCGCCTCCAGCACGTGCGGCTCGGCCAGCCGGCGCGGCAGCGTGGACCACGGCGCCCTGACCAGCAGCCCCGCGAGCGGCAGCACCAGGAACACCAGCCCCAGCAGCGCGGGCACGACCAGCATCCACGGCAACCGCCCGGAGACCACGCGGCGCGGCCGGGCCTGTTCCTGCGCGGGAGTGCTCATCTCGTTCAGGGCGCCTCGAAGCCGGCCTTGGTGAGCACGTCCCTGCCCTGCGGCGACAGCACCAGCTCCACGAACTGCCGCGCCAGCTCAGCGGCGGGCGCCCCGGTCAGGGCGGCGATCGGGTAGTCGTTGACCGCCTGGCCGGCCTCGGGGAAGGGGATGCCCCGCACCTTGCCGCCGGAGGCGATCACGTCCGTCCTGTAGACCAGCGCCGCGTCCACCTCGCCCAGCTCCACCTTGGTCAGCGTGGCCTTCACGTCCTGCTCCAGGGTGACGGGGGTGACCTTCAGCCCGGCCGCGCCGAGCGCCTTGACCGCCGCCGCCCCGCAGGGCACCTGCTCGGCGCAGAGCGCCACCTTCACCCTGGTGTCGGCCAGGTCCTTCAGCTCGTCCACCTGGGCCGGGTTGCCCTTCGGCACCGCGATCTCCAGCTTGTTGCGGACGAACGTGGCCGGCGCGGCGGCCAGCGACGCGTCGGTGACCGGCTTCATCGTGGCGGGGCTGGCCGCCGCGAACACGTCGGCCGGCGCTCCCTGCGTGATCTGCTGCGCCAGGGTCGCGCTGGAGCCGAAGTTGAACCGCACTGCGGTGCCGGGATGCGCGCTCTCGAAGACCTTGCCCAGCTCGGTGAACGTGCCGGTCAGCGAGGCCGCCGCGAACACCGTCAGCTCCTTGGCACCCCCACCTGACGAGGACGCCGCGGGCTCGCCGGAGCCGCAGCCGGTCAGGCCCGCCAGCGCGAGCGCGAGCGCGACGGACAGGGCGATCACCCGCCGGGAAAGACGCCTGAACACCAAGGGGCTCCTCACACCTGCCCGGCCACGCGCTCGTGACCGGGGATCTCCACGACGACGTTGGTGGACTTGATCACGGCGACGGCCACCACCCCCGCCTCCAGGCCCAGCTCGTCGGCGGCCTGCCGGCTCATCAGCGACACCACCCGGAACGGCCCCGCGGCGATCTCCACCTGCGCCATCACCGCGTCGCGGAGCACCTCGGTGACGATGCCCCTGAACCGGTTGCGGGCCGAGGTGCGCCCGCCGTCGCCGCTCTCCTCGATCTGCGCCCGGGCGAACGCGGCCAGGTCGGCGCCGACGATCCGCCGGTGGCCGTGCTCGTCGCGCTCGGCTTCGAGCTTGCCCGCGTCGACCCATCGGCGCACGGTGTCGGCGCTGACGCCGAGCAGCGCCGCGGCCTCACTGATGCGGAACGTGGTCACAAGGTCCTACTGTAGCCCGTCGCATATTCGAGGGAGAAGGGCGGCATGGTGCCGCAGGAGCGGCTTGCCGGGCTGCTTCCACCTGGCATTCACGAGAGCACGCCGCACGGCCCTGCGGCGTCGGCTCACTTGGGGGCGTCGGCTCACTTGGCGGCGTCGGCGCTCCGGCGGATGGCGGTGGCGATGCCGCCCCGGCCCCCAGCCGCCCCACAACACCCGCGCCCGCGCCCCGCACCGCCGCGCGAACTCCGTGACCAGCACCGACTTCCCGATGCCCGCCTCACCGGCCACCACCGCGACCCGCCCGCCCCGCGCGCTCTCGCTCAGCAGGCGTTCGAGGAGTTCGAGGGTCGCAGAACGCTCCCACAGCTCCACGACCCCGATCGTGGACCGGGGATCACGTCCCGCGGTGGTAGGTGAAGGCGAACAGGCCGGCCTCGCCCGCCGCGTACAGCGCCGAGCCGTCGGGGTGCCAGGCGCAGCCGTGCAGCTCGCCGTGCACGACGATGCCGCATTCCGTGGCGTACGTGCTGACGTCCCAGACGCGCAGGCAGCCGTGCAGGGCGGCGGTGGCCAGGCGGGTGCCGTCCGGGGAGAAGGCGAGGTCCGTCAGCCAGTCGTCCTGGCCGAAGCGGGCCGTCCTGGTCCCCGTCACCTCGAACAGCTCCACCATGCCGCGGATGGTGCCCGCCGCCACGTGACGGCCGCCGGGTGCGACGGCCAGCGCCTCGACCGCGTTGTCCGTCTCCGCCAGGAGGCCCAGCGGGCGGCCGTCGCGGGTCCAGCGCCGGATCTCGTGGTCCGTGGCGATCGCGAGCCAGGACGAGTCCGGGGCGATGGCCAGCGCGGTCACCTCCTCGCCGGAGGGCTCCAGGGTGGCGATGACATCGAGGTCGCTGCTCAGGATGCGCACGATGTGGTCGGTGGAGACGGCCAGCCAGGTGCCGTCGGGGGCGATCGCCGACGCCGGCTCCAGCATGGGGCCGGCGCCCGGTGCGTCCGCGGTGGCGCGGACGGTGCCGTCCCGGTCGTGCAGGCGCAGGCCGCCGTCGGAGTCGACGCCGAGCACGTACGCGCCGTCGGCGGCCACGGCCACGCTCCGCAGCCAGTCCTCCGTGGCCTGGACGCGGACGGTCCCGTCAGGATGCCAGAGGGTCAGGCCGGACATTCCGACGGTGGCCAGGTAGGAGCCGTCGCCGGCCACCGCGATGCCGCGCAGGTCGTAGCGGGCGGGTGCCTCGGTGGCGCCGGGTCGCAGGGCGAGGGCCACGTCCCAGACGCGGACGGTGTGGTCGCGGCTCGCCGAGACCAGGAGGCGGCCGTCCGGGGTGATGGCCAGGCCGGTGATCGTGTCCGGGTGGCCGTGCAGGCGGGCGCGCACGGTTCCGTCGGGGTCGAGGATGACGAGGTGGTCGTCGAAGTCGGAGACGGCCAGCCAGCGGCTGTCGGGGGCGATGGCCAGGCCGGTGCCGTGGCTGAAGACGGTGTGCAGCTCGGCGCGCGGGGTGCCGTCGGGGTTCAGCAGGCGGACGGTGCCGTACCGGCTGAGCAGCGCCAGCCACTCCCCTGAGGGCGCGACGGCCACGGCCTCCCCGCCGTTGTTCTCAACGGCCGCCTCACCGTCCTCGTCCTTCTCCCAGACCGCCTCGACGACCGCAGTGCGGCGGCCGTGCGCGTCCCACAGCTCGGTGACGTCAGAGCCGACCGCGACGACCCAGCTCCCGTCGGGTGCGACGGCGACGGCCTCGTAGTCCTCCTCCGCCTCCTCGGGCGTCGCGCGCACCGTGCCGTCTGCGTCGAAGAACCACAGGAAGCCCTCCCCGCCCACGACCCCCCACCTCGCGTCCGGCGCGATCGCGATCGTCCTGGCCGTCTCCGGCAGGTCGCCGAGCACGGCGCGCAGCCGCCCGTCCCCCTCCCACAGCCGCACGGTCCCGTCCCAGCTCCCGGTGGCCAGCCACGCCCCGCCCGGCGCGACGGCCACGCAGGTGACCTCGCTCTCGTGCCCGAGCAGCGCCCGCATCGCCGTCCCGTCCAGGCTCCACCGCGACACCCGCCCCTGGTCCCCGGCGGCGGCCAGCCAGGCGCCGTCCGGGGACATGGCCAGGCCCGTCATCCGCTCGGCGCGGCTGTGGTGCGTCCGCACGAGCGCCTCGTGCGGCAGGTCGGGCGGCGTGCCGCGGTGCTCCAGCCAGGGCGACCCCTGCTCCGCCAGCCACTGCCGCAGGTCCGCGCCCGCGCCGGGGGTGGCGTGCAGGCGGGCGGCGAGCGTGGGCAGCACGCCGACGCCCAGCTCGCGAGCGCTTTCCAGCAGGTGGGACGAGCCCGCCAGCACGCGGGCGAGCGACGCGGCGGTGTCGTCGTCCGCCCTGGCCAGGTCGTCCAGGGCCGCGTCCACGCCGGACCGGTGGATCCGGGAGCCCAGGAAGGACCCGTCGCGGACCAGCTCCCGCAGCGCGTCCGTGTCCCCCGCCTCGGCGTACAGCCGGGCGAGGTTGCGCATCATCCACTCCCCGGTGCCGGGCAGTTCGGCCCAGCCCTCCGGGGTCTCCTCGGGGTCGGCCTCGATCAGGGCGCGGCGGGCGCGTTCGAGCCCGTCCGCGCCGAGGAGCTCCCGCACGCGCTCCCCCACCGCGTCCGCGAGGCCCAGCACGGGATGATCGGTACGCCGCCGCAGCAGCCGCAGCCCTTCGAGCCGGGCGATGAGCGCGCCGATCCGCCCCCCGGTCACGCCCCCGCCCGAGCTCCACATCAGAGCGGCCACGCCGATGGGGATGCCCTCGCCAGGGCCGAACAGGCCGAGCTGGAGGAACCGTTCGGCGGCGGCCGGGTCCACGGTGCGCAGCCAGCCGAGCGAGTGGTCCACGAGCGCCCCCGCCAGGCGGGCCCGGGAGCCGGGCACGCACAGGTCCACGCGACCGGGTAGCCGGTCGGCCAGGCGGGCGGCGGCCTCGGTCGCGGGCTCTCCTGTGACGACCTGGCTGACGATGAGCCCGTGCGCCATGGTGAGGGCGAGCGGCCAGCCCCCGGTCAGCTCCGCCAGGCGGGTGGCCGTGTCCTCGTCCAGCGCGGGCAGGTCGCGGCGCAGCAGCGCCGTGCTCTGCGCGACGCTCAACGGCCCGACGCCCACGATGACCGCGAACGGCAGCTCCTCGCCCGCCGTCCTGGCCGTGACGAGCCACGTGCAGCCGGGCACCGCCAACGCCAGCGGCACCACCATGCCGGCGTGCCGCAGCCCGTCCACCACCATCAGCCGCGGCCCCGGCTGGAAGATCTGCTCGCGCAGCAGCTCGCCGGCCGCCTCCTCGTCGTGGCTGGCGTCGATCAGGTCGTCCAGCTCCAGGTGGGCGAACAGCTCCACGTCCTCCCCGTGCAGGTGCTCCAGCGCCTCGGTGAACTCGGCGGCCTGCTCGTCGGAGTGGGAGCCGCCGAAGTTCAGCCAGCCGATGCCCTCGGGGAAGCGCGCCGCCACCTCGGGACGGCGCAGCGCCGCCGCCACGACGGTGGTCAGGCCCAGCCCCTCGACGCCGTCCGGCTCGGGCACCACCACGACGAGCCCGCCGTCGCCCGAGGTCAGGGCGGCCACGACCCGGTCGACGTCCGCCTCTCGCCCGATCCACCCGTCGATGCCCGCGATCGCCCCGGCCTGCGCCACGTACGCTCCCCTCTCGTGCCTGCTCACGTGGATCAACGAAGGGGCGGGCGGGCAAGTTCGCGGAGGCCGCAAGTGAAGTGCGGCCACCCGTTACCCGGGTCCGGGCGTCACTCCCCGCCGGGCGTGACCAGGCCCGTCTCGTAGGCGATGACGACCGCCTGGGCGCGGTCGCGCAGCGCGAGCTTGGTGAAGATGCGGGCGACGTGCGTCTTCACGGTCGCCTCGCTGAGCGTCAGCGCGTACGCCAGCTCGGCGTTCGACAGCCCCTTGCCCATCAGCGTCAGCACCTCCAGCTCGCGCGGGGTCAGCGCGGCGAGGTCGGTGTGCGCGGCCTGGGACGGCGGCCCCGGCACGCGGTCGGCGGCGGCGAAGCGTTCGACGAGACGGCGGGTGATCGAGGGGGCCAGGAGCGCGTCGCCGGTGCCGACCAGGCGGACGGCGGCGGCCAGGTGCTCGGGGGTGACGTCCTTGAGCAGGAAGCCGCTCGCGCCGAGCGTCAGTGCGGCGTAGACGTAACGGTCGAGGTCGAACGTGGTCAGCATGATCACCCGGCAGTGCGGGTCGTGGGCCAGCACCTGGCGGGTCGCCTCCAGGCCGTCCATGCCGGGCATGCGGATGTCCATCAGCACCACGTCCGGGCGGAGGCTGCGCGCCCGCGCCACCGCCTGCTCGCCGTCGGCGGCCTCGCCGGCCACGTCGATCCCGCGCGCGGTCAGGATGAGGCGGAAGCCGACGCGGACGAGCTCCTGGTCGTCGGCGATCAGCACCCGGGGCGAGCCACCCGCCGGCACGTCCATCGGCGCGGGCACAGGCAGGTCGCCGGGCGAGTTCGCAGGCGCGTTCACGGCCGCTCCAGCGGGATCTTGGCGCGGACCCGGTAGCCGCCGCCGAGCCGGCGCCGCGCGTCGAGGTCACCGCCGTACACGGCGACCCGCTCGCGCAGCCCCAGCAGCCCCCGCCCGCCTCCGTCTCCGCCCGGCCCCCGCTCCCCACCGCCCCGGCGGGCGGTGCCGGTGAGCACGCTGGGCCCGCTGTTCAGCACCTCCACCCGCAGGTACTGGTCGGTGTACCGGACGCTCACCTCGGCCTTGGCCCCCTCCCCGTGCCTGAGCGCGTTCGTCAGCGCCTCCTGCACGATCCGGTACGCGGTCACCTCGACCCCCGCGGGCACCGGCCGCGGCTCCCCGGAGATCCGCACCTCCACCGGCAGCCCCGCGAAAGCGATCCGATCGGCCAGCGCCCCGAGCTGCCCCAGCCCAGGCTGGGGCGCCAGCTCGCCCCCATGGGAGTCCTCACCGTCGGGCGCGGGCGCCAGCAGCCCCAGCAGGTGGCGCAGCTCGGTCATCGCGTCCCGCCCCGCCGCCTCGACGGCCCGCAGCGCGGTCTCGGCCGTGCCCGGCATCGTGGGCAGCACCTCCCTGGCGGCCGAGGCCTGCACCACCATGAGGCTGACGTTGTGGCTGACGATGTCGTGCAGCTCGGCCGCGATCCTGGCCCGCTCGGCGTCCACGGCCGCGCCGGCGGCCCGCTCGCGCTCGCGTTCGAGCAGCCGCCCCTGGTCGGCCAGCACGGCCAGGTAGCGCCGCCGCGTCCGCACGAGGGCCACCGCCAGCCACGCGGCCGTGCAGCACGCGAGCGCCAGCGCGGCGAGCAGCCATTCCCACACCCGATCATCTTCGCGCGGCGCGCCGCGATCGGCATCCTCCCCCGGCCCTACATCCACGGGATGACGCCCGCCGCGGTTACATCCCCGGCGGGATGCGCCGCCGCCGTCCCGCGATCTAGCTTCTTGCCATGAACACTCAGCGGCTCGTCGTGCGGCTCGGCGACGTCCACAAGGAGTACGGCACCACCCGGGCGCTGAACGGCGCCTCGCTCGGCGTCCACGCGGGGGACGCGGTCGCCGTGATGGGACCGTCCGGCTGCGGCAAGTCCACGCTGCTGAACCTGATCGCCGGCCTGGACCGTCCGACGCGGGGCACGGTCGAGGTCGACGGCAGGGACCTGGGGGCGATGGACGAGACGGAGCTGGCGCTGTTCCGCCGCCACCGCGTCGGCATCATCTTCCAGTTCTTCAACCTCATCGAGGACCTGCCCGCGCTGGACAACGCGGCGCTGGCCGCCCAGCTCACCGGCACCCCGGCGCGGCAGGCCAGGGACCGGGCGCTGGAGCTGTTCGAGGAGCTGGGCATCGCGCAGCGCCGCGACGCCTATCCGGCGGCGCTGAGCGGCGGGGAACGCCAGCGGGTCGCGGTGGCCAGGGCCCTGATGAACCGTCCCGCCCTGCTGCTGGCGGACGAGCCGACAGGGGCGCTCGACAGCCGCTCCGGCGAACAGGTGATGGATCTGCTCATCGACCTCAACCAGATCGGGCAGACGCTGCTGATCGTCACGCACGACCCCGGCCTGGCAGCCCGCTGCGCCAGCCGCACGGTGGAGCTGGCCGACGGGCGGGTGGTCGCCGAGCACAGCCTGGAGCGCACGCCGTGAGGGCGGGTGCCGGGGCCGTGTGGCGGGCCTCGCGGGCGGCGGTGCGGCGGCGCAGGGTGCAGACGTTCGTGCTCGGGGTCGTGGTGTTCTGCTCGACCGTGGCGATCGTGGTGGCGCTGGGGCTGCTGGAGAGCGTGTCGGCGCCGTTCGAGCGGGTCTTCGAGGAGCAGCGGGGCGCGCACGTGGTGGCCGCCTACGATCCGGGCCAGGTCGCGCGGGAACGGCTCGCGCGGCGCCCGCCGGGGGTGGAGGCCGCGGCGGGCCCGTTCGCGCAGGCCGTGGTCACGATCCCGGACACGTTCGAGCACCTGCCGCCTGGCCCGCTCACGGTCGTCGGCCGCGCCTCCCCCGGCGGCCCGGTGGACCGGGTGAACCTGTGGGCCGGCCGCTGGCCCGCGGGCCCTGGCGAGATCGTGCTGGACCGGCCCGCCGACGGGTTCTTCTCCTATCTGCTGGGGGTGAGCTTCGTCGTGCGCGAGGGGCAGCCGTTCACGGTGGTCGGCCTGGCCACCAGCGTGAGCAGGAGCTCCGAGGCGTGGGTCACCCCGGGTCAGGCCGCCGCGCTGCGCCCGTCCGCGACGCAGATGCTCTACCGGCTGGCCGCCGCCGCCACCGACGAGCAGGTCAGGGCGGGCACGGCCGCGATCGCGGCGGACCTGCCCGCCGGGGCGCTGCTGGGCTCGCAGTCCTACCTGGTCGTCAAGCGCGACGCGGGCCGCACCGCCGCCGCGTTCCTGCCCTTCCTGACCGCCTTCGGCGTGCTCGGCCTGGTGGTGGCGGTGCTCATCGTGGTGAACGTGGTGAGCGGCGCGGTCGTGGCGGGCCTGCGGCACATCGGGCTGCTCAAGGCCCTGGGCTTCACCCCGAACCAGGTCGTCGCCGTCTACCTGGCGATGGTGGCGGTCCCGGCGGTGGCGGGCGCCGCACTGGGCACCGCCGTGGGGGCCGTGGCCGCGCGCCCGCTGCTGGACGACGTGGGAGCGGGCGTCTTCACCGTCTCGGTCAGCCCGTGGGTGTACGCGGCCACGCTCGCCGGCATGCCGTCCGTGGCCGTGCTGGCCGCGCTGGCGCCCGCGCTGCGCGCGCACCGGCTGACGGCCGCCAGGGCCCTCAGCGCGGGCGCCCCTCCCGGGCGGGGCCGGGGGCTGCGGGCGCAGCGGCTGCTCGCGGGCGTGCCGCTGCCCCGGCCGGTCAGCCTCGGGCTGGGCCTGCCGTTCGGGCGGCCGGGCCGCGCGGCACTCACGCTGGCGGCCGTGGTTCTGGGGTCTGCCACGGTGACGCTGGCGGCGGGCCTGTCCATGACGATGGTCGCGTACGGCGAGGCCGCTCAGCGCGTCGGGCACGTGCACACGGTGATCCACGTCGGCCAGGCCCGCAACCAGCAGACCCCGCCCACGCGCGGCGACGCCGGGATCATGCGGCTGCTCCGCGAGCTGCCCGGCACGGTGTACGTGACCGCCGACGCGTGGATCACCGTCCATCTCGCGGGGCATCCGCAGCCGATCCAGGGCAGGTTCCTGCGCGACGACTCGGCGACGCTGGGCGAGACGGTCGTCGAGGGCCGCTGGCTGCGCGGCCCGGGAGAGATCGTGGCGCCCTCGGCGTTCCTGGCCAAGCGCCGCCTGGCGGTCGGCGACCGGCTCACCCTGAGCGTGGGCGGCTGGCGGGCGGAGGCGACGATCGTCGGCGCCACGATGGACGGCGCGGCCGACCTCATCCAGGCCGACTGGCACACGCTCGACGCGCTCTCGCCGAGCCGGCCGCCCACCCAGTACGAGGTCCGCCTCGCTCCCGGCACCGACGTCGCCGCCTACAACGCCGCCGTCAAGGCGGCCGACCCGGGCCTGTACCCGGTCGCCAAGTCCACGACCGACCAGACCACCGTGGCCGTCGTCGGCTTCGCATCCCTGCTCACCGTGCTGCTGGGCACGGTCTCCGCGCTGGGCGTGTTCAACACGGTCGTGCTCGACGCCAGGGAGCGGCGGCGCGATCTCGGCGTGCTGAAGTCCATCGGGATGACGCCGCGCCAGGTCACGGCCATGATGGTGACGTCGATGGCGGCGATCGGCGCGGCCGGCGGGCTGCTCGGCATCCCGGTCGGCGTGCTCGCGCACCGCCTCGTCGTCCCGGCCATGGCCGACGCGGCCGGGGTGGCGTTGCCGGCGTTCATGGTGGAGGTGTGGCGGGCGCCGCTGCTCGCGCTGCTCACGCTGGCGGGAGTGGTGATCGCGGTGCTGGGCGCGTTCGTCCCGGCCAGGTCGGCGGCCCGGCTGACGATCGCGACGGTGCTGCACCACGAGTGAACGGGGCTGGACGGCCGTCGCGTCGAGGTGGAGGCTGATCGTAGTCCCATCGCACTGCCGAGGAGGAACCATGCCCGCGACACCCCATGCCGAGCACGTTGGCAGCCTCCTGCGCCCGCCGGAGCTGCTGCGCGCCAGGCAGGCGCGCGAGCGCGGCGAGCTGAGCGCCGAGGAGCTGGCGAGACTGGAGGACGACGCCGCGCTGGCCGCGATCGAGCTGCAGCGCCAGGCCGGGATCGAGGTGTTCACCGACGGGGAGATGCGGCGCAGGACCTGGCTCGCCGGGATCCTGGAGTCGCTGGGCGGCGTGTCGCCCGTCCCCCTGCCGTCCACCGAGTGGTGGCGCGGCGACGGCGAGCCGGTGCCGCCGGAGGAGACGACCTGGGACATGGTCGTCGCGACCGGCAAGCTCTCCCAGAAGGCGAACATGACCGCCGTCGAGGCCGCCTTCCTGGCCCGCCACGCGCCCGGCCCCTACAAGATCACCATGGTGAGCGCGTCGATGGGCAACCTCCTGTGGCGGCCCGACCTGAGCGCCACCGCCTACCCGAGGCCGGCCGATCTGCTCCGCGACCTGGTCGCGCTGCGGATCGAGGAGATCAGGGGCCTGCTGGCGCAGGGCGTGCGGTGGATCCAGCTCGACTCGCTGGCCTACGACTTCGTCATCGACCCGGGCTTCCGCGCCCGCGTGCTCGGCCCGGCCGCGCCGGACGTCGGCACGCTCCTCGACGCGGCGGTCGCCATCGACGCCCAGCAGGTGCGCGCGGCCAAGGAGCTGGACCCCGGCGTCACGGTCGCCCTGCACCTGTGCAGGGGCAACAACCGCAGCGCGTGGTCCGCCACGGGCGGCTACGACCCGGTGGCGGAGCGCCTGTTCGGCGAGGTGCCGGTGGACCGGTTCCTGCTGGAGTACGACTCGGAGCGGGCGGGCGGCTTCGAGCCGCTGCGCTTCGTCCCCGAGGGCACGGCCGTGGTGCTCGGGCTCGTCTCCTCCAAGGTGCCCGCCCTGGAGTCGCAGGACGAGCTGCGCCGCCGCATCGACGAGGCGGCCAAGTACGTGCCGATGGAGAACCTGGCCATCAGCCCCCAGTGCGGCTTCGCCTCCACGGAGAGGGGCAACCTGCTCACCGTGGACGAGGAGCGGCGCAAGCTGGAGCTGGTGGTGGAGACCGCGCGGATGGTCTGGGGCTGACCGCTCGGCCGGATCGGATCACCGGCGGCAGACGTCGCGGAACGGCAGTTCCGGCACGTGCGCGGCCCACTCCTCACGGGTGAGCGGGCGGGCCGCCTGCGCGCAGGCGGTGGCGGCCGGGTCGGCGGCGAGGGCGGCGGTGTCCCACTTCCAGACGGCGTAGGCGTCGCCGACGACCTGCACGAGGTCGGCCGCCGCCGCGACCAGCGTCCTGCCGTCCGCCGTGAACGCCAGGGCGCGCACCTCACCGCCGTGCCCGGCCAGCGGCGGGCCGAGCGGCTGTCCCGTGGCGGTGTCCCACAGCCGGACGGTGCGGTCCTGGCCGGCGGTGGCCAGGTACGTGCCGTCCGGCGCGAACGCCACGGCGTAGACGTGACCGGTGTGGCCGGTGAGCGGGGCGCCGTGCGGGCGGCCCGTGGCGGCGTCCCAGAGGCGGGCCGTGCCGTCCTCGCTCGCCGTCAGGAGCAGCACGCCGCCCGGGGCTCCCTGGGCTCCCGGGGCTCCCGGGGCGAAGGCCAGCGTCGTGACGGGCAGGGAGTGGGCGGGCAGCAGGCCGCGCCGCCTGCCGGTCAAGGTCTCCCGCAGCAGCACCGTGCCGTCCGACGCGCCGGCGGCCAGCACGGCGCCGGTGCCGTCGAAGGCCGCCGCCGTGATGCGGCCCGACTGCCCGGACGTGGGCTCCCCCGTGGCCCTGCCCTCGGGCAGCGTCCACACCTGGACCTCGGCGTCCGGTACGGTCGCGGCCTCCTGGACGGCGGTGGCGAGCAGGCGGCCGTCCGGGCTGTAGGCCAGGGGACGGCCACGCACGGACGCCGGGCCGCCGAGGACGGCGGTGGCCAGGCCGTGGCCGGCGTCGTCGCGGCCGGAGGCGGCCAGCGAGCGGCCGTCGCTGCTGACCGCCACCCCGTCCACGAGGTCGTCGGGACGGATGCGCAACCGCTCGCCACGCCAGCGGGCCGCGCGCACGTCCCATGACCAGAGGCTGCCGGAGCCCGGCCCGGTGCCGTCGTACGGCTGGACGACGAGCCGGCCGGCGTCGGCGCTGAGCACCGCCTGGGTGGTGTCGGCGCGGTCGTACCAGCGGTCGGGCACCGGCCGGTCGGCGGGGACGCCGCCGCCGTCTGCGGCGGGCAGGGTGAGCGGGTGGCGGGTGCCGCGCGGGATCCGCCACAGCCGTACGGACGCGTCGGCGCCCGCGCTGGCCAGCAGGCCGCCGGCGGGGCTGAAGGCGACGGCGTTGACCGCCTGGGTGTGCCCGGTCAGCGGCTCGCCCAGGGGCCGGCGGCTGCGCACGTCCCAGAGCCTGACCGTGTGGTCCTGGCCGGCGGTGGCCAGGACGCGCCCATCGGGGCTGAAGGCGGCCGAGGTGATCAGCCCCGTGTGGCCGGTGAGCGGGCGGCCGGCGGGCCGGCGGGTGGTGACGTCCCAGAGCTGGATCTGCTCGCTGCCCGTGGTGCCGGCCAGCAGCCCGCCACCGGGGCTGAACGCGAGCGCGGCCACCTCCTCGCGCGGCTCCGGCGTGAGGCTGCCCGCGGCCGGTTCGAGCGGGTCGCCCGTCAGCAGGCCGGACGCGGCCTCGAACGTCCTGATCGGGCCGCCCGGGTAGGCGGCCGCGATGAGCGTGCCGTCGGGGCTGAACGCGACGGGCCCGGGAGCGCCTTCCAGCGAGCGCAGGGCCGCGACCTGCGTGCCGGTGCCGACGTCCCACAGCCGGGACGCGCCGCCGGACCCGCCGGCCGTGGCCAGCAGGGCGCCGTCGGGGCTGAACGCGGTCCACTGCCTGGCCCAGGCCGTCCCGCCGGCGCCGGTCCAGCCCTGGCGGGTGGTGGTGTCCCAGACGCGGACGCCGCCGTCGGCGCCCGCCACGGCCAGGTGGCCGCCGTCCGGGCTGTACGCCACGGACATGCCGTCGGCCTGCTCCCGCCCCACCGGCCAGGACACGGGGGTGAGCGTGGCCACGTCCCACAGGCGCAGCGGCGCGGCCCTGCCGGTCGCGGCGAGGGTGGCGCCGCCGGGGCTGAAGGCGACCGAGTGCACCTCGCCGGGAAAGCCGCGCAGCACCGCGAGCGGCGTCCGGGTCACCGCCGCCCGGATGGCGGCGCGCGTCTCCGGCGTGGGCGGGGCGATCCTGGCCGCCGCCACGGCGAGCAGGCGGGCGGCGCGCGGGTCGGTGGTGGCGAACACCTGGCTCTGCGCGACGAGCCGGCGGGCGAGGGCGAGGTCGCGCTGCGCCAGCGCCCGTTCGCGCTCACCCCCGGCCCGTACGTTCATGACGGCCAGCACCGCTACGGCGGCCACCAGCACCACGACGATCGAGACGGGCCCGGCCGATGCGCGCAGCCGCTCGAACACCACGGACCTCCACGAACGCCGGGGGCACCCGTCACGGTAGCCCGGTGGCGGCCCTCGCACCCTCCCCGCGGGCGCCTCGGTTCCGTTCTTGTCGGGCAGGACCGGTAGGTTCGGCGTTCATGATGGAACCCGACATCATCGGCCAGGCCCTGGTACGCGCGTTCGCGGACCGGGGTTACGCGGCGACGCTGCCCGATCCCGCCACGATCAGCGTCAGGCTGGCCGACGGCTCCAGCGCGAACGCCGACATCGGCTCCTGGCGAGAGCACGCCATCAGCTTCGGCGGCGCCGGGCTGGCCGAGGCCGCGGCCGGTTACGCCGAGCAGGCGGTCAGGGCGTTCGAGCGCGCCGCGACCGAGCTGCCCGAGCCCGACCTGCGGGTGCGGCTCTACCCGGAGGAGGCGCTCGGCGACATGGCGGGCGCGCTGGTGGCCAGGCGGCTGGCCCCCGGGCTGATGGAGACCGTGGTGATCGACTACCCCGACTCCATCGTGCCGCTCGACCGGAGCCGCCTCGGCGGCCGGCAGGAGCAGGCCGTCTTCGGCGCGGCCCTGCTGCACTCGATCGACAAGGAGCCGCACTACGCCGAGTCGGCGACCGTCCACGGGGTGCCGGTGACGCACGTGGGTGGCGCCCATCGCTACGTCGGCGCGCACGTGCACGTGCTGCGCCGGCACGTCGGGCAGGCGCCGCGGGGGGCGCTGGTGTCGTTTCCGCTGCCTGAGTACCTGCTGGTGCACGAGATCGGTGATGTGCACCTGTTCGCGGCGATGGAGGCGATGCAGGAGCTGTCGCAGCGGCTGTTCGACTCCGGGGACAAGCCGGTCAGCCCGCGGCTGTACTGGTGGCGGCCGGGCGCGTACGAGGAGCAGCCCGAGTCGCAGGCGCTGTACGGGGCGGATGTGCCCGATCTGCGGCCGGTGGGCATCCGGGTCGATCACCAGGACAAGAGTGTCGCCTTTCTGACCGCCGATACCGATGAGCTGGTCGAGCTCTGGATGCGCGATCACGAGTGAACGGCCGGTCCGGGCCGCTCGATGCGGCCGGACGGCTGGCTGCGGAGCTTCAAGGGGCCGCGTCGCCCAGGCTGCGGCGCTCAAGCTTCGGCGCCCAGGGTGCGGCGCCCAGGCTGCGGCGCCCAGGCTGCGGCGCTCAGGCGCGTCGGCGTCTCCAGGCGGGTCCCCGTCTGCGCCCGCCCGCTACGACAGGTACGTCCGCGGTCCCGCCTTCGCCCGGCCGCTACGACGGCATGTCGGCGGTCTCGAAGCGGGTCAGCACCTTCGCGCCGTCCGTCACCACGATGGCGGAGTCGTCCCGGCCCGTGGTGAACACCAGTTCGTCGTCCCCGTCACCGTCGTAGTCGCCCGCCGCCAGCGGCCCGGCCCCGCTCAGCCCGGCGATCACCGTACCGGCGCCGAGGCCGCCCGGCCCGCCCCGGAAGACCTTCGGCGTGGTGGCGCTCACGTGCCGCGACGCCGCCGCCCCGCCGAAGGCGAGGTCGTCGCGGCCGTCGCCGTCGAAGTCGCCGGAGACGGCGCCGCCCGCGCCGCCCTTGAAGGCCGCCTGCCGGCCGTCGCCGTAGTAGACGGTCAGCGTACGGTCCACCGTGGGCGGCTCGGTCTCGTAGCCGGGCTCGTTGTTGCGGCTCCCGTCGTCGCCGACCGCGACGTCCCTGGTGCCGTCGCCGTCGAAGTCGCCGAACGCCGCCGCCATCCCCCGGTTGAGCTTCCTGCCCGCCCTGGCGAGGCCGCCGGGGCCGCCGGCCAGGAGCACGCCGCTGACCTGCTCGCCGTCGTCGCCCTCGTAGACGAGCAGGGCCGTGGCGCGGCGGCCGTCGATCTCGTCCGCGACCATCCGCCAGAAGTCCCCGCCGGTCGGGGAGGGCTGGACGGTGCTGCGGGCCGGGGCGCCCTGCCGGGTGAAGGGGCCGTACAGGACGGTCAGGTCCGCGGCGAGCCCGCCGGAGCCGGGCGGGGTGGCCATCGCCAGGTCGGCGGCGCCGTCGCCGTCGTAGTCGCCCGCGACGGCCCGGTAGCTCGCCGGGCCCCCGCTCTTCGCGGGCAGCCGTACGGGGATGGGGCGCGCCGTCGCCGCGACGCCGTCCCTGCCGCCCCACAGGATGTGCGGGCCCTGGGCCTGGTCGGGGTCGGGCGGCGCGCCGTAGCCGAGGATGTCGCCGAAGCCGTCGCCGTCGAGGTCGGCCCGGAACCCGCCGCCGATCAGCCACGAGGTGAACGTGGCGGGCGGCACGACCACGCCCTTCGCGGGCACCAGGCCCTTCGGGGAGCCGGGGACGACCCCCAGCCGCCTGCCGTCGGCGGGGCCGAACTCCGCCACCAGGTCGGCGTACCCGTCGCCGTTGACGTCGTCGGCCTTCCTCTTCGAGGGCGCGGCCGAGCCGGTCGGGGCGGTCGGGGCGGTCGGGGCGGTCGGCGGAGCAGTGGGCGGGGTCGGCGGGGAGGTGGACGCTGGGCCGGGTGACGCCGAGCCGGATGACGCCGAGCCGGATGACGCGGTCCAGCCGCCCGGGGATGGCTCGCCCCCGCAGCCCGCGAGCGCCAGGGCCGCCACCACCGAGATCATCGCCTTTCGCGCCACAGCCGCAAAGCCTAAGGCAGCCGGAGCCCCGGATCCTCATGTCCGCGCAGGCCCGATCCTCATCCGGCGTTAAGAAAGCCCGCTTAACGTGGACGGCTGTGCTGGTGGAAGAGGCTGTGAAGACGGAGCGGCGGGCGCGGCCCCGCGGGGTGTGGCGCAGGCGGGTGGCCGTCGGCCTGGCCGTGCTGTTCGCGGCGGGCACCGCGGTGCGGCTCGGCGGGCTGGAAGCGGGGGTCTTCCTCGTGCCGATGGTCTCCTTCACGCCCTACTTCGCCCTCGCCGCGCTGCTGATGCTGGGGATCGCGGCCCTCCTGCGGAGCAGGGCCGCGATCGCGGTCATGCTGGCGGTGTGCCTCTGCCTGGCCTGGTGCGTGCTTCCTCGGGCGCTCGGCGGCGGTGGTGACGGTGGTGACGCCGCCGCCGGCCGTACGCTTCGGGTGCTGACAGCGAACCTCAACGGCGGGCGCGGCGACGCGACGGTGATCGTGGAGCTGGTCCGGAGTCTGAACGTGGACGTGCTGAGCATCCAGGAGCTGACGTACTCGGCCAGGGACCGGCTGGCGGCGGCCGGGCTGGCGCGGCTGCTGCCGTACCATCTCGGCAGGGCCGACTTCCGCGGCCCGGAGGGCAGCGGCGTGTACTCCCGCTACCCGATGACCGAGCGGACGGGGCTGTTCCAGCCGGTCGGGCACCACATGCCGGTGGCCGAGGTGGCGCTGCCCGGCGGGTCGGCCGTGGAGGTGGTGGTCGTGCACCCGGTCGCGCCGGTGCCCTCGACGGTGCCGGAGTGGGAGGCCGGGGTCGCCTCCCTGCCGCCCGCGCCGTCCTCAGGGGCGCCCAGGGTCCTGGCGGGCGACTTCAACGCCACCCTCGACCACGCGGTCTTCCGCCGGCTGCTGGACACCGGCTACACGGACGCGGCGGCCTCCACCGGTCAGGGGCTGACCCCCACGTGGCCGCACGGGCGTTCGCTGCCGCCGCTGGTGACCATCGACCACGTGCTGACGGACGGGCGCGGCACGGCGGTGCGGACGCAGGTGTTCGACGTGCCGGGCTCCGACCACCGCGCGCTCTTCGCGGATCTACGGGTGAAGGGCTGAATGAACAGCCCCGAATGGGCCCTACGAGGTAAAAACCAATCTGCCGATGTCCTGTTTGATCCGCTCATGACGCGAATATAAGACTCCTGCCAAAAGTTGTTTAAGCAGGACTGGGAATTTATCGTCTACGTGCCGGCCGGCACTTTCACACCGAGGCCGGAGGTGGGCGGGAATTGTCGGTTTTGTTTCGTATGGGAGTTGCGCGGAAAATCGCAGCCGGAGTGGTCATCGCCTGGGTTGCCGTGGCCGTCGCGGCCGTGCTCGTGAGCGGTCCGCTGGACGACGTCCGGGTCACCAGCGGCAGCTCCATGCTGGCCAGGGGCGCCGAGTCGGCACGCGTTCTCGACCTGCTGGCCAAGCAGTCCGGCCGGGTGGTGCCCGCACTCGTCGTCTACGAACGCCCCGGCCCGCTCCAGCGCGCCGACATCAGGGCGGCCCGGCAGGACCTGCGGCAGTTCGCGAGCGTGCCCCACGTCATCGGCATGGCCTCGGCGCCCGTCCCCAGCGCCGACGGGCGGGCGCTCCAGGTGACGGTGCTGCTGTCCGGCAAGCCGGGCGTGCTCGTCAGCCCGCTGGTCGAGCGGCTGCGCCAGATCACCACCGAGGGCAGCCCGCCGGGGCTGATCAGTCATGTGAGCGGCGCGGGCGGGGCCGCGGCCGACTACGTCGACTCCTTCCGCCGGGTCGACGGCACGCTCCTGGCGCTGAGCCTGGCCGTGGTGCTGCTGGTGCTGCTGGCCGTCTACCGCAGCCCGGTCCTGTGGGTCATCCCCATGCTGGCCGTGGTGGTGGCCTACCTGTGCTCCGCCGCGGCCATCTACGCGCTGGCCCGCTCGGGGCTGATGACGCTGCGGGCGGCCACGCCCGAGGTGTTCACCGTGCTGGTGTTCGGCGTGGCCACCGACTACGCGCTGCTGCTCGTCGCCCGCTACCGCGAGCGGCTGCGTACGACGGCCGACCCGGCGGCGGCGCTGAAGGACGCGTTGTCGGGCGGCATCCGCACGGTCGTGGCCTCCGCGCTCACCGTGGCGGGCGGTGTCGGCTGCCTCGTGGTGGCCGACACGCACGCGCTGCGCTCCATCGGCGCGGCGGCGGCCGTCGGCATCCTCATCACGACGGCCGTGATGGTGACGCTGCTGCCCGCGCTGATGCTCCTGGGCGGGCGGCGCGCGTTCTGGCCGAGCACGCCGCGCCCCGGCGAGGTGGCGCGCGACGGGCTCTGGCGCGGCGTCGCGGGCTTCGTCGGCCAGCGCCCCCGCCTCGCCTGGACGGGCTCGGCCCTGCTGCTGGCCATGCTCTGCATGGGGCTGACCACGCTCGACGCCTCCGGCATCCCGCCGTCGTCCCTGTTCACCATGCGTACGGACTCGGTGGCCGGCTACGACGCGCTGCGCCGCCACTACCCGGCCAGCGCGCCCGTCGTGGTGCTGGCCAGGCACGACAGGAGCGCCGCCGTGGAGCGGGTGGTGCACGAGGCGGAGGGCGTGGTGGCGATGCGCGCGGGGCCGCCCGCCCCGTGGCGCACGTTCGACGTGGTGCTCGCCGCCGAGCCCAACACGCCGGACGCCCAGCGCCTGGTGGAGGACCTGCGCGGCGCGGTGCGCGCCGCGGCGGGCGGCGCCGCGCTGGTGGGCGGGTTCACCACCGAGCTGCTCGACGTGCAGAACGCGGTCCTCGACGACGCGCTCCTCGTCGTGCCGCTGATCCTGCTGGTGGTCGGGCTGATCCTGGTCGTGCTGCTGCGCTCACTGGTGGCGCCGCTGCTGCTGATGGGCACGGTGGTGTTGTCGTTCGCGGCCACGCTGGGGCTGTGCTCGGCGCTGTTCACGCAGCTCCTGGGCTATCCGGTGGTGGACGCCTCGTTCGCGCTGTACGCGTTCGTCTTCCTCATGGCCTTCGGCATCGACTACAACATCTTCCTGATGGCCCGCGTCCGCGAGGAGGCCGTCCGGCTCGACACCCGCGAGGCGACCCTGCACGCCCTGCGCGCCACCGGCGGGGTCATCACCGCGGCCGGGGTGGTGCTGGCGGCGGCGTTCTTCGTGCTGACCGTGCTGCCGCTGGTGCCGGTCGTGCAACTCGGGCTGCTGGTGGCGATCGGGGTGGTCATCGACACCGTGATCGTGCGGTCGTTCCTCGTGCCGGCGCTGGCCCATCACATGGGCCGGCGGATCTGGTGGCCGGCGCGTGCCGCTTCCTGACCTCTCACCGGAGCGAGCCCGCGAGCCGCGCACGGGGATCGCGGGCGGGCCGGCCGCCGTCTCCGCCGCGCATTTCCCGCCCGGCGTTTTCGGGCGCCCATATGGCCGGCGGGTGAGATTCCGTCCCGCGGAATGGTTGATGCTGGGCTATTTCGCGGTCATGACTCTCGTGGTGGTCTGGTACCGGGATCGGCTGGCGGATTCCACGGAGCTGCTCGCGGGATATGCGGGCGCGGCCGTATTCCTGCTCGCCCTGGCGGAGGCGGAGCGGCGCCTGCCCGTGAGCAAGGTGGTGCGGTTCCTCCGGTTCTCGGGGCCGTTCCTGGTGCTCCCGCTCGCGTACAGTGCCGCCGCCCGCGCCTCCCGCGTCGTGCACGGCCGCTACCTCGACGGCGACCTGCACGCCTGGGAGACGACCCTGCTCGGCTTCGCCCCGAACCCCGCCCTGACGGCCGCCATCGGCTCCCCGCTGATGACCGAGGTGCTGACCTTCTGCTACTTCTCCTTCTACGGCTGCTTCCTGGTCCCGGCGATCCTGTACGCGTGGGGCCGCGTGGCGCTGGCGGAGCGGTACGTGTTCGCCGCGCTGGCCGTGTTCCTGCCGAGCTACCTGGGCTTCATCGCGATCCCGCTGATCGGCCCCGCGCTCGCGCTGCCCGAGTCGTTCGCCGCGCACGGCCCGTCAGGGCACGCGATCACCGCCCTGCAGAACGAGATCATGGCCGCCTTCGACCCGCCCGGCGCGTGCTTCCCCTCGACCCACGTGGCGGGCGCCTGGATCACCCTGCTCTGCCTGCGCCGGCACGTTCCCAGGAGCGTGGGCGCTATGTTGTGGGTGCTGACGGCGGGGCTGACGGTCGCCGTGGTGTACGACTGGTACCACTACCTGTCCGATGCCGCCGCCGGGCTGGCGGTGGCGCTGCTGGTGCACGCCGTCACGGAGCGGTTCGCAGCGCGGCGAGCGCGGCCTCGAAGCCCTGGGTGAGCGTGGTCGCGGGGGTGAAGCCCAGCTCGCGTACGGCGTCGTCCGGCACGCACGTCCAGTCGTGGTGGGCCATCTCCCTGGCCTTGTCCCGGTTCAGCGCCGGGACTGCGCCCCGGGTGGACACTTCGGTGAGGGCGGCCAGGGCGTGGACTGCGGGCATCGGCACGGGCAGCATCACGGGTGCGCGGCAACCGGCTGCGCGGGCCAGGGCGTGGCAGATGTCGGCCCACTCGTAGGCCTTGCCGTCGCTGATGGGGTAGAGGCCGGGGCCGAGGTCGGGGCAGGTGTCGGCTGGGGTGCTGCGAGCGGCGTCGCGGCGGGCGGCGCCGAAGCGGGTTGCGGTGACGGGGGCGGGGTGGGTTACCGGTGGGGCTTCGGGGATGCGAGGCAGGACGGGGCCGCGTTCGGCGGCGGCGAGCAGGGCCGTGCAGAGGTCGTCCACGTAGATCATGCCGTAACGTCGCGGCCCGCAGCCGGCCTTGACGACCACACCGAGCCGGATCATCGGCAGAAGCGCGGGCAGCAACGCCTGCTCACCGGGCCCGTACACGATGCCCGGCCGCAGGATGACTGCGGGCACCCGGCCCGCATACTCCCTGGCGACCTGCTCACCGGCCCGCTTGCTGGCTCCGTACAGGGAGATGGCGGGGCCGGCGGCGAGCGAGGAGCACAGCACGAGGCGCCCCGGGCGGCGCTGCGCCGCCAGCGCGCGCAGCAGCCGCGCGACCCCGTCACGGTTGACCGCCCAGAACCCGGCAGGGGTGCGCGCCCGGAGCGTGGCCGCCAGGTGGATCACCCGGTCGGCTCCCCGCAGCGCCTCCTCGACGCCCCGCCCGGTGGCGAGATCCCCGGTCACCACCTGGACGCCAAGCTCGCGCAGCGCCCTGGCTCGCGGGGAGGGCCGGGCCAGCGCGGTCACGGTGCCGCCGCGCGCCAGGATCATGCGGGTCAGCCGCCCGCCGATGAAGCCGGTGGCACCGGTGACCAGGTAGTGCCCGGCCGTCACGGCTACCACCCCCGGACGTGCCGCACCTCGGCGTGAGAAACCGTCACATCGGAGGTCCGGCACGCCTCAGACCGACGATCAGTCACAACTCCCGCCCATAAATCCGGTACGTCTTGGCATGGACGCCCCCGAGCAGCGCCAGATACCGATTGATGGCCTGGTTGTCCTCCAGCGTCCACCCCAGCTCCATCCCCCCGCGATACCCACCGGCCACGATCGCCTCGTGGGTGCGCACGATCAGCGCAGCCTCCACGCCCTGCCCCCGCAACGTGGGAACGACGCCGAACAGCAGCCCCCGCACCCGGTCGATGCGCCGCGTCGCGAACGCCAGGCGGACCCGGCCGATCGGCAGCCCGAAGCGGCTGAGCCGGCCGCCCGCCGCGGACAGGGCCTGGTTGAAGTCGGGCAGCACCAGCGCCACCGCGACCGGCTCGCCCGCCAGCTCGGCGAGCTGCACCAGCCCCGGGTCCATGACCTTGCGCAGCCGGTGCTTGGCCGTGGCGAACTCCTCGCCCGTCATCGGCGTGAAACCCCAGTTGCCCTGCCAGGCCCGGTCGAAGACGACCTTCACCCGGTCGAGGTCGGCGTCGAGGCGCGCGGGATCGAGCGGCCGGACGGCGAGGTGGTGCCGTTGCTCGGCACGCCGGGCGATGCGCAGCAGCCGCTCGGGCGGCCCCCACCCCGGCGCCTCCCACGCCCACAGGTCCTTCACCTTGACCAGCCCGCAGGCTTCCAGCAGCGCCGGCCAATGAACGGGGTTGTACGGCATCATCACGCTCGGCGGCGTGTCGAAGCCGTCGACCAGCATCCCGCACTCGTCGTTCGTGGTGAAGTTGACCGGCCCGAGCATGGTCTCCAGCCCGCGCCCGCGCAGCCACCGCGCCGCCGCGTCGAACAGCTCGCGCGCCACCTCGGGGTCGTCCTCGCACGCGAACTGCCCGAAGAACCCGTCACGGGCCTGATGGGCCTGGTTGTGCCGGGGATTGTGCACGGCCGCGATCCGCCCGGCGACCCGCCCCGCACGGCGTACGGTGAACAGCTCGGCCTCGCCGTAGCGGAAGAACGGGTTGCGCCGCCGGTCGAGCAGCCACCGGCAGTCGCCGCGCAGCGGCGGCACGAAGTGCGGATCGTCACCGTGCAGCCGGTACGGCAGCTCGATGAACTCCGTGAGCCCGCGACGCCCTCGGACGGGCTCCGCGGCACACGGCGGCGAGAACGTGACCGGCATGGCGCGTGAAAGGCCCGCGTCAGCCGGCCCGCACCCCGGCGCGGACCAGGGTGGTCACGTCGGCCAGGGTGCGCACGTGCTTGGCGAGGTCGAAGTCCACCTGGAGATCGAACCGGTCGCCGCTGGCCACGGCCAGCTCGGCCATGTCGAGGCTGTCGGCCTCCAGCTCCTCGCGCAGGTCGGTGTCGGGGGTGATGAGCGCCGGATCCACCGCGAGGATCTCGGCGCAGAGGCCGCGCAGCTGGTGGAAGATCTCGTCCTCGGTCATGCGTACGTCCCTTGTCGGCTGTCACTGTCGGGCCTGTGGCCGCCGGCTCGCCCCACACCAGCAGCGATTACTCTACTATCACGTTCGACCACTGTCAGCTACGATCGCCTGATGCGGAGCAAGTCGCCGGAATGCTTCGGACGGAGCCGGAAAGTGAGTACCGCACCGTGACGGACCCCTTCAGAAAGTGTCGGCTCCCCGAGGCCGAGACCCTGGCCGCGACCGGCCTGTACCCCTACTACCTGCCGGTGGAGGGGCGCCCTGGGGGCGGAGAGGTGGTGGTGGGCGGCCGGCGGGTGCTGATGGCCGGCTCCAACGACTACCTGGCGCTGGCGGACGATCCCCGGCTGAAGGAGGCCGGCGCGGAGGCGCTGCAGCGGCTGGGCTCGGGCAACTCCGGCTCGCGGGTGCTCAACGGCACGCTGGCCCTGCACGAGACGCTGGAGCGGGAGCTGGCCGCCTTCCTCGGGCACGAGGCGGCGATGGTGGTCTCCACCGGCTATCAGGCCAATCTCGCGCTGAGCGCGTTGTTCGGCCCGCGTGACGTGCTGTTCGCCGACCGGCGCATCCACGCCTCGCTGATCGACGCCGCCCGGCTCGGCCAGGCCACGCTGCGGCGGTACCGGCACAACGACATGACGCAGCTCGCCGGCATGCTGGAGGCCGCCGACCCGGAGGCGGGGGCGATCGTGCTGACGGAGGGCATGTTCTCGGTCGGGGGCGATCTGTGCGACCTGCCCGGCATCGCCAAGCTGGCGGCGCGGCACGGGGCGCGGGTGGTGCTCGACAGCGCGCACGACGCCGGGCTGCTGGGCGCCGGGGGGCGCGGGGCCGCCGAGCACCACGGCCTGCAGTCGGCCGTGGACGTGCAGACGGTGACGTTCTCCAAGTGCTTCGGCACGCTGGGCGGGGCCGTCGCGGGGCCGTACCACGTGATCCACTACCTGCGGCACAGCGCACGGTCCGCGCTGTTCTCCGCCTCGCTGCCACCGGCCTGCACGGCGGCGGCGCTGGCCGCGCTCGACATCATCCGCACGGAGCCGGAGCGCCGCCGGGTGGTGATGGCCACGGCCGAACGGCTGCGTTCCGGGCTGGTGGCGCTCGGGTTCGCGATCGCGCCGGGCGGCACGCCGACGGTCTCGCTGCGGGTGGGCGACCGGCTGACGTGCTGCCGGTTCTGGGCCGGGCTGCTGGAGGAGGGCGTGCTGGCGAACGTCATGCTGCCGCCGGCCGTTCCCGACGGCGAGGCGCTGATCAGGTTGAGTGTCACGGCGGCGCACACGGGCGGGCAGGTGGACCGGATCCTGGCGGCGGTGGCGACCGTGGCGGGGCGGCTGGGCCTGCTGGCCGACGCCTGATGAGGGGGAGCCGGGCGCGTTCGCTCCGGCTCCTCCCCCGGTTGACGGATGCGGGCTCGCCGAATTACTTTCTACCCGTTAGTTATTAAGAGGAGCCGACATGCCCACACCGGTGCAGGACGTCCGCAGGCTGCACAGACGCCTCGTGCTGCGCACCCTGCGGGACCACGGGCCGCAGCCGCGCGCCGGCCTGGCCAGGCGGCTGGGCCTCTCCCCCACGACCATGACCAAGGTGGTGGCCCAACTCCTGGACGAAGGGCTGGTGAGCGAGGGCGCCACGGACGGCCCCGGCACCCGCGTCGGGCGGCCCTCGACCGGCATCCGGCTGCGCCCCGACGCCCGTCAGGTCATCGGTGTCCAGGTCGGGGCGGGCACGGTGCGGCTCGGGCTGTGCGATCTGAAGGCCCGCGCCCGTGACGTGCGCTCGTTCGGTTTCGACGTGGCGGGCGAGCCGCCCGAGCGGGTCGTGGCGCGCATCGCCGAGGCCGCCGGGGTGCTGGCGGAGCAGGCGGGCGACCGGCTGCTCGGGATCGGGGTCGCGGCACCCGGTCCGGTGGATCCGGGGCAGCGCCGCAACGTGCTGTCGGTCAACCTGGGCTGGCGCGACGTCGCGTTCAGCGATCCGCTGGAGCGGGCGCTGGGCGTGCCGGCGGTGGTCGATCACAACGTACGGGCGATGGCGCTGGCCGAGGCCCGCTACGGCGACACGGGCGGGGCGGACCCCCTCCTGTACGTCTACGTCCGCACCGGCGTCGGCGCGGGCCTGGTGATCGGCGGGCAGCCGTTCAGGACGGGCACCCACGGGGTCACCGAGCTGGGGCACCTGAGGGTGGCGGAGCACGGCAGGCCGTGCGCGTGCGGCGCGACCGGCTGCCTGGAGACCGTCGCCGCCGAGCCGTACCTGGCCGAACAGGCCCGCGTCCTGCTGGCCCGGGACAGCGCGGACCCGCTCGCCGACCTGGCCGCCGCCGCCGAGGGCGGCGACGGGCGCGCTGTCGCGGTGCTGGACGAGGTGGTGGACCGGCTCGCCACCGGCCTGGCCAGCGCGGTCAACCTGCTCAACCCCGCGCTGATCATGCTGGGCGGCGCCTTCCGCACGGCCCCTGAGCCGGTGTTCGACCAGCTCAGGCAGGCGCTGCGGGCCAGGGCGTTCCCCGTGCTGCGCGACGCGGTGCAGGTGCGGCGCGCCACCCTCGGCCCGGACGCCGGTGTGGTGGGCAGCGCGGCCGTCGCGCTGGACCGGCTCTTCTACGACGTGTGAAGGTGAGGACAAGATGATCGGTTACGCCCCGCTTCCGGCGTTCGACCCGCTGGCGGGCACGGTGGTGCTCGCTCCGGAGAAGGAGGAGGAGGGTTACTGGGTGGGCTGCCCTGGCGTGCTGCACGACGGGGAGCGGTTCTGGCTGACCTACCGGCGGCGCCGGCCGCGTGGCGCCGGGGCCGAGCGCGGGTGGCGCTGCGCGGTGGCGGTCAGCGACGACGGCGTGAGCTTCACCGACGTGTGGTCGGTGCACAAGGAGGAGCTGGGCACGCCGTCCATGGAGCGGTTCTGCCTGGCGCCCGCCGACGGGGGCGGGTTCGTGCTCTACCTGTCGTACGTGGACCCGGCCGACAACCGGTGGCGGATCGACGCGCTGGGCCCGGTGGCGCATCCGTCGGAGTTCGACGTCGCCACGGCCCGGCCGGTGCTGACGGCGGCCTCGACCGGGACCGAGGGAGTGAAGGATCCGTACGTGCTGCGGGCCGGGCCCGTGACGTACCTGTTCGCCAGCTACGCGGCGGCGCTGCCCGGCCTCGGCGGCGAGGCGCACGCCAGCGCCGACATCTACAACGTCGGCGCCACCACGCACCCCACGGGGCTGGCTGCCAGCCTGGACGGCGGGGCCACGTTCACCTGGCACGGAGAGGCGCTGGGGGTGGGCCGGGGCTGGGATCGGTACCAGGCGCGGCTCAACAGCGTGGTGCCCGTGCCCGGCGGGTACGTGGGCTTCTACGACGGGTCGGCCTCGCACGAGGAGAACTACGAGGAGCGGTGCGGGGTGGCGGTCTCCGGTGATCTGTTCGGGTGGCGGCGGTTGTCGGGTGAGGGGCCCTGGGTGACCTCGCCGCATCGCGGGGGCTCGGTCCGGTACCTGGACGCGCTGGTGCTGGAGGGGCAGTGGTGGCTGTACTACGAGATGACGCGCGCCGACGGGGCGCACGAGCTGCGCGTGCTGCGGGTCCCGGCCCGGTGAGGCGATGGGGTCACGGGACCGCAGGTGACGTTCAGGTGCGGTTGAGGCGCGGCAGGTGTCATGGGACCGTATGTGGCGTTCAGGTGCGGCGGCGGGCGCGGTAGGCGCTGGCCTTGACCCGGTTCTGGCACGGCAGGCCGCAGAACCGGCGCGACGCGTTCCTGGTGACGTCGAAGAACACCAGCTCGCAGCCCTCCGCCTCGCACGACCGCAGCCGCCGCCCCTGCCCCACGCCGATCACCATGGCCAGCGCGGTGGCGGCGTCGGCGGCCCACGCGTCCGCCAGCTCGGCGCCGGGGCGGTGGAAGGCGAGCACCGGCGGCTCGCCGTGCAGGTTGGGGACGGCGGCGTGGCGTACCAGAGCGCGGTTGAGCGAGGTGACGTCACCCGCGAAGGCGGGATACAGCTCGGCGGCCACCTCCACCAGGCGGTCGGCGTCCGCGTCCGTCAGGGCGCGGGCCGACGTCCACTCCTGGCGGGCGAACGCCTCCGCCAGCGCGGCGCGGCGGTCGGACGGCGGCGTGACGGGCCGGCCGCGGGCCTGGGTGACGTGCAGCTCGTTCACCAGCAGAACGGCCAGCTCCGCCCATCTGCCGACATAACTGTCTATTTGCGATTGACCAGTGATGCGCCATGCCTCTATCGTCACTGGCATAGCTTATCTAGGCAGTGAGGGGTTTGTCGTGAGCGCACCGTCCGGGCTTGCCCGCCGCATGTGGCACCAGCTTGAGCCGATCCACGCCGTGTTGTACTTCTCGCCGCAGGGGTTCGGGCGGGCGGCGGCGCTCGGCTACGACGTGGAGTCCCGCTGGCCCAGCTACTTCGCCTACCGCACGGCCCCGCTCGGGCGCGCCGGCACGCGGCTGGCCACGGCCGTCTACTACAGCTTCAGCCCGGCGATGATCGCCGAGCACGTCCCGGCCGTGTGGGAGGTGGCCTCGCCTGAGGAGGTGCTGCGGGCGCGGCTGGAGGCGGTGGACGAGACGTACCGCGGGCTGCTGGGCGACCGCGTGGCGGGGGCGGACGTGGTGGAGGCGGCGGAACTGGCCAGGCGGGCGGCGGAGAGCGTGGCGGTGGAGGGACGGCCGTTCGCGGCGGCCAACCTGGACCTGCCGTGGCCGGACGAGCCGCACCTGGTGTTGTGGCAGGCGGCCACCGTGCTGCGCGAGCACCGCGGCGACGGCCACCTGGCGGCGCTGGCCGCGGCCGGGCTGGACGGGTGCGAGGCGCTGGTGTCGTTCGCCGCGATCGGGGCCGCGCCGGTCGCGAACTTCGCCGGGCGCGGCTGGAGCGAGCAGGAGTGGGACGAGGCGCGCGAACGGCTGGCCGCCCGGGGGCTGGCCGAGGCCGATGGGCGGGCCACCGAGCGGGGCAGGGCGCTGCGCGATCAGGTCGAGCGGATGACGGACGAGCTGGCCTTCGAGCCGTGGCGGCGGCTCGGGGAGGAGCGGGCGGGGCGGCTGGGGCGGCTGGCCGCGCCGTTCCTGGGGGCGGTTTTCGAGGCGGGGCTGCTGCCGATGACCAGCACGCTCGGCATCACGACCGTCCAGGCGCCCGACTGAACACCGTCCACGTGCCAGCCAGCCGTCCGTTCGAGTGCCCGGCTGGCCGGCCGTCCGTGCTGGCGGGACGCGTCGTGCTCGGCGAGGATAATAGTTGCCTACAGCGTTAACAGCCTGACGGAAGTTGGCAACCATCGACACCGACGTCAACGACATCGACGCCACCCTGGCGGCGCTCGCCGACCCGACCCGCCGCAAGGTGATCGACCTGCTGCGCGAGGGCCCGCGCCCGGCCGGGGAGCTCGCGCAGGCCGTCCAGATGAGCGCGCCGGCGCTCAGCAGGCACCTGCGCGTGCTGCGTGCGAGCGGCCTCGTACGGGCCGAGGCGGGCGGGGCCGACGCCCGGCTGCGCCTCTACACGCTGCGACAGCAGCCGTTCACGGCGTTGCAGTCGTGGCTGGACCAGGTGCAGGCGTTCTGGGCCGAGCAGCTCGGCTCGTTCAAGGAGCACGTGGAGCGCACCCGGTGAGCTCCGTACGAGCCAGCGTCACCGTGCCCATCGACCCGGCCACCGCGTTCCGGGTCTTCACCGACGAGATCGACGCCTGGTACGTGCGGGGCCGCCACAGCTGGGTCGATCCGGCACGGGCGGTCGGCATCCGGTTCGAGGACGGTTACCTGCGCGAGCTGTGGTCCGACGGCGGGCACGTCGACACCGGCAGGATCCTGGCCTGGGAGCCGCCGCGCCGCCTGGTCTGGGCCGATCTGCTCAACGACGGCGAGATGGAGATCGAGGTCGCCTTCAGCGCCGTCGAGGGCGGCACCGAGGTGGTGCTGGAGCACCGCGGTCTGGACACGCTGCCCCCTGACGTGGCGGGGCGGATCAGGCGCGGCTATTCGTGGAACATCGCGCTGGGCTGGTTCGCCGGGCAGTGGCAGGGTGCGCAAGGTCGGGAGGCCGGATGACGAGCTCGCAACAGTGGGCGGCGCTGGCCCGGCAGTGGCTGGCGTTGTCGTCCCGGCAGGCGGCGCGGGCGATGCGGGAGCGGGAGCAGGAGGCCGCGCGGCGGCGGCGTGAGTGGCGGCCCGACGCGAGCTGGCGGGGCACGCGCGCCGATGGGGATGCGGCGGCGGAGCTGGAGCGGGTGCGGTGGGCGACGGAGCCCGAGACCGCGGCCGGGCCGACAGAGGAGGAGATCGAGGCCGCCCGGGAGGCGCTGGCCCGGGAGGTGGCGCTGGCGCGGGCGCGCGAACGGGCCAGGCGGGAGCGGGAGGGCCGCCCGGGCGGCGATCCGGCCGCGCACGAACCACGCGGGCAGTGATCCGGCTACCCCGCCGTCTCCTTGACGCGGACGCGCAGCGCCGTGGCCGTGAGGGCGACGAACGCGGCCAGCAGCGCCGGTATGGCCAGCGCACGCGGCAACCCGGTCAGCTCGGCCACACCCCCGATGAACACCGGCCCCGACAACATCCCCAGATACCCGATCGAGGCCACCCGGGCCAACGCCCGCCCCGCGAACGCGGGATCCCGATGCCCCGCGGCCGAGAACACCTGCGGCACGATGCACGACAGCCCCGCCCCGAAGCACCCGAACCCGACCACCCCGGCCACCTGGTGCCCGCCCAGCAGCGCCAAGCCGAGCCCCGCCGCAGCCAGGAGCCCGCACCAGCGCACCAGCGTGACGGGCCCGAGGCGGGCGGCGAGCCGGTCCCCGGCCAGCCGCCCCGCCGTCATCATGAGGGAGAAGGCCGCGTACCCGGCGGCGGCGAGGCCCGGCGAGGCCGCGAGGTCCTCGCGCAGGTAGACCGAGCTCCAGTCGGCCGCGGCCCCCTCGCCCACCAGGCAGCAGAAGGCCAGCACCCCCAGGAACACGATCCCCCGAGGCCGTCCCGCTCCGCCCCGCGTGAGGCTCTCCCGCGCGGGCTCGGACCGCAGCGCCCAGCGCGCCGCCCACGCGGCCAGCACCGCGATCACCGCCCCCACCGCCCAGAACGTGACCGCCGCCGACAGGCCGCCGTGCGCGAACAGCCCGCCGGCCGTGGCCCCCGCGAAGCCGCCCACGCTGTAGACGGCGTGGAACGACGACATGATCGGCCGCCCGTGGGCCCGCTCCACCTCGACGGCGTTGGCGTTCATGGCCACGTCGAGGATCCCGTGCACGATCCCGAACACCAGCAGCGTCACCGACAGCGTGACCAGGTCCGGCGCGTACGCGGGCGGCACCAGCACCGCACCCTGGGCCAGGGCCGCCGGGATCACGGCCCGGCCGCTGCCGTACCGGTCCACCAGGCGGCCGACGGCCGTCATGCCGATGACCGCCCCGGCCGCCACGGCGAGCAGCGCGAGGCTGAGCTGACCGTCGCCGAGGCCCAGCCGCTCCTTGATGGCGGGGATGCGGGCCGTCCACGTGCCGATGGCCGTGCCCGACAGGAAGAACAGCAGGCAGACGGCCACCCGCTCGCGGCTCACCCGGCCTCCTTGACCGTCACCCCGGCCGCGATCAGCGCGTCGCGTTCCTCCGGCGGGATGCCGGGGTCGGTCACCACCACGTCCAGCCGCCCGATCGGGCACACCGCGCCGAACGCCGTACGCGCGAACTTGCCCGAGTCGCACACCACGACCACGCGGCGGGCGGCGGCGATGGCCGCCTGCTTGACCGCCACCTCGGGCAGGTCGTGCGCGGTCAGGCCGTGCTCGGCGGACAGGCCGCAGCAGCCGATCACCGCCGTGTCGAAGCGCAGCGCCCCGATCGAGCTCTGGGTGAGCGGGCCCATCACGTTCAGCTCGCCCTTGCGCACCTCGCCGCCGGGCAGCACCAGGCGTACGCGCGGCGCGGCGGCCAGCAGCATCACCGGCTGCAGCGCCAGCGGCAGCACCGTCACCCGGCGGTCGGCCAGCGCGCGGGCCACCTCCAGCGCGGTCGTGCCGCCGTCGAGCACCACCGCCTCGCCGTCGGCGATCAGCGCGGCCGTCTCCTCGCCGATGCGCCGCTTGACCTCCACCGCCTCCCGCTCGCGCACCCCGAACGGCGGCTCCTCGCCGCGCAGCAGCAGCGACAGCGCGCCGCCCCTGACCCGCCGCACCACCCCCTGCTGGGCCAGCTCGTCCAGGTCGCGCCTGATCGTCATCTCCGACACGCCGTGCTCGGCCGCCAGCTCGGCCACGGACACGCTGTCGTGGGTACGCAAGGTGTTCATGATGGCTCGCACACGTTCCATGTGTTCATACAAACATGACATATGTGCGCAATACAATGTGAATTATGCGCGCCAGCCGCCTGCTCTCCCTGCTCCTGCTCCTTCAGACCCGAGGTCGCATGACCGCCCCCGAGCTCGCGGCCGAGCTGGAGGTGTCGGTACGCACCGTGTACCGCGACGTCGAGGCCCTGTCGGCGGCCGGCGTCCCGGTCTACGCCGATCGCGGTCCGGCGGGCGGCTACCAGCTCCTCGACGGCTACCGCACCCGGCTCAACGGGCTGACGGCCGAGGAGGCGTCCTCGCTCTTCCTGGCCGGGCTGCCGGGGCCGGCGGCCGAGCTGGGGCTGGCCGAGGTGGCGGCCAACGCCGAGCTGAAGCTGCTGGCCGCGCTGCCGCCGGAGCCGCGCTCGCACGCCTCCCGGATGCGCGAGCGGTTCCTGCTGGACGTGCCGGGCTGGTACCGGTCGGGCGACGACGTGCCGCATCTGAGCGAGGTCGCCGAGGCGGTGTGGGACCAGCGGCCCCTGCACATGACCTACCGGCGCTGGGGCCGGCAGGAGGTGGACCGCGTGATCCACCCCCTCGGGCTGGTGCTCAAGGGCGGCTCCTGGTACCTCGTCGCGGCGCCGCCGGACGGGACGCCGCGTACGTACCGGGTGGCGCGGATCCTCACGCTGGAGACGCTGCCGGGGCGGTTCGCGCCGCCCGAGGGGTTCGACCTGGGCGAGTTCTGGCACCGGTACGCCAAGGAGTTCCGCGAGCGGATGTACACCGCCGAGGTGGTCATCAAGCTGGCACCCGGGCGGAGCGACCTGCTCGCGTACACCATGGGCGCCGACGTCGTGGGGGCCGCGCTGGCCGCCGCAGAGCCCGACCCCGAGGGGTGGGTGACGCTGACCCTGCCGGTCGAGTCGATCAACCACTCGCGCTGGCTGCTGCTGCGCATGGGCGCCGACGTGGAGGTGCTGGAGCCGCCGGAGCTGCGCGCCCTGATGGCCGAGACGGCCGCCGAGCTCGCCAAGCTCTACGGCTGAAAAACCAGGAGAGATCGCGGCGCCGTTCTGTCAGCATCCCGGCATGTATCTTCTCGCTTTCATCGGCGCGTGCGTCCTGGTCGCCATGGTGCCCGGCGTCAGCACCGCGATCATCCTGCGCCAGACCCTGCGCGCCGGCCGGGGCTCCGGGCTGGCCGCCACGCTCGGCAACGAGACCGGCATCCTGCTGTGGGGGCTGGCCGCCGCGTTCGGCCTGTCGGCCCTGCTGGTCGCCTCGCAGGTGGCCTACGACATCATGCGCGTGACCGGCGCGGTGCTGCTGCTCGCGATGGGCGCGCAGGCGCTGTGGCAGGCCCGCCGGAGTGCGCCGCCCGAGCCCGAGGGGCAGGTGATCGCCGGCTGGCGCGGGCCGTACCTGGCCGGGGTGGGCACCTGCCTGGCCAACCCGAAGGCGGCGGTGTTCGCGATGTCGTTCCTGCCGCAGTTCGTGCCCGCCGGGCAGAACGTGCCGCTGACGCTCGTGACGCTGGCCGTCGTGTGGGTGCTGGTCGATCTGCTCTGGTACGGGCTGCTCATCTGGGCCGTCGACCGGGCCAAGTCCTGGCTGGGCCGGCCGGGCGTCAAGCGGCGGCTGGAGCAGATCTCCGGCGTGGTCCTCGTCGGGCTGGGCGTGCGGATGGTGGTGGAGTCGCGCTGAGCGCCTCGCGGCTCGATTACCTTTGACGCATGACAGACGACCTGGCGACCCTCATGAGACAGGCGCAGGACGACGATCCGCTGCTGGCACTGCACGCCACGGCCGCGCTGCGCCGTGAGATCGAGCGCCTGGAGGCGGTCCAGGTCCGGCGGGCCCGGGTGGCGGGGCTGGCCTGGGCCCAGATCGCCGACGCCATCGGGGTCAGCAAGCAGGCGGCGCACAAGAAGTACGGCCGCCGTTAGCCGGCGAAGTGCTGCCAGCCCAGCCTGATGACCATCGCGATCACCACGCACAGCAGCACGATGCGCACGAAGGAGGCGCCCCGCTTCAGCGCCGTCCGCGCGCCGAACTGGGCGCCCGCCACGTTGCACACCGCCATGCCGAGCCCGAGCGCCCAGTTCACGTGCCCCTGCGCGCCGAACACCATGAGCGCGCCGACGTTCGTCCCGATGTTGATGATCTTCGCCGAGGCGGAGGCGGAGACGAAGTCGAGCCCGAGGATGGTGGTGAAGGCGATGATGAGGAACGTCCCGGTCCCCGGCCCCATGATCCCGTCGTAGAAGGCGATCACCACGCCCGCCGCCGCCACCGCCGCGAGCACCCGGGGCCGGGTACGCAGGTGCGGCACGGGCACGGCGCCCAGCGCCGGCCGCAGCGTCACGAAGGCGGCCACGGCCAGCAGCACCACCATGACGGCCGGCCGCAGCACCTCGGCCGAGATGGACGCCGCCGCCCACGCGCCCAGCCCTGCGCAGAGCACGGCCAGCGCCGCTCCGGGGATCGCCACCTGCCGGTCCACCTTGGTGGAACGGGCGTAGGCGACGGCGGCGGAGGTGGTGCCGAACACCGAGGAGAACTTGTTGGTGGCCATCGCCTCGACCGTCGGCATGCCGGTCATGAGGATGGCGGGCAGTTGCAGCAGCCCGCCGCCGCCCACGACGGCGTCCACCCAGCCCGCTCCTGCCGCCGCGACCAGCAACACGAGGATCTGATCCAGCGGCACGCGCCACTCCCCCGAACTTCCCCCGATAAAACCGTCATGAGTGTATAAGTCGGGCTTTAGTTGCTTTGCCGCCCCCTGTCCTCAGCCGCCGCAGGGGCACGGGATATTCGTTTTCCCAGGCCCCGGGGCTTCGGTAAGGTCGGGGACATGTCGATCTTCGGCCCGGTCATCGATGTCAGGCCCCTGTTCCCGCGCGAGCGGCAGGCGTTGCTCGGCCTGCTGCGCGACCTGGCGCCGGCCGACTGGTCCAGGGCGACGGTCTGCCCCGGCTGGGACGTGCACGACGTCGTCTCGCACGTGCTCAACGACTACATGCGGCGCCTGTCCGGTGCCCGCGACGGGCATTCCGGCGCCGTCTTCGCCGACGACGAGACGCTGCCCGCCTACCTCGCCCGTACCAACGAGGAGTTCGTCAGGGCGGGCCGCCAGCTCAGCGCGCGCCTGCAGATCGAGCTGCTGGAGCACCTGGGGCCGCAGCTCGACGCGGTCTGGGCGGCCCACGACCTGGAGGCGCCCGCCGGGCTGAACGTGTCCTGGGCGGCCACCGACGTCGTCAGCCCCTGCTGGCTCGACG
Organism: Nonomuraea gerenzanensis; assembly: GCF_020215645.1. Classification (NCBI taxonomy): domain Bacteria; kingdom Bacillati; phylum Actinomycetota; class Actinomycetes; order Streptosporangiales; family Streptosporangiaceae; genus Nonomuraea; species Nonomuraea gerenzanensis. The sequence continues at coordinate 5,096,225 of NZ_CP084058.1, read as the reverse complement.
TCGGCCGCGAGTACACCGAGTTCTGGGTCCATCAGCAGCAGGTACGCGACGCGGTTGCCCGGCCTGGGGCGACGGAGCCCGAGCTGATGGCGCCGGTGCTCGCCGTCTTCGCCCAGGCCCTGCCCTTCACCCTGCGGGCGCACGACCGTCCCGAGGGCACGGCGGTCGTCCTGGAGGTGCGCGGGCCGGCCGGTGGGCGGTGGAGCGCGGCGTGGCGGGCGGGCCGGTGGCGGATGGCCGAGCCTCATGGCCGGCCCGCAGCGTCCGTCTCGATGGATCAGGACACGTTCTGGCGGCTGGCGTCCAGGGGCATCGGCGTCGAGGAGGCGCGGGCGCGGGCCGAGGTGAGCGGCGATCCGGAGCTCACCGCGGCCATGACGACCCTGCTGGCCGTCGTCGCCTGACCCGATCGCAGGGCTTCGGCGTGAGCCGTCGTCGCCTAGCCGGAACTGCGGGCGTCGGCGTAGCAGGCGCTCGCCAGCAGCCGTTCGAGCACGTCGAGCGAGGCCTGCCGCTGCCGGATCTCGCCGACCAGCCGCGCCCGCGCCTGCTCCAGCTCCCCCGTCAGCTCCCCCGGCACCGTGACGCCCCGGGCGTCGCCGCAGGCTGCGGGCAGCAGCTCGGCGACGGCCGCGCTGGCCAGGCCCGCCGCGTACAGCAGGCGGATCCGGCCCACGACGGCGACGGCCTGCTCGTCGTAGTCGCGGTAGCCGTTCGCGGACCGCGCGGGGACCAGCAGCTTCTGCTCCTCGTAGTAGCGCAGTGCCCGGACGCTCACCCCGGCCCGCCGCGCCAGCTCACCGATGCGCATACGTGCGATCCTAGGCAACCGGCTTGACCCTCACGCGGGCGTGACGGTTTACCTTCGCGGCATGGAACCCACTTCCGTACTGGTCGTGGGCGCGGGCGGCGCCATCGGCACCGCGCTCGTCGACCGACTCGTCCCCGACCACCAGGCGGGCCGCATCCGGCTCGTCGCCACCGCCCGCCGCCCCGAGAGCGCCCGCAGGCTGCGCGAACGCGGGATCGAGGTGCGGCACCTGGACCTCGACGAGGCGGAGACCGGCGGGCTGGGCGCCGTCCTGCCGGTGTTCGACGGCGCCGAGCGGGTCTTCCTGCTCACCGGCTACGACGTCAGGATGCTCGCCCAGTCCAAGGCCGCCGTGGACGCGGCCCGCGCCGCTGGCGCCGCTCACGTGGTGCACGTGGGGGTGAACGCGGCCCCCGACACCACGATCGTGCACTTCGCCTGGCACCAGCTCGTCGAGGCCTACCTCGAACGTTCCGGGCTCGGTCACACGCACCTGCGCCCGTCCGCGTTCATGCAGACCCTGGGGCTCGGCGTCGCGGAGCCGGGCGTGCTGAGGCACTGGGTCGGCGACGGGCGGCCCAGCTGGGTGGACGTCGCCGACATCGCCGCCGTGGCCGCCGCGGTGCTGCGCGATCCGGCTGCGCACGCGGGGCAGGCGTACGAGCTGGCCGCCGAGTCCGCGTCCCTGCACGAGGTCGCCGCCCTGCTGGGCGAGGTGACCGGGCGGCCGTGGCGGTACGAGCCGGCCGAGCCCGAGGAGTTCTACCGGCGCATGACCGCCGCGGGCGGCGACCCCGTCTATCTGGCCTGCGTCCGCAACGTCTTCGAGCGCACCAGGAACGGCACCCTGACCGACCCGCCGGTCACCGGCCACATCGAACAGGTCACCGGACGGCCCGCGACCACCCTGCGGGCGTTCGTCCAGCGGCACCGCGAGCTGTTCGACACCGGGGAGGCGCTGAGCCGGGCCCGATGATCGACGCCAGGGCCTGGCTCGACGACGGGCGCCGAGCCAGGCCCGACGATTCATGTCCCGGCCATCCGCGCGCCATCGTCGGGCGCGAGAATCTCCAGCGCGGCAGCGGAGCGGACCTCGGGAGGCAGCAGCGTGACGACCGGCCAGCGGAGCCAGGCCTTCGGCGGCGGCCGGTTCCTGCGGGAGTTCATCAGGTCGCCGCTGCGCACGGCGGCGGTGCTGCCCAGCTCGGCGAGCCTGGCGGCGCAGATGACGGTGGGCGTCCCCGAGCGCGGCGAGCCGGTGGTGGTCGAGCTGGGCGCGGGGACGGGCGCCTTCACCGCCGCCCTGCAGCGGCGGCTGGGCGGCCGGGGCAGGCACGTCGTGGTCGAGCTGAACGACAGGTTCGCCGCCGGGCTCTCGCGCGCCCACCCCGGTGTGGAGGTGGTCTGCGACGACGCCGTGCACCTGCCGCGGCTGCTCGCCGGGCTGGGCGTCGGGCCGGTGGACGTCGTGGTCAGCGGCCTGCCGTGGATCGCCTACGCCGGCCGGCCGCCGCTGGTCGAGTCGGTGGCCGGGGTCCTGTCGCCCGCCGGGGTCTACACGCAGTTCGCCTACACCTGGACGCGCTGGGCCGCCCCGGCCAGGCGGCTGGCCGGGGACCTGCGATCGGCGTTCGAGGAGGTCGTGACGAGCACGACGGTCTGGCGCAACGTACCGCCCGCGGTCGTGTACGTGGCTCGCCGGCCCCGGGTGCGGGCGGCGGCCGGGGACGTCACCGGCTCGCCGCGTCCCGCCGTTCCGTGAAGCGCTGCTGACCCAGGACGGCGAGCAGGCGCAGCTTCTCGTGGCCCTCGGTGCGCGGCGGAGCGGTGAGCACGAGCAGCGCCTGTGACTGGTCCTCGGTGAACAGCACCTGGCAGTCCAGCTCGATCCCGCCCAGCTCGGGATGGATGAGGATCTTGTGGTCCTCGAAGCGCTTGGCCACCTCGTGCCGGTCCCACAGCTCGGCGAACTCGGCGCTCACCTTCCGCAGCGCCCGGACCAGCTCGCCCGCGCGCGACTGCGGGCCCCTGGTCCCGTGGGCGGCGCGCAGGTTCGCGACCAGGGCGCGGCTCTGCCGGTCGCGGTCGTCCTCCGGGTAGCGCAGCCGCTCGGCCGGGTCGGTGAACCAGCGGTAGATCTCGGTGCGGGCGTGCCCGGTGTATCCGGATCTGTCGCCGAACAGGGCCTGGGCCATCCGGTTCTGCACGAGCGTCTCGCCCAGGTCGGACAGGATGAGCGCCGGGGTGTCGTCGAGCCGGTCGAGCACGCGCAGCAGGGCGGGGGCGACGTGCGTCGCGTCCGTCGTGGAGGCCGGGGCGTTGTGCCCGGCGACCTGGAAGAGGTAGTCGCGCTCGTCGCCGGTCAGCCGCAGCGCCCTGGCCAGCGAGGCGAGCAGCTGCACGCTGGGCTGCGGGCCGCGCTGCTGCTCCAGGCGGGTGTAGTAGTCGGCCGACATCACGGCGAGGGAGGCCACCTCCTCCCGCCGCAGGCCGGGGGCCCGGCGGCGGGCGCCCGGGGGCAGCCCGACGTCCTCGGGGCGCAGGGCCTCGCGGCGGCGGCGCAGGAAGTCCGCCAGTGCTGCTCGATCCATACGCCCATTATGTTCGCCGCCGGCCGGTGCTCCCGGCCCGCAGCCAGGGATCGCTGATCCCCCCACCGCGGCGTCAGACACGGCCGGATGCGGCTCGGCCAGGTGGCCCGGTCATGGGCCGGGCGCGGCTGCCCGGTCCTGGCGCTCCTCCGGTTGCCCGCTGGAGAGGCCCCTGCTGATCCGGGTGTGCACGGAGTGCAGGGCTTGCCTGAGCTCGGCCGGCTCGATGCCGGTGAGGTCGGCGTCGAAGGTGAGGAGCAGCCCTGCCAGTCCTGGCCATGACCAGGCGCCGAGGGTGAGCCGGCACGTGGTCTCGGTGTCGTACTCGACTGTCGATCCGCCCGGGGCGAATCTGGCGACCGTGGAGGCGGGCAGCGCGAGGACGGCTGAGCCGCGGCACGGCCAGTCGGCGGCGGCGTCGCCGCGGTCGGGCGCGCTCATGACGAAGGCGACGGGATCGCCGTGCGGGATGTCACGCCGGGCGAAGGAGGCGTGCGTGGGCGGGTGCGGTCGGCAGCGGTCCACGCGCATCGCACGCCACCGGCCGGCATCCGGGTCGAAGGCGACCAGGTACCAGCGTGCGGCCCAGACCACGAGGTCGTGCGGCTCCAGCGTGAGCGTGACGGGCTCGCCGTCACCGGCGTAGTCCACGCGTACGAGGTGCCGCCGGTTGATCGCGCTGCCGACGGCACGGACGGTCTCGGCGTCGATCGGTGGCGCGGGGAACTCCCAGTAGTTGCGTGCCGAGGAGACGGTGAACGCCTCGGCGTGCGAGCGGCTGCGCGCGGGCATCGCCTGGTGCAGGGTGGCGAGTGCGCGGGCCGCGTTCTCGCGGATGCCGGACAGGACCGCCGGCACGGTCTGGAGCGCGACGGCCGTGGCGACGGCCTGGTCCTCGTCGAAGACGACCGGCGGCAGGCGGGTGGCGCGGCCGAGCCGGTATCCCCCGCCCGCGCCGCGGACGGCCCCGATCTCGTAGCCGAGGTCCCGGAGCGTGTCGATGTCGCGGCGCACGGTCCGCACCGACGTTCCGAGCCGGGTGGCGAGCTCCTCGGCGGTCAGGGTCGCGCCGATCCCGAAGATCGACAGCAGTTTGAGCGCCCGCGCGGAGGTAGCAGCCATGATGGCCCGATTCTTCCACCGGAAGCGGTCACTCGGTGGCAACTAGGCCCGCGATGGTGTCCGCCATGACCGATTCCCCGAGCCCACGGAAGGGCACCCGCACCACTGAGCCGGCTCCCGCACCCAGCGCCACGATGGCGCTGCTGGTGGTGCTCTTCGGCTCCTTCATGGACCTTCTCGACGCGACGATCGTCACCGTCGCGGCTCCGGCGATAGCCCGCGATCTGGGCGCGGACGACGCTCAGATCCAGTGGACCATCGCCGCCTACACCCTCGCCCTGGGGGCGGGCCTGATCACCGGTGGCCGGCTCGGCGATCAGTACGGCCGCAAGCGGCTGTTCATCGCCGGGCTGGCCGGGTTCATGGTCACCTCGGCGCTGTGCGCGCTGGCCGTCGATCCGGGGATGCTCATCGGCATGCGGGCCGGGCAGGGGCTGACCGCCGGGATCATGGTCCCGCAGGTGTTCGGGATCATCCGGGCCTCCTTCTCGCCGGCCGAGCGGGCCAGGGCGTTCGGCGCCTACGGCGCGGTGCAGGGCCTCGCCTCGGTCGCCGGCCCGCTGCTGGGCGGGCTGCTCGTCGACCTCGACCTGCTCGGCCTGGGCTGGCGCACGATCTTCTGGATCAACGTGCCGGTCTCGATCCTGGCGCTCGTCCTGGGGGCGAAGGTGCTGCCGGAGTCCCGCTCAGCCTCGACCGCGCGCCTGGACCTGCCGGGCGCGCTCCTCGCGGCCACGGGCATTCTTCTCCTGCTCCTGCCGATCATCCAGACCGAGACCTGGGGCTGGACCTGGGCCGGCTATGGTCTCTTGTCGGCCGGGATCATCGTGCTCGCGCTCTTCCTCGCCCACGAGCGTCGCCTCGCCGCACGCGGCGAGGAGCCCGTCTTCGACCCGGCCCTGCTGAGGATCCGCGCCTTCGCGGTCGGCCTGGGCGCCTCGGTGCTCTTCTTCGGCGGCATCGGGCCGTACTTCCTCACCCTCTCGATCTACCTCCAGAACGGCACCGGGCGGACCGCGTGGGAGACCGGCCTGGTGATCCTCCCGTACGCGCTCGGCTCCATCATCACCTCCGGCCTCGGCGTCGCACTGGCCGCCAAGGCGGGCAGAGCGCTCCTGGTCACCGGCTCGCTCACCATCGCGGCGGCTCAGCTCGTCCTGTGGGCCGCCGTCAAGGACGGCGACGATCCCGGGTACTGGCTCCTCGCCCTCGCCCTGCTCATCGGCGGCCTCGGGCTCGGGCTCGCCGCGCCCGTTCTCGTCAACGTCGTCCTCGCGGGCGTCCCCGCACGCAACGCGGGCGCGGCGGGCGGGGTCCTGTCCACCGTCAGCCAGATCGGCGGCGCCGCCGGCATCGCCGTTCTGGGCACGATCTTCTTCACCACCGTCACCGGCTCAGCCGGCACAGCGCCGGGGCTGCCCGGCTACGGTCACGCGCTGGGCGTCGTCCTGATCGCCTCCGCCGCGCTCTATCTGGTCACGGCACTCGTGATGCTCGCGCTCCCCAGAACCGCAGCCGAGCCCGCCGGGTAGCGCGCCTGTGACGTGAGCGGCTGACCGGTCGGCGAGCCCGTCCGTCCTTCCTCCGTAGAGCTGCCGGACGGGCGCGCCCGGACGGGGCCGGCCACCGTGCCGGACGCGCCCGGTCCGTCAGAGGTTGGGGACGTCGATCGGCACGGAGATGTGCTCGTGCGTGATCAGCCACGCGCCGCCCGAGCGCCGGCAGCCGACCGTCGACCGCACCCAGACCGAACGCTCGGAGCCGTCCTTCAGCGTCCCGGTGTCCAGGTGCAGCATGTGCACGAACGCCACGTCCGCGTCCGCGGCGATGGACAGGTCGTGGGTCTCCAGCGCGATCGGGCCGTCGTACTCGCCGAACCACCGCACGAAGTTGCGCCGGACCTGGTCGGCGCCGGTGAACTGGAGAGGCGGGACGACGTCGTAGTAGACGACGTCGGGCGAGTAGCAGGACATCAGCTGGTCGACGTCCTTCTTCTGGCAGGCGTCGGCCCGGCTGTCCAGGAGCGCCTGGAGCTCGGTGTAGCCAGCGGTCATCGCGAACCTCCGTATGAAGTCCGGCCGCGCCGGCTCACCCGGCGACGGCCCCTTGTGGTCTCACGCCTACGACGCCGCAGCCGCCGGGAATGTGAGGCGGCGGAGACCAGCCGGAGGTCAGCCGGAGGTCAGCCGGAGGTCAGCCGGAGGTCAGCCGGCGTACGGCCTCGACCACGGCGGCGCGGTGCCGTTCGTGGTCCTGCGGCGTGTCGGCGGTGACCAGGGGGCTGACCGGCATCCAGGCGTTGACCAAGGCCAGCGTGAACACCAGCAGATCCTGCGGCGAGAAGTCGCCGGGGAGCCGCCCGCCCGCCTGCGCCTCGGCGACGGACTCCGCCTTCTGGCGCATCGAGGCGCGCAGGCCCTGCGGGTCGTGGCCGGCACGTTCGAGGCGGTGCCAGGTGGCCAGGCGGAGCTGGCGGGGGTTGGCGAGCAGGAAGTCGTAGAGGCGGCCGGCGTAGCCGGGCAGGTCGTCGGGGGTGAAGGGGACCTGGTCGAGCACGCGGGCCACGTGCGTGTCCATGACCGCGTCGAAGAGCTGCTCCTTGTTGCCGAAGTGGGTGTAGATGAGCGCCTTGTTGACCTTGGCGGCGGCACCGATGCGGTCCACGCGGGCGCCGGCGATGCCGTGGGCGGCGAACTCGTCCGTGGCCGCCTGGAGCAGGCGGGCCCTGGTGGCCTCGGCGTCTCTGATGCGGGGCGGGCGCGGGTCGTCGGTCATGCGCCCCAGGATAACCAACTAACTGTTCAGTTGACAGCGGGCGGACGTCGCCGCATGCTTATAACTGACTGTTTAGTTAGAAGTAGAAGTGAGGCGTTCCCCATGAGCAAGGTCTGGCTCATCACCGGCAGCTCCCGCGGCTTCGGCCTGTCCCTGGCCCGCGAGGTGCTCGAGCGCGGGCAGCGGGTCCTGGCCACCGCCCGCCGTCCCGAGCAGCTCGACGACCTCGTCGGGCGCTACGGCGACCGCGTGCGGCCCTTCGCCCTCGACGTCACCGACGCGCAGGCCGCGCGCGCCGCCGTGCGGGCCGCGACGGAGACGTTCGGTCGGCTCGACGTCGTGGTCAACAACGCCGGCTACGCCACCAGCGCCTCCATCGAGGACATGCCGGACGAGGAGTTCCGCCGCCAGCTGGAGACGAACCTGTACGGCGTCGTCAACGTCACGAAGGCGGCCCTGCCCGTGCTGCGACAGCAGCGCTCCGGGCACTTCGTGCAGTTCTCCTCCATCGGCGGGCGCGTGGGCGGGTCGCCGGGGATGAGCGCTTACCAGAGCGCCAAGTTCGCCGTCGAAGGCTTCTCCGAGGTGCTGAACGCCGAGGTCAAGCCGCTGGGCGTCAAGGTCACGATCATCGAGCCCGGCGGCTTCCGTACCGACTGGGGCGGCTCTTCCATGACGACGCTGCCCAGCCACGCCGACTACGACCAGACGGTCGGCGAGATGGACCGGTACCGCGAGTCCACCGTGGACACCTGGGCCGGGGACCCGGACCGCGCCGCGAAGATCATCGCCGACGTCGTGGAGCTCGCCGAGCCGCCGCTGCGGCTGCTGCTCGGGGCCGGGGCGGTCGAGATGGCCGACCGCTCGTCCAAGGCCCGCGCCGCGGAGGCCGAGCAGTGGGCCGAGGTGAGCCGCTCCGCCGACTTTCCTCCCGGCGAGTAGCGTGCCCGCGTTGCCTCATCGAGGTGAGACACGCCGGTGAGAGCGGGCGCCGCCTTCGCCGGGCCGATGAGCGCATGTCAGCGGTCTGGAGGTGTCGATGCTGGATGAACGCGAGATTCGGACGGTCGCGACTGTGGACCTACGAGCCGGCGTGACGGCGGAGGTCTGTGAGGCCGCCTGTCACCGCGGCAGGGCGGTCACAGCCGGCTGCCTGAGCACCTCGGTGAGCGCCGAGATGCTGTGCTCGCCGTGGCCCGCCGCCGCCGCCCGCGCCACCAGGTCGTGCAGCGGGGCGAGCCAGGCCGTGTCGACGCCCGTCTCCGCGCCCAGCTCCGCGTCGTGGGCGACGCCGGCGAGGAAGAGGTTCACGGAGGAGGCGGCGTCGGTGTAGTCGCCGCGGTCGATCTCGTCGGCGTAGACCGGCAGCAGGGACTTGATCATGTCCAGCCACTTGCCGGCGAACCGCACCATCGTGCCCGCCTCCAGCCCGCGCGCCTGAACGGCGGCGGCGCCCTGGAAGAAACCGGCGAGGGCGGGCAGCAGCATGGCGCCCACGGCCATCTCGTACAGGGCGGCGAGGTCGCTCTGCGTGCCGAGGTGGACGGTGTCCCCGCCCAGCACCCTCAGCGTCGCCGCGAACTGCGCGAAGACGTCCTGGTCACCGCTGTAGTAGAGCAGGGTGTCCGGCGCCCCCACGGCCGCGGGCACGTTCTTGACCGCTCCGGCCAGGAAGCGGGCGCCGAGGCCGGCGGCCCAGGCCGCCGTCTCGCGGGCGCCCGCCGGTGAGCCGCTGTTGAGGGTGACCAGGGCCCGCCCGCGCAGGGCCGCGGCGGCCGGGCCGAGCGCCGTCCGGGTGTCGTCGAAGGTGGTCAGGCAGGTGACGATGAGCGGGCTCGCCGTCACCGCGTCCTCGACGGTCCGCGCCTGCCGGGCGCCGAGCGCGACGAGGGGCTCGGCCTTGGCGGGCGTCCGGTTCCAGACGGTGGTCGGGTGTCCGGCCCGGACGAAGGCCGTGGCCAGGGCCGTGCCCATGGAGCCCAGGCCGATGACGGTTACCGGTGTCATATGTGTACTCCAGTCAGGGGGAGGTGTTTCGCCCATGCTGGCTGGAGTACGCACTTATGCTCAAGTACCTACTATTTTGTCGGGTACTGAGGAAAATGTCAGTATGGGACGGTGGAGGAGACGAAGAAGCGCACGTTCACGTGCGGGCTCGACGCCGCCATCGCCGTCATGGGAGGCAAGTGGAAGGGGCTGATCCTCTTCGCACTGCAGGACGGCCCCGTGCGGTTCGGGGAGCTGCGGCGCGCGGTCCCCGGCATCAGCGAGCGGGTGCTGATCACGCAGCTGCGCGAGATGGAGGCCACCGGCCTGCTGCACCGCGAGGTGTATCACCAGGTGCCACCGAAGGTGGAGTACTCGCTCACCGCGTTCGGCCACTCGCTCAACAACGCGATGGCCCCGCTGGGCGAGTGGGGTGAGGAGCACCTCGAACGCATCGAGGCCATCCCGTGGGACGACCTCGGCTGAACGGGAGCGGATCGACGGGCGGCCCGGACGACCCGCTGGCGGCCGGCCGGCGGGGTGGCTCAGCGCACCTCCTGGATACGCACCAAATTGCCCGCCGGGTCGCGGAAGGCGCAGTCGCGCACCCCGTACGGCTGCTCCATCGGCTCCTGGACGACCTCGGCCCCGGCACCCTGCACCTTCTCGAACGTGCCGTCGAGGTCGGCGGTGGCCAGCAGGATCCAGCCGTAGGTGCCCTTGGCCATCATCTCGGCGATGACGCGGCGCTCGTCGTCGGTGATGCCGGGGTCGGCGGCCGGCGGCGCCAGGAGGATGGAGGTGCCGGGCTGGCCGGGCGGGCCGACCGTGATCCAGCGCATCGTGCCGCGGCCGACGTCGCTGCGCACCTCGAAGCCGAGGGCGTCGCGGTAGAACGCCAGGGACGCGTCCGGGTTGTCGTGCGGGAGGGATGCGGTGTGAATGGTGATGTCCATGCCCTCACGTTAGCTGCGGTTCCGCGGCGCGCGCCGCATGCCGTCTGATCGGCCGGGTCACCTGCTTGACCACGCAGGACGGCATGCCCGCGGTGGCCCCGGCCGCCTGGCGCCGGTAGACGCTGGGCGGCACGCCGACCAGCTCGGTGAAGCGGGTGCTGAAGGTGCCCAGCGACGAGCAGCCGACCGCGAAGCACACCTCGGTGACGCTGAGGTCGGCCCGGCACAGCAGCGCCATCGCGCGCTCGATGCGGCGCGTCATCAGGTACGCGTACGGCGACTCGCCGTAGGCGCGCCGGAACTCGCGGCTGAGGTGACCGGCCGACATGTGCACGCCGCGGGCCAGCGCCTCGACGTCCAGCGGCTGCGCGTACTCCCGGTCGATGCGGTCACGCACGCGCCGCAGCCGCGCCAGGTCGCTCAGGTGGTGCGCCGTGGTGAGCGCCCGGCCCCAGGAGGGGTGACACATGGGTGGTTCCTTTCGGGGGGTGTGATCAGTTGGACGGGGTCTCCCAGGCGAACCCGTCCGGGTCGACGCAGGGCCCGAGGTCGCCGCTGATGACGAGCCGGTGCGACCCGCTGCCGTCCTCGGGGACGCCGGCGGACTTGGCGAGGGCGCGGCGGCGGTAGACGGCCAGCTTGACGGGGCTCGACCCGGTGTCGAACTCGGCGTAGGTACGGCCGAAGCTCTTGCTGACGGTCAGGCCGCGCTCCTGGTAGAACCGCTTGCTCGCGGCCACGTCCGAGACGCCCAGCAGCAGGACGAAGCTGTCGAACGCGCGGGTGGCGGGGCCGGTCTCCTTCTTCGAGGAGGTGGCGATGTTCCAGATCGTCCCGTCCGGCGACCGGACGACGCCGCCGTAGCCCCACAGCGACTTGGTGGGCGGCTTCAGCGCCGTGGCGCCGGCCTCCAGGGCGGTGCCGACGAGGCTGTCGACGGTGCTCGGCTGGGACACGGTGAGCGACAGCGTGAAACCGCGGAAGCCGCTCGTCGGGGCGTCGGAGGGCTGCAGGTTCAGGTGCGAGTCGAGGTCGAAGGCGGCGGTGTAGAAGCTGCGGGCCGCGTCGGTGTCGGCCACCTCGAGGGTGACGGAGTCGATGGAGGTCATGGCGAAGACGCTACGCGGGGGTGCATGACCTGCGCTTCTCGATTCCTGATCGGTACGGCCGCCCCATCCCCGGGCCGAGGCGGCCAGGCTCCGCGGGTCGCCCCGGCTGCCGATCGGCCATGCCGTCACCATGACACGCCGTGCCTCATCGCACGAGGCGGATCAGGACCTGCGTGCCGCGTCCCGTCTGGTACCAGAACATGCCCTGTTGCAGGTGCAGGGTGGGAGGCGCCTTGTCCCCCCGGCGCGTCGGGGTGCGGAACAGCAGCCCGGTACGCCCCGTCGCGACGTCGTGCACGGCCGCGGCCCCCGCTCCGGTGGCGTCACGCTGGTGGAGCAGGACGTAGCGGCCCGAGTACAGGTCGCCCCCCGCCTGCCCTGGGAGGGCACGGCGGCCGGTGCCGTCGCGCTTCCAGGCCTCGACGTTGTCGGCGCACCACGTGACCCCGCAGGCGGCCCACGACGTCCGCCCCGCGGGCGGGGTGACGGCCCTGGTCTGGCCGGTCAGCACGTTCCTGAGGTGCTCCATCGGCCGCGGGATGGGGTGATCCACCGCGCGGTCGGCGCGCGGCTGGCCGGCCCAGGGCCATTCGACCAGGTAGAAGCCGCGCGTCCCGCTGATCAGGGTGGGCGTGCCGCCCTTCAGCGGGAGCCGGTAGACGCCGCCCTCCTCCGGGGACCACACCACGGCGCCGTCGGCGACGGCCAGGCCGTGCGCCCCGATGATCTCGTTGTCGCTGGTGATCGTGGCGGGGACCGCGGCCAGGCGGCGGGGCACGCCGCCGGTGACCGGCACGGCCCAGATCTCCAGCTTGCGGTCGCGCAGCGCCGACCAGGCGACGTACCCGTCGCCGAAGACCACCGGCTCGTTGGTGATGAACCTGTTGACCAGGGTCGCGATCCGGGTGAACCGGCGCCGGTCCAGGTCGTAGGACCAGATGCCGTCCGACCGGTTCCTGGTGAGCCCCCGCCCCACCACGACCCGGGCGGAGACGAACACGTCGGGCTTGAACGCCCGCTTCCCCGGTGCCGTGGTCGGGATCTCGTGCACGGCGTCCGGCCACACCTGCTCGACCGGCGGCGCGAAGGGGCCGACGTACGGGGTGGGCCGCACGGCCGGCAGCGGCGAGACCGAGCGGGTGGCCACGAAGGTGGCCGCCACCACGACCACGATGGCCACCGCCACCGCCGCAGGAGCCCACCGGCGGGCGAAGGCCGGCCGAGGGGGCGGTGCGGGCAGGGCACGCGGCCGGCCGTCGTCGTGCACCGTCCCGGCCTTGGCGGCCAGCGCGTCCCTGAGCCGTTCCTCGATGCCCGTCATGCCTGGCCTCCCAGTTCACGCTGGAGGCGGTCCAGGGCCCTGGAGGCGGTGGACCGCACGGTGCTCTCTCTGACGCGGGTCGCCCGCGCGATGTCGGCGTCGGACAGGTCGAGGTAGTAACGCAGCACGAGGACCTCGCGCTGCCGCCTGGGCAGCCGGCTCAGCGCGGACAACATCTCCTGCCGCGACTCCCCCAGCAGCGCGGCCGTCTCCGCCGAGTCCATGGGCTCGTCCGCCCGGCCGGGCGGCGTGGCCCGCCGGGCCACGCCGCGCCTGCGCAGCACCGAGCGGGAGGCGTTCAGCACGCAGACGCGCACGTAGGCCAGGCTCAGCGCGCCGGGGCGCTTGCCGTGCAGCCGGGAGAAGACGTCCTGGACGACGTCCTCGGCGCTCTCCCGGTCGCCGACGAGCAGCACGGCCAGGCGGACCAGGGCGAGCCAGTGCTCGCGGTACAGCTCCGCCAGCACCGTCCCCGGCTCCGCCGGCGCGCGAGCGGCTGTCTCACTGTTCATGACCTAGGAACGCGCGCCGTCCCCGATCCGCTGCTTGCCGGGCACCGATGAGTTCTCGCGCCGGAAGCGGTCATCATCGTCATGACAACCTACGCTCTCATCCACGGCGGCGGCGGCAGCGGCCTCGACTGGCACCTGGTCGAGGCGGAGCTGCGCGACCGGGGGCACGACACGGTCGCGGTGACCCTGCCGATGTCCGACCCGAACGAGACGCTCTGGGACTACGCCGACGCCGTCGTCCGGGAGATCGGCGAGCGCCGGCCTCTCGTGGTGGTGGCCCACTCCTGGGGCGGCTTCGTCGGACCCCTCGTCTGCGCCCGGGTCGAGGCCGCGGCGCTGGTCATGCTGACCGCCATGATCCCGACCCCGGGCGAGCCGCCGGCGCAGTGGTGGGAACGCACCGGTCACCCCTCGCCCGGCATCGAGGACGAGTACGAGCTCTACCTTCAGGACGTGCCGCGCGACCTGGCCGAGCGGGTGCTGGCCCACGACCGGGCGCTCGCCGAGAAGATGAGCATGGACGTGGCCTACAACCAGCCGTGGCCGCTGGACGCCTGGCCGGACGTGCCGACGCGGTACCTGCTCTGCCGCGACGACCGGTTCTTCCCGCCGGAGTTCACGCGCCGGCACGTGCGGGAGCGGCTCGGCATCGTGCCGGACGAGATGCCCGGCGGCCACATGGTGATGTTGTCGCGGCCGGGCGAGGTGGCCGACTACCTGGCCGGGGTTCCCGCCGCCGGGTGAGCGGGCGTTCCCGCCGGCGGGCGAGCGGGCGGGGCGCTCAGCACTCGCCGTCCGCGAGCACCCAGTAGTCGGGGCCGGTCTGCCGGAGACCGTGCACGACGGCGGTGTTCCACAGGCCCATCGGGTCGTTGGAGCCGTTGGCGTAGGTGTAGCCGCCGGACTGGTGGGCGCGGCCCGCGGTGGTGTGGGCGTAGTTGCTCGCCCGCACGCACGTCCCAGGCACCGTCGGGGTGGGCGTCGGGGTCGGGGTCGGCGTCGGGGTCGGGGAAGCGCCGCCGTCCAGGCCGAAGAAGCGGGCGTCGTGGTAGGCCGAGCAGATGGTGTCCAGGAAGTAGGCGGCCGTGGACCCGCACTGGTCGGCCCCGCTGCCCGGGTCCACCGGCAGGCCGTGGCCCATGCCGGCGATCTCGTACAGCCGCACGTCGTCGGCGCCGTACACGGTCAGGGTGGTGCCGCCGGTGAGGGAGCGCGTGGCCGTGGGGGTCTGGGACACGCCGCGCACGTCGGTCCACTGGTCGCGCAGCTGCCTGCCGTTCGCGGGGACCACGGTGTAGTCCGACTGGCCCTGCCAGATCGCCACCCTCGGGTACGGGCCGGGGTGGGCGGCGCGCACCAGGTCGCCCCACTGCCGCGGGGTCCGCTGGGTGGGGCCGTACTGGCAGCCGGAGGCCTGGGTCAGGCTGGTGGCGCACCGGTAGGCCAGGCCCGCGCCGATCGACCCGGCCGCGAAGACGTCCGGGTACGTGGCGAGCATGACCGCCGCCATGGCGCCGCCCGCCGAGAGCCCGCTGACGTACACGCGCGCGGGGTCGGCGCCGTAGGCCGAGACGGCGTGGGCGACCATGCCGCGGATCGAGGCGGCCTCACCCTGGTCGCGCGTGGTGTCGCCGGGCTGGAACCAGTTGAAGCAGCTCGCGGAGTTGTTGGCGCTGCCGGTCTGTGCCAGCACCAGGGTGAAGCCCCACTGGTCGGCGTACCTGCGCCAGCCGGAGGAGGCGAAGTAGCCGCTCGCGTTCTGGGTGCAGCCGTGCAGCAGGACGACCAGCGGGCGGCCGGCGCCCAGCCCGGCGGGCCGGTAGGCGTGCATGGTGAGGTTGCCGGGGTTGGTGCCGAACGAGGTGACCTGGACCAGCGACGCCGCCCGCGCGGGCCGCTGGGCCGACAGGGCCGTCCACGGCAGGACGGCCAGCAGGAGGAGGGTGACGGCGCGGCTGAGGAGAGTGGTGGCCATGGCAGGCTCCCTGCTCTTCTGGGGGGTGTTGCAGCGCACGTTAGACGGCGGCGGACGCCGGCGACATGGTGCGGGTCCACACTCCTGACGCCGCCAGCACGGGCGGCCGTCACGTCACTCCTGACGCCATCAAGACGGGGGCCGTCACACCTGCGGGCAGCGCCTGGGGCTCGGTTCCAGGAGTCGCGCCGAGGAGGGCGCGGGCAGCTCGTCGCCGGACGGCCGCAGGCTCGACAGCAGCAGGGCCAGGTAGCGGCGGGGATCCTGATGAGCGGGATCGGCGGGGTGGGCGGTGGCCAGCGCCATGATGACGATCGCGGCCAGATCACGGGCGACCAGGTCGGCGCGCACCTGCCCCGCCCGCTGGGCCCGGTCCAGCACGGTGCCGAGCGGCCCCATGAACCGCGCCGCGATGTCCACCGTGGAGGCGCCCGCCTGCCGGGCGGCCTTCAGCAGCCCGTGGTGGGCGGCCAGCGTGTCGACCGTCGCCGTCAGCACCCCGGCCAGCGCCTCGCCGGGGTCGGCGGCGTCGCGGGCGGCCACCACCAGCGGCTCCACCTCCTCGGCGAAGTACGTCTCGAAGGCGGCCCTGATCACGCCGTCGCGGTCGCCGAAGCGCCGGTAGACGGTGGCGCTGCCGATGCCCGCGTGCCGGGCGATCTCTTCGAGGGACACCTCGGGGCCGCGCTCGCCCAGGATCGCGATCGCGGCCCGGACGATCCTGTCGGCGTTGCGCAGCGCATCGGCTCGCTGTCGCTGCTCGTGCACACGGTGAACGCTAGCAGCCGGGCGGAAAGGGGGGTTACCAGGCGACTTCGAAGGCGGACAGGCCGTACACGACGTTGAAGGAGCGGAACCGCGGCGGGGTGCCGGTCTCCCGCAACCCGGGGAAGCGCTCGAACAGCGCCGGGAAGGCGATGCGCATCTCCATCCTGGCCAGCGGCGCGCCCAGGCAGTGGTGCACGCCGTGGCCGAAGGCGACGTGGCCGAGGTCGCCGCGGGTGATGTCGAGCCGCTCGGGATCGGCGATGAAGCCAGGGTCGCGGTTGGCGGCGGGCAGGGCGCAGATCACGACCTCGCCGGCCGGGATGCGGACGCCGGACAGCTCGACGTCCGTGGTGGTGACCTTGCTGGTGCCGGAGTGCACGATGCTGAGCCAGCGCAGCAGCTCCTCGACGGTGGCGCCGATCCGCTCGGGCTCCTTCCTGAGCAGGTCGAGCTGGTCGGGGTGGCGCAGCAGGGCCAGGGTGCCGAGGCCGAGCATGTTGGAGGTGGTCTCGTGGCCGGCCAGCAGCAGCAGGGAGGCGATGCCCACCAGCTCGTCGGTGGACAGGTCGCCGCCGTGCTCGCGGACCAGCATGCCGAGCATGTCGTCGCCGGGATCGGCCTGGGCGCCCGCGACCAGCTCGGCCATGTAGGCGCGCTGCTCCAGGTTCGCCGCCGCGCGCTCCTCGAACGGCAGCGAGATGTCGAGCACCTTGCCGGTGCGCCGCTGGAAGGCGTCACGGTCGGCGTACGGCACGCCGAGCAGCTCGCAGATGACCAGGGAGGGGATCGGCAGCGCGAAGGCGGAGACCAGGTCGGCGGGCGGCCCCGTCCGCTCCATCGCGTCGAGGTGCTCGCGGACGATCTCGTGGATGCGCGGCTCCAGGCGGCGCATCCGCCGCATGGTGAACTCCGGAGTCAGGATGCGGCGCAGCCGGTTGTGCTCGGGCGGGTCGAAGGCGAGCAGGTTGCCCGCCCGCATCCGCCTGCGCTGCTCCTCGCTGTACTCCTCGCCGGCCGGCCGGAACAGCATGGCCCTGGCGTTGCTGAAGCGGGTGGCGTCGCCGAGCACCTCCCGCACGTCGGCGAAGCGGCTGACGAGCCACGCGTCGACGCCGAACGGGGTGGCCACCCGGCGCACGCCCTCCTCGTCGCGCACCGCCGACAGCTCGGGGTCGGGGTCAAAACCGTTGCGCCGCATGTGCAGGGGCAACGTCACGGAATCGCTCATGTCATCTCCCGGACGACCTTGACTGACCGCGTGTGACAAAAACGAGAGTAGCCCATCATTTCCGGGATCGCGCGGTGCCCGCCGAGGATCGCCGCCCGGCGCGGCGGGTGTAGATCACCGGCGGAGTGGCACAACCATGGTGATGACGCGGGTGTGTGAGCTGCTCGGAGCCTCGGTACGGCGTGCCGCGCTGGCCGCCGCCGCCACCGGGCTGGTGGCCGTGGCGGCGCTCGCGGCGCTCGCACCGCTGCCCTACCTGCCGCTGATCGGCTGGGACGCGGCTGCGGTGATGTTCCTGACGGTCACGTGGGCGCGGATCGCCTCGCTCGACGGCCCGCAGACCGCCGCCGACGTGGACCGGGAGGACCCCACGCGCGCCGGGGCGGACGTGGCCGTGGTCGTCGCCGCCGTGGCCAGCCTGGCGGCGGTCGGCAACATGATCGTGCAGACCGGCACCGGCCCGGTGCTCGACGTGGGGCTCGGGGTCGCCAGCGTGGTGGCCTCGTGGGCGGTGGTGCACACGATCTTCACGCTGCGGTACGCGCTGATGTACTACTCCGACGGCGCCGGGGGCATCGACTTCCACGACAGCGACCCCGGCGCCCAGCCGCGCTTCACCGACTTCGCCTACCTGGCCTTCACCGTCGGGATGACGTTCCAGGTCTCCGACACCGAGCTGAACAGCTCCGCGTTCCGTTCGGCGGTGCTGCGCCAGGCGCTGCTGTCGTACCTGTTCGGCACGGTCATCGTGGCGCTGACCATCAACCTGGTCGCCGGGCTGGGCCGATGAGCTCGCGCCGCCGGCCGGAGGTTGCAGCTAGCGGGAATGCCGGGCACCCCGTCCGGGTGGCAGCCTGGAGCCGTGGAGTTGCGCTGCCTGATCGTCGATGACAGCCGGCGGTTCGTGGAGGCCGCGCGCCGGCTGCTGGAGCTGCAGGACGTCCGCGTCGTCGGCACGGCCGAGACCGGCGGCCGGGCGCTGGAGCTGGCCGCGGCGCTGCGGCCCGACGTCGCGCTGGTGGACGTCGGGCTGGGCGAGGAGAGCGGCTTCGAGGTGGCGCGCCGCCTGGAGACCGTCCCGGTCATCCTGATCTCCACCCGGGACCCCGACGACCTCGGCCAGCTCGTCGCGGCCAGCTCGGCCGTGGGGTTCCTGCCGAAGGCGCGGCTGTCGGGGCCGGCCATCCGGGCGCTGCTCAGCGGGCCTGGAGGCGGGCGTCCAGATAGGTGAGGACGGCCAGCACCCGCCGGTGGTCGTCGTCGGCCTCGGTCAGGCCGAGCTTGGTGAGGATGCTGCGCACGTGCTTCTCCACCGTGCCCTCGGTCACCCACAGCCGCCTGGCGATGCCGGCGTTGGAGCGGCCCTCGGCCATCAGCTCCAGCACCTCCCGCTCCCTGGCGCTCAGCGCGTCCAGTGGGTCGTTCCTGCTGCGGGCCGAGACCAGCTCCTGCACCAGCGCGGGATCCACGACCGAGCCGCCCCTGGCGATGCGCCGGGCCGTGTCGACGAAGTCCGCCACGTCGGTGACCCGGCTCTTGAGCAGGTAGCCGATGCCGGCGCCGCTGGCCAGCAGCCGCATCGCGTGCTCGGCCTCGGCGTGCACCGACAGCACCAGGATGCCGACCTCCGGGTGCTGCTCGCGGATCTGCGCGGCGGCCCGCAGCCCCTCGACGGTGTTGGTGGGCGGCATCCGGATGTCCACGATGACCAGCCCAGGCTGCCGCTCGCGGACCAGGTCCATCAGCTCCTCGGCGTCTCCCGCCTGCCCGACCACGTCCAGGCCGGAGCGCGCGAGCAGGCTGGCCAGCCCCTCGCGCAGCAGCACGTCGTCGTCGGCGAGAACCACCTGCGTATCGGCCATGCGGGCATTATCGGGCCCCGCGCCCTGATCGGTACACTCCGGGCATGAACGTTGGCGGGTCACTGCCGCCCGGTCGTGGCCTGACCCTGCGTACGGTGACGGCCGGCGCGGTGCTCGCGCTGATCGTGGGCGGGGCGTTCGCGGTCCTGCTGGTCTCCATCGCCGACCTGCGTGACTCCTGGCGCCGCGAGGAGCGCTCGGCGCAGGTCCTGGCCATGGCGAACCGGCTGGAACGCCTGATCATCGACATGGAGACGGGTCAGCGCGGCTTCGCCCTGACCGGCCAGGAGAGCTACCTGCGGCCGTGGGACGCCGCCGTCGCCGCCTTCCCCGGGCAGGCGGGCGAGCTGGAGCGGCTGGTGGCGGGCGACCCCGGCCAGCGTGAGCTGGCCCGGCGCATCGCGGCGGCGGGCATCTCCTACATCGACGACTACTCCGCTCCCCTGGTGCGGGCCATGCGCGCCGGCGGTGGCGGAGCGCGTGACGCCGGGACCGCCGAGGGCGCGCGCCGCGTGGACGCGCTGCGCGGGGAGTTCGACACGCTGGTGGCGGCGGGGCTGTCGCTGACCAGGGCCGAGCAGCTCCGCTCCGGCGCCGCGGCGTGGCGGGCCGGCGCGGTGGGGGTGGCCGGGCTGGTCGCGTCGGTCGCGCTGATCGGCGCCTACTCCCACTACCTGGCCCGCGTGGTCGTCGCTCCGGTACGGCGGCTCGCCGGCGCCACCCGGCGGCTGGCCGACGGGGACCTGCGGGCCCGGGTCCCCGAGCGCGGGGCCGGCGAGATCGGCGTCCTGGAGCGCGGTTTCAACAGCATGACGGCCACGCTGGACCGGCAGCGGGCGGAGCTGGCCGCCTCCCGCTCCCGCATCGTCACCTCCGCCGACCAGGCCCGCCGCCGGATCGAACGCGACCTGCACGACGGCATCCAGCAGCGGCTGGTCTCCCTCGTCCTGGACGTGCGCGCCACCCAGGCGACGCTGCCGCGGAGCCCCGGCCTCACCGAGCCCCTCGACCGGCTGGCCGACGCCCTCGGCGAGGCGGTGGACGAGCTGCGCGAGATCTCCCGCGGCATCCACCCCGCCATCCTCAGCGAGGCCGGGCTCGGCCCGGCGCTGAAGGCCCTGGCCCGCCGCAGCCCGGTGCCGGTCGAGCTGGACGTGGACGTGCCCGGCCGGCTGCCCGAGGCCGTCGAGGTGGCCGCCTACTACGTGGTCTCCGAGGCGCTCACCAACACCGCCAAGCACGCCGAAGCCACCGTCGTGACCGTGCGGGCGCACGTGGCGGACGGCAGGGTGCGGCTGCGGATCGCCGACGACGGCGCCGGCGGCGCCACCACCGGCGCGGGCTCCGGCCTGCTCGGGCTCGCCGACCGGGTCGAGGCGCTCGGCGGCACGTTCACCGTGGACAGCCCGCCTGGCCAGGGCACCACCCTGCACGCCGGGCTGCCCGTGACGGAGGCTGGCCGGGATCCGGGGATTCCAGCCAGCAGGTAGCCGGGTTGGCCGCTGGCCGGGACGACAGCGCCGCACGTACGGAAGATCCTGATCAGGAAGCCTCGACCGCTTCCCGAAAGGAGCCCGCGGTGCAGTCACCAGCGACCTTCCCCCCTGACGTCCGCCACTTCCGCGAGCCGGAGCCGGCGCGCTCCGGCCCGAGCTGGGTCCGCATCTTCCTCGGCGGCCTGGCGCTGTGGGTGGCGACCGTGGTCGTCACGTTCGTCACCGGCAACGCCAACCTGGTCCCGACGATCATCCTGGTCGGCAGCTTCCTGGTGCCTGTCACGTTCGTCGCCTTCGCCTTCCGGCACGCCGACGCCGTGATCACCGCCCAGCGCATCTTCGCCGCGTTCGTCTACGGCGGCGTGCTCGGCGTCCTGGGCGCCTCGATCCTGGAGTCGGCGCTGCTCACGCACCTGTCGGGCTGGGGCTACCTGGCCATCGGCGCGATCGAGGAGGGCGTCAAGCTGGCCGTGCTCTGGCTGCTGGCCCGCCGCCTGCCCTGCTACACCGCCCGTGACGGCATGGTGCTCGGCGCGGCCGTGGGCTTCGGCTTCGCCGCGTTCGAGAGCGCCGGGTACGCCTTCAACGCGCTGTTCACCTCCGGCGGCCTGTCGCTGCTCGACCTCGTCGAGACCGAGGCGTTGCGGGCGGTGCTCGCCCCCGTCGGGCACGGGCTGTGGACCGCGCTGCTCGGCGGCGTGCTGTTCGCGACCGCCGCGCGCGCCCGCGGCGGCCGGCTGCTGCCGCTCCTCGGCTGGTACGCCGTGGTGGTGCTGCTGCACGCCCTGTGGGACGCGGCGCAGACGATCGCGGTGTGGCTGACCCTGGTGCTGACCGGCAGCCCGGCCCAGTGGATGGACGTCATCCGGCTCGGCCAGCTGCGCGGTGTCACCCAGGGGCAGGTGCACCTGTTCACGATGCTCAACTGGGGGCTGCTGGCGGTGGACGGGTTCGTCGGCCTGGCCCTGCTCCTGCTGCAGTGGGTCCGTCGCGCCCGCCCCGCGAGGAGCGCGGCCCACCCCTCGTGAGCGGCGCCCCTTCGGCCCTCGCGCCGGATATTTCCACCTATATGATCGCCTTCATGCATAAAGCTGCATGAATCGGAAATCCCCGGAGCGCTCACGCACATGGACCTCGCCACCCGCCGGCGCCGTCAGGCGTTGTTCCTGTTCTTCCTCCTGCCCGGCATCGCGATGTCCTCGTGGGTCACCCGCACCCCGGACCTGCGCGACGGCCTGGAGGCCACGACCGGCCAGATGGGCTGGATCCTGTTCGGCCTGTCCCTCGGCTCCATGCTCGGCATCCTCAGCTCGGGGCGGCTCACCTCCCGCTACGGCACCAGGCCCGTCATCGGCCTCGGCACCGCACTGATCGTCGCGAGCCTGGCCGTCATCAGCGCCGGCAGCCTCCTGTCGTCCGTGCCGCTGGTCGTGGCGGGCCTGTGCGGGTTCGGCGCGGGGATGGGCGCGGGCGACGTCGCCGTGAACGTGGACGGCGCCGACGTCGAGCGCATCACCGGCAGGACCACGCTGCCCGCCCTGCACGGCTGCTTCAGCCTGGGCACCGTCATCGGCGCCTGCGCGGGCATCGCGGCCACCGCCGCCGGCTTCCCCGTGCACGGGCACCTGGCCGCCGTCACCCTGCTCTGCGCCGCGATCCTCCTGTACGCCATCCGCTCCGTCCCGGCGGGCACCGGCCTCGGCACCGCAGAGCACCCCGGCCCCGGCAGCCCGCGGCCCGCGCTCTGGAGGGACACCCGGCTCCTGCTCATCGGCGCCATCGTCCTGGCGATGGCGCTGGCCGAGGGCGCGGCCAACGACTGGCTGCCACTGCTCATGGTGGACGGGCACGGCCTGGACGCCACCTCCGGCTCCCTCGTCTACACCGGCTTCGCCGCCGCCATGACCGCCGGCCGGTTCTGCGGCACCTTCTTCCTCGACCGGTTCGGCCGGACCGCCGTCATGCGCGCCAGCGCCGCCTCGGGGGCGCTCGGCCTGCTGCTGGTCATCTTCTCCGGCAACGCCGTCCTGGCCGGGGCGGCGGTGCTGTTCTGGGGGCTCGGCGCGTCGCTGGGCTTCCCCGTCGCGCTGTCGGCGGCCGGGGAGACCGGGCCCGAGCAGACCGCCCGCGTGAGTCTGGTGGCCACGATCGGCTACGTCGCCTTCCTCGTCGGCCCGCCGGGGCTCGGCTTCCTCGGCGACCACTGGGGCCTGCGCCCGGCCATGCTCGTGGTGCTCGCCTGCGTCGCCGCCGCCTTCGTGCTGGCCCCCGCCGTGGACACCGGCCGCCGTGCCGCCGGCTCGCCCTCCGGCGTCAAGTAGCGGGAGGCAGGCCCGCGTAGACGTGCCTGGCGTTGCCCGCGAGCACCGCCGCCGCCACCTCGCCGGGCACCAGCCCGGCGACGGCCCGCGCGTTCGCCGCGATGCCGGGCACGCCCGGCCAGTCGGTGCCGAAGATCCAGCGGCGGGCGAGGCGGACGAGGTCGAAGCGCGCGTAGTACTCGGGCAGCCGTTTGGGCGGCAGGCCCGACAGCTCCAGCCACACGGTGTCGTGCGCCAGGACGAGGAAGGCCGCGGCGTCGTACCACCAGCCGCGCCCGCCGTGCGCGAGCACGATCTTCAGTCCGGGGAAGTCGCGGACGACGGGCAGGAGGAGGCGCGGGTCGGCGTGCTCGTTGGCCGAGCCGGGGAAGGTACTGGTGCCGCAGTGCACGACGAGCGGGACGCCGCGCTCCTCCAGCACGTGGTAGGCCCGGTAGAGGGCCGCGTCGTCGCAGCGGAAGCCGCCGTGCACCGGATGCAGCTTGAGCGCGGCGGCACCGAGATCGAGCTGGCGCCGGACCTCGGCGGCGAGGGGGAAGTGCAGGTGCGGGTTGACGTTGGCGACCGGGCGGAAGCGGGACGGGTTGTGCTCGACGATGGGCAGCAGGTCCTCGAAGGGCTGCGTGCCGGTCGTCTTCGGGCTGTACTCGCAGAACAGCAGGGCGGCGTCCACGCCCTGCGCGGCGAAGAGCTCGTCCAGGCGGGCCGGGCGCGGCCTGCCGCCTGCGTCCCAGACGTCCTGGAGCAGGCCCTCGGGGCCGAAGTCGCGGGCCCAGCGCAGCCAGGCGGGTTTGAGGGTGCCGAGCAACGGCACGTGCACATGCGCGTCGATGAGCGCGAGGCCGTCGATCACACCCGCTCCAGGTCGTAGTCGCCCTTGCGGCCGGTGCCGTAGCGGCGCAGCGCGCCGTCGGGGCCGGCGGCGTTCGGCCGGGTGAAGATCCAGTTCTGCCAGGCGGAGAGGCGGCCGAAGATCTTGGTCTCCATGGTCTCCGGGCCGGCGAAGCGGTGGTTGGCCTCCATGCCGGTCAGCGCGTCGGGCGAGAGCGAGGCGCGTTCCTCGAACGCGATGCGCAACTCCTCCTCGAAGTCGAGGTCGTCCAGGGCCATGGTGACCAGGCCGAGGCCGGCGGCCGCTGCGGCGTCCAGCGGCTCGCCCAGCCGGGCCCGTACGGCGTCCAGGCCCGGGTCGTCGCCCCAGAAGCGGGAGCGCAGGCGGGACAGGCCGTTGCCCATCGGGTGGTCGCCGTCGTTGGACGGGGTCAGGACGAGGGTGGCGGGGACGGCGTCGTCGTCGCGGTCCTCGTACACGCCCTCCAGCATGTACTGCCGGTCGGCGGCCAGCGCCAGCTCGGCCAGCAGCCCGGCGAAGGCGGTGCCGGGCTCGATGACGGCGATGAGGCTGCGGCTGGTGACGTCGAGCCGCTTGAGCGTGCGCTTGTAGTAGTGGCGCACCTCGTCGGCGAACCAGCCGTCCAGCGCGTGGAGCTGGGCGTCGTAGGCCAGCACCCGCTCGGGGTCGCCCGCCGTGCGCAGCACCCAGATGCCGAGGCCGGGCTCGTTGGTCCGCAGGTGCAGGATGAGGTCGTCCAGGGCGCGGGTGACGGCCAGCGGCCAGTAGTCGGCGCCCTGGGCGGCGGGGTCGGCGGGCGGGGCGTCGTGCGGGCCCAGCACGGTGATCTCGGCGCGGCGCCCGGCCCGGTCGAGGCGGGCCGACAGGTAGGGATAGGTGAGGTGGTCGCCGTCGTCCTTGCGGGCCAGGGGCGTCAGGGGCACGCCCCGCGCGCCGGCGGGACGCGAGGAGGCCGCCACGGCAGCCGCGGCGCGCCCGGCCACCTCCTGGCCGAAGGCGTGGCGCGGCACGGCGGCGTCCACCAGCCCCCATTCGGCGGCGGTACGGCCGCGCAGGCCCTCCGGCCTGGTGGCGAAGACGTCGGCGCGGTCCTTGCGCACGTGCCGCTTGTCCACCACGCGGGTCAGGCCGCCGGTGCCGGGCAGCACGCCGAGCAGCGGCACCTCGGGCAGGGAGACGGCCGAGGAGCCGTCGTCGACCAGGACGATCTGGTCGCAGGCCAGCGCCAGCTCGTAGCCGCCGCCTGCGGCGGTGCCGTTCAGCGCGGCGATCCAGGTCTGGCCGGAGTGCTCGGTGGCGTCCTCGATGCCGTTGCGGGTCTCGTTGGTGAACTTGCAGAAGTTCACCTTCCAGGCGTGCGACGACTGGGCGAGCATGCGGATGTTGGCCCCGGCGCAGAACATGCGGTCCAGCCCGCCGGTCAGCACCACGGCCCCGACCTCCGGGTGCTCGAAGCGCAGGCGTTGCACGAGGTCGTACAGCTCGATGTCGACGCCGAGGTCGTAGGAGTTCAGCTTCAGCTCGTAGCCGGGCACGAGGCCGCCGTGCTCGTCCACGCGGAGGGTGACGGTGGCCACCGCCCCGTCCACCTCCAGCGTCCAGTGGCGGTAGCGGTCCGGTGAGGTCGCGAAGCGGACCTGCGGCGGCGGTTCGGCGGTGGCGGTCAAGGCGCGCTCCGAGTGGTTCGGGACCATCATGTTCGACGTGATTTCCGAGTAGCGTCAAGTATTTGTAGTATGTCGGGGCTCGTGGCGTCAGGCAGGCGGGCCTGACCTGAGAGAATGCGCGTCACGGCACGTCGCGGGAGGAGGGGGCGGTGACCGGGAGCGAGCCGCGTACGCAGGACAGGACGTCCGCCAGCGCCAGGTCGCTGCTGCTGACCGTGCTCGGTGAGTTCGTCATGCCGCGCCGCGCCGAGACGTGGACCGGCAGCCTGATCGAGGCCCTGTCGGCCCTGGGCGTGGAGGAGAAGTCCGCCCGGCAGGCGCTGGCGCGCACCGCGGCCGAGGGGCTGCTGCAGTCGCAGCGGCACGGCCGCAAGGTGCGCTGGCGGCTGACCGAGGCCGGCGACCGGCTGCTGCGCGAGGGCGCCGAGCGCATCTACAGCTTCATGCGCCGCCCGCACGCGTGGGACGGGCGCTGGCTCGTGCTCACCGCGGGCGTGCCCGAGACCCAGCGGCAGCTCAGGCACCGGCTGCGCACCAAGCTCACCTGGCTCGGCCTCGGCTCCCCCGCGCCGGGCCTGTGGGTGGTGCCCGACGCCGCCAAGGAGGCCGCGGTGCGCGAGGTCGTCCGCGAGCTGGACCTCGCCGACCGCGCCTACGCCTGGACGGGGCCGTCGGCGGGCATCGGCGACACCAGCAAGATCATCACAGCGGCCTGGGACCTCGACGACGTCGAGAAGCGCTACGTGGCCTTCATCGAGCGCTTCGAGGGCCTGCCGGTCCTGACGGACCGCGAGGCGTTCGTCAACCAGGTGCTGCTCATCCAGGAATGGCGGCGCTTCCCCTTCCTCGACCCCGACCTGCCCGCCGAGCTGCTCGACCACGCCTGGCCCGGCCCCCGGGCGGCGGCCGTCTTCCACGACCTGCACAACCGGTGGCACCGGCGGGCCCAGGCCGAGTGGGAGCGCATGGCCGGCCACGCGGGCACCCGCCACTAGAGCAGCCCCTCCTCGGCGAGGTGCACGTAGTCGAACTCGACCGGCTGGTCGTTGATGCCGGTCTTCGGCGGGGCGATCCAGCTCGCGAACCTGCCGTACTCGTACTCCGGCACCATGAGGGAGGCGACCTGCTCGCGGTCCTCGGCCGTGGGCAGCCACTCGTCGGCGCGGGCCCGCCAGCCGGCCTCGTCCATGACCTCGCCGTGCGGGCTGACGTGGTGCCCGGCGTAGACGCCGACCTTGCGGTTGAAGCCCTCGTGCGGCAGGTGGAGCCGCTCGGGCAGGCCGGCGTCCCGCAGCGCCTGGTTCCAGCGGCGCACGCCGTGGGCGCAGTCGGCGGCGTACTCGTCGCGCAGGTCGAGGTTGAGCGCGCTGAGCATCGGCACGGTCCTGGTCCTGATCCGCCCGTTCTCGACGTAGCGCAGCTCGCGGGTGTCCTCCAGCAGCACGTGGTCGTCCTTGCGCCGGCCCTCCATCCAGCGGCCCTTCAGCCCCGAGGTGTAGTAGTTGCCCGCGTTGGTGGACTGCTCGGAGCCGAACAGGTCCAGCGAGACGGAGAACTGGAAGTTCAGGTACTTCTGGATGATCTCCAGGGGGATCCCGCCGTGCGGGAGGATGTCGGCGGTGCCGTGCCGCGCCATCAGCTCGGCCGTGCGCTCCAGGGTGCGCTGCACGCCGGTGGTGCCCACGAACATGTGGTGGGCCTCCTCCTTGAGCATGAACTGGCAGGTGCGCGCCAGCGGGTCGAACGCCGACTCCTTCAGGGTGCCGAGCTGGTACTTGCCGTCACGGTCGGTGAAGTAGGTGAACATGAAGAACTGCAGCCAGTCGGTGGTCCGCTCGTTGAACGCGCCGAGGATGCGGGGCGCGTCGAGGTCGCCGGAGTTGCGCTTGAGCAGCTGCTCGGCCTCCTCGCGGCCCTGCCTGCCGAAGTAGGCGTGCAGGAGGTAGACCATCGCCCACAGGTGGCGGCCCTCCTCGACGTTGACCTGGAAGAGGTTGCGCAGGTCGTAGATGCTGGGCGCGGTGTGGCCGAGGACGCGCTGCTGCTCCACGCTGGCGGGCTCGGTGTCGCCCTGGATGACGATCAGCCGCATCAGGTCGGCGCGGTGCTCGCCGGGCACCTCCTGCCAGACGGGCTCGCCCTTGTGCTTGCCGAAGCCGACCGTGCGCCCGGGGTCGCGCTCGGCCAGGAAGATGCCCCAGCGGTACTCCCGCATCGGGACGAACTCGAAGTGCGCCCACCCGTCACGGCCCACGGCGACCGCGGTGCGCAGGTAGACGTCCTTGGTGGGCAGCGCCGGGCCGAGGCTCTTCCACCAGTCGAGGAACTTGGGCTGCCAGCTCTCCAGCGCGCGCTGCAGGCGGCGGTCGCCGGCCAGGTCGACGTTGTTGGGGATGCGCTCGCCGTAGTCCACGCGGCTGAGCGGGCCGGCGGGGGCGGGCGCCGCACCCGTACGGGATTCAGGGCTCAGGTCCACTTCCTCAACATGCCACATAGCCTTTGCGTCACAAAAGAGTTGTGTAGCGAATACTGGCCGTGTAGCCCGAGGTCCACCGTTGAGCCCCGGCACCTTCGTGCGGCGGGGCATTGACGCCACAACACATGTCTGTAGATTCTGGGCCCACCGTCTCAGCGCGGGGGCGCCGAGCCCACCCCCTGGAGTGTCGCCATGCACGTCTTACGGAACAGCGCTGCCTTCCTTGCCCTCATGACGACCACGCTCATGCTCTCCGGTTGCGCCGGCTCCAGCCTCGACCAGGCCGGCGGCGGCCAGACCGGCGGTGCCGTGAAGATCGGTCTGCTGGTGCCCCTGTCGGGCGTCTACGCGCCGCTGGGCGAGGACATGCGCAACGGCTTCCAGCTCTATCTCGGCCAGCACGGTGGCAAGCTCGGTGGCCGTACCGCCGAGGTGGTCAGCGCCGACGAGGGTGAGGGGCCGCAGACGGGCGTGCCCGCCGCGCAGAAGCTGGTGACGCAGGACCAGGTGACCGCGGTGGTCGGGGTGGTCAACTCGGCCACCGCACTGGGCCTGCGGGACTTCTTTCACGAGTCGAGGAAGCCGCTGGTGGTGGCCAACGCGGGCGCCGACGACATCACCGGCGCCCGCAAGTCCGCGTACGTCTGGCGCACCAGCTTCGCCAACGGCAAGGTCTCGGCCCCGCTGGGCCCCGCCGTGGCCGAGGAGGTCAAGGGCGGCGTCTACCTGATCGCCGCCGACTACGCCGCCGGCCGGGAGATGATCGCCGGGTTCCGCAGGACGTTCGAGGCGGCGGGCGGCAGGATCGCCGGGGAGAAGTACACCCCCTTCGGCAAGACCCAGGACTTCCAGCCCTTCCTGTCGGCGATCCGCGGCTCCGGCGCGAAGGCCGTCTACGCCTTCTACGCCGGCGCCGAGGCCGTCAGCTTCGTCAAGCAGTACCAGGAGTTCGGGCTGGCCGAGAGCACCCCGCTGTACGGCACCGGGTTCCTGACCGAGGGCGGCGTGCTCGACGCCCAGGGGGAGGCCGCCGCCGGGGTGAAGACGTCGCTGCACTACTCCGCGGAGCTGGACACCCCGCGCAACAAGGAGTTCGTGGACGCCTACCGCAAGGCCTACGACGAGGCCCCCACGGTGTACGCCGTGCAGGCCTACGACGCCGCCACGGTCCTGGACAAGGCGCTGGCCGGCGCGCCCGGCGGCACCGGGGAGGAGCTGGTCGAGGCGCTCGGCTCGGTGGGGACCGTGGACAGCCCGCGCGGCCAGTGGAGCTTCGGCGCCGACCAGGACGCCCAGCAGAAGTACTACCTGCGCGAGGTCCGCTCCAGCGGCGGCGCCATGGTCAACGCCGTCGTCAGCGAGCTGGGCTGATGGCCACCTACCTGGTGAGCATGCTCAACGGGCTGGCGATGGGCGCGTTGCTGTTCGCCATCGCGCTGGGGCTGTCGCTGGTGTTCGGCATGATGGACGTGCTCAACCTGGCCCACGGCGCCGTCTACCTGGTGGGCGCGTACGTCGCGGTGGCGCTGGTCGCCGACGGCGGCGGCGCGCTGACCTTCGTGGCGGCGGTGCTGCTCGCCGCCGGGGCGGGCGCCGTGCTCGGCACCGTCCTGGCGGGCCTGTCCCGGGCCACGCCCCGCCACCTCGACCAGGCGCTGCTCACGCTCGGCGTCTCGCTCGTCGTTGCCGAGGCGCTGTCGATGGCCTTCGGCGACGACGTGCACTCCATCACCGCGCCCGCCCCGGTGGCGGGCGGCGTGACCGTGCTCGGCCAGACCTACCCGCTCTACCGGCTGCTGGTGATCGGCTTCGGCGTGCTGCTGGCCGTGGGCGTGCATGTGCTGGTCGAGCGGAGCCGGCTGGGCTCGCTGATCCGCGCGACGGTCGCCGACCGGGGCATGGTGTCGGCGCTGGGCGTCAACACGGGCAGGGTGCTGACCGGGGTGTTCGCGGCGGGGGCAGGGCTCGCGGCGGTCGGCGGCGTGCTGGCCGGGCCCATCCTGGGCGCCGCGCCGGGGCTGGACGAGAAGGTGCTGCTGCTGGCGCTGGTCGTGGTGGTCGTCGGCGGCCTGGGCTCGGTGCGCGGCGCGCTGCTCGGCGCGGTGCTGATCGGGCAGGTGCAGGCCCTCGGCACCACGCTGCTGCCGGAGTACGCCTCCTTCCTCATCTTCGGGGCGATGGGCCTGGTGCTGCTGCTGCGCCCGGCGGGCCTGCTGCCCGCGCGGACGGCGGTGCACGCGTGAAGGTCGCCCACGAGAGCCCCGCCGCCGCGGCCGACCGGCCCCCGTCGGCGCCCCGGCGCGGCGCGGTCAGGCCGCTGGCGGGCGCGGCGGTGCTCCTGCTGCTGACGGCCGCGCCGCTGGTGCTGAGCGCCTACCCGATCTCCACCATGACGCGGATCCTGGCCTTCGCCGTGCTGGTGCTCAGCGTGGACCTGCTGACCGGCGTCACCGGGCTGCCCACACTCGGGCAGGCCGCCTACTTCGGGGCCGGCGCCTACACCGCGGCCCTGGTCGGCATCCACCTCACCCCGGACGCGGCCGTGCAGGCGCTGGCCGGGCTGGCCGCCGGGCTGGTCACCGCCGCGCTCACCGGCTGGGTCGCCGTCCGGGCGCGCGGCATCGTCTTCCTGATGCTGACGCTCGCGATCGGCGAGACGGCGCACCAGGTGGCCGACACCTGGCCGGCCGTCGGCGCCGGCAACGGCCTGGCCGGCATGCCGGCGATCACGCTGTTCGGCGGCCCGCCCCTGCTGGCCGCCGGGTACGTCTACTGGTGGGTGCTGGTGGTGGCGGTCGCGGTGTACGCGGCGGTGGCGCTCGTCGTGCGCTCGCCGTACGGCAGGACGTTGCGCGGCATCCGCGACAACGAGCCGCGCATGCGGGCGCTCGGCTACCGGCCCGCGCTCGCCAGGTACGGCGTGTTCTGCCTGGCCGGCGCCGTCGCGGGGGTGGGCGGGGCGCTGTGGGCGGCGCACGCCCGGTTCGTCTCGCCCGCGGATCTCGGCTTCGAGGTGGCGGCGCTCGCGCTGCTCAGCGTGGTCATCGGCGGCGGGGGCAGCCTGTGGGGCCCCTGCCTGGGCGCGGCCCTGGTGCTGCTCGTGCGCGACAACCTGCCGGCCTCCATCGGCGGGCACGGCCCGCTGGTGCTGGGGCTGGTGTTCGTGGCCGTGGTCTTCCTGCTCCCCCGGGGTCTGGCGGGACTGCGCCGGGCTCCCATGACGCCTCTGCTGGAGCTGCGCGGCCGGAAGGAGCGGCGCCCATGACGCCCCTGCTGGAGCTGCGCCGCCGGAAGGAGCGGCGCCCATGACGCCCTTGCTGGAGCTGCGCGGCCTGACCCGCGCCTACGGCTCGCTCAAGGCCGTGGACGGCGTGGATCTGACGGTGCTGCCGGGCGAGCGGCACGCCCTGATCGGGCCGAACGGGGCCGGCAAGTCGACGTTGTTCGCCACCGTGGCGGGGACGCTGGCCGCCACGTCGGGGGCCGTGCTGTTCGGCGGGCACGACATCACCGGCCTGCCCGAGCCCGAGCGGGCCCGGCGCGGCCTGCTGCGCACCTACCAGCACTCCAGCGTCTTCCTCGACTGCTCGGTGCTGGACAACGTCGCGCTCGCCGTCCAGCGGGTGCACCGGGTGGCGCACCGGCTCGACAGGGCAGCCTGGCGCTTCCGCCGTACCGAGGCCGAGGCCCGCCGCCACCTGGAGTCCGTCGGGCTGGCCGACCGGGCGGGCGACCGGGCCGCCGCCCTGTCCCACGGCGAGCGCAGGCAGCTTGAAGTGGCGATGGTGCTGGCCGCCGAGCCCGCCCTGGTCATGTTCGACGAGCCCACGGCCGGCATGTCCGCCGCCGAGACCGAGCGCTTCGCCGGCCTGGTCGAGCGGCTGCCGGACAGCCTGACCCTGCTCATCGTGGAGCACGACCTGGACGTGGTGTTCCGCCTGGCCGACCGCGTCACCGTGCTGCACCTGGGCCGCGTCCTGGCCTCCGGGACGCCCGCGCGGATCAGGGCCGACGACGCGGTGCGGGCCGCCTACCTCGGCTCGGCCAGGACCGACGACCTGTTCACCGGAGGCTCCTGATGACCGACCTGCTCGCCGTGCGGGACCTGCGCGCCGGCTACGCGGGCACCACGGTGCTCGACGGCGTCGATCTCGTGGTGGCCGCCGGTGCCGTCGTGGCGCTGCTCGGCCGTAACGGGGCGGGCAAGAGCACGTTCGTGCACACCGTGATGGGGCTGCTCAAGCCGTACGCGGGCAGCGTCCGCGTGGGCGGGCGGGAGCTCGCCGGCGCGCCCGCCCACGCCGTCGCCCGCAGCGGCGTGGCGATCGTGCCGCAGGGCCGCCGCGTGTTCGCGCCGCTCACCGTGGCGGAGAACCTGAGCCTGGCGGCCGGGCGCACGGCACGGAGCTGGACGGTGGAGCGGGTCTACGAGCTGATGCCCGGGCTGGCCGAACGCCGCGCCCACCGCGGCGACCAGCTCTCCGGCGGTGAGCAGCAGATGCTGGCCATCGGCCGGGCGCTGCTGCGCGACCCGCGCCTGCTGCTGCTGGACGAGCCGTCCGACGGCCTCGCACCCGCCGTCGTGGAGCAGGTCGCCGCCGTGCTGGAAGGGCTGCGCGGCGAGGGCATCGCGGCCGTGCTCGTGGAGCAGGACCTGCACCTGGCCTTTCGGCTGGCGGACGAGGTGGCGGTCATGCAGAAGGGCCGGATCGTGCACCGCAGCCCGGTCGCCGAGTTCCGGGCCGATCGGGCCCGCGCGCACGCCCTGCTCGGCGTCGGCTGATCGCACCGCCTCTCGCACCGCCTCACGCACCGCTGATCGCACCGCCGATCGCACCGCCTCTCGCACCGCCTCCAGAGGTGCGGCGCCACCGCCGTTAAGCTGATTGACTTAGATCGGCAGCACCCACACCTCTGGAGGTCACGTGACCGTCGAGCAGGCTCCGCACTACCCGTTCGCCAACCCCGGCGCGCTCGAACCGCCCCACGAGTGGGCCGAGCTGCGCGACGGCTGCCCGATCGCGCCGGTCCGGCTGGCCAGCGGCGACCGGGCGCTGCTGCTCACCCGCTACGACGACGTCAAGCAGGTCCTGTCCGACCCGCGCTTCACCCGGCAGCTCGACGCGCCGGACGCCGCCCGGGTGACCGCCAACGAGTCGGGCGGCGTGTTCGGCAGCGGCGGCAGCAGCATGAGCGGCGAGGAGCACCGCGCCTGGCGGCAGCTCGTCGGCAAGGCGTTCACCGCCAAGCGGGTCATGGCGATGCAGCCCAGGATCGAGGCCATGGCGGTGCGGCTGGTCGAGGGGATGGTGGCCGAGGGGGCGCCCGCCGACCTGGTGAGCGCCGTGGGCTTCCCGCTGCCGGTGTGGGCGATCTGCGACCTGCTCGGGGTGCCGGACTCCGACCGGGAGAAGTTCGCGTACTGGTCGGACACCATGCTGAGCATGACCAGGTACGCCCAGGAGGAGATCGACGCCGCCCAGGCCGAGTTCGACGGCTACCTCGTCGCGCTCGTCGAGGGCAAGAAGGCCGCGCCGGGCGACGACCTGATCAGCGAGCTGCTGGCGATGGTCGAGGGCCTGGACGGGCGGCTGACCGAGCAGCTCATGCTGGGCACGGCCAAGGGGTTGCTGGTGGCCGGGCACGAGACCACCGCGAACATGATCGGCAAGATGGTGTCGATGTTGCTGGCCGACCGCGGCCGGTGGGAGGCGCTGCTGGCCGACCGGGCGCTGATCCGCCCGGCGGTGGAGGAGGCGCTGCGCTTCGACGCCAACCCGGGCTTCGGCATGCCGCGTTACCTCAGCGAGGAGGTGGAGGTGGGCGGCGAGAGGCTGCCGGGTGGCACGACCGTGATCTGCAGCATGGCCTCGGCCAACCGCGACGAGCGGCAGTTCGAGCAGGCCGGCGAGATGCGGCTGGACCGCTCGCCGAACCCGCACGTGGCCTTCGGCGCCGGCCCGCACTCCTGCATCGGCCAGTCGCTGGCCCGCACCGAGCTGCAGACCGTGCTCAAGGTGCTGCTCGACGAGCTGCCCACGCTGGAGCTGGCGGTCCCGGCCGGCGAGCTGCGGCGCCGCGAGGGCCTGATCGTCGGCGGGCTGGAGCGGGTCCCCGTCCGGTGGTGAGCCGCCGCCCCCGCCGCCTCCGTCGCACCCGTCGCACCCGCCGCCTCATGCCCGGGCAGGTCAGCCGGGCGGGGCGGTGGAGCGGCGGGCCACCAGCGTGGGCGTGACCGAGAAGCGCACGGCCGCCGTCCGGCCGCCGATGCGTTCGAGCAGCAGGCGGCCCGCGGTCTTGCCCATGATGGCGCCGTCCTGGTCGACGGTGGTCAGCGAGATGTGGGCCAGGCGGCTCATCCGGGCGTTGTCGTAGCCGGCCACGGAGATGTCGCCGGGCACCGTGAGCCCGGCCTCGTGGATGGCCGCGAGCACGCCGAAGGCCGCCTGGTCGGCGCCGGCGAAGATGGCGGTGGGGCGCGGGTCGCGGGCCAGCAACTCGCGGGCTCCGTCGTAGCCGCCCTCCTCGGTGTAGGAGGTGGCCGCCAGCGCCAGGTGCTCGGCCAGGCCGTGCTCGGTCATCACCTGCTCGTACGTCCTGGCCCTGATGGCCTGCAACAGGACGGCGGAGCGGCCCGGCACCGTGTCCTTCTGGGTGATGTGCGCGATGCGGCGGTGCCCGAGCCCGATGAGGTGCTCGACCACCAGCTGGGCGCCCAGCTCGTCGTCGTCGAGCACGCAGTCGTACAGCGCCGAGCGGTCGTGGCGGCCGAGCACCACCAGGGGCGTGTTCCTGGCCACCTCTTCGAGCTGCCGCCTGGAGCCGACGGGGGCGACGGAGAGGATGCCGTCCACCTGCCGGTCCATCAGCGCGTCGATGGCCCGGCGCTCCGCGGTGGCGTCCAGGTCGCCGCTCTGCACCATGATCGCCTGGTAGCCGCTGCCGGAGATCTCCTCGGTGAGGCCGTCGACGATGTCGGAGAAGAACGGGTTCCTGATGTGCGGGAGCTGCACGCCGATGGTGAACGTGCGCCCGCGCATGGCCCGCGCCGCGTTGTGCGGGCGGTAGCCCAGCTCGTCGATGGCGGCCTGCACCTTCTCGCGCATGGCCTCGCTGACGCCGTAGGCGTTGCGCAGCACCTTCGACACCGCCGTGGTGGACACCTGGGCGTGACGGGCGACGTCGGTGATCGTCACTCTCGCCTGCCGGCCTCGCGTCTCCATCTGCCGCCTCTCCTCGGACCCCGACGTCCGCCCGATTGTACGAGCCAGCCGCATCGTACGCGATGGGTAACGTTACCCAGGCTTCCCGTCGAAGCTTCGGTAAGCCACCTCTTGACATTGGTAACGATCGAAAAGCGTTCCCCAAGCGACCCCTTGACGCTCCGCTAGGTAACGCCTACGTTAACTCGCATCGGGGGACGCTTAAAACGTTTCAACGAACCCGGAGGGGCGTCGTGAAAACCTCGCACCGCATGACGGGAGCGGTCCTGGCCGTTCTCGCGATGGCGGCCCTGAGCTCGTGCGGATCAAGCTCGGGCGCCGGCTCGGAGCCCGCCGCCGACGGCTCGGTCACCTTGAAGTTCCTCATCGACAACAGCCAGGCCACCGTGGACACCGCCAAGGCGCTCACGGAGGCCTTCATGAAGGCCAACCCCACGATCACCATCGAGACCGAGACGCGGCCAGGAGGCAGCGAGGGCGACAACATCATCAAGACCCGGCTCTCGACGGGCGACATGTCGGATGTGTTCTGGTACAACTCCGGCTCGCTGCTGCAGGCGCTCAACCCGGCGCAGACCCTGGTCGACCTGACCGGCGACCCGGTGCTGGCCAACGTGCAGAAGGACTTCCTGCCCGTGGTGAGCCAGGACGGCAAGGCGTACGGCGTGCCGGGCGGCACCGCCATGGGCGGCGGCATTCTCTACAACCGCAAGGTCTACGAGCAGCTCAAGCTGGAGGTGCCGAAGACCTGGGCCAACTTCATGGCCAACAACGAAAAGATCAAGGCGGCCGGCATCGCGCCGGTGATCGGCACGTTCAAGGACACCTGGACCTCGCAGCTCTTCGTCCTCGGCGACTACTACAACGTGCAGGCCGCCGCGCCGGACTTCGCCCAGAAGTACACGGCCAACCAGGCCAAGTTCGCCACCACCCCGGCCGCCAAGGCGGGCTTCGACCACCTGGCGGAGGTGCACGCCAAGGGCTTCATGCAGGAGGGCTTCGGCTCGGCCACCAACGACCAGGGCATGAAGATGCTGGTGGAGGGCAAGGGCGCGCACTACCCGATGCTGAGCGCCCAGCTTCCGCCGCTGGTCTCCACCCTGCCGCAGGCGGCCACCGACGTGGGCTTCTTCGGCATCCCGGGCACCGACGCGGCCAAGAACGGCGCGACCATCTGGGAGCCGGCCGGCATCTACATCGCCAGGACCACCGAGAACCTGGACGCGGCCAAGAAGTTCCTGGCCTTCGTGGCCTCACCGGCGGGCGCCGAGGCCACCAACGCGGTCGTCCAGCCCGCCGGTCCGTACCGGATCGCGGGCGCCAAACTGCCCGAGGACGCCATCCAGGTGGCCAAGGACCTCCAGGTGTACGTGGACGAGGGCCGCACGGCCCCGGCGCTGGAGTTCGTCTCGCCGGTCAAGGGCCCGTCGCTGGAGCAGATCACCGTCGCCGTCGGCTCCGGGCTGACGCCGCCCGCCGAGGGGGCCGCCCAGTACGACAAGGACGTGGAGAAGCAGGCCAAGCAGCTGGGGCTCGCGGGGTGGTGACCAAGCAGGAAACCGGGCCCCGCACGGGGCCCGGCCCGGCACCGGGGCACGCCCGTCCGAGCGTCAGGCGCAAGTCGGCCTACCCCTACGCGCTGTACCTGCCGGCCGGGATCGTCTTCCTGGTGATCTTCCTGGTGCCGACGGTGATGGCGTTCTACTTCGCGCTCACCCGCTGGACCCTGTTCGACAGCGAGTTCGTCGGCCTGCAGAACTTCCAGGACTTCCTGGCCGAGCAGAACCTGCGCATCGGCTTCCAGAACACCATCGTCTACGCGGTCGTCACGTCCGGCCTCAAGGTCGTGCTCGGGCTGCTGCTCGGCGTGCTGCTCACCTCGAAGCTACGGCTGCGCGGGTTCCTGCGCTCGGTGGTGTTCTTCCCGACGCTGGTCTCCACGGTCGCGGTCGGCATCACCTTCGCCATGCTGCTCAAGCCGCAGACCGGCCTGGTCAACCAGGCGCTGGCGCTGGTCGGCGTGGACGGCCGCGACTGGCTCGGCGACGCCACCACCGCGCTGCTGTCGGTGGCGCTGGTGGACGTGTGGAAGGGCGTGGGCCTGGCCACCGTGATCTACATCGCCGGCATCATGTCGATCCCGCAGGAGTACTACCAGGCCGTGGCCGTGGACGGGGGCGGCGCCTGGCACCGCTTCCGGCACGTCACGCTGCCGCTGAGCTGGCCGGCCACCTACTCGGTGATCATCCTGTCGTTCATCGGCGGCCTGCGCTCCTTCGACCTGATCTGGACGATGACCCGCGGCGGCCCCGGCTTCACCAGCGACACCATCGCCTCGATCATCTACAAGCAGTACCAGGCCGGCTTCTTCGGCCTGTCCACGGCCGGGAACGTGATCCTCTTCCTCGTCGTCACGGCCATCGCCGTGCCGCTCAACTACTACCTCGGCAAGAGGCAGGTGGCCGCATGAGAACGTTGAAGAGGTTCGGCGCCGAGTCGGTCGCGTTCGTCCTGGCCACCGCGATCTTCCTGGTGCCGTTCGCGCTCATGCTGCTGACCGCGGTCAAGGACCCGAAGCAGGCCATCGACCTGGACTTCGCCTGGCCGACGAGCTGGCCGGTGGTGGAGAACCTCGTGGCCGTCGTGGAGGCGCGCGACTACGTGCTGCTGCGTGCCTACGTCAACAGCACGATCATCACCGTCGCCTCCGTGGCGCTGCTCGTCGTCTTCGCCGCCATGGCCGCCTTCGTCCTGCAGCGCCGCCCCGGCAAGGTCGCCAGGCTGGCCGACTTCCTGGTGCTGTCGGGGCTGATCATCCCGCCCGCGGTGGTGCCGACCATCTGGCTGCTGCAGGCGCTCGGGCTGTTCAAGACGCTGCCCGGGATGATCCTGGCCGAGGTCGCCTTCAACCTGTCGTTCGCGATGTTGCTGTTCCGCGCGTTCATCGCGGCCATCCCGCGCGAGCTGGACGAGGCCGCTCAGATCGACGGCTGCAGCGGCCTGCGGCTGTTCTTCCGGGTGATCTTCCCGCTGCTGCGGCCGGTCACCATCACGGTCATCCTGGTCAGCTCGGTCAACATCTTCAACGACTTCGTCAACCCGCTCTACCTGCTGCCCGGCGACGACAACGCCACCGTGCAGGTCACGCTCTACAACTTCCAGAGCCAGTACAACACCCAGTGGAACCTGCTGTTCATGGACATCGTCCTGATCATGATCCCGCCGCTGGTGCTGTTCGTCTTCTTCAACCGCAAGATCGTCGCCGGCATGACCGCCGGCGCCGTCAAGGGCTAAGGAGTATCTTGCTCAACGTCACCGCGCCCGCCTTCGAGCACCACCGCGAGCCGCTCGGCATCGGCGAAAGCGCGCCCCGCCTGTCCTGGACCGTCACCACCGACACCGCCGGCTGGACCCAGGCCGCCTACGAGATCGAGCTCGGCGACGGCACCACCACCGGCGTCGTCGAGTCGGCCGAGTCGGTGCTCGTCCCGTGGCCGGGCACGCCGCTGGGCTCGCGTGAGCGGCGTGGCGCGCGGGTGCGCGTGCACGGCGCCGACGGCTCGGCCAGCGACTGGAGCCCGTGGTCGCACGTGGAGGCCGGCCTGCTGGACCCGGCCGACTGGCGGGCCTCGGCCGCCGCGCCGTCGCCGGAGCTGCTGGGCGTGCCCGACGGCCCCGCGCTGCTGCTGCGCCGCGACTTCACCGTGCGCGGCCCCGTCGCGCGGGCCCGCCTGTACGTCACCGCGCACGGCACCTTCGAGGCCGAGCTGAACGGCCAGGTCATCGGCGAGGAGGTGCTCGCCCCCGGCTGGACCAGCTACCACCACCGCCTGCGCTACCGCACCCA
Organism: Nonomuraea gerenzanensis; assembly: GCF_020215645.1. Classification (NCBI taxonomy): domain Bacteria; kingdom Bacillati; phylum Actinomycetota; class Actinomycetes; order Streptosporangiales; family Streptosporangiaceae; genus Nonomuraea; species Nonomuraea gerenzanensis. The sequence goes on along the minus strand of NZ_CP084058.1, from coordinate 5,057,326 downwards.
CGACGTCACCGACCTGCTGAGCCAGGGCGCCAACACGATCGGCGCCACCCTCGCCGACGGCTGGTACCGCGGCCGGGTCGGCTTCCTCGGCGGCAAGACCGACATCTACGGCGACCGCACCGCGCTCATCGCCCAGCTGGAGATCACCTACGAGGACGGCAGCACCGACCTGGTCGTCACCGACGAGCACTGGCGCTGCGGCACCGGCCCCGTCACCTCCGCCAGCCTGTACGACGGCGAGAAGTACGACGCCCGCCTGCACCCGGCCGGCTGGTCGAGCCCCGGCTTCGACGACTCGGCCTGGTCGCCCGCCGACGCGCTCACCCACGACCCGGCGCTGCTGGTCGCCCCGACCGGCCCGCCCGTCCGCCGCACGCAGACGCTGCCCCCGAAGCAGGTGCTGACCGGCCCGAACGGCGAGACGATCCTCGACTTCGGCCAGAACCTCGTCGGCCGCCTGCGCATCCGCGTCCAGGGCCCGGCCGGGCACACCGTGACCCTGCGCCACGCCGAGGTGCTGGAGAACGGCGCCCTGGCCATCCGCCCGCTGCGCCACGCCGCCGCGCTCGACCAGTACACGCTGCGCGGCGACGCCGAGCCGGAGACCTACGAGCCGCGCTTCACCACCCACGGCTTCCGCTACGCCCAGATCGACGGCTGCGACCCGGCGGACGTGGTGGCGGTGGTCTGCCACACCGACATGCGGCCGATCGGCACGTTCGAGTGCTCCGACCCGCTGCTGAACCGGCTGCACGACAACGTCGTCTGGAGCATGCGCGGCAACTACGTCGATCTGCCCACCGACTGCCCGCAGCGCGACGAGCGGCTCGGCTGGACCGGCGACATCCAGGTCTTCGCCCCCGCCGCCGCGTTCCTCTACGACTGCGCGGGCCCCCTGTCGTCGTGGCTGGCCGACCTGGCCGCCGAGCAGGCGGCGGTGGGCACGGTGCCGCACTACGTGCCGTGGGTGCCGCTGGTGTTCGGCGTCTCCCCCACCGCGGCCTGGGGCGACGCCGCCGTGCTGGTGCCGTGGGTGCTCTACCAGCGCACCGGCGACCTCGGCCTGCTGCGCTCCCAGTACGCCAGCATGACCGCGTGGGTGGACCAGGTGGCGTCGCTGACCAGGGACCACCTGTGGGACCAGGGCTTCCAGTTCGGCGACTGGCTCGACCCCGCCGCTCCCCCGGACGACCCCGGCAAGGCCCGCACCGACCACGCGCTCGTCGCCACCGCCTACCACGCCTGGTCGGCCCGCGTCGTGGCCGACACGGCCGCGCTGCTCGGCCACCCGGCCGACGCCGCCCGCTACGCCGCCCTGGCCGAGGACGTGCGCGCAGCCTTCCGCCGCGAGTTCGTCACCCCGTCGGGGCGGCTGACCTGCGACACGCAGACCGCCTACGCCCTGGCGCTGACGGTGGATCTGCTGGACGGGCCCGGGCAGCGCGAGCGTGCCGGACGGCGGCTGGTCGAGCTGGTCGCCGCCGACGACCACCGCATCGGCACCGGCTTCGTGGGCACCCCGCTCATCTGCGACGCGCTGTGCTCCGTCGGTGCGTACGACACCGCGTACCGGTTGCTGACCCAGCGCGGGTGCCCGTCGTGGCTGTATCCGGTGACGATGGGCGCCACCACGATCTGGGAGCGCTGGGACAGCATGTTGCCCGACGGCTCCGTCAACCCGGGCGAGATGACCTCGTTCAACCACTACGCGCTCGGCGCCGTCGCCGACTGGATGCACCGCACGGTCGCCGGGCTGGCCCCGGCCGAGCCCGGCTACCGCAGGATCGCCGTCCGCCCCCGGCCCGGCGGCGGCCTCACCTCCGCCCACGCCACCCACCTCACCCCGTACGGCGAGGCCGAGGTGTCCTGGCAGCGCGACGGGGACCGGCTGACGGTCACCGTCCGTGTCCCGCAGAACACGACCGCCCTCGTCGAGCTGCCCGGCGAGCCCGCCGTCGAGACCGGCCCCGGACGGCACGTCTTCCACTGCTCCGTCTGACCCCCCGAGGAGTGCCCATGCGGTTGTTACGCCTGGTCTACGACCTGGCGTTCGAGGTGACGCCGGGCGGCAGCTCGCGCCCGGCGGCGTCATGTGCTCCCACAACCCGGTGGGCGGCGTCCACGCGTGCGAGAACCCGATGCTGAAGGAGGTGCTGAAGGACGGGTTCGACGGTTACGTGATGTCCGGCTTCGGGTGCCGATGACCTTCCCCAGGGACCTGGCCGACCTGCCGACCCGCACGCCCGGGCAGTACCCGGGCGTGTTCGCCGACGGCTCCACCACACGCCCGCCCGGCGACAGGACCAGCATCCGCCAGGTGAACTACACCTACGAGGGCCTGCGGCTCGACCGGCACGGCGACGGGTTCACCGCGCGCTTCCGCGTCAGGAACACCGGCAGCCGGGCGGGCACCGAGACCGCCCGGCTCTACGTGACGCTGCCGGGGCGCGGCGCGGCCGAGCCGGGCAAGCGGCTGGCCGGGTCCGAGCGGGTCACGCTCAGGCCGGGGCAGGCACGCACGGTCGGGGTGGAGGTCGAGGTGGAGGTCGACGCGGACTCCGCCGACCATCCGCTGTCGGTCTGGGACAGCCGGGCCGATCGTCGGGCGACCGTGCCGGGCACGTACCGGGTCCAGGTCGGCCGGTCCTCGCGGGACCTGCCGCTGAGCGCGGCCGTGCGGCTGTCGTAGCGCGGGGGATCAGCCCTGCGGCGGCAGCCGGAGCGCGATGACGGCGATGTCGTCCAGGCCGGTGGTGGGCAGCCCGCTGAGCAACTGGTCGCAGAACTTGTCCACGGGCTGGCCAGCGAGCGGCTCCGCCATCCGGCGCAGCCGCTCCAGGCCCTGGTCGAGATGCTCGCCGGGGCGCTCGACGAGGCCGTCGGTGTAGAGCAGGAGCGTGCTGCCCGGCGGTAGCACGCGCACCCGCGAGAGGCGGCCCTCGCGGTGGGGCACGCCGAGCAGCGGGCTGACCGCCTCGTCCAGGAAGTGGCCCCGGCCGTCCGCGCTGACGAGCAGCGGCGGCGGGTGGCCGGCCGTCGCATAGTGCAGCCGGTGGCCGGCGCCGTGCGCCTCCACCCGGGCGTACACGCACGTGGCGGTGACCTCGCCCGACAGCGACTCCATCGCGACGTTCAGCCGGGTGAGGATCTCGCCCGGCGGCTCGCGGCGGTCCATGGCCAGGGCACGCAGCATGTTGCGCAGCTGGCTCATCGCCACGGCGGCGTTCAGGTCGTGGCCGGCCACGTCGCCGATGACGAGCACCGGCACGCCGTCGGGCAGCACGAAGGAGTCGTACCAGTCGCCGCCCACCTCCGCCGCCGACGGGCTGGCCCGGTAGCGGGCGACGATCTGCATGCCGGGCACCTGGGGCGGCTCGGCGAGCAGGCTGTACTGCAGGGCCAGCGCGATCTGCTGGGCGCGCTGGAAGCGGATGGCCCTGCTCAGCGCGTCGTGGGCGTTCTCGAACATGCGGTTCAGCAGGCTGATGTCGGCCCGCCTGAGCGCCGGGCGGCTGCCGCACGTCACCACGCAGACCACCGCGGGCACCGTCCCGTCGACCACGACGGGGAGCAGCAGCACGCCGTTGGCGTCGTTGGCCTCCAGCCACGGCCGCGTGCCCCTGGGCACGAGGTCCGGCGGCGGCGAGCCGGTGGGGAACGTCTTGAGCAGGGGCCGCCGGTGCCGTACGACCGTGGCGAAGGCGTTGCCCGCCGGGAGCCGTTCCTCGCTGTAGGGCGGCAGCCGCACCAGGCCGGAGCGCGCCGCGGTGGCCAGCCGCTCGACGACGTACGGGGTGGAGTCGTCCCCCTGGTCGATGAGGTCGGTGACGAGGTAGACCCCGCAGCCGTCGCCCAGCTCCGGCACGATCACGTCGGCCAGCGCGCCGAGCATCTCCTCCAGGCTGCGCAGCTGTGCCGTGGCGATGGCCGCCCGGTCCAGCAGGCGCTGGCGCCGTTGCTCCTGCCACTGCTGCTCGACGTCGATGGAGGAGCCCACCCACTCCACCACCTCGCCGTCCTCGCAGATCGGCACCGCCCGGAGCTGGAAGTGGCGGTAGCCGCCCGCGGCGGTGCGCAGCCGGTAGACGTGCTCCCACAGCTCGGTGGCCCGGCCGACCGCCCTGGCCCAGGACCGCACCGTGGCGGGGCGGTCGTCGGGGTGCACCGTGCGCAGCCAGCCCTGGCCGCGGTAGGCCTCCCACGGCTGCCCGGTGATGCGCTCCCAGCTCGGGCTCGGCTCGGAGACGTACCCGTCCCGGCTGGTCACCCAGACGATGTCGGCGCTGACCCGGATCAGGCTCTCGTAGCGCCGCAGGATGCGGCGGCGCTCCTCGGCCAGGGCCGTCACCCGGCGCGCGGTCGTGGTCTGCTCGGTCACCTCCGTCACCACCGCGAGCACGCCGTGGTCGCCGGGGCCGAACACGACCCGAGAGAGGCTGCGGGTGAAGTACCGCTCCCTGTCTCCCCGCCTGCCCTTCCTGGACGGCTCCGGCTCCGCCGCGGTCACGACCGGCTCGCCGGTGGCGTAGACGTGGTCGAACTGCCGGCGGTAGTGCCGGCGCACGAAGCCGGCGAACGCCTCCTCCAGTGGCACCCGGCCGCTGGGGTCGCTGAACTGCGACCGGTACATGGCGTTGGTGTAGACGAGCCGGTGGTCGGGGCCGCGCGTCACCGCCACCCCTACCGGCGCCGGGTCCAGCGTCTCGAACGCCAGGCCGCTCTCCCCGTCCTGGCCAACAGCACCCATGGTGACCTCCCCCGAGGGCCACGAACACCGTTGCCCTACCCGGTCACGGGCCTGCGAGAACGCTCCGGCGCCCGGCGAATGTCAGGCGGGGGCCGCCTGCCCGCCCAGCAGGTGGCGGCGGACCACGCCGAGGATCTCGTCCGACAGCTCGTCACCGGCGCAGGCCCGCGCCAGCATCAGCGCCCCCACCATGGCCGACAGCTCGACGATCACCGTCTCCTCGTCCGCGCCCTCGTCGAGCTGCCGCATCGCCCCGATCAGCTCCCGCAGGCCGTCGGTGAACGCCCGGCGGAGCGGATCGCCGGGCTCCGTCCGGGCGGCGTCCACCGCCAGGGACGCGCCGGGGCAGCCGAGGGCGGCGTTGTCGCGATGCGACGCCGACAGGTAGCCGCTCAGGAAGGCGGCCCTGGCGGTGGTCCCGGCGTCGTCACCGGCGTCGGCGGTGTCGGCGGTGTCGGCGGTGTCGGCGCCGGCAACGTCGCCGGTGTCGGCGCCGGCGTCAGCGGCGAGGTCGTCCAGGGCCCTGACCCGTTCGGCGAACGCGGCGGAACACGCCTGTGCGATCAGGTCGTCCTTGGAGGCGAAGTGGCGGTAGAAGCCGCCGTGGGTCAGCCCCGCCGCCGCCATCGCCTGAGGGACGCTCACGTTGCCCGCGCCGTGGGCGCGCACCAGCTTCGCCGCGGCCTCGATCACCTGCGCGCGATGCCGCTCGGCGTCGGCCCTGGATGCTCTGGGCATGTCGTCGGCCCTTCCTTCGTGCTATAGATGATGCTCATAATCTATTCTAGCGGAAGGAGACCTCCATGGTCGCGATCAGCGATGCGGTGGCGCTCGTGACGGGTGGCCAGCGCGGCCTGGGCAAGGCGATCGCCGAGGCGCTGCTGGCACGCGGAGCGGCGAGGGTCTACGTGACGGCCCGCGAGCCCGTGCCCGCGGACGACCCCCGGATCAGGCCCGTCCCCCTCGACGTCACCGACCCCGAAGCGGTCTCGGCCCTCGCCGGCCAGGCCACCGACGTGACCATCGTCGTCAACAACGCGGGCGTGCTGCTCCCCTCGCCCCTGCTGACGGGGGATCTGGCCGACATGGTGGCGACGTTCGACACCAACGTGTTCGGGGCGCTGCGCGTGGCCCGCGCCTTCGCCCCGATCCTGGCGGCGAACGGCGGCGGCGCGCTCGTCGACATGCACTCGGTGCTGTCCTGGGGGGCCGGCACCGCGGCCTACGGCGCCTCGAAGGCCGCCCTGTGGTCGATCACGAACTCCCTGCGCGTCGAGCTCGCGCCGCAGGGCACGCAGGTCGTCGGCGTGCACCTCGGCTTCGCCGACACCGACATGGTGGCGGCCGTCAGCGCCCCGAAGCTCTCCCCCGCCGAGGTGGCCGCGGCGGTGCTGGACGGCGTCGAGCACGGCGACAGCGAGGTCCTCGTGGACGAGGTCAGCAGGCGGATGAAGGCGGCGCTGGCCGGGCCGGTCGAGGGCCTGACCGTGTCCATCGGAAGCTGAAGGGGCGAGCGGATGCCGCTGTGGCAGGTCTACCATCCCCCGGGCGCCTACTCCGACGAGCAGAAGCGCTCGTTCGCCGAGGAGGCCACCGGCTTCTACGCCCGGTTCGGGCTGCCGAGGTTCTACGTCGTGACGCTCTTCCACGAGGTGGCGCCTGCGTCGTTCCTGGTCGGCGGCAGGCCGTCCGGCGACACCGTGCGGGTCGTGATCGAGCACATCGCCCGTCACGCCGAGGACCCCGGCCTGCGCGAGCGCATGACCGGGGCGCTCGGCCGCCTGCTGGCCCGGCACACGCAGGAGCGCGGGCTGCACTGCGAGTTCCACGTGGACGAGACGCCGCGCGACCTGTGGATGATCGACGGGCTGGCGCCGCCGGCCACGGGCAGCGAGGCGGAGCGGCTCTGGGCCCGCGAGAACCGGCCCGTGCCCTACGGCTGAGGCCGGTCGTTCTGTCGTCCGCTGCTGCTATAGATGCCACCATCTGATCTTTCACGGAAGCGGGATGTATCGATGGCATCAGTGACGTTACGCGACGAGAGCGCGACCGGCCGGGCGCTGGACGAGCTCTCCCTGCCCGGTCTGCCCGAGCGGATCTCGGCCCGCGAGCTGGTACGGCTGCGCGTGCGCGAGGAGGTGGCCCGGCACAACGCCTCCCCCTCGCACCACTTCCGCGGCCTGGTCAAGCCGACCGACGCCGAGGCCGACCTGAACGGCTACCGGATGCGGACCGCGCGCCGGCTGGACTGGGAGAAGCAGGCCGACGCCGCCGAGGCCGCCTTCGCCCGCAACGGGTTCCTGCTGCTGGTCGGCGACCGGCAGATCGAGGACCTCGACACCGAGATCGACCTGATCGCCGATCCCGTGGTCTCCTTCGTCAAGCTCGTCCCGCTGGTCGGCGGCTGAGGTGAGCGAGCTGTCCCCGCTCGCGCGGCGCCTGTTCTCCCTGCTCACCGGGGATGCCGACGACCCGACGCACTGGCCGGAGGCGCCCCGGCTGAGCGTCGGGCTGGTCGGGCTGGGCGACGGCACGCCGGTGCGGGCCGGCGTCGGCGCGGCCAGGGAGCGGTTCGCGCTCAGCGAGCACGCCAGGCAGCGGCTGGTCGAGCCGGCCCGCGAGCTGGTCGGGTTCCTGGGGGTGGACACCTCGGGCTACCTGCCGGTGGTGGCGGGGCTGGCGGGCATGGACGCCGAGGTGCGCGCCACGCTCGGGGCGGCGCTGGCGCCGATCGCCGTCGCCGAGCTGGACCTGGTGCTCGGCTGGGACGTGGAGCTGCGGGCGCTGTTCGCCGAGGCGGCGCGGGAGCCGCGGCCCGGCGTGGCCGAGTGGCTCGACGGGCTGCCCGGTTACCCGGGCTTCGCCCGTACGGCGCTGGAGACGGCGCGGGCCCGCGTCGTGGCGATCCACGCGGGCGAGCTGGCCTACCAGGCGGACCGGGCGTTCGACGAGGAGGAGAAGACGGCGCTCGGCCGGGCGGTGCGGGTGGCGCTGCTGCGCGACGAGCCCTGGCTGCCCGAGCTGCTGGACGAGCTGGTGCCCGGCCTCGCGGTGGCGCCCACCCAGGCCAGGACGCTGCCGTCCCAGGGGCTGCTGTTCGAGATCGCGCGCGCGGCGGAGGAGTACCCGACGCCCGAGGTGATCTCCGCGCTGCGCGCCGCCCGCCGCGTCACCCGGCACGCCAAGGTGCCCGTCCGGCTCGATCAGGCGTTCAAGCGCATGGAGCCCGCTCTGGCGAACCGGCTGGAGGTGGCGTTCAGGCTGCCCGACGGGCGGGTGCGGGAGGTCGTCGGCGAGCACACGGCGGTGATCTCGACCGACGGCAAGGTGGAGCTGTCGTGGTGGCACGGCGACAGGAGGCTGAAGTCGGTCCCCGCGGCCGTCAAGCGGGAGCACCCGGAGGAGGTGAAGCGGCTGCGCGAGCTGGCCAAACGGACCGCGCAGCGGCAGGCGACGCTGGCCAGGGCGCTGGAGGCCGCCTACACCAGCGCGACGCCCCCGCCTTACCGGCAGCTCGCGGAGCATCCGATCGCCTCGCGGCTGATCTGGGAGTTCGAGATCTCGCCGGGCCTCTGGCGCGCCGAGCTGGGGATGAACGTGCCCGGCGGGCCGGTGCGGCTCTGGCACCCGGCCCGCGCGCGGGTCGAGGAGGTGCGCGCCTGGCGGGAGGAGGTGCAGGGCAAGGAGCTGCGCCAGCCGTTCAAGCAGGCCTTCCGCGAGGTCTACCTGCTCACGCCCGCCGAGGAGGCGGCCGGGGCCTCCTCCAGCCGGTTCGAGGGGCACGTGGTCGACTACCGCAGGCTGCGCGCGCTGCTCAACGAGCGCGGCTGGCGGGCCCCGTTCCTGGGGCGGTGGGAGGCGCAGGGCCCCGCGTACCGGGTCATGGCGGGCGGGCGGTGGCGGGCGGTGCTGGGGCACCACCTGTACGACGATCACCACGCGGAGATCGGGCAGGTCCGCTTCGAGCGGGCGGCCGAGGGCACGTGGCGGCAGGCGGCGCTGGCGGAGGTCCCTCCGCTGGTGTTCAGCGAGGCCATGCGGGACGTGGACCTGTTCGTGGGCGTCGCCTCGATCACGGCCGACCCGCTGTGGCCCGAGTACGGGCCGGACGGGCTGATGGACCGCTGGCGGGCGGGCTCCTCGGCGCCGCTCCAGCCGTCGGCGGAGGTGCGCCGCGACGCGCTGTCCCGGCTGATCGGGCGCACGGCCATCGCCGGCCGGTGCACGCTCACCGGCCGGTTCCTGGTGGTGCGGGGCGACCTGCGCACGTACAAGATCCATCTGGGGTCGGCGAACGTCCTGATGGAGCCCGACGACGCCTACCTGTGCGTGGTGTCCGCGCGCGATCCGCACGCGGCGCCGTTCCTCCCGTTCGAGGAGGACGGCCGGCTGGCGCTCATCCTCAGCAAGGCGTTCCTGCTGGCGAACGACACCGCCATCACCGACCCCTCCATCACCCGCCAGCTACGGGGCTGAGCGGGCGGCCCGGCGGCGGCGCCGCCGGGCCGGGGTCGTCGCGTCAGACCCGCTTCCACAGGGCGGGCACGTTCGGCGGCTCCCAGCCGGTGAGCGCCGTGTGCGGCTGCGTGCACTCGTAGGTCGATCCGTTGTACGTCACCCGGTCGCCCGCGCGGTAGGCCGTGCCCGCGCGCCAGGTGCCGCCGGGCTGGGTGACGGTCGGGGTCGGCGTCGGGGTGGGGGTCGGCGTCGTCGGGGTCGGGGTCGGGGTCGGGGTTGGGGTGGGCGTCGGCGTGGAGGGGTTGCCGCCGCCGAAGTCCACGTCCGAGCAGGTGTAGAACGCCTCGTTGCTGCCGACCACGCGCTGCCAGATCGAGTAGAGGATGTGGCGGCCGGAGCGCTGCGGCAGGTTGATGGTCCAGTTGGTGAACGTCGTCGGGTTCTGCCCGTTGAACGTCTTGATGTGGACCAGGTCGGACCACTTGAGGGGCATGGTCGGGTTCCAGCCCTCGCGGGTGATGTAGAACTCGAAGTTGCTGTTCGCGTGCGGGGCGGTGGCGTGGTAGGTCAGCGTGAAGCTGCCGGGGCTCACCTTGGTCGCCGGCCAGTCGGCGCGCTGCAGGTCGAGGCCGCGGTACTTCTCCCGCCCCGCGCTGCAGAGCTTGCCGTCGGGGATGAGCTCGCGGTGCCGCCCGCCCGCCTCCAGGAGCGAGACCTCGTTCCAGTCGTAGTACGCCTGCGTGCCACCGGCGGCCACGGCGGCCTTGCACGCGGCGGACTTCGGCGACTCCGGGCCCTCGTTCTTGCAGACGTAGACCCGGCTGGGCGGGTTGGACATGGTGCCGTGGGCGTTGGCCGCGGACGCGGGCAGCAGGGCCAGCACTCCGGAGGCTGCCACCGCTGCGGCGATCGTGCTCTTGCGCATCTCGTACTCCTGGGGGTGGGAGGAGTTCGTACGGGCTGAGACAGAATTAAAAAGGAAACCTTACTAAGAATTAGCTGTTTCGGACGGCTTCCGCAAGCGGTTTGGGGCAGAAGGTGTCCCCGTCGTTCCGGCTCGCCCCCGGGATGGGCTGTTACCTGGCAGGTGCCCGGTTCCCCCACTTCCACGAGACCGACGGACTCCGGCCATGGCGTTCTTCGGACGGGCACCCGAGTGTGCGGCGATCGACGGCCATGCTGGCCTACGTCGTCCGGTCCGCGGCCGGCCGCATGCTCGTCCTTCAGGCCGGCGGCGTGCGCGCGGAAGGCGATGTGCCGTTCGCCGCCCTGACGCGGTTGCTCGGCGCGATCCCCCTGGACAAGGCCGAGCTCGCGCCGCCGCAGCGGGTGGCCCTGCGGCGGCGCCGGCCGTGGACGAGGCGCCCACCGGGCTCGACCGCCTCACCACGGGTCTGGGCGTGCTCAACGTCCTGTCGGACCTGGCGGCGGAGCGGCCGGCCCTGGTGCTGCTCGACGACATGCAGGGGAGGGACGCCGAGTCGGTGCAGGCACTGGTGTTCGCCGCCTCACGCGGACAGGAGGCCGAGTGCCGCCGTCACGTCGAGCTGGTACGGCAGCAGGTTTCGGTCTCGGGAGCCCATTTCCAGGGGGCGCCCGAGCCGGCCGAGGCCTACGTCCAGCGCGGCAGGCACGCCGACGCGCGAGCCGTGATGTTCGACGGCCTCGAGGCGAGCGACGCCGGCAGGTGGGCCGAGGGGTTGCGGAAGGTCAACGCCGTCTGCCGCATCCGGCTGGGCTGAGGCGGGAGGCAGCGGGACGTCAGCACGGCAGCGGCGCACGCAGCAGGGGCTCGGCGGCGGTGCGCAGCTCGGCGCTGAACGGCGCGGGGCGCAGGGTGGCCGGGTCCAGGTTGACGTTGACGCGGTAGCCGTCGGCGTGCACCACCGAGCGGTCCGCCGACAGCACCCGGAAACCGTAGACGCCGCTGGTGCGCCCCATCCGCTCCATCCAGAAGTGCACCACCGGCTCGCCCGCCTCCATGATCGGCGCGTGGTAGGTCACCTTGAACTCGCGCACGGCCAGCAACACGTCCTTGAACGCCGACCGGCCCGGATCGGCCGACCAGCCGAGCCGCTGCCAGTAGGCGCCGATCGCCCGCTCGACCAGCAGGGCGTAGCGGGAGTTGTGCAGCAGCCCCATGGCGTCGAGGTCGTCGAAATGCACCTGGACCGGCTCGTACACGCCGTCTTCCGCCATGGTCAGTCCTCCGGGAGCAGGGTCGGGTCGGGGCAGAGGGCACGCAGGCGCTGCAGGACGGCGCGGCGGGCGTGGGTGAGGGAGTGCGCGCCGTCGTGCAGGCGGGAGTGAATGATCACCATCTCGCCGAGCGCGTCGATCTCGTAGGCGAGCTGCGCGGGGTCGGTCCCCTCCGCCAGCTCGCCCAGCGTGATCGCCTCCGTCACCTGACGCTGGATGAACGCCTGCCACTCGGCCGCCGCCTGGGCCACGCGGTCGCGTACCGGCCCCGGGCGGTCGTCGAACTCGGCCTGCACGGTGAAGAAGAAGCACCCGCCGGGCAGCACGCCGTCGCTGTAGAACTTCAGGCGCGCCTCGTGCAGCGCGAACAGCCGCCGCACGCCGGCGGGGGCCCGCAACGCGGGCGCCACCACGTGCTCGGTCCACTGGCGGGTGGCCCAGCCCACGGCATCGAGCTGCAACTGCTCCTTGCCGGCCCAGTGGGCGAAGAACCCGGACTTGCTCAGGCCGGTCGCGGTCGCCAGCCGTCCCAGGGAGAGCCCGTCCAGCCCCTCGACGGAGGCCAGGCCGACCGCCTGCTCCAAGATCGCCTCGCGGCTGCGCATCCCGCGCAGCCGCCGGCCGTCGTTCGTCATGCGCCGCAATCTATACGAACGACCGGTCGTTTTTCAAAGTGACCCGGTGTCACGCTCGGGAACATGGGTGCGAACGGCTCGTCAGGACCCCCGTGGCTACGCCTTGCCGCACGGGACCTCGAACGGCTCGCCAGGGCCGACCAGCTCGCGCCAGTCCTCGGCCGACAGGCTGCCCTGCGCCCGCGCACACACCCGCGCGAGCGCCCGTTCCCCCGTCAACGGCAGATCCTCGTACGTGCCGTCGTGCCCCACCACCCGCAGGTCGCCGGAGGGCAGGAAGGCCAGGCGCGGCTCGGGGTCGTCGAGCCCTTGCCCGTACCGGACGGTGGCGGCCGTCCTGGGCTCGCCGCGCTGCCGGCCGGTGGCCAGGTCCACGAGGGTGACGCGGTGGTCGTGACTGATCACCAGCGTGCTGCCGTCGGGCGAGAACGCGGCGTCCAGCACGTCCCCCGGCATCCTGAACACCTGCCCGGCCGGCTGCCACGTCCCGGTGTCCCAGAGGGCGACCCCCCTGCTTCCGTACGGTGAGACGGCCCGGCGGCCGGTGGGGTCGAAGACCATCCAGGAGCCGGCCATGGTCCCCGGGCCCTGCGCCCTGGGCAGCGCCTTGCGGGTGGTCAGGTCGATGACGTCGATGCCCGAGGGGTCGCCGGTGGTCAGGTACCTGCCGTCGGGGCTGAAGGACAGCGCGCCCGCGTGGATGCCGCTCAGCCTCGTGACCCTGCGCGGGTCGGCGACCTCGGCGATGAGCAGGCTGCCCTGGCCGAAATAGTCGTTCGGGGCGGTGGCGGACAGGGCGAGCAGCCGGCCGTCCGGGCTGAAGGACAGCGTGTGGCCCCAGTCGTTGTCGATGGCGTCCGGGATCGAGCCCAGCTTGCGGCCGGTCGCCGTGTCGATCAGGGTCAGCGGGATCCCCCGGTCGGTGTTGTTGGCCACGGCGGCGGTCCTGCCGTCGGGGCTGAGCGCCGCCATCAGCTCCTCGTCCTCCTCGCCGCCGACCAGGCGGAGGGCGTCCAGGTCGAGCACCTTGCCCCGTTCGGTGAAGCCGTCCCCCGACCAGGTGGCGATCCGGCGTCCGCCGACCGCGAGCACCGTCCCGCCGTCGGCGCTGAGCCGGGGGCCGGCGAACTCCTCCGGCACCGCCCGCGCGGGGGCCGTGTAGCGGGTGAGGTCGTGGACGGTGGCCTGGCCCGCGTCGTCGAGCAGGGTGAGGCTGCGGTTGTCGGCGCTGAAGCGGGGCCGCTCGGCGATGGCGGCCGTGGTGGTGAAGCTCGTCAGGCGGGCGCCGTCCGCCACCCGCGACAGCGTGACCTCGGACGGCGCGCGGGGGGTGCCGAACTCGGGCGGCCCCGCGTAGGTGAGCACGAACCTGCCGTCGGCCGAGAACTCCACCCCACCGGCCGCCGGGAACTCCGGCTCCTCGGGCTTGCCGGTAGCCACGTTCCACAGCCTGGTGCGCTCGTCCTCCAGCAGCGCGACCCGCTTCCCGTCAGGGGTGAAACCGGCGAGCCGGCCGCCGCGCGCGGCGGGCAACCTGGTGGCGCTCGCGGCGCCGTCGGGCGGCGTGCGCGCCTCGGTCCGCCGCGTCGTGGACACCAGGGCGAGCCTGTCGCCCGGCGCCACCTCCACGTCGGACGTGGACGGCTCCCCGATCGGCACCGGCTTCCTGGTCCGCGTGCTCCAGAAGCCCAGCCACGGCCCGCCCCCGTTGGCGGTGGCCTCCAGGTAGCCGCCGCCGGGGCTGAAGCGCAGGCTCTGGGGGTACCTGCCGGTGGCGTCCATGATCTTGCCCTCGCCGATCAGCTCGCCGCGCTTCAGGCTCCACAGCCGGATCCTGCCGTCGGACCCGAGGGCCAGCGTGTCGCCGTCCGGGCTGAGCGCGGTCGTGAACGGGCCCTGCCCCACCCCGCCGAACGCGCGGGTCTGCGCGCCGGTGCGTACGTCATAGGCGTGCACCTGGTCCGCACCCGCGCTGACCAGGACGGATCCGTCCTGGCTGAGGGCGCGGCCGGTGTTGTTCAGGTTCGGGTCCTTGAAGACCAGCCGTTCCGGCCGGGCGAGCGAGCTCAGGACGGCGGCCTCGGCCTCCGGGACGGGCGCGATCCGGTACGCGGCCACGCTGAGCAGCATCGCCTTGGCCGGGTCGTCCTCGCGCATGGCGTCGGCCCGCAGCGCGACGAGCCTGGCCCGCTCCTGGGTCTGCTGGTCGGCCAGGCGGCTCGTGCTGGCCTGGCCCGCCCTGGTCTGCTGCCAGGCGATCACGCCGGCCACCAGCGCGGTCACCAGCAGGACCGCCACGCCGGTCGTCACCAGCCCGGTCCGCCTGCGCCTGGCGTCGGCCCGGGCCTTGGCCGCCGCGACGAACTCCTGCTCCAGCGGGTTCAGCGCCAGGTGGGACGGGAGCGTGGGCACCCAGGTCAGCGCCTCGCGCAGGGCCGTGCCGCGCAGGAGGTCGTCGGGGTTCCTGGCGTGCGCGGCCCAGTGCCGCGCGGCCTCGCCCAGCCTCCGGTGCCGGGCCAGCGCCTCCCTGTCGGCGCCGACCCACTCCTGGAGCCGGGGCCAGGCGCGGAGCAGGGCGGGGCGGGCCAGCGACACCGTGTCGGCGGCTGGTTCCTGGGCTTCCACGTCGCGCTCGCGGGTGATGAGCTGGGCCGCTTCCAGCTCGCCGAGCACGTACGCGGAGCCGTCCGCGCCCTCGGTCAGCTCCTCCAGCCTGGCCCGGCGCGCCTCCTCCTGACCGTCCCGCACGTCCACCAGGCGCAGGAGCAAGCGCTTGGCCAGCTCGCGGGCGGGCGCCCGCAGGGCCGCGTACGCCTGCTCGGCCACCAGCCCGAGCGCCGGTTCGCCGGCGAGCGCGTCCGGCGGCCGGACGGAGGCCGCGGCCTGCGCACCTTCCGCCATCAGCGCACCTTCAGGCATCGCAGCGCCCTCGATCATCGGCGCCCCTCCGGACACCAGCCCTCCCCTGGCCGCCGGCGCATCTTGCGCGGCGCCCCCGAGCAGCCCGGTCAGCAGCGCCTGCGCCGACGGCCGCCGGGCCGGATCCTTGGACAGCGCCTCGGCCACCAGCCCCCGCAGTCCCGGCTGCAGCACCGTCAGATCGGGCTCGTGCGTGAGCAGCCGATGGATCACCGCCACGGTGGTCGGCGCCTCGAACGCGTTCCGCCCGGTGGCCGCGAAGTACACCAGCGCACCCCAAGCGAACACATCAGCCGCGGCATCCGCCCGCCCACCGGAGAACACCTCGGGCGCCATGTACATCGGCGTGCCCGTCAGCTCCCCCGTCGAGGTCATCGACAGCCCAGCGGCCCGCGCGATCCCGAAATCGATCACCCGGGGCCCGTCCGGCCCCAGCAACACGTTCTCCGGCTTGAGGTCGCGATGCACGACCCCGGCCTGGTGGACGGCCACCAGCGCCGTCGCCACCCCGACCGCCAGCCTGTGCAGCTCGTCCCCCGCGAACGGGGCCGCCCGGCGCAGGCTCGGCCCCGCCACGAACTCCGTGACCAGGTAGGGCCGCTCCCCCTCCAGGTCGTGATCGACGATGCGTGCCGTACAGAACGACGCCACCCGCTGCGCAGCCGACACCTCCCGCATGAAACGCCGCCGCAGCACCGAGTCACCGGCGAGGTAGGCGTGCAGCACCTTCACCGCGACCCGGTTGGCCGCCTCGTCGTAGGCCTCGTAGACGACGCCCTGCCCCCCGGCACCCAACTGCCCCGCCAGCCAGTACCGGCCCAGCCGATCCCCGTTCATGCGCCATTAGATGCCGTTCTCGCCTGCTTTGTTGCCCTACGTTCGTCCACGGCCTCCTCAGCGACGAACAGTCCACATTCGACGTCGGCGATGGGCCGGACGGCCGCCCCGGCCTCCCATCGCCCGATGTGGCAGCACGGACCAGGAGGAACAGCATGACGGAGCACCGCATCTCGAATGTCCTCGCGCCGGTGGCCGGGCTGGTCTCGGGCGTGGCCCTGGTCGCCGGCATGACCGGCGGCACCGCGTACGCCACGGTCTCGATGAACCCGGACCGGCCGAACAGCACCCTGTGCGGGTACGCGTCCAGGAGCGGAACGTCCCCGCGCGGCCTGTCCGCCCAGCAGACGGACCACGCCAGGGTCATCGTCGAGACCGCCGCCGAGCTCGGCCTCCCGCGACGCGCGGCGGAGATCGCCCTCGCGACGGCGTTCCAGGAGAGCCGGCTGAACAACGACGCCGTCTCGGCGGAGGGCAGGTCCTTCGGCCTGTTCCAGCAGACGCCGGCGGCCGGCTGGGGCACCCGCAAGCAGGTCACCACCCCGAGGCACGCCGCCCGCTCCTTCTACGAACGGCTCGTCCGCGTACGCGGCTGGCAGGCCATGCCCCTGACGAAGGCCGCCGCGCTCGTCCAGCGTCCCAGGCAGGACCTGCGCGGCAAGTACGCCGAACACGAGCCGCTCGCCAAGCAGCTCGCCTCCGCCTTGTGGACGCCTTCCGCCACGGACGCGGACCTGGAGACCCTGGACCTGACGTCCAAGGAGCAGGCCCGCATCCAGCGCAGGCTCACGACCGCCGCCGGCCTCGGCATCTCGCGGGAGACGGTCATCTCCGGGCTGGCCGACGACCTGCGCCAGAAGGACGACGCCGCCGACGACGCCGCCGACGAGAGCGCCGACGAGAGCGCCGCGACGGCCCGCGAGCAGGCCGAGGCGATCGTCGACGACATCACCGGACGGCTGTGCGGCGCCCCCGACAACAGCACCACCACCGACGGCAGCACCACCACCGATGACAGCACCACCACCTCGGGGAGCGCCACCGGCGACACCGACGATGACGCCGCCACCGGCTCAGGCGGCGCCGCCGCTGCCGTCGACGCCGCCCTGACCCAGCGCGGGATCCCGTACTCCTGGGGCGGCGGCGGCCCGTCCGGCCCCAGCTACGGCATCGGCCGCGGCGCGGACATCAAGGGCTTCGACTGCAGCGGCCTGACCGAGTACGCCTGGAGCAAGGCCGGCATCCGCATCGGCGGCACCACCTACGAGCAGGTCAACAAGGGCCGCAAGGTGTCCCGCGCCGAGGTCCGCCCGGGTGACCTGGTCTTCTACGACACCGACACCTCACGCCCCGGCCCGGACCACGTCGGCCTGGCCGTCAGCAACACGCAGATGGTGAACGCGCCCAGCACCGGCGCCGTCGTCCGGCTGGACGCCATCGACCGGCGCAGCTACCTGACGGCGGTGCGCCCGTCCGCGGAACAGCCCGCTGGAGGACCGCCGTCCGTTCCGGCAGGACAGGTCCAGCAGCGGTGAGGAGCCGAGGAGAGGCACCCCTTCACCTGCCGAGGACGCGGGCCGCTCCGGCGACGACGGTGGTCGCCAGGATCCAGCCGGCCACGATCAGCCCGTACGAGAGCCACTGCGTCACTCCCGCCGGGTTGAACGCCGACTGCTGGCCCAGATCGACGATGGGCAGCAGCAGGTCGAGCGCGTAGACCACGGGGATGTAGTGCGGCGACTCCCCCGGCTTCAGCGGTGGCGGGGGCGAGGCCGAGTAGACGGCCCCGCCGATGGCCAGCAGGACGGCGAGCCAGGTGGCCGCCCGCCACGGCTTGTAGCCGAAGCCGACCGTGACGTCCTGCAGGACGCTCCACACCCGGCCGAGCAGGAGCCGGTCACGCTGCTGCCGCCGTTCCTTCGCGTACAGGACGGCGCGGGCTGCGTCGTGCTGCCCGACGGCGGCGTAGGAGGCGGCGAGCTGCTCGTACGGCTGCGGGTGGAAGTCCTCGCCGGACAGCCAGCGGACGCGCTCACGCGCGGAACACCGCGGCTCCAGAACGGTGTACGTCAGCCCGTTGACACGCAGCGTCCGGGGCCGGCGCGCGGGGTCGTCGCGCAGCAGACCCACGCGGACGTGTTCGAGGACGACGGCGCCCTCGACGTCACCGTCCGGCAGCAGGGCGAGCTCGGCGGCCTGCAGCCCGCGCGCATCGAGCGCGGTGCCACCGGGGTTGCTGAGCAGGGCGCCCTCGAGATCCAGGTCGAGCGCTATCTGCGTGTCGACGAACCGCACCTCACCGTGCGCCGTCATACCGTCGCACACCACGTCCGAGCCGACCTCGTTGCGGGTGAAGCGCAGCGCGGCGGCGCCCGGGTTGTCGAGCGTCGCGCCGTTGAGCAGAACCCTGCCGGAGGTGCGGCTGTTGCGGATGCGTACCTCGCCGCGGGCCCGCACGTGACGCAGCCGCAGCGGCCCCTCGAAGACCGAGCTCTCGACCAGCAGACACGGGTCGCGGCCGTTGTCCAGGTGGGCGCCGTCCAGCAGGAAACCACCACCGACCGTGGTGCCGGCGAGGCTGATCGCCCCCGCGGCCACGGTCACGCCGGAGGCGTCGAGGGAGCCGATGGCGGCCCGGTCGAGTGTCAGGCAGGCGCCATGCTGGTTGCGCAGGGCCGCGCCGGTGAGGCACAGGTTCGCATCCAGCCGGGCGCCGACCAGGCGGAGCTCGCCGGTGGCCGCGAACCCGTCCATGCAGAACACGCCGCCGCTCACCGCCAGCCCGCCACCGCTCAACGCCGCGCCGTCGCGGCTGTCCAGCCGGGCGCCGTTCAGTCTGAGGCTGGCACCGACGCGGGCGTTCATCAGGCGGATCCCGCCGTCGGCCCGCATCCGGTCGGCGATGAGACGTCCCTCGATGACGGCGTTGTCGGCGTTCAGCGCGTACGAGTCGCTGGCCGCATCGGGCACGCCCGAGCCGGGGAGGCCGTGCAGGCTCGCGTCCTCCAGGGTGAGCGAGCCTGTCACGCGGCACCCGCGCAGCACCACGGGGCCGTCCGCGCGCAGGCCCTGGTCGAGCTCCAGGCTGCCGTCCACGTTGAGCCCGTCGGCGGCCACCGCGACACCGGACGGGTGCGGGCCGACCACCGCCGCACGCAGCGAGACGTCACCGAGCACGCGGGCCCGGTCCAGCCTGATCCCGCCGGAGACGACGCTGC
This sequence comes from Nonomuraea gerenzanensis, assembly GCF_020215645.1. Taxonomy (NCBI): domain Bacteria; kingdom Bacillati; phylum Actinomycetota; class Actinomycetes; order Streptosporangiales; family Streptosporangiaceae; genus Nonomuraea; species Nonomuraea gerenzanensis. The sequence goes on along the minus strand of NZ_CP084058.1, from coordinate 5,038,313 downwards.
GCCAGAAGTTGAGTATCCCGTCCAGTCGCAGCCGCGCCCCGTTGAAGCCGGGAAGCCGGCTGCCGACGATCCTGACCGTCTTCGTGGTGGCCTCTACCAGGCGTAATCCGCTGTCGAAGAAGCAGTGCTCACACGACAGCGGGTGTTCCACGGTCGCTCCCATGAGGTCGAGCCGCCCGACGACGCGCGCGCCGCGCAGCCTGATCGCCGGCGCCCAGCCGGGCTCGGCCTCGGCGGCCCCCAGGAGCAGCGCCCTGATCACCTCGGCCCTGACCGTCCGCGCCGGGCCCCATGACTCCCCGCCCGCCGGGTCGTCCTCCTCGGCGTCGCCGGCACGCAGATCCAGCCAGGTGCCGTGCACGAACGCCGTCAGCAGGGCGCGTTCCGCTCCGCGCAGCTCGCCCAGATCCGCCTCGATCCCCACCACCTCATCGAAGACCGGCGGGCCCGGCCCGGCAATGGCCGAGGCGGTGAATGCCGTCAAAGCCGATCACGACGAAGCTGAGCAGCACTGGGCCACGGCACGGTCGCTCTATCGCGCCATGGGGCTGCACGCGATGGCGGACAGCGTCGGCAACTCCGGATGAGCGCGGGCTTCAGGGCGTGGCGTTCCCGCCGAGCCCGTCGATCCTGGCGCGCAGGGCGTCGGCGTCGCCCGGGGCCAGCTCGGCGACGAGGTCGAGGGCGCGCCCCAGGGTCTGCCGGCCTTCCGCCACCCGGCCCGCCGCCACCTGGGCCTCGCCCAGCCGCTGCAACGTCCGGGCGCCCAGCGCGCGTTTGCCGCCCCGCCACGACAGCGCCCGCAGGTAGTAGGCGATGGCCTCCTCGTACTGGCCGAGCAGGTGGTGGATGTAGCCGATGCTGTCGAGGGTGGCGGACTCGCCGGGCCGGTCGTCCAGCTCGCGGTGGATGAGCAGGGCCTGCTCGCAGCGGTTCAGGGCCGCCTCGTACGCGCCGAGGCGGGCGTGGAACCAGCCGATGTTGTTGAGCGCCCGGCCCTCGCCCGCGCGGTCGCCGGCCGAGCGGTGCAGGCGCAGGGCCTCCTCGCTCAGGGCCAGGCCCTCGGCGTAGCGGCCCCGGCGGTCCTCCAGGACGCTGAGGTAGGTGAGGCAGACGCCCTGGCCGGCCTGGTCGCCGAGGGCGCGGAACAGGGTGCGGGCCTGCCGCAGGTGGGAGCCGCTGGTCGCGTCCTGGCCGAGGCGGATGAGGGCCTGGGCGAGCCCGACGCGGACGTGCGCCTGCGCGGCGGGGTCGTCGAGGCGCAGGGCCGACTCCAGGGCGATCCGGTACATGGCGACCTGCTCGTCCGAGCGGCCCTCCTGCGACAGGAAGCCCCAGCAGGCGCAGGCGAGCTGCCAGGCGTGCGCGTCGAGCCCGGCGCGCGCGGCGTGCCTGATCGCGGCCGGCAGCGTGCGGTGCTCGCGGGCGAACCAGGCCAGGCTCTGCGCGCGGTCGGTGATGCGGGCCACGACCACGCCGGGCCCCGGCTCGGGCAGGTTCAGGGGCACGCGGTGCAGCATGTCCAGCAGCCGGTCGCCGAGGTGGGCGCTGTGCAGGTAGTGGTCGAGCAGCCGGTGCAGGGCCTCGCGGCGTTCGGTCGCGGAGTCGTGCAGGAGCGTGAGCTCCTCGGCGTACGCGCGGAGCAGGTCGTGCCAGCCGTAGCGGCCGGGGGTGGGCTCCGCCGCCAGGTTCGCCCGGGTCAGCTCGGTCAGCAGGCGGCGGGCCTGCCGCACGTCGATCCCGGCCAGGCTGGCGGCGGCCGCGACGGACAGCTCCGGCGCGGGCAGCAGGCCCCGCAGCCGGAACAGGCGCGCGCCCTCCGGGCTGAGTGCGCGGTAGGACCAGGAGAAGACGGTACGCAGGTTCGTGCCGGTGTCGCCGCCGTCGAAGACGTCGAGACCGTCCGGCTCGTCCGGGCCGTCCGCCTCGTCGAGCCCCGTGATCAGGGCGTGCAGCGGGAACGCCGGGCGGGTGTGGGCGCGGGCGGCCACGATGGACAGGGCCAGCGGCAGCCCCGCGCACCGGGCCACGATGTCGTCCACCGCCTGCGGCTCGGCGCCCACCTTGGCCGCGCCGAGCCGGCGCGTCAGCAGCTCGCGCGACTCGGCGGGCGAGAACAGCCCCAGCGCCAGCGTACGGGCGCCCTCCGCCGCGACCAGGCCGGTCAGCTCGGCCCGGCTGGTGATCAGCGCCAGGCAGCCGGGCGCGCTGGGCAGCAGCGGGCGTACCTGGTCGGAGTCGTGGGCGTTGTCGAGCAGGATGAGCATGCGGCGGCCGGCCAGCAGGCTGCGGTAGAGCCCGGCCTGGGCCTCCAGCGTGGCGGGGATCAGCTCCGGCGGCACCTGGAGGGCGTCCAGGAACAGCCGTACCGCCCCGGCCGGTGAGCGGGCGGCGTGCGTGGGCCCGTAGCCCTGGAGGTTGACGTAGAGCTGGCCGTCGGGGAAGCGGTCGCGGACGCGGTGTGCCCAGTGCACGGCCAGGGTGGTCTTGCCGACGCCTCCCGTGCCGGTGACGACGCACGGCGGGGGTGGCGACCGGTCCGGCCCGGGGGCGGTCAGCCGGTCCAGGGCGGCCAGCTCGTCCTCGCGGGCCGTGAAGGGCTCGGTGTCCGGGGGGAGGTGGCGCGGCACGGCGGGCGTTCCAGCGGAAGGCGGCGCGGGCGTGGGAGGCGGCGCTTCGTCGCGGCCGGCCAGGATCGCCTGGTGCAGGCGTTGCAGCTCCTCGCCAGGCTCGATGCCGAGCTCCTCGGCGAAGCGGCGCCGGACGCCGCGGAAGACGGCCAGCGCCTCGGTGCGATGGTCGCCGCGCAGCAACGCCGTCATCAGCAGGGAGACCAGCCGTTCGCGCAGCGGGTTCTCACCCACCAGGGGCGTCAGCTCGGCGGCGACCTCCTGGTGCCGCCCTTGCCGCAGGTCGAGCGCGACCCGCCGTTCCAGGGCCGCCAGCCGTTCCTCCTCCAGGCCGGGCAGCACGACGTCGGGCAGCCAGCGCCCCGCCACGTCCGCCAGCGGCGGGCCCTGCCAGAGCGCCAGGGCCGCGCGCAGCACGCCGGCGGCGCGCGCCGGATCCGGCGCGCCGGCGGCGTCGCGGACCAGCTCGCGGAAGCGGTGCAGGTCCACGCGGTCGCGCCCGGCCGTCAGGCAGTAGCCGCGCGCCGACGTCGTCAGCGTCACCTCGGGGAACGGGGTCAGCAGGCGGCGCAGCCGGGAGATGTGCCCCTGGACGGCGTTCCTGGCGGACTCGGGCGGCTCGCTCCCCCACAGGGCGGTCTCCAGCCGGGCCACGGGCACGGGCCGTCCCGGTTCGAGCAGCAACATCGCCAGAACGGTCCGCTGCTGCGGCGTGGCCGGGCCCAGCCGCCGCCCGGCGTGCCACACCCCCACCGGCCCCAGTAACCGGAACTCCACGCCCTCGACGGTCACCGCGTCCCAAGCCCTCCAGCCGCTGACTCCCTCGGTGATCGACATACATGATCACCGAGGGCAGCCTAACTGCGTGTTCAGCAGAAAATCAGCGCTATTTCAGTACCAGGCCGCACTCTGATCACAGTTGGCATCAACCGCCACACAACCCATGAGGAGGCACATCATGGAGATCAAGGTCAAGAAGGTCGAGTCCGTCAAGGCTACTCAGAACCCCGCCACGTGAGGCGCTGACACCGCCTGACGATCTCCCCGCGGGAAGGGGCGCCACGCCCCTCCCCGCGGGCCCTGGCATGCGTACTTGACCGCGCGGGAGGCACGATGCGTGTGGCGTTGAAGGAATGCGAGTGGGAGACGATCGGCGATGATCTCCTGGTGGTCTTCGACGCTCGCGAGGCGATCACCCTGGACGACCCCGACGGGCACGTGGCCGCGCTCCTGGCCGAGCTGCGCCGGGCCCCGCAGACCGCGGCCGAGCTGAGCGTCTCGCTCCAGCGGCGCGGCATCCCGCTGTCGGAGGAGGACGTCGGCGGCGGCCTGAGCGGGCTCGACTCCCTGGGCCTGGTGGAGGACGCCGACGGCCGGACCCTCGGCGACCCGGACGCCGACGAGCGCCACTTCTCCAACCTCAGCTTCTACGGCACCTACGCCGGCCTGGAGCGCCGGCGGGCCGGGTTCCACCGGCCGCTCAGCCGGGCCCACGTCCTCGTGCTCGGGGTCGGCGGCGGCGGCTCCTGCCTGGTGCAGTGCCTGGCGGGCCTCGGCGTCGGCGAGATGACGCTGGTCGACCAGGACCGGGTGGAGTCCCGCAACTTCGCCCGGCAGTTCCTCTACCATCACGCCGACCTCGGCCTGTCGAAGGCCGAGCGGGCGGCGGCGTGGGTCCGCGACTACGACCCGCGCATCAAGGTGCACGCCGCCGACCGCTGGGTCTCGGCGCCCGAGGACCTCGACGACCTCATCCAGGGCGTGGACCTCGTGGCGGGCGGACTCGACGGCCATCCGCACGCCAACCTCTGGGCGAACGAGGCCGCGGTGCGCAACGGCGTCCCGTACGTGCTGGGCGGGGCCAACCGCAGCCAGCTCATGTACCTGTCCGTGGACCCCGGCCGCTCCGCCTGCCTGGCCTGCGACTACGCCGACCGGCCGACCGGCGACGGCCCGGACGCGGTCGCGTACCGGATCGTGGAGAGCATGAAGCTGAGCAACCCGCTCACCGGGCCGATGGCGATGCAGGTCGGCTCGCTGCTCGCGCTGGAGGCGCAGCGTTACCTGACCGGGTACGAGCCGCCCCGCGCGGCCGGCCAGCGTGTCACCCTGGACCTGCGCACCGGGCTGGTGCCCGAGTGGCAGCCGCTGCCCAGGAACCCGGACTGCCGGGTCTGCGCCCAGGCCCCGGCGCCGGCCGGTGAGCGCGCATGAGCGCCTCCGGCACCGCTCCGGTCAGGCTCAAGCCGCTCAGCGTCGTGCCGGAGGGCGACGACGAGGTCCTCGTGGGCGACCCGGCCAGCGGCACGTTCGTGACGATCCCGGCGGTGGGCGGGGTGGTGATCGCCGCGCTCCGGCGCGGCGCGAGCGTCGAGGAGGCGGCGGCCGAGGCGGAGGCGTTCGCCGGCGAGCCTGTCAACGTCCCCTCCTTCGTGGAAACCCTCGGCGAGCTGGGCTTCCTGGCCTCCGATGACGACGGCGGCGACGCGGCCGAGCCCGTCCGCACCGCACCCATCCAGGCCCGCCGCTGGATGACCACCGTGCGCCCGGAGACCGTGCGCCCGTTCTTCGGCCGGGTGGCGTGGGCCTGCTACGCCGCCTGCCTGCTCTACGCGCTGGCCGTCTTCGCCTTCCGGCCCGGCCTGCTCCCCGATCCGGCGGTGGACGCGTTCCCCTTCGCCGACATCGGGCTGAGCGCCCTGGCCTGGCTGCCGTTCGTGTGGTTCGCGGCGGCCAGCCACGAGTGCGGCCACTGGCTGGGCGCGCGGGCCCTGGGCATCCAGACCCGCTTCGGCGTGGACCGCCGCCTGTGGATGCTGGTGTTCGAGACGGACCTCACCCAGCTCTGGACGCTCCCCCGCCGGCAGCGCTACGGCCCCCTGCTGGCGGGCCTGGCCGTGGACTGCGTGCTGCTGGCCGTGCTGCTCACCGGGCGGCTGCTGATCGACACCGGCGTCTGGCACGCCCCCGAGCTGGTCGGGTCGCTGCTGGCCGCCTGGGTGTTCATCAAGGTCATGCAGATGCTCTGGCAGAGCCTGGTCTTCCTGCGCACCGACCTCTACGCGGTGCTGGTCAACGCCCTGGGCTGCCGCAACCTGTGGCAGGTGAAGTCGCTGATGCTCAAGCGGGCACTCTGGCGGCTGACGGCCGCGGAGGAGGCGGAGCTGGCGGAGGCGACGGACACCGACCTGCGGGTGGGCCGGTGGTTCCGCTGGGTCTGGGTGGCGGGCTTCGCCGGGGTGATCGTCTGGTTCTGCGTCCTGCTGCTGCCGGTCTTCGCGCAGACGCTGAGCTGGGCCGCCGAGGGGCTCGCCGAGGGGCCGCTGACGATCGACTTCTGGTACCGCCTGCTCTGCGTCACCCTGCTCCTGGGGCCCGAGGCCCTGGCGCTCGTCCTGGCCGTCAAGGAGTACGCCGCCCGCCTCACGGCGAGGACGAGCTCCGCCTGAGCCCTCCGTCCGGCACCTTGACTGACGCCGGACGGAGCGGCTCTCGCCTGCTTCAGCGGGGCGGGAAGAAGACCCAAGGATGCCGTACTGGCCGGGAGGCTGGCCGCAGCCGAACCAGCGCTGTCCGGTCACCGGTCGCCGCTGTAGTAGCTCTGGAGGATGAGGAGGTCCTCCCCCCGGCGGGGGCGGCGGGATGGCGTGCGCCGGGGCCGCGCCGAGCGCGGCATCGCGGCAGGCCCGTCCAGCGGGCCCCGGAGGCGGACGGCGCGCCCGGGGCCCGCCGGCGTCAGCGCTCGCTGGAGGCCGCGCGGTAGTGCAGGTCCTGCACGTACGGCGTGGCGGTGATGCTGTACGGCGAGGTCACCTTCGCCACCGTGGCCGAGCTCCGGGTCACGGTGGCCGAGGCGGTGCCCGCCTTGAGCGGGAAGGTCTTCGCGGACACCCCGGCGGGCGCGTCGTAGGTCTGCGTGGTGCCGCTGATCGTGACCGACACCTTGGCCGCCGCGGTGAGCATGCTGAGCACCTCCACCGTGTCGCGGGCCGCGGTGCTGCCGCTGCGCAGCTTCATCAGCTTGGTCTGCGCGTACGACGGCGTGGCCGCGACCGGGTGCACGCGGTGGGTGAGGTAGGCCGCGTCGTTGGTGACCTTCGGGCAGCCGAGCTTGTAGCAGGTCAGGTAGTAGGCGTTGATGTCCAGGTAGGTCCACCCGGCGTTCCTGGACGGGGCGAACTGGGTGTTCTCCGAGTAGTCGTTCCAGGTGGTGAGCTGCACCCAGTCGGCCTTGCCGTCGATGGCGCCCTTCCATGAGGCCCGCAGGTTCTCGGTGTTGCCTGCCTCGTCGAAGATGCCCTGGTTGGGGCGTTCGTCCTGGATCGACACCGGCTGCATCCAGATCTTGCCCAGGTTGTGCGCGGTGGTGATGTTGGTGGTCAGGTTCGCGTTGCCCGCGGGGCTGCGGCTGCCCCAGTTGGAGAAGCCGTAGCTGATCGGGGCGAACGCGTCGCGGTTGCTGCCGAAGTTCACGAAGCAGGGCACCAGGGCGACCTTGATGCCGTGCGTGGTCTCCATGGTCTTCATCCAGTCCGCCCACCAGGCGGCGGTCCTGCCCTCCGCCTTGAACGGGGAGACGACCAGGCGGTTGTCCGCGAGCCGGTAGACCGACTTCGACGCGGCCAGCTTGGCGATGGCCGTGGCCAGGGTGGCGCTGTCCACCGACGCGAGGCCGTTGACGTCCGGCATGAGCACGATCTTGAAGCCGGGATCGACGGCCTCGGCGGCCTTGATGAGGTTCTGCACCCGCGTCCAGTGCGCGCTGGTCACCGACAGGATGTCCACGGTGAAGCCGTCGAGGCCGGCCGCGATGGCCTGCTTGACCTCGGTCTTCAGGTCGGCCAGCGCGTAGTCGCCGGTGATCGGGGCGCGGGTGGCCGGGCGGTCGCGCAGCAACCCGCCGTAGGCGGCGTGCTTGCCGCTCTCGCCCTCCGGCTTGAGGTAGTTGCGGGCGTAGTAATCGTTTTCCGGAGCGGCGTTGTCGAGCGAGACGGGGTACGGGGTGAAGTAGTGCGCGAACACCTTCTTGCCCGAGGCCCGCAGCGCGGCCGTGCTCGCCAGGGCGAACGGCAGCGGCCCGCCGGTCTGCTCCTCCCCCGCGCCGGGCGTGTAGGTGACCGTGAGCTTCGGCCCCCGGTCGCCGCTCTCGCGGGAGGACATCAGGACGGTCGTGGTGTCGGACGTCCCGGTGAGAGCGAAGGCGTAGGTGCCGTCACCCTCCACCGCGTCGGAGACGTCCAGCCTGGCCGTCGCGCCGGTGGTGAACCCGGTGTGCGAGGCGACGGTGCCGTCACCGAGCGCGGGGCGGGTGTTCCAGGTGGTGGCGGCCTCGGTCCAGGAGCCGGTCACCTCGCGGGCGGAGACGGTGGTGTCCGTCGTCCTGGCGGAGACGACGTCCAGGGTGACCTTGACGTCCCCGGCGTCCTCCGGGATTCCGGTGACCTTGAACCGGGTCAGCGCCAGGCGCTGCCCGGTGGCCGAGCCGCCGCAGCCGGAGCCGCAGACGCTCAGCCACGTCGCGGTGGCGAAACTCTTGGCGGGCTCCGCCTGGCTGACGAACACGTCGTCGACGGCGGCGAACGTCACGGTGACGGGCGCGGCAGCCGCCACGCGGACGGAACCGGCGGGACCGCCCGCGGAGGCCGGTGCGGGTGCGACGGCCACCAGCGCGACCGAGGCCGTCACCACCGCCAGTAACGTGCGATATCGGTTGACCATGGAGCTCCTCTTGCTCTCGACGCGGCTCCCTGGGGGCGGAGCCGCAAGATCCAAGAATGCGGCAAGATCAACCTTCCCATCCTGCCAATGGACCGAAATCCCGTTTTGGAACGTCACCAAACTCGCTCCGTACCCGGGCGCTGACGTAAGGGCGCACCGGGTCAGGGCCGCAACCCGCGGGCGAGGGCCAGCGTGACGCCCACGGACAGCATCGCCATCACCGTCATGGCGGTCGTCGCCGAGGTGACCTGAGCGACCGTCCCCGCGAGCGCGGCGCCGACGCCCTGCGTGGTGAGCGTCCCCGAGGAGTGCAGCCCGAGCGCGTGCCCGCTCAGCTCATGGCGCTGACCGGGCAGGGCCTGGGCTCGGTGGGCCGCCACCTGAAGGTGCTCCTCGACGCCCGCCTCGTGCGCCGCCGCCGGGCCGGGCGATCGGTGCTGTACTACCGCACGGAGGCCGGGGACGTCCTGGTACGGGCTCAGGACGACCGGCTCGCGTAACGGCCCCGCTTCGCGAGCCGTGCCGCTGACGGAGAGTGACAGCTCTTCGTATCCGCCTCACGCGAGGCGGGGCGCGACGATCCCGGCCTGGACGCAGCGGGCAAAAACCCTATATTTCCGGTAGGAATCTGACCGAAAATGCGCCCATGACGGTTACCATGAGCCCATGTCGCAGCCCGCCACCTCGCTCGCGGCCGGCAGTGTCGGCACCGTGGAGACCCGCTACCTCGACCTGCCCCAGCCGTTACGCCTCGACTGCGGCCGGGAGCTGCACCCGGTGCGCGTGGCGTACGAGACCTACGGCGTCCTGTCGCCCCGGCGCGACAACGTGATCCTGGTGTGCCACGCGCTCAGCGGCGACGCGCACGCGGCGGGCGTGGCGAGGACGCCGCCGCCGGAGAGCACCCGCGACGGGTTCGGGGCCGAGGAGCGCGACGGCGCGGGCGGCAAGGGGCTCGGCTGGTGGGACGGGATGATCGGCCCCGGCAAGGCGTTCGACACCGACCGCTTCTTCGTCGTCTCCACGAACCTGCTCGGCGGCTGCCGGGGGACGACGGGGCCGTCCTCGACCGACCCGGCGACGGGCCGGCCGTACGGGCCGGACTTCCCGGTGATCACGGTCGCGGACATGGTGCGCACGCAGCGCGCGTTCCTCGACGTCCTGGGCATCGAGCGGCTCGCGGCGGTGGCCGGGGGCTCGCTCGGCGGGATGCAGGCGCTGCAGTGGGCGATCCTGTTCCCCGGCCAGGTGGACGCCGTCGTGGCGATCGCCAGCACGCACGCGCTGCACCCGCAGGGGGTGGCCTGGAACGCGATCGCGCGTGAGTCGATCCTGCGCGATCCGGCCTGGCAGGGCGGGCGCTACTACGGCACCGGCCGCGCGCCCGACGCCGGGATGGGCATCGGGCGGATGGTCGGCCACGTCACGTACCTCTCGGCGCCCGCGCTGGAGGCCAAGTTCGGGCGGCGGCTGCAGGCCGCGGACGACCTGCGCTACACGATCAGCGAGCCGGAGTTCGAGGTGGAGAGCTACCTGCGCCACCAGGCCGACTCGTTCGTCAAGCGCTTCGACGCCAACACCTATCTGTACACCTCGCGCGCGCTGACGTACTTCGACCTCGCCCGGCAGCACGGCGGCGGATCCCTGGAGCGGGCGCTCGCCGGCGTCTCGGCGCGTACGCTGCTGATCGCGTTCAGCTCCGACTGGCTGTACCCGCCGGCGGCGTCGCAGGAGGTCGAGCAGGCGCTGCGCGCGCTCGGCAAGCCGGTCGAGCTGCAGGTCATCGAGGCGCCGTACGGCCACGACTGCTTCCTGCTGGAAGAGGCGCGGCAGACGCCCGTCATCCGCCGGTTCCTGGCCCCGCCCGTCTGAGAAAGAGGCTCATGTGACCGACCAGCTCCCCCGTACGGAACAGGCCCGCGAGTTCGGGTTCGAGACCCGGCAGCTGCACGCCGGGCAGCGGCCGGACCCGAACACCGGCGCCCGCGCGGTGCCGATCTTCCAGACGACCAGCTACGTCTTCGAGGACCCGGAGTCCGCGGCGGCGTACTTCAACCTCCAGGAGTACGGGAACACCTACTCGCGCATCATGAACCCGACCGTCGCGGTGTTCGAGGAGCGGGTGGCGAACCTGGAGGGCGGGGCCGGCGCGGTCGCGTTCGCCAGCGGGATCGCCGCGCAGGCCGCCGCGCTGTTCACGCTGCTGCAGCCGGGCGACCACGTGGTGTCCTCCTCGGCGCTCTACGGCGGCACGGTGAACCAGCTCAAGCACCTGCTGCGCAAGATGGGCGTGGAGCTGGCGTGGGTCGATCCGGACGATCCGGACGCCTGGCGCAAGGCCGTCCAGCCGAACACGAAGGCGTTCTTCGGCGAGACGATCGGCAACCCCGCCGGGAACGTGCTCGACATCGAGACCGTGGCGGGCATCGCGCATGAGCACGAGCTGCCGCTGGTGGTGGACAACACGTTCGCCACGCCGTACCTCTGCCGCCCGATCGAGTGGGGCGCCGACATCGTGATCCACTCGGCGACCAAGTTCATCGGCGGCCACGGCACCAGCATCGGCGGCGTGGTGGTGGAGGCGGGCACGTTCGACTGGTCCAACGGGCGGTTCCCGGTGGTCGCGGACCCGTCGCCGGCCTACCACGGGCTGCGCTTCCACGAGACGTTCGGCGAGTACGGCTACCTGATGAAGCTGCGCGCCGAGACGCTGCGCGACCTCGGGGCGGCGCTCTCGCCGTTCAACGCCTTCCTGTTCCTGCAGGGGCTGGAGACGCTCTCGCTGCGCATGGACCGGCACGTGGACAACGCGCGGGCGGTCGCGGCGTTCCTCCGCTCGCACGACCTGGCCTCCGGCGTGACCTACCCCGGCCTGCCGGACAGCCGGTACCGGCCGCTGGTGGACAGGTACCTGCCGCGCGGCGCCGGCGCGGTGTTCTCCTTCGACTGCGCAGGCGGCCGGCGCGGCGGGCAGGCGTTCATCGGCGGCCTGACGCTCTGGTCGCACCTGGCCAACGTCGGCGACGCCAAGAGCCTGGTCATCCACCCCGCCAGCACCACGCACCGCCAGCTCGGCGACGAGGAGCTGCGGGCGGCGGGCGTCAGCCCGGGGACGGTGCGGCTGTCGGTCGGCACCGAGTCCGTCGAGGATCTGATCTGGGACCTGGAGCAGGCCTTCGCCCGCGTCGGAGAGGTGACCACGGCATGACCGCACTCGACCGCTACCAGGACGCGCTGACCATCCAGCGCGTGCTGCACACGACCAGGACGATCGCCATCGTCGGCCTGTCCGGCAACGAGCTGCGGGCCAGCCACTTCGTCGGCTACTACCTCAAGCGGCACGGCTACCGGATCGTCCCGGTCAACCCCAGGGAGCAGGAGATCCTCGGCGAGCGGAGCTACCCCAGCCTGCGCGAGGTGCCCGTGCCGGTGGACCTCGTCAACGTCTTCCGCGCGCCGGACGCCCTGCCGGAGATCGCGCGGGAGACGGTGGAGATCGGCGCGACGGCTCTGTGGTGCCAGTTCGGCGTGATCAACGAGGAGGGCGCGCGGATCGCCGAGGACGGCGGCGTGAGCGTGGTCATGGACCGCTGTCTCAAGGTGGAGCACGCGCGTTACGTGGGCCGGATGCACTGGCTCGGGTTCAACACCCGGCGCATCACCTCGGTCCGCGCGGGGCTCCAGTAGCCGTAGGTCTGCGATACGCCGCGCTCGGTAACGTCGCCGCCCCTGGCCACGAGGTCGTCGGGGGCGAAGTCGCGGGTGGTCGAGGATGGACGTGCGTCGAACGGGCCGTGCTCCAGCAGCCTGGCCAGGTCCGTGCGGTGGTCGGCGGGATGGGCCCGCACTTAAACAGGTATTGCCTACCTGTATTACATGAATTACGGTGAACGTAACACGCAGAACGGACGACACAATGACCCTGACGTTCCACTGGTTCCTGCCCACGTACGGCGACAGCCGCGACGTCGTCGGCGGCGGCCACGGGCTCCCGGCGGGCGCGGCCTCAGGAGCCCGTCCCGCGTCCCTGCCCTACCTGCGCCAGATCGTGCACGCGGCCGAGCAGGTGGGCTTCGCCGGCGCGCTGACGCCCACCGGCGCGTGGTGCGAGGACGCCTGGCTGACCACCGCGATGCTGGCCGGCACCACCGAGCGGCTGAAGTTCCTGGTGGCCTTCCGCCCGGGGCTGGTCTCCCCCACGCTGGCCGCGCAGATGGCGGCCACCTTCCAGTGGCACTCGCGCGGGCGGCTGCTGCTGAACGTGGTGACCGGCGGGGAGAGCCACGAGCAGCGCGCGTACGGCGACTTCCTGGACAAGGACGCCCGCTACGCGCGGACCGACGAGTTCCTGCACGTGGTGCGGGCGTTGTGGCGGGGCGAGAGCGTGAGCCTGACCGGCGAGCACCTCCAGGTCGAGGACGCCCGCCTCAACCGGCTGCCCGACCCGGTGCCCGAGGTGTACTTCGGCGGCTCCTCCCCCGCCGCCGGCCGGGTGGCCGCCCGGCACGTGGACGCCTACCTCACCTGGGGCGAGCCGCCGGACGCGGTGGCCGGGAAGCTCGCCTGGATCGACGGGCTGGCCGCCACCGAGGGCCGCACGCTCAGGCACGGCATCAGGCTGCACGTCATCACCCGCGACACCAGCGAGCAGGCGTGGGCGCAGGCCCGCAGGCTGCTCGACGGCATCGACCAGGCGACCGTGGAGCGGGTGCAGGCGGGCCTGGGCCGCAGCGAGTCCGAAGGGCAGAAGCGCATGCTCGCCCTGCACGGCGGCAGGCGCGACGACCTGGAGATCTACCCGAACCTGTGGGCGGGCGTCGGCCTGGTGCGCGGCGGCGCGGGCACGGCGCTGGTCGGCAGCCACGCCGAGGTCGCCGACCGGATCGAGGAGTACCACCGCCTCGGGCTCACCGAGTTCGTGCTGTCCGGCTATCCGCATCTGGAGGAGGCGTACTGGTTCGGCGAGGGCGTCCTGCCCATCCTGCGCGAGCGCGGCCTGTGGCGGCATCCCGCGGAGCCGGCCGCCGCCGGGCCGGCCCCGGTCCCGTTCGCCACGGCGGGAGCGCAGTGAGCACGCTGACGGAGCTGCGGCGCCGCGCCACCGCGCCGCTGCCCGATCCGGCACAGCGACGGGCGCGCAGCCGCCGCTGAACGGCCCGTTCTGACTCACCGGCGCGGCGGCCGCTTCACCGGGGGCGACAGCCTGACGCCCCGTCCGTCACGCGGGATCACGGGCGAGGGGCCCGGACAGGCTCCTCGCCACCAGGACGATCTTCGGCGCCCCTGCGATGCCCAGCCACAGCACCAGCAGCGGCACCCACGCCAGGGACGGCACCGCGCGCAGGGCGGATCTCGCCCTCCGGCCGGATGTCCAGCTCGATGTCGTCCCCGGCGGGCTCCAGCGCCTGGCGGGCGTAGGCCCGCACGTCGGCGTCCGGGTCCGACAGCGCCGTGGTGAGCGCGGCGGCCACTTGTGGTTCGGCCGCCCAGCGGGCCAGCGCCTGCACGGCCGCCTTGCGTACGTCGAGGTTGGCGTCCCCGAGCGTGCGGATGAGCGGTACGGCGGCGCGGGCCGGGTCGCAGGCGGCCAGGCACCGGGCGGCGCCGACGCGTACCTGCCAGCCGGCGTCGCCCAGCGCCGCGACGGCCTGCTCCGCCAGCGGCGCGCCGGTCGCGCCCGACGCCTCCAGGGCCGCCGCGCGCACGAGCGGGTCGGGGTCGGCGGCGAGCGTCTCCAGCGCCGGGGCCGGCTTGCCGATGAGGCCCAGGCCCTTGGCCGCCCACACCCGCACCTCCCTGGACGGGTCGGCGGCGGCCGTGGCCACCAGGTCGCTCTCGTCCAGCGAGACCAGACCGCGGACGGCCTCGATGCGCACCCGGCGGTCGGGGTCGCGCAGCCCCTCGGCGAAGCTCTCCCGGTCGCCGAGCCGCAGCGCCCGCAGCACGTCCAGGGCGCTCGCCCGGATCACGGCGTCCCCGCCGGCCAGCCGCCCGACCAGGGCGGTGCGCAGCTCGGGGGTGGCGGGCAGCACCTCGACCAGTTCCCTGAGCGCGGTGGCGGCGGCTTGCCGTACGGTGCCGTGGCCGTCGCCCAGGGCGGCGGTCAGGGCGAGCCCGGCGCCTTCAGGGACGGTCTCGGTCAGCGTGGCGATGGCGGCCCGCCGCACCTTGGGGTCGGGGTCGGCGAGGTAGGGGGCCAGTCGCCCGGCGGTGGGCTGCTCCTCGGCCAGCCGGTGCAGCTCCAGGATGCGCGGCGAGCGGCCCACCACGACTCGTTCGGCCCGGGTGGCGGCGGCCCGCCGCACCCGCACCGACGCACGCGCGGCGAGCACGACCGGCTCGGCGGCGACGGGCGTGAACTCGGGGACGGGCACCAGGTACGGCTCCACGGGCCGCTTGACGAACTCCATCGCGCCGTCGTCCCGCTTGCGCAGGTTCAGGTGGAACAGCCAGGCGGCGTCGTCGCGGGCGGGCAGGTCGGCGCGCTCGTGGTAGAGACCCCAGCGGCTCTCGGTGCGGGTGAGCGAGGCCCGCGCCGCCATCTCGGCGCAGTCCCTGATGAAGTCGACCTCCACGCAGCGCATCAGCTCGTGCGGGGTGCGGGCACCCATCCCGGCGATCTCCGCGCGCATGCGCTCGAACGTCTCCAGCGCGATCTCCAGCTTGGCGGCCGTCTTGGGCGGGGTGATGTAGTCGTTGACGAAACGGCGCAGCTTGTACTCCACCTGCTGCTGGGGCGGCCCCTCGGGGTGGCGCAGCGGCCGGTAGACCAGCTCGTGGGCGGCGGTGAGCTGGTCCTCGGGCAACGCTCCGGGCGCGACCGCGTGGGCGGCGGCGTGGGCGCCCGCCAGGTCGCCGAAGACGAACGCGCCGATCATGTAGTTGTGCGGCACACAGGCCAGGTCGCCGGCGGCGTACAGGCCGGGCACGGTGGTCGCGCCGTGCTCGTCCACCCACACGCCGGAGGCCGAGTGGCCGCCGCACAGGCCGATCTCGGAGATGTGCATCTCCACGTCGTGGGTGCGGTAGTCATGCCCGCGCCCGGCGTGGAAGGTGCCCCGGGTGGGGCGCTCGGTGGTGTGCAGGATGCCTTCGAGGGCGGAGATGGACTCCTCGGGCAGGTGGGAGAGCTTGAGGTAGATGGGGCCGCGGGCGGAGGCGATCTCGGTGGCGACCTCCGCCATCATCTGGCCCGACCAGTAGTCGGAGTCGACGAACCGCTCCCCCTGGTTGTTGACCTGGTAGCCGCCGAACGGGTTGGCCACGTACGCGCAGGCGGGCCCGTTGTAGTCCTTGATCAGCGGGTTGATCTGGAAGCACTCGATGCCGCTGAGCTCGGCCCCGGCGTGGTAGGCCATGGCGTGGCCGTCGCCGGCGTTGGCCGGGTTCTCGTAGGTGCCGTACAGGTAGCCGCTGGCGGGCAGGCCGAGCCGGCCGCACGCGCCGGTGGCCAGGATCACCGCACCGGCGGAGACGGTGACGAACCGCCCGGAGCGGGTGTCGAAGCCGGCCACGCCGACCGCGCGCCCGCCCGAGGTGAGGACCCTGACGGGCATGACCCGGTTCTCGATGCGCACCTTCTCGCGGAGGTCGCGCCGGCGCAGCACCCGGTAGAGCACCTTCTTGACGTCCTTGCCCTCCGGCATGGGCAGCACGTAGCTGCCCGAGCGGTGGACCCGGCGCACCGCGTACTCGCCGTACTCGTCCTTCTCGAACTTGACGCCGTAGCGTTCCAGCCGCTGCACCATGGCGTGGCCGCGGGTGGCGGTCTGGTGGACGGTGCGCTGGTTGACGACGCCGTCGTTGGCCCGGGTGATCTCGGCGACGTAGTCCTCGGGCGTGGCCTTGCCGGGGATGACCGCGTTGTTGACGCCGTCCATGCCCATGGCCAGCGCGCCGCTGTGGCGCACGTGCGCCTTCTCCAGCAGCAGCACGCTCGCGCCGCGCTCGGCCGCGGTGATCGCGGCCATCGTGCCGGCGGTACCGCCGCCGACGACGAGCACCTCGCACTCCAGGTGCAGCCGGTCCTCGATCGCGGGGATCTCCATCACAACTCCTTCAGGATCCTGTCGCGCAGCACGGCCCGCTCGCCGCTCCCGCGCACGTCGATCAGCGTGCGGATGCCCCGGTCGCCCAGCACGGCCACGCGGTCGGCGAGCAGCAGCGCCTCGTCCACGTCGTGGGTGACGAACACGACCGTCGCCCTGGTGTCACGCAGCACGTCGAGCAGGACGCGCTGCATCTGGGCGCGGGTCTGGGCGTCGAGCGCGCCGAACGGCTCGTCCATCAGCACCGCGCGCGGCGCGGCGACCAGGGCGCGGGCGAGCTGCACGCGCTGGCGCATGCCACCGGACAGCTCGCGGGGCAGCCTGTCCTCCGCACCGCTCAGCCCGACCCGCTCGATCCACGCCCGCGCCGCCTCGGCGCGCTCGCGCCGGCCGACCTTGCGGATGCGCAGCGGCAGCTCGATGTTGCGCCGCACGCTGCGCCACGGCAGCAGGCCGTCGTCCTGGAAGACCATCGCGCGCTCGGCCGAGGGGCCGGCGATCTGCGCGCCGTCGGCCCGTACGGTGCCGCCGGCGGGCGTGAGCAGCCCGGCCAGCGCGCGCAGCAGCGTGGACTTGCCCGAGCCCGAGGCGCCCACGACGACCAGCACCTCGCCCGGCACCACCGCCAGGTCGATCTCGTGGGCGACCAGGTGGCCGCCGTAGCCCAGGGACAGCCGCTCCAGCGTGAACCCCAGCCCGGTCTGCGCCCGCTCGGGCGGCGCCAGCGTGGTCATGCCGTGCTCCTCTCGGCCCGGGGCAGCCAGCGGGTGACCCGCCGCCCGACCAGCTCGACGGCCGCCGAGGTGAGCCAGCCCAGCAGGCCGATGGTGATCATCCCGACGATCACGGCGGGGTAGTCCACGAGCGTGTACGACTGCCAGGTGCGGTAGCCGACGCCGAACTCGCCGGAGATCATCTCGGCCGAGATCACGCAGATCCACGACACGCCCATGCCGACGGACAGCCCGCCGAACACGCCGGGCAGGATGCCGGGCAGCACGACGTGCCACAACACGTGCAGCCGGCCGCCGCCGAGCGTTCTGACCGCGTCCTCCCACAACGTCGGCAGCGCCCGCACGGCGTGCCGGGTGCTGACCATGATGGGGAAGAAGGCGGCCACGAAGGTGATGAACACGATCCCCTGCTCGTCGGTGGGGAACAGCAGGATCGCCACCGGCACCAGCGCGATCGCCGGGATCGGCCGCGCCGCCTCCAGCAGTGGCAGCAGCACGTCCCTGGCGCGGGCGGACCTGCCGAGCGCGATGCCCGCCGCCAGCCCCGCGACCGTGGCCAGGCCGAACCCGGACAGGATCCGGATCAGGCTCTGCGCCAGGTCGAGCGCGAAGACCGGGGTCGCGAGCTGCCTGGCGGCCTCGGCGGCGATCTCGTCCAGCGTGGGGAGCCGGTCGAACCTGAGCCACAGCCGGGCGTCGGCGGCGGTGAGCGCCTGCCACAGCCCGGCCGCCACCAGGACGGAGGCGACCCTGACGGGCCAGCTCCACCGGCTGCCGCGGCGTGGCGCCGGGGTGCCCGTCATGTGTCACCGCCCTTCGCCGCCGCCTTCAGCGCGGCCTCGTAGGTGATCGGCTCCGCCTCGGGGTGCTCGCCGCGGTAGGCGTCCGCGCCGTCCTGCGTGGTGAACGGCAGGAACCGCGCCCCTTCCCTGAGCCACACCGCGTGGTCGGCGAACCAGCGGGTCCCGGTGACGGTGTCCGGCACGTAGGCGGCCCGCACGGCCGCCGGGCCCGCGGCGGCGATCTGGCGCAGCAGGCAGGTGGGCGTGGCGGCGGGCCGCGTGGTGTCCGCGCCGTCGAGCCACAGCTCCGAGGCCGTCCCCGGGTCGCTCACCTGCCCGCCGCAGACGGGGTCGGTGCCGGTGATCGGGGCGGGGTTGGCGGTGGTGGCCACGTCCTGGTCGTACGCAGGTCCGTACGCCCTGCGCAGGTAGGAGTCGTTGACGAAGGCGGAGACGTCCACCCCGGGGAAGTCGGTGCCGATGCGCTTGAGGTACGGCACGTCGTGCTCGTGCGCCGCCTTGAGCTGCGGTTTCAGCGTGACGTCGAAGGTGGAGATGCCGCCGGGCCCGTTGTAGAGGTAGACGACCTCGGCGGGCAGGCCGGTGGACCGCGCCACGGACTCGGCGGCGGCGAGCGGGTGCTCGTGCAGGTAGCGGGTGGCGTCGAGCTGGGCCTTGAGGAAGGCGTCCACCACGTCGGGGTGCTCCCCGGCGTACGCCCGGCGCACCACCACGCCGTGGAAGGTCGGCACGTCCAGCGCGGAACCGTCGTAGAGCAGGCGGCCCTTGTCCTGGAAGACCAGCAGGCCCGGCCAGGCCACGAACTGCGCGTACGCCTGCACGCCACCCGACTCCAGCTGTGAGGCGCCGACGGCGGGCTGGTGGTTGACGACCTCGATCCCGGTCACCCCGGCCCGCTCGACCGCCTGGACGAGGGTGCCGTGCCCGGCCGAGCCCACGCTGGCGGAGACCTTGGCCCCCTTCAGGTCGGCCAGCGTCCGCGCCTTGGACGCGGGCGGCACGACCACCATGTTGAGGCCGCCGCGCAGGTTGTAGCCGGTGATGGAGATCAGCTCCGTGCGGGCGGCGGGGATGGCCTGGGTGCGGGCGGCGTTGATGAGCAGGGGGTAGTCACCCATCGAGCCGATGTCGATCTTGCCGGCGACCATCTTGGCGGTGATGGGCGCGCCGGTGTCGTAGTCCTGCCACTCGACGGCGTACCGGTCGCCGAGCCGCTGCTCCAGGTAGCCGAGCGAGCGCAGCAGCGTGCCGGCGGTCACCGTGTTGATGGTCTTGGACTGGTAGCCGATGACGACCTTGATCTTGCCCGTGCCGCCCGCCGCGCCGGCGACCGAGCAGCCGGCCGCGGCGAGCAGGGCGAGGGCCGCCAGGAAGACACGCATGGTGGTCTCCTTCATCGCAGCAGGAAGGGGATGTCGATGGTGACCGCGTCCACGGGGCACCGGGCCGCGCACGGCCCGCAGTACCAGCACTCGTCCACGTACATGTAGGCCTTGCCGGTCTCGTCGCTGATCGCCAGGGAGTCGAGCGGGCACGCCTCGACGCACAGGGTGCAGCCGTCGATGCACAGCGCCTCGTCGATGGTCACGGGTACCTCGACCCGCTGGTTGATCAGGGCCATCGGTCCTCCTCCACGGTGCGGTTCAGGTGGCCGCGCATGGTCAGCCGGTCGCCTCTGAAGCGGATGAACTCCAGGTCGACCGGCCGGCCGTCGGCCAGGTGGGTGAGCCGCTCGACCATGAGCAGCGCGGCGCCGCGCGGCGCGTCGAGCACGGCGGCGGTGTGGGGGTCGGCGTTGACCGCCTCCAGGGTGAGCTCGGCGGTGCCGAGGGGCTGTCCGGCGATCCCCTCCAGGAGCACGAAGATGTCGTTGTGCTCCAGGTCGGCGTCGAACAGCGGCTCACCGACGTCACGGACCAGATAGGTCAGGTCCAGCGAGAGCGGCAGGCCGTCGAGGCGGCGCAGCCGTTCGAGGTAGACGACCGACGCGCCGGGCGCGAGCCCGAGCCGCTGGCTGACGGCGGCCGGCGGCTCGATCAGGGCCATGGTCCTGACCTGGTTGGTCACCCGGCCGTGCTCGTGCAGGGTCTCGGCCAGGCCCAGCAGCCGGTGCAGGCCGTGCGGGTACTTCTCCGCCGCCACCGTGGTGCCCACTCCCGGGCACCGCTCCACCAGCCCTTCCTCGCGCAGCAGCCGCAACGCCTCGCGTACGGTGTTGCGCGAGGCGCCGAACTCCCGCGCCAGCACCGCCTCCGGCGGCAACGCGCCCCGCGCGTAGTGCCCGTGCACGATCTGCCGCCGGAGCAGGTCGGCCACCTGCCGCGCCCGGTCGGCTCGCCGGCGTACGGCTGCCGTGTCTCCCATGTCCACCTCCTGACCTGCGTTGACGGAGATAACCTATCAATCAGGTAGGCAAACAGGGATAACGGTATGGTTGCGCCACCTCAGGAGCTGCTCGTCCCACCTCCGGGCTGCCGTTCCGCGCCGGCGGGAGCAAGATCTGCCACCCGCGCACCACTCCGGGCCGCGACCGTCCGCAAGAGCCCGTGCACTGCCCCGGCAGCACGGCGAGCACCCGGCCGGCAGCGCGCCATCGTGCTCCGCCGGTACCGCGCGCGCGGCTCCGAGGCGGAGCTCGTGGTGGGTTTGGAGACCGGCGACGACGCCGCCGTGCTCCGCGCGCGGGACGGGACGGTGATCATCAGCACCGCCGACACAAGCTCGCCCGCGTCTCCGGGGTCACCGCCGTGATCGACGCCTCGGCCGTGCCGGTGCTGGAGGGTACCGTCGTCGTCCGCCGCTGAACGGAGTGCGAAGCCCGCGTCAGGGCACGCGCAGGCTGGGGCTGCGTTCGAGGCCGAGGATGCCGAGCAGGTGGTCCATCATGTGCTCGAACAGCGGCATCGGGTCGTCGAAGGCGAACTCCTGGTGCCCGTACACGGCCATGCAGAGCAGCCCGTAGATCTGCCGCCAGCAGATCACCATGAGCAGGACCACGCCGATCGGGAAGTCCAGCCCCACATGTGAGCGGTACGTCCGCAGTTGCTCCGCCAGGGCGGGATCGATCTCCTCCTCCGCCTTGATGGTCAGGCGCCCCTCGCGATACAGCCGCGCGAACGGCACCCCGAAGAAGCCGCCCAGCTCGCGCGCGATGACCTTCGGGATACCCTCCTCCGAGTCGGCGATCTTGGTGTAGGCGGCGCCCATGAGCAGGTCGAACTCGACCTTGTTGGCCATGGACCAGTCGAGCACGGCCCGGGTGGCGGCGTGCAGCTGGGCGCTGAGGTCGTCGGGGTCCTGGCGGTGCAGGGCGCGGGCGACGGTGTCCATGAACTCGCCGGTGACGTCGTCGTAGACGGCGCGGACGAGCCCGGCCCTGCCGTTGAAGTACCGGTACAGGGCGGGCGGCGTCACCCCGACGGCACGGGCGACCGCGGCGAGGGTCAGCCCTTCGACGCCCTCCTCCGCCGCGATCCTGCGCGCGGCGGCCCTGGCGTCGCGTTCGAGCTCGGCCCGCAGTCGCTCCCGGCGCGTCAACTCTGTCACGTGCCCATCTTCGCGGGTCCCGCCGGTCGCCGCGACTTGCGGTGAATGCCCATCACATGATTAATGGTATTCACTCTTTTAAGGATCATCATCGAACGGAGTTCTCGGATGGGCACCCCCAGAGGCGGCCGGGCCGCTACGGCCGTCGCGATCCTGCTCGCCACCACCGGTTGTTCGGCCCCGCTCGGCCCGCTCGCCGCGCCGGCGCCGCCGTCCGCAGCCGTCACGCCCACCCCGGACCCCAGGAAGGCGGCGCTGGCCGAGGCCGCGAAGAGCCTGCCTGCCCTGCTCGCCGCCCGGGGGCCGGTGGTCTGCACGCGGACTGGTGAGGAGTGGCGGGTCACGGCGTACGACGACGCCTTCCGTACGCCTGCCGCCAGCCTGTCCAGCACCACGCTGCAACCCCTCCTGACCGAGATCGCCGCGCGGGCGGGCGGCGAGAAGGCGGTCGTCAGGAGCCTCTGCGGCGCGACAGGCGACCCCGGCGTCAGCCCGGTCTCGCCGGACGGCCGCCGGATCGCCGTCCAGGTGAACGGGCCCAACGAGCACGCCGATCAACACGTCGGCTGGCTCGACCTGGGCACCGGGGCGTTCACGGACCTCACCGCGCGGTCGAACAAGAAGGGGTACGTGACCGAGACCTTCTCCGACGACCGCCCCGGCTTCGCGCCCGACGGCTCTCTCTGGTTCCGCCGCGGCCTGCGCTACTACTCGGCCGCCCCGGACGGCACGCTGACCCCGCGCGCGCTCAGCATGGCCTGCATCAAGAACGAGAGCGACGACATCTACTATCGCGTCGTCGGGCCGGTCGCCGTCGTGTGCCCGGGCGTCGTCCACCCCTCTGGCAAGTTCGCCGCCGACCCCACCACGGTGGCCAAGGGACTGATGTCGGTGCCGGGCGCCGAGCTCGACCTCCTGAGCCGCACGATCGACGGCCACGACGACGAGCCGATGCACAAGCCGTTCGGCATGGAGGTGGTCGTGCGCGACGACGGCCGGCTGCGCGGCTGTACCCCGCTCGCCTGGCTCGGCACCTCCGAGCTGCTCTGCCAGGGCGGGGGGAACGACTTCTACACCGCCCGGGTGGCTCCCGAGCTGGCCAGGGACGAGGTCGAGTACGTGCAGAACGTGGAGGTGAAGGTGGTGCGGGAGCTCGCGCCGGCGACGGAGTCGTCGATCGTCTCGGTCGCCCTGTCCAAGGATCGCCGGTCCTTGATCATCGCCTCGGCGGCGGAGGGGGAGCTGGAGACGGCGAAGCTCTACCGCGTCGGGCTGGAGCCTGCTTCGGCTCCGGTGGAGATCGGGCCTGTTCCGGATGGTTCCGTGCATGAGTTCACGCTGCTGAACAACTTCCAGCATCCCGTCAACGCGCCGGATCGAGGATGAGCACCTGGGCGAGCTGCGCAGCAGCGCGGCGGCGGGCCTGTGGTACGGGATGATCACCACCACCTGGCCCGATCACGCGTTGCCCCTGGTCGGAGATCCGCGGGTGAATGTGGTCCAAGTGGCGCAAGTAGCGTTCTAGCACGACCCGTCGATCACGTTGCATGAGCGTTCGTCGAGCGGGTAAGGGTGGCGCCATGTCCGCTGCGTGTCACGAGGGCCGGTTACTCGCCGGTCGCTACCGGCTGGAGTCCGAGCTGGGCAAGGGCGGCATGGGCCGGGTCTGGCAGGGCCACGACGAGCTGCTGGATCGGCCGGTGGCCGTCAAGGAGGTGACGCTGGAGCATCAGCCCCCGTCGGAGCGCGAGGTGCTGCTGGGCCGCACCATGACCGAGGCCCGGCTGGCGGCCCGGCTGAGCCATCCGCACATCGCCGCCGTCTACGACGTGGTGGTGGCCGACGGGCAGCCGTGGATCGTCCTGCAGCTCGTCTCCGCGCCCACCCTGGCCGACGTGCTGGCCGAGCGCGGCTCGCTGCCGCCGGCGACGGTGGCCGGGATCGGCTTGCAGGTGCTGGAGGCGTTGCAGGTCGCGCATGCCGCCGGCGTGGTGCACCGGGACGTCAAGCCCGCCAACATCCTGCTGGACAGCGCCGGCCCGAGCGCGCTGCACGACCTCGCCCATCATGCCGTGCTCACCGACTTCGGCCTGGCCACCAGCACGGAGCAGCCGGTCGGGCTCACGCAGGCGGGCATCGTCGTGGGCACCCCCGCCTACATCGCCCCTGAGCGGGCGCGCGGCGGGCCGGCGACCCCGCAGTCCGACCTGTGGTCGCTGGGGGTCACGCTCTACACGGCGGTCGAGGGCCGTTGCCCGTTCGAGCAGGGCACGGCGCTGGCCACCATCAGCGCGGTGCTGACCGCCGACCCGGCTCCGTTCCGGCGCGCGGGCTCGCTGGCCCCGCTGATCGCCGGGCTGCTGGACAAGGACCCCGACCGCCGTACGGGGATCGCCGAGGCCCGCCGGTTCCTGGACCGGCTCGTCGCGCGGCCGGCGACGGCCGTCCCCGAGACCGGCGACCTGCTGGTTCCCCCGCTTGAGCAGCCGCCCGCCACGAACGCCGACGACCTGCCGCCCGTCACGAACACCGACGACCTGCCACTCGTCACCAGCTCCGACGACCCACCGCCCCTCACCAGCTCCGACGACCCACCGCCAGTCACCAGCTCCGGCGAGCTGCCGCCCGTCACGAGCCGCCCGCCGGCCGCCGCCGGGGCGTGCACCGCGCGGCGCCCCCCGTACGTGCGGCACGCGGTGGTCGTCACCACGCTGGCCGCAGGCGTGCTGGTGGCCGGTTTCTGGCCGGACGACGCCCCCTCCCCAGCACCGGCGATGCGGCAGCACTCCGTCACCGCCACCCCGCTCACGGACCCGCCCACGCCGCCGCCCACCCGGGTGCTCCTGGCAGAGCGGGTGGAGAGCCGCGATCGCCTCGACGCGCCGCCCAAGCCGGCGGCCACGCCCGCCCCGCAACCGGGCGGCGGGACAGGAGGCAAGGCGAGGGGCAGGACCGGGCACCTCCCGCCGGGCCACGCCGCCGGGCACCCCGGCCAGGGGCAGGCCAACGGCCGCAAGTGACGCGCGCTCCCGGCCAGTCACCGAAGCGGAACGGCCGCGGACACGACTCGCTGCACCGGCTCGGCACGCGTTCGGCGAACACCCGGGAATGGGAGAGTATGGGGGACGAGGTCCGCGGAGGCGTCGCAGAGCGACGCACGCGGCGTGACGGCGTGGCGGGTCAGGCATGACTGGCCGGTCTCCCAGGTGGGGGACGAATGGTGTTGGTGGAGCGTGGTAGGTATGGCCAGGACAGGTAAGGTCCTGCGGTTCGATGACGTTCGCGGATACGGGTTCATCGTCCCCGACAACGGCGGCGAGGACGTCTTCGTCCACGCCAACGATCTGATCGACGACAAGAGGCTGCTCACGCCGGGGACACCGGTCGAGTTCGAGGTCATCCAGTCCGACCGGGGCCTGAAGGCCTTCGCGGTCCGCATCAGGGAGGTCGAGCGCCCGTCGGCGGCCGAGGGGCTCCCGCCGTCCAACGGGCACGTCGAGCCCGTCTCCCCGAGCGGGCACCAGAGCAGGCACGAGCTGGACGACGACGACGGGCTCTGCGAGGTGCTGTCGGCCGAGGAGTTCGGCCAGGAGCTGACGGAGCTGCTGATCGAGGAGGCGCCGGAGCTGACCGGCGCCCAGATCAAGTCGTTGCGGCGCAGCCTGCTGATCTTCGCGAAGAAGTACGGCTGGGTCGAGGGCTGACCCCGCCGCGGGGCACCCGCGATGACCGCAGGTGCCCCACATCTGCTCAGCCGGTGGTGCCGTCCTCCGTGAGAGCCACGAGCAGGCCGTTCAGCCGGTCGGCGAACGAGGCCGGATCGTCGATGCGCGCACCCAGCGTCAGGACGGCCTGGCCGAACAGCACGTGCGCCCAGTCGGCCAGGCGCGGGTCGTCCTGCCGCTCGTTCAGCCGCTTGACCAGCACGTGCTCCGCGTTCAGCTCCAGCACCGGCTGGCTCGGCAGCCCCGAGCCGCGCATCCGCCGGGCGAGGGTGAAGTCGGTCTCGGCCTCGTTGGCCACGATGCAGGCCGGCGACGTGGTCAGGCGGCTGCTCATCCGCACGTCGTAGGCCGTGCCGGCCAGGATCTCCTTGAGCTTGCCGAGCAGCGCGGCGTACTCGGCGCTCGCCTTGCTCGCCGCTTCCTTCTCCGCCTCGTCCTCCAGGCCGCCGAAGTCGGGGACGCCCTGGGTGACCGACTGCAGCCGCTTGCCGCCGAACTCCTGCAGCAGCCCTGTCACCAGCCAGTTGTCCACGGCCTCGCCCAGCAGCAGCACTTCGACGCCCTTCTTCCTGAACGCCTCCAGGTGCGGGCTGGCGGTGGCGGCGGCCAGGGTCGGGGCCAGCAGGTAGTAGATCTTGTCCTGGCCCTCCTTCATCCGGTCCACGTAGTCCTGCAGCGAGACGTCGGCCTCCTGCCCGGCCGAGCGGGTGCTGGTGAAGCGGAGCAGCTCGGCGATCTCCTCGCGGTTGGGCGGATCGTCGGCGATGCCCTCCTTGAGTACGGCGCCGAACTCCTTCCAGAACACGGCGTACTTGTCGGGCTCGTTCCGCGCCAGGTCGTTGAGCAGCTTCAGCACCTTCTTGACCGCGCTGGAGCAGATGTGGCTCACGGCCCGGCTGCCCTGCAGCAGCTCCCTGGAGACGTTGAGCGGCAGGTCGGCGGAGTCGATGACGCCGCGCACGAAGCGCAGGTAGCGCGGCAGCAGCTCCCCGCTGTCCTCCAGGATGAAGACCCGCTGGACGTGCAGCTTCACCCCCTGGCGGGCCTGCGGGACCCACAGGTCGTAGGGGGCGCGGGAGGGGATGTAGAGCAGCAGCGTGTACTCGTAGCGGCCCTCGACCTTGCTGTGCAGGTAGGCGAGCGGGTCGGTGTAGTCGTGGCTGACGTGCCGGTAGTAGTCGTGGTAGTCGCGCTCGCTCAGCTCGCTCTTGGGCCGGGTCCACAGCGCCGACGCCTGGTTGACCGTGGTCTCCTCCGCCTGCGCGCTCTCGTCCTCGGCGGCCATCACGATGGGCAGGCTGATGTGGTCGGAGTACCTCTGGATGATCGAGCGCAGCCGGTAGCCGTTGAGCAGGTCGTCCTCGCCCTCGCGCAGGTGCAGCACGATCGTGGTGCCCCGGTCCGGACGGTCGACGGTCTCCACGACGTACTCGCCCTTGCCGTCGGACTCCCAGCGCACCCCCTCCCCGGCGGCGAGCCCGGCGCGGCGGGTGGTCAGCTCCACCCGCTCGGCCACCACGAACGCGCTGTAGAAACCGACGCCGAACTGGCCGATGAGGGAGCTGTCACCGCGCTGCTCGCGGCTCAGCGCCTCGAGGAACTCCGCGGTGCCGGACCTGGCGATGGTGCCGATGTTCTCGATCACCTCGGCCCGGCTCATGCCGACGCCGTTGTCGCTGACCGTGATCGTGCGCGCGTCCTTGTCGTAGGCCACCCGGATACGCAGCGGCTCCCCGTCGTCCTCCGCCAGGTCGGCTCGCGAGAAACGTTCGAACCGCAACCGGTCTATCGCGTCGGAGGCGTTCGAGATCAGCTCGCGGAGAAAGATTTCTTTTTTGCTGTAGAGCGAATGGGCCATCAGGTCCAGAATGCGCGCCACTTCTGCCTGAAAGGTGAATTTCTCGGTGTTCGCCTCTAACGTCACCGGCTCCCCCGCCGTTTCTCGCGCGAGTGCCGGGACGCTCCGAACCCCTGTCGGGAAACGCCCCGGCCGATGGTCGAGGCAAGCCTAGGTAACGCGCTGTGGCCGGTCAACCTCCGAATCCGGACGTATCCCTGGGTGCCTTTTCGGCCGGTCCGGTGGGGCCAGGTCCTGGTCGGGCAGGACTGCTCGCAGCACCAGTGCCGCCGGGGCGCTGGGCCCGACCAGCGTCAGGTTCCCGCCGAGCGAGCGGGCCAGCCTGCGCGCCCGCAGCACGGCGGCGGCGCCGCGCGAGTCCATCAGGATGACGCGGCGCAGGTCCACGCTCAGCCGGGGCCCGCGCTGCCGGATCACCGTGGCGAGGAACTCGTACAGATCATCGGCGGTGAGCAGATCGACCTCGCCGTTCACGCAGACGAGTGGGGTGCCTGCGGACAGGCTGACCTGGAGGTCCAGTCTCATGAAGGGTTCCTAGCCGGGTTGCACGCCCGGCGCTCTGGTGCGCCGGGTCCCCTCCCGTACCCTGAGCAAGGCGTCTCAACCGCCTTCTCACCTCTCCCGCCTTCCCGTTGTGAGGCGGGCCGCTCAGGAACGCCCCCGCTGCTCGGTGAGCAGGCGGCTGGGGACGGACATCTGGAAGCCGCTCGCCGGACGTGCCGGGACGCGCCGCAGGGAGATGGCCAGGTCCTGCTCGGGCACGTCGTGATCCAGCTCGGCGAGCCGGACCGACAGCGCCCGCAGCAACGCCATCGTGATCTCCTCCCCCGGGCACCGGTGCCCGGCGGCCGGATCCCCGCCGCCCTGCGGGATCAGGTCGTACTCGCCCGGCTGCCGGTCCAGGAACCGGCTCGGGTCGAAGGTGTAGGGCTGCTCCCACAGCCCGGGATCGTGGTTCTGCCCGTAGACGTCGAGCAGCACCAGGCAGCCCTCGGGGATCCGTTCGCCCGCCCAGGACAGCTCGCGGACCGCCTTGCCCGCGACGAAGGGCGCGAACGGGTAGAAACGCCGGACCTCCTGGGCGAACGCCTCGGCGAAGGCGGCGTCGCCGTCCCGGAGCCTGGCACGGTGCTCGGGCCAGCGGTGCAGCGCGTGCGCGGCGAACGTCAGGAACCAGCACACGGCCACGGTCGGCCGGATCACGTTGAGCAGCTCCACCGCCGCCACCCGCGGGTCGAGCAGCTCGCCGTCGGCGTCGCGATGCCGGGTCACCACCTCCAGGGCCGAGCCGGGCGCCGCCTGGGCGGCGCCGTCGCGCACCCGCCGGACGAGGTCGCCCAGCCACGCCTCGCGGCGGGCGCGGGCGAGCCGGGCCCGCCAGTGCCGCGGCCCGCCGCTGCCGAACCCGTCGACCGCGGCCGTGAGGTCGGCCGCCAGAGCGGGCACCTCGTCAGGGTCCAGCGGGATGCCCGACCACCGGCACACCGCCTGGGTCAGCACCTTGGCCGCCTCGTCGAAGAGCACGACCCGCCCCCGGCCGGCCCACGTGCCGACCGCCTCGTCCCAGGCCGCCTCGGTGTGCGCCACCAGCGGCGCCACGCCCTCCCCCGTCAGCAGCGACGTGAACATCGCCTTGCGCACCCGGTGGCGGGCGCCGTCGAGCGTGTGCACGGCCCCGTGCCCGATCAGCGTGCTCTTGACGGGCTCCGGCATCGCCGGGCCACGCAGGACGTGGTCCTCGTCGTAGAAGAACCGCGCGGCCTCCGGCCCGCACAGCGCCACCGCCCGCCGGCCCATCACTCGCGTGTGCGCGACCTGGCCTGACGTACGCCGCCGCAGGCCGGGCAGCCAACCGTAACCTTCAAGAAGCAGAAAAATCGTCTCATCGAATACCGGCATGGGCTCCGGCCCTGCCCAGGAGCTCCCGGGTGAAACCGGGCCGTCAACACGCCAGAATTGACGCCATTTGCCGTTTTCTAGGGTTATCAGGTCGACCAGCAGGGGCACGCCTCCGAACGGGCATGTGAGCGACAACCACTCCGTGCCGGCCGCCATCCGTCAAGCCCGAGGAGCTGCCGTGCTCACGCTGACCGCCGACGCCGTCGCGGCGATACGCGATCTGACCACCCAACCGGAGACCCCGCCCGACACGGGGCTGCGCATCGCGGCCTCCTCCACCAACGGCTCGGGGAGCTCTCTGGAGCTGTCGGTCTCGGGTGGCCCGCACCCGGACGACCTGATACTCGAGCCGGAAGGCGTACGGGTGTACCTCGAACCGGCCGCCGCCTCGTTCCTGAACGACAAGACCCTCGACGCCGAGATCGAGGACGACCGGCCGTCCTTCCGGATCATCCCGCAGACCTGAATCGGGCTCCTTCCCCGGCCCCGATCGGCGGCCCGGCCGCCGATCCGCCAGCGGCGCCTTGTCGCTCACCTCGGCCTTTCAGGTGCATCGGGCCGTTTTTGGGGGAGTAGGCAAGCCTGCATGAGACGGATGAGCCGGGGGTGATGGTCGTGGAGGGAGTAGAGGACACGATTCGGGTGGGGGTGGAGGAGGAGTTCCATGTCATCGACCTGCGCAACCTCCGCCTGGCCGCGCGAGCCGACCTGTTGCTGGAGGGGTTGCCTCCGGAGAGTTTCGCGCGGGAGCTGCAACGTTCGACGGTGGAGTCCAACAGCGCGCCCTTCCTGCGGCTGGAGGAGCTGGCGCGCGACCTGTGCGGGCTGCGCGGGCAGCTCATCCGGCAGGCGGACGAGCTGGGGCTCGGGATCACCGCGGCGGGCAGCTCTCCGCTGGTCGAGAAGGGCGAGCAGAAGGTCTCCCCTGAACCGCGCTACGAGCAGATGCTCAGCGACTACCAGCAACTGACGCGGGAGCAGCTGATCTGCGGCACGCACGTGCACGCGGAGGTGCGCGATCCGGACCTGGCGGTCGCGGTGGCGCACCGGCTGACGCCGTGGTTGCCGCCGCTGCTGGCGCTGTCGGCCTCCTCGCCGTACTGGGACGGGGAGGACACCGGATACGCCAGCTACCGCAGCCTGGTGTGGCAGCGCTGGCCCACCGCGGGCCCGATCGCCAGGTACGAGTCAGCCGCCGAGTACCAGGAGATGATCGAGGAGCTCATCCGGTCGGAGGTGATCACCGACTCCGGGATGCTCTACTTCGACATCCGGCCGTCGCAGCACGTGCCGACGGTGGAGCTGCGCATCTGCGACTCCTGCCCGCGGATCGAGGACATCGTGCTGATCACCGGGCTATTCCGGGCGCTGGTGGCCAGGGAGCTGGAGGCGGTGCGCCAAGGGGTGGAGCGGGACGTCCATCTGGAGGCGGTGCGGGCGGCCACCTGGCAGGCGGCGCGGTCCGGGCTGGAGGGCGAGCTGATCGACCCGGTGAGCGGCGTGCCCAGACCCGCGCCGGACGTGATCCGGCGCCTGGTCGAGGGGCTGCGTCCGCAACTGGAGGAGACGGACGACTGGGACCTCGTGTCCGGGCTGGCCGAGCAGGCGCTGGCCGGCGGGAGCTCGGCGGAGCGGCAGCGGCGCGCGTTCGCCCGGCGCGGGCGGCTGGCCGACGTGGTGGACCTGCTGCTGACCGAGACCCGCGACTGCGACTGGGACCGGCCCGCGAACGACCCGCCCGCCTACCGGTCCGCCGCATCCTGAGGAGGCCGGTATGTGCGGGTTGAGCGGAGAGATGCGTTTCGACGGCGCCGGGGCCGACATGGGGGCCGTGGGCCGGATGACGGAGGCGATGCACGAGCGCGGCCCGGACGGCTCGGGCCTGTGGTCGCAGGGGCCGGTCGCGCTGGGCCATCGCCGCCTGAAGATCATCGATCTGTCGGAGAAGGCGGCCCAGCCGATGGTGGACCCCGAGCTGGGGCTGGCGGTGGTGTTCAACGGCTGCCTGTACAACTACGGCGAGCTGCGGCGGGAGCTGCGCGCAGCGGGTTACCGGTTCTGCTCCACCTCCGACACCGAGGTGCTGATGAAGGCCTTCCACCGGTGGGGGCCCGCGTGCGTCGAGCACTTCAAGGGCATGTTCGCCTTCGCCGTCTTCGAGCGGGCGACGGGCCGGCTCACGCTGGGCCGTGACCGGCTCGGCATCAAGCCGCTGTACCTGGCCGGGGACTCCAGGCGGCTGCGCTTCGCCTCGTCGCTGCCCGCCCTGCTGGCGGGCGGCGAGGTGGACACCGACATCGATCCGGTGGCGCTGCACCACTACATGACCTTCCACTCACTGGTGCCGGGCGAGCGCACGATCCTCGCTGGGGTGCGCAAGCTGCCGGCGGCCACCGTACGGGTGATCGAGGCGGACGGCAGCGGCACCGAGCACCGGTACTGGGACCCGCCCCACACCCGGGGCGCCCTGCCGGAGCATGCCGGCCTGAGCGGCGCGGAGTGGCGCGAGGCCGTGCTGGACGCGTTGCGCGTGGCCGTGCGCCGCAGGATGGTCGCGGACGTGCCGGTGGGCGTGCTGCTGTCCGGCGGCCTGGACTCCAGCCTCATCGTGGCGCTGCTGGCCGAGCAGGGGCAGGAGGACCTGGCCACGTTCAGCATCGGCTTCGAGCCGGCCGGCGGCGAGCGGGGCGACGAGTTCGCCTACTCCGACCTCATCGCCCGGCGGTTCGGCACCGACCACCACCGCATCCGCGTCCCGGACGCCCGCCTGCTGGAGGGGTTGCAGGACGCGGTGCGGGCGATGAGCGAGCCGATGGTCAGCCACGACTGCGTCGCCTTCTACCTGCTGTCGCAGGAGGTCGCCCGGCACGTCAAGGTCGTGCAGTCCGGGCAGGGGGCCGACGAGGTGTTCGCCGGTTACAGCTGGTTCCCGCCGCTGGCCGGCGTGCCGCGCGAGCAGGCCGCCGACGTCTACGCCCGGGCGTTCTTCGACCGGCCCCACGCGGGGCTGGCCGCGATCCTCGCGCCCGACCGGCTGCTGTCACGCGACGCCAGCGGCGAGTTCGTCCGCGAGCACCTGAGCAGGCCGGGCGCCGAGACCGCGCTGGACGCCGTGCTGCGGTTGGAGACGACGGCCATGCTGGTGGACGATCCGGTCAAGCGGGTGGACAACATGTCGATGGCCCACGGGCTGGAGGCGCGGACGCCGTTCCTCGACCACGAGCTGGTCGAGCTGGCGGCGGCCTGTCCCGCCGAGCTGAAGCTGGCCCACGGCGGGAAGGGCGTGCTCAAGGACGCCGCCCGGCGGCTGCTGCCCGCCGAGGTCATCGACCGGCCCAAGGGGTACTTCCCGGTGCCCGCCGTCAGGCATCTGGACGGGGAGCTGCTCGGTCTCGTCCGTGAGGCGCTGACCAGCCGGGCCGCGCGTGAGCGGGGGTTGTTCCGCGAGGAGTACGTGGCGCGGCTGCTCACCGACCCCGAGCGGGATCGGGCTACGACCGGCGTGAACACCCTGTGGCAGCTCGGCCTGCTGGAGCTGTGGCTCCAGACCCACGGACTGTGACGCCACGGCCCGCCGGTGACCCGCGACACCCTCCCACGGTCGCCGGCTACCTGGCGGGCCACCTCGCGGGCCACGGCGGGGGCGACGGCGGGGGCGACGGCACGGGCCACGGCGGGGGCTCGCCTCGGCTGCCGGCGGGTGCGAGGCTGGTCGGCGGGCCGTCGCACCTCCCCGCGGCGGCGAGCCTGACCGCGTGGAGCTGCCTCGCCCCCGCCCTGGCCCCCGGCAACACCGCCGTCGCGTTCGTCAGCGACCGGGACGGCTCACCCCGGGTCTGGATCCAGCCGCTCCAGGGCGGCGACACCGAGCCATGGGCCGTGGACACCGGCCCGCAACCGGCAGTCGACGTCAGCTGGGCACCGACAGGAGGGCATCTGGCCGTGCAGGTGGCCCCCGGCGGCGGCGAGCACGCCCAGGTGTGGACCGTCCAGCCGCACGGCGGCGACCTGCGCCTGCTCGCCGCCCCGGAGGGCGGCTCCGCCACGCTGATCCGCTGGACGGGCCGGGGCGAGACGATCCTGGTGGCCGAGACCTCACCCGACGGCGTGACCAGGGCCGTGCTCATCGACGCGATCACCGGCGGGCGCCAGGTCATCGCGGCCGGCCCGCTGCTGAGACCGGCGTCCATCAGCCGGGACCACACGACGATGCTGCTGCGCAGGGGCCCTCGGGGCCGCCGGCGGATGTACGTGGCCGACCTGGCGGCCGAGGCGCTGGGCGCGCACCTGCCGAGCGGGGAGCGTCCGCTGCTGCCGGGCCTGCCGGGATCCACCGACGACGGCGCGCTCTCCCCCGACGGCAGGACCGCCTACCTGGTGTCGGACGCCGGCCGCGACCGGGCCGCGCTGCTGGCGGTGGGGCGCGACGCCGGGGCCGTCGTCCTGGCCGAACGTCATGACGCGGAGCTGGACCGGTTCGCGCTCAGCGCGGACGGCCGCCGCGCGCTGCTGGTGTGGAACGTGCAGGGCCGATCGGCGCTGGACGTCATGGACCTGGAGACCGCGCGGCTCCGTCACCTCCCGTCACCGCCCGCCGACGTGATCACCTCCGCCCGGATCGGCTGGGACGGCACTCTGGCCGCGCTGGCCGCGGAGGATCCGCACGAGCCGTCCCACGTCCTGCTGTGCGACCTGGACACCGGCGGCTACCGGCACGCCGCCGGGGCGGGCCCGCTGCCCACGGCGGCGGGCGCCGAGCTGGTGCGCTTCCGCGCCCGCGACGGCCTGGAGCTGGCCGCCTGGCTCTACCGCCCGCCGCACGCGCAGGGCCGCGCGCCGTTCGTGCTGTTCCTGCACGGCGGCCCCGAGGACCAGGAGCGGCCCACCTTCAACCCGCTCTACCAGAACCTGCTCGCCGCCGGGATCGGCGTGTTCGCGCCGAACGTGCGCGGCTCCGGCGGGTACGGGCGCGCCTTCCGGCAGGCCGACGACCACGCGCTGCGCTTCCGCGCGGTGGACGACGTGGCCGACTGCGCGGCGGAGCTGGTGCGCCTGGGCGCCGGCGACCCGTCCCGGCTGGCCTGCATGGGCTGGTCGTACGGCGGCTACCTCACCCTGGCCACGCTCGTCTCCCACCCGCGCCTCTTCCGTGCCGGCGTGAGCGTGAGCGGCATCGCCGACTTCCACACCTTCTACGCCCGCGCCGAGCCGTGGATCGCGGCGGCGGCGGTCAGCGAGTACGGCCACCCGGACACCGACCGGGAGCTGCTGCGCGCCCTGTCACCGCTGCGCGCCCTCGACCGGCTGGCCTGCCCCCTGCTGGTGGTGCACGGGGCCCAGGACACCAACGTCCCCCTGTACGAGGCGGAGCAGGTGATAGGCGCGGCCACCGCCCTGGGCCTGCCCTGCGACCATCTCGTCTTCGAGGACGAGGGCCACGAGATCCGGCAGGTCGGCAACAGGGTCAGCTTCGTGGCCAAAGTGGTGGGCTGGCTGTCGGATCACCTGCGCCCCGCCCGCTGATGGGTCCGATCCCGGAGGACGCCCCGCCCGCTGAGCCGCGCACTGGCCGCCCGGAAGACGCCGCCCGCACCGTCACAGGACCAGCTGCTGGTGCCGCCGGCTGTGCCACTCGACCGTCACCACGGTGGCGTCGTCCTGCAGCCGCCCCCGCTGGTGCTCCAGGATGGTCTGGATCAGCCGGCGCAGCGTCTCCGGCGCCGACATGCCGTCGGCCTCGCGGCGGACGATGAAGTCGATGAAGCGCTCCAGCCCGAACAGCTCCCCCTCCGGGCTCTGCGCCTCGATGACGCCGTCGGTGTAGAACAGCAGCCGGTCCCCCGGCTGCAGCTGGTAGCGCAGCTGCCCGGTGGAGACCCCCATCCTGAACCCCATCGGCGGGTCGGGCGCGCTGTCCAGGCTCGCGACCAGCCGGCCGTCCCGCAGCACCAAGGGGGGATGGTGGCCCCGGTTGACCCAGCTCAGCCAGCCCGTCCGCAGGTTCAGGTCGGCCAGGATGCCGGTGGCGAAGCGCCCGGTGAACTGCTCGGCGATCGCCGCGTCGATCGCCTCGGTCGTCGCGGAGAGGTCCTTGCCGTGGCGGCGGTTGTTGCGGCAGGCGCCCATGGCGATGGTGGCCGTCAGGCCGGCGGAGGTGTCGTGCCCCATCGCGTCGAAGATCGACACATGCAGCGTGTCGCCGTCGATGGCGAAGTCGTAGGCGTCGCCGCCGACCTCGTACGCGGGCTCCAGCGCGGTGCTGACCACCACCTGGTCGTTGGCGAAGGTCCCTGGCGGAAGCAGGTTCCACAGCACCTCGGCCGACAGCGTCATCGGCTGGGCGCGCACCAGCCGGGCGTAGGAGTCGCTGTGCCCGCGCTTGCTGATCACCAGCAGCGCGACCAGGGACGCCAGCTGGCCGGCCAGCAGCTCGGCGGCCGGCGCGTCCGGCGGCACGCTCACCGCGAGCACCCCCACCCGCTCGGTGCCGTCCAGCAACGGCACCCACAACCGGTGCGGCCCCTCCTCGCTCTCGTGGCGGGCGGGCACGATCTCCACGTCGCGGAAGGCACGGCCTGCCACCGTGGCGTCGATCCGGATCGGCTCCAGCGACTCACCGGACGCGTCACGCTGCCCGGGCAACGGCACCAGGTACTGCTGCTGCAGGTCGGCGACGAAGACCATGGTGTGCGAGAAGCCGACGCGCCGGGCGTGCTCGGCGACCAGGCCCGGCACCTCCTCCATCGCGGACAGGTGGTTGACCCGCAGCAGGCCACCCAGCATCCGCTCGCCGTCACATGCCATCGAAACCCTTTCAGCGGAGAGCCTGTCCTCACCATAGATCTTCGGCTCATACCCGTCAGGCCGCTCGCGGGTCGAGCAGAGCGGCGGCCGGCTGTTGTACGCCGTACCCCGTCCGGCGGAGGACGACCGGCCGCGGCCGAAGCCGGCCCGCCGGGTTTCGTCGGGCGCACCGCCGAGCTGGCGAGCCTGACGGCGCCCTCGGCGGAACCCCCAAAGAACGTCGCACTTTTTGGTGACAAAAATGGCTCTAGCAGCCTTTGACCGAATTTTCGGTATTTAACGGTGTCCGCAGATAGGGAGGGTGCCACGCTAAGATCGCGTCCCGTGTCTTCAGCTCATTTATGGCGGACCATCAGAATCGCCGCGGTAAGCCTGGTACTCGCGGGAACGATCGCGGGCCTGCTGCTCGGCGACACCTGGCTCTGGGTGGCCGTCGAATGGTCGCCGCCGACCTATGCGGGCCTTCACTCCCCGGACGCGCTCGACACCCCGACCACCGTCGCGCTGCTCGTGGCGGCCCCGGTGAAGGCCGCGCTCCTGTGGCTGATCCTGCGTGCCCCCGTGCCGGGCCCGCTGAACCATCGGGAGAAGGCGCTGCGCCGGCTGCTGTACCTGGCGGTGGCGTACAGCCTCGCGCTGTGGTGCCTGACCGGGTTGCTCCCCGCCGTGGTGGACACGGCGTTCCAGCTCGGGCTGTGGACCATGAGCGACGTCCTCTACCTGCTGGTCATCGGCTGGCGGTCCCGCGTGCTGCGCGTGACCGCCGCGGCGATGTTCGCCGTCGAGCTGGCCGGGCTCGCCAACCAGCTGCTGGACGATCTCGACCTGCCGGAGCTGGGGCCGGGCGGCGTCGTCGAGCTGGGCGTGATGCTGAGCGGAGTGGCGACGATCGCCGTCACGGTCGTCGGGCAGTGGCGCGACGGCCGGTGGAGCCGCGGCACGCTGGTCGCCGGCTGGTCGTCGGCGGGCGTCTGCGCGCTGGCCGTGCCGTTCAACCTGCTGTTGGGCAGCGTCTCCGGCGGCGAGCTGGCGCTGCTGGTCGTCATGGACGCGGTGGGGCTCGTCACCACCTTGTGGATCGCGGCGACCGCCCGCGAGCTGTCCGCCGGGCACCGTGCTCCTGACCTGCCGCCCGCCCGGCGACGGGTGCTGCGCGTCGCGGTGGGGGCGGCGGCCGTCCTGCCGGTCATCGCGATGATCCACCCGGAGCAGAACGCGTACCTCACCTACACCGGCTGGTCGCCGGACTGCTACGACCGCCCGAGCTTCGGCGACCTGAAACCCGCCGACCGCGACGCCGCGTTCCTGTGCCGGGCGCGGAGCAGGGACGGCGGGGTCCCGCCGATGTTCCCGGACAGCCTTTCCGACCAGGCGATCCTCGGGTACGGGCGGGCGTTGTGCCGTGCGAAGGACCGCGACGAGCAGCAGGCGCTCCTGACGCGGGCCGGCAGCCCGCGGCCCGCCTGGGGGGCAGACCCGTGGGACCTCGTCTACGTGTGCCCGGACATCATCGGCGCCACCCATCCCGACCTGCTGCGCTCGGCCGCGGAGACGGAGGCGGCGAACGCCGCCTACATCGCCGAGCAGAACGCCACGTGCCGCGACCCGTGGCCCCGGACGAAGGGCGTCGCCCAGGCCACGGCCAGATATTTCCTGTTCGTGGACGGCGATCCCGGTTACCTGGTGCACGACCCGAAGGACGAGGCGGCCGACAAGGCGGCGAGCCGGGCGATGGGCAAGGTCTTCGACGACAGCTCCGGGATCGGGGTGGGCGGCAGCGCGGTGCTCATCGGGCACGTCGAGGACGTCGTCAACCTGTGCCTCACGGTGAAGGCCTTCCGCACCACGCCGCCGCGACGCACGGCCGGGTGGATCCAGGTCACCGAGGTGCCGATCGTCAGCCGCAGCGGCCTGCTCACCGTGCCGGAGATGGGCGAGGGCGGAGAGGTGGGCGCGGGCGCCCCGATGCCGAATCTGGCGATCGCCGGCAAGGGCCGTTACCGGCTCCGCGTCTACGTGCGGGTCGAGGCGGGAGAGGAGCAGCACCTGGTCGTCGTGTTCCCTGGGGCGTCGGGGAAGAGGCTTGAGCTGAAGTCGTGAGCGGTGGCACTACGCGGGCGTTCCAGGCAGAATGCCGGAATGGATCTTGTGCCCGACTCGCCGGGCGGGCGCCGGGGGAACCGGCCGTCCGGCGCGCCTCAGGCCGGCGGCGATGACTGAGCTGATCGATCTGGCGTACACCACCGCCGGCGGCATCGTGGGTGCCGCGGTGACCACGTACCTGTCGCGCAACCACGAGCGGCGCCACCAGCGCGCCGAGGTGCAGCAGCGGCTCCAGCGGGTCGCCGCGGTACGGGCCGGCGTCCATGACCTCGCGCCCGGGAAGGGGCGACGGGCCCGGTACACGGCGGGCAGGCGGCCGGCCGTCCCGGCGAGCCTCGGGCTGTCGGTGCTGCTCGACGACGGCACGGACGCCGAACGCGCGCTGCGTGAGGCGCTCGACGGCCTGGTCGTGAGCGCGTTGTCCGCCGGCGTGCCACGCAGGGTGCTGGACTTCGCGGGCGGGGGCGAGAAGCAGGCGTTCCAGGGCGAGGTCCTGCGCCTCGTCGACTCCTGCCTCGGCGGTGTCCTGGACGAGGCGGACCTCGACGCGCTCAGCGCCGCCTGCGACGACTACCGGGAGGCGACCACCCAGCTCCTCCTTCAGGCGCTCTGGCACCCGTGGCGGAGCCGGCTGCGCAGGCGGGCGCGGCTGCGCGCCCTGCGCGCGCGGGCGGCGGAGCTGGGCCGGCGGCAACAGGCCGCCCTGGAGGTGCTGGCCGCGCCCGAGCACGCGCTCGCTCTCGGCCAGGCGCTCGCCCTGGAGCCCCGCCAGGCTTGAGCGGGTGCCACTGAACACACCATCGGCTTCGAGTTTCCGGAATTGGGCGCGTTCTGCCGCAGGATCGCTGCGAAACGGCCCTCTGGTAAGGAAGACTTCCTGATTAACCGGTTGCGGAACTGTCCCGGTCGACAGACGCCTTCCGCCGCCTCTTCCGACCAAGGGGTTCGATGCCATCGCTTCGTCTGCATCATGAGCATCATCGCGGCGCCACCGTGATCGCGGTGGCCGGAGAGCTCGACCTCGCCACCGCCCCCGCCCTGCGGCACTTCATCGACGACGTGCGCCGGGCACCGGCCGACCAGCTGATCTTCGACATGGCCGGGGTCGCCTTCGTCGACAGCAGCGGGCTGCGGGTGTTGCTGGACGCCTACGTGCTGGCCCGCCGGCACGGCGGCGCCGTCCACCTGGCCGCGCTGTCGGGTGCGCCGGCCCGCCTGGTGGAGATCACCAGGCTGGGCGAGCGGTTCCGCCTGCACCCCACCACCGCGACGGCGCTGGCCGCCGTTTTGGCGGCACCGGAGGCGCCCGGCTCGGGCGACGGGGCCGTACCCAGGTGAGCGTGGGCGCCCTCACGGATGGCGGCGCAGCTCCGCCTCGAACCCGTCCGTGATGCGGTAGCAGTCGTCGCGCAGGGTCAGCGGGTCCGCCGCGCGGACGAACACGGTGCCGAGGTAGTTGCGTGTCCCGCCGCTGGGCGAGAAGTCGGGGATGGGCGAGCCGGACGGGCGGGTGAGGCCGGGCACGACCTCGACCTCGGTGCCCGGGGAGACCAGGCTTGACCAGTCCACCAGCTCGGGGCGGAAGGCCGGGCGCGACTGCCAGGGCCGGCCGCGCGAGTCGGTGGGCAGCAGCATGAGCATGGCCACCGCGCCCGGGCGCGGGCTCTCGGTGAGCATCCGGCCGGGCAGGTCGAGGTCCTCACCGAGCAGCGAGCGCACGTGCAGCTCGATCAGGTTCAGCCCGAACGCCTCCTCCATCAGCCGGGGGATCATCGCTCCCGGCAGGCGGGCGTTGTTCTCGATCAGGCACAGGCCCTGGTCGCGCTGCAGTTTGATCTCGGTGTGCGTGGCGGAGTACTCCAGGCCGAGGCAGTCCACCCCGGCCCGTACGTGCTCCTCGATGCGCCGCTGCAGTTCGGGCGCCATCACCGTGGGCTGGTGGAAGCTCAGCTCCACGAACGGCGGGATGGTCGGCAGCCGGGCGGTGACGCAGAGCGGGTGGTAGCGGCCGGCGGCGACGAGCCCTTCGACGCTGACGTAGTCGCCGAAGCCGTCCGCCTCGTACCAGGACGGCGCGCTGGCCTCGATGAGGTTCTCGGCGATGAACCGGGCGCCGCGCCCCGCCGGGAGGAAGTCGTGCAGGCCCTGCCGGTCGGTGTCGGCGATGTCGGCGGTGGCCCGCCGCCACGCCTCCCCCAGGTCGGTGCCGGTCCCGACGAGCACCTGCCCCTGCGAGCCCGCCATCCAGGACGGCTTGAGCAGGTACGGGCGGCGCAGCACGCCGTCGGCGTACTGGAGGTCGCCGAGTGTGCGCACCGGCACGAAGTCGGGCACGGGCAGGCCCCGCTCCCGCCACGCCTGGCGCATGGCGACCTTGTCGCGGGAGAAGGTGATGTTGGGCCCGGGGCCGTGCAGGCCCAGCTCCTGGCAGGCTTCGGCGACTGCCGCGATGGCGAACTCGCTGAACGCCACGACCGCGCGGGCCCCCACCTCCCTGGCGGCGGTCACCAGGTCGCCGGGCATCTTGGCGTCCGCGTCGAGCACCCGTACCGACCGGCACCACTGGCGCAGGTGGCGTTCGTGGGCCGGGGTGGGCGGGGCCGAGAGCAGGGCGTGCACGTCGCCGCAGCGGTGCAGCCGGGGCAGGGCGTACTCGGGCGCGGGGCCGCCCATGGCGGGGATGACGTACAGGATCGAGGGTCTGGCCACGGTGTCACCGTCCGGGTGAGTAGGGTTGCGCGGCGGCGGAGCCGGCCGCCCCGATGGTCACGCACAGCGCTCCCACCAGGAACAGCGCCGCGGTGGCGGCGAAGCTGACAGCGCCGAGCGAGCCGATGAGGAAGGTCAGCAGGGTGGGGCCGAGCAGGATCACGGCCGTCTGGCCGGTGCCGAAGAGCCCGAGGTAGGTGGACTGGCGGTGGTCGGCGGGCGCGCGGTTGAAGGACAGCGCCCAGCCGGCCGCGTTCTGCTGGATCTCGCCCATGGTCTGCAGCGCGGCGGCGAGCAGGAGCAGCCCGGCCGCGACGGGGACGGGAGGCAGCGGCGAGAGCGCCAGCGCCGCGCAGCAGGCGATCAGGAAGGCCGCCCCGACCCAGGCCGCCCGCACCCCGTCGGTCACCGACCGGACGGGACGGGCCAGCGGCACCTGGAACAGCACGACGAGCGCGGTGTTGACGATCAGCAGCGCTCCCATGGCCGCGGGCGGCACGTCGGTGGCCTGGGCCAGCCACAGCGGGATCGCCACGGTGAGCAGCGGCACGTGCAGCGCCAGCAGCCCGTTCCCGGCGGCGAGCAGCGTGAAGCGCCAGTCCCGCAACGCCGCCAGCAGGGTCCTGACGGTCCCGGCGCGGGCCGGCTCGGGCGCGGCGATCTCGGCGTCGCGCCGCCAGACCGTCCTGGCCAGCAGCCAGGCGGCCAGCAGGTACGTGACCGCGTTGACCACGACCACGGCCACGAACACGGCCCGGTCGGTACGCAGCAGCGCCACGGTGCCGAGCAGCGCGCCGATCGTGATGCCGAGGTTCTGCGCCACGTGGGCGGCCGCCATGGTGCCGTTGCGCTCCTCCTGGGGGATCACCCGGGCCACGACGATCTGGTTCACCGTGATGGCCGGCCGGTCGGTGACGCCGACCAGCGCGGCGGCGACGAAGAACGTCCCCGCGTCCACGACGGCCAGATAGGACAGGAACGCCAGCCCCCGCGCGACCTGGAGCAGCACCGCCACCCGCCCGGCCGGCCAGCGCCGGGTCAGGTCGGCGACCGGGATCACCGCCAGCATGCCGAGCACGCCGGCGATGCCCAGCCCGACGCCGATGTCGGCCGGGCCGAGGCCGACGGTCTCGACCAGGAAGAGCACGGACGTGGTGAGCCACACCCCGGTGCCCATCCAGTCCACGAACGACGCCACGGCCAGGGCGCGTGCCGCCGGATGGCGCGGTAACTGCTGCCTGATGGCTGTGATCACGGTGACCCCCGATGGGAACGGCTGCTCAGCGCAGGGCGGGCACGACCTCGCGGGCCAGGCGTTCGACCTGCTCGTCGAGCCCGTCCCCGACCGGCATGAGGTTGACGGAGGAGAAGCCGAGGTCGCCGAAGCCCTTCAGCGCGTCGATGAGCAGGGCGGGCGAACCGGCGAGGGTGCCGGCGTCGGGCCTGGCCCGCTCGTCCACGCGGATGGCGACGTTGTAGGCGCAGGTGATCTCCTCGGGCGCGCGGCCCGCCTCGCGGGCGGCGGTCAGCACGCGCTCGCGCATGACCTTGACCTCGTCGGGGCCGGCGAAGCTGTAGGAGGGGATCCAGCCGTCCGCCAGGCGGCCGGTGACGGCCAGCGCGCGCGGGCCGAACGTGCCCAGCCAGATGGGGATGCGCCGGGCGGGCTTGGGCTCGATGTGGGCCTCCTCGGTGTGGTGGTGCAGGCCCTTGAAC
The DNA here is from genome assembly GCF_020215645.1 of Nonomuraea gerenzanensis. Classification (NCBI taxonomy): domain Bacteria; kingdom Bacillati; phylum Actinomycetota; class Actinomycetes; order Streptosporangiales; family Streptosporangiaceae; genus Nonomuraea; species Nonomuraea gerenzanensis. The sequence continues at coordinate 4,996,020 of NZ_CP084058.1, read as the reverse complement.
GTGAACGACGGCTCCGACCACAGGCCCCGGGTGATCTGGATGGCCTCGGCCAGGCCGTCCACCTTCTCCCTGGCGCTGGGCACCCGCATGCCGAACGCGCGGAACTCCTCGTCGGAGTAACCGCCGCCGAGCCCGAGGATGAGCCGCCCGCCCGACAGGCGGTCGAAGGTCTCGCTCATCTTGGCGACCATGGCGACGTTGCGGTACGGCACGCCGAGCACGCGCGTGGCGATCCTGATCCGGCTGGTGGCCGCGGCGATCCAGGACAACATCGTCCAGGTCTCGTAGCTCGGGTGGGTGGTGCACGGATGGTCGGAGGCCGAGACGAAGTCGAAGCCCAGCTCCTCCGCCTTGCGGGCGTCGGCGACGGGGTCGGTGCCCGGCGCGGCCGAGGTCGAGATGTTCAGGCCGATCTCCATGCGCTCACTTCCCGGGTTCCAGGGGTCCGAGTGCGTCGCCGCACTGATGTTGACATGACAACAACCTTAGGAAGAAGGTTGATGACGTGTCAACTACACTGGTGGCATGACGGACGACGCACGCTGGCTCGACCCGACCGAGGCTCGCGCCTGGCTCGGCTACCGGCGCATGTTCCTGCTGCTCAACCGCCAGGTCGCCAGAGATCTGGCACGGGAGTCCGGCCTGTCGGAGGCCGACTACGACGTGCTGTCCAACCTCTCGGAGGCGCCCGGCGCGAGCATGCGGCTGACGGAGCTGGCCGAGCACATGAGGTGGTCCAAGAGCCGCCTGTCGCACCACCTGACGCGCATGCAGCAGCGCGGCCTGGTCACCCGCCAGGAGCACCCCTCCGACGGGCGCGGCGCGGTGATCGTGCTGACCGACGAGGGGCTGCGCACGATCCAGGAGGCCGCCCCCGGCCACGTCGCCTCGGTCCGCAGGCACTTCATCGACCTGCTGACACCGGAGGAGCTCAAGGCCTTCGGCGACATCTCCTGGACCGTCGTCGAGCGGCTGAACCGGCTCTGACCTCACCCCGCGCGCTCCACCAGGGCCAGGACCCTGGTGGGGCTGCCGGAGCCGCCCACGATCGGCAGCGGCCCGGCGATCAGCACGCTGCCCGTCGGCGGCAGCGCCGCCAGGTTGCGCAGCTGGGTCAGCCCGTACTTGCCGGCCCCGTGCAGGTGCCAGTGGCAGGGGTACGGCTGCTCGAACTCCCCCGCCAGGCCCGCGTCGGTGCCCACGGTCTCCACGCCCACGCCCACCACCGGGCTCTCCTCGGCCAGCCAGCGGGCGCAGTCGATGGAGATGCCCGGCGTGTGCCTGTCGTTGAGGAAGGCCGCGGGGTCGTGCGCGCGCTCGGCCCAGCCGGTGCGGTACAGCAGCCAGCCGCCGTCCGGCAGCGGCCCGTGCTCGGCCTGCCAGGCTTCGACGTGCCCGCGCTCCAGCAGGAAGTCCGGGTCGGCCGCGACCCGGTCGCGCACGTCGAGCACCGCGGCGGGGCCGACCAGCCGGCCCGCGGGCACCTGGGAGACGTCGTGCAGGTCCTTGCCCGACAGCCAGTGCACGGGCGCGTCGAAGTGCGTGCCGGTGTGCTCGGACAGCTTGATGTTGTTCCAGTACACCGTGGGCCCGGCCGCGTCGTAGGTGCTGATCGCCTCGCGGTCGAACGGCCACGGCTGGCCGCGCTCGGGCGGGAGCTGGATGATCGGCGTGGTCTCCGACAGCGGCGCGGTCAGGTCGATCACCTCGACCGCGCCCGAGGCCAGCGCCGCCGCCAGGTCCGTCAGCAGGCCGCTCACACCGCCACCTCCTTCCGCGCCGCCGTACGCCACTCAGGGCGCCCGCCCCTGCCCCTGACCAGGTCGTCGAAGTGCCGCTGCAGCGTGCGGGTGAGCGGCCCCGGCGTCCCCGCGCCCACCGGCACCCGGTCGACGCTGGTGACCGGCAGCAGCTCGGCCAGCGTGCCGCAGAGGAACAGCTCGTCGGCGGCGTACAGCTCGGTGCGGTCGATCTCGCGGCGGCGCAGCGTCAGCCCGAGGTGCCGCCCGGCCAGCTCGGCGACGGTGGCCACGGTGATGCCCTCCAGCACGCCGCTGGTGCCGGGCGGGGTGACCAGCTCGCCGTCGCGGACCATCACCACGCACGAGCCCGGCGCCTCCGAGACGGTGCCGCGCTGGTTGAGCAGCAGCGTCGTGCCGAACCCCGAACGCACCGCCTCGTGCTGGGCGAGCCGGCTGTTGTGGTAGTTGGCGCCGGTCTTGATGCGCGGCGGCATGGAGTCGTCGCTGATGCGCCGCCAGGAGGAGATCGAGGCGGCCACGCCGTGCTCGAAGCCGGGCGAGCGCGGCGCGCGGATCGCGGTGACGTGCGCGCCGGTGCTCTCGGTGTAGGCGAGGGGGTCGAAGTTCGGGCCCTCGTCGAAGTAGGCGACGACGCACAGGTGCGCGTCGCAGCCGAAGGCGTTGGCGGCGAGCACCGCCGAGCAGGCCTCGGCCAGCTCGGCGTCGCTGTGGGCGATCCGCATGTGCAGGCTCTTCATCGAGCGCCGCAGCCGGGCCAGGTGGTCGTCCAGGCGGAAGGCGTGCAGCCCGCCGTCGTCGCAGGCGTAGGCGCGCACGCCCTCGAAGACGTTGGCGCCCCAGAAGGCTCCCTGGCTGCGGGCGTGCACCACGCACTGGTCCCACGGGAGGAGGCGGCCGTTCTGCCAGGCGTACGCGGGCGGGAAATTCATCGGGGCTCCTGACGGGGTTCGGGGGGTCACAGCCGGACGCCTTCCTGGACGGGGCTGGTCTGGGTGGCGGGCGAGCCGATGGCGGCGCCCAGGGCGGGCGCCACCTCCTCGCCGCGCGCGCCCCTGGCGGCCAGGTGGCCGTCCGGGCGGACGAGCCACCAGGTGCCCTGGACGCTCCCGTACGCCTGCGCCACCTCGGCGTCCTCGGCGCGGGCCACCTCCACGCCGGCGGGCAGCGGGCGCGCGGAGCCGTCGAGCGGCAGCACGGCCACGACCCGGGCCGGCACCACCCAGGGCCGCGACCTGGCCGCGTCGATCAGCTCCTTGGCCCGCTCGGCGGTCGCGGCGAACACGAGCAGCACGAACTCGGCACCGAGCAGCCTGCGCAGCCGGGTGCGCCCGCCGTTCATCCGGAGGTGCCCGTCGCGGGCGAAGCTGCCGAGCATCGGGTGCCCCGTCTGCACGATGGGCGAGTCGTCGTAGGTGTACGGCTGCGCCATCCTGCCGCTGTTGACGTGCCGCCGGGCCAGCCCGAGCCAGCGCGACAGGCGCAGCAGCGTGGCCCTGGTCCAGCGGCGCAGCCGGTTGGGCGGCACCATGAAGCGGATCGTGGCCTCGGTGACGGCCAGGTTCTCCTTGGCGGCGGCGTACCGCTCGGTGTGGTAGGTCTCCAGCAACTCCGCGCCGGCCCGCCCCGCCAGCACGTACGCCAGCTTCCACGCCAGGTTGTCGGCGTCCTGGATGCCGCTGTTCATGCCGCGCGAGCCGTACGGGGGCAGGGCGTGGGCGGCGTCGCCGGCCAGCAGCACCCGCCCGACCCGCATCCGCGCCACCACGCGCTGGTGGAAGCGGTACGTGCTGACCCAGTCCACCTCGTAGGGGACGTCGCCGATGACCTTCCTGACCCGCTCGTCGAAGCGCCCGTCGGCCCGTTCGGCGTCGATGTCGGCGTCCGGCGGCAGCTGCCAGTCCACCCGCCAGATGTCGTCGGGCTGCGGGTGCATGACGAGCTGGCGGCCCGGGTTGAAGGAGGGGTCGTAGTGGAAGTGCCGCTCCTTGGCCAGCGGCAGCTCGGCCCGCAGGTCGGTGATGAGGAACCGGTCGCGGTGGGTGTAGCCGGTCCACTCCACGCCGAGCAGCTCACGCAGCCGGCTGCGGACGCCGTCGGCCGCGACGAGGTAGGAGAAGCGCAGCTCGGCCGGCCCGGAGGCGGTCTCGGCGCGGACGGTCACGCCTTCTGCGTCCTGGGCGAGGCCGGTGACCTCGTGGCCCCAGCGCAGGTCGCACAGCGGCGAGCCCTCCACGGCCGCGGTCAGCACCTGCTCGATGCGGTGCTGCGAGATGTTGCAGAACGGGCCGAAGGCCAGCCCGCGCGGGTACAGGTCGGCCCTGATCTCCCGGTTGCGGGCGTACGTGCGGGCCATCGTCCAGGTGACGCCCTCGTCGTGGACGGGCTGGGCGCAGCCCACCTTGTCCAGGATCTCCAGCACGTCGCCCTGGATGAGGCACGCCTTGGAGCCCTGCTTGATCAGCTCGGGGTGCGCCTCCAGCAGGACGCAGGGCACGCCGAAGCTCGCCAGCCGCAACGCGGCGATCAGCCCGATCGGGCCGGCGCCGACGATGCCGACCGGCGCTTCGACGGTGGTCAGTGGCCCGGTCAGTGGCCCGGTCAGTGGCTCGGTCATCGGCACTCCACGATCTCTTCGACGGTGTCCACGGAACGGAAGACCTCGATGTCCCGTACGGCGTTCAGGTACGGCGTCCCGGCGGTGTAGCCGGTGCCGGGCTTCTCGCCGAGCATCCGGACCGCCAGCCGGTAGTGCGTGTTGCGCCAGCGCAGCAGCGCGCGGGCGAAGGAGCGCATGCCGTCGGCCAGCCGCGCGACCTCGTTCTCGCCGAGGTCGCCTGAACCGGTCGCCTCCCGGTAGGCGTCGTCGAGCGTGCGCTGCCCGGCCAGCACCTGGTCGCGCACCTCGGGCACCGACTGGTAGGCGGGCGAGTCGACGCGCTCGGTGTCCGGCTCCCGGCACAGCGACTCGACGATCTTGTAGTTGCGGGACTGGATGGCGCTGGCGCCCTCGGTGAACTGGCGGAAGGCGCGGAACGATTCCACCTGCATGGTCGCCAGCATCGAGAACAGCGGCCCCGACTCGCGCAGCGCCGCCTCCGACCCGGCCAGGAAGTGCAGCGCCCGCTCCACCGCCCGCGCCGACAGCGCCTCCATCGCGCCGCGCAGCTGCACCGCCAGCAGCGCGAACGTGGTCTCGAACGTCTGCAGCACCCGCAGGAACAGGTGCTCGTCGTGGATGGTGTCCACCGGCAGCATGGTCAGCCGCAGCACCCGCCGCTCGTCCAGCGCCATGTCCGCGCGTACCGCCTCGCACACCTGCCGGGCCTGCTGCACCGGCGTGGCGGCGGCCAGGCCCGCGTCCAGCGCCATGCGCTCCAGGGCGGGCCTGATCGCGCGCAGCCCGTGCTTGCAGCGCTTGACCACCAGGTCGGGGTCTGGCCGCATGCGCGGCAGCCAGTCCGTGCCGCCGTCGAGCGCGGCCAGCTCGAACGCGAGCGCGTCGGTGACGAGCTGCACCGTCAGCCGGTCGCAGCGGGAGCGGGCGAACAGGTCCTGCTCCACCGGGTCCTGCACGCTGGGCAGCCGCAGCAGCGGCAGCGCCAGGTAGCTGCGGTAGTCGTAGCGGCCGTCGGCCTTGTCCAGCGCCGTGTCGAGGAAGAACGCGAGCGTCTCGACGTGTGGCCACGGCCGGGTCAGGCCGGGCAGCAGCGCGCGCACGTCCGCGAGCCGCCGCAGCAGCTCGTCGGGGACGAAGTGCTTGCCGCCGCTGTGGTACACGCTCAGCACCTGCTCGAACGGGAAGGACGTGGGGTCCGGGTCGCCGATCCAGCCGCTGATCGCGTCCGCGGTGGTCTCAGGCCGTTCTCTGATGAAGGGCACTCGCAACTCCCAGCTCATGGAGGGCCGCGCACAGGGCGGCCACGTCTTCTGCGTCGCTGTAGTAGTGGAAGGAGATCCGTACGACGTCGCCGCGCGGGCTGACCACGAGGCCGCGTTCGGCCAGGCGGCGGGTGAGGCCGGCGGGGCTGCCGGTGAGCAGCCCGACGTGGGCGCCGCGCCGCTCGGGGGGCACGTGGCGGACCCGCTCCCCCTGCTCGATCAGGCTCGCCTCGGCGAGCGCGGTCAGCCCGCCGATGTGCGCGCGCACCCGGGCCAGGTCGAGGGCGCCGATCAGGCGCAGGCCCGCGTTGGCGGCGTAGGCGACAGGGAACGCGGGCGTGCCGGTCTGGAAGCGGGTGGCCGCTGCGGGGAAGTCGAGCGTCCTGGGGTCGAAGGCGAACGGGTTCACCCGGCCGAACCAGCCGGTGAGCTGCGGGTCGCGGTCGGTGCGGTCGGGGTGGCGGGCGTACAGGAAGGCCAGGCCCGGCAGCCCGAGCAGGTACTTCGACGTGCCCGCCACGAGGTAGTCGCAGCCCAGCTCCGCCACGTCCACCGGCTGCACGCCGACGGCCTGGTAGGCGTCCACGAACAGCTCCGCGCCCGCGTCGTGCGCCGTGCGGGCCAGCTCGGCGACCGGCAGCCGCACCGCGTCCTGGTAGCCGACCAGCGGCGCGGACACCAGCCGGGTGCGCTCGTCGATCAGGGTGGCGTAGTCGTCCGCGTCACGGGCGTAGACCACCTCGGCGCCGTTGGGGCGCTGGGCCAGCCACACGTGCGCGACCGAGGGGAACTCCCGGTCGGTGGTGATCAGCCGGGGCCGGTCCCGCCAGTCCATGGTGGAGGCCGCCTGGTAGGCGCCGACGGAGGCGTTCGGCATGACCGCGACCTGGTCGGGGCGGGCGCCGACCAGCGCCGCGAACCGTACGCGGGCCTCGTGCACCTGCTGCTCGAACAGCTCCCACGGCGCGCCGTGCTCGGCCATGTCGGCGCTCATCCGCGCCATGGCCTCGTCCACGGCGGTGGAGCGGGCGCCGAGGCTGCAGCTCGCCAGATGGCGCAGCCGCCGCTGGCCGGGGAACAGGGCGCGGAACGCTTCCGGGGTCATGCGGACTCGCCCAGGTGGTAGTCGCCCATCGGGCCGGTGCGGGTCAGCTCCGTACGGACCTGCCACAGCTCGGGGAAGAAGCGGTAGGCGATCAGCTTGGCCAGCACGTCCACCGGTGTGCCCTGAGTGCCGACGACCTCGTGGCCGATGATGCGGGTGGCCACCTTGTAGTGCCGCACCCGCCACAGCGAGACCCGCTCGTCCCACTCGATCATGGCCTCGGCCAGGCGCAGCTCGGCGCTGTCCGGGGCGCTGCGGTAGAGCTCGGCCACGTCGATGCCGCGCTCCTCGGCCAGGGCGGCGAACGCGCGGCCGAGCTCCCTGCCGCAGCGCTGCACGCCCCGCCAGCCCGGCGAGTCGGCGCCCGACCCGTGGCCGAGCACGGTGCGGATCGTCTGGAAGCTCCACGGGGACAGGTGGCGCATCATCTCCAGCTGGCCGGTGACCAGCTCGATGGACAACGACGAGCGGTCCAGCAGCCGGGCGGCGGCCGCCGGCTCGCCCTGGCGGATCAGCTCGCTCGCCTCGCGCAACTCGGCGCAGGCCAGCTTGAGCCACAGCTCGGTCGATTGGTGCACGATCTGGAAGAGCAGTTCGTCACGGTGCACCACCTCGTCGGGGTGGCGTTGCAGCGAGAGCAGGGCATCGGTGCACATGTAGCGCGCGTAGTCGTTGTCACCCTCGCCGGAAAGCACCTGCTTGGAGTAGTCCCGCATTGGCCTTCTTTCGTCCAGGAATGGTGCGCAGCCGAAATTCGGCCCACCACGGAGCCAAATCTTGGAAACGCAGAGAAGATCGCTATACGCAGGCGCTCGCGCCGCATAAAGGTCGGTTCTATAACCCCCAGTGCGCCGCCCCAGGAAATCTTGATCCGGCGGCCTTGCTCGGCCACAAGAATGCTTGGCAATCCGAATCCGCACAAGCCCTTTTTTGCGGAATACGTCATTAACGGGACGGTTCACGAAAGGAAAGCGCAGATCAGGGCAGTGCGCTGGAAACCTGTGCGACGAAAGTTCCGCAAGTGGCGGTCCGCCGTGAAATGATCGCCCGCAGCGGCTCAGTGGACCATTGTCACACGGCCGGAAAAACGCACGTCCTGCGGCTTTCCACTGAATGGGCGATCAGGATTCATGAAGGGCTCGATCGGCGCTGAATGGCCGGGGAAAGTGGCCTTGCCGGGTGGGCCACCACCTGGGGGACCAATAGGGGCGGTCGCCGGCCCGCGACGACCGCCCCACTGCTGGATGATCAGCCGGCGACGATCAGCCCGCGCCGGTAGGCCCGCACGAGACGGCGGGGGACGAGCAACTCCCGCCCGTCGACCGTGATCGGCACCAGGTGGGCAGCGGCGGCCTTCCACTGGCTGCGGCGGTGCCGGGTGTTGCCGCGCGAGGTCCTCCTCTTGGGTACGGCCACGATCACCAGCTCGCCTTCGTGATGCCGGGCAGCTCGCCCCGGTGCGCCATCTCGCGGAACCGTACCCGCGAGAGCCCGAACCTGGTCAGGTGCCCGCGCGGGCGGCCGTCCACGGAGTCGCGGTTGCGCACGCGGGTGGCGCTGGCGTCGCGGGGCTGCCGGGCCAGCTCGCGGACCGCGTCCGCGCGCTGCTGCGCCGTGCCCGTGCGGACGATCTCCTTCAGCTCGGCCCGCCGTTCCGCGTAACGGGCGACGACCGCCTTGCGGCGCTCGTTGGCAGCGATCTTGCTCTTCTTGGCCATCAGATCCGCTCCCCTCTGGCCCGGATGCGTGCGACGGCCCGCTCGATGCCGATCTTGTCGATGGTCTTGATCGCGCGGGCGCTGAGCGTGAGCTTGACGAAGCGGCCCTCGCTCGGCACCCAGTAGCGGCGCTGCTGGATGTTGGGGCTCCACCGGCGCCGGGTGCGGCGGTGGGAGTGGGAGACGTGGTTGCCGAAGACCGGCTGGACGCCGGTGAGCTGGCAGTGGGCGGACATCAGGTCCTTTCGGTAGGGCTGGCCGGACTGCCCGCACACGCAGGTGCGGAGCTGTGCCATGATAACGATAACGATTATCACTTCTGCACTTGGAGGTTCGTTGGCCACCCCCGTCGTCCTCGTCGCGGGCCTGCACGCCACGGCCCGCACCGCCACCGTCGACCGGTTGCTGGCAAGGCATCCGGGCTCGCTCGCCGTCCACCACGACCTCGGTGAGGCCACACGGGGCCGCGTGCGGCGCGGCGTGCGCGACAGCCGCGGCGTGCTGGACACGGCCGACGTGCGCCTGACCCACGGCTGCGTCACCTGCGCCGTCCGCGAGGACCTGCTCCCCCAGCTCGTCAGGCTGGCGCCCGGCGCGCCGCTGCTGATCGTGGACCTGTGGGACTCGGTCGAGCCGCGATCGGTGGCCGAGGCCGTCGACTGCGCGGAGGCGCGGCAGACGTTGCGGCTCACCGCCGTCCTCACCGCCGTGGACGCCGCGGCCATGCCGGACGACCTGACCCGCGGCGAGCGCCTCGCCGAGATCGGCAAACCGGCCGCCGGCGGCGACCAGCGCTACCTGGCCGACGTGCTGGCCCGGCAGCTCGAATACCCGACCGGCCTGGTCCTGCACGGCGGCGACGAGGACGATCGGGAGCTGTCGCGCCGCGTCCTGGCCCACCTGGCGCCCGTCACCCCGCTGCACACCACCGGCTCACTCCCCCCGGTCACCGGCGCCGCCGTGTGCACGGCGGAGCTGGCCGCCCGCGTGGACCCGGCCACCGCGCAGCTCCCCTGCGACGCGCGCACCGACGAGATCGTCACCACCGTCTGGCGCAGCCGCCGCCCTCTCCACCCGGCCCGCCTGTTCGAGGCCGTGGACGAGCTGGTCACCGAGTCCGTCCGCTCGCGCGGCCGGTTCTGGCTGGCCACCCGCCCGGGGCAGCTGCTGGCCTGGGACGCCGTCGCCGGGCTCGTCTCGGCCGAGGACGCCGGGCCGTGGCTGGCCGCCCTGCCGGAGGCCGCCTGGGACCTGGTCTCCCCGGCCCGCCGCCTGACCGCCTCCCTCGACTGGGCCGGGCCGTACGGCGACCGCGTGCAGCACCTGGTCTTCACCGGCCCCGACCTCGACCCGGCCCGCTTCCACGCCCTGCTGGACTCCTGCCTGCTCACCGCGGAGGAGGAAGCGGCCGGGCCGGACGTCTGGGCCGGCTACGACGACCCGTTCGCCCCCCTTCTCAACGTCAAGGAGAACGTGTGAAGCACCGCCGCGTGCCGCGCAAGAAGGCCAACCCGCTGCAGGGCGCCGACCGCATCGACTACAAGGACATCGCGCTGCTGCGCAAGTTCATCTCCGACCGGGGCAAGATCCGCAGCCGCCGCGTCACCGGCGTCACGGTGCAGCAGCAGCGCCGGATCGCCAAGGCCGTCAAGACGGCCCGCGAGATGGCCCTGCTCCCCTACGCCTCCCGGCCGAGCGCGTGACCGCGCCGCCGACCAGCGCGGCCCGTTCGCCACCGGCACGCCCACTCGCGGCAGCGCGGCCCGCACGCCACCGGCCCCGCTCACCAGGTGACGGGGAGCTCGTGCACCCCGTAGATGACCGCGTCGCTCTTGAACGGCAGCTCCTCCAGCGGCACGGCGAGCCGCAGGCCCGGGATGCGGCGGAACAGCGTGTCGAAGACGATCCGCAGCTCCATCCTGGCCAGGTTCTGGCCGAGGCACTGGTGCGGGCCGAAGCCGAAGGCGAGGTGGTGGCGGGCGCCGCGCTCGACGTCCAGCTCGCCCGGGTTCGCGAACACCGCCGGATCCCAGTTGGCCGACAGGCCGGAGACGACCACGCCCTCGCCGGCCCTGATGCGCACCCCGCCGAGCTCCACGTCCTCGGTGGCCAGCCGGGAGGTGACCCCGTCGGCGATGGAGAAGTAGCGCAGCAGCTCCTCCACGGCCATGGGCGTCCTGCCGGGGTCGGCCTTGACCAGGGTCAGCTGCTCCGGATGGGTGAGCAGCCCGACCACGCCGAGCGAGATCATGTTCGCCGTGGTCTCGTGCCCGGCGGTCAGCAGCAGGAAGGCCAGGCTCACCAGGCCCTCGTGGTCCACGGCGCCCTCCTGCCGCTGCCGGTCGATCTGCCGGCCGAACAGGTCGTCGCCCGGTGCGGACTCCTTGCGGGTCACCAGGTCGTCGATGTAGGCGTACAGCTCGCCGAAGGCCCGCCGGCGGTCCTCCATCGAGGTCCTGCTGACCATCCTGGTGGTGCGGCTCTGGAAGAAGTCGTGGTCGGCGTACGGGACGCCGAGCAGCTCGCAGATCACCAGGGAGGGCACCGGCAGGGACAGCGCCTGCACCAGGTCGACCGGCCGCCGGTCGGCGGCGAGCATGGCGCCGACGAACCGGTCGACGATCTCCTGGACGCGCGGGCGCAGCGCCGCCAGCCGCTTCACGGTGAACTCGCTGATCACCGGGCGGCGGGCCGCGGAGTGTTCGGCGCCGTCCATGCCGAGCATCAGCGGCGGCTGGCTGCGAAGCTGCTGGAGGGTCGCCGCGTCGAGGCTGTAGAGCGGGAAGCCGTCCTTGCGCTTGTCGGAGGAGAAGCGGGGGTCGGCGAGGACGGCGCGGGCCTGCTCATGACCGGCCACCCACCACGCCCGGCCGCCGCTGGCCAGGCGGATCTCGCTGATCGGCGCCTGCTCGCGCAGTCGCTCGTAGGCGGCCGGTGAAGCGAACGGGCAGCCCCGCTCGACCGGCAGCCGCAGGTCGGCGAGCTCGCCGGTGACGCTGTTCGACATGAGATGACCTCCAGTAGGGGATATGTCGGAGTTCGGTGCTTGCAGGAGCCCGATGGCCGGCGCGGTCGGCGCCCTACTGCAGCGTGAGCGGGGTCTCGGAGGCGATGCGGGTCAGCTTCCCCGGGTTGCGGACGTAGTAGAGGCCGGTGATGCGGTCGCCCTCCACCCGGGCCGCGATGACGCCGTCGAGCTCGCCGTCCACGCGGAGCAGGAGCGCCGGGTTGCCGTTGACGACCGTGGGCTCGCTGGTGAGCGCGACCCCGGCCTTGCCGAGGCCGTCCACGATCATGCGGGCCACCTTGCCCGCGCCGGTGACCGGCCGCGGCGCGGCCTGCTTGACGCCGCCGCCGTCGCTCACCAGCACCACCTCGGGGGCGAGCACGTCCAGCAGGCCCTGCAGGTCCCTGGTGTCCAGCGCGCGCTGGAACGACTCCAGGGCCGCCCTGGCCTGGCCCGGGGAGACCGACTCGCGCGGGCGCCGGGCATCGACGTGCCGGCGGGCCCGGTGGGCGATCTGTCGGACGGTCGCCTGGCTCTTGCCGACCGCGGCGGCGATCTCCTCGTACCCGACGTCGAACACCTCGCGCAGCACGAAGACGGCCCGCTCGGTCGGCGACAGGGTCTCCAGGACGATCATCAGCGCCATCGACACGCTCTCGGCCAGCTCGGCGTCCTCGGCCACGTCCGGCGCGGTGAGCAGCGGCTCGGGCAACCAGGGGCCGACGTACGCCTCCTTGCGGCGCTTCATGACGCGCAGCCGGTCCAGCGCGCGGCGGGTGGCGATCCGCACCAGGTAGGCGCGGCGGTCGGACACCTGCGCCAGATCGACCTTGACCCACCCCAGCCAGGTCTCCTGCAGGACGTCCTCGGCGTCCGCCGCCGAGCCGAGCATCTCGTAGGCGACGGTGAACAGCAGGTTGCGGTGCGCGAGGAAGCTGTCCGTCGCCTCGGTGGTGCGCTCCGATGGACCGCCGGTGCCGGTGGTCGCGTCCGTGCGCTCGTTCATGCCTGGCTCCTGCCTGTCGCTCCGCGGCTCCATGCACAAGTCGCCGGCGCCCGCCGCCGTGTGACACTCCGGGCTCTGTGGCGTACGGCACACGACCGCGCTGTCACAAAGGCCGGGACGCCGACGCCTCATGGTCGTCAGGACGCCGAGCCAACGAACCCACGGGAGCACCACATGAAACACCACATCGTCGTTCTCGGCGCCGGCTACGCCGGGGCCTACGTGGCGGGCAACCTGGCCCGCCGGCTGTCCCCGGAGGACACCAGGATCACCGTGGTCAACGCCGTGCCGGACTTCGTCCAGCGCATGCGGCTGCACCAGCTCGCGGCCGGCCGGAACCTCGCGGCGCCGGCGCTCGCCGACGTCTTCTCGGGCACGGGGATCCGGCTGCGCGTGGCCCGCGTCACCGCCGTCGACCCCGGGCGCCGGGCCGTCGCGCTCACCGACGGCGAGCTCGGCTACGACACGCTCGTCTACGCGCTCGGCAGCCGCGGCGACGTCACGCGCGTCCCCGGCGCGGCCGAGCACGCCTTCGACGTCGCCGCCCGGCCCTCGGCGCTGCGCCTGCGCGAGCGCCTGGACAGCCTGGACAGCCTGACCGGGCGGGGCGAGCGGGGGAACGTGGTGATCGTCGGCGACGGCCTGACCGGGATCGAGACCGCCACCGAGCTCGCCGAGTCCCGCCCCGGCCTGTCGGTGGCGCTGATCGCCCGCGGCGAGCTGGGCGCCCGGCTCTCCCCCGGCGCGCGCGGACACCTGCGCCGGGCCTGCGACCGGCTGGGCGTCACCGTGCTGGAGCACACCAGCGTCGAAGCCGTCGAGGCGGCGCGGGTGCTGTGCGCCGACGGCACCGCCCTGGCCTCCGACGCGACCGTGTGGACGGCCGGGTTCGGGATCAGCCCCGTCGCCGCCGCCGGCGGGCTGGAGGTCACCGGGAACGGCCAGATCGTCGTCGACCGCACCATGCGCTCGGTCTCGCACCCGGACGTCTACGCCGTCGGCGACAGCGTCCACGCCATCGGCGACAGCGGCCGGCCGCTGCCGATGTCCTGCGCGTCGGCCGGTTACACGGGGCGGCAGGCCATCGAGGCGATCGTGGCCCGCCTGACCGGCCGGCCGGTCGCGCGGACCAAGCTGGCCTACACCTACAACCACATCAGCCTGGGGCGGCGGGACGGGATCTGGCAGCTCGTCGACGGCGAAGGGCGGGCGAAGCCGGCGTACCGGGGCGGCCGGGGTGCCGTGGCGATCAAGGCGAGCATCCTGCGGACGGCGCTGTGGGCCACCTCGCACCCCACCTACGGCCTGCCCACGCGCAGGCGCCGCGTGGCCGTCGCACCGCAGGCGACCGCTGAGCGGGCGCGCGTGTAGCGGCGGCTGCGCGGGCGCACGCGTGCAGCGGCCTCAGGTGGGGTCACCCCTGCGCCACCGGCCAGGGGGCGCCGCCGCCCGTCCGCACCGCGCGACGGCGAGGAACGAGGTGCGGGGCGGGCGGCAGCGGGTTCAGAGCAGCAGCAGCGTCTTGCCGAGGGCGTCGCGCGCCGTGATGGCGGCGTGGGCGTCCGCGGCCTGCTCCAGCGGGAAGGTCTGGCCGATGACCGGCCGCAGCCGCCCGTCGGCGGCGAGCGCCAGCGCCCTCCCGACGAGTTCCTCCGTCTTCCCCGCAGCCGAGCCGTTCAGGTCCATGAGGCTGATCGTCCGGATCCCGCGCTGCCGGGCCGTGTCCGGATCGACCTGGGCGAAACCGCTGGACGTCCCGTAGCTGACGAACCGGCCGCCGTGCGCCACCGCCTCGAACGCCTCGCCGCCGAGCGGGCCGCCGGCGCCGTCGAGCACCACGTCCACGCCGTCGCCGCCGGTCGCGGCCCGCACCCTGTCGATCCAGCCGGCTTCGGTGTAGTCGAACGCCTCCTCGGCGCCCACCTCCCGGGCCAGCTCCAGCTTGCGCGCCCCGCGAGCCGCGGCGATGACCCTGGCCCCGGCCGCGCGCGCGAGCTGCACGACCAGCAGCCCCGTGCCGCCCGCGGCGGCGGTGACCAGCACCCGGGCGCCCTCCTTGATCTCGGCCGCGTCGGTGATGTTCACCGCGGTGGGGCCGTCGTGCAGGAGCGCCGCCGCCTCAGCCAGGCCCAGGCCGTCGGGTATCGGCGTCAGCTCTTCGACGGCGACCGCGACCTGCTCCGCGTAGCCGCCGCCCGAGGTCCCCACCGCGACGCGCCGGCCCGTCCAGGCCGGGTCGACACCGTCCCCCACCGCGGTCACCAATCCGGCGCCACCGTGGCCGGGCACGTAGGGCGGGCGGAGCGGGAAGTAGTCCTTGCCGGCGCCGCTGCGCAGCAGCGTGTCGAGGAAGATGATGTCGGCGGCGGAGATGCCCACCACGACCTGTCCGGGACCCGGGACGAGGTCGGGGGCCTTGTCCAGCTCCAGCACCTCGGGGCCGCCGAATCGGTTGACCAGTATTTGCCGCATGACCCTCGCTCCTCCTGGCGCCGACTGTCTCGGCGCCTTGGCTGAGCAGTCTGCAACCTGAAGCGAAGTTGAGGTCAACTGCGGGCGCGCGGCACGGGGCAGCGCGGCTGCTCGGCGCGGATTTCCCGTGATCCGCGCCGAGCAGGGCCGGGCGATCAGTCAGCCGGACGCCCTCAGCAGGGGGCGGCGGTCAGCCTGATGTACCAGATCGGGTCCCACCCGATGCCGTTCGCCACCGCCGGCGACGGGATGCACGCCCGCTGCGCCAGGTTGTTGTCCTCCAGCCTGGCCGCCGCTCGACCGGTCTGGTTGTTGATCACGAACCCGGTGCCGAACCAGTTGCTCAGGCCGTAACGGGCGTAGGCCCGGAACTTGAAGAGGTAGATCCCGCCCCCGTACGGGACACCCGCGCAGACCCACTCCGGCGCGCAGTCGAAGCCGCCCCCGTTCGGGATGAACGTCCGCGAGCCCGCCGGCGGCGAGGTCGTCGGTGGCGGCGCGGCCTGTGCCGACCTCGCGGCCTCGCCGGTGACGCGCACCGTGTAGGCGCCGTCCGTCCCCCGTTCGGCCGTCGCCGCCTGCCCCGGCGGGTCCGCCGTCGCCGAGGCGGGCGCGACGGCCGCCCCCAGCGTGGCGGCGGTCGCCGTCAGCACCACCGCCACAGCGACGGCGGCGTTCTTCGTGCGTGATGCGATTCCCATGGTTCTCCTTCGCGCCCTGGAATCCGGGGCGCCCCTCGTGTGGAACTCGACCAGTACGCGGATCCGCGACTCCAGTAGTGACAGAGGGCCGCTTCTGATCGGCGTCAGATCGGCTTCACCCCGGTGCTGACGTGCGGCTCATCACGTGCGGCCGATGGCGTGGACCGATGAGCTGCGGCTGATGAGGTGCGGCTGATGAGGTGCGGCTGATGAGGTGCGGCTGATGACGCGGCGCCGGCAGGCGTGAACGCCTCGGCAGGACGGGCGAGTGGCGCTCAGTCCGCGGCCAGGGCCGTGCCCAGCGGGGTGCGCTCGTAGCGTACGGACCGGCCGGTCCGCGTCCGCGTGACCAGGCCGGACTCGCGCAGCACGGCCAGGTGGCCACCGACCGCCCCCAGGCTGAGGCCCAGCTGGCGGACCAGTTGCGTGGTCGTCGCCGGCGCCTCCAGCGCCCGCAGCACCTGCGCGCGGTGCGGCCCGACCAGCCGCGCCAGCGCCATCGCACCGCCCTGCGGGGGCGGCGGGCCGAGCAGGTTCGCCACGCCGCGCGCCGGATACACCAGGGCGTACGGCCAGGGCGGCTCGACGTAGCTGATCAGGGTGCCGAAGACGGTCGGCATCAGCAGCAGCCCCTTGCCGCCCAGCCGGTGCCGCTCCCGCTCGTCGCCGGGGCCGGTGCGCACCTCGATCACGCCGTCGTCCCCCTCGGCGCGCCAGGCCACCCGGGGGTCCAGGTCGGACAGCGCCGCGGCCCAGCCGTACATGGCCAGGTGCCCGGCGCGGTGCACCAGGTCGCGCTCCAGCACCGTACGCAGCCGCGGCCAGTCGGGCTCGACCAGCGCGTGCCAGGTCGCCTCCATCGCGTCGGCGAGCCGGGTGAGCACGTCAGGGGCGGCGAGGATCCGCTGCACGTGGCGGGGCGGCGGGCGCAGCCCGGCGAGGTTGCGGGCGATCTCCGTGCGCACCTGGCGCAGCGGGGTCGCCCGCACCACGGCGAGCTCGGCGGCGAGGTCGCCGCCGGGGCCCGGTGGCGGAGGATGGATGAAGTCGGCGTTGTAGCCGCCCCGGCGGAACAGCGTCGTCAGTGCCTCCACCGCGGGCGTCTGGCTGAGCAGCCGCGCGTACCGGGGCGCGATGCGCTCCGCCCAGGGACGCAGCGGCCCGGCCGGTTGCCTGCCCGAAGCGACCCGCAGCGCGTTCATCGCCTCACCCAGCGGCGAGATCGCGTAGCGGGTGTGCGCCACGTCGATCGGCCCGACCTCGATGACCAGCATCTTTCGCCTCCACGCGAAAGCTTAACGCCCACGCCCGCGCCTGCCCGAGACTGGCCCGCATGACGACACCCCAGGCCGCGCCGACGGGAGCCACCTATCGCGAGGTGTTCGCGGTGCGGCAGTTCCGCGTGCTGTTCACCGGCTACACGCTGTTCCTCGGCGGCGAGACGGTGAAGCTGCTCGCGCTGTCGGTGACCGTCTACGCCGGCACCGGCTCGTCGCTGCTGGCCGCGCTGGCCTACGTCGCCGGCTTCCTGCCCTTCGCCCTCGGCGGCACGCTGCTGCTGGCGTACGCCGACCGGTGGCCGCCCCGGGCCGTGCTGGCCGGTTACGACCTGGTCCGCGCCGTGGTCGCCGCCGTGCTCGCCGCCGGGGTGCTCTCCCCCGCCGCGATGCTGGTGCTGGTGTTCGTCACCGGTGTCCCCGGCGCGATCGCCTCCGCCGCGCGCGGCGCGTTGCTGCCCGAGCTGCTCGACGGCGACCGGTACGTGCTCGGCCGGGCCGTGTTCTCCATGGCCGCCGGTGGCACGCAGGTGCTCGGCTTCGCCGCGGGCGGGATGCTGATCGCGGCGATCGGCCCGTACGGGGCGCTCTGGATCACCGTGGCGAGCTGCCTGCTGTCGGCCGCGCTGCTGCGCCTGCGACTGGCCGGGGGTCCGGGCCGTGGCACGACCGCCGGGACGTACGCGGTGCGGCAGACCTGGCGCGTCAACCGCGAGCTGCTGCGCCGGCCGGAGGTCCGCTCGCTGCTGCTGGCCCAGTGGCTGCCGCCCGCGCTCGTGGTCGGCGCTGAGGGCGTGCTCGTCCCGTACGCCGTGCGGATCGGCGTGCCGGGCTCGGCCGGGCTGCTGTTCACCGCCGTGGCGCTCGGCATGCTCGCCGGCGACCTCGTGATCGGGCGGCTGGCCGGCCCGGAGCGCAGGGAACGGCTGGCCCGGCCGCTGGCGCTGCTGCTCGGGGCGCCGCTGCTGGGGTTCGTGCCGTCGCCGGGGCCGGGCGTCGCGGCGGTGCTGCTGGCCGTGTCAGGGTTCGGGGTCGCGTACCAGCTGGGGCTGGCCCGGCGGTTCCTGGAGGCGGTGCCGACGGAGAGCCGGGGCCAGGCCTTCGGGCTGGCGCTGACCGGGACCACGACCTTGCAGGGGCTGTCGGCCGCCGGTGGCGGGGCGCTGGGCGAGGTGGTGGCGCCCGGCCTGGTCGTCGGTGCGGCGGGCGCGGCGTCGCTGCTGGCCGTACGGGCTCTGTGGCGCGTGCTCGCGCCGCCACCCCGGTAAGGGCCGGATGGCCCAGCACGTAGACGGTGTCGAACGGGGCGCCGACCACGTGCAACGCGGTGCCCGTGCCGGGGCCGGCGGCCATCTCGCGTGCGAGTCACCCGCCCGCGCGGACCGGGCGCGGGTCAGGGCGGCCACGGCCAGGGCGACGAAGGCCAGCACCGAGCCCAGCACCAGCGCCCAGCCCAGCAGTGTCACCGGCGCCGGCAGTGGCAGCGCCGGCAACGGCACGCCCAGGTTGAGCGCCACCAGCCGCACCGGCCAGGCGCGCTCCAGCAGCGCCGCGTTCTCCGTGAAGCGCGCCGGGCCGCCGCCCAGAACGGCGGGCAGCAGGTGCAGCAGGGCCACCGTGAATCGCTCGCTCCAGATGAGGATCGCGGTGGAGACGGCGCCGAGCAGGAAGATGTGGACCAGCAGCCAGCGGGGTGCCGGGAGCACGTCACCCGCCGGCGCCACCACCACGGGTCAGGGCCAGCCAGCCGACCACGATCGCGTTGGCCCGCAGGTGCCAGGACGCGCGGGGCCGCTGTGGCGGCGGGTCGACTGGTGGCCTGCCCCGCTCGATACGGAGGTCGACCGCACCCACTTCGCCTACCTCTTCTCTCGGGTCGGTTGCGCGTCAGCCGGCGCGCTCGGCCGTGCGGCGGCCGGTCAGGGAGCGGACCGCGGTCGCCGTCAGGGCCAGGGTGAGCACGGCGGTGGTGGCCAGCAGGGCCAGGCCGAGGCCGTAGGAGCCGAGCTGCCCGTACAGGAAGCCCATCACCAGCGGCGGCAGGAACCCGCCGAGGCCGCCGGCGGCGCCGACCAGCCCGGTGACCGTGCCCACCTTGTCGGCGGGGGCCACCTGGGCGACCAGGGCGAAGGTGGCGCCGCTGCCCGCGCCGAGGGCGGCGGCCATGGTCAGGAACGCGATGGTGCCGGTGGGCATCAGACCGGGCGTGGCCGCCTGGACCGCCGCCATGACGGCGGTGACGGCGAACACGCCGGTCAGCACCCGGACGGGGCCGACGCGGTCGGACAGCCAGCCGCCCACGGGCCGGGCCAGGACGGCGAGCGCGACGAACCCGGCCATGCGGTTGGCGGCGTCGGCCTGTTCGAGGCCGTAGCCGGTCTGCAGGTAGGCGGGCAGGTAGACGGAGAAGGCGACGTAGCCGCCGAACGCCACCGCGTACAGCACGCACGCCTGCCAGGTGATCGGCAGCTTCACCGTGGCGGCCAGGCGCGCCATCAGGGGCTGGGTCGCCACGGTACGGCCGGGCGCGTCGCGCAGCACCAGCCAGGCGGCGGCGGCGTAGCCGGCCAGCACGATCGCGGTGATCAGGAACGGCGTGGCGGGGCCACCTGCGCGCACCAGGGGGACGGTGGTCAGCGCGCTGATGGCGGTGCCGCCCATCCCGGCGCCGAACACGCCGACCGCGAGCCCGCGCCGGTGCGGCGGGAACCAGGCGTTCACGAACGGCACCCCCACGGCGAAGGCGGTGCCGCCGATGCCGAGGAAGAACCCGCCGGCCAGCAGCGCCGCCAGCGAGGTCTGCCCGGCCAGGCCGATGAACAGCACGGGCACGATGGTGGCGAGCGAGACGAGCGGGAACATCACCCTGCCGCCGAACCGGTCGGTGAGCGCGCCGACCGGGATCCGGCCCAGCGATCCCACGATCACCGGCACCGCCACCAGCAGCGCCTGCTGCCCCGCTGACAGGCCGAGCAGCTCCTTGAAACGCGGGCCCAGTGGGCTGAGCAGGGCCCAGGCCCAGAAGTTCAGCGCGAATCCGAGCGTCGCCATGCCCAGCATCAAGGCAGGTCTGAAGGCGGTCGGGGCGGTCGGTGCGTTCACTGTGCGCTCCTGTGGTGACATTGCTGCGAATTCTGATCTCATCCGAAGGGC
This sequence comes from Nonomuraea gerenzanensis, assembly GCF_020215645.1. NCBI lineage: Bacteria > Bacillati > Actinomycetota > Actinomycetes > Streptosporangiales > Streptosporangiaceae > Nonomuraea > Nonomuraea gerenzanensis. The sequence goes on along the minus strand of NZ_CP084058.1, from coordinate 4,975,939 downwards.
TGGCGTGGCCCGCGCCGTTCCGAGCAGGGACCGAAGTCCCTGGATACGCCTCCGATGGGCCGTCACCCGCGCGGGCGGACCACGGCGACCGGGCACGTCACGTGGTGCAGCACGGCGTGGCTGACCGAGCCCAGCAGGGCCGAGGCGAAGCCGCCGAGGCCGCGCGAGCCCACGACGACGAGGTCGGCGGTCTCGGCCGCTTTGGTCAAGGCGGCGACGGGGTGCTCGCAGGGCTGTTCGTCGGTGATGGCCAGGTCGGGGTGCTCGTCGCGCCAGGGCTCCACCAGCGCGCGGGCCTGGCGTGGCTCCTCCTGCATGACCTGCTCGATCAGCTTGCCGTAGCCGACGGCGTACGGGGAGAAGGACGGCACCTGCCAGGCCGTGACCACGTGCAGTTCGGCCCGGCGGCTTCTGGCCTGCTCGACGGCGTACCGCATGGCGGCCCGCGCGTGCTCGGAGCCGTCGTAGCCGACCACGACGCGGCCGTGCTCGGCCGCGTCGTGGTCGGCCGCGCGAGCCGCGCGGACGACGGCGCGGCCGTGCTCGCCCGGCGGGTGGGCAGGACCGGCCGCACGAGCTACGCGGACGACGATGACCGGCCCCGCGGCGTGCCCGGCCACCGCGGTGCTCACCGATCCGAGCACCATGCCGGTGAACCCGCCGAGGCCGCGGCTGCCCAGCACCAGGCTGCCGGCCGTCGCGGACTCCCCGATCAGCTCGTCGACGACGTTCCCGGCGCGCAGGTCCGTCGTCACCTTGACCCCGCCGGCGAGGCCGCGCGCCACGTCGGCGGCGGCCTCCAGCGCGCCGGCGCAGTGCTCGGTGCCCTCACTGTGCGGCCACCGCTCGCAGACGTGCACGATGCGCAGGTCCAGCCCGCGCCGTGCGGCGTCGGCCGCCGCCCATTCCACCGCCGCGACGGCCGGGGCGGAGCCGTCCACGCCGACCACGATCTGACTGGTCATCACCGATCTCCTCAGCCGTTCCGGGCTCTCGCTCTCAGCTTCGGTCCAGGTGATCAGGGGGCGCTGCGGGAGGAGGTCCCGCGAAGCGGGGTCTTTGGTCCTCGCTCGCGTTCAGCACCACCTGTCCCAAAATCCTCATCGATAGGGCCGAAAGTCCCTAGCAGCGGTGTCCGGGCTGGTCACAGGGTGGTGCCATCAGCAACGGACGCGAAGAAGGTGCTCACCCATGAGGCACAGGCCCATCGCTCTCGACCCCGCCGACGTGCAGGTCAAGATCCGTGGCGGAATCCGCCCCGCCGACGTCCGGGAGGCCAGGCATACGCTGGCGGGGCTGACCAGGCTGGCGCACGAGCCGGTGCTCGATGCCAGGGTCACGCTCGCCACCGCGCCCACGCTCGCGGAGCGGCCGCGTACGGCCCAGGCCGTGCTGAACGTCCAGGGGCGGCTCATCAGGGCCCAGGCCAGCGCCGCTTCCACACGTGCCGCCATCCACCTGCTCCGCGACCGGCTGCGGGCACGGCTGCTGGAGAGCACCCGCGACTGGGAGAACCGGCGGGGACGCCACCCCCGCCCGCCCCGCGACGGCCGCGCCGGCGACGAGCCGCGCATCGTACGGAGCGTCGCGGCCGACCGCACCGTGCCCGACGAGGCGGTCGTCGACATGGAGCAGCTGGGTCACGACTTCCTGCTGTTCACCGAGGACGTGACCGGTCAGGACAGCGTCGTCTACCGCACGGGCGGGGGCGGTTACCGGCTCGCCCAGCTCGTACCCGCGTCCGGCCTGCCGACGCCGACCTGCGCGGCGATCTCCATCAGCCCGTCGCCCGCGCCCCGCCTCACCCTGGAGGAGGCCGTGGAGCGGCTGGAGCTGACCGGCTTCCCGTTCGTCTTCTTCGCCGACGCCGGCACCGGCGCGGGGTGCCTGGTGTACCGGCGCGACGATGGTGACTACGGCCTGGTCAGCACCGTGCACGGCACCTGATTCACCTGACGGCAGGATGCGTCCGCGCTCGGTCGAGCGTCGCGGAGATCAGCCGTCCGCCTGCCCGGTCCGGTAGCCCCGGCACGCTCGTCACCCAGGACCAAGGCCGCAGTAGCCTGTCCGGCCGCGATCAGATCGCCGGTCATCGCCGCGTATGAGGCGCATCTCGCCTGAGGCGGCACGCTCTCCCCGCGCCTGTGAGACCACGACGAGGCCGCGACCTCGGTCGCCCTGGCGTTCTGCGGGCGGGCCACCTGCATTGTCTGCGGTGGCGAAAGGGGGGTTCCGGACAATTTTCCCGCCCCGGAAGCTGGGTCTCGCGACGAACGAGCGGCCGGCACGGACACCCCGTGCCGTGGCCCGAGATCCCCGGCGGAGGGTTGTGTGAGTGTGAGGTTCTGGCGCGGGACGGGGGCCGGTGTCCTGCTGCTCCTTACGGCCGCCGCGGGCGGCGGGCCGGCGCGGGTGCCGGTCCCTGACAGGGAGCTGACGGACGCCGAGCGGATCGTGCTGGAACGGGCGGAGGACGTCCTGACGCGGCAGTGCATGCGGCGCCACGGCTTCCGCTACCACACCGCCCAGCCTCCCACCGTCGAGGAACGGCGGGGCACCGGGTACGTGCTGGCCGACGTCGCCTGGGCCCGCGAGCACGGGTACGGCACGCGCATCAAAGAGAGGTGGCTGGCCGCCAAGCAGCACAACCCGAACGTCGCCTACTACGCGACCCTCTCCCCCGCCGACCGGCAGCGGTACGACCGCGCGCTGGAGGGCGGCCCTGACAGGAGCCGGATCTCGGTCGGGCTGCCCGCCGGCGGCACCGTCACCAGCGTCATGGGCGGCTGCACGGCCACGGCCAACGAGGCGCTCTACGGGGATCGCGCGACCTGGTTCCGCGCCGAGAAGGTCGCCACCAACCTGCGGCCGCTCTACGTGCCCGCCATCATGCGGGACACCCGCTTCGCCACCGCGCTGGCCGCCTGGCGGCGGTGCATGGCGGCGCGGGGTCAGCGCTACGCCGACCCGTCCGAGATCCGGGCCAGGCTGCCCCGCCTCACCAAGGACCTGAGCCCGGACGAGGCCCACGTCTTCGAGGTGCGGCTCGCGGTCGCCGAGGCCACCTGCGCCCGGCAGACCCCGCTGCTGGCCACCGCCCGCGCGCTGGAGGACCACTACCGCGCCGAGGCGGCCCGGCCCTACGCCGGGGAGCTGGCGCTGCACCACCGCCTGGAGTTCGAGGCGCTCGAACGGGCCAGGCGGATCACCGGGTCCTGACGGAGGACCATCCGCGCGACGCGTCCGGCGCGCGCCCCATGACGCCTGCCACGGGGCAGGCAGAAGGAGAGTCACCATGCGAAGGATCACCACCACCATGTCCGCACTCGGCCTGGCCGCGATCACTGTCGCGGCCTCGCTGGCGGCCGCCCCCGCGGCCGCGGCGGACACCGCCGGCACGCGGGTGGAGAACTGCGACGCCGTCTGGTTCAGCGTGCCCACCGAGAACGGGCAGGCGCACCGGGACGGGAAGGTCCGCGCGTTCGACCAGGCCGACTGCCACACCCTGCTCGGCGCGGACGCCGGCAACGACCTCGACTGGGGCGACGACGTCGGCGCGTTCAGGCTGGGCGACACCAACAAGGCCTCGTCGCTGATGAACAACGGCTTCACCAACGAGCAGCTCAGGTACGTGGCCTTCTACGACTACACCTACCAGGACCACAGGCACGGCTACGGCTGCCTGGCCCCCGACGAGCTCTACGCCGACAACCTCGCCGACGACGACCTGACCACCGGCCCGACCATCAACAACAAGATCTCCTCCCACCAGTGGGTGACCAAGACCGCCTGCGCGGACAACAGCTGGATCGAGTGAGCGCACTCACCCTCCCCGCTGCGGCGGGCACGAGGGCCGGTAGGGGTGGCCGGGGAAGTGCCTGGCCCACTCCTGCGCCGGCAGGCCGCCGCCGGCGCGACGGCACAGGATGGCCGCGTTGGCGCCGGGGCTGAGCACGTACTTCTGGAGGGGGACGTGCCCGCTCGCGGCGTACAGCGTCCGGCTGTCGGCGCCGAAGGCCAGCGCGAGGATGATGTCGCCTCCGGTGGGCAGCGGCGAGCCGATCGGCTCGCGGGAGGCGAGGTCCCACAGTTGCAGCGAGCCGTCGCCGCTGCCGGCGGCCAGCATCGTGCCGTCGGGTGAGAAGGCCAGCGCCGTCACGAGCCTGCCGTAGTCGTGGACGGTCGTGTCCGGCGGGGTCAGCACGCCCAGGCGCCGCTGGACGCGTCCGTCCCACAACACGGTGGCACCGGTGTCGTCGCCTGCGGCCAGGTGACGGCCGTCGGGGCTGAAGGCGAGCGCGGTGGTCTCGCCGGGGCCGAGCCGGCCCGTGGCCCTGGTGAGCGAGAGCAGGTCCACGACCTCCCCCTGCGAGGTGATGAGCAGCCGCCGGTCGGGGCTGACGGCGATCCGGTGCGCGCTGGTGCCGGCCAGCGTCTTGGTGGTGACCCGCCGGTCGAGGTCCAGGAGCCGCAGGGAGCCGAGCGCGGGCTGTTCGGCGACCAGCAGCGAACGGTCGCCAGCGGCGAAGGCGATCGCCTCCGCGTTCCCGAGGTCCTGCGCGCGCGGGGGCGGCGTGTCCCCCGTCCGCCCGCGCGGGACGTCCCACAGGGACACGCGGGCGTCCGGCGATCCCAGGCCGGGCGGGGAGGCTCCGTGGGCGAGCAGCCGCCCGTCGGAGCTGAAGGCCAGCAGGGCCGAACAGCCTTCCGGCGCACCCGACGCCGGACAGGAGACGTCCGGCAGGTCGGCGACGGGCTGCCCGGAGTGCCGGTCGTACAACCGGAACCGGACAGCCTGCGCCTGCTCGTCCGCGTAGGCGAGCGCGAGCGTGGTGCCGTCGGGGCTGAAGGCGGCTTTGCCGGCGGCCTGGGGCCGCCAGCCGGGAGGCACCACACCGCCCAGGCTCAGAGTGCGGACGGTCGTCGGCCAGACGCGGCCGGAGCCGGACAGGTAGCGGATCCACTTCCCCTGCGGGTCCACGCGCAGATCCATGGCGTACTGGCCGGACAGGGAGTGACGCAGCACCGGGAAGCCGGGGGCGGCCAGCCGCCAGAGCAGGATGTCGGTCGCGTCGGCGGCGGCCAGGAAGGCGCCGTCCGCGCTGAAGCCGATCTCCTTGATCCCCGGATGGCGGACGGCGGCCTGCTCCGTCCCGGTGGCCAGGTCCCACAGGCGGACGCCGTCGTCCGTGACGAGAGCCAGCCGCCGGCCGTCGGGAGTGAAGCCGGCCTGCTCGTACTGGCACTGCCGCAGGGTGACGGTGGGGGCCCAGGGGGTGTGCATCCTGCGGCCGGTCCCGACGTCCCAGAGCTGGAGCGGCCGGCCGGGGACGCACACGGCCAGGACGCGGTCGTCGGGGCTGAGCGCGGCGTCGACGAACGGCGGCATGCCGCGCTCCTCCTCCTGGAGCCGGATGCCGGCCGCGCCCGGCTCCCAGACGGCCTCGCCCGAGTCGTCCGCCGCGGTGCGGGGAGCGGTGACCTCGATCAGCCGCCGCCCGTCGCGCAGGTCGCGCGCCTGGACGCGGGGGCCGGAACGGCCGGTGCCGTAGGTGATGAGGCTGTGGCCGCTCGTCCCCATCTCGGCACCCCGGTCGACGGAGCCGAAAGTGGTCGTGCCGGGGCGGCCGTCGCGCAGGTCCCACAGCGTCACCTCACCGTCCCGGATCAACGGCACCTGCCAGGCGTCACCCCGGCGCACTCCCGCCTCGGAGCGGTCGGCGCGCAGGCCGGGCATGGACGCGATGCGGCGGTGGGTCGCCAGGTCCCAGAGCGTGACCTGGTCCGTGCCGACGCTGAGCAGGGAGCGGCCGTCGTCGCTGAGGTGGCGGGTGGTGCCGGCGCTGCCGTCCGGGTCGGTGAACACGTCCTGGGTGCGCCGGCCGGCGGCGGCCAGCAGGGCCGAGCGGGTCTCGGGCAGGTCGGCCAGGTGCCAGGCGGCCAGGGTGAGCCGCATGGCCGTGACCGGGTCGGCCTCGCGCAGGCTCTCGGCCACGCCGACGGCGCGGCGGGCGGCGCTCTCCCGTTGCTGCTCCCGGCTGGTACGGCTCTGCTGCCAGGCCAGCAGGGCGGCGACCAGCGTCAGGACGAGCAGCCCCGAGATCGCCGTGGTGCGGCGGCGGTGCCTGCGCCGCTCGCGGTCCCGGGCGGCGCGGCTCGTGGTGAGGAACTCCCGCTCCAAGGGGGTCAGGCCGTCGAGGGAGGCGAACTGCTCGCCGGCGATCGACAGGCGGGCCCCGCGATACAGGCCACCCGGGTCGCGGTCGTGGTCCTGCCAGGCGCGCGCGGCCTCGGTGAGCAGGCGCTGCTGGCGGATCCGCTCGCGGTCCTCCTCGATCCAGCCGCGCAGCCTCGGCCAGGCGGTCAGCAGCGCCTCGTGCGCCAGGTCCACGCGGTCGCCGTCGAGGGTGACCAGCCGGGCCTGCACCAGCCGTTCCAGCAGCGGCTCGGTGTCACCGTCGCCCGTCAGCAGCTCGGCCCGCTCCACCGGGCGGCGGGTGTCCTGGGCGCCTTGGCCGGGGGTGACCAGCCGCAGCAGCAGCCGGCGCAAACGCTCGCGCCGGTCGGGGGTGAGGTCGGTGTAGAGCTCCTCGGAGGTGCGGGCGATGGCGGTACGGATGCCGCCCGCGGCCTCGTAGGCGGCCGTGGTCAGCACCCGGCCGTGACGGCGGCGCCAGGTCTCCAGCAGGGCGTGCGACATCAGCGGCAGGCCGCCGGGCTCGCCCGCCACCTCGCCGACGATCCTGGCGGTCAGCTCGCGCTCCACGACCAGGCCCGCCTTGGCCGCCGGGCCGGTGATCGCCTCCCGCAGCTCGGCGGGGCTCATCGGGCTCATCAGCGTGGTCGCGTCCCGGACGGCCTCGGCCAGCTCCCGGTGCTCGGCGCAGCGCCCGAAGAAGTCGGCACGCACGGCCAGCACCACCCGGCCGCCGTCCCCGGCCAGCAGCGCGTCGATGAAGCGGGCCCGCCGCGCCGGGTCGGCGCACAGCGTGAACACCTCCTCGAACTGGTCCACGATCACCACGTCGTGCGTCCGCCCGGGGAACTCCGGCTCGGCGCCGGGCGTCAGCACGCGGATCGAGGCAGACCGGGCGGCCCGCCGCAGCGACGGCACCAGGCCGGCGCGCAGCAGCGACGACTTGCCGCTGCCCGACGGCCCCACCAGCATGACGAGGCGGTGCTCGCGGACCAGGGCGGACAGCCGCTCCACGAGGGCCGCGCGCCCGAAGAACAGCTCGCTGTCCTCGGTCTCGAACCGGGTCAGCCCCAGGTACGGCGCCGCGGAGTCGTCCGCGGCGGCGGCCTCCTCCAGGGCCTCCCGGCCAGCCTCCCGCCAGCGCCGCCGCCACTCCTCGACGTCTCCCCCGCAGGCCCCGACGTACGCCTCGGCGACCGCCAGCGAGGGCAGCCGGTCCCCGGCGGCGGCCTGGGCGAGCGTCGCCGGGGAGTAGTGGGCCTTCCCTGCCATCACCCGGTAGGTGGGGCCGCCCGCCTCCTGCCGGAGCTTGCGCAGCTCGAAGGCGAACCGGGCGACGGGCCCGTCCGCCGGATCCAGTGGCCGCTCACGCCGTCCCAACGCGTTCCCCGTTCCGTTGATCCGTTCCGTACCGATGAGGAGCGATCAAGAGGGGCCATACGGACGTCCTGGAGCCGGATATTTCGCGCAAGGGCACGGTATCCTCCGGCGGCGCGGCCGTGACGAACGGTGGCGGCCCTGTCAGGCGCCGGGCCTGTGCCGGTCACGCGATCGCGGCGAGCTCCTCGGCCGTGACAGGACGGAAGGTGGGCAGCACCGCCACCAGGTCGCCCTCGGTGACGCCCGAGGCGTTGAGCATCACCAGCGCTTCCCCCGTACTGGCGAAGAGGGTCACCCAGGAGGACCCCTCGCCGGTACGGACCCATCGGTCCCCCGCGAGCTGCTTGCAGCGCAGCGGGACCCCGAAGTCCTCGGTGACCGCCAGGCAGGAGTCGCGCGGCGCGCCGGCCGCGGCGGGCCAGACCGTGACCTGGATCTGCGAGAACCCGCGCTTCGGCGTGGCCTTCCGCCAGTACTCCAGCCAGGTGGACGGCTCCGGGTCCCCGGCGGCGTCGACGTCCACGTGGACCAGCTCGTACCCCTCGATCTCCGGGGCGATCAGCGGCACGCCGGACGTCTCGATGCCGCGCACCTCCAGCCAGGCGAGGAGCTGCGGCTTGTGCCGCGCCGCGCCCCAGGACCCGAGGGGCACGACCACGGCCAGCACCACCGCCCACCAGCGGACGGGCGATCTGGACGACCATGCCGCCAAGGCGAAGCCGGCAGCACCGCCGGCCACGTAGACGGGGACGACGAGCACCGGTAGCGGGCCGATCAGCTCCGGCTCCGGGGTCGGCACCAGCACCGCGAGGGCCGCGATGAGCAGCCAGGTCACGGCCCCTCCGGCAGGGCCGGCCACGCCCCAGCGCGGCAGCCCGGCCAGCCGCGCGCCCACCGTGGCCAGGACCACCGTCAGGAGGAACGTGACCGGCGGGAGAAGGGTCCCGTCGAGCCCTTCTCCCCGCGCGTGGACGATGGCCGCGGGCAGGCCCGTCACCGATCCGGCGAGGGCCGCGCGTCTCAGAACAGTTGCGGTCGATGAAACCGGCATGTCGCTATTCTGGCCGCCGGCCGCGCCAGAATGTCGCGGGAAGGGTCAGGCAGCCGCGTGGATGAGCGCGCCCACCCGTTCGAAGGGCACGGCCACGCCGTTGAGGAGCACCTTGGTGGCGTTCGGCGCCTTGATCGCGATGGACTCGCCCGGGTCGGTGCTCGGCGTCAGGCCGCTGCCGTCGATGCGTACGGTGCCGTCCGAGCCGAACGTCACGGCCAGATCCTCGACCGCGGCCGGCGCCTTGACCAGGGTCTCGCCGGCGCGTTCGAGCGACGAGCCGTCCACCATCACGATCGAACCGGCGTCGGCGTGGAGCAGCTTGCCGTCGAAGGCGTAGTCCCCGAACGTGCGCGGCGCCTTCGTGGTCCAGGACTTGTAGTAGACCCCCGTGCCACCGTCGAGGCTCAGCGCGGTCGCCTCGGAGGAGGGGGTGCCGCTCACGGGCAGCCGTTCCACCGTCGTCGAGGGGTCGGCCGCGCCCTTGGACGGCACCAGGAGGGTGTCGAAGGTCGTCTGGCCGGAGCGCGTCTTGACGTAGGAGGCGTACTTGGCGTTCTCCACCGTGTAGAACCGCGGCGCGTAGTAGCCGTCGCGCAGGCTGGAGGCGACCTCGGCCGGGTCGGCGGGGACGATGGTGAGGTTCGCGCCGGTCGCGAAGGCGGTGGTCGTGGCCTCCGTGCCGGAGCGCATCGACGGGTTCGCGTCCGCGGCGAGATGCCAGTTCTGCTCGTAGCGGTGCACCTTGGCGGTGTCGGCCGGCTTGAGCCGGTCGGAGACCAGCCACAGGCCCGAGTGCAGCGACAGGACCGAGCGTTCGTGGCGGACGCCGGCGGAGCTCTCGGTGTTCGCGCCGATCAGGTCGAAGGCCGGGTTGCTGATCAGGTGCGAGATCCCGCCGGCCGCGGTCGAGGTCTGCGGCTGCTCGTCGATCTCGATCGTGTTGTGCGCCTCCGTGGTGAGCCGCAGCCATTCGGCGCGGTCGTCCGTGCTGTAGGTGAAGGTCCCCATGTCGGGCAGCAGCGGCCGGCCGTACGCGTACGCGGTGATCGCCAGCTCGTCCGGATGGCTGTGGTTGCCGCGGTCGGCGTTGAGCCGGAGGTAGGAGTCGCCGGCGGACCAGCCGGAGCGGGAGATCGCGACCCGGGTGTCCGGGTAGCGCACGGAGGTGTGCGCCGGCCGCTCGCCCGCCGCGCCCGAGGTGCCGACGTAGCGCAGCTCGGGGTCGCCGAGCAGCTCGCCGAGGCTCTTGAGGGTGCTGCGCAGGTCGAGGGAGTCGCTGTCGCCGTAGGCCGGGCCGTACCCGCTGGGGTAGCTCTGGTCCATGAGGAAGCGGCCCAGCTGCCGCAGCTTGGCGGTGGCGGTGAAGGTGATGCCGTTGCGCCGCATGAAGGCGACGACGTCCACGTACTGTCTGAGGTAGCCCCGCAGGTAGGCGTCCGTGGACTCCTTGTAGCCGCCGTCGGCGTAGGTCGCCTCGTCGAGCTGGGCCGACAGGAAGTCGGCGGCGTTGGTCCGCCACGCGGGCGCGACGCGGAACTCGGGAAAGTAGACGGCGGCGTGCAGCAGCGTGATCTTCTGCGACTGCATCTTGTTCGGCGTGGCGTTGACGTTCGCCTGCAGATACAGGCCGGCCCGGTTCATCGTCTTGAGTATCGCGGTGTTGGCCTCGGGGGTCAGCGACGGGCTCTTGCGCAGGATCTCGTAGGCCGCGATCCAGTTGTGCAGGCGGCGCGCGGCGTGCAGGTTGCCCGGGTAGGAGCCGGCGCCCTGGTCGGCGTCGTAGGCGTCGGCGTCCTTGACGAAGTCGGTCATCAGGCCGATGAGCGTGCGGGCGTGCTGCTCGTCGCCGGTCTTCTGGTACTCCAGGGCCAGCGGGCCGGCGAAGTAGAAGCGGGGCAGCTGGTAGAGGTACTCCCGGTCGGCGCCTGCGGGCAGCTTCCAGTCGAAGCCGCCGGGGTCGCCCTCCCAGGAGAAGGTGTTCTGCACGGTGTTGGACCAGGTGCGGGTGGCCTCGTCGAAGGTCTCGTCGTTGCCGTAGAGCATGATGTCCTTGGCGGTGTCGGCCGTGCCGGTCAGCGTCAGCTCCGCCTTCTTCACGTTCGTGACGCCGCCGAGGTCGAAGCGCAGGTACGCCTTGCGGGTCTCTGCGGTGAAGGGGCCGGGGCCCTGGTCGCTGACCTGCAGGTAGTACTTGGTGCCGTACACGCTGCCCGGGTGGGCCGCCCAGATGTAGGTGTCGTGCGCGGGGGTGAGGCTCCGCACCGAGCCGTCGGCCAGGGTGAGGCGGAGAGTCGGCTTGCCGGAGCCCTTGCTCCTGCTGTTGATGAGGGCGATGACCGGGTCCTTGTGCCGGCTCATCAGGAAGAATCCGGTCCTGCCGCTGTTGATGCTGCTGGTGACGTCCGCCGTGACGGTCTTCTCCCCCGGGCCGAAGGTGAGCGTCCTGATGTGGGCCTCGCCCGATCCCAGCGTCCAGATGTGGTCGGCGGTCAGCTCGATCGCGCCCGGCCAGGTCGTGTGCGAGAAGCCGCCCGCCTCGATGGCGGGGCGGGCGCGGTAGTAGTCCAGCAGCCGCTGCTTGGCCAGCGTGTAGTTGCCTGCCTTCACGGCGGTCTCCACGGGCTTGAGGCCGGTGAGCGCGTAGTTGAGGCGTGGTCCCACCGTCCAGGCGCTGCCGCTCCATGTGCCGAAGAAGCCCGGGTCGGACAGCGCGGCCGCGGTGGCGGGAGGGGCGGGGACCAGGAAGGCGGCGGCCAGGATCAGGACGGCGAGCCGCCGGGACGTGGGGAACATGGAGGCCAAGGTAGGGATGTGCGGTATGTCGGGGGTATGTCGGCGCCGGGCCGGTCACGAAACGTGCCGCATGTGACCGGCCCGGTGGGTCAGCCGGTGGGTCAGCCGGTGGGTCAGCCGGTGGGGTCAGCCGGTGGGGTCAGCTTGTCGCGGGCCGGCAGGTGCGGTGGCCGACGAACAGGTCGTCCACTGCCCACCAGCCGGACAGCTGGCCTCGGTAGTGCAGGCGGATCCGGACGTCGGCCTGCCCGCCCGCGCCCGGCAGCGGGACGACGCGGGCGGCCGGCCCCGGAGCGCCGGGGAAGCCCTTCGCCGACCAGACGGTCTTCCAGGTGCGGCCCCCGTCCACGCTGAGGTCGACGCCGGTCGTGGAGTTGACCGCCGGCTTCAGGTCGTGGGCGAACTCCAGGGTCGCCGAGGCCCGGGTGGTCAGGTCGTAGGCGGGGCTGGTCAGGTAGGTGTCCTGGAGGTGGCCCCGGCCGGAGTGCAGGGAGTCGACGATGGCGAAGCCGCCCGTGCCGCCGGTGCGGTTGCCCCGGCCTCCGGCGTCGGTGAAGACCCAGCCGGGCTGGTGGGCGTAGTTGGGGATGCGAGGGTCGACGTCGGTGACCGTCCAGCCCTTGGGCGCCGCCGTGCCGTCGAACGGCTCGGTGCTGCCGTCGCGGATCACCTCGTAGCCGCGGGCGACGCAGGCCAGGCCGACGGTCAGGCCGAGGTCGAGCCGCCTGGCCGTCTCGCCCATGGTGACCTGCTGGACGTCCGGGTCGTAGCCGGGTTCCGTGGCGCGGGTGGTCAGGGTGTAGGTCAGCGACGGGAGCAGGGGCAGGGTGTAGGCCCCGGTGGCGGGGTCGGACTCGGTGATCCAGGTGTGGCCCTTGCCGTCGTCGGCGGTGATCTTGGCGGCGAGCCCGCGGCCGAGGCCGGAGGCGTCGGTGACCGTGCCGGTCAGGTCGATCCGCTCGGTCGGCGGCAGGGCGAGGTCCAGGGTGACGGAGCCGTCCTTGTCCAGCGTGGCGGTCCGGGTCGTGATCCGGTAGCCGAACGCCTCGGCCTTGAGCTGGTACTCCCCCGCGATGAGCGTGTAGCGGTAGACGCCGTCGGCGCCGAGGGTGGAGGTGCGGGTCAGCGGGCCGGTGAGGGTGACGGTGGCGCCTTCGACCGGCAGGCCGGTGGTGGCGTCGGTGACGGTGCCCGCCAGCGTGGCGGTGCCGCGCGTACCGGCCTCGACCAGGGCCAGGGCGTCCAGGCGGCCCTCACCGTGGACGGCGTTGTCGGCCGCGGTGCCGCCGCAGCTGGTGTCGTCGGTGTCGATGGCCGACAGGTCCAGCAGCAGGCGGGTGCCCGCGATGTCGCGTACGTACTCGGGGCGGGCGGACCACAGCAGCGCGACCGCTCCGGCGACGTGCGGCGCCGCCATCGAGGTGCCGTTGTAGAAGGCGTAGGCACTGCCCGGCACCGAGGAGCGGACGTTCACGCCCGGCGCGGAGATGTTCGGCTTGATCTCGCCGTCCTGCCCGGGGCCGCGGCTGGAGAAGCCGGCGATCCTGTTGTCGACGTCGTACGCGCCCACCGAGTAGTTGATGATCCGCCCGCCGGGAGTCCCGGAGGTCTGGCAGGCGGGGCCGTCGTTGCCGTTGGACCAGATGCCCATGATGCCGGAGGCCGCCCAGGCGAGCTGGATGTCCTCCATGAACGGCTGGGTGGTCAGGCTCGCGCCCCACGAGTTGTTGACGATGTGCGGGCGCTTGGAGACGTCGGGGTTGGCGCCGGAGGAGTCGGTGGGCGCGAGCATCCACTGCGAGGACGCGACGAGGGCCTGCTCCGAGCACTGATCCGTGGTGCAGCCCTTGGCGGCGATCCAGCGCACGCCCGGGGCGACGCCGATCTGGTTGCCCTGGCCGTCGTCGCCGGCCATGGTGCCCATGGTGTGGGTGCCATGGGAGTTGTGGTCGCACGGCGCCTGGCCGGGACACTCGTCGAGCGGGTCGTACCAGTTGTAGTCGTGGGTGAAGGTGCCGTCGCCGTTGGCGCCCCGGTAGCTCCTGACCAGGGCGGGGTGGTCGTACTGGACGCCGGAGTCGATGTTGGCGACGACGACGTCCTCGCCACGGCGGCCGGTCCGCGCCCACACGTCGTCGGCGTTGATGTTGGACAGGCCCCAGGTGAGGCCGGCCGCGGCTGCGGGCCCGGTGGGCGTGCTCCGGACCGGCTCGGGCAGGGTGTACGTGACGGGCGCGCGGATCTCCTCGACCCCGGGTAACTTCGCGATCTTCCTGACCAGCGCCTCCGAGGCGTCCTCCACGTAGACGGCGTTGGTGACCCAGTACGCCGTGGACCTCACCCCCTCGGCCTCGAGCAGCCTGCGCAGCGGCCCCTGGTCGCGGTCGGCGCTGTCGTGCAGCCGCTCGACCACGTCCCGGCCACGGGCGGCGCGGTTGGCGAGCTTCCTGGCGGGGGCGAGGTCGGCCTTGCCCGACATGCGTACCCACAGGTCCGTGGTGGCGCGGGCGTCGAAGCCGGCCAGCACGGCCGGGGCGATCACCGAGGCGATCGCTGGGTCGCCGGTGGCGGCCTGCGCCGGGACGGCGCCGGACAGAGCGGCGCCCAGCAGGGTCAGGGCGCACGCCAGCGCGGGCGCCTTACGAGACATTCGCACGTCACTCACTCCCGCAACTCAGGTGGGCGATCAGGCGGCGGGGCAGCAGCAGCGGGTAGCCGATGTCGGAGGGCTCCGTCCGGTTGGAGGTGCCGGTCAGCCACACGTCGTCGGGGCCGCTGCCGTCCACGTCGTAGAAGAAGAAGCCGAACGACTCGGGCTGCTCGCCCTGGGGCAGGGCCTCCTGCCAGGCGGTGCCGTTCCAGTGCTCCAGGTGGAAGACGCCCTGGCTGCTGTCGTTGGTGAGGGCCCACAGCTGGCCGGGGGCGGGGGCGTACAGCTTGAAGATCTCGCTGCCGTAGGGGCCGGGCTCGGGCGTGGGCATGCCGGTCCAGCTCCGGCCGTCCCAGTGGAGCAGGAGCGGCTGCGGGCTGATCTGGCTGCCGGAGATGCCGGCGACCCAGACGTCGTCGGGGCCGGAGGCGTCCACCGCGTACAACATGCCCTCGGCGCCGGGGTCGGGCAGCGCGACGTCGGCCCAGGCCGTCCCGTCGTGGTGCAGGGCCAGCGGCTGGTACTTGCCGGTCTGCTCGTCCTTGCGGAAGCCGGCGGCCCAGACGCCGCCGCCCGGCACCGCCTTCACCGACCTGAGCGCCGCGGAGGCGCTGCGAGCCGCGGGGTGGTCGACCGCCGTCCACTCCGTGCCGTCCCAGCGCTGGATGAGCGCGCCGCCCGCCGGCCCCTCGGTGCGGCCGACTGCCCAGGCCTGGGCGGAGTCCACCGTGGCGACGTCCGTCAGCCAGGACGGGCCGGTCTCGGGGTTCTGCGACACGCCCGCGGGCGTGAGCGTCCAGCCGTCGCGGCCGAGGCGGGCCAGCACGCCGGTCCCGTCCGGCTGGAAGGGGCCGTGCAGGTTGACCAGCGACCAGCCGCCGGTGGCGTCGAACGAGCCGCTGCCCACCTGGAACAGGCTCGCGGTGCGCGGGGGCACGGGGAGCTGCGGGCCGTTCTCGATCAGCGAGCGGCCGTCCCAGCGCAGCGACCGGGCGCCCTCCTCCAGTTGCTCGGAGAAGCGCACGTCGTCGCGGGAGATCACGTCGACGTCGACGACGCCCTCGCTCACGGGCGCGTCGAGCAGTTTCCAGGTCGGTACGCAGTCCGTCCCGGCGGTGGCCGGGGCTGCGGTGGCCGGGGCTGCGGTGGCCGGGGCTGCGGTGGCCGGGGCTGCGGTGGCCGGGGCTGCGGTGGCCGGGGTGACGGCCGTGCTCAGCAGGGCGGTCAGGCCGGCCGCGACGGTGGCCCGCCGCAACCGCCGGCGCGGGGATCGTGGTGTTCGCATCAGGGTTCTCCTAGAAGGCGCCGGTGCCGTTGGGGGTGCCCATGCCGGTGGGCCCGTCGTAGCCGCGCACCGCCGTGCAGATCCGGCCGCCACCGCAGGCGCCGTTGCTTCCGGCGGTGATGTCGTTCAGGTAGGCGGAGGCGGCGTAGAGCCGCTTGCCCGCCGGGGTGGCCGAGTGCGTGCCGGCCAGTCCGTACACGCCGGCGATGAACGCCGCCGCGATGGGGGTGCCGGCGGCGGTGCCCCAGCCGCCCAGGCTGGTGCTGTAGACCTGGACGGGGGTGTCGGCGGAGGCCACCGCCGCGACGTCGGCCACGGTACGCCGGGCGCCGCACGCTCCGGCCGGCTGCCAGGCCGGGCGCAGCGCGTACATCGAGCAGCCGGAGGCGGTGTCGCGCCAGGCGGACTCGTTCCAGCCGCGGGTGGTGGCGGGGTCCCGGTAGAGCTGGGTGCCGCCGACGGCGATCACCGACGGGTAGGCCGCGGGGAGGATCTGCCGGCCGCCGTTGTTGAAGCCGACGCCGGAGGGGGCGACGACGGTGGTCGGGGCGTGGTCGAAACGGGCGGCCAGAGTGCTCTGGCCCGCGTACTCGGCCACGCCCCACATCGGCACGAGCGCGGTGGCGCCCTGCGCGGCGGCCTGGTCCACGGCCGCCGCCATGCTGGCGAGGGACGCGTCGTCGGCCTGCACCAGCAGGAGCTTGCAGTTCGGGCAGGCCGCCGCCGCCAGCTCCAGCCCCACGCTGCTGTGCACCGCCCAGGCGGGGCTCGGGGCGGGCGGGGTGTCGCCGCCCCGCTGGTTGATCTTCCTGAAGCAGGGGAAGTCGTCGTCGCACGGGGGCATGCCGTTCGCCCTGCGGTACTCGGCCAGCTCGTCCGCGGCCTCGATGTTGTCGTACGGAGTGACGACGGCCACGGTCTGGCCGCCGCCCAGCCAGTCCGACGGCAGCCGGTAGGCCTCCTGGAGGTCCCTGGCGGTCAGGGGGCCGCGGCCGGCGGTCACGCGCGGCAGCGGCCGGTCGCCGCCTCCCGCGCCGGCGCGCAGCAGGCACGTCGCCGGTCCGAGGTCCCCGGCGGCCCTGGGACAGGCCGCGCCCGTGGCAGGCGGCGCGGTGCCGGCCACAGCCGCGCCGGTCACGGCGGTGCCGGTCACAGCGGTGCCAATCACGGCGGTGCCGGCCACAACGGTGCCCGTCACAGCGGTGCCGATCACGGCGGCCTCGGCTGCGGTGGTGCCGGTCACGGCGGCCTCGGCTGCGGTGGTGAGCGGGGTCAGCGTGGCGAGCAGCATCGCCGCCACGCCCCCGAAGGTCGTCATCCGGTGGATGCGCATGTCAGGTCTCCCTGTCAGCCGGCGAGCCGGTAGGCACGGATGTTGGTCTGGGTGACGGTGCTGCCGTCGCCCGCCCGCGCCTTGACCCGCAGCGAGACCCAGCGGACCGCGTCGGAGTAGGCCGGGTGCGTGATCGGCGCGGCGAACGTGCCGTCGCGCCTGGCGGTGGCGGTCTGCGGCGCCGACCACGACCTGCCGTCGTCGTAGGACACCTCGACCGTGGCGCGCACGCCGGTGGGCCGGGCCTGGTGCTCCTGGTGCGACACCCGGAAGCCGACGTCGAACGCCTGCCCGGCCTCGGCCCGGGAGTCGAGGTCGAGCTTCAGGTCCCAGTGCACGAACAGCAGCGGCAGGAAGGAGCACCTGCGCGCGGGGTCGGCGCACTGCACGGTACGGGGCAGCGCGGCGGTGGCGTCACGCGGACCGCTGCGGAAGGTCCACTCGGTACGGCTCGGCGACTGGGCGTTCGCCTGGCTGGCGAAGTCCCACACCAGGCGGTAGTCGGCCGGGCGCGGAGCCAGCGGCAGCGACAGCGGCACGGGCCGGTAGGGCGCGTAGCCGCCGGCGCCCAGGTCGAAGGCGATCTTGCCGTCCCGGTAGAACGTCGTCCGCGACGCGGCGTAGGCCTCCGACGCCGAGTGCAGCGGCGCGGAGTCGGCGTAGCCGCTGAGGTACACCGAGCCGAGCAGGCCCTGCCTGCAGGCCAGGCACACCTGCAGCCACGGTTTGTCCACCGTGCTGCCCGGGCCGGAGAGCCCGAAGAAGGTCTCCTGCGCGTAGGTGGCGGCGGCCGACGGCGTCCGGGGGCCGAGGTTCCATGTCTCGCTGACCTCCTGGCCGGGGCGCAGCTTGCGGCGCACCCCGTAGAGGAACTCCATGGTGTCGGTGCCCATGGCGTGCTGCCAGTAGGTCTCGTCGGGCCGGGAGCTGTAGACGTAGTCGACGCGCTCGCCGGTGGAAGGTGCGTAGCCGTGACCCACGTCGGACCACCCCCACGGCAGGAACACGTAGGACGCGCGGATCACGGGGCCGGGCGAGGCGGCGTCGGAGGCCGTGTTGTGGAGCGTGGAGCGCACCGCGGCCAGCTGCGGCTTCCTCACGGCCTGCGTCATCCTGGCTGGGACGGCGTCGCCGTACGCGAACACCAGCTTGTACGTCGCGCCCATCTGCGGCCCCGACTCGGCGTTCTCGGCCAGCAGCGTGAAGCCGGTGAACGTGAAGCCGCCCGTCCTGACTCGCCTGGTGGGGGTGACGTAGAGGTCGGGGCTGCCGGTGACCGGGTCGGAGTAGGTCTTCCACAGGAAGCCCGCGAGCAGGTTGGAGGGGCTGATGCCCGTCTCGTCCCCCGCGGCGCTGGTGCGTACGAACGACAGCGAGTCGGAGCGGATCAGCGGCGCCCGCGGCGGCGAGGCCAGCGTCGGCCGGTACCGCACCGCCTTCCTGGCGTCCAGCACCACGCTGGTGTCGGCGCTGACCCGCACCTCGGGCTGGATGACCAGCGCCGTGTGCGAGGTGAGGTCGGTGCCCGGGGCGGTGAGCACGCTGGCCATGATGCTGTAGGTGCCTTCCGGCACCATGAACGACTTCTGCTCCTCGCCCGGGTAGGCGAAGGCGAAGGTGGCCAGTGCCCCGTCACTGACGTTCTGCACCGCGCCGATCATCGTGCCGGGCGTGCCGTCCCGGTCGATGGAGTCGACGGTCAGCATGTGGTAGCGCAGTTCGTCACCGGCCGCCCTGGTGGCGGGGGCGTCGGCGGCCAGCGGCGAGCGGGGCGGCTCGGGGGCGCCTTCCGGGACCGCCAGCTCGATCCGCTCGACTCCGGGCAGCGTGCCGACGGCGTCGCCCTTCGCGCCGCGCCAGGTCTCGGCCAGCAGCCTGCCCAGCGCCGGGGCGTCCTTCTTGGTCACCGTCGCGGTGGCAGCGTCGCCGGCGGCTGCGGTGACGCTGGTGGCGGGCAGGGCCTCGGCCTGGGCGCGGCCGGCTCGCACGGTGATCGGGAGGGTGGCGCTGCGCTCGTCGTCCAGCTTGGCCCGTACGAGGTAGCCGACGTTGAACAGGCGCAGGTCGATGGTCCTGCCGAGGTACGGCACCGCCTCTGACGGCACCACGTAGGTGTCGCCGCCGAGGGTGAACTGCGAGAACGTGCCTCCGGCCGGGCCACCGCCGGGGAGCCGGCTGACCTGCTGGCCGCCGCGCTCGTCGAGCACGACGTGGAAGCGGTCGCCGGTCAGCAGCGTCACCGTGGCGGTGCTCGGCCCAGAGGTGCTCGGCCCAGAGGTGCTCGGCCCGGGGGTGCTCGGCTTGGCCGGTCCTGTTGCGGGGTCCGTGACGTGGGGGGTGGGGTCTCGCGGCGGGGCAGCGGTGGCGGGGCCCGCTTGCGCCGTCAGCGCCAGCGTGACTGCCAGGCCGACCGTGACCAGGCGGGAGAGGAGTGCGGGGCCTGACCTGGAGTGCGTCGTCATCTCTGTTCCGCTTTCTGACCGCGCCTGGACGGCAGGCGCAGGACGTGCTGGTTCACAGCGGCTCGTGTGCGCCGTCGGGCGCGGCCTCGCTCAGGAGACCCTGCTCGGGGAGGGTGTCCGGCTCGATGACCGGCTCGATGACCGGCTCAGCGTCCGGCTCAGCGTCCGGCTCGATGACCGGCTCGGCGTCCGGCTGATCGTTACGCATGTTGATCAGCATCGAGCGGGCCTGCCGACGTCGCGAGTCGGCAAATCACCCATTTAATAAAGAAAGCGATCTATGTCGGCGTCTGGTCCAGCAGTCCCTCGGCGGCGGCCGTGGTGACCAGCGCGGTGCGCGTGGTGACCGACAGCTTGCGCATGGCCGCGCTGAGATGGCGCTCCACCGTACGCGGCGACAGCGTCAGGCTCTCGGCGATGCGCTTGTTGGTCCAGCCCAGCGCCACCAGATGAACGATCTCCACCTCTCGCGGGGACAGCCGGTCACCGTACCCCTTGCGCCCGCCGCGCCACGGACGGGTCACCGCGACCCCCTGCTCGCGCAGCAGGCCGGCGACCCGGTCGGCGTCCCAGCGCGCGCCCAGCGCGGCCAGCCGCCGCTGGCATTCCTCCAGCACCGCCAGCCCCTGCTCACGCTCGCCCGCGGCGAGCAGGCAGCGGCCCTGGCGCTCGGCGGCGAGCAGCCCGTCGTAGGGCCGGGGCAGCGCCGCCCACCTCGCCGCGGCCCGGCCGAACAGGCTCGCCGCCGTCCCCGGATCGGCGGCGACCATGGCCTGGCAGGTCAGGACCGCCGCGGCGGCGGCCGGGGCGTCCCGCCCCGACATCCCGTCGGCGAAGGCCGCCACCAGGCCGATACCCTCCCGCCTCCGCCCGACGGCCAGCAGCGGGTCCAGGTGGACCGGCAGCACCTCCGTGGCCCACAGCCACACGTCCTTGCGGGCGATCATCTCCAGGATCGGCTCGGTGATCTCCAGCGCGGCCCCGGGCTCGCCGCGCGCGAGCAGGATCCGGGCCAGCGCGACATCGGGGAAGATGAACGGGTCCGCGTGCCCGCGGATCAGGCTGGCGGCGAGCACCTCGCGCAGCCGCTGCTCGGCCCGCTGCGGAGCGCCACGCGCCAGGTCCAGGCAGCCCTGGATCATCCGCGCCTCCAGGCGGGTCGCCTCATCGGCCGTCTCCGAGCCCGCCAGCTCGGCCGCCACCTCGTCCAGGCCGTCCCAGTGCCCGTCGTGCCAGGCCAGGTGGGCTCGTGCCAGCTTCAGCACGTCCTCGATCCGGCGATAGCCCGCCCGTTCCACCAGCGCCGCTGACGAGTCCAGGTAGGCACGGGCGTCGTCGTGCCGGCCCCACAACGTACAGAACTGGGCCACCATCAGCCGCCCGCGGGCGATCTCCTGACGCTCCAGCCGGCTCTCCCCGTCGGCGGGCATGCTGCGCGCCACGCGCCAGCCGTCCTCCTCACCGAGGCAGAGCAGCGCCGCGGCCTGGTGAGACAGGAACGCGGCCCGCTCGACCGGCAGGCTGACCAGCGGGAAGAGCTGCTCCGCCCGTCCGGCCCACTCCAGGTGGCGGGCCCGCGGCCAGGCGCGGATCATCGGGTTGGCCAGCAGGAGCATCGCCTGGACGGCTAACTCGGGCCGGTCCTCCAGGTCCGGCATGGCGGCTTCCAGCCCGGCCATCGCGGCCTCGAACTCACCGAGGTGGAAGCGCAGCCGCCCCAGCCGGAGCCCGATCTCTCCCCTGGCCGCGGCCGGCAGCCCGGGGTGCGCGAGGGTCTCCTCAAGCGCGGCGCGGACGCGTTCCCCCAGCCCCAGCAGCGGCTCGGCGGTCACGGAGACGGCCACACCGAGCCGCCCTGCCAGGCGGACCAGGCGGTCCACCGGATGATCGGCGGCGGTCAGCAGGTCCAGCATCATGGCGACCGTCGTGTGGCCGTCGCCTGCCTCCAGGGCCAGCTCGGCGGCCGCCTCGGCGTAGCGGCACCACTCCTCGACGTCGCCGGACTCGCGGAAGTGGCGGCACAGCCGTACGACGGGAGGGTGCTCACCCCCGCTGAGGGCCAGGGCCGCGCGGTGGTGCAGCCTGCGGCGCGACGGGCTCGCGGTGGCCTCGGCGACCGCGCGCGACGCCAGCACGTGACTGAAGCCGAACGTGCCCCGCCCGGCCTCGCGCAGCAGGCCCGAGGCGACCGCACCGGCCAGGCCGTCCTGGACGGCGGCCTCGTCGAGGCCCGCGACCGCCGCGATCAGCGCCTCGTCGGCGGGCGCCTCCAGCACGGCGGCGGCCTCCAGCACGGCGCGGGTACGCGGGTCGAGGCGCCCCACGCGCTCCAGGACGGAGTCGCGCACCGTGGGCGGCACGCGCAGTTCCTCGGTGATCCGGCGGCGCCAGCCGCTCTCGGACCGGAAGATGTCGCGCCGGGCGCGCAGCAGGCGTACGGTCTCCTCCAGCGCGAGCGGGATGCCCCCGGTGTGCTCGTGCAGGAACGCCGCGAAGTGGTCGGACACGTCGGCGGTCGCGAACATCGACTCCACCAGCGCGGCGGTCTGCGGCACGTCCAGCGGCTCCAGCGCGATGCGTTCCCCGTGCCCGTTCCTGGGCGGCCGCGAGGTCAGGCGCAGCAGCGGCGAGCCCTCGCCGAGGTCGAGCGGCCGGTAGGTGACCACGATCGAGCGCTCGGCGCCGCGCGAGGTGGTCAGGGTCAGCAGCCAGTCGAGCGTGGCCGCGTCCGCCCAGTGCGCGTCCTCGACCACCAGCACGTCCACGCCGAGCGCGTCGATCAGCTCGCCGAGCGCGCGGAAGAGCCGGTGGCGGGTCTCCCGCGGGTCGGGCAGCGCCTCCAGCGCCGGAGGCAGCCACGGCGCCCACTCCGGGAACAGCGTGCGCAGCGCGCCCGCGAGCGGGCTCAGCGTCAGCTCGCCCAGGCGTTCGCGGAAGGCCCGCAGCCCGTCGACCACCGCGCCGAGCGGGAACGGCTCCCGCAGGGGCGGGCAGGCGGCCATCAGCACGACCCTGCCGCGTAAGGCGGCGTCGGCCAGGCACTCGTCCAGCAGGCGCGACTTGCCGATGCCCGCCTCACCCTCGACGAGCACCAGGGCGTGACGTGACACCGCGGCGACCATCGCGGCCAGGGCGTCGTCGCGACCGATGAGCGCCGGCGGGAGCGCCTCCGAGGGCGCTGTCCGCCGAACGTGAGTTTCGTTCATCCCTTAATGGCTGTATATATCACGCCCGTTCTCAGCAGCCGCCGTCTCCCCGATCTTGGTAGGAGGCGGCGGTCGAGATTCCCGGAAGACTCGCGCCCGGAGCCCTACCGCCTCCGGAGGATGACGTCCTTGCCGTGGTCGGCCTCCTGGTCCGCCGCCCCCACCACCCACAGCTGCGACGTCCCGGGCACCGCCGTCACCGCCACGCCACCCAGCGGCTGGTCGTAGATCCGCTCACGGGTCCAGGTCCGGCCGTCGAAGTGCAGGGCCACCGTGGTGTCGCCGGCGCCGAGCCCGACCGCCCACACGTCACCGGGCCCGAACGCGGTGACGCTCGTCAACACGCCGTCACCCTGGGGCAGGGCCACCCGCTGCCACGAGGACCCGTCCCAGTGCATGACGAGCGACTCCTGCGGCCCCGCGGCCCCGCTCCGGCAGCCGAACGACGGCGCCTGTTCGCCCCCGATCCCGCCGACGGCCCACACGTCGTCCGGCGCGATCGCCCACACCTGCTCCAGGTGGCCTCCCGGCACGTCCGGCAGGGCCATCTCGGTGTACGTCCCGTCCTGGGCCGCGTGCCAGATCGCGGGCCTGATGCCCGAGCAGCCGTCGCGGACGGCGGTGCCGACCGCCCACACCTGGCCGTGCCTGGCCGTCACCGCGGCGAGCACGCCGTGCACGACGGCCCGCTTCTCGAACCTCCCGCCGGTCCACTCGACGGCCAGGGAGGTGTCGCCGTCCGGGTCCCTGCCGACCAGCACCACCCGCCCGTCGTCGATCGACACGTCGGTGAACCAGAACCCGCGCACCCCGGGCGGGCGGGGGTAGGACCAGCGCCGCCCGTCCCAGCGGAGGACGGTGCCGTCCCCCACGATCCAGATGTCACCGGGACCGGCCACGTCGAACTCGCTGACGTAGAGCTCACGGTCCAGAGCGGTCTTCCGCCACTGCTCTCCGTCCCACCGCTCGACGATCACGGTGCCCTCGCGGTCCTCGGCGCCGTCCTCGAACCCCACGGCCCACGCCCGCCGGGGCCCGTCGGCGACCACGTCCACGAGCTCCGCCCGCGCCCGCAGCCGCGGGCCCGCGACCTGCGCCCACCGCTCGGAGCGGGGCTCCACCGCCCAGGTCCGCACGCCGGCGCTCGCCGCAGGTGTGGTGGCCGCCGGGCTCGAACGCCCGCTCTCCCGCCCCGCGGCGCATCCGGGCGCCGCGAGGCACAGGACGACGCACGTCGCGAGCCGCGCGAGCCGATCGCCGGGGCGGCGGGCCAGGGCCGTCACCCTTGCGGGCGGCCCTTGAGCAGGAGCGGCAGCTCGCTCCAGCCGTGGGCGATGAACGACGGGACGTGCGTCAGCTCGCCCTCGGGCACGGCCAGGCTGAGCTCGGGGAAGCGCTCGAACAGGGCGGGCAGCGCGGTGAGCGCCTCCTGCCTGGCCAGGGGGGCTCCGATGCAGCGGTGCACGCCGATGCCGAAGGCGAGGTGCTCGTCCTGTGTCCGGGTGGCGTCGAAGCTGGCGGCGTCCGCGCCGTGCTGGGCGGGGTCGTGGTTGGCCGCCAGGTAGGTGGTGAGGATGGCGTCCCCGGCCGCGATGCGCGCGCCACCGATCTCAAGGTCCTCGATCGCGAAGCGCAGCGGCAGGTTGGCGATGGAGGGCGCCCAGCGCAGGGTCTCCTCGACCGCCGCCTCCCACGACAGCTCTCCCGCCAGCACCTGCCGGAGCTGCTCGGGATGGGTGAGCAGGGCGTGCACCGCGTTGCCGATCAGGTTGACGGTGGTCTCGTGCCCGGCGGCGATGAGCAGCAGCAGCGTGTCGCGCAGCTCGTCGTCGCTGAGCCGGTCACTGTGGTCGCGGGCGTTGATCAGCTCCGTGGTCAGGTCGTCGCCGGGGTGCTCGCGCTTGTAGGTGACCAGCGCGGGCAGCACGGTCGCGATGCGCTGCAGGTTGGCCGCCGCCGCCTCCGGCGTGGCCGTGGTGTCCATGATCGCTTCCATGATCTGCGCCATCTCGGCCCGCATGTGATCGGGCACGCCGAACAGCTCGCAGATCACCCGCATCGGCAGCGGATGCGCGTACGCCGCGCGCAGGTCGACCGGCTCCCCGGCCGGCACGGCCGCCAGGTCGTCGAGCAGCTCCCCGACGATGCGCTCGATGGTCGGCTGCAGGGCCCTGCTGCGGCGGGCGGTGAAGCTCGGCGCGATGAGCTTGCGCAGCCGCCGGTGGTCCTCGCCGTACGTGCTCAGCATGTTCCGTACGCCGAGCCAGCCGGTGATCCACATCCACTCGGGACGGGTACCGACCTGCTCCCACAGCCGCCAGTGCCGCTTGTCCTTGCTGACCTTCGGGTTGAGTACGAGCTCCTTGAGCAGCTCGTGCCCGCTGACCGCCCAGGCCGGGATGCCTCCGGGAAGCTCTACGAGGACCAGGGCGCCGCGGTCGCGTAGTCGGCGGGTCTCGCCTGGGAGGTCGGCTCCGAAGGGGTCGAGGACGACGGGTTCTGCGCTGACCAAGGGGATTCTCCTGGCTGGTCTGGACGGATGGGGGTGAACTGGACGGGCAGGTGGGCCAGCGACCTGATGAAGGGCCCCGGCCGCCAGTGGAGCTCCTCGCGGGGCACGGTGAGTTCGAGGTCGCTCAGGTGCGCGGTCAGGCGCTCGATGGCGGTCATCGCGATGAGCGTCGCCGGGTCCGTCGCCGGGCAGCGGTGTGCGCCCGCGCCGAAGCCCAGGTAGGCGCCGCCGTCGGAGCGCAGGTCGTCCGGGAGGTGGGTGGGCTCGGTGTTGGCCGCGGCGTAGGAGACCAGGACCAGCTCGGCGGGCTGGATCCAGGTGCCGTGGAAGTCGACCGCGCGCGTCGTGAAGTACGGGCCGTAGTTGGCCATGGGCGGCTCGGCGCGCAGCGCCTCCAGCAGCGCGTCGTAGGTGCTCAGCGCGCCGTTGGACAGCGAGTTGTAGTAGCGGTCGTCGCTGACCATGCGCGAGATCGTGTTGGAGATGAGGCTGGCCATCGGGTCGAACCCGGCGGCCAGGGTGACGACGAGCGCCTCCAGCACCTCCTGCCGGGTCAGGCCGGCGGGATGGTCGATGAACCACGAGGTCAGGTCGTCGCCGCGGTCGGCGTACTTAGCCTCGATGAGCTCGGTGATGTAGCGGTAGTAGGCCTCGGTGCCGCGCGCCCCGGCCTCGCCGTCGGCCTCCATCATGTCGTACAGGGCCGAGATCAGGGCGGCGCTGTCGGCGTCAGGGCGGCCCAGGAGCAGGTTGAAGACCCGCAGCGGGATCGGCCGGGCGAACTCCGTGACCAGGTCGGCCGAGCCCGTCGCGGCGAAGCGGCGCAGCAGCGAGTCGGCGACCTCGATCACCATGTCGCGCAGCCGGTGCGGCTGGATCATGCTGTAGCAGTCGGTCATCACCCTGCGGTAGCGGGCGTGCTCGGCGCCGTCGGAGTAGAGCACGTTGGTGCGGTGGGCGAGCATACCGAGCGCGGCCGCGGCTCCGGGGGTCTCCGGCAGCCTGACCTGCCACGGGCGCGAGTCCTTGCTCCAGACGCCGCCGGCGTTGGTGAGGACGTCCACCGCGGCCTGATACCCGATCACCAGATGCGCCTGGACGCCCGGTGCGATCTCCACGGGCGCGACGGGGCCGTGGCGGCCGCGCAGCTCCGCGTAGACCGACTGCGGGTCCCTGGTCCATTCGGGGCCGTACAGCTTGCCCGCGTCGGGCAGATAACGCAGGGTCATGACATCAGTTCCTTGATGTGCTCCACCAGAGCGATCAGCGAGGCGCGGGCGGAGACGGGGTCACGGGCGTCGCACACCAGCAGCGGGGTGCGCGGGTCCAGGTCCAGCGCCTGCCGCAGCGCCTCGGGCGGGTATGCGGGCGAGTCGGGGAAGTGGTTGACCGCGACCGCGTAGCGGATGCCGGCGTTCTCGACCAGATCCAGGACGGCGAAGCTGTCGTCGATGCGCCGGGTGTCGGCCAGCACGAGCACGCCCAGCGCACCGCGAGCCAGCTCCTCCCACAACACCTGGAAGCGTGTCTGCCCGGGAGCCCCGAACAGGTACAGCACCACGCCGGGCAGCGTGAGCCGGCCGAAGTCGATGGCGGTCGTGGTGGTGGTCTTCTCATTGACGCCGGTGAGGTCGTCGACCAGCGTGCCCGCCTGGGTGAGGACCTCTTCGGTGTTGAGGGGCTTGATCTCCGACAGGGCGCTGACCATGGTCGTCTTGCCCACGCCGAACGGCCCGGCGATGATCAGCTTGACCGGGATGTGGTCGACGCTGATCCGGCTTTCAGAGAGCGCGGAGGCCACTGAGCACCAACTCCAAGATCTCTAGGTCGGGTCCGTCCGCGCGGGGCGGATCCCGGGTCAGCAGCGTGCCGGAGGCCGCCAGCCCCGCCACGAGCAGCCGCACCACGCAGTACGGCAGGCCCAGGTGCGCCGCGCACTCGTAGACGGACAGCGGACCCTCCTCCAGGAGGTTCACCAGGTGGGAGCCCGGCGGGTCCAGCGCCTCGGGGGCCACGTCCGGGGCGACGTGGACGAGGGTCGTCCGTTCGACGCTGAGGTGTTCGGGCACGGCCAGCTTGGCGGCGGCCATGAAGTCGGGGACGACACGCCGGCGCTGCCGTCCGGAGGTCATGCCGGGGTTTCCGGCGTCCTGGCGGCGCTGGCGTCGTTGAGCGCCTTGATCAGCTTCTGCACCTGGAGCTGAACCTCGTAGGCGAGGGACCCGACGTTGACGGCTCCGGTGGCGGCCACGACGATGGCGGCGCGGTCACCCGCCGGGGCGAGGTAGTAGTAGCCGGTGCCCGCGGAGATGACGATGTCCACCACCTCGCCGTCGGCGCCGTTGCTGAGCCCCTCGCACAGGGCGCGGGCCGCTCCCAGCACCGAGCTCGTCATCGCGGCCGTACGCTCTCCCGCCTCGACGCTCACGTCGGCGGAACCGCCGAGGATGAGCCCGTCACGGCTCAGCACCACGCCGCTGACGACACCGGGCAGCGCCAGGAGCGGCGACAGGACCCAGGACACGTCGAGCGTCAGCGGCCGGCGGCGCGGTCGGGGGGTGGCGGCGGGGATGTGGTCCATGGAGCGGTCAGTTCCCTTCGGTCGCGTCGTCCTGCTGAGACGGCATCGCTTCGCGGCGGCCCGCTTCCGCGCCCGTCTGGAAGTCGCCCCACCGCTTCTGGGCCTCCTCCGGCGTGGTGAGAGGGGCGGCGGCGGCGCTGGACGGGGCGCGTCGCGGCGACTGGCGGCGGCGCTGCGGCAACCCGGGAAGGCTCCCGGCCCCGGCAGGGGTGGTGCCCGGGTCGGTCGGCGCGTCGGTCAGCGCCGTCGCCCGCGCGGGCACCGCGTCAGCCGCTCCCCGCACGGGGCGCGGGGCGGCGGCGGAGGCGGAGGCGGAGGGGGAGGCAGCGGCGGCGGAGGCTGAGGCGGAGGCGGAGGCGGGCACCGGCTGCGGCACGGCCTCGCGCTCGGGCATGCGGCGCTGGAACGGCGCCGCCGCCACGACGGGCCTGACCGGCTCGGGCGCGAGCACCGACGGGCGGGTGTTCTCGGGCATCTCCACCAGCAGGCCCGCGGGGACGCTCACCACGGCCTGGACACCGCCGTAGGCGCTCTTCTTCACCGTCACCTGCATGCCGTACTGGGCGACCTGCCGCCCGATGGCCGCCCATCCGGTGTGGGGCGGGTTGCCGAGGTCGACCAGCCGCACCGCGTGCCGGCCGCTCAGCAGCCGGCTGGCCCGCGCGTACTGCTCCTCGTTCAGCCCCACCCCGGCGTCGTCGATGACGATGGCCGCGCCCGTGTTGGTCTCATGGACGGCGATCGTCACCTTGAGCGTGCCGTGGGAGTGATGGACCGCGTTGGCCAGCAGCTCGGAGGTGACGAACAGGATCGGCTCGGCGGCCCTGGCGGCCACGCCGACCCGGCGGCGCAGGTGGTTGGCCGGCCCTTCGATACGCTGGTCGAAGTTCTCGACCCGGGCGATGGCGCCCACCACGAGGTCCACGAGGTAGGTGTCGTCGCGCGAGAGCCCGGCCGTGGCGCCGCAGGCGATGCCGGTGGCCTGGGCCCGGCGCACGATGAGCTCGTTGAACATGTCGAGCCCCAGCACCTCGCGCAGCAGCTCGGTGTGCTCGTCGCCGCTGTAGCGCTGCTGCACGGCGGCCAGCAGGTCCTGGGCGCGCAGCGCCTGGGTCTGCACGCGGGCCATCGCGCCCCGCACGATCGCCTGAGCCGCCTCGTCGATGCGCACCGTCTCCTCGCGCACGGCGCCGGAGACCGCGTCGAGCACGGCGAGGTGCTGCCGGTCGACCTCGGTGCCGGCCAGCGCCGGATCCCGCAGCCCCGGAACGGTCACGTGCGGGGCACGCAGGTGGCGGACCAGCGCCGGGATCCGGGTGGACAGCAGGTGTTCGGCCTCGCCGCGCGCCAGGTCCTGCTGGGCGCGCAGCTCACGGGCCTCCTCGGCGGCCTCCCTGGCCTGGCGCTCGGCCTCCCTGGCCTGATGCTCGGCCTCCCTGGCCTGATGTTCGGCCTGCCGCAGCCGCTGCTCCCGCTGGGCGCCCTCGCGGGACAGGCGTTCGTGCGCGTGCCGGGTTTCGGTCAGCTGCGCGCGGGTCTGGGTGAGCTCACGGAGAACGCGGTGGCGGTAGATCAGCACGCCTGCGAGGGCGAGGGCGACGACGCCTGCCACTATCGCGACGCTGACAAAATCTGGCGGCATGACAGTCCTGAGCTAGGAGGAAAGGGCGAATCGGCGCCGTTCGCTCACCCAGTATTCCGAGGACGCCAAGATAGTCAAATAACCAGCAAACCCCTGACGAGCCCTTGAAACTATGAAAAACAGGGGCAAATCAGTCACATTTACTCACTCCCGAACACGCAGAGTGATCAACCGCGATGGGAGCCGTATTCACGGCTCCGAGCTGTGTAAATGCCTCGCCTCACATGCGGGGGCGAGATGACCGAATCAACGGCGGCGACCGTCCGAATCGGGCTCGCCCGGATTTTCTCCGCTTATTTCTCCGTTCCGCCGTCATCCCATGGTCACGGACAGTAATTCTGCGCGATGCCCGCGGCCTCCGGTCCTATCGGGCGTTCTCCTCGGCGCGGTCGAGCAGCGCACGGCGCTCCGGCTCGCTGTGGGCGACGGCCGCCGCCTGCCGGAACAGGGCCGCGGCCCGGGTGTGGTCGCCGATTCTCGAGGTGAGGTCGGCTTCGGCGGCGAGGGCGAGCGGATGGTCGTGCAGGCCGCCGCCCGACCGCGCCCTGGCCAGCATCGCCAGGCCGGCCCGCGGGCCGTAGGCGTAGCCGTGCGCCACGGCCCGATTCAGCTCGACCACGGGCGTCGGGTGGATCCGGGCCAGCTCGTCGTAGTGCCCGGCTATCTCCGGCCAGTCCGTCTCGGGCGGCGACGGAGCGGTGGCGTGACAGGCGGCGATGCGGGCCTGCAGCCCGTACGGGCCGTCCCGATCGAGACCGGCGACGAGGTCCAGGCCCTCGGCGATCGCGTCCCGGTCCCAGAGGGAGCGGTCCTGCCGTTCCAGGGAGAGCAGGTTGCCCTCGGCGTCCTGGCGGGCGTGGCGGCGGGAGTGCTGCAGGAGGAAGAGGGCGAGCAGCGCCGACACCTCGCTCTGCCCGGGCATGAGCCGGCGCAGCAGCCGCGCCAGCCGGATCGCCTCCGCGGCGAACGCCGGCTCGCCGTCGGCGTTGTAGCCCTGCGTGAACAGCAGATACAGCACGGCCAGAACCCCGGGCAGCCGTTCGGCCAGGGCCGGACCGGTGGGCACCCGGTACGGGATCCGCGCTTCGACGATCTTCCTCTTGGCGCGGGTCAGGCGGCGGGTCATGGTCGACTCGGAGACCAGGAAGGCGCGGGCGACCTCCGCGGTCGGCACCGCGCAGATCGTCCGCAGCGTCAGGGCCACCCGGGACTCCAGGGCCAGCGCCGGATGACAACAGGTGAAGATGAGCCGCAACCGGTCGTCCACGATCTCCTCATCATCGAGGGTCTCCGGGCCCTCCTCCTCGGTCGGCGTCAGTGCGCCCAGCTCCGCCAGCTTGCGGCGCTCCACCGAGCCGCGCCTGAGCACGTCGACGGCGCAGTTGCGCGCCACCGTCATGAGCCAGCCGCCGGGGTTGGCCGGTACGCCCTCCCGCGGCCACCGCTGCACGGCCGAGGTCAACGCCTCCTGAGCGCAGTCCTCGGCCAGCGTCCAGTCGCCCGTCATGCGGATCAGCCTCGCGACCACCCGCGGATAGGCGTCGGCGGCGACCGCGGCCAGATCCGCCGTCACTGCCCGGAATCGGCGAACGGGCGCAACTCCAGCCGTCCCGCCCTGGCCATCGGGTGAGCGCGGGCCACCTCGATCGCCTCGTCCAGGTTCTCGCATTCGAGCAGGTCGAAGCCTACGATCACCTCCTTGGTCTCGGCGAACGGGCCGTCGGAGAGGATCAGCTCGCCTGCCCGCACGCGGACGGTGGTGGCCACGGATTCCGGAGCCAGCTCCGCGCCTCGCAGGCGCCGCCCTTGAGCGTCGTTCTGCGCCACCCACGCCTCGATGTCCGGCAGGTCGCTCCGGTCCGTGTCGGGCTGGGCGTCGGTGCAGACGAACATCATGTACTTCATCGGGTGCTCCTTGGATCGGTGTGCCTTCACCATGGTGACGAACGAGCCAGGGGATTCCGGACAGGCGCCGCGCCGAAATGTCGCATCGTGATCGTCCGGGGCCTCGTGCGCCGCCTCTCGGCACCCGGTCACAGGGTGTGGGCGCGGCGTCTCCCGACGACCGCGCCCTCCCCGCGCTCACGGACGACCGGCGGCTTCAGTCCAGCCAGCGCCCGGCCCCGTGCACGGTCACCTCCAGCAGTTCCGCAGGATGGTCCGGATCGGGATAGTAAATGATCATCGTGGTGCCGGCCGGCAGCAGCAGCTTGACGGCCTGGACGCACCCCGCCACGGCCTGCCGCTGCCGGTCGGGCCCGGTGCCGCTGATCGGCACCGCGTCGCAGACCCCGCCCGGGTTGTTCATGACGAGCCGCAGCGTGGAGTCACGCAGCGCCACCTCGCGCGTGGCGACGCGATAGGCGAGCTGCGTCTCCAGGTGCCAGGCCGGAGGCGCGACGGGCAGCCCGAACTGCTGCCTGTACAGCAGGTCGAGGCGGTGTCCGAGGGCGGCCAGGTCGTCGTGCAGCCCGCTCTCGACCGTGTATTCCGCCCACTTCCCGAGGTCGTCGGCCGGGGGGAGACTCGCGATCGGCAGCCCGCTCGCGTCGAGCACCCGGCCTGACTCGTCGACGAGGTAGCCCTGGTTGTTGAGCCGCTTGATCGACTCGCTCACGTCCTTGAGCTGGGACGCGGCGTCCTCGTACGGGCAGTGCCCGCCGTCCTGGACGCAGCCGATCGGCAGCATCCGCACGAGCGAGGTCGCCAGCGCGGACTCGTACGTCGCCACGATGACGGTCCGGTCGGACAGGTGGTGGAGCAGGTACATCGGCCCCCAGACCGAGTTGTACTCGGCGAAGCGCAGCTCCTCCGGGATGAGCGACTCCACGAAGGTGCCCTTCCACTGGCTCGCGTACTTGTCCCAGTCGGGATCCTCGGACAGGTCGAGGGCCCCGCTGATGCAGTCGGAGAAGCTCTTGCCCGCGCTGAGCACGCTTCGCGTGGCGGCGGACTTGCAGTCACCGATCAGCGAGTACTGGGAGGCGGCGTTGATCAGGTCCAGCCCTGTCAGGGCGATGTACTCCTCGGCGAGCCGGTGCGTCTCGGTCTCCCGGTCGGAGATGCCCGTCTTGGCGAAGGAGAACAGCGGGCTCATGACCACGGACAGGCAGGCGTCCAGGGCCTTGCCGACGAACTGGCGCCGGCACTTGTCGGCGTTCCTGCTCGCATAGCCCTCCGGGTCGTGCAGCGGGCCCTTGGGGTCGTTGAGGATCTTCTCCACGTAGGCGTTGCAGTCGTTGTAGCCGGGCAGGCCGTCCTCCGGCCCCCATTCGCAGTGCCCCAGCCACTCCCCCTTCAGCGTGTTGAGGCGGCGCTGGGCCTCCTCCCGATAGTGCTCGAACACCTCGGCGGCGATCCTGGCCGCCTCCGAGGCGCTCTGGCCGGCCCGGATCTGCGCCGCGTAGGCGGTGTCGTAGGCGGCGTAGGCGCCGGCCGCGTCCTGTGCCGCCGAGACCGCCGAGGCCCGGGCCCAGCGCGCCGACAGGGACGCCCTGCCCGCCGACTGCTCCGCCTGCTGGGCCGCCGCGGCGGCGGTGCGGACGGACTGCGCGGCCCGTTCGGCGGACGCGGCGGCGTCGCGGGCGTGCGCGACGGCCTCGGTGGCGAACGTCCGCGCCTGGTCGGCCGCTCTGCCGGCGTCGCCGGCGTACCCGATGGCCTCCTCGGCGGAGCCGCGGGCCTGCGCCGCCGCGGCCTGCGCGGTGCGCGCGAAGTCGACGGCGCGCTGCGCGATCTGCGAGGTCTCGATCATCAGGGACGTGGCGATGTAGTTGTGCGTCGCTGTCGCGTAGTCCCGCTCGGCCGCGCGATGCCGCCCCACCTCCAGGAACTCGGCCTGCATCGCCGTCGTGCCGGCGAGCGCGACCTGGGCGCCGTTGCGCACCTCGGTGCCGTGGGAGCCGTCACCGGCGATCGCGCCGACCTTGGCCCGGACGTCCATCGTGTAGGCGGTGTTGTGCTTGACCTCCAGGAACTCCTCCAGCGCGGCCGGATCGCCGGAGCGCAGGGCGAGGTTCGCCGCCTCCTCGGTCTGCGCGTGGCCGGCGTCGCGGGCCTCGGCGAGGATCCGGCCGACCCGCTCCCGCTGTTCGGCGGCCCGCTCGGGGTAGTCGGGGTCGTCGAGGAAGGCGACGACGCCGGCCCAGGCGCCGTCGAGGGCGCGCTGCGCGGCGGCTCTCATGGCGGGGGTGCCGGTGACCATGAGACCGGTCAGGGTCGTGCGGTCGTCCTGCTCCTGCGCCGCTGCCAGCCCGCTCCTGACGAACTCGACGGCGCGGACGTCGTCGTCCTCGCCGAGCGCCTTCATGGCCGCCGAGCTGGTCCAGGTGCCGGGCACGGTCGCGAAGTAGCGGGCCACCTCCCGCGCCTTGCGGGCCGCCACGGCGGCCTCTGTCCGCGGGTCGGCGACCTCGGCGATCAGCGCGTCGATCTGCGGCGTGTGATAGCGGCGGATCGGCACGCCGAAGCCGCGGGCGTCCCCCAGCCGGGCCTGCGCGGCCTTCTGGCTGATGTGCCGGGCGAACGACAGCTCCAGCTCCAGCTCGTGCCGGAGTCGTTCGGCGTCCGCCGTCCGCGCCGCCTTGTACACGACCTGGGCC
The DNA here is from genome assembly GCF_020215645.1 of Nonomuraea gerenzanensis. Lineage (NCBI taxonomy): Bacteria > Bacillati > Actinomycetota > Actinomycetes > Streptosporangiales > Streptosporangiaceae > Nonomuraea > Nonomuraea gerenzanensis. The sequence goes on along the minus strand of NZ_CP084058.1, from coordinate 4,942,244 downwards.
GTCTCGGCGGCCCGCAACGCGTCCTCCGCCGCGCGGTAGGCGTTGTCGGCGTGCTGCGTCGCCAGCTCGGCCGCGTTGACGGCGTTGCCCGCGTGCTGGGCCGCGCTCGCGGCGGCGCTCGCCGCCTGCTCCGCGTACGACACCGCGCGTGTCGCGGCGTCCCGCGCCTTGCCGGCGGCGTCCTTGGCGATGTCGGCCTGGCGCACCGTCTCGGCGGTGGCGCGCTTCGCCCGTTCCGCGCTCGCCCCCGCCCGCGCCGCCGCCGCGAACGCGGCCTTCGCCTCGGCGCTGGCCTCCCCCGCGTAGCGGCCGGCGGCCTCGGCCGCGCGCCCGGCGGCCTCGGTGTTGGCCCGCGCCGAGTCGGCGGCGGCGACCGCGGCGTAGGCCTGCTGGGTCACGGCGGTGATCTGGTCGATGGGCGAGAGCCAGGCGGAGATCTGCGGGCCGATCTGCCGCATGACCTTGTTGTGGTTCTCCGCCGCCGCGGCGGCCTCGGCGTCCAGCTCCGCTGCCGCCGCTGCCGCCCACGCCTCGTCGGACTTCGTGTGCGCCCGCGCCGCCGCGGTCGCCGCGCGCCCGGCGGCGCCCGCTGCCGCGCGCGCGGCCTCCGCGGCTGCCCGCGCGGCCTGTACGGCGACGCTGGAGGCGATCGCGGCGCGGTCGGCGGCCTCGGCCGCGCGCTGGGCCTGGCGTCTGGCCTCCGCCGACTCGCGCCCGGCCAGCGAGGCGAGGCGTTCCGCCTCCTGCGCGTCGCTCTTGGCCGCCGCCGCCTCGGCCTTGGCCCGCTCGGCCTGCGCGACCGCCGAGACCGTCTCGAACGCCGCGCGGCGGGTCGCCTCCGTGGCGCTCGCCCGCAGATCGTTCAGGGTCTGGCTCTCGTTGTCCCTGGCCTGGGCCACGCCCCAGTCGATCTGGACGAACCGCTCCTGCATCTCCAGGCTGCCGTCCTGGAGCGCCCGGTTCGCCGCCGCCTGCACCTGCGGGCCGCCTCCGGCCATCGCCCGGTTGACGACCGCCCGCAGGTCCAGCCGGAATGGCAGCCGCCAGCCCGACTCGACGAACTGCCCCAGGGCCTCCCGCGACCCGTTGCGCAGCACCGCGTTCGCGGCGGCCCTGACCTCCGGCCCGCCCGCCGCCTTCATCGCGTTCACGCTGGCGCGCAGGTCGATCTCCCTGGCGCTCTCCCAGCCGCCGTCGAGGAACTTCACCACGGCGCCGGAGTCGTCCGACATCAGGGCGGCGTTGGCGGCGGCGGCCACCTCGGGCCCGCCGTGGGCCTTGATGCGGCCGGCCTGCTCGCGGTCGTCGCGCGCCACGAGCCCGGGCAGCTCGGCCAGCAGAGCGCAGATCGCCGCCCTGTCCCCGAGCAGCGCCTGCTCGGCGGCCGGACGCACGTTCACGCCGCCCGTGACCCACGCCTCCAGCACCACCTGGCGCTCGCACACCGGCGCGGCGGGCGGGTCCGCAGCCGCGGCCTCGGTCATCGGGCTGCCCACGACAAGCAGGGCGAGCACGGTGCCGATGACCCCCGCCGCCCGCCCGGGAGTCCTGTCACATAACGCTCGAATCATTTTCACGTCCACCATTCCGTCCACGCGGTCGATGAAAGGGCTGAACGGCCGGCCGGGGTGTGCCCGGCCGGCCGTTGCTCAGCTGACGACCCGCAGTTCCAGGAGGGTCTCGCGGCAGTTGTCGGGATAGTCCTGGTGACTCTCGTCGCAGGTGGTGTCCGTACGCCCGAACTGCTCGCTCTCGTCACGCTCGACGCGCTTGGTCCGCTCCGCTCCGGAGGACACGTTCACCACTGTCGCGTCCACGTCATGGCCGGCACCCGGCGAGCGGCTGTCGCCCTGCACCTCGTAGACGTTCGGGATCCGGAGCTTCACCCATCCGCCGGAGCCGAGGACCTTGAAGCAGACCGCCGTCACGCCGAGGTGCGGCTCGCCTATCTCGGTCTCGCCGTTCAGCAGGCCGGGGAACACCTTGATCACGCCGACCCCGTTCTCGGGGGACGCGGTGCAGGAAACCCAGATGATCCCGCCGTTCCCGGAGATCAGCTCGAAGTTGCGCGCCTCGGCCTCGTCCGTGCCCCAGTCGGCCTGGCCGGAGGTGCCCGCGAAGGCGTGCGGGAAGTTCAGGGGATAGCCGAAGCGCTCCACGATGGAGTCGGGGCCGATGACGGGCGTCACGGTGACCGGGACCACCCGTACAGGCGGCAGCGCCCGTCCCGCGACGTAGGTGATCTGGTCGCCCGGGCGGTAGAGGAACAGGTGGCTCTGCCCGCCCGTGCTGCGGTAGTCGAAGGCGATCAGGCGGTCCTTGGCCATCTCCAGGTCGTAGCCGCCGATGCCGGCCGAGCTGTGGAACACGGCCGTGAACGAGTTGCCCGCGCCGTGTTTGAGCACCCAGGCCGTCTTCCCGCCGGGGCGGTAGAGCAGCAGATGGTCCAGCTTGCCCGAGTGCTCGTAGTCGTAGGCGATGATCTGGTCCGCCGTGCTCTTCAGGTCGTAGCCGCCGATGCCCGTCGCGCTGTCGAAGACGGCTCTGAACGTGTTGCCCGCGCCGTGCTCCAGGATCCAGGCCGTCTGCCCGCCCGGCCGGTAGAGCACCAGGTGATCGAGCTTGCCAGAGCCCGTGTAGTCGAAGGCGATGACGCGGTCGCGGGCGTCCTTCAGGTTGTAGCCGCCGATCCCGCCGTCGGCCGAGGCGAAGACGGGCGTGAACGTGGCACCGCTGTGCCTGAGTATCCGGGCCATCCCGGTCCCCGGCCGGTAGAGCAGCAGATGGTCCAGCTTGCCCGAGTGCTCGTAGTCGTAGGCGATGATCTGGTCCTCGGCGCTGTTCAGGTCGTAGCCGCCGATGCCGGCCGAGCTGTGGAAGACGGCCTTGCACGTGTTGCCCGCACCGTGCTCCAGGATCCAGGCCGTCTGCCCGCCCGGCCGGTAGAGCACCAGGTGATCGAGCTTGCCCGAGCCCGTGTAGTCGAAGGCGACGATGCGGTCCCGGCCGTCCTTCAGGTCGTAGCCGCCGATGCCCGTGGTCGAGGAGAAGACGGGGACGTAGCTGCCGTCCGCGTTCCGCTTGACGATGAAGACGATCTGCGTGCCAGGGCGGTAGAGCACCAGGTGGTCCAGTCTGCCGGAGCCCGTGTAGTCGAACGCCACCGCCTGGTCACGGTTGTCGTCGAAATCGTAACCGCCGATCCCGGTCAGGCTGCCCGCGTACTGGGTGTAGGACGTGGTGGGCTCGATCGCGACCGTGCGGATCCAGCTCGCCAGGTCGTCCACCCGCACCGCGTCGCCGCCGCGCGTCCCGTCCGCTGCCGCGCCGAGGCAGCCTCCCTGCCCCGAGCCGGAGCTGAGCCCGACGAGCTCCGCGCGGCTCCCGTTCGTGCGGAGCACCGGCGCGCCCGCGTCCCCCTGGCAGGCGCTCACGTCACCGCCGCTCGCCGCGGTCCAGCCGAACGAGGCGGCGGCCACGGCCCCGGCCACGACCGGCGCGGCGTGCAGCCGGTCGGGCGCCCACTGCTCGGCGGTCCTGCCGTAGCCGGCGACCTGCAGGGCGTCCCCCGTGACGGGAGCGGCGGAGCCGAGCGTGACAGGGGTGATGCCGACGGCCCGCAGGGACAGCTTGACCAGGACGGCGTCCCGGTCGCGGTGCGGGTGGATCCACTCCACGGGCAGCACCCTGCCGCCCGTGGCGGACAGATCCGTCCTGCCGACCGTGACCGTCGTCGCGGTCTTGGGCGCCCCGCTGGTGATGGACTGCCCCTGGGAGGCGAAGCAACTGGTGGCGGTGAGCACCCACTGCGGGCTGACCAGGGCTCCGGTGCAACTGTGGGTCTCACCCACGTTCACCTTCGCCACGAAGCCCCAGGTGCCGTCGGCCACCGGGCCGCCGCCCCGTACCGCCAGGGCCGGCGTCGCCACCACCGAGGAGACAATCATCAGCAGGGAGAGGGTTGTGAGGGGTAATGACCGGATGATTCGCTGGAGGTTCACGGCACGATTGTGAAGATCACGCCGTGCGCGAAACAGGGCGTGGCCCGGACATGAGGCGGGCATCTCCCGCCGGGACCGGAGCTCCGCGGCGCCGCCGGCGCCAGCCCGACGGCTGACGCGCGGGCGAAGGTGCGGCGGCTCACTCCCGGCTGCTCGGACGCTGTCATCGCCCGTCTTCCCTTCACCTGCGGACGTCGGCTCCGCATGCGGGGTCAGCGGCGTCAGAGCGCTCTGCGCACCTCAGTCAGCAGGACCTGATCGTGGGCCGAACCCCACGGCGAAGGCCCGTTTGAGGTACTCCCACGCCGCCGTCGTGAGCAGCCCCTTCGTCGCTGTCTCCGCGCCCTGCCGGTCGATCTTGGCGTAGAGCGCCGCTCGTCCACGGTACGCACCGGCAGCGGCGTACCGACTGCGCCACATCGCAGGAACCAGGAAAAGGCGGCTGCCCTCGGGCACGACCCGACCGCTGGTGCGACGCCCTGCTGTCCGTTCAGCCCATCGAGATGAGGATGGGCGCGACATATCGGCTACGGTCGCCCGGGTGCCGGTGCGCGCCGTAGACCATCGTCGGCAGGGCCGCGGGTCCCGCAGTGGGCCCCAGCCCGGTGAGCCACGGGCGCAGACCCGGGTACGCGTCCAGCAGGTCGATGCGCACAGGGCGGTCGGCGTCGTGAGCGGCGGCCAGGATGAGGTCGCGGGCCGCTTCCTCAGAAGGCGCGACCACGGGGCCGATGACACGGTGGGGGCCGGCGTTCCAGGCCACGGCGAAGCCGCCGTCGGTGACGATCGTGCGCTCGGCCATGGCCAGCAGGGCGGTCAGCGCCTTGCTCCGGTCGGCCCCGGTGACCTCGGCGTCCAGGTCGAGGAGCGCGGCGTGGTCGTCCGGTGTGGCCACGCGGACCGCGGACGTCCGCGCCGTTCCCCGCATCGGGCCCATGGTGATCGTCAGGCTGCCCGTGGGCCGGAAGCCCAGCCGCTCGTAGACGGGACGCCCGAAGCGGGTCGCGGTCAGCTCCACGATGCGATCCCCGGCGGTGCGCAGGGCGTGCTCCATCAGCCGGGTGCCGAGCCCCTGCCTGCCGTACCTGCCGGCGACCAGCATCATGCCGACGTCGGCCAGCGAGTCGCCGTAACGGGTCACCACGACGCACCCGGCCAGGCCGTCGCCGTCGGCCGCGTCGATGGCGTAGACCTCGCCCACCTCGAACATCAGCCGCCACTTGGCCTCGTCGGTGGACCACTCGCGATCGCTTTCGAGCCGCCGGCACAGGGGCAGGTCGTCGGGACCGAGAAGTCGGATATCGCTCACAGGCGAGAACCTACTCCGTCGATCACGCCGCCACAGCCCCACCGGGTCCATCACAGGTGCTCTTCACGCGCTTGTAGCAAGGGGCGGACATCCGGGAGCGTTCGGCTATTCGGTGCGGCGCAGGTCCATGGTGTCGGAGCCGTCCCACCGGTTGTTCGCGGCTGCCCGGCGGGCTCGTTCTGCCGGTTCGCCGGCGAGGCCGGTGCGTTCGATGCACCATTCGACCCACTGCGGCAGCAGATCGAGGCTGGCCTCGGCGTACTTCTCGATGTACCCCTCTGCGACGAGGATCACGGTGTGCTCGATCCGGTGTGGGGAGCAGGCATGGTAGCCCGGTCCGGAGAGGCCGGACCAGGTGTCGGCGAGCGTGGCGATGTCCTCCCGGTCGGGCGTGTGGCCGGCTCGATCGCGTAGCCAGGCGGCGAAGTCGTCGATGATCGCGTTCAGGTCCGGCTGGGGCTTGGACGCGGGAGCGACGGTGAACGACTCGCAGAGGGCGCGGGCCCGCTGGCGCAGGCGGAAACGCTCGGCGATGAGCTGGTGCGACTCGCTTCCGAGCAGCAGGGCGTCCATGAGGTCGAAACGGCACAGCGGATCCAGCAGGTCGCGGGCGGTGGCCTCATCGCACCGGGCCGGTTGGGTGGAGGTGGGCGCCGCGTGCGTCCCGACGGCGGCTCGCCACTCGGCGAGCGCGTCCTCCGGCGAGGCGAAGACGGCGGCGTGCACGACCAGGTCTCCGGTGCAGCGGTCGATGTCCCAGCAGTACCAGTGCGGATCCTCCTCGCCCCAGGCGAAGGGGGCGAGGAGCGCGTGGCGCGAGCCGTACGCGTCGGTCAGCAGCAGAGGCTGTCCGGCCGGAGCGGCACGGAGAATCCCGCTCGGCCATGCGGGCTTGACGCCGGCCTCGGTCAAGGCCGTCGTGGTGTCCTCGATGGCTCGGCGGACGGCGAGGTCGAGGTCGCGGCGCAGCGACTGCCCGCTGGACGGCCCGGTCATCGCGGCGAGCCCGTGCAGGAGCCGCCACAGGTCGTCCAGTTGCTTGCCGGTACGCGCGGCGCTCCGGATCTCGTCACGGACGAAGTCGGCCAGCGAGGCCAGGTACTGGTCCCAGTGGAAACCCATGGTCTCGGTCTGGGTGCGTGTCCACATCTCCGCGCCGACCAGGTCGACGACGGCGTTCTCCAGCCGCAGGGGCGAGTGGGCGGGCAGGCCGGCGAGGCGCTGGACGATCGCCTTCCGGGAGCCCGGCCACCACTGATCCCCGGTGGTCTCCAGCAGCGACTCGATCAGTGAAGAACGAGCATCCCGCGACGGCTGGCGAGCCGCGAGTTGCTGCGTGCGCCGGCCGGGGTGACCGCTGACTCCGCGCGTGGGGCTCGCCTTCGCTTTACGCTTCTTCGCCACGGCGCCGATCCTACGATGTCTCACCGGGCAGATAGGGCTGGTTCGCCGCCATGACCGGGGCCGTACCAAGCGGCTGATGACCCCGGCCACGCCCTTTTGTCCAGGTCTCTGGGTGCTGAGATCATGCCGCCGTGACCGAACTCGTGGAACGTGTCGACGATCAGGACCAGGTGCTGGGCGTCGTCAGCCGGGATGACGCGATCCGTCATGGCTGGCTGCACCGCAAAGCCACCACCGTCTGCCGCGATGAGCGGGGAAGGTTCCTGGTGTACCGGCGGGCTGACGGGCTGTCCAGGTATCCCGGCTATTACGAGGTGACCGTCGGCGGGGCGGTCGAGGTCGGTGAGTCCTATCGGGCGGCAGCCGCGCGTGAGGTCAAGGAAGAGCTGGGCGTCGACGTGCCGGTGCGCGAGGTGGTCAAGTTCCTGTGCCGCGGCGAGATCAGCTCGTACTGGCTCGGAGTGCACGAAGCGGTCGTCACCGGCGACGTCTCGCCCGATCCCCGTGCGGTGAGCTGGGTGAGCTGGCTGACGAGCGCGGAGTTGAGCCAAGCCGTGCGGCGGCACCGGTTCATCCCGGACGGGCAGGAGGCCTTGCGCCGCTACCAGTCCCAAGGGCGTTCGAGTGGTGAGAAGATCTAGGGTGCTCCGAATAGCGAACGCAGTGCTCGCAAGGTTGCCGGAACCGCTGCACGCCCTCGTCCTGAAGCATCGTGAACTGCTGAAGTTCGTGGTGGTGGGCGGGACGGCGTTCCTCGTGGACAACGCGGTGTTCTATGGGCTGAAGCTGACCGTCCTGGAACCGAAGCCGGTGACCGCGAAGATCATCGCAGTGCTCGTGGCGACGATCGTGTCCTACGTGCTGAACCGCGAATGGTCCTTCCGGACCAGAGGCGGTCGCGAGCGCCGTCATGAGGCGGCGCTGTTCTTCCTGGTCAGTGGCGTCGGCCTGCTGCTCAGCTCCGCGCCGCTGTGGATCTCCCGGTACGTGTTCCTGCTGGAGACCCCGGATGTGAGCCTGGTGACCCAGGAGATCGCCGACTTCGTGAGCGCGCAGGTCATCGGCACGCTGGTCGCCATGGTGTTCCGGTTCTGGGCGTTCAGGAAGTGGGTCTTCCCCGACGAGATGCCGCAGCCCGGCGGCATGCGGCTGGTTCGCACTCCCGAGTCCGCGGAGGAGGAGGCGGCTTGACGGCGACGGATGCAGCGGCGGCTCACGGGGTGTAGCGCTGGACCAGCGTGGTGATCCTCGTTCCGGCCGGGGACTTGACGGTGGCGGTGCGGAAGGCCGGGCTTCCGGCAGCCGACGTCCGCGGCAGATATCACCAGCCACCGGGCCCGCTCAGCATCGCTGCAACGCTAAGGAGCGCCGATGACGCTGTTCGAGCCACAAGCCTGGTCGGGACATCGCTCGCCTGACTCCACGCAGCAGTATGTACGCCTACGAGCACCCCGGCGGCGGGCGAAGCGACCTGCTGCCGACGTCCTCGGTTCTCTGCGGGCGCGATCGCGCTCACCCGGGCCCTGGCCACCCCGGACAGCGCCGCCCGCGTGCACCGGGCGATCATCGCCGAACCCGGCCTCACCGCACGGATCAGCGGGCAACAAGAGCGGCCGTCCGCGCGGCGGGGGCGGGGTGTCACCACGCATGCCCTGGCCGTCTGAACAAGCCCAGGACCTGCGTCTTTCGGCGGACGCCGAAACACTCTTACCGCGCCACGGCCGCGCGCCGATGCTGGGATCCGCGACGAGCATGCGAGGAGACCACCATGCGCACAACCCGTACCAGAAGAGCCGCCGCGGCGATCATGGCAGGAGCGCTGGTCCTGGCGATCGGCCCGGCGCCCGCCCAAGCACTGTCGGACGGCGGCTGCAACGTCAACCCCGGGCTGCTCCTCCGTAACTACAAGTCCAACCTGTATCTGCAGCCCTACAACGACAGCAACGACCACGGCATCTGGCTCGAACAGTGGCCCCGCTCGTACAACATCCACCAGCTCTGGTGCAGGGTCACGGACGGCGAATGGCTGGGCTACGAGAACGCCGGCTCCCGCAAGAACCTCGGCATCAACTACGCCAGCAGCAGCGCCGGCGCCTGGGCCATCCAGGCCTGGCCCACGGGTGCTCTCAACCAGGACTGGATCAGGGTCCAGCACAGCGGCCTCGACCCGTCGATCTTCTCGCTGAGGAACCGCAACAGCGGGATGTGCCTGGGCATCGATGGGGCGAGCACCAACCCCGGCGCGCACGCCATGCAGTTCCCCTGCGACGGCAAGCTCAACCAGCTCTGGCAGGAGAGAGTGCCCTCGTAACGGACGGTCCAGGCCGAAGGTGAAGTCGGCGAGCCGGACCGTGCACACGACCGCGCCATCATCCGCGTGCCGTCCAAGCGTCCAGCGGGTTCCGTCATCGGCGCACGGCCGGCCGTCAGGGGGCGAGGGTGTTCCGGCGTCCGCCGAAAGACCCTGCGCCGCGGACGGGCCACCCGGCGAGCAGATCGGCGCCCAGTTCGGTCGGGTAGTGCAGCACCAGGTTGACCTGCCGCGCGCTGGCGATCAGATTGGCCTCGCGGAGCACGTGGACGTGCTCACTGGCCGTGGACGGCGAGACCCGCGCCCGGTGGGCCAGCTCGCCGGTGCTGCAGCCCGGCGCCTGGACGATGCAGTTCAGGATGTGCGCTCGGGTGCGCCCCAGCAGCGCCGTCAGCGCCTCACCCCCGGCGGCGCGGCGCTGGCCGGGGCGGCGGATCGGGTAGGCCAGGACGGGAGGCAGCGCCGGATCCACCAGCGCCACCGGGTTGCCCCGGCAGAAGTAGGACGGGATCACCGTCAGCCCTCGCCCCCGCAGGGGGAGCTCCCGGTCCAGGCCGGTCGGATAGTCGACCTCCAGCACAGGAGGGCGCCAGCGCATCGCCGGCGACAGGTGAGCGAGCAGTTGTTCGGCGCCGCCCGTGACGAGGTGCCGTTGCAGGAGGGTGCGCTCGTGGGCGAGGGCGGGCTCGGCCTGCGGCCGGTGCGGCGTGAGCACCGCTGCGCAGTAGCCGGCCACGAGCCGCCCGAGCCGCTTGATGGCCTGCCGATCGCCGCGTGCGAGGTCCGCCAGCTCGGTGGAGGGCAGCCCGGCGGTGCGGCGCAGCAGCTCCATCTCGGCCCGCATCCGCGTGCCGGGCGTGTCCGCGAGCGCCTGCAGGGCCTGCTCGTCGCCCAGCTGGGCTTCGATCGGGGTGAGGAAGTCGGGAAAGTACGGCCCCCTGGGCGCCAGCGGCAGCAGCAGCGAGCGAACGGACGCCAGCAGGCCGGCTTCGGTCAGCCGGGCCCGGGCCTGCCGCCGCCAGCCGGCCATGGTCTGCCCGCCGTCGCGGGCCTGCAGCCGGTGCAGGCTGCCCAGCATCTCCCACAGCAGGTCGGTCCGGGTCGCCATCCGGGTGAGCGCGAGGTCTTCGGAGGTGAAGACGATCCTCAGCACGCCGCGAGAACGAGGGGACATGTCCTTCCCTTCCGGTGGATGGGGAGGTGCGCTTTCCTGGCCGTTCCGGTTGCCCTGTGGTTGACGACAGTGCCAGAAACGCGAGGCATCCGCATTACACGGAAGCTCTTCCCGTGAATGCCGTCGGGCGGCGTGGCCATGCCGTCTTGATCGCCCCCTAGTAGTCGCCAGCGGGCGGCGGCTTGCGCGGCGTTCGGCGCAACATGCCTTCAGGGTCAGCCAACGCGCCTTACCCGCCTACCTGGGAGAAGCGGGCTCGCCTGGCCCCCCGCGCCACCCGCAACCGGGTGGTGGCCTGTCAGGAGGACGTACCACCGGCCCGGTGGGCAGCCTCGCGGCGGCGTCAGGAGGGAGCGTGATGCCGTTCGACAGCCCTCATGGTCCGCTCGACATCCCCAGCGATGATCGCGTCCACCAGTTCGGCGTGCACGTCCAGGCGCAGGCGCAGATAGTCGTCGTCGCGGCCGTCGTCGGGGTCGGCGTGCTCCGACAGGTCGGTGATGAAGCGCGTCATGCTCAGGTAGACGGCCTTGGCCAGATGGTTGGGGCTGATCTCGGCGATGCGCTCGTGCAAGGCCCAGTTGGCCCTCATGAAGCGATCGGTGCTGGTCATCGCGCGCCTGAGGCCGGTCAGGTGCTTGCGCAGGTCGGAGATGTCCTGCCGGCTCCGGTGCTGGGCCGCGTCCGCCGCGATCAACGGCTCCAGGGCCTCGCGTACGGCGATGGCGTCGGCCACGGTGGTGGGCATCTTCCGTACGGTGAGCAGGGTGTGCCGCAGTCGCACGATCGGGTTGGGCTGGGCCACGAACAGGCCGCCGCCCCGACCTGGCCGGATCTCGACACTGCCGCGATCGTTGAGCAGCCGCGCGGCTTCGCTGATGGTCGCCCGTCCGTAACCGGACCGGTCGCGGAACTCGTCCATGGTGCCGATCAGGTCGCCGGGGCCGAGCCCTCGTTCGACGATCATCGACTCGATGTCGGCGGCCAGCGCCTCGGCGCGCGTCAGGGGTTCGGCGTTAACCACCCGAATAGTTCTAGCAGATTCCTAGCGAATCCGGCAGTCGGACGGGTACGCTCCGCCGGAGACATAACACCCTAAACATCCGGGTGGTTAAATCTGAAGGCCAGCGTTCTGGCCTGCGATTTCGTCCGCACCAAGGAGGTTACGATGAACCGTGTGCTCGTCAAGGGCGGCACCGTGCTCACCATGGAACCCGGCGACCGGCCGCGCCTGGCCGACGTGCTGATAGAGGACGACGTGATCGCCGCGGTGGAGCCGGGGATCCAGGCCGACGCCGACGTGATCGACGCGACCGGGACCATCGTGCTGCCCGGCCTGGTGGACACGCACCGGCACGTCTGGCAGGCCGGGCTGCGCGGGCTCACCGGGGACTCCGTGCTCAAGGACTACTTCCGCAGTATCAGGTTCCAGGCTTCCGCGATGTACCGGCCCGAGGACATCCGGGTGGGCAACCTGGCGGGCATGCTCGAGGCCATCGACGCCGGAGTCACCACGGTGCTGGACTTCTGCCACGCGGTCAGCACGGCCGAGCACGCGGATGCCGCGATCGAGGGCAGCCTGGAGTCCGGCATCCGCACGCAGTTCGCCCTCGGCTTCAGCGACGTGCCCGGCCAGGACGCGTCGCTGGCGAGCGCAGAGGGCCGGCTCGCGCTGGCGGCGAAACTGCGTGAAGGGCGGTTGGCCTCGGACGACGCGCTGGTCACGCTCGGGATCGCGCTGTCGGACCTGCCCGAGGTCGGCATCGACCGCATCCGGACGGAGCTGACGGGCGCGCGGCGGCTCGGGCTGCGCAGCACCACCAACGGCCTGGCGATCCTGTTCCACGAGCCGGTGGACGATCTGGCCGTCTTCGACGAGGCCGGGCTCCTCGGCCCTGATCTGGTGTGGGTGCATCTCAACTACGCCACCGCCGAGCAGTTGCGCATGGTGGCCGACTCCGGCGGCTCCGTGGCGACCTGCACCGAGGCCGAGATGGCCATGGGCATGGGCCGCCCGGCCACCGAGCGCGTGCTGGAGGCCGGCGGACACTGCACGTTCGGCTGCGACGTCACGACGTCCGTCTCCGGCAGCCTGCTCCAGCAGGCCCGCACCGCGATGCAGGTGGGACGCCTGCTCGCCGCCGACGAGGGCATGGCGGCCGGACGGGCCCCCGAGTCGGTGCCGCCGTCGTGCGAGACGATGCTGAGGGCGGCCACCATCTGGGGCGCCGAGGCGCTGGGCCAGTCGGCGCGCATCGGCAGCCTGCGGGCGGGCAAGCAGGCCGACGTGATCCTCGTCCGCGCCGACGCGGTGAACACCGCGCCGGTGCACGACCCGTACGCCACCGTGATCACGCAGGCGCATCCCGGCAACATCGACACCGTCATCATCGCGGGCGAGGTCCGCAAGCGCGCCGGCGCGCTGACGGCCGGGTGGGGGCCGGTGCGCGAGGCGCTGGAGAGCTCGAAGGAGTACGTGGCGGCGACCGTGGAGAAGAACGGCGGCTTCTTCCCCGACCCTCCGCTGTACCTGCCCTGGTAGTGCGAAAGGAACTTCGTTCATGACGGAACTTCCCGACTACGACGACCTGCCGCCGGCACCGGACGGAGGCCGCAGCGCCTGGGGCCTGTTCGGCGAGCAGGATCAGCTCGGCCTGGTCAACCTGCTGACCCCGGAACGGGTGGCAGCCGCCGCCAAGCTGGTACGCAAGGGGGCGAGCTTCCCGCTGGACGCGCCCCTCGGCATGTTCTCCCCGCCCCTCAACAGCAACAGAGGCAACCCCCGCCACCATGTCATCGCCCAGCCGGGCGGCATCGGCTTCGACGACGTATGGGACAACGTCTATCCGCAGGCCGGCAGCCAGTGGGACTCCCTGGCGCACATCGGCTACAGCCGTCAGGTGTACTACAACGGCGCCACCTCGGACGACATCGTCTCCGGCCGCCGCAACACGATCGACCGCTGGGCGGAGCACGGCATGACCGGCCGGGGCGTCCTGCTCGACATGCCCGCCGCGATGCGGGCCCTGGGCCGTCCCTACGATCCCGGCACCACCGTCGAGTTCGGCCCGGAGGAGCTGGAGGCGGCCCGGCGGATGGCCGGCGTCGACTACCAGGTGGGCGACATCCTGCTGCTGCATACCGGCTTCACCGGCTGGTACGCCGACCAGCCCGACGACGTGCGCAAGCGGCTCCCGCGGGAGCTTCGCGCGCCTGGCCTGGCGCACTCGGAGGAGGTGTGCCGCTACCTGTGGAACGCCCATTGCGCGGCCGTCGCCTCCGACACCTTCGCGGTCGAGGCCTGGCCCGCGGACACCAGCCCGCAGGCGGCGCCGTTCGGTTTCATCCATCAGATGCTCATCGGCAGCTTCGGCATGGCCCTGGGCGAGCTGTGGTGGCTGCGGGACCTGGCCGAGGACTGCGCGGGCGACGGCGTGTACGAGGGGATGCTCGTCAGCGTGCCTGCCCGCGCGCCCGGCGGGATCGCTTCGGCCCCTAACGCGACTTTCCTGAAATAGGACGTAACACGCTCTTGACCCGCAGGTCACCGGCGGGCCACACTCACTTAAAACACCCGAACCTTTAGATGGTTTTCGGGCATCGGGGGGCTTGCGGCTTCTCGTCCGGCGCCCGGCGCGCCGCATCATTTGGGAGACATCGTGCCTGATATCTACGACGTAGCGATCGTCGGTTACGGGCCTGCGGGCGAGGTGGCGGCTGCCACGCTCGGCGCGGCCGGCCACCGGGTGGTGGTGTTCGAGCGGCACAGGGAGCTGTATCCCCTGCCGCGCATGGTCACCTTCGACGGTGAGGCCTGCCGCACCGTGCAGGCCACCGGCTCCTCCGTCGACAAGGCGCTCAGCACCGCCGTGCGGCTGGACGCGTGCCACTTCGGCGACGCCGCCGCCGAGCCCCTGCTCAGCATCGACTGGAGCGGCAGCCAGTGCGGCTTCCCCGCGCACTCCTCGATCTTCCAGCCGGACGTCGAGGCGGTCGTGCGGGAGAAGGTCGACACGATGCCCGACGTCGAGGTGAACCGGGGCACCGAGGTCTTCGGCCTGACGCAGCATGACGACTTCGTCGAGCTCACGGTGCGCCCCAAGAAGTCGACCGACCCGGCCGAGCAGCGGACGGTCCGGGCCCGTTACGTCATCGGCGCGGACGGGACAGGCAGCTTCGTGCGGGAGGCGGCCGGCATCACCATGCGCGACTACGGGCTGCACGAGCGCTGGCTCAACTTCGACATGAACAAGCTCGGCGACCTGCCCGAGCGGTTCGACCGCCTCATCATGATCATGGACCCGAAGCGGCCGCACATGTACATGCCGCTCGGCACCACCCGCCAGCGCTTCGAGATCCGCCTGCACGACCACGAGGACGAGGCGGCGATGTACGACCCGCAGGTGGCCTGGGACTTCCTGCGCGAGGAGCACGGCCTCGGCGAGCAGCACATGTCGATCTGCCGCCAGGTCGTCTACCACTTCTACACGCGGGTGGCCGAGCGGTGGCGCACCGGCCGGGTCTTCATCGCCGGCGACGCCGCCCACACCATGACCCCTTACATGGGCCAGGGCGGTTGCTCGGCCATCCGCGACGGCCGCAACATCGGCTGGAAGCTGTCGCTGGTGCTGTCCGGCGCCGCGGGCGAGGACCTGCTGGACGCCTACCAGGCCGAGCGCGAGCCGCACGTGTCCGCGATCGTGTTCGCCAGCGACGCGCTGTCGCGCCTGGTCAACATCGTGGACGAGGACGAGGCGGCGCAGCGCAACCACGCCATGCGCAACAACCTCAGCCCGCCCCCGCCGCCGTTCCCCAAGCTGGAGCACGGTGTCCTGCACCGCGAGCCCGACGGCTCGATCGCCGCGGTCACCGGCTCGCTGTCCCCGCAGGGCCGCCTGCGCAAGGGCGAGGTGGAGGGACGCGGTGACGACCTGCTCGGCCACGGGTTCCAGCTCATCTCCCGCCACGCCCCGCAGCTCACCGCGGCGCAGCTGCACACGCTGGAGGCGATCGGCTGTTCCATCGCCGTCCTGGAGGACCCGGCCGACCCCAACGCGGTCACCGACCTCGACGGCGTCTACAGCCGTTTCCTCAAGGACCACCACGCCGACGCCTACATCACCCGCCCGGACTGGTACGTCTTCGGCGTGGCGCCGGACTCCGGCCTCCCCTCGCTGGTGGATGAACTGGCCGCCCGGCTTCACCTGAACAACGAAAGGCAACCCGCGTGATGAACGTGCGCACGGAGTCCGACATCGAGTACGCCGACGCGGACGGCGTCCGTCTCGCGCTCGACCTCTATGTGCCCGCGACGGACGGCCCGGCGCCGGTCGTGCTCTACCTGCACGGCGGCGGCTGGCAGGTGGGCGACAAGCGCGACGGCGCCACCGAACGGCTGGAGCGGCTGGCCTCGTACGGCGTCGCCGTCGCCTCCGCCAACTATCGCTTCGCCACTCAGGCGACCTACCCGGCGCAGGTGCACGACGTGAAGGCCGCCGTGCGCTGGCTGCGCGCCAACGGCGCACAGCACGGCCTCGCCGTCGGGAAGGTCGGCGCCTGGGGCGCGTCCGCCGGCGCCTACCTGGCCAGCATGGCCGGCCTGACGGCCAGGAACGCCGAGCTGGAGGGCTCGGTCGGCGACCACCTCGACCAGCCCAGCCATGTGGACGCGGTCGTCCACTGGTTCGGCCAGAGCGATCTGCTGGCCAACTCGCGCCGCACCTGGCTGGAGAAGGAGATCCTCAACCCGCCGTTCGAAGGTCCGCTGCTCGGCCTCGGCGAGGTGGCCGAGAATCCCGCCGCGGCCCGCGCCGCGAGCCCGCTCACCTGGGTCGGCGCCGACGCGCCGCCGTTCCTGATCGCCCACGGCGACCGGGATCGGGTCACCCCCGCCTCCGAGAGCCTGGCCCTGCATGACGCCCTCGTCCGCGCCGGAGCGGAGTCCACGATGATCCTGCTCGGCGGCGCCGGGCACGAGGGCGAGGAGTTCGACCGCCCCGACCACCTGCGGCTCACCGCGGCGTTCCTGCTCAGCCACCTCGGCGGCACAGCCTGATCCCGCCCTGCGAACGTCCATGATCCGCCGCGACCCACAGGAGAACGCACGATGACCATCGCCCACTGGATCAACGGCAAGCGCGTGCCCGGCACGAGCGGGCGCACCGCACCGGTCACCGATCCCTCGACCGGCGCCGTCACGGGCCAGGTGGCGATGGCCTCTGCTCGCGACGCCGACAGCGCCATCGCCGCGGCCGCCGCGGCCTTCCCCGCCTGGCGCGACACCTCGCTCACCCGCCGCACCCAGATCATCTTCGCCTTCCGCGAGCTGCTCAACGCCCGCAAGGGCGAGCTCGCCGAGATCATCACCGCCGAGCACGGCAAGGTGCTGTCCGACGCCCTCGGCGAGATCACCCGGGGGCAGGAGGTCGTCGAGTTCGCCTGCGGCATCCCGCACCTGATCAAGGGCGAGTTCACGGAGAACGCCTCCACCCGCGTGGACGTGTCCTCCATCCGCCAGCCGGTCGGCCCGGTCGCCGTCATCAGCCCGTTCAACTTCCCCGCCATGGTGCCGATGTGGTTCTTCCCCGTCGCGATCGCCGCCGGGAACACCGTGGTGCTCAAGCCCAGCGAGAAGGACCCGTCCGCCGCGCTGTGGATCGCCGAGCTGTGGGCCGAGGCCGGCCTGCCGGACGGCGTGTTCAACGTGCTGCAAGGCGACAAGGAGGCAGTCGACGCGCTGCTCGTCTCCCCCGCGATCAAGGCGGTCTCCTTCGTGGGATCCACCCCGATCGCCCGCTACGTCTACGAGAGCGCCACCGCCCACGGCAAGCGCGTCCAGGCACTGGGCGGGGCCAAGAACCACATGCTCGTGCTTCCCGACGCCGACCTCGACCTGGCCGCCGACGCCGCGGTCAACGCCGGCTACGGCTCCGCCGGTGAGCGCTGCATGGCCGTCAGCGCACTGGTCGCGGTCGGGGACATCGCCGACGACCTGGTCGGCAAGATCGCCGAACGGACCGTCAAGCTCCGCACCGGCGACGGCATGACCGGCGTCGACATGGGCCCGCTCATCACCCGCGCCCACCGCGACAAGGTCGCCGGCTACATCGCCGAGGGCCAGAGCGCCGGCGCCCGGCTCGTCATCGACGGGCGGGAGGTGGAGGCGGAGGGCGAGTCCGGCGGGTTCTGGCTCGGCCCCACCCTGTTCGACCACGTCAGCACCGACATGAGCATCTACACCGAGGAGATCTTCGGCCCGGTCCTGAGCGTGCTGCGCGTGGACACCTACGAGCAGGCGGTCGAGCTGATCAACGCCAACCCCTATGGCAACGGCACTGCCATCTTCACCAACGACGGCGGCGCGGCCCGGCGTTTCCAGAACGAGATCGAGGTCGGGATGGTCGGCATCAACGTGCCCGTCCCCGTCCCCATGGCCTACTTCTCCTTCGGCGGCTGGAAGAACTCGCTCTTCGGCGACCTGCACGCCCACGGCATGGAGGGCGTGCGCTTCTTCACCCGCGCGAAGGTCATCACCAGCCGCTGGCTCGACCCCAGCCACGGCGGCATCAACCTCGGCTTCCCGGAGAACACGTGAGCCACGGACCGCTCGCCGGGATCGTCGTGACGGACCTCACCCGGGCCCTGGCAGGACCGCACGCCACCATGATGCTCGGCGACCTCGGCGCCACCGTCATCAAGGTGGAGACCCCCGGCACCGGGGACGACACCCGGGGCTGGGGGCCGCCCTTCCGCGACGGCGAGTCCACGTACTTCCTGTCCGCCAACCGCAACAAGCGCTCCATCGAGCTCGACCTGAAGTCCGACGACGGCAGGCGGACCCTCGAAGCACTGGTCCGCAAGTCCGACGTGCTCGTGGAGAACTTCCGCACCGGCGTGCTGGAACGCCTGGGCTTCGGGCCGGAGCGGCTGGCCGAGCTGAATCCGCGCCTGGTGGTGCTCAGCATCAGCGGGTTCGGCCACGACGGGCCGGAAGGCGGGCGCCCCGGCTACGACCAGATCGCCCAGGGCGAGGCCGGGCTCATGTCGCTGACCGGCTCGGCGCCGGACGACCCCCAGCGCGTCGGGGTGCCGATCGCGGACCTGCTGGCCGGCATGTACGGCGCCTACGGCGTGCTCGCCGCCCTCATCGAACGGCAGCACACCGGAGCGGGCCAGGTCGTGCGCACCTCCTTGCTGGCGGCCGTCGTCGGGGTGCACGCCTTCCAGGGCACGAAGTGGACCGTGGCCGGCCAGGTCGGTCACGCCCAGGGCAACCACCATCCGTCCATCTGCCCGTACGGGCTGTTCCGCACGCGGGACGGCGCCGTGCAGATCGCCGTCGGCAGCGAGAGCCTGTGGCGGCGCTTCTGCACGGCGTTCGGCCTCGACCCGGACCAGCCGGGCAGGTCCACCAACCCCGAGCGGGTCGCTCACCGCGGCGCCGTCATCGAGCTGGTCGAGGAACGCTTCGCGGAGCACGACACCGCGACGCTGCTCGGCCTGCTCGCCGAAGCGGGTGTGCCCGCCGGAAGGGTACGCGACGTGCGCGAGGTCTACGAGTGGGACCAGACCCGCAGCCAAGGGCTCCTTCTCGACGTCCGGCATCCCGCGCTGGGGCCGATCACCCTGCCGGGGCCGCCGCTGAGGTTCTTCGACCCCGACGGGGCCGAGCAGACCTTCACCGGCCATCTCCCGCCGCCCGCGCTCGGCGCCGACTCCACGGCGGTGCGCGCATGGCTCTCCGGCGAGGCCCCGCTGCCGGAAGGCGCGTAGCGGCAGCGTCATGCCGGAGGCCGCGAGGTCACGTACTCGGGCGCGGCGTACGGGGTCGGCAGGGCTGACCGTCGCGAGGCCCGGGACGGTGCCCGCCGTCTCCCGCAGGGGCACCGGTTCTGGCACCCGGTCACAGCAGCCGACGGGCGCGCGGTTACGTACCGCGGGGTTGTTCGCGCGCAGAAGGGACTGGGCACGCTCAGCTGGAACCCGCGCAATTACGGACGTATCGATTGGGTATTTATGGGCATCATCGCGCTGGGGATTCCGGGGTTCGTGTTCGACCGGGTGCTGCGCATCGTGGCGGCCCGCGTCCTGCGCCGTTATGGGGTGAAGCTTTGAGTGGTGTGCCGAGGTCCTCGCGGGCGCTCGTCCTGGAGCGGTTCGGCGAGCTGCCCCGCCTGGTGTCGCGGCCGGTCCCGGACCGCCCGCCGGGTCACACCCTGGTCCGGGTACGGGCGGCGCAGATCAGCCATCTCGACCTCAACATCGTGGACGGGCAGTTCGGCATCCTCCCGGAGCTGCCCGCGGTGCCCGGCACCGAGGCGGCCGGAGTCGTGGTGGCCTCCGACGTCCACCCGGAGGGGATGGAGGTGCGGATCCGGGGCGGCGGCGTCGGGCTGAAACGCGACGGCGGCTGGGCCGAGCACGCGCTCGTCCGGGACGAGGTCGTCGTGCCCGTACCGCCCGGCACCGATCCGGCGCTGGCCTGCTGCTTCTTCTCCCCCGCCGGGACGGCGCAGGCCGCGGTGCACCGGGTCGCGGCGATCCAGCCGGGCGAGCGGGTCGCGGTGACGGGCGCGGCCGGCGCGGTCGGGGCGCTGACCGTGCAGCTCGCCGCCCGGGCCGGCGCCAAGGTGTTCGGCGTCGTCGGCCGCCGGGCCAAACTGGGCAGCGTGCCGCCGCCCGCCAAGCCGCTGCTGGTGTCCGAGCTGACCGCGGACGCCGTGGGCGCCCCGCTCGACGCGGTCATCGACACGGTGGGCGGCCCAGTGCTGGCCACGGCGCTCGGGCTGGTGCGAGGCAGGGGCCGGGTCGCCCTGGTCGGTTACACGGCGGGCCGCGAGCTTCGGCTGGACCTCGCGGACTTCCTGCTCGCGGACGTCTCGTTGCTGCCGGTCAACCTCATGACCCGCGGCGAGGAGGTCATGGCGGACGCCGACCGGCTGCTGACCGAGCTGAACGCCGGCGAGCTGACCCTGCCGATCGAACGGTATCCGCTGGACCGGCTGGACGAGGCGGCCGGGCGGCTGCGCAGCGGCGAGGCCGTCGGCAAGGTGGTGCTCGAGTTCGACTGACGCCGCTCCCGCACATCGAGCTCGGCCAGGGCAGCCCGAAGAGCTTCCTGCACGGCGGCGGGCCCGGCTGCACCGGCTGGTCCGGCTTCGGGCAGGTGGCGCCGCTGTTCGCCCGGGACCGCCGGGTCCTGCTGGTCGGCATCCTCCAAGTCCGACCCTGGCCATCACGGGCAGCCAGCCGGTCTGGGCGCGCGCGAGGAGTGACGTCCGCCACCTGGCGGCGCTACTGATCCGCGTGACGGTGGCCATCACCGACAAGGCACAGGCCCGCCGCAGGCCTGGAGTCACGCATGCGGTGCGAGGGCCGCCGCCCGGCCCTGCCCCCGCGTGGTGCCCCCGCGTGGTGCCGGAGCGCATCCGGCGGCGCTCGCTCGTACGGCCATGACGTGGCCTGCCGGGTGCCATCACTCCGCCCGTACACGGTCAGCGTTGGACAAGAGGTCGCATACCTCGTCGATGGCGCGGTAACTGACACCATGCGTCCCACCGGGAAGCCCGAGCAACCCATGCCGCCGTACCCGAAAGCAGCCGCGGCGCTCAAGCACCCCGCATGACGTCATGAGCACGCCGGCGGCCAAGCCTGCGGCGACAGCAAGGCTGCCGCCGCGACATCGCGCTTGTGACGCAGCGCGATGGGACAGCCGACGGCGCTCAGAGCGTCCGGAGAGGGGACGCACGGCACCATGAAGATCAACAGGCCGGGCCGGCTGTATCCGCAGTCGCTCCGCGCCCGCTTCGCCCTCGCCGCGGGAGCGCTGTCCCTGGTCGTCCTCACAGTGGTCGGCGCCCTGGCAGCGTACGGCGTCCGGAACAGGGTCGCGGCGGACATCTCCGAGCAGATCCATGTGGCCGTCGTCGACTGGGTCAGCAGGATGCGTCCCGGCTATCTTCCGCCGCCGAGCCCGGCCAAGCCGAGCGCGCGGGCCCGCTATCTGCAACTCGTCGACTCCCGCGGGCGGGTGGTGGCCGCCAACGCCGACGCGGCAGGAAAGGCGCCGCTGAGCACGGTCAGGCCGGCACCCGGTCGGGGCCTGCAGGACAGTACCGTCTGCCCGTCCTGGAGCGAGGGCGAATGCCTGCTGGTCACCGCCCTGCGGCTCGACCCCCGGATGCCGGACGCGCCGCTGCCGGACGAGGTGCACTTCGTCTACGCGGGCACGGTGCAGCCCGTCATCGTGACCAAGTACTACCTGGAGGCCGGGTTCGGCGCCGCGGTGCTGATCGGGTCGCTGGTGGCCGCATGGGGCACCTGGATGGTGGTCGGCCGGACCCTGCGCCCGGTGCAGGCGATCAGCACGAAGATGCGCGAGGCCACGGCGAGGGATCTGAGCATCAGGGTTCCGACACCGCCGCACGAGGACGAGATCGCCGAGTTCGCGCACGCCTCCAACGCCTACCTCGATCGGCTGGAGAAGACGGTGACCGCCTACCGCCGCTTCGCCTCCATGGTCTCGCACGAGCTGAGGTCACCGGTCACCGCGCTGCGCACCCAGGCGGAGGAGGCGCTCATGTACCCCCGGGAGGTGGACACGCACGCCGCCCTGCGGAACACGCTGCGCAGCGCCGAACGCCTTGAGGCGATCATCGATGACCTGCTGGCCTACACCCGGGTCACGCACGCCACGTGTGAGGCGTACCAGCCGCTCAACCTGATCGCTCTGGCCAGGGACGAGATGTCCGCGCTGCCACGCGACGGCATCCCGATCAGGCTGCGAGCGGTCGGCGATCCCACCGTCCGCGGCTCGCGCGTGCAACTGGCCCGCGTGCTGAACAATCTGCTGGCCAACGCGCGACGGCACGCTCGTACTCATGTCGAGGTGACCGTCGAGCAGGACGGCCGGCAGGCCGTGGTGACCGTGCAGGACGATGGCGCGGGCATCGCCGCCGAAGACCGAGAGCGCATCTTCCAGCCCTTCGTCCGGCTGACGGAGGGTCTGCGCCTGGATCCCGGCGGCAGCGGGCTCGGCCTGGCCATCAGCAGGGAGACGTGCCAGGCTCATGGCGGGTCATTGTCCGTCGAAGACTGTCCGAGCGGCGCACGGTTCGTCGTCCGCCTGCCGCTGGCAGCGCCCGCTTGAGCACCCACGGTGCCCGGGGCCGCGGCTGGCAGCGCCCGCTTGACACCCACGGTGCCCCCCGGGTCCAGGTCCCCACGGGCCGCAGGCCGCGGCAACAGGCGGGGATCAGCGGTGCGGCGAACCCGGCCGGAGCTCTTGGCGAGGTGTTGGCCTCGTTCATGCCGTCATCAGAGCGGTGCGTGCACCTCCCGCTACGGCCCATGTGCTCGACTGACCCCATGAACGCTTGGCACGATTGGCCGATCACCAAGCGCGTCACCCTGTTCGCCGGGGCGATGGCGGCGCTGCTGTCCGCCATGCTGGCCGCCGCGGTGATGCTGGCGATCCATCGCTACGCCACGGAAGACCGGATGAGCGAGATCGCCGCGGACGGTGGCCGCGTGGCGTACGAGGTCGAGCACGACGAGGTACGCACGCCTCTGGTGGAGCATGCCGACCGCAACGTGCAGATCGTGGACGCCACGGGCACCGTGGTCGCCTCGACACCGCAACTGCGGGGCCGGCCGCCGATGGCCGGCTTCACCCCCATCCCCCGGACCGTGTCCACCGGTGTCGTCTGCGGCGGGCTGTTCGCGGGCCAGGGCTGCCATATCGTCGTCGCGCAGTCGGCCTACCGGCAGGGACAGGACTGGATCGTCTACAGCTCCGGCCCCACGGTCCCGCCGTATGTCACCCCGTGGCTGGCCGCGACCGTACTCGGCGTCGCGGTGTTCATGGCCGTGGCGATCACCACGCTCGGTCATCGCATCGTCACCACCGCCTTGCGGCCGGTGACCGCCATCCGCGCGGAGCTCGACACGATCAGCGAGACCTCCGACCGCCGGGTCCCGCTCCCGCCGAGCCACGACGAGATCTACGACCTGGCCGGCAGCGTGAACCGAACCCTGGCCCGGCTGCAGGCCGCGATGGGCCAGCAGCGCCACTTCACCTCCAACGCCTCGCACGAGCTGCGCACCCCGATCGCGGCGATCCGCGCGGAGGTAGAAGACGCCCTGTACGCGCCCGAGGACACCACCGTGCCGAGGCTGAGCCGCACCGTTCTGGCAAGTCTCGACCGCATCGAGGCGATCGTGGGGGATCTGCTGGACATCGCCCGGATGGAGGCGGACCAGCCGCTCCAGCGCGAGCCGATCGACCTGGCCGCGTTCGTGACCGCGCAGTGCGGCGACCGCCGTGACACGCCCCTGGACATCTCCTGCGACCTGGAGCCCGGTGCGGTGGTGAGCGCTGGTTTTGCATACGCGCCGCCCGCGGGCTGCCGCGGCACCTCAACGGAGGGGGCCACCAGGTGCGCGACCTGGTGCACGTGAATGACATCGGGACCGGCATCGGCACCACCATCGCGGAAGTCGTCCGCTTGGGATCTGCGCGCCTTCCGCGCCCTGGCCGACGAGCGCGGGCTGCTGCTGATCGAGGACGCCGCTCACGCCCTGCGGGCCTGCCGCGACGGGCTGCGCGCCGGCGCGGTTGGTGACCTGGCCGCCTTCAGCTTCTACGCCAACAAGGTCGTGACCACGGGGGAAGGCGGCATGTTGCTGGGCCGCGGAGACCTCCTCCACAGGGCCCGACTGCTGGGCCGACACGGCATCGACTCCTCGGTGTGGCGGCGTCACAGCGGACGCCGCACCGTCGACTACGAGGTCACCATGCCGGGTCTGAAGTACGTCATGTCCGATCTGGCCGCCGCCATCGGTCTGGCGCAATGGCGCAAGCTCTCCGCCTTCACCGAGCGCCGCGCCAAGATCGCGGCCCTCTACACCGTCGCCTTCGCGGGACTGCCCGGCCTGGCCACACCGGCCGTCCTGCCCGGCGTCGAGCCCGGATGGTTCCTGTACTCCGTCTTCATCGACCCCGCGCACGCCCCTCTCACTCGCGATGCCACGGCCGAGCGCCTACTCGCCGAACACAAGATCGCGACCAGCCAGCATTTCCACCCCGTACACACCCTGCAGGCCTACTCCGGCAGCGCCAGGTGTCCACTGCCGGTCACCGAGACCGTCGCCGCCCGGCAGCTATCGCTGCCGTGCTACCCCGCCATGTCCGATGACCAGGTCAGGCAGGTGATCACCGATGTGCGGGGGTGTTCACGAGTCTGGTTGACCTGGGTTTCCGGACGGCCATAAAGATCGCTTCCCGGCCGGCGGATGATCGCTTCCCAGGTTTCAAGCGGGAATGATCGTGCCGAAATGCCAACCCGGGGACGCGCCATCGGTGTGGCCGTAGGAGATGACCGCCATCCGTGACGCGTCGGTAACCGGGTGTCCGGGCGGAAGCGATTCGCCCGCCAGTGCCAAAGACGGAAGCGAGCCGGCCATCCAATCGATGTGCACCGCTCCGTTGTCCCCGAGTTGCAGATGCGGTGTGAGATCAATGTTGGCCACTAGTTCGCCTTGCTCGAACATCGCCACTTCGACCGATCCGCAGTCGCCGTCTCCGTCTCCGTCCCGGAGGACTGCTTTGAGGCGAGCAGCAAGATGATGATCGCAGGCCCAGCGCAGGACATCGAGATCACCGGTGACGACGGTGTCCGTCACGACGTCACCGTGCAGCGGATCGGCATTATATGTGATCTCCAGCAAGTACCAGCTGTACCTGCCATGGGTGGGCCGGTCGTGATCCCTTTCTCCAGGCGTCTCTTCGGGCCAGCGGATCTCGGTGCGCAACGCCTGAAACCGCCTCGACCATTCCACGGCCTCTGGATGCTGCTGCCATCGCAGGGCGGTGGCGAGTAACCCCACGGCGAGGGAATCGCCCGGATCGATCGAGACTGCCTGCCGTGCTGCTGTGACCATCTCCTCCAACAGCCGACGTCCTTCAAGGTCGGAGTCCGGCAGCGGAGGCTGGTGGATCGAGTGCTCGATGAGGTGGGAAGTCCAGTCCGCCTCACGGACCGCCAGCAAGCCGACTGCGGCCGACGCATTCGTCGGATCAGCCCGCAACACGTGTTCCAGCAGCCGTACGGCCTCGTTGTGTCGCGCTTGGATTGCCGTCGCCCAGATCTCCTCGGGTTCCTCCTCTTCGTCGCCGACCTCGTCGACCCAGTCGCCGTCGTATGGGTCACAGGCTCGCATTTCGCGCAGTTGCCAGAGCAACAGCGCAGCCAGCAGTGTCGCGGTGCCGCCATCGTCGGGGTCCAGTCCCCGCGCCTGTCGGAGAAGGGACTCGGCCGGTGATCGCTGTGCGGAACGAGGGTCATCGAAGAGGTCGATGGTGTTCCATTCGGGGGCGAAGCTGTGTAGCCATCCCAGTTGCGCGGCAGCTGTCGCGTGACCGGCCTCGGCGGCCATACGCAGCAGCGTGCAATGTTCGTCGATGCGTCCTTCGCGCTTGAGATGTTCAGCCCTGTTCATGATGGTTCGGAGGTTCTGATCCTGTGGCATGCCAGGATAGTAATGATCGACTTCGGATCAAGTGACGAGAACGACCTCGTCGCCGACCCCATCAGTCGCCTCGGCGAAAATCACCGGTTCATCGACTGCAGCAGGCGCGCCTTCCGCTGATGTGCGCTCGCCTTCCAGCCGGACGTCCGGCTTCAGGATTGGAACTGGCCCCGTCCCGGCGTTTCTACTGGGCTTCGGCCGGATCACGCCGGCGGAGCGGACTGCGCTCTCCCCAAGGCGGCGCGCAGGGAGTGGTTGCCGAGCCATCCGGCGGGTCTGTAGTCGCCCAGGGGCAGTTGTGCAGGGCGAGAGTAGGACCGATTGCAGAGGTGTCTCAGGATGGACGTCGGCGCGGCGGCATATGCCGGGTCGATCCGGCGGGTCACCTCGGTCCAGAGCCTGCGTGCGACTTCGGCCCCGTACTGCTGGTACAACGTGTAGGCGCGATCGCGCACGAGAACCCCGGTGAGGAGCACTCCCAGCCACGCGAGTTCCGCGGCCGGGATGGGGCGTCCGGCCTGGACGTGCTCGTGGCACTTGTGAACGTGTTCGACTCCTTCCGCGAACCAGTAGCGGTCGTCGAAGCCTCGCGTGTTGAGCTTGGCTTCGGCCCGGGCCCGGGCCCGGGCTTCGGCGGTGGCCGCGTTCATGATCTCGCGATCCCGCCCTTGCCCGGAGGCCAGGGTCTGCCGGAGGACTTGTTGGTCGGGCAGGGCGACCAAACCGGCCAGGACCGCGTGGGCCGCGGCAGGATTGCTGCCGGTGTCGCACGAGGTGCCGGTGGGTGAGCAACAGGCGGGGTTCGAGCAGAGGTAGGACCAGTAGCGGCCGTTCTCACACCGGATCATGTCGATGATGTCGATGCCTTGTTCGGTGAGTTTCCGCGAGAAGGCGTTCATGTACGGAGTGATGCGCTCCCCCGGTCCGTAGCCGATGAGAGCGACGCGAGCAGACGCGTGACGGATCAGCAACTGGACGGCTTGGCTGATGAGCTCATCCGGGGCGGGCGCCTGTTCGGGCAGGCCATAGCGGCTGATGGCGGTGACGATGTCGTGGTTGACCGTGACGAGCAGGAGGCCGTCGTGCGGGTGGTAGCCGATGAGGTACGGCACCATCGCGATGAGGTCGGCGGGGCCTTGGAGCCGGATCGTCGTTACGGACCATTCGGGCTGGTCGGGGATGTGCTGCATGGGTCCTCCTCATGGGCTGAGTGAAGCGGCTGGAGGTGGCGCCGCCGCTGCTGCAGGGGCGGCGACGGGGGTCAGTGGCGTGTGGCGTCGCGGTCGTCGTCGGTGAAGCCTTGTTCGCCGTGGGAGGTCACGCGTCCGAGTCGGGTGAGCGCTTCTTGCGTGCGGTCGGTGCTGAACTGCAGCGTGTTGTCCCGGGCGATGCCGAAGTTCGCGGCCTTGGTGAAGGCGTTGGGGGTGGCGTCGAGGTAGTGGAACTTCCAGCCTTGGGAGGTCTGCTCGTCGATGAGGTGGCGGATCTCGGTGCGGGAGCGCCATCTGATGGAGGCGTTCTCGTGGCCATCGGTGAGGATGACCACGATGATCTCGCTGGGTCGTTCCCCTTCGGGCATCGCCTCGAGGTGGTCCTTCAGGCGGGTGATGGTCATGCCGATGGCATCGAGCAGAGCGGTCTTGCCTCCGGGCAGCAGGGCGAAGTCCGGGATGTCCTGCAAGGGCTGGTATTCGTAGGCCACCTCGTAGCGGTGGTCGAACAAGTACAGCGAGATGAGGGTTTCGGCGGGGTTGGTCTGCTGGGCGGCCAGGAAGGCCTTCAGGCCGCCTTCGGCGTCGTCCTTGATGCGGTTCATGGAGCCGGATCGGTCGAGGATGACGGCGAGGTGGCGGCGGTTCGGGTGGGGCATGGTCGTTCCTTTCATGGCAGGTGGCGTTCAGGCGGCTTGGGAGGGTGCTGGGGGGCTGTCGTCGGCCAGGAGGGCGGTCATGCGAGCCAGTTGGGCGCGTTGTTCGGCGAGTTCGCGCTGGCGGTCGGCGATGAGCGCTTCGAGTTCGGCGATGGTGGCGTGCTTGCGATCCAGCCCGATGCGTTGCAGGAGGGTGCGGGCGGCGGCGTGGCGGAGCTGATCCGCGTCGGGCCGCTGCGACCAGTAGGTGGCCAGGGCGGCGATCACGGTGGCGATGCGCCGGGCGATGGGGGCGGGGACGCGGGCTCTGCGGTGGGAGCTAGTGGCGTCGCGGTGGTAGATCCGGATGCGGGCATCACGTGCGGTTCGCGTGTCGATGGTGGTGGAGTCGGCCAGCCGGATGGTGCCGTCGATGAGGGGGCGGTGGGGCCGGTAGGTGCCGGTGTGTGCTCCGGCGGGGAGTTCGTCGCCGTAGTGGATGTGCAGGCGGGTGGTTGCAGGGTCGGGGTTGTCGCCGTCGAAGGCCGGTTCCAGGAGGAAGACGCCGGTGACGAAGGTGCTGCGTGCCAGGCAGCGCAGTGTGCCGGCAGCCGGGTTGGGGTGGGCCTGGAGGCGCAGGTCGCCGTAGGGCGCGATGGACAACGTGAGGGTCTCGGCCCGGACGGGAGCCGGTCCGGTGTGGGGCAAGGCGGCCTCCCTTCGGAGAGGGTGGTGCCGGGGCAGGACCGGCGCTCCGGGGAAAGGAAGCGCCGGCCCTGGCTCAAGGGGCTGAAGCCGGCGGAAGCTGCGCGGCGGCTTCAGCACGGCTCAGGCGGCCTTGGACCTCGGCGTACGGGATGCGTGCGGTGGCGCGAGAGGGCCGGCCGGAGCGGTCGACGTTCTCGCTGCGGCGCAGGATCCGGTGGCCGACCCCGAGGGGCCGGTCGGGACGGTCAGGCTCTTGGCGCCATGCGCGAGCACCTGGTCACCTTCAACGCCGCTGCCCTGATGCACCTGCCCGCGGCGAGGAAACCCAAGGGCCTGGTGTGGACCAAGGCCCGGGTCGAGGCGTTCGACCGGGCCTTCGCCAAGCGCCTCGAGGCGGTGCGCGCCGACCCCGAGCTCCGTCGTCGCCGGACCATCACGGTGTGGGCCTGCGCTGACCTGCGTCCCTCTCCCGTCATGGTGTGGACTCCGGCTCAGCTCGGCGCGTTCCTCGATCATGCCGTCACCGACCGGCTGTACGCGCTGTTCCACCTGATCGCTTTCCGCGGGCTGCGCCGCGGCGAGGCATGCGGTGCGCGCTGGAGCGACCTCGACACCGACGAAGGCACGCTGTCGGTGACCACGCAGCTCACGGTCGTCAACGGACAGGTCGAAGAGGGCGCCCCGCAGACCGAGTCCTCCGACAACCTGGTCGCCCTCGATCAGGCCACCCTCGACGTGCTGCGCATGCACCGTACGCGGCAACGCGCGGACAGGCGGCTATGGGGCCCGGCCTGGCGGGGCAGCGGACGTATCTTCACCAAGCCGGACGGCACGCCGTTGCACCCTGACGTGGTCAGTAAGCGTTTCGAGAAGCTCTGCTTCGCCGCCGGGCTGCCGCCGATCCGGCTGCACGACTTGCGCCACGGCGCGGCAACGCTCTCGCTCGCCGCGGGCAGCGACATGAAGATCATCTCGGCGATGCTGCGGCACTCCAGCCTCGTCGTGACCTCCGATCTCTACACCGCTGTGCTGCCGGAGGTGGCACACGCCGCGGCGGAGGCCAGCGCCGCCCTGGTGCCCCGGACGGCTCCCCCGGGAGAAGACTGTCCGCGACCCGCGGTCTCCCTTCGGTCTCCCCGCTCCCCCTACCCCCGCACCATCCCACTTGCCAGAGGAGAAACAGGAGGTCAGCGACATGGCCAGCGCCTGCGGAGCAGAATTCGGCTGCGGGAACGGGGGATCGCCGATCCCCCGACAACCGCTCTCTGCACCGGCGCCGCCGGACACGCCAATCTCGAAGCATGAACATCTCCGGAAACACCGTCTTCATCCCCGGCGCCACCAGCGGCATCGGCCTCGCCCTCGCGCTCGCCCTCCAGGCCAAGGGCAACACCGTCGTCATCGGCGGCCGCCGCACGGAGCTGCTCGAGCGGATCGCCGCCGAGCACCCCGGCATCGACACCGTACAGATCGACACGACGGACGCGGCGAGCATCGACGCCGCCGCCAAGCAGGTGCTGGCCCGGCATCCCGGGCTCAACGTGCTGGTCACGATGGCCGGGATCATGCGGGTCGAGGACTGGCGGCGGCCCGAGTCGTTCCTGGCCTCCGCCGAGGAGGTGGTGACGACCAACGTGCTGGGGCCGATCCGGCTCATCGCGGCCTTCGTCGAGCAGCTGCAGGCGCAGCCGGACGCCACGATCGTCACCGTCTCCTCGGGGCTGGCGTTCGCGCCGCTGAAGGTGACGCCGAGTTACAACGCCTCCAAGGCCGCGATCCACATGCTCAGCGAGTCGCTGCGGCTGCAGCTGGCCGGTACCAGTGTGAAGGTCATGGAGCTGGAGCCGCCGTCCGTCCGGACGGCGTTGCTGCCCGGGCAGGAGAGCAGCGAGTTCGCGATGCCGCTGGAGGAGTTCGTGTCGGAGGTCGTCACGCTGCTGGAGAGCCAGCCGGAGGCGAAGGAGATTCAGGTCGAGCGGGTGAAGTTCCTGCGTTACGGGGAGGCTCGGGGTGACTACGACGAGGTCGTGGCGACGCTGAACGCCGCGGACCCGCACGGGAAGTGACAAGGACGGGCGTCCTGCCGGCGGCACGGCCCTGTGGCGCGGGCCGGCCCGCCCGCGACGCGCTAGAGGGCGAGTGCGGCCATGAACGCCATGCTGGCCGCCATCCCGGCCGAGCACGCGTCCCGGCCGAGCGAGCCGCGGTCCGCGTTGCGGCCCGGCAGGACGCGGACGAGCCGGGCGCACGTCCAGCCCAGCCCGATGACCAGCGCCGCCGCGGCCAGCGACCCGCCGTCATGCGCGTGACCCGGCGGGCCGGCGTCGAGCCCCGGCCCGCCGAGCGCCGCCAGCACCAGCAGGACGGACATGAGCACGAAGTCCTGGAGGTGGTGACCCAGCTCGGCGCGGCGGGCGGGTGAGCCGCACAGCCAGCCGCCGGTCAGCAGCGCGAGCACCGCGACGACGAGGAAGAAGCCGTTCAGGTGCCCGGCCGCCATGCCGAACGCCATGACGACGTACGGCCACTTCCTGTCCGCGCGGCCGGAGGGCAGGAGTGCGGGGGCGAGGGCCAGCGCGCAGCCGACCGTTGCCGCCGCCGTGTGCAGGAGGGTCTGCATCAGGCGGTCAGCCCGCGACCAGGTGCCGGCGAGCCGAGGGCCGCCCGCGCGACGTCCACGCTGAACTCCTTGCTGTCGCCATGGTGGTCACACCTCTTGGACAGCACAGCCACACCCGGCCGTGACGCCTTCCCGCTCTCAGGGCCCGGCTCCGTTCGGGTGCCCGTCAGGACGGCCGCGCGACTCCGTTCGTCCGGTGATCGCGCATCGCGGCGGCGGCGTGCTGGGCGTCGGGGTGGATGTGCAGCGCCAGCCACACCCCCGTGATCTGCAGGACGCGCGCGGGCACGTCCTGCACGCCCGCCAGCCGCAGCAGCCCGCCCTGCCGGCGTACGGCGGCGTTGAGCCGCAGCAGCACGTGCAGGCCGCGGCTGTCCATGAAGGTCAGCTCGTTCAGGTCGAGGATCAGGCCGGGGCCGGGGCCGCGGTGCCGGTCGGCGTAGGACTCCAGCTGATCGGCGTTGGTGGAGTCGAGCTCACCGGTCACGGTGATCAGCACTCCCCCGGGCAGCTCGCGGCTGCTCAGGCTCAGGGCCGGCATGGTGTCCCGGCGACCTGTGGTTGCCGTGCCGGGAGCTCGAGCCTTGGCGTGGTCGTACACAGCTGTTCCAGCGTGGGCTCCATCGTGAGTTTCTTGCCGGCACGGTTTCGATCGAATCGTGACTTCACTCTTGGCCCTGCGACCGTGCCCGGTCAGCACACTAGGCGAAGGTTTCCGCCCGCCGCTGTCCCATCAGCGAAATCGGCCGCCTAGGTGTGCAAGGTGTCACTGGGCGCGCGCCCGTAGGCGTCCTTGTAGGACAGGGCGAAGCGGCCGGGGTGGAAGAAGCCCCAGCGGGCGGCGATCGTGGCGACCGTGGTCGTGGCCGGGTCGCCGACCGCCAGCTCGGCGTGCGCGCGGGCCAGGCGGGCCTGGCGCAGGTAGCCGAGCGGGGTGGTGTTCAGGTGCCGGCGGAAGGCGTACTGCAGGGCGCGGGCGCTGACCCGGGCCGCGGCGGCGATCTCGTCGATGCCGATGGGCGCGCCGGCGTGCTCGTCGATGTAGGCGATGGCGCGGCGCAGCGTCTGGGGGTGGGCGTCGCGGCGGTCCGTGGCGGTGGCGTCGGTGGCCGCGGTGGCGGCGGTGGTGGCGTTGCTGGGCAGGGCCGTGAGGACGCTGGCCGCCAGCAGCTGACCGGCCGTGGAGACCACGAGCGGCTCGGCGGCCAGCTCCGGGTCGGCCAGCACGTCGTCACGCAGGTAGGCGATCGTGCGCCGCAGGTGGCGGCCGGCGGCGGCGGAGACGGGCCGGTGCCCCAGCAACCGCACCGGCTCCGGTGCGCCGCCCGGGGCGGTGCCGGCCACCTCCTGCAGCAACGCGTCGCCGAGCATGACGATGGTGTAGCCGGCGTCGCGGACCTCGCCGGTGTAGGGCCGGTCCGGCGGCGCGAAGAACACGGTGTCGCCCGGCCCGAACACCTCCTCCTCCTGCCCCGCGACCTGCTGGGCGATGGACCCCGTCTCCACCAGGCACAGGCACACCTTGCCGAGCGGATGCACCTCGTAGCTCACGGTGTACTCCAGCCGCAGCCGGTCCACGCTGACCGAGCCGAGGACCTGGCGCGCGATCCTGGTGCGCGGGCTGTCCGCGTCGGACCCGATGCGCATCCTGGCGTAGGCCTTGCTGAGGAACTCCTCCGTCTGCCCGAGGTCACGGCTGTCGAAGGTCATCGGCTCCATGGCGCACTCCACCCGCCGCCGCGCCCGTGGGATGCGCGGCCCGCGCACGCCGGCACCGGAGCGGGGCTGACGCGACGAGCTGAACGACCGGCCATACC
The DNA here is from genome assembly GCF_020215645.1 of Nonomuraea gerenzanensis. Lineage (NCBI taxonomy): Bacteria > Bacillati > Actinomycetota > Actinomycetes > Streptosporangiales > Streptosporangiaceae > Nonomuraea > Nonomuraea gerenzanensis. Next base: position 4,909,523 of record NZ_CP084058.1, on the reverse strand, counting down.
GAGATGGTAATCCGCGCGCGCGGATGGGCGGTGCGGCGCCCGTGACGGCGCCGCCCCGCCGGGACACCCGTTCAGCGGGCCGGCGCCGGCGTCCGCTTCCTGGAGGCGTAGATGTCGTCGATCAGCTGGTAGGTGCGCGCCTGCTCGGCCGTGAAGATGCGGTCGCGCTCGATGTCCTTCCTGATCTCCAGCACTCCCCTGCCGGTGTGCCTGGCCAGGATCTCCTCCTGCTGGTCGCGCATCCGCAGGATCTCCCTGGCGTGGATCTCCAGGTCGCTGCCCTGGCCGCGCCCGCCCTCGGTGTGCGGCTGGTGCAGCAGCACGCGCGCGTGCGGCAGGGCGGCGCGCTTGCCGGGCGTGCCCGCCGCCAGCAGGACCGCCGCCGCCGAGGCCGCCTCGCCGATGCAGACCGTGTGGATCTCCGGGCGGACGAACTGCATCGTGTCGTAGATGGCCGTCATCGCGGTGAACGAGCCGCCCGGCGAGTTGATGTAGAGGTTGATGTCCTGGTCGGGGTCGAGCGACTCCAGCGTCAGCAGCTGCGCCATCACGTCGTTGGCGACGGTGTCGTCGATCGGCGCCGCCAGGAACACCACGCGGTCCTCGAACAGCTTGTTGTACGGGTTCATCTCCTTGATCCCGTACGAGGTGCGTTCGGTGAAGGTGGGCAGCACGTAACGGCCGCTCATGTCAGTTCATCCCTTCTGCGATGTGGTCGACGATCCCGTACTCCAGCGCCTCCCGCGCGGTGAACCAGCGGTCACGGTCGGAGTCGGCCTGGATGCGCTCCAGCGGCTGGCCCGTGTGGTGGGCGATGATCTCGGCCATCCGCCGCTTGGTGTAGAGCATGTTCTCGGCCTGGATCTGGATGTCGCTGGCCGAGCCGCCGATGCCGCCCAGCGGCTGGTGCATCACGATGCGCGCGTTGGGCAGGGCGTAGCGCTTGCCCTTCGCCCCGGCCGTCAGCAGCACCTGCCCCATCGACGCGGCGAACCCCATCGCCACCGTCTGCACGTCGCACGGAATGAACTGCATCATGTCGTAGAGCGCCATCCCGGCCTGCACTGAGCCGCCCGGTGAATTGATGTAAAGCGTTATGTCGCGGTGCGGATCCTCGGCCGCCAGCAAAAGCAGCTCCCCGCAGAGCCGGTTGCAAATCTCGTCGTCGACCTCCTGGCCGAGAACGACGATCCGCTCCTTGAGCAGGCGCTGGCTGAGCTGGTCAGGCCAGGCCGCGCGCTGGGTCTCGGTCATGACGGGCGCTCCTTTCTATGCGTGCCTTTCTTCGGAAAACGCTAGTGCCGGGCGTCCGGAATTAAGGAAAGTTTTCGCTGGCGGCGCATTTCTCTTAAAGCGCATTACTCCGACAGCGAATTTCCATCGACATACAATCGCGGATGTGAGAAGGACGCTCCCCCGCCGCTGGACCTGCCTGATCCTGGGCGGGGCCCTGCTGATGCCGTACATGATGGTCGGCGTGCTGATCTCCGGCCTGGTGCGCGGCGAGTCGGCCAACGTGCTGCTGCCCGCCCAGGTCGGGGTGTTCGCCGCGGTGCTGCCCGTGGTGGCCGTGACGGGGCTGTTCCTGCCGGTGCGCGGGCTGTCGGTGAACGCGGCGCAGGGCCTGCTCGGGGCGCGGGTGGAGACGCCGCCGCGGCTGGACGGGCGCTCGTGGCAGGAGCGGCGGCGCACGGCGGCCTGGTTCACGCTGCACCTGGCCGTCGGCGGGGTGGTCAGCGGCTGCACGCTGGCGATCGTGCCGTTCACAATGTTCACGCTGGCGCTGCCGGTCACGGGGCTGTCCACGGTGGTGCTCGGCTTTCTCGTCACCCCCGGGTGGAGCGCCGTGGGGTGGGCGGCGGGCGGGCTCGTGCTGCTGGCGGCGCTGGTCGCGATGGCCGCCGGGGCGGGCGGGCTGCTGGCGCGGCTGGCGCCCGTCCTGCTCGGGCCCACCCCCGCCGAACGGCTGGCCGCCGCCGAGAGGCACGCCCGTACGCTGGCGGAGCGCAACCGGCTGGCCCGCGAGCTGCACGACTCGGTCGGTCACGCGCTCAGCGTCGTCACCCTGCAGGCCGCCGCGGCCGGCCGGGTCCTCGACCGCGACCCGGCCACCGCCAGGACCGCGCTGGCCGCAATCGAGCAGTCCGCGCGGACCGCGCTGGAGGATCTGGACCATGTTCTCGGTGTGCTGCGGGACGACGGCCGGAGCGGCGGTGACGAGGCCGCTCTCGCGCCGCAGGCCACGCTGGCCGACCTGGGCGAGCTGGTCGCCGCGTCCGGTGCGCCGGTGCGGCAGGAGGTGGGGGATCTGTCCGGGGTGCCCGCCGTGGTCTCGCGTGAGGCGTACCGCATCGTGCAGGAGGCGCTGACCAACGCGATCAAGCACGGCGACGGTCCCGTCCGCCTGACCGCCGCCGTCGAGGGCGGGGACCTGCGCCTGGAGATCGCCAACGACGGGCGTACGACGCGCGCAGACGGCGGGCGTACGGCAGGAGCACCCGGCCCCGCGGGCGGGCGGGGTGTGGCCGGGATGCACGAGCGTGCCCGGCTGCTGCGCGGCGACCTGGAGGCGGGCCCCGCCGGGGCCGGATGGCGGGTCTCGGCCCGGCTGCCGCTACGGTCGTCCCCATGACGATCAGAATCGTGATCGCCGACGACGAGGACCTCATCCGCACCGGCCTGCGCGTCATCCTCGACAGCGAACCGGACCTGGAGGTGGTCGGCGAGGCCGCCGACGGCGCCGCGGTGCTGCCCGTGGTGCGCGCGCGGCGGCCCGACGTCGTGCTGATGGACGTGCGCATGCCCGCCCTCGACGGCATCCGCGCCACCGAGCGCCTGCTCTGCCTGGACGAGCCGCCCAAGGTGCTGGTGGTGACCACGTTCGAGAACGACGACCACGTCTATGACGCGCTGCGGGCCGGCGCGTCCGGGTTCCTGCTCAAGCGCACCAGGCCGGACGACCTGATCCGGGCCGTCCGGCTGGTCGCGACGGGCGAGTCGCTGCTGTTCCCCGCCGCGATCCGGGCCCTGGCCGGCCGCCGGGGCGGCTCCGCCGCGCGGGTGCCCGGCATCGAGCGGCTGACCGGCCGCGAGGGCGACGTGCTGCGGCTGATGGCCCAGGGCCTGTCCAACCACGAGATCGCCGCCGAGCTGGTCGTCAGCCAGGAGACGGTCAAGACGCACGTCGGCAACGTGCTGGCCAAGCTGGGCGCGCGCGACCGCACCCAGGCCGTGATCGCCGCGTACGAGTCAGGCTTCGTCTCCCCCCGCTGACGGCTCGCGGGCGCCCGGCCGCGCGGACGGCGGGCGCCCCCACTCACTGGTTACGGGCGCACGCCCCCGCGCCGCAGGAGCTCGGCCGCGGGCAGCACGGTCGCCTCCGCCGCGCTCAGCCCGGTGGCGGCCAGGGCGCGATCGACCAGGTTCAGCCCCACCGCATATCCCGCCATGTCGGGAATGCCGCGCGGCTCGCCGCCGAAGTTGCGCGTGGCGGTGTCGCCCAGCACGTACGCCGGCGTGTGCCGCATCCCCGCCAGCTCGAAGTCGGCCATGATCAGCTCGTAGGCCCGCTCGTAGTCCGCCCCCGTCACCATCGACGACCACGGCCCCATCGCCTCCGGCCCCAGCAGCTCGCGCACGAACGCCTCGGCCAGCCCCTCGGCGACCACGTGCTCCCCGACGGTCACGGCGACCGGGTCCCACACGACGTTGGTGAACCGCACGAGATGGTGGAACTCGTGCACCGCCAGCGCCCCGATCCGCCCGATCACCTCATCCGACGGCCAGGCCAGCAGATACAGCCACTCGGAGCCGCCGCCCATGCCGTAGTAGCCGCCCGAGATCTTCATCAGGTGATCGTGGTCGGGGTTGCCGAGCATGAACATGACCTTCACCACGTCGGGCTGCTCGGCCCCGCTCAGCCGTTCGGCCGCCAGGGTCAGCTCACGCCGTACCTGGCCGAGCACGTCCCGCTCGATCAGCCGCCGCACGGCGGGCAGGTAGCGCGGGTCCTCGGCGTCGGTGCGGAAGCCGCCGCCGCCGTGGTGGATGTCGACGAGGTCGCCGGGCATCGGGATCGACGCGCGCGTCGGCGCCATGATCTTCCGCACCGCGTCGGGCCGCCGCTCGAGCGGCTGCTCCAGCAGGTCGGCCATCGCCGAGAGGGTGTCCTCAATGATGATTTCCATGCCGGGGACGCTAAAGCCTCACGTTACGTAAGGGTCAAACCCCTTTCCCGTCAGAGCGGATCCCCTTCGCCCGGATCCTCGCCGGGAGAGCGCCCCGGCGTGCTCTGCCCGCTCTCCGACGGCGACGGCGACTGCGAGGGCGACGGCTGCGGCATCGGCGTCTCCGGCGTCGGCGGCGGCGTCGGCACGAACACCGTCGGCGGCAACTGCCGCGGCTGCTGCTCGCTCTCCTGCCGCCCGAACACCAGCAACAGCAGGATCGCCGTGACCAGCAGGAGCAGCAGCACCAGCGCCAGCGCCGCCAGCAACACCCGCTTGCGCGTCTCGGTCGGCGGCAGCCGCCGCCGGGTCGGCCCCGGCAACGCCGGCGCGCGATCGGTCAGCCAGTACGGCACGAAGTCCGGCCCGTGCGCCTCCCCGATGAACGTCCCGCCCACCATGACGGGCTCCAGGAACCGCTCGGCCCCCGGCCGCCCTGGCGCGTACGGCACCGCCACCCACGGCGCGTGCCCCCCGTCGAAGGCCAGCACCTCCGGCGCGCCCTCCAGCACGGCGCCCCGCGACCGCCCGGAACGCCCCAGCCACCCCCGCACCCCGGACCGCTGGCCGCCCGCCTCGCGCGCCGCGGTGACGAACCGCTCGCGCGCCGCGGCGTCGTAGGCCGCACCCCGGGTGAGCACCGCCAGCGACACGGCACGCCCGTCGGGCGCCTGGCCCAGGTACACGAACCCGGCCGGCGCCGTGTGCAGGCGAGCCTGCACCACGTAGGGCCCCAGCCGGGGAGGATCACCGTACTGCAGGGGACTTGCCACGTTTGCCATGAAAGCACAGACGTGGCGTCGTGCACGTTTGCGGCGCGTTTGGTGGAATGGCGTCATGAGCGTCGCCGAAGAGTTGCCAGGCGGAACCGACGCGGCACTGCTGCGTCAGAGTCTCGACGAGGTCCGGCGTGTCATCGTCGGGCAGGACCACATGGTCGAAAGGCTCCTCGTGGCCCTGCTGGCACGGGGGCACTGCCTGCTCGAAGGCGTCCCGGGCGTCGCCAAGACCCTCGCCGCCTCCACCCTGGCCACCGTCGTGGGCGGCACGTTCGCCCGCATCCAGTTCACCCCCGACCTCGTGCCGAGCGACATCGTCGGCACCCGCGTCTACCACCCGTCCAACGAGAAGTTCGACGTCGAGCTCGGCCCCGTGTTCGTCAACTTCCTGCTCGCCGACGAGATCAACCGCGCCCCGGCCAAGGTCCAGTCCGCGCTGCTGGAGGTGATGGCCGAGCGCCAGGTCACCCTCGCCGGCGTCACCCATCCCCTGCCCAGGCCGTTCATCGTGCTGGCCACCCAGAACCCGATCGAGTCCGAAGGCGTCTACCCGCTGCCCGAGGTGCAGCGCGACCGGTTCCTGTTCCGCGTCCGCGTGCCGCACCCCAGCGCCCACGAGGAGCTGGAGATCCTGCACCGGATGAGCGTCAAGCCGCCCGTCCCCGAGCGGGTGCTCGACCCCGACAGGCTGCTCGCGCTGCAGGAGGCGGCCGAGCAGGTCTCGGTGCACCAGCTCGTCGCCGACTACGTCGTCCGGCTCGTCATGTCCACCCGCGCCCCCGCCGAGTACGGCCTGTCCGACCTCGCCGACACCATCGAGATCGGCGTCAGCCCCCGCGCCACCCTCGGCCTCGTCTCCGCCGGCCGGGCCCTGGCCCTGCTGCGCGGCCGCGACTACCTGCTGCCCGACGACGTACGCGACGTCGCCGTGGACGTCATGTCGCACCGCCTGATGCTCACCTTCGACGCCCTGGCCGACGGCATCGACCCCGAGAGCGTCGTCAAGCAGATCCTGCAGGCCGTCCCCCCACCCCTCGTCGTCTGGAACCAGAACCGTTGAGCCCCACCACAGCTGAGCAGGCGCTGCGCCGGCTGGAGCTGACCGTCACCCGCCGCCTCGACGGCCTGCTGCACGGCGCCCACCAGGGCCTGCTGCCCGGCACCGGCAGCGAGGCCGGCGACAGCCGCGTCTACGTGCCGGGCGAGGACGACGTGCGCCGCATGGACTGGAACGTCACCGCCCGCACCACCATCCCGCACGTCCGCGACCTCATCGCCGACCGCGAGCTGGAGACCTGGGCGCTGGCCGACCTGTCGCCCAGCATGGACTTCGGCACCGCCGACACCGACAAGCGCGACCTGGTCGTGGCCGCCGTCGGCGCGATCGGGTTCCTGTCCAGCCGGATGGGCGACCGCTTCGGCGCGCTGGTCATCCACGACGAGTTCGTGCACCGCATGCCCGCCCGCACCGGCCGCCCCGCCCTGTACGGCCTGCTGAACTCCCTCATGGACGCCCCGCGCGGCAGCGTCGTGCCCGACCCGCCCGACCTCGCGGAAGGCATCGAGATCCTCTCGGCCACCCGCAGGCGGCGCGGCATGCGGCTGATCGTCTCCGACTTCCTCGAGGCCCACCCCGACCTCGACCCCGACGCCGAACGCCCCTGGGAGCGACCCATCAGGCGGCTGGCGGCCCGCCACCAGGTGCTGGCCGTCGAGGTCATCGACCCGCGCGAGCTCGAACTGCCCGACGTGGGCCGCGTCGCGTTCGCCGACCCCGAGACCGGGAACGTACGCGAAGTGCACCTTACGCCCAAGATTCGGCGCGCGTACGCGGAGGCGGCCGCCCTGCAGCGCGAGGGCACCCGCCTGGCCCTGCGCCGCGCCGGCATCGCCCACCTCGTGCTGCGCACCGACCGCGACTGGGTGTTCGACGTCGCGCAGTTCGTGCTGCGCCAGCGCCGCACGCGCCACCTCGCCCACCGGAGGCCCACCGCATGACGTTCCTCGCCCCCGGCTGGCTGTGGCTGTTCGTGCTGGTGCTGCTGCTCGTGGCCGGTTACATCCTGGCGATGTTCGCCCGCCGCCGCTACACCGTGCGCTTCACCAACCTGGCCCTGCTCAACCTCGTCGCCCCCGCGGGCCCCGGCTGGCGCCGCCACGTCGCCCCCGCGCTCTTCCTCGTCATGATGTCCCTGCTGGTCATCGGCGCCGCCAAACCCGCCGACCAGGTCCGCGTCCCCCGCGACAGGGCCACCATCATGATCGCCCTGGACGTCTCCCTGTCCATGGACGCCGACGACGTGCAGCCCAACCGCATCACCGCCGCCAAGGCCGCCGCCCAGTCCTTCGCCAGGGAGCTGCCCGACCGTTTCAACGTCGGCGTCGTCTCCTTCGCCCGCTCGGCCAACGTCGTCATCTCCCCCACCACCGACCACCAGGCCGTCGTCACCGCCATCGGCAACCTCACCACCCGCCCCGGCACCGCCATCGGCGAGGCCGTCTTCAACGCGCTGGAATCGGTGCGCTCCTTCGACCAGCAGGCCGCCACCGACCCGCCCCCGGCCGCCATCGTGCTGCTCTCCGACGGCGACAACACCTCCGGCCGCTCGGTGAACGAGGCCATCGAGGCCGCCCAGCAGGCCCGCATCCCCGTCTCCACCATCGCGTACGGCACCCAGGAGGGCACCGTCAACATCGACGGCCGGCCCGTGAACGTCCCGGTCAACAAGCAGACCCTGCAGTCGCTGTCCGACGGCACCAGCGGGCGCGCCTACGCCGCCGAGTCCGGCAGCGAGCTGCGCGAGGTCTACGAGCAGATCGGCACCTCGCTCGGCTACAAGCTGGTCAACCAGGAGATCACCCAGTGGTTCATCGTGGCGGCCATCCTGGCCGGGCTGCTCGTGGCGGGCGCCGCGGTCCTGTTCGGTTCGCGGATCCCGTAACGTTTGGCGACGTGGCCCACTATTTCTCCGAGCAGCCGAGCACCGCGAGCAGGCCGGGCTCCGTCGATCTCGTCCTGCCCGACCTGCATCTGCGGCTGGAGACCGACAGCGGCGTGTTCTCCCCCGAGCGGGTGGACGTGGGCACGCGCGTGCTGCTGGAGAGCGTCCCGCCGCCGCCCCAGGAGGGCGACCTGCTCGACCTGGGCTGCGGCTACGGGCCGATCGCGCTGACCATGGCCAAGCGGGCCCCGGGGGCGACGGTGTGGGCCGTCGATGTGAACAGGCGCAGCCTGGAGCTGACCGAGCGTAACGCCCGGGCCGCCGCCCTTGACAAAGTAAGGTCAGTACACGTCGATGAAGTGCCAGATGAAGTGAAATTTCGGGCCATCTGGTCTAATCCTGCGATCCGTATTGGGAAGCAGGCGTTGCACGAGATGCTCACCAGGTGGCTCACCCGGCTGACGCCCGACGGCGTGGCCTACCTGGTCGTCCAGAAACACCTCGGCTCGGACTCCCTGCAGCGCTGGCTCGGCGAGCAGGGCTGGCAGGCCTCCCGCGAGGCCAGCCGGGCCGCCTACCGGATCCTGAAGGTGACCCCGTGAGAAGGCAGCTGCGCCCCACCGACGTCAAACGGCTCAACCGCACCTGGCGCAGGAACACGCACCACCGCCTCGGCCTGATCATCGAGTCGGTCACCGGCCCGTTCAACATCGGCTCGATCTTCCGCAGCGCCGCCGCGTTCGGTGTGGACGAGATCTGGCTGGCGGGCAACGCCACCCCGCCCACCAACCCCAAGGCGGGCAAGACCGCGCTGGGCACCGAGCGCCTGGTCACCTGGCACGAGGCCGTGCCGGCCGTCGAGGCCGTCAAGGCGGCCAGGGAGAGCGGCTACGCGGTGCTGGCGATCGAGCTGACCGCCGAGGCGGTGCCACTCCACCGGGCCGATCTCGCGCGCGACGTGTGCCTGGTGGTCGGCAGCGAGGACCACGGCTGCTCCCCCGCCCTGCTCGACGCCGTCGACGGGGCCTGCTACATCCCGCAGGTCGGGCGGGTCGGGTCGTTCAACGTCGCGGTGGCCGCGGCCATGGCGCTGTCGGAGGCGCGCCGCCAGGAGTGGCAGAATCTCCCTGATTCGTAACCGAACCGTTCACTCGGGAAGGGCATACTTCCGTACGTGCTGAGCCGTCGATTCGCCTTCCTCGACCATCCGGGCCCGCTCGCCTTCGCACACCGCGGCGGCGCGGCGGAGGGCGCGGAGAACTCCGCCGCCGCGTTCGAACGGGCGGTCGCGCTCGGCTACACCTACCTGGAGACCGACGCGCACGCCACCTCCGACGGCGTGCTGGTGGCCTTCCACGACCACACGCTCGACCGCGTGACCGACCAGCGTGGCCGCATCTCGGAGCTGCCCTACCGGGCGGTCAGGCGGGCCCGCATCGGCGGGGTGCACGAGATCCCGCTGCTGGAGGACCTGCTCGGCACCTGGCCGGAGATCCGCTTCAACATCGACGTCAAGGAGGCGGCCGCCATCGCCCCGCTGGCCGAGGCGATCAGGCGCACCCGCTCCCACGACCGGATCTGCCTGACCTCGTTCTCCGACGAGCGGCTGGTGCTGGCCAGGGCGGCCATCGGCAGGCAGGTGTGCTCGGCGCTCGGGCCGCGCGGCGTGGCCGCGCTGCGGGCCGCCGCGGCCACCTCCGGCTACGGCCGCCTGCTGGCCCGGCTGTCGCGCGCCGGCGTGCCGTGCGCGCAGGTGCCGGTGGGCTTCCGCGGGCTGCGCGTCACCACCCGCAACCTCGTCCGTACGGCGCACGCCATCGGCATGCAGGTGCACGTGTGGACGATCAACGACCCCGCCCGCATGGAGCAACTGCTCGACCTGGGCGTGGACGGCATCATGACCGACAACGTCACCGGCCTGCGTGAGGTGCTGGAGCGCCGGGAGCTGTGGCATCCCGGCCGCCTGGCCGCCTGACAGCGCCGTTCCCCCATCGGCCCGCAAGAGGAGCGATCCGTCACCATGCCCGTACCCGCACCCCCCGCGGCCCTCGACGACTCCCCCGGAGCGCGCCGGCGCGAGCAGCGCGGCTGGTACTTCTACGACTGGGCCAACTCCGCCTTCTACACGGTGGTCATCTCGGTCTTCCTCGGCCCGTACCTCATCCCGGTCGCCAAGACCGCGGCCTGCGCCAAGGACTTCCCGTCCGTGGAGCCCGGCAGGTGCGTGGAGACCTTCGACCAGCTCACCATCACGAACCCCGGGCTGGGGTACGTGGACGTGCTGGGCCTGGACATCAGGCCGGCCGCGTACTTCGGCCTGATCACCACGGTCGCGGTGTTCCTGCAGATCGTGATCCTGCCGATCGTCGGCGCGCTGGCCGACCACACCGGCCGCAAGAAGGAGCTGCTCGGCGGCTTCGCCTACGCCGGGGCGCTGTCCGCGATGGGCCTGTTCTTCGTCGAGGGCGACCGCTACCTGCTCGGTGGCGTGCTGTTCATCCTGGCCAACCTCTTCTACGGCGCCTCGATCGTGGTCTACGACTCGTTCCTGCCGCAGATCTCCACGGCCGAGGAGCGCGACGGGGTCTCCTCGCGCGGCTGGGCCATCGGCTACCTGGGCGGCGGCCTGCTGCTGGCCCTCAACCTGGTGCTCTACCTGCAGTACGAGAGCCTCGGCCTGACCCAGGGCATGGCGGTGCGCATCTGCATGATGTCGGCGGGCCTGTGGTGGGCCACGTTCACGATCATCCCGCTGCTGCGGCTGCGCAACCGGCCGGTGCCCGCGCACGAGAGCACCGCGCTGCGCTCGGTCGGCGGCAGCTTCCGCCAGCTCGGCCGCACCCTGTCCGAGCTGCGGCGCTACCCGCTGACGCTGCTGTTCCTGCTGGCCTACCTGATCTACAACGACGGCGTGCAGACGGTCATCGGCAACAGCGCGGCCTTCGCCTCCGAGGCGCTCAAGCTGCCCCAGGAGGTGCAGATCACCGCGATCCTGATGGTGCAGTTCGTGGCGTTCTTCGGCGCGCTGCTGCTCGGCTGGCTGGCGCGCAGCCTCGGGACGAAGCGTACGGTGCTGGCCAGCCTGGTGGTGTGGACGGCGATCGTGGCGATGGCCATGTTCGTGGCCGAGGGGCAGGCGCTGCAGTTCTACCTGATGGCGTTCGCGATCGCGATCGTGCTGGGCGGCACGCAGGCGCTGTCGCGCTCCCTGTTCTCGCAGGTGATCCCGAAGGGGCGGGAGGCCGAGTACTTCAGCCTGCTGCAGATCAGCGACAAGGGCTCGGCGTTCATCGGCTCGCTGACGATCACCCTGGCGCTGCAGTTCACCAACAGCTACCGCATCGCGATCCTGTCGATGGTCGTCTTCTTCGTGATCGGGTTCGTGCTGCTCGCCTTGACCAACCTGCCCAAGGCCATCCGCGCGGCCGGGAACGAGGTCCCCGCCCACATCTAGAGGGCGCCTCTCAAAACAGAGAGCACCGCTCTTGACATCAGTGCGCCATATCGAGAGCATTGCTCACATAACGGAGCAACGCCCTATTGAAGGAGCACCGATGTCCCCTCGGCTCACCTCCGCGGCCTTCGCCGCCGGCGGCGTCCTCTTCCTGCTCTACATCGCGCTGCGGCCCGCCGGCGACGACGCGGCGGCCATGGCCTCCACCGCGTGGGTCGCCGGGCACGCCGCCGCGATGGGCGGCTTCATCCTGCTCGGGCTCGCCGTGCTGGGCCTGCACCAGGTGCTCGGCGACCGGCTGTCCCTGCGGGCCGCGGTGGTGACCTGGATCGGCGCGGGGCTGACGCTGCCGTACTACGGGGCCGAGGACTTCGGGCTGAACGTCATCGCCCGGCGCTCCCTGCGTGACGGGGCGCCGGCGCTGATGGAGCTGGCCGAGGAGTTCCGGTACGGGCCCGTCGCGGTCACCATGTTCGCCGCCGGGCTGCTGCTGCTGGCCGTGGGCACGGTCATGGCGGCCGTGGCCGTCTGGCGCTCCGGCACGCTGCCCCGGTGGAGCGGGGCGGTGCTGGCGCTGGCGTTCGTGCTGTTCATCCCGCAGTTCTTCGGGCCGTACCCGCTGCGGGTCGCGCACGGCGTGCTGGTCATGATCGGCGGGGTGTGGGTGGCGGCCGCGCTGTGGCGCAACGGGGTCCGGCCCGCGACGCGATGATGACCGGTGGCCGGACGAACGCGACCGCCAGGCCGCGCCGGCCGGACGAACCGGCCGGACGAACCGGCCCTGCCGGCCGGTGACACGCTCTGGCTCAGGCGACGCCGAGCACGATCTTGCCGCGGTTGCGCCCCTGCTCGCCGCGCCGGTGCGCCTCGGCGGCGTCCGCGAGCGGGAAGACCTCCTCCACCTCCACGTCCAGCTCGCCCTTGTCGATCAGCTCGGCGATCCGGGCCAGCGCCGCGCCGTCGGGCTCGACCAGGATGCCGGTGGCCCGCACCCCCCGCTCACGGGCGCGGCCGACCAGCTCGGGCGCCACGCCGGACGGCACCGCCACCAGCAGCCCGCCCGGGCGCAGCACGTCGAGGGAGCGGGTGCTCGTCCGATCGTGGCCGTCGCCGACGAGGTCGAGCACCACGTCCACGTCCCGCACCGCGTCCTCGAAGCGCGTGGTGGTGTAGTCGATCACCTCGTCGGCGCCGAGCGAGCGCAGCCAGTCGTGTTTGGCGGCCGAGGCGGTGCCGATCACGTACGCGCCCGCGTGCCGGGCGAGCTGCACCGCCAGGTGGCCGACGCCGCCGGCCGCCGCGTGGATCAGCACCCGCCGCCCGCTGCCGAGACTCGCGGTGTCGACCAGGGCCTGCCAGGCGGTGAGGGCGGCCAGCGGCGTCCCGGCGGCGGCCTCGTGCCCGGCGGTGCGCGGCTTGCGGGCGAACTGCCGGGCGGGCGCGGTGACGTACTGCGCGTACGCGCCCGCCTGGCGCGGGAACCACGGCATGCCGAACACCTCGTCGCCCGGCTGCAGGACCGTCACGCCGAACCCGGTCTCCTCGACCACGCCGGAGACGTCCCAGCCCAGGATGAACGGCGGCGCGCCGAGCACGTGCGCCATGCCGGAGCCCGCGCGGGTCTTCCAGTCCACCGGGTTCACGCCGGCGGCGTGCACCCGGACCAGGACCTCGGTGGGCAGCGGGACGGGCTTCTGCACCTCGGCCAGGCGCAGCACCTCCGGGCCGCCGAGGGAGTCCTGGACGATCGCGCGCATGGTGGATGACATGGAACGGCTCCTTGCTTCGGTGTGGTACGTCCGGGCGCAGCCGAAGCTACCCAATGGACGGTAGTAACCCGCAAGGCGGACTGCTATCTTTTGGGAAGTAATATCCCCCTGAGGAAAGGTTCAGGCCATGGCGCTGACCTGCGGATCCGGTCTGCACGACCGGCACGACGTCTACGCCGCGCAGTGCCCGTGCAGGGAGGTGCTGGATCTGCTGGCCAACAAGTGGTCGGCCCTGGCCGTCGGCGCGCTGGAGGAGGGGCCGCAGCGCTTCGGCGCGCTGCAGCGGCGCCTGGAGGGCGTCAGCCCCAAGGTCCTCACCCAGACGCTGCGCCGCCTGGAGGAGCACGGCTTCGTCGACCGCACCGTCTACCCGGAGGTCCCGCTGCACGTCGAGTACGCGCTGACCGAGCTGGGCCGCGGGGTGGCCGGCCCGCTCGGCGCGCTGCGTTCCTGGGTGGAGTCCCACCTCGACGAGATCCACGGCGCCCGCGCGGGCGCGAGCTGATCAGGGCGTGAGCGTCCCCCTGTCCATCAGGGGCAGCGGGAGCGGCGGCGCCGCCGTGCGCGCGGCGGCGGCGGTGGCGTCCGGCCCGCACGCCGCCGCGAGCAGATGGTCGCGGATCGCGAAGTCGATGGCGTGCGCCGTGGGCAGGCCGTTCTCGTCGAGCTGCTGGTAGTGCCTGAGGTTCAGGCCCAAGGAGAACTGCCGGCCACTGCCCGGGTCGAGGAACGACAGGGTCTCCATGCCGGGGACGCTCCCGTCATGCCCCCAGAAACGGCCGCACGGCAGATCGAGCGGGAAGATCCCGAGACCGTAGTCGAACACCGCGCCCGAGAACGACCTGACCGGTACCGTCCGCTGCATCTCGGCCAGCGGGCCGGCGTCGAGCAGCGCACCGCCCAGCAGCAGCCGGAAGAAGCGGTTGAGGTCCGCCATCGTCGAGGTGACGGCGCCCGCCGTCCCCGCCCACGACATGTTGTAGACGCTGAAGTCCCTGGGCGGGTCGAACAGCCCGAACAGCGCCTCGTACGCCTTGGAGTTCGGCCCCGGGATGTGCGGCGTGCGCGGGAACGCGGTGTGCCGCAGCCCCGCCTTGCGGATCACGTGGTCGGTGATGTAGCGCTCGGCGCCGACGCCCGTCACCTTCTCCAGCAGCAGTCCCGCGAGGATGTAGTTGGTGTTGGAGTACGCGCCGGGCAGCGCCCCCGGCTCCCCGGTCGGCGGGGCCGCCAGCCCCGATCGCGCCAGCTCCCGCGCCTGGAAGGTCCGGAAGCGGTTGGCCTCCAGGCTCTCGATCGCCGGGAACACCAGCTCGGTGTGGTTGGCGATGTGGCTGGTGTGGTTCAGCAGCATGCGCACGGTGATCCGCCGGCCGCGCTCGCCCGGCACCACGTCCGGTAAGTAGCGGCCGATGGGCGCGTCGAGCTCGATCGTGCCCTTGCCGACCTGCTGCATGACGGCCACCGCGGTGAACGTCTTGGTGATGCTGCCCGCCCGGTGCACCATGCCGGGGTGGACCGGGCGGCGCGTGTCGATGTCGGCCACCCCGGCCGCGCCCTGCCAGCTCTGCCGGCCGTCCGCGACGTGGGCGTAGGTGCCGTACATGCCTGCCGCGTGCACGGCGTCCAGGGTCCGGCGCAGGCTCTCCGTGTCGAGCCCGGCCGGTTGCGCCGCGCTGGATTGTGCCGCGCCGGGTTGTGCCGCGGCGGGTTGTGCCGCGAGCAGCGACGCGGCGAGGGTCGCGGCTGCCAGCCGCGAGGCGAACGTGCTGAATCGGCGTATGGTCATGACGCCAGCATGAGCCGCCCGGTGCGCGGCGGTCAGTGTGCCGCGTCACCGGCTTCCCATGACAGGAGTCATGCCGGACCGGCAGCCGATCAGGGTTCGCCTCCCGACTCCCCCGCCACGGCCGGGGCGGGCTCACCGGGAGCGCACTCGTCGCGAGCAGGCTCGCCATCGGCGGACGCGCCGTCAGCGGACGCACCATCGGCGGACGCACCGTCAGCGGACGCGCCATCGGCGGACGCGCCATCGGCGGACGCGCCGTGGCCGGACGCGCGACCACCCCCGCGCCACACCCGCCGGGCCGCCACGGCCACCAGGGCCGCGCCGGCCAGCGCGAGCAGCGTGGTGAACAGCCACTCCCCCGAGCCGCCGGGCCCGTAGACCCGGCTAGCGCGGCCCGTGTCCACGGCCTGGACGGTCCGCCCGGCCGCGAGGGTGGTGCGGTCGCTGCCGTACAGCTCGACGTCGTGCCGCTGGATCCGCCCGTCACCGGAGGCGAAGTCCCCCGCCCAGACGCAGGACTCGTGCCCGGGATGCTGGATGCACCGCAGCTCGCGCGCGGTGAACACGCCGCTCACCCCGTCGGCGCGGGCGGCCTTGACGGTGGGCCCCAGCTCGGGCACGGACCAGAAGAGCAGCAGCAGCCCCAGCAGGGCCAGTGCCACGGTGAAGGCGCTCAGGCGCCGCTCGGCCCGCACGTTCAGTGCGCGACCGCGCAGGTGCAGGTGGCCCCCGCCCGCGCCCGGCGGTGCAGCACCATCGCCACCACCATCGGCGCGAAGACGACCGCGTTGTAGAACAGGTGCAGCTCCATCCTGGGCCAGACGAGCTGCAGCAGGCTCGTCGGGACGGGCTTGCCCATGAGGTAGACGCCGCTGAGCTTCTGCAGCAGCAACAGCAGGTGCTCCAGGTGGTGCCACACCTGGATGCCGAGCGAGATGTTCCACCACGTGCGCGCGCTGCCGGTGAAGCCCTTGCGCAGCAGGATGAGGCCGACGAGCATGAGCAGCGCGTAGCCGTAGTGCATCCACTCCGAGGTCACCAGCCACGGGAAGGGCAGGCCCAGCACGCCGCGGGCCTCGGCCAGCGGCCAGCCCCAGGCGTAGACCTGCATCGCCTGGACCAGGTGCTCCGCCCAGTGGGCCACCACGATGATCATGAAGACCGTGAGCGCGGTCTTGTGGTGGCGCCCGTTGAGCGTGGCAGCGCTCAGAGCAGTCGTGGTCGTCGCCATTTCTCACCTCGTGTTCCCCGTCGCGATGGACACTTGGGGCCATCGTGACTCCCGTGCAGATCGCGGACAAGAGCATGTCGATCATCACTGAGAACCCGCTTGCAAACGGCTGAACGCCGAGATGATCCCGAACTGGCGGCGGCACGCCCCAGCATCGCTACGCTTTGACTCCGGCGACGAAGGAGAGCGTCCCGCATGGGTCTGGAAATCACGTTCCTCGGTCCGTGGCAGATCACGATGGACGGTCAGGCGGTCAGGCTGGCCGGGCAGCGGCGGGTCGGCGTCCTGGCCAGGCTCGCCCTGGACGCGGGCCGGGCCGTGCCGGCCGACCGGCTCCTCCACGACGTGTGGGGCGACAGCTCCGCCACCACCGCGGCCAAGCAGCTGCACATCGCGATCTCCAAGGTGAGGGACACGCTGGCCGGCCACAGCGATGCGGACCTCATCGAGACGCTGCCCGGCGCCTACCGCCTCGTCCTCGACCGTGACCGCGTCGACGCGCACCTGTTCACCGGGCTGGCCCTGCGGGCGCGCGCCGCCCGCGCCCAGCGCGCGACGGCCGCCGCCGACGCGCTGTTCCGCCAGGCGCTCGGGCTCTGGCACGGGCCGGCGCTGCCCGAGCTGGAGGCGCCGTGGGCCAGGGCCGAGGCCGCCCGGCTGGAGGAGGAGCGGCTGTCCGTCCTGGAGGAGCACGTCGAGCTGCGGCTGGCCGCGGGGGATCACCACGCCGTGGCCGCCGAGCTGGCCGCGCACGTCAAGGCGCATCCGCTGCGCGAGCGGCCCGCCGCCCAGCTCATGCTCGCCCTGCACCGCGACGCGCGCTCCGCCGAGGCGCTGGCGCTCTACCAGGACACCCGCCGGGTCATGGTCGAGGAGCTGGGCATCGAGCCCGGCAACGAGCTGCGCCGCCTCCACCAGGCCATCCTGGTCCGCGACCCGGGGCTCGACCTCACCACTCCCGCGCAGAGCGCCACGGTGACGGAGCCGATCGTGCCCGCCGAGCTGCCGGCCGGCACGCAGGCGTTCACCGCCAGGGCCGACGAGGTCGCCCGGCTGCGCGCCGCCCTCGTCGCGGACGACGGCGCCGCCGTCACGGTCATCGACGGCCCGGGCGGCATCGGCAAGTCGGCGCTCGCCGTGCACGTCGCGCACGAGGTCAGGGGCCATTTCACCGACGGCGTCAGCTACGTCAACCTGCACGGCTCCACCGCCGGGCTGGCCCCGCTGACCTCCGTCGAAGCGCTGCGCCACCTGCTGCGCTCGCTGGGTCTGGACGGCACCGCCGTCCCCGCCGACCTGGGCGAGGCCGCCGCCCGCTACCGCTCGCTCACCGCGACGGCCGACCTGCTGGTGATCCTCGACAACGCCCGCGACGTGCGCCAGGTCCGCCCGCTCATCCCGGGCGGCGCGGGCTGCCGGGTCCTGATCACCAGCCGCGACCCGCTCGCCGTGCTGGACAACGCCCACCATCTGCACCTGGGCACGCTCAGCGACGACGAGGCGACCAGGCTGCTCACCCGCCTCGTCGGCGCCGGCCGGGTGGGTGCCGAGCCGGAGGCGGCGGCGGAGATCGTCCGGCTCTGCGGTGGCTTCCCGCTCGCGCTGCGGATCGCGGGCGCCCGGCTGGTGGCCCATCCCGACCGGCCCGTCTCCGACCTGGCGGTCCGGCTCGCCGACGCCACCCGCCGCCTGGACCTGCTGGAGTACGCCGACCTGGCCGTGCGCGCCGGCATCGCGGTCAGCCACCAGCACCTGCGCGAGGATCCCGCCGGGCAGGACGCCGCCCACCTGCTGGCCCTGCTCGGGCTGCTGGAGGTGCCCACGCACACCACCCCCGCCACCGCCGCCCTGGCGGGCTGGCCGGAGCACCGCGCCGAAGCCGCGCTGGAGCGCCTGCTGGACGCCCGGCTGCTCGAACCCGCCGGGCCGCACCGGTACCAGTTCCACGACCTGGTCCGCCTCTACGCCAGCGAACAGGAGGTCGCCCCACAGGAAGGGGCGGCCGCCATCCGGCGCGCGCTGCACCACTACCTGGCCACGGCCGTGCGGGTCGAAGATCTGGTGGGCGGCGGCCGTACGGCGAACTACCACTATTTTCCCGCCGAGCAGCCCGGGCAGCAGCTCACCACCGTGGCGGCCGCCAACGAGTGGATCGAGCACGAACGGCACAATCTGCTGGCCGCGATCCGGCAGGCGGCGGGCGACCCCACCGATCGCACGGCGGCCGTGCTCGCGAACGTCACCCAGTGGCTGTTCGACCGGCGGGGCTGGTTCTCCGAGCTGATCGAGGTGAGCGAGCTGGCCCTGCGCAACGCCGACGAGATGGCCGACTGGGAGAACAAGGCGTTCCTGTACCAGGGGCTCGCCTCCGTCCACGCCCAGCTCGGCCGCTTCGCTGAGGCCCTGTCCCAGCTGGAGGCGGGCCTGGCCTGCTGGGACCTGGCCGGGCAGCCGGACCGCAAGGCGGGGCTGTACAACGACCTCGGGACCCTGTACGCCATGCTGGGCCGCCACGACGACGCCCTGGCGGCGCTGGAAAGCGCGCTCACGATCACCGAGCGCACCGGCCGCAAGGACCACCAGGCCTTCGTCCGCAACAACGTGGTGCACGTCTACTACCGTCAGCGCAGATTCGAGGAGGCCGTCGAGGAGGCACGGCACGTCGTGGCCATGACGGAGGAGCTGGACGACACCGGCAGCCTCGGCATCGCCCGCGACTCCCTGGGCGACGCCTACCGGGCCGCCGGCCTGCTGGAGGAGGCCGTGGCGGAGTACCGCCTGGCCATCGAGCTCCAGCGGGAGACGGGCTTCACGCTCTACACCGCCGTGTCCTCCTGGTGGCTCGGCCACGCCCTGCACGACCTCGGGCGGGCGGAGGAGGCCCGGGCCGCCTGGCGGGAGTCGCTCGGATTGCTGCGCGAGGCCCGCCTGCTGACCGCCGCCGAGGTGGCGGCCTACCTCGCGCAGCCCGTCCCCGACACGCCGGAGCCCATCAGGAACCAGCTCTGAGCCCGGTGCCGCGAGCGGTGCCTAGCCGTAGACGCCGAACTCCCAGAGCGAGTAGCCGTAGGCGGTGCCGCGCTGCGTGAGGTCCAGGCGGACGTAGCGGGCGGTGGTATCCAGGCCGATCTCGTCGAAGCCGCCGTCGCCGTCGGTGGTGGCGAAGGCGGAGGTCCAGTTCGTGCCGTCGAGGGAGGTCCGCACCTGGTACGCCCGGGCGTACGCGGCCTCCCACCCGAGCTGGACGTGCTTGATCGCGACCGGCCGGCCGAGATCGACCTGCAACCACTGCGGGTCGGCCCACTCGCTGGCCCAGCGGGAGGTGAAGCTGCCGTCGGTGGCCCGGTCGGGGGTGAACGGCCCGCCGTCGCCGTTCGCCTGGGAGGTGGAGGCGGTGGCCGGCCTGCCGCGCGCCACGTTCGTGCCCGCCACGACCGGCGGCACCACGCGGAAGGAGCGCTGCTCGATGCCGACGTTGCCGTGGCCGTCGTAGGCGTAGACGTACACCTTCCACACGCCCAGCCGCTGCGGCGCGGTCACCGAGAACGTGCCCGGCCCTGTCTGGGTGAAGCGCACGTGGGACAGGCCGCGGTCGCCGGTGATGTGCTTGTCGCTGAACATGAGGTTGTACCGGATCAGGTCGCCGTCGCGGTCGGCGGCGGCCACCGCCACGTCGAACGCCGAGCCCGCCGGGACGGCGGTGCGCGCGGCCACGGTCATGGAGGTGATCTCCGGGGACGTGTTCGGGGAGTCCTGCCCGGTGTACGCCTCGCGCAGCGCGTGGTAGCCGTGCCGCCGCCAGCCGCCCGGCGTGGTGTTGAGCCAGACGCCGCCGAAGTCGTTCTCCAGCCCGTAGTGGAACGGGGTGGCGCCGAGCGCCACGCCCCGATGGCCGCGCACGGCGTTCCAGCTCGCGGTGTACATGTCCCGCTTGGCCAGGTCGCCGGGCTCGTCCGGGACGCCGTTGACGTCGTCCGGCACCTCCCACTCGCCGTCCGGGCCCGCCTCGGTGACGACGTACGGCCTGGTGTGGCCGCCCGCGGCCCAGTCGTCCTTGACGGTGCCGATGGCGCCGTAGGAGTTCACGGCGAGCAGGTCGAGCGACGGGGAGTGGGCCTTGTAGTAGGTCCAGGCGTGGGTGTAGGCGTCGGTGGAGGTGACCGGGTGGTCCGGGTCGGCGGCGTGCACGGCGCGCGCCACCTCCTCGACGAACCTGGCGTAGGCCACCCGCCGCTGCTCCACCACGTCGGCCGGCAGGCCGTGGTCCTGCATGGTGAGGATGACCTCGTTGCCGAGGTCCCACATGAGCACGCCCTGCCGGTGCTTGAGCGCGTTGACGCGGGCCACGATCTCGTTCTTCACGCCGGTCTTGTACGCGGTGTCGCCGGCGTAGTCGGCGCCCTGGTTGAGCCAGTGGCCCACGATGACCTTGATGCCGTGCCTGGCGGCGGTGTCGAGCAGGGCCGGGGTGTGGGTGTCGTCCACGCCCCAGACGCGGATGGTGTTCACGCCCATGGCCGCCAGGTCCCGCATGTAGGCGTCGGCCGCGGCCTGCGGCGGCCCGTACGTCATGCCCTTGATCTCGTACGGCGCGCCGTTCACCTCCAGCCGCCAGTCGCCCTGCGTGCCGGCCACCCGCACGACGCTCGGCCCGGCCGGGACCGGCGGGTCGGTCATCGGGGCGGGCACGGTGCCGGCCTGCCGGGAGACCTTGACCCAGTCCACGCTCAGCGCGCCGCCCGACGTGGTGCCGGGGACGGGGGTGGTGCGGCCGGCGACGGCGTCGGGCAGCGAGCCGCCGATGGCCAGGTCGAGGCGGAGATAGAAGCCGTGGTGCACGGCGGCCCGCCAGGCGGCGACGCCGACCTGGCTCTGGCGCACCACCCAGGTCTGCCTGCCGTCGAGGTAGAAGCGGATCTCCTCGTCCGTCCTGGTGCGGTCGATGACCTGGGTGTACTCGTGGTAGCCGCTCTGGCAGCCGGCGCAGGTGGCCAGGCCGCTGCTGCGGCCGTCGTACTCGTTGCACACGCCGCCGGGGGCGGTGCCGCAGTGCAGGGTGGCGGAGTACTGGTCGCGGCCGTTGACGGCGGTCATGATGTCGCTCTCGCCGACGCCCGGCCAGTTGGTGTGGTTGCCGCGGTAGGCGGCGCCGGTGGCGCGGAAGCCCGGCCAGTAGCCGAGGGGTTCGGCGACGCCCGGCTGCTTGAGCCGGGCGCTGAACCGCAGCAGCTCGCCCGGTCTCGGCTCGAAGTCGGCGCGCCGGGTCTCGACGCGGGCCGAGGTCCAGTGGCCGGCGCCGTCCTTGATCGCCTTGATCGTGAGGTGGCCCGCGCCGTCCAGGGAGAGGTTGGCGGGGTCCGCGGTCATGGTCTCGACCTCGCCGGTGCCCCAGTTGGCCGGGCCGCCGGGGTAGGAGGTGCCGGTGCGCGGGATCCACTCCGCGGGCGACGGGGCGGTGCCGGCGGGGCCGGTGAAGTCGTCCGACCAGACGTCGGTCCACGAGCCGACGGTGTCCCCGTACACCTGGAACTCCCAGAGGGAGTAGCCGTAGCCGGTGCCCCGGGCGGTGCCGTACAGGCGGACGTACCGGCCGGTGGCGGTGAGGTCGATGGTCTGGGTGCCGCCGGTGCCGGTGGCGGTGGCGTAGGCGTCGGTCCAGGTGGCGGCGTCGTCGGAGGTCTGGATGCGGAAGGCGCGGGCGTAGGCGGCCTCCCAGTCGAGCACGACGCGGGAGATCCGCGCGGGAGCGCCGAGATCGACCTGCAGCCACTGCGGGTCGCTGAACGCGCTGGACCAGCGGGTGCCGGTGCGGTCGCCGTCGACGGCCGCCGCCGCGCTCCACGCGGCGCCCTCCGATGACGAGGCCGTCGCCGGTCTGCCCTGCGAGAGCGGAGTCTCCGCCGCCGCCTGGGCCGGGCCGGCGGGTGCCGGGCCGGACACGACCAGGCCCGCCAGCGCGACGGCGACCGCGACCGCGCTTCGCCTGAGCCTGCCTGAGCTGCGTGATGGATGCACGACCTCTCCTAGGAACGGGTGCCGCGACGATCAGGGAGAGCGCTCTCCGACCCCTGAGGGTCCTCCGGTCCCGGCAGCTCGTCAAGACCTGGCCCCTTGACAGGCGGTCGCGGGGCGGTCCAATCTCGGAGAGCGCTCTCCGACCATCCCCCATCGAAGGAGAGACCCCCATGCACCCGTCCAGCAGACCGGGCAGGCCGCCCCTGTGGCCTGTCGTCACCGCGCTGGTCGCCGTCCTAGCGGCCTGCGTCGCCGCCGTCTCCCCCGCGTTCGCGGCCGACGGCCTGATCTCCGAGGGGCGGCCCGCCACGGCCTCCTCCGTCGAAAGCTCGGGCCACGGCGCCGGAGCAGCCTTCGACGGCACCCGTACCACCCGCTGGTCCAGCGCCGCCGCCGACCCGCAGTGGCTCCAGGTCGATCTCGGCGCGCCCGCCACCATCTCCCGCGTCGTGCTCGAATGGGAGGCCGCGTACGGCAGGTCGTTCCGGATCCAGACCTCCGCCGACGCCGCCACCTGGACCGACGTCTACACCACCGGCACCGGCACCGGCGGCACCCAGAGCCTCGACGTACGCGGCACCGGCCGGTACGTCCGCCTGTACGGCACCGCCCGGGGCACCGGCTACGGCTACTCCCTGTGGGAGTTCCAGATCTACGGCACCGGCGGCGCCACGACCACCCCGCGCCCGCGGCCGACGTTCACCGACGAGGTGACGCACCACGAGTTCCAGGCCAACTGCTCGGTGACGGCGCACCGCCCCGACGACCCCATCGTCTACCCCGGCCTGCCGGGCGCCTCCCACCTGCACACCTTCATCGGCAACCGGACCACGAACGCGCACAGCACGACCGCCTCGCTGCTGGCCGGCGCCACCTCGTGCACCAACCCGCACGACAGGTCCGCCTACTGGTTCCCGAGCTTCCACAAGGGTGACCGGCTCGTCGAGCCGATCGGCAACCAGGTCGTCTACTACAAGTCGGGCATCCTGGAGTACTGGCGGGTGCAGCCGTTCCCGCAGGGCCTGCGCTTCGTCGCCGGCAGCCCGGGCGCGACGCTGGAGCAGTTCCGCGACTCCCCCGGCGCCGTCGAGGGCTTCGAGTGCGGAGACCTGTCGCGCAGCTGGGACCTGCCCGCCTCGTGCGTGGCGGGCAGCCAGGTGAACGTGCGCTACCAGGCGCCGAGCTGCTGGGACGGCGTCCGCCTCGACAGCGCCGACCACCGGAGCCACATGGCCTACCCGAGCGGCGGCTACTGCCCGGCGAGCCATCCGGTGGCGGTGCCGATGCTGGAGTTCAAGATCGCCTTCCCAGCGGACGGCGACCTGTCGCAGGCGCGGCTGTCCAGCGGCCGGGGCTACTCCTGGCACTACGACTTCTTCAACGCCTGGGACGACCCCGCCGTCCTGGACGCGCTGGTGACCCACTGCATCAACGGCGGCCTCCAGTGCGACCCCCGCGGCTACGACCTGTACAAACCGCACCGCGGCGCCGCGCTCACCCCCGACTTCCAGCTCCCCCGGCCCTGATCGGAGAGCGCTCTCCGGCAGGTGTGCTATAAAGACGCCATGAGGCAGGATCCCCCGCCGCCATCCCCCACGCTGGAGGACGTCGCCAGGGCGGCGGGGGTCTCCCGGGCCACCGTCTCCCGGGTGATCAACGGCATCCGCAACGTCGACCCCGCCATCCAGGAGGCGGTCAGGCAGGCCATCACCGCCACCGGCTACGTGCCGAACCGGGCGGCCCGCTCGCTCGTCACCCGCCGCACGGGCAGCATCGCCCTGGTCGTCTCCGGCGCGGGCGGGGAGAGCGACTCCTTTCCCGTCGAGGTGTTCACCGACCCCTTCTTCGGCCGGGTCGTCGGCGGCATCGTCGCCTTCCTGCGGCCGCGCGGCATCCATCCGGTCCTGATGTTCGCCGAGACCGCCGAGGCCCGCGCCCAGGTGCTCGCCGCGCTGCGGCAGGGCGACGCCGACGGGGCCGTCCTGGTCTCCACCCACGCCGAGGACCCGCTGCCACGGCTGTTCGCCGAGGCCAAGCTGCCCGCCGTGCTCTTCGCCAGGCCCGCCGAGCCCGTGCCGATCAGCTACGTGGACGTCGATCACCGGGCCGGGGCCAAGCTCGCCGCCGACCACCTCGTCGCCCGGGGCAGGAAGCAGGTCGCGACGATCTCGGGGCCGCTGGACGTGCCGGCCGGGCGCGCCCGCCTGGCCGGCTTCCGCGACGCGATGGCCGCGCACGGCCATCCGTACGTGCCCTGCGCCGAGGGCGGCTTCACCGGTCACAGCGGGGAGCAGGCGATGGAACGGCTGCTGGCCGAGCATCCCGGGCTCGACGGGGTGTTCGTGGCCAACGACCTGATGGCGCAGGGGGCGCTGCTGGTGCTGCGGGATCATGGGCTGGGCGTGCCCGGTGACGTGGCCGTGGTGGGGTTCGACGACAGCAGTGCGGCGACCGCTTGCCGGCCCGCGCTGACGACCGTGCGGCATCCGGTGGAGGACATGGCGGCGGAGATGGCCCGGTTGCTGCTGGAGCACATCGAGCAGCCCGGGCACCGGCCCACCTCGGTCATCTTCGAGCCGACCCTGGTGGTCCGCGACTCATCGTGACCCGCCGCCGCCGACGCGCCCGACCGGCTCGCCGCCGCGCGGTGGTGCGGCGTCAGCGCCCGTTCACCCCCGGCGCGGGGGTACGGCGGAGCCTGGTCAGGGCCAGCCCGCCGGTGGCCGTCGCGACCACCCCGATCACCAGCGCGGCCCACCCGCCGACGATGCCGTAACCGGTGCCGGGCCCGCCTTCGGCGGCTGCCACGACCAGCCCCCCGACGACGGCGCCCACGGGCCCCGCCACCAGGGCCACGACGGCACCCCCGCGCCCGGAACGACCCCGGCGACCGGACCGGACCAGGGCCCACCCGCCGAACGCCAGGCCGACCACCCCGGCCAGCGCCCCCACCAACGACCACAACCGCCCGGTGGTGAGGTCGTAGGCCCCGGCGGGCTCCGGCCGCACCAGGCCGTAGGCGCCGGCCAGGTCCTGCTGGGCGAGGGCGGGCGCGGCCAGCGCGACGCCGCCCACGAGCACGAGCGCGGTCACGGTCACGGTCACGGTCACGGTCACGGCGAGCAGGGTTCGGCCCCGCGTCGGGATCGGCATGAGGTGCTCCTCGTTGCTCCGATGAGATGTCCCCCGATGATGTCCGCCGCCCTCACCGCGCGTCGTCCGGCGTACGCGGGCTTTTCCCGCTGCCGCGCGAGCAGCAGCCGGCTGCCGCGCCCGCCGCAGGAACGGCGCGGGTACCGCGGCTGCGGTAGCCCGCCGATCGTCCCCCCGCAGGAGTCGCCCGGCCGGCCGTCCGGCTAGGGTGCGGCGCATGGGTGCGGAACGGTCCGGCCGCAGGGCCGAGGTCATCGACTGGGCGATCGCCGTCAGTGTGGCGGCGGCGCTGCTGGTCACCGGGCTGTCCGGGGGGCCGCCCGCGACGGGCCTGGGCCTGCTCGGCCAGGCGCTGCTGGCCGGGGGCGGCCTGGCGCTGGCCGCGCGGCGCCGGGCGCCGATCGCGGTGCTGGCCGTCACCGGGGTGTGCGCGGTGGGTTACCAGGCGGCCGGGTTCGACGTGCCGGCGGTGGCGTACCTGTTCGCCGTGTACGCCGCCGTACGGGCCGGGCACCGCGTGAGCACGGTGGCGGCCAGCGTGCTCGTGCTGGCCGCGCTCCCCCTGGCGGCCATGGCGGCGGGCCTGCACGACACGGGAGAGGCGTTCGCGCAGGCGCGCGGCGCCCTGGAGCTGGCCTGGCTGGTGGCGGCCGGCGCCGCCGGCGAGGCGCTGCGGCAGGCCGAACGGCGGGCCGAGGAGGCCGAGCGCACGAGGGAGGAGACCGCGCGGCGGCGCGCCGACGAGGAGCGGCTGCGCATCGCGCGGGAGCTGCACGACTCGCTCACCCACCAGATCTCGATCATCAAGGTGCAGGCCGAGGTGGCCGTGCACGTGGCCCGCAGGCGCGGCGAGCAGGTCCCGGAGGCCCTGCTGGCGATCCAGGAGGCGGGGCGGGAGGCCACCCGGGAGCTGCGCGCCACCCTGGAGGCGCTGCGCGAGGACGACACCAGCCCGCCACGCGGCCTCGACCACGTGGCCGAGCTGGTGGACCATGCCCGGACGAGCGGCCTGGACGCGACGCTGACCATCGAGGGGCAGCGGCGGCCGGTGCCCGCCGCCGTGAGCAGGACCGTCTACCGCATCGTCCAGGAGTCGCTCACCAACGTCGCCCGGCACGCCGCCGCCCGGAGCGTCTCGGTGCGGATCGACTGCCGCGCGGACGTCCTGGCGATCCGCGTCGACGACGACGGCACGGCCACCCCGGACGCCGCCCCGGTGCCCGGCGTCGGGCTGACCG
The DNA here is from genome assembly GCF_020215645.1 of Nonomuraea gerenzanensis. Taxonomy (NCBI): domain Bacteria; kingdom Bacillati; phylum Actinomycetota; class Actinomycetes; order Streptosporangiales; family Streptosporangiaceae; genus Nonomuraea; species Nonomuraea gerenzanensis. The sequence goes on along the minus strand of NZ_CP084058.1, from coordinate 4,882,927 downwards.
GGATGCGGGAGCGGGTCACCGCGCTCGGCGGCAGGCTGCTCGCCGAGCCGCGCGGCGAGGGCGGCTTCACCGTGCAGGCCGAGTTGCCGGTGAGCCGGGCGTCATGATCCGGGTCCTGCTGGTGGACGACCAGCCGCTCCTGCGCAGCGGCTTCCGGGCGCTGCTCGACCTCGAGGACGACATCGAGGTGGTGGCCGAGGCCGGCGACGGGCTGGAGGGCGTGGCCCTGGCCAGGCGGCACCTGCCCGACATCGCACTCATCGACGTGCAGATGCCGGTGGTGGACGGGATCGAGGCGACCCGGCGCATCGCCGCGGACCCGTCCCTGGCCGGGGTGCGCGTGGTCATCCTCACCAACTACGGCTTCGACGAGTACGTCTTCGAGGCGCTGCGGGCCGGCGCGGCCGGGTTCCTGGTCAAGGACATCGTGCCCGAGGACCTGCTGCACGCCGTACGCGTGGCCGCCCGAGGCGACGCGCTGCTCGCCCCGTCGATCACCCGCAGGCTCATCGACCGGTACGTCTCCCAGCCGCCCGCCACCGCCACCGGCCCAGGGCTGGAGGAGCTGACCAACCGCGAGCGCGAGGCCGTCGCCCTGGTGGCGCGAGGCCTGTCCAACGACGAGATCGCCGCCCGCATGGTGATCAGCCCGCTGACCGCGAAGACCCACGTCAACCGGGCCATGACCAAGCTGCGCGCCCGCGACCGCGCCCAGCTCGTCATCCTGGCCTACGAGTCGGGGCTGGTGACTCCCGGCGGCCCCTGACCCATCAAATGAATTTGATGTATTGTCGGAGGCATGGTGAGATCGCTCCCCACCACCCCGGCCTTCCTCGGGCTGGCCGCCCACCCGCTGCGGTGGCGGCTGCTGAGCGAGCTGGCCACGAGCGACTACCGGGTGCGCGAGCTGGTGGAGCTGACCGGCCAGCCGCAGAACCTCGTCTCCTACCACCTGCGGCTGCTGCGCGACGGCGGGCTGGTCACCGCCCGGCGCAGCACCTTCGACGCCCGCGACAGCTACTACCACCTCGATCTGGAGCGCTGCGCGCAGGCGCTGGCCGCCACCGGTGCCGCCCTGCACCCCGCGCTCCGCCTCACCCCCGCCCCGCCGCCGCCCACGCCGACGTGCCGGCTCAGGGTGCTGTTCGCCTGTACGGGCAACAGCGCCCGCTCGCCGATCGCGGAGGCCCTGCTGCGCCACCGCACCGGTGGCCGCGTCGAGGCGGCCAGCGCCGGCAGCCGGCCCCGGCCGGAGCTGCACCCCGGCGCCGTGGCCGTCCTGCGCGAGCACTACGGCATCGACGTGCGGGGCCGGCGCCCGCGCCACCTCGACACCGTGGCCGGCCGCCGCTTCGACTACGTGATCAGCCTCTGCGACAGGGTCCGCGAGGTCTTCCCCGGCTTTCCCGGGCAGCCTCACCGGCTCCACTGGAGCGTCCCGGATCCGGCTTCGGCGGACGCCGCCGGCCTGCTGAGCGTCGCGGCGGAGATCGACACCCGGATCCGCTACCTGCTGCCCGTCCTGACGACCCAGGAGGTCCCGTCATGACCGCATCCGACCAGTACGCCGCCGTGCGTTACCTCGTCGACGACGTGGCCGCCGCCGTCGCCTTCTACACCACCCACTTCGGCTTCTCCGTGCGCCTGGACGCCGCGCCCGCCTTCGCCGACGTCGTACGCGGCCCGCTGCGGCTGCTGCTGTCAGGCCCGGCCAGCAGCGGCGCCCGCGCCACCCCCGAGGGCACCGCCGCGGGGCGCAACCGCATCCATCTCGTCGTCGATGACCTCGACGCCGAGATCGACCGGCTCCGCGGCGCCGGGCTGTCCTTCCTCGGCGACCTGGTCGCGGGCCCTGGCGGCCGGCAGATCCTGCTCACCGACCCCGCCGGCAACCTGGTCGAGCTGTTCGAGCCCGCCCCCGCTTCGGCGTGAGGCGGACGGTGCTTTACGCGATCGTGCTCGAATCGGCCAACGACAAAATGGCTTATTTTTGGCCCGTGGTGTACGCGCCGACGCCTGGAGCAGCACATCGTCGCAGTACGCGCGCCTGGATCGCCGATCATCTGAAGAACCGAGGCCCCAAGCGCGATTGGATCACCCCGAGGGTGGGAATCCCATCACGGTACCAAGCGTTAGACACCGTGGGAGACAGACCCCCCACGCAAGGGGGCCCTGTAGGAGGCATTTAGACATGGGCGAGCGCGCGCTTCGTGGCACCCGGCTCGGGGCAACCAGCTACGAGAACGACCGTAACACGGATCTGGCCCCGCGCCAGGAGGTGTCCTACACCTGTCCTAAGGGCCATCGCTTCGAGGTTCCGCTTGCTGCCGAGGCTGAGATCCCCGCCACCTGGGAGTGCCGCATGTGCGGCGCCACCGCGGTGCGGGTGGACGGCGAGCAGCCGGAGTCCAAGAAGACCAAGCCCCCACGGACACATTGGGACATGCTTCTGGAGCGGCGGTCCATCGAAGACCTTGAGGAGGTGCTCAACGAGCGGCTCGCGGTTTTGCGGGCACAGCGTCGGAAGAGCGCCTGACCTCCTCTCACGGTGAAACCCCCGGGCCGTGCCCGGGGGTTTTTCTTTCCCGGACGGCTAGCTGACCAGCGGCTGGGTGGCCGACTCCTTCAGCCGGGCGTGGGCCCAGCGCGGCTGCCGCAGCGGCTGCGGGTGGCGACGCCCGGCGAGCTCCAGCAGGTCGGCGCGCCTGGCGCCCCGGGCCGCCTGGGCGAGCAGCTCCCAGTCAGGGAGACGCCGGACGCGACCCGGTAGAGGTGCCGGAAGTCGGCCAGCAGCACCAGCCCGGGGCCCTGCGGGTGACGCGCTCCATCGCGGTGTCCCAGCTCGCCTCGACCGGGCGGCCGTGCTCGCGGACGAGGGGGCGGCGCAGCCGGTCGGGCGCGTTGCCGGCCTGCCGGCCGTACAGATCCTTGGGCCCGAGCCTGCCGCGGTTCACGCGGCCGGCCGCGCGGCCCCGCACACCGGCGACGCGGCCGTCCTCGACCGCGATGCCGAGGCCGTCGCCGTTGCTGTGCAGCAGGCTCGCGCTCTGCATCCAGCGGTCCACGTCCTGCTCGCGCAGGCCGGGCTCGAGAAAGGCGGCCACGCGTACGGGTCAGGGCTCGCCCGGTCCGTACGGTGTGCGCGCCCCCCACGGCTCGGCGATCCTGTCCACGTACGGCATGCATCCTCCCCGGGGTCGCCAGACGGAGGACGCCTGCCCGGGAACCCCGGCCCATACCTGGCAGGGAACCGGCTGCTAGGAGTCGCGGTCCTCGCGGATGACCTCGCCGTGCACCACCCGGCCGCCGCCACCCTGCGACGCGTCCGCGCCGGGGAAGCCGGAGGACGGCGGGAACAGGTTCGCGTACGGCGACGCGGCGGCCAGCTTCTTGATCCGGCGCTCGAAGAACCATGAGCCCAGCCGCCGCATCATCGGCCGGGTGAACGGGATCAGGCACAGGAACCCGAACACGTCCGTGAAGAAGCCCGGCGTCAGCAGCAGCGTGCCGCCCACCAGGATGATGCCGCCGTCGGCCAGCTCCTTGTCGGGCATGCGGCCCGACTCCAGCGCGGTCCGCAGCGCCTTCCAGGCGCGGCGGCCCTCGCGGCGTACCAGCCAGGCGCCCAGCAGGCTGTCGGCGATGAGCAGGGCGACGGTCGCGGGCCCGCCGATCACCGATCCGACCTGGATGAGCAGCCAGATCTCCAGGACGGGCACGACCAGGAAGGCCAGGAAGAGCAGGAGCCGCATCGTTTCCTCGATTCGCACGCGCGTTACAGCTAGGACAACGCTGGGAGGCCGCCGGGCGTTCCGGGGGCGATGGCAAATCAGGGATGTCCCTGATGGCGCCCCTGGTCGGCGTAGGGGCTGCCGCCGAGGGCGCCGGCATCAGCCCCGCCCGGCCTGGAGTCAGCCGCCCACCCGAGACCAGCCCGCCGCCCGAGATCACCCGCTCGCCTGAGACCAGCCGGCCGCTCGGAAGCAGCCGCCCATCCGAGATCAGCCGCCCGGCCGGGATCAGCCGTCCGCCCGGGATCAGCCGCCCGGCCGGGATCCCCGGGCGATGCCGATCTCGCCGAACAGCGCGGCGGCCCGCTCCCCCGATCCCGCCCCATGCCCCGCCTCCCCGAGCAGTCGCAGGGTGCGGGCCTCGCCCAGGCGGTGGCCGGTGGCGCGGTGGACGCTCAGGGCGAGCTCCGCCTGCCGTACCGCTGCCGCGCGATCCCCCGCGGCCAGGGCGCGGTCGGCGAGGGCGGTCAGCGCGAGCCCCTCCAGGAGCCGGAAGGAGCGTTCGCGGGCGAGCTGGAGTGCCTGCTCGGCGAAGGCGCACGCCTCGGCGTGGTCCGCGACGGCCTCGGCCAGCCCGATCAGGGCGAAGGCCCGGGGGAACAGATTGTCGTCGCCGGCCGTCTCGATGGCCTGCCGGTGATGTTCGAGGGCCTGGGCGGGCCGATCGGCGGCGCGGTGGACCCGGCCCAGGGCGTTGAGCGCCAGCGCCTCGGCGTGGCGGTCCTCGATGTCGCGGCTGCGGGCCAGCGCCTGCTCGCCGAACCGCAGCGCCTCGGCACGGTGGCCGAGGTCACAGTGCAGATCGGTGAGGACGAGCAGGCAGTAGGGCTCGCCGGCGTGATGCCCGCTCGCCGCCATGCGGGCCTGCGACTCCTTGAGGTGCTCCAGCGCCTCCTCGAAGCGTCCCAGCAGGTGGCAGACCTCACCGAGGTTGGTGTGCGTGACGCCGCTGCGGTCCGGCTGGAGCCGCCGGGCCTGGGTGAGGTGGTCGAACGCGACCCGCAGGTTGCCGAGCTGGGTGTGCACCACCGCCAGGTTGATGTGTTTGTTGGCCCGCATGAGCGTCTTGCCGGTCCGCTCGTCCAGCCGCATGCCTGCTTCGAGGTGGCGAACCGCGTCGTCGAGCCGGCCGAGCCGCCAGTAGGTGTTGGCCAGGCCCGCCAGGATCGTGCTCTTGCCCTCCCACCACCCGGCCTCGTCGGCGAAGGCGATGGCCCGGGTGAGCAGGGAGATGGCCTCGAACGGTTCCTGGTAGGAGCGGGCGGTCGCCAGGCCCCGCAGGGCCGCGGCCATGGCCATGGCGTCGCCCTCGTCGCGGGCCGCGGCCACGGCCGCCTCGCCGCAGGACAGCCAGTCGCTCATGCGCCGGCCCGTCCAGAAGTGGCTGCGCATCGCGTCGAAGAGCCGCCACGCGGCCTGACGCGGACCGGCGGCCACCGCCTCGTGGATCGCGGCGACGAGATTGCCGTGCTCGGCGGCCAGCCACTCCCTCGCCGCCCCTGGATCGTCGAAGACGGCCGCCGGCACGTCGGCATGGCTCGCCGGCGGCGGCAGCCTGGACCAGGTGGGATGGATGCGCTCGCCGGCGGCGCGGGTGCTCAGTAGATACCAGTCGTACAGCCGCTGTCTGGCCTGTGCCGGTTTCTCCGGGCTCTCCTCCTCGCGGGCGCGTTCGGCGGCGTACAGGCGCAGCAGGTCGTGGAAGCGGTAGCGGCCGGGGGCGGAGCGATGGATCAGGTGCGCGCCGGCCAGCCGGTCGAGCTCGCGCCTGGCCTCCGCCACCGCGGAGCCGCTCAGCGCGGCGGTGGCCTCGGGGGTGAAGTCAAGCCCGGGTACGAGTCCGAGCAGCCGGAACACCGCCTGCGCCGATCCCGGCAGGGCGGCGTAGGAGAGGTCCAGGGTGGCGCGGATGGCGGTCTGCTCGTCGCCGTCGATCCGCAACGTGGTGAGCGGGTCGCCGGCGCGCAGTTCGGCGACGTAGCCGGCGAGGCTCTGGTCGTGGTCCGACGCGAGGTTGGCCGCCGCGATCCGCAACGCCAGGGGCAGGTGCGCGCACAGGCGTGCCAGCTCGGTGGTGGCCTCCGGCTCGGCCCGCGCCCGGTCGCCGCCGAGGACGGCGGCGAGCAGGTCCGCGGACTCACCCGGGGACAGGACGGCGAGGGGCACGTGCATGGTGTCACCGTGTACGGACAGCGCACGCAACTGGTCGCGACTGGTGATCAGGACGACGCAGTCGGAGCCGGGCAGCAGCGGGCGGACCTGCGCCGCGTCGCGCGCGTTGTCCAGGACCAGCAGCACGCCGCGTTGCGCGAGCGCGCTGCGCAGGAGCGCCGAGCGGGCGTCGAGCTCGGTGGGGATCCGCTCGACCGGGATGTTCAGGCCGAGGAGCAGCGTCTCCAGCGCGGCCGCGGGGTCCAGGGGCTGGCTCGGGCCGAAGCCGCGCAGGTCGACGTACAGCTGGCCGTCGGGGAAGTGCCGGTGGGCGTGGTGGGCCCAGTGCACGGCCAGGGCGGTCTTGCCGACGCCGGCGGTGCCGGTGATCGCGGCGATCCTGACCGGCCGGGTCGCCCGCCCGTCGGCGGCCGGGGCCGGCAGCCGGGTCGCCTGACCGTCAGCGGGCGGGAGCCGGGTCGCCTGGCCGTCAGCGGCCGGGAACCGGGTCGCCTGGAGGTCAGCGGCCGGGAGCCGGGTCGCCTGGCCGTAGGTGGCCGGGGCCAGCAGCCGGTCCAGGGCCTGGAGCTGGTCGGCGCGGCCGGTGAAGGTGGCGATGTCGGTGGGGAGCTGTCGCGGGCGCAGCTCCGGCGCTGGCGGTGCCTGGGCGGCGGGCCGCAGGCTGAGCGCGGGGTCGGTGACCAGGATCGACTGGTGCAGCCGGCGTAGCTCGTTGCCTGGAGGGACGCCCAGCTCGTCGTTCAGCAGCTCCGCGACGGTGTGGTAGGCCTGCAGGGCCTCCGCCTGGCGGCCGGAGCGGTAGAGGGCGAGCATGAGCTGGGCCCACAGCCGCTCGCGTAAGGGGTGCGCGGCGGTCGCGGCGGTCAGCTCGGGGACGATCTCCTCGTGCCGGCCGTTCTGGAGGGCGAGTTCGAGCCAGCGTTCCAGGGCCTGGAGCCGCTCCTCGCCCAGCCGGACGGCGTGGTCGTGGCGCAGCGACTCCGCGGGGATGTCGGTCAGGGCCGGCCCGCGCCACAGGGCCAGAGCCTCCTGGAGCAGGGTGACCTCCGCCGGGCCCGCCGGGCTTGCCGCGCGCGCCGCGTGCCCGGCCCTGCGGACGAGGTCGCGGAACTGCGTGAGGTCCAGCTCGCCGGTGCCGAGCCGGATGAGATAGCCCTGCTGCCGGGTCTGGATCAGCCGCTCCCCGTCGCCGCCGAGCGCGTGACGCAGGCGCGCGATGTGCGTGTGCAACGCCGCCTGCGCGTTGACGGGGGCGGCGCCGGGCCACATGTGGCCGATGAGCTGGTCGCTGGAGACGTAGTGGTTGGCGTGCACCAGCAGGGTGGCCAGGGCGATCCGCTGCTTGGCGGCCGGGACCGCGATGCGCCGGCCGGCCCGCACCACCTCCAGCTGGCCCAGAAGGCCGAACCAGGTCATCCTGGGCCCCTCGTCCTCCGGCTGCTCGCGGTGTGACAAACCTGCTCCTGCCGTCATCGCCACTGCCGAACCCGACGAGAAGATTCTGCCGCACGACGCCCGCCGCCGCGCCCCGCCTCGACGTCGGGCCCGGGATGGCGACAGGGCAGCGAAAGGCCGGCGACAGGCGCTTTTCCTAAGGTTGCCGCGAAAGGAAAGCTGAAGACGCGCGTGAAGAGAACCATCACCGGCGGGGTGCGGTCGAGCTCTCATCCGTGAGCACCGACAATTACCGGGGCAATGTCGGCGCCGAGAACAACACCATCCAGCACCTCCACCAGGTGAAAATTTCACGGTCAAGAAAACTTTAGGTGCCGAGTATCCGGCCACGTAAGCCGAGCTGAACCGTTTCATCCACCGACCTTCGCCGACCAGCCATCGGTTGACATGCGCATGGCGAATTCTTGATGCTCGTGGGAGCGCTCCCATGCATTTCCACCCGCGCCCGGGAAACAGATCTGCATGGCCGGTTTCATCTCGTCGGGAGGACGTCGTCCGTGGATACGCTGATCAAACAGCAGGGGCTGTTCCTGGCTTGCTACCGTTTCGTGCTGGGGCTGTTGTTCGCCTGCCACGGCGCGGCGACCCTTTTCAACGTGCTGGGCGGGCCGCAGGGCCCGGCGCCGAGCTTCGCGCAATGGCCGGGCTGGTGGGCCGCGGCCATCGAGCTGGTCGCCGGCACCCTCGTCGTGCTCGGGGTGGCCACCCGCGCCGCCGCCGTGATCTGCTCGGGCACCATGGCGTACGCCTACTTCGTCGTGCACCAGCCCCAGGCGTTGTTCCCGATCGAGAACGGCGGCGAGAAGGCGGCCCTCTTCTGCTGGGGTTTCCTGCTCATCGCCGTCTTCGGCCCCGGCCGCTGGGCCCTGTCCGCGCGGCTGACCGCTCCGCGGGCCCTGGCCTCCGAGGAGGCCTGACACACCGCACGGGGCAGCCCCTCAGTCGCGGGTGGGGCCCCTGAGGCGCTTGGGCAGCCCGGACACGCCCCACATGCCGATCCGCCAGAGCGCCTCGGACATCACCTTGCCGCTCATCTTGCTCTTGCCGACCGTACGCTCCACGAACGTGATCGGCACCTCCACCACCCGCAGCCCGTGCCGGGCCGTACGCAGCGTCAGGTCCACCTGGAAGCAGTAGCCCTGTGACTCCACCCCCGCCAGGCCCACCTTCTCCAGCGTGGCGGCCCGGTAGGCGCGGAAGCCGGCGGTCGCGTCGCGTACGGGCAGGCCGAGCATCACCCGGGTGTAGATGTTGGCGCCCTTCGACAGCAGCTCGCGCCGCTGCGGCCAGTTGACGACCTTGCCGCCGGGCACGTACCGCGAGCCGATCGCCAGGTCGGCGCCGTCGGTCAGCGCCTCCAGCAGCTTCGGCAGCTCCTCGGGCTGGTGTGAGCCGTCGGCGTCCATCTCGACCAGGACGTCGTAGCCCTCGTCCAGCCCCCAGCGGAACCCGGCGATGTACGCGGCGCCGAGCCCCTGCTTGCCGGGCCGGTGCAGGACGCGCACGTGGTCGTCGTCGGCGGCGAGCCCGTCGGCGACCTCCCCGGTGCCGTCGGGGCTGTTGTCGTCGGCGATGAGCACGTGGGCGTCGGGGACGGCGGCCCGCACCCGTTCGACGATCGCCGGCAGGTTGTCGCGCTCGTTGTAGGTCGGCACGACGACGAGCACCCTGCCGAGAGTCTCCATCATCCGTCGTTCCTCATCCGATCGCCCATCCGACCGCCTCGCCGCCTGCCGAGCCACGCGGCGGCCACCGCCGCCGCGGCTCCCATCGACATCAATGCCCATTCGGGAAGCGCGCCCACCCTGGTGGCAAGCGTTTCCTCGGTGCGTACGGGCACCGCGACCACGTTCATGTCAGCGACACGCTCGCGGGTCTGCCAGGAGACCTTACCGTCAGGGGTGACATATGCCGAGATCCCGGTGGTCGCGGCGGTGACGACGGCCCTGTTGTGCTCGACGGCGCGCAGCTGCGACATGGCGAGCTGCTGGGGCGGCAGGTTGGACAGGGCGTAGGAGGCGTTGTTGGTCTGGACGACGAGCGGGGTGCCGCCCGCGCGCACGGTCTCGCGCACGGTGTCGTCGTAGGCGACCTCGTAGCAGTTGACCGCGCCGATCGTGACGGGGCCCATCTTGAGGTCGCCCGGCTTGTCGCCGGGGATCGACTGCCTGCCGACGAGGTTCGCCCGCTCCCACAGCGCCAGCACGAGGTCCTTGAACGGGGTGTACTCCCCGAAGGGCACCAGGTGCTGCTTGTCGTAGTAGGCGCCGGGGCCCGTCACCGGGTCCCAGACGAGGCTGCGGGTGGCGCGGTGTTCGTCGCCGATCGCCACGACGGCGCCGACGAGCGTGGGCACGCCGACGTCCCGGACCGAGTCGTGGATGATCTGGCGGGCGTACTCGTCGCGGTAGGGGTCGATGTCGGTGGAGTTCTCCGGGAGGATGACCAGGTCGGGCTTGGGGAGCTTGCCCTCGCGTACGGCCTGGGCCAGGCGCTTGGTCTCGTTGGCGTGGTTACGCAGGACGACGGCGGGCTCGTCGCCGAGCGCGTACATGCCCTCGCCGGGGACGTTGCCCTGCACGATGCCGACGTTGACGGTACGGCCCTCGTCACCGGGCCTGGGCACGGCGAGACCCAGCAGCGGCACGGCCAGCGCCAGGGCCAGAGGCGCGCCGTGACGTGCGAGCACGGCGCCTCGGCCGGAAGGCGCGACCCGGCCCGCCGACTCCCTGGCGGGAGCCGCCGCTTGTCCCGCCGTCGTTCTGCGCCTGCCGAGGACCGCCTGGGCCAGCAGCGCGCCGCACAGCGCGACGGCGAAGGACACCAGCGGGACGCCGCCGAGCGCGGCGTACGGGGTGAACAGCGACTCGCCCTGGCTGAAGGCGGCCCGCGCCCACGGGAACCCGCCGATCGGCACCAGGCTGCGGCCCCACTCCATGAGCACCCACAACCCGCCGAACCACAACGGCCAGGCGGGCAGCCTGAACACGAGCGCCGCCAGGGCGGCCATCGCGGCGTAGAACAGGCTCTCGACGCCGACCAGCATGAACCAGACGTCGTCACCGATGCTGCGCACCCAGGCGAGCGCCGGCAGCAGGAACGCCACGGCGGCCAGATATCCGATCCAGGCGGCCCGTCGCGGGCGCGTGCCGTGAATCGAGGCCACGAGGAGGCCGATGCCCAGGGGGGCGCACAGCCACCAGCTGAGCGGCGGGAACGCGGCGAACAACGCCACCCCGCCGACGACGGCCGCCACCACCCTGGCCGGCAACCCCCACCGCGACTCCCGCGCACGCCCCGCCCCACGCCCGGCCACGCCGTCGGCCGCCGGCTTCTCCTCGGTGAGCACACCCTCGGTCGCGGCGACGGGCGACACGACGGACGGCTCGGCGGACGGCTCGGCGGGCGACTCGGCGGCGGACGCGGGCTGCGCGGCGGCGCCTACGTCCGCGGATGCGCCGTCCGACTCCGGCACGCCATCCGAAGGCGATGCGATGCCAGGCGGCGCGGCGGCAGGCACCGCACCGGCGGCCGGCGCAGCGGCAGAAGCAGGCTGGTCGGTGGCGTGCGAGACCTCCGGCGCACCGTCCGATGGCGACGCCGCCGCACCAGCGCGCCCCCCACCATGCCCGGCCGCCGCCGAAAGCCCCGTGCTGTCCTGAACCACTGCGGGTTACTCCTCGCCACCTCACAAACGCCATGCTTGCGAAAACGCTACCGCCCCCCGGCCGCACTCGGACCGGCGAGGCACAAGGAAGATCGAAACACCGCCGTAAAAAGACGGAGGCGGCAGGGTGATCCCGCGGCTGAACGGGACCACCCGGCGCGGATGGCGGTCCGATCGCACGGGAGCGGGAAGAGGGCCCGGAAACCCTTCGGACCGGACCCGTCTCGTCGGCGGCGAGCTCGGAATTCCGTTGTCTACTGGGCTCCCGGACCCGTCCCGGGTCCAACCCCCCGCCCGGTTGGGGTGCCCCGACTCGACGGACCGACGGCCCTGCACCTGGCTGTGTGGACGGAGTCACGCTCCGTCACGGACGCAGGATCCGACGATGTCAGAGACGGCCAACCGGCCAAGTCCCGTGCTGGACTGCGCAGCAAACTACCGACTCCACCTCAGATGTCAACCGTGTCCCGATCAGCAGAAACATCAAGTTTCCGCAGGTGGGACATGTGCGGCCGGTGGTCGCAAAGCCGGTCAAAGCCCATTTGCGGGCGATGGGGAGCGGCTTGGCAAGTCGCGCAACGCCTGCGACAGCGGCCGCTCGTGGACGACCCCGAGCCGCTGTGTCGCACGCGTGAGAGCAACATACAGGTCGCTGGGCCCTCGTGGCGACTGAGCGGCGATGAGGTCCGGCTCGGCCACGATGACGGAGTCGAACTCGAGCCCCTTGGCGTCGCTCACCCCCAGCACCGCGACCGGCGCGTCGAGGGCCTCCGCTCCCCTGGCCCGGCCGGCGCCGGGGGCGACGACGACGGTGCCGGGCACGTTCGCGGCGAGGTCCGTACCGAGTGTGGACAGCAGCGCGTCGGGCACCACGACGGCGACCTTGCCGCCCTCGCCCGCCTCCTCCTTGGCCAGCTCGGGCAGCGCGGACAGCGGCGCGGCCCACGGGCGCGCGCCGGCCTCGCGCACGGAGGTGGGGGCCCGCAGGGCCGGGTCGATGGTGGCCAGGACGCGGGCGGCCACCGCCATCAGCTCGACCGGGGTACGGTAGTTGACGGTCAGCCGCTCCTGGCGCCAGCGCCCCGCCACGTACGGGTCGAGCACCTCCTCCCACGAGCGGGCGCCGGCGGCCGAGCCGGTCTGGGCGATGTCGCCCACGATGGTCATCGACCGGGTCGGGCACCGCCGCATGACGGCCCGCCAGGCCATCGGCGACAGCTCCTGCGCCTCGTCCACGATCACGTGCCCGTAGGCCCAGGTGCGGTCGGCGGCGGCGCGTTCGGCGGTGGTGAGGTAGGGGCCCTCGCCACGCTGCCGCTCTGCCAGCCGCTCGGCCTCCATGACGTCCGACAGCCCGGTCAGCTCCAGCACCTCGCGCGCGTAGGCCAGCTCGGCCTCGCGCTGGCTCTCCTCGGCCTGGCGGGCGGCGGCCAGCTCCTCCTCGGCCTGCAGGGCGCTGGCACGCAGCACCTGCTCGTCGATGTCGCCGAGCAGCTCGGCGGCCTCGTCCAGCAGCGGCACGTCCGACTCGGTCCACTCGCCGCCCGAGCGGCGCAGCAGCGCCCGCTCCTGCGGGGTCAGGGCGGAGGCGGCGTAGCCGAGGCGCTCGGGCGAGCCGTAGAGGCCGAGCAGGAGGCGTTGCGGCGTCAGGTACGGCCACAGCCGGTTGAGCGCGGACTTGACCACCGGCTCGGTACGCAGCTCCTCCCGCAGGTCGGCCAGGTCCTCCTCGTCGATGAGCCCCTTGCCGATCTTGCGGGCCTGCTGCCTGGCCAGGGCGGTGAGCAGCGACCGGACGAACACCGCGCGGGCCTGGTTGTGCGGGCGGCGCGAGCGGGTGGCCTTGTTCTTGGCGGCCTCCAGCATGTTGCGGTCGATGGTGAGCGTGATGCGGCCGATGGTCAGCTCGACGGGCTGGCGCGGGACGCGCTGCCGGTCGCGCACGGCCTTGGCGATCACCTCGGCCATCCGCGGGTCGCCCTTGAGCGCGGCCACCTCGGGACGGTCGCGCGCGGTGGCGGTCACGCCGGGGTAGAGCTCGCCGATCGTGGACAGCAGCACGTCGGTCTCGCCGAGGGAGGGCAGCACCTGCTCGATGTAGCGCAGGAACGTGAGGTTCGGCCCGAGGATGAGCACGCCGCGGCGTTCCAGCCGCTCGCGGTGGGTGTAGAGCAGGTACGCGGCCCGGTGCAGGGCCACGACGGTCTTGCCGGTGCCCGGCCCGCCCTGCACCACCAGCACGCCGTTCAGGTCGCTGCGGATGACGCGGTCCTGCTCGGACTGGATGGTGGCGACGATGTCGCGCATGCGGCCCGTGCGCCGCTCGTCGAGCGCGGCCAGCAGCGCGGCCTCGCCGTTGAGCGTGGCGCGGTCGTCGTCGGTGAGGGAGTCGAGGTCGAGCAGGTCGTCGTCCACGCCGACCACGGCCCGGCCCTTGGTCTGCAGGTGGCGGCGCCTGGTGACGCCCATCGGGGCCGCCGGGGTGGCGCGGTAGAACGGCTGCGCGACCGGCGCCCGCCAGTCGATGAGCAGGCGGTGCTGCTCGTCGTCGGTCAGGCCGAGCTTGCCGATGTAGAGCCGGCCCTCGTCGAGGTGATCCAGCCGGCCGAAAACCAGGCCGCGCTCGACCGCCCAGAGCCGGGCCAGGCGCGTGGCGTACATCTCGGCGAAGGTGTCACGCTCGGACCTGTTCTGCATCGTGCCGACAGCGCCCGCGGCCAGCACCTCCTTGAGTTGCCGCTGGGTGCGCTCGCGCAGCGTGTCGAGGCGGTCGTACAGGCGGGTGACGTACTCCTGCTCCTTGGTGAGCTCGGTTTGACGAGTTGCCGCCTGACCATTAATGTGGTTAATGGGACACTCCGGGCCATTCTGCTTGTTGTTACGACAAACGACGACATTAGCATGCCTGTAGAGGCACTCCCATCACTTTCCCCATCCCCTACCGGGTCACGTCTTGATTTCACCTCTTGACCGCCGCCTTTTTGCCGTCATATAGGTTAGGAAACTTTACTAACCTATTGTGGAGGCGGCGGTGAGCGATCCCGTCCCCGGGACACCCAGTCTGCTACGCGCCATCAATGATCGCGCCGCCCTGCGCGTCCTGCTGGAGCGGGGGCCGCTGACGCGCCCCCAGATCGGCGCGCTCACGGGGCTGTCCAAGCCCACGGCCTCCCAGCTCCTGTCGCGGCTGCGGCAGGCCGGCCTGGTCGTGCGGGACGGCACCAGGGAGGGACTGCCCGGCCGTACCGCCGAGGTCTACCGGATCAACCCGGCAGCGGCGTACGTCGGCGCGCTCGACGTCACCCCGCACCGCATCGAGGCCAGGGTGGCCGACATCACCGGCACCGTCGTGGGCGAGCACACGCTGCCGACCCCGCGCCGCCCCCACGGCGAGCTGGTGGACCGGCTCGACGCCGCCCTGCGCGGCGCGCAGCCGCCCGACAAGCTGCGCCGCGTCGTCATCGGCGTGCAGGCCGCGATCGACCCGTCCACCGGCAGGCTGGGGTACGCCGCCGCCAAGGACGTGCCCGGCTGGCACCTGCCCGACCTCGTGCCCACGCTCAGCGCCGGGCTCGGCGTCCCCGTGGACGTGGAGAACAACGTCAACCTGGTCGCCGTCGCCGAGCAGGCGCACGGCGCGGCGCGCGGCCACCGCGACTTCGTGCTGCTGTGGGCCGACGCGGGCCTCGGCTCGGCCGTCGTGCTGGGCGGGCGCGTGCACCGCGGCGCCACGGGCGGGGCCGGCGAGGTCGGCTACATGCCCGCGCCCGGCGCCCCCACGGCCCGCGAGTCCGGCCGCTACGCCGACCACGGCTACCAGGCGCTGACGGGCGGGCAGGCGGTGCTGAAGCTGCTGCGCTCCTACGGCGTGCGCGGCGCCGGCTTCCGCCACGCCGTCGCCAACGCCGTACGCGCGGCGGCCGGCACCGGCCAGCGGGCCGAGGACGCCAGGGCGGGACTGCGGGACGTCGCCGCCCGCATGGCCGTGGGCCTGGCCTCGATCACCGCGGTCGTGGACCCGGCGCTGATCGTGCTGACCGGCGGCGTCGTGCTGTCGGGCGGCGAGCCGCTGCGGGAGCTGGTCGAGCACGAGCTGCACGCGCTGACCATCCCCCGGCCGCCGGTCAGGCTGTCCACCGTGGAGGGCAACCCGGTGCTGGCCGGCGCCCTGGATCTGGCCCTGGCGGCCGTGCGCGACGAGGTCTTCGGTTCGACCGTTCCCGCTTGATCTGATGACAGGGGTGAGGGGTTTGCGGCTCGCGGTGGTCGGGGGTGGCTCGACGTACACGCCTGAGCTGGTGGACGGGATCGCGCGGCTGCGCGAGGAGCTGCCGGTGACGGAGCTGGCGCTGATCGACCCGGACGCGGCGCGGCTGGAGCTGGTGGCGGGGATGGCGCGGCGGATGCTGGCGCACGCCGGGCATCCGGCGCGGGTGCTGGCCACCTCCTCGGCCGCCGAGGGCGCGGCGGGGGCGGACGCGGTGCTGTTCCAGCTCAGGGTGGGCGGGCAGGCGGCCCGCCACGTGGACGAGACGCTGCCGCTGGGGTGCGGCTGCGTGGGGCAGGAGACGACGGGCGCGGGCGGGCTGGCCAAGGCGCTGCGCACGGTGCCGGTCGTGCTGGAGCTGGCCTCGATCGTCCGCGAGGTGGCGCCGCGGGCCTGGATCGTGGACTTCACCAACCCCGTCGGCATCGTCACCAGGGCGCTGCTCGACGCCGGGCACCGCGCCATCGGCCTGTGCAACGTGGCGATCGGCTTCCAGCGCCGCTTCGCCGCCTGGCTCGGCGTCGAACCCGCGCGGGTCTCCCTCGGCCACGTCGGCCTCAACCACCTGACGTGGGAGCGCTCGGTCATGCTGGACGGCGCGGACGTGCTGCCCGGCCTGCTGCGCGAGCACGGTCAGGAGCTGGCCGACTCGCTGGGCCTGCGGCCAGAGCTGCTGCGCCGGCTGGGCTCGGTGCCGTCCTACTACCTGCGGTACTTCTACGCCCACGACGCCGTGGTACGCGAGCAGCGCTCGAAGCCGACCCGGGCGGCCGAGGTGGCCGGGATGGAGGCCCGGCTGCTGGAGCTGTACGCGGACCCGGCCGTGGTGACCAAGCCGGACCTGCTGTCGCGGCGGGGCGGGGCGTTCTACTCGGAGGCGGCCGTGGCGCTGGTCGCCTCGCTGCTCGGCGATCGCGGCGACACCCAGGTGGTGAACGTGCGCAACGCGGGCACGCTGCCGTTCCTGCCCGACGAGGCGGTGATCGAGGTGCCGGCCTCGATCACCGCCTCAGGGGCCGTGCCGCTGCCCGTGCCGCCCGTGGAGCCCCTCTACGCGGGGCTGATCGCGCACGTGTCGGCGTACGAGACGCTGGCCCTGGAGGCGGCCCTGCACGGCGGCGCGGACCGGGTGCGGGACGCGCTGCTCGCCCACCCGCTGATCGGGCAGGACGAGCCGGCGGAGGAGCTGACGGGCCTGCTGCTGGAGGCCGGGCGGGCGCACCTGCCGTGGGTGGCGGGCTAGTGCGCCTGGTGCTGGCCGTGGACGGCGGCAACAGCAAGACCGACGTGGCGGTGGTCTCGGAGCGCGGGGACGTGCTGGCCACGGGCCGTTCCGGGGCGTTCGTGCCGCAGCGGGACGGCGTGGCGGCGGCCCTGGACGTGGTGGCGGCGGCGCTCGGCACGCTGCCCGCCGGGGTGCCGCGCGGCGGGTTCGACCACGTGTCTGCCTGCCTGGCGGGCGCGGACCTGCCCGTGGAGGAGGAGGCGCTGGCCGCGGAGTTCGCCGCGCGCGGGCTGGGCGCGGACGTGGTGGTGCGCAACGACACGTTCGCGCTGCTGCGGGCGGGCGCGTCGGGCCCGTGGGGGGTGGCCGTGGTGTGCGGCGCGGGCATCAACGCGGTCGGCGTCTCCCCCACCGGCGCGGTGGCCCGCTTCCCCGCCCTCGGCCGGCTCAGCGGCGACTGGGGCGGCGGCGAGGGGCTGGGAGCCGAGGCGCTGTGGCACGCCGTCCGCGCCGAGGACGGCAGGGGCGCCCCGACCGCCCTGGCCGCCGCGGTGGCCGCGCACTTCGGCACCGCGACGGTCGAGGAGGTCGTGCTGGGCCTGCACTTCGGCCGGATCGACGAGGGACGCCTGCACGAGCTTTCGCCCGCCGTGCTGGCGGCGGCCCGCGACGGGGACGCGGTGGCCAGGTCGCTGGTGGAGCGGCAGGCGGAGGAGGTGGCGGTGCTGGCGGAGGTGTGCCTGCGCCGGCTCGGCCTGCTGGAGACGCCGACGGAGGTGGTGCTCGGCGGCGGCCTGCTGACGGCCGGGGATCCGCTGCTGACCTCGCTGCTGAAGGAGTTGTTCGGACGGCGGGCGCCGCGGGCGCGGCTCGTGACGGCGGGCCTGCCGCCGATCGCGGGGGCGGCGCTGCTGGGGCTGGAGCGGCTGGGCGCCGGGGAGCCCGCCCTGGCACGCCTGCGGGCCCGCTACGCCTCCTCGTGACGTCAGGCGGAGGTGTCGGGGCCCGTGGAGGACTCGCCTGGCGCGTCGGGGCCGACGCCGGGGGCGCGGTGCTCGTACGGGGTGCTCAGCACGACCGTGGTGCGGGTCGAGACGTTGGCCGAGGCCCTGATCTGCTGCAGCAGGTCCTCCAGCGCGGCGGGCGAGGCCACCCGCACCTTGAGGATGTAACTCTCGTCACCGGCCACGCTGTGGCACGCCTCGATGGCCGCCAGGTGGGCCAGCCGCTCGGGCGCGTCGTCGGGCGCGGCAGGGTCGATCGGCTTGATCGACACGAACGCGGTCAGCGGCAGCCCCACCGCGTCGTGGTCGATGATCGCGGCGTAGCCGCGCACCACTCCCCGCTTCTCCAGGCGGCGTACGCGCTGGTGCACCGCGGAGACGGACAGCCCCGTCTCCCTGGCCAGGTCGGTGAAGCTCATGCGGCCGTCGCGGGCCAGCAGCGTGACGATCCGGCGGTCGATCTCCTCCATCGGTCAAAGGTAGCCGGTCATGGTCACGACATGGTCCCGACCGGGGTGGCGCCCCTGCGCATCGCGTGCTCGACCAGGGTGATGAGCACCTCCCTGCCGGAGTCGCGGCGGCGGGCGTCGCAGCGCACGATGGGGATGTCGGGCTCCAGGCCGATCGCCGAGCGCACCTCCCCGACGGTGAACGGCGAGACGCCGTCGAAGCAGTTCAGCGCCACGATGAACGGCTGGTCGCGCTTCTCGAAGTAGTCGACGGACGGGAAGCAGTCGTCCAGGCGGCGGGTGTCGGCCAGCACGACGGCGCCCAGCGCGCCCATGGCCAGCTCGTCCCAGACGAAGAAGAAGCGCTCCTGGCCGGGGGTGCCGAACAGGTAGAGCATGTAGTCGTTACGGATCGTGATGCGGCCGAAGTCCATGGCGACGGTGGTGGTGAGCTTGCGCTCGACCCCCGACAGGTCGTCGACGTGGGTGCCCGCCTGGGTGAGCGCCTCCTCGGTGCGAAGAGGCCTGGTCTCGGACACGGCACCGACCATGGTGGTCTTGCCCGCGCCGAACCCGCCGGCGACCAAGATCTTGATCGCTGTCGGCAGCCGCCAACGGTCTGAGCGACCGAATTCCATCCAGCACCGCCCGTACATTTCCCGCGCATGCGCGACCCCGCCCCTGAGGTGCCGGTCAGTGGTACCTGTCAAGGGTTCACTCGAGAGGGTCGATCCACATGCCTGGCATCGAGACACCCTAGCAACGCCACATTTTCCACTCAAGCCGCAATCTTTTACAAGAAACAAAATGTCACGGTTTGTCGCCTCAAGCCACGTTTTTCGCGGATCTAACAGGGCTATAGTCAAGTTTGTCTGTCATGGAATCAGACGGGGCACTTACGTGGCTCGCTGGTAGTCCGAAATGCCCGTGACACCTGCCTGGAACCCGAGCCGTCTGCGCAGGTAGGAGGCCGTGCGCGGGCTGTGGCGGCACACCGGGCGGATCAGCTCGTCCGCCTCGCGCGCCAGCTCCGCGATCGCGGCCGCCACCTCCGCGCCGTCCACGCCCAGCGCGAGCGCGTTGAGGTCGCCCCAGCTCAGGTCCCTGCGGTAGGAGGCGACGTCGCCGAGCAGGTGCAGGTAGCGCTGCACCTGCCTGCTGACGGCCCGCAGCTCCTCCAGGTGGGCCCTGGCCCAGTCGTCGGCGGTGTAGATCCAGTGCGACAGGTCGACGAAGCAGGAGCCGCGGCTGTCGGCGTTCTCGACGTAACGGGCCAGCGTGGGGACGGTGTGCGTGTCGCGCCACACCCAGGCCTCGGCCATGCCCGCCAGCATCCGCTCGAGCTGGTCGCGCCAGATCCCCTGCAGCTCCTCGAAGCCACCGACGGTGGCCAGCTCGTCGCGCAGGTCGGCCAGGAACCTGGTGGCCGCGGACCTCGGCACGGCCCCCTCGGCGACCGACAGGCACTCCCGCGTCAGGCGGGTGACCTGCTCGCGGGTGGTCGCGGCCCGATCGACGAGCCGGTCCACGGCCGTCACCCACAGCGCGGCCCGGTTGACGGCCTTCAGCCGATCCGCCCCCGCCCAGGGGGCGCTGAAGGCGGTGGCCAGGGAGAGCGAGCTGAAGAAGTCGGCGCCGAAGGCCGCGTCGGGGAACAGGTCGGCGTACATCTGGGCACACCGCCGCAGGTCCCTGCCGCACTCCGCGGCCAGCGCGCATGTCCTGCCGAGCTCGAACGCCTCGTCCAGCTCGTCGTCCGGCATCCTAGGGCCGCTCGATCGGCTCGCGGACCATTAAGCGACGTCCCCCCATGTCCGGAGATACACCTGCGGGGTAATTGTTTCATGATCAAGATCTATCGATCAAGGTATCAGCTGAGTGGCTGATCAGCCCGCTTCGCTGGCCGGGAACGCTACCTCCCGGCCGTACGCGGCGAGCTTGGCGGCCAGCGCCACCCGGGAGCCGATGCCGAGCTTCGTGTAGATCTTGCCGATGTGGTACTCGACGGTCTTGACGCTGATCAGCAGCTCCCTGGCGATCTGCCGGTTCGTCAGGCCGCCGGCGACCAGCGTGGCCGTGCTGAGCTCCTGCGGGGTCAGGCCGAGCCTGACGGTGGCGGGCGGCTCCAGGCCGCACGCCTCCAGCTCCTGGGCGCAGCGCTCCACCAGCGGGCGGGCACCCAGCCGGTCGAAGATCGCGCGGGCCGCCCCGAGCCGGCCGGCCGCCGCCTTGCGCCTGCCCGTGCGGCGCAGCAGCCTGCCCAGGTCCAGCAGCACCCGCGCCTCCTCCAGCGGGCAACCGCCCGCGCCTGCCAGGTCCAGCGCGCGTCCGAACGCCTCCTCGGCACGAGTTGGAACGTTCCTGGCGGCCAGGAGCAGGCCCGTCAGCCGGATGCGTTCGGCCTGCGTGCGGCGGCCGGTGGGCTCGGCGCCGCGGTCGTAGGCCTCCAGCGCCCGCTCCGCCTCCTCCAGCCTGCCGTCGGCCACCAGGGCCTCGATGCGTGCCGGGCGTGGGTCGGGCACGAACCCGCCCCACACGCCCGCATCCGCACAAGCATCCGCGCCCGCGCCTGCTCCCGCGCCCGCACGCCCGCTCGCGCCCGCGCCCTCACCTGCGTCCGCGCCCGCATCCCCGTCTGCGCCTGCGCCTGCGCCTGCGCCTGCGCCTGCGCCTGCGCCTGCGAGTGGACGCACTTCGGGCGGGTCACCGCCGGGCCGCTGCCCAGGAGGCGCGCCATCGTGCCACGCCGCCGCGAGACCGCCGCCCGGTTCACCGGCCGGCAGGTCGGCTGCGCCGAGCAGGGCCATGGCCAGGTCCGCCTGCCGCTCCCCCGCCACGTGCCGCATCCTGCGCGCCGCGGCGCCGGCCGCCACGGCGTGCGCGTGAGCCCGTTCGTGCTCGCCCTTGGCCGCCAGCGGCGCCACGCAGGCCGCGTCCAGCCACGGCAGCAACCAGCGCTGCCCCAGCGCGGCCGCCTCGGCGAGCGCGGCCTCGGCGTGCGCCACGGCCTCGTCCCAGCGCGCCAGCCCGTGCTCGGCGACGGCCAGCAGCGCGGTGGCCAGCAGCCGGTGGTGCGGCAGCCCCGCCGCGCCCGCGGCGGTCACGACCCGCTTCAGCGCGGCGCACGCCTGTCCCGCCTCGTCGAGGGCCAGGTGCGCCACGCCTTCGGCGAGGCTGCCGGATGGCGCGCTGACGCCGGGTGCCCCTCCCAGCGCCAGCACGTCGTACGGCCTGGCGACCGGGCCCGCGATGGGCTGCTCGGCCGACAGGCGGGCCCAGTGCGCCGCCTCGGCGCGGTTCCCCGTGACCAGATGCAGCCACGACAGCTGCTCCGCCACGTCGGCGGCGAACCCGGGCTCCGTGTGCCGCCACGCCTCCGCCAGCAGCTCGGACGCCTCGTCGAAGCGCCCGGCGGCCAGCGCGAGCCGTCCCAGCACGTACCGGCGCACCGGTCGCGGGTCGGCGTTGCGCACAGCGGCGAGCTCAGCCGCGCGGATCACATCGCCCCCGATGAGGACGTGTTCCAGAACGGCTGTGCGCAGCTCGTCGCGGCGCGCCGGCGACTCCGTGAGACCGGCGGCCAGGTCAAGGTGGGCTGCGGCCTCCTGCCACAGCCCGTGCTGTGCGGCCTTGGCCGCGAACCTCGCCAGCTCCTCCGCCAGCGCCTCGTCCGGCCCGTCCGCCGCGGCGGCCCGGTGCCGCAGCGCCGCGCCGTCGTCGTCGGCCAGCCTGGCGGCGGCCAGGTGCAGCCTGGCCCGCGTGCCCGCGCCGATCCCGTCGTAGGCGGCGGCCCTGGCCAGGGGCTCGGGGAAGTCGACCAGCCGGCCGGGCAGCTCCCGCAGCAGCCCTGCCGTGACGGCCTCCTCCAGGGTGTTCAGTGGCTCGTCGATGCCCGTGGCCACGGCGACCGCCACATGCAGCGGGCAATGCCCGCCCAGGACGGCGCAGGCCGCGACCAGCCGCCGGGTGGCGGGGGCGCAGGCGTGCAGGCGGCCTTCGAACGGGCGGCGGTAGGTCTCGGGGGCCGGCAGGCGCACTCCTTGGTCGGCCAGGGTCGCGGGGGCCAGGGTGGCGAGCAGGGCGCGGGCGTGCAGCGGGTTGCCCAGCGTGTGCGCACGCAACCGCCGCGCCGCCGACGCCACATCCGACCGCCGCACCTCCGGCCACGCCGTCCCCGGCCACCCGTCCGACCACGCACCGGACGACCGAAGATCCGGCCACTCCCCGTTCTGCCACTGCCCGTTCTGCCACTGCCCGTCCGGCCACTGCCCGTCCGGCCGTGACTCGGACGACCGTGACTCGGACGACCGCGACTCGGACGGCCGCGACTCCGGCAGCCGTGACTCCGGCAGCCGTGACTCGGACGGCCGTGCGTCCGGCAGCCGCCCGTCCAGCCGTGACCCGGGTGAGCGCGCGTCCGGCCAGCGCCCGTCCGCGCGCAGGGCCGTCAGCGCTTCCTTCGCCGCGTCCGTCGGTGACACGTACGCGCCCCGTTCCCGGCGCTCGGCCGTCACGACGGGATCGGCCGCCAGCTCGGCCAGCTCGGACGCGCTCAGCCCGCCCAGCGCGACGAGCAGCGCCCCGTCACCGGCGAGCAGCCGCCGCAGCCCCTCCGGCAGCCACGGGTCGGCCAGATCGCGGCAGGCCACCAGCACCAGCACCCGCCCCGGCCGCACGTGCCGCAACACGTAGCACAGGGCCCGCAGCGAAGCCCTGTCCACCCACTGCGCGTCGTCGACCACCACCGCGAGCGTCTCCAGCGCGGACAACCGGGCGACGACCTCGCACACCGCCTGCCCCGCCACCCACGGATCCACCTCGCCCACCGCACCGGCCGCGATCTCCCCCGGCACGCCGCCCACCGCACCGGCCGCGATCTCCCCCGGCGCACCGGCCGCGCTCTGCCCCCGCGCGCCGCCCCCCGCCGCCGGGCGCTCCCCCGTCCCGAGGTCCAGCAGGGCCGCCTCGTCCATGAGCTGCCGCACGACGCCGAGCCGGAGCCCCCGCTCGCTCTCCTCGCCGCTGACGGCCAGCACCCGCACGCCCGCCTCCCCGTCGAGCGCGTGGTGGATGAGCGCGGTCTTGCCGATGCCCTCGGGGCCCTCGACCACCGCCCTCCTGGCGGATCCGCCGCCTGCCGCGCGCAGCTCCGCACGCAGTGAGGCGAGCTCCGCCGTCCTGCCGACGAACATGGGCCCTCCCTCCGCCGCCCTCAAATCCCCAGAGCAGCGCAGACAGCCCCTGATACACCTCAACGGCGCCCCAACCCACCGATCCCCCGGCAACCCGCGCCAGAGCACCGCCACCGACCGGCCGATCCACCGTCAACCCACGCGCCAGCGCCGCGACCCCCCGGTCCACGCCTCAGTGCATCAGCCGCCCCCACGCGGCCGTGGCGTCGTCGTGCCGCTTGCCCCGCACCGGCCCCCGCGTCGCCTCCAGCTCCCGCACGGCCGCGATCACCGCCTCGGCCCCACGGCAATCCAGCACGTCCAGCACGGACTCCCAGCTCCACCCGTACCACTCGGACAACCGCGCCACCCCATCGGTGAACACCCCGACCCCACGCACCTCACCGGCGTCGGCCGTGCCGGTCACGCTGTGCCTGGCCGCCTCGGGGCGGGCCCCCGCGACCCAGAACCCGCCGGGCGCGTTCCGCATCCGCCGTACCAGCTCCAGACTGTACGGCCGCCCGCCCGGCAGCCGCTCCAGCCGGTCGTCGCTCACCGCCACGGCCTGCCCACCCACCTGGGAGAGCACCACCGTCGAGTCGCCCAGCACGAGGTACTCCACCCGCCCCCCGACCCGCACCATGGCCACCGTCGCGGACGGCGAGTCGGGGTTGCCGAGGTCGCAGGCACCCGAGTGGGCGGCCCGGGTCTCCTCGATGGCCGACTCCAGGACCTCCGCCAGTGGCGCCGCGTCGTCGCGGGCCAGCCGGGCGGCCAGCGCCCCGCCGAGCCGCCCCACCAGCCAGGCGACGTCGTGCGCGCACCCGCCGTCCACCCCGGGCGCGGCCGTGGCGCCGTCCAGGACGACGATCCAGGACGGCCCGGCGACCACCAGATCCTCGTTCGGCCGCCGCGACCCCGGCCGGGTGGCGTACGTGATCTCCGCGAACATGACAGCGACTGTGCCACAGCCACGCACCGCCTCACGGCAGCGCGTCGCCTACAAGCACATCTCGTGAGCACGCCCGTGCGCACTCCTTGTTGGTGCGGCGAGGAGTGCGCAAGGGGAACGACTAGACGATCACCAGCTCGCGCGGCGTGTCGTTCATCCGCTCGCCACCCCCGGCCGTGCACACCACGATGTCCTCGATCCTGGCGCCGTGTCGGCCCGGCAGATAGATGCCCGGCTCCACCGAGAACGCGAACCCGGCCTCCAGCGGCTCACCGTTCCCCGCGACGATGTACGGCTCCTCGTGCGTCTCGATGCCGATGCCGTGCCCGGTGCGGTGGACGAAGTACTCGCCGTAGCCGGCCTCGGTGATGATCTCGCGGGCGGCGGCGTCGATGGACTCGCAGGACACGCCGGGCCGCACCGCCGCGCAGGCCGCCTCCTGCGCCTGCCGCAGCACCTCGTAGTAGGCGGTGAACTCGGCCGGCGGCTCACCCACGCTGTACGTGCGGGTGGAGTCGGAGCAGTAGCCGTTGTGCAGCTGCCCGCCGATGTCCACCACGACCGGCTCCCCGGCCTGGATGACCCGGTCGGAGACGTCGTGGTGCGGGCTGGCGCCGTTGGGCCCGGAGGCGACGATCACGAAGTCGACCGTCTGGTGCCCGGAGGCCAGGATGGCCTCGGCGATGTCCCTGGCCACCTCGCGCTCGGTGCGCCCGGCCCGCAGCAGCTCCGGCACCTGCCGGTGCACCGCGTCGATGGCCTGCCCCGCCTCGCGCAGGGCCGCCGCCTCGGCGGGCGACTTGCGCATCCGCAGCTCCCGCAGCACACTGCCGGCCAGCACCTGCTCGGTCTCCGGCAGCACCTCGCGGAAGCGCAGCGACGACATGGCCCACATCCGGTCGGCGAGCCCCACTTTGCCGACCCGGCCCAGCCGCGCCGCGGCGATGGCGTACGGGTCGTCGGTCTCGTCCCACGCCACGAACTCCAGCCCCAGCCGCGAGGCGGGCGACGCCTGCGCGGCGGGCAGCTCCAGGCGGGGCACCATCATGTACGCCTCGCCGGACGCGGGCACCACGAGGCACGTCAGCCGCTCCAGCGGTTTGGCGTCGTAGCCGCTGACGTAACGCAGATCGGGGCCGGGCGTGAGCAACAGGGCGTCGAGGCCGGCCTTGGCGGTGGCCTCCTGGACGGCGGCGAGACGGGTAACGGGATAAAGGTCTGAGGACGTCACAGGCACAATGTACTCCTGGCGGCACCCTCGATGACCTCTCCTAAAATCCACGGAAAGGTCTCGTCACGCACCAAGCCTCCACTACACACCGTTCACGATCGATCACGTAGTGTGGGGCCAATTGTCGGATTCCATCATCGCGCGTCGAGAGTGAGACACATGGTCGACGTCATAGGCGCGGCCGAGCTGCTCGGCCACGAGAGCGACGCCGAGATGCTCGCCGTACGCCTGGCACACGCCCAGCGGCTGGGCAACATGGGCTGGGCCGAGTGGCACCTGCACACAGGGGAGACGATCTGGTCGGAGCAGGTGTACGTGATCTTCGGCCGCGACCCGGGTGAGGGCCCCATCGCCCTGCCCGACCTGGCCGAGCACGTCGAGCCCGGCGACGTGGCCACGCTCGACCGCCTGCTGTGGTCGGTCGTGCAGGGCGTGGAGCCGGTGCAGGCGGAGTTCCGCATCCGCCGCGGGGTCGGCTCCAGCGACCTGCGGGACCTGCGCGTCGTCCTGGAGCCCCTGGCGGGCCCCGGGGGCACGATCGGCATGCACGGCGTCATCCAGGACATCACCGGCCGCCGCCGCGCCGAGCGCATGGTCTCGGAGTCGCGCCGCCAGCTCCTGGAGGCGCGCGAGCGGGCCGCCGAGGACCGCCACATCATGCTGGCCCTGCGCGAGGCGATCCTGCCCGAGCCCGACGGCTGCCTCGACCTGCCGCAGACCAGGATCGCGGTCCGGTACGTCCCGGCCGAGAAGACCGCGAACCTGGGCGGCGACTGGTTCGAGGCCGCGCCCGCCCCCGACGGCCGCCAGCTGCTGGCCATCGGAGACGTCTCCGGCCACGGCCTGCCCGCGATCTCCCGCATGGCCCAGCTCCGCCACGCCCTCGTCGGCCTGGCCATGACGGGGCAGGCGGCCAACCGGCTGCTCGACTGGCTGAACGAGCTCGTCCTGCACCAGCTCAAGGACACCACCGCCACCGCGATCATCGGCCATTTCGACCCGCGGACCCGGGTGTTCGCCTGGGGCCAGGCGGGGAACCTGGCGCCCATCCTGGTCCGCGACGGCGTGGCCAGCCAGCTTCCGCAGCCCAGGGGCGTGCTGCTGGGGGCCGCGTCCGGCAGCCCGTACGAGCTGGCGACCACCCGGCTGCAGCCAGGCGATCTACTGCTGATGTTCACCGACGGGCTGGTCGAGCGGCGCACCCGCGACATCGACGTCGGCCTGGACCTGGCCATGGCGGCGGCCCGCAAGCTGGAGGGCCCCGACCTGGACGCGGGCCTGGACCGCCTGCTCGCCGACATCGGCGGCCCGAACCCGGAGGACGACGCCTGCCTGCTCGCGGTGGGGGTGCTGGGGCCCGAGTGAGGGGGACGCGCGCGGACCTGCGCGAAGTGCCACCATGGACGGGTGCTGATGCTTCTGGACACCCCTTCCCTCTACTTCCGTGCCTTCTACGGCATCCCGGAGTCGATCAAGGCTCCCGACGGCTCGCCGGTCAACGCGGTGCGCGGGCTCATCGACATGATCGCCACCCTCGTGCGCCAGCACTCCCCCACGGAGCTCGTGGCCACGATGGACGCCGACTGGCGGCCGGCCTTCCGGGTGGCGGCGATCCCGACGTACAAGGCGCACCGCGTCGCCCACGGCGACACCGAAGAGGTGCCCGAGGCGCTCGTGCCGCAGATCGCGGTCATCCAGGACGTGCTCGACGCCCTCGGCATCGCCCGCCTGGAGTCGCCCGGCTACGAGGCCGACGACGTGATCGGCACCCTCACCCACCGGGCCGGCGACGGCGCCGTGGACATCGTGACCGGCGACCGCGACCTGTTCCAGCTCGTCGACGACGCCCGGCCGGTCCGCGTCCTCTACACCGTGCGCGGCATCCGCAACCTGCAGATCGTGGACGAGGCGTTCGTCACCGCCAAGTACGGCATCCCCGGCCGCGCCTACGCCGACTTCGCCACCCTGCGCGGCGACCCCAGCGACGGGCTGCCGGGCGTGCCGGGGGTCGGCGAGAAGACCGCCGCCGCGCTGATCACCCGCTTCGGCTCGCTCGCCGCCCTGCTGGAGTCCCTCGACGCGGGCGTCACCGACGGCTTCCCGGCCGGCAGCCGCACCCGCCTGGCCGCCGCCCGCGACTACCTCCGTGCCGCGCCGGCCGTCGTCGAGGTCGCCCCGGACGCGCCGCTCCCCGCCGCCGACCTGGCGCTTCCGGCCAAGCCGCGCGACCCGGAGGCCCTCGTCCGGCTCGCCGACCGCTACGGCCTCGACAGCCCGCTCAACCGGCTGCTCGACGTCCTGGGCGGCTGACGGCCCCCGCGCGTGGCGCCACGGCCGTCACGCGCGGCCGGTCAGCCTGCCAGGTAGGCGCGCACCGCGTCCTGGGCCGCGTCCCGCAGCCGCGCGTGCACCAGCACGTTCTCCTCCCGGTCGGTGCGCACCTCGACCACCCGGGGCCCCTCGCCCCGCAACGCCTTGGGCAGCTCCCCGAGATCGCCCACCAGCGTGTACGGCGTCCCCGTCGCGGCGGCCACGTACCCGAGATCCACCCCGTGCGGCGTCCCGAAGACCCGCTCGAACGGATCCCGCACGGCCGCCTGCGGCAACAACGAGAAGATCCCGCCCCCGTCGTTGTTGACGACCACGAAGCACAGGTCGGGCCGCGGCTCGCGGGGCCCCAGGATGAGCCCGTTCTGGTCGTGCAGGAACGACAGGTCTCCCAGCAGCGCGTACGAGGGCCCGTTGTGCGCCAGCGCCGCCCCCATGGCCGTGGAGACGAGCCCGTCGATGCCGGAGGCCCCCCGGTTGGCCATCAGCCGGATCCCCCGGCGCGGCCGCATGGCCTGGTCGAGGTCGCGGATCGGCATCGAGGAGCCGCAGAACAGCAGCGCCCCGTTCGGCAGCGCGTCCACCAGATCCCTGGCCAGGCGCGGCTCGCTGGTGCCCGACAGGTCGAGCACGTCGTCCATGGCGGCCCGCGCCGCCAGGTCGGCCTGGCGCCAGGCGTGCAGCCAGGAGTCGTCGCCGGAGGCCACCGGGATCTCCACGGCCTGCGCCACCTGCGTGGCCGACCGGGTGGGGTCGGGCCAGCGGTCGAGGTCGGGGGAGACGACGATGTGCTCGCCGGCCCGCCGCAGCCACGACAGCAGCGGTCGCGACAGCCCCGGGCGGCCGAGCGTGACCACCACGTCGGGCCGGTGCGCGTCGGCGAACTCCGGCGTGCCCAGCAGGTAGTGGTAGGTCGAGACGGCGTGGTCGCCGTAGCGGGCGCCGCCGTTCGGCTCGGACAGGACGGGCCAGCCCGCCATGCCCGCCGCGGCCACGTAGCGGCGCACGTTCGCGGCGCCGTCGCCGACCACGAGCACGCCGCGCCTGGTGGGCGGGATGTGCAGGGCGACGGGCGGCGGCGCGACGCGGGCGCGCACCCAGGGGGCGCCGGCGCCGATGTCGAGCGGCTCGCACCAGGCGGTGTCGCCGTCGGGGATCAGCGGCTCCCTGAAGGCCAGGTTGAGGTGCACGGGGCCCGGGTTGCCCGCGCCGGCCGCGCGCTGGTAGGCGCGGCAGGCCAGCGAGCGCCAGTAGGCCACCTGCCCCGGCCGGTCCTCCGGCACGCCGACCTCGGCGAACCAGCGGGTGGCCGTGCCGAACAGCTTGATCTGGTCGATCGTCTGGTTGGCGCCGGTGCCGCGCAGCTCGGGCGGACGGTCGGCGGTGAGCACGAGCAGCGGTACGCCGGACTCGCTCGCCTCGATGACGGCCGGGTGGAAGTTCGCGGTGGCGGTGCCGGACGAGCAGATCAGCGCGACGGGCCGCTCGGAGCGCTTGGCGAGGCCGAGCGCCAGGTAGGACGCCGAGCGCTCGTCCACGCGGACGTGCAGGCGCACCCGCGACTCGGCGTGCAGGGCCAGCGCGAGCGGGGCGGAGCGGGAGCCCGGGGCGAGCACCACGTCGGTCAGGCCGCAGCGCACCAGCTCGTCGACCAGTACGGTGGCCAGCGCGGTAGCGGGGTTCAACGTGACGCCTCCTGCATCCGGCGAAGCCACTGGGGAGATTCAATCTCAAATTCCGACAAACACTGAAAATCTACTGGGGGTCGCCGGACCGCCAGCCGGCCGTCCACCGGCACCAGCGAGTCCGCCACCACATCGCCCGACAGCAGCGGCATCGTGCCCAGCCCGCACGCGTACGGCAACGCGGGCAGCGCCGCCGCCAGCGCTAACCCGGCCGCCAGCCCCACGGACGTCTCCACCGCGCTGGACACCACGGCCGGCAGCCCGCACGCCTCCACCACGCGCAGCGC
Organism: Nonomuraea gerenzanensis; assembly: GCF_020215645.1. Classification (NCBI taxonomy): domain Bacteria; kingdom Bacillati; phylum Actinomycetota; class Actinomycetes; order Streptosporangiales; family Streptosporangiaceae; genus Nonomuraea; species Nonomuraea gerenzanensis. Next base: position 4,853,243 of record NZ_CP084058.1, on the reverse strand, counting down.
GGCCCGCACGCCGCCCAGCGGCTGCACCTTGACCACCGCCACGTCGGCGGCCTCGGCCGCCCGCACCCGCAGCGGGTCCTCGGCCCTGCGGATCGACTCGTCGGCCGCGATCGGCACGTCGCAGGCCCGCCGCACCGCCGCCAGCTCCTCCAGCGTGGCGCACGGCTGCTCGGCGTACTCCAGGTCGTAGCGGTCGAGCCGCTTGAGCCTCCGCACGGCCTCGCCGGCCTCCCAGGCGCCGTTGGCGTCCACGCGCAGCCGCCCGGCGGGCCCGAGCGCGTCGCGTACGGCCTCCACCCTGGCGAGGTCCTCCGCGAAGCCCTGCCCGCGCTCGGCCACCTTGACCTTCGCCGTGCCGCAGCCGGAGCGGCGCACCAGCTCGTGGGCCTCCTCCGGGTCCACGGCCGGCACGGTCACGTTGACGGGCACGCTGTCGCGCACCGGCTCCGGCCAGCCTTCGAACGCCGCCTCGCGCGCGCACGCCAGCCACCGGGCGCACTCGCGCGGGCCGTACTCGGGGAACGGCGAGAACTCGCCCCAGCCCGCCGGGCCGTGCAGCAGCACCCCTTCCCTGACGGTCTGCCCGCGGAAAGGCGTGCGCATCGGGATGCTGAAGACCACCGGAGCCGCCGGAGCCGCGGATCCCATGGAAGCCATGGGAGCCGTGGGAGCCGTGGGAGAACGCGTCACGACCCTCCCCTGCGCCGCTGTCCGACCTGTCGCCATTAACCTTACGAGCATGTGGAGGAACCCGTCGCATCCGGACCGTCCGCTGCATGCCATTGTGCAGCCTCCGGGACCTGCCCTGTTCGCGGCGGTGCGCGACGCCCTGTCCGGTGACGGGCCCGCCGTCCTCCCGCTGTCCCCCGGCCACGCGGAGCCCGCGCTGGCCGCCCTGCGCCCCACGCATCTCGGCGGCGTCCCGCGCGGCGACGGCGAGGGCGTCCCCGGCGACGTGGCGGTGGTGATCGCCACCAGCGGCAGCACCGGCGCCCCGAAGGGGGTGCTGCTCTCCGCCGGCGCCCTGCGTGCCTCCGCGGCTGCCTCGCTGCGCCGCGTGGAGGCGGCCGAGGGCGAGCGCTGGCTGTGCTGCCTGCCCGTCTCCCACGTCTCCGGCCTTCAGGTCCTGGTACGCGCCCTGCTGTCGGGCAGCGAGCCGATCGTCCACCCGGCGTTCGACCCCGAGGCGGTGCTGCGCTCCGGCGCCGACCACGTCTCCCTGGTGCCCACGCAGCTGCACCGGCTGGTGGAGGCCGGGGCGGACCTGTCGGTGTTCAGGACGATCGTGCTCGGCGGCGCCGCCGCCCGTCCCGGCCTGCTGGAGCGTGCCAGGCGGCTCGGGGCGCGGATCGTGACGACGTACGGGTCGAGCGAGACGAGCGGCGGGTGCGTGTACGACGGCCGCCCGCTCGACGGCGTGGACGTCAAGATCGGCGACGACGGCCTCATCAGGATCGCGGGCCCGGTGCTGTTCTCCGGTTACCGCTTCGGCGTGCCCGCCGACCCGTTCGACGGCGGCTGGTTCGTCACCTCCGACCTGGGCGAGCTGCGCGAGGGCCGCCTGCGGGTGCTCGGCAGGGCCGACGACGTGATCAACACCGGCGGCGAGAAGGTCGTCGCGGGCGCCGTGACCGAGGTGCTGGGCGCCCATCCGGAGATCGCCGACGTGGCGGTGATCGGCACCCCGGACCCCGAATGGGGCGAGCTGGTCACCGCCGTCGTGGTTCCGGCCAACCCCGACACACCTCTCACGCTTGCGCAATTGAGGGCGTACTGCCGCGATAGGCTTCCTCCCCATGCCGCCCCGCGCGAGCTGCGGTTCGTCACCCGGCTGCCGCTGCTGCCGAACGGCAAGACCGATCTGGTGCGGCTGAGGACAGGAACCTGACGAGTTGCGGCTGCGTCCAATTGGGGAGAAGGAGGGAGCCTTCATGAACCAGACCCGCAAGATGTGGGCATCCGCGGCCGTCGTCGGCGTCATCGTCGCCGGAGGCGCCTCAGTCGCGGCGGCCGCCTCGGCGGGCAAGCTCGACCAGGTCGCGAGGGAGACCCGAGCCGTGGTGGAGAAGGCGTCACCGTCCGGTCAGCCGGCCCCCGAAACCACGGACGACGGGGTCGTGGTCTCCACCGAGGTCAATCCCGATCCTCGCGAGGTCATCGAATACTGGTCGGACGAGCGCATGGAGGACGCCGAGCCCATGCCGATGCCCGAGGTGTCACCCGGCGAGTTCGGGGTCGGCTCCGACGAGATCCAGCCCGGCCCGGGCGAGCCGGGGCTGACGGAATAGACCGAGCCCGGGGGCGGTTTCGACTTGGGGCGATCCGCCCCTTTTCCATCCCGCAGGGGCGTACGGGAACAAATGACGGCGATTGGCGTTATTGATACTGGTGCGCCGTGCGGACGCGAACCCGCCCCACCACAACCTGCCTGATCGCTTCCACTCCGTACGGAGGAGGTGTCCTCATGCCCAGAACCGCCGTGGCGACCCCACCCGCAACTCTCGACCAGCTGATTGAACGAGGGCGAGCCCAGGGTCACCTTTCTCTGGCGGAGCTGCGTGACGCATTCGCCGAGGCCGGCATCAGCCCCTCTGAAGGCCGCACGATCCTGCGCGAGCTGTCAGAGGCCGGCGTGAGCCTGGCCGCAGAGGGCGAACCGTCTCTCAGCACCACCGCCCCGAAGAAGACCCAGAAGAAGCCGTCCACCGCCAAGAAGACGACCTCGCGGGCAAAGACTACCGGCCGCAAGCCCGGCGAGGCAAAAATCTCCGCGACCGCCGGTACGCCGGCCGCCGCCGACGGCGCCACGCCGCCCGCGGCCAAGCCGGAGCACGAGGAGGACGTGCCCGACGACCTCGTGCTGAGCGAGGACGCCGAGCTGGAGAACGAGCCGCTCGACCTGGACGACACGCAGTCCGTCATGGGCGACTCGGTGCACACCTACCTCAAGTCCATCGGCCGCCGCACCCTGCTCACCGCCGCCCAGGAGGTCGAGCTCGCCAGGCGGATCGAGGCCGGGCTGTACGCGGAGTACAAGCTGGAGACCCAGCCCGACCTGCCCCCGTCCGTCCAGGAGGACCTGCACCTGGTCATCGAGGACGGCAGGCAGGCCAAGGACCACATGCTGGAGGCCAACCTGCGGCTCGTGGTGTCGGTGGCCAAGAAGTACACCGACCGCGGGATGTCGCTGCTGGACGTCGTCCAGGAGGGCAACCTGGGGCTGATCAGGGCCGTGGAGAAGTTCGACTACACCAAGGGCTTCAAGTTCTCCACCTACGCCATGTGGTGGATCAGGCAGGCCATCCAGCGCGGCTTCGCCGACTCCGCCCGCACGATCCGGCTGCCCGTGCACGTGCTGGAGATGCTCTCCAAGCTGTCGCGGGTCGAGCGTGACATGCACCAGCGGCTGGGGCGCGAGCCCACGCCGGAGGAGCTGGCCGTCGAGCTCGACAAGACGCCGGACCAGATCGAGGAGCTGCTGCGCACCAGCCGCCAGCCGATCTCGCTGAACGCGACGATCGGCGAGGACGGGGAGACCACGATCGGCGACCTCATCGAGGACGTCGACTCGCCGGAGGCGTCCGAGATCGTCGACCGCCAGCTCCTGGGCGATCAGCTGCGGGGCGTGCTCGACAACCTGTCGCCGCGCGAGTCGAAGATCATGGCGCTGCGGTTCGGGCTCGTGGACGGCAAGCCGCACACGCTGGACGAGATCGGCAAGCACCTGGGGCTGACCCGGGAGCGGATCCGGCAGCTGGAGAAGGAGTCGCTGTCCAAGCTGCGGCACCCAAGCAACACGCGGCCGTTGCTGGACTGGGCCAGCTGATACGAGAGCCCCGGCACTTCGGTGCCGGGGCTCTTCGCACTTTCCCGAACGGCGCCCGTGGCCGGCCGGCTCCGGTGACGCGGAAGCACAGGCACGGCAACGGCCGGCACCGGAGGCAGCTCCGCGGAGACGGCCCCTCACTGGTGGCCGGCCTGGCATCGCCCCCGCCGCGCCCCTGCCCCGTGCTGCTCCGACCGCGCGTCTCCCGAAACGGCGGCGGCCAGGCCGAACGGCAGCATCTCGCCGACGGCCGGCCGAGCGTCACCCCTGGCGCCGCACCACCAGCACGTCACCCCAAGGGGCGGACGGCTCAGGCCGTGGCAGGCAGCGGGCGCGGGACGCGGGGGATGCCCCACATCCGGTTGTCCTCGCGCAACGTGCGCAGCCGCTCGACCTCAGCCGTCCACATGGCCCCGGCGGGCGTCGCCTTGGCCTTGCGCCGCGCGATCCGATCGTCATAGGCCTTGACCCCGAAGGTGGCCCGCTGCCCCGCCTCGGCGGCCCTCAGCGCCTCCGTCAGCGCCTTGTCGAACGCCCGCCCCGCGGCGAGCAGCTCGATCTCGTCGACCGCGGCGGCACGCAGCTCGCGCAGCGTCTGCTCGGCCTGCCTGGCCTTGTCGAGCAACTCGGGGAAGCTCTTGGAGATCTCCTGGTCCGCGTGGTAGCGGACCTCTGCCTCCCGGCTCACCCGCGGACGGAAAAACGCCATCGACCCGGCCCTTTCAACGCTGTCGGTACTCGTTCAACCGCCTAGCGTACGCCGTCCCGCGACACGGGCGGAAATCGCCCCGGAGCGAGCGCCTTTACATAGTAAGATGATCACCATGCCCGCCAAGAGACCGCCGGTGCCCCTGTCCCGCGAGCGCATCATCGAGGCAGCGCTCCACATCGCCGACAGCCAGGGCCTGCGCAGGCTCACGATGCGCAGGCTGGGCGACGCCCTCCAGGTGGAGGCCATGGCCATCTACCACCACCTCCCCCGCGGCAAGGAGGCGCTGATGGACGCCCTGGCCGAGCACGTCACGGCCGTGCACGTCGAGCAGGGCTCCTCCTGGCAGGAGACCGCCAAGGCGTGGTGCCGGGCCAGCAGGGAGCTGCTGCGCGACCACCCGGGCGTGCTGGCCCTGGCCCTGACCAAGCCGCCCAAGGGCGCCACGGCCCTGGCCATCAGGGAGCAGGTCGAGCAGCTCGCCGACGGTGGCCTGGACGACGCCGCCGAGGCCGTACGGGCGCTGCGGGCCTTCGTGTTCGGCAGCGTGGCGGTCGAGGTGCAGCAGTCGGGATGGGCCGACCCAGAAGTTGATGAATGGGTCAGGAGGGACGAAAGAGCGGATGTGGACTTCGAGCGCGGACTCGACGCTCTTCTCAAGGGATTGCAAACGTGATGCGCGTGTCGCGCTTGGACCGTTATCCTGCATAAGGCACGCTGTGTCGAAGGTCACACGATCCAGGGATCCTCCTGTAACAGTCCGAACGGGCTATGTCGGAACGAGTGACGTACGTCGCACACTTGCCAGCACAACTACCCGAGCCGGCTCCCGCCCCTCCAGACCGGGAGCGTCCCACGAGATATCGGAGGCACGCCGATGTGCCCGCACGACCCGGCCTGTCCGGATGCCGAGGCGCCAGACCGCGAGGCGGCACGCACCCTCGCCTGCCACCCCGAGCAGGGGTGGAGTCTGCTCTGCAATGGAGTCGTCCTGTTCGAGGACACCGGTGAGCTCCTGCCCAGCGGCACCGTCATCGCCCCGCACCGGCCCGTGGTCGGCGCAGCCTGACGATCCCGGCGAGCACCTCGCCGGGCCCGCGCCCGCGACGGACCGCTCGCCCACGCGCCGGGCCACGCGCCCGGAGCGACCTCCCGCCCGCACGCCGGGCCGGCGCCCCGCGTCACGACCCGGGGCGCTCCGCATGACGAACGGCCGACGCCTCAGCGAGCGACGCCTCACCGGAACAGCCGCCGGCATCCCGCACCCAAGTCCAGGCGACCCGCATCGGCCCGCACAGGTCCAGGCAGTCCAGGCAGTCCAGGCAGTCCAGGGTCCCGGACCAGCCCGCACGCCGCTCAGCCGTTCCGGATCGGCCCGCAGGCTCCCGGCGGCGCGAATCGTCCCGCAGAACGCCCTGCCCGCGCACAAAAGGCCGGTCACGCGTAGTTCATGATCCATTCGGCCACGATCTCGCCCACCTTCGCGGGGTCACGCTTGAGGTCGTGATTCTCCCCCGGCAGCACCACCAGCCGCGCCGCATCCACAGCCTCAGGTATCCCGAACGGATCCCGGTCCCCGTTCACCACCAGCACATCCACCCCCGCCCCCCGCAGCTCATCGGCCCTGGACCGCTCCGGCCGCCCCGGCGGGTGCAGCGGAAAGGCCAGCGCCACCACCGCCGAGGCCCCCACCGCCTTGGCCGTGCGGCACGCCACCCGGGCCCCGTTGCTCCGCCCGCCCTGCACCACAGGCAGCTCCGCCCGATCGGCGCGCAGCTCGCGCAGGACGATCTCCCACGCCTCGTCCTGCTTGACGGGCGAGCCGGGCGCCCGCGCCCCCGCCACCCTGAACGCCTGCGTCACCCTGGCCACACTGGCCCCCGCCGCAAGTGCCGCGTCGCGTACGGCCAGCAGGTCGGGGGCGTCCACTCCCCCGGCCGAGCCGTGGGTCAGCACCAGCAGCAGCCGCGGGTCGGCGGCCTCCTCGATCTCCACCAGCGCCGGCCCTCGCGGCGTCATCACCTGCATGGCAGCACCGTACCTGGGGAGGATCGGCCCCTAGCCCTCAGGGCGGATGACGGCGCGCCGCGCGGCGGGGATGATGTGCTCTATGCCAGACAAACGCCTCCGGGACGACCTCCAGGCCACGCTCGACGCACGCCGCGATCTGGGCCCGGAGTACGAAACCGCGCTGATCGACTCGTTCGTGGAGCGCCTCGACGCCACGATCGCCGCCCGGGTGCGCTCCGAGCTGCATCACCAGGACCCCGTGCGGGCCAAGGGCCGCCATCCGAGCGCGCCCATGGTGCCGATCGTGCTGGGTTCGCTGGGCATCGGCGTGCCGCTGACGGCCATCGCGGCCAGCGCGGGCGGCCCGGGGCTGCTGGTCGCGTGGCTGTCCATCGTGGTGATCAACGTGGCCGCCGCCGTCGCGATCATGCGCAGGTCCTGACGCGCCCCCAGCGGCTCAGCCGTCCCGGTGGTAGCGCAGCCGCACCTCCGCGGCCAGCGTCTCGTCCTCGTGCTCCAGCCCGTACGACCAGACCCGCCCCGCATCCTCGTCCCGCCCCCGCAAGGGCAACGTGCGCGCGAGCAGCTCGATCGCCAGCGCGCCCGTCTGCGCGTCGGCCCCGCCCTCGACGCTCTCGGCGAACTCGGCGCAGGCCAGCTCCAGATGCGCGATACCGAGCTGAACCCGCAGCCCCGGCACCTCATCCCCGGGGGCGAAGTCCAGCGCGTCCAGGAGCACCTCCGCCGCCGCCCCCGGCTCCCCGTGCTCCAGCATCAGCTCGGCGAGCTCCGCGGCGGCGTGCGCGCCGGCCCGCTCCTCGCCGCCCCGCGCGCCCGTCTCCATGGCGGCGCGGAACTCCTTCTCCGCCTCCTCCAGGTGCCCGCCCCGCACGGCCAGCCGCGCCAGCGCGAGGTGGGCCAGCGGCACGTACGCGGCGGTGCCCACCCCCAGCACGGCCTGCCAGGCGGCCCTGGCCTGCTCGTCGCGGCCCTCGCGCTCGAAGCCCTGGGCGAGGTGGCAGGCGGCCTGCGCGGCGTACTCGGGGTGCCCGGTGGCCAGCGCCGTCCTGGCGGCGGCCCTGGCGCCCTCGAGGTCGCCGCGCTGTTCGAGCACCACGGCCAGGCCCACCGCGGCCTGCGCCCTGTCGGGCCCGTCGGGGTCCGCGGCCAGCTCGCCCAGGATGCGGGCGGCGGCGTCGAGATCACCGTGCTCGGCCAGCCGGCGGGCGGTGTCGAGGGGCGGGGTCTCCAGCTCTGAGGACGTCAAGAGAGCTCCTTGTGGGACGGTCGCACCGAGCCTAACGACTATCGGCGATCATGTCTGCTCACTTGACACCGAAGGACTGGCCGGAGCCCCCGCCTCCACCGGCGGACGTACCCGGAACTGCCAGAACACGTTCCAGGACAAGCCCGGCGAACCGCGCGCCCCGCGCGTGTCGCCGGGCCGGGTGATCAGTCCTCGTAGGCCTCGAGGGGCGGGCAGGAGCACACCAGGTTGCGGTCGCCGTAGGCCTGGTCGATGCGGCGCACCGGCACCCAGTACTTGTTCTCGCGCAGCGACGGCAGCGGGTAGGCGGCCTCCGAACGCGCGTACGGGTGCGGCCACTCGTCTGCGGCGACGGACTCGGCCGTGTGCGGCGCGTTGCGCAGCGGGTTGTCGGTCTTGTCGTACTCGCCGGAGGCCACCTTGGCGATCTCGCCGCGGATGGCGATCATGGCGTCGACGAACCGGTCGAGCTCGTTCAGGTCCTCGCTCTCGGTCGGCTCGATCATCAGGGTGCCGGCCACGGGGAACGACATGGTCGGCGCGTGGAAGCCGTAGTCGATGAGGCGCTTGGCCACGTCGTCCACGGTGACGCCGGTCTCCTTGGTGATCTGCCGCAGGTCCACGATGCACTCGTGCGCCACCAGGCCGCCGCGGCCGGTGTAGAGCACGGGGTAGTGCGGGGCCAGGCGCCTGGCCAGGTAGTTCGCCGACAGGATGGCCTGCTCGGTGGCGGCCGTGAGGCCCTCGGCACCCATCATCCTGACGTACGCCCACGAGATCGGCAGGATGCCCGCCGAGCCGTACGGGGCCGCCGACACGGGGCCGACGGGGGTGCCGTTGTGCAGCGGGTGGCCGGGCAGGTAGGCGGCCAGGTGGGCGCGGACCGCGACGGGGCCGACGCCGGGGCCGCCGCCGCCGTGCGGGATGCAGAACGTCTTGTGCAGGTTGAGGTGCGAGACGTCGGCGCCGAACTCGCCCGGCTTGGCCAGCCCGACCAGCGCGTTGAGGTTGGCGCCGTCGACGTACACCTGGCCGCCGGCGTCGTGCACCTTGGCGCACACCTCGGTGATCGTCTCCTCGTACACGCCATGCGTGGACGGGTACGTCACCATGATCGCCGCCAGCGCGTCGCGGTGCTTGTCGATCTTGGCGTCGAGGTCGGCCAGGTCCACGTTGCCGTCGTCGTCGCAGGCCACGACCACGACGCGCATGCCGGCCATGACGGCGCTGGCGGCGTTCGTGCCGTGGGCGGAGGACGGGATGAGGCACACGTCGCGCTCGCCCTGGCCGTTGGCGCGGTGGTAGGCGCGGATGGCCAGCAGCCCGGCGAACTCGCCCTGGGAGCCCGCGTTCGGCTGGATGGAGACGGCGTCGTAGCCGGTCACCTCGGCCAGCCAGCCCTCCAGCGTGCCGATCAGCTCGGCGTACCCCTCGGCCTGCTCGGCGGGCGCGTACGGGTGGATGGCGGCGAACTCCGGCCAGGTGATGGGCTCCATCTCGCTGGTCGCGTTCAGCTTCATCGTGCAGGAGCCGAGCGGGATCATCGAGCGATCCAGCGCGATGTCCTTGTCCTGCAGCCTGCGCAGGTAGCGCAGCATCGCGGTCTCGGAGCGGTGGCTGTGGAAGACCGGGTGGGTCAGGTACGGGGTCTCCCGCAGCAGATCGGCGGGCAGCGCGTCGGCGGCGTCCTCGGGGGTCGCCTCGGCGCTCACGCCGAACGCCGCCCACACCGCGGCCACCTCGGCGGCGCCGGTCTTCTCGTCGCAGGCGACGGAGACGTGGTCGGCGTCCACCTGCCAGAGGTTGACGCCGCGCTCGGCGGCGGCGGCCACGACGGCGGCTGCCCTGCCGGGCACGCGGGCCAGCACGGTGTCGAAGAACTCGCCGTGCACGACCTCCACGCCCGCGCCGCGCAGCCCCTCGGCCAGGGCGGTGGCGTGGCGGTGCACGCGGTGCGCGATGCCGCGCAGGCCCTCGGGGCCGTGGTAGACGGCGTACATGCTCGCGATGACGGCGAGCAGCACCTGCGCGGTGCAGATGTTGCTGGTGGCCTTCTCGCGGCGGATGTGCTGCTCGCGGGTCTGCAGGGCCAGGCGGTAGGCGGGGTCGCCGTCGGCGTCCACGGACACGCCGACGAGCCGTCCGGGCAGCTGCCGCTGCAGCCCCTCCCGTACGGACATGTACGCGGCGTGCGGCCCGCCGAACCCGAACGGCACCCCGAAGCGCTGCGATGACCCGATCGCGATGTCGGCCCCCAGCTCGCCGGGCGCGGCGACCAGCGTCAGCGCGAGCAGGTCAGCGGCGGCCACGACCAGCGCGCCGGCCTCGTGCGCCGCGGCGGCCACGGCGCGGAAGTCGCGCAGCCGCCCGGACGCTCCGGGGTACTGCACCAGCAGCCCGAAGCACTCGGGCAGCTCGCCCTGCAGGTCGTGCTCCACCAGCGTGATGCCGAGCGGCTCCGCCCTGGTGGCCAGCACGGCCTTGGTCTGCGGCAGCGCGTCGGCGTCCACCACGAACACGTCGCTCTTCGACTTGCCCGCCCTGCGCGCCAGCGTCATGGCCTCGGCGGCGGCGGTGCCCTCGTCCAGCAGCGACGCGCCCGAGACGGGCAGGCCGGTGAGGTCGGAGACGACCGTCTGGAAGTTCAGCAGCGCCTCCAGGCGGCCCTGCGAGATCTCCGGCTGGTACGGGGTGTAGGCGGTGTACCAGCCCGGGTTCTCCAGCAGGTTGCGGCGGATGACGCCGGGCGTGACGGTGTCGTAGTAGCCCAGGCCGATCATGGAGGTGAGCACCCGGTTGCGCCCGGCCAGCGCGCGCAGCTCGGCGATGGCCTCGGCCTCGCCGATGGCGGCGGGCAGCTTGAGCTTGTCCTTGGCTCTGATCGCCTCGGGGACGGCCACCGCCACCAGGTCCGCGACGGATTCGAAGCCCACGGCCTCGAGCATGCGCTGCTGCTCGGCCTCCGAGGGGCCGATGTGCCTGGACGAGAACGGCGGAGCTGACAGATCGGTCATGGGGTGTGCCTCCCGAGGCTCATGGAGACCGGCGCCAGGGCGCGGACGAGTGCCGGATCTCCCCCTCTGTCAGCGCGGCCCCCGCGATGTGCGCCGGTGCCACGACCTGAGAGCTTCACCCCCGGTGGGGCTTGCACCGTCGGTGAGGCGCGCCTGGCGGGTGCGCCTGCTTTCCAGAGTTGCCTCACCCGAGCGGTACTGGATGCCTGAGAGATTCCGGGGAGGGTTGCTCCTTCGGCGCCCCGGGACCAGGTGCCCGAGGACTCTCCCGCACGGGGTCGTCAGCCTTGCTGTCCTAGATTACTACGGTAGGCCCGGATAACCGGTCACCGGGCCGCGCCAGCGCACGCGAGAAGTACGCACAGGCGGACTACAGGCGGAGGAAGGTCACGCAGGAGGAGGGTCAGCCGGTGCGGCGCGCGCGGCGCCTGCGGGCCAGCTCGTCAGCGGGGTGGTCGGCCGGGACGGTGTCCTCGACCGCCGCGCGTTCCCCCGGCAGCTCCGCGAGGGATCCCTCGACCTCCCGCCAGACGCGCCCGAGCGCGATCCCGAACACACCCTGCCCGCCCTGGAGCAGATCGATCACCTCGTCGGCCGAGGTGCATTCGTACACGCTCACGCCGTCGCTCATCAGCGTGATCTGCGCGAGGTCGGCGACCCCGCGATCACGCAGGTGCTGCACAGCCGTGCGGATCTGCTGCAGCGACACCCCGGTGTCGAGGAGCCGCTTGACGACCTTGAGCACCAGGATGTCGCGGAAGCTGTAGAGCCGCTGGGAGCCCGAGCCGTGCGCCGCCCTGATGGTGGGCTCCACCAGCCCCGTGCGCGCCCAGTAGTCGAGCTGCCTGTAGGTGATGCCGGCCGCGGCGCAGGCCGTCGGCCCGCGGTATCCGATGTCGCCCGGCAGCGACGTCGGCTGCTCGTCGAAGAGCAGGCCCTGCTCCCCGGCACGCTGCCGCGCGCTCTCGCGCCGCACCGGATCTTCCTGGCCGGCCGTCTTTCCCTCGCCGCTGCTGACCGCCACGCGGACCTCCGGCTTTCTCTCATCCCGTGGCCTGATCTGGGGGTTCGTAAAGGGCGACCACGGGTTTCACTTGCACCGTAGGACCGTGACCATGCTCAGTCAACGATCCGGCTCGGCGCGTCGTGAAGCGTAAATGCACTGAAATACCTACCCCGCCCTGCCGAAGTCCTCGGGAGTGATCGTGTCAAGGAACTCCCTGAACTTCTCCACCTCGTCCTCCTGGTCGTCCGGGATGATCACCCCGGCCTCCTGGACGACTTCCTCACTGGCGAAGATGCGGGCCCCGGTGCGCAGCGCGAGCGCGATCGAGTCGGAGGGCCGCGCGCTCACCTCCACGCCGTTGGAGAAGACCAGATCGGCGAAGAAGATGCCGTCGCGCAGCGCGACGATGTTGACCGCCCGCAGGCCGACGCCCAGCGCGCTCAGCACGTCGCGGAAGAGGTCATGGGTCAGCGGCCGCGGCGGGGGCTCCTCCGCCTGTGCCAGCGCGATGGCCGTGGCTTCGGTCATGCCGATCCATATGGGCAGGAACCGCTCCCCGTGTGCCTCCTTGAGCAAGACGATCGGCTGATTTGTGGGCATCTCAACTCGAACGCCCACGACCTCCATCTGCAACACGGGCTGCTCCGTATTCCTGACCGGTCACCCGGCACAGCTCTTCGATCATCGCTTCTGCTGACTTGGCTTCGCAATTCAACGTAACACCCGGCGGGCCTGGAATGTGCCTCCGCCTCCCAGCTCGCTACGGTCTCAACGCCCCAGGACCGATCGGACGCCCGTGCGCACAAGGGACGCGTGCAGGTCGAGCAGCAGGGTGGAAAGCTCCCTGGCGACCTCGTCGGCCTCGCCGATGGCTCCCGGGCGGCGCCGCTTGAGTATGGGGGCGACCGTCTGCTCCACCAGACCGGCCTCCCGCTCGGCCGCCGCCTTGACCGCCCGCAGGTGGCGGGCGTGCAGGCCGAAGCGGGCCAGGGCGCCCACGGTGCGGGCCACCTTGAGCGCCTCCTCGTCGTAGCGCCTGGCCACGGGGGCCAGCAGGCCGTAGTCCTCCAGCTCGGCGAGGGTCTCCTCGTCGATCGCGGCGGCCTCCAGCAGCTCGGCCCGGCTGAGCCTGGTCTCCTGCGGCTGCTGCAGGGCGCGCGGGCGGCCGAAGCTCTCGGCCATCCTGTCCTTGATCACCCGCAGCGGCAGGTAGTGGTCACGCTGCTCGGTGAGGATGAAGCGCAGCTGCTCCACGTGCAGGTGGGTGAACTTACGGTAGCCGGACGGGCTGCGCTCGGGCTCGATCAGGCCCTCGCCCTCCAAGAACCTGATCTTGGAGATCGTCACGTCGGGGAACTCGCCCTGCAGGAGCGCGAGCACCTCCCCGATGCTCATGTGCGAGCGCGCAGCCTGAGAAGTCATACCGCCTCCCGCGGACGGCCGCCCGTCACCGTGAGTCGCTCACCGCACCCGCTCATACGCCGGCGTTGCCCCGCATCAGGAACAGGAGGCGGAACTTGCCGATCTGCACCTCGTCCCCGGAGTGCAGGGGGACCTCCTCGATGCGCTCCCTGTTGACGTAGGTGCCGTTGAGGCTGCCCACGTCGCGCACCGAGAACTGGCCACCGCGGTGGCGGTAGAACTCGACGTGCCGGCGCGAGACGGTGATGTCGTCGAGGAAGATGTCGCTCTCAGGGTGACGCCCGGTCGTCGTCAGGTCCTTGTCGAGCCGGTAACGGCTGCCCTGGTTGGGCCCCCTGGTGACCGTGAGCAACGCCGTGCCGGGCGGCAGCTGCTCGACCAGCGCCCGCTCGGCCAGGAGCATGTCGCCTGTCTCAGCCTCGTACGCCTCGATTCCCGCGACGGAGATCGTCGATGTGGTATCCCCGGAGACCTCGGGTCTGGTCAGCGGTGACCCACAGCGGGAACAGTAACGGGCATCCTCGGGGTTGGCGTGCCCGCACTGCGTGCAGTAGACGCTCGGCATCGATCGGCTCGGCCTCCTACCGCGAAGACGCGGCGACGGTGCTCAGGGCGCGCCTCGCTTCGCTTTTTCAAGTTTGCGAATGCCGCAACTTACGCTGATCAGCGGCAAAGGTCAAGGCGGGGCGCTGCACGTTGGTTTGGACGCAGACAAAGTTACCGCCGCCCCCGCCCCGTGGTCCATGCCGCCGCGCGTTTCTACATTACGATCTTGCGGCACTGCCCGGGCACATCTTCGGTAAACCCTTTCCGATCACAGCGTGTGACGCTATCACCCCACGGCCAGTTCCACGATGCGGGCCCAGCGTTCGATCAGCGCCTGGGCGGCGTCCATGTCCCCCGCCTCGGCCCACAGGTCGGTGACGGGCTCGGCGGCGGCGGGCAGCACCAGCACCCAGCTCCCGTCGCCGCGGGTCACGCGCACGCCGTCGGTGGTGTCGATGCGATGCCCCTGCTCCCCGGACTGGACCTCGGCCTCGGCCGCCTCGATGACCGAGCGCATGACGGCGCCCTTGGCCGCCCACGGCGTGGGCACGGTCCGCTTGAGCAGCTTGACCTCGGGGATCCTGGCGTCGATCTGGCTGAGCGAGAGCCGGGTGCGGGCGACCAGGCCGAGCAGGCGGATGAACGCGGCCATCCCGTCGATCGCGGGGCTGAACTCCGGCACCACGAAACCGCCCCGCCCGTCGGCCGCGAAGATCATGTCTGGTCCGGCGGCGGCCGAGGTGAGGGCGTCCTGGGCGGTGGAGGTCCACTGCACCTGCACCCCGTGGAAGCGGCACACCTGCTCGGCGACGCGGGTCGTGGTGACCGGCAGCGCCACCTGCCCGCCCCTGCGCTCGGCGGCGACCAGGTCGAGCACCACGAGCAGGGCCCGTTCCTCGCTGATGAGCTGGCCCTTCTCGTCCACCAGGGCGATGCGCTCGCCGACCGGGTCGAACCGCACGCCGAAGGCCGCCCGGGAGCTGCTGACCAGCTCCGAGAGGCGTTGCAGGTCGCGGCGGCGCTCGGCCAGCGTCTCGGTGGGCGAGACGTCGTCCAGGCGGGCGTTGACGGTGAGCACCTCGACGCCGACCCGGCCGAGCAGGGTGGGCAGCACCAGCGAGGAGGTGCCGCCCGCGCAGTCCACGACGACCTTCATGTCCCGCACGCCGGCCACGCCGACGTTGCGCAGCAGCTCGTGGGTGTAGTCCTCGAAGGCCCTGGCCGGGTAGGCCAGCTCGGCGATCTCGCCGGGGAACGCGCGGCGGAACTCCTGGCGGGAGAAGACCCGCTCCAGCTTGCGCTGGGCGGCCGGCGGCAGGTCGGCGCCGCGGTCGTCCATGATGACGATGTCCACGCTCTGCGGGTCGCCCGGGGTGGTGCGCAGCGCGATGCCGCCGGCGGACGACTCGCGCGCGGTGTGGAAGCGCGTGACGGGCAGCGGGGCGGCCTCCAGGTCCAGGACGTTGATGGCGCCCGCGGTGAGCGCGCCGATGACGGCCCGCTTGAGCGCCCTGGCGGCCAGGGAGCAGTCGCGGGAGGTGACGACGTACTCGCCCTTGCGCAGGGTGGTGGCGTACGCACTGGCCAGGCGGACGCACAGCTCGGCCGTGATCTCGACGTTGACCAGGCCGCTGACGCCCCGGGGCCCGAACAGGTTGCGCTGGCCGCGCGACTCCCAGATGACGCTGGTGTTGACGACCGCGCCCGCCTCGATGGTCTTGAACGGGTAGACCTTGACGCCGCTGGAGACGTACGCCTCCGCCTCGATGACACACTCGTCGCCGATGATCGCGTTCTCCTCGATGCGGGCGCCGGCCATCACGTCGGTGCTCTTGCCGATGACGCAGCCGCGCAGGTGGGCGCCGGGGCCGAGGTAGACGTTGTCGTGGACGACCGCGCGGTGCAGGAAGGCTCCCTCCCGCACGACCGCGTTGTTGCCGAGCACGGTGTACTCGCGCAGCTCGGCCCCCGCCTCGACCTTGGCGTAGTCGCCGATGAGCAGCGGGCCCTTGAGCACGGCGTCGGGGTCCACCGAGGCCGAGTCGGCCACCCAGACGCCCGGGGAGAGCTCGAAGCCGCCGATGTCCAGCTCGACCTTGCCGGACAGGGCGTCGACCTGGGCCTTGAGGTAGCTGTCGTGAGTGCCGACGTCCTCCCAGTAGCCGTCGGCGACGTAGCCGTAGATGGCGGCGCCGCGCTCCAGGAGGGCGGGGAAGACGTCCGAGGACCAGTCGACGGGCTCGCCGGGCGCGACCGCGTCGAGGACCTCGGGCTCCATGACGTAGATGCCGGTGTTGACGGTGTCGGAGAAGACCTGGCCCCAGGTGGGTTTCTCCAGGAAGCGCTGCACGCGGCCCTCGTCGTCGACGATGATGATCCCGAATTCGAGCGGGTTCGGGACGCGTTTGAGGCCGATCGTGACAAGGGCCCCATTTTCCCGGTGAAAACGGATCATGTCGGATAAATCAATATCCGTGAGGGCGTCTCCGGAGATCACCAGAAAGCGGTCGTCGCGCAGCCGGTCGGCGGCGTTCTTGACGCTGCCGGCGGTGCCGAGCGGGACGTCCTCGGTGGCGTACTGGAGGCTCATGCCGAGTTCGTCGCCGTCACCGAAGTAGTTGCGCACGAGCGCCGCCAGGAACTGGAGCGTCACCACCGTCTCGGTGACGCCGTGCCGCTTGAGCAGGCGCAGCACGTGCTCCATGATCGGACGGTTGGCCACGGGAAGCAGGGGTTTGGGCTGGTTGGCGGTCATGGGACGCAGCCGAGTGCCCTCCCCGCCCGCCATGACGACCGCCTTCACCCGATCACCCCTTCTTGGCCGCGGTTACGAGTTGGCGCACCTGTACCACATACAGCACCCCCGCCCACCAGTACAGGCCCGTTCCCCAGAGCGCGAAGGCCCACCCGACAATTCGGGCTATATCGGCATACCACCCAGTGTGGGAGGCAAGGAAGAGGAGAGGGAAGGCGTACATGAGGTTGAACATGGCGGCCTTGCCCAGGAAATGCACTTGAAGTGCCTTATACCCATATTTGCGAAGTACAGGGAAGAAACTCGCGACCAAGAGTTCCCGTCCCAGGATGACCACGACCAGCCACCACGGGATGACCTCACGCAACAGGAGGGCGAAGATGGTCGCGAAGACGTAGAGCTTGTCCGCCGCGGGATCGATGAGCCGGCCGAGCCTGCTCGTCTGGTTGAACGCCCGCGCGATCTTTCCGTCGAGCCAGTCCGTGAAGCCGGCCACCGCCAGGACGCCGATGGCCCAGCCGTCGGCCTGGGGCACGAGAACCAGCCAGAGGAACACGGGGACGCCCAGGAGGCGCAGGAAGCTCAGCAGGTTAGGAACCGTCCAGATCCGGTCCTCGGCGGAAGTTTCGCTCACGCAGCAGACCCTACTGCGTGGAATGCGACGCGGCGCTCGCCTCCCGCCCCCGCTTTCCGCAGGCCACTCCCGCTGCGCCCGGTCATACCCCTGCCATGGGCCGGTCATGGGCGGGTCACGGGCGCGGGTCAGGTGCGCAGGAAGGCGTGGGTGCGGCCCACCTCGGCGAAGCCCAGCCGCTCGTAGAAGTGGCGGGGCCAGTCGTCCGCGTCGGCCAGCAGGAAGATCAGCTCGGCGCCGGCCACCTCGGCCAGCAGCGCCCTCATCAGGGCTCCGGCGTAGCCCCTGCCCCGGTGCTCGTGCCCGGTGAAGACGCTCTCGATCTGGGCGACGCCGCCGTGCACGTACAGGTCGGCGCGGGCGGCGATCTCCCCGGACGGGGCGCGCACGCCGCGGAAGGCCACCGTGTCGGCGCCGCGCAGCCGGGCCGACACCCGCCGGGCCAGCCCGTCGATCACCTCGTCGGGGGCCTGCGGCAGGGTGCGGCGCCAGTCGCGCCGCAGCACCGGCGCCAGCTCCTCCAGGCCGAGCCGCTCGGCCGGTGGCGAGTCGTGCGGCGGCTCGCCGCGGAAGACCATGACGAGGTTCGTCTCGTGCTCGTAGCCGGCGGCGGCGAACGCGGGCGCGCACGCCGTGCCGAGCCGGTCGTCGTCGACGCACACGAGGCGGTGCTCGCGCCCCGACAGCACCTCGTCGGCCGCCGCCATCAGCCGCTGGGCCAGGCCCTCGTCGGCCGCCGCGAGCAGCCGCCCGGCCAGGCCCTCGTCGGTGCCGCCCGAGGCTGTGACGATCAGCTTGTTGTCGTCGTAGGAGCCCGGGTAGCGGGCGTCGAGCACCCCGAAGCCACCTGGCACCGGCACCACCACGGGCGCCCTGCGCCGGGCGAAACCACGCAGGAACCCCAGGGCCCGCGCCAGGTCCGCCGCAGCGGCGCCGTCGAGCGCCGCGCCCCTGGCGGGCTCGCCCACGGATGCGGCGCCACGGTCGAGCGCCGCGCCTCCGGCCGGCTCATCCACGGACCCGGCGCCACCGTCGAGCGCCGCGCCTCCGGCCGGCTCATCCACGGACCCGGCGGCGCGGTCGTGCGCCCGGCCCCTGGCCGGCTCAGCCACGGACGCTCCGGAGGAACGCCTCGATCAGGCGCGGGTCCTTCACGCCGGGCTCGCTCTCCAGGCCGCTGGACACATCGACCCCCCACGGGCCGGCGGCCTCGATCGCCTCGCGCACGTTGCCCGGGGTCAGGCCGCCCGCCAGCAGCCACCGCCCGGACGCCCGGCCGCGCACGGCCGCCCAGTCCCACGCCTGGCCGGAGCCCGCGTGCGGGGCGTCCACCAGGAGCAGGTCCTCGTCGTAGGCGCCGCACCGCAGGTCGGCCTGGGCGTCCACGGCCCTGATCAGGGTGACGCCGAGGTCCTTCAGCGCGGTGAAGTCGCCGTGCGGGTGCTTGCCGTGCAGCTGGACGGCGCGCACCCCGGAGGCCAGCGCCGCCGCGCGGACCGTCTCCGGGTCCTCGCCGCGGAAGACGCCCACGGTCAGCACGTGCCCGGGCACCTGCGCGGCCAGCTCGGCGGCCAGCTCGGGCGTGACGCGGCGCGGGCTCCTGGTCATGACGAACCCGATGGCGTCGGCCCCCGCCGCGACGGCGGTGGCCACGTGCCCGGGCTCGCGCAACCCGCAGATCTTCACATACACATCTCCGACCTTAGCGGCGGCGGGCGGCTGCCGGGGACCACGCCCAGACCAGCACGGCGACGATCAGCCCGAACAGGGTCACCCCCGCCGGCAGGTGCGCCCCGAGCCACAGCCAGGTGACGTGCTGCAGGCCGCCGACCACGAACAGCGCCACGCTGGCCAGCGCGGGCCAGCCGGCGCCGCGTCCCGGCCGCCAGACGAGGACGGCCAGCACGATCTGGACGAGGGCGACGAGGTGCACGACCATGCCGGCCAGGAGGTGCGCCTCGATCATCGGCGCCGACTCCACCGCCTGGCCGGCGAAGGAGGCGGTGACGAGCAGCGCCGCCGCGTGGGCGGTGACGGCGACCCGCAGGCTGTAGACGAGGCCGGAGGCGACCCGGCCCGCCGGCCGGGGCATGGTGACGGTTTCCCGCATGGCCATGGACGATCCTTTCACTGGACGAAGGACCACATGGTCGCGGCGGGCGGCACCGAAGGTCGTCAGCCTGCCGGATGACTCACCGGTACGCCGGGCGGCTGATCCCGCCGCCGGCGTACAGGACGCAGGCGGCTGATCCCCGCCGCCCGGCGTACAGCCCAGCCGCCCGGCGTACAGCCCAGCCGCCCGGCGTACCGCTCAGCCGCCGCGCGGCGGCCGTACGGGACGGAAGGAGGCGTCCACCAGCCCCGTGCGGTGGGCGACGACGGCGGCCTGGATGCGGTTGCGCAGGCCCAGCTTGTCCATCGCGGCGGCGATGTGCGTCTTGACCGTCGTGACGCCGACGTGCAGCTCCTCGGCGATCTCGGCGTTGGACAGGCCGGTGCCGACCAGGGCCAGCACCTCCAGCTCCCGCTCGGTCAGCCCGGGCGGCGCGGCGGGCGCGGCCTGCTCCTCGGCGGCCAGGAACCGCTCGACCACGCGGCGCAGCACGGAGGGCGCCAGGAGCTGCTCGCCGGCCGCGGCCCTGCGCACGGCGTCCACCATGCGCTCCGGCTCGTCGTCCTTGACCAGGAAGCCGACGGCGCCGGCCCGCAGCGCGGCGTAGACGTTGCCGTCCTCGGCGAACGTGGTCAGCACCACGATCCGGGTGCCGGGCCGGGCGGCCAGCACGCGCTTGATCGCCTCCAGGCCGTCGACCCTGGGCATGCGCAGGTCCATGAGGATCACGTCGGGCAGGTGCCGCTCGGCCAGGCGGACGGCCTCGGCGCCGTCGTCGGCCTCGCCGACGACCTCCATGTCGCCCGTGGCCTGCAGCAGCATGCGCACGCCCGCGCGGACGAGCGCCTGGTCGTCGGCGACCAGCACGCGGATCATGCGGCACTCCCCGGGGACACGCGGGTGTGGGTGGGCAGGTGGGCGGCCAGCAGCCAGCCGCCCTCGCCGTCGGGCCCGGCGCTGAGGGTGCCGCCGAGGGTGCGCACCCGCTCGCGCATGCCGGCCAGGCCGCGCCCCGAGGAGGGCAGCCGCTCGATGGCGGTGGGCGGGCGCCCGTTGCGGATCTGGACGTCCAGCCCCTCTTCGGCGGGCGTGACGGATACGCGGACCCAGGTGCCGGGGCCTGCGTGTTTGAGCACGTTGGTGAGTCCTTCCTGAACGATGCGGGCCGCTGAGGTGCGGGCGATCAAGGGGGCCTGGTCGGTGGCCGGGTCGAGGTCGAGGTCGACGACGAGGCCGGCGGCCGCCATGCGCTCGGCGGACTCGCGGACCACGTCGGCGGGGTTGGCCAGCAGGTCGGGCTGGCGGTCGGGGTCGCGCAGCAGGTCGAGCAGGTCGCGCAGGTCCTGCAGCACCTGGTGGCCGGTCTCCCTGATGTCGTTGAGCGCGTCGGCGACGGGCCCGTCGGGGGCGGCGTAGCGGGCGGCGCTGGCCCGCAGCACCATGGCGCCGACGTGGTGGGCGACGATGTCGTGCACGTCGCGGGCGATGCGCTCGCGCTCGGCGAGCTGGTCGGCGCGCACCTGGGCGACGGCGGCGCGGGCCGCCTCCTCGGCGACCAGCTTCTCGGTGGCCGCGGCGGCGCGCCGCACGCCCAGGTAGCGGCCGATCGCGATGGGCGTGGCGACCAGCGTCATGAGGACCCCCACGCGGAAGGTGGTGATCTCGGTGTTGTCGCCGACGACGGCGATCGCGGTGAGCAGGCAGCCGGTCACGTACGCGGCCACCGTCCAGGCCCAGGACACCACGCGCATGGCGAACACGCCGATGGCGATGAGCGTGAGGATCACGCATGTGTTGACGGCGGCGTTCAGATAGGTGTCGGCCGAGACGAGCAGCACGCCCTGCAGCAGGAAGACCAGCCCGGGCAGCCGCCTGGCGATGCCCAGTGACAGGCCGCCCACCACGGCGAGCAGGCCGACCACCCAGACGGGCTGGGCGCCGGAGTGCCAGGTGGTCCAGGTGCTCAGCACGGTGATCGCCACGCCGCCGGCGGCGAGCAGCGCGTCGGGCGTGACCTCGCGCTCCTCCAGCCGCTCCGCCGAGCTGCGCAGGTAGGCGCCCAGCACGGCGGGGAAGACGGGCAGGAGGATGGAGTACATCCACATGTTGCCGGTGAGCGCGAGGCCGGGGTCGGCGATGTTGAACGCGGTGGCGACGATCGACGCGCCCACGGCCAGGGCGGTGGCACGCACCTGGGAGCTGTAGCCGGCCACGCCGAGCGACACGCAGACGAGGATCTGGGCGGTGTTGGAGGTGAACGAGCCGAGCTGGTCGGTGACGACCAGGGCGGCGGCCAGGTAGAGGCTGACCAGCACCGGCCAGCGGCGCACCAGCCCCATGGGCAGGCCGACGAGCAGCGCCATCGGGATGTTCATCTCGGCGGGCAGGAACTCGGTGTCGCCCGCCTTGGCCGTGGTCAGCAGGTCGAGACCCACTCCGGAGGCCGCGAGCAGGATATCGAGCGGCACGCCACGCCAACGCATGGACACACCGTATCCGCCCTGGCGGGTGCGGCTGTTCCTCCCGGCGGAGGAGCGCGCCTCCTCCTACTGGCCGGAGGTCCGCCCGGACGGTGGAGCGATCACGTGCGGTCGCGGGCCTAGGTTCGGGTCATGCCCAACGACACCGCACTGTTCCTCGGCCAGTTTCTGCGCAACCCCGCGGCCATCGGTGCGCTCGCGCCCAGCTCACGACACCTGGCGGCGGCCGTCTGCGCGCCCGTCCCGGAGAAGGGCGAGCCGATCGTCGTCGAGCTCGGGCCGGGCACGGGCCCGTTCACCGCGGAGATCCAGCAGCGGCTGGGCGGGCGCGGGCACCATCTGGCCGTGGAGCTGAACGAGCGCATGGCCGGGCTGCTGGCCGAGCGGTTCCCGAAGGTGGACGTGGCCAACGAGGACGCCACCCGGCTGGGCGAACTGCTGGCCGAGCGCGGGCTGCGCATGGCGGACGTGGTGGTGAGCGGGCTGCCCTGGGCGGCGTTCCCCAGCCAGTTGCAGCATGAGTTGCTGGGTGCCGTGACGGGCGCGATGAGCCCGGGTGCGGCGTTCACCACCTTTTCCTACATCCACGCCATCCCGCTCAGCTCGGCACGGCGGTTCCGTGCGCTGCTGGCGGAGCGCTTCGAGGAAGTGGTGCTGGGACGTACGGTGTGGCGGAACACTCCGCCTGCCTTCGTCTTCCACGCCCGTCGCCCCCGTTAGGGACCCCGGCGGGGAGCCCGGCCGCCCGATTGGCGCCGAAATCGGACGGGCCACGCCTTCAAGCGGGGAGCTGGTTGCTCAACCCCTCGCAGCGCGGGCACTCGGACCGCCCCGCGGCTTTCCGCGACCGGTAGCCGCGTTGGTTGACCTCCTCCCCCGTCGTCGTCCTCCGTGAAGGGCGCCTACCCGAGCCCCGGGGAAGCATTCGTCCCGCCGCGGATCGGGGCTCAGCCGAATGCCGGTGGCCGCTTCTCGCGCAGCGCGCGCACGCCCTCACCTGCGTCGGGGCCGGTGAATCCGAGGAACTCCATGGCCAGCGAGGCGTCGAAGGCGGGGCCGGCCAGGCGCAGCCAGTTGTTGAGCGAGTACTTGGTGAGCCTGATGGCCTCCTGGGCGCCGGCCGCGAGCCTGACCGCGATCTCCATCGCCTTGTCGTGCACCTCGTCGTCGTCCACGCACAGGCTGACGAGCCCCATCCGCTCGGCCTGCTCGCCCGTGACGGGCTCGCACAGCAGCAGGTGGTACTTGGCCTTGGCCATGCCGCACAGCAGCGGCCAGATGATCGCGGCGTGGTCGCCCGCCGCGACGCCCAGCCTGGTGTGGCCGTCGATGATCCGCGCGGTGCGGCCCGCCACGGAGATGTCGGCCAGCAGCGCGACCGCCAGCCCGGCGCCGACGGCCGGGCCCTGGATGGCGGAGACGACCGGCTTGGAGCAGTTGAGTACGTTGTAGACGATGTCGCGGGCCTCGGCGAACACGCGCAGCCGGGTGGCGTGGTCGCGCATCATCTCCTCGATCATGGACAGATCGCCGCCCGCCGAGAAGGCCCGGCCCTCTCCCCTGACCACGATCGCGCGCACGCTCTCGTCGCGGTCGGCGTCGCGCCAGATCTCGCCCAGCTCGCGGTGGGCGGTCGCGTCGACGGCGTTGAGCCTGGCGGGCTCGCTGATCGTGACGCGCAGCACGCCCTCGGCCGGGGTGTCGAGCTTGAGCTTGGTGTAGGCGTCCATCACAGGTGCTCCCGCAGCCGCTCGGCGACGTACTCCCTGGCCTCGATCGCCTGGTCGAACAGGCCGGGCAGCACGTAGAACGAGTGCACCGCGCCGTCGAACCTGCGCACGTCGACCGGCACGCCCGCCTCCGCCAGGCGGGCGGCGTAGCGCTCGCCCTCGTCCCTGAGCACGTCGCAGCCGGCGGTCACGACGGTGGCAGGGGCCAGGCCGGACACGTCGGGCAGGCGCAGCGGGGACAGGCGCGGGTCGGCCGGGTCGGCCTGCGGCGCGTACTGGCGGGCGAACCAGGCCATCTCCGCGGCGTCCAGGCCGAAGCCCTTGGCGAACTCGGCGTAGCTGGGCGTGTCCATGGCCACGTCCAGCACCGGGTAGACGAGCACCTGGTGGGCCAGCCGCAGGCCCGCGTCGCGGGCCTGCCAGGCGGCCACGGCGGCCAGGTTGCCGCCCGCGCTGTCGCCGCTCACGGCGACGCTGCCGTTGCTCTGGTAGAAGGCGGGCCTGGCGAAGATGTCGCGCACGACCGTCCAGGCGTCGTCGGCGGCGGCGGGGAACGGGTGCTCGGGCGCCAGCCGGTAGTCGGCCGACACCACCACGGCCCGCGTGCGGATGGCCAGGTCGCGGGCGGCCGCGTCGTTGCGCCTGACGCTGCCGAGCACCCAGCCGCCGCCGTGGAAGTAGACCACGACCGGCAGCGGGGCGTCGCCCGGGTCGGCGCGGTAGATGCGGATGGGGACGCCCTCCGCCTCCTCGTCGCGCACGAACGGCAGCTTCGTCAGCGGCCCTCGGTAGGCCGCGAACTCGTCCTGCGCGCGCATCTCCTGGATCGCGGCCAGGTCGAGCGCGGCCAGGTCGGCGTTCAGATCCGATGGGTACCGGGCGAGGTACTCCCGCGCCTGGGGGTGCAGCGGCATGATCGCAGCCTAGCGGGCCGCCTCGATGAACGCATCGAAGAGGCGGTTGTCGCCGCTCCTTTCCGGATGCCACTGGACGCCCACGCCGAACCGGTGTCCCTGCAGCTCGATGCCCTCGACGATCTGGTCCTCCGCCCAGGCCACGGCCAGCAGGCCGGAGCCGAGGCGGCGTACGGACTGGTGGTGCGGCGCGCTGGTCTCCACCCGGTCGCCGACGGCCTTGCCCAGCTTGCTGGAGACGCTGACCTGGATCGTGTGGCCGCCGTCGGGCTCGGCGTGCCGGTCGCTGTCGAGCACGTCCGGCAGCCACGGGATCAGCGTGCCGCCCTGGGCGACGTTGAGCACGTGCATGCCCCTGGCGACGGCCAGGACCGGGATGTCGGCCCGCACGGCCGCCCTGGCCAGGGCCAGCTCGAAGCGGTCGCGCTGGGCCTGCGGCTCGCAGACGCGCTCGTCCTGCTCGCCGTTGTAGGTCTCGGCCGCCAGCTCGACGCCGCCCGCCAGGACGACGCCCTTCAGGCCGCGTACGTAGTCCTCCGCGGCGCTGGGGGCCAGGGGCGGCACCACCACGGGGGCGCCCCCTGCCCGCCCGACCGCCTTGGCGTAGGAGGGCGGGGAGAGCACGGCCTCCCGCACCCAGTCGCCCCATCGGGCAGCTTCGAAGTAGGCGGTGATGCCGATCAGCGGTCGGGACATGCGATCTCCAGGGGGCATGGTGGAGTCGGGCGGCCGTCGGGCTTCGGACGCTCGGTGACGGCCCCATGCCCCATCATGGCGTACTCCCTTTCCGATATGTCACCCATCCCCGAAGATCCGTTGCCCCCGTAGACACGGGCTTTTCGGGATTCGCCCGGTCCGTGCCCGGGGGTGAAGGTTCCCGGGGGGACGCGCAGGAGGTCGGGGGTGCCGGGCGGCGGTGTCGGATACGAATAATATTTACATTCCCATTTGCGGACCGAAAACCAGCGAAATTGGTGGGAATCGGTTGTGACGCGTCATCAGTGGTGTAAGACTCAATTTCGAGCGCACGGGAATGGCCGGGGAGGGCCCCGCGCTCACGACCCGGACTGTCAGGGAGGTGCAGGCCGAAGCCGGAATGCGTTTCCGGTCAAAGGGTGGGGTTGGGTAAATGTCGTTGAATCCGCGACTGGTCAAAGAGAGTTTCTCCGTCGTCGAGCCCGTGGCGGACAAGGCCACGGCCTACTTCTACGGCCGTTTGTTCGCCGAGAACCCGCACTTGAGGGGCATGTTCCCGCCCGCCATGGACGTGCAGCGGGACCGGTTGTTCGGGGCGTTGACCCGGATCGTGTGGAGCCTGGACAGTCCCGGCAGCCTGGCGGCCTTCCTCGGGCAGCTCGGCCGCGACCACCGCAAGTACGGCGTGGTCGCCGAGCACTACACGGCCGTGGGCAACGCCCTGCTGGCCACGATCCGGCGGTTCGCCGCCGACGTCTGGAACCATGAGATCGAGGCGGCGTGGGTGTCGGCGTACACGGCGGCGGCCAACCTCATGATCGAGTCGGCCGAGTCGGACGCCGGGGTCTCCCCCGCCTGGTGGCTGGCCGAGGTCATCGACCACGAGCTGCGCCACCGCGACATCGCGGTCCTCACGCTGCGGCCCACGCAGCGCCTGCCGTTCACACCCGGCCAGTACGTCAACGTGCAGACGGCACGCTGGCCCCGCGTGTGGCGGACGTTCTCGATCGCCAACGCGCCGCGCCCCGACAACACGATCAGGCTGCACGTGCGCTCGGTGCCCGGCGGCTGGGTGTCGACCACGCTGATCAGGCACACCCGCGTCGGCGACACGCTCATGGTGGGCCCGCCGATGGGCACGATGGCCCCGCGCGAGCACAGCGTGCGCGACATGCTGTGCGTGGCGGGCGGCACGGGCCTGGCGCCGCTGAAGGCGATCATCGAGTCCGTCATCGCCTCCGGCCGCCGCCCCAACATCCACCTGCTGTACGGCGCCCGCACCGCCGGCGAGCTGTACGACCTGCCCGACCTGATCAGGATGCAGTCGTCGTTCCCCTGGCTGCGGGTGCTGCCCGTGGTCTCCGGCCAGCCCTCCTACGACGGCATGCGCGGCAGCCTGCCCCAGGTGATGCGGCGCTTCCACTCCTGGGCCGAGCACGACGTGTACGTGTGCGGGCCGACCTCCATGGTCAACGAGACCGTGCGGTGCCTGCAGATCGACGGCGTGCCCCTGGCGCGCATCCACCGGGACGTCATCCACGGCGAGCACTGACCTGTCCACGTGCGGACACCCCGGCGGCCCCGCCGGGCGGTGACCGCCGGAAAGGGCCCGTTCCGGATCAGGAGGTTGACAGCGGGGGCCCCGACGGTGCCAAGTGGATGTTGACACGCCTTGTGAGGTGAACCCGTGCCATCACCCGCCCGGCGCCGAGGAATCGGCGGACTCGTCACCGTCATCACCGCGACCCTGCTGTTATCCCCGTCCCCCTCGGCCGCCGCGGCGGAGGCCGTGCCGCTGACCGAGCTGGGCTCCGACGCCTACGCCAACGCCGCCGCCCAGTACGGCACCTCGGCGGGGCCCGACACCTACCAGTGGGGCTCGACGATCGTCAGCGCGCAGCAGGCGGGCCGCTTCCACGACGGAGGGTCGTCCGGCATCACGTTCGCCACGTCCACGGACGGCGGCGCCACCTGGGCGAAGGGCACGCTGCCCGGGATCACGACGTTCGGCGGCGGCCCGCACGCGCGGGTCAGCGACCCGTCGGTGGCCTTCGACGCCGCGCACGGGGTGTGGCTGGTCACCTCGCTCGCCCTCGGCGACGCCGGCGGGGTGACCGGGGCGGCGGTGCTGACCAGCCGGTCCACCGACGGCGGCCTGACCTGGAGCGCGCCGGTCACCACCGCCACCGGCGGCGACCTGGACAAGAGCTGGGCCGTCTGCGACAACGGCGCGGACAGCGCGTTCCTGGGCACCTGCTACGCGGTGTTCGACGACCACGGGGCGGGTAACGCGATCAAGGTGGCCCGCTCGTCCGACGGCGGCCTGACCTGGGCCGTGACCGGCACCTCCGCCACCGGTCTCGGCGGGCAGCCGGTGGTGCGGCCGAACGGCGCCGTGGTGGTGCCGTATCTGAGTGACGACGGCCAGATCCGCTCCTTCCGCTCCCGCGACGGCGGCGCGAGCTGGAGTGACAGCGTGCTGGTCGCGCCCGTGCAGCGGCACACCGTGGCGGGCGGGCTGCGGGCCGCGCCGCTGCCGTCGGCCGAGGTGGACGCGGCCGGCACCGTGTACGTCGTCTGGCAGGACTGCCGCTTCCAGGTGGAGTGCGCGGGCAACGACATCGTGCTGAGCAGGTCGGCCGACGGCACCACGTGGGGCGAGGTGCTGCGGGTCACCGAGGACGGCGGCGACCACTTCATCCCCGGCCTCGGCGTGGACCGCGAGAGCTCCGGCAAGCAGGCCCGGCTCGCGCTGGCCTACTACCGCTACCCGGACGCCGCCTGCGCGCCCGGCACCTGCCGCCTCACCGTCGCCTACACCTCCTCCGCGAACGGCGGCGAGAGCTGGTCGCCGCCGCTGGAGCTGCACGCGGGCATGGCGCCGGACTGGCTGGCCGGCAGCACGCAGGGCCGCACGGTGGGCGACTACATCTCCACCTCGGTGGTGCCGGGCGGCAGCGCCTTCCCCGCCTTCCCGGTGGCGGGCCCGCCGGCCGCCGGCGCGTACAACGTGCGCACGCACACGGTCACGGGCGGCCTGGCGATCACCGGCGGGGACCCGCCCACGATCGCCGTCGAGGCGTCCGTCGCGACCGGCGAACCACCGGCGGGCACCTCCCCGACCGCCCGCTGACAGGCGCGTTCAGGCCCTGCCGAACGCGGCGGCGGTCTCCTCGTCGCTCGGCCAGAACGTCTCGATGGCCAGCTCGGACACCGTCACGTCCACCGGCGTGCCGAACGTCGCGATCGTGGTGAACATCGACAGCACCCGGTCCCCGGCCGCGATCCGCAGCGGCACCAGGATGTCGGCGGGCCCCGGCACGTGCGCCACGTTGAGGTCCACCCCGGGATAGGTGTAGGCGGCCAGCTCGTCGTGCAGCTCGGCGAGCCGCCCGTTGCCGGACATCTCCGCCTGCCTGCGCAGCTGGTGCAGCAGGTGGGCCCGCACCTCGGCCAGATTCAGCAGCCGCCCGCCCATCGCCTGCGGATGCAGCGACAGCCGCATCACGTTGATCGGCTCCTGGAGCAGCTCGGCGGGCACCCCCTCCATGAACATCGCGGCGGCGGAGTTCGCCGCCACCAGGTTCCACGTCGCGTCGACCACCACCGCCGGGTACGGCTCGTGCCCGGCCAGGATCTTGTCCAGCGCCTGCCGGACCACCTCCATCTCGGGGGCACGCACCTCGCGCTCCGGATAGACGGGCGCGAACCCGGCCGCCACCAGCAACCTGTTGCGGTGCCGCAGGGGCACCTCCAGCTCCTCGGCCAGTTTCATCACCATCTCGCGGCTCGGGCGGGCGCGGCCCGTCTCCAGAAAGCTGATGTGCCTGGCCGACACCTCGGCCTCGATGGCCAGGTCGAGCTGGCTCACCCGCCTGCGCTGCCGC
Source organism: Nonomuraea gerenzanensis (assembly GCF_020215645.1). Classification (NCBI taxonomy): domain Bacteria; kingdom Bacillati; phylum Actinomycetota; class Actinomycetes; order Streptosporangiales; family Streptosporangiaceae; genus Nonomuraea; species Nonomuraea gerenzanensis. The sequence continues at coordinate 4,824,234 of NZ_CP084058.1, read as the reverse complement.
CACGAACGCAGCAACGTACCGAAAGAATCCTCATGTACGGCAACAGCACCCATGCCGGACACCGTAGCGGCCGCAGGGAAGGCTCTCGATTACCCCTCAGGTAAGGCGCCGTGGTCGCCGCCCTGCTTGCGCGGGGAATCTCCCAGTCCTCGGTAACTGTCGGTGCCGCGTGGCACGATGGCCGCAAGCCACCCACGGGAGCGCCGCCGAGGCGGCGCCGCACCTGACAGGAAGGGGTCCGCGCTCCACCGCCCCCGCCCGCCCTACCGCCAGCAGGACAAGGTTTCCACTCGTGAGGAGATTCGATGAGTGACGCAGTGGTCGCGATCGGCACCCGCAAGGGCCTGTTCCTCGCCCGTTCCACCGACGGCGGCCCCTTCAGGGTCGAGCCGATCCAGTTCTCCACGGTCGCGATCCCCTCGGTCGCGATCGACACCCGCGGCACCACCCCCCGGCTGCTCGCCGGCATCGAGTACGGCCACTTCGGCCCGTCCGTCATGTACTCCGACGACCTCGGCGCCACCTGGCACGAGGCCGAGCAGCCCCCGATCGCCTTCCCGGAGAAGACGGGGGCCACGCTGACCAGGGTCTGGCAGCTCACGCCTTCGCCGTCCGAGCCGGACGTGGTGTGGGCGGGCGTGGAGCCCGCCGCGCTGTTCCGCTCGGAGGATCGCGGGGTCACCTACCGGCTCGTCGAGGGGCTGTGGGAGCACCCGCACCGCGAGCACTGGCAGCCGGGCGGCGGCGGCCTGTGCCTGCACACGATCGTCACCCACCCCACCGACCCCGAGCGCATGGCCGTCGCGGTGTCGGCCGCCGGCTTCTACCGCACCGCCGACGGCGGGCTGTCGTGGGAGGCGGCCAACAAGAACATCCGGGCGCCGTTCATGCCGGAGGGCCAGCAGTACCCGGAGTACGGGCAGTGCGTGCATAAGGTGTCCATGCACCCGTCCCGGCCGGAGCGGCTCTACCTGCAGCACCACTTCGGCGTCTACCGCAGCGACGACTTCGGCGGGAGCTGGCACGACATCGGCTCGCCGCTGCCGTCCGACTTCGGGTTCCCGATCGTGGTGCACCCGCGGCTGCCCGACACGGTCTACGTGCTGCCGCTGACGGCCGACATCGACCGCACCCCTGTCGGCCACCGCTACCAGCCGCACCGCAGCGACGACGGCGGCAGGACCTGGCAGGCGTTCGCCAAGGGGCTGCCCGAGGGGCCGGTGCACGCCACCGTGCTGCGCGATGCGATGACGGCGTCGGAGGCGGGGCTGTTCTTCGGCACCCGCGACGGCGAGGTCTACGGCTCGCGCGACGACGGCGAGACCTGGTCGCAGGTCGCCACCCACCTGCCCGACGTGCTGACCGTGCGGGCGGCGGTGCTCTGAGACATGGTCTCCAAACCGGTGACGATGGTGGTGTTCGTGCTGCCCAGCACGCTGCGCAGGTGGGTGAGCGGGCGCACGGAGGTCAAGGTGTTCGCCGTCGGCGCCGATCGCGACTCCCCGCCCACCCTGGGCTCGGCCCTCGACATGCTGCGGCGGACGCATCCGATGCTGGAGGAGCGGCTGCGCGACGAGTACGGGCGCATCCGCAGGCACATCAGCATGATCGTGTGCGGGGAGAACGCCCAGGGCCTCGGCGGGCTCGACTGCGCGCTGCCGCCGGGCGCCGAGGTGTACGTGCTCCCCGCGCTCGCCTGATCGCCCGGCCGACCGCCCGGCCGTTCGGACCGTCTGGTCAGACCTTGCGCCAGCCGGGGATCCAGGCCCCGTCCTCCACGACGTAGTCGCCGAAGAGGGCGGGGGCCTCCTGGCGCATCAGCTCGCCGATGCGCTGGAACAGCATGCGGATCTCCTCCTCCGCGCCGGCGGCGGTGCGGGCCTCGATCGTGTGCCGCAGCGTGCGCACGTTCGCGGTCCACACCAGCCCCGTCGCCAGACCCTCCGGCGCGAACCTGCGCATGAACGAGGTGCGGTGCTTCTTCTCCGAGAACGGCACGCCCTCCTCGTCGAGCCCGAAATGCCCGGCCATCCACAGCTGAAACTGCTCCAGCTGCTCCAGCACGGCGGTGGCCCGCTTCATCAGCTCCTCGTCGGCCTGCGCCCACTCGGGGAACCAGAACGGCAGCTCGTCGAGCCGCACGAACCGCAGCGACTCCTGCGAGATGGCCACGCCGGGGCGGTGCCGCACCAGCTCGTGCGTCAGCACCCGGCTGACGTTGTGCAGCACGAAGCTGAAGCTGATGTGCTCAAGGACGGAGCCGTGCGCGCTGGCCAGGATGTTGCGCAGGTAGTCGTCCTGGTTCTCCCTGATCCTGACCACGTTGGGGTTGAGGCCGGGCTCGAAGGAGCGGTAGCAGAGCCGGCCGGCGAACTCGGCGAGGTTCTGGGCGTCGAGGTCGCCTCGGTCGAGGCGCTCCAGCCAGCTCTCGCCACCGACCTCGCGCAGGTAGCGGGCCAGCTCGTCGTAGTCCAGCGACGGACGGGCGACGATGAAGACCTCGGGTTCGACTGTGCGCATGGGGAGCCCCCGCTCGGATCGGCAGTGTGACGGCCCAAGCAAACCAGGTCGCGGCCCCGCGCGCGAGTCGGCGCCCGCCGCCCCCTCTTCCTGGTACGGCGGGCGCCTGCCCAGGTCAGCGGCCTGGTACGGCTCGCGTCAGCAACGCACGGCGGCCCTGTCGCGGGTCACCAGGTCGGTCTCGCCCGCGGTCCCGTCGAGCCAGGCGATCGTGCCGCCCTCGCCGACGGAGAAGTAGTCCTGCAGCCCTCTGTTGCAGGAGTAGCGCTGCAGCGGCCCGCCGGTGAGCGGCGCCTGGTAGATCTTCGGCAGGGTGGCGTTCTCCAGGGTGTCGCCCTCCGGCCACGCCCCGATGGCGACCCGGGAGTCACTGGCGTGGAACCAGACGGGCTGCGGCGCGTCGGAGTCGTCGGGCACGACAGGGGTCGTGCCGGTGCCGTCGGCGGCGGCGCGCATGATGCCGTAGCGGCCGTCGGCGTTGGTGTCGACGGTCCAGACGACGTACCGGCTGAGCATGACCGGCAGGACGCTGTCCGAGGGCAGGCCGCCGGTGCCGGGCACCTCGGGCACGACGACCTCGGTGCCGGTCGCCACGTCGTAGACGGCGGGCGTGGTGTGGAAGGCGCCGCCCTCCTCCCAGGCACGCAGGTAGGCGAGCTTGCCGCCGTTGAGCGACGGCTGGTACCCGCTGACGCCGGCCGCCGCGGTGACCTTGACCGGCGCGGCGTCGCCGCGCTTGATCCAGATCTCCGTCTCGCCGCCGGCCTGCTCGAAGATCTGCCAGGCGATGACGTCGCCGGCCACGTCCAGCTCGGTGACCAGGTCGGGTGCCTGGTACACCAGGCGCGGCGGGCTGCTCGCGTCGAGCGGGCGGGCGTGGATCTGGAAGCTGGTGCCCGCGGTGTCGTACGACGCCCAGACGGCCTGCCTGCCGTCGGTCGCCGGGTAGTAGTTCCACCGGTCGCCCTCCGACAGCGTCACGGGCCTGCCGCCGCGCAGGCGTCCGGTGAGGATCCAGGACGGGGCGGCGCCGTCGGGCGAGGAGTTGGAGACCACGTAGCGGTCGCCGGCCACGTCCGGGATGGCGTTGAAGTCGGTGATGTTGTCGATCAGCACGCGGCTGTCGGTGCGGATGGTCCGCTCCCAGCCCGGCCTGATGCCGTGCCGCTCGAACGCCAGCGCGACCGTCAGCCGGTCGCGGGCGGACCAGCCGAGGGCGCGGGCGGCCGACTCGACGGCGCGGCGGCCGTCGGTGAAGTCGTCGAGCGGCGTCATGTACTCGGTCAGCGCCTTGTAGGCGAGCTTGTCGGCCTTCTCGCCGCCGAGCTGCTCCCTGACGTCCCACAGGGCGCCGGAGAAGATGGTGGAGTTGAGGTGCACGCCGCCGTTGTCGAAGGTGACGGTCACGCCGAGGTAGTCCTTGCCCGCGACGCGGGCGTCGTCGAGGTCGCGGCCGGCGCACTCGGCGGGCGGCAGGGTCCTGCACAGGCCCTCGCCCAGCAGGCTCGCGTCGGGGTCGGACATCGGGATGCCGAGCGTGTCCACCTGGACGGCGTTGCCGAAGTAGTCGGCCAGGCCCTCGTTGATCGCGCCCGACTGGCCGAGGTAGACCAGGTTCGCGCTGTGCTCGATGACGCCGTGGGTCATCTCGTGGCCGACGACGTCGAGGCTGGCGGCGAAGGAGTGGTATTCCTCGCCGCCGCCGCCGTAGACCATCTTGGTGCCGTCCCAGAAGGCGTTGGCGAACGGCTCGCCCTCGATGGTGACGTTGACGACGGAGTACATGGTGCCGCCCTGGCCGTCGAGCCCGTCTCGGCCCAGACCCCGGTAGAACTCGTAGACCTGCCCGGCGCCCCAGTGGGCGTCCACGGCGCCGCTCACGGTGTGCTCGGGGCCGAACACGGGCGTCGCCGAGCGGGCCGGCTCGGTGCCGGGCGGGATGCCCGATCCCAGGTAGTCGAAGACATCGCCGCCCCGGGCGTCGTAGGTGAGGATCTCGCCGGTGGTGCCGTTCCACATCGCGCGGGAGCGGTCGCGCAGCTCGTAGGCGCCGTCGGCGCGCTGGTAGGCCTCGAGCGTGACGTCACGGCCGTGGGCGGTCCGGCCGCTGCCCTGCACCGGGCCCTCGTACCGGAGCCGGTCCACGGTGAACAGGGGGCGGCCGGAGCGGGCGTCCACGTACGCGTCGAGCAGCAGGGGACGCCCGGCGGCGCGCCCGCTGAGCACGACGTGCCAGGCGAGCACGCCGGCGCCGCGCGGCACCACGACCAGCTCACCGGTCCTGGCGGTCAGGTCCCGGGTCACGCCGTGGGAGCGGCCCATCAGGCCGCGGGCGATCCTGGCGGCGGTGTCGCCGGTGACGGACGGGGCCGGGTCGACGCTCAGCTCGGTGAGGAAGCGGCCGCCCGCGCCGACCACCTCACGCTGCCCGCCGTCGGTGCGGAAGTGCACGAGGTAGTGGGCGCCGAAGACGGGCAGGCCGCGGTGGCGCTGGGCGAACCTGACCGTCTCGTCCCGGCCGTCCACGACGGTCTGGATCGGGGTGAGCTCGGCGGGGTCGAGGTGGTAACGCGGGTCGGCCAGGTGCGCCCTGGCCGCCGCGACGGGGTCTCCCGCCTGGGCGGGCTCGGACAGGCCGCGCACCTCGGCGGGGGCCTGGGTGCCCGCCCGGCTCTCCACCTCGGGTGGCGGGTCCTCCGCCACTGCCACACCGGGGAAGAACAAGGCCGCGCATAACGCGGCGGCAAGAGTGATGGGACGCCAGGACACGACACCTCCAGGTGTGTGCGATGGTTTTCTGGCGCTCCCGATCATCACCGGGACATTGACAAGGAGACAAATCACAATTCGATCAATTCGAATTGGAATGATGCATTTTCAGGGTGAATTCCGGTGGATTCACAAGCGGTAGACGCGCCGCGCGTTTCCCGACCCGATCATGTGGGCGATGCGGGCCGCGTCGGCCGTGCTCCACTCCCCCGCCGAGATCCGGGCCGCCAGCGCGGCGGCCAGCGCCCGCCGGTAGGTCAGCGCGCCCAGGTAGCCGGTCTCGGCCAGGCCGCGGCAGCCGGAGCTGAACAGCTGCTTGTGGAAGGGCGCCAGCTCCAGCAGCTCGTCCATGATCCGGGCCGCGGCGGCGGTGCCGTGCGGCAGGGCCAGGCCGACGTCCACGTACACGTGCGGGAAGACCCCGGCCAGGTGGGCGGCCTGGCGGTGGTACGGGTAGCAGTGCAGCAGGATCACCGGCACGCCGAGCGGTTGCAGCGCCGCGGCGAACGTGCTCAGCCTGGCCGGGTCGGCGCGGTGCGGCTCGCCCGCCTGCCCGCCGAACCCGGTGTGGAACTGCACCGGCAGGCCCCGCTCCCTGGCCACGTCCACCGCGCTCCAGAGCAGGTAGCGCAGCAGGACGTGGTCGGTCAGCGGCTGTTTGGGGTCGGCCAGCCGCCGGTTGGCCGCCGCGATCACCGCTCCCCTGCTGGGCCTGGCCGGGTCGAAGTCCAGGCCGCAGCGGGCGCCGATGACGGTCTTGAGCCCGACGGCCCTGGCGGCCCTGGCGGCCAGCTCGTCGCTCAGGTTGTCCAGGTAGTCCACGGCCAGCTCCGCGGTGGCGGCCACGTCCCGCTCGATGCGCTCGATGCGGACGAGCTCGTCGGCGGCGGCGCCGCCGTGACGGCCCATCTCGGCGGCGGTCAGCACGTCGAGGTCCGCGCCGAAGCCGGCGTGGCTGTCGGCGTGAGTGTCGGCGTGAGTGTCGGCGCAGGCGTCCGGGGAGGCGTCCACCAGGAAGGCCACCACCCCGGCTCCCGCCAGCAGCCGCCGGTTCACCTCGCCCGCCCCCAGCTCGGTGCGGCGGGCCAGGTAGACGGCGGGCGGCGCGTGCGGCTCCAGGTCGAGCAGCGGCGCGCACCAGCGGCGCACGGCCACGCCGAACGGCGTGTCGAAGTGGGTGGTGCCGGGCGGCGACGGGCTGCCGCCCTCGCCGCTGAGCAGCTCGAACTGCGCTCTGCTCAGGTCGTCCCGCCGCACCCCGTGACAGTGGTGATCGACGAGCGGGGCGAGCAGCGCGTCACGCACCGTGCCGGGCAGGTCTACGGGGAGCATGCGGGGAACTCTAGGGGAGCCCCGCACGCTCCCGCCCGGGTTTTACCTACCTGCGGGACAGACGCAGCACGTTCGCGATGATCTTCGCGCCCGCGCCGCCCTCCTGGGTCAGAATCGACTCGGGGTGGAACTGCACGGCGAAGCGCCGCCGCGCCGGGTCCTCGATCGCCATGACGTTGCCGTCGGGCGTCAGCGCGGTCGGGGTGAAGCCGACCACGCCCGGCCGCTTGGCGTGCAGCGAGTGGTAGCGCGCCGCGGTGAACTCCGCGGGCAGCCCCTCCAGCAGCGCGCTGTCGCCGAGCCTGCCGACCTGGCCGCGCTTGCCGTGCTCGGGGTAGTCGAGCAGCTCCAGCGTGCCGCCCGCGTGCTCCACCATGGCCTGCAGGCCCAGGCAGACGCCGAAGACGGGCAGGTCGCGGGCGTAGACCTGGTCGAGCAGGGCGGAGATGCCGAAGTCGGTCGGCCAGCCGGGCCCCGGCGAGAGCACCACCAGGTCGGGGGCGATCTCGTCGAGCATGCCGACCGGGAAGCCGTGGCGCAGCGTCACGACGTCGGCGCCCTCCTGGCGGAAGTAGTCGGCCAGGGTGTTGACGAAGGAGTCCTCGTGGTCGACGAGCAGCACCTTCATGCCCTCGCCCGGCTGCTCCCTGAGCTCCACCCGCTCGACGGCCTCGGGCTGGTTGACCGCCGCCAGCGCGCCGAGCAGGGCGCTGGCCTTCAGCTCGGTCTCGCGCTCCTCGGCCTCGGGGTCGCTGTCGAACAGCAGCGTGGCCCCGGCCCTGACGGTCGCCACGCCGTTCTTGATCTGCGCCGTACGCAGCGTCAGGCCGGTGTTCATGGAGCCGTCGAAGCCGATGAAGCCGATGGCGCCGCCGTACCAGCGGCGGGTGGTGGCCTCGTGGTCCTCGATGAACTGCATGGCCCACGTCTTGGGCGCGCCGGTCACCGTGACGGCCCACATGTGGGTGAGGAAGGCGTCGAGGGCGTCGAACTCGGGGCGCAGCCGGCCCTCGATGTGGTCGACGGTGTGGATCAGGCGGGAGTACAGCTCGATCTGGCGGCGGCCGATGACCTTGACGCTGCCGGGGACGCAGATGCGCGACTTGTCGTTGCGGTCGACGTCGGTGCACATGGTCAGCTCCGACTCCTCCTTCACGCTGGACAGGAGGGTGCGGATGGCCTCGGCGTCCTCGACCGGGTTGCTGCCGCGGGCGATCGTGCCCGAGATGGGGCAGGTCTCGACGCGTTCGCCGGTGACGCGGACGTACATCTCGGGTGAGGCGCCGACCAGGTGCTCGCCCTCGCCGAGGCTGATGATGAACTCGTACGGGGCGGGGTTGCTGTGGCGCAGGCCGCGGTAGAAGGCGGACGGGTCGGTGCAGGCGGCGTGGAAGACCTGCCCGGGCACGACTTCGAACAGGTCGCCGCGCTTGAACTTCTCCTTGGCGGCAGCCACGACCTTGGCGTACTCGCCCTTGACCGGGTCGGCCGGCAGCTCGGCCGGGACGACCGGCGGGGCGGAGGTGCCGGTGCGCTCCAGGCCGCGGGTGCTGGTGCCGTCGACGGTGAACTCGTAGCGGTACTCGAAGCTGGTCTCCCGCTGCCGGTCGATCACGACCAGCCGGTCGGGCAGGTGCAGCACCAGGTCGCGCTGGTCGTCGGGGCGGACGAGCTCCTGCCTGATGGGCTCGAACTGGAAGGCCAGGTCGTAGCCGAAGGCGCCGTAGAGGCCGAGGTGCGGGTCGTCGCCCTGGAACGCGGCGATGACCTCGCGGATCGCGGTGAACACGGTGGGCCTGCGGCTGCGCATCTCCTCCGGCAGCAGGTCCTCCGACTCGGCGACGTACACCTCCACGCGGTCGGCGGTGGGCTCGGTGACCGGCTTGCCCGCGGCCAGCAGGCAGGAGGTGACGGCGGGCAGCACGACCCTGCCCCGCTCGTTGAGCGCGGTCGCCGAGATGGTGCGGCCCTTGGCGACCAGCTCCAGGCACGGGTCGACGTAGCCGAACGCCCATCGGCTGTAGCGGCCCGGGTAGTCCATGCCGGAGGAGAAGGCGCCACCGCGCCGCTCCGACAGGGCGGTCACGATCTCTTCGAGGGCGGCCTCGTCCACCTCGCGTGTCTCGCGCTCGACACCGATGCCCCCGGCGGTGGTATATCCGCTCGTCTCCACTTGCTGCCCCTTTACCACATCAAATGATCGAGCCCCGGGGCGGACACGAGAAAGGCCGCCTATCCGGGGCGGCCGTCCGTTGAAGGAATGCGAAACACGCGCCGCCTAGGAGCGGCGCCACCACTGGAGCTGAGCGTGATTTCGCATGACGTCCAGACTAACCGCCGGACCATGATCGCGCAACGCGACCCGCCCGCCGCGCACGCGCGGCGCCGGCCGCGCGCGGCCGGGCGGCCAGGTGGCCAGGCGGCTGACCAGATTACATTTCCGTCGGCAAAGTAACGTTTCACGGCACCTCTTGCTTTCCGAACAAGATCTCTTCACCCTTCTCGACAGAGGCGTAAAGATCACCTCTTTCCATGTCGTGAAGGAGAGCCAGTGCCCCACACTCCCCGCTGGCGTGCGGTCCTGTTAGGGATCGCGACCGTCGCCGGCCTGCTGGTCCCGCAGGCCGCGGCGCAGGCGGCGCCGGATCCCGGCAAGATCGACGCGACCGTCCAGGCGCAGTTGTCGCAGGACGACAAGGCCACCTTCTGGGTACGGATGAAGGGAACCGCCGACCTGAGCGGCGCCCGCCGCGCCCTGACCAAGGAGGCGAAGGCCGAGCAGGTCTTCGAGGCCAAGACCGAGCAGGCGCAGTCCTCCCAGCAGGGCCTGCGCAAGCTGCTCGACTCCCACCACGCCGACTACACCCCGTTCTGGATCGTCAACGCGGTCAAGGTGACCGCCGGCGAGAAGCTGGCCGCCGAGATCGCCGGCCTGCCCGAGGTCGAGCGGATCGACCCGGTGCGCACGCTCACGCTGCCCAAGCCCGTCGCGGGCACCACCCAGGCGCGGGTGAACGCGGTGGAGTGGAACATCGACCGGGTCAACGCCCCGCGCGTGTGGGACGAGCTGGGCAACCGCGGCGAGGGCATCGTGGTCGCCAACATCGACTCGGGCGTCCAGTTCGACCACCCCGACCTGGCCGCGAGCTACCGGGGCAGGAACCCCGACGGCACCTACACCCACGACTACAACTGGTTCGACCCGGCGGGCGTCTGCCCGACGGCGGCGCCCTGCGACAACAACGACCACGGCACGCACGTCATGGGCACCATGGTCGGCGCGAACGGCCTGGGCGTGGCACCCGGCGCCAAGTGGATCGCCGTCAAGGGCTGCGAGGTGAACACCTGCACCGACGCCTCGCTCCTGGCGGCCGGCGAGTGGGTCGTGCGGCCCACCGACCTCAACGGCCAGAACCCGCGCCCGGACCTGGCTCCGGACATCGTCAACAACTCCTGGGGCGGCGCCGGCTTCGACCCGTTCTACAAGGAGGTCGTGGACTCGTGGCTGGCGGCGGGCATCTTCCCCGCCTTCTCCAACGGCAACGAGGGCCCCGCGTGTGACACCAGCGGCTCGCCCGGCCAGTACCAGAGCGCGTACAGCTCGGGCGCCTTCGACGTCAACAACGCGCTCTACGCGCGCTCCAGCAAGGGCGAGGGCGAGAACGGCGAGATCAAGCCGAACATCGCGGCCCCCGGCGTCAACGTGCGCTCCTCGGTCCCCGGCGGCTACGACAGCTTCACCGGCACCTCGATGGCCTCGCCGCACGTGGCTGCCACGGTGGCGCTGATCTGGTCGGGCTCGCCCGGCCTGCAGGGGAACGTCGCGGCCACCCGGCCGCTGCTGGACGGCACCGCCGTGGACGTCGCCGACACCAGCTGCGGCGGCACCGCGGCCGACAACAACATCTGGGGCGAGGGCAGGCTGGACACCTACGCCGCCGTGCTGGCCGCGCCCGACGAGGGCCTGGGCGACCTGTCCGGCACGGTGACGGAGGGCGGCGCGCCCGTGTCCGGCGTGACCGTCACGGTCTCCGGCCCGATGACCCGCACCATGGTCACCGGCGCGGACGGCAGGTACGCCATCCCGCGCCTGCTGGCCGGCGAGTACGAGGTCAGCGCGGAGAAGTTCGGCTACGCCCGCGCGACCGCCGCCGTCACGATCACCGCCGACCAGGCCGCCACGGCGGACGTGCCGATGACGCCGCTGCCGACGGGCGTCGTGTCGGGCACGGTCACCACGGCAGGCACGCCGGAGCCCGCCGCGACGGTCGTGGCCGCGGGCACGCCGGTGAGCGCCGTGACCGACGCGGCGGGGCGGTACTCGATGACGCTGCCGCACGGCTCCTACGAGCTGCGGGTCACGCCGTCCTCCCGCTGCTCCAGCGCCTCGCAGGCGGCGGTGACGGTGGCCGGTGACCTGGTCAGGGACATCGAGCTGCCGCTGCGCGGCGACAACTTCGGCTACACCTGCCGCAGCGGCGCGCAGGCGTACGCCGCGGGCACCGAGAAGCTGGCGCTGACCGGCGACGACGAGGCCCAGCAGGTGACGCTGCCGTTCCCGGTCCCGTTCTACGGCACCGGCTACACCAAGGCGTGGATCGGCACGAACGGGTTCGTCACGTTCGCCGCCGATCGGGTCACGACCGGCAGCAACGGCAGGCTGCCCACGTCGGGCACGCCCAACAACGCCGTCTACCCGTACTGGGACGACCTCCTCGTGGACGCCCAGGCGGGCGTGTACACGGCGGTGACGGGCACGGCGCCGCACCGGACGTTCGTGGTCGAGTGGCGCAACGTCAGCTTCTACAACGAGACCGGGCAGCGGGTGTCGTTCTCGGCGCTGCTGGGCGAGGACGGCTCGATCGCCTTCCGGTACAAGGACATCGAGAGCGAGCGCGACCGGGGCAACAGCGCCACGATCGGCATCGAGAACGCGGCGGGCGACGACGCGCTGCTGTACGCCTATCAGGAGCCGGTGCTGGAGAACGGGCAGGGCCTGACGTTCACGGCCAGCAGGCACGGTCTGGTCACCGGCAAGGTCACCGACGCCAACGACGGCGACCCGATCGGCGGGGCGACGGTGAAGGTGGGCGACGTGGCGACGTTCACGACCGCCGCGGACGGCACGTTCTACGGGCAGGTGCTGGCCGGCGACTACGAGGTCGTGGTGTCCAAGGAGCACTACGGCACCTTCACCCAGCAGGTCACGGTGGCCGCGACGACGGTCACGCGGATCGACACGGCGCTGGTCACGGGCCGGGTGAGCGCGTCGGTGGCGGAGCTGACCGTGGTGATGCCGGCCGACTCGACCCGGTCGCGGACGGTGGAGCTGACGAACCTGGGCTCGCCGACGCCGTACACGGTGACCGGCGAGCCGTGGTTCACGGTGGCGCCGACCTCGGGTGAGCTGGCCAAGGGGCAGGCGGTGACCCTGAAGGTGGACGTCTCCAGCGCCGGGGTGGCGCCCGGCACGTTCAAGGAGGGCAGGCTGACGGTCAAGTCGGCCAGCGGCAGGCAGCCCACCATCGAGATCAAGGTGACGGTCGTGGTGCCCAAGCACCAGGTGGCCATCGACACCGGCGCCACGCGCACCTTCGTGGACACCGCCGGTGACACCTGGACGCCGGACAAGAAGTACGTCCAGGGCGGCTACGGCTACCTGGCCGACCAGAACCGCACGCAGAGCACGTCCAGGACCATCGCCGGCACTTCGGACCAGGCACTGTTCAGGACGGCCAGGGAGTCGATGCTGGAGTACCGGTTCGACAACGTGCCCGCCGGGACGTACACGGTGGAGCTGAGCTTCGCCGAGATCAGGAACATGCGGATGGGCCAGCGCGTGTTCGACGTCCTGGTCGAGGGTCAGCTCGCGATCCCGGCGCTCGACCTGGCCCTGGAGTCGGGCACGTACACGGCGGTGAGCAGGCAGTACACGGTGAAGGTGACCGACGGGCAGCTCAACGTGCGCTTCGCGACCCGGCAGGGCGCGACGATCGTGAACGGGCTGCGCATCTCGGAGCGCCCTGACAAGGCGGCTTCCTAGCCCCTGTCGCGGGCCCGCCGTCCGTGGCGGGCCCGCGACATCCGCGAGGGCCGTTCGCGCGAAGAAGGGAGGCAGGCAACACCCTTCAGAGGAGAGATCCGATGCGTAAGCAACTGGCGCTCGCCGTCACGGTGCTCGGCGCGGGCGCGGTACTGGCGGCCTCGCCCGCGCAGGCGCACAGCCGCGACGACGGCCCGCGCGTCACCGGCCTGACCACCATGGGCGAGCTGGTCACCTTCGACGCCGGCAACCCCAAGAGCGTGAACCGGGTGGGCAAGATCAGCGGCCTCAAGGGCGACATGAAGGTCGTCGGCATCGACTACCGGGTGCAGAACGGCAAGCTGTACGCGGTGGGCGACAAGGGCGGCGTCTACACGGTGGACGGCAAGGCCAAGGCCACCAAGGTGTCGCAGCTCACCGTGGCGCTGAACGGCCAGGCGTTCGGCGTCGACTTCAACCCCGCCGCCAACCGGCTGCGCGTCATCAGCGACAGCGGCCAGAACCTGCGGCACAACCTGGACGACCAGAACGGCGCGCCCGCCGCCGGCCAGACCGCCACGGACGGCCCGCTGACCAGCCCGCCCGTGCCGCCCGCGACCGCCGGGGCGACCGCGCTCGGGGTGACCGGCGCCGGCTACACCAACAACGACCTCGACGCCACCACCGCGACCACGCTGTTCGACGTGGACACGACGGCCGACCAGGTCTCGGCGCAGTCGCCGGCCAACGCGGGCAACCTGGCGCCGACCGGCAAGCTGGGCGTGGACGCCGCCGCGGACGCGGGCTTCGACGTTCACAGCCAGCTCAAGAAGGGCGTGACGGTGGCCAACACCGGCTACGCCACGCTCAGGGTGGACGGCGCCTACCGCTTCTACACGGTGAACGTCCTGACGGGGGCCGCGACGGCGGTTGGAACGTTCCCGCCGGGCCGTCAGGTCAGCGACATCGCGGTCCAGCTCGGCTGATTGCGCAACCGTCGCCCCGGGCTACCGCACACCGGGGCGGCTATGTTACTGGTTGGTATATGAGACGCGTACGGCTCCAGCGTGATCTACCGGTGCCGATGCCCGACGGCGTGACACTGCTGGCCGACCACTACGCCCCCGCGGATGGGGAGCGGGCCCCCGTCATCCTGATGCGCTCCCCCTACGGCCGGCGCGGCCTGTTCGGCTGGTACTACGGCCGCGGGTTCGCCCGGCAGGGCTTCCACGTCGTCATCCAGAGCTGCCGGGGCGGCTTCGGCTCCGGCGGGCTGCTGGACCCGCTCGGCGACGAGCACGAGGACGGCCTGGCCACCGTGGCGTGGCTGCGCGGGCAGCCCTGGTACGGTGGCTCGTTCGCGATGTTCGGCCCCTCCTATCTCGGCTACACGCAGTGGGCCGTCGCGCCCTACGCCGGATCGGAGCTCAAGGCCATGGCCCTGCAGATCACCGCCTCCCAGTTCAGGGACGCGGCGTACGTGGGCGGCGCGTTCGCGCTGGAGTCGGCGCTGAGCTGGACGACGCTCACCGACGGCATGTCCCGCCGCTTCGGCGGCAGCACCTCGGTGCTGACCGCGCCCCGGCTCACCCGCAGGGCGCTGCTGTCGGGCCGGCCCGTGGCGGAGCTCGACCTGGTCTCGGCGGGGCGGCCGCTGCCGTTCTTCCAGGATCTGCTCGCGCATCACGCCGACCCGGCCGTGCCGTACTGGGAGAAACGGGACTTCTCCGCCAAGGTGGGCGAGGTGGACGCGGCGGTCACCATGCTGGGCGGCTGGTACGACGTGTTCCTGCCGTGGCAGCTCAAGGACTACGCGGCGCTGCGGGCCGCGGGACGGCGGCCGTACCTGACGATCGGGCCCTGGTACCACATCGACGCCCGGCACGGCCGGCCCACGATGGCCGAGGCGTCGGCCTGGTTCCGCGCGCACCTGCTCGGCGACCGCTCCCGGCTGCGGCCCGACCCGGTGCGGATCTACGTGACGGGCGCCGAGGAGTGGCGCGACGCGCCCGACTGGCCGGTGCCCGGCGTGCGCGAGCAGCGCTGGCACCTGCAACACGGCGCCGGGCTCGGCGTCGAGGGGCCGCTGGAGGCGCCGCCCGACCGCTTCCGTTACCACCCCGCGCACCCGACGCCGTCGATCGGCGGCCCCGTCCTGCTGGGCGACTCCAGGCCGCGCGACCAGCGGCGGCTGGAGCAGCGCCGCGACGTGCTGGTCTACAGCTCGGCGGCGCTGGAGTCGGAGGTGGAGGCGATCGGCCCCGTGCGCGCGGAGCTGTTCGTGCGCTCCAGCACCCCGTCGGCGGACGTGGTGGTGCGGGTGTGCGACGTGCATCCCGACGGGCGCTCCATGAACGTGTGCGAGGGTGTGCGCCGCGTCGGCGGCGGGCAGGACGAGGTGCGCAGGGTGGACGTCGAGCTGTGGCCGACGGCCCACCGGTTCCGGCGCGGCCACCGGATCAGGGTGCACGTGGCGGCCGGGGCGTACCCGACGATCGCCCGCAACCACGGCACCGGCGACCTGCTCGGCGCGGCCGGCACGATGGTGCCCGCCGACGTCGAGGTCTTCCACTCCCCCGACCGCCCCTCGGCCGTGGTGCTGCCGCTGTGCGCGCCGCACGCCTGATGTCGCTGGTCCTGCTGCTGCAGGGCCGGGGCGGGATGACGGCGGCCGAGCTGGCCAGGGAGCTGGAGGTCTCCGAGCGCACGGTGCACCGCGACATGCTGGCGCTGGCGGAGGCGGGCGTGCCGGTCTACGCCGACCGGGGGCGGGGCGGCGGCTACCGGCTGCTCGACGGCTACCGTACCCGGCTGACCGGGCTGGACCGGGCGGAGGCCGAGGCGCTGTTCCTGTCGGGGGTGCCGGCGGCGCTGCGCGAGATGGGGCTGCAGGACGTGGCGGCCACGGCGCGGCTGAAGGCGGCCGCCGCGCTGTCGCCCGCGCTGCGGGACGCGCCGGTCACCGCCGCGCAGCGCTTTCACCTCGACGCGCCCGGCTGGTGGGCGGGCGACGACCCGCCGCCGCCCGCGCTGGCGCCGCTGGCCAGAGCCGTGTGGCGGGACCGGCGGGTCTCCGCCGTCTACAAGGACACCCTGCGGGTGCTGGAGCCGTACGGGCTGGTGCTGAAGGCGGGCGTCTGGTACCTCGCGGCGCGGCACCGGGGCCGGTTCCTGATCTTCCGGGTGCACCGGTTCGGGGAGATCTCGGTGCTGGAGGAGCAGTTCGACCGGGATCCGGGCTTCGACCTGGCCGCGTTCTGGGCGGGGCAGGCGGCGGAGTTCGCCCGGTCGCTGCTGCGGGAGGTGGTCACGCTGCGGCTCACCGAACGGGGGCGGCGGATGTTGCGGCACGTCGCCGACCCGGCCGCGCTGGCCGACGCGCTGGCCTCGCTGGAGGAGGACGGCACGGTGCGGCTGGCGGTGGAGTCGGTGCCGGTGGCGTTCTCGCAGGTGCTGCGGTTCGGGCCGGAGGCCGAAGTGCTGGATCCGCCGGAGCTGCGGGCGATGGTCGCCGAGGCCGCCGCCCGCATGGCCCGGCTCTACGACGGCTGACTAGCGGTAGGCCTGCCAGCCGGTCTCACCGTTCTTCTCGCGCACCTCGGTGATGAAGCTCCACACGCGCGGGCGGCTGCCGTCCACGTCGGTCACGTCGTACGCCTGCGCCAGCTCCTCGCTCGACACCGACCTGCCGGACCAGCGCAGGCGGTCCGGGTCCCGGGCCAGGGCGGCGATGCCCCGGCCGAGATAGGCGGGGGTCTCCGAGACCATCCAGGCCGGGTCCACCTCGGCCTCGCGCCAGTTGTCCTCGGTGACGCCGAAGTTGTCCAGCATGGCCTCCGAGCGCAGGAAGCCCGGGGTCACGGCCAGCCCGGTGCCCCCGTACGGGCGCAGCTCGTTGGACCAGGCGAAGCCGAGCCGGTTGACCGACATCTTGGCCAGGTCGTAGTAGACGTTCTCCCGGTAGCGGGTCTCGTTGAACTCCCAGGTGCCGTCGGTGACCTCGACCACCAGGCCGCCCTCGTGCTCGATGAGCAGCGGCAGCAGGTGGCGGCTGCTGATGAGGTGGGTCTCGATGGCCAGCCTGAGCAGCCGCAGGCCCTTGTCCTGGTCGTGCTTCCAGACCGGCGTGTCCCACTCCCACAGGTGGTCGCCGCCCCACACGTCGTTGACCAGCACGTCGAGCCGGCCCTGCTCGCCGCGTACCCGCCCGGCCAGGGCCGCGACCTGCTCCTGTTCGAGGAAGTCCACGCGCACCGGGATGCCGATGCCGCCGGCCGCGGTGACCAGCTCGGCCGTCTCCTCGATGGTCTCGGGCCGGTTCATCTCCGAGCGTCCTTCGCGGGTGCTGCGTCCCGTGCAGTAGACGGTGGCGCCGATCTCGCCCAGCGCCACCGCGATGCCTCGTCCCGTTCCGCGGGTCGCGCCCGCCACAACTGCGATCATGCGCCCATCGTGTCCGCAAAAGCCGACATGTCATGTCATGTTTTCTCGCGCATGTTCTTCGGGAATGCCCTGTGATAAGTAGGGAGTTACCATGAACAGCGAATTCGAGCTTCGCGGAGTCAACCACGTCGCGCTCGTCTGCTCGGACATGAAGCAGACCGTCGACTTCTACTCCGGCGTCCTGGGCATGCCGCTGATCAAGACCATCGAGCTGCCGATGGGCTGGGGGCAGCACTTCTTCTTCGACTGCGGTGGCGGCAACGCGCTGGCCTTCTTCTGGTTCCCCGACGCGCCCGACGGCGTGCCGGGGGTGTCCGCGCCGAAGAACCTGCCCGACCGCGGCGAGCTGCTGTCGGCCGTCGGCTCGATGAACCACCTCGCCTTCGACGTACCGCCGGAGAAGATCGAGGAGTACCGCGACCGGCTGATCGCCAAGGGCATCGACGTGGGCGTGCTGCTCAACCACGACGACAGCGAGTTCGGCGTGGCGCCCGAGCCGCACGACGGCGTGTTCGTCAGGTCCATCTACTTCAAGGACCCCGACGGGATCCTGGTGGAGTTCGCCGCCTGGACGCGTCCGGTGGGGCAACCCGGCGACGTACGGCACGAGCCCCGCACCGCGGCGGACCGGACCGTGTGATGCCGCGCCTGCGCCGGGTGCCGCGCGAGGAGATGACCGACCCGGTCGTCCAGTTCTTCCACGACCGCCTGATCCTGCCCGACGGCACCGGCACGGCCACCGGCTCGCCGGGCGACTGGTGGGAGGTGTTCGCACTCCACCCGAAGATCTTCCGGCACTGCGTCAAGGGCTTCGAGCTCTACCGGGGCACCGCGCTGGACCCGGTGCTGCGCGAGCTGGGCCAGGTGCGGGCGGGGTGGGCGCGGCAGAGCCAGTTCGTCTACTCCCAGCACTGCAAGCAGTTGCGGGCGCTCGGCGTGACGGAGGAGAAGGTTTCGGCGGTCGCGCACTGGGCGGTCAGTGATCTGTTCGACGAGCTGGAGCGGGCGGTGCTGGCCTACACCGACGCGCTGGTGCTGGACGGGGGGCGGGTGCACGACGAGGTGTTCGCCGTGCTCAAGCGGGAGCTGCCGGATGAGCAGATCCTGGAGCTGACGTATGTGACGTGTCTGTACGAGATGCACGCCACGATGGCGCGGGCGTTGCGGCTGGAGTTCGACGACCGGCCGGAGCCGATCGTGGAGGTGCCGGCGCCCGACGGGTACGGCGCCCGGGACATCTCCGAGGATCTGGCCAGGCCACGCGATCCGGCCGCCGGGACACCACCCGCGGTCACCTGACCATCACGGCACGCGCCGGCCCGCGCACCACCGCCGGCCCCGGCGTGAGCCCTGCTCGCACTGCCCGCCGGCTGCCTTCCGCCCCGGCGCAAGCCATCCCCTCACGCCGCCTCCCCGCGAGCCATCCCCTCACGCACCCCGCGAGCCATTCCCTCACGCCACTCCACGCCAGCCATCGCCTCACACCACCCCCGCAAGCCACCCCCTCACGCCGTCACGGCCCCGCGAGCCGGCAGCTCCGGCACACCATCGCCCAGCCGACCATTCGGCGCGGCCAATCGACCGCTCGCCGATCGGTGATCCCGTTCACCGGGTGCCCGTCGCTAGGGTTTCTGCTGGTCCGCCCCGGTCCGCCATCTCACATGGCGAGATTTCATCTCGACATTTAGGCCAAACCGTAACACTGCGGACATTGGGTTTAATATCTCCGAAAAGCTAACCTCCCTCCATTGACATACACGTCAGGACCCGGTCAACAGCCGGGTCCTGATCCGTTCATCGGAGGGACGATGACTACCGGGGAACCCGGGCAGCCACGCACCGACCGCAGCCCCTGGAACTGGCTGCTGGTCCTGCCGATCGTGCTGCCCCTGCTGACGTTCCTGTTCAACGCCGACGAGCCGCGCCTGCTGGGCTTCCCGCTCTTCTACTGGCTGCAGATGGCGTTCATCGTGGTGGGCGTCGTGTCCACGACCATCGTCTACAGGATGACCAAGTGAGCGGGCACACGACCGAGCTGGTCGTCTTCATCGTGCTGTTCCTGATCGTCAGCGGCATGGGCTTCGTCGCCTCGCGCTGGCGGCGGCCCGACGACCTGGCCAGCCTGAACGAGTGGGGCCTGGGCGGGCGCAGCTTCGGCTCCTGGATCACCTGGTTCCTGATCGGCGGCGACCTCTACACCGCCTACACCTTCGTGGCTGTGCCGGCGCTGGTGTTCAGCTCGGGGGCCATCGGGTTCTACGCGCTGCCGTACACCGTCGTGGTGTACCCCTTGGTGTTCCTGGTGCTGGCCCGGATGTGGTCGGTCTCGCACGTGCACGGGTTCGTCACGCCCGCCGACTTCGTCAGGGCCCGCTTCGGGTCGCCGACGCTGGCGCTGGTCATCGCGATCACCGGGCTCGTCGCGACGATGCCGTACATCGCGCTGCAGCTCGTCGGCATCGAGGCCGTGCTCAAGGCGATGGGCATCACCGGGCACCTGCCGATCATCATCGCGTTCGCGATCCTGGCCGCCTACACCTACCAGTCCGGCCTGCGCGCGCCCGCGCTGATCGCGTTCGTCAAGGACGCGCTGATCTACATCGTGATCCTGGCCGCGGTGATCTACATCCCGTCCCAGCTGGGCGGGTGGGACTCCATCTTCGACGCGGCCAAGGCCAAGTTCGACGCCACCCCGGCGCCCGGCGACGGATACATTCTCAACGCCAACAACCAGCTCCAGTACGTGACGCTGGCGTTCGGCTCGGCGCTGGCCCTGTTCCTGTACCCGCACAGCCTCACCGGCGTGCTCGCCTCCAAGAACCGCAACGTCATCAAGCGGAACATGTCGGCGCTGCCCGCCTACAGCCTCGTGCTGGGCCTGATCGCGCTGCTCGGCTTCATGGCCATCGCGGCGGGGACCAAGCCGGTCACGGCCAACGGCAAGACCGACACGAACACGATCGTGCCGGTGCTGTTCGACCAGATGTTCCCCGACTGGTTCACCGGCGTGGCGTACGCGGCCGTCGGCATCGGCGCGCTCGTCCCGGCGGCGATCATGTCGATCGCGGCGGCGAACCTGTTCACCCGCAACATCTACCGCGAGTACATCAACAAGAACGCCACCGACTCCCAGGAGGCCACCGTCTCCAAGCTGGTGTCGCTGGTCGTCAAGGTGGGCGCGGTGCTGTGCATCCTGCTGCTCGACCCGCAGTTCTCGATCGACCTGCAGCTCATCGGCGGCGTCATCATCCTGCAGACGCTGCCGTCGGTGGGGCTGGGCCTCTACACGCGCTGGTTCCACAAGGGCGGCCTGATCGCCGGCTGGGCGGCCGGCCTGGCGGCGGGCATGTGGATGCTCTACCTCATCCCGAACCCGGCCACCGGCAAGCAGCACTTCGGCGGGTCGGCGTTCGCGCTGTCCAACTTCGGCTTCGACACCAAGATGACGATCTACGCCGGGTTCCTGGCGCTGGCCGTGAACCTGATCGTGGCCGTCCTGGGCACGCTTATCTTCAGGGCCGTGAAGGTGGCCGACGGCGAGGACGCCACCGCGCGGGACGACTACTTCGCCGACGAGGGCGACCCGAAGGTCAAGGACCTGGACCTCACCGGCTCCCACTGACCCCCTCCTGCTACGCGGCCCGTTCCCTTTCCTCGGGGCGGGCCGCGTGGTCGTTCCCCGGGGTCAGCCCTGGTCGAGATAGCCGGGGTTGGCCACCTCCAGCTTCGCCCGTACCGCTTGCTCCAGCACCGCCACCAGCACGTCGTCGTCGGCCAGCCGGCCCTCGCGGACGGCGGCGGCCAGCTCTGCGTCGTCCGCCATCCCGAGTGCTGCCAGGCTCGCGGCGTGCTGCTCTGCCTGGGCGGGGCCCAGGTGGATCTCCCGTTCGACCATGCCCAGCACGTTGATGGCCACGCGGGTGTGGTAGCGGACCCTGCCGTTCACGGCGGGGAGGACGTCTGTTTCGAGGAAGTCGCGGACGGCGACCAGGAGTTCGGCCGCGGTGGGGACGTCGTGCGGAGCGGTCACCCCTCTTCCTTAGCAGAGCCCGGGGCTGGTCCCAAGGTTTGATTCGTGCTCGCATCGGCGGGCCGCCGCTGTCCTCCGGGCGGCCCACCGCCGCTGTACGGGGCCACATCGCCTGCCGGGCGCAGCCCAGCGGCGCCTTCCACGCGCGCAATTCACCAGCACGACCTGGGTGTACCGGCCGCCGACGCGATCGGCGTGCACTGGCCGACGGCGCGCCACGAACCGGTGCCACCGCCACCGCGAACCGGTGCCGCCGGCCCTGCGGGCGGGCCTGGGCGCCGTGCCGGTGCTGATGGCGAGGCGGGCCTCTAGGACCGGCGCGCGGCCTTGATGCCGCGAGTGATGATCCCCTTCCACAGCCCGTTCTTCTGTTCGTTGAAGGTGTGCCCCCAGGACGGCTTCCACCTCCCGTCCTGAGCGGAATCACCCGAGATGTACGGCGAGGCGGAGCCCGAGCCCGCCGAGGACGCCACCGGCAGGGCACCGATCGCGTTGACGGGCCAGTAGACCGTGCCGATCCGGCTCACCTCGCTGTCCTCCAGCCGGACCAGATCGTGGCTGAGGTTGCGGGCGTGGCGCCCGACGGGCTGGGTGCGGCGGTAGAGGAGGATGGCGAGCGGGAACGTGGTGTCGATGGTGGAGATGTAGCGCTTCCACCTGTCGGCCATGACCAGCAGCCCGCTGGCCCGGTAGGCGGCGGCGATCTGGCGGCAGATGTCGGCGACGATCGCCCCGCACAGCCGGTCGCGGACCGCGAGGTCGGGCAGGGTGAGTGCGAGCCTGGCGTTCAGGCCGGCGGCACGGCGCAGGAACATGCAGCCCTCTTGGGGGGCGTCGTTGTTGATGAGCAGGACGCCGAGCTTGAAGGCCGCCAGCGCGTTGTCGTTCTCGGCATCACCGAGAAGCGCCGGGCCGCAGGGGCCGAACCAGCTGCGCATCCGGTCCGCGGTCGCCTGCCCGCGAGGCGAGGCGCTCAGGACGGCGAAGGTCGCCTCCTTCTCCACGGGCTGGGCGTCCTGTTGCTGGTGCGGGCCGGACGTTCCGGGACAGGGCTGTTCCTGGGGCTGCGGTGGCGCGAGGTCGGACGCGACCGTCCCGCCGTCCGGCGCGGGCGTGCCGGGGAGGTCCTCGCACGCGGGCCACGGGCTGCCCTCGGGCCTGACGACCGGCTCGCATGCGGGCCATGCGCTGTCCTCCGGCCCGACGACCGCCCCGGGCACGAGCCACGGGCTGTCCTCCAGCTCGACAACCGGCTCGGGCACGGGCCATGCGCTGCCCTCCGGCTCGCATGCGGGTGCAAGCGTCTGCAACGCCATGACGGGCGCGAGAGTGAGCGAGGCCAACGGGTCGGCTGAACGGGAGGGCGGTGGGATCGTGATCGCAGAGCCAGCCGGAAGGTCCGATGCGACCTCCCGCTCAAGCGAAGCCTCCTGCACGAGCGAAGCCTCCTGCCCAAGCGGCGCGTCCTGTACGAGCAGCGACGCATGCTGCGCGAGCGACGTCGCTCCCGGCGCGGCTGCCGTGGGAGGCGTGGCGTCGACCGCCTGGAGGTAGAGCTGGTACAGCTGCTGTTTGCTCCCCAGCGTGTCCGTCGCGACCCCGGTGCCGGTCAGCTCGGTGCGCAGCACGTCGAAGACGCAGGCGAAGCTCTCCCAGCGCGGCGGTTTCTTCCGGCCCTGACCGGTGAAGATGGCCGCCACGGTGGTCTTGCTCAGGCCGAGCACGTTCTTCCGGGCGATGTAGCCGTACGACACATCGCCCGCGATGCGGCGCAGCCGCCGCATCTCTTCGTAGAGCCGCTCCATGGGAGCGTCGACCGCACGGCCAGTCATCGTGGCGGTCACCGCCAATCACAGGTTGCGCCTTGGAGTAATCGGAAAGCAAAAGTCTCTCGCACTCGGCCTTGCCTCCGAGACCACATCCGTTCAAGTCGCTCATCCGGAACGAGCCAGTACGACACGGTCAGTGCCTTGGTGTCCCCAAGCGGGCATCGGGTGGAGTCCTTGCTGTTCCGGGTCGTTCCGGATCGTTCTGGAACGGTCGGTGCGGAACGAATCGGATCGATGCTGCGGTACGTTCCGGGTCGCTGTGAGACGTGATGGCGGTGCGGCAACCAGCCTCACGAGCGTTCAGGGCTTCCTGGAACCCCCGGACAACTCCCGGAGCGCCTCCGAAGATCCGCGTAGCCACCGCGGAGCTGCCGTAGAGCCGCCATGCAGTCTCCGGGGCGCACGCCACCGGCGCACTGGGTCACGTCCACTGACGCCGGGGCGCAGGCGCAGGGCCCCGGGGCGCAGGAGCGCGGGGCGCAGGAGCGCGGGGCGCAGGAGCGCGGGGCGCAGGAGCGCGGGGCGCAGGAGCGCGGGGCGCAGGAGCGCGGGGAAAGCGCCTCCGGCGCGGCGGACAAGCCATCGGCGGCACGCCTTCGTTCCGGATCGGACCGGTTCGGCAGCTCTGCCGACCGGCACAACCGACAGACGCTAGGCATGGAGGCGGACCGCGACACCGCGTTCACGGGCCCGCCGGCACCACCGCAGCAGCGAGACAGCCGGTACGCCCGACGACTTCGACCCTTCACAACGCCGTGAGGAACGCCATGAACAACTACCGGGGACTCTGGGTGGCCGTGATCGTCACCGCCGGTCTCTTCGTCGCCTTCGCCGGCGGCGGCCTGGCCTGGCTGGGCGGCACGCCTGTCCCGCTGGCCGTCCTGGCCGGGGCGGCCGGCTTCGCCGGTTTCGTGGGGCTTGCGCTGGCCGTCATGACGTTCCTGACCCGTGCGCAGGACTGAGCCGTGGCCATCCTCACCCGGCCACAGCCCGCCGGAAGGTCCGCTCGCTGCCGGGGAGCCGCGATGAGTCCGCCCACGTTCGCCTGCCAGCACATGCCCGGCGTCACCGTGATCTCGGTGGCCGGGGATCTGGAGGCCGCCAACGCCGACCGGCTGGACGCCTTCATCAGCCGGGCGCGGCGCCGGCCGGGCGACCAGGTGGTGCTGGACCTGAGCGAGGTGCCGTTCGTGGGGCACTCCGGGCTGCGGGTGCTGCTCAACGTGCGCGCCTCGACCCGTCGGCACGGCGGGGACCTGCATCTGGCCGCGCTGCAGGAGTCGCCCACCCGCCTGCTGGACGACACCGGGGCCCGGCCTGTTCTGACCGTGCACCACAGCGTGGAGCAGGCGATCCTCGCGGCGCTGCACGCCAGCCAGCCGCCGGTGTGAGCGGGGACGATACATCGGATCTTGGGAAAAGTCGTCCTTTATCGGGGTCCGATCATGTTGCGGATAATCTGCGCACATGCACACACAGTCCCCCCTCGAACCGGCTCCCGTGCTCGGCCCGCGCCTCATCAGGGCCGAGATCTTCGTCGTGATGTCGGTCTCGCTCGGTGCCAGCGCCCTGGTCGCGTTCGTGCGGCTGATCGGGTCGCTGACGGCGCCGCGCGAACTGAAGGGCCAGCAGGCGGTGCTCGTCGGGTCGATGGCGCCCGGGCGGCCCTGGCTGGACCTGGCGTTGCAGCTCGTGCAGATCGCGATCGCGGTGGCGCCGGTGGGACTGGTGGCGTACCTGATGGTGCGCTCGGGAGAGTCGTTGCGGACGATCGGCGCGGACTTCCGCCGGCCCGGTGGCGATCTGGTGCGCGGCGCGCTGCTCGCGGCCGCGATCGGCGGCTCCGGGCTGGTGTTCTACCTCGCGGTGTGGGCGGCCGGCGTGAACCTGACCGTCGTGCCGGGGGCGCTGCCCGAGGAGTGGTGGCAGGTGCCGGTGCTGCTGCTGGCCGCCGCGCAGAACGGGGTGCTGGAGGAGGTCATCGTCGCCGGTTATCTGCTGCACCGGCTGGGGCAGGCCGGGTGGACGCCGTGGAAGGCGGTGGTGGTGTCGTCGCTGCTGCGAGGGTCGTATCACCTGTATCAGGGTTTCGGGGGGTTCGTGGGGAACGTGGTGATGGGGGTGGTGTTCGGGCGGGCGTATCAGCGGTGGGGGCGGACCATGCCGCTGATCATGGCGCACACGCTCATCGACGCCGTCGCCTTCGTCGGGTACGCCTTCCTGCGCGGCCGGGTGAGCTGGCTGCCCTGACCCTGCCGCCCCCAACCGCCGCCCTGACCCTGCCGCCCCAACCGCCGCCCTGACCCTGCCGCCCCAACCGCCGCCCTGACCCTGCCGCCCCAACCGCCGCCCTGCCAACCGCGGCTCTGGGTGGCCGCCTGCAGCCGCCGCCCGCAGCCGCCGCCGATCCCGCTGCCTGAGCCGTTGACCGGTGCCCGGGTTTCGGGTTGGGTTCGTTTCATGAGCTTCGCGGTCCCTGACAGCGTCCGGCCGATTCGCGACGCCGTGCACGCGTTCATGACCGAACGGGTCGAGCCCGCCGAGCCGGTGCTGCACGCGGGCGGCCCCGCAGCCGCGGCGGCGCTGGACGAGCTGCGCGCGCAGGCCAAGAAGGAGGGGCTGTGGGCGCTCGGCCACCCGCGTGAGCTGGGCGGCGGCGGCCTGCCGTTCCTCGACTACGTCTACGTCAACGAGGTGCAGGGCCGCAGCGAGTACGGCCAGATCGCGCTCGGCACGTACACGCTGCAGGACTCGCTGATGCTGCACGAGCACGCCTCGCCCGAGCAGCGCGAGCGGTTCCTGGAGCCGCTGGTGCGCGGCGAGATCTCGCCCAGCTTCGCGATGACCGAGCCGAACGTCTCCAGCAGCGATCCCACGCAGATCACCACGTCCGCCGTGCTCGACGGCGCCGAATGGGTGATCAACGGGCACAAGTGGTTCACGACCGGGGCGTCGCGGGCGGCGTACACGACCGTGATGTGCAGGACCGAGCCCGACGCGCCTGCGCACCGGGCCTTCTCGATGATCGTGGTGCCGACCGACACGCCCGGGTACACGATCGTGCGCGAGACTCCGGTGCTGGGGCTGGACGGCGCGCACTGCGAGGTGCGCTACGACAACGTCCGCGTCCCGGCGTCGAGCCTGCTCGGGGAGCGCGGGCACGGCTTCGTCATCGCGCAGCGGCGGCTCGGGCCCGGGCGCATCTTCCACTGCATGCGCTGGCTGGGGCAGGCGCAGCGGGCCTTCGACCTGATGTGCCTGCGGCTGCACGAGCGCACGGCGTTCGGCCAGCCGCTGGCGAGCAAGCAGCTCATGCGGCAGCACGTGTTCGACTCCTACACCGAGATCCAGTCGGCGCGGCTGCTGACACTGCAGGCCGCCGAGGCGATCGACCGGGGCTCGGAGGCCCGGGTGGAGATCGGGGCGATCAAGGTCGTCGGTGCGCGCATGCTGCACAACGTGATCGACCGCGCCATCCAGGTCTACGGGGCGGCGGGCCTGACGCCGGACACGCCGCTGGATCGCATGTATCGGCACGCGCGGGCCGGGCGCATCTACGACGGGCCGGACGAGGTGCACATCGACTCGGTGGGGCGGCGGATCCTGGGCGAGTACGCGGCGGGCGGTTCGTGGGAGTTCGGCCTGCGATGATCGATCGTGACGCGATCGTCCGCGAGGCGTTCGGGGCCGACGCCACGATCGAGGCCGGTGTCCGGCTGCCCGGCGGGGCGTCGAGGGAGACGTGGGCGCTCGACGTCGCCACCCGCGACGGCGGCCGGCACGAGCTGATCCTCCGCCTGGACTCCCCCGGCGCCGCTCCCGAGGCGGGCGCCGGGCTGGCCGCCGAGGCGCGGCTGATGCGGGCGGCGGCCGGAGCGGGGGTGCCGGTGCCGCGGATCATCGCGTGCGGGGAGTCGTACATCCTCATGACGCGCGTCCCCGGCGAGACGATCCCGCGCAAGATCCTGCGGGACGAGGCCTACGCGGCCGCCAGGCCGCGGCTGGCGCGGCAGTGCGGGCAGGCGCTGGCGGCCATCCACCGCATGCCGCTGTCGGCCCTGCCGCCGGAGCAGGGTCCCGAGCCGCAGGATCCGCTGCTGCGCTGGCGGGAGGTGATCGACCAGCTCGGCGAGCCGCACCCGGTGTTCGAGCTGGCGCTGCGGCGGCTGGCGGAGACGCGCCCGCGCGGCCGGCGGCGGACGGTGGTGCACGGCGACTTCCGCAACGGCAACCTCATCGTCGGGCCCGAGGGGATCAGGGCGGTGCTCGACTGGGAGCTCGCGCACGCGGGCGACCCCCTGGAGGACCTCGGGTGGCTGTGCGTGAAGGCGTGGCGGTTCGGCTCGCCGCTGCCGGTGGGCGGGTTCGGCGGCTACGGCGAGCTGGTGCACGCCTACGAGGAGGCGGGCGGGCAGGCCGTCGATCGTGAGGCGCTGCGCTGGTGGGAGACGTTCGGCGTGCTGAAGTGGGGCGTCATCTGCGTCATGCAGACCATGCGGCACCTGCGCGGCGGCGCCCGTTCCGTGGAGCTGGCCGCGATCGGGCGGCGCGTGTGCGAGAACGAGTGGGACCTGCTGCGGCTGCTGCGCGAGCGGCGGGAGCACCCGCTGCCCGGCACGTGCTGGTGAGGGCGCGCGCTACGGGGCCGGCGTGAGCGCGGCGGTGATCACGTCCACCAGGCCCTCCACCACCTGGTCGCGGTCCACCTCCGGGTGCTCCAGCCACCAGTCGCCGGTCGTCTGCACCATGCCGACGAACGCGTGCCCGAGCACCTGGGCGCGCGTCGGGTCGGGCACCACCCGCTCGGCGGCGAGCATCTCGCCCAGCTCCTCCCCCAGGCTGCGCACCAGCGAGGTCATGTGGGAGCGCACCCTGCTGTCCTCCGCGCCCGCCCGGTGGAACAGGAAGCGGTAGAGGTTGAGGTTGGCGGAGATCAGGTCGAGGTAGACGCCGATGGCGGCCCTGGCCCGGCCGCGCAGCCCGGCGCCGGTGCCGGCCAGCTCGGGGCGGAGCTGGGCGATGACCGTGCGCACGTGGCGGTCGGCCAGCGCCTGGTAGAGGCCGTGCTTGTCGCCGAAGTGGCGGTAGAGGATGGGCTTGGTGATGCCCGCCTCCGCGGCGATGGCCGCCATCGACACGCCGGGGCCCTCGCTGGTGATGACCCGGTCGGCCGCGTCGAGCAGCGCCCTGCGCCGATCAGGATCCCGCCCGTTCACAGGTCCAGGATAGATCGCCGGCGGGCCCTGGGCAGCGCCGACAGCACGAGGAGGGCGCCGAGGAGGGCGTACAGGCCGCTCATGCCGGCCAGGGTGCCGGGCGGCTCGGCCAGCTCGGCCCACGGCGCGGCATCCGGCGGCGACCACGGCAGGCCGCCGGCCCGCGCCCAGGGCAGGGTGGCGGCCAGGCTCATCGCGGCGTCCAGGTCGAGGGCGAACAGCACGCCCGCCGCCGTCAGCGGCACGCCGCAGCCGAGCGCGGCGGCGGGCCAGACGGACAGGAGCGTGACGATGACGGCCACGGCCGCCAGGTAGGCCAGCCCGGCGGGGGCCGGGGCGAAGGCGGCGTGAGCGGTGCGCAGGCAGCGGGCAGCGGCCTCGGTGAGGTAGTAGACGGGGGCGAGGGCGGCCAGGCCCGCCAGGGTCGCCAGGATCGGGCGGAGGCGGCGGGCAGGCGTCACATCGGCACACCTTACGCCGGAGGTGGCGGGGCGCGCGTGGGATCCGCGCACCTCACGCCCTACGCCGGAGGTGCAGGGGCGCGCGTGGGATCCGCGCACCTCACGCCCTACGCCGGAGGTGGCAGGGGCGCGTGTCCGGTGTCACGGCTGAGCCGCCAGCCGGAGCAGCAGGTCCTTCACCTCCACGGCCTCGTACCGCGGCCTGGCCACGGAGGGGTCGGAGCAGAGCAGCACGGGCGCGTCGGCCGGGTCGGCGGGCAGCAGGCCGTGGGAGCCGCGCACGGCGCGGGCGCCAGCGTCCAGGCCGACGACGCTCATCACGTAACGCAGCCCCGCCTTCTTGCGCAGCAGTGCCAGGCCCGCCCGCCGCTTGGCGGCGCCCGGAGCCGCCGGGTCGAAGAACAGCTCGGCCGGGTCGTAGCCGGGCTTGCGGTGGATCTCGACGACGCGGGCGAAGTCGGGGGCGCGCGCGTCGTCCAGCCAGTAGTAGTAGGTGAACCAAGAGTCGCGCTCGGCGAGCAGGACCAGCTCGCCCGAGCGCGGGTGGTCCAGGCCGTGCGCGGCCTTGCCGTCCTGGTCCAGGACGGTGGCGACGCCCTCGATCCCGGCGCACAGCTTGGCCACGGCCGGCACGTCGGCGGGGTCGCGCACGTACAGGTGGGCGATCTGGTGGTCGGCGACGGCGAACGCGCGCGAGGTCCACGGGTCCAGGTACTCCATGCCGTCCTGGGTGTGCACGCGCAGCAGCCCCTCGGCGCGCAGCGCGCGGTTGACGTCCACCGGGCGGGAGACGTCCGTGATGCCGTACTCCGACAGCACCACCGTCGTCCGGTCCGCCGCCGCGTCCAGCAGCGGGGCCAGCACCGTGTCCAGCTCGGCCGCCGCGGCGGCGGCGCGCGGGTCCGAGGGGCCGTGGCGCTGCAGGTCGTAGTCGAGGTGCGGCACGTAGACGAGTGTCAGGTCCGGGTCGTACGCGGTCAGGACGTGCTCGGCTGCCCGGCAGATCCAGGCGGACGACGCCAGGCCGGCGCCCGGCCCCCAGTAGCTGAACAGCGGGAACGTGCCGAGCCTCGCGGTCAGCTCGTCGTGCAGGCCGGGCGGGTCGGTGTAGCAGTCGGGGTCCTTGCGGCCGTCGGCGCGGTAGATCGGGCGGGGCGTGACGGTCCAGTCGACGTCGGCGCCCATGGCGTACCACCAGCAGATGTTCGCCACCGTGAAGCCGGGCCGGTCGCGGCGGGCGGCCTGCCACACCTTCTCGCCGCCGACCAGCGCGTTGTGCTGGCGCCAGAGCAGCACCTCGCCGAGTTCGCGGAAGTACCAGCCGTTGCCCACGATGCCGTGCCCCGACGGCGGCAGGCCCGTCAGGAACGTGGACTGCGCCGAGCAGGTGACCGCCGGCAGGACGGTGCCGAGCCCGGCCTGGCAGCCGTTCGCGGCCAGCGCGCGCAGGCGCGGCATGTGGGCCAGCAGTCTCGGGGTCAGCCCCACCACGTCAAGGACCAGCAGCTTCGTCATGCCGTCACTCCGAGGTCGCGCAGGTGCGTGCGGGCGAAGTCGAGCTCGCCGGCGATGCCGGCGGCGAGCTGTTGCGGGGTACGGGGGCGCAGCGCGGGCGGCAGCACGCCCCAGGTGTAGGTCTCCACGTCGTAGTGGTCGCACAGCGGCTCGCGCCCGCCGGCCAGCTCCCTGAGCGCCTCGACCAGCACCGGCGCGGTGGTGGCCAGCGGCGGCTCGGGGGCGGCGTGCAGCGGCACGTGGTAGTGCACCCGCCACGGGCCCGGCAGGCCGCGGGCGAGCGCCTCGTCCAGGTCGTCGGCCGCCTCGCCGTGCGGGTTGCGGGTCTGGTGCAGGAAGCGCGGCTCGACGTACTCGTGCAGGGCCTGCGGGTCGGCGCTCTCCAGAGCGGCCGAGAGCTGGACCTTGACGATCGGCAGGCCCTTGGCCCGCAGGGCCTTCAGCGCGGCGGCCGGCTGCTCCCACGCGCAGGCCAGGTGGGCCAGGTCCAGGCAGATGCCGAGCCGGGAGGTGTCGGCGCGGGCCAGGTGGCTGATCGCCTGCTCGGTCGTCTCCACGACGCAGCCCGGCTCCGGCTCGAACGCCACCCGCACCACCCGGCCGGTCGCGGCCTCGACGGCGGCCAGCCCGGCGGCGAGCTGGTCGAGACGGCGGGCCACCTGGTCCGCCATGGTGACCGACCACGGCACGCGCCAGGCGAGCGGCAGCGTGGACACCGACCCCCTGGCCGCGTCGTCGGGCAGCAGGTCGGCCAGGACGCGGGCCAGGTCGAAGGTGTACGACAGCCGCTCCCTCGTGGTCCAGTCGGGACGGTAGACGGCGTGCTTGACGACCGGGTCGTGGAAGGAGCGGTACGGGAACCCGTTCAGCGTCACGACCTCCAACCCCCGCGCGGCCAGCTCCGCGCGCAGCCTGGCGCGCAGGGCGGGGTCGGCGGCCAGCACCTCGGCGACGGGCGCCGCCAGCCAGAGCCCCAGGCCCAGCACGTCCGTCTCGAGCCGGGCCCTGATCGGGACCGCGTACGTGTCGAACTGGGCGATGATGCCGTCGAGGTCCTCGGCCGGGTGCACGTTCGTGCAGTAGCCGAGGTGCAGCGTCGTCCCGGAGCGGTGCCGCAGCCGCATCACTCGCCGCCGCGCTTGATGGAGCTGCCGGCGAACGTGGGCTCGGCCGCCCCGGTGACGCCGGTCAGGTCGAGGCGGCCAGACTGGGCGTAGAACTCCACCGGGTTGCGCCACATGACCCGCTCCACGTCGTCCTCGCCGAACCCGGCCGCCAGCATCGCCTCTGCCGTCGCCAGGGTGAGCAGCGGGTCGGAGACGCCCCAGTCGGCGGCCGAGTTCACCAGCATGCGCTCGGTGCCGTACTTGCGCAGCAGCTCGACCATGCGCGGCGGCGACATCTTGGTCTCCGGGTAGATGGAGAAGCCCATCCAGCAGCCGGAGTCGTGCACGAGGTCGATGGTGACCTCGTTGAGGTGGTCCACGGCGACCCGGCCCGGGTCGATGCCGGCGGCCTTGACGAGGTCGAGCGTGCGGCGGGTGCCCGCGGCCTTGTCGCGGTGCGGGGTGTGCACCAGCGCGGGCAGCTCGTGCTCGATGGCCAGGGCGAGCTGGCGTTCGAAGGCGTCGTCCTCCTCGGGGGTCATGGAGTCGTAGCCGATCTCGCCGACCGCGACCACCCGGTCCTTGTCCAGGTAGCGGGGCAGCAGGTCGAGGACGGGACGGCAGCGCGGGTCGCCCGCCTCCTTGGGGTTGAGCGCGATCGTGGCGTGGTGCACCACGCCGAACTGGGCGGCCCGGTACGGCTCCCAGCCGAGGAGCGAGTCGAAGTAGTCGGTGAACGAGCCCGGGTTGGTGCGCGGCTGGCCCAGCCAGAACGACGGCTCCACGACGGCGGCGACCCCGGCTGCGGCCATGCGCGCGTAGTCGTCGGTGGTGCGCGAGGTCATGTGGATGTGCGGGTCGAAGATGCGCATCTAGCTCTCCTCGGTCGGCGGGCGGCTGGTGAGGCGGCTGGTGAGGCGGCTGAGCAGGGCGGCGGCGTCGGCGGGCATGGGGCGGCCGGCCGCCTGCCGTTCCTCGGCGAACGCCGTCAGCATGGCGGCCAGCTCGGCGTCGGCCCGCTCGTCCAGCCGGTCCACCTCCGACAGCGGGACGCCCATGAACACGCACTTGAGCACCGCCTGCCGCCAGGCGGCCTGGTCCAGGTGGGTCGCGTAGGGGCCGAGGGCGGCGGCCAGCAGGCGGGCGTCGTTCGTGCGGATGGCGTCGTGCAGGAGCGGGACCGCTCGCGGGCCGATGGGAAGGAGGGCGAGTGCCTTGAGCACGGCTCGTTTCTCGTCGGCGTCGCCGTGGTGGTAGAGGTCCTGCGCCTCGGTGGCGGCGCGGTCCTGGGGCAGGGCGGCCAGCAGCAGGGCCCGGGCCGCCTCGTCGGCGGTCCAGCCGGGGGCGGCGGGGAGCGGGGCGCGGCCGGTGCGGCGGCCGGCTGAGGTGAAGGAGCGGGTGAACGTGTCGGGGTGGGTCAGGGCCTCGTCCAGCCAGGTGGCGGCGGGGGTGTCACGGAGTGCGGCGCGCAGCCGCTCGGGGGGCATCACGTTCGGCCTCCTTCGGAAGTCGATGCGCTCTTCGGCGCGCTCTTCGGCGTGGCGGAGGAAGGTGAGGGAGCGGGCGGCTACGTCGGGGGCGGCGTGGGAGTGGCGTGGGAGCTCGACGGCGACCAGCCCGCGATACCCGGAGCCGGCGAGCGCGCGCAGCACCGGCGGGAAGTCGATCTCGCCGTCGCCGAACTCCAGGTGCTCGTGCGTTCCCCGCCGCATGTCGTCGATCTGCACATTGACCAGGTACGGCCCCACGGCCGTCACGCAGTCGGGCACCGGGTCGGGCTCGTTGCAACGGCAGTGCCCGATGTCCAGAGTGAGCCCGAACCCGTCCGGCGCCCCGAGCGCCCGCCGCAGGCCGTGCCACCCGGCGATCGTGTCCACGAGCATCCCCGGCTCCGGCTCGAACCCCAGCGGCACCCCGCCCGCCCGATCCAGCACCCGCGCGCACCCGTCCACCAGCCGCTCCCAGGCCAGCTCAGGCGGCACGTGCGCCGGCCGGATCCCCGACCAGCACGACACCGCCTCCGCCCCCAGGTCGGCGCCGATGGCCACCGCCCTGTTCAGGAAGTCGATCCGCCTGTCGCGGTCGTCGTCCAGGAGGGTGGGAGCGTGCTTGCGGCGGGGGTCGAGCAGGTAGCGGGCCCCTGTCTCGACCACCACGCCGAGGCCGAGGGTCCGCAGGCGGTCGGCGATTTTGGTCACGCGCAGGGCGAGGCCGTCGGCGTAGGGGTCGAGGTGGTGGTGGTCGAGGGTGAGCGCCACGCCGGTGTAGCCGAGGCCGGCGATGACGTCGAGGGCGTCCGTGAGGCGGTGGTTGGCGAAGCCGTTGGTGCCGTAACCGAATCTGATCATGTCGGGGACAACTTCCTGGCCAGCCGCCTGGCCAGCGGCACCACCGCGGCCAGCGCCAGCCCGATCCGGGGCGCGCCCGCCCTGGCGACCAGGGCGCCCTGGAGCGCGGGGAGGCTGACGATCCCGGCTGTGACCGCGTCGCGAACCTGGCCTGCCGAGGGGTCGGCGACGGCCCGGGCCTGGGGGGTGGCGAACTGGGAGGCGTACCAGCCGGCCAGCACGGCGGGTGCGGGGCTCTTGCCTGAGGGGTGGTAGGCGGTGGTGGCGGCCAGGGCGAGGGTGCCTGTCAGGGTGGCGGCCGGGCGGTGGCGGGTGGTGCCGGAGGTCTCGCCTCGGGACAGGTCGGTGAGGAGGTAGGTGTGGGCGGCGACGGTCAGGGCGGCGGGGAGGGCGGCGAATGGCCCGGCGCCGCGCCCGGTGGGGAGCGTCGTGGACAGAGCGTCGCCGAGGGACGGACGTCGCGGTGTCGGGCCTCGTGCGGAGTCGGCGGCCGGGTGGCGTGGCGCCGGCGCCGGCGCCGGTGTCGCGCCCAGCAGCACGTCCAGACCGCGGCACAGCGCCATCACGAGCGGGCCTGCACGCGTGTTCTTGGCGACCAGGTCGTACGCCCAGATCGCCCCCGCCAGGGGTACGGCGACGGCCAGGGCCCGGCGGCCACCGGAGAGCGCGGCGGTGGTGAGACCCGCGGCGGTGAGCCCGGCCGCCACGCCCAGGGCCGTGCCAGGGCGGACCCGGCCGGAGGGGATGGGGCGTTCGGGGCGTTCGGTGGCGTCGAGGTGGCGGTCGGCCCAGTCGTTGGCGGCCATGCCCGCCCAGTAGAGGCAGACGGAGGAGCACGCCAGGCCGAGCGTCCGGGGGCCGAGCGTGCGCCCGGCCGCGGCGCCCGCGGTCACGTCGCCGGGGACCGACAGGGCGGCCGGTGCTCGGACGAGTTCGAGCAGGTCCCGCAACGCGGTCATCGACGAGCCTCTCTCGACCCGGATCGGCCAGCGGCACTATATCGCGCGGCGGTGGTGACGCCCGTCACACGACGGTGTGTCGCGCTCGCGTCGGCGCAGGTGGAAGGCCATGTAGAGGTGGGAGGTGGGGAGGTTGCCCGGTCGCGAGGCGGCGCGGAGGCCATCAGGGCGGCGGCTGGGGGCTGGGGCCGTAAGGCGTGGCTCCCGGGGGGCCGGGTCACGGGGTGTGCTCCGGGTTGAGGGCGGTGACGAGGTCGCACAGCAGCCGCCACTGTTCGGCCAGCCCGTGCGGCACCTCGCCCAGCGGATCCTTGAAGAAGAACGCCAGCTCGGGCAGCGGCCCGGCACGCCCGGCCCGGTGAGCGGCGGCCGTCAGCCGGGCCAGATCCAGGACGAGGGGCGCCGCGAGCGCGGAGTCGCAGCCGTGCCAGGTGAACTCCATGCGCATGCCCGTGCCCAGGAACCCCTCGAACGTCACCAGGTCCCACGCCGTCTTGAAGTCCCCCAGGTCCTCCAGGTAGTCGATGCGCGTCTCACCCTGCGGCAGGTAGCCGAGCGTCTCGGGCAGCACGCGTTGCTTGCTGGCGGACTTGGCGGCGTTCGCGCCCGGCCGGGTGAGGTTGGCGCCGTCGCCGCCGCCCAGGAGGTTGATGCCGGACCAGGTGCGTACCTTGAGGTTGCGCTGGGCGAACATGGGGGCCAGCACCGACTTGACCAGCGTCTCCCCCGTTTTGCCGTCGTGGCCGGCGTACGGGAGGCCACGCTCGCGGGCGAGCGCGTCCAGCGCGGGCAGGCGGGCGCCCGCGGACGGGGTGAAGTCGACGTACGGG
Source organism: Nonomuraea gerenzanensis (assembly GCF_020215645.1). Taxonomy (NCBI): domain Bacteria; kingdom Bacillati; phylum Actinomycetota; class Actinomycetes; order Streptosporangiales; family Streptosporangiaceae; genus Nonomuraea; species Nonomuraea gerenzanensis. Next base: position 4,788,854 of record NZ_CP084058.1, on the reverse strand, counting down.
CAGCCGGCGGACAGCGCGGCGTAGGCGGCCAGCGAGCTGGGCGGCAGCACCGGGCCGCCGTCGGCAGAGGTGGAGGAGGAGGTGCGGGACAGGGCGGTGCGCAGCTCGTCGAGCGAGGTGTGGGCGGGGTGCGGGGGCGGGACGGGCTCGGTGGTCGAGACGTTGATGACGACGACGCGGTCCAGGTCGTGCTCGCGGCGGAAGCGGTCCAGGTCGGCGGCGATGGCGCCGGCGGTTTCGGCCTGGGTGTCGGCGGTGGGCAGGGGACGTACGTGCTGCTCGACGGCGGCCAGGTCGTCCTTCACGGCGAGCGCGAGCGCGGCCGGCACCACCCCGGAGCCCGCCAGCTCCGCGGCCTTCTTCTCCAGCGGGACGGAAGTGACGTCGTGCCCGCCGAAGACCAGGTCGCCGACGCCGGGGCGGATGCGTTCGCGCAGGGCGGGCGATTCCAGGACGCAGCCGGTGGGGGGCGTCAGGCCGGCGCGGATGGCGAGGGCTCCGATCATGCTCGTGACGGCTACCGATCCGCGTGCGCCGATCAGCCAGGTTCCCGTTCTCATGTGGTCTCCTTCGCGGCCGGGACAGCTCCCGTCCCGGGGGGTGGTCAGCGTCGAAGGCCGAGGAGGGCGGGGTGGCCCGCCGGCCGGTGAACCGCGTGATCGGCCTGTGTCACGCGTCCTCCATGATGGTCGGGCGGCTGCCCCGGGGGGGCGCACGCGTCATGATCGGACTTTGTGCTTAGGATCCGCTCGAAAGCGCCGCCGTTCAAGCGGGGTGGGGCTTGTTCTGGCTCTGGGGGTCGAAAACCTGGGGCGGAGTGGTCGCCGACGTTCCGCTTCGCTCGCCCGTGCGCTCGAGAACGGCGCCCCGGTCAGCGTCGTGGAGCTGCCGCCGTACGGGGTGCGCGTTCTGGAGCCGGCATGAGGATCACCGACGTCGAGGTCCTGATGACCTGCCCGGGACGGACGTTCGTGACGCTGCGCGTGCGCACCGACCAGGGAGGGTACGGGCTCGGCGAGGCCACGCTCAACGGCCGCACGCCTACCGCTTCTGCGGGCGGTTGCCCGCATCCGGGCGACACCCGGGGCCGGGCGTGGATGACCGCGACGACCTGGCCGGACGGTACCCGTACCGGCGGGCCTACCTGCCCGTCAGCCGGCTGGAGGACGGCACCATGGCCGACCGGTGAGCGTCAGGCGCGGGTGCGGGCCATGAGCAGGGCGACGTCGTCCTCGGCGGGGCCGTCGCCCACGATGGCGCCGATTACGGCGGCGCACAGGCCCTCCAGCGTCGGCAGCGCCGACGCGCCCGCCAGGGCCGTGCCGAGCCTGGCCATGCCGGCGTCGAGGTCGGCCTGGCGCGTCTCGATCAGGCCGTCGGTGTAGAGGGCGAGCACGGTTCCGGCGTCGAGGTGCAGGTCGTGCGACTCGAACGCGCCCAGCCCGAGGCCGATCGGGGTGCCGCTGGGCAGCGAGGGGAACGTCACCTCGCCCGACGGGGCCACCACCGCGGGCGGCGGATGCCCGGCGGCGGCCATCGTGCAGCGCCGGGTGGCCGGGTCGTAGACGACGTACAGGCAGGTGGCGCCCGCCTGGTCGAGGTCACAGGAGTCCTCGGCCACCAGCCGGTCGAGGTGCCTGAGCACCTCGTGCGGGCCCAGGTCCAGGTACGACAGGGTGCGCACGGCGGTGCGCAGCCGGCCCATGGTGGCGGCGGCGTTGACGCCGTGCCCGGTGACGTCGCCGACGACCAGGGCGATCCGGGCGCCGGGCAGGCGGATGGCGTCGTACCAGTCGCCGCCGACGCCCTCGTGCACGTCGGAGGGCAGGTAGCGGGAGGCCACCTCGACGGCGGCGCCGCCGTACAGGTTGCGCGGCAGCAGGTCGCGCTGCAGCGCGAGCGCGGTGTTGCGCTCGCGCGTGTACCGGCGCGCGTTGTCCAGGCTCAGCGCGGCCCGCGCGACCAGTTCCTCGGCCAGGAGCAGGTCGTCCCTGGTGAACGCGGCCGGATTACTGTTGCGCACGAACACGGCCACGCCCAGGATGTCGCCGCGCGCCTCCAGCGGGACGATGATCAGCGTGTGCATGCCGGTGCCGTGGATGATCCGCGCCCGATCGGGGTCCTGGCCCAGCCAGCCGCCGGGCGAGGTGTCGAGCACGGCCTCGTAGTGCGGCCGCCGCGTGGCCAGCACCCGGGTGAACGGGGAGTCGGGCGGCACGAACACGGCCTCCCCGAGGGCCCACAACGACTCGGGGATCCCCTCGTGGACCGAGGCCACGCCGGCCCGGCGGAAGACGGGGACGCTCACCTCCGTGGCGGCCAGCCGCTGCAGGGGCTCGGCGTCGGGCAGCGTCGCCTCGGACAGGTCGACGGTCACGTAGTCGGCCAGGACGGGCACGGCCAGGTCGGCCAGCTCCTGCGCGGTCTTCCTGACGTCCAGCGTGCTGCCGATCCGCACGCTGGCCTCGCGCAGCAGGGCCAGGCGGTCCCTGGCCCTGCTGTGGCTGATGTCCAGGGCCAGCGAGCAGACGCCCAGCGGCCTGCCGTCCATGCCCTCCAGGCGGAACAGCGAGGTGGACAGCGTGCACTCCTGGCTCCCGTCGGGGGAGGTCCAGCGGGCCTCGCGGTCGATCATGGGGGTGCCGTCGGCGAGCACCCTGCGCATCGCGTCCTGCGCGGCCCCGGTGTCCAGGCCGGGGATGGGGTCGGCCAGGGAGCGGCCGAGGTGGTAGTGGGGGAAGACGTTCTCCAGGTTCTCCGCCGCGGTGTTCAGCCAGACGCAGCGCAGGTCTCTGTCCCAGATGGCCATGGCGACGGGGAAGCGGCTGATGAGCGACTCCAGCAGCGACCCGGTGCCGCCGGACAGGTCGTCGGCGGCCGGGATGGCCGAGACGAGCCAGGACTCCCCCGCCCTGGCGGTGTCGAGCGGGGCCACCTCGGCGCGGACGACGACCCTGCCGCCGTCGCGCCGCCGCAGCTCCACCAGCCCGGCCCTGGCCGGGTCGCCGCCGGGCTCGGGGTAGCCGTCCTCGGCGGGGCCGGGCAGGAGGAGGGTGGTGACGGAGCGGCCGAGGATGGCGGCGGCGGGGTAGCCGGTGAGCTCCTCGGCGGCCTGTGTCCAGCCGATCATGACGCCGTCGCCGTCGATCACCGCGACCGCGGGGAACGCCCCTCTTCTCCCCATGTCGGATGCGCCCATGTCACCACCCGTCCGTGCTCAGGGCCTCACCGTGCCTCTCGATAACCGGCGCCTCACGATAACCGGCGCTGACCTGCCATGATTCCTCCCTTGACCAAGCCTTGTCCCGACATATGCGCTTAGGAGGCGCTCTGTCCGGGCTCGCTCGGCAACCGTCCAGGCGGGCGTCGCGCGGCCGTGGGAGCGATCCCAACGCATCACCGCCGGTGGACGAGGGAAGGCGCACGTTTGCCGATCTCCATCAGGGAAAGCTGGAACAGGGCCCGCGGATTCCTCCCCGGCCCTCGGCGGGCAGAATGGTCATGGTCTTCGAGTTCGAACTACGGTGTCCCATCACGGCCGACCTCGGCCTGATCAGAGATCTGGTGCGCCTGCACGGCCGCCACTGCGGCCTGCCCGAGCGGCGGCTGGAGGATCTGGTGCTGGCGGTGAACGAGGCCGTCACCAACGTGCTCGACCACGGCGGCAAGACGGGCGCGGTGACCGCGCGCGCCACCGGCGGCGACGTCGTCGTGGACGTCCTCGACCCCGCCGGCCTGCTGACGCACGACCACCTCGCCAAGGCCGACCTGGACCGTACCGCCTCGCACGGCTACGGCCTCTGGGTGATCCAGCACCTGTGCGACGAGGTCGTGCTCGAACGCGACGAGCGCGGCTCACTGCTGAGCATGCGCGTGCGCGCCCGGCGCCCGGCCGGCGCCGATGGCAGGCGAAACGGCGGCAGACAGAACGGCAAGCAGAACAGCGCCTGGCGGGACGGCGGCAGGCGGGACACCACCGGCAGGCACGACGACGGCCGGCACGACGACGGCAGGCAGGGCGGCCGGGACATGCAGCCCGCGGGGAACTGATCGCCCGCGACGCCACCCCGGAGCTAGGTTCGACGTATGCGGAACACAGGAACGGGCCCGGGGCCCATCACTCCCGACGGCTCCCCCGTCGAGTTCTACAGCATGCTCGAGGCCGGCGACGAGCCCGGGATCGTCGCCGGGGTGACCCCGCCCGGCGGTTCGGTGCTGGAGCTGGGCGCGGGAGTCGGCCGGGTCACGCACCCGCTCATCGACCTCGGCTTCGAGGTGGTGGCCGTGGACGAGTCGCCGGAGATGCTGGCCAGGGTGCGCGGCGCGCGCACGGTGGTCGCCCAGGTGCAGGAGCTGCGCCTCGGTGAGCGTTTCGACACGGTCATGCTGGCGTCCCAGCTGGTGAACACGGCGGACGACGCCGCCAGGCAGGCGCTGCTGGCCGCCTGCGCCCGCCACGTCAAGCCCGGCGGCGCGGTGCTCATCCAGTGGATGCCGGCCGAGGCGCACGACCGCTGGCACGCGGGCATGGGCCGCGAGGACGGCGACGTCTCGATCACCATGGCGGCCGTGGAGGAGGTCTCGCCCGGCGTCTACCACGCGACCATGCGCTACACCTACGGCGACGACCGGGTGTGGACGCAGTCGTTCGCCTCCAAGCGGCTCACGGACGGCGAGCTGGCCGCCGCGCTGGAGGCCGAGGGGCTGCGGCTGGACCGCTTCCTGACCGAGGACCGCACGTGGGTGGTGGCCGTCCCCGCGTGAGCACCGGCCCGGACGCCTTTACGATGTAGATCCAATTCTTCCAGAAATACTGGAAAATACTGGGACTGCTGGTACAGTCGCGCCATGAGTGACCGGCTGGACGATCTCGAACGGCGGATCGACGAGCTGCGGGCCGGCGTGCGCAAGGCGATGCGGGTCAGGGACGGCGCCACCGCCCGGGTTCTGCGCGCTGAGCTGCGCAGCGTCGAGCGCGCCTGGGACGCCCTGGTGAGCGGCGGGCAGCCGGCCGCCAAGGAGGAGCCGCCGCGGCTGGTCACCGTGCGCGAGCAGGTGCACCAGGGGTTGCGCTTCCTCGGCGCGGCGGCCCAGCCCCGGCTGATCGTGGCCGTCAGCGACGCGTTCTTCGGCGGCACGATCCGCAGCAGCCAGCTCACCAGCCTGCGCAGGGACGAGGAGCGCTCGTTCCGTTCCGCGCCGTTCGGGCGCCCCTACTACCTGTGCGCCGCACTCACCGACCGCCTCTCCCCCGCCCGCGGCGTGCTCACGCTCAGCACCTGGCCGCTGGAACGGCGGGTGGTCGGGCCCCTCAGCCCCCGCGTCGACTTCCTGACCTGCGCCATCGCCGTGGCGGAGCAGGATTCCGACGACGAGCGGGCGCAACGCTTACTGGTCAGGATGGCCAGGAACATCCCCGGTGCCACCGACGGCACGCTCGGTCCGCCCGACCCCGCGCGGGTGGTCGAGGCGGCCCGCGCGGAGCTGCGCGTGCACGCCGATCGCGACACGCGGGATCGCGCCGAGCTGGCAGAACGCGCCACGGCGCAGCTCGGTGACGCCGCGCGGCTGTTCGGCGCCGCTACGCTGAGCACGATCAAGAAGGAGAACGCGAAGTGAGCGGCTTGAAGCGCGAAGGCGACCACGTCCACCGGCTGGACGCGTTGCGGGGCACGACGCCGCAGCAGCCGCACGACGCTCGCGCCATCGCGGCGCTGGCCGCGAACCCCGGCTGCACCCGCCGCGCCCTCATGGACGGCGCCGGCATCGACAAGGACGCCGCCGCCCGGCACCTCGGGTTCCCCGCGCCGTTCGGCCAGTCGCCGTTCGCGATCACGCGCGGCAACATGTTCGAGGCGCTGGTCAAGGCCGACGGCTGCGCGGAGCTGCTGCGCATGCTGCGCGAGGTGCTCGGCCTGCCCGTCGCCGAGGTGTCCTACCACGACGTGGAGAACGTCGGCGCCCACCTGCGCCACGCCCACACCAGGGCGCTGTTCGACCGGGCGGCCCGCGAGGGCCAGGACGCCGGCACCCTGTACGACCATCCGCTGCTCAGCCTGCGGATCGCCGGCCACACCGCCTTCCTGGAGCCCGACGTGGTGGCCTTCCAGCTCGGCGGGCGCTTCCACATCGTGGAGATCAAGTCGTTCGCGGTGATCGACGGCCAGGCGGACCCGGCGGCGGTGGCGGCGGCCGCGCGGCAGGCGGCGGTGTACGTGCTGGCCCTGCGCGACCTGCTGGAGGAGCTGGGCCACGACCCGGCCAAGGTCTCCCACGACGTGGTGCTGGTCTGCCCGGAGAACTTCGCCAACCGGCCGGTCGCGACCCTGGTGGACGTGCGCAAGCAGCTCGCGGTGCTGCGCCGCCAGCTCGCCCGGATGACCACGCTCGACCGGCTGCTCGACGGGCTGCCCGACGACCTCACCCTCGACCTGCTGCCCGACGAGGACGGCCGGCCGACCAGGCCGGTGGCCGAGCTGGCCGACGCGCTGCGCAGGACCACCGCCCGCTACGCGCCCGACTGCCTGTCCACCTGCGACCTGTGCTTCTTCTGCCGCGACGAGGCCCGCCAGGAGGGCGCCTCCGACCTGCTGGGCCGGCAGGTGCGCGACGAGCTGGGCGGGGTCGCCTCGGTGGCCGAGGCGCTGGGCCTGGCCGACGGGTCCCGCGACCCGGCCGAGGGGCAGGAGGAGATCGCCCGGCTGCTCCGCAACGCCGAACGCCTGCGCAGGGAGTGCCTGAATTGACCCCGCCACCGATCCCACCACCGGCCCCACCACCGGCCCCATCACCGGCCCCACCACCGGCCTCAGCACCGGCGCCACCACCGGCCCCACCACGAACGCCGCCGGCCGCCGACGCGCCGCGGAGCCTGCCCGCATGATGCCGCTGACCACCCGCCTGCCGCGGAGACGCCCGACATGAGCCTGCTGACCTCGCTAGCCCGGCTGCGTGCCCTGGACGAGGGCATCGCGCAGCCCGTCGCGACCGTCAGGCACTGCCACCTGTCCGAGCGCCCCATGGTGTTCATCCCGCTCAAGCTGTCGGGCGAGGCCGCCGCGCCGCTGGCCGCGATGCTCGGCACCGACAGGGAGCACCCGCGGCTGCTCGTGGTCACCCAGCCGCGCAACCGCGACCTGCGCTTCGCCTGGGCCGCCGAGGTGGCCGGGGTGCTGCTGCCCTACATCGAGGGCTTCACGAACGACACCGAGACCGTGGAGCGCAAGAACGCCGACCCGTACGAGCGGGCGATCGAGGCGCCGCAGCTCATCGTCCCGAACCAGGCGGGCGTGGCCTTCACCCGGCTGCTCGGCCGCTCGACCCGCTTCCGCCGCACCGACGGGCCCTACCCGGTGCCCGAGTCGGTGCCGCTGCTCGGCCGGTGGCTGACCTACCTCGGGGAGCGGGCGGCGTATCCGGGCTCGTCGCTGATGCTGGCCGCGACGGAGGAGCTGGGCCGCCACTGGGCCAGCGGGCAGAGCTCGCTGGAGGACGCCAACCTGGCCGCGCTGCTCGCCTGGATCACCACGGGCCCCAGCGACGAGGCCGAGGACCCGCTGATCTGGCCGCCCGCGGGCCCGGCCACCGACCCGGGCTTCGACGCGGAGGTGCTCGCCCCGGCGATGGACAGCGAGTCCGCCGATCGCGTCACCGAGGCGCTGCGCACCCAGCTCGAACCCACCTGGCGGCTCATGTGGCAGGCGATCGACCTGCTGGCCGCGCTGCCCGCGGGCGCGAGCGTGGCCCAGCGCTGGGAGCAGGACCGCGGCTCGTTCAGCGGCATGGCGGTGCACATCGCCGAGGGCGCGCCACCGCAGGCGCGGCGCGACGGCGCGGTGGCCGCCGCGGCCAAGCTGGCCCGCATGGAGCGCGCCCAGGCCGCCTACGACGTGCAGCGCGCCTACGACGACCCCCTCGTCATGGCCGAGTACCGGCTGACCGGCGAGGCGTTCGCGGGCGAGGTGATCGAGACGGTGCCCGACAACACCGAGGGCGAGGGCCGCTCGCGCAAGCTCCGCCCGCTGGTGGTGATCAAGACCGACGATCCGGTACGCCTGCCGCCCGGCACCTCGCTGGGCACCCCGCAGCGCCGCAGCCAGGGCGCCGAGCTGGTGGAGGCCGCCGAGGGCCTGGTCACCCTCAAGATCACCAAGGGCATGGGCCGGGGCAGGACGGCGGCGCCCGGCGCGGTGCCCGAGGTCGGCGAGCGGGTCTGCTACACCTCGCTGACCGACGACTTCCAGGGCTCGCCCGCCCTGCCCGAGCCCGAGGCCACGCCGTGGACGCACGGCGGCCCGCCGCAGGAGTACGTGCCCGACGACGAGGACGCCCAGGAGGAGTGGTCGTGACCGGCGACAGCCCGGAGCAGGTCATCAGGAACGTGCTCGCCGACCTGCCCCGCCACCGTGGCGTGGTGGTCGACTCACCGCCGGGCGCGGGCAAGTCCACGCTGGTCGTACGGGCGGCGGCGCACATCGCGGCGACCGGCGAGCCGCTCATGATCGTGGCGCAGACCAACGAGCAGGTCGACGACCTGGTGGCCAGGATCTGCGACAAGCACCCGCACCTGACCGTGGGCCGGCTGTCGGCCGGAGGGTACGTGCCGCCGCTGCGCATGCTGGAGCTGCCCGGCGTCCGGGTCGGCACCCGCATGCAGGACCTGGGCGACCCGGACATCGTCATCGCCACGGCCGACAAGTGGGCGTGGATCGGCGACCGGGTGTGGCCGTGGGCGATCGTGGACGAGGCGTACCAGATGCGCTCGGACAAGCTGCTGAGGATCGCCGGGTTGTTCGAGCGGGCGCTGTTCGTGGGGGATCCCGGGCAGCTCGACCCGTTCTCGATCGTCGACGGCGACCGCTGGTCGGGCCTGTCGTGGGATCCGTTGCAGAGCGCGGTGTCGGTGCTGCTGCGGCACAACCCGGACCTGCCGGTGCACCGGCTGCCGGTGTCGTGGCGGCTGCCCGCCTCGGCGGCGCCGGTGGTGTCGCGGGCGTTCTACCCGTTCACCGGCTTCCGGTCCGGCACCGATCACGGGGACCGGTGGCTGGAGCTGGCGACCGGCGGCATGGGCAGCGTGCACGACCGGGCGCTGGAGGAGGCGGCCCGGTCGGGGTGGGCGCTGCTGGAGCTGCCGAACCGGCACACGGTGCGCACTGACGGCGAGGCCGTGCAGGCGGTGGCGAAGCTGGCCGAGCGGCTGCTGCAGCGCGGCGCGGTGGCCGGTTCGGAGCAGGGCGAGCGGCCGGTGACGGCCGACCGGATCGCGGTCGGGGCGGCGCACCGGGACCAGGTGGCCGCCATCCGCGCGGCGGGCCTGCCGGCGGAGATCACCGTCGACACGGCCAACCGGCTGCAGGGCCGCGAGTACGACGTGACGATCGTGCTGCACCCGCTGTCGGGCCGCAGGGACGCCACGGCCTTCCACCTGGAGTCGGGACGGCTGTGCGTGCTGGCCTCGCGGCACCGGCACGCGTGCGTGGTGGTGGCCAGGGCGGGCATCGCCGAGCTGCTGGACGCGCACCCGTCGGCGGAGCCGGTGCAGCTCGGGGTGCCGGTGAAGTTCCCCGACGGGTGGGAGGCCAACCAGTCGGTGCTGGAGCACCTGGCCCGCCACCGCGTCTGAGCAGGCCGGGTAAGGCTAGGGCAGGCGGCGCCGCCACACGTCGATGGCCATGACCAGGCGCATCCCCGCCGACTCGTACAGGCCGAGCGCGGGGGTGGTGTTGTTGGAGTCGACGTGCAGGATCGTGCCCTTGCGGCCGCGCGCCGCGTCGGCGGCGAAGGCGTGCTTGAGCAGGAACCGGCCCAGCCCCCTGCCCCGGTACGCGGGCAGCACCGCGAGCGTGGCCACGTAGCCGCAGCCCTCGTCGGAGACGAACTGGTTGTTGCCGATGAGCACCGCGGCGGGCCGCCCGTCGAGGCGGGCCAGCGTGAGCTGGCTCCAGTCGGTGGCGCTGGAGGCCTGCCTGCGCTCGTACCACTGCTCGTAGCCGACGGGGACGAACCCGAAGTGCTCGGCGAACCCCTCCTGGTGCACGTGGTGCCCTTCGCGCCGCACCTCCTCGCTCTCCCCGGAGTGCAGCGTGAGCCCGGCGGGGGCGGCGGGCGGCTCGACGGGGCCGTCGTGGTCGATGCGCATGCGGTGGTAGCTGGTGCCCGGCTCGAAGCCGAGCGCCTCCACCCGGGCCCGCTTGGCCTCGTCGGTGCGGTAGACGCCGATGTGCAGGGTGACGGTGTCGTGGCCGCGTTCGGCGCCCAGCTCGGCCGCCCGGGCCAGCACGGCGGGCCACAGCTCGTCGGCCAGCCCGTCCACCCCGGGCCGGACGATGACCTCGACGTCGACGAGGTCGCTGTCGCCGTTGCGGCAGGCCCAGGCGTAGCCGTCGGCCCGGCCGCCGGCGTCGTGGGCCAGCCAGCCGTCCCTGTCGCGGTCGAAGCCCGGCTCGACCAGCTCGTCGGCGATGTCGTCCAGCGTCGAGTCCGGCGCGCCGATGACGGCCGTGTCGCACGTGGCGACGAGCTCGTGGATGGCCGCGGCGTCGTCCACGCGGGGTCGGCGGATGGTGTGCATGGGCAGGATTGTCCTGGAAGCGCCCGGTCCTGCGCCTCCCATTTTCACCCGGCCGTGCGGATGGAGACGGTCGTGCTTACTTGCCGACCGGCAAGCGTACAATGAAGCGGATACTTACTTGCCGGCCGTCAAGTAGAAAAGGTGCGAAGTGCGGGAAGACACGCGAACCCGAATTCAGGAGATCGCGCTGAGGCTGTTCACCGAGCAGGGCTACGAGGCGACCTCCCTGCGGGAGATCGCCGAGGAGCTCGGCGTGACGAAGGCCGCACTTTACTACCACTTCAAGACCAAGGACGACATCGTGGCGAGCCTGGTCGAGCAGCGCCTGAGCGAGCTGGACGAGCTGCTCGCCTGGGTCAGGAGCCGGCCGAGGTCGCCCGAGACGCGCCGCGAGCTGGTCGACCGCTACGCCGAGAGCGTCCGCGCGACGCGGCACCTCGGCATCGCCCGGTTCCTGGAGCGCAACCAGACGGCACTGCGCGGCCACCCGACGCTGATCAAGATCCGTGAGCGCATGATGGAGCTCACCACGGAGATCAGCGAGCCGGGCGCCCCGCCCGCCGAGCGGGTCAGCCATTCGCTGGCGCTGTTCGCCCTGCACGCGGGCAAGTGGCTGATGAAGGAGGGCGAGCTCCCCGAGGAGGAGATCCACAAGGCCTGCCTGGAAGTGGCGCACCGGTTGCTGGAACGCTAGCGATTTTCGGCCTCGCCACGTCCGAATCCGACGATTGGGACACGGATTCGAGGGCAGAAGGCTCGCACGCATCCAGACGGGAGGAGGCGCAGTGGAGGCTACGATGGCGCTCCGACTGCCCAGGGATGCGGCGAGCGTCCCGCTGATCAGGCAGATGCTGGACGGCACGCTGCGGTCGCTCGGCGTCGAGCCGCAGATCCGTGATGACATCGAGCTCATGCTCACCGAGGCGTGCTCCAATGTGATCCGGCATGCGGCGCCCAGCGACGACTACACGGTCAGCGCGTCCGTCCACGACCACCTGTGCGTGATCAAGGTGGTCGACAACGGTGACGGATTCGACCCGCGCAAGGTGGCGGAGCCCGAACCGGGCGCCGAGCACGGGCGTGGGCTGCAGATCATGCGAGCGCTCGCCGATGACATCCGTTTCACCAACCGGCACGAGCACGGCTCCGTGGTCTGCCTGGAGAAGCGCCTGCGCTACGCGCCGGGCGCGGCCGGGCAGCACCTCATGGCCACCTGAACCCCCGCTGCCGGACCCCAGGTGCCGCACCGGAACCCACAGGTTCCGGTGCGGCACTTCGGTGCGGGGCTCCCGTCAGACCTTGGTACGGCGTTCCACCGGCCGGTGCAGGCGATAGCCGCGCAGCGCGCCGCTCACCCGCCGCGGTGCGCCGGACGGCGCGCCGCCGAGCAGGAAGCGGCGGCGCACCCGTGGCACGCTCCCGCTCAGCTCGGCCCGCAGCCGCTCGGGCACCGTCCGCCCGCTGAGCTTGAGCTCCAGCCGGGGGTTCCGGCGGAGCAGCCGCCTCCAGGCCCGACTCCACGTCCGGCTCCAGCTCCGGCTCCAGTGGGTCATCGAGGCGGCCATCGCCAGCAGCGTGACCATCGCGACGACCGAGATGAGCAGCACCGCCAGGACGACGAGGAGGAGGACGACTGCCAGAGATCCGATCGCGCCGAGCACTGTCATCATTCGGCGGAAAATGCCCGCCTACCAGCGCTTTATGCCAACGTATGGGGATATATCGACCTTACTTTTACTCTTGGTCCGGGGTGCCGTTGAGCTGGTCGAGCCGTCCCGGCAGGAGGTCGAGCCGGCGCAGTATGACGCCCTCGCGCAGCGCCCACGGGCAGACGTCGAGGCGGTCCACCTCGAACAGGTCCATGGCCGCGTCGGCGACCAGCGCCCCCGCCGCGAGCTGCGCCGCCCGCCCCTCGGACACGCCGGAGAGCTGGGCCCGCTCGGCCGACTTCATGGTGGTGAGCTTGAGGGCCCAGTCGGCCATGTCCTGGCGCGACAGTGAGCGCGAGACGTACGGGCCGTCGCTGGACGGCGCCGCCCCGGCGATCCTGGCGAGCTGCTTGAACGTCTTGGACGTGGCCACGGCGCGGTCGGGCTCGCCGTACCTGACGACGTCGCCGACCCTGCGCGCGATCTCGGCGCGGACGTGCTTGCGCAGCTTGCGCACCTCGTCGGCGGTCGGCGGGTCACCGGTGAACCAGTCGCGCGTCAGCCGCCCGGCGCCCAGCGGCAGCGACACGGCCACGTCGGGCTCCTCGTCCACCCCCGCGGCGATCTCCAGCGAGCCGCCGCCGATGTCGAAGGCCAGCAACCGGCCCGACGACCAGCCGAACCACCGCCGCACGGCCAGGAACGTCAGCCTGGCCTCGTCGCGGCCGGACAGGACCGCGATGTGCACGCCGCAGCGCTTGTCGATCTCGGCGAGCACCTGCTCGCCGTTGGCGGCCTCGCGCACGGCCGAGGTGGCGAAGGCCAGCAGGTCCTCCACCCCCTTGTCCTCGGCGAGGTGGACGGCCTCCTCGACGAAGCTGCCCAGCCGCTCGATGCCGACCTTGCCGAGCTTCTGGTCCTTGTCGAGGTGCTCGGTGAGACGGAGATCGACCTTGTGGGAGTAGGCAGGCATGGGCCGGGCGCCGCGATGGGCGTCGACGACCAGTAAGTGGACGGTGTTCGAGCCGATGTCCAGCACGCCGAGTCGCATGGTAGAAAGCTACCGGTCTGCGGCTTTTACGGCGAAACTGAGGGGGAAGTCGTCGAGCGGGGCGGGCACGGAATCCTGGGCATGCTCCAGGGACTACCCTTCCTTGGTGTCGTGACACTTTGGGGGGATTGTTGAGCGCTTGTTGTGGCCCGAGCCGCGACCCCGCCGCCGGGCAGGTCCAGGAGTCCGTGCGGATCGCCGTACGGCGTCCCGCGCCGGGCGGGCCGCCGAAGGGGATGGTGCGCGTCCCCGGAGGCACGTTCCTCATGGGCGGCGACGACCCCGACGGGCGCCCCGAGGACGGCGAGGGGCCGGTGCGCGAGGTGCGGGTCGACCCGTTCTGGATCGACCCGGCGTGCGTGACGAACGCGCAGTTCGCCACGTTCGTCAAGGAGACCGGGTACGTCACCGAGGCCGAGCGGATCGGCTGGTCGTTCGTCTTCCGCCAGTTCGCCACCGCCGGGGTGATGGAGGCCACGGTGCCGGGCGCGCCCTGGTGGGCGGGCGTCGAGGGGGCCTCCTGGCGCGCCCCGGAGGGCCCCGGCTCCACGATCGGCGACCGGCAGAACCATCCCGTCGTGCACGTCTCGTGGCACGACGCCACCGCGTACGCGGACTGGGCGGGCAAGCGGCTGCCCACCGAGGCGGAGTGGGAGATGGCGGCCAGGGGCGGCCTGGAGCGCAGGCGTTACCCGTGGGGCGACGAGCTGGCGCCCAAGGGGCGGCAGCGGTGCAACATCTGGCAGGGCCGCTTCCCGACGGCGCCGAGCAAGGGCACGATGCCGGTCAAGTCGTTCCAGCCGAACGGCTACGGGCTCTACAACGTCTCCGGCAACGTGTGGGAGTGGACGGCCGACTGGTGGGGCGTGGAGTGGGAGCCGTTCGCCGACAACCCGGCGGGGCCCGCCGAGGGCGCGGCCAAGGTGATCCGCGGCGGGTCGTACCTGTGCCACGACTCCTACTGCAACCGCTACCGGGTGGCCGCGCGCACCAACAACACGCCCGACTCCTCGACCGGGCACACCGGCTTCCGCTGTGCGGCCCTACGCTGATCGCATGTCACGAACCCTGCGACTGTTGATCACCGGCGGCGGCACCGGCGGTCACACCTATCCGGCTCTGACGACCCTGTCGGCCGTCCAGCGACGTCAGGTGCCGCACGACGTGCTCTGGGTGGGCACCGCCAACGGCCTGGAGGCGCGGATCACCGCCGAGCACGGCATCCCGTTCAAGGCGATCACCACGGGCAAGCTGCGCCGGCGCCCCAATCTCAAGGAGCTGGGCACCAACATCGCGGACGTCTTCCGCATCCCGATCGGCGTGTTCCAGGCGATCGGGCACGCGGCGCGCTACCTGCCCGACGTGGTGCTGTCGACCGGTGGTTACGTGGCGGTGCCCATCGGCGTGGCAGCCAAGATCATCCGTCGGCCGCTGGTGATGCACGAGCAGACGACCGTCGTGGGCCTGGCCAACCGCATCCTGGCCAGGCTGGCGACCAGGATCGCGCTGTCGCACGAGTCGTCGCTGCAGTACCTGCCGGCCTCCGCCCGGGCCAAGGCCGTGGTGACGGGCAACCCGATCAGGCCCGAGCTGCTGCAGGGCAACCGCGCCGCGGCCTACGACCTGTTCGGACTGACGTTCGAGGTGCCGCTGATCTACGTGACCGGCGGCGCGACGGGCAGCAAGCAGATCAACACGCTGATCGCGGAGCTGCTGCCCCGGCTGCTGCCGCACGCGCAGATCGTGCACCAGTGCGGGCCCGCGTGGATCGACCAGATGCGCGCGGTGCCCCTGCCGCCGGAGCTGGCCGACCGCTACCACCCGGTGCCGTACGTGGGCGGGGAGCTGGCCGACCTGTTCGCGGCGGCCGACGTGGTGATCTCGCGCAGCGGGGCGGGCACGGTGTCGGAGCTGACCGCGATCGGCAAGCCTGCGGTGCTCATCCCGCTGATCCCGACCGGCGGCGACGAGCAGCGCAAGAACGCCGGCTACCTGGTGTCGGCGGGCGCGGCACGGGCGCTGCTGGAGCCGCACCCGACGGCCGAGATGCTGCTGGCCGAGCTGATGCCGCTGCTGGCCGACCCCGGGCTGCGGCAGTCGATGGGGCACGCGGCGGCCAAGCTGGGCCGCGTCGACGCCGCCGACGCCCTGTGCGACGTGCTGCTGCAGGCCGCCCACCACGCCTGACCGCCTGCTGCGGGCCGCTCCCCACGCCTGACCGGCTGCTGCCGACCGCCCACCATCACGGCCGTCTGCCGCCGCAGGGCGCCCTCACGCCTGAACGCCGTCCGCAGCCACCTGCACGCCCGTCAGGGCTCCAGGTGGCGGAAGGCCTCCTGGGCCGAGCTGACGCTGCGCCGCAGCGCCTGCTCCAGGCGGTCGGCGTCGGCGGCCAGGCGCTCCAGCTCCGGTACGGCGAACCCGTCGGCCCCCGTCTCGGCCACCAGCTCCTCGTACTGATGCACCCGGCTGCGCAGCTCCTCGATCTGGTGGTGGGCCACGTACGCGCGCTCGGCGTCGGCGACGTTGGCCGCGTACCGCTCCAGGGCCTCGACCCGGGCCAGCACGGCCTCCTCGCTGCTGTCGAGCGCCCGGGCGAGCGGCCGGGCCACGGCCTCCACCTCGGGGGTGAGCCCCTGCGAGACGGTCTCCCTGTGCTTGGCGCGCAGCGCCGACAGCTTGGCCAGCAGCCGGGCGATCTCCCACTCCTGGGCGGGCAGCATCACGCCGTTGCGCACGTCGTCGAGCAGCCCCTCGGCGTTGACCCGGGAGCCGGTGACGGCGGCGATGGCCCGCTGGGCGCGGGCCAGGAGCCTGGCCGAGGACTCGTCGAGGTCGTCGGTGAGCACGTAGCGGCCCTCGTACCAGCGCAGCTGGTCGTAGACCTCGCGCTCGTAGGCGTCCTCGTCGTCCCAGGTGCGGTCGTCCCTGCCGACGAACAGCACGATCATCAGCGGGATGCCGAACAGCACCAGCATCAGCAGCCCGAGACCGCGGGCGAACGAGCCGAAGCCCAGCAGCAGGCCGAACAGGGCCGCCCCGCCGAACGCCGCCATCATGCGGTGGTGGGCGCCGGCGATCGGCCGTCGTGGCTGGGGTGTCCAGCCGGTGCGCATCTTGAGCAGGACCCGACGGCTGTCCCTGAGAAGCTGGGCGTCGTCCGATGGTACCTCGGGGTCTACTACCACATCCGCCACGAATCCGGATCCTAAGCGAAGTCAGCTATCAAGGTGGCGAAAAGCCTCGTGCGCTGAGCTGACGCTGTCGCGAAGCGCCTGCTCAAGACGGTCGGCGTCGTCGGACAACCGGCTCAGCTCCGGCACCACCGAGCCGTCCGCGCCCGACTCCGCGAGCAGTTCCTCGTAGCGGGGCAGCCGCGCGCTGAGGCGTTCGATCTGGTTCCTGGCGCGGTAGGCGCGCTCTGCGTCGGCCACGTGGCCCGCGTACCGCTCCAGGGCCTCGACCCGGGCCAGCACCGCCCGCTCGCTGCTGTCCAGGGCGTGGGCGAGCGGCTCCGCCACGGCGGCCACCTCGGGGATGACGCCCTCGGAGACGACCTCCTGGTGCTCGGCGCGCAGCTCCGACAGCTTGGCCAGCAGGCGGGCGATCTCCCACTCCTGCGCGGGCAGCATCACGCCGTTGCGCACGCCGTCGAGCAGGCCCTCGGCGTTCACGCTGGAGTCCACGACCTGGTCGATGGCGGCCTGGGCGCGGGCCATGAGCGCCCTGGCGGGCTCGTCGAGCCGCTCGCGCAGCACGTAGTGGCCCTCATGGCGGCGGGCGACCTCGTACACCTGGCGCTCCAGGGCGCGCCGCCGCTCCGCCTCGGCGTCGGGCCTGGGCCGCAACAGGACGCTGACCATCAGCAGCGCCGAGCCGGTCATGATCACCACGAACGGCGTGTACCGTTCGGCGACGAACAGCAC
The DNA here is from genome assembly GCF_020215645.1 of Nonomuraea gerenzanensis. Classification (NCBI taxonomy): domain Bacteria; kingdom Bacillati; phylum Actinomycetota; class Actinomycetes; order Streptosporangiales; family Streptosporangiaceae; genus Nonomuraea; species Nonomuraea gerenzanensis. Next base: position 4,771,655 of record NZ_CP084058.1, on the reverse strand, counting down.
CAGCCCGTACACCGCCGCCGCCAGCGCCGTCGCGGCGGCGGCCAGCCGGCCCGCGGCGCGCGCCACCGGAGAGTGCCCGCGGTTCGGGGGGACCCAGCCCGACCGGATGCGCGGCAGCAGCTTGCGGTGCTCGCGCAGGAAGGCCGCGACGTCGTCGGGCACCACCGGATCGACTATCACCTTCGCTTGACGTCCGGGCACGTTGTGCATCCTCAATCGATCATGAGTTACGTCAGCTCTCCAAGTAGCGGAACGCCTCGTGGGCGGACTCGACACTGCGGCGTAAGGTGCGCTCCAGCACGTCGGCGTCCTCGGCGAGCCGCTCGATCTCGGTCACACCGAGCCGGTCCGCGCCCGCCTCCGCCAGCAGCTCCTCGTAGCGGGGCAGGCGGGCGCGCAGCTCCTCGATCTGGCCGCGGGCGTGGTAGGCGCGCTCGGCCTCGGCGACGTGACCGGCGTAACGTTCCAGCGCCTCGACGCGGGCGACGACGGCGGCCTCGCTGTTGACCAGGGCCCGTTCGAGCGGCTCGATCACCGCGGCCACCTCGGGCGCGATGCCTCTGGCCAGCAGCTCCCTGTGCTCCAGGCGCAGCGCCGACAGCTTGGCCAGCAGCCGGGCTATCTCCCACTCCTGCGCGGGCAGCATCACCGCGTTGCGGGCGTCGTCGAGCAGCCCTTCGGCGTTGACGTGCGAGCGCAGCACGGCGCCGATGGCCCGCTGCGCCCTGGCCAGCACCAGCCTGGCGTCGTGGTCGAAGTCCTCGGGGAGCAGGAAGCGGCCGTCGTACCAGCGGGCCTGCTCGTAGACGCCGCGCTCCTGCGGGCGCTCGTCCTCGGGGGTCTCGCTCATGGAGGCGATCTTCACCAGGACGATGAAGACGTACGTGCCGAGCAGCACGAACCCGGCCGCCGAGGCCTGCGAGGCCAGCAGGACGGCCATGAGCGCGATCACCACGGGCGTGGCGGCCAGCAGCAGCGCGCTGGAGGGGCTGCGGCGGCGGGCCGGGACCGCGGCCGGGGGCACCCAGCCGGCTCTCACCCTGGACAGCAAGGGGGCGTTGGCACGTAACAGTCCGGCCACTTCGCGCGGCACTTGCGGATCTACTACCACACCCACGTTCTGTCCTGGCACCCTGGCGCCCCCAACGCTCGTGATGTCTGGATATTACGTACCATTCCGCTGCGGTGTCAGCCTCCGAAAGGTCAGGACAGGCAACCACCAGTTGCGCTCACCGATCACTTCCATGGCGGCGGGCACCAGAACCAGGCGCACCACAGTGGCATCCACCAGCACCGCGACCGCCAGGCCCACCCCCATGACGCGTAGCGCGCGATCGTCGAAGGCGCCGAAAGCGGCGAACACACAGAACATGATCGTAGCCGCGGCGGTAATGACCCGGGCCGTCTCGGCGAGCCCGGCGGCGACCGCGCGGGTGTTGTCGCGGTCCCTCAGGTACTCCTCCCTGATCCGCGACAGCAGGAACACCTCGTAGTCCATCGACAGGCCGAACGTGATCGTGAACAGCATCATCGGCACCCACGCGTCGATCGGGCCGCCGGTGCCGCCCAGCCGTCGCTGGGTCTCGGAGCCCGGCAGCGTGAAGTCGTCGTGGGCGGGGGCCGGCCAGGTGGCCGCGGCGGCGGCGAGCGCGGCGGTCAGGGCCAGCCGGAGGGCGGCGACCAGGCGTCTGTGGCGGATGCAGAAGCGAATCATGCGGCGACGGCAGGAAGGCGGCGTGCCCGGCGTCGTCGTCCTTGCGCGGGCGATCGGCTGCACCGATCGCGGTACCTCCTCGCCGATCAGGCTCGTGGCGGGCCGGGGTCGCCCGGCCGGATCAGCCCGCTCTCGTAGGCGATGACGACGAGCTGGGCGCGGTCGTGCGCCGACAGCTTGGTCATCATCCGGTTGACGTGCGTCTTGACCGTGAGCGGGCTCGTACCCGTGACATCCGTCATACGGGCCCGGCTGACGTACGGCACTACATCAGGCCGGGCCCGTTCCCGCAAGCTGGTCGCATGACGGGAAGCGCACTACAGATGCGGGCCGTGACCAAGAGCTACGGCCAGGTGATCGCGCTGGCCGACGTGGACCTGGACGTCGGCGAGGGCGAGACGGTGGCGGTGCTCGGCCCGAACGGGGCGGGCAAGAGCACGTTGTTGTCCATCGCGCTGGGCCTGCGCGCCCCTGGCTCCGGGACCGTCGGCGTGTTCGGCCGGCCACCGCTGGCCGCGTTGCGGTCGGGCCGGGTCGGGGTGCTGCTGCAGGAGTCGGGGCTGCTGGAGGACGTGCGGGTGGGCGAGCTGGTGGCGGCGGTCGCCGGGATGTACCCCGAGCCGCTGACACCGGAGCGGGCGATGCGGGCGGCGGGCGTCGACGAGCTGGCCGGGCAGCGGATCGGGCGGCTGTCGGGCGGGCAGCGGCAGCGGGTGCGGTTCGCGCTGTGCGTGGTGGGCGATCCGGACCTGCTGGTGCTGGACGAGCCGACGGTCGGCCTGGACGTGGAGGGCCGGCGCGCCCTGTGGCAGGAGCTGCGGGCCAGGACCGGGCAGGGCCGTACGGCCGTCTTCGCCACCCACTACCTGGCCGAGGCCGACGACTACGCCGACCGGGTGGTCCTGCTGGCCGGGGGCAGGGTCGTCGCGGACGGCCCGGTGGCCGCCGTGAAGGCGCTGGTCGGCGGGAGCGAGGTGCGGTGCACGCTGGGTGACGCGGACCTGGGCGAGCTGGAGATCCTGCCGGGGGTGCTGCAGGTGAGCGTGGCGGGCCGGTCCGTCTCACTGCGGACCAAGGACTCCGACGCCACGCTGCGCGGGTTGTTCGCGATGTTCGACGACGTCAGGGACGTACGGGTGGAGAGCGCGGACCTGGAGAGCGCGTTCGTGAGCCTGACGGGAGGGCGGGGCTGATGGGGTCGTACCTGCGGCTGGAGCTGGCGCGCGGCTACCGCAACCCGATGGGGCTGGTCATGACGACGTTCTTCCCGCTGGCCATCTACCTGGTGTTCACCCAGGTGCTGGACGTCGCGCCGCCCGGGGTGGACGACTTCGCGGCGTACGCGATGGTGTCGATGGCCACCTACGGCGCGATGGGCTCCGCGCTGTTCATCGGGGGCGCCATCGCGCTGGAGCGTTCGAAGGGGTGGCTGGCGCAGCTGGCGATCACGCCGCTGCCCGCGCACGGGTACGTGACGGCCAAGCTGGTCAGCGGCGCCATCATGGTGTTGCCGAGCATCGTCGTGGTGCTGGCCGGCGGGGCGCTGCTGTCGGGGGTGCGGCTGCCGGCCGGCACCTGGCCGTTGCTGGTCGTGCTGATCTGGGTGGGGGTGCTGCCGTTCGCGGCGCTCGGCACGGCCTTCGGTTACGCCATCCAGGGGCAGGGCGCGAACCTGGCCATGATGATCGTCTACTTCCTGCTGACGGTGCTGGGCGGGCTGTGGCTGCCCGTCGAGGCCATGCCGGCGGGGATGCGCGCGGTCGCCGAGTACAGCCCGGCCTACCAGGCGGGGGCGCTGGGGTGGCGGACGCTGGACGGCCTGGCGCCGACGGGCACGTCGCTGGCCGTGCTGGCGGCGTGGACGCTGCTCTTCGCCGGGCTGGCCCTGTGGCGTTACCGTCGGGCACTATGACGGTCGCGAAGGTGGATGTCGGCACATGACGGCCGAGAGGCTAGATGTCGGCACATGACGGTCGCAGAGGTGGATGTCGGCACATGACGGTCGCGGAGTTCGACGTCGGCAGGGGCCGGGCGGCGGCGCGGGTGGGCTCCGGCGCCTGGTTGCTGCTGGTCGCCTGGCCGCTCTGGGCGTTCCTCGGCGCCGGACCCGGACCGCTCGCGGTGGTGGCGGCGCTGGGGCTGACGGCGGTGTTCGGGGCCTGCTGGCTGGTGATCATGTGGCGGATGCTGAGCCCACGGGCGGGCACGCCGAGACCGTGGGCGCTGGCGGGGCTGACCGGGTCGGCGCTGGCGCTGCTGCCGCTGTTCGGGGCGCCGTGGGCGTACGCCTCGTTCGTGTTCCTGATCAGCGCGTTCGCCGCGTCGCTGCGCACCCCGGCCTTCGCCGCGGCGGCGGTCGCGACGGCGGCGGTGGAGACGGCGGCGCTGCCGGTTTTCGGCGCGCCGCCGGCGCAGGTGTGGTGGGTGCCGCTGGTCATCGCGGCGCAGGCGATGGCCGTGTGGGCGATGAAACACATGGGGCTGCTCGTGGCCCGGCTGAACGCCGCCCGCGTCGAGGTGACGCAGCTCGCCGTGGAGAACGAGCGCCTGCGCTTCGCCAGGGACCTGCACGACACGCTGGGGCACACGCTGACCTCGATCACGATCAGGAGCCAGCTCGCCGCGCGCCTGGCCCCCGCCGACCCCGGGCGGGCCGCCCGCGAGATGACCGAGGTGGAGCGGGCCGCGCGGCGGGCGCTGGACGAGGTGCGGCACGCCATCACCGGCTACCGCGCGCCGTCGTTGTCGGAGGCGCTGGAGACCGCCACCCGCAACCTGGGGGTGGCGGGGATCGAGGTGGCGGTCTGCCCCGCCGACGGGCCCATCCCGGCCGCCGCCGAGGCGCAGCTCGCCTGGGCCGTGCGGGAGGCGGCCACGAACGTGCTGCGCCACAGCCGGGCCCGGCGGTGCGACATCCGCCTGCGGACGGACGGGAGGATGGCGGCGGTGGAGGTCCGCGACGACGGCGAGCCGGGCGGATCCCGTGAGCGAGGGGCGCGGGAGAGCGCCGCGCCGGATGAGGGGCCGGATGAGGGGCCGGCGGGGCCGGCGGGGCCGGCGGGGCCGCGGCCGGGTAACGGGCTGACGGGGCTGGCGGAGCGGCTCGGCGCCGCGGGCGGGCGCCTGGAGGTCGGCACCCTGCCTGAGGGCGGCTACCGCCTCTACGCGCAGATCCCCGTGGAGGCGCCGTGACCCGGGGCCGCACGAGCACCGGCGCCGCGATCCGGGTGCTCATCGCCGACGACCAGGACCTGGTCAGGGGCGGGCTGGCGGCGCTGCTCGGCCTGGAGGACGACATCGAGGTGGTGGCGGAGGTCGGCCGCGGCGACGAGGTGCCGACGGCGGCGCTGGCGCACGACCCCGACGTGGTCCTGCTCGACATCGAGATGCCCGGTCTGTCGGGCCTGGAGGTGGCCGAGCGGCTGCGCGACCGCCGGGTGATCATCGTGACCACGTTCGGCCGGCCCGGGTATCTCAGCAGGGCGCTGGAGGCGGGCGTGGCCGGGTTCGTGGTCAAGGACGCCCCGGCCGCCGAGCTGGCCGCGGCGGTGCGCCGGGTGATGGCCGGCGAGCGGGTCATCGATCCCAAGCTGGCCGTGTCCGCGCTGACCACCGGCCCCAGCCCGCTCACCCAGCGGGAGGCCGAGGTGCTGCGCGTGGCCGCCGGCGAGCCGACCGTGGCGGCGATCGCCCGGCGGCTGTTCCTGACGGAGGGCACCGTGCGCAACTACCTGTCCTCGGCGATCGGCAAGACGGGGACGCGCAACCGCGCGGAGGCCGTACAGGTGGCGCGGGAGCGTGGCTGGCTCTGACAGTGAGCACGACGGCGAGCACGACGGCGAGCACGACGGCGAGCACGACGGCGAGCACGACGGCGAGCACGACGGCGAGCACGACGGTGAGCACCGCTAGCCTGCCGTGAGGCGGTGGTTATGCCCGCGTTATGCCGGCACCACCACACTGAACGGCATTTGAAGATCTTTGGGGGCCGCGGTGCGTGTTCTGATCGCTGAGGACGAGCGCATGCTCGCCGACTCGATCGCCGAGGGGCTGCGCGGTGAGGCGCTGGCCGTGGACGTCGCCTACGACGGGGAGTCGGCGCTGGAGCGGCTCGGGGTGCACGACTACGACGTGCTGATCCTGGACCGGGACCTGCCGGGCACCCACGGCGACGAGGTGTGCAGGGCGGTGGTGGAGCAGGGCTGGCTGGTGCGGGTGCTGATGCTGACGGCGGCCTCCGACGTGCGGGCCAGGGTGGCGGGGCTGTCGCTGGGGGCCGACGACTACCTGCCCAAGCCGTTCGCGTTCGAGGAGCTGGTGGCGCGCGTGCACGCGCTGGGGCGGCGGGCGCGCGCGGCGGACCCGCCGATGCTGGAACGGGCCGGGGTGCGGCTGGACTGGGCGCACCGGCAGGTCTTCCGCGACGGCCGGTACGTGCCGCTGGCCCGCAAGGAGTTCGGCGTGCTGGCCGAGCTGCTGCGGGCGCAGGGGGCGGTGGTGTCGGCGGAGACGCTGCTGGAGAAGGTGTGGGACGAGCACATCGACCCGTTCACGAACACGGTGCGCACCACGATGATGAAGCTGCGCAAGAAGCTCGGCGAGCCCCAGGTCATCGAGACCGTGCCCGGATCGGGGTACCGCATCCCATGAGCGTGCGCATGCGTTTCGCCCTGGTCTGCGCCGGGGCGGTGCTGGTGCTCGGCGGCCTGGCGCTGACCGCGGTCCACGTGGTGGTGGCGCAGAGCCTCGAATACCGCGGCAGCGTGTTCACCCCTGCCGCGTTCAACGACGACTGGCGGACCTTCCACCGCTACGAGGACATGTACGAGGTCGCGCGCACCCGGGCCATGCAGGTGCACGCCGTCTACCAGCGCGACACGCTGAACAACGTGCGCCTCACCGGCGTGGCAGCGGTGCTGGCGGCCACGGCGGCGGCGTTCGGGCTCGGGTGGCGCTGCGCCGGCTGGCTGCTGCGGCCGCTGCGGCAGGTCACCGAGACGGCGCGGCGGGTGGCGCAGAGCCACGACCTGACCGAGCGCATCGCCTACGACGGGCCGAGGGAGGAGATCAAGGAGCTGGCCGACACCTACGACACCATGCTGGGCAGGCTGGCGCGGGCGTTCGGCGGGCAGCGCAAGTTCGTCGCCAACGCCGCGCACGAGCTGCGCACCCCGCTGACGATCAACCGCACGCTGGTGGACGTGGCCGTGCGCCGGCCCGACGCGACCGACGACGTCAAGCGGCTCGGCGAGTCGCTGCTGCTGGTCAACACCCGGCACGAGCGGCTCATCGACGGCCTGCTGGCGCTGGCCGAGGGCGAGCAGGCGGTGCTGGACCGGCGGCCGTTCGACCTGACGGACGTGGCCGAGCACGTGCTGGACCAGGCGGCGGCCGAGGCGGCCGAGCGGGAGGTGACGATCCACCGGCTGCTGGACCCGGCCCCGACGGCGGGCGAGGCGGTGCTGGTCGAGCGGCTGGTGCAGAACCTGGTGGAGAACGCCGTCCGGCACAACCACCCCAAGGGCGAGGTGTGGGTGACCACGCGCGGGCGGGCCGACCGGGTCGAGCTGGTCGTGGCCAACACCGGGCTGCAGGTGCCCACGTACGAGATAGAGACGATCTTCGAGCCGTTCCGGCGGCTGCACGCCGACCGGCTGCGCTCCGACCGGGGCAGCGGGCTGGGGCTGTCGATCGTGCGGGTGATCGCGCAGGCGCACGACGGGACGGTGGTGGCCAGGCCGCGCGAGGAGGGCGGGCTGACGATCACGGTGGAGCTGCCCGCCGACCCGGCCGGGTCGTGATCAGCCGTCCGGGTGCAGGACGTCCTGGTGGATCTCCCACAGGGCGCTCTCCGGGACGCCTGACTTGACGAGCTGCTCCCAGGTCGCCATCCGGTCGGCCGGGTCGGCGAGCATCGACCGCAGGAGGGGCTTGATCGCTGCCCGGTCGGCGCCCTCCTCGTGCCACATCGCGCCCAGCGCCTGGTGCATCGCGGGCGAGCGGACGGCCACCGTGCGCAGCAGCTCCTCCAGGATGCCCACGCGATCGCGGAACGGCAGCGCGCGCCCCTCCCCCAGCGCCCGCAGCAGCAGGTCGAGCAGCCTGCGGTGGCGGGGCGCGTGCCCGGTGGCGACCGCGACCACGACGTCGCCCATCCCGCTGGTCTCCGTGCCGGCGCCCAGCACGACGTCCTCCACGCCGTCCGTGACCACCCGGTGCGCGGACAGGGCGGTGACGAGCCCGGCCCAGCCGTCCGCGCCGAGCTGCCCCTTCCACAGGTGGGTGAGCGCGGACCAGCGTTCCAGGTGGTCGGGCCCCTGCAGGATGGACGAGACCGCGACGGGCTCCTCGGAGGCGGTCACGATGAGCAGCGTGAGGTTGGCCGAGTAGGCGGCCAGGCGGCGGGTCAGCGGGTGCCGGACCGGGCGGAAGCCGGTGAAGTGGCGGCGCGTCCGCTCATGCAGGGCCCGCCGCAGCAGCCCCGCGAGCAGCTCGGCGCAGCGCGCCCGGACCGCCGGCGGGACCTCCTCCAGCAGCTCCACGATGAAGCCGACCGTCGGGCCGCGCTCAGCCAGGCAGGAGTGGGAGGTGACCGCGTACAGCAGGTCGTCGTCCACCGCCTGCACCACGGCGAGCGGCTCGTCGCCCGCCAGGCGGCGGCGCCGGTCGAGGTCGCGCAGCGCGTAGAGGGTCAGCCAGGCGACCAGGAACTCGCCGAACGTGGAGTGCAGGAACGCGTGCCCCTTCCTGCGCACGAAGAAGAAGCGCTCGGTGGCCCTGCGCGCCCAGCCGACGCGCTCCTCCTCGTCGTCCTGGTCGTCCTCGCCGCCGTGGCACAGGGCGGGCAGGTCGCGGTCGAGCTGCTCGTCGGTGATGACCTGGCTGCCGCGGGCCAGCATGGACAGCGCCACCGCGCCGAGCAGGACCAGCTCCTGGTCGATGACGACCCGGCGGGCGCCGCCCGTCTCGCGTTCGGTGTAGTCGCGCAGCAGCACCTCGTACAGGCGGGACCTGCGCAGCGGGCCGTGGTCGTGCTGCAGGGCGTTGCCGCCGGCGTCGTAGAGCGCGAGCAGCAGCAGGAGCAGCGGCTGCCTGGCCATCTCGCCGTGGACCAGCGCCGCCTCGGCGGGCAGCGGCTTCAGCTCGCGCCTGGCCAGCAGGGCGCGGTTGGCCTGGTCCCAGATGTCGAGCCACTGGCGCACCTGGTCGTCGTCGAACGGCAGGAGCTGCAGCGCCAGCAGCCCGTCGGGGAAGCGCACCCGGTCGGCCACCACGGTGCGGCTGGTCACGATCACCGCGACGGGCCGGCCGAGCCCGGCCTCCCTGGTCTGGAACTCGCGGACCCGCTCCAGGTAGTCGTAGCGGTTGAGGCCGCCCTGCACCAGCTCGTCGAACCCGTCCAGCAGGATCACCGGCATCGCGCCGCCGCCCGCCGCCACCAGGTCCGCGTAGGGCACCTCCTGCCCCAGCACCTCGCCGGTGGCCTGCTCGATCTGCCCGGCCAGGTCCGCGCGGGCCCGCACGGCGCGCAGCTCCACCCGGAACGGCAGGAACTCCGACCTGGCCAGCCGGGCGGCCAGCACCTCGGTCAGCTTGGTCTTGCCCGAGCCGGGCTCGCCCAGCACGAGCAGCGGCGCCTGGGTGGCCCGCAGTGAGGTGAGGTGCCCGACCAGGAACGCCTCGGGGTCGGGCAGCAGCCGCTGCCTGTCCCACCAGCTCCGCTCGGCGGGCGAGGACTCGCGGGTCAGCTCCGCCACCCGGCAGCGCGGGCTGAGGTAGCCCTCGCCGAGCAGCGGCAGGTAGACGTCCTCCGGCAGCTTGCCGGCCAGCAGGAGCGGCTGGTCCAGGGCGTTCGCGGCCATCCTGACCTGGTGGATCATCGGCCGGTCGCCGACGCGGGGCGGGGCCAGCTCGGCCAGCAGCCACGCCACCCGCGACAGCGCCGTGGCGGGCTGCGGCCGCTCGGTGACCAGGCTGCGCACCCCGAACTCGTGGCTGTCGAGCGCCAGCGACCGGTAGTCCTCGTCGTAGATGCGTAACGCGTGCGCGGCCGGCGCCTCCGACAGCAGGCGGGGCAGCGCGAGCTGGTCGTCCACCGGCAGCTCGTCCCAGACGGACAGGCCGCCCACGTACCCGGTCATGGCCTCGGACATGCGCTCGTAGGCACGTTCCACGGCGGCGCGGGTCTCGGTGTAGGGCACGTGCGGCTCGGGGGTGGGCAGCCGCTCCAGCAGCAGCCCGGCCACCAGCCTGGCGTACCGCTCGGCGGTCGGCACGCCGTGCGAGATGCGGTCGCCGCGGTCGAGCTGGTCCAGCGTGAACGGCAGCTTCGCCTCGCCGAGCGCCTCGAACCAGGCCGCCACGACGATCGCGGCGTGCGCCGCGGCCAGCCGCTGGGTGCGGGTGAAACGGTCCACGCCGCTCTTCAGCTCCGGCATCCGGCGTACGACGTCCTCGCCGTAGGCCACGACGCCGTCACGCAGGTCGCGCAGGCTCGTGGTGAGCCGGGTGCCGCCGGCCAGCGCCCAGCCGGTGCGCTCGGCCTCCGCGGCGAGCCCGATCACCTTGACCAGCCTGCCGTCCTTGCATCCGAGAATTCTCAGGGCGTCGGCGTAGCTCGGGGTGTCGATCATGGCCTGCTCCCTGGGAGTGGGATGTCCCATCATGCGCGGTACGCCCCGGTCGGCGCAGGCTTGTTGGCCAGGACGACCGAGACGTTACCCGCCGGTCACATTCCTTTCAGCGCCTGTGCGATCTCCGGCAGCGCGCCGGGGTCCTCGATGGTGGACGGGACGTCGTACGGGCGGCCGTCGGCGATGGTGCGCATCGTGGCGCGCAGGATCTTGCCCGAGCGGGTCTTCGGCAGCCGGCTCACCACGACCGCGTGGCGGAAGGCGGCCACGGGGCCGATGCGCTCGCGCACCAGCGCGGCCAGCTCCCGCTCGATCTCCTCCGGGTCGCGCTCCGCGCCGGCCTTCAGCACCACGAACCCCATCGGCAGCTGCCCCTTCAGCTCGTCGGCGACGCCGATCACCGCGCACTCGGCCACGTCGGGGTGCTCGGCGATGACCTCCTCCATGGCTCCGGTGGACAGGCGGTGCCCGGCCACGTTGATCACGTCGTCGATGCGGCCCATGACGTAGAGGTAGCCGTCCTCGTCGAGGTGGCCGCCGTCGCCCGTCAGGTAGTGGCCGGGGTAGCGCTCCAGGTAGGAGCGATGGAAGCGGGCCTCGTCGCGGTAGAGGGTGGGCAGCGCGCCCGGCGGCAGCGGCAGCTTCACGGTGACCGCGCCCTCGATGCCCGGCGGGCAGTCGTGACCCTCGCTGTCGAGGACGTGCACGTCCCAGCCAGGCACGGGCCTGGTCGGCGAGCCCGGCTTGAGCGGCAGCGGCTCGATGCCGACGCAGTTGGCGGCGATCGGCCAGCCGGTCTCGGTCTGCCACCAGTGGTCGATGACGGGGATGCCGAGCAGGTCGCAGGCCCAGTGGTAGGTGTCGGGGTCGAGCCGCTCGCCGGCCAGGAAGAGGTGGCGCAGCCCCGACAGGTCCCACTTGGCCGCGAAGGCGCCGGTGGGGTCCTCCTTCTTGATGGCGCGGATCGCCGTCGGGGCGGTGAACAGGGTCCGCACCCCGTGCGTGGCCACCACCCGCCAGAACGCGCCCGGGTCCGGGGTGCCGACGGGCTTGCCCTCGTACAGGACCGTGGTGCAGCCCGCCAGCAGCGGCGCGTACACGATGTAGGAGTGGCCGACGACCCAGCCCACGTCGGAGGCGGCCCAGTAGACCTCGCCGGGGGCGGCGCCGTACACGTGGGACATGCTCCAGTGCAGCGCCACCGCGTGGCCGCCGTTGTCGCGCACGACGCCCTTGGGCGTGCCGGTCGTGCCGGAGGTGTAGAGGATGTAGAGCGGGTCGGTCGCGGCCACGCTCACGCACGGCGCCGGCTCCGCGCCCGCCACCGCCTGCTTCCAGTCGAGGTCCCGCCCCTCCCGCAGCTCCGCCACGCACTGCGGCCGCTGCAGGATCACGCACCGCTCGGGGCGGTGCTCCGCCTGCTCCAGCGCGTCGTCCAGCAGCGGTTTGTACGCCACCACGCGCGCCGGCTCGATCCCGCACGACGCCGACAGCACCACCTTGGGCCTGGCGTGGTCGATCCGCACCGCCAGCTCCCTGGCCGCGAACCCGCCGAACACCACCGAGTGCACCGCCCCGAGCCGGGCGCAGGCCAGCATCGCGACCACCGCCTCCGGCACCATCGGCAGGTAGATGACCACGGTGTCGCCCGCCGTCACGCCGAGGCCGCGCAGCATGCCCGCGGTCCTGGCCACCTCGTCCAGCAGCTCGGCGTAGGTGTGGACGCGGGTGGTGCCGGTGACCGGGCTGTCGTGGATCAGCGCCGGCTGCTCGCCGCGGCCCCGCTCGACGTGCCGGTCCAGGGCGTTGTAGCAGGTGTTGAGCCGGCCGTCGGGGAACCAGCGGCCCTCGCCGTACACGGTCGCGGGTGGCACGTCCCAGTCGATCCCGCCCGCCGCCTCGCCCCAGAACTGCTCGGGCTGCTCGATGCTGCGCCGGTAGACCTCGTCAAAACCGCTCACCCGTCGATCACAACAGCCTGCGGCCCCATGGCGCAAGATATCCGGGTGGACGATGACGTGATCCTTTCCGTGGTGGTGGGGTCGAGGGCGTACGAGCTGGACACCGGCGACTCCGACACCGACCGGCGCGGCGTGTTCGTGGCGCCTACCTCGGCGTTCTGGCGGCTGGACAAACCGGCCACGCACCGGGACGGGCCGCTGCCCGAGCAGTTCTCCTGGGAGGTGGAACGCTTCTGCGGGCTGGCCCTGGACGCCAATCCCACCGTCCTGGAATGCCTGTGGTCCCCTCTCGTGGAGGTGATCACCCCCGCCGGGCAGCGGCTGCGGGATCTGCGCGGGGCGTTCCTGTCGCAGCGGGCGCACCGCTCGTTCGCCGGGTACGCCGAGTCGCAGCTGCGGCGGCTCGACCCGGAGCGGCCCAACTGGAAGCAGGCCATGCACATGCTCCGGCTGCTGCTCAGCGGCCTGCACCTGCTCCGGCACGGCGAGCCGCTCGTCTCGATGGCCGAGCACCGCGAACGGCTGCTGGCCGTGCGGCGCGGCGAGGTCTCCTGGGACGCGATGCTCGCCTGGCGGGCCGCGCTCTCCGCCGAGCTGGCCGGGGAGCCGGGTGTGCTGCCGGAGTGGCCGGATCGGGGGCGGGTGGAGGACTTTCTGGTGGGGGTGCGCCAGGAGAATCTGCCCGGGTGCCGTCCGTGAGTCTGGTGGGGCGGGACGGGGCGGTAGCCGCCGCGCCCGCCCGTCACCCTCTTGTCCTGGAGGCTGCCCAGCTCAAGGGAGATGCCCCGGCCGAGCAGCACGTCCAGGTTCTCGAAGGGATGGCGCGCACGTGCGCGAGGTGGACGGCGCGCAGGATCAACAGTGGCGGGTACGGAGCCCGCCGCGCATCACGTGTTCACGGGACTTGCCGACAAGACCAACCTTATGGCGAAATTTCGGTACCCGGCCCGCTCGAACGCCCGCGCCATCGGCACGTTTCCCGTGTCCGTGTCGGCCACGATCCGCTGCACCCCGCGCCCGGCGTGAAAGCGCGTGATCTCGGCGAGCAGGTCGTCCACGTACCCGTGGCCGCGCTGCTCCGGCACCACCCCCAGGTAGCCCACGACGGGCCCCGCGTTGTTCGCCGACGGCAGCGCGACGCCCACCAGCTCGCCCGCCTTGTCGAAGGCGAGCCGCCACCAGGCCCGCTCCCCCGGCATCGACCTGTAGTCGCCGACGTCCTCACGCGCCTGCGCCTCCGGCCCCATGCCGGTCAGCGCCTGGCGGGTGTGGTGGTCGAGCGTCCCGACCGCCACCCGCATGAACGCGGCCACGAACGCCTCATCGTCGTCATCCTCGCGGAAGACCAGCCGGTCGGACGGTTCCGGCACGGGCGCGTCCGCCGGGGTCCACTCGTAACGCAGGCGTTCGAGCTCGTCGGTCAGCCCGGCGCGCCCGGCGGCCTCCCAGCGCCAGGCGATGGCCGCGCTCGCCCTGGGGTCGTCGCGCCAGCCGCTGGAGAGGAAGACGTGGTAGGCGGGCGCCTCCCCGTACGCGGCATGGGCCCGGCCCAGCAGGTCGGCGGCCAGGCCCACGCGGTCGGTGAGCGAGATGACCGAGGGGGCGACGTACAGGCAGTCGAGCGCGAGCGGCCGGTCGGTGCCGGGGAAGCCCCACCACACGGCGCGGGCCATGATCTCACCGCCCGGCTCGGCCTCGGCGAGCCAGATGCGGTCGAAGCGGTAGGCGCCGCTCTCCAGGAACGACAGCAGCCGGTCGGGGTGGGACCAGCTGATGGACTCGTCGACGACGCAGCCGAGCAGGCGGTCTAGATCGTCCTCGACGGCGGGACGGAAACGCATGGATCCTCCGAGAAGCAGAAGCGGGCGCGGCGAGCGCCCGTGAACATGCCGAACATCTCTGTGCGCCTCCTTTCTTCTGACTTTTCGGCGTCAGCGGGCACTCTAGCGGAAATCTCGCGAAAAGATGGGCGGGTGAGCTCCTACGACGACGACACGCTGCCCCTCCAGCCCCCGATCCGGCTGCCCGACAGGGCCACGCTCGCGGCCGCCGTGCGCGCCGCGCCCCTGGCCGAGGAGCTGAAGCCGGAGGGCGACGACACGGAGGTGCTGGCCTTCTGGGCCGAGCACTGCCGGGAGCGGCTGGCCGAGGACGAAGGGCTGCTGCTGGAGCTGGTCCGGCTGTTCCTGTCCAGGGAGCCGCTGCGGGGTGAGGCGTCCGCGACGCTGACGGGGCTCGGGCTGGTGCGGCAGGCGGAGCCGTACACGCTGAGCTGGCTCGGCCTGTGGGTGGCGCGGCAGATCATCGCCGAGACCACCGGTCAGGACATCCCTGTCATGGGGACGCTGGCGGACGCCGACGCGGCGACGCTGCTGCACGGGCTGCGCTCCTACCCGGAGAGCGAGCGCGGCGAGGAGCTGGCCGGGTGGCTGAAGGACCGCGACGAGCAGGCGGCGGCGGACGAGATCGCGGCGGTGCTGGGCACGGTGAGCCCGCTGAGCCGGGCGGTCGGCGTGGAGCTGCTCTCGACGGCGTTCGGCGAGGAGGGGCGGCAGGCGCTGGGCCGGCTGATGGAGGAGCCCAAGCTCGGGGCGGTGATCGCGGCCCGCACCGGCCGGGAGGAGCGGCAGCCGTCACCCGACGAGATCGCGTGGGTGCTGGTGGACATGGCGGCGGCGCTGCTGGAGTTCGGCGGGGAGACCGGCGAGGTGATCGAGTCGATCGCGATGGGGATGAAGCCGGAGGAGCAGGCGGGGACGATCGCGATCCTGGCGTTCGGGGATCATCCGTGGACGGGGCAGGTGCTGCGGGTGTTCATCGACCACCATCCGGACGAGCGGGTGGCGGCGGCGGCGCGCAAGGCGTTGCGGCGGCTGCGCGGGCTGGGCGACCTCCGAGGCTGACGTCCCGGGCCGGTTGGGGCCCGTGGTGGTGATGACGGGCATGGGGCACGTGGGGCGACGGTAGAGTCGGCTCGGTGAGTGAGCATGCGATCTCCCCTCAGACCGGCATCCTGGGTGACGCGTTCGCCTGCGGCTGCGGCGTGATTCTCGGCGGCCGGATGACCGCCGAGCTGCACGCCGCCGAGAACGGGCTGTGCTCGGCCTGCCTCGGCTCGACCGAGGAGGAGGTGACGCCCGAGCTGAAACGGCCCTGCACCTCCTGCGCGGGCACCGGCCGGCGCAAGGAGCAGGTGACCTGGCAGCTCGCGCACGCCGAGGCCGAGCATCTGATCACGATCACGGTCGTGCGCGGGGTGGTGGCGGGGTTCGACGGGCCGTTCCGGCTGTCGGAGGTCGCCGACACGGTGCGCAACGGGCTGGGGCTGCCGACCGGGCGGCTGCCGGTCGGGCCCCGGGTGCGTGACCTGCTGCTGCAGTTGCAGGCGGCGGGTGAGATCGCCATGTTGTCGGCGCCCGACGAGATGGTGGGCACCGACATGGTCCTGTACCGCGACCCGCAGTGGCAGCGCGTCCGCACCCTGGGTCTCTGAGCCGGGAGCGTCCGGCCGAAAACACCAGGCCGTGAGCGTCAGGCCGTGAGCGTCAGGCCGTGAGCGTCAGGCCGTGAGCGTCAGGCCGTGAGCGTCACGCCGTGAGCGTCACGCCGCCGGCGTCGCGCCGCCAGCGTCAGGCCGGGTGCGCGACCCGGCAGAGGATCTCGCCGTGCAGGACGGACAGCCACCCGTCCTGCGCCGCCGCCCACTCCAGCCATCCCTCCGACATGCGCCGCAGGTCCGGCTCGGTGGCGGCGCCGCTGGACAGCGCCTGCTCGGCCAGCTTCGAGCGCAGGATCCGCTCGGCCCACATGCCGCCCCACCAGGCCCGGTCCTCCGCACTGGCGAAGCACCAGGTGGAGGAGGTGGCGGTGACGTCCTCGAAGCCGGCGGCGCGGGCCCAGGAGAGCAGCCGCCGCCCGGCGTCCGGCTCGCCACCGTTGGCGCGCGCGAGCTGCTGGTACAGGGCCATCCACTCGTCCAGCGCGGGCACTCGCGGGAACCAGGTGAACGCGGCGTAGTCGCTGTCGCGCGCCGCCACGAAGCCGCCCGGCTTGGTCACCCGCCCCATCTCCCGCAGCGCCCCCACCGGGTCGGCGACGTGCTGCAGCACCTGGTGGGCGTGCACCACGCAGAACGTGTCGTCAGGGAAGCCGAGCGCGTGCACGTCCGCCACGGCGAAGTCCACGTTGGCCTGCCCCCGGCCCGCCACCTCGGCCCTGGCCAGCTCCAGCGCGTCGGCGGTGACCTCGGAGGCCGTCACCTGGCCGTCGGGCACGCGGGCCGCCAGGTCGGCGGTGATGGTGCCGGGGCCGCTGCCCACGTCCAGGATCTTCATGTGCGGCTTGAGGTGGGGCAGCAGGTACGCGGCCGAGTTCTCGGCGGTGCGCCAGCGGTGCGAGCGCAGCACGGACTCGTGGTGGCCATGCGTGTAGACGGCGTTCATCGGTGAACTCCCTCGTTACGACGACGGTGCTGCCACCCTAGCGTGCGTCTCACTATTCAAGAGAGATCGTCTTACATACCGAGATGCGCCCGGGATTGCGTACACTTGCCCGAGACATGACCCGAGGAAGGGGCGTACGCAGTGGGCGAGGTCCGGCCGATCGTGACCGTGGGCGACCCGGTGCTGCATCACCCGTGCGAGCCGGTCACCCGGTTCGACGGCGAGCTGGCGGCGCTCGTGGACGACATGTTCGCCAGCATGTACGCGGCCGAGGGCGTCGGCCTGGCCGCCAACCAGATCGGCGTGCCGCTGCGCGTGTTCGTCTACGACTGCCCCGACGACGAGGGCACGCGCCACAAGGGTGTCGTCGTCAACCCGGAGCTGGAGGTGCCCGGCCTCGGCGAGCGGCGGCTGGACGACAGCGACGAGGGCTGCCTGTCGGTGCCCGGCCAGTACGCGCCGCTCCCCCGCCCCGACCGCGCCACCGTGCGCGGCCTCGACGTCGCCGGCGAGCCCGTGACGGTCGAGGGCACCGGCCTGCTGGCCCGCTGCCTGCAGCACGAGACCGACCACCTCGACGGCTACCTCTACATCGACCGGCTGCCGGCCAAGCGGCGCAAGCAGGTGCTGGCGGCGTACCAGGAATCCACTAAAGCGGATAAAGCACCGCTATAGTGGAGGAATGGAAGGCGAAGGGGTCCTGTCCAGCGGGCTGTCCATGGCCGAGCTGGGGCGGCGCATCCGCGGCGAGCGGCAGGCGCGGGGGCTGTCCATCGAGCGGCTGGCCGAGCTGAGCGGCATCAGCAGGAGCATGGTCTCCGAGGTCGAGCGGGGCACGAAGACGCCGAGCGTGCTGGTGCTCGACCGGCTGGCCACGGCGCTGGGCACGTCCATCTCGCGGCTGCTCGACGAGCCCGCGCACAGCGCGATGCGGGTGCTGCGCCACGCCGAGCAGCGGGTGCTGCGCGACCCGTCCGGGTGGGAGCGGCGCGTGTTGTCGCCCGTGCTGGGCGAGGTGGAGTTCGAGTTCATGCGCACGACGATCGGCCCGGGCGTGGACGCGGGCGAGTTCGTGCCGCACGCGCCGGGCTCGCGCGAGTACCTCGCCGTCGAGCACGGCAGCCTGCGGCTGACGATCAACGGCAGGCCGTACGAGCTGGCGGCCGGCGACTCGGCCTACTACCCCGGCGACTGCCATCACGCCTACGCCAACCACGGCACCACCGACTGCGTCTTCTACCTCGCCATGGAGGTCGGCCCCGCGAAGGGCCCCACGAGAGGCACAGCCGGGCACCACGAACGACGGAGGGAATCCCCCGATGCATGACCTGCGCCGGGCCGGCGCCAAGGCCGCCCAGATCATGGCCGACCACCTGGAGGGCGTCCCGGGGCGGCCGGTGTGGCAGCCGGTGCCGGAGGCCGAGCTGGCCTGGCTGACCGGCCAGGAGCTGCCCGAGACGGGCCGCCCGCTCGACGAGCTGCTGGAGGACACGCGCGAGCACGTGCTGCCGTACCCGATGGGCAACGGGCACCCGCGCTTCTTCGGCTGGGTGAACTCGCCGCCCAACCCGGCGGGCGTGCTCATCGAGCCGCTGGCCGCGGCGCTGAACCCGAGCTGCGCGGGCGGCGACCACGCGGGCCCGCACCTCGAGCGCACGGTGGTGCGCTGGCTGGCCGGCCTCGTCGGCTTCCCGCACCCGCCCGGCGGCGGGCTGCTGACCAGCGGCGCGTCCATGGCCACCGTGATCTGCCTGGCCACCGCCCGCCAGCAGGCGGCGCTCGCGGACGGCTGGGACGCCCGCGAGGAGGGGCTGTCCGGACGTCCCCCCATGGTCATGTACGTGACCGAGGAGGGGCACAGCTGCCTGCACAAGGCGGCCCAGCTCCTCGGCCTCGGCGCGCGCAACGTGCGCCTCGTGCCGGTGGACGCGGCGTACCGGATGGACGTGCGAGCGCTGCGCGCCATGATCGCCGAGGACCTGGACGCGGGGCTGCGGCCGTTCTGCGTGGCGGGCAGCGCGGGCACGGTGAACTCCGGCGCGGTGGACCCGCTGGACGACATCGCGGACGTGGCCGCGGCGTACGGCCTCTGGTTCCACGTGGACGGCGCGTACGGCGCGCTCGGCGTCCTGGCCGACAGGGCGGCGCCGCACTACGCGGGCCTGGAGCGGGCCGACTCACTGGCCCTGGACCCGCACAAGTGGCTCGGCGTGCCGGTCGGCTGCGGCTGCGCGCTGCTGCGCGACCCGGGCGCGGCGCGGGCCGCGTTCAGCCTGGTGCCGTCGTACCTGGTGGACGAGAACGCGGGCGAGCTGGGCTGGTTCGCCGAGTACGGCCCCGAGCAGACCCGGCCGTTCCGCGCGCTGAAGACCTGGGCGACTCTCTCGCACCTGGGCCGGTCGGGCGTCAAGCGCATGGTGGAGCACACGACCGGGCTGGCGCGCACGCTCGGCGCGATGGTGGAGGCGGCCCCGGACTTCGAGCTGCTCGCCCCGGTCACCACCTCGATCACCGCCTTCCGCCACATCCCGCGCGCCGACGGGCTGGACGAGCTCAACCGGGCCATCCCGGCGGCGGTCCAGGCACGCGGCAACGCGTTCCTGACCGGCACCCGGCTGGGCGGGCGGGACGCGCTGCGCACCTGCATCCTGCACCCGGACACGACCGAGCAGGACCTGGTGGTGCTCCTGGAGGAGATCCGCTTGGCGGCCAAGGCGCTCTGAGCCCTCGCCAAGACGGGAGACGCCCTGGAGCCCGCGCCAAGGTGGGAGGCGCCTTGGAGCCCGCGCCAAGGTGGGAGAAACCGACAAAGAGCCGTGAAAGGCGCATTCGCCCGGGTAGGGGGTCGGCCGGACCGATCCACAGGAGGAGACCCATGGCGAAGACCGTGGCAGATGTGATGACCTCTCACCCGGCGACGGTCGAGGCCGACCAGCCGGTGTCCGTCGCGGCGTCGCTGATGCGCGACAACGACACGGGAGCGGTCATCGTCAACGACAACGGCCGGATGAAGGGCATCGTCACCGACCGCGACATCACCGTGCGCGTGGTCGCCGATGACCGGGGCCCGGACACGCCCGTCCGCGAGGCGTGCAGCCCCTCGGTCGAGGCCGTCGGGCCGGACACCAGCATCGAGCAGGCCGTCCAGCTCATGCGCACGCACGCCGTCCGCCGCCTGCCGGTGGTCGAGGACGGCCGCGCGGTCGGCGTCGTCAGCCTGGGCGACCTGGCCATGGAGCGCGACCCGGACTCCGCGCTGGCCGACATCTCGGCGGCGGAGGGCAACCGATAGGGGGTAGCGTCTGCCGTGTGTTCACCGTCGATGACGTACGGCAGTTCGCCCGTACGCTCCCCCGCTCCTCTGAGCACCTGATCAGGGACCGGGTGAAGTTCCGCGTAGGTAAGATCGTCTACGTGGCGTTCTCGCGTGACGAGAGCCTGATGGGGTTCGGGTTCCCCAAGGAGGAGCGCGCGGCCCTGGTGGCCGCCGAGCCCGAGAAGTTCCTGCTGCCACGCGAGTCGGACCTGCGGTTCCACTGGGTGGAGGTGCGGACCGCCGCCATCGACGTGGCGGAGATGCGGGAGCTGGTGCTGGAGGCGTGGCGGATGTGCGTGCCGAAGAAGGTGCGGCTGGAGCAGGAGCTCGCCGCCAAGCGGCTGCGCTGAACGGATGCGCTGAACGGATGCGCTGAACGGATGCGCTGAGCGGCGCGCATCCGGCTCAGCGCACCGTCGGGCGCCGCGGCGAAGTGCGGCTCGCCGGACGCGGACGGGCGCGAGCGGCGAGCCCGCCGTTCAGCTCACCGCCTGCTTCACCAGCGCGCTGATGCGTGCCTCGACCTCGGCCGTCATCTCGGTCAGCGCGAAGGCGGCCGGCCACATCTCGCCGTCGTCCAGCCGCGCGTGGTCGCTGAACCCGAGCGTCGCGTACCGCGTCTTGAACTTCGCGGCAGGCTGGAAGTGGCAGACGAGCTTGCCGTCGAGCGCGTAGGCGGGCATGCCGTACCAGAGCTTCGGCGTGAGCACCGGAGCGCCGGCGGTGATGACGGCGTGAACCCGCTCGGCGAGCACCCGGTCCGGCTCCGCCATCTCGGCGATCTTCGCGAGCACGTCCCGCCTCGCCTCCTCGGCCTTGTCGGCCTTGGAGCTGCGGCGCGACGCCTTCTTCAGCTCCTGCGCGTGGTCCCGCATCGCGGCCCGCTCCTCGGCCGAGAACCCCTCATACGTGCTGGTCATGGCGATCATCCTCTCCACACGACACGTGTCGTTTCCACGTGGCACCCTGCCACCTCCGCCGAGAGCTTGTCAACACGGCCCGTGTCGTTTCCGGTAGGGTGAGCACATGTCCCCGGAGCCCAACCCGCAACGGCGCAGCGAGAAGAGCCGCAGCGCGATCATCGAGGCCGCCCTGGACCTGTGCGGCGAGCACGGGTACGGGCACGTCACGGTCGAGGCGATCGCCGCCCGGGCCAAGGTGAGCAAGAAGACGATCTACCGCTGGTGGCCGTCCAAGGGGGCGGTGGTCCTGGACGCGCTCGACGAAACCGTCAACCCGGCCGTCACGTTCCCCAACACGGGCGACCTCCGCGCCGACCTGGAGGCCCAGATGTGGGGGCTGCTCCAGGGCGTCATGGCCGAGCCGCGCACCGGGCGCGCGCTGACCGGCCTGATCGCCGACACCCAGCACGACCCCGACCTGGCACGCAGCCTGAACGACGACCTGATCGGGCCACGGGCGCAGGAGGCGCGCGCCCGCCTGGCCAAGGCGAAGGCCGCCGGCCAGCTCAGCCGGGACGCCGACCTCGACCTGGCCCTGGAGTTGCTCTACGGCCCCGTCTACTACCGGCTGCTGCTCCACCAGGGCGACCTGCACACCCGCGAGGAGCTGAGGAAGGTCATCGACCACGCCCTGCGCGCTCTCGCCTGAGCCCGGATAAGCGCTTGCCCGCCGTCCCGATCTCGGCGAGGATCAGCGATCATGACGCAGCAGGACTGGTCGCGGTGGCATGACGCCTACGACGAGCCGGGGTCGTCGCTGAAGGCCCGCCTCGACCTCGTGCGTGGGTGGATCGGCACGGCCCTCGACGAGGGGGCCTCGCAGGTGGTGAGCCTGTGCGCCGGGCAGGGGCGCGATCTGCTGCCGGTGCTGTCCGCGCATCCCCGGCGCGGCCTGGTGCGGGCGCGGCTGGTCGAGCTGGACGAGCGGAACGCCGCCGTGGCCAGGAGCGCGGCGCCCGATGGGGTCGAGGTGGTGTGCGGGGACGCGGCGATTACGGGGGCGTACGCGGGCGCCGTACCGGCGGATCTCGTGCTCGTGTGCGGGGTGTTCGGGAACATCACCGACGACGACGTCCGCCGCACGGTCGCCACGCTGCCGCAGCTCTGCGCACCCGGCGCGACGGTGATCTGGACCAGGGGGCGGCACGAGCCGGACCTGGTGCCGGTGATCTGCGCGTGGTTCGAGGGCGGCGGGTTCGAGCGGGTGGCGGTCGAGGGCGAGGGCACGGAGTACGGGGTAGGGGTGCACCGCTACGCCGGTCCGCCGGTGGCGCTGGAGCCTGACCGGCGGATGTTCACCTTCGTCCGCTAGCGGGTGACGTGGCGGTAGAGGTCGCGGGTGATCGTGGTGGTGCGCTTGACGGAGGAGCTCCACGTGCCGCCCGCCGGGTGCGCCGTCAGCACGGCCATGACGAAGCGGTCGCCCTTGCCCGCCAGGCCGGTCGTGTGCAGCACCGGACGGCCGTAGTCGGGCACGCCGGAGTCGGCGGCCCGCTGCGAGATCCATGAGATGGGCGCCCCGACGGCCCTGGCGTCGGTGGTGTACGAGGCGGTCTGGGCGGCGCGCGCGCCGCACCGGACCGGGGGCGTGGTGCCGAAGCCCGACCAGCCCTGCTTGACCGCCCACGGCCGCGGCACCCCGTCGGGGATGCCGAAGGTCTGGTCGAAGCCGTCGGTGCCGCACGGCGTGGACAGCCGCAGGTGGCCCAGGATGGTGTCCCTGACCCGGGGCTCGGCGGTGTCGAGCAGGTAGCGGTAGGTGCGCACGATGTCGTACGCGCTCAGCGAGGTGTAGCCCCAGAACCCGGGCTTCGACGCGGGCGGCGGCGCGGTGTCGGACAGCCCCAGCTTGCGGGCCTGCCGCACGATGATCTGCCCCTTGCCGAGGCGGTCCCACAGGGTGGAGGCCGCGTCGTCGTCGCTGGAGCGCAGCATCACCTTCAGCAGCCTGGCGTCGGCCGCCGGCACGCTCTTGCGCCGCTCCAGGTAGTCGATCGCGATGAGGATCTTGACGACGGAGGCCGAGCGGTACTTCCGGTGCGCGTTCCTGGTGGCGACGATCTTGCCCGCCTGCCGGTCGAACACCACCCAGGCCGCCGTCGTCCCGGCCGGGACGCGAGGCGGCGCGACGGCCTGCGCGGCCTGCGCGGCATGGGCAGGGCCGGCAAGCGCGGCGACGACAACGGGGACCACGGCCAGGGGCTTGATTCGCACCCGCCTATAACTACCAGATTCAGCCGCCCCACTCTTGACCGACCAACGAAAGCAGGTATAAACACAGAAGAAACCAACCCGAAACGGCGGTGAACCAACATCATGTACGCCGAGGAGCGGCAGCAGGAGATCCTGCGGAGAGCGCGGGCCGCGGGCCGCGTCGACGTGGTGACGCTGGCCGCCGAGCTCGACGTGACCACGGAGACGATCCGCCGCGACCTGACGTCGCTGGAGCGGGCGGGCGTGCTGCGCCGCGTGCACGGGGGCGCGATCCCCGTGGAGCGGCTGGGGTTCGAGCCCGCGCTGGCCACCCGTGACGAGGTCATGACGGCCGAGAAGGAACGCATCGCCAAGGCGGCGCTGGCCGAGCTGCCCGAGGACGGGTCCGTGATCATCGACGCGGGCACCACGACGGGCCGCCTGGTGCAGGTGCTGCCCGCCGACAGGGAGCTGACCGTCGTGGTCAACTCCCCGCCGCTGGCCACCGTGCTGGCCGCCCGCGCCAACCTGCACGTGATCATGCTGGGCGGCCGGGTACGCGGCAAGACCCTCGCGACGGTGGACGACTGGGCGCTGCGCCCGCTGGCCTACCTCAACGTGGACGTGGCGTTCATGGCCACCAACGGCTGCTCGCTGAGCCGGGGCCTGACCACGCCCGACCCGGCCGAGGCGGCGATCAAGCGGGCCATGGTCAAGGCCGCGCAGCGCAGCGTGCTGCTGGCCGACCACACGAAGTTCGGCAACACGTACCTGTCCACGTTCGCCGAGCTGAGCGAGATCGACGTGGTGATCACCGACACCGGGCTGGACCTGACGCTGGCCGCCGACCTGGCGCAGGCCGGCCCGGAGGTGATCAGGGCGTGATCCTCACCCTGACGCTGAACCCCAGCCTCGACCGCACCATCGAGATCGCCTCCCTCGACCGGGGCGCGGTCATCCGCGCCGCCGCCGCCCACCTCGACCCGGGCGGCAAGGGGGTGAACGTCTCGCGCGCCCTGCTGGCCAACGCCGTGGCGAGCCGCGCGGTGGTCCCGTACGGCGGCGACGAGGGCAGGCAGCTCGTCCGCCTGCTGGCCGCCGAGGGGCTCGACATGGTGACCGTCCCCGTGACGGGCCCGACCCGGTCGAACGTCACGCTGGCCGAGCCCGACGGCACCACCACCAAGATCAATGAGCCGGGCACCGCGCTGTCGCCCGCCGAGCTGGACACGATCGCCGACGCCGTGCTGGCCGCCGCCCACTCCGGCGGCCAGGGGGCGGACTGGGTGGTGGCCTCGGGGAGCCTGCCGCCCGAGGTCCCGGCCGACGTGTACGCCCGGCTGTGCCGCAGGTTCGCCGGCGCGGGCATCCACATGGCCGTCGACACCAGCGGCCCCGCGCTGTCCTGCGCGCTCGGCGCCGCGCCCGCCCTGGTCAAGCCGAACCTGGAGGAGCTGTCGGCCGCCACCGGCATGCCGATCCGCTGCCTGGGCGACGTGGCCGAGGCGGCGGCCAAGCTGCGGGCCGCCGGTGCGCGCACGGTGCTGGCCAGCCTCGGCGCCGACGGCGCCGTGCTCGTCGAGGACGGCGGGAGCTGGTACGGCGAGGCCGCCGTCACCGAGCCGCGCAGCTCCGTCGGCGCGGGCGACGCGATGCTGGCCGGGTTCCTCGCCGGCGGCGGCCGTGGCCCCGAAGCTCTCAAGCAGGCGCTGGCCTGGGGCGCCGCCGCCGTGCGCCTGCCCGGCAGCCGGATGCCCGGCCCCGCCGACATCGACCCCGGCGCCGTCACCATCGGCCCGCCCGACCCCGAACGCCCGCTCTCGACCACCCTGCCCGCCTGAAGAAGCCCCGGCCTCCCCGGAGCAACCGACCGACAAGCCCCCGCGCGTCCCGGGAGATCCGACCGACAAGCCCCCGGCGCGCCCCCGGAGATCCGACCCACAAGCCCCGGCGCATCCCGATAGAAAGCGGCTGCTCAACCCCCCAAAGGAGCACGTCCATGGCCGACACCTACACCCCTCCGGTCACCGGGACCGGAGTCAAGGCCACCATCCAGCGCATCGGCGGTCATCTGGCCGGCATGATCATGCCGAACATCGGCGCGTTCATCGCCTGGGGCCTGATCACCGCCCTGTTCATCCCGACGGGCTGGCTGCCCAACGAGGATCTCGCGAAGCTGGTCGGCCCCATCATCGGGACACTGCTCCCGGTCCTCATCGCCTACACCGGCGGCCGGATGGTGCACGGGCAGCGCGGGGCGGTCGTCGGCGCGGTGGCGGTGATGGGCGTCGTGGTGGGCACGGAGTCCCCGATGTTCCTCGGCGCCATGATCATCGGCCCGCTCACCGCGCTGATCCTGAAATATGTGGACAAGTTCACGGAAGAGCGCACCAAGGCCGGCTTCGAGATGCTGGTGGACAACTTCTCCGCCGGCATCGTGGGCGGCGCGATGGCCATCGTCGGCTTCTACGCCATCGGCCCGATCGTCCAGGCCGTCACCACCGCCGCCGGCGACGCGGTGGAGTGGCTGATCACCAACAACCTGCTGCCGATCGCCTCCGTGCTGATCGAGCCGGCCAAGGTGCTGTTCCTGAACAACGCCATCAACCACGGCGTGCTCAGCCCGCTGGGCGTGGCCGAGGCCGCGGAGACGGGCAAGTCGATCCTGTTCATGCTGGAGTCGAATCCGGGGCCCGGCCTGGGCCTGCTGCTGGCGTTCCTGCTCTTCGGCCCGCGCGCCATGCGGCCGACCACGCCCGCCGCGATGATCATCCACTTCTTCGGCGGCATCCACGAGATCTACTTCCCGTACGTGCTCATGAAGCCCCGCCTCATCCTCGCCGTCATCGTGGGCGGCGCGGCCGGGGTGTTCACGTTCATGGTCACCGGGGCCGGGCTGGTCGCCACCCCGTCGCCCGGCAGCATCTTCGCCTACCTCGCCGTCACCCCGAAGGGCGGCTGGCTCGCCTCCAGCCTCGGGATCCTCGTGGCGACCGGCGTGACGTTCGCCGTGGCCGCCGTCCTGCTCGGGTTCGGCAGGGGCGAGAAGGCCGAGCCCGCCGAGGCCGAACCCATCGAAACCACCCAGAAGGAGAGCTGAGCCATGGCAGGCATCGACAGCAAGGACATCCGCAAGATCATCGTGGCCTGCGACGCGGGCATGGGCAGCAGCGTCATGCTCGCCTCCCAGCTCAAGAAGCAGCTCAAGGGGACCGGCGTGACCGTGGAGCACACCCCGGTCAACTCCATCCCCGACGACGCCGACGTGATCCTGTGCCACGCCGGGCTGGCCGCGCGTGCGAAGGCGGCCGCTCCGGGGAAGGTACTGGTGTCGTTCCAGATCTTCCTCGGCGACCCGGCGGTGACCCGGCTGGTGAACACCATCAAGAACGGCGGCACGGTCGATGCGTGACGACCTGCTCGACCCGCGTGCCGTGCTGCTGCACGAGAGCGCCCCCGACCGCGACGCGGCCATCCGCCGGTGCGGGCGGGCGCTGGTCGAGGTGGGCGCGGTCGCGGAGCCGTACATCGAGGCGATGCTCGAACGCGAGCGGTCAATCTCCACCTACGTCGGCGAGGGCGTGGCCATCCCGCACGGGACGAACGCCTCCAAGGGGGACGTCCTGCGCGACGCGATCTGCGTCGTCCGCTTCCCCGGCGGGGTCGACTGGGACGGCGAGCACGTCACCCTCTGCGTCGGCATCGCCGCGAAAGACGACGGTCACGTGCCGCTGCTGGCGGCGCTGGCCGAGATCCTGCTCGACCCCGACCGGGCGCGGGCGCTGCGCGAGGCCACCGAGGTCTCCCAAGTGACGAAGGAGCTCACCGCATGAAGGTCGCGCGTTTCCACGCGCCGGGCGACATCAGGATCGAGGACGCGCCGGAGCCGGTCGCCGGTCCGGGCGAGCTGAAGATCCGCGTCCGCAACTGCTCGACCTGCGGCACCGACGCCAAGATCTACAGGTTCGGCCATCACCACATCGTGCCGCCGCGCGTGATGGGCCACGAGATCGCCGGCGAGGTGGTGGACACCGGCGCGCGGGTGCAGGTGATCGCCGCCATCCCGTGCGGCACCTGCCCCGACTGCGTGGCCGGCCGCCGTACGGTGTGCCCGAACCAGGAGTCGATGGGCTACCACTACGACGGCGGCTTCGCCGAGTACCTGATCGTCCCGGCGAAGGTGCTGGCCGTGGACGGCGTCAACGCCATCCCCGACGGCGTCGGCTTCGCGGAGGCGTCGGTGGCCGAGCCGCTCGCCTGCGTGCTGAACGGCCAGGAGCTGGCCCGCGTGGGGCCCGGCGACGACGTGGTGGTGATGGGCGCGGGCCCGATCGGCTGCCTGCACGTGCGGCTGGCGCGGGCGCGCGGCGCGAACCGGGTGTTCCTGGTGGACGTCAACGCCGAGCGCCTGTCGATGGCCGCCGAGCTGGTCCGTCCGGACGCGACCATCGACGCCGACCCCGTCGAGCAGGTGCTGAAGCTGACCGGCGGCCGGGGCTCCGACGTGGTGATCACGGCGGCGGCCTCGGGCGCGGCACAGGAGCAGGCGGTGCGGATGGCCGCCAGGCAGGGGCGCATCAGCTTCTTCGGCGGGCTGCCCAAGGACGACCCGGTCATCGCGCTCGACTCGAACCTCGTGCACTACCGGGAGCTGACCGTCGTCGGCGCGAACGGCTCCAGCCCGGCCCACAACGCCGAGGCGCTGCGGCTGGTGGCCGAGGGCGCCGTACCGGTGTCGGACCTGATCACCCACCGGCTGCCGCTGCCGCGCGTGCTGGACGGGATCGGCCTGGTCAGCCGGGGCGAGGCCATCAAGGTCACCATAGAACCCTGACAGGAGGTAGGCGATGGCACAGCGAACGGTGGTCGTGGCAGCGGCCAGCGGGCTGCACGCCCGTCCGGCGAAGCTGTTCGTGCAGGCGGTGGTGAAGTCGGGGGTGCCGGTGACGATCCGGGCCGGGGAGAAGGCGGTGCCGGCCAAGAGCATGCTGGGGGTGCTGTCGCTCGGCGTCGTCCAGGGCACGGAGGTCACGCTGGAGGCGGAGGGGCCGGGGGCGGAGGAGGCGCTGGACGCGCTGGCGGCGCTGCTGGCCCGCGATCTGGACGCGGAAGAGGCCCTCGATGCCTGAGGTCGGGAGCGGCGGGCCCGCTGCGGCTCCTTGGGAAGGGGCCGCCGGGCGGCTGGCCGGGCTGGGGGTCAGTCAGGGGCGGGCCGCCGGGCCGGTGATGCGGCTGGGCGAGCCGCCCGCGTTGCCCGCGCCCGCGCCCGTCACCGACCCGGGCGCCGAAGCGGCCACCGTGGCCAAGGCGCTGGGAGCGGTCGCCGCCGAGCTGAACCGGCGGGCGCTGGCCGCCGACGGCGAGGCGGCCGAGATCCTGGAGGCCCTGGCCATGATCGCCGAGGACCCCCTGCTGCTGGAGGAGGCCGAACGGCTCACGGCCGGCGGCACCAGCGCCCCCCACGCCCTGGACGCCGCCTTCACCACGCACCGCGAGGCGCTGGCCGCGCTCGGCGGTTACCTGGCCGAGCGGGCCGCCGACCTCGACGACCTCAGGCACCGCGCCGTGGCCTCCGCCCTCGGCGTGCCGATGCCCGGCCTGCCCTCCCCCGGTCACCCGTACGTGCTGGTGGCCACCGACCTCTCCCCCGCCGACACGGCGGGCTTGGGCCCCGACGTGCTGGCGCTGGTCACCGAGCGCGGCGGCCCCACCAGCCACACCGCGATCCTGGCCAGAGCCATGGGCCTGCCCGCCGTCGTGGCGTGCGCGGGCGTCACGGGCCTCGACGACGGCACGGTGATCGGGGTGGACGGCGGCACCGGTGAGATCGCGATCGGGCTCACCGAGCGGGAGGCCGACGAGGTCGCCCGGGCCGAGATCGCCCACAGGGCCCGCCTCCGCGCGGGCCGGGGCCCGGGGAGGACGGCCGACGGGCATCCGGTGAAGCTGCTGCTCAACATCGGCTCGGCCGCCGACCTGGCACCACGTGACGCGGAAGCGGGCGCTGAAGGGATGGGTGTCGCGGCGACGGGTGCTGAGGGGGTGGGGCTGTTCAGGACGGAGTTCCTGTTCCTCGACCGCAAGCAGGCCCCGTCGTTCGAGGAGCAGGTCACCGCGTACGCGGAGGTGTTCGCCCAGGCGGAGCACGTGATCGTGCGCACGCTCGACGCGGGCACCGACAAGCCGCTGCCCTTCCTCGGCCTGCCGGAGGAGCAGAACCCGGCCCTGGGCGTCCGCGGCCTGCGCGTGGACCGGCTGCTGCCGGACGTCCTGGACACCCAGCTCGACGCGATCGCCGCGGCGGCGCGCCGGGCCGGGGCCGAGCCGTGGGTGATGGCGCCCATGGTCACCACGGTCGGGGAGGCGAGCGACTTCGCCCGCCGGGCGCGGGCCAAGGGCATCGCGCGGGTGGGCGTGATGGTCGAGGTGCCGGCGGCGGCGCTGCGCGCGGGGCGGCTGCTGCAGGAGGTGGACTTCCTCAGCGTCGGCACCAACGACCTGGCCCAGTACACCTTCGCCGCCGACCGCCAGCACTCCGCCCTGGCCGACCTGCTGGACCCGCGCCAGCCGGCCCTGCTGGAGCTGATCGGCCTGTGCGCGCAGGCGGGCAGGCAGGCAGGCAAGCCGGTCGGGGTGTGCGGCGAGGCGGCGGGCGATCCGGTGCTCGCGCCGCTGCTGGTGGGGCTGGGGGTGACGAGCCTGTCGATGGCCCCCGTGTGCGTGCCGGCGGTGCGCGAGGCGCTCGCGGGCCTCACGCTGGAGGAGTGCCGGGAGCGGGCACGCGCCGCCCTGGAGTGACCCCTCGCGCCGAAAGCGGCGGGCCCGGCCCTGGAGTGACCCCTCGCGCCGAAAGCGGCGGGCCCGGCCTGGAGTGACCGCTCTGCCGGGAGCGGCGGGTCCGCCCTGGAGTGCCCGCGCCCGGTCAGGTGGCGGGTTCGGGGTTGTGGGCCCTGAGGCTGAGCTGGTCGCCCTCCACGTCCACCGTCACCTTCCCGTGCTCGGCCACCTCACCGGTCAGCAACATCGTGGACAGCCGGTTGTCCAGCTCCCGCTGCACCGTCCGCCGCAACGGCCGCGCCCCGAACTCGGGCTGGTAGCCGCGCGCCGCCAGCCAGTCCTTGGCCGCGTCCGTGACCTCCAGCGTCACGTCCTGGCCGCGCAGCCGCTGCCGGGTGCGCTCCAGCAGCAGGTCCACGATCTGGCGGAGCTGCTCGCGCTCCAGCCGCCTGAAGACGATCGTCTCGTCGATGCGGTTGAGCAGCTCGGGGCGCAGCGAGCGGCGCAGCAGGTCCATGAGCTGCTCCTCGACGTCCCCGGTGGACTCCAGGATGAGCTGGGCGCCGAGGTTGCTGGTCATGATGACGACGGTGTTGGTGAAGTCGACCGTGCGGCCCTGGCCGTCGGTCAGGCGGCCGTCGTCGAGCAGCTGCAGCAGGATGTTCATGACGTCGGGGTGGGCCTTCTCGATCTCGTCGAGCAGGATCACGCCGTGCGGCCGGCGGCGTACGGCCTCGGTGAGTTGCCCCGCCTCCTCGTAGCCGACGTACCCGGGCGGCGCGCCGATCAGCCGCGAGACCGTGTGCCGCTCCTGGAACTCGCTCATGTCGATGCGCACCATGTGGTCCTCGCCGCCGAACAGCGCCGCCGCCAGCGCCCTGGCCAGCTCCGTCTTGCCGACCCCCGTGGGGCCGAGGAACAGGAAGCTGCCGATCGGCCGGTTCGGGTCCGACAGGCCCGCCCGGGCCCTGCGGACGGCCTCGGCGATGGCGACGACGGCCTCGTCCTGGCCGATGACGCGCTCGTGCAGGTGCTCCTCCAGGCGCATCAGCCGGTCGCGCTCCTGCTCGGTGAGCTGGGTGACGGGGATGCCGGTGCGGCGGGAGACGACCTCGGCGATGTCCTCGACCATGACCTGCGGCACCGTGCCGGCGCCGGTGTCCCCGCCGTGCCTGGCCCGCTCCAGCTCGGGCCGGAGCTTGTCGATCTGCGTGGTCAGCTCCTTGGCGCGGTCGAAGTCGTCGCGGGAGACGGCCTGGTCCTTGTCGCGGCGCAGGGCGTCGAGGCGCTCCTCCAGCTCCCGCACGTCGCTGCCGGGCGTGCGCGAGCGCAGCCGCACCCGGGCGGAGGCCTGGTCGATGAGGTCGATGGCCTTGTCCGGCAGGAACCGGTCGGAGATGTAGCGGGCCGACAGGTTGGCCGCCGCGTGCAGCGCCTCGTCGGTGATGCGGACCTGGTGGTGCGCCTCGTACGCGTCCCGCAGCCCGGCCAGGATCTCGACCGTCTGCTCCACGGTCGGCTCGGGGACCAGGATGGGCTGAAAGCGGCGTTCGAGGGCGGCGTCCTTCTCGATGTTCTTGCGGTACTCGTCGATGGTGGTGGCGGCGATGACGTGCAGCTCGCCGCGGGCCAGCGCGGGCTTGAGGATGTTGGCCGCGTCCATGCCGCCCTCGGCGGAGCCGGCGCCGACCAGCGTGTGCACCTCGTCGATGAAGACGATGATCTCGTCGGCGTGCTCGCGTACCTCGTCGATGACCTTCTTGATGCGCTCCTCGAACTCGCCCCGGTACTTCGACCCGGCCACCATCCCGGTCAGGTCGAGCGCGACGACGCGGCGGTCCTTGAGGGTGTCGGGCACGCTGCCGTTCACGATGCGCTGGGCGATGCCCTCGACGATCGCCGTCTTGCCGACGCCGGGCTCGCCGATCAGGCACGGGTTGTTCTTGGTGCGGCGCGACAGCACCTCGATGCACTGCTCGATCTCGTCCTCGCGGCCGACGACCGGGTCGATGCGGCCCTGCCTGGCCTCCTCGGTGAGGTCGCGGCCGTACTCGTCCAGCGAGGGCGTCTGACTCGCGCGGCGGCCGTCGCCCGCGCCACCGCCGCGCGCGGGGGTGGCCATGAGGGCCTGCTGCAGCTCGTTCGCCGAGACGCCCTGCTCCCGCAGCAGGCGGGCGGCGGTGGAGTCGGGGTTGGCGGCCAGCGCGAGCAGCAGGTGCTCGGGCCCGATGTAGGACGACTGCAGGGCCCGCGAGATGCGCTGGGCGTCGAGGACGGCGCGTTTGGCCGCCGGGGACAGCGTGGTCGGCGGCTCGGCGGGCTCGCCCGGCCCGGCGGCGGCGTCGATGCGGTCGCGCAGCCGGCCCACGTCCACCCCGGCCGTGCGCAGCAGCGCCTGCGTGGAGTCGGTGTCGGTCAGCGCGTCGAGCAGGTCGAGCACGTCGAGGTCGGCGGCGCCGCGCCGGCCCGCGCCCTCCAGCGCGGCGCTCAGCACCTGGCGGGCCTCGGCGCTGAGCAGCCGGCCCACGTCCACCCGCTGGACGCTGGGCCGGGACGGCGGCCAGCCCTCCATGCCGCCGAACACCCGGCCGGTGAGCTCCTCGAACCCTCTGAACGGGTCTTCACCGAAGAACGATCTCGACATCACAGGTCCCCCTCGCACTCAGGGGACATCTAGCCGCACTCACCGCATGTCAATGCCAGCGTGCGGTAAAGCATCCAACTGGTGACGTCACTCGTTCGACGCGACGAGGTCGATGATCGGGGTGTCGCCGGAGACGAGCTCCAGAGTCCGCCCCGCCGTGGCGGGGTTGTCGAGGAGCGCGACGATGACGGCGGCCACGTCGTCGCGCGGCACCGCGCCCGGCTGCACCTCGGGGGCCAGCCACACCAGCCCGGTGCCGGGCTCGTCGGTCAGGCGGCCCGGCCGCAGGATGGTCCAGGCCAGGCCGTCGCGGGCGCGCAGGTCCTCCTCGGCCTCGGTCTTGGCCTTGATGTAGGCGGCCCACACCTCGTCGCGGCCGGGGGCGAGGGGCTTGCCCGCGCCCATCGAGGAGATCTGGACGAAGCGCCGCACGCCCGCCCGCTCGGCGGCGTCGGCCATCAGGACGGACGCGCCCCGGTCCACGGTGTCCTTGCGGGGCACGCCGCTGCCGGGGCCCGCGCCGGCCGCGAAGACCACGGCGTCGGCGCCCTCGACGATCCGCGTGACCTCCTCGACGCTCGCCCGCTCCAGGTCGCACACCACGGCCTCGGCGCCGGTGGCCTCGACGTCGGCGACGTGCGCCGGGTTGCGTACCAGCCCCACGGCTCCCGACTTGAGCCGGGCGGCCAGCCGCAGCGCGATCTTCCCGTGTCCCCCCGCGATGATGATCCGCATACCGGCCATGGTGTCATGGACGCATGTACGACTTCCCGGAGGCACCCACGCCCGCGTTCCTGTTCGACCTGGACGGCACCCTCATCGACAGCGTCTACCAGCACGTGGTGGCCTGGCGGCAGGCGCTGTCCGGGATGGGAATCGACCTGTCGGTGTGGCGGATCCACCGGCGCATCGGCATGAGCGGCGGGCTGTTCGTCAGCGCGCTGCTGCGCGAGACCGGGCTCAAGCTGACCCGGGAGCAGATCGACGAGCTGCAGACCCACCACGCCGACGCGTACGAGCAGCAGGTCCAGTCCGTCAAGCCGCTGCCCGGCGCGAAGGAGCTGCTGGGCGAGCTGACCTCGCGCGGCGTGCCGTGGGCGATCTGCACCAGCGGGTACGCCCGCACGGCCCGCCTCGCGCTGGGCATGCTCGACCTGCCCGAGGACACTCCGATGGTCACCCGCGACCTGGTGCGCCGGGCCAAGCCGGACCCCGACCTGTTCCTCGCCGGCGCGGCCCTGGTCCGGGTGGACCCGGCGCACGCCATGGTGGTGGGCGACAGCGTGTGGGACCTGCTGGCCGCCCGCCGGGCCGGCGCGCTGGGCGTCGGGTTGCTGTCGGGCGGGTACGGCAGGGACGAGCTGGAGCGGTCGGGCGCGTTCCGGGTGTACGCCGACCCGGCGGACATGCTGGATCGCCTCGACGAGCTCGGTGTCCGGCAGAGTGATTGACCCATCCGGCTGACGTGGGAATATCCCCGCGAACCGCCGGGCTGGATCAGGCGTATTCCCCGAAGAGGAGCTGAGATGGACTTGGCAGACATCGGCGTCACCGGTCTGGCGACCATGGGGCGCAACCTGGCCAGGAACCTGGCCAGGCACGGGTACGCGGTGGCCGTGCACAACCGGTCGCACGGCCGTACCGAGCAGTTGGTGAAGGAGTTCGGCGGCGAGGGCACGTTCATCCCGTCGGAGGACCTGGCCGCCTTCGTGGCCTCCCTGAAGCGACCGCGGCGCGCGATCATCATGGTGAAGGCGGGGGCGGGCACCGACGCGGTGATCGACCAACTCGCCGACCTGATGGAGCCGGGCGACATGATCGTCGACGGCGGCAACGCGCACTTCGAGGACACGCGGCGGCGCGAGGCGGCGCTGCGCGAGCGCGGCCTGCACTTCGTCGGCACCGGCATCTCCGGCGGCGAGGAGGGCGCGCTGAACGGCCCGAGCATCATGCCGGGCGGCTCGAAGGAGTCGTGGGAGGCGCTCGGCCCGATCCTTCAGGACATCGCGGCCAAGGTGGACGGGGTGCCGTGTTCGGTGCACGTCGGCCCCGACGGAGCCGGGCACTTCGTGAAGATGGTGCACAACGGCATCGAGTACTCGGACATGCAGCTCATCGCGGAGTCGTACGACCTGCTGCGGCAGGCCCTGGGCGCGACGCCGGCGGAGCTGGCCGAGGTGTTCAGGGAGTGGAACCGCGGCGAGCTCGACTCCTACCTGATCGAGATCACCGCGGAGGTGCTCGACCAGGTGGACGCCGAGACGGGCAAGCCGTTCGTGGACCTCGTGGTGGACCAGGCCGAGCAGAAGGGCACCGGCCGCTGGACCGTGCAGAGCGCCCTCGACCTGGGCGTGCCGGTGACGGGCATCGCGGAGGCCACGTTCGCGCGGGCGCTGTCGGGCCACCCGGAGCAGCGCGCCGCCGCGCAGGCGCTGGCGGGGCCGAAGCTGTCCGGCGTCGGCGGGCGCGAGCTGATCGAGGACGTGCGGCAGGCCCTGTACGCCTCCAAGATCGTGGCCTACGCGCAGGGCTTCGACCAGATGGCCGCGGCCTCGAAGGAGTACGGCTGGGACCTCGACCTGGGGGCCATGGCCACGATCTGGCGGGGCGGCTGCATCATCCGCGCCAAGTTCCTGGACCGGATCAGGTCGGCCTACGACGCGAACCCGAACCTGCCCACGCTGCTGGCCGACCCGACGTTCGCGGGCGCGCTGGAGGCGGCGCAGGAGTCGTGGCGGCGCGTGGTCACCACGGCGGTCCAGATCGGCGTGCCGACGCCCGGCTTCTCCTCGGCCCTGGCCTACTATGACGGGCTGCGCCGCGACCGCCTTCCGGCGGCGCTGGTGCAGGGATTGCGCGACTTCTTCGGCGCGCACACCTACCACCGGGTGGACAAGGAGGGCACCTTCCACACGGACTGGTCCGGCGACCGCACGGAGCGGCCGGCGTAGCCCTCAGTGGCGTTCAGCGTGGCCTTCAGCGCCCGCCGATCACCGGGTTGGCGAGCGCCGTCACCACGCAGAAGCCGATGGGCCCGGCGGTGTCGTGCATGGTCACCTGACCTGTGGCGACACCGTCGGCGCTGACGTGCCCGGTGGACTCGACCCCGAGCAGCTCGCCCTCGGGCAGCCTGGCCAGCGTCAGCGTGTAGTCGGCGTTGATGAACCGCAGCCCGTCGCGCTGGGCGTTGGCCATCGGGCTGGCGAAGTCGGCGGCCAGCGCGGCCCGTACGAACGGGGTCAGCGGCTCCTCGTCCACCAGCGGGTGCTGCTCGCGCATCCAGGCCCGCCCCGGCTCGCCGAAGGGCGTCACCCACCACAGGTCGAACGGCGGCCGCCAGCCGTCGCCCCGTGCCGGCGGCGCGGCGGGCGGCGGCTCGTCCCAGGCGGGGGTGACGAGCGCCCGCTCGCCGTCGGGCTGCTCGCCCTCGCGCAGCAGCACGGCGGCGGCCCGCGCGATCACGCCCTGCTCAGTGGAGATCACGGCGTCGGCCACCCGGATCCTGCGCCCGTCCCTGACCAGGGTGGTCTCCACGGTGACCGGCAACATCGGGCTGTTGCGGAACAGGTCCACGGTCAGCCGGGCGAAGCGCAGGCCCGGCTCGGCGTACCGCTCCTCCAGGGCGCGGGCGGCCAGCCCGCCGAGCAACCGGCCGTGCAACATGTCGGGGGACCAGGGACCGCGGGCGTGCGGCGCGGGGACGAACTCATCCCTTTTGCGCGTGAAGAACGCTGACGTCACAGAACGATATTCTAGACAGAGATCAGCCGGCTGCCGAGCGCGCGCAGCCGCTCCTTCGGCTCGACCGGCTCCAGCACCTCGAAGTCCACGTCGAGGAAGGCCACGACCACCTGAACGCCTCGGTGACCGCGTTCCCCACCGACGACCTGACGGGGCTGACGGAGGAGGAGCGGGCGCGGGCAGACGACATCCTGACCAACATGGCCCTCTACTGGTGCACCGGCACCGCCGGCTCCTCCGGCCGCCTCTACGAGGAGAGCGCCCCCGGCTGGGCGCCACCGGCCGAGCCCGACAGGACGCCCACCGTGATCGCGGTCTTCCCCGGCGGCACCACCGTGCGGCGCCACGCCGAGCAAGGGCGCCACGTGGTGCGCTGGCCGGAGCTCCCCCGTGGCGGGCACCACGCCGCGTTGCAGGCGCCCGACCTGTTCGTGGCGGACGTCCGCGAGTTCTTCTCCGGGCTGGCCTGACGCCCGGAATGGTCCGTAAGCTCCGGTAGATGCGCGATCTAGGAGAGGACCCCCGGCCGGTCCGGGGTGCGGTACGCGAGATCCACTCACTGCGGGCAGCCGTCTCCCTGGCCTACTCCCCCGACCTCGACGGCCTGGCCGACCCGGGGGAGATCGTCTGGGCCTGGGTGCCGTACGAGGAGGACCCGTCCCGCGGCAAGGACCGGCCGCTGCTGGTCGTCGGCCGGACGGGCCGCAGGCTGCTGGGCATGATGCTCTCCAGCAGGGGCGACGACGGGCCCGACTGGCTGGAGCTGGGGGCGTGGGGGCGGGACGGCAAGGTGTCGTACGTGCGGCTGGACCGGGTGTTCGTGCTGGACGAGGACGACATCAGGCGCGAGGGCGCGGTGCTCGACGGCGAGCGGTTCGCCCGGGTCGCGGCCCGGCTGATGAAGACGTACGGGTGGGGAGCGGGGAGGTGAGGTTCACGCCGGCCGCGCGGTCGTTCGTGGCGGGGCTGCTGGTGAGCAACAGCGCCCCGCACCTGGCCACGGCCGTCACCGGGCACCGGCATTTCACGCCGCTGGCCGGGCGGCGGTCCGGGCCGGGGATCAACCTGCTATGGGGGGCGGCCAACCTGGCGGGCGGGCTGGCGCTGCTGCGCTCGTCGGCGCGGGCCGGGCGGCCCGGCGAGGAGTGGGACGGGCGGCTGGTGGCCTTCGAGGGCGGGTGCCTGGTGTTCGCGGCGTGGATGGCGGTCAGCGAGCGGTTCTTCCCGATGAACCACGGCGAGTCGTAGCGGCCGTGCTACGGCGACGGGCTCGCGCACGGTCCGGGCGAGGTGTGATCATGGTGACCGTGAACACCGACCACGCCGATCCCGGCGACCTCGCCGCCCTGCGGGCCGCCTTCCCCGACGGCGGCCCGCCCCTGGGCTGGGAGGCGGTCCGCGCCTTCGAGGCCGCGCACGGGATCGTCCTGCCCGAGCCGTACCGCACGTTCGTGGCCGAGATCTGCGACGGCTCGCACACCGGCCCGCCCGACTTCGGGCTGGAGCCGCTGGCCGAGCTGCCCGACGACTGGGGCGACGGCCGGCCCGAGCGGGTGCCGGCCGAGCCCTTCCCGCTGACGGGGCCGTGGGTCTGGGAGGACGACCCGCGCCCGGACGAGGAGATCGAGGCGCTGCTCGCGCCGGTCTTCGACGCCGGCTCGATCGTGCTGGGCACGGACGGCTGCGGCATGTACTGGCACCTGATCGTCACCGGCCCGCACCGCGGCCACGTCTGGAACATCACCGGCGAGGGCGCCTCGCCCTTCGGCGCCGAGTTCGGCCACACCACGGCCGGTCCGGGCTTCGGCGGCTGGGTGCGGCACTGGGCCGAGGGCAAGCCCTGGTACGACGCGTGATCCCGGACCGGTACGACGCGTGATCCCCGAGACGTTCGCGCGCGCCACGGTCGAGCGGGAGGGCGCGGCCGGCGCGGCGTGGCTGGCGGAGCTGCCCGGGATCGTGGCGGAGCTGCTGGAGCGGTGGGGCTGCGTGCCCGACGGCGAGGTGCTGCACGGCGGCGTGGGCGTCGTGATCCCGGTGCGGCGGACAGCAGGTCACGCAGGCGGCGACCGCGCCGCCGACCGGGCCGCCGACCGGGCCGCCGACCGGGCCGCCGACCGGGCCGCCGATCGGGCCGGCGACCGGGCCGGCGACCGGGCCGGCGGAGAGGCCGTGCTGAAGGTGTCGTTCCCGCATCCCGGCAACGTGCACGAGCCGGACGCCTTCGCCGCGTGGCGCGGGCGCGGCGCCGTCAGGCTGTACGAGCGCGCCGACGACCGGTACGCCATGCTCCTGGAACGGGCACGGCCGGACACCCTGGCCGAGACCGGCGACCTGGACGAGATGGTGACGGTCGCGGGCCGGCTCAGCCACCGGCTGGCGATCCCCGCCCCGCCCGGCCTGCCGAGGCTGCGCGAGCAGGCCGGCGAGTGGGAGGAGGAGCTGCGCAAGGACGCCGCCGAGCTGCCGCACGCGATCCCCGCCCGCGTGCTGGACGCGGCCGTGGCGACCGCGCGCGAGCTCGGCCCCGTGCAGCCCGACCTGCTCCTCCACGGCGACCTGCACCCCAGGAACATCCTGCGCGCCGCCCGCGAGCCGTGGCTGGCCGTCGACCCCAAGGGCCACGTGGGCGACCCCGCCTACGACGGCGGCACGCTGCTCAAGTCGCTCGCGCTCAAGCTGGCCGAGGCGGACGACCTGGGCGCCGCCGTGCACCACGTGCTCGGCCTCTTCGCCGAAGCGGCCGAGCTGGACCGGGAGCGGGTGCGGCGGTGGGCCCAGTTCCACGCCGTGCGGGCCGGGTTCTGGGGACGCCGCCACGGGTTCCGCCTGGCGCGCGGCGGCGCCGGGCTGGACCGGCTCACCGCGCTGGCGGACCACCTGGCGGAGCTGCTGACGCGACCGGCCGCCTGAACAGGGCGGCGGCGCGCAGGCCGAGCCAGAGCAGCAGGGCGAGCACGCCGACCAGGAGGTACTCGATCGCGGGGATCCTGACAGCCTCGCCCGCCGCGCCGCCGAGGTCGCCGCGCAGCCCGTACACGAGCACGGCGGCGGCGACGTAACAGCCGGCCAGCACCCACCGGACGGCGGCCGACAGGCCGAGCCCGTGCATCTGGGTGACGACGAACACCCCGAGGAAGCCGAACAGGAACATCGGCCAGGCCCCGTCGGGGCCGGAGGTCATGACGGCCACCAGCGTGCCGTGCACGGCGACCATGGCCTCCAGCGTGAACGTCCACCAGCGGTTGGTGTGCGCCCTGGTCAGGAAGAGCGAGCCCTGCAGGAGCAGCAGGAACATGTAGAAGAAGCCGATCAGGTGGCCGGAGGTGGCCTCGGCCGGGTGGTACCAGAAGGTGTAGACGGCGGCCCAGCTGAACAGGTAGCCGTGGTAGCGGCGGGCGAAGTCCACGACGGCCCGGCCGATGGGGGCGGGCCTGCCGAGGAAGAGGCCGCGCCGCCGGTTCTCCATGAGCAGCACGACCACCAGCAGCAGGACCACCGAGCCCTGCGAGCTGAAGATCGACACGTCCTGCGCCAGCCCGTCGTAGAACAGGTGGGTCTGCAGCGTGTGCAGGGCGATGAACGCGGTGTTCACGGCCAGGGCGACCACGTTGACCGGGTGCAGGCCGCCGGTGTAGCGGCGGACCCTGGTCTGGGCGTAGTAGATCAGCCACCAGAACACGAGCTGGTGGGCCGCGTAACCGAGCCACGCCGACAACCGGGTCCACACCGTCGGGTCAGGGAGCTTCCAGTAGTACCAGGACGCTCCCTGGTCGGGCAGCAGCTCGATGCCCTGCAGCCGGTCGCCGAGCAGCCAGATCAGCCCGGTCATGGCCGCGCTGGCCGCCACGCCGAGCAGGAGGACGCGGCCCGCGCTGACGTTCCGCAGCGCCGTCATGGGAGGGCTCCGATCAAGTATTTCCATCATGGAATGTTTCCACCATGGAATGATAGTAGGCATGACCGCGACCGATGACGCGCCCGGCGCGTTCGAGCTGATGGTGATGATGCGGGCGCTGAACGTGGAGAGCGACCGGTTCGCCGAGCGCTTCGCCGCCCTGCACGGGCTGCACCGTACGGACCTCAACGCCCTCGTCGTCATCCTCGACGCCGCCCGGGCCGGCACCCCGCTCACACCGGGCGGCCTCGGCGCGGCGCTCACCCTCAGCCCGCCCGCCACCACCGCGCTGATCGACCGGCTGGCGCACGCAGGGCACGTCGAGCGGCGGCGCAGCGACACCGACCGGCGCAAGATCGAGGTGACGCTGAACGAGCAGGCCGCCGAGCTGGCCCGCCACTTCTTCGCCCCGCTCGGGCGGCACCTGACGGCGGCGATCGAGGCGTTCACGGCCGAGGAGCGGCGGATCATCGGGCGTTTCCTGGAGAGCGGCATCAAGGCCACCGCGGCGGCCAGGGCGGAGGCGGCCGGATGAGCACGATCGTGATCACGGGCGGCACGCGGGGCCTCGGGCTCGGCCTGGCGCGGGCGCTGGTCGAGCGGGGCCACCAGGTCATGGTGTGCGGGACCGACCCCGCGCGCGTGCAGGCGTCGGACGTGCCTGCCCGGGTCGCCGACGTGACGGATCGCGACGGGCTCCAGGCGTTGTGGGACGGCGCGGTGGAGGCGTACGGGCGGGTGGACGTGTGGATCAACAACGCCGGGGTCTCGCACGCGCGCGAGCCCGCCTGGCGGCTGCCCGCCGGCCAGGCCCGGCACGTCGTGGACGTCAACCTCGTCGGGGTGCTGAACGGCTGCGCGGTCGCCGTCGCCGGCATGGCGGCCCAGGGCGGCGGTCACGTGTGGAACATGGAGGGGCTCGGCACCGACGGGCGCCTCGTGCCCGGGCTCGGCGTGTACGGCGCCACGAAGCGGGCCGTCGGCTACCTGACCGGCGCGCTGGCCAAGGAGGTGCCCGACGGGGTGGGCGTGGGGCTGCTCAGCCCCGGGATGGTGGTCACCGACCTGCTCACGTACGGCTACTCGGAGGAGGAGCGGCGGCGGTCGGCGCGGGTGTTGTCGATCCTGGCCGACCGGGTCGAGACGGTGGCGCCGTGGCTGGCCGACCGCGTGGTGAGCCGGGCGCGCAACGGCGCCCGGGTGCGGTGGCTGACGCCCGGCAGGATCGCCTGGCGCTTCGCCACCTCCCGCTTCGCCCGCCGCGACCCCTTCACCCCCTGAGCGCGCCGGAGCGCTGGCCGCCGGCGTGGGGAGGCGCGTCAGTCCGGGAAGACGGCCGCCAGCTCAGGGACGCGCGCCCGGTAGCCGTCGAGCAGCCGCTGCGCCGTCGTCGTCGAGTCGACCAGCGGATGCAGCGCGAACGCCGCCACCGCCAGCCGCGACGACCCGGTCAGCGCCGCCTCGATGGCCGTCTGCTCCACCGCCTTGACCTGCTGCGCCAGCCCCAGGAAGCGGCCGGGCAGCGCCCCGGTGGCCAGCGGGCGGGCGCCGGCGCCGTCCACCGCGCAGGGGACCTCCACGACGGCGTCCTCGGGCAGCCCGGGCACCGCCGTGCCGTTGCGCACGTTGAGGATCATGGTGGAGGGCTCGCCGCGGGCGATGGCGGCCATCAGGGCCAGCGCGATGCCCTCGTACCCGCCCGCCTCCAGGTCGGCGGCCGAGCGCTCGCCCGCACCCGTGACGTCGCGCGCCTCGGCCATGTAGGAGGTGTCCCGCTCCCTGCGCGCCCGCGCCCACTCGGCCGGCGCCTCGCCGGGCCGGGCGCGGGCGGCGGCGTAGAAGCGAGCCTGCTGCTCCAGCAACGCCTCCCCCCGCGTGCGCCCCATGCTCGCCGCCACGGCCTCCCGCGTGCAGTAGTAGTAGTACAGGTACTCGTTCGGCAGCGCCCCCAGCACCCGCACCCAGCCCGGCCCGAACAGCCGCGCCTCCTCCACCTGCCCGAGCAGGGCGTCGTCGGCGAGCAGCCGGGGCAGCACGTCGCGCCCCTCGAAGGCGAGGCCCCGCAGCCAGCCGAGGTGATTGAGGCCCACGTAGTCGGGCGCGACGCGCGCGGGGTCGAGCCCGAGCGCGGCCGCGGCCCGCCGCACGAGCCCGATCGGCGAGTCGCAGATGCCGATCACGCGGTCGCCGAGCACCCGCCGCATCGCCTCGGTGATCATGCCGGCGGGGTTGGTGAAGTTGATGACCCACGCGCCCGGCGCGAGCGCGGCCACCCGCTCCGCCACGCGCACCGCGACCGGCACCGTGCGCAGCCCGAACGCGACGCCTCCAGGCCCGGTCGTCTCCTGCCCGACCAGGCCCAGCTCCAGCGCCACGCGCTCGTCGGCGGTGCGGCCCGCCAGGCCGCCCACCCGGATGGCGGAGAAGACGAAGCTCGCGTCCCGCAGCGCGGTGTCGAGCTCGGTCGTGGTGCGGACGAGCGGCGGGTCGTCGTGGCCCGCGGCCAGGCCGCGCAGCACGTGGGAGACGGCCTCCAGCCGCTCGGGCGACACGTCGTACAGCACCACCTCCTCCACCCGAGGTCTCGCGGTGTCGCGCAGCAGCGCCCCGTACACCAGCGGGACCCTGAACCCCCCGCCGCCGAGAACGGCCAGCCTCATCCTCACCCCTTCACGCCAGCAGGACCTCGGCGCCCGCGGCCGCGCAGGCGCGCAGCGTGGCCTCGTCGGCGCCGTCGTTCGTGACGATCACGTCGATCTCCTCGGGACCGCACACCCGCAGCGCGCCCGTGCCCGGGAACTTGTGCCGGTCGACCAGCAGCACGACCTGCCCGGCCGCGGCCATCATGGCCCGCTTGAGCGGCACCTCGGCCAGCGTGGTGTCCACGAGCTGCCCGTCGGGGCGGACCCCGCTGGCGCCCAGGAACACCCGGTCGGCCACCACCTGGCCGAGCGCGGCCTCGGTGAGCACCCCCACCAGCGAGTGGTACGGCCGGCGCAGCATGCCGCCGAGCAGCAGCAGCTCGACCCCGGGGTCGGCGCGCAGCACGTCGAGGACGGCGAGGCTGGAGGTCACCACGGTGACGCGGCGCCCGCGCAGCCGCCGGGCCAGGCACATCGTGGTGGTGCCGATGTCGAGCAGGAGCACGTCGCCGTCGGCGACGAGCCCTGCGGCGCGGGCGGCGACCGCCTCCTTGTCGTGCTCGTCCGTGCTCGCCACCTCGGCGAACGGCCGGTCGGCGTCGGCGTCGGCAGTGGGCAGCGCGCCGCCCCTGACCCGGCGCAGGGTGCCGTCGCGGTCGAGCACCTCCAGGTCCCTGCGGATCGTGGACGGGCTCACGCCCAGCTGACTGGCGAGATCGCGCACGCTCGTGGCGCCTGAGCTGCGGACGCGGCGCATGATCTCGGCATGCCGGAGGCGCTGGAGCACAGCGGGATCCTATCAGTCAAATTCGCGCAGAAGTGAGCATCGTGCACTTGAAGTGTTCGAGCAAACGTGCAAGATTGCGCACAACCGGTGTGTCGAGGAGGACCTATTCCCGTGTCTGTCCAGGCGTACGACCCTCTCGCCGGCGAGCGCACCCCGGAGGGTCCGCAGTTCGACGTCTTCCTGGCCGGGACTGTCTTCCTGGACATCATCTTCACCGGCCTGCCCGCGATGCCCGCCGCCGGCACGGAGATCTGGGCCGAGGGCATGGGCTCCTGCCCGGGCGGCATCGCCAACCTGGCCATCGCGACCAGCCGGCTGGGGCTGCGCACGTCCCTGGCGGCGGCGTTCGGCGACGACGACTACGGCGACTTCTGCTGGCGCACGCTGGAGCAGCAGGAGGCGGTGGACCTGTCCAGGTCCAGGCGGTTCGAGCACTGGCACTCGCCGGTGACGGTCTCCATGGCGGTCGACCGCGACCGCAGCATGGTCACGCACGGCCATCCCCCGCCCATGC
Source organism: Nonomuraea gerenzanensis (assembly GCF_020215645.1). Taxonomy (NCBI): domain Bacteria; kingdom Bacillati; phylum Actinomycetota; class Actinomycetes; order Streptosporangiales; family Streptosporangiaceae; genus Nonomuraea; species Nonomuraea gerenzanensis. The sequence continues at coordinate 4,727,431 of NZ_CP084058.1, read as the reverse complement.
CGACCGCGCAGATGATCGGCTCCCCGCCGCGCTCCCGCGCGGTGATCGTGAGCCTGTCGGCCGAGGAGCCGCTGGGCGAGACCGGCAGCGCGTGCAACTGGGCGGAGCTGGCGCGCCGCGCGGGCTCGCTGGTCTTCGCCGACGTGGGCTGGGACCCGTCGGGCGTCTGGTCGCGCTCGGTGCTCGACCAGCTCGACGTCTGCCACGCCTTCATGCCGAACGCGACCGAGGCGATGGCCTACACCGGCACGGAGACGCCGCGCGACGCGCTGTACGCGATCGCCGACAAGGTGCCGCTGGCCGTGGTGACCGACGGGGCCAACGGCGCGATGGCGATCGACTCGACGACGGGCGAGGAGGCGTTCGTGCCCGCGCCGCGGGTGACGGCGCTCGACCCCACGGGCGCGGGCGACGTGTTCGGCGCCGGCATCGTGCTCGGCACGCTGTGCCACTGGCCGCTGACCGACCGGCTGGCGTTCGCCGGGGTGTGCGCGGCGCTGGCGGTGCAGCAGTTCGGCGGCTCGCTGGCCGCGCCCGGGTGGGGCGACATCGCCGACTGGTGGCACGAGGTGCGGGCGGCCGCCGACCACAGCGGCGCCTACGGCAGCGCGCTGGCCCGCCGCTACGCCTTCCTCGACCGGCTGGTGCCGTCGGTCCCGGTCGGCGCCGTCCGCCGCGCCGCCGCCACCATCGCCCGGTACGCCGACGTCGGCATGGTGCCGCCCGTCCCCGGGAAGCGGGCCGAGCAGAGCGTGACCCACCCCGCCGACGAGGAGTAGACCGTTGACCTCCCAGCAGCGACAGCCGCGTACCACCAGGACGCTCCCCCTGACCGCTCGCAACCCCGCCAGAGTGCTGGCCGCCCTGCTCGCCGTGAGCGCCCTGGCCGCGTGCGCGCCCGGCTCCTCGGCCCCTCCCCCGGCCTCCCCGCAGGCGACCGCCACGGCCGTCCGCACCGACGCCGCCGCGCTGGGCGACGTCACGCTGACCGTCTGGGACCAGGAGGTCCGCGGCGGCCAGGCCGCCCAGATGGAGAAGCTGAACTCCGCCTTCCAGGCCAAGTACCCCAACATCAAGCTGAACCGGGTCTCCCGCTCCTTCGACGACCTGAACACCACGCTGCGCCTGGCACTGAGCGGCAACGAGCCGCCCGACGTGGTGGAGGCCAACAACGGCCGCTCCGCCATGGGGGCGTTCGTCAAGGCGGGCCAGTTGCGCCCGCTGGACGCCTACGCCGAGGCGTACGGCTGGAAGGAGCGCTACCCGGAGTCGGTGCTGCGGTACTCGCGCTACAGCGCCGACGGCAAGCTCTTCGGCGAGGGCAACCTGTACGGCCTGCCGCAGGTCGGCGAGGTCGTCGGCCTCTTCTACAACGCCGCCAAGCTGAAGGAGCTGGGTGTGCAGCCGCCGAAGACGTGGGCCGAGTTCGAGTCGGCCCTCGGCAAGGCCGAGGCGGCGGGCGAGATCCCCCTGCAGTTCGGCAACCTCGACAAGTGGCCGGCCGTGCACGTGTTCGGCACCGTGCAGGGCCGCACCGTGCCGCCCGACCAGATCGGCACGCTCGCCTTCGGCCGCAAGGGCGCCTCCTGGACCACGCCGGAGAACGTCAAGGCCGCCGAGCAGCTCGTGAGCTGGGTCGACAAGGGCTACTTCGCCAAGGGCTTCAACGGCCAGGGGTACGACGCGGCCTGGCAGGCGTTCGGCAAGGGCCAGGGCGTCTTCCTGATCGCGGGCACCTGGCTGCTGGCCGACCTGCAGAAGTCCCTCGGCGCGAACCTCGGGTTCATGCTGCCGCCCGGCGCCACGGCGGACGCGGCGCCGGTCGCGACCGGGGGGACGGGCCTGCCGTTCGCCATCACGGCCAAGAGCCCGCACCCCGACGCGGCGGCGGCGTACATCGACTTCATCACCGACGCGGAGGCGATGAAGGTGCTCACCGAGACCGGCAACCTGCCGGTCGCCGACACCTCGGCGCAGACGGTGACGCCGGGGCCGCAACAGGACGTCTTCACCGCGTTCGGGACGGTGACGAGCATGGACGGGCTGGTCCCCTACCTCGACTACGCCACCCCCACCTTCGCCGACACCCTCGGCGCGGCCCTGCAGGACCTGCTCGCCAAGAAGGCGGCGCCGCAGGAGTTCCTCGCCACCCTGGAGAAGGACTACAAGACCTTCGCCGAGAGCAACTGAGCATGGCGGCACCCCCCGGTGAGCCCCGTCGCGTCGCCTACCTCTACCTGCTGCCCGCTTTCGCCGTCTACGCGGTGTTCCTGCTGTACCCGATCGGGCGCGCCGTGCAGATCTCCCTGTACGACTGGGACGGCCTGTCGCTGGGCACCTGGGCCGGGCTGGACAACTACCTGGCCATCGTCGCGGACGAGGGCCTGCGGGCGGCCTTCGCGCACGCCCTGGTCCTCATCCTGTTCTACGCCGCCGGGCCGCTGGTCATCGGGCTGGCGCTGGCCGCGATACTCAACCACGCCAAGGTGCGCGGGCTCGGCTTCTTCCGCACCGTCGTGTTCCTGCCGCAGGTGATCGCCATGGTCGTGGTGGCGGTCGCGTGGCGGCGCGTCTACGCCCCCGACGGCTCGCTCAACACGCTGCTCGGCGCGCTCGGGCTGGACTCGCTGACGCGCGGCTGGCTGGGCGACTACACCTTCGCGCTGCCGGCGGTGGGGGTGGTGGGCACGTGGTTCGAGACGGGGCTGGTGACGGTGCTGCTGCTGGCCGGGATGAGCCGCATCCCGACGTCGTTGTACGAGGCCGCGCGGCTCGACGGGGCCGGGGCGGTGCGGGAGTTCTTCGCGGTCACGCTGCCCTCGGTGCGGGCGGAGATCGCGGTGGCGGTGACGCTGACGGTGATCGCCGCGTTGCGCACGTTCGACCTGGTGTACGTCACCACGCGCGGGGGGCCGGGCGAGTCCACCTCGGTGCCGTCGTACGAGGTGTATCACCGGGCCTTCGGGCTCGGGGAGGTCGGGTCGGCGGCGGCCATCGGGGTCACGCTGACCGTGGTGATCTTCGTGATCTCGTTCGGGATCAACCGCTTCGCGGACAGGAGGATCTCGTGAACCCGCGCCGCATGTCCGAGGCGAACGCGCACCACACCCCGGGGAGGGCCGCATGATCTCGCGCGGGGAGCGGCTGGCGAACTACGTCATCCTGTCGGTGTTCGCCGCCTTCGCCCTCTACCCCATCGTGGTGATCCTCTCGGCGGCACTCGGCCCGGCCGACAGCGGCGGCACCGCCGGCCTGGCGAACTTCGCCGCCGCCTGGGAGATCGGCCGGTTCGGCTCCTACCTGCGCACCAGCCTGGCCGTGTCGGTGTTCGTCGTGGTCGTCAGCGTCGTGCTGTCCATCATGAGCGGGTACGCGTTCGGCACGATGCGCTTCCGCGGCCGGTCGCTGCTGTTCTACCTGTTCATGCTCGGGATCATGATGCCGAGCGAGGCCGTGGCGGTGCCGCTCTACTTCGACCTGCGCTCGCTGGGGCTGATCGACACGTTCTGGTCGATAACGCTGCCGCAGGTGGCGCTGTCGGTGGCGTTCGGCACGTTCTGGATGCGGGCGTACTTCCTGGCCGCCAACCGGGCGATCGTCGAGGCGGCCCGCATCGACGGCGCGTCGAGCTGGCGCATCCTGTGGCAGGTCCTGCTGCCCGCGGCGCGGCCCGCCGTCGTCACGCTGACCGTGCTCGTGTTCATGTGGACGTGGAACGAGTTCCTCATCCCGCTGATCATGGTGACCAGCGAGTCGCTGCGTACGGCGCCGCTGGGACTGGCCTTCTTCCAGGGGCAGTACACCTCCGGCTTCACTCTGCTGGCGGCCGGCTCGGTCATCGTGGCCACGCCTGTCGTGATCTTCTACCTGTTCCTCCAGCGCCACTTCGTCCGCGGGCTGCTCCAGGGGGCGGTCCGCGAGTAACCCGGGAGGTTCCGATGCACATCAGCACTCTCACCGGACCCGCACCCCAGCCGCGCACCCGCACCCGCGCCCGCACTCGCGCCCGGCCGGGGGCGGTGGTGCTGGCGGCGGCGGTCGCGCTCGTCGGGGCCGGGGTCGCCCTCGCACCCGCGACCCCCGCCACGGCCACCACCGCGCAGACCACCACCGGAACCACCACCACCGAGACCACCACCGAGACCCCAACCGGGACCACCACCGAGACCGGCGCTGGCACCGGTCTTCGCTTCGGCGCTGAGACCTCCGCCGGGGCCAGCCTTCGCCCCGGCACCGGCACCGGCACCGGGGCCGGCGCCGCGTCTCCCGTCGATCTCGACGCGCTGTTCATCGGCGCCCACCCCGACGACGAGGCGTTCACCCTGTCCACGCTCGGCCAGTGGAACGAGGACCACGACGTCCGCACCGGCGTCGTCACCGTCACCAGAGGCGAGGGCGGCGGCAACGCCGTCGGCCCGGAGGAGGGCCCGGCGCTCGGGCTGCTGCGCGAGGCCGAGGAACGTTCAGCGGTCGGGAAGGCGGGCGTGACCGAGGTGTTCAACCTCGACGACGTCGACTTCTACTACACGGTCAGCGCCCCGCTCACCGACCAGGTGTGGGGCGGCGACACCCTGGAGAAGGTGGTCCGGCTCGTCCGCATGACACGGCCCGAGATCCTGCTCACCATGGACCCGGCCCCCACCCCGGGCAACCACGGCAACCACCAGGAGGCCGCCCGGCTGGCCATCGAGGCGTTCTACGCGGCGGCCGATCCGAAGGCGTTCCCGCACCAGCTCAGCCGGGAGGGCCTGCGTCCGTTCGCCCCGGCTCGCCTGCTCACCGGCGGCGCGCGCGGCACCTCGCGCACCGGCCCCGACTGCGCCTCGACCTTCCGCCCCGCGAACGCGGCACAGAACGTGTTCGGCGTGTGGAGCGGGCGCCCCTCCCCGAGCCGGGGCAAGTCGTGGGCGGCCGTGGAGCGGGAGGCGCAGCGCACGTACGCCTCCCAGGGGTGGGCCGGCTTCCCCGACGTACCGACCGACCCCGCCCAGCTCGGCTGCGACTTCTTCACGCAGGTGGACGCCCGGGTCCCGTTCCCCGAGCCGGGCAGCCCAGCCGCGGCGGCGCCCACGTCCGTCCTCGACGGCGCCCTGACCAGGCCGAACGGCACAGCCCCGCTGGGCACCCAGCTCTCCCTGCACACCAGCACGTTCGACGTCCGCCCCGGCACCCCCTACACGGTCGAGGTCACGGTGAAGGCGCCGGCCCGCGAGCCCCTCGGCCGCTCCTCGGTCGCGCTACGCGTCCCTGAGGGCTGGCAGGTCAGCCCCGCGACCCCCACCGGCACCACCCGGACGGACGCTTCTGCGCCGACCGACAGCCGATCCAGCACCCCCAGCCCGGCCGCCCCGGAGTCCAGCACCCCGGCGAGCCCCACCGGCACAGCCCCATCCGCCTCCCTCGGCAGACTGGCCGCCGGACGCACCGGCTCGGCCTCGTTCACGGTCACACCACCGTCGCAGGCCACGCTCGGCCGGGCCCGCATCGCGGCCACCCTCACCACCGAACGGGGCGGCGGCTACACCGACCGGCAGGTCGAGGTGGTCCGCTCCGTCCGCGCCGCACAACAACCACTCCCCCAGGTGGCCCAGTACGAGCAGTGGACCGGCGAGGTAGGCGTGCCACAGCTCAGAGGCCTGGTCCCCCCTGTGCTCGCCCTCCCCTCGGCCGGCACCAGGCAGGTCGGCGTCCTGGTCACGAACGTCAGCGACACCCCGGCCTCCGGCACCGTACAGGTGACCCTCCCACCGGGCTTCACAGCCGACCGCACCGAGGCGTCGTACACCGGCCTGGCGGCAGGAGCGACGACCACGCTCCCGTTCACCGTCACCAACTCCGACCCCACCCTCAAGACCTCCAACGAGGGCGGCGACTACGCCTACACCATCACCACCACCGGCGAGGACGGCGCCACCATCACCCGCCCGGCCCTGGAGCTGGTGCCCGCCACCTCCGTGCCGCAGGCGTCCGCCACCCCCACCGTGGACGGCGCCGAGACCGACGGCGAGTACGGCGGCCCCGCCCTGAACATCTCCCGCCTCTGGGAGGGCACCGGCTGCTCCTCGGCGGCCGACTGCTCCGGCACGGCGAAGCTGACCTGGCGTGAGGACACCCTCTACGTCCTGGTGCACGTCCAGGACGACGTGCTCGGCACGCGGCTGGCCGCCTCCGACTGCAAGCGGCACTGGCGTACGGACGCGGTGGAGGTCACTCTCGACCCCCGAGGCACCTCCGAGAACACCTCCACCACCTTCAAGACCGCAGTCCTGCCCGTGACCGCCGAGGGCCCGCCGTGCCACCTGCGCGACGCCGACAACCGCCAGGGCCCGGGCGAGCAGACGGCCCCGGGCATGCGCGTGGCCTCGAAGGTGTCCGCCGGCCAGTACACGGTGGAGATGTCCATCCCGATGGAGATCCTGCCCGGCGCCATCGACCCCGCACACCTCGGCCTCAACATCCTGGTCTACGACTCCGACACCCAGGACAGAACCGGCCAGACCCGCATCGGCTGGTCGACGTGGGGCGGCGTCCAGGGCGACCCGTACCGCTGGGGCGTCGCCACCGTCCCCGGCTACCAGCCCCCGCCCGACCGCCCGACCACCCCACCGAACCCGATCATCCCGGACACCGCCCTGTCGAGCCTGGACTCACCGCAGTCCCTCGAACAGTCCGTACGCGTGAACGTCCCGCCCTCCGGCCCCGCAGCCCCAGCCTCCCGAACGGGCCGCGCCATCGCAGCCTCACCCTCCCCCACCCGCGACGCGGTGAAGGTCACCCTCCGAAGCACGTCACGGGGCGAGGCGCATCTGTTCGTACGTGATGATCAGGGCACTGCGGGCACCCGCGTCGTCACGATCTCCACCAAGGGCACCACAACCGTCACCGTCCCCTTGACCCGCGCTCTGGGCTCGCGTCCGGTGGTGGTGGCGGGATGGCAGGCCCCGGGCGGCGGGACCACGGCCTCCCAGGTGACCGTCCGCTGACCTCCAACTGACCGCGCACCCTCCCAGCAGCCCCGCCCGGCCCTCACGCCGGGACGGGGCTGCCCACCCCGCCCGACCCTCAACCGAAGCGAGGCCCCTTCGCCGGCCCTCACCCCGAAACGAGGCCGTCTCGCCGGCCTCCACCCCGAAACGAGACCGCCTCGCCGGCCTCCACCCCGGAACGAGACCGCCTCACCGACCCTCACCCCGAGGCAAGGCCACGTCGCCCGGCCTCGCCCTGAACGAACCCCCGCCCGGCCCTCACCCCGGGGCACTGCCGCCTCACCGAAGGCAGGAAGGCCCGCCGCCACCGCATGCGCCCGCGTTCTCGCCTGGCACCGTTTCCCGCGCGCGCCCTGCGGATCCGGTGCTATCGCTGGCAACGTCCGAAGTCGACTACGAAGGTGCCTCCGCCGCTCGCCCCCGCACCAGCCGGGTCCGCCGCTCCCGCCGCCGCACCGGCACCGACGTCCTTCATGGTCGGGCTCAGCACGATCTGGCGGTGCCCGAACGTGCTCACGTTCACCCACCAGTGCACCGCGGCCCGCGGGGTGCCGGATCCGCCCCACCCGGTGTACGTGGTCTCCGCGTAGGCCCACGACAGCGGGTTCGGGCAGTAGCCGGCGGCCGTGATGCGGCTGCCAGGGGTGGAGCCGGTCTGCGGGTTGGTGTGCGAGTTCGCGCCGGGCCGCCACCATTTCAGCCGCGCCGCCGCGTCGGCGTGCGACTGCGCCGCCGTGTCGAGCGCGCTGTTGCGGGTGAGCGGACGGAGCCCGGCCCTGGCGCGTTCGGCGTCGATGAGGCAGAGCACCGCCTGCCGCACCATGGCGATGTTGCCGCTCTGCGGAGCCTTATCGTAGTACGCCGCCGCGACATCACACCCGATCCCGCCCTGCGCCGAAACGCCAACCGCTCCCTGCGCCACGCCTTGGGCCACGCCCTGCGCCACGCCTTGGGCCACGCCTTGAGCCACGCCCCCAGCCGAGACGTGAACCGCATTCCGCACCGGCCCCTGGGCCGCGCTCTGAGCCGTTACCTGCGCCGAGGCGTGTGCTGTGGCGTTGAGCGCGGGAGCGCCCCACGCGACGGCACCGGTGGTGGCCGCGACTGCGAGGAGCCGCGTAGTGCGCTTCGCCCGTCTGCTGACGAATGGTGAAAGGTCACTCATGAGAACCCCTTCTGACTTGGGTCCTTAAGTGATACGGCGGGCGCAGGGCCACGGGCATGAGTAGGCCGTACTCAGCCGCGGGGACCGCGCCCCGTCCTCACGCCCGGTTGTTGAGCCGGTAGGCGCAGATCAGCGCGACCAGAATCACGGCGCACATCGCGATGGTCAGCGCATCCACCGAGATCATCGCCGCACCCACGCACACCACTCCAGCGGCGATGGACAGCACGACCACAAGAGCGTTCCTGCTCATACTGGGCCTCGCCGGCTCGGGCGGCGGGGCCACAGCGCCTGGCGGGAGCGGCTCCCATAAGGCGCCGCAGTCGGGGCACTGCCACGGTGTGTGGCTGGTGGAGTCGGGGCGCATGCACTGATGATTCACTCGGCGTTTCCTTCGCGATCTCGTCAAGGTCCGGGGGGACGCCGCCCGTCTGCTCGGCGCCCACGGCCGTACGGTAAAGCATCGCAAGCGGCGAGGTCGCAAGGTCCGGCGCGAGCGGACCGTCAGCCGGAGCGCGAGGCCAGCAAGCACACGAAGCCAGCCGGTAAACGGAGCCAGCCGGTTAACGGAGCCAGCCGACAAGAGGAGCCAGCCGAAGCACGCGACGGCACTCCCCCGCGCCCGCACCGTGCCACGCCCGCCACGCCCGCACCGTGCCACGCCCGCACCATGCCATGCCCCATCGCGCCTCCAGGAATGCCGACCAGCACGCCAGATCAGTCCATGACGGGAGCGAGGTCCAGCTCCCGCATGACGAACGCCAGCCAGAACGCCTGCTGCTCGACCACCGTGCTCCAGCTCGCCCCGCCGTGCCCCACCCCCGGCCACACCCGCAGCAGCACCGGGAGTAAGGAGGTCGTGGCGGCCTGGGTGCGGGCGGCGAACTTGCGGGAGTGCCAGGCGGGGCAGCGGGGGTCGTTGGCGCCCGCGTCCAGGAGGATGGCCGGGTAGGGGGTGCCGGGCCGGACGTGGTGGTAGGGCGAGTAGGACATGAGGACGGGGGCGTCGGCGGGGTCGTTGGGGTTGCCGTACTCGGGCAGGGTCGCCGCCGCGCCTACCGGGTCGCGGGCGACGCGCATCAGATCCAGCTTGGGCGCGCTGCACACCACCGCCCGCCACAGGTCGGGGCGCTGGGTGGCCGCCACGCCGGCGAGCAGGCCGCCGTTGGAGGCGCCCTGGAGGGCCAGGCGGTCGGGTGTGGTGGTGCCGTCGGCGATGAGCTGCTCGGCGATGGCGTACAGGTCGTCGAAGCTGTTCTGTTTGGCGTGCAGCCGGCCTGCCTCCCACCACTGCAGCCCGAACTCGCCGCCGCCGCGCACGTGGGCGTGCGCGTACACGCCGCCCGCCTCGACGAACGCCGCCAGCGGGCCGAGGTAGGAGGCTGGCTCGGCGACGTTGAAGCCGCCGTAGGCGTGGATGAGCGTGGGCTGGGGGCGGGAGCGGTCGAGGTCGGCGCGGTGCACCAGGGTGCAGGGCACGGGGGTGCCGTCGGCCGATGTGGCCCAGATGCGGGTGGTGGCCAGGCCGGGCAGGGTGTGGTCCGCGCCTTGGAGCTTGGTCAGCACGCCGGTGCCGAGGGCGTAGTGGTAGACCGTCGGGGACTGGGTGTAGGAGGTGTAGGCGAAGGTGATGGCGTCCTCGCAGGCGATGACCTGGTCCATCACGCCTAGGGCGATGACGCCCTGGGCGACGGAGCTGACCGAGCCGGGGCCGGGGAGCGGCACCTGGGCGAACTCCTCGCCGTCGAGGCCGAGAACGCGGATGCGGGAGACGGTGTCGACCAGCTCGCCGAGCACCAGCCGGTCGCCTGCCTGGGTGACGCCGGTGAGCACGGCGTCGCCGCCGGGGATCAGCTCGATCCAGGTGTCCGGGTCGCCGGGGGTGTCCAGGGGGATGCGGACCAGTCGGCCGCGTGCGGCGCCGGCCGTGGTGACGGCCACGTAGGAGTCGCCGGTGAGGACGCCCTTGTAGAGGTGTTCGGGGTCGGTGATGAACTCTCGCCAGTGCCAGGACGGTTTGTCTGTGCCCGGGCCCGGGTGCTCGTCGAGGCGGGCGAGGAAGTGTGGTCGGGGGCGGAGGTGGTCCACCTGGATGATGGCCCATCGTCCGTCGCGGGAGATCTTGGGGATGGCGTACATGTGGGGGATGTCGAGGGGCTCGGGCTCTGTGGGAGGGGGCTGTCCGATGCGGTGGAAGAACAGCCGCCAGCGCAGCGGTAGCCGAGCCGCCGCCTCGCTGGAGCTTGTTCCGGACGCGGAGGCCGGCCCGGGTGTTCGGCCCGGTCCGGACGTGTGGACGGAGGGTGGGGCGGCTGGGTGGATCGGGGTTGCGGTGGCCATGTAGAAGAAGGCGGTGCTGTCGGGGAGCCAGGTCACCAGGCCGGGGCGCTGTTGGGGGACGCCGTCCAGCAGCACCTTGCCCGTGTCGATCTCGATCACCTTCAGCTCGGGCAGCTCCAGGCCGGACGCGTCGAGTGTGTAGGCCAGCAGCCGCCCGTCAGGCGACGGCTGTGGGCTGATGCGCAGCGGGGTGCCGCCGGTGGACGAATCGTTGAGGTCGATCACCGTGCGCCAGGGGCCGGTGACGTCGTCGGCGACCTCCAGCACCATGAGATCGCGGCCGTCGGGGATGCGCCCGCGGAACCACCGTGGCCCGTGCCAGACCGGCACCACGAGGTTGCGTGCGTCCATCTGCTCGACCAGCTCGCCGACGCGGGCGGCCAGGCGGTCGTAGTGCGGCCAGGCGTGTACGCGGGAGCGGGCCAGCTCGTCCTGGGCGCGTTGCCAGGCGGCCACGCCGTCGCCGTCGTCGTCCTCCAGCCACTGGTACGGGTCGTCGAACACCAGCCCACCGATCTCGTTGCGCTCCGGCCGCACGGGCGCGGCGGGGTAGGGCATGCTCACGTGGATTTCCTTGCCTGATGGTGGATGGGCGTGCGGGGTGGGTGCGGTCAGTCGTCCGGGCGGGCCTGTCTGGCGCGTCGGAAGTAGTCCAGGAGGGCGGGCAGGTCGTCGGCCTCCAGCCAGTCGATCTGGCGGCTGAGCTCGGCGCTGAGCTGGGTGCCCGCGCGGCGCCACAGCGCCATGCCGGCGTCCTTGAGCTGCTCGTTCACCTCCTGGTCGGCTACCTGGAGGCCGGTCGCCATGGCCTCCCAGCGGGTGGTCACCTCCTGCACCTGGGGGTCGTCTACGGGGGTGCCGGCGAGCATGAGGCGGCGGGCCTCGCGCAGCAGGGTGAGCCACTCGGTGCGGTAGTCGTCCATGCGGACCTGGCCGAGCTCCGCCCGGCGCCTGGCCAGGTGGTCGCGCAGCTCCTGGTCGAAGTACGACTCGTACACCGAGTGCAGCTCGAGCGTGGCCATGACGCGTTCGGGGTCGGGCATGACCGCCTGGTCCAGCAGGGTGACCAGGCCGCTGATCCGTTCTCTGAGCTGCTCGACGCGGGCGGCCTGGAGGTCGAGCTCGGCGAGCTGGGCGCCGAGCAGCGCGCGCAGCGCGGTGAGGTCGTCGGAGGAGCGGTCGAGGACGCGACCGATCTCCTCCAGGGTCAGGCCGAGCCCGCGCAACGCCCGCACGCGGTAGAGTCGCCGCAGGTCGGCCTCGGTGTAACGGCGGTGGCCCGACGTGGTGCGCTCGCTCGCCGGGACCAGGCCGATCTCCTCGTAGTGGTAGAGCGTGCGGATGGTCACGCCGGTGGCCTTGGCCAGCTCGCCGATGCTCCACCTACGCTCGCCGTCGTGGTTGGTGGTCACGGGTATGACGCTAGGACCTACCGTGGCGGGAGGTTCAACTCATCACTTTCTGTGATTGAACGACTACACACGGGGTAGGGGTGCAGAAAGCCAACATCCCCAGCGGGTGGTGCGGCGTCCCCCGATCCCTCCGGCGCACGCCCCCGCTGCCACGGAAGGGGAGCCCCCGTGCCCAGTAACGACCGCTGCGCCACCATGCCCGTCCACCATCAGCTCATCGCCACGTCCCCGCGGTACGCGATCGCGCTGGCCGCGATCGAGAACGAGACGTTCGCCAGGAAGAACGCCAGGGCCGCGGCCCGGAGGGAGGTGGTGACGATCCCGGTCGTGGTTCACGTCGTGCACCACACCGCGGAGCAGAACATCTCCCAGGAGCAGATCGACAGCCAGCTCAAGGTGCTCAACGAGGACTTCCGGCGGGCCAACCCCGACGCGGACCAGGTGCCGGAGGTGTGGAGGGAACTGGCGGCGGACGCGAAGCTGGAGTTCAAGCTGGCCGACACCGACCCCGGCGGCAGCCCCACCTCGGGCGTCGTACGCAGGGAGACCAGCGTCGAGTCGTTCGAGCCGGACCACGGCGTCAAGTACGGCGACAGGGGCGGCTCCGACGCCTGGCCCGCCGACCGCTACCTGAACATGTGGGTGTGCCAGCTGAACAACGCGCTCGGGTACGCCACGTTCCCCGGCGGGCCCGCCGAGATCGACGGGGTCGTGATCCTGCACAGCGCGTTCGGCACGACCGGTACGGCCGAGGCGCCGTACCACGGCGGCCGGACCGCCACCCACGAGATCGGGCACTGGTTCAACCTGCGCCACATCTGGGGGGACGACGGTGACGGCTGCTCGGGCAGCGACTTCGTCGACGACACTCCCAACCAGGGCGGCCACAACCGCGGCCGGCCCACGTTTCCCAAGCTGAGCTGCGACAACGGGCCCAACGGCGACATGTTCATGAATTACATGGACTACGTGGAGGATGCCGCGATGTTCATGTTCACGCTGGGGCAGGCGGAGCGCATGGACGCGGCGCTGGCCGGGCCGCGGTCGTCGTTCCTGTCGCCGCAGGTCAGGGAGAGTATGCGGCTCGGCACGCCTGCCTGAGTCGTCGTGCGGGCCGAGCCGCTCAGGGAAAGGGAAGATGTCGTGCGGTCTTCGGCCTGGTGGCGGCAGGCTGAGGGTGCGAGTCTGGACGCGCTCTGGCGGAGAGGCGACGCGGGCGGGCCGGCGCTGAAGGGCTGGGTTCCTCGTGGTGCCGCTGGAGTGCCCGTGGGCGGGCGGGAAGCGCGTTAGGCTCGGCTGGCGCTGCCAGGAAGGTCCCGCCGGGTCGGTCCCCGTCCGGGTCCCCAGCCGAGGCTCAGCCGGGAGAAGATCGTCCAGGTGGCCGTCGGGCTCGGCATCGAGCAGGTGTCCATCGGTGCGGTCGCCGCCGCGCTCGACGCCGCGCCCGCGAGTCTCTACCGCCACATCGACAGTCTCGACGATCTGGTGGCCGCCGCCGTCGAGACCGTCTTCGCGGCGACGCCGCTGCCTTCGCCCGGGGCCCCCAGCGTGGGCAGCGCGCCGAGCGGCCAGCCTCTCCCCCGGTGGTGCACCCAGCTTGCCCGCGTACGCCACCGGGCCGGTCCCGCAGGGGCCGGGGCTACGGCGTCGGGTGTAGCGGGGTGCGCGCCGAGCGGTGGATGTCCGGGCGGGTCCCGGCGGCGACAGTGGACGCATGGATGGAGGAGGTCTGAGCATCGCGTTACTGGGGCCGCTGGAGGTGCGCCTGGGCGGGGTGCCGGTCCGGCTGACGACCGGTAGGTTGCGGGCGCTGCTGGCCGTGCTGGCCGTGTTCGCGGGGGATGTGGTGACCGTGGAGCGGCTGGCGGCGGCGCTGTGGGGAGAGCGGTTGCCGGTTCATGCGCGGCGTAGCGTGCAGACGTACGTGACGCGGCTGCGACGGGTGATCGGACGGGCGGCGATCCGGACGACGCCGGACGGTTACCTGCTGGATGTCGCGCCTGGGCGGGTGGATGTGCTGCGGTTCCAGGCGCTGGTGGCCGAGGCGGGCCGGGTGCGTGGGACGGCGGCGGAGCGGGGGCTGCTGGAGGAGGCCGGGCGGTTGTGGCGCGGTACGCCGTTCGGGGGCATCGAATCGGACTGGTTGCGTGCGACCGTCTCGCCGTCGCTGCAGGAGCTGCAGTTGAGTGCCGTCGAGCGGCGTGCTGACCTGGGGCTGGCCGAGGGGCGTCATGGGGAGCTGGTTGCCGAGTTGCTCGCTCTGGCCGCGGGTCATCCGTTGCGGGAGTCGTTGTGGGAGCGGCTGCTCGTGGTGCTCGAACGGAGTGGGCGGCAGGCTGAGGCGCTGGCCATGTACGAGCGGTTGCGCCGGCGTCTGGCTGAGGAGCTGGGGGTCGATCCGTCGGCCGAGTTGCGCCGCATCCACACCTCGTTGTTGCGGCCGAAGCCGGTGGTGAGCGCGCCGGACGTGACGGTGTTCACGGGTGTACTGGAGCCGTATGCCCGGGTGTGCGTGATCTCGGGGAGAGCCGGTGAGGGACGAAGGTTCCTGGCGCTCGTATGGAACTCGACGCAGGGGCAGGGGCCGAGGGCTGGGAGGTGAGAGCGAGGGGTGGCGCGCATGAGTGGTCTGGGCTTGGGACGCGTGTGGAACCCGACGTAAGGCGGGGGCCGGGCGATCGCGCAGGGGCGGGTGTAACCACGGGCACAGGCAGCGCCGCGGGCGGCGGCCAGGATGGGTGATCGGATTCCCCTCACCCAACGGAAGGTGATGTCGTGCGTCTGCTCACAGGCTTGACGATGACCGCCGTGCTCGCCGCCGGCCTGCTGGCCGCCCCGCCCGCCCTGGCCGCCGAGGCCGTGAAGTTCGCCGCGGACTCGGGTGACACGTGTCGCCGCGGGGTCGCGGAGGGCACGCTCGAACGGTACGACGGGCCGGTCATCCGTCCCGTCGTGAACGTGGAAGGCTCGCTGTCCGACGAGGCGCTGCCCACCGTCTGCTTCCCCGACGACCTGCACTCCACGGTCACGATCAGGGGCTACCGGGGTGCCGACGTCGTGGACTCGGAGACGGTCAAGGCGGACGACGAGCAGGTCAAGTTCGCCTTCCAGCTGAGCAACGGGCTGCTGAGCATCGACCGGGTGGTCGTGCAGGTGTGCCGGTTCAGCAACTCGCCGATCGGGATCAGCTACTGCGGGACGGCGCAGGAGTACAAGATCCCCTAACCGGGCGTCACGATGAGGGCGGCCGGCGCCCCCTCAGGGAAGACCCAGACGTGCCTGCCCGCGGCGATCATCAGCGCGGGCGGCGCGTCCAGCCCCAGCTCGATCACGCGCAGCGCGGCCCCGGCCGCCCTGGCCGGCGCGAACACGTCACGCCCGCCACCCAACAGCACCCCGTTCGCGCACACCAGGAACCGCACCGGCCCCTCCGGCGCCCGCACGAACCGCCCCGGCTCGCCGGACCACGCCGACACCCGCAGCAGCCCGCCCGTCACGCTGATCCATAACGAGCCCGCGCACACGGTCATGGCGCCGCGGCTGCGCCGGCCGAGCCGCACCTCCTTGGGGCCGCCGCGCAGCACGTCGTCACGCTGCGACGTCCACCACAGCCGCTCGCCCTCCACGGCGCACGCGTCCAGTGCGGGCAGTTTCAGCGGCTCGCCGAGGGTGCCCGGGCCGGCCAGGCGGCGCGCCACGCCGTCGCCGACGGCCCAGATCGCGCCGCCGCCCGCGACGACGCGGCCGGTGAAGGGGGCGTCGGCGATCACCGTCCCCGAGGGGCCGAGCCAGTGGACGTGGTCGCGCGAGGCGCCCGCGAGCGTGCCGTCCGGGAGCGGGCCGGACGCCGGCGGCCCCGCGAACGCCCTGGGCACCAGCACGGTCTCCGCCAGCGTGCCCGGCACCGCGCCCGTGCCGGCCACCGTCCCCGGCACCGCCGCCAGGGAATGCAACTCCGGCACGGCTTCCCCGCCCGCCGCCGGTGAACGCGACACCGCCTGGCCGCCCGCCGCCGTTGAACGCGGCACCGCCCCGCCGCCCGCCGCCGGTGAACGCCGCACCGCCTCCCCCCGTTCGAGGAGCCTGCCTGACGGCGTGTACGCGCGCACCCCGTCGTCCGCCGCGCACCAGACGGTCGACCCGTCGGAGGCGGCCGCCCGTACGGGGCGCGGCAGCTCGATCCTGGTGACCGCGACGTCCATGCGCTGAGACTAGACCGCGCGGGCACGAACCGGACAGTCATGATCGGCCCCGCGCCGCCAGGCAGCGAGAAGACCGTGACCCGGTATACCCCGTGGCAAGTGCCGGATCCGGTCGTCGGCCCAGCTCACCCCGGCTGCGATCATTGTGACCATGCGTGCAGTGGTGATCGGGAGCGGCATCGTGGGGGCCGGCGCGGCCTACCACCTGAGCCGCCGGGGCGCGTCGGTGACCGTGGTGGACGCCGGCTGCCAGGGCGGGGCGACCCAGGCGGGCGCGGGCATCGTGTGCCCGTGGGTGGACCATCCGGAGGACGACGACTGGTACCGCCTGACCCGCGAGGGCGCCCGCGCCTACCCGGCGCTGGTGGAGGAGCTGGGCGAGGACATCGGCTACGCCAAGGTGGGCGCCCTGCTGGTGGCCGAGGACCCGGTGGACCTGGAGCCGGTGCGCGCGCTGCTGCGCCGCCGCCACGCCGGCGCGCCCGAGATGGGCGACGTCGTGGACGTGGACACGCCGACCGAGCTGTTCCCGCCGCTGTCGGACGGCCTGAGCGCGCTGCTCGTGCCCGGCGCGGCCCGGGTCGACGGCTGCTCGGTGCGTGACGCGCTGCTGCGGGCCGCCGTGTCGCGCGGAGCGGAGGTCCGTACGGGCATCGCCGCGCTCGACGCGGACGGCCGGGTGCTGGTACACGAGGCGGGCACCGAGAACGGCACCCGCTGGCGCCCCGCGGTCGTGGCCACCGCCGCCGAGGAGGGCGGGCACACGTCGTGGCGTCAGGCCGCGCCGCTGAACGCCGCTCCCGCGCCCGTCGGGCCCGCGAGCCTGGAGGCGCTGCAGCCGGCCGGCGAGGGTGTCCCGGTGGAGGCGGACGTGGTGATCGTGGCCGCCGGCGCGTGGACCGGCGAGGTGTGCCGGCCGCTGGGGGTGGAGCTGCCGGTCTTCCCCCGGCGCGGCCAGATCCTGCACGCCACCATGGAGGGGGTGGACACCGCGTGGTGGCCGATCATCCTGCCCCGGATGGGGCCGTACCTGCTGGGGTTCCCCGACTCGCGGGTGGTGGTCGGGGCGACGGTCGAGGACGTGGGGTTCTCGCCGCGGATCACGATGGGCGGGCTGGACGAGGTGATCGAGGCGGGGCTGCGGGTGGCGCCGGGGCTGTTCAACGCGACGGTCACGGAGACCAGGGTGGGGCTGCGGCCGGTGTACGCGCCGGGCCGGGCGCTGATCGGGTCGCTCAGCGAGCGGGTCGTGGTGGCGACGGGGCTGAGCGCGTACGGGCTGACGGCGGGCCCGTTCACCGGTGAGATCGCGGCGGCGCTCGCGCTCGGTGAGACCCCTCCGATCGACATCACCCCGTACGCGCCCGCGTAAATCGGACTATAGGCACCCCGGCCCCTTAAGCAGGACAAGCGGCAACGTAGCATCGGATACCTCCCCACCGTGACGATGTGGGGAGGCCGTCTTGCCGCTGCTCGCGTTGCTCCTGCTGCTGCTCCTGGTGGCCGCCGGTTGCGCGTCCGCCCCGACCACGCCGCCCGCCCCGCCCGCCGCGCCGCCTCCGCCCCCTCCCCGGACCCTGCCACCGCCCAAGCCGCCGGCCCCGGCGAAAAAGCCGGTGCGGGTCCCGCATTCGGCTTCCGGCCGCTACGCGGTCGTGCGCGGGGGCGCGCCCGCCAGGCCGGGGCGCGGGCGGGTGCTGCGCTATCTCGTCGAGGTGGAGCGCGGCCTGCCGTTCGACCCGGCGGAGTTCGCCGCCGAGGTGCACCGCACGCTCAACGACGTGCGCGGCTGGGGACGTTTCCAGCGGGTGGACCACGGCCCCGTCCGGGTGCGGGTCGCGCTGTCGAGCCCGCGCCTGACCATCCGCCAGTGCCTGCCGCTGCGCACGGGCGGCGAGCTGTCCTGCTGGAACGGCCGCCGCTCGGTCATCAACGCGCTGCGCTGGGCCGAGGGGGTCCCGCAGTACGGCGGCGACCTGGCCGCCTACCGCCGCTACCTGATCAGCCACGAGGTCGGCCACGGCCTGGGGCACCACCACCGCCACTGCCCCGGCCCCGGGCGGCCGGCACCGGTCATGGTGCAGCAGTCGAAGTCGCTGGGCCGCTGCCGGCCGAACCCGTGGCCGTTCCCGCACCGCCGCCCGGACGGGCGCTGAGCTCAGGCCAGACCGGCACCCGTGCCGACCCCGCGCAGCAGCGTGTCCACCACGCGGGCGGCCAGGATCTCGGGGTCGCCGTCGCGCTCCTGGCACGCCTCGTGGCACAACGCGTAGTAGACCCGCCTGGCCCAGAGCGGGTCCACGTCGGCCCGCATCACGCCGGCCTCCTGAGCCCGCAGGAACAGCCGTTCGCAGCGCTCCTCCACATCGGCGTGCACCCTGGCCACCTCCGGGTCGTCCGACAGCGCCCGGCTCATCGCGAAACCCCAGTCGATCTTCACCCGCAGCACGTTCGCGGTCGCCTGGTAGAGCGCGACCAGCGGCGGCGCGGTGTCGGGCCGGGCGGCGTCGATGGCCTCGGCGAACCTCCTGGTGGCCCACGCCGTCATCGCGGCCACCAGCGCCTCGCGCGAGGCGAAGCGCCGGTGCACGGTCGTCCGCGCCACCCCGGCCGCCTCGGCGATCTGCTCCATGCTGGCCGCCGGGTTCCTGCTGAGGACGCGCTCGGCCGCCTCCAGGATCGTGCGCACGGTGCGCTCGGCGTCGGAGCGCAGTGCGCGCGTCGTCTCTGTCACATCCGACAGGGTACGGCATCGTCGCCTTTAACTTCGAACTTGCGTCATCGGTGTTGCAAGTTCTAGATTGAGCGCGTCAACACTGATGCGACTCACTCACAGGAGCACTCATGGACATGCAGCTGACCGGCAAGACCGCCGTGGTGACCGGCGCGAGCAGGGGCATCGGGCTCGCGATCGTGCGGGCGCTGATCGCCGAGGGCATGCGCGTCGTGGCCGCCTCGCGGACCGCCACCCCCGAGCTGAAGGAGACCGGGGCCGTCCTGGTGGCGTCCGACCTGTCCACCCCTGACGGGCCCGCCGCGCTGATCGACCGGGCCACGGCCGAGCTGGGCGAGCTCGACCTGCTGGTCAACAACGTGGGCGGCGGCGACTCCGGCACCGACCTGGTCGGCGGGTTCCTGACCGTGAGCGACGAGGTGTGGCGCGCGGTCCACGACCTGAACCTGCTCAGCGCCGTGCGCACCACCCGCGCCGCCCTGCCGAGCCTGCTGCGGCGGCGCGGCGCGGTGGTCACCATCTCCTCCAACAGCGCCCGGCTGCCCGGCGCGGGGCCGATCGCGTACTCGACGGCCAAGGCGGCGCTCACCGCGTTCGGCAAGGCCCTGGCCGAGGAGTTCGGCCCGCAGGGGCTGCGCGTCAACACCGTCTCCCCCGGCGCCGTGCGCACCGCGATGTGGGAGGCCCCTGATGGGTACGGCGCCGGGCTGGCGCGGGCCTTCGGGGTGGAGCACGAGCAGTTCCTGGCGGGGCTGCCGTCGGCCGTCGGGATGACGACCGGTAGGTTCGTCGAACCGGACGAGGTCGCCGCTCTGGTGACATGGCTGGCATCGCCGCATGCCGGGAGCGTCAGCGGCGCCGACTACGTCATCGACGGCGGGGCGATCAAGACGGTCTGACGTATCGCGATATATCGTACGTAGGGGAACACCGGGGAGTCCCGTCCGGTTGGAGCCGGACAGACGACATTCCAGACGACATTCCAGGGGAGAGTGGGCGATGGCAAGAATGCGGACGGCACGGCGGATCCTGGCGGGCGGCGCGGCCCTCGCCGCGGCCGGGTGGGCGTTGCGCGAGGTGCCCGCCGAGCTGGGCGTGCGGCCGCTGACCTCGGGGCCGGACCGCGCGGCGCGGATCAGGCGCTCGCCGCAGTTCAGGGACGGCTCGTTCGTGAACACGATGCCCGAGCAGACCACGCTCATGACCGCGCCGCCGGTCGGGCTGCTCGGCGAGCTGGCCAAGGACAGGGAGCAGCGCCATCCCGCCGGGCTCGTCCCGCTGCGCGTCCCGCCGACCGACGCGCCGCCCGCCGACGGGGTGCGTGCCGTCTGGTACGGCCACGCCTCCACCCTCGTCGAGATCGAGGGCAGGCGGGTGCTGTTCGACCCCGTGTGGAGCCGGCGCCCCTCCCCCTCCCAGCTCGTCGGCCCCAAGCGGCACCACCCCGTGCCGGTGGAGCTGCGCGAGCTGCCCGAGGTGGACGCGATCGCGATCTCGCACGACCACTACGACCACCTCGACCTGGCCACGGTGCGCTCGCTGACCCGCACGCAGAAGGCGCCGTTCCTGGTGCCGCTCGGCATCGGGGCGCACCTGGAGCGGTGGGGCGTGCCCGCGTTCCGGATCATCGAGCTGGACTGGGACGAGGAGGCCACGGTCGCGGGGCTGCGCTTCGTCGCCACGGCCGCCCGCCACTTCTCCGGCCGCTCCCTGACCCGCAACGACACGCTGTGGGGCTCCTGGGTCGTGGCGGGCCAGAACAGGCGGGTCTTCTACGCGGGCGACTCCGGCTACTTCGAGGGGTATCGCGGCATCGGTTCCGCCCACGGGCCGTTCGACCTGACGCTGATGCCGATCGGCGCCTACAGCCCGGCCTGGCCGGACGTGCACATGAACCCGGAGGAGGCCGTCAACGCCCACCTCGACCTGGGCGGGAAGCTGCTGCTGCCGGTGCACTGGGCCACGTTCACGCTCGCGCTGCACCCGTGGGCGGAGCCGGTGGAGCGGCTGTGGCGGGAGGCCAAGGCCCGCGACGTGAAGATCGCCGTGCCGCGTCCCGGCGAGGCCGTGGACGTCTCGGCCGCGCCGGCGGTCGAGGGCTGGTGGGAGATGCTGCACTGACGTATTCGGCGCGTACAGTTCTGCCGTGAGCAACCTGGAGCTTGACCCCCTGGAGATCCGGTGCGGCGCTGACGAAGGTGCCGACAACAGCGCCGGCCGCGAGGTGCTGGAAGGGCGCGACGTGCCGCTGGGCGGCCCGCGTGCGATGGCCGTGAGCAGGACGTTGCCGGGCGTGCACCGGCGCATGATCGGCGCCTGGTGCTTCGTCGACGCCTACGGCCCGCAGCGGGCCACCATGCGGGTGCCGCCGCATCCGCACACCGGGCTGCAGACGGTGAGCTGGCTGGTCGCGGGCGAGGTGCTGCACCGCGACAGCCTGGGCACGCTGCAGGAGATCCGCCCCGGCCAGCTCAACCTGATGACGGCCGGGCGGGGCATCTCGCACTCGGAGGAGTCGCCAGAGACGGTGCTGCACGGGGTGCAGCTCTGGGTGGCGCTGCCGGAGGGGGCCCGGCAGGTCGAGCCGGGCTTCGAGCACCATCCCACGCTGCCGGTGCTGGCGGGGCGCGGCTTCTCGGCGACCGTCGTCATGGGGACGCTCGGCGGGGTGACCTCGCCCGCCACCGCCCACACCCCGCTCGTCGGGGCGGAGGTGGCGGTCGACGGGGAGTGCGTGGTGCCGGTGGATCCGGCGTTCGAGCACGGGCTGCTGCTGCTCGACGGCGAGGTGGCGGAGCTGGCACGGGGGCCGCTGGTGTACCTGCCGCCGGGGCGGCCGGGGGTGCGGCTGTCGGGGCGCGGGCGGGTGCTGCTGATCGGCGGTGAGCCGTTCGGCGAGGAGATCGTCATGTGGTGGAACTTCGTCGGGCGCGACCACGACGAGATCGCCGCCTTCCGCAAGGAGTGGATGGGAGGCGAGGGGTTCGGCGTCGTCGAGGGGTTCGACGGGGCGCCGCTCCCCGCCCCCGTCCTGCCCGGCACGCGGCTCAAGCCGCGCGGCCGGGTGCGCTGAATCTCCGTCAGGTGAGCCGCTGGGCCTTGCTCAGCAGCCGCTGCGCCACCACCACCAGCGCCAGGAACACCCCGCTGACCACCTGCTGGAACGCCGAGGTGAGGCTGCCCACCTGGTTGATCAGGCTCTGGATGACCCCGAGCAGCAGCACCCCGGCGACCGACCCGGTGATGCCACCGGCCCCGCCGGTCAGCAGGGTGCCGCCGATCACGACGGCGGCGATGGCGTCGAGTTCGAGGCCGATGCCGAGGATGGTCACGCCGGAGGAGAGCCGGGCGGCGTTGAGGGCGCCGGCCAGGCCCGCCAGCAGGCCCGACATGACGTACACGAGCACCTTGGTACGCGCGACGGGCACGCCCATCAGGGCCGCCGCCTGCTCGTTGCCGCCGATGGCGTAGACGTTCTGCCCGAAACCGGTGCGTTGCAGCAGGACCATCGCGAGCAGCGCCAGAGCGCCGGTGATGTAGACGGGATGGGACAGGCCGAGCAGTTCGCCCTGGCCGAGAGCGGCGAAGGCCCGGTCCTTGACCAGATAGGTGGTGGCGCCCTCGTCCGAGATGGCCAGCATCAGGCCCCGGACGCCCAGCAGGCCGGCCAGGGTGACGATGAACGGCGCCATGCCGGTCCGGGCGATCACCAGCCCCTGGAGCAGGCCGACGACCCCGCAGACCGCCAGGGGCAGCAGCAGCGCCACGAGCATGCCGTACGGGGAGCCGTAGGCCGCCAGCACGCCGCCGAGCACGAACAGCGAGCCCACCGACAGGTCGATGCCGCCGCTGATGATCACGAACGTCATCCCGATCGCGATGATCGCCAGGAACGACGACGACACGACCACGCTGGCGGCGTTCGCCGGGGTGGCGAAGGATTCGAAGGCCAGGCTGCCCACGATCACCAGCAGCGCCAGTACCATGACGGCGCCGTGCTGCTGGAGCAGGCGGCTGGTCTGCTCGCGGTTCATCGGGTGCCCCGCTTCCTGGTGGCGTAGACGGCGGCCAGGATGATGACCGCCTGGACCATCTGGGTCCACGACTGCGGCAGGTTGTGCTTGATCAGCGTGGCCGCGAGGAGCTGCATGAGCAGCGCGCCCATGACCGTGCTGAGCACCCTGATCCGGCCGCCCGTCAGCGGGGTGCCGCCGACCACGACGGCGGTGATCGCCGACAGCTCGATGAACAGGCCGAGCGAGGTCGGGTCGCTGGCCTGCAGGCGGGCCGTGGCGAGCACTCCGGCCAGCGCCGCGAGCAGGCCGGAGAGCACGTACACGGTGAGCAGCACCCGCTTCACGGGCAGCCCCGACAGCTCGCTGGCCGAGCGGTTGCCGCCGATGGCGACCACCTGCCGCCCGAACGTGGTGCGCCGCACCACGAACAGCACGATCACGGTCAGCGCCGCCGCGATGAGCACGATGACCGGGATGCCGGCGACGGAGCTGCTGCCCAGGGCGATCAGGCCGGGGTTGCGGAACTCGACGAGCTGCGGCACCAGCACATTGGCCAGCCCGCGCACGCCGACCAGCAGCGCGAGTGTCGCCACGATGGGCTGCACCCCGACGTAGGCCACCAGCGCCCCGCCCGCGAGCCCGGCGACCGCGCCGCCGATCACGGCCACGACGACCGCGGGCAGCCAGCCGTAGCCGAGGTAGAGCACGGTCAGCGCGGCGGCCAGCGCCATCACCGAGCCGACCGACAGGTCGATGCCCTGGGTGCCGATGACCAGCGCCATGCCCAGCGAGACGATCACGACGGGGGTGACCTGGACGAGCTGGGTGCGGAAGTTGGCGGCGTCCAGGAAGTGCGGCGTGAACAGCACGTTGAACAGCAGCAGCGTCAGCACGGCCGCGTACACGCCGTAGTCCTGCACCCAGGCGAAGACCTGCGGTTTGAGCACGGCGATCCGGCCGCCCCGCCTGGACGTCAGCTCAGCCATCGGACTGCTCCGCGATCGTGGCCATGATCCTCTCCTCGGTCACCTCGTCGCCCGACAGCTCGCCCACGACCGCGCCCTCGCGCAGCACCAGGATCCGGTCGGCGCCCTCGACCAGCTCCTCCAGGTCGGAGGAGATCAGCAGCACGCCCAGGCCCTCCCCTGCCAGCTCGTCGATCAGCGCCTGCACCTCGGCCTTGGCGCCCACGTCGATGCCGCGGGTGGGCTCGTCCAGCAGCAGCACCTTGGGCCGCACGGCCAGCCAGCGGGCCAGCAGCACCTTCTGCTGGTTGCCGCCCGACAGCTCCGAGACGAGCTGGTGCGGCGAGGCGGCCTTGATCCTCAGCCTCCGCATGAAGATCTCGACCACCCGGTCGATCTTCGACTCGGACACCACCCCGGCCCTGCCGAGGGCGGGCAGGGCGGCCAGGGCGATGTTCTCGCGCACGGACAGGGTGGGGATGATGCCCTCGGCCTTGCGGTCCTCGGGCAGCAGGCTCACGCCCGCCCTGATCGCCGCCGTCGTCGAGCCGGCCCGCAGGGGGGCGCCCGCCACGAGCACCTGGCCGCCGTCCAGCGGCAGCGCGCCGACGATGGCCTTGGCGGTCTCGGTACGTCCCGCGCCCAGCAGGCCGCCCAGGCCGACGACCTCGCCCGGCCTGACGCTCACGTCCACGCCGTCGAGCACGTGCCGCCTGGTCAGCCCGCGCGCCTCGACGACCGGCGCCCGCCCGTTCGCGGCGGAGCCCCGGGAGAAGCTGGTCAGCCCCTGAGCACGCACCTCGTTCAGGTCACGGCCGAGCATCAGCGAGATCAGCTCGATCCGCTCCAGCGCCGCCAGCGGCCCGGTGTGCGCCAGGCGGCCGTCGCGCAGCACCGTCACCTGGTCGCACACCCGGTACAGCTCGTCGAGGCGATGGCTGACGTACATGACGGCGATGCCGCTGTCGCGCAGCCTCCTGATCACCCCGAACAGCGTCTCCACCTCGCGCGGTTCCAGCGACGAGGTGGGCTCGTCCATGATGACCACCCGCGCGTCCACCGACACGGCCCGCGCCAGGGCGACCATCTGCTGGGCGCCCACCCCGAGCGTGCGCAGCGGCCGGCGGACGTCGGTCTCGACGCCGTAGCCGGCCAGCACGCGCTCGGCCTCGCCGTACATGGCGGCGGCGTCGATCACCCCGAACCGGCCGCGCGGCTCGCGGCCGAGCAGCAGGTTGCGGGCCACCGACATCATGGGGACGAGGTTGACCTCCTGGTAGATGGTGGAGATGCCGGCGTGCTGCGCCTCCATCGGGGTGCCGAAGGCGGCGGGAGCGCCCCGGTAGCGCAGCTCGCCGCCGTCCGGCCGGTGGACGCCGGTGAAGACCTTGATCAGGGTGGACTTGCCCGCGCCGTTCTCGCCGACCAGCGCGTGCACCTCGCCCGGGTGCAGGGCGAGGGACACGTCGTCGAGGGCGAGCACGCCGGGGAAGCGCTTCCTGATCCCCCGAGCCTCGAGTACGGCTGCCAACTCAGTACGCCTCACCGAGGGAGTCCTCGGCGTTGGCCGTGGTGTAGTCCCGGTCGGAGATGATCACCTTTTCGGGGATGGCCTCGCCGTTCAGGAACTTCTGGGCGGTCTCGAAGGCGAGCGGGCCGAAGCGCGGGTTGGACTCGATGACCGCGTACAGCCAGCCGTCGGCGATGCCCTGCACGGCGCTGCGGGTGCCGTCGACCGAGACGATCTTGATGTCGCCCGGCTCCTTGCCCGCGCCTTTCAGCGCGGTGACCGCGCCCAGCGCCATCTCGTCGTTCTCGGCGTAGATGCCGTTGATGTCGGGGTTGGACTGGATGAGCTGCTCGGTGACCTGCTGCCCCTTCTCGCGGGCGAACTCGCCGGTCTGCTCGAACGAGATCGTGATCCCGGGTGCCTTCTCCTTGACCCGGTCCTTGAAGCCGTTCGTGCGCTCGGTGGTGACGTTGTTGCCGGGGGCGCCGAGCAGGATGGCCACCTTGCCCTCGGCGCCGAGCGCCTCGATCATGCGGTCGGCGGCGCGCTTGCCCTGCTCGTAGAAGTCCGAGCCGATGAACGTCAGGTAATCGCTGCACGCCTTGGCGTTGATCTTGCGGTCGACCGTGATGATGGGGATCTTCCTGGCCGCGGCCTGCTGGAGCACCGGCTCCCAGCCGTCGGAGTTCAGCGGCGCGATGACCAGGAGCCGCACGCCCTGCGCGATGAGCTGCTGCACGTCGGTGATCTGCTTGGAGAACTGCGACTGGGCGTTGGTGACCTTGAGGTCGGCGATGCCCAGCTTGGCGGCCTCGTCCTTGATCGACTTGGTCTCCGCGATGCGGAACGGGTTGGCCTCCTTCTCCGACTGGGAGAAGCCGACCGTGGCGGATCTGAGGTCGAACTTCGTGCCGCCGAACTGCTGCAGCGTGCACGTCGGCCCGGCCGTGCCGGTCGGGCTCTGGACGACCTGCTGCCCGGCGGTGCTCGTGGCGGCGGGCGCGGCCTGCGGCTCCTCCGCCTTGGCGCAGGCCGCCGCGGTGAGCAGGACGGCCAGCGCCAGGGCGGCCGTCCGGATGTGGGGGGTCATCGCGGTTCCTTTCCTATCAGGTGCCGGGCCCCGGCCACGAGGGCCGGGGCCCGGCGGTGATCAGCCGCAGGAGGGGTTGACGGCGCTCGTGAGCGCCTTGTGCGCGGCGGCGACGCGCTGGACGTCCGGCTTCATGACCGCCCTGTCGTAGGTCATGAGGCCGTTGATCTCGGTCTCGACGTCGGTGGTCTGCGTGTAGATGGCGGCGCTGAGCTGCTCGCAGGCGTGCAGCTTCGCCAGCTCTTCCGCCATGCTCACGTAGCGGGTGGTGAGGGCCTCCGGGTTCGGCTCGACCGCGTAGCCCCAGCCGCCGCCCGACCAGGTGTGGCCGACGACGGGCAGGGCCAGGCCGCCGTACTCGCCGATCACGTTCGCCCTGCTGCCGGACGGCTTGCCGGGGTTGCCGGGGCCCGGGTAGATGTGGAAGTCCTTGACGTCGCCGTTGCCGCCGTCCACGGCGCCGCAGCAGTTGATCCCGCTCATGTTGTTCACCAGCCGGGAGGGGTCCCAGCTCTTGACCAGGTTGGCGATGCGCGCCTGGTCGTACTGGCCCCAGCCCTCGTTGAACGGCACCCACATGATCACCGAAGGGCTGCTGCGGTGCTGGTCGACCAGCTCCTTCAGCTCGGCCTCGTACTGCGGCCTGTCGGTGGTCCTGAACGCGGCCGGCATGTCCTGCCAGACGAGCAGGCCGAGCTTGTCGGCGTGGTGGTACCAGCGGTCCGACTCGACCTTGACGTGCTTGCGCACCGCGTTGAAGCCCAGGGCCTTGGTCTGCTCCAGGTCGTAGCGCAGCGCCTCGTCGGTGGGCGGGGTGTAGATGCCGTCGGGCCAGAAGCCCTGGTCCAGCGGGCCGATCTGGAAGATCGGCTGCCCGTTGAGCAGCATCCGCCAGCCGGCCACGGAGATGGAGCGCATCCCGAAGTACGACTGCACCTTGTCGCCGTCGAGCCTGACCTCCAGGTCGTACAGGTGGGGGTCGTCGGGCGACCAGAGCCTGGGGTTCGGCACGGGCAGGCGCAACTCCTTGCCGCTCTGGCCGCGGACGGTGCCGACGACCCGGCGGCCGTCCCTGGCGATCACGGTGGCGGTGCCGGGCGCGCCGTGGACGGTCACGTACAGGGCCTGGCCGCGCAGGTCGGGCTCGGTGTCCACGCGCTCGATGTGGTTCCTGGGGACCGGCTCGATCCAGACGGTCTGCCAGATGCCGGACACCGAGGTGTACCAGATGCCGCTCGGGTCGAGCCGCTGCTTGCCGATGGCCTGGGCGCCGTCGTCGGTCGGGTCGAACACGCCGACGACCAGCTCCTGCGGGCCGGAGCCCTTGAGCGCGCCGGTGACGTCCACGCTGATCCGGTCGTAGCCGCCCTTGTGGGTGGCGACCTGCTTGCCGTTGACGTGGATCGTGGCGTCCCAGTCCACGGCGTCGAGGTGCAGCAGCAGCCGCTCGCCGCGCCAGGAGCGGGGCACCTCGAACGTCCTGCGGTACCACATGCGCTCCTCGTGCCGCCCGATGCCGGACAGCTGCGACTCCACCGGGTACGGCACGACGATCTTCTCGGCCAGGTCCTTGCCGATGGGCGCGGCCTCGCCCTCCTTGGCCGGGGCGAACTGCCAGACGCCGTTGAGGCTGCGCCAGCGTTCGCGGGCGAGCTGCGGCCTGGGGTACTCGGGCAGCGGGTTCTCCCGGTCCACCTGGTCGGTCCACTTGCTCTTGAGCACGTAGGTGGAGGCGTTGACCACGTGTGCGAACGGGTAGGCGGCCAGCGGGGTGCCGTCGGCGTAGGCGAGGCCGCCGTTGCCGTCGTAGGAGGTGCGCACGGTGCTGCCCGCCTTCGCCGGGACCTGGGCGCCCAGTTCGAGCTCCACGGTCTGCGGGGTCTTCTGCGTCGCGGCGGTGACGGGCCAGGCGGCGGCGCCGACCGTGACGGCCAGCTTCTCGTGCGCGTCGGCGGGCAGGGCGGCGAGCGGCTTTGCGAAGGTGAGCGTGGCGACGTCGCCGGCCGCGTTCAGCCTGGCGTCGTACGGCCCGTCCGGCTGGAAGTCCGCCGGGACGGTCAGCGCGTCCACGGGCACGATCGCCTTCGGCTGGCTCGGGCTCTGCCAGCGCAGGCGCAGGTTCGCGCCGCCGAAGTGCTCGAAGTACTCGACCTTGATGTCGTACTTCCTGTTCGCCTCAAGGGCGATCGGCGTGCCGGCCTGCTCCCTGTCCCAGTCGTCCACCCAGTGGTCGATGACCGGCCTCCCGTCGATCCACAGGCGGAAGCCGTTGTCGCCGATCATCGAGAAGGTGTAGGTCTCGGAGAACTTGGGGGTGATCTGTCCCGTCCACCGGACGGTGACGTCGTCCTCCCGGCCGGTCAGCAGCTTGAACGTGGGGTTCAGGTCGGCCATCTCGAGGTTCGGGTCGATGATGCTCGCCTTCAGCTCGGCGAAGTCGAACGTGCCCGCCGCCGAGGCGAGGTAGTAGTCGCCGCGCAGCCCGTTCCGCTCGGGAAGGGCTGCCGAGGCTGGTGCCGGAAGCTGCCATGACACGGACATCAGTACGGCCAGCAACAACGTGAGGCGCTTACGCACGGGGGGTCCTTTCGGAGGGCGCCGATCAGGTTCGGACAGCTTTTGACCCTGACAAGCTCCAAAGTAAGCACCCACGGAGCGAGGTGGTCAAGATTCCCGATCAGATTCGTTCTCATTCGGTCAAAGCCGAACCCGCCGAACGAACGGCAGGCGCCCTCGCCGCGAAGGCGGGCACCGAGACAGGCGGGTACGGCCGGCGCCGATCGCCTTCGCTCTCGATCGATCAGAGGTGAACCCGCAGGGGCCCGATCGACTATGATCGGGTCGTGAGCGACACGCAGAGTGACGGACGCAGGCCCGTGTTCGCCGCCGAGCGCCGGCAGCGCATCCTGGAGCTGGTGCGTGCCAACGGCGCCGTGTCGCTGCGCGAGCTGGCCCAGGCGGTGCACTCCTCCGAGGTCACCGTCCGCCGCGACCTGCGCGCGCTGGAGTCCGAGGGCCTGCTCAACCGCCACCACGGCGGCGCGACCCTGCCCGGCGAGCTGTCGCGCGAGGCCGGTTACGCGCACAAGGTGTCGCTGGAGGCGGCCGAGAAGGCCGCCATCGCCGACCTGGCGGGCGCGCTCGTCGAGGACGGCGACGCGATCGTCATCGGCCCCGGCACCACCACGCAGGAGTTCGCCCGCCGCCTGACCAAGCACGCCGAGCTGGCCGTGGTCACCAACTCACTGCTGGTCGCGCAGGTGCTGGCCGGCTCGCCGCGCATCGAGGTGATGCTGACCGGCGGCACGCTGCGCGGCCCGATCCTGGCGCTGGTGGGCAGCGCGGCCGAGCAGTCGCTGGCCGGGCTGCGCGTGCGCAGGGCCTTCATCTCGGGCAACGGCCTGAGCGCCGAGCGCGGCCTGTCCACCCCGAACATGCAGGTGGCCGGCGTCGACCGGGCGCTCGCGGCGGCGGCGGAGGAGGTCGTGGTGCTGGCCGACCACACCAAGGTCGGCGTCGACACGATGGTGCAGACCGTGCCGCCCGACCGCATCGACCACCTGGTCACCGACGACGCCGCGCCCCGCGACGTGCTCGACGACCTGAGCGCGCGCGGCGTGCGCCTGCATGTCGCCCAGTTCTGATCGAATGTGACAAGCTCGTTACTGGACCGTTTCCTTTCTCGATCACGATCGAGGCGGAGGCAACCGTGCTACAGGTCGCTGGCGTTCTCAAGGCGTTCCAGGGGGTCACCGCCCTCGACCACGTCACCATGTCCGTGCGCACCGGCGAGGTGCACGCCCTGGTCGGCGGCAACGGCGCGGGCAAGTCCACCCTGGTGAAGGTGCTGTCGGGGGTGCACCAGCCCGACGCGGGCGAGCTGCGCCTGCTGGGCGAGCCGGTCAGGTTCGCCGGGCCCGCCGACGCCAAGCGGGCCGGGATCGCCACCATCCACCAGGAGACGAACCTCGTCCCGACCATGAGCGTGGCCCGCAACCTGCTGCTCGGCAGGGAGCCGCGGGGCCGGCTCGGGCTGATCGACTCGGCGGCCGTGCACGCCCGCGCCGCGGAGCTGCTGGCCGCGTACGGGCTGGAGGTGGACGTGCGCCGCCCGCTCGGCTCGCTGGGCGAGGGCGCCTGCCAGATCGTGGCGCTGGCGCGGGCCGCCTCGGCGGACGCCCGCCTGGTCATCATGGACGAGCCCACCACCGCCCTCGACCACGCCGAGCTGGAGATCCTGTTCGCCGCCGTGGCCCGGCTGCGCGAGCAGGGCCGCTCGGTCGTCTACGTCACGCACCGCATGGAGGAGCTGTACGGCATCTGCGACCGCGTCACGGTGCTGCGCGAGGGCCGCGTCGTGCACACCGGCCCGATGGCCGGGCTCGACCGGCTGCGGCTGGTCTCGCTCATGCTCGGCCGGCCGTTCCATCCCGCCGCGCCCGCCCCGCAGGCCGGCGAGCCGGACGTGCCCGCCGACGCGCCGGTCCTGGAGGCCAGGGGGCTGACCCGCCACCACATGCTGGACGGGGTGTCGCTGGAGATGCGGGCCGGCGAGGTGGTCGGCCTGGGCGGGCTGCTCGGCGCGGGCCGCAGCGAGACCGCGCGGGCCATCGCGGGCGCGCTGCCGGTGGACGCCGGCCAGGTCAGGGTGGCGGGCGCGCCGGCGCGCAGGTGGTCAGGAGCGCCGATGCGCAAGTGGTCGGTCAGGAGCGCCGTACGCGCCGGGATCGGCCTGGTGCCGGAGAACAGGAGGACCGAGGGCATCGTGCCGGCCCTGTCGGTCCGCGACAACATCGCCCTGGCCGCGCTGCCCCGCCTGTCACGGGCGGGCATCGTGTCGGACACGCAGGTCGACAGCATCGTGGCCACCTTCATGCGGCGGCTGGGCATCAAGGCGGTCTCGCCCCGGCAGCCGGCCGGCGAGCTGTCGGGCGGCAACCAGCAGAAGGTGCTGCTGGCCCGCTGGCTGGCGATGCACCCCAAGGTGCTGCTGCTGGACGAGCCCACCAGGGGCGTGGACGTGGCGACCAAGCTGGAGATGCAGGCGCTGCTCGACGAGCTGGCCGTGGACGGCCTGGCCATCCTGCTGATCTCCTCGGACGTGGCCGAGCTGGTCGCGAACTGCGACAGCGTGGTGGTGCTCAGGGACGGCGCCATCACCGAGCAGCTCACCGGCCCCGAGGTCACCGAGGACCGCCTGCTGGCCGCCCTGGCCAAGGACTGACCTGCGTCGCGTTACTCCAGGCGCCTGAAAGGTAGTGTTCTGTCACCGATCGTGACGTCGAGACGGACACGGAGGCCGGGCGATGGACTACGTGCTGCCCTTGCGCTGGGAGGACGACCGCGGTCTCGGCGAGCTGACCGCCTACCTGCGTACGCTGAGCCGTCACGTGCGGATCATCGTCGTGGACGGCTCGCCCCGTGAGCTGTTCGAGCGGCACGCCGACGCCTGGCGCGGCCTGGCGGCGCACGTCAGGCCGGACACCGCTCTCCGCTTCGCCAACGGCAAGGTCAACGGGGTGATCACCGGCATGCGCCTGGCGACGGCCGAGCACGTCGTCATCGCCGACGACGACGTCCGCTACGACGGCCCCGCGCTCGCCAGGATGCGGGCCCTGCTCGATCGCGCCGACCTGGTCCGCCCGCAGAACCACTTCGCCCGCTCCCCCTGGCACGCCCGCTGGGACACCGCCAGGACCCTGCTCAACCGCGGTTTCGGCGCCGACTATCCCGGCACGTTCGGCGTGCGCCGCTCGTTCTTCCTGCGCATGGGCGGCTACGACGGGGACGTGCTGTTCGAGAACCTGGAGCTGATCCGCACCGTCCGCGCGCACGGCGGCCGGGAGCTGCGGCCGCTCGACCTGTACGTGCCGCGCCTGCCGCCCGACGCCGCCCGCTTCTGGAGCCAGCGCGTCCGCCAGGCCTACGACGACTTCGCCCAGCCCGCGCGGCTGGCGCTGTTCCTGGGCGTGCTGCCCGGGCTGGCGTGGTGCGTGCTGCGCCGCCGGTACGGTCCCGTGGCCGCCGGCGCGGGCGCGGCCGTGGCGCTGGCGGAGCTGGGCCGGCGCCGGGCGGGCGGCGGGCGGGTCTTCCCCCCGACGGCATCGTTGTTCGCGCCCGTCTGGGTCCTGGAGCGGGGCGTCTGCGGGTGGCTGGCCGTGGGGGCCGCGGTGTGCGGGGGCGTGCCGTACGCGGGGCGCAGGGTCCACCGGGCGGCTCACTCCGTCCGGTCACTGCGCCGGTCGGCTGACTCCGTGCGAGTCGTCGCGGGGGTCGGCTGACTCCGTGCGATCGTCGCGCTGGTCGGGCTCGCTGGTGGCGCGGAAGCCGGCGGCCTTGTGCGAGCCGTCGCAGAACGGCTTCGTCGACGACAGCCCGCAGCGGCACAGCGCGACGGTGGCCCGGCCCGCGGGGATGGACACGCCGTCCTGAGTCACCAGCTCGAACGGCCCCCGCACCAGCAGCGGTCCGTCCTCGCACGGCGTCACCGTCACCCTGTCATCCCCCAGCTGCGACATGCCCCTCCCCTGCCCCGCAGGCACGCCCGTTCACCTGCGCGGTTGGCCCGGGGGCGCGCCGGGTAACAGAAGTCCGTGCCCCCCGCGCCGTCAACGCGAGGAGCCGCCGTGCGCCGATCACCCAGCCCGCCACGCCAGCCGGGGGTTCGGCGGTGATGGCGCACGTCTTCGACCCGTCGGCCTACGGGCGCAGCATCGCCGACCTCTACGACGTGACGGTGGAGGGTCTGCCCACCGGCGCGACCGTGGAGCAGCTCCACCTGCTGGCGGGCGACGGGCCCGTGCTGGAGTTCGGCATCGGGACGGGGCGGCTGGCGCTGCCGCTGGCCGCGCGCGGGCTCCAGGTGTCCGGCATCGACGGCTCGCCCGACATGGTGGAGGTGCTGCGGTCCAAGCCGGGTGGTGCGGCGGTCCGGGTGGTCGTGGGCGACTTCGCCACCACCCGGGTGGACGGGGTGTTCAGCCTGGTGGCGCTCACCACCAACACGATCTTCGCGCTGCCCTCGCAGGACGCTCAGGTGAGCTGCTTCCGCAACGCCGCCGCTCATCTGCGGCCCGGGGGGAGGTTCGTGGTGGAGGCGTGGGTGCCTGATCCTGCGGCCTTCCACCGGGGTGCCTCGCTGCGGCTGCTGTCGCTGAGCGAGGACGTGGTCGTCGCGGAGGCGGCCCGGATCTCGCCCGCCGAGCAGCTCATGGCCACCACCAAGGTGCGGCTCACCGGGGAGGGGATCCGGCTGCTGCCCGCCAACCATCGTTATGCGTGGCCCGCGGAGCTGGATCTGATGGCGCGGCTCGCGGGGATGGAGCGCGAGCACCGGTGGGCGGACTGGCACCGCACCCCGTTCGGGGACGACAGCCGCTCGCACGTCTCCGTGTACCGCCTTCCACCGGACTGAAGCGCCCGCGCCGGCTGTCCGCGCCGGCCGTCCGCGCCGGCCGTCCGCGCGGCGAGCCACCGCAGTGGGAGCGACCGTGATCGGCTACCGGCCGGTGCGGGCGGAGGCGGGCCGGCCGAGGGTGGCCGCCAACCGGGCTGAGGCCGCGTCGGCGTCCGCGTCGAGCGGCTCGACCAGCGACGTGTCACCCCGCTCCCAGCGCCCCAGCACGTGCCCCGCCCACCGCCGCTCCACCTCCAGCGCACAGGCGGCACCGTACAGAACATCTCCAGCCAGAGCGGGATGAGCAGCCGCGAACCCCCCACACAGATCATGCGCGGCCACCTGCTCATGCACCGCATCGGCCTGCACATGCTCGTCGTAGAACAGCACAGCCTCGCCCCCACCACCCAGCCGCCGCAGCCCATCACCATAACGACGGTTGGGCAGGGACGAGGTCATCTCCAGCGCGGCCAGGTGCCCCACCAGGGCGCCGCGCAGCCGCCGGTGCAGGCCGAACAACGACATGACGTTGGAGACGGCGAGCGTGACACCCGGAACCCGCCCCAGGTAAGCACCGTAGGAGTCGTCCAGACCGAGCCCCCGCAGGGTCGCGCGGAACAGCTCGGAGTGCATGCGCTCGCAGCGCCCGCCACCGTACTCGTCGGCCTGGATCTCCACCAGCGCGGCCTTCGGCCCGCCCGCCAGCCGGGGGATGCCCCACGTGTGCGGGTCGGCCTCCTTCAGGTGGTAGATCGACCGGTGGACGACGAACTCCCGGAACTGGCGGCGGTCGGCCCGCCGTGCCAGGAACCCGGACAACGACGGCCCGTCATCGCCCGCGACCAGCTCGTTGAGCGCGCGCCGCACCCCTCGCGGCCCGCCGGGCAGCGCGGGGCGTGGCACGGCCCTGGCCAGCGCCTCCTCGAAGCGCCGCTCCAGCTCCGCCCGCGTGGCCAGCAGCGCCGGTTGCCACTCCCAGCGGTCGTCCACGTCGTCGAAGCCCTGGTAGTGCAGCTCGTAACAGGCGAACAGGGCGAGCTGGAAGTCGCCGTCGGTTAGCACGTCCCCGCCGCCGTCCGCGCATGAGGAGCCCTGGCGGTCCTCCCCCGAGGACGGCGGGCGGGTCAGGCGGTCGAAGAGTGTCGCGGTGATGGGCCCGCGCGCCGCAGGAAGCCTCACCGCGGCCCTCCGCCCGCCGCCGTCTCCCCCACCTGGCCGGCCCTTCCGGCAGCAGCCGTTCTCAAGAGTGACCCCCCTCCCCCGCCCCCTGCGAGTGCCCTCGTCCGGAGGCGGCAAACCCGCAGGTCAGTACACCGAGATGTGGGGGTGGTCGTAGTGGTTGGCCGTCGTGCCGCCACGGTCGGTCATGGTGCGCCACGCGCCCGTCCTGACGTGCCAGATGCGCTGCTTGTAGATCACGTACATGATCCCCAGCCGCTTGGCGTTCTTGATCGCCCACGCGGCGATCTGATCGCCGCGTGCCTGCTCCGCCGCCGACGGGAACGCGCCGCCCCGGCTCAGCATGAAGTCGCAGGCCCGCCCGAGCGGATGCTCGCCGCCGTCCTGGATCTCGCGGTAACACCCGATTCCGAACGGCACCTCGAACCGCTCCTGGATGAGCTTCTTGACCAGCGCCATCCGGGGCGTGATGTTGTCGGATCCCTGCGGCAGCTGCGGCACCCAGGTGCCGTCGGGCCGCCGGATCCCCGGAGCCGTGTAGAGCAGGTCGATCCTGTCCTTGATCTTCTCGATCTGCTTCTCGGCCTTCTTCTTGCGCTCCTCCAGGTCGCCGAGCGTCCGCTCCAGCTCCTCGGTACGGGCGGCGGCCTCCTCCTCGGCCCGGCCCCTGGCGTCCCTGACCTCGGCGTAGCCGCGCAGCATGGCCTCCTGCTGGTCGATCAGGTGCTGGGTGAGCGCCATCCGGCCGAGCACGGTGGAGGGGTCCTCGTCCCCGGCGAGCAGGGCCATCGCGCCGGGCTCGCCACCGATGTAGCGGGCCACGGCCATGGCGCGCAGCTCGGTGGAGTGGTGGTCGTAGACCTCCTGGGCGGCGGCCAGCTTCTCCTTGGCCGCCCGCTCGGACTTCTCGGCCTGCTGGTGGGCGATGCGGCTGTTGTAGTACTCGGTGATGAGCTTGTCGGAGTCCTTCTGCAGCGTCGCCAGCTCCTTCTTGAGCTGCTTGACGCTCGGCTTGGGCTCGGCCCGCGCGGGGGCGGCGGCGAGCAGGAGCGCCGCGGCGAGCACGACGGCGATCACGGCGGCGATCACGGCGGCGCAGCCGCGCCGGGTCGCGCGGGCGGCGGCCCGGGCAGGGTGCAACCGGCCGGCGGAGGACGCAACCGCCACGCTTCTCCTTAGCCCGAGCCGCAGGGCAGGTTCCGGTCATGAGGAAATCACGCCGGGGGAACGCCCTCTATTCGACGCACGATAGTAGAGGATCAGCCCTCCTTGTGCGCAACTTCCGCCATATCCGCTTCGCGGCGCTTGCGTACCTTGCGGACCACGAGCTGCCGGCCGAGCAGCACCGATCCCGGGACCACGATCAGGCCCAGCAGGCTGGAGCCGAGCCCCAGGCCGACGTCGGCGTCCACCAGCCCGTCACCGTCGCCGCCGAGCACCGGCAGGCCGAGCGACACGCTGACCGAGATCGAGATGAGCGGGTCGTGCGCCTTGGTGGGGGCGGGCTCGGGATCGGGCGCGCGGGTGGGCGGGGCCTGGGTGGTGGCGGGCGGGTTCTCGCCGTTGCCCGGCGGGTCGTCGGGCGGGTCGTCGGGCCGCGAGGTGGCGGGCGGGCGGGTGCTCGGCGCGGGCGCGCCGGTCCGGGTGGGCTGTCCCGTCGGCTGCGCCGTCGGCTCGCGGGTGGGTGCGCGGCTGGGCTCGCGGGTGGCCGGGGCGTCGGTGGGCCCCTCGGTGGCCGCGGACGGGACGGTCGGCGCCGCTCCGTACGTGATCGGGGGCGTCACCACGAACGGCCCGCCCGACGTGGGAACGGGCCCGGTGGGGGACGGCGAGGAGGGTAAGGGCTCCTCCGGCGTCGGGGAGCCGGGCGGTGCCGTGGTGGGCGGGGCGGACGCGGCGGGTGGCAGCGCCGTGCCGCTCTCCGGCCCCGGCCCGCCGCCCAGGATCACGAACGCCGACACCACCGCCGCCGCGGTCGCCGTCACCAGCCCGCCGGTCACCGCCAGCTTGCCGACGGGCGAGAGCGCGTTGTGGAACATGCTCGTGGCGCCGCCCCCGTCGGTGGCCGCCTGCGGCCTGGGCAGCAGGGCTGCCAGCGGCAGGGTCAGGATGCCGAGCCCGGTCCGTCCGCGCAGCTCCCAGTCCTCCCCGTACGCGGCCCGCGCGGCCTGCTCCAGCTCCTCCAGGAACGCCTGCGCCGACTCGGGCCGCCGCGCGGGGTTCTTGGCCAGGCCGTGCTCGACCAGCGGGCGCAGCGGCTCCTCGACGTCGTCCATCGGGGGCGGCACATGCTGGTGCTGGTAGGCCAGGGCGGCCACGTTCTCGGCGTGGAAGGCGCGGTGGCCGGTCAGGCACTCGTAGAAGACCAGGGCGGCGGCGTACACGTCGGTCTGCGGCCCGGCGGGGGCGTCGTCCCACTGCTCGGGCGCCATGTAGGAGGGGGTGCCCGACAGCTCGGCGGTCTCGCCGACGTGGGCGGCCACGCCGAAGTCGACGAGCTTGCTGTCGCCGTCCTGGGTGATCAGGACGTTCTCGGGCTTGAAGTCGCGGTGCACGACGCCGTGCCGGTGCGCCTCCGCCAGGCCGAGCAGCGCGCCCTTCAGCACCGCGAGCGCGGCCTCGCCGCCGGTCGCGCCCTCGTGCTCCAGCAGCCGCCGCAGCGTGACGCCCTCCACCAGCTCCATGACGATGACGGCGTCGTCGGCGGTCTCCACGTAGTCGAGCACGCGGGCGGTGTGCGGGCTGTCGATCTCCTGGATGACCAGGGCCTCGGCGCGGAGCCTGGAGATGAAGGAGGAGTCCTCGCGTAAGGGCTCGGATAAGTGCTTGATCGCTACGGCCAGCCCGTCGGATTCGCGCACGGCGAGCATCACCCGGCCGGTCCCGCCGTGGCCGAGTTCCCGGATCTCCGTGTAACCGGGAACCTCCATCATGGACCTCCTGACCGGATAAAGATCCTAATGTCAGGACGCTATCCCGGCGTCACCGCACGTGTCGAGCCCCTCCGCAAGAGTAACCGCGCTGCCGCCGCAATCGGTATTTTTACTATTCCCGATAGTAGGTTTCCGGCCCCCGGAAACCGCCCTGCCCGTCAGGCGGCGACGCGGCCGGACAGCAGCGCGCGCACGTTGCGGGCGGCCGTGCGGCCGGCCCGGTTGGCGCCGATCGTGCTGGCCGACGGACCGTAGCCGACGAGCTGCAGCCGGGGCTCCCTGACGACCTGGGTGCCGTCGACCCGGATGCCGCCGCCCGGCTCGCGCAGGCGCAGCGGGGCGAGGTGGTCCAGGGCCGCGCGGAAGCCGGTGGCCCAGACGATGGTGTCGGCGGCCAGGTGGGTGCCGTCGACCCACAGCACCCCGTCCGCCACGATGCGCCCGAACATGGGCAGCCGGTTCAGCACGCCCTTGGCCATCGCCTCGCGGACGACCGCGCTGTAGGTCAGGCCGGTGACGCTGACGACGCTCTGGGGCGGCAGGCCCGCGCGCACCCGGGACTCCACCCGCGCCACGGCCTCGCGCCTGGCGTCCAGGCCGAAATCGTCGTCCCTGAAGACGGGCGGCCTGCGGGTGACCCAGGCGGTGGCGGCCGCCACGCCCGCCAGCTCGGACAGCACGTGCAGCGCCGAGGCGCCACCGCCCACCACGACCACGCCGCGCCCGGCGAACTCCCCGGGCCCCCGGTAGGCGGCGTAGTGCAGCTGCCGCCCGGCGAAGTGCGCGGCGCCCGGGTAGTACGGCCAGTAGGGCCTGGTCCAGGTGCCGGTGGCGTTGATCACGGCCCCGGCCGTCCACTCCCCCGCGTCCGTCTCGATCGCCAGGCGGCCAGCCGTGCCCTCCCGGACAGCCGTGACCCTGACAGGGCGGACGACGCGCAGGCCGGTCCCGCTCTCGTAGGCGGCGTAGTACGCGGGCACCACCTCGGCGGCGGGCCGCCCGCCGTCGCCGCCGGCCTCCTGCTGGGGCAGGCCCGGCAGGTCGAAGACGCCGTGCACCTTCTCCATGGTGAGCGTGGGCGAGCGGTGCCGCCAGGCTCCGCCGGCGCCCTGGCCGGCGTCCAGCACGACCGGCTCGATGCCGTACCGGCGCAGGAAGTAGGCGCTCGACAGGCCCGCCTGCCCGGCGCCGATGACCACGGCCTCGCTCTGCTCCACGACAGGCTGCAACCGTGATCGGCCTTCGCGTCTTCCCGGCCTGTCCGCCGGGGGCGGCCACCGGGATTCAGGGGCGGTGCGGGACCGGGGCGGTCGAGCCGCGCACGACCAGCTCCGTCGCCAGCTCCACGTGGTGGGAGTCCACCCTCTCCCCGGCCGCCAGCCGCAGCGCCGTACGCAGCGCGGCCCCGCCCATCTCGCGCAGCGGCTGCCGCACGGTCGTCAGCGGCGGCGAGGTGAGCTGCGCGATCTGCGTGTCGTCGAACCCCACGATGCTGAGGTCATCGGGGATCCGCAGCCCGCGCGCCCGCGCCGCCTCCATGACCCCCACGGCCACCTCGTCGCACCCGGCGAAGATGGCCGTCGGGGCGTGCGGCAGGTCGAGCACCGCCGCCCCGCTCGCCATCCCGTCGTGGTAGCGGAAGTGCCCCGAGCGCACGAACCCCGGCAGCACCGGTGCTCCCTCCGCCTCCATGGCCGCCCGGTAGCCGTGCAGCCGCGCCTGGTTGCAGCCCGCGGTGGCGGGCCCGCCGATGTAGGCGATGCGCCGGTGCCCGAGCGAGAGCAGGTGGTGGGTGGCGGCCAGGCCGCCGGCGAAGTTGGTGGAGCCGATGCTGGTGACGCGGGTGCGCGGCAGGTTGAGCGGGTCGATGAGGACGAGCGGCAGCCGCGCCCTGGCCAGCGCGGCCGGCTGGCCCGAGGTCAGCTCGCCGGTGACCGCGATCAGGGCGCGCCGCCCGGCCGCGACGAGTTGCCTGGCCCAGGCGGTGGTACGGGCGGCGCCGCTCCTGATGCTGACGACGATCCCGATCCCCGCCTCCGCCCCGGCGGCCACCGCGCCCTGGATGATCTCGGTGGAGTACGCGTTCAGGTCGGCGTCGAACTGCAGCTCGACCGTGGCCAGCCCGGGCGGCTCGCGGCGCGGCGCCGGGGCGACGTAGTCGTGCTGCTGCAGCAGCGACTGGACGAGTGAGCGGGTGGCGGGCGAGACGTCGCTGCGGCCGTTGAGCACCTTGGAGACGGTCGCGACGGACACCCCGGCCGAGGCGGCGACCGTGGCGAGCGTGGCGCGTCTAGCGTTGGACGGCATCCGCACCCCCTGGCCCCCGCACCTCGACGGGGGTGACGAGGCGCCGGTCGTGGCCGACGTGCCTGGACGGGCCGGTCAATCGTACGACGCCGCGGCAGGGCAGGTCCGCCGCCGAGGTACCGGCGAGCACCTCGACGTCGCCGGGCTCGACCACGCGGCGCAGGTCGCGCCCGGTGAAGGCGGTGCGGTCGGCGTGCACGTGGAAGCTCACCTCGGCGCTCTGCCCCGGCTCCAGCCGGACCCGCGCGTAGCCGGTGAGCTGCCGCACGGGCCTGGTCACCTGGGCCAGGACGTCGTGCAGGTAGAGCTGCACGACCTCCTCCCCGGCCCGGCCGCCGGTGTTGCGGACGGTGACCGTGGCGGCGAACTCGCCGTCGGTGGGCACCTCCGCGTGGCTCAGGCGCAGGTCGGTGACCTCGAAGGTGGTGTAGGAGGCGCCGTAGCCGAAGGGGAACAGCGGCGTCGGGTCGAGGTTGCTGATGCCGTGGCTGTCGGTGCCCAGCGGCGGCTGCAGGTAGGTGCCGGGCTGCCCGCCGGGGCCGCGCGGGATCTGCACCGGCAGCCGGCCCACGGGCTGGACGCGGCCGGACAGCACGCCGGCGATGGCCGCGCCGCCCTCCTCGCCGGGCATGAACGCCTGGACCAGCGCGGCGGCGTACCCGTGCACCTCGCCCAGCGCGTACGGGCGGCCCGAGACGACGACCACGACCAGCGGCGTGCCGGTGGCGGCCAGCTCGGCGAGCAGGTCGGCCTGGACGCCCGGCAGGCGCAGGTCGTCGGCGTCGCAGCCCTCGCCCGAGGTGCCCTGGCCGAACAGCCCTGCCAGGTCGCCCACCACGGCCACGCACACGTCGGCGTCGCCGGCGGCGGCAACGGCGTCGGCGAAGCCGGAGCGGTCCTCGCCGCGCACCTCGCAGCCCTTGGCGTAGCGCAGCTCGGCGCCGGGCAGCTCGGCGGCGAGCGCGTCGAGCAGGGTGGGCGCCTCGATGCCGAGGCCCAGGCCGGGGTGGCGGGGCAGCACGTGGTTGGGGAAGGCGTAGCAGCCCATGAACGTGCGGGCATCGTGCGCGGCGGGCCCCACGACCGCGACGGTGCCGGTCCCGGCCAGCGGCAGCGCGCCGCCCGCCTCCAGCAGGACGATCGAGCGCTCGGCCAGCTCCCTGGCCAGCGCCCGGTTGGCGGGCGAGTCGAGGTCCACGGACTCGGCGCCGGCGACCGAGCCCTCCGGCGTCCAGTCGGGGTCGAGCAGCCCGAGCTGCGCCTTCTGGGTGAGCAGGCGGCGCACCGCCCGGTCGACGATCGCCTCGGGCAGCTCGCCGCGCCGCACCCGCTCGGCCAGGTGCTGGCCGAAGCCGAGGGTGTCGGGCAGCTCGACGTCGATGCCGGCGCCGAGCGCCAGCACGCCGGCCTCCTCCGGGCCGGCGGCGACCAGGTGCATGGTGGCCAGGAACGGGACGGCCCAGTAGTCGGAGACGACGGTCCCGGTGAACCCCCACTCCTCGCGCAGCACCTCGGTCAGCAGCCACGGGTCGGCCCCGGCGGGCACGCCGTCCACGTCGGAGTAGGAGTTCATCACCGATCGGGCGCCGCCCAGGGCGATGGCGGTCTCGAACGACGGCAGGATCATGTCCATCAGCTCGCGCCGCCCCATCGGCACCGGGCCGTGGTTGCGGGCGGCGCGCGAGGCGGAGTAGCCCGCGAAGTGCTTGAGCGTGGCGATGATCCCGGCGCCCTCCAGGCCGCGCACGTAGGCGGCGCCGAGCGTGGCGACCAGGTACGGGTCCTCGCCCATGGTCTCCTCGCCCCGGCCCCACCGGTAGTCGCGCACCACGTCCAGCACGGGGGACAGCCCCTGGTGCACGCCCACGGCCCGCATGTCACGGCCGATCGCGGCGGCCATCCGCTCGACCAGCCCCGGGTCGAACGTGGCCGCCCAGGCGATGGCCGCCGGGTAGACGGTGGCGCCGTAGGCGGTGAAGCCCGTCAGGCACTCCTCGTGCACGATCGCCGGGATGCCCAGCCTGGACGCCGCGACGACGGCGCGCTGCAGGCGGACCACCTCGGCCGCGCCCTCGGCGGGGGTGACGGGGGCGCTGCCGTGCACCCGGGTCAGGTGGCCGAGCCCATGCCTGATCGCCTCGTCGAGCGGCACCGTCCCCGAGGCGGCGAACACGTCCTGCATGGGGGCCACGTTGAGCGGCTCGGCACCGGGCTCCGGCCCGGGCGCCTCGGAGCTCGCGTCGGGGCTCATGTCGTTGCCGAGCCACCGGCTGCCGAGCTGGCCGATCTTCTCCTCCAGCGTCATCTCCGCAAGGATGGCTTCGACTCGTTCGGCCACGGCGAGCGCCGGGTCCTGCCACGGGCGCAGTGCCCGCTCCGCCGTGGGGGTCCGATCAAGAGCCGTCATGTACTGCGCTCCTTAAAGAGGTGCGGTGTTGGCGTAAGTTTTCGAAATGTTTCGACACCGGGGGGCGACCTCCGCGCACTATCTTCCACGCTGGCCTGAGGCAGGTGAAGGCAGGCGTGGAGTTACCTTACACGTGACCTGCAGGAAATCCAGTGGTTTCCTGATCGACAAGGTCTTGACACCTTTATTGCCGAAACCTAGATTGGCGAACCCCGCGGTCATGTCGAAAATGTTTCGATGAGCTGACTAGAGGAGGCGCGGAAAGTGGCATCGGGCCGATGCCGATCCACGACCGCCGGCCATCGCATCCAGTGATCAACGAGCCGCGAACCCCAGCCCGCGGCATACAAGTACGGAGATCAGCGTGGAGTCCAGGACAACCTCTCGCCGCAATTTCCTCAGCCTCGTCTCCATGGGTGTCCCCCTAGGAGCAGCGCTCGCCGCCTGTGGCGGCACCCAGCCCACCCAGACCGGAGCCGGAGGCGGCAGCGGTAACGCCACCACCGGTGGTGGCGGCGGGGGCAGCAAGGCCACGTACTGGTACCTGTCGACGCAGCCGCAGGAGGGCGTGCGCACCAGGACCATGGAGCGGCACAACAAGGCCAATCCCAACGCCCAGATCGAGGGCACGACCTTCCAGAACGACGCCTTCAAGACGAAGATCAAGACGGCGATCGGCGCCGGCCAGGCGCCCACCCTGATCTGGGGCTGGGGCGGCGGCACGCTGCGCAGTTACGTTCAGGCGGGCCAGGTCGAGGACCTGACCTCGTGGTTCGAGCAGAACCCCGCCGTGAAGGACAAGGTGTTCCCCTCCGCCTTCGGCGCGGCGACGATCGACGGCAAGATCTACGCGATGCCGTGCGAGACCCTGCAGCCCATCGTCCTGTACTACGACAAGCGGGCCTTCGAGAAGATCGGCGCCCAGCCGCCCCAGACGTGGGGCGACATCCTGGACCTGGTGCCCAAGTTCAACGCCAAGGGCATCGCGCCGTTCTCCCTCGGCGGCCAGTCCCGCTGGACGAACATGATGTGGCTGGAGTTCCTCTTCGACCGCCTCGGCGGCCCCGAGATCTTCCAGGCCGTCTTCGACGGCGAGAAGGACGCCTGGAGCAACCCGCTGGCGATCCAGGCGCTCGGCGAGGTGCAGAAGCTGGTCAAGGCCGACGGGTTCGTCAAGGGCTTCTCCTCGATCACCGCCGACTCCAACGCCGACCAGGCCCTGCTCTACACCGGCAAGGCCGCCATGATGCTGCACGGCGGCTGGACGTACGGCAGCATGTCCGCCGACGGCGGCGACTTCGTCTCCGGCGGCAACCTCGGCTACATGAACTTCCCGCCGATCGACGGCGGCAAGGGCGACCCCGGCAACACGGTCGGCAACCCCGGCCAGTACATGTCGATCTCCTCCAAGGCCACGCCCGAGCAGAAGGAGATCGCCAAGAAGTTCTTCTCCGGCGCGCTGATCGACGAGACCTCGATGAAGGAGTGGGTGGGCACCGGCGCCGTCCCGATCCTCAAGGGCGCGGACTCGCAGTTCGCCACGTCCAAGGACAAGGACTTCCTGACCTTCGTCTACAACATCGCCGTCAACGCCAAGAGCTTCGCCCAGTCCTGGGACCAGGCGCTCAGCCCGACGGCCGCCGAGGTGCTGCTGGACAACATCGCCAAGCTGTTCCAGCTGTCGATCTCGCCGCAGGAGTTCGCGACGAACATGAACGCGGTCATCGGCAAGTGAGCGCCGTCACGACCACCGCCAGGCCCGCCTCCAGCGCGGGCCGTGGCGGCTCTCTCGGGTGGATGACCGTCCCGGCGCTCGTGTTCTTCCTCGGCTTCGCCGTGGTCCCGCTGTTCGGGGTGCTCGCCCTCAGCTTCGCGCAGTGGGACGGGCTCGGGGAGATCCGCCTGGCCGGCTTCGGCAACTGGGGGGC
The DNA here is from genome assembly GCF_020215645.1 of Nonomuraea gerenzanensis. Taxonomy (NCBI): domain Bacteria; kingdom Bacillati; phylum Actinomycetota; class Actinomycetes; order Streptosporangiales; family Streptosporangiaceae; genus Nonomuraea; species Nonomuraea gerenzanensis. The sequence goes on along the minus strand of NZ_CP084058.1, from coordinate 4,682,861 downwards.
GATCCTGACCGACCCCGGGCTGCCGCACGCGTTGTGGGTGACGTTCCTCGTCATGGCCGTGTCGTGGGCGGTACAGACGCCGGCGAGCATCCTGATGGGCACGTTCCTGGCGGGGCACCATCGTTACCGGGCGGTCCTGTCGGTGCTGTTCTTCATCCCGCTGCTGCTCAGCTCGGCGGCCCTGGCGATCATGTTCAAGGCGCTGCTCGACCCGAACTTCGGGCTCGGCGCCGGCCTGGGGATCCCCATCCTCGTGCAGGACTGGCTGGGCGAGCCCGTCCTCGCCTTCGGCGTGGTGGTCTTCGTGGTGTCGTGGCAGTACATCCCGTTCCACGCGCTGATCTACCAGGGCGGCGTCCGCCAGATCCCGCGCTCGATGTACGAGGCCGCGGAGCTCGACGGCGCGGGCCGGGTGCGCCGGTTCTTCAGCATCACGCTGCCGCAGCTCAAGTACACGGTCATCACGTCCTCGACGTTGATGGTGGTCGGCTCGCTGACCCTGTTCGACCTGATCTGGGTGCTGACCGAGGGCGGCCCCGGCGACGCGACCCGGGCGCTCGCGGTCGACATGTACCAGCGCGGCTTCCGGGCCAACCTCATGGGCCCGGCCAGCGTGATCGCGGTCATCCTCGTCCTGTTCGGCCTCGCCCTGTCGCTGCTGCTGCGCAGGCTGGGCGGCCGTGACTCCTCCCACAGCCAGCTCGAAGGGGCCTGACGCATGACGACCGTCCCCACCAGGGCGCCCCAGCGCGCGGCCGAGACGGTGTCCCAGGGCGGGCACCGCCGCAGGAAGCCGCGCCGCACCGGTGAGCGGCCCAACTGGCTCGCCGGGCTGACCAGCGTCTTCTGGCTGGTGATCGTGATGGTGCCGATCTACTGGATCGTCATCACGAGCTTCAAGTCGCAGTCGCGGTACTACCTGGAGAACCCGTTCGCGCCGCCGTCCGAGCCGACGCTGGCGAACTACCGGATGGTCATCGAGGCCGACTTCATCCAGTACTTCATCAACAGCGTCATCACCACGGTCGGCGCCGTGGTGCCGACCGTGCTGGTCAGCTTCATGGCGGCGTACGCGATCGTGCGGGGCGGCCGGAGCAGGCTGCTGCGCTGGACGAACTCGCTGTTCCTGATGGGCCTGGCCATCCCGCTGCAGGCCACGATCATCCCGGTCTTTCTGATCATCGTCCAGCTCGGCCTGTACGACTCGCTCGTGGCGCTGATGCTGCCGTCGATCGCGTTCGCGATCCCCCTGTCGGTGCTCGTCCTGACGAACTTCATCAGGGACGTGCCCAAGGAGCTGTTCGACTCGATGCGCATCGACGGCGCGACCGAGCTGGGCATGCTGTGGCGGCTGGCCTTCCCGCTGACCCGCCCGGCCGTGGTGACCGTGACGATCTACAACGCGCTGCAGATCTGGAACGGGTTCCTGCTGCCGCTGGTCCTCACGCAGAGCCCGGAGCGGCGCACACTGCCGCTGGCGCTGGCGAGCTTCCAGGGCCAGTACTCCATCAACGTGCCCGCGGTGCTGGCCTCGGTGGTGCTGACCACGCTGCCGATCCTGCTCCTGTACGCGGTGGGCCGCCGCCAGCTCCTCAGCGGTCTGACCGTGGGCTTCGGCAAGTAGTCAGCGCGACATTGAGAGCGCTCTCGGAGCGGCGCAGGTGCTCCATGTTGAGCTCGTAGAAGCGGTCGTCCCCGCGGGCGACGTGGCCGGCGAAGGCCGCGTCCCCCGCGGCGGCCCGCTCCCGCATGAAGCGCACCAGGTGCTCCAGGCGCCGGATCGCGGTCCTCACCAGCGCCTGCCTGTCGGCCTCGCCCAGCCCGTACGCGTCGGCGAACAGCCGCAGCCGCCGCCCCTGCTCCGCCACCGGGATCCCGTCGCCGTCACCCGGGTCGTGCAGCGGCACGAACCGGTAGGCCGCGTACGCCGCGTCCCACACGCGCGGCCCCGGGTGCGCGGTGTCGAAGTCGATGAACGCGACCGGCCTGCCCTGCCTGAACACGCAGTTGTACGGCGCCACGTCCCCGTGACAGATCACCTCGGCCGGCTCGACCGGCGGGAAGTACCACACGCCCTCGTGCGGCACGCCGGTCGTCGCGTCGTGGTACTCGCGCAGCAGCCGGGCCACCCCGGCCAGCACCTCGTCGGTCCGCACCCAGGCGGGCAGCGGGTAGTCGGCGGTCCGGCCCGGCACGTGGTCGAGGATCTCCCTGCCGTGCTCGTCCAGCCCGTGGGCGCGCGGCGCGCCGGCGAAGGCCCGCTCCGCCAGGTGGCGGAGCACGGTGTGCACGGCGGGGGTCCAGGGGCCTGACGGCCTGCGTACGGTGCCGCCCACCCGGACCACGTGGTTGACGCCCCCGCCCGTCAGCACTTCCTCGTCCGGCACTGCGCCTCCCCTTGATCGCGTCGGGTCAGTGTGCCACGCCGCTTTCCGGCTCCGCGCCCCGTTTTTCATCGGATTCCCAGGTAGACCCGGTAGAACAGGCGGCATGGACGCTGCGCCGAGACCTCCGGTGGTGCTCGTCGTCGACGACGAGCCCAACATCCGCGAGCTGCTGGTGGACGCTCTGGAGCTGAACGGGTTCCAGGTGCGCACGGCCGCCTCGGGCACGCAGGCGCTGGATCGCGTGGGCCGGGAGCGGCCCGACATCATCCTGCTGGACGTGATGCTGCCGGACCTCGACGGCTTCGCGGTGGCGCAGCGGCTGCGGCCGGACGGTGGCGGGCCGCCGGTGCTCTTCCTGACCGCGCGCGACACGGTGGCCGACCGCATCGCGGGCCTGTCGGCGGGCGGCGACGACTACGTGACGAAACCGTTCAGCCTGGAGGAGGTGGTGCTGCGCATCCGCGCCATCCTCCGCCGGACGGGCTCGCGCGCGGAGGAGCCCGACGACGGGCTGCTCCGCTATGCCGATCTGGAGCTGGATGAGGAGACGCACGTGGTGCGGCGGGGCGGGCGGCGCATCCACCTGTCGCCGACCGAGTTCGGGTTGCTGCGGTATTTGATGATCAATGCGGAGCGGGTGGTGAGCAAGTCGCAGATCCTTGATCGGGTGTGGAGCTCGGGGTTCGGGGCGGACAGCCGGATCGTGGAGTCGTACATCAGTTATCTGCGGCGCAAGATCGATGTGGAGGGGGCGCCGCTGATTCACACGTTGCGCGGCGTCGGCTACTCCTTGCGCGATCAGAGCCTCCTGGATCGTCCCCGATGACCCCATCACCGCCGGGCAGCCCACCTCAACCCCGGCAGGCGCGAAACCCCGCGCGTCCGCCGAGCCGGGCCGGCGGGGCGCGGCGGGCAGGACGGCGGGCAGGACGGCGGGCAGGACGGCGGGCAGGGCGGCCGTGGCCGTTGCGGCATCGGCTGCTGGCGGCGCTGCTCGGCCTGTCGGCGGCGGCCCTGGCGGTGTTCGCGGCGACCGGGGTGCTCCTGCTGGACCGCTCCCTCCTGTCCCGAGTCGACACGCAACTCACCGACTTCGCCACCAACTTCCGCCAAGGCCCCCCACCAGGCGTCCCCGCCCCACCACGCCGGCCCGACGTCGAGCTGCCCACCCAGTTCCACCTGGCCATCTACGACCCCCAGGGCACGGTGATCCGCCGCGTGCCCGACTCGGGCCACGGCCCCGCCGTGCCGACGGCGGCGATCTCCACCCCGCCCCGCACCCCCTTCACCGTCCCCGACAGGACGGGCGCGGCCGAGTGGCGCACCGTCGTGGTGCCCCTGCCGAACGGCGACCGGGCAGCGGTGTCGATCTCCCTGGAGTCGAACCGGAGCACCGTCCGGCAGCTCCTGCTCATCGAGGCGGCGGCCGGCGCGCTGGTGCTGGTGCTGCTGGGTGCGGTGGCGCTGGTGGTGGTGCGGCTGGGGTTGCGCCCGCTGACCAGGATGGAGCGTACGGCCACCGCCATCGCGGCGGGTGAGCTGGACCGCCGGGTGTCCGACAGCGACCCGCGCACGGAGACCGGCCGCCTGGGCAACGCGCTGAACGTCATGCTCGGCCGCCTCAGCGAGGCCCTGCGCCAGCGGGAGCGCTCCGAGCGCCGGCTGCGCCGCTTCCTGGCCGACGCCTCGCACGAGCTGCGCACGCCGCTGACGTCCATCAGGGGGTTCGCGGAGCTGTACCGGCACGGGCGCAGCGAGCCCGATCCGGTCGTGGCCAGGATCCTGAGCCGCATCGAGGGCGAGGCCGAGCGGATGGGCGTGCTGGTGGAGGACCTGCTGCTGCTCGCCCGGCTGGACCAGGAGCGGGCGCTGGACCTGACGGAGGTGGACCTGCACGTCATCGCGGGCGACGTGGTGCACGGGGCGCGCGCCCGCGATCCCGGCCGCCTCCTGGAGCTGGTGCTCGGGGAACGGCCGGTGCGGGCGGTCGGCGACGAGCACCGGCTGCACCGCGTGGTCGCCAACCTGGTCGCGAACGCCGTCGCCCACACGCCCCCGGACGCGACGGTGCGGGTCGTGGTGGCGCGTGCGGAGTCGGCTGACGAGGCGGCGGTACGCGAGGCGGTGGCCCGGACGGAGTCGGCCCACGAGGCGGCAGCACGGGGGGCCCGGGCCGAGGTGGTGGCAGCGCAGGTGACGGAGCCGCTGGTGACGGAGCCGCTGGTGGCGGGGGCCGAAGTGGTGGGGGCGGTTGCCGTTGTGGAGGTGTGTGACGACGGGCCCGGGATCGAGCCCGAGCACCTGCCGCACGTCTTCGACCGCTTCTACCGCGCCGACGCCGCCCGCTCCCGCGCCAGCGGCGGCACCGGCCTGGGGCTGGCCATCGCGGCCGCGCTGGTGGAGGCGCACGACGGCCGCATCGAGGCCCGCAGCCGCCCCGGCCACGGCACGTGCTTCCGCGTCGTGATCCCGCTGCACGGCCCACGCGGCACCTGACGGCGTGCCGACGTGATCACCGGCGTGCCCGGAACGCCACAGCCGTGGTGGAGGTGATCGCCGTGACGAGCACCACGGTCAGCATGACGCTGTTCAGCGGGTTACGCCGGCGACCGGGCGGCTCGGCACGTTGCACGCGCGGCCGTGACGAGGGCGTCGGGGTGACGACGGGCGTGGGGGACGGGCTGGGAGACGGCGACGGCAGCACCCGGACCGGCACCACGGGCGGCGCGACAACCCTGGGCACCGGACGGGGCCGGTCGCGCGGGCAGTCGCCCAGCACGACCCCGCCCGCGCACACCCCGTCGGGGAAGACCGTCACCTGCGGCACCGTCACCTCGGGCGCCGCCCGCCGCTTCGCGCGCGGCATCGAGATCGACACCTCGGGGTCGGGCGATCGCCGCGTCGAGACCCGGGGCACCTTCACGGTCGGCCCCACGGTGACCCGCTGGGGCGGCGCGGGCCTGCGTACGGACACACGAGGAACCGGCCGCGGCGGTCGCACCCGCCCGGCCCCCGGCACCGGCCGCGGCGAGGGCACCCGCCCGCTCACGGGCACCCGCACGCTCACGGGCACCCGGCCCGCCACCCCGGCCCGTCCGGCGGCCATCGCCACCCGAGGCGCCCCCTCCGCAGGCCCACCCACCGTCGCCCGGTCGGTCTCCAGTGCGATGCGCGGGGCCGCGACCAGCTCCCCCCACGGCCACAGCCCCGGATCGGCCGCCGCCGGCCCCGCGGCGGCGGTGGCCAGGACGAGGGTGACGGCGAGCAGGAGGGGCGCACGCCTGACGCCCACGGTCACATCCCCCCGCTGATCCGCGCGAACTCCTCAAGCGCCTCCTGGAAGGCCTGCGGCCCCACGGCCAGCGGCCCGTTGAAGGCGCGGGAGATGTCCCACGTCAGGTACGTGCCGAACCCGATCAGCGCCGCCGTCGCCATCACCGGCAACATCGCCAGCCCCCGCGGCCTGGCCCCGGCCAGGAACGGGAAGACGGTGACCAGCACCCCGGTGAGGATCGTCAGGACCAGCAGCCCGTCGGGCGGTGTGGCGCCGGCGTCGGCGGTGCGCTGGGCGCGGGCGGTGGAGATGGCGCTGATGTGCTCCAGGACCGTCGCCTTGGCGTCCTCCTCCTCGTCGTCGCGCGGCTGCAGCGCGTTGACCCGCCCGCGCAGGTCGTCCATGCGCTCGTCGCCGACCGGGTGCATGCGCCCGCCCGCCATGAACGACCACTCGTCCTTGACCACGAACCCGACGTACTCCCGCAGCGACCTGCGCACCTCCTCCGGCGCGGAGCCGGGCAGCCCCGAGGCCGCCCAGTAGGCGTCGACCGTGGCCTGGCTCTCGGCGTGGGTGTTGAGCCTGGCGGCGTCGGCGGTGGTCCAGGGGACGATGATCGCGATGGCGAACACCAGCAGGAACATGGCCGACAACATGGCGCCGGCGTGCGCGGCCGACGGCCCGCTGGGGTCGCGGTCCTCCCCCGCCGTCTTCACTCGCCTGAACACCAGCGCGGTGAGCGCCACCGCGCCCACCGCCGCCAATATCGAGAGCGTGTACGCCACCATGAAGATCTCCCGGATCTCTTTCGGATACGCAGTGTCACATTACTATCACACAGCGCAATGATGGCGTGAGGCCCTGAAAGGTAAAGTCCCGGGCAAGCACCACGGCTGGGCCCGGCATCGCGCGGCCCCGTGACCCGCGCGATCCCGGGCCCAGCCGGGCCGGAGATCCCGCGCCGGGCAGGCGCGGGGCCCGCGGCGGACTGCCGGGGAGCCGCCGCCGCGGGCATGTGGGCGGGCATCCGACACCGCGGGCCGTCCGTGGCCCCGGTGACCGCCGGACCCGGCGCCGGCATGGCGAGGACCGGCGCTGCGACGTGGCAGCTGCTCCACGGGGGCCGGCGGGCACCTTTCCCCTGCGCGGCGAAGCCCCTGGCCGTCCCTCCGCGAACGGCTGAAGGTCCTCGCCTGCGCCCCTCCCACGGGGGGACGCCTCACATGTTCTGGGTTTCCGGCTCGAAGCGCTTCAGGGTTCGTCCCAGGGATTACCCCTGGAGTACGGCGCTTCGAGCACGCGCAGCAGGTCCAGCCAGCCGTGGAAGGGCTCGGGCAGGTCGCGGCCCTCCCGCGTCACCTGCCCGTGGACCCCGTCCGCGCCGTACTCGAGATCGACGATGAACCGCATCAGGCCTCCCGGCTCACCGCGAGCGTAGGAACGTGCGCCCCGGGATCGCACCTGGGGATTACCCCTGATTTTCGCCTCGGCTCTGGACAGGCGGACAGGCAAGTCTTACTTGAGGGATTCAGCCGTGGCGCGCAAACGTGGGATTACCCAGGATGCGGAGGCCGCCATGGCTGAGCCGATCGCGATGTTCGTCGGGCGCGACCACGAGCTGCGCTGCCTGCGGGAGGAGTTCGAGCGGGCCCGTGCAGGGCTGCCCAGGCTCGTGGTGGTGGAGGGGCCCGCGGGGATCGGGAAGACGACTCTGGTGCACCGGTTCCTGGAGGCGGACGGGCACGCGGACGGGCAGGCGGGCCTGCCGGTGGATGTGGTGTCCGCCGACGGTGACGAGGGCGAGCAGCTGCTTCCGTACGGGACGCTGACGAGGTTGTTCGCCGGCCCCGAGGGGCTGCCGCAGCGGCTGGCCGAGCTGGGGCTGGACGATCGCGCCCGGCTGCCCGACCCGCTGGCGGTCGGCGCGGCGCTGCTGGACGTGGTGACGGAGCGGCAACGCAACGAGCCGCTCTGCCTGGTCGTGGACGACGTGCACTGGGCCGACGAGCCGACGCTGCGGGCGCTGACGTTCTGCCTGCGCAGGCTGCGCGTGGACCGGGTGCTGGCGGTGCTCATGCTGCGTGACGCGGCCGCGCTGGCGGGCCCGGAGGGGCTGCTGCGGCTGGTCGCGGCGGACGGGACGCGCAGGCTGCGGCTGGCGGGGCTGGGCGCGCCCGAGGTGGGGGCGATGGTCAGCGGGCTGGGCGCGGGGCCGGTGTCGCAGCGCGGGCTGGCGCGGCTGGTCGCGCACAGCGAGGGCGTGCCGCTGCACCTGCGCGCGCTGCTGGAGGAGGTGCCGGTGGCGGCCCTGGACGACCTGGGGCAGCCGCTGCCCGCGCCGCGGTCGTACGGGCTGCTGGTGCTGGGCAAGGTGGCCAGGTGCGCGCCGCCCGTGCGGGAGCTGATCAGCGCGGTGAGCGTGCTCGGCCTGTCGTGCCCGCTGCACCTGGCGGCCAGGGTGGCCGGGGTGGAGGAGCCGCTGCAGGCGCTGGAGCAGGCGGTTCGCGAGGGGGTGCTGCTGGAACGCTCCTCGCCGCGCGGCCTGCTGGCGGCGTTCGCGCATCCGCTGGACCGCGCGGCCGTGTACCGCGACCTGGGGCCCGCGCACCGCTCGGCGCTGCACGCGCGGGCCGCGCTGGTGGCGGACGGCGAGCAGGCGCGGCTGCGGCACCGCATCGAGGCGGTGGCGGGCCCGAGCCCCGAGCTGGCGGCCGAGCTGGCGGAGCTGGGCCGGGCCCAGGTCCGGCTGGGCGCGTTCGGCAGCGCGGCCGAGCACCTGAAGGCGGCGGCGGAGCTGTCGGGCGATCCCGCGCCGCTGGCCGCGGAGGCGGTGGAGGCGTTGCTGCTCGACGGGCGAGTGGAGGAGGCGGCCCGGCTGACGGGGAACCTGCCGGAACGGGCACACCCCGCGGTGCGCGGCTACGCGCTGGGGCACCTGGCGATGGTGCGCGGCCAGGTCGAGGAGGCCCGCGCGCACCTGGTGACCGCGTGGGAGCGGGCCGGCCCGCCCGAGTCGGGGCTGGCCGCGCGGGCGGCGCAGCAGCTCGCCATGCTCTGCCTGGTCAAGGCGGAGGGCAGGCAGGCGGCCCGCTGGGCGGAACGCGCCAGGAACTCCCCCGGCTACCGCTTCAGCATCGACTACAACCGTTACACGCTGCTGGCCGGGCTGGGCGTCTCCGGCCAGATCGACGCCGCGCTGGCCGCCACGCAGGACCTGCCCTCGCCCTCGTCGGCCTCGATCGCGGAGCTGGACGCGCTGCTCGGCCGCGGCGTGCTGCGCACGTGCAGCGACGACCTGCCGGGCGGGCTGGCCGACCTGTCGGGCGCGGTCGCGGCCTGCGGCGAGCGTTCCGTACCGTTCCGCATGCTGGCCATGGCGATGCTGGGGCAGGCCGAGTACCGGGCGGGCCGCTGGGACGACGCCGGCCTGCACGCCGAGACCGCGGCCTCGGTGGCCGACGACGCCGACCAGCGGTGGCTCTCGCCGGTCTGCCACGCGCTGGCCGCGCTCGTCCCCGCCGCCCGCGGCGAGTGGGAGGCGGCGGAGTCGCACGTGGCGACGGCCCTGTCGGCGAGCGGGGGCGCGAGCGTGGACGCGGTGGCCTCGCTGGCCTACGCGTGCAGCGCCGCCGCGCACCTGGCCGCCGCCCGGGGCGACCACGCCCGCACCGTGGAGGCGCTGGACCCGCTGGTGGCGGTGAAGGTGCACGACATCGTGTACGAGCCCGGCATCGTGCAGTGGCTGGACCTGCTGGTGGACGCCCTGGTGGCACTGGGCGAGCTGCACAGGGCCGAGCTGCAGCTCGCCGGGATGGAACGGCTGGCGGGCCGGCGCGGCCGGTGTTCCGCGATGGCGGCGGCGGCCCGCTGCCGGGGCGGCCTGCACGCGGCCCGGCACGAGAACGACCTGGCCGAGGCCGCGTTCACCACCGGACTGGCGCAGGCGGAGATGGCGGGGCTGCCGTTCGACGAGGCGCGGCTGCGGCTGGCGTACGGGCGGTTCCTGCGCAGGCTGGGCCGGCGCAGGCAGGCGCAGTCGCAGCTCGACCTGGGGGTGGCGCTGTTCGCCCGGCTGGGCGCGCTGCCGTACGTGGACCGGTGCGAGCGGGAGCTGAGCGCGTGCGGGCTGCCGCGGCCGGAGTCGGGGGCGGCGCCGCTGATGCGGCTGACGCCGCAGGAGCAGGCCGTGGCGCGCCTGGTGGCGACCGGGATGACGAACCGGCAGGTGGCCAGGGAGCTGGTGCTGAGCGTGAAGACGATCGAGTACCACCTGGGCAACGCGTTCGCGAAGCTGGGCGTCAGCTCGCGGGTGGCGCTGACCACCAAGATCCAGGCGGAGCAGGGTTGACAGGAGTTCCCGACGCCCGGTGGGCGGGCGGGGAAGGGGAGGCGGGGCCGCTCGGTTACGCTGGTGCCGACGATCATCTGGGGGGGTCGTGGACCAGTTCGTGCTGCTCATGCTGGTGTTGCTGGGCGCCCTGGTCACGGTGCCGCTGGGCGAGCGGCTGGGGCTGCCGCCGCCGGTCCTGATGACGCTGCTGGGCATCCTGCTGGCCGTCCTGCCCTTCGTGCCGAACGTGGACGTGCCGCCCGGCATCGTCCTGCCCCTGCTGCTGCCGCCGCTGCTGTACGCGGCCGTGCAGCGCACGTCGTGGCGGCAGTTCGCGGCCAACTGGAAGCCGATCTTCCTGCTGGCCGTGGCGCTGGTGTTCGTGACGACGGCGGCCGTGGCGGGGGCCGCGCACGCGCTGGTGCCCGGGCTGCCGCTGGCGGCGGCCGTGGCGCTGGGCGCGCTGGTGGCGCCGCCCGACCCGGTGGCGGCCACGGCGGTGGCGGGCCGGCTCGGGCTGCCCCGGCGCATGGTGTCGCTGCTCGAAGGCGAGGGACTGTTCAACGACGTGACCGCGATCGTGCTCTACCACGTGGCGATCGCGGCGGTGGTGACCGGCTCGTTCTCGTGGCCGGGGGCGCTGGCCGAGTTCGTGCTGTCGGCGGTGGTGGCCGTGCTGGTGGGGCTGGCGCTGGGCTGGCTGGGCGGGCGGCTGATGACGCTGCTGAGCGACGCGACGCTGCAGGTGGGGCTGTCGCTGCTGGTGCCCTTCGCGGCGTACGCGATGGCGGACGAGTGGCGCGGCTCGGGGGTGCTGGCGGTGCTGACCAGCGCGTTCTACCTGAGTGATCGCATGTTCGACGCCGACGACGTGTTCGGCAGGTTCGCCTCGACGACGTTCTGGCAGGTCGTGGACACGCTCGTGACCGGGGTGGCGTTCGGGCTGATCGGGCTGGAGCTGCACGCCGTGTTCGGCACCGTGCACGGCCGGCTCTGGACGGTGCTCGGCTGGAGCGCCGTGGTGATCGGGGTCGTGGTGTTCGTCCGGCTGCTGTGGCTGCTGCCCGCCGCCTGGCTGGCCAGGAAGGTGGGCCGGGGCGACGACACCGAGATCCCGCTGAGCTGGCGCGAGACCGTGGTCATGTGGTGGGCGGGCATGCGCGGGGTGGCGTCGGTGGCGCTCGCGCTGGCCATCCCGCTGGAGACGGCCGGCGGGGCGCCGTTCCCCGGGCGCCCGGTCATCGTGTTCGTCGCGTTCGCCGTCATCCTGACGACGCTGATCGCGCAGGGGCTGACGCTGCCGTGGCTGGTGACGCGGCTCGGCGTCAAGGCCGACACGGCGGCCGAGCGGGAGCTGGAGAAACGCCTGGCCGTCAGCGCGGCCAAGGCTGCCAGGCGGCGGCTGCGGGAGATCGACGAGGCCGAGGAGCTGCCGGAGGACGTCGTCGAGGTGCTGTCCAGGCGGATGCTGGACGTCGGGCTGCGGATCAGCCCTGAGGCGGCCGACGAGGAGCGGCGGGAGGCGTTCGAGCAGCGCGCGCGGCGGGTCAGGCTGATGCGGCGGGTGCAGGCCGAGATGATGTCGGCGGCCCGGCAGGCGGTGCTGGAGGCGCGGCGCGACCCGAGCGCGGACCCGGTGGTGGTCTCGCGGGTGCTGCGCCGGCTGGACGCCAGGAGCCTGCGGTGATCGGCCTGTCAATGCCGTGGGGCACAGCCACGGCAGCCTCACCTGTGTGACAGCGTGTGACGGTCAACGGCAAAGGGTAGTCAATGAACATGCTGCGTATCGGCACGTGGAGGTCTCCCGCGTCGGTCGATGTCATCGCCTGCGGCTGGCACGACGACGGCCCCGGCCCCGTCAGGACGGGCATCAAGCTCATCTACGGCATGTTCGGCCCCGCACCCCGCTTTCCCGGGCTCAGGGTCGGTGACCTGATCGCGCGGAGCACGGAGGAGATCGCCGAGCTGCTGGTGCAGGGCATGGACGTGGTCCTCACCGCTCCCGGCGGCTGCCCGGCGGCGCCCGTGGTGGCGGCGGGCATCTGGCACTACGGGTGGACCCGCCGCGATCTCGGCGCCCTCGCGGGGGCGACCGTCGCGGGGCTGGCGCTGGCGGCTCAGCCGGGGCCGTGCATGGTGGAGATCTGGCGTGATGGGCGCAGCTCGCTCGACGGTGACGTCTCCGCGGCTGCGGTGCGGGCCGATCTGGCGGACCGGTTCGCGGGCGGGCGGTATCGGACGCCTGAGGTCACGGTGCCGCTGGAGTCGGTGCGGCTCAGCCAGGAGGCGCCCAGCCGCATCCACATCGCCCTGGCGGCTGCCGGCTGACCGGGCCCCCCCGTGCACCCGGCCCGGTATCGGGCGTGACACCGCCGTGCCGTCCCGGAGCGTTCCGGAACGTGCCGGGCATCGGAAAGGCACGCCCTGGTGGTGCTGCGCAACGAATCCCCCCGCCGCGTGATGGCATAACGTCGCAGGGGATCGCGACGAAGGGGTGGATCGGTGATCGAGGTCAGGGAACTCCACGAGATGGCGGAGCTCGTCCGCGTCGACGCGCTGTTCGACGACATCTGGCAGTTCGGCCCCGGCGCGCCGCCCATCACGATCGAGCTGATGCGGGCGCTGGCGCACGCGGGCGGCTACGTGGCCGGCGCCTTCGACGGTGACCTGCTGGTCGGCGGCTCGGTGGGGTTCCTGGCGGCGGGCCTGACGCTGCACTCGCACGTCACGGGCGCGACCAGGCCCGGCGCCGGGTACGACCTCAAGCTGCACCAGCGCCGCTGGGCCCTGGAGCACGGCCTGGAGCGCATCACCTGGACCTACGACCCCCTGGTGCGCCGCAACGCGCACTTCAACCTGGCCAAGCTGGGCGCCAGGCCGCTTTCGTACCTGCCGTGCTTCTACGGCGTCCTGGACGACCCGATCAACCAGGGCGACGAGTCGGACCGGCTGCTGGCCTCCTGGCCGTCGGCCGCGCCGCACGTGACGGCGCCGGCCGAGGGTGGTGCCCATCCTCCGCGGCACGGCGGTTCCGTCCCGCCGGACGCGGTGGTGGCGCTGGCCGACGAGGGTGGGCGTCCGGTGGTCGCGCCGGTGGGCGGGGCGGCGCGTACGGTGCTGGTGGCGGTCCCCGAGGACATCGAGGGGCTGCGCAGGGCCGATCCGGGTGCGGGCAAGGCGTGGCGGCACGCCGTGCGTGATGTGCTGGGAGGTCTGATGGCGGAGGGCCACGCGGTCACGGGGTTCTCCGGGAAGCGGTACTACGTAGTGGAGAGAGCGTGAAGATCACTGGAGTTGAGCTACGGCGGATCGCGATGCCGCTGGTGGCGCCGTTCCGCACCTCGTTCGGCACCGAGACCGCCCGCGACGTCCTGCTGGTCAGGGTCGTCACGCCCGACGCCGAGGGGTGGGGCGAGTGCGTGGCCATGTCGGATCCGCTCTACTCCTCCGAGTACGTGGACGGCGCCGCCGAGGTGATCCGGCGCTTCCTGCTGCCCGCGCTGCCGAAGAACCTCGGCGCGAACGACGTGGCCCGCGCCCTGGAGCCGATCAAGGGCCACCGCATGGCCAAGGCGGCGCTGGAGACGGCGGTGCTCGACGCGCAGCTCAGGGCGGCGGGCGAGTCGTTCGGCCGGTTCCTCGGCGCGGCCAGGACCCGGGTGCCGTGCGGGGTGTCGGTCGGCATCATGGACTCGGTCCCGCAGCTCCTCGACGCGGTCGCGGGCTACCTGGACGAGGGGTACGTCCGGATCAAGCTGAAGATCGAGCCCGGCTGGGACGTCGAGCCGGTCCGTGCCGTGCGCGAGCGGTTCGGCGACGACATGCTGCTGCAGGTGGACGCGAACGCCGCCTACTCCCTCACGGACGCGCCCCGCCTGGCCAAGCTGGACGCGTTCGACCTGCTGCTGATCGAGCAGCCCCTGGCCGACGACGACCTGGTCCAGCACGCCCAGCTGGCCACGCGGCTCAGGACCCCGATCTGCCTGGACGAGTCGATCGAGTCGGCCGAGCACGCCGCCGCCGCGATCGCGCTCGGCTCGTGCTCGATCATCAACATCAAGCCGGGACGGATCGGCGGCTACCTGGAGGCCCGGCGCATCCACGACCTGTGCCGGGCCAACGGCGTCGCGGTGTGGTGCGGCGGCATGCTGGAGACGGGCCTCGGCCGGGCGGCGAACGTGGCGCTGGCCGCCCTGCCCGGCTTCACCCTGCCCGGCGACACCTCCGGCTCGCGCCGCTACTTCGCGACCGACGTGACCGAGCCGTTCGAGCTGGTGGACGGCCACCTGGAGGTGCCCACCGGCCCGGGGCTCGGGGTCGAGCCGATCCCGTCCGTACTGGAGGAGGTGACGACCGCCACGGAGTGGATCAGCCTCTGAGCCCGCCCACCCACTGCTCCAGCCACGCGATCAGCCTCTCGTTGTAGTCGTAGCGGTGCGAGGGCCGCCCACCGCCCTGGAACAGATGGCTGGCCCCGGGGTAACGCACCAGCCGCACGGGCACCCGCCGCTCGCGCAGCGCGGCGAACCACTGCTCGGACTGGCCGATGGGGCAGCGGTCGTCGCTCTCGCCGTGCAGGAGGAGGGTCGGCGCGGTGACCGCGCCCACGTGGGTGAGCGGCGACTGGGCATCCAGGTCGCCGGGGCACTCGTACGCCTTGAGCGCGAACCCCATGTCCGAGGTGCCGCTCATACTGGTCAGGTCGGTGACGGCGCCGCCCGCCACGGCCGCCTTGAACCGGTCCGTCGTCCCGGTCAGCCAGCAGGTCATGTAGCCCCCGTAGCTGTAGCCGGTGACCGCCAGCCGGTCGGGGTCGGCGACGCCCTCGGCGACCAGGGTGTCCACGGCGGCGAGGAAGTCCTGCGTGTCGGCCAGGCCCCAGGCGCCCACGGCGGCGGTGTAGAAGTCCTCGCCGTAGCCGTCGCTGGCGCGGGGGTTGATCGCCAGCACGGTCCAGCCGCGAGCGGCCAGGATCTGGCGGTAGACGCGGAAGTTGTCGAGCACGGGGGCCCAGGCGTTGTGCGGGCCGCCGTGGACGTCGAGCAGGAGCGGCCCGGGGGTGGCGGCGTTCTCGTCGCGCCAGACGAAGCCCTCGACGACGGTGCCGTCCGGGGCGGTGAACGTGCGGCGCTCCGGCACGTACAGGTCGATGTCGCCGAGCGCGTGGCCGGTGAGCCGCCGCGCGACCGGCTCGCCCGGCTCCAGCAGATAGATCTCGCCGGCGCTGTACGGGGTCGCGGCCACGTAGGCGACGCTGCCGGCCGCGGTGCTCGCCCCGGCGACGCTCACCTCCTCAGGGACGATCTTGGACGCGAGCTCGCCGGCGGGCAGGCGGTACAGGTGCGTGCAGCCGCCGTCGCGGGCGCAGAACACCAGGTCCTCGCCCAGCAGCGCCGGGGACGCGCCGGGATAGCCCGGGTGTCCGGTCATCACGTTGCGGTCGAGGCCCGTGCCCAGCTCGGCCGCCCCGCCCGGGCCCAGCTCGTACAGGCGGACGTGCCCCACGGGGCCGCCCTTCTGCGCGGCGGCGACCAGCCGCCCGCCGAGCCACCACACGCCGCCGCAGAGCAGCTCGGGGTCGGTCAGCCGCTCGGGCTCGCCACCGGAGGCGGCGACGGTGTACGCGGCGCCGCCCGCCCGCAGGTCGCGGTCGGCGTCCAGGTCGGCCGCGAACGCCAGCCGTGTCCCGTCCGGCGACCAGGACGGCTCGCCCGCGTGGAAGTCGCCCTCGGTGACCTGGGTGCTCTGCCCCGAGGCCACGTCCACCACGAACACGTGCGTGGTGACCCCGCGCAGCAGCCCGGCGCCGTCGGCCTTGTAGTCGAGCCGATCGGTCACGACGGGGGCGTTGCCGTCCGGTTCGGGGCCCGCCGGGCCCGCGTAGGCGAGGCGGGTCCCGTCCGGCGACCAGCGCGCGGGTCCCGCGCCGAGCGGGGCCCTGGTCAGCGCGTACGGCTCACCGCCGGCCATGGGCAGCAGGTGGAGCTGCGGCTTGCCGTTCACCGGCCGCAGGAACGCCAGCGTGCTCCCATCAGGCGACCACCGGGGCGCGCTGCCCGTGGCCAGGCGGCGCGGCTCGGCACCGGGGGCGGCGAGCCAGACCTCCGTGCGGTTCTCGTCGGCCTCCCGGTCGACGGTGGTGAGCGTGTACGCGACCGCGCCGCCGTCGGGGCGCAGCGCCGGATCGGAGGGCACCGCGAAACGGTGGACGTCGTCGAGACCGATACGTGGCATGAGCGCACCGTAGGCCATCGGCACCCGGTCTGCTTCGGTCTGTCCGACGAACAGCGGTGCCCCGGGTTGTGCCACCCGCCAACCGGTCGAGGACAATGTGAGAAAGGACGTTAGGGTGTGAAGATCCTCCGCCGGTTTCGGCACCTCACTTCCCCGAGCAGCGGGCGCGCCTGCGCGGCGTTCGCGAGATTGGATGGTCAACCATGGTTGGCAAGCCGGAACGGCAGGTGGCCGTGTTCGGTGCCGGGTACATCGGTCTGGTGACCGGTGCCTGCCTCGCCGAGCTGGGGCACCGGGTGGTGGTCCGGGACATCGATCCTGACAAGGTCGCTCTGCTGCGCTCCGGCGACGTGCCGATCTACGAGCCCGGCCTGGGCGACATGATCGTCAGGAACAAGGAGCGGCTCACCTTCACGCTGGACCTCGCCGAGGCGCTCGACGGCGCCGAGATCGCGTACGTGTGCGTGGACACCCCGCCCTCCGCCTCGGGCGACGCCGACCTCTCCCGCATCTGGGCGGTCGTCAAGTCGCTGGAAGGCGCCACGCACCTGAAGGCCGTGGTGGTCAAGTCGACCGTGCCGGTCGGCACCGGCGCCCGGGTGCGCTCCGCGCTCGACGCCGCCGGCCTGGCCCACGTCGGGTACGCCGCCAACCCGGAGTTCACCGCCGAGGGCCGCGCGGTCGCCGACTTCATGCAGCCCGACCGCATCGTCATCGGCGCCGCCGACGAGGCCACCGCGCAGCTCATCGCGGACCTGCACGACGGCGTGGACGGGCCGGTCGCGGTGATGGACGTGCGCTCGGCCGAGATGGTCAAGCTCGCCTCCAACGCGCTGCTCGCCACGAAGATCAGCTTCATCAACGAGATCGCCACCCTGTGCGAGAAGACCGGCGCCGACGTGGAGGAGGTGGCCCGCGCCGTCGGCCTCGACCACCGCCTCGGCCCGCACTTCCTGCGGCCCGGCATCGGCTGGGGCGGCTCCTGCTTCCCCAAGGACTCCGAGGCGCTGCGGCAGCTCGCCAGCAACACCGGCTACCACCTGCAGCTCCTGTCGGCCGTGATCGAGGTCAACAACCTGCAGAAACGCCGCGCCATCCAGAAGCTGAAGGATGAGCTGGGCACGCTGGCGGGCATGCGGGTGGCGCTGCTCGGGCTGACGTTCAAGCCCGGCACCGACGACATGCGCGAGGCGACCAGCACGGTGCTGGCCTCCCGGCTGCTGGCCGAGGGCGCCGAGGTGCGCTGCTGGGACCCGATGGCCCGGCCGGGCGAGGTGGAGCCGTGGATCTCCACGACCCGCCACGCGACGCCGGAGGAGGCCATGGAGGGGGCCGACGCGGTCATCCTGGTCACCGAGTGGCCGCAGCTGAAGGAGGTCGACTGGGCGCAGGCGGCCTCGGCGATGCGGCGGCCGGTGCTCTTCGACGGCCGTAACCTGCTGGATCCGGCGGCGATGCGGGCGCTCGGCTACACGTACATGAGCGTCGGGAGGCCGTAGCGCCCCTGGCGGAATAATCCGTTGCGGTGCGGTGCTGATGCCCGCACTATGTTCCTCATGTTCCCGTACGCGCGCCTCGCGACGCCCGCAGCCTCGCTGCCGGGCTCGTTCGCGTGCGACGGCCTGGAGCGCTGACCTCTTCCCGTTCATCCCTGAGTGACCCGGCGGGGGGAGGTCGACGACCCTGACGGGTCACCGAGGATCCAGGTTCTGGGAAAGGGAACCCATGGCCAAGCAGGCCTACGTACGCAACAAGCCGCATCTCAACATCGGCACGATGGGGCACGTCGACCACGGCAAGACCACGCTGACCGCCGCGATCACCAGGGTGCTCGCGGAGCGCGGGCAGGCCACGTACACGCCGTTCGAGCGGATCGACCGGACGCCGGAGGAGGCGTCCAGGGGCATCACGATCAACATCTCGCACGTCGAGTACGAGACCGCCACCCGCCACTACGCGCACGTGGACATGCCGGGCCACGCCGACTACGTGAAGAACATGATCACGGGGGCGGCGCAGCTCGACGGCGCGATCCTCGTCGTGTCCGCGCACGACGGGATCATGCCGCAGACCAGGGAGCACGTGCTGCTCGCCAGGCGCGTCGGCGTCGAGCACCTGGTCGTGGCCGTCAACAAGGCCGACGGCGCCGACCCCGAGCTGACCGACCTGGTCGAGCTGGAGCTGCAGGACCTGCTCGCCGAGCACGGCTACCAGGGCGTCCCGATGGTCCGGGTGTCCGGGCTGCGGGCGCTGGAGGGCGACCCCGCCTGGACGGCGTCCATCGAGGCGCTGCTGCAGGCGGTGGACGAGCACATCCCCGTGCCGGTGCGGTACGTGGACGCGCCGTTCCTGATGCCGGTCGAGAACGTGCTCACGGTCACCGGCCGGGGCACGGTCGTCACCGGGGCCATCGAGCGCGGCACGGTGCGCGTCGGCGACACCGTCGAGATGGTCGGGTTCGGTGACGGGTTCTCCGCCGTCGTGACGGGCGTGGAGACGTTCGGCAAGACGATGGAGCGGGGCGAGGCCGGCGACAACGCCGCCGTGCTGCTGCGGGGGGTGCGCCGCGAGCAGGTGCGACGGGGCATGGTGCTGGCCGCCCCCGGCACCCAGCACGCCCGCGGGCGGTTCACCGCGCGCATCTACCTCCTGACGCCGGAGGAGGGCGGGCGGCGGCGGCCCGTCACGTCGGGGTACCGGCCGCAGTTCTACCTGCGGACGACGGACGTGCCGGGCGAGCTCGTCCTGCCGGACGGGGGCGGGGCCTTGCCGGGGGAGACGGTGGAGGTGGCCGTCGAGCTGGGCAAGGCGGTCGCGGTCGAGCCCGGGCTCGGCTTCGCCATCCGCGAGGGCGGCCTCACGGTCGGCGCCGGTACTGTGCTGGCGGTGCCCGCCGTCTGAACCGCTGACGCCCGCCGCAGCCAACGCAGCACGGCACAGCACGGCGCAGCACGGCACAGCACGGCGCAGCACGGCACAGCACGGCGCAGCACGGCGCAGCACGGCACGGCACGAGGCGGTGCGGCACGGCACGAGGCGGTGCGGCACGGCACGAGGCGGTGCGGCACGGCACAGCGCAGCACGGTCGCGGCGCAGCACGGGGCGCTGGGTGCGGCACAACCGCCGTGTCCAGCGCGCCGCTCAAGGCCGGGCCCCAGCGGCGGGGCCCGGTCTTGGGTGCGGGTCAGAGCTGGTCGAAGCGGACGCGGAGGGTGGCGCGGCGGGCGAACAGGTCGTAGGACGGCAGCGGCCCTGGGCCGCACGTGGCCGTGCCGATGCCCTGGTGGGCGAGGTCCAGGTGGACGTACGCCCGCTCCCCCGCCACCAGGTCGGGCCGGTGCCGGGCGGCGGCGAGTTCGAGGCCGCTCCACCGCCGCACGGTCAGCCCGAACACCGGCTCGCCCGACACCCGGACACCGCCCAGTTCTGCCCACCGGACGTCGGCGCGGTGCCCGTTCTCCTGCGGGTACACGTACGGCGTCTGCATCGACTCCACAGTCGCCGACCACCGCCCCACGCGGGCGGCCATGCCCGTGTCCGGGTACACCTCGCCGGGCCCGAGCCCGAACCAGGTCACCCGATCGACCGCGGAGCCCGGCAGCGACATCGTGACCCCGAGCCGCGGGATCGGCTCGCGCCAGTTGCCCTCCGGCTCGATGTCGAGCACGAGCCGCAGCCCGCCGTCGAACGTCCACCGGTACGTCGCGACCATCCCGAGGTCGGTGGCCGCCGGTGCGACCCGGGTGCGCACGGTCAGCCCGTCGCCGGTCGAGACGTCGACCACCCGGTGGGTGAGGCGGTGCAGGCCGAGCGCGCGCCAGCGGGCTTCCAGGCCGGCCGCCCGGTCGTTGTCGGTGGGAGCGCGCCACAGGTCGAGGCGGGGTCCTTCCACCTCCGTGCCGAACAGCCGGATGAGCCGTCCGGTGGCCGCGTCGAACGCGCATCCGCCGACGGTCAGCTCGTCGCCTTCACGAGCGCTGTCGAAGGCGCCGTCACGAGCACTGCCCGTAGCACTGCCCGCAGCACTACCCGCAGCACTACCCGCAGCACTACCCGCAGCACTACCCGCAGCACTACCCGCAGCACTACCCGCAGCACTGCCCGCAGCGCCGTCACGAGCGCTCTCGCCGGCGCCGTCGCGAGCACCGCCGTGAGCGCTGTCGCCAGCACCGCCGAGAGCGCCGTCGCGAACCCTGGCCTGAGCCACGTCGCGCCCCCGGTCACGCGTGAACGCCACGGTGGCCACGTGCTCCCACGGCTCGTGCCGCGTCAGCAACGCCTGCCCCCACGCCACCTCATGCCCAGCCCCCGCCCACGGCAGCTCCTCGGCCAGCACGGCCCGCACCGTGAGCCACCGCTCACCTTCCAGCCCGCCGGTCAGCTCCGGCAGCTTGCAGTCACCGCCCGCGTCAGGCACCTCGAGCGAATGCTCGGCGACCGTCTCCCCCTCCACCTGCACGGTGGCCGTGAACCGCAGATGCGACAGGTCCGTGAACCCGTAGTGGTTGACGACCCGTACCACGCCATCGCCGAACTCGAACCGGACCGGCTCGAACACCTTCTTCAGGTCGATCAGCCCGGGTGACGGTGTGCGGTCGGGGAACACGAGCCCGTCGATGACGAAGTTCCCGTCGTGCACGGGCTCGCCGTAGTCACCGCCGTACGCGTACTCGTACTCGGGATGCCTCAGCCCGTGATCGATCCACTCCCAGATGAACCCGCCCGCCAGCCGCGGGTACCGCTCGAACAGCTCCTGGTACTCCGCCAGCCCGCCGGGCCCGTTGCCCATGGCGTGGGCGTACTCGCACTGCATGAACGGCATCGCGCGCCGCCGCGCGTCCAGCTCGGGGTCGTCGAGGGGGTCCTCCTCGCGCCGGCCGATGGCCTCGACCTCGGCGTGTGAGGCGTACATGCGGGAGTAGACGTCCGTGTGCGCGCAGGAGCGGTCGCCCTCGTAGTGCAGCGGCCTGGACGGGTCGCGCTCGCGGGTCCAGTCGGCCATGACGGCCAGGTTGCCGCCCACGCCGGCCTCGTTGCCGAGGGACCACATGATGATGCTGGGGTGGTTCTTGTCGCGCTCGACCATGCGGCGCATGCGGTCGAGCAGCGCGTCGGCGTAGCGGGGGTCGTCGGTGGGGTTGCCGCGCCAGCCGACCTGCTCGAAGCCGTGCGTCTCCAGGTCGCACTCGTCGATCACCCACAGGCCCAGCTCGTCGCACAGGTCGAGGAAGTCGGGGTGGGGCGGGTAGTGGCTGGTCCTGACGGCGTTGACGTTGTGCCGCTTCATCAGCAGCACGTCCTCGCGCATCGTCTCGTACGGCACCGCCCGCCCGTGCTCGGGGTGGAACTCGTGCCGGTTGACGCCCTTGAGCAGCAGCGGGCGGCCGTTGACCAGGAGCACGCCGTCCACGATGGAGATCGTGCGGAAGCCGACGCGCACCCGTACCGTCTCGCCGGCGCCGGTGACGACGGCCTCGTACAGGCGGGGCGTCTCCGCCGTCCACGGCTGCACGTCCACCGTGATCTCGGTGCCGGGCTTCAGCCCTTCGACGCCCAGCTCGGGGACGGCGAGCGTGCCGGTGCCCGCGAAGCTCAGCGTGCCGCGCCCGTCCTGGTAGGAGGCGTGCACGAAGACGTCGGCGGTGGAGCGGGTGAGCGTGACGTCGCGGAAGATGCCGGGCAGCCACCACATGTCCTGGTCCTCCAGGTACGTGGCGGCCGACCACTGGTGCACCCGCACGGCCAGCACGTTGCGGCCGGGACGCAGGTACGGGGCGGCGTCGTACTCGACGGGCAGCCGGCTGCCGGTCGAGAAGCCCAGCTCGTGCCCGTTGAGCCAGACCCGGGCGAACGACTCCACCCCCTCGAACCGCAGCCGCCCGCCCGTCCAGCCCTCGGGCAGGTCGAAGGCGCGGCGGTAGTCGCCGGTCGGGTTCTCGTCGGGGACGTGCGGCGGGTCGACGGGGATGGGGTAGGAGACGTTGGTGTAGGCGGGGGCGCCGTGCCCGTGCAGGACCCAGTGCGACGGCACCGGCAGGTCGTCCCAGCCCGAGTCGTCGTAGTCGGGGCGGGCGAAGTCGTCGGGGACACCGGCGGTGGGTGACAGGCGGAAACGCCACGTGCCGTTGAGGTCGAGGGAGGGGGCGTCGGAGTGGAGCGCCGCCCTGGGCTCGAGCCGGCCGGAAGCGGGGGTGAAAGTTTCGAGGTCCATCTCCGCCGAGCCTAGAGGTTCGGGGCGATTCAGTCAGCGATGGGGTCGATGTCCCTTCAGGGCGCTGGACGAGGCGGCCAGGTAGCCGGCCAGCAGCGCCTGCGCGACCGCGTCCACGGCGGCGTCGCCGGGCAGGAAGCCGGGGCTGTGCAGGCCGCTCTCGGTGTCCACGCCCACGAACATCATCAGCGACGCCGCCACGTCGCCGTAGCGGGCGAAGTCGTCGGCCCCGCACGAGCGCAGCTCGTCGTTCACCGACCACCCGTGCTCGCGCAGCCGCTCCCCCGTCCGGGCGGTCAGCGCCGGGTCGTTGATCAGGACCGGCTCGCCGGGGAGGATCTCGACCACGGCGTTGCAGCCGTACGCCCTGGCCGTGTCCTCGGCGACCTGCTTGAACCTGCGGTGCAGCCGCCCGCGCCACTCCGGCGACATGGTGCGCAGCGTGCCCCGCGCCACCGCCTCGCCGGGGACGGCGTTGGGCGCGTCGCCGGCGTTCACCGTGCCGAACGTCACCACCGTCGGCGCCATCGGGTCGGCGACCCGGCTGACGAGCTGCTGCGCCGACACGATCACCTGTGCCATGGCGAGCACAGGGTCGCGGGTGAGGTGCGGGTAGGCGGCATGCCCCTCACCGCCCTTGACGATCACCCGGAACTCGTCGGAGGCGGCGTTCACCGCGCCGGGGACGCAGGCGACCGTGCCCTCGGGCAGCACGGGCTGGACGTGGGCGCCGATCATCGCCCGGACGTGGTGCCTGGTGAGCACGCCGGAGGCGACGACGTCCGACGCGCCGGAGGGGACGGTCTCCTCGCGCGGCTGCAGCACGGCGAGCAGCGGTGCGAGGCCCCGCCCCGCCTCCGCACCGAAGCCCCCGAGAGCCCCGAAACCCTCGGCGGCCTCGACGGCCCCGAAGCCCTCGGCGGCTGCGTAGCCCTCGGCGGCCTCGACGGCCGCGTAGCCCTCGGCTGCCTCGACGGCCGCGACCGCGCGGGCAAGCGCGACCACGGCCGCCAGGTGCACGTCGTGCCCGCACGCGTGCATGGCCCCGTTGACCGCGGCCCACGGCACGCCGGTGCGCTCGGTGATCGGCAGCGCGTCCAGCTCGCCCCGCACCCCCACCGCCGGCCCCGGCCCGCCGATGCGCAGCACCGCGCCCGTGCCGGCCACGTGCTCGGCCACGCCGCCCGGCAACGCCGCGAGCACCCGCCGCAGCGTCGGCCCCTCCTGCCCGGACACGCACGGCGCGGCGTGCAGCTCCCGCCGCAGCGCCATCGCGCCGGGCAGCTCCCGCCGCAGCGCCGTCCGCACCGCCGCTTCCACGCCTGCCTTGAGACCGTTGACGTTCGTCCCCGTCATGTGACCGAAATCCCCCCAACAACAGCGGTCAACCCGTACCCGCTGCCCACGTCCGCGGCGCTCAAGCCCCGCGGGCACCTTTCACCCCAGCCCGTAGACGCGCCGCGCGTTCTCCACCCCCACCATGGTGGCCACCCGCACGGCCTGCGCCGCCGACCACTCCCCGTCGGTCACGAACCCGCCCAGCACCCGCGCCATCGCCCGCCGCCACAGCACCGACCCGAGGTAGTGCAGCTCGGCCGGCCCCCACGCGTCGGAGGAGTAGAGCAGCTTGGCGAACGGCGCCACCTCCAGGCTCTCGGCCACCAGCGCCACGCTGCGCGCCCCGGTGTGGGTGACGCCGAGGCCCACGTCGAAGAACACGTTCGGGTACGCCTGCGCCAGAAACCCCGCATGCCGCTGGTACGGGTAGCAGTGCAGCAGCAACAGCGGCACCCCGGTCGGCTCGGCCAGCTCGATCAGCCCGCGCAGCAGCAGCGGATCGGCCCGGCGCAGGTCCACGTCCGGGTCCCCGTACCCGGTGTGCAGTTGCAGCGGCAGCCCACGCTCCAGCCCCGTCCAGATGAGGTGCCGCACCAGCACGGGGTCCGACAGCCGCCCGCCCCCGCCGGCCAGCCAGCGCCCGGCGGCCTCGGCGACCTCCGCCCGGGACGGGGGCGCGGGGTCGAAGTCGAGCCCGCACCGGTAGGCGGCCACGCTCTTGAGCCCGCGCGCCGTCCGCGTGCGCTCCTCCAGCGCCTCGGCGAACCGCCCGGCGAAGGCGTCGGCCGCGCAGCCCGTGGCGGCCACCTGCTCGGCCACGCTCTCCAGGCGCACCACCTCGTCGGCGGGCGCCCCGCCTGCGTCGGCCATGCCGGAGGGCCCGAGCAGCTCCTCGCCCCGGTAGCCGGTCTCGACCAGGAGGTGCCCGAGCCCCGCGGCGCCGAGCAGCAGCCGGTTGACCTCGTCGGCGCCGAGCCTGGCGCGCCTGGCGAGGTACTCCTCGGGCGGGCAGAAGGGGTCGAGGCCGAGCACGGGCGGGCAGTGACGCAGGAGGGCGAACCCGAGCGGGGAGTCGAACTGCGTCATCCAGTCGGGCACGGGCCGGTCGGACTCGGTGATCAGCTCCTCGAACGCCATGCGCGACAGGTCGTGCGAGGTCGCCCCGTGCACGTGGTGGTCCACCAGCGGCAGCTCCTCGACGGCGCGGGCCACCCCGGCGGGCACGACGTCGAACTCGATGGTCATCGATGATCCTCCTCCGCTCTCGTACCCCGGCCCCGGCCGCGGACACGCGAAAGGCCCCCGCGGGACGGGTCGCGTTCCAGGCGTCCCGCGGGGGCCCTCAGCACGGCGTCAGGCGGCGGCCTTGGCGGCCACCGCGACCTGGGCCTGCTCGGTGACCCCGCTGACCGTGACGGCCACCGTCACCTGCCCGGGCCGCAGCGCCGTCAGCGTGCCGGACTCGGGGTCGAGGACGGCCACGTGCCAGGGCTTGGCCGTCTTGCGGGTGCCGACGTGCAGGTTCGGCGAGCCGGACCAGGTGACCGACACCGGGTAGGCGGCGGGCACCGTCCGCGAGCCCTGCTTGACCGCGGCCGTCACCGGGGCGGGCGTGCCGAGGGCGAGCGTGGCGGGGGCGGTGAGCGTGAGCTCGTCCACGTGCGGGCGCACCTGCGCGCCGATCCAGTCGGGCGCGTCGGCGAACCAGTTCCGCTTGACGTGCTCGGCCTCGGCCCGTGTCACCGGGTCCACGCCCCACAGCGACCAGCCGGTGAACCCGCCGTCGTCGGGGGCGGTGGCGGGGTTCTTGCCGGAGTTGCCGTTGATGAAGTACGGCACCGCGTCCACGCGCTCGGCGTGGAAGGTCCCCACGTGCGCCCCGATGAACGCGGCGCCCTTGCCGGTGGTGCGCTGGAAGTCGGCCAGCCACCCCTCCACGAGCGCGGCCTCCTTGCGGTCGCCGAGCTGGCTGCCCTTGCCGGGCGTGGGGTCGCGCGGCGGCACGTGGAACAGGACGGCGACGGACCCGATCGAGCCGTCCTCTGCCGCCGCGTCCAGCAGGGACCGCAGCTGTGCCACCTGGTCGTAGCCGCCGCCCCGCAGGGTGAGGCGGGAGGTGTCCAGGGTGATGAAGCGGGTGCCCTTGTGGTCGAAGGTCTGGTACGTGTCCCCGAAGACGGCCCGGAAGTTGTCGATCTTGCCGCCCATGACCTCGTGGTTGCCCGGAACGTAGTGATATTTCACCGTTCCGCCGAGCTCCTCGTCGAGGATCTTCTTCGCCAGCGCGAAGTCCTCCGGCGACGCCTCGTCCACCAGATCACCGTTGATCACCAGGAAGTCCGGCCCGGCCGCCTTGATCTCGCGCAGCGTGCGGCGCGCGTTCCTGACGATGTCGCTGTCCGGGTCCCGCGCCACGAACTGCGCGTCCGACATGACCGCGAACCGCCACGGCGTCTTGCCCACCTCGCTCCTGACCACGGGGTCGGCCACCTCGGGCACCGCCGGGGCCGAGACCGACGGTGGCACCTTGGCCACCAGCCCGTCGATGAGGATCTCGTTGGTGTACTTCACGTCGGCCTTGGTCTCGGCCACGTAGAAGCGCCGCAGCTTCAGCGGGTAGTTCACGCCGGGCGGCACCGTGAACTCGACGTACTTCCAGCCGGTCCACGTCAGGTACGGCCCGCGCAGGATCTGCGACTGCCCGAGCGCGTCGTAGAACTCCAGGCTCGGCCACTCGCCCTTGCCGGTGGAGTGGATCCACAGCCCGAACGCCTGCGGCTGCCCCTCGATCACGAGCTGCTGCGGCGGGCTGGCGTAGGCGGCCCGGGTGGCGGTGGAGGTGGTGAAGTCGTACGACAGCTTGAGCCCGCCCCCGCTCTGCCCGGGCGCGGCCGACAGCGAGCCGGTGGCGCGGGCGGCGGCGAACGTCCACGACGCCGCGTCCTCGAAGTCGGCGACCGGCTTGGCCTCCATCCCGACGGTCACCGGCACCGCGGTGGTGATCCTGCCGACCTTGGCGGTGATCAGGCCGGAGCCGGTGGCCTGCTTGGCCTTGACGGTGAAGGCGCCGTGCTCGGCCGCGGTCACCTCGAACAGGCTCTGGTCGTAGTCGAGCGTGAGGTCGCCGGGCTCGATCGGCGCGGAGTTGCCGTTGCGGTCGTAGCCGACCACGCCGAACGTGGCGGTGCCGCCCTCGCCGGCCATGCCGAGGCGGTCGGCGGTGGCGCCGAGCCGCTGCAGGGGCTGCAGCACGGTCAGCTCGATGGTGCCCTTGGCCTTGCCGCGCGAGGCGGTGACCGTGGTGGTGCCGGGCACGAGGGCGTGGAACTTCCCATCCCGGACGACGCCGTGCACGGCCGGGTTCGCCCGCCAGGACGGGGTGCCGGCGGCGGGGCCGTACGTCTCGTCGTAGCCGGCGGCGGTCAGCCGCCTGGTCAGGCCGGGGAAGACCCGCTCGGGCCTGCCGCCGGCGACGGGGCCGACGCCGGGCGCCTTGGCGGGGTCACTGGCCGTCTCCAGCCAGAAGCCCTTGAGCCTGCCGCTGCCCTCGGGCGCGTAGAGCGCCAGGCCGTTGGGCACGTGCCGCTCGCCGCCGTCGGACGGGCTGTTCTCCACCTGCACGTCGGCGGCGCCGGGCTCGCGGGCCAGCATGGTGGAGGAGCCGCCGCCGTCGAGGTTGAGCGCGTTGGCGGCGCCGAGGTCCTGCATCATCGCGGCCAGCTCGTTCAGCGTGACGCCGCGGCTGTCGGCCTGGCGGCCGTCCACGGTCAGCAGGTACATCTTCCTGCCGTCCGCCGAGAAGCCGACGGCGGTGCGCGGGTGCGCGGCCGGGTCGGTCGAGTTCTGCACGACCCCGTCCTTGACCAGCACCTGGTTGCCGCCCACGGCGGCCTTGACGGAGCTGCCGTCCGACGGCTTCGGCTGGTAGGCCACGTCCACCTTGTCACCGGCCTTCAGCGCGGCCAGGGCGGCGGCGCCGGCGTCCCGGCCGAGCAGGATCGTGGTGCCGGCGGGGATCGGGCCGGTGCCGGCGGAGGTGCGTACCTCGGAGACCAACCCGTCGACCAGCACGACCTCGGCGACGGACGTGGCGCCCTCGACGGCGCGGGCCCGGTTGTAGGAGCCCCACAGCGGCGTGAACAGGCCCACGCCGTCGCGCTGGATGATCTGGTTGAACTGGGTGAGCTTGACCGGCGCGCCGCCGGCCGGGGTGGCGGTGCCCTCGAAGTACATCTTGAGCACGCGGCCGAGCCCGTCGCCGGTGACCGCGACGGCGTTCTCGTGCCCGGCGACCGGCGACTGGATCAGCGTGCCGTTCTGCACGCCGATGCCCTGCGCGGCGCCGGAGTTGTTGATGTCGAAGAAGTCGCCGTTGACGGCGGCCACGGCGCGCGAGCGCTTGGCGGGCCCGGACAGCGGCTCGGTCCTGGACACCTCGCCGGAGAAGACGTAGTCCGCCTTCGCCCCGCTCAGGTCGGCGGTGACGGCGTCCGCGCGCAGCCAGCCGAGCGCGTCGTAGGTGTCGAACGAGGTCAGCGAGATGCCCGGCGCCACCGGCCGGGTCTTCTTGGCGGTCTCCAGGCGCTGGGGCGCCGCGGCGGAGGGCGCGAGCAGCGTGGAGGGGGCCTGATAGGACGACGCCGTCTCCAGCGTGTCCTCTGCGGGAGGAGCGGGATCGGCCTGCGCGGGCGCGCCGGTGGCCAGGGGGCCTAACACGAGCGCGGCGGCGGCCAGCAATCGGAGGGTCTGCACGACCGAACTCAATCGCTCGTGGATATAACTTTCAAGACTTCACGGTGAACTAAAAGATAATTTCAGATCTTGCGGGTCCCCCGCCTCGCCAGGCAGCCGCACCCCGGCGTGCAGCACCAGCGGCACGGCCATCGCCACCGCCATGGACAGCACCGCCGTGCCCGAGTCGTTGACCAGCATGCCGACGACGCCGCTGACCAGCGCGCCGACCAGCCCGGCCCGCAGCATGGGCGCCCGCTCGAACGCCCTGGGCACCAGGCCCGCGCTGACCTGACCGGGCCGCAGCACCGCGAACACCAGGAACACCAGCCCCGCCAGCACGATCGGCATGAGGTTCGGCGAGAGCAGCGTGTGCAGCATGGCGCCCAGCTTGCGGCCGATCATCGGCCAGAACGTCCCGTCGAGCACCTGCCCCACGAACCTGCCCAGGTGCGTCTGCGACTGCGGCGGCCGCAGCCAGTCGAGCACGGCGATCACCGACACGGCCACCCCGCCCAGCGCGCTGAACCCCACCAGCTTCAGCACCGACACCCTCCTGCCCGCCACGAGCAGCGCGGTCACGGCGATCCCCGGCGCGAACGCGATCACGCCGCCGAAGTCGCTGCCCACCCCCGGCCAGCCGGCCAGCAGCGTCGCGAGCACGCCCAGGCCGGTCACCACGGCCACGGCCGCCCGCCTGCGCCCGGCGCGCACCAGGTGCTCGGCGGCCACGGCGGCGCCCATCAGCACGGACGTGGCCAGCAGCGCGAACGGGATGTTGGCCAGCCCGTAGTACCGCCCGCCGACCACGGCGGTGTAGCCCATCAGGGCGTTGAACTGCAGGTTCGTCCCCGTCAGGAGGTCGCCGACGAGCACCACGAAGTTGATCGCGCAGACCGCGGCCGGCGGCCCGAGCGGGTCGCGCCGCCACGGCCCCAGCAGGGCGAGCGCGCTCAGCACCGCCGTGACCGCGAGCACCGCGCCGATCAGCGTCGGGACGATGGCCGGGCTGTGGTCCCACGGCAGCAGGTTCACCACGTACGTCGAGACGGGCACGCACGCCATCGCGACGGCGGCCACGCCGACGAAGCCGAGCTTCCTGCGGCGCGAGAGCAGGACGTAGGACAGGACGTAGAAGGCGACCGTGAGGGTGGCGAAGCCGGTGAAGAAGTAGCCGGTCATGCCGCGCACGGTGGTCCCCGCCACGTCGGCGCGCACCAGGTCGGCCGAGCTGATCGGCGCGCCGAGCCGCCACGGCAGCCCGATCACGTTCGGCGGCGGCTCGATGCCCGCGGCGGCCAGGACGGTCGGGGTGACGTCGGGCAGCAGCACGATGTCGTCGCGCCGCGCCGAGTTCCCGCCGACGCGCGGGCCCACGACCCCCTCGGGGCCGGCCGAGTTCCCGCCGACGCGCGGCGCCACGGACTCCTCGGGGCCGGCGGACGGCGCGGCGGGGGCGGCACCGGCGCGCTTCCAGATCGCCACCCGCAGGTGCGGCACGGAGCCGTGGTCGCCGATCCCGGCGAGCACGATCTCGGTGCCGGCGGGCAGCCGGTCGAGCGCCGCGCCGACCTCGGCGTCGGCCTGGCGGGCCAGCTCCCGCCGCC
This sequence comes from Nonomuraea gerenzanensis, assembly GCF_020215645.1. Classification (NCBI taxonomy): domain Bacteria; kingdom Bacillati; phylum Actinomycetota; class Actinomycetes; order Streptosporangiales; family Streptosporangiaceae; genus Nonomuraea; species Nonomuraea gerenzanensis. The sequence goes on along the minus strand of NZ_CP084058.1, from coordinate 4,652,749 downwards.
GCTCGGGCGAGAGCGCCTCCGGCTCCTGCGGCAGCCTGTCGTCCACCAGGTACGGCCGCACGAGCGCGGCCACGTCCACGGCCAGCACCCGGCACCGCGACCAGTCGCCCAGCTCGGCGGCCGTGGCGGCGTAGAGATCGACCGCGCCCTGCTTGTCGGCCAGCGCGAGCGCCGCGCCCCTGCCGACGGCGGCCGTGCAGTGGCCGGCGGCGTGCACGGCGGCGCCGAGCGTGCCCGCGTTGGCGCCGTCGCGCGTGCCGAGCAGCTCGCGCAGCCCTGGCACGACCGCGCCCCGCCCCCGCACGACCGGCTCGGGCGGCAGCCCGCAGCGCCGCCCCACGGCCGCGCGCACGCCGGAGGAGACGCTCAGCCACCCGTCGTACGGGCAGGTCACGGTGCCCACGGCCTTGACCGACAGGGACCCGAGCCCGCTCTGCCCCGCCAGCTCCCACAGGCGCGGCGTGTCACGCGGGTCGAGATCGTCCCACAGCAGCCCCGGCACCCCGATGAACGCCACCCGCCCGCCGGCCTCCCGGCCCGCCTCGGCCACGGCCTGGCCCGGCCACCACAGGACCGCGGCCACCAGCAGCAGTATCCACCTCACGACGAAGCCCCCATCAGGACGCGGCGATCGCTTCGGAACGCGGGCCACCCTACCCGCGCGGCGGACTCAGACGGCGGTTCTGACGGAGACGAGCCGATCGAACGCCGCGTCGTAGGACGGGTCGAGCCAGTAGCCGACGTGCCACCGCGTCGCGGGCAGCGGCTCCCCCGGCCCCGGCCGGGGCGGGTCCCAGCAGAACAGGTCCACCGCGTCGCGCCGCCCGCCGGCCAGCGGATCGACGCGCCGGAACGCGGGCCCGCCGATGGGGTCGCTCATCCGGTAGAGGTTGCACCAGCTCACCCGCTCCCGTACGGCGCTCAGCCCCGCGTCACCGAAGTAGGCGGGGAAGAACGGCGTGTAGATGCGGCGCAGCGGCGAGCCGTGGGTGAGCAGCCGCACGCGCGCCCGCTGCGCGGGGTCGAGCTGCAGCACCAGGGCGGCGGCGATGACGGCGCCCTGGCTATGCCCGGACAGCACGACCTGGCCGCGGCCGGTGGGGGCGAGCTGCCCGACGCGGGTCATCAGCTCGGGGACGACCCGCTCGGTGTAGCAGGGCGGCGACAGCGGGTGGATGGCGCGCGGCCAGAACGTGCAGATGTCCCAGAGGATGCCGACCGTCCTGCGCAGCCGGGTGTCGCGGTACGTCCGCCGCCCGATCACCACCAGCGCCACGGCGGCGGCCACCAGGACCCAGCTCCCTGCGGAGGCGAGCAGCCCGGCGAGCCCGCCTTCGGGTGTGAGCAGCCGCCAGTGGTAGATCACGGCCACCGCGACGGACCCGGCGACCCCGATCGCGGTGAGCACGCCCAGCAGGAGCCCGGCGCGGTCGGTGAGCCCGGCCAGCGCCCACTGCCGTGCCACCACCCGGGCGTCGTCGCGTTCCAGGTAGTACGGCTTGAGCTCGGGGGCCAGCCGCGCGGCCTCCCTCCGGCGGATCAGCCACAACCCGGCCGCCACGACGGCGAGGCCGGCCAGCAGCAGCGGTGCGAGCGCCGCCGTCCACCAGACGGCCTCGTCGAGGAACAGCTTGCCGCCGACGGGGTGCGGGTCGGCGGGGCGGGCGGGCACCCCGAAGAACGAGGCGGTCCAGAACAGCAGGCCGAGCGCCATCACGTTCGCGGTGCCCGCCGCCGCCATCAGCACGACCCACGCCCCGATCCCGCCCAGCGCCCGCCGCTCCCCCACCTCGCCCTGGGCGCCGTCCGCGCCGTCCGCGCCGCCAGGGCCGCCAGGGCCGCCAGGGCTGTCAGAGCCGCCAAGGCCGTCGGCACCTTCCGCGCCGCCGGCGCCGGGCCGGCCACGCCGGGCCGGCCGGTCCATGCGGGCCAGCACGAGCGTGGCGACCAGGATGAACACCGCGAGCCCGATCGTCACCGCGTACTGGAACGTTCCAACACCGACGCCGGGCAGCAGCCGAGCGCCCGTCCCGGCGGGCGTGGCCGGCAGCCCCCTCAGCGCCGCGCCGATCGTGGCCAGGAACACCACGGGCGCGGCCACCCGCAGCACGTGGCACGCGGCGGTCAGCCACGCGGGCGCCCGCTGCTCCGTGTGCGGGTCCACCCGCCTGGCGATCGACGGCAGCACGGCCAGCACGGCGGCGGCGAGCATCACGCCCGCGTTGGCCACGGTGAGCGCGCGCCCGGCCGGGGTGCCGGCGAAGGGCGCCGACACGGCCACCGCGATGGAGGCGACGGAGAAGGCCACGTGCACGACCCGTAGCCGCCATACGGGCGCGGCCCCGTGCCACAGCCTCGGCCTGGCCAGCAGCACCCCGTCGTGGAAGGCGACCCTGGGCGGCACCGTGCGCTCGTCGCGCAGCCAGGTGCGCCGCGCCAGCCACCACAGCAGCACCACGACCAGCAGCGGCACCAGCGCGGTGACGGCCAGCCGCCTGGCCGGCTCGTCGCCCCACACCACGCCCAGCCAGCGCACCCACCCGGGCGCCGTGTCGTAGGTGCAGGCCCGCCCGGCCGCCGTGCACTGCCAGCCCACCAGGTCGACGCTGGCCCGGGTGACGGCCCCGACGAGGGTGCCGGTGAGCAGCAGCCCGAACAGCCGCTGCGCCGCCTCCGTCAGGTGCCGCAGCCGCACGCCGCGCGCGGGCCTGGGCAGCATGAAGTACGACAGGTTCGCCAGCGAGAACGGCAGCAGGAGCAGCCACAGCGCGATCGTGCGGCCGCCGGAGGTGAGGTTGCCCCACGCGTACGCCTCCCGGTGGCGCACGCCGGGCACGTCCGGATGGTCGCCGGACGGCGGCTCGCTCTCCCACCACCGCCGGTAGAACCCGGTGGGGCCGTCGCCCGCGACGCGGCGCGGATGCGGGTGGTCGAGCGTGCCGGCCGGGGGCGTGCCGGAGACGCCGTGCACACGCAGCTCCGTCACGCCCCCGCAGGTCTCGTCCAGGAATCCGTCCATGTGAACAGGATCCTGCGCCGACCACGATTACGCAAAGTGATTGTTCGATTACCCAAAAGTAGGAAGAATGGCTCAGGCCTTCGTCGCGCCGGCCGTGAGCCCGGTGATCAGATGCCGCTGGACCAGCAGGAACACCACGCCCGCCGGGATGGCGATGAGCACCGCGGAGGCCGTCATCAGCCCCCAGTCGGACCAGTGCTGCCCGACGAACTGCTGCAGCCCCACGCCCAGCGTGCGCTTGTCCTCCTGCGACATGAACACCGTGGCGTACCCGACCTCGCCCCAGGCGGTCATGAAGCAGTAGAACGCGGTCACCGCGACGCCCGGCCGCGACAGCGGCAGCACCACCCGCCAGAACGTGCCGAACGGCGTCAGGCCGTCGACCATCCCGGCCTGGTCGATCTCGATCGGCACGGTGTCGAAGTAGCTCTTCATCATCCAGGCGCAGAACGGCACCGCGATCGTCATGTACGCGATGACCAGGCCCGGGATCTGGTTCAGCAGCCCGAGCCCGGCCATCAGATTGTACAGCGGGACGATGAGGATGGCCACCGGGAACATCTGGGTGACCAGCAGCAGCCACATCACCGACCGGTGGCCGGGGAAGCGGAAGCGGCTGACCGCGTACCCGGTGGTGGCCGCCAGGAACACGCCGATCACCATCGTCAGCCCCGCGACCAGCACGCTGTTCAGCAGCCACCGCGGGAACTCGGTGCCGGTCAGCACCCGGCCGTAGTTGGCCAGCGAGGAGTCGTCGAAGAGGCGCAGCTCGGCCGACAGCCAGCTGTCGCGCGGCTTGAGCGAGGTCAGCACCAGCCACACGACGGGGAACAGCGAGACGCCGACGGCCAGCAGCAGCCCCGCGTGCAGGCCGATGGAGGCCAGCGGGCCGCGCTCGCCGCGCTTGCGGGTGCTCACCACGGATCTCCTTGATTGCGCAGGGTACGGCGGTACCCGACGGCCAGCACGACCAGCATGACCAGGATGATCACACCCCAGGCCGCCGAGCCCGAGTAGTCACGGATTCCGGTGAACGCCTCGCGGAAGGCGTAGGTGACCAGGATCTCCGTCTCACTGCCCGGCCCGCCCCGCGTGACCAGGAAGATGATGGGGAACATGTTGAACGTCCAGATCGTGCCCAGCAGCACGACCGTGGTCGAGACCTGCCGCAGGCCGGGCAGCGTGATCGCCCTGAACCGCTGCCAGGCGCTCGCCCCGTCCACCTCCGCCGCCTCGTACAGGTCGGCCGGGATCGACTGCAGCCCGCCGAGCAGGGCGACCATCATGAACGGCACGCCCAGCCACACGTTCACGGCGATCACCGCGATCTTCGCCGTGGTGGGGTCGTCCAGCCAGCCGACGCCGTCCAGCCCGGCCAGCTTGAGGAAGCCGTTGATCACGCCGTAGTCGCTGTTGTAGAGGTAGCGCCAGATGAAGGCGGCCACGAACGCGGGCACGGCCCACGGCAGGATGAGCAGCACCCGGTAGACCGAGCGGAAGCGCATCCGGCGGTTGAGCATCACGGCCAGGCCCAGGCCGATGCCGTAGTGCAGCGCGACGCAGACCACCGTCCAGATCACGGTCCACACCAGCTTGTCCCAGAACACGGCGCTGGTCAGGATGCGGACGTAGTTCTCCAGGCCGACGAACTCGTAGGTGGCCGGGATGACGTTCACGCCGATGGTGCGGCCGATGTTGGCCTCGGTCGCGTCCGTCAGCGACAGGTAGACGCCGCGCGCCAGCGGCCAGCCGATCAGCACCAGCATCACCGCGATGACGGGCGCGACCATCGCCCAGGCGTACCAGTGGGTGCCGAGGGAGCGCCGCAGCGGGCCGGGCCGCTCGCGGCGACGGCCGCGCCGATCGCTCCGGCCGCGGGCCGGGCCGCCCGCGGCCGTCGCCTTTCCGGTGGAGACCGCCACCGGTCAGCTCCAGTCCTTCATGATCGCGCGATAGTCCTCCTCGACCTTCTGCAGCATGGGCGCGGGCGTAAGCTTGCCGTTGACCAGCCCCTGATAGCCCTCCAGCAGCGGCTGGAAGAGCTGCCCGCCCTCCGGGATCCACGGGCGCGGCACCGCGGTGTCCATGATCGGCTTGAACACCGCCACGTCCGCGTTGCCCTGCACGTCGGGGTTGGAATAGGCGGAGGTGCGGGTGGGCAGCAGGCTGATCTCCTTGGCGATCTTCGCCTGGGCCTCGGCCGTGGTCATGAAGCGGACGAACTCGTACGCGGCCGGGATGTTCTTCGAGCCGGCGTAGATGGCCAGGTTCCAGCCGCCCGTGGGGGCCGCCGCCTTGACCGAGCCGGCCGGGACCGGGGCGATGCCCAGGTTCGCCTTGTCCTGGAACTCCTTGCCCTGGTAGATCTCCGACAGCGCCCACGGCCCGTTGTAGATCATCGCGACCTTGCCCTCCTTCAGGGCGGTCATGGCGTTGGCGTAGCTGTCGGTGATGGCGGGCTTGGGCGCGGCGCCGGAGCTCATCAGGTCGACGACGGTCTCCATGGCCTTCACGTTCGCCGGGGAGTTGACGACGATCTTCTTGCTGGTGACGTCGAGCAGGTCGCCGCCCTCGCCGTACATGAAGGGGAGCAGGAAGTAGGCGTCGACGTTGAGCGCCAGCCCTTCGGCGTCGGTCTTGGCCTTGACGTCGAGCGCGGTCTGCTTCAGCTCGGCGATGGTCCTGGGCGGCTCCTCGTGCCCGGCCTCCTTCAGCAGGCGCTTGTTGTAGATCAGCGCGAGCGTGTCGGTGACCTGCGGCACCGCGTAGGTCTTGCCGTCGTACTTCGTGCTGCTCAGCGGTCCGGGCAGGAAGTCCTCGGCCTGGTCCACGGCCCGGGAGCCGTCGAGCGGCTGCAGATAGCCCAGCGACGCGAACTGCGACGTCCACGCCACCTCGGAACGGATCACGTCCGGCGCGCCGGTCCCGGCCTGCGCGGCCGTCTGGAACTGGTTCTGCGCCTGGTCCGAGGGCACGTTCACATATTTGACCTTGACCTGCGGGTACTTGGCCTCGAACTCCTTGATCAGCGCCTGGAACGTCGGCCCTTCGCTGTCAGGCCGGGTCGTGTCCCACCAGGTCACCTCGCCGCTCACCTTCGACGGATCGCTGACCTGCGCGGGCGGAGCGGCGGGCGCACCACCGCCGCCGCCACAGGCGGAAACCACCAGGACGCACGCCGCAACGGCCGCTGCGGACGGTAAGAGTCGTCGCATGTCCTTCTCCTCACAGCTCGGGTCTGAGGTCGGAGTAAGCCGGAGGTTACGCCGACGTGACGCCGATCTCCAGATGGCGGCGCAAGGATTCTGCAAGTTGTTACATCAGCCCTTTCTTGCCGGGATCCCCGCACTTTTCGGCGTTTGTGCTGGTCACAGCGGTCTGCGCGGAGGCCGCGCCTCATTGTGAACCCTGGACCGCGCCACGTCAGCTACCGTGCGCGCCAGGATGGGGTTTGCCTCATTTCAGTAATTTCCTGAAAGGGTTGCAAAGATCGGGCGGGGTGGGTAACTTCCGGGCAACGCCCTCGACACCGACACCGACACCGACACTGTGGAGGCTGTGGTGGCGCGGACCAGCACTTCCCCCCGCCGCACTGAACAGGGTCGTCCCGCATTACCGCCGCCCGGACGGGAACCATGACGACTGGGGGCTGCACGTGTGGGAGGGGCCGCCGCGCCCACCGACTGGGCCTCACCGCTGCCGCCGGCGCACGCCGACGGATTCGGGGCCGTGTTCGAGGTGCCGCTCGCCGAGGGGGCGAAGAGCCTGAGTTACATCATCCACCGGGGCGACGACAAGGATCTGCCCGGCGACCAGTCGCTCGACGTGTCCGCGTCGGGCCACGAGGTCTGGCGCCTGGCCGGCACGGAGGGGCTGCTGCTGCCGCAGCCCGCCGCCACAGCCGCGGACGCCGACCTGAGCAGGGCCAGGGCGCACTGGATCGACCGCGACACGGTGGCCTGGCGCACCGACCCGTCGCCAAGACACTTCCTGGCCTTCAGCCCCGGCGGCGACCTCGCCTACGACGGCGGCGACCTGACCGGCGACCTGCGGCTCATCCGGCTCGTGCCCGGCGCGCTGAGCGAGGAGCAGCGGCGCCGGTGGCCGCACCTGGCCGCCCACCAGGCGCTGAAGGTGGACCCGCGCGACACCGATCTCGTCCGCGAGGCGCTGCGCGGCCAGGTCGTGGCCGTGGCGCGGGACGCCGCCGGCACGCTGCTGACCGCGACCGGCGTGCAGCTCCCCGGGGTGCTGGACGACCTGTACGCCAAGGCCGCCACCGCCACGCTGGGCCCGTCCGGGCGGGGCGTCCCGAGGCTGGCGCTGTGGGCGCCGACCGCCCGGAAGGTCGAGCTGGCCCTGTACGGCTCCGGCGGGCGCACCGTGCACCCGATGCGGCGCGACGACGAGACCGGCGTGTGGTCGGTACGCGGGCTGCCGGCCTGGTACGGCCGCGCGTACACGTACCTGGTCACCGTCCACTCCCCCACGGCGGGCGGGATCGTCACGAACGAGGTCACCGACCCCTACGGCCTGGACGTCACCCCGGACGGGGAGCGCAGCAGGCTCGTCAGCCTCGACGCCGCCGCCCACAAGCCGCCGGGCTGGGACCGGCTGGCCAAGCCCGCCCCGGTGCCGCAGGACCGGGCCGCGATCTACGAGCTGCACGTGCGCGACTTCTCCGCCTCCGACGCCACCGTGCCCGCCGCGCTGCGCGGCACGTACGCGGCCTTCCAGCACGACAGCCACGGCATGCGGGAGCTGCGCGCGCTGGCGGCCGACGGCCTGACGCACGTGCACCTGCTGCCCGCGTTCGACTTCGCGACGGTGCCGGAGCGGGCGGCCGACCGGACGGAGCCGTCCTGCGACCTGGCCGCGCTGCCGCCCGACTCGGAGCTGCAGCAGGAGTGCGTGGCGCGCACCGCCGCGAAGGACTCCTTCAACTGGGGGTACGACCCGCTGCACTACACGGTGCCGGAGGGCTCGTACGCCACCCGGCCGGACGAGCGGATCAAGCAGTTCCGCGGCATGGTCGCCGGGCTCAACGGGGCGGGGCTGCGCGTGGTCATGGACGTGGTCTACAACCACACGCACTCCACCGGCGTGCTCGACCCGATCGTGCCCGGCTACTACCACCGGCTGCTCGACGACGGCACCGTGGCCACCTCCACCTGCTGCGCCAACACCGCGCCGGAGCACCTGATGATGGGCAAGCTCGTGGTGGACTCGATCGTCACGTGGGCGAAGCAGTACAAGATCGACGGCTTCCGCTTCGACCTCATGGGGCACCACCCGAAGGCGAACCTGCTCGCCGTCCGCCAGGCCCTCGACGAGCTGACCCCGGACCGCGACGGCGTGGACGGCACGTCGATCATCCTGTACGGCGAGGGCTGGAACTTCGGCGAGGTGGCCGACGGCGCCCGCTTCGAGCAGGCCACGCAGGCGAACCTGGCCGGCACCGGCATCGGCACGTTCACCGACCGGCTGCGTGACGCGGTGCGCGGCGGCACCCCGTTCGACGCCGATCCGCGCGTGCAGGGCTTCGGTTCCGGCCTGGCGGGCGCGCCCAACGGCTCCCCGGCCAACGGGACGGCCGAGCAGCAGCGGGCGCGTCTGGCCCACTACGCCGACCTGATCAGGGTCGGGCTGACGGGGAGCCTGCGCGACTACGTGCTGCCGTCCGGCGTGAAGGGCTCCGAGGTCGACTACAACGGCTCGCCGGCCGGCTACACCGCCGCGCCGGGCGAGGCCGTGACGTACGTGGACGCGCACGACAACGAGACGCTGTTCGACGCGCTGGCCTACAAGCTGCCGCAGGACACCCCGATGGCGGACCGGGTCCGCATGCAGGCGTTGTCGCTGGCCACGGCCGTGCTGGCGCAGGGGACGACGTTCGTGCACGCGGGCACCGAACGGCTGCGCTCGAAGTCGCTCGACCGCAACTCCTACGACTCGGGCGACTGGTTCAACCGGCTGCTGTGGGACTGCGCGCAGGGCAACGGCTTCGGCGCGGGCCTGCCGCCCCGGGCCGGCAACGAGAGCAAGTGGCCCTACGCCCGCCCGCTGCTCGCCGACCCGGCGCTGCGGCCGGGCTGCGCGGACATCGGCGCCGCCCGCTCCCGGTACGGCGAGCTGCTGCGGATCCGGGCGTCGTCACCGGCGTTCGCGCTGGGGTCGCTGGCGGAGGTGCAGCGGCGGCTGTCGTTCCCGGCCTCGGCGGAGGGGGTGATCGCCATGCACGTGGACACCGAGGGGCTGGACCCGCGCTGGAAGTCGGTCACGGTCGTCTTCAACGCCACCCCGACGCAGCACACGCAGGCGATGCCGGCGCTGGCGGGGCAGCGGGTGGCGCTGCATCCCGTACAGGCGGGCTCGGCCGACCCGGTCGTGCGGACGTCGTCCTTCGACGCCGCCACGGGCACGCTGACCGTCCCGGCCCGCACGGTGGCGGTCTTCGTGCGGGTGTGAGTGTGACCCGGGCGGGTAGCGGGAACCTTCATCAAGAACACTCCGCATCACTGGCATTGAGCCGGAGTCCGGCGCAGACTGGATGGACGGCGCTGGAGCGACGGCGATCGCGTAAAGCAGTGGAGCACCCGTGGACAATCACCTTGATCACATGCCGGTCCTATCCCGCGGCAGGCATCGCAACCCGAAGCGTGGCGCGTGTTTCATGGAGCTGGCCTCCTACCTGGCCGGAGAGCGCTGGAGCGACCACCCGGCCTGCACGCACCCGTTGCTGGCCGCACTCGCCCGCCTGGTCAACGACAACACCGGCGACGAGAGCCGGGCCAAGCTGGTGCGGCTGGTGCCCTCCATCATCGGGCTGTCCAGCGACGACCTGCGCGTGGACGCGCACATCGCGCTACGGTGCGCCACCACCGCCCTGCCGGTGGCGGCGGCCGAGCGCCAGCTCGCGCTCGCGGTGTCGGTGCTGGCGGCCGAGGAGATGCTCGCCCGCCTCGACGGCGCCCCGTCCGGGCGGCTGAGCGAGCGCAGCCGGCGGGCCATGGAGGAGGTGCCGCACGCGGCCGAGCAGGCCAGGCGCTTCAGCCGGGCCGCCCGGATCACCGAGAAGGGCTTCCGCCGGTACGCGGCGCCGAACGCGGTGCAGCTGGCGGTGGTGGGGATCGTGCAGGCGTGCATCGCCGATCCTGACGCGCTGCTGCGCAGGCTGCTGGAGGAGACGATCGCGGAGTGCGACGCCCTGATCCGTGGCGAGCAGGCCACGGAGGCCCCGGCCGTCACGGCTCCAGCCCACGCCTGACCTTTCGGCCGCCGCTCAGGCTCTGCGGCGGCGGCCGGTCAGGATCGCGGGGTCGAAGGAGACGGGGAACGGCTGGGTCAGGGTGAGCGTCTCGCCTGCCTTGGCTGCTGTGGCGAGCTCGTAACGCCCTCGTCCGGCGAAACTCGATGCGCTCCCCGGTCGGACGGCGGATGCGCGATCGACCAGCCCTTCGCACGCCACAATCTCTCGCGACCATGCGCGTTCGCCTGTTTACGTTGAGTGAGGCGGCGACCTCACCATCACTTGACCCTGGCTGCTACTTTCAGCGAACTCATTTTCACGTCAAGTAACTTGTTGCAGGTCAGGCAAGCCTTCCCTTCGTTGCGAACCCCTGTTCGCATATGCCAAATTTGAGGAAAGAGAGCAGCTTTGTGGAGGATTTGATGACCATCGAGCTTGTCCGCCCCGAATCCCCTGAACACCACCACACCCACCGCGACGTCACCGGCGGCTGGCTGCGACCGGCGGTGTTCGGGGCGATGGACGGACTGGTCTCCAACTTCGCGCTGATCGCCGGCGTCGTCGGTGCGGCGGGCGCGGGTCAGGGGGCGGTGCTGGCCGGGTTCGCCGGGTTGATCGCCGGCGCGTGCTCCATGGCGGCCGGTGAGTACACCTCGGTGAAGTCGCAGACCGAGCTGATGCGCGCCGAGATCGCCGTCGAGCGGCGGGAGCTGGCCAGGAACCCCGAGGGTGAGCAGGCCGAGCTGGCGGCGTTGTACCGGGCGCGGGGGCTGGAGCCCGAGCTGGCCGAGCGGGTGGCGGCCGGGTTGTCGGCGGATCCGGAGCAGGCGTTGCGGGTGCATGTGCGCGAGGAGCTCGGGGTGGACGTGGACGACCTGCCCTCGCCTTACGTGGCCGCCGCCTCGTCGTTCGGGGCGTTCGCCGCCGGGGCGCTGGTGCCGCTGGTGCCGTTCCTGTTCGGGGCGTCCGGGCTGATGGTGGCGCTGGTGCTGAGTGTGGTGGCGTTGTTCGGGTTCGGGGCCGCCGTGGCGGTGATGACCGCGCGGCCGTGGTGGCTGGGCGGGCTGCGTCAGCTCGCCCTGGGCGTGGGCGCGGCCACCGTCACGTACGGCCTGGGGCACCTCCTGGGAGTCACCGTCGCATAGTCACGGGCGGGTGGAGGTGGCCAGTTTGACGCCGAGGCCGATCAGGGCGGCGCCCGTCAGGCCGTCCACCGCCCGGCGGACGGCCGGCTTGGCGAACACCTTGCGAAGGGTGCCCACCACGTTCGCCACCACCAGGAACCACGCGACCGTCCCCGCCAGCGCCACCCCCGACAACGCCAGCACCGACACCCCCGAGCCGAGGAACTGCGGCACCAGGGCCACGAAGAACAGCGCCGCCTTCGGGTTGAGCACGTTCGTCAGCAGGCCCTCGGTGAACGCCGCCCACGAGCCGCGCCCGCCCGGGTCGGGCACGTCGAGCTTCAGCGCGCCGCCGCCGCGCCAGGCCGCCCGCAGCGACCTGATCCCCAGATAGAGCAGGTACGCGGCCCCCACCACCTTCACCACGGTGAACGCCACGGCCGAGGCGGCCAGCAGCGCCGCGACCCCGGTGGCGGCGGCCACCACCCAGGCGAACACGCCCACCGCGATGCCCGCCGCGGCCGCCATGCCGTGCCCGCGCCCCGAGACGGCCGAGCGGCGTACCACCACCGCGAAGTCCGGGCCGGGCGACATCGCACCGAGCATGACAACTCCACCGAAAGCCGCAATCTGCGCAACAGATGTCATGGGGTCCACCTTACGAGCACCCGGCCCTCCGGGATCAAGGCGGACCGCTCCCACGTCCAAGTCGGCACCGTGATCACCTCGGCCGAGCAGTCGAGCGGGATCGGGGTGTCGAGCAGGGCGGAGTGCGGGGTGAGCGGCAGGCCGCCGCGCGGGATGACGACGCTCTCCAGAGGCGTGCGCTGCACCGGGCCGTCGGGCACGTCGCGGTCGCCGCGTACCCAGGTGGCCTGGCCGGAGAAGGAGGTGAACGCCAGCGCGCCGTGCGGGGCGGCACCCGAGTGGCGCAGCGCGCCGGCGGGCAGCCAGCCGTGCTGCCCCGCCAGGTACGTGATGCCCGAGACGTGCAGCTCACCCCACAGCACCACGAACTCCTCCCCGGCCAGGTAGTGGCCGCGCTCCGGCCGCACCCAGCCGGGCGGGAAGCGGACGAGCGTGGCCGAGCCGCCCAGCCTGGCCAGCCGCACCGGCAGGTTGGAGCCGGGGGCCAGGAAGTCGTGGCCGGGCAGCTCGGCGTCATGGAGCAGATCGATCAGCACGGGTGCGTCAGCGCCTGCGGCGCCACTTCTTGAAGATCGTCCGCAGGGTCAGCAGCAGCACGACCGCCACGAGCTGACCTCCGATGACGATGCGGTTGACGTCGACGGCGGGCCGCCACAGGGCGTCGCCGTTCTTGAGCACGTACACGCCCGCCGGCGTCGCGCCGAAGCCGAAACCGCCGCCGCTGCCTCCTCCCTCCTCACCCTTCTCGCCCTTGCCCTGGCCCTGGCCTCCGCCGCCCCCTTGGGCGACTCTGGCGACGGGGATGACGACGATGTCGCCATGCTGGATCGGCTCGCCGAAGACGCGCTTGACGGTCGCGGCGTCCTTCGACTGTTCCACCAGTTCCATGATGTCCATCTCCCCATCGTCGCCCCGGGACGCCTCCGCGTCGAACCCCCTGCGCCGATCAGTCGAAGGTGGTGGAGATCTCGTGCCATCCGCCCGGCGCGATGCCCTCCGCCGGCTTCGGCCCCCAGGAGCCCTTCTCGTACGGCAGCGGCTGCTCCTTCAGGTCGAGCACCGGCTGGACGATCCGCCACGACTCCTCCACCAGGTCGAACCTGGCGAACCGCCGCGGATCACCGCTGACCGCATCGGCCACGATGCGCTCGTAGGCGGCCTCCATCGGCCCGAGCACCTTGGTGAAGTCGACGCTGACCGGCACCGGCCTGGCGTGCTGCTTGCCCGGCTCCTTGGCCAGCAGGTCGAACGTCACCCCGGCGTCGGGCTGCAGCCGGAACCGGATGAGGTTGGGGCTCTCGGGCGCGCCCCCGGTGCCGAACATGGTCACCGGCGGCCGGCGCAGCTCGGCGACGACCTCCAGGTCGGTGGTCGGCAGGGCCTTGCCGGAGCGGATGCACCACGGCACCCCGGCCCAGCGCCAGTTGTCGATGTAGGCCCGCAGCGCGACGTAGGTCTCGGTGGTGGAGCCGGGGCGGACCCCGTCGGTGTCGAGGTAGCCGGTGTACTGGCCGCGTACGACGTCGGCGGGGTCGAGGGCCTGGACCGCGCGCAGCACCCGCCACTTCTCGTCGAGCTGGGCCCGCGCGTCGGTGGACGGCGGCGGGTCCATCGCGAGGATGGCCAGGAGCTGCAGCAGGTGGTTCTGCACGACGTCGCGCACGGTGCCGTTGGCGTCGTAGAAGGCGCCGCGGTCGCGTACGTCGAAGTCCTCGGCCATGGTGATCTGCACGCTGCGGATGTGCGAGCGGTTCCAGATGGGCTCCAGCAGCGTGTTGGCGAACCGGAACACCATGAGGTCCTCGACCGGCTCCTTGCCCAGGAAGTGGTCGACCCGGCGCAGGTGGTCCTCGTCGAAGTAGCGCAGCAGCTCGGTGTTGAGCTCGCGGGCCGAGTCGAGGTCGTGGCCGAACGGCTTCTCCACCACGAGCCGCGCGTCACGGTTGAGGCCGACCCCGGCCAGCCCCTCGGCGACCGCGGAGAACAGCGCCGGCGGCACCGCGAGGTAGTGCACGAGGAAGCCCAGCCCCGCGCTCTCCTCACGCAGCCGCTCGAACGTGCTGGGGTCGCGGTAGTCGCCCGCCACCAGCCGCAGGTTGCCCGCCAGCTTCTCGAACGCCGCGTCGCGCACGCCGCCGCAGGCCTCGCGCGCGTGCTCGCGCAGCCCGTCGAGGTCGAGGTCGGTCTTGGCCACGCCGATGATCGGCAGGTCGAGCCGGTTGTCGGCCGTCAGGTGGTAGAGCGCCGGCAGCAGCATCTTGCGGGCGAGGTCGCCCGTGACGCCGAACAGGACCAGCGCGCCCGCCCGCGCCATCTCAGACACGCCTTCCGCGCAGCTCCCGGTACTTGCGGATCAGTTGCTCCGTCGAGGTGTCGGGGAACGTGCTCGGCGGCTCCTCGGAGGTGAGCGCGGGCGCCAGGTCGAGCGCCATCTTCTTGCCCAGCTCGACGCCCCACTGGTCGAAGGAGTCGACGCCCCAGATCGTGCCCTCGACGAACACGATGTGCTCGTAGAGCGCGACGAGCTGGCCCAGCGTGGACGGGGTGAGCCGGGGCGCCAGGATCGTGGAGGTGGGGCGGTTGCCCGGCATCACCTTGTGCGGCACGATCTCGGGCGCGGTGCCCTCGGCGGCGATCTCCTCGGCGGTCTTGCCGAACGCCAGCGCCGTGGTCTGCGCGAAGAGGTTGGCGACGAGCTGGTCGTGCATGCCCTCGCGATCCTCGTGGGGCTCGGCGAAGCCGATGAAGTCGGCCGGCACGAGCCGGGTGCCCTGGTGGAGGAGCTGGTAGAAGGCGTGCTGCCCGTTGGTGCCCGGCTCGCCCCAGAAGATCTCGCCGGTCTTGGCCGTGACGGGGGTGCCGTCGGCGCGTACGGACTTGCCGTTGGACTCCATCGTGAGCTGCTGCAGGTAGGCGGGGAAGCGGTGCAGCCGCTGGCTGTAGGGCAGCACGGCGCGGGTCTCGGCACCGAAGAAGTCGGTGTACCAGATGCCGAGCAAGGCCATCAGCACCGGCATGTTGGCCTCGAACGGGGCCGTGCGGAAGTGCTCGTCGACGGCGTGGAAGCCGGCCAGCATCTCGCGGAAGCGCTCGGGCCCGACGGCGAGCATCAGGGACAGCCCGATGGCGCCGTCGAAGGAGTAGCGGCCGCCCACCCAGTCCCAGAAGCCGAACATGTTGTCGGTGTCGATGCCGAACTCGGCGACCTTGGCGGCGTTGGTGGAGACCGCCACGAAGTGCTTGGCCACCGCGTCCTCGCCGAGCGCGTCGACCAGCCAGCGGCGCGCGACCCTGGCGTTGGTGAGCGTCTCCAGCGTGGTGAAGGTCTTGGAGCTGACCACGAAGAGCGTGGTCGCGGGGTCGAGGCCGGCGAGGTTGCCGGTGATGTCGGCCGGGTCGATGTTGGAGACGAACCTGGCGGCGATGCCGGCGTCGGCGTAGTCGCGCAGCGCCTCGTAGGCCATGGCGGGGCCGAGGTCGGAGCCGCCGATGCCGATGTTGACGACGGTCTCGATCGGCTTGCCGGTGGCGCCCTTCCACTCCTTGGACCGGACGCGATCGGCGAACGCGCTCATCTTGTCGAGCACGGCGTGCACGTCGGCCACGACGTCCTGGCCGTCGACGACCAGCTCGGCCTCGCGCGGCAGGCGCAGCGCCACGTGCAGGACGGCGCGGTCCTCGCTGACGTTGATGTGCTCGCCGGAGAACATGGCCTGGATGCGCTCGCGCAGCCCCGCGCGCTCGGCCAGGGCGGTGAGCAGGCCGATCGTCTCCTGCGTGGCGCGGTGCTTGGCGTAGTCGAGGTAGAGGTCGCCGGCGGTCACCGTCATGCGCTCGGCCCGGCCCGGGTCCTCCGCGAACAGCTCACGCAGGCTCCTGCCCGCCAGCTCTTCGTGGTGCTTGCCCAGTGCCGCCCACTCCTGGCTCTGGGTGATGTCGCCGTTCACGCTTCCTCCTCGCGTCGCCAAGCCGATCATGCCTGGTCCCATCGTCCCGTAACTGCTTACCCCCCGCCGTTGATTCCGCGCATGGCGGAGCGGAGTTTTATCGGTTCAGTGCGATTCGCGGCCGACGTGGTCGCCGCTCGATCCGGTGAGGAAGTCGAGGTCCACCCCGCGGTCTGCCTGCAGCACGTGCTCGACGTAGAGGCGCTCCCAGCCGCGTACGGGCCTGGCGTGCCCGGTCATGACGGGCTCGCGCGCGTTCAGCTCGGCGTCGGGGACGTCCACGTCGAGGCGGCGGGCGGCCACGTCGAGCACGATCGGGTCGCCGGTGCGCACCCTGGCCAGCGGCCCGCCGGCCGCCGCCTCGGGCGCGGTGTGCAGCACGACCGTGCCGTACGCGGTGCCGCTCATGCGGGCGTCGCTGATGCGTACCATGTCGCGCACGCCCTTCTCCAGCAGCTTGGCGGGCAGCGGCAGGTTGCCGACCTCCGGCATGCCGGGGTAGCCCTTGGGCCCGCAGCCGCGCAGGACCAGCACCGAGGTCTCGTCCACGTCGAGGTCAGGCGAGTCGAGCCGGGCGTGCACGTCCTCGACGCTGTCGAAGACGACGGCGCGGCCGCGGTGGCGCAGCAGCTCGGGCGAGGCGGCGGCGGGTTTGATCACCGCGCCGGAGGGGGCCAGGTTGCCGCGCAGCACGGCGATGCCCGCGTCGGGCAGCAGCGGGTTCGAGCGGCGCCTGATGACGTCCTCGTCCCAGATCTCGGCCCCGTCGAGGTGTTCGACGAGGGGGCGGCCGGTGACGGTGATCGCGCCGGGGTCGAGCAGGTCCTCGACCTCCTTCAGCACGGCGGCCAGCCCGCCGGCCCTGAACAGGTCGTCCATGAGGTGGCGGCCGGCCGGCTGCAGGTCCACCAGCAAGGGCACGCCGGAGCCCGTGCGGTCGAAGTCGTCCAGGCTCAGCTCCACGCCCAGCCGCCCGGCGATGGCCAGCAGGTGCACGACGGCGTTGGTGGAGCCGCCGACGGCGGCCAGGGTGACGATGGCGTTGAGGAAGGAGCCCCTTGTCATGACGTGGCTGGGGCGGCGGCCCTGCCGGACCAGCTCGACGGCCAGGCGTCCGCTCTCGTGCGAGCGTTCGAGCAGGCGGCTGTCGGGGGCGGGGGTGCCCGCGGTGCCGGGCAGCGTCATGCCGAGCGCCTCGGCCATGCAGGCCATGGTGGACGCGGTGCCCATCGTGTTGCAGTGGCCCCGGCTGCGGATCATGGACGACTCCGACCGCAGGAACGCCTCGTTGGACAGTGTCCCCGCGCGTACCTCCTCGCTGAGCCGCCACACGTCGGTGCCGCACCCGAGCGGCGCGCCGCGGAAGTGCCCGGTCAGCATCGGCCCGCCCGGCACCACGACGGCGGGCAGGTCCACCGAGGAGGCGGCCATGAGCAGCGACGGGATCGTCTTGTCGCAGCCGCCGAGCAGCACCACGCCGTCGATGGGGTTGGCGCGCAGCATCTCCTCGGTGGCCATGGCCGCCAGGTTGCGCCAGAGCATGGCGGTGGGGCGCACGTTCGTCTCGCCGAGGGAGACCACCGGCAGGTTCAGCGGCACGCCGCCCGCCTCCCACACGCCGTGCATGACGCTCTGGGCCACCTCGTTCAGGTGGGAGTTGCAGGGGGTGAGGTCGGAGGCGGTGTTGGCGATGGCGATGTGCGGCTTGCCGCCCTCGAACGCCTCGGACGGCAGGCCGCGCCGCATCCAGGCCCGGTGGATGTAGGAGTTCCGGTCGTTTCCTGCGTACCAGCGTGAGCTCCTGAACTCCATGTTCGGCACTTTATCGGTATATGTCAGTCGCGGGGAATGGCCACGCGGTTGACCCCGAGGCGCCTGAGGCACGCGCTGACCGGGAAGATGCGCCCGGGATCGCTGACCATCCAGCTCAGCCGTCCTGGATGCGCCGCGTCGTAGGACACCAGCCAGGCCCGGAATCCGGGCGTGTCGAAGTCGAGCCCGACCTCCCACACCGCCGGCGGCACCCGCCTCGTCGTCCCCGCCGGTACCAGTCTGATGACCTGGTCGAAGGTCCGGTCGAGATCGACGAGGACGCTGACGACCCCGCTCAACTGCTCGGGCGGGCAGGCGCACAGGTTCTTGAGGAAACGCGCGGTGCGCTCGTGACTGGTGAGACGGTGCAGGTGAGCCAGCACCTCGTCCCGGTCGAAGGCCCCCCGCGACAGATGCCTGCGCATGTCACGGCGCTCGGCGAGCACGCGCAACGCGGCTGAGCCGTATCTCACCGCGCAGGCCGCGCCCAGGACCCAGCCGAGGATCGGCAGCTTCTGCTCCGTCTCCGCCTCGCCTTCGACCCCGGGCAGGTCCAGCAGGGAGACGCCGGCGAAGATCAGGAAGACGAACAGCGGGAAGGTGCCCTTGAGCGGTCTGCCTGCCCTGATCAGCAGCTGAAGCTGCTCGTAGCGCTGGCGCAGCCCCTGGCGCACGAGCCTGGTGTGCGCCTCCCTGAGCACCCGGATCTGGGGCAGGACGACGTCGTGCCAGGCACGCTGCTCAGGAAACATGATCACGTCTATCACCCGCGCGAACGGCCACGTCACGAAGGCCACTCCCACCAGGCCGCCCAAGATGGTGACGGGGTCGAGGGAGGCCAGGGCCACCGCGGCGCGCCAGAGCCCGCCGGCCGCGAACACGGCCGCCAGGAAGGCGAGCAGGAACGTCGAGAAGATCGGCGGCCGGCCGAGAAGGCCCACCGAGGAGAGCAGGAACCAGGCGACGGGCAGCAGGACCACCACGAACTCGACCAGCGCCGCCACGGGGTCCCCCGTGATGGCCAGCTCGACGACCTGGAGCAGGAAGACCAGGAACAACGCGACGCCGAAGAGCTGCAACGTGCGGATCACCGACCGGATGACCGCCGCGATCCCCGGACGTCTCCTCCCCGTCAGTGCGCGCTCCACGAGCCGGCCGGTTCGCATCGCCTTGGCGAGCGCGACGAGCCGCTGAGGGATCGTGAGCCTCTCGTAGACCTTCGCGCCAATGGCGAGCAACTCGTACGGCCCGCCGCGTACCGCGCTGTCGGCGGCGCCGGACCTGAGCACCGCCCACAGGGCGACGTCCACGTCCAGCAGCGGCAGGAGTGCCAGGGCGTAGCGCTGGTCGAGACCGGCGCCGCTGGCGAACGCGGCCACGACCATGCGGGCGGCGGCCTCGCGGATCGGGCGCAGCTCGGTGTCGTGCAGCGCGATGCCGGAGTCCAGGATCACGTGGAAGACGCCGAGGGCCACCGGCGGCCAGGCGAAGGTGCGCTCGCGCGGCGGGAACGGCTCCCTGGGCTCCCTGCTCAGGTGCGCCCGGTAGTCCTCGATGGGCCCTGCCGTCTCGACGACCTCCTGTAACAGCGTCGTGGCCGCCGAGATGACGTCCCGCCGGAGGGGATCGACGGGGTCGTCGCCCGCGCGTCGCAACACGGCGGTCAGCGCCCCGAGGTGGCGGCCGTCCTGGAACAACCGCCGGGCGTCGGTCACGCGGCCCGCGCGGATGATCCAGCCCGTGACGAAGTAGTCCTCCAGGATCTTGCTGACGCATTCGAGCCGGTCGTTCCGCCACCGTGCGATGTTCGCCTTGACGAGCTCGTTCAGCGGCGCGTCGGGGCCGGGGACGGTCACGGCGGCCGGCGGGTACGGGTAGGCCGCGTCCTGTCCGGCACGCAGCGCCGCCTCCCGCCGGGCGCTGTCCAGATGGCCGAGCCGTTGCAGCACGGCCGCCTCCACGAGCGCGTCCCGGCGCAGCTCGCCGTCGGCGCCGCCCTCGTCTCGCAGGTGCAGCAGCAGGAGGTTGAGCAGGAGCGGCAGGGTCACGACCGGCCGCAGCTCGTCGTCGGCGTTCATGCTCTTCAGCAGCCCGCCCACCCCTTCCTGGCCCAGCTCCCTGGCGAAGGCGACCTGGCGGGCGAGCGTCAGAGGTGACAACGCCAGGACGGGCCAGCCCAGGTGGCGGGCGACCAGCCGGTCCCTGCTCGCCACGACGACGCGGAACGTCTCCGAGCCGTCCTTCAGCCGTTTGACGGCCTGCAGCCATCGTTGCGCCGTGTCTTCCTTGGTCGCCGACTGCGCGGCGGAGACGAAGTCGTCGAAGCCGTCGAACAGGAAGGCCCAGACGACGGAGTCGTAGCCGCCGGAGAAGATCCGGTCCAGCCGCCTGAGCATCTCGGGGTCGTGCCCGCCCACCTGGGTGCGGATGTGGTCACGCAGCAGCTCCTCGTCCGACCGCTGATCTCCCTCCTGCCTGGGCGGCATCGCCTCCAGGTCCACGTAGACGGCCATGAGGGAGGGCCGTCGCCGCCGCTGGGCGCGGGCGGCCAGGTCCCTGGCGAGCCTGCGCAGGACCACCGACTTGCCTGAGCCGGACTCGCCGTACAGCACGCAGGGCTTCTTCCTGGTGCTCCTGAGCCAGCGGGTCAGCTCCGCGACGGCCTCCCTGTCGCGCGGGCGCGGGTAACGGCCGTACGGAGGGCGGCGCAGGTCCAGCGGCACGTACGAATCCGGCGTCAGCCGATCGGGAGGAAAGAGCCAGACCTCCTCCTCGATGCGCCCCGCCAGCGCGTGGACGTCGTCTGCTGCACGGCCGACGCCCGCCGTCCTGACCCTGACGAAGCCCCGCACGACGAACGCGACTCCGGCGAGTGCGAGGTAGGCGGGCCAGTGATCCCAGCGGGGCGGCAGGCCCAGGGTGAGCTGCCAGGCCACGCCACCCGCGACCATGGCCAGCCCGGCCACGAGCTCGATACCGCCGGTGACCCGCCGGAACAGCGCGTGCTCCTGGCGCGTGAACAACGCGACCTCGAAGATCAGCGTGAGAACGCCCGCGATGCCCCCGACGATCGCCAGGAGCCCTTCGGGCACCTCAAGGAGCTGCGCGTCCAGTGGCATGGCCCCTCCCCCACTCATGAAAAGTGTCACCAAAGGGGGCGAACACGTCGAGGGAAGGTTCAGGTGCCGCTGCGGAGGAAGGGGCAAGGGCATGGATCGTATTGACGCGTACTGGCGGGCGGCGAACTACCTGTCCGTCGGGCAGATCTACCTGCTGGACAACCCGCTGCTCACCGAGCCGCTGCGCCCCGAGCACATCAAGCCGCGGCTGCTCGGCCACTGGGGTACGACGCCGGGCCTGAACTTCTGCTTCGCGCACCTCAACCGGGTGATCCGCGAGCGGGACCAGGACATGATCTACATCGCCGGTCCCGGTCACGGCGGTCCCGCAGCGGTGGCGCACGCGTGGCTGGAGGGCTCGTACTCCGAGCGGTACCCGGACGTGTCGCAGGACGTCACGGGCATGCGGCGGCTGTTCCGCCAGTTCTCCTTCCCCGGCGGCATCCCGAGCCACGTCGCGCCGGAGACGCCCGGCTCCATCCACGAGGGCGGCGAGCTGGGGTACGCGCTGGCGCACGCGTACGGCGCCGCCTTCGACAATCCCGACCTGGTCGTGGCGTGCATCATCGGCGACGGCGAGGCCGAGACGGGGCCGCTGGCCGCGAGCTGGCACTCCAACAAGTTCCTGGACCGCCGCCGCGACGGGATGGTGCTGCCCATCCTGCACCTGAACGGCTACAAGATCGCCAACCCCACCGTCCTGGCCCGCATCCCCACCGACGAGCTGGTCAAGCTCATGGAGGGGTACGGCTACCGCCCCCACCTGGTCGGCGCCGACCACGAGGAGATGGCGGGCACGCTGGACACCGCGTTCGAGGAGCTGGCGGCGTACAAGGCGGGCGACGCCGACCGCCTGCCGATGATCATCCTGCGCACGCCGAAGGGGTGGACCGGGCCGAAGGAGGTGGACGGCAAGCCGGTGGAGGGCACGTGGCGGGCGCACCAGGTGCCGCTGTCCACGGTCAGGGAGAACCCGGCTCACCTGGCGATGCTGGAGGAGTGGATGCGCTCGTACCGGCCGGAGGAGCTGTTCGGCTCGGACGGCAGGCCGGTCGAGGACGTGCTGGCCACGGTGCCGCGCGGCGGGCGCAGGATGAGCGCCAACCCGCACACCAACGGCGGCGAGCTGCTGGAGCCGCTGCGGCTGCCCGACTTCCGCAGGCTGGCGGTGGAGGTCAAGGCGCCCGCCGAGCAGGCGAGCGAGCCGACGCGGGTGCTGGGCGGCTTCCTGCGGGACGTGATCGCGGCCAATCCGAGCACGTTCCGGCTGATGGGGCCGGACGAGACGGCCTCCAACCGGCTGTCGGAGGTGTTCGAGGTCACCGACCGGGCCTGGGACGCCGAGACGCTGCCCACGGACGAGAACCTGGGCGCGGGCGGCCGGGTCATGGAGGTGCTCAGCGAGCACCTGTGCCAGGGCTGGCTGGAGGGCTACCTGCTGACCGGGCGGCACGGGCTGTTCAACTGCTACGAGGCGTTCATCCACATCGTGGACGCCATGTTCAACCAGCACGCCAAGTGGCTGGAGTCGTCACAGAAGATCCCGTGGCGGCGGCCGGTGGCGTCGCTGACGTACCTGCTGTCGTCGCACGTGTGGCGCCAGGACCACAACGGGTTCAGTCACCAGGACCCGGGCTTCCTCGACGTGGTCGTCAACAAGAAGGCCTCGGTGGTGCGGGTCTACCTGCCGCCGGACGCCAACACGCTGCTGTCGGTCGGCGACCACTGCCTGCGCTCCCGGGACTACGTGAACGTCATCGTGGCCGGCAAGCAGCCGGTGCTCGACCTGTTCACGATGGAGGAGGCCATCGCGCACAACACGCGCGGGCTGGGCATCCTGCCGTGGGCGTCCACCGACGAGGGCAGCGAGCCCGACGTGGTGCTGGCCTGCGCCGGGGACGTGCCGACCCTGGAGACGCTGGCCGCCGCCGCGCTGCTGCGCGAGCACCTGCCGGAGCTGAAGGTCCGGCTGGTGAACGTGGTCGACCTGATGCGGCTGCAACCGCCGTCGGAGCATCCGCACGGCATG
This sequence comes from Nonomuraea gerenzanensis, assembly GCF_020215645.1. Classification (NCBI taxonomy): domain Bacteria; kingdom Bacillati; phylum Actinomycetota; class Actinomycetes; order Streptosporangiales; family Streptosporangiaceae; genus Nonomuraea; species Nonomuraea gerenzanensis. The sequence goes on along the minus strand of NZ_CP084058.1, from coordinate 4,629,802 downwards.
TCGGACGCCGAGTTCGACACGCTGTTCACCACCGACAAGCCGATCGTCTTCAACTTCCACGGCTACCCGTCCCTGATCCACCAGCTCACCTACCGGCGGCACGGGCACGCCAACATCCACGTGCGCGGGTACAAGGAGGAGGGCACCACGACGACGCCGTTCGACATGTGCATGCTCAACGACATCGACCGCTTCCACCTGGTCATGGACGTGATCGACCGGGTTCCCGGGCTCGGCAGCAAGGCCGCGCACCTGCGGCAGCGGATGAGCGACGAGCGGCTGCGCGCCCGGCAGTACACCCGTGACCACGGCGAGGACCCCGCCGACATCAGGTCGTGGACCTGGCCGGGCACCTCCCCGTCGTAAGGGTCGCTAGGCGTGGGGCACGGCGGGGACCCAGAACTCCACCGTCGTGCCCGCGCCGGGCGGGCCCTCGATGCCCCACCAGCCGCCCGCCGTCTCGGCCCGCTCCCGCATCTCGACGAGCCCGTAGTGCATCGCCTCGCCGTCCTTGCCGGCCAGGCCGACGCCGTCGTCCTTGACGCGGACGTGCACGCCCCGGTCGAGCGAGACCAGCTCCACGCTGACCCGGCTCGCCCCGGCGTGCCTGCGGACGTTCGTCAGCGCCTCCTGGCAGATGCGGTAGATGGTCACCACGGCCTCGTACGGCGGCTCGGCGTCCAGGCGGTGGCTCAGCTCGTAGGCCAGGCCGCCGCCGGGCATCAGCTCGCTGAGGTAGTCGTCCAGGCTGGCCACCAGCCCGTCGCCCGGCGGGTGCAGGTCGAAGGCCAGCTCGCGCAGGCGGCGTACGGCCTCGTCCACGGCGGCGTCGAGCGCCCGCACCGTGCCGCCGTGCTCGGGGGGCAGCTCCTGCCCCCACATCCGCAGCCGCATCCCGACGGTGAGCATCGACTGGATCGTGTCGTCGTGCACGTCGGAGGCGATGCGCCTGCGCTCCAGCTCCTGTGCCTGCACCAGGCGTGACAGCAGCAGGGCGCGCTCGTCGAGCGCCCTGGCCATGCTGCGCCGCTCGGTCAGGTCGCGCGTCACCTTGCCGAACCCGCGCAGGCCCCCGCTCTCGTCGTACAGGGCGGTGATGACCACGCTGGCCCAGAACCGGGTGCCGTCCTTGCGCACCCGCCAGCCCTCCTCCTCCCACCGGCCGTCGGCGGCGGCCGCCCGCAGGCCCTTGGCGGGCTTGCCCGCCGCGACCGCCTCAGGCGGGTAGAAGACGGAGAAGTGGGTGCCGACGATCTCCTCGCCGGTGTATCCCTTGATGCGTTCGGCCCCGATGTTCCAGCTCACGATCACGCCGCGTGGGTCGAGCATGAAGATGGCGTAGTCACGGATGCTCTGGACGAGCAGCCGCATATCCTCCGGCGAGGGGTCATGCTCGGGCATATTGCAGCCTTGCACGACCTGAGCGCAGAGCCAAACCCGATCAACGCAGAGCCACCACCGCTCCGGCCCGCTCAGGCTTCGAAGGGCGTCACCTGCACCGGTGCCAGTCGCACCGCCAGCTCGCACCACACCACCTTGCCACCTTCGCCCGGCGAGATCCCCCATCCGGTGGAAAGCAACCGGACGACGTGCAGCCCCCAGCCGTTCAGCGGCCCCGGCTCGCGGGTCTCCGGCAGCGCCACGCCGGTGTCGCCCACCTCGATCCGCACCTGTGACGTGCCGGCCCGCACTCTCAGCTCCGGCGGGCCGTCCCCGTGCACGAGCGCGTTCGTCACCAGCTCCGACACCACCAGCAGGACGTCCTCGTGCCGCCCCTGGTACCCGCACTCCTTCAGGACCGTTCCCGCCAGGCGGCGCGCCACCGTGATGCTGCCCATCTCCTCCGGCAACAGGGTGTCCACCTGGTAACGCTCGGCCTCCTCACTTTCCACCCATCTACTCTCGGGGAGCCGTGCGACAGGTCACGAGACGCAAGCGCGCCAGGCGCACTGATGCACCTGTGGGACCCGGACTGGTGCAAATGCGTCAATCCAACAAGCCGTCGCGCCGGGCCAGCGCCACCGCCTCCAGCTTGGAGCGGGCGCCCAGCTTCTCCAGCACGTGCTGGACGTGGTTGCGCGCGGTGTTCCTGGCCACGCCCAGGCGGTCGCTGATCTCGTACGTGCTGGCGCCCTCGGCCAGGAGCAGCAGCGTCTCGCGCTCCCGCGCCGTCAGCGCGGAGCCCACGTGACCCGCGCGGCCGGTCAGCCGGTCGAGCACGCCGGGCAGCAACCCGGGCGCGAACACCACCCCTCCGGCGGCCACCTCCCGCACCGCCGACTCCAGCTCGCCCAGCCGCGACGACTTCACCACCAGCCCGGCCCCGCCTGCCGCCACCACCCTGGCGGCCACGGAGGCGGTCGCCTCCCCGGTCAGCACCAGCACCCGCGCCCTCGGCGCCACCGCCGCCAGCCGCCCGATCGCCGCCACGCCGTCGCCGTCGGGCAGCCTGCGGTCGAGCACGACCACGTCGGGCTGGCACCTGCCGACGTCGGCCAGCGCCGCGGCGATGGTGCCCGACTGCGCGACGACCTCGATGTCAGGCGCCCTGCCCAGGGCCAGGCCGATGGCCTCCGCGACCATGGCGTGATCTTCCACGAGAACCAGCCGGATCGGAGGGGCGGTCGGCATGGTGCGTTGTCCCTTTGCGGTGGTGCTTGTCGGGTGGAGGGGATGCCCTGTGCCACTGCCTCGCCGGGCCGGGCACCTGAAGCAGTCTTTCACGTGCGGCGCACCGGCCGCAGGTGACTGTTACAGGTGGGACGCCTGAGGCGCAATCAGGGCAAGCAGGCCCGTCGATCACACACCCTTGACCCGGGCCGGACCCGGGTATGACCTTAGGTAGGGTTGTCCGGAAATATGCGGATCTGGACGGGTGGGATAGGTGGAGGTCGAACAAACAGCACTGCCGGGAATCGGGCTACGACACGATTTCACCACCCGTAAAGGACAACGGGTCGGCGTCGTGTCCCACCGCACCGGCCGCCGGGACCTGGTCATCTACGACAAGGAAGACCCGGACGCCGTCTGCCAGACGGTCAAGCTGAACGACGAGGAGGCGGACGCCCTGGCCGAGCTGCTGGGCGCGCCCCGGATCGTCGCGCGGCTGAACCAGCTGCACCAGCAGGTCGAGGGCCTGGTCAGCGTGCAGCTGCCGATCCCGGCGGGCTCCCCGTACGCGGGCCGCCCGATGGGGGACGCGCGCGTGCGCACCCGTACGAGCGCCTCCATCGTCGCGGTGGTGCGCGCCGGGCAGGTCTTCGCCAGCCCTGGGCCGGAATTCCCGTTCCAGGCCGGTGACGTCGTGGTCGTCGTGGGCGGCGAGGAGAGCACCGCAGAGGTCGCCGACATCCTGGCGAACGGGTAGGGCCGCGGGTGCACCATACCGCGATCATCTTCCTCGAGTTCGGTGCTGTCCTGCTTGGCCTGGGGATCCTGGGCGCGCTGGCGCTGCGCGCGGGCATCTCCCCGATCCCCCTTTACCTGATCGCGGGGCTGGCGTTCGGGACCGGCGGCGTGCTGCCGCTGGCCACGAGCACCGACTTCCTCGAGATCGGGTCCGAGCTGGGCGTGATCCTGCTGCTGCTCACGCTCGGCCTCGAATACAACGCCGACGAGCTGGTCACGAGCCTCACGGGCAACGCCCGCGCGGGCATCGTGGACCTCGTGCTGAACGCCGCGCCCGGCGCCATCTGCGCGTTACTGCTCGGCTGGGGCCCCGTGGCGGCCGTCGCGATGGCGGGCGTCACGTACGCCACCTCCTCCGGCATCACCGCCAAGGTGCTGTCCGACCTGGGGTGGCTCGGTAACCGGGAGACGCCGACGGTGCTGTCGCTGCTGGTGTTCGAGGACCTGACGATGGCGGTCTACCTGCCGGTCCTGACCACCCTGCTGGCCGGGCTCAGCTTCGTGCAGGGCGCGATCTCGGTGGGCATCGCGCTGCTGACGGTGAGCGTGGTGCTGGTCGTGGCGCTGCGGTTCGGGCGGTTCATCGAGTGGTTCGTCTCCAGCCCCAATTCCGAGGTGCTGCTGCTCAAGGTGGTCGGGCTGGCCCTGCTGGTGGCCGGCCTGGCGCAGCAGCTGCAGGTCTCGGCCGCGGTGGGCGCGTTCCTGGTGGGCATCGCGCTGTCGGGCCAGCTCGCCGAGGACGCGCACGCGTTGCTGGCGCCGCTGCGCGACCTGTTCGCGGCGGTGTTCTTCGTCTTCTTCGGCCTCCAGACCGACCCCAGGTCGATCCTGCCGGTGGCCGGGCTCGCCGCGCTGCTCGCCCTGGTCAGCATGATCACCAAACTGCTGACCGGCATGTACGCGGCCCGGCGCGCGGGCATCGCCAAGGCGGGCCAGGCCAGGGCCGGTATCGCGCTCATCCCCCGGGGCGAGTTCAACATCGTCATCGCCGGGCTGGCGGTGGGCGCGGGCGTGCACCCCGACCTGGGCGCGCTGGCGGCGGCGTACGTGCTCATCCTGGCGGCGTTCGGCCCCCTGGCGGCCAAGCTCGTGCAGCCGTTCATCACGGCCATCGCCAAGCGCGCCTGAGGCCCACTGCGGGCGTGCGGCGGATCCGCTAGTTTGTTCGCATGGCAGAGCGCAGGTACGGCGTCCAGGCGCCGCCGACGGAGACGACGATCAGGTCCGCCGACTGGGACGGCCGCGAGCTCTCCGGTGAGACCCACCACCGCGTGCTGTTCCAGGACGTGGACATGACCGAGCTGGTCGACCACGGCTCCTCCTTCGAGGAGTGCCAGTTCAGGAACGTGCGGTTCAACGTGTCGGTGCACGAGGACGCGCGCTTCGTCAACTGCACGTTCTCGCGCTGCTCGTTCTTCGACGCCACGTTCGGCGGCTGCAAGCTCACCGGCAGCATGTTCGACGGCTGCACCTTCGGGCTGCTGAAGGTGACGGGCGGCGACTGGTCCTACGCCGGGCTGCCCGGTGCCGACCTGCGCGGCAGCGCCTTCGAGGGCACCCGGCTGCGCGAGGCCGACCTGAGCGGGGCCAAGCTGGAGGGCGCCGGGCTGCGGCGGTGCGACCTGTCGGGGGCGTGGCTGCACGGCGCCGACCTGACGCGGTGCGACCTGCGGGGCAGCGACCTGAGCACGCTCGATCCGCGCGAGGTGACGCTCGGCGGGGCGGTCATCGACCCGTTCCAGGCGACGGTGGTGGCGGGCACGCTGGGCTTCGACGTACGGGACTGACCGTACGGACGACGCTGACGGCACGGGCTGCACGGACGGCGCTGACGGCGCTGACGGCGCTGACGGCACGGACGGCAGGGACGGCGCTGACGGCACGGACGGCGCTGCGGGCACGTGCGGGTGCCCGGGTGGAGCAGGATGTGCGTGTGCCCAACGCCGAACTCACCGCCGCCGAGCAGGCCGTGGCCGCCGCCGTCCGCCGCGGCCACGACGTGGACCTGCGCTCCGGCGATCCCGCCCACGACTCCCCCGCCAACGTCGCCGCCTGGGAGGCCGGCCGCAGCGTACGGGCGGAGGTGCTGGCGCAGCTGCTGCTCGGCGAGTACACCGACCCCGCCGACAAGCCGGCGCTGCGCCTGTCGGGGGCGCGGATCACCGGCCTGTTACACCTGGCGTTCAGGGAGCTCGACCTGCCGGTCACGTTCAGCGACTGCGTCTTCGACGAGGCCCCCGACCTCTACCAGGCCCGCACCCGCTTCCTCAGCTTCGCCGGCTCCAGCCTGCCCGGCCTGATCGCCTCGAACCTCCAGGTCGAGGGCGACCTGCGGCTGACCGGCTGCCACGTCACCGGCGAGCTGCGCCTGCGCAGCGCCCGCGTCAGCAGCAACTTCTCACTGAACGGCGCCCGCCTGGAGCCGGCCGCCGGCGCCGCGCTCAACGCCGAGCACCTCGACGTCGGCAGCAATCTGCTGGCCCGCGACGGGTTCAGCTGCGTGGGCGAGATCATCCTCACCGCGGCCAGGATCGGCGCGGCGGTGAACCTGGAGGGCGCCCGGTTGCGCGCCCCCGGCGGGCTGGCGTTCGGCGGCTCGAACCTGGTCGTCCAGGTGGGCCTGTTCGCGCGGGAGATGAGCGTGACGGGCGAGTTCTCCCTGCGGTTCGCCCGCGTCTCCGGCCCGCTCACGCTGCGGCGCTCCGTGCTGCGCAACCCGGGCGGCCTGGCCCTGCACGCCGGCGGCCTGAACGCCGAGGCGGGGCTGTACCTGTCGCTGGTCGAGACCGAGGGCGCCGTCTGGCTGGAGGGCGCCACCGTCGGCCGCGCGCTCAACCTGGACGGCGCCCGCCTGTGCGCCCCCGGCGGCGTGGCGCTGCGGGGCGACCGCCTCGCCGTGGACGGCGCGCTGCTGGCCCGCGACGGTATGTCGGCCGAGGGCGAGATCAGCCTGACCGACGCCTCGGTGACCGGCCCGGCACACTTCAAGGGCGCCACGCTGGCCAACCCCGGCGGCTCGGCGCTGTCGGCGAACGGCCTCACGGTCGGCAAGGTGCTCAACCTCTGCGAGGGCTTCTCGGCCCAGGGCCGGATCCGGCTGACGTACGCGCAGGTCGGCAGCCGCCTGTGCCTCGACGACGCCACCCTGGAGACACCCGGCGGCAAGGCGCTCACCTGCCGCCGCCTGGAGGTGCGGGAGCTGGCGATGCGGACGGCCAAGCCGGTGCGCGGCGCGGTGGACCTGCGGCACGCGCGGATCGGGGTGCTGCAGGACGACGCCGCCGTGTGGCCGGACGAGCTGTGCATGGACGGGCTGTCGTACGAGGTGCTGGAGCCCATGCTGCCGGCCGCCGAGCGGCTCGCCTGGCTGCGCCGGGATCCCGAGGGTTACCTGCCGAACGCCTACGAGCAGCTCGCCGCGATGTACCGGCGGCTGGGCAGCGAGGCCGACGCCCGCGACACGCTCCTGGCCGGCCAGCAGCAGCGCCGCGACACCCTGCCCGGCTACGCCCGCTTCTGGGGCCACCTGCAGGACGCCACCGTCGGCTACGGCTTCCGGCCGCTGCGGGCGGCCGCCTGGCTGGTGGCGCTGCTGGCGGTGGGCACCGTGGTGTTCGGCCTCGCCGAGCCGCCGCCGCTGAAGCGGGGGGAGGCGCCGGTGTTCAACTCGTTCATGTACAGCCTCGACCTGCTGCTGCCGATCATCGACTTCGGGCAGGAGAAGGCGTTCAATCCGGGTGGGGGGACGCAGTGGCTGGCGTACGGGCTGATCGCGGCGGGGTGGGTGCTCGCCACGACGATCGCCGCCGGGCTGACGCGTACGTTGCGGCGGGCCTGAGCCGGGGGCGTCTACAGGAGGAGGTTGACGACGATCGTCAGCACCACCGACAGGACGAGCGAGATCAGGATCATCGCCAGGCAGCCCATCGCTCCGCCCAGCGGCCTGACGTCCCAGTTCCCCAGCTTCATGCCGGTCCGCTACCCGGGCGGGCGCGCCTCAAGCGGCGCCCCGCCCGAGCGGGCCGCCTGCGCCTGAGCACGGCGCACGGCGCACGGCGCAAGGGCAGTTGGCAGACGCGCAGGCGCAGGCGCGGCGCGCGGGGGCACAGCGCACGGCGCCGGGGCACGGGCGCGGGGCACGGCTCGGGGTACGGCGCGGGGCGCACGGCGCGGGGCGCAGGGCGCAGACGCGGGGCGCAGACGCAGGGCGCAGCGCTCAGGCGCACGGCGCGGGACACAGGCGCAGACTGCGCAGGCGCAGGTGGCGGCGCTCAGGCGCTGACCGCGCGCAGGGCGCCGGGGTGGCGGCCGGTGAGGCGGTCGAGGGCGGCGGCCGTGTCGGCGTCGGCGGGCAGGTAGACGAGGAGCCGCTGGTCGTCGCCCAGCAGGTCGAGCGGCTCCCTGGCCAGCCGCAGCTCACCAGCCCCCGGATGCGCCATCCGCTGCACGGGCGCAGGCCGCGGCGGCCCCGAGGTCCGGGACATGCGCCCGGTGAACGCCTCCCCCGCCGCGAACGACAGCATCTCGACCAGCTCACCGGCCCACGGATCATCGGGCCCCGCCTCGTACTTGAGCGCCGCCGCCTGCTCGTCGGCCACCCTGTCCCAGTCCGGGAAGGCGATCCTGGCCCGCACGTCGGTGAAGACGTACCGGGTCAGGTTGGGCGGCTCATCGTCCAGCAGCCCCATGGGGCCGAAGAGGCGGTCGAAGCCGGTGGTGCGGGCGATGATCTCGCCGAGCCGGTTGAGGAGCGCGGCGGGCGCGGGCTCCAGGCGTTCGAGCAGCGCGCGCACGGCCGGGCGTACGGTGCGGGCGGGCGCCTGGGCGGCGGCCGGGCACAGGGCGATGCTGCCGCTGGTCAGCTTGGCGAGGTGGCGCAGATGCATGCGCTCCTCGGGCGTCATGCGCAGGGCGTCGGCCAGCGACACGAGCACCTGCACCGACGGGTTGCGGTCGCGGCCCTGCTCCAGCCTGGTCAGGTACTCGACGCTCACCCCCGCCACCGTGGCCAGCTCCGATCTGCGCAGCCCCGGCGTGCGCCGCCGGCCGCCCTCGGGCAGGCCGACGTCGGCGGGCTTGAGTGCCTCGCGGCGGGCGCGCAGGTAGGCGCCCAGCTCGTTCTCGCTCACAGCTCTGGAGTCTACGGACCCGGCCCGCGCTTATCGTGGCCCTCCCGGGGCCAGTCTGATCGCGGCCTTCCTCGGCGCGCGGCGGGTCGGCAAGCTGACAGCCATGACGAAGATGAAGTTGGCGGTGATCTCGGGCAGCCTCCGCGAAGGTCGTTACGGCCCCGGGATCGCCCGATGGTTCACCGAGCAGGTGGCCGCGCACGGGCAGTTCGACGTCGATGTGATCGACCCGGCCGACACGGCCCTGCCCGCGGCGCTGCCGATCTCCCAGGAGCGGCTGCTCGACGTGGACGACCGGCCGGCGGAGATGCGCCGCCTGGCCGGGCGGCTGGCGCGGGCGGACGCGTTCGCGGTGGTGACGCCGGAGTACAACCACAGCTACCCCGCCGCGCTCAAGCACCTCATCGACTGGCATCTGACGCCGTGGCAGGCCAAGCCCGTGGCGCTGATCTCCTACGGCGGGCAGGGCGGCGGGATCCGCGCGGCCGAGCACCTGCGGCAGGTCTTCAACGAGCTGCACGCCGTGACGATCCGCAACTGGCTCAGCTTCGACCAGCACTGGACGCGCTTCGACACCGACGGCCGGCTGACCCGCGACGCCGAGGACGCGCAGGCCGCGGCCAAGGCCCTGCTGGACCAGCTCGGCTGGTGGAGCACCGCGCTGCGCCAGGCCAGGCTCGCCGTCCCCTACCAGGCGGCGTGATGCGTTACCGGCTGCTGGGCCGTACCGGGCTGCGGGTCTCGGAGCTGTTCCTCGGCGCGATGACCTACCGCGAGGTCACGCCCGAGGTGCGGCGCAGCTTCGAGCTGTACGCCGAGTCGGGCGGCAACGTCGTGGACACGGCCTCGATGTACGGCGAGAGCGAGAACGTGGTCGGCGAGCTCCTCCAGGGCCACCGCGACCGTTTCGTGCTGGCCACGAAGTACACGCCCACCCGTGACCGCACCGACCTCAACGCCGCCGGCAACCACCGCAAGAACCTCGTCCTGTCGCTGGAGCAGAGCCTGCGGCGGCTGCGTACCGACTACCTCGACCTGTTCTGGGTGCACGTGTGGGACCGGCACACCCCGATCGAGGAGACGATGCGCGCGCTGGACGACGTGGTGCGGTCGGGGAAGGTGCTCTACGTGGGCATCTCCGACGCGCCGGCGTGGGTGGTGAGCCGGGCCGACATGCTGGCGGAGTGGCGGGGGTGGACGCCGTTCGCGGGGCTGCAGGTGCCGTACAGCCTGCTGCGGCGCGACATCGAGCGGGAGCTGCTGCCCATGGCGCGGGCGCTGGGCATCAGCGTGGCGGCGTGGGGGGTGCTCGCGCACGGCGTGCTGTCCGGCCGGTACGCCGAGCCCGGCGCCGCGCCGTCGCGCGTGTCACCCGAGTCGATCAGCGAGCGGGACAGGGCCGGGGTGCGGGCCGTGCTGGAGGTGGCGGGCGAGCTGGGCGTCACGGCCTCGCAGGTCGCGATCGCGTGGGCGCTGCGGCGCGGCGTGCATCCGATCCTCGGGACGAGCAGCGCCGAGCAGCTCAAGGACAACCTGGGGGCCTCCGGCACGGCCCGGGCCCTGCCCGAGGAGGCGATGCGGCGGCTGGAGTCGGCGGTGGAGTTCGACCTGGGCTTCCCCGGTGACTTCGTGGGCGAGGTCGACCGCAGCCCGGACATCTACGGCGACGCGCTCCCCCTCCTCGACGGCCGCTGACGACCTGCGCTCAGCAGAGCGCCATGGCCGTCTGCCACAGCCCCGGCAGCGCCGCGAGGACGCGGTCCCCGCGGCGCCTCCGGTCGGCGAACGTCTCCACGCCGAGGTCGGCGAGCAGCTCGTGGAACTCGTCGGCGTACTCCGGCGGCAGCCCGGCCGCCGCCCGCTTGGCCAGGCAGCGCGCGTACGTGGCCACCAGCCAGAAGACCGCCTCCCTGTGCAGGCCCCGCTCGATGAGGTCCAGGCTCCCGTCGATGGCGGCCGGCCGGGCGGCGGCGGAGATGTCGGAGTCGAACCGGTAGCCGGGCACCCGCACGGAGGCGGTCGCGTCGAACGCCTTGGCCAGCGTCGCCAGGTGCCGCCGCACCCGCGCGGCGTCGAGGTCGGCGCAGCCGAGCAGGCCGAGCAGGCTCTCGTGGAAGTCGAGCCGCCCGTGCTCGGCGAGCAGCTCGCGGACGGCCGCGTACCGGCCGCGGACAGTGGGGTTGCGCAGCCCGGCCACGAGCAGCACGTGCGCGGTCACCCCCGTGCCGAACAGCCAGGAGGTGACCTGCTCGGGCAGCGGCGCGGAGCCGTCCATGCCGTTGATCCACCCCCGCACCCGGTCCATGGCGTTGGTGCAGCGCGCCAGGATCCAGGGGCGTGCGGCGAAGTCTCGGGAGACGACCCGCTGCAGCTCGGTCAGCCGCCCGGACGGGTCGGCCAGCACGCACGGCAGGTGGAAGCTGCCGGCCAGGTGGTAGTCGCTCAGCACCTCGTGCGGGGAGCCGGGGGCGGCCATGGAGGAGACCTCCAACAGCACCCCCTTATACGGAAATTTCCCGATGTGGGGGATGTGAGCGGCCGGTTCCGCGACCACCATGACGTCCACGTCGGAGGTCGGCGCCAGCTCCTCACCCGGATCGGCCCACAACGCCGACCCGGTCAGGAACGCCCCGCCGAACCCCGGCAGCCGGGCGCCCTCCTCCCGCACCCACTCCCCCGCGACCCGCCTGGCCTGCTCAATCCGCATGCACATCCTCCCGATCGGATCTCCGGCGCGAGCTCCTGATCAGCACGAACGCGCCCAGCACCACCAGCACCACCAGCCCGCCCCAGATCCAGCCGGGAACCCCGGCCGAGGCGGCGGGCCGTTCTCCCGCCGCCGCGGAGGGCTGGGCGGCCTCCGTGCCGGACGGTGCCGCCGCCGCCGAACCTGTGGGCGAAGCGGGTGCCGTAGATGATCCTTTCACGCGGAAGGGGATTTCGCCCTCAATGGGATGTCCGTCGGAGGAAACGACCCGCCAGGCGAGCACGTACGAGCCGGGCGCGAGCGGCTGGGGCACCTCGGCGGACACCAGCGGCCCGTCGAGCTGCGGCTTGCCGAGCGCGACCTCCCGTCCGGCCGCGTCGTGCAGCACCACGAACGGGAACTTGACGCTCGCGCTGTACTCCAGCTCGACCTCCTCGACCGAGGTGACCTCCGCGTCCTTGGCGGGCGAGCTGCGCTTGAGCGTGTCGTGGGCGTAGGCGGGCGAAGCGGGCAAGGTCAGGAGGAGCAGGGCGCAGCCGAGCGCGACCGCCCTGCGGAACAGAAATGCCATGACGGGTCTCCAGAATGATCTCCCGGACGACCGGACCCGTGGCGCCGGACGTCCGGACACAGGCAGGGGCGATGAAAGGGGCGAGGCGTCAGTGACGCGTCGCCGCGGGCGGCCCTCGCCTGCTGATCGTGCCGGAGACCGTCCGGCCGGCGCGTACGATCGCACCCGGCGTCCTCGGCCGCCACCGCAGCGACGGCACCCCCAGTCCCTCCGCCACGGGCACGGCCACGAGCAGCCGCACGACCGGGAGCGGCGCCCCGTACAGACGGATCATCAGCCACAACGCGCTCTCACCGCGGTGCAGCCACCACGCCGTGAGCCCCGCCACCGTGAGGTGGACCAGCACCATGCCGGGCGCGGGATGCCCGTGCCCGGGGCCGGGGGCCACGCCGGACGCGAGCCGTTCGAAGAGCTGGTGCAGCAGCAGCTGGGTGCCGGCGGTCGCGGCGAGCACGGCGGCGGGCCCGCGCTCGCGCCCGTCGATCAGGTACGCCAGCCCGAGCGCGGCCAGCACCCCGGCCAGGTGACCGCCGAACGGCACCGGCCCTCCGCCGGCCAGCGCGTGCCCGCCCGCGGACACGGCGCCGCAGACCGTGGCGAACACCACGGCCCGCGCCAGCCTCAGCGCCGGCGCCGCCACCGGTGTCGGCGTGCAGGACGGCGCGCAGGACGGCGGGGCGGACCCGGGCGGGGCGGACACAGCCGACATCTTTTCACAAGGTTCTCGGCGCGCCGAGGTTCGAACCGCGCGTGTGAGGGCAGCGGACTTCGATGGACATCGCCACGAGCGCCGGCCAGGACCTGGAGCGTGCGGTCCGCCAGGAGCTGTTGGACGCGGGTTTCACCGTCGAGCCGTCGCTGATGTCCGCCGATGGCGGGCTCGGAGTCTGGCACGATCCCACACGCGGAGTGGTCATCACCTGGGGCACCACGGCCGACCACCTCGTCCGGCACGCGACCATCCGCTCCGCGGTCCTGCTCGCGCTGCGCACGGTCCTGCTCGAGGCGGGCCATCAGGTCCGGGAGGATTTCAACGGCCTGGAGCTGATCGTCACGGACTGACCCCGCGCAGCGGCCGGCCCACCTCGTGCAGGTGGCGCAGCGCCTGCCCCCACGACTCCAGCAGGCCGCACTCGACGTAGTCGACGCCGAGCGAGGCGCAGTAGTCGCGCACGATGGGCTGGGCCTTGCGCAGGTTCGCGGTCGGCATGCTGGGGAACAGGTGGTGCTCGATCTGGAAGTTCAGGCCGCCGAGCGCGGTGTTGACCAGGTGCCCGCCGCGCACGTTGCGGGAGGTCAGCACCTGCTTGCGGAGGAAGTCCAGCTCGTCCTCGGCGGTCAGCACGGGCATGCCCTTGTGGTTCGGGGCGAACGTGCAGCCCAGGTAGACGCCGTAGCAGGCCTGGTGGACGGCCAGGAAGAGCAGCGCCTTGGGCAGCGGCAGCACCAGGAACACCGCCCCCGCGTACGCCAGCACGTGCGCGACCAGCAGCAGCCCCTCGGTGCCCCGGTTCTTCAGCGACGGGCGGCGCAGCGCGCGGAAGCTCGACACCTTGAGGTTCACGCCTTCGAGCGTGAGCAGGGGGAAGAACAGGAACGCCTGCCAGCGCCCGATGAAGCGGGGCAGCCCCCGGCTGGCCTCGGCCTGCCGCTGCGACCAGATGAGGACGTCGGGCGAGACGTCCGGGTCGTGGTCCTCGTGGTTGGGGTTGGCGTGGTGGCGGGTGTGCTTGTCCATCCACCAGCCGTAGCTGAGCCCGACGGCCAGGTTGCCCACGATCAGCCCGGCGATCCTGCTGACGCGCCGCGACCGGGAGATCTGCCCGTGCGCCAGGTCGTGGGCCAGCAGCGTGACCTGGGCGAAGGCCACCGCCAGCAGCACGGCGACGCCGAGCTGCCACCAGGAGTCGCCGAGCGCCGCGAAGGCCGCCCAGGCGCCCGCGAACAGGGCGGCCACCAGGCCGATCCGCACGGCGTAGTAGCCGGGCCGTCTGTCGAGCAGCCCGGCCTCGGCGACGCGCCGCGACAGCCGCGCGAAGTCACTGCCCCGTTGCGCCCCCCGAGGTACTCCGGCCGGGCTGGAGGTCTCTGCCACAGTCACGTTTCGTCTCCGATGCCGAGGAGTGGATGATCGCTCCTCAGCATCGCGAGCGGAGGTGGCCCGGCGGACCCCCGCTGCCACCCGTCCTCGCGGTAGTGCCCGCCCTACCAGGACCCCGGCTGGAGGACGTCCCCGCCGCCTGGGGATCGGGCCGGCCCATCGCACTCAGCGTGGCACTGGACGACGACTCTCACCTGGTGGGGAATGGCGGGCGGCGGGGACGCCGGCTCAGGCGAGCTGCAGGGCGGGCAGCGGCTCCGGCGCCGCGGCCTCACCGAAGATGTGCAGGTCAGGGCGGAAGGCCGCCAGATACGCCGCGCGGTCGCGGAAGGTCGCGGCCAGCGCGTCGCCGTAGTCGATGAGCTGCCGGTGGGCGTGCCGGCGCGGCTCGTACCGGGCGTGCAGCAGCCGGTCGAGCAGCTCGGGGTCGTCGCCGGCCACGCTGATGACGTCCGCCAGGATCTCGGCGTCGTGCAGCGTGTAGCTCATGCCCATGCCGGTCATCGGGTGGCAGGCGAACGCGGCCGAGCCGAGCAGGGCGGCGTTGCCCTTGTGGTAGGCCGCCACCCGCAGCGACGAGACCTTGATCCGCTGCCAGGTCGCGGGCTGCAGGAAGTTGAACGCGTCCGAGCTGTCGGTCACGAACTTCTTCAGCTCGTCGAGCAGTGCGGGGATGCCGTCCTGGAAGACCTCCTTGTCGTCCTCGGGCGGTAAGCCGACGAACACGCGGGCCTGGTCCCTGTTGATCGGATAGAGGTAGGTGAGCCAGCCCTCGGAGCTGAAGTACAGCCGGTTGAGCTGGGCGACACTGGCGCTCAGCGGCACGGTCGCCACCCGCATGAGCAGCCGCTCGTACGGCATCGTGAACTGCTCGATGCCCAGCGCCTGGCGCACGGCCGACTTGGTGCCGTCGGCGCCGATCACCACCCCGGCTCGCAACGTCCGCCCGTCATGCAGGGTGAGCTCCTCCACCTGCTCACCCACCGGGCCCTCGCCAACCGCGATGTCGGCGATGCTGGCGTCGAACCAGAACTCGACGCCCTGCATCGCGCAGGAGGTGTAGATGAGCTCGACCAGCTCACGGTAGGGACGGATGAGAAAGCCGCCGTCGGGGAAGCGGCACTCCTGGATGGGGTCGCCATCGTGGTAGTAGCGGATGGTGTCGCGTCGCAGGCCATGGCGTTCGACAAGGTCGGCCAGCCCGTGCCGGGCCAGCACCCGCAAGCCGGGAGGCTTGAGGAAGTCGGCGCCCGCGCTCGGGACGGAGGGTCCCTGCTCGATGACGACGGCGTGCAGGCCGCGGCGGCCCAGCAGCAAGGCCAGGAAACAGCCGCCGAGCCCGGCGCCGACGATGGCTACGTCGCAGGATGTGGTTGCCATGACGAGAGCCCTTCTGGATGGTTGAACTAGTGCGTATGCCCGCGGGTACCGGCGAGGGGGCCGGGTTCGGCCGTTCGCGGCCGCGGGACCGGGTCCTGGTAGGGGTCTGCGGGGGGTGTGCGGGTCTCGACTGGCAGCAGCGCGTCGGCCTCGGCCGCGACGGTGGCGAGGGTCATGCGCAGCTCTAGCAGCAGCCGGCGGGGCACCTTGATCATCACGTCACCCGGATCCGGCCGCAACCGGGTGATCTTGGTCAGGGCCAGTGCTCCGATCAGCACAGAGATGGCCACGCACAGGGCGAGCGCGCCGGCCAGGCCCGCGAAGGGCCCGGTCATGAACGGGTGGTCGATCACGACCGACACGACCGCGACGCCGACGGCACCGCCGACCATGCGAGCCATGGTGGCCGCGCCCACGGCGGAGGCGTACTGGTGAGGGCGGGCGGCCAGGGTGGTGGCGACGGCGGTGCCGGGCGCGAGCGCGCCGACCCCCATGCCGACCACGACGCTGGCGACCAGACCCCACACGGTGGGGCCGGCCTGCGTCAGCACGAGCACGCAGGCGCCGCCGCACAGCAGCGAGCCGGCGTAGATGAGACCGTACGCGCCGACCCGCTTGACGATCTTTCCGGCCAGGAAGCTCGTCACCACGACGGCCACGGACGTGGGGGTCAGCCACATGGCCACTTCGAGCATGGGGTAGCCGAGGTGCAGCAGGTACAGCGGCTGCACGGTGAGCAGCCCGTACGACAGCGCGCCGAACCCCCAGGTGGCCAGCCAGCCCCAGACGAACCGGGGCCGCCGCCACAGCACCAGGTCGATCGCCGGCAGGCGGTGGTGCCTGGCCTGCGCGAGCGCGCCGCCGAGCAGGGCCAGTGCGGCCAGCGCCAGCCACACCACGTCCATGCCCCAGGCCATGGCCTTGGAGATGGCCAGGACCACGACGGCGATCCCGGCTGCCAGCAGCCAGGCGCCGAGCACGTCCGGCACGCCCTTGGTGGCGGCGCGCCGGCCGGACGGCAGTGCGGCGCAGCAGATGAGCAGTGCGACGCCGATGATGACGTCGGGCAGGAACAGCGCCCGCCAGCCGACGGTGGCGGCCAGCCAGCCGCCGCCCGCCTGCATGAGCAGGCAGCCCAGCCCGGAGGCCGAGCTCCACAGTGCGATCGCGCCGCGGCGCTGCGACTCCGGCAGCTCCCCGAGCAGCAGCCCGAGGCTGGCCGGGATCATCGCCGCGGCTCCGGCGCCCTGGACGGCCCGTGCGGCCAGCACGTACGACCAGGGCTCCACGGTGACGGTGGCGATCCCGCCCAGCACGAACACCACCAGCCCGACCGCGAGCACGCGGCGGCGGCCGAACAGGTCGGCCCAGCGGCCGGCGGTGGCCAGCAGGGCCGCGATCGGGATGAACGCCGCGCTGGTCAGCCAGACCAGGTCACCCAGCGGCATGCCGGCGCCGGCGGGTGTGTACCGCAGCACTCCCACTGCCAGGGTGGTGGCCGTGGTGTCGGCCATCACCGTCAACATGACACCCGCACCGACCAGGCGCAGCATCACACCGTGACGCCGGTCCGCGCCGGTCGTGCCCGTCCCCCTGACGGCCGCTGGTGACGAACGCACGTGTCCTCCTATGGATGGCTTGCCGCCTCGCACGCTCCGGCGGTGCGAGGGGCGGAGCTGACGTGTCCTCGACGGTGGGTCAGGCGCCGTAGCGGCCGGGCGAGATCATGCCGTCCGGGTCGAGCGCCGTCTTGAGCCTGTGCAGCATGCCGAGGCCGGCGGTGCTGGTCTCGGACCAGACGTCGGCGGCGGCGTGATCGATGTCGGAGCGGTAGATGGCGCAGCCGTGCCCCCGCAGCAGGCAGCTGCCGTCGTTGCGGAGCTGGTGGGCGCGGTAGGGGGCGTCGGGCGCGCCGCGTTCGAAGAAGATCTGGATGACGCCGTTGGCCAGGTGCTCGCTGACGAGGTTCCACTCCACCATGAGGGCCGTGGTGTGGCGGTCCACGGCGGTCTGCATCGCGGCCAGGATCTGCTCGGTCCTGCGGGCGTGCATGGGCATCAGCGGCAGCAGTGCCAGGAAGCCCATCGCGCCCTCGTCGATCTGGTCGCACGACGTCACGCCGAGCGCGTTGTGCACGCCCCGGCAGGTGGGGATGCCCTGCGCCATGAGCGCGCGGGGGTAGAGCGGGTCGTCGGCGGCGACCTCGGCCGCGTCCAGCACGCCCAGTGCCTCGGCGCCCTCGACCTCGATGAGCGCCTTACGCAGCAGCTCCTCGGCCAGCTCCACCGTGGCGTCGCTGCCCATGAGCGGCCCGAGGATGGTGAACAGGCTCGGGTCCACACCCGCCGGCAACATCCAGTCGCCGCCGCTGGGGACCAGCGACAGCTCCCGCACGCGCAGCAGCCCGTCGGCCGGGTTGCCGCGGCGCAGGAAGGAGGTGACCGCGCCGAGCGCCACGCCGACCTGGTCGCGCTGGATGCGGCCGTGCACGAGCCCGATGGTCTCGGGGCGCGGCACCAGCGACACGGCCATGGCGGTGACGATGCCCAGGTTGTGCTGCACGAACGTCTGCGTCAGGTCCGGCCCCGGCGACGCGGCCGTGGTAGCGCCCGGCCGGGTCCAGCCCGCCGGTGGTGACCACGCTGCCGTCGGCCAGCACGGCCTCCAGCCCCGCCACGTCGTGGACGCGGGAGCGCACGCAGCCGTCGCCGCGGTCGAGGGCGTTGCCGATGACCGAGGTGTCGGCGCAGGAGGCGGTGACGTTGAGCATCCACGGGGTGTCCCGCAGCACCGCGGCGAGCTGCCGCTGGGTGACGCCGGGCTCGATGACCGCGTAGCCGGCCTCCAGGTCGAGCCCGCGGATGCGGTTCATGCCGCCGAGGTCCACGACCACGTTGTCGTCGGCGACCGGCACGGCCGAGCCCATGCCCCAGTTCCTGCCCGTGCTGATCGGATAGAGGCGGCGGCGGTCGGCCATGGCCTGACGGACGAGTGCGCGTACCTCGTCCAGGCTGCGTGGCGTCTCGACGCCCGCCACGGAGCGCGGCTGGTGGCCCCCGACGTCACGCGACCTCAGCTCCAGTCGCGATAGTCCCTGCATGACTCTCCTCAAGGGGTGAGATTCGCTTGTCCGGCTCTCTGCGTCGGAGCCGCTGTGGGGGCACACGTCAGGCGGTGTGCTGGAGCAGGTCGTCGATCGACCCGATGGCCTGGTTGGACAGCTCTCTGATGCCGAGCAGGCGCCGCTCGACGTGCACGCTCTCCTCGGGGGGAGGCTCGGGGAAGTCGAGCGTGCCGCGGGGCGCGCTCTGCGCGGGCACCTCGTGCAGGCCGTACGGGTGGCGCCGGACATGGTCGGGGTGCTCGTGCCGGGAGCGGGCGGGCAGGTGCGGGGGGGTTCGCATGACGGGAGCTCTCCTACCGGATTCGAAGGGGTTTTCCGGGTGACCGCTCGCCGTTGAGCGGCTGGTGGTCAGCGCGCGCCCTCCTCGGTCTCCTCGAAGCCGGGGTAGCCGGCCCGTGGAGCGACAGCCGCGGAGGTGACCGCGGGAGTGCTTCGGGGGACGCCGTGGTTGATGACGCTCGCGGCGATGCGGCGCTCCGCCAGCCCCATGTGGGGGCGGCCCGCGCCGGTCGAACCCGGCCGGGCGCCGGCCGAGCCTGTGATCATGGAGCTGGCGTGCACCCACCGGCGCGACTCCGCCAGCACCTCGCGCTGCGCGCGGCCCAGGTCCTCGTGCCGCGCGTAGTGCTCGCAGACGGCCCGCGCCAGCACCCGTGCCATGACGAGGTGCTCCTGGCAGGCGCCCGCGACCTTCGCCTCCAGGCCCGTGACCTGGGCGAGGAGCAGTTGCAGGTGCGGCATGGCCGAGCTGCGCTCGAACCCGTCGAGCTCCGCCAGCCGCTCGGGCCAGCGCAGCCGCCGCTCGATCGAGGCGCACACGGCGCTCACGACCTCGGTGGCGGGCTCGTCGCCGGGGGCGCGGCCGTCGAGTTGCACGGCGCGCTGCGCGGTCGGCTCGAAGTCGGCCAGCCGGCGCAGCCCGCTCTGCAGCAGGCGTACCCGGTTGTGCAGGCACGCCGCGCTCCAGCCGAGCACCAGCAGGCGGTCGGCGTCGGCCTCGCAGTGCCAGCCGACCAGTGCCACCTCCCGGGCCATGCGGTGGTGCAGCACCCATGACTCCTGCTCGGCCGGCGGCACCGGCGTGTCGATCCACACCTGCAGACCGCCGGGGGGCAGCTCGGCGACCCCGACGTCCATGCCCTCGGGCACGACCCTGGCGCAGATCCGCCGGACGACGCGGCGCTGCGCGGCGGTCTCCGGCGCCATGGGCGCCGGGCCGGGCAGCACGCGTTCCTGGGCCACCTTCGCCCGTGGCTCGATGCTCATCTGGGCCACCTCCTGACCCGCGGTCTCTCGACCGACGTAAATTGACACTTAATAGTGCCGTCCCGATCGTCGTAAGCCGGGCCTTTTCTGTCAACTGTCACTTAACGAATCCAGCATGGATCTTCCCAGCCCCCGACACCCCCGTCCGTGAACCCGCGACTTCCCGCAGGTGAATCCCGGGTTACGGGGTGTGCATGATCTAGAGTCCGTACAGGGCGGCAGATCGTGCACGACAGCCGAGGAGCGAGCCAGTGCGGGTGTCCAGAGCCGTGGTCGCGGCCATGTCGGTGGCCGCCGGGCTGCCCGCGTACCACGGTCCGGCGCAGGCCGGAGGCGGTTACTGCGTGCTACCTGATCACCCCACTCAGTCCGGCCCTTACCTCGTCGCCACTGCTTCCTTCCTAGACTGGATTCATCCGAATCCGCCGCCCGCCGACCCGGAGCCGGAGGGCGCGGAGCGGCTGGAGTTCGCGGGGTTCCCGAACGTGTCGGCGCTCGACGTCACCGGCCGCCGCGGCCGGCCCGAGACGAAGGTGATCGCCACCTACACCACGAACGTGGACAAGGTCGTCACCCTCACCAGCGCGGCGGCCGTCTCGACGGACGGCGGGCGCACCTTCGGCCCGTCCAGCCCGACGCCGCTGCGGGAGTCGCCGATCGAGCTGCACGACGGCCGGTTCTTCGCCACGGAGTACTACCTGGCCAGGACGGGCCCGCACACCGCCCGGCTGGGCGTGCTGACCTCCTCGGCGCTGGACGACGGCGAGAGCTGGCTGCGCTCGGAGGCCGTGCTGACCACGCCGGGCGACCTGCTGCCCGGCGGGGCGGCGCACGGAGCGCCGATCCAGCTGGCCGACGGGACGATCCTGATCACCGCCTACGCCCGCTACGGCGGCACCGGGGCGTACCAGGCGGAGGTGTACGCCAGCCGCGACGGCGGGCGCACCTTCGAGCGGCGCGGCGTGATCGCCGTGCCCGAGCCCGGGTTCGCCTACAACGAGGCGGCGATCGAGCAGGCGATGGACGGCAGCCTCGTAGCGGTGCTGCGCCGCGACGGCGGCCGGTACTCCACGCTGCACCAGAGCCGCTCCACCGACGGCGGGCTCACCTGGCAGCCGGTGGCCGGGCTGCGCCTGGCCGGTTACGACTGCGTGGTGCGCGGGGTGGCGCCCCGGCTGCTGCTGATGCCCGGCGGCGCGCTGGTGCTGAGCGCCGGGCGGCCGGACAACTGGCTGGCCGTCTCGCCCGACGGGCTCGGCCAGGAGTGGCTGGAGCCCCGGGTGACCTACCACAACCGCGACGGCGAGGTGGACACGCGCGGCTCCTCCGGCTACACAGGCGTGGCCGCCGTGGGGCCGCACCGGTTCATCCAGGTGTTCGACAACTGCAAGCTGGCGGGCGTGCGGCCGGACGGGCTGCTGGACGAGACGGCGTGCCCGGCGCACGGGCGCTTCGAGTACGGCGGGCGGTACGCGGTCAAGCGCCTGCTGTTCGACGTGGCCACCCCCGGCAAGCGCCTGGACCTGGCCGCGCTGCGCCGCGCCGGCCGGCTGCGCGTCTCCACCGACATGCGCTGGACGAGCCCGCGCCGCCCCAGGACGCGCCCCGGCGGGGCCCTGGACGGCAGCACGGGTTACTGGTCGAGCGCCGTCTCCCGGGGCCGGGGCCGCTACGTGCTGCACCTGGACCGGCCGTACGCGCTGGCCAGGATCGGGCTGAGCCTGCGGCCGGGCCATCCGGCGAGCGCCCGCGTGTACGTGTCGGGGAACGGCCGCTCCTGGGGCGAGCCGGTCGTCACGATCAAGGACAGGGTCGACCACGCCCTGCGCTACGACGAGCTCGGCCGCACCGCCCGGCACGTCAAGGTCGTCACCGAGCCCGCGCCCGGCTGCGACAGGGAAATCGGCCGCGAGTGCGCCGTGCTGAACGAGGTCGAGCTCTATTCATGAATGCCCCGGCGGCCCGAACGCCCGACTTTTCCGCTGGTCGGGCGCGGCGGTCAGCCGGAGTTTATGCATAAACGCCAGCGGGGGCCCGTTCCGGTGCCCCCGCGTGACTTCCGTGACCCCTTACCGCCCCGGCGGCATGTCGCCGCGACGGCCGAAGGGCAGGTCCTTGTCGTCCTTGGTCGCGCCCTCCTCGTCGATCTCCAGCCGCTCCTTGCGGACCTGGCCCTCGACGGTCTCCTCGTGCTGGACGTCCTGCTTGCGCACGTGGACGCGCTCGACCGGCTTGGTCTCCTTGCCGACGACCGCGCGCTCCTCGTGCAGGATCATCTGGCGGTCCTCCGCCTGGATCTCGTGCGGCCCGGCCAGCTCGCCGTCACGGATGGGCTCGCGCTCGATCACGACCTCCTCGTGGGAGAGCGGGATCTTCTGCTGGACGTTCTCGGTCTCGACGTACTTGTGCAGGCGTACGCGGCCTGTCTCCCTGGTCTCCTTGCCGATGTGCAGCTGCTCCTCCGACCGGGTCATCTCGATGTCGCGGTCGTCGTCGGTGAGGTCGCCGCGCATCTCGCCGGCCATGCCGGCGCGTTCCCCTGTCATGCCGCCTGTCATCCCGGTGCCCGCGCCCGGCATGCCGGTGCGCTCGCCGGTCAGGCCCGCTCGCTCGCCCGCCAGGCCGCCCCGCTCCGGCTCCCCGGTGACGGGGCCGCGGGTGCGGGCCTCGCCGGCGCGCTGGCGCGGGATGTCGGTCGGCTGCATGCCGTAGTAGCGGTAGAGGTCGGCCTCCTCGTTCAGGGAGAGGCGGTCGTCCACGTCGACGTTGGGCGCGTCCTTGATCATCTCCTTGTCGAAGGGGACCCTGATCTCGTCGCCCGAGCGGCGGGAGTTGGCCAGCGGCACGAAGGTCTGCTTCATCCCGAAGAGCCCCGTGCGGACGGTCACCCACTCCGGCTCGCCCGTGCGATCGTTGAGGTAGATCTGGCCCACCTTGCCGATCGACTGTCCGTCCGACCCCACCACGTGGCAGTCGAGTAGGTTGCGGATCTCTGTTTGCATAGCCACGACGATCCCCCCGATGTGTTCGTCCTGGTTCAAAAGGGACAAATACCCTAAATCGCCATATCGCCACACAAGGGCGGGGCACGTTTCGCTCTGTTTCGCTCAACGACTCCCGGGCCGCCGCGCAGAGCGGCGGATCAGCCGTCCTGGGCCTGCTCCAGCTCGTCCAGATGGTGCTGCAGTGACTGCTGGGCCGTCTGGGCCAGCGCCTTGACCGTCTGGTTGGAGCCCTTGGAGACCTGCGTCTTCGTGGCGGCCAGCGCCTCCCGGTGCGCCTTGATCATGCCGGACAGGAAGTCCTGGTCGAAGTCCTGGCCCGTGGCGGCGCGCAGCCGCCTGACCTCGGCCTGCTGCGCCTTGGACGGCGAGGTGGGCAGCTCGACGCCGAGCTGCGTGGCCGCCTGGGTGACCTTGACGTCCAGCTTCGTGTGGTCGTCGAGCAGCAGCTTGCCGATGTTCTTGACCTGCTTGGTGGCGCCCTTGCCCATCGCGAGCCGGCCGGCCTGCACCTCGGACAGGTTGCCCTGGTGGATGGTCCGCATCCAGGCCCTGTCCTGCTCGGACGGCTGCGTGTCGGTGCGCGCGGCCACGGCCGCGGTGTTGGGCGCCACGTCGGCGGCACACCCGGTGAGAACGGCCAGCGTCGCGGCGGCCAGCGGCAGGGACAGACTCGTGCGCATGAGGATTCCTATGACCAGGCGATACGTCTCCGCAACAGACAGTAACCGCCGCGGGGGCCGCCACCCGGCATTCCCCCTGCTCGGGCGCGTCAGGACCCGGCCGCTCGCACGGGTCCGCGGTAGCCGGGCGGCGGCCCGTCCCCCTCGTAGGCGTTCAGCCGCCCGTCCGTGAGGAACGTCCGCAACACCGCGAAGTAGGCATCGGTACGGCCGGCGGGAACGCCGTCGCCGACGTAGGCCAGGCGTGCCTCCGGGAGCGCGCGGCGGTAGGCGGTGGCCTCCGACCAGGGCTCGGCGTCGCAGGCGCCCTTGACGACCAGCACGGGCACCTTCACCCGCGTCAGGTCCGCGCGCAGTGAGGCGGGCGCGGCCCGACCGGCCAGCGCGACGTAACCGCCCTGGCCGGGGCCGGGCGGGCGAGCGGGGCACGACGGCCGGTGGCGCAGGAGCGCGAGGTGGGCGTCCAGCTCGCGATCACCGGCGAACGCGTGCGCGGTCTCCGGGTCCACCCGCAGCAGCGCCGAGAGGGCGAGCGTGCGCGGGTGCGGCAGCCCGGCCGCCCCCAGGGGGATGGCGGAGAAGGCGGTACGGGACGGCGAGCGGGCCGGGGAGAGGCCGGCCGGCGAGTACAGGACCGCTCGGGACACGTGGCCGGGATGCGCCGCCAGGTAGGCGGCGGCGAGCTGCGCCCCGTGGTCACGGGCGACGAGGGTGAGGCGCTCTTCGCGCAGGGTGCGCCGGATCGCCTCCAGGTCGGCGACGTCCCTGGTCAGGCCGTATCCCCGGGGGTCGGCCAGCCGGGCCGAGCGGCCGGCGCCGAGCTGGTCGTAGACGTACACCTCGTAGCCCGCGGAGGCGAGCCGGCCGTAGAACGCCGCGTCGCCCTCCAGGTCGCCGACGCCCGGGCCGCCGTGCAGGAAGATCACCGGATCCGGCCGCGTGACCCGTCCGGGTGCGATCCGTACGTACGCCAGCCGGGAGCCCGTGGGCAGCCGCCACTCGCGCTGGCCCGCCACCCCGGCGGGGGCGGGCGGGGCGGCCGGCGGGTGCAGCGTGACCGCCGAGACCTGCCACACCACGGCCGCCTCCACCCCCAGCACCGCCGCCGCGCGCAGCCAGCGTGCCCATGCGGCCCTGGGCCGGGGTACGCAGAGCAGCAGGCCGAGGAAGAGCACCGACGCGAACACGGCCAGGCCGGCCACGGTGAACGCCTCGGGGCCCGCGCCCACCAGGGCCATCCCGGCCAGCGCGGCCAGGCCCGCGACCGGCGCCAGCCCCAGCACCAGGCCCCCCGCCACCACCCGGCCGGCCAAACGGGCCGCGCCGCGGCGGAGGGTGCCGGAGGCTGCCCTGGTTGACGTCCGGCCGGAGGGGGCGCCGCCACGCCCGCCGCGCCCGCCACGAGCCGATGGCGCCTCGCCGGACGACGCGCCGCCGCGCGCAGTGGGTTGCGTTCCATCGGCGGAAGTCGCGCCGCGCGCACCCCGAGCGGGTGGCGGCCCGCCTGAGGAGGGGCCGGGCGGCCAGGGCCGGGCAGGGGGCGCCTGGCCGGGCGGCGGGCGGCCGGAGGGGGCGGGGGTGGGCCGGCGGGAGGGGTCGCCGCCGGGGGAAGGCTTGGCGCTGGGAGCCACGAAAGGGACGTTAGTGCACGATCCCCACCGAAGTCAGGGAAGTGACCGACCCAGCCGCAACCGGATGCGATCACCACGCCGTACGGACTCGCGCACCGTCCACACCCGCTCGTCCACCACCGTGCCCCGGGCCGTCATGTAACCGCCCATCCTGAGCACCGGCCGCCCCGTGTCATCGCTCAGCAGTTGCGCCCGCGACTCGGAGTCGTCGCCGAACAGCACCAGGAAGTCGTGGATGTCGGCCGGAGCGTCGAGGATCAGGCCGGGATACAGGTGCGAGTGGGGGACCTGGATTACATGCTCGATCACGGGTCAACGTCTACCCACATTTCACGCTTTCAGCGGAAGCTGGACGCGGGATAGCGCTTTCCGGCGACATGAGATGAAATATCAGCAACCTTTCTACAGGCTGGGAGTACCACTGTGCCACTGTTCGACCTGCCGCTCGATCAACTCCGCGACTACCGCCCCGAGCGTGACGAACCCGCCGACTTCGCCGACTTCTGGTCCGCCACCCTGGCCGAGGCGAGAGAGTTCGACCTCGCGGCGGAGTACGTCCCGTACGACCTGCCGCTGACCGGCGTGGACGTGTTCGACGTGTCGTTCGCGGGATGGGGCGGGCACCGCATCAACGGCTGGTTCCTGCTGCCGCGCGGCGCCGCCGGCCCGGTGCCGTGCGTGGTGCACTACATCGGCTACAGCGGCGGCCGCGGCTTCCCCAAGGACCACCTGCTGTGGCCGGCGGCCGGGTACGCCGTCCTCGTCATGGAGACGCGCGGCCACGGCGGCGCGAACGTCGGCAGCCCCGGCACCACCGGTGACCCGCACGGCAGCTCGGGGCCGCAGGCGCCCGGCATGATGACCAAGGGCATCCTGGACCCGGCCGACTACTACTACCGGCGCGTGTTCACCGACGCCGTCCGGGCGGTGGACGCGGCGGCGGCGCATCCGGCCGTGGACGCGGGGCGTGTCGTCGTAGCGGGCGGCAGCCAGGGCGGCGCGATCGCGCAGGCGACGGCGGCGCTGCACCCCGGGGTCAGGGCGGCGCTGATCGACGTGCCGTTCCTGTCGCACTTCCGGCGGGCCGTCGAGATCACCGGGCGGGACCCGTACCAGGAGCTGGTCAGGTTCCTCGCCACCCGGCGGGACGCCGCCGACCAGGTGTTCCGCACGCTGGCGTACTTCGACGGGATGAACTTCGCGGCGCGTGCGACGGTGCCCGCGCTCTACTCGGTGGCCTTGATGGACGACGTGTGCCCGCCGTCCACGGTGTTCGCCGCCTACAACCACTGGCAGGGCCCGAAGGAGATCACCGTCTGGCCGTGGAACAACCACGAGGGCGGGGGCGGCTACCAGTCGGAGGAGCAGGTGCGTTACCTGCACAAGCTGTTCGGTGAGGGCTGAGCTCTGAAAGGGCGGGGCCGCCGCGCCGGAGTGCCCATCCGCTCCGGCGCGGCGGCGCGCGTCAAGCTGACTGCTCGGTGACCAGGAACGACACGCTCCCCTGGTCATCGGCGCCGGCGTCCAGGGACTTGTCCTCCAGCACAGTCGCCGCCACCGGGTCGAGGTAGACCCGCGCCCCTTCGTTCTCGACCACCGCGTCCGCCGGTTCGGGGGCGGTGGCCAGGGTGAGAGTGAGCGCGCTGGCTCCCTCCCCCTGCGACGAGATGCGAATCCCGCTCTGCTCGGGCTCGGGCGCGTTCGCGGTCAGGTCGCGAATCGCCTGGGCTGCGTTGGCTGTCAGGGTGAGCACTAGGGCTCCTCCTCACGGTCGACGTTCAGGAGTTGGCTGCCCTTCCCCCTGTTTTCGGCCTCAACCCTTCCTGACTCTTTCTTTACCAACAATTCCCGGCGCATCCCGTACGCCGCCCGCGCGCGGGAACAATGGCTGCATGGACTTCGCGGCGCAGAGGCATGCCCTGGTGGCGCAGCTAAGAGCGGCCCAGGACGTCAGCGAGCCCGTGGCCGCGGCCATGCTCGCGGTGCCGCGCCACCTGTTCGTGCCCGGCGTCGAGCCGGAGGCGGCCTACCGCGACGAGCCCATCGTGACCAAGCTCGACGCCGACGGCCGGCCGATCAGCTCCTCCTCGCAGCCGGCCATCATGGCGACCATGCTCGACCAGCTCGACGTGCGGCCGGGGCACCGGGTGCTGGAGATCGGCGCGGGCACCGGCTACAACGCGGCGCTGCTGGCCCGCTTGGTGGGGCCGGAGGGGCGCGTGGTGGCCCTGGACCTCGACGAGGACACGGTGGAGCAGGCCAGGGAGCACCTGGCGGCGGCCGGGGTGTCCGGGGTCGAGGTGCTGTGCCGCGACGGGGCAGCCGGGCATCCCGAGCCGGCCCCGTACGACCGGCTGATCGCGACCGTCGGCGTGTGGGACCTCGCGCCCGCCTGGCTGGCGCAGCTGCGCCCGGACGGGCGGCTCGTGGTGCCGCTCGACCTGCGCGGCGTGCAGGTGTCGGCGGCCATGGAGCGCGACGGCGAGCGGTGGGTGAGCCGGTCGGTGGCGCCGTGCGGGTTCATGCGCATGCGCGGCTCGTTCACGGGGACGGAGGCGGTCGTGGTGGCGCGCCAGGACCCGATGCTCATGCTGATGTTGCCCGAGCCGCGCGAGGTCGGCGACGTGCCGGCGGCGCTGGACGCGGCGCCCACCGAGATCACGGTGCGGCGCGAGGAGGCGGCGCCGCCGTTCACCGTCGCCATGGGGATGGCGCTGTGGCTGGCGCTGCACGAGCCGCGCTGGTGCGCCCTGAGCGGCGACTTCGGCTCAGGGCCCGGCTTCACGGCGGGCGTCGTGGAGCCGGGCGGCATCGCGCTGCTCGCCGTGTCGGGCTCGCTGGTCGCGCGCGGTCACGGGGAGGCCGGGGCGCGGCTGGCGGCGGAGCTGGCCGCGCACGTCAGGGCCTGGGACGAGGCCGGCCGCCCCGAGGCGAGCGCCCTGCGCATCGAGGCCCACCCGCACGCCCCGGCCACCGGCGCCACCCCGGCCGGCGGCGGGGCGGTCGTCATCGAGAAGCGGCACACCACCCTGGTGCTGGGTTTCGGCTAGACCGTCCAGGCCCCGTCGCGGATGAGGTCGCGCCCGCGCAGCTCGTTCGCCTCCCGCCACGCCTGCAGCCGCACCGGCGTGATGTGGAAGTAGTGGTAGCCGTCGGCATCCTTGCGCGGATCGAACCCCGCCTTCTCCGCGAACGCGTCGCCCAGCTCGACGGACACCTCGGTGGCGGGCGTGGCCCGCGCCGTGCCCTCGATGAGCACGACGTCGCGCACCAGCCCGATCGCCACCCGCGTGCGCCCACCGGCCAGCAGGTTGCGCGCGGTGGGGCTGGCGCTGGCCGTGGAGATGACCAGCGCCTCGCCGTCCCACAGGAAGGACAGCGGCACCATGTACGGTGTCCCGTCCGCCCCGGCGGTGGCCACCCAGGCGTCCACGTCGTGCTCCAGGCGGTGCAGCGTGTCCTGCTTGCGCTGCTCGGCGCTGCGCGGGGTGGGCTGGGACATCGGGGGCCTCACTCTCGTCGGTCATCTGGGGGGCTGATCGCCCTGGCCATTATCGAGGACGGTCGTCCGGGGCGCGGACCGGGCTACCGGTCGTCGGGGCGCGGAGCGCTCCCGCAGGAGCCCGCCTCGGCGCCGGCCACCTTCCAGTCCGCCCCGGGGAACGGGCTCATGAAGTGCGTCAGCAGGTCCACCGCGTAGTCCGGCGCCTGGCCGCCGGGGTCGAGCAGGGAGACGAGCTGGGGCCCGTCGGCGCCGCGCAGCGTGAGGGTGCCGCGCGTGGCGGCGCCGGCGAAGCCGGGTCTGGCGTCCACGGTCACGCAGGCCAGGCTGAGGCCGGCCGCCTGGATCTGCTGCCTGGCCCCGATCCGCCGCATCCGCTGGTCGTAGCGGCGCAGGGCGAGCGAGGTGGCGGGGCCGATCCTGACCGACTCGCGGAAGACGTCCGCGCCGATCTCCCGGCTCAGCCTGACGTCCAGCCTGACGTCGGGGCGCAGGTCCACCCCCTTGGCGCTGATCTTCACGGTGCCGTAGTCCCCCTCGAAGCCCGGGGCGACGTAGCCGAGCGCCGGTGGCGCCTTCATGCCGAACGGGACCTTGCCCGGCCGGATCCGCAGCCACGACATGCGGGCGACGGACAGGGAGAGGCGCTCGATGGAGCTGCGCCCCAGCCCGAACTGGCCGCCGACGTGGTAAGTGAGGAAGCCGCCGGTGTACGGGATCTCCTTGCTCACCGCGAGCCGCTGGGCGGCCACGGGATCCACCTTGAGACCCGCGCGCACCGCGATGCGGCCCGTGGGGCCCGGCCGGGAGACGAGGTCGAGCGACTGGTCGGGGTTCAGCCGGATCGTGGTGTCGGGCGCCAGGTCCCTGACGTCGAGCGACACGTCGCCGAGGCGTCCCGACGGGTCCACCAGGCCGCCCTCCACGCCGAGATGGCCGTCGAGGGTGCCTGCGCCGCCTTCGGCCCGGTAGGTGACGGCCGGCACGCCGAGCCCGGCGGCGGAGGCGTCGGCGTCCACGCCGAAGACGGCGGGCACGTCGGAGAAGCGCAGCTCTCCGGTGCCCTTGCCGGGCAGCGTGACCTTGGCGGTGAGGTGCTTGACGGCCGCGGAGTTGTGCACGCGGATGCGCGTTCTCGCCCCGTACGTGCCCTGGACGGTCACCGCTGCGGGCACCGGGTCGATGGCGACGTGCCCGCGCAGCCCGCCCGCCTCGGCCCGCACGTCGAGCGCCCCGAGCGTGGCGGGCGGCTCGATCCGGTACGCGGCCCGCACCGCGTTGCCCGCCTCGACCCCGAAGGGCCCCACCGACATGCTGGTGATCTTCGACGGCAGCCCGGTCAGCGTGGCCCTGGCCTTGATCGGCACCGGTGACAGGACGCTGCTGGCCAGGTACACGCCCAGACTGCGGCTCCTGGGGCGGAACCCGGCGAACGCGAACGTCCTGCCGGTCAGGTCCACGCTCACCTGGTCGGGCAGGCCGGTGACGTCCAGGTAGCCCTGCAGGCCGAAGCAGCCGCGCTGCGGCACGCAGAAGGGGCCGGGCGCGCAGCCGGGCGATCCTGCCGCGCAGCCGCCGTCCACCAGCGACACGCCGCCGGGGACGGCGGGCGCGGCGCGCATGCGGTCCAGCGCGGCGGCCGTGCCGAGCCACGCGCGGGCGCGCACGTCCAGGCGCGAGCCGGAGTAGGTGAGCCGGCCGCCGGCCGAGGTGACGGCCAGCCGTCCCGGCACGGGCCCGACCGTGCCGAGGAGGCCGAAGCGGGTGTCGCCCTGCCGGACGTCGGCGTCCACGGCGAGGGTCTGCGGAGCCGAGCGGAAGTCGGCGGTGAAGCCCTGCGCGGCCGGGGCGAACTCGACGTGCGAGAGCCGGTCGACCAGCACGCTGACGTCCAGGTCGCCGCTGGCCTGGTCGTAGTGGGCCGCCAGGTGCGGCCCCGTGGGAGCCTTGGCGCCGTCGTGGTTGGTGAAGGCGAGCGCCGCCGTCCGCACGGGCCCCGACAGGCCGCGGAAGCGGTACGAGGCCGCGTTCCACGAGGCGTCGAACTCGGCGGGCACGCCGGTGACCTCGGCGGCGGCCCTGGCGTACCGGTCGCCGAGCCGGGCCCTGGCCAGCGCCGACACCCGCGCGACCGGCCCGTCGGAGATCCACCTCAGGGTCCTGGCGGCGGTGTCGGCGACGAGCTCGGCCCGCTTGCGCACGCCCTGGACGGTGACGCGCAGGTCCTCGCCGGTCTCCCGGGTGACGTGCGCTTTATTGGCATAAATCCGCACCTCCTTGAGCGTGGAGGAGGTGGCGACCTTGACGGTCGAGCGCTCCCCCAGCTCCCACGACGCCTGCACGTCGTCGTGCACGCCGAGCACGGTGCCGTCCACGGTGGGGCCCGACCTGAGGTTGGCGTAGGCGGCACGCAGCGTGTCGATCATGCCGCTGGCCTGGTAGACGGCCTTCCTGGCGGCGGGGTCGAGGGTGACGTCCACGGTGGCGGGCGTGTTGGAGATCTCCATGCGGGCCACGTGGGTGCGGTCGATGCTGGCGGCGCCCACGAACGAGCGGTTCCCCGCCTTCACGGCCAGGTGGACGTGCGGCGCGGCCCCGTACGTGGCGTCGAACCCGGACAGGCCCGACAGCAGCCCCGAGACCCCCAGGGCGGCGCCGTCCTTGATCATGGTGACGTGGCCGCCGCGCGGGGTGGAGACGGCGCCCTCGTTGCGTTGCAGCACGACGGCGAACCTGCCGATGGGCGAGCTGGACGTGTGGGTGACGCGGTGCGCGGCCGGGTCGCTGACCAGGCGCACCTTGGCGGGCAGCGCGCTGAGCTCGGCGTTGAGCACGGTCTTGGCGGCGGCCCGGTCGAAGTAGCGCAGGCTCGCGGCGCCGGCGCGGCCGGAGCCGGTGGCGACGGAGAGCGTCTGCCTGCCGCCGGCGGTGCCGTACCGGGCGGTGAAGGACGGCGAAAGATCCCGCAGCTCGACCTCGGTCACCCTGGACAACCTGCCGTCGCGGTAGGAGAGGTCGTGCACGTGCGCGCGGGCCACGGAGGAGGGGCCGGAGAAGCGCACCTCGCCGCCCGACAGCCGCACCTCGGCCCGGGTGGGCATGCGGTCGAGCACGGCCCGGGTGAACCGGCGGGCCGTCACGGCGACCGCCTCCGTCCTGGCGGGGGCCGAGGCGGTGACGTTCAGGGTGGGGGTGTCGAGCGCGGCGTTGACGGTGAGCTCGGCGGTGGCGGGCGTCTGGCTCAGGCTCACGGCGCTGCGCCCGGTCAGCCCGGCGACGACGGCCGCGCTCCGGCCCGGCTCGTCGCGTTCGACGACGGCCTTGACCCGCTTGCCGGCCAGATCCACGGTGAACGTGCCGCGGTCGGCCGCCGACAGCGACGAGCCCCGGCGCAGGCCGTCGAAGCCGACCGACACCTTGTCGTCGTACTCGGCCCAGACCTGCGCCTTGACGCTCTCGCGGGAGAGCCGCCTGACGGCGAACGAGATGCCCGCCGCGCCCGCGCCCGGGTCGGCGGTGGGCACCAGCGAGGCGGCCAGGTCCGGCCTGGAATCACCGGTCACGTCGGCGGCCACCGGCACGCCGACCGGCTGCTTGATGGAGCAGGCGACCGGCACGGCGGCGCTCTGCACGCACAGCCGGTACGTCAGCCCCGGCACGACCTTCCCGAGCCCCTCGAACGTCCTGGCGATCGCGGCCAGCGGCTTGCTCAGGTTGAGCGGCTCGGCGTTCGAGGTGTCCGGCAGCACGTCGCGCACGTCGGGCGCCTGTGTGCCGAAGCCCTGCGCCTCCTGGACGGCGGTGGCGGCCGAGGTGATCTGGTCGATCAGCCGCGGCCCGGCCGGCGTGGTCACCTCGGGCTCCCGCGGCCCCACCGGCCCGTTCCCCGCCGGCTGCAGGGCCAGCGAGGCGCGCTGCGGGACGGTCACGGTGGCGGGCGGCGGCTCCTGCACGGCGGGCACGGGCCGCAGCGTCTGCGCGGCGGGGACGGAGCGCACCTCGGCGCGCGGCTGTGCTGCTTGAGCTGCGGACGGCAGACCGGCGAGGACCGTACCGGCGATGGTCGTCGAAGCGAGCACGCGCATGAGGGCGTGCGGCATGAAATGTTCTCCCCCGGACCTGTCTATTTCATCCCATCAGAAACATAGGTCACGAGACGACCATAGTTCCTCACAGGGAGTCAAACAGGATCCGACATGGGACCCCAATTTTCTGTCAGGACCGATACGGGCTCAGCCGCGGCCACCACCCCGGCACGTGGGCCCGGTAGGTCTCGTAGTCGGCGCCGAACTTCCGGGTCAGGTGCGGCTCCTCGTACCAGTGCACGAAGGAGTAGACCGGGACCGCCAGCACGGCGACGTAGAGCAGCAGCCAGGGATCGCCGAGGAGCAGGGCCTGGCCGATGACGGCGGCGAAGATCGCCACATACATGGGGTTGCGGACATGCCGGTAGAAACCGCCGACCACGAGCCGGTCGGGCGCCGCGACCGGGATCGGCGTGCCGAACCCCTCGACCACGAACCTGACGAACGCGTTGACGATCACCGCCAGCCCCGCGAGCACCAGGATCGCGCCCAGCCCCCTGAGCGGGATCATGACCGGATCCGGGAAGGGGCTGCGGAGCCGCCAGCCGCTGATCCAGTACGGGACCAGCACGGCGACGACTCCTGGGCCGGCGGCGAAGAAGGTGGCGCTGACGGCGGCTGCGGGCGTTCTGCGCATGGCATCGCTCCTAATTCATCGTGTGATGAGTTTAAGTCGCGACCCGGCCGGGCGTCAACGCCTGTTGGCACTTCAGGCGATCCGGACGACGAACTTCCCCCGCACCCCGCCCGCCTCCAGCGCCCGGTGCGCCCCGGCGAGGTCGTCCAGGGGGAACACGGTGTCCACGACCGGGCGGATCGCGCCGTCCTCCACGTACCGGGCGAGGTCGGCGAGGAGCCGGTGGTCCGGGTTGCCGCTGAAGGCGCGCACGCGGCGCCGGCCGTGGACGGCGGAGGCGGCGAGGTAGCCCAGCGACGCGGCGGGCCGGGAGAGGTCGAAGGCGATCGCCACCATGCGGCCTGACGGGGTCAGCAGGCGCCGGTAGGCGGGGTGCTCGGTGCCGACGGTGTCCAGGATCACGTCGAACGGCTCCAGGTCCGCCGGGGCGGTGGTGGCGTAGTCGTGGGCCTCGTCGGCGCCGAGGTCGCGGACCAGACCCAGGTTGCGGGCCCCGGCGAGCGCGGTGACGTGCGCGCCGAGCGCCCGGCCGAGCTGCACCGCCACCACGCCCACGCCGCCGCTGCCGCCGCGCACGAGCAGCCGCTCGCCCGGCCGCAGCCGCGCCTTGTCGCGCAGCGCCGTGATCGCCGTCATGCCCACCGGCAGCGCCGCGGCCTCGACCAGGTCGAGTCCCTTCGGCGCCAGGGACAGACGGCGGGGGCGGACGGCCAGGTACTCGGCGTCGCTGCCGAACGTGCGCCCCAGCACGCCCCACACCCGGTCCCCCACCTTCGGGCCGCTGGTGCCGGCGCCGAGGGCGACGACCTCGCCGGCGAAGTCCAGCCCCATCCGCTTCGGCCAGCCGCGCTGGGCCAGCCCCGTCACCAGCCGCACCCTGCCCGCCCGGCCGGCCAGCTCGCCGCCGTTGACGCTGGTGGCGTGCACGCGGACGAGCACCTCGCCCGGGGACGGGACCGGCCTGGGGACCGTGCCCACGTACAGGACGTCCGGGGGGCCGTACCGATCGAAGAGGGCCGCGCGCATCTCGTTGCTCTGCATGGGGACGACGCTAACGGGCTAAACGGATGGTGCCGTCCACTTACGTTAATGTGAGACACATGCCTGCTCATCCCTCTCACATGGAACCCGCCGAGGCGTTGCGGGCCGACGCCAGGCACAACCGGACGCGCATCCTCGACGCCGCGCGGGAGGCGTTCGCCACGCGCGGGCTGGACGTGCCGATGGCGGCCATCGCGCGGCGGGCCGGGGTGGGGGTGGCGACGCTCTACCGGCGCTTCCCGTCGCGGGAGTCGCTGATCACCGAGGTGTTCGAGGACGAGCTGACGGCGTGCGCGTCGGTGGTGGACGAGGCGCTGGCCGATCCGGACCCGTGGCGGGGGTTCTGCGCGGCGATCGAGAAGGTGTGCGCGATGCAGGTGGCCGATCGGGGGTTCACCGAGGCGTTCCTGACGGCCTTTCCCGGCGCGGTGGACTACGAGCGGACGCGGGCGCGGGCCGAGCGGGGGTTCGCCGAGGTGGTGCGGCGGGCCAAGGCCGCCGGGCGGCTGCGGGCCGACTTCGAGCCTGCCGATCTGATGCTGCTGCTCAAGGCGAACTGCGGGGTGGCCACCGGCACCGATGAGGAGGCGGCCATGGGGTCGCGGCGGCTGGTGGCGTACCTGCTGCAGGCCTTCCGCGCCGAGCACGCCGGGCCCCTGCCGCCCGCGCCACCGCTCACGCTCAGCCCTCCGCAGGCGGTGCGCTAGCGGCTAGCCCCGTTTTCCGCACGTGGAGGTATGTGAAGATCGCCGGGTTGCTGTGGTGATCGTTGTCGCGGTATGACCTGGCTGGTGAGACAGCGTGCGCAGTGGGGCCAGGCCAGTGTCGAGAAGATGCTCGGGGCATTACCGGTGGTGGCCGGTTTCTGCTCGCGGTTGCGGGTCCGGGAGCTGGTGGATGCGGCCTGCCCGGTGCGCGATATCGCGGAGCTGACTCACGGGCAGGTGATCGAGGTGCTGGTGGCCAACCGGCTGACCTCGCCCGCCCCGCTGGTGCACGTGCAGGACTGGGCGCGCGCCTGGGCGGTGGGTGAGACGTTCGGGACCGATCCCGAACTGCTCAACGATGACCGGATCGGCCGCGCGCTGGATGCCATCGCCCCGCATCTGGACCAGCTGACCGGGTCGGTCGGGCTGGCCGCGATCGAGGCGTTCGGCCTGGACGTGGCCCGCCTGCACTGGGACATGACCTCGATCTCGCTGCACGGCGACTACGAGCAGGCCGAGCCCGGCTTCGCGACACCGCGTTTTGGTCACCCCAAGGACCGGCGGCCGGACCTGAAGCAGATCCAGGCCGGGATCGCGGTCAGCGCCGATGGCGCGATCCCGGTCTTGCACCGCGCCTACGACGGCGCGGCCGGTGAGGTGGGGCAGGTCATCGGCGCCATGCAGGGCCTGCAGAAGCTGGCCGGCCCGCAACGCATGCTCATGATCGGCGATTCCAAGCTGATCTCGTATGCCAATCTGGCGGCGATGACCGCCGCTGGGGTCGCCTTCATCGCGCCGGCCTCCAAGCAGTACGTCGGCGTCGCGGCCCTGGCCGGTCAGAAGATCGACGACGCGGCCCGGGTGGACTACGTCGCCGCCCGGGACGAGCACAAGAGCGCCGACCGGCGCGGCCTCTGGCACGTGCGCGAGGACGACACCATGACACTGGCCGGGCCGCGCAAGAAGGACCCGATCCTGACCCTGCGGCGCATCTTCGTGCACTCCTCCGCCCGCGCCCAGGCCGCCGCCACCGCCCGGGCCAAGAAACTCGAGCGGGCCCGCGACGATCTGGCCCGGCTGGAACGCGGCCTGGGCAGCCGCCACTACCCCACCGAGCAGGCCGTCGCCGACCGCCTCGCCGCGATCGGCCGCGACCGCCGGGTCAGCACCTACCTGACCGCGCGGACCGGCACCGATCCCACCACCGGCAAACCCACCCTGGCCTGGCACTTCGACCAGAACGCGATCGACGCCGAAGCCGCCACCGACGGCTGGTACGCCCTGCTCACCAACCTGCCCGCCGAGGCCGCCGACGCCGGACAGGTGCTACGCCATTACAAAGGCCAGGAAGCCGTCGAACGCCGCTACCAGGCCTTCAAGGGGCCGCTGGCCGTCACCAGCCTGTATTTGAAGAACAACCGCCGCATCCACGCCCTGATCACCGTCATCTGCCTGGCCCTGCTCATCTTCTGCCTGATCGAGCGCCAGGCCCGCCAAGCCCTCGCCGACCGCGGCGAAACCAAGGTCAACGGCCTGTACGCCGGACGGCCCGCCGTCCCCACCGGCAAGCTCATCCTCGACGCCCTGGCCGGCATCCGGCTCATCCCGGGCACCGGCCAGTCACCCCCGACCATCCCGCAACCCACCACCCTCCAACTCGATCTCCTGGACCTTCTCGACATCGATCCACGAGACCTCCGCTGAAGATCACTCACCTGCGGAAAACGGGGCTAGCCCGGCAGGCGCGGGTCGATGTGGATCTTCGGGGCGCTCCCCCACTCCGGGCGCCGACGCCCCGCCAGCACCGGCGCCGCCTCCTCCAGCGAGACGGTCGCCGCGACGAGCGGCCGGGGATCGACCAGGCCGGAGGCGTACAGCTCGGTGGCTCCCGCCAGGCCGCCGGAGGCGCTGAGTATGCCGACGGCGGTGATGTCGCCGAGCACGAGCGCGCGCGTGTCGAGGCGGCTGGGCTCGGCGGACAGGCCGATGAGCACGACGCGGCGGCCCGGCTCGACGGCCGCCACGGCGAGCGCGGGCGAGCCGCTGCCGTTCGAGGCGTCGATGACCGCGTCGAAGGTCTGCTCGGGGCGGCCGGTGTGGAGGTGGGGGAAGCCGAGGGAGCGGGCGAAGTCCAGGGCGGGCCCGGGGAGCCCCAGCAGGTGCACCTCCGCACCGCGCGCCGCCGCCATCAGCGCCGCGAGCAGGCCGATCGTGCCCGGCCCGATGATCAGCAGCCGCTCCCCCCGGCCGAGGGCGGCGGCCTCGACGGCCCTGAGCGCGTTCCCGCCGGGCTCC
Source organism: Nonomuraea gerenzanensis (assembly GCF_020215645.1). Taxonomy (NCBI): domain Bacteria; kingdom Bacillati; phylum Actinomycetota; class Actinomycetes; order Streptosporangiales; family Streptosporangiaceae; genus Nonomuraea; species Nonomuraea gerenzanensis. The sequence continues at coordinate 4,592,533 of NZ_CP084058.1, read as the reverse complement.
ACCAGTGCGCCCAGCACGGGATCGAGGGTGGCGGGCAGGGGCTGCAGGGCGCGGACGGGCACGGGCAGCCACTCGGCGAGCGCGCCCGGCCAGCCGTTGCGCACGCCGATCTCGTACCGGTCGGCGCACAGGTGCTGCCTGCCGCCGAGGCAGCGGGCGCAGTGCCCGCAGCCGAGCATGGTGTCGCCGGTGACGCGGCGGCCGAGCCAGCCCGGATCCACGCCGTCGCCGACCTCCCGCACCACCCCGGCCCACTCGTGCCCGATGCGCACCGGGTAGCGGGCCTCGCCGGTGCGCAGGTACGCCATCGCGCCGGAGTGGAACTCCATGTCCGTCCCGCACACGCCGGCCCGCTCGACCTCGACGACCACCTCGCCGGGGCCGGGCACGGGCGGCTCGACGTCCTGGACCTCCGCACGTCCGGGACCCGTGATGACGAAGGCTCGCATGATCGCAGACGTTACCGCCGCACGCGCCCGCGCGCCTTCCCGGGAGGGCCGCTCTGGTGCAAGGTGGGAGTGAACCTCACGGTTGCCAGTGCCCAGCTGAGAGGAACCACCATGCAGGCGAACGTCGGCGACATCCTGATCATCCACGGTCACGTGGTCGGCCAGGGTGACAGGAAGGGCGAGATCGTGGAGGTCCGGGGTGAGAACGGCGCACCTCCGTACCTCGTGCGCTTCGACGACGGCCACGAGCAGCTCATGTACCCGGGGCCCGACTCCGTCGTCGAGCGGGCCACGCCGGAGTAGGCCGGCCCTGTCGACGGGCCGCCGATCACCCGCCCTGCCAGTGGGCTGACGATCACAGGGAGGAGTGCCGCCCTCTGCGGGCCGGCCCCGTCAGTGGGCGAGCGACCGCAGGGCCGCCGCGGCGTCGAGGCCGGAGCCTGCGGCGACCTCCGCGCCGTCCCGGTCGCGGGCGATGGCGACGACCCCGTCCACCGGGCCCCGGGCCAGGGTGATCGTGTCCCCCCTGGCGAGCAGCTCGTCCGCGTCGGGACCGCGCCGGGCGGCCGGCCGGTCGAGCAGGCGCGGGGCCGCGATCAGGGCCGCGACCGGGGTGCGGTGGCGGGTCAGCAGCACCGGTCCCTCGTCGTACGGCCCGGCGGTCTGGCGGACGAGGTCGCCGAGCCGCGCGCGGGCGGTCGAGAGCGAGACCACGGGCAGGCCGGCGAGCACCCCGTACACCTCCGACAGCGGGATCAGCGCGGCCCACTCGTAGCGCTCGCGGGTGATCAGCGTGGTGGTGCCGCTCCTGACGGCGCGGACGAGGGAGCCCCACTGGGCGCGCGCCTCCTCCACGCCGACGGGGGCGCCGAAGCGGTCCCGCAGCGCTTCGTAAGCGGTCGGATCCGTGTTGATCATGACAGAATCGTAAGCCGCCTTACAAAATCGAGGCAACCCCGTCTCACGGATCCGACGCCACCCCTGCCTTGATCGCCTCGATCGGCAGGTCCAGCTCGATCCGCGATCGGCGCCCAGCTCGCCGCCGCCTTCCTGGACACCGGTACAGGCGGCGTGCCGGCCGCCCGGCCTGAGTGCGAGCGGTCATCTTCGCCGCGCTCACCATGGCCGCCCTGGTCGTCCCCGGGCGGGGTTGGGGTGGCCGAGTGGATCTTGTCAGGATGGTCGTGCTCGACGCGATGGGCGTCCTCTACCGGGACGGCGACGTCCAGGGCCGGGTGCTCATCCCCTACCTGCGCGAACACGGCTGCCACGCCCCCGAGCAGGAGATCCGCGCCGCTTACCGGGCCGTCACGCTGGGCCGGGCGGATACCCGCGCGTTCTGGTCGTCGCTCGGGACGGCGGCGCGCGACGGGCACTGGCCGAGCTGGCGGGTGACGGGCTGGAGCCGGCGTGCCTGAGCACGACGCTGGTGCCCGCCCAGGCCCTCGGGATGCGGACAATACTCTTCCACAGCGACGACGCCGGCGCCCATCCCGACGGCGGGGCGGCACCCGAGGCGGCCGTCAGCACGATGCCGGAGCTGGTCGCCGCCGTGCGAGGGATGGGCGAAAACCGGTCGAAAGGGCCGGGGGCCGCCTACTAAGGTGCCCCGGTGCCCATCTTCCTGGAGACCGAGCGGCTGACGCTGCGCCGCTTCAACGAGTCCGACGCGGACGACCTGTACCGCCTGCACAACGACCCCGAGGTGATGCGTTACCTCAACGGCGGCAGGCCCACGCCCCGCCAGGTGATCGTCGACAGGACCGTGCCCCGGTTCGTGAACGGCGGGTTCTACGCGGCCGTGGAGCGGGGGTCAGGCGGGTTCCTCGGGTGGTTCCACCTGCGTCCGGCCGAGGATGGGCCCGAGGAGGAGCTTGAGCTGGGGTACCGGCTGCACAAGGCGGCCTGGGGGCGGGGGTTCGCGACCGAGGGCTCGCTGGGGCTGATCGACAAGGCGTTCGAGGAGCTGGGGGCGCGGCGGGTGTTCGCGCAGACGATGGCGGTGAATGTGGGGTCGAGGCGGGTGATGGAGAAGTGCGGGCTGCGGTACGCGCGGAACTTCCGCTTCGACTGGCCTGAGCCCATCGCGGGGAGTGAGCACGGCGAGGTCGAGTACGAGCTGCTGCGCGCCGACTGGGAGGCCGCCCGCCGCCGCTGACCGCGCCCTGTCGGCGCCGGGGGCGTGGCCCGCTGTCGTGGCGCGGCCTGTCGGCGTGGCTGGCGGCATGGCTGGCGGCATGGCTGGCGGCATGACTGGCGGCGTGGCTGGCGACCCTGTGGCGGGGACGTGGGCCGGGTGGGCGTGGCACGGTCCATGGGCGAGGCGCGGTCGTTGGTGGGGTGGGCAGCCTGGTGCACTGGTCGGACCAGTGGTTAGGGTGCGTCGTATGGGATATGACGCGCTGTTCCGCCTGGACGGGCGGCGGGCCGTGGTGATCGGGGCGGGGAGCGGGATCGGCAGGGAGGCGGCGCTGGCGCTGGCCGCGCACGGCGCGTCGGTGGTGTGCGCCGACCGCGACCTGCCCGCCGCGCGGGAGACCGCGGCCGGTTGCGGCGGCGACGCCAGGCTGATCGACGTGCTGGACGCCGGGGCGGTGCGCGCGCTGGCCGCCGAGGAGCCCGCTGACGTGCTGGTCTTCACCGCGGCCACGAACGTGCGCAAGCGGCTGCTCGACTACTCGGGCGAGGAGTTCGACCGCGTGGTGGGGCTGAACCTGCGGGCCTCCTTCGACCTGGTACGCGCGTTCGGCGCCGGCATGGTCGAGCGGGGCCGCGGCTCGATCATCGGCTTCGCCTCCATCAGGGCCACCGTCACCGAGCCGGGGCAGGGCGTCTACTCGGCCACGAAGGCCGGGCTGGTGCAGCTGCTGCGCACGGCCGCCGCCGAGTTCGGCCCGCACGGGGTGCGGGTGAACGCCATCGCGCCCGGCGTGGTGGAGACGCCGCTGACCAAGCAGATCAAGGACGATCCCGGCTGGTACGCCGCCTACGCCGCCAAGAGCGCGCTCGGCCGGTGGGCGACGGCCGAGGAGCTGGCCGGGGCGGTGGTCTACCTGGCCGGCGACGCGGCGAGCTTCGTGACCGGCTCCGTGCTCTACGTGGACGGCGGCTGGACCGCCGTGGACGGCCGTTTCGATCCGCCGAATTGAGGCGAATACTTCCGACCGAATAGGGCAGCGGGCACGGGTCCCAGGAAAGGAGGGACTCATGAGAACAGCACGGAAGTTAGCACCCGCGGGCCTCGCGGCCGTGCTGGCGCTGACCATGACCCCGGCGGCCGCCCAGGCTCAGACGCAGGCGACCGCCCCGATCCAGACCCAGGCAGGCGCCCAGGCGGGCTGGCGCACCGACGCCACCGCCGGCGCGTCCGAGGTGGCGTTGCACGCCTCACGCCAGGACGTCGCCTATCTCAGGGCGGCGCATCGCGGCCACCTGGCCGAGATCGCCGCGGGCAAGGCGGCGCTGAGCAAGTCCCGTGACCGGGACGTCCGCGGCATCGCCTGGCGGCTGATCCGCGACCACCGGAAGCTGGACGCGCGCCTGCGCGGCGTCGCGGACCGGCTCGACGTCCGCCTCCCCGGTTCCCCCAGCGCCGAGCAGCGCCGCGATCTCCGAGCGGTGCTGTCCAGGTCCGGTCACCGCTTCGACCGCGCCTGGCTGCGGCTCCAGGTGGACGCGCACGAGCACGCCCTCTGGCTGGGGCAGCGGGAGCTGCGGCGCGGGCACTCCAACTGGGTGAAGGACCTGGCGCGCGACAGCGCCCCGGTGATCCGCCACCATCTCCGCGCGGTCCGCGCCGAGATGTAGCCCGATCCGCATGACCTGACCGGCACGACCGGTCAGCAGCCGTGCCCGGACCCGGGACCGCCCCGCACCAGGTCGCAGAAGCACTCCTTGACCTGGGGCGGCCCGGGCTCCGGGCACCGGCCCCTACGGGCGGATGATCGCCATCCTGGTCACGGTCAGCTCCTCGATCGCGAACCGCGGCCCCTCGCGTCCCGCCCCCGAGTCCTTCACCCCGCCGTACGGCATGTTGTCGGCCCTGAACCCCGGCACGTCGTTGACCACCACACCGCCCGCCTCGATCCGGTCGATCGCCGCGAACGCCGTGGCCAGCGAACGCGTGAACACCGCCGCGTGCAGGCCGTACCTGGACCTGTTGACCGCGGTGAAGGCGGCGTCCAGGTCGGGCACCCGGCGTACGCACACGACAGGCCCGAAGATCTCCTCGTCCCAGGCGGCGGCCCCGTCCGGCACGCCGGACAGCACCGTCGGCGCGATGGCGCGGCCGTCGCGGTGCCCGCCCGCGACCACGTCCGCCCCGGAGGCGGCGATCCACTCCAGTACGCGCTCCGCCGCGGCCTCGTCGATCAGCGGGGCGACACGCGTCCCCGGCAGGCGGGGGTCGCCGACGGTGACGTTCTTGACCCGGTCGGCCAGCAGCGGCAGGAACGCCTCCGCCGCCTGCTCCTCGACCAGCACCCGCTGCACGGAGATGCACGCCTGGCCGGAGGCGTAGTAGCCGCCGCGCACGACCGCGTCGGCGGCGGCCTCGAGGTCGGCGTCCGCCGCGACCACGAGGGCCGCGTTCGAGCCCAGCTCCAGCAGCACCTTGGTGGGAGCGGCGGCCCGCGCGATGGCGTGCCCCGCGGCGGCGGAGCCGGTGAACGACACCGCGCCGATCCGCCGGTCCTCCACCAGCGTGCGGCCGACCTCGACGCCGCCGGTGACGACCTGCACGGCCGCGGGCGGCAGCGCGTCCCTGAGCAGGTGCGCGAGCCAGAGCGTGGCCAGCGGGGTCGCCGGGGCCGGCTTGACGATCACCGGGCAGCCGGCCGCGACCGCCGGTGCGAGCTTGTGGGCGGCCAGGAGGAGGGGATAGTTGAAGCCCGTGATGCCGACGACGACCCCGATGGGCCGCCGCGTCCAGAAGCCGATCAGGCCCTCCCCTGACGGCAGCAGGTCGAGCGGGACGGTCTCGCCGTGCAGCCGGGCCACCTCCTCGGCGGCGGTGGCGAGCGTGAGGAGCGTCCTGGCCACCTCGACCCGGCAGTCCACCAGCGGCTTACCGGTCTCCAGCACCAGCAGGTGCTCGAACTCCGCCCGCCTGTCGCGCAGCGCGTCGTGGGCGCCCATGAGCGCGGCGCGGCGGGCGTGCGAGGGCAGCGCCGCCGTCGCGGGGGCTACGGCGAGCGCCTCGTCCAGGGCCCTGGCGGCGAGCGCGGCCGTGCCGAGCGGAGCGGCGGCCACCGTGGAGCCGTCGTAGGGGAACGTCACGTCGGTGGTGTCGCCGGTGTCCACCCAGCCGGGGCCGATGGGCAGGCCGGTGGGCAGGCCGGTGGGCAGGCCGGTGGGCAGGCCGGTGGGCCAGTGCTGCTCGAAGGTCATGGTCGGCTCCGCAGTGCGCTCGGGAAGACGTCGAGGTAGGCGGGCGCGTCCGCGCGTCCGGTGGCGGTCAGGACGGCGTCGGCCACGGCGCGGCTGAACACGTCGGCCGCGGCGGCGAGGACGTCCTGGAAGGTGTCCTGGGCGGGGGCGGGGCGGGCGCAGGTGGCCAAGCCGAAGATGGTGTCGCCGTCGGTCATGGTGTGGGCCGGGCGGATCGCTCTGGCCAGGCCGTCGTGGGCGACGGCGGCGAGCTTGCCGCACTGGGCCTTGGTGAGGGTGCGGTCGGTGGCGACGACGCCGATCGTGGTGTTGAAGGAGGGGGCGGGGGTGGGGGTCCAGGCGCTGGACTCGGCCGGGGCCGGAGGGCTGAGGTGGTCGAACTCGCCCGGCAGGCCGTATCTGGCGCCGGCGAGGGTGGCGTCGTGGGGGTCGAGGACGGAGCCCATGGCGTTGACCACGGCCAGGGCGGCCACGGTGGTGCCGTCGGGGAGGACGGCGCTGGCGGTGCCGGCCCCTCCCGCTAGGCCGCCCGCCACGGCGCCGGTTCCCGCGCCGACGGACCCTCGTGCCGGGCCCCGGTGGCAGGTGATGGCGCCGTCCCGCTTCCCGCCTGCCGCGTCCGCCTCGCCGTCCGGGGCTGAGGTCCTCTCGGGGTGGGGTGTTCGGACGGCTGCGGCCCGGTCGAAGGCAGCCGGGTCGGAGGTGGCGTGGTCGGAGACAGCGCAGGCCGCGTCGTAGGCGGCGGCGCCGAGGGTGGCGTCCGGGACGGCGCGGAAGGCGCCGCCACGGCCCAGGTCGAAGATGACCGCCGCCGGCACGATCGGCACCGCCCCACCGTCCACCGGGAACCCCACCCCCGCGTCCGCCAGCCGCCCCATCACCCCGCAGGCGGCGCTCAGCCCGAACGCGCTCCCGCCCGACAACACCACGGCATGCACCCGCTCCACCAGGTTCCGCGGATCCAGCAGCTCGGTCTCCCGCGTGCCGGGCGCGGCCCCCCGCACGTCCACCCCCGCCACCGCCCCGGAGGCGGGCGCGAGGACGACGGTGGTGCCGGTGCGGAAGCCGCCGCCGACGCGCCGGGCGTGCCCCACGCGCAGCCCCGCCACGTCCACCAGCGAGTTGGTCTCCCCGGCGCGCAGGACGAGCGCCATCAGTGCTCCCCGTTCAGGAACCGCCTGGCGGCCTCGGCGAACACCCGCGTGCACCGCACGATCTCCGCCACCTCCACGAACTCGTCCGCCTGGTGCGCGATCCACTTCCCGCCGGGCCCGTACACCACGGACGGCACCCCGCCCCAGTGCGTCAGGACGGTCCCGTCCGTCGTCCCCGGCACCCCGCCGTACACCGGCTCCTCGCCCGTGACGGCGCGGTGGGCGGCTGCCAGCGCGGCGACCACCGGGTCCGTGCGCGGCACGTCCACCGGCGGCCGGTCCACCAGCACCGTCACCTCCGCCGAGACGCCCTCGGCGCAGGCCAGCGCGGCCACCCGGTCGGCGATCTCCTTGTGGTCGGCGCCCGGCACGGTGCGCACGTCCACGAAGACGGAGGCGACGGCTGGGATCACGTTGACCTGCTCCTCGGAGCCGGCCTGGAGCACGGTCGGCGTCACGTAGACCTCGCCGAGGTGCTCGTGGGCGGGGTGGCGGCGCTGCAGGTCCTCCTGCAGCGAGCGCAGCCCGACGAGCAGGGTGCCGGCGGCGGCGATGGGGTTGCGGCCGTGCTGCGGCATCGCGCCGTGCGCCATCCGGCCGTGCAGGTCCACGCGCAGCCGCAGCGCGCCCTTGGCCACGGCGCAGATCTCGCCCGCCTCGGGTTCGGCGACGATGGCGCCGTCCACGTCGGCGGCCAGGCCGGTGGAGACGAAGTGGTGGGCGCCGAGCATGAGGCCCTCCTCGTCGGCCAGCGCGCACACCTTGATGCGGCCGGGGAACGTTCCCGCCAGCTGCAGGGCGCGGGTGGCGTAGAGGATGGCGGCCAGGCCGGACTTCATGTCGGCGCTGCCCCGCCCCCACAGCCTGCCGTCGCGGATCTCCCCGCCGAACGGGTCCACGGTCCAGGTGGACAGGTCGCCCTCGGTGACGACGTCCGTGTGCCCCTCGAACATGAGGGTGGGCCCCGGCCCGCCGCCGCCCTCGACGACGGCGACGACGTTCGGCCGGCCGGGCGCGGCCTCGTCCACGACCGGGTCCCAGCCCCACTCCCGCATCCGCGCCTCGACCAGCTCGGCGGCGGGCCGCTCGCTGCGGCCGCGCGCCGGGTCGTTGGTGCTGGGGACGCGCACCAGCGCCTGTGTGAACTCCACCACTCCAGCGGCGTCGACTTCGATCACAGCAGTCCCTCCAGAGTCGGTACGGCCGAAAGCAGCGCCCGCGTGTACGGGTGGGCGGGCGCGGCCCAGACGTCGTCCACGGGCCCGGTCTCCACGATCTCGCCCCTGCTCATGACCGCGACCGTCTCGCACACGTGCCGCACCACGGACAGGTCGTGCGAGACGAACACGAGCGTGAGCCCCAGCTCGTCCACGAGGTCGGCCAGCAGGTTGAGTATCTGCCCTCGCACGGAGACGTCCAGGGCACTGACGGGCTCGTCGGCGACCAGCACCTTCGGGCGAGGGGCGAGCGCGCGGGCGATGGCGATGCGCTGCCGCTGGCCGCCGGAGAACTGGTGCGGGTACCGGTCGGCGGCCGACGCGGGCAGCCCCACCGCGTCGAGCAGCTCCGCGACCCGGCCGCCGGCGGGCAGACCGAGGGCGGCCAGCGGCTCGGCGACGAGGTCGCGCACGCGCATGCGCGGGTCGAGCGAGCTCATCGGGTCCTGGAAGACGATCTGGAGGTTCTCGCGCAGGAAGCGCAGCCGGCGCTCGGGCCTGCCGGTGATCTCCTGGCCGTCGAACCGGATGCTGCCGCTGGTGGGCTGGTCGAGGGCGCAGAGCAGGCGCAGCAGGGTGGACTTGCCGGAGCCCGACTCGCCGACGATGCCGTGGCGCTCGCCGCGCCGTACGGTCAGGGAGACGTCGCGCAGGGCGTGCACGGCGGCTCCCGGCCTGGTGAGCGAGGTACGCGGGCGGCGGTAGACCCGGTTCAGCCCGGCGGCCTCAATCAGCGGGGTGCCAGCATGCGTAGGCATGGCCGTCTCCTGTCAGCGCCGGAGTCGTCTCGCAGGTGGGGGTGGCGTGCGGGCAGCGGTTGCGGAAGACGCAGCCGCTGGGGAAGCCGCCCGCCGGTGGCACGCTGCCGGCGATGGTGGGCAGCCGGGTGCCGCGCGGGGTGAGCCGGGAGGCGGCGAGCAGGCCCTGCGTGTAGCGGTGGCGGGGCCGGGTGAAGACCTCGCGCAGCGGGCCCGACTCGACGACGCGGCCCCCGTACATGACCAGGACCCGCTCGCACATCGAGGCGACCACGGCCAGGTCGTGGGTGATGAACAGCAGCGCGGGCGCGACCTCGCCGATCAGGTCGAGCATCTGCTTCTGGACGGTGACGTCGAGCGCGGTGGTGGGCTCGTCGCAGATGAGCAGCCCGGGGTTGTTGGCCAGGGCGATGGCGAGCATGACGCGCTGGCGCTGGCCGCCGGAGAGCTGGTGCGGGTACGCGCGCGCCATCTGGCCCGGCTCGGGCAGCCGGACGCGCTCCAGCAGCTCGACCGACCGCTCGCGGGCCTCCTGGCGGGGCCGGCCGTGCAGGGTCATGGCCTCGGCGACCTGGGCGCCGATCCGCATGAGCGGGTTCAGCGCGGTCATCGGCTCCTGGAAGACCATGGACAGCTCCCGGCCGCGCAGGCTCTTCATGCGGCTCTCGGGCACGCCGACGAGGTCGCGGTCGCCGAGCCTGGCCCGGCCGGAGGCGGTGACCCCCTCGGGGAGCAGGCCCATGAGCGACAGCGCGGTGAGCGACTTGCCGGAGCCGGACTCGCCGATCAGCCCGACCCGCTCGCCGGGCGCGAGGTCGAAGGAGACGTCGCGGACCAGCTCGACGGTGCCCGCGCGGACGGTCAGGCCGTCAACCTTCAGCACGGATCCTCCTGAGCTTGGGGTCGAGGTAGTCGCGCAGGCCGTCGCCGAGGAGGTTGAAGCCGAGCACGGCCACGGCGATCGCGATCCCCGGCCACAGCGCCAGGCGGGGGGTGGAGAAGAGCAGTTCCTGCGACTCCTGCAGCATGCGCCCCCACGACGGGATCGGCGGGCGGGTGCCGAAGCCGAGGAACGACAGCGCCGCCTCGGCCAGGATCGCGATCGCGAACGACACCGAGGCCTGCACGATGAGCACGGAGCCGATGTTGGGCAGCACGTGCCGCACGGCGATGGCGGGCCGGCGCCGCCCGGCGGCCCTGGCGGCCAGGATGTAGTCGGTCACCATGACCTGGAGCGTGGCGGCGCGGGCCACGCGGGCGAACGCGGGGATCGTGGCCACCCCGATCGCGATCATCGCGGTGAGCGTGCCCGGCCCGTACACCGCGCCGAGCATGACGGCCAGCAGCAGCGCGGGGAAGGCGAAGACGAGGTCGTTGACCCGCATGACCAGCTCCGACAGCCAGCCGCGCGGCGTCATCCCGGCGATCACGCCGAGCGGGGTGCCGATGACGGCGGCGATGCCGACCGCGACGATGCCGACGTAGAGGGTGGTGCGGGCGCCGACCATGAGCTGGCTGAAGGTGTCGCGGCCGAACTTGTCGGCGCCGAGCAGGTAGCCGCCGCCCGGCTCGCGCAGCTTGCGGCCGGCGTCCACGAGGGTGGGGTCGTGCGGCGTCCAGAAGAACGAGACGACGGCGGCGAGCACGACGAGCCCGACGAGCGCGCCGCCGATCAGCAGGCCCGCGTTGGCCCGGCCCCTCATCGCAGCCTCGGGTCGAGCAGGTGGTAGGTCACGTCCACCACGAAGTTGATCAGCAGCACGGCCGCCACCAGCACCATCACCACGCCTTGGACGAGCAGCAGGTCACGCCCGGCGACGCCGTTGAGCAGCAGGTCGCCGAGGCCGGGGATGACGAACACCCGCTCGACCACGACCGCGCCGATCAGCAGCGTGGCCAGTTGCAGGCCGAGCACGGTGACGACGGGCACGGCGGCGTTGCGCAGCCCGTGCCGCCACAGCGCGCCGGTGCTGCCGCGCCCCTTGGCGCGGGCGGTGCGCAGGTAGTCCTCGCGCATCACGTCGAGCACGGAGCTGCGCACGTAGCGGGTGAGCACCGCGCCCTGCACCAGGCCCAGCGACAGCCACGGCAGCAGCAGGCCGCGCAGCCACTCTCCCGGGTCGTCGGCGAAGGGCACGTAGCCACCGGACGGCAGCACCTGGGCCTGCACCGCGAAGACGAACACGAGCAGGATCCCGGCCAGGAACGCGGGGATCGCGATGCCGAGCTGGCTGGCCGCGCTGATCGCCGCGCCGAGCGGGTCGCGGTGGTGCACGGCGGCGAACGTGCCCAGCGGCACGGCCAGCAGCAGGGCCACGACCATGCCGCCGAGCACGAGCACGGCCGTGACGGCGAGCCGTTCGGAGATCTGCGGGCCGATGGGGGCGCTGGTCACGTACGAGGTGCCGAAGTCGCCCTGCGCCAGCCCGCCGAACCAGTCGAGGAACTGCACGACGGGCGGCCGGTCGGTGCCGAACTGCCGGCGCAGCTCGGCCACCGCCTCGGGGGTGGCGTTGACGCCGAGCGCGATCTCGGCCGGGTCGCCGGGCAGCAGCGCCATGAACGCGAACACCGCCACGGCGGCCACGACGATGCTCGCGAGCAGCACCGCCAGCCGCTTGACGAGGTACAGGATCACTGCTTGGCGAGCGCGGTGAAGTCGAAGGACTCCGCGATGGCGTTCTTCGGCAGCCCGGTGACGCCCTTCTTCGCCACGATCAGGTTGGGGAACAGGAACAGCCAGTCGGCGGCGGCGTCCTCGGACAGCAGCTTGGCGGCCTGCTTGAGGTCGTCGGCCTGCTCCTGCTCGGTGCCCGCGTCGGCGGAGGCGAGCAGCTTGCCGAACTCCGGATTGTCGTACCGGAAGTAGTACGACTTGTCGGCGAATATGCCCATGTCGCGGGGCTCGACGTGGTTGATGATGGACAGGTCGTAGTCGCCCTTGGTGAACACCTGGTCCAGCCAGCGCGCGGGGAACTCCAGCGGCTCGATCTCGGCCGTGATCCCCACCTGGGCGAGCTGCGACTTGACGACCTGGGCGCTGTTGACCGCGTACGGCAGGTTCGGGATGCGCAGCTTGACGGTGTACGTCTTGCCGCCGAGCAGCTCCTTGGCCTTGGCCGGGTCGTAGGGGTAGTCGCCGGTGCGGTCCTCGTACCAGGGGTCGGTGGGCGGCACCATCGAGCCGATGAGCTGCCCGCGCCCGGCCCAGGCGGTGTCGAGCAGCGCCTTGTGGTCGATGGCGTGCCGCACGGCCTGCCTGACGCGCTTGTCGTCGAACGGTGGGCGGCCGTTGTTCATCGACAGCACGACCTCGCCGTTGGTGGTGCCCTCGATGGTCTCGAACCGGTTGGGGTCGGCGAACTGCTGCAGCGACTCGGGCGCCTGCACGCTGGAGATGACATCGATGCCGCCGGTCAGCAGCGCGTTGTTCATCGCCGTGGCGTCCTTGAAGTACTTCAGCGTGACCGACGACAGCGCCGGCTCGGTGCCCCAGTAGGAGGGGTTGGCGTCGAGCCGGAGGGAGTCGCCGCGCCGCCAGGAGCCCAGCACGTACGGGCCGGTGCCGACGGGCTTGTTGGCCAGGTCGGCGACGCCGGTGCGGCTGAACATGGCGCCGAGCCTGCTGGTCATCGAGTAGAGGAAGCCGTTGCTGGGCTGCTTGAGCGTGACGACGGCGGTCGAGTCGTCCTTCTTCTCGACCTTGTCCACGACGTCGAGCTGGGTCTTGATCTTGAGCTTCCAGTCGCTCTTCACCCGGTCGAGGGAGAAGACCACGTCGTCGGCCGTGAACGGCGCGCCACTGCTGAACTTCACGTTCTTGCGCAGCGTGAAGGTGTAGGTCTTCCTGTCGTCGGACACGTCCCACTTCTCGGCGAGCAGCGGCACGATCTGCCCGTTCTGGTCGAGCTTGACCAGGCCCTCGTAGACGTTGACGAGCAGGGCCTGCGGGATGGCGGCGCCCTCGGTGGAGGTGAAGTCGAGGTTGGCGGGCTCGGCGACCGCGCCGACCGACAGCGACTCGCTCTTCGGCGTCGTGCCCCCGCCGCCACCGCCGCCCGAGCCGCCTCCGCAGGCGGCCGTGGCCAGCAGGAGACCGCCGGCGGCGATCCAGATCCCGATTCGCCTCATGTCGTACAGCCTCCTGGCTAGTGCACTGGTCTGACCAGTAGGCTACGCACATTGCCAGCCGGTGACGGCTCGGGTCAAGGGGGCTTGCATGGGTGGTCCGCGCTTCGAGCCGGTGCGTACCGTGCGCGCTTACGAGCGGATCGTGGAGCAGATCGAGGAGGCCGTCGAGAGCGGCGCGCTGGCACCTGGCGGGCGGCTGCCGAGCGAGCGGGAGCTGATGGTGCAGTTCTCGGTCAGCCGGTCCACCGTGCGCGAGGCGCTGCGGGTGCTGCAGGCGCGCGGGCTGGTGCGCTCGCGGCCCGGTGATCCGAACGGGGCGGAGGTGCTGCCGTTCTCGCCCGCGGCATTACACAAGTCGATGACCACGCTGGCCAGGGTGGCGGAGCTGTCGCTGGGCGAGCTGGTGCAGTTCAGGATGGTGCTGGACGGCTCGGCGGTGCTGCTGGCCGCGCGGCTGCGCACCGAGGAGCAGCTCGCCGAGATGGGCGAGGCGGTCGCCGCCATGCGCGTGGCGGCCGGCGGCGACGAGAACGCGTTCGGCGCGGCGGACGTGGCCTTCCACGACGCGGTGGCGCGGGCCGGCGGCAACAAGCTGATCCAGATCTGCACCGAGGTGGTGCGTTCCATCGTGCTGAAGCTGATCTCGGAGCGCATCGCCGCGGCGCCGGACCGCGCGCAGCTGATGCGGCGCAGCATCCGGCACCACGAGGAGGTCATCGCCGCCATCCGGGCGGGCGACGGCCCGCTGGCCGCGCGCTTGTCGAGAAAAGCGATGTATGACTATTACGCCGGGTATGTAGATGAAGGAGAGCGGAGTGCCTTGAGGGCACTGTTGGAGTGATCTGGCCCACAGGGTGTTATGTTGCCGAGGTGGCGGGCGTGGACGGGGACGGGCTGGCGGAAGCCTTTCTGCGCGAGCCGCGGCGATACACCAGTCACCAGGTCGCCGAGATGGCGGGGGTGCCGGTCTATCGCGCGCGGCGGTTCTGGCGTGCCCTGGGGTTCGCCAACGTGCCCGACGACGCCGTCGAGTTCACCGACTCCGACGTCGAGGCGCTCAAGACGCTGCTCGGCATGGTGACCTCGGGCGTCTACGACGAGGCGCACGTGCTGCTCATCGCCCGCTCGCTGGGCCGGGCCACGACCAGGCTGGCCGAGTCGCAGGCCGAGCTGGGCGCGGAGGCGCTCGACAACGCGGGCGTGCCGCTGGCCGAGCGGCCGCGCGCCTGGCGCAGGCGGGCCGAGCGGGTGGTGCCCGACCTGGCCAAGCTGCTGGTCTACGCCTGGCAGCGCCAGCTCGCCGCCGCCGCCGGGCGCATCGCCGAGCAGGACATGAGCGCCGTACGGCTGGCCGTCGGCTTCGCCGACCTGGTCGCCTTCACCCGGCTGAGCAGGCAGATCACCGGCGCCGAGCTGGCCAGGCTGGTCGACAGGTTCGAGGGGCGCTCGGCCGACATCGTGACCTCCTCCGGCGGGCGGGTGGTCAAGACGCTGGGCGACTCGGTGCTGTTCGTGAGCGACAAGGCGCACGTGGCGGCGGAGATCGCGCTGCGGCTGGTGGAGACGCACGCGCGCGGCAAGGACATGCCGGAGCTGCGGGTGGGGCTGGCCTCCGGGCCGGTGATCTGGCGGATGGGCGACGTGTTCGGCACCACCGTGAACCTGGCCAGCAGGCTGACCGCGTTGTCCCTGCCGGGAACGATCCTGGCCGATCCGCAGCTCGCCGAGGAGCTCGAAGGCGATCGGGCGTTCCGGCTGCGGGAGGTGAACCGGCTGTCGGTGCGGGGGCTGGGCGAGCTGGCGCCGTACACGGTGCTGCGGGCGGAGAGCGCCTGAGCCCCTGACATGGCGGCGCCGTACGTAAACTGATCGTCGTGACTGGACGCACGGCCGTGGACGGCGATCTGGTGGGCGCCGGGGCGCGCCTCATGCTGGAGGCCCGCTACGGGCACTTCACCGCCATGCAGGTCAGGGGCCGGCGGGTGCGCGGGCTCGGCCGGCACCTCGACCGGCTCGAAGCGGCCAGCAGGGAGCTGTTCGGGGCGGGGCTCGACCGGGCGGCGGTGCTGGCCTCGATCAGGGCCGTGCTGGGCGACGCCGGGCGCGACGCCGGGGTGCGGGTGCACGTCGTGGAGTACGGCGGCCGGCCGCGCATCGTGGCCGCCGCCTACCCGCCGCATCCGCCGCCGGCCGGGCCGCTGCACGTCAAGCCGGTCGTCTACCAGCGTTACCTGCCGCACATCAAGCAGGCCTTCGGCTTCCAGCAGGCGCACATCCTGCGGCAGGCCGCCAGGGAGGGCTTCGACGAGGCACTGCTCACCACCGCTGACGGCCTGATCAGCGAGGGCGCGATCACGAATCTGGGCGCCTTCGCCGGCGGCCGGCTGGTGTGGCCCGACGCGCCGATGCTGCTCGGGATCACGATGAGCCTGCTGCGCGACCTCGACGTGCCGCAGGAGCGGCGGCCGATCAAGGTGGCCGACCTGAGCGGGTTCGACCAGGTGTTCCTCTGCAACTCCTGGGGCGTGATGCCGGTCGGCAGGGTGGACGGCGTGCCGCTGCGCCAGGACGCCGGGCTGGTGGCGCGGCTGGTCGGGCACTACGAGGGCGTTCCTGCCGATCCGGTGGATTGATCCGGAGGGCGGGCGTGTTGCACCCGTACATGACCGCCTACTCGATTCTCGACCGCTCACTCGTCCGCCGCGGCTCGACCCCGGCCGCCGCGCTGCGCGAGACCGTGGAGTTCGCGCGGCGGGCCGAGGAGCTCGGCTACCACCGGTTCTGGGTGTCGGAGCACCACAGCGTGCCGGGGGTGGCCGGGTCGGCGCCGACCGTGCTGGCGGCGGCCCTGGCCGCGGCGACCTCGCGGATCCGGGTGGGCACCGGCGGCGTGATGCTGCCCAACCACCGGCCGCTGGTGGTGGCCGAGCAGTTCGGCGTGCTGGAGTCGCTGCATCCCGGCCGCGTGGACATGGGTCTGGGGCGTTCCGTGGGTTTCACCGGGGGCATCCGCAAGGCGCTCGGGCACGGCAAGGACGACGCGGACCGGTTCGGTGACCAGCTCGCCGAGCTGCTCGGCTACTTCGACGGGACCCAGCGGGCGCATCCCGGCGTGCACGCGCTGCCCGCCGAGGGGCTGCGTCCGCAGGTGTTCGTGCTGGCGATGGGGGCGGGGGCGGACCTCGCGGCCGAGCACGGGCTGCCGATGGTGATCGGTGGCGGGGCGCGGATGCACGACGCCGTGGCGCGGTACCGGGCCGCGTTCCGGCCCTCCGCGTGGGCGGCGCGGCCGTACGTGATCGTCGCGGCGGACGTGGCGGTCGGCGCGACCGCCGAGGAGGCGGCGCTGCTGCAGCTGCCCGAGGCGTGGGCCACGGTGCGCTCGCGCACCGGCGGCTCCTTCCCGCCGCTCGTGCCCGCTGCCGAGATCGCGGGCATGGAGCTGAGCACGCGGGAGCGGGCCTACCTGGACGAGGCGCTCAAGGGCCGCATCCACGGCACGGAGCACGAGGTCGCGGTGGCGCTCGCCTCGCTGGTCGGGACGAGCGGGGCCGACGAGGTGCTGGTCACGATGAACACCTACGACCTGGAGCAGCGGCTGGACTCCTACCGGCGGCTCGCGGCGCTCTTCACGGGTTAGGATCACCCGAACATCGTTCTGAAGGGTGTTCGCATGATCCGTCAGCACACCATCGGTGACCTCCTGCGGCGCACCGCCGCCCGGTTCCCCGCCAAGACCGCCGTCGTCTACGGCGACCTGCGGCAGAGCTACGCCGATCTCGACCTGGCAGTGAACAGGACGGCCAACGCGCTGGCCGCCAGGGGGGTGGGCAAGGGCGACCGGTTCGCCGTCCTGAGCCACAACCACCACGCGTTCGTGGTGGCCTACTTCGCGCTGGCGCGGCTGGGGGCGATCTCCGTCCCGATCAACTTCATGCTGGGCGCCGAGGAGGTGGCCTACATCCTGCGGCACTCCGGCGCCACCGGGATGCTGGTCGAGGAGGCGCTGCTGCCGGTGGCCGACGCGGCGGTGACGCCCGAGGTCGCGGTGCGCGGGGTGATCGGCGCGGGCCGGGACGGGTGGGAGCCGTTCGCCGCGTGGTCGTCGTTCGAGGACGCCGCCGAGCCCCAGGTGGAGATCGCCGACGACGACCCGATCCAGCTCATGTACACCAGCGGCACCGAGTCGCGTCCCAAGGGCGCCACGCTGTCGAGCAGGAGCCTGATCGCGCAGTACGTCACGTGCGTGGTGGACGGCGAGATGAGCGCCGGCGACGTGGAGGTGCACGCCCTGCCCCTCTACCACTGCGCGCAGCTGCACTGCTTCCTGACGCCGGGCGTCTACCTGGGCGCCACCAACATCGTGCTGCCCGGCCCCAGCCCGGCGGCGATCCTGGCCACGATCGAGGGCGAGCGGGCCACCAAGCTGTTCTGCCCGCCGACGGTGTGGATCTCGCTGCTGCGCCACCCCGACTTCGACCGGCGCGACCTGTCGTCGCTGCGCAAGGGCTACTACGGCGCCTCCATCATGCCGGTGGAGGTGCTGAAGGAGATCGCCACGCGGCTGCCCGACGTGCGGCTGTTCAACTTCTACGGTCAGACCGAGATGGCGCCCGTCGCGACCATCCTCGGCCCCGAGGAGCAGCTCACCCGGCTGGGCTCGGCGGGACGGCCCGCACTGAACGTCGAGACCAGGATCGTGGACGACGCCGGGGAGCCGGTGCCGCCCGGCGTGGTCGGCGAGATCGTGCACCGCAGCCCGCACGCCATGCTCGGCTACTGGAACGACCCGGACAAGACGGCCGAGGCGTTCCGCGGCGGCTGGTTCCACAGCGGCGACCTGGGCGTGCTGGACGAGGACGGCTACCTGTCGGTGGTCGACAGGAAGAAGGACATGATCAAGACGGGTGGCGAGAACGTGGCCAGCCGCGAGGTGGAGGAGGCCGTCTACCAGCATCCGGCCGTCGCGGAGGCGGCGGTCTTCGGGGTGCCGGACGAGAAGTGGATCGAGGCGGTGACGGCCGCCGTGGTGCTGCGTGAGGGGGCCGGGGTGACGGAGCAGGAGCTGATCACGTTCCTGCGGGAACGGCTGGCGCCGTTCAAAACGCCCAAGCGCATCGTTTTCCTGGAATCACTTCCAAAAAACGCCTCCGGAAAAGTGCTGAAGCGAGAACTGCGCAGCGACATTTCCTGAATCAGTTTTTCGATACGGGCACGATCGGGTATCGCCCGCTCGTTGAGCGGGCATTCCCATGTGACGACGACCGCACCTCAAGTCCCGGACGCCCCCCTTGTCCCCGACCGAGAGAGGCCGCCCGTGCCCAGTCTTCCCGAGCTCGCGCATCGTACGTTCTTCCGGACGCTCTCCTTGCTGTCCCCCCAGGGGCAGGGCATGATCCTGCGCCGTTACTTCGACTGGTGGCATCGCACTCCTGACCCGTGGAAACTGGCCACCGACAGTTATGAGCAGCACAAGTACCGTTCCACTCTGCGGCACGTGCCGGACCGGCCGTACCGGCGCATCATCGAGGTCGGCTGCGCAGAAGGCGTCTTCACCCACGCGCTGGCCACGACCTATCCGGATGCGGAGATCACCGGCATGGACGTCTCGGGGCGGGCGCTGGCGCGGGCCCGCGAGCGGGTGCCCGAGCGGGAGGGCCGGGTGCGGTTCGTCCAGGCCGACCTCCTGACCCATCCGGCCGAGCCTGGCTTCGATCTGGCGTTCTGCTCCGAGACGTTGTACTACCTCGGGCGGCATGAGCGGTTGCAGCGGGCCTCGGCGCAGCTCAGCGGGCTGCTGGCGCCTGACGGGGTGCTGGTGGCGGTGCATCCGTGGCCGGAGGCGGACCGGTTGCACGGGTATCTGGATGCGCACGGGTCGTTGAAGCGGATCGGCCAGGAGGTCTACACGGCCTCGGCGCGGCCGTTCGCGGTCACCGTCTACGGCGCCGTGCCCTCCTGACGGCTGCGCCCGCTGCTCCCGCCCGGTATCGGCCGGGCGGTCAGCCCTCTCCATTGCCTCAGGCGGTCAGCCCTCGTCCAGGCGATCAGCCCTTGTCCAAGCGGTCAGCCCTCGTCCAGGCGGTCAGCCCTCGTCCAGGTGATCAGCCCTTGTCCAGGCGGTCGGCGGCGAGGCGGCGGACCACCACGCGCTGGATCTTGCCGGTCGCCGTCTTGGGCAGCTCGTCCAGCACCAGCACCTCACGAGGCCGCTTGAACGACGCCAGCCCGTCCCGGCAGAACCCGATCAGCTCCCCCGCGTCCACCCGCCGCCCGGGGGCGGGCACCACGCAGGCCACCGGCTTCTCCAGCCCCTCCCCGTCGATGTAGGCCACCACCGCGCACTCCGCCACCGACTCGTGCTGGAGCAACCGCGCCTCGACCTCCATCGGCGACACCCAGATCCCGCCCGCCTTGATCATGTCGTTGGAGCGGCCGAGGCAGCGGTAGGACCCGTCCTCCTCCAGGACGTAGGTGTCCCCGGTACGCAGCCACTCCCCCTGGAACACCTGCCGGGTGGTCGCCGTGCGGCACCAGTAGCCGGTGGCGATCGAGTCGCCGCGCACGTACAGCTGGCCGGGCTCGCCCACCCCGGCGAGGGAACCGTGCTCGTCGAGGAGGCGGGCCTCGTAGCCGGGGACCACGGTGCCGGACGTGCCGGGGCGTACCTGGCCGGGGCGGTTGGAGATGAAGATGTGCAGCGCCTCCGTGGAGCCGAGGCCGTCGATGACGTCCACGCCGAAGCGGCCGGTGAACCGGCGGTAGATCTCGGCGGGCAGCGCCTCACCGGCGGAGACGGCCAGCCGTACCGAGGCGAAGGGGTTCTCGGCGGGAGACTCGGCGGCCTCGGTGGGCTGGGGATGCTCAGCGGACCGGGGGCGCTCGGCGGGCTGGGGGCGCTCGGCAGGCTGGGGGCGCTCGGCGGGTCCGGTGGGCTCGGTGGGTCCGGTGGGCTCGGTGGGCTGCGGCCGGTCGGCAGGCTGGGGGCGTTCGGCGGGTCCGGTGGGCTCGGTGGCGAGCAGGGCCGCGAAGAAGGTGGGGCCGGCGAAGAACAGCGTGGGGCGTTCCTCCGCCACCCGCGCGATCACCCCCGCCGGTGTCGGCCTGGCCGGGTCGAGAATCGCGGTGGCGCCCGCCGCCAGGGGGAAGAACATCGAGTTGCCGATCCCGTACGCGAAGAACAGCCGCGCCACCGACAGGCACCGATCCTCCGGCCGGATCCCGAGCACCTGCCGCCCGTACGTCTCGTAGACGTCCCTGATCGCACCGTGCCGGTGCATCGCGGCCTTGGGCGCGCCGGTCGTGCCCGAGGTGTAGAGCCACAGCGCGGGTGAGTCCCGCCAGGTGTCGTACGCCGGTCCGGCCGGCCGCCCCGCCGCCAGCACCTCGGCCCACTCCTCACCGGTCACCAGCAGCCGGCTCGCCTCGGGGGCACCGGCCATGGCCGCGCGCACGACGTCCTCGAACTCGGGGGTCGCCACGACCAGCCGCGCCCGCGAGTCCCTGATGAGATCGCCCAGCTCGGCCGCGTTGTACATGGTGGACACCGGCACCGCGACCGCGCCCATCCGCATCACGGCCAAGATGGTGACCACGGTCTCGGGCCGGTCGGACATCACGAGCAGAACCCGCTCCTCCGGCCTGACACCCAGCTCCCGCAGCCCGGTGGCCAGCTCCGCGACCCGCGTGGCGAGCTGGGCGTAGGTGAGCGTGCCGGCGGGGCCGGTGATCGCGACGTGGCCGCCCCGGCCCGCCTCGACCTGGCGGTCGGTGAGATAGACGCTGGCGTTGAACGACTCGGACGTCATGGCCGTCCCCATCCGCAGGTGGCGATCGTTGCCAAATCTTCTACACAGAATGGAGAGCCCGTCAATGATGTGTAGTCAGAGGTAGGACCAGCCCCCGTCGCCTCTCACCCTCACCGGACCACATCCCGGCGGACTCCTCAGCCTGCTCAGCCGTTCCGCTCATTCGACAAGCCCAATGCTCGCCGTCAAGCTTCTGTAGAACCTAAGCCGACGCCCGCGACCCCCCGGGCGGACGACGATCCAGAGCCTGGGTCCACTTGACCGCCACGGCGGCCACCTGGATGAGCTCCGCCCGCAGCCGGTCCGGATCCGATTCGGCGAACGCCTCCATGACCTCCTCGGCCAAGATGTGCCGCCAGGTCAGCGCGCCGCCCCTGGACGCGGTGTCCGTGGCGTCCCTGGCCAGGTTCGAGGCGGCCACCGTACCGTCGCCGCCGGTGCCGTCCGGCAGCAGTTGCATGCCGAACCGGGCGTCCTGGGCCGCCCGTTCGGCCGCCACCTCCGCCAGGACCTGCGCCAGCGAGCCAGGAACCCCCGCATCCCCGTCATGTGTCATGGGCCCAGTCTGGCGCAACGCCCTGCCGCCCGGGCCGCATCACCGGCACTCACACGCCGGTCGCGGGGCGGAAGGCGCGGCTCTCACACGCCGGTCGCGGGGCGGAAGGCGCGGCTCTCACACGCCGGTCGCGGGGCGGAAGGCGCGGCTCTCACACGCCGGTCGCGGGGCGGAAGGCGCGGCTCTCACACGCCGGTCGCGGGGCGGAAGGCGCGGCTCTCACACGCCGGTCGCGGGGCGGAAGGCGCGGCCGAGGCCGGCGAGGTGGTGGGAGCGGACGTGGTCGCGGAAGGCGCGGACGGCCGGCGTGAGCCGCTCCCCGGCGGGCCAGCTGACGCCGACGGTCCGGTACAGGGGCGGTGACAGCGGGATCTCCACCACCCCGCCCGTGGGCGGCTGATCCGACCGGGGCAGGACGGCCACGCCCAGCCCGGTCGCCACCAGCCCCCGCACGGTCTCCGACTCCTGCCCCTCGAACGCGATCCGCGGCTCGAACCCGGCCGCCGCGCACAGGTCGTCGGTGATCTGCCGCAGCCCGTACCCGTGCTCCAGCGTCACCAGCTCCTCCCCCGCCAGCTCGGCGGCCCGCACCCGCTCCCTGGCGGCCAGGCGGTGTGACGGCGGCGCGCACAGTACCAGCTCCTGGTCGGCCAGCGGGTGGCTGACGAGGTCGGGGTCGTCGAGCGGCATGGGAGCCACGAACACCAGGTCGATCTCGCCCGCGCGCAGCGCGTCCAGCATGTCCTGCCGCGACCCCTGCGACAGGCTGAAGCGGATGCCCGGGTTGCGCTCCCTGAACCCGCCGATGAGGGACGGCACCAGCGTGCGCCCGAGCAGGTGCAGGAACCCGAGGACGATACGGCCGCTGCCGGGGTCGATCTCCTCCCGCACCTCGCGGGCGGCGGCGGTCATGGTGGCCAGGGCGCGGGTGGAGGCGGCGGCCAGCGTACGGCCCGCCCTGGTCAGGCGGATGCCCCGGCCGGACGGCTGGACGAGCGGCGCCCCCACGACCTCGGCCAGGGCGGCGAGCCTTCGGCTGGCGGTGGGCTGCGGGATGCCGAGCAGCTCGGCCGCGCGCGTCACGTGCCCGGTCTCGCCCACGGCGGCCAGCAGCGCGAGGGCCGGCGCCAGCCGGGCGGCCAGCCGGTCATCCGATTCATCCACCACGGTATGAATTATCGCCCATCAGCGTATTAGACGTATTTATTAGCCTTGCTTAGCGTTTGGGGGGTGGTGGTTCTCCAAGCTTCCGAGCCGATCGTCGACACGCGGCGGGCGAGCGCGGCCGTGGCGGCGGCCGGGCTGTCGTCCTTCGCCCTCCTGTACGCGCCCCAGCCGGTGCTGCCCCAGCTCGCCACGGCGTACGGGCTGGACCCGGGCAGCGCCTCACTCGCGATCGGGGTGGCGACCGCGTCCCTGGCCGTGGCGGTGCTGCCGCTGGCGTGGCTGGCGGGGGTGGTCGGGCGGCGGCGGGTGATCCTCTGGTCGGTGGTGGTGTCGGCGGTGATCGGGCTGTTGCTGCCGCTGGCGCCGTCTTTTGCGGTGTTCCTGGTGATGCGGGGGGTGCAGGGGGTGGCGATCGCCGGGTTCGCCGGGGTAGCGGCTGCGTATCTGGCCGATCAGGTCGGTACGGCCCGGCTGGCGGGGGCGGTGGGGGCGATGATCGCGGGTAACTCGGTCGGCGGCATGCTGGGGCGGCTCGGGGCGGGCTTCGCCGCCGGGCCGCTGGGGTGGCACGGGGCGCTGGTGGCGGTGGCCGGGGTGGCGCTGGTGTGCTCGTTGTTCACGGTGGTGGCACTGCCGCGTGGAGAGAGCAGCGCTAGCGAACCTAGCAGCGCTAGCGCGACCGGTGAAGGTGGTGGCGGACTGCGCGGTGATGGCGCTGGTCGCGGTGCTGACGCCGTTGTGGAGCGCGACGTGAGCGGGCGCGACGTGAGCGGGCGCGGCGGGGGTGGGGTGCGGCTCGGGTTGGGGCTGGTGGCGCCGTTCGCCGTGGGGGCGCTGGCGATGGGGGCGTTCGTGGCGCTCTACAACGCGGCCGGTTTCCGGCTGGCCGCGCCGCCGATCTCGCTCAGCCCGGCCGCCGCCTCGCTGGTGTTCCTCTCCTACGCCATGGGCACCGCGTCCTCGGCCGCCGCAGGGCGGTTGGCCGCGCGCATGGGGCGGACCACGGCGCTGGTGGGGGCGCTGGCGGTGACGGTGGTGGGGTCGGTGCTGACCGCGCATCCGTCGTTGCCCGTCATCGCGCTCGGTTTCGCCGTCCTGACCGCCGGGTTCTTCGCCGCGCACGCCATCGCCAACGCCTGGGTGACCGCCGACGCGCCACCGCCCGCCCGGGGCAGGGCCGCCGGCGTCTACACGCTGTGTTACTACCTCGGCAGCGGCGCGGGCGGCACCGCGGGGGCGGTCGTCTACGGGCAGGCGGGCTGGACGTGGCTGATCGTCATGACGTCGGCCTGGCTGCTGCTGGCCGCCCTCGCCGTACTCGTGACGCGACGCAGGCGCGCCCCGGCCGCCCTCCGCGTGAGCGCGTGAAGCAACGTCCCGCGGCCGACGCGACGCGGGCGGGCGACGCAACGCCACCAGCCGACGCGACGCCGACGACCGACGCGACGCCACCGGCCGACGCCAGCGGGCGGCGCGACGCCAGCATCCGAGGGAACTTCTGCGGCCGCCCAGGGCCTCACCGGCTGACGGAACGTTCGAGCGAGTCGGTCAGCCAGGCCACCATGGCCCCGATCGTGGCCTCCTCCCCGCTCACCTCCCCCACCAGCCGCCAGTACCGCCGCACCCGCGGATCCCGATCGGCCGCCACGATCCCCAGCAGCTCACGCCGGAAATCAGGTTTGTCCCCCCGCCCCCGGACGGCGGCGTGCGCGGCCACGAACCGGTCCAGCTCGGGCCCCTCCCGCGGCGCCTCCCCGGCGACCACGCACGGCGCGGCCAGCGTCACCGCCTCACCGACGCCGTGCATCAAGGTGTCCTCGTCGCCGATGGTGCGGGCGTTGGCCAGCGCCCTGGCGCGCAGCCCGGTGCTCAGCGACCGGTCCCCGGCGAGGCGGACGAGCTCGGCGTACGCGACGACCTGGAGCGGGGTCGGGTCGGCGGGCGGCTGGGGCACGGCCATGGACAGGAACGAGGCGTAGATCCCGTCGGAGACGGGCGAGACCAGCTGCCGCCGCCAGAACTGGACCAGCCGCTCGCGCGCGGCGCCCGCGTCCTCCACGGCGGCCAGCAGCTCCAGCCGGGCGGCCCGCTCGGTGGGGCCGGCCTCCTCGACGGCGCGCAGTGCGGCGCGCCGCCAGGCCAGCTCCGCGAGCCGCGCGTCGAGGGCGGCCCGCTCGGCGGACACCGCCTCGGCCATCGACCGTTCGCCGCTGAGCACGTGCGCGATCGCGGTCAGGCCGAGGCCGAGCGCGCGCAGCCGCCTGACCAGGACGAGCCGTTCGACGGCCTCGTGGCCGAACCTGCGATGGTTGCCCGTGCTGCGCACCGAGGTGATGAGGCCCTCGTCGCAGTAGAAGCGGATGGTGCGCACCGGGGCACCCGTCAGCCGGGCCAGCTCCCCGATCCCGAGCGACTCATCGCGCAGCAGCACTTGAACCTCCACCCGACTGGAGTTCCTACGGTAACGGCGTACCCGAGGGAAGAGGAAAAGGAGTGACGTCCATGCCGACTCTGGATTTCGCGCGGCTCGTGGCGGGGCTGCGGGAGCAGACGGAGGGGTTCGCCGGGGCGGTGGCCGGGGGCGATCCGGAGGCCGTGGTGCCGACGTGCCCCGAGTGGCGGCTGCGGACGCTGGTCGCGCACGTCGGGCAGGCCGACCGGTGGGCGGCCGAGCTGGTGCGCAAGGGGGTGCCGGCGCCGGCGCCCGATCCGGCGAAGGTGGATCCCGGCGCTCCCGCCGAGTGGGGGGCGTGGCTGCGGGCGGGCGCCGAGGAGCTGGTCGAGGCCGTGCGGAAGGTGGGGCCGGACAGTGAGGTGTGGTCGTTCGTGGGGCCGGTGCCTGCGGTGTTCTGGCTGCGCAGGATGTGCTGCGAGAGCGCGATCCACCACTACGACGCGGCGCTGACGACCGGGGCCCGGTACGTGATCGCCGATGACCTGGCGGCCGACGTCATCACCGAGGGGGCAGAGCTGATGACGCACCCGCGGGTGGAGACGTTCAAGCCGGAGCTGGCGCTGATGCGGGGGGCGGGGCAGCGGCTGGCGTTCCGGCCGCGCGGGATGGACGGCTGGGTGATCAGCCGGATGCCGGAGGGGCTGCGGTGGGAGCGCGGGAACGGGCCCGGTGACGTGGTGGTGTCGGGGACGGTGACCGAGATCATGCTGGTGCTCTCGCGGCGGGCGCCGGCCGCCGAGGTCAGCGGGGACCGGGCGCTGCTGGAGCACTGGCTGGCGCACAGCGCGTTCTAGCGTTCCGGCGTTCCGGCGTTCCGGCGTTCCGGCGTTCCGGCGTTCCGGCGTTCCGGGCGCGGGTCAGCGGAACGCCGGGACCGTGGGAGGCAGGCCCATCAGGACGGCGCCCGCGGCGTCGTACATCGCCGGGCTGAGGAAGGCGTGCTCCTGCGGCACCAGCGCGTCCCCCAGCAGCGCCTGCAGCGGGTGGTCGCGGTAGATCGCCGCCGTGCCCGACAGCGAGACGACCTTGGCGACCACCTCCGCCGCCGTCCTGGCCAGGTGGGTGGCCGACAGGCGCAGGTGCGCGTTCTGCTCGTCGCTGACCGGACGGCCGTCGAGGAGCGCCTGCCACGCCTCCTCGGCGGCCTCGTAGAAGTAGGCGCGGGCGGCGCGCAGCGTGGCCTCGGCCTCGGCGATGCCGGCGCGGTAGTAGGGGCGGTCGGCCGCACGCGGGGCGCCGGTGATGCTCGCCCGTCCGCCGCCCTCCCGCTCGGCGAGGTCGAGGGCGGCGCGGGCGACGCCGGCGGAGACGATCGAGAACGACTGGGCGGCGTAGGTGATGGCGGGGTAGCGGTAGAGCGGCTCGTCGATCACCGGGGTGCCGCCGCGGATGAACGTCCAGTGCCGGCTGATCTCGACGTCGCGGGCGATCAGGTCGAAGGAGCCGGTGCCCCGCATGCCGACGACGTCCCACTCGCGGACGATCTCCAGCCGCTCGGGCCGCACCAGCGCCCCGCGCGGCTTGCCGGAGGTGGAGTCGTCGCCGGGGATGCCGACGACGAGCACGTCGGCGGCCATGCAGCCGCTGGCGAACCGCCACCGGCCGTTGAGCAGGAAGCCGCGCTCGGTGGGGGTGGCCTCCTGGACGGGGTACAGGCCGCCGGCCAGCACGACGTCGGGGCCGTCGGCGTACAGGGCGGCCTGGGTCTCCAGCGGCAGCGAGCCGAGGTAGACGAGCTGGGCGCCGAAACTGGCCACCCATCCGGTCGAGCCGTCCACGGCCGAGATGCGCTCGATCCTGCGCAGGAACTCGGCCGGCGGCATCGGCTCGCCGCCGAAGCGGCGCGGCGTGGAGACCCGGTAGAGGCCGAGCCGTTTGAGCCGGTCGATGAAGTCCTTGGGGACGTAACGCAGCTCGCGGAACTCCTCGCGGCGGCGGGCCAGCTCCGTGAGCATCTCCTCGAACGTGTCCTCGTCGCGCATCTTCGCCGCTCCTCGTGGCTGCGACCGTCAGGGCGTTCCCGTCACCCCAGACTAGGCGCGCGGGCGCCGCTCAGAGCTCGACGTGCGTGTCGGGATCGCCGCCGAGCCGCCCGCCCGCGTCGAGGGTGTCGAGGCGGGCCAGGTCGTCGGGCGAGAGGCTGAAGTCGAACACCTCGAGGTTCTGCCGCATGCGCAGGGGGTCGGCCGACTTGGGGATGGGCACGGCGCCGCGCTGCACGTGCCAGTGCAGCACGACCTGCGCCGGCGTGCGGCCGTGGGCGGCGGCCAGCTCGGTGACGGCGGGCTCGTCGAGCAGCTTGGAGCCGGCGCCGAGCGGGCTCCACGACTCGGTCACGATGTCGTGCTCCGCGTGCCAGGCGCGCAGCTCGCGCTGGGGGAAGCCGGGGTGCATCTCGACCTGGTTCACGGCCGGGCAGACGCCCGTCTCCTCGATCAGCCGCTCGATCTGCTGCGGGGTGAAGTTGGACACGCCGATCGAGCGGGCCAGGCCCTGCTCGCGCAGGTGCACCAGGGCCCGCCAGGTGTCGGCGTAGAGCCCGCGCCCGGGCAGCGGCCAGTGGATGAGGTAGAGGTCGACGTAGTCGAGGCCGAGCCGGGCCCGGCTCTCCTCGAAGCCGCGCAGGGCGGCGTCGTAGCCGTGGTGGGAGCCACGCAGCTTCGTGGTGACGAACAGCTCCTCGCGCGCCACCGGCGCGTCCGCCACCGCGGCACCGACGCCGCTCTCGTTGCCGTACGCGGCGGCCGTGTCGATGAGCCGGTAGCCGAGCGAGACGGCGTGGGTGACGGCCTGGCGGGCCTCCTCGTCGTTCATCGGCCAGGTGCCGAGGCCCAGGCGCGGCATCGGGCGGCCGTCGGCGAGCATGACTGTCATGATCGTTCCCCCTTGGTGACGCTGACACTCCCCCTTACCCGGTCGCCACACCGGCCAATCTGCCGCAATTTGTCACAGTAACGCTCGGGTTTCCGACTAGTACGGTAGACAACTCGTGGAGGTGTGATGTGCTGACCGTGATCGGCGCGGGCTTTCCGCGCACCGGAACCAGCTCCATGAAGGCCGCACTGGAGCGGCTCGGGTTCGGGCCCTGCTTTCACATGTTCAACATCCTGACCGAACCGGCTCGCGTCGACGACTGGCTGCCGCTGGCGGAGGGCGGCGAGGTCGACTGGGGGAAACTGTTCGACGGGTTCCGCTCGACGCAGGACTGGCCGGCCTCCTTCTTCTGGCGGGAGCTGGCACGGGCGTACCCGGAGGCGAAGGTCGTGCTCACCGTGCGCGACCCGCGCGCCTGGTACGCGAGCATGATGACGCTCATCGAGACCGGGCCCCGGACCATCATGGCGCAGGGCGCCGAGCGGGACCTGCCTCCGGCGGCGCGGGCCGTCTTCGACGGCATGCGGCGGCTGCAGCCCGTGCTCAACCGCATGACCTCCGCGACGTTCGGCCCCGGCAGGACGATGGCCGACGGCCCGGTCGACGAGGACAGCGCCGTGGCCGCGTTCGAGCAGCACGCGGCCACGGTCAAGGCGGGCCTGCCGGCCGAGCGGCTGCTGGTCTTCGACGTGCGGGAGGGCTGGGAGCCGCTGTGCCGCTTCCTCGGCGTGGACGTGCCCGGCGAGCCGTTCCCGCACCTGAACGACGGCAAGTCGATGCAGGAGTTCCTCGGGCGGCTGATGAGCGGCGACGCCTCGCACCCGTCGTTCACCACGAGCGGCGACTAGCGGGCGCTCAGCTCTCCAGATAGCGCAGGATCGCCAGCACGCGCCGGCTGTAGCCGGGGTCGCGGGGCAGGTCGAGCTTGTCCATGATGGCGTTGACGTGCTTCTCGACCGTGCTGAGCGAGACGTGCAGCCGCTCGGCGATGGCGGCGTTCACCAGCCCCTGGGCGAGGTGCCGCAGCACCTCGCCCTCGCGGGGGCTGAGCCTGCTCAAGGGATCGGTACGGGTCGTGCGGGCCAGGAGCTGGCGCACCACCTCGGGGTCGAACGCCGTGCCGCCCGCCCGCACCCGCTCCAGCGACTCCAGGAACTCGGCCACCTCCGAGACCCGGTCCTTCAGCAGGTAGCCGAGCCCCTCGGTGGAGCCGCCCAGCAGCCTGGCGGCGTAGTGCTGCTCGACGTACTGCGACAGGACGAGCACGCCGACGCCCGGCTGCCGCTCGCGGATCTCCAGCGCGGCCCGCAGCCCGTCGTCCTTGTGCTCGGGCGGCATGCGCACGTCGATGACGGCCACGTCGGGGCGGTGCAGGGCGACCGCGTCGAGCAGCGCGGGCGCGTCGCCGACGGCGGCGACCACCTCGTGCCCGGCGTCGGCGAGCAGCCGGGTCAGCCCCTCGCGCAGCAGCACGGAGTCGTCGGCCAGGATCACCCGCACGGCGGCTCCTTGGGCAGCGTGGCGGCGATCCTGGTGGGGCCGCCCGGCGGGCTGTCGACGGTGAACGTGCCGTCGAGCGCCAGGACCCGGCGGGCCAGCCCGGACAGGCCGCTGCCGGACGGGTCGGCGCCGCCCCGGCCGTCGTCGGAGATCGCCACGCTCACCGTCCGCTCGTCCTCGGTCAGGACCACCAGGATGTCATGGGCGCCGGCGTGCTTGACCGCGTTGGTGATGGCCTCGCGGGCCACGAAGTACACCGCGGTCTCGATCTCGGAGGCTGGTCGGGCGGCCAGGCCGTCATGCACGGTCACGGGCACGCCCGCGCGCTCGGCGACGCCGGCGAGGGCGGCGCGCAGGCCCAGCTCGTCGAGCGCGGTGGGGTAGATGCGCCAGGCCACGCTGCGCAGCTCGTCGAGGAGCTGGCGGGACTCGGTGTAGGCCTGGGCGACCAGCTCGGCGACCTGCCGATGGGGGTCACGGCCACCCGCGCCGCCGCCGGCCTGGTCGCGGGTCCCCGCGCCGCCGCCGGCCTGGTCGCGGCGGGCGGTGTCACCGCCGCCCGGGCCGTCGCCGGCCCGGAGGAGGTCGATGGCGTGCCGGGCGCGGCCGAGCAGCATGGCCAGCGCGACGCCGCGCTGCTGCACCCCGTCGTGCAGGTCCCGCTCGATCCTGCGCCGCTCGTCGTCCACCGCCCTGACGATGCCGGACCGGGTCTCGGTCAGCTCGGCGATACGGCGGCGCATCAGCTCCTCGCCGCTGGGGCCGAGGAAACGCGCGGCCAGCCGGCGGTCGAGCGCGGCGAGCGCGGCCACCAGGAGGGCGAGCGCGGCGAGCAGGGCCAGCCCCGCCGTGATGCCGAGCGCGCCACCGTTGGTGACGATCTTCACGCCGGGCAGCTCCAGCGGGACGGGCTCGGAGTCGCCCCAGATCAGGTCCCACGCGCCGCCGGCCAGCAGCAGGACGGCGAGGAACAGGGTGCTGGCGCAGAGGTACCCGCCGAGGACGCCCAGGCCGGCGCGGGCGGCGAGGAAGGTGTACCCGCCGTCGCGCCGCGCCGGCTCGTGACCGAGCCACGTGGACAGGCGGGCGCGTTCCAGCGCCGTGAGCCGGGCCAGCCCGCGTGCGGCGGCCGGCCGCAGCGCGGGGACCAGCGCGGCGGGCGCGGCCACGACCAGGAAGAGCAGCTCGGCCACGCCGAGCGCCGTCCCGAGCAGGACCCCGGCCAGTGAGCGGGCGATGCGGATTCCTGACACGGGCGTGCAGTCTAGGCGTCGCGGCGGCGCAGGACGGCGTACCCCACCGCCACCGCCGCCGCCACCCAGGCCAGCAGCCACCCCAGGCCCTCCCCCGCCGGGTACGGCATGGGCCCGCCGGTGAGGTTCTCCGTGCTGCCCATGAACGCCAGCCCCGCGAACATCGGCATCCGCAGCGAGGCGTCCAGCAGCGCCGGCACCCCGGTCATGAGGATCACCAGCGGCAGCCCCATCAGCAGCATGAACATCACGCTCAGCGTCCCCGCCGCGCTGCGCATCGCCGCCCCGACCCCCAGGGTCAGCACCGACACCAGCGCGTAGAACACGCCCATCCCCGCCAGGTCGGCCACCAGGTCGCCGAAGGGCAGCACCACGAGCCCGCCGAACACCTCGACCGACAGCAGCGCGTACACGGACACTGCGGACACCGCCCCGAAGAGCACCCCGGCCGCGAACATCACCGGCCCGACCACCAGCGCCTTGGCCGCCAGCACCACCCCGCGCGCCGGCGTGGCCTGCAGCGTGGCCCGGATGCCGCCGGAGGCGTACTCGTTGGTGATCACCAGCATGGCCGCCGCCACCAGCGCGAACTGCACGAACGAGGTGGCCGAGACCACGGCCTCGCTGGCGACGATCCGCACGCCGGTCGCGCCGTCGCGCAGCGCGTCGGTGGCGGCCGCGCCGCCCAGGGTGAGGGAGGTGAGCACGCTGAGCGCCAGCGCGCAGGCCAGGCACCACCACGTGGACCTGACCGACCACAGCTTCGCCCACTCGGCCCCGGTCGCCCGCCACAGGGTCCGCGCGTTCACCTGCTCACCCCGTACTCGACGCTGCCCGAGGTCAGCTCCTGGTACGCCTGCTCCAGCGAGGGCTCCTTGGCACGCAGCTCGTGCAGCCGGATCCCCGCCTCGTAGGCCAGATCGCCGACGCGCTCGACCGCGGCCCCGGTGACCTCCAGCTCGTTCTCCCCGAACCGGTCCACCGTCATCCCCGCCCCCCGCAGCAGCGCCGCGAGGTCACCGGCGTGCGGCGTGCGCACCAGCACCGCCGTCAGCGAGCTGGTCGCCAGGACGTCCGCGAGCGGCGCGTCCATGATGAGCCGCCCCTTGCCGATCACCACGAGATGGTCGGCGGTGAGCTGCATCTCGCTCATCAGGTGGCTGGAGACGAACACGGTCCGCCCCTCGGCCGCCAGCGACCGCATCAGCCCGCGCACCCAGCGCACCCCGTCCGGGTCCAGCCCGTTGACGGGCTCGTCGAACATCAGCACCCCGGGGTCGCCCAGCAGCGCCGCCGCGATGCCGAGCCGCTGGCTCATGCCGAGCGACAGCGTGCCGGCCCGCTTGCGGGCCGCCGACGCCATGCCGACGGTCTCCAGCACTTCCTCCACCCTCCGTCGCGGGAGGCCGTTGCTGCGGGCCAGCGCCACCAGATGGGCCCGGCCGCTGCGGCCGGGGTGCACGGCGCGGGCGTCGAGGAGCGCGCCGACGGTGCGCAGCGGGTCGCGGAGGTGCCGGTACGGCACGCCGCCGACGAGCGCGGTGCCGGAGGTGGCGTGGTCGAGGCCGAGGATCAGGCGCATCGTGGTCGACTTGCCGGCGCCGTTCGGCCCGAGGAAGCCGGTGACGGTGCCCGGTTTCAGGTCCAGGGTCAGCTCGTCCACGGCGAGCCTGTCCCCGTATCGCTTGGTCAAACCGCTGAGACGGATCACGTTCGCCCACGCTAGGAGGCCGCGGGGTGCGCCACCATGGGGGCAGCCCGCCGACCTCGATGGCGGGAAACCGTAATCGGGTGGCACGCGTGAAAGGGCTGGGGGGCTTCGGGCAACAACAGGTGTTCAGCGTTCCTGCGACCTCAGTGGAGTTGCCTGCATGGCCGTCCCACCCGATCTCACCGGCCCGCCCGATCCCGGGGCGGACTGGGAGGAGATCTTCACCACGCACTTCGCCGAGATCCATCGTTACATCGCCAGGCGGTTGTCGCCGGATCTCGCCGACGACCTGGCCGCCGAGGTGTTCCTGGCCGCGTACCGGCGGGGTCACGACGCCTCGCGCGGCGCCGTCCGGCCCTGGCTGTACGGCATCGCCACGCATCTCGTGGCCCGGCACCACCGCAGCGAGCTGCGCAAGTGGAAGGCGCTCGGCCGCGCGGCGGAGCGGCTGGAGCACAGCCACGAGGACGCGACCGTCGCGCGGGTGGCGGCGGGCGAGCTGACCGGCAGGCTGGCGGGGGCGCTGGCCGCGCTCAACCGCAGGGACCGTGACGTCGTCCTGCTCAGCGCGCTGGGCGGCCTCAGCCACGCCGAGGTCGCCGCCGCGCTCGACATCCCGGCCGGCACGGTCGCCTCCCGCCTCAACCGCGCCCGTAAGCAGCTGCGCGCGGCGCTCGGCGACGTCAACCCTCTGGAGGTCAACCATGGATGAGCTCGACCTGCTGGCCAAGGCCCTCCCGGACGCGCCGCCACCCTCGCGGGAGGTGGTCGAGCGGGCCCGCACCCGGCTGGCGGCGACCGCGGGGCAGTCCGCGGGGCAGTCCGCGGGGCGGCGCCCGAGGCACCGCCGCGCGTTCTGGGGCTGGACGGCCGTGGCGACCGTCGCCGTCATCACCGCCGTCATCACCGGGGTGTCGGTCCTGGGCCCGGCGCCGGCGCCGGTGATCGTGCCCGACGGCGGCAACGACGCCCTGCTCCACCTCGCCGACGACGTCGCCCGGCTGCCGGACGAGACGGGGGCGTACTGGCGCAGGCCGCTGCTCAACGGCGGCCTGATCAGGGTCGAGGCGGGGGGCGAGGCGTTCAACGTCCTGTACGCCTCGCGCGTGGACCTGTGGCAGCCACGCGATCCGGACGATCCGGTGCAGGTGCGGCAGCGGCAGGAGTACGTGCGTCCGGCCACGCCCGCCGACGAGCGCGTGTGGCAGGCGGCCGGCTCCCCGTCGGCGGTGCAGCGTGTGTGCACGCCCGGCACGCCCGCCAAGCAGTGCGGGAAGCTGCGGATGGGCAGCGAGCCCTCGTCGTGCGTCTACACGCGCGCCACGGAGACGGGCGTCTTCGGCGACCGCCGGCTGGGCGAGCTCACGCTGGCCGACCTCGCGGCGCTGCCCACCGACGTGAACGGGCTGCGCGAGCGGCTGCGCCGCCAGTGGGAGGCGGGCGAGCGGCACGAGAGCTTCGAGGAGTTCCTGCCGGGCGCGTCGGCGCTGCTGGAGATGCCGATCGGCCCGAAGGTGCGGGCGGCCGTCCTGCGCCTGCTGGCCGGGCTGCCGACGACCACGGTGCGCGGGACGGTCGAGGACCCGCTCGGCCGCCGCGGCCTCGCGGTCACCTTCGTCAAGAGCGAGGGCTTCACCACGCAGTTCGGCGCGGACGACGAGGTGGCCGAGCGGTACGTCAACATCCTCGACCCCAGGGCCGGCACCGTCCTGGCGGCCAACGTGTCGATCGCCGCCGAGAGCACGGAGGGGCTCGCCGAGGGCACGTACCTGTACTACGCGGCGTGGGCGCCGGAGGCGGGCTGGACCGACGACCGGCCGGAGCAGCCGCGCGGCTGCAAGCTCAGCAAGCGTCCCATTCCCTGACCGCGACCCGGCAGCGCCGTCACCGGCCGTCCTCCAGGCGCAGCAGGAGGACGGCCGTGTCGTCCGTGCGCTGGTGCTCGGTCGCCGGCTGGACGAGGGCCTCGGCGAGCTCGTGCAGCGGCCGGTCGGGGGCGGGGGTGAAGCGGGCGGCCAGGCTCGCGATGGCGTCGCCGAGGTCGAGGCCGCGCTGCTCGACGAGGCCGTCGGTGTAGAGGGCGAGCACCGAGCCCGGTGGCAGGGGCAGCACGGTGGTGCCGTACTCGGCGGCGGGGTCGATGCCCAGGAGCAGCCCGGTGACCTCGTCGAGGACCCTGGTCGGCGCGCCTGGGATGCTCAGCAGGGGCGGCGGGTGCCCGGCGCCCGCCAGGCAGACGGTGCGCGCGGCCAGGTCGAGCTTGATGTACAGGCAGCTCGTGAACCGGTCGGGGGCCAGCTCGGTCATCAGGCGGTTGGCGTGCGCGAGCACCTCGCCGCAGGTGGCGGTGGTGCTCGCGGTGGCGCGGATGGCGGTGCGCACCTGGCCCATGAGGGCGGCGGCGGTCATGTCGTGGCCCTGGACGTCGCCGATGACGGCGGCGGCCGTCGTGTCGTCGAGGCGGATCACGTCGTAGAAGTCGCCGCCGATGTCCATGCCGGGCGTGGTGGGCAGGTACCTGGCGGCCAGCTCCAGGCCGGGGATCTCGGGCAGGTCGGCGGGCAGCAGCCGCGCCTGCAGGGACTCGGCGAGCTGGTGCTTGTTGTCGTAGAGCCAGGCCCGCTCGAACGCCTGCGCGATGAGCCCGCCGAGGGCGGTGAGCATGGCCCGCTCCGCCTCCCCGAACCGGCGGGGACGGTCGTAGCCCAGCACGCACGTGCCGATGGACTGCCCGGCGGCGGACAGCGGCAGCAGCGCCCACGCGCTCATGCCGTCCACCTGGACGGCGGTGGGGAAGGTCCGCTGGAACTCCCGCCACGTCCCGTAGAACGACGGCCGGTCCCACTGGTAGCCCGGCACCCAGGGCACCGCGTGCACCACCGGCCGGCCGTTGAACGTCGCGATGCCCTCCGGGCTGTAGCCACGCGAGGCGACCACGCGCATGCGCCCGCTCTCCCAGCTCAGGATGGCCAGCGCCTGCGCCCCGGTGACCGGCAGCACGTGGTCGGCCACCAGGTCCACGACGTCCTGCGCGGTGACGGCCTGCGCGAGGCAGGTGGCCAGGTGCAGCATCTCGTGCAGCCCGAGCAGCGGCGGGCGGCCCTCGGCGTCGCTGGAGCCGGCCTCGTGACCGGCGGCGGCGGGCACGATCCGCAGGGTGACGCCGGGGACGCCGGGGAAGCACTCCACCGACAGCAGCCGCCCGTCGGAGTGGCGGGCGGTGAACCGGGTGACGCGGTGGCTGACGACCGCGCCCCGGTAGTGGTCCTCGTACAGGGGGTCGTCCAGCCAGGGCAGCGCCTTGCACAGGCGTCTGCCGATGAGCTGCGACGGGTCGGCGTCGAGGATCTCGGCGGCCTGCGCGGTGACGAGCGTGACGCGGGCCTGCGCGTCCAGGTACAGGTGCCCTTCCGGCAGGCAGTTGAGGCAGGTCAGTGCCGTCAGCCCGGCGGGCTGCCCCGGCCGCAGGGCGTGCACCTGGTCCAGGATGCGGGGCAGCGGCCCCGGCACGACCGGGCGGCCCCGCTCGCTGGCCCGGTGCAGCAGCCGGCCGATCCTGGCGCAGACGTCCTCGATCAGCCGGGTCCTGCCGGAGGTGAGCGCGGCCTCGCCCCCGGTGGGCCAGCCCAGCACGAAGCCGCCCCAGACCGCGCCGCCGGAGCAGAGCGGGGCGAAGGCCATCGCGAAGTCGTACGGCAGCGCCAGCGCCGCCGCCGGGAACCCGCGGGCCAGCGCCATCCGGTCCTGCAGCCACAGCAGCCGCCGCTCGCGCACCGCCACCGAGATGGGCACGCACTCGTTCGTCCTGACCCTGGCCCAGGTGCGGGCGACGGTGGCGGGCAGGCCGATCGTCGCCTCCATCCCGAGCACCTGGCGGGTGCCGTCCAGGACGTACACGCTGCCGATGTGGGCGCCCGCGCTGAACACGGCCTCGATCAGCAGATCGTCGAGGCCGGACGGCTCGGTCCACCCCATACGGGCAGAATACGGACCGACACGTATCGTGATGGCCAAGGCAGGGCTGGTTCCGGCACAAGTTCCGCACCGGCCCGCCGCCCGGCACGTCAGGGCTCGAAGGCGGTCCTGGCCAGGTCGTGGGAGCGGGCCGCGACGTCCTCCTCGGCCCGCCTGAACGCCTCCGTGATCGCCTCGGCCAGCGCCTGGGAGCCCAGCCGCAGCGCGCGGGGGTCGAGGTGCAGCCCCGCCAGCGACCCCGTGGCCGACAGCTCGACGGCGACCTGCCCGCCGGCGCTCTCGCCGCGCCCGGTCGTCTCCCGCAGCAGGCGGCCCACCTCCTCCAGGCGGGTCGTGCGGGCGGCCAGCTCCGCGATGGCGCGGTCCAGCTCGGGGTCACCGGTACGCGGCGGGGTCGTCATGGCGGGCTCCTGGAGATCTCAGCGTTTGAGGAGGAACGCCCTGGGCGCGTGGGCCAGCGCCGAGCGCAGGGCGCCCTCGTCGGACAGGTCCCCGCCGGCCACCAGGGGGTAGACGGTGGCGGCCGACAGGGTGCGGCGGAAGAACTTCCCGGCGGGGCCGGTGCCGAGCACGGTCTCGGTGACCCGCGTCGGCGGGAAGAACTTCCTGGCGTCGCTGAGCCCCTTGATGCCGCCGTTGTAGGCCAGCTCGGCGACGAAGTGCTTGCCGGCGTACGCCCACAGGTCGCCCATCGGCTGCCCGGTGGCGGCGGAGCTGGCCGCGTGCACGCCGGTTTTGAGCCCGGCCCACAGGACCGAGTCCGCCAGCGCGTCGAGCCCCTCGCGCACCACGTAGGCGCCGATCCTGCGCTTGCCCGCGCGCTGCTCCAGGACCGCCTTGGTGATCTTCTGGAAGATCGTGCGCTCCAGCCTGGCCCTGGCCACGAGCCACTTGAACGCCTGCTCGGCGGCGATCCTGGCGACCGGGTAGAGGTAGCCGAACAGCATGGTGAACGCCATGGCGGCGAGCTGGGTGCCGATGATCAGGAGC
Organism: Nonomuraea gerenzanensis; assembly: GCF_020215645.1. Lineage (NCBI taxonomy): Bacteria > Bacillati > Actinomycetota > Actinomycetes > Streptosporangiales > Streptosporangiaceae > Nonomuraea > Nonomuraea gerenzanensis. The sequence goes on along the minus strand of NZ_CP084058.1, from coordinate 4,555,147 downwards.
TGCTCGCGGTGCTGCTCGACGGCCTCGGCGTACTCCTCGCAGCCGGCCGCCAGGTCCTCCAGCTCCTCCTGGAGGGCGGCGTAGCGGGGGCCCAGCTCGTACGGCCACACGTCGGCGAAGCGCGCGACCGTGCGGCTGTCGTTGGCCTGGCGGGCCTCGGCGACGGCGGTCCCGGTGTCGCGGGCGAGCGCCTCGATGCCGGTGGCCAGCTCGCGCAACGCCGTGGCCCTGGCCCGGAGGCTGGTGACGTCGGCCGCCGGCACGTGCACGCCCGCGAACCAGGCCAGCGCCTGGAAGGGGTCGAACATCAGGCGCCCTCCCGCCGGGGCGGCGCCTGCGGGACGGGCGGGGCGGGGACGTCGGGGATCTCGGGCAGGGTGCTGATGATCCGCAGCTCCAGGTAGTCCCACAGGGCGTCGAAGTCACGCAGTCCCGCCGCCGAGGTGAAGCTCTTGTCGGCGATGCGGCGCAGCGCGTCGGCGAGGGAGTCGTAGCCGTCGGCGTACCACTCGGCGAACACGCGGCCCTCCTCGTCGCCGCCCACGAGGTCGGAGGTGGTGGCCAGGGAGGAGGACGCGCGCAGCAGGCCCACGACGTCGTCGCCGGTCCGGTCGAAGCGCCGGGCGAGCCTGCGGATCGACGTCCAGTCGATGAGGACCCCGTCACCACCCGGCTCGCCGGACAAATCCGCCATTGACCCTCCAAGCCGGAAAAATCAGCTAATAGCGGCACGTTAGCGGCCGGACATGTCCCCGGTGTTACTCACTGCGTCAGCCGTGAAAAGTGCGGCCACACTCAGGAGTACGAGGCGTTCATCCACTCGGGCGCCACGTGCAGCAACCCGTCCAGCTCCTCCATCAGGTCGCCGTCCACCGCGTCCCCCGCCCTGGCCAGCTCCTCGACGCGCTCGCACAGCTCCGCCTCGCGGGTCGCGCCGACCGTCGCGCAGGCGCCCTTGAGCCGGTGTGCGAGCCCGGCGGCCGCCGGCTGGTCGCCGTCCCGTACGGCCTGCCTGAGCTGCTCGAACGTGCTGGTGGCGGTCGCCAGGTAGGCCCGTGCCACGTCGGTCAGCGCCTCCTGCGACAGCCCTGCCAGCTCGGGCGGCAGCCCGGCGGAGGCCGTCCACTCCGGGATCCTGGCCAGCACGCGCGGCCAGTCGACCGGCTTGGCCAGGTGGTCGTCCATGCCCGCCTCCAGGCACCGGATCCGGTCGTCCGGCATGGCGGCGGCGGTCATCGCGATGATCGGGGTGTGGGCCTCCTCGCGCTCCCTGATCTCCTCGGTGGCGGCCAGGCCGTCGAGCACGGGCAGCTGGCAGTCCATGAACACCAGGTCGTACCGGCCGGCCAGCACGGCGCTCACGGCCTTGCGGCCGTCGTCGACCACGTGCACCTCGTGCCCGGCCTGGCTCAGCACGAGCATCGCCACCTGGCGGCTCACCTCGTCGTCCTCGGCCACCAGGATCCGCGCGCCCTCGCTCAGCCCGACGGGCTGCGTGCCCTCGCGCGGCTCGCCGGGGCGCTCGGCGATGCCCAGCGCGTTCTCCGCGGCGGCGAGCAGGCGGCGGCGGCTGAGCGGCCGGGTGATCGACTGCACGGCCCGCTCCCCCGCCGCGCCCGGCCAGGCGAACCCGGACCGGCCCGGGGTGACGACCACGATGACGCTGGTGGCCTGCAGCGACGGGTCGTTGAGGATGGCGTCGGCCAGCGAGCGCGGCGCGGCGGGGTCGCCGGGATCCGCGAGCCCGAGGCCGTGCCAGGCCTCGTGCCCGCTGCCCAGGTCGAGGGCGACGACGGCCAGCTCGTACGGCCGCCCGTCCGCGGCGGCGGCCCGCAGGCGCGCCAGCGCCGACGCCTCGTCCCTGGCCTCCTCCACCTCGGCCCCGGCCTGCTCCAGGCAGCGTGCGGCCATTGTGCGGTCCTCCGGGCGCGGGTCGGCGACCAGCGCGCGCCGCCCCTCCAGCGCTCCGGCGCCCGGCTCCGCCCAGGTGAGCACGTCCAGCGGCAGCGTGGCGTAGAACCGGCTGCCCACGCCCTCCACGCTGTCGAGCCCGATCCGCCCGCCCATCAGCTCGACGAGCTGCTTGCTGATGGCCAGCCCGAGCCCGCTGCCGCCGGTCCTGCGCGTGATCGGCGAGTCCACCTGGCGGAAGACGCCGAACACGCGCTCCCTGTCCCGCTCCCCGACCCCGATGCCGGTGTCGGCCACCGCGAACCTGAGCACCACCCGGTCCGCGCCCGGCTCGCCCTCGTCCAGCGCCACGTGCAGGTCCACGCCGCCCTGGACGGTGAACTTCAGCGCGTTGCCGACCAGGTTCGTCAGCACCTGGCGCAGCCGGGCCGGGTCGCCGGACACCTGGCGCGGCACGTTCTCGTCGAGCCGCAGCGTCAGCCAGAGCCCCTGCTCGTAGGCGTGCGGCGCGAACGGCGCCACGACCTCGTCGCACAGACGCGGCAGGTCGAACGGCACGGCCTCCACCTGGAGGTGCCCGGCCTCGATCCTGGACAGGTCGAGGAAGTCGTCGAGCAGGCGCAGCACGTTGTGCGCCGACTCCTGGGCGGTGCTGGCGTAGTAACGCTGCTCCTCGTCCAGGCGGGTGCCCATGAGCAGGGAGTTCATGCCGAGCACGCCGTTGATGGGGGTGCGGATCTCGTGGCTGATCTTGGCCACGAACTCGGACTTGGCGCTGGAGGCGCTGATCGCCTCGTCCCTGGCCGCGGCCAGCTCGACGGCCGACCTGGACAGCTCGGCGGCGTACTCCGACAGCGTGGCCTGCGCCCGGCGGCGGCCCCTGGTGGAGTGGATCTGCAGGCCGAGGCCGATGAGGATGAGCAGGGCGAGCAGGAGCGCGACGGTGAGCACGTTCGTGCGCAGCTTCTCGGTGGAGGCCAGCGCCTCGGCGACGGAGACCTCGGCGGTGACCGTCCAGCCGATGCCGGGGATGGGCTCGGAGGCCGACAGGACGGTGCCGTCGATGCCCCGGAACTCGCCGCTCCACGCCTGTCCCGCCAGCGCGGCGTCCACCCGGGGGTCCTCGCGCAGGGACGTCAGCGCGAACAGCTTCCTGCCCGGGTCGGCGACCAGCACGCCGGCCCTGTCGGTGATGAGCAGCCGGATGTCCTGCGCGTCGGCGGCGTCCTCGGCGAACTCCTGGATGGCGTCGAGGCTGTAGACGACGGTGAACATGCCCAGCATGCGCAGGCCGTCGGCGCTCGGGATGGGCGCGGCCACCGCGACCGCCCTCGACACGCCTACCATGGTGGGTGTGTACGCCTGCGAGACGTGGGCCTGGCGCCGGTCGCGCACCGCGCGATACCAGTCGGTGGTCGTGATGTCCTGCGGCAGCACGGTGGGCGGCTCCGCGCGCCTGATCTTGCCCTCGGGAGAGTTGACGATCAGGCCGCTGACCCCGTCGCGCAGCCGCTCCAGCTCGCCGAGCCAGTCACGCATCGTGGCGCTGGTGACCTCGTTGACCGCCTCGCGCACCTGGGGCCGCTGGGCGAAGGCGGTGACGAGCTGCTTGAGGGAGTTCATCTGCTGCTCCACCACGACCCTGCTGACGGACGCGGTGGTCCTGACGCGCTCGCGGACCTCGTCGGTCATCGCGTTCTCCGACAGCGAGATGCTGGACGAGGTGAGCAGCGCCAAGGGCAGCAGTCCGAGTAACGTCCACAGGGCCGTCACCGCGAGCAACCATCGCACGGGCGTCCGTCCCTCCCCCCACTCGCTCGGGTACAGATTAGGAGGAAACCGGCGCTCGCGCCGGTTCCCCGTGAGCAGAAAGAGCAAAAGGTGATCTTTTTTATTAAAACCCGCTTAAGCTGCAGTGATCTACCTGAATGACGAGGAGCGTGGCGGTGCCTGAGCTCAGGGACATCACCGTTCTCATCGTGGACGACGACCCGGTCGTCACGGCGGCCCTGCACGCGCAGGTCAACCGGGTGCTCGGGTTCAGGGTCGTGGGCATCGCGCACACCGGGCACGCCGCGCTGGCCGCGGCCGGCCGGTTCGCGCCCCGCCTGGTCCTGCTCGATCTGCACCTCCCTGATATGCCCGGTCTGGAGGTCGCGCACCGGCTGCGCCGCCCCGACCAGCCGCCCGCCGACGTCATCGTGATCTCCGGGCGCAAGGAGTCGGCGACGGTCCGCGCCGCCATCCAGCGCGGCGCCCTCAACTACCTGGTCAAGCCGACCAGGGCGGGCACCCTGGAGCAGGCCCTGCTCCGCTACGCCGCCACGGTCAGGCAGCTGGAGTCCGAGGCCCGCTTCACCGACCAGCAGGAGATCGACAACCTGTTCCGCTCGCTCCACCTCGACGTGGGCACCCGCCCCAAGAGCATCTCCGCCTCCACCGAGCAGGCGGTGCTGGACGCGTTGACGGCGGTCGAGGACGCCTCCGCCGACGAGCTGGCGGCCAGGATCGGCGTCAGCCGCGCCACCGCCCGCCGCTACCTGGAACATCTGGCCGAGCGGGGGCTGGTGGAGGGCCGGCCGAAGTACGGGACGACGGGGCGGCCGCAGCACCGGTACCGCATCCGATGAGGGCGCTGCGCGCGTTAGTGGTGGCCGTGCTGGTCGGCGTGCTGCCCACCGCCTGCGGCGAGGCCAACGCCTTCCCCGAGGACACCACGATGTCCCGCATCAGGGAGCGCGGCATCCTGACCGTGGGCATCAAGTTCGACCAGCCGATCTTCGGTTACAAGGACCCCGCCAGCGGGCGGATCACCGGGTTCGACGCCGAGGTGGCCCGGCTGGTCGCCAGGGACCTGACCGGCAGCGAGCGCAACATCCGCTTCGTCGAGACGGTGTCGGGCGAGCGCGAGAACTTCATCGAGCAGGGCGTGGTCGACCTCGTCATCGCCACCTACTCGATCACGGAGACCCGCGCCCGCCGGGTCACGTTCACCGACCCGTACTACTACGCGGGTCAGGACCTGCTGGTCCGGGTCGGCGACTCCACCATCAACGGGGTCTCCGACCTGAAGGGCAAGACCGTGTGCACCGCGCGCGGCTCCACCTCGGTCGAGCGGCTGCGCACCACGATGCCCGGCATCCACCTGGCGGAGGTGGACGCGTACAGCATCTGCGTGCCCGCGCTGATCGCCGGGCGGGTGGACGCGGTGAGCACCGACGACACCATCCTGCTCGGCCTGTACGCCCAGCACCCCGACACGCTGCGGCTGGTCGGCAAGCCGTTCGCGCGCGAGCCGTACGGGATGGGCATGCGCAAGCAGGACACCGCCTTCCGCGACTACCTCAACGGGCTGATCGCGCGCTGGCTGTGCAACGGCGAGTGGGACCGCGCCTACATGGCCACCGTCGGGGTCTCCGGCACCACCTCCGAATCCGCCAAGCCGGCGCCTCGCCGGGCCAATTGCTGAGCAGAACGATCACAAGCCTTTCGGCGACACATGCGGCTCCTACGGTTACGCCAACGCTGACCGAGACAAGGAGCGTGACGCATGAGCCAGGCGGACCTGATCGTCCTGGACCAGGTCAACAAGCGCTACGGCGATCATCACGTGCTCAAGGACGTGAACCTGACCGTTCGGCAGGGCGAGGTCGTGGTGATCATCGGCCCGTCCGGGGCGGGAAAGTCCACCCTGTGCCGCGCGATCAACCGGCTGGAGACGATCGACTCCGGCACGATCAGTCTCGACGGGACCCCGCTGCCGGCTGAGGGCAAGGAGCTGGCCCGGCTGCGTGCCGAGGTCGGCATGGTGTTCCAGTCGTTCAACCTCTTCGCGCACAAGACCGTCCTGGACAACGTCGTCCTCGGGCAGGTCCACGTGCTCAAGCGGTCCAGGGACGAGGCCGTGCGCAAGGCCAGGGAGCTGCTCGACCGGGTCGGGATCGGCGGCCAGGCCGCCAAGTTCCCCGCCCAGCTGTCCGGCGGGCAGCAGCAGCGGGTGGCCATCGCCAGGGCGCTGGCCATGGACCCGAAGGCCATCCTGTTCGACGAGCCCACCTCCGCGCTCGACCCCGAGATGGTCAACGAGGTGCTGGACGTCATGACGGGCCTGGCCCGCGAGGGCATGACCATGGTCGTCGTCACCCACGAGATGGGCTTCGCCCGCCGGGCGGCCGACCGGGTCGTCTTCATGGCCGACGGCGAGATCGTCGAGCAGAACACCCCCGACACCTTCTTCGGCGCGCCCAGCAGCGACCGCGCCCAGTCCTTCCTCGCCAAGATCCTGACTCACTGAGGAGTTGTCATGTTCGGCAGATCCCTTTTCGCCGTGTTCGCCGTTGTGGCCGTCGCCTCCGGGTGCGGGGGTGGTTCCGAGAGCTACGCCTCCATCGTGGACAAGGCCAAGAACGACAAGAAGCTGGTGATCGGCGTGAAGGCCGACCAGCCCGGCCTCGGCCTGCGCACACCTGACGGCAGCTTCACCGGTTTCGACGTCGAGGTCGCCAAGTACGTGGCCAAGCAGCTCGGCGTGGAGCCCAGCGGCATCACGTTCAAGGAGACCGTGTCGGCCAACCGGGAGGCGTTCATCGAGCAGGGCCAGGTGGACATGGTGGTGGCCACCTACTCGATCACCGACGCGCGCAAGCAGAAGGTGTCCTTCGCCGGGCCGTACTTCGTGGCCGGGCAGGACCTGCTGGTCCGCGCCGACGACGGGGCGCTGACCGGCCCCGAGGCGCTCAACGGCAAGAAGCTGTGCTCGGTCGCCGGCTCCACGCCCGCACAGAAGGTCAAGACGGAGTACGCCAAGGAGGTGCAGCTCCAGGAGGAGCGCACGTACTCGGCGTGCGTGGACCGGGTGCTCGGCGGCCAGCTCGACGCCATCACCACCGACAACGTGATCCTGGCCGGCTACGCCGCGCAGCACTCCGGCAAGCTCAAGGTGGTCGGCAAGACGTTCAGCACCGAGAAGTACGGCATCGGGCTGAAGAAGGACGACACCGCCGGGCGCAAGGCGATCAACGACGCGCTGGAGAAGATGTTCTCCGACGGCAGCTGGACCAAGGCGCTGCAGGCCAGCGTGGGCGCCTCCGGCTTCACCCTGCCCCAGGCCCCGCAGCTCGAGCGGTACTGATGCAGGCGCTGCTCACCGAGGGCGGCACCATCCTGGCCGCCTTCTGGATGACCGTACGGCTGGCGGCGGTCAGCGCGCTCGGCTCGCTGGTGCTGGGCACGCTGCTGACCGCCATGCGGGTGGCCCCGCTGGCCTCCCTGCGGGCCACCGCCACCGTGTACGTGACCGTGGCCCGCAACACCCCGCTGACCCTGGTGCTGCTGTTCACCGGCCTGGGCATCGGCGCGAACCTGGGCCTCGAACTGTCCGACGACATCGCGACCAACAACTTCTGGCTCGCCGTCATCGGCCTGACCGCCTACACCTCGGCGTTCGTGTGCGAGGCGCTGCGCTCCGGGCTCAACACGGTGCCCGTGGGGCAGGCGGAGGCGGCCCGCTCGCTGGGGCTCGGCTTCGTCAAGACGCTGGCGCTGATCACGCTGCCGCAGGCGTTCCGCGCGGTGGTGGCGCCGCTGGGCAGCATCCTCATCGCGCTGACGAAGAACACCACGATCGCCCTGGTGGTGGGGGTCGCGGAGGCGTCGGTGCGGATGCGGGAGCTGATCGAGACGTACGGCGACCAGGTCATTGAGATCTTCCTCGGCTTCGCCGCCGGGTTCGTGGTGCTGTGCCTGCCGATGGGGTTGTTGTTCGGCTGGTTGTCCAAGCGGATGGCGGTGGCCCGATGACGTACGCGAACCTCTACGAGCGGCCGGGCCCGCGCGGCGTGCGCCGCAACCGGCTGCTGACGGCGCTCGTCGCGGCGGCGCTGCTGGCGGTGGCGGCCTTCGTCTACGTGCGCTTCGACGAGAAGGGCCAGTGGGCGGCGGAGAAGTGGACGCCGCTGCTGCGGGCCGACGTGTGGGCCACGTTCATCCTGCCCGGTCTGGCGGGCACGCTGGCGGCGGCCGTCGCCGGGGTGGTGCTGGCCGCGCTGTTCGGGCTGGTGTTCGCCGTCGCCCGGCTGTCGGAGCACCGGTGGATCCGGGTGCCGGCGGCCATGGTGGTGGAGTTCTTCCGGTCCGTGCCGCTGCTGCTGCTGATCTTCTTCGCCTTCTTCGGGTCGTTCGTGCTGATCGGCGTGAACATCTCGGCGTTCGCCGCCGTGGTGTTCGGGCTGACCCTCTACAACGGGTCGGTGATCGCGGAGATCGTCCGGGCCGGGGTGCTCAGCCTGCCGAAGGGGCAGCGGGAGGCGGCGTACGCGGTGGGCATGCGCAAGGGGCAGGTGATGCGGCTCGTGCTGCTGCCCCAGGCCGTCAAGGCCATGCTGCCCGCGCTGATCAGCCAGTTCGTGGTGCTGCTGAAGGACTCGGCGCTGGGGCTGATCGTGGGCTACGACGAGCTGGTGGACAGGGGGCTGAACGGGATCGCGGCCAACTTCTCCAACGTCATCCCGGCGGCCGTCCTCATCGCCGCCATCTTCATCCTGATCAACATGGGGCTGGACCGGCTGGCGCACCGCCTCGGCGCCTCCTCGCGGCGGTCGTGAGGCCGGTCATGATGGGTGCATGCCGATCTCCCCTGGCCCCTTCGCCGGCCGCACCCTGACCGATCTCGCCACCGGCCTGCGTGACAGGCGCGTCACCGCCATCGAGCTGGTCAAGCAGGCACTCGACACCGCTGACACGCTCGGCCGGGCGCTGAACGCGTTCGTCACCGTGGACGCCGACGGCGCGTTCGAGGCGGCCGGGCGCGCGGACGCGGAGCTGGCCGCCGGCGTCGACAGGGGGCCGCTGCACGGCCTCCCTGTCGCGGTCAAGGACCTGATCATGGTGGCGGGGCTGCCCGCGACGATGGGCTCGCGGCACTTCGCCGAGCACGTGCCCGCCACCGACGCCGAGTGCGTGACGCGGCTGCGCGAGGCGGGGGCGGTCATCGTGGGCAAGACGACGACGCACGAGTTCGCGTACGGGCCCACCGGCGACCGCTCCGCCCACGGCCCCACGCGCAACCCCCGCGACCCGGCGCACATGTCGGGCGGCTCCAGCGGCGGCAGCGCGGCGGCCGTGGCGGCGGGCATCGTCCCGCTCGCGATCGGCACCGACACGGGCGGGTCCGTGCGCATCCCGGCGGCCCTGTGCGGGATCGCCGGGTTCAAGCCCGCGTACGGGGCGATCCCGGCCGGCGGGGTGTTCCCCCTGTCGCGCAGCTACGACCACGTGGGCGTGCTGGCGGGCACGGCGGAGGACTGCCTGACCGCCTACCGCTGCCTGGCCGGAGACGTGCCGGGGCCGGACGCCGCGGCGCGGGTGGGGTGGGTGGATCCGGCCGGGTTCTTCGACGGGGATCCCCGGGTGACGCGGGCCGTGCGCGCGGTGGCCGGTGACCTGGAGGAGGTGGGGCTGCCCGAGGGGTTCGCCGAGGAGGTGCGCGAGACGTACACGGTGGTGCAGAGCTGCGAGACGGCCGCCGTGCACGCCGAGCGGCTGGCGCGGGCGCCCGAGCTGTTCGACCCCGAGGTGCTGGAGCGGCTGCGGGCCGCCGCGGAGGTGCCCGGGTGGCGGCACGTGCGGGCGCTGGAGTCCAGGGAGCGGCTGGCCGGGATGACCGGCGCGCTGTTCGCGGGGCACGACGTGCTCGCGATGCCGGCCGTGCCGATCGTCGCGCCGCTGGTCGGCGAGCGTGAGGTCGTGCTGGACGGGCGGGCGGTCGCGGTGCGTCCTGCGTTGCTCGCGCTGACCACCCCGTGGAACGTGCTCGGCCTGCCCGCGCTGACCGTGCCCGCCGGGGAGGTGGCCGGGCTGCCGGTGGGGCTGCAGCTCGTCTGCCGCCCTGGCGACGAGCGGCACCTGTTCACGACCGCCGCCCGGCTCGCACTCCGCTGAGATGACGCCCTGGGACGGTCAGCGCTCGGTGGCCGGGGCGGCGGTGCCGGGGTCGAGGGCGTGCAGGATGCCGGTGTCGAGCCTGGTGCCGTAGCCGTCGCCGAACGCCGCCCGGTATGCCTCGTCGCCGATCGCCGCCCTGGACTGCCGCTCGCACGTCTGCCTGGCCGAGACCCACTCGTGGATGCCGAGCTGCGCCCGCCCGAGCGTGTCCCACACCTGCTGGGCCAGGCCGAGCCGGCGGGCGGCCAGCTCTCCGTGCCCCGAGGCGGCGGCGGCGCAGGCCAGCACGTCCAGGGCCAGCGCGATGCCGATGCTGTCGTGCAGCCGGTGCTTGATCTCCAGGGCCGACCTGGCGTAGGCCTGGGCCGCGTCGTTGCGGCCGAGCGACAGCTCCGCCTGGCCACGGAAGAGGTCGGCGTAGGCGCGCATCCACCGCTCGCCGTGCTTGTCGCACTCGGCGCACATCTCCTCCAGCGCCTTGACCGCGTCCTCGATGCGGCCCTGCGCCGTGTGCACGTGGCACTGCCCGAGCCGGGCCAGCAGCGTGGGCAGGGTGAGGCCGTGCTCGGGCCGGTGCACGGCCAGCAGGCTGTCGGCCAGCGCCAGCGCGAGCGCCAGATCGCCCCTGATGGTGGCGGCGGCCATGACCATGGCCTGGGCCGCGAGAGCGGCGGCGGTGTCACCGAGCTGGTCGGCGACGCCGGCGCACTCAGCGGCCCAGGCCATGCCGGCGTCGGGGTCGCCCTGCACCATGAGGGTCAGGCTGCACACCCACAACGCCCTGTTGCGGACCACGCTCGGCTCGGTGTCCAGGGCCAGAGCGCGTTCCAGGTAGTGCTGACCTTCCCGGAGGAAGCCGCACGGGTACCAGAAGAACCACAGCGCCGCGGCCAGCTCCAGCGCGGTGTGGTCACGGGAGTTGGCCAGGCAGTAGTCGAGGGCCGTGCGCAGGTTGTCGTGCTCGACGGTGGTGCGGTCGTTCCAGTAGACCTGCTCGGGCCCCAGCCAGGCGGCGTCGCCGCGGCGGGCCAGCTTGAGGTAGAAGTCGCGGTGGCGGCGCCGCAGCCCCTCCTGCTCGCCGAGCGCGCGCAGCCAGATGGCGCCGTACTCGCGGATGGTGTCCAGCATCCGGTAGCGCTCGCCGCCGCCGGTGGGCGACCAGATCAGGATCGACTTGTCCACCAGGCCCGACAGCAGGTCGGGGACGGCGGCGGCGGGCAGCAGGTCGTCGGCGCAGACCTCGATCACCGCCGCGTCGTCGAAACTGCCCGCGAACACCGACGTGCGTGCCCACAGCAGCCGCTCCTCCGGCGTGCAGAGCTGGTGGCTCCAGCCGATGGCCGTGCGCAGCGCCTGGTGCCAGGGCGGGTCGGCCTCGTTCACCTCGGCGTCGGTGTCGCCGAGCAGCTCGAACCGGTCGTCGAGCCGCTCGCACAGCTCGGCGGCGGGCAGGTCGCGCAGCCGGGCCGCCGCCAGCTCGATGGCCAGCGGCAGCCCTTCCAGGCGGCGGCACAGGCGGGCCAGCTCCGCCCGGTTGTCGTCGGTGACGGTGAAGCCCGGCACGGTGCGGGCGGTCCGGTCGGCGAGCAGCAGCACCGCGTCCTGGTGCCCGCCGCCGCCGGAGTCGGGGACCGGCAGCGGGTCGATGATCAGCACCTGCTCGTCGGGCACGCCGAGCGGGCGGCGGCTGGTGGCCAGGATCGACAGCCCAGGCGCCGCCACGAGCAGGTCGCGGGCGATCGCCGCGCACTCCTCGACGAGATGCTCGCAGGTGTCGAGCACCAGCAGAACGTGCCGGTCCTCCAGGTATTCGGTCAGCACGTCCATCATGGGCCGGGTGGTGCGGTCGGTCAGCGGGAGCGCCTCGGCGATCGTGTACGGCACCAGCGCGCCCTGGTCGAGGGGCGACAGCGGGACGAGCCAGGCGCCGTCATCGTAGCCGGGCTGCATGAGGGCGGCGGCCCGCAGCGCCAGCCGGGTCTTGCCTACTCCGCCCACGCCTGTCAGCGTCACCATGCGATATTCCCGGCACAACCGGCGGATCCGGGCAAGTTCTCCGCGGCGGCCTACCAGACTGGTCATTTCCGGCGGCAGATTCCCGGCATGCCGCCCACCCATATTCATGATCCTCACCTGTCCGGCTCGGTCCGCCGCAATCGGTGACAGCAGCTTGCCGGACGCGGCCAGGATCCGCCACGAAAAGTGAGAAAGTGACTACGCAAGAGACCGGGTTGCGGGCGTTTCTTAATACGTTTCCTGCTTGCGGGGGTCTGCCCGGTTGATCCGAGGCTGGGGTTCGACCACCGAAAAGACCCGGTCGGCGGGCCCTTCCCACTTAACCAAGCGCTTGCTACGCTCCGCCCATGGTGTCCACGATCGTCTGGGGTACCGGCAACATCGGCCGCGCCGCCATCCGTGCCGTCGAGGTCCATCCCGGGCTCGAACTGACCGCCGTCCTCGTCCACGACCCCGCCAAGATCGGCCGCGACGCCGGCGAGCTGGCCGGGCTCGGCCACCGCCTGGGCGTCGCGGCGACCGCCGACGTCGAGGCCGCCCTGGCCGCGGGCCCGGGCGCCGTCGTGTACGCGTCCTCCGGCGACATCCGCCCGTCCGAGGCGCTGGCCGACGTGGTCCGCGCCCTGCGCGCGGGCGCCGTGGTCGTCACTCCCTCCCTGTACGCCCTCTACGACCACCGCGGCGCCCCGCCCGAGGTGCGCGAGCCCGTGCTGGCCGCCATCGCCGAGGGCGGCGGCTCACTGTTCGTCTCCGGCGTCGATCCCGGCTGGGCCAACGACCTGCTGCCACTGCTGGTCACTGGGCTGGCCACGACCGTGGACGTCGTACGGTGCCAGGAGATCTTCGACTACACCACCTACGACCAGCCCGACGCGGTCCGCTACCTGGTCGGCATGGGCCAGCCGATGGACTACGAGCCGCCGATGCTCGCACCGACCGTGCCCGCCATGGTCTGGGGCGGCCAGGTGCGGCTGATCGCCCGGGCCCTCGGCGCCGACCTGGACGAGGTGCGCGAGCACGTCGAGCGCCGGGCGCTGAAGTCCACGGTCACGACAGCCTCGATGGGCGCGTTCGAGGCCGGCACGCAGGGCGCGGTGCGCTTCGAGGTGCAGGGGATCGTCGGCGGGCGGCCCAGGATCGTGCTGGAGCACGTCACCCGCATCCACCCGTCCTGCGCCCCCGACTGGCCGGTCGCGCCCGGCGGCGTGGGGGCGCACCGGGTGATCGTCGAGGGCCGGCCGCACATCGAGGTCACGGTGCAGGCCACCGACGAGGGCGGCAACCACTCGGCGGGCGGCAACGCGACGGCCGTGGGCCGGCTGGTGGGCGCCGTCGAGTGGCTCGTGGAGGCGGGGCCCGGACTCTACGACGCGCTGGACGTACCGCTGCGGCCCGCCATCGGCAAGCTCGGAAGGAGGCGCGGGTGAGGATCGACATCCCGGAGGGCAAGGACGCGATCGCGTACGTGTGGGGGGAGATGGTGCCGGGCATCGGGCCGGCCGCCTCGCGCTACTCGATGGCGGTCTACCAGCACACGACGCTCGGGCTGCGCGAGTTCGAGGCGGCCAGGCTGCGGGTGGCGCAGCTCAACGGCTGCGCGTTCTGCCTGGACTGGCGGACGGAGCGCGACGGCCGCACGGTCGAGGACGGCTTCGCCGACGCGGTCGCCGAGTGGCGCACGACCGGCGCCTTCGACGTCCGCACCCGCCTGGCCGCCGAGTACGCCGAGCGGTACACCGTCGATCACCACGGGCTCGACGAGGAGTTCTGGGGACGGATGAGCGCGCACTACAGCCAGCTGGAGATCGTGGAGCTGAGCATGTGCATCGGCTCGTGGCTGGCGTTCGGCCGGCTCAACCACGTCCTCGGCCTCGACACGGTCTGCACCCTCCCGAACGCCCCAGCGCCGAAACCTCCGTCACGGAAAGCGAGCCCGGCCCCATGAGCAAGATCGACAGCACGGGCGGCGACGTCTCCCGCCGTGGCTTCCTGACCGCCTCCGGCGCCCTGCTCGGCACCGCCGCCCTCGGCCTGCACTCCCCCGCCGCCCGCGCGGCGGGCCCCATCAGCTCGGGCGCGCACGTGGCGGCCCTGGTCATCGGCACCGGGTACGGCGGCTCGGTGGCCGCCCTGCGCCTGGCCCAGGCGGGCGTGGACGTGCACCTGATCGAGATGGGCATGGCCTGGGACACCCCCGGCACCGACGGCAAGATCTTCTGCAACACCCGCGAGCCCGACTACCGCTCCTACTGGCTGCGCACCCGCACCAAGGCCCCGCTCAACTACTTCCTCGGCTTCCCGATCGACCGCGACATCCCCCGCCACACGGGCATCCTGGACGCGGAGGAGTTCGGCGGCATCACCGTCTACCAGGGCCGCGGCGTCGGCGGCGGCTCCCTGGTCAACGGCGGCATGGCGGTCACCCCGAAACGCGAGAACTTCGCCGCCGTCCTGCCCTCGGTCAACCCCGACGAGATGTACGCCACCTACTACCCGCGCGCCAACGCCGCCCTCGGCGTGGGCACGGTGGACCCGGCCTGGTTCGACACGACAGCCTGCTACCAGTACGCCCGCGTCGGCCGCAAGCACGCGCAGCGCTCCGGCTTCCCGTTCGTGTTCGTGCCGGACGTCTACGACTGGGACTACATGAAGCAGGAGGCGGCCGGCACCGTCCCCCAGTCGGCGCTGGCCGGCGAGATCCTCTACGGCAACAACCACGGCAAGAGGTCGCTGCAGAAGACCTACCTCGCCCGCGCCACCGCGACCGGCCGCGTCACCATCTCCGCCCTGCACAGGGTCACCTCCGTCACCCCGGCGGGCGGCGCCTACACGGTCACCGTCGAGCAGCTCGACACCACCGGCGGCACCGTCGCCACCAAGACCGTCACGGCCGACCGCGTGTTCTTCGCCGCGGGCAGCGTCGGCACCAGCAAGCTCCTGGTCAAGCTGAAGGCCACCGGCGCGCTGCCCGCCCTCAACGGCGAGATCGGCAAGGGCTGGGGCGACAACGGCAACGTCATGTGCGGCCGGGCGAACCACCTGTGGGACCCCACGGGCTCACTCCAGTCGGCCATCCCCTGCTGCGGCATCGACAACTGGACGGCCGGCGGCGCCTTCGCCGAGGTGGCACCGCTGCCCACCGGGATCGAGACGTTCGCCTCGTTCTACCTGTCCATCACCGACAACCCGCATCGCGCGCAGTTCACCTGGAACGCGGGGGCGGGGCGGGTGGAGCTGAACTGGCAGACCGCCTGGAAGCAGCCGTCGATCGCGATGGCCAAGAGCATCTTCGACAAGATCAACGCTAAGGAGGGGACGATCTACCGGACGGATCTGTTCGGGGTCTACAAGATCTGGGGTGACCATCTGACCTACCATCCGCTGGGTGGTGCCGTCCTGAACAAGGCCACCGACAATTACGGGCGGTTGACGGCTTATCCCGGGTTGTATGTCATCGATGGGGCGTTGATTCCGGGGAACACGACCGTCAATCCGTTCGTGACGATCACGGCGCTGGCGGAGCGGAACATCGAGCGCATCATCGCGGCCGATCTCTGAACATCGGGCGCATGAGCGACGGGCTGGCGCCCGGGAGCGGCGCTCAGCCGTCCGGCCGCCCATCCCTCGGTCGGGGCGGCGCCCGGTTCGACGGCCGCGCGCCGCTCCCGCGTCACCCCGCCCAGTCGACGATGCGGGCGTCGGCGCGGAAGCGCAGGGCGGGGTCGGCGTAGCGGGCCTCCGGTACGGCGTACAGGGCGTCCACGCCGGCCCGCTGCAGCGCGTACCCGGCGGCGATCACCTCGATCTCCGCTTCCGGCACGCTCAGCCCGGCGGCGGCGAGGAGTGGTCCGACGACGGCGGTGGGGGTCATGAGAGGGTTCTCCGTTCGGGTGGAAGGTCAGGCGGCCAGGGCCGGGACGCGCAGGTGCCAGTCGGTGAGCCGCTGGTAGGCGTCGCCGGCGCGCAGGATGGTGGCCTCCTCGAAGGGACGCCCGGCGAGCTGGAGCGAGAGCGGCAGCCCCGCCTCGGTGAAGCCCATCGGGACGACGAGCACGGGGTTGCCGACGCAGTCCCAGTACTGCGTGAACACCTGCGCGAACATGGCCTCCACGTCGATGCGGCCCTCGGCGTCGGTGAGCGAGTCGTAGGTGGGGGCGCCCATGGAGGCGGTCGGGGTCACGATGACGTCCACGCCGTCGAACAGCCGGGCGACGGCGTCCTGGGCGACCCGGCGTACGCGCTGGGCCTGCACGTAGTCGGCGCCGCTGATCAGCGCGCCGCGGGCGAGCATGGCGCGGGTGGCGGCGAAGTAGTCGGCCCAGCGGGTGGCGGCGTCGTTGCGGTGGTAGGCCAGGGCCTCGGCGCACGCGGTGACGAGGTTCGCGGTGAGCATCTCGTGCCAGTACGGCAGCCTCACCTCGGTCAGGGTGGCGCCGAGCCCGGTCAGCGTGGCCAGCGCGGCCTCGAAGGCGGGCGCGACGGCGGGGTCGGCGTCTCCGGGGAAGTGGTGCTCCCGCACCACGCCGACGCGCAGCCCCTCCAGCGACCCGCTCCCCCAGCCGCCGGGCAGCCCCTCCGACGACCCGCTCTGCCAGGCGAGGTCGAGCGGCAGGTCCACGCAGTCGGGGTCACTCGGGTGGTACCCGGCGATCACCTCCAGCACGGCCGCGCAGTCACGGGCGCTGCGGGCGAGCGGGCCCACGTGGTCGAGGGAGTACCCGAGCGGCGCCACCCCTGACTTCGGCACCCGGCCGAACGTCGGCATGAGCCCGCTGACCCCGCAGAACGCGGCCGGGATGCGGATGCTGCCCGCCGTGTCGGTGCCGAGCCCGGCCAGGAACATCCCGGCCGCCACCCCGTTGCCGGTGCCGGAGCTGGAGCCGCCCGGCCACGTGCCCGGTTCCCACGGGTTGCGCGGCACGGGGAACGGCTTCGACGGGTCCACCATGCCGCACGCGAACTCCATCGTCGTCACCTTGCCGGTGATCACCGCACCGGCCGCCCTGAGCCGCGCGACCACGGGCGCGTCCCTGCCCGCGCCCCAGGCGGGGTCGAGGACGAGGCTCTGCGCGGTGGTGGGGCCCTCGGCCGCGGCGATGATGTCCTTCACGCCGAACGGGATCCCGTGCAGCGGCCCCCTGTCCACGCCCGCGGCCAGCTCCTGGTCGGCCTGCTTGGCCGCCCGCAGGGCGCTGTCGTCGAACCGGGCCAGATAGGTGCCCAGCTCACCGTCCAGCCGGTCGGCGCGGGCGAGCGCCTCCTCGGTCAGCGCCACGCTCGTCACCTCGCCGCCGCGCAGCGCGGTCGCGGCGTCACTCAACGTAAGGGGGAAGGTCAAGGTCAACTCCATTCGGGTACGGGGAGCGGCTCGCTACGGGTGGCGGCGGGCCGCGTGGGAGACGAACAGGAAGCGGTCGCCGCGGACGTGGATGAACGCCAGGTTGAACGGCCGCCCGGCACCGTCGCTGATGAGCTGCTCCATGGTGATCAGCGGGGAGCCCTCGGCGATGCCGAGCCGGGCGGCGGTGGCGGCGTCGGCGGGGGCGCAGCCGTAGACGAACTCCGACTCCTCGTAGCCGACGCCGGCCTCGCGCAGCAGCGTGTACCAGTCGTGCACGAACGGCTTGTCGCGCAGGCGCTCGGCCTCGGGGGCGAGCACGTAGTTGGTGGCCATGCCGTGCGGCTCGTCGCCGAACAGCGACACGTACTCCAGGCGCAGGCACGGCGTCCCCGCGGGCGCGCCGAGGCGATCGGCGGCCAGCGCGGGCAGCGGGATCGTGGAGCGGTCGAGGACGTGCGGGCGCAGCCGCCTGTTCAGCAGGCTCTCCTGGCCCGGCGGCTCGGTGCCGTGAGCCTCCACGAGCTGGGTCACCACGGCCTTGACGACGGCGTGCGTGCCGACGCCCTGGCGGCGGTCGATCAGGCCCTCGCGGCGCAGCACGGCCAGCGTCTCCCGCACGGTCGCGCGCGTGGCGCCGTAGGAGGCCATCAGCTCGGCCTCGGTGGGCAGCAGGCCGTCGGCGAAGGCGCCGCGCAGGACGGCGGAGCGCAGCAGGTCGCGCAGGCGGCGCAGGTCGCCCTCACGTTCGAGACCCGACTGGTGCGGCCGGGAGGATCTGCCCGCCATGCATCCGAACGTTACGGGGTCGCCTGCCGGTTCCATGTCACCGCCTCCTCTCCAGCGCTTCGGAGCAGGAGGCTACGAATGCCGTGTTGCCCGTCGATGTCCGCGTGGTTGCGCCGGGTTACGCCGTTCGCGGGATGCCGCGTGCAGGCTCCCGCCTGCGGAAACGGGACGCGGGCGCGACGTTCCGCCGAAACGGCACGGCGATCCGCCACGAGCACCGCAGCGTCGTCTCATCGCGAGCGCTGACGTCCCGCCGCCGCCACCATCCCGTCACGCGTGCGGTCCCATCAGCGCAGCCCCGTCCCGACCGCCCCTGTGCGCCCATCCGTAACTCCCGGTCCACCTGCGAGGTCTACCGTGCGCCGCATGAAGATGCGCAGGTTACTCGCGAGCATGCTGACCACGGCCCTGGTCGGCGGTACGGTCACCGTCGTGCTGACCCAGACCCCCACCGCCACGGCCGAGCGCCGCGCCCAGGCTCCCATCGTGATCGCCCACCGCGGCGCCTCCGCCCACCGCCCCGAGCACACGCTCCTGTCGTACGAGGCCGCCATCGCGATGGGCGCCGACTACATCGAGCCCGACCTGGTCTCCACCAAGGACCACGTCCTGGTGGCCAGGCACGAGAACGAGATCTCCGGCACCACCGACGTGGCCGCCCGCCCCGAGTTCGCCGGCAGGCGCACCACCAAGACGGTGGACGGCCGGCCGATCACCGGCTGGTTCACCGAGGACTTCACGCTGGCCGAGCTGAAGACGCTGCGGGCCAAGGAGCGGGTGCCCGACCTGCGGCCGGACAACACGGCGTTCGACGGGCTGGCCGAGATCCCGACGTTCGAGGAGGTCGTGAAGCTGGCGCTGGCGCACGGCGTCGGCGTCTACCCGGAGACCAAGCACCCCACCTACTTCGACTCCATCGGCCTGTCGCTGGAGGAGCCGCTGCTCGACGTGCTGAACCGGTATCGGGTGCGCAAGGCGTACATCCAGTCGTTCGAGACGGCGAACCTGCGTGACCTGCGCGGCAGGACGCGGCTGCCGCTGATCCAGCTCATCACCTTCGGCGGCGCGCCCTACGACTGGGTGGCGGCCGGCAGCACCCGCACCTACGACGACATGGTCAGGCCGGAGGGGCTGCGCGAGGTCGCCACCTACGCGAGCGGGATCGGCGTGGACACCAGGCGCATCGTGCCGGTGGACGCCTCGGGCGCGACGACCGCGCCCACCACCCTCGTCGCGGACGCCCACCGCAGGCGGCTGGACGTGCACGTGTGGACGATCCGCAACGAGAACTCGCAGCTGCCCGCCGACTACCGGCTCGGCAACCCGGCCAGCCCCGTCTACCCGAGGGCGACGGGGAACGTGATGGGCTGGCTGTCCAGGCTGCTGGAGCTGGGCATCGACGGCGCGTTCTGCGACGACCCGTCGATGGGCAGGGCTGTGATGTCCGAGCGCTCGGCCTGACCCGGCCGAGCGCTCAGGGCCCCATCTGTCAGGTACGGCGCCAGCGGGACTCGCCGAAGCAGTACCCGGCGAACAGCAGCACACCCAGCGCCACCACCACGAGCAGCGACGGCCCCACCGGGGTCTCGGCGAACTGCCGCAGCGTGGCGTCGATGCCGCCCGCCTTGTCCGCGTCGTGGGTGATCGCCGCGTAGATGACGAAGATCCCGGCCATCCCGGCGATCGCCCCGCGGGCCGCGTACCCGCCGACCCCGAGCCGGTCCATGACCTTGCCGGCCTTCGGCGACATCCGCCCCTGGTCCAGCTCCTCCCTGAAGCCCTTCGTGGCGCCCCGGTGGATCCAGTAGACGCCGAGCGCCACGAGGCCGAGCCCGATCGCGCCCACGATCCACTGCCCGCCGGGCAGGTCGAGCAGCTTGGCCGTCGCGTCCTGCGACTTCTGGTCGTCGGAGGCGGCCTTGCCCGAGGTGATCACGCTCCACAGCGTGTAGACGACCAGGACGTAGACGCCCACCCGGGCGACCGCCTCGGCCCGCTCGAACGGCTTGCCGCCGCCGAACAGCGCCTCGGACGCCTGCCACAGGGCCAGCGCCACGAAGCCCGCGACCATGGTCCACAACAGCACCTCGCTGAACGGCAGCCCGGCTAAGGTGCTGATGGCTCCGGCCTTGTCCGCCTCTTCGCCCGACCCCTGGCCGAGGCCGATCTGCAGGGCCACCACGCCGATCAGTGCGTACAGCACGCCGCGGCAGGCCAGGCCCACCCTGGTCAGCACGGCCATGGGCCGGCTGCGCGTCGCGCGCTGCGTCGCGGCCTTCGCCTCACGCCCCGCCTGTTGCGCGGTATTCACCGTTTCCTCCAAAAATATCTTTCCGGAGACACCCGAGTGCCCGGGATCGCCGGCTCTACGCATCGGCGTAGGTCTGCCAGGCACGACGTGGCTGGTTACAGTGGTCCGGTGAGCCACGATCAGCACGGCCTCGCGATGACGGGCGCGAGTGCCGCGGCGGTGCGGCACTACGACCGCGCGATCGACGAGTTGCTGCACTTCAGGGCCGAGGTGGACGCCGAGGCGAACGCCGCGCTGGCCGAGTCGCCCGACTTCGCGATGGGCAACGTCCTGGCGGCGTACCTGGGCCTGCTGACCACGGAGGTCGAGGACGCGCGCACGGCGCGGGCGCGGTTCGGCGCGTTCCTGCGCAGGATCGACCAGGGCGCGCTGCTCCCGCGCGAGCGGGCCCACGTCGCGGCCGTGCGGGCGCTGCTCGGCGGCGACTTCCTGACCTGCGGGGCGCTGCTCGCCGAGATCACGGCCGAGCACCCGCGCGACGCGCTGGCGCTGGCCGCCGGGCACCAGATCGACTTCTTCACCGGCGACGCGCGCATGCTGCGCGACCGGATCGGCGGCGCGCTGACCGCCTGGCGCGAGGACGACCCGCATCTCGGGCACGTGCTCGGCATGTACGCCTTCGGTCTGGAGGAGGCGGGCCACTACGACCGTTCGGAGGAGGTCGGGCTGCGGGCGGTGGAGCTGAACCCGCGCGACGTGTGGGGCATCCACGCGGTCGTGCACACCTACGAGATGCAGGGCCGCTTCGGCGACGGGCTGCGCTACCTCGACGCGCGGGTGCCCGACTGGTCGTCGGGGACGTTCTTCAACGTGCACAACTGGTGGCACTACTGCCTGTACGCGCTGGAGACCGGCGACGTGCGGCGCGTGCTGGCCGTCTACGACGCGGTGCTGGCCGACGGGCAGGCGTGCATGGAGCTGCTCGACGCGGCGGCGCTGCTGTGGCGGCTCCACCTGGAGGGCTCCGACCAGCACGAACGCTGGCGGGCGCTGGCCGACGCGTGGCCGGCGCGGGTGGCGGAGCCGTTCTACGCCTTCAACGACATGCACGCCGTGATGTCCTACGTCGGCGCGGGGCGGATCGGGGAGGCGGAGAAGCTCATCGCGGGACGGGAGGCGTACGTGGCCGAGCCGCACCCCGGGATCACCAACCACGACATGACGCTCAGGGTGGGGCTGCCGGTGTGCCGGGCGATCGTGGCGTTCGGGCGGGGCGACTACGGCGGCGTGGTGGAGCTGCTGCATCCGATCAGGCACCGGGTCAACGAGTTCGGCGGCAGCCACGCGCAGCGCGACGCCGTGCAGCGCACGCTGCTGGAGGCCGCGCTGCGGGCCGGGCGGCGGGAGCTGGCCAGGGTGCTGGTGAGCGAGCGGATCGGCGTACGGCCGTGCAGCCCGTACAACTGGCTCAAGCAGGCGGCGCTGGCCGAGGCGCTGGGCGACGGGGCGGCGGCGGCCGTGGCCCGCGACCGCGCGGGCGAGCTGGCCCGCTCCGGAATTGTCGGAGCCGCCCGGTAGTTTCTGCTCACATGGATCGGCAACTCACCCTGATGGTCGTGCACGCCCACCCCGACGACGAATGTCTCAGCACCGGCGGCCTCCTCGCCCGCTACACCGAGGAGGGCATCCGCACGGTCCTGGTCACCTGCACCAACGGCGAGCAGGGCGACGGCGAGGGCGGCGTCAAGCCCGGCGAGCCCGGTCACGACGACGAGGCGGTGGCCCAGCGGCGGCTCGGCGAGCTGCGCGAGTCGGTCGCCCACCTGGGCATCGACCATCTGGAGCTGCTCGGCTACCGCGACTCCGGCATGGACGGCTGGGAGACCAACGCCCACCCCGACGCGTTCGCCAACGTGCCCGTCGAGGCGGCGGCCGACCGGCTGGCCGCACTGATGGAGCACTACCGGCCGCAGGTCGTGATCACCTACGACGAGACGGGCGGCGGCGGTTACGGCCACCCCGACCACGTGCAGACCCACCGCGTCACGGTCGCCGCCACCGAGCGCACCGGCATCCCCGACAAGCTCTACTACACGGCCATCCCCCGGGCGGCGATCAAGCGGATGTTCGAGCTGATGCGCGAGCACGGCGTCGACCTCGGTGACTTCACGCCCTCCGACGACTTCGGCACCCCCGACGAGCGGGTGACCTCCGTCGTGGACGTGTCCGCCTACGTGGAGCGCAAGCTCAAGGCGTTGCGGGCGCACGAGAGCCAGGGGGAGAACATCTTCCTGCTGCGCATGCCGGAGGAGGCGCAGCAGCAGGCGTTCTCGCATGAGGCGTTCGAGCGGGTGATGAGCAAGGTGGACGCGCCGAAGCACGAGGAGGATCTCTTCGCGGGGCTGCGCGACACCTGACAGCGGGGCTGCGCGGCACCTGACGGCGGGCCTGCGCGGCACCTGACGGCGACGCCGGCTCGCTGGGCGACCGCGGCGCGCCATGCTCGCCGAGCCGCCCGCGCCATGCGCAAGGGTGCATCGGGCGTGCTGCTCGCCAGGCGGCCCGTGCCGTGTGCGGAGGCGGGCCGTGCGCGGAGGCGGGCCGGGGCGGAGGCGGGGCGGGGGCGTGATTGAAAGTTTCACCGCTTCGCCGCAGCTTGCCGGATCTCCGTGCGCATGCCGGTTGTGATCGTGGCATGACCGTCTTACGGTGCTGGTACCGATCCGGTCAAGGAGCCCGTCATGCGCGCCCGTGTCGTCCCGGCCCTGATCCTGACCCTGCTCACCATCCTGCTCGCCCTCGGCGTCGGCGTCCACCCGGCGCGGGCCCAGGTGGTGGGCGGGTTCGACTTCGCCAGGGCGGAGGTGTCCGTCACGGGCCTGCAGGTGCCGTGGGCGCTGGCGTTCCTGCCGGACGGCAGCGCGCTGGCCTCGGAGCGCAACACCGGCCGGGTCATGCAGGTCCGCCCCGGCCAGGCGCCCGTCCAGGTGGCCACGGTGAGCGGGGTCAGCGCCTCGGGTGAGAGCGGGCTGCTGGGGCTGGCGGTCTCTCCGTCGTACGCGCAGGACGGGTGGGTGTACGCGTACTTCACCAGCACGAGCGGCGACAACCGGCTGGTGAGGTTCCAGCTCAGCGCCCCGCAGACGCAGACGGTGATCTTCTCAGGGGTGCCGAGCGCGACCGTCCACGACGGCGGCAGGATCGCGTTCGGCCCTGACGGCATGCTGTACGTGGCCACCGGCGACGCCGGCAACACCGCCAACGCCCAGAACCTCGACAGCCCCGCAGGCAAGATCCTGCGCATGACGCCCACGGGCGGCGTCCCGTCGGGCAACCCGTTCGCGAACTCCCGGGTCTGGAGTTACGGCCACCGCAACGTGCAGGGCCTGGCCTGGGACGGGCAGGGCAGGATGTACGCCACCGAGTTCGGTCAGAACACCTTCGACGAGGTCAACCAGATCGTCGCGGGCGGCAACTACGGCTGGCCCACCTGCGAGGGCACCTGCTCCAACCCCTCCTTCCGCAACCCGATCCTCACCTGGACCACGGCCGAGGCCTCGCCCAGCGGCCTGGCGTACGCGAACAACACGCTGTTCGCGGCGGCGCTGCGCGGGCAGCGGCTGTGGGCGGTGCCGCTGACGGCGAGCGGCGGTGCGGGCACGCCGGTGGCCGAGCTGCAGGGGACGTACGGGCGGCTGCGCGCGGTGGCGGCCGGCCCCGACGGCTGGCTCTGGATCGGCACCAGCAACCGCGACGGCCGCGGCACCCCGGTGGCGCAGGACGACCGCATCATCCGCGTCCCGCCGTCCTCCACCGGCACCGACACCGCCCCGCCGACCGCGCCCGGCCTGCCGGCCGCCTCCGGCACGACCGCCACCTCGACCACCCTGACCTGGGCCGCCTCGACCGACAACGTGGGCGTCACCGGCTACGACATCCTGCGCGCGCCGGGCGCGTCCGGCGGCTCCTTCACGCAGGCGGGCACGTCGGCGGCCACCACGTTCACCGACACGGGCCTGACGGCGGCCACCACCTACCGCTACCAGGTGCGCGCCCGCGACGCGGCCGGCAACCTCTCCCCCGTGTCCGGCACGGTCACGGTCACCACCACGACCGGCGGCACGCCGGGCGGCTGCACGGCCACGGCGACCACGCAGACGCAGTGGGGCACCGGCTACGTGATCCAGCCGGTCACCGTCACCAACACGGGCACCTCGGCCAGGAACGGCTGGACGGTGACGTTCACGCTGCCCGCCGGGCACGCGGTCACCGGCTCGTGGAACGCGGCGCTGACCGTCTCCGGCCAGACCGTCACGGCCAGGAACGCGGCGCACAACGGCACGCTGACCGCGGGCCAGAGCACCACGTTCGGTTTCCAGGCCACCCGGCCGAGCGGCAACACCCAGCTCCCGTCCGGCTACGCCTGCGCCGGCCCCTGACCCGCCGCTGTCCATCACCCCGGCGATCGGCCGGCGCACGCGCCTCATAGCCAGCCGCGCCAGGTAGCCGCCTCAGATCCAGCCGCGCCGGGTCGCCTCCATCGCGACCTGGAACCGCGTCTGCGCCCCCAGCCGCCGCATCAGCTTGCCCAGATGCCGCTGCACGGTCCGCTCGCTCCACCCCAGCGCCCGGCTGGCGGCCTTGTCGGTCGCCCCCGCCGCGAGCAGCGTCAGCAGCCGCTCCTCCTCCTGCGACAGGTCGCGCTCGGGCTCCCCTCCGGTCAGCCGCACCGGCCGGCTGCGCTCCCACAGCGCCTCGAACAGCGCCACCAGCGCGTCGAGCAGCGGTGAGGGGTGGATCAGGTACGACGCCGACACCACGCTGTCACCGGCCCGCAGCAGCGGGATGATCGCCAGCCGGTCGTCGGAGATGCCCAGCTTCATCGGCACGGCGGCGATCCTGGCCTGCTCCCCGTGTTGCAGGCCGGCGGTGACGTCGTCCAGCCAGCCGGGCAGCTCCAGCACGCTGACGTCGTAGATGACCCGATATTTCACGCCCTGCCGGAGCAGCTGAAGCTCGACCGGGTTCGGCTCGGTGTGCTCCTGCGGCGCGGCGTACGGCGGGCGGTCGAAGCCGCGCATCTGCACCCGCGTGTCCTGCTGCATCCGCACCCACCGGTGGTTGACCTCCTCGCGCCCCGAGACCACCTCGATCAGCTCGCCGGGGTGGGCGAAGCGGGTGCCCGCGCGGTAGACGTCCATGAGCGCGCGGATGTGCGTGCGCACGTCGCCCAGTTCCCGCTCGCGCTCGCGCAGGATGGCCTCCAGGCCGCTGTCCGGCGGGACGGCGACGTAGCGGACGGGCCGGCCCGTCGAGCGGGTGGCCAGGCCCAGCCCGACCAGCGACTGCAGGGCGCGCCGGGCGGCCGGGGGCGGCAGGTGGCAGTCGGCGACGATCTCCGCGGCCGTCGCCTGGGTGCGGCGGACGAGCGCGTCGTAGACCTCCTCGTCCTGCCGGCCGAGTCCGATGGCCTCCAGCATCGCCCGCCTCCCGGGTGTCGGATTCACGTCACATGACAGAAACTCGTCATCAACGGATCTTGTCAGGAAACGTCGGAGGATGTCAGCGTTCTCGGTGCACCATCGGCCCCAGCGGCCACAGATGTGAAGGAGCCCCATGCCGCTGACCTCCCGCCGTTCCGCCGGGCGGCGCCTGCTCGCCGCCGTCTTACCAGCCCTACTGATGACCTCAGGGACGTTCGGGACGATCGTCGCGAGCCCGGCGGCGGCGCAAGCCGTCACCGCCGGGCCCGGGAGCGAATCCAAGATCGACGCCAAGCTGGCCGAACAGCTGAAGACCGCACGAGGCCGCCTGGAGGCGGTCGTCGTGCTCCGCACCGTCCAGCAGCCGCCGCCCGTCGCCTCCGGCGCCGAGGCCCGCAAGACGCTGACGGCCGGCGCGGAGCCCGTGCAGGACCCCGTGGCCGCGTTCGTGCGCTCGCGCGGCGACCAGGTGGTCAACACCTTCTGGCTGAAGAACATGATCCTGGTCCGGGCCACGCCTGGCACGCTCGGCGCCCTGGCCGAGCTGGACCTGGTCGAGCGCATCATCCCCAACTTCACCCTGACCGCCCCCGAGCCGGGCAGGGCCCCGGCCCGGCTCAGCGCGGGCGCCACGACCTGGGGCGTCGCCAAGATCGGCGCCGACCGGGTGCACAGCGAGCGCGGGCTGACCGGCGAGGGCGTGCGCGTGGCCGTGCTCGACACCGGCATCGACGTCACCCACCCCGACCTGAAGGGCAAGCTCGTCAGCGCCGACGCGGCCGACCCGAAGGCGCCGGGCGGCTGGATCGAGTTCGACGCCGAGGGCAAGCCGGTGGCCAGCGAGCCGCACGACAGCGCCTACCACGGCACGCACGTGGCGGGCACGATCGCGGGCGGCGACGCCTCGGGCACACAGATCGGCGTCGCGCCGGGCGCGGAGCTGATGGCCGGGCTGGTCATCCCCGGCGGCCGGGGCACGCTCGCCCAGGTCGTCGCCGGCATGCAGTGGGCGCTGGCGCCCTACGGGGCGGACGGCACCCCGGCGGGCGAGCCCGCCGACGTCGTCAGCATGTCGCTGGGCGCCGAGGGGTACGCCGACGAGCTGATCGAGCCGGCCAGGAACATCTACCGCGCCGGCGCCTTCCCCGCCTTCGCCATCGGCAACGAGTGCTCGCCAGGCGGCTCGGGCAGCCCCGGCAACGTGTACGAGGCCGTGGCGGTGGGCGCGACCGACGTCAACGACGACGTGCCCGACTTCTCCTGCGGCGGCACGGTCAAGCGCGGCGACTGGTTCGACGCGCCGGCGGAGTGGCCGGACTCCTACGTCGTGCCGGACGTCTCCGCCCCCGGCGTGGACGTGCTGTCGGCCATGCCCGGCGGCCAGTACGCCAGCCTGAACGGCACCTCGATGGCCACCCCGCACGTCTCCGGCACGGTCGCGCTGATGCTGGAGGCCCGCCCCGGCCTGACCGTGGCCGCCGCCGAGGAGATCCTCGCCGGCACCGCGGTCTCCGACGACCGGTACGGCCCCCGCCCGAACCCGCGCGTCGGCCAGGGCCGCATCGACGCCTACGCCGCCGTCGCCGAGGCCGCGCTGACCAGCGGCGTGCGCGGCGTCGTCACCGACGGGCGCACCCGCAGGCCGCTGGGCGGCGTCCAGGTCGCCAGGGCCGACGGCCGCGGCACGAAGACCGACGCGAACGGCCGCTTCGAGCTGCGCCTCCCGGCCGGCGAGCACACGCTGACGCTGTCCAGGTTCGGCTACCGGACGACCTCGAAGCCGTTCGCGGTGAAGGCCGACCGCCTCTCCGACGTGCGGCTGGAGCTGGAGCGCACCCGCTGGAGCACGATCTCGGGACGGGTGACGTACGAGCCGACGGGCACCGGCGTGCCGGGCGCCACGGTCACCGTGCTGGACGTGCCCGACGTGCTGACGGCCACGACCGACGCGAGCGGCCGGTACAGGATCGAGGACGTGCCGATCGGTGAGCACCGGATCTCCGCGCACGCCGCCGGCGTCTCCCGCTCGGCCCCCGTGGCCGTCACCGTCGGCCGGGGCAGGGCGAGCGCCGACGTCGTGCTGCCGCGCCGCCCGCGCACCGAGCGGCTGTCGCTCGGCTCGG
Organism: Nonomuraea gerenzanensis; assembly: GCF_020215645.1. Lineage (NCBI taxonomy): Bacteria > Bacillati > Actinomycetota > Actinomycetes > Streptosporangiales > Streptosporangiaceae > Nonomuraea > Nonomuraea gerenzanensis. The sequence goes on along the minus strand of NZ_CP084058.1, from coordinate 4,527,295 downwards.
ACGGGCGGCAGGGCAACCACCACGCGTGGTGGCCGGAGCTGAGCGGCGACGGCAACGTGGTGGTGTACGCCAGCTTCGCCTCCAACCTCGCCGACGACGAGGACACCAACGGCGAGCTGGACATCTTCGCCACCGACCGGCGCACCCGCGAGACCACGCGGGTGTCGGTGCCGAGCGGCGGCGGGCTGGCCGACGCGTTCTCGCTGTCTCCCACGGTGAGCGCGGACGGGCGGTTCGTCGGGTTCAACAGCGGGGCGGGCAACCTCGTACCGAACGACACCAACGGCCTGGCCGACGCGTTCGTGCACGACCGGCAGACCGGCACCACCGAGCTGCTGTCGGTGTCGGCCGACGGCACGCCGGCCGACGGGCTCTCGGGGCCGCCCCGGTTCAGCGCGGACGGCCGGTTCGCGGTCTTCGACAGCGACGCGGCCAACCTCGTACCGGGCGACACGAACGGGCGGACGGACGTCTTCCTGCGCGACCGCCAGGAGGGCACGACCCGGCGCCTGTCGGTCGCCCAGGACGGCACGCAGGCGGCCGGCAGCTCGCGGGAGCCGACGATCAGCGCCGACGGCCGGTACGTGGCCTTCCAGAGCAACGCCGACGCGCTGACCCCCGGTGACACGAACGGGCTGATCGACGCGTACGTGCTGGACCGGCAGGCGGGGACGCTGACGCGGCTCGCGGTGCCCTACCCGGACCAGGAGACCACCGGGCCGGTCATCAGCGCCGGCGGCAACGCCGTGGCCTTCACCAACGGCGCCGGCCTCGGCGAGCTCTACGTCCAGGTGCTCGGCACCGGCAAGTCCGAGCTGGTGTCGGTGACCACCGGCGGCAGGCCGGCGGGGGCCATGTCCTTCGCGCCCTCGATCACCGCGGACGGCGGCGAGGTCGCCTTCTACAGCGACTCCAGTGAGCTGGTCGCCGGGGACACGGGCGGGCGCAACGACGTGTTCGTCCGCGACGTCGCGGCGGGCACCACCACCCGCCTGTCCACCGCCCCCGACGGAGGGGAGGGCGACGGCTCCGCCCACCTGCCGTCGATCAGCGCGGACGGCCGGTACGTGGCCTTCGAGAGCGGCTCGGCGAACCTGGCCGAGGGCGACACCAACCGGCGTGACGACGTGTTCGTGCACGATCTGGTGGCCGGGCCGGAGGCGCTGTTCACGGTGAGCGGCCTGGAGATCTCCGGGTCGCGGGCCGTGCGGGTGCGGGCGCTGGTGACGAACGTGGGTGAGCGGGCGGGCTCGTACGAGGCCGTGCTGCGGGTGGACGGCGCGGAGGTGCGGCGGCGCGGCGTGCCGCTCGCGCCCGGCCGTGACACGCGGATCTCGTTCGACCTGCGGGACCTCGCGGCGGGCCCGCACACCGTCGAGCTGGGGACGCTGAGCGGGCGGTTCACGGTGAAACGCTGAGAGCGCGGGGCCGTCCCAGGCGGGGCGGCCCTACCTCGTCCCCGGCGGCAGCTCGCCCGATCCCCGCACGATCAGCCGGGTCGGCACCGTCACGCGGCGGGCCCTGGACCGGTCGCCGTCCAGCCGGGCCAGCACCAGCTCCGCCGCCGCCGCCCCCACCGCCGCCGGGTCCTGGGCGACGGCGGTGAGCGGCGGGTCGAGCGCCTCGGCCAGCGGCAGGTCGTCGAACCCGACCAGCGCCACGTCCCTGCGCCCGGCCCGCGACAGCGCCACCACCACCCCCATGGAGGCGAGGTTGTTGCCCGCGAGCAGCGCCGTCGGCGGGTCGGCCAGCGCCAGCAGCCGCATGGTGGCGCCGGCCGCCGCCTCCAGGTCGTGCCCCGTCTCCACCAGCGCGCGCTCGAACGGCAGGCCCGCGCCGTCGAGCGCGTCGCGGTAGCCCTGGAGCCGCTCGCGGCGCGTGTAGAGGGTGGCGGGCAGGTCGCCGACGAAGCCGATCCTGCGGTGCCCGTGCGCGATCAGGTGCGCCACGCCGGCCCGCGCCCCCTCGCGGTTGGCGCTCACCACGCAGTCGGCGGTCAGCCCGACGGCGGGCCGGTCGAGGAAGACGATGGGCAGCCCGGCCACCCGCTCGGCGCGCAGGTGGCGGTGCTCGCTCGCGGCGGCGGGGACGACCATGAGGGCGCTGACCCGGCGGGCCAGGAACGTGGCGATGAGCGACTGCTCGTGCCCGGCCGTCTCGCCGGAGGAGCCGACGATGAGCGTGAGCCCGCGGGCCCGCACGGCGCCCTCGACCCCGCCCGCGACGGTGCCGAAGAACGGGTTGCCCAGCTCCGGCACGACCAGGCCGATGGCGGCGTCCCTGGCGCCCACCCGCATGTTGCGGGCCATGAGGTTGGGCTGGTAGCCGAGCTTCCTGACCGCCTCCATGACCCGCTCGCGGGTCTCGACGGCGACCGGGCCCTCGTCGTTGAGGACCCGGGAGACGGTCTTGGCGGTGACTCCCACCTCACGAGCCACATCAGTCATCGTCGGACGCCGCATTTCAGACATCCTGTCAGAGGCCGATCGCCTTCGCCGCGTCCTGGTCCGCCACCACGGACTTGCCGTCCGACACCTGGAGCGCGCCGGTCATGATGGCCACGACCTCGGCCATGTTGTGCTCGCGCGGGTTCAGCTCGGCGACCCTGCGGCCGAGCCGCTGGACGTGCACGCGGTCGGCGATCTCGAACACGTGCGGCATGTTGTGGCTGATCAGCACCACCGGCGTGCCCCGGTCGCGGACCTGCCTGATGAGGTCGAGCACCTGACCCGACTCCTTCACGCCGAGCGCCGCCGTGGGCTCGTCCATGACCACGACGTGCCTGGCCCACGCCACGGCCCTGGCCACGGCCACGCCCTGCCGCTGCCCGCCCGACAACGACTCGACCGGCTGGGTGAGCGAGCCCAGGCCGATCTTCAGCTCGGCCATGTGCCGGGCCGACTCCTCGCGCATGCGCTTCTTGTCGAGCATCCGGAAGAGCGTGCCGAGCAGGCCGGGCTTGCGCAGCTCCCGGCCGAGGAACATGTTGGTCGCGATGTCGAGCGAGGCGGCGACCGCGAGGTCCTGGTAGACGGTCTCGATGCCGTGCCGCCGGGCGTCCAGGGGGTCGCGGAAGCGCACGGGCTCGCCGTCGAGCCGGATCTCGCCCGCGTCCGGCTGCAGCGCGCCGGTCAGCGCCTTGATCAGGCTGGTCTTGCCGGCGCCGTTGTCGCCGATGACCGCGAGCACCTCGCCGGGCATGAGGTCGAAGTCGGCGCCGTCGAGCGCGGTCACGTGCCCGTACCTCTTGACCAGGCCGCGTGCCTGGAGCACGGGGGTGCCGCTCATCGGGTCCTCCTGCGGGAGAGCTGGTCGACGGCGACCGCGAGGATCACCAGGACGCCGGTGATGAGCGTCTGGTAGATCGACGGCACGCCCATGAGCTGCAGGCCGTTGCGGAACACCCCGACGATGAGCGCCCCGACGAGCGTGCCGAGCACCAGGCCCCGGCCGCCGAACAGGCTGGTGCCGCCGAGCACGACCGCGGTGATGCTGTCGAGGTTGTCGGTCTGGCCGGCCTGCGGGTCGCCGACGCCGGTGCGGGAGACCAGGAGCAGGGCGGCGATGCCGTACACGAGGCCGGCCAGCGTGTAGACGCCGACGGTCAGCCTGTTCGTCCTGATGCCGGTCAGGCGGGCCACCTCGGGGCTGTTGCCCAGGGCGTACACGTGGCGGCCCCACGCGGTCGAGCCGAGCAGGTACGCGAACAGCAGGAACAGCAGGATCGTCAGCAGCGAGCCGTAGGTGACGTTCGTCTGGCCGAGCTGGAACGTCTGCCCGAGGAAGGTGAGCAGCGCGGGCAGCTCGGTCACCGTCTGCTCGTCGGAGTAGATGTGCGTCAGCGCGAACACCACGTTCAGCATGCCCAGCGTCACGATGAACGGCGGCAGCGAGATCCGCGTCACCAGCAGGCCGTTGACCAGCCCGAACCCGGCGCACACGGCGAGCCCGGCGCTCAGCGCGAGCAGCGGCGGCAGGCCGGAGTCCACGGCCAGCTTGGTCATCACGATCCCGCCGAACGCCATGATGGCGCCGCAGGCCAGGTCGATGCCCGCGGTCAGGATGATCAGGGTCTGCCCGATGGCCAGCGTGCCGACCACCATGACCTGCTGGATGATGAGGGAGAAGTTGGGCCCGGTGAAGAACTGGCCGGTGTTGAGTCCGAAGAACAGGCAGGCCAGCACGAGCGCGGCCAGCGGCCCGGCGACGGGGGTGCTGATCAGGCGGCGCGGCAGCGGCGCTTGCATCACGGCCATGGTCAGCCCCAGCAGTTGGCCAGGCCGAAGGCGGTGTCCTCGGCCTCGACCCCGGCCACGGCCCGGTCGGTGATGAGGGTGACGCCGGTGTCGGTGTAGCCGGTGGCCTTCTGGCCGTTCCTGGCGAACGCGGCGACGGCCTTGACGCCCTCCTCGGCCATCTTCAGCGGGTACTGCTGGCTGGTGGCCGCGATCTGGCCGGCCTGCACGGCCTTGGTGCCGGCGCAGCCGCCGTCCACCGAGACGATCAGCACGTCCTTCTCGCGGCCCTTGGCCTTCAGCGCCGTGTACGCGCCGAGCGCGGCGGGCTCGTTGATGGTGTAGACGAGGTTGATGTCGGGCGCCTTCTGCAGGCAGTTCTCCATGGCGGTCTGGCCCTTGGCCTGGTCGCCGCGGGTGTCCTGCGAGCAGACGACGGACGGGTCGCCCTCCTGGACGCCGAAGCCCTTCAGGAAGCCGTCGTGCCTGAGCTGGCCGACCGTGATGCCGGGCGCCAGGTCCAGCGTGGCGATCTTGGCGGGTTTGCCGGCCATGGCGGCCTTGGCGTACCGGCCGATCAGCTCGCCCGCCTTGAAGTTGTCGGTGGCGAACAGCGCGTCGGTGGCGTCCTGCGGCTCGGTGGGGGTGTCGAGGGCGATGACGAGCACGCCCGCGTCGCGGGCCTTCTTGATCGCGGGGACGATGGCCTTGGTGTCGCTCGGGGTGATGAGGATGCCCTTGACGCCGGCGGCGACCATGTTCTCGATGGCGGTGATCTGGCTGGCGTTGTCGCCATCGAACTTGCCCGCGGCGCTCATCAGCTCCAGGCCGCCGGCCTGGGCCGCCTGCTGGGCGCCCACCTTCATCTTGACGAAGAACGGGTTCGTCTCGGTCTTGGTGATCAGGCCCACCTTGGGGGTGGCGGAGGAGGCGCTCTGCCCGTTACCTCCGCAGCCGGCGAGCAGGAGTGCGGTGACGAGGAGTCCGGCCGGAAGCTTCGCATTCATGGCGGTTCCTATCAGGGGGGACATGATGTCATCGTTGACATATGTCAACGTTGACATCGGCCGTGCTGTGATGATGAACTCCCATCCGGGAATCGTCAATGCCCCAGAAAGGCCGGTCTGATGATCGCTGTCCTGGGCGAGTGCGTCGCCGACGCCTTCGCCGGCCGGCCCGCGGCGGGCTCCTCCGGGGGCCCGGCCGAGCTGGTGCTGCGGGCGCTGCCCGGCGGCGGCCCCGCCAACACGGCGGTGGCCCTGGCGCGGCTCGGAACGCGGGCCCGCTTCCTCGGCCGGCTCTCGCACGACGTCTTCGGCGCGCTGTTCCGCGAGCGCCTGTCCGCCTCGGGCGTGGACCTGACCGCCTGCGTCGAGGCGGGCGAGCCGAGCACGCTCGCGGTCGCCGCCCTCGACGAGCACGGCAGGGCCGAGTACACCTTCTACGCCACGGGCACGGCCGACTGGCAGTGGAGCGCCGGCGAGCTGGGCCTGGAGCGGCTCGGCGCCGCCTCCTGCCTGCACACCGGCTCGCTCGCGCTGGTCAAGGGGCCGGGCGGGGAGGCGGTGGAGGAGTTCGCCAGGGCGGCGTCGGCGCGGGCGACGATCTCGATCGACCCCAACGTGCGGCCCAGCCTGGCGGCCAGGGGCGACTACCAGGTGGAGCGCTGGTGCGCCTTCGCCGACATCCTCAAGCTCAGCGACGACGACCTCGGCTTCCTGCTGCCCGGCGTGCCGCCCGAGCAGGCGTGCGACCGCTGGCACGCCGCCGGCGCCCGGCTCGTGGTCGTCACCAGGGGCGCGGCCGGGGCGCTGGTGTCGCTGGACGGCGAGCGCGCCACGGTCGCCGCGCCCTCGGTGGAGGTGGTGGACACCGTGGGCGCGGGCGACGCGTTCACGGCCGGGCTGCTGCACAGCCTGGAGGCCGGGGGCCTGCTCGGCGGGCGGCTGGACACGCTCGACCTGGAGACGGTGCGGGCGGCGGCCGAGTACGCCGCCCGGGTGTCGGCGCTGACCTGCTCGGTCGCGGGCGCCGACCCGCCCTGGGCCCACCGGCTCTGAGCCCGGGGCGGGGCCGCCCGTCAGAAGTCGAAGTCGTCGATGTTGTCCTCGGTGAAGACGAACGGGTCGCCGAGCAGCACGGTGCCGTCCTTGCCGACGGTGTACTCGCCCAGCTTGCCCGCGGTGAACGTGTCGCCCTCCTTGCCGGCGATCATGCCGGAGGCCAGCGCGCCGCCGGTGTAGGCGGCCAGGTAGCCCAGGTCGGAGGGGTTCCACAGGGCGAACGACTTGACCGTGCCGTCCTTGACGTAGGCCCGCATCTGGTTCGGCGTGCCGAGGCCGGTGAGCTGCACCTTGCCCTTGTACTCCGAACCGGACAGGTAGCGGGCCGCCGCGGCGACGCCCACCGTGGTCGGCGAGATGATGCCCTTGAGGTCCGGATACTTGGCCAGCAGGCCCTGCGCCTCCTGGAAGGACTTCTGGTCGTCGTCGTCGCCGTAGACGGTGGCCACCAGCTTCAGCTTGCTGTACTCCGGCTTGGCCAGCTCCGTCTTCATCATCTCGATCCAGGCGTTCTGGTTGGTCGCGTTGGCCGTCGCCGACAGGATCGCGATCTCCCCGCCGTCCGCGCCGACCGCCTCGGAGATCAGCTTGATCTGGGAGGCCGCGATGCCGTCGGCGCTGGCCTGGTTGATGAACACGTCGCGGCAGGAGGGGTTGGTGTCGGAGTCGTAGGTGACGACCTTGGCCCCGGCGGTGCGGGCCTCCTGGAGGGCGCCGCAGATGGCGTCCTTGTCGTTGGCCGAGACCACGATCACGTCGGTGCCCTGCTGCGACAGCGTGTTGATGTAGGAGACCTGCGCCGACGGGCTGGCCTCCGACGGGCCGGTCTGGCTGTAGACGCCCTTGAACTCCTCGACCGCGACCTTGCCGCCCTTGTTGTCGGAGGCGTCGAAATAGGGGTTGTTGACCTGCTTGGGCAGGAAGGCGATCTTCAGCCCCTCCTTGATCGTGCCCGCCTGGCCGGACGCGGCCGTCCCGCCGGTGGCGGGGGCGGCCGGCTCCTCGGTGGCGCAGCCGGCGGCGGTGAGGGTGAGCGCGGTGAGCATCGCCAGGACGAGAGCCCGGCCTCCTCTGGATCTTGACATGGTGTGTCCTCACTCCTGGTGCAGGGGGGTGATGGGCGCTCGCCGCCTGCGCCATCGTGCGCGCAGCAGACCGGCGGCGTTGGGCCCCACGACAGAGACGATCAGCAGGGATCCGGTGATGATGGTCAGGGTGTTGGCCGGCACGTAGGCCAGTTGCAGCGCGTTGCGCAGGGTGCCGAGCAGGACGACCGCGGCGAGCACGCCGAGCAGCCGGCCGCGCCCGCCGAAGATGGACACCCCGCCCAGCAGCACGGCCGCCACCACGGCGAGTTCGAGGCCGTTGCCGTTGTCGGCGCGGGCGCTGGCGTAGCGCAGCGTCCAGAACACCCCGGCCAGCGCCGACATCGCGCCGGTGGCCACGAACAGCCAGAACTTGGTGCGGGCCACGGAGATGCCGGTGAAGCGGGCCGCCTCGGCGTTGTTGCCCATCGCGTACAGGCCGCGGCCGATCGGGGTGGCGTGCAGCACCAGCCCGAAGACCAGCGTCAGCGCGCCGACCACGAGGATCATCCACGGGATGGTCAGGCCGGGGATCGCGGCGATCGCGCCCGTCGTCCACTCCGGCGGGTAGTCGGCCACCGCGCGGTCGCCGAGCACCACGTACGCCAGCCCCCGGTACAGGGCCAGCGTGCCGATCGTCACCGCCAGCGACGGCAGGCCGAACGCGGTCACGAACACCCCGTTGACCGCCCCCAGCAAGGCGCCCAGCAGCAGCGCGACCAGGACCAGCACCGGCAGCGAGGTGATCCCCCACAACCACAGCTGGCCCATGACCGTGCAGGTCAGGCCCAGGATGCTGGCCACCGACAGGTCGATCTCGCCGGTGATGACGACCAGCGTCATAGGCAGCGCGATCAGCGCGATCGGGATGACCTCCAGCGTGACGAACCGCCAGAAGCGCGGGCTGGCCACCCCCTCGACGCTCATCGCGCCCACCACCACGACCAGCACCAGCGCCACGAGCAGCGCGGCGTCCCACGAGCCGGCCAGCGACCGCATCCGCTCAACCATGGCTGCTCCTTCCTCTCAGCGACCGGGCCAGCCGGACCGCCAGCGCCCGGTCCAGGCCGATCGCGGCCAGGATCAGCGCGCCGACCGCGGCCCGCTGCCAGAACGGGCCCACCCCGAGCACCGGCAGCGCGCTGCTGATCGTGGTGAGCAGCACCGCGCCCAGCGCCGCCCCGTACACCGAGCCGCTGCCGCCGAAGATGGCCACGCCGCCGACCACGACGGCCGCCACCACGTTCAGCTCGAAGCCGTTGCCGGCGTTGGCGTCCAGGGTGCCGAAGCGGGCCGCGTACAGCACCCCGGCCAGCCCGGCCAGCGCGCCGCTGGCCACGAACGCCGCGAACACCCGCTTGCCGACCGGGATGCCGGCCAGCCGGGCCGCGGCCGGGCTGGAGCCGATCGCGTACAGCTCCCGGCCGCTGCGGTAGCCGCGCAGGTAGTAGCCCGCCCCCGCCAGCACCACGACGGCGAACAGCGCCAGCACCGGCACGCCCAGCACCGTCGCGCTGCCCAGGCGCAGGAAGCCCGGCGGCATGTCGGCGGCGTTGATCTGGCGGCCGGTCGCCCAGGTGTAGTCGAGGCCGCGGAAGACGTACAGGGTGCCCAGCGTGACCACCAGCGCGGGCACCCGGGCGGCGGCGATCAGCCCGCCGTTCACCACCCCGCACGCGGCCCCGAGCAGCACCCCGAGCACGAACACCACCGGGACGGGCAGGCCGGGGTTCGCCACGAAGAGGCTGCCCGTCGCGAACGCCGACAGGCCCAGCACCGAGCCCACCGACAGGTCCACGTTGCGGGTGATCACCACGATGCTCTGGCCGACCGCGAGCACCGCCAGGATGGTGGAGCCGAGCAGCAGGTCCTTGATCCCCTGCGCGGTCAGGAACCTGGGGTTGACCAGCACCGTCACCGCGACCAGCAGCACCAGCGCGACGACGATGCCCAGCTCCCTGACCACGAGCACCCGGTGCACGAGCCCGGCGCTCGCCCCGGCGTCCGTGGCCGGCGCCGCCCTGACCGCCGTCATCCGGCACCGCCCTGGCCGGTGGCGGCGAGCATCACCGACTCCTCGTCGGCCCGGGTGCGCGGGAGGTCGGCGACGAGCCGGCCCTCGTGCATCACCAGGACCCGGTCGGCCATGCCGAGCACCTCCGGCAGCTCGCTGGAGATCATCAGCACCGCGACTCCCTGCCCGGCCAGCTCCGACAGCAGCCGGTGCACCTCGGCCTTGGTGCCCACGTCGATGCCGCGCGTGGGCTCGTCCACGATGAGCACCCGCGGCTCGGTGGACAGCCACTTGGCCAGCACCACCTTCTGCTGGTTGCCGCCCGACAGGGTGGAGACCGGGTCGGTCAGCCGGGCCGTCTTGACCCGCAGCCGCTCGCTCCACTCCCGGGCCGCCGCGCGCTCGCCGCCGCCGAACAGCAGCCCGAGCCTGCTCAGCGACCAGCGCCTGGTCAGGGTGGCGTTGCGCTCGACGGACAGCTCCATCACCAGGCCCTGCTGGCGACGGTCCTCCGGGACGAGGGCGAGCCCGGCGGCGATGGCCGCGGCCGTGTCGCCCCTCGGCAGCCTCTCGCCGTCGACCAGCACCTCGCCCTCGTCGTAGCGGTCGACGCCGAACACGGCGCGGGCCACCTCGCTGCGCCCGGCCCCGACCAGCCCCGCCAGGGCGACGATCTCGCCGCCGCGCACCGTGAACCCCACGTCGGCGAACACGCCGTGCCGGGTCAGGGACCGCACCTCCAGCCGGGGCCGCCCGGCCGTCGTGTCCGTCTTCGGATACAACGACGACACCTCGCGGCCGACCATCCGGCGGACCAGCTCGTCCACGGTCAGCTCGGCGGCGGGGCCGGTGGAGACCCAGCGGCCGTCCCGCATGACGGTGACGCGCTGGCACAACGCGAAGATCTCATCGAAGCGGTGGGAGATGAACAGCACCGCCGCGCCCGACTCGCGCAGCGAGGCGACCACCGAGAACAGTCGCTCGACCTCGACCCCCGACAGCGCGGCGGTGGGCTCGTCCATGATCAGGATGCGGGCGTCGAACGCCAGCGCCTTGGCGATCTCCACGAGCTGCTGGTCGGCGATGGACAGCCCGCGCGCGGGCCGGTCGGGGTCCAGGTGGATGCCGAGCCTGCCGAACAGCTCGGCCGTCGCGTTGCGCATGGCCCTGGCGTCGATGCGGCGCAGGGCGCGCAGGGGCTGGCGGCTCATGAAGATGTTCTCGGCCACCGAGAGGTCGGGGAAGAGCGTGGGCTCCTGATAGATCACGGCGATGCCGGCGGCCTGGGCATCGCCTGGGCCGGTGGGTCTCAGCTCCTTTCCGTCCACCGTCAAGGTGCCGGCGTCCGCGGCATGGGCGCCGGCCAGGATCTTCACCAAGGTCGACTTGCCGGCGCCGTTCTCGCCCACCAGGCCGTGGGCCTCGCCGGGCCAAAGGTCCAGCCGCACGTCCTGGAGTGCTCGTACGGCGCCGAAGGACTTGCTCACGTCACGCAGCGAAAGGATGGGAGGCGGTTCACTCATGTGCCCTCCGACAAACGTTTCCGCAAAACGTTTTAAGGTGTCCAGAACGTAAAACGCGGGCGCTTGGCGTGTCAATGGAGGCAAGCGCTTACCGGCCAGGGGAGATCGGCCCTTGACGCCTTGACCGGGCAACGCATAAGTTGGCGACTTGGAGATATTTCTTAAATCGATTTATCTTCTGCCTATTCGGCCGGCACCGTCCGGTAGCCGTTCCACACGAAGCGGGCGGTCGTCACCGCGTCATCGCCGTCGCCCGTGATGAGCTGGTGGATCGCGATCCCGTCCAGCTCCCGGTACTCGCACCACTCGTGGTCCGACGTGAGCACCAGATCCAGCCCCAGATCCACCAGCAGGTCGAACACCTGCCCCCGGTTCGTCCTGTCCACCCCCACGAACACCTCGTCGAGCAGGATGAACCGCGGGCACCCCGGATCGGTCTGGTAGTGCGCGGCCACGGCGGCGAACAGCGGCAGGTGCAGCGCGATCGCCTTCTCCCCGCCCGACAGCGCCCCGTGCAGCTTCCTCGTCAGGTCCTGCCAGCCCTGCCCGTCGCCCCGGTCGAGCCTGACCGTGAACCGGTGCCAGGAGGTGTAGTCGAGCACCTTCATGAGCTGGTCCTCCCAGCTCGCCGAGGAGTTGCCGGCCCGCGCCTCCTCCACCCGGTCCCTGAAGAACGCGTACAGCGCCTCCCTGTCGGACTCTGTGAGCCCGGCAGGGTCGCGCAGCAGCAGGTCACGGGCGGCGCGGGTGCCGGGCGACTGCGTGGGATCGACCTGCCACACCAGCCGCACCGCGACCCGGGAGGCGGTGCGGACGCGTTCGAGGCGCTGGTTCATGCCCTCCACCAGGGCCGCCGCCTGCCTGATGCGGTCGGCCAGGTGCCGCCGCGTGTCGCCGGCCAGCGTCCGATCGAACAGGTCCCGCTCGGCCTCCGTGATGTCCGAGCGCCGCTCGTCGCGCTCCTTGCGCAGCGCCTGCCCGAGCGCCGCCGCCCCCGCCCGCACGCCGTCGACGGTGGCGGTGAGCACCTGGACGTCCTCCTCCGGCGCCAGCTCCAGGTCGGCCCGCCCGGCCAGCACCTCCCTGGCGTGGTGGAAGGCGTCCTGCAGCCGCGCCTCCGCCTCCTTGACGCTCTTGGGCTCGTACGGGACGGAGGCGAGCTGCCCGGCCGTGTCCTTCGCCGCCTCCAGCACGGCCCGCACCCCCGCCTCGGGGGCCAGCTCCACGCCCACCTCCGCGTCCACCGGCAGGTGCCCGGCCGCCAGCCGCCGGAACCGGTCGGACACCTCGTCGCGCGCCCGCACCGCCTCGGCGTGCCTGTCCTGCGCGGTGCCCAGCTCGCCGCGCAGCCGGCCGAGCCGGGCGTTGAGCCGCGCCAGGTCGTCGTTGACGGACTTGATGAGGCGGCGGCACGCCCGGTAGGCGTGCTGGGAGCGCTGGAGCTGGTCGAGGACGCGCTGCTGCTCGGCGCCGACCGTCGACTCGACCGCGGCCAGCCGCTCCGCCAGCACGACGGCGGCGGACGCGGCCTCCTCGGCGCGTTCGACGGCCTCGATGGCCAGGTGCTCGTACTCGGCGGCGGTCTCGGCGGCCAGGCCCGCGCGCTCCCTGGCGGCGCGGGCCTCGGCGCGGCGGTCGTGCCAGACGGTGCCGGCCGTCTCGGCGGTGCGCAGCGCCTCCTCCAGGTTGGCGAGCGCGGGCAGCGCGGTGGGCAGGCCGTGGCGGCCGGCCAGCTCGGTGAGGTGACGCAGCGACCCGGTCACCTCCTGCTCCCGCTCGTGCAGCCGCCCCTCATAGCCTCTGAGCCGGTCCTCCAGCAGCGCGACCCGCATCACGGCGGCGTCGAGCGCCCCGGCCGCCTCGGCGTACGGCCTGCCGTCGGGCCTGCGCCGCAGCTCGGCGGAGAGCGTGTCGCGCTCGCCGTCCACCACGGCGAGCAGGTGGTCGCACTCGGCGATCCGCCCGGCCAGCTCGCCCAGCCGGTCGTCCAGCTCCGCCACCCGGCGGCGGCGGGCGCGCTCGCGGGCCGTGGCGCCGATGTACGACGGCTCCGGCTTGACCCACCGGCCCGCCGCCGGGCCCAGCCGCCACGTGCCGTCGGCGCCGATGACCGCCGGATGGTCCACGCCGGTCGCGGTCGGCGCGAACGCGATGCCGGCCAGCACGGTGTCGGCCGTGACCGGGGAGTCGGCCTCGGTGAACAACACGTGCGCCAGGCTGTAACCGGGCGCGGGCCTCGACAGCGCCGCCATCGCGAACGCGTCGTGCTCCCCCGGATCGCACCCGCCGTCGGGCCGCAGCCACAGGTCCAGCAGCCCGGACGCCTCCAGCGCCGCCTCCACCCCGGCCTGCGCCACCGGGTCGAGCCCGGACCTGAACGCGACGGCCCGCCACAACGGCGTGCCGAGACGCCCCTGCCTGGCGGCGGTGCCGCGGGTGTGCGGGGCGGGCGGCTCCGGCACGGTCCGGTCGTCGAGGCTCTCCCGCTGCCCGGCCAGCTCCGACCGCTCGGCCGCCAGCCGCTCCCGCAGGGCCGCCAGATGCTGCTCCCGGGCGGCCAGCTCCACGGCGGCCATCGTCCGGGCCGTGCCGATCAGCTCGCCGGTCCGCTCGAAGTCGTCGGCCAGGCCCGCGAGCACGGTGGGGTCGAGCTGGAGCTGGGTGCAGCCCGCCGCCCAGTCGGCCAGGGCGGCGGCCAGGTCGCGGGCCCGGTCGTCGCGTTGTCGTTCTGCGTGGTCGTGGGTCTCGTGGGCTGTGGCCAGGTCGGTTCTGGCCTGGTCGCGGTCGTGTTCGGCGGTGGTGCGGCGGGTGATCGCCTCGGTGTGGCGGGTGGCGGCCGTTCTGACCTGTCTGATCTGGGTGGCTCGGCTGGTGACTGCCGCTCTCAGTAGGTCTCGTGCCCGGCGGACGGATGCTTCGCTGTCCTGGGCGGCATCGGCACGTTCTGCCTCCGTGCGCTCCGCACCGTCACGCCCCGCACCCTCACGCCCCGCACCCTCACGCCCCGCGCCATCGCGTGTCACGCCGTCGCGCGCAGTGCCGTCGCGCGCAGTGCCGGCGCGCGCAGTGCCGGCGCGCGCAGTGCCGGCGCGCAATGCACCGGCTTCGGCGGCTCCAGCCTCATGCGTGCCGAGCCCGGCGACGGCGGGTCCCCGGTCGGTGCCCGCTCGTTCCGTCTCCTCGTGCACGGTGAGCAGCCCGGCGCGTTCGGCCGCGTGGCGGGCGTCGGCGCGGGCGCGTTCGGCGAGCGCCGCCGCCGTGCGGGCGCCGGCGGCGGCGAGGGCCGCCTGCTCCTGCTTGGCCGTCACCGCCCGAGCCGCCCGCCCCGCCTGGTCGCGCATGCGCGCCGCCACCTCGTGCGCCCCCTCGGCCTCCGTACGGAGCCGGTGCAGCTCACCGCCCGCCTGGTAGGCCGCGCTCTCCTTCAGCCCGTCGATCCGCGCCGCCAGGGCCAGCTCCTGCGCCTCCTCCTCCCCCAGCCGCGCGGCCGTCGCGTCGAGCTCCCGCTCGGCCTCCTTGAGCGCCTCCCGCTTACCCTTGACCTCGGCGGCCAGCGACTCCAGCGCCTGCCCCGCCCGCACCACCCCCGCGGCGGCGGCACGCAGCACCCGCCGGGCGTAACTCCGCTGGCGCCCGGCGAGCCGGTCGGCCTCCTCCACGTCGCGGTCGAGCAGCCGCAGCTCCTCCCGCTGCCGGTCGAGCCGCTCGAACCCCTCCGCGATCTCATGGATCTCGCCCTCCCCGAGGGGTGGCAACGCGCTCGACAGCAGCTCCGACAGCAGCCCTGGATCGAGGCGTTCGGACAGCTTGGGGGTGCGGAGCTGGCGCAGCGCGGTGAGCAGCGAGTCGTAGCGCTGCTCGTTGAGCTCCCGGTAGAGCGTCCGGCGCACGACGGTGCGGTAGGACTCGGCCGACTCGTGCACCGTGCCTGACCTGCCGAGCTCGTCCACGAGCTGCGCCCTGGTCAGCGGCTGCCCGCCCTCGCCGGTGAGCCGGATGCCGTCGGGCGTGTCCACACGCGCCTCGGTGGTGAAGTAGGCGGCGGTGACGTTCTTGGTGTGGACGGTGGCCTGCAGCCGGGCGCCGCAGGTGAACCACCGGCCGTCGGAGTGCCGGAACTCCAGCCACACATACCCGACCCGGGTGGTGCCGGAGGCGCCGTCGCCCATCAGGTTCCAGTGCATGGTGCGCTCGGTGCCGCCGAACGTGGACAGCCTGCTCGGCTTGAGGCTGGCGTCCAGCACGTACGGGAACAGCAGCTCCAGCACCTTGGACTTGCCGCTGCCGTTGGGCCCGCGCAGCAGCAGCCTGCCCCGGTGGAACTCGAACACCTCGTCGTAGTAGCGCCACACGTTCACGATCCCCGCGCGTACGGGGGTCCAGCGGGCGTCCACCCCCTGCACGGCGCGCGGCACGGCCAGCTCGGTGACAGTCACGAATCCTCCTGTACGACGCGCTCGACCCGATACCGGGCCGCGGCGGGCAGGGCGGCGACCTGATCGCCACCACGACGGGCCAGCCCGAACTGCGTGAGCACCTCCAGCGCGTCGGCGGCCAGCCGCGGGCCGCCGCCGTCGGACTGGTAGGCCTTGGCCCACTGCGGGAACTGCCGCAGCAGCCTGGCGGCCTCGGCGTCGAGCCGCCCGGCGGTGACGGGGCCGGCGGTGACGAGCAGGTCGAGCATGAGCAGGGCGGCCACCTTGGCGTGGCTGCCGTCGTCGGGGAACCTGGTGTCGGTGGCGATGGCGTCCGGATCGACGAGCAGCAGCCCCTCGGCCCGCTCCTCCAGCACGAACCCGGCCTCCTCCGCCGCGCGGCGCAGCAACCGGCGGCCGGCCGGTGAGGCTGCGTAGGCGGATTGGGCGGGGGTGAGCTCGTCACCGTAGACGACGGGCTCGTCGAGCAGGCGGCGGATGAGGGAGTGGCGGGCCCACAGGGTGCGCTGGGTGTCGGTCGGGTCGTCCCCGCCGTACCTGGCCTCCACGGTCAGCTCCTCCAGCACGCCCCCACCGCCGCCGCCCGCACCGATCATGTCCGCGGCGATCCTGGACGGCGGCACCGGCGCGGCCAGCAGCCGGATCACCCGGGTCGTGTCCACCCGGTACAACACCTTGGCGTCCTCATCCCCCAGGTATGCCTCGGTGGCCCCGTCCATCGCCGCGAGCGCGCCGTACTGCTCCAGCAGCTTGAGCGCGTCCACGAAGGCGGCCCGCTCATCGTTCCTGACCGGATCGAACGCGGGCACGTCCGGCTCGACGGCGGCCGCCTGAGCCACCCGCTGCGCCAGCATCCCGATCGTGGTCACCGGCGCGGCGAGCAGCTCGGCCGCGCACAGGCACAGCAGCGTGTAACGACGGCGGTCGAACGGCGCCCGGGTGGCGCGCGGGCGCCGTGCGGGCCGCGTCGCCGGGCGCGGACCGGGCGGGCCCACCTTGACCAGACGCGCATACCCCTGGCGCGGCTCCACGATCAGCCGCCAGCCGCAGAAGTAGTCGAACCACTGGATCAGCGGCCCCCGCCGCTTCCTGATCAGGTCGAAGGCGGCGGGGTCGTCGTGCGCGGAGACGAGAGGACGGCCGAGCAACGTCCGGATAGCGCGGGCGATCTCCTCCTTCTCGGCTCTGACGAGCTGGTTGGCCAGGCCCCTCATGCGTTCACCACCCGCTCACTCAGCCCGGTCTCGCCGAGGGTCCGCACGTCGATCAGGTAGTCGGGCCCGCGGAACCACCCCTCGGGCGTACGCAGCACGGCCACCGCACCGTCCTCCGGCGTCCGCAGCACGATCTCCACCCGCCCGTCCGAGGTGACGGCCCGCCGGAACCCGGTCGAGTCGGGCCGCTCGGCCAGCGCCCGGCCGAGCAGGTCGAGCAGCCGCCCGAACGTCTCATGGTCGAGCTTGCCGAGCTGCGACAGCCGCATCGCCCCCGTCGTCGCCAGCGCCGACCAGGCGGCCTCCAGCTCGGCCCGCTCCTTCTCGGCGCGCTCCCTGCGCCCGGCCTTCAGTGCGGCCACGTCCCGCACCTTGCCCGTGCGCCCCATCCGCTCCGTACGCCCGCGCGAACGCAGCAGCGCCGACACCTCGACCGGCTCGGCCTCCGCCCACGGCACCCCGGACGGGATGAGCTCGGCGTCGGCGTGCCCGAGATGCGCGTGCCTGGCCGAGCCCAGCCCGAACGCCGCGTCCCACAACCGGTGCGCGTCGTCCTCACCGGGCGCGGTGGCGAACCAGCGGGCCAGCGTACGGAAGTCGGCGGCGGCGCTGGACGAGCGGCGGCGCGAGTCGGTGATCCGGCCGAGCACCTGCAACAACGAGACGATGGCGCGCCGGGCCACGTCGTGCAGCCGGCGCACCCTCGGCATGCTGCCGTCCGCGGGCGCGAACCACGCCCGCAGGTCCTCCCATTGGGCCGTGCGCGCCGCGAGCCAGGGCGCGGCGTGGTCGGTGCCCGGCACTGCGGGGAGGCCGGCGCCGTCCAGGGCACGAGCATGCAGCAACTCGGCGCCGTTGCCCGCGCCGTTGCCCGCGCCGTTGCCCGCGCCGTTGCCCGCGCCGTTGCCCGCACCGTTGCCCGTGTGGCCCTCCACCGCCTCCAGCGCTGCGGCGATCGTCTCGCCGCGCTGCTCCAGGTTCGTCACGAACTCCTGCAGGTAGGCCACCGTCGCGGCCTTGACCTCATGGAACGTCGCCAGATCCGCCCCCTCGACCCGCAGCAGCCGCTGCAGCTCGCCGTTGAACCGCCTGGTGTTGGTGCGCAACGCGTCGAGATGCCCCTCCAGCTCCTGCAGCCCGGCGAAGATCCGCCGGTTCCGGCCGGGGTCCGGGTCGCGCAGCAGCCCGTCCAGCTCGCCCAGCCGGTCGGCGATCGCGTCCAGCACCGCCGTTTGCAACGCTCCAAAAGAGGACAGCGCCGCCATCGCGTGCCGCACCCCGGCATACGCCGCCTCACCTCGCCTGGTCAGCGCGTACTGCAGGTTCCTGCGCTCGTACTCCTCGGCGGTGGCGAAGCTCCCCGCGTGATTGAAGATCACGTCGAGCAGCCCCCACCCCGTGAGCTGCCTGAGCGTCCCGGACAGGTCCTGCTCGGAGACCGGCGCGTACCATCCCACCGAGCGCAGCCGCTCGCGCACCTCGTCCACCGTCAGCGCCGTCTCCAGCCGCTCGTCGGCCTCGCCGAACGCGTAGAGGACCGCGGTGTGCAGGTCCGCCCGCTCGGTGCTGGTGAACCGGAACATCTCCGGCGGCATCCGTGGCGGCTCCGCCATCGCCCCGCTCTCCCCTCGCCGCACGATTACCCCACGCACGTCACCGTAGCGGGAGACACCGACGGCACGACCGCTGTTTGCGAGCAGATCACAGGGGTACGGCGCTGGCATTGGAACTCGGGCGTCTGTTGGGGGACGGTATGGCGGAGTTCGAGGCGACACGCGGGATGCCGGCGGAGAGCACGGTGGTGTTCGGAGTGGCGTCCGATGTGGATCTCATGGACCGGTGGCTGCCGCAGGGCCTGTCCGTCCATGACAGCGGGCCCGGCACGATCGAGGCGGACGGGTCGCTGGTGCCGGGGAACGGGAAACACGAAGGCTTGTTCCGCGCGTCCGAGGAGCAGCTCCGGGTGGAGTGGGGCGGGCGGGATCATCCCGATTATTCGGGCTGGCTGCAGGTGTCCGACTCGGCCGCTGGCACCAGCGAGGTGACTGTGCACATCAGCCTGCTGGATGAGGCCGAGTCCGGGGCCCGGGCCGAGGAGGTGCGGGAGCTGCTGGATCGGTCGTTGGATCAGCTGGCGGATGAGGTGCAGCGGCGGGTGTCCGACGCTGGTTGAGGGGCGCTGTGGCGGTGTCCGGGGCCGATCCTCCATGACCCGGTCCACGTCCGGGAGAGCGCGAGAGGGCTGGAAGCCCTCTCGCCCCGGGTTCGCGGCGCAGCCGCGGGCCCGATGAACACAGCCCGAGCCGAAGGCGAGGACCGCTCGGGGCGGGCTCCCAACGGCCAACCCGGTAACCGGGCAACGGGTGGGTGCGCTTGGGAAGGACGCCCGAGCGACCAGCGAGGACCGCTCGGGGCGGGCTCCCAACGGCCAACCCGGTAACCGGGCAACGGGTGGGAAGTCAGGCGTCTTCGCGGTCCGGGTTCTCCAGCCGGAAGAAGTTGCTCTGGTTCCCGTCCTTGCGATGCTCCTGGTAAATGAAGTTCAGCCCCCGCTCATCGAACGTCCTGAACCAGTCGTCCCAGGAGATCTCCTCAAGGTCACCCCCGCCGTACCCGGGAAAGTCGAAGCGCAGCACCCCCGCCCTCCCGTCGTGTTCCGTACCAGGCACCTTCGCGGGGCGGGCCTCGCGTTCTTCGGCCCATTGGCGGATGACGTCGTGGTCGGTGGTGATGAGGCTGCGGCCGGCGCGTTCTTCGTGCTCCTCCGGCGAGGTGATGTGCTGCTCGTACGGATGGTCGCCGCGCACCGGGCGATTCTGCTGCGACATGGGCTCTGACTCCCCTTGGTTGGACGTGCAGTTCACTTCTCCACGTCGCTTACCCCCTGGTGAAACGCTTCTCGCAGTGGATCTGTTCCGATTTGCATCTGGGGCGGCCGAGCGTCTATAAAGAACGGCGCAAGTATTGCCAACGAATGTGCTCTTATGCGACGTCTTAGCAAAATCCTTGCGCCTGTCCTCGCAGGTTCCATGGCGGTCACCGGTCTTACCGGCGCTGCCGCGGCCACCGCGCCGGTCGGGCTCGATTCCTACTACGGTCAGCCTCTGGCCTGGGCCGCGTGCGGCAACGGGTACGAGTGCGGGAAATTGTCGGTGCCCCTGGACTACGCGCGACCCAGCGGCAAGCAGATCAAGCTCAGCATGGTCCGGCTCCCGGCGACCGGGAAGAAGGTCGGCTCGATCGTGCTCAATTTCGGCGGCCCCGGCGGGTCCGGCGTGGATACGCTCAAGGCGAGCAGGGATGCCGTTTCCGCGGACATCCGGGAGCGGTTCGACGTCGTCAGTTTCGATCCGCGCGGCGTCGGCGGTTCTGCGCCGGTGCGCTGTTTCGACACGCTGGATCTGGACGCGTATTTCGCGATCGATCCGACGCCCGACACCAAGGTCGAGGTCAAGAAAGCAGAAAACTGGGACAAAGTTTTCGCAAACTATTGTGCCAAGAATTCGGGCACAGAACTGCTCGCCCACGTGGGCACGGTGGATTCCGCGCGCGACATGGACGTGATGCGCGCCGCGCTGGGTGAGGCCCGGCTGACCTACCTCGGTTTCTCCTACGGCACCTACCTGGGCTCGGTCTACGCGGACCTGTTCCCGAAGCGGATCCGCGCGATGGTGCTCGACGGCGCCGAGGACCCCTCGGAGAACGCCCAGGACCTCGCGGCCGACCAGGACCGCGCCTTCGAGGTGGCGACGGAGTCGTTCATGAAGGACTGCTTCGAGCGCGCCGGCTGCCCGTTCCGCGAGCACACCATCGAAGGCGCGCAGGAGCAGCTCGACGAGCTGTACACGCGGGCCGACAAGTCGCCGTTGCGCAACGAGTACGACGGCAGGCAGGTCACCGAGGCCGTCGTGAGCGCCGCCGTCGACTACTCCATGTACGATCCCCGCAGCTGGCCCCGGCTGCGCAAGGCGCTGGCGGAGGCGTACGACGGCGACGGCACGGAGCTGCTGCTGCTGGCCGACGAGAGCAACGGGCGCCGCCCCGACGGCCGCTACGACAACAGCTTCGAGGCCCTCATGGCCATCAACTGCGTCGACCACCCCGAGAACCCGTGCCCGCACTGGCCGGTCAAGGGGACGCGGTACCCGAAGAAGGTGCAGGCCAAGGGCTCGCCGCCGATCGTGGTGGTGGGCACCACGCGGGACCCGGCGACGCCGTACAAGCTGGCGCAGTCGCTGGCCGGGCAGCTCGCGCACGGCGTGCTGCTGACGAACGACGCCGACGGGCACACCGGCTACCGCCGCGGGTCGGCCTGCCTGGACCGCAAGGTGGACCAGTACCTGATCACGGCCAAGGCCCCGCAGGCGGGCACCTGCCGCGATCCCCACCCCGAGGCCTGACGGCCCAGGGCCTTTCACCAGCCCCGCACCTCGCCGAGGTGTGGGGCTGGTGACGTTCGGGTCAACCCCGGCCGCGCCTGCGTGGTGAGCGTGGCGGCACCGGGAGAGATTGGGCGGACGTAGCCGGAAATTCCCACCGGCTGGGAGACCGCCCGAGGAGCCCATGGAGTCGCTGCTGCTGCTGCACGCGGTCGTGGCTGCCTGCGCTCCCTGGCTCGCCGCCCGCCTGGGCCGCTCCTGCTTCGCCGTGCTGGCCGTCCCTCCGGCCGCGGCGTTCTGCTACACCGGCTGGCTGGCGACGCGCCCGCTGCCCGTGCGGGAGAGCACCCCGTGGGCGCTGGGCATGGAGCTGTCCTTCCGCGTGGACCCCCTGGCCGTCCTCATGATGGCGCTGGTCACCGGCGTCGGCGTGCTCGTGCTCTGCTACAGCGCCCGCTACCTGCCCGCGGGCGACGACGGGCTCGGCCGCTACGGCGGCGCGATGGTGGCCTTCGCCGGCTCGATGCTGGGCCTGGTCACCGCCGACGACCTGCTGCTGCTGTACGTCTTCTGGGAGCTGACCACCGTCTTCTCCTACCTGCTCATCGGGTACGACCCCGAGAGCCGCATGAGCCGGCAGGCCGCGATGAAGGCGCTCACGGTCACCACGTTCGGCGGCCTGGCGATGCTGGCCGGGTTCGTGCTGCTGGGGCAGGCGGCGGGCACGTACCAGCTGTCGCAGCTCCGCCCCCAGGACGTGGCCCCGGCCACGGTGGTGCTGGTGCTGGCGGGAGCGCTGTCGAAGTCGGCCGTCTTCCCGTTCAGCACGTGGCTGCCCGCCGCGATGGCCGCCCCCACGCCCGTGTCGGCGTACCTGCACGCGGCGGCCATGGTGAAGGCCGGAGTGTACCTGCTGGCCCGGCTGGGCCCGGCGCTCGGCGAGCTGGCCCTGTGGCGGGCGGTCGCGGTGCCGCTGGGCGTGCTGACGATGCTGCTGGGCGGCTGGCGGGCGCTGCGGGAGAACGATCTGAAGCGGCTGCTGGCCTACGGCACGGTCGGGCAGCTCGGGTTCCTGGTGGTGCTGTTCGGCTCGGGCACGGAGGGGGCGGCGCTGGCCGGGGTGGGCATGCTGCTGGCGCACGCGCTGTTCAAGGCGGCGCTGTTCCTGGTGGTGGGGATCGTCGACCACGCGGCGGGCACCCGGGACCTGCGGGAGCTGAGCGGGCTGTGGCGGGCGATGCCGTGGGTGTGCGGGGTGGCGGTGCTGGCGGGGGCGTCGATGGCGGGGCTGCCGCCGCTGGTGGGGTTCGCCGGCAAGGAGGCGGCGCTGGAGGCGCTGCTGGACGCGCCGGTGGCGCTGGCGGGGGTGGTGGCGGGCTCGGCGCTGACGACCGCCTACACGTTGCGGTTCCTCTGGGGCGCCTTCGCGCGCAAGGGTGAGCGGGAGCGCGAGGCGGGGCCGGTGCATCCGGTCCCGGCGGCCATGTTCGGGCCCGCCGCGCTGCTGTCCGTCCTGGGCCTGGCGCTGGCGCCGCTGGCCCCCTGGTACGAGGCCGCCATGGCCCCCTACACCGGGACGTTTCGCGACCCGGGCCACCATTCCCACCTGGCGGTCTGGAGCGGCCTGTCGTTCCCGCTGCTGCTGTCGGCGGCGGCACTGGCGGCCGGGGTGCTGCTGTTCCTGGCCAGGGAGCCGGTGGCGCGGGCGGGGGTGGCGCTGCACCTGGTGGACTCCGGCCAGGTCTTCTGGACGCTGGTCCGGCGCCTGGACCGGTTCGCCATCCAGGCGACCGGTTTCATCCAGCGCGGCTCCGTGCCCGATTACCTCATGCTGACACTCCTCGCGACGGTCGGAGTGGGGCTGTTCTCCATCGTCTACGGGGGCGAGCCTCACCTGGACGTGCCGGTCGTCGCCTGGCAGCGGCCCGAGCAGCCGGCGATCGTCGTGCTGCTCGCGGCCGCGGCGATCCTGGCGCTGTTCTCCCGCGCGTACGTGCTCCTCGCCCTGGTGGTCGGCCTGACCGGGTACGGCACGGCGCTGCTGTTCCTGGTGCACGGCTCCCCCGACCTGGCGTTGACCCAGTTCCTGGCCGAGACGCTGAGCCTGGTCGTGTTCGCGCTGGTGCTGCGGCGGCTGCCGATCCAGCCGGAGAAGGGGCGGCTGGCGTTCCCGTTCCGGCTGGGGCTGGGGCTGGCGGTGGGGGTGGTGGCCGCGGGAGCGGGCATGCTGGCGATGGCGGCGCGCGGCACCGAGCCGGTCGGCGCGCTCATGCGCGGGGCGACGCTGGAGGCGGGCGCCCGCAACATGGTCAGCGCCATCATCCTCGACATCCGCGCCTGGGACACGCTGGGCGAGAGCGCCGTGCTCATCGTGCTGACGCTGGGCGTGACCAGCCTGGTGTTCCTGCGGCGCAGGTCGTACGCCATCGAGCGGGACCGCAGCGGGCAGCGGCCGGAGGAGCGCACGCACTGGCTGGCGGCCACGCTGCCGAAGGGGCAGCGGGCGCTGGCGTTCGAGGTGGCGGCGCGGCTGACGTTCCACACGGTGCTGGCGTTGTCGGTGTTCCTGCTGTTCATCGGGCACAGCGGGGTCGGGGGTGGGTTCGCGGGCGGCATCGTGGCCGGGCTGGCGATCACGGTGCGGTTCCTGGCAGGCGGCAGGAACGAGCTGGCCACGGCCGTGCCGGTGCACGCGGGCGTGCTGATGGGCGTGGGGCTGACGCTGTCGGCGGGCACGGCGCTGGCCGGGCTGTTGTTCGGACGGGCGGCGCTGGACATGCTGGCCACGGACGTGAGCGTGCCGCTGGTGGGGCACGTGCACCTGTCCACGGGGCTGCTGTTCGATCTGGGCGTGTACGTGTCGGTGATCGGCATGGTGCAGGACGTGCTGCGGGCGCTGGGCGCCGAGCTGGACCGCCAGATCGACGCGGACGACGGCAGGCAGGGGAGCACCGCGTGAACAGTGTCCCGGTGCTGCCGTTCGCCGCCTGCTGCGTGCTGATCGCCTGCGGGGTGACGCTGCTGCTCGAACGGAGCCTGGTACGCGTGTTGTGCGGCGTCATCATGCTGGGCAACGGGGTGAACCTGCTGATCGTCACCGCCGGCGGCGACAGCGGCGGCCCGCCCTTCGTGGACGGCCCCGGCGCGGCCGACCCGCTGCCGCAGGCGATGGTGCTCACCGCGATCGTGATCACCCTGGGGGTGACCGCGTTCCTGCTGGCGCTGGTGCACCGCTCGTGGCAGCTCACGGGCAGCGACGAGGTCCAGGACGACACCGAGGACCGCCGGGTGCGGCTGCGCTCGCGGCGCGGCGAGCTGGGCGACGCCGTACGGGCCCGGCGTGACGCCTACCGGCGGCTGGTCATCGAGCAGCGGGCCGAGCTGGCCAGGCTGGAGGCCGAGCAGGCCGAGCGGGAGCGGCTGGAGGAGGCGGACCTGGAGCGGCGCATCTCGCGCGTGCACGACGAGCTGAGCCAGTGGATGCGCGAGCTGCGTTACGAGGGCCTGTCGGAGGAGACGCTGCAGGAACGCCTGGAGGAGGCGGGGCTGCGGGAGGACCCCGGCGCCATGTCGAACCTGGAGCGGATCGAGCAGCTGCGCGAGGAGCACGAGCTGGGGCGGGCGCGGCAGGCGGCCAGGGAGAAGGAGCTGCGCAGGAAGCTCAAGGCCCGGCAGCGGGAGGCGCGCAAGCAGATGCGCACGGCCATCAGGGAGGAGCGGGAGCGGCAGGCCCTCGCGCAGGACCCGGAGCTGGAGGGCGACGACGCATGACCGGCCCGACGCCCATGGGCAGCCCCGCATGACGGGCCCGACGCCGGAGAGACCCGCATGACGAGCCCCGAGGCGGGAGAGACTCGCATGACGAGCCCCGAGGCGGGAGAGGCCCGTATGACGGGCCCGAGGCGGGAGAGGCCCGCATGACCCGCCCGATGCTGGAGAGCCTCGTCTGCGTGCCCGTGCTGCTGCCGCTGCTGGCCGCCGGGGTGAAGCTGGCCATCGGCGGGCGGCTGCGGCGCCTGCAGTCGGTGATCAGCCTGGTCACGCTCGGTCTCTCGCTGGCCGTGTCGGTGGTGCTGATGGTCGCGGCCGACTCGGGCGGGCCGCTGGTGACCGAGCTGGGCGGCTGGCCGTCGCCGATCGGCATCTGCCTGGTGGCGGACCGGCTCTCGACGCTGGTGCTGGTCGTGTCGTCGGCGGTGACGTTCTGCGTGATGGTGTACTCCGTCGTCAGCGCGTACGACGAGCAGGAGCACGACGCGCCCATGGCGATCTTCCATCCGGCGTTCCTGGTGATGGTGGCCGGGGTGGCGGACGCGTTCCTGTCGGGGGACCTGTTCAACCTGTTCGTGGCGTTCGAGCTGCTGCTGAGCGGCTCGTACGTGCTGCTCACGTTCGGCGGCACGGAGGCCAGGATCAGGGCGGGAGCCACGTACACGCTGATGGCGCTGGCCTCGTCGATGTTGTTCCTGATCGCGCTGGCCATCACCTACGCCGCCACGGGCACGCTGTCGATGGCGCAGCTGGCCGAGCGCTTCGCCACGCTGCCGGACCAGGTGAAGCTGCTGGTGGAGCTGACGCTGCTGCTGGCGTTCGGCATCAAGGCGGCGATCTTCCCCATGTCGGCGTGGCTGCCCGACTCCTACCCCACCGCGCCCGCCCCGGCCACGGCGGTGTTCGCGGGGCTGCTCACCAAGGTCGGCGTGTACTCGATCATCCGGCTGGAGGCGCTGCTGTTCCCCGGGGGGCCGGTGTCCACGCTGCTGATGTGGGTGGCGCTGGCCACCATGCTGGCCGGGGTGCTGGGCGCGGTCGCGCAGACGGACCTGAAACGCATGCTCTCCTTCACGCTGGTCAGCCACATCGGGTACATGGTGTTCGGCGTGGCGCTGTCCACGGTGGCGGGGCTGGCGGGGGCGGTGTTCTACGTGGTGCACCACATCACCGTGCAGACGAGCCTGTTCCTGGTGACGGGGATGGTGGAGCGGCGTACCGGCACGACGTCGGTGACGCGGCTGGGCGGGCTGATGAAGGCGTCGCCGCTGATCGCCGTGCTGTTCTTCGTCCCGGCCATGAACCTGTCGGGGATCCCGCCGATGTCGGGCTTCCTGGGCAAGCTGATGCTGGTGCAGGCGGGGCTGGGGCGCGGCGGGTGGTTGCCGGTGACGCTGGTGGCGGCGGGGCTGGTGACGAGCCTGCTCACGTTGTACGCGGTGGCCAAGACCTGGGGGAAGGCGTTCTGGCGGGCGCCGCGGCCCGATCGGGTGGGGCAGGTCGTGGAGAGCGAGGAGCACACCGGTGAGGATCCGACCGTGACGACCACGACGCTGCCGGTGGCGCTGCCGCTGTCGGTGGCGGCGCTGGTCGCGCTGGGGCTGTCGTTCACGGTGCTGGCCGGGCCGCTGTCGGCGCTGGCGCAGCGGGCCGCCGCCGAGCTGATGGCGCGCGAGCCGTACATCACCGCCGTTCTGGGGAGGCAGCCGTGAGACGGCCGGGCGCGAGGAGACAACCGTGAGACAGCCGGGCGCGAGGAGGCGGCCGTGAACCGGGAGCTGCTGGCGCCGTGGGTGCTGGGGCGGCGGGTGCCGTTGCCGCTGGTGGCCTGGCTGGCGCTGGTGTGGGTGACGTTGTGGGGCGACCTGACGGTGGGCAACGTGCTCGGCGGGCTGCTGACCGGGCTCGTCGTGACGTGGCTGCTGCCGCTGCCCATCCTGGACCCGGGCATCAGGGTGCACCCGGTGGCGCTGGCCCGGCTGTTGCTGTGGATCGCCTGGAACATGGTGCTCTCGACGGCGCGGGTGGTGCTCTGGGTGGCGCTGCCCGGGCCGCCGCCGACGCGGATCGTGCGGGTGCGGCTGCGCACGTCGTCCGAGTCGATGACGGTGCTGCTGATGATCGCGCTGTCCACGGTGCCCGGCTCGCTGGTCGTGGAGGCGTACCGCCAGGAGCTGGTCGTGCACGTCCTGGGGCTGACCGGCGACGTGACCGGCACCGTGCGAGCGGACGTGGCGGAGCTGGAGTCGCGCATCGTGCGCGCGTTCGGCACCCGGCGGGACCGGGAGGAGCTGGGATGACGACGGTGTATCTGGTGACGGTCGCGCTGCTGTGGCTGGGGGCGGCGGCCTCGCTCTACCGGCTGGCGCGCGGGCCCTCGATGCTGGACCGGGCGGTCTCGCTGGATGTGTTCACGTCGTTGTCGATGTGCGGGGCCGGGGCGTTCGCCGTGGCCAGGGACGACTACTCGGACCTGCCGATCCTGCTGGTGCTGTCGCTGCTGGGGTTCGTCGGGTCGGTGTCGCTGGCCCGGTTCTTCTCGGGGAGATCGCGATGAACGTGGCGGTCGCCGCCTGCCTGCTGGTCGGCTCGGCGCTGGCCCTGTCGGCCGGGGTGGGGCTGATGCGCTTCCGCACCACCCTGGACCGCATGCACGCCGGTACCAAACCGCAGGTGCTCGGCGTGCTGCTGGTGCTGCTGGCGATGTGGCTGCACCGGCCCGCCTGGGCGTACGCGGGGCCGCTGCTGCTGGTCGGGATCTCGCAGGTGATCACCGTGTCGGTGGCCGCCTACATGGTGGCGCGGGCGGCCTACACGCGTCAGTCCTCCGACGACGACACCGAGTTCCCGTCGCCGGAGGACCGCTCCGACGACTGACCGTTACGGGTGAAGGCCGGCTGGCCGAACCAGGTCCACATGGCCAGCGCCGCCAGCGCGCCCGCGGTGATCCAGGCCAGCGTCGCCTGGAACAGGTAGTCGATGACGAACATCGTGGACGTGGTCATCGACACGGCCAGGGCCAGGGCGCCGAGGATGCCGTACAGGTTGGAGCGGCGTACCAGCGTCTCCTTGCGCCCCTGCCTGAACAGCACGCGGTGCTGCGCCGTCGGCGCGATGTAGCAGATGGAGGCGACGGCGGCGCTGACCAGCGCCGCGTAGTACAACCACCGGTCCGTCTGGTCCAGCCGGGAGAACCCGGAGGAGAAGGGCACCGTGAGCAGGAACGCGAACAGCACCTGCACCCCGGTGACCGCGACACGCGCGCCCTGCAGCAACTCGACGAAGTTGCGATCCGCACGCTCCTGCTCCGACTCGTTGCGCTGCTGCGCCATCTCGCTTTTCACGCCGCCTCCCGCCATTGGAACGAGAGAGTTCTTCTTCCATGCAAAGCGCGGCTAAAACCTGGCCATGAGGATCTTCGCCGGGGTGATGGGCAGCTCGCGGAAGCGGTGCCCCGTGGCGTGGTGGACGGCGTTGCCGATGGCCGCCGCCGTGCCCACGATGCCGATCTCGCCGATGCCCTTGCTGCCCATCGGGTTGAGCTCGCCGTCCTGCTCCTCCAGCCAGTACGCCTCCACGTGCTGGGCGTCGGCGCAGGCCGGGACGTGGTACTGCGCCAGGTCCCGGTGCAGGAAGCCGCCGAACTCCTCGTCGGTGACCGTCTCCTCCATCAGCGCCATGCCCATGCCCATCGTCATGCCGCCGAGGAACTGCGAGCGTGCCAGCGTGGCGTCCACGATGTGCCCGGCGGCGAACACGCCGAGCAGCCGCGACACACGGATCTCGCCGGTCACCGCGCTCACCCGGACCTCGGCGAACTGGGCGCCGAAGGCGTGCCTGGCCAGCTCGGCGTCCGCCTTGACCTCGTCGGTGGTGTCGGCGCGGCCCTCCTTGCCGTCCCGCCGCAGGTCCTCGCAGGCCCGTACGACGGCCGTGCCCCAGGAGGCGGTGCCCATGGAGCCGCCGGCCACCGGCGCCTGGGGCAGGTCGCTGTCGCCCAGCTCCACGTGCACCCGCTCCGGGTCCATGCCGAGCGTGCCGGCCGCGATCTTCCTGAGCACCGTGCGGGCGCCGGTGCCGATGTCGGCGGCGGCCACCTGGATCAGCACGTCGCCGTCGCGCATCGTGGCCACGGCCTTGCACGGCGACCTCCTGGCCGGGTACGTCGAGGACGCCACGCCGGTGCCGATCAGCCACTCCCCCTCGCGCCTGATGCCGGGACGCGGGTCGCGGTGCTCCCAGCCGAACCGGTGGGCGCCCTCGCGCAGGCAGCCCACCAGGTTGCGGGAGCTGAACGGCAGGCCGCTGTCCGGCTCGGTCTCCGGGTCGTTGCGGATGCGCAGCTCGACCGGGTCCAGGCCGGCCGCGCAGGCCAGCTCGTCCATCGCCGACTCCAGCGCGTACATGCCGGGGCACTCCCCCGGGGCGCGCATCCACGACGGGGTGGCCACGTCCAGCCGGACCAGCCGGTGCCCGGTGCGCAGCGCGGGCGTGCCGTACATGACCCGGGTCGGGACCGTGGTCTGCTCGGCGAACTCGACCAGCGTGGAGCTCTGCTCGTACGCCAGGTGCTCCACCGCCGTGAGCCGGCCCTCGGCGTCCGCCCCGAGCCGCAGCCGCTGGATCGTCGGCGTGCGGTAGCCGGTGACGTCGAACATCTGCTGCCGGGTCAGCGCGATCTTGACCGGGCGGCCCACCATGCGGGAGGCCAGCGCGGCCAGGATCGCCTGCGGCCTGGTCGTGCCCTTGGACCCGAACCCGCCGCCGACGTGCCTGGACACCACGCGCACCTGCTCCTCCGGCAGGCCCAGCGTCCCGGCGATGAGGGCGCGGCTGCCGCTGGTGCCCTGCGCGGTGTCGTAGACCAGCAGCCGGCCCTCGGTGTCCCAGCAGGCCAGCGCCGCGTGCGGCTCCATCGGGTTGTTGTGCAGGACGGGCGTCTCGTAGGTGACGTCCACGGTGGTCGCGGCGGCCGACAGCCCCGCCTCCACGTCGCCCTTCTCAGTGTCGGACGGGAAGTTCGGGTTGACCACCTCGGGCTGGTAGAGGCCGGGGTGGTCGCTGCTCAGCCGCACGTCGTGGTCGTCGGCGTCGTACTCCACGCGCACGTGAGCGGCGGCGTCGCGGGCGATCTCGTGGCTGTCGGCCACGACGGCGGCGACGATCTGGCCGCGGTAGGCCACCTCGCGGCTCTGGAACAACGCCAGCTCCGGATCGGCGTCCTCCGCCAGGCGGGGCGCGGCCTCGCAGGACAGCACGGCCAGCACGCCCGGCAGCTCCAGCGCGGGAGCGGCGTCCACCCGCCTGACCCGGCCCTTGGCGATCTGCGCCTGCACGGCGAAGGCGTAGGCGACGTTCTCGACCGGGTACTCGGCCGCGTACGTCGCCAGCCCGGTGACCTTGACGCGGCCTTCTGTGCGGTTCACGGTGCGAGCTCCTCCAGCGTGGCGACGATCAGGTTGCGGGCCAGCGGCACCTTGTAGGCGTTGCGCGGCAGCGGGCGGGCCTGCTCCAGCTCGGCCTCGGCGGCCTGGAGGAACGCCTCGCCGGTCGCCGGGCCGCCGATCAGGGCCTGCTCGGCGCGCTCGGCCCGCCAGGGCACGTGCGCGACCCCGCCGAGCGCGATGCGGCAGCCGGCCACGGTGCCGTCCCGGCCGACGTCGAGCACGGCGGCGATGGACACCAGGGCGAAGGCGAACGAGGCCCGCTCGCGTACCTTGCGGTAGAGCGAGGCGCCCGGCGGCGGTGGCGGCAGCTCGACGGCGGTGATCAGGTCGCCGGGGCTCAGCACGGTGTCGCGCTCGGGCTCCTCGCCGGGCAGGCGGTGCAGGCCAGGCATGGGCACGATGCGGTCGCCGCCGGGGCCGGTGACGTGCACCTGGGCGTCCAGCGCGGCCAGGGCCACCGCCATGTCGGAGGGGTGGGTGGCCACGCAGGCGTCGGAGGAGCCGAGGATGGCCAGGCCGGCGTGGTCGCCGGCGATGGCCGGGCAGCCGGAGCCGGGCCGGCGCTTGTTGCACGGCCTGGTGACGTCCTGGAAGTAGGTGCAGCGGGTGCGTTGCAGCAGGTTGCCGGCGACGGTGGCGACGTTGCGCACCTGGCCGGACGCGCCGGTCAGCACCGCGCGCGCGAGCATCGGGTAGCGGCTGCGGATCAGCGGGTCGGCGGCCAGGTCGGTGTTGCGCACGGTGGCGCCGACGCGGACGCGGTCACCGGCGGGCTCGATGGTGTCGAGCGGCAGGCGGCTGACGTCCACCAGGCGCTCCGGCTCGGCCACGCCCAGCCGCATGAGGTCCACCAGGTTGGTGCCGCCGCCCAGGTACATGGTGCCGGGCCCGAAGTCGCGCACGGCCTCGGCGGTGCTGGCGGCGCGGGCGTACTCGAAGGGCCTCACGGAGCCACCTCTTCGATCGCGCGGACGATGTTGACGTAGGCGCCGCAGCGGCACAGGTTGCCGCTCATCCGCTCGCTGATCTCCTCGGGTGTCAGGTCCGGATCGACGAGGAGGTCGTCGGTGACGGCGCTGGGGCCCGGCTCGCCGAGCATGCCGGCGGCCGAGCAGAGCTGCCCGGGGGTGCAGTAGCCGCACTGGAAGGCGTCGTGCTCCATGAACGCGCTCTGCAGCGGGTGCAGCTCCTCGCCCGTGGCCAGCCCTTCGACGGTGGTGATCTCGCGGCCGTCCACCGCGACCGCCAGCGCCAGGCAGGCGTTGGCCCGCCGCCCGTCGATGAGGACCGTGCAGGCACCGCACTGGCCGTGGTCGCAGCCCTTCTTGGCGCCGATGAGCCCGAGTCTCTCGCGAAGCAGGTCCAGCAGCGACATCCGCGGGTCCACGTCCACCGTGCGCGGCACGCCGTTCACCTGCAGGGTGATAGTCATTTCGCACGACTACCCGAGCTCTCGGAGAGACAACCCCTGAGCGCGGTAAAGGCCGCCCGTCCGTTTTGCCGGAATCCCGAGGGGTAGCCGGGCCGCATGGACGAGCGGGTGGAGGAGTCGGCGGCGATACTCACCGTCAACGCGGGGTCGTCGAGCCTGCGGCTGGACCTCGTACAGGGGGGCAGCGTGCTGGACAGCGCGCACGCCGAGCGCGCCGTCGACCCCGGCTCGGCCAGGCAGGAGCTGTCGGCGTTCCTCGGCGGCCACTTCGACCGCGACATCAGGGCGGTCGCGCACCGGCTGGTGCACGGCGGCGACGTCGTGCGCGTGCCCACGGTGGCGGACGAGGAGACGGCCGAGGCGCTGCGCGCCGTCACCGGCCTGGCGCCGCTGCACCTGCCTCCCGCGCTGGCGCTGCTGGAGGCGGCCCGCGAGCAGTTGCCCGCCGTGCCGCACGTGCTCTGCCCCGACACCGCCTTCCACGCGGGCCTGCCGGACGAGGCCGCCGTGTACGCGCTGCCGGCCGGCTGGCGCGAGCGCTACGGTCTGCGCCGCTACGGCTTCCACGGCCTGTCGTACGCGTGGGCCGCGGACCGGGCCTGCGAGCTGCTCGGCCGGCCGCTGCACGAGCTGGACCTGGTGCTGGCGCACCTGGGCGGCGGCTGTTCCGTGGCCGCGGTGTCGGGCGGGCGCAGCCTGGACACCTCGATGGGCTTCACCCCGCTGGACGGGCTGCCCATGAGCAAACGCTCGGGCAGCGTGGACCCGGGGATGCTGGTGTGGCTGCTCCGGCAGGGGCACCTGGCGCTGGAGGAGCTGGGTGAGGGGCTGGAGCGCCATTCGGGGCTGCTGGGGCTGTCGGGCGGGCGTTCCGGGGACACCCGGGAGCTGGTGGCGGCCGAGCGGGACGGCGACGAGGCGGCCGGGCTGGCGCTGCGCGTGTTCGCGCACCGCGTGAGCCGGGAGATCGCCGCCGCGGCCACCTCGCTGCGGCGGGTGGACGCGCTGGTGTTCACCGGGGAGATCGGCTGGGACCAGCCCGAGGTACGCGAGGCGGTCTGCCGCCGGCTCGGCCTGCTCGGGATCGAGCCGCCGGGCGCGGGCAACCGTCCCGACGACGGGCCGGTCAGCCCGGCCGGCGCCGCCGTTCCCGTGCTGGTGGTGCAGGTGCGCGAGGAGCTGCAGCTCGCTCGCGAGTGCCTGGCGATGCTGGCCGAGGAGGAGGCATGACCCACCTCATCCTGTCGGCGCTCGCCCTCGGCCTGTCTGCGCTCGACGGGGAGGGCCGATGACGAACGTCGAGGAGGTGCGCCGTCCGGCGTTGCCGCTCACCGGCCCGGACGACCTCGGCCCGCTGCTGGAGCGCGTCGGCGAGGCCAGGTTCGTGCTGATCGGCGAGGCCACCCACGGCACCCACGACTTCTACGCCTGGCGGGCCGAGCTGACCCGCCGGCTCATCGCCGAGAAGGGCTTCGGCTTCGTCGCCGTCGAGGGCGACTGGCCCGACTGCGCGCGGATCGACCACGCCGTCACCACCGGCGCCGACCCGTTCGACGCGGTGTACGCCTTCGCGCGCTGGCCCTCGTTCATGTGGGCCAACGAGGAGGTGCTCGCCTTCTGCCGCTGGCTGCGCGACTGGAACGCCGCCCGCCCGCCCGGCGCGCGCTGCGGCTTCCACGGTCTGGACGTCTACAGCCTGTGGGACTCCCTGCGCGCCATCCGCCGCTACGCCGCCGCCCACCTGCCGGAGCGGATGGAGAGCGTGATGCGGGCCCTGTACTGCTTCGAGTCCTACGGCCACGACCCGCAGCAGTACGGCCTGGCCACCCGGATGGTCCCCGACACCTGCGAGGACGAGGTGGTGCATCTGCTGGCCACGCTCGGCGACGACGAGTTCGGGGTGCGGCAGAACGCCGAGGTCGTGGCCGGCGCGGAGCGCTACTACCGGGCCATGGTGCGCGGCGGCCCCGACTCCTGGAACATCAGGGACGCGCACATGGCCGACACCCTGGACCGCCTGGCCGAGCACCACCAGGCCAAGGGCGTCGTGTGGGCGCACAACACCCACGTCGGCGACGCCCGCGCCACCGACATGACCGCCGCCGGGATGACGAACCTGGGGCAGCTCGCCCGCGAGCGGCACCGCGAGGACGTGGTGCTGGTGGGGTTCGGCACGCACCGCGGCACGGTGGTGGCCGGTGACCGGTGGGGCGCGCAGCACCAGGTCATGCCGGTGCCGCCCGCGCGCCCGGCGTCGCTGGAGGCGTTCCTGCACGAGGCGCTGCCCGGCCGGGACGCGCTGTTCCTGGTGCCGCCGCCCGGTCTGCGGGCCGGCTGGTACGACGAGCCGATGGGGCACCGGGCGATCGGCGTGGTGTACCACCCGGAGCGGGAGCGCTGGAGCAACTACGTGCCCACGGTCGTGGGCCGCCGCTACGACGCCTTCCTGTGGCTGGACGAGACCAGGGCCGTGCGCCCGCTGCACGGCGAGCCGCAGGGCGACGCGGAGCCGGAGACGTACCCGACGGCCATGTGAGACGGCCGGCTGATGGGAAGACGGGCGTGTGCGGGGTTTGTCGGTCGCGGATGGTTTGATCTCCCGTGTGGAGGCCTCCGTCGAGCAGCTCGTCTACGTCCGTGACGACGAGTACACCGTCGCGCGCATGAGCGCGGACGGCGTGCCCGACTTCGTGGCCACCGGCCGGGCCCTGGCGGGCGTCCAGCCGGGCGAGACGCTGCGGCTGCTCGGCGACTGGAGCCGCCACCCGCGCTACGGCCGCCGCTACGCGGTCACCGGCTGCGAGCGGGTGACGCCGTCGTCGGTCCGGGCCATCCGCATCTACCTGGGCTCGGGCCTGATCAGGGGGATCGGCCCGCGGCTGGCGTACGCGATCGTCGACCACTTCGGCGAGGCCACGCTCAAGGTCATCGACGGCGAGCCCGAGCGGCTCACCGAGGTCGTCAACATCGGCCCGCAGCGGCAGGGCCAGATCGTGCAGGCGTGGCAGGAGCAGAAGGCCATCGCCGCACTCATGGTGACGCTGCAGGGGCTCGGGGTCAGCCCGCTGCTGGCCGCCAAGATCTACCAGGTGTTCGGCAAGGACGCCGACGAGGTGCTCGCCACCGACCCCTACCGGCTGATCGGGCGGGTCAGGGGCATCGCGTTCCGCATCGCCGACCGGATCGCCCTGCAGTCGGGGGTGCCCGAGCGCAGCCCGCAGCGGATCAAGGCGGCGCTGCTCGACCGGCTGGAGGCGGCGGGCAGCCGCGACGGCCACTGCTTCCTGCCGGTGTCCACGCTGGTCAGGGAGGCGGCGGAGATGATCGAGCTGGATCAGGAGACGATCCGGCCGATGATCGACGCGCTGGCGGCCGACCGGCGGCTCGTCGTGGAGGCCTCGCCGGACCAGCCGGGGCAGGTGGTCGCGTTCGCCAAGCACGTGCACAGCCGCGAGGTGGCGCTCGCCACCCAGCTCGCGGCGCTGCTGCGGGCCCGCTCCACGCTGCCGCTGCGCGCCTACCGCGAGGACCCCGACCTGCACGAGGACCAGCGCGCCGCCGTCACCATGGCGCTGACCAGCACCGTCTCGATCATCACCGGCGGCCCCGGGTGCGGCAAGAGCCACACGGTCAGGGCCATCGCGACCACCGTGCGGGCCGCGGGCGGCTCGGTGACGCTCACCGCCCCGACCGGCAAGGCCGCCAAGCGGCTGTCGGAGCTGACCGGGCTGCCCGCGATGACCGTGCACCGCATGCTCGCCCAGCAGCCCGACCCCGACCCCGAGACGCTGTTCGACGAGCGGCCGTCGCAGGCCGACCTGATCGTGGTGGACGAGGCGTCCATGCTCGACCTGCACCTGGCGACCCGGCTCAGCTCGGCGGTGCGGCCCGGCAGCCACCTGCTGCTCATCGGCGACGGCGACCAGCTGCCCAGCATCGGGCCCGGCGACGTGCTGGCCGACCTGCTGCGGGTGACGTCGATCCCGCGCGTCCAGCTCACCCACGTCTTCCGGCAGGCGGGCGGCAGCGGCATCATCGACGCCGCGCACCGCATCCGCGCGGGCCGGCTGCCCGCCGTGCCGGGCGGTGGCGGGTTCTGGTTCGAGGAGCTCGACGATCCCGAGCAGGTGGCGCGGCGGGTGGCCCACCTGGCGATGGTGGCGATCCCCCGCAAGCAGGACGTCGAGCCCGACCAGGTGCAGGTGCTGTGCCCGATGCGCAAGGGCGAGACGGGCGCCACGGCGCTCGGCCGGCTGATCCAGGACCAGCTCAACCCGGCCGCCGACGACAAGCCGGAGCACTGGTCGGGGGCCACGGTGTTCCGGGTGGGCGACCGGGTGATGCCGATCCGCAACAACTACGACAAGGGCGTCTTCAACGGGGAGACGGGCACGGTGACGGCCGTGGTGCGGGAGGAGCGGACGATCGAGATCCGCACCGACGACGGCGAGAGCGTCCGCTACGGCTTCGACGAGCTCGACGACCTGACGCACGCGTACGCGATCAGCGTGCACCGCTCGCAGGGCAGCGAGTACCCGTTCGTGGTGGCGCCGATCGTGGCCGAGTCCGGGGGCGTCATGCTGCGGCGCAAGCTGCTCTACACGCTGGTCACCCGGGCCAAGGCGTGGGTGGTGCTGGTGGGGCAGCGGGAGGCGCTGGAGCTGGCGGTGCACCGGCTGGGGCACCGCAGGCACACGGGCCTGGCCCGCCGGCTGTCCCTGAGCCTCGACGACTAGTGCGGCCTGGTGAGGGCGGCGGCGAGGATCTCGGCCAGGTGACGGCCCTCGCGCCCGGTGCGCGCGGCGGCGATCTGGGTGCGGCAGGAGAACCCGTCGGCGAGGATGGCCTCCATCGGGCCCGCCGACCGCACCGCCGGCCACAGCCCCTGCTCGGCGCAGGCCACCGACACGTCGTAGTGCTCCCGCTCGAACCCGAAGTTCCCGGCCTGCCCGCAACACCCGGAGTCGAGCACCCGCGTCCGGAACCCGAACCGGGCCAGCACCGCCCGGTCGGCGTCGTACCCCATGACGGCGCTCTGGTGGCAGTGCACCTGCGCCAGCACCGACCCGCCCGCCGAGGACGGCCGCCAGTCGGGCGCCCGATGCTCCAGCAGCTCCGACAGCGTCAGCGTGCGCTCGGACACCAGCCGCGTCTGCGCCGTGTTGAGCAGCTCGGGCCCGTCGGAGCGGAACACGGCGGTGCAGCTCGGCTCCAGCCCCACCACCGGCACCCCGGCCTCGGCCCACGGCAGCAGCGCCCGCACGCTGCGCGCCAGCACCCGGCGGGCGATGCCGAGCTGCCCGGTGCTGATCCAGGTCAGCCCGCAGCACAGCGTCACCGGCGGCACGTGCACCTCGAACCCGGCGGCCTCCAGCACCTCCACCGCGGCCCGCCCGACGCGCGGGTCGAAGTTGTTGGAGAAGGTGTCCGCCCACAGCACGACCCGCCCCCGCGTGCCGGGCCCGACCACGCCGCGCCCCTTGAACCAGTCGGTGAACCGCTCCCCCGCGAACCGCGGCAGCGCCCGCCGCCCCGAGACCCCGGCGAGGAGTTTGACCAGCCGTGACAGTCCCGGTGTCCGGGTGACGGCGTTGACCACGTGCGGGGCTCCGGAGGCGAGCGCCGCCCACAGCGGCAGCCATCCCATCGAGTAGTGCGCGACCGGGCGCAGCCGGTGCCGGTAGTGGTGGGCGAGGAACTCGGCCTTGTACGTCGCCATGTCCACGTTCACCGGGCACTCGGCGCGGCAGCCCTTGCAGGCCAGGCAGAGGTCGAGCGCGTCGCGGACGGCCTCGGACCGCCAGCCGTCGGTGATCAGCTCGCCGCGGACCATCTCCTCCAGCAGCCGGGCCCGCCCGCGCGTGGAGTGCTCCTCCTCGCGGGTGACCCGGTAGCTGGGGCACATGACGCCGCCCTCGAACGGGTGCTTGCGGCACTTGCCGGTGCCGACGCAGCGGGTGGCGGCGTGCCCGAACCGCCCGTGGTCGTCGGGGTAACCGAAGAACGTCTCCTTGGGCTCCAGGGGGTAGAAGTGCCGCTGGGCGAGGTCCTGGTCGAGGCGGTGCGGGTAGACGACCTTGCCGGGGTTCATCCGGTCGCGGGGGTCGAAGATCGCCTTGACCCGGCCGAACACCTCCACCACGGCCGCGCCGAACATCCGCGGCAGCAGCTCGGCCAGCGCCTGCCCGTCGCCGTGCTCGCCCGACAGGGACCCGCCGTAGGAGGCGACCAGGTCGGCGCCCTCCTCGGCGAAGCGGCGGTACCTGGCGATCCCGTCGTCGGTGTGCAGGTCGAGCGGGAGCCGGCCGTGCACGCAGCCCTGGCCGAAATGGCCGTACAGGGCGGAGTGGGCGTAACCGTGGCGGTGCCGCAGGCGGTCGTAGTCGCGCAGGTAGGCGCCGAGCCGCTCGGGCGGGACGGCCGCGTCCGACCAGCCCTCGTAGGTCTGCCTCCCGGTCGGCGGGTACGCCTCCACGCCCAGCCCGGACTCGCGCAGCCGCCACAGCTCGTCCTCCCTGGCGGGGTCGCCCAGGAAGGCGTGCGACGGCGGCGGCCTGCCGTCGCCGCGGCACAGGTCGCGCATCATGTCCTCGGCCCGCTGGCGGGCCTCGTCGGCGGTGTCGCCGCCGAACTGCACCAGCAGCCACCCGGCCCCCGGCGGCAGGTCGCGCAGCGCGGGGTCGTGCGGGCGCTCGGCGCGGGCCAGCCGGTACATGGTCTCGTCCATGGCCTCCAGCGCCAGCGGCCGGTGCGCGGCCACGGACGGGACGGCGTCGGCGGCGGTGAAGATGTCCTGGAAGCCGAGCACGGCCAGCGCCCTGGCGGCCGGGCGCGGCACCACGGCCAGCTCGGCGCGCAGCACGGTCACCAGCGTGCCCTCGCTGCCGACCAGGGCGCGGGCCAGGTTGAAGCCGTTCTCGGGCAGGAGCTGGTCGAGGTTGTAGCCGGACACGCGCCGTTCCAGGCGCGGGAAGCGGGTGCGGACCAGCTCCATGGTGTCGTCGCGCAGGTCGCGCAGCTGCCGGTAGATCTGGGCCAGGCGCCCGCCGTCGGCCTGGATGCGGGCGTACTCGTCGGCGCCCGTCGGCCCGACCCACGCGCGTACGCCGTCGTAGGTGAGGATCTCCAGCCGCAGCACGGAGTCGGCCATCTTCCCGTACGCCTGCGCGGAGGCCCCGCACGAGTCGTTGCCGATCATGCCGCCGATGGTGCAGGCCCGGTGGCTGGACGGCTTGGGCCCGACCATCAGCCCCTCGGGCTCCAGCACGTGGTTGACGTGGTCGAGCACCGCGCCGGCCTGCACGACGATCCGGCGGGCCGGCACGTCCACCAGCTCCACCCCGCCGCAGTGCTTGGACCAGTCGATCACCACGGCCGCGTTGCAGCACTGCCCCGCCAGGCTGGTGCCGCCGCCGCGCGAGAGCACCGGCACGTCCCTGGCGCGGCACACCGACACCGCCGCCACCCCGGCGTCGAGGTGGCGCGGCACCACCACGCCGATCGGGACCTGCCGGTAGTTGGAGGCGTCGGTGGAGTAGGCGGCGCGGCTGCCCGTGTCGAAGCGCACCTCCCCGTCCACGGCCTCCTCCAGCCGCCGGCGCAACGTCTCGACGTCGATCTCGCGGGGCGGGGGCGTGTGGGTGACGGGCGTGCCGACCTGGGTGTCCATGCCGGGCCCTTACCCGAGCCGCCTCACCGGAGCCCCAACGCAAGGCCAAGGGTGTCCTGAATGCCCGCTATGGCGGAGTCGCGGCGCGACGGCACAAGCGGCACCATGACCAGTGATGGACGAACGTCGCATGATTCGCGTTTCCAAGTACCTGGCCAGGCACCTCCGGCACGACCCGCAGCGCATCGGCCTCACGCTCGACGCGGGCGGCTGGGTGGAGGTCGAGGAGCTGCTGCGGGCCGCCGCCGCGCACGGCTTCCCGATCACGCCCGACGAGCTGCGGGAGGTGGTCGCCGCCAACGACAAGCGCCGGTATGCGATCGAGGCCGGCCGGATCAGGGCCAGCCAGGGGCACTCGGTGCCGGTGGAGCTGGGGCTGCCCGCCGTACAGCCGCCCGAGGTGCTCTACCACGGCACGGTCGGGCGGTCCCTGGCGGCGATCAGGCGGGAGGGGCTGCGGCCGATGAACCGGCACCACGTGCACCTGTCGCCCGACCGGGAGACGGCCACGCGGGTGGGGGCGCGGCGCGGCGTGCCCGTCGTGCTGGTGGTGGCGGCGGGGGTGATGCACGCCGACGGGCACGCGTTCCTGCGCAGCGCGAACGGGGTGTGGCTGGTCGACAGCGTGCCGCCGGGCTACCTGCGCTTCCCCTCCTGAAGGGCCGTCCTGGCGGCCATCAGGGCGAAGCCGAGCAGGTTGAGGCCCTGCCAGCGCTGCGGCGAGGCGGCGCGGTCGTCGTCGGCGGCCAGGCCGATGCCCCACACCCGGTCCACGGGACTGGCCTCGACCAGGACCCGCGAGCCGGTGCCGAGCAGGTACGCCGCCAGCTCGGCGTGCTGGCCGAACTTGGCCACGTTGCCGCGGACGACGAGGTCGAAGCGGTGCCGCTCCCACGTCGCCTGGTCGAAACCCCGCACGGCCCGGCCCAGCTCCTTGGCCTGCCTGGGGTGCCGGACGGCGAGGATCCTGGCGGCGGCCTCCTCGTCGCCGAACAGCCACGCCTTGTGCGCCATCATGTAGTGCTCGGCCGAGGCGAACGTGTGCCCGTCGTCGGTGAAGGCGACCGGCCACCACTGGCTCAGGCAGCCCTTGCCGGGGCCTCCGTCAGCGGCAGGCTGGTGTCCCCAGAAGTACAGATATTTGAGGCGCCGGCCGCGCCGTTCGGCGGCGACCAGCTCCTCGACCGTCAGCGGGAGGTCATCGGGCATGGCGTTCAGTATGCCCGGCCGCCCTCTCCAGGCGCGCGGCGATTTCCCGCAGGTGCGCCGCCAGCTCCGGCGGGCCGAGCACCTCGAAGTCGAAGCCCTTGACCGCGACGTGCACCGCCAGCTCGTCCAGCGAGTTCGAGCCCGCCAGGAACAGGCAGGTCCGCTCGTCCACCGCCTCCAGCCGCCCCGCCCCCGGCGAGGTCCGCGGCGCCACCGACTCCAGCGGCGCGTGGAACAGGACGCGGGCCTGGTAGCGGTAGGGGGCGGAGGTGATCGAGTGTGACACGTACGCCGCGGCGTCCAGCTCCGGCAGCGGCCGGGGCGTGAAGCGCGCGCCCGGCAGGCCGAGCGGCCCCACCACGCGGTCCACCCGGAACGTGCGCCAGTCGTCCTTGCCCACGTCCCACGCCAGCAGGTACCACCGGCGCGGCGTGTGCACCAGCCGGTGCGGCTCCACCTCCCGCTCCGACATCCCGTCGCGCCCCTGGTAGCGCAGCCGCAGCCGGCGGTGGTCGCGGCAGGCGGCGGCGACGGCGGTCAGCAGGTCGGCGTGCACGGCGGGCGCGGCGGCGCCCGCGAGCGCCACCGTGGCGGCCTGGAACGCGCCGACCCGGTACCGCAGCCGCGAGGGCAGCAGCTGCTGCAGCTTGGCCAGCGCCCGCAGCGCGTCCTCCCCCAGCCCGGCGACGCTGCCGGTGGCCGCGGTGCGCAGGCTGATCGCCACGGCCACCGCCTCCTCGTCGTCCAGCAGCAGCGGTGGCAGCGCGGCCCCCACGCCGAGCCGGTAGCCGCCGGCCACGCCGGGGGTGGCGTCCACGGGATAGCCCAGCTCGCGCAGCCGGTCGATGTCGCGCCGGACCGTGCGCAGGCCCACCTGCAGCCGCTCGGCCAGCTCGGCGCCCGTCCAGTCCATCCGTGACTGGAGCAGCGACAGCAGGCGGAGCAGCCGGGCCGAGGTTTCCAACATGGTGCCATTCTGGCCCGCGATCGGTGCCAGAACCTGTCACCAATCACTTCTACTGTCGCAGACATGACGAACAGCACGCAGATCCGGCCGTACCGCATCGACATCCCGCAGGAGCAGCTCGACGACCTGCGCGACCGGCTGCGGCGTACGCGGTGGGCCCCCGACCTGCCCGGCACCGGCTGGGAGCGCGGGGTGCCCACGAGCTACCTGCGGCCGCTGGCCGAGCACTGGGCCGACGGCTTCGACTGGCGGGCCCAGGAGGCGGCGCTGAACGCGTACCCGCAGTTCATCACCACGATCGACGGCGCGGCCGTGCACTTCCTGCACGTCCGCTCCGACGCGCCCGGCGCCGTCCCGCTGCTGCTCCTGCACGGCTGGCCCGGCGGGGTGATCGAGTTCCTCGACCTGATCGGCCCGCTCACCGCCCCCGGCCCGGACGGCGGCCCCGCCTTCCACCTGGTCATCCCGTCACTGCCCGGCTACGGCTTCTCCGGGCCGCTGCCCGGCACCGGCTGGACCGACGGCCGCACGGCCGCCGCGATGGCGGAGCTGATGGCCAGGCTCGGCTACGAGCGGTACGGCGTCCAGGGCGGCGACGTCTCCGCCTTCATCGCCCCGCTGATCGGCCGGGCCGCGCCGGACCGCGTGATCGGCGTGCACGTCAACGCGCTGCTCACGTTCCCGCACCCGGAGGTGATGGGCTCGCTCACCGAGGCCGAGCGCGCCCGGCTGGCCGGGATGGAGGAGTGGCAGG
This sequence comes from Nonomuraea gerenzanensis, assembly GCF_020215645.1. NCBI lineage: Bacteria > Bacillati > Actinomycetota > Actinomycetes > Streptosporangiales > Streptosporangiaceae > Nonomuraea > Nonomuraea gerenzanensis. The sequence continues at coordinate 4,485,097 of NZ_CP084058.1, read as the reverse complement.
ACAAGCTGGGCGCCTACATGCGGCTGCACGGCACCCGCCCGCAGACCATCGCCGCCGCGCTGCACGACTCCCCCGCCGCGCAGCTCGCGTGGATCGTGGAGCGCTTCAAGGACTGGACGGACCCGGCCGCCGAGCTGCCCGAGGACGCCGTGGACCGGGACCGGATCCTGGCCGACGTGAGCGTCTACTGGTTCACGGGGACGGCCGGCTCGTCGGCGCACACGTACTTCGAGCGGTTCAACGACCCCGCCATGTGGCGGCCGGTGGAGCGCGGGACCGTGCCGACGGCGGTGGCGGTCTTCCCGACGGACTTCTCCGTGCGGCCGCTGGCCGAGCGCGTGCACCACGTGGTGCGCTGGTCCGAGTTCGATCGCGGTGGCCACTTCGCGGCGCTGGAGACGCCGGACGTGCTGGTCACGGACCTGCGCGAGTTCTTCGGCTCGCTGCGGTAAAGAACCGGCACGGTACCGCTGGAGTGCGGTGCGGCGGGTAGCGCGGCTCCCATGACCAAGAAGAGGAAGCAGGAGCTGTCCCCGGGGGACGAGGTCTCCTGGAAGAGCCACGGCTCCACTGCCGAGGGCAAGGTCGAGAAGAAGATCACCAAGCGGCAGAAGGAGGCGGGACGCACGGTCGCCGCCTCCCCGGAGGACCCGCAGTACGTGGTGCGCAGCAAGAAGAGCGGCGGCAAGGCCGTGCACAAGCCGTCGGCGCTGCGCAAGGGCGGGAAATGAGCTCCGACTCCGACCGTGAGGCGATCGCGGAGGAGTTCGGCCAGGCCGTGAACATGACGGCGAAGGAGCTCGAACACTGGCTCACCACCGACGAGTCCAAAGCGGTCGGCCAGAAGGACGGCGGCGGCGAGTCGGTGGGCCACGAGTCCGGCAGGAAGATCGTCGAGCTGCTGCGGAGCAAACGGTCCGACTGGTCGGACGGCGACTACGCGCACATGCACAAGGTCGTCGGCTACGTCCACCGCCACCTCGCCCAGCGGCCCTCGGGGGACGTGACGGACACCCGGTGGCGGTACTCGCTGATGAACTGGGGTCACGACCCGCTCAAATAGGCGCGACCACGTGCCCTTTTCCCGTAGTTTCCGCGTCAAGAAGACGTAGGTGCTCCGGCGCGCGCAGTGCCTGTTACGGTAGTGCGCGGTGCGCCGGGAAGTCTGGTCGGCAAGAGACTGCCGGTCGGATGTTCGGGGGAGGCGTTCGCGAATGCGTGGCCGATGTGGTGGCTGTCGCCACCGCCGCGGGGCCGGGGTGCGGTGATGGGGGTGCTGACGCCGCTCACGTCGCGGTTCCGGCACCCCGCCCAGGTCGTGGTGGCCGCCTTCGGCCTGACCGTCGTGGCCGGCACGACCCTGCTCGCGCTGCCGATCTCCACCACCGAAGGCGTGTCCGCGGGCTGGGTGACAGCGCTGTTCACCGCGACGTCCGCCGTCTGCGTGACGGGCATGGCCATCGTCGACACCGAATCGCACTGGTCGGTGTTCGGCGAGCTGGTGATCGCCGGGCTGGTCCAGGTGGGCGGCCTGGGGATCATGACGATGGCCACCGTGTTCACGCTGCTCGTCTCCGGCCGGTTAGGCCTGCGGGCCAGGATCGCGGTGCAGGCCGAGACCAAGACGCTGAGCATGAGCGACGTGCGCCACGTGCTGCGCAAGGTGGTCCTGTTCAGCCTGGCGTGCGAGGCCGTCGCCGCCGTCGTGCTCACCACCCGCTTTCTGACCGGGTACGACGAGCCGTTCGGCCGCGCCCTCTACCTGGGCGTCTTCCACGCGATCAGCGCCTTCAACGACGCCGGGTTCGCGCTGTGGCCCGACAGCCTCATGCGGTTCGTCTCCGACGGGTGGATCTGCCTGACCGTGGCCGTCGCCAGCATCGTCAGCGGGCTCGGCTTCCCCGTGGTGTTCGAGCTGGCCCGCTCCTGGCGGCACCCCGGCAGGTGGACCGTCCTGACGAAGATCACGGTGTGGGTGACCGCGGTCCTGCTGGTGCTCGGCACCCTGGCCTTCCTGACGATCGAGTGGCGCAACCCCCGGACCCTCGGGCCGCTCGACGAGGGCGGCAAGGTGCTGGCCGCCTTCTTCGCCGCCGTCATGCCGCGCTCGGCCGGGTTCAACACCCTCGACATCTCCCAGATGTACCCGTCGAGCTGGCTGACCACCGACCTGCTGATGTTCATCGGCGGCGGCAGCGCGAGCACCGCCGGCGGCATCAAGGTGACCACGGTGGGGCTGCTGGCCTTCGTCGTGTGGGCCGAGCTGCGCGGCGAGAGCCGGGTGAACGTCGGCAACCGCAGCCTCCCGGACACCGCGCAGCGGCAGGCGGTCACGATCACCGCGCTGGGGGTGGCGATCGTGGGGCTGGCCACGTACACGCTGCTCGCCCTGACGCCGTACAGTCTCGACCAGGTGCTGTTCGAGGTGGTCGCCGCGTTCGGCACGGCGGGCCTGTCCACCGGCATCACCGCGAACGTCGGCGTGGCCGGGCACCTGCTGCTGGTCATGCTCATGTTCATCGGCCGGATCGGTCCCCTGACCCTGGGCTCCGCCCTGGCGCTCAACAGGCGTGCCCGGCACTACGAGCTACCCGAGGAGCGTGTCATCGTTGGTTGAGTACAAGGGCGACCCGGTGGTCGTCATCGGCCTGGGCCGGTTCGGCACCTCGCTGGCGCTGGAGCTCACCAGGCGCGGCACCGAGGTGCTGGCCATCGACCACCGCCCAAAGATCACGCAGAGCCTCGCGGGCCGGATCACCCAGATCGCCACCGCCGACTCCACCGACATGGTGGCCCTGCGCCAGCTCGGCGTGCCCGACTTCTACCAGGCCGTGGTGGCCGTCGGCAGCGACATCGAGGCCAGCATCCTGACCACGTCGCTGCTGGTCGAGCTGGAGATCAACGACATCTGGGCCAAGGCCGTCAGCACCCAGCACGGCCGCATCCTCAGCCGCATCGGCGCCCACCACGTCGTCTTCCCCGAGCACGACATGGGCGAGCGCGTGGCCCACCTGGTCTCCGGCCGCATGCTCGACTACATGCAGGTGGACGAGGGCTTCGCCATCGCCAAGACCAGCCCGCCGAAGGAGTACGTGGGCGTGCCCCTCGGCAGGTCGAACCTGCGCCGCAAGTACGGGGTGACGATCGTCGCGGTCAAGCCGCCCGGCGAGGAGTTCACGTACGCGACGGCGGAGACGGAGCTGACCTACGGCGACATCGTCCTGGTCTCCGGCCGGACCGAACAGGTCGAGCGTTTCGCCGAGCTTCCGTGAACCGGCGGTTAGGCTGGGGACCGGAGGCCATCGATGCGCGCACGTGATCTGGCCGTCGACTTTCCGACGGTCACCCTCGACACCCCGGCGCTGGAGGCGGCCAGGCTGCTGGCCGACCGCGACCTGCCCGGGCTCATCCTGGTGGACGAGAGCGGGCGGCCGCTGAGCATCCTGCCCGGCACGCAGGTGCTGCGGCTGGCGGTGCCGGCGTACTGCCAGGACGACCCGGCGCTGGCCCGGGTCGTGGACGAGGCGCACGCCGACCGGTTCCTGCACCGGCTGGTCGGCAAGAGCGTGCGCGAGTGCCTGCCGGAGCAGCCGCGCGAGCTGCCGGTGACCGACTCCAAGGCGACGGTGCTGGAGCTGGCGGCGCTGATGGCGCGCACGCGCAGCCCGCTGGTCGCGGTGATGGACCGCGACGAGCTGATCGGGGCCGTCACCCTGCAGTCGCTGCTGGACCACGCCCTGCGGCTCTGAGCGCCGGTCCGCTCACCGCAGCCCGCTCGACGTCCCCGCTCCAGCCGTCATCCCGCTGTCCACGGCGTAGGCGCGGCACTGGCGGGCCGGCACCTCGCCCAGCGGGCCCGAGGCGGCCAGGCGGGGCAGGTGCGCGGCCCGCAGGTGCGACCCAGCGGCGCCGGGCAGGGGGGCCGGGGTGAGCCTGGCCCGCTCCGCCGAGCCGGCCGGGACGGGCCTCGTGCATCTGGCAGCGGGCCTGCCACGGCTTTCCCGCCGGCCGGCCGGAACCAGCGCCCACACCGGTCCCTCTTGTCGCCAGATCCGCCATCACACCAGCAAAAACCGGGATATCGCCGACGACTCCGGCCGACTATTCTTCATTGATGGTCAAGTTCCGCCGGCGGAAGCGGTGACTCCGCAGATGCCGCCATTGACGCTGGCGCACCAGCACCTGCCGGGGGTGACCGTGATCGCGGTGACCGGCGAGATGGACGCCACCAACCGGGCCGACCTCGAGGCCTACCTCCAGGAGGCCAGGGGCGCCCCTGAGAAGCCGCTGGTGTTCGACCTGTCCGGGGTGCCGTTCATGGACAGCTCGGGCCTGCACGTCCTGCTGAAGTGCGCCACCGACTGCCTCAAGGCCGGCGGCGTGGTGCATCTGGCGGGCGTGCAGCCCCTGCCCGCCCGGCTGTTCGAGATCACCGGCGTGGTGGCGCACATCCCGATCCACGACCGGGTCGAGGAGGCGGTGTCCGCGGCGCTCGGCTCGCCGGAACGCTCCATCTAGCTGCGCGGCTGTGCGCGGCGTCAGCGTGCGGACTTCTCGATGGCCGCCGGGGTGACGGGGGTGAAGAAGTTGACGAGGTTGCCGTCGGGGTCGCGGAACAGCAGCGACCGGTTACCCCAAGGCATCGTGGTGGGCCCGGTGACGAAGCCGGTGACGAAGCCGGTCAGGTTCTGGTGAACGCGGTCCACGTCGTCGACGAGGAACTCGGTGATCACGCTGTGGTTGTCCGCCGGGCGGGCGGAGCCCGGGGCGAACAGCGGGACGGTGCCGGTGCCGGCGATCGCGAGGGTGGCGCCGGCGGTCTTCAGCTCGGCGAAGTCCTCGGTGGCCCACACCGCCCGCCCTCCTGTGGCGCGCTCGTAGAACTCGACGAGGCGCGCCACGTCGCCGGTGATGATGCGGATCGAGACGAAGTCCATGGGGATCTCCTTGGCTGTGATGGAGGGGTGCACGCCGCAGGCTAGGAGAAATACTGGACAGAATCGGTCCTGTATCCGCGTTAGGCTGCGAACATGCCTCGACCCACCGGCCGCGTGCTGACCCTCCTGGAGCTGCTGCAGTCGGGCGGCACCCGGACGGTGGCCGAGCTCGCCGACCGGCTCGGCGTCGAAGGGCGCACCGTGCGGCGGTATGTGGACCAGCTGATCGACCTGGACGTGCCCGTGGAGTCGGTGCGCGGCCGCTACGGCGGGTACCGGCTCGCCCCCGGGTACCGCCTGCCTCCGCTCATGCTCAGCGACGACGAGGCGCTGGCCGTGCTCCTCGGCCTGGTCGCCGGCCGCCGAGCGGGATTGACGACGGCGCAGCGCACGGCGAGCGAGACGGCGTCGGCGAAGATCCGGCGGGTGCTCCCCAAGCACCTCGCCCGCCGGCTGGACGCGCTTCTGGAAGCTCTCGCCTTCACGGATCAGCCCGGTGAGCCTGCCACCCCGGACGCCGGGGTCCTGCTCGCCGTCGCCGATGCGGTGCGCCACCGCCGGCCGGTCTCGATCCGCTACACCGACCGCGACGGACGGCGCAGCGAACGCGCGCTGCACGCGTACGGGATCGTCGCCCATGCGGGCCGGTGGTACGTCACGGGCAGGGACCCCGGCATCGGCGAGGACCGAACCTTCCGGCTCGATCGCATCGCGGACGCGAGGACCCTGCCCGGCTCGTTCGAGGCACCCGAGGGTTTCGATCCGGCGCAGCGCGTCTTGTCAGGGTTCGCCACGGCCGAGTACCGGCACGAGGTGACCCTGCGGATCCACGGGACGGTCGAGCAGATCCGTGCCCGCCTTCCCGCCAGCGTCGCGAGCCTGGAGGAGCACGCGCCCACGGCAGGCGAGGACCGGGCGGCCGAGCGCTGGCTGCGCGTCGAGCTGCGGGCGGAGCGGCTCGACTGGTTGCCTCCGGTGCTCGCCTCACTGGGCTGCCCGTTCGTCATCGAGCGTCCTGATGAGCTGCGCGACCTCGTCGTCGCGCTCGCCGATCGCCTGGCGTGCCAGGCCCGCCGAGCCTGACAGCGAGGGACCGAGGTCACGGTCGCGGCGTGTCGGGCGTCAGGGCGCTCGATGCGTGATGCGGTGCAGGAGTGTTCGCACGCGGCACGGCGAGCGCCGTCCGCAGCCGGTCCACCGCGTATATACCCCCGGTGTATAGTCACCGCTCATGAGTGTCCCTCTTGCGCTGCTCGGCCTGCTGGAGCGGGAGCCGAGTCACGGCTACGACCTGAAGCGCGACTACGACTCCCTCTTCGGCCGGGGCAAGCCGCTGCCGTTCGGCCAGGTCTACTCCACGCTCTCCCGCCTCGCCAGGGACGGCAAGGTCACGGCCGGGCAGAGCGAGCCGGGCGACGGCCCCGACCGCAAGCGGTACGCCATCACCCCGCTCGGCACGCAGGAGGTGGAGACGTGGCTGTCGGAGCCGGTGGCGGCGGAGCCGTACCTGCAGACGGTGTTGTTCACCAAGGTCGTGCTGGCGCTGATGCTGGGGCGGGACGCGGCGGGCTACCTCGACCTGCAGCGGGCCACGCACCTGCGGCGGATGCGGGAGTTCACGCAGATCAAGCGGACCGGGTCGCTGACCGACGCGCTGCTGGCCGACCACGGGATGTTCCACCTGGAGGCGGACCTGCGCTGGATCGACGTCACGCAGGCGCGGCTGGGCGCGCTGGCGGAACTGGTGCGTGAGGCGTGATCATCGAGGCGCGCGGGCTCAGCCGCTCCTACGGGCGCACCCCCGCGCTGCGCGAGGCCGACCTCGCGGTGGGGGCCGGGGAGATCGTCGCGGTCATGGGGCCCAGCGGGTCGGGCAAGTCGACGCTGCTGCACTGCCTGGCCGGGATCTTCAAGCCCGACAGCGGCGAGGTGTGGTTCCGCGGGCGGCGGCTGGACACGATGAGCGACGCCCGGCGCACCGAGCTGCGGCGCACCGCCTTCGGGTTCGTCTTCCAGTTCGGGCAGCTGGTGCCGGAGCTGACCGTGGCCGACAACGTCGCCCTGCCGATGCTGCTCGGGCGTATCCGGCGCAAGGAGGCCTACGGGCGGGCGGGCGCGTGGCTGGAGCGGCTGGGGCTGGCGGAGCTGGGCGGGCGGCGTACGGATGAGCTGTCGGGCGGTCAGGCGCAGCGGGTGGCGATCGCGCGGGCGCTGGTGACGGGGCCGCGGGTGTTGTTCGCGGACGAGCCGACCGGGGCGCTCGACTCGCTCACCGGGGAGCACGTCATGGAGCTGCTGGTCGGGCTGGCTCGTGAGGAGGGCACGACGGTGATCGTGGTGACCCACGACGCCCGGGTGGCGGCCTTCGCCGACCGGGAGGTCATCGTCCGCGACGGCCTAGTGACCGATCCGTTCGCGCGCGAGGTCGTACGATGATCGGCTTGGGGCTGCGGCTGTCGCTGCGCGGCGGGAGGGAGGCGGTGGCCAGGCTGGCGCTGATCGTGGCGGGGGTGGCGGCCGGCGTCATGGTGCTGCTGGGGACGCTCTCCCTCTTCAACGCCTTCCAGACCACCGCCGCACGGCCCTGCTGGGAGTGCACCACCGGAACCACGCCCGGCGACGCGCCCCGCGACGCGAGTGCCGCTGGAGCGCTGTGGAGCTACCGGGAGGACTACTACGCCGGGCGGACGATCAAGCGGCTGGACGCCGCCGCGCTCGGCGCGCACGCACCGGTCGTGCCCGGGCTGGCGCGCATGCCGGGCCCCGGCCGGTACTACGTCTCCCCCGCGCTGGCCCGGCTGCTGGACTCGGTGCCGCGTGAACGGCTGGGCGACCGCTTCCCCGGCACCCGCGCCGGGATCATCGGCGAGGCTGCTCTGTCGGGCCCTGACGAGCTGGCCGTCGTGGTGGGGCGGACACCGCAGGAGGTCGCCGCCATGACCGGCTCGCGGCGGGTGGACACGGTGGCGACCGCCCCCGCCTCGGCCCTGCTCGACGACGACACCGACCTCTACCGGTTCGGCTTCGCCGTGGCCGCCGTCGGCCTGTTCGTCCCGCTGCTCGTGCTGGTGAACGCGGCCACCCGGCTGGCCGCCGCCCGCCGCGAGGCGCGCTTCGCCGCGTTCCGGCTGGCCGGCGCGACGTCCCGGCAGGTGAACGTGCTCGCCGCGGTGGAGTCCGGGCTCGGCGCGCTGGTGGGCGCGCTGCTCGGCACCGCGCTGTTCCAGCTCGTACGGCCGGCGGTGGCCATGGTCCGCGTCACCGGCGAGCGGTTCTTCCCCGGCCTGGTCACCCCGGCCGCCTGGCAGTACGTGGCCGTGCTCGCCGGCGTCCCGGTCCTGGCGGCCTGCACGACGCTGTGGTCGTTGCGCCGCGTACGGATCTCCCCGCTGGGCACGGCCAGGAAGGCCGCCGGCCGGCCGCCCCGGGCGTGGCGGGTGGTGCCGCTGGTGGCGGGGCTGGTGCTGTTCGCCGGGCCGGTTTTCCAGGACGGGCGCGAGCCGGACGCGCTGCTCGCCGGCGCGGCCCTGGCGCTGGTCATGGCGGGGCTGGTCCTGGCGGGCCCGTGGCTGACGATGCTGGCCGCCCGGCTCGCCGCCCGCCTGACCGGTGGCGCGGCGACGCTGCTGGCCGCACAGCGGATGGCGGCCGATCCCAGGACGGCCTTCCGCTCGGTCAGCGGGCTGGTGCTGGCGGTGTTCATGGGCACGGCGATCGCGGGGATCGTCCCGGCCGTCGTCTCCGGGCAGCAGGCGGTGGCCGGTGGGGCGCTCAACGGGGTGCTGCGCGCGCCGCTCGCCCAGCACCCCGGCGCCGGCGGGCTGACGCCGCAGGCCGGAGCGGAGCTGCTCGCCCGGCTGCGCGCCCATCCCGGCGTCGCCGTGCTGCCGATCTACGCCCTGTCCGACGGCATGGAAGCGCCAGCGCCCGGTGACGGGCCGCCGCCGCCCAGCGTCGCCGCCGACTGCGCGGCCCTCGAGCGCTTCCCCGTGCTCGGCCGCTGCCCCGCGGGCGCGCAGGCCGTGGCGGGCTACTTCGACCGCCTGGTCGAGGTCGACAACCCCCTCACCGTCGACAAGCTGCTCCCCTTCGCCACCCCCACCGCCCAGGCCGTCACCATGGACGGCCGCAGCCTGGCGGCAGTCCTGGTCGCCATGGACGACCCGGCCGCGCTGGAGGAGCTGCGCACGCTGCTGGCCCGCTACGGCGCCGACGAACCGCTGACCTTCGCCGAGGTCGCGCAGGTGAGGGCGACGATCTTCACGCAGGCCGAGCACATCGCGCTGGCCATGGTCGCGCTGACCCTGATCGCCGGGGGCTGCAGCCTGGTGGTGGCGGTCGGCGGCGGGCTGGTGGAGCGCAGGCAGCCGTTCACCCTGCTGAGGCTGGCGGGCACACCGCCCCGCACCCTGGCCGCGGTGGTGCTGCTGGAGTCGGCCCTGCCCCTCCTGCTGGCCGCCACCGTGGCCGCGGGCGCGGGTTTCGCGGTGGCGGGGCCGTTCGTCGACCGGCTCGGCATGAAGGGCGCCCGCCTGGCCATGCCGGAGCCCGTCTACTTCGTGACCGTCGGTGGCGGGCTGGCCGCGTCCCTGCTGGTCATCCTCGCGACGGTGCCGCTGCTGCGGCATCTGACCGCGCCCGACCACGCGCGGTTCGCGTAGGAGGAGGGACGGGCGGCGCGCCACCACCGCCAGCGGCCCGGCACGTCCGAGGCGGGCTCAGCTCACGCGGACCCACGCGTACGCAGCGCGCTCAGCTCAGACGGACCCGCGCGTAGGCGGCCATGGCGTCGCGCATGTAGGCCGCCAGCCCCTCGGCGATCCGCTCGTAGTTCGCCCTGAACTGCTCCTCCTCCACCTGCATCCGCCCGAGCTGGACGTACTCCGCCGCGCTCGGCGCCCAGAACCGGCGCAGCTCCCGGTAATGGCCGTCGAGCACGGCGAGCACGGCGGGATCGTCGGCCGCCGCACCGCCGGTAGGAGTTGACGCAGCGGCAGAGTCAAGGCGGGCGCCTGTATTGAATATTACCTACCTGAATACTAGGTTTTAGGGATGAGCCTCCAGTTCCTCTGGTACATCCCGAACCAGGCCCAGCCGGGGCACCGCGGCGACGACACCCTCGCAGGCCACAACAGCCTGGAGACCCTCAGCTCCCACGCCGAAGCGCTGGAGCGGCACGGCTGGGCCGGCGCGCTCATCGGCACCGGCTGGGGACGGCCCGACACGTTCACGGTGGCCACCGCGCTGGCCGCGCGGACGACGACGTTCCAGCCGCTGATCGCGGTGCGGCCCGGCTACTGGCGGCCGGCCAACTTCGCCTCCGCCGCCGCGACCCTGGACCAGCTCACCGGCGGGCGGGTGCTCGTCAACATCGTGTCGGGCAAGGACGACCTGGCGGCGTACGGGGACAGCGAGGGCGACCAGGCGCAGCGCTACGCCCGTACCAAGGAGTTCATGCGGCTGGTCCGCAGGCTCTGGACCGAGCAGGACGTCACCCACCACGGCGAGCACTTCGGCGTCACCGGCTGCACCGTGGTGCCGCGGCCCGTGGTGCTCGGCGAGCGCAGGCACCCGCGGCTCTACTTCGGCGGCGCCTCGGAGGCCGCGGAGCGGGTGGCCGCCACCGAGGCCGACGTGCAGCTCTTCTGGGGCGAGCCGCTCGACGGCGTCGCGGCCCGCATCGAGCGGCTCAGAGGGCTCGGCGAGCGGCTCGGGCGGGAGCTGCCGCCGCTGGAGTTCGGGCTGCGGGTCACCACGCTGGTACGCGACACCACCGAGCAGGCCTGGCGCGACGCCGAGGCCAAGGTCGCCAGGATGGCGCAGGGCACCGTCGCGCGGGACGTGAACTGGCACGCCGCCGTCGGCCAGCGGCGGCTGCTCGACCTGGCCGCCAGGGGCGAGGTGCTCGACGGCAACCTCTACACCGCGCCCGGCAGGTACGGCGGCGGCGGCGCGGGCACCACCTGGCTCGTCGGGTCGGCAGCCGACGTGGCGCGGTCGCTGCGCGCCTACCAGGCCCTCGGCATCACCCACTTCGTGCTCTCCGACACCCCGTACCTGGCGGAGATCAGGCGCCAGGGCGAGGAGCTGCTCCCGCTCCTGCGGGGCTGAGCCCCGCCGGAGTGCCGTGCGCCACTGTCCCGGACCTGTTTTGTTAGCGTCGAAGCATGTCAGAGGGTGCGGGGCGCGGCGCGACGCCCTCGCGCGGGCCTCGCGGATGGCGCCGGGTGCTCGTCGTCCTCGGCATGATCGTGCTGTACGCGGTGCTGCTGGGCACCGGCGTGCTGTCGTTCCTGCTCGTCGACGCCACCGTCAGATGAAGCAGGCCGTCACTTGCCCACGCTCTCCCTGCGCCGGGCGAACCAGGTGACCGCCCACAGGACCAGGCCGATCGCCAGCAGCACACCCGCGATCTGGTACTGACCGGCCGGGCGGCCGGAGGACCAGGGCAGCACGAGGTACAGGCAGGTGACGGTGCCCAGCACGGGCAGCACGCGCCCGGCGTTGAAGTGCGCGGCGTCGGACCGGTCCCTGCGCAGGACGAGCACCGACACGTTGACGGCGGCGAAGACGGCGAGCAGGAGCAGCGAGGTCGTCCCGCCGAGCAGCGCCACGACCGGGCTCTCCGGGTCGAGCGAGACGAAGGTGATCAGCCCCATGGCGATGACGGTGGTGAACAGGATCGACGCCTCCGGCGTGCGCCGCTTGGGGTTCACCTTCGACAGGAAGAACGGCAGCACGCTCTGCTTGGCCATGCCGTACAGGAGCCGGCTGGCCATCAGCATGTTGATCAGCGCGGAGTTCGCGACGGCGAACATCGAGATGAACGGCAGCAGGTCGGCGATCGGGAAGCCCGGGGTGGCGGTCTGCACCACGGTCGCCAGCGGCGTCTCGCTCTCGGCGAGAACGCCGACGGGGACGACGGCGACGGCGCAGATGGACACCAGGACGTAGATCACGCCCGTGATGCCCAGGCCGGTCAGCATGATGCGGGGGAAGATCCGCGACGGATCGCGGGTCTCCTCCGCCATGTTGACCGAGTCCTCGAAGCCGACCATGGCGAAGAAGGCCAGCGACGTCGCGGTGCTCACGGCCAGGAACACGCTCTTGTCGGTCGCCGTCTCGAACGCCACGACCCGGGAGAAGTCGGCGTTGCCGCCCGCGATGAAGTACGCGCTGAGCAGGATGACGAGCAGCAGGCCCGACAGCTCGATCGAGGTGAGCACCACGTTGATCTTGACGCTCTCGCCCACGCCGCGCAGGTTGACGGCCAGGATCAGCAGCATGAAGGCCAGCGCGATCGCCAGGATGACGCCGTTGCCCACGTCGAGCCCGAAGCCCGCGGCGAGGTTGGCGGCGAAGGCGCGCGAGGCCGCCGAGGCGGAGGTGATGCCGGAGCACATGACGGTGAAGCAGACGAGGAACGACACGATGTGCAGGCGGAACGCCTTGTGCACGTAGAGCGCGGCACCCGCCGCCTCCGGGTACTTCGTGACCAGCTCCAGGTAGGAGCAGGCGGTGATCGCGGCGACCACGAACGCGATGGCGAACGGCAGCCAGGCCGCTCCGCCGACCTCGCCGGCGACCTGGCCCGTCAGGGCGTAGATCCCGGTGCCGAGGATGTCGCCGATGATGAAGAGCAGCAGCAGGCCGGGGCCCATCACCCGCTTGAGGCTGGGCTGGTCGCCGGCGGGCGCTTGCGCGGGACTGGAAGGACTGCTCGGGGAGGGGGCGGCCATGTGATCATCCCGGTCCGTCATCCCGCCAGCCTATGCTTTCGCGGGCTTTCACCGCCCGTGTTTTCCCGGGTCAGTATTGGTTCATCTTGGCGTCCACGGCCAGGCCCGCGTCGATCACCTTCGCCGGGACACCCTTGATGCCGATGTGGTCCTTGGCGATCTGCCCGAGGGTGGGCAGGCTCTTGCGGTCCGGCCAGGTCGCCGGGTCCCACAGCGACGAGCGCAGGAACGCCTTGGCGCAGTGCATGTAGAGCTCCTCGACCTCGACGAGGAGCCCCAGCCTGGGCCGCTTGCCCTTGACGGTGAGGTCGTCGAAGAACGGCGCGTCCGACACGATCGTGGCCCGCCCGTTCACCCGCAGCGTCTCGTTCATCCCCGGCACGATGAACAGCAGCCCGACGTGCGGGTTGAGCAGCACGTTGCGCAGGCTGTCGACCCGGTGGTTGCCGGGGCGGTCGGCGAGCGCGAGCCGCTGGTCGTCGAGCACCAGCACCGAGCCGGCGGGGTCGCCGCGCGGTGAGACGTCGCAGGTGCCGTCGGTGTTGGAGGTCGCGAGCAGGACGAACGGCGAGTGCGCGATGATCGTGCGCGCGTGCTCGTCGATGCGGGCTATGTCCTTGTCCCAGATGGTCTGCTGGGGCTCTTTGACGATCTCGCGGAGCTCGGCCTCGGTGGTCACCGTACGGATCTCGGAAGGATGCACCACCCGAGCATAGGCAAGCCTAACCTTCCTGGTCGAGCATCCGCTGTGATCTGCGGCACTTCAGATCCTGCAACATTGCAGATTGTGAAACTTTTCGCGTAAAGTCATCATTGTGACCATCGTGGACAGTGCAGAGGAGCTCGGCCGCCGGGATCGAAAGAAGCTCGAGACCCGCGCGGCGCTGGAGCACGCTGCCCTGACACTGGTCGCCGAGCGCGGCCTGGCTGCGGTCACGGTGGAGGACATCGCGGAGGCGGTGGACGTCTCCTCCCGCACGTTCTTCAACTACTTCCCGTCCAAGGAGGACGCGCTCATCGGCTCGGGCCAGGCCGCGGCCGACGAGCTGTGCGACAGGCTGAACGCCGTACCCGAGCGGGTGCCCGTCCTGGAGGCGCTGCGCCTGATGGCGCGGGCCGAGGCCGAGCGCCTGCAGGAGCAGCCCGAGCGGTGGCTGCTGCGGCTGAAGGTGTTCGAGCAGAACCCGTCACTGCTCCCCCGGCTCGTCGCCAGCGGCAGCGAGACCGAGCGGGCCGTGACGGCCGCCGTCGCCCGCCGGGCCGGCGTCGAGCCCTGCACGAGCGGCTATCCCGAGCTCGCCACGGCGGCGGCCATGGCGGCCTTCCGGGTCGCGATGCTGCGCTGGAGCGCCGCCGGCGGGCGCCCGTCGCTGACCGCTCTGGTGGACGAGGCCTTCGACCAGCTCGCCGCCGGCCTGCCCAACCCCTGACAGGTCCGGCGCTCCCTTCCGTAAACGTTTCCGTACTACCGGTGCCGACGGCGCCCGCACGGCGCGGGCCCTGCCTGCCCGACTGATTTTCGCCTGAGAGAACTCCGCTGAGAGAGCTCCGCTGAGAGAACGAGGAAAGATGACAACCACCAGCGCGCAGCCCGAGCCCGCGGCCGCGACGCCCACGTCCAGACGCAAGGTCCTGCAAGCGCTGTCGGGGCTGATGGTGGGCATGTTCGTGTCCATCCTGGCCTCGACCGTCGTGGCCAACGCACTGCCCCGCATCATCACCGACCTGCAGGGCACGCAGACCGTCTACACCTGGATCGTCACCACCGAGTTGCTGGCCATGACGGCCACGGTGCCGCTCTGGGGCAAGATGGCCGACCTCTACAGCAAGAAGCTGCTGATCCAGCTCTCGCTGGGGTTGTTCGTGGTCGGCTCGCTGATCGCGGGCCTGACGCCGAACGTGGAGATCCTCATCGTCAGCCGCGTCGTCCAGGGCGTCGGCGCGGGCGGCATGACCGCCCTGTCGATGGTGGTGATGGCGGCCATGATCCCGCCGCGCGAGCTGGGCCGCTACTCCGGCATCTTCGGTGCCGTGTTCGGCATCGGCACCGTGGCGGGGCCGCTCATCGGCGGCGTGCTGGTGGACACCTCCTGGCTCGGCTGGCGCTGGTGCTTCCTGCTCGGCGTGCCGTTCACGATCGTGGCCATCATCCTGCTTCAGCGCACCCTCGACCTGCCGGTGGTGCGCAGGGAGGTCAAGGTCGACTACCTGGGCGCGCTGCTCATCACGGTCGGCGTCTCCACGCTGCTGATCTGGTCGTCGCTGGCGGGTAACCAGTTCGAGTGGGGCTCCTGGTGGACGGCCGGGCTCGTCGGCGGCGGCGTCATCGTCCTCGCGCTGGCCATTCTGGTGGAGTCGCGGGCGGCCGAGCCGATCATCCCGCTGTCCATCTTCAGGAACCGCACCGTCGCCCTCGCCACCGTGGCCAGCGCGCTGGTCGGTGTGGCCATGTTCGGCGGTACGGTCTTCCTGTCGCAGTACTTCCAGGTGGCGCTCGGCAAGTCCCCGACGGTCGCCGGTCTGATGAGCCTGCCGATGGTCTTCGGCCTGCTGATCTCCTCGACCGTGGCGGGCCAGCTCATCACCAAGACCGGCCGGTGGAAGGGCTTCCTGGTGGCCGGCGGCGTCGTCATGCTCGGCGGGATGGGCCTGCTCAGCACCATCGACGGGCAGACCGGCACGGTGCTGCTCGGTGTCTACATGGCGGTGCTCGGCATCGGCGTCGGCATGCTCATGCAGAACCTGGTGCTCGCCGCCCAGAACGACGTGCCCGCCGCCGACCTCGGCTCCACCACCTCGGTGCTGACCTTCTTCCGCAGCATGGGCGGCACGATCGGCGTCAGCGCCCTGGGCGCCGTCCTGGCCAACCGGGTCACCACGCTGCTGGCGGAGAAGCTCGGGCCGATGGCCGGTGCCGGGGCTGGTGGGGGTGACGCGCACGCCGTGCCCGACATCTCCAAGCTGCCCGCTCCGGTCGTCCGGGTCGTCCAGGACGTGTACGCGACGGCGACGGCCGAGCTGTTCCTCATCGGCGTGCCGCTCACCGTGCTGGCGGTCATCGCGGTGCTCTTCATCAAGGAGAAGCCGCTGGCCACGCTGTCGGGCGAGGAGCGGCTGGCCCGCGAGAACGCCGCGGCTGCCGGTCACTGAGCCGCGATCGGCCCTCGGCCCCGCCACACCCCTGCCCGCCCGTGACCCGTCGGTCGCGGGCGGGCCGGGTCAGTGGGTGGCCGGGGCGGGAGCCGGTTGCCGCCAGTCGCGGACGTTGCCGTCCGCCCAGCGGTGCAGCAGCTCGGCGTCGTGGCTGATGGCCAGCACCCCCGCCCCCGTACGCTCTCGGTACGCCTCGATCCGCCCCACCAGGTGGGCCTGCGTCGAGGCGTCCAGCATGGTGGTCATCTCGTCGCAGATGAGGTAGCGCGGCTCCAGGGTCAGCGCCCGCGCGACGCAGGCCCGCTGGAGCTGCCCGTCCGACACCTTGTGCGGCCGGCGGCCGAACAGCTCGGGGGTCAGGCCCAGCTCGTCGGCCAGCTCGCGGGCCCGGTCCAGGGGCCGCCCGGCCGCGCGCAGCGGCTCGGCGACCACGTCGAAGAGCGTGAAGCGGCGGTCCACGGCGAGGCGGGGCTGCTGGAAGATCAGGCCGATCGCGGTACGCCGCGGCGCCCGGTGCCGCCAGCCCGTCACCGGGTCGCCGTCCAGGGTGACCGTGCCCGCCGTGGGTTTCAGGAGCAGGGCCAGCACCCGGGCCAGCGTCGACTTGCCGCATCCGCTGGGCCCGGCCAGGCCGAGCACCTCGCCGGGGAGTATCGACAGCGACGCTTCCTCCAGCACGCGGTGGCGGCCGAAGGAGACGGTGATGCCGTGGGCGTGGAGGCCGTGGGTCTCAGGCATGGTGACAGGCCACCCTCTTCTCGTTCATCAGCGGCTGTTCCTCGCAGGCGGCGGTGGCCCGGTCGCAGCGGGGCAGGAAGGCGCAGCCGTCCGGCAGCCGGGTGAGCTCCGGCGGGCGGCCGGGGACGGGGACGAAACGGCGCGTGGGCAGGGCGTCCAGCAGGCCGCGCGCGTACGGGTGGAGCGGGCCGGAGAAGAACGGCCCGGCCTGCGACAGCTCGACGATGCGGCTGGCGTACATGACGGCGATCTCGTCGGCCACCCGCTCGGCGGCACGCAGGTCGTGCGTGATGACCAGCACCGCGCGGCCCTCGTCGCACAGGCGGCGCAGCTCGGCCATGGTCGCGTCCACGAGCGGGCGGTCCAGGCCGGTGGTGGGCTCGTCGGCGACGATCAGCGGCGGGTCGCCGGCCAGGGCGAGCGCGTTGGCGACGCGCTGCGCCATCCCGCCGGAGAGCTGGTGCGGGTAGCGGTCCAGGTCCTGCGGGCGCAGCCCGGCCCGGGCGGCCAGCGTGTCGGCGCTCTCGGTACGGCCGAGCTCCCGCAGCGTCTCGTCGAGCTGGGCGCGGGCGGTGCGCACCGGGGTGAGATGCGCGGCGGGGCTCTGCGGGATGAGCCCGATGAGCCGCCCGCGCACCCGCCGCGCGAGCACCTTCTCCGGCGCCGCGACAAGATCAAGAGCACCGGCACCGCCGACAGAGCGGGCCCCGGGCCCGGCGCCGGCGGCAGGGCGGGAGCCCACGTTCGCGGCGTCGTGGTCGCCCGCGTCCAGCCAGGCGTGGCCCGTGACGGTGGCGTTGCCCGGCAGGAGGCCGAGCAGGGCGTGGGCCATCACCGACTTGCCGCAGCCCGACTCCCCCACCAGCGCCAGGCACCGCCCCTCCCGCAGCTCGAACCGGGCGTCGGTGACGGCGTGCACCTCGGCACCGGGCAGGTGGAAGCGCACCGACAGCCCGTCCACGCGCAGCATCACAGGCTCAGCTCCGATCTCCAGCGCGGATTGGCGCGGTCACGTACGTACTGGGCCAGCGACGACACCGCCAGCGTCGGCACCAGGATGAGCAGCCCGGGAAACAGGCTGGACCACCAGTCGCCCGCCAGCAGCGACCGCTGCCCGTCGTTGATCATGTTCCCGAGCGAGGCCAGGTGCGGCGGCAGCCCGAGGCCGAGGAAGCTGAGCGCGGTCTCGTGCCAGATCGCGTGCGGGATCATCAGCACGGTGGCCAGCAGCAGATGCGGCGCCAGGTTGGGCAGGAAGTGCCGGGCCACGATGCGCCACCGGCCCGACCCGCCCGAGACCGCCGCGTCCACGAACGGCCGCCCGCGCAGCGACAGCACCTCGGAGCGGACGATCCGGGCGGCGCTCGTCCAGTGCGTGACGGCCACGGAGACCACCACGGCGGTGGCGCCGGGGGCGGACAGCGCCACGACGAAGATGCCGAACAGCAGGTGGGGCAGCGCGTTGAAGCCGTCCACCACCCGCATCAGCAGCCGGTCGGCGAGGCCGCCCGCCGCGCCGGCGGCAAGCCCGACCAGCCCGCCGATGACCACGCTGGCCACCGCCGCCGCCAGGCCGACCAGGATCGAGACGCGCAGCCCGTAGACGCAGCGCAGCAGCACGTCGCGCCCGACCTCGTCGGTGCCGAACGGGTGCGCGGGCGAGGGCGGCAGCCCGGCCGAGCGCAGGTCCACGAGCTGCTGGTCGAGCCCCGCGACGAGCGGCACCAGCACCACGGCCAGGCCCAGCACGGCCAGCGTCCCGAGGGCGAGGCGGTGACGACGGGCGGTCCGCCGCCTTCCGCCCGCACCGGCCCGGCCCCGCGCACCGCCGCCCGCACCAGCCCGCCGCTGGGCCCGCCGCTGGGCCAGCCACGTCCCCACGACGCCCATCAGCTCACCCCGAGCACGCGCACGCGCGGATCGGCCACCGTGTACGCCAGATCGGCGAGCAGATTCCCGGCGACCACGGCCAGCGTGGCCAGCAGCGTCAGCGCGGCGAGCAGCGGAAAGTCCACCGCCAGCGCCGCCTTGATCGTCGTCCCCGCCACCCCGGGCCAGGAGAACACGGACTCGACCAGGATCGCCCCGGTCACCAGCTCGGGCACACGCGCCCCCATGATCGTGATGAACGGCAGCAGCGCCGACCGCAACGCGTGCCGCAACAGGACGGTCCGCTCACGCAGCCCGCGCGCCCGCGCCCCCGTCACGAAGTCCTCGCGCAGCACGCCGATCACCGACTCCCGCACGAACAGCAGCAACCACGACGACTGCGAGAACGCCAGCACCACGACCGGCAGCACCAGGTGCCGCGCCAGGTCGGGCAGCGTGACGGCGGTGGAGGCGGCGTCGGTGAGCCCGCCGGCGGGCAGCCAGCCGAGCGTCACGGAGAACACCCAGATCGCCAGCAGCCCCACCCAGAACACCGGCGCGGCCTCGTTGGCGAAGGCCGTGCCGGTGACGAGCCGGTCCAGCCAGGAGTCGCGCCGCCAGGCGGCCAGCGTGCCGACGGCCAGCCCGGCGGCCAGCATGACGACCAGCGCGCAGCCGACGACCAGCAGCGTCCAGCCGAGCCGCTCGGCGATCACCTGGGTGACGGGCAGCCGCAGCGAGCGGGACTCGCCCAGCTCGCCGGTGAGCAGGTTGCCGAGCCAGGTCGTGTACTGCTCCAGCAGCGGCCGGTCGAGCCCCCAGTTCGCCCTGATCCGCGCCATGACCTCCGGACTGGTGACCATGGCCCGCTCCCCCAGGTACTGCCGTACGGGGTCGAACGGCGACGCCTTGGCCAGCGCGAACATCCCGAACGTCACGGCCAGCAGCAGCGGCACGGCGAACACCAGCCGCCACAGCACGATCCGCACCCAGATCACGGGGCCGGCTTCCAGTTCACGACGGTGCCGAGCAGGCCGCCGGTGGCGTGCTCGTGCGCCTCGACGCCGGGGGTGAGGCCGCTCCACTCGCCGCGTACGACGTAGGTGTGCTTGAGGTAGACCAGGTACAACCAGACGGCGTCGTCGCTGATGCGCTGCTGCACCCGGTCGTAGACCTGCTTGCGGGCGGCGGGGTCGGCGGCGGCGCGGCCCCGCTCCAGCAGCCGGTCCACCTCGGGGTCGCGGTAGCGGCCGGGGTTGAAGTAGCCCTGGCCGGCGTAGGCGGAGTGGAACAGCTCGTAGTTGGTGTAGTCCGGGTCGTACGGGCTGCCCCAGCCCATGATCAGCGCGTCCTCGGCCATGCGCTGGTCGATGGCGTCCCAGTCGAGCCCGGCCGGCCGCACGTCGATGCCGATCCGCTTGGCGTCGGAGGCCACGGCCAGCGCCAGCTCCTTGCGCAGCGAGTCGCCCGCCGGGTACATGAGCGTGAACCTGGCGGCGGTGCCGTCCTTGACCCTGATCCCGTCCTGGCCCGCCTTCCAGCCGGCCGCCTCCAGCGTGGCGATGGCCTTGGCGCGGTCGGGGGCGGCGGAGCCGGTGACGGCGGGGTTGTGCCAGTCCGTGCCGGGCGCGATCGGCCCGTAGGCGGGCTCGCCGGCGCCGGCCAGGATCGCCGCGACCATGGCGCCCCTGTCCACGGCCAGGCCGAGTGCCTTGCGGACGGCCAGGTCGCCGGTGACCGGCTGCTCCAGCGGGAACATGACGCCGCGGTAGTCGGCGCTGGGCACCTCGTGCACGGTAAGGCCCGGCTGGTCCCTGAACCGGGCAACGGCCTTGGGCGGCAGCTCGGTGGCGGTGAACTCGCCGGCCGCCATCCTGGTGGCGCGGGCGTTGTCGTCGGTGGTGTACGCGAGCACGAGGCTCTCGATCGCGGGCCTGCCGCCCCAGTAGCGGTCGTTGGCCCTGAGGGTGAGCTTGTCGCCCTTGGTCCAGGAGACGAAGGCGTACGGACCGGTGCCGATCGGGTCCGCCGACAGGTCGGACTTGTCGGGAACGATGCCGAGGGTGGCCCGCTGGAGGATGGGCGCGTACGGATGCCTGAGGTGGAAGACGACCGTGCGGGGGTCGGGCGACTCGACCTTCTCGATGGCCGCGTAGTCGCCCCTGACCGGGGAGTTGTTGGCGGGATCGAGCACCTGCTCGTAGGTGTGGACGACGTCGGCTCCGGTCAGCGGCCGGCCGTCGTGGAACGTGACACCCTGCCGCAGAGTGAACCGCACCTCCTCCCCCGTCACCTCGGGCAGCGACTCGGCCAGCGCGGGCTGGAGCTTCAGGTCGGGCGTGCGCCGGACGAGCCCGTCGAACATCAGCGAGCCGCCGTCCACCGAGTAGCCGAGCACCGGGTTGAGCGAGTCGGGCTCCGCGCCCAGGCCGAGCACGACGGTGTCCTGCGCGGCGGCCGACGGCCCTTCGGCAGGGGCCGAGCAAGCACTCAGCATCAGGACGATTGCCCCGAACAGGGCTGATCTTCGCCTCATGCTGGCGACCTTAAAGCGACTAGATCGCTATTGCAATAGATTCGCAATAGAGTCGTTTGTGCGAGTGGCTGACTTCACTTCCGCATCACCCGAAATTGCGCTCACTTCGCGTGTACGTCCTGTGATAGATAGATGACAACCTGGGGTTAGCGCACACCGAGGGCGGATCCGGCTAATGTCTCCGCTACCTGAGGAAGCCCGGGTGAGTACGGAGGACCGGTCATGGGCGACTCCACCGTCGGCACGTCTCATTCGTCCGCGCGGAACAAGCGCGCCCGAGGCCCCGGAGAGGCCGGCGAGGAGCAGGAGCTACGCCGGCTGCTCGCCGGGCTGACCGCGGTCAGGGACGGCGACTTCCGCACCAGGCTGCCCGACGACGCCGACGGCCTGCTCGGCGAGATCGCCTCCGTCTTCAACGGCATGGTGGACCAGCTCTCCCTGTTCACCTCAGAGGTGACCCGCGTGGCCCGCGAGGTCGGCACCGAGGGCCGGCTGGGCGGTCAGGCCGAGGTGCCCGGCGTCTCCGGCACCTGGAAGGACCTCACCGAGTCCGTCAACGCGATGGCGGGCAACCTGACCGACCAGGTACGCAGCATCGCCCAGGTCACCACGGCCGTGGCCCGCGGCGACCTGTCGCAGAAGATCACCGTGCACGCGCGCGGCGAGATCCTGGAGCTGAAGAACACCGTCAACACGATGGTCGACCAGCTCTCCTCCTTCGCCGCCGAGGTCACCAGGGTGGCCCGCGAGGTCGGCACCGACGGCAGGCTCGGCGGCCAGGCCGACGTCAAGGGCGTGGCCGGCACCTGGCGGGCGCTGACCGACTCGGTGAACTTCATGGCGGGCAACCTGACCGACCAGGTGCGCAACATCTCCCAGGTGGCCACCGCCGTCGCGCGCGGCGACCTGTCGCAGCGGATCACGGTCTCGGCCCGGGGCGAGATCCTGGAGCTGAAGAACACCCTGAACACGATGGTCGACCAGCTCTCCTCCTTCGCCGACGAGGTGACCAGGGTGGCCGGCGAGGTCGGCACCGAGGGCAACCTGGGCGGGCAGGCGACGGTCCGAGGGGTGTCGGGCACCTGGAAGGACCTGACGGAGAACGTCAACGTCATGGCCTCCAACCTGACCAATCAGGTACGCAGCATCGCGCAGGTGGCCACCGCCGTGGCCCGCGGCGACCTGTCGCAGAAGATCACGGTGGAGGCCAAGGGCGAGGTCGCGGCCCTGGCCCAGACGATCAACACGATGGTCGACACGCTCAGCGCGTTCGCCGACGAGGTCACCCGCGTGGCGCGCGAGGTCGGCACGGAGGGCCAGCTCGGCGGCCAGGCGCGGGTGCCGAACGTGGCAGGCACCTGGAAGAACCTCACCGACAACGTCAACTCCATGGCCGACAACCTGACCAACCAGGTACGCAGCATCGCCCAGGTCACCACGGCCGTGGCCAGGGGCGACCTGACGCGCAAGATCGACGTGGACGCCCGGGGCGAGATCCTGGAGCTGAAGACCACGATCAACACGATGGTGGACCAGCTCTCCTCCTTCGCCGCCGAGGTCACCAGGGTGGCCCGCGAGGTGGGCAGCGAGGGCAGGCTGGGCGGCCAGGCCGAGGTCGAGGGCGTGTCGGGTACGTGGAAGCGGCTGACGGAGAACGTCAACGAGCTGGCAGGCAACCTCACCCGCCAGGTCCGCGCCATCGCCGAGGTGACCAGCGCCGTCACCTCCGGCGACCTGACCAGGTCGATCACCGTGGACGCCGAGGGCGAGCTGGCCGACCTGAAGGACAACATCAACTCGATGGTGAAGTCCCTGCGCGAGACGACCAACGCCAACGAGCAGCAGGACTGGCTGAAGTCCAACCTGGCCAGCATGTCGGGCCTCATGCAGGGCCACCGCGACCTGGCCACGGTGGCCGAGCTGGTGATGAACGAGCTGGCACCGCTGGTCTCCGCCCAGTACGGCGCGTTCTTCCTGGCCGAGGAGAGCGAGCTGCAGCTCATCAGCGCGTACGGCTACCCGATCGACCCAGAGCGGCCGACCCGCTTCAGGATCGGCGAGGCGCTGGTCGGGCAGGCGGCGCGCAGCCGCACGACGATCGCGATGACCGACCTGCCGCCCGGCTACATCACGATCTCCTCGGGGCTGGGCAGGACCGACCCCACCTCGGTGATCGTGCTGCCGATCGTGGTCGAGGAGCAGGTGCTGGGCGTGATCGAGCTGGCCTCGGTGCAGGCGTTCACGCCCGTGCACCGGGCCTTCCTCGACCAGCTCATGGAGACCATCGGGGTCAACCTGAACACGATCGTGGCCAACGCGCGTACCGACGAGCTGCTCAAGGAGTCGCAGCGGCTGGCCGTGGAGCTGCAGGCCCGCTCGGAGGAGCTGCAGCAGCAGCAGGAGGAGCTGCAGCGCTCGAACGCCGAGCTGGAGGAGAAGGCGACGCTGCTGGCCCGCCAGAACCAGGACATCGAGACCAAGAACCTGGAGATCGAGCAGGCCAGGCAGGAGCTGGAGGCGCGGGCCCACCAGCTCTCGCTGGCCTCCACCTACAAGAGCGAGTTCCTCGCCAACATGAGCCACGAGCTGCGCACCCCGCTCAACTCGCTGCTCATCCTGGCCCAGCTCCTGGCCCAGAACCACACCCGCAACCTCACCCCGAAGCAGGTCGAGTACGCCGGGATCATCCACTCGGCCGGCTCGGACCTGCTGCAGCTCATCAACGACATCCTCGACCTGTCCAAGGTCGAGGCGGGCAAGATGGACATCAACCCCGAATGGGTGCAGCTACGCAAGCTGCTCGACTACGTGGAGGCCACGTTCCGGCCCATGACGGGGCAGAAGAGCCTCGCCTTCCGCGTCACCACCGCGCCGGGCGTGCCCGCCGAGCTGCTCACCGACGACTCCCGGCTGCGCCAGGTGCTGCGCAACCTGCTCTCGAACGCGGTCAAGTTCACCGAGATGGGCAGCGTGGAGCTGCGCATCGAGCCGGCCGTGCCGTCCGAGCTGCCCGCCTCCGTACGGGCCAACGGCCCCGCCATCGCGCTGCGCGTCCTCGACACGGGCGTGGGCATCCCCGAGCAGCAGCTCGAGGTCATCTTCGGCGCGTTCCAGCAGGCCGACGGCACGACCAGCCGCAAGTACGGCGGCACCGGCCTGGGCCTGTCGATCTGCCGCGAGATCGCCTACCTGCTGGGCGGCGCCATCACCGTGCAGAGCACGCCGGGGCAGGGCAGTGTGTTCACGCTGTTCCTGCCGGTGGCGCGGCCCGGCTTCGAGGTCGTCCCGGCGGAGGGCGAGCCCGCGCAGCCGGCCGAGCGGGCGATGGTGGGCACGCGGCGGCTGCTGGTCATCGAGGAGCGGCGCAACGGGCTGCTGTCGCTGGTGTCGGAGAGCGTCGTGGGCGACCTGGCGGGCGCGCGCGACCACGACGGGACGATGGAGGTCGTCACGGCGGCGGGCGTGGAGGAGGCGGCCGTGATGCTCGGCGGCGAGCCCTGCCACTGCATCGTGCTGGACCTCAGCATGCCCGACATGTCCGCCTATCACCTGCTGGACATCATGGACCGTGACCCGCGCCTGCACGGCGTGCCGGTGCTCGCGTACAACAGCTGGCGCTCGCACGCGCAGCAGGAGGTGAGCCTGGCGCACCAGCCGCTGGAGCTGCTGTCCAGCCTGGACGAGCTGCGCGAGCGCATCGCCCTGCACCTGACCGCCGATCAGCCGGGCGACGTGCTGCCCCTGGTCAGGACCGGCACCGTGGGCGAGGCGGCGGCCCGCGAGATCGACAACACCCTCGCCGGGCGGACCGTCCTGGTGGTGGACGACGACGCCCGCAACCTGTACGCGCTGACGAGCATGCTGGAGATCCACGGCATCCACGTGCTGCACGCCGAGAACGGCCGCAAGGGCATCGACACGCTGACCGCCCACGCGGAGACCGACCTGATCCTGATGGACGTCATGATGCCGGAGATGGACGGCTACACGGCGACGGAGACGATCAGGTCCATGCCGCAGTACGCCGACCTGCCGATCATCGCGGTGACCGCCAAGGCGATGCCGGGCGACCAGGAGAAGAGCCTGGCCGCCGGGGCCAGCGACTACGTGACCAAGCCGGTGGACGCCGATCATCTCATCGAACGCATCCAGCACTGGATGGACCCGTCCTGACTGACGACCTCGCGAGGAGCGGCGACGTGCACGCAGACGACCAGGCGACTCCTCTCCCCGACCCCACGACCCCTTCCCGGGCCGCCGACGCGTCGCCCGGCGCTCTTGCCTCGCAGGCGCCCGACGGCGGCGCGGCGGCGCACGACAACGGCACGCCCGCCGACGGCGTAACGCCCCAGGCGCGCGACGGCGACGCGCCGGAGCCGCGTGACGACGACGCGGCGGCGGGTGCGGAGGCGTTGGAGCGGCTGGCGGCGACGGTCGAGCGGTTGCGGCGGGAGGCCGAGCGAGCCAGGCGCGAGGCCGCCGACCAGGCCCTGATCGAGCTGGCCAAGGGCGTCCTGCTGGAACGGCTGCGCTGCGGCCCCGCGCACGCCGCCGAGCAGCTCGCCATCCTCGCCGCCAAGGCCGGCGTGTCCCGCCTGGAGGTGGCCGCCGACATCGTCAACGAGGTCGCCGGGGACCGCATCGGCGCGGCGGCGGAAGCGGACCCGGAGGTCTCCGTGAGGCTGCGCGCCGCCGAGAGCGCCGCGCTGGGCGCGGACGACACGCAGGTGGTGGCCGTGGCGCTGCTGGAGCACGCACTGACCCCGCTGGGCGCCACGGCCGTGGCGGTGTGGGCGGCAGAGCCGGGCGCCGCGCTCACCCTGGTCGGGTGCGCCGGGTTCGGCCACGAGGAGGCCAGGCGGTGGCGGCATGTCCCGCCGGGCGTGGTCACCCCGGCGGGGCGGTCGCTGACGGAGCGGCGGACGATCTGGCACGCCGACACGGGCCTGCCCGCCATCGGCCGGCTCGTCGCGGGCGGCGGCCGGGTCACGGTGCCGATGACGGCGAACGGCCGGGTGCTCGGCGTGCTGGAGATCTGCTGGCCGCACGCGCTGCCCCCGCACCCGCCCCGGCTCGAACGGCAGATCGAGGCCATGGCCGAGCTGTGCGCGCACACCCTGGACACGCCGTTCGCGGCGCCGTCGCCGTCCTCGCCCGCGCTGTCGGAGCTGGTGGACCTGGCCGACGCGCTACCCGACCCCGCCCTGGTGCTGCAGGCGCACCTGGACGTCGGGGACGAGCCGGTCGACTTCCGGATCAGGCACGTCAACGAGCGGATCACCGGTGGCGACGGGCTGCTGCTGGAGGCGTTCCCGCTGGTGCCGGGCGGGCTGCTGCTGGAGGCCTATCCCCGGGCGGCGGGCGGGCTGTTCGAGCGCCTGCTGCAGGTGCACGCCACGGGCAAGCCGTTCAGGGCCGCGCGGATGACGCTCGGCCTGAGTGCCACGGGGGTGGCCGACGTGAGCCTCACCCGGCACGGCGACAGCGTGCTGATGGTCTGGCGCGCCCACGACGAGGACGCGCGGCTGGCCGGCCTGCTGGAGCACGCCCAGCGGCTGGGCCGCATCGGCGGCTTCGAGGAGAACGCGGTGACCGGCCAGGTCACCTGGAACGCCCAGCTCTACTCCCTGTACGGGATGGCGCCGGGCGACCGCCCGATCCCGCTGGAACGGCTGCGCGACCACGCCCATCCCGACGACGAGATCGCGATCGGCCGGTTCCTGCGCACGGTGCTGCACCACCGGCGGTTCGCGGCGGTGGCGTTCCGGCTGGTGCGCCCCGACGGGGTCAGCCGCCACATGCGGGTGGTGGCCGAGCCGGTGTTCGGGCCGGAGGGGCGGCTCATGGCGGTGCGGGGGGCGTACCAGGACATCTCCTCCCAGCACTGGACGGAGGTCGCGCTGTCGGTCACCCGCGACCAGCTCGCCCACACCGAGCAGCGCTCGGCCGCGAGCAACCGCCTGGCCCTGCAGCTCCAGCAGGCGATCATGCCGCCCTCGCACGGCACGATGGAGTCGCTGGGCCTGCACATCGCCGTCCGTTACCGGCCGGCGCAGAAGGAGGACCTGGTGGGCGGCGACTGGTACGACGCGGTGGCGCTGCCGTCCCAGCGGGTGCTGCTGTCGGTGGGCGACGTGGCGGGGCACGGCGTGGAGGCGGCCACCGGCATGGTGATCCTGCGCAACGCGCTGCGCGGCCTGGCCACCACCGGAGCGGGCCCCGCGCAGCTCATGAGCTGGCTGAACCAGGTCGCCCACCACCTGGCGGACCGGATGACCGCGACCGCCGTCTGCGCCCTGTACGACCCGCCCACCCGCGAGCTGCGCTGGGCCAGGGCCGGCCACCTGCCGCCGATCCTGCTGCGCGAAGGGGCCGGCTCGGAGCTGCCCATGGTCAGGGGGCCGCTGCTGGGCGCGTTCACCGACGCCCAGTACGAGGAGGGACGGCTCCAGCTACGGGCCGAGGACACGCTGCTGATGTACACCGACGGCCTGATCGAGCGGCGCGACCACAACCTGCGCCACGCCCAGGACCAGCTCCTGACCATCGCCCGGCGCGCCGCCGCCACGCTCGACCACCGCCTCGACGACCTGCTCACCCACTGCAACTCCGACACCGACGACGACACCTGCCTCATCGGCGTGCACCTGAGCTGACCGCGCCTGCCCACCGGCGAAGGCCGCCGGGACCCCACGTTGTCTGCCCGGCGTCCTTCTGGGCATCCTTGGTCCGGTGGAGGACCTCAGGAACGCCGACCTGCTCCTGGCCGACGCGCGGGCCCTGCTCGCCGAGCACGCCAGCGTGCGCGCGCAGGCGGCGCACGCTCTCGACGCGCTGCGCCGCGACGTGGCCAGGGCCGGGCTGGAGTCGGTGCCGGTCTCGCGGCTGAAGGACGTGACCGGCGGGCGGCTGCGCATCTCCACGCTGGAGAAAGCCGGGTTCGGCACGGTGCGGCAGGTGCTGGACGCGACGCCGTACGAGCTGCAGTCGCTGCCCGGGATCGGCGCGCGGACGGCGGGGCAGATCCACGCGGCCGCCCGGCAGATCGAGCAGGCCGCCGCCGAGGCCGCGAGCCTGCGTCTCGACGTGGATCGGCCCGACCACCACACCACGGAGCTGGTGGTCTGCCTGCACCGCCTGGTGGTCGCGGGCCCCGACCTGCCGCGCGCGCTGGAGGCCGCCGGCGACCTGGCGGAGCGGCTGGCGCCGCTGCTGGCGCAGGCGCGGCCGGCGCGCAGCCGGCTGCGGATGATGTTCACGCTGCCGGCGCGGCGCAGGCGGGCGCGGGAGGCCGTCGAGGAGATCGAGGCCCTGCTGGACGGCGCCGCCGCGACGCGGCTGCTGCTCGCCCAGGTCACCGCCGACCTGCTGCGCCCGCCCGCTCGCGACTTCGAGGCGTGGGCCGACTTCGAGTCCCGCTCGCCGGAGTACTTCGCGCTGCTGGCGGAGCTGGCCGGCGAGCCGCTCGGGACGGGTCAGGGGCTGCTGCCGGACGACCTGGCGGCCAAGGTCGCCGCGCAGCCGCTGGACGACACGCACCGGCGGGTGTCGCTGCGCGGGTACCAGGCGTTCGGCGCCCGCTTCTCGCTCGCGCAGGAGCGCGTGATCATCGGTGACGAGATGGGGCTGGGCAAGTCGATCGAGGCCATCGCGGCGCTGGCGCACCTGCAGGCGTCCGGCGACACGCACTTCCTGGTGGTGTGCCCGGCGAGCGTGCTGATCAACTGGGTGCGCGAGATCGGCTCGCGCAGCACGCTGCGCGCCTACCCGCTGCACGGGCCCGACAGGCCCGCCGCGCGGCGGGAGTGGCTGCGGGACGGCGGCGTCGCGGTGGCCACCCTGGACGGCCTGCACCGGCTCGGCGACCTGGCGGCCGTGGAGCTGGGCATGCTGGTCGTGGACGAGGCCCACTACGTCAAGAACCCGGAGACGAGGCGGTCGCGGGCCGTCGCGGCCTGGTGCGGGCGGACACGGCGGGTGCTGTTCCTGACGGGTACGCCGATGGAGAACCGGGTCGAGGAGTTCCGGACGCTGATCTCGTACCTGCGGCCCGACCTGGCCGCCGAGCTGCGCAGCAGCGACGTGGTGGCGGGGGCACGGGCCTTTCGCAAGGCGGTCGCGCCCGTGTACCTGCGGCGCAACCAGCAGGACGTGCTGGCGGAGCTGCCGGAGCGGGTGGAGGCCGACGAGTGGGTGGAGTTCAGCGGGGCCGACTTCGCGGTGTACCGGGAGGCGGTGGCCGAGGGGAACTTCATGGCCATGCGGCGTGCCGCCTACGCCGAGCCCGCCACCTCGGCCAAGCTCAAGCGGCTGCTGGAGCTGGTCGAGGACGCCGCGGCCAACGGGCTGAAGGTGGTGGTGTTCTCGTACTTCCGCGCGGTGCTCGCCGCCGTGGGCGCGGCGCTGGACGGGCGGGCGCACGGGCCCCTGTCAGGAGACGTGCCCGCCGAGCGGCGCCAGCAGCTGGTGGACGAGTTCTCCGCCGCCGCCGGGCACGCGGTGCTGCTCAGCCAGGTGCAGGCCGGCGGGGTGGGGCTGAACCTTCAGGCGGCGTCGGTGGTGATCCTGTGCGAGCCGCAGGTCAAGCCGAGCATGGAGACGCAGGCCGTGGGGCGGGCGCACCGGATGGGGCAGGTGCGCCGGGTGCAGGTGCACCGGCTGCTCACCGTGGACTCGGTGGACCAGCGCATGCTGGACATCCTGCGGCGCAAGTCCCGGCTGTTCGACGCCTACGCCAGGCGCAGCGACCTGGCGGAGTCGTCGGGCGAGGCGATGGACGTGTCGGAGCAGACGCTGGCCCGCCTGGTGATCGAGGAGGAGCAGCGCCGCCTGCTGCCCGGCGGCTCGTGATCGAGGAGCGGCACCGCCGCCCGCCGCCTCGGCCGAGCCGGCCCCGGCCGGTGATCAGCCCGCCCCGAAGCAGACGAACGTGCACGCCGGCTCCCCCTCGGCGGCAGCCGCGAGCGCGTCGGCGGGGGACGCGCCGAGTGCCACTCCCCGGTGGTAGGCCACCATGACCTGCTCGGCCACCGCGTCGGGCACGCGGGTGAGGCTGGAGATGACGGTGGACGTGCCCAGGTAGAGCAGGGCCGCGGTGAAGCCCAGCAGCTCGTCGCCCGCCCTGACCACCGCCTGGCCCACGTCGCACGCCGACAGCACCACGTGCCCGGGCGTCCTGTCCAGGCGCTGCAGGTCGTGGGCCATGAGGGGGCCGTCGGCCAGGTCCAGGCGGGAGAAGAGCACGTTCTCGCGCTCGTGGTGGCCGTGGGTGGCGAAGTGGGCGAAGGACGCGCCGTCGAGCGCCGAGAGGGTGGCCGACACGGTGGCCCGCTCGCCGCGCAGCGTGTGCGCCTTGGGGTGCACCGCGCCCAGCCGCTCGATCTCGCGCTCGGCGTGCTCCAGGTCCGGCCCGGCGACCAGGACCGACGAGCTGCCGTCCTGGACGAACGGCTCGGCCGCGCGCCTGGCCGCCAGCCACACCAGCGCGGACGGCGCCACCGCCAGCGGCCTGCCGCGCAGGTCGGGCAGCAGCCCCCAGGGCACGGCGGACAGGCCCATCGTCGGGATCAGCACGATGCCCCTGGCGCCGGACAGCGCCTGCCGCAGCGGAGCCGCGAGCGCGCCGGCGATCACGCCGAGCTGGCGCTGGATCGAGGCTTCGATCACCGCTTTCAGCGCGGGCCGCAGGTTGCGTCCCGCCTGCGCGTTGAGGTCTCCCGCCAGGCGCCGCGCCGCCTCCGCCACCGGTTCGTACGCGCTGAGCCTGTGCAGGTGACAGCGGCCGTTCACGAGCACCACGGCGAGCAGCCCGCCGCCCACGTTCAGCAGGCTGACCAGCGCGAGCCCGTCCTCCGCCAGCGCCTCGTGCACGGCGGCCACCGTGGCGGGGGCCAGCCGCTCGCCGACGCCGGGCAGTTGCCAGCCGCGCTCCCTGATCACCTGCTCCAGCTCCAGGCAGCGCCTGCGCAGCGCGGGGCGGCGGCGGCCGGCGGCCTCGTCGGCGTGCATCTGCTGGGCGAGCTGGCGCAGCTCGGCCAGCGCCTCGGCGGTCTGGTCGTCCTCGGGGGCGCGCGTGGGGCGGAACCGGAACGCCTGCGCCCGGCAGCGCTCGGACCAGGCGAACACCTGCCGTGGCGAGCTGCCCGCCAGGGCCGCCCGCAGGCCGTGGGCCGCCAGGTCGGCGCCCAGGGCGGCCACGCCGGTGAGCATGTCGAGGCTGCCCAGGGTGCCTCGGTGGGAGTCGATGAGGGCCAGGCCCGAGCGGACCTTGCGCAGTGCCTGACCGCGGTGGCCCTGCGCGCCGGCCAGCTCGGCCTCCGCCAGGCGCCGCATCAGGCGCACGTCCAGCGGCTCGCCCCTGCCCCGTCCACCGCCACGGGCCGTCGTCCCGCCGGACGGCCCCTCGCCCGGGGACGGACGCACGTTGTGGAGGGGCGAGGACGATGGGCCGGTGGCGGTCCCGTCGGCGGTCGCCGCAGATGGACAGGCGGCCGATTCGGCGGCCGTGAGGTGACCGGCCGCGATGTGGGCGCGTACCGAGACGAGCCGGGCCATCTCCCCGTCGTCCGGCATCGCGAGCTGCGCGAAGCGGGCCGCCAGGTCCCGGGCGCGCCTGGCCACCGACCGGGGAGCGGTGCCCTGGGCCAGGTCGGAGCGCAGGCGCATGAGCTCGGCGCGGCGGGCCCACGCCTCGCTGCCCCGCCGCCGGAAGTGGGTCTCGGCCCGCCTGGCCCAGTCGCGGGCCTCGGCGTGCCGGCCGGCGTCGAGCGCGCACTGAGCCCTGGCCAGCTCGGCCTCGGCGTAGTCCTGCATCAGACGCTGCCTGCGGAAGCCGTCGATGGCCCGGTCGAGCGTGTGGCCCGCCTCGTCGGTCAGGCCGACGGCGAGCAGCGCGCGGGCCCGGTCGAGGGCGAGCACGGGCAGGAAGCCCGGGTTGACCTCCTGGTAGAGCCGCTCCACCCGGGCGAACACGCTCAGCGCGGCCGGCACGTCGCCGAGCAGCAGGTCGCAGTAGCCGTCGTTGTGCAGGGCCTTGGCCGCGATCACGGGATGGCCGTGGGCGTGCGCGAGCTGGGCGCTCCTGCGGGCGTCGTCCCTGGCCTGGCGGACGTGGCCGGTCGTGATGTGGATGACCGACCGGTTGAGCAGCACCCTGGCCAGCTCGACGCGGTCGCCGTCCACCGACAGCATGGGGGCGGCGATGTCCAGCTCGCGCAGCGCCTGGGTGCTGGAGCCCATGCGCAGGTGCATCAGCCCGCGCTGTGCGTGCACGATGGCCAGCTCCCCGGCGCGGGCGCGGCGCTGGGCCTCGTCGAGCAGCTCCATCCCCAGCTCGCTGCGCCCCTGCTCGGCCTCGGCATGCGCGAGGCTGGTCAGCAGGCGGGCGAGCAGGCTGTCGTCGCCGGTATGTTCGGTGGAGGGGGCGGCCCAGCCGAGCAGGTCGAGGGCCTGGCGGAGCCTGCGGGCGGCAAGGGCCGGGCGGCCGTTGTCGGTCGCCTCGACGCTGAGCCTGTGCAGTCGTTCCGCCTGCTCGCGGAGCGTGCCCGCACGCCCGCTGTCTCGCATCCGGCCTCGCGGTGGTCAGAGGATGAGTGAGGGCGTCACCGCCAGTATCGTCGCCTGCGCCGGATCATCAAGTCCCTGGCGCACCACGAGTTGCGACAGCCCTCTCGGCACCACGTCGAGCACGAACCGTCCCTGGTCGTCGGCCCTGACGACGTGGGCGCCCGCGCCGCAGCGCAGCTCGACCAGGTGGTCGCCGGGCGGCGCGAGCCAGCCGTCCACGCGGACGGCGTGCTCGTCGCGCGCGCTGACGCTGATCATGATGGTGAGGATCTCGCTGTCGAACGTGATCGTCCGGCTGTCCTCGCCACCGCGCACGCCGGCGGGCAGCACGTCCTCCTCCTGCGGCCGTAGCACCTCGAACTCGGGCGACTCCAGGGCCAGGGCGAACTGCAGGCGTTCGACGAGCGTGGCGGGCACGGGATCGACGACGCGGTAGACGTTCGCGATCTCCTCGGCGAGGTGCTGGTCCTCGGGGGTGAAGTGGGGGTGACCCCCCTGGGCCGTGTTCATCAGGAACTCCAATCCGGGTCCTTCGCGAGCAGGAGGCGGAGCTTCGCGAAGCACCGGCCGCGGGTGGGCCCGATGCTGCCCAGCGGCATGCCGAGCGCGGCCGCCACCGCGTCGTAGTGGGGGCGCGGCACGAAGGCGACGATCCTGAGCAGCTCGGCGCACCGCTTGGGCAGGCTCTCGACCGCGTGCCAGAGCGCGCGGCGCCGCTCGTCGTCCACGAGCAGCTCGTCGGGGGTCAGCACGCTGTCGGGCAGCTCGTCGAAGGTGTCGTCGCCGGGCAGGTCGTCCTTGCGCGAGGCGCGGCTGACGCGCCACGCCTCGCGGCGGGTGGTGGTGACGAGCCATTCGATGAGCGCGCCGGGGACGGAGATGGCGTGCAGGTGCCGCAGCAGCGTGAGCCAGGTGGTCTGGATGACGTCCTCGGCGGCCTGCTGGCTCAGGCCCTGGTTGCGCGCGGTGTGCCAGAGCACGGGGGTCAGCTCGGCGACGATGGCGTCGAGCGCGGCGCTGTTGCCCTGCCGCGCCTCGATGAGCAGCGCGGCGAGCCGGTCGCGGCGCTCGGCGCGGGCGGTGGGCGCACGTCCGAGTGCGGGGTCGCCGGTCATCAGATCGGCACGATTTCCGGCCGCGCGACCTTGTCGTCGATCAGGACGTCGACGGCGGCCCTGGCCCGTTCGACCCGGCTCACGCCCACCTGCTGGACGGTCTTGGTCAGCTCGGCGGCGATGGCGCCCGCGACGATCGGCGCCGCGAAGGACGTGCCGCTCCAGGCGCAGTGCGCCCCCATGGCGTCGCCGTCGAGCGAGGCCCGCTCGCCGGTGCTGAGCGTGGCGTTCTGGGCGCCGTGGAACTGGGGCGGGAACGTGCTGACGACCATGGCGCCGGGCGCCCGCCACCGTACGGCGGGGTGCTCGTTGCTGAAGATGGCGATGCTGCCGTCGGGGTTCTTGGCGGCGACGCCGAGCATGGGCGCGAGCGGCGGCCCCTGCACGGGGGTCTCGGAGAGGGCGGCGAGGTAGAACGGCCTGGTGGTGGCGTAGTTGCCGGCGGCGTTGACCACGATGACGCCGCGCGCCCGGAGCTGGTTGACCTTGTCGAACAGTGCCTGCATGGCGGGGCTGCCGGTCT
Organism: Nonomuraea gerenzanensis; assembly: GCF_020215645.1. Classification (NCBI taxonomy): domain Bacteria; kingdom Bacillati; phylum Actinomycetota; class Actinomycetes; order Streptosporangiales; family Streptosporangiaceae; genus Nonomuraea; species Nonomuraea gerenzanensis. The sequence goes on along the minus strand of NZ_CP084058.1, from coordinate 4,450,922 downwards.
CGGCGAAGGCGCCGAAGGAGCAGCACAGCACGTCCACGGACTGGCCGCCGTCCAGCAGCTCCACCAGGCGGTCGAGCGCCGCGTGCAGGGCCTCGCCGGGCACCACGCCGTCGCTGTGCATGACCTTGTACATCAGGACGCGGGCGTCGGGCGCGATCTGCGCGATGAGGCCGGCCAGCATGAGGCCGTGGCCGGTGTGCGAGTTGAGGGTGCCGACCAGCGGGTTGGGCAGGTGGCCGAGGTCCTCGTGCCCGACGAGCTTGGCGATGTCGCGGCCCTGGTAGGCCGGGTGGCTGTCCTCGATGAGCTGCTGCCCGGCCGGGTCGACGGTCAGGAACGCGTCGGGGTCGCTCACGGGCCTGAACCAGGGGTGCGCGGCCACGCCGGTGTCGAGGGTGACCACGGTGATCCTGGGCCCGCCGAGCTCTTCGAGCGAGCGGCGGCGCGGCGGCCCCGCCACCACGGTGACGGGGGTGCGGCCGTAGCCGGGGCGGCTGTGGCCGCCGGGCTCGTCGGTGACGGCGTGCCCGCTGGTGGCGGGCTCGCCGCCGAGGTCGAGCGAGCCGATCCCGCTGGTGGCCGAGCCCACGAACAGGTGGTCCAGGCAGATCTGTTCGAGCCCCTGCCTGTCGGCCAGGGGGCGGGACTCCCGGCGCAGGGCGCGGCGGATGGCCCGCAGGGCCGGCCAGGCGTCCGCCTTGACGTCGAGCCGCCCCTCGCCGATGGTCAGGACGGCGGGCAGCCAGACGGTCTCGCGGTCCACCTGCCTGCGGCGGGCCCGCTCGATGCTCTCCTCCGACAGCTTGAGGCCGACGTCGGCCAGCGCCGTGTTGATGAAGTCGGTGTCGTCCCGGTTGACGAGCAGGTGCCCGGGGACGAGGAGCACGTCCGCGCGGTAGACCGTCGTGTCGGGCCGGGTCTCGCCGTCGTCCAGGCCGACGGCCCACGGGTCGAGGACCTTGGCTCCGTGCCGGTCCAGGATCTCCCGGGGGAGGGTGAAACCCTGCCAGGACGGCCCGAACTGCTCGGCGGGGCCGCTCTTGGGAGCCTCGGGGATGTAGTCGATCGTCATGCGCCGTCTCCGTTCTTCCCTCTGTGGCGTACGAGAGCGGACGGGAGGCGCCGATACGCGGGGAACATAACGGAAAGGTCACGATCCCTGGAGGAGCTAAATGCTTGCAGAAAGTTTCCACAAAGTCCTTGCAAAGGCTGAGCGCGGTAGGTAACTTCCGGGCAATCCCCACGTGATCGCCTTCAGCTGCGGCGCCAAGGGCTGGATCGCAATCGACAACGGCACCGGCTCGTACGCGGTCGCGAGCGTCGCCGGCGGCACCACGGCCGCGACGATCGACGTCACCTGGAAGTGATCAGGCGCCCAGGGCGGCGCGCAACATCGGCAGGGCCCGCTCCAGCGCCCGCTCCCAGTAGGGCCAGGTGTGCGTGCCCGCCCCGTAGAAGTCGGTGGTGACCTGCGCGCCCGCCGCGCGCGCCCGCTCGGCGAAGACGGCCGCCTGCCGCAGCAGCGCGCCCTCGAAGTCGGCCGTGGCGCCCGGTGGGTCCAGCGGCCCCGGCCGCCCGTCGCCGCAGGACACGTAGAGCGGCACCCCGCCCAGCCGCGCGGCCAGGCGGGCGGGGTTGTGCGCCTCCCACGCCTGCCCGTCCGGCTCGCCCCACAGGGCGGCGGGGTCCTCGCCGTTCTCGCGGAGCAGCCGGCGCACGCCGGAGCCGTCGCCGGTGGTGTCGAGCACGCCGGAGAAGGACGCGGCGGCGCGGAACAGGCCGGGGTGGCGGGCGGCGTAGACCATGGCGCCCAGCCCGCCCATCGACAGCCCGGCCACCGCCCGGTCGGGCCCGGCGCCGAACTCGGCCTCGATCAGCGGGATCAGCTCCTCGATGTGGAAGGTCTCCCACTGCGGGCCGCGTACCCAGTCGGAGTAGAAGCCGACCCGGCCGCCCTCCGGCACCACCACGATGGCGGGCAGCCCGTCGGTGAGCCGCTCCGCGCCGCCCTCCTCCACCCAGCCGAGATGGCTCGCGCCGCAGCAGCCGTGCAGCAGGTAGAGCACCGGCCAGGGCCCGGAGCCGGGGGTCCAGCCGCGCGGCAGCAGCACGCGTACGGGGGTCTCGCGGCCGAGCGCCCTGGACAGGACGCTGAGCGACTGCCCGCGCTCGCCCGCCCGCTCCTGCTCGACGATGCGCACGCCGTCGACCCGGGTCTCGGGCAGCACCGGGGCGGGCACGCAGCCCAGTGCCAGCAGCGCGAGCGCCACCGCGAGGGCGGCCCCGGCCCTCACTGCCCGGCCGTCGGGTCGAAGCCGCGCAGCATCATGCCCTGCCCGCGCGAGTGGTGCACGTCGTCGGCGGGCCGGTCGCGGGGGTCGCGGAACTGGACGAGCAGCGTCGTACGGGCCTCGGCCGACCGGTTGACGCCGGACCCGTGCACGGTCAGGTAGCTGAGGAACAGCACGTCCCCCGCCTCCGCCTCGACCGGCACCGCCTGCTCCAGCGGCCACCGCTCCGGCGGCAGGTGCCAGCCGCCCTCCTCGACGTGCGGCAGCGGCCCGTGCCTGTGGCTGCCCGGCACGACCCGCACGCAGCCCTTCTCCTCGGGGGCGTCGTCGAAGTGGAAGATGGCCGCGCCGACCGTGTGGCGGGTGTGCGGGAAGTGCGCGGCATCCTGGTGCAGGGGGAACGGCGAGCCCTTCTCGGCCGGCTTGACGAAGATCTTGGTGTGGTGGAGCTGGACGTTCCGCGACCCGATCAGGTCCGCCGCCACGTCGGTGAAGCGGGGGTCGAGCATGAGCCGGGCGAACGCGGCCGAGTGGAACTGGGCGTCGTGGCAGTGCCGCAGCTCGGTGGCGATGCCGGCCAGCCGCCTGGCGCTGCCCCAGGTGGGATCGTACGGGCGTAACCGCGACAGCACCGCGTGGCACTCCTCGCGGTAGGCCTTCGCCTCGTCCTTGCCGATCAGGCCCCTGACGAGCAGGTAACCGTGTTCCCGGTAGAACCGGGTCGTCGGAGTGTCGGTCATCCCAGCCTCCCAGTGCCGCGCGGTCCCCCTTCACTGTGTGCCCGGGAAGCGACCGGGGGAAGAGTGGCGGGCCCGCGCCCGCCACCCTTCCCGGGCGCTACCGGCAGGTGACCGGGTAGACCGCCCGCATGGCGGGCTTGTTGTGGTTGAGCACCTCCAGGACGACCGTGCCGTCCTTGCGCTCGGGACGCTCCCAGTTGGCCGCCTGCACCTCAAGGATCCCGCTCTGGCCGACCTTCAGCGTCGAGGGCGCGGTGGGGTCGCCGTCGGTGACCCAGCGGAAGGTGATCTCCGTGCCCGGGGCCGCCGCGAACGCGCCGTGCGCCGTCACGTAGGGGGCGTCCACGCAGTCACCGTGGTAGGCGACCGGCCACAGCTCGGTGATCTCCACGGTGCCGGGCTCGGGCTTGCGCTGCTTGCACGTCCAGGCGTAGGCCTCCTGCATGAACGGCTTGTTGTGGTTGAGCACCTCCAGGCGGACGACGCCGGTGCCGCTGGTGCGGGCGGAGCCGTACCAGAAGTCGCCGATCTTGCTCTTGACGCCGGGCCTGAGCACCTCGCTCCTGAGCGGGCCGGGCTTGCCGTCGATGACCAGGCGGTACTTGACCTCGGCCTCGCGGTCGGTCGTCACCAGGCCGTCGGCGCGCAGGCCGTACGAGCTGTCGCACACGCCGTGGAAGACCGGCGTCAGCAGGTAGTGGAAGGTGAGCTTGGCCTCGCCCGGCTGGTCGGTGCAGGTGAAGCCGAACTCGCGCGTCACCGGCTCCCGCGGCCCCGTCTCGGTCATCAGGCCGAGCGTGTGGCGGCCGGCGCCGGCCCGCTCCAGGGACCACGCGGCCGTGACGTCCTGGGCGCGGGGCTGGTCGGAGGCGGCGAAGTCGAGGACCTGCTGCTGCCACTTGTTCCCGTCGAGGATCCACCAGTACGTGATCTTCGCGGCGGGTCCGGCGGGCAGCGCGATGCGGCCGCTGGCCTGGTAGGCGACCGGTTCGAGGCACTCGCCCGCGTAGTCGCCCGGGGTGAGGGCGGTGATGCTGGGCACCGGCTTCTGCGCCGGGGGCGGGGTCGGCGTCGGAGTCGTGGGCGTCGGAGTCGTGGGGGGAGGGCTCGTCGGCGGCGGCGACGTCGGCGGCGGGCTGGTCGGCGGGGTGGACGCGCAGGTCACCTGGTACGCCGCCCGGCCGGAGTCATGGCCCGCCGTGAGCAGCCGGATCGCCTTCCATCCGGTGGTGGAGCTGCCCGCACCCAGCGGGAGCACGACCTGGCGGCTGCGCGGCCCGTGTGCGGGGAAGTACAGCGACTGCGCCGGCCCCTCGCCGGTGGCGCTGTCGATCCACTGGTAGTCCACCTTGGCCGGCGTGCGCGAGACCTGGATCGTGCCGGTGAACCGCACGGTGGCGGGGCACGTCCCGCTGTAGGAGGGCGGATCGGCCGTCACGGACGCGGCGGCGACCAGCGGCTTGCCGGGCCGGGCGGGCAGGTGGTGCCGGTCGTCCCAGACCGTGACCCGCCCGGAGCAGGTGACGCTGAACCTGGCCTTGGCCGACAGGCCCTTCCTGCCCAGGATCTCGACCGCCTGCCAGCCGGAGGTGGTGCGCTCGAAGGTCTGGCGGTCCCGCACGACCACCGCGCGCGTACGGCTCACGCGCACGGTCTTGACGGCACTGCGGCTGCCGTCACCGCGCACCCAGCGGTACCGGACGGTGGCCGCGCCCTTGGCGGCCACCACGGCCGAGAAGCCGACGGTCGTGGGGCAGCGGCCGGACTGCTCGGCGGGGCTCGCCTTGACCTGGGCCACCTTGACGGTCGGCGCGGCGCTGGAGGCCGAGGCGGGCGGCGGGGCGGCCAGCAGACCGCTGAGCAGTGCGGCGCCCAGCAGCAACGCTGTCCTCTTCATCTTCGGGGGTCCCTTTCTTCGCTGGTGAAGGGACCACGATGCGCAACCGGTCTTGGACGTCACTTGGATCCCTCTTGTAACGGCGGCGCGTGTGCGACCATGGCTGCGGGCGGAGCCGTCTCGGGAAGGGGAGTGCCAGTGGCGCGCGTGCTGGTGGTCGGTCTCGATCCCGCCAGGATCCAGGGCTGGGACCCGGAGCCGGTGCAGGCGGCGATAGCGCGCGGCCGGGCCCGTTTCGACGATCACGGCATCGCGGCCGACTACTGCCTGGTGGCGCTCGACGACGATCCGGAAGGCACGATCGCCGAGGCGCTGACCCGCGCGGACTACGCCTGTGTGGTGATCGGGGGCGGCATCCGCACGTACGAGCCGTTGCTCGAGTTCTTCGAGAAGGTGATCAACCTGGTCCGGCGGCACGCGCCCGGCGCCGCCATCGCCTTCGACAGCAGCCCGGAGGACTGCGCCGACGCCGCCCTGCGGTGGCTGCGCCAGGGCGCGTAAGGGCCTCAGTCGTGACGCACGCGGGGATGGGCAGGGCGCTGCCGGCGAGCGGGCTCACCGGCTCCCAGGTGTGGAGAAGGTGCTTAACTGGGGGTCGTAAAACGTTTCATCACGATCTTTGCGGAAGGTCCCCCTTGGACTACGAACGCCAGCCGTACAGAAGGTGCGGCCGCAGCGGACTGCTCCTGCCCGCCGTGTCGCTCGGCCTCTGGCACAACTTCGGCGAGGGCAAGCCGCTGGAGACCCAGCGCGCGATCCTGCACAAGGCCTTCGACCTGGGCATCACGCACTTCGACATCGCCGACCGCTACGGCCCGCCCATCGGCGCCGCCGAGGCCGCCTTCGGCAGGCTCCTGCCGAAGTCCCTGCGTGACGAGGTCGTGGTCACCACCAAGGGCTTCAACCCCATGTGGGACGGCCCGTACGGCGTGGGCGGCTCGCGCAAGCACCTGCTGGCCACCCTCGACCGCTCGCTGGCCCGGCTCGGCCTCGACTACGTGGACATCTTCTACCTGCACCGCGACGACGAGGAGACGCCGCTGGAGGAGCAGGTCGCCACGCTGGACCACATGGTCCGCACCGGCCGCGCCCTCTACGTCGGCGTCTCGAACTTCTCCCCCGAGCGCACCGCCCAGGCCGCCCGCCTGCTGCGCTCCCTCGGCACCCCGCTGCTGGTGCACCAGCCGCCGTACTCGCTGCTGAACCGGCACATCGAGGAGTCGCTGCTCGGCGTGCTGGAGGAGGAGGGCGTCGGGTGCGTGGTGTACTCGCCGCTGGCCCAGGGCCTGCTGACCGACCGCTACCTGAACGGCATCCCGGCCGACTCGCGGGCGGCCGAGGGCCGGTTCCTGACGCCTGACCGGGTGACGCCCGAGGTGCTGGCGTTCGTGCGGTCGCTGGCGGAGCTGGCCGCCTCGCGCGGGCAGACGGTGGCGCAGCTCGCGCTGGCGTGGGCGCTGCGGGACCCGCGCATCACCTCCGTGCTCGTCGGCGCCTCCAGCCCCGAGCAGCTCGAGGCGAACGTGGCGGCGGTGGACCGGCTGGACTTCACCGAGGACGAGCTGGCCGGCATCGACCGGGCCGCCAAGGAGGCCGGCGTCCAGGCGTGACCGCGATCGGCGGGCGGCCCATCCGAGCACCGGCTCCCGGGCCGCCCGCCGCTCAGGACGTACTGCTCAGGACGTACCGCTCGGGACGTACCGCTCAGGACGTGCTGCTCAGGACGCGCCGGATCGCGTCGTGAGGCGGTCGCGGACGGCGGCCAGCGTGCCGGCGAGCGTGTCGTGCACGATCTCGTCCGGCCGCGCGAGGCGCGTCTGCCAGCGCACGTCCGCCACGCGCGGATACCCGGGATCCGCCCCCGCCACGATCGCCCGCGCCGGGTTGTCCAGCGCCGCCCCCAGCTCCAGCAGCGCGATCGGCTGCGTGCTGTCCCCCGGCGGGAACCAGAACATGGTCAGCACCCCCGGCAGATGCAGATGGTGATGCTCCCACGCGATCTGTGCCGGCGCCGCGTCCGGATCCCCCATCGGAAAGTCACGGCGGCGCGGGTTGAGCACGACAGCCCCGCACCGGCCGAGCACCCGCGCCGCCTCCCGCTGCCAGTCGGCCACCCCGGTGATCCCGCCGGCCAGGAACACCGCGGGCGGGTCGCCGGCCGCGGGCGAGTAGTAGTCGGGCGCCTCGTAGTAACCGCTGTAGTAACCGTTCATGGCCGCCTCCGGCGACTTTGGTCATGGCTAGTACATCCATCGATGTAGCGGCGATCTCGCTCCCCGGGATGACGGAAGCCGCCCCGCGCGCCAGCACAGTGGAGAGTGTGGACAGACGCATCGACGCCCTGGACGTCCTGCGCGGCGCGGCCATCCTCGGCACGCTGGGCACCAACATCTGGATCTTCACCGACCCCGCGGGCCCGCTGGCGTTCCTGAGCTTCGGCGGGGACCCCGGCGTGGTGGAGGCGTTCCTGCGGTTCCTGTCCAACGGCAAGTTCCTCGGGCTGCTCACGCTCCTCTTCGGCGTCGGGCTGGAGCTGCAGTATCGCAGCGCGGCGCGCAGGGGCGTGCCGTGGCCCGGCCGCTACCTGTGGCGGGCGGCGCTGCTGCTGGTGGAGGGGACGCTGCACTTCGTCCTGGTCTTCGAGTTCGACGTGCTGATGGGGTACGCGATCACCTCCATGATCGTGGCGTACCTGATCGGGCGGAGCGACCGGGTCGTCACAGCCTGGATGGCCGTGGCGGGCACGCTGCTCGTGACCATGGTGGGGCTGGTCACGCTGGCCCTGCTGGCGGCGCCGCCCGGCGGGGCGGGGGCGGTCGCGTACCCGCGGAGCTGGCTGGACCAGGTGCGGCTGCGTCTGGACAACCTGCTGGTGTTCCGCGCCGAGCTGATCTTCATCGTGCCGCTGGGCATCGTGCTGTTCCTGCTCGGCGCCCGCTTGCTGCGCGCCGGCGTGTTCGACGAGCGGGGCGCGCGGCTGCGCGGCCGGCTGATGGCGGTCGGCCTGGGGGTCGGTGTGCCGCTGAACCTGCTGACCTCCTTCGCGGGCCCCGCCTGGTTCATGGTGGACCGCTACCTCATGGCGCCGCTGGTCGCGCTGGGCCTGCTGGCGCTGGTCACCTCGATCGTGCTCGCCATGAAGGGCGAGCCGGGCGTGCTGCGCAGGGGGCTGACCGACGTCGGCCGTACGGCGCTGTCCTGCTACGTGTTCCAGAACCTGGCCGCGGGCCTGCTCTGCTACGGCTGGGGCCTGGGCCTGGCCACCCGGTTCGACGAGCTGCGGCCCTGGTGGGTGCCGGTGGCGTGGGGCGGGATCTGCCTGATGTTCATGGTGGCGTCGTCGCTGTGGCTGCGCCGGTTCGGGCGCGGGCCGCTGGAGCTGGCCTGGCAGTGGGCGTACCAGGCGCCGTTCAGGACGCGTGCCGCGGCCGGACGATAGGCGGCGCCCGACCCCCCGCGCCACGGTCACGGACAGGAGCGTGTTTCAATGCTCCGACATGGAACCTCTCGGCGCGGAGCCCTCCAGATGACCGCGCGCCCGCTCGACTGGCTGCTGGCGTTCGCGGGCGGCGTGCTGCTGACGCTGATGACCCAGGCCAACGCCGTGCTCGCGCGCCACACCGACGCGTTCTACGCCTCCTGGGCCGCGCACGCGCTCGGCGCCGTGGTCGCGTTCCTCCTGGTGCTGACCATCGCCCGCCGCAAGCCGCCCGCGCAGGAGCCGGAGGCGGGCGGGACACCGCTCTGGTACTACCTGGGCGGCATCCCGGGCGCGCTCGTGGTCGTCCTGTCGGCGATCGCGGTCAACAGCGAGCTGGCCCTGGCCGGGACCATCGCCCTCATGCTCACCGGGCAGCTCGTGTTCGGCACCGCCGCCGACCATCTCGGCCTGCTGCACACCCCCAGGCGCCGCGTCACGGCCATGGACCTGGCGGTCGCCGGGTGCGTGCTCGCGGGCAGCGTGCTGATCGTGCTCGGCGGAGCGTGAGCGATGCTCTTCTTCGTACTGCTCGCGCTGGTCAACGGCGTGCTCATCGGCGCCAGCCGGACCATCAACGGCCAGCTCAGCACCCGGGCGGGGGCGTTCAGGGCGTCCGTGTGGAACCATGTGGTGGGCTTCGCCTTCCTCAGCGTGGTTCTGCTCGTCCTGCGCGTCTGGCCGGACGTGACGGACGTGCCCGTCGCCGCGTACGCGGGCGGGGTGTTCGGGGCGCTCTTCGTGGCGGTCAACAGTTACGTCTTCCCCAGGCTGGGTGCGATGAGCGCGTCGGTGCTGGTGATCAGCGGGCAGGTGCTTTCCGCCGTGGTGATCGACTGGGTTCAGCAGGGGGCGCCGGCGCCGCTCAGGGTGATCGGCGTGGCCCTCGTGCTGCTGGGGCTGAGCCTGCCGCGCGTCATGGCCCGCTTGCGGCGCGAGGAGCCCCGGGACTGACTTCACTGAGCGTTCCTCCGGCGCGCCGCGAAGGCGAGGAGGGTCCCTGCCGCCGCCAGCACGACGACCGCTCCCCCGGCGATCCACCCCCGGTCCACGCCCGCCCCGCGCTCGGCCCGCAGCGGCCCGGCGGCCTGGTGCGTCTCGCCGGTCGCCACCGGCGGCAAGGGCCTGCCCAGGACCTCGACGAGCTCGGGGCCGACCGGCCCCGCCAGGCTCTCGTGGCCGGCCGCCCGCTCGTCGCCGGGCCGCAGCGGGCCCGTGCCCGGATCCAGCGGCACGTTGCCCGAGCACAGGTGGGACGACAGCTCGACCCCTTCGACCACGGGCCCCGAGGACGCGGCGGCGGCGAACACCAGGTAACGCCCGCCCCGCTCGAACGCGTAGCCGCACGAGGCGCTGTCGGCGCTGGTCGTGAGCGTGAATCCGGCAGCGGGCGCCCCCTTGTAGACCTGGTCGGCCCGGAAGGTGAACACCCGGGGTCTGCCGAGGCCGCCCGCCTCGCGCATCCCGGTCACGGTGCCGGTGAAGACCGCGTCGGCGTGCCGTACGGCCTGCGCAGGTGTGAGGTTCGCGCAGCTGCAGGCGTGGGCGGCCGTGGACAGCCCGGCGAGGATCGAGGCGGCGAGGGCGAGGAGAGCGAGGAAGCGGAGCACCATGTCCCTACCACGTACCCGAGGGGGTGAACCGTTCAATCCCGTCCCGGCGGTCCCGTTCGCCTGGAGGACGATCCACGTTCACAATCCCGCCTAAACCACCCCATAAATTGCCATTTCATGACTTTTAATACTGTTTCGCGACGATCTCTGCTCACCGGCGCGCTGGCGGGCGCGGGGCTCACCGTGCTCGGCGGCGCCCCCGCCCGCGCCGCGGCCAGGCCCGGCGGGCGGGCGCCACGCGTGCTCATCGCCACGAACGAGCCGTGGGGCACCTACCACGCGGCGCCCCTGCTGCCGGAGGCGCAGCGACTGGGCTGGGAGCTGGCGCAGCTCGTGCCCGACCGTACGGGCATCAAGCCAGGCGACCCGGTGCCGGTCGCGCTGCTCGACGAGGTCACCGACGCGGACCTGCTGGTCGTGACGGGCGCGGGCGACTGGCCCGCCGACTGCGCGGCACGGCTGCGCCGGGTGCCGCTGGTGGCAAGCTCGCTGGCCTACCAGTTGCCGGTCGAGGCGCCGCGGGCCAAGGAGTTCAGGGGACGGCTGCGGGCGATCACGGCGTCGTCGCCGGCGGAGGCGAAGGTGTTCGACGACTACCTGGGGACGCGCCGCCGGATCGACGTGGTGGGCTCGCCGCAGACCGACGCCCTGCCGGCGCACGCTCCCGAGGCGGGCACCGTCCTGGTGCTCACCAGCGTCACCAGGTCCACCCAGACGGGCGGCTCGGCCCCCGGCACGGAGCTGCTGCTGGCGGCGGCCGAGCGGCTCGCGGCGGCGGGCAAGCACATCCTGGTGGGCCTGCACCCGCGCGAGGACCGCTCGCTCTGGGAGCGGTACGAGATCAGCACCGTCGCCTCGGTCCAGGCGTCGGCCCGCGCCGAGGTCGCGATCGGCATCCCCGGCACGGTCTTCCCCGTCGTCGCCGCGGTGGGCGTGCCGCTGGTCGGCTGCACGGACCCGGCCCTGCAGATCCCCGGCTACCTGCTGAGCGTCTGCTCCCACACGATCACCTCCGCGGACGACGCCGTCACCGCCGCGCAGAGCGCCGAGCCGGTGTCGCGCAAGGTGCTGTACGAGGCGGTCGGGCCGGTGGGCGGCTCGGCCAGGCGGCTGTTCAAGGTGTGGCGCAAGGCGGGGCTGCGGGCGCACGCGGCCTGAGACCGGCGGTGGGTGGGTGGTTGACGTGACGTCCGTGAGCGCTTACGGTTCCGGCAGTCGGTGAAACTATCGACACAATTCCGAAACTTTCGGAAGTCGTGTCGCCACCCAGCCACCCCCACGGCACCGGAGGTCATCGGTGAAGCCCTTGATCATCGCCCTCGCGCTCGTCCTCGCCGCCCCGCTCCCCGCCTCGGCCCACCCGCGCCCGCCGCGCGACCTGCGTCAGCTCTCGCAGCAGACCGGCGTCAAGATCGGCTCAGCGGTGGACCTCGCCGCGCTGCGCGCGGAATCCGACTACCGCAGGACGCTCAACCGCGAGTTCAACCACGTCACCGCGGAGAACGCGATGAAGTGGGAGTCGGTGGAGCCGCAGCGCGGCGTGTTCACCTGGGAGGACGCCGACGCGCTGGTCGAGAGCGCGCGCCGCAACCGCCAGCAGGTACGCGGCCACACCCTCGTCTGGCACAACCAGCTCCCCGCCTGGCTGACCACGGGCGTCGAGGACGGCTCGATCGGCGCCACCGAGCTGCGGCAGATCCTGCGCGACCACATCACCACGCAGGTGCGCCGCTACAAGGGCAAGATCCGGGCCTGGGACGTGGTCAACGAGGTCGTGGAGGAGGACGGCACGATGCGGCAGAGCATCTGGCTCAAGCACCTCGGCCCCGGCTACATCGCCGACGCCTTCCGCTGGGCGCACCGCGCCGACCCGCACGCCAAGCTGTTCATCAACGACTACAACCTGGAGTGGAACGCCCCCAAGATCGAGACCACCCTGTCGGTGGTCAAGGACCTCCAGGCACAGGGCGTGCCGATCCACGGCATCGGCTTCCAGGGCCACCTCGGCATCCAGTACGACTACCCGGGCGACTGGGCGAACGTCATGCGCCGCTTCGCCGACCTCGGCCTGGAGGTCGCGATCACCGAGCTGGACGTGCGCATGGAGCTGCCGGTGACCCCGGAGAAGCTCGCCACCCAGGCCACGTACTACAGCCGGGCCATGACCGACTGCCTCAGCGTCAAGGCCTGCCGCGAGCTGACCGTCTGGGGCTTCACCGACCGGCACTCGTGGGTGCCCGGCTGGTTCGAGGGAGAGGGCGCGGCGTGCCTGCTGGACGAGAACCTGGCGCCCAAGCCCGCCTACCACGCGCTGCTGGCGGTCAAGAGCCCCCGCTGACCGGGACGCCGGGCTGACGCGGCGCTCCCCCTGACCGGGATGCCGGGCTGACGCGGCGTTCCGATGACCGGGCACCTTCCGCCGACGGTGCCCGGTCGCCGCCCAGGTCCTCACGATCCTGCCCACCCGCGTGAGGACCTGGGCTCAGGTCAGCCCTCGGGCGCCTGGTCGAGGCGCTGGAGGAGCCCGTACACGAAGCGGGCGCGATGCGTCCGGCCGCCGTGACGGAAGTCGACCGTCCAGTGGTGCGGCGCCGGGCCGTCGAGCTGTACGGCACCGGGGAAGCTGGCGCCCACGTCCGCCACGACGCAGCCCCAGGGCTCCAGATCGGCGAAGGCCAACGGGGTGGCGCCGGAGGGGCGGACGAACCACTGGTTCCACAGCTCGCCACCGGGGCCGACCAGCGCCTCGTAGGCCAGCTCCGGCCAGGTGGGCAGCGTCCAGCGCAGGACGTCGCAGGTCAGACTGCCTGCGGGCCTGCTGCCCCGGTACGGCGGCGGGCCCAGCGCCCTCCGCAGCGCGGCGGCTCCCTTCGGCGCCCTCGGGGCGTGGGCGAGCCTCGTCCAGTGGGCGTGGGCCTCGCGCAGCTCGGCACGGCCGGCGCCGATGCGACCGAGGGTCTCCTCGACCTTTTCGGCGTTGACGTCGCGCATGCGGTGCATCAGTGTCAGCTCGAACTCACGTACCCCGAAAGCCACCGCCCCAGCTTGCCACTGCCTCAGGGGACCTCGCGCCCGGCGGGCGCGTCGGCAGGGGGACCGCCGTTGGAAGCGGCCCCGCCGTTCGGGCGGTCGCGGGAGGCCACTACGTCGGCGAGGGTGATCTCGCTGAGCAGCGCGTCCTCGTGGCTGCGCAGCCGGTCCCAGATCTCGGCGAGCGGTGCGGCGGCCGGGGAGAAGGGCCGCAGGGCCTGCTCGGCCCCCTCGGTGACGCGGATGACGTCGGCCAGCGCGATCTCCCCCGGCGGCCGGGCCAGCCAGTAGCCGCCGTCCGGACCGCGCTGGCTGCGGATGAGGCCGGCCCGGCGCAGCTGAAGCAGGATGTTGTCGCAGAAACGGCGAGGAATGTCCTGCGTGACGGCGATCCGTTCAGCGTGCACCGGGCTGTCGGCCACGGCCAGGGCGAGCATGGCGCCCAGGGCGTATTGGGTGCGGGCGGAGATTCTCATGGGCCGGCTCAGGCGGAGGCCGTCTCCTCCTCCGTGGCCGTACGCTGCCGCAGGTCGCTCTCCACCGCCTCGACCGACTCGTTGGCCTTGTCGCGCCGGTACTCGCGTACCGACCAGGCGATCGCGGCGGCCCAGATGGCGGCGATGACGATGTAGGCCACGGTCTGGACGCCGCCGGAGGCGTCGATCCAGTCGCTGCGCAGCAGCGTGCGCACGTTGGTCAGCACGATCACGCCGCCGACGGCCGAGCCGAGGATGCGCGGCGGGATGTGCCGGACGAGCCAGGCGGCGATCGGTGCGGCGATGACGCCACCGAGCAGCAGGACGGCGACCCAGGAGAAGTTGATGTTCTCGGAGCCGATGCCGACGAAGAAGCCGACGCTGGCGGCGATGGCGACGAGGAACTCGCTGGCGTCGATGGAGCCGATCACCTTGCGAGGGGCCAGCCGCCCGCTGGCCAGGATGGCGGGCGTCCCGACGGGGCCCCAGCCACCACCGCCGGTGGCGTCCACGAACCCGGCCAGCAGCCCGAGCGGCGCCAGGAAGCGCCTGCGCAGCGGCTTGCCCAGATTCCCGCGCGGCAGGCCGAACGCCGTGAAGCGGATGAGGATGTAGACGCCCAGCGAGAGCAGGATGAGCGACATGACCGGGGCGGCGACCTCGGTGGACAGGCTCGACAGGAACGTCGCCCCGGCGAAGGCGCCGACGGCTCCCGGGAGACCGATCTTCGCGACGACCTTCCAGTCCACGTTGCCGAAGCGCCAGTGGGAGATGCCCGAAGCGAGCGTGGTGCCGATCTCGGCGAGGTGGACGGTGGCGGAGGCGGCGGCCGCGTTGGTGCCGACGGCCAGCAGCAGCGTGGTCGACGTGACGCCATAGGCCATGCCGAGGCTGCCGTCGACCAGCTGGGCCGCGAGGCCGACCAGCCCGAGCAGGATGAGTGCCCGCACGATCTCCCCTTTCCTACGATTCCTACTATACAAGTAGGAATAATCATTTAGCTGGTTGGGCGTGCTGTCAACCCCCGGGATGGGCACAGAATGATGACGGCCCCTGGGATCCCGCGGCGGGCGGTGCTGGGTGGTGGTCGGCGTCGGCTTGTGATCGTCGCTAGCTGACCGACGGCGCCAGTGGAAGGGCAGCGCGAACCGAGGAGCGGCGCTAGTCCGTGATCAGCGCCTTGACCGCGAGCTGCTCCTCCCCCGCCGGACCATCGAGCCGGATCGACAACTCCCAGACCCCGCTCATCGGAAACAACTCCCCCTCGGCCAGAAACCGCCCGGGCTCCCGCTCCGTGGCAGCCAGCTCGGGCGTCGAGTGCCCCATGTCCGCCATCACCGCCGACACGGCCACGCTGTCGGCGTCACCCTCGTTCACCTCGACCGCCACGGCGACCCGCCCCGGCTTCGGGTCCTCGATCACGACGGTGGCGGCGTAGCGGGCGCCGGTGGTGGTGAGCTCGAGCGGCCCGGTCGTCGCGGCCCGGCCCATGACGAACACCGCCACGCCCGCGGCCACCAGCGCCCCGCCCATCAGCACGAGCTTCTTCCTCATCGCCGCACCTCCGCCGCCGTCACGTCCACCGTGAAGGGCTCGGTGACGATGCGGTCTCCGGTGGCGTACTGGATCCAGGCCAGGTACCGGCCCGAGGTGGGGAAGCTGAAGGTGAAGCGGAGGCGGGAGCCGGGGGTGCCCATCTCGTGCACGTGGCCGAGGAAAGCGCCGTCCTGGCTCCGGACGATCAGGTGGCCGGTCATGCCCAGCCACGGCCGCACGCCGGCGGGCGTGTCCAGCTCGATGGTCGCGGGACGGCCCGCGACGGGCGCGACGGGTTGCAACCGTGGCGTGGCTGCGGCACCGCCGTCCTCTGCCGCACTGGTGTCCTCTGCGGCGCCGCGGTCCTCTGCCGCACCGGCTTCCGCTGAGGCATCGGGTTCCGCTGAGGCCCTGGCCTCACCACCCACGGTGAAGTCCGCGGTGACGAGTTGCCCGCCCGAGTCCTCCCGTTCCAGCTCGGCGTGCACCAGGTAGCGGCCGGGACGGTCGGTGCTCAGCTTCACCTCCAGGTGCCCGGGCGCCGTGCGCAGCGGGTGCACGTGCCGGAAGTACCGGCCGTCCTCGCTGGTGACGACCACGTGCGCGAGCGCCTCGTGATGTACGGCGAGATCGTCGACGGGACGCCCGGTGGAGCCGTCCATGAGGTCGAGCCGCAGCGTGAACTCCTCCCCCGCGCCCGGCCGTGCGGGGGCAGTCTCCACCCGGGCCTGCGCGTACGGCCGCCCGCCCGCAGCGGGGGTCGCGGTGGTGGGGGCGGCGCCGTCGGGCGCGGGCGGGGGAAGCCCCGGTTCGAACACGATGACCATGGCGGCGACGGTCACCCCGGCCGCGGCGCCCGCCGCCAGGGCCATCGCCCGCCCCGTGCGGGCCGTGGCGCCGGTGAGCAGGCCGCCCACCAGCAACATCGCGGCCATGAACAGGCCACCGTAAATGAGGAAGTCGCCCATCGACCCGCGTTCGACGAGGACCCGGAACGGGACGACGGCCACCTCGCCCCCCGCGCTCAGCTTCAGCTCGTGTGGCCCGGTCCGTTCCACCCTGAGCTGCGTGTACGCGGGTTCGGCCGCCGCCTGGGCGGTGCCCGTCACCGTGCGGCCGTCCTCGACCGAGCGGACCTCCAGGCCGACGGGCAGCCCGGAGACCGGCTGGTAGGCGATGACTCCGATCCGCAACGGCCCCGGCACCCGGGACGTTCCCTTGATCACCACCGTGATCTCGGCGCCGGCGATCGTCTGGGCGATCCGCAGGTCCGCCCCCGCCGTGACGTTGTGCGCCGAGGCGGGGGCGGCCAGCGCCAGCACCAGGACGGCGGCCAGGCACAGAGAGCGAAGGATCATGCCCGCTCGGCGTCGGACGCGCTGACCTGGACCTGCTGAGCACCGACCGCACCGGACTGCGGGACGACCGCCCCAGGCTGAGCACCCACCGCGCCAGGCTGGGCGACGACCGCCCCAGGCTGGGCGGTGACGGCGTTCGGGAGGAACAGTGCGCCGAGGGCCAGCCCGATGAGCCCCGCGATGATCGGCGCCCCCGTCCACAACTCAGGCACCGCAGGCAGCCCGCCACCCGCGACCGACGCGATCCCGATGTACAACGCCCACGTGGCGAACGCCGACAACCCGGCGAAGGCCCAGTAGGCCCCGCGCCGCTCCCCTGACGGCCGCAGCCACCGGATCAGCAGGTCACTCACGAGCCCGGCCACCACGAACGACACCAGCACCGGCACGTTCTCGAACTCGGTCTGCGCCCCCGGCATGAGCACCCCGATCGCGTACATGACGGTGACCGAGCCGAACGGCAGCACCCAGCGGCGCACCAGCAGCAGCACGGGGCTGAGGATGACGACGTTGGTGACGACCATGGCCAGGGCGAGCCGGTCGGCCCCCGGGTCGTTCACGGAGGAGAACGCCTTGACGATGCGGGGCGCGCGGTACTGCATGGCGTCGCCGTACGACAGGAACAGCGACACCAGCGTGGTGGCGAAGGCGAGCCCGATCAGGGCGGGCAGCAACCGGCCCAGCGTCGGCCGGGCGCCGAGGTCGGGGGCGTTCCAGGCGGAACGCAGGGGTGTGGTGATGATGAGGAGCATCGTCACGATCAGCCCCAGATGTGAAGGGCTGAAAAGAATATCGAGGCTGGTTTCGATGCCCAGAATGGTGTGCCACATCATGTCCGCGAAGCCGAACGCGGCGAACGCCGGCACCGCCACCAGCCCGGCCAGATAACCCGTCGGCACCGCAGCCAGCCCCTGCCTCCCGGCGCGCACGTTCTGCCACACCTGCCAGAGGATCCAGCCGGAGACCACGGCGAACCCGGAGTAGAACACCGCATGCCACGGGGTGAAGAACGTCTCCAGCTCCGTCTGATTGGTGTGCGCCCAGGCGTCGATCATCAGCCCGACCCCGAACCACACCCCCAGCAGCGCTGTCACCAGGTCGGCCCGCGGGGACACCCATCCCCTGGGCTCCCCCGAATCCACCAGTAATCGCCGGATGCCGGCGTCGGCCAATGCCACGTGCTGACTCCTTTCCGTCAGGTCGAATCTATCCATATCGCGTTCAGGCAAGGATCGAAAAACAAGCGCCCGGATTTCACCGTACGTACCGGCGCGAACACGTTTCCTCAGAATGGCTGACAAATCCGCCATATGCTGGCGAAGGGATTTCTGGAATCGCGCGCGGCCGGATGAGGTGGCCTCCCGGGTTGAGAACGGTGGGTTTCCTGCGCGATGCTGGTACGTCGGATGTTGTTCACTCGGGGGTCGGATGAGGTCGCTGCGAATCCTGCGTTGGCTGCCCTTCGTCGTCATGCTGGGTGTCGCCCTCACCGACCTGTTCGCCGGCGAGAGCCTCGTCTTCCTGCCGCTCCTCACCCTCGGCCCCGCCTTCGCGTCGGTGTCGGGCGGGGTGCGGCGGACCGCCGCCGTGGGCGTGGCCGCGCTGGCGCTCTGCGTGCCCATGGCCGTCTACAACGACCTGCTGTTCACGTTCGAGAACAACCTCACGGTCGTCGGCATCGTGGGCGTGACGGCGGCGAGCATGCTGGCCAGCCGCCTGCGCCTGCAACGCGAGCGGGAGCTGGCCAGCGTCAGGCAGGTCGCCGAGGCGGCCCAGCGCGTCCTGCTGCGGCCCGTGCCCCGGCGGGCGGGTGACCTGCGGGTCGCGCTGTCCTACACCTCGGCGGCGGCCGAGGCGCAGATCGGCGGCGACCTGTACGAGATCGTCACCACCCCGCACGGGGTGCGGCTGCTGATCGGCGACGTGCAGGGCAAGGGCCTGGCGGCGGTCGAGACGGCGGCGTGGGTGCTGGGCGCGTTCAGGGAGGCGGCCTACGACGAGGCCGACCTGGCGGACATCGGCGAACGCCTGGAGGCCAGCCTGGCGCGGCACCTGGGCGGGGAGCAGTTCGTCACCGCGATCATCGCCGAGATCCACGAGACCGAGATGGCCCTGGTGAACTTCGGGCACCCGGCCCCCCTGCTCCTGCTCGGCGACGGCACCCTCTGCACCGCCGAACCGCCCGACCCCGGGCTGCCCCTGGGGCTGGGGGCGCTGGAGCCGTCGGCGGTGAAGGCGCACCGGGTGCCGTTCGGGAGCGGTGATCGCGTCCTGTTCTTCACCGATGGGGTGATCGAGGCGCGGAACGGGCGGGGGGAGTTCTACCCGCTGGAGGGGCGGGTGTCGTTGTTGCGGCGGGATGAGCCGCAGGCGGGGCTGGACGCGTTGCGGGCCGATCTGGTGCGGCACACGGGCGGGCCGTTGCTGGACGACGCGGCGATGTTGCTGCTGTATCGGCCCGGCGACTGAGGCTCAGCGGGCGCTGCCCTGCGCCAACCGGCTCTGGGCGAACGCGACGATCGCGTCGATCAGGTCCATGTCATGCGCCAGCGCGGCGTCGTCCCTGGGATGCGGGTCGAGGCACGTGAGCACCGCTCGGGCGGCCTCGGGCAGCGGCCCCGAAGCGTTCGGGGCACCGGCGTCCCGTACGGAGGCGCCCGCGCGCAGGTGCAGCAGCCAGGCCGCGAGCACCCGCACCGCCCCCGGCGGCAGCACCCCCCGCCCCCTCCCAGCCCGGCCGGCCCGACGGGAAGTCCCCGCACAGCACCCACTCGGAGTACGGTTCGGTGACGACCGGGGCGGCGTCGGCCCACCCGGTACAGGCGGCCACCACGGCGGTGTCCGTCGACAATTCTGTTCTCCATATCGTAACGAACTGCTCGGCCATCAGCTCTACGCCGACGATCCCCGCTCGCGCCACACGCCCGACAGCACCCGGGTGACGACGGCGCTCAGCGCCCTGATGCCGTGGACGGAGGCGGGGTCGAGGCCGGTCGCCTGCCGTACTCGCTGCAGGCGGTAGTCGAGCGTGCGGGGGTGGATGTGCAGGGCGGCGGCCGTCCGCAGCCGGTGCAGGTCGTGGCGGTAGTAGGCGTCCAGCGTGACCACCAGGTCGGGGCCGGGCGCGAGCCGCTCGGCGATCGAGCTGAGCCACTCGTCGATCGGCGGCGTGCCGGCGACGCCGAACTCGACGAAGACGTCGGCGAGCTGGTGGACGGTGTCCGCGTCCGCCCGGACGGGCGCCACCCGGCTGATCTGCCGCGCCTGGGCGAAGGCCTCGGCGAGCCGCCCGCGCCGCCCCTCGGCCACCCCGGCGGCGCACCGCAGGCCGGTCAGCTCGCCGAGCCGCCTGGTGAGGGTCAGGGCCTGCTCGCGCGCCCGCGTCCCGATCCCGGCCGCGTCGCCGTTGTCGTCGGGCTGCGGGATGAGCATGACGAGCTCGTCCGGCGCGGTGAAGCGCATCAGCGCCTGCCCGGTCCCGAGCAGCTCCCGCACGATCCCGGCCTGGACGCGCTCCGGCAGCGGGGGCCGCCGCTCGCCGATCCTGACCACGGTGACCAGGTAGCTGTCGTGCAGCGGCATCCGCAGGCCGAGTGCGTGGTCGGCGGCGGCGGGGTCGTCGTTGCGGAGCAGCGCCTCGGTGAGCTGCTGGATGCGCAGCCCGGCCGGCTGCACGGCGTCGCGGGCGTCCATGAACCCGCCGCTGTAGGCCTGGTAGCCGGCCTCTCCCCTGCTGGAGAGCCAGCCGACCAGCCGCCTGATCTCCTCGAAGTCGTGCGGCCTGCTCAGCTCGGAGATCTCCTGCAAGGTCAGCGACGTGTGCAGGGTCAGCGCGTGACGGTGGGCGGGCAGCGTGATGCCGCCCGTTCCCCGCAGGCGGCCCATCTCGGCCATGACGTCGAGGTCCTCGGGGGCGAACGGCTGATCCAGGGCGGCCAGCTCCGCCGTCCGGCGGCGGACGAAGATCATGAAATCGAGCATGGCGGATCTGATGTCCGCGTTCTCGGCGATCCGGGCGTACTCCGGAATGCGCGCGGCGTAGATGTCCACCGCTCTGCGCGCGTAAAACTCGGCTTTCCGGTGCCACAACGTGAAAAGGCTTTCCATGTGCACTTCCCCCGAACGGCATGCGCGAAATTCGCGCCGTCCAGACCATACGTCCGGCACGGCCGGCCCGGATGTCACCGATGGGGGAAAGCCGCAGGCTCGCATTTCGGAGCCTGCGGCTGAAAGGAGAGTGGTACCGGCCGGAATTGTCAGGTGATCGTGGCCAGGAGTTTTTTGTCGATCTTCCCGTTCTGGTTGAGCGGGAGCTCGTCCAGCACCACGCACCGCTTGGGCACCTTGAACTGTTCGAGCCGGTGCGCCAGGCCCTTGCGGACCAGCGCGGGCTCGGTGTCCCCTGTCACCACGAGCACGGCGTCGCCGCCGTCGGCCTTCGGCGGCAGCACGACGGCCATGCGCACGCCGGGCAGCTCCAGCGCGGCGGCCTCCACCTCGGTGGCGCTGACCCGGAAGCCGCTCTGCTTGTAGACGTCGTCCCGCCTGCCCTCGACGTAGAGGTACCCGTCGGGGTCGAGGTGGCCGAAGTCGCCCGTACGCAGGCCGGACGGCCGGAACCGGTCGGCGGTCAGCTCCTCCTGGTTCCAGTAACCGTTCATCACGTGCGGGCCGCTGACCACGATCTCGCCGACCTCGCCCGCGGGCAGCGGCCGGCCCTCGGCGTCCACGATCGTGACCCGGGTGCCGGGCAGCGGCAGCCCGGACGAGCCCGGCCGTTCCAGGTCGCCGTCCACGGGCATGATGGAGACCCGCTTGCACTCCGTCAGCCCGTACATGAGCTGGACGCGCAGGCCGGGCAGCCGTTCGCGCAGGGAGGCGAGCACGCCGCGCGGCATGGCCGCGCCCGTGTTGGTGAGCAGCCGCAGCCTGGGCACCGGCACCGGGACGTCGCTCCTGGCGACGGCGGCGGCCAGCGTCTGCGCGACGGCGGGCACCGCGGGGAACACGGTGGCCCGCGACTCCAGCAGCTCCGGCAGGATCCGCACGCCCGCGCCGAGCGGGCCGGGCAACCAGACCTGCGCGCCGCACAGCGCCGCGAGGAAGATCTGGTAGAGGCCCACGTCGAAGGAGAACGGCTGCGTGGTGTAGACGACGTCGCCGGGCCGGTAACGCAGCCGCGACTGGATGGCGCGGGCCACGAACGTCATCTGCGCGTGGGTCGAGACGATCGCCTTCGGGCGGGAGGTGCTGCCGGAGGTGTAGATCATGCAGACGGGCGCGCCGGGATCGGTACCCGGCCGCTCGCCGGAGCCGCCCCCGGCCCGTACGAGCGGCGGCGCGCCGACCAGCGCCGTGTCGGGGCCCACGGCCTGCACCCCGTGCGCCACCGCCTGCCCGAGCACCTTCGGGTTGTCCGACACCACCATCGCCGGGGCGGCGTCGTCCAGCACGTACGCCAGCGCAGGCCCGACGACCTGCTCGTGCAGCACGCAGAAGACCGCGCCCGCCAGCGAGCAGCCGTACACCCACGAGGGCGTGTCCAGCGCCCGCGCCCTGGTCAGTGACAGGAGCACCCGATCGCCCGGCCCGACGCCGCGCTCGCGCAGCCACGCGGCGATGCTCGCGCCCGCCCCGGTGACGTCGCGGTAACGCAGCGGGCGCCCCCGCTCCGCGATGGCCACGGCGCCGGCGGGCGCCGCGTCCAGCAGCTCGTGCAGCAGCTCACCGCTCATTCAACCGGCTCCTGACGTACGCGGCGAGCGAGCTGACGGTGGCGAAGTGGGCCAGCGTCAGCGCCTCCGGGTCCACCGAGATCTTGAACTCGTCCTCCAGCCGGGCCACCAGCTCGACCATCGACAACGAGTCGAGGTGCAGGTCGTCGTGGAGCCTGCTGTCCTCGCCGAGCTCGCTCACCTCGCGGCCGAGCACCTCGGCGACGGCGTGCCGGATGTCCACCTGCCCGTTGCCGGGGAAGTCGACCAGCCGCTGCTTGCGCAGCAGGTCCTCGGGGGTGTCGCGCTCGCGTACGAGGTGCGCGACGCCGTCCATGACGAGGATCTCCGCCGGGTATCCCTGGCCGTTCATGTACGCGATCGAGGCGGTCGGCCCGTACGCGCCCATCCGCTGGATGCCGATCAGGTCGCCGGGCCGCAGCTCCGGCAGCTCGGCCTGCTTGGTCAGCACGTCGGTGGGGGTGAGCAGCGGCCCGGTGACCGACCACTTGCCGTCCAGCGGCCGCTCGTCGGACAGCAGCACCGTGGGGAAGTTGCGCTTGACGTAGGTGCCCAGGCCGATGGCGGACATGTTCATGTTCGAGCCGCCGTCGGTGACCGCGTAGCGCTGGCCGCGCGACTCCTTGACGTACCGGACGCGCAGCACGCAGACGCCGGCCGTGCCGACCAGGTAGCGGCCGGGCTCCATGGCGATGATCGCGTCCGGGTGGGCCTGGGCGAAGCGCCTGGCGGCCCGGTTGATGCCGGAGACGAACATCTCCTCGTCCGGGTCGTTCTCGCCCTCGAAGTAGGCCAGCCCGATGCCGCCGCCCAGATCGACCATCCGGACGTGGATGCCCAGCTTGGTGGCCACCTTGCCGGCCAGGTCCAGCGCGCGCTCGGTGTTGGCCACGATCACCTCGGCGTCCAGGATCCGGGTCCCGGTGTAGATCTGCACGCCGATGATGTCCACGTGCGGGTGATCCTGCACGGTCGTGGTGGCCGCCAGCACGAGGTCCTCGTCGATGCCGAACTGGCGGGGCCGCCCGGCCATGGTCAGCCGCCCGCCCTCCACGCCGTGGGCCGGATTGACCCGCAGTAGCACCTTCGGCCGTTTGCCCAGCCGCTCGGCCAGCTCGTCGATGGTGCGCAACTCGGCGAAGGACTCGCAGATGATCGCCCGTACGTCCCGGGTGACCAGCTCGGTGAGCTCCTCGACGCTCTTGCCCGGGCCGGTCATCAGGATCCGGCCGGCCGGAACGCCCGCCGCGAGCGCCGAGCGCAGCTCGCCCAGCGAGCACACCTCCGCGCCCGCGCCGAGGCTGCCCAGCAGGCCGACGACGCTGATGTTGGGGTTGGGCTTCAGCGAATAGAAAAGCTGGATCCGCTCGTCGAACGCCCCGCGCAGGCGACGGTAGGTGGCCGTGATGACGTCGGCGTCGTAGACGTAGGCGGGGGTGCCGAACTGCTCGGCGATATCGGTGAAGGACAAACCCTGGATTTCGTGCGACACGCATTGCTCCAATTCACGGGAGAGCGCTGTGAATACAGCTCTTCGAGTGTCCTTCGGCGGTGCGCGCGCGGTCATCGTGATCGCGCGAGAACCGGCCGGGACCCGTGTCGTGAGATGGCGCAAAGAATGCCGTCACCCGCGCCACGCTGCACCCCAAGTCGCACCCAAGTCACCCCCAAGCCGCCGCTCCTAGCCTTTCTCCCGCCGGCGGAGAACCCCGCTGCGCAAATGGCGAATGCGGCAACCGAGGAAAGCGGGAAGAGACATGCGACTCACCGGACCCACCCGGCTCATCGCGGCGGCGACGCTGGCCGCCGCCGCCTTCATGAGCACCACCGGCGCCGCCTGGGCGGAGCCCGTCACCGAGGACTTCCAGACCTCCAGCGGCGCCATCGGCCCGGGCAGCTACAAGACCGTGACGCTGAAGTGTCCGTCCACCCTGCCCTACATCGTCAGCTTCGGCGCCAGCACGCAGATCGACTCCGACGAGGACGAGCTGCACACGCACGTCGTCGATGTGAAGGCCAACGAGGCCAACCGGTCGATCTCGGTGAGCTTCACCAACTCCGAGCCGAAGAACACCTGGCCGCCGGTCGACGTCTCGGTCAAGCTGCACGTGTCCTGCTCGAACGTGAAGCCGGCGCAGCCGCCCTCCCTGCACGTCACCAAGAACGTGACCGTGCCGATCCTGGGCACGTTCTCGGCGTTCGTGCTGTGCCCGGTGTCCCATCCCCGGCTCGTGGAGACGCATGAGGGCCACGACGCGGCGCTGACCAGGACGAAGCTGAACAGCTTCCCTGGGAACGTGGGCGGGGGTGCCACGTGGGAGAACAACGACGGGTTCGCGCCGCATCCGGCCTGGGTGCGGGTGTACTGCACGGCCTGACCGGCACTCCCAGGGGTGGCGTCAGCGGACGGGGAGGCCGGTGACGGCGCGGCCGATGATCAGGCGCTGGATCTCGCTCGTCCCCTCGAAGATCGTGTAGATCTTGGCATCCCGGTGGAAGCGCTCCACCGGATGCTCCCTGGTGTACCCGGCCCCGCCGAGGATCTGGATCGCCTGCTCGGTCACCCACACCGCCGTCTCCCCGGCCACCAGCTTCGACATCGAGCCCTCCGCCTGCTCGAACTGCCTGCCGTTCCTGGCCATCCACGCGGCCCGCCAGGTCAGCAGCCGGGCCACGTCCACCCGGGTGGCCATCTCGGCGAGCAGGAAGGCGATGGCCTGGTTCTCGCCGATCCGGCGGCCGAACTGCTCGCGCTCGCGGGCGTAGTCCCTGGCGTACTCGAAGCCGGCGCGGGCGATGCCCACCGCCATCGCGGCCACCGACGGGCGGGTGGTCTCGAAGGTGCGCATCGCCGCCTGCTCCCCCGCCCGCTCGCCCTTCCGTACGCGCGCCAGCCTGGCCTCCAGCTTCTCCTTGCCGCCGAGCAGGCACGAGCCGGGCACCCGGACGTCCTCCAGCACGACCTCGGCGGTGTGGGAGGCGCGGATGCCGTGCTTGCGGAACTTCTGGCCCATCGACAGCCCCGGTGTGCCGGGCGGGATGACGAACGAGGCCTGCCCCCTGGTGCCCAGCGACGGGTCCACCGAGGCGACGACGACGTGCACGTTGGCGATGCCGCCGTTCGTGGCCCAGGTCTTGACGCCGTTGAGCACCCAGTCGTCGCCGTCGGGGACGGCGCGGGTGCGGATGGCGCCGACGTCGGAGCCGGCGTCCGGCTCGGAGGCGCAGAACGCGCCCAGCTTGACGTCGTTCTCCGTGCCGAACATCTGCGGCAGCCACTCCCCCATCTGCTCGGGGGTGCCGTTGGCGGCCAGCGCCGCGGCGGCCAGGCCGGTGCCGGTGATCGACAGGCCGATGCCCGCGTCACCCCAGAAGATCTCCTCGAACGCCACCGGCAACGCCAGCCCGCTCTCCTCGAACCACTGCGTGGCGAAGAAGTCGAGGGAGTACAGCCCGATCTTGGCCGCCTCCTGGATGACGGGCCAGGGGGTCTCCTCCCGCTCGTCCCACTCGGCGCCCGCGGGGCGGATCACGTCGCGGGCGAACGCGTGCACCCAGTCACGCACCTGGATCACGTCGTCACTCGGCTCCGGACAGAACCCGGCCATGTGTCCCCCTTAGGTTACCGATGGTAACACCCTACCGGGCGGTAGCCCGCCGCCGGAACGTCCAGCGGCGGGCGAACCGACATCACAGCAGCGTCGTCCTCTTCTTCCCTGCCGTCCAGGTGGAGACCAGGATGAACAGGGCGGCCGTCGCCATCCCGATCGCGAGGCCGTACATGAGCGGGGTGAAACCACCGAACGCGGCGGCCACCTGCGGCCCGACACTGCCCCCCACCGCGAGCGCGGCGGAGAACAACGCCAGCGCCGTGCCCCTGGCCTGTCCGGCCTCCGCCGAGATGGACTCGTTCATGCTGGGCAGGCCACCGGTGATGGCGGCCACGTACAGGGCGAGCAGGAGCACCAGCACGGCGGTACCGGTGAGGCCGATCACGGCGAGGGTGAGCGCGGCGACCGCCAGGAACGCCACCGCCCTGGTCGTCATGCGGATCCTGGCCAGCCAGGGCATGAGGAGCGGCACGAGCACGATCGACGGCAGGCCGGCGGCCCGCAGGGCGAGCAGTTCGGCGGGGGAGCTGACGCCGTAGATCTGCAGGCCGGTGTAGACGGCCACGAAGCCGACCATCAGCATGATCGTGGCCAGGTAGCGCAGGGTCAGGACCCGGTGGAACAGCAGGCCGGGAAGCGGGCGGTAGGCGGACAGCAACGATCCGGCGAGGTGGCGCCCGCCGCCGGCGGACGCAGGCGCCGTGGGGTCGGATGCGGGCACCGACCGCGCGGACGCAGGCGCCGTGGAGTCGGATGCGGGCACCGACCGCGCGGACGCGGGTGCCATGGGCGCGGACGCGGGCCCGGGACGCGGGGTCTCGAGTACCGGGTACGCCGTCTCGGTGCGGTCGCGAGGTGGGTCGGGCAGCATGACCGCGCGCACCCCCAGCCACGCGACCACGAACCCGGCCGCCGAGATCCCGAACAACCCCCGCCAGCCGATCACCTCGACGAGCAGCTGAGCGGCGACCTGCAGCACCACGGCGGAGGCGAGGAACGCGCCGGTCACCGCCGCGATGGCGGCCACGCGACGGCGCGGCTCCAGCCGCTCCCCCAGGTACGCCATCGCGGCGGGCGGGAACATCGCCACCGCCACCCCCTGCAGCGCCCGCAACCCCAGCGCCACCTCGGGCGACGGACTCAAGGCCACCAGCGCCGTCGTCAGCGCGGCCAGCGGCAGCCCGATCATCAACACCCTGCGCCGCCCGTACCGATCAGAAAGCGGACCGAACACCAGGAACCCGACGCCATAGCCGATGCCGAACGCGGTCACCAGCCACGTCAGCCCACCGGCAGAGGAACCCCAGCCGGCGGCCATGTCGTGCAGGAGGGGGATCACGACGTACAACTGCCCGCTGACCAGGATCGCGGTGAGCGTGAACGCCGTCAGCGTGCTCGCGAAGGGGGCGGTGGCGGGGACGGGCGGCCGTAGCCGTGGAGTGCGGGAAATCGTGAGCGTCATGGGCTCGGACGCTAGCCAACCAACCAGTTGGATGTCAACCAGCTAGTTGGTTTGCAACCAACCGGTTGGTGGTTAGGATGGCTCCATGGCACCCAAGGTCTCGACCGCCGCCACCCGCGCCGCCCTGCTGGAGGCCGCGCGGGAGGAGTTCGCCGCGTACGGGGTGGCGGGCGCGCGCGTGGATCGCATCGCCGAGCGCGCCGGCGTCAACAAGGAGCGCATCTACGGGCACTTCGGCAGCAAGGAGAAGCTGTTCGACACCGTCATCACCGAGGCGCTCGACGACCTGACCGCCCAGATCGCCCTGCCTGGCGCCGACCCCGTCGAGTACGTGGCCAAGCTGACCGACTACTACCGCTCGCATCCCGACACGGTGCGGCTGCTGATGTGGGAGGCGCTCAACTACCGGGGGCAGGAGCTGCTGGAGGGCCAGGAGGCCCGGGTGGAGCGCTGCGGCCGCAAGACGGCCTCGCTGGCGGAGGGTCTGGGCGAGCCGGGGCCTTCGGCGGCTACGGCCCGGACGCTGTTCATGTTGACGGGGCTGGCCATGTTTCCGTCGATGATGCCGCAGCTCGGGCGCATCATCCTGCGCGACGCGGCCGACGATCACGACGCCATCCGCGACCAGATCGCCGCCTTCGTCGCCGCCGCCCTCAAGTAGCGCTTGCTGCGGCCGGCTCGCCTGACCCGCTGCGTCTGAACGCGCCCCACACACCTGACCCGCGCCCGAACGCGCCCCACACGCCAGGCCCCGCGCCCTGATCTGGACCCGCGCCCTGATCTGGACCCGCGCCCTGACCCGCGCCTGGATGCGCCTGGATGTGCTGCCCAAGCGCCTGCCCTGCACCCGAGCACGCCGACACGCCTCGCCACGGGCCTGCCCCGCCATCCCCGTCCGCTCGACCACACCTCCTCGGCAGGCGTGCCGGCTCTGGACGAGACCGAGACGGGCGGTCAGGCGTCGACGGTGAGCATCGGCGGTCGCTCACCGATCCCCATATCCCGGATCAGCACATCATGCCCATCCTCCCCCCGCCGGAACTGCGCGAGCCGCACCGACGGCTCATGCAACGCCCGGATCTTCCCCTGCCGCTCCAGCCGCGACCAGGCGGCGAGCATGATCTGCCCCGCCATCCCCCCGAGCGCCTCGGTGGACTGCGGCGCATGCTCGCGCGACCCTAGATCCACCTGCGCGAACGCATCCAGCCCGGCCAGCTCCAGCAGATCGATCAGGAGCCCCAGCTCCACCCCGTAGCCGGTCACGAAGGGCACCCGCTCCAGGACCGAACGCCGCCCGGCGTACTCCCCCGCCAGCGGCTGGACGAAACCCGCCAGCTGGGGCCAGTGCAGGTTGATCAGTGGCCGGGCCACCAGCTCCGTGACGCGCCCGCCTCCGTCCCCTGCCCCGTTGAGGGGACGGTCATAGCACCCCTTCGCGTACGCCACGCTCGGATCGCCCAACAGCGGCCCGAGCACGCCAAGCACCAACGAAGCCCGAAATTTCCGGATATCGGCGTCGACGAACACCAGTACGTCCCCCGACGTCACCGCCAGGGACTTCCACAGCGCCTCCCCCTTGCCGTCGAGCGGCTTGAGCTGCGACAGGATCTCGTCCTGGGCGTGCACCCTGGCCCCCGCCCGTGCCGCCACCAGCGCGGTGTCATCAGTGGAACGTGAGTCGATGACCACGAGCTCGTCCACGAGCCCGCCCAGCTCCCGGCGGATCACCTTGACGATCTCCCCGACGGTCTCCCGCTCGTCGCGAGCCGGGAGCACCACGCTGACCGTGGTGTCTCCCTTGGCGGCCAGCAGGTCCCGGAGCGGCCAGTCGCCGGCGGACGAAGTACGGCGCCGCAACCATCCGCGAACTTCAGGCAGCATGCGACAAATCCCCCGAATCCCCACATTTCATGCTTTGTGTGGTGTCGCTCCCCCTCCCTATCTACCCTGCTCACGGGCCACCCACCGCCGAGTCCCAGCCACCGATCGCCATGGCTGCGCACCGCGCTCGCCGGCTCACCGAGGGTCGCCTCCGCTCACCATCCCAACTCGTCACACCCCTGATGATCGGCAGGCTCGACCTGCAACGTGGCATGCGCGACACCATGCCGATGCCGGAGCACGTCCCGCGCCTGATCCAGGACGGCATGGTTGTCACTGTGATCGCTGGTCACAAGATGGGCAGTGGCGACGTTCATCCCGGACGTCAGCGTCCACAGGTGCAGATCGTGCACATCCCGCACCCCCTCGATGGCCGCCAGATCGCTCGCCACGGCAGCGGCGTCGATCTCCTCCGGCACGTGCTGCCCCAGGACCGCGAACACCTGCCGCCCGAGCGAGACCGCCCGCACCGCGACGAAGACCCCGATGCCCAGCGCGATGACCGTGTCCCAGAGTGCCTGACCGGTGGCCGCGACCAGCCACCCCGCCACGATGACGCCGACCGAGCCGGCCGTGTCGGCCACGACCTCCAGGTAGGCACCCTTGACGTTCAGGCTCTCGCCCGCCCCTGAGCGCAGCATCAGCAGCGCGATCAGGTTCACCACCAGGCCGATGGCGCCGACGGCGAGCATCGGGCCGGAGGAGACCTCGGCGGGCCCGCCGATCCGGCCGATCGCCTCCAGCACGACGTACACCGCCACCCCGAGCATCAGCACGACGGCCAGCAGCGACGCGAACACCTCGGCCCGGTACGAGCCGTAGCTGCGCCTGCCCGTGGTGTCGGGGCGGGTGGCGATCCTGGTGGCGACGAGCGCCGCGCCGAGCGTGACGACGTCCGCTGCCATGTGCCCCGCGTCCGACAGCAGCGACAGCGAGCCCGACAGCAACCCGAAGACCAGCTCCACCACGAAGAAGGCGCCGATCAGGACGAACGACACTGCCAGCCGCCAGCGATGACGGCTGCCCGCGTGCCCGTGACCATGCCCCTGACCATGCCCGCGACCGTGCCCCTGACCATGCCCGTGACCGGCGCCCATCAGGCGTTCCCGTCGCGCTCGGGGTGCAGGGCCTCCGTGTGCTCGGTGTGCGCGAGGGCGAGGTCGAGCAGCAGGCGTACGTGCGGATCCTCCAGCCGGTAGTACGCCATGCGGCCGGAGCGGCGGGCGGCCACGATGCGGTGGGCGCGCAGCAACCGCAGCGCGTGGGACACGGCCGACTCGCTCTGCCCGGTCACCGCCGCCAGGTCGCACACGCACAGCTCGCCGTCCAGCAGCGCCACCAGCAGGCGCAGCCGGTTCGGGTCGGACAGCAGGCCGAACACGTCGGCGGTGTCGGCCAGGTCGTCGGCGGGCGGCATGCGCTCCCGCACGGCCGCCACCCTGTCGGCGTCGACCACCCGGGTGGTACACCCGTCCATCACCAAGACTTTGTCATCTGAAGAGGTATTCATATGGACAACATAGAGCCTCACGGTGACGGGGTGTCAAGACACCACGCGCCTCCCCGTCAACCCGCTACGGGCACGGTCACCACGTGCACGCCCCGGGACTTGAACGGCTCCACGGCCTCGGGGCCGGCGCTCCCGTCGGTCACCAGGGTCCAGGCGTCGGGCATCCGGGCCCAGGCGTGGAAGGGGCCGCGTCCCAGCTTGGCGGCGTGCACGAGCAGGTAGACGTGCCGGGAGCGCCGCATCATCAGCTCCTTCCTGCGCGTCTGCTGGAGCGGGACAAGCATGAAACGTCGCCCCGAGGCCGAGGCGGCGCGGGCCGACACCGACGCCGACCTGCGCTACGACAAGAGCCTGTCACCGTACTTCGACGGCGAGCCGGCAGCCGTCTACGACGCCGTCGCCAGGGTCTGGAGCGGGGCGGCCCTTCCCCGGGTGACCGGGTCACCGCGAAAGGAGCGCACCACCACCGGAAGCCCCGGCAGCGGCTTCGCCTTCACCGAACGAGCCGCCGCCGAGAGCCCCGGACAGTGGCTTCGCCATGAACTCGACGAGCCACCGCCGAAGGCCCCGGCGGTGGCTCCGCTCGTTTATCGGGATGATTTACGACGGCGAATTGGAGAACGCGATTCAGCCTTTCATCCGATCTCGCCGGAATGCTAAATTGGAGAGGCTTGTAAAGGCGACCCCAAGGCGTCGATCCATGGCGCACGAGAAAGGTGCGTGCCATGCACTCGGCGCCCAGCGGCATCCCTTTGTTATGGAATCGACGGCTGCAACTCTTCACGTTCGGCTGCTCTTTCACCTTCGCCCTCTGCTCCCTCTTCCAGGGCTGGTTGGTCATCAACGACGAGACCGTGCAACTGTCGTTGCGCCTGGCCGGCAGGACGGCGGCGGAGGCGCCTGACCTGGTGAGCCAGTTTCGGGTCGTGGCCGCTTACTACGTGGCGGGGAACACGCTGGGCATGTTCGCGTTGCGCGGCTCGGCGTGGTCCTTCTGGGCGACATTGTTGATCAATCTCACCCAGGTGACCGGCCCGCTGGGATTGATCCCCGCCCAGGTTCATCGGGCGGCGTTGGAGCTGCACGGGCCGGTCGGGCTGGTGCCGACCGTGGTCGTCTGCGGAGGGGCGCTCGTGCTCACCGTCACGCTGATGGCGCATATCATTCCGTGCCGGGAGATCTGGGCCGATCTGAAAGCGCGTCAGAATAGCCGGTGATGATTTGATCGGCGCGTTTTTCGATATTCGCGCCGGGCTCATGGTGGATCTTCGCCGCGGATCATGGCGTGAGCGGTCGTGCCGGTTGGTCGCCGCCGCCGCTCGCCGTTGTGGCCAGGGATTGAGGTCGGGGGTCGGGGCGGGGCGCCGAGGGCGGGACGAGCCAGGCCGCCACCGCCGCCACGCCCAGGATCGCGACCCCGACCCACAGGGACGCGCGCAGGCCGGAGACGAAGAGCGCGGGCGTGCCGTAGCCGCCGGTGGCCGCGAAGACCCCGGCCAGGACGGCCACGCCCAGGACGATCCCGATCTGGCGCATCGCGTTGTTGACGCCGGCCGCGAGGCCCTCCTCGGCGGGCGGGACGAAGTCGAGCGGCTGCCTGGCCGCCACCGCGTAGAACAGGCCCATGCCGGCCCCGGCCACGACCATGCCGGGCCACAGCAGTGAGTACGGCACGGCGGGCGCCACCACGACGGCGAAGCAGGCCAGCGCCGCTCCCTGCAGGATGGCGCTGGCCACCATCAGCCGCCTGACCCCGAGCCGGTCACCGAAGACGCCGGCCAGCGGCGCGACCAGGGCGGGCAGCAGCGTCCACGGTAACGTCCGCACGCCCGCGTCGAGCGGCCCGTAGGCCAGCACGAGCTGCAGGAACTGCGTCAGCAGGAACACCGTGCCGAGCATGCCGCCCTGCATCAGCGTCGAGGCGAGGTTGGACAGCGTGAACCCGCGGCTGCGGAACAGGCGGGGCGGCAGGACGGGCTCGGCCGCCACCCGCTCCCACCACGCGAACACCACCAGCACGGCCACGCCGGCCACCAGCGGCAGCAGCACCTGGAGGTGCGCCCAGCCGAGGGTGACGCTGCGGATCAGCCCGAAGACCACCCCGAACAGCCCGGTCATCATCAGCAGGATGCCCCGCACGTCGAGCCGCCGCTGCGCCGTGCCGCCCTCGGCGAGGAGCAGCGCGGCCAGCGGCACGAGGACCAGCCCCACCGGGACGTTGATCCAGAACACGGCCTGCCACGACCCGTACTGCACCACGGCGCCGCCGATCCACGGCCCGAGCGCGATGCCGAGGCCCACCATGCCGCCGAGCCCGGCGATCGCGGCGCCGCGCCGCTCGGGCCGCGTGGCGCCGACCAGGAGCGTCAGCGCCAGCGGGATGATCATCGCGGTGCCCAGCCCCTGGATCGCCCGAGCGAGCACCAGCATGCCGATGGAGCCTGCCGACGCAGCCGCCGCGGACGACGCGGTGAACAGCACGAGCCCCAGCACGAACACCCGCTTCCTGCCGAACCGGTCGCCGAGCGCGGCGGCGGTCAGCAGGAAGACGGCGTAGCAGAGCGTGAAGACGTTGACCGTCCACTCCATGCTCTCCAGCGACGCGCCGAACTGCTCCCGGATCGTGGGCAGCGCCGTGGTGACGACGAGGGTGTCGAGTGCCGCCATGAAACTGGCGACGCCCGCGATCAGGAATGTGCGCAGCTGCATCGCGGCCTCCCTGAGTATGGATAGCTAAGCTTACCACTATCTACACTCGCGCGGCAGACCAGGGATACGTCGCGCACTCGCCGAGCGCCTTGTACTTGTTGACCGCGTCGATCCGCGACACGGCGCCCAGCTTGTGGAAGATGTTGCGCAGATGCCGCTTGACGGTGCCCTCCGTCACCGACAGGTGCGTGGCGATCTGGCGGTTGCTCATGGCCGCCGCGACGAGCGCGATGACCTCCTTCTCCCGCCTGGACAGCGGGCCCGCGAAGTCGGCGTCCAGATTGGCGATCGTGCCGTGCGGCACCGTCAGCGTCACCTGCTCGCCGGCCCCCGCCACGCTGCGCAGTGATGCCACCAGGTCTCGCCGCGTGATGCCCTTGTGCAGGTAGCAGCGCACCCCCGCCCTGATCATCTCCTGCACGATCCGCGCGTCGTCGTACATGCTGAGCACCGCCACGACCGAGCGCGGCGAGGCCTCCCGCAGGCGCCGCACGACGCCACCCGGGCTGCCGTGCGGCTTGTCGATGTCGATCAGTACGATGTCCGGCCTGGTCCTGGCGATCAGCGCGACGGACGACTCGAAGTCCGCCGAGTCCGCCAGCACGCAGAAGTCGTCCTCGGCCAGGAGCACCTCTCCCAGGACCTCGCGGAGCAGCGTGTGCTCGTCCACTATCACGATCCTGATGCCCGCCGGCCTGGGGAACCCCCCGTTCCATCCATGCGCTAACGATGGAGATTTCGTTCCCATTGCCCGTTCAGCCCACCGTTCTACAATTGGCAATTCAACCCGTGGAACGTTAGCTCGTGCAAAAGAAGAATAGCCAGAATGTCATGGGCGAAGCAATACTCCGAATGTAATTCTAATATGAAGATTGTTGATGATTATATGTCCCCGATGTTTCCAATCATGAAAGAGAGCCCGTCCACCTGCTCACAGGTGGACGAGCTCCGCCATTCTTCAGTTGCGGACGGCCGTATCCGGGACGTGCACGGGCGGCGCCGGCGGCGCGGCACTCTGCTCCGGCTCCGGCATTCCGTGCCGCTCCCACCAGCGCGCCAGCGGCCGTGGCGACCACCACGCCCAGTGGCCGAGCAGTTTCATCGACGCCGGGACGAGCAGCCCGCGCACGATGGTCGCGTCGACGACGAGCGCCACCACCACGCCGACCCCGATCATCTTCAGGACGGTGACGTTCGTGATGACGAAGGCGCCCACGACCACGCCCAGCAGCAGCGCCGCCGCCGTCACGATGCGCGCGGTGTGCTGCACGCCGACCGCCACGGACTCCACCGGGTCACGCGAGACCAGGTAGTGCTCGCGGATGCGGGCCAGCATGAAGACTTCGTAGTCCATCGCCAGGCCGAACGCGATCGCCGCGATCATGACGGGCATGTTGGCGTCGATGAACCCGGGCGCCGTGAACCCGAGCGGCCCCGCCAGGAACCCGTCCTGGAAGATCAGCACCATCGCGCCGAACGCGGCCGACAACGACAGCAGATTCATCAGCACGGTCTTGATGGGCAGCGTGACCGATCCGAACGCCAGGAACAGCACCACGAACGTGACCACCGAGGTGATCAGCAACATCCACGGCAGCCCGTTGCCGATCATGGTGAGCATGTCGACGATGGCCGCCGGCCGGTTGGCGAACAGCGCGGTGGCGCCCGGCGGCGGCGGCTCCGCCCGCAGCTTCACCACTACGTCTCTGATCTCCTGGCCGTAGGGGGACAGGGAGTAGCCCAGGGTGATGCGGGCGAGGTCGCCCTCGGTGCCGGTCACCTCCGCGCGGTCCACGCCCTCGATCCGGTCGAGCCGCTGGGCGAAGTCGTCGAGCTGCGCCTTGGCCTCCGGCGTGTCCGCCGGGCCCGGCATGCGCACGACCGTGCTGATCACCTTGGTCGGGTCGTACGGGAACTCCTCGGCGAGCTGCCTGGTCACCACGACGCTGTCGGTGTCGGCGGGCAGCGCCCACTCGGCCGGCCTGGTCCACACGGCGCCCAGCAGCGGCACGCCGAGCGCGCCCAGCGCGAGGGTGATGCCCAGCACGACGGTGACCGGGCGGCGCATGACGCGGTGCGCGGTGCGGTACCACCCGGTGCCCTCGGCCTCCGGGCGGCGCCGCCCGAGCAGCGGGATGCGCAGCGAGTCGATGCGGCGGCCGGCCACCGACAGCAGCGCGGGCAGCACGGTGAGCGCGGCGATCACGGCGAACAGCACGACGCTCACGCCGGCGTAGGCCAGCGAGGTCAGGAACCGGGACGGGAAGACGATCAGGCCGCCCAGGGTGACCGCGACGGTGATGCCGGAGACGGCGACGGTGCGGCCGGCCGTGGCGGTCGCCCGGACGACGGCGTCCTCGACCTCCCGCCCGGCGGCCAGCTCTTCTCGGAACCTGTTGACGATGAGCAGCGCGTAGTCGGTCGCCAGCCCCAGCCCGAGGATCACCACCACGTTGATCGCGGCGGTGGACAGGTCGACGAGCCCGCCCACGATGCGCAGCACCACCAGCGACCCGACCGCCACCAGGATGGCGATGGCCAGCGGCAGCGAGGCGGCGATCAGGCTGCGGAAGACCACCAGCAGCAGGATGATCAGCAGCGGGAACGACAGCAGCTCGGCCCTGGCCAGGTCGCGGTTGCTGATCGCGTTGAACTGCTGGCCCACCGCGGTCAGCCCGCCGAAGCGCTCGGTGAGGTCGGGGGCGTCGAACAGCGGCAGGATCTGGTTGTAGACGACGACCTGCTCCTCCTCGACGGCGCCGGGGAGCTGCATGGCCAGGTAGGTCTTGTGCCGGTCTTCCGAGACGAAGTCGGTGGAGCCGGTGGAGTAGTAGGTCTCCACCCATTCGTAGGAGTCCTTGGGCAGCTTGGCGACGACCGCCTCGACCCGCTGCTTGAAGCCCGGGTCGTCCACGGACATGGTCGGGCTCTCATACATGACCACGACGTCCGCGACGTGCCGGCCGAGTGTGCCGGCCAGCAGGCTGTTGGCCTGGGAGGACTCGCCATGGGGGTTGTCGAGCCCGGCGCCGCCGCCCAGGACGCCACCCGCCCCGGAGCCCCAGACGCCGCCCAGGACGACGAACAGGATCGCGGTCACGAACACCCATGTTCGGCGCCTGACTACGAAGCGGCCGATGGTCGCAAACATCATCTCTCCCTCGACGAGGTAACTCAGATACCGATAGTAGAGCTTTCCACTATCGATGAACAAGTGGCCGGGCCGCGAGCCCCCCGAGCAGCCCGCCGAGCAGCACGGTCAGCACGACCGTGCCCGCCCACATCTCCGGCGACCAGCGCACCCCCGCCGCCAGGTGCAGGCCCAGGAGCTGCCCCGCGCACACCAGCCCGGCGTAGAGCGCGCCCGCCACGGGCAGCCGCAGCGGCGCATGCGGCCCTCGTACGGCGTCGAGCCGCACCATCAGCCCGTCGGCGAGGAGGGCGGCGGCCAGCGCGCCCGCGGCGACGGTCAGGTGCGGCTGCGGGAACTCGTTGATCACCATCAGCCGGATCGCCACCCCGAGCACCAGCGCGGTGCCGGCGAACATGGTGGCCCGCCTCCGGTGCATCATGAGCAGCGGGATCGTCACCAGCAGCGTGGTGATCAGGTAGCTGAAGACGCCCTGCACGACCAGGAACTCGTCCGGCGTGTCGATGATCCCGCCGTAGTCGCCCAGCACGGGCTCGTACGGCCGGGTCGGCGCGATCGTCATCATCGAGGCGCCGTAGTTGAGCAGCACCAGCAGGCCCATCACCGCGTACGTCATGGAGGCCACGCCCGCCAGCGCGCGCAGGCCGCCCTCCCCCGACGCCCACCACGACCGCAGCGGGCTGGTGCCCAGGATGACGCCGCCCAGCGTGGCGATGATGTGGGTCGGGCTGAAGGACGGCAGCAGGCCGATCTCGATGCCGATCGTCTGGTGCCAGATCATGTCGCCGAACCCGCCGGCGAAGAAGATCAGCGCGCCGATCGCGCCCAGCCGGTACCCCTCCGGCCAGCCGTCGCGCCACCACTGCGGGTGGCGGTCGCGCCGCACGTACGCCAGCCGGAACGTCCAGGCGGCGGTCAGGCCGTAACCGAGGTAGAGCACCGCGTGGTAGGGCGTGAAGAACCCCTCCAGGGTGTCGATGACGTTCTTGTGCGCCCAGCCGTCGATGGCCAGGCCGGAGATCATGATGGTGCCGCAGAGGACGGTGACCAGGTCCTCGCGTACGGTCGCCCGCTCCTGCGTGGCGACCACGGCGGTCGTCGCGGTCATCGCGCTACCCTCTGCGCCGCAGGGCGGGGTCGAGCAGCTCGGGCGGCCGCCACCCGGTGTCGGCGGCGTTGATCGTCAGCCCGGGCGGCACGATCTCGTCGATGGCGTCCAGCACGTCGGCCGTGAGCCGGGCGTCCAGGGCCTGCAGGTGGCTCTCCAGGTGGTCCATGGTGCGCGGGCCGATGATGGCCGAGGTGACCGCCGGGTGCTGCATCACGAACTGCAGCGCGAGCTGCACCAGCGACAGCCCCGACTGCTCCGCCAGCACCGCCAGCCGCTCGGCCGCGGCGAGCTTGCGCCGGTTCTCCTCCAGCTCCATGTCGTAGCGGGCGGGCAGCAGCGCGGCGCGCCTGCTCTGCGGCAGCTCGGCGCCCTCGCGGTAGCGCCCGGACAGCCAGCCGCCCGCCAGCGGGCTCCACGCCAGC
The DNA here is from genome assembly GCF_020215645.1 of Nonomuraea gerenzanensis. Lineage (NCBI taxonomy): Bacteria > Bacillati > Actinomycetota > Actinomycetes > Streptosporangiales > Streptosporangiaceae > Nonomuraea > Nonomuraea gerenzanensis. Next base: position 4,412,911 of record NZ_CP084058.1, on the reverse strand, counting down.
ACGCCCATGCCGTACTGCCGGCACACCGGCAGCAGGTCGGCCTCGACCGCGCGGGCCAGGATCGAGTACGGAGGCTGCTCACTGGCGAACCGCTCCCTGTGCCGCCGCTCGGCGACCCAGTGGGACTCGACGACCCGGTGGGCGGGGAAGGTGGAGCAGCCGATGTAGCGCACCTTGCCGGCGCGCACGAGGTCGGTCAGGGCGCCCAGCGTCTCGTCGAGGTCCACGGAGGGGTCGGGGCGGTGGATCTGGTAGAGGTCGATCCGGTCCGTACGCAGGCGGCGCAGGCTGTCCTCGACGGCCCGCATGATCCACGCCCGGCTGTTGCCGCCGCGGTTGGGGCCCTCGCCCATCTGGCCGTGGACCTTGGTGGCGAGCACGAGCTCGTCGCGCAGGCCGCTCTCGGCCAGGTAGCGGCCGATCAGCTCCTCGGACTCGCCGTTGGCGTAGACGTCGGCGGTGTCGATGAAGTTCACCCCGGCGTCGAGGGCCCGCTGGATGAGCTTCCCGGTCTCTTCCGGGCCGTTCTCACCCCACCAGCCGAACATCATCCCGCCGAGACAGATCGGACTCACCTTCAAGCCAGTCCGACCAAGTGGTCGGTAGTCCATTACGATCAACTCCCAGGCCGGTCGAAAAATGGATACGAGAACTGTCTACTATCCTTTTCGATGGGTTGGCAAGGGCCAGCTCGTGGGTACGAGTTGGGCGAAAGGGGAGGAACCATGCGCATCGCGGAGCTGAGCCGCAGGGCCGACGTGCCCGTCCCGACGATCAAGTACTACCTGCGCGAAGGCCTCCTGTCCCCCGGCGAGCGCACCAGCTACAACCAGGCGCAATACACCGAGGAGCACGTCCGCAGGCTCCGCCTGGTGCGGGCGCTGCTGGAGGTCGGCGGGCTCAGCGTCGCCGCCACCCGCGACGTCCTGGAGAAGATGGACGCCCCCGGCATGAGCCTCATCGACCAGGCGGGCAAGGCCCAGTTCGCGATGACCGTCACGCCGAAGGTGGCCAAGGACGAGGCCTGGCAGTCCGCCGAGGAGGAGACCCAGGCGCTGATCGAGCGGCTCGGCTGGAAGGTGCGCCCGACCAACCCCGCCCGCCTGACGCTGGCCTCCGCGCTGGCCACGCTGCACCGGCTCGGCAAGACCGACCAGCTCAAGCTGCTGGAGATCTACGCCAGGGCCGCCCGCGAGGTCGCCGAGGCGGAGCTGGGCCAGCTCATCCAGGACTCCGAGCCCGAGGCCATCCTCGAGACCGCCGTGGTCTGGACGGCGCTCGGCGACGTCGTCTTCAGCGCGCTGCGCAGGTTCGCCCACGAGGACGTGGCCTACGGCGACGCCCAGCTCGACTGAGCACACCGGCCAGGGCGTGCCCACCCACGACCGCCCGAGCAGCGCGTCCGCCCGCGACCGCCCGAGCAGCGTGTCCAGCTCGGCTGAGCGCATCGCCTAGGGCGCGCCCACCCGCGACTGGCCGAGCAGCATGTCCAGCTCCTCGGCCGCCGCGGCGGCATCGGCGAACTCGATCGCCTGCCACCCCGCGGCCCTGGCCCCCGCGCAGTTCTTGGCCAGGTCGTCGATCAGCACGCACTGCTCCGCCGGCACACCGGCGCGGGCGGCGGCCAGCTCGTAGATCTCCGGGTCCGGTTTCCGGCAGCCGACCTGCGCGGAGTTGACCACGTCGTCGAAGACGCCCTCCGGCGGGACCATGCGCCGCCAGTGCGGCTCCCACGCGGGCGGCATGTTCGACAACATCCCGACGAACAGGCCACGCTCGCGCACGCGGTGCAGCTGCGCGAGCCACTCGACGTTGGTCCGCCTGCCGTCGAACCAGGCGTCGGCGAAGCTGATCATCGGCGCCTCGATCCCGTGGGCGGCCAGCTCGGCGGCGATCTGCCGCAGCCACTCCTCCTCGGTGACCAGCGGGGTGTCCAGGGGCAGCATGAAGTCGTCGGTGCCGTAGCTCGCGGTCACGGTCGCGACGGCGGTCAGCAACGGGTCGGGCGGCAGGCCGGTCTTCGCGCAGAAGGCCGCGAACGTCTCGCCGACGGGCGGCGTGAGGACCCCGCCGAAATCCGTCCAGACGGCTTTTATGGAAATCGTCACGACATTACCCTGACACATTTCTCTCAGCCCCTTGTCAGGCCCGCATCAAACCCCGATCACGTCCGGATCAAAGCCATTTTCAGCATTTCCGTGGCTGGTTACATTACTCCGCATGATTCCCTTTGCAGAGACTCTCGGGGAGTTACTCGCTTTCCGGGCCCGGGAGAACGCCGCCAAAGTCGTCTACCGCTTTCTCCCGGACGGCGAGCGTGAATCTCACTCGCTCACCTTCGCCCGGCTCGAACTGGAGGTCCGCGCGCTGGCCGCCCGGCTCGCCGAACACGCGGCGCCGGGCGAGCGCGCCCTGATCCTCGCACCCGACTCGGCCGATTTCATCCGCGCGTTCCTGGCCTGTCAGTACGCCGGCGTCATCGCCGTCCCCATTTACCCGCCGATGCCGTTCGACGCCCGGCGCGGCACGTCGAACCTGCGGGCCATCGCCCAGGACTGCGCGCCCGCCGTGGTCCTGTTCGCGGGACCTGACGGGTACGAGCGGTTCATCCGCGACAACTCCCCCGAGATCGCGGCGCTGCCGTGGCTCGGGGCCGACGAGATCGACGAGGGCCGGGCCGGTTTCGAGCCGGTGCCCGCCGACCCCGCCGGGATCTCGTTCCTCCAGTACACCTCGGGGTCCACCGCCTCGCCGAAGGGCGTCATGGTCAGCCACCGGGCGCTGCTCGCCCAGGAGCGGCTGCTGCACGAGATCGGCGACTTCAGCCAGGACTCGGTCATCGTGAGCTGGCTGCCGCTCTTCCACGACATGGGGCTGATCGGCAACGTGCTGCTCGCGCTGTACGCGGGCTGCGAGGCCGTGCTCATGCCGCCGCTGGCGTTCGTGCAGCAGCCGGTCCGCTGGCTGCGGGCCATCTCCACCTACCGGGCGACCGTGTCCGGCGGGCCGAACTTCGCCTACGAGCTGTGCGTGCGGCGGGTGCCCGTACAGGATCGGCAGGGTCTGGACCTGAGCAGCCTGCGGGCCGCCTTCAACGGCGCCGAGCCGGTACGGGCGAGCACGCTGGAGGCGTTCACCGCCGCGTACGCGCCGCACGGGCTCGACCCGCGCGCCCTGTACCCCTGCTACGGGCTGGCCGAGGTCACGCTGATGGCCACCGGCTCGCCGGTCGGCGGCGGCCCCGTCACCCTGGACGTGCACCTCGACGAGCTGCAGGAGGGCCGGCTGGTCACCGGCGGCGGCCACCGCATCGTCGGCTCCGGCCGCCCCGGCCCGCGCCGGCGGCTGGAGATCGTGGACCCGGTGACCTGCCTGCCCGTGCGGCCCGGCCACGTGGGCGAGATCTGGCTCGCCGGGCCCGACGTGACCGACGGCTACTGGGGCAGGCCGGAGGAGAGCGAGGAGGTCTTCGGCGCCCGCCTGACCGACACCTTCGAGGGCCCGTTCCTGCGCACCGGCGACCTCGGCGTCCTGCACGACGGCGAGCTGTTCGTCTCGGGACGGCTCAAGGACCTGATCATCGTCGGCGGGCGCAACCACTACCCGCAGGACCTGGAGGCGACCGCCGAGACGGCGCACCCGATGGTCAGGCGGGGCTGCGTGGTGGCGTTCGGCGACGCGCCGCTCGTCGTGGTCGCCGAGGTCAAGCCCGGCGCCACCGAGGAGCAGCTCGGGCAGGTCCGCGCGGCCGTCCGCACCGCCGTCGCCGCCGGGCACGGCGTCCAGGTGGACGAGGTCGTGCTGATCGCGGCCGGCACCATGCCCAAGACGTCCAGCGGCAAGCTGCAGCGGCGCGCCTGCCGCGCCGCGCACGAGAGCGGCACGCTGACGGCCGCCGTGCCCGCACTCCAGCTCGAAGGAGCGTCATGACCACGCACCAGGAGACCGTCGAGTGGCTGCTGCGGCGCACGGCCGAGCTGCTGTCGGCGCCGGTGTCCGACCTGTCGCCCGATACGCCGTTCTCCCAGCTCGGGCTCTCGTCCATGCAGGCGGTCGAGCTCGCGGGCGACCTGGAACGCTGGAGCGGCCGGTCCCTGTCGCCCACGATCGCCTACGACTACCCGACCATCGAGGCGGTGGCCGCCTTCCTCACCTCCTCCGGGGAGCAGCCGGAGGCCCGCGCGGACGCCACGCACGGTGAGCCCATCGCGATCGTCGGCATCGGCTGCCGCCTGCCGGGCGCCGACGGCCCCGAGCGCTTCTGGAGCGCGCTGCGCGAGGGCGTGGACGCCATCCGCGAGGTGCCGGCCGACCGCTGGGACGGTGAGGCGCTCTACGACCCCGACCCCGACCGCCCCGGCCGCATGAACACCCGGTGGGGCGGCTTCCTCGACGACGTGGAGAGCTTCGACGCCGACTTCTTCGCCATCTCCGCGCGGGAGGCGGCCCGGATGGATCCGCAGCAGCGCCTGCTGCTCGAGGTGGCCTGGGAGGCGCTGGAGGACGCGGGCGTCCCCGCCTCCAGCCTGTCGGGCGCGCGGGCCGGCGTCTTCGTCGGCGCCTCCACCTACGACCACGGGGCCTCCCTGCTCAGCTCGGGCGCCGAGCCGGAGGCCTACGACGGCACCGGCGCCGCGCTCAGCGTCATCGCCAACCGGCTGTCGTACTGCCTGAACCTGCGCGGCCCCAGCGTGGTCGTCGACAGCGCCTGCTCCTCCTCGCTCGTGGCCGTGCACCTGGCCTGCCAGGCGCTGCGGGCCGGCGAGGCGGACCTCGCGCTGGCCGGCGGCGTCAACGTCATCACCAGCCCGCGCATCGCGCTCAGCTTCAGCAAGGGCCGGCTGATGGCGCCCGACGGGCGGTGCAAGCCGTTCGACCACCGGGCCAACGGGTACGTGCGCAGCGAGGGCGCGGGCGTGGTGCTGCTGCGCCCGCTGTCCGCCGCGCTGGCCGCCGGCGACCGCGTCTACGCCGTCATCCACGGCAGCGCCGTCAACCAGGACGGGCGTACCAACGGCCTGGCCGCGCCGAACCGCCCGGCCCAGGAGGAGGTGCTGCGCGCGGCGTACGCGGCTGCGGGCGTCGATCCCGCGACGGTCGACTACGTCGAGGCGCACGGCACAGGGACGGCGGTCGGCGACCCGATCGAGGTGGCCGCCCTGGCCACCGTCCTCGGGCCGGGCCGGCCGCAGGAGCGTCCGCTGCGGATCGGCTCGGCCAAGTCGAACGTCGGGCACCTGGAGGCGGCGGCGGGGATCGCGGGGCTGATCAAGGCGGCGCTGTCGCTGCACCATGGCGAGCTGCCGCCGACCGTGCACTTCACCAAGCCCAACCCGCTGCTCGGCCTCGACCGCCTGCCCGTCACCGTCCAGGACCGCGCGGAACCGTGGCCGTCATCCCCCGCCGAACCGCCGCAGCCGGCCTCCGCCACGCCGTCGTCGCCGGCGTACGCCACGGCCGGGGTCAGCTCGTTCGGCTTCGGCGGGACGAACTCCCACGTCGTGCTGTCGTCGGCGCCGCCGCAGCAGCCCCGCGACCAGCAGGGCCAGGGCGCCGAGCTGCACCTGTTCCCGATCTCCGCCCGCTCCCAGGCGGCCCTGCGGCGCCGCGCGGCGGCGCTGGCCGAGCAGGCGCGCGGCAGGGCCGGCGACACGGCCTGGCTGGCCGCGGCGGCAGCGGCGGCGGCCCTGCGCGGCGACCACGACCGCCACCGCGCCGCCGTGGTCGTCTCCTCGCCCGAGGAGCTGGCGGACGAGCTGGCCGAGCTGGCGCGGACCTACGACGCCGCGAGCGCCCGCAAGCGGCGCACCCAGCGCCCCACCCTCGTCTTCCCCGGCCAGGGCGCTCAGTGGGAGGGCATGGGCAAGCAGCTCGCCGACGCCGTGCCCGCCTTCCGCGCGGCGATCCGCCGCTGCGACGCCGCGATCAGCCGCCTGATCGGCGAACCGCTGTGGGACGACGAGCGCGGCCTGACCCCCAGGGGCACCGCGCACGTCCAGCCCGCGTTGTTCGCCTACCAGGTGGCGCTGGCCGAGACGTGGCGGGCGTGGGGCGTGGAGCCGGCCGCCGTGATCGGGCACAGCATGGGCGAGATCGCCGCCGCGCACGTGGCCGGCGCGCTGTCGCTGGAGGACGCCGCCCGCGTCGTCTGCGAGCGCAGCAGGCTGCTGACCCGGCTCACCGGGCAGGGCGGGCTCGCGCTGGTCGAACTGGACGCCGAGGAGGCGGACCGCACGCTGGCGGGCCGCCGCGACCGGCTCTCCGTCGCGGCCGTCAACGGGCCGCGCGCCACGGTGCTGTCCGGCGAGCCGGCGGCGCTGGACGAGGTGATCGCCGAGCTGGAGGCGCGCGGGGTGTTCGCCCGGCGCGTCGCCGTCGACTTCGCCGCGCACAGCCCCCAGGTCGAGCCGCTGCAGGACGAGCTGTCCGCGGCGCTCGACGGGCTCGCACCCCGGCCCGCGACGACCCCGCTGTACTCGACCGTCACGGCCGAGCCCGCGGCGGGCTCCGAGCTGGGTCCCGCCTACTGGCGGCGCAACGTCCGCGAGCCCGTGCTCTTCTCGCCCGCGCTGGAGCAGCTCATCGGCGGCGGGCACGAGCTGTTCGTGGAGGTGGCTCCGCACCCCGTGCTCACCCGCTCGGTGGCGGAGCTGGCCGCTCACCTCGACCGGCCTGTGGAGATCGTCTCCTCGGTACGCCGGGACGAACACGAGGCCCGCGCCCTGCTCGGCGCCCTCGGCGAGCTGTACGCCGGTGGCGCCACCATCGCCTGGGACGCCCTGTACGCCGGCGCCGCGCACGTCCCCCTCCCGCCCCACGGGTGGGACCGGCAGCGCTTCCCCCTGCTCCGGGCCACGCCCGGCGCGGCCGTCGTCCCGCCGGGTCACGGCGGCGCGCTGCTGGGCGCCCGGCTGAAGGTGGGCGCCGCGCCCGATCTGCGGCTGTGGCCGCTGTCGCTCGGCGGCGCCCCGGAGCTCGCGGACCACGTCGCCGACGGCGTGCCGCTGGTGCCGGGCGCCTACTGGCTGGCGACGGCCGCGCAGGCCGCCGGTCCCGGGCCGGTGGTGCTGGAGGACGTCGTCTTCGCCCACCCCTGCCCGGCCGACGGCGACCCCGGGCTCCAGCTCGCCATGCGCCCGTCGGAGCCGGGGCGGCTGGCCTTCACGATCACCTCCGACCGGGGCGCCGGCCCTGTCGTGCACGCGCGCGGCACCGTCGCCGGGGACGTCGCCGGGGACGTCGCCGGGGACGTCGCGCCGCCCGTCTTCCCGGCTGTGCCCCTCGATCTGCCGGGTGAGGTGCAGGTCGCGGAGCTGTACGAACGGCTGGCGGCGGCGGGGCTCGACTACGGGCCGCGCTTCCGGGGGCTGACCGGGCTGCGTACCGGTGGGCGGGAGGCGGTCGGGACGTTCCAGCTTCCCGGCGGGCTCGGCGGTGATCTCTCTCCGCTGCATCCCGCGCTGCTCGACGCCTGCTTCCACACGGTCGCCGCGGCGGCGGGCGGTGCGCTGTCCGCCGGGGTGCTGCCCTTGCCCGCGGGGGCCGGGCGCGTGTGGTCGCGGGGCGCGGGCGAGGCCGTACGGCGGGGCACGGCGCACGCCGTCATCCGGGAGCTCGGCCCGAACGAGCTGGTCGCCGACGTCACCATCCGGTCGCAGCCCGACGCAGCGGCGAGTGAGGTGATCTGGGCCGTCTCCGGGCTGCGCATCCGCCTGATCCGGCGCCGGCCCGCCGAGGACGGCAGGCTCTACACCCTGCGCTGGCAGCCGCTCGTCCCGGGCCCGGCCGTGACGGGCGGGGGCGGCTGGCTGGTGCTCGCCGACCCGGTCCCCGCCAGCGGCCCCGCGTCGGTGGGCGAGCGCCTGGCGGAACGCCTCGCGGCGGCCGGCGAGCCCTACCTCCTGACCGCCGGCGACCGCCCGCTCGACGACCTGCTCGACGAGGCGGCGACCCGGTACGGCGGGCTGCGCGGCGTCCTGGACACCCGCGCCACGACCGGCACCGCCCTGAGCGACGCACCGCCACCAGGCACGGGCTTGCAGGCAGGCGCAGGAGCGCAACCAGGCGCAGACCGGCAGGCAGGCGCAGACCTGCAGCCGGGCGCAGGCCTGCAGCCGGGCGCAGAAGCGCGGCCGAGCGTCGAGCCGCTGCACGCCCACGCCTCCAAGGCGCTCGCCCTGGCCCGCGACCTGATCCGCCGAACCTGGCTGGGCCAGCCCCCACGCCTGTGGCTGCTCACCGCGGGCCCCGCAGGCGCGGCCGTGTGGGGCCTCGGCAGAGTGCTCGCCAACGAGCACCCGGAGCTGTCCACCGCCCTGGCGGACCTGCCGGACTCCCCCACCCGCGCCGACCTCGACACCCTGGTGACGGCGCTACGGGCCCAGGACACCCCGGGCCAGCTCCGCGTCCGCGACGCCGCCCTGCTGGAGCCCAGGCTCGTCCCGGCCCCGGCGGGCTCCGGCGACCAGGCGCCCATCAGGCCCGACCGCCCGTACCTGATCACCGGCGGCCTCGGCGCGCTCGGCCTCCACGTGGCCCGCCGCCTGGTGGAGCGGGGCGCGCGCAAGCTGGTCCTGACCGGCCGCACCGCCCCCGGCCCCGAGGCGCGCGCCGTGCTGGAGGAGCTGCGCGAGACGGGCGCCAGGATCAGGGTGGAGCTCGCCGACCTGGCCGACGCGGGCCAGGTGGCCAGGGCACTGCCCGAGGACCTGGCCGGCGTGTTCCACCTGGCCGGCGTCCTGGAGGACGCGCTGATCGCCACGCTGGACGACGACCTCCTGCGCCGCGCCCTGGCCGGCAAGGCGGCCGGCGCCTGGAACCTGCACACGCTGACGGCGGGCCTGCCGGTGGAGCATTTCGTGCTGTTCTCCTCGCTGGCCGGACTGTTCGGCTCTCCCGGCCAGGGCGCCTACGCGGCGGCGAACACGTTCCTGGACGGCCTGGCCGAGCACCGCGCCGCCCTCGGCCTGCCCGCGCAGAGCATCGACTGGGGCACCTGGTCGGGCACCGGGCTGGCGGTGGAGGCCGGCGGCGTCGAGCGGCTGGCCGCGCGCGGCCTGCCTCCGCTGTCCCCCGAGGTGGCGCTGGACCTGCTGGAGGAGGCGCTCGGCAGCGGCCGGCGGCACCTGGTGGCGGCGGCGTTCGACTGGGCGGCGTTCGGCAGGGCCGGGCTCGGCCCCGACCTGGCCCGCATGCTGGACGGTCAGGTGAGCGCCGACAGGCCGGTCGCGGGCGCGGAACGCGGCGCGATCAAGGCGGCCGTCCTGGCCGCCACCGGCGCCGCCGCCCGGCTGGACGTCCTGCGCCGCTTCCTGCTGGAGCAGGTGGGCGCCGTGCTCGGCCGGTCCCCCGAGAGCCTGGACACCTCCGCCCCGCTGCAGGAGCTGGGCTTCGACTCGCTGATGGCCATGGAGCTGCGCACCCGCCTGGAGAGCGGGCTGGACCTGCGGCTGTCGGCCACCGTCGTCTACACCTTCCCGACGGTGGAGGCGCTGGCGGACGGCCTGGTGCAGCGCATCGGGGACGAGCGGCCCGCCGTACAGGAAGCAGAGGCGGAGCAGGAGACGGACGTACCGGACGAGCTGGCCGCGCTCGACGAGGAGGAGCTGGCCGCGTTGCTGGCCGAGGAGCTCGACCTGAAGGGAGGACGGCATGACTGACCAGCGCAAGCTGCTGGAGCGCGCCCTCGTGCAGCTGCGCGAGACGCGGGCCCGGCTGGCCGCGGCCGAACGCGCGGCACACGAGCCGATCTCGGTGCTCGGCGCCGGGGTGCGCCTGCCGGGCGACGTGGCGGACCTGGAGGCGTTCTGGAGTCTGCTGCGTGACGGCGTGGACGCCGTCACGCCGTCGGTCGACACGCTCGACGGCCACCGTCCCAAGCCCGCCGACCGCGTCGAGAACGGCCGCTGGGCCGGGCTGCTGACGGAGGTGGACGGCTTCGACGCCGGCTTCTTCGGCATCGCGCCCGCCGAGGCGGCCAAGATGGACCCGCAGCAGCGGCTCGTCCTGGAGGTCGCCTGGGAGGCGATGGAGGACGCGGGGCTGCCGCTGGAGACGTTGCAGCGTGCCGGCACCGGCGTGTTCCTCGGCGTCTACAACAGCGACTACCTCACCCTCCAGTACGGCGAGCCCGCCTCGATCAACACCTACACGGCCCCGGGCGGTGCCCACAGCGTGCTCGCCAACCGCGTGTCCTACCTGCTGAACCTGCGCGGCCCCAGCCTCGCCGTGGACACCGCCTGCTCCTCCTCGCTGATGGCCGTGCACCTCGCGGTGCGGGCGCTGCGCCACGGCGAGTGCGACATCGCGCTGGCCGGCGGCGTGAACGTCATCCTCAACCCGATCTCCACGCTGGTCACCGAGAAGGTGCTGCCGCTGGCGCCGGGCGGCCGGTGCCGGACGTTCGACGCCGCAGCCGACGGGATCATCCGCGCCGAGGGCTGCGGCGTCCTCGTGCTCACCCGCGAGTCGCTGGCCGGGGGCAGGCGCGTGCGGGCGGTGATCCGCGGCACGGCCGCCAACCACGACGGCCGCACCAACGGCCTGACCGCTCCCAACCCGCGCGCCCAGGCGGACCTGCTGCGCCGCGCCCTGGACGACGCGGGCGCGCGACCGGAGGAGGTCACCTACATCGAGGCCCACGGGACGGGCACGCCGCTGGGCGACCCGATCGAGGTGGAGGCGCTGCGCGAGGTGTACGGCGACGGCACCCTGCCGTGCGCGCTCGGCTCCGTGAAGACGAACTTCGGCCACCAGGAGGCCGCGGCGGGCGTCACGGGCCTGATCAAGGCCATGCTGGTGCTGGAGCACGAGCAGGTGCCGCCCAACGTGCACCTGCGCCGGCTCAACCCGGAGATCGACCTGACCGGCAGCCGGTTGTCGGCGCCGGCCGCGCTCACCGGGCTGGCGCGCGGCGAGCACGCGCCGATGGCGGCGGTCAGCTCGTTCGGCTTCGGCGGGGCGAACGCCCACGCGATCCTCCAGGCGCCCTCCGCCCCGCCGGCGAGCATCGACGCGGGCGCCGGCGCGCCGACCGGCACCGGCGCGCCGGCCGGTAGAGGCGGGCCGACCGGCATCGGCGTGCCGGCCGGTAGAGGCACGCTGGGCAAGCTGGTGCTGCCGCTGTCGGCGCGCGACCCGGCCGCGCTGGTCCCGCTGGCCAGGGCGTACGCCGAGCGGCTGGTCGGTTGTGACACCGAGCGGGCCGCGGCCGTGTGCGCGGCGGCGGGGACGCGCCGCACGCACCTGGCGCACCGGCTGTGCCTGGCGGCCACGGACCCGGCCGAGCTGATGGCCCGGCTGGGCGAGGTGGAGGGCGGCGGCCCGGCCGTGCCGCCCCGGCCGCCCCGGGTGGCGTTCGTCTTCAGCGGCCAGGGCTCGCAGTGGGCCGGCATGGGCACCGAGCTGCTGCGGCGCGAGCCGGTGGTCGCGGCCGAGGTGGCGGCGTGCGACGCCGTCGTCCGCGAGCTGGCCGGCTGGTCCGTCCTGGAGCAGCTCGCCGACGGCGGCAGGCTGCACGAGACCGAGGTCGCGCAGGTGGCGATCGGCGCGCTGCAGCTCGGGCTGGCCGCGCTGTGGCGGTCCTGGGGGATCGAACCGGCGGCGGTCACCGGCCACAGCATGGGCGAGGTCACCGCAGCGTGCGCGGCGGGCGCGCTGGACCGCGCCCAGACGTTCGACCTGCTGCTGCGCCGGGCCAGGCGAGCGGAGGAGGGCGCGGCGGGCGGCGCCATGGCGAGCATCGCGCTGCCGCCCGACCGGGTGCGCGCGCTGATCGACGCCTTGGGCGCGGACCGCGGCCGGGCCGGCATCGGCGCGGTGAACGGGCCGCGCTCCACCGTCGTCTCCGGCGAGCGCCAGGTGGTCACGGCCGTCTGCGCGGCGGCGGAACGGCTCGGCGCGAACGTGCGCAGGCTCCCCAGCCGCTACGGCTTCCACAGCCCGATGCTCGACGGTCAGGACGACCTGCTGGCCGCCGAGCTGGCGGACCTGCGGCCCGGCCCTGGCACGGTGCCGATGTACTCGACCGTGACCGGCGCCCTGGTGCAGCCGGGGCAGCTCGGCGCGGCGCACTGGGGGCGCAACCTGCGCGACGCGGTGCGCTTCTCCCCCGCCGTCTCGGCGATCGCGGCGACGGGGGTGACGGTGTTCGTGGAGCTGGGGCCGCATCCGGTGCTGCTGCGCGACCTCGGCGAGACGCTGGAGGAGGCGGGCGTCCGCTACCGGGCCGTCGGCACCCTGCGGCGCGACCAGCCGCTGTCCGCCACCCTCGACCGCTCGCTGGCCGACCTCTACCGCGCCGGGCTGGACGTGGACTGGGAGGCGGTGCTCGGCGCCGCGCCCGCCGACGTCGCGCTGCCCGCCTATCCGTGGCAGCGGCGCCGCCACTGGCTGGGGGAGGCGCCGCAGCGGGCCGACCTGGTCACGACCGTGCCGCTGGCCGAGCGTACCGGGACGATCGCCCTGTTCGTACGGCGGCGCATCGCCGACGCCCTCGGCTTCGACGACCTGGAGCAGGTGCCCGAGGACCGGCCGCTGGCCGACTTCGCCCTCGACTCCCTGGTGATCGTCGAGATGAAGGGCCAGGCGGAGAACGAGCTCGGCGTCACGGTGCCGCTGCAGGCGCTGCTGCGGGTCATGCAGGGCGGCACGGCACTCGACCTGGCCGCCATGATCGCGAAGGAGAGCTGAGCCGATGACCGCACTGACCTGCCTGGGTGAGAACCCGGCCGCCGCGCTGCGCCTGGTGTGCTTCCCGCACTCCGGGGGGCAGCCGGGGATGTTCCGCCGCTGGGTCGCCGGCCTGGCACCCGACGTGGAGGTGTGGGGGGCGACGCTGCCCGGCCGCGCCACCCGGGTGCGCGAGCCGTTCGCCCGGCAGTGGAGCCCGCTCGTCGCCGAGATCACCGACGCCGTGCTCGACGAGGTGCCGGGGCCCGTCGCGCTGTTCGGGCACAGCCTCGGCGCGCTGCTGGCCTTCGAGGTGGGGCGGGCGCTGACGCTGGCCGGGCGGGCGCCGGAGCACCTCGTGGTCTCCGCCCGCGCCACGCCCGCCACGCCGTACCCGCTGACGCTGCCGGACGGCGACGAGGAGCTGATCGAGGCCGTGGACCGCGTCTACCAGGGGATCCCCGCCGCGCTGCGGGAGTCGCCTGACCTGCTGCGGCTGTTCGCGCCGGTCCTGCGCGCGGATCTGGAGCTGGCCGTCTCCTACGTCTTCCGCCCGGGGCCGCCGCTGTCGTGCCCGATCACGGCGCTCGGCGGCACGGACGACCCGACGGTCTCCGAGGCCGAGCTGTCCGCCTGGAGCCGCCACACCAGCGGCGCGTTCACCTTCGCCCGCTTCCCCGGCGGCCACTTCTACCTCGACGCCGCCGAACGCCAGGTGCTGGACACGCTCTGGCGGCACCTGGCGCCCCGCCACGCTCTGACGAGGAGTTCGTCGTGACCACTGACCTGTACGGAAAGCTGAGCTTCGACCAGACCGTGCCGCGCTCCCTGGCGCACAGGCAGGCGGTGGGCGAGGTGTTCGTCACCGACTCCGCGCCGGGGCCGGACGGCGACTTCCTGGTGGCCGTGCAGGTGCCGCGGGCGCACAGCCTCTGGTTCGACCGGCTCACCGCCTACCACGACCCGTTCTCCACGGCCGAGGCGGCCCGGCAGGGCTCGTTCGTCGTGCTGCACCGGTACTTCGGCGTGCCCGTCGGGTTGCCGTTCAGCCTGCTGCGCTGGCAGTTCCGGGTGCACGACCTGCACGCCTACCGCGACGACGAACGGTCGCCGTTGCAGGGCGTGCTGCGGTACCGGGTGACCGACAAGTCCAAGGGCGGCGAGCTGGGCGACATGACGCTGTCCGGGGAGCTGACAATCGGGACGACCACCGCCATGACCTTCACCGGCGACGTGGTCTTCTTCGGCAAGGAGGACTACGCGGCGCTGCGCGAGTTCCAGCAGGCGAGCAAGCCGCCGCCGGATCCGGCCGCCGCCGCCGTGACGCCGCTGGACCCGGCGCTCGTCGGGCGGCGCGACCGGCGCAACGTGGTCATCGGCGACGGGGAGCGCTTCGCGTACGTGATCGACACCTCGCACCCGTCCTACTTCGACCACGCCTACGACCACGTGCCGGGGCCGTTCATCGTCGAGGGCTTCCGCCAGGCGGCGGTCGTCGCGGCGGTCCGCTCGGGGGAGCTGGCCTCGCCGGTCGCGGCGGTGCTCGGCTGCTCGACCACGTTCGGGTCCTTCGGCGAGTTCGGGGCGCTGCTGGAGTGCTCCGCCGAGGTGACGGGGGCCGCCGGCGGGCGCGTCACCGTCGGGTTGGAGCTGCACCAGTACGGCAAGCGGCTGGCGAGCGCGGGCATCGAGCTCGGGCCGTACCCGGCATGAGCCGGCTGCGCTCCCCCGTCGTGGCTGCGGGGCTGATCGCCTTCGCCCTGACGCTCAACCTGAGCGCGGGGAACGTCATCCTGCCCGCCGTCGAGCGCGACCTCGGCACCACGTCGGCGGTCAGCCGATGGGTGGTGCTCGGGTACGCGCTGGGCGTCGTGGTGCTCGTTCCCGTCGCGGGGGTCTTCCAGCGGCGGTGGGGGGCGCGGCGGGCGATGGTGTGGGGGGTGGCGGGGTTCGGGGTGGTCTCGGTGGGGTGCGCGACGGCGCCCGGGATCGGCGCGCTGGTGGCGGGACGGCTGGTGCTGGCCGGCTTCGCCGCGCTCCTCACCGTGCTGAGCGCCGTCCTGGCCGTGTCCGGCACCGGCACCGGCACCATCACCATCACCGGCACCGGCTCGGGCTCGGGCTCGGGCTCGGGCTCCGGCCCGGAGTCCGGCACCGGTCCTGACCGGAGCGGGGTCGGCGGGCTGGCGGTCACGGCCTGTTGCGCCACGCTCGGCGGGTTCGTCGGCGCGGCGGCGGGCGGTGGGCTGGTGAGCCCGCTCGGCTGGCGCGCCCTGCTCCTCCTGCCGGTCCCGCTCTGCCTCCTCGCCCTCACCACCCGCACCCCGAACGCCCCGAACGCCCCGAACGCCCCGAACGCCCCGAACGCCCCGACGAGCCCTCCCGCATCGGC
This sequence comes from Nonomuraea gerenzanensis, assembly GCF_020215645.1. Classification (NCBI taxonomy): domain Bacteria; kingdom Bacillati; phylum Actinomycetota; class Actinomycetes; order Streptosporangiales; family Streptosporangiaceae; genus Nonomuraea; species Nonomuraea gerenzanensis. The sequence continues at coordinate 4,397,850 of NZ_CP084058.1, read as the reverse complement.
CGGCTCCGCGACCACCTCACCGCGCCCCGTCACCCGTCCCCTCGCCCTGCTGGCCGTCACCATGCTGGCCACCATCGACGCCCTCGTCATCGTCCTCAGCCCGTTCTTCCTCTTCCAGGGCCAGGTCATGCAGGCCGCACTCCCACTGGTGGGCCTGACCGTCACGGGCCTCCCCCTGGCGCTCCTCGCGGGCGCCGCACTGAGCACCCGCCTGACCCGGAGGATCGGCCCCCGCACCGTCACCCTGGCCGGCTCCGCGACGGCCGCACTCGGCCTGGCGCTCCTGCTCCCCCTCTCCCCCACGTGGTCCGCCGCCGAGGTGGCGCTGCGCCTGGCCGTGGTGGGCGCCGGGATGGGCCTGTACGGCGGCCCGGCGCACGCCCTGATCATGACCGGCGACGCGCCGGGCCGGGCGGCGAGCCACCTCCAGTTCGCCCGAAGCCTCGGCTACGTCCTGGGCCCCACGCTGGCCGCCACCCTGTGGGCGGCCGAGGGCTTCGCGAGGGCCGGCGTGGCCACCGCGCTGCTGCCGGCGCTCGGCGCCACGGCCGTGGCGGCGCTCACCCTGATCCCCTACCGCTCCATGACCACCCGACGACCTTCACTCCAACGACCGGGAGCACCATGGACACCCACGCGATCAAGAGTCTGATGACCGAGGCCGTCACCCAGCTCACGGCCCCCACCCGGCCGATCGAGGTGCTGCACACCCCCAGGCGGCACGTCTATCACCGCCAGGTGCGCTTCTCCGACATCGACGCCCACGGCCACGTCAACAACGTGCGCTTCCTGGAGTACCTGGAGGACGCCCGGATCGCCCTCTTCCTCGACTACGCGGGCGCGCCGCCCGAGGACCGCAGCGGGCTGCCCGCCGTGGGGGTCGCCATCGTGCGGCACGAGGTCGACTATCGCAAGCCGCTGCGGTTCAGGCACGGCTCGGTGCGGATCGAGTCGTGGGTGACCAAGGTGAACCGGGTCAGCTGCGAGCTGGCCGCCGAGATCTGCTCCGACGACGGGGTGTTCGCCGAGGCCCGCTCGACGATCATGGCCTTCGACCCGCACACCGCCAAGCCCCGGCGCTTCACCATCCCCGAGCGTACCTTCCTCAAGCGTTACCTGCACTGATGCGGATCCTGCCCCTCCTGCTGCCGCTGCTCCTGCTCGCGCTGTGGCCGGTACCGGCCGGCGCGCACGTGGTCGCCCCCGGGGCGGACCTGCGGATCGCGCAGACGATCGCCGGCGCCGAGCTGACGATCACGGTACGGGGCGTGAGCACGGTTCCCGCACCCGCCGTCGTGGAGATCGAGGCGTTCCACCCGGTCCCGGACCTGCCGGTCGAGCTGGCGCTGCGCTCCACCGAGACCGGGGGGACGTCCCGCGCGGCGGTGCGGCTGGCCGCGGGCCGGGCGGGGCCGTACCGGGTGAGCATGCAGGTGCTCCGGGCGGGGCCGCACGAGCTGGAGGTGAGCACCACCGGCGAGCGCTCCGTGCTGCCGGTGCGCGTGCTGGTGCCGGCGACGTCGCCCTGGGAGCTGGTCATCCACGGCGGCTTCTACGTGGCCGGAATCCTGGTGGTGGGCGGGCTGCTGGCGGGCGGTACGTCGCGGCGGGGCTCCGCCGTGGCGGTACGCGCGGGCGCGGTGCTGGGGGTGGTCGCGCTCACCGTGGCGGTGATGTCGCCACAGCTCCCCGAGCCCGTCCCGGACGGCGCCGCTCCGGTGGCCGAGCCGGACGGCACGGGGCCGGGCGGGCGGCCGTACCTGATGGCGGCCTTCAGCACGCAGCCGGCGCGGCCTTCGGCGGGGGCGGAGTTCACACTGCTGGTCGATCTCGTGGACGGCTCCACGGGACGGCCGGTCGACGACCTCGCCCTGCATCACGAGGCGCTGGCCCACCTGGTGGTGACCAGCGCCGACGGTGCCTACTTCCGCCACCTCCACCCCGTCAGGCTGGGCCCGGGCCGGCTCGCGGTCCGCCTGCGCGCCGACCGGCCCGGCCGCTACCTCACGCACGCCGAGCTGGAACGCACGGACTCCGGCGGCCAGCTCGTCACCGGCGCGTTCGACGTCGCCGGCACGAAGACGGCCCCAGGAGCGGTTCGGGAGGCGCCCTCGGAGGCGGCCTCGGAGGCGCCCTCGGAGGCGGCCTCGGCGGTGGTCCCGGTTGAGCCACCCGCGCCCGAAGCCTCGGTGATCCTCCCGCCGCGCCCCGTGGCAGGCCGCCCAGCCACCATCGAGCTGCGGACGACCGGCCGCCTCCAGCCGTGGCTGGGCATGCCAGGCCACCTGATCGTGCGCGACCAGGCGGGCGCCTTCCTCGGCCACGTGCACGCCACCCCCACCCCCACCTCGGCACTGACCTTCACCTACAGCTTCCCCGCCCCGGGCACCTACCTCGCCTGGGCCCAGTACGCCACGAACTCCACCATCGAGACCGTGCCCTTCACCATCACGGTCGGAACGGAGAGCGAGACGTGATGAGACGCCTGCTGGCCGGGGCCTGCCTGGCCGCGGCGGCCATGACCGTCGCCGTCGGCTGCCTGTCGCGCCCCGGCCCGGTGACGGCGCAGGGCGCCGGGGCGCGGTACGCCGTCACGCTCACGATCGAACAGGGCGACACGGCCGACATCACCGTGGAGCGGGGCCAGGCCGAAGCGGTCGAGGTGATGGCCACGATGCCGCAGATGGGGCACGTCACCCCGGAGTCGGCGGCCCGGCGCCTGGCCCCCGGCCGGTTCCGGGCGGACGGCGACCTGTTCACGATGGACGGGGTGTGGGAGGTCTCGGTACGCGTGTCGGGCGCCGCCGGCGAGGAGGTCATCCCGCTGACCGTCCTCGTCACGTCCTGACAACACGCCCGGAGCAACGGGAGGCGACGCTCGCTGAGCGGCGTGGGCGGCCAGGTCATGGGAGCCGACCGAACGCACTACCGGCGCTTGCCAGCAACGGGCCGGCTCTGCAAGGCGCCGCATGCTCGGACGACACCTCCGCGATCCTTCGACCTGGTGTCGCGTACCGCGGCTTCGATCCTGCGCGTATGTGCTCGCTCCTGGTACATCCAGGTCGCGCAGCGGAGAACTCGGCAACCGAGGGCGTACACAACTGCAACCACGAGCATACAGTCAGGATTGGCGGCGATCGTTTCGAGAGTCCACATTGCCTACTCCGGGGACGAGGTGAACGGGACGGAATCAACGATGTCCGGCCGAGACGGTTTCCCGCTATCGTGGTGAAACAGTGGTGAAACTCACGCCGACGGAGGCCGGATGCCGGGTGGAAGACCACGAGCAGGCCCACCGGAGGCACACGACGAGCTCCGTGAGCTAGTCGACTGGTTCAAGCGCCGCATAGCACATGAACATCGTTCAGTGCGGTCGTTCATCCTCGCCAAGCGCAGGCAAGGGATTCCTCTGCCGCAGAATTCCGTCTACAGGTTTCTCAGTGCTGAGCGGCCGCTCGACTGGAAGACGACCTGTCTCCTGGCGGAAGCACTCGGTGAATCACCGGATGTGGTCAGGCCGATGTGGAGACGCGCGAGACGAGCGATCGACGCGAAAGAGCCGTGCCCGGACACGGCCATTCACACGTGGGATGATCTTCCGCCCCCCGACGCGAAACTCAGAGAGCTTTTCGTCAGCCAGTTAACACCCGTCGATCGCTTCCCGTACGATCTCCTCGAAGTCAAGCGGCCGCCCCTCGCCACGGTGTACGTCGAGCTCGGCCTCCAGCCGGTGGCGTCGGGCGCAAAACCGGAAACCGTGCTGGAGAAGCGGCCCGGTGCAAGGGAAAACCAAGGCGACGTTATTCCCTTCCGCCGAGCGCTTTCGCAGCATACTCATCTTTTCGTGACGGGCGGTCCGGGCACCGGCAAGACCATTCTGGGCAGGTTGCTGATACAGCAGATCGCCCGCGAGTGGTTGGCCGATCCATCCGCGGAGAGCCCGTGGTGCGATGAGCCCGTCATCGGTCTCCGAGTGACCGCCGGAGATGTGCTGTCCGGACTCAGCTGGGGTGAAGTCCTGGCGAAGTCCGCATGCGAGGGCATGCTCACGGTGCCGTTCGACCCGCAGGCCTTCTCAAGGAAGACCTTCGGGGTCCGGTGGCTCGTCGTGGTGGACGGCCTCGACGAGCTGGCCTCACCACGAGAGCGCAAGCGCGTCCTGACCGCCCTGGGCAAGCGGGCCGATCATGGCACGCCATATCGACTCGTCATCACTTCACGCCCCCTTCCGCAGGATGAACTGGGTCCTCTCGAGAATTTCGAGATCGGCTTCTACAGTCTCTGCGGGCTCGACGACGTACAGCAGCTCAGCTTCGCCGAACGGTGGTTTCAGGCCCAGCGGGAGCCTGATCCGTCGAAGACGGCCTCACTGTTTCTGCAAGAGGCGAGAATTGCCGGGTTGAGCGAGTTGATGCGGATACCTTTGTTGGCGACGATCGTGGCGTCGTTCTTCTCGCGGGAGCCGTCGAAATCGCTTCCCACGGGCCGCATAGAGCTGTATGAGCGTTTCTTGCAAGAGCTTGCCGATGCCCGGAGGCAACGGAAGGACATTCGGGCGAGGTTGCGGTCCCGCTGGGAAGAGGTCGGATGCGTCGCCGCCGTCGACCGGATATTCAGCGCCGAGGATGACGTGGTGCTGCATCTGGCCCAGGTTGAGATCTCCTCTAACACTGATCGGCCGTTGCTCGCAGCTGCCGTCGAGTGGGCGGGCAAGCACCTTCCCGAGAACGGTGGTCTACGCGCGGGAATGGAGCGCGACCTTGGCCACGTCCTGGGCGAGACGAGCATCCTGGTCTTCGATGGCAAGCTGGCTTTCCTGCATCGCTCGTTCGCGGAGTTCATCGCGGCCAGACACGTGGCCGATTCGATACCCAGGGAGTTTCCGGACCTGGAGGGCTGGGTCAAGCGGGTCGAGTTCGACGCGACGCGCAACTTCGCTTTCTTCGTCCTCGCCCAATGGGCAAGGAAGCCGGAGAACAAGGTCGCGACCGTGGTGCGGTTCCTCCTCACGCACGGCTTGAAGCACAAGATCATGGCCTTGAGACTGGTGACGGCCGGCGTGCCCCTGGGTGCGGAGCTGGAGAACGCTGTAATAGACCGTCTTGTCAACGACCTGCTGGCACAGCTGGTCGCCAAGGCGCACGCCGAACGACTCAAGTTGCTGGCCGAACTGAGCGAGCTGCACGGGAACCGGAATCTCTGCGCCCGCTTGCGAGATGTTGCGGACTGCCCGGAGCTGAGCACCACCCTTCGTATCGCAGCGGCAGCCGCATATGCCTACGTCGGAAGTCTCCCAGCTGCTGTTCGTCATCTGCGCAGCCTCATCGGCACGGATGACCCCGATGAGCTGAGCGATCTCTACCTGTATATGACCAGCCTGGACGCCTCCGCCACCGAGCTGCGCATCGAACTGTTGCTCAGGGTCCGGCAGCTGGGAGATCCCTGGAAGAAGGTATGGGCGACCTCGGAGTTGCTGGAGCTCGGGATTCGTGACGGTGCCACAGATCTTGCCGAGCAGGTGCTGAGTGGTCCTGATCAAAATGGCGATCTCCTCGACTGGGTGGGAGACATCTGGCTACAGCTGGAGGGGGAAACCGCCACTCCGCGCATACAGCAGGCCGTCCGCCGACGGAAGAACACCACCGATTGGGCACACGTCGGCATAGCGCAGCTGCTCTTCCGGGCCGGCGAGCCCGAGCATGCAGAGCCGCACGCACGACAGGTCCTGCTGGCAGGGTCCGATGAAGAAGGCATGCAGGGTGTGGTCGAAGCGTGGGTTGAGGCTTGTGACCGTGCGGGCGCGGCTGCCGTTGCCGAAGTCATGAGCAGCCAGCCTGTCAGGGACTTCGACGAGCGATCGAAGATCGCTAAGCTGCTGCATGAGCTCGGGTATCCCGAGGAAGCGGTACGCCTGGCGCGAACGATGTTCGAGGTGACTCCGCGGAAGTATCAGCGGTTCGCACTGGCTGAGGCGATGGAGGTGCTTGCCAGAGTTCAGGGGGTCCAGGCAACGGAAGAAATCCTGGCCTGGCTTGATCGAGTGCAACCGGAAACTGAGACGCTCTCTTACGGGATGGACAGTCTGCGAAAGCATGGGCTTGATCAGACTGTCACCGCTTTTGCCCGGAGAATCATCGCGACCCCCGCCTCGTCCGTGGATGAATTCACCAGTGCGGCAGACGCGCTGTTGTCCTCCGACGGCCCGGAGGTAGCCGTTGAGATCATGACTGCGCTCGATACTCGTCCTACGGGCCGTACAGTAGCCGCGGCCATGCTGGCGCCGATCATGGCAAGACATGCGTGCGCCCAGGCGACTACACAGCTCTGCCGCGCCTTGATCTACGATGCGGGGCGGACCACGGCGGAGCTGCAGGTCGCGGTCGAGTCCTGGACTCTGGTGGCCGGCAGGGATTCGGTTCCCGAGATCATCGCTCTTGCCGAGTCCCTGGGCGGCATGTCCGCAGGCGATCGCCTACAGCTTGCCGAGCGGCTCAGTGACATGGGTTTCGTGGAAGACGCGGTCGGACTCTGGTGCAAGGCGTGTGTCGAGCCGTCTCTCAGCACTGGTGAACGTATCGCTGCTGCGGAAAGGCTGCTCAGCGCAGGCTCAGCGACCATCGCATGCGCGACCCTGAGAAATGCGCTTCACAATGCCGGGGACCCCGAGGAGGTACGCCGGCTCCGGCAGTTGCTGGCCTGGGTTGAAGCTGCGCTTTCCGTCCCGTCCGAAGCCGAATGACGTGCCCCGCCACGGGCACCGTTGACCTCGCTGCGGCCGGTTGAGGCGACCTGGGCCGACGGGCCGGGCCCGCAGCGAACCACCCTCACAGCAGCGCCAGCGCCCGCACGGGCGCGCCGAACCCGCCGGCCAGCTTGGCCGCGCCCACGACGAGCTGCGCCCCGCGCTCGGGCACGGTGTCGAGCGCGGCCAGGTTTTCGAGCCCGTACCGGCCGGTGGTCAGCAACATCCGGTGGACGAGCGGCTCGCGGCGGGTGCCGACGTCGAGGCTGCTGGTGTCGGTGCCGAAGCCGACGATGGAACGCTGGTTGATCAGGAAGTCGGCCGCCTCCGGGCTGACCCCGGGGAAGCGCATCACCTGCGCGAGCGCGTCGAACTGGAGAAAGGCCGAGGCGTCGCCGACCCGCTTGTACCAGCCGCTGTCGAGCGCGACGAAGGCCCGTTCGGGCAGGGGCCCGTTGCGCCGCTCCCACTCGCGCAGGTCCTTCACGGTCAGCTCGGTGATGTTGTCGCGGGCGGCCCGCTCGGCGATGCGGACGACGCACAGCGGCGCGACGAGGTCCTCGGGGCGCACCTGGTCGGCTGTGGGCAGGCCCTTCCTGGAGTGGGCGGGCACGTCCATGTGGGTGCCGGTGTGCTCGTTGAGCGTCCATTCGGCGGTGTTGAACCCGATCACGTCCTCGAACATGACCTGCCGGCGCGCGGGCTTGCGCACGTACATCTCGAACACCGGGAAGTCCGGGCTGAGCGGGTGGGTCAGGTCGAGGACCCGGGAGGCGCGCACGCCGGTCGCGGCCTCGGCCCGCCAGGGGAGGGCGGCGAGCGCGCCGGCGCCGAGGAGGCCGGCCAGCGCGCCGCGGAGCACCTGCCGCCTGCTGCCGCAGGCGGGCTGCTCGCCCTCCAGGGCGGCCATGATGGTCTCAGGCGCGCACACGGGACGACCTCCCGCGGCTCGCGAGAGGCCCGAGCAGGGCGGTGACGTCCTCACCCGCCGTCGCGTCGGCGACGTAGCCGTCCGGGCGGACGAGGACGAGCTTGGCGCCGCGCAGCGGGCCCTGCGCCGCGAAGCCGCCCGGCACCTTGTACGGCTCCCCGTACGCGCTGCCCTTGGCCACCAGGACACGCGGCACCACCCGGTCGGCCAGCGGCTCCAGGTCCGGCAGCACCTTGAGCGAGTCCACGCCCGGCATCACGAGCAGGGTGTGCCGGGGGTCGGCCAGCAGGGCGCTGAGCCGTACGGGGGCGCCGTCGCCGCGCAGCGGGGTCACGGTGACGTCGGGCAGGCCGCGGGCGCCGATGGCGCGGCGGCCGCCGCGCGGGCCCACCACCGGGCTCTTGCGGTAGTCGAGGTCGTCCTGCGCCAGGTTGGGGATGAAGCGCCGCTCCAGCGCCCCGGTGGAGCCGAGCAGGCCGAGCAGTGCGTCGCGCAGGAAGCGGGTGATGGGCGAGCGGGCGGTCCACAGCCGGGTCTGCTGGTGGGCGCCGCGCAGCACCTGGGCGGCGATGGGCGAGCGCTCGGCCTCGTAGCTGTCCAGCAGCCGCTCGGCGTCGCCGTGCCCGTTCAGGATCAGGGCGAGCTTCCAGCCGAGGTTGGCGGCGTCCTGGATGCCGGTGTTGAGGCCCTGGCCGCCGGCCGGGCTGTGCACGTGGGCGGCGTCGCCGGCCAGCAGGCAGCGGCCCGCCCGGTAGGCGGCGGCCTGGCGCATGTGCACGGGGAAGCGGGTGCTCCACCGCAGGTCCTTGATCTGCAGCGGGTAGGGGGCGCGCTCGTCGGCGAGCTGCTGCAGCTCCTCGACGGTGGGCGCGGCGTCGAGCCGGCCGGCGGTGCTGGCGTCGGCGAAGACGCGCAGGTCGCCGCCCGGCAGCGAGACGAGCACGAGCACGCCGTCGGGGTGCAGGTGGTAGTGCGCCTCGCCGCGCGGTACGGCGCTGGCGACCTTGCCGTCACCGAGGATGAAGCTCTGCGTGTAGGTGGTGCCGGCGAAGGGGATGCCGGACAGCTCCCTGACGGCGCTGTGCGCGCCGTCGCAGCCGACCACGTAGGCGGCGTCGAGCTCTTCGAGCCCGCCCGGGCCGTCGAGCCGCACGGCGACGCGGTCGCCGTGGTCGGTCAGCCCGACCAGCTCCGTGCGCCACTCCACCGTGACTCCGAGCTCGTGCAGCTTGGCGCCCATGACGGCCTCGACGGCGGGCTGGGTGATGCCCAGCATGGTCGGGCCGCCGTTGTGCCAGTCGCCCAGGCGCGCGGTCGCCACGTTCCTGGAGCCCGACCAGTAGCGGGCGGCGGTCATCCGCAGGCCGGCGGCGATCACGTCGTCGGCGGTGCCGTGCCGGGCCAGGACGTCCAGCGCGCCGGGCCACATCGCCACGGCTCTGGCCTGGTGGGCGGGCCTGTCGAGAGAACGGTCGATGATCCGGCAGGTGACGCCCTGCCTGCGGAGCTCTGTCGCGAGAGCCAGTCCGGTGGGGCCGGCGCCGACGACCAGGACGGGCAGGGTGCTTTTCTCGGTGTCCACCGCGCCACCGTAGGCAAGGGGTGGCCTGGGCCGATTCCAGCAAAGGGTGACACCCGGCGGATCCAACGGGCCGCCGCATGTGTCGAAGGAGGTATGCGCCTTCCGCTTTGGGACAGCCTGCGCCGCCGCATGCCGGGGCGGGCCGTATCCGGCGTCGTACCATCCGACAGAACGGCTCTCTCTCGAGAGTACGCAAATGACGGGGAATAGAGCACTTGATGATCAAATTCAATGTTCTCGGTCCACTGGAAGTGCGCACGGAAGCCGAATCATCGCTGCCCAAGGGCCGGAAGGCACGCCAGGTCCTGGCCCTGCTGCTGCTCCGCGCCAACGAGGTCGTGGACGTGGAGACGATCGCCGAGGAGTTGTGGGAGGGTCGCGGCGGGGGGGTCGGCGCGATCCGCACCCACGTGTACAACCTGCGCTCGGCACTGGCCGCCCAGCCTGCCACCCGCGCGGTGGCGGACATGCTGGTGACCGAGCCGACCGGCTACCTGCTGCGGGTGGAGCCCGGGCAGCTCGACGCGGAGGCGTTCGCCGACTCCGTGGCGGAGGGCCGGCAGCTCATGAGCTCCGGCGCCGCCGAGAAGGCGGCGCGGCGGCTGCGTGACGGGCTGAGCCTGTGGCGGGGGCGCGCGCTGGCCAACGTCGCGCCTGGGCCCGTCGTGGCCCGGCATCTCACCTACCTGGAGGAGATCCGCAACCGGGCCGTGGAGCTGCGGCTGGAGGCGGACCTGCGGCTCGGCCACCATCGGGAGCTGGTGGCGGAGCTGCGCACGCTCATCGCCAGGAACCCGCTCAACGAGTGGTACCACCTGCGCCTCATCGAGTGCCTGTGCAGGTCGGGGCGGCGGGGCGAGGCCCTGCTGGCCTACCACGACCTGCGCAGGATCCTCGACGAGGAGCTGGGGCTGGAGCCGTCGGCGGAGGCCAGGCGGCTCCAGCACGGGATCCTGTCGGACGTCGAGCACGCGCCGGTCGATCAGCAGTCGAACCGCTCGGTGTACAACTGGTCCCTGCGGGCGCCGCTGCCCCGCAGGCCCGCGGCGGTCGTCTCGACGAACCGGGGGCTGCCGCAGATGAAGTAGCGGGCGCGCGGCGTGACCGGGATGGCCGGCCGTTCGGGCCGTACCACCTCCTGGTAGCGGTCCCCGAGACGGTGGCGCAGCTCCGCGCCGAAGACCGCCTCCTGCGGCGAGGCCACCACGTGGACGAGCGACAGGGGCAGGTCGTCGTTGCGGCGCACCAGCTCCACGAAGGGGGTCACGCCGATGCCGCCCGCGATCAGCACCGCCGGCCGGCGGGGCCCGTCCTGGGCCTCGCGGGTGAAGGTGCCGTAGGGGCCGTCGAGGTGGACGACCGCACCCGGCTCGAGAGCGCGCAGCCGCTCGGTGAACGAGCCGGCGTCCTTGACGGCGAACGTCAGCTCCGCCCCGCCACTCACGACACTGAAGGGGTGGGCGCGGCTCGCCAGGCTGGTACGCAGGTAGCAGAACTGCCCGGGCAGCGGGTCGAGCGCGCGGCCCAGCGGCCTGAACGTGTAGGCGCGCACGGTCGGCGACAACCGCTCGACCCCGACCAGCCGGTACGGCACCGCCCAGCGGGACACCGACAGCCGCCAGCACACCACCCCGGCGAACACCACGGCCAGCACCAGCCAGTACGCCAGCAGCCACGGCGTCTCCGTCAGGAAGCTGCCCAGCCCCCACGAGTGCACGAACACCAGCGCCAGCAGCGGGTAGGACACGTAGTGCGCGTACCGCCAGACCCGGTGCCTGATCAGGTAGCGCGCCAGCGTGCTGGTCACCCAGAGCACCAGGAACATGAGGAAGGCCAGGCGCCCCAGCGAGGCGTACGCCGACTCGGCCCACGTGAAGTCGGGCACCAGCACGTACGCCCAGTCCTGCCGGTCGACGACGGTCTCCAGCAGCGGGTGCAGCAGCACCAGGAACGCGCCGCAGCCGCCGAGCCACCGGTGCAGCGACACGGCCGCCAGCCGGTCGTCGCCGAGGCGGTGCGCGAGCTGCCGCACGCCGAGCAGCACCTGCCACCACATGACGATCGTGCCGGCCAGGCCGATCAGGTTGGCCACGTCGCCGAGGTCGGAGGCGCGCAGGGCGAGCGGGAGCAGCGGCAGGAACGAGACAGCCACCGCGATCGCGACGCGCCTCATACCAGCGCCACCGAGGAGCGCACCCGGCCGTCGCGGCCGACGGTGATCCAGCCCGCGCCGGGGGCCTGGCCGGCCAGCCACCGCGGCCCCTCTCGGGTGCCGAGCAGGACGAGGCAGGTGGCGTACACCTCGGCGGCGGCCAGGTCAGCGGTGATCACGGTGGCCTGCGCGCAGTCGGAGTCGGCCGGCTCGCCGGTGCGCGGGTCGATGAGGTGGTGCAGCTCGGCGCCCGCCCGGTCGCGCCAGCGGCGCCGTACGACGCTGCTGGTGGCCACCGCCGTGGTGGGCATCGGCAGCTCCAGCACGCCGACCGGCCGCTCGCGCAGCGGGTGCTCGACGCCGATCCGCCACGGCCTGCCGTCGTCCGGCCGCCAGGCGACCAGGTCGCCGCCCGCGTCGATCATCCCGTACGGCACCCGCCCCGAGTCACGCTCGGCCTCGGCGGCCCGCTGCACGCTCCAGCCCTTGACGAACCCGCCGAGGTCCACCGCGAGGCCGGGCGAGAGCGTCACGGCACGGCGGTCGTGGTCGAGGTGCACGACGGGCGCCCCGCCGGGGGCAGCGGCGGCGGCCACATCAGACGCGCCGACGGGAAAAGCGGCGGCCACGTCAGACGCGCCGGCAGGAGAAGTGGTGGCGCCCACGTCGCGCGTCCCGACCAGCGCGAAGTCGGTGTCGTAGCCGAGCCGGGCGAGCTCGGCGCCGAGGAAGGGGTTGAACAGCCCGCCGGTCGCGTCGAAGTAGCGGCACGCCTCGTCGAGCGCCGTCAGGAACAGCTCGGAGACGACGACCGCCCCGCCGGCGTTGACCCGGCTGGTGTCGCTGCCGGGGTCGAACCGGCTGAAGGTGCGCTCCACGGCGCGCAGCCACTCCAGCACCGCCGCCTGCGCCTGCGGCGGCAGGACGAGCAGGAGGTCGGTGCCCATCACCCGATCGCGCAGCGCGCGCACCGTCATGACCCCCTCGTGAACGTCGTGACGGCCCCGGCGGGCAGCCGCTCGCCCGGCGCGAAGCTGGCCCGGACGTCGGCGACGAGCGCGGGTTCCTGCCCGGTGTCGGCCGGCAGGAACTCCACCCGCGGCCGGGAGACGTGCGGCGTGCCGCCCACCTCGACGGTGCCGGTGAACAGCACCCGCTTCTCCCACACCACGTTGCCCTCCACCCGGTAGGTGTAGGTGCCGGGAGGGACCGGCCGGCCGCTGCGGTCGGTGGTGTCCCAGTAGACGCTCTGCCTGCCGCTCTCCTGGGCCGGGCGGCTGGCCGCCTTGACCTCGCTGTCGGTGGCGGACTCCCATCCGGACGTGCTGCGCCACAGGGGCAGCGACATGGGCCTGCGCTCGAAGCCGCCGTTGGCGGTGAAACTGGTGGCGAACAGGGTGCGCACGTAGCGGCCCCGCGCGTCCTCGATCCAGATGGCGAGCTGGTTGCTGGCCAGCCGGGGTAAGCGGTTGAGCTGGTAGTCGATGCGGACCACCCCCAGGACGTCGGTGACGGGCACCGACCAGCTCAGGCCCGCGGGAGACGCGGGCGGCGGCTCGGGGCGGTAGGCGAGGTAGGCGGCGGTCGCGGTCGTGGCCACTCCGGTGATGACGACGATCGGCACGATCAGTCGGCTCGTCCGCTCCGACATGGTCACCCTTTCCCGAATGGATAGTGTGCATCAACACTACCCACTTCCGCGACACGATGACGATCTCGCCGCACGGATATCCGCGCACGCTCTGGGTAGCGCGCTTTGCATGCCCCCCACCGTGGCCGTCGTGGCACACCGTAAGAAGGTCCTGGGCGCGGGACTGGACGCGCTCCGCGTGCTCATCGCCGAGCAGGACGTCGGCGAGCTGATCTGGCACGAGGTGTCGAAGAGCAAGAAGGCCGGCAAGAAGGTGCGCAAGGCGCTCGAGGAGGGCGCCGAGCTGGTGTTCGTCTGGGGCGGTGACGGCATGGTGCAACGCTGCGCCGACGCCCTGGCGGGCTCGGGCGTGCCGATGGCCATCCTGCCCGCCGGCACCGCGAACCTGTTCGCCGCCAACCTCGGCATCCCCGCCGACCTGGAGCGGGCCGTACGCATCGGCTTCCACGGGCGGCGCGAGAAGCTGGACCTGGGCGTGCTGAACGGCGAGCACTTCGCGGTGATGGCGGGCGCCGGGTTCGAGGCCGAGATGATCGCCGACGTGGACGGGCGGGCCAAGCGCCGCTTCGGCAAGCTCAGCTACTTCAGGGCGGCCGTGCGGCACGTCGGCGGGCCGCTGGTGCCGATGAAGATCAAGCTGGACGGGACGACCTGGTTCGAGGGCCGGGCCAGCTGCCTGCTGCTGGGCAACGTGAGCACGATCGCCGCCGGCGTCGAGGCCTTCGACGACGCCCGCCCCGACGACGGCTGGCTGGAGGTGGGCATCACCACCGCCAAGGGCCCGGTGCAGTGGGCGCGGGTACTCACCAGGATGGCCACGGGCCGCTCCGACGGCTCGCCGCTCATCCGGGTCTCCCGCGCCAGGAGGATCTCGGCCCGCTTCGCCCGCCCGTTGCGCTACGAGCTCGACGGCGGTGAGCGCGGGCTCACCACCCGCTTCAAGGCCGAGGTCGCCGCGGGCGCGCTGACCGTCTGCTTACCGGACGACGAGGACTGAGGCCCGCCAGCCCGAGGACCGAGGCCCCGCCGGCCACGGCTCAGGTGGCGGCGGCGTGCCGTTCCAGGAAGGTGTAGACGTCGGCCTCGTCCACGCCGGGGAACGAGCCGGGCGGCAGCGCGGCCAGCACGTGCGAGTTGGCGCGGGCCGACGGCCAGGCGTACCCCTCCCAGCGCTCGGCCAGCTCGGCGGGCGGCCTGCGGCAGCAGTCGCCGTTCGGGCAGCTCGACTTGGTGCGGTGGGTGGTCTCGCGCCCCCTGAACCAGCGCGACTCCTTGTACGGCACCCCCAGCGTGATCGCGAAGTCCCGCTCGCGCGACGGATCGACGTGCGCGACGCAGAAGTACGTGCCGGTCGGCGAGTCGGAGTACTGGTAGTACACCGAGAAGCGGTCCGGCGAGGCGAACACCTGCCGCCCCGACCACTGCAGGCACATCCGCTGCCCCTCGATCGCCCCCTGCTCGTCGGCGGGGAAGACGATGCCGTCGTTCTCGTAGGCCTTGTAGATCGTGCCGCCCGCGTCGTTGCGCACGAAGTGGCAGACCAGGCCCAGGTGGTGGGTGGCGAGGTTGGTGAAGCGGTGGGCGGCCATCTCGTAGGAGACGGCGAACACGTCACGCAGGTCCTCCACCGACAGCGCCCGCTCGGACTTGGCCTCCTGGAGGAAGACCGCGGCGGCCTTCTCCGGGACGAGCACGGCGGCGGCGAAGTAGTTGGCCTCGGTGCGCTGGCGCAGGAAGTCGGCGAAGTCGCGCGGCTTGTCGTGGCCGAGCGCCAGGTGCCCGAGCGTCTGCAGCAGGATCGTGCGCGGGGTGTGCATGCCGAGCTGCTCGTGCTTGACGTAGATGCGGCGGTTGCGCAGGTCGGTGATGGAGCGCACGGAGCGGGGCAGGTCCTGGGCGGTGTGCACGGTGTAGCCGAAGTGCGTGACCAGGCTCTGGATCGTGCTCTGCGACAGCGCGCCGGTGCGGTAGCCGACCGCCTCCAGCGCCTGGGCGGCGGCCTTCTCGATGTCGGGGAAGTAGTTGCCCACCTCCCGCTGGCGGCGCCGCAGCTCGGCGTTGGCGACCCTGGCCTCCTCGGGGGTGGCGGTGCCGCGGGCCTGCCTGGCGCGCAGCTCGCCGTACAGGCCGAGCAGGTGCTCCAGGACGTCGTTCGGCACGCGGGCGGAGACCTTCAGCCGGGGCAGGCCGAGCCCAGCGTAGACGGGGTCGCGCTGGGCCTCCTCCAGCGCGATCTCCAGTTGCGCGCGGCGGTTGGGCGGCTGGCGGCGCAGCAGCTCCTCGACCGGGACGCCCAGGGCGGTGGCCAGCGACTTGAGCAGGGAGAGCTTGGGCTCGCGCTTGCCGTTCTCGAGCAGGGAGAGCTGACTGGGCGCCCTGCCGACGCGCGAGCCGAGGTCCGACAGCGTCAGGCCGCGCTGTTTGCGCAGGTGGCGCAGGCGCTGGCCAAACGCGATCAGATCAAGCTCCTGCGTCAAAGACAGCGGTTCTTCGCCCAGCAACGAGGCCATGCCGGAATCTTAGACAGAAATTCGGCCCATTTTCTAGCCTTCCGGCCGCCACGGTTCGAGACGCCGGGGCACCCGTTCCCCCAGCGGGATTGGTCTAGGCCAACGGTAAAAGTTGCGATTTCTTCCCCACTGAATACGCCCGGGTAATGCACAGGAGCAGAATAATCACGATTCTTCTCGCCTCTCTGGGCTGTTTGCCCCGCTCGTCAGGGCAGAGACTCGGCGTGAGCCCCAGGGGACGACGAAGGAGTGAACGATGAACGATCGCCTCAAGGGAGCTGCTGAGCAGCTACAGGACGAATGGGACAACGACCCTCGCTGGGCCGGCATCGAGCGCACGTACAGCGCGGCGGACGTGATCAGGTTGCGCGGCAGCATCCAGGAGGAGCACACGCTGGCCCGGCTCGGCGCCGAGCGGCTGTGGCAGCTGCTGCACACGGAGGACTACGTCAACTCCCTCGGCGCGCTCACCGGCAACCAGGCGGTGCAGCAGGTGCGGGCAGGGCTGAAGGCCATCTACCTGTCCGGCTGGCAGGTGGCCGCCGATGCGAACCTGGGCGGGCAGACCTACCCGGACCAGAGCCTGTACCCGGCCAACTCCGTGCCTGCCGTCGTGCGCCGCATCAACAACGCGCTGCTGCGCGCCGACCAGATCACCTGGTCGGAGGGCGACGCTGACGCCCCGCACTGGCTGGCGCCCATCGTGGCGGACGCGGAGGCCGGCTTCGGCGGCGTGCTCAACGCGTTCGAGCTGATGAAGGGCATGATCGCGGCGGGCGCCGCGGGCGTGCACTGGGAGGACCAGCTCGCCTCCGAGAAGAAGTGCGGCCACCTGGGCGGCAAGGTGCTGATCCCGACCGGCCAGCACATCAAGACGCTGAACGCCGCCCGCCTCGCCGCGGACGTCGCCGGTGTCCCCTCACTGGTCATCGCGCGGACCGACGCCCAGGCCGCGACGCTCCTGACCAGCGACGTGGACCCGCGCGACCAGGTGTTCACCACCGGCGACCGCACCCCGGAAGGCTTCTACCGGGTCAGGAACGGGCTGGAGGCATGCGTGGCGCGCGGGCTGGCCTACGCGCCGTACTCCGACCTGCTCTGGATGGAGACCGGCACGCCCGACCTGGACGTGGCCCGCGCGTTCGCCGAGGCGATCAAGGCGGAGTTCCCCGACCAGATGCTCGCCTACAACTGCTCGCCGTCGTTCAACTGGAAGAAGCACCTGGACGACTCCACCATCGCCAAGTTCCAGCGCGAGCTGGGGCACATGGGGTACAAGTTCCAGTTCATCACCCTCGCCGGGTTCCACTCGCTGAACTACGGCATGTTCGACCTGGCCCAGGGGTACGCGGCGGACGGCATGACCGCGTACGTGGAGCTGCAGGAGGCCGAGTTCGCGGCCGAGGCGCGGGGGTACACCGCGACGCGGCACCAGCGCGAGGTCGGGACCGGGTACTTCGACCTGGTCAGCACCGCCGTCGCGCCCGACTCCTCGACGACCGCGCTGAAGGGGTCCACCGAGGAGGAGCAGTTCGCGCACTGATCTGCTGAAGCTCGCCGGCCACCTCCAGGGCATGGGATGGTTCCCCCGGCGAAACGCGGGCCGCGCCAGTCCCCCCAGCATTGGCGCGGCCCGCACCTGTGCGCGCCCGCCTTACCCCGCCTTTGCCCGCGACTGTCACCGGCGGCACAGCCTGCGGCGATGCCGTGACACCACACTGGCACCAGCGATCCCGCCCGTGTCAGGAGGCACCTTGCGACAGCTCGCCCGGCACCTCGACCGCCACCGTCCTACCCGGCGTCACCACGCCGCCCCGGCCCCGCGCCGTCGCGCCGGCGCCGTTCTCCCCGCCTCGCCCGCCGTGTCACCACCGGCGTGCGCCGGCGGCTGCTTAGGCCTCGGCTGACGGTGCAGGGCCGGTGCCGCCTCTCGTCAGGGAGTGGCGGTGCCGGTCGTCGCCGGGGTGCCCGACGGCGACCCGGACGGGTCCGGCGACTCTCCCGGACCGTCCTGCGGGATCGTGCTGATCGAGCCCGTCGGCTCCGGGCAGTCACGCCTGACCCCCGCGTTCCCGGCCCGCCGCCGCCCCGCCGGCGAGACGCACGTCTCCCCGTCGCCCTCGCCCTGATCCCCCGGCCCGCTCGTCTGGGTGGCGCGGAACGTGCCACGCCGTTCCCCTGAGGGCGTCAGCACCACGACGGGTCCCTTCGTCCTGGTCTGCGTGACGAACACCGTGGGCGTCCCCGGCGCCCCCGTCCTCGTCGCGAGCCGTACCGGAGGCGGGTTGCCCGTGGCGACGGCCGTGGGCCTGACGGTGGACCCCGCGCTGCCCGAGGACCGCGCGGCGGGCGGGTCGGCGGGCAGCAGCGAGCCGCCGCCCACGCTCAGCCCGTCACCGCCCGAGGCGGCGATGACCGTGATGGCCGCGATCGACACCGTGGCCAGGGCCGCGAAGCTGGCGTGCGAGAGATGCGCGCGCGACTTCGCCCGGCTCCTCGAACGACCGGACCGCCCCCGCCGGGTGCCCGTCCCGGAACGCTCCATCGCGTCGCCGGTCTGCTCCACCAGCCGGACCAGCCCTCCTCCCGGCGGATAGGGGACGGGCGTCCAGATCCTGCCCAGCACCGCCTCCACCGCCTGCCGCAGCTCCCACGGATCCCCCACCCCGCCGGCGGCCAGCAGCGCCCGCAGCAACTCGGCGGCCTCGGGCCGGTCGCCGGGGTCCTTGGCCAGGGCGGCGGAGACGGCGGGCCTGAGCAGGGCGGGCACGCCCTCGACCCGCGGCGGCTCGAACAGGATGCGCCGGGTCAGCACGTCCGGCTCCCCGCCTCCGAACGGATGGTGGCCGGTGGCGGCGAAGGCCACCAGGCAGCCCCAGGCGAAGACGTCGGAGGAGGGCAGGGCGGCCCCGCCGGTCAGCCGCTCGGGCGCGACCCAGCCCGGGCTGCCCATGACCTGCCCGGCCTGGGTGTGCGCGGCGAGGGTGTCCACGTCGCGGGCGATGCCGAAGTCGATGACGCGCGGGCCGTCAGGCGACAGCAGCACGTTGCCCGGCTTGAGGTCCCGGTGCACGAGCCCCGCCTCGTGCACGGCCACCAGCGCCGCCGCGACGCCGAGCGCGACGCCGTAGGCGAGGTCGGGCACGAGCGGCCCGCCGGCTCTGACGACCTGGGAGAGCGCGGGGCCGGGGATGTACTCGGTGACCAGGTAGGGGCGGTCCCTGTCGGTGCCGTCCTCCACGACCGCCGCCGTGCAGAAGGGCACCAGTCTTCGCGAGAAAGCCACTTCCTCGGCGAAGCGGGCCCGTAACGTGGCATCGTTGAGATGCACCGCATGCGGCGTCTTGAGCGCCACGAGGTCACCCCGAGGGTGCTCCGCCAGATACACCACTCCCATCCCGCCCGTGCCCAGGCGGCCGAGGAGCAGGTATCGGCCGATGATGACCGGGTCCCCCACCGTAAGCGGTCGCACGCCAGGAGGCAGCTCGCTCGCACCACGCGCCATCCGGTTTCGCCTCTCCTGATCAGTGTCATGGCAAGGCACACTGTGGCGGCATCGGGGGCGGGCTTTCCCATGTCTTGCCCAAGGGGTATCGGAGGGTAGACGATCCTTCCTCGCAGGTAAGTAAACGGTGTGACAGCAGGCGGTTCGTGGGTCAGGAGGCGATCGCGGCCGCTTCCTCGGCCTCGACCTGACGGTTCCACTCGCTCTTGACCTGACGCCACGCCTCGTCGTCCACGCCCAGCCGCCAGTAGCCGGAGATGGACAGCCGGTCGAGCGGGACCCCACGCTCCACGCGCAGGTGGTGGCGCAGCGCCTTGACGAAGCCGGCCTCGCCGTGCACGAAGGCGTGCACGGCGCCGTCCGGGAAGTCCAGCGCGCGCACGGCGGCCACGAGGCGCTCGCCGACCGGGCGGCCGTTCCTGTACACCCACCTGATGTGCGCGTCGGCGGCCGTCTCCAGCTTCAGCTCGTCCTCCGGCGCGTCCACCTCGATGAGCACGTGCGCGACCGCGGCCTCGGGCAGCGCTTCGAGCGAGGCGGCGATGGCCGGCAGCGCGCTCTCGTCGCCGACGAACAGGTGCCAGCCGGCCTCCGGGTCGGGCGCGTAGCCGCCGCCCGGGCCCAGGATGAGCACCTCGTCACCCGGACGCGCCCGCTCCGCCCACGGCCCCGCCAGGCCCTCGTCGCCGTGCACGACGAAGTCGAGGGTGAGCTCGCGGGTGTAGGGGTCCCAGGCGCGGACGGTGTAGGTCCGCAGCTTGGGCCACACCTCGCGCGGCAGGGTCTCGCGGCACGCCTTGACGCTGAACGGCTCCGGGTACGCGACGCCCTCACAGCGGAAGACCAGCTTCACGTAATGATCGGTCAGTCCCCTGGTGGCGAACTCCGCCAGCCCGTCGCCGCCCACGATCACACGGCCCATGTTGCGCGAGATGCGCTCGGTCCGCTGGACGACCCCCCGGTGGTGATCCGTACGCTTGTCAGCCATGCGACAGCCCCCCTGAGTTAGGCATACCTAACCTTATACTGCCCCTCGCTCCGGCTATAGACCAATCAACACAAACAGGGGTGGGGAAAAGTCAGGCCGCCGCCGAGCCCTCCATCGGCTCCGGCAGCTCCGCCACTGCCTGCAGGAACTGCCTCATGTGCCGGAACGCCAGGCGCGCCTCAGGCAGCACGTCGGCCAGGATCGGGAAGACGTGCGGCATACGGGGCCACTCCTCGTACCTGACCGGCACCCCCGCCAGCCGCGCCCGCTGCGCCACCCGCCTGGCCTCGTCGCGCAGCACCTCCGTGGAGCCGGTCACGATCATCATCGGCGGCAGTCCGGTGAAGTCCCCGTGCACCGGCGAGACGAGCGGGTCCCAGGGGTCCAGGCCGGAGGTCCATCGGCGGGCCAGCCAGCGCACCCGGCTCGCCGGGAGCATCGGGTCCTGCCAGCGGTTCGCCCGGCGCGGGACGTCGGTGAGGTCGGCCCACGGCGACAGGCAGATCGCCGCCGCCGGCAGGGGCAGGCCGCGGTCGCGCAGCGCCAGCAGGGTCGCCAGCGTGAGGTGGCCGCCGGCGGAGTCGCCCGCCAGCAGGATGTCCTCGGCCGCGTGCCCCCGCCGCAGCAGGCAGTCGTAGGCGTCCAGCGCGTCGGCGAGGGAGTCGGCCAGCCGGTGCACCGGACCCTGCCGGTAGTCCAGCGCCAGCACGGGCCGCTTGGCCACCACCGACAGCCGCCAGGTGATGGACCGGTGGGTGCGCGGGGAGCACGAGAAGTACCCTCCGCCGTGGAAGTAGAGCACCACCTTGCGCTCGTCGAGCCCCTGCCCGCCGCGCACCCACTCGCCGCCGCACGCGGAGAAGGCCGCGGGTACGACCGCGACGTGCGCGGGATGGGGCACGTCGACCAGCCGCGCCAGCTCGCCCAGGCGGGCGGCTCCCGACAGGGCCAGCGGATGGCGCATCAGCAGGCTGGAGGCCGGCTTCACGGTGCCACGCAGCAGACCGGTGAGCGCCCGCGCCTGCCAGCTCAAGGGGTACTCCGGTACCACGTCCCTGTCGACTCGCATTCCGCCCCCTTTCAGGTGCTTTCTTCCCCTCCCCGCCGATCCCTACCGGTCAGTAAGTAACTCATCTCTTACGCGGATATTTCGGGACGATAACGCCGGCGGGCCCACGCGCCGTTAATCGCGTTGCGGACCGCTGGTCCGCCGACGGATAATCCGTGTTTCCCACCGGCAGACCCGTGCGCGGGCCCAGGCACGTTCCGTGAACGTGCCATCACTCCCCTGGAGGTGCAAAACCTTTCCGCTCTATGCCCGGCTCGTCCGGTACGGATTCCGCAAACACGCCACCTACGTCTGGGGCGCGCTCGCCGGCGCGTTCACCAACAGCGTCTTCGGCGTCCTGCGTGCGTACGCGCTGATCGCGCTGTGGCAGGCCCGCCCCGGCCTGGCCGGTTACGACATCACCGACGCCATCACCTTCTGCTTCGTCACCCAGGCCTTCATCGGGCCGATGCAGCTCTTCGGCGGCGGGCTCACCGTCGTCGAGCGCATCCGCAGCGGTGACATCGCGCTCGACCTGGTCCGCCCCGCCTCGCTGCAGCTCTGGACGCTCGCCGAGGACCTCGGCAGGGCCGCCTACCTGCTCCTGGTGCGCGGCATCCCGCCCATGCTGATCGGCGCCGCGATCTTCGGCATCCACGTCCCCGCCACCCCGGGCCAGTGGCTGGCGTTCCTGGCCGGTTTCGCGATCGCCGTACTGGTCAGCTTCGGCTGGCGCTACCTGATCGCGCTGTCGGTCTGCTGGCTGCTCGACGACCGCGGCGTCACGGTCCTGTCGCTGGTCCTGAGCACGTTCTTCAGCGGCATGATGGTGCCGCTGCACCTGTTCCCCGGCTGGTTCGGCGACCTGGCCATGGCGCTGCCCTGGGCCGCCATGGTGCAACTGCCCACCGACCTCTACCTCGGCAAGGCGCCGATGGCGCAGACCTTGGCCTTCCAGGCGCTCTGGGCCGTGGTGCTGCTCGGCCTGGGCGCGCTCGGCACCAGGGCGATCCGCCACAAGGTGGTGATCCAGGGTGGTTAGGACGTACTTCCTGCTGGTGTGGACCTGGACCCGCGCGGCTGCGGCGTACCCGGTCTCGTTCGCGATGATGGTGGTGCTCGGCTTCGCCATCGCCGCGATCGACGTCGGGGTGATCCTGATCATCTTCGCCAACACCACCAGCCTGGCCGGGTTCTCCCGCGAGGAGGTGCTGTTCCTGTACGGGGCGGCCAACCTCGCCTTCACCATCTGCGACACGTTCGTCAGCAACCTCGACCGGGTCAGCGGGCACATCAAGGCCGGCACCCTCGACACGTTCCTGATCAGGCCGGCCGGCGCGTGGATCCAGCTCGCCGCCGACCGGTTCATGGCCACCCGCATCGGGCGCATCCTCCAGGCCGGGCTCGTGCTCGGCTACGCCGTCGCCGCGCTCGGCCCCGGCTGGGGTCGGGCCTGGATGATCCCCGTCATGGTGGTGACCGGCGTCGT
This sequence comes from Nonomuraea gerenzanensis, assembly GCF_020215645.1. Classification (NCBI taxonomy): domain Bacteria; kingdom Bacillati; phylum Actinomycetota; class Actinomycetes; order Streptosporangiales; family Streptosporangiaceae; genus Nonomuraea; species Nonomuraea gerenzanensis. Next base: position 4,375,252 of record NZ_CP084058.1, on the reverse strand, counting down.
CATCTTCGCGGCGCTGTGGACGATCGCCGGGGCGCTGCAGTTCCTGCTGACCGACGCCCCCGAGGTGGTCAACACCCTGACCTACGGCAGCAGCCAGCTCACCCAGTACCCGCTCAGCGTCTACGGCCGCGACCTGGTCAGGGGTGTGACGTACGTGCTGCCGCTGGCCTTCGTCAACTGGCAGCCCGGCCTGTACGTGCTCGGCCGGGACGACCCCTTCGGCACGCCCGCGTTCATGCGGTTCGCCGGACCGGCGGCGGCGCTGGTCCTGGCCCTGGCCGCCGCCCTGGTCTGGCGGCAGGGCATCCGGCACTACAGATCAACGGGGAGTTGAGTGATGATCGAGCTTGACCGGGCGGGCCGCTCGTTCAAGGTGAAGCGGAACGTCGTCCACGCCGTACGGGACCTGTCGTTCACCGTGTCGGCGGGCGAGTTCGTCGGTTACCTCGGCCCCAACGGCGCCGGCAAGTCCACCACGATCAAGATGTTGTGCGGCATCCTGACCCCCACCTCGGGCAAGGTCAGGGTGGCGGGGCTCGACCCCTCACGCCGCCGCACGAGGCTGGCGCGGCGCATCGGGGTGGTGTTCGGGCAGCGCACGACGCTGTGGTGGGACCTGCCGCTGCGCGACAGCTTCGAGCTGATCCGGCACCTGTACCGGGTCGAGCGGGCCGACTTCCGCACCCGGCTCGACGAGCTGACCGAGACCCTCGACCTGGGCGAGTTCCTGCGCACCCCGGTGCGGCAGCTCAGCCTCGGCCAGCGCATGCGCGGCGACCTGGCGGCGGCCCTGCTGCACGCGCCCGACGTGCTGGTGCTCGACGAGCCGACGATCGGGCTGGACGTGGTCAGCAAGGCCGGCATCCGCGACTTCCTGCTGCGGGTGAACGCGGAGCGGGGCACCACCGTGCTGCTGACCACGCACGACCTCGGCGACATCGAGCGCCTGTGCCGCCGGGTCATGCTGATCGACCACGGGCGGCTGGCGTTCGACGGCACCCTCGACGAGCTGATGGCCACGGCGCCCGAGCAGGCCTCGATCGAGGAGGTGGTCACCCGCCTCTACACGGGCAGCGCTCCCTGACGCGCCCGGGCCGCCGCCCGGTCAGCCCCGCTCGCCGGGGCGGTCCACGATGACCGAGGTCAGCAGGGCGGTGGTCCACACCGCGCCCTTGCGCATGGCGGGCTCCTTGTCGTCGAAGAGGTACTCGTCGCGCACCCAGACCGTCCTCTCGCCCAGGTAGCGGTAGGTCTGCGGGTCCAGGATGCGGTAGCGGCGGCGGGCTGCGTCCTTGCCGGTGTCGCGCCAGACGCCCAGGCCGGTGCGGCCCGCCGCGTCGGTGACGCCCTGCTCCACCCGGACGCCGGGGATCAGTGCCAGCGCCTCGAACAGGGCCGACTCCAGCTCGGGCGGCATGACGCCGTACCGGCTGAGGTAGAGCATGATCACGCCGAAGGCGCGGTCCGCGTCGGGTGCGGCGACATGGGGGACGCCCTCCTCCCGGGGGTAGTCGATCCAGTGGCGGTCCTTGGTCACCTTGGCCAGCAGCCGCTTCGGGTCGGTGGGCAGCTCCCGCAGCTTCTGGTCGTACTGCCGCGGCGACAGGTCGTCGTCGCCCGGGTCGGGCGGGACGTCATGGACGGACAGCCTGCCGTCCTCCCCGAAGCCGGCGGTCTGCTTGCCGTCGTAGCGCATCCAGGACTCCCGGGTCTTGATCGTGTCGCCGGTCGGCTGCTTGTCCAGGGTCTTGGTGTACTGCCACTGCGTCGGCAGCGGCACCTCGGCGGCCGCGCGCCTGCCCACCGTGTCCGCCGCCCGGGCCAGCACCGTGTCCGCGTCGAGCTGGACGGTGCGCGGCTGCGCCGCCGGAGCGGGCCGCGCGGGCGCCTGCGGCCGGACCACGACCAGGGCGACCGCCGCCGCCGTGGCCAGCGCGCCGGCCAGCAGGAGCGCCCGGCCGAACGCCCGGCCGCGCGGCCGCATCCGGCGCAGCAACCGGCGGCGGCCCTGGGCCACCCACTCCGCACCCGGCTCCGGCACCTCGGCACGCAGCTCGCGCAGGGAACCTAGGTCATCCATCGAGGGACTCCTCTCGTGCCGTGGTGGGGTCGCTGCCGCCGAGTGATCTGCGGGTCCTGGCCCTGGCGCGGTGCAGGCGGGAGCGGACGGTTCCGACGGGGATGCCCAGGGCGCGGGCCACGTCCTCGTACGACATGTCGGCCCAGGCCACGAGTAACAGCACCTCGCGGTCGGCGGCCGGCAGCTCCGCCAGCGCCGCCGCCAGGCCCGCCTGCTGCGCGGCCACGCGGTCGTCGACCCGGTCGGCGTACGGCTCGGTGATCTCGTCCACGCCGGTGCGGGCCAGGGCCCGGTAGAGCCTGACCTCGACGCGGCGGTGGCGCAGGATGAGCCTGGCGGCGATGCCGTACAGCCAGGGGCGGGCGTCCGGATGGCTCGCGTCGTAGTGACGGCGGCGACGGAACGCGGTCAGGAAGGCGTCCGAGACGACGTCGTCGGCCAGGGACTCCCCGAGCCGCCGGGCGACGTAGCGGCGCAGGGCCGCCGCGTGCCGGTCGAAGAGCTCGGCGAAGAGTTCCGGGACCTGCACGGACCGCCGGATCAGCTCGGAGTCGGCGGGTCCGCCGGCCACTTCGTCGGTCACATGCCGCTCCTGTCCTCACGTGGTGTTCGCAGGCTTTCGCCCGGACGGCCGGGAGGAGTTCGCGCTTTCGCGTGTGACCTGTGTCACAAAGGTGTGGCCGCCTCCCTCGGGGAGGCGGCCACGACCGAGGTCTTCACGGGGTCAGTAGTAGCTGCCCTCAGGGGTGTTCTCGTAGTCCTCGTCGAGCTCGTCGTCGCGGCGCGACCACCGCGAGGGCATCAGCACGGGGATGAACAGGGCCACGCCGAGCAGCGCGAGCACGCCGGTCGTGAGCAGGGTCCTGGCGCCGGACGCGGCGTCGCGGACGATCTGGTTGACCGAGGGCTCGGTCGGCAGGAAGGAGAGCGCCCGGTTCACGTCGAGCGCGTAGACCACCGTCCAGGCCAGCAGCACCATGGACGGCACGAAAGTCGCCAGTGGGGAGATCCGGCCGGCCATAACCAGGCCCGCGACGAGCCCAACCGCGGCCATCGCACCGAGCGCGATCCACATCTTCTGGTTGTCGGGTGGGTTCGCCGCGGCGTTCGCGACGGCCTGCTGCACCGCCCATCCGCCGCCTCCGAGCACGGCTGCCGTCACCACCAGGCCGATCAGCAAACCACCTAAGTGCCGCAACGTTCTCACCTCTATGTCAGTGCGATCGGCACGACCCTAGCGACAAATGCCATTTTCGGACCAGGCATTGACCAGCTTGGGACTCGAGGTCTCATGTTCCCCTGCCCCGTGAGAGCATGGGGCACACCCATGCGTGCGCGACTTCCCCTCCGGCTGGCGCGGACGGCCGCCTTCGCCGCCGTCTGCGTGACCCTGGCCGCGCTCGCCCACGTCCTCGGCGGCGGTGCCGCCCCCGCGCCGTGGGCCGCCGCGCTCGGGCTCGCGGGCGTGTCCGCGCTGGGGCTGGCGCTGGGCGGCAGGGAGCGCTCGGCGGGCACGATCAACCTGGCGCTGGTCGGCGCGCAGCTCGGGCTGCACGAGCTGTTCGCGGGCGAGGGCGCCTCCTACGTCACGGTGCACGGGCACGCGCAGGGCGGGCTGGCGGTCAACGCCGGCATGCTGCTCACGCACCTCACCGCCACGGTGATCACCGGCCTGTGGCTGTCGCGCGGCGAGGCCGCGCTGTGGTCGCTGCTGCGCCGCATCGGGCGCCGCCTCCTCGTCCTGCTCTCCCCGGCCGCCGCACCCGTGTCGCGGCCCGGCGCGCCGGTCGTCCGCACCAGGGTGGTGCCGCCCCAGCCGGGTTTCCGGCACAGCGTGGCCAGGCGTGGTCCTCCACTTCCCGCCTGACCGTCTGACACCCCTGTTCTTCCCTCATCACCCAAGTGGAGCTTTCGACATGTCCTTCGTACGCCGTGCGGTGACCGTGCTCGCCGCCACCACCGCGCTCACCGCCGGCCTGGCCCTGCCTGCCCTGGCCCACGTCACCATCCAGCCGGGCACCGCCGAGCAGGGCGGGTTCACCAAGGTCGCGTTCCGGGTGCCGAACGAGCGCGACAACGCCTCGACCACCAAGATCGAGGTCTCCTTCCCCACCGATCACCCGCTCGCCTTCGTCTCCGTCAAGCCCGTGCCCGGGTGGAAGGTCAAGGTCACCGAGAGCAAGCTGCCCAAGCCGGTCAAGACCGAGTACGGCGACCTGGAGGAGGCCGTCACCAAGGTCGTCTGGGAGGGCGGCAAGATCAATCCCGGGGAGTTCCAGGAGTTCGAGGTGTCCATGGGGCAGCTGCCCGAGGACGTGGACTCGCTGATGTTCCCGACCAAGCAGACGTACTCCGGGGGCGAGGTCGTGGACTGGGCTGAGGCGCCCAAGGCCGACGGCACCGAGCCCGAGCACCCGGCGCCGCTGCTCAAGCTGGTGCCCGCCGCCGAGGACGCGAGCACCGCCACCCTCTCGGCCACCGCACCTGCCACCGCGCCTGCCTCCGCGTCCGCCTCCCCGTCGGTGGCGGTGGCCGCCGCGTCGTCGTCGGACGGCACCGCCCGCCTGCTCGGCGCGGCCGGGCTGGTGGTGGGGGTCATCGGCGTCGTGATCGGGTTCCTCGGGCTGCGCCGCCGCCCGTCCGCCTGAGCCCCGGCCCTCCCCCTCACGGAAACGCGCGGGCCCGCCTCAGCCGGCGGGCCCGCCTCCCGCCCGGGACGGTCGGGCGCGGGACGCGGATCAGGAGGTGATGTCCTTGCCGGAGAAGCGGGCCCAGGCGATCGAGCCGAACAGCACGATGTACGCCCCGAACGTCAGCAGCCCGTCCCTGAGCGCCGCCACGTCGATCGGGCTGCGCAGCACCGCGTCGAAGTTCGTGAACCTGGTCGGCAGCAGGTACGGCGTGATCGAGCCCAGCTCCGGGATGGCCCGCAGCACCTGGCAGACGATGACCAGCACCACAGTCCCCGCGATGGCCCCGATCGACACCTCGGTGAACACCGACAGCGTCAGCGCCACCGCGGCCAGCGCCGCCATGCCCGCGCCGACGTACCCGACGGAGATGGCGATGCGCAGCAGCCCGTCGGCCAGCGGGATCGTGGTGCCCGACAGCAGCGTCACGTCGCCCGCCGGGAACAGCACCAGCCCCGTCACCAGCGCCGACAGCGCCACCACCGCGGTCACCGCGTACGCGTAGACGACCGCGTTGAGGTACTTGACCAGCAGCAGCCTGGTCCGGCCTGCCGGCGCGGCCAGCAGGTAGCGCAGCGTGCCGCCCCCGGCCTCCCCCGCGATCGAGTCGCCCGCCACCACGCTCACGGCCACCGGCATCAGCAGCAGCACCAGGAACGAGAACGAGACGAACGTCAGCATGACGCTGTTGCCCGCCACGTCCTGGACGAGCCCGCTCATGTCGTCGTCCGCCGAGCCGAACATGCGCAGCGCGACCCCGACGACGACCGGCACGACACCCAGCACGGCCAGCATGGCCAGGTTGCGCGGTCGGCGGAAGGTCAGGCCCAGCTCGGAGCCGAGCAGCCGCCAGAACGCCCACGTCGCCCCGGCCACCGGCTCCGGCGGCCCCGCCGGCCCCGGCTCCGGCTCGCGGCGCTCGGCGGTGCGCATGGTCTCCGTCACCGGCACGAGCCCCGGCGTGCGCCGCGGCCCGGGCGCGGCCGTCACCGTGGCCGTCCCAGTGCCCGTCACCGTGCCCGTCCCAGGGCCTGCCCCCGGGCGCTCACCCGTCGACATCGAAGCCCTCCCCTGTCAGTCCCACGAACACGTCCTCCAGGCTCGGCCGCACCACGGCCAGCCCGCGTACGGCCACGCCCGCCTCCACCAGCGCGGCGTTGACCCGCTCCGGCGCGTGCCCGCCCAGTTCGGCGGTGACCTCGCGGCCCTCGGCACGCACCTCGGCCAGGCCCAGCCCGGCCAGCACCCGCGTGGCGTCGTCCGGGTCGGGCGTCTCCACCCTGATGCGCGTCACCAGGCCGCCGCTGAGCGAGGCGATCGTGCCCTGCGCGACGAGCCTGCCGGTCCGCATGATCGCGGCGTGCGTGCACATCTGCTCGACCTCGGCCAGCAGATGCGAGGAGACGAACACCGTGGTGCCCTCCGCCGCGATCTCCTTGACCAGCGTGCGCACCTCGCGGGTGCCCTGCGGGTCGAGCCCGTTGGTCGGCTCGTCCAGCACGAGCAGCTCGCGCGGCCCCAGCAGCGCGGCCGCGATGGCCAGGCGCTGACGCATGCCCAGCGAATAGTTGCGGTACCGCTTGCCCGCGGCGGCCGACAGGCCCACCCGCTCCAGCGCGTCGGCGATCCGCCGCTTGGCGGTGCCGCCGGGCGCGGTCGGGTCGGCCGCGTCGAAGCGCATCAGGTTGGCCGCGCCCGACAGGTACGGGTAGAACGCCGGCCCCTCGACCAGCGCCCCCACCTTGGGCAGGGCCTGCGCCTGCGGCAGCCCGAGCACGGAGTACTCGCCCTGCGTGGGCGCCACCAGGCCGAGCAGCATGCGGATCGTGGTCGTCTTGCCCGAGCCGTTGGGCCCGAGGAAGCCGAACACCGAGCCGCGCGGCACGGTCAGGTCCAGCGCGTCCACGGCGACCTGGCCGCCCTTGAACCGTTTGGTCAGCCCCCGGGTGAGGATCGCCGCGTCCCCGGAGGGCGGGGCCGCCCCGAAGGGCGCCCCCGCTTCCTGCGTGACGGTGGTCACTTGGTGCCCGCCGCCTTGGTGATCGCCTCCGGAGTGACCGCGCCGACCAGGAGCCGGCCGTCGTCGGTCAGCAGAGCCGTGACGAGCTTGGTCCTGATCAGCCTGCCGGAGCCCCACGTGCCGCTCACCGGGGTGGCGCTCTTCAGCACGCTGTCGACCAGCGCCGCCGCGTCACCGCCCTGCCCGCCGCCCTGCCCGCCGGGCTGCCCGTGCCCGCCTTCCGGCGTGCCGGACTGCTGGGCCGCCGTCAGGTCGGACAGCGAGAACGGCGCGACCGCGACGGCCGTCCAGCCCTCGCCGACCACCTTCAGGTCGCCCGCGACCTGCCTGGCGTGCTCGGCCCGCTCCTCCGCGTGAGCGCCGGCGTCGCCTTCCGTGCCGAGCGTGCGCTCCTCCACCTTGGCGCCCGCGGGCGGGGTGAAGGTGAAGTTCTCCGCCGCCGGCGGCGTGAACGTCACCTGCGTGAACCCGACCTGGTACGCCGGCTCGGCCGACCCCTTGGCGTACACCTGGACCTGGAGCGGGACGTAGGTCTCGCCGTCGAGGGCGATCCGGATCTCCTGCACCAGGGAGGTCTCCTCCTTGGGCGCCAGCACGAGCTGGTAGACCGGGCGGCCCGCCACCTCCGCCGTGTTGATCACGCGCACGGCGGTGTGCTCGTCGGCGCCGGCCAGCAGCCGCGAGGCGAGCTGCTGCGGCGTCAGCTCGGTCTCCCGCGGCAGCGGCGTGGCCTGGGCCGGGCCGCCGCTGCCCTGCTTGATGGTCAGCTTGGTGGCGGTGTTGGTGGCGCTGTCCCAGTACCAGGCCTGGCCGCCGTTCAGGATCAGGTTGGTCTCGTTGAGCTGGGTCGGCATGGCCACGCGCACCTTGTCGGCGGCGCCGTACCAGACCTTCACCTCGTGCGAGCCGGACAGCAGGCTGAGCGGCGAGACCGCACCGCCGGTCTGCGGCAGCGCCGGCAGACCGAGCGAGGCGGTCTGCTGCACGGTGCCCGACATCGGCGGGACTCCCCCCGCCTTGCTGGTGGCCGCCACGGCGTCGGCGAGCAACTGCTCGGCCGACCGCTCGGGCAGCACGGGGTCGCCGCTCACCGCGGCGATGACGGGGCCGGCGCCGATCGCGGCTCCGATCACGGCAGCCGCCGCGATCGGCACTCCCCACCTCACGAACGTGCCTCTACGCATCTCACTCCTTAACGGTATGTCGATGCCCAGAGCCTGCGTCATGCTTCCTGTGGCAACCCTGAGACAGACTGAGACGACTCTCAGGCTTCTCAGCGTTGTCTCAGCGCGGGAACAGGAGAATTGCCGTATGAGAGTACTTGTCGTCGAGGACGAGCGGCGGATGGCGGCCGCGCTGCAGCGCGGGCTGCAGGCGGAGGGGTTCGCCGTGGATCTCGCGCACGACGGCGAGGAGGGGCTGCACGCCGCCAGGCAGGGCGACTACGACGTCGTGGTGCTCGACATCATGCTGCCCAGGCTGTCCGGCTACAACGTGTGCAAGCAGTTGCGGGCCGAGGAGAACTGGGTGCCGATCCTGATGCTCTCGGCCAAGGACGGCGAGTACGACATGGCCGACGGGCTGGACCTGGGGGCCGACGACTACCTGACCAAGCCGTTCTCGTACGTGGTGCTGGTGGCCAGGCTGCGGGCGCTGATGCGGCGCGACGCGGGGCGGCGGCCGTCGGTTCTGCTGGCGGGCGACCTGTCGCTGGACCCGGCCAGGCGCAGGGTCGAGCGCGGGCAGAGCCCGATCGAGCTGACGCCCCGGGAGTTCGCGCTGCTGGAGTACCTGATGCGGCGGCGGGACGAGGTGGTCTCGAAGTCGGAGATCCTGGAGCACGTGTGGGACACCTTCGACACCGACCCGAACGTGGTCGAGGTGTACGTCGGCTACCTGCGCCGCAAGATCGACGCCCCGTTCGGCAGGAACGCGCTGCAGACCGTGCGCGGCGCCGGCTACCGGCTGGCGGGCGACGGTGGCTGAGTCACCGCTGGTCTGGTGGCGGCGGCAGGGCCTGCGCTTCCGGCTCACGGCGGCTGCGGCCGCGGTGCTCGCGCTGGCGCTGGCGCTGTCGGCCACGGTGCTGGTGACCGTGCTGGAGCGGGCGCTGATGGACACCGTGGACGAGTCCACCAGGGCGCAGGCCCAGGCGGTGCGCGTGGCGGCCGACGCGGGCACGCTGACCAGCCCGATCAGCACGCACGACGGCACGATCGTGCAGGTCATCGACGCGCGGGGGCGGATCACGCACGTCACGTACGGCGCCGACCGGCTGGTGCCGCTGCTCGACGCCCGGGCCAGGTCGCGGGTGCTGAGGAGCGGGCAGGCGACGCTGCTGGACGGCCGGCCGTACGCGATCCCGGGGTTCCTGCGGGTCGTCGTGCTCAGGGCGGACCACGGGCAGACGGTGGTGGCGGCGCGGCCCATCAGCGAGATCCAGACCAGCCTGGTCACGTCCGGGCGGGTGCTGCTGATCGGCACGCCGGCGCTGGTCGTGCTGCTGGCGGTGGCGAGCTGGCTGATGATCGGCCGCACGCTGCGGCCGATCGCGGCGCTGCGCAGGGGCGCGGCCGACATCACCCACACCGCCAGGTCGCGCCGGCTGCCGGTGCCGCAGTCGCGCGACGAGGTGCACTCGCTGGCCACCACGCTGAACGACATGCTGGCCCGCCTGGAGGAGGCAGAGCAGCGCCAGCGCGCGCTCGTCTCCGACGCCGCGCACGAGCTGCGCAGCCCGCTGGCCAGCATCCGGCTGCAGCTCGAAGTGGCGCTCGGGCACCCTGACGGCCAGCACTGGCAGGAGACGGCCGAGGGCGTGCTGGAGGACACGATGCGGCTGTCCCGGCTGGCCGAGGACCTGCTCGCGCTGGCCAGGCTGGACGAGCGCGGCGGCGTGCCCGCGCGGCGCGAGCCGGTCGATCTGGACGAGGTGGTGCGGCAGACGGTGGACCGCTACGCCGAGGCGCGGCTGACCGTGTGCGACCCGGTCGTGGTCCGCGGCGACGCGCTGGACCTGAGCCGGGTGCTGACGAACCTGATGGACAACGCGGTGCGGCACACCGCCTCCAAGGTCGAGGTGGCGCTGACCGCCGACGGCGTGCTCACCGTCACCGACGACGGGCCCGGCATCCCCGAGCAGGACCGCGAGCGCGTCTTCAACCGCTTCACCAGGCTGGACTCCGGCCGCAGCAGGGACGAGGGCGGCGCCGGCCTGGGGCTGGCCATCGTCCGCGAGACCGTGCGGGCGCACGGGGGCACGGTGGTCCTGGAGGACGCGGAGCCTGGCCTGCGGGCCGTCGTCCGGCTGCCCGTGGCGGGGTGACCAGCTAGACCATTCCTGTCACCTTGGGGACGGGACTCTGGTCACCGGGCGCCCGCCGTGTTACGCACGGGACATGCGTCCAGTGCGCACCCGGCCTCACGGCCGCGTCGTCCCGGCCGCCGCCCTCGCGGCGGGTCCGGTCCGCGCCGCGGCCGGATCAGGCTGGGGAACGGGTGCCGCCCCGCGGAGCGCCATGACAGTGATCGCCTCCGACCGGCGCGGCCGGCTGCTGGTGCTTGAGATCACCGGCCGGCTGACGGTGCTGGAGAGCGCCGGCCGGCTGCCGCAGCGCGACCTGACAGGGGCGCCGCACCGCGTCGTACGCGACGGCGCCAGGACACTCATCGCCAGGGTCACACCCGCGGGTGTGGCGGCCGGGCCGGACGGCGTGTCAGGCAGGGGCACGCCGGCGGGATCCAGGGAGGTGTTGCGCAGCTCGGGCTAGGACGGAGGGGTCGTCCCGGCGGCCATCAGGGGCGCGGCGCCGATGCCGGGCCCCACGTGGCTGCTGCCGTCTCGTGCTCCGTCAGGCGCGGCGAGACGGGAAATGGATCGTTCCCGAAGACGTCAGGCGGCGGTTCCCTTCTCCGCTGTGGCCAGGAAGTCCTGGGCGATCAGCGGCAGCCGGCGGCGGGCGTGCACGACGGCGATGACGCGTCGCACCGCGGGTTCGAGCGAGCGCACCACCAGGCCCGCGCGCCCGGCCTGCTCGGCCATGCCGCGGTACCACAGCAGCGACGCCTGCCCTGCGCGGACGGCGTTGAGCCAGCCGTTGCGTTCGTCGGTCTCGAGCACGACCACCGGGGTGACCGCGTACTTGCCGAACATCGCGTCGAGCTCCCTGCGCCGCATACTGCCGCGCGCGGGCAGCGCCAGGCGCATGCCGTGCAGCTTGCCCATCGGGACCGGGTTCGGCAGGTCGAGCCCGGGCGGGGAGATCAGGACGATCTCCTGGCGTTCGAGGGGGTGGGTGATGAGATCGGTCGGCACGGGCAGGTCCGTGAGGCCGAGGTCGGCCCGCTGGTCCCTGATGGCGCTGACGACGCCGTCTCTGCCGTCGCAGCGCACGATGTGCACGCGTACGCCTGGATGCTCGGCCGCGTAGGCGGGCAGCAGCCGCCCAGCGAGACCGGGTTCGAGGCTGGGGGTGGACGCGATGCGGAGCTCCGCGTCGGTGGGTGTCGTCTGGTTGGCCAGGCCCTCGATCTCGTGAACCGCGTCGAGTGCCTCCCTCGCCAGCTTGACCACCCGGCGTCCCTGCGCGGTGACGACCACCCCGCGTCCGGAACGGGCGAACAACGTCATGCCGAGCTCGCGCTCGAGATCGCGGATCGCGCGGGAAAGCGCAGGCTGCGCGATGTAGAGCGACCTGGCCGCGTCGGTCATGGTGCGGTGCTCCGCAGTCGCGACCACATAGCGGAGCTGCTGGAGATTCATGCACATGAAGCTAGGACAACGCCCGCCGCCCGGACCGGGAGATAGCGGAGATCACCTCGAATGATTTCGGACTGTAACCGAGCACTGCTACATCCGTGACGGGTGATAAATCAGTATGCTTTTGCCCCAAATTTGGCAAGGGTCCGACAGGTCGCACGGCGAATGCCTGCATTTCGGACGACGGGGCAAACGGGGAGACACGGTGACAGGGAACGGGCAATATCCACCCCCGCCACAAGGGCCAGGACAGCCTCAGCGGCCCCCCTCGTTGCCGTGGCCGCCGCCGGGATACCGGCAGCCGCAGCCGCAGGGCGGAGCCTACCCGCCGCCGCCCCCTCCCCCGCCGCCCCCGCCGCCTTCAGCGCCGCCCCAGGGGAATCCGTACCAGCAGCAGCCGACCCAGCCGCAGGGGCAGCCGCCGTACCCGCCGCCGCCGTACGGGCAGCAGCCCTACGGCGGGCAGCAGTACGGCCAGCAGTACGCGCAGCAGCCGTACCGGCAGGCGCCGCCTCCTCCCCCGCCGCCGCCGATGCCGCCGCCCATGCCGCCGCAGCAGTGGCACCGCCCGCCGCCGCCCAGGAAGTCGGGGATGGGCGCGCTCGGCGTGCTCGGGGCCGTGTTCGGCTCGCTGGCGGCGCTGTTCGTGCTGATCGTCATCGGGGCGGTGATGTTGTCGGCCTCGTCCAGCTCCGACACCTCGACGCCGGTGGCGGTCCCGACGTACGAGCCGTCGGAGGAGCCGTCCACCGACCCCTCGGCCAGGCCCACCGAGGACGAGGAGCCCACCCCGTCGCGCAGCCAGGAGCCGACCCCGACCGAGGAGCCGTCCACCGACGTGACGCCGCCCGCCCAGGTCCAGGTCAACACGAGCCTGAAGAACAACAGCGTCTACCGGGCCGGGGTGCTGCCGAGGCTGAACTGCCCGGCCGGCAACGCCAGCATCTTCAACCACAGCCAGCTCAAGGCGCTGATCGTCAAGACCGGCAAGTGCATGGACCGGGCCTGGAAGCCGGTGCTGGAGAAGCAGGGCTTCGACTTCAGCCCGCCCAGGTACGCCATCGCCGCCCAGGGCGGCAGGGGCGCCTGCGGCGACTACCCGTCGCCGGGCAGCACGGTGCCGTACTACTGCCCGCGCAACAACACCATCTACGCCTCCACCTCGGCCATGGCCAGGGGCCGCGGCAACGCCGCCGGCTACGGCCAGATCATCACCTGGCACGGCGGCATCATCGGCATGATGGCCCACGAGTACGGCCACCACGTGCAGAACCTCACGGGCCTGATGAACTCCTGGTGGTCGGCGACGCTCGACTCCTCCAGCCAGAGCGGTAAGCTCGCGCTCAGCCGGCGGCTGGAGTTGCAGGCCAACTGCTTCGGCGCGATGTGGATGCGGTCGGTGGCGGCGACGTACCCGGTCAACACGGCCAGCCGTGGCCGGCTGTTCTGGTTCTTCAGTCAGGTGGGCGACCATCCGGGCTATCCGCGCGACCACGGCAAGCCGGTCAACAGCGGCAGGTGGTTCCGCCAGGGGTGGGAGAGGAACAAGGCGTACCAGTGCAACACGTGGCTGGCGCCCTCTTCAACGGTCTCCTGATGGACCCGTGGCATTCATCTCAGGTTGGGCACATGTCTCTGTTGTCCAGGTATGGGGACTAGAATCCTGGCAATCTTGTGCCGATCGGGGGGCAAAACGTGGGTTTTGCCTGGTAGGCGTGTAAGGAGCCAGGTGTGAGCAATCGCGATGGGGTAGACACCGCGCCGGAAGGCAGGAAACGGCGCCCCTCGCGACGAACACGCCCGGCTTCCGACACCAACGGCGCCCCCGCGCAGGACGCGGCGGGCGCACCCGCCCCCGGCAAACCCGGCACACCCGTTTCCGGCACGTCAGGCGCTCCCGGTGAAGGCAAGCCAGGCGCCTCCGGTTCGGCCAGGCCCGGCAAGACCGCTCCCGGCACTCCGGCCGCCGAGCCACCCGCCGCCCCTGGGAAGCTCGTCGCCGGAGCGCCCGCAGGCCGGCCGGCCGGCTCCGGCAAGCCCTCGTCCGCACGCCCCGGCAAGCCCTCCTCCGCAGCCCCCGGCAAGCCCGGGCCCGCACGCCCCGGCAAGTCCTCCGCACGCCCCGGTAAATCCTCCGCGCGCCCCGGTGAATCCTCCGCGCGCCCCGGCAAGCCCGCCTCCCGTCCCGCCAAGCCCGGCTCCGGTTCGAGAGCCCCGCGCTTCGCCAAGCCGCTGACCCCGGCGGCCGTGCTCGGCTGGACCGCGCTGTCCGCCGTCGTGCCCGGTGCCGCGCACCTGCGGGCCGGGCACCGCCGTACCGGGCTGGTGCTGATCAGCGTGTACGCGGTGCTGCTGCTCATCGCGCTGGCCCTCGGCCTGACCGTGGCAGGGGACCTGGCGAACGCGGCCTGGCTGGCCGACCGGGGCAACATGATGACGGTGGTCGTCATCGCCGGGGTGCTCGCCCTGGCGTGGTTCGCGGTGCTGGCCACCTCGTACGTGGCGCTCGGCCCCAACAGGCTGAACCAGCAGGGCCAGATCCTCACCGGCATCGTGGTGGGCGTCTTGTGCGTGTCGGTCATGTCGCCGTTCGCGCTGACCGCCAACTACGTCCTGACCTTCCGCGACGCCGTCGGCTCCATCTTCAAGGAGACCCCCGACCCGGGCGACCCCCAGATCACCCACAACCCCGAGGACCCGTGGAACGGGAAGGACCGCGTCAACTTCCTGCTGATCGGCGGCGACGCGGCCGGCAACAGGACCGGCGTGCGCACCGACAGCATGAACGTGGCCAGCGTCGACCTCAGGACCGGCGCCACCGTGCTGTTCAGCCTGCCCCGCAACCTGCAGCACGTGCGCTTCCCGACCTCCTCCCCGCTGCACAAGCAGTTCCCGAACGGGTTCATGGCCGAGTTGCCCAACGGCGGCCTGCTCAACGAGGTCTGGCAGTACGCCAACGACAACCCGCAGCTCATGGGCGGCAAGAACCGCGGCCCGCGGGCCCTCATGGACGCCATCGGCTACACGCTCGGCCTCAAGCTCGACTACTACATGCTGATGAACATGTACGGCTTCGCCGACCTCGTGGACGCCATCGGCGGCCTCAGGATCAGGGTGGACCAGGACGTCAAGTGGGGCGGCCTCTACGGCACCGCCGGCACCATCAAGGCGGGATACCGGAAGCTCACGGGCGAGCAGGCCCTGTGGTACGGCCGCTCCCGCGTCGGCAGCGACGACTTCTCCCGCATGTCCCGCCAGCGCTGCGTCATCGGCGCCTTCGCCCAGCAGGCCACCCCCGCGGTGATCCTCGCCAGGTTCGAGAAGATCGCCGGTGCGGCCAAGCGGCTGGCGCAGACGAACATCCCGCAGAGCCTGCTGCCGGCGCTGGTGGAGCTGGCGGTCAAGGTCAAGGACGCCAAGATCACCAGCCTGCAGTTCGTGCCCCCGGAGTTCTACTCGGGCCGGCCCGACTGGGCGAAGATCCGTACCGCCACCAAGAAGGCCATCAACGACTCCCTCAGGCCCGCCCGCCGCGCGCAGACGGCCAACGTCAGCGCCTCCCCCAGCGTGACCGCCTCCACGCCCGCCAGGACCCGCACGGCCACGCCCACGCAGACGCCCACCCGCAACAGCCAGAAGACCGGCGCCCAGTCCCTCGACGAGCTCTGCGGCCTCTAGCCGCGCCCGCCGAAGGCCGCTGGCAGCTGCCCGCTAGCCGAGGGTGACAGGCAGCTCCAGCGGCCCGCGCACCGTGAGGCTGGCGCGCCAGCGCAGCCGCTCGGCCGGCACGGCCAGGGCGAGGCCGGGCAGGCGGACGACCTCCGCCAGCGCGGCGCGCCCGACGAGGCGGGCCAGCAGCGCCCCCAGGCAGTAGTGCGGCCCATGGCCGAAGCTCAGATGGGCGTTGTCCCGCCGGGTGAGGTCGAGCCGGTCGGGGTCGGCGAAGCGGCGCGGGTCGCGGTTGGCCGCGGCGATCGCCACGAGGATGGGCTCCCCGGCCGGCAGCAGCTCGCCGCCGATCTCCACAGGCTCCCGGGCGAAGCGCCAGGTGGCCAGCTCCACCGGGCTGTCGAGCCGCAGCAGCTCCTCCACGGCCGCCTCGATCAGCTCGGGCCTGGCGCGCAGCAGCTCCAGCGCCCCGGGATGCCGCAGCAGCGTGTACGTGCCCAGCCCGACGAGCCCGACCGTCGTCTCGTACCCGGCCACGAGCAGCAGGAAGATCATCGACAGCAGCTCGTCCCCGCCCAGCCGGTCCCCGTCCTCGGCCGCCGTGACCATGGCGCTGATCACGTCGTCCCCCGGCTCCCGCCGCTTGCCCTCGACCAGCCCGCGCACGTACGCGGCCAGCTCCCGCAGCGCCGCGGGCCGGGCGTCCGGCGCGTCCGGCTGCGACGACACCACCGCCGCCGTCCACCGCTGGAAGTCCGTACGGTCGGCCTCGGGCACCCCCAGCACCTCGCAGATCACCCAGGACTGCAGCGGCGAGGCGAAGTCACGCACCAGCTCGGCCCCTGACGGCGGCCCGGCGGCGAGCGCGCGGGCACCGGCCTCAGCCCCCGGCGGCAGCCCGGCGGCGAGCGCGCGGGCACGGGCCTCGATCCCCGGCCGCAGCAGCGCCAGCCGGCGCGGCGTGAAGAAGCCGGACACCACGCGCCGCAGCCGGGTGTGCTCGGGCGGGTCGGTGGTGAGCAGGTGGGTGCCCAGCCCCGACCGGTCCTCCAGCGGCCGCCCGCGCCCCGCCTCCTGCCAGTCGGCGGGCGCGTGGCGCGGGTCCTTGCTCAGCCGCGGGTCGGCCAGGGCGGCGCGGGCGTCGTCGTAGCGGGTCACGAGCCGCCCGTACAGGCCGCCGCGCATGGTCACCAGGCGGGGAGCGCCGGACGCCCGCAGGTCGGCGTAGGCCGGGTAGGGGTCGGCGACCAGCCCTTCGTAGCCGGGCAACATCTCGTTCAGCATGCGTGTGGCTCCAGGAGGGGTCGGGCGGCGGGCGGCCGGGCCTGGCCCGCCGCGCCGCCGCTCACTTGCCGAGCTGTCCCAGGATCCAGTCGGCGAGTACGCCGGTCACCTGGCCGTGCTCGGTGTTGTGCGAGTCGCAGTGGTAGTCGTCGAGCTGGCTCTGCTCGGGCGACAGGGACGTGATGTCGGTGTAGAGGTCGATCGGCCACTCCAGCGGGTCGTACTGGAGGGCCACGGCGCTCACCGAGGGGACGAAGCAGGTCGATCTGTAGCGGCCCGGGATGGGCGCCCCCAGGTCATCGGCGAACATGCCGTACAGGGGCAGCGTGCCGCCGGGCACGCCGTCGAAGGGCGGGACGTCGCTGGTGTAGCTCTTGCCGGCCCACATCGGCACCGCCCGCATGCCGCCGACGTGCCTGTTGAGGCCGCGCTCCGGCTGGGTGCGCACGGTGGCGCCGACGAGGCCGCCCAGCTCGCTCCACTCGAACACCAGGTGGTCGGGTGGGACGTTCCTGCCGGTGCCGTCGGCGGCCCCGTTGGACACGCCGAGCTTGCGCGGCCGGACCGGGAACCAGCCGACGCGCCGCAGGTCCTCCAGGAACTCGGTGCGCAGCGGGCTGGCGGTGGCGACGGGCCCCGAGTAGCCGGCGCCGTCGACCCACGCCCACAGGAGCTGCTGGGCGGCGGGGCTGGCGATCAGGGCTGCCTGGCCGGGTTCCGTCGGGGACAGGGTCTGGGCGAAGTACGCCAGTTGCTGGAGTATCAGGGGGATCCAGGCGCCGTTGTGCGGCGTGTCGTAGGACAGGTACGTCCCGGTCTGGTGGTCCTCGCGGCGGTTCTCCATCTCGGCCAGCGCGTAGCGGGTGACGAGCCCGCCCATGCCGAGGCCGCCGACGATCAGCGGCGCGTTGCCCGAGCGCTCGCTGATGGCGCGGCGGATGCAGGTGGCCGCGACGCCGGCGTTGGCCTGGATGTGCGTGTGCCGGGCGCCGAAGCCGAGCAGCACCACGTCGATGCCCTGGGCCAGGAGCTGGTCCAGGAGGCGATGCTGGTGGGGCGGGTAGGGCGTGTTCAGGTGGTGCCACAGGCCCGGCACGTCGCTGGGCCCGTGACCGAAGCCGTCGGCCAGGATCATCGGCCGGATGAGCCGGTCGTGACCTGCCGCGTAGTGGACGGCGGCGCTGCCGGTGGCGGTGCGGCCCTGGTAGGGCCAGGCGGAGGTGAGGGTCCACTCGCTCTGCGGCACCCGCCTCTCCCCTGCGGGCAGCGGCTTGGCCGAGGTCGCGAACAGCACCCTTCGGGGAAGCACCGCGGCGATCTGTTCGGCACGACCGGTGGGCACCGGGTCGGACTCCTGCCGCAGGGCGAGCTCGACATCTATCCTTGCTGCCCCTTGTGTCGCCATGATTACACCTTTGCTCGTGGGTTTACCGGACGTCACCCCCGATCTCGTACCTCCCTTTCGTAAAGAGGAATTCTCACTTTCTGCAGACCAACGATCATCGCGATCAAGGCATGGCTGGTATCTCTACCTCACCTCGCGGTCCGCGACAAATCAACCCGTGCCGGAAACCGTTCATCTGACCATTGGTCAAGGAATTACAGAGAGCATTTCGGAAATGCTCGGCGACCTTTCAGGAGCGGTCACACCAGGGCGGAGTTCTTCCTGGGCAGCAGGGCCAGCGCGCCCACGTACAGCAGGGCCGCCACGATGAGCAGGCCCTGGTAGCCGATCACCAAGGCGACGTACTCCAGGCAGCCGCCGACCATGGCACCCAGCAGGTTCGCGCCGAAGGAGGTGGTCGCGTCGGCCGTCTCGGCGAATCGTTTGGCGAAGACCACGTTCGCGGCGAAGATCGGCAGGAATGCCACCGTCACCGCGGCCACCGCGCGCAGCGGGACCGGCAGCGACAACAACCATTCGTTGGGCACCAGCCAGGCCAGCAACAGGCCCGCGAACAGCACGCCGTACATGATCGGAAGTGGCGGCGTGCGGAAGCGGCGGGTCACCTCGACGGCGGCGAGCACCGCGACGAGCACCCCGGCGAAGACGATCGCGTTGACCACCCACGTGGTGCCGAACAGCAGCGCGAACCCGGTCACGCTCTTGGTCTCCAGCAACATGAAGCCCACGCCCAGCAGGAACAGGTCCGCGTACGGGCGCATGCGCTGGTACGGGCCCGCCACGACGCGCACGGCCAGCAGGCTGACGATGAGGATCAGGCCGAGCGTGATGACGTAGATGGGCGGGATCGTGCCTTCCTTCAGGTAGAGGAAGGGCCGGTCGTCACCGGCGGGCTCGGGCGTGCCGGGGGCGGCGCCGGGCCACTCGGCGGCGCAGCGCTGGTCGCTCGCGGCCAGGCCGGCGGTGATGACGGCCTGCTGCCCGGCGGTGCTGACCACGTCCACGCAGGGCTTGTGGCCGAAGGCGCGCTGCATGGTGGTGGCCAGGCGGTCGACGAGCCAGCTCTCGCGGTAGTAGTTGTACATCGAGAACGTGCCGCCCGGCTTGAGGTGGGCGCGGGCCGCCCGCATGGCCTCCTCGGTGAACAGGTAGCTCTCCAGGCGCAGCGAGCTGGCACCGGAGACGAGGGTGAGCGAGTCGGGCAGGGCGAACAGGATGAGGTCGTACTTGTCGGCGGTGCGCTCCAGGAAGGCGCGGCCGTCGGTGACGTGGGTGGTGACGCGCGGATCGGCGTAGGGCCGGTCGGGGTGCACGGAGCCGCCCAGCTCGCGCAGCTTGGGGTCGATCTCGACGGCGTCCACGCGGGTGGCGCCCTTGGACAGCGCGATCGCCACGTCGGTGCCGCTGCCCGCGCCGACGATGAGCACGTCCCTGGGCTGCTTGCTCGCGCGTTCGTACGGCAGGCCGTACTGGGCCTCCCACTGCAGCCGGGCGTAGGCGGGCACGGCCTGCTGGTGCGGGATGCCGTTGACCGCGATGTCGGTCACGGGGACGCCGACCTGCACGAGCTGCTTGGTGGTCACCTTGTAGTACGGCGACCAGATCGCCCCGGCGGTGAGCGTCTCGGCCAGCAGCAGCCCGACCACGACCAGGGACGGCACGGTGACCAGCCCCACGTAGAGCACCCGGGGCCTGGGCACGAGCAGCAAACCGTAGCAGAGGGCCGCGATCAGGCCCCAGAACACCGGCGGCGCGCTGAGGAACGACAGCGCGGTGAACGCGGCGATGCCGGTGAGGCTGCCGATCAGGTCGTAGCGGTAGGCCTCCAGGCGCGGCAGCTCCGGGAAGCACCGCCCGACCAGCTCGGCGGGCCCCATGAGCACGACGGCGGCGGCACAGAAGATCACCGGCAGGATCGCCCAGGCGGGCGGCCCGCTGGTGGACAGGCTCGTCCAGTACAGGACGCCCTCGGTGTTGCGGTCGACGGTGACCGGGAAGGTCAGCACGACGATGGTCAGGACGGCCAGCACGATGGGCGAGTAGTACGGCTGCCGTCGCGAACGCCCCACGCGCAGGAAGCCCAGCCCGATCCCGAGGAAGGACCCGAGCAGCACGAAATTGGTGAAATAACTGAGATGGACGATGTTGGACCCGGTCCACCGGATCAGCGCCAGCTCGAGGAAGAGCATGAAGGCACTGGCGAGGACCAGCCTCGGCCGCACCGCCAACCAGTGGGCCTTTTCTCCGTCGTCAACCGGCTTTTGCGCCTGGAGCGTCATAACGCCTCACGGTAGTGAACAGACCGAAAACAAGGAAGTCTGGCGTCCCAGAACAAATGTCGTCCGCTTCGCCCCGATTAGCGAGTTTCCGCAGGTCAAAACACCTCAGATCCGCTGGACGCGCCAGGGCCGGATGCAGGAATGTTGGGACGTCTGTTTCCCTCCCACAAACGTCTCGGTGGTGACACATGCGGATCCTGATCCAGCTCCGTCCCTCCCCCGATCTCGTCGCGGCGGTCGCCGACCCCGCGCAGAGCGCCACCACGGCCGACGTCGCCGACGGGCTGCCCGGAGTCGAGCTCGATCCCGCGTTCACGCCCGTGGCCGTGCCGCGCCCGGTGCCCGCCGCCGGCGGGGACCCGCTCTCGCTCAGCCAGCCGCTGGACTTCTCCCTGGCCGCGGAGGACGCCTCGGTGCTGGTGCGGGGCACCATCTCCGACGACGAGCTGACCGCCAGGGTCGCGCTGCTGCCCGCGCTCAGGCCGGACGTGGTGGGCGTGTTCGCCGACCCGGTCATCGAGTCCACGCCGGTGTGCGGGGGCGATCCGCCGTCAGGCGACTGGCACGACGTCGAGCGGCTGCTGAACGTGCCGGGGCTGCACGCGGAGGGGCTCGACGGCGACGGCGTGACGGTCGCCGTGCTGGACACCGGGATCAACGCCGCGCACACGGCCAGGCAGCTCGGCCGCGGCGTCACGCTGGACGCCGAGCGGTGCTGGAGCCCGTCGGGCGTGGCGGGCAGGCCGGGCGAGTTCGAGGTGGACCACGGCACGATGTGCGCGTTCGACGCGCTCATCGCCGCGCCACAGGCCACGCTGATCGACCTGCCCGTGCTGCTGTCCACCCGGCCGGGCGGCTCGGCACTGGACGGCCTGCTGTCGGACGCGGTGGCCGCCTTCGCGCACCTGCGCAACGTGCTCGACGCCCAGCCCGCCGAGACGCGGACGCTGGTGGTGAACAACTCGTGGGGGTCGTTCTCGCCCGAGTGGGACTTCCCCGTGGGGCATCCGGGCAACTACTCCGACAACGCGGCGCACCCGTTCAACCTGATGGTGGCCGCGCTCGACAGAGCGGGCGCCGACGTGCTGTTCGCGGCGGGCAACTGCGGGCGCGAGTGCCCGGACGGCCGCTGCGCCTACCAGGGGCGGCCCATCGTGGGCGCCAACTCCCACCACAAGGTGCTGTCGGTGGGCGGCATCGACGTCAACGGCGAGCGGGTGGGCTACTCCTCGCAGGGGCCGGGGCGGCTGACCGCGCGCAAGCCGGACGTGTGCGCGTACACGCACTTCCTGGGCTCCAGGGCGTTCGGCGCGAGCGAGCCCGACTCGGGCACGTCGGCGGCGGCGCCGGTCGCGGCCGGGCTCGTGGCGGCGGTGCGCACCCGCTGGCCCGCGGCCAAGCTCTCACCGGCGCAACTGCGGGCCCTGCTGCGCAGGACGGCTGAGGACCGCAGCGAGGTCGGGTTCGACTACGACTACGGCTACGGGACCGTGGACCCGGCCGGGATCATCGCCGCGCTGCAGAAACGCTCCAGGCACGCGGTCTGACGCGCGCTCGCGGGGGCCGGGGCCCGGCCCCCGCCGCTAGGACGAGCCCTCCGTGATGGCGCCGATGACGCCCAGCGTCACGCCGAGGGCGACGAAGCAGAACGTGATGATCAGCAGGACCGTGCCGATGATGCCGCAGATGCGCCCGGCCTGGACCATGCCCCGGTTCTCGTAGTAGTAGCCGCTCTCGTCGATCTCGCGCAGCGCCTTGTTGCCCATCGACCAGGCGAACGGGCCGGTCAGCATGCAGGCCACCAGGCTCACGATGCCCAGCACGAGGATGACCGTGCCGTTGGGATGACTCTGCGGCGGCGGCCCGTAGTTGCCGGGACCGTAGTTGGGATAGGACATGGCCGCTCGGCCCCCCTCACCGTTGACAGCGCCAGGTGGGCTTTATACCACAGTCTCCCGCTTGATCATCATGCGTCATCATGGGACGGCACTTGATCCACCTCCGAGGAGCCTGCCCCCGTGCGCGAACGCACCCGCGTCCTACTCGCCCACCGCCACTTCCAGCGGTTCATCGTCGGCGTCATCCTGATCAACGCGGCCACCCTCGGCCTGGAGACCTTCCCCGCCGTCGTCGCCCAGTACGGCACCGTCCTGACCGTGGTCGACCACGTGGCGCTGTACATCTTCACCGCCGAGCTGATCGCCAAGCTCTACGTCGAGCGGGCCGCCTTCGTCCGCGACCCGTGGAACATCTTCGACACCCTCATCGTCGCCATCGCCTTCGCCTCCACCAACGGCGGCCTGTCGGTGCTGCGCGCGCTGCGCATCCTGCGCGTGCTGCGGCTGCTGTCGGTGGTGCCGAGCCTGCGCCGCGTGGTCTCGGCGCTGCTGCGCGCGATGCCGGGGATGAGCTCGATCGTGGTGCTGCTGTCGCTGGTCCTGTACGTGGCCGCCGTGATGGCCACCAAGCTCTACGGGCAGACCGCGCCGCACCGCTTCGGCAGCCTGCCGACCTCGCTGTTCACGCTCTACCAGACGATGACCGGCGACGACTGGGGCAACATCGCCAGGGAGGTGATGAGCCGCCACCCGACGGCGTGGATCTTCTTCACCATCTTCATCCTCGTGTGCACGTTCGTGGTGCTCAACCTGTTCCTGGCGGTCGTGGTGAGCGCGATGGACGAGGAGAACGCCGAGGAGCGGGCGGCGCTGGAGGACAGCACGGCGCACATCATGGAGGACACCAGGGCGCACACGCAGCAGATCCTTGACGAGCTGTCCGAGCTGCGCAAGGAGGTCGCGGAGCTGCGCGCGCTGCGCGAGACGGCGCCCGCCGCCGCCCCCATGAAGGCCGTGCCCATGAAGGCCGCGCCCATGAAGAAGGCCCGGGGGAAGCGGTCACGGTCCGCGTGATCGCTGCCCCCGGGCTCGCCCTCCTCGCCGGTCAGCGGGAGTAGAACTCCACCACGAGCTGCTCGTCCACCGGGATCGCGATCTGCTCGCGCTGCGGCCGGCTGACCAGCGTGAAACGCAGCTCCTGCAGCTCGACCGACAGGTACCCCGCCGGGCGGTCGTCGGCGTAGACGCCCTCGGCGGCGGCCACGAACGGCTGCATCTGGCGCGAACGCTCCCGCACCGAGATGACCTGCCCCGGCTTGACCAGGTAGCTCGGGATGTCCACCTTGCGGCCGTCCACGGCGATGTGCCCGTGGCTGATGTACTGCCGGGCCGCGTAGATCGACGGCGCGAGGCCCGAGCGCAGCACCAGCGAGGCCAGACGGCTCTCCAGGATCGTGACCAGCTCGGCGCCCGAGGCGCCCGACTTGCGCACGGCGAGGTCCCAGTAGCGGCGCAGCTGCCGCTCCGACACGTCGTAGTACCAGCGCAGCTTCTGCTTCTCCATCAGCCGCAGGCCGTAGTCGCCGGCGTTGCGGCGGTTGGTCTTGCGGCCGTGCTCGCCCGGCGGGTAGGGGCGCTGT
This sequence comes from Nonomuraea gerenzanensis, assembly GCF_020215645.1. Classification (NCBI taxonomy): domain Bacteria; kingdom Bacillati; phylum Actinomycetota; class Actinomycetes; order Streptosporangiales; family Streptosporangiaceae; genus Nonomuraea; species Nonomuraea gerenzanensis. The sequence continues at coordinate 4,351,588 of NZ_CP084058.1, read as the reverse complement.
TCGAAGTAGCGGACGGCTTTCCTGGTCAGCGGGACGCCCGCGCGACGCGACAGTCGCACCTTCGGGCCGGTGTAGCGCACGTTCACCTCGATGTGATTAGGTAATCCTTACTTAGGTAAGGCTAACCTACCACTATTGATGCTCTCAAGGAGGCGCCATGCTGCCGATCCCCGAACGGGTCCGGACCCTCGCCGCGACGGCCAACGTCGCCAAGCTCTCTGTCGACGGCGCCCCTTCGCCCGCGCGCGGCGGGGTGGACGAGCGCGGGCGCCCCATCTTGCTCGTCCGGCCCGGCGAGAGCCTGCACGGGCTGCGCGCGGACGCCGTCGTGGCCGTGAACCTCACCGCGATGCGGCAACTGGGCACCATCACGCATCCACGCGGGCTGATCGAGGTGCAGGGCTGGGCGGAGGCCGTACCGGAGGTCGAGGCCCGCTCCGCCGCCGTGGCGGTGGCCGCGCACACCGCGGACGAGAGCCTGTTCGACGCGCTGGAGCGCTTCGGCCGGCCGGACGCGCCCCGGTTGCTGCGGCTGGACGTGGCGCAGGTGGTCTACCTGACCGGGCAGGAGTCGGGCGTGCTGGACGCCGACGACTACCTGGAGGCGGCACCCGATCCGCTCACCGAGACGGCGGAGCGGGTGCTGGCCCACGTCAACTCCTCGCACCGGGCGCAGCTCGCCGCGGGCGTCACCCGGCAGCTCGGGGAGCAGACCGAGGACGTGTGGCTGTGGGAGCTGGACCGGTTCGGGGCCACGGTGCGGGTGGACGAGACGCTGGTGCGCTTCCCCTGGCCGCGGCCGGCGCGCTCCAGCCTGTGCCTGGAGACGTCGCTGCGCGGGCTGCTGTGCACCTGCTGACCGCTCGGTGTCGGATCCGTTGACGGCAGTGGTTGATCACATTTTGTCCGGCAGATTCCCGCTTCGGCCGGGGACGGGGGCCGTAGTCCCTACGATCGTTGATCGTGAGTGAGGCACGACGGAGAACCAGCGCGGCGGAATCCGCCGACCAGGACGGGCGGCGCAGGCGGATGCTGACGATCGTCGGTGTCCTGTGCGGGACGTTGCTGCTCGCCTGCACGGCGGTCTTCATCGGCGGCGCGTTCAACGGCACCCGGGTCGACGCGGGCGGCCCCGGCCCCACCACCGGATCTCCTTCTCAGCGGGAGCCCGGGCGTGGCTCCGCCGAGGTCCGGTCGCCCGGGGCGATGAGCGCCCGGCCCCTCGCCACCACCGCGCCGGCGGTGCGCAGCTCCTCGCCGGCGCCCGTCCGCACCCGGTCCAGGACGGTCGCGCCGCCGCCGGTGAGCAGCGTCACCCGCTCCCGCACCCCGGCCGCCCCGAGCCGGTCCGCGACGCCCACCACCACCCGGCCCACCGCCACCCGGCCGCCCACCCGGCCACCCACCACGCCGACCGCCGCCCCGACGGTGTCCACGTCCCGCCATGTGCCGCCCGGGCAGACCAGGAACGGCAAGACCCGGGGGCCGAAGGGGTGAGCGCCGGGTGTCGTGCCCGCCCGCGACCTCGCACCACGGCCCTGACCCCGGATCTCAGGCCGAGGCGTTCCCGCGGGGCCCCGGCACCTGTCAGTGCGGCCCGTGCGGCGTGGCGATCGTGCGCGGCACCTGCCCCTCGGTCCCCGGCTCGACGATCACGAACTGGCCCATCATGCCGGAGTCCTCGTGCCGCAGGATGTGGCAGTGGTACATGTACGGCGTGACGGGATCCGTGAAGCCGCCGAACCGGACGGCGAGCCGCACCGTGCTCTTCGGCGGCACGTACACCGTGTCCTTGTGACCGCTCGCGTACGCCGGCGGCTGCTCCCCGTCCACGTCCAGCACCTGGAAGGCCACCTCGTGGATGTGGAAGTTGTGGGCGTAGACGGTGTTCTCGATCTCCCAGATCTCGGTGGCGCCGGCCGGGACCACCTCGTCGATGCGGGACATGTCCATCTCCTTGCCGTTGATGGCGTCATGCCCGTTGAGCCGGAACCGGCGCACCCTGGCGTTCGCCGGGGCCACGATCGGCTCGGGCGCGGCCAGGCGGGCCGGCAGTCCGGGTGAGGGCGCGAGCTTCTCGGCCGCGACGAGCTTCAGCAGGTCGAAGTCGCCCTCGTCGATGTCGTCGCCGCCCGGCACCGTACGCAGCAGGACCTCCTCGCCGGCGGCGAACCCCACGACGACCTCCGCGCGCTCGCCCGGAGAGAGCGAGACCTGCTCCACCTCGACCGGGGCCGCCAGCAGCCCGGCGTCGTTGCCGACCACGTGGAACCTCCTGCCGTCGCCGAACGTGAGGTTGTAGCGCCGGGCGTTCGACCCGTTGAGCACCCGGAAGCGCACCCGCTCGGTGCGCACGTTCATGAACGGCGCGTACGTGCCGTTGACCAGCATGCGGTCACCCAGGATGCCGAACGTGCCGCTCAGCGTGTCGCCGGTCGGCGAGCCGTCCTCGGCGAGCTCCTTGTCCTGCAGCACGAGCGGCACGTCGTCCACCCCGTACTCCGAGGGCAGCCCGGAGGTGTCGCCGTCGTCGATGATGAACATGCCGGCCAGGCCGCGGTAGACGTGTCCGGCGGTGACGCCGTGCGGGTGCGGGTGGTACCAGGACGTGGCGGCGGGCTGGTCGATCGTCCAGTGCGGGCTCCACGTGCCGCCGGGCTCGATCAGCTGATGCGGGCCGCCGTCCATCTTGGCGGGCAGCCGCATCCCGTGCCAGTGCACGGTGCTCGCCTCGGCCAGGCGGTTGGTGACCGTCATGCGTACCTTGTCGCCGCGGGCCGCCCGGATCGTCGGGCCGAGATGCGGGCCGTTGAAGCCCCACGTCTCGACCGGCTTGCCGGGCAGGATCTCGCTGCGGCCCCGCTGCATCGTCAGCGCGAAGTGCCGCGTCCCGTCCCGGTCCGCCTCTGCCTCCAGCAGCGGTGGCACGCGCAGTTCCGTACGGAAGCCGGTGGGGCCGGGGGTGGCGGCACGCCGGGCGCCGCCGGAGCCGCAGGCGGAGGTGAGGCCCGTGAGGGCGGCGATGGTGAGGAACTGTCGACGGTTCATGGTCCCTGGATGATCTTTCGTGTGGGTGTGGCGGGACCACTGTGGGGGAGCTGGGGGCGTTCGGGACAGTCGCCTGGATCATCTTGCCGGCGTGAGAATCTCATGATCGAGGGGGGTGCGGGCGAGCAGTTCGAAGCGGGCGCCTGTTCTGGTGGTGGTCAGGTGGCCGCCGACGGCCTCCATGCGGGCACGCAGGTTCCGCAGTCCCGAGCCGGGTTCCATCGGCCCCGGGGTGTCGCCGTCGTTGGTCACGCGGAGTTGTGCGTGGCCGTCCTTCACCGTGAGCTCGATCAGGCACTCGGTCGGGGTGCCGTGCTTGAGCACGTTGGTGACCGCCTCGCGCAGCACGACGGCGAGCACGGAGCCGGCCAGCCCGGTCACGAGGTCGCCGGGCGGGGGCGGGGAGGCAGGCGCCGCAGTCCCTCCCGCGGGCACGACCTCGAGCCGCACAGGCACACCCGCCGACGCCAGCACACGTGTGGCCGAATCGATCTCAGCGGCCAGGGACAGGACCCGCCCGGAGGCACTCAACCCGACGTTGTCCAGGAGCGCACCCCGCACCGCCTCCGCCAGCCGCTCCAACCGCGCGCCCACCCGGCCGGCCTCGGTGTCGATCAGCCGCAACACCAACTCGGCATGCAGCACGATCGTGGTAAGCCCCCGCCCCAGCAGGTCATGAACGTCCCTGCCCACCTTGAGCCGCTCGCGCAGAGCCGCCACCTCGACCAGCTCGGCCCGCGTCCGGCTGAGCTCGCCGACGAGACCCACCAGCCGGGTGAGGCCGTAGACCGCCATGGCAGTGCTCAGCATGCTCCCGAACGGATAGACACCCGCGATCGCCCCTGAGGCGAGCGCCTCCTCGACCGCCGCGACCCCGGCCATGACCACGCACAGCGGCCACGCCACCCGCCACGGCAGGTACAGCAGCAGCACGCCCGCGAAGAACCCCGAACTGAGCAGCCCCGAGCCGTCGCCCTGCAGCAGCGGCGCGTAGATGACGAGCGCGTGCGCGGCCAGCGTCCAGGCCAGCACCCTGCGCCGCGCCCCCGCCCGCAACGCGGCCAGATGCCAGAACTGCAGCCCGAACGTCAACGGCAGGAGCAGAAGGTAACCGGCGTGCGTGAACCCGGGCCCACGCTGCGCATCGGCGACGAAGTAGAACAGCGCCTGCCCCATGAACAGCACATGGGTGACGACGAGGATGGGCGTGGCCAGCCGCAGGAGGCGCCTGTCATCGTCACGCGGCGGCACCGGGATCGCCTCATCGGCCGGCGGCAGCGCCCGCACCTGCTCCAGCGCCTCCCTCGCAAGAGCAACCGCCGTCCCCACCGCCGCCTGCACGGCCGCCACATCGTTTCGCCTGCCCTCCCAGGACCCGGACCCGCCCGCCTCCCAGACCTTCCGCGCCTCCCCCGTCAGCCTCTCGACCTCGGCGACGTTCCGTACCACCAGCCCATGGATCCGCTCCCACAACCGCAACCGCTCGACCGCCCCCGCCCTGGCAGCCAACTCGGACCGCTCCCGCTTGACCTGGTCCAACAGCCCCGCCAGGCTGCTGATGCCGTACAACATCAGCCCGACGTTGATCGGCGCGACGATCGCGTAGTAAACCATGTACGCAGGACGGTCCACAGCGAGCGCCACAGCACACTCGACGACGGGGATCAGCCCGAGAATCACCCACGCGGGCGGACCGCTCACCACGAGCAGTGCCGAGGCCGCGACGAACCCCGATCCACCCACCTCCCAGCTCTCGGGCTCGGCGAGCAGCGGCACGTAGTTCACCACGACCTGCACGAGGAAGAGCACGACGGACGACCGCCGCCGCCCCTGCAACGAGATCGGCACCTGGAGGGCGGCGACCAAGGCGATGCAGGCCATGGTCAGCGCATCGACCTCGCTTCCGACGAAGTAGAAGCTCACCCGCGTGACACCCGTCACGCAGATGAACGCGAGAACCAGGCGAACGGGGTTCAGATCACCCTGCCGTCCCGGAGGATCCAGGCCCGCCCCTACCCGCCACCCCGGACGGGCCGAGCTCAGAGCCACCCTGCGTCCTGGGCGATCCGCACCGCGTGCAGCCGATTGCGCGCATGCAACGTGGTGACGATCTGGGTGAGGTAATTGCGAATCGTCCCCGCGGACAGGAACAGCGCCTGCGCGATCTGCTCCACGTCCTCCCCGTCGGCGAACCGCCGCAGCACCTCCAGCTCGCGAGGCTTGAGCGGACTCTCGACCACCTCCAACGCCGCCACGGCGAGCTGCGGATCGACCACCCGCTCCCCCGCCGCCACCCTCCTGATCGCCTCGGCCAGCTCACCGGGCGGCGCGTCCTTCACCATGAACCCGCTCGCCTGCGCGGCGAACGCCCTGCGCACGTTCCCCGGCCGGCCGTAACTCGTCACGATCAGCACCCGGCAGCCCGGCACCCGCCTGCGCAACTCGGCCGCGGCGGTGAGCCCGTCCACCCCGGGCAACTCGACGTCGATCACGGCCACGTCCGGCTCGTGCTCCAGCGCAGCGGGGACGATCTCGTCACCTGTCGCCGCCTCGGCGATGACCTTGATGTCGGGTTCCAGCTCGAGCAACGCGATCAGCGCGCCGCGGACCATGTGCATGTCCTCGGCGAGCAGAACCCGGATCATGCGTCGCTCCTAGCCTCAAGACCGCACTTTCGCCCCATTTCTACCATCTCGTGAGATCTTCATAGTGGATCATGAACGATCCACGGCCACCCTCAACAACGCTCCACCTCCCGCACGCGGACGTCCCGCCCGCACGCACCCGAGTGGCCGGCCCGTACGCACGCGAACGACCCGCCCGGACGCGCACGAACCGCCCGCCCGGACGCGCACGAACGCCCCTCCCCTACGCGCGAGAGCAACCGGCCCCATCCACAAGAGCCACCGGTCTCACGCACGGAAGCGACCGGCATCAAGGGCGGAAGCGACCGGCCTCAAGCGCGGGAGCGGGCCATCCCCTCCAAGAGGTAGCCGAGCCCCTCGTCGAACGTGGCGTCCCAGTCGTGCTCCAGCCCGTGCTCAGCCAGCGCCGGATAACGATCGGCACGCTCGCGCAGGAACGCCCCGGTGTCGCTGTCACCACTCCGCTCCCAGGTCACCTGCATGATCACCGACCCCATCACGTAGTTCGACAGGCTGTACGCGGCCGTCTTCGGCACCGCGAACCCGGCAGCCGTCAGCGTCTCGTACAAGAACTCGGTGCGCCGCAACGCGTTGGGCCCCATGAGCGGGCGATCAAGCAGCGTCGCCGACCATGGATGCCGCAACAACGCCGCCCGCCACCGCCGCATCAACCCCCGAACCGGCGCCCGCCAGTCACCACCGCCACCCCCAGCCACGATGCCCTCGGCCACAGCACCCCCGGCCACAGCACCCCCGACCACGGCACCCCCGATCACGGCATCTCCGACCACGGCATCTCCGACCACGGTGCCGCCGGCCTCGCCACCCTGCCCGGAAGCCTCATCCGGCAGCCCGGCCAGCTCAGCCAGATCATCCATCCTCACCTCGCGGAACACCTCGTCCAAAGCGAGATCCAGCACGTCATCCTTCGTCTTGACGTGCCAGTAGAGAGTGGTGGAGCCGGTGTCGAGGCGTTCGGCAAGCCGGCGCATGGTCAGCCGCCCCACGCCCTCCTCATCCAGCAGCGCCACCGCCTCCGCCACGATCCGCTCCAGCGTCAGCGTCTGCCTCGGGGACTTCTGGTTCCGCGACCACACAGTATCCACCCGGGGATAATACGTTGTACGACGACTGGATCGATGGTCTAGTAGTGGAACGCCGGTCGATAGGCCGGATCGTCGGTCCGGTGCGGGGAACCCGGGTCCAGGGGCACGGACCACCGGGCGAGGAGGAGGGTTCAGGTGGGGCATGTCGACGTCAGCGGGGTGACGTACCTGCTGCCCGATGGACGGCCCTTGCTGCTGGAGGTGTCGTTCAAGGTCGGCGACGGCGCCAAGGCGGCGCTCGTCGGGCCGAACGGCGCGGGCAAGAGCACGCTGCTGCGGCTCATCGCGGGCGAGGTGACACCCGACGAGGGACGGATCGCGGCCACGGGCGGGATCGGCGTGATGCGGCAGTTCCTCGGCGAAGGCACCGTGCGGGACCTGCTGCTCGGCGTGGCCCCCGGTCCCGTCCGCCAGGCGTGGGCGGCGCTGGAGCGGGCCGAGGCGGCGATCGCGGCGCACGACGACGAGGCGCACCAGCTCGCCTACGCCCAGGCCATCGCCGATTACGCCGACGCGGGCGGTTACGAGCTGGAGGTGGTGTGGGACGTGTGCGCCACCGAGGCGCTCGGGCTGCCGTACGAGGAGAGCAAGGGGCGCAGCCTGACCACGTTGTCCGGCGGGGAGCAGAAACGGCTGATGCTGGAGGCGCTGCTGCGCGGGCCGGACGAGGTGCTGCTGCTGGACGAGCCTGACAACTACCTGGACGTACGGGCCAAGCAGTGGCTGGAGCGGGCGATCAGGAGCTCGGCCAAGACGGTGCTGCTCGTCTCGCACGACCGGCGCCTGCTGGCCGAGGCCGCCGACCGGATCATCACCGTCGAAGGGCGGGGCGTGTGGGTGCACGGCGGCGGCTTCGCCGGGTACGCCGAGGCACGCAGGCGGCGCAAGGAGCGGCTGGAGGAGCTGCGGCAGCGGTGGGAGGAGGAGCGGGCCAGGCTGCGGCGGCTCGTGCACGTCCTGCGCCAGCGCTCGGCCGGCAACGACGCGCTGGCGGGGGCGTACCAGTCGGCGGTGACGCGGCTCGACCGGTTCGAGCGGGCGGGGCCGCCCCAACGCGCGCCCAAGGAGCAGAACGTGCGCATGCGGCTGCGCGGCGGCCGTACCGGCAAGCGGGCGGTCGTGTGCGAGGAGCTGGAGCTGACCGGGCTGCTGCGGCCGTTCTCGACGGAGATCTGGTACGGCGAGCGCGTCGGCGTCCTCGGCCTGAACGGCACCGGCAAGTCCCACTTCCTGCGCCTGCTGGCGGGCGAGCCGATCGCGCACACCGGCGTCGCCCGCCTGGGCGCCCGCGTCTCCCCCGGCCACTTCACCCAGACGCACCTGCGCCCCGACCTGCACGGCCGGCTCACGGCCGAGGTGGTGATGAGCGAGCATGCGATGACCCGCAACGAGGCGATGGCGGCACTGGCCCGGTACGAGCTGGCGCCGGCGGGCGGGCAGCCGTTCGAGACGTTGTCGGGCGGGCAGCAGGCTCGGCTGCAGATCCTGCTGCTGGAGCTGTCGGGGGCGACGTTGCTGCTGCTGGACGAGCCGACGGACAATCTGGATCTGGCCAGTGCGGAGGCGTTGCAGGCGGGGCTGGGCGGCTTCGAGGGCACGGTGGTGACGGTGACGCACGATCGGTGGTTCGCCGGCGACCTGGACCGGTATCTGATCTTCGGGGCGGACGGGTTGGTACGGGAGAGCGACACGCCGCGCTGGGACCTTTGAACCCGAGGCTCTACTCGGCCAGCGGGCCGGTCACGGCGCTGACGCCGCCGAGGCTCGTCGCCGGGCTACCCGCGCGGCACGACCCATCGCGCCGGTGCTGGAAGGCGGGAGCCGGAGACAGTACGCGGGTCCCCAGCAAGCGGGCAGGAGTGCGCGACGTGAGGGCGGCGAGGGTGGCGGCTTGAAAACTGGCGCCGCAGGGCCGGGCGAGGACCGCGCCACGCAGGGCCCAGGCGAGGACTGCACGACGCGGGCCCCGGCGAGGACCGCGCCACGCAGCACCAGCCGGCGAGGACCGCGCCACGCAGCACCAAGGGACAACGGCAGGAACGGCGGCGGGGCGTCGGGATGCCATGACAGCATCCTCCCGGACGGCAGCACGTGCCGCTGCGGTCACAGCCCACCCACGCACCCGACTGTGCGATCAGCGCTGACGCCGCAGCCACACCACCGCAACGCCATCAGCGTCATGACCGCTCCACTGACGCCGCGGCCACACCACCCCACCGCAACGCCCCAAGCCCCCCTACCTACCCAGCTTCCACAGCCGCCACGCGATCACTCCGCAACGCCGTGAGCGTCATGGTCTCATCCACGGCCTCCGGCGACAGCACATGATCCAGCACCATCACCGCACACCCACTGATCCCAGCCCCCGCCCCCAGCCGACTCGGCTCGATCCGCAACCGCCGCGTGGCCAGCGCCGTGGACCGCCGGTAAACCACCTCACGGATGCTCGACACCAGCGGCCCGAACGCCTCCGCCATGTCACCCCCCAGCACCACCACCGACGGGTTGAGGATGTTCACCGCCCCGGCGAGCACCTCGCCGATCCGCCGCCCCGCCTCACGCACGGTGGCCATGGTCTCGGCGTCACCGGCCCGCACCAGCGCGGTCACGTCCGCGATGGTCTTGACGTCCCTGCCGCGCCCGCGCAGCTCGCGCAGCAGTGCGGTGCCGCTGGCGACGGAGTCGACGCAGTCGTAGTTGCCGCAGCGGCACAGGACGCCGCCGCCGTCCAGCACGGGGATGTGGCCGATCTCGCCGGCCGCGCCGAGCGCGCCGCGCAGGATGCCGCCGCCGGCGATGACGCCGGCGCCGATGCGGGTGGAGATCTTGACGAACATGAGGTCGTCGAGGTCGGGGTACGCGCCCCGGTGCTCGCCGATGGCCAGCACGTTCACGTCGTTGTCGACGAGCACGGGTACGGGGAACCGCTCGCGGATGATCGGCGGGATCACGACGCCGGTCCAGGAGGCCATGACGCGGGCGCTCTCCGTCCGGCCCTCCGCGAACTCGACGGTGGCCGGCACGCCCATCCCGACGCCCTGGATCATCGAGCGGGGCCGGTCGCCGAGCAGCTCGTCCCAGGTGTCCATGAGCAGCGGCAGCACGGTGTCGGGCCCCTGCTCCACGTCCATCGCGAACTCGCGCCCGGCCAGCTCGTGCCCGGCGAGGTCGCAGATCGCGACGCGGGTGCGGGAGGCGCCGAGGGCCGCGACGAGGACCACGCCGCCCGCGGCGTTGAACTCCAGCCGGACGGGCGGGCGCCCGCCGGTGGACGGGGCGTCGGTGCGTTCGACGACCAGGCCGCGTTCGAGCAGCTCGCCGACGCGCAGCTGCACCGCGGGGCGCGACAGGCCGGTCACCCGGCCGAGGTCGGCCCGCGTCACGGCCTCACCGGTGCGGATGAGGCGGAGCACCTCGCCACTGGTGGCAAGGGCGGCAGCGGTACGTCGAGGCATCGGCTAAGTGAACCACATGCAGTTGTGTCATGAAAAGTCGTGACTTTTTCATCTCAAATGCCAAAACTCCGCTTGTGTACGACCCAAACTCTCGTTAGTGTCCGTTCTGTCCCTACTTGGTAGATCATCGGAGCCCCTCACCGTGTCCACCGCCGAAAACTCCACCGGCCCCGTCGCCCACACCGCCGATCTCGTCGTCTTCGGCGGCACCGGCGACCTGTCCATGCGCAAGCTGATCCCCGCGCTGTACCACAGCGACAGGGAGGGCAGGCTCGCCCCCGAGACGCGCGTCATCGCCATGTCCAGGGGCGGGCTGACCGACGCGGACTTCCGCGGCAAGGTGGACGCCGAGGTACGCAGCCAGCTCCCGGTGGAGGACGAGAGCCAGTGGCAGCGGTTCCTGTCCCGCCTGCACCACGTGTCGGTGGACGTCGGCCGCGAGGACGCCTCCGGCTGGGGCACGCTGGCCGAGCTGCTGGCCGGGTACGAGGAGCGCGACCGGGTGTTCTACCTGGCGAGCCCGCCGCGGACGTTCGGCCCGTTCTGCCGCGAGCTGGAGCAGGCCGGCCTGGTGACGCCGCGCTCGCGCGTGGTGCTGGAGAAGCCGCTGGGTCACGACCTGACCAGCGCGCAGCGCATCAACGACGAGGTCGGCGCCATCTTCGACGAGCGCCAGATCTTCCGCATCGACCACTACCTGGGCAAGGAGACGGTGCAGAACCTGCTGGTCCTGCGCTTCGCCAACGCCTTCCTGGAGCCGATCTGGAACTCGCTGTGGATCGACCACGTCCAGATCACCGCCGCCGAGACGGTCGGCACGCCGGGCAGGCGCGGCTACTACGACCATGCCGGCGCGCTGCGTGACATGGTGCAGAACCACCTCCTCCAGTTGCTGACGCTGACCGCGATGGAGCCGCCGGCCCGCAACGACCGCGAGGCCATCCGCGACGAGAAGGTCAAGGTGCTGCAGGCGCTGCGGCCGATCGTGGGCGGCGAGGTGGAACGTTTCACCGTGCGCGGCCAGTACACCGGCAGCGGCGACCCCGAGGCCGGCGGCATGGTGGGCTACCTCGACGAGCCCGCCTCCACCCCGCCGACCGAGTCCTCGCGCAGGGTGGAGACGTTCACCGCGATCCGGGCCGAGATCAAGAACTGGCGGTGGGCCGGGGTGCCGTTCTACCTGCGCACCGGCAAGCGCATGCCGTACCGGCGCTCGGAGATCGTGGTGCAGTTCAAGGACGTGCCGCACTCCATCTTCCCCGGCGGCGCGCCGAACCGCCTGGTCCTGCGGCTGCAGCCGGAGGAGGGCATCGAGCTGCACATCATGGCCAAGGAGCCGGGCGCGGGCGAGACGACGCTCAAGCCGGTGCCGCTGTCACTGAGCTTCGGCAAGACGTTCTCGACGCGCGTGCCGGAGGCGTACGAGCGGCTGCTGATGGACGTGCTGGCCGGCAACCCGACGCTGTTCATGCGCCGCGACGAGGTCGAGGCGGCCTGGCGGTGGATCGACCCGATCCTCGACGCCTGGCGGGCCGACCCGGCGCTGCCCGAGCCCTACCCCGCAGGAACCACCGGCCCCGCCGGAGCCCACGAACTGCTCGGCCGCAGCGGTCGTGCCTGGCACGAGGAGGAAAAGTGAACCGGACCATCCAGGAGATCACCGACCGGATCGCCGAGCGCAGCGCCGCCAGCCGTGCCACGTATCTGGAGCGGATCCGCCGCGAGGGCGAGGCCGCCAGGGCGAAGGGCCCGGCGCGGGCGCACCTCGGCTGCGCGAACCTCGCGCACGGGTTCGCGGGCGCCCCGGACGAGGACAAGCCCGCGCTGCGCGCCTCGGCCAAGCCGGGCGTGGCCATCGTGACCAGCTACAACGACATGCTGTCCGCGCACCAGCCGTACGAGACGTACCCGCCGGAGCTGAAGCAGGCCGTGCGCCGGGCAGGCGGCGTGGCGCAGGTGGCGGGCGGCGTGCCGGCCATGTGCGACGGCATCACGCAGGGCCGCGCCGGCATGGAGCTGTCGCTCTACAGCCGCGACGTGATCGCCATGGCCACCGCGATCGCGCTGTCGCACGACATGTTCGACTCCACGCTGCTGCTGGGCGTGTGCGACAAGATCGTGCCGGGCCTGTTCATCGGGGCGCTGCACTTCGGGCACCTGCCCGCGATCTTCGTGCCCGCCGGGCCGATGACCTCCGGCCTGCCGAACAAGGTCAAGGCCCGCACCCGGCAGCTGTTCGCCGAGGGCAAGGTCGGCAGGGACGAGCTGCTGGACGCCGAGGCGAAGTCGTACCACTCCCCCGGCACCTGCACCTTCTACGGCACCGCGAACTCCAACCAGGCGCTGATGGAGGTCATGGGCCTGCACCTGCCCGGCTCGACGTTCGTCAACCCGCACACCGAGCTGCGGCACGCCCTGACGCAGGCCGCCGGGCGCAGGGCGGTGGAGATCACCGCGCACGGCGCCGAGTACACGCCGATCGGCGAGCTGGTCGATGAGAAGTCCATCGTGAACGCCTGCGTCGCCCTGCTGGCCACCGGCGGCTCCACGAACCACACCCTGCACCTGGTCGCCATGGCGGCCGCCGCCGGCCTCGTGCTGACCTGGGACGACCTGGCCCGCCTCTCGGAGGTGGTGCCGTCACTGACCAAGATCTACCCGAACGGCCAGGCGGACGTGAACCACTTCCGCGACGCCGGCGGCATGCAGGTGCTCATCGGCGACCTGCTGGACGAGGGCCTGCTGCACGCGGACGTCATGACGGTGGCGGGCCCCGGCCTCGACCGTTACCGCGAGGCGCCGGAGCTGGTGGACGGCGAGCTGGTCTGGTCGCCGGTCACCGGCGGCAGCAAGGACCTGGACGTGCTGCGCCCCGCCTCGGCCCCGTTCTCGGCCGACGGCGGCATCCACATGGTCGAGGGCAACCTGGGCCGCGCCGTGAGCAAGGTCTCGGCGGTCAAGCCCGAGCACCTGGTGATCGAGGCGCCGGCCAAGGTCTTCCACGACCAGCTCGACCTGCTGAAGGCGTTCGAGGCGGGCGAGCTGGACGGGCAGGACTTCGTGGCGGTCATCCGCTACCAGGGCCCGAGCGCGAACGGCATGCCGGAGCTGCACAAGCTGACCTCGCCGCTGGCCGTGCTGCTCGACAGGGGGCAGCGGGTGGCGATCGTCACCGACGGCCGCATGTCGGGCGCGTCGGGCAAGGTGCCGGCGGCCATCCACCTGTCGCCCGAGGCGGCCGACGGCGGCCCGATCGCGCTGGTGCGCGACGGTGACGTGATCAGGCTGGACTCGGCGGCGGGCACCCTGGAGCTGCTGGTGCCGGCCGAGGAGCTGGCCCGCCGCACGCCCGAGGGCCGGCCGCTGAGCGACGCGCAGTGGGTGGGCACGGGGCGTGAGCTGTTCGCCGCCTTCCGCCGCATGGCGGGGCACGCCGAGCAGGGTGCCGGGATCTTCGGGGTGAGCGGCGCCGAGTCGCCGCACCACGGTCCCGGCCTGGGCTTCCCCGCCGAGGCGGGCAACTCCCACCTCGAGACGGGCGCGCCGGTCGGCGCGCTGGTGCGGTGACCGGGTATTTGCCGGTACGGTGCCTTGTGTCCGTTTGGCGCGCGCTGAACGCTCCTGAGCCCGTACGTCCGCACCACCCCACATGGGGCGCTGTGCGCCATCGTGGGATCCTTCGGTGTATGGCGAGCGATCTTGACGCCGCCCCGAATGCCGGAGGTATCCGTGAGTGCCTTTGACCTTCCGTGGCTCGTCGCCGACATCGGGGGGACCAACGCCCGCTTCGGCCTGGTGACCTCGCTGGGGGCGCGCCCGTCGAACGTCGCGGTCCTGCCCGGTGCCGACTTTCCCACCCTCCCCGAAGCCGTAGCCGCCTATCTCGCGGAACACGCGGGCGGAGTGCGGCCGGGGGCGGCGTGCCTGGCGCTGGCGGGCCCGATCGACGGCGACCACTACCGGCTGACGAACTCGCACTGGGCCGGCTCCATCCGTGACCTCGACGTGCCGTACGCGCGGCTGCTCAACGACTTCGAGGCGCTGGCCGTGTCGCTGCCGCACCTGGACGGCGACGAGCTGGTGTCCCTCGGCGGGCCCGCGCCCGGCCACGGCGTCAAGGCGGTGCTGGGCCCGGGCACCGGGCTCGGCGTGGGCGGCCTGGTGCCCACCGAGCGCGGCTGGACGGCGATCCCCGGCGAGGGCGGGCACGCCACGGTGCCGGTGTTCGAGCCGCGCGAGGTCGAGGTCGTGCGCGCCCTCCAGTCGCACGGCCTGCCGCACGTGGTGGCCGAGCACCTGCTGTCGGGCCCCGGCCTGGTCCGCCTGCACCAGGCGCTGGCCCTGGTGAACGGCGTCAGCGCGCCCGGCCTGACCGCCTCCGACATCGTGGCCAGGGTGGACGACTCGCTCTGCGCGGAGACGGTCGAGGTGTTCTGCGGCATGCTCGGCACCTTCGCCGGCAACGTGGCGCTGACGCTCGGCGCCCGCGGCGGGGTCTACCTGGCCGGCGGGGTGCTGCCCCGGATCGTGGAGCGGGTGCGGGCCAGCGCCTTCCGTACGCGCTTCGAGGACAACCCCGACATGGCCGCCTACCTGGCGGGCATCGGCACCGTGCTGATCGTCGCCGCCCAGCCCGGGATGACGGGCGCGGCCGCCTGGCTGAGCCAGCACGCCCGCACGGAGCTGGTGGGCTGAATGAAGCCCGCCTGCTGGGCAGGTGGACAGGTTGTACGTGACAAGCTGACGGCCCTGAGAGGCCGACGAGGAGAGAGTTAACCCCATGAGCCTGCTCGATCTCGCTCCAGTGGTCCCCGTCGTGGTGATCGAGGACGCCGGGACCGCCGTCCCGATGGCCCGCGCCCTGGTGGCCGGGGGCCTGCCGGTCATCGAGGTGACCCTGCGCACGCCCGCCGCCCGCGAGGCCATCGCCAGGATCGCCGAGGAGGTGCCCGAGGCGACGGTGGGCGCGGGAACGATCCGGACCACCGAGGACATCGCCGCGTCCGTGTCGGCGGGGGCGAAGTTCCTCGTCTCGCCGGGCACGACCCTGTCGCTGGTGGAGGCGCTGGACTCCAGCGGGGTGCCGTACCTGCCGGGGGCGGCCACCGTGTCGGAGGTCATGGCACTGGTGGAGCGGGGGATCAAGGAGCTGAAGTTCTTCCCCGCCGAGGCCGCCGGCGGCATCCCGTACCTCAAGTCCCTGTCGGGGCCGCTGCCCGACGTGCGCTTCTGCCCGACCGGCGGCATCAAGCCGGAGACCGCCCGCGACTATCTCGCGCTGCCGAACGTGGGGTGCGTCGGGGGGAGCTGGCTGACCCCGGCCGACGCGCTGGCCGCCGGTGACTGGGCGCGCGTGGAGAAGCTGGCCGCCGAGGCGGCGGCTCTGAGGTAGCCGCTTCCGTGAGTACGGGTGGCCGGGCATGGATGCTGACAGAATGCAGTCATGCCGCCACCCCGCGCGAAGTACTTCAACACCACCGGTCCCTGCGACCCGCGGCGCCACTACATGCTGCCCCCGACGCAGCGGCTCCCCGAGGCGCGCGTGCTCGTCGAGATGGACCGCTATTTCGTGCTGCACGCGCCCCGGCAGACCGGTAAGACGACCACGCTGGGCACCCTGGCCGCCGAGCTGACCGCCGAGGGAGACATCGCCGCGGTGATGTTCTCCTGCGAGCGCGCCAAGTCGGCCGGTGACGACTACGCCGCAGCTGAGTCGCTTCTGCTGGAATCCCTTCGCCGCGCCACAGAAGGGGCGGGATGGCCGCCGGAGCTGCTGCCGCCGGATCCCTGGCCGCAGGGCACGCCGGGCGGCCGGTTCATCTCGGCACTGACCGAGTGGTGCCGCCGCTGCCCGCGCCGGGTGGTGTTGTTCATGGACGAGATCGACGCGTTGCAGGGCAACAGCCTGGTGAGCATCCTCAGCCAGCTCCGCGAGGGCCACAACGCACGGCATGAGAGCCAGCCTTTTCCCGCGTCCGTGGTGCTGTGCGGGCTACGCGACGTGCGTGACTACAAGATCGCCTCAGGCGGTGCCGCCGACCGCTACAACGCGGCCAGCCCGTTCAACATCATCCGGAAATCGCTACGCCTGGGCGACTTCGCCGCCGACCAGATCGCCGAACTCTACGACCAGCACACCCAGGCGACCGGCCAGGAGTTCACCAAGGACGCCGTGGACCGGGTCTTCGAGCTGACCCAGGGGCAACCCTGGCTGGTCAACGCTCTCGCCGATGAGATCATCACCGAGACGAGGGTGACGGGGACCATCACCACCGGGCAGGTGGAGGACGCCAAGGAACGGCTGATCAAGGCGCGCGCCATCCACCTGGACTCCCTGGCGGCCCGGCTGCACGAACCCCGGGTCAAGCGCGTCATGGAGCCGATCGTGGCCGGGACGTTCCCGCATACGGACCCGACCTTCTCTAGCGATCTGTCCTACGTCCGCGACCTCGGCCTGGTCACCCAGAAACCCCCGCCTCAGGTGGCCAACCCGATCTACCAGGAGCTCATCCTGCGCGTGCTGGGCGACCTGACGGAACAGAACATTCACGCCGACCCGCACAGCTTCGTGCTTCCCGACGGTCGTTTCGACCTGCCGCGCCTGCTGCGGGAGTTCGTCGTCTTCTGGCGCGAGCACGGCGAAATCCTCATCCAGCAGGAGGGCTACCGCGAGGCCGCCTGCCAGATCATCCTGATGGCCTTCCTGCACCGCCTGGTCAACGGCGGCGGCTACCTCGACCGCGAGTACGCCGCAGGCACCAAACGCCTGGACGTATTCGTCCGCTGGCCCTACCCCGGCCCCGGCGGCGAGCGGCTGATGCAGCGCGAGGCCATGGAGCTGAAGGTCTGGCGGGCCGGCGAGAACGACCCGATGCCCGACGGCCTGGCCCAGCTCGACCGCTACCTCGACCGCCTCACCCTCACCACCGGCGCACTGGTGATCTTCGACCGCCGCCCCGAGGCCCCGCCGTGGCGGGAACGCGGCGGCTTCGAGCAGGCGACCACCCCGTCCGGCCGCCAGGTCACCGTCCTGCGGGTGTGATCGCGAACCGATGATGATCCAGCGGCCCGGGAGACTGCCGCCCTGAAGGTGGGCACCACGGCAGGCGAGCGTGCCATGCGCGCCCGGCTGACCCCCCGATGGTCCGGCGAGAGCGCCCGGCTGCCGCTCGTCGAGCTGATGCGCGGCTGAGCGTGCATTTCATGGAGGGCCAGGAGGTGAGGAACGGCCACCTGGACGGCAAGCGGCTCCATCGCAGCCGATCAGCTCCAGATCGACACGTGCACCGGCGGCCGGAACCGGCTGCGCGGGATCCCCTCGTCCGGGGTGCGCATGACCTGCGTGGCCGCCGGAGTGGTGAGGAAGTCCAGGAAGGTGCCGGCGGCGGCCGAGCGGGTGGCGGGCTCCAGGGTGGTGGCGTACCAGTAGGCGGGCAGCGGGGTGGCGGGCGTCTCGATGGGGACGAGCTCGCCCCGCCGTAACTGCGACGCCACCAGGTGCGCGGTGGCGGGCGCGACGCCCGCGCCTTCGGCCGCCGCCTTCCAGGCGGCCGTCTGGTTGGCGAAGACGCGCACCTGCGACTCCTGGACGCGCAGCAGGCGCAGCAGGCGGCTGGTGTCGCTGGCCGGGTCGGTGCCGGACGGGCCGACCAGCCAGTGGTCGCGGCGCCCGCGCGGCGAGCCGACCACGATGAGGCGGCAGCGCAGCACGGGGCGGCTGACCAGGCCCTCGCCCGGGGTCTGCGCGCCGAGTGCGACGTCGGCCAGGCGGCTGGACAGCAGCAGCGGGATCTCGGCGGTCGCGGACACCCCTGTGGTGGCCTCGACCGCCTTGCGCTGGGTGAACAGGCACAGCAGCGGGCCGGCGACGTACTCGGCCAGGCCCGCGTCCATGACCACGTGCAGGCGGGCGGGACGTCCCGGCTGGACGGCGGCGACGGCCTCGGCGCCGAGGGCGACGATCTGGGCGGCGATGCCGAGCAGCCGCCGGCCGCCCTCGGTGAGGACCATGCGGTCGCCCGAGCGGGTGACGAGGGCGTCGCCCAGGTGCCGGCGGAGCTGGGCCAGCGACTGGGAGACGGCGGGCTCGCTGACGCCGAGCGCCCGCGCGGCGGCCTTGACCGAGCCGAGGCGGGCGACGAAGACGAACGCGCCGAGCTGGCTGAGTGTCACTCCCCCTTCTTAGTTCTCGCAGCCGCATTAAGGAAAGCCTTATTTATGGATTGTCGCGACAAATCGGTAACCGCTTATGTGCTCTCATGCAGGTTCCCGCGACGTTCGAATACGAAAGAGCCGAAAGCGTCCCGCACGCGCTCGAGCTCCTGGAGCGCTACGGGCCCGAGGCGAGGGTCGTCGCAGGTGGGCACAGTCTCATCCCGATGATGAAGCTCCGCCTGGCCCAGCCGGAGGCGCTGATCGACATCAATGGCCTGGCCGACGAGCTGGGCGGCATCGCCGTGGAGGGCGACGAGCTGGCGATCGGGGCGATGGTGCGGCACACGGAGTTGCTGGAGAGTGCCACCGCCACCGACCTTTTCCCGATATTTCGGGATGCGGAGCGTGTTATTGCCGACCCAATAGTGCGAAATCGGGGGACCGTTGGCGGGTCGCTCTGCCAAGGAGATCCTTCGGAGGATTTGTCGGCCGTGTTCGCGGCCCTGCGGGCCACCGCGGTCATCCAGGGGCCGGGCGGCATGCGTACGGTGCCTGTCAGGCGATTCCACCAGGGACCTTACGAGACGGCGGTCGAGCCCAACGAGCTGCTGATCCAACTCCGCGTGCCCGTCGCGGCCGGCACGGGCAGCGCGTACGAGAAGGTCGAGCGCCGCGTCGGCGACTGGCCCGTGGCGGCGGCCGGAGCGGTGCTGCGGATCGAAGGCGGCGTGATCGCGCGGGCCGGGATCGGCCTGACGGCGGTCGGCGCCGCGCACTTCTGCGCCCCCGAGGCCGAGGCGTACCTGGAGGGCCGGGCGCCGGACGAGGAGGCGTTCGCGCAGGCGGGCCGGATCGCCGCCGAGCACTGCGAGCCGCACGCCGACCAGCGCGGCCCCGCCGACTACAAGCGGCACCTGGCCGCCGAGCTGACCAGGCGCGCGCTCGCCAGAGCCGCGGGGAGGAGCTGAAGATGCGGATCACGGTCTCCGTGAACGGGCAGTCGTACACCAGGGACGTCGAGCCGCGGCTGCTGCTCGTGCACTTCCTGCGCGACGAGCTGGACCTGACCGGCACCCACTGGGGCTGCGACACCTCCAACTGCGGGGTGTGCACGGTGCAGCTCGACGGCGTGCCGGTCAAGTCGTGCACGGTGCTGGCCGTCATGGCCGACGGGCACGAGGTCACCACCGTGGAGGGGCTGGAGCGGGACGGCGAGCTGGACGCGGTGCAGAAGGGGTTCGTGGAGTGCCACGGGCTGCAGTGCGGGTTCTGCACGCCGGGCATGCTGCTGACCGCGCGGGCCCTGCTCGACCGCGACCCCGACCCGGACGAGGCGCGGATCCGCGAGGCGATCTCGGGTCAGCTGTGCCGGTGCACGGGTTACGAGAACATCGTCCGTTCGATCCGATGGGCGGCGGAAGCCAGATGACCTTTGGACGCATGCACCGCAAAGAGGACGCCCGGTTCATCCGCGGGCGCGGCAACTACACCGACGACGTACGCCTGCCCGGCATGCTGTACGGCGCCATCCTGCGCAGCCCCCACGCCCACGCCCGCATCGTCTCCATCGACACCAGCGCGGCGGAGTCGCATCCGAAGGTCAAGGCGGTCATCACCGGCCAGACGCTGGCCGGGCTGAACCTGGCCTGGATGCCCACGCTGTCGAACGACGTCCAGGCGGTGCTGGCCACCGACAAGGTGCGCTTCCAGGGCCAGGAGGTCGCCTTCGTGGTGGCCGAGGACGCGTACTCGGCGCGCGACGCGCTGGAGCTGATCGACGTCGAGTACGAGCCCCTCGACGCGGTCATCGACGCCAGGAAGGCCCTGGACCCCGGCGCCCCGGTGATCAGGGACGATCTCGAAGGGCGTACCGGCAATCACATCTTCGACTGGGAGGCCGGCGACAGGGCGCGCACCGACGCCGTGTTCGAGCAGGCGGAGGTGACGGTCGCGCAGGACATGATCTACCCGCGCGTGCACCCGGCCCCGCTGGAGACCTGCGGCGCGCTGGCGGACTTCGACAAGGTCACGGGCAAGCTGACCGTCTGGTGCCCGACGCAGGCGCCGCACGCCCACCGCACGCTGTACGCGATGGTGGCCGGGCTGCCCGAGCACAAGATCCGGGTGATCTCGCCGGACATCGGCGGCGGTTTCGGCGGCAAGGTCGGCATTTATCCGGGATATGTGTGCGCGATCGTCGGCTCGATCGTCACCGGCAAGCCGGTCAAGTGGATGGAGGACCGCTCCGAGAACCTCATGAGCACGGCCTTCGCCCGCGACTACCACATGCACGGCGAGATCGCCGCGACCCGCGACGGCAGGATCCAGGGCATCAGGGTCAAGGTGCTGGCCGACCACGGGGCCTTCAACGGCACCGCGCAGCCGACCAAGTTCCCCGCCGGGTTCTTCCACGTCTTCTCCGGTTCGTACGACGTCGAGACCGCCCACTGCGAGGTCACCGGCGTCTACACCAACAAGGCTCCCGGCGGCGTCGCCTACGCCTGCTCCTTCCGCGTCACCGAGGCCGTCTACCTGGTCGAGCGCATGGTGGACGTGCTGGCCGCGGAGCTCGGCATGGACCCGGCCGAGCTGCGCATGCGCAACCTGCTCAAGCCGGAGCAGTTCCCCTACACCTCCCCCACCGGCTGGGAGTACGACTCGGGCGACTACCCGAAGGCGCTGCGCCTGGCCATGGACATGGCCGGCTACGACAAGCTCCGCGCCGAGCAGGCCGACAAGCGGTCCAGGGGCGAGCTGATGGGCATCGGCGTCAGCTTCTTCACCGAGGCGGTCGGCGCCGGCCCGCGCAAGCACATGGACATCCTCGGCCTCGGCATGGCCGACGGCGCCGAGCTACGCGTGCACCCGACGGGCAAGGCGGTGCTGCGGGTGTCGTGCCAGTCGCAGGGCCAGGGGCACGAGACCACGTTCGCCCAGATCGTCGGGCAGGAGCTGGGCATCCCGGCCGACGACGTGGAGGTGGTGCACGGCGACACCGACCAGACGCCGTTCGGCCTCGGCACGTACGGCTCGCGCTCCACGCCCGTCTCCGGGGCCGCCACGGCCATCGTGTCCAGGAAGGTACGGGACCGGGCCAAGATCGTCGCAGCGGCCATGCTGGAGGCCTCCCCGGACGACCTGGAGTGGGCCGACGGCAAGTGGTCGGTGGTGGGCGACCCCTCCACCGGCAAGTCGATGGCCGAGATCGCGCTGGCCGCCCACTCGAACCTGGAGCTGCCCGAGGGCGTCGAGGGCCACCTGGACGCGGTCACCGTCTACAACCCGCCGAACCTCACCTACCCCTTCGGCGCCTACATCTGCGTCGTGGACGTGGACCCGGGCACCGGGCAGGTGAAGGTGCGCAGGTTCGTGGCGGTGGACGACTGCGGGGTGCGGATCAACCCCATGATCGTCGAGGGGCAGATCCACGGCGGGCTGGCCGACGGGGTCGGCATGGCGCTGATGCAGGTGATGGCGTTCGACGAGGACGGCAACCACCTCGGGGCCTCGTTCATGGACTACCTGCTGCCGACCTCGATGGAGTGCCCGTCGTGGGAGCTGGGCGAGACCGTCACGCCCTCGCCCACGCACCCGATCGGGGCCAAGGGCGTGGGCGAGTCGGCCACGGTCGGCTCCCCGGCCGCCGTGGTCAACGCCGTGGTGGACGCGCTCGCGCCGTACGGGGTGCGGCACGCCGACATGCCGCTCACGCCGGCGAACGTGTGGCGCGTCGTCAACGGCGACCCGTTCCGTACGGACCTGGCGATCCCGTGACCGAGTTCATCGGGATGCCGACGTCCCGGCCGCGGCCGGTCGCCGGCCTGGAGTCCAGTCTTGACTCCAGGGTGGCGCGGCTGCGGTCGGGGCGGGAGCCGTACGTGCTGGCCACCGTCGTGCGGGCGCAGCGGCCCACCAGTGCCAAGGCGGGCGACCGCGCGCTGGTGCTGGCCGACGGGACGATCGAGGGGTTCGTCGGCGGCGTGTGCGCGACGGACACCGTACGCGCGCAGGGCCTGCGCCTGATGGGCACCGGCGGGGCCACGCTGCTGCGCATCACCCCGGAGGAGGACGCGCCGCGCGAGGAGGAGGGGCTGGTCGCCGTGGGCCAGCCGTGCCTGTCGGGCGGCACGCTGGAGATCTTCCTGGAGTCCGTCTCGCCGCCCCGGCTGGTGCGCGTGCACGGCGACAGCCCCATCGCGCGCGCCTTCGCCGCCGTGGGGCAGGCGATGGGCTACACGGTCGAGCCGGGGCCGGGTCCCATCGCGGCCGACACCACCGCCGTGCTGGTGGCCTCGCACGGGGTGGGCGAGGAGCCGGTGCTGCGGGAGGCGCTGGCGGCGGGCGTGCCGTACGTCGGGCTGATCGCCAGCCGCAGACGCGGCGCGGCCGTGCTGGCGCGGGTGGAAGGAGGCGAACGCGTGCATGTTCCCGCGGGCCTGGACATAGGGGCCAGAACGCCTGGCGAGGTGGCCGTTTCCGTGTACGCAGAGATCATCCGGTATCACGGCCTGGTGACCCGGGTACGCCAGGAAGAGTAAAGCCAATCCCCGGGAAGCCCCTTCCGCTACTCGGAGAGCGAAGGGATGTCCATGCCGACGGAAACGGTCAGCCAAGCGCAGCCGATGACGGACGAGCGCCCCGCGTCCCAGCCGGGCAGCCTGGAGCGCGGGATCGACATCCTGCTCGCGCTCAGCGCCGCCTCCCGCCCCGTCACGCTGTCGCAGCTCTGCCGGAGCACGGGCCTGCCCAAGTCCACCGCGCACCGGATCCTGGGCGTGCTCTGCTCGCGTGAGCTGGCCCGCCGGGTGGGCAACGCGTACCTGCCCGGCGAGCTGCTGGAGTCGATGGCGGGCATCACCCGCGCGCGCGTGCCCGGCACGCGCGGGGTGGTGCTCCCCTATCTGCTGTACCTGTTCGAGACGACCAGGCAGACGGTGAACCTGGCCGTGCCGTCCGGCCTGGAGGCCCGCTACGTGGAGCGCCTTTACGGCCACAACCGGGTCGGCTCGCGCTCCGACGGCCTCGACCGCGCCCCGCTGCACTGCACGGCGACGGGCAAGGCGCTGCTGGCCTTCGATCCGAAGCTGCGGCAGGAGCTGATGGCGCGCGGCGCGTTCGAGCGGCTGACGCGCCGTACGATCACCAACCTGGCCGCGCTCGAACGGGAGCTGGCGCAGGTCCGCCGGCACGGCGTCGCCTACTCGCAGGAGGAGTTCACCGAGGGCGTGGCCTGCGTGGCGGCCCCGGTGTTCGGGCCGGGCGGGCGGGTGTGCATGTCGGTGGGGGTGGCGGCGCCCGCTCACCTGGCGCCGCTGGCCAAGCTGGGCATCTCCGTGCGCGGTGCCGCCCAGGCCATCTCCGCCGCGCTCCTCGGCGTGTAAAGCCCTCGTTCCGGTGACCGGAACACCGGCTCAGCTTCAGCCCGAAAGTGTTCCACTGACCGAAACCCCTCATTGCGAGCGCGGGCCTCCGGACGATCACATCGGACCATGAACGTCCCCACCGGAACGCGGGAGCCCGCACGTGCCTAGGGGCCTGCCCAGGGCCACGCCGCTGGAGAGCCTGCGCCTGGCGGCCACGCTCGTCCCGCCGGGCACGCCGCACCTGACGCACGGCCGCGACCCGCTGCGGGCCCGCGCGCTGCTGGCCGCCCTGGAGTCCCGGTACGGCGGCCGGCCCGTGCTGGTCCGCGGCCTGCGCGGCCGGGTCCTGCTGATCCTGTCCAAGCTCGACGCCCTGCGCGTGCTGTCCGAGGACGACGAGGCCTACGCCCCCACGCTGCACGAGCGCCCGTTCGGCCTGCCCACGGACGTGCTGCGGCCGCGCTTCATCGAGATCGCCAGGCAGGAGGCCGCGGCGCTGACCGAGGGGGTGGTGGACCACGCCCGGCTCAACGCCTGCTGGCAGCGCGTGGCCAGGCGCTGCGTCTACGGCGACGGCGCGGCGGGCGACGAGGAGCTGACCCGGCTGCTGGAGGGCGTGACCCGGGCCGGCCGGTGGCGGGCCAGGCGCCGCCAGGAGATCCTGTCCGGCCGCTACGACGCCCGCATCATCGACCACCTGCGCCGCGCCGAGCCCGGCAGCCTGGCCGGGCTGATCGCCGAGACGCCGGAGAACGAGTCGCGCGCGCTGATGCACGCGGCGTTCTGGCTGATGGGGCTGGGCTCGGCCGCGGCGGGCCTGACGCAGACGCTGGCGCTGCTCGCCGCGCACCCGGCGCACCGCAAGGCGGCCCGCAAGGACTCCGAGCACCTGCGGGCGTGCCTGCGCGAGGGGCTGCGCCTGTGGCCGCCGGTGCCCGCACTGGCCCGCGTCACGACGGCCGACACCGATTGGTACGGCAGCGTGCTGCCCGCCGGCTCCACCGTGCTCGTGCCGATCGCGGCGCACCAGCGCAGCCAGCGACTGCCGTACGCGAACACGTTCGCGCCCGAGATCTGGCTGGACGGCACGGCCGCGGACGAGTGGTGGGCCAGGCCCGGCTGCGGCGGCGTGCACCTGACGCTCGCCGTCGGCACGGCCTTCCTCGGAGCCGTGCTCGGCGCGGCCCGCCCCAAGCCCGTCGGGCGGCTGATCTCGCAGCACCGCCCGCTCCCCCACGCGATCGATCTGTCGCGGCTGCGGGTGTCGATGCGGCCACTCCGGCGCGACCCTCCTGGGGGCTAGTGTCCAACGGACAGCCCCTTCCTCCGTTAGAGTCTGGGGTACAAACGGGATGCCGGGCGGCGGAACGGTTCGGGTTGCCATTCGGGTTGCCAGCGGACGAACCGGCGGGAGGAACGGTTCGGGTTGAGACGGGATGACGACGGCGAGAGGACGGCGACGTTGGGGCGCTCCGCAGGCACTCCTCTTGAGCCGGAAGATCCTCCGGCGATCGGCCCCTACGAGCTGATCAGCCGTCTCGGCTCCGGTGGCATGGGCGTGGTCTACCTGGCCAAGGCCGCCGACGGCTCGCGGGTGGCGCTCAAGGCCATCCGGCGCGACTACACCGCCGACCCCGTCTACCGGGCGCGCTTCCACGAAGAGGTGTCCAACGCGCGCAAAGTGGCCTCGTTCTGCACGGCGCGGGTGCTCGACCACGGCGAGGAGCGCGGCGTGCTCTACCTGGTCACCGAGTACATCGACGGCATCTCGCTGGAGGACCACCTCATCGAGCACGGCGCGCTGTCGCCGTCGGTGCTGCACGCCGCCGCCGTGGGCGTGGCCGCCGCGCTGACCGCCATCCACGCGGCCGGGCTGGTGCACCGCGACCTCAAGCCGGCCAACGTGATGCTGACGCTTGCCGGGCCCCGGGTGATCGACTTCGGGCTGGCGCGCTCGACGCACGTGCACTTCCGGCACACCAACGCCGGCATGGTGATGGGCACGCCCGGCTGGATCGCTCCCGAGCAGGTCTTCGAGGGGGTCTCCAGCCCGGCGGGCGACGTGTTCGCGTGGGGGTCGCTGATCGCGTACGCGGGGCTGGGCGGGCACCCGTTCGGCGAGGGCGACGCGTACGTGATGGCGGCCAGGGCCCGCCAGGCGCCGCCGGACCTGCGGGGGCTGCCCGCGCCGCTGGACCGGCTGGTCGCGGCGGCCATCCACCCCGATCCGGCGCGGCGGCCCGCGGCCCGGCAGTTGCTGCTGGAGCTGGTGGAGGCCTCCGACGAGCCGGCCGCGCAGCTCGCCGCCACCAAGCACCTGACCAACGCGTGGAACCCGTCGGAGTTCGGGCCGCTGATGCCGCCTCCCGACCGCACGGGCCACGGGCCGCTGCCGCCCCGCCCTCCTGAGCAGCACCGCGCACCCCAGCCACCTCCCGCCGAACGCACCGGCCCCACGCCCACCCGTGCGCCGCAACCCGCGCCCGGCGTCCCGCACGCGGCCCAGCAGCCGCCACCGGCCGAACGCACCGGCCCCACGCCGGGTTCCGCGCGAGGGCCGCAGCCCGCGCATGCGGCGCAGCAGCCGCCGGCGGCCGAACGCACCGGCCCCACGCCCACCCGCGCCCCGCAGCCCGGCGGCCCGCACGTGCCGCAGCAGCCGCCGCCGGCCGAGCGCACCGGGCCGACGCCTGGAGTGGGGCGTGGCCGGGTGCCGTTACCGCACCAGACCGGGCAGGTGCCGCTGCCGCACCACGCGCCCACCGGGCAGGTCCCGCTGGGCGACCATTCGGCCACCGGCCAGGGCCGGCTGCCCGGCTACCGGCCGCCCAGGCAGAAGCGGGGCGTGCTGACGGGCTGCCTGACCGCGCTGGTGATCGCCGTGGTGCTCCTGGTGGTGCTGCTGGCGGTGCTGGCGTGGATCTTCCGCTCGCCCGCCGTCGGCGCCGACGGCCCCGTGCAGGACGGCAAGCTGCGCTTCGCCGTGACGAGCGCCAAGTGCCCCAAGCCGGCCAAGGCCGCGGCCGAACGCACCTGCCAGATCGGCGTGCAGGTGCGCAACGTCGGCGAGGAGGCCAGGGTGCTCTACCCCGGCCAGCAGAAGCTCATCGACGAGGACGACGAGCTGCACGGCGGCACCAAGCTGCTCGACAAGGGCGGCAAGGAGATCACGCCGATCCGCATCGAGGCGGGCGCGTCGTTCACCGGCGCGCTGGTGTTCGAGCTGCCCAGGGAGTTGGAGCCGGTCGGGCTCGAGGTGCACGACTCGGGGCTGAGCACGGGAGCGCGCGTCAGCCTCCCGTGACCCCACCCCTTCCGGGCGGGAAGCCGCGACCCCGGCGACATCACCCCTTCCGGGCTAGAAGCCGCGGTCCGGTGACACCACCCCTTCGAGCGGCAGTCCGGCGCCGAAGCGGCGCACGTTCGAGGTGACGCGCTCGGCCAGGCCGCGCCAGTAGGCGGGGCGCGGGTTCGCCGAGTGCGGCGTGATCAGGACGTTCTCCAGCGACCAGAGCGGATGCCCGTCGGGCAGCGGCTCGGGATCGGTGACGTCCAGCGCCGCCCCGCCGAGGCGGCCCGCGCGCAGCGCCTCGACGAGGTCACCGGTGACGACGAGCCCGCCTCTGGCCACGTTGACCAGCCACGCGTCGCGCCGCATGAGCCCGAACTCGTAGGCGCCGAACATCCCCCTGGTGCCCGGCGTGGCGGGCGCCGCGACGACCACGTACGCGGCCTCGGGCAGCGCCTCGCGGTAGCGGGCGCGCGGCAGCACCTCGGCGGCTCCCGGCACCTCGCCGCTGTCGCTGACGGCGATCACCCGGCACCGGAACGGCTCCAGCATCGCGATCAGCGCCCGCCCGATGCCGCCGCAGCCCACGATCGCCACCGTGGATCCGGTCAGTTCGCTGGACGTGTTGGGCCCCCAGGTCGTGGCCCTGGCCAGCCGGTGCAGCCCGCGCGCCGCGGCCAGCATCAGGGCCAGCGCGTGCTCGGCCACGGGCTGCCCGTACGAGCCGGTGGCGGCGGTGAAGACGGGGTGCTCGGTGATGACGCCCGCGTCGGCCCACCGCTCGACGCCCGCGTGCGGGAGCTGCACCCAGCGGATGCCCTCGTGCAGCATGGAACGCACCTCGGCGGGGTCGTCGTTGCCGTAGTAGACGATCGCCTCGGCCTCCGCCAGCGGCACGACGCGGGCGCCCGCGCGGTGTACGGCCTCGATGAGCGCGGGCACGGGCTCGGGGCCGACGTGGACGGCGACGGTCATCGGGCAGCCTCCCGGTCCTAGCACGTTGATCACGAGTGAGCATATATCGCCCGCGTTGTCCGGATAGCAGGAACCCGTGGCCATGGTTACAATGCGAGTGCATTGTAAAAACTGAAGAAGGGGCGGCGGCATGCCGATCGAGTTCGCGCGCAACGGTGAGGTGAAGCTCGCCTACGAGCGGATGGGGGCGCAGGACGGCGAGCCGCTGCTGCTGATCATCGGCACGGGCCTGCAACTGGTCGCCTGGCCGGACGGGCTCTGCGCCGAGCTGGCGGCCCAGGGGTTCGCGGTCGTGCGGTACGACAACCGCGACTCGGGCCTGTCCACCCGGCTCGGCCCCGGCCGGGGGACGCGGCGCAGGCCCGCGTACACGCTGGACGACCTGGCCGACGACGCCGTGTCGGTCATGGACGCGCTCGGCTGGGAGCGCGCCCACCTCTTCGGCGCGGCGGCGGGCGGCACCATCGCGCAGC
The DNA here is from genome assembly GCF_020215645.1 of Nonomuraea gerenzanensis. NCBI lineage: Bacteria > Bacillati > Actinomycetota > Actinomycetes > Streptosporangiales > Streptosporangiaceae > Nonomuraea > Nonomuraea gerenzanensis. The sequence continues at coordinate 4,323,080 of NZ_CP084058.1, read as the reverse complement.
TCACCGCGCTGCGCGCGCCGCACCGGGTCCGCACGCTCGGACTGGCCGCCACGTACGCGGGCTGGCGGCTGCGCAGGATGCGCCCCGGCGCCCTGCTGCGCATGCTCGGCAAGACCATGCGGCGGCCCGGGCCGGGCAGGGAGGGGTTCGCACGCGGGTTCGTCGAGGCGGTCCGGCCGCTCACCACGGCCGCGTACCCGCTCGACGAGGAGCTGTGGCGGGAGATCGCCATGACCATGTTCGACCGCTGCCCTGACCCCGGGCCCGGCTCGATGCGCCAGGCCGCCGCGCTGAACGCGGCCGGCGACCTGCTGCCTCGGCTGGCCGGCGTCACCGTGCCGACGCTGGTGGTGCACGGTGACGCGGATCCCGTCGTGCGCCTGCGGGCGGCCAGGGAGATCGCGTTCACCATCCCCGACGCGCGCCTGGTGATCTACCCCGGCATGGGGCACGACCTGCCGCGCGCGCTCTGGCCGTCGATCGCGCGCGAGCTCAGGGCGCTGGCCGCCACGGGGTCGCCGCAGTGACCCGGCGCGCCCGGCCGGATGCCTCCCGTGCCTTGGCACGCCCCGCCCGGCGCCTCCCGTGCCCTGGTACGCCCCGGCCGGAGGCCTCCCCGTGCTCTGGCACGCCCGGCCGGAGGCCCGCTGGTCACGGGAGGGCATCCGGGTCGCAAGCGCCTCGCCTCCAAGACCCCCAGAGAGGACAAATACGGATATTTCCCCCCCGTCCGGGTGCGTACCGTTGACGTATGTCCCAGCGGCTGACTGCTGACGGCGCCCCGAACGTTCCCCGGCCCAGAACCCCTGCCGGGGACGTACGGGCTGCCGTGGACGAGGCGCTGATCGAGGCGGCGGCCGGGACGGGCGCGCACATCGTCGTGCTGTACCTGCTGCACGAAACGCGCCGGGTGCTGCTGCTGGAGGCCGCGCTCGGGCTGCCCGCCTGGGGCGCCAAGCCGTGGACTCACGTCAGGGCGAAGGCGGGCGCGCCGGTGGCCGCCGCCGCCCGCCGCGACGAGCTGATCTGGGTGTCGGGGCCGGACGACCTGGCGCACCGGTTCCCCGCCACGGCGCTGTCCGTCCCCTACCCCTTCGCCATGGCCGCCGCTCCCCTGCACAACGGCGGGCGTGTGGCGGGCGCGTGGGGCCTGGTGTGGCCCGCCTCGCACCCGGCCCGCCTGTCCCGCGACGAGCTGTCCACCATCGAGCGGATCAGCCTGCGCCTCGGGCAGGCGCTGGCGAGCGCGGAGGAGAGCGGGTGCCCGGTGCGCCCCATCGGGCAGCCGCACACCGTGACCCCGCCCTGGTCAGGAGAGGCGGACGGGCAGCGGGCCCCGGCCGCGCTGGACTGCCTCGACCGGTTCGCCGATGGCATCGCCGCCATCGACATCGAGGGGCACATCACGTTCTGCAACCGCGCCGCGACCAGGCTCTTCGGCCTCGACGGCGCCCCCGCGCAGGGCTGCCTGCTGTGGGACCGGGTGCCGTGGCTGCGCGAGTCGGCGTTCGAGGAGCGGTGCGGCGGGGCGGTGATCGGACAGCAGCCGACGACCTGCGTGGCCGCCCATCCCGACGGCCGGCTGCTGGAGATCAGGATGCACCCGGCGCCGTCCGGGATCAGCCTGCACCTCACCCCCGCCGGCCCGGACGCGGACGGCCGGGCCGAGCCCGCTCCGCTCGACCCGGCCGCCGCCGAGTCGCCGCCGCTGAACGACTCGCTCAACTTCCTGCACATGGCCTCGACGCTGACCCACGCGCTGGACGTGCGCGAGGTCGTGGACCTGGTGGCCGACCACGTCGCCCCCGTGTACGGCGTGCACGCCATGGCCCTGCTGGTGGCCGAGGGCGGCAGGATGCGCGTCGTCGGCTCCCACGGGTACGCCCGCGAGGTGCTCGACCGGCTCGACGGCCTGCCCGTCACCTCGCCCACGCCCGCGGAGCAGGTCATGGAGACGGGCCGGCCCGCGTTCTTCGACACCTGGGAGGAGCTCGCGCAGCTCTACCCGGACGCCGTGCGCCAGGACGGCGAGGCCGCCTGGGCGTTCCTGCCGCTCTCGGTCTCCGAGCAGCGGATCGGCACCTGCCTGCTCGCCTTCACCGACCCGCACGCGTTCACGCCGGAGGAGCGGATCGCGCTCAACGCGCTCGCCGGCCTGATCGCGCAGGCGCTGGACCGGGCGCTGCTGTACGAGATCAAGGACGGGCTGGCCCACAGCCTGCAGACCGCCCTGCTGCCCGGCGCGTTGCCGCACATCCCGGGGCTGGAGACCGCCGCCCGCTACGTGCCCGCCACCCGGGGGGTCGGCATCGGCGGCGACTTCTACGACCTGCTCAGCCTCGACGACGGGTCGGTCGCGGCCGTCGTCGGGGACGTGCAGGGCCACAACATGACGGCCGCGGCGCTCATGGGCCAGGTACGCACCGCCATCCGCGCCTGCACGGTCACCGGCGCCGACCCGGGCAAGGTGCTCCAGCACACCAACCGCCTGCTGGTCGAGCTGGGCACCGACCTGTTCACCAGTTGCCTGCTCGTGCACGTGGACCTGCGGCTGCGCACCTTCCGCGCGGCCACCGCCGGGCATCCGCCACCCCTGCTGTGCCTGCCGCGGCGGCATGCCGAGGTCATCGACGTGCCCGTGGGCCCACTGCTGGGCATCGACGCGGACGCGGAGTACCCGACGCTGAACGTGCCGTTCCCGCCGGAGGCCGTGCTGGCCCTCTACACCGATGGTCTCGTCGAGCTGCCCGGCGCCGACCTGGACCACTGCATCGACGATCTGGGCCGCCGCCTGGCCCAGGGCTGCGCCGAGCCGCTGTGGCAGCTCACGGACGCGCTGCTGGCCCACGCCGCTTCGGCCCGCCTGCACGCCGACGACATCGCCGTGCTGCTGCTACGGCACGCCCCGGCTTCGGCGACTCCGCCGTGAACGGGCCCGGCCACTTGAGGGGAAAAGCGTCAGGTGTGGTGAGGGGCGGTCAGGTGTAGTGGGGGCCGGCCAGGTGTAGTGAGACGGCGGTCAGGTGAGGAGGGGGCAGGTGGTGCCGTCGAGGATGCTCTCGACCTCGCTCCACGCCGCCGCCACGATCGAGCCGGCCGCCCGCGCCGCGTCCTCGCCGCGCCCCTCGGCGACGGCGGCGGCGACGTCGAGATGGCGGCGGACGGCGGCGTCGTCGAGCCGCTCGGGCAGGAGCAGCAGGTCGCGCCGGGCCAGCAGCAGCTCCTCCGTCACCTCGGCGAGCTGGGCGAACATGCCGTTGCCCGACGCGCCGAGCAGCACCCGGTGAAAGGCGGCGTCGGCGGTCACGAAGCGTTCCCTGTCGCCGGCTCCGGCGGCGGCGGTGAGGGCGCGGGCGTGCCTCATCAGCTCCTGCCGCACCGCGGGGGCGGCCTGCCGGGCGGCCAGCGCGGCGGCGGCGGGCTCGACGGCGGCGCGCAGCTCGGCCAGCTCGCGCAGTTGTGCCTCACGGCCCGGCGAGGTGAGCCGCCAGCGGATCACCTGGGGGTCGTAGAGGTTCCAGGCGCTCATCGGGCGCACCGTGACGCCGACGCGCGGGCGGCTGCTGACCAGCCGCTTGGACTCCAGCACGCGTACGGCCTCGCGGGCGACCGTACGGGAGACGCCGAAGCGCTCCTGGACGTCCTCCAGCCGCAGCACCTCGCCCCCGCGCAGCTCACCGGCGGCCAGGGAGCGGCCGAGCCCGTCGACCACCTGTCCGTGCAGGCCCTGGAGCTTCACGCCCGTCAGCCCGCCTGCGCCAGGCGGGCGAGCAGGGCCGCGGCCCGCTCGCCCGCCGCCTGAACGATCTCCCAGCGGTACATGGGACTCCTTTTCTCAGATGTTAACAGCGTCCGACTCTCCGCCGTCATGCGCGAGCCCCTGAGCAAGGACGCCCATCACGCCCGAATCATGCTATTAAATCACCTTATTTACGACATGCCTACGCAAACACGCTCCCTTGACCACAAGCCGCCCATGAGAAACGCTGGCAATCCGGAACCGTTTGCCCGGGGGCAGACCGCGTGAGGCGTCCATACATCACCTTGCTGGCCGCCAACGCCCTTTCCGTCACCGGCACCATGCTCTCCCTGCTCGCCGTCCCGTGGTTCGTGCTGGAGACCACCGGCAGCGCCGTGCTCACGGGGCTGGCCTCGTTCGCCACCACGTTCCCCATCGTGATCTCCGCCGCGCTCGGCGGGACGATGGTGGACCGGCTCGGGTTCCGCGCCATGAGCGTGCTGTCCGACACGGTCAGCGGGTTGATCGTGCTGGCCGTCCCGCTGCTGTTCGTGATGGACGGGCTGAGCTACCCGCTGCTGCTGGTGCTGCTGTTCCTGCGCTGGCTCGCGGCCACCCCGGGCGAGACCGCGCGCAAGGCCCTGCTGCCGGACCTGGCCGCAGCGGCGGGCGTGCGGATCGAGCAGGCCACGGCCGCCTACGACGGCGTGCACCGCGGGGCCACGATGGTGGGGGCGCCGCTGGCCGGGGTGCTCATCCTGTGGCTGGGGCCGAGCATGCTGCTGCTGGTGGACGGGGTGACGTTCCTGCTGTCCGCGGCGCTGGTCGCCGCCGGGGTGCCGCGCGTGGCCAGGCGGCGGCTGCAGCCCGGCGGGTACGTCAGCGGGTTGCGGGCCGGGCTGGCGTTCCTGTGGCGGGACCGGCTGCAGCTCAGCGCCACCACCATGATCGTGGTGGTCAACCTGCTGGACACGGGCGTGACCCAGGTGCTGCTGGCGTTGTACGCGCGCCAGGTGACCGGCGATCCGCGGGCGTTCGGGCTGCTCACGGGCGTGCTGGGAGCGGGCGCGGTGGCCGGCGCCATCGTGTACGGGACGGCGGGCGAACGCCTGCCGATGCGCCTGACGTACGGCCTGTGCTTCCTGCTGGCCGGGGTGCCGCGCGTGCTGGTGCTGGCCCTGGGCGCGCCGCTGCCCGCCGCGCTCGCCGTCACGGCGCTGTCCGGGTTCGCGGCCGGCGCGATCAACCCCATCCTGGGCGTCCTGCAGTACGGCCGCATCCCCGCCCCGATGCGAGCCCGGGTGATCGGCACCATGACGGCCGCCGCGTACGCGGGGATGCCGCTCGGCGGGCTGCTGGCCGGCTCGCTCACCGCGGTCATCGGCCTGGGCGCCACCCTGTTCGCCTTCACCGGCGTCTACCTGCTGATCTCCTTGCCGCCCTTCGTCAGCCGGGCCTGGCGGGAGCTCGACCGCGCTCAGTCGGCCGGGGCCTGAGCCCTGGCCAGCAGCAACTCCTCGGTGATCGGGGACTCGTGCGTGCCGGCGACGGTGCAGGCGTGCGCGCCGGCGATCGCGCCCAGCCGTACGCACCGCTCCAGCGGCTCGCCGCGCAGCCGGCCGTACAGGAAGCCGGAGACGAACGCGTCGCCCGCGCCGTTGCTGTCGGCCACCGGGCCCGGCAGCGGGGCGGCCGGGAAGGCGCGCACGTCGCCGGACTCGCGCGTCAGCACCAGACAGCCGTCGGCGCCGCGCGTGCACACGACCGTGCGGGCGCGCCCGCGCCGCACGATGCCGCGCATCGCCGCGGCCGGGTCGCGCAGCGCGGTGGCCGACAGGAACACCAGGTCGGAGCCGTAGGCGAAGTCCTTGTGGTAGTCGCTGGCCCCGTCCCAGTCGTGCAGGTCGGTGGAGACGGGCCTGCCCTCCAGATCGGGGTAGACGTCGCGGCAGCGGTCGGTGATCGAGACGTGCACGTGACGGGCGGCCACGCCGGCGTAGAGCTCGCAGGGCAGGCGCTCGCCGGGCGTGGCCTTCGGGTCGTGCAGCGACAGCCGCCGCCCGTCGGGGCCGACGAGCAGGACGCTGCGCGTGGTGCCCGCCTCGGCAGGGCCGAAGCGGCAGTCGAGGTCGCGCAGCGCGTGGCGGATCAGCGCGCCCTGCGGGTCGTCGCCGATGAGGTCGGCGAAGACGACGCCGAGCCCGAGCGCGTGGCAGCCGAGCGCGACGCCGGAGCCGGTGTTGCCGATCCGGTCGACGACCGGCGGCACGTGGTAGGTGTCGCGGTACGGCAGGGGCAGCTCGGGCACGTACACGGTGGTGTCGACCCCGGACCCGCCGAGGACGAGGACGTCGGCGCTCACGATGCCACGCTCCCACCCGGCCGGGCCGCGACGATGCGAGGGCTCACCGGTTGACCAGCGGGCCGGAGCCGGTGGAGCCGCGTACGACCAGCTCGGGCTGGAAGATCAGCTCGACGTGCTTGGCGGGCGCGCCGTTGACCTCTTCGAGCAGGGTCTGCACGGCCGCCGAGGCCATCGCTCCTATCGGCTTGCGCACGGTGGTGAGCGGCGGGTCGGTGAACGCGATCAGCGGCGAGTCGTCGAACCCGACCACGGACACCTCAGCAGGCACCGACAGCCCCTTCTCCCGGCACGCGCGGATCGCGCCCAGCGCCATCAGGTCGCTCGCGCACACGATGCCGGTGCAGCCGCGCGCCAGGAGCTGGGCGGCGGCGGCCTGCCCGCCCTCGACCGAGAACAGCGAGTGCGCGATCAGGTCGTCGACGTCGGCCGAGCCGAGCAGCTGCGACATGGCCTGCCGGTAGCCCTCGATCTTCCTGATCACCGGCACGAACCTGCGCGGCCCCAGCGCGATGCCGATCCGCTCGTGGCCCAGGTCGACCAGGTGCTGCACGGCAAGCCGGGCGGCCATGCGGTCGTCGGGCGAGATGAAGGGCGCGTCGATGTGCTCGCTGTAGCCGTCGACCAGCACGATCGGCAGCCCGCGGTCGGTCAGGCGGGTGTAGCGGTCCATCCGCGCGGTGGTGTCGGCGTGCAGCCCCGAGACGAACACGATGCCGCTGACGCCGCGATCGACGAGCAGCTCGGTGAACTCGTCCTCCGGCGCGCCGCCGGGCAGCTGGGTGCACAGCACGGGCGTGTAGCCGTGCTGGGTCAGCGCCTTCTCGATGGCCTGCGCGAACGCGGGGAAGATCGGGTTGTCGAGCTCCGGGGTGACCAGGCCGACCAGCCCGTTGCTGCGTTGCCGCAGGCGGGGCGGGCGTTCGTAGCCCATCAGGTCGAGCGCGGTCATCACCGCTTGGCGGGTGGCGGCCGAGACTCCGGGTTTCCCGTTGAGGACCCGGCTGACCGTGGCCTCGCTCACCCCGGCCTGGGCGGCGATGTCGGCTAGGCGAGCGTGACCGTTCATGGCACTTACTTTACTTTCCACCAGGCCGCCGAATCCGCTGCTCCGGGGACATCGGAGGCGATCAGGAGCTCGCCGTCGAGGCCGAGGTCCACAGGTTGCGCGGTCAGGTTGACCGCACAGACGAACGCGCCACGGGAGAAGACCAGCGTGCCCTCGGGCGAGTCGTGCCAGACCAGCTCGCCGTCGATCTCCTTGCGCAGCCGCAACGCCTGGCGGTACAGCTCCAGCGTCGAGCCGGGCACGCCCCGCTGGGCCTGCACGCTCAGCTCGCCCCACGCGGTGGGGATGGGCAGCCACGGGTCGGTCCAGCCGCCGTCGCGCGTCCACGGCATCGGCACGCGGCAGCCGTCGCGCCCGCTGTCGGGGTCGCGCAGCCGCTGCGGGTCCTGGCACAGCTCCGCGGGCAGGTCGAGCACCTCGGGCAGGCCGAGCTCCTCGCCGTTGTAGACGTAGGCGGAGCCGGGCAGGGCGAGCGTCAGCAGCGCGGCGGCGCGGGCGCGCGCCAGGCTGCCGTAGCGGGTGACGTGCCGCTTGACGTCGTGGTTCGACAGCACCCAGGTGGTGGGCGCGCCGACGGACGCGGACGTGGCCAGCGAGGAGTCGATCACGGTACGCAGCTCGGCGGCGTCCCAGGGGGCGAACAGGTAGTGGAAGTTGAACGCCTGGTGCAGCTCGTCGGGGCGGACGTACATGGCCAGCCGCTCCGGCGTCGGCGCCCAGGCCTCGGCCACGCCGATCCGCTCGCCGGGGTAGGAGTCGAGCACGGCCCGCCAGGCGCGGTGGATCTCGTGCACACCGTCGTTGTCGAAGAACGGCACCGGCTCCCTGCCGACCATCCTGGCCTGGTTGCCGCGGCCGATGTCGGGCAGGCCGGCGGGCTTGACCATGCCGTGCGCGACGTCCACGCGGAAGCCGTCCACGCCCAGGTCGAGCCAGAAGCGCAGGATCGACAGGAACTCCCCGCGCACCTCCTCGTTGTCCCAGTTGAGGTCGGGCTGGGCGGGGTCGAACAGGTGCAGGTACCACTGCCCGTCCTCGACCTGCGTCCACGCGGGCCCGCCGAAGATCGACTCCCAGTCGTTGGGCCGGTCGCGGAAGATGTAGCGGTCGCGCCCCTCGCCGCGCAGCGCCTGCTGGAACCAGGGGTGGGCGGAGGAGGTGTGGTTCGGCACCACGTCCACGATGACCCGCAGGCCGTGCTCGTGCGCCTCGTCGATGAGCGCCTTGGCGTCGGCGAGCGAGCCGAAGAGCGGGTCGACGTCGCGGTAGTCGGCCACGTCGTAGCCGAAGTCGGCCATCGGCGAGGTGTAGAACGGCGTCAGCCAGATGGCGTCCACACCCAGGTCGGCCAGGTACGGCAGGCGATCGCGAACACCGATCAGGTCACCGACCCCGTCGCCGTTGCCGTCGGCGAAACTGCGCACGTAGACCTGGTAGATCGCGGCGTCTCGCCACCAAGCGGTCATGGTTTCCCCCGAGTCATCCCCGAACGTCTCGACCATGAAAGCCTTTTCCGCAACTTTACGCAAGTCCTTCCAGGCCACTCAGATCCGGAAATTTCGGCGTACGGATGCCCAAAACTCCTGCCCGAAACGCACACGAAAGAGATTCTTTATGTCAAGGGTGGACATGTGGTGTTAAGGCGCGATGTACTACCTCTTCAATCAGCCTCGTCACAGGTGACACGCGCGCAAGGTGTGGGCCCATGAGCTCGGTCGTTCTCGACAAAGTGTCCAAGGTGTATCCGGGTGACTACCTGGCAGTCGATCGGCTGAGCTTACGGGCGGAAGACGGCGAGTTCCTCGTCCTCCTCGGCCCCTCCGGCTGCGGCAAGTCCACCCTCCTGCGCATGATCGCGGGCCTTGAGGAGATCACCGACGGCGAGCTCTGGCTGGACGGGGAGATGGCCAACCACCTGGCCCCGCGCGACCGGGACGTGGCCATGGTGTTCCAGAACGGGGCGCTCTACCCCCACCGGACGGTGCGCGGGAACATCGCCTTCCCCCTCGAGATCGCCAAGTCGGACCCCGCGCTGGTCCGCGAGCGCGTCACGGAGCTGTCGAAGGCGCTGCACATCGACGAGACGCTGGACCGCCGCCCGGGCACGCTCTCCGGCGGCCAGCGGCAGCGGGTGGCGATGGGCCGGGCGATCGTGCGCCAGCCCAAGCTGTTCCTGATGGACGAGCCGCTGTCCAACCTGGACGCCGGCATGCGCACCGAGCTGCGGATGGAGATCTCGGCGCTGGTCAGGTCGCTCGGCGTCACGACGATCTACGTCACGCACGACCAGGTGGAGGCGCTGACGCTGGCGGACCGGATCGCGATCCTCAATCGCGGGGTCCTCCAGGACGTCGGCACGCCGGCCCAGATTTACAACGATCCAGCGACGGCCTTCGTGGCGGCCTTTCTCAACTCCCAGCAGTTGAACCTGTTGGCGGCGGGTGTCAGGACCCCGCAGAACCAGTACGTGATGCTCGACTTCGGCCCGCACCGGCTCACGATGCCCTGGAGCGATCCCAGGGCCTACGCCATCTCGCAGCACACCGGCGGGCAGGTCCTCGTCGGGCTGCGGCCGGACGGGCTGGCCCCGGTGCCGGAGTCGTACGAGGGGCCGTCGTTCTTCGGGCGGGTGCGGGCGCTGGAGTACCACGGGCACGAGTGGCTGGCATACCTGGAGTGCGGGATGCCGGCCGTACCGGTGCCCGAGCCGCCGGACCCGCGCGGCCGGGGCGGGCGGCGCGGCAACGGCGAGCACAACGGCTCCGGCAAGCTGTCGGGCCTGGTGCGGCGGCTGTTCCCGCGCCAGGAGCCGGAGTGGCAGGACCAGGAGCAGGTCGGCACCCACCCCAACAGCGGCATCCACCGCCGCTCCGACCTGATCGTCCGGCTCGGCGGCCGGCCCATCTGGCGGGCCGGCGACGCCGCCAAGGTGGGCGTGGACCTGTCGCGCATCATGATCTTCACGATGGACGGCGCCCGCATCGACCCGCCGCGCCGCTGACCCTTCCGCGCGACCCCATTCCCCGGGCCGGGTGCCGCCCAAGGCGCCCGGCCCTTCCTTCGCTTGCCTAATCGGACTGCAGTCCGTATCGTCTCGTCCCGTAAGCGGACCGCAGTCCGCAACGTGTCAAGCGAAGGAGCCCTGCACCATGAGCCGCCTGCTGCACATCTCCGCCTCACCGCGCGGAGCCGAATCGATCTCCCTGGCCATCGCCCGGACGTTCACCGAGGAGTACCTCGCCACCCATCCCGGCTCCACCGTGGACCACTTCGACCTGTGGGACGGCACGCTCCCCGAGTTCGGCCCGGCCGCCGCGCACGCCAAGATGACCGTGTTCGGGGGCGGCACGCCGGAGGGCGAGCAGGCGCGGGCGTGGGAGGCCGCCGTGCGCACGTTCGAGCGCTTCGACGCCTACGACCGCTACCTGTTCAGCGTGCCGATGTGGAACTCGGGGGTGCCGTACAAGCTGAAGCAGTTCATCGACGTCGTCAGCCAGCCCGCGCTGGTCTTCGACGTGCACCCGGAGACCGGCTACCGCGGCCTCGTCACGGGCAAGCGCGCCGCCGTCGTCTACACCAGCGCCGTGTGGGGGCCGGGCCTGGGGCCGGAGTTCGGGATCGACTTCCAGTCCACGTTCTTCGAGGGATGGCTGCGATGGGCGGGCATCGGCGACGTCGTGACCGTCCGGCATCATCCGACGCTGACGGGCTCGTACGAGCACGAGCGCAAGCAGGCGGACGAGCGGGCCAGGGAGCTGGCGCGGACGTTCTAGCGACGCGGGCCGGCCAGGCCCGCACCCGGGCTCACGAGCCCGCCGACCACCGGGGGCCGTGCGGGGTGTCCTCCACCGCGACCCCGCCCCGCGCCATGGCCTGCCGCAACGCGTCGGCCACGTCGTAACACCCCTTGCCCCGCAACTCGCCCCGCAGCTCCAGCAGCGGCTCCACCAGCGCGGGCAACCCCTCAGAGCGCCGGCTGGCCGCCGCGGCCAGCTCGCCGAGGCGGGCGATGAGCAGCCGCATCAGCTCCCTGGCCTGCTCCACCCCGCCCGCGTCCTCCTCCGTGTCGGCGGCCCACTTGACGATCTCCGCCTCCAGGTCGAGCACCGCCTGCGCCGCCGCCACCATGTCGGGCCGGTCGGCGGCGGCCTTGAACAGCTCCTCGCACGAGTGGATCGACTCCTCCAGCGTCACCTCGGCGGGCGCCCCCGCCTCCTGATCCCGGGGCGGGGGCGGGACGGGGGCGCCGGCGCGGCCCTCGGCCAGGCGGCGCAGCTCGTCGAGGTCGGTGCGGGTGCCCGTGGGCAGGACCGTGAGGGAGCCGGGGCGGCGCACGGTGAGGCCGCCGCGGCCCGCCACGCGCACCGACTCGCTGTCGAGGTCGATGACCAGGGCCGTGTGCTCGTCGAGCCCGAGGACCGCGGTGCCGGGCGGCAGCTCGCGCTCCATGCGGGACAGGCGGCGCTCGCCGAGGTAGCAGTAGCGGGTGTCGTGGGTGCCGCCCTCGGCGTTGTCGAAGTGCGGGATCAGCACCGTCTTCAGCCCGAGCGGCTCCAGCAGGTCGATGCCCTCGCGCCAGTGCGGCTCGGCGCCGACCTTGTAGATCTCGTAGACGGGCACGGTGGCCAGGCCGGCGGTGCAGGCGGCGGCCGAGGCCAGCACGGTCACGCCCTGCCTGGCGCGGATCCTGGCCCGCAGGTCGCCGGCCACACCGCTGCCGGCCCACCGGTCCAGCGCGTACGTGGGGCTGCCCGGGCCGGAGAACACCCAGTCGGCACCCGTGATCGCGGCCCCCACCTCGACATCCAGCCCCACGCTGTGGGCGAAGTATCCGCGAGCGCGGGCGGAGATGTCGGCACGGTTCTCCTGGAAGGCGTAGGGGGTGTCGAGCAGTACGGCCCGCGCCCCCGCGCGCAGCGTCCGCGCCGCGGCGCGGTGAATCTCGACCATGGTCGGGCTCGTCTCGCCCGACCCCATCAGCACCAGCAAACCGGGCATGAGTGTCGGCCTCTCTCTCGCACGCCCTCGACTACAACCCGGCTCCCCGCGACGTTTCAAGAGCAGGACACATATGCCTCACGAACGCACTTGCATATGATTGGCAGTAAGTTGTCGTCGGTGACGGGGAGACACGTGGTCTCGGTTGAGACGTTCATGCTACGGGTGAGCACCGACAGCCGGTGGTCATACCGGCATGCCATTACCCAGCCACTACACGGGGAGAGCCCCGACGACGCCGCCCGCAGGCTGGCCGGCGTCCCGGCCGGCGCCCCCGGCACCGTCGTGCACTCCACGAGCTGGCGGCACGAGCCGGACGGCCGGATCGTGCTGACGTACGCGGTCTGCCCCGATCCGGCGCCCTGGCTGGCCGCCGTCGAGGTGCCGGTGCTGGAGATCGCCAGGGGCGCTGCCCCGGCGGCGCCGTCACCCGAGCGGATCGCCCTGGCCAACGTGGTCGCGCACGCGGTCAGGCACCTGGCGTTCCTGATGGCCGAGGACCCCGTCGTGGCCGGGGTCCTGACGCGCCACCCGCTGATCGCCGCCGCCCTGGAGCCGGTGCCGGTATCGGCGTGACACGCGGCGGCCCAGGTCCTGCATGGGCCGCTCGACGTAGCGGTAGGTCAGCGCGCTGGCGCCGATGATCACGGCCACCGCCAGCGCCGACATGCCGAGCTGCACCGGCAGCGCCGCCCGCCGCAGGTCGCCGGAGAGCTCCACGAAGTACTTCAGCAGCGGATGGTGCACCAGGTACAGCGAGTAGCTGATCAGCCCGAACCACACCAGCACGCGGGGCAGCCGCCGCCCGCGCAGCGCCATCCCGCCCGCGAACGTGGCCCCGGCCAGCGCGATCGTGGTGATCCACACGTCGGCCCGCACCCACCACCAGCCGCTCTCGATGGCCCACAAGGGTGCGATCGCGACCAGCGCCGAGGTGACCGCGACCGGCCACAGCCCGCCCGTCCCGCGCTCCCACCGGTGGATCGCCGTGCCCGCGAACATCACCGCCAGCACCGCCGTGCCCAGCCACGGCACCCGGCTGCTCAGCACCAGCGCCGTCACCGCCATGACACCGAGCAGGCAGGCGGCGGCCGTACGGAACCTGCCCACCAGCACGCCTGCCAGGCCGACGACGAACACCGCGCACGACACGTACGCCGGCCACCCGCCCTTGAACAGCGCGCCCGACGCCACCAGCCCCACCACCACGGCCGCCGCCGCGAAGAGCATCGACCACGTCCCGCTGCGGTCGTGCCCCCGGGTCAGGAACAGCGCCGTGACCAGCAGGTAGAACACCATCTCGTACGACAGTGTCCACATGGTGTCGGCCACGCCGCCGACGCTGACGACGTCGAGCAGCATGGTCGCGTGCGCCGCCACCGCGCTCCCGTCGCGCGGCACCTCCCCGCGCACCGGCACCCACCAGGCCAGGGCCAGGACGAGGGCGATGACGGCGAGGTAGAGCGGGTAGAGGCGGAAGAAGCGGCTGATCCAGAACGCCCTGACGTCGCCGTGCCGTTCCAGGGACGTGGGGATGATGTAGCCGCTGACCAGGAAGAAGACCAGGATGCCGTAGACGCCCAGGCTGAACCAGTACGGCCGGAGCGCGGGCACGAACCACGGCAGCAGGTGCTCGGCCACCACGGCCAGCGCGCCGATGCCCCGCAGGGCGTCCAGCCAGGCCAGCCTCGCGGCGGGGCTCGGTGCGGCGGGGGTGGCGGCGGGAACGGCGGCGGCGGACACCCGCCCCAACCTACCCCTTCCGGCCGCGGTGATGCGGGGGTCGGCAGGGGTTGATGTCCTTCCGGGAGGTGGCCGTGACAGGAGCCGAGCCGCCGTCAGGGGGCGGCCACCGTCAGGGGGCGGGCGGCGGCAGAGGCCGGGCGGCGGTCAGGGGACGGGCGGCGGTCAGGGGGTGCGGTGGGTGGAGAGGGGCGAGTGGTGGTCGGCGCCGTCGGGGCCGTCCGGGTCGGTGTGGACGGTGGCGGCGCGGAGCCGGGGCAGGTCGTGGATGAGCCGGTGCTCTGCTTCGACGGCCACCTTGTGAGCGGCCACGACCGACATGTCGTGATCGACGAGAATCTCCACCTCGGCGTGCAACGCATGCCCGATCCACCGCAACCGTACGGACTCCACCCGCCGCACCCCCTCCACCGTCGCCAGGATGCGCTCGGCGTCGTCCACCAGCACCGGATCTACGGCGTCCATCAGCCGGTGGTAGATCTCGCGAGCCGCGTCACGCAGCACGAAGCAGATGGCGATCGTGATGAGCAGCCCCACCACGGGGTCGGCCACGGGGAAGCCGAGCGCGGCGCCGCCCGCGCCGAGCAGCACGGCCAGCGAGGTGAAGCCGTCGGTCCTGGCGTGCAGCCCGTCGGCGACCAGCGCGGCCGAGCCGATCTCCTTGCCGACCTTGATGCGGTAGCGGGCCACCCACTCGTTCCCGGCGAACCCGATCACCGCCGCCCCGGCCACCCAGCCCACGGCCTGGATCTCCTGGGGGTCGAGCAGCCGCCGCACCGCCTCGTACCCGGCCAGGGCAGCGGAGGCGGTGATGAGCAGCACGATGACGATGCCGGCCAGGTCCTCGGCGCGGCCGTACCCGTAGGTGAAGCGGCGGTTGGCGGCGCGGCGGCCGAGCGAGAACGCGATGGCCAGCGGCACGGCGGTGAGGGCGTCGGCGAGGTTGTGCAGCGTGTCGCCGAGCAGCGCGACGGAGCCGGACGCGTAGACGATGACCGCCTGGACGGCGGCGGTGAGCATGAGGACGGCGAAGGAGATGCCCAGCACGCGCATGCCCCGGTTACTGGCCTCCAGGGCGCTGTCGGTCTTGTCGGAGGTGTCGTGGCTGTGCGGCGCCAGGGCGTGGGCGATCCTGCCCAGCACGGCCCCGACCCCGCGACGCCGCTCTTCCCCCGGCTGCCCGTGCCCATGCCCGTGCCCGTGCTCGTGCCCGTCCTCGTGGTCGCTTGAACGCCGGTGCTGGTCGGACATGGCATCCCTCCCTCCACCAGGATAAGGAGCGGCCTCCTACCAGCCGACCTTGCCCTTCCCCGAGACGAGCGCGCGGGCGATGACCATGCGCTGCACGTCGTTGGTGCCCTCGCCGATCGCCATCAGCGGCGCGTCCCGGTAGAGCCGCTCGACCACGTACTCCTGCGAGTACCCGTACCCACCGTGGATGCGCATCGCCTCCAGCGACGCTTTGAGCGCCACCTCCGAGGCGAAGTACTTGGCCATGCCCGCCTCCATGTCCACCCGCCTGCCGCCGTCGGCCTGGGACGCGGCCCAGTACGTGAGCAGCCGGGCGGCCTGGATCTCCGTGGCCATGTCGGCGAGCTTGAGCTGGATGGCCTGGAAGTCGGAGATCGGCTGGCCGAAGGCGGTGCGCTCACGGGCGTAGGCGAGCGCGGCGTCGTAGGCGGCCTGGGCGACGCCGACGGCGCGCGCGGCGATGTTGACGCGGCCCATCTCCAGCCCGCCGAGCACCTGCTGCATGCCGCGCCCCTCGACGCCGCCGAGCAGGCAGGAGAGCGGCACGCGCACCTCGTCGAGCACCACCTCGCACGTCTCGGTGCCCTTGTAGCCGAGCTTGGGCAGGTCGCGGCTGACGCTGAAGCCCGGCGTGGAGGGGTCCACGAGCAGCACCGACATGCCCTTGTGGGCGGGCTCGGCGATCGAGGTCTTGACGAGCACGGGCAGCGGGTCGGCGTGGCGGGCGTTGGTGATCCACGTCTTGGTGCCGGTCACCACGTAGTGGTCGCCGTCGCGGACGGCGCGTGTCTGGATGCCCTGCAGGTCGGTGCCGGCGCCCGGCTCGGTCAGCGCGATCGCGGTACGCCGGGTGCCTGCGGCCAGGTCGGGCAGGTGCAGCCGCTTCTGCTCCTCGGTGCCGTGGCGGGCGATCATCCAGCAGGCCAGCGAGTGGGAGCCGATCGTGCCCGCCACGCCCATCCAGCCGCGCGCGATCTCCTCGAAGACCAGCGCGAACGACACCATGTCGGCCGCCATCCCGCCGTACTCCTCGGGCACGGACAGGCCGAACAGCCCCATCTGCTTCATCTTGTCGACGATCTCGGCGGGATAGCGCCCGGAGTGCTCCCACTCGGTCGCGACCGGCACGATCTCCTTGTCCACGAACGCGCGCAGGGTCTCGCGGAACGCCCTCTGCTCGTCGGTCAGCTCGAAGTCCATGTGCGCCTCCTCAGAGCGGGCCGGTCCTGGCCTGGGGGAAGTAGCCCTTGTCGTGCGGGGCGTCGCGCCTGTAGACCATGACGGTCCGGGTCCAGGACATGACCTCGTCGCCGTCCTGGTTGAGCCCGCGGGTGTAGCAGGTGACGATCCCGGCGTACGGCCGCGACTTCGACTCGCGTTTGCCGGTCACCTTCGACTCCGCGTACAGGGTGTCGCCCACGAACACGGGATGGGTGAGCTTGATGCCGTCCCAGCCCAGGTTGACGATCGCGGTCTGGCTGACGTCGATGACGGACAGGCCGAGCACGACGGCCACGCTCAGCCCCGAGTTGACGATGATCTTTCCGGTGGGCGATCTGGCCGCGAGGTGGGCGTTGAAGTGGTTCTGGTTCGTGTTCATCGTCAGGAGCGTGAACCAGGTGTTGTCCGTCTCGCTGATCGTGCGGCCCATCGGGTGCTGGTAGACGTCCCCTACGGTGAAGTCCTCGTAGTAGCGGCCGATGGCGGGCTCGTGCACGGTCACGGGCTGCTCCTGTTGCTCACACGATGCAGGAGGCCCACGTTAGTGACCAGATGATTGTTCGGTCAATCATCCCCTCAGGAGGCGCGCGCCGCCAGCTTCGAGACCACGTCCACGATGCGCGCGGCCCGCTCGACCTCGGCGCGGTGGAAGACCGGCCCCTCGGCCCGCGCCACCACCACGTGCATCCCGGCGGTGAGCACGGGCAGCAACATCAGCCGCACCTCCTTGGCGTCCACGCAGATGGCCCGCGGCGGCGACTCCGGCAGGTCGAACTCGCTGGGCGCGGCCAGCGAGGCGTGCCGCACGGCGCCGTCGGCCACGGCCACCGACCACTCCGCGCCGCACAAGGCGGGCAGGGCGTCCACGAGCGTGGCGAAACCCCTGGCGGGCTCGGCGGCCACGTGCATCAGCAGGTCGTAGTCGGGCGCCGAGCCGGGCACCTCCTTGGTCGCCCACACGCCTTCCACCCGCACGCCGGGCATGGCGGACAGCCGCTCGCGTGCCTCGGCGGCGGTCACCGGCCCGGGCCAGGAGACGGTGAAGTCGTCCACGGCCCTGCCGGCCTCGCGTTCGAGCACGGTGACCTGCAGGATGTCCGCTCCCAGCGCACCCAGCGCCTTGGCGACCTGGCCGAGACCACCCGGCCGGTCGGGCAACGACACCCTCAGTCGCAGCAGCATGTCCGCCCCCTTTCCAGAGGCTCTCACAGTGCCGTGGAAAGGTTTCGAGCATGTTCCACGGATATGTCGCGCGTGCTGCGGTTATATCCCAAGATGCAGTGTTAAGTCCGGATTGTCGATAAAGGGAAGTTGAGGTTTTCCGCCGGGCTTCCCAGCGCCGCGGGCTCCGGCCGTGGGGACCGGAGCCCGCGTGCCCGCAGGTCAGGCGAACACGTCCTGCTGGTAACGCCCGTCCGCCTCCAGCCGGGCCAGCCACGCCGCGCCGTCCTCGTCACCGGTCCTGCTGCGGTGGATGTCGAGCAGGGCCTGCCGTACGGCGGGCGCCATCCGCAGCCCGTCACCGCAGACGTACACGTGCGCCCCCTGCTCCAGCAGTTCCCACACCTCCTCCGCCCGATCCGCCACGGCCTCCTGCACGAACCGGTACGGATGCCCCGCCACCGCCGAGTACGCCCGATGCACCCGCACCAGGTCGGCCGCCTCCCAGGCGGCCAGCTCGCCGGCGTACAGCAGGTCGTGCTCGGGATGGCGGCACCCGGTGAACACCTCGGCCCGCCCGCTCGCCCCGCTCAGCGCCCGCTCCTCCAGGAAGCCGCGCAGCGGCGCGAACCCGGTGCCGGGGCCGACGAGGATCACCGGCGTGGCCGGGTCGTCCGGCAGCCGGAACGGCGGCGCGGGCACGCGGATGTAGCCGTAGAAGACCTCGCCCGGCCTCAGCCCGGCCAGATAGGCCGAGCACATGCCCTGGTAGGTGCCGGTGCCGGACCAGGCGGGGCCCTCGACCAGGCCGACGGTGAGGCGTACCGTGCCGGGGTCGGCCAGCGGCGAGGAGGAGACCGAGTAGTAACGCGGCTTGATCGGCCCGGCCAGCTCCAGGAACACCGGCAGCGGCAGCTCGATCGCCGGGAAGCGCTCCAGCAGCGCCAGCGTCGAGACGCGCTTGGCGAGGATCTCGTCGGCGTAGCTCGCGGTCAGCTCGGCGAGCTGCCCGTTGGTCCACGGGCACGCGGTGTGCGCGGCCAGCGCCTCCAGGTCGGCGCGGGTGGCCACCTCCTGCAGCTCGGCGAACTCGGTCAGCAGCAGCCCGGCCGTGACCGGCGTGTCCACGGGCAGGTGGGTGGCGCCGGCGGCGCGCAGCCGTACGACCTGCTCGCGGGGGACGCGCAGGCAGCGCAGCGCCCACTCCACCAGCTCGGGGTCGTTCTTGGCGAAGACGGCCACGTGGTCGCCCGCCGCGTACGTCACCCCTTCCGGCAGCCTGGCGACGATGGAGCGCACGCCGGGGCGCGGCGCCTCGACCGAGAAGTCCCACAGCCCCTCGGGGTCGCCGGTCAGCTCCTCGTTGGAGATCACGGTCAATGGGAACGCCCGCTCCGACACCACCGACGGCCTGACCTCGGTCTCGGTGAGCACCTCCATCTCGTAGCGCGGCCCGGCCGCCCCCGCGCCCAGATCAGAGGAGGCGCTGTACTCCTCGGCCAGCGCCGCCCACAGCCGGGCCGTCCACGCGGACACGTCGCCGTCGAAGTCGCCGTCCGTGTCGGCCTCGCCCCGCTCGACGAGCGGGACGGCCCCCGCCGCCGTCAGCTTCTCGTACGCGCGCCGCGGGAAGTCCTGGTACGTCGGCCACTGAGTGTTCCCGCAGCCCAGCACGGCCAGCCGCACCCCGGACAGGTCGGGCAGCGTCTCCAGCTCGTCGAAGCGCTGGGCGTTGTCGGGCGCCTTGCCGTTGTAGGAGGAGGCCACCACGATCAGCAGCCCCTCGGACGGCGGCGCCAGCTCGTCCAGCGTGGTCAGCGTGACGGCGAACCCGGCCCGCCCGGCCCGCTCGGCCAGCCGCTCGGCGATGTCGGAGCTGGTGCCCAGGTTGGAGCCGTAGGCGACGGTGAGCGGCACGCCGGTCACCGCGACGTCCCGCTGCTCGCTCTCCTGCTCGGGCAGCGCGGTCGCCACGGCCCGCTCGTGCGCGCGCCGCTCGCGCACCCGCAGCGTGAACCCGTCGGGCTTGAGGGTGAGCGTCTGCTTGGTCTTCATGCGGTAGACGTTCGGGTCGGACAGGGCGAAGCGCCGCAGGATCAGCGCCAGGGCCAGCCTGGCCTCGGTCAGCGCGAACTGCCGCCCGATGCAGGCCCGCTCGCCGTTGCCGAACGGCTTGTACGCGCCCGGGTGGTGCCGCTTCCTGTTCTCCGGCAGCCAGCGGTCGATGTCGAACTCGTCCGGCTGCTCCCACGCCTTGGCGCTGCGGTGCAGCGGCGGCAGCAGCACGCCGACGCTCTGGTTCTTCGGGATGAGGTAGCCGCCGATCATGGTGTCCTGGACGGCGGTCACGCCGAAGACGGGGATCGGCGACCAGACCCGCAGCGTCTCCTCCAGGATGCGGGGGATGACGTCCAGCTTCATGATCGTCTCGTACGCCGGCGGCTCGTCGCCCGGCAGCAGCCGGTCCACCTCCTCATACGCGCGGGCCAGCAGGTGCGGCTCGCGCAGCAGGTTGTACAGCGCGAAGGAGAGCAGGCCGCTGGTGGTCTCGTGGCCGGCGATGAGGAAGGTGAGGACCTGATTGCGGATGTTCTCATCCGACAGGCGGGCGCCGCTCTGCGGGTCCGACGCCTCCAGCATCAGCCCGAGCAGGTCCTTGCTGCCCCCGCCGCCCTCGGCGCGGCGCTGCTTGATCACCTCGTCCACGAGGGCCTGCATGGTGGCGATGTCGCGCTGGTAGGTCTCCTCGTTGCGCTTCTTCAGCTTGGTGACGAACGGCAGCTGCTGGTTGCGGTGCATGGCCTCGGTCAGCGCCCCGCCCATGGCCTGCAGGAACGGGTGCAGCTCGGGCGAGTCGAAGGAGTTGAACCGGTAGCCGAACCCGGTCAGCGAGATCGTGTCGAGCGTCAGCCTGGTCATGTCGTCGGCGACGGGCAGGTCCTCCCCCTGGCGGGCCGCCCACGACGTGACGAGCTGCTTGGCGACCTCCAGGAACTGCGGGTAGTACGCCTTCATCGAGCGCTGGCTGAAGGCCGGCATCAGGATGCGGTGCGCGTGACCCCACACCGGCTCGTCGTGGTCGGCCGTGAACAGGCCGTCGCCGCCGAAGTCGCGCACGATCGTCAGGGGCGGTCTGAGCCGCTTGACGAAACGGCTCTCGTCACACACCTCGGCCACCATGTCGGGGTCGTAGACCATGATGACCCGGCGGCCGGCGATCTCCAGCTGGAAGATGCCCTCGTCGTACCGGGAGGCGACCTTGACGAAGTGCTCCACGGGCGCGTCCGAGGGGATCTGCAGCGTGTTGCCCACGAGCGGCAGGCCCTGAGGGGCGGGGATCCGAGCCATGAGTGCTCCCTTCCATAGCCATACACCGTATGGCTGACGCTACCATACGGTGTATGGCCGTGAGCGCGCGCAGGGGCGCACCCCTGACTCTCGAAGAGATCAGCACCACCGCCCTGCGTCTCATGGACGAGGGCGGCGTGGCGGGGTTGTCCATGCGCAAACTGGCGGCCGAGCTGGACGTCAACCCGATGTCGCTCTACCACCACGTGGAGAACAAAGAGGCGCTGATCAGGCTCCTGTGCGCAACGGCCGCGCAGCGCATGGAGCTGCCGCCGGACGACGGCTCACCCTGGCAGGAGCAGTTGCGGGCGCTGGCCCTGGCCTACCACCGCAACGCGCTGGAGCATCCGGCCATGTGGCACCACCTGCACAACCACCCCGAGATCATCGCGGACCGGGGGCTCGTCATCTGGCAGACCCTCTACCGCATCCTGCGCCTGGCCGGGGTGCCGGAGCCGGAGCTGCGGCGGACGAGCGACGTGCTGCACGCCTTCGTCACGGGCTTCGTCATCGCCGAGACGACGGGGCACTTGCCGGCCGAGGAGGTCGAGCGCGACTTCGACACGGCCATCCGGCTGATCATCGACGGCGTGGCGGGGCTGTCCAGGTAGGGAGGTGGCCGACCGGCCTCGGCCAGGCGCCGGCGGGCTTCAGCCGGCCGCTTCCCAGACGGACTCGAACAGCTCCTGGGGGATCTCGGTCAGCTCCCAGACCTCCAGCGGCTGGTCGGTCAGGAAGCCGTACTCGTCCTGAAGGTGCCGCCACCAGTAACGGCGGGCGCCCCTGTCGGCGCCCACCTCCACCTGCCGCACGGCCCACTGCTCGCGGTTGTCACCCTCGACGCTCTCGAACAGCCAGGCCCGCCCATCCTCGTCGCCCAGGTGCCAGTAGTGACGGGGCGCGTCGGACTCGGCGAGCTGCCGCACCAGCGGCTGGCGCACATCGGAGAACACGAGGCCATACTAGAGCGTCAGTGCTGGTAGGCCCCCGCGTCCAGCGGGCCCGACAGGGCCTTGCCCTTGATGTCCCTGCCGAACGCCTTGCCGCCGTACCACTGGGGCGTCAGCGCCACCCCGCGCCCCAGCGCGGGCGACCCCGGCCGCAGCCGCAGGTCGGTCCGGGAGACGAACTTGGGATCGGCCATCACCGACTTGGGCCCCAGCTTGAACCTGGCGGTGCGCCCCTGGTAGACGCCGCCGTCCTCGTCGGCCCCCGCGCCGTCCTCCCAGCCGGCCTCCCCGCCGACCGCGATGACGTTGTTGCGCAGCTTGAGGATGGACGGGGAGCAGCCGTCGTGGCAGGACCAGCCGATGGTGTCCCTGGCGGGCAGGTAGACGGAGTTGTGCACGGCGATCGTGCCCTTGACCGGGCCGACGATGTGGCGGGAGCCGCGGGTGATGAGGAAGGAGCCGCGGCTGCGGGAGGAGGTGACGACGTTGAAGGCGAAGAGGTTGCCGGTGGCGGTCTTGCCCTTCTGGGCGCCGAGCTCGGTGAACGTCTCGTTGTTCCTGGAGACGTTGTGGGTGACCCGGTTGCGGTCGCCGTTGAAGATCTCGACGGCGGCGCCGTCGGTGCCGTAGTCGGCGCTCCTGGCGAAGCTGCCGGAGATGGTGTTGCCGGTGACCACGTTGTCGTCGCCGTTGAGGAGCACGCCGAAGGCGCCGGAGTCGTCGTCGCCGCCGTCGTCGTTGACGCTCATCCGGTTGTTGTCGGTCAGGACGCTGTCGCGGATGGTGTTGCGCGAGCCGGAGGGCGTGACGAAGACGCCGGCGATGTTGCGGTCGGCCTTCACCCCGCGCAGCTCGTTGTGGTCGCCGTCGAGCTGGAAGCCCGCCCAGCGGCAGTTGGAGGCGTGCAGGCCGCTGATGGCCCAGTGGTTGCCCTTGACCACGACGCAGTCGGCGTCGCTGCCGCTGATCTTGGGGAGCGCGCCGCTGCCGTACGCCTTGATCGTGATGGGCTGGGCGGCGGTGCCGCTGGACTCCAGCGTGAGCGGGCCGGTGAAGCTGCCGCCGCGCTTGACGGCGACGGTGTCGCCGGGCTTGAGCTCGGCGGCGGCCAGCTTCTCCAGGGACTTCCACGCGGTGCCGGCGCTGGTGCCGGCCGCGGCGTCGTCACCTCCCCGGGAGTCCACGTAGTAGGTGGTGCCCGCAGCGGCCGCGTAGGCAGTGGACGGTACGGCAGGCAGGAGCGAGGCCAGGACGGCCACGGACAGCAACCTCATACGAGCACACCACTATCTAGTTGGGACGGAGGAGTCAGCAGGGGCCACCGTAGCGTGATCAGCGCGTGACGCGCCACATGCTCAGCGAAGGTCCCGCACCCGGTATGACGTCGCCGTCCTCGGCGTTGTACAGGCCCGTCGCGTGCGTGCCGATGGCGAGCGGCTCGCCGGGCGCGCGGCGGGCGGCCACGAGGATCGTCTCCTCGTACGTCTCGCGCGCGAACACCAGGCAGTCGGCGTCGGCGTGCAGCCAGCGCAGGCCGCCGTGGCGCAGGGCGGGCTCGGCCCGGCGCAGCCCGAACAGGTCGCGGTAGCCGGCCAGCGTGCCGAGGTCCTGGTCGGCGGGCCGGTTCCAGGGCATCGGAGTGCGGGAGTGCTCGCCGTTGACGCCGGTCAGGCCGTACTCGCTGCCGGCGAAGATCATGGGCGTGCCGGGCAGCGTGGCCTGCAGGCCGGCGGCGAGCAGGTGGCGCTCGCGCGAGCCGGTCACGGTGCGTACGCGGGGCGTGTCGTGGGAGTCGAGCAGCTGCCAGGAGTGCACGAGCGAGCGCCACGACATCTGGGAGGCGAACGACCTGAACGCGGCCAGCGCGGCGGTGCCGTCGCGCGTCGGCACCCCGCCCGGCGTGCCGAGGAAGTGCTCCAGGTCGCAGTCGGGGCCGCGCAGCCAGGTCCACACGGGGCGGGTGAAGCCGCCGTAGTTCATGGTGCCCTGCCAGCCGTCGCGGTCGAGGTCGCGGGTGGCGTCGTGGTTGTGCTCGGCGATGAAGGCGTACTCGGGGCCGACCGCGGCGCGCAGCCGGGCGGCGACCTCGATCGCGTAGTCGTCGGCGCCGCGCCTGCCGGTCATGTTGGCCACGTCCACGCGCCAGCCGTCGAACGGACCGAGCCACTTCTTCAGCACGGCCGTCATGCCGGCGCGCACCAGCTCGCTGCCCCAGTTGAGCTTGGGCAGCGTCTTGAAGCCCCACCAGGCCTCGTAGTCGCCCGTCACCGGGTCGAAGTAGAACATCTCGCGTTCCGGCGCGTTCACGTCGGAGACGGCCGCGGTGAACCACTCGTGCGTGTCGCCGGTGTGGTTGGTGGTGATGTCGCCGAGCAGCCGCATGCCGCGCGCGTGCAGCTCGCCGGACAGGCGGTGCAGCGCCTCGTCGCCGCCGAGCAGCGGGTCCACACGCTCGAAGGTGGAGGCGTTGTAGCGGTGGTTGGAGCGGGCGGGGAAGATCGGCGTGAGGTAGACGGTGTCGGCGCCGAGGCTCTGGATGTGGTCGACGCGCCGGGCGATGCCGTCGAGGTCGCCGCCGTAGAACTGCTCGGCGGTGCCGGGGCCGGCCGGGATCACCGGGTCGCGGTCCCAGTCGCGGGGCAGCGCCCAGTCGGGCACCTCGCCCATGGGGTGCGAGCGGTCGAAGCGGTCGGGGAAGATCTGGTAGACGATCGCGTCGGACATCCACTCCGGCGGGGCCTGGTGGCAGACGAGGCGGAAGTCGCCGGCGTCGGTGAGGTCGTGCGCGGCGAGCCCGGCCGCGGTCAGCCAGCGCTGCCCGCGCGCGGTGTGCAGCAGGAAGCGGTACGGGGTGACGGGGTTGACCGCGGTGATCTCGGCCCGCCACCACACGTCGGTCCGGCCGTAGCCGCCGGCGGCCTCGCGGGCGCCGTCCACCGCGGCCTCGAAGTAGCGCGGCTCGCCGTCGTGCACCGCGCGCACGTGCACGGCGGTGACGCCGGCGGCCAGCGGCGCGCGCAGCCACAGCGTGACGCGCGCGCCCAGCTCGGGCCGCTGGTCGGAGACATACAGAGCCGAGCCGTCATGGTGCGGCTCCCCCAGGAATCCCAGCACTGCACCTACCCCTTGACTGCTCCGGCGGTCAGGCCGGAGACGATGTACTTCTGCAACCAGAGGAACACACCGACCGTGGGAACGGCGGTAATGAGCGTGCCGGCGGCGAACATGCCGAAGTTCGCGTTGCGGTGGTCGCCGGCGATCATGCCGAACATGCCGACGGCCAGGGTCTTGCTCTCGGGGTCGCGCAGGAACACGTTCGCCATGAGGAACTCGCTCATGACGCCGATGAACGCCAGCAGCGCCGTGACCGCGAGGATCGGCGTGACCAGCGGCATGATGACGCGCCAGAAGATCTGGGCGTGCGTGGCGCCGTCCACGGTGGCGGCCTCGTCCAGCTCCTTGGGCACGGTGTCGAGGAAGCCCTTCATCAGCCAGGTGTTCACGCCGAGCGCGCCGCCGAGGTAGAGCAGCAGGAGCCCCCAGACGGTGTTGAAGCCGAAGGCGGGGTAGAGCTCCGTCACCTCGGTGAAGATCATGAAGATCGTCACGATGGCCAGGAACTGCGGGAACATCTGGATGAGCAGCAGCGCCATCATGCCGATCCGGCGGCCGGCGAAGCGCATGCGGCTGAAGGCGTACGCGGCGAACATCGACAGCAGCAGGCTGGCGAACGACGAGACCAGCGCGATGAACACCGAGTTGAAGAACCACCGGCCGAACGGATAGGTGTCGGAGGCCAGCAGGTTGGCGAAGTTGTTCAGGCTCGCGCCCGTGGGCAGCAGCTCGGTGGAGGCCAGCGTGCCCATCGGGTTGATCGCCGCCGACAGCACGAACAGGATCGGGAACACCGCGAACGCGCACACGACGAGCACGAAGCCGTGCCGGAGCGTCATCCTCACGCGTAGACCTCCTCCTGCTTGCGGGTGCGGCGGAACGCCACCGTCGAGATGACGGCCACGATGGCGAAGATGAACACCGAGATCGCCGCCGCGAAGCCGAACTGCGCGCCGCCCGCGCCGAAGGCCAGCCTGAAGGTGTAGGTGATGAGCAGGTCGGTGCTGCCCACCTGCGGGCTGTCGGCGGGGAACGGGCCGCCGTCGGTGGTCAGCGCGATGGCGTTGTAGTTGTTGAAGTTGTAAGCGAACGCCGAGATCAGCAGCGGCGTCAGCGCGACGAGCAGCAGCGGCAGCGTCACCCGGCGGAACGCCTTGAACGGGGTGGCCCCGTCGATGGAGGCGGCCTCGGTCAGCTCGCGCGGGATGGCCTGCAGCGCGCCGGTGGTGACGAGGAACATGTACGGGAAGCCGAGCCAGATGTTGACCAGGATGACGCCGAGCCTGGCGGTGCCGGTCTGGCCGAGCCAGTCGATCTCGGCGCCGAGCAGCTGGTTGATCAGGCCGAAGTCGCGGTTGAACATGTCCCGCCAGACCAGCAGCATGGCGAAGGCGGGCATCGCGTACGGCAGGATCAGCACGATCCGGTAGATCTTGGTGCCGCGCATGCGGGGGTGGTGCAGCGCGAGGGCGACGCCCATGCCGAGCCCGAAGCAGCCGAGCACGGAGGCCAGCGCGAAGGCGAGGTTCCAGCCCAGCACTCCCGCGAAGTATCCGGAGATGGTGGGGTTGGTCAGCACCCGGGCGAAGTTGTCCAGGCCGACGTTGACCTGCCAGCCCTGGGCCAGGTGCTCGCCCGTGGCGTTGACGAAGTAGCCCTGGCTCTCGTCGGCCGTCCAGGTGTCGCCGTCGCCGCGTACGCAGTCGCACGCGGCGTCGTACACCAGCGCGGCCTTGCCCTCGACGGCGCGGCTGAGGCCGTTCGCCTTGATCACGCCGTCGTCGGTGGGCACGGCCAGGGCGGTGATCTCCGGCCCGCGCGCGGCGGCCTCGGGCGCCTTGAGCACGGTCAGGCCGGGCGCGGTGAGCACCTTGCCGGTGACGCCGACCTTGGCGCCGTCCAGCGGGGTCAGCCCGTCGGCGGTGCCCAGCGAGACCCGCTTGGTCGCCGGGTCCACCAGCAGGAAGACCAGCTCCTCGCCGCGCAGCGCGACGGAGAGGGTGTACTCGGGCGAGCCGGGCGCCTGCCGTACCGAGCCGGTCTCGATGGCGGTGACGGCGGCGGCCTTGTCGCCGCGGTGCCCGTCGCCGAAGTTCGTGAACGCGGTGGTGACCGTGTAGACGACCGGGAACACCTGGAAGGCGATGAGGAAGACGGTGCCGGGGATGAGGTACTTGGCCGGGATGAAGCGCCGGGTCAGGTAGAGGTAGACGATGGCCGCGCTCACGGCGCACAGCAGCCCGAGCGCGACCCACGACCCGGTGGCGACCAGCGGCGGCACGGCGTAGAGCAGGATCGCGGCCGCCACGGAGAGCACCACGATCCTGCTGACCACGAACGCCGTGGTGGTCTCCCGGCGGGGCCGCTCCCGCACCGGGGCGGGAGCGGCCTGACGCACGTCGAGAGCCATGTCGTCAGTTCTTGAGCGAGCCGTCGATGGCCTTCTGCGCCGCCGTGGCGGCCTTGGCGGCGTCGCCGCCCTTGACCACGGCGTTCTCGGCGATGCCGAACGGCTCCCAGATGGCGGCCATCTCGGGGATGGCGGGCATCGGCATGCCGTCCTTGCCGGCGTCCAGGAACTTGACGGCGTCGGGGTCGCTCGCCTTGACCTCCTCCAGCGCGGCGGTCAGCGCCGGGGGCCGCGGGTCGGCGTCGTAGAGGGCCTTGGCGACGTCCTTGTTGGTCACGTAGTTGGCGACGAACTCCTGGGCCAGGGCCTTGTTCTTGCCCTTGGAGGCGACGAAGAAGCTCTGCACGCCGACGAACGGGGTGGCGGGCTTGCCGTCCTTGAACGCGGGGACGGCGCTGATGTCGTACTTGATGCCGCCCTTCTTCACCTCGCTGATCGCCCACGGGCCGGAGACGAGGTAGGCGCACTTGCCGCCGGCGAAGTTGACGATGTAGTTCTCGTTGGTCAGCGAGGTGCGCAGCGCGCCGTCGCCCTTCTCGCCCAGCTCCTTGAGCTTGCCGAACGCCTTGACGGAGTCCTCGGAGCCGAGCAGCACCTGCTTGGGGTCGGGGTCGCCGCTCGCGGTGGTGCCGAACAGCGCGCCGCCGCCGGAGGCGAAGATCGGGTAGACGTGGAAGGCGTCGCCCTTCTGGCCGACCGGGATGCAGAGCACCTCCTTGACCTTGCCGGCCTCCTTCAGCTCCTTGCCCTTGCCGATCATCTCCTCGATCGTGGCGGGCGCGTCGGGGGCGAGGTCGGTGTTGCGGATCAGGGCGATGTTCTCCAGCGCGTACGGGGCTCCGTAGATCTGGCCGTTGAACGTCACCGCCTGGATGGCCTTCGGGGAGAACGACGCCTTCTGCTCCTCGGTGAGCGTGACGGGGTCGATGGCGCCGTTCTGCACCAGGTTGCCGATCCAGTCGTGCGCGCCGATCACGATGTCCGGGCCGCTGCCCTGCTGGGAGGCGGTCAGGAAGGTCATCTGGTTGTCCTTGCTGATCTCCTTCACCTCGACGGTCACGCCGTTCTCGGTGCCGAACTGCTCGGCGAAGGGCTGCAGCGGCTTGACGCGCAGCGGGTCGGCCCAGATCACGAGGGCGCCACCGCCGGCGGCGGCGGAGGCCGAGGCCGGGGCGGACGTGCCCGGGGCCGCCGTCGGCGCGGCCGACGGGGAGCTACCGCACGCTGTCGCGGCGAACGCCAGGGTCGCGAGTGCTGCCACTCCCAGAGCCCGCATGCGCATGGAGGACCTCCTGAGGTCACCGAGGAAACGGCGGCGCCGCACGCGCCGCCGCCGGGGAAGAAAGCTTGAACGTTTCCGGGACGTTAGCGGCTCTTTGCAAGAATTGGAAGAACTTGCGAAAGAGCGTTACCTGATCCACATCCGGTTCACCCCGGCTGACCTCGCTGCTGAACGTTCATATGCTAGGGACGCGGTCCGCAAGTTTCCGAAACTTGCGCTTGACCGTTCGCGGGTGATCGCGACATCGTTGACCGGAACATCACCGCCCCGGGGGAAGGACAACCATGCTCGGCAACGACGACTGGTGGCGTGACGCCGTCGTTTACCAGGTGTACCCGCGCAGCTTCGCCGACGCCAACGGCGACGGCATGGGCGACCTCGAAGGCGTCCGTCAGCACCTGGGATACCTCTCCCGGCTCGGGGTGGACGCCATCTGGCTGAGCCCCTTCTACACCTCCCCCATGGCCGACGGCGGCTACGACGTGGCCGACTACCGGGACGTGGACCCGATGTTCGGCACGCTGGCCGACTTCGACGCCCTCGTCTCCGAGGCGCACGGCCTGGGCATCAGGGTCATCGTGGACCTGGTGCCGAACCACTCCTCCGACCAGCACCCCTGGTTCAAGGCCGGCCTGCGCGACCGGTACGTCTTCCGCGACCAGCCCAACGACTGGGAGTCCATCTTCGGCGGGCCCGCGTGGACGCAGGTCGAGGACGGCCAGTGGTACCTGCACCTGTTCGCCCCCGAGCAGCCTGACCTCAACTGGGACAATCCCGAGGTGCGCGCCGAATTCCGCGACGTCCTGCGCTTCTGGCTCGACCGGGGCGTGGACGGCTTCCGGGTGGACGTGGCGCACGGCATGATCAAGGCCGAGGGCCTGCCCGACGTGGGCCAGAAGGACGGCCCGCAGGCCGAGATGCTGGGCGACGAGCGGGTGCCGTACTTCGACCAGGACGGCGTGCACGACATCTACCGCGAGTGGCGGCCGATCCTCGACTCCTACCCTGGCGGGCGCATGGCCGTGGCCGAGGCGTGGGTGTCCTCGCCCGAGCGGCTGGCCCGCTATGTGGGGCCGGACGAGCTGCACCAGGCGTTCAACTTCGAGTTCATGATGGCCGACTTCCACGCCAAGTCGTTCCGTACGGTCATCGAGAAGTCGCTGCGCGAGGCCGACCTGGTGGGCGCGCCCACCACCTGGGTGCTGTCCAACCACGACAAGCCGCGCCACGTCACCCGGCACGGCAGCCTTGCCCGCGCCCGCGCGGCCACCCTGCTCATGCTGGCCCTGCCCGGCTCGGCCTACCTCTACAACGGCGAGGAGCTGGGCCTGCCCGAGGTGCTCGACCTGCCGGACGAGCTGCGCCAGGACCCGGCGTTCCTGCGCAGGGGCGAGAGCCGCGACGGCTGCCGGGTGCCGCTGCCCTGGACGTCCACCGGCGACCTCGGCTGGCGCGACCCGTGGCTGCCGATCCCGGCCGAGTGGGCGGCGCTGTCGGCCGAGGCCCAGGAGGACGACCCCGGCTCCACGCTGAACCTCTACCGGGCCGCGCTCAAGCTGCGCAAGCAGCACCCGGCGCTCGGCGGCGGCACGCTGACGTGGCTCGACGCCCCCAAGGACGTGCTGGCCATCGAGCGCGACCCGGGCCTGGTCGTGGTGCTCAACACCGGCGAGGAGCCGGTGCGCCTGGACCTGGCCGGCGAGGTGCTGCTGTCCAGCGGCCCGCTGCCTGACGACGGCACGATCCCGCCGGACACCACGGTGTGGCTCCAGCGCTGAGGGGATTGGCGAAAGCTTTCCCGTTACGCGGCAATTGTCGGAGATCACTCTCGGTAGCCTCGTGAGATGGCACCCTGGTGGGCCAGGTCCCTGCGGGGACGCGTCACCCTCATCGCGACGGCCGTAGCCGCCCTCGTGCTCATCCCCGTGGGCATCGCCGGAGTCCTGGTGACCAGGTCGGTGATCACCGCCGCCGTGTTCAGCGAGACCAGGGACACCGCCGAGCGGGTCGCCTACGAGATGCGCGGCGGCGCCCTGCCCATGGGCGCCGCCATCCCGGTGCCGCACCCGACGGTGGACCTGATCCAGGTGGTGGGGCCCGACGGGCGGATCCTGGCCACGAGCGACGCCGCCAGGAACCTGCCGCCGCTCAGCGACGTGCGCCCGACGGCCAGGAACCGGGTCGTCAGCACCACCAGCTGCCTGCCGACCGAGTGCGTGCACCTGACGGCGGTGCGGGTCAGCATGTTCACCGACTCCCCCGTCGTCTACGCGGGCCGCAGCTCCCCGGAGGTGCTGTCCAGCAGGACGCTCGAGGTCATCGTGTTCGCCGAGGTCGGCCTGCTCATCGGGGTGACGGCGTGGGCGACGTGGCTGGTCACCGGCCGGGCGCTGCGGCCGGTGGCGACCATGCGGGCCGAGCTGGACGCCGTGCACGCCGGCGACCTCAGCCACCGCGTCACGCAGCCGCCCGGCGACGACGAGGTGGCCGAGCTGGCCCGCTCGGTCAACAGCACGCTGACCCGCCTGGAACGCTCCGCCGAGCAGCAGCGCCAGTTCGCCTCCGACGCCTCCCACGAGCTGCGCACCCCGATCGCCGGGCTGCGCGCCCAGCTGGAGAGCGCCCAGCTCTACCCGGACGACACCGACATGGAGGCGCTGGTGCGCAGCGCGCTGCGCGACACCGACCGGCTGGAGGCGATCATCACCGACCTGCTGCTGCTGGCCAGGATCGGCTCCCGGGTGGACGTCGTCAAGGAGCGCGTCGACCTGGCCGACCTGGTGCGCAAGGAGCTCGCCGTCCGCAGCGACAAGCTGCCCGTGCGGGTGGAGCTGGCCGAGGGGGTCGTGGTGGAGGCCGTGCGGCTGCAGCTCGCCAGGGTCCTGACGAACCTGGTGGACAACGCCCAGCGGCACGCCGAGCACAGCGTGAAGGTCACCGTCCGCAGGCAGGAGCCGGACACGGCGGTGCTGGCGGTCGAGAACGACGGCATGGAGATCGCCGAGTGCGACCGCGAGCGCATCTTCGAGCGCTTCACCCGCCTCGACGCCGCCCGCAGCCGCGACGCGGGCGGCACGGGCCTCGGCCTGGCCATCGCGCGCGATGTGGCCATGGCGCACCGCGGCGAGATCCGCGTGGAGGACTGCCCAGGCGGCGCCCGGTTCGTTCTGCGGCTTCCGATGGCGTTCGAGTAGATTTCCGGAACCATGGTCGTGGATCATGGTTTCATGACGGAGCAGGCGCCGCAGGGCGTGAACCCCCACATCCCCAACGCGGCGCGGATGTATGACTACTTCCTCGGCGGCAAGGACAACTTCAAGGCCGACCGGGAGCTCGGTGACATGGTGCTGAGCGTGATGCCCGAGGTCCGCGACGGCACCAGGGAGAACCGCGCGCTGATCGGCCGGGTGGTGCAGTACCTCTGCCGGCAGGGCGTCACCCAGTTCCTCGACCTGGGCTCCGGCCTGCCGGCGCAGGAGAACGTGCACGAGGTGGCGCTGCGCCACGCACCCGAGGCCAGGGTGGTGTACGTGGACAACGACCCGGTGGTGGCCACGCACGGCAGGGCGCTGCTGGCCGACCCGAACCGGGTGGCGATGGTGCTGGGCGACTGCCGCAGGCCGGAGGAGATCCTGTCCGACCCCGAGGTGCGCGGCCTGATCGACTTCGACCGGCCGGTGGCCGTGCTGATGATGTTCGTCCTGCACTTCATCACCGAGCAGGACGAGCCGCAGCGGTTCATGGCCGCCTACCGCGACGCGCTCGCGCCCGGCAGCTACCTGGCGATCTCGCACGTCACCAACGACGTGGCCACGGAGCGGGCGGCGCAGGTCAGCGAGTTCTACCGCAAGGCCAACGCCGACTTCACGCCCCGGGCGGGCACCGAGATCGCGGCCTTCTTCGGCGACTTCGAGCTGATCCCGCCCGGGCTGGCCACGGGGCTGCCCGACCACCAGGTCTGGCCGTTCCACGACCCGCTCAACCCGGTCTTCGTGGACGAGGACCTGGCGCGGATGGCGTACGCGGGGATCGGCCGCAAGCCCTGACGCCGGCACCGGCGGGGAGGCGCACGCCGGAGAGCGGCGGGGAGGCCTCTGAGCCCTCCCCGCCGCCCGCTGGACGTTAGGCCGGGGACATCTCCTTGGCGGGCTCGCGAGGCTCGTCCCGCCCGTCCCGCCCGGCTGGCACGTCCGCGTCGTCGTCGTCCAGCAGCGTGGCCTCGTCGAACGGCGCCTGCCCCGCCAGCACCCGCTCCGCCCGTTCCCGGTCGAACTCCCCGGTCCAGGTGCCGACGAGCACGGTGGCCACGGCGTTGCCGGCGAAGTTGGTCAGCGCCCGCGCCTCGGACATGAAGCGGTCGATGCCCACGATGAGGCCCACCCCGTCCACCAGCTCGGGCCGGTGCGCCTGCAGGCCGCCGGCCAGCGTGGCCAGGCCCGCGCCGGTGACGCCGGCGGCGCCCTTGGAGGCGATCATCATGAACAGCAGCAGCGCGACCTGCTCCCCGAACTCCAGCGGCGAGCCGGTGGCCGTGGCGATGAACAGCGTGGCCATGGTCAGGTAGATCGCGGTGCCGTCGAGGTTGAAGGAGTAGCCGGTCGGCACGGTGATGCCGGCCACGGTCTTGCTCACGCCCAGGTGCTCCATCTTCGCGATGAGCCGCGGCAGGGCGGTCTCCGAGGAGGAGGTGGACAGGATGAGCAGGAACTCGCGGCCGAGGTAGCGCAGCAGCGACCACAGGTTGATCCGGGCCACCAGCCACAGGATCGCGCCGAGCACCACGCCGACGAACAGCACGCACGTCACGTAGAAGGCGATCATGATGATGGCCAGGCTCTTGAGCGCCTCGATGCCGGTGGCGCCCACGACGGCCGCGATCGCGCCGAACGCGCCCACCGGCGCCGCCCACATGATCATGGCGAGGATGCGGAACACGAGCCGCTGGAAGTGCTCCACGCCGCGCAGGATCGGCGCGCCCTTGGGGCCCATGGCCTGCAGCGCGAAGCCGGTGAGCAGGGCGACCAGCAGGGCCTGCAGCACCGAGCCGTCGGTGAGCGCCGAGACGACCGTCTCGGGGATGATGCCGAGCAGGAAGTCCACGGTGCTGGCGTCGGCGCCCTTGGCCGCCTCCGCCTCGGCGGCCTGCCTGGCCGTGTCGGTGAGCTGCAGCCCCGAGCCCGGGTCGATGACGTTGCCCACGATCAGGCCGATGACCAGGGCGACCGTGGACATGGCGATGAAGTAGCCGAGGGCCAGCCCGCCGACCTTGCCGACCTGGGCCGCCTGGCGTACGGAGCCGATGCCGAGCACGATCGTGCAGAAGATGATGGGGCCGATCACCATCTGGATCAGCGCCACGAAGCCGGTGCCGAGGGGTTTGAGCTCCTTGCCCACGTCCGGCCAGATGAAGCCGACCAGGATGCCGAGCAGGACCGCCACGATGACGGCCAGGTATAGATAGCGGGTGCGATCGCGCATAGGGGGGTTCTCCGGCGGTTTTCGAGGGACCTTCTCGTCGTGCGACTATGCGCCTCACGAGTGATGCAGGTCACCATTGCGTAAGTTTCGTACATGGAGGGGAATCCGATGCGCCGCTGGAGCCTGGCAGGGCAGATGCTGGTCCTGCAGCTGCTCGTCGTCGCCGTCACGGCGGCGGGCGGCGCGCTGCTGGCCCTGCTGCAGGCCCACGAGCTGCTCCAGGAGGAGGCGGGGGCCACGGCCACGGCGGTGGCGGTCAGCGTGGCGGCCTCCCCCGACGTGCTGGAGGCGCTGGACGAGCGGGACCCGACGGCGCGGCTGCAGCCGTACGCGCAGCGGGCACGGGCGGCGACGGGGGTCGATTTCATCACGATCATGAAGCCGGACGGCACCCGCTACACCCATCCGAACGAGGCCGAGATCGGCAAGCGCTTCCTCGGCCACATCGAGCCGGCGCTGCGCGGCGAGACGTTCACCGAGACCTACACCGGCACGCTGGGCGCCTCCAAGCGGGCGGTGACGCCGGTCATGGCCGGCGGCCGGGTGCGGGCGCTGGTCAGCGCGGGGATCACGATCGACAGGATCAGCGCCAGGCTGCGCGACCAGCTCGCCTGGGGCGGCCTCATCGTGGCGCTGGCGCTCGGGCTGGGCGCGGCGGGCACGTGGCTGGTGACCGCGCGGCTGCGCCGCCAGACGCACGGCCTGGGCCCGGTGGAGCTGGGCCGCATCCACGCCCACCACGACGCGGTCCTGCACGCCGTCAGGGAGGGCCTGCTGCTGGTCGGCCAGGACGGCACGCTGACGCTCTGCAACGACGCCGCCCGGCTGCTGCTCGGCCTGCCCGCCGACGCCGAGGGCCGGCACGTGCGGGAGCTGGGCCTGGAGGCGGTGCTGGCCGCCGACGAGGAGCGCATCCACCTGGTCGGCGACCGCGTGCTGGCCGTCAACAGCGCGGCCAGCAGGCTCGGCACGGTCGTCACCGTGCGCGACCACACCGAGCTGCAGGCGCTGACGGGCCAGCTCGACGCCGAGCGCGGCTTCGCCGAGTCGCTGCGCTCGGCCGCGCACGAGGCCGCCAACCGGCTGCACACGGTCATCACGCTGGTGGAGCTGGGCCGCACCGAGCAGGCGGTGGCGCTGGGCACCGCGGAGCTGCGGGCCGCGCAGGAGCTGACCGACCGGGTCGTGGGCGCGGTGCGCGAGCCGGTGCTGGCGGCGCTGCTGCTGGGCAAGAGCGCCGAGGCGGCCGAGCGCGGCGCCGAGCTGGTGATCAGCCAGGACAGCGAGCTGGACGACCTCGGCCTGGACGCCCGCGAGCTGGTCACGATCGTGGGCAACCTGATCGACAACGCGATCGACGCGGCCACCCGGGTGGAGGTGCACCTGAGCGGGGGCGCGGGGCAGGTGCTGATCAGGGTGTCCGACAACGGGCCAGGCCCGGCGGGCGAGGACGTCTTCGACAAGGGCTGGACCACCAAGGGCGACGGGCGCGGGCTGGGCCTGGCGCTGGTGGGGCAGGCGGTGCGGCGGCTGCGCGGCACGATCGAGGTCGAGGGCTCGGCGTTCACGGTGAGGCTGCCGCGGCCATGATCTCCGTGCTGGTGGTGGAGGACGAGGAGATCACCGCCGAGGCGAACCGCATCTACGTCGAGCGGGTGCCCGGCTTCCAGGTCGCCGGGGTGGCCAGGTCGGGCGCGGAGGCGCTGCGCTTCCTACGCGGGCGGCCCGTGGACCAGCAGGTGGACCTCATCCTGCTCGACCTCTACCTGCCCGACATGCACGGCCTGGACGTGTGCCGCGCGGTGCGGGCGGGCGGCCTCATGTGCGACGTGATCGCGGTCACCTCCGCTCGCGATCTGGCCATGGTCCGTTCAGCGGTGTCGCTCGGAGTCTCGCAGTACCTGCTCAAGCCGTTCACGTTCGCGACACTGGCGGAGAAGCTGACGCGTTACGCCCGGTTCAAGGAGGAGGCGGGCCTCGCGGTGGGGCAGGGCGACGTGGATCGGGTGCTCGGCACCCTGCGCGGTCCCTCGGAGCTGCCGAAAGGCATGGCCCGCGACACTCTGGACACCGTGGTGTCGAGGTTGCGTGAGCGCCCGGAGGGGATGGGCGCGCAGGCCGTGGCCGACGCGATCGGAGTGTCTCGCGTGACGGCACGCAGGTACCTGGAATACCTGGTCGAGCTGGGTGTGGCGGCCCGCATCCCGCAGTACGGCGGGGTGGGCCGGCCAGAGTTGCTCTACCGGATCCCCATGGAAAGTTAATGGTGGTGACGCTGGCCGTTCAATCCGGCCCTCTAGCTTCTGGGTGCAATCCGATGCACTGAGGAGACACACCTTGCGAGTCCTGGCCGTTGTTCCCGCCCGCGGAGGTTCGGCGGGCGTACCCCTGAAGAACCTCGCCCTGGTCGGGGGCGTCCCGTTGGTCACCCGCGCGGTGCGCGCCTGCCTGCGCGCCGAGCTGGTGGACCAGGTCGTGGTCAGCACCGACCACGACGGGATCGCCGAGACCGCCAGGCAGGCGGGCGCGACCGTGGTGCAGCGCCCGGCCGAGCTGAGCGGCGCGACCGCCTCCAGCGAGTCGGCGGTGCTGCACGCGCTCGACGCCCTGGGCGAGGACCCCGAGGTCGTCGTGCTCGTCCAGGCGACCAGTGCGTTCATCGACCCCGGCGACCTGTCGGCGGCGGTGCGCAAGGTGCTCGACGGCGAGGCCGACTCGGTCGTGTCCGGGCTGCCCACCCACGAGTTCCTCTGGACGGCCACCGGCGCCGGCGTCAACCACGACCCGGCCGTCCGGCAGCGCCGCCAGGACCGCGCGCCCGAGTTCCGCGAGAACGGCGCCTTCTACGTCATGCGCACCGCCGGCCTGCGCGAGCACGGCCACCGCTTCTTCGGCGAGATCGCCGTCCAGCCGGTGCCCACCAAGCACGCCATCGAGATCGACAACCCGGAGGACCTGGAGCTCGTGCGAGCGCTCGCCCCGTTCATCGACCAGCCCGAGCCGATCGACGTGGACGCCGTCATCACCGACTTCGACGGCGTGCACACCGACGACCGCGCCTACGTCGACTCCGACGGCCGCGAGATGGTGCTGGTCAGCCGCTCCGACGGGATGGGCGTCTCGCTGCTGAAGCGCTCCGGCGTGAAGGTGCTGATCATGTCCACCGAGCAGAACCCGGTGGTGGCCGCCCGCGCCCGCAAGCTCGGCGTGCCCGTGCTGCAGGGCCTGGCCGACAAGCGCACCGTGCTGGCCGACTGGCTGCGGATCGAGGGCCTGGACCCGGCCCGCGTCGCCTACGTCGGCAACGACGTCAACGACCTGGGCCCGATGGGCGAGGTCGGCTGGCCCGTCGCCACCCCCGACGCCCACCCGCGGGTGCGCGCCGCCGCCCGGGTGGTGCTGTCCAGCGCCGGCGGGTCCGGCGCGGTGCGCGAGCTGTGCGACCGGGTGGTGGCCGCCCGGCCGGCGCCGGAGCCCGCCCCTGTCGCGGTGCGCACCCGGCCGCACTTCGCCCCGGTGGCGATCGGGGACGTGCTGGTCGGCGACGGCGAGCCGGTGTACGTCATCGGCGAGATCGGCATCAACCACAACGGCGACATCGACCTGGCCAGGCAGCTCATCGACGTGGCCGCCGAGGCCGGCTGCCAGGCGGTCAAGTTCCAGAAGCGCACCCCCGCGATCTGCGTGCCCGAGGAGCAGAAGGGGCAGATCCGGCAGACGCCGTGGGGCGAGATGACGTACCTGGAGTACAAGGAGCGCACCGAGTTCGGCCGCGACGAGTACACCCAGATCGCCAAGTACTGCGACGAGCGCGGGCTGCACTGGTTCGCCTCGCCGTGGGACGTGCCGTCGGTGGAGTTCCTGGAGGACATGAACGTCCTGGTGCACAAGGTGGCCTCGGCCAGCGTGGCCGACCACGAGCTGCTGCGCGCGCTGGCCGCGACCGGCAAGCCGATCATCCTGTCCACCGGCATGTCCACGCTGTCGGAGATCGACGCCGCCGTGGAGATCCTCGGCACCGACAAGCTGATCATGATGCACGCCACGTCCACGTACCCGCTGCCGCCCGAGGAGGCGAACCTGCGGACGATCACCACGCTCAAGGAGCGCTACGGCGTCCCGGTCGGCTACTCCGGCCACGAGCGCGGCCTGCAGATCTCGCTGGCCGCGGTCACGCTCGGCGCGGTGACCGTGGAGCGGCACATCACCCTCGACCGCACCATGTGGGGCTCCGACCACGCCGCCTCGCTGGAGCCGTCGGGCCTGGAGCACCTCGTGCGCGACATCCGCATCATCGAGCAGGCCATGGGCGACGGCGTCAAGCGGGTCTTCCCCGGTGAGGAGGCGCCGAAGGCCCGCCTTCGGCGCGTGACCGTCTGACCGGAACCCATCAGGAAGAAACGACAACATTGATCACGCTCTCGGTCGTCGTGCCCATCAGGGACGGCGAGCGCTTCATCGCCGACGCGCTCACCTCGCTGTCCCGCAACGCGCGCGGCGACTTCGAGTTCATCATCGTGAACGACGGGTCCGTGGACGCCACGGGCGACATCATCGACGACTTCATCGGTGAGCTGCCCGGGCTGGTCGTGATCCGCAACCCCGCTCCGGTGGGGCTGGCGGACGCGCGCAACACGGGCCTGTCGGCCGCGACCGGCCGGTACGTCACGTTCATGGACGGCGACGACTGGCTGGCGCCCGGCTACCTGGCACGGCTCGTCGAGGCGATCGACGGCCTCGGCTGCGATTTCGTGCGCGTCGACCACGTGCAGGTGGAAGGGCGCAAACGGGTCGTGCACCGGGCCCCGCTGGCGCGACGGGGCTCGGTGCTCGCCCCCCGCGAGGCCATCCTGCCGGCCAACGTGCGCACGATGGTGGACTACCCCTACGCCTGGGCCGGCGTCTACAAGCGCTCGCTGGGCGACCTGCTGCACTTCCCCGGCTCCCTGCACACCGCCGAGGACCGGCCGTGGATCTGGCGGCTGCACAGGGAGGCCGCCACGTTCGCGGTGGCGTCGCTGGCCGGGGTGTTCTACCGGCGCATGGTGTCGGGGTCGCTGACGCAGGTGGGCGACGAGCGCCAGCTGCACTTCTTCGACGCGTTCGAGCTGGTCTTCAAGGACCTGGAGCCGGAGTTCCTGCCCAAGGCCGCGCGGAACTTCTGCGCGCTGCTCGCCCACCACCTGGAGATCGGCGACCGGCTCACGCCGGCGCTGCGCTCCCGTTTCGAGGCGCGCGGCGCGCAGATGGTGCGGGCGCTGCCGCCGGAGCTGGTGGCCGAGTCGGTGTCGCGGATGTCCGTCGAACGCGAGGCCATCCTGCGGGCCCTGGTGCCCGATCTGCCCCCCAGCCCGCACGTCCGGGTCCGCCGCGACCGGGAGGAGTCCTAAAGGTGAAGGTCTTCTACGCCTCGACGTTGTTCGGGGCGATGTCGCTGGCGGCCGCCATCGACGAGGGCCGCTTCGGCGCCGGCCGTCGCGTCCTGATCGTCTCGAACAACGCGGCCATCCCCGAGGTGTCGGCGCCGCTGGACAGGACGCCCGGCTTCGCCGCGCTGCGCTCCCGCTTCGACGAGGTGCACTCGTGGAACGAGCTGATCGCGCCGCTGCACCCGTCCGACTGGCGGGCCCGCGTCATCGAGGTGCCCATGATGGAGCGGCTCATCCGCTCCCACTGGGGCCTGGACGGGGTCGAGGAGCTGGTGCTGGAGTCGATCGCGGTGCCGCCCGCGCGGACGATCGCGGGCCTGGTGCGCGACTGCCCCATCACGGTCTACTCCGACGGGCTGATGAGCTACGGCCCGACCCGCGACCCGCTGCCCGCGGAGATCTTCCGCCGCATCGGCCGGCTGCTCCACCTCGACCTGGTGCCGGGGCTGAAGCCGCTCCTGCTCAGCGAGTACGGCGTCGCCCCCGAGATCCTGCCCGACGAGCGGTTCCTGTCGATCGTGCACGACGTCACCGCCACCGCGCCCGACATGATGGCCGGGCAGGCGATCATCCTCGGCCAGTACCTGTCGGCGCTGGAGCTGCTCACGCCGGAGGAGGAGGCCGGGCTGCACGAGACCATGCTGAAGGCCCTGGTCGCCCGCGGCCTGACCGACGTCGTGTTCAAGCCGCACCCGGCCGCCGGGCGCCGGCACGCCCAGCTGCTGCGCGCCGCCGCCGGGCCGTTAGGGGTGCGGCTGTCGGTGGCGGGCGAGAGCGTGCCCGCCGAGGTGTGCTTCGCGGCGCTGCGGCCCGAGCTGGTGGTGGGCTGCTTCTCCACGGGGCTGGTGACCGCGCAGCGCTACTTCGGGCTGCAGGTGGCCTCCTACGGCACGGACCTGGTGCTGGAGCGGCTGACCCCGTACGAGAACAGCAACCGCATCCCGGCCACCATCGTGGACGCGATGCTGCCCAGGCTGTCGCCCGAGGGGCAGATCGAGCGCCCGCCGGTCACCGACCTGCAGGCGCTGGTGCGGGCCGTCGGCTACTGCATGCAGGCCGAGACCTACCCGGACCTGCGGCCGGACGGCATCGACTTCGACCGGCGCTACTTCAAGCGCAAGCGCCTGGAGACGCTGGGCTTCGTCACCGACAAGCCCAGCGCGCTCTCCAGGATCCGCAGGAAGATCAGGTCAGCGATCTGAGGTAGCGGCGCATGCGGCGCTTGGCCCGGTACCCCACCCGCAACATCTTGGGCGGCACCTCCACCCGGAGCCGGGCCCGGCGCCGCCCCGCCGCGTGCTCCGGCCCGTCGAGCAGCGACGTGGCGGGCACCCGCGGCCGGGAGACCACCAGCCCGGCCAGCAGCCCCGCCCAGTCGTTCTCCTCGGCGG
This sequence comes from Nonomuraea gerenzanensis, assembly GCF_020215645.1. Taxonomy (NCBI): domain Bacteria; kingdom Bacillati; phylum Actinomycetota; class Actinomycetes; order Streptosporangiales; family Streptosporangiaceae; genus Nonomuraea; species Nonomuraea gerenzanensis. The sequence continues at coordinate 4,282,134 of NZ_CP084058.1, read as the reverse complement.
GCTGGAAGTAGTTGGCCGCGCACCAGGCCGGCGAGGCGGTACGGAACTCGCCCGCGGCCAGCTCGTCCATAGTGCCCAGCAGGTCGCTGCCCTCGAACACCAGGTTGATCATCTCGGCGCTCACGCCGAAGTCGCTCAGCACCAGCGACGGCACGCCCATCGCGATGGCCTCCAGCGCCGCCGTCGAGCTGACCGTCACGAACCCGGCCGCCTGCTGGAGCTGCTCCTGCATCGAGCCGGCCGCGAACAGCAGCCGCCCCGGCTCGCCCAGCTCCCGCCACAGCCGCTGGTAGTGGAAGCGCTCGTTGTGCGTCTGCCGCTCGTCCTCCAGGGCGCGCAGCTTGACCACCACGTCGAGGTCGGGCCGCCGCCCTGCCAGCTCGGCCAGCGACAGCAGGATCCGCTCGCGCTGCTCGCGCTCCCTGGGCACCTTGGCCTGGGTGGCGAACACGACCCGGTTGCCGCCCGCGGCGGTCGGCTCGGGCCGCAGGAACGGCAGCCGGGCCAGGCCCACCGCCCCTCCCCCGCCGAGCCTGGCGGCGATCAGGGAGAACTCGGCCACCTCGCGCTCGCTGTGCACCACGAACAGGTCGCAGCCGCTGCGGAAGATCCACGCCTTCTCCGTGGCAGGCACCGAGATGCCGGGCAGCCCGCTGACGAAGACCGGCCGCGGGCGCAGCCCGTCGAGCACCTCGGCCACCAGCACGTCCACCACGGGGCCCGTGCAGGCCACGAGGATCACGTCGGGCTGCGTCCGCTCGGCCAGCCGCCGCACGGACCGCGCCGACAGCACCGGCGGCGGGTCTGCCGCCCTGCCGTTCACCGCCGCCGCGATCTGCTCCGGGGACGGGGCGATCGGCGTGCGCACCACGACCAGCTCCGTGACGCAGCCCGGAGGCAGGTCACCGAGCAGGCAGGCCGCCCATTTCAGATACGAGTCGGAGTCGGCGACCGCCAACACTTTCAACTGGACACTCCGGTCAAATGCGATCGCAGGGCGGGGGCCGCCCTGCTGGTCCACCAGTCATCGGGAACGTCCACGGGCTCGACGGCGACGCCGCGCGGGCTGAGCAGCACCCGCAGCGAGGTGATCGCCGTCGAGGGCAGGCTGAGCACGCGCTGGCCCGGGTCCAGGCCGCGCAGCGTCAGCTCGGCGGGCACGCCTGCGTCGTGGACGGTGATGCCGGGGCGCTCCCGGATCAGGGCGACGTCCACGGGGTCCTCGCGGCGGTGCGGGTAGTAGGCCAGCGGCTCGCGCGCGGCGAGGTCGGTCAGCCAGCGCAGGTAGTGGTCGCGGTGCACCAGGCCGTTGCGGACCAGGGAGGTGCCGAGCACGACCGTGCGCTCGGCCGGGCCCTGGGCGCTGGGCGGCTGGGCCCGCAGCCAGGCGAAGTCGTGGCGGACGAGGTCGACGCCGGCCTGGCGGACGGCCTCGGCCAGCTTGTCGTCCACGCTCAGGGCGGTGAAGACCGACACCTTGCTGTACCGCAGCCGCAGCGCCGCCGCCAGGCCGAGCGCCGAGCGCAGCCTGGTGGGGTGGGCGCGGGCGCGCAGCAGCGGCCGGTACGGGCCCGCGGCGAGCAGTTCGAGCAGCCGCAGCGTGGCCAGCCCGTCATCCACGATGACGATGCGGCCCGGCCGGGAGGTGAGCCAGCGCAGCTGCACCTTGCCGGAGAAGGCGTCCCCCACGGCCTGCACGCGCCTGGGCATGCGCTCGCGCGGCTCGGCCAGCACCAGCCCGTCCGGCAGTCCCAGCGAGCGCAGCTCGCGCCGCGTGGCCTTCAGCGGCCGCAGGCCCGCCCGTGGCACGACAGCCGTCTCGGGGCCGAGAAGCCCGGCGTGGTGGGCCTCGACGGCGCACAGCATCTGGAGCGGGGACTCCACCCAGGCCGACGCCTGTTCGACCACTCGTTGCCCTCCCAGCGGGGTGATGGCGCGTTAACGACCGCTTCAAGCTAGCCCCACCGCCTTAAGCCCTCAGAAACGCGGCGTGAACAATGGAGGGTATGAATTCGCTCATGCTCAACACCGACGGCGTGCAGATCCCGCAGCTCGGATACGGGGTCTGGCAGGTCCCTGCCGAGGAGGCCGAGCAGGCCGTCACCACCGCGCTCAAGGCCGGCTACCGCCACATCGACACCGCCTCCGCCTACGGCAACGAGGAGGGCGTGGGGCGGGCCGTGCGCGACAGCGGCCTGCCGCGCGAGAAGGTGTTCGTCACCACGAAGCTGTGGAACGGCGACCACGGCCGCGCCGAGGCCGCCTTCGACGAGAGCCTCGCCAGGCTGGGCCTGGACCACATAGACCTGTTCCTCATCCACTGGCCCGTGCCGCAGCAGGACAAGTACGTGCAGGCGTGGAAGGCGATGGAGAAGATCTACCGTGACGGCCGCGCCAGGGCCATCGGGGTCTCCAACTTCACGGTGCGGACGCTCACCCGGCTCATGGACGAGACCGGCATCACACCCGCCATCAACCAGATCGAGCTGCACCCGTACCTGCAGCAGCGCGAGATGCGCGCCTTCCACGAGGCCAACGGCATCCTGACCGAGGCCTGGAGCCCGCTGGGGCAGGGCAGGGGGCTGCTGTCGGACCCGGCGCTGTCGGTGCTGTCGGGCAAGTACGGCAAGACGCCCGCGCAGATCGTGCTGCGCTGGCATCTGCAGCTCGGCAACGTGGTGATCCCCAAGTCGGTGACGCCCGCGCGGATCGCGGAGAACATCGACGTGTTCGACTTCATCCTCGACACCGAGGACCTGTCGGCCATCGGGGCTCTGAACAAGGGGCAGCGGCTGGGGCCGGACCCCGACACGTTCAACATGACCTGAGTGACGGGCGTGACATTTGTGACGCCACGCCTTTAATTACATATCCCCCCATAACTCTCTCTTTACCTCCCATATAACATCTCCGGGTGCGAGACTTCACTTGGGGAATTGCGGCCACCGGCGGGATCGCCCGTACCGTGGGGGCCGCCATCGCGGCGGAGCCCGGCATGCGGGTGGCCGCCGTCGGCTCACGGGATCTGGCCAGGGCGCGGGCCCTGGCCGCCACGCTGGGGGCGGAGTCGGCGTACGGCTCCTACGAGCAGCTGTGCGCCGACCCGGGGGTGGACGCGATCTACGTGGCCACCCCGCACGCGCAGCACCTTCAGGTGGCCGAGCCGGCCATCGCCGCGGGTAAAGCCGTGCTCTGCGAGAAGCCGCTGGCCGCCACCGTGGACGACGCGGAGAAGATGGTGCGCCTGGCGCGCGAGGCGGGCGTGTTCCTGATGGAGGCGATGTGGACGCGGTTCAACCCGCTCATCCAGCTCATCGCGGCCGATCCGCGCTTCGGCGAGCTGCGCTCGGTGCAGGCCACGTTCGGCTTCGCCGCGCCCTACGACCCCGCCCACCGGCTGTGGGCGCCGGAGCTGGGCGGCGGGGCCCTGCTCGACCTGGGGATCTACCCGTTCGGGCTGGCCCAGCTGCTCCTCGGCATGCCCGCTGACCTGCGCATCACCGGCTCCCTGGCCCCGAGCGGGGTGGACGCGGAGGCGGCCGGCGTGTTGCTCTACCCCGGCGGCGCACACGCTCTCGTGGCCGCTTCATTGCTCGGGAATTACCCGAACACGGCGTGTGTTGTAGGTACTCAGATGCGGGCGGACATCCCGGCGCCGTTCTGGGCTCCGCAGCGGATCGTTCTCACCGGGCCCTCCATGGAGCCGGAAGAGCACGTGCTCGATCCGGCGGACAACGGATACGCCGGAGAGCTCCGCGAAGTCCGCGCCGCCACGGCCGAAGGCAGGACCGAATCCTCGATCATGCCTCTTGACGAATCCCTTGCCATGATGGGGCTTCTGGCCGACGCTCGCAGGCAATTCGCCTAGCCGGGCTTTTATGGATTTGTAATCCTCTTGCCTCATGTATTACCTTATGGGGCAACTCGGGGCATACGTCCGGTTTGTCCGGCTATGTCAGACCATCGCAAGAAAGATCGCAAATCGCAGGATAGTCCTGCGACCGCTGAATCCGCCTCCTGGCGGAACCGGGGACCCATGTGTCTTTGGGGCGAATCGGCACTCCGGTGCCGTAGGGCAGCTTCCACGCCCGAGCCCGTCAGCTAACCCGGTAAGCGGCATGGAAGCAAGGAGCACCTCCCTCGATGGCCAAGCACCGTTTCAACGCTGTCTCGAAGACCAACATCGCCCGCGCCGCCCTCGGCGCCACCGTCATCGCCTCGGCCCTCGGCGTCAACGCCATGACCGCCAACGCCGACACCGCCACCGGCGTCGCCGCGGCCACCGCCGCGAAGCACCCGGCCACCGCCATCGCCGCCCACAAGGCGGGCGCGGACGACCGTACCGAGACCAAGATCAACGTTACCGCTGACCAGGTACTGGCCATGGCCAAGGCCCAGGTCGGCACCAGCGAGAACGCCGCCGGCGGCGGCACCAAGTTCCAGCAGTGGTACGCCGCCTCGCAGCGCGCCGGCGAGACCGTCGCCCGTGACGGCGGCAACCGCGCCGCTTACCTGAACGCCGCCTGGTGCTCGATGTTCGTCTCCTGGGTCGGCGAGCAGACCGGCGCCCGCCCGCAGGTCGGCTGGGACGCCTACACCGTCGCCCACGCCAAGTGGTTCGCCGCCAACGACCGCTTCGGCACCGTCGCCAAGCCCGGCGCCGTCGTGTTCTTCGCCTGGGACGGCGGCAAGAGCCTGAGCGACATCCAGCACGTCGGGTTCGTCGTGAAGGACAACCAGAACGGCACCATCTCCACGATCGAGGGCAACACCGGCAACGGCAAGGTCGAGGAGCGCATCCGTCCGAAGTCGCAGGTCGTCGGCTACGGCTACCCGCAGTACGCTTCCTGACGGAACGTTCCAGGCGCGAGCACGAGCCTCCGCCTTCCATGCGACGCGACGAGCGCGCGTCCCCACCTGGGGGACGCGCGCTCGTCGCGTTCTCAGGGCTTCGCCGCCGCGGGCTTTTGTCGGACGGGCTCGCTACTTTGCCTCTTCCGAGCACCCGCCTCCGAAGGAGCCCCGCATGGGAGCCAAGACCGGCGTCATCGCCTACTCCTCCCCCGGCAACCCCCTCCCCCGCCTCCTGCGCACCCCCGGCCGCCCGGACGAGACCGCCACCAGGGCCCTGATCGAGCGGTCCTTCCCCGGCTGGCACATCACACAGGCCGAGCCCGGCAACCTCCTCGACCACATCCGCCCACCCGAGGACCTCGCCTACGCCACCAGCTTCCCCGGCGTGGACCTCGTCTGCTGCGACCACTTCATGATCGACAACCCGTCGCAGCTCCCCGCCCACCTCATCGAGGCCGGCAGGGGCCGCCGGCTCGTCCTGCACGCCATGCACAGCGTCGTCGACTGGCTGGCCTTCGCCGTCTGGGAGGACGGCCGCCTCATCCGCTCCCTCAGCCTCTCTCCCGACAGCGGCGTCATCGAGAACCTCGGCGACCCCTTCCCGTTCGAGCTGCCCTACTGGAACGGCGAGCACCCCGTCCTGCCCACGCCCGGCCGGCCGGACGAGGGCCCGTACCCGCTGCCGTTCCACCCGCTGGAGCTCGGCGAGGACGCGCTGCGCGAGTTGCTGGGCTTCACCATCGAGGGCTCGATCGAGCCGGACGACGCGGAGCCCGAGGACGTCGAGCTGCTCGGCTTCACCGTCATCGACCCGGACGGGCCGGCCCCCGAGGAGCGGCGCGCGCAGACCGAGGAGCTGACGGCGCAGATGGGCGAGCCCAGGATCTTCCGCTACCAGCCCGACGGCTCCGTCAAGGAGGTCACCTGGGACGACTTGGGCTGACGGATCAACCCCACACCCGGTCGAGGAAGCCGCCGATGAGCGGCGCGATCTCCGGCAGGTGCGTCTCCAGCGCGAAGTGCCCCGTGTCGAACAGATGCAGCTCCGCCTCGGGCAGGTCGCGCAGGTAAGCGCGCGCTCCCGGCTCGGGGAAGAACGGGTCGTGGCTGCCCCACGTGATGAGCGTGGGCGGCGTGTGCTCGCGCAGCCACGCCTGCCACCTCTCGTAGCGGGCCACGTTGGAGTGGTAGTCGAAGGCGAGCGCGACCTGCGCCTCCTTCCGGCCGGGCAGGTCGAGGAAGTGCTGGTCGAGTGTCCAGCCGTCCGGGGCGATCACGGACGGGTCGGGGACGCCGGTCTCGTACTGGCTGCGGGTGCCCTCCAGGGTGAGCAGCTCGCGGATCGTCCCCTCGGCCCCCGGCGTCTCCGGGCGCAGCGCGACGAAGTCCCGTGCCCCGTCGGACAGGCCCTCGGTGTAGGCGTTGCCGTTCTGCACCACCAGCCCCGCGATCCACTCCGGGTGCCGCTCCGCCAGCCGGAAGCCGACCGGGGCGCCGAAGTCGAAGACGTACATGGCGAACCGGGTGAGCCCGAGCGCGCGCACGAAGCCCTCGGTGACGTCGGCGAGGCGGTCGAAGGTGTAGGTGAAGCCGTCCGGGGTCTCGGTTTGGCCGAAGCCTGGGTAGTCGGGGGCGATCAGCCGGTAGCGGCTGCCGAGGGCGTCCATCAGGCGGCGGAACTGGTGTGAGGAGGACGGGAAGCCGTGCAGGAGGAGCAGCACGGGGGCGTCGGCGGGGTCGGGGCGCGACTCACGGTAGAAGACGCGGACGCCGTCGATGTCGAGGTGCCGGTGGGTGATCTCAGGCAGCATCAGGCTTCCTAATTCCTTTGGGGCGGGATGATGCATTAGGTATAGCGTGAATTCTTCTAATGGGTCAACCCGGCCATGTAGCATTAGAGACATGAGTGATCTCGACGCGCTGACCGGGGAGCCGCTGGCTCTGGACCTGGTGAACACCCGCACAGCCGTCGGTGATCTGCTGGCGACGCCCGAGGACCTGCGAGGCTGGCTGCGGCTCCAAGCGGATCGGCTCCCGCCGACCGGTGAGCTGACCCATGACGACCTGGCCGCCGTGCGGCGCGTGCGTGAGCACACCGCCCGCGCCCTCGGCCACGCCCGGCGCGGCACCGAGCCACCGGCGGCCGACCTGGAGGCGCTCAACGAGGCCCAGCGCGCCGCGCCCGCCATCACCGAGCTGTCCTGGAGCGGCGCGGCCGTCACCGCGACCCGCCGCCGCGCCGACGGCCAGGCCGGGGTGCGGCTGGCGGCCTGGCTGGCCGAGGCGGCGGCCGAGTTGCTGGCGGATCCGGCCGTGACCAGGGTGCGCGAGTGCGAGGCGGACGACTGCGTGATGGTGTTCCTGCCCGCGCATCCGCGCCGCCGCTGGTGCTCGGCGGCCCGCTGCGGCAACCGGGTCCGGGTCGCCCGCCACTACCAGCGGCACAAGCCGGCGTGACAGCCTCGCTCAGGCCGGGTACGCGTCGCGCTGCACGGTGTACAGGTCGGCGTACGGGCCCGGGCTGGCGATGAGGTCGGCGTGGGTGCCCCGCTGGACGATGCGGCCGGCGTCCAGGACGACGATCAGGTCCGCCGTGCGCACCGTGGGGAAGCGGTGGGTGATCAGGAGGGTGACGGCGCCCGGGTGACGGCGAGCCGCCTGCGCGTAGCGGGCGAAGACCGCGCTCTCGGTCGCGGCGTCCAGGGAGGCCGTCGGCTCGTCCAGGACGAGGAGGAGCGGGGAGCGGCGCATCGCGGCGCGGGCCAGGGCGAGCTGCTGCCATTGGCCGCCGGACGGGCGGTGGCCGCGCTCGAAGGTGTCGCCCAGCTCCGTGTGCAGGCCGTCCGGCAGAGCCGCGATGAGGCCGCTGGCGCCCGCGCGGGCCATCGCCGCCACCACCGCCGCGTGCTCGCCGAGGCGGGGCAGGTCGCCCACGCCGACCGTCTCGGCGGCGGTCAGCTCGAAGCGGGCCAGGTCCTGGAAGACGGCGCTGACGCGCTGCCGCCACGCCTGCGGTGTCAGGTCGTGGAGGGGGACGTCGTCCGCCCGGATCTCGCCCCGGTCGGGGTGGTAGAGGGCGCACAGGAGCTTGGCCAGGGTGGTCTTGCCCGAGCCGTGCGCGCCGACCAGGGCGACGGTGGCTCCGGCGGGCAGGTGCAGGTCGAGGTCGTGCAGGATCCGGCGGGTGGTGCCCGGGTAGGTGAAGGACACCCGGTGCAGGGTGATGCCGTCGGTGAGCCGCTCCGGAAGGCGGGCGCCTGCGCCTTCAGGCGGCGAAGACCGGCGGGCGTAGGTGCGCAGCCAGGTCAGGCGGGTGGCGGCGCGCAGGCCCGCGGTGACCGCGCCGAAGTGGAACGCGAGCCGCGACGCCTGCGTGACGAACTGCACCCCCACCGTGGCCACCAGCACGAGATCCCCCGCCGTGGCCAGCCCTTCACGGGCCAGCCAGGCGACGCAGCCGAGGGCTGCCACGTACCCGCCCAGGAACGTGGCCGAGCCCGCGAACGTGAGCAGCCCCGCCCGGATCCCGGCCCGCGCCTGGACCTCCGACACCTCCTCCCAGTGCCGGACGGCCATCCCGTCCAGGGCGGGCGCGGCGCCGCTGAGGCGTACCTCCTTGGCGGGCTCCGCGGCCGTGACCGTCTCCGACAGGTGCTGCTCCAGCCGACCGGCCTCGGCGGTGCGCTCGGCGGCGGTGTCGAGGTGGCTCGCCGCGCGGCCCCGTACCAGCAGGGACGGCAGGACGGCGCCCCCGAGCAGGAGCGGCAGCAGCGGATGCACGGCGGCCATCAACGCCACGCCGAGCCCGATCTGCGCCGCGTGCTCCACCACCAGCGCCACCGCCCACACGGCGAAGTAGAGCTGCCCGCTCTCCTCGCGCAGCGTGCGCAGCCGGTCGAGGTAGGCGGGGCGCTCCAGGTGCTCGATCGTGGGGATGCCGGCGGTGAGCGTGAGGATCTCCTCCTGGACGGCCAGGCCCATGCGCTCGGCCAGCTCCTGCATCAGGGCCAGCTCGGCCCGCCCGAGCGCGACGCCCGCCGCGAGCGCGGCCCCGGCCGCCAGGGCCCACAGCGCCGCCTGGGCGGGGTGGCCGGAGGTGGCGGTGTCGGTCAGCTCGCGCAGGAAGACGCCCACCAGGCCGTGGCTGACCGCGCCCGACAGGAGGAACGCCGCCAGGACGAGCCCCGCCCGCCGGTCCGTGCGCCAGGCCAGGAGCAGCAGGGTGCGCAAGGCGCCCCGCGGCCGCCCGGACGCGGCGGTCATCGATCGTCCCTGGTGATCAGGTCCGCCTGGAGGCGGTACCAGCGCGCGTACCGGCCCGCCGAGGACATCAGCTCGGCGTGGGCGCCCTGCTCGGCGATCGCGCCGCCGTCCAGGACGACGATGCGGTCGGCGCGCCGTACGGTGGCGAAGCGGTGCGAGATGAGCACCAGGGTGCGGCCCCGGGTGCGGTCCAGGAGGCGCTCGAAGACCTCCCGCTCGGCGCGGGCGTCCAGGTGGGCTGTCGGCTCGTCCACGATCAGGGCCCGGCGGGGGTCCGCGTTCAGCGCGTACACGGCCCGGGCCAGGGCCACCTTCTGCCACTGGCCGCCCGAAAGGTCGCGCCCGCCGGTGTAGGCGCGGGACAGTGGGGTGTCCAGACCGTCCGGCAGGAGGTGCGGCAGGTCGCGGGCGTCTACCGCGTCCAGCGCGGCGAGCACGTCGGCGTCCGTGCCGTCGAAGGCGGGGTCGCCGAGGCGGATGTTGTCGCGCAGCGGGAGCGGGTAACGGACGAAGTCCTGGAACACCACGGCTGCCGGGGTGGTGGTGGCGGTGCCGTGGTGCGGGGTGTAGAGGCCGGTGAGCAGCTTGACCAGGGTGGTCTTGCGGGCGCCGTTGCGGCCCACGATCGCCAGCCGCTCCCCCGGGCGTACTTCGAGGTCGAGGCCCTCCAGCACCGGGGTCGTGGCGTGGGGGTAGGTGAAAGTCACTCCGGTGAGCGAGATGCCGCCGTGCGGGGCAACCTCCAGAGGCGATGAACGGGGCGGCACGGGAGGTGGCGAGGCGGGTGCGGGTCTCAGGAGGCGGGTGACGGCGCCGTACGGCCAGGCCCCGTGGGCGAGGTCGAACATGTGATGACCGCCCGCCCCGTACGCGAACACCAGCAGCCCCGCCACCACCCCCTGCGCCAGCTCCCCCGCCCCCAGCCGCCCCACCCCCGCCTCCCACCCCAGCACGGCGAAGACCCCGCAGGCGGCGAGCGCCTGCACCCCCAGCACCCACCCGTACCCCCGCACCACGGCCCGCCGCCCGCGCACCTGCGGCGCCAGATACGCCCGCATCACCCCCACATACCGCCCGACGAAGAACGACTCCAGCCCGAAGACCCGGATCTCCTTGGCCGCACCACCCGGCCCGCCCGCCACCTCGGCCAGATAGCCGGCCCGAAGCCGGCGCCGCGCCTGCTCAGGGCTGTCGGCCAGCGACTCCGCCCCCTCCGGCCCGACCAGCATGGCGGCGATGCGCCGGTTCTGCGCCACGGACAGCGTGAGCGCGGCGGCCCCCAGCCACCACACGTGCGCGGACAGCACCCCCGCCCCCAGCACCGCCGACGCCAGCCGGCCCACCTCGCCCGCCGCCGCCACCGCCGCGGCTCCCGCCGTCCGGCCCCGGTGCCCGACGAGCGCCAGCCGCACGTCGGCCTGCACCTGCGCACTCTCCAGGTGCACCGCCGGCATGGCCGCGGTCGCGGCGCGCACCCGGGCACGCAGCACGCCGTCCACGCGACGGGTCACGGCGGCCCCGGCGGGCTCGCGCAGCGCCGTGCAGAGCTCCTGTGCGAGCAGCATCACCAGCAGCGCGACCAGCGCGCCGGACCCGCCGCCGGAAGCCAGCAGGCCGAGCGGGACCGTACTGAGCGGCCCCAGCACTCCCGCCCCCGCGCCGAGCACCGCGAACGGCACCACCCGCCGCGCCCCGGCCAGCGGCAGCAACCGGATCAATCCAATGTGACCACATCGGTCTGCCATGCACGCGACCGTAACCCTGCCGCACCCGGCCGGTCAAACCAATGTGATCACACTGAGAAAAGGCGGCGAGGGCCTCGGCGATCCCCTCCGGGTCGTTCTCCATGGGGATGTGACCGGCCCCCTGGATGCGCACCCATCCAGGACCGGCCGACCCGCGCGTCCGTCCAGGGGTCGAGGTAGCCGGCGGTCTCCTGCTCGGAGGCCGGGCGGGCCGGCGCGGCGGTGACCGCCGTGCGCCGCCCCTGCCCGCCCCCGGCCTGCACACCGCGCACCTCAGCACGCACGACATGGTGTGCGTGCTCCCGGCCGGCGACCCGCTCGCCGCCGGCCCGTCCGTGCGCCTGCCCGACCTGGCCGGACGGCCGTTCCTCCTGACCACCGCCGGCTGCCGGCCGCTGATCATGGGCGCGGCGCTCGCAGCCGGGGTGAGCCTGGACGTCGCGTTCGAGGCCGCCGGGCCGGCCGCCATCCTGGAGATGGTGGGCGCGGGGCTGGGCGTCGGCATCGTGCCCACGCTGGGCCTGCCCGCCGGCCTGCCCGGGGTCGTCACCCGGCCGCTGGAGCCGGAGGTGACGCGGTCGCCGGCCCTGGCCGTCCCGTCGCTGGAGGACTGCGCGCCCACGGCGCGCGCCTCCTGGACGAGCCGGGCGCCTTTACAAAGTAGAGTTCCTCCGTCAGGGGCGGTTGAGCGTACGGGCCACGGCAGTGGCGATCGTGGTGGCGAGAACCCAGCCCGCCACCGTGAGCCCCAGCGCGACCGCCTTCGCCGCCCCGGCGGGGTCCCAGGCGGTGTCGTGTCCCAGGCTCACCAGCGGGACGAGCAGATCCAGGGCGTACAGGAAGGGATCCCACGCCGGATGCTCGTCGGGCTTCACCGGACACGCGCCCGCGCTCCCTCGGCAGCGGAGGGTGGAGAAGTAGAGCGTGCCGAGCGTGAGCAGGACGGCGACGCCGATGGCCGCCCGCCACGGCTGGTAGCCGTATCCGAGAACGAGGTCCTGGACCCGCCCCCACCACCGCTGCGCCAGGCCCCGCCCGGCCGCGGCCTGGCGGAGCTTCTCACGCTGCACCTGCCCCGCTTCCCGGTCCAGGCCGGAGGCCCGGTAGGCGGAGGCGAGCTGCTCGTACGGATGCGGCGTGTAGACGTCACAACCGCGGCGCAGCCAGGCCAGCCGCTGCCGGGCCGAATGCGGCGGCAGCGGCCGGAGGCGCTCGTAGACGGCGCCGTCGAGCTCCGTCCGCGGGCCGGCCTCGGAGAGATCGCGCAGCGTCCCGATGCGGGCGTTGCGCAGCGACACCGTGCCCACGCTGCTCGCGGCCGGGGTGAGGACGACCTGGCCCACCTGGGCATCCGTCAGGTCGATCATCATCTCTCCCGGCTCTGCCGCTTGCACCACCGTGCCCGCCAGGTCCAGCTCTCCGGTGATCACGCTGCCCCGCAGGCCGATCGGGCCGGTCACCGTGCAGGAGGCGGCGCACACGTGCCCGACGGTGGCTCGTTGCAGCCAGATCCCGTCGCCGATCCGGGCGGCGAACAGGTCGATCTCGTTCACCTGGGCGCCGGCGAAGTTGAGCGACCCGCCGACGACGAGGCCCGGGCCCGGTCGTTCCGCGTGCCGGTGCCAGTTTCGGCCGTTGAAGTCGCCGCCGACGATGACCAGGTTGGCGTTCAGCAGGCCGCCGACGCAGGTCCGGTCCAGGTCGACATCCAGCTCGACGCGGCTGCCCTGGAGCCACACGTTCCCGGCGACGCGGGTGTCGCGCATCTGGAAGGTTCGTGCGCGCAGCACCTCGGCCGACAGCCCCGGTAACCGGCACCCGTTCAGCAGGACACTCTCCACTGAGGCCAGCGTCAGGTCGAGGTCGCCCTCGAAGGAGCATCCGATGAGGTCCAGGCCGCAGTCGATGACCGCGCCGCGCAGGGTGAGCGGGCCCGTCACGCGGGCGCCGGCGAGCCGCAGCGACCGCACGCGGCCGGTGGCCGCCGCGGGGCCGTCCAGTAACAGGGCCGCGATGACCTCCGACCGGATCTGGCGCTCGCGGGGCCATGCAGGGCCGGTCGCGGGGTCGTCCTGTGCCGGGACGCCGATGCGCAGGTCCAGCTCCTGCCCCTCCCTGAAAGCTCGCCACAGCCGCCGCTCGGCTGCGTTCCAGCCCCGGGGAGGACGTCCCTGCACGATCACTCCTCTCCTCGGCCGCGCCGTCGTGGGCCTGCCGTTCCCGGTGCGCCGGCCACAGAGCCCGCCTCAAGCGTTCCCGGGGTGAGCCGCGCCAATGCCCGCCCTCGGGCCGTGGAGCGGTTGTCCGGGGAGGTGTCAGGTACAGGGGGTGATGGTGCGCTCCGCCACGGTGTCAATCGGAGCGTCCAGAGCCGCGGACAGGCGAAGCTGATCGATCGCTGCTGGTTCAGCAGGCGTCTCCTTCTCCCGAACGGGGCCGTACGGTCATCTCCGTACAGGGCGGCACCCGAACGGTGTACGTGACGGAGGTCCGATCGCCGGCGGTGACCCAGACGATGACCCAGACGATGACCCACGTGGAGTTGGCGTTGCGCAGGCCGGCCTCCATGAACGCGTCGCCCGACGCCCAGGCCGTGACTCTCTGCCCATTGGCCGCCCTGGCCTCATACGCGGCCTGAGCCTTCGCCGCTGCCCGCTCCTTCTGGTCTTCGGCTCGCTGCGCCAGTGCGTCGGCGCGTTGCCGCTGGCTGAGCGAGAGCGCGTTCAGCGAGATGACCGGCGCCGGGATGGACATGAGGCCGGCGATGACGCTGGTGAGGGCGGCCCACCATTGGACGTTCCGACGGACGTCGAGGACTCTGCGCCGTGGCCGTGGCCGTAGCGGGGGGCGAGCGACGAGCCGGGCGGTGGCGCGTGCGGAAGGGCGCGGGTCCGTCGTGCGCGGCGGCCAGGGCCGTCTCCGAGCCGTCATGATCCGATATCGGACGGTGACGAGCAAGCGTTAGGCGTCGGCCAGGGGCGGTAACGGTCCCGGCACCGAGGCGTGCACGCGCCTGCCGCACCCGCTCAGGGCCGTACCTGAATGACGGTCTTGCCCTTGCGCCGCTCGGCCGGGTTGAGCGCGGGGATGGCGTCGTCGAGGGCCACGACGGCTCCGATGTGCGGGCGGAGGCGCCCGTCGCGCACCCGCTCGACGATCTCCACCAGCTGACTCGGGACGGACTCGACGACGAAGTCCACCGCCAAGCCGTCGGCCGGGCGAGCCTCCACGGGGCCGACCACCGACACCAGCGTCCCGCCGGGCCGGACGATGCTCGCCGAGCGCCTCTGGACGTCACCGCCGATGACATCGAAGACCAGGTCCACCCCGCCGAGGTCGTCGAGATCGTCGTGGCCGAGGTCGAGGAACTCGTTCGCGCCGAAGTCGAGCGCCGCCTGGCGGTCCGCCGCCCGGCCGGTACCGATCACGTAGGCGCCGAACTCCCGCGCGAGCTGCGTCACCACGGAGCCGACCGCGCCGGCGGCGCCGTGCGCGAGGACGGTCTGCCCCGCCCGAAGACGACCGTGCTGGAACAGGCCCTGCCACGCGGTCAGGCCGGAGATCGGCAGGCTCGCGCCCACCGTGAAGTCGACGTCGCCCGGCAGCGGCGCGAGGTTGCGTGCCTCCACCGCCACGTACTCGGCCAGCGTTCCGTCGCGGTGCCAGTCCGTGATCCCGAACACCCGCTGGCCCAGCGAGAGCCCCGTCGTGCCGTAGCCGAGGGCGGAGACCACCCCGGCGAACTCGTGGCCGATGATCGCCCGGGTGCGATCGCGGCCGGAGCGATCGACCCAGGTCGAGGGCCACTCCCACTCCGCGGGCACGAAGCCCGACGCGTGGACCGCGACGACGACGTCGTTGATCGCCGGCGTCGGCTCAGGCCGCTCCGCGAGGGTGATCCCGGCCGCTTCGGCGGCCTGGTCCGTCGCGACGATCGCTTTCATGAGTGCCTCCGTGAATCTCGTTTTTGGGCCTGCCAGCCCACTAACGGCAGTCAACAGGGCACAGATATGGGCTGTCAAGCCCAATTTGGGTATGGTGTGTGTCATGGAAGCCACAACGGAGCCCCGGGCGCCGCAGAAGCTCACGAACAAGGGGCAGGCGACCCGCGCCCGCATCCTGGAGCACGCCGCGGAGCTGATCTACACCAAGGGCGTCCACGCGACGAACAACGAGCAGCTCCGTCGCGCGGCGGGCATCAGCGGGTCACAGCTCAACCACTACTTCCCGACCAAGGAGAGCCTGGTCCTCGCGGTCATCGAGTGGCAGGCCGAGCGCGTCCTCACCTTTCACCGCAGTGAGCGCTTCGCCCGCTTCGAGAGCCTCGACGCGCTTCGGGAATGGGCGGGCTTCTACATCGCCTACGAGCGCTCCTACCAGGAGGGTTGCAGCCTCGGCTCGCTCGCCGCCGAGATCATCAAGACCGATCTCGACGTACGGGAGGAGCTGGCGGGCGCGTTCGAGCAGTGGAGGGACGTCTTCCGGGATGGGCTCGTACGGATGCAGGGGCTCGGCCGCATCAGCGTCGAGGCGGATCCGGCCCGGCTGGCGCATCTTCTGCTGTCCGCCTTTCAGGGCGGCATGCTTCTCGCCCAGGTCGCCCGTGACATCGCCCCGTTGAAGGACGCGCTGCTGGCAGCCATCGAGCACGTGGAGACATTCGCGGTGCCCCCTGGTGCCGGTGTACGCGCGCCGGCCGCGTTGGGCGAGGCCATCGACGTCCCGTCGTAGGGGATGCGGCGGCCTCCTGCTGGGGAAGTCCGCCGCCACCTTGCCGTCATAAAGCACGCACCGCGCCTTTCCCGTACAACCAGAGCCTGGTCGGGCTGGGACGTAGGCGGAGACGGCCCCGTAGTGCTCGGGGTAGAGCTCCTCGAAGCGCCGCCGTTCGGCTGCTCCCACGTCGTCTTCCTTCTGATCCGGAATCTCATATGAGGGTAGATGTCCGGCTTTGTTGTGATGTGACAGCGGGGTTGACGGACGGCCTCTCCAGGGTCAGTCTCGATCTCATACCGTGCAGAATCTTCGTCTTGGGGGCAGACGAGTGGAGAACGGGCATTGCATGACGAGCTGACCCGTGTCGTCGTCATGGTGGAGGGGTCGCTGCTGCAGGCCGTGGCGTTCGGGGCGCTCCTGCGGGAGATCTCCTCGGATCTCAGCGTGCTGACCGTGGCGCGCCGGCTCGACGAGTACCGGCGTGCGGTGGAGGCGCGCGTTCCGGACATCGCGCTGCTCGACGTGCGTTCGCTGCATCCGATGTTGCTGCAGGTCGTCCGGCGGCTGCGGGAGACCGTGCCGACGGTGAAGATCGTGCTGGTGGTGGGCGCCATCGACCCGGGCGGTGCGCGGGAGGTGATGCGGCTCGGGGTGAGCGGGCTCTTCTCCGGTGAGGCCGATCCGCGTGGCCTGTTACGCGGGCTCAAGGTGATCGGCGCCGGTGACGTCGTGCTGGACGGGGTCGCCTCCGGGCTGGTCTTCCGCGAGCCGGGCGGGCCCGTGCCTGAGCTGACCGCGCAGGAGCTGCGGATTCTGCGGCTGGTGGCGCGGGGGTTGCGTAATGACGAGATCGCCCGGCGGCTCGCCATCAGTCAGTCGACGCTCAAGCGCAATCTCAGGCCGATTCTGACCAAGCTGGATGCGACCGATCGGGCCGGCGCGCTTCTGGCCGCCGCCCGGGCCGGCCTCCTCTGACAGGCGACGGATCTGGCAGGCAGCGGGTCCGGCAGGGCGACGGGCCCGGCGAGTGGCGGGTCTGGCAGGACGACGGGCGCGGCAACTGGTTGGCCTGGCAGGTGACGGGCCCGCCTCCGGTGCGGTCGTGCCGGCCGGAGGCGGGTCCGCGGGGTCAGCCCTGCTGTGCGCCCACCTGCACCCTGGCGTGCGCCTCCCCCGGGATCGGGCGCAGCACGCTCACCTGGAAGTCGTACTCGCCGACCATCGGCACCACCACCTCGGCCGCGTACCAACCGGCCTTGCCCGGTACCTCGGCCATCGTGACCGGCCCCTTGCGGTGCGCCATCGGCATCGCGACCATGTCGGCGTACATGGCCACGCTCGCCCGCCCGAGCGGGTCGTAGGTCCGGGTGCTGACCTGAGCCTCCACCCTGACCTTGAGATCCCCCAGGTGGCGGGCCGCGACGTGCACGGCCGCGGCGCCCGCCGGCGCGGAGGCGGTGGGGCTCGGCCCTGCCACGGGCGGGGCGGGGGCCGGGTCCGTCACGGCGAACGCCAGCGCCGCGATCAGCGTGGCCACCGTCAGCCCCGACCCGGCGCCGACCAGGAGGCCGACGCGGAACGCCCGGGTGCGGAGCTGCCCGGCCGGATCCGGCCTGGCCGGCCGGACCCGCTTCCCCGTCTTCGTCATCGGAGTCCTCGTCATCGGAGTCATCGGGGTCCTCGCCATCGCATGCCCCTACTCCCCTCGCGATCGCGTGGCCGTACCGAACGGATGGTCCGGCAGCTCGATGAGGTCCGGCTGCTTGGCGGCCAGGACGCGGAAGATGCCCCACTGCCCGCCCGTGAGGTGGCGGGCCAGCGTGCCCGTGCGGTACAGGTAGTCGCCCGGGATGCCGGCGGGACCGCCCGCGCCGCCCGTCACGGCCGGGTCGAGGTGGATGTTGTAGGCGACCCCCGGGTTGAACTGGCCCTGGAAGGCGGCGATCTGCGACTGCGGGTCGTCGGGGGCGCGGCGCCAGGTGTGCCCGTGCAGGGCGAAGCCCGTCGAGCGGGGATCGCCGACCACCTGGGCCACGCGCAGCCGTACCGGATCCTTGGGGTAGGCCCGGAACAGCGGGGTCGCCGGGTCGCCGTGCACCGTGCTGGAGAAGATCTTCGCCAGGTCCTGGTTGCCGGCGTACCGGTGGCTCCACGGCTCGTTGCTGTAGTTGATCGCGAACTCGCCCTGGTCCTCGGGGTCGTCGGCCTCGCGGCTCGGGGTGAGCGCCAGGTCGAGGTTGTCGGGCACCGGCAGGTCGTCGGCGACGTTGCCGTTGGTGTCCTTGCGGAACAGCGACAGGTCGCTGTTCATCAGGATGACGTGCTCGCGGAAGTCCTTGCCGTTCGGGTCCACGATCACGGCGTCCACGCCGCTCCTCAGGTCGGCGCCCGTCTTCGGATCCTTGTACGTCGATCCCTTCGGCTCGATCACCAGGCCACCGAAGAGGCCGTGGTGGCCGTGGCCGAGGGGGTCGGCGTAGTCCTGGAGCACGCCGAGGCCCGTCGCGCCGTCCTCCTCCGGCGCGTACCAGCGCAGCAGGCGCGACTGCCCGACGTCCACGAGCGTGTCCGGGGAGTTCCAGCCGACGGAGGATCCCGCCCCCTGTACGTGGTAGTCGACCATGGCCGGTCTCAGGCCGACCTTCGCGCTGACCGGCATCGGCTTGAAGCCGGGCACGTTGTGCTCGTTCCTGGGCGGCTGGTCCAGGCACCCCGGCAGCGCGAACCCGCCCTGGGACGGGTCACGGAAGCCGAGCTGGCCGGGCTCCGTCCCCTCGAAGCAGTGCGGCTGCATCTTGGCCGGGTCGAGCTGGTTCTTCAGGGTGACCTCGACGCAGTCGCCGGCGTTGGCCCGGATCACCAGGGGCTCGGCCTTCTTCGTGCCCGCCTTGATCGCCGCCACGTCCTCCTCCAGCGCGTACATCGCCCCGCGCGGGTCGTGGTCACCGGCCTTGTTGTAGGTGATGTCGTGGTTGAAGGCGACGACGGTGTACTTCTTGATCGGCGCGGTGATGGTGCCGTCGGAGGTGTGCGGGCAGGGGTTGTTCTCGCCGACCACCGGTAGCCTGGCCTGCTCCCGGGGATTCTGGGCGACGGGCGCGGGGTTGGCGCAGGGCGGCGGATCACTCCCGGGCAGGAGCTGGAGCGTGCCGGTGTAGGACTGGAAGCCGTTGCAGCCGCGCACCTCCAAGACTCCCCAGGTGCCCAGGAACCAGTCGTCGGCACCGCCGTAGTTGTAGAGGTAGGAGCGTACGAAGAACGGGTCTCCGGCGTTGGGCAGCTCGTAGCCCATCTCCATGCGCATCTCGAAGTACTCCAGCATGCCGATGTGCTGCGCCTGCACCAGGGGCGACTGCGGGTCGTTGGGCTCCTGTCTCCACCGGAACCTGTCCAGGTTGAACCCGTGGGACTCCTCCTGCGAGAGCTGGAACAGCCGCCACTTGACCTTGTCCCCCTCGTACGCCCGGGGGATCGGCGTGTTGGGCAGGCTCTCCGCCCGGAACATGCCCGCCGGGTCGAAGGCGCGCCGGGCCTCGAACGGCTGCAGCCGGTAGTTGATGCCCATCACGCCCTGGTCGTCGGCGCTGGAGGGGAACTTGGCCGGGAAGATCGGCACGCCCTGCGGGGTGACGAACCGGTCGTCGTTGGGATCGTTCGCGTCGGCCGGCTTGAACATCGGCACGTGGTCCTCGATGAACAGCGAGACGTTCCGGTAGGACTCACCATCGGTGGGTCTGCCGTGATAGTCGGTCGTGGGAGCGCACCGCACGTCGACGATGGTGCCGATGCTGACCTGCGCGCCCGACTCCGAATCGTGGAACGTGCAGCCGGGCGGATGGATGGTGGCCCCGCCGAACAGGCCGTTGTCCTGGTGCACGTTGGGGAAGAAGTGGTCGTGGAAGGAGTTCGTCGCGGTGTCGGCGTGCACGAAGTCCCGGTAGGTGTACTTCTTGTTCGGCGCTGCGGCGTCGGCGCCCTGGTCGTAGTTCCAGCCGTTGGCCGCGCCGTCGGAGGACAGCACGTCGAACTGGACCATGTGCTGGTGGATGCCCACCTCGTTGGTGATCTGCCGCCGGTCGAACACCGTGCCGCCGAAGTCGGCAGGCAGGTCGTTGCGCAGGTGGTAGACGACGCAGTCGCCCACGTTGAGCAGCGGTGAGAAGGGCTCCGGTTTCTCGCCGTTCCTGATCGCGGTGACCTTGGCGTCCCGCTCGGCCGACGTCGTGCCGCCTACGTAGATGCGGCTCTGCGGGTTGTTCCACTGGAGGGCCCCGCCGGTGTAGGTCTGCTGGAGCTGGATGGCCGAGACGTAGAACGTCTTGACCGGGATCGGCTTGCCGTCCGAGCGGGTGGCCGGGCACGGGTCCTGGAAGAACCCGCCGGGCACCTGGCCGCGGTCGTCGGCGGCGCGGATCTCGGCCGCGGTCGGCGGGAACGCGGCGCCGGTCTTCCGCTCGGCGACCGACAGCGGCGCCTTGGGCCCCTTGAAGCCGAACGCGCCCGGGATGAAGTGCGGGAACCCCGGCTCGTCCGCCGTGGGCGCCGGCGGCGCGGGATGGTCGGCGAGCGGGATCAGCCTGGGGATCTGGGTGGTGTCGGGGTTGCGCCGGGTGCCGTCCTCCAGTTTGTCGTACGTGCGGTTCAGCCCCCACATGCCGTTGGCGAAGTGCGGATACAGGTGGCAGTGGAAGATGATGTCGCCGAAGGTCGCCGGCTTGCCGTCGTGGGCGCTGCCGGCCCCGCCCTCCATGATCAGGGAGTAGTGCGAGCCCGGGCTGACCGCCTGCACGTCCAGCGCGTTGGTGACCGCGATGTGGTGGGTGGCCTTGCTGATCTCGTCCAGGCCGCCCTCGTCCTTCGGGTCGAACGGCCACCGGTTGACGTGCTGGTGGAAGGTGTGCGTCTCGAACTCGGCCGGGTGGATCAGCCGGAACTGCGTCGGCTCGCCCCGGTAGCTCGGGAAGACCAGGTCACCGCCGCCGGGGTCGCCGAACGGCCAGGACGACAGGCTCGTCTCCTCGCCGATGCACTCGGCGGCGTTGTAGCCCTGCGCGGCCCGGGTGGCGGCGGGACAGCCCACCTCCTCGCGGTTGAACCCCGGCTCGGCCCGGTAGTTGAACGCGAACCACTCCAGCTTCACCGGCACCTCGCCCTGCACGAGCGCGTCGGCGTCCCCGCCCGACAGGTCCGGCAGCGTGCCGGCCTTCAGTTTGGCCAGCTCCGCCGCGGTCGGCTCGACGCAGCTCCCGCTCTCCTCTTCCTCCTCGCGGCACAGCCGCGTCAGGATGCCCGGCTGCGCCTCCACCTCGTCGTGCATGAACACGACCTGCTCGCGGAAGTCCTTGCCGTCCGGGTTCCGGATGACGGCCCGGGTGCCGGACTTGAGCGGCTGCCCGGTCGAGGAGTCGACCCAGGTGGCGCCCGGCGGCTCCACCATGATCGCGCCGAAGGCGCCGAAGGCGTGGGAGCCGATGAAGTTGCCCGCCCCGGTCTGGTGGGAGCTCATGTCGGCGCCGTCCTTGAACTGGAACTCGCCCTCCACCCCGGCGAACAGCCGGTAGGACACCGACGCGCCCGGCGCGGCCGTGGAGGCCGGGTTGTGGCCGACCGCCGTGCCGTCGGAGGTGCTCACGTCGTAGGTCAGGCCGTCGAAGTGCATCGAGGCGTGCGGCGCCTTGGAGGTGTCGAACTGCACCTTGCGCGCCGACTTGGCGGGGGCGAACTGGCGCTTGGCCGTGGTGACCGCGCCCGGTGTGCCGACCAGCGTCTCCCCCGGCAGCGTGAAAACCGACTCGCCCGGGTCGAACTCCAGGTCGGGGGCGGGCTCGTGCAGCCGGTTGGTGAACCTGATCGCCACGCAGTCGCCCTTGTTGACCCGTAGGGTGAGCGGCTCGACGAGGTCACGCTGGGCGAACGGGTCGGCGGCCCGCTTGAAGGTGGACCGGACGGCGGCGACGTTCTCGTCCAGGACGTACATGCGTCCTTCGGGGACGACGTCGCCGAAGCGGTTGAGGAAGAGCGGGATGTTGATCAGGGACACGTCGAACGTCCTGACCGGGGCGCTCGACGAGCAGGGATCGGCCGCCAGGCCGGCGGCGGACGGGGCCCGCTCGGCCAGCGCCGCGCTGAAGCTCCAGATCCCTCCGCCCACCGCGACCAGCCACGCCGTTGCCAGCGCTCCCAGGAGCAGCCGCAGGCCGAGACCGCGGCGGCTGATCCTCATGAGCACGACGGCGAGCGCGATTCCCGCCAAGCCGACCGTGGACAGGTCGGCCACCGCATGGGAACCCACCATGCGCTCCTTTCACTGAGGGGTGCAGAAGAACTGGGCGTGCGGGCCACCCCGCCAGTACCGCGCGCGGCGGCGGCGCGATCAACGACGCGGGCGCAACCTGACCCCCGAGGTCCACAAGTCGGACCTGCCGGGCGGACGGGGTGACCGGGCGGGTCCACCTCCACGACCCGGGCCGGCCAGGGCGCACCCGGGCGAGAATGTGCACAAGCCGTGTCGATTCCCACCGCAGCCGTTCGACGCGTCGGTGAGCCGGTACGAATCCCGAAGGAGACACCGATGAAGTTCATGATCGTGGGCAAGGCCAGCGCCGAGACCGAGGCCGGGGCGCTGCCCAGCCAGGAGCTGGTCGACGACATGCACGCCTACAACGAGGAGCTGACCAAGGCCGGGGTGCTGCTGGCGGCCGAGGGGCTGTACTCCAGCTCGTACGGTGCGCAGATCGCTTACAGCGGCGGCAAGGCGAGCGTGATCGACGGGCCTTTCACCGAGGCCAAGGAGCTGATCGCCGGGTTCTGGCTGATCCAGGTCAAGTCGCGGGAGGAGGCCATCGAGTGGGCCCTGCGGGTGCCCGTGCCGCCGGGGGCCGAGGGGGTCGGGCTGGACGTGTGGCGCGTCTTCGACGCCTCGGACGTCCCGGACGACTCCTTGCCGCCGGCCGAGCGCGCCCGCGAGGAGGCGCTGCGCGAGCGCCTCGGCGTGGACGACACCGGCGCCTGACCGCGCCCCTGCCGGCGCGCCGCTGCCCACACGACGCATGACGGACGGCGGCGCGCCGGCGCGGCGCAGCCCGGGGCCCGCGAGGCACGGGCACAGGCGCCGGGCGCAGCGCGGCGCGAGGGGCGAGGTGCCGGGAGCGCGGCGCGGCGCGGGCTTGGTTTGCGTGGTGGGCGTCCGGCTGGTCTCATGGCCCGGTGACGGCTGCAGACACCCACCGTGCCATCGAGGCGGTCTGGCGGATCGAGGCGGCCCGGCTGATCGCCGGGCTCGCCGGGCTGGTGCGCGACATCGGCCTGGCCGAGGAACTGGCGCAGGACGCCCTGGTCGCCGCCCTGGAGCAGTGGCCGGAGTCGGGCGTGCCGCGCAATCCGGGCGCGTGGCTGATGACGGTCTCCAAACGCCGCGCCATCGACCTCATCCGCAGGAACGAACGCCTCCAGCGCAACCTCGTCGAGCTGGGCCACCGCCTCGACCTGGAGGAGGAGCCGCCGGAGGTCGACGAGATCGAGGACGACCTGCTGCGGCTGGTGTTCACGGCCTGCCATCCGGCGCTGTCGATGGAGGCCAGGGTGGCGCTGACGCTGCGCGTGCTGGGCGGCCTGACCACCGACGAGATCGCGCGGGCGTTCCTGGTCCCGGAGCCCACCGTGGCGCAGCGGATCGTGCGGGCCAAGCGCACGCTGGCCGACAAGCGGGTCCCGTTCGAGGTGCCGCAGGGCGCGGAGCTGGCGGGGCGCCTGTCGTCGGTGCTGGAGGTCATCTACCTGATCTTCAACGAGGGCTACTCCGCCACGGCGGGCGACGACTGGATGCGCCCGGGGTTGTGCGAGGACGCGCTGCGGCTGGGCCGCGTGCTGGCCGGGCTGATGCCGCGCGAGCCCGAGGTGCACGGCCTGGTCGCGCTGATGGAGATCCAGGCGTCGCGCTCGGCCGCCCGGGTGGGGCCGTCCGGCGAGCCGATCCTGCTGCTGGAGCAGAACAGGGCCCGCTGGGACCGCCTGCTCATCGGCCGCGGCCTGGCCGCGCTCGACCGCGCCGAGGAGCTGTCGGACGCGCCGGGGCCGTACACGCTGCAGGCCGCGATCGCCGCCTGCCACGCCCGCGCGCTCGCTGCGGAGGACACCGACTGGGCACGGATCGCCGCGCTGTACGAGGCGCTGGCGCGGATGTCGCGCTCCCCCGTCGTGGAGCTCAACCGGGCCGTGGCCCTGTCGATGGCGTACGGGCCGGTGGCGGGGCTGGAGCTGCTGGATCAGATCGTGGACGAGCCGTCGCTCAAGGACTACCACCTGCTGCCGAGCGTACGGGGGGACCTGCTGGTCAAGCTGGGGCGGGCGGAGGAGGCGCGGGGGGAGTTCGAGCGGGCGGCGGGGATGACGCGCAACACCCGCGAGCGTGCGCTGCTGCAGGAGCGCGCGGCCGCCTGCCGGGGTGATGGAGGCTAGGTGGTGGGGATCCGGACGATCGGCACGCCGTTGTAGTGGGCCTCCCAGGCCGTGGCTCCGACGAGGTTGAGCGGCTGCCTGATCAGCGTGGTGGCCGCGCCGTCCGCCCAGGTTCTGACCCGCTCGCGTGCCTCCGCCACCGCCAGGCGGCCGACGAGGTGGGTGATCACCGTGGTGCCGTCGACCATGCCCGAGTGGCACGCGAACGGCGGGTGGCCGTCGGAGGCCGCCTTGAGGGCTTGGTCGAACCCGGCACAGATGCCGTCGGCCGCCGCGCGCAGCTGCTCGGACGGCTGCTCGTATCCGGGCAGCAGCTCCCGTAGCAGGTGGCGCCCGTCATCGCCGGCCACGCAGTAGGAGGCGTTGGCCGGGACCGCGCCCGCGAGCGCCGCGGC
This sequence comes from Nonomuraea gerenzanensis, assembly GCF_020215645.1. NCBI lineage: Bacteria > Bacillati > Actinomycetota > Actinomycetes > Streptosporangiales > Streptosporangiaceae > Nonomuraea > Nonomuraea gerenzanensis. Next base: position 4,257,704 of record NZ_CP084058.1, on the reverse strand, counting down.
GATCCGTGCCAGCAGCCCCTCTGCGTCGGCGCCCGCGGCTTCGGGGGAGGCGGCGGCGGCGCCGGCGGTGAAGATCTCGATGTCGATGTGCTCGCCGATCTCGCCGCTGCCCCCGCCCGTCACCTCACCCCTCGAGCCGAGGATCTCCTCGATGGTGTCCTCAAGGTCGAGTCTGGGCACCCGGGCGCCCCCGAGCCAGGAGAGGAACACGTCCACCGCGCCCACGCTACCCCCTCACAGCCGGTGACCGACCACCGTGACCGGCTGAAAAGGGCGGTGGTCGGGGGTGACATGCCCGGGATGTGACACGAAACATGCCTCTTGAGGTGGGAGCGCTCCCAATCGGCTCTTTGGGCTCTTTATGCCAAAAAAAGCAGTTTCTGGAGTCCAAACTGCACCATTGGTAACGGTTACGTTTCGCGGGATTGACGTGCACACCCGCTGAGTGCACCCTTTGTGGGAGCGCTCCCAAAGACTCCCACCGCGGCGGAGCGCGTGCCGCGGTGCACTCCCCCAACATTCACCCGAGAAGGGGTCCAGCATGATGATCAGCAAGCGTCGCGGCGGTCTTGCCGCGGCTTCGGCCTTGGCCGCGGTGGCGCTTACCGTCACGTCCTGCGGTTCCGGCGGCACTCCGGAGTCCAGCGCTCCCGCCTCGTCGGCGGCCGCCCAGCCGGTCACGATCCGGGTCCAGACGTTCGGCGGCGGCGAGAACTTCGGCTACAAGAACGCCATCGCCAAGTGGAACGCCGAGCACAAGGACATCCAGATCAAGCACGAGAACCTGACCGACCAGTTCGAGCAGCAGTACTGGCCGCAGATGATCCAGTGGCTGACCTCGGGCTCCGGCGCGGGCGACGTCGTCGGCATCGACGAGGGCGGCATGGGTCTGGCCAAGGCCCGTACCGAGTGGTGGGCCGACCTGAAGGAGTACGGCCTGGAGTCGCGCAAGGCCGACTTCCCCGCGTGGAAGTGGGAGAACGGTGTCGCCGCCGACGGCAAGATCTTCGCCCTGGGCACCGACATCGGCGGCATGAGCCTGTGCTACCGCAAGGACCTGTTCGAGAAGGCCGGCCTGCCCTCCAACCGCGACGAGGTCAGCGCCCTGTGGCCGTCCTGGGACGAGTTCATGAACGTGGGCAAGAAGTTCCAGGCCAAGGTCAAGGACACCAAGTGGGCTGACGGCACCAACACGCTGTACCAGGTCGTCCTCTACCAGGAGGCGGCCAAGAACGGCAACGTCAGCTACTTCGACACCAGCAACAACCTCATCGTCGACAAGAACCCGGCGGTGAAGACGGCCTTCGACTTCGCGATGAAGATGAGCCAGCAGGGCATGACCGCCAAGCTGCGCAACTTCACCGACGAGTGGGCGACGGGCACCCAGAAGGGCTCGTTCGCCACGGTCGGCTGCCCGTCCTGGATGCTCGGCGTGGTCAGCGGCAACGCCGGCGACGACGGCAAGGGCAAGTGGGACGTGGCCGCGGTGCCCGGCGGCGGCGGCAACTGGGGCGGCTCCTGGCTGGCCGTGCCCAAGCAGTCCAAGCACCCGAAGGAAGCGGCCATGGTCGCCGACTACCTGACGCAGGCGCAGACCGAGGCGAGCATCTTCACCGACTTCGGCAACATGCCGAGCAACACCAAGGCGCAGCAGGACCCGGCGGTGCAGGGCGCGAAGAACGAGTTCTTCAACGACGCCCCCATCGGTGAGATCTTCGCCAAGTCGGCGGCGAGCCTCCAGCCGGTCTTCCTGGGTGTGAAGCACGCCCAGGTCAAGAACGCCGTCGAGTCGGTCATCCAGGGCATGGACGACGGCTCCGTCCCCTACGACAAGGCCTGGCAGCAGCTGGTCGACGACGCGGTGAAGGCCGCGGGCTGATCATCCCGCCCGGCCCGCCAGCCGCGGGCCGGGCATGTTGCCGCCGAAAGGTCTGTTATGAGCCTCGACACCCTTCCACGGGCGTCACGGAACACCCATCGCCGTGACCGCCCGCCCGGCCGCCGCTGGCGTTCCCGACTGGACGTCAAAGCGATGCCGTACTTCCTGGTGTCCCCGTATTTCATCCTGTTCGCCGCCTTCGGACTCTTCCCGCTGGCCTTCACGCTCTACTACTCGCTCTACGACTACGACCTGACCGGGACCACGGAGTGGGCCGGGTTGGGGAACTACACCGCGCTGCTGGGTGACGACGACTTCTGGCGCGCCACGGTGAACACGGTGGCCATGTTCGTCATCGCCACCGTCCCCCAGATGTTGCTGGCCCTGTTCCTGGCCAACGCGCTCAACAAGCACATGCGCTTCCGCCTGCCGATCCGGATGAGCGTGCTGCTCCCGCTCGTCACGTCGGTGGTCGCGGTCGCGGTGGTGTTCACGCAGCTGTTCGCCCGTGACTGGGGTCTGGTCAACTACCTGCTGGGCCTGGTCGGGGTCGAGAACACGAACTGGCGGGCGGAGCGCATCCCGTCGTGGATCGCGATCGCCACCATGGTCGACTGGCGCTGGACCGGCTACAACGCGATCATCTTCCTGGCCGGCATGCAGACGATCCCGAAGGACCTGTACGAGGCGGCCTCCATCGACGGCGCCTCGCGGCGCAGGCAGTTCTGGCAGATCACGCTGCCGATGCTGCGCCCGACGATGATCTTCGTGGTGCTGAACTCCACGATCGGCGGCCTGACGCTGTTCTCCGAGCCGATGACGTTCTACAACGGCAACCCCGACGGCGGCTCGCAGGGCCAGTTCCAGACGGTGGCCATGTTCGTCTACAAGGAGGCCTTCCGTGAGTTCGACTACGGCTACGCCTCCGCGGCCGCCTGGCTGCTGTTCCTGCTGATCCTCATCGGAGCGGCGATCAACTTCCTGTTCGTGCGCAGGATCGGGGGCACACGATGACCGTCTGGAAACCGACCGTCCTGACCAGGGTGCTGCTGGGGCTGGCGATCTTCGTCTCGGCGTTCCCGCTGTACTGGATGCTGGTCATCGCCTCGCGGACGAACGCCGACGCGGTGGCCTCGCCGCCGAAGTTCCTGCCCGGCGGGAACCTGGGCGACAACATCGTGCGGGTGCTCACCCACCCCGAGGCCCAGTTCCTGCTGGGCCTGACGAACTCGTTCATCGTGGCGAGCGTCGTCACCGTCTCCGTCATCCTCATCTCCACGCTGGCCGGCTTCGCCTTCGCGAACCTGAACTTCAAGGGCCGCAACGCGCTGCTGCTGCTCGTGCTGCTGACGATGGCGGTGCCGCTGCAGCAGATGGGCGTGGTGCCGCTCTACCGGCTCATGGTGAGCCTGGAGTGGACCAACACCCTCAAGGCGGTCATCCTGCCGTACCTGCTCAACGGGTTCGGCGTGTTCCTCATGACGCAGTACACGCGGCAGTCCGTGCCGATGGAGCTGGTCGAGGCCGCCCGGGTGGACGGCGCCGCCACGCTGCGCATCTGGTGGAACGTCGTGCTGCCGGCCGTGCGGCCCGGCATGGCGGTGCTCGGCATCAACACGTTCATGCTCATGTGGAACGACTACATGTGGCCGCTGATCGTGCTCAACCAGGAGAACCCGACCGTGCAGATCGCCATCAACGGCCTCAACGCGAGGTTCTCCACGGAGTACTCGTTGATCTTCGCGGGTACGGCGTTGTCCATCATCCCGCTCGTGCTGGTTTTCGTCCTCTTCGGCCGTCAGATCGTCGGCGGACTCATGGAAGGTGCGGTCAAGGCGTGACGACACAAGAAGAACAGACGCGTACCGAGCTGCGCTTCCCCGCGGGCTTCGCGTGGGGGGCCGCGACGTCGGCGTACCAGATCGAAGGGGCCGTCACCGAGGACGGGCGCGGCGCGTCGATCTGGGACACCTTCACCGCGACGCCGGGCAGGATCCTCAACGGGCACAACGCGGACGTGGCCATCGACCACTACCACCGCTACCGCGACGACGTCGCCATCATGGCTGACCTGGGCCTGTCGGCCTACCGGTTCTCCGTGTCCTGGCCGCGGATCCAGCCGGCCGGCTCCGGCGCGGTCAACCAGAAGGGCCTGGACTTCTACAAGCGGCTCTGCGACGAGCTGCGCCAGCACGCCATCGACCCGTGGCTGACCCTCTACCACTGGGACCTGCCGCAGGCGCTGGAGGACCAGGGCGGCTGGCCCAACCGCGACACGGCCTACCGCTTCGCGGAGTACGCGGCGGCCGTCCACGACGCGCTCAAGGACTACGTCCACACCTTCAGCACGGTCAACGAGCCATGGTGCGCCGCGTTCCTCGGCTACGCCTCGGGCGAGCACGCCCCGGGCAGGCGCGAGCCGGAGAACGCGATCAGGGGCGCGCACCACCTCAACCTGGCTCACGGCCTGGCCGTGCAGGCGATGAACGCGCGCAGAGTCGGCGGCTGCGTGAACCTGTACGCCATCAGCCCGGAGACCGACAGCGAGCGGGACCTGGACGCCGCCCGCCGCATCGACGGCCTGCAGAACCGCTTCTTCCTGGACGCCCTGCTGCTGGGCCGCTACCCGGAGGACGTGCTGGCGGACCTGCCGTTCGACAAGGACTTCATCGAGCCGGGCGACATGAAGACCATCAACGCGCCCATCGACGTGCTGCTCGTCAACTACTACAGCCGCTTCACGGTCTCGGGAGCACCGGGAGGCGCGCAGTCGGCGGCGGCCGCCCCCACGGACTCGGGGTCCCCGTGGGTGGGCAGCGAGCACGTCTCGTTCGTCAACGGCGGCCGGCCGGTCACCGCGATGGGCTGGGAGATCGACGAGGGCGGCCTGGTGGAGATCCTCACCAGGGTGGCGCGGGAGTACCCGCCGATCCCGATGGTCGTCTCCGAGAACGGCGCGGCCTTCGAGGACGTGCTGGACGAGGGCCGCATTCACGACCGGGAGCGGCTGGCCTACGTCGAGGCGCACCTGGGCGCCTGCAAGGAGGCCATCGACGCGGGCGTGCCCCTGGAGGGGTATTTCGCCTGGTCACTGATGGACAACTTCGAGTGGGCGTGGGGCTACGGCAAGCGGTTCGGCCTGGTTCGCGTGGACTTCGAGACCCAGGAACGGCTGGTGAAGGACAGCGCGCTCTGGTATGCGGAGATCATCCGGCAGAATAGGCGCCATGAACCGACCGACTCTTGAGGCAGTCGCGGCTCGGGCCGGGGTAGGCCGGGGCACGGTGTCTAGAGTCATCAATGGCTCGCCGAACGTCAGCGCGAAGGCCCGCGAGGCCGTCGAGCTGGCCATCCGCGAGCTGGGCTACGTGCCCAACCGTGCGGCGCGGGCCCTGGTCACGCGCCGCACGGACACGGTGGCCCTGGTGGTGTCCGAGTCCCAGTTCCGGGTCTTCGACGAGCCGTACTTCGCGGGCACGATCCGCGGCATCGGCTCGGCGCTGGCCGAGACCGGGTTGCAGCTCATCCTGGCGATGGCGCGCACCCCGGAGGAGCACGCGCGGCTGGAGCACTACCTGACCGGCCAGCACGTCGACGGCGTGCTGCTGCTGTCGCTGCACGGCGCCGACCCGCTGCCGGGCAGGCTGGAGGCGATGGGCGTGCCGACCGTGCTGGGCGGCCGTCCCGTCGGCCTCGACCCCTACAGCTACGTGGACATGGACAACAGGGCCGGGGCCCGGCAGGCGGTCAAGCACCTGCTGGGTCTGGGCCGCAGGGCGATCGCCACGATCGCCGGGTCCCAGGACATGGGTGTGGGTGTCGACCGTCTGTCGGGTTACCGCGACGCGCTGCTGCCGTCCGGCCTGCCGGAGCTGGTGGCCTACGGCGACTTCTCCGAGCACAGCGGGGCGACGGCGATGCACGAGCTGCTGCGCACGCATCCCGACCTCGACGCCGTGTTCGCCGCGTCCGACCCGATGGCGCTGGGCGCGATGCGCGTGCTCAAGGCCGAGGGCCGGTCGGTGCCCCGTGACGTGGCGGTGATCGGGTTCGACGACTCCAAGGCGGCGCTGCACGCCGATCCGCCGCTGACCACCGTGCACCAGCCGACCGAGGCCATGGGCCGGCAGATGGCGCAGCTGCTGGTGGCCAGGATCAACGGCGAGGAGCTGCGCCAGCCCGTCGTGATCCTCGACACGCACCTGGTGCGCAGGGAATCCGCCTGAGAGGGGTGACGTGGACAGCAGGACCAAGCGCCGGTTATCCGACGCCGAGCTCGACGCGCTGGTGCGCCGTGCGGTGGGCGCGGGCGTCACGGCCGCCACCGAGCTGACCGACGGCTACGCCAACGCCGTGTGGCGGCTGAAGCTGGACGACGGGCGCGAGGCGGTGCTCAAGCTGTCTCCCCCGCCCGACCTGGAGCAGCTCAGCTACGAGCGCAACCTGCTGCGCATGGAGGCCGCCGCGATCGGCCTGGCCGCCGCGGCGGGCGTGCCCGTGGCGGGGCTGCTGCGGGCGGGCTACGACGACCCGGTGCTCGGCGGCGACTACCTGCTGCTGGCCGCGCTCGACGGCGTGTCGTGGAACGACGTCAAGCCGGACAACCACGCGGAGCTGCGCAGGGAGCTGGGCGGGCATCTGGCCAGGTTCAACGCGGTGACGGGCGAGGTGTTCGGCTACCCGCACGCGGGGATCACCGGCGCCACCTGGCCCGAGGCGTTCCTGGCGATGACGGCGGCGCTGCTGGGCGACACCGAGCGGTACCCGACGCCGCTGCCGCGGCCCGCCGGGGAGATCCAGGCGGTGTTCGAGGCGGCGGCGCCGGCGCTGGCGGAGGTGACGACGCCGCGGCTGGTGCACTTCGACGTGTGGGCGGGCAACGTCTTCCTCGACCTGAGCGGGACGCCGCGGATCCAGGCGATCATCGACCACGAGCGGGCCTTCTGGGGCGACCCGCTGGCCGAGTTCGTGACGCCGACGATCTTCGGGGAGCTGGCGGAGGACGATCCGCTGCTGGCGGGCTACCGCGAGGTGAGCCCGGTGGAGCTGACGCCGGCTGCGCGCACCAGGCTCGACCTCTACCGGGCCTATCTGTACCTGATCCTGCTGGTCGAGAACGGACCCCGGCAGTACCCGCCGGACGAGTACGCCAGGGTCCGCGATGCGGCTACGGCGTCACTGACGGACGTGCTGGACCGCCTGGTGAGCGCCGCGTCCTGACCTCACGGGCCGGCGTGCCGGACCGTCTGGTGAGCGCCGCGTCCTGACCTCACGGGCCGGCGTGCCGGACCGCCTCGTACGGGCGGCCGGCTGACCGCCCGCCGGACAGGTCGCCGCATCGGCTGCCGCCCTTGATCGTGTTGGGCACGTCGAGGTCGGCGGGCGTGTCGCCGGTGCAGGCGAGCGCGCCCTTGATCGTGCTGCCCGACAGGATCGGCGCCGTGTTGCCGCTGAGCAGCACGGCGCCGCGCACGTCCGCGCCCACGACGGTCAGCCCGGCCGCGCCGCTGACGGCCAGCGCGCCGTCCACGCGGGCGCCGAGCAGGTGCACCTGGGCCGGTCGCACCGCGTTGAGCGCGCCGGTGATCCGGCCGCCGTCGACGACCAGCGACGCGCCGGGCCTGACCGTGACGACGCCCGTGACCTGGGCACCGTCGAGGCAGGTGACGCCGCCGGTGACGGTGAGCGGGCCCCGGTGGGTGCCCGTGACGGTGCTGGTGCAGGCGGGCGGCGGGGCGATGGTGGTGACGGTGAAGTGCTCGGCCCGGCCGTGGTTGCCCGCGGCGTCGATCGAGCGGTACTCGATGGTGTGCCTGCCGCGCGGCAGCTTGCCGTACACGAGGGAGTCGATCACCGTGCCCTGCTCGGAGAACGTCCACGGCAGCTCGGAGGACGTGGGCCAGCCGAAGTAGTTGAACCAGCCGTCGCCGTCCACCCGCGACTCCGAGACCACGTACCCGTCGCGGTCGTCGGTGCCGGTGAGCCGCATGGTGAAGGGGCCGTTGTAGACGTAGGTGTCGCCGGACCCGGCCAGCGGCGGCGACAGCTCGTACGCCGTGCTCGGGCCGGTGGCGTCGACGGTCCAGGTGAGGGTGCGCCCGCCGAGGGTCGCGGTGAGCGGCCCCGGTTTCACGTCCAGCTCGCCCAGGTCCAGGTCGGTGCCGTGGTAGGTGCGGCCGTTCAGGGTCCAGGTGACGTCGGGGACGGTGGTCGCCGGGTGCGTGGTCTCGACGTACACGACGTCCTCGCGGCCGAGCGGCCGGTCGGTGGGTGTGGCGGAGACGATCGCGGGCTCGGCGCCGTCCGGCGGGGTGGTGATGGCGGTGTCCACGGTCCAGGTGCGGGTCCTGGTCATGGCGGCCCTGATGGCCGGGTCCCGGACGAACGCGGTCGGGTCGGTGACGGTCGCGGTGACCGTGTGGGTGCCCGGGGTCAGGCCGAGGGTGCGCAGGTCGAGCGAGTCGCGGTCGCCGGGCAGGTCCCGGCCGTCCACGGCCCAGGTGGTGCGCAGGGAGTGGCTGACGGGGCGCATCGGCTCGACCCAGAGCACGCGGTCGGCGCCGACGGGCGCCTCCGCGGGCGTGGCGTCCTGGATCAGCATGGTCTTGGCGGTGATGCGCTGCGTCATGACCTCGCGGCTGACCTGGTCGAAGTAGTAGCCGAGGGTCTTCATCATCGAGTGGGCGCTGGGGCGCCACACGCCGGTCGTGTAGTACAGGCCACCCTCGTAGCGGCCGATCGGGCCGCCCGACTCGCTGGGCTCGCCGAGCCAGCGCCACCACTTCCTGCGCTGGTCGAGCAGCTCCTGCGCCGTGAGCAGCGTGTGGTGGGCGCTGGACGGCTCGCCGCCCTGGTACGCGCCGCCGGGGACGCCGCGCTGGTAGTAGTCGTACTCGTCCTGGAGGCCGCCCAGGGAGTGGCCCAGCTCGTGCGGGCTGATCAGGGCGGACATGCTGTTGCTGCCGGAGGCGGTGGCGTAGGAGCCGCCCGCGCCGCCGTACGTGCCGCTGTTGCCCAGGGCGAGGATCTGCCGGTTGCCTGAGGTGGTGCCGGTGACCAGGTCGGCGTAGCGGGTGGCGGCGGCGTTGTCCATGGTGATGAGGCGCTGGACGCTGGCGGGGTTGCAGCGGCCCCAGAAGCCCATGCTGAGCGGGGTCGTGCGGCGGGGCGCGTCGAGGCCGGGGTCGCAGCTGATGCCGGACTCACCCGAGACGATGTCGACGCGGTAGACGTTGATGTAGTTCCGGTAGGACTTGAACGGCTCGATCGACCACATCACGTTGAGGTGCCGGTCGGCGTCGGCGCGGAATCTGGCCTGCTCGGCCTCGGTGTAGCCGTCACCGAGGAGGATCAGGTTGAACCTCTTGGCCGGCGAGCCCGTCACCTGGACGGGCACCACCGTCGCCGAGCCGGGCTCGGCCGCGGCGGCGGGTGCCGCTGGGGACACGCATAACAGGGCGGTGGCCAGTGTCAGGGCGGCGAAGATACGCATGATCGAGTATCGGGCCGGCCGGGCCGCTCGTCCATCCCTGTTCGATCACGCCTCGGGCAATTCGGCCAGCATGATGGGTTGCGTGGTGGGCCGTTCGGAGCCGCCGGCGGGCTCGATGGTGAGCGCCACGTGCCCGTCGCGGTCCAGCGGCGCCAGCGTCATGGGGTGGCTCACGCCGTCCTGCCGCCGGTCGAGCAGCCCGGCGGGGCGCGGCCCCTCCGGGCCCATGAGCCACAGCTCGTACCCCTTGGTGTCGGGCAGCTCGGCCAGGCCGGACGAGGTGAACACCATGCGGCCCATGTCGCGCGAGATCACGACGGTGGCGGTGCCGCCGGTGGTGACGGGCTCGCGCATGGTCTTGGCGTCGGGCGCGGCCAGCACCGCAACCATCTCCTCGTTCCTGCTGGTCAGGTCGCCGAGGTCACGGCGGGCGTCGAAGGCGACCGCGCCGAGGGCGACGGCCGCCGCGGCGGAGACCGCGGTCAGCGCCGCCATCAGCCGGGTGCGCCGGCGCCGCAGCGGCACCACCCGCTGCCCGTTGTCGGCCGTCACGGGGATCGACGGCCCCGGCCGGTAGGCCGGCTCCTCCGGCGGCAGGCTGAGCGTCGCCGGCTGCTGCGTGTCGCCCGGCGCCGGCGCGGCGGCGGGCGGGCGTCTCCAGACGGTCGGGCTGTCCTCGCGCACCTGCTGCGGCGGGTCCTCGAAGCCCCGTGACCGGGAGGCGGCGTCGAGCAGGCGCTGCCGCAGCCTGGCGGGCGGCCGCTCGGCCACCGTCTCCGCCAGCCTCGCGGCCGTCTCGCGCAGGTGCCGCACCTCGGCCGCGCACGTGGCGCACGCATGCAGGTGCTTGTCGAACAGCACCCACTCGGCGTACGGCAGTGCGTGCACGGCGTAGGCGCCAGAGAGGGTGTGGAGTTCGTCCTTCATATCCACTCCCTGTGTGTGAGAGGCGGCTCACTGCATGTACTTCGGTGGCTCGGGCACGCCGGATTGCTGTGAGCCTTGCTCATTTCGCATGAGATGGCACAATCTCACTAGGTGATGAATTATGAGCTGTGTGATAGCGGGCGGCGGCCCGGCGGGTGCGCTGCTCGCCCTGCTGCTGGCCAGGTCAGGCGTCGAGGTGACGCTGCTGGAGAAGCACGGCGACTTCCTGCGTGACTTCCGGGGTGACACCATCCACCCCTCGACGCTGCAGGTGCTCGACGAGCTGGGGCTGGCCGGGGAGTTCCTGGAGCTGCCGCACCGCAAGGCGTACGACCTGTTCATGGTCACCGACCGCGGCGACGTGCGGATCGCGACCCTGCGCCGGCTGCCGGGCCGCTACCGTTACGTGGCGTTCGTCCCGCAGTGGGACTTCCTCAACCTGATCACGTCGGCGGCCGGGCGCCACCCGGGGTTCAGGCTGCTGATGAACGCCGAGGCGTACGACTTGATCCGCGAGGGCGGCGCGGTGCGCGGCCTGCGCTACCGCGACGCCTCGGGCGAGCACGAGATCAGGGCGGAGCTGACGGTCGCCGCCGACGGGCGGCACTCGGTGCTGCGCAAGCGGGCCGGCCTGGTGCCGGAGAGCCTGGGCGCGCCCATGGACGTGCTGTGGTTCCGGCTGCCCCGCGAGGCCGGCGACCGCGACGACACGTTCCTGCGCATCTCGCCGGGGCACATGATGGTCGCGATCAACCGGGAGAGCTACTGGCAGCTCGCCTACCTGATCCGCAAGGGCGGCTACGGCGAGCTGACCCGGCAGGGCATCGACGCGCTGCGCGGCCCGGTGGCCCGGCTGCTGCCGTGGCTGGGCGAGCGGGTCGCGGGGCTCGGCTCCTACGACGACGTCAGCGTGCTCACGGTCATGATCGACAGGCTGCGCCGCTGGCACCGGCCGGGGCTGCTGGTCATCGGGGACGCCGCGCACGCCATGTCGCCGGTGTTCGGCGTGGGTATCAACCTGGCCGTGCAGGACGCCGTGGCCACCGCCAACCTGCTGGCGGGCCCGCTCCGCGCGGGCACGCCGATCCCGGAGTCGGCGCTGCACCGGGTGCAGCGCCGCCGCATGCTGCCGACCAGGGTCACGCAGGCGGCCCAGCGGGTGGTGCAGAACCTGGTGATCAGCCGGGCGCTGACGCACCGGCTCGACCCGTCGGGGCTGCCGCCGGACCTGACGAGGATCCCGGTGCTCAACAGAGTGGCCCCCCGTTTCATCGGCCACGGGGTGCGGCCGGAGCACGTCACTGTAAAGGAACTTTGACTGCCCCTGGGTTCGTCTTCGTATAACCGCATTCTCACAACGTGGACAAGGGGGTCGGTGGGGCCGAGCCAGTGGAATACCCTCGTATCTCGTGAGCAGCAATCTAGTGGATCTCGATTCCTGGCGAGCCCTCCCCGCGGCGCAGCAGCCCGACTGGCCGGACCGCGGCGAGCTCGACAAGGTTGTCGCCGAGCTCGGCGGCCTGCCCCCGCTGGTCTTCGCCGGCGAATGCGACCAGCTCAAGGAGCAGATGGCCGCGGTGGCCCGCGGCGAGGCGTTCGTCCTGCAGGGCGGTGACTGCGCCGAGACCTTCGCCGGCGCCACGGCCGACAACGTGCGCCAGAAGTTGAAGACGTTGCTGCAGATGGCCATCGTGCTGACGTACGCGGGCCGGGTGCCGGTGGTGAAAATCGGCCGGGTCGCCGGTCAGTTCGCCAAGCCGCGCTCCAAGGGCACGGAGGTGCGCAACGGCGTCGAGCTGCCCGCCTACCGCGGCGACATGGTCAACGGCTTCGACTTCACCGCCGAGGCGCGCAGGCCCGACCCGTGGCGGCTGCTCAAGGCGTACCACTCCTCCGCCGTGACGCTCAACCTGGCGCGCGCCTTCACCAAGGGCGGCTACGCCGACCTGCGGCAGGTGCACGCGTGGAACCAGGACTTCGTGGCCGAGTCGCCCGCCGGGCGCCGCTACGAGCAGCTGGCCAGGGAGATCGACCAGGCGCTGGCGTTCATGCGGGCGTGCGGGGCCGATCCCGAGGAGTTCCACACGGTCGAGTTCTACTCCTCGCACGAGGCGCTCATCCTCGACTACGACCGGGCGCTCACGCGCATCGACTCGCGTACGGGGCTGCCCTACGACGTGTCGGCGCACATGGTCTGGATCGGTGAGCGCACCCGCCAGCTCGACGGGGCGCACGTCGACTTCTTCGCCAAGATCCGCAACCCGATCGGCGTCAAGCTGGGCCCGACGACCTCGCCCGACGAGGCGCTGGCCCTGATCGACAAGCTCAACCCGGCCAACGAGGCGGGGCGGCTCACGTTCATCACCCGGATGGGCGCCTCCAAGATCCGCGAGCACCTGCCCGCGCTGGTCAAGGAGGTCACCGCGACCGGCGCCAAGGTGGCCTGGATCTGCGACCCGATGCACGGCAACACCTTCGAGGCGCCGAGCGGCCACAAGACGCGCCGCCTCGACGACGTGCTCGACGAGGTGGCCGGCTTCTTCGAGGTGCACCGCTCGCTCGGCACGCACCCCGGCGGCATCCACATCGAGTTCACCGGCGACGACGTGACGGAGTGCGTGGGCGGCGGGTTCGAGATCGGCGAGACCGACCTGGCCACGCGCTACGAGACGGCGTGCGACCCCCGGCTCAACCGCGGCCAGTCGCTCGACCTCGCCTTCCGGGTGGCGGAGCTCTACCGCGGCTGATCCCGCTCCGCGCGGGCGGGCCGGCTGCGGCGCGCGCCGGCTCCGTCACGCGCGGTTCGAGTGATTTACCTCTCATTTCCGCAAGTACCGAATAGCCGGTGACGTACCACCCTCCGGAGCTATGATCACCCCGAAAGACGCCTTTTTTCGGGAGACAAAGTGGACAATGCTCCGGAGGGGGTCGACCCCAACGTCCCCAACGTCGCGCGTATGTACGACTACTACCTCGACGGTAAGGACAACTTCGCCGCGGACCGGGCGGCGGCGGAGCAGATCCTCAAGAACTTCCCCGACACCAAGACGGGCGCCCGCGCCAACCGCGCGTTCCTGCGCCGCGCCGTGCGCTACGTCGTGGACCAGGGCGTGCGCCAGATCGTCGACCTCGGCGCCGGCCTGCCCACGCAGGGCAACACGCACGAGATCGCCCCCGAGGCCCGCGTGGTCTACGTCGACTACGACTCGGTGGTGTGCGTGCACGGCAGGGCGCTGCTGGCCAGGAAGGACAACGTCGACTTCCTGCAGGCCGACGTGCGCGAGCCGGACGCGCTGCTCGACAAGCTGGGCGGCCTGATCGACTTCGAGCGGCCGGTGGCGTTCCTGGCGCTGGCGATCCTGCACTTCATCCCCGACGACGTCGCCTACGACGTGGCGGCCAAGCTGCGCAAGGCGAGCGCGCCGGGCAGCCACCTGGTGATCAGCCACGCCGTGGACCCCACGCCGGACGTCACCCCGCAGGCGCTGGAGATCTACAAGAAGGCCACGGCCTCGCTGAACCTGCGCACCCGCGAGGAGATCCTGCGCTTCTTCGAGGGGTACGAGCTGGCCGAGCCGGGGCTGACGTACCCGAACGGCTGGCGCCCCGACGACCCGGACGCGCCGGGGAACGGCATCGACTTCGGCTACGTGGGCGTCGGCCGCAAGCTCTGACGCGGCCGCGCACCGCCCCCGAAACGCGCGAAAGCCCCGCCGCAGGGCGGGGCTTCGTCATGAGAAGAGGGTCAGTTCTGCTGGGCGTTCTTCAGCTCCTCGCTGAGCTCGGCCCTGATGGCGTCCATGTCGAGTGCCCTGACCTGGCTGATCAGGTCTTCGAGGGCGGGCGCGGGGATGGCGCCGGCCTGGGCGAAGACCACGATGCCGTCGCGGATGGCCATCAACGTGGGGATCGAGGTGATGTCGAACCCCTGCGCGAGCCCCTGCTCGGCATCAGTGTCGATCTTGCCGAAGGTGATGTCCCCGTGCTTGTCGGACGCCTGCTCGAAGATCGGGCCGAACTTCTTGCACGGCGGGCACCACTCGGCCCAGAAGTCGAGCAGCACGATCCCCTTGTCGGCGATGTCGTTGAAGTTCTTCTCTGTTACTTCGATGGTCGCCACAAGTGGCTCCTCGCTCGTTGTCGATAGTCGGTGCATCGGTCTCAACCACGTACCCGACACCAGCATTCCATGCCCCGCCGCCGCCCACGGCACGTGACCGAGCGGACGATTTAGACTGCATATATCCCTGAAAATGGGTTTAGACCCTAAAATTGGCGAACCTTGACGTGGGCCCCGGCGGGTATCACCCATGCATGGACTGGGTCACCTGCGCGTATTCGGCTGCTTGCACCGGAGTCGCTAGCCGGCCTTCGGGCCTCTGCCTGGCTCACCTCGAACCCGGACAACTCGGCGCCGCCCTGGCGGAGCTCTCCCCCGGCCGCCTGCTCGACCTGCGGGGCACCACCGTCACCAGCGATCTGCTGTCCAGGGTGCTGGAGGCCACCGGCCGCAGGCCCGGCCGCACCCGGCTCGACCGGGCCAGGTTCACCGGCGACGTCAGGCTGTCGGGGGTGACGTTCGCCGGGGACGTCTCGCTCGACGGTGCCCGCTTCGACCGGCTCGCCTCGTTCTTCGGCGCCCGGTTCGAGGGCAACGTGTCGCTGGCCGGCGTGCGGTTCGCCAGGGAGCTGTCCTTCCACGGGGTCACGGTGCGCGGGCACGCCTCGCTCGACCGGGCCGTGATGTCGCGTGACGCGCTGTTCAGCCAGGCCGCGTTCGGTCACGGGCTCTCCTGCGAGCGGGCCAGGTTCGACGGGTACGCCACCTTCGACGGCGCCCGGCTCGGCGACGGGGCCGCGTTCCGAGGGGCCCGCTTCGGCCGCACGCTGTCGTTCAGGAAGGTCAGCGGGCACGCCGGGTTCGAGTCGGCGCACTTCGCCGCCGACGCCTACCTGTCGGCCACCGGCAGGCTCTCGGCGGTCAGGGCGCGCGCCGACGGGCTGCTCGACGTGGCGGTCGCGCGGTGCGGTGTGGACCTGCGGCGGGTGGAGGTGGCGGGGCCCACGACCCTGCGGCTGACGGACTCGCAGGCCGACCTGGAGGGCGCGGTGCTGCGCGGGCCCGCCACCGTCATGGGGCGGGGCAGGTCCACGCTGACGTCGCTGCGGCAGGTCGACGCGGCCAGTCTGGAGCTGCTCCGGCTGGACCTGTCGGCGTGCCGGTTCGCCGGGCTGGCCCATCCCTCCGGGGTGCGGGTGAAGGAGTGCACGTTCGCGCTCACGCCGCGCGGGGTGCGGGTGAGCCTGCGCTGGCCGATGCTGCGCTGGTTCTCGCGGCGGCGGGCGCTGGCCGACGAGCGCCCCCTGCACGACCGCCGCTCCGGCCCCGGCGGATCCGGCGGATCCGGCGGATCCGGCGGTCCAGGCGACCCCGGCGCCTCACCCGACCGGCTCGCGGCGCTCTACGCGGGGCTGCGGCCCGCCGACAGCGCCACCTCGGCCGACTTCGCCTTCGCCGCCATGGAGATGCGCAGGCAGGCCGGTCACGGGTGGTGGCTGTCGGTGTCGTGGCTGCTGTGCGGCTACGGGATGCGGATGGGCCGGGCGGCCGTCTGGCTCGCGCTGCTGGTGGCGCTGATGGCGGCGGCCGTGGCGTGGAGCTCCACCTCCCACGCCGGCGGCAGGGCCGAGAGCGTCAGCCCGGCCCTGCATCACTGACGTGGCGCCGCCGGCTCCGCGGCGATCCGCTCGATGGCGCCGAAGATGCGCGGCCAGCCGCCGCCCATGATGCGCCGGGAGAGCTGCTGCAGCTCGTCGCCCGGGTCGAAGCCCTCATGGTCGAGGAAGAGGCGGGTGCCCTTCCCCTCGGGCTCCAGCCGCCAGGTGACCGTCCAGTCGGCCCGCTTGCCGTCGCTCCAGCTGATCCGCAGCAGCTTCTCCGGCTCGACGCGCAGCACCTCGCAGTGGACGATCCCGTCGAAGCCGACCTGCTTCTTGGGCTGCGTGGTGAAGGTGAAGCGGTGGCCCACCTCCGCCTTGAAGTCGCCCGGCATGAGCCAGCGGGCCACCAGGTCGGGCTCGGTGAGCGCCCGCCACACCTTCGCGGGCGGATGCGCGATGAACTGGTCGAGCCTGATCGCGCGCAGGTCCTCAGCCGTCGGTTCGTGGGCCATCGTCATCTTCTTCCATCTCGTCGAGGAGCGCGGTGAGTGCGGTGAGCCGCTCGCGCCAGAACCGCTCGTACGGGGTGAGCCAGTCGCGGATCTCCATGAGAGGCGCCGCCTCCAGCCGGTAGTGCCGCTCCCTGCCCTTGCGGGTCTCGGCCACGAGCCCGGCGTCCTTGAGCACCTTGAGGTGCTCCGACACGCTGGGCCTGCTCATGTCGAACCGCTCGGCCAGCCGCCCGGCGGGCTGGGCGCCCTCGTCGAGCAGCAGGCGCAGCAGCTCGCGCCTGGCCGGGCTGGCCAGGGCGGTGAACACGTGATCGGCGCTCACGTCCAGCTGACCGTCTCGCCGGCCATCTCGCTGACCACGAATCCGTTGCCGAACGGGTCGTGGAAGAGCAGCTGACGGCCCCACGCCTGCTCACTGGGCCCCTCGAAGGCGATCCCGCCCTCCTGGAGCGCGGCGGCCAGCGCGTCGAGGTCGGGGGCGCCCAGCACGAGGCCGCCGATCGGCGCCATCCCGGGGAACCAGGAGGCCAGCAGCAGCGTGGTCGCGGCGCCCTTGGGCGCGACGGTGAGCCAGCGGCCCATCGGGAACGGGTTGTCGGTGCGGACCTCGAAGCCCAGCACGCCGGCGTAGAAGCCGAGCGCGCCTTCCTGGTCGGCGACCGGCACGGTGACCGTGAGAACGGAGGAGATGAGCATGTCAGCCACTATACGTAGGAATTTTCCTACATGACAACCCGGACCAATCTCAGGGTGCTCCCCGATGGACCCCCTAGATCGCCGTCCGTAGACTGGGGGCCATGCTCATCGACGACTACGTGGCCGAGCTCGACGGCGCCCTGAGCGGGCCGCGCGGCGCCAAGCGCGACCTGGTCGTCGAGGCTCGCGACAGCCTGGTCGACACCGCCGAGGCGTTCGAGGCAGGCGGCCTGCCGCGGGCGGAGGCCGAGCGGCTGGCGGTGGCGGAGTTCGGCGAGGTCCGCGAGGTCGCGCCCGGCTACCAGGCGGAGCTGACCGCCGTCGCGGGGCGGCGGCTCGGGGTGCTGCTGTTCATCAGCGTGCCGCTCACCGTGGCCATGTGGTCGATGCTGTGGCGGATCTTTCCCGGCACCGACCAGACCTGGCTCAGCCAGCCGTGGTGGTACTCCCCCGCCTCCAAGCTGCTCGACCTCGTCCAGCTCGGCACCGGCCTGTACGGCGGGCTCGTGCTGTTCGCGCTGAGCCGGGGCGCGCGCTGGCTGCGCCGGCCCCGGCTGGCGACCAGGTCGCTGGGCGTGCTGGTCTTCGCCTCGCTGCCGATCACGGCGGCGCTGAGCATGCTGATGACCTTCGGCATGGACTCACCCAACACCCTGCACGGCCTGCCCGCGCTGCTGGCGAACGTGGTGACCTCGGCCATGTGGGCGATCCAGATCTACTGCGCCTCGCGGTGCGTGCGCATCACGCGGGCGGCCGAGCACCAGTAGCGCGGCTCACGGCGTACGACTGGCGCGGCTCACGGCGTACGACTGGCGCGGCTCAGCGCACGGCGCTCGCCTCCGCCCGCAGGACGCTGCCGATCACGCTGGTGAACTCCTGCCAGGCCGACCGCTCCCCCTGGAGCTGCCTCCTGCCCGAGTCGGTCAGCCGGTACGTGCGCCGCTTGCGCCCGCCCACCGTCGCCCACTCGCTCGACAGGTAGCCGATGCGCTCCAGCCTGCGCAGCGCCGGGTAGACGGTGCCCGTCGGCACGTTGAGCGCGCCTCCGCTGCGTTGCTGCAGCGCCTCGATGATGGCGTAGCCGTGCAGCGGCTCGCGCTCCAGCACTGAGAGCAACAGGGCGTCCATGTGCCCGCGCAGCGCATCCGGGTTCATGCCTCTGATCCTAGACACCGTTCCGCTAAGTAGCCAGTCTACATGTAGGCTGTCTATATGTAGGTAGGCACAATAACGGAGTGGTCATGGACGTACTGGATCTGGCACGGACACAGTTCGCGGTGACGGGCAGCCTGCACTTCCTGTTCGTGGTGCTCACGCTGGGCCTGGCGCCGCTGGTGGCCATCATGCACACCCGGTGGGCGCTGTCGGGCAGGCCGGTGCACGAGGGCATGACGCGGTTCTGGGGGCAGATCTACGTCATCAACTACGCGCTCGGCATCGTGACCGGGCTGGTGATGGAGTTCCAGTTCGGGCTGGCGTGGAGCGGGCTGTCGCACTACGCGGGCGACGTGTTCGGCGCGCCGCTGGCCATGGAGACGCTGGTCGCCTTCTTCCTGGAGTCCACGTTCCTCGGCCTGTGGATCTTCGGCTGGCACCGGCTGCCCAAATGGGCGCACCTGGCGTGCATCTGGCTCGTGACGCTGACGGCGTACGCGAGCGCCTTCTTCATCATGGTGGCCAACTCGTTCCTGCAGAACCCGGCGGGGGCCGTCCTCGGCGACGGCCGGATGGAGCTGGTCGACTTCGGCGCGCTGCTCACGAACGAGGCCCTGGTCTTCGCCTTCCCGCACGTGATCGGGGCCGGGCTGTTCACCGGGGGCATGGTGCTGGTGGGCGCCAGCGCCTACCGGCTGCGGCGCGGGGCCGGGGAGGCCGAGTTCTTCGGCCGGTCGCTGCGGACGGGCGTGGTCACGGCGGCCATCGGCATCGTGCTGACCATGGGCTTCGGGTACGCCCAGTTCGCCGCCGTCCCCGAGGACAAGTTCGGCAGCCACAACCCGCTCGCCGCCACCGGGCTCGGGTTCATGATCGAGTTCGGGCAGTTGCTGGGGCTCGTCGTGCTGCTTGTGATGCTGCCGATGATCGGGATCCTGCCGCGGGCGCGGTGGACGCATCCGATCCTGATCGCGATGACGCCGCTGCCGTTCGTGCTGTCCATCCTCGGCTGGATGGCCAGGGAGATCGGCCGCCAGCCGTGGATGATCTGGGAGCGGCTCACCGTGGCCGACGCCCTGTCGCCCGGCCTGACGCGGGGGATGGTGACGACCTCGCTGATCGGGTTCGCCGCCGTGCTGGGGCTGCTGGCCGTCGTCGACTACGTGCTCATCGCCCGGGTGATCAGGCGCGGCCCGCGCGCCCTCGACCTCGGCGCCCGCGAAGAGCCGCCCACCCCCGCGCTGAGCCACTGAGGAGTGTCCCCGATATGGAAGTGATCTGGTTCGCCGTCTTCACGGCGCTGCTGGCCGGCTACTTCGCGCTCGAAGGCTTCGACCTGGGCGTGGGGCTGCTGCTGCCGGTGCTGGGCAGGACGCGCGGGAGCCGGGACAGGATGGTCGCCGCCATCGCCCCGTACGTGCTGGCCAACGAGGTGTGGCTGGTGGCGGTGGCCGGGACCCTGTT
The DNA here is from genome assembly GCF_020215645.1 of Nonomuraea gerenzanensis. Lineage (NCBI taxonomy): Bacteria > Bacillati > Actinomycetota > Actinomycetes > Streptosporangiales > Streptosporangiaceae > Nonomuraea > Nonomuraea gerenzanensis. The sequence continues at coordinate 4,237,918 of NZ_CP084058.1, read as the reverse complement.
CGGCGTCTACCCGCTCCTCGAAGGCGAGGTGCTGTTCGGGCTGTACCCGCTGGTCGTGGCCATGCTGCTGTGCTGGGTGCTGCGGGACGCCGGGCTGTGGTTCCGCCGCAGGCTGGACGGCTCCGCCTGGCGGGGCTGCTGGGACGCGGCCATCGCGTTCGGCTCCCTGGGGCTGTCCGTGGGCTGGGGCATGGCCCTGTACGCCGCCGCCACCGGCTTCGAGTCCTCGCCCGTGCACCCGCTCGGGCTCCTGCTCGGCCTGGTGGTGACGCTGCTGTTCGCCTTCCACGGCTGGACGTTCCTGGGCTGGCGGACGCCGGGCACGTTCGGCGTCACCAGGCCGGGGCGGGTGCTGCTGGTGACGGGGGTCCTCGCCGCGCTGCCCGTGCTGGGGGTGCTGGGGGGCGCGATGCCGTACCTGCTGGAGCACAGCGCGCCCGCTGGCACACTGGATGTGCTCAGTGTCATGGTCCTGCCGTTCGCACCCGTCATGCTGGGCGCGCAAGTATGGGTATGGCGCACTTTCCGGCCAGGCAAGGACGCCTTCCGTCTCCCGTCGTTCTTCTGAGGGCACGTGCACAAGGGTCTGACTTCACTCATGCGGGCCGAGCGCTCGGTCCGCCTCCACCTGGGCGTCACCTTGGCCGCCGCCGTGCTGGCGGGGCTGCTCGTGCTGGTGCAGGCCGAGCTGCTGGCCGGGGTGCTGTCCGGCCGCTTCGCCACCGGGGCGCTGGCCGTGCTGGCGGCGGTGGTGGGCGTGCGGGCACTGCTGGCGTGGACGCAGGGCGTCTTCGCCGGGCGCGGCGCCACCGGCGTGAAGTCCGCCCTGCGGCACCGGCTGCTGGAGCGGCTGCGCGAGCTCGGCCCCGCCCGACTCACCGCGCACCGCTCCGGCGAGCTGGTCACGCTGGCGGGGCGCGGCCTCGACGGGCTCGACAACTACCTGACCGGCTACCTGCCCTCCATCGCGGTGGCCGCCGTGGTGCCCGTGGCCGTCCTCGTCCGGCTGTTCGCCGCCGACCTGGCCAGCGCGGTGATCGTGCTGGTCACGCTGCCGCTCATCCCCGTCTTCGGCGCGCTGGTCGGGATGACCACGAAGGCCGTCACCGAGCGGCAGTTCGTGGCGCTGTCGCGGCTCGGCGGGCACTTCCTCGACGTGGTGCGCGGCCTGCCCACCCTGCGCGCCTTCGGCCGGGCCCGCTACCAGGCCACCGTCATCCAGCAGATCGCCGACGCGCACCGCTCCGCCACCATGCGCACGTTGCGGGTGGCGTTCCTGTCGTCGCTGGTGCTGGAGCTGTGCGCGTCGCTGTCGCTGGCGCTGGTGGCGGTGCCGGTCGGGCTGCGGCTGCTCGGGGGGTCGCTGGATCTGACGACGGCGTTGCTGGTGCTGCTGCTGGCGCCGGAGGCGTACCTGCCGCTTCGGGCCATGGGGACGCGGTTCCACGCCTCCATGGAGGGGGTGGCCGCCGCCAACGCGGCCTTCGCCGTATTGGATCGGGCCGGGGACGAGCCGGGCCCGGAGACGGCCGGTGAGCGCGGGGCGGCGGGGACCGCCGGTGAGAGCGGGCGTGAGGCGCCGGAGAGCGGCCGTGAGGCGCCGGAGATCCGGCTGGAGAACGTCACCGTGCGCTATCCCGGCCGCGACGGCGCCGCGCTGGAGAACGTCTCGCTCACCATCCGGCCGCGCGAGCGGGTCGCCCTGGTCGGTGAGAGCGGTGGCGGCAAGAGCACCCTGCTGCACCTCATCCTCGGCTTCGTCCAGCCGTCCGAGGGCCGCGTCCTGGTGGACGGCACGGACCTGCGCGACCTCGACCTGGCGAGCTGGCGGGCCCGGCTGGCGTTCGTGGCGCAGCGGCCGCACCTGTTCGCCACGTCGGTCGCCGACAACATCCGGCTCGGCGCGCCCTCGGCCTCTCCGGACGACGTGCGCAGGGCCGCGGCGGCGGCGCACGCGGACTTCGTGGCGTCCCTGCCCCAGGGGTTCGACACGGTGCTGGGCGAGCGCGGCACCAACCTCTCGGCCGGCCAGCGCCAGCGCATCGCCCTGGCCCGCGCCTTCTGCCGGCCGGGCGCGTCGGTGCTGCTGCTGGACGAGCCCACGGCCCGGCTGGACGGGCGCAGCGAGGCCGCGGTGGTGTCGGGCACCGCGGAGCTGTCCCGCGGTCGCACGGCCGTCATCGTCGCGCACCGGCCCGCCATGATCGACCTCGCCGACCGCGTCATCCGCATCCACGAGGGCCGCGTCATCTCCGACACCACCCACCGCACCCCCATCACCGCCGACCCGCACTCCACCGCTGAACGGCGGGCCACCGCTGAGCCGGAGGCCACCGCTGACCGGCAGGCCACCGCCGCGCCAGCTGCCACCGCTGACCGGCAGGCCACCGCTGACTCACACGCTCCCGCCGAGCCGCAGGCCACCGAGCCGCAGATCATCGCCGCGCCGGCGGCCACCACCGCTGAGCCGCAGGACACCGCTGAACCGCAGGACACCGCTGACCCGCCAGGCGCTGCCGACCTGCCGGCGTCCGCCGCCTCCCCGCGCGCCGGCCGGTCAGGCGACGGACCGGCGGACGGCGACGGGCCGGGCCGGGGCGAGGCCGCGGCGGTGGCGCGTCACGAGGGGAGCAAGCGATGAACCGCCGGATGGGAACGCGGCTGGTGTGGGCCGTGCTGGCGGGAGCGGCGGCCGACCTGGCCGGGCTCGGGCTGATCGCCGCCGCCGCGTGGCTGATCACCCGGGCCGCCGAGCAGCCGCCGCTGGCCGCGTTGAGCGTGGCGATCGTGGCGACCAGGGCGTTCGCGACCGGCAAGGGCGTCTTCCGTTACGCCGAGCGCCTCACCGGCCATGACGTGGCCCTGCGCGCCCAGGCAGGCACCCGGGAGCGCCTGTACGAGGCTCTCATCCCGCCCCAGCGCCCCCGCCACGGCGGCGCCGACCTGCTCAGCCGGATGGTGGACGACACCGAGGCCGTGCAGGACCTGCTCGTCCGCTGCCTGCTGCCCGCAGCGGCGGCGGCGATGGCCGGGCTGGCGGCGGTGGTCGTCGGGCTGGCGATCCTGCCGGTGGCGGCGCTGGTGCTGGTGGCCGGGCTGGTGGTGGCCGGGGTGGCGTTGCCCGCGGGCACGGCGGCCGCGGCGCGCCGCTGGTCGGCCAGGATCGCGCCGGCGCGGGCCGCGCTGGCGGGCCGGGTGGCCGACCTGGTGCACGGCTCCGCCGACCTGGCCGCGTACGGGGCGGACGACGAGGCGCTGGCGAAGGCGCTGGCGGCCGACGCGGGCCTGGCGGCCCTGGAGCGCCGCCAGGCCCGCGTGCACGCCGCCGCCCTCGCCGGCGGCACGCTGGTGCAGGGGCTGACGGTGGCCGGGGTCGTGCTGCTCGCTCAGGGTGCCGGGGCGGGGTCGGTGGGGACGGCGGTGCTGGCGCTGACGTCCCTGGTCGCCTTCGAGCCCGTGTTGCCGCTGGCGGCGGCTGGTGAGCGGATGGCGGGCATCACGGCGGCGCTGCGGCGGTTGCGGGACGTACGCTCGGCCGCGCCGGCGACGGCGGAGCCCGCCGCGCCCGCACCCCGGCCCGAGGCGCCGCTGACCGTCGAGATCACCGACCTCGTGGTCCGCCACCCGGCCCCGGACGAGACCGACCACCGGCCCGCAACGGAAGCGCACACCGCCCCGGGCAGGTCCGCGCGGCCGGAACCGGCCGTAGCCAGGCGGCCGGCGCTGGACGGGACCGCGCGGCCCGAACCGGCCGGGGCCGCGCGCCCCGAACCGGCCGGGGCCGCGCGGCCCGAACCGGCCGGGGCCGCGCGGCCCGGAGCAGCCGGGGCCGCGCGGCCCGGAGCAGCCGTGGCAGGGCGGCCGGCGTTGGACGGGGTGTCGTTGCGGTTGACGCCCGGCAAGCGGGTCGCGATCGTCGGCCCCAGCGGGGCGGGCAAGAGCACGCTGCTGGCCGCGCTGATGCGCCTGGTCGAGCCCGAGTCCGGCACGATCACCGTCAACGGCACCCCCCTCGAAGACCTGGCGGGCGACGACGTGCGCACCCTGATGACGGGCCTGACCCAGGACCCGTACATCTTCCGCGCCTCCCTGCGCGACAACCTGCGCCTGGCGGGCCCCGACGCCGACGAGGACACGCTGCGCCGCGCCGTACGGGACGCCAGGCTGGACGGCTGGGTGGAGCGCACCGGCTGGGACGCCGAGCTGGGCGAGGACGGCCGGACCGTGTCCGGCGGCCAGTTGCAGCGGCTGGCCCTGGCCAGGGCGTTGCTGTACGACCCGCCCGTGCTGCTGCTCGACGAGCCGGCCGAGGCGCTCGACGAGGAGACGGCCGACCGGTTGATGGCCGACCTGCTGGACGTCACCCGCGACCGCACCACGCTGCTCGTCACCCACCGGCTCAAGGGGCTGGAGTCGGTCGACGAGATCGTCGTGCTGGAGGAGGGCCGCGTCGTCCAGCGGGGACGGCACGACGAGCTGGTCTCCGTGCCCGGCTACTACCGCGACCTGTGGGAGTCCGAGGTCCTGACCAGGCGATAGCCCCTGCCCCGCCGCTGCGGGTTGAGTTTGCGGCGCCATCAGGTTTATGATGCAAACCAGTTTGCAGGATCGAGGAGTTTGCACCGTGGACGACGAGCGGGCACCGAGCCCGGAAGAGACGCTCCGGGTCATCGAGGAGCAGAGCGCCGCCACCACGCGGTGGCTCTACGGCGATCCCCTGCTGCTCTACGTCCCGTGGGGCGTGGCCTGGGTGCTCGGCTTCACCGCGTTGTTCCTGCACTACGGCCTCGACGGGCGGTCCTACGCGCCGATCAGCCAGATGCAGGCCGTGGGCGTGCTGATGGCGGCGCAACTCCTCGCCGGCGGCATCGCCGCCCTGGGATTCGTCCGGCTGAACAAGGTGCTGCGCGGCGACTCGAACGCCAGAGGGACCATGTTCGGATACGCCTGGTTCGCCGGGTTCGCGCTCATGACCGTCCTCTGCAACAGGATCACCCCGCACCTGCCGCCGCAGGAGAGCGGCCTGCTGTGGGCGGGCTCCTCCCTGATGCTGGTGGCGGCGCTGCAGATGGCGGGCGGCGCGGTCTTCCTCAACTGGCCGATGTTCTTCTTCGGCGCCTACGTCGGCGCCGTGAACGCGCTGGGCGTGCTGCTCGGCGCCGGATGGCACGCGCTGCTGACGGCCGTGCTGCTGGGCGGAGGTTTCATCGCCGTCGGGGTGGTCCTGAGGCGCTGCTCGTGACGATGGACAAGGCGTTGCCCGAGCTCGACCCCGTCATCCACGCCCAGGCCAGGCTGCGGGTGGTGGCCGCGCTCAACGTCCTCGGCGAGGGCGACGAGATGGCGTTCAACTCGCTGAAGGATCTGCTCGGCATGACGGCGGGCAACCTGTCGGTGCACCTGACCAAGCTGGAGGAGGCCGGGTACGTGGCCATCAACAAGACCCACCGAGGCCGTACGCCGGTCACGTTCGTGGCTCTCACCAGGCGCGGGCGGCTGGCTTTCGAGGACTACACCAGGGCCATCCGTACCCTGCTGGACAACGCTGGAGGCGTGTGATGACGGTGCTGGCCCGGGCGGTCGAGGTGTCCCGCCGCTACGGCGAGGTGCAGGCGCTCGACCGCGTCTCGCTCGACATCAGGGCGGGCGAGCTGGTCGGCCTGCTCGGCCCCAACGGCGCGGGCAAGTCCACCCTGATCAACCTGTTCGTCGGGCTGCGCAGGCCCACGTCGGGCAGGGTCGAGCTGCTCGGCGGCTCGCCCGCGGATCCGGTCGTGCGCCGCGGCATCGGCGTGACCCCGCAGGAGACGGGCCTGCCGGAGGTGTTACGGGCCGGGGAGATCGTCGACTTCGTCTCGGCGCACTTCCCCGACCGCGAGGACAGAGGCGAGCTGCTGGCCCGCTTCGGGCTGGGCGACCTGGCCAAGCGGCAGGTCGGCGGGCTGTCCGGCGGGCAGCGGCGGCGGCTGGCGGTGGCGCTGGCGTTCGCGGGCAGGCCGCGGCTGGTCTTCCTCGACGAGCCGACGACCGGGCTGGACGTGGAGGCGCGGCGCGCGCTCTGGGACGGCATCAGGTCCTTCCACGAGGACGGCGGCACGGTGCTGCTGACCAGCCACTACCTGGAGGAGATCGAGGCGCTGGCCGAACGGGTGGTGGTGGTCGGCTCCGGCAGGGTGCTGGCCGACGACACCGTGCGCGCGGTGCGCGACGTCGTGGGCGTGCGGCGCGTCTCGCTGGTCGCCGAGGACCTGCCCGAGCTGCCCGGCGTGCTGGGCGCCGAGCGCGTGGACGGGCGGGTCAACCTGATGACCGCCGATCCCGACCGGCTGGTCGTCGAGCTCGTCCGCAGCGGCACGCCGTTCTCCGGCCTGGAGATCAGGCCGACCACCCTCGAGGAGGCCTTCCTCACCCTCACCGCGAAGGAGACGGCCCATGCCTAGCCTGGCTTCCGCGCACCTGAGGCTGTTCCTGCTGGAGCAGGTCAGGGTGCCCGTCGGGCTGCTGGCCGGCGCGCTGTTCCCGGCCATCTCGATGGTGGCGTTCGTGGTGCCGTTCGCGGGCGACGATCCGAAGGCCGCGACCATGGCGACCGGCTCGATGATGTTCTTCGGCGCGATGGCCGGGACCCTCGTCAACCTGAGCATCACCGTGGCCCAGGACCGCGAGCTGCCGTGGAACCCCTACCTGCGCACGCTCCCCGCCGGCCCGTTCCCCCGCTTCACGGGGCGGATCCTGGCGGCGCTGGCCGTCACGCTGGTGTCGGTCGTGCCGGTGCTGCTGGTCGCGGCGTTCCTCACCGAGGCGACCACCACGCCGCTGGGGCTGCTGCTGGGACTGGGCGCGCTGGTCGTGGGGGTCGTGCCGTTCATGCTGATGGGCCTGTTCATCGGGTCGCTGATGTCCGCGAAGGGGGCGATCGCCGCCTCGCAGGTGCTGTTCTTCCCGATGGCGATCCTGGGTGGGCTGCTGCTGCCGCCGGCGTTGCTGCCCGACTTCGTGGAGGTCGTCTCCCCGTACGTGCCGACCAGGGGTGTGGCCGAGCTGCTGTGGGCGGTCGCGGCGGGCAACACGCCCGACGCGGTGGCGCTGATCTCGCTGGCCGGGTGGACCGTGGTGGCGGCGATCGCGGCGGCCTGGGCCTACCGGCGCGACGAGGGCCGGCGCTTCAGGTGAACCGGATTGGGGGGGTGTGCCGCCGAGTCCGCAGCGATCTCAACGGCACACCCGTCCATGAGGGGGTCCTTGTTACTTGTTCTCCGAGAGAGTGACACCGACCTCGTGGGTCGCGCCATCCCTCATATATGTGATCTTGACCTCTTGGCCCGGTTTGAAACCTCTGACCTGCCCGACAACCGTATCGCCTCCGTCAACCGCCTTGTCGCCGATCTTCGTGATCAGGTCACCCTCCTTCAGCCCCGCCTGCTCCGCCGGGCTTCCCGCGGTGACCTGACGGATCAGGGCGCCGGGCACGTCGCCCGTCGCGTCGGTGACGCTCACGCCGAGGAAGGCGTGGGTCACCTTGCCGGTGCTGATGAGCTGGTCGGCGACCTGCTTGGCGGTGTTGACCGGGATGGCGAAGCCGACGCCGCCGCCCTGGGCCTGCGAGGCGATGGCGGTGTTGATGCCGATGAGCTGGCCCGCGGCGTTGACCAGCGCGCCCCCGGAGTTGCCCGGGTTGATCGAGGCGTCGGTCTGGATGGCGCCGCCGATCGTGGTGGGCGCGCTCTGCTGCTGTTGCTGCTGACCCCAGCCCGGCGGGACCTGCGGCTGATCGTCGCCGAGGTTCAGCGTGCGGTCCAGGGCGCTGACGATGCCGGCGGTGACGGACCCGTCGAGGCCGAGCGGGCTGCCGATGGCCAGCACCGGGTCGCCGACCTTGAGCTGGTCGCTGTCGCCGAGCGTGGCCTTGGTCAGGCCCGAGACGCCTTCGGCGCGGATGACGCCGAGGTCGGTGGCCGGGTCGGTGCCGACGACGGTGGCCTTGGCCGTCTTGCCGTCGCTGAACTTGACGGTCATCTGCCCGCCCTGCCCGGCGCCGACGACCACGTGGTTGTTGGTGAGGATGAGCCCGTCCTCCGACAGCACCACGCCGGAGCCCTCGCCGCTCTGCCCCTGGATCATCACGACCGAGGGCTGCACCTTGGCGGCGACCTCGGCCACGGTGAGCTGGTCGGCGGCGGACTTGAAGACGGGGCTGGGCGCGCTGGGGCTGCTGCTGGCGACCGGCTCGGACTGGAACGAGGTGGCGACGACGGCGCCCACGACGCCTCCCCCGACCGCCATCGCGGCCAGGGCGAGACCCGCGACGGCCTTCTGGGCGACGGTGAGCCCGTGCTTGGCCGGCGGCGGGGGTGGCGGGGGCGGCGGCACCTCCATGGCGATCGTGTCGCGCCGGGGGAAGCCCCCGGCGGCCGGCGGGGTGGCACCGAACTGGCTCCACCCGCCGGTGCCCTGCTCGCGAGGCTCGTTCGCGTTCATCTTCCATCTCCCTGAAATCCGATGATCCTAGGGTGTCAAGAAGCGCGTAAGCCCTGCTTAAGGGGAGGGTCGCGGGGAGTGGCCCGGCCTGACGCGAGCCTTATCGATCGAGGTGGCGGGGCGGTGCCGCTCCGGAAAATGTGGCCAGATTTTTACGTACCGGCGGGCCAGTACTCGTCACGCAGCAGCCGCTTGTAGAGCTTGCCCGTCGGGTGCCTGGGCAGCTCCGCGCGGAAGTCCACCGACTTCGGGCACTTGTAGTGGGCCAGCTGCTCGCGGCAGTACGCGATCAGCTCCGCCTCCAGCGCCGGCCCCGCCTCGTCCATGGACACCGGCTCGACCACCGCCTTGACCTGCTCGCCCATCTCCTCGTCCGGCACCCCGAACACGGCCACGTCGGCCACCTTCGGATGCACCGACAGCACGTTCTCGGCCTCCTGCGGGTAGATGTTCACGCCGCCTGAGATGATCATGTACGAGCGGCGGTCGGTCAGGTACAGGAAGCCGTCCTCGTCCAGGTAGCCGATGTCCCCGAGCGTGGTCCAGCCGCGCCCGCGCGGGTCCTGGGACGAGCGGGTCTTGTCGGGGTCGCCGTGGTACTCGAAGCGGCCGCCCTTCTCGAAGTAGATCGTGCCGTGCTCGCCGGGCGGCAGGTCCGCGCCGTCCTCGTCGCAGATGTGCACGACGCCCAGCAGGGAGCGGCCGACGGTGCCCCTGTGCCGCAGCCAGTCCTCGGGGCCGACGTAGAGGAAGCCGTTGCCCTCGGTGCCCGCGTAGTACTCGTGGATGATCGGGCCCCACCAGTCGATCATCTGCTCCTTGACCGGGACGGGGCAGGGGGCGGCGGCGTGGATGGCGTACCTGAGGGAGGACAGGTCGTACGTCGCCCGGGTCTCCCCGGGCAGCTTGAGCATCTTGATGAACATCGTCGGCACGAGCTGCGAGTGCGTCACCCCGTACCGCTCGACCAGCGCCAGGTACTGCTCGGGGTCGAAGCGCTCCATCACCACCACCGTGGCCCCGAGCCGCTGGAACGTCAGGCTGTAGCGCAGCGGCGCGGCGTGGTAGAGCGGCGCGGGCGAGAGGTAGACGCTGTCGGGCGTGGGCGCGAACAGGCCCTGGATCAGCTTGAACAGCATGCCGGGCTCGTCGAGCGGGCCGTGCGTGGCGGCGAGCTTGACGCCCTTCGGGCGGCCGGTGGTGCCCGAGGAGTAGAGCATGTCCGCGCCGAGGCACTCGTCCTCGATCGGGGTGGCCGGCTGCTTGGCCACGGCCTCCTCGTACGGCTCGAAGCCCGGGGCCACGCCGTCCAGCATGAGCCGCAGCTCGACGCCGGGGGTGGCGTCGGTGATCGAGGTGGCGACGGCGGCCAGATCGGCGCTGGAGATGAAGACCCGCGCGCCGCAGTTGTCGACGATGTAGGCGAGCTCGTCGGGCTGCAGCCGCGAGCTGATCGGCGTGTAGTACAGGCCCGAGCGGTGCGCGGCCCACGCGATGGACAGGAAGCGGGGATGGTTGCCGAGCATGAACGCGATGTGGTCGCCCGGCCGCAGTCCCGCCGCGCGGAACAGCTGGGCCAGCCGGTTCGACTCCTCGTCCAGCTCGCGGAAGGTGATGATCTGTCCGGAGCCCGCCATGATCACAGCGGGCTTGTCGGGGGTGACGGCTGCGATGGCTCCCGGATGCATGAACAGAACAGTATTCGGTTGATCGCCCGCCGCGCCAGAACCCGGCGGTGCGGCCGCGGCCCGCGCCGGGGCCGCGGCCGCGCGGGTCAGGCGGCGGGGATGACCGAGCCCTGGTACTTCTGCTGGATGAAGTCCTTGACCTTCTGGTCCTGCAGCAGCTTGCCGAGGGTGACGATGTTGGCGTCCTTCTCGTGGCCGGCCTGCACGACCAGGCCGTTGACGTACGGGTTGCCCTCGGTCTTCTCCAGCACCAGCGCCTCGGAGGCGGGCTTGAGACCGGCCTCGATGGCGTAGTTGCCGTTGATCACCGCAGCGTCCACGTCCTCCAGCGAGCGCGGGAGCTGCGCCGCCTCCAGCGGCTTGAACTGCAGGTTCTTCGGGTTGCCCGTCACGTCGCGCTCGGTCGCGGCGGTGCCGACCCCTTCCTTGAGCGTGACCAGGCCGTTGTCGGCGAGCAGCTTGAGCGCGCGGCCGAGGTTGGTGGCGTCGTTCGGCACGGCCACGGTGGCGCCGCTGGCCAGGGCGGAGACGTCCGTGATCTTCTTGGAGTAGAGGCCGAGCGGCTCCAGGTGCACCGGCGTGACGAAGCTCAGCTCGGTGCCCTTGGAGGCGTTGAAGTCGTCCAGGTACGGCTTGTGCTGGAAGAAGTTGGCCGTGAGCTGGCCCTCCTGAAGCTGCACGTTCGGCTGGACGTAGTCGGTGAACTCGACGACCTCCAGCTTGATGCCGGCGGCCGGGGCCAGGTTGTCCTTGACGAAGTTGAGGATCTCCGCGTGCGGCACCGGGCTGGCGCCGACCTTCAGCACGGCGTCGGCGCCCTCGGCCGCCGTGGCGCCCGTCGTCGTGCCGGTCGCGGACTGCGACGTACCGCATGCGGCGAGCGACAGAGCCAGCGCGACGGCACCCACCAGGCGATGAATTTTCATGATTTTTCCTTACTTATGTGAAAGGCGCCGAGCGACCCAGTCGCCCAGGCTCTGCAGAAGTTGCACGATCACGAGCAGCAGCACGACCGTCACGATCATGAGGAGCGTCTCGAACCGCTGGTAGCCGTACCGGACGGCCAGGTCGCCCAGCCCGCCGCCGCCGAGCGTGCCGGCCATGGCGGAGTAGCCGATCAGCGCGACGACGGTCACGGTGAGACCCGCCACCAGGCCCGGCAGCGCCTCGGGCAGCAGCACCTTGCGCACGATCGCGAGCCTGCTCGCGCCCATGGCCTGGGCCGCCTGCACCACGTCCGTGCCGACCTCCCGCAGCGCGGTCTCCACCAGGCGGGCGAAGAACGGCACCGCCCCGACCGTCAGCGGCACCACGAACGCGGCGGTGCCGATGGTGGTGCCGACGACGAGCCTGGTGAACGGGATGATCGCGATCATCAGCACGATGAACGGCAGCGACCGCCCGACGTTGACCACGAACCCGAGCCCGGTCTTGAACGCGGGCAGCGGCCGCAGCCCGTCCCGGTCGAACACCACGAGCGCCACGCCCAGCGGCAGCCCGAGCAGCAGCGTGAACAGCGTGGACCAGCCCACCATCTGCGCGGTCTCCACCGTCGCCGGCCACAGCAGCGGCAGCATCTCTTCCCAGGTCACGGCGCCTCCTCCACGATCAGCCCGGAATCACGCAGGTACGCCAGCGCGGCGGGCGCCTCGGCGCCGTCCAGCGCCACCCGCAGGCGGCCGACGGAGCCGGCGGCCAGGTCCTCGATGGAGCCGCCCAGAATGCTCAGGTCCACGTCGAACTTGCGCACCACCTCCGACACCACGGGCCTGCCGGGGTCGCCGGTGAACGTCAGCGTCACCGAGCCGGCCGGCGCGGGCTCGGGCAGCGGGAAGATCTCCCTGGTGAGGCGGGATCCGGGGGTCCTGATCAGGTCGGCGATGGTGCCGGACTCCTCGATGCGCCCCTGCGCCATGATGGCGACCGAGTCGCAGACGCTCTTGACCACGTTCATCTCGTGGGTGATGAGCAGGATCGTCAGGCCCAGCTCCGCGTTCAGCCGCTTGAGCAGGGACAGGATCGACTGCGTGGTGGCCGGGTCGAGCGCCGAGGTGGCCTCGTCCGACAGCAGCACCGAGGGGTTGCCCGCCAGCGCCCTGGCGATGCCGACGCGCTGCTTCTGGCCGCCGGACAGCTGGTGCGGGCGGTGCTTGCCGCGCCCCTCCAGGCCGACCAGCTCCAGCAACTCGCCGACGCGGCGCTCACGCTCGGCCCTGGGCACGCCCATGACCTCCAGCGGGAAGGCCACGTTCCCGGCGACCGTGCGCGAGGAGAGCAGCGCGAAGTGCTGGTGGATCATGCCGATGCGCTGCCTGGCGCGGTTCAGGTCGCGGTCGCCGAGCGCGGTCAGGTCCTGGCCCGCGACGGTGACGGTGCCCGCGGTGGGGCGTTCGAGCAGGTTGACGCAGCGCAGGAGCGTGCTCTTGCCGGCGCCGCTCTGCCCGAGCACGCCGTAGATCTCGCCTTCGCGCACGTGCAGGTCCACGCCGTCCAGGGCGACGGTCGTGCCGTACTGCTTGCGCAGGCCTGAAGCCTGGATCACTGGGATTCCCCATGACTGTGGGCGGCCGGGGCCGCGGGAACGTACATCACCGGTGGAGGAGGGCTCCGGCCCTCAGCGGGTGCCGGGGTGGAAGGGCAGGTGGCTCAGCCTGCGCAGCACGAAACCGGGTGCGATCATGACGACCTTCGAGGAGAACGGGCGGACGGGTTGCACTTAACGGGCCGGCATTCGCCCCATACGCATGCGGCGACACGCGGCCCCCATCATGGGGGTGCCGCGACCGGTCGCGTATGCCTCGTTCACGCCGTTGCTAACGACGAGGTGATATTCCGGTATTCCTGATCTGTTTCGTGATCTGCATCACTGCGGATGCCCGCTGACATGCGAACGCCCCGCCGCGCGCCCTGGGAAGGCCGGGCGCGGCGGGGCGTTCGTCTCGGGGTCAGGCCGCCACGGAGGAGGCGACCTTCGCCGGCGTGAGCGCGATGTCCAGGACCTCGCGCACGTCGCTGACGGTGTGGATGGTCAGCTCGTCGCGGACCTCCGCGGGCACGTCGTCCAGGTCCGGCTCGTTGCGGGCCGGGATGAGGACGGTGGTGATGCCCGCCCGGTGGGCCGCCAGCAGCTTCTGCTTGACGCCGCCGATCGGCAGCACCCGCCCGGTCAGCGAGATCTCGCCGGTCATGGCCACGTCACCGCGGACCAGCCGCCCGGACAGCAGCGAGGCCAGCGCCGTGGTCAGCGTCACGCCGGCCGAGGGGCCGTCCTTGGGCACCGCGCCCGCCGGGAAGTGCACGTGCACCGAGCGGTCCTTCAGCGCGGTGACCGGCAGCTCCAGCTCCGCGCCGTGCGAGCGCAGGTAGGACAGCGCGATCCGCGCCGACTCCTTCATCACGTCGCCGAGCTGGCCGGTGAGCGTCAGGCCCGTCTCGCCGGTCTCGGGGTCGGCCAGGGACGCCTCGACGTACAGGACGTCGCCGCCGGCTCCGGTGACCGCCAGGCCGGTGGCCACGCCGGGCACCGAGGTGCGCTGCTTGGCCTCCGGCAGCGACGACTCCGGCACGAACCGCGGCCGTCCGATGTAGTCGACCAGGTCCTCGTCGCGCACGGTGACGGGCAGCTCGTCCCTGGCCGCCACCTTGCGCAGGATCCGGGCGACCGAGCGCTCCAGCGAGCGCACGCCGGCCTCGCGGGTGTACTCGGCGGCCAGCCTGCGCAGCGCCGCGTCCTCGACCGTGACCTCCTCGGCGGTCAGCCCGGCCAGCTCCAGCTGCCGGGGCAGCAGGTGGTCGCGGGCGATCGCGACCTTCTCGTCCTCGGTGTAGCCGTCGAGCGTGACGACCTCCATGCGGTCGAGCAGCGGCCCGGGGATGGCCTCCAGGACGTTGGCCGTGGCCAGGAACAGCACGTCGGACAGGTCCAGCTCGACCTCGAGGTAGTGGTCGCGGAACGTGTGGTTCTGGGCCGGGTCGAGCACCTCCAGCAGGGCGGCCGTGGGGTCGCCGCGGTAGTCGGCGCCGACCTTGTCGACCTCGTCGAGCAGGACGACCGGGTTCATCGAGCCGGCCTCGCGGATGGCCCGGACGATGCGGCCGGGCAGCGCGCCGACGTAGGTGCGCCGGTGGCCGCGGATCTCCGCCTCGTCGCGGACGCCGCCGAGGGCGACGCGGACGAACTTGCGGCCCATCGCGCGGGCCACGGACTCGCCCAGCGACGTCTTGCCGACTCCGGGAGGGCCGGCCAGGGCCAGCACGGCGCCGCTGCGGCGGCCGCCCACCACGCCGAGGCCCTTGTCCTGGCGGCGCTTGCGCACGGCCAGGTGCTCGATGATGCGGTCCTTGACGTCGTCGAGGCCCGTGTGGTCGGCGTCGAGCACGGCCCTGGCGCCGATGATGTCGTAGTTGTCCTCCGTGCGGTCGTTCCACGGGATGTCGAGGACGGTGTCGAGCCAGGTGCGGATCCAGCCGGTCTCAGGGGACTGGTCGGGGGTCCGCTCCAGCTTGTCGACCTCCTTCAGCGCGGCCTCGCGCACCTTCTCCGGCAGGTCGGCGGCCTCCACGCGGGCGCGGTAGTCCTCCTCCTCGCTCTCGGTGGAGTCGCCGTTGAGCTCCTTGAGCTCCTTGCGGACGGCGGCGAGCTGCTGGCGCAGGAGGAACTCGCGCTGCTGCTTCTCCATGCCCTCCTGGACGTCCTTGCGGATCGTCTCGGCGACGTCGAGCTCGGCGAGGTGGTCGCGGGACCACTCGATCAGCTTGGCCAGCCGCTCGGCCGGGTCGGCCTCCTCCAGCAGCTCGACCTTCTGCGCCGTGGTCAGCCACGGCGTGTAGCCGGAGCTGTCGGCCAGCACGGAGGGGTCGTCGATGGTGTTGACCTGGTCGACCACCTGCCAGGCGCCGCGCTTCTGCAGGATGGTGGTGGCCAGCGCCTTGTACTCCTTGGCCAGATCCTGGGCGCGCTCACCGGCGGTGACGGTGTCGATCGTCTCGGCCTCGACCCACAGTGCGGCGCCGGGGCCGGTCGTGCCGGTGCCCACGCGCACCCGGTTCACGCCGCGCACCACGGCGGCGGGCTCGCCGCCCGGCAGCCTCCCGACCTGCTCCACCACGGCCTGAACGCCGATCGCGCCGTAACGGCCGTCGATCCGGGGAACGAGGAGGACCCGTGGCTTGTTGCCACCGGATGCACGGGCCGCGTCTATGGCAGCGCGCACCTCGGAGTCGGACAGGTCCAGCGGAACCACCATGCCCGGCAGGACGACCTCGTCGTCCAGCGGCAGGACCGGGAGGATCAAGCTCTCACTCATGCGAACTCCAAAGGGTTGAGTTATACCGGCTCAACTCATCGGAGCCTCGTGCTGTTCCCTTCCTTGCTGATGTTCGCTCACGGCGATCGTAATGTTGTAAGCGGTACCTCGGAGTGACGGGAACATCAGACCGTGGGGTGACGACCGAGGGTGGCCTCGCTTCTAAGCTTGACCAGGTGATCCTCGTGCAGCGCGCCCGCTCGCTCGGCCGGTCGATCGCGCGCCGGCGCCCGTGGGGGCGGGCGCGCGAGGACGCCGCCGGGGCGGGTGGCGCGCCCGGTGACGGGCCCGGCGACGGGCTCGGTGACGGGCTCGGTAGCGAGACTGGCGGCGGGCCTGGTGGTGGGTCCGGTCGTTGGCGTGGGTCGCTCAGGCGGGGGTGGGAGGCGGCCTCGCGGCCGTTCGCGCTGGCCCTGTTCCAGGGCGACGCCGATCCGCCGGCCGGCACCCGCCGGCTGCGGCTGAAGGTCCCCCGGCGGTTCGAGGCGCTGGTCCCGTACCAGGGGTGGAGCCTCGTCCAGGTGGCGGACGTGGTGCTGGCCGTCGTCCTGTACGGCATCACGATCAGCACCACCCTGGCGTGGAACGAGGCCGCCGCCCGCGCCAACGCCGCCAACCCGGCCATCCACGGGCCCGCGCCGCTGATCTTCTCGTACCTGACCGCGATCGGCGTCTCCCTGCCCGTCGCCCTGCGCGACCGGTGGCCGCTGGCGGCCTGGCGGGTCGCCGCCGTGCTGTCGCCCGTGGTCATCTGGCTGACCGTGACGATCGGCGACGGCGAGCCGCCCTACATCATCACGGCGATCATCATGTACCTGCTGGTCCTCTACTCGGTGGCGGTCCGGTGCGAGCGGCGGATCACAAGCGGCGTCTGGGTCATCACGGTCCTGACCCTGTGGATCGTGCATCCCAACTCGATGTTCATCGCCACGATCATCGCGTCGGTGGCGGTGCTGTTCGGCTACAACGTGCGGGCGCGGCGCACCGCCACGGCCCGTCTGGTCGAGGAGGAGCAGCGCACCCGGCAGGCGGAGGGCGCGCAGGCGGTGCTGGAGGAGCGCGCCCGCATCGCGCGCGAGCTGCACGACGTGGTGGCGCACCACATGTCGGTGATCGCGATCCAGGCCGAGGCGGTGCCGCTCAAGGCGGCCGGTGACGTGGCGCAGCTGGAGGCGGGGCTGGCCGAGATCCGGGGGCTGTCGCTGGAGGCCATCGCGGAGCTGCGGCAGGTGCTCGGCGTGCTGCGCGACCCGCAGGGCCGCACCGACACCGCGCCGCAGCCCGGGCTGGACCGGATCGACGAGCTGATCTCCAACGCCCGCGCCGCCGGGCTGGCCGTGGTGGTCGAGCGGTCGGGGCCGCTGCACGGTCAGCCGCAGGCCGTGGAGCTGTCGGCGTACCGGATCGTGCAGGAGTCGTTGTCGAACGTGATGCGGCACGCGCCCGGCGCGACCGTCGCGGTGGAGATCGCCCGCCGGGGCGAGGAGCTGCGGCTGCGCATCGCCAACAGCCTGGGCACCGACCCCGGCACCGCGTCTTCCGGCGCGCGGTCCTCAGGGAGCGGGGCGGGGCGCGGGGCCGGGCAGGGATTGGTGGGGATGCGGGAGCGGGTGGCGCTGCTCGGCGGCACGCTCGTCGCCGGGCCCGTCGACGGTGGAGGTTTCGAGGTGGTCGCGACGTTACCGGTCGCGGAGAGGGAGAGCGTTTGATCCGGGTTCTGATCGCCGATGACCAGGGCATGGTGCGCACCGGGTTCACGGTGTTCCTGAGCGGGCAGCCCGACATCGAGGTCGTGGGCGAGGCCGCCGACGGGCGGGAGGCCGTGGAGCGGGCCGCCGAGCTGTGCCCCGACGTGGTGCTCATGGACGTGCGCATGCCGGTGCTGAACGGCCTGGAGGCGACCAGGGAGCTCATGGCGCGCCGGCAGACGGCGAAGGTGCTCATCCTGACGACGTTCGACCTCGACGACTACGTGTACGAGGCGTTGCGGGCGGGGGCCAGCGGGTTCCTGCTCAAGGACGCCTCCGCCGCGCAGCTAGCGGAAGCCGTGCGCGTGGTGGCGGCCGGGGAGGCGCTCATCGCTCCGGCGATCACCAAGCGGCTGATCACCGAGTTCGCCCGGCTGGGGCCGCCGCGGCCGGTGACGGGCAGGCGGCTCGACGAGCTGACCGAGCGGGAGACCGAGGTGCTCAGCCTGGTGGCGCAGGCGCTGTCCAACCAGGAGATCGCCGAGAAGCTGTTCGTGGCCGAGCAGACGGTCAAGACACATGTGGGGCGGGTGCTGATGAAGCTCGGGCTGCGCGACCGGGCGCAGGCGATCGTGTTCGCGTACGAGACGGGGCTGGTGCGCCCGGGCGAATGACGGCGTGCGTTCCCCTGTCCGGGCCCGCGTCGTACAGTCGGCGGATGGACCCGGTTGAGCTCTTCCATCAGGTGGCGGCCACCGTGCCCGCCTACGGCAGGTTCCTCACCGAGCACGGCGTCGACCCCGCGCGGATCACCACCCTGGCCGGCTTCGCGCGCCTGCCCATGACCACCAAGGAGAACTACACCCACCGCCACCCCCTGCCCGACCTGTGCAGGGACGGCGTGATCGGCGACCTGATCGCCGTGTCCTCCGGGTCCACGGGCGCGCCGTCGTTCTGGCCGCGCTCGGTGGCGGACGAGCGGGTGATCGCCGACCGGTTCGAGGAGGTGTTCGCGGGCTCCTTCCGCAGCCGGGAGCGCCGCACGCTGGCCGTGGTCTGCTTCGCGCTGGGCACCTGGGTGGGCGGCCTGTTCACGGTCGCCTGCTGCCGCCACCTGGCCGAGCGCGGTCACCGGATCACCGTCGTGGCCCCCGGCACCGACCGGCGGGAGATCGTGCGGGTGCTGCCCGAGCTGGCGCCGCACTTCGACCAGGTCGTGCTGCTGGGCTACCCGCCGTTCCTGAAGAACGTCATCGACACCGAGGACCTGCCCTGGGCCCGCTGGAACGTCAAGCTGGTGACGGCGGGCGAGGTGTTCAGCGAGGAGTGGCGCACGCTGGTCGCCGAGCGCGCCGGGATCGCCGACCCGGTGCGCGGCGTCGCCTCCCTGTACGGCACCGCCGACGCGGGCGTCCTGGGCAACGAGACGCCGCTGTCGGTGGAGATCCGCCGCTTCCTGTCGGAGCGTCCCGGCAGGGCCAGGGAGCTGTTCGGGGAGTCGCGGCTGCCGACACTCGTGCAGTACGACCCCGGGGTGCGCTACTTCGAGGAGCACCAGGGCACGCTGCTGTTCTCCGGCGACAACGGGGTTCCGCTCATCCGTTACCACATCGCCGACGAGGGCGGCGTGATCCCGTACCGGGAGCTGCTGGGTTTCGTGCGGCGGCACGGCTTCGAGCCGCGGGCGAGCGGGCCCGAGCGCCCGTTCGTGTACGTCTTCGGCCGCAGCCACTTCACCGTCTCCTACTACGGCGCGAACATCTACCCGGAGAACATCGCGATCGGCCTGGAGCAGCCTGAGGTGAGCGCGCGGGTGACGGGGAAGTTCGTGCTGGAGACGGTCGAGGACGAGCGCCACGACCGGCACCTGACCGTCACGGTGGAGCTGATGCCGGGTGAGAAGCCGTCCGACGAGCTCGCCCAGGCGGCGGGCGCGTCCATCCTGGCTCAGCTCCGGCGGCTGAACAGCGAGTTCGCGGCGTACGTGCCGGTGCAGAACCAGACGCCGTTCATCAGGCTGCGGGAGTCCGGCGACCCGGAGTACTTCCCGCCGGGCGCCAAGCACCGTTACACCCGGCAGGCCCAGAGCTTTCCCTAGCCCGATCCCTGGGGCGGGTGCGGCCGGCGGGGCCTACCGTCGTGGGGTCGGCACTCATGACGGGGCAGGCTCATGCTGGATGATCTCGGCCGGTTGTTCGGCTGGCTGGCGGCGGCGCTCGTCCGGCCCGTGTCCGGCCTGTACGGCGAGCTCGACCTGCGGCCCGGCGACCGGGATCCCGCCGGAGGGCTGCCCGCCCGCTACGGTGGCGCCGACCGGCCGGAGCTGACCGGCACCACACACGTGCGCGACCTGCATCGGGACCTGCGCGAGCTGGGGTTCCTGCTCGCGCCGCCGGACGCGACGGTGTTCACGACGGGCACGTGGCTGGCGGTCATGGAGTTCCAGCGGTACGCCTCCCTGTCCGACACGGCCACCGAACGCGAGCCGCGCTCGGCGACCCTGCTGGACGCCGTGCCGGCCGACGGCGAGGTGCTGCGCGTGAGCGCCGCTTCCGCGTTTCCGGCGGAGGGGCCGTTCCGGGTGGTCGTCGGCGAGGAGATCCTGGAGGTCACGGCCGTCGCTCTCGCCCCGGCGGACGGCGAGCGCTGCACCGAACCCGCACCCGACGCGACGCGCGACGCACGCACCACCGAACCCACCCCCGATACGACGCGCGACGCACGCACCACCGAACCCGCACCCGATACGACGAGCCGTGCGCGAAGCACCAGCGCCGAGCCCGACAGCATGCGCCGCGTGCGGAGCCCCGGCGCCGCGCTCAGCGTGACGCGCGGGGTGGAGGGCACTGTCGCCGCCGCCCACGCGCGGGGCGCCGAGGTGGAGCTGCTGCGCTGGTCGGACCGGCTCGTCCCGGCGCACGCCCACTTCTACGAGCGTTACGCCGACCCGATCACCGGCGTGGTCAACGCCTGGACCAGGTTCGTGCTGCGCCACTGGAAGGAACGACGGCGGCGCTGCCCGGTCGTGGTGGAGGCATGGGAGCTACGGGAGGGCGGGCCGGACCGCCTGCACGCGCTCCCGCACGGCGGCCGGGCCGCGAACGTGTGGCGCGCCCGCGAGATCACCTCCACCAGCCCCCGCCTGTATGTACGCGACCTGACACGCACCTGGGAGCGCCCGCCCCGCGAGCCGGTGGCCCCCGCCCATCCCGAGCTGGACGTGTGCGGCGACTACCGCGTGCTCGGCGACTACTCCGGGCCGCGGGCCTGGCCGGAGTTCGGGCACACCTGGCGGCCCGAGGGCGAGATGCTGCCCGAGCACCTGCTGCCCGCCGCGGAGCCGGGCGGCCAGGGGCCCACGCTGGCGCGGCTCGTCGAGGCCGGCGACCGGGCCGTGCTCGGCACGTACAAGGTGGTGCGGGCGGTGAGCGAGGTCGAGGCGATCGGCTACTTCGACTGCCTGAACGCCTACGACCGCGCGTTCGTCTCGCTGGGCCCGTGCCACTGGACGGCCGGCCTGGCGACCGCCCCCGCGCCGGGCAGCGCCGTGGACGAGGGCGAGCTGTGGGGCTTCGTGGCGTATCTGAAGGCGACGGACCGGTACGCGTTCGCCCAGGCGTTCGGCCGGTTCGGCGTGGACGTCGCCACGGAGTGGGGGCGGAACGGCGCGGCACTGTTCAACCCGGGCCAGCGCAAGTACACCGGCCGCCCCACCGTGCCCAGGGAAGGTGGCGGGGTGCGCGAGCTGGGCACGGTCGAGGAGTTCGACCTGTTCCGCGACTGGCACTGGTTCTACCGCGTGCAGATGGCCGGCCGCACCGTGGACGGCCTGCGCCGCGCGATGTGGGACATGGCCCGGCTGCGCATCCGCGACGTCGGCGAGACACCGTGGGACGGCCCGGCGGGGCCGCCCACCTGGACCGTCCCCGGCTCCGGCGGCCCGCGCCCGGCCAGGATCAAGGACGTGATCACCTCCGAGCGCGGCATGGCGATCGTCCACCGCTGGCACATCAGGGCGCCGGCGAACATGGTGTCGGCCGGCCCCGCCACGGAGCCACCGGAGACCAGGAGGATCGGCCGCGCGGGCCCCGTCCTGCGGGCGGCCTGCGAGGCGGCCATCGCGGCGGAGCCCGCGCTGTTCACCGGCACGCCCGGCACCTGGGGCGACGCGGCCGAGCAGGCGCTCGTCTCGCGGTTGCGGGCGCAGGGCGGGGCCTCCGTGGAGTACGTGCACGAGTGGCCGCGCCAGGTGTCGAAGAACCGGGGGTTCACGCTGCCGTACGGGCTGCTGCCGGATCACGGCGACGGGCGGGCGCTCGACCCGGCGCGCAACTCGTTCCAGCTCGACACCGGAGGACTCCCGCCGGAGCCATGAACGAGGCTCCGCCGGCCACTGCGCCCGCCGCAGTCTTGAGCCCGCCGCAGTCTTGAGCCCGCCGCAGTCTTGAGCGGCGCCTCGCCGGCTACGGCTCGCGCCGCACGACCACCAGCGCGACGTCGTCCTCGCGCGCCCCGAACGCGTCCAGCATGCGCTCGGCGAACTCCTCCAGATCCTCCTCGACGGTCTCGGCGAGCTGCCTGGCCTGCTCCAGGCTCTCGTCGAGGGAGATCGTCCTGTCCTCCACGAGCCCGTCGGTGAACAGCAGCAGTGTCCCGCCGGGCGGCAGCTTCAGCCGGTCCACCGTGTACGTCTCCGGCAGCGCCCCCAGCAGCAGGTTGCCCAGATGGTGGTAGGCGCAGCCGGGCCCGGCGAACAGGGGCGGGATGTGACCCGCGTTGGCCACCTCGGTCTCCCCCGTGGCCGGGTCGATGAGCACCAGGCAGAGCGTGGCCGTCATGCGCGGGTGGTAGCGCCGCATCATCTGGTTGAGCAGGTCGAGGGAGGCGCTGAGATCCACCTGCGCGATGAACGAGGCCCGCATCGCGTGCCGCAGCTCCGCCATCACGGTGGCGGCGTGCAGCGAGTGGCCCTCGACGTCGCCGATCGCGACCAGCACCCGGTCGCCGATCGGCAGCACCTCGTAGAAGTCGCCGCCCACCTCGATGTTGTCGGCGGCCGGCTGGTAGCGCATCGCCACCTGCAGGCCGGGCACCTCGGGGATGCGGGTGGGCAGCAGGCTGCGCTGCAGGGTCAGCGCGATCGCGTGCTCCTCGGTGTAGGCCCGCAGCGCGCTCACGGCCAGGGCGAGCTCCTGGCCGAGCTGGCGCAGCAGGTTCACCTCGTCGGCGTCGAGCGGGGGCTGGCTCTCCACGCCCAGGTAGATGGGCGAGGCGGAGTTCTTCGTCCGGCAGAGCACGCCCGTGCTGCTGCCCTCGATCTGCACGTCCGGCAGCAGCCCGCGCCACTGCTCCGCGTGCAGCGTGAACACGTGGGCGCGCTGCGCCTCCCGCTCCACCATGCCGGCCAGGCGGTCGAGCAGGTCGGGCCCGGCCGGATGGGCGGTGGCCCGCTCCCCCGGCCTGGCACGGAAGCGGCGGGTGCGCCCGTCGGGCAGGACCGCCAGCGTGCCGCAGAAGCGGCCCAGCACGCCGGCCGAGCCCTCGACGGCGACCGACAGCAGCTCGTCGAACGTCTCGGCCTCGTTGATGCGCAACGTCACGTCGGCCAGCTTCGCCAGGCGCTCGGCCATCTGCTCGGCCCGCCACCGTGCCCGGTAGTAGCGCAGCATGGCCTCCACCGTCGCGGCGAACTCGGCCGGCTCGATCGGCTCCGCCAGGTACGCGTCGGCGCCCCGCTCCAGCCCTTCCGCGCGGTCGGCCACGGTGATGGCGTTCGCCGACACCTGGATGATCGGGATCGCGGCGGTGGCCGGGTTGTCCTTGATCCGCTCGCACACCTCGTGACCGGGGATGTCGGGCAGCCGTACGTCCAGGATGACCAGGTCCACGTGCCGCTCGGCGAGGAGGCCGAGCGCCTCCTCGCCGCCGCTCGCCTCGATGACGTGGTGCCCGGCCCGGCGCAGCCAGCTCGACAGGATGTACCGCTTGGTCGGCGTGTCGTCCACCACCAGCACGGTCGCCGTCTCGCTCACCCGTGCCCCTCCCTCGCGCTGCGGATGGCCTGGAGCAGCTCCTTCCGGCGCAGCCCGTGCTTGTCGAGCACCACCATGTCGTCGGGGGCGCGCTGCGGCGCGATCGTCACCACGACCACCGGGATGCGCTTCAGCCGCTCGTCCTCGGCCATCCGCTGGAGCAGCACGTTGCCGTCCACGCGCGGCATGAGCAGGTCGACCAGGATCACGTCGGGCGGGCTCGCCGCCATCAACTCGAGCGCGGCGGCGCCGTCGGCGGCCTCGTCCACGTGCTCGGCGAAGCCGTGCAGCATGCGGCGGGCGGCGGTGCGGAACACCTCGTCGTCGTCCGCGATCAGCACGCGCTCCAGCTCGGGCGGGCCGCTGTAGTGCGGCAGCCGCAGCGTGGCGGTGGTGCCCTCGCCCTCCGCGCTGGTCAGCTCGAGCGTGCCGCCGAGCGCCTCGGCGAGCCTGCGTGCGTACGGCAGGCCCAGGCCGGTGCCTCTGGACCTGACCTGGAGGGTGCCGGGGACCTGGTAGAAGTCCTCGAAGACGCGGGTCAGGTGCTCGGGCGCGATGCCGATGCCGGTGTCGGTGACCGTGATGACGGCCTCGTCCTTGGCGGTGTCGAGGCGGGCGTCGAGGCGTACCTCGCCCTCCACCGTGAACTTGACGGCGTTCGAGAGCAGGTTGCGCAGGATGCGCAGCAGCATGCTCTCGTCCACGTACAGCTCAGCGACCTCGGGCGCCACCTCGTGCCGCAGCTCGACGCCGATGCCGGCGCTCATGGGGCCCAGCATCACGTGCAGCTGGTCGGCCATCCGCGCCAGGTCCACCGACGACGGCTGCGGGTCCAGGCGGCCCGACTCGGCCTTGGCCATGTCGAGCAGCTCGCTGACCAGCTCCAGCAGGGTCTCGGTCGAGCTGCCGATGAGGCGTACCTGGTGGGCCTGCTCTTCGGTCATCGGGTCGCCGCCCGGGCCCGTCAGCAGCCTGACCAGGCCGATGACGGAGTTCAGTGGGGTGCGCAGCTCATGGCTGACGGTGGCCCAGAAGCGGTTCCTGGCCTCGTTGGCCTCCCTGAGCTGGCTGGACTTCTCGTCCAGCTCGGCGTACAGGGCGACCACTCCCCTGTTGGTCTCCTCCAGCTCGGCCGAGAGCTGGTTGTACATGGCCATGACGCCGGTGTTCGTCTCCTCCAGCTCGGCGTTGAGCCGCAGGACGTCCTCGATCGTCTCGGCCAGCTCCCTGTTCTGCTCGCGCAGCTCGTCCAGGGCGGAGACCGGGGACAGGTCGGCCAGCCTGGCGCGGATCTGCGCCACCGGGGCGGGCGGGCGGCGGCCGTGCAGCCGCTTGGCGAGCAGGACGCCGTGCTCGTTCAGCGTGATCTCGTCGACCAGCCTGCCTGCCAGCTTCAGCCCCTCCAGGCGGGACAGGTCGGTGCGCGTCGAGTGCTCCAGCGAGATCAGCAGGTGCTGGTCGCTGAGCGACAGGACCGCCACCGAGCCGGTGCCGAAGAGCTCGCGGCCGGCCTCGCTGAGCGCCGTCGCGACGCGGATCTGGTCCTGCGGCTCCAGGCCGGCCAGCTCGGCGGCGGCCCTGCTGAGGCGGCGCAGGACGAAGACGTCCTGGTCGGCGTCGAGCCGGACGCGGATGAGCTCAGCCGCCTCAGCCGTCGCCATGCCGGATCCTCACGCTCACGCGCGCCAGGCTCAGCTCCGCACTCCCGCGCGCCGGATTCAGCCCCGCAGTCTCGGGCGGCGGGCTCGGCTCCGCACTACCGCGCGCCGGACTCCGCCCCGCACTCCCGCACACCGGACCCAGCCCCACACTCCCGCGCGGCGGGCTCGGCTCGGCGCTCTCGTGCGGGAGTCTCAGCCCCGCGAGCGTCTCCTCCGGCGGGTTCGGCGCCGCGCTCTCGTGCGGCGGGTTCAGCATCACGCTCTCACCCTGCGTGCCGGGCGGCGTGGTCTCCTGCCGCTGCCGGCCGGGCCGGACCGTCACCACGCAGGCGTCGTCGCGCCGGTTGCCCGCCTCGCGCATCAGCCCGGCTGCGATCACCACGGGCGTGCGGGAGAACAACCCGGGCAGCAGCCTGGGGTCCCAGCGATCCGTCAGCCCGTCGGTGTGCAGCACCGCGGTGGCGTACGCGGGCAGCTCGTAGGTGTACTGGCGCAGCCGCCCGCCCTGGTGCCCGGCGATCCCCGGGACCGACACCATGCCCTGCCGGCCCTCGGCGTGCGCGATCCAGCCGGACACGTTCCCGAGCCCGGCGAAGAGCACCTGGTCCGGCTCCACCCGGGCCACCGCGACCGCGCCGCCCCGGGTGCCGCTCATGCCGGCGTGCAGGCGTTCGACGATGGCCGCCGGCTCCTGTTCCCGTACGTTCAAGAACAGCTCGACGGCCCGCTGCGTGGCCTGCGCGGCGATGTGGCCGTGCCCGAGCCCGTCACAGACCAGCACGGTCGTGGCCGGGCCCGTCTCGGCGATGGCGAAGCCGTCGCCGCACACCGTCTCCTCGCCGATCGGCTTGGTCACGCCGCTGGCCAGCAGCGCCGGCCCGGGCGTGCGGCCTGCGGTGAAGTGCATGGCCAGCACCGTGCCCTTGCCCGGCAGGGAGTGCACGTCGTAGCCGGTGGCGATGCGGGAGATGGCGCCCAGGCCGATGCCCAGGGTGCCGGAGGTCGAGTAGCCGTCGCGCAGCGCGCGGGCCACGTCGGCCATGCCGGGCCCGCGGTCCACGGTGATCAGCTCCACCGTGGCGGGCGCCTCGGGGTGGAGGCGGACCAGGACGGTGCCCTCCGTGGCGTGCTTGACGAGGTTGGAGACCGCCTCGCTCACCGCCACGGCGGTCTGCCCGATGAGCACCTGGTCGAAGCCCGCCGCCTCGGCCAGCTCGACGGCCTTCCTGCGGACGGCGCCGACCGCGCTGGGGTCCTCGGCACGGACCCAGCCGGTCATCGTGACCACTTCGTCACGGTCACGGTGGTGCCCTTGCCGGGCTCCGAGACCAGGTCGAACTCGTCCACCAGCCGCCTGGAGCCGCCGAGGCCCAGGCCCATGCCCGAGCCCGTGGTCCAGCCGTCGGTGAGGGCCTGCTCGATGTCGGGGATGCCGGGGCCCTCGTCGGTGAAGACGAGCTTGAGGCCGCGCCGGGCGCCCTTCTGGACGATCTCGACGTGCACGTCGCCGCCGCCGGCGTACACCAGGGCGTTGCGCGCGAGCTCGCTGGCGGCCGTGACGATCTTCGTCTGGTCGACGAGGGACAGCCCGACCTCCACGGCGATGCTCCTGACGAGCTGGCGGACGCCGACGACGTCCGCGCTGCCGGCGATGACGACCTCGCGTTCGCCGCTCACGGGGTCGCGCTCCTGATGTGGTCCAGTAGCGCAACCCCCTTCTCCAGGTTGAGCGCCGTACGGACACCTCCCAGCGAGAGCCCGAGCTCCACCAGCGTGATCGCCACGGCCGGCCGCATGCCGACCACCACGGTCTGGGCGTCGAGCATGCCGCACATGGAGGCGATCGTGGCCAGCATCCGGCCGATGAACGAGTCGACGATCTCCACCGCCGTGATGTCGATGATCACGCCCTTGGCGCCGTTCTTGACCACCGCGTCGGCGAGGTCCTCCTGCAGGGCGAGGACGCCCTGGTCCTCCAGGTCCACCTGGATGGAGACGATGAGGACGTCGCCGAGTTTGAGGATGGGTACGCGCTGCACTAGGCGTTCTCCGCCCGGATGGCGATGCGCGTGTCGCGCCCGCCCCGCACCTCGATGCCGGCCCGGTTGAACGCGTGGGCGAGCGCGTCGGCCAGCGACGCCTTGGTGACGATGTCGCCGAACTCGATGCCGAGCGTCACGATGGTGTGCGCGATCTGCGGGCGGATGCCGGAGATGACGCACTCCGCCCCCATCAGGCGGGCCGCGACGACGGTCTTCAGCAGGTGCTGCGCCACCTGCGTGTCCACGGCAGGAACGCCGGTGATGTCGATGACCGCGTGCTCGGCACCCGTGTCGACCAGCGTCTGCAGCAGCTTCTCCATCACCACCTGGGTCCTGGCGGAGTCGAGGGTGCCCACCAGCGGCACCGCCACGATGCCCTCCCACAGCTTGACCACCGGGGTGGACAGCTCCAGGAGCTGCTCAGCCTGGTCGAGGATGATCCGCTCGCGGGCCTCGGCGTACGTCTCGAACGTGAACAGGCCCAGGTCGTCGATCAGCCTGGAGAACCAGATGTAGCCGCGTGCCGCCTCGACGCCTTCCGCGTCGCTCTCGACGACCTCGTACAGCGCCTCCTTCAGGCCGAACACGGCCCTGGCGGTGTCAGCGGGGGTCCACCCGGCGCGGGCACGCGAACGCGACAGCTCGGCCAGCAGGCCGCGGACGTCGGCGAAGTCGTGCTTACCCTCGTCCAGTGCGGTGAGCAGCGCCCGGTAGAGCTCCGTGAGCTCCTCGGACGGCGCGTTGGCGACCTGAGCCCAGCGGCGGACGATCTGCTCCTCGTGGAAACGGAGCAGCTCCTCGACGCGTCGCTTGGCTGCATCGGCATGAACGGACAAAGATCACTCCAGAGAGGGCGGCTGGCAGTTGCTCGTATGCTAGTGCGATTTACGGAAACCAGGGACTTCGATCAGCTACCCTCGGGCGGTGCTGGGGGTTCGCCTGGGGTTCAGCGCGGCGCATACAGCCGGCTGCGTCCTCCGGCGTCCGGCATCGTTCGCGGCGAGCGCATGCCCTTCACATGCACCCCGGCTTCCCTCAAGCTCGCCGCCTCAACGCCTCGTGCGCACCCACCCCCAACTCCACCCGCCCACCCCCACATCACCCTCCGGTATGACGCCATTTTTCAAACCCAGCGGTGACGCGCATCACACCCCCTTCTCCATAACGTCGCACCATGCCCAGAACCCTCGCCCTCGCATGCAGCCTCACGGTGATCGGCGCCCTCCTGCTCCTGCCGCCACCCCACGCCAGCGAGCGCCTGGTGAGGATCTACGGCAGCGACCCCACCACAGCCGACCGAGTCGCGATCATCGTCCCCGGCGCCGACACCCGGGTGGCGACCTTCGACTCCAGCACCAGGCACCCAGGAGGAGCAGCCCGCGCCCTGCTAGCAGAGGCCACCCGGCTGGCCCCTCACATACGGCTGACCGTGGTGGCCTGGCTGGGCTACGACTCCCCACCCACCCTGAGCCTGGCCGCCCTCACCGACGAGGCGGCCGTCGCCGGCTCCCGCGAGCTCCGCCGCACGGTCGCGGCCCTCCACCACCGCACCACCGCCCCGATCACCCTGCTCTGCCACAGCTACGGCTCCTACACCTGCGCCCTGGCCGCCCCCGGCTTACCGATCAGCGACCTGGCCTTCATCGGCAGCCCAGGCGTCGGCACGGGCACCAAAGCAACCGCCATCACCAGCGCCAGCACGAGCAACAACACCAGCGCAAACGCCGGCAGCAGCACCAACACCAACACCAGTGCGAGCCCGACCTCCGCGACCCCGCCGATCCGCGTGTGGGCCGGTCTCGGCGACAACGACTGGATCAAACTCGTCCCCAAAATCAAGCTGGGCACCCTCGGCTTCGGCACCGACCCCATGAAGGCCCCGTACGGCGCCCGCCGCTTCGAAACAGGCACGGGAGGCCACAGCGACTACTACACCCCCGGCACCCCGTCCCTGCACAACCTGACCCTGATCGCCCTCGGCCGCCACCAGGAGGTGACCCCGGAGAAGGACGGCTCTTGAGTGCCTCATTCCTGGGTACGTGACGAAGGAGGCAGGCTTTGATGACATGGTGTCGTCATCGGCTTGACGCCGGACACCGACGTTTGTGACACTTCGTCATGAAACGCCAGCACGAGCAGAGGTGGGTCGTGACCACGCCGTTCTCCGAGACCTTGCGCAACGCCACCTGGGCCGACCACCAGTCGGCGGAGTCGGAGGGCTACCTCTCAGCGCTGATGGGCGGCCGGCTGAGCGAGCACGACTACGGCGAGATGGTCGCCCAGCACTACTTCGCCTACACCGCCCTCGACGGCGTGTCCCGCCAGCTCGCCGATCATCCGGTGGCCGGCCGCTTCGTCTTCCCGGAGCTCTACCGGGAGCCGGCACTGGAGCGCGACCTCGCCACGATCTACGGCCCAGGCTGGCGCGACCGCATCACCCCGTCCAAGTCCACCCGCACCCTCGTGGCCCGCATCCACCAGGTCGCCGACTGGCCCGGCGGCTACGTGGCCCATCACTACACCCGCTACCTGGGCGACCTGTCAGGCGGGCAGTTCATCCGGATGGAGCTGCAGAAGATCTACGGCTACGCGAAGGGCGGGGGCGTCGACTTCTACTTCTTCGACGAGCTGGGCAGCCTGCCCCGGTTCAAGACCGAGTACCGGTCGCGGCTGGACGTTCTGGGGTTGGAGCTGGATGAGCGCGAGCAGCAGCGCATGATCGGTGAGGTGCGGCTGGCGTACCAGCTGAACACGGAGGTGCTCACGGAGCTGAGGCACGTGGTCAAGGCCGCCGCCTGAGGCACCTCGTCAAGCCCCGTTTGAGTACGTCGTCGCACGCGCCGCCTGGATACGCGGCAGGCGCAGGAGGGCGAGAGGCTGCGGCTGTTCTGCTCGATCACGACCCGTTCAGCCGTCGGGCGTGACAGCCATCCCGGAGTCGGAGGGCGTTGGGCGGAACGTCGGCGTCGGTCCGGCCTACCATGGGCATATGCCCCGCATCTCGGCCGCCACGATCGGCGAGCACCGCGCCCAGACGCGCGACCGCATCCTGCAGGCCGTCTCGCGCCTGTCCCGGGTGCAGGGCATCGACGCCATCTCCATGACGGACGTGGCCGGCGAGGCCGGCATCACCCGTACGGTCCTGTACAACTACTTCCCGGACAAGGCGGCGCTGCTGCTGGCGTTCACCGAGCGGGTGACCCGGTACTTCATCGACAGCTACGAGCGGGAGCTGCCCGCCGGGGCCTCGCCCGCCGACCGGCTGCGCGCGTTCGTGCGGCTGCAGCTCACCGGGCTGCTCGCGCATCCGCACCCCGGGGCGGCCGACCTCAGTGCCGCGCTCGGGCCCGACGCCTACCAGCGGCTGGCCGAGCACGTGGCGCCGATGCAGCGGATCCTGGTGGAGATCCTGGAGAGCGGTATCGAGGCCGGGGACTTCCGGACGCTGGACGTGGACGCGACGGCTCGGATGGTGCTGGCCGTCATCGGAGCCGAGCGGCTGCCGCTGATCAGCGGGGAGGTGACGGTGGAGGCGGCCGGGGAGCTGGTGTCGGAGTTCGTGCTGCGGGCTCTGGGCAACGGCTGAGCCACTGGGACTCGCTGGCGCCGCTCGGCTACCGGGGCTTGGTACGCCGTTGTCGGTTCGGTGATCGGATAGTCGTAGGCCGTCGCTGACGGCTCGCGATCTCGAATGCGTACGCCGCCGACGGCGCTCAGCGACCGAGTCGTCGGACACCGCTGCCAGTGCACCGCGGCCGCACTGCGCACGCCGCTGACGACGCTCGACGGCCGCGATCTCGCACGCCGCGAACAGCGCTCACCGAGGAGCCCTCAGGACGCCACCGACAATGCGGCAGCCGAGCCCCGAACGCCACCGACGACGCTCGAAAGCCGAGCTCTCGCACGCCACCGACGGGCGCTCGGCGGCTGAGCGGTGGACCCCCCGCGAGACTGTCGGAGCCCGGTGACAGGATGGCCCCATGACCCACGACCCCGTCCTCCTGCACGGACATGTCGAGCTCAAGTCGGCACGCGGCCGATGGATCCTGTTCGCGACCGTGCTCGGTTCCGGGCTTGCGATGCTCGACAGCACGGTGGTCAATGTCGCGCTGCCGTTCCTGGGGCGGGAGCTCGACGCGGGCATGGCCGGGCTGCAGTGGACGATCAACGCCTACACCCTGACCCTGGCCGGGCTGATCCTGCTGGGCGGCTCGCTCGGCGATCGTTACGGGCGTCGCTCGGTCTTCCTGGTCGGCACGGTGTGGTTCGCGATCGCCTCGGCGTTGTGCGGGCTGGCGCCGAACATCGAGTTCCTCATCGCAGCGCGTGCGTTGCAGGGCATCGGCGGGGCGTTGCTCACGCCCGGTTCGCTGGCGATCATCCAGGCGTCCTTCGTCCGGCACGACCGGCCCAGGGCGGTCGGGGTGTGGTCCGGGCTCGGCGGGGTGGCCAGCGCCATCGGGCCGCTGCTGGGCGGGTGGCTGGTGCAGTCGGCCGGATGGCGGTGGGCGTTCCTGATCAACCTGCCGTTCGCGGCGTTCGTCGTGTTCGTCACGCTCCGGCACGTGCCGGAGAGCAAGGACGAGGCGGCGTCGGGCCGGTTCGACGTGCTCGGCTCGGTGCTGGCGGCGCTGGCACTGGCCGGCATCACGTACGGGCTGATCCAGAAGGGGGTGTCACTGCCGCTGGTGGCCGGGCTGGTGCTGGCGGTGGCGTTCGTGGCGCTGGAGATCCGCAGGTCACCGGACGCGCTGGTGCCGGTCGGCATGTTCCGCGACCGGGTGTTCACTGCGGTGAACGTGGTGACGCTGATCATGTACGCGGCCATGGGGGTGGTGTTCTTCCTGCTGGTGGTGCAGCTCCAGGTGGTGTCCGGGTTCTCGCCCATCGCGGCCGGGCTGGCCATGTTGCCGACGACGATTTTGATGTTGCTGCTGTCGGCTCGGGCCGGAGATCTCGCCAAGCGGGTGGGGCCGCGCTGGCCGATGACGATCGGGATCCTGGTGGCGGGGTGCGGGTTCGTGCTGATGAGCACCATCGGGTTCGGCGCGTCGTACGCGCTGCAGGTGCTGCCTGCGGTGTTCGTGTTCGGGCTGGGGTTGTCGGCGGCGGTCGCGCCGCTGACGGCGACCGTGCTGGCCACGGCGGAGGAGCGGCTCGCGGGCACGGCCAGCGGGGTGAACAACGCGGTGGCCCGCACCGGCAGCCTGCTCGCTGTGGCGGCGGTGCCACCGCTGGTGGGGCTGGTGGGTGACGCGTTCGAGCAGCCGCGGGTGTTCGATGCGGGGTTTCGCACGGCCATGCTGATCAGTGCGGGGATGATGGTGGTGGCTGCGCTGATCACGTTCTTCACGATCAGGACGAACGTGCTGGCCGCCGACGATTGATGTGACGACTGGCCGACCCTGCGGCGGTCGTGCGGCGGATTTACGGTGCGGTGTGGCGATCTTTCGGGGGCGTGCGCGGCTGTGCGGGACCGTGCAGCGGCGGTACGACCGACCTGACGACTGACGCGGCGATCGACCCGGCAGCGGCACGGCGACCGGCACGGCGACGGACCCAGCGGCCAACCCGGTGGCGGCCCGACGAACGAGCGACCGAGTGGGCGAGCGGACGGGACGAGCGGGCGCGCGGACGGACGAGCGGACGGGACGAGCGGGCGGCCCAACCAACGACCGGGCCACTGGTCCGGCGAACGAACGGTGGCGGCCCGGTCGGTGGTCAGAAGGTGAAGGACTGGCTGCGTACGCTGTTGTCGAAGTTCGACAGGAGCAGCTCGGGCTCGCCGACCGAGCGGATGCCCGGCAGCCGGGTGAGCAGCTCGCGGAACATCGTCCGCATCTCCTGCCTGGCCAGGTTGGCGCCGAGGCAGAAGTGCGGGCCGGGGCCGCCGAAGCCGACGTGCGGCTTGGTGTCGCGGGTGATGTCGAAGGTGTCGGCGTTCGGGAAGACCGACTCGTCGCGGTTGGCGGAGCCGTAGAAGAGCACGACCTTGTCGCCCTTCTTCAGCTCCAGGCCGCGCAGCGAGTAGTCCTCGGTGACCGTGCGGCGGAACTGCATGATGGGTGACACGTACCGGACCATCTCCTCGATGGCGCCGTTGATGTGCGTGTCGAAGTCGCTCATCAGCAGCTCGCGCTGGGCCGGGTTCTCCGTGAGGAGCCTGATGCCGTGGGCCATCGTGTTGCGGGCCGTCTCGTTGCCGGCGACCAGGAGCAGCGAGAAGAACGAGCCGAGCTCCTTGTCGGTCAGCTTCTCGCCGTCGACGTTGGCGTTGACCAGCAGGGAGACCAGGTCGCCCTTGGGGTCGGCGACGCGCTCGTGACCGAGCTTGATGACCATGCGCTGCAGGGCGAGCAGGGCCAGCATGTTCTGCCCGGCCATCTGCACACTGCGGGCCAGGCTGGGGCGCACGCCGGTGTAGGCGGTGGAGATGTCGACGTGCTGGTGCACCTTCTCCCGCAGCTCCTGCGGGATGTCGAGCATGTCGCAGATGACGTGGATGGGCAGCCGGGCGGCGACCTGGGTGACGAAGTCGCGCGGGCCGTCCTTGACCACGTCGTCCACGATGCGGGCGCACGCGGCCTCGATGTCGCTCTGCAGCCCCGCCAGCATCTTGGGGCTGAACGAGCGGGTCACGATGCGGCGCAGGCGGGCGTGGCGCGGGTCGTCCATGTTGACCATCGACTCGCCGAACACCTGCTTCACCCAGCTCGGCGGCTCGGGGTTGGTGACGGCCGGCTCGCTGGAGAAGATCTTGGCGTTGCGGCTGGCCTCGACCACGTCGGCGTGGCGTACGAGGGCGTAGAAGCCCTTGCCCGAGCGGAGGAACGGCACCTTCTTCTCCGGGAAGAACACCGGGTGCTCCAATTGCCGGAGCCGGGCGAACGCCTCATTCCGCTCTTTGAGGGGTTTGCGCCAGAAATCCAGATCAGCGAGGTCGATGTCCACCCGTCTATGGTGGCACGTTCCCGCGGTGTGGAGGGCCCTTCGGCGGGGGCAGGGCCACGACGCCGCAACCCGTCGGTGGGGGCAGGGTCACGACGCCGCGACCCGTCAGTGAGGGCGTGGGGTGACGCCGCGCTCCGGTGGGCGGAGGGTGTTGAGGTGATGTCGTGCTTCTGTGGGTGGGAGGTGTTTGAGGTGACATCGTGCTGGGGTGGGTGGAGGGTGTTGAGGTGACGCTGCGATCCCGTCGGTGGAGGGTGCGGGGCGACCGAGGGTGACCTGCGATCTTGCCGGATCTTGAGCCCGTGGGCCCGCCGCAGCCCGGCGAAGGGCGATGTGCATCCTGTCCTCCTGGCGCGTTCTCACGCCGTTCAGGCCCGGTTCGACCTGTCTGGTCATTACTTCCGGTATGAATGCGCTGCTCGCCGCCTGCCTGATCGTGCCGCTGGCCTCAGGAGCCGCTCCGGCCGCCGCCCGCGCGTGTGGTGGTCACCCGCTCGACTTCGACGCTGACGGGCGGCCCGACCTGGCCGTGGCCGCACCGTACGACGCCACCAGGGCCGGATCCGTCACCGTCATGTACGGCAGCGGGAAGAAGGTGAAGCTCACCCAGGAGGGGGCGGAGCCGGGGGACTCGTTCGGGTCGGCGCTGGCCGTGGGGGACTTCAACGGGGATCGGTGCGCGGATCTGGCCGTGGGGGTGTCGGAGGAGTTCGCGGGTGAGCGGGTGCCCGGTGGGGACGGGAACGGGGTCGTGCAGCTCTTCGACGGATCTGCCGAAGGGCTGGTGGCCGGGAAGGAGCTGAAGCTGGGCAAGCCGTCCAGTGACCGGTTCGGGGCGTCGCTGGCGGCGGGGGATCTGGACGGGGACGGGAAGGACGAGCTGGCGGTGGGGGCGCCGAGTCACCGGTCGGGCGGGGCGGTGACCGTGTACGGGATGAAGGGGCGCGCGCCGTACCAGATCACGCAGAAGACTCCGTGGGTGCGGCAGGGGGCGAACGTCACCGACCAGTGGGGGGCGTCGCTGGCGACCGGGGACTTCGACGGGGACGGGCGGGACGAGCTGGTCGTGGGCGCGCCCGCCGACAGCGTGACGCAGGACGGCCAGGGGTCGGTGACCGTGCTGGACGTGCGCGGCAAGCGGGCCAGGTTCCTCACGCAGAGCACGCCCGGGATCAAGGGCGCCGCCGAGAAGTGGGACAACTTCGGGGCCTCGCTGGCGACCGGGGACTTCAACGGCGACGGCAGGGCCGACCTGGCGATCGGGGTGCCGGGCGAGGGGCTCAGCGCCAACCAGCGGGCCATGGACTACGGCGACGGGACCGTGGACGTGCTGTACGGCTCGCGCGCCGGACTGCGTACCGACAAGACCGAGGCGTGGTCGCAGAACACGCTCGACGGCAAGCCGCGCTACTACGACCGGTTCGGGGCCTCGCTGGCCGCCGGGGACTTCAACGGCGACGGAAACGACGAGCTGGCCATCGGGGTACCAGGGGAGAAGGCCGTGCAGGTGCTCGCGGGGCGGTCGTCCGGCGGGCTGACGCGGGTGGGGAATCTGCTGGTCAAGGGTAAGGGGCAGGACTTCGGGGCGTCGGTGGCGGCGCTGCCCGGGTGGGAGCGGTATCGGTCGCTGGCCAAGCGTCCGCCGGTGTACGGGCTGGTGGTGGCGGCGCCGGACCAGGGGCTGATCATGTACGCGCCGGGGAGCAGGAGGGAGTCCGGGCGGGTGAAGCTGGGGAAGGTGCGGCAGCTCGACAAGGGGGCCGGACTGTACGGTTACACCTTCGGCTGAGGCTGAGGGGCCTCAGGGGGCTGAGGGGCCTGGGGCCTCAGGAGGCTGAGGAGCCTGGAGCCTGAGGAGGCTGGGGCTCGGATCCCGGCTGGGGCTCGGCGCCCGCAAGGGGCAGGATGACCCGGAACAACGCGCCCTTGCCCGGCTCGCTCTCCGCCACGACGATCCCCCCGTGCGCCTCCACCAACGTGGCCGCGATCGACAGCCCCAGCCCCGACCCTCCCGTGCTGCGGGCGGGATCGGCCCGGTAGAAGCGCTCGAACACCCGCTCCGCCACGTCCGCGGCGAACCCGGGCCCCTCGTCGGCCACCTCCACCACGGCCCGATCGCCGTCCACGCCCACGCGCACCTGGAACGGGGTGCCGGGCGGGGTGTGGGTGAGGGCGTTGGTGACGAGGTTGTTGAGCACCTGCCCCAGGCGGGTCTCGTCCCCGGTGATGGTCACGTCGCCCTCGCCGCCGAACAGCCGGACTAGCTCGATCTTCCTGTCGGGTGCCAGCGTCTGCGCGTCGATGACGACGGTGGCGGCCAGGCTGAGCAGGTCCACCGGGCGCATGGCCAGCTCGCGCCGCTGGTCGAGGCGGGCCAGCAGGAGCATGTCCTCCACCAGCAGGCCCATGCGGGCGGCCTGCCCCTCGATGCGGCTCAGCAGCCGTACGGCCTCGGCCAGGTCCCGCTCCTCCCCCAGCCGGTACAGCTCGGCGAACCCCCTGATCGAGGTCAGCGGGGTGCGCAGCTCGTGGGAGGCGTCGGCCATGAAGCGGCGCATCAGCTCCTCCGAGCGCCGGGCGGCCGTGGCGGACTCGCGGGCGGACTCGGCGGCCTCCTCGCGCTCGCGCACCGCCACCTCGATCCGGGCGAGCATGGTGTTGAGCGAACGGCCGAGCTTGCCGACCTCGGTGGTGCCGGCCCAGAGGGGTACGCGGCGCGACAGGTCGCCGTCGGCGATGTCGTTGGCGGTGCTCGCGATCTGGCGCAGCGGGCGCAGGCTGCGGCGTACCAGCCAGTAGCAGACGAAGCCGAGCACCGCGAGGGTGCTGCCGCCGCCGACCGCCACGATGAGGATGAGCTGGGAGACGGTCGCGTCCACGTCGGCGGTGCTGATGGCCATCATGCGGCTCTGCCCCGTACGCGTGGGCACGGCGACGACCCGCCAGCTCGGGCCGCCGGGATCGCGGGACTCCACGGTGAAGGGGCGTCCCCTGAGCTCGACGACCTCGGTGAGGGTCAGCCGGGGCAGGGCGGGCGTGTGCTCCTCGGTGGACTCGCTGATGGTCCGCAGGAGCCGGCCGTCCGGGTCCAGGACGACGCCGTGGAAGAGGCCGAAGTAGCGTTGCGGGCGGCCGTCGGGGCGCATGTCCACCGGCGGCGGGGGCGGGTCGCGCGGCGCGGTGGCCACGCGGAGCTGCTCGTCCACCCGCTCGACGAGGTAGCTGCGCAGCAGCCGTACGGCGAACAGGCCGGTCGCGGTGATGGCGACGGTGACCAGCAGGAGGGTGGCCGAGACCAGGCGCAACCAGAGCGGCGCCCTGGACAGCTGTTTCCTGACCCTGCCGGCGACCGGGGACAGCCACCGGCCCATACGCGCGATCGGGGCCAGCCACCCGCTCATGCTCGCCCCCTGGGACGGACGCCGGCTCATACTCGTGGCGGGCGCAGGATGTAGCCGACCCCGCGCAGGGTGTGGAGGTACTTGCGTTCGCCGGTGTCGACCTTGCGGCGCAGGTAGGAGACGTACGACTCGACGAGGCCGACGTCGGTGCGCCAGTCGCCGTTCCAGACGTGGTCGAGGATCTGCGTCTTCGACAGCACCCGGCCCACGTTCAGCATGAAGTACTGCAGCAGCCGGAACTCCGTCGGCGACAGCCGCACGGGCACGCCGTCGCGCCAGACCTCGTGGCTCTCCTCGTCCAGCTCCAGGTCGGCGACGCGCAGGCGGTTCGGGGGCGGGGTGCCGCGCCGGGTCCTGCGCAGCACGGCCCGGATGCGCGCGATGACCTCCTCCAGGCTGAACGGCTTGGTCACGTAGTCCTCGCCGAGCCCCAGCCCGGCGATGCGGTCCTCCGGCGTGTCCTTGGCGGTCACGAACAGCACCGGGACCCGGCGGCCGCGGGACCGCAGCCTGCCCGCGACCGCCAGGCCGTCCAGGTCGGGCAGCATCACGTCGAGCATCACCAGGTCGGGCGAGCTCTCCTCCGCCACCCGCAGGGCCTCCATGCCGTCGGCCGCCGTCAGCACCTCGAACCCGGCCATGCGCAGGCTGGCGGAGAACAGCTCCCTGATGTTGGGCTCGTCGTCGACGACCAGCAGCCTGGCCTCGGGCTCGCTCATCGCGGGCCTCCTGCCTGGGATCCCTGGCCTCCCTGGGTGATCGAGGTGGCCGTGACCGCGCCGTCGGCGCCCTGCCTGCCGCGCACCACGATCGTGGTGCCCGCCTCCAGATCGGAGACCTCACCGGGCTTGGAGATCTGCACGGTGGTCTGCTCGGTGGTGGTGACCGTGACGGTGGCGCCGTCCGCGGTCTTGACGTACACCTTGCCGCCCTCGATCTTCTCGACCGTGCCGACGGTGCCGCCGCCCATCCGCTGCCCGCCCCCGGGCTGGCCGCCGGGCTGCTGGCCGCGCTGGCCGCCGAAGCCGCCCTGCTGCTGGCCGTACCCGCCGCCCATGGGACGCTGCTGGGCGCCGGCGGCCTGCGGGGGCGTCCCGGCGGTGCCGAACCAGCTCTCCGCCTGGATGCCGATCAGGATCCCGGCCATCAAAACCACGCCGGCGGCCAGCGCCAGCGTGACCTTCGAGGTGCCCTTGGCGGGCTGGACGGCGAGCTCCTCCCGCAGGTCGCCGGGGAACGGCGAGGAGCCCAGCTTGTCCATGCTGTCGGCCATGTCCTTGTCTCCTTACTCGTGGCGCAAGGCCTGGATCGGCCTGAGCTTGGCCGCCCGGTTGGCGGGATAACTGCCGAAGAACAGCCCGATCCCCAGCGACACGCCCAGCGCCAGCACCACCGATGACGGCACGAGGACCGGCTCGATGCCGGCGATGGAGAACCTGGTCCCCACGAACGCCACCAGCACCCCCGACAGCCCCCCGACCAGGCTCAGCAGCGTCGCCTCCATCAGGAACTGGCCCAGGATCGCGCTCCTGGGCGCGCCGATGGCCTTGCGGATGCCGATCTCGCGCGTGCGCTCGGTGACCGTCACCAGCATGATGTTGGTGATGCCGATGCCGCCCACCAGCAGCGAGATCGCGGCGACGGCGCCCAGCAGCACGGTGAAGGTGCCGGTCGCCTCACTGACGGTCTCCTGCAGAGTGGCCTGGTTGAGTATGCGGTAGTCGGGGTTGTCGTTGGTGATGCCGTGCCGTTGGTTGAGGATAGCCGTGACCTCGGCCTGCGCTGACGTGGTGGTCTGCGCCGAGGTGGCCTGCACGACGATCTGGCCGAGCGAGCCGAACCCGCTCAGGCTCTGCTGCACCGCCGGCAGCGGCGCGATGGCCACGTCGTCGGCGTCCTGCTGGCCGCTCGACCCGGCCTCCTTCAGTACGCCCACCACGGTGAACGGCACCCCCGACACGCTGACCTGCTTGCCTATGGGGTCCACGGCGCCGAACAGCTCCGTCACGACGGTCTGACCCAGCACCACGACCTTCCTGGCGGCCAGCACGTCGTCGTTGAAGAAGTAGCTGCCCTTGGCGACGGGCTTGTTGACGGCCTCGAAGTAGCTGGGGTAGGTGCCGACGAACTGCGCGATGGCGTGGCTGGCGGCGCCGTACGTGGCGGTCGAGGAGGAGGCGTTGACCACCGGCGAGACGCTGCGCACCGACGGGGCGAGCGTCCTGTCGGTCAGCGCCTTGGCGTCGGCCAGGCTGAGCTGCCTGGCCTGGGTGCGCGGGCCGGTGTTCCCGCCGCCGCCCCCGCCGCCCCCGCCCCCGCCGCCCCCGCCGCCCGGGGCGCGCATCGCACCGCCGCCCCCGCCGCCGCCTCCGGAGAAGGACGGGGAGATCGTGAGCGTGTTGGCGCCGAGGCGCTGGATGTTCTGCTGGATGCTCTGCGAGGAGCCCTCGCCGACCGCGACCAGCATGATGACCGCGGCCACGCCGATGAGGATGCCGAGCGTGGTCAGCGCGCTGCGCATCTTGTTGGCCAGCAGGCCGCGCAGGGCGAAGCGGAGGATCTCGAGCTGGTTCACCGGGCGACCTCCACCGCACGCGGCGGCGGGCCGTCCACCGGCGCCTGGCGGCGGTCCTCCACGATCTCGCCGTCGACCAGCCTGATCACGCGCTTGGCGTGCTCGGCCACGTCGTCCTCGTGTGTGATCAGGACGATCGTGCGGCCTGACACGCTGAGCCTGTCCAGGATCTCCAGGACGTCCCCGGTGGAGGCGGTGTCGAGGTTGCCGGTCGGCTCGTCGGCCAGCAGCAGCGCGGGGGCGGTCACCAGGGCCCTGGCCACGGCCACGCGCTGCTGCTGGCCGCCGGAGAGCTGGTTC
This sequence comes from Nonomuraea gerenzanensis, assembly GCF_020215645.1. Classification (NCBI taxonomy): domain Bacteria; kingdom Bacillati; phylum Actinomycetota; class Actinomycetes; order Streptosporangiales; family Streptosporangiaceae; genus Nonomuraea; species Nonomuraea gerenzanensis. The sequence continues at coordinate 4,197,796 of NZ_CP084058.1, read as the reverse complement.
GGCTCGTGGTGCACGCGGTCGGCCAGGCCCACCTGCTCCAGCGCGGCCAGTGCCCGCTCGCGCCGCTCGGCCTGGCCGACGCCGCCGTACACCAGCGGCAGCTCCACGTTGGCCAGCGCGCTCATCCGCGGGATGAGGTTGAAGGACTGGAAGACGAAGCCGACCCTGCGGTTGCGCAGGATGGCGAGCTGATGCTCGTTCAGCAGGCCGACGTCGGTGCCGTCGATGAGGTACGTGCCGGAGGTCGGGACGTCCAGGCAGCCGAGGATGTTCATCAGCGTGGACTTGCCGGAGCCGGAGGCGCCCATGATGGCCACGAAGTCGCCCTGCTGCACGTCCAGGCTGATGCCGCGCAGAGCGCGTACCTTGGCGTCGCCCTCGCCGTACTCCTTGACCAGGTCCTGCACCCGCAGGACCGGCACCGGCTCCACGACCCGCAGGCCGGCGGCCGTCATCGCCCGCCTCCGGGGCCGCCACCGCCGCCGGGGAAGCCGCCGGTGCCGCCGATGCCGCGCATCCCGCCGCCGCCGTTCCCGCCGTTGCCGGTGGTGCCGGTCGTCGTGGCGGGCGGCACGAGCTGGTCGCCCTCCGACACGCCGGACTTGATCTCGGTCAGCGTCGTGCCCTGCACGCCCACCTCGACCGGCGTCCTGGTCTGGCGGCCGTCCTTCAGGACGGTGACCGTGCTCTGGCCGCCGCTGGTGGAGATCGCCGTGGAGGGGACGGTGACGACGTTCTCAGCCTGGCCCACCACGACCTCGACGGTGGCGGTCTGGCCCAGCCTGACCTGGCTCGGCACCTCGGTGAAGGTGATCGTCACCGGGTACTGCACGACGTTGTTGCTGGTGGAGGCGACGGGCTCGATCTGGGTGACGGTGCCGGTGGCCGTGACGCCCGGCAGCGCGTCGAACGTGATCGTGGCCTGCTGGCCCTGCTTGAGCTTGCCCACGTCCGATTCGGTGAAGGTGCCGACGAGCTGCAGCTTCGTGGTGTCGGCCAGCTCGATGAACCCGGACGAGCCGGTGCTCTCCGATGCGCCCGTGGAGGCTTGGCCGCCTCCGGAGCCCGACGCCGAGCCCGAGCCCGAGCCCGAGCCCGAGGCCGTGCCGCCCACCGAGCCGTTGACCGCGGTGATCGTGCCCTTGAACGGCGCCTTCAGCACGGTGCCCGCGACCGTGCGCTGCGCCTCCGTGTAGGCGTTGCGAGCCTTGACGTAGGCGGCGTAGAGCGCGGCCGTGTCCGTCCCGTCGTCGAGGGCGCTCTGGTACGTGGCCTTGGCGGCCGACAGGCTCTCCTGGGAGGCGGAGTCGTCCAGTCTGGCCAGGATGTCGCCCTTGGACACCTTGTCCCCGGCCTTGACGTAGATCTTCTCCACGGTCCCGCCCGTACCGAACGAGAGCGCTCTGGATCGGGAGCTCTCCACCGCCCCTGAGGCGGACACCGAGGCGGTCACGGAGCCGCGGCCTGCGGTCACCGTCCGCACGGCGGTCTCGCCCGCGGCCTGTCCCGTGCCGAGCTGCGCGTAGGCGAGCCCGGCGCCGCCCAGCAGGAGCAGCGCGAGCGCTCCGTTGGTAATCAGCGCTCTGCGCCTGATCGACACCTTCACGAGCGAGGACCCTTGCACACGATGCTGCGCCGCAGCCGTGGGCAAGCTGAACGTCCGCTGGGAGACTCGCGCTCCCCGCCCGTCCCCAGGCAACTCTGAGGGTGCTCGCAGGCTGGCGCGATCCTGCTCGGCCAGGATGGGCCGTCATGAGACCGACTTTCGCGCTGGGCGGCCTCGCCCTCGCCGTGCTCGTGGCCGGCTCCGGCCTGGCGCTGGCGCTGCGCGACGACACCCCGCCCACCGTCCCGGTACGGCTGGCCTCCGCCCAGCGCGGCCTGGTCACGGCCTCGGTGAGCGCGGCGGGGAACACCGTGGACGGCTCGCGCAGGGACCTGGCGTTCGGCTCCTCGGGGACGCTGACCAAGGTGTACGTCAAGGTCGGGACCAAGGTGAAGAAGGGCCAGGTCCTGGCCAGGATCGACGGGCGGGCGGCGCGGGAGGCGTACACGGCGGCGAAGGCCGATCTGGCTGCGGCGCAGGAGGCGCTGGAGCAGGCGTCCTCGGGGGCGGGGACGTCCGCGACCTCCGGAACGTCGGCGACCGGCACCGGCGGAGGGACGTCCGCCGCGGCGTCGGCGCCCGGTGGCGGGAGTCGCTCCGGGACGACGTGCGCACCCGCTACGCCCGGTGCGGCCTCGTCCGCGAAGAGCGCCACTCCGGCTCCCTCCGGCAAGGCGACCGGCAGCCCGGCCGCACGCGACGGCTCGGCTGCACAAGAAGGCGGCTCGGCCGTGCAAGGAGGCGGCTCGGCTGTGCAGGGTCGCGGTGCGAGTGCTGCGTTCGGACCGTCAGCGCCGGCCGACGGCAAGCCCGGCACGCCCGGCACGCCCGGCACGCCCGCGAGCCCGAGCACGAGCCCCACGCCCGACCCCACGACCACGCCCACCCCCGACCCCACGGACCCCCGGCCCCAGCCCACGGTGACGATCACCGTGACGGCCACCGCCACCGTCACCACGACGGTCACGGCCACCCCGACGGGTGGCTCATCCGACGGCGGGACAGGCGGCACCGGCAGGCCGGAAGGGCAGCCCGCGCAGACCGGCTCCTCCTCCCCCACCGCACGCCCGTCCACCACCGCCAAGCCCTCCACCAGCCGAAGGCCATCGGCGACCACCAAGCCCACCACGACCGCCAAGCCCGGCCGCCGCCCGTCGTCCCAGCCCTCCTGCACCACCCCAGCCGGCACCGGCACAGGCAACCCGAACACCCCCGGCACCGGCCAGGCATCCAGAGGCGGAACCAGTGAGGAGCAGGCCGCCGCGAACGTGGACCGCGCCGAGGCCGCCCTGGAGGAGGCCGCCGACGCCGTCAGGGGCACCCGCATCGTGGCCCCCGCGTCCGGCACGGTCCTGTCGATCGCCGGCAAGACCGGCGACGCGGCGGGCACCGGCACCTTCATCAGCCTCGGCGACCTGAACGAGCTCCAGATCTCCGCCCTGGTCACCGAATCAGACGTGAACAAGCTCAAGCCAGGCCAGAAGGCCCAGATCACCCTGGCCACCAGAACCGGCGAGAAGTACCAGGGCACGGTGACGGCCATCGCGCCGACCGCGACCGTGGACGGCCAGCTCGTCCGCTACCCGGTCACCCTCGCCTTCGACGAGCCCCCGGCCGGGCTCATGCTCGGCCAGACCGCCTCGGTGACGATCACCACGGACCAGTCCAGGAACGCCGTCTACGTCCCGGCCGCCGCCGTCCGCACCAGGTCGGACGGCACGCAGGTGGTCACCGTGCGCTCCGGCGGCCGGGACTCGGCCAAGGCGGTGCGCACCGGGGTGCGCGGCGACCAGTACGTCGAGGTCGTCTCCGGCCTGACGGAGACCGACCAGGTGGTCCTGTCGGGCACCACGTCGGGCGAGTTCCCCGACGGGAGCTGGCCCGGCACCTGAGCCGGCCGGTCCGGACGGAAACCACCCGCCCGCCCGGGCCGGTCCACCCGGCCGGACTCCATACCTGCCACCTGGAGTCCGGCCGGGTCTTTCTCGCGAAAAGGTTGAGCGGATCCTCAGCGGGCTCCCAGCCTACGTTCAGCCTCGTCCGAGCGCCTGCCCCGCGGCGGCCGCCCCCGTGACGGCCGGGATCGTCAGGCGGTGGGCGGTCCCGGCGCGGGCGCCCCGGCGCGAGATGTAGTCCAGCGTCCGGAAGTCCACCGACAGCTCGTCCCTGGTCAGCCGTGCCATCAGGTAGCCGCGCCGCTGGTCGATGTAGGAGATGTGCGGGTTCTCCTGCAGCGCCTCGGAGATCCACGTACGGTCCCGGTACCCGTCGCCGTCGCTGGCGATGGACGAGGCCACCAGTTCCCTGGCCACCACCGGAGAGTCCGGGTCGTCGAAGTCGGTCTTGAGCTCGGCCAGGTGGTGCATGTGCGCGTCGCCGGTCAGCACGACGGGGTTCGGCGTGCGGGCCAGGGACTTCAGCAGCCGGGTGCGCTCGGCGGCGTAGCCGTCCCAGGAGTCCAGGTTCACCTCGCGGCCCGGCCCGATCTTGTAGTCGCGGTGGGCCACCATGATCTGCTGGCCGAGCAGGTTCCAGCGGGTGGTGGAGGCGTTCAGCCCGCTCTCCAGCCAGCGCCACTGGTCGGTGCCGAGCAGCGTGCGCCGCTCCGCCAGCCGCTCGTCGCAGCCCGCGCGCACGCCGTCCAGGCACGCCTGGTCGTCGCGGAACTGCCGGGTGTCGAGCAGGTGGAAGCGCGCCAGCGTGCCCCAGGAGATGCGCCGGTTCACCTTGAGCACGGCGCCCTGGAGGCTGGCGCGGCGCAGCGGCATGTTCTCGTAGTAGGCCTTGAACGCCTGCGCCCGCCGCCGCTCGAAGCCCGGCGCGCCGGTGCTGGAGACGGGGCCGGCCCAGTTGTTCTCCACCTCGTGGTCGTCGAACGACATCAGCCACGGCGCCACGGCGTGCGCGGCCTGGAGGTCGGGGTCGCTCTTGTACTGGGCGTGCCGCAGGCGGTAGTCGGCGAGCGTCTCGCACTTGCCCGGCGTGTGGGTGCGGACGCGACCGGCCAGCGCGGTGTAGCCGCTGGGGCCGTACTCGTACATGTAGTCGCCGAGGAAGACGACCAGGTCGGGCTCCTGCTCCGCCAGGCGGCGGTAGGCGGTGTAGTAGCCGTGCTCGTAGTGCGCGCAGGCGGCCACCGCGAAGTTGAGCGGCGTCTCCCCCGCCGGCGACGTCCTGGTGCGGCCGGCGGGCGACAGGCGGCCCTGGCTCCTGAACCGGTAGAAGTAGTCGCGGCCCGGCTCCAGGCCCTTCAGCTCGACGTGCACGCTGTGGGCGTCGCGCGCCCTGGCGGTGGCCGTCCCGGACTCGACCACCTCGGCGAAGCGCTCGTCCGTGGCGACCTGCCAGTCCACCTCGATGTCGCGGGACGGCATGCCGCCGCGGCCGTCGCCGCCCATCGGGTCGACGGCCAGCCTGGTCCACAGGACGAAGCCGTCCGAGGAGGGGTCGCCGGAGGCCACGCCGAGGGTGAACGGGTCGGATCTGAGTGTTCTGGAGGAGGACGCGGCCACGGCCGCCGGGGCGGCGGGCTGCGGGAGGAGAAGGCCGGCTGTCGCCGCTGTCAGGAAGGCTCTGCGGTCCACGATCCCAGGTATGTCCACCTGCGCTGACTCCGCCGTGACTGCGGAGTCAAGCGCGGGTGAACAGCATCGGTCGGTCAGCGTGCGGCCTCAGTGCCCGATCGTGAAGTCCTCCGCGGACGGAAGGCCGGGCAGTGCCGTGCGCAGCGCGGCGGCGTCGGTGAAGCGCACCCCGGTCATGCCCGCCCGCTCGGCGCCCTCGACGTTCTCCGGGCGGTCGTCGATGAAGACGATCTCGGCGGGGTCGGCGCCGAGCCCGCGCGCCAGCTCGTCGTAGATCTCCCTGTCCGGCTTCACCAGGCCCATCCTGCCGCTGTAGAAGCGGTGGCCGATGGCGGAGATCCAGGGCAGCTCGTCGAGCCCGTCTCCGACGCACACAGGCGCGTTGGACAGCAGCGCCACGTCGCGGCCCGCCTCGATCAGCTCGCCGAGCAGGGTGACGGTGCCGTGGTTCGGGTACGCCCAGCTCGCCACGTCCATCGCCACCAGCCGCGCGACCTCGCGCTGAGCGGCCGGCCGGCCCAGCACCGCCGACCAGTAGGCGTGCGGGGTCAGCGCGGCCCGGTCGAACTCCAGCCGGTGCTCCCAGTAACCGCGCTTGAACTCCTCGGGCTCCGCCCCCACGGCCAGCGCCATGGCCTCGGCGTCGGACTCGGGCTGCGGCAGGGACAGGACACCGCCGTAGTCGAACACTATCCACGTCATGCCAGGAATGGTCGCAGATGCGGGTCCAGCGCCGGGCAGCCGAGATACTTCCCGGCGGTGTGGAAGTCGATCCAGTCGAGGTTGACGAGCTGCTCGACGTCCACGCCGGTGAAGCTGCCGGCCAGCGCGGGCGGGATGGCGGCGATGTCGTGCTCGTCGGCGATGTTCACCCAGCGCCTGACGCCCTTGGGCCGCTCGCCGCGGCCGTTGACGGGGGCGGGCAGCAGGCGCTCGAAGATGACGGTGCGCATGCCGAGGGGGCTGCCGAGCGTCATCAGCAGGTCCACCTCCAGGTCGGGGTTGGCCCACAGGGCCTCGTAGGCGACCACGCTGCCGAGCGAGTGGGCGATCACCACCTTCGGCCGGTTCTTCCTGATGCACTCGGCCACCGCCTGCCGGGACTTCTCACGCCTGGCCTGGTCGGTGAGGTAGGCGGCCACCTCGGGCGCGAACAGCTTGGCGAACGCCGCCGACCTGCCGTCGAGCCGCTGCAGCAGCCAGCCGGTGAACGACTTGAGCGCCCCTGTCACGTGCTCGCCCACGCCGAGCTGCCGTGCCCAGTCGACGAGCACCTGCTGGGCCTGCAGCTCCATGGCCTTCCTGGGCGCCGCGCCGTACCCGTCGTCGTCGTCCTTGAGCAGGTGCGAGAAGTAGGCGATCTCGGCGAAGTACGCCCGCGGCTCCCCGCCGAGCCCCAGATGCAGATAACGGTCCCATTTGCGGCGCATCGCCTCGGCCGCTCCCGTCGCGGACCTGCCTGCTTCGAGGTAGTAGTTGTACTTGCCGATCCCGTGCACGCCGACGATGACGGACACCGCGCCCCTCCCCGTGATCTTTTTCGCGGAATAGTGGCATACGCCGCTTGCAACCGGCCGTCAATCACCGGTCGCTCGCGGAAAATGCCATTGCGGTCGGCATAGGGCAGCCAGATACGGTGACATGTCACAACAGAGGCAACGCTTCGAGAATCAGGAGCTCCGCGCATGCCCGGCCCGCTGGTCGTCAACGACTCGATCGTCATTCCCGACATCGAGCTCGTCTGGCGTTTCTCGCGTTCCTCAGGCCCGGGCGGTCAGGGCGTCAACACCACCGACAGCCGGGTGGAGCTCACCTTCGACGTCGCCGCCAGCACGGCGCTGCCCCCGGCGCTCAAGGCGCGCGCCCTCCAGCGGCTGGGGTCGGACACGATCACGATCGCCGCGTCCGAGTACCGCTCGCAACTCCGCAACCGCGAGGCGGCCGCCCATCGCCTGGCGCAGCGCCTCCGGGAGGCGGTCGCGCCGCCGCCCAAGCGGCGGCGGCCGACCAAGCCGAGCCGGGGCTCCGTCGAACGGCGGATCGCCGCCAAGAAGCATCGCTCGGACGTCAAGCGGCTGCGCCGCGACCCCTGATCACAGGGGTGCTTGGCCCGCAAGCGCCTTGGATGGTAGGCGCCTTGGATCGTAGGCGCCTTGGATCGTAGGCGCCTTGGATCGTAGGCGCCGCAGCCGCGTGGAGGGCCTGAGCCCCGCAGCAGTCCGCATGCCGTGCATGGCGGGTGGTCAGTGGACGCCGCGGACAGTCCCGCCGTCCACCCGCAGCGTGGTGCCCGTCACGTAGTCGGCGAGCGGCCCGCTGAGGTAGAGAACCGCGGCGGCGATCTCCTCCGGCCGCCCCAGCCGCCCCACGTCGTTGGGCACCAGCTCAGCGATCGCGTTGCGCTCGATCTCCGCCCACGTCTCACCCCAGCCCCGCGCCGGAGCCAGGTCGGTGAGGAACGTCTCGACGGCGTCCACCAGGATGGCCACGGGAGCGACGGTGTTGGCGGTGATGCCGGAGTCCTTCAGCTGGCGGGCCAGGGACACCGTGAGGTTGTGGCGGGCGGCCAGCGTGGCGTTGTAGTGCGGCAGGTCGGCCCCAGGCTGGACGGCGAGCCCGCCGCCGATCTGGATGACCCGCCCCCAGCCGCGCTCGTGCATGCGAGGAACCACACGCAGGATCATGCGGACGGCGGAGACCACGTTGACCTCGTAGGTCCGGCTCCAGTCCGCGGCGGTGGCGTCCTTCCACGACCGGTGCGGGTAGGCGCCGGCGTTGTTGACCAGGATGTCGATCGGCCCACCCGCCAGGGCGCGCTCGGCGACGGCGTCGGCGCCGTCGTCGGTGCTCAGGTCGCCGATGGCGAGCCCGGCGCTGCCCCCGGCCGCCCTGATGGCCTCGGCGACCGCCTCGGCCCGCACCCGGTCGCGGCCATGGACGACGACGTCGGCCCCCTCGGCGGCCAGCGCCTTGGCGATGGCCTCACCCAGGCCGGAGCTGGAGCCGGTGACCAGCGCACGCTTGCCCGTCAACTGCAGATCCATGATGTTCCCACTCCCCCTAGCAGAGCATGTCTACACTCGTAGACTTAATTTTAAGTATACACTCGTAGACATGAGTGATGCCGCCACGTCCCCCACCCCCGCCGCCGGCAGGCGCCGTCGCGACGCCGCCGCCACCCGGCAGGCGATCCTGGACGCGGCGGTCGCCGCCTTCACCCGGCACGGCTACGACGGCGTGGGGGTGCGCGACATCGCCCAGGGCGCGGGCGTGACCGCGATGCTCATCAACCGCTATTTCGGGTCGAAGGAACGGCTGTTCGCCGAGGCGGTCGACGTGGCCTTCGCGCCGCGCACGGTGATCGCGGGCACGGGCGCGGCGCTTCCCGGCGAGACCGCGCGGGAGCTGGTGCGCCGGACGTCGCCGGAGGCGGAGGAGCTGGGGCCGTTCCTGCTCATGCTGAGGTCGGCGGCCAACCCGCAAGCGGCGCGAATCATGCGCGAGGCCATCGGGCGGCACGCCGGGCGGCACCTGAACGAGGAACTGTCAGGCTCGGGAGCCGGGGTCAGGGCGGAGCTGATGCTGTCCCTGCAGGCCGGGGTGTGGCTGATGCGCGGCGTCCTGGGCACGACGGCGCTCACAGAGGCGGCGCCGGGGGAGCTCGCCGAGCGGCTGGAGCCGCTCTTCCGCCTGCTGGTGACGCCGGGAGCCGATGCCCCGCCCCGCCCTTAGGGGCCGCGACCTGAACTCTCAGCGCGGTCAGACGTACGTCGCCGGCGCCTACAACGCCACGGCACACGCGAGAATGGCCGACGTCACCTTCACGCACGGGACCAAGCGAAGATAACGCCAGGGAGCATTCTCGTTCAGGACCAAGTCGGACAGCACGCGATCGATGCCCTGCTTTCCGCTGCCGAGTTCAGCGCCAGGGCGCAGCACTGCTGCTGAGCCGCCGGGCTTCAGCCGATGAGGCGGGGCAGGGCGGTGATGTTGGCGGAGAGGTAGCCGGCGACCGCCTCCGGGATCAGCTTGCGGGCGAAGATCTCCGAGCGCCGCAACGGGACGTGCTCGACTTCATACAAACCGCGCGAAGGGTCCTCGAACTCCGGCCCGTATCGCAGCTCCGGATCCATGGAGACCAGCCGGCAGCCGAAGACATGTTGCGTCTTGACCTCGCCACGCCACGGATATGAGACGCTGACCAGGAACGTCACGTCGGAGACCGTCGCCCCGAGCTCCTCCAGCAGCTCGCGGTGAAGGGTGTCCTCCAGGGAGCCGTCCTCCGGCTCCACGTGACCGCCAGGCACGGTCCAGTAGCGAGCGCGGCCAGGGACCGTGCGCCGGAAGAGAACCAGACGGTCGTCGTGGTCGAGTAGGACACCACGGACACTAGGTCGCATACGTACACCCTATTTGACCGCTATGTCCTTCGGGTAGCCTAACCTACGGTACCGTAACCTTGAAGGGGAAGATCTTTTATGGCGATGACTCAGACGGAGCTCCTCCACGCCCTCGAGCCGGTCGTGGAGGTAGAGCTCAACCGCCACGAGAAGGTGGCGAAGGAGTGGTTCCCGCACGAGTACATCCCGTGGAGCGAAGGCCGCAACTTCGACGGCATCTACGGGGGCGAGGCGTGGGAGGAAGGGCACTCCAAGATCCCCGAGGCGGCCCGCGTGTCGCTCATCGTCAACCTCCTGACCGAGGACAACCTGCCCAGCTACCACCACGAGATCGCCACCACCTTCGGCCGCGACGGCGCCTGGGGCACCTGGGTGCACCGGTGGACGGCCGAGGAGGACCGGCACGGCACGGCCCTGCGCGACTACCTGACCGTCACCCGCGCCGTGGACCCGGTGGCGCTGGAGCGTGCTCGCATGGCGCACATGGAGAGCGGCTTCATGACCGAGTACGACACGATGCTGCAGCAGCTCGCGTACGTCTCCTTCCAGGAGCTGGCCACCCGCATCGCGCACCGCAACACCGGCAGGGCGTCCGGCGAGGAGGGCTGCGAGCGGCTGCTGGCGAGGATCGCCGCCGACGAGAACCTGCACATGCTCTTCTACCGCAACCTGCTCAAGGCGGCCTTCGAGCTCGACCCGAACCAGACCATGCGTGCGGTGACCGACGTGGTGACCACGTTCCAGATGCCCGGGCAGGGCATGGACGGCTTCGCCCGCAAGGCCATGATCATCGCGAACGAGGGCATCTACGACCTGCGCCTGCACCTGGACGACGTGCTCATGCCGGTGCTGCGGCAGTGGTCGGTGTTCGACAAGACCGGGCTGGACGCCGAGGGTGAGAAGGCGCGCGAGGAGCTGTCCGAGTTCCTGGCGAAGGCGGACGCCACGGCCGCCCGGTTCGTCGAGCGACGCGAGGAGCGCCGCGCCCGCGCCGCCGCCCGGCAGTAGCACGGCGCCGCCGCCCGTTCGTCCGTAGATCAGCACCCGGCGCCGCAGCAAGCCCCCCGAGCGCCGGTGCACCCCCGCACCTCGCCGCACCGTGCCGCACCTCACCGCACCGCACCGTGCCGCACCGTGCCGCGTACCGCCGGGCAGACGGGCAAGGGCAGGCGCGGGCGCGGGCGGCAATGTCTGTGCGCCTCTTGACCCGGAGATGGTCTTGGACATCCGACGCATCGGGCAGGTTCTCGGTAACACCGGAACCCCTTGGGAGCAGAGGGTGAAAATCATCGGGATCGCCGCCAGTCTCCACGCGGGGTCATTCATCACCAGATTGCTGGACGCGGCGGGCGGCGAGCTGCCGCCGAGCGTCGGCTTCGAGGTGTGGCGGGGACTGGGCGAGATCCCGGCGTACCGTCCAGGGCCGGTACCGGCGCCGGCGAGGGCCCTGGTCACGCTGGTCGCGGGCGGTGACGCCGTCCTGCTGACCGCTCCTGAGCACAGCCTGCTGCCGCTGGAGCTGACGTACGCGCTGGACTGGATGTCGGCGCGGGACGGCCTGTCGGGCAAGCACGTGGCGGTGATGAGCGCGAGTGCGCGGGCCTGCGGGGCCATGTGGGCGCAGGCGGAGCTCTACAAGCAGCTCCTGGGAGCGGGCGCGGTGGTGATGGGCGCCGAGCTGGTGATCTCGCCCGGCTGGCCGCATTTCGACGAGGACGGCCGGCTGGCCGCCCCGGACCTGCGCGCGCAGGTACGCGACGTGATCCGCCAGCTCTGCCCCGCCGAGGTGATGGAGCCCGCGCTCCTGCTGTGAGCCGGCGCTCCTGCCGCGTGCTCACGCTCCTGCCGCGAGCCGGCGCTCCTGGGGCGAGCCGTCACTCCGTGGCGAGGTTCAGCCGGTCGAGCTTGATGGCCAGGTCCATGACCTCGGACCGCAGGAAGTTGAACTCGTGCTCGATCCCCGACCGGATGACCGCGAACTCGACGGCGATCTCCGCCCGCACGTCCCCCGGAGCATCTCCCCGCTCATCGTGCTCACCGATCGGCGGCGTGGCGGGCGCCGAGACCGCCCTCCTGACCCCCTCGACCTCGGTGCCGACCGCCGCAACCTCCTCCCCGAGCCCGCTGCGGGCGGCGGCGAGCTCGGCTCTCAGGGCGGTTATCTCCGCCTGCAGCCTCCTGGTCCGGTCGATGACCTCGCGCAGCAGCTTGTCGTGCTCCCGCGACTCCTTGACCTGCTCGGTCGTGGTTTCGAGATCTTCGACACGGAGTTTCAGATCGAGAATCTCCGCCCGTATGTCCACGCGCTCCTGCCTCTTCCTGCGGTAACGGCCCCGCGTCAACCCATCGTTGCAGGCAGTCAAGGGCCGAGGCGAACGGGAAGCCGAGCCGGGTGTGGTTTTCTCCACCAGGCCGCCGGCGACGAAGGACCCATCCCGGACGCGACCTCCCGAAAAAGGGTCGCGAGCGGGGGTGGAAAATCTTCTACCCCAGCTGACTCCGGTCCTCGATCTCCCACAGATGGTCGATGACGTGCCAGACGATGCGGCGCAGCGCGTAGCGGGGCGGCCAGTCGGTGCCGAGCGGCGGCTCCCAGGCGCGCGACAGGACCTGCGCGAGCTCGGCCCGCATGGCGTCCCGATCCCCGACCGACTTGTACGGCCTGTGCCGCACGCCGGCCTTCCTGGCGAAGGCGCGCTCGGCGTCCGTCACGTGGTCCACGATCTTCGAACGATCCCGGCCGCCGCCGCGCGGGCCCTTGGCCAGCTCCTCCGGGGACCCGGCGGCCACCTCGTCGAACAGCTCCCAGGCCGCGCGCATCAGCGCGACCGAGCGCTCGGCCTCGGGCCCCGGCAGCGGCTCCAGGTCGAGGTCGGGCACCTCGTACGGCACGCCGAAGTCGGTCGTCGAGGTGCCCCGCACCCGCCCCACCACCTCGAAGTCGCCGGGCTCGAACACCAGGCCGGCCCGCTCGGCGATGACGCGGTAGCGGGGCACGTAGTCGGCGAGCCGGTCGAGCGCCGCCTCCTCGCCCTTGTCGATCCGGCACCAGCCGGGCCAGTCGAGCGAGCAGGCGAAGACCTTCTTGGGGCCGATCTCCAGGTAGACACGGGTCATGGGGCCGAGCCTGCCACGCGTACCTGTCAGCGGCCGTCAGGTACGGGCAGGTCAGATGAGGTCGATGAGGTCGGCGACCGAGTCGACGACCAGGGAGGGCCGGTAGGGGAAGCGGTCGATCTCGTGGCGCTGGGTGACGCCGGTGAGCACGAGGATCGTGAACAGCCCGGCCTCCATGCCCGAGACGATGTCGGTGTCCATGCGGTCGCCGATCATGGCCGTGGTCTCGCTGTGGGCCTCGATCTCGTTGAGCGCGCTGCGCATCATGCGCGGGTTGGGCTTGCCCACGAAGTACGGCTCGACCCCGGTCGCCTTGGTGATCATGGCGGCCACGGCCCCGCAGGCGGGCAGGGAGCCCTCGGTGGAGGGGCCGATCGGGTCGGGGTTGGTGGCGATGAAGCGGGCGCCGCCCTCGATGAGCCGGATGGCACGGGTGATCTGGGTGAAGCTGTAGGTGCGGGTCTCGCCGAGCACCACGTAGTCGGGGTCAAGGTCGGTCAGCACGTAGCCGACCTCGTGCAGCGCGGTGGTCAGGCCGGCCTCGCCGATCACGTACGCCGAGCCGCCGGCCCGCTGGTCGTCCAGGAACTGGGCGGTGGCCAGGGCGGAGGTCCAGATGGACTCGGGCGGCACGGCCAGGCCCGCGCCCGCCAGGCGGACGGACAGATCGCGCTGGGTGTAGATCGAGTTGTTGGTCAGCACCCGGAACTTCCTGCCGGATTCGCTGAGCCGCTTGATGAATTCGTCCGCACCTGGGACCGGCCGTCCCTCGTGGACGAGGACGCCGTCCATGTCGGACAACCAGGAGTCGATCCGCTTACGCTGAGTCACGCGGCCCATCGTACCGAGCGCGCCTTATCGACTTCCCGCCCGGCACGTGAACAATGTTCCTCATGTCGTTCACTGAATCCGCCCAGGACATGCGGGACGAACTGGTCCAGCTCAGGCACTCACTGCACACCACCCCGGAGCTGGGGCTCCACCTGCCGCGCACCCAGGAGAAGGTGCTCGCGGCGCTGGAGGGGCTGCCGCTGGAGATCAAGACGGGCACGGCGCTCAGCTCCGTCACCGCCGTCCTGCGCGGCGGCAGGCCGGGCCCGGCGGTGCTGCTGCGGGGCGACATGGACGCCCTGCCCGTGACCGAGAAGAACGATCTGCCCTACGTCTCCCAACTGCCCGGCCAGATGCACGCCTGCGGACACGACCTGCACACCGCCATGCTGGCCGGGGCCGCGCACCTGCTCAGCGCGCGGCGCGAGGAGCTGGCCGGCGATGTGATCTTCATGTTCCAGCCGGGCGAGGAGGGCCATCACGGCGCCCGGTACATGATCGACGAAGGGGTGCTGGACGCTGCGGGCGCGCGGCCGGTGGCGGCGTACGGCATGCACGTGGTGTCGGCGATGTTGCCTCCGGGGCTGTTCGCGTCCAGGCCGGGGCCGATCATGGCGGCGGCCGACACGTTCTGCGTGACGGTGAAGGGGCGCGGCGGGCACGGTTCGAGCCCGCACCGCTCGCTCGACCCGATCCAGGCGGGCTGCGAGATGGTGACGGCGCTGCAGACGATGGTGACCAGGACGTTCGACGTTTTCGACCCGGTCGTGGTGACGGTGGGCAGCTTCCACGGCGGCTCGGCCGACAACGTGATCCCGGACGAGGCCAGGTTCGAGGCGACGGTGCGGACCTTCAGCAAGGACAACCGGGTGCTGGTCAAGCGGCGGCTGGTGGAGGTCGTGCAGGGCATCGCGGCGGCGCACGGGCTGGCGGTGGAGCCGGCGTTCAACAGCGGCTACCCGGTGACGGTGAACGACGGGAGCGAGGCGGAGTTCGTGGGCAGGACGGCCGACGAGCTGTTCGGGGCCGGGCGGTACTTCGTCTCGCCGCAGCCGGTGATGGGTTCGGAGGACTTCTCCTACGTGCTGGAGAACGTGCCGGGCGCGTTCGTGTTCCTGGGGGCCTGCCCGGCCCACCGGGATCCGGCGACGGCGCCGTACAACCACTCCCCCGAGGCGATCTTCGACGACTCGGTGCTGCCGGACGGGGCGGCGCTCTACGCCGAGCTGGCCTTCCAGCGGCTGTCGGCCTGACATGCGGGCCTGGGTGGTCGAGCGGCCGGGCCCGATGGCGTCGGCGCCTCTGCGGCTCGTCGAGCGGGAGGTGCCGGCGCCCGGGCCCGGCGAGGTGCTGGTGCGGGTGGAGGCGTGCGGCGTGTGCCGTACGGACCTGCACCTGGCGGAGGGCGATCTGGAGCCGCGCCGCCCTCGCACCGCGCCCGGCCACCAGGTCGTCGGCAGGGTCGCCGGCACGGGTGAGCGGGTGGGCGTGGCGTGGCTGCGCTCCACCTGCGGCACCTGCCGGTACTGCGTGCGCGGCATGGAGAACCTGTGCCCGCGGTCGGCCTACACCGGGTGGGACGCGGACGGCGGGTACGCCGAGTACGTGGTCGCGCCCGCGGACTACGTCTATCCCCTGCCGGACGACCGGCCGGCGGTGGAGCTGGCGCCGCTGCTGTGCGCCGGGATCATCGGTTACCGGGCGCTGGCCCGGTGCGATGTGCCGCCGGGTGGGAGGCTGGGCATCTACGGGTTCGGGGCCTCGGCGCATCTGACCGCGCAGGCCGCGATCGCCCAGGGCGCCGTGGTGCACGCGGTCAGCAGGTCGGCCGCCTCGCGGGCGCTGGCGCTGGAGCTGGGCGCCGCCTCCGCCGGTGACCGGCCGCCCGAGCCGCTGGACGCCGCCATCCTGTTCGCGCCGGTGGGCGAGCTGGTGCCGACGGCGCTGGAGGCCCTCGACAGGGGCGGCACGCTGGCCGTGGCGGGCATCCACCTCACCGACATCCCGGT
The DNA here is from genome assembly GCF_020215645.1 of Nonomuraea gerenzanensis. NCBI lineage: Bacteria > Bacillati > Actinomycetota > Actinomycetes > Streptosporangiales > Streptosporangiaceae > Nonomuraea > Nonomuraea gerenzanensis. The sequence continues at coordinate 4,182,249 of NZ_CP084058.1, read as the reverse complement.
GCTGAACTATGAAAAGCACCTGTTCCAGGAACGTACGCTGCGGAGTGTGACCGCGAACACCAGGGCGGACGGACGGGCGTACCTGGAGCTCGCGCTGTCGCATCCGCCGCGCGTGTCGACGGTGCCGTACCCGTTCACGGAGGCCGACCGGGCGCTGAGCGACCTGGCGGCCGACCGGGTGAACGGGGCCGCCGTCCTGATCATGGGCTGAACAGGCACTTGATGGAGATAAGCACCAGTCCATACACTCATGAAGGAAAGTTACATTAGCCTCACAACCTCTGGAGATTATTGACGTCGATCGGGCCCGATCGTAATGTCCGGTCAATCCCTAGAGACATCCCCCGGAGCGGCAAATGAAGCGACTGGCAGCGGTAGTGGCGTTGCTGGGCCTTGCCTCCGCGACTGCGGCGTGCAGCGGCGGTGGTACGACCAACACATCCGGCTCGGGCGGCGGTGGTGGCGGCGGGCTCTTCACCACGATCGACGTGACCAGGCCGGGCCTCGACGCATCGGGCCCCGCCAACCCCTGGGCCCCGAAGGGCAACTCCTTCCAGGGCTACAACGCGATGAAGCTGGGCTGGGTCAAGAACCACCTGACCGACCCCAACCAGTTCTACCCGGGTATCGCGGCCAAATGGGAGATCGCGCCCGACAACTCCTCGATCACCATCCACCTGCAGCCGAACGGCAAGTGGTCCGACGGCAAGCCCGTCGTCGCCGAGGACGTGCGCACCTCCATCGGCCTGGCCTACACCACCGGCAGCACCGCGTTCGCGATCACGCCGGGCGCCGCGGGCGCGGCGGCCGAGGTCACCGTCGTGGACGACAAGACGGTCAAGGTCACCCAGGACATGTCCAACCCGAGCATGAAGTTCGCCCGGGGCGTCATGGACACCTGGGTCGTGCCGGCGCACGTCTGGGGCAGCATCCTGCCCGCCAACTTCTGGGACACGCTCAAGACCTCCCGGGGCGACGGCGCCGACGCCGAGAAGGCCCGCGAGGAGATCCTCGCCCTGGGCCAGAAGGTGCTGGCCTTCGCGCCGCCCAAGGACGTCTCCGCCGGCCCGTTCGTGCTGGAGCGGGTCAACCCGGGCGAGGCGCTGCTGCTGAAGAACAAGAACTTCTACAACGCCGCGAACGTGGCGCCCGACCAGGTCAAGTTCCTCAACTACAACGGCAACGAGCAGATCTGGAACTACCTGAGCGCCGGCAAGCTCGACCACTCCGGCTTCGTGGCCGCGCCGGCCGACGTGATGAACCGGATCAAGCAGGCGCCCGGCTCCAACACCATCAAGGGCTTCTCGCCGGTCGCCGTCGGCATGGCGTTCAACCAGTCCAAGAAGCCGTACGACAACGTGCACGTGCGCCGCGGCCTGGCCTACCTCATCGACCGCGACCAGGTCACCAAGGTCGCCTCGCCCGAGGGCGGCACGCCGGCCGTGACGACCTCCGGCATCCACCAGAAGCCCGCGCAGGAGTGGATCGGCGCCGAGCTGGCCGCCCTGGAGCCGTACAAGCACGACCTGGCCAAGGCGGAGGCGGAGTTCAAGGAGGCCGGCCTGCAGAAGAAGGACGGCAAGTGGACGCTGGCCGACGGCTCGCCGTGGAAGGTCACGATGAACGCGCCGTCCGGCTTCTCCGACTGGATCTCCGCGCAGGAGAACATCAAGAGCCAGCTCATCGAGGCCGGCGTGGACGCCGAGGTCGTCACCGTCGCCGACTACCCCGTCTACCTGGAGGAGCTCTCGGCCGGCAAGTACGACGTCGGCTTCTGGCTGATGGCGCTCGGCCCCGCGCCGTACGACATCTTCCAGCGCCTCTACGGCGTCTCCAACGGCTGGTCCAACGTCGCGGGCAAGGTCAAGCACAGCGCCCCCGGCAAGAGCGGCAACTGGATGGGCGGCCCCGAGGAGATCGACGTCGAGGGCGTCGGCAAGGTCAACCCCGGTGAGCTGACCGCCGAGCTGAACGCCGCCTCCGCCGAGGACGCCAAGCCCATCATGGCGAAGCTCGCCAGGACCGCCAACCAGGATCTGCCCGCCATCCAGCTCTGGGACTACGTGAACACGCAGTTCACCAACACCGCCCGCTTCACCGGCTGGCCCGAGCAGGACAGCGACCTGCTGCGCCTGACGGCCGGAGTCTGGATCCAGCTCGGCATGATCAAGGCCAAGCAGTAGAGAAAGAACGTATGACGATCATCGCACGGCGACTCGCGGGCCACCTGGCCCGCGGGATCGTCATGATTCTCGTCGTCGCCACGATCACTTTCTTCATCGTCAGGAGCATCCCGGGCGACCCGGTGGCGGCGAACGTGCAGAAACTCATCGAGCAGGGCATGTCCGCCGAGGCGGCCCAGCAGGCCACGCGCGTGCTGTACGGCTTCCAGCCGCAGGGCTCGCTCTGGGACCAGTACCTCGACTACATGACCGGCCTGCTCACCTTCGACCTGGGCCAGTCGATCACCCACGCCGGCGCGCCGGTCACGGGCGTGCTGGCGGAAGCGGCCAAGTGGACCGTTCTACCGGTGCTGGCGGGGACGCTGCTGAGCTTCCTGGTCGGCATCATCCTGGGCGTCTACGCGGCCATCAAGCGCACGGGCAAGCTCGGCGACGTGCTGGCGATCTCCGGGTCGCTGCTGCACGGCGTGCCGCAGTACGTCCTCGGGCTGCTGCTCAGCGCGATCTTCGCGACGCTGATCCCGATCCTGCCTGCGGACGGCCCAGTGGACATCCTGTACGAGCCCGGGTTCAACGCCGGCTACCTGGCCTCGCTGTTCGACCACGCGGTGCTGCCGGTGGCGACGTACGCGCTGGCCGCGTACGGCGGGTGGATCCTGGCGATGAAGTCGAGCGTCGTCACGGTGCTCGGCGACGACTTCATCCTGGCCGCGGAGCTGCGCGGGATGAAGCGCTCGATCATCTTCAGGTACATCGCACGCAACGCGATCCTGCCGCTGTTCACGATCCTGGCGCTCTCGCTCGGCCTGCTGCTGGGCGGCGCCGTGTTCATCGAGCGCATCTTCAACTATCCCGGGCTCGGGCTGCTGCTCATCGAGAGCATCACGATGCGCGACTACGCGCTGATGGGCGGCGCGTTCCTGATCATCACGGTGGCCATCATCGTGGCGAACATCGTCGCCGACCTGTTCTACAGCGTGATCGACCCGCGAGTGCGCAGCGGGGAGGAGGTGTCGGCATGAGCGTGCTCCTGGAGAGCTCCTCGACCAGCGCCGCCATGCGCCGCAACTTCTGGGCGGGCGTGTGGCGGGTGATGAAGCGCAAGCCCAGCCGCCTGGTGGGCGCGGCGCTCATGGCGGGCTTCGCGTTCATGGGCGTGTTCGGGCCGATGTTCTACCCCGACCCGCTGCCCCGTGATCCGAACCTGCTCACCAGGCCGCCGAGCTGGGAGCACTGGCTGGGCACCGACGACCAGGGCCGCGACGTGGTCGCGCTGGTGGTCACCGGTTCCCGGTACGTGCTGCTGGCCGCGCTCGTCACCGCCGTCATCACGGTGGTCGTGGGCACCGGCATCGGGCTGTTCTCCGGCTTCAAGCGGGGCCGCTGGGACACCGTGCTGATGCGGCTGACGGACATGAAGCTGACCATCCCCGGCCTGCCGCTGCTGCTGGTGCTGTCCACGGTGTGGAAGTTCAGCAGCGCCGTGCAGATGGGCCTGGTGCTGGGGCTGCTGAGCTGGGGCGGCGTGGCCAGGGCCGTGCGGTCGCAGACGTTGTCCCTGCGCGAGCGGGGGTTCATCGAGGCGGCGCGCGGGCTGGGGCTGTCCACCACGCACATCGTGGGCAAGGAGCTGCTGCCGAGCATGGCGCCGTACATCGCGATGAACATGCTCATCGCGATCACCGGCGGCGTGTACGCGCAGGTGGGGCTCTTCTTCCTGGGCGTGCTGCCGTACGAGTCGAACAACTGGGGCCAGATGCTCAACACGGCCGTGTTCCGCTCCGGCGCCCTGACGGTGCCCAGCGCGCTGGGGTTCCTGCTCGGACCGCTGCTGGCGATCCTGCTGCTGACCCTGGCCATCGTGCTCGTGGTGGACGCCATGGACGAGATCTTCAACCCCCGGCTGCGCGAGGAGTAGCACGTGGTCAAGCAAGCGCCGGGAGTGCGCATCGGCGGCCTGACGGTCGTCTACAAGACCCCCGCGGGCGAGCTGCCCGCCGTCCGCGACGTCAGCCTGACGCTGGAGCCCGGCTCGATCACCGGCATCGTCGGCGAGTCCGGCTCCGGCAAGTCCACGCTGGCGCTGTCGCTGCTCAACGCCGTCCAGCCGCCCGGCAGGATCGCGGCGGGCAGCGTGGAGATCGACGGTCTCGGCGACGTGGCCGCCCTGCGCGGCGAGCAGTTGCGCAAGGCGCGCGGCAAGCACATCGGGTACGTCTTCCAGGCCGCCCAGAACTCGCTCAACCCGCTCAAGACGGTCGGCAAGCAGCTGCTGGACCTGGGCCGCTCGCACGGCGTGGAGGACCTGCGCGGCCTGGTGCGCGAGGCCAGGGAGCTGCTGGGCAGGATGGGCCTGGACGGCGCCCGGGTGCTGGACTCGCACCAGCACGAGCTGTCCGGCGGCATGCGCCAGCGCGTCGGCATCATGCTGGCGCTGGTGCTCAACGCCCACCTGGTCGTGCTGGACGAGCCGACGACGGCGCTCGACATGATCACCCAGGCGAACATCCTGAAGATCGTCCGCGAGGTGCACGCCGAGCGCGGCCTGACGACGCTGGTCATCACGCACGACATCGGCGTGGTGGCCGAGGTGGCCGACCGGCTGGCGGTCATGTACGGCGGCCGGCTGGTCGAGCAGGGCCCCACCAGGCAGGTGCTCGGCTCGCCCCGCCACCCCTACACACGCGGCCTGATCAGGGCCATCCCCCGGCTCGTCGGCGACATCGACGAGGCGCAGGCGCTGCCCGGCCGGCCGCCGACGCTGGCCACGGTGCCCAAGCAGGGCTGCGTGTTCAGGGAGCGCTGCCCGCTGCGCATGGACGTGTGCGACACCGTGGACCCGGAGGCGGTGGCCGACGGCCCCAGGACCGTGGCCTGCCACGCCGTGACCGTGACCGTCAAGGAGCATGCATGATCACCGGAACCGGGGTCGTCAAGACCTTCAAGCAGCGCGGCAAGCTGCTCGGGGCCCGCGAGGTGCGGGCGCTGCGGGGCGTGGACTTCGCGATCCCCAAGGGTGGCGCGGCCTCGTTCATCGGCGAGTCCGGGTGCGGGAAGACGACGCTGGGGCGGATCATCGCGGGGCTGGAGTCGTACGACGAGGGGGAGATCGCCATCGACGGCGTCTCGCTGTCGGAGCTGAAGCCCAAGCAGCGCCAGCCGCACTTCCGCAAGATCCAGCTGATCCACCAGGACCCGTACTCGGCCCTGAACCCGACCAGGACCATCCACCAGACGCTGCACGCGCCGCTGGCCCTGCGCGCCAGGCAGACGGGGCGCTCGCGGCAGTGGATCGACGAGCGGGCGGCCGAGGTGCTGTCGCTGGTGGGCCTGGACCCGGGCACGGTGCTGTCGCGCTACCCGCACCAGCTGTCCGGCGGCATGCGGCAGCGCGTGGTCATCGCCCGCGCGCTGACGGTGGACCCGGAGATGCTCGTCGCCGACGAGGCCGTCTCGATGATCGACGTCTCGCTCCGGCTGGGCATCCTGGCGCTGCTGAAGGACCTGCGCGAGCGGCTGGGCGTCAGCGTGCTGTTCATCACCCACGACGTGGCCACGGCCCGCTACATCGGCGCGGACGGCGAGCTGTACGTCATCTACCGCGGCCAGGTCGTCGAGCGCGGCCCGGTGGACACGATCATCGCCGACCCCGTGCACCCGTACACGCAGTCGCTGCTGTCGGCCATCCCGGTGCTGCACGGCCTGGAGCAGCCCGGCGAGCAGCCCGTGGTGCCGCTGGAGTCGCTGGACGAGAGCCGGTCCGACGAGGGCTGCCTGTTCGCCCGCCGCTGCCCGTTCCAAGGTGAGCGCTGCACCGCCGAGCGGCCGCTGCTACAGGTCACCGAGGGGGTGCCGCAGGAGCACGCGTGCTTCTACCCGGAGCGGCGCAGCGTGATCGCCCGCCCGATGAGCGAGGTCTGATGCCCTTCGTCAAGGCGGCGGACCTCGCCGAGGCCGCCCGGATCGCCGAGGCCGCGCTGACCCTGGACACCGGGGAGGCTGCCGCCCTGGTCGGGCACCTCTCGCGGCCACCGGAGGGCAGGCGGTGGACGGCGCTGGCCGTGGACGGCGGCGTGGTGATGGCCTCGATGTCGGACAAGGATCCGGGCGTCGGGCACCTCGACCTGCTGGCCGTGCACCCGGACGCCAGGGGCGAGGGGCGCGGCAGGACGCTGGTGCGCGCGGCCGAGGAGTGGCTCGGCGAGCAGGGGGCGCGCCAGGCCCGCTTCGCCGGGAACCCGCCGTGCTACGCCTGGCCGGGCATCGACGTGCGCTACACCGCGGCCGCCTGCCTGGCCGAGAGCCTCGGCTACGAGCGCTACCACGTGGCCTGGAACATGACGGCCGACCTGTCCGCGGACCTGCCGGTGGCGGAGGAGCTGGCACGGCTGGAGAAGGCGGGCGTCACCGTGCACGCCGCCGGCGCCGATCGGGAGCGGGTGGCCGCGTTCATCCAGGAGCACTGGAACGAGCGGTGGGCCTGGGAGGCGGTCACCGGGGCCGGGCTGCACTACGCCGAGCGCGACGGCGAGATCCTGGGCTTCGCCGCCTGGGGCGCGCGGCCCGCCTGGTTCGGCCCGATGGGCACCGCCCCTGACGCGCGCGGGCTCGGCCTGGGCCGGGTGCTGCTCCGCCGGTGCCTGGCGGAGCAGCGGGCCGCCGGTCAGGACAGTGCCCAGATCGGATGGGTGGGGCCGTTGCGGTTCTACTCGCGCGCGGTGGGCGCGCGGGCGGAGCGCGTCTTCTGGCTCTACCGGCGCGATCTGGCGTGATGGCCTCAGCGGTAGAGCAGCGATCCCTCGGGGCGGCCCGGCGGCGGGCACAGCTCGCGCGGGTCGGCCCCGTCATCCAGGCACCTGGTCAGGGTGCCGGACCCCCACAGGTGGTGCAGGAACAGGTCAGGCCCCTGCCAGCGCAGGTCGCCCGGGTAGAGCGTGCGGGCCACGTGCAGGATGGACAGGCCCGTCAGCACGGGCCTGAAGCTCTCGCGGTCGTGCACGTGCAGCTGCACCCCGCGTACGGGGATGCCGGCGTGCTTGTGGAACGTCGGCGTGAACCACACCTCCCTGAACCGGACGCCCGGCAGGCCCAGCGCGGCCAGTGCCGGGGCGAACCTGGCGTCCGCGTACGGCGCCCCGATCAGCTCGAACGGCCTGGTCGTGCCGCGCCCCTCGGAGAAGTTCGTGCCCTCGACGAGGCCGGTGCCCGGATAGACCAGCGCGGTGTCCGGGGTCGGCATGTTGACCGAGGGCATCACCCAGGGCAGCCCCGTCTCGGCGTGGCTCATCTCGCGCCGCCAGCCCTCCATGGTGACGACCGTCAGGTCCACGTCCAGCCCGAACAGCCCGGCCAGCTCCCCCACGGTCCTGCCGTGCCTGATCGGCAGCGGGAAGCGGCCCACGAAGCTGGCGAACGCCGGGTCGAGCGGCGGCCCCTCCGTCACGGTCCCGCCCAGCGGGTTCGGCCGGTCCAGGACCACGAAGCGCAGGCCGAGCCGGGCGGCCGACTCCATCAGGTCGTACATGGTCCAGACGTAGGTGTAGAAGCGGGTGCCCACGTCGGCGATGTCGAAGACCAGCGTGTCCACCCCGGCGGAGGCCACCACGCGGTCCAGGGCCTCCCCGGACAGCTGGTAGGTGTCGTACACGGGCAGGCCCGTCCGCTCGTCCACGGCGTCGCCCTCGGACCCGGCGGCCTGCGCGGTGCCGCGCAGGCCGTGCTCGGGGCCGAACAGCGCGGTCAGTTTCACCCCCGCGGCCGGGAGGGCGTCGGCGGTGGGGGTCAGGTCGGGCAGGACTCCGGTGGGGTTGGTGATCAGGCCGAGGCGGGCGCCGCCCGCGAGGGCGGGGTCCGTGGCCAGCCGTTCTGCTCCGGTTCTTACGTGCGGCATGGAACCCATTGTCTGAAAGATATTTACAAGAGAGAAGTAGAGGGTGGAAATTAGCGACATGATTGAGCCGCTGCCCGAGCTGTCCACCGAGCAGAACGATCCCCGCTACAGCCAGATCGACCGGCTGCCGACCGAGCGGATCGCCCGTCTGATGAACCAGGCCGACGCCGCCGTGCCCGCCGCCGTGGCGGTGGCCATCCCGGCGATCTCGGCCGCCATCGACGCGATCGCCGAGCGGATGGCCGCCGGAGGGCGGCTGTTCTACGTCGGCGCCGGCACGTCGGGGCGGCTGGCCGTGCTCGACGCCAGCGAGTGCCCGCCCACGTTCGGCACCGACCCGTCGCTGGTGCAGGGGGTGATCGCGGGCGGGCCCGACGCGCTGACCCGCTCCGTGGAGGGGGCGGAGGACGACGCGGAGGCGGGCGCCGCCGCGCTGAAGGACCTGAAGGTGGGACCGCTCGACTCGGTGGTGGGCGTGTCCGCCAGCGGGCGGGCCCCTTTCGTGCTGGGCGCGCTGGCGGAGGCCGCGAGCCGCGGCGCGCTCACCGTCGGCCTGTCCTGCAATGACGACGCGCCGCTGTCGGCCGCCGCCGAGCACGCGATCGAGGTGGTCGTGGGCCCCGAGGTGGTGACCGGCTCCACCCGGCTGAAGGCCGGCACGGCGCAGAAGCTCGTGCTGAACATGATCTCCACGATCTCGATGGTCAAGCTGGGCCGCACGTACGGCAACAAGATGATCGAGATGTCGGCCATGAACAGCAAGCTCGCCGGGCGGGCCATGCGCATCGTCGCCGACATCACCGGCGCCGACCGCGAGACGGCGGGCGCGGCGCTGGACGCGGCGGGCGGGCAGGCGAAGGTCGCGGTGCTGATGATCCGGCACGGGCTCGACGCCGACGGCGCCCGCGCGCTGCTGCAGTCGCACGGGGAGCGCCTCAGCGACGCGCTCAGCGGCTGAGCGCACGGGCGCGGGGATCGGGGGACGCGGGGACGATGATCTTGAATGGGGGACGATGAGCGACCGGCTGGAGGCGGTGCTGGCGGACGCGGTGCCGCGCGTCTGCGCGGCGGCGGTCGCCCTGATCGCCGCGAACGGCTCCGTGGCGGCCTCGGCCGCCGCCGGGGAGCTCGTCCGCTACACCGACGCCGGCGGGACCCTGGCGGCGGACCGGCCGCCCGCCCGCCTCGACTCGATCTTCGACCTGGCCTCGGTCAGCAAGCTCTGCACCACGGTCGTGCTGCTCCGGCTGGCCGAGGAGGGGCGGCTGGGCCTGGACGAGCCGGTCGCCCACTGGATCCCCGGGACCGATCCGCGGATCACGCCGCGCCGCCTGCTCACCCACACGGCGGGCCTGCCCCCGATCCGCCGGATCGACAGGGAACTGCCCGGCGCGGACGCCGCCGCGCGGATGGCGGCCATGGTCCGCACACCGATCGGCCACCCGGTCGGCGGCCCCTACCTCTACAGCGACGTCGGCATGGTGATGGCCGGCCGGCTGGCCGAGCTGGCCGGGGGCGCGCCGCTGGACGCGCTGGTCCGCACCCGGATCACGGACGTGCTGGGGCTCGCGGACACGGGCTACCGCCCCGCCCGCGCGGACCGGGTCGCCGCCACCGAGTGCAAGGCCGAGCGGCCAGGGCCCGGTTGCGTGCGGGGCGAGGTGCACGACGAGACCGCGTACGCGCTGGGCGGCGTGGCCGGGCACGCCGGCGTGTTCGCCACCGCCGGCGACCTGCTGGCCTTCGGCGAGATGCTGCGGCGCGGCGGCGGGCCCGTGCTGCGCCCGCACAGCGTGGCCGAGATGACGCGCGACCAGGGGGCCGGGGGCGCACCCTTCCGGCACGGGCTGGGCGTGCGGATCGGCGACCCCGGCATCGTGGGGCCGCTGGACGGCGCGTACGGCCACTCGGGCTTCACCGGCACCTCGCTGGTGATCGACCCCGCCCGCCGCCTGACCGTGGTGCTGCTGACGAACGCCGTGCATCCCGTACGGGGCCGCGACGGCATCAGGGAGCTACGGCACGCGGTGGCTTCCGAGGCGCTGCGACTGGTTGACCTCAACCGTTGACGGCTAGTAATTGCCAGACCACAAATAGCTTATTGCTCGTGCTCGAAACTGTGTGTGAAGGTACAAGTGAGGCGACCGTGAGAAACGGGGCGTCTTGAAGGTTCCTTTTTACCAGAAGGGCCTCGGGCACATATGGATGAACCTCCTGCGTCCCAACGAAACGGCTTTTTTCAGCGATTCGCTGGAATGGGAAGATTCGGCTTGGTGTGGTGTGGCCAGGTCGTCACCCTGATCGGCAATTCCGTTCTCCGCTTTTCCCTGGTCATTCAGGCCTGGACGGCCGATCATCAGGCCACGCAGGTGGTCGCGCTCTCCCTGTGCGCGCTGCTCCCCCAGATGCTGCTCAGCCCGACGGCGGGCGCGATCGTGGACCGCTGCCGCAAGCGCACCGCGCTGCAACTCGCCGACCTGGGCGGGCTCGTGGCCGTGGCCGGGCTGGCGGCCGTGTACTTCCTCGGCGACCTGCACCTGTGGCAGGTGTACGTGACGGTCGCGCTGCTCGGCGCCGCCGCCGCCTTCCAGTTCCCCGCCCTGTCGTCGGCCGTGCCGCTGCTCGTCGGCAAGGAGCAGCTGCAGCGGGCCAACGGGCTGCTGGCCACCGCCAAGAGCGTGGCCGACGTGGGCGGGCCCGCGCTGGCCGGCCTGCTCGTGGTGACCGGCGGGCTGGGCGCGGTGCTCTGGATCGACCTGGTCAGCTTCGCCGTCGCGCTGGTCACCGTACGGCTGGTCCGCATGGACGGCGACCGGCCGGGCGAGGCGGGCACCCGCAGGCGGCTCGGCGCCGACTCCCTGGAGGGGCTGCGCTACCTGTTCGCCCAGCCCAGCCTGCGCGGCCTGATCCTCGTGTTCTTCACGGTCAACCTGGTGATGGTGTTCGGGTTCGCGGTGGTGCAGCCCATGATCCTGGCCAGGACGGGCAGCGACGTCTCCGCCCTGGCCGCCGTGAACGCCGGCATCGGCGCCGGCGGCATCGCGGGCGGCCTGCTGCTGGCGGCCTGGGGCGGGCCGCGCAACCGGGTGCGCGGCATGATGCTCGGCGTCGTCGGCATGTGCGTGAGCGCGCAGATCGTCATGGCCATGGTGCACGGCGTGGTCGCCTGGACCGCGGCCATCCTCGCCGGGGCGCTGATCATGCCGATCGTGAACGGCTCGATGCAGTCGATCATCCAGACCAAGGTGCCGGAGGAGCGGCAGGGGCGGGTGTTCGGGGCCGTCATGTTCGTCTCGCAGATCTCCTCCCCCATCGCCATGGCGTTCTCGGGGCCGCTCGCCGACCACGTCTTCGAGCCCCAGGCCGCGGCCGGCACCGGCCTGGCGGGCCTGCTGCGTCCCCTCGTGGGGGCGGGGCCGGGCAGCGGCATGGCCGCCATGCTGCTGATCGCCGGCCTGCTCGGCGCCGGCGCCGCCCTGTGGGGGCTGGCCCGCCGCGCCGTACGCGACATCGACGTGCTGACGCCCGACCTGGAGAGACAACCCGCGGGAGGCTGACGTGACGACCAACCCCTTCGAGGACGAGAACGGCACCTACCTGGTGCTCGTGAACGAGGAGAACCAGCACTCGCTGTGGCCCGCGGGCCTCGACGTGCCGGCGGGCTGGCGGGTGGCGCTGGCGGCGAGCCCGCGCGCCGCGTGCCTGGAGCACATCGAGACACATTGGACCGACCTGCGCCCGGCGAGCCTCGCGCGGGACTGACCGTGGTGAGCGAGCTGGTTCACGAGGCCTTCGCGGCTCAGGCGGCCCGCACGCCCGGCAGGACGGCGCTGGTCTGCGGCGCCGACCGGCTGACCTACGCCGAGCTGGACGCGCGGGCCGACGCACGGGCGGCCTGGCTCCGCGACGTGGCCGGCGCACAGGCGGCCGGGCTCGGTGGCGTGGCCGGCCGCCTGGTCGGTGTGCGCATGGAGCGCGGCGTCGAGCTGGTGGTCGCGCTGCTGGCCGTGCTCAAGGCCGGCGCCGGTTACCTGGTGCTCGACCCGGCCTTCCCCGAGGAGCGGCTGCGCGGCATGGTCGCCGACGCGGGCGCCGCCGCCGTGCTCTGCCCCGACGGTCTCGAACGCCCGCCGGGCGGCGCCGCGACCCGGCACGACGGGGTGGCGTGCGTGATGTTCACCTCCGGCTCCACCGGCAGGCCCAAGGGCGTCGCCGCGCCGCACCGGGCGATCACCGCCACGGTGACCGGCCAGGAGTACGCGCCGTTCGAGGCGACGTGGCCGCAGTGCTCGCCGACCTCGTGGGACGCCTTCGCCCTGGAGCTGTGGGGGCCGCTGCTGTCCGGCGGGACGTGCGTGCTGTACCCGGGGCCGCGGCCCGACCCCGTGGTGCTGGCGCGGCTGGTGGCCGAGCACGGGGTGAGCGCGATGTACCTGTCGGGCAGCCTGTTCAACGTCATCGTGGACGAGTGCCCGGACGCCCTGGCCGGGCTCCGCCACCTGATCGTCGGCGGCGAGGCGCTGTCGCCCGCGCACGTCCGCCGCGCCCTCGACCGGCATCCGGCACTGCGCCTGCGCAACGGCTACGGGCCCGTCGAAGGCATGATCTTCATGACCACCCATCCCGTGGCCGGCGTGGACGGGCCCGTGCCCATCGGCACGCCGCTGCGCGGCAAGCGCGCGCACGTCCTGGACGCGCGGCTGCGGCCGGTCGCCGACGGGGAGGTCGGGGAGCTGTACGCGGCCGGGGACGGGCTGGCGCTCTACTACGCCGGCCGCCCCTCGCTGACCGCCGAACGCTTCGTGGCCGATCCCTTCGGCGCACCGGGCGAGCGCATGTACCGCACCGGCGACCTCGTGCGGCGGGGGGCCGGTGGGGTGCTGGAGTTCGTGGGGCGGGCCGATGAGCAGGTGAAGGTGCGCGGCTTCAGGATCGAGCCGGCGGAGGTCGAGGCCGTGCTGGCGCGGCATCCGGGGGTGGCGCGGGCCTGTGTGGTGGTCCGGGAGGACGTGCCGGGGGATCGGCGGCTGGTCGCCTACGTGGTGCCGCGCGGCGGGGGTGTGGCCGAGTCCTTGCGGGCGCAGGTGGGCGCGGTGTTGCCCGAGTTCATGGTGCCGTCGGCGTTCGTCGAGGTCGAGTCGTTGCCGTTGACCGGGACCGGGAAGCTGGATCGGGCCGCGCTGCCCGTGCCGTCGTACGTGGCGGGCGGGGGTGGCTTGCCGGGGTCTGCGGTGGAGCGGGTGTTGTGCGGGTTGTTCGCCGAGGTGTTGCGGGTGGATGAGGTGGGGGTGCATGACGACTTCTTCGCGATGGGTGGGGACTCGTTGAGGGTGGTCAGGCTGCTCAGCAGGATTCAGGTGGAGTTGGGGGTGGAGGTGGGGGTCAGGACGCTGTTCGAGACACCCACGGTGGCGGCCGTCGCCGCCCACCTCGGCCCCGCCGCGCTCGGCTCGCCCGTCGCGTCCAGCGCGCCCGCCACGTCCCCCGTCCTTCCCGGCGCCACTGCCGCATCGGGCGCTTCCGCTGCGTTCGCCCCCTCCTCCGCGTCCCCCTCCTTGCAGGTGCCGTTGTCGGCGGCGCAGCGCCGGTTGTGGTTCCTCGACCAGGTCGATGCGGGCGTGGCCTACACCATGCCCATGCTCGTACGCCTGCGCGGCCCCGTGAACGTGCCCGCGCTGCGCGGCGCGCTGCAGGACGTGGTGGCCCGTCACGAGCCGCTGCGGACGATCTTCACCGTGCACGACGGCGAGCCCGCCCAGCGGGTGTTGCCGGCCGGCGCGGCCACGCCCGGGTTCACCGCCGTCGAGGTGCCGGCCGCCGAGCTGGACGAGCGGGTCGCTGCAGCGGCGCGGCACCGGTTCGACCTGGGAGCCGAGCTGCCCATCCACTCCGTGCTGTTCACGACGGGGCCGGGCGAGCACGCGCTGCTGCTGGTCATGCACCACATCGCCACCGACGGGTGGTCGCTGCCGCCGTTCATGCGCGATCTGTCCCTGGCCTACCGGGCGCGGCTGGACGGCGTGCCCGCCGTCTGGACGCCTCTGCCCGTCCGGTACGCCGAGTACGCCGCGCGGCACCGGGAACGGGTGGACGCCGTCGCCGCCGACGAGCTGGCGTACTGGCGCAAGGCCCTGAAGGGCATGCCCGAGCGGCTGGCCCTGCCCCGCTCCTCGCGCCCGGCGGGCGAGGCCGCCGCGGGCACGGTGGTGCGGCAGATCGGGGCCGGGGCGCACGCGCGGCTGGTGGAGCTGGGCAGGCGGCACGGGGCCACGCTGTTCATGGTGCTGCACGCCGGGCTCGCCGTCGTGCTGCAACGGGCGGGGGCGGGCACCGACGTGCCCATCGGCGCGCCCGTCGCGGGGCGGTCCGGCGGCGCCGCGTCGGGCGGCTCCGTGGACGAGCTCGTGGGGTTCTTCGTCAACCTGCTCGTGCTCCGCACCGACCTGTCGGGGGATCCGGCGGCCGGGGAGCTGGTGGCGCGGGTGCGGGAGACCGACCTGGAGGCGTTCTCGCATCAGGAGGTGCCGTTCGAGCGGGTCGTGCACGAGCTGAACCCGGTGCGGTATCCGGGGCGGCAACCGCTGGTGGACGTGGTGCTGGCGCTGCAGAACAACCTGCGGTCCGAGGTGACGCTACCCGGGGTCGAGGCGCGGGTGGAGGTGGTCAGGACCGGGGCCGCCCGGTTCGAGCTGCTGGTGGACGTGACCGACGACTACCTGCCCGGTGGGGTGCCGGCCGGGATCGTGGTGACGCTCGAGTATCGGGCGGACGCCTTCGAGCGGGCGGTGGTGGAGTGGCTGGGCGATGCGCTGGTGCGGGTGCTGGAAGGCATGGCGGCGGCGCCCGACACGCCCGTCTCCCGGATCGCCGTGCCACCCCCGCCCAGGACCGCCCCGGCCGCGGCCCCGCCCCCGGCTGCTGGCCCGGAGCTGGGCGCGAATGCCGAGCTCGAACGGCGGATCGCCGCCGTCTGGGCCGAGGTGCTCGGTGTGGCGCGGGTGGAGCGGGACGACGGGTTCTTCGCGCTGGGCGGCAACTCCCTGAGCGCCGTACGGGTCGCGGCCCGCCTGGCCGGCCAGGGCCTGCCCGCCACCGCCACCCACCTGTTCGCCTCCCCCACCGTCGCCACCCTGGCCGCCACACTCGCCGCCGCCTCACCGCTCCCACAACCAGCCACAGCACCGACCACAGCACCGACCACAGCACCGACCACAGCACCGACCACAGCACCGACCACAGCACCGACCACAGCACCGACCACAGCACCGACCACCGGGCCCGCCATCACCCGCCTGCCCAGAACCCCGCGCAGCACCCACCCCCGGTGAGGAGCACGTCCATGGACCTCAGCGTGATGTTCTTCGGTGCCGACGACGCCAGCACCGGACACGCCACCAAATACGACGACATCCTGACCATCACCCGAGCCGCCGACCGGCTGGGCTTCACCGCCGTCTGGACCCCCGAGCGCCACTTCCAGCAGGTCGGCCAGGTCTTCCCGAACCCGGCCCTGCTCAGCGCCGCCCTGGCCACCGCCACCGAACGCATCCACCTGCGCGCCGGCAGCCTGGTGCTCCCCCTGCACCACCCGCTGCGGGTCGCCGAGGACTGGGCCGTCGTGGACAACCTGTCACGCGGCCGGATCGGCGTCTCGGTCGCCACCGGCTGGCACTCCAGGGACTTCGTGCTCGCCCCCGGCGCGTACCAGGACCGCAGGGAGCGCGCCTTCCGCGACCTGGCGCTGCTGCGGCGGCTGTGGGCGGGCGAGGCCGTGGAGTTCACCGACGGCACCGGCGGCCAGGTGGCGGTGACCGCGCAGCCGCGGCCGTACTCCGCCTGCCTGCCGCTGTGGACCACCACCTCCGGCAGCCCGCAGACGTGGGAGGCGGCCGGCCGCATGCGGACGAACATCCTCGGCGCCACCATCGGGCAGACCCGCGACGAGCTGGCCGGGAAGATCCGCCTCTACCGCGACGCCTACGCCGCCGCCCCCGGCCAGCCCGGCACCCCGCCCAGGGGCACGGTCACGCTCATGGCCCACACGTACGTGGCCGCCACCGACGAGCTGGCCAGGGAGCGGGCCGGCGGGCCGCTGAAGGCGTACCTGAGGTCGTACCTGGCGCAGACCGCCGTCAACAAGGGCGCGCGGGCCGCGGCGCTGAGCGAGGAGCAGCTCGCGGCGCTGACCGAGTTCGCCTTCCAGCGCTACCTGACCTGGGGCGGCCTCATCGGCTCGCCCGAGACGTGCCGCAAGGCCCTGGCCGACCTGGCGGACCTGGGCTGCGACGAGGTGGCCTGCTTCGTCGACTTCGGGCTGGGCCGCGACGAGGTCCTGGCGAGCCTGGCGCGCCTGGCCGAGCTGAGCCGGGAGGACTCATGAGCACCGCTGACCGGTTCGCCGCGCTGAGCACCGAACGCCGGGTGGAGCTGCTGCGCCGCCTGGTCGAGGCCGGCCGGCTGGAGGCGATCCCCGACATCGTGCCCCCGCGCGACCCCGCCCGGCCGGTGCGGCTCAGCCCCGCGCAGGAGGACCTGTGGGTGTACGAGTCGCTGTATCCGGACACCGCCGCACTCAACCTGTGCTGCTCCTACCACTTCGACACCCCGGTCGATCCGGCCGACCTGGAGGCGGCGCTGACCATCGTCCAGGGGCACCACGACACCCTGCGCATGCGCATCACGGGTGAGGTGGACACCCTGCGGGTGGTGTCCGCGCCGGTGGAGCCGTTCAAGCTGGAGCGGCTCGACCTGCGCGGCACCGGCGTCGGCGTGCGCGCGGCGCTGCACGCCTTCAGCCGCCGCACGTTCGAGCTGGACGGCGGGCCGCTGATCAGGGGCCAGTTCATCACCGTGGACGACACGCGGGCCACCCTGGTCCTGGCGCTGCACCACATCGCGACGGACTGGTGGTCGTTCGACGTGCTGCACGGCGAGCTGACCGAGGCCTACCGCACGGTGCGCGACGGCCTCCCGCCGCGCCTGCGCCGGCCCGCGATCCAGTACGCCGACTTCGCCTCCTGGCAGCGGGAGCTGGAGGCGGCCGGGGTGTTCGACGCCCAGCTCGGCTGGTGGCGCGGCTACCTGGCCGACCTGCCCCGCCCTCTCACGGCAGGCCCGGGCGGGACCTCGGCGACGGCGGGCGGCTTCGGGGTCGAGCAGGTGACCTTCCGGATCGGCGCCCCCGTCGAGGCCGCCGTGCGGGCGCTGGCCAGAGAACGCGGCGCCACCGTGTACGGGGTGCTGATGACGGCGTTCGCGGTCTTCGCGCACCGGCTGAGCGGCGCGCCCGACCTGATCACCGGCACGCCCGTCGCCAACAGGTCCGCCAAGGGCCTGGACCGCGTCATCGGCTACGTGATGAACTCCGTCCCGGTCCGCTGGCGCTTCGGCGACCGCACCACGTTCGCGGAGCTGCTGGCGCGCTTCACCGCCGAGTTCCCGCAGGTGCTCGCGCACGCCGACGTGCCCGTGGGCCGGATCGTGCGGGCGCTGGACCCGGAGCGGGTGGCGGGGCGCTCGCCGCTGTTCCAGTGGGTGTTCATGCATCTGCCGCGCCAGGCGAGCGTGGCCAGGCTGCGGGAGATCGCCGATCCCGAGCGGGTGCACACCGGCGGGGAGCACGACCTGATCGGGATCGTGCGTGACGGGGACGACGGGTTCGAGGCGAGCCTGGAGTTCCGTACGGACGTGTACGCGCCCGGCGTCGTACGGGCGTGGGCCGAGAGCTTCACGACGTTGCTCGGCGCGCTGGTCGCCGAGCCGGACGCGCCCGTGTCCCTGGCCGCGCTGCTGCCCGAGGAGCCGCCGTCCGGCTCCGTCCCCGAGGTGCCCGCGACCACGCTGTACGGGCTGGTGGCGCGGCAGGCCGAGCGCTCGCCCGGCGCCGTGGCCGTCGAGTCGGAGGACGGGCGGCTCACGTACGGGGAGTTGCTGGAGCGGGCCGACCGGCTGGCCGGGGCGCTGGTGGAGCGCGGAGTGGGGCCCGAGCGGGTGGTGGCGCTGGGGCTGGGGCGGTCGATGGCCATGGTGGTGGCGATCCTGGCGGTGCAGCGGGCCGGTGGGGCGTACCTGCCGGTCGATCCGGACGATCCGGCATCGCGGGTGGCGTGGCTGGTCGGGGACGCCGGCGCTCACCTGCTCATCGCCGGGCCGGAGGTGCTGCCCGGGCTCGACGTGGAGCGGCTCTCTCCCGACGCCACCTCCACCAATGATGTGAAATTTCCGGACATCGACGTGCGCGGCGCGGCGTGGGTGATCTACACCTCCGGCTCCAGCGGGCGTCCCAAGGGGGTGGTGGTCAGCCACGCGGGCGTCGCCTGTCTGGCGCACTCCCTGGTGACGACGTTCGGGCTCGACGCGGACAGCCGGGTCCTGCAGCTCGGGGCGCCGACGTTCGACATCTCGGTGGGCGAGCTGTGCCTGGCGTTCGGCAGCGGCGGCACGCTCGTCGTGCCGCCGGCCGGCCCCCTGGTGGGTGACGAGCTGGGGCGGGTGCTGCGGGAGCGGCGGGTCACGTTCGGGCTGATCCCGCCCGCTGTGCTGGCCACCGTGCCGCCCGGCGACTACCCCGACCTGCGCGGCGTCTGCGCCGGGGCCGACGTGTGCCCGCCCGAGCTGGTGGCGCGGTGGGCGGACAGGGGCTTCTGGAACGCCTACGGGCCCACCGAGACCACGGTCGGCTCCAGCGTCAGCGACCCGCTCACCCCGGACGGCACTCTCCCGCCGATCGGCCGCCCGCTCACCGGCACCCGCCTGTACGTCCTGGACACCCGCCTGCGCCCGCTGCCCGTGGGGGTGCCCGGGGAGCTGTACGTGGGGGGCGTGGGGGTGGCGCGCGGCTACCTCGGCCGGCCCGGTCTCACCGCCGAGCGGTTCGTCGCCGACCCGTACGGGGGTCCGGGCGAGCGCATGTACCGCACGGGGGACCTCGTCCACCGGCGGCCGGACGGGCAGCTCCAGTTCCTCGGCCGGGCGGACGACCAGGTGAAGGTGCGCGGCCACCGGATCGAACCGGCCGAGATCGAGGCGGTGCTCGCGACGCACGCCGCGGTCGCGCGGGCGGCGGTGGCCCGGCACGGCGACCGCCTCATCGCCTACCTCGTGCCCCGTGCGGCGGCCCCGGTCGACACCGCCGGCGTGCTCGCGCATGCGGTGGCCAGGTTGCCCGTGCACATGGTGCCGAGCGAGTTCGTGGTGCTGGAGGCGCTGCCGCTCACGTCCCGGGGCAAGCTGGACAGGGCCGCGCTGCCCGAGCCGGACGCACCAGCGGAGGCGTCGCGCGAGCCGGTCACCGACCGCGAGGCCGCCCTCTGCGCGCTCTTCGCCGAGCTCCTCGATCTGCCCCGGGTGGGCGCCGAGGACGACTTCTTCCGGCTGGGCGGCGACAGCGTGACGGCCATCCAGCTCGTCAGCCGGGCGCGGGAGCGAGGGCTCGGGCTGACGCCGCGCGAGGTGTTCGTCGCCAGGACCCCGGCCGCGCTGGCCGCCCTGGCGCGCGTCGCCGCGCGTGCCGTCGCCGACGTGCCCACCGGCCGGTTCCCGCTCACGCCGATCATGCACTGGTGGCGCGAGCACGGCGGCCCGCTGGACACCTTCACCCAGTCCCTGGTGGTGCCCGTCCCCGAGGGGTGCGGCGAGGAACGCCTTCGGGCGGCCCTGCGCACGCTGACGGCCCGGCACGCCGCCCTGCGGATGCGCCTGCTGCGGCACGCCGAGGACGATTGGGAGCTGGAGGTGCCGGCCCCGGAGGAGGCGGCGGAGGTCCCGTTCGTCCGCGCCTGGAAGGACGAGGTCCCGTTCGTCCGCGCCTGGAACGACGCGGCCCCCACCGCATCCGCAGCCCGTCCCGATCCCGGGCGCGGCGTCATGCTCGCCGCCACCTGGACCGCCCCCGACCGGCTCCTGCTCACCGCCCACCACCTGGCCGTGGACGCCGTCTCCTGGCGCCTGCTCGGCCCGGAACTGGCCGCCCTGCTCAACGGAGAGGACCACACCCCACCCCAGGGCACGTCGTTCGCCCGGTGGTCCCTCCTCCTGGCCGCCGAGGCGCAGCGGCCCGAGCGGGTGGCGGCCGAGCTGCCGCTGTGGGAGCGCATGTCGGCCGGCGAGCCCCTCCTGAGCCCCGACCGGCGGCCGCCCACAGGGCGCGGCGGCCACGGGCGGCGCGCCGTCCTCACCAGGACGCTCCCGCCCGGCCTCACCGAGCAGGCCATCACCCACCTGCCCGCCGCCTACCGCTGCGGCCCGAACGAGGTGCTGCTCACGGCGCTGGCCATCGCCGTGACCCGGTGGCGCGGCGGGACGAGCGTGCTGGCCGAGGTCGAGGGACACGGCCGCGAGCCGTTCACGGACGACCTCGACATCTCCGGCACCGTCGGCTGGTTCACCGCCCAGTACCCCGTCACCCTCGACGCCACGGGCAGCCCGCCGGAGGCGCTCAAACGCATCAAGGAGACCCTCCGCGCCATCCCCGGGGCGGGCCTCGGTCACGGCCTCCTGCGCTACCTCAACCCGGACACGGCAGCCAAGCTGAGCGCGCTGCCCGCGCCCGACCTGCGCTTCAACTACCTGGGCAGGTTCGAGGGCGAGCTGGAGGGCATGCCCGACACCCCGCTGGCGTACGCGGTGGAGCTGGACGCGGTGGCCCTGACCGGCCCCGACGGCACCCGCCTGACGGCGAGCTGGTCCCACCTCCCGGACCTCGACGTCCTGGACCTGGCCGAGCGATGGGAGGCGGCGCTGGCCGAGCTGGCCGCCCGGCCTGACGAGGGCGGCGCGACCAGCTCGGACTTCCCGCTGGTCGAGCTGACCCAGGCGCAGCTCGACGCCCTCGAAGCGGACCTGGACGCCGAGTGGTGAGCGGCCGGCTGGCGGACGTGCTGCCGCTCTCCCCCGCCCAGGAGGGCCTGCTCTTCCACGCCCTGTACGGCGGCGGCGACGCGTACGTGATCCAGGCCAGGTTCACCCTCGGCGGGCAGGCCGACCCGGCACGGCTGCGCGCGGCGCTGGAGTCCCTGCTCGAACGCCACCCGAACCTGCGCGCCTGCTTCCGCCACAAGGGCCTCGCTCACCCGGTGCAGCTCGTCCCGCACCGCGTCCGCCTGCCGTGGACGGAGGTGGAGCCGCCGACGGAGGCCGACCTGGAGCGAATGCTGGAGGCGGACCTGCTGCGCCCGTTCGACGTGACGCGTCCGCCGCTGGTGCGCGCCACGCTGGTGCGGCGGCGCGAGCTGGTGCTGACCATGCACCACCTGCTCGTGGACGGCTGGTCGATGCCGATCCTGGCCCGCGAGCTGGCCGCCCTGTACGCGGGCGGCCCCCCGCTGCCGCCCGCGCCCCCGTTCCGCGACTACCTGGCGTGGCTGCGCGCCCAGGACGGCGAGCAGGCGCTGCGCGCGTGGCGCGAGGCGCTCGCCGGGCTGCCGGGGCCCACGCTGCTGCGGCCGGGAGCCGGCGCGGCCAGCCCCCGGCAGGAGGCGGTGGAGCGCGAGCTGCCGCCCGAGCTGGGCGAGGCCGTGCGGCGGCGGGCCCGCGCGGCGGGGGTGACCGTCAACACGCTGGTGCAGGCGGCGTGGGGGCTGGTGCTGGCGCGGATGACCGGGCGCGCGGACGTGGTGTTCGGCGCGGTGGTGTCGGGACGGCCGCCTGAGGTGGCGGGCGTGGAGTCGATGGTGGGGCTGTTCATCAACGCCCTGCCCGTACGTGTGCGGCTCGGCGCGCCCGGCCTGCTGCGGCGGTTGCAGGACGAGCAGGTGCGGCTCACCCCGTTCCATCATGTACGGCTGGCGGACGTGCAGCGCGGGACCGGCGAGCTGTTCGACACGCTGCTCGCCTTTGAGAACTATCCCCGCGAGGGGCTCGAATCCGGTCAAGGTTTGCGGCTGACCGGGGTGCATGACGCGACGCATTACCCGGTCACGGTGACGGTGGTGGCGGGGGAGCGGTTGTGGGTGCGGCTGGGGTATCGGCCTGATGTGGTGAGCCGGGTCGAGGCTGAGGCCGTTGTGGCGCGGTTCGTGCGGGCGTTGGAGGTGGAGGAGGTGGACTCGGGCGATGTTCTGCCGCCCGAGGAGTACCGGCTGTTGGAGAGGTGGGGCGGCGCGGGCGGTGGGTCGGTGGCGGCCGGTGGGTCGGTGGTGGAGCGGTTCGCGGCGCAGGTGGCGCGGGTGCCCGGCGCCGTGGCGGTGGAGCACGGTGGGCACACGCTCACCTACGCCGAGCTGGACGCCCGCTCCGACCGGGTGGCGGCGCGGCTGGACCTGGCCCCGGAGACACCGGTCGCGCTGCTCATGGAGCGCTCCCCCGAGCTGGTGGTGGCGCAGCTCGCGGTGCTCAAGGCGGGCGGGTGCTATGTGCCGCTGGACCCGGGACAGCCGCAGGCTCGGCTGGCGTGGCTGCTGGAGGACAGCGGCGCGCAGGTGGTGCTGACGAAGCTGGACGAGAACGGCCCACCGGTGGTGCCGGCGAAGCTGGACGGGAACGGCACGCCGGTGGTGCCGACGAAGCTGGACGAGCGCTCCGTGCCCCCGCACGCCGCCGCCTACGTCATGTACACCTCCGGCTCCACAGGCACCCCCAAGGGCGTCGTCGTCACTCACGCGAACATCCTCGACCTGGCCACCGACCACCGCTTCACCGCCCACCACCGGGTGCTCCTGCACAGCCCGCACACCTTCGACGCGGCCACGTACGAGCTGTGGGTGCCCCTCCTCAACGGCGGCACCGTCGTCGTAGCCCCGCCCGGCCCCCTCCACCCGGACACCATCGACCGCTCCCGGCTCAGCGCGGTGTGGCTGACGGCCGAGTTGTTCCGCACGCTGGCCGACCTGACGCCGGACGTGCTCGCCCGCGTCCCCGAGATCTGGGCGGGCGGCGACGTGCTGGCTCCGGAGGCGGTGCGGCGGCTGGCGCGGCGCGGGGCGCGGATCGTCAACGGGTACGGGCCCACGGAGACGACGACGTTCGCCACCAGCCACGAGGCCGGCCCCGAACCCGGGACCGGGCCCGTCCCGATCGGCCGCCCGCTGGACGGCACGCGCGGGTACGTCCTGGACGCCCGCCTGCGCCCCGCCCCGATCGGCACCGTCGGAGAGCTGTACCTGGCCGGTGCCGGGCTGGCCCGCGGTTACCTGGGCCGGCCGGGGCTGACGGCGGAGCGGTTCGTGGCGGATCCGTTCGCGGTGGGTGAGCGGATGTACCGGACCGGGGATCTGGCGCGGTGGACGTTCGGTGGGGAGCTGGAGTTCGCTGGGCGAGCGGACGGGCAGGTGAAGATCCGCGGGTATCGCATCGAGCCGGGTGAGGTCGAAAGCGCCCTGGAGTCCTGCCCGGACGTGGACCGCGCCGTGGTCAGCGCCGTGGTCAGCGCCGTGGTCAGCGCCGTGGCCGGTTCCGTCGATGGGCAGGCGGCGTCGTCGGGGCGGCGGTTGGTCGCGTACGTCGTGCTGCGTGACGGCGGGACGCCGGCACGGGTGCGGGAGCACCTCGCCGCCCGCCTGCCGAGACACCTGCTCCCCGCCCAGTACGTCCTCCTCGACCACCTCCCCCTGAACCCGCACGGCAAGGTGGACCGCACCGCGCTCCCCACCCCCGCCCCACCGGCAGGCCACCGCCCGCCCGCCGAGCCGCGCACGCCGCGTGAGAAGGAGCTGTGCGAGCTGTTCGCCGAGGTGCTGAGCGGCGCCACCCCCGGACGTGCCGCCGGGGCGGTGGGCGTGGACACGGACTTCTTCGACTCCGGCGGCGACTCGCTGCTCGCCATGCGCCTGACGGCCGCCGTCGAGGCCAGGCTCGGGCTGCGGACCTCGATCGCCGCCCTGTTCGAGGCGCCCACCCCGGCCGCGCTCGCGGTCCGCCTCGACAGGGCCGCGCCGGAGCTGGACCTGTCGCCGCTGCTGACGTTGCGTGCCGAGGGGGACGGGGTGCCGCTGTTCTGCGTGCATCCGGGGCGGGGCATCGGCTGGTCGTACACCGCGCTGCTGCCGCACCTCGCGCCGGGACGGCCGGTGCACGCCCTGCAGTCGCCGGTGCTCCAGGACCCCGGCCACGGAACGCCGGACAGCATGCGGCGGATGGCCGAGGACTACCTGGCGCGGGTGCGGGCCGTCCGTCCCGAGGGGCCGTACCTGCTGCTGGGGCACTCGTTCGGCGGGCTGCTGGCGTACGAGATGGCGGCCTGCCTGCGCGCGGACGGGCAGGAGGTCGGGCTGCTCGCCTCGCTGGACGCGGTGCCGTGGCCGCCGGGCACCCGGGCCGACCCGGCGGAGGTCGAGCAGGAGGCGCTGACCATCCTGCTGCGCACGCGCACCCTGCACCCGTACGCGCAGCCGGGGGCGCTGGAGCGGGCGCGGGTGTTCGCCGCCGTGCGGGAGAGCGAGGGCCCGCTGTCCGGGCTGGACGACGAGCGGCTGTCGGCCGTGGCGGACGCCGTGGCCGGGCATCTGCGGCTGGCGGTCACCTACCGGCCGTCGCCGTTCGACGGGACGGTGCTGCTGTTCTCGGCGACGGCGCAGCCAGGCGGGCTCTCCTCGGCGGCCAAGGCGGCGCGGTGGGCGCCGGCCCGCGTGCGGGTGCACGACGTCGGCTGCGGCCACAGCGACCTGCTCAGGCCGGGCCCGGCCGCCGCGGTCGCGGAAGTCCTCGAACCGATCCTCAGGAGTGTGTGATGGCGCCGGTCGAGTACGAGTTCCCCGTGTCGCCCGCGCAGGCCAGGATGCTGGTGCTGGACCAGCTCAACCCGGGCACCGCCCAGTACAACGTGCCCGTGGCCTTCGCCGTGCGCGGGCCGTTCGACGTCGCGGCCTTCCGCGCCGCCCTGGACGTGGTGGTGGCGCGGCACGAGTCGCTGCGGACGGTGTTCCGGCCGGGTGACGGGGCGTACGTGCAGGTGGTGGCCGAGGAGGCGGAGGCGGCGCTGCGGGTGCTGGAGGTGCCGGCGGCCGGGGTGCACGAGGTGTTGCGGGCGGAGGCGGCGGTGCCGTTCGACGTGGAGGTGGGGCCGCTGCTGCGGTGCGTCGTGTACGTGCTGGACGACGGCAGCCACCTCGTGCTGCTGACGGCGCACCACCTGGTGTGCGACGGCTGGTCACTGCGGCTCCTCCTCCAGGAGCTCGCCGACGCCTACCACCCCGGCACCACCGCCCCGGCCTCCTCCGTCACCGCACCGGTCTCCTCCGCCACCGCACCGGACCAGGGCACCGGCATGCCGGAGCCGCCCCCTGTCCAGTACGCCGACTACGCCGCCTGGCAGCGGGAGCGTCTCGACGCGCACGCCCTGGACGCGGCGGTCGCGTACTGGGCGGACTCGCTGGCGGACGCCCCCGGGACGCTCGCGCTCCCCACCGACCACCCCCGCCCGGCCGTGCAGTCCACGGCGGGCGGCGTGCACCGGCTGAACCTCCCCCCGGACCTCAGGGAACGCCTGGCCAAGGTGGCCGCCGAGCGGAACGCGACCCCGTTCACCGCCATGTTCGCCGCGTTCGCCGCGTTCCTGTCCAGGATCACGGGACAGCGGGACTTCGTCGTGGGGGTGCCGGTCGCGGGCCGCGACCACCCCGGCCTCCAGGGCCTGATCGGCCTGCTCGCCAACACGCTGGCGTTACGGGCCGAGGTGGCGGGCGAGCCGTCGTTCCTGGACCTCGTGACGCGCGTACGCGACCGCCTCCTGGCCGCCCATCCCCACCAGGAGGCCCCGTTCGAGGCGGTGGTGGAGGCGCTGGCCCCCGGCAGGGAGCTCAGCCACGACCCTCTCGTACAGGTCATGCTGGCCTACGACGACGACACCCGGCTCGCGCTCGATCTGCGGGGTTGCGTCACGGAGCGGGTGGAGCTGCTGCTCGACGACGCCAAGTTCGACCTGCTGCTGAACGTGCAGCGGGACGGCGACGGGCTGGCCGCCCACTTCGTGCACCGGGCGGACCTGTTCGAGCGGGAGACCGTACGCCACTGGGCGCACGCCTTCGAGACCCTCCTGGACGGCCTGCTCGACCGCCCCGATCTGCCCGTGACCGCCCACGACCTGCTGGCGGCCGGTGAGCGCCACCGGGTGCTGCACGAATGGAACCGCGCCGCCGCCCCCGTCCCGGCCGGGCTCGTCCCGGACCTGGTGGCCGAGCGCGCCGCCGAGCGGCCCGACGCGACGGCGCTGGTCTGCGGCTCCGTCAGGCTCACCTACCGGGAGCTGCTGGAACGCGCCGACGGGCTGGCCGCCGGGCTGCGGGCGGCGGGGGTGGGGCCTGAGGTGCCGGTGGGGCTCTGCCTGAGCCGGGGGGCCGGGATGGCGGTGGCCGCGCTGGGGGTGCTGCGGGCGGGGGGCGCGTACGTGCCGCTCGACCCCGGGCATCCGGAGGCGAGGCTGCGGTTCATGATCGAGGACGCCGGGGTGCGGTTGCTGATCACCGACGGGCCCGAGGGTCCCGGCGCGCCTGCGGACACCGCCGGCAACGGGCCGGGGGCTTTCGGGGTGCCGGTGACCACGGTCGACGGCGGGGCGATCCCGTCCATCGGCCCCGCCACGGACGCCCGCCCCACCCTGCGCGACACGGCGTACATCCTGTACACGTCCGGCTCCACGGGCAGGCCCAAGGGCGTCGCGGTCGAGCACCGCGCGCTGCTGAACCTCGCCACCGCCGTCCGCCCGCAGTTCCCCGTCACCAGTGAGGATCGGGTGCTGCAGTACGTGTCGTTCGGGTTCGACGTGGCGGTGTCCGATCTGTTCTTCACGTTCGTGGCGGGGGCGGAGCTGCATGTGGCGGCCGAGTGCGAGCGGCTCGGTGAGGATCTGTACGCCCGGCTGCGCGACTCCCGCATCACCTACGCCTTCCTGCCGCCGTCGGCCGCCATGTCGCTGCCGTACCCGCCGGACGGCTGGCGCGACGCTCAGGAGGAGGGGCTGCCGGAGCTTCGTACGCTGGCCATCGGTGGTGAGGCGTGCCCGCCGGAGCTGGTGGCGCGCTGGGCGACGGCGCGGCGGCGGGTGGTGGACGCGTACGGGCCGAGCGAGAACACCGTCTACGCCACCACGGCCGACCTCGTGCCCGGGCGGCCCGTGGTGATCGGGCGTCCGGTGGCCAACACCCGGGCGTACGTGCTGGACGGGCGGCTGCGTCCGGTGCCGGTCGGCGTGACGGGCGAGATCTACCTCGCGGGGGCGAACCTGGCGCGCGGGTACGCCAACCGGCCCGCCCTGACCGCCGAGCGGTTCGTGGCCGACCCGTTCGGGCCGCCGGGCGAGCGCATGTACCGGACCGGGGATCTGGGCCGTTACGACGCCGACGGGGTGCTGTCGTATCTGGGCCGGGTGGACACTCAGGTCAAGCTGCGGGGCTTCCGGGTGGAGCTGGGCGAGATCGAGACCGTGCTGGCCGCGCATCCGGGTGTGGCGATGGCGGCGGCGGCCGTGCGCGGGGACCGCCTGGCCGTCTACGTGGTGCCCACGGCAGGACTCGGCACAGAGCCCGATGCGGCGCCTGACGCGGGATCGGGCGTGGGGCCGGACGCGGGGCCGGGTGGAGGGCGTCGTGGGGGGCCGCTGACCGTGGTGGAGGTGCGCTCCTGGCTGGGGGCGCGGTTGCCCGGTTACATGGTGCCCGACGCGGTCGTGTTCGTGCCGGAGCTGCCCGTCAGCAAGTCCGGCAAGGTGGACAGGCAGCGGCTGCCGGAGCCGCCGCTCACCCGGCCGGACCTGGACAGCCCGTACGTGCCCCCGGGCACCCCCACCGAGCGGCGGATCGCCGGCGTGTGGGCGGCGGCGCTCGACCTGACCCAGGTGGGCCTGCACGACAACTTCTTCGACCTGGGCGGCAACTCGATCCGCCTGCTGGCCGTACTGGCGGCGCTGCGCGAGGACGGCCGAAACGGCGGCCGAGCGAACGGCCAGGCCGATGGACGGGCCGATGGACGGGCCGGCGGACGGGACGGCGGGATCAAGCTGGTGGACCTGTTCCGGCATCCCACGGTCGCCACCCTGGCCGCCTTCCTGGATGGGACGGGCCCGGGAGCGGGTGACGAGCCGGAGCAACGGGGGCGGAGCAGACGCGAACGGCTGGCCGCTCGCAGGAACGCGCAGAGAGGCGAGATGTGATGAGCGACGTACCGGCGGTGGCGATCGTGGGCATGAGCGGCCGCTTCCCGGGGGCCCGCGACCTGGGCGAGTTCTGGCGCAACCTCCTCGACGGCGCCTGCTCGATCGCGGACTTCACCGAGGAGGAGCTGCTGTCGGCCGGGGTGGACGCCGCCGAGCTGCGCAGCCCCGGCTATGTGGCGTCGAAGGGCTTCCTGGCGGACGCGGACCGGTTCGAGCACGAGCTGTTCGGGTTCAACGCCACGGAGGCGGCGGCGCTGGACCCGCAGCACCGGCAGCTCCTGGAGACGGCCTGGTCGGCGCTGGAGGACGCCGGCCACGACCCGCGCCGCACCCGTCTGCGGACCGGCGTGTACGTGGGCGGCGGGCCGAGCGAGCACGCGGTCGCGGCCCAGGTGGACGGGCGGTTGCGGGCCCGGCTGGGGGCGATGCGGGCGCGGGTGTTCACCGATCGGGAGTTCATGGCGGGCTGGCTGTCGTACCGGCTGGGCCTGACCGGGCCGAGCCTGACCGTGCAGACGGGCTGCTCGACGTCCCTGGCGACGGTGCACGTGGCCGTGCAGGCGCTGCTCAACGGGGAGTGCGACCTGGCACTGGCGGGCGGCGTGTCGATCGACTCGCCGTATCCGCGCGGCTACCTGTACGAGCCCGGCGGCATCTCCTCCCCCGACGGCCGGTGCCGCCCCTTCGACGAGAAGGCGGCGGGCACGGTCGGCGGGGACGGGGTCGGGCTGGTGGTGCTCAGGCTGCTGGAGGACGCCGTGGCGGACGGCGACCCGGTCTACGCCGTCATCCGCGGCACGGCGGCGGGCAACGACGGGGCCGGGCGGGTGGGGTTCACGGCGCCCGGGGTGGACGGGCAGACCTCGACCATCGTGGAGGCCTGGGCGGCGGCGGGGCTGGACCCGGCGGACGCGCAGTTCCTGGAGGCGCACGGGACGGGCACGGACCTCGGCGACCGCATCGAGGTGGCCGCCGCCGCGGCGGCGTTCAGAGGGGCCAGGCGGTGTGCGCTCGGGTCGGTGAAGTCCAACGTCGGGCATCTGAACGCGGCTGCGGGCGTGGCAGGGCTGATCAAGGCGGCGCTGATGTTGCGGCACCGGACGATGGTGCCCACCGTGAACGTGACCCGCCCGCACCCGGACCTGGCCCTCGACGACACGCCGTTCCGTCTGCTCACCCGGGTCGAGGAGTGGGAGCGTCCGGCTTACGGGCCGCGCCTGGCTGGGGTGTCGTCGCTGGGGATCGGCGGCACGAACGTCCACGTCGTCCTGGAGGAGCCGCCCTCTGGCCCGGCCGCCGCTGACACTGCTGAAG
The DNA here is from genome assembly GCF_020215645.1 of Nonomuraea gerenzanensis. NCBI lineage: Bacteria > Bacillati > Actinomycetota > Actinomycetes > Streptosporangiales > Streptosporangiaceae > Nonomuraea > Nonomuraea gerenzanensis. The sequence goes on along the minus strand of NZ_CP084058.1, from coordinate 4,152,779 downwards.
GTGCCGAAGGTGCGGGTGTGGTGCTGCCCTTGTCGGCGTGGACCGGCGCGCAGCTCGCCACCGCCGCCCGCCGCCTGGCCGCCGCGCTGCGCGAGCCGGACGCGCCCCGGCTGGCCGACGTCGCCCACACCCTGGCCCACGGCCGCGCGGCCCTGGAGGCCCGCGCCTACGTGACCGCCACGACCCGCGAGCAGGCGGCCACCGCCCTGGAGTCCCTCGCCACCGGCCTCGACGCGAGCCGGGACGACCACCGGAGCACGAGCACAGCGCAGGCCGCGAGCCGTACCACCGCCATCGGAGCAGCATGGGCAGCCGGACACGAGGTGACCTGGCCCGAGACGGGCGGCCACCGCACCCACCTGCCCACCTATCCCTTCGCCGGACACCACCACGGCGCCCTCACCCTCACCCCTCCCCCGACATCCCACCAACCCCCAGCTCGACAGCCCGACACGGAGACGGCCGTGACCGCGCTCTTCCGCACCACCCTGGCCCTGACCGGCGAGCAGGACCTCGACCGCACCTACTTCGCGGCAGGCGGCGACTCCCTGACCGCCGTCTTCCTGGTCAGCGAGCTGCGTGACCGCTTCGCCCTGGACGTCCCCATCGACCTCTTCCTCACCGAACACCCCCTGCGCGAGCTGATCTCCCGGGCCGTGCACGGCGAGGAGGAGGACCTGCTCGCCGACCTCCTCGACGAGCTGGAACCATGAGACCCCAGCCACCCCCCGGCACCCTGGACGACCTGGACCTCCTCGACCCCCACCTGCACGCCTCCCACGACCTCACCCCGCTCTGGCGGCGGCTGCGCGCCACCGACCCGGTACGCAGGCACGACACGTTCTGGAGCGTCACCCGTCACGCCGACGTCCTTCGCGTCGTCCGCGACCCGGACACCTACACCTCGCTGCGGGGCAACATGCTGCGCACCCTCCTGCGCGGCCACGATCCGGGCGCGGGCAGGATGATCGTGGTCACCGACGGCCCCCGGCACGCCGTCCTGCGCCGCGTGCTCACCCCGGGCTTCGGCCCCCGCACGCTCGGCCCCGTCACCCACTCGATCATCGAGGCCACCAGGGGCCTGCTCAAGGCCCTGCTCAGGGAGGGCGGCGGCGACTTCGTCCAGGAGGTGGCCGCGCAGGTGCCGCTGCGCGCCATCTGCGAGCTGCTCGGGGTGCCGGAACGGGACCGGCAGCGCGTCCTGGAGCTGACCGCGCAGGCCATGCTCGGCGAGGAGGGCACCGGCGTGGCCGCCAGGATCGCGCAGAGCGAGATCCTCCTCTACTACACCCGCCTGGCCGCCGAACGCAGGTCAGCCCCGGGCACCGACGTGATCAGCCTGCTCGTCTCCGCCGACCTCACGGAGGAGGAGGTGCTGCTCAACTGCTACAACCTGATCATCGGCGGCGACGAGACCGCCCGGCTGGCGCTGGCCGGGGGGCTGCTGGCGCTGGCCACGTACGAGGCGGAATGGGCGCGCCTGCGCGCGGACCCCGGCCTGGTCGGGACGGCCACCGAGGAGATCCTGCGCTGGACGACGCCGGCCGCCCACGTCGGCCGGGTCGCGACCCGCGCGGCCGAGCTGGGCGGGCGGCGCATCGAGGCGGGCGAGGTGGTGGCGCTGTGGACGGTGTCGGCCAACCGCGACGAGACGGTCTTCGACGACCCCGACCGCTTCGACGTGGGCAGGCGGCCGAACAGGCACCTGACCTTCGGCCACGGCCCGCACTTCTGCCTGGGCGCCCAGCTCGCCCGCGCCGAGATCGAGGCCCTGCTGGTGGAGCTGCGCGCGAGCGTGACCCGCATCGAGGTGACGGGCCCTGTGACGTGGCTGCCGTCGAACTTCGTCAACGGCGTCGCGACGCTCCCCGTCGCGCTGGCGTAGCCTGCGAGTATGTCCGTCCATCTCAACCACACCATCATGCCCGCCAGAGACAGGGACGCGACCGCCGCCTTCCTCGTCGAGCTCCTCGGCCTGGAGCCGGCGCCGGAGTACGGCCCGTTCCGCGTCGTCACGCTGGGCAACGACGTGTCGATCGACGTCGTGCAGGCCGGCGACGAGCTGCCGTCGCAGCACTACGCGTTCCTGGTCAGTGAGGATGAGTTCGACCAGATCTGGGGCCGGATCAAGGAGCGCGGGCTGACGTACTGGGCCGATCCCCACCACCAGCGGGAGGGGCAGATCAACACCAACGACGGCGGGCGCGGCCTCTACTGGTCCGACCCCAACGGGCACAACCTGGAGATCATCACGGTGCCGTACGGCGGCGGCTAGGGCGCCAGCGCCTCCAGCGCCTCCTCGGCCCGGCGCATCGCCTCCTTGGCGTCCGACTGCGGTATCTCGCGGTCGAAGTTCAGGTCGTGGAAGACCTCCGTGACGCCCCGGTCCGCCAGCGCCTGGACGTCCCGCCTGATCTTGTCGTACGTGCCGGTCAGCGGGCGCTCCTCGTCGTGCGCCCGCACCTGCGTGGAGCCGCGGCAGACGAGCCTGAACGTGCTCGCGTCCCGCCCGGCGGCGGCCAGCTCGTCCTTGATCAGCCCGATCCGGGCGGCGATGGAGGCCAGGTCCTCCCTGCTGGAGCTGACCCAGCCGTCGGCCAGCCGGGCGGCGCGGCGCAGCGCGACCTCGGCCGTGCCGCCGAGCAGCAGCTGCGGCGGCCCCGGCAGCGGCTTGGGGTCGATGTGCGCGGGCGGCACGCGGTAGAACTCGCCGTCGTGCTCCACCACGTCGTCGGTCCACGCCTTGCGCAGCACCTCCACGAACTCCTCGCCCCTGCGCCCGCGCCGCGCCATGTCGACGCCGGTCGCCTCGAACTCCTCGGGCAGCCACCCCAGCCCGATCCCGGCGCTCACCCTGCCGCCCGAGAGCGTCTGCAGCGTGGCGAGCTGCTTGGCCAGCGGTACGGGCTGCACGTACGCGTTGATCACGGCGACGCCCAGCCGGATGCGGCTGGTCACGGCCGACACGTGGGCCAGCGTGATCAGCGGGTCGTGCACGGCGCGGTAGGTGGCGCCCATGGGGTGCCCGACCGGGTACAGCAGCCGCTGGAACGTCCACAGCTCGTGGTAGCCCAGCTCCTCGGCCCGGACGGCGATGCGGCGCAGGTTCTCGGGAGTGGCCCAGGGCCCTGACACGGGTACGGCGAAACCGACTCTCATGGCACCCAGTCTGTACGACGCGGATCCGGGCCCCTCACCTGAGGGGCGTGCCCGGCGGTCACCCGGCATCCCGGCGGAAGACCGGATGCCCAGTTCGCCCCATACCCTGTACGAGTGGGTCTTGAAGCGGAGCTGGCGATCATCGCCGCGGCGTACGGCGGCACGGGCGAGCCGGTCTTACATCCGACGCGTACGGACGTCGTGGTGTTACGGATGGGCGAGGTCGTCGTCAAGGCTCATTCGGCACGTGACGAGGCGGCGGAGCTGCGACCGAGGTTGCGGGCCGCCGCGTCGGCCGCGGTGAGCGGCGTGATGCTGGCCCCGCTGGAGCGGGAGGTGCTGTCGGCGGGCGGGCGCGCGGTGACGGTGTGGCCGGCGGGCCGGCCGGTCTCGCACGACGACCCCGGCTCCGCGCCGTGGGAGGAGGGGGCCAGGCTGCTGGCCAGGCTGCACGCCGTCCCCCTCACGCTGCTGCCCGCGTTGCCGCCCGCGGGCGGGCCGGCCAGGGCGGCTCGGGCGGTGCACAGGATGACCGGCGACGGGCCGGTGGAGCAGCTGGTCAGGCGGGCGTTCAAGGAGCTGCCCGAGCCGCCGCCACTGCCCGGCCTGCTCACGCACGGCGATTGGCATCTGGGGCAGCTCGTGCACCGCGACCGGTGGCTGCTCATCGACGTCGACGACCTCGGCGTCGGCGACCCGGCCTGGGACCTGGCCAGACCGGCCGCCTGGTACGCGGCGGGGCTGCTCGAACCGGCCGTGTGGGAGCGGTTCCTGGGGGCGTACCTGGGCTCCGGCGGGCCCGCGCTCGGCCGGGGCGACGACCCGTGGGCGCGGCTGGACGTGCCCGCCCGCGCGCTGACGGTGCAACTGGCCGCCGTGGCCGTGGTCAACGCCGAGGGAGAGGGCCGGGAACTCGACGAGGTCGAGCACTCGTTAATCGAGTCGTGCAACAGAATCGTCCGAGCATGACGGGGGTTGCGCGCGGTAGGTTTCACCCTGAGACCTCGAAGTCAAGGAGAGCGACTTAGATGCAGTGCCCCAAGTGCCGCGGGAACATGCGGACCTATGAGCGCAACGGCGTCCACATCGAACAGTGCGACAACTGCCGTGGGATCTTCCTCGACTACGGTGAGCTGGAGACGCTGACCCGGATGGAGTCGCAGTACCACGCGGCTCCCCCGCCCCCCGCCGCCCCCGGCCCCGCCTGGGGTGCCCCGCACCACGGCGGCGGCCACTACGGCCACCACCGGCAGCGCAGCTGGGTGGGCATGCTGTTCTCGACCTGACCTGACGAAGGCCGCGCACCGGCGAGGTGCGCGGCCTTCTCCGCTGAGGGGTCCCGCTCAGCCCGGGAAGTCGTCCGGGTCCACGGGCGAGGTGCGCACGTTGCCGCCCGCGATGGAGTGCAGCGTGATCCGCCAGTCGTGCCAGAGGATCTGCGTCGCGGTGAACGTGGTCTTGAACTTCACGTTCTTCTCGAACCGCTCGAAGCTGCAGTCACGGGTGAACGCCTTGTTCTTGCCGTCCCAGTCGGCGCCGTGCGTGAAGTAGATCTTGTAGCTGCCGTCCCGCACGCCTCTGACCTTGAACTTCGACTTCTTGCGCACGTACACGCTGAACACCTTGCTGCTCCCCTTGATCACGGTGATCACCGCGTCGGAGCTGGAGCCGTTGTCGATCTCCAGCGAGCTGCGCCCGTTCAGCGTGCTCTTGCGGATGAACGCGCCGTTGCGCAGCCGCCTGGTCTGCCGCTCCCCCGCCTTCACCGACACGACGTCGGCCGGGTAGTCGCCGGCGCTCTGCAGCGCCTTGCCGGCCTGGTCGAGGGCGGTCAGCTTGTCGCCGAGGTCGGTGAGCACGGCGGAGGAGGTGCACAGGTCCCGCGCGCCGACCTTGCCGGACGTGGCGCCCAGCTCGGTGGCGACGTCGCGCAGGCTGGTCACGTACGTCTCGTGCTGGGCGCGCACGGCCTCGGGCGGCGTGAGCGCGGACAGCGCTTCGGCGGCGCCGCTCAGCTCCTCCTCGGCCCGCCCGACCCGCTGGTCCAGCGCCTTGACGCCGCGCGCGCCCGCCAGGGCGGTGATCGCGTCGGCCATCGCCTTGTGCCGGCTTTCGAGCTCGCTCTTGTACGCCTCCGGAGTGAGCGCGGCCGGGGTCTGGCCGCCGTCGGTGCCTTCGCCGGTCCCCGCCTGGGGAACGGCGCCGTTGCCGCCCGCGACGCCCGTCACCTTGGGCTCGCCACCGGTCGGCGACAGCGCGCCGGACGAGCACGCGCCGAGGGTGGTGAGTGTCGCCAGTGCGAGAACGCTGGAGATCAACCGGGGTGTAGCCACCTGCCACACTATTGTCCGGTTGATCCCCTACCGTCAATTACGATTCGGTCAGTCCCTCCTCCCGATCCTGCCGCAGCCAGCGGGTGATCCCCAGCGTCTCCAGGAACGGCAGGTCGTGGCTGGCCACGATGAGCGCGCCCCGGTAGGCCGCCAGCGCCTGGGCGAGCTGGCGGACGCTGGCCAGGTCGAGATTGTTGGTCGGCTCGTCGAGCAGGAGGAGCTGCGGCGGCGGCTCGGCCGACAGCAGCGCGGCGAGCGTCGCGCGGAAGCGCTCCCCGCCCGAGAGCGTGCCGGCCGCCTGGTTGGCCCGCTCGCCGCGGAACAGGAAGCGGGCCAGTCCCGCGCGCACGTCGTTCACCGAGGCGGACGGGGCCACGGCGCGCACGTTGTCCACCACGCTCAGCCGGTCGTCCAGCAGGTCGAGCCGCTGCGGCAGGTAGCGGAGCGGCACCTGGGCGCCGTGCGCGACGATGCGCCTGAGCAGGGTGGTCTTGCCCGAGCCGTTGGGCCCGAGCAGCGCGATGCGCTCCGGCCCGCGCACGACCAGCGCCTCCAGCACCACCCCCGACGGCTCACCGTCCGACCGGTGCGGCGACTCACCATCCGACCGGTGCGGCAGCTCACCGTCCGACGGGTGCGGTGGCTCCCCCTGCGCCCCGCGCGACGGCTCCGCGTCCGTCCGGCGTGGCCGTTCCAGCGGGAGCGTGAGGACCGTGCGGCCCGCGGGCACCTCGGTGCCCGGCAGGTGGATGCGGATCTCCGCGTCGTCCCGCACGCCCTGCTCGGCCTCGGTGAGCCGCTCGCGGGCCTCCTCCAGTTTCTCCAGGTGCAGGGACCGCTGCTTGCCCGCCGACACCTGGGCCTTGCCCTTGAGCGTGTTGGCGACGATCTTCGGCACCTTCTTGTTCTCGAACGCCTTCCTCCCCGTACGCAACCCCCTGTCGATCCTGATCCTGGCCTCGACCAGCTCACGCTGCTGCCGCCGCACCTCGCCCTGGGCGGTGCGCACCGACCGCTCGGCCGCCTCCTGCTCGGCGGCGACCTGCTCCTCGTACGCGCTGAGGTTGCCCCCGTACATGCGCACGGCCCCGTCACGCAGCTCGGCGATCTGGTCCACCAGCTCCAGCAGCGCCCGGTCGTGGCTGACGACCAGCAGCACCCCCTGCCAGGCGGCGACGGCGGCGTAGAGCCGGTGGCGCGCGTCCAGGTCGAGGTTGTTGGTGGGCTCGTCGAGCAGCAGCACGTCGGGCCGCTTCAGGAGCTGCGCGGCCAGCGCGACCATGACGGTCTCGCCGCCGGACAGCGTGCCTACGGTGCGGTCGAGGCCGAGGTGGCCGAGGCCGAGCCGGTCCAGCTCGGCCAGGGCGCGCTCCTCGACGTCCCAGTCGTCGCCGACGGCCGTGAAGTGCTCCTCGGCCACGTCGCCGCGTTCGATGGCGTGCAGCGCGGCCCGCGTCCGGCTGATCTCCAGCAGGTCCGACACGGTACGCCCGGCGCCGAGCGGTACGTTCTGCGGCAGGTAGCCGACCACGCCGGACACCGACACCGAGCCGGAGCGCGGCGCCAGCTCCCGCGCGACGACCTTGAGCAGGGTGGACTTGCCCGACCCGTTGATCCCGATGAGCCCGGTACGTCCGGCGGGGAAGGCGGCGTCGAGCCGGTCGAGCACGGTGGTCCCGTCGGGCCAGGCGAAGGAGACGTGATCGACGACAATGGAAAAAGACATAAGGCGGCTCCCATCACAGAAATCGAAATTTCGTGACTTGGCGGGAAACACCGCATACACGCGCGACACCCGGGAACTCGGAGTCGGAGTCCGCGACAAGGGGCGAGGATGTCCTCGAGGTCCAGGTGATGCGCGCATGCCCATGACAGGGCCGGTCGGCGCGGTGCCCGCGACCTCAGATCCTCACGTCAGCTGCCCCCATGGGTCGGCGATAAGACGTCCGGCAGCATATGCGACGACCGGATCAGCTGGCAAGGTTCCGGGCGCGGTGCGCCGCCACGTTCACCCGGTTCGCGCAGCCCGGCGAGCAGAACCGGCGCCGCCCGTTGCGCGAGGTGTCCACGTAGACGATCTCGCACCCGTCCCTGTCGCACCGCCCCAGCCGGTCGCCCCCGGCGAACGACAGCGCCATCGCCAGCCCGCCCGAGGTGGTGTCGCGCGCCCTGGCCACGATGTCGGCGTCCACGGAGAAGAAGTGCAGGTGCGGCTCGCGGCCGTCGTGGGCGCTGACGTACGGCTTGGCCGTGGTCCCGTCGAGCAGTTCGTTGACCAGCTTGATCTGCGTCGCCTGGTCCCGCTCGCCGAACACCGGCGCCAGCCTGGCCGCCCACGCCCGCAGCTCCGCGGCCTGCCCGGCGGTCACGGCGGTGCGCACCATGCGGTGCTCGATCAGCATCGCCTCGACCGCCTCGGGGCTGAAATCGGTGGCGTTGACCAGCGCCGCCGCGAGGGCCGCCCCGTTGCCGCCGTAAGCGTTGAAATGCATAAAGCCATTACAGCAGGTTGGAATCATGCACTCCAGAGATCTGCACGACCCCTTCGCCATGACCGTCGTCTCCTCCCACCGCACGTCCGAGGGGGTGGTGTCGTACCTGAGGTGCGGGTGCGGCGCGTGGGAGGTACGCACCGCGCGGCTGGTCGGCATCGCCACGCCGGGCGCGCGATCGAAGATGACCATCGACTGAGACGGTGCGCTCGTCCTAGAGTCGGGCCTACACCCCCCAGGAGGTCAGGCATGTCCAGCATTCCCTCCCTGTTGCGCGACCGGATCGCGGCGACCCCCGACGCCGAGGCCTACCGTGTGCCTTCGGACGGCGAGTGGACCTCGTTGTCATGGCGGGAGGTAGGCGAGCGGGTACGCGGCCTGGCCCTGGCACTGTCGGGCCTGGGCGCCCAGCCGGGCACCCGCGTGTCGATCCTCTGCTCCACCCGCCTCGAATGGATCATCTGCGACCTGGCGGTGCTGGCGACAGGGGCGGCCACGACCACGATCTACCCGTCGAACACGGCCGCCGAGTCCGCCTTCGTCATCACCGACTCGGGCAGCACGCTCGTCATCGCCGAGAACGACGAGCAGGTGGCCAAGCTCAGGTCCGTGCAGAAGGAGATCCCCGACGTCACACACGTGATCGTCATCGACGGCTCGGCCGCCGACGACGGCTGGGTGATCACCCTCGACTCGCTGAGCGGCGGCGACGGCGACTACGACGCGATGGTGGACGCCATCGCCCAGGACGACCTGGCGACCCTGATCTACACCTCCGGCACCACCGGCCGCCCCAAGGGCGTGGAGCTGACCCACGACAACTGGCTCTACGCGGCCGGCGCGGTGCGCGAGATCGATCTGATCTCCCCCGACGACCTGCACTTCCTGTGGCTGCCGCTGTCGCACTCCTTCGGCAAGCTGCTGGAGGTGGTCATGATCGACATCGGCGTGCCGACCGCGATCGACGGCCGCCTGGACAAGATCGCCGACAACCTCGGCGTGGTCAAGCCGACCGTCATGGCCGCCGCGCCGCGCATCTTCGAGAAGATCCACAACACGGTCGTGGCGAACATGCAGCGCGAGGGCGGCCTCAAGCTGCGCATCTTCGGCTGGGCCCGCAGGACCGGCCAGCGGGTCGTCAGGGCCAGGCAGCGCGGCGCCGCGATCCCGGCGACCACCCGCGCCGAGTACGCCGTGGCCGACCGGCTGGTCTTCGCCAAGCTGCGCGAGCGGTTCGGCGGCCGGATCCGCTTCTTCATCTCCGGCGCGGCCCCGCTCAACCAGGAGGTCGCCGAGTTCTTCGACGCGGCCGGCCTGACGATCCTCGAAGGGTACGGGCTGACGGAGTCGTCGGCCGGCAGCTTCCTCAACCGGCCGGAGTCGGTGCGGTTCGGCACGGTCGGCCGGCCGCTGCCGGGCACCGAGGTGCGCATCGCCGACGACGGCGAGATCCTCATCGGCGGGCGCGGCATCATGCGCGGCTACCACGGCCTGCCCGAGGAGACGGCCGAGGCGCTGGAGGACGGCTGGCTGCACACGGGCGACATCGGCGAGCTGGACGAGGCCGGTCGGCTGCGCATCACCGACCGCAAGAAGGAGCTGATCAAGACCTCGGGCGGCAAGTACGTCGCGCCCACGTACCTGGAGGGCCGGATCAAGGCGGCCTGCCCGTTCGTCTCGCACGTGTTCGTGCACGGCGACCGGCGCAACTACGTCACGGCGCTGGTCACCCTGGACATGGACGTGGTCAAGCCGTGGGCGCGGGCCGAGTCGCTGCCCGAGGACGCCGAGGAACTGCGGGAGCACCCCCGCATGCGCGCCGAGGTCGAGCAGGCGATCAAGCAGGTGAACGCCGGTGAGGCCAGCTACGCCACGGTCAAGAAGTTCGCGATCCTGGCGGAGGACTTCTCGGTGGAGACGGGCGAGCTGACGCCCAGCCTCAAGATCAAGCGCAAGGCGGTCGAGGAGCGGCACGGCCCGACCCTCGACTCCTTCTACGACTGACCGGGGCCGGGCGATCGGCGCCTCGCGTAGGGTTTCTGACGTGATCTCCCACTTACCGATACGCCCGCGGCACTGCGACGCGCAGTCCATGATGCACGCGATCCGCTACTACGAGCACTTCGAGGACGCCTTCCTCGACTGGCTCGGCGCCAGGGGCGGCTACGAGCGGCTCCGGGAGCAGGGCGCCGACCTGGTGGTCAAGGTCAGCGGCTGCGAGCACCACGCGCCCGCCCGGCTCGGCGACGTGCTGGCGGTGGAGAGCGTGCCGGCCAGGATCGGCTCCACCTCGATCACGATGACGTTCACGATGCGGCGCGGGGAGGAGCTGGTGGCGGTCGGCACGGTCACGTACGTGTGCGTCCGCGACGGCCGGCCCTCCCCACTGCCGGACATGCTCGTTCAGAGCACCCGCTTGGCCCCCGGCAGCGACCGCACCAGGTAGGCCACCCACCAGCACAGCGGCAGCGCGAGCAGCAGCATGACCGCGAACTTCACGATCGCGATGGTCTCCAGCCAGCTCAGCGCCCAGCCCAGCCCCACCAGCACGAGCGGGTGGATGATGTAGACGGTGAAGGCGTGCTCGGCCAGGAACCGGCCGCGCGGCCCCTGCGTGGCGTGCCGCTCCCTGAACCACACGGTGAAGCCGATGATCATGCCGACCGCGAACGCGGACTCCCAGGCGGCCATCAGCGCCACCGACAGCGTCCCCGTGGTGAGGAGGGCCGGCACCAGCAGCACCGGGGTGGCCACGCCCGCCACGATGAAACCGCGCGCTGCCGCCCGCGCGGGCAGCGACTCGAACCAGCCGCGCCTGAAGGCCACGCAGCCGACCACGAACATGGCCACGTACTGCGGCAGGAAGTACGGCGTCGGCAGCCCGACGATCGGCCAGTAGCTGGTGGTCGGCACCACCAGCCGCCACAGGAACGTGGCCGCCGCCAGCCCCACGACGAAGAGCGCGATCGCCCGCCCGCTCAGCACGGTGGGACGCTGGTCGAGCGGCGGTCGCAGGGCCCGCCAGCCCGCGTACGCCAGCGCCAGCACGATCAGCACCTCGACGAACCACATGGGCCCCGGGTCCCAGGAGCGCAGGTAGTACTCCCAGAAGGGCATGTCACCGCGGCCGAGCACGCCGCCGATGCCTGCCAGCGGCCGCAGCAGCAGGAGGTAGACCAGCAGCGGGATGCCGAGCCGGACGAGCCGGTCGCGCACGAACACGCGGGCGCCCTTGCGGTCGTAGGAGCCCGGGGTGAACAGGCCGGACAGCAGGAAGAAGAATCCCATGAAGAACGCCTGGTCCGTGACGACCAGCATGTCGAGCGCGATGCCGGAGGGGTCCTTGGCGGGCTCGACGTAGTACCACAGGGGGATGTTGCCGTAGGTGATCGCGGCATGGTGGGCCACGACCAGCGCGGTCAGTAAGATCCGCAGGTTGTCGATCGCGTAGAGCCTGGATCTGGTCTGTGTCTTCATGCGCGGCACGCCCTTTCCATCAGGTCGGCGAGTTCGGTGGCGTGTGCTTCGAGGTCGTGGTCCGGATGGGTGATCCAGTAGGCGAACATGTGGTCGACGGCCGCCTGCTGGGTGACGGCCATGACGCGCGGGTCGAACCGGCGGAACTCCCCGGTCGACTGGCCCAGCCGGTAGACGTACTCCATCCCCTGGTAGAGCTCCTCGTTGGTGTGCATCCCGTAGCGGGGCTTGCCGTCGGCGGTCCTGAGGTTGCCGAAGATCTCGCCGAGGGCCCTGATCTGGCTGCGGTGGCCGCGCATGTGCTCGGCGACCGCCGTGATGTGCGTCCTGAGCAGCTCGGTCGCGCTCGTCAGGCCCTCCATCTTGGCCATGACGTGCTCGGCGATGGCCTTGTAGGTGTGCTCCACCACCTGCTCCATCAGCTCGTCCTTGCCGGCGAAGTGATAGGAGATGACGCCCTTGCTGATGCCCGCGTGCTGGGCGATCCGGGCCAGCGACGCCTGGGCGAACCCGACCTCGGCGATGACCTCGACGGTGGACGCCATGATCTGCGCCCGCCTGGCCTCCTCGATGAACGAGCGCCCTTTCTGGCCGGCTGGCTCATTTTCTGACCGCATGGCCAAAACCTAGCACATGCGGACATCCAGTTGGCCGACCGGTCAGATTTCCAGCTGACCGGCCGAATCAGAAGGGGAGCCAGCCGACGCGGCCGTACCAGGTGCCGCCGGCGGCCAGGTGGTCGGCGATGGCCCGCTCCAGCCGCGTGCGCCGGGGCAGGGCGGCCGGGTCCGCGGCGTGCTCGCCATGGACGAAGCCCAGCACGTCGCCCTCGTCGAAGCGCTCCAGCAGGCGGAAGCGCCGCTGGAAGGCCAGGATGTTGCCACCGGCCGGCAGGTACGCGCGCAACTGGTCGTCCAGCAGCCACGACCCGCACGTCATCACCCGCACCGGCTCGCCGGGGAAGTGCCGCGGGAAGAACTCGCGGGCCAGCGCGAACGACGCGTCGCAGGCCGCCGGTGACAGCGGCCCGAGGAAGTCGGGGACGTGCACCCCCAGCGACGGCGCCCCCGGCCCCGACGGCAGCCCCGACGCCAGGACGGCCGCGCCGACGCTCGGGCTCAGCGTGTCGCGGTTGAACTGCAGCCGCCCCAGCGCGTAGAGGACGCCCGTGGCGTGCAGCATCAGCCAGTACGGTGCGTGCACCCCGGCTTGGCCGTAGCGCTTGCGGTGCACGGCCATGGAGCGCCCCACGTCGGTGAGGGTCGCCCAGGACACCTCCGGTGCGATGCCCAGCTCCCGGTGGTAGGCCAGGGTGTGCGGCAGCGCGCCGAGGAAGACGTACACGTAGAAGTACGGCCCCAGCTCGGGCAGCGGCTGGAAGAACGGCGGGCCGTCCAGGGCGCCCATCGCGGACACCAGCGAGCGCACGCACCGCTCGGTCAGCCACCACCGCTGCCCGCCCGGCTCGGGCCGGGCGGCGAGGACCGCGCCGAGGTCCTCGTGCGGGACCGTCAGGCGCAGCAGCTCCGCGGTGGGGTCGGCGGGCAGGACGAGGTCGGGGCCGTCGAGGGACTCCAGGTGGGCGAGCCACTCGGGATGGGCGTGCAGCAGCGCCTTGACGTCCACCGGGTCAGCTCAGCCGTCCGTGGTACACGGCCCTGGCCTGCTGCAGCAGCGACATGTGGTCGCCGAACTGGTAGGGGCTGGCCAGGCGGCCGTGCTGCCTGATGAGGTTCTCCAGCCCGTCGAGCCATTCCAGGCACCAGCGCACGTCCTCCCGCCTGGCGACCTGCTTGCCGTCCACGTCCACGTACACGGGGCTGGTCAAGGCGTAGCCGGTCGCGGTGAGGGTGCGGGGGTGCGGGTCGCACAGGACCTCGGCCACCACGTACGTGGGCGCGTCCACGCGCAGCTCGGCCGTCACGGTCAGCAGGTCGCGCCCGGCGGCGGGCAGCCGCTCGGCCCCCGCCCGCACGCCCTCGGCGGTGCGGATCCGCACGGCGGCCACCTCGGGGCCGATGGCGCTGGCCGTGACGCTGATCCGCTGCCCGGGCTCGGCGTGCAGCACGTGGCCGGGGCCGTTGCCGTCCACCGACAGCTCCAGCCAGGGGCCGGTGGTGGCGAACGTGCGGCCCGCGCGCACGGCCGTCGCGAACGACCTGGCGGTCAGCTCGCCCTCGATCTTGGCGTAGACGCGGGCCCAGCCGGGCGGGTTCGACTGGTTGTCGGAGCGGGTGAAGGAGATCATCGCGTCCGTGCCCGCCGTCACGGCCAGCCGGTTGCCAGCGCCGAGCAGCCGCCGGTACACCGACGCCGTGGCCGGGATCGAGGCGTGGGTGAGCACGTCCAGGCTGTCCACGAGCCCGAGCGCGGCGTCGGCGACCAGCTCGCGGGCGGCGCAGTTGCGGGGGACGGGCGAGACGATGCCCTTGGGCGGGTCGCCGTCGCCGATGGGCGTGCGGAACGGGTGGCTGTAGCCGACGAGCGCCCCCAGGCCGCGCAGCTCGCGCAGGCCGTCGGCGTTGGGCGGCCAGTCGGCGTCGCCGTCGAAGCCGGTGTGGTAGCGGCCGGGGGCCGAGCGGGGCGCGAAGGCGTAGATGTGGCCGAGCAGGTCGTTGCGGTACTCCACGCCCATCCTGGCCAGGTGGGTGGCGTCGGACCAGGGCAGGTCCCGGCCCGTCCAGTGCTCCAGCGCCTCCCTGTCGTAGACGCGCCGGCCGGAGACGTTGCCCGCCAGCAGGTTGAGCACGTGCAGGTCCTCGCCGTGCTGGGCGGCGGCCGCGTCGGCGGGCACGGCCACCAGGTCGCCCGCCCAGTTGAGGTGCACGTGCAGGTCGCCGCCGTACCAGCCGCGGGCGGCGGCGTCGTACAGGCGTGTGGGGGTCAGCTCGATCAGGTGCTCGCCGCTCGGGCGCGGGACGAGCCGGGTCGTGGCCTCGTCGTGCTCCATGCCGCGGGCGGCGGTGATCGTCAGGGCCAGGCAGGGCACCTGGACGCGCAGGTCGTCGCCGTGGAAGTAGGGGCGGCCGTGGTAGTCGTAGCGGTGCGGGACGTCCGGCGGGAACCAGCCGCTGCCGTCGCCCGCCACCACGCTCCACCGGCAGGGCACGCCGGCCACCAGGCGCAGCACGGCCGACGGGATGGGGCGCTGCAGCGTGTCCAGGCGGACGCGCTCGCCGTCGACGATGATCATGCTGTCCTCGTCCACCTCGACCAGCCAGGCGCCGTTCGGGGGGAGCAGGCGCTGCGTCTCGTCCACGCTGACCAGGCAGGGGGTGTCGCGGCTGGAGTCGATGAGCAGCGAGATCCGCTCCTCGCCGCGCCCGGGGAGCGGCACGGAGGGCATGAGCCCCTCCCCCGGGAACGGCGCGGGTCCTTCGCCCTGGGACGGCGCGGCGGGCGCGAGTGCTTCCCCCGCGAGTGCTTCCCCGGCGAGCGGTGCGGCGGCCCCGCCCTGCTCCGCGGCGTGCGCGCCGCCCGGCAGCACGACGAACGGCGCGTTTCCGCTCCAGCGCCTAACGGACCTGCCACCGCCCCGGTGCGCATCGCCTGCGGGCGGCTGGGTGCGCGGCGCGGCGGGCGGCACGGTGGGCGGCGGGGTGGGCGGCGCGGTGGGCGGGTCCAGGGGCAGCAGGACCGTGCGCGGCGCCCCCTGCAGCGAGACGCCCTCCGGCTCGATCCGCACGGCGACGAGGTGACCCGGCAGCTCGCCGTCGAGCGTGTCGCGCAGCACGCGGTCGTAGTCGGGCTCGGCCAGCCGGGCGGCCATCTGGTCCTGCGGCTCGTCCGGGTGGCTCTGGGCCACCGCCTCCATGACGAGCCGCCAGAACCGGTCGAACAACGCGGGCGGCAGCACCCGGCGCCTGGCGAAGAACTTCACGTAAGGGATCTCCGGCTCCCCCCAGGTGATCCCGTGCTCGCCCAGGAGGCGGCCGTACTCCTCAAGTGCCTGCGTCACCCTGACGGGCAGCATCGATTCCGCACCCATATGAGCCCTCCCCAGTCGGTTGCGCGACATCGTGACATGCATCACGCATCCGCTCGGTTCGGCGGCCTCCGGGGAGAGGGGGTTTTCTCAACCCAGGGGGATGTATCTCCACCCGGGGAGTACCTGTTCCGTTTCCAGATGGGGCTTGACGGGGTCCCAACCTAGGTCAAAGCCGCTTGAACACGGACAGAATTTTTTCTGCCGCGAGGGCCGGTGTGAGCTCTCCCGCGAGCACCTCGCGCTCGACCTCCTCGGTGACCGCCGCGACCCCCGGGTCGTCGCGCAACTCCGCCAGGAGCCGGTCCTGGACCAGCGCCCACGTCCAGCGCACCTGCTGGCGCCGCCGCCTGGCCGGCAGGTCGATCGCGTCCTGGTGGGCCAGCACCCGCCGCCACAGCTCGTCCAGCCCGTCGCCGCTGAGCCCGCTGCAGGTCAGCACGGGTGGCGGGGTCGAGTCGGAGCGCAGCAGGCGCAGCGCCCCCGCCAGCTCGCGGGCCGCCTTCCTGGCCGGCAGCTCGTACTCGCCGTCGGCCTTGTTGACGGCGATGACGTCGGCCAGCTCAAGCACGCCCTTCTTGATCCCCTGGAGCTGGTCGCCGGTGCGGGCCAGCGTGAGCAGCAGGAACGTGTCCACCATGTCGGCCACCGCGGTCTCCGACTGGCCCACGCCGACGGTCTCCACCAGCACGACGTCGAAGTTGGCCGCCTCCACCACGACCATGGCCTCCCTGGTGGCCTTGGCCACGCCGCCGAGCGTGCCGGAGGTGGGCGAGGGGCGGATGAACGCGGCCGGGTCGGTGGCCAGCCGCGCCATGCGGGTCTTGTCGCCGAGGATGCTGCCGCCCGTCCTGGTCGAGGAGGGGTCCACGGCCAGCACGGCGACCCGGTGACCCGCGGCCGTCAGCCGCGTGCCCAGCGCGTCGATGAACGTGGACTTGCCCACACCCGGCACCCCCGACACGCCGACCCGGCAGGCCCGCCCGGACAGCGGGGTCAGCTCCACGAGGAGCCGTTGCGCGAGCGCGTGGTGGTCGGGCCTGGTCGACTCGACCAGCGTGATCGCGCGGGCGATCCAGGTACGGGAGCCCGCCCTCACACCACGGGCGTAGTCCTCCAGCGAGTGCACCCCACTTACCCCTTTCTTCGCAGTTGATCAGCGTAACTTCTGACAAGTCTTGACTTTTGCCAGTAGGGTGCTCGATGTTCTGTCTCAGCCGTCACAGGAGTCACTCCCCTCATGCCCAACGTCGAACCCCTCCGCGAGGGCGACCCGGCAGCGGTGGGGCCCTACCGGCTGGTCGGGCGGCTCGGCGCGGGCGGCCACGGTGTCGTCTACCTCGGCCAGGCACGCAACGGAACCCCTGTCGCCGTCAAGGTGCTGCGCGAGGGGCTGTCCGTGGGCGAACGCCTGGTCAAGGACATCGCCGCGGCGCGCAAGGTCGAGCCGTTCTGCCTCGCGCAGGTGCTCGACGCCTCGACCAGCGGCAGGCCGTACATCGTGTCCGAGTACGTGGACGGGCCCTCGCTGCAGCAGGCGGGCCGGCGCGGCGGGGTGGAGCTCCAGCGGCTCGCCGTGGCCACCGCGACCGCGCTCGACGCCATCCACCAGGCCGGGGTCGTGCACGGCGACTTCACGCCGGCCAACGTCCTGCTCGGGCCCGACGGGGCGCGGGTGGTGGACTTCGGCATCGCCGCGGCGCTGTCCTCGGGCATGAAGGCGACCAGCAACATCGTGGGGACGCCGGCGTACATGGCGCCGGAGCAGCTCGCCGGGCGGCCCGTGGGGGCCGCGGCGGACGTGTTCTCGTGGGCGTCGGTGCTGGTGTTCGCGGCGACGGGCGTGCCGCCGTTCGGTGACGACTCGCTGCCCGCCGTGATCAACCGCATCCTGCGTGAGGAGCCGGTGCTCGGGGAGCTGGGACGGCCGCTGCGCGAGGTCGTGACGGCCTGCCTGACCAAGGACCCTGCCGGTCGGCCCGCGATGCGCGACGTCCTGCTCCGCCTGGCCGCCCCCTCCCGCCGGCCCTCCGCGCCCTCCGCGCAGGCTTCCGCGCCCTTCCCGCATGCCTCCGCGCCTTCCACACATGCCGCCGCGCCCCCCGCGCAGGCTCCCGCGCTCTCCCCGCAGACTCCCGCGCTCTCCCCGCAAGCTTCCGTGCCGTTCGCGGCTCCGACGCCGGAGCCTGCCGAGGCCCGTCACGCGGACCCGCACGACGCCTGGCAGGACACGGTCGACCACCCCGTCGCCAGGCCCCCGGCCGCCGACCGGATGGAGCCCCTGCGCCGGCGCGGCCCGGCCCTGCCCGAGCACCAGCCACCGGCGCACGGAACGGTTCAGCCCCAGGACACGCGGCCCGAGCACGGCTTGCGGCCCGAGCACGACCGCCCGCACACCGACCCCGCCGTCGCATACGACCGCCACCACACGGACTCCGCCGCATACGACCGCCACCACACGGACTCCGCCGCATACGACCGGCATCACGCGGACTCCGCCGCGTACGAGCGCCACCGCGCCGACCTGAGTGCGGCGCACGAGCGCCACCGCGCCGACCTCGCCGCCGCGCAGGAGGCTGCGGGGCCGGCGACCTCGCCGTTGCAGGCGTTGTTCGACCTCTCCTCCCCCGTCGACCAACCATCCGCCCCCGGCGCGCCGAACCGGCCGGGCACGCAGGGCCGGCCGGACGCGCAGGGCCGGCCGGACGCGCAGGGCCGGCCGGACGCGCATCCGTCGCAGGCACCCGAGCCGTTCGACGGCCCGGCGTCCCACACCCCGGCGTCCTTCGACGGCGGCGCGGCGGCGCAGTATCCGGCGGCCGCCGCGCCCCCCGCGACGAGCCCCGGCGAGCCCCCGGCACCCAGGCGCCGCAAGGGCAACCGGCTCAAGAAGGTGGCCATCGCGGGCGTCGCGGGCGTGTCCGTGTGCGCGCTCGCCGCCGCCATCCTCTGGCTCACCCCCACCACCCCCACTCCCAAGACCAAGAACGTCGCCGTGACGAGCGGCGCCCCCACGACCTCGGCCGCCACCCCCACCCCCAAGCGCACCCGTACGACCAGGCCGACCCCCCAGACGGAGGGCACGCCCACCACGGTCCCGGGCGACGGCCAGGGCGTCTCGGGCACCCCGGCGGCGGACGGCCTGAGGGTGATGTACGTCCGCCCCGGCGGCACCCTGGACGGCGAGTGCTGGGCGGGCGGCGAGGTGACGCTCCAGGCACTGGTACGCCGCACCGGCGCCCCGGTCACGTTCGCCTACACCTGGCTCATCGACGGCACCAGCGCGGGCCGGGCGACGGCGACGATCACCGAGAACGGCCAGCGTCAGCTCACGGCGCCCCGCACCCTCACGAGCACGGGCGGCACCCACACCGTCACCTTGCGCATCACCGCCCCCGTCACCGCCAAGCGGACGATCTCGGTCACGATGTGCGACGAGGCCGCCGCCTACTGAGGACGGCTCCCCGAGCCGTTCGGGAGCCGCCTGCCGACGGAGGCTCCCCGGGCCGTTCGAGGAACGGCCTACTGCCGGCGGCTCCCGAGCTGCCGCAGCAGGTCGAGGGCGGCGTCCGCGATCACGGTCCCCGGCGGGAAGATCGCGGCGGCGCCCGCGGCCCGCAGCTCGTCGTGATCGCCGGGCGGGATGACGCCGCCCACCACGATCATGACGTCGGCGGCGTCCAGCTCGGCCAGGGCCGCCCGCAGCGCGGGCACCAGCGTGAGGTGCCCGGCGGCCAGCGACGAGACGCCGACGATGTGCACGTCGGCCTCGACCGCCTGCCTCGCGACCTCCTCCGGCGTCTGGAACAGCGGGCCGACGTCCACGTCGAAGCCGAGGTCGGCGAAGGCGGTGGCGATCACCTTCTGGCCGCGGTCGTGACCGTCCTGCCCCATCTTGGCCACCAGGATGCGCGGCCTGCGCCCCTCGGCCCGCTCGAAGTCCGCGCAGGCCGCGCGGACGCGCTCGATGTTCCCGGCTGATCCGGACTCGTCCCGGTACACGCCAGTGATGGTACGCACCTGCTCGGCGTGCCGGCCGAACACCCGCTCCAGCGCGTCGGAGATCTCGCCGACCGTGGCCTTGGCGCGGGCGGCGTCCACGGCCAGCTTGAGCAGGTTGTGCTCCAGGCCGGGCGCGGGGTGGCCGGCGGCCTTGGTGAGCGCGTCGAGGGCGTGCCGGACGGCCTCGGGGTCGCGTTCGGCACGCAGGCGGGCCAGCTTGTCGAGCTGCTGGGCGCGTACGGCACTGTTGTCGACCTTCAGCACCTCGATGTCCTCGTCGGCGCTCGCGCGGTACTTGTTCACGCCGATCACCGGCTGGCGGCCGGAGTCGATGCGGGCCTGCGTGCGCGCGGCGGCCTCCTCGATGCGCAGCTTGGGCAGCCCCGCCTCGATGGCCTTGGCCATGCCGCCGGCGGCCTCGACCTCCTCGATGTGGGTCCAGGCCCGCTCGGCGAGGTCGTGGGTGAGCCGCTCGACGTAGTAGGAGCCGCCCCACGGGTCGATCACCTGCGTGGTGCCCGACTCCTGCTGGAGGAGGAGCTGGGTGTTGCGGGCGATGCGCGCGGAGAAGTCGGTGGGCAGGGCGAGCGCCTCGTCCAGGGCGTTGGTGTGCAGCGACTGCGTGTGGCCCTGGGTGGCGGCCATGGCCTCCACGCAGGTGCGGGCGACGTTGTTGTAGACGTCCTGTGCGGTCAGTGACCAGCCGGAGGTCTGGCTGTGCGTACGCAGGCTCAGCGACTTCGGGTTCCCGGCGCCGAACCCGGAGACGAGCTTGGCCCACAGCAGCCGGGCGGCGCGGAGCTTGGCGACCTCCATGAAGAAGTTCATGCCGATGCACCAGAAGAACGACAGGCGCGGCGCGAACCGGTCGACGTCCATGCCGGCCGCGACCCCGGCCCGCAGGTACTCGACGCCGTCGGCGAGCGTGTAGGCCAGCTCCAGGTCGCAGGTCGCGCCGGCCTCCTGGATGTGGTAGCCGGAGATGCTGATGGAGTTGAACTTCGGCATCTTCTCGCTGGTGTAGGCGAAGATGTCGGAGATGATGCGCATCGACGGGGCCGGCGGGTAGATGTAGGTGTTGCGGACCATGAACTCCTTGAGGATGTCGTTCTGGATGGTCCCCGAGAGCTGCTCCGGCGCGACGCCCTGCTCCTCGGCCGCCACGATGTAGAGCGCCAGGACGGGCAGCACGGCACCGTTCATGGTCATCGACACCGACATGCGGTCCAGCGGGATGCCGTCGAACAGCTGCCGCATGTCGTAGATCGAGTCGATCGCCACGCCCGCCATGCCGACGTCACCGGCCACGCGCGGGTGGTCGGAGTCGTAGCCCCGGTGCGTGGCCAGGTCGAACGCCACCGACAGGCCCTTCTGCCCGGCGGCCAGGTTGCGCCGGTAGAAGGCGTTGGAGTCCTCGGCCGTGGAGAAGCCCGCGTACTGGCGGATGGTCCAGGGCTGGTTGACGTACATCGTGGGGTACGGGCCGCGCAGGTAGGGCGCGGCGCCGGGGTAGGTGCCCAGGAAGTCGAGCCCCTCCAGGTCGGCGGCCGTGTAGAGCGGCTTGACCGCGATGCCCTCGGGCGTCTCCCACGGCTCGCCCTGCGGCTGCGGGGCCGGTGCCGCCGGCTCGGGCAGGGGGTCGAGCGGGATGCCGGAGAAGTCCGGGATCATCGGGTCACCTCCAGGTCGTCGAACGTCTCGCGGAGCACGGCCAGCGCGTCGCAACCGGCGTGCAGGCCGGCGTCCACGCCCTCGTACCGTCCCTGCCCCGCCAGCCAGACCTTTCTCGCGCCCGCCTTGCGCAGGGCGGCGGCGACGGCGGTGGCGTGCTGGGCGTACAGCTTGTCGCTGGAGCACAGGCAGGCGACGGTGGCGCCGCTGACGGCGAACGCGGTCGCGATCTGCTCGGGGTCCGTGCCGGGGCCGGCCGTCTCGGTGGCCAGGCCGCCCGCCTGGAACAGGTTCGCGGCGAAGGCGGCCCTGGCGGTGTGGGCGGCGAGGGGACCGATCGTGGCCAGGAACACCTTGGGGCGCTCGGGCTGCGCGTCGGCCAGGTCGCGCAGGCGCTCGAACGGCTCGGCGTAACGCACGCGCGGCAACGCGCCACCCGCCTCACGGGCCGTCCCACCGGCCGTCCCACCGGCCGTCCCACCGGCCGTCCCACCGGCCGTCTCATCGGCCGTCTCATCGGCCGTCTCATCGGCCGTCTCATCGGTCCGCCTGCGCAGCGGCTTCTCCTCGACGTTGGGGAACTCGCTCACCCCGGTGATCGGGAGGCGGCGGTGCGCGATGTCGGCTTCGCGGCGGGCGCGCGTCGCGGCGATGCGCGCGGCCACCTGCTCCGAGGCCGCCATGACACCACCCGCCGCCTCGATCTCCTGGAAGAACGCCCACGCGGCGCCGGCCAGGTCGGCGGTGCGGCGCTCCACGTACCAGGAGCCGCCCGCCGGATCGATCACCCGCCCCAGCCCCGACTCCTCCAGCAGCAGCGCCTGCGTGTTGCGGGCGATGCGGCGCGAGAAGGCGTCCGGCAGCCCGAGACACGCGTCGAACGGCTGGACGGTGACCGCCTGCGCGCCGCCCACCCCGGCGGCGAAGCAGGCGACGGTGGTGCGCAGCATGTTCACCCATGGGTCGCGGGAGGTCATCATGGCGGAGCTGGTGACGGCGTGCTGCCGCTGCCCGCCCGCCCCGGGCGCGCCGCACGCCTCGGCGACCCTGGCCCACAGGCGGCGCGCGGCCCGCAGCTTGGCGATGGTGGCGAACTGGTCGGCGGTGGCGGCGTACCGGAACTCCAGTTGCCCGAGCGCCTGCTCCACCGTCAGCCCGCCGCCGGTGAGCGCCCGCAGCTCGGCGACACCCCGGGCGATCGAGCAGGCCAGCTCCTCGGCGTCGCTGCCGCCCGCGTCGTGGTACGGCGTCGCGTCCACGGTGACGGCCCGCAGCCCGGGGTACTGGGCGGCGCAGCGCCGCGCCAGCTCGACTCCGTCGTCCCCGAGCACGGCGGAGGCACCCAGATTGCCGCTCAACGCACTCCCGCCCGGCCCGGCCTCGCGGGCGGCGGCGAGGGCGAAGAGGGCCTCGGCGGCCTCGCGCGTCCGCTCCCCCGCCTCCAGCACGATCGGCGCCAGGTCGAGGTAGACGTCCTTCAGCACCGCACCCAGCTCGCCCACCGGGATCGCGCCGTCGCCGACCACCAGCCACAGCGAGGTGACCCCGTTCTCCAGATCGGCCAGCACCGCCTCCGGATCGGCCACGGCGTGCCGCTGCCGCACGTCCCACCCGGCGACGGCGCGCGCACCGCGCACGTACGGGGCCGCGCCGGGCAGCCCGGGATCACCCGGCAGGTCACCCGCGTCGTAGAGCGGCGCGACGGTCACCCCGTCATAGGTCAGCCTGGACAGCGCCTCCTCCGGCGAGCCGCCCTCGATCCCGGACCTGCGCAGGACCTCCGCCGCCAGCGCGCGCCAGTCGTCTCGTGAAGTGGACGCGAACCCCGCTGCCAGTTCCATGGTTCGGATAGTAAGCGGAACGGCCACGCGCCAGTAACCCCGGGGTCGGCCACCATGATCCCGCCGGGATCGCCCCGTGACCCGCCCGCGATCGCACCCGGACGGCACCTCGAAAAGCCGACGACCTCAGCCGAGCGGCGCCTCCCAAGCCAGCCGCCAGGTCACCGGCCCCACGATCCCGTCGTCGGCCACGCCCTGCTGCCGCTGGAACCGCCGGCACACCTCACGCGAGCCGGCCCCGTACGCCCCGTCCACGGTCAGCTCGAAGCCGCGCCTGCTCATCTGCGCCTGCCACGTGCGCACGTCCTGCCCCCGCATGACCGGCGGGTACTTCAGCAGCCGCCCGGGGAACGGCGGCGCGACCGGCGCCGGAGTGCCGTTGCCGCCGTCTTCCGGACGGGGGGCGCCGCGCCTGACCCAGGCGTAGAGAGGCGCGCCTGGGCAGTCGGTGGCGTAGCCGTCGCGGTGGCCCTTGATCTCCTTGCCGGCGCGGCCGTGGTCGCGTACGTACTGGACGGCGTCGAGGATGCCGTGCAGCATCCCGTCCGGCGGCTGCACCAGGCCCGCGTTGCCGACCAGCCCGAGCACCGCGTAGTGGCCCGCGTTGAGCCCGGCCCCGTTGGCGGCGGGCAGGTGGTGCAGCCCGCGTCCCTCGAACACCTTGCGGTGCGGGCAGGCGACGTACGAGTAGCCGATGTCGACCCAGCCGTTGCCGTCCATGTGGTAGCCCTGGATCGAGCGCACCAGCGCCACGCACCCGCCGTGGTCGGAGACGATGCCCTGATCGACGGTGCCACCGGTGTAGTGGACTTTCACTCCCTTGGTGGAGTCGAGCTGTGTGTAGTCGCCGCGCGGCGGCCGCGCGTTCCAGTCACGCCGTAACACCAGGTCGATGGCCACGGTGATCTCCGAGGGTAGCTGCCGGGACCACTGAGCGTAACGCGGGGGACGCGGGCCGGTCCTGGGGATCGCGGATTTGGGGTTACGGCCTGATCACCCGCTGGTCGGTCACGATCGCGCTGATCAGGTCGTGCGGGGTCACGTCGAAGGCCGGGTTCAGCGCCCGCGTGCCCTCCGGCGCCACCCGCACGCCCCTGACGGTGACGATCTCGTCGGCGCCCCGGTCCTCGATCTCGATCTGGTCGCCCGACGGGGTGCCCTGGTCGATGGTGGACTCGGGCGCGACGACCACGAACGGCACCCCGGCCCGCTCGGCGCCGAGCGCGAGCGCGTACGAGCCGATCTTGTTGGCGGTGTCGCCGTTGGCGGCGATGCGGTCGGCGCCGATGAGCACCGCGTCCACGCCGCCCTTGGCCAGCAGGTACGGCCCCGCGGAGTCGGCGATGAGCCGGTGCGGCGCGCCCATCCTGTCGAGCTCCCAGGTCGTCAGCCTGGCCCCCTGGAGCAGGGGCCGGGTCTCCAGGGCGAGCACCTCGGCCAGGCGCCCGCGCTCGTGCAGGGTCTGGACGACGCCGAGCGCGGTGCCGCGTTCGACGGCGGCCAGGCCGCCGGTGTTGCACACGGTCATGATCCGCAGCCGGTCGCCTTCGAGCAGGTCGGCGCCGCGTTCGCCCATGGCGCGGCAGGCGGCGATGTCGTCGTCGCGGACCTTGAGCGCCGCCGCGAGCACCGCCTCGCGGCCCTGGGACAGGCGGGCGGCGGCCCGGTCGACGCCCCAGGCGAGGTTGACGGCGGTGGGGCGGGCGGCGCGCAGCGCGGCGATCCGCGCGGGGTCGCCGTCGGCCAGGACGACCCCGAGCGCCCCGGCCACGCCGAGTGCGGGCGCGCCGCGCACGGCGAGCCGCTGGATGGCGTCGATCAGCTCGGCGACGGTGTGGATGCGCAGCATGACGAGCTTGTCGGGCAGCTGGGTCTGGTCCACGAGCTCGACGGCGCCGTCGACCCAGTCGATGGTCCTCACGGGGAAACGCTAACCCACCCGGCCGACGGCGGTCAGCGTTCGGCGAGGACGATCACCGAGTCTCGCCGTCCCAGCACGATCTGCTCGGACTTGTCGGGGTTCAGGACGATGCCGTAGTGCGGCGGGTCGTTGCGGGCCGTGGCGTTGCGGTAGCCGATCGCGGTCTCGCCCCTGCGCCGCGCCGACTCCACGACGGTGGCGAACGACACGCGCGTGCCGGTCTTGACGTAGTCGCCGGCGGGCCGGGGGTAGATCTCCGAGCCACGCGAGTCGAAGAGGTAGGCGAACACGTCGGCCAGGTGGCGGTTCTCAGCGAGCTGGGCCAGGAGCAGGCCGATGACGGTGTCGCTGATCACGATGTCGTCGGCCTCGGTGACCTCGGCCAGGGCGCGGTTGTTCTCGTCGTGCATCTCGCTGACGATCGAGTAGTGCTCGCCGAGCGTGCTCTGCATGTCGCGCAGCTGCAGCAGCGTCATGAGCGTGCGCGTGTCGGCGTGGTGGGGGTCGAAGCGGTCGTCGGACAGCACGATGACGTGCTGGAAGAGGCCGACGCCGAGCGACTCCAGGGCGAACCTGTCGGTGGTGTCGCAGTCCTTGACGTTCACGGTGAGGTTGCGCAGGCCCGCCAGGTTGGAGCCGGCCTTGGGGTGGTCGGCGGCGACCTCCAGGACCGAGCCGGGGGCCACGTAGCCGTCGAGGTAGCGGATGATCTGCTCGGCGCGGCCGTTCCAATTGAGCAGGAGCGTGCGCTCGGGCTCGGTGGGCGCAGTCCCGGCGGTGACGATGGCGGACTCGTCGATGGCCTGCTTGCCGGCGGCCAGGCGGACGTGGGAGTCGTCGTGGGCGATGACGATGATCTCGTCGTCGGCGTTGATGACGGTGTCGGCGGGCGGGTTCAGCACGACGCCGGAGGGGCGGCGCAGGCCGATCGCGGAGGCGGTCTGGTAGGCGTGCAGCGCCTCCCCGTAGGTGACACCGACGAGCTTCTTGGGGGTGCGCAGGTAGATCTCGCCGCCGTCGAAGTTCAGCAGGTCCATGCAGACGACGGACATGCCGGACTGGCGCGAGGACTGCACGATGAGCCGGGAGGCGGTGTCGTCGGAGTCGACGAGGTGCACGTCGGGGCCGCCGGCCAGGCGGGCGGCGGCGGCGTTGCGGCTGGAGGTGAGGCCGGCGACCACCGGCGGGTGCGCGCCGCGGCGCTTGGCCAGGGCGAGCAGGATCTTGATCACGTGCGCGTCGGGGTCCTCGCCCTCGGGCGAGAGCACGACGACGGAGCGGGCCGCCGCCAGGTTCATCAGCGCCAGGTCGCGCGGCTCGGTCGGGCGGCCGGTGCGGCAGACGACGCGGGTCCTGCCGAGGTCGCCGACGTGCTCGCGGATGGCCTCCTCCATCTCGAGCTTGTCGCGTTCCGCCAGGACGGCGATCACCGAGCCCTTCTGGCTGGCGTGCGCCTTGACCAGCTCGGCCACGATCGTGAACACCTGGTCGGACCAGCCGAGCACGACCGTGTGCCCGGACTCCACGATCCGCGAGCGCCCCCTGCGCAGCCGGTCCACCCTCTGCTTGAGGCCGTTGGAGAGCAGGCCGACGAGCATGCTGACGATGAACAGGCCGCCGAGCGAGCAGACGAACATCACGGCCATGTACGCCAAGGAGCCCTTGTCGCTGGCCACCTTGCCGGGGGTCAGGGCGTGCATGAGAGCGATCCAGAGCACCTCCCCCGCGTGCTGGACACCTTCCGGCTCCCCTGGGGCGAGCCAGATCGTGAGTGCCGCCACGACCATGATCAGCCCGATCGACACGACAGCGAGCCAGCCGATCAGCGACGCCGTGCCCCTGGACATGGTGTTGTCGAACCAGTACCGCGCCCGCTCGCGGAACGTGATCTTCGACACTTCCCCGATACCTCCGAGTAAGGAGTGATTTGGCCCGAAGACACGGTACCGGGCGATCATGGCTTCCGCATGGCGACAGCGCTCCTCCCGGACCTCCATAAGGCCCGGCACGCCCCGATATACCCGGAACATACCCGCACCGCTGACGCGCGGGCCCAGGGCGACGCACCCCGGCAGCCGGTACGCTGAGGACGAAACGCAGCGGATCCCCAGCCAAAACCCTTCGACATCCGGCCCAGAGACGGAGATCATCAACGGTATGTCTGTGATCAGGGAGGTGCCGTTCCCCAGCCCCGACTCCTCTGAGCTCCCGATGAACATCTGGATCGACGACGCCGACTCGGCCATCGACGTGATCGACGCGCTGGCGCTGTCGCCGTTCGCGACGGGTGCCCAGCCGTGGTCGCGCCTGGCCAATCTGGAGCGTGTCCGCCCCGAGGCCACGCTCACCCCCGCCGGCGGTCGCGTGCTGCGCACCGCGCGGGTCGAGGACGGCTCGGAGTCGCGGCTGATCAGCGGAGACGGCTGGACCCTGCGCATCGTCCGGCACCGCAACCGCACCGCGACGGTCAGCGTGACGGCGATCAACGAGGACCTGGCCAAGACCGTGCTCGCCGAGAGCATCGAGGGCGCCGAGGAGCCCGTGCCCGACGTCGACCACGTCGAGATGGGCTTCTGGTGGCGCGGCATGCACGGCGGCACCCGCTCCGAGAAGCCGATCACGGCGCAGCCGTGGGGCGAGATCAGCGCCAACTACTCCGCCAAGGTCCGGCCGGCGCTCGACCGGCTCATGTCGATCACCCCGGCCGACGTCAACGGCCGCCTCATCCTCCTGCACGGCGAGCCGGGCACCGGCAAGACCACGCTGCTGCGCACGCTGGCCAAGCAGTGGCGCGAGTGGTGCCAGGTCGACTGCGTGCTCGACCCCGAGCGGCTGTTCAACGAGCCGGGCTACCTGATGGAGGTGGCGGTCGGCTACGACACCGACGAGGACGCGCAGCGCTGGCGCCTGCTGGTGCTCGAAGACTGCGACGAGCTGATCAGCTCCGGCGCCAAGGCCCAGGCGGGGCAGGGGCTCTCGCGCCTGCTCAACCTGACCGACGGCCTGCTCGGGCAGGGCCGCGACGTCCTGGTGGCGATCACCACGAACGAGGACCTGACCCGCCTGCACCCCGCCGTCGTCCGGCCCGGCCGCTGCCTGGCCCAGGTCGAGGTGGGGCCGCTGAGCAAGGAGGAGGCGGTCGCCTGGCTGGGCTCGTCCCAAGGCGTGGGGCCGTCGGGGGCGACGCTGGCGCAGCTGTACGCGTTGCGCGCCGGCCGCGAGATCACCCCGGTGCCGGGCGACGAGTCGACCGGCCTGTACCTCTGACAAGCCCGCCGTAGCCCCCGGTATCGAACCGGGACGGGGACGCCTCGTCACGGTAGGGTGACCGTGCGCGAGGAGGCAGGCATGCGCTGGGACCGCTCGATCCTCCTGGGCCTGTCGGTGGTGCTGACGGCTGTCGTGATCCCGATCGCGGCCAACCAGCTCGGCACGACGGGCGGGTTCCAGGCGCCGTGGATCCCTGTCCTCGTGGGCGCCGCGATGGTGCTGGCGGCCGCGTCGTGGGTGCTGGACCGGCTGCTGCGCTCCGCGCCGTCCATGGAACGGCTCGACGAGGTGGAGGGCAAGTTCGCGGCCCAGGTGGAGCGGCAGTGGCGATGGGAGGCCGCCGCCGCGGACCTGCTGGGCGCCGGCCGCCTGCCGGTCCGGTGGTCCGGCTCCCCTGGCGGCGAGACGGGCGACGTCGCGCGGCTGCACCAGACCTTCCAGTCGTCGCCGACGAGGCGGCTGCTGATCCTCGGGCCGCCCGGCTCGGGCAAGACCGGCCTGGCCCTGCTGATCCTCCTGGAGTTGCTGGCCAAGCGGGGCGAGAAGGATCCGGTGCCGGTGCTGTTCGGCATCTCGGGCTGGGATCCGTCGATCCAGCCGCTGCACGACTGGCTCGTGGAGCGCCTGCTCGCCGAGTACCCGTCGCTGGCCGGCATGCCGTCCGGCGCCGAGATCGCCCGCACGCTGGTGGCCCGCCGCCGGGTCCTGCCCCTCCTGGACGGGCTGGACGAGGTGCCCGCCGGCCAGCGCGCCCTCATGATGGACGCGCTGGCCAAGACGCTCAACGCCGGCGACCCGCTGATCCTCACCAGCCGTGACGCGGAGTTCGTCTCGCTCGACGCGGGCCGTAAGGCCGACCTCCTGCTCAACGGCCTGGCCATCGAGCTGCGCCCGCTGCGGCTCGCCGACGTGATGTCCACCCTGCGCGCCGGGCTGCCCGAGCCCGCGCCCGCCGGCTGGGCGGCCCTGCTGGAGGCGCTCGCCGCCCGCCCTGCCGACACGGCCGGCCAGGCCCGCCCCGCCGACACGGCCGGCCAGGCCCGCTCCGCCGACACGGTCGGCCACGTCCGCTCCGCCGACACGGTCGGCCGGGCGCTGAGCAGACCGTGGGCGCTGGCCGTGCTGCGCAGGGTCTACGACGTCCATGACGATCCCGCGGAGCTCCTGGACGCGGCCCGCTTCCCCGACGCCGGCGCGATAGAGCGTCACCTGATCGACCGGCTGATCGACAGGCAGCCCGTCCTCGGCTCCGACGAGCTGCGGTTCAGCCGCGACGACACCCGCCGCTGGCTGGCCTTCCTGTCCGACCACATGACCGGCCCCAAGACCGGCGACCTCGCCTGGTGGCAGCTGCCCCGCGCGCTCTCGCCCGTCCTGCACCACGGGGCGGGCGGCTACTTCGGCGGCGCTCTCATGCTGCTCGTGGGGCTGACCATCGAGGTGCTGGCCCTCCCCCTCGGCTGGGTGTGGCTGCTGTCGATCGTCGCGGCGGGCGGGCTCGGCGGCGCGCTGGCGACCATGGCGGGGCGAC
The DNA here is from genome assembly GCF_020215645.1 of Nonomuraea gerenzanensis. Classification (NCBI taxonomy): domain Bacteria; kingdom Bacillati; phylum Actinomycetota; class Actinomycetes; order Streptosporangiales; family Streptosporangiaceae; genus Nonomuraea; species Nonomuraea gerenzanensis. The sequence goes on along the minus strand of NZ_CP084058.1, from coordinate 4,123,097 downwards.
GCCGCTGCCTGGCCCTGTACCCGCGCCACTACGGCCGGGGAACGCCCGCGAGCCCCCGCACGACGTTACGCACGGCGCTGGCGAGCGCGGCGGCCCAGGTGGTGGGGGGCGGGGTCGCGGCCGCGCTGCTGATCTACCTGGTGCCGTTCGCCGTGACGGGCAGCACGCCGGGGCCGCAGGAGGTGCTCGTCGGCGCCTACGTGGCGGGGCTGATGGGCGGGCTGAGCACTCCCGGGTTCACCTACCTCCTGACCGTGGTCTTCCTCGCCTACCGGCGCCGGATCCCGCCGCGGCTGATGACGTTCCTGGAGCACTCCGCCAGGATCGGCCTGCTGCGGGAGGTCGGCCCCGTCTACCAGTTCCGCTACCCGCACCTGCGCGACGTGCTGGTCAGCCGGCACCCCGCCGGGGTCACCGCCCCCGAGGCGTCGCCGGCCGCCGTGCCCGGCCCGCCGCCCGTCCCGGTGATCCCGCCTGCCAGCAAGATCGACGCGGTGGCCAGGCGGAAGGTCTGCGAGGCGGCGCTCGTCCAGCCCGACGTGCTGCGGATCATCGACGACGCCCGCGAGGACCGCTCGCACGAGGCCGTCACGGCCCTGCTCCAGCGGCTGCTCGCCGAGCACGCCGACCAGGTCGAGCGGGCGGCCTCGGCCCAGTACGAACGTTTCGCGCAGGCCCGCCGGCGCCTGGTGGAGGCCGCGCGGCTGCCGTTCTGGAGCCGGCCGGCCGTGCCCTACCTGTGGGGCGCCTGGCTGGCGGGCGCGACGGCGGCGTGGACGGCAGGCATGTGGTGGTCGCCCGTGGCGTTCCGGGCGTCGCTCGGGGTCGCGCTGGGCGGCTGCGCGGCCGTCCTCCTGGTCCGGCGCAGGGTGCGCGGAGCCCGGATCGAGGGCCTGTTCAGGGCCGTGGTCACGCCGCTGGCGCCGCTGCTCGTCCTGGGGATCGTCCTGTCCCTGTTCTCCCAGGTGCCGCGCCCTCCGGCGGAGCCGCCCCTGGTGTTGTGGCTGTCGCTCGCGCTCTGGCTCGTCGCGACCCTGCTCTGGCTGTCCAGCGTGCCCGCCATGCGCGACCGCGCCATCCTGGCGAGCCGGGACCCGGCGGAGTGGCTGCAACTGCCTGCCTCGCTGGTGGGCTTCCGCGTCGCGGCGGAGCAGGCGTACCAGGACTGGATCGGCGCCCTGGTCAGGGAGGGGCTCATGCCGTGCTTCCACGCGGTGGTGGACGACGAGCAGGACGCCATGACCACGGTCCTGCCGCAGTTCGAGCAGAACAGGCTCGGCGGGCTGAGCAGGGTCGAGGAGTTCGTCCCCACCGAGGAGAGCCGCTACCTGGAGCATCTCATCGCGCGGCTGAACAGCGCGAGCGTCGGCGTGAGCGGATCCAGGGGCGTGGGCAAGAGCACCGTGCTGCGGCACCTGTGCGCCCGCGACCGGGAGGACGGGACGGCGAACCTGCGCCTGCTGGTGCACGCGCCCACCGCCTACGACGCCAAGGAGTTCATCACCCACCTGTTCGCCGAGGTGTGCGAGGAGGTCGCGGGGGAGGCCGCCGCGCACGCCCACCCGGGCAGGCAGCGGAGCCTGCTCGGGCTGCTGCCCGCGATCACCACCGTCGCCGGGACCGTGCTGCTGGTCGGCGGCCTGCGCTGGGACCAGCTGCGGCCGATGATGGCCGGCCTGACCGCGCGGCCGGCGCTGCTCGTCGCCGCGCTGGGCGGGCTGCTGGCCGCCGCCGGGCTGGCCGCCACCTGGCGGGCCAACCGGCGCAGGCGCCGGGTGACCGGGGCCACCGCCTCGGAGGTCGCCGCCCGCGACCACCTGCGTTCCCTGCGCTACCAGCAGGCGGTGACCGCCACGCGTACGGGCGAGCTGGGGGTGCCGGGGGGCGGCAAGCTGGGCGGGCAGTGGGCCGTGCAGCGCACCGAGCAGGCGCGCGGCTACCCGCAGCTCGTGGCGGAGCTGCGGGAGCTGCTCGGGCAGATCGCGCTCGACCGGCAGGACCGCAAGGGCAAGGTGATCATCGGCATCGACGAGCTGGACAAGATCGGCAACGCGGAGGACGCCGAGCGGCTGCTCAACGATCTGAAGGTGGTCTTCGGGGTGCCGGGCTGCTTCTTCCTCGTCGCCCTGTCGGAGGACGCGCTCAGCGCGTTCGAACGCCGGAGCCTGGCCTTCAGGAACACCTTCGACAGCGCTTTCGACCGGATCGTCCGCATCACGCCCCTCAGGCACGCGGAGTCGCGCCAGTTGCTGATGCGGCGCGGCATCGCGCTGCCGCTGCCCTACGTCTGGCTCTGCCACGCGCTCACCGGCGGGCTGCCCCGCGACCTGCTGCGTACCGCGCTCGATCTGACCACGATCGCCTCGCAGGAGGGCGAGCACGACCTGAGCCCGCTGGCCGCCAGGATGATCCGGCAGGACCTCGCCGTGATCATCGGGGCGCACCTGCGCGACGCGGCCCAGCTCCCCGGCAAGCACGCCCCCGCCGTCACCGAGTGGCTGGCCAGGTGCGCGGCGATCAGCTCGTTGAGCGTGACCGCCCTCGACGACCTCGCCGGCGGCGTGCCTCCCGACGCGGCGGACGAGCCGGTGGCCGTGCAGGCCTGTGCCTACCTGCACATCCTGGCCGCGCTGATCGTCATCTTCATCGAACGGCCGGCGGACTGCCTGGCGGCCCTGCAGGCCGAGGCGCAGCCGGGCACCGTCGACCGCATCGCCGAGGCCCGCCTGCTGCTGGCGACGGATCCGCGCCTGGCCTGGCACCGGATCCGCCGCATCCGGGCAGCGGCCCCGTTCCACTGACCGTCCCGTCAGGTCAGGTCAGGTCAGGTACGTGTGCAGCCTGCGGGCCTCCCTGACGAAGTTGTTCGAGGCGCGGCGCTGCGCGATCTCGGCGACGCAGGGCACCGCCCCGCGTGCCCCCGCCCAGCGCGCGGCCCGCAGGGCGAACGTGAGCCCCTGCGCGTGCCGGGTGTGCGACCGCTCCCCCGGGCCCGGCAGGAAACCGGCCAGGAAACCCGTCATGATCCGCCACATCTCCTGGTGGGCGCCCATCGTGGCCGCACTCTCCAGCGTCTCGAACACCGGGCCCGGCTTGAGGTCCGTCCTGCGGACCAGCAGCGCCAGTTGCCGCCCCACCTCCTCGGCGGGCAGCTCCCCTCGGGCGGCCAGCTCCACCAGCGGCCTGGCCCGTTCCTCCGGGTCGGCGCACCAGGCCCGGTCGGCCGCGAAGTAGGCCAGCACGAGCGCGCCCGCCTCGCCCATCGGGCCGTCCGCGCGCGCCAGCGCCGACGCCTGGGCGGGCTCGGCGCGGGCTCGCTGCCAGCGCTCGGTGAGGTGCGGCACGAGGTGCGCCGCCACGGCCTCCCTGTCGGACGGCATCAGGTACGGCCACCAGCGCAGGTAGCCGTCGTGCTCCTTCAACCGGTGCTCCACCGGCCCGCCCGGGAGGTCGTCACCATGATGCGGAGTCAGGTGGAGGTGCGCCACGAGCTCGTAGAGCACCGCTCCGGTCCCGGCGTGCTCGCGGTCCTCGCGGTACACCTGCCGGTCGCCGCACCCCGGAGTGCCCGCGGGCGGGTAGTACCACCACGCGATCTCCGCGACAGGCTCGGGCCGGTCACCGCCCATCCAGCGCGCCGCCGCCCGTCCCGCCGCCGAGGTGAGCAGCCCGGCCCGCGCCACCACCTCGGGCGCGGTCGCGCGCGGCAGCCGCAACAGCGCCTGCCGCAGGTCGGCGGGCAGCGCCTCGATCCCTGCCCGCTCGTAGCCCGCCAGCCGCTCCACCAGCACCCCGGCGTCGAGGTGGCCGGTCATCGAGGTGGGCTCGGCCAGCAGGTACGGCGGCAGCGTCCCCGCCCCGATCGCCCCGCACACCTCGGCCCAGCGCCGCAGCAGGAACAGGTGCGGCCCCGGCACGTCACCGGGCTCGGGCAGCCGGGCGAACGCCCGCTCCCCGCCCATCGGCACCGTCACCAGCCGTGAGGACGTCCGCTCCCCGCCCGGCCCCGTCATCACCAGCCGCGCGGACACCTCCTCCCCACCTTGCCGCGCCGTCACCAGCCGCGCGATCTCCCACGCCCAGTGCCAGACCGCCTGCCACGGCCCGGCCGGCGGCGCCACGCCCGGCCACAGCTCGGCCAGCCGTGCCGCCAGCCCGCGCCGATCGCTCCCGTACAGCCGTACGACCCCGGCCAGCCACAGCTCGGCGGCCTCCCACCGGCCCCCGTCCGGCAGCCCTTCGAGATCCCCCGCCGCCACCACGGGCGCGGGGAACGCGGCGGCGGGCACCACAGCGGGCAGCGGCACCGGCACGAACCCCTCGGGATCGCGCGGATCCTCACCCGCCTCCCCGCCGAACACCGAGGCCAGCGTCTCCCGCAGCTCCTGCGGCAGCACCGTGGCCGCCTCCCGCACGGCCCGCGCCCCCCCCTCGCCGAACCGTTTGGCGTGCTTGACCGCCAGCCGCACCGCCCGCCCCTGCACGTCGGCGGACTCGCAGGCGAACGCGTACCCGAGGGCGGCGGCCGGCGCGCCCAGCTCGGCACCGGGGTCGCGGGCGATCTCGTCGAGCCAGGTGAGCCCGGCGGTCAGCAGCTTGCGCTCGCCCCTGGACAGCAGCGCCAGCACCGCCTCCGTCACCTCGCCGGGGTCGAGGTCCTCCAGCCGCCGCAGGTGCCTGAGCGCCGGCTCGGCCACGGCGCCGGGCGCGACGGGCAGCAGCCGCAGGTAGTCGCGCCGCCGCTTGCTCACCTCGTCGTACGTCGGATCGAGCAGCTCGTGCAGGCGTACGAAGAAGCGCAGGTCAGCGGCCTGCCCGCCGCGCAGGAAGCGTCGCAGGCACCCGTCGAGCAGCGCGTCGCGCCCGATCCGGCCCTCGTCCTGCAGCTTCCTGAGCGCGGCCAGCCAGCTCCGTGGCACGGGCGGGTCGGCGCGCTCGTCGCGCAGCAGCGCGCCGACGCCCTCCGCCTCGAACAGCCGGGGCAGCAGGTGGTCGAGCAGCGGATCCTCGCGCAGCTCTGCCGCGATGGGGGTGCCGGCGGCCCAGGCGACGACGAGAGGGTCGTGCTGGGGCGGGGTGGCTCCGCTGCGCCGCAGCATGGCCAGCACGAGCCCGGCCATGGGGTCGCGGGCGCCGCGCCGGCGCGGGGCGGTGCGCAGCTTGAGCGTGGCGCGGGCGGCGAAGCCGGCCTGCCAGGCGGCGGGGCGGGCCGAGAGCACGCGTTCCAGGACGGTGGCGGTGCGGCGGTCCCAGGCCCAGCGGTCCTGGAGGTCGCGGCGGTTGAGCCAGGCGACGACCGCCGCGGCCCCGCCGATCGCCGCCGCGCCCGCCACCCGCAGCGCGGCGGCCCAGCTCTCGTCGGAGGCTGTCGTCCCGGTGCGGAACCGCCTGGCGTCCCACTGCCAGCGCTCGTGCTCCTCGACCCGGCGGCCCGCGCGCTCCTCCGCCCGCACGTAGGCGCGCCAGGCGGCCTCGCTCTCGCGTTCGCGCCTGGCCTCGCGCTCGTGCCACCTGGCCGCCGCGCGTTCCTCGGCCACGGGGACGTGGGCCGGCAGGGCGGCGGCCACCTCGCGGCGGGCGCGCTCGTCCAGGGCCAGGATCCGGTCGGCCACCAGGTCGAGGTCCCCGGTGTCGAGCACGGCCACCACCGACTCCCACACCGACACCCCACCGACCGACACCCCACCCACCGCCACGCCGGGCATCACCGCGCCCGACACCGCGACGCCCGACACCGCGACGCCCGACGCCGCCACGCCCGACGCCGCCACGCCCGACGCCGCCGCGTCGCCTGCGCCCGATGACGCGGCCGTAACCGCGCCGCCCTCGCTCTCCGGCTCCTCCACCGTCACGGGGTGACCTCCACCGCCAAGCGGGCGGCGATCCTGGCCGACAGCACGTGCTTGCACGGCCCGCGCGACCCCCGGTGGTCGAACCACCACGGGCACGTGCAGGCCCCCTCGCCGATGCGCACCCGCCGCACGCCGCCGTCGGTGCTCACCTCCGCCTGGTCGTCGCCCAGCAGGCGGACGGCGCCGGCCTCGACGAGCTTCCTGGCCGAGGTCAGGCGCGGGTTCAGCTCGGCCACCTGGTCCTTGTCGTAGGGCAGCTCGCGGTGGAAGTGCCCCGCCTCGTGCAGGTCGTAGCCGACCCGGCCGGAGGTGCCGAGCTGGGTGAGCGCCGCGCGTACGCGCTCGACGGGCAGGCCGGAACGGTCGGCGAGGAGGCCGAGCTCGACGGTCGGCTCGAAGTTGAGCAGCATGCCCACCACGTCGGCGTCGGCCCCCGCCTCGTCGGTGGCCAGGTCGTCGAGGACCTGCCCCTCACCGGAGAAGCCGCGCGACGGCTGCGGCGAGACGGCCAGGGTGTAGCGCATGCCGGGCAGCTCCAGCTCCCACGCGCCGGCGGTGGAAGATCCGTCGGCGGGCCCGTAGACCCGCAGCGCCTTGGCGAACCGCAGCAGCGGCAGCAGCGTGACCACCCGCCCGGTGCCCGACAGGCACACGCCGCCCCGCGCCGCCCCCGAGGACAGCCGCAGGTCACGGCCGGCGGGCACGGCCCACACGGTGGAGCGGGCCCCCTTGGGCAGGGAGCGCAGGAACCGTACGGCCTGCGGCCCCGCCAGCTCGGCCCGCAGGTCCCACCCCGCGGCCATCACCTGCACCTCGGCGAACCCGCGCAGCCACCGCGCCGGCAGCGGCACCTTCTTCTCCACCACCGCGCCGTCGAGCGTGGTGACGGTCAGCTCGTCGGCCCCGACGCCCACGTGCAGCGGGTCCTTGCCGCCGACCCTGGCCAGCGCCTCCCGCAGCGGGCCGTTGACGTCGACGTTGGTGGTGCCCCGGTCGAGCACCTCGCCGTCGAGCGCGAGCACGTCGAGCCGCGCGTAGACGCCGCCGCAGGCCGAGAACGACTCGAACCTGAGCCGCTCGCCGTCGCACGTCACGACCGGGTCGCGGGTCCAGCCCGGCCGGGGCTGGTGGTAGCGGGTGAGCGCCACGTCGGCCACGGCCAGCAGCCCGGCGGCGGCCGGGGCGGCCTCGGTGAGCAGCCCGCTGAAGAACCTGGGGTGGGCCTGTGGGCCGGATAACGCCGTGCCGCCGGAGGTCGAGAGGCCGAGCCTGCCGTCGGTCAGCACGGAGGGCCCCGCGTAGGTGTATGCCTGTACCGCTGAAGTCATGCCCCGAACCATAGAGATGATCACCGACACAATCGGGGTCGGTACGTAAACCATCCGATGTGCGACATGGAGTACGAAACCACAATGTGCCTGGTGCTCACCGTCGATCTGGCCCATGTCGCCTTCAGCCGCTTCACGGTGCCCGACGAAACGGGACCCACCGAGACAGACCCCGATGGTGCGTGGGTCGGCGAGGAGCGGCCGATCGGCTTCCCCGCGACCCAGCTCGTCCCGTCATGGACGGCACGCACGCCGCCGGGCGCGTGGATCGAGGTCGCGCTGCGGGCCAGGACCGCGTCCGGTGACCTCACCAAGTGGTACGTCATGGGCCGCTGGTCCGAGCACGGCCGTCCGCGCACCTCGGTGCCCGGCCAGGGCGACGAGCACGGGGACGTGGCGGTGGACACGTTCGTGGCCAGGCGGCCGGTGACGGCGTACCAGGTGCGGGTGGCCAGGCACGGCGGCGCCCGGGTGACCGGGCTGGGCGTGATGGCCTCGGCACTGCCGCCGCTGCCCCCGGGACCGAGCGCGCCGGGGCCGGGCGGCGCCGTGGAGCTGGCGGTGCCCCGGCGCTCGCAGCACGCGCACGCCGGGCACCATGTGCGCTACGACGGCGGGGGCGTCAACTGGTGCAGCCCCGCCTCGGTGGCCATGGTGCTGGCCTATTGGGGCCGCGAGCCCGCGCCGGAGGAGCTGGCCTGGGTGGGCGACGGCGACCCGGCGCCCGCCGTGGACCACGCGGCGGCCGGTACCTACGACGAGAGCTACCAGGGCACCGGCAACTGGCCGTTCAACGTGGCGTACGCGGGCCGGTTCGGGCTGGCCGGGTTCGTGACGCGGCTGCGGTCGGCGGTGGAGCTGGAGCGGTTCGTCCGGGCGGGCATCCCGGTGATCACGTCGCAGTCGTTCAAGGTGCACGAGCTGCCGGGGTCGTGCTACTCCACCAGCGGGCACATCCTGGTCGTCACCGGTTTCACCACCGAGGGCGACATCGTGGTGAACGACCCGGCCGCGCCCCGCGACGCCGAGGTCCGGCGGGTCTACCCGCGCGCGGCGTTCGAGCACGTGTGGCTCAGGAGCTCCGGCAGCGGCGGCATCGCGTACGTGCTGCATCCCCCCGACGTCCCTCTTCCACTCTGTACCGACGGCAATTGGTGAGTTCATGAGCATTCGACCGATCGACGTGGCCCATATCGACGGCGGCCCCCAGTGGGTGGAGGCGGTGGCCACGCCCGCCGGGGTCGAGGTCTGGTGGGACGAGCCGCGCCCGCACGAGGGCGGCAGGCGCTGCGTGGTGCGCCGCCTGCCCGACGGCTCCCGCGTCGACGCGCTGCCCGCCGGGTGGAACGCCCGCAACCGGCTCGTCGAGTACGGCGGCCGCTCCTGGCGCCCGCTGCCCGGAGGCGGGCTGGTCTTCACGAACTGGGCCGACCAGCGCCTGTACCGGCTGGACGGCGGCGACCCCGTGCCGCTCACGCCGGAGGGCCCGTCGCGGTACGGCGACCTCTACCTGCCGCCGGGCCGGAGCGAGGTGTGGGCGGTCAGGGAGATCGCCGACGTGCGGGACCTGGTGGCGGTGCCGCTGGACGGCGGCCCGCTCAAGGTCATCACCAAGGCCCAGCATTTCCTGATGAACCCCCGCATCTCCCCCAACGGCCGGTGGGTCGCCTGGATCGGCTGGGACCATCCGAACATGCCGTGGGACGGCACCGAGCTGTGCGTGGCCCCGCTGGCCGAGGACGGCACGGCCGGGCCGTACGAGGTGGTCGCGGGCGGCCCCGGGGAGTCGGTGTCGCAGGCGGAGTGGCGCGACGACGCCGCCCTGTACGCGGTGACGGACCCGACCGGCTGGTGGAACGTGCACCTCGTCCCCCTGGACGGCTCCTCCGGGCGCAACCTGACCCCGATGGAGCTGGAGTTCGGCGCGGCGGCCTGGAAACCGGGGCTGACCTGCCTGGCCGTGGCCGAGGACGGCCGCCTGGCCGTCGTCTACGGCACCGCCGACCACCGGCGCCTGGGCGTGCTCGACCCGGGGACGGGTGACCTGCGCGAGCTGGGCGGCGCGGCCACGCACTGGTCGTCCACCGTGTCGGTCGCGGGCGGCAGGGTGGCGGCCGTGCGGGCGACGCCGTACACGCCGCTGGAGGTCACGCTCGTCGGCCTGGACGACGGCGCGCACGAGGTGGTGTCGCCGAGCAAGCCGCTGCCGGACCGCGAGCTGCTGCCCACGCCGGAGACCGTGACGATCGAGGGGGTGCACGCGCACCTGTACCCGCCGTCGGGGGCGCAGGGGCCGGGACCGTACGTGATCTTCGCGCACGGCGGCCCGACCGGGAACCTGCCGGTCATGCTCGACCTGGAGATCGCCTTCTTCACCAGCCGGGGCATCGGCGTGGCCGTGGTGAACTACGGCGGCTCGACCGGCTACGGCCGCGCCTACCGGGAGCGGCTGCGGCACCAGTGGGGCGTGGTGGACGTGCAGGACTGCGCCAGGGTGGCGCGCGGCCTGGTCGAGCTGGGCCTGGCCGACGCCGCCAAGCTGGCCATCAGGGGCGGCAGCGCGGGCGGCTGGACCACGGTGGCGGCGCTGGTGCACAGCGACGTGTTCGCGGGCGGGGTGGCGCACTACGCGATCACCGACCCGGAGAGCTGGGCCGCCGAGACGCACGACTTCGAGTCGCGCTACCTGGACGGGCTGGTGGGGCCCCTGCCGGAGACGCGCCGGCGTTACACCGAGCGTTCCCCGCTGCTGAACGCCTACCGCGCCTCAGGCCCCTGCCTGATGCTGCACGGCATGGAGGACGCGATCGTGGACGTCTCGCAGGCCGAGCGGTTCACCGCCGAACTGGACAGGCACGGCAAAGAGTGGGCTTTGCTGACCTTCCCCGGCGAGCAGCACGGCTGGCGCAGGGAGGAGACTGTCGTCGCGGTGCTGGAGGCCGAGCTGGCCTTCTACGGGCTGATCTTCGGCATGGAGACGCCCGAGGTGCCGCAGCTGACTCTGAAGGGGAGAGCGTGAAGAGCGTTGCCGAGATCTGCTCGGATCTGATCAGGTTCGACACCACGAACCCGGGCTCGGGCGAGCGCCCGGCGGCCGAGTACGTCGCCACGCTGCTGGCCGACGCGGGCCTGGAGCCGGTGGTGTTCGAGTCGGCGCCCAAGCGGACCACGGTCGTGGCCAGGATGGAGGGCGACTCGCCCGACGCGCTGCTCGTGCACGGCCACCTCGACGTGGTGCCCGCCGACCCGGCCGAGTGGCGGATGCACCCGTTCTCCGGCGAGATCGAGGACGGCTGCGTCTACGGGCGGGGCGCGGTCGACATGAAGGGCTCGTGCGCGATGACGCTGGCCACCGTGCTCGGCATGCGGGCGCGCGGCGAGCAGCCCAGGCGGGATCTGGTGCTGGCGTTCCTGGCGGACGAGGAGGCCACCGGCGACTACGGCTCGCGGCACGCCGTGACCGAGCACCGGGAGCTGTTCGACGGGGTGAGCGAGGCCATCAGCGAGTCGGGCGGGTTCAGCGTGGCCTCGCAGGGGCACCGCGTCTACCCGATCGCGGTGGGCGAGCGCGGCACCGCCTGGATGAAGCTGACCGCCCACGGCGTGGCCGGGCACGGATCGCGCCCGGCCGTGGACAACCCGGTCGCCACCCTGGTGCACGCGTTGTCGCGGGTGGCCGCCTACCAGTGGCCCGTCCGGCTGACGCCGACCGTCGCGGCGCTCATCCAGAGCCTGTCGGAGATCACCGGCCGGCCGATCGACCTGGACCGGCTGGACGCCGAGGCGGCCCGGCTCGGGCCGCTGGGCAGCCTGTTCAAGAGCCAGATCCGCAACTCGGCGAACCCGACCATGCTCGACGCCGGGTACAAGGTGAACGTCGTACCCTCGACGGCCTCCGCCCACGTGGACGGGCGGTTCATGCCGGGGACGCAGGAGGAGTTCCTGGCGACGATCGACGAGCTGCTCGGGCCGAAGGTCACCCGCGAGTTCGTGAACCTGGAGGACGCGCCCGACGCGCCGTACCCGTCGGCGTTCTTCGACGAGCTGGCCGGGGCGCTGGTGACCGAGGACGCGCTGGCCAGGCCGGTGCCGTACGTGATGGCGGGGGGCACCGACGCCAAGTCGTTCGCCCGGATCGGCATCAAGGGGTACGGGTTCGCGCCGCTGATGCTGCGGCCCGATCTGGACTACTTCGGGATGTTCCACGGGAAGGACGAGCGGGTGCCGGTGGAGGGGCTGGAGTTCGGCACCCGGGTGCTGACCCGCCTGTTCACCTGACGGCGGGCGGGCCGAACCACGTGGTGAGCGCCTCTGCCGCCGCGCCCGGCTCGCCCGCCCACGCCACGTAACCGTCGGGCCGAACCAGCAACGCACCCGGCCCCTCGGCGCCGACGTCACGACCGCCGTCGCCGCCGCGGGCCGGGCCGACGTCGCCGCCGCGGGCCGGGCCGCCGTCGCCGCCGCGGGCCGGGCCGCCGTCGCCGCCGCGGGCCGGGCCGACGTCGCCGCCGAGGCCGGTGCCGGGCTCCGCCCAGGCCGGCCGCACGCGGTCGCGATGCCCGGCCAGCGCGGCTTCGAGCGCGCCCGGCTCCCCGCTCGCACCACCATCCGGCCCCGCGGCCGCGCCGCCGTCCTTGGCCACGCCCTCCGCCGCGAGCCCGATGAGCAGCCCGCGCCCGTCCCTCAGCAACTCGGCCACCGAACCCACCCCGGCCAGCCGCACCTCGGGAACGAACCGCCCGACCAGCGGCTCGGCAGCACCGGGCGCGTAGTCGATCGCCGTGCCGTCCATCATCCCGGAGAAGTGCCGCCACGCCTCCGCCAGCCCGATCACCTCGCTCAGCACCTCCCGCAACGCATCCACCTGCACCCCCGGCCGCATGAGCGCGACCTGCGCCCGAGCGTTGCGCAGCACCGTCGACGACGAGGGGGCGTGGCGGGCGCTGGGGGCGGTGAACGCGCTGGTGTTCGGCTCGCTGCTGCTGTCCACGGGCGGCTTCGCGGGCGACCCGGGGGAACACGCGGGCGCCGCGAACGTCGAGGCGTACATCACCGAGCTGAACCCCGCCACACTGCCGCACTTCAGCCGCCTGCTCCGCTGGACGCGGGGCGGCGGCGTGGACCCGGAGGCCGACTTCCGGCAGTCCCTCGACATGCTCATCAGGGGCTTGGAGAGCGAGCTGCCCTGACGGCGGGCAGCCGGCGCCTCGGCGACGAGCATCGGTCCGGGCCAGATAACTTAACCTGAGGCATTTCGTGACATGTGACCGATATGCCGGGTTTAGCGCAGGGTGATCGCGAGGGGGACGGTTGGGCGAATCGTTCGGCACGTTGCTTCGGAGCCTGCGGCACGCCGCGAAGCTGACGATCGAGGAGCTGTCCCACGCGTCGGGCGTGAGCGTACGGGCGATCGGTGACATGGAGCGCGGCGCGAGCCGGGGGCCGCAGCGGCGTACCGTCGAGGCGCTGGCCGACGCGCTGCGGCTCGGCGACGAGCAGCGCGCGGCGCTGTCGGAGGCCTCCCGCGCGGGCCGTCCCCGGCCCGTCGCGGCGCCGGTGGCCGGGGCGTGCGAGCTTCCGCGCGGCGTCGGCGACTTCACCGGACGCGCCCGCGAACTGCTCCTCCTGGACCGGCTCGCCGTCCAGGCAGGCGCGGCCGCGGGCGGGGGCGCGGGCGCCGACACAAGCGCGGGCCCCGCCATGGTTGTGGACGCGGGCGGGGGCGTGGCCCTGGCCGGGCGTGGGGCGGCGGTGGTGGCGGCGGTCTGTGGTGCTGCGGGGATCGGGAAGACGGCGCTGGCGGTGCAGGCCGCCGGCCGCCTGGCCTCCGCGTTCCCCGACGGCCGCCTCTACCTCGACCTGCGTGGCATGGACGCGGTCCCGGTGCCTCCGGCGGCGGCCCTGGCCGTGCTGCTGAAGGCGCTCGGCATGCCGGACCGGCGCATCCCGGCCGACGAGGAGGAGCGCGCCGGCCAGTACCGGGCCATGCTGCGTGAGCGGCGCTGCCTGATCATCCTGGACAACGCGGCGAACGAGGCCCAGGTGCGCCCGCTGCTGCCCGCCGAGGGACCGGGCATGACGATCGTCACCAGCCGCCGCCCGCTGGCCGGTCTGGAGGGGGTGCACCAGATCCCGCTGGCCCACCTGGCCGCGGCCGAGTCGGCCACGCTGCTGCGCGCGATCGTCGGCGACCGGCGCGCCGCGGCCGACCCGGACGGGCTCGCCCAGGTGGCGCGGCTGTGCGGCAACCTGCCGCTGGCCCTGCGCATCGCGGGCAACCGCTTGCAGAGCCGGCCCGCCTGGACACCGGGCCAGCTCGCGGCCCGGCTCGGTGACGAGGGCCGGCGCGTGGAGTCCCTGGCCGCCGGGGACCTGTCGGTCGCCACCGCCTTCGCGCTGTCGTACCAGCAGCTCTCCCCGCAGGCCCGGCGGAGCTTCCGCCGCCTCGCGCTGGCCGCCGGTCCCGGCTTCGGGGTGCCGCTGACGGCGGTCCTGGCCGAGCTGGACCCCTTCACCGCCGAGGACGCGCTGGAGGAGCTGGTGGACCTCGGTCTCCTGCAGTCCCCGCACGCGGGCCGCTACCGCTTCCACGATCTCGTACGGCTCTTCGCCCGCGCCCGCCTGGCCGAGGAGGAGCCCATCGAGGCGCACCGGGAGGCGCGGCGGCGGATGGACGACTGGTTGCTGGAGGTCGCGACGGTGGCCGGGCGCTGGTTCGAGCCCGGCTACGGCGCGCCCCCGCCCGGCTGGAGCTCGCTGGTGGAGCTGGGCAGCAGGCAGGCGGCCGAGGACTGGCTGCGGCTGGAGGACCAGGCCTGGCTGGCCGCGCTGCGCCAGGCGGCCCGCCGGGGGGAGCACGCCCGCGTGGTGGAGGTCGCCGAGGCCATGCACTGGTTCTCGGACCTGTGGATGCACTGGGGGCACTGGCCGGAGGTGTTCGAGCTGTCCTCGGCCGGCGCCCACGCCCTGGGTGAGCCCGCGCTGGAGGCGGTGCACCTGAACTACCTGTCGTGGGCGCAGACGTACTGTCTGGCCCGGTTCGAGGAGGCCGAGGCGACCGCGCTGCGCGCGCTGAGCCTGGCGGAGAAGGCGGGCGACGTGCGCCAGCAGGGCTGGTCGCTCACCTACGCCACCTGGGCCCTGTGGGGCTCGGACGATCCCGCGCACAAGGAGACGGCGCTGGGCTACGCCCGGCGGGCGGCGGCGTACCTGCTGGAGTCGGGGGACGCCGAAGGCTACGCCCATGCCGCGCTCAGCGTCGCGAGCTGCCTGCACCGGCTCGGCCGCGTCGAGGAGTCCCTGGAGCACAACCTGCACATGGTCGCCCTCCTCGGCGACCCCGCCTTCGGCGGCGACCAGGAGCTGATCACGCAGGCGCTCGGCTCCGCGCTGGACGGCGCGGGCGCCGACTACCTCGCCCTCGGCCGCTGGCAGGAGGCCGCCGACCACTACACCCGGGCGCTGGAACGGCTGCGCACCCGCCCGATCGGCCGGTCGATGGCGCTGTCTCTGATCGGCCTGGGCAAGGCACTGGCACGGCTCGACCGGGTGGAGGAGGCGCGAGCGGCGTTCCAGGAGGCCGTGGAGCTGTACGAGAGCGCGGGTGACGGGGTCCGGGCCGCGCGGGCGCGCAAGCAGCTCGACGAGGCGATCACGGGCACACGAACCGCTCGATGAAGGTCAGGGCCGTGCCGCACACCTCGCGCCAGCCGCTGTCCACGATGAGCGAGTGGCCGCGTCCGGGGATCTCGGCGATCTCGGTGCGGTGGTGCGCGTTGCGGGACTGCCGCTCAAAGGCGGCGCGGGTGAGCGCCCAGGGCGCGGTGCGGTCCAGCTCCCCCGAGATCATCAGCAGCGGCCCCCGGGCGGGGGCGGTGGTGTCCACCTGAAGGTCGTTCCACGGGTCGAGGGCCGCCGCCCGCGGCTGCGGCACGCCGGGCGCGGGGACGGCGAACCGCTCGTGCAGCCACCTGGCCTCCTCCTCGCCGACGGCATTGGCGAAGGAGTGCCGGAACTGGTCGTAGGTGAGCGGCACGGCCCAACCGGCGTCGCCGGGACGGGCGGTGGCGTGCAGCGGGGAGACCGGCAGCGGCAGGACGCCGCACCCGGGGGCGGGGCCGATGGCGACGGTGGCGGCGGCCAGGCCGTTCCCGGCGAGGATCTGGGCGAGCAGGCCGCCGAAGGAGTGGCCGACGACGACGGGCCTGCGCTCCAGGCGGCCGATCAGGGCCGCGACGTGCCCGGCCACCTGCCCCACCGTCCAGGGGACAGGTGGCGGGTCCTCGGGCCAACCCGGGAACACCGCCTCGAACCCCGCCTCGCCGAACACCGCCGCCCAGCGCTCCCAGCTCGCCGGCAGCAACCACAGGCCGTGCAGGAACACGACCGGGACGCGACCCGCGGCGTTGACCCGCTCGGCCTGCGCATCGGCCCGGTCAGTGCTGGACACCCCAGCCTGGACAAGGGCGGGTGGCTCCGGATGGCGGGGCATGAGCTCGTCCTCCCGAACGCGGATCAGGGTCAGCCGGCCGCGAGCACCTTGCGCAGGGTCCCGGCGGCCAGCTCGATCGCAGCCCCCGCCCCATGCGTCTCACGCAACGCGTTCAGCATCACGAAGTCGTGAATGACCCCCTGGAACCGCACGGCGACCACCGGAACGCCGGCCGCCCGCAGCTTGCCCGCGTACGCCTCGCCCTCGTCCCGCAGCACATCCGCCTCAGCGGTGATGACCAGCGCCGGCGGCAGCCCGGCGAGCTGCTCGCCGGTGGCGCGCAGCGGGGAGGCGGTGATCTCGGCCCGCTGCGCCTCGTCGGTGGTGTACTGGTCCCAGAACCACCGCATCCCGTCGCGCCGCAGGAAGTAGCCCTCGGCGAACTCCTGGTAGGAGCCGGTGTCGAAGGCGGCGTCCGTCACCGGGTAGAACAGCACCTGCTGCCGCAGCTCCAGCCCGCCGCGTTCCTTGGCCATCAGGGTCAGCGCGGCGCTCATGTTGCCCCCGACGGAGTCGCCGGCCACCGCGATCCGCGACGGGTCCAGGCCCTTGCCCGCGCCCTCGGTGACGACCCAGCGGGCGACGGTCCAGTTCTGCTCGATGGCGACCGGGTAGCGGTGCTCGGGCGAGCGGTCGTACTCGGGGAAGACCACGGCGGCGCCGGCGCCGACGGCCAGCTCGCGCACCAGGCGGTCGTGGGTGTGGGCGTTGCCGAACACCCAGCCCGCGCCGTGGATGTAGATGATGACGGGCAGGTCCCCCGCCAGGCCCGCCGGGCGGACGATGCGCGCCCTGACCTCACCGGTCGGGCCGCCCGCGACGGTCACCCACTCCTCGTCCACGGGGAGCAGGTCGACGGGCCCCGACTGGGCCTCGTCCACGGCCTTGCGGCCCTCGTCCGGCGGGAGCTGGAAGAGGTACGGCGGCTGCGCGGTGGCGTCGGCGAAGGCCTGCGCGGCCGGCTCCAGGACGGGCTTGCTCATATGTCACTCCAAATACGACAAAAAGTGCTTTTCGGTGCACTGCCATCCAAGCAACCGCCCGAGTCCCGCACGAGGCAGAACCACAGGCAGAAGTGGCGACTGCCGGTCCTTCCGCCTCGTGCCCGCCGCGCCCGCCCGGTTTGATACCCGATGTCAGCACGGCCGCCCCACCATGCGGCCGTCCCCACTCATGAGGAGCACCTCCATGACCGGCAGCACCACCACCCCGACCGTCGTCCTCGTGCACGGCGCGTTCGCCGACGCCGCGAGCTGGTCCGGCGTCATCGCCGAGCTGCAGCAGCACGGCGTGCCCGTCGTCGCCCCGCCGAACCCGCTGCGCGGCCTGGCCGCCGACGCCGCCTACATCGAGTCGGTGGCCGCCCAGATCGAGGGCCCCGTCGTCCTCGTCGGCCACTCCTACGGCGGCGCCGTCATCACCGTGGCCGGCGTCGCCCCGAACGTCACGGGCCTCGTCTACGTCGCCGCCTACGCGCTGGAGCAGGGCGAGAGCCTGGGCGAGCTGCAGGGCAGGTTCCCCGCCTCGCCGCTGGTCTCCTCGCTGCGGCAGGCGACCTACCCGGTCGAGGGCGGCGAGCCCGCGGTCGAGGTGACGATCCTGCCCGAGGCGTTCCCCCAGATCTTCGCCGCGGACCTGCCCGCCGAGGCGACCCGCGTCCTGGCGGTGACGCAGCGCCCGCTCGCGGCCGGCGCCTTCGCCGAGACCGCGTCGGCCGCCGCCTGGCGGTCGAAGCCCTCCTGGGCCGTCGTCGCGGGCGCCGACCAGGCGATCAACCCGGAGGTCGAGCGGTTCGGGGCCGAGCGGGCGGGGGCGCGGACGGTCGAGCTCGACGGCGCCTCGCACGCCGTCGCGGTCTCACGGCCGAAGGAGGTCGCCGCCGTGATCCTGGAAGCGGTCCGCGCCGGCGTGTGACGGCCCGACGACGCGTGTGACCGCTCGGCCCCGGCGAGCTTCTCCCTCCCGGGCAGCGGCCTCAGCACGGCCACGCCAGGTCCTGCCTGCCGCTGACCGCCCAGCACGCCGCCGACCTCGCAGGACGCGGGGCGGCGGCGTGGGGTGGAAAAGCCGGCGCAATTAGTGGAACAAAGCATTCCGTTCTGATAGAGTGGTCCCACCGAACCGAAAGGGGCTCACTCATGAGCGGCAGCATCATCATCAGCGGCTGGGACGTGCTCGACGCCTCGCACGAGGCCCTGCGCCGGGCGGTGAGCGGCGTGCCGGCCGACGGCTGGAGCCGGCCCACCCCGTGCGCCGGCTGGAGTGTCGCCCACGTGCTGCAGCACGCCGCGGGTGACCAGGTCGGCTTCGCCGCCGCCCTCACCGGCGAGCCGGGCCCCGCCTTCGACCCGTTCGACCCGTCGGGCGTCATCGACGGGGACCCCGGGGCGTTCCTGGAGGAGGCGCTGCGGCGCTCCGCCTCGGCGTGGGCGGCGGTGGACCGGGAGGCCACCGAGGTGGCGACGCCGGTGCCGCCGCACAAGATGACGCCGGAGTCCGGCGTGGCGGCGTGCGCGCTGGACGCGGGCGTGCACGCCTGGGACATCGCGATGGCCTGCGGCGGCCCGTCGCCGCTCACCCCGGAGCTGGCCCGGCCCATGCTGGTGGTGGCCAGGCAGATCGTCGAGCCGCTGCGCGCCTGGGGCGCCTACGCGCCGGCGCTGGAGCCGCTGCCCGGCGACGACGACGTCACCGCCCTCCTGCGCTACCTCGGCCGCGACCCCCGCTGGGCCCCGGCCTCCTGACCGGTCAGGCGAACTTGCTCTTCGGCCGCTCCTGCAGCTCGCCGTCCAGGTAGACGTCGAGCTTCTCGTCGTAGAACGCGATCAGCCCCGCGATCTTCGCGCTCTCGGGCAGCGGCGTCCGGTACGACCAGGCCAGGTCCTTCTTGCCGTTGACCGCCCAGTACTCCGCCGTCCCCTTGTAGGGGCAGTGCGTGGCGGTGTCGGTGTGCTCCAGCAGGTCGAGGCGCACATCGGTCTTCGGCAGGTAGTACCTGGCGGGCAGGCCGGTCTCGAAGAGGATGCGCGGGTTGCGGGAGTCGGCCACCGTCACGCCGTCCACCTCGATCCGCACGTGCCGCGAGCTCGCCAGGATGTCCACCCTGGTGTACGGGTCGCGCGGGTGGAAGAAGACCTCCTCGTCCTCCTCGAACCAGGCGTCCATGGCGTCCCACTCGAAGCGCACGTACCCCCGGACCTGCTCCAGCGGCGAGTCCGGGTAGGCCAGCGCCGCGTCCACGGCCTCGGCGGTGCCCGAGGTGACGGTGTAGACGACCGCGTCGCCCCTGCTCGGGGAGTGCCTGGTGGCTCCCGTGGCCTTCAGCGCGGATCCGTCCACGTCGGCCGGCGGGAAGTAGTAGGTGGGGTAGTACGGGACTTCCCACACCAGCAGGGCGGAGGTGGTGTCGGCCACCACCCGGCCGCCCAGGTAGGTCCGCACACGCTTGGCCGTCTGCTCGACGCGCACCCGGCCGCGGTTCTTGGCATCCATGTTCGCGGCAACCCCACCGGCGGCGCCGCTATTCCGGGCCGCCGCTCCGGGCCGCCGCCCGGGGCTGACAGGGCCGGTGCGGTCAGCCCACGCCGAACGCGGTCAAAGTCGCCCACGTCGTCAGCGTGCCGACCACCGCCCCTGCCACGACCTGCGGCCAGGTGTGGTGCGTGAGCCGTACCCTGGCCCAGCACACCAGCGCCACGACGGCGGCCCCGGCGAGCGCGGTCGGCCACGGGGGCAGGACGTGGGCGAGCACCACGACCGTGCCGGCGGAGACCGCCGCGTGGAAGGAGATCTTCCAGCGCAACGTGATCGGCACGGTCACGGCCAGCGCCACCAGCATCGCCGTCACGGTGGCGACGAGCAGCGTCGGCGCGCCCATCACGACCAGCAGCCCCAGCGCCACCAGCACGGCCGCCACCGCCGCCAGCAACGGGCCGGTGCGGCGGGCCCGGTCCACGATGTGGTGGGAGTCGAGCCTGCCCGACCGCACCCCCACCGCGATCACCGCCGCCGGCACCCCGCCGCAGAACAACGACGCCACCAGGCCCCACACGGCGCCACGCCAGCCCTGGGCCAGGAGGCCCACCAGCGGAGGCATGAGAATCACCAGCACCTGTGGTGCCAGCACATCCGTCACCCGCTTGGCTACCAGGTCGGCCGTCATGTCAGGAAAGACTACGCGATCATGGCACCCGTACCCGACAAGCGGGGTCTGTCCTGAGCCGGTGCGTCAGGGGCCCGTGCGGCGGCGACGATGGCGGGCCGGGCGGTCGGGGGACGGAGCCGGGGACGGCTCCGCGCGCGGGGGCGCGTCGAGGCGGGGCTGCGGCGTGAAGAAGTCACCGCCCGCGCGATGACCGGCCGGAGCGGCGTGCGGAGGAGGCGGAGGCGGCGGAAAGACGGACTCGTCGCGCTCGGGCTGCGGGGAGAAGAAGCCGGCGCGCTCGGGCTGCGGGGAGCCGTCGCGCTCGGCGTGCGGCGAGAAGAAGTCGTCATGGTCCGGCCGCGCCGAGAAGAAGTCGTCGTCGTGCTCGTCGTGACCGGCCCGCCGCCGCCGCGAGAAGAACCCGTCGCGCTCCCCGTCACCCGCTTCCTCACCCCGCGCGGGCTCCTGCGCCACCCGCCGGGACGCCGTCAGCGCTGCCAGCGCCGTCGTGATGGGAACGGCCGCGATGAGCCCCAGCGTGCCGACGACGCTGCGGACGATCTCCTGCGCGATGACCGGCGTCGACATCACCTCCCCCAGCGGCTGGTCCCCGATGCTGAACAGCAGCAGCAGCGGCAGCGACGCCCCCGCGTACGCCAGGATGATCGTGTTGATCACCGAGGCGATGTGCGCCCGCCCGATCCGCCCGGCGGCCCGGTAGAGGCGGGCGAAGCCGTACGAGGGGTTGGCGTGGGCCAGTTCGGCCACCGTCACCGCCTGCGTGACCGTGACGTCGTCGAGCACCCCCAGCGCGCCGATGATGATGCTGGCCAGCAGCAACCCCTGGGTGTCGATGGACAGGCTCATGTCCAGGGCCAGCGCGCTGTCGTCGGTGACCCCGTTGAGCCGGGCGAACCCCAGCGCCAGGTACGACAGCACCCCGGTCAGCGCCAGGCTGGCCAGCGTCCCGAGCACGGCCACGGAGGTGGACAGCGAGAAGCCGTGGGTGAGGTAGAGCACCGCCAGCATGATCGCGGACGCGCCCACGATGGCCACCAGCATGGGCGGCCGCCCGTCCAGGATGCCGGGGATGACGAACGTCAGCAGCAGCACGAACGTGACCGCCAGCCCCACCAGCGCCGTCACCCCGCGCCACCGCCCGAAGGCGATCACCGCCAGCGCGAACGCCGCCCCGAACAGCCACAGCGGCATCGACCGGTCGTGGTCGGAGATCTGGTACGTGCCGTCGGCCGCGCGCAGCAGGATCACGTCGTCGTCGGCCGCGAAGTGCTGCGCCCCCGGCCCGCTGGGCAGGCGGAGCTCGACGTCCTGGCCGGCCTCGGGCCCCTCGCTCACCTTGACGACGGCGTTGCCGCAGGTGGCCGGGTCGGGCTGGGGCGAGCCCTCCAGGGCGGCCGGGCAGGTCTTGAGCGTGACGCTGACGACCGTGCCGTCCAGCCGTTGCACGCCGGACTGCGCCGGGGCGGCCTCCTGCCCGCCGTCCGGCCAGAGCCAGACCAGGGCGGCCAGCGTGACGATGGCCAGCGGCACCAGGACGGCCAGGCCAGCCACCACCGTGCGCCGCGAGCTGGGGACGGCGGTGCCGTGCGCGTGGTTGGCGCCCATTGCGTGAAAGGTCCTCCTCGGCCGACGAACTAGGACAGTTGTACTGCACGCGGCACCACAGGGTAGGCCAGATGCCATGACATGGCTGGTGGGCACGTCGGGGTGGCAGTACAAGGACTGGCGCGGGGTGCTCTACCCGGAGGGCGTGCCGCAGCGGCTGTGGCTGGAGACGTACGCGGCCGAGTTCGCCACCGTGGAGAGCAACAACGCCTTCTACCGGCTGCCGAGCCCGGAGTCGTTCCGCGCCTGGCACGACCGTACGCCGCCCGAGTTCGTGATGGCCGTGAAGGCGAGCAGGTTCCTGACGCACATCAAGCGGCTGGAGGAGCCGGAGGAGCCGGTCGCGCGCCTGATGGGCGCCGCGGCCGGGCTGAAGGAGAAGCTGGGCCCGATCCTGCTGCAGCTCCCGCCGACGCTGAAGGCCGATCCGGCCAGGCTGGACCGGTGCCTGGCCTGCTTCCCCGAGGGGGTGCGGGTGGCCGTGGAGCCGCGCCACGACTCCTGGTGGACGGAGGAGGTGCGGCAGCTCCTGACCGCCCGCTCGGCCGCCCTGTGCTGGGCCGACCGGCTGGGCCGGCCGGTGACACCGCTCTGGAGGACGGCCGGCTGGGGCTACGTGCGGCTGCACCAGGGCCGGTCGGGCTGGGAGTACGGCCGCACCGCGCTGCACACGTGGGCCGGCCGGATCCGCGAGGCCGGCTGGGAGGACGCCTACGTCTACTTCAACAACGACCCCGGAGGGGCGGCCGTGCGCAACGCGAGCCTGTTTGCCACACTCGGCTAGTGCACACGCGGCTGTACAGGAACGGCGTCCTGGAGAAGGAAGGCTTCCCGATCGAGGAGGTCTCCGACCACGTGGCGGACCCGGACAACGTGGTCTGGTTCGACCTGTGCTCCCCCACGCCCGCCCAGCTCTCGGTGATCGGCGAGGAGCTGGGGCTGCACGAGCTGGCGGTCGAGGACGTCCTGACCGACCACCAGCGGCCGAAGGCGGACGTCTACGACAACCATCTGTTCATCACCGTGTACGGGCTGTCCTTCCAGGCCGGCCGGATCGTCCCCGTCGAGGTGGACGTCTTCGTCACCGGCAACGCCCTGGTCACCGTGCGCGAGAACGACCGCTTCGACATCGGCGCGGTGGTCAGGCGCTGGGACTCCGCCTCCCGCATGGCCTGCCACGGCGTGACGTTCCTGCTGCACGGCCTGCTCGACTACGTCGTGGACCAGCACTTCGACCTCGTGCAGGAGCTCGACGGGCGGGTGGAGGCGATGGAGGAGAGGCTGTTCGTGCAGGGGGTGACGGACAACAGGGAGCTGCAGCACTCCATGTACCTGCTGCGCAAGGCCACCACCAAGCTGCGCAGGCTCACCTTCCCGATGCGCGAGGTGATCGGCACCCTGCTGCGCCGCGACCAGGATCTCATCGCCGACCCCGTGATGAAGCCGTACTACGAGGACGTCTACGACCACGTCCTGCGGGTCACCGAGTGGGTCGAGTCCATCCGCGACATGCTCGCCAACGTCCGCGAGACCCGCCTGTCCCAGCAGGGCTTCCGGCTGAACGAGATCATGAAGCGGGTCACGAGCTGGGCCGCGATCATCGCCGTGCCCACCGCGATCACCGGCTTCTACGGGCAGAACGTGCCCTATCCGGGATCGGGGGAGCCCCTGGGGTTCTGGACGTCCTCGGTGCTCGTGGCGCTGGCCTCAGCGGGCCTGTACGCGGTGTTCAAGAAGAAGGACTGGTTGTAGCGGCGCGAACGTGGCGGGGCAGGGCAGGCTTCTGACCCGCCGGGTGAGCGTGAGCGACAGCCGCACCTCGCCGGCGCCCGTGGCCGGGTAGAGGGGCAGGCAGCGCCCGCCCGAGATGATCGTCCTGCGCCCGATGGCGGTGGTGAGCAGCGACAGCTCCTCGTACGTGGCGGGCTCGGCCAGGCGCAGCAGCCACAGGCCGCCCGGCAGGCGCACCCGCTCGCCCTCCAGCGCGTAGTAGTCCAGCACGCCCTCGTTGACCGACACCACGGCCCGCATGGTGAAGCGCCGGCCTGCCACGGTGAACACCTCGGCGGAGGGGGCGCGGTAGATCGAATGCACGTACCCGACGGCGAAGCCGCCCGTCACGGGCAGGCCGTTGGCGGTGAGGCGCCCGGCTCCGTCGCCGGTGCCGAGCGCCGTCACCGCCGCGAGTGCCAGGAGCAGGCGGATCAGCCCTTCTCCTTGTAGTAACGCGCGGCGCCCGGGTGCAGCTCGACCGGGGTCACCTGCCGGCCCAGCGCCGGGTCGAGCTTCTTGGCCTCGGGGTGCACCTTGGCCAGCTCGTCCTTCTTCTCGAACAGGGTCTTGGTGATGTCGTAGGCGAGCTGCTCGTTCATCGAGTCAGGCACCAGCAGCACGTTGGCGATGCCGACGGTCTTGAGCGTGCCGGGCAGCTTGTAGACGGCGTTCATGTCCACGTCGAGGGAGACGTACTGCTGGCCGTACGTGGACTGCATCTTCGCCAGCACGTCGCTGGTGTCGAGCATCTTCATGTCGGGCTTGCTGGTGGCCAGGTCGGTGATGCCGGAGGTGGGCAGGCCGCCGACCCAGAAGAACGCGTCGATCGTGTCGTCCTTGACCGCCGCCACCGACTCGTTGATCGACAGCTGCTGCTTGGTGATGTCGGTGTCCGGGTTCAGCCCGGCCGCCTCCAGCATGCGCCTGGCCACGACCTGGGTGCCGGAGTTGGCGGGGCCGAGCGAGACCCGCTTGCCCTTCAGGTCGGCGAGCTTGGTGGCCTCGACGCCGGGGGCGATGACCACGTGCGTGTAGTTGTCGTAGATGCGGGCGATGGCCTTGACCGGCTGCTTGGCGGTGAAGGTGTCCTTGCCGTTGACCGCGTCGGCGGCCGTGTCGGCCTGGGAGAACCCGATGTGCGCCTTGCCGGAGGCCAGCAGCTTGATGTTCTCCACGGAGGCCGAGGTGACCGACGCCGTGGCGCGGGTGTTGGCGACGTTGGCGGAGAGCTGCTGGGCCAGGCCGCCGCCGTAGACGTAGTAGACGCCCGTGGTGCCGCCCGTGGCGATCGACAGCCGGTTGCCCGAGCCGCCGCCCGCGCCACCGCCGCCGCAGCCCGCCGCGGCCAGGACGGCCGCGGCGACGATCGTGAGAATGCGCTTCACGAGGGGTCCCTTCTCCTGCTTCTGATGAGGTGGACGGCGGCGGCCACGGCCAGCACGGCCAGGCCCGCGACGATGGGGACGGGCTCCAGGAACAGCAGCAGCACCGCCGCCACCGCCGACAGCAGGCGCTCGGGCCAGGCGGCCAGCCCGCCCGTGGCCACGGCCAGGGCGGCCACCGCGACGGCCGAGACCGCGGTCATCAGCACCACGGTGCCGAACGGCCCCTGCCCGAGCAGCGCCTGCCCGTTGG
Source organism: Nonomuraea gerenzanensis (assembly GCF_020215645.1). NCBI lineage: Bacteria > Bacillati > Actinomycetota > Actinomycetes > Streptosporangiales > Streptosporangiaceae > Nonomuraea > Nonomuraea gerenzanensis. Next base: position 4,098,248 of record NZ_CP084058.1, on the reverse strand, counting down.
GCGTCAGCACGAAGGCGAACGGCACGAGGAACGCCGGCAACGTGTAACGCCAGGTCATCATCATGGTCCTGTACGTGTTGCCGCCCGTGATGGCTGCGGCCGCGACCGCGGACAGTGCCGTGGGCGGGCTCACCTCCGACAGCACCGCGTAGTAGAAGACGAACATGTACGCCTCGGACTGGCTGACGCCGAGGTCGAAGAGCGCCGGCCCGATGATCACGGCCGCGATGATGAAGCTGGCCGTCACCGGCACGGCCAGACCGAGCAGCAGCACCGCGATCGCCGCCATGACCGTGGTGATGATCAGGTTGCCCGCGCCGAGGTCCACGATGATGTCGGCCAGGTTCTGGCCGAGGCCGGTCAGCGTGATCGCGCCGACGATGATGCCCGCCGCCGCGCAGACCGCGGTCACCGGCAGCACCCCCAGTGCGCCCTTGGCCAGCGCCTGGCCGATCCGCTTGGGCCCCATCCGGTGCTGGGGGTCGAGGAACGACAGCAGGAACGCGACCACCGTGGCGATCACCACCGACTGGAACGCCGACCGGTCCAGCGCCATCAGCACGACGATGAGGATCAGCGAGCTGAAGTGGTAGCCGAAGCGCAACAGCAGCCGGCCGACGCCGGGCGCGTCCACCTGCACGGCGTGGGTGCCGAAGCGGCGCGAGTCGATCTCGATGGCCAGGAAGATGCCGAGGTAGTACAGGAGCGTGGGGATCGTCGCGTACAGCAGCACCTGGAGGTAGCCGATGCCGAGGTACTCGGCGATGATGAACGCCGCCGCGCCCAGCGTGGGCGGCGACAGGATGGCGCCGATGCCGCCGGCGGCCAGGATGCCGCCCGCGGGCTCCTTGGGGTAGCCGGCCCGCCGCAGCACCGGCCAGGCGACGCTGCCCAGGCTGACGGTGGTGGCCACGCCGGAGCCCGACACGGTGCCGAGCAGGAAGCCGGCGGTGGTGACGGTGCGGCCCGGGGCGGCGCGGGACTTGCGGAAGGCGGCGAAGCTCAGGTCGATGAAGAACTTGCTGGCGCCCGAGTAGTCGAGCACCGCGCCGTAGATGGTGAACAGGATGATGTAGCTGGCCGCCACCTGCATCGGCACGCCGAAGAAACCCTCTGTGCCGGTGTAGAGCTGCGAAATGATCTGACCGAGATCGAATCCGATATGGCCGATGGTCCAGTCAATCGGCAAATATGCGCCGTAATACGTATAAATCAGGAAAATGATGCAAATAACGGCAAAGGACCAGCCGACGGTCCGTCGTACCGCCTCCAGCAGCAGCACCGTCAGCACCAGGCCCGCCACGATGTCCACATCCGTCAGCGCGGCGCCCGAGCCGCGGTCGCGGAAGGCGTCGATGTCGAGCAGCGGGTAGAGCAGCACCGCCAGCGACGCCGCCGCCAGCAGCCAGTCGGCCGCGCTCGGCCACTCCACCCGCGGCCCCTCGGCGACGACGGGCGCCGGCCGCCGCAGCAGGCGCCGCGCGTACGGCGCCAGCCCGGAGCGGTAGCACAGGAAGACCAGCGGCAGCGCCACCGCCAGGAACGTCATCCGGTGCTCGATCGCCTCGACCGGCCGGAACACCACGACCAGCGAGTACGCCGACAGCAGCCCGGCCACGATCCACACGCCGAGTTTGAGCGGCCCGCCCAGCTCTCGTGCCGGACGTTCCTGTTCGTGAGCGGAGATCAGCTCGGACTCACGATCGCTCAGCTCGGTCAAGTTCTGCCTCCCCGACCACGGCTTTTGCAGGGACTTTACGAGCCGTTGACGTGATCAGGGAAGCCTCTGTTATCCATTTGATCTCCGCGCGTCAGCCGAACGGTCGCGATTGTGCGGCCAACTGCTCGATCGGCACCTCGCCCGCCTGGCTCCCGTCGCGCAGCCGCACCGCCGCCCGCCCGCTCGCCACCTCGCGGGGCCCCACCACGAGCTGGTACGGCACCAGCCGGTGCGCCCTGATCCTGGCCCCGAGGCTGCCCCGGTCGGCGGGCGCCAGCTCGGCCCGCAGCCCGGCCACCACGCAGCGGCGCAGCAGCTCCTCGGCGGCCGGCAGCTCGGCGTCCGACAGCGGCAGCACCACCGCCTGCACGGGCGCCATCCAGGCGGGGAAGGCGCCGCCGTGCACCTCGACAAGGTGGGCGACCAGGCGCTCGATGCCGCCGACCACGCTGCGGTGCACCATCACGGGCCGCTCGCCGCCCACGTAGCGCAGGTCGAAGCGCTCGGGCTGGAAGTAGTCGACCTGGACGGTGGACAGGGTCGACTCGCGGCCCGCCGGATCGGCGATCTGGATGTCGATCTTCGGGCCGTAGAAGGCGCCCTCGCCGTGCTCCTCGTCGTACGGGCGGCCGCGGTGCTTGAGCACGTCCCGCAGCACCGACTCCGAGCGCCGCCACATGGCGGGGTCGTCCACGAACTTCGCGCCCTCGCCGCGCAGCGACAGCCGGTAGCGGGCGGCCCGGATGCCGAGCCGCTCATGCGCCGCCTCGATCAGGTCGAGCGCGGCCGACACCTCGGCGGCGGCCTGCTCCGGCGCGCAGAACACGTGGCCGTCGTTGAGCTGGATGGCCCGCACCCTGGTCAGCCCGCCCAGCACGCCCGACAGCTCCGAGCGGTACATGCCGCCCAGCTCGGCGACGCGCAGCGGCAGCTCGCGGTGGCTGCGCTGCCGGGAGCGGTAGATGAGCGCGTGGTGCGGGCACAGGCTGGGCCGCAGCACGAACTCCTCCCCGCCCACCGGCATCGGCGGGAACATGTCCTCGGCGTAGTGCGCCCAGTGGCCCGACCGTTCGTACAGCTCGCGTTTGCCCAGCACGGGCGAGTTGACGTGCTGGTAGCCGTTGCGGCGCTCGAGCTCGTGCACGTAGTCCTCGACGGCCTTGCGCACGGCCGCCCCGGCGGGCAGCCAGTAGGGCAGGCCGGCGCCGATCAGCGGGTCGGTGTCGAAGATGCCCAGCTCACGGCCGAGCCTGCGGTGGTCGTTCATGGTTGACCTCTCCCATGGGAAAGGGCGAACGACCAGCTCCCGGGCGTTCGCCCGGGAAGCATGGAGTCAGCGCGCCGGGACGGTGTCCGGCGTCGTCGTGACGAAAGCGCGCTGCATGGCTACGACCATAGCACCGCGGGCCCCGGCGGCACCCGGGTAAAACTTCGGCAAATGATATAAAGACAGCGTGGCCCAGATCACCGTGGACGTGCGCCATCTCCAGGCGTTCGCCGAGGTCGGCTACCAGGTGGCGGGCACCGGGGGCGCGCACGGGGCGATGGCGGCGCTGCGCCGCGTGGTCGCGCTCGACGCCTACGAGTTCGTCGCCTACGACCCGGCCACCGGGCGGCACCGCAGCGTGGTCGCCGACGGCCATCCGCGCATCGACAGCGACGCGGCCGAGGAGTACACCGGGCTGGAGGCGTACCGAAGGGCCATGACCACCCGCGCGCCGGTCCCCATGCCGGAGCCGGGCACCGAGCTGTACTTCCGCCGCCACCTGGCCCCCTACGGCTGGCGGGCCGGGCTGACGGCGCCGCTGTTCCTCGACGGGGGCCGTTACACGGGGTTGCTGCACCTGGCGTCCAAGGCCTCCTTCCCGCAGCTCACCGAGGCGCTGGTCGCGGCGGTCAGCCCGCTGCTCGCGCACGTGACCGACCTGAGCAGGTGCGTGATCGACCCGGTGGGCCTGCCGCCGGACTTCCGCGCCGTCGCCTACGACCGGCTCGGCACCCGCCGCGAGGTCCCGGGGCACGAGGTGTCGGCCGCGCTGTGGGACGACCCGGCGATGGCCGCGTACGCGCGGGCGTTCATCGACTCGCGGGAGCTGAGCAGGCAGGGGCTCTGGCTCGGCGCCGACGGGCGCTGGCACGAGGTGCGGCTGCTGCGGGCCGCGGTCGGGTTCCAGGGGGCGCTGCAGGGCGCCGTCGCGGCCGAGCGGCGCTGCGTGCTGCCGTACGAGCTGACGGGGCGGGAGGTGGACGTGCTGACCCGGGTGGCGGCGGGCGACTCCAATCCGCAGATCGCGGCGGCGCTGGTGCTCAGCGTGCGCACGGTCACCACGCACCTGGAGCACATCTTCGCCAAGCTGGGCTGCGACAGCCGCACCCGCCTGACCACCAAGGCTCTCGCCGAGGGCCTGTGCCGGCTGGACCTCTGACCGCGAGTGCCCGCTGCGGCACTCACGGCCTCGTGCACTCGCCGGCTCATCCAGAAAGCCGGCTCACCACCAGTCCCAGCCGCCTCCCCAGGGGCCGCCCCACCAGCGCCTGCGGCGACGGCAGCGGCCACGACGCCAGCGGCGGCGCCCGCAGCCTCCACCCTCGTGGAATCCGGAAATCCCAGCCATGATTCCTCCCCGATCATCACTCCCCTTCATCCCACGCTAATCCCGTCAATCCCCCCAAACCATGACATATCCGCATATTTCGCCCGGCTTTGACGGCGAATTCACCACGTAAAGCCCGCCGCCCCTCAGTCGAAGAGATCCATCAGCCGCGCGAGCCCGGCACGGCTGCTGACCCCCGTCCTCTCGTAGACCTGGACGAGCGTGTTGGCCACCGTGCGGCGGGAGAGCACGAGCCGCGCGGCGATGTCCGGATTGCTCAGCCCGGAGGCGGCAAGCTGGGCGATCTGCCGCTGCCTGGCCGTCAGCTCGGGAACGGCCAGTCCGACCAGCGCCGGCGTCCGCACCGGGCCGCACCGGCGCGCCAACGCCCAGGCCCGCGTCTCGGCCGCCCGCTGCGCCCGGCGCAGCCCGGCGCGCCGGTACCCGGCGGCGGCCTGCGCGGCGGCCTCGGCGGCGTGCAGCCTCAGCCCGAGCTCCTCCAGCGCGGCCGACGCCTCCTCCAGCTCCGCGGGGGTGCTCGCTTGGGCGTGCCGGGCCAGGACGGGCGCGAGGTCCCCGTCCACGACCTGCGCCAGCCATCCCAGCCGGTCCGCCACCCGCTCCCCCGCCCCCAGCCGGACGACGTCGTGCAACGCGAACAGCTCATACCCGGGATGCACGGACGCGGCGCCCCATCCTCCCCCGCCCTGCTCAGCCCGCTCCTCCTCCGCCTGTTCCTCCCTCGCCCGGCCCGGCGCGGTGCGCTCTCCCCGGGCCGCCCGCGCCGCATCCAGGGCCGCCTCGATCGCTCCCTTGACATCGCCCTCCGCGGCCAGCGTCCACGGCCGGGCCAGCAGGAAGGCGAACTCCGTCTGATGCGTGCCGGGCAACACCAGCTCATCGACCAGCCGCAACGCCCCCCGCATCGCCGGCACGTCACCGGCCAGCGCGTACGCGTGCACCAGCTCCGCCAGGCACATCCCGGCCTGCAACGTACGCCCCCGCAGCCGCACCACCGCCTGCCTGCACACCCGGACGGCCTCGGTGACCCGGCCGCGCAGCCGCAGCACCTGCGCCCGCCGAGCCGCGGACGTGACCAGCGTCCGATCCCACCCCGCGTAGTCCTCACCGATGCGGTACCCGATCGCGGCGAACCGCTCGGCCGCCGCCAGATCCCCGGCCAGCACGGACGCGCCCGCCCCCGCCTCGGCCACGGCCGCCGTGATCGAGGGCAGCCCCTCGGGCACCTCGCCGATCATCGCGAGCGCCTCGTCCGCCACCGCCATGGCCCGCCGCCCGAGCCCCTGCCCGAGCAGCAGGAACGCCTCCACCCCCGCCACTCCGGCCGCCACCCGGAGGCTCATCGGCCCGATCGCCCGGATCTCGCCGAGCGTGGCCCGGGCGTCGGCGAACCGGCCGGTGGAGTGCTCGATGGCGGACCTGACGGTCAGCACCCCCTGCCGTGCCTCCACCTCGCTCATCATCGCCCGCGCCGCCGTCAGCGCCGCCCTGGCCTCCTCCTCCCGCCCGGACCCCCAGAACAGGTTGAGCGCCCGCACCGCCTGGTACTCGGCCAGCCGCTGATCGTCCATCGGCTCGCCCGCCAGCCCGGCCAGCACCTCGCGGGCCTCGTCGTAACGGTCGGCGTAGTTCAGCACGGTCGCCAGGGGGATCCCGGCCGCGACCCCGCCGCCGGCCGCCAGCGCGGCTCTCCCCAGCCGGGCGGCCAGCTCCAGGTCGCGGACGGTCCGCGCGATGTGGCAGGCCCTGACGAGCGGCGCCGGGTCGTCGGCGGTGCCGCTGTCCAGCCGCCAGACCGCGATGCGCAGCAGGTCCTCCGGCGTGCGCGGGCCGGCCGCTTCGAGCGCCCCGGCCAGGCCGCGCAGCACCTCGCGGGTGCGCAGGGCGCCGCAGCCCGCGCGGATCGCCTCGCCGTAGAGGGGGTGCGCCAGGCGTACCGACAGGTCGGGGGCTGTGACGGCGGCGAGCTGGCGTTCCTCCAGGCGGCGCAGGGTCTCCTCGGGGGCGAGCGGGGTCAGGGCGGCCAGCGGGAGCGGCTCGCCGTACGCGATGAGCTCCAGCGCGGCGCGTTCGGCGGCGGCGATGTCGCCCAGGCGGCTCTCGATCAGCTCGCGCAGCCGCGTCGTCACCGGGATCTCGCCGTGCCAGCGCCAGACGCCGTGCTGCTCGGCGAGCGTGCCGGCCGCCTCCCCTGCCAGGACGAGCTCACGCAGGAACAAGGCGTTGCCGTCACTGACCCGCCACAGCCGGCTGGCCGTCGCCGGCTCCACCTGCCCGCCCAGCGCGCCGGCCAGGATCGCGGCCGTCTCGTCCGGCGTCAGCGGCGCCAGGTCCAGGCGCGGGAGCAGCCCGTCCTTCCACAACGCGGTCACCGCGTCGGGCGCCCGCTCACCGGCCCGCAACGTGACCAGCACCTTGATCCGGTCGCCGGCGGCCAGGTGGTGCACCAGCGCGGCCGAGACCGGGTCCAGCAGGTGCGCGTCGTCCACCAGCAGCGTCCGGCACCCACGCGCGACGGCCTCGGCCGCCCAGCCCAGCAGGTTGCGCTCAGGCAGCCTGGACGAGACATCCCGCTCAGGCGGACCGGGCGGCAGCAGGTGTGCCATCGCCCCCAGCGGGATGCCGGAGGCGGCGACCGTAGCCCTGGCGAGCGCCACGCCCTCCGCCTCGCGCACGGCCTCGGCGGCCAGCCGGCTCTTGCCCACCCCCGCCGGCCCCGCGAGCACGGCCCCCTTCACCAGGAGAGCCTCGGCGACCGAGGCCAGCTCGGACATCCGGCCCGTGAAGGGCCACGGCGCGCGCACAAGGGGATGATAAGCCAGCCCTTTTGAGTAAGCCCATGCTCTGTACGCCGCCCGCTCCCCACCGTCACGGTGTGGACATGTCGCACGCCGATCTCACCCCCTTGGTACGGCAGGCCCTGGACCGCCCCGACGCCGAGGTCGCCTCCTGCCGGGTGGCACCCCTCGCGCACGTGCCGGGCACCCCCTCCACCGGCTCCCTGCGCAGGGTCTCGGGCACGACGACCTGCGGCCGTTCGTGGTCGTTCGTGGTGAAGTCCATCCATTCGGTACGCCACTGGCCGCACCTGCACCTCCTCCCCGAGGCGGCCCGCGACGGCTTCGTCGCCGTCTTCCCGTGGCGGATCGAGGCCGACGTGTACGCCTCGGGCAGGCGGCTCCCGCCGGGGCTGCGCATGCCGCGCCTGTACCTGCTCGACGATCTCGGCGACGACCGGATCGACCTGTGGCTGGAGGACGTACGCACCTGCGGCCCGGCGCGGTGGGACCTGACCAGGTACGCGGCGGCGGCCCGCGTCCTCGGCAGGCTGGCCGGCATGTACCCGGCGGACGGGCCGGGCACCGGGCCTGGGCTGCGCGTCTACGTCGTCAACCGGGTCATGGGCTCCGCCGTCCCCGCGCTGCGCGACCCCTCCCTCTGGCGCCATCCGCTGGTCGCGCCGCACGCCGACCCGCTGCTGCGGATGGACCTGGACACGCTCGCCCACCGCGTCCCGAGCATGCTGGACGCTCTCGACGCCCTGCCGCACACCATGGCGCACGGCGACGCCAGCCCGGAGAATCTGCTCGTCCCGGCCGCCCGCCCGGACGAGTTCGTGGCCATCGACTGGGGATGGCAGGAGCCGGTGCCCGTCGGCTTCGACCTGGGCCAGCTCCTCGTCGGCCGGGCCCACGAGGGCCTGCTCGAACCGGGCGAGCTGCCCGCCGTCCACCGGACCGTCCAGGAGGCGTACGCGCTGGGCCTGGCCGACGAGGGCCGGTCGGCCGAGGGGCTGGCGGCCGGGTACGTCACCTCGCTCGTGCTGCGCAGCGCGTTCACCGCGATCCCGGTGGAACGGCTGGACGAGCCGGTCACGCCGGAGCTGGCCGAGCTGTTCCGCAAGCGCGTCGGGCTGGCCCGTTTCCTGGCCGACCTGGGTCTCGGGCTGCCTTCGTGAAAAATCCTGAGAGAAAATTCCCGGGGGGTGTCCTTCTGTGGTCGTCCCGTTCGTGGAGATGGCGACGCGGCACTCCGGCCGCGCGACGACGACAGGGAGACCGGTCATGAAGTACATGCTGCTGATCAACAGCCCCGCCACCGAGACCGACGCCGAGATGGCCTCGTTCGAGGAGTGGATGGCCTACGACAAGACCGTCAGGGAGTCGGGCGTCTACGTGTCGGGCGAGTCGCTCGCCGACCTCACCACCGCCACCACCGTCCAGGTCTCCGCGTCGGGCGAGCGCACCGTCACCGACGGGCCGTTCGCCGAGACGCGGGAGGTGCTCGGCGGCTTCTACGTCATCGACGTGCCCGACCTCGACGTCGCCCTCGACTGGGCGGCCCGCTGCCCGGGCGCGCGGGGCGGCGGCTCCGTCGTGGTCCGGCCGGTCGCCGAGTTCTGAGCACGGGAGCGGTGATGGCGGCAGGCGGGCGCGACGCGGCGGCGGTGGGATCGTGACGGCGGCGGACGGGCGTAACGCGGCCTCGGTGGGGCCCTCCATCGAGGCGGTCTTCCGCGAGGAACGGGGACGGCTGCTGGCGTCCCTGGTGCGCCGCTTCGGCGACCTGGACCTGGCCGAGGAGGTCGCCTCGGAGGCCATCGAGGCGGCACTGGTGCACTGGCCGGCCGACGGCGTGCCACCGAACCCCGGCGCCTGGCTGATGACCACCGCCCGCCGCCGGGCCGTCGACCGGTTGCGCCGCGACCGCACGTACGCCGCCCGCCTGGCCATCCTCCAGGTGGAGGCCGACCGCGCGGCCCCCGCCACGCCCGCCGACAGCGGCGGCGGCGAGCTGCCGGACGAGCGTCTGCAGCTCTTCTTCACCTGCGCCCACCCCGCCCTGTCCGCCGAGGACCGGGTGGCGCTGACGCTGCGCTGCCTGGCCGGGCTGACCACGCCGGAGGTCGCGCGCGCCTTCCTCCTGCCGCCCGCCACCATGGCCAAGCGCATCGTCCGGGCCAAGAAGAAGATCCGCGAGGCGCGCATCCCGTTCCGCGTGCCGGGCGCCGACGAGCTGCCCGGCCGGCTGCCCGGCGTGCTCCAGGTGATCTACTCCATCTTCACCGAGGGGTACGCCGCCAGCACCGGCCCCGACCTCCAGCGGCTGGACCTGGCGGAGGAGGCCATCCGGCTGGCGCGCATCCTGCGCCGCCTGCTGCCCCGCGAGCGGGAGGTCGCCGGGCTGCTGGCCCTGATGCTGCTCGTGCACGCCCGCCACGCGGCCAGGATCGGCGCGGACGGCGAGCTGGTCCTGCTCGACGACCAGGACCGGGCCCGGTGGGACCGCACGATGATCGAGGAGGGCCAGGGCCTGGTGGTCGTCGCGCTCACCGGCGGCCCGCCCGGCCTGTACGGGGTGCAGGCCGCCATCGCCGCCCTGCACGACGAGGCCGCCGGCCTGGCCACCACCGACTGGCCGCAGATCGTGGCACTGTACGACGTGCTGCTCGCGCTCGCGCCGTCCCCGGTGATCGCGCTCAACCGGGCCGTGGCGGTCGCCATGCGCGACGGCGCGGAGGCCGGGCTGGTGCTGCTCGACGAGCTGGCCGGGGAGCCACGGCTGCGCGGCTACCACCCGTACGCGACGGCGCGCGGCGACCTGCTGCACAGGCTGGGCCGCCACCGCGCCGCCGCCGACGCCTACCGCCAGGCCCTCGACTGGGCGGGCACGGAGCCCGAGCGCGCCCACCTGCGCCGCCGGCTCGCGGCCTGCGAGTCCGCCGACCTCGCCGGCCACGAGCCACTCCGTGACGAAGGCTCACGAGACGGCGACGACTAGCCCCCGGATCTCGTATCCCCCGATGTCGTTGTTGAAGGTCACCCTGGGAGCCGCCGCCATCCTGACCCCCTCCATGGCGAGGAGCCGGGTCAGGAAGACGTCCGTCTCAAGGATCGCGATCCCGGACCCCGGGCACTTGTGCGGCCCGTCACCGAACGCCAGCGCCGCCGCCCCCGCTCCCTCCCCCAGCGCCCGGCCGGGCCGCACGGCCAGCGGCTCCTCGCCCACGGCGTCGGGGTCGGTGTTGGCCGCGTCCACCAGCACCTCGACCAGCGCGCCTGCGGGCACCGTGACGGGCCCGTCGGCGCCGGGCAGCTCGATCGCGGCCGTCGTACGCCGCCGCAGCCGGCTCACCACCGGCTCCAGCCGCACGATCTCATGCAGGACGGCCAGCCGCCCCGGCTCATCCGCCGCCCGGTACCGGGCCCTCAGCTCGTCGTCGGTGAACAGGTGCCACGCCGCCACACAGATGAACTCCCGTGTGGTCACCATCCCGGCCGCCGCGAACGTCAGGCACTCGCCCAGCACCTCAGCCGACGAGCACCCGTCGTCCAGCAGGTGCGAGATGAGGTCGTCGCGCGGCTCGCGGCGGTGGTCGCGGATGGCGGGGCGCACGTCGGCCAGGTAGACGCGCAGCCAGTTGACGTTCTGGCGGATGGTCCAGTAGATGCCGTGCAGGCTGGTCAGGCCGGGTTTGCCGTACTTCTCGGGGAAGAAGCGCTCCAGCCGCTCGCGGATGCCCGGCCGGCTGGAGGTGAGCCCGATGATCGCGCTCGCCACCTCGATCGCCATCCCGAAGCTCAGCTCGGACAGCTGCGCCTCCCCCGCCGCCCGCAGCTTCGCCAGCTGCCGGTCGGCGACCTCCGCCATCAGCCCGCGATACCGCTCGTCGACGCGGCGGGGCGTGAAGAACCGCGCCGTCTGCCGCCGGTCCTCGCGGTGCTCCGGCCCGTCCCGGTACAGCACCGGCCGCCGGACCTTGGCGGGCAGCTTCTCCACCGTCTCGACCCCCAGCCCGGCCTGCACGGTGGCCTCGCTGCGCAACACGGCCCGGGCCGCCGCGTGACCGCTCACCTGCCAGGTGCCGTCATCCGCCCGCTGGACCGGGCACCCCGGCCGCTCCCTGCCGGGCGCCTCACTGCCGAGCGCCTCACCGCCCGATCGCCCGCTGCCGGACCGTCCAGTGCCGGGCCGCTCGATCTTCCGAGCGTCGCCGCCGTACCGACTCACGCCGCACGTCTCCCGTCCGTACTCGGATCCCGCTGACCATGCTCCAGCGCGACCGCTTCCGGATCAAGACCACGTGCGCCCGAAGCGGCGCCGTCCCGAAGCTAGACGGCCACCCGCGCGGGCAGGCGCTCCTGCATCAGCTCGAACCAGACCGTCGTCGCCCCGGCCTCCCTGACGAACCCCCACCGGTGGCTGAGCGCCTCGATCAGCGGCAGGCCCCGTCCGCTGGTCGCCTGCGTGCTCGTACGGCACACGCACGGCGGCTCCTCCGACCCCCCGTCGGCCACGAACACCCGCACCACCGTCGCCGACCTCGCCACGGTCACCGTGAACGAGCCTCCGGCGCCGGACTTGGTGTGCAGGATCGCGTTCGTGGCCAGCTCGCTGGTGAGCAGCACCACGTCGTCGTAGAGCGGATGGTCGCGGCCGAGCGCCGCGGTGACCAGCTCTCTCGCCCTGGCCACCTGCGACGGCATCCCCGGCAGCCGGACCACGAGATCACCGCCGCCGGTCTGATCGTCCCCGTTCACGTGGTGCGAGTCCGGCGATGCCACGGTGACCTCCCCCAAAAACCGGTGACGTCATGAGACGCCTCAGAGGTGGCCCGGAGATTATCGCGAAAAGGTAGGAATGACCTTTCCCGAGGTCGCTTGCACGTCCCGCTCCACCGACCGAGTACGCTGCGATCGACGAGTCGTCTAGGCCCGTGGGGGAGCAGGAGGTCGCGTGAGCAGCCTGGAGGCCGTCTGGACGCAGCCGTACGAGCGGCCGGGGGCGGCGGTCGTGACCGGCGTCTTCGACATTCTGCACGTGGGCCATGTGCGCTACCTGGGCGCGGTGGCGGCGCGCGGGCTGCCGCTGGTCGTGGGCGTCGAGGACGATCCGCGCGTGCGCGCATGGAAGGGGCCGAGCCGCCCGTTCAACCCATCGGCGGAGCGCGCCGAGGTCCTGGCCGCGCTCCGCTTCGTCACCGGCGTGTTCATCGTGACGGGGCCGCCGGAGATGCACGGGCCCGAGGACTACATCGACCTCCTGGCCCCGATGCGCCCGGCCGCCCTCGCCCACACGGCGGGCGACCCGCACGCCGGCGCGCGCGCGACGGCGGCGGCGATCCTGGGAGCGGAGTGCTGGGAGATGTCCGCCATCCCGGACCGCTCGACCACCCGCATCGTCAACGCGGCCGGCAAGGGCTGACCCCACGGTCCGTGCGGACCGGCCGACGCGCGGCTCGGCATGCGCGCGGCGCGGCGCGAGATTCGGTGCGCGACGGGCACAGGCGCGCCACCAGGCGCCGCGTCGGCGAGACGCCGTACGGCGGCCGAGCCCGGCGCAACGCGCACGGCGCCCAGCCCGTCACCGAGCACCCCCGAAGCCGATTCAGTCGACCTCAGCACTCCCATCGACCCGCAGCTTCCGCCGCGCCCGCTCATAGAACGTCGTCCCCAGCCGCACCACCTTCGCCGCCCCAGGCCAAGCCGACACCGTGACCTTGTCCCCCGGACACAGATGCCCCACCACAGCCCCATCCACCTCCACAGCCAACCGCCCGCTGGCAGGCAACACCTGCAACGTCACCTCCTCATCAGCGGGCAGCACCAACGCCCGGTTGAAGGCGGAGTGCGCCGCCGCGGCCACCACCAGCACCGCCTCCACCCGCGGCGACACGATGGGCCCACCCGCCGAGAAGCTGTAGGCCGTGGACCCCGTGGAGGTGGCCACGATGACGGCATCGGCGGAGTAGCGCACGAACGGGCTCCCCGACGGCGTGACGGAGACGGCGGCGAGCCCGTCGCCCGGGATCCGCACGAGGGCGATGTCGTTGAAGGCCGTCACCTCCGCCCCCGCCACCGAGCTGCGGATCGCCATCCTGGGCTCGATCGTGTAGGCGTGCTCGTCGATCGCCGACAGCGTCGCCGGCAGCTCGTCCACATCGATCTCGGCGAGGAAGCCGAGCCGGCCGAGGTTCACGCCCAGGATGGGGGTCGGCCGGCCGGCGAGCAGCCGCATGGTGCGCAGCATCGTGCCGTCGCCGCCGAGCCCGACCAGCAGGTCGGCCCGTTCGACCAGGGTGGTGGCGTCCACGGGGACGGCGGTGCAGTCGATGCGGCCCACCTCCTCGGGCAGGCCGAGCACGGTGGCGCCCTTGTCGGCGGCCCACCGCAGGATCGTCTCTATCGCCTTCTTGGAGTCGCGCTGTGGATGCAGTACCAGCCCGACCGTCCCGACCATGCCCATGTCGCCCAGACTACGACGGCCGGATCCGCGCCGACGCGCGGGTGGCGATAACGTCGTGCCCATGCGGCTGCACGTGGGATGCGCGATGTGGACACATGCGCGCTGGCAAGGACGCCACCTCCCCGACCACCTGACCCCCGGTGACCGCCTGCGCGCCTACGCCACCTGGTGCGACGCGGTGGAGGGCAACACCACGTTCTACGCCACCCCGTCCAGGGCCACGGTCGAGTCGTGGGCGGCGCAGACCCCGGAGGACTTCCGGTTCGTGATCAAGCTGCCCAAGCCGATCACGCACGAGCGCCGCCTGGTGGGCGCGGAGGCGGAGCTGGGGGCGTTCCTGGAGGCGATGGAGCCGCTGGGCCCGCGGGTGCACGCCTTCTGGGTCCAGTTGCCCGGCTCGTTCTCCCCCGCCGACGTCGGCACGCTGGCGGCGTTCCTGGGCAAGCTGCCCCGGGAGCACCGTTACGCCGTGGAGGTCCGGCACCGGGCCTTCTTCGCGGACGAGCGTGCCGAGCGGCTGCTGGAGCGGGTCCTGGCGGGCGTGGACGCGGAGTGGGTGCCGTTCGACACGACGGTGATGTTCGCGAGCCCGCCCACCAGCGACGCCGAGCGTGACGCGTGGACGAAGAAGCCGCGCGTGCCGCGCCGGACGCGGGCGCTGACCGCCCGCCCGATCGTGCGTTACCTGGGACGCGACGCCGAGGAGCGGACGGTCGAGGGCTGGCGGCCCTGGGTCGAGCAGGTCACGCGGTGGCTGCGCGAGGGCCGCGAGCCGACCGTGTTCGTGCACACCCCGGACAACGCCGACGCGCTGCGGCTGGCCCGCCGTTTCCACGACGAGGTGCGCGCCGGCGTCCCGGAGCTGGAGCCGCTGCCCGACCCGATGCCGAACGAGCCCCTGACCCTGTTCTAACGGACGAGGCAGGGCCGCTTCGGGTCGAACACCCAGCCTTCGATCAGGAACCGCATGGCGACGGAGTCGTCACGGGCGCCCAGGCCGTGGCGCAGGTACAGCTCGTGGGCCGCGGCCAGGGCGTCGCGGTCGAGCTCGACGCCGAGGCCCGGCGTCTGCGGCACCTCGATGGCGCCGCCGGTGATCTGGAACGGCTTGGTGGTGAGCGCCTGGCCGTCCTGCCAGATCCAGTGCGTGTCCAGCGCCGTGATCTCGCCCGGCGCGGCGGCGCCGACGTGCGTGAACATGGCCAGCGAGATGTCGAAGTGGTTGTTGGAGTGCGAGCCCCACGTCAGCCCGAAGTCGTGGCAGAGCTGGGCGACGCGGACCGAGCCCGCCATGGTCCAAAAGTGCGGGTCGGCGAGGGGGATGTCCACCGCGTCGGAGCGGATGGCGTGGGCCATCTCCCGCCAGTCGGTGGCGATCATGTTGGTGGCGGTCGGCAGGCCGGTGGCTCGCCGGAACTCGGCCATCGTCTCCCGCCCGGAGAAGCGCCCCTCGGCGCCGCACGGGTCCTCGGCGTAGGCGAGCACGCCGCCGAGGCCGCGGCACAGCCGTACGGCGTCGGACAGCAGCCAGCCGCCGTTGGGGTCGAGCGTGACGCGCGCCTCGGGGAACCGGGCGGCCAGTGCCTTGACCGCCTCGACCTCCTCCTCGCCGGGCAGCACGCCGCCCTTGAGCTTGAAGTCGGCGAAGCCGTAACGCTCCTGCGCGGCCTCGGCCAGCGCGACGACGGCCTCGGGAGTGAGGGCCTCGCGGCGGCGCAGCCGGGACCAGGCGTCGTCGCCGCCGTCGTCCACCAGGTACGGCAGGCCGGTCCTGCCGGGGTCGCCGACGTAGAACAGGTAACCCAGCATCGGCACCCGGTCGCGCTGCCGTCCCTCGCCGAGCAGGTCGGCCACGGGCACGCCGAGGTACTGGCCGTGCAGGTCGAGCAGGGCGGACTCCAGGCCGGTGACGGCGTGCACGGTGGTGCGCAGGTCGAAGGTCTGCAGGCCGCGCCCGCCGGCGTCCCTGGAGGCGAACCGCTCGGAGACCGCGCGCAGCAGCGAGCGGTAGCGGGCCACGGGCCGGCCGGTCAGCAGCTCGGCGGCCTCCTCGACGGTCCGCCTGATGGCCTCGCCGCCGGGCACCTCGCCGAGCCCGGTGCGGCCGTCGGAGTCGGTGACGATGACGACGTTGCGGGTGAAGAAGGGGCCGTGGGCGCCGCTGAGGTTGAGCAGCATGCTGTCGTACCCGGCGACGGGGACGACCTCGACCCCGTGGATCGTGGGAGACACGGCAGCCCCTAGCTGATCTTGTTGATGAGGGCGGTCAGCTCGGCGAGCTCGCCGTCCTTCAGGTTCGACAGCGGCGGGCGCACCGGGCCGGCCGGGCGGCCGACGGCGGCCAGGCCCGCCTTGATGATCGACACAGCGTATCCCTTGGTCCGGTCGCGGATGTCCAGGTACGGCAGCACGAACTCGCGGATGCGCCGGTAGACCGCCTCGCGGTCCTGGGCGCGCACGTCGGCGTAGAAGTCGAGCGCGTACTGCGGCACGAAGTTGAAGATCGCCGAGGAGTACGTGCTCATGCCGAGCTGCAGCAGCGGCAGCGCGAACGTCTCGGCGGTGGGCAGGCCGCCGATGTAGGCCAGGCGGTCGCCGACGGAGGCGTAGATGCGGGTGAGGTTCTCGATGTTGCCGACGCCGTCCTTGAACCCGACGAGCGTCTCGTTCCGCTCGACCAGGGCCGCCACGGAGCGGTCGGTCAGCACGGCGTTGGCGCGGCTGTAGACGATCACGCCGAGGCCGCTGGCGCGGCAGACCGCGGAGACGTGCTCGACCAGGCCCTCCTGGCCGGCCTCCGTGAGGTAGGGGGGCATGAGCAGGATGCCGTCGGCGCCGGCGGCCTCGGCCGCCTTGGCCTGGGCCACGGCGTTGGCGGTGCCGCCGGTGGCGGGGGCCACGACCGGGACCTTGCCGTTCACCTCGCTCACCGCGGCGCGCACCACCCGGTCGATCTCCTCGGCGGTCAGCGAGAAGCCCTCACCGGTGCCTCCGGCCGCGAACAGGCCGGCCACCGGGTACGAGCTGAGCCACGACAGGTGCTCACGGTAGGCAGGCTCGTCGAACTCCAGGTCCTGGGTGAAATGGGTGACGGGGAACGACAACAGACCGCTCTTGAGCTGGGTGGCGAGCTCCTGCGGGGAGTAATGGGGCATGGCGGACGCTCCTCGCTTCACATACGGCCGTGGGATCATCCCGCACCGCCGGTAAGAACTGATGCCGCCAGGCTAAGGAGGTGGGGCGATACTTGTCCAAGTGCGATTATGTATCCGGCGATACCTGTAGAGCATCATCGGCCTCCAGGTCGGGCAGCAGCTCCAGCACGCGGGCGAGCGCGGGGTTGGTCGACTCGCGGCTCCAGATGACGTGCAGCTCGACCGGCTCGCCGTTGCCGCCGTCGCCGTCGAGCGGGTCGCCGCCGCCGCGGACGAGGTCGCAGAAGGCGATGCCGTCCACCCCGAGCGAGCGCGCGCTGGCGGGCGCCAGCGCCACGCCCCTGCCGGCCGCGACGAGCAGCACGGCGGTGAGGATCTGGTGGACCTGCTGCTCGATCCTGGGGTGGGCGTTGGTCAGGAAGCGCACGGTCAGCTCGTGGAAGTAGCGCGACTGGACCGGGTTGTAGCTGATCACCGGCAGGCCGTCGAAGTCGTCGGGGGTCAGCGGCCGGCCCAGCTCCGACAGCGGGTGGCCGAGGGGCACGGCGGCGCACAGCGGCTCGCGGAAGACGACGCGCGAGTCGAGCGTGTCGATGTCGAAGGGCGGGCGGGCCAGGCCCAGGTCGAGCTCACCGCGCAGCAGGCCGTCCACCTGCCCGGCGGTCACCCGCTCGTGCAGGATGACGTCGATCTCCGGAAGCTGCTCCGACAGCCGCCGCAGCAGCGCTCCCAGCATGCTGATGGCCGAGACGGCGGTGAAGCCCAGCCGCACGGTGCCGGCCGCGCCGCTGGCGATCCGGCGGGCCCGGTCGCCCGCGGTGTCGACGAGGGAGAGCATGCGGCGGGCGTCGTCCAGGAAGGCGCGCCCGGCGTCGGTGAGCACCACCCGGCGGTTGTCACGCTCCAGCAGCGTCACCCCGATGACGCGCTCCAGTTTCTGGATGTGCCTGCTCAGCGGGGGCTGGGTCATGCGCAGCCGATCAGCCGCGCGGCCGAAGTGGAGCTCCTCGGCGACCGCTACGAAAGCCCGGATCTGATCGAGTGTTAGCATGATGCATGAAGAGTATCACTCGATACCGAATTGAGCCTGGACAGGCATCGAGGCTGGTCCATAGTCTCCGGAGACTACAGAGCGGAAACCTTGCCGTAACCTTACGCAACTCCCTCTCCGCTTCGAGAAGATCCACGGGCGGCTCCCCGCCCGCATGAAGGAGAAGTCAATGCCGACATCTCGGACAGCCCCCCGCCGCATCCTCCTGGGTGTCGTCGGCGCCGCCGCCGCGATCGCGCTGAGCGCCTGCGGTGGCGTCAAGACGACCTCCTCCGGTGGCGGGGAGGGCGAATATCCCACGGGCAACATCGAGTTCAGCGTGGGTGCCTCCGCGGGCGGCTCGACCGACCTGATCACGCGCGCGCTGGCCCAGGGCATCGGCAAGGAGCTCGGCGTCTCCACCCCGGTGCTGAACAAGCCCGGCGCGAACGGCGCGCTGAACGCCAAGGAGCTGCAGGCGGCCAAGCCCGACGGCTACAAGATCGCCGTGCAGAACGCCTCGCTCTTCACGATCACGCCGCTCACGGTGTCGGCCGCCGAGGCCACGAAGATCGACTCGTTCGACGTCATCACCGGCATCTCCCGTGACGACTACGTCATGGCGACCAGCACCCAGTCCGGCTACAAGTCGATCGACGACCTGAAGAAGGCCGGCAAGACGATCCGCTACGGCACCACCGGCGTCGGCACCGGCGCCCAGCTCGCCTCCGCCCTGACCTTCAAGTCGGCCGGCGTCGAGTCCACGGCCGTGCCCTTCGACGGCGGCGCCCCCAACCTGACCGCCCTGCTGGGCAACCAGGTGGACGTGTCCACCATGCAGATCGGCGAGGCCATCGAGAACATCAAGGGCGGCAAGCTCGTCCCGCTCGCCGTCTTCTCCCAGGAGCGCATCCCGTTCCTGCCCGACGTGAAGACGGCCAAGGAGCAGGGTTACGACGTCCTGGTGACGCAGTACCGCTTCCTGACCGCCCCCAAGGGCACGCCGGAGAACGTCAAGGCCAAGCTGCTCGACGCGGCCAAGAAGACGTTCGCCACGCAGGAGTACAAGAAGTTCAACGAGGACAACTCGCTCACCCCGATGGAGGTCTCCCCGCAGGAGGTCCTCACCTCGCTGCAGAACGACTCCGCCACGTTCAAGGCACAGCTCGACAAGTTCGGCATCAACCTGGCCGGTTGATGACGGGGGCGGCGGCCGGTGTCACCGGCCGCCGCCGTCGCCTGGCACTAAGGAGGGTGCATGTCCATGTCCGACCCCACGAAGCCGCCCGGCGCGCAGCCTGCCCAGGCCGTCGCCGCGATGGACCTCCAGGAGGAGGCCGACCGGCTCCAGGCCGAGCTGGAGGAGGCCCGCCCGCCGCACGCCGGCCCGATCTCGCAGGTCGCGGCCACCGTGGTGGCGCTCGCCGTCGGCGTCTTCGGTGCGGTCGGCTCGTACGCGCTCGGGCTCGGGCAGCTCACCCAGCCCGGCCCGGGCCTGTGGCCGTTCGCCATCAGCGTCGTCATCATCGTGCTGTCGGCCGTGCTCGTCGTCACGGGCCGCAACCTCCAGGACACCGAGCGGTTCTCCCGCTCCAGCCTGCTCACCGCGGTGGGCCTGGTGACGCTCGTCGGGCTCGCCGCGCTGCTGCCGGTGATCGGCTTCGAGATCCCCTCGCTGCTGCTGATGTTCATCTGGCTGCGCTGGCTGGGCAAGGAGTCGTGGCGCTCCTCCATCGTGATCAGTATCGGCGCCGTGGCCGTGTTCTACGTGCTCTTCGTGCTGCTGCTGCAGATCCCGCTCCCCCGCCTCATCTGAGAAAGTCATATGGACATCTCCCCGATCCTCGACGGTTTCGGCGTCGTCCTGGAGCCGACCAACCTGCTCTACTGCCTCATCGGCGTCATCATCGGCATGCTCATCGGCGTGCTGCCCGGCCTCGGGCCCGGCGCGACCATCGCCATCCTGCTGCCGATCACGTACGGCATCGGGCCCGTGTCGGCGATCATCATGCTGGCGGGCATCTTCTACGGCGCCCAGTACGGCGGCACGATCACCTCGGTCCTGCTCCGCCTGCCGGGTGAGGCGTCCTCGGTCGTCACCGTCTTCGACGGCTTCGCCCTGGCCAAGCAGGGCAAGGCGGGCACGGCGCTGGGCATCGCGGCCATCGGCTCCTTCATCGGCGGCACGGTCTCGATCATCGGCCTGACGCTCGTCGCCCCGGTCGTGGCCGGCTTCGCGCTCGACTTCGGCCCGCCCGAGTACGCCGCCCTGGGCATCCTCGGCGTGCTGCTGATCTCCTCGATCGGCAACGGCAACAAGCTCAAGGCCATCATCGCCGCCTGCATCGGCCTGCTGATCGCGACCGTGGGCCGCGACACCTTCACCGGCGCCGAGCGCTTCACCTTCGGCAGCCTGAACCTGGCCGAGGGCATCGACTTCATCCCGATCGCCATGGGCCTGTTCGGCCTCAGCGAGATCCTCTACAACCTGGAGGAGCGGCACAACAAGGTGCACTCGCCGGCCAAGGTCGGCAACGTGTGGCCTTCGCGCAAGGACCTCGGGCAGGCCAAGGGCGCCATCGGGCGCGGCTCGCTGATCGGGTTCGTGCTGGGCGTGCTGCCCGGCGGTGGCGCGGTGCTGTCGTCGCTGGCCGCGTACGCGCTGGAGAAGCGGCGCGCCAAGCAGCCCGAGCGCTTCGGCCGGGGCGCCGTGGAGGGCGTGGCCGCGCCGGAGACGGCCAACAACGCCGCCGCCACCTCCTCGTTCATCCCGCTGCTGACGCTGGGCATCCCGGCGAACGCGACGATGGCGCTGATGTTCGGCGCGCTGCTCATCCAGGGCATCCAGCCGGGGCCGCAGCTCGTCACCGAGCACCCCGACGTGTTCTGGGGTGTCGTCAACTCGATGTACATCGGCAACATCCTGCTGCTGATCATGAGCATCCCGATGGTGGGCGTGTTCGTGCGCATCCTGCGGGTGCGGCCGGCCATCATGGCCCCGATCACGGTGCTGATCACGCTGCTGGGCGCCTACACGGTGCGCAACCAGGTCTACGACATCTTCCTGGTGATCGTGTTCGGCGTGCTGGGGTATCTGATGAAGAAGTTCGGCTTCGAGCCGGGGCCGCTGGTGCTGGCGTTCGTGCTGGGCTCGATGATCGAGAGCTCGGCGCGGCAGGGGCTGCTCATCTTCGGCGGCGACCCGACCGGGTTCTTCACCCGGCCGATCTCCGGCACGGTGTTCGCCCTGGTCGTGATCGTGGCGGCCTGGCCACTGATCCGGAAGGCCATCCGCCGCAAGCCCACCGATCGTGTTGAGGAGAAGATCTCATGACCATCCTCGTCGGGTACCTGCCCACGCCCGAGGGCGAGGCCGCCGTCGACGCGGGCCTGCGCGAGGGCGCGCTGCGCGGGGAACGCGTGATCATCGTGAACTCGCCCCGCCGGGGCGCGCCCATCGACGAGCACAAGATCGACGACGCCGCCGGCGCCGAGCTGCTGCGCCGGGCCAGGGAGGCGGGCGTGGACGCGGAGCTGCGCCAGCCGCTGCACGACGACGACCTGCCCGAGACGTTCGAGGCGCTGGTGAAGGAGACCGGCGCGTCGCTCGTGGTGATCGGGCTGCGGCACCGGTCGCTGGTCGGCAAGTTCATCATGGGCAGCGAGGCGCAGCGCATCCTCATGGAGTCGACCGTCCCCGTGCTCACCGTGAAGGCGGCCCAGTGAGCGAGCGGGTGAGTGCCGGTCGGGTCAGCAGGGTCACCGTCACCCCGGTCGCCTTCCGCGACCCGCCCCTGCTCAACGTCGTGGGCGTGCACCAGCCGTACGTGCTGCGCACCATCGTCCAGGTGCACACCGACGAGGGCCTGGTCGGCCTCGGCGAGACCTACGCCGACCAGGCGCACGTCGAGCGGCTGAAGGCGGTCGCCGCCGCCCTGCCCGGCGCCGGCGTCTTCGACCTGCACGCCCTGCGCCGGATCGTCGGCGAGACGCTCGGCGCCGCCACCGGCGGCGCGGGCGCCAGCTTCGGCGGCATGCTGGAGGTCTCCAGCGCCGTGGACACCGTGGTGTCGCCCTTCGAGGTGGCGCTGCTGGACCTGCAGGGCAGGGCGACGGGCCGGCCGGTGTACGACCTGCTCGGCGGTGCCGTCCGCGACCGCGTGCCGTACTCCGCGTACCTGTTCTACAAGTGGGCCGGCCACCCGGGCCACGACGAGGACACCTGGGGCGAGGGCCGCACGCCCGAGCAGCTGGTGGAGCAGGCGCGGCGGATGATCGCGGAGTACGGCTTCACCGCCGTCAAGCTCAAGGGCGGCGTGTACGAGCCCCGCCACGAGCTGGAGACCGTCGAGGCCCTGGCCGCGGCCTTCCCCGAGCACGCCCTGCGCATCGACCCGAACGGCGCCTGGACCGTCGAGACCTCGATCAAGGTGGCCGACCGGCTCTCCGGCGTGCTGGAGTACCTGGAGGACCCGACGCCGGGCATCGCCGGCATGGCCGAGGTCGCCAAGCACACGGACCTGCCGCTGGCCACGAACATGTGCGTGATCGCCTTCGAGCACCTCAAGCCGGCCGTCGCCGCCGACGCCGTGCAGGTCGTGCTCTCCGACCACCACCTGTGGGGCGGGCTGCGCCGCTCGGCGCTGCTGGGCGGCATCTGCGAGACGTTCGGCATGGGGCTGTCCATGCACTCCAACTCGCACCTCGGGGTCAGCCTGGCCGCCATGACGCACCTGGCCGCCGCCACGCCGAACCTCACCTACGCCTGCGACACCCACTACCCGTGGAAGACGGAGGAGGTCGTCAAGCCGGGCGTGCTGGAGTTCGCCGACGGCGCGATCGCCGTGCCGGCCGGGCCCGGCCTGGGCGTGGAGCTGGACGAGGAGGCGCTGGCCGCGCTGCACGAGCAGTACGTCCGCTGCGGGCAGCGGGGGCGCGAGGACACGGCGTACATGCGCTCGATCGTCCCGGGCTTCACCCCGAACACCGCCCGCTGGTAGCGGCCGCTACGGCGCCTGCAGCCTGGCCCGCGAGTTGGACAGGTGCAGGCGCATGGCGGCCCGCGCCGCCGCGGTGTCCTGGCCGGCGATGGCGCGGTAGATGTTCTCGTGCTCCAGCGTCACCCGCGTGAAGTGGGTGGCGTCGGAGACCGTGTAGACGTGCTCCAGCCGGGTGCGCGGCAACATGATCATCATGGGGCCGAGCGAGGTGAGCAGGTCGGCGTAGAACCGGTTGTTCGCGGCCAGCGCGATCTTCAGGTGGAACTCGAAGTCGGCCTCGACCGCGTTGCTCGGCTGCTCCCCGATCCTGCCGAGATCGACCAGCGCCCGTTCGATCGCCTTGAGCTGCAGGTCGGTCCGCCGCTCCGCCGCCAGCCCGGCCGCCTCCGACTCGACCCCGATCCGGAAGTCGATCATGTCGAGGACGTCGCGGTGGGTGCGCACCTGCGACGCCTCCACGGAGAACGCCGTGGAGGCGGGCAGCGCCAGCACGAACGAGCCGCGCCCCTGGAAGGTCTCGACCAGCCCGGCGGCCTGCAGCCGCGAGACGGCCTCGCGCACCACCGTGCGGCTGACCCCGAACTCCTGGATCAGCGACGACTCGGTGGGCAGCTTCTGGCCGGGCTGGATCTCCCCCGCCAGGATGCGGGCCTTGAGCCGCTCGACGAGCTCGTGCGCGAGCCCGCGGCCGGTGTCGCGGTCGAGTCTCTGGTCGGGCGGCACGGCGGACAATCTACCGGCCGTTCGCGTGGAACTCGACCTGGTCCAGCCGCCAGTCGCGGGCCCGCCCCGCGAGGGTGAGGCCGAGCCCCGGCCGGTCGGGCACGGCCATCCGCCCGTCCTGGATCTCCAGCCGCTCCTCGAACAGCGGCGAGAGCCACTCGATGTGCTCCACCCAGGACTCACGCGGGCAGGCCGCGGCCAGGTGCACGTGGATCTCCATCACGAAGTGCGGCGCGACCTGAAGGTGCGCGTGGTCGGCGAGTGCCGCGACCTTCAGGTAGGGCGTGATGCCGCCGACGCGCGGCACGTCCGGCTGCAGGAAGTCCACGGCGCGCAGGTCGATGAGGCGGACCAGGTCGGCGACGCTGGAGAGCATCTCGCCGGTGGCGATCGGGGTGTCGAGCGCGGCGGCGAGCTGCGCGTGCCCCTCGGCGTCGTAGGCGTCGAGCGGCTCCTCGATCCACACCAGCCCCAGATCCTCCACCGCCCGCCCGAACCGCAGCGCGCTCGCCCGGTCCCACTGCTGGTTGGCGTCCACCATCAAGGGCACGTCGTCGCCGAGGTGCTCGCGCACGGCCGTCAGCCGCCGCAGGTCCTGCGCCATGTCCGGCTGGCCGACCTTGATCTTGATACCGCCGATGCCGCTCCGCAGTGACTGCGCGGCCTTCTCCTCGACCTCCTCGATCGGCGCCTGGAGGTAGCCGCCGGAGGTGTTGTAGACCCGCACCGAGTCGCGGTAGGCGCCGAGCAGCTTGGCCAGCGGCAGCCCCGCCCGCTTGGCCTTCAGGTCCCACAACGCCACGTCCACGGCGGCCAGCGCCTGTGTGGCCACCCCCGAACGGCCCACCGACGCGCCCGCCCACAGCAGCCGGTCGTAGATCCGGCCGATGTCGGACGGGTCCTCGCCCAGCAGCAGCTCGCCGACCTCCCGGGCGTGCGCGAACTGCGCCGGCGTGCCCGCCCGGGTGGTGTAGGAGAAGCCCAGCCCCGCCAGGCCGTCCTCGGTGCGGATCTCGCAGGTCAGGACGTCGATCTGGGACAGGGGACGCTGCCGCCCGGTGGCCACCTTGGCGTCGCTGACCGGCCGGGCCAGCGGTACGGCGTGGCGGCCGAACCGTACCGACTCCACGCGCACGGCTCAGGCCCGCCCGAACTCGACGGAGTCCACGGTCCACTTGCGGCACTGCTCGCTGAGCGTGAACCCGAGCCCGGGCCGGTCCGGCACGATCATGCGCCCGTCCCGCGTCTCCAGCCGCTCCTCGAACAGCGGGTTGAGCCACTCGAAGTGCTCCACCCACGGCTCGCGCGGGTACGCGGCGGCCAGGTGCAGGTGGATCTCCATCGCGAAGTGCGGCGCGAGCTGCAGGCCCGCGTGGTCGGCGAGCGTGGCCAGGCGCAGGAACGGGGTGATGCCGCCGACGCGCGGGGCGTCGGGCTGGATGATGTCGGCGGCGCGGGCCTCGATGAGGCGCACGTGCTCGGCGACGCTGGAGAGCATCTCGCCGGTGGCGATCGGGGTGTCGAGCGCGGCGGCGAGCTGCGCGTGCCCCTCGGCGTCGTAGGCGTCGAGCGGCTCCTCGATCCACACCAGCCCCAGATCCTCGACCTGCCGCCCGAACCGCAGCGCGCTCGCCCGGTCCCACTGCTGGTTGGCGTCCACCATCAGCGGCACGTCGTCACCGAGGTGCTCGCGCACGGCCGCCAGGCGCCGCAGGTCCTCCTTCATGTCCGGCTGGCCGACCTTGATCTTGATGCCACCGATGCCGTCGGCCAGCGACTGCGTCGCCCGCGCCTTGACCTCCTCGATCGGCGCGTGCAGGAAGCCGCCCGAGGTGTTGTACGTCCTGACGGAGTCGCGGTAGGCGCCGAGCAGCTTGGCCAGCGGCAGCCCCGCCCGCTTGGCCTTCAGGTCCCACAACGCCACGTCCACGGCGGCCAGCGCCTGCGTGGCCACCCCCGAGCGGCCCACCGACGCGCCCGCCCACAGCAGCGACTCGTACACCTTGCCGATGTCGGACGGGTCCTGCCCGAGCAGGTTCGCGCCGACCTCCTTGGCGTGGGCGTACTGGGCGGGGCCGCCGGCCCGCTTGGAGTAGCTGAATCCGGTGCCGCTGTGGCCGTCCTCGGTCGAGATCTCGGCGAAGAGGAAGGCGATCTCCGTCATCGGCCTCTGCCGCCCGGTCAGCACCTTGGCGTCACTGATGGGCACGTCGAGCGGGAGCGTGACGGAGGAGAGGGCGACGTGGCGGATGCGGTCCATGGAGATCCCCGGAGGTCGGCGGCAGATTCGTACGTCATCGTATGACTCAATAAGTCGTATGACAACACGTCCCCGCGGTCACGCGACTCCGTCGTAGTCCACCACCAGGTGCCGTGGCCCGCGCAGGACGGCGCTCGGCCGGTACGGCGGCGGGTCCGCGACCAGCCGGGGGTTGTCCAGCCTGCGGATCAGCTCGTTCAGCACGATCTGCGCCTCCGTCCTGGCCAGCGGCGCGCCGAAGCAGTAGTGCACGCCGCCGCCGAAGCCGAGGTGCTCGTTGCGCGGCCGGTCGAGGCGGAACTCGTCGGGGCGGGCCACGTGGCCGGGATCGCGGCTGCCCGCCGCCATGGCCAGCACGACGGGCGCGCCCGCCGGGATCGTGGTGCCCGCGATCGTGATGTCGTCCAGCGCCACCCGCGAGGACACGAACTGCACGGGCGGCTCGTAGCGCAGCAGTTCCTCGACGGCGGGGATGATCAGGGTCGGCTCCTCACGGAGCCGGTGCAGCAGGTCGGGGCGGCGCAGGAAGGTGAGCATGCCGTTGGCGATCAGGTTGATCGTGGTCTCGTGGCCGGCGATCAGCAGCAGCACCGCCGTGGACACCACCTCGTCGGGCGTCATGCCGCCCTCGGGGCCGCGGTAGGTCATCAGGCCCGACAGCATGTCCGCGCGCGGCTCCCGCCCGCGGGCCTCCGCGAGCCCGGCCAGGTAACGCGACAGCTCCATGGCCGCCGCCCTGCGGGCCCGCTCGCGTTCCTCGCGGTCCTCCTCGCCCGGCCCGAGCGTCTCGACCACCTCGTCGGCCAGCGCGTGGAAGCGCGGCTCGTCCTCCTCCGGTACGCCGAGCAGCGCGCAGATCACCGCCACCGGCAGCGGGTAGGCCACCTCGTCCACGAGGTCGGCCCTGTTCTTGCCGGCCAGGCCGTCGATCAGGGCGGTGGTGAGCTCCAGCATCTTCGGGCGCAGCCGTTCGACCGTCTCCGGCGAGTGCGGCGGGCCGAAGTGCCGCATGGCCAGGCCGCGCAGCCGGTCGTGCTCCGGCGGGTCCAGGCCGATGAAGGACGGGTGCAGGTCGGGGTCGTGGACGGCGGCGCTACTGAGGTTGCGGCGGTCGGAGCTGATGCGCGGGTCGTGCAGCAGGGCGACGATCTCGCGGTAGGTGGTGACGAGGTAGCTGCCGTCGTCCTGCGCCACCACGGGGCTCTCGCGCAGCGCGCCGAAGTACCGGTACGGGTCGGCGCGGGCGGCCGGGTCGAGGATCTGCTTCAGGACGTCCATGTTCTCTCTCCTGCTGTCAGCGCGGGTGCACCAGCGTGGCGCGGCGCTCCGCGGGATCGTGGCCGGTCACCACGACCGTGGCGCCCGCGCTGGCCACCAGCCGCTCGGGGACCCGCGCGGGCACCGGCCCCCCGTCCGCTCCGGCGGCGACGTGCCGGAAGTCCGGCGGGAACGGCGCCGCCTGCTCGATCTGGCGCTGGTAGAACTCCAGCCACATGGCCTGGTCGAAGGTGACCGCCGCGGTGATCCGGCCCTGGTAGCCGTAGACGGCGACGAACCGCCGCTCCTCCGGCGAGCCCTGGGCGAAGACGACCTGGTCGGCGAACGTGGGCACGCCCACCGACTTGATGTTCACGCCGAACTGGCTGGACCAGAAGACCGGCACCGACAGGTGCGGCCAGCGGTGCGCCTGGTCGCTGACCATGTTGTGCGCGGCGATCTCGGCCTGGGCGACCGCGTTACCCCAGTGTTCGAGGCTCATGAACTGGTACTCGTACAGCGGGTGCGGGAACCGGGCGATGTCGCCGGCCACGAACACGTCGTCGGTGACCAGGCCGTTGAGGTCCACGGCGCGGCAGCCCGCGTCGCAGGTCACGCCCCACGCCCCGGCGGCCAGGCCGGAGTCGCGCAGCCACTCGACGTTGCGGATCGAGCCGAGCGCCACCACGGCCACGTCCGCCTCGACCGTGCTGCCGTCCGACAGCCTGGCCCCGCTCAGCCGCCCGTTCCCGTCGGACTCCAGCGCCGTGACGGTCGTGCCGGTGCGCAGGTCCACGCCGTGCTCGCGGTGGAGCCGCGCGGCCACGTCGCCGATCACGCCCCCCATCGCGTTGTAGAGCGGGGCGGGCCCGCGCTCGACGACCGTCACCGGCAGGTCCAGCTCCCGGCAGACGGAGGCGATCTCGCTGCCGGTGAACCCGGCGCCGAGGATCAGCACCCGGCGCGGGCCGGCCGCCAGCGCCTGCCGCAGCTCGGCGGCGTCGCGCGCGTCGCGCAGCGTGTGGACGCCGGCGAGCGCCGCCTCGGCCCGGTCCGGCCAGGGGCGGGCGCGGGTGCCGGTAGCCAGCAGCACCCGGTCGAACTCCACCTGCCTGCCGTCCGCCAGGTGCACGCGCTTGCCCGCGACGTCCAGGCCGGTGGCCGGCGTGCCGAACAGCAGCTCCGCCTCCACTTCGCGCAGGCGGGGCAGCAGGGTGTGCTCGGGCGGGACCTGGCCGGTGAGCACCTGTTTGGACAGGGGCGGCCGGTCGTACGGCTCGCGCGTCTCGTCGCCGATCATGGTCAGCGAGCCGGTGAACCCGTCCCGCCTGAGCACCTCGGCCGCCCGCGCGCCCGCCAGCGAGGCTCCGACGATCACGATCCGCCCGTCGGTGAGCTGCGGGCGCACCTCCTGGTCGCTGGGCAGATCCAGCGGCAGCGCCGTCCTGTCCAGGTGGATGGCCTGGACCGGGCAGGCCGCCGCCGCCCTGAGCACGTGCTCGCGGTGCTCGTCGGCGGGCTGCAGGTCGTACAGGAGCGCCTCGTCGTGCATGGTGAAGACGTCCGGCGCGAGGAACACGCACTGCCCGTACCCCTGGCAGCGCGTCAGATCGACGATGACTCGCACGAGCCCACTCCCCCGTTCCCGTCGGTGTCAGCTCGCGACGACGTCCGAGCGCGCCAGCACGCGCAGGTGCTCCAGCAGCTGCTGCGGGCTGTCGGCGAGCGGCTGGATGCAGACGTGGTCGGCCCCGGCCTCGTGATGGGCCCGCACCCGTTCGATGATCCGGTCCGGGTCGCCCCACGCCACGATGGCGTCCACCAGTGCGTCGCTGCCGCCGTCGGTCAGGTCGTCCTGCCTCCAGCCGAGGTCGAGCAGGTTGTTGGTGTAGTTCGGCAGCGCCAGGTACCGGGCCGTGAAACCGCGCGCGATCTGCCGCGCCCGGTCCGGGTCGCTTTCGAGTATCACCGTCTGCTCGGGCGCCAGCACGGGCTCGGGCCCGAGCGCCGCGCGGGCGCGGGCGGTGTGCTCCGGGGTGACGAAGTAGGGATGCGCCCCGTACGCCCGCCGCGCCGCCAGCTCCAGCATCCTGCCCCGCAGCGCCGCCAGCAGCCGGGGCGCCGGCTCGGGAAGCGGGCCGGCGTACTCGGTGGCGTCCATGGCGTCGAGGTACTCGCGCATCGCCGTGACCGGCTTGCTGTAGTCGTGCCCCCGGCCGGCGACCGCCGGCGCGTGGCTCACCCCGAGGCCCAGCACGAACCTGCTCTCGTACGCCTCCGCGAGCGTGTTCGCCCCGTTCGCGGCGGCGGTGGCGTCGCGGCCCCAGATGCTGGCGATGCCGGTGGCGACGGTCAGGCTGCTCGTCGCGCCCAGCAGGATGGCGGCGTGGGCCAGCGCCTCCTTGCCGGTGGGGGTCTCGCCGATCCACAACGTGCCGAAGCCGAGGCTCTCGATCTCGGCGGCCGCCTCGCGCTCGACCGAGGCGGGCTCGCCGCTCAGCGTGCTGTTCCAGACCCCGACCGGGCCCAGGCGCCGCTTCAGCGCCTGTACGTCCTTCGTCTCCGGCATCATGCCTCACCACCTCACATCACAGACACCCCTGCCCCCGCGATCATCGGGACACGCCGATGGCCGATTCATGTTCGCCTGGTCATCCGGTCATGCGCCGGGCAGGCTCAGGCGGGCCGGGGCTGGCAGAGGCGTCTCAGCGAGCCCTCTGCGGTGACGCGCCCGAGGTGGCCGAGGATGCTCTCGACGTCCACCCCGGCCTCCTCGGCCTGCCGGGTGCCCAGCGGCGCCAGGATGCTCAGCGCCTGCGTCCAGTGGTGGCGGGCCTGCTCGCGCCGCCCGAGCGCGGCCAGCGCGTGCGCGAGGCCGTCGTGCGCGCGGGCCTGGTCGCCCGGCCGGCCGAGGTCCGCGGCGAGCCTGAGCGCCTGACGGTGGCTTTCGAACGCCCGGCCCGCCTGGCCGCGCTCGTGCCAGAGCCGCCCCATGCCCTGCACCGCCTCGAACTGCCAGGTGCGGTTGCCGGCCCGGCGGGCCAGGCCGAGCGCCCGCTCGTAGTGGTCGTGGGCCTGCCGGTGCCGCCCCTGCGCCCGGTGCAGGTCGCCCAGCGCGGTGAGGCCGTCGAGCTCGGCCGGCAGGTGCCCGGTGCGGCGGGCCGACTCCAGCGCCCGGGTGAAGCAGCCGGTGGCCGGGCCGTACTCGCCGCATGCGAGGTGCACGTGGCCGAGGCCGAGCAGCCCGTGCACCTCGCCGGTGCGGTGGCCGTTGGCCCTGGCGATGCCGAGGGCCTCCGTGAGCGTGTCGAAGGCCTCGTCGTACCGCCCTGACCTGCGCAGCACGTCGCCGCGGCCGATCAGCGCGTCCAGCTCGCCGGTGCGGTGACCGATCCGCCTGGCGACGCACAACGCCAGCGAGAAGTCGGCGGAGGAGCGGGGGTGCGGCCCGTGGACGGCGTGCACCTGAGCGAGGACGGTGAGCCCGCGCAGCTCCCCGGTGCGGTGCCCGAGCTCGCGGGCGATGGACAGCGCCTGGCAGAGGTCCCGCACGGCCGGCTCGGTCCTGTTCTGCCGGTGGTGCAGCTCGCCCAGCGCCAGGAGCGCCTCCATCTCTCCGGTACGGCCGGCGGCGGCGCGGGCGGCGGCCAGCGCCCGGGTCTGCAGGGTCTCCGCCTCGGCGTAGCGGCCCCTGGTGACCAGGCAGCGGTGCAGGGTGGCCGCCAGGTGCCGCACGTGCTCGGGGAAGCCGTGCTCGGCGGCGTGCCGGGCGAGGGCGAGCAGGGTGGCCGCCTCGTCCTCCAGCCAGGCGGCGGCCGTGGCGGGATCAGGCGCGGGCACGGCGGCGGGCGGGGCTGCAGGAGGGGCGGGCGGGTGCGGGCGCGTGTCGGCCTCGTACGGGTAGAGGCGGTCCATCGCGGCCGAGGCGGCCCGGCTGTAGTGGTCGAGCAGCCGGGTCAGCGCGGCCCGCCGGCCGTCCTCGGACTCCTCCCGCGCGGCCAGCTCGGCGGCGTGCGCGCGGACCAGCTCGTGGAAGCGGTACCGGCCGGGCTCGGGCTCCTGCAGCAGGTGCAGCTCCAGCAGCCGCTCCAGCCGCGCCGAGACCCCGGCCACGGTCGTGGACAGCAGCGCGGCGGCGGCCTCCGGCACGATGTCGGCCCCCGGGTGCAGGCTCAGCAGGCGGTAGGCGCGCCGCCCGTCGGGGGCCAGGCCGCGGCACGACAGTTCGAGCGCGCCTGCGACGCTGCGCCGCCCGGCCCGCAGCTCGCCCAGCCGGCGGCCGGGCTCGCGCAGCCGTTCGAGCAGGTGGCCGGCGCTCCACGCCGGATGGGCCTGGAGCCGGGCCGCGGCCAGGTGGATGGCCAGCGGGAGCAGGCCGCAGCGGCGTACCACCTCGGCGGGCGCCTCCTGGGGCGCGCTCGCGAGGCGCTCACGTCCGGCGGCGCGCGTGAACAGCAGGATCGCGTCCGCCTCCGGGAGCACGTCCACCGGCACCGTGCGGGCGCCGTCGAGGTCGAGCAGCCGGCGGCGGCTGGTGACCAGCACCCGGCAGGCTCCCGTGCCGGGCAGCAGCGGCCGTACCTGCTCCTCGCCGACGGCGTCGTCCAGGACGACGAGCATCTTCCTGCCGGCCAGCACGCTGCGGTACAGGGCGGCCCGGTCGGCGAGCTGCGGCGGGATCGCCTCCCCCGGCACGCCGAGCAGGCCGAGCACGCGGGCGAGCGTGTCGGCGGGGTCGGCCGGCGCCCTGCCCCGCGTGTGGCCGTGCAGGTCGACGAAGAGCTGCCCGTCGGGGAAGTGCGGGGCCAGGCGGTGGGCGGCGTGCACGGCCAGCGCCGTCTTGCCGGCCCCCGCCATGCCCGTGATGGCGGTGACCATCGCCGCGGACGCGTCGCTCATCCGGTCCAGCGCGGCCAGCTCCCGCGCCCGCCCGGTGAACGCCGTAACGTCGGCGGGCAGCTGCCGGGGGGTGGGCCGGGACGCGGGCTGGGGCGCGGGCCGCGCCGCGCGGAGCACGAGCCGCTCCTGCGTGAGCACGGCGTGGTGGAGCCGGCGCAGCTCCGCGTTGGGGTCGATGCCGAGCTCGTCGCGCAGCAGGCCGGCGATGGCGCGGTAGGCGTCGAGCGCCTCGGCCTGCCGGCCGCCCCGGTACAGGGCGGTCATGAGCTGGGCCCAGAACCGCTCGCGCAGGGGATGCTCGGCGGTCAGCGCCCGCAGCTCGGCGGTGAGCGCGGCGTGCTCACCGGCCCGCAGGTCGGCGTCGATGCGGCGTTCGAGCACCTGGAGGCGCTGCTCGGCCAGGGGCGGCACGTCGATCCTGTGCAGGGTGTCGGACTCGACGTCGGCGCACACGGGCCCGTGCCACAGGCGCAGCGCCTCGTGCAGCAGCCGCCCCTCCTCCTCCGCGGTGGCGCGGCCGGCCTGCTCGACCAGGTGCCGGAACCGGAGCAGGTCGAGCTGGTCGGCGCGCAGCCGGGCGAGGTAGCCGCCCGGCTCGGTCAGGATCAGCTTGCCGAGGCCCAGCGACTGCCGCAGGCGCGCGACGTTGGTCTGCAGGACCCGGCGCGGGTTGCGCGGCACGCGCTGGTCCCACAGCCGTTCGGCGAAGTGGTCGACGGTGACGACCTGGTTGGGCCGCAGCAGCAGCGTCGCGAGAACGGCGCGGATCTTGCCGCCGGGAACGGGCACCCGCCGCCCGTCGCGGACCACGGTCAGCGGGCCGAGCACCGAGAACCGTACTGCGATCACAACGCCTCACTTCCTCCGTCCGGCCCGGTCGGGGGGCGGCCCCGTCACAGCCTCTCCTTGCGCGGCGCCACGGCCTGCTGCGCGGTGCGCACGCTGCGGCTCGCCTGCTCGACGGCGCACTGCGCGGTGGCGATGAAGAGCAGGTCGATCACCGCGAGCTGCCCGTGTCTGGACGACAGGGCCTCCGTGCGCAGCCCCGCCTGGCGGACGACGGTGATCAGCGGGATGCTCGCCTGCCCGGCCAGCGGGGAGGCGGCGTCGTTGGTCACGGCGATGGTGGTGGCGCCGCTCGACGCGGCCTGGGCGAGCACGTCGATCGTCTCGCGGGTGCGGCCGCTGTGCGAGATCCCCACCAGGGCGTCCCTGGGGCCGAGCAGCGCCGCGCCGCTGACCGCGAGGTGCGGGTCGAGCGTGGCCCAGGCCGGCACCCCGATGGGGTGCAGCCGCTGCTGCAGCTCCGAGGCCACGGTGCCGCTGCCCCCGATGCCGAACACCCACACCCGGCGCGCCGCGGCCAGCGCCCGCGCGGCCCGCCCGACCGCGTCGAGGTCGAGGCCGCCGATGGTGTCGCCGACGGCCTGCCTGATGGCCGCGCGGACGACCTCGGCGACGCGCGGGATGTCGTCGTCCTCGCTCACGTCGGCGCCCATCGTCGAGCTCCACGGCTCGGCCTTGATCCGGCCGCTGTCGGCGGCCAGCGCGATCCGCAGCTCGGGGTAACCGCGCAGGCCCAGCGCGCGGCAGAGCCTGGTGACGCTGCCGGTGGACACGCCGCACCGGCCGGCGAGGGCGACGATGGTCATGTGCGAGACCGCGTCGGGGTCGGCCAGCACCAGCTCGGCGAGCGCGCGCTGCGCTCCGGGCATGGCGGCGGCGGACATGCGCAACCTGGCGATGATCCCCTCCACCCGCCGCCCCGTTCCGTCCGTCAGCTGTGGGAGGTTGCCCCCGTGAGGTAAATAATTATCCCCGCCTTCAACAGCCTGTTCGAATTTCTCCCCGAAACGACCCCGAAACGTTATTTGACTCGGAGTCGATCACCTGGTCGGCAACGGCGTATGGAGAATTTTTCTCCGCTCCACCTGCGTACCGCCGGCTCCGATAAATGATTTACACCCGGGCCGGAATCCATCGTCTCCCGTATCCCGTAACGCCATTCCATATCACGGAACAGCCCGCAGCAGCCTTCTTCACCCCAGTTCACCGCCCCCTGTGCGGCCACGACCCTCTTGACACGCTCTTCGCGGCAGTGATCTCCTATCGCCAGTTCGGAACGTCGTTCTGCGATACGGAATGAGGAACACCCATGGAACGCCTCCCTTCGGCGACCGGACACCCCCGGTGAAGGCGCTCGTCTTCACCGGGCCGGGTGTGGTGGAGCAGCAGGACGTGCCGGAGCCCGCGGTCGGCCCCGGCGAGGTCCTGGTGCACGTGGTCACGTCCGGGATCTGCGGCAGCGAGCTGCACGGCGTCAGGACGCCGGGCTTCCGGGTGCCGCCGCTGGTCATGGGGCACGAGTTCGCCGGGCGCACGGACGAGGGGCGGGCCGTGACGGTCAACCCCATCCTGTCGTGCGGCGAGTGCGACGTGTGCGCGGCCGGGCTGCGCAACGTCTGCAGGGACCGGCGGATCATCGGGGTGCACCGCCCCGGCGCGTTCGCCGAGCGCGTCGCGGTGCCGGCCGCCGCCGTGGTGCCGCTGCCCGAGGGGCTCGGCTGGACCGCCGCCGGCGTCGTCGAGCCCGCCGCCAACGCCGTGCACGCCTGGCGGCTGGCCGGGCGCCCGTCCGGCGCCAGGGTCGGCGTGCTCGGCGCCGGCGCGATCGGGCTGACCTGCCTCCAGGTGGCGCTCAGCGGCGGCGCCGCCTCGGTCGAGGTGGCGGACCGCGCGCCCGGCCGGCTGGAGATCGCCACCCGCCTCGGCGCCTCGGCCGCGGGCCCCGAGCTGACCGGCGAGTACGACGTCGTCTTCGACGCGGTGGGCGCCGCCGCCACGCACGAGCAGTCCGTCGCCCGGCTGCGGCCCGGCGGCGTGGCGGTCTGGCTGGGCCTGGCCGACCACGTGTCCGGCTACGACGCCGCCGACCTGGTGCGCGGCGAGAAGCGGGTGCTCGGCTCGTTCGCCTACGACGACGCCGACTTCGCCGCCGCCATCGGCCTGGTCGCCGGCTGGGACCTGAGCTGGGTCGAGACCTTCCCCCTGGCCGAGGGCGCGCAGGTCTTCACCACGCTGATGAACGGCCGCGCCACCCCCGTCAAGGCCCTGCTCACCCCGGAAAAGGGTCTGCTCACCCCGGAAGGAGCGTAGCGATGGCCCGCATCGTCCTGGTGGGCGCCGGCAGCATCACGTTCGCCAAGAACCTGCTGTCCGACCTCCTGACCTTCCCCGAGCTGTCGGAGTCGACCGTCGTGCTGCACGACATCGACCAGGCCCGGCTCGACACCGCCGAGGCGATGGCCAGGTGGATGGTGGCCGAGCTGGGCATCGGCGCGAAGGTCGAGGCGCACGCCGACCGCAGGGCCGCGGTGGACGGCGCCGACTACGTGATCAACGAGATCGCCGTGGGCGGCCTGGACGCGGTCAGGCGCGACTTCGACATCCCCGCCGCGTACGGCGTCCGCCAGACGATCGCCGACACCCTCGGCATCGGCGGCATCTTCCGCGCGCTGCGCACGATCCCCGTCATGGTCGGCATCGGCGACGACCTGGCCGAGCTGGCCCCGCGCGCCACCCTGTTCACCTACACCAACCCCATGTCGATGATCCCGTGGTCGGTGTACGCGGGCACGGCGTTCAAGAACGTCGTCGGCGTCTGCCACGCCGCCCGCGACACGCAGAAGACCCTCGCCAGGATGGTCGGCGTGCCGGAGGAGGAGATCTCCTTCCTCACCGCCGGCGTCAACCACCAGGCGTTCGTGCTGCGCTTCGAGCGCGACGGCGAGAACCTCTACGGCCGCCTCGACGAGCTGATCGCCCGGGACCCCGAGCTGGCCCGCCGGGTCCGCGTCGAGGTCTACCGGAGCTTCGGCTACTTCCCCACCGAGTCCAGCGAGCACGGCTCGGAGTATCTGCCCTGGTTCCTGCCGCACGAGGAGGAGGTGGCGCGCTACCGCATCCCGGTCGGCGTCTATCTCGACTGGCTGGCCGACGGCTTCGAGGAGTACGCGGCGTACCGGCGCTCGCTCGAAGAGGGCAGGGGAGTGCCGATCGAGCGCGGCGAGGAGCTGGCGTCGCTGGCCATCCACTCGATGGAGACGGGCACCCGCCGCATGATCCACGGCAACGTGCGCAACGGCGGGCTGATCGCCAACCTGCCGCAGGAGGCCACCGTCGAGGTGCCCTGCCACGTGGACCGCGCGGGCGTGCAACCGGTGCGGATCGGCGAGCTGCCCGCCCAGGTGGCGGCGCTGAACCGGACGTTCCTCAACGTCAGCGAGCTGACCGTGAAGGCGGCGCTGGAAGGCCGGCGCGACCACGTCTACCAGGCCGCGCTGCTCGACCCCAACACCGCGGCCACGCTCCCGGTCCGCAAGATCCGCGAGCTGGTGGACGACCTCATCGCCGCCCACGGCGACCTGCTACCGGAGGGAATCAGGAATGTGTAGCCCGGATCTGCCCCTGTCCCGTTACCGGCCGATCTCGCAGCTCCAGGTGGCGGTCCACGAGGTGGACCGCGCCCGGGTGCCGGTCGTGGACGCGCACATCCACCTCGGCCGCTGGCTGACCGAGGACGGCGGCTGGATGGTCAAGGACGTGCCTGCCCTGATCGGGCTCATGGACGAGCTGAACCTGCGCGGCATGGTCAACCTCGACGGCCGCTGGGGCAGGGAGCTGGCCGAGAACATCGAGCGCTACGACGCCGCCTACCCGGGCAGGTTCGCCACGTTCTGCCACGTGGACTGGTCGCAGGCGGCCGAGCCCGGCTTCGGCGAGCGGCTGGCCGGGCAGCTGCGCCGCAACGTGGCGGAGGGCGCGGCGGGGCTGAAGGTGTGGAAGGACGTGGGCCTGCGGGTCCGCGACCACCGGGGCGAGCTGGTCATGCTCGACGACCCGCGGCTCGACCCGCTGTGGGCGGCCGTCGGCGAGGCGGGCGTCCCGATCGCGCTGCACACCGCCGACCCGGTGGCCTTCTTCCAGCCGGCCGACGAGCGCAACGAGCGGCTCGAACTGCTGGCGGCCCGGCCCGACTGGAACTTCTCGGGCCCTGAGTTCCCGTCGTTCGAGCGGCTGATGGAGGCCATGGAGTCGATGATCGCCCGGCATCCGGCGACCACGGTGATCGGCGTGCACGCCGGCTGCTGGCCGGAGAACCTGGCCTTCGCGAGCCGCCTGCTGGACACGTACCGGAACTTCCACATCGACATCGCCGCGCGCATCGCCGAGCTGGGCCGCCAGCCGCGCGCCACGCGCGCGCTGATGCTGCGCCACCCCGACAGGGTGCTGTTCGGCACGGACGAGATCCCGCCGGACCGGGAGATCTACCGCATCCACTTCCGGTTCATGGAGACCGACGACGAGGCGTTCGCGCACTCCCTGGACGACCCGCCGCCGATGGGCCGCTGGACGATCTCCGGCCTCGACCTGCCCGACGACGTCCTGCGGCAGGTCTACACCGGCAACGCGCTGCGGCTCGTGCCGAGGCTGGCATGACCGCGACGCTCACGCGCGCCGAGCCGGCCCCCTTCAAGCCGGCCTTCAAGCACAGCGCCGAGGGCGGGCAGGGCCGCCACGCCGTGCTCTTCCTGCTCCCGGCCCTGATCGGGTTCGCCGCGTTCTACCTCTACCCGAGCGTGCGCGGCGTGTGGTTGTCGGTCACCGACTGGAACCTGCTGTCGGAGCCCGCGTTCGTCGGCCTGGACAACTACGCCGAGCTGGCCACGGACCCGCTGTTCTGGAAGGCGCTGCTGCTCACCGCCTACAACACCGTGCTGAACCTGGTGGGCCAGCTCACGCTGGCGCTGCTGCTGGCCGCGCTGATGCACCGGCTGACCAAGTCGGTGGTGCTGCGCGCCACGCTGCTGCTGCCCTGGCTGGTGCCGAACGTGGCCACCGCGTTGCTGTGGCTGTGGCTGCTGGACGCCAACCTCGGCTTCGTCAACCAGCTCCTGAACGCGATGGGCCTGCCCACGCACGGCTTCTTCAACGCGCCCGCCGAGGCCATGCCGAGCGTGGCGGCTGTGACCACCTGGGCCTCCGTCGGGTACGTGGCGCTGCTGCTGTACGCGGGCATGCTGCAGATCCCGGCGTCGGTGTACGAGGCGGCGGCGATGGACGGCGCCGGCGAGGTCCGCACGTTCTTCCGCGTCACGCTGCCGCTCCTGCGGCCCGTGCTCGCGCTCGTGCTGGTGGTCTCGGTGATCGGCTGCTTCCAGATCTTCGACACGATCGCGGTGGCGACCAGGGGCGGCCCGGTCAACGCCACGAAGGTCATCTACTACTACATCTACCAGGAGGCGTTCACCCACTTCCGGATGGGCTACGCGGCGGCCATGGCGCTCAGCCTCGTGCTGATCCTCGGCGTGCTGACGTGGGTGCAGATGCGGCTGATGCGCGCCTCCGACTCGGACCTCGGATAGGGAGGGCCCGTCATGCGCGCAGGCCGGATCGCCGCCTGGACGGTGCTGGGGCTGGCCGTCCTGGTGACCGTGTTCCCGTTCTACTGGATGGTGCGTACGGCGCTCACCGACGCCCAGCACCTGTTCTCCGACAACTTCTCGCTGTGGCCGCGGCATTTCACCTGGGCCAACTTCAAGCGCGTGCTGGGCCTGTCCACGCTCGCCGAGGCGCAGGCCGCCGGCGGCTCGGGCGCCTCCCTCGACTTCCTGCTGTACCTGCGCAACTCGGTCGTCTACACGGCGGTCGTGGTGGCCGTGCAGACGCTGTCGTGCGCGATGGCCGCCTACGCGCTGGCACGGCTGCGCTTCCGCGGCAGGGAGGCGTTGTTCTCGGCGTTCGTGGCCGCTCTGATGGTGCCGCCGATCTTCACGCTGCTGCCGAACTTCGCGCTCGTGCGCAACCTGGGCCTGCTCAACACCTTCGCCGGGCTGGTCGCGCCGATCCTGCTGATGACCCCGTTCACGGTCTTCTTCCTGCGGCAGTTCTTCCTGTCGCTGCCGCGCGAGGTCGAGGAGGCCGCCGTCATCGACGGCGCGGGCGTGTGGAGCGTGTTCTGGCGGGTGGCGCTGCCCATGTCGCGGGGCCCGCTCATCACGATCGCCGTCATCAACGGCGTCTACGCCTGGAAGGACTACCTCTGGCCGCTGCTCGTCGGCCAGGACGAGGGCAGCCGGGTGCTCACGGTGGCGCTCGGCGTGTTCCTGCAGCAGTCGCCGAACGCCCGCCCCGACTGGACGGGCCTGATGGCCGGCTCGACCCTCTCCGTGATCCCCGTCCTGCTGCTCCTGCTGGTCTTCGGCAAGCGGCTGGCCAACTCGCTCAACTTCACCGGCATCAAGTAAAGGACCCCCCAGATGTCCCGCAAGACCCTTCTGA
This sequence comes from Nonomuraea gerenzanensis, assembly GCF_020215645.1. Taxonomy (NCBI): domain Bacteria; kingdom Bacillati; phylum Actinomycetota; class Actinomycetes; order Streptosporangiales; family Streptosporangiaceae; genus Nonomuraea; species Nonomuraea gerenzanensis. Next base: position 4,059,002 of record NZ_CP084058.1, on the reverse strand, counting down.
CCCTTGTCACGCTCGTCTGCGCCACCTCGGCGTGCGGCGGCGGCACCGACGCGCAGGCGGGGCCCGTCGAGCTGAACTACGTGATGTGGGTCGACAGCCAGGTGCCCGCCTACAAGCAGTGCGCCGACGCCTTCACCAAGAAGAATCCGAACATCACGATCAAGCTCAGCTCCGTGGCCTGGGCCCAGTACTGGCAGAACCTCACCACGCAGGTCGTCTCCGGCACCGCGCCGGACGTCTTCCGCGACTCGGTGGCGTACTACCCGCAGTTCGCCAGGAACGGCCAGCTCCTCGACCTCAGCGAGTACGTCGAGCGCGACAAGGTGGACCTGGGCCAGTACCAGAAGGGCCTGGCCGACGTCTGGGTGCGCGACGGCAAGCGGTACGGCCTGCCGCTCGACTGGGACACCATCGGCGTCTTCTACAACCAGGACCAGGTGAAGAAGGCCGGCCTCGACCCCGCCGGCTTCGCCGAGTGGACGTGGAACCCGAAGGACGGCGGCACGTTCGAGCAGGCCATCGCCGCGCTCACCGTGGACGACGAGGGCCGCAGGGGCACCGACCCCGGCTTCGACAAGGAGCACGTGGCCGTCTACGGCATCGCCCCCGACTACAACACCGGCGCGCTGGGCCAGACGGGCTGGGCCGCGTTCGCGGTCGGCAACGGCTTCAAGTACCTGGACAAGAACCCGTTCGGCACCAAGTACTTCTACGACGACCCGAAGCTGGCCGAGACCATCGACTGGTTCGCGAGCCTGATCAAGAAGGGGTACGCGCCGCCGTACGACAAGCAGTCGGCGCTCGGCGGCGACGCGGTGCTGCAGGCGGGCAAGACCGCGATGGTCATGGCCGGGTCGTGGATGGCCAAGCCCTACCTCGACAACAAGGCGCTCGACCTGGCGGTCGCGCCGCTGCCGACGGCGCCGCTGGGCCGCAAGTCGCCCATCAACGGCGTCTCCGACGCCATCTACGCCGGCACGAAGCACAAGGAGGAGGCGTGGCAGTGGGTCAAGTTCACGGCCTCCGCCGAGTGCCAGGACCTGATCGCCGCCACCACCGAGGTGCTGCCCGCCATCACCACCTCCTCGGACAAGGCGGTGGCGGCGCACGAGGCGGCCGGGCGGGACGTCAAGCCGTTCGTGGAGGCGGCCAAGGCCGCCGACGGCACGTTCCTGCTGCCGGTGACCGACAACGCCGACAAGATCAACGAACTCATGGACACCGCGATCTCGTCGGTCCTGCTGGGCACCGCCGACGCCAGGACCGTGCTCCCCAAGGCCAACACCGAAGTCAACGCACTGTTCCAGTAGCCCAGAAAGGGTGCACATGCTCAAGTCCCGCCGGCGCACGTTGCTCGGAGCGACGCTCTTAGTGATCCCGTTGCTGGCCGCCACACCTGCGCAGGCGGCCGACGCCGTGCTCGACCAGCAGGTGGCCGTACCCGCCTACTTCCTGCCCGGCAACACTCCCGACTACTGGCAGCAGCTCAACACGATGACCGGCAAGCCCGGCGTGGTGGTGGCCAACGTCGCCAACGGCCCGGGCAACCTGGCCAAGCCGGCCTACACCGCCGCGCTGTCGGCCGCGCACGCCGCCGGGATGAAGGTCATCGGCTACGTGGACACCGGCTACTTCGGCACCACCGGCTACGCCTCGAACCGGACCCGGCTCGGCTCGCTGGCCGTCGAGGACTGGCGGGCGCAGATCCAGTCCGACATCAACAAGTGGTACGAGTTCTACGGCTCCTCGATCGACGGCATCTTCTTCGACCAGGCGCAGAACGCCTGCGGACCGACCGCGGGCAGCGAGACCTGGGTGAGCCTGTACCGCGAGGCCACCGCGTACGTGAAGGCGTACCACCTGGGCGCGACCACCATCGCCAACCCCGGTGTCTCGCCCGCCGCGTGCTTCCAGGACGCCGCCGACATCCTCGTCACCTTCGAGGGCTCCTACAGCTCCTACCAGAACCGGCAGGCGCCCTACCTGCCGTCGGCCTGGGAGGCCACCGCCGACCCCAAGCGCATCTGGCACCTGGTCTACGACGTGCCGGACGCAGCGGCCATGGCCACGGTCATCGCCACGTCCAAGGCCAACAACGCCGGGTACGTGTACGTGACCGACGACAAGATGGACAACCCCTGGGACGCGCTGCCCTCGTACCTGTCGTCCCAGGTGACGGCGGCGAAGGGCAGCGGCGGCGCGGCTCCCGCCAAGCCCGCCACGCCTGCCTCAAGTCTGGTGAAGGCCACCAGCGCGCGCCTGAGCTGGGCCTCCGCCGCCTACCCCGGCGTGGTCGGCTACGACGTCTACCAGGGGGCCGTGAAGATCGGCAGCACGGCCAACCTCACGCCGTCGGCGACCACCTTCGACGTGGGCGGGCTCACGGCCGCCACCGCCTACTCCTTCACGATCAAGGCACGCGACCGGGCGGGGAACGTCTCCCCCGCCGGCACGGCCCTGTCCGTGACCACCGCCGCCGCCAGCGCGAGCACCCCCACGGTGCCCGGCAAGCCCGTGGCGTCCGACGTCGGCCCGACCAGCGTCAAGCTGACCTGGACCGCCTCGACGGACAGCGACTCCGGCGACGGCGTGGCCTTCTACGACGTGTTCAGGAACGGCGTGCGGGAGCTGTCCCTGCCCGGCGGCAGCACCAGCGTCAACCTCGGCGGCCTGGCGCTCAACACCTCCTACAGCTTCACCGTGCGGGCCCGTGACACGACCGGCCGCGCCTCGGCGCAGTCGGCCGCGACCGCCGTCACCACCACCGACCCGGTGCCGGTCACCGGCGCGACGGCGGCGATGGACGAGAACACGGCGACCTACCAGGCGCAGTTCAACCTGCCGTACAGCGGTCACCACGTCTTCATCGACACCGACGCGGACTACCAGACGGGCTGGTCGGTGAACACGATCGGCGCCGAGTACATGGTCGAGAACAACGCCCTCTTCCAGAAGACCGGGGACCCGGGCCAGTGGTCGTGGACCGTGGTGCCGGGCGTGACCCCGCTGGTCTCCGACACGAACGGCCTCTACAAGTGGTCCGTGCCCTCCTGGCTGCTGACCGGCACGGGCACCACCCACAAGATCGTCTTCCACGGCACGGACGGCGACCGCAACGACTACGCCGCGAACGTCCTCACCGTCACCGCCCCCTCCACCCCGGTCGCCCCCATCGCCGGAGCGGTGGCGTCGGTCAACGCGGGCACGGCGAGTTACACGGCGAAGTTCAACCTGCCGTACACCACCCACCACGTCTTCATCGACACCGACGCGAACTACCAGACGGGCTGGTCGGTGAACACGATCGGCGCCGAGTACATGATCGAGAACAACACCCTCTTCCAGAAGACCGGGGCCTCGACCGCCTGGTCGTGGAGTGCGGTGGCCGGCGTGAGCCCGCTGGTCTCCAGCACGGACGGCCTCTACAAGTGGTCGGTGCCGCTCTCGCTGCTGACCGGCACGGGCACCACCCAGAAGATCGTCTTCCACGCCACGGACGGTACGCGCAACGACTACGCCCCCAACGTGGTCACCCTCACCACGGGCTGAACCGATCGCCTGTGGAGATCGTTTCACGGGTATGACTTCACGCTGGAGCGCCGTTCCGGTGCTGGCGCTCGTGCTGGCACTGGCGGCGTGCGGCGGCGCGGGAGCCGGCGAGACACCCCTGTCTGGAAGCTCGCCGGCTCCTGCGCCGGTCGCCGAACCTGAACCACCCACACCTGAACCACCCACCACAGACGCGCCCACCGCCGATGAGCCCGCTGAGGATGCGCCCGTCTCCGATGCGCCTGTCTCCGATGCGCCCGCCCCAGGGCGCCCGGTCGCCACATGGTCACGGCAGGGCGGCTACCTGGCTCCCGGGCTCAGGGCCGTCCGCCCTCCCGCGCTGGTCGTCTACGCCGACGGCCGGGCCATCGCGGAGGCCGCCCACGAGCTGCGCCTGCCACCCGCCGAGGTCGAAGCCCTGGTCAAGGCGCTGCGCCAGGACCTGTCCGGGCAACCCGCCACCGTCTCGCCCCGGCCGGGCACGCCGACCGTGTACGACGCGCCGGCCACCGTCCTCGGCGTCGACACGGGGAACGGGCTGCGCGAGGTCTACGTCCCGCATCTGGACCAGACTCCCGAGGGCTACGACGCCGCGCTGACCAGCGCCCGCGACCGCCTCAGCCACCTGGCCGACCGGGTCGCGGCCGGAGGCCGCCCGTACGCCGTCGCCCGGGTGCGGCTGTCCGCCGACCGGGTCGGCGGCTACGACACGGCCAAGCCGTGGCCGCGCGGCCTGCCGGTGCCCCCTCACGAGAGCAGCGAGAACACCCGGGACTACGCGGGCGCCAAGGCGCGGGCGATCGCCCGGCTGCTGCCCGCCCCCGGGAGCAGGCGCGTCTATCGCACGTCGTCAGGGGAGGAGCTGGCGCTGGCGTGGCGCTACCTCCTCCCCCACGAGTAGGGCTCACATGATGGCGAGCTGCCCGCCGTCGATGACCAGCTCCGTGCCGTGCACGAAGGCCGCGTCGTCGGAGGCCAGGAACGCGTATCCGGCGGCGACCTCCTCGGCGAGCCCGGCCCGGCCCAGCGGGATGTGGTCGCGCTCGTAGCCGGAGACGAAGTCCCCGTCCAGGCCCGCCGAGATGGAGGCGTTGAGCGGCGTCCGGATGTAGCCGGGGCACAGCGCGTTCACGCGGATGCGGTGCCTGCCCAGCTCGACCGCCATCGTCTTCGTGAGCAGCAGCACGCCGCCCTTGGAGGCGTTGTAGTGGGCGTAGTCGGCCTCGCCGCCCAGCCCGTTGGTGGAGGACATGTTGAGGATGACCCCGCCGGTGCCCTGCTCGACCAGGTGCCTGGCGACGGCCTGGGCGACCAGGAACATGCCGCGCAGGTTCACCGCCATGATCGTGTCCCAGTGCCCGGGGGTGATCTCCAGGAACGGCTCGCGCCAGGCGGTGCCGGCGTTGTTGACCAGCACGTCGAGCCCGCCGAGCGTCTCCACGGCCCCCTCGACCAGGCGGGTGACGTCGGCCTCCGTGCTGACGTCACCGGCGATGCCGCTCACCTCGCCCAGCCCGGACAGCTCCGCCACCGTCTTGTCCACCTCGGCCGCGTCGAGCCCGCCGAGCACCACCCTGGCGCCCTCCTCCAGGAACCTGCGGGCCGTGGCGGCGCCGATGCCGCTGCTCCCCCCGCTGATCAGAACCCGCTTGCCCGCGAGTCCCCGCATGGCGTTCTCCTTCCGTTCCCGCTAGCGCACCGCGCCGCGGGCGGCGACACGAAGCTCGGTGGTGACCCGGCCGTCCTCGACCCCGTGGGCGACGTCGAAGAGGTTCACGGCCGCGCACGCGTGGCTGGGGATGAGCTGCGCCCGCGTGCCGACCGGCAGCTCGTCGTGGTGGCCCGCCTCCAGGCGGGCCACGCCGTGCTCCTCGTTGAGGAAGTCCAGGTGCAGGTACGGCAGGCCGACGGCCCTGATCCAGCCCGGCGTGCCCGCGCCGTCGGAGGTCAGGCACTTGGTGCCGGCGTCGAAGACCACCCGCTCGGGGACGGATCGGGCGATCACGGTGGTCAGCACGCGGGCGGCGGCGCTCTCCTCGGTGGCCACGCCCAGGCGCATCATCGCGGTGTCGTTGAAGATGTAGGTGCCGGGCCGGATCTCGGTCACTCCGGCGACCCCGGCCGCGTACCGGGCGGTCGGGGTGGAGCCGACGCTGATCTCGCGCAGCTCGATGCCGTCGCGCAGGCACAGCTCGGCCGTGGCCACGAGGTCCTCCCCCTCGCGGCGGGCGGTCTCCTCCAGCTCGGCGCGGTCGCGTGAGTGGTAGGCGTGCCCGGCCAGCGTCAGCAGCCCCACGACCTCGATCCCGGGGACGGCGGCGATCTCGGCCACCAGGTCGGCGGTGGGCCGGCCCGGCGGCCTGCCCAGCCGGTGCTGCCCGGTGTCCACCTCCACCAGCACCTCCACCGGCGGGCCGCCCAGCCGGCCGAGCCCGGCGGCCACCTCGGGTGAGTCGAGGCTGACCCGCACCCGGGCGCGCTCGCGCAGCGCGGCCAGGCGGCGCAGCTTGGGCTCGCCCCAGATCGGGAAGGCCAGCAGGATGTCGTCGACGCCCGCGTCGGCCATCACCTCGGCCTCGCCGAGCTTGGCGCAGGTGATGCCGCTCGCGCCGGCGTCGAGCTGCATGCGGGCCAGCTCGGGCATCTTGTGGGTCTTGATGTGCGGTCGCAGCCTGACGCCGTGCGCCGCGGCCGTCTTGGCCATCTCGGCGATGTTGGCCCTGACCGCGTCGAGGTCGATGACGAGCGAGGGGGTATCGAGCTCGAGGTACATGCAGGTACGGCTCCTCCGGGAGAAGTTCTCCCCGAAGATAGCACTCATTCCGTATAGCGCACCAGCATTCCGTATAGCGGAATCAGACGTGCTCGGTGACCGCCTTCCGCAGGCCGTGGCCGATCTCCTCCATCCGCGCCGGCGACATGCGGTCCTTCAGCGCCGTCACGCTCACCGCCGCCACCGGCGCCGTCCTGCCCATGAACACCGGCACCGCCACGCACCGCACCCCCGGCTCGTTCTCCTCCAGGTCGAGCGCGTAGCCGCGCTGACGCACCTGGTCGAGGTGGGTGGCCAGCTTGGCAGGGCTGGTGAGCGTGTTGCGGGTCCTGCCCGACAGCGGGCCGAAGCGCTCCGCCCACGCCTTGACCGACTCGTCGGTCGGGTACGTCCAGGCCAGCAGCGCCTTGCCGACGCCCGTGCAGTGGGCGGCGTTGCGGCCCCCGATCACCGAGGTCATCGTGATCGACCGCACCGCCTCCACCTTGTCGACGTAGACGACCTCGCCGCCGTCGAGCGTGGCCATGTGCACGGTCTCGGCGAACTCCTCGCTCACCCGCAGCAGCAGCGGGCGCACGAGCGTGCGCAGGTCCATCGTCTCGTAGAACCTGAAGGCCGTGGCCAGCAGCTCGGTGCCGAGGAAGTACGGCCCGCTCGGCTCGGGCTGCGCCGCGAACCCGCGGTGCTTCAGCGCGCCGAGCAGGCGGTGCAACGAGCTCTTGGGCAGCCCGAGCCGGGTGGCGAGCTCGTCGAGCGTAACGCCCCTGCTGTGCCTGCCGATCTCCTGGAGGATCAGCAGGGCGCGATCGACGCTCCCCACGGGGGACTGGGCCTCGGCCACCACACACTTCCATTCTGTTCCGCTGCATGGAACGCTGACGCGTATGGTGGAATCCTACGTCACCTACGGCGCGGTGGCCCGGTCGAGCAGTTCGAGCAGGTGCTGGTACTGCTTCCCGGTGGCCCTGGTGAGGCCCAGCTCGCAGGTGCGGTTCACCGAGGCGTGCCCCGCGAAGTCCCCGCCGCGCACGGCGGCGGCCTCCTCCCGGGTCGCGGAGGCGGTCAGCTCGGGATGGAGCAGGCCCCAGTCACCGGCGAAGGCGCAGCACTGCCAGCCGTCCGGCACCACCACCTCCTCGGCCACGGCCCCGGCGATCCGCCTCAGGGCCGCGTCCAGGCCGAGGCGGGTGGAGGAGCAGGTGGGGTGCAGGGCCAGGGACGGCAGCCGGCGCTTGACGGGCAGGAGCGGCAGGAGGCGGTCCGCGGTGTAGGCGACCGCGTCGAGCACCTCTACGGGAACGGCGTCCACGAGCCGGTGGAAGCCCTCCGTGCAGGACGCGGCGTCGCTGACCACCGGGATGCGGCCGCCGTCCGTCGCCTTGAGCAGCGCGTCCTGGACCCGCTCCCCCATGGCCGCGTACCCGTCCGCGTAGCCCTTGGACGACCAGGGCGTGCCGCAGCACAGCCCGCCGATCCCCTCGGGCACGCGCAGCCGCACGCCGGCCCGCCGGGCCAGGCGCGCGAAGGCCACCATCACGCCAGGGCCGCCGTCGGCGGGCGCGAAGAGCGTGTTCAGACAGGACGGGACGTAGACCACGTCGGCGTCGGCGGCCGGGAGCGGACGACGGCGCATCCCGCCCCTGGGCAGGTCGCGGCTCCACTGCGGCACGGCGTCGCTCACCCGGCGGGCGGCCCGTGCGGCGGATTCGGGCAGCGCGGGCGGGGTGGCGGCGGCGGTGTCGAGGGCGAGGTTCATCGCCCGGGTGACGCCGTCCCAGTGCCCGGCGGCCGTCTTCCATCCCCTGCGGGCGGCCCGGCCGTGGCGCTCGGCGCGCAGGCGCTTGGTCAGGTCGCCGGTGTTGATCAGGACGGGGCAGGCGGTGGCGCACATGCCGTCCACGGCGCAGGTGTCCACGGCGTCGTAGCCGTACTCGGACTCCAGCTCGCCCGCCAGCTCCTCGTCGCCCGCCGCGCGGGCGGCGGCCAGCTCCCGCCTGAGCACGATGCGCTGGCGCGGGGTGGTGGTCAGGTCGCGGCTGGGGCAGACCGGCTCGCAGTAGCCGCACTCCACGCACCGGTCCACCTCGGGCTCGACGGTGACGACGGGCTTGAGGTCGCGCAGGTGGGCGTCCTGCCGCCCGGTCAGCACGACACCCGGGTTGAGCGTGCCGGCCGGGTCGCACAGGCGCTTGATCTCGCGCATCACCTCGTACAGCTCGTCGCCGTACTGGCGGCGGACGAACGGGGCCATCACCCGGCCGGTGCCGTGCTCGGCCTTCAGCGTGCCGCCACGGGAGAGCACGGCCTGCACCATGTCCTCGGTGAAGGCGGCGTAGCGGTCCAGCTCGGTCTCGAAGTGCTCGTTGAGCATGAAGTGCAGATTGCCGTCCTTGGCGTGGCCGAAGACGACGCTGCGCTCGTACCGGTGCCGCGTGAACAGCTCGGTCAGCTCGTCGCACAGGCCGGCCAGGGCGGGCACGGGGACGGCGACGTCCTCCAGCAGGGCGGTGGTGCCGCTGGGGCGGGCGCCGGCGACGGAGGCGTACAGGCCCTTGCGGATGTGCCACAGCGCCGCCCTGCCGCCCGCCTCCCTGCTCAGCCTGGCGGGGACGGCCGGGTCCAGCGCGGGCAGCAGCTCGGCGGCGGCCCGCTCCCGGTCCGCCAGCAGGTCCTCGTCCGGCTCCTGCCACTCGACCAGGAGCGCGGCGTGCTCGGTCACGGCGAGCGAGCGCAGCACCTCGTCCGCCTGGGCGTCCGCCTGGGCCACCCGCAGCGACTCGGCGTCCAGCAGCTCGACGGCGGCGGGGGCGAGCTCGACGAGCTGCGGCATGGCGGCCATCGCCGCGTGCAGGGTGGGCAGGACGAGCAGGCCGGTGGCGGCCAGCCGGTGCGCGGGCACCGTGCGGAACACCGCCTCGGCGACGAAGCCCAGCGTGCCCTCGCTGCCGATGACGAGGTGGGCCAGGATCTGCGCGGGCGTGTCGTGGTCGAGCAGGCTGTTCAGCCCGTAGCCCATGGTGTTCTTGAGCGAGAACTGCTCCCGGACCCGCCGCACCGAGTCCGGATTTTTCCGGACTCGGTCGCGCAGTCGGACGAGGCCCTCCGCCAGCGCGGGCTCCAGCGCGCGCAGCCGCTCGTCGGCGTCGGCGGCCCCGGTGTCGAGGACGGTGCCGCTGGGCAGCACGATCGTCATCGACTCCAGCGTCCGGTACGTGTTGGCGTGCGTGCCGCACGTCATGCCGCTGGAGTTGTTGGCCACGACGCCGCCGATCGTGCACGCCGACTCGCTGGCCGGGTCGGGGCCGAGCTTGCGCCCGTACGGGGCCAGGCGGGCGTTGACCTGCCGCAGCACCGCTCCGGGCTGCACCCGCACGCGCTCGCCCGCGTCCAGCACCTCGATCGAGCGGAAGTGCCGACGGGTGTCGACGAGCAGGTGCTCGCTGACGGCCTGCCCGCTCAGGCTGGTGCCGCCCGAGCGGAAGGTGAGGGGCAGGCCGGTGCGCAGCAGCGCCGCCACCTGCTCCGCGCTCTCCGGCACCAGCACGGCCTGCGGGGTGAGCAGGTAGTGGGAGGCGTCGTGCGCCATGCCCAGCCTGTCACTCGCCCGCGTCCTGGTGATGCCGGGGACGGCGGCCTCCACCTTGGCCAGGACGGCGGGATCGGGTGCGGTCAGGCTCATGCTCTCTCCGTTGTTCGACGCGGGTGCCTCGGCGTGGACGCCTCGGCGTGGGTGCCTCAGCGTGGGGCGACGACATTCTGTCGCTGGCTGCCCAGGCCCTCGATGCCCAGCTCCATCACGTCGCCGGGCTGGAGCCAGATCTGCGGGTCGTGGCCCATGCCGACGCCGGGCGGGGTGCCGGTGTTGATCAGGTCGCCGGGCTCCAGGACCATGAACTGGCTCAGGTGGTGCACGATGACGTACGGGTCGAAGATCATGGTCTTGGTGGTGCCGGTCTGGCGGCGGGTGCCGTTGACGTCGAGCCACATGGCCAGGTTCTTCACGTCGGCGATCTCGTCCGGCGTGACCAGCCACGGCCCCGCCGGGTTGAACGTCTCGGCCGACTTGCCCTTGCTCCACTGCCCGCCGCGCTCCATCTGGAAGGCGCGCTCGCTGACGTCGTTGACCACGCAGTAACCCGCGATGTGGTCGCGCGCCTCCTCCACCGAGTCGAGGTAGGAGGTGCGGCGGCCGATGACGATGCCCAGCTCCACCTCCCAGTCGGTCTTGGTGGCGCCGCGCGGGATGCGCACGTCGTCGTACGGGCCGATGAGCGTGTTGGGCGACTTGGTGAACAGGATCGGCTCGTCGGGCACGGCCTGCCCGGTCTCGGCGGCGTGGTCGCTGTAGTTCAGCCCGATGCACAGGATCTGGTGCGGCCGGGCGATCGGCGCGCCGACCCGCTCACCGGCGAACTCCTGGGGCCGGCCGGTGGCGACCTTGCCGGCGAGCAGCGCGGCGCCGCCGGCGGCGAAGAAACGCTCGTCGAAGTCGGGGGTGACGTCGGAGACGTCGATGTAGTGGTGCTCGTCCACACGGACGACGGGCTTCTCGGCGCCGGGCGCGCCGATGCGCATGAGGTACACGGGGGCCTCTCTCAGCAGGGGTTCCAGTAGGGGACGGGCAGGCCGCGGACGCCGACCTTCGCGGTGAACAGCCGGCCGTCGCCGGGGCCCGGCTCGGCCAGGCCGGTGCGGGCGGTGGTGATGACCAGGACGTCGAGGTCAGGGCCGGCGAAGACGGGGCAGGAGGTGTGCGGCGCGCCGGTCTCGACCACGTCGAGCAGCTCTCCCCCGGTGCCGCGGCACTCGACGCGGCCGAGCCCCCAGTTGGCGATCCACAGGTTGCCGTCGGCGTCGGCGCACATCCCGTCGGGCGAGCCGTCGGTGATCGTGAACGCCTCCCGCCGCGGCCCCGTCCTGCCGCTGTCGGGGTCGTAGTCGCGGACCCAGATCGTGCCGGGGACGGTGTCGACGTTGTAGAGCCGCTCCCCGACCCAGGCCAGGCCGTTGGACAGCACCAGGTCGGTGTCGAGAGTCGTCAGGCCGGTCTCGTCGAGCCTGGCCAGCACCTCCTGCCCGTGCCGGTCGTCCTGCGCCAGGCTGCCGATCAGGAACCGGCCCGCCGGGTCCACGGCGCCGTCGTTGAGCCGGCTGTGCACGCCCTCGGGCAGCACCCTGGCCAGCTCCGTACGGCTGCCGTCGGTGCCGACCCGGATCAGCGTGGCCTGGCCGGCGACGATCAGCTCGCCGCCGGCCGCCACGGCCACCGCGCCCACGGTGCCGTCGAAGACGTGCTCGCCGGTGGCCGTGATCCGCCCTGTTCCGGTGTCGAGGCGGCCTTCGTACACGGTGCCCGCGACGATGTCGACCCACAGCAGGCGCTGCCGGGCGGCGTCCCACACGGGGCCCTCCCCCAGCGTGTAGACCTCGGCCGAGGCGGGGACAGCGGTGAACGTCAAGGAAGTTCCTCTCCTGAGGCGATGGCGCGGATGGCGGGCAGGTCGCCGACGAGCTTGCTCAACGGGGTGCGGTAGGTCAGGCCGCTGACGCTGATCGCGCCGCTGGGCACGGTCGGCGAGGTCAGGTACGCCGCGACGGCCACGCAGTTGACGCCGGGCTCGTTCTCCTGGTCGTCGGCGGCGTAGCCCTGCTCGCGGATGCGCACCAGCTCCTCGTGCAGCTCCTCCACCGTGCCGATCGAGCGCTCGGTCGGCCGTTCGAGCGTGCGCCCGCCCACCCAGTCGCGCACCGCCTCCCGCGTCCTGAGCACGCCGGCGAGCAGCACCTTCCCGACCGCCGTGCAGTGGGCGGGATTGCGGCCGCCCACCACCGAGGTGAGCCGCACCGCCCCGGCGGCCGGGTCGAGCTTGGACCGGTAGACGACCGAGGGCCCGTCGAGCACGGCGTAGTGCGCCGTCTCGCCGTAGCGTTCGCACAGTGCCTTGAGCACCGGCATGACGCGGACGTGATCGGGCCGCGCCTCGTGATGGGCGAAGGCCATGCGCAGGAACTCGTCGCCCAGGACGTACCGGCCGTGCCCGTGCTGGGTGGCGAGGCCGGCGCGCCGTAACGCGGCCAGCGCGCGGTGCACGGTCGGCTTCGGGCTGGCCACCGCCCGCGCCATCTCCTCCAGCCCGATGCCGTCGGGATGGCGCGCCAGCTCGGCCAGCACCGCAAGCACCCGGTCGGAGCCGACGAGCTTGTCCGCGGAACTCTGCTCGGACATGTTCCGAACAGTAGACCATCATTCCATCAAACGAAAGTTCACCCCTCCGGCGTCACGTCGCAGCCCGCCGCCGCACTCCGGGGCAGCCAGCTCAGCGGCTGCGCCTACACGATCGGCGCCCTCACGGTGGACGTCGGCCTGTACGCCCTGGACCCCTCGATGGACAGCGCCGCCCGGATGGCCGACGCCTACACCTACCGCAAGGGCACGCCCATCGACGACCTGGGCGACGCGGCCGCCGTGGCCACGTACGACGACAGCGACCCGAAGCTCGCCGCACTCGCGGGCAGCGGGCGGCTGGTCGCGGTCGACCACGACGCGATCCTCGTGATCGACGGCCCGGAGGAGGCCGTGGAGCACGCAGGTCGCGAGGGAGATGTGGCCCAAGATGGGTTCGCTCTCCTAGACGGTGACCACGATCTTGCCCACCTGCGCGTTCGACTCCAGGTACCGGTGCGCCTCGACGATCTCCGCCAGCTCGAACGCGCGGTCCACGACCGCCCTGAAGGCCCCCGACCGCAGCCCGGACGCCACGAACGCCGCCGCCCTGCGCAGCCGCTCGGGCCTGGTCGTGGTCTCCAGCATCGTGTACGTCCGCATGGCCAGCGCGGGCATGCCCAGCTCGATCCCGGGATAGGGCGTCGGCTCCCCGCTCAGCGCCCCGTACACCAGCAGCCTGCCGTCGTCCGCGACCACCCTGGCCAGATCCCGCACCCCCGGGCCGGCGACGGCGTCGAGCACGATCTCGGCCCCGCGCCCCCCGGTCAGCGCCAGCACCCGCTCGGCCACGTCCTCCTCCTCGGTGACGATCACCTCCGCCGCGCCCTCCTTCAGCAGCGCCTCCTTCTTGGCGGCGGTGCGGGTCAGGGCGATCGGCGTGGCACCGAGCCGGTCGGCGACACGCAGGGCGGCCAGCCCCACGCTGCTCGAGGCCGCGTTCAGCACGACCGTGTCACCGGGACGCATCCCACCGGCCTCCATCAGCGCGCCGTAGGCCGTCACGTACGCCATCCACACGGCGGCTCCCTCGACCGCGCCGAGCCCCTCCGGCCGGGGCAGCACCGCCGAAGCGGGCACGATCATCCGCTCGCCGTACACCCCGTAGTCGTTCATCGAGAACGTCTGCACCGTGCTGACCGGCTCCCCCGGCCGCAACCCCGTCACCCCTGCCCCGACCGCCTCCACGACGCCCGCGGCCTCCGTGCCCAGCGTGGCGGGGAACCTCTTGACGGGCTCGATGTAAAGGCCGGAGCGGAACAGCGCCTCCGACCGGTTCAGCCCGAACGCCTCCACCCTGATCCGCACCTCGCCGGGCCCCGGGTCACGCTCCTCCACGTCCTGCACCCGCATCACCCCGGGCCCGCCGAGCTCGCTGAACAACACCGTCCTGGCCATCGCACAGTCCTTCCGTCACAGGAAATGGCGGGAACCACTCCAGCACGGAAGTTCGATGGCTGTCAAACTTTGACGGCTATCGTCCTAGACCGGGCGCTTGGCGCCCGACTCGCCGTCGGCCAGCACGCCGCTGACCTGCGGCGTACGGACGACGGTCGCGGCGTTGCACGGATCCGACGCGCCCGCCTGCGCCGGCGCGGGGTTCAGCACCAGCACGGCGCCCAGTGCGGCAGCCGCGGCGGCTGCACGGCGAGTCCGGGTACGGACCTTCATGAGGTTTCCTCCTGTCTACGGGTGATCACGGACGTGCTGCTCACCAGCATCGGCTCCACACCCCCTCCCGTCCACCCCGAATCTCCCTTTTCCGCTAGTTGCGCACCACACCTGGTCCCGTATCGTCCCCACCAGTGATCCTGATCACGTGAGGGATGGTGGCCATGTCCGTCAACGCGATACGGCGCGTCTTCGAGGTGGTGGACTCCTTCGACGCCGAGGCGTTCGCCCGGCTGCTGGCCGAGGACGCCACGCTGGTGTTCGCGAACGCCGAGCCGCTGGTCGGCCGCGCGGCCATCGCCGCCGGGATCGGGGAGTTCTTCGGCACGATCGGCGGCCTGCGGCACCGCGTCATCAGGACGTGGGAGGCCGGCGACGACAGCATCGCCGAGACCGAGGTGACCTACCGGCGGCTCGACGGCAAGGACGTCACCGTCCCCGCCGTGTCGATCTGGCGCACCCGCTCCGACGGCCTCATCACGGACTACCGCATCTACATCGACCTCGCCCCCGTCTACGCCACCTGATCCGCCATAACGTCAGCCATGACCATCCTAAAGTCCTCACTTGGGGACTTGTAAGTCCTCACGCGAAGACTTATCGTCGACTGCAGCAACCTCTCCACCCGGCGATCAGGAGATGCCATGTACGCAGTCGTCCGCCACTACAGCACGCCCCCCGACGCGGTCGAGGCGATGATCTCGGCCGTGGACGACGAGTTCGCCGACCGCGTCCCCCAGGAGGTCGGCGCCGCGCTCTACACCGCCGTCGACACCGGCGGCGGCACGGCGACCACCATCACCGTCTACGCCGACGAGCAGGCCGCGGTCCGCTCCGAGGCCGCCGTCGCCGCGCTCCAGCAGAACCTCGGCGAGCGGTTCGGCGTCAAGGAGATCGCCGCGCACCGGGGCGAGGTCGTGGTGAGCCGCGCGAGCGACGCGATCGCCCGCCCGGTGCGCTTCAGGGGCCAGCTCTCCCCCACGGAGCCCGGGGGCCTAGCCTCTCCTCCATGAACAGGACAGGACGGCGGCCCGGCGCCTCGACCACCCGGGAGGAGATCCTCACGGCGGCGGCCGAGGCGTTCAGCACCGGCGGCTACGAGGCCACCAGCATGCGCCAGGTCGCCGCCGTGGCAGGGGTGGACCCGGCTCTGGTGCGGCGCTTCTTCGGCGGCAAGGAGCAGCTGTTCGCCGCGGCCGTGAGCGAGGTCTTCCAGCCGGAGCACGCCGTGGCCATGCTGCTGGACGGCCCACGGGGCAGGCTGGGCGAGCGGCTGGTCACGTACGTCCTGGGCCTGCTGGGCGAGGTGGAGCGGCCGGGCCCGCTGCTCGGGCTGATGCGCTCGGCGGCCACCAGCGAGCCCGCCGCCGCCCTCATCAGGACCTTCCTGGCCGAGGAGATGCTCGGCAGGGTCACCAGCAAGCTCGGCGTGGACCATCCCGACCTGCGCGCCGCCCTGGCCGCCGGGCAACTCGTCGGGCTGGTCATCAGCCGCTACGCCGTCCGCCTGGACGCCCTGGTCGCCGCCGGCCCGGCCGAGCTGACGGGCTGGGTGGCGCCCGTCCTGCAGCGCTATCTCACCGGCCGGGCTCCCGTCGTGGGAGACGGTGAAGAGGTGAACGCATGACCGACCTGCCGGACGTGCCCGCGGGATCATGGGGCGACGCGCCTGGCGTGCGCGCCGCCACGCTCGACGACATGCCCGCGGTGCGCCGCGTGGCCAGGCGCTTCGGCCTGCTGAGCGGCTGGCCGCCCGGCGCCCCCGACTTCCTCGACGCCGAGCGCACCCTCGGCACGCTGCTCGTCGCCCCCGCCCACCCCGCCGACGCGAGCGAATCGGCGCGCGGCTTCGGCGGGACGCTGCGCAGAGGCGACCTGACCCACCTGGGCGACCTGTTCGTCCTGCCCGCCCACCAGTCCTCAGGCATCGGCCGGACGCTGCTGTCGCGGTTGCTGGCCGGAGACGGCCCCAAGGCCACCTTCGCCTCTTCCGACCCCCGCGCGATCAGCCTGTACATCCGGCACGGACTGCGCCCCTGGTGCCCGCTGCTCTACCTGACAGGACCGGCGACGACGGGCCTGCCGGCCCCGCCCGTACGCCCGACGCCCCCCGACGCCATCGCGCCCCTCGACAGTCACGTCTCAGGCGGTGACCGTCACGACACCCTCACCTGGTACGCCACCCTGCCCGGCGTCCAGGCGTACACGACGGGCGAGGGCTACGCCTTCACCCGCACGACCGCCGGCGAAACGCTGATCGGCCCGGCAGGCGGCACCACGCCGCAGAACTGCGCGACCGCCGTCCTCGGCGCCCTGGCCGCCACCGGCACCCCGGGCACGGCCAAGCTCGCCCTGCCGGGCCTTCACCCTCTCGTGCCGACGCTGATCGCGGCCGGCTGGCGCATCGCGGACCTGGACACCCTCATGGCGGACGACGCCGCCCTCGCCCTGATCCACCCCGACCGTTACGCTCCTCACCCGGACCTCGGCTGAGCGGCTCGGCCATCGGCCTGGCGCAACGCACCCATCCCATGCGAAAGGGTGCCACCCGAACGAGTGACACCCTCGATGACCAGCAAGAATCTGGTCGGGACGACAGGATTTGAACCTGCGACCCCTTGACCCCCAGTCAAGTGCGCTACCAAGCTGCGCTACGTCCCGGCTGTGCTGTGTCGGCCGCTCCTCGCGGAGCGGGACGTCATAACCTTAGCGCACATCGGACGTGCACGCGTACACGGAGAAGTCGGGAGCGGAGGCGGCCAGGTGGGGCGTAAGCCGACCATTGATCGCGAGGAGCTGGCGCGGCGGGTGGCCGAGGGGATGAGCGTGCAGGAGCTGGCCGCTCACTTCGGCGTCAGCGAGTCGGGGGTGCTGCAGGCCAAGCGGGCCGCCGGGCTGGCCAAGCCGATGCTGGACCACAGCGCCGCGCTGCCGTGGAAGCTGGCCCGCGCGCACGCGCAGTCCGGCCCCGCCACGAACCTGCGGAATCTGTCGGCGGCGGCCCAGGGCAAGCCGCCGGCGGCGGAGCGGCTGAACACGGCGCTGCGGTGGGCGCAGCGGCTCGTCGATGCCGGGCTCGACGTGCGGTACGACGCCGCGGAGGGGTTCACCGAGGTGCCCGCAGCCCCGCAGGGCTCGCACGTCGCATCCGTGCTGGCCGCGGCCAGGAAAGCGCTCGACGCCCGCTGAAAAAGGCGTTTCGACCTGCCGTTCGAGGGCAGTCGCTGGTCTCGACACAGAGACCGGAGGCGAACATCATGACCACCTGGGCATGGGTGGCCGTCGTCGTGGTCGCGGTGGTGGCGCTCGCCGCAGTCGGATATTTCGTGCTGCAGCAGCAGAAGCGTCGCACCCATCTCCGCGAACGCTTCGGCCCGGAGTACGAACGCATAGTAGCCGAGCACGACAATCGCCGCGAGGCCGAGCAGGAGCTGCTCGATCGCGAGCAGCGGCATGCGGAGCTCGACATCCGCCCCTTGACGCAGGAGTCGCGCGACACCTACGCCAACCGGTGGACCGAGGTGCAGGAACGCTTCGTGGACGCACCTGGGTTCGCGGTGACCGAGGCCGACCAGCTGGTCACCGCGGTCATGGCGGAGCGCGGCTACCCCACGGAGAACTTCGAGCAGCGGGTGTCCGACCTGTCGGTGGGGCACGCCGCGACGCTCGACCACTACAGGACGGCTCACGAGATCAGCGGGCGCGCGGCCAGGAAGGAGGCCTCCACCGAGGACCTCCGGCAGGCCATGGTGCACTACCGCGCGCTGTTCGAGGAGCTGCTGCACGAGACCAGCCGAGGACGGTGAACGATATGAGCAGCGACGAGCTGAAGGTTCCGTCGCAGCAGCAGCACAACGACCTCCATGACGACGATCACGACCGGGACCGGGTGAGAACCGACCCCGTCGATGACGAGGAGTTCGCCCGCAGCGAGGCCAGGACCGAGGATCTGTCGCGGCACGACGCCGACGGCGAGGTCTACGACGACGAGGCCGACCGCGAGCGGGTGACCGGCCGCGACCCCCGCGCCGACGACGAGTACGCGGCAGCCGTCCCCGGCGCCGCCGTCCCCGTCACGGGCGTCCCGGTCACGGGCGGCCCCGTTCCGGAAACCGACCCCGACCCCGACCCCGCGCACCCCGCCCCCGCCCACGCCGCCCCCGACGACATCGTGCTGTTCGACCAGGACCCCTCCGAGGTGCAGGCCCGCTGGCGCGACCTGCAGTCCTCCTTCGTGGACGACCCGGGCGAGGCGGTGCAGCGTGCCGACGGCCTGGTGGGCGAGGTGGTGGAGTCTCTCACCAGCACCCTGACCAACCGGACGAACGCCCTGCGCGACCGCTGGAAGGAGACCGGGAGCAGCGCCGACACCGAGCAGCTGCGCCTGGCCCTGCGCGACTACAGGACGGTCCTGGAGCGGCTGCTGGCGCTGTCCAGCAAGTCCCCGGCGCAACCGGCACAACCGGCGCCGGCCGCGCAGCCTGATCAGTTCCAGAGTCAGGGAATGAGGTGACACAGAAATGCTCGCAGTCATCGCAGCGATCATCTTCGGGCTGGGCTTCCTGCTCGACCTGGTAGGCGCGTCGATTCCCGGCGGGTTCTCCGGCATGACGTTCGTCCTGCTGGGGCTGACCCTGCTGGCCCTGCACCAGGCAGGCGTCGGCACGGCCAGCATCCGCACGGGTTACAGCAACTGGCGCGGCGGCAGAGCCCGCCGGTGAGTGAACGATGCACACAGCAGCGGATCGCCGGGTGGCACGGCCACCCGGCGATCCGCTGTCACGAACGTCAGCTCTTCCCGGGGAATCTCATGATCACCGTGCTGCCGCCGCTGCCGACGCGCAGGGTCAGGTCGGACGAGAGCAGCCGGGCCACCCACAGCCCCATGCCGCCGACGGCCCCCGGCATGGGACCGGGCTTCCAGGCGCCCTCGTCGTGCACCTCGACGATCAGATCCCCGCTGATCACCCAGGTACGCATGCGGGCGTCGTCGGCCCCGTGGGTGACGGCGTTGGTCGCCACCTCGTTGACGGCGATGACGAAGTCGCCGATGGCCTCTTCCGGCATGCCGACGGCCCTGGCCTCGTCCTCGGCGAACTGCCGGACCTCTGGCAGGTCCGGCAGGCGGAACAGCAGTGTCTTCACGGGCGCGCCGGGTGGCGGGCTCGTGTAGCCCGACTGAGGCTCGACGTCCTCGTTCACCCGGCGACCGCCCTCGTCAGCCGACCAGCTCGGTGCGAAGCTGGTCGAGAACCTTGCGGAGAATACGCGAAACATGCATCTGGGAGATTCCGAACTCGGCTGCGATCTCGGCCTGCGTCATGTTGCCGAAGAAGCGCAGCAACAGGATGTGCTTCTCACGGGAGGGCAGCGCGTCGATGAGCGGTTTGACGGCTTCCCTGTCGACCATGTTGCTCAGCGTGTCGTCGTCCTCCGGGATGACGTCGCCGAGCGAGGCGGCGTCGTCGTCGGTGCCGAGCGGCGCGTCGAGCGACAGTGTGCTGTACGCGGCGGAGGCGTCGAGCGTGAGCAGAACGTCCTCCTCGCTGATGTTCATCTTCGCGGCCAGCTCGGCCACGGTCGGCGACCGGCCGAGGTCCTGGCTGAGGTCGGCCACGAGCCGGTTGAGCTCGGAGCGGCGCTCCTGGTAGAGCCGGGGCACCCGGATCGCCCAGGTGCGGTCGCGGAAGTGGCGCTTGACCTCACCCGTCATGGTGACGACCGCATACCCGCGGAACGCGTGCCCGAGGGTGGGGTCGAAGCCGTTGACGGCCTTCATCAGGCCAACATACGCGGCCTGGAGGAGATCTTCCAAAGGTTCGCCCCGGTAGCGGTAGCGCCGGGCGATCTCCATGGCGAGCGGCCGGTGCATCTCGACGATGCGCTCACGCAGGCGTTCCCTGTGGCTGTCGGGCGTCTCTTCCCTGGCCATCTCGGCCAGCAGTTCTTCCGCGGTCATCTCCTCGAGGACGTATTCCTGCACAGCCATCGCTGCTCCTCATATGGGTCGCAGGCGGCCTGCCGCAAAAGGAAAAAGCCCATGCAGAGGCACGCCTCGCTCTACTCTCGAGACCGAAGCCCTCTGCTGGACTTCGGCTCCAGTATCCCCCATGCCTCGGGAAGTATTCCTCGATCGTGCGGTGACAGTAGGGTTGCTCCGTGACAATGCCGGAGAACGGCGAGGAGCCAGTGGCGGCCCTCAGCCTGACGTCGTCGACCGTGGACGAGATCACCGTGGTCAGGGTCGACGGCGTCCTAGACGCCACGACACGGGCCCAGTTCGCCGACTATCTCGCGATGGCGGGCTCGGACCTGATTCTGAACCTGGCCGGGGTGACGTTCATGGATTCGCGCGCCCTCGGCCTGATCGTGCACCACTGGCAGACGAGCCTGGCGGCCAACGCCAAGTTCGCGCTGATAGGAGTCGAATACTCCAAGTCGAAGGTGATGTGGATCACCGGCCTGGCCCAGCGCCTGCCGCTCTACGACACATTGGAGGACGCACTGGCCGCGCTCAGCAATCCCGCCGACCCCCGTTAGCGCCTCGACGACTTGCGCTGGTGCTCGTCGACCAGCAGCCTGGCCAGGTCGGCCACCTTGACCTGGTGGTGCTGGGAGATCCTGCGCAGCTCCTCGAAGGCGGCCTCGGCGGTGCACCCGCTGGTCTGCATGATGATGCCCTTGGCCTGGTCGATCACCGAGCGGCCGGCCAGGGCCTCCTGGAGCTGCGCGTGGTCGGTGCGCACCTCCTCGAACTCCCACATGTTCGCCATCGCCACGCCGACCTGCTCGGTCAGCATGTCGGCGAGCGAACCGGCGCCCTGCGGGGAGAACGCCCCGGGGCGTACGGAGTAGAGGCCGACGACGAGCAGGGCGGGCGGCACCTCGATGGGCACCACGAGCGCCGAGCGCACGCCCCAGCGGGTGGCCAGCGCGTCGTAGCGGGGCCAGCGGGTCTCCTTGAGCACGTCCGTGACCGTGGCGCGGCCACCGCTCTGCCTGGCCTCGATGGAGGGGCCCTCCCCCAGCTCGCGCTCGCCTTCGACGAGCATGATCAGCTCGCTGTGGGAGCCGGAGACGAGCACCCGGTGGTCGCGCCAGTGCTCGGCGGAGGCGCCCGAGCAGTTGGGCACGCCCGCGGCCAGCGCTGTGGTCAGCCCGCGCAATACGCTTTCCGTCGAGGTGTCCTCCCCCAGCCGGCCCAGTGCGGCGAGGTCTCTGGCTAGTCCGGGGGTGATCATCGCGGTCGATTCCATAGCAACAAGCTTCTACCCCTTATGGCTAGCATTATCCCGAGTGGCGTAGCGTCAGACCATGACCATGCCGGACCTCGAACACGCGCTTGACGCGCTGGCCGGGCGCGTCTCCTCGTTGCGCGAGGCGAGGGCCGCCTACCCCGCCGACCTGGCCCCCACGCTCGACGCCGCGCTCGCCGAGCTCGACACCGCCGCCGAACTGCTGGCCGAGGCCCGCGAGGAGCTGCGCAAGGCTCCCAAGCGGGCCGGTCGCAAGGACGGCGGCCAACGCGAGCTGAAGCTGCTGCGCCAGGTGCTGCGCGCCTTCCCCGTGCCCGTCATCGTGCTCGACGGCGGCGGGGTGGTCCGGCGGATCAACCCCGAGACCTCCCGCGTGCTGGGCAGCCCCGACGGCTACCTCGTGGGACGGTCGTTCCCGCTGCTGGTGGACGTGTCGCGGCGGGCCGCGTTCCGCTCCCACCTGACGTCGGTGCTGCAGACCGGGCAGCCGGCGGCGTTCGAGACGCGGCTGGCGCACCAGGGGCGCACGCACACCGTCCAGCTCGCGCTGACCAGGCTGACGATGCCGGGCGAGCCGCAGCAGATGGTCGCGGCGGTGGCGCTGCCGACCGAGGTGCAGCTGCCCGAGCCGGGCGCGCGCCGGCCCGAGCAGAGCGACGGCGCGCTGCTGCTGGCCGCGGCCAGGCGCCAGGACCTGCTGACCCGGGTCAGCAGGCTGCTGCTGGACGAGGAGGCGCTGCTGCGCCCCGTCGCTCTGCAGCGGGCGTCGCGGCTGCTGGCGGCCGAGTGGGCCGACTGGGTGATCGCCGACATGGTGCGTGACGGGGCGCCGCGCCGCTCGGTCGTCATGGCGCCGAAGAACCACCCGCTGGGCGGCCTCGTCCGGCAGGTCGAGTCCGCCGATCCGGCGACGAGCCAGCTCGTGCTGCAGGTGCTGGAGCGCGGCTCCGGCGTGGTGCTGGAGATGGTGGACGACGACACGCTGCTCGGCTTCTGCGCCGACGGGCCGCTGCTGACCGTGATGGGCGCCGGCTCGGTGCTGTGCGTGCCGATCGGCCGCGGCGACGGGGCGCTGACGCTGGTGCGCTCGCACGACACGCCGCCGTTCGCGCTGGCGGACCTGGCCGTCCTGCAGGAGGTGGGGCTGCAGATGGGGCTGGCCGTACGGTCCCAGAGCAGCTTCCAGAGCCGCTCCAGGGCCGCCGACGCCCTGTCGGCCAGCGTCGCCCCGCGCAACCTGCCCGACGTGCCCGGCTACGAGGCCGCGGCCGTCTACCACCCGGGCTCGTCGGTGGGCGCCGAGTTCTACGACGTCTTCCCCGTCTCGGGCGGCTGGGGCTTCGCGCTGGGCGGGGCCGCGGGCAAGGGCGAGGAGGCGGCCTCGGTCAGCGCCATGGTGCGCGGCGGGCTGCGCGTGCTCAGCGTCTGGGACTCCGACCCCGACCTGGTGATGCGCAAGGTCAACCAGGCCCTGGTGGCGCAGGGCACGGGCATGTTCGTGATGGCCGTGGCGGGGTTCGTGCAGGGGCGGCGGATCCACATGTCGTCGGCCGGGCACCATCCGGCCGTGCTGCTGCAGCCCGACGGCGGGGTGCGCTTCGCCGAGGGCGGCGGCGTGCCGCTGGGCATCTCACCCGAGGCCGAGACCGGGGTCGAGACGCTGACCATCGCTCCCGGCGAGACGCTGGTGCTCTACTCGGAGGGGCTGATCTCCTCCAGGAACGAGCACGGCGAGCCGTACGGGGAGGAGCGGCTGGCCGACGTGCTCAGCCGGTGCGCCGGTCAGGCGCCGTCCACCGTGGTCAAGGCGGTGGAGGCGGACCGGCACGCGTTCTCCGGCGGCCAGGTGTGGGACGAGATCGTGGTCTTCGCGCTCCGAGGTGTCTGATCTGCGGGGGTTTGCGATCGACGGAAATCTGGGTATGGTCGAAGGCGTAGAACGACGTGCCTAAGACGCAGGCACACCTTTGAGGCTTTCCACGCTGAGGTGTGCCATGAATATTGCGATCGTCGCTTCCGCAAACGGTAACCAGCGCCACCGCATCCTGTCCGTCGCACGCGAGCTGGGGCGCGAGCACCACGTCACCATCTACTCCCGCCGTGACAACTCCGATGGCAAGCCCAAGACGCGGGTGGCCCCGGGTGTCACTCTGGAGCACATCGACGTGGGGCCCGCCAAAGAGCTCGTGGGCGACGACGTGGTGCCGTACCTCAACGAGGTGGGCAACCAGTTGATGAAGCGGTGGAGCCAGGAGCGTCCCGACGTGATCCACGCGCACTCGTGGACCGGCGGGCTGGTCGCCGTGGCGGGCGCCAAGGGGCTGGGCGTTCCCGTCACGCAGACGTTCTACACGGTCGACACCACGCACATGGAGCTGGAGCGGGCGCTCGGCCGCCGGGCCGACGCGGTCATCGCGGGCTCGGGTGACGAGGAGTCGGCACTGATCAGGCTGGGCGTGCCGCGCAACAACATCGCCGTGGTGCCGTACGGCGTGGACACCGAGCGCTTCCAGCGCCGGGGGGCGATCGCCACGCGCGGCAGCCGCAAGCGCCTCCTGCACGTCGGGCCGCTGTCGATCGACCGCGGCGCGCACACCATCGTGCGGGCGCTGCAGGGCCTCGGGGACGTCGAGCTGGTCATCGCCGGCGGGCCCGAGCCGGAGGACCTCGACCAGGACAGGGACGCGCGCCGCCTGCGCGCGCTGGCGGAGCAGCTCGGCGTGGCCGACCGGGTGACGCTGCTCGGCCAGGTCAAGCGGGCCGCCGTGCCGAAGCTGATGCGCAGCGCGGACGCCGTGGTGTCGGTGCCGCGCGAGGCCGTGACGGGCATCGTGGCGCTGGAGGCGATGGCCTGCGGCGTGCCGGTGATCGCCTCGGCCGTGGGCGCGCACCTCGACTCCATCATCGACGGCGTCACCGGGCTGCTGGTGCCGCCGGACCGGCCCGCCCGCACCGCGCGGCTGGCCCGCGAGCTGCTCTACGACCCGACCCTGCGTACCGCGCTGGGCTACGCGGGCGCCGACCGGGCGCGCTCGCGCTATTCCTGGGAGCGGGTGAGCCAGGAGCTGGTCCGCGTCTACGAGGCGGCCTGCGCCTGACCTTCGCGAGATCTCCGGCAGGTGGCGGTGGCCACCTGCCGGCGCCATTTCCAGACCGTCTTACGCGTACCTGGCGGCCCGGGGCGAGCCCGCCTGGTACGGCCACTCGGCGCCCCGCGCGGCGTGCCCAGAGTGACAGATGGGACAGAAGGGTTGTTATCCGAGTGAGATCTTTGCTTCGATGGACCGCATGCCTCAACGCAGCCGGATCCTGGCGGCGGTCGCCCTGGCGGGCGTCGCCGCCCTCCCGCAGCCCGCGCACGCGCAGACCGCCACGCCGTGGGGCCGCCCCGTCCTCGTCGAGAACTTCAACGGCTCCGCCATCGACACGAACCGCTGGATGATCTACCACTCGCCCCAGGCCGCCCGTAACCCGCGCACGGGCAAGGCGGCCACGGTCTCGGGCGGCGTGCTGCGGCTCAAGGGCGGCCTGTACGGCGGCAAGGACCTGTCGGGCGGCGTGGCGACGCGGCTCGCCCAGCAGTACGGCCGGTGGGAGGTCAGGTTCAGGGCGGAGGCCGGCGCCGGCTACACGCCGGTGGCGCTGCTGTGGCCGACCTCGCAGGACGACGGCTACTCCGAGGTCAACTTCGCCGAGATCGTCGACCCGAAGCGGCAGGGCGGCGGCATCTTCGTCCACAGCGAGCAGGGGCGGGCCAGGAAGGTGCTGCGGGGTGACTTCACGCGGTGGCACACGGCGGCGGTGGACTGGGTGCCGGGGCGGCTGACGTTCTGGCTGGACGGGCGGAAGGTCTGGGACTATCGGGGGGCGCACGTGCCCGAGGGGCGGCGGATGGGGCTGGCGTTGCAGAACGACGTGGTGTGCGAGCCTCGGTGCCGCGACTCCTCCACGCCTGAGACCGTGTCGATGTATGTGGACTGGGTGAAGGTCTACAAGGCGCGTTAGCGCAGCTCGTCCCGGGCCGCTTGGAACAGCCGCCTGCGCAGCTCGTAGAACTCTTCCTGCTCCGGCAGCACCTCGCCCGACTCCATCAGCACCACGTCGGCGAAGCTGCCCATGCCGCCGTACAGGCGGATGATGGTGCGGACGGCCTGCTGGAGCAGGTCGGCAGAGTCGCGGTCGCGGGCCTCCTCGACCATCAGGTCCAGGCGTCCGAGCCCTGCGGCGGAGGAGGCGTGCGGCTCGCCGAGACCTTCCAGCAGCTCGATCAGCGCGCCGAGCGCCTCGCGCACGCGGTCTTCCTCCATGGGCCCCGTGCTCCTACTCGAAGATGGTGGCCGCGGTGAGCGTCTGGCCGATCAGCCACCATGAGGGCTGATCGGGTTCTCGGCCGCCTGAGCCATGGCGGTGATGAGCCCGGCGAGTGACGCCGTCCTTCGAGAAACGTATGGTGATCACCTGCTTCGCCGGCCCGCGACGCGGGTCTCGCGGGGTGGTACGCAGCCGGCGCAGCCCGGAGTTCAACGATCAGGGCACCGGACGGCCGTGCCAGGTCTGACCTCCGCGTACGCGGGCAGCAGGTCCCCCGTGGATCCCCTTAGCAGCCTCGCCCTGGTGGCGCTCCTCGTCGGCATGGCCGTGGCGCTCACGCAGAGAGTCTGGCCGGTGGCGCTCCTCTGCCTCGGGCTGTTCATGGCCCTGCTGGCGGAGGCGGGCGTCATCGTGACATGAGCCGATATGGTCCAGACTCGTATCACGTGTGCGCCGGCGGCCGGCGATGAGTTTCCCGGCCTCGCCCGGTCTACCTCTTCGGTCCATCGACAAGGAGTGACACATGACCGAACCCAGCAGCCACACCCTCGAGGTGCCCGGCGCCACCCTCGCCTACGACGTCCGCGAGGCCGGGGGCAGCGGCGAGCCGATCCTGCTGATGATCGGCTCCCCGATGGACGCCAGCGGCTTCACCACCCTGGCGAGCCACTTCCAGGACCGCACGGTGGTCACCTACGACCCGCGCGGGGTCAGCCGGAGCAAGCGCACGGACGGCCTGGCCGAGTCGACGCCCGAGCTGCACGCCGACGACCTGCACCGGCTGATCGACGCGGTCGGCGGCGGGCCGGTCGACGTCTTCGCCAGCAGCGGCGGCGCGGTGAACGCGCTGGCGCTGGTGGCGCGGCACCCGGAGCAGGTGCGCACGCTGGTGGCGCACGAGCCGCCGGTCGCCAGGGTGCTGCCGGACGCGGAGCGGGCGATGGCCGTGATCAGGGACATGCGGGAGACGTACGAGCGGGAGGGGTTCGGGCCGGCGATGGCCAAGTTCATCGCGACGACCGGCCACAAGGGCGAGTTCCCGGCGGACCCGAAGGAGCTGCCCGTGCCCGACCCGGCCATGATGGGCCTGCCGGCGCAGGACGACGGCTCCCGCGACGACGCCCTGCTCGGCCAGAACCTCATCACGTGCACCCACTACGAGCCCGACTTCGAGGCGCTGCGTGCCACCTCGACGCGGGTGGTGATCGCGGTGGGCGCCGAGTCGGAGGGGGAGATGGCCCGCCGCGGTGGCGAGGGGGTGGCCGCGCGGCTCGGTGCGGAGCCGGTGATCTTCCCCAGCAACCACGGGGGCTTCATGGGCGACGAGTTCGGCATGCCGGGCCAGCCCGAGGCCTTCGCCGCTAAGCTCCGGCAGGTCCTGGCGGGTTAGCGGGGTCCTGGGCGCGCAGCCGGGCGGCTTTGAGCCCCATGTGCACGGCCAGGCGGTCGTCGCCGTCGGACAGGTCGCGGTGCAGCAGCCGCTCGGCCTTGCCCAGCCGGTAGTACAGCGTCTGCCGGTGGACGCCCAGCTCGGCGGCCGTCTTCTGGACGTGGCCGCCGCGGTCGAGGTAGACCTCCACGGTCTGGGCCAGCTCGCTGTCCAGCGCCGCGGTCTCGGCGGCCAGCTCGCGCAGGTCGGCCTGGCCGAGCCGGGCGAGCAGGCGGTGCACGCCCAGGTCCTCCCAGCGGGCGATGGGCGCGTGGCGCGGGAAGTGCTCGGCGATGCGCAGCGCCTGGCGGGCCTCGCGCCAGCTCAGCCAGGCGTCGGCCGGGTCGGCGCGGGTGGCGCCGATGCCGGCCGCGGTGCCGTACGCGCTCTGCACGATCTGCGCGACCTCCCCCGCCAGGTGGGCGGGGGCGAGCAGGGCGACGGGCGAGCCGGCTCGGGCCAGGACGCCGCGCGGGAGCGTCCAGAGCGCCGCCACGCGCTCCGGCGACTCGCGGACGGCGATGGCCGCGACCGGGCCAGGCACCTCGATGGTGGCGCCGGCGCGTTCCTCGGGGTCGGCGGAGAGCAGCGCGCGCAGGCCGTGCCCGAGGTCCTGGCGGCTCCTGGCCTCCTGGGCGAGCGCGGCGGCGGCGCGCGCGACCAGGGGGGCGGCGGCCCGCAGCCGCTCGTCGGTCAGCTCGCCGGAGTCGAGCAGCCACAGGTAGCCGTAGGTGACGTCGGCGTGCCGCAGCGGCCAGCAGACTCTGGCCAGCACCTTCAGCTCGGCGTCGGCGGGGATCCTGACCGGGCCGCCGGCCCTGGCGATGCCGTAGCGTTCGAAGTACTCGCGGACCTCGCCCGTGGCGCGCCGGCGCAGGATCGACTCCTGGCGGACCGTGTCGATGTCGCCGTGCTGCGCGCCGTAGGTCAGCAGCCGGAACGAGCGGTCCTCCAGCGTCGCGGACGCCCCCAGCCGGGCGGCGATCTCATCGACGATCTCTTGTAGGTCAGCGGAGTTGTGCATTTGTACGACAGCCTGCCACAACCGGCGTTACGCCCGTCGATGGCCCCCTCTGAGCTGCGGTTTCTACACTGAACGCATGCTGGGTCAACTGCTGCTCGCCGCTTCGAGGAGCGGCGTCGTACGCCGTACCGTGTCAGGATTCCCGCTCACGAAGCGGGTCGTGCAGCGGTTCGTCGCGGGCGAGGGCGTCCAGGAGGCCCGCGCCGCGATCGAACGCCTGCGTGACGCCGGCCTCGCCGTGACCGTGGACCACCTCGGCGAGGAGACGCTCGACGCGCGCGCCGCCGAGGACACCGCCGACGCCTACCTCACGCTGCTGCGGGCCGTCGAGCCGCTCAAGCTCGGCAGCCGGGGCGAGGTGTCGGTGAAGCTGTCGGCCGTCGGGCAGCGGCTCGACGAGTCCATGGCGCTGGAGCACGCCCGCGAGATCTGCGCCGCCGCCGCTGCCGGCGGCTCCACCGTCACCCTGGACATGGAGGACCACACCACGGTCGACTCCACGCTGTCGATCCTGCGCAAGCTGCGCGAGGACTACCCCGCCACGGGCGTGGCGATCCAGGCGTACCTGTTCCGCAGCGAGCAGGACTGCCGCGACCTGGCCTCGGAGGGCTCCCGCGTACGGCTGGTCAAGGGCGCCTACCGCGAGCCCGCGTCGGTCGCGCACCAGGGCAAGACGAACGTGGACAAGGCGTACGTGCGATGCCTGCGCATCCTCATGGCGGGGAAGGGTTACCCCATGGTGGCGACGCACGACGACCGCATGATCGCGATCACCGAGCTGCTCGCCGACCGCTTCGGAAGGACGATCGGCGACCACGAGTTCCAGATGCTCTACGGAATCAGGACCGACCGGCAGGAGGCCCTGGCCGGGGCCGGTCACACGGTCCGCGTGTACGTCCCCTACGGCGACGACTGGTACGGCTACTTCATGCGCCGCCTGGCGGAGCGCCCGGCCAACGTCGCCTTCTTCCTTCGTGCCCTTGGGGGTAAGTAAATGGATGCCATCAGCAACGTCCCCGTGCCCGCGAACGAGCGCGTGTACGGCTACGCGCCCGGCAGCGCCGAGCGGGAGACGCTGGCGGACCGCATCAAGGAGCTGGCCGGCGCGTCGCTCGACCTGACCATGACCATCGGCGGCGAGCAGCGGCTCGGCGGCGGCGCCCCCATCGACGTCGTGCAGCCGCACAACCATGCCTCCGTCCTGGGCCGTACCAACGACGCTACGGCCCAGGACGTGCAGGACGCGATCTCCGCGGCGCTGCAGGCGGCGCCGGCGTGGCGGGCGCTGTCGTTCGACGAGCGGGCGGCGATCTTCCTGAAGGCGGCGGACCTGCTGGCGGGCCCCTGGCGGGCGACGCTGAACGCGGCGACGGTCCTGGGGCAGTCGAAGTCGGTGCAGCAGGCGGAGATCGACGCGGCCTGCGAGCTGATCGACTTCCTGCGCTTCAACGTGGCCTACGCCCGGCAGCTCTACGCCGACCAGCCGATCTCCTCGCCCGGCGTGTGGAACCGCATGGAGTACCGCCCCCTTGAGGGTTTCGTGCTGGCGATCACGCCGTTCAACTTCACCGCGATCGCCGGCAACCTGCCGACCTCGGCCGCCCTGATGGGCAACGTCGTGGTGTGGAAGCCGTCCCCGACGCAGCAGTTCGCCGCGCACTTCACGATGCGGCTGCTGGAGGAGGCGGGGCTGCCGCCCGGCGTGATCAACCTGGTGACGGGCAACGGGCAGGCCGTCTCGGAGGTGGCGCTCGGCCACCCGGCGCTGGCCGGCATCCACTTCACCGGCTCGACCGCGACGTTCCAGCACCTGTGGCGCACGATCGGCACCAACATCTCCGCCTACCACGGCTACCCGCGCCTCGTCGGGGAGACCGGCGGCAAGGACTTCGTGCTCGCCCACCCCTCCGCCGACCCGGCGGTGCTGACGACGGCGCTGGTCAGGGGCGCCTTCGAGTACCAGGGGCAGAAGTGCTCGGCGGCGTCGCGGGCGTACGTGCCGCGCTCGCTGTGGAGCCGCATGCGCGACGAGTTCGTCGCCGCCGCCGAGTCGCTGACCGTGGGTGACGTGGCGGCCGACCTGTCGACGTTCATGGGCGCGGTCATCGACGGGCGGGCCTTCGCCAAGCACAAGGAGGCGATCGACCGGGCGCGGGCGGCCTCCGGCATCGAGGTGCTCACCGGCTCCTACGACGACTCCGTCGGCTACTTCGTCAAGCCGACCGTCCTGGAGTGCGCGGACCCCGCCGACGAGATCTTCGTCAAGGAGTACTTCGGGCCGATCCTCGGCGTGCACGTCTACGAGGACCGCGACTACGACCGGGTCGTGGACCAGATGGAGGGCATCGCCCCGTACGCGCTGACCGGGTCGATCATCGCCCAGGACCGGTACGCCATCGCCGCGGCGGCCGAGCGGCTGCGGTTCGCGGCGGGCAACTTCTACGTCAACGACAAGCCGACGGGCGCCGTCGTGGGCCAGCAGCCGTTCGGCGGCGGGCGCGCGTCCGGCACCAACGACAAGGCCGGCTCGATCTTCAACCTGACGCGCTGGGTGAGCGCCCGCGCGATCAAGGAGACGTTCGTGCCGCCGACCGACCACCGTTACCCGCACATGGGCTGAGCGCCCATCGCCGGCGAGAGCCCCCGGGTCCTGCCCCCGGGGGCTCTCGCCGTCCCCGGAGCGGTGGCGTAATCTGCAATATTCGTGTCGTTGACGCCATCCCCGGGCGCGACCAGCATGAAAGACATGCAACGACGGATCGTGATCGTCGTCTTCCCCGGGTTCCAGCTCCTCGACATGGCCGGCCCCGCCGACGTGTTCGGGACGGCGGCCCTGCTCTCCCCCCGCGACGGCTACGCGGTGGAGATCGTCAGCCCGGCCGGCGGCGCCGTGCCGGCGGGGAACGGCGTCACGGTCATGACCGGCGCGCTCGGCGACGTCACGGGCCCGATCGACACGCTGCTGGTGGCGGGCGGGCTGAGCGTGCCCGAGCAGGTCGAGGACCGGGAGCTGATCGCCGGTATCCTCCGCCTGGCCGCCGCCGCCCGGCGGGTGGCCTCGGTCTGCAACGGCGCGTTCCTGCTGGCGGAGGCCGGGCTGCTGGACCGGCGGCGGGTCACCACGCACTGGCTGGCGGCCGGCGAGCTGGGCAGCCGCTACGCGGCGGTCGAGGTGGACCCCGACCAGCTCTACATCGAGGACGGCGACGTCTGGACGGCGGCGGGCGTGCTGTCCGGCGTGGACCTGGCGCTGGCGCTGGTCACCAGGGACCACGGCCACGAGCTCGCCACGAACGTCGCCCGCGGCCTCGTGGTGTACCTGCACAGGCCGGGCGGGCAGAGCCAGTTCAGCACTCCGATGCGGGCCATGACGCCGCGCAGCGAGCCGCTCAGGGAGCTGCAGGCCTATATCGACGCGAACCCGGCGGCCGACCTCAGCGTGCCCGCGCTGGCCGCCCGCGCCGGGATGAGCGAGCGGCACTTCTCCCGCGTCTTCACCGAGCAGACCGGCCTGTCACCCGGCCGGTACGTCGAGCGCAGCCGCGCCGACGCCGCCAGGCGCCTGCTGGAGGTGACCGGGCTCCCGCTGGCGGCGGTGGCCAGGGAGTCGGGCCTCGGCACGCAGGAGACGCTCTACCGGGTCTTCCGCCGGCACTGGCGGATCTCGCCCGGCGACCACCGCAGGCGGTTCCACTCCAAGGAAAGGCGAGGCCCATGAACGTCGCGATCCCGCTCTATCCCCGGTTCACCGCGCTCGACGCGGTGGGGCCGTACACGGTGCTGGCCTTCGCACCGGGCTGCACGGTCACGTTCGTGGCAGGCCAGGTGGGCCCGGTCGCGGACGACCACGGCACGCTGGCGATCACCGCCACCGCCTCCTACACCGACCTGCCCGAGCCGGACGTGATCGTGGTGCCCGGCGGCAGCGGCACCTTCGACGCGCTGTCGGACGAGGCCCTGGTCGGGTGGATCAGGCAGGCGCACGAGCACACGCGGTGGACGACCTCGGTGTGCAGCGGCTCGCTGCTGCTCGGTAAGGCGGGGCTGCTGGACGGGGTGCGGGCCACCTCGCACTGGGCGGTGCTGGACGAGCTGAAGCGGTACGGGGCCGAGCCGGTGAGCGAGCGCGTGGTCACCGACGGCAGGATCGTGACGGGGGCGGGGGTGTCGGCGGGCATCGACATGGCGCTGACGCTGCTGGGGCAGGCGCGCGACGAGGAGACGGCGCGCAGCGTGCAGCTCATGATCGAGTACGATCCGCAGCCGCCGTTCGACTCCGGCTCGGCCGGCACGGCGTCCCAGGCGATGATGGAGCGCGCGCTGAGCCTGCTCCCCTGAACGGCCGAGCCTGCTGCCCTGAAGTGCCTGCCTGAGCCTGCTCCCCTGAACGGCCGAGCCTGCTCCCCCCAGTGCTGAGCCTGCTCCCTGAACGGCCGAGCCTGCTCCCCCGAACGATCGAGGAGCCGGCGCCCCCGTCCCTCCAGCCCGGGGCGAGGGCGCCGCCCCTCCGGGCCCTATGTCCGGTGGACCCGGAGGCTCGCCGTCCGCCTGACGCGCGGACCGCCCCCACGCCGATGGGCAGCGGCGCCGCCGAACATCGCCCGCTCCGACGGCGGCGCCGCGCCCGGTATCCCGGCACACGACCGGACGTGCCCGGACCGCGTACGGGCGCGCTCGCGCGCGGGCGAGCCCCCGCCTGCCGCCCATGGGAGCGACCCGCGCCCGCCGGCCTTGGAGCGTTCCAGGAGGCCGGATGGGGTGCGAGGCCCAGGGTCCGCGGTCCGGCCACCACCCGTGTCGGTGCTGCGTGCCATGGTCGTCTCCTACCTCGGTTGAGCACTGCTCGTGATAGGCCGGGTGCCGATGAAACTAAGGGGTCGCGGGAAGCCGTGGCTTCAGGGCGGCACCTAGGGAAATCCCTAGGTTGTGATCGCCGCCGCACCCCTGACCCGGCCTCAGCCGCCGCCCCCCACGCCCGTCGGCAGCACGTCGAAGTGCACGATGACGTGGCCGGTCGAGTCGTTCTCCCGGGTGTCCGACAGCGCACGGTACCGCTCCAGCACCTCGAACACCTGGTCCCGCATCGACGCGGTCTCCTCGGGCGTGAGCCGCAGGGAGCGCCGCCCGTACACGCTGGCCTGCACCCACTCCTCGGGCGCCGTCTCCGACTCCGCGCGCCAACGGGACAGCTCCGCGCCGCGCGTGCGCACCAGGTCGTCGAGCAGGTAGTCGAGCGCGCCCGCCACCTCGGGGTCGGCGGGGCGCGCCTCGCCGTAGGAGAAGCCGCCGGGGACGACGCGCCAGTACTTCTCCTTGCCGCGCCCCATGCCGGCCACGACCTCGATCATGCCGTGCTTGGCCAGCTCCCTGAGGTGGTAGCTGGTGGCGCCGGTGTTCTGACCGAGCAGGGCGGCCAGGCCGGTGGCCGTCGAGGGGCCGTGCTCGTCCAGCAGCTCGTAGATGCGCAGGCGCAGCGGGTGGGCGAACGACTTCAGCGCGTTGGCGTCGAGCGTACGGGCGGAGAAGGACTTGATCTGCATGACTGTGCAAGCCTATCTTTGCAAAGAAACCTGTGCACACTTTTCCTTACACACTTTATCGGAGTCGGCTGTGGAACGTCTCGGGCGATCGTTCGCCTTCCTCTGGTCATCCACGGGTGCGTCCAACCTGGCGGACGGCGTACTGAAGATCGGGGCGCCGCTGCTGGCCGTGACGATGACCCGCTCCCCCACCCTCGTCTCCCTCGTCGGAGCCGCCACCACGCTGCCCTGGCTGTTGCTGGCCCTGCACGCGGGCGCCGTCGCCGACCGGGCCGACCGGCGCTGGATCATGGTCGTGGCGAACCTCGTCCGCGCCGCCCTCCTGGCCGCCGTCACCGTCCTGGCCGTCCTCGGCGCGCTGAACCTCTGGCTGCTGCTCGCCGCCGTGCTGCTGGCCGGGGTGTGCGAGGTGTTCGCGGACCTGTCGGCGCAGTCGGTGCTGCCCATGACCGTCCCCGAGGGGGAGCTGACCAGGGCGAACGGCCGCGTCTCCACCGCCCAGCTGATCGGCAACGACTTCGTCGGCGCTCCCGTGGCGGGGCTGCTCGTCGTGGCGCTGCCCGCCGCCGTCTTCGGCTCCCCCGCCCTCCTGTACGGCGCCGCGGGGCTGCTCCTGCTGGGCATGCGCGGCACGTACCGGCTGCCGGGGCCGTCCGCGCGCCGCCCGATGCGGGCTGACATCGCCGAGGCCCTGCGTTACCTGTGGGGCCACCGGATCCTGCGCAGCCT
This sequence comes from Nonomuraea gerenzanensis, assembly GCF_020215645.1. NCBI lineage: Bacteria > Bacillati > Actinomycetota > Actinomycetes > Streptosporangiales > Streptosporangiaceae > Nonomuraea > Nonomuraea gerenzanensis. Next base: position 4,024,497 of record NZ_CP084058.1, on the reverse strand, counting down.
CGCCGTCACCGCCGGCCTGCTCAACCTGGCCAACGCCGGCTACTTCGCCGTCTTCGTGCTGTGGGCGGTCGGCGACGGCTCGCGCATCGGGCTGGAGCCCGGCGAGTACGGCCTGATGACCACGGCCTTCGCGGTCGGGGCGGTGTTCGGGTCGCTGCTGGCCGGGCGGGCGGCGGCGCTCTTCGGCGAGCTGGGCACGCTGGTGGGCAACTGGCTGCTCGTCAGCCTGCTGCTCCTGGTGCCGGTGCTGGCGCCGTCGCCGTGGACGCTCTACCCGGTGGCGGTGCTGTGGGGCCTGCTCGGCGCCGCCGGGAACGTGCTGTTGATCTCCACCCGGCAGCGCCTGATCCCGGCGGAACTGCTCGGCCGGGTCAATTCGGCATACCGCCTCATCGGGATGGGTGGCATGCCGCTGGGAGCGGCCCTGGGCGGCGTCGTGGCGGAGCTGGCCGGCCTTACGGCCGCCCTCGTGGGCGCCACAGGAGTATGTTTGGTGGCAGTCGGTCTGGTGTGGCGCGCTTTGTCAGATCAATTTTCTGGGCCTCTGACCAGCGAACCTACACTTTCCGACATATCCAGATCACGTTAGGCACCCTACAGCCTGTGCTGAGGTGACATGATTATCCCCGAGCTTGAGGGGATGGTATGCGGAAGATCGGCGGACGGTACCTCCTGAACGAGGAGGCCGGTCGTGGGGGTATGGGAGTCGTCTGGCGGGCGTTCGATCAGCTCCTCCACCGTACGGTGGCGCTTAAGGAGCTGACCTTGGCCGGTGAGGCCGAGATGGTGCGCCGCCGGGTGCTGCGTGAGGCCCGGATGGCCGCCGGGCTGACGCACCCCAACATCATCACGGTCCACGACCTGATCGAGGAGGGCGGCAAGCTCTGGATCGTGATGGAGTACCTCGACGGGCTCTCGTTGCACCAGTTGCTCTCCCAGGTGGGCACGCTGCCCGCCCAGTCGGTGGCGGCCATCGGCCAGCACCTGCTCGCGGCGCTGCGCACCGCCCACCAGGCCGGGGTGCTGCACCGTGACGTCAAACCCGCCAACGTCATGCTGACCGGCGACCGGGTGGTGCTGACCGACTTCGGCATCGCGACGGCCGAGGGCGACATCCGCATGACCACCTCCCGCCGCCTGCGCGGCACGCCCGCCTTCATGGCGCCCGAGCGGCTGCACGGCGGGCCGGCCAGCAAGGAGGCCGACATGTGGTCCTTCGGCGCCACCCTCTACAGCGCCATCGAGGGCCAGCCGCCCTACCCGGGGCAGGACGCCGCCACCGTGCTCGGCATGGCCCGCAGCGGGCCGTATCCGCCGCCCCGGCGGGCCGGGGTGATGCGGCCGCTCATCGAGGGGCTGCTGCATCATGATCCGGTGCGGCGGTATACGCCGGAGCAGACGGCTGGGTTGCTGGCGGGCATGCGGGCCAGCGCCTACCAGGCCGCGATCTGAGCTGCGCCGGGCCGCGGCGCTTCGGCGGGTGCGGCCCGGAGGCCCGGACGGCGTTGCGCGCCCGCTGAGCGCCGGTGCGGCAGGACGCGGCAGGCGACGCGACGGCGGACAGCCGGTCGGCCGGAAAGGCGCCCAGCCCGGGGATCAGTCGCGCTTGGCGCGGGCCTCGGCCTCGGCGGCGTCCATGGCGGCCGCCTCCTCGGGCGTCGGCGCCGTGCCACCGAGATGGGCGGGCTGCCACCACACCCCCTGCGGCACCTCCGGATACGTCCGCTGCGCCCGATCCACCAGCTCGGACAGCCGGGCGTGCAGATCGGCGGTGTGCTCGTTGACGTTCTCCCCGCGCTTGGGGTAGATCGGCTCCCCCACCAGGATGGTGAGCGGCACGTGCCGCTGCAGCAGTCTGCGCGGCCGCCCCTTGGTCCACAGCCGCTGGCTGCCCCACAACCCCACCGGGATGATCGGGGTGCCCGTGGCCATGGCCATGCGGATGGCCCCGTTCTTGATCTCCTTGACGGTGAACGACCGGCTGATCGTGGCCTCGGCGAAGACGCCGACGACCTCGCCCGCCTTCAGCATGCGCAGCGCCGTGGCGTACGAGCCCGCGCCCGCCCCCCGGTCGACCGGGATGTGGTGCATCCCGCGCATCAGCGGCCCCGAGATCCGGTGCGTGAAGACGTCCTCCTTGGCCATGAAGCGCACGAGCCGCTTCGACGGCAGCGCGGCGAAGCCCGCGAAGATGAAGTCGAGGTAGCTGATGTGGTTGCTCACCAGCACCGCTCCCCCGGACCGCGGCACGTGCTCGGTGCCCTCCATGCGGAAGCGGATGTCGAGCACGCGAAAGAGGGTCCGCGCGGCGGCGATCACCGGCGGGTACACGATCTCAGCCATGTGCGAACGGTAACCTACTCAGGCGGGTGTCACGGTAGTGGGGAGGCTGACCATGCCTCTGACGTTGCCGTGCGCGGTGCGCCTGATGCCGGCCGGATCGACGTCGTAGCCGGGCTCGACGGCCTTCGTCAGCTCCTCCAGGGCGATCCGGGCCTCCAGCCGGGCGAGGGGGCCACCGAGGCAGTAGTGGCGGCCGGAGCCGAAGCTGATGGCGCGGCCGGTGTCGCGGCTCAGGTCGTAGGTGCCGGGGTCGGGGAAGACGGCCTCGTCGCGGTTGGCGGAGCCGATCAGCAGCCACATCCTGGCGTCCTTGGGCACACGTACGCCGTACCAGTCGGTGTCGCGCGTGAGGCGGCGGGCGACGCCGTGCGCGGGCGTGTCGTAGCGCAGCGTCTCCTCCACCCACGCCTCGATCGCCCCGTCGAAGGCGGCGGCGCGCTGGCCGGGGTTGCGCCACGCCCAGTACCAGGCGGCGCTGAGCAGGTGGGTGGTGGTCTCCGCGCCGGCGCCGATGAGCAGGAAGAGGAAGGCCACGATGTCCTCGTCGGTGAGCCCGTCGTCGGCGACGAGCACGGAGACGAGGTCGTCGCGGGGCGACTTCCTGCGTTCTGTGATGATCGAGCGGTAGTAGTCGCCGAGGCCGATGACGCTCTTGAGCCCGTCCTCGGCCATCCTGCCTTCGGGGTCGTAGACGAGCAGGGCGCCGAAGTTCCTGCGGACGTGCGCCCGGTCGGACGGCGGCACCCCCACCAGCTCGGAGATCACGTCGAGCGGCAGCCTGGCCGCGATCTCCCGGGCGAAGTCGAACGTGCGCCGCTCGACCGCCCGCTCGATGTGGCCGCGGGCGAGCTGCCTGATCATGGGTTCGAGCGCGGCCACCCGGCGCGGGGTGAACCCGCGCGAGATGGCGGCGCGCATGCGGGTGTGCTCGGGCGGGTCCATGGCCACGAACGACAGGAACGTGCGCGCGTGCGGCCCCCACGCGCCCGGGTCCAGCATGGGGCCGTGATCGCTGGACAGCAGCGAGCTGTCGCCGAGCGCGGCCGAGACGTCGGCGTGGCGCGACAGCGCCCAGAAGCCGAGGCCGGGATTGTGGTACAGGGGCGCGTGCGCACGCAGCCGGGCGTAGACGGGGTAGGGCTCGTCGTTCACCGCGGGGTCGTACGGGTCGTAGACGACATCCACGCCGCCCACGCTACGACGCTTGCGCGGTCGTGAAAACGGGCAGATGTTTTGACCATGAAGAAGCTCATCAACTCGGCCGACTCCGTGGTTGAAGACGCGTTGAACGGCATGGCGGCGGCCCACCCGTCGCTGCGCATCCGCGACCAGGTGGTCTACCGGGCAGACGGCCCGCGCCAGGGGAAGGTGGGCCTGGTCTCCGGTGGCGGCTCGGGGCACGAGCCGCTGCACGCCGGGTTCGTCGGGTACGGCATGCTCGACGCCGCCTGCCCCGGTGAGGTCTTCACCTCACCCGTCCCCGACCAGATCATCGACGCCACGAGAGCCGTCGACGGCGGCGCGGGGGTGCTGCACATCGTCAAGAACTACACCGGCGACGTGCTCAACTTCGAGATGGCCGCCGAGCTGGTGGAGGACGTCGAGGTGACCAGCGTGCTGATCGACGACGACGTGGCCGTCCAGGACTCCCTCTACACGGCGGGCCGCCGCGGCACCGGCGCGACGCTGTTCGTGGAGAAGACGGCCGGCGCGCTGGCCGAGCGGGGCGCCGCGCTGAACGAGGTGGCGGCCGTGGCGGCCGAGGTGAACGAGCGCAGCAGGTCGTTCGGCATCGCGCTGTCCTCGTGCACGGCCCCGGCGGCCGGGAAGCCCACGTTCGACCTGCCGGAGACGGACGTGGAGCTGGGCATCGGCATCCACGGCGAGCCGGGGCGGGCCAGGGTGACGATGGTGTCGGCGCGCGAGCTGGCGGGCGTGGCCATGGAGGCCGTGCACAGCGACCTGCCGCTCCAGGGCGACCTGCTGGTGATGGTGAACGGCATGGGCGGCACCCCCCTCATGGAGCTGTACGTGGTCTTCGCTGAGGTGGCGGCGTTCGTCAAGGGCAAGGGGGCGCGGGTGGCCCGGTCGCTGGTGGGCAACTACGTGACGAGCCTGGAGATGCAGGGCTTCTCGGTGACCGTCTGCCGCCTCGACGACGCGCTGACCCGGCTGTGGGACGCGCCGGTCGAGACGCCCGCCCTGCGCTGGGGGCGGTGATGGAGACCGCGCTGTTCGTGGCCTGGTTCGAGGAGTGCGCCAGGCTCGTGCGCGCCGACCGCGACCGGCTGACCCGGCTGGACGCGGCGATCGGCGACGCCGACCACGGCACCAACCTCGACCGCGGCTTCACCGAGGTGCTCAAGGCGCTGGCCGACTCGGCGCCCGGGTCGGAGGCCGAGGTGCTGACGACGGCGGGCGCGACGCTGATCCGCCGCGTCGGGGGTGCTTCCGGGCCGCTGTACGGGTCGCTGTTCCGGCAGATGGGCAAGGCGCTGGAGTCGCCGGTGACGCTGGCCGCGTTCGCCGCGGCGTTCGAGGAGGGCGTGGTGGCGGTCGAGCGGCTGGGCAAGGCCGCGCTGGGCGACAAGACCATGGTGGACGCGCTGGCGCCCGCCTCGCGCGCGCTGGCCCTGGCCGTACGCGACGGCGTGGGCGTCCGCCAGGCGCTGGACCAGGCGGCCCGCGCGGCGGCGGAGGGCTCCAAGGCCACGATCCCGATGCAGGCCAGGAAGGGGCGGGCCAGCTACCTCGGCGAGCGCAGCATCGGGCACGAGGACCCTGGCGCGGCGTCGGCGACGCTGATCATGGCCGCGCTGGCCGGCGTGGCGGGCTAGCCGGTGCCCCGGGTGGCCGGTGGTACGACGACGGGAGGTGGCGGGGGCGGCGTGATGGTGGGTCTGGTGCTGGTCTCGCACAGCGCGGGCCTGGCGGCCGAGGCGGCGGCGCTGGCGCGCGGGATCGCGGGCGAGGACGCGCCCGTGGCGGCGGCCGGGGGCACGGCGGACGGCGGGCTGGGCACGAGCCTGGACCTCATCGAGGCGGCCGTGCGCGACGTCGATCGCGGGGTCGGGGTGGTGATCATCCCGGATCTGGGCAGCTCGGTGCTGACCGCCCGGCTGCTGGAGGAGGACGGGCGGGTGGTGGTGGCCGACGTGCCGTTCGTGGAGGGGGCGATCGCGGCGGCGGTGGCGGCGGGCGCGGGCGCGCCGCTGGCCGACGTGCTGGAGGCGGCCGAGGAGGCCCGCGCCTTCCGCAAGCTCTGAACGCCCGGGCCGCGTGTCTTCTCAGCGCTGTGAACGCCCGGGCCACCCGGCGCCTCTCGCAGGCTCCGGACGCCCGGGCTCTCGCGCTCAGTGGCCCTTGAAGGCCTCCTCCAGCCACCACGAGCCGCGCTCCCCCGCCACCTTGGCGTGCACCAGCAGCGGCCGGTCGCGAGGGCCGTTCAGCCAGTCCGCCACGCCGGCCAGGTCCTCGCGGGCGGTGACGGTCACGGCGGCCAGGCCGTGGCCGCGGGCGATGGCGGCCAGGTCGGCGGGAGGGAAGGTGACGGTGCCGAGCGGGAGCCCGTGCGGGCCGAAGTGATGAACCTCCGCCCCGTACGCCTCGTCGTCGTACACCACGATCACCATCGGCAGCCCGAGCCTGACCACGGTCTCCAGCTCGGCCAGCCCCATCAACAAGCCGCCGTCGCCGAGCGCGGCCACGGGCAGGCGGTCGGGACGGGCCACGGCGGCGCCGATCGCCGTCGCCAGGCCCAGCCCGACGGACTGGAACGCCTGCGTGAAGCAGAACCCACCCTCGTCCGGGACATCCAGAAACATCGCCGGATATCCCATGAAATTTCCGGAGTCGGTGGAGACGATCCGCTCCGGAGGCAGCAGCTCGTCCAGGCCGATCGTGAGCGTCCTCGGGTCGATCCGCCCGCCGCCGCTCTCGTCCTCGTACGGCACGGCCTGCCAGCGCCCCTCGGCCCGGATGCGGCCGGCCAGCTCCGGCGTACGGTAACCGGGCGACCGCACGGCCTGGGCGGTCACCGCGCGGGCGACCTCGGCCACGTCGCCCACCACGCCCAGGTCGGCGGGGACGTGCGCCTTGAGCGCCGCGGCGTCGAGGTCCACCTTGACGACCGTGGCTCCCGGGGAGATGAGGGAGCCGTGGCGGGTGGTCCACATGTTCAGGGCGCAGCCCCAGGCGACGACCAGGTCGGCCCCGCGGATCAGCTCGGCGGTCAGGGGCGTGGCGAAACCGCCGGACACGTCCAGGTCCCACGGGCTGCCACGGAAGAGCCCCTTGGCCACGGCGGACGTCGCCAGCAGCGCGCCGGTCCGCTCGGCCAGCTCCTCCAGCTCGCGGCGCGCGTGCCTGGCGCCGCGCCCGGCGATGAACACCGGCCGCCGCGCCGCCTCCAACGCTCCGGCCAGCGCCGCCACCTCACCCGGCAGCTCTCGGCTGGACGCGTCAGCGGGCCCGGCGGGCTGCGCGGCAGGCAGGAGGCGGGCGACGAGCGCGTCCAGGTCGTCAGGCCCTTCGCAGGCGGCGGCCTGGACGTCGAGGGGCAGGTTCAGCAGCACCGTGCGCCGCTCCCGCACCGCCACCCGGTACGCCTCGACCGCCTGCGCCACCGCCGTCCCCGCCGAGGTCACCCGCAGCGCCACCGCACCGACCGCGGTGGCCAGGGCGGCCTGGTCGATGTGGAAGTTGGAGCGGGTCTCGGTGGCCTCGGCGGCCAGCACGATCAGCGGGGTACGGCTCTTGGCCGCCTCCGTGAGGCCGGTCATGGCGTTGGTGAGCCCCGGCCCCTGGTGCACGGACACCACGCCGATCCGCCCGCTCATCCTGGCGTAGGCGTCGGCCATGGTGGCGGCGCCGCCCTCGTGGCGGGCGGCGACGAAGCGCGCGCCGCTCGCCACGAGGGCGTCGGTGACGTGGAAGTTGCCGCTGCCGACCACCCCGAAGACGGTGTCCGCCCCGCACGCCGCCAGGGCGCGGCCGACGGCCTGCGCGACGATCAACGCTCGACCAGGGCCAGCACGCGAACGGGGCTGCCCGAGCCGCCCACGATGGGCAGCGGCGGGGCGACCACGACGGCGCCGGTGACCGGGAGGCGGTCGATGTTGCGCAGCTGGGTCAGGCCGTACTTGCCCGCGCCCAGCAGGAAGGAGTGGCAGGGGAAGGCCGGGTCGAAGGAGTGGGCGGCGCCCGCGTCGGTGCCGACGGTCTCGACGCCGAGGCCGAGGATGGGCGTCTCTGCGGCCAGCCACTGGGCGCACTCCACGGAGATGCCGGGCGTGTGCGGCCCGGTCTCGTCGGCGTTCAGGAAGGCGGCCTGGTCGCCGGAGCGGGTGTCCCAGCCGGTGCGGTAGAGCAGCCAGCCGCCGTCGGGCAGCGGGCCGTTGGCCCGCTCCCACTCCTTGACGTGCTCGATCCGCAGGAGGAAGTCGGGATCCTTGGACGCCTCCGCCGCGAAGTCGAGCACCACGGCCGGCGCGATCAGGCTGCGCGCGGGCACCTGGGAGACGTCCTGCCCGTCGCGGGCGGTGACCCAGTGCACAGGGGCGTCGAAATGGGTGCCGGTGTGCTCACCGGTGTGGATGTCGTTCCAGTACCAGGCCGGGCCGCGGTCGTCGTACCGGCTGATCTCCTCCAGCCGGAACGGGATCGTGTTGCCGAAAGGCTCGGGGAGCTGGAGGATCGGCGTCTGCGAGGAGAGAGGCGCGGTCAGATCGATCACCTCGATCGCCCCGCTGCGCACGCTGTCCACGAAGCTCTGCAACACCGACATGTCTTCCTCCTTGGTGGGCTGAGCGCATCCTCCTACGCTGGCCCTACCAGTGCAAACAGGTCAGGCCTTGGTCCACTCCACGCAGCCGCCCGTCTGGAACGCCTTGTCCGAGGCCGCGATCGTGACGGTGGCCGGGCCGTTCGGCATGCCGGTGGCGATCACGCCGCCGGTCGGGGTGCGCAGCCTGGCCCAGTAGCACAGGGGGAAGCCGGACATGGGGCCGGTCGTGCGGTAGGTGCCGGGCTGGATGTCGGTGCCGACGACGAGCGTGCGCAGCAGCGAGGACAGCTCGACGGCCGGAGCCGTGGCCCCCGCGCCCGGCGTCGTCGCCCCCTGAGCGGGCGGGGTCTGACCAGGCGGGGTCTGACCAGGCGGGGTCTGGCCAGGCGGGGTCTGGCCCGGCGGGGTCTGCGCCGGGGGCTGGCTCTGGGCCGGGGGCTGGGTGCCCTCGGGCGGGGCGGTCGGGGCCGGGACGCTCTCCTGCGGCGGGGTCTCGTCGATCGTCACCGTGACCCTCGGCTCGGGCTCCTCCTCCGACGTCGTCCCCGCCCCGAACCCGACGAGCACGCCCAGCAGGAAGCCCAGCAGCGCGGCCAGCCCCGAGACGAGCACGATGATCGGCGGACTGTTCGTCGCCCGCGGGTACTCGGGGTACCGAGGGTAGTCAGCTGGCGGAGGCCCGTACATCACGGACCAAGCGTGCCATCCCTGTCAACGGTGGAGATAGTCGACGAGCGACGCCTTCTCCGTCTCCAGCTCCTCGATCGCGCTCTTGACCACGTCGCCGATGCTGACGATGCCGACGAGCCTGCCGTCCTCCACCACCGGCATGTGCCGGAAGCGCTGCGTGGTCATCGTGCGGCGCAGCGAGTCGACGTTCTCGCCCGGACCGACCGTGGTGACCTCGGTCGTCATGATCGAGGAGACCGGGGAGTCGAGGATCGCGGCGCCGCGATCGTGCAGGCGCCGCACGACGTCGCGCTCCGAGACGATCCCCTCGATGCTCTCACCGTCGGTCGAGACGACGACGGCTCCAATGTTGTGCTCCGCCAGCTTGGCCAGCAGCTCCCGCACGGTGGCCTCAGGCGCCACGGTCGTCACGCCACTGCCCTTGCCGCGAAGGATCGTCCCGATGAGCATGTGCACCACCTCTGCCCTCAGTCTTCCAAGCCTGCATCCAGGCAAACAAGCCCGTGGGGATGGAGTCAATGGTTCACGTAGGCTGCTTGGCGTACGAAATATCGTACAGAGACCGAAATATCACCCAAGGACTGCCAGATGACCGAGCCGCTCAACACCGGAAGCCACGATCTGCCCGTCACCGAGGAGCTGGCCGCGTTCATGCGCACCGGCTGGGGGCGGCGCGGTGACGCCGGGGTGAGCGCGCGGCCGATCGCCCCCTGGGCGGCCAAGCGGCGGGCCGCGCTGGCGCAGCGTTTCCCCGGTGAGCGGCTGGTGATCCCGGCGGGCACGCTGAAGGTCCGCAGCAACGACTGCGACTACCGGTTCAGGCCGCACAGCGCGTACGCGTACCTGACGGGGGCGAACGAGTCGGACGACGTGCTGGTGATCGAGCCGTCGGGCCAGGGCGTCCTGTACGTCAGGCCGCGCGCCCCGCGCGAGGAGGGCCAGGAGTTCTACCGGGACCGCCGCTACGGCGAGTTCTGGGCCGGCCCGCGCCCCGACCTGGCGGAGGCGGCCGAGCTGTACCAGATCGAGTGCGCCCACATCCGGGAGCTGGACCTGTCGGGCCCGGCCAGGGTGCTGCGCGGCGTGGACGCCTCCGTGGACGCCCGCGTCCAGAAGGGCGACGGCGACGCGGAGCTGGAGTCGTTCCTGTCGGAGATGCGGCTGGTCAAGGACGAGTGGGAGCTGGGCGAGCTGCAGGGCGCCGTGGACGCGACCGCGCGCGGCTTCGAGGACGTCGTGCGCGCGCTGCCCCAGGCGCTCGGGCACCCGCGGGGCGAGCGGTACCTGGAGGGCGTGTTCGGGCTGCGCTCGCGGCTGGAGGGCAACGCGGTCGGCTACGACAGCATCGTGGCCGCCGGCTCGCACGCCTGCGTGCTGCACTGGATCCGCAACGACGGCGCCCTGGACGCCGGCGACCTGCTGCTGATGGACGCGGGCGTCGAGGCCGACACGCTCTACACGGCCGACGTCACCCGCACCTTCCCGATGTCCGGCCGGTTCAGCGCGGTGCAGCGGCAGGCGTACGAGCTGGTCTACGAGGCGCAGTCGGCGGCGATCGCCACCCTGCGCCCCGGCGCCCGCTTCCGCGACTTCCACCTCGCGGCCATGCGCGTCATCTGCGACGGGCTGCGCGACTGGGGCCTGTTCAAGCAGTCCACCGACGAGCTGATGGAGACCGGCCTGTACCGGCGCTACACGCTGTGCAGCAGCGGCCACATGCTCGGCCTGGACGTGCACGACTGCGCCAAGTCCCGCTCCGAGGTCTACCTCGACGGCGTCCTGGAGGAGGGCCACGTGCTGACCGTCGAGCCGGGCCTGTACCTCCAGCCGGACGACCTGACGCTGCCGGAGGAGCTGCGCGGGATCGGCATCCGCATCGAGGACGACCTGGTCGTCACCGCCGACGGCGCCACCCTGATGTCGTCGGCGCTCCCCCGCCACCCGGACGAGATCGAGTCCTGGATGGGTGCGCTGCTGTAACGGAACGGCCACTATTCGTACCCGGCTGACAAGGCACGAACCCGCCCTCATACCTTTCGCGCAAATTCCCGCCAAGCCATGGCCTACTGGACAGCCCGTCAGTAGGGTTGGCGATCCGTAGGCGGCGGAGGTGGTGATGGCCTGGTCCGGGTACGTCGGGCGCCGGGCCGGCTCGGCGCTCGGCCAGGTCGGTGACCTGTTCGTCATCGTGCTGGAGGGCCTGCGCCGGAGCTGGGACGTCAGGCGCTGGTGGTGGGAGTTCGTCGACCAGTGCTGGTTCCTGGCCCGCGTCACCAGCGTGCCCGTGCTGCTGGTCGCCCTGCCCCTCGGCGCCACCGTGGCCCTCCAGGTGGGCGAGCTGGCCAGGCAGCTCGGCGCCGGCTCCGCCACCGGCAGCGCGGTCTTCGTCGGCCTGATCCGCGAGGTGGCGCCGCTGGCCAGCGCGCTGCTCATCGCGGGGGCCGGCGGCAGCGCGATGACCTCCGACATCGGCGCCCGGCACATCCGCGACGAGCTGAGCGCGATGGAGGTCATGTCGGTCAACCCGATCCATCGCCTGGTCACGCCGCGCATGTGGGCGGCCAGCACGATCGCGGTCTGCCTGTGCCCGCTGGTCATCGTGGCGGGCGCGACGGGGGGCTACTTCTTCAACGTCGTGGTGCAGGGCGTCACGCCGGGTGCGTACTTCGACGGGGCGCTGTCGCTCGTCGTGGCCTCCGACCTGTACGTGACCCTGTTCAAGGCGTGGATCTTCGGGTTCATCGCGGCGGGCGTGGCCTGCTGGAAGGGTATGACGTGCGCGACCAGCCCCGTCGGGGTGGGGCGGGCGGTCAACCAGGCGACCGTGGTGACGTTCATGCTGGTGTTCACGTTCAACTACGTGATCTCGGCCGTGTACTTCCTGGCCTACCCGCCGAGGTCGCTCTGATGGTCACCCGGACCGCGGGCCTGCGGATCGCCCTCAAGGGGCGGGACGCCGCCGAGCGGTTCGCGTCGCTGGCCGACTGGCCGCTGTTCGTGTGGCGGGTGCTGTTCTACTCCGTGCGCGACATCGTGCTCAGGCTCAAGTACGTCAAGGTCGTCCTGCGGCAGGTCAGCGACGTCGTCGTGGGCGTGGGGGCGACCGTCATCGGCGGCGGCATGATCTTCGTGGTGTTCACGATGGCGTTCGTCGTGGGCGCGACCGTGGGCCTGCAGGGCTACCAGGGCTTGCAGGCCATCGGCGCGGAGTCGTTCATGGGGCTGGTCGGCAGCTTCGCCAACGTCCGCGAGATCACCCCGATCATCGCGGCCACGGCGCTGGCGGCGCAGGTCGGCTCGTCGTTCACGGCGGAGCTGGGCGCCATGCGCATCTCGGACGAGATCGACGCGCTGGAGGTGATGGGCATCAACGCCTTCACCTACCTGATCTGCACCCGGGTCGTGGCGGCGCTGCTGGCGCTGGTGCCGATCTACCTCATCGCGCTGTTCGCGAGCTTCTTCGCCACGCGGCTGATGTGCACCGTGCTGTTCGGGCTGGCGCCCGGGGTCTACGACTACTACTTCTACCTGTACCTGCCGGTCAGCGACATCGTGTTCAGCGTCGCCAAGGTCGCGGTGTTCGCCTTCGCCGTCATCGTCATCCACTGCTTCCACGGCTTCCACGCCACGGGCGGGCCGGTGGGCGTGGGGGTGGCGGCGGGCCGGGCCATCCGCCAGTCGATCGTCACGATCGTGCTGCTCAACCTGCTGCTGTCGTACCTGTTCTGGGGCGGCGGTGGCAACATACCGCTGACGGGGTGAGCCGGTGGCCCGAGCTGAACTTCCTCTCGCCGCCCGGCTGGGCATCGCGCTGGCCGTGCTGGCCGTCTTCGCCGCCGCCGCCCTGTACGCCGTGCGCACCGCCACCCTCGTCCCCGGCATCCGCCTGGACGCGGTGTTCGGCCGGGCCGGCCAGGGCCTCGACACCGGCTCCCCCGTCAAGATCCGCGGCATCACGGTCGGCGAGGTGACCAGCCTGTCGCTGGACGTCAAGGGCCGGGCCGTCGTCACCATGCACGTGACCACCCAGGTGCCCGCGACCACGGTGGCGTCCGTGGAGCCCGCCTCGGTCTTCGGCCCCAAGTACGTCGCCCTGGAACCGGGCTCCGGCGAGACCACCGGCCCCTACCTGGCCTCCGGCGCCGTCATCACCGACACCCGCGACCCGCTCGACCTGTCCGACACGCTCGGCGACGCCTACGAGGGCCTGGAGGCGGTCGATCCGCGCGAGGTCACGGTCATCGTGCACACGCTGGCCAAGGGCCTGGAGGGCCAGGGCACGGACCTGCGCGAGCTGATCGGCGACGCCGGCACCGTCGTGGGCGTGGCCCACGAGCACCGGCACCGGGCCAGGCAGTTCCTGCACGACACGGCGCTGCTCGGCACCGCGCTGTCGGACAGGGGCGACGAGCTGATCGCCATCTCCTCCGACGTCAACGTCATCACCCCCGACCTGCTGGAGCGGGCCGACAAGGTGCGCGTGCTGCTGCAGGAGATCACCTCGGTCTCCGGCCAGGTCACCCACGGCCTGGCCGAGCACCGGCGCGACCTCCGGGCCGGCGTGCACTCGGGCGAGCGGGTGGCCGCGCTCATCTACGCCCAGCTGGGCCTGGCCGGCGACGGCGTGCGCGGGCTGGACACGCTGGTGGACCTGCTCAACGAGCTGATCGAGGCGCCGGGCCCGGGCAACAGCCGCCAGCTCCAGGTGGAGGCGTTCGTGGCCACCGACATCTGCGAGCTGATCGTCGGCGCCTGCGGCCCGACCGACGGGAGGCGCTGAGGCATGGAAGACGGGAGGCGCTGAGGCATGGAACGCGTGCGCCGCCGGTGGACGTTCGTGCGGTTCGTACTGTTCGTCGGCCTGACCCTGTCGCTGATCGCCTTCATCGCCGTGCAGATCGCGCGGGTGAGCACCGGCGGCGGCTACCGGCTGGTCGCCGTGTTCGACGACGTGTCGGGGCTGGTCGAGGGCGACCAGGTGAAGATCGCCGGAGCGCCCGTCGGCCAGGTGGACACGATCACGGTCGTGAACGGGCGGGCGGAGGTGACCATGGAGGTGCAGGAGTCGGTCAAGGTGCCCGCCGACACCGAGGCGGCCGTCCGGTGGCGCAACGCCGTCGGCCAGCGCGTGATCTACCTGCTGCCCGGCACCGCGCCCGGCATGCTGCCGCCCGGCTCGCGCATCACCAGCACCTCCTCCGTCGTGGACATCGGCGAGCTGATCAGCGACCTCGGCCCGCTCACCCGCAGCCTGGACCCCGACCAGATCAACCAGCTCCTGACGGCCGCGGCCACGTCGCTCAAGGGCAACGAGCACAACATCCCGCGCCTGCTCGACAACGTCAACGCGATCACCACCACGGTCAACGAGCGCGGGCGGACCATCGAGCGGCTGCTGGCGGACTACGCCACCGTCACCGGCGTGGTCGCCAAGCGCGACAAGCAGATCGAGCGGCTCGTGGACAACCTCGTCACTCTGTCGGAGGCGTTCGCCGACAACCGGCGGCTGGTGGACGACGCGCTGGTGGAGCTGTCGGCCACCTTCCACACCTCCAACGAGGTGATCGGCAAGAACGCCGACGAGCTCGGCCGGCTGGTGGACAACCTGTCGGGGCTGACGGGCGGCATCAGGCGGCACGTGGGCGAGATCGACAAGGTGGTCAGCACGTTCCCGCCGCTGCTCACGCGGGCGTACTCGTCGGTCAACCGGGGCCACTACTTCATCACCGCCGTCCCCTGCCTGGCGCTGAGCGCCGCGCCCTGCCCGTACGGGATGCAGACGCCGCCGCCGCTGCGCAACACCAGGATCCAGAGCGAGAACGACCTCAGGAAGCTGCTGGTGGGCCGGTGATGGCACTCAAGTCGTTCCGTGACCGCAACAAGTACGCCGTCGGCCTGGTGTCGATGGCCACGCTCGCCGCGATCCTCGTGACCACGTTCCTGGTCGGCAACCTGGGGCTGCTGGAGGGCGGCTACACCGTGTCCGGGGTGTTCGTGGACTCCGGCGGGCTGCGCGCCGGCAACGACGTACGCGTCGCCGGGGTGCGGGTGGGCAAGGTGACCGAGGTGCGGGCCGACTACGGCCAGGGGCACGTGGTCGTCACCTGGAAGGTGGACGACGGCGTGCGGCTCGGCCGCTCCACAAGGGCCGACATCGCCCTGTCCAACCTGCTCGGCGGCCGGTACGTCAAGCTCACCGGCGCGGTCGCGCCCCCGTACCTGGACCAGCTCCCCGAGGCCCAGCGGCGCATCCCGGTGCAGCGGACCGGCGTGCCCACCCTGGTCAACGACGCCGTCAAGGACGCCACCAAGCTGGTCGAGCGGCTCGACACCGAGGCCGTGGACGAGCTGCTCACCGAGCTGGGCAAGATCGACACCTTCAAGCACGGCCGCGTCACCCGGCTCCTGGACAACATCGGCGACCTGTCGGAGACCATCAGCGCGAGCGAGCCGCAACTGCAGCGGCTGCTCGACAACGGCACCCGGATCATCGAGGTGCTGGAGCGCAAGGACGCCCAGCTCGGGCGGCTGATCGACGCCGTCGAGATCATGCTGAACGAGCTGCGCAGGCGCCGCGACGAGCTGCGCACGATCCTCGGCGACGGCAGCGACCTGGTACAGAGCACCACCCGGCTGATCACCGAGCACGAGCGGACGCTGGTCAAGGTGCTGGACGACAACGCGGCCATCACGACACGGCTCAGCGGCAGCACCGAGCAGCTCAACTCGCTGCTGGCCTGGGCGGGGCCGACGTTCTCCGGGCTGGCCACGATGGGCGGGCAAGGGCCGTGGCTGGAGGCCATCGCCACGGGGCTGGGGCCGATCAACCCCGAGGTGCTGGCCGCCATCGCCGACGACAGGGAGGACGGGCGATGAGGCGGCTGGCCGCGGTGTTGCTCGCCTGGGTGCTGCTGGCGTCCGGGTGCTCGGTGGGCGGGGCGGGGCCGTACGCGCTGGTCGCGATCTTCAGTCAGGCGCCCTCCCTGTACGAGGAGGCGCGGGTGAAGGTGATGGGGCTCGACGCCGGCTACGTGCACCGGATCCGGATCGCCGGCGACAAGGTACGGGTGGAGCTGCGGATCGACCGGCACGTGCCGCTGCCGTCCGACGTCAGGGCCGTGGTCGCGCCGCAGAACACGCTCGGCGAGCGCAACGTCGTGCTGCACCCCCCGTGGCGGCCCGGCGACCAGCGCATCCAGCCGGGGGCGACGATCCCGCTGGAGCGCACCGAGCTGCCGGTCGAGATCGACGAGGCGCTCGACGCGTTCACCAAGCTGACCGACGCGCTCGACGACGAGAAGCTGGGCGACGTGGCGGGCGACCTGGCCGACGGGGTGCGGGGGCGCGGCGAGACGATCAACGACGCGATCGCCGACACCGCCGACCTCACCGGCGTCCTGGCCAAGCAGGACCAGCAGCTCGTGGACCTGGCCAGGAGCCTGAACGAGCTGGCCACCAGCCTGAACGAGCGCGAGAGCCAGGTGACCGGCACCATCGACGCCTTCTCCGAGGCCAGCGCGATCCTGGCGGAGGAGCGGCGGCGGCTGCGCGGGTTCGTCACGGCGATGGCCGGGTTCGTGCGGAACGGCGACGTGATCATCGAGCAGTACACGAAGCGGCTGCCCCAGGCCGCCACGACGCTGGCCGAGCTGGTGCTGACCGTCCGGGCCAACAGCGCCTCCACCGCGCGGGCGGTCAAGGGCGCGGCCGACTTCGCCGACGTGCTGATCGACTCCTGGGACCGCAAGCAGCACGTGCTGAAGATCCGCGTCGTGCTGAACGCCATGACCAGGGCCTGGCTGACCCCGCTGTTCGACGCGCTGAACCTGGGCCCGGTGCCGTGCCTGCCCGCCGGGCTGAGCAACTGCCCCTTCGAGCAACGGGGAGGCTCGCGATGATCAGACGGCTGGCCGCCGGGCTGGCGGCGCTGGCCCTGACCGCCGGCTGCTCGCTGCAGACGCTCGGCGCGACCACCGGCGACCTCACCCTGCACGCGGTCTTCGACGACGTGCAGAGCCTGGTGGCCGGGCACAGCGTGCAGATCGCCGACGTGCGGGTGGGCACGGTCACCGGCATCCGGCTGGAGGGTTACCGGGCCAGGGTGACCATGTCGGTCCAGTCCGCCCACCGGGTGCCGGAGGGCAGCACGGCCACCGTGGCCAAGACGTCCGTGCTGGGCGAGAACTACGTCCGCCTCGCCCCGCCCGCCGGCAAGGACCTGGCCACGGGCCCGTACATCAAGGACGGCGCCACCATCGCGCAGACCTCGGTCGAGCCGGACATCGAGCAGGTCACCGCCAAGGCGGGGCCGCTCATCGAGGCGCTCGGCGCCCAGGACGTCAACGCCATCCTCGACGCCGCCTCCACCGCCTTCGCCGGACAGGGCGATGAGGTGAACCGGCTGATCAAGCAGACGGCGCAGGTCACCGACGCCTACGCCGCCGCCCGCCGCGACCTCGGCACCTCCATCGACGCCCTGGCCAGGCTCGGCGACGACCTGGCCGAGGGCAGCGCCGAGCTGGACCGGCTGCCGGGCACGCTCGCCGCCGCCACCGGGCGCCTCGCGCACGGCCGCAGGCACGTCAAGAAGACGATCGTCGCGCTCACCAGGCTGGCCGAGCAGGCCAACCTCACCGTCTACCCGCGCCACGCCCAGCGGCTGCGCACGCTGCTGCGCGAGCTGGAGACCGTCTCGACGGCCATGCAGCGGGGCAAGGAGGATCTCAAGGCGCTGGTGGCCGAGCTGCAGTCGTTCATCGACACGCCGCCGATCACCGTGAACGGGCAGGTGCTGATCTACGTGTGGCTGAAGGGGCTGCTGCCGAGCGTGCGCGGGACACCCGTGACCGAGCGCGGCGGGGACTTCAGCCTGCTGCTGGAGCCGCCGCGATGAGAAGCCGCATCTACGTCAACCTCGGGTTCTTCGTGCTGCTGGGGATCGTCATGACGGTCTGGGCGTTCAGCACGATCATCCGGCTGGACGCGATCGAGCGGCCGTACCGGGTGTCGGCCGAGTTCGTCTCCTCGCCCGGGCTGATCCGCGGGTTCGACGTGGCGTACCTGGGCGTCCGGGTCGGCAAGATCGGGGAGGTGCGGCTGGCGCCCGGCAAGATCGTCGTGGGGCTGGACATCGACAGGGAGATCCGGCTGCCGAAGGGCGTCACCGCCGAGGTGCGGCGCCGCTCGGCCATCGGCGAGCCGTACGTGGCGCTCTCGCCGCCGCCCACCGGCGTCACCGGGCCCGCGCTCGCGCCCGGCGACACGATCCCGCTGGCCAGCACGACGGTGCCGCTGGACTACAAGAAGCTGTTCGAAGGGGTCGGCAAGCTGCTGAACGCGGTGCCGCCCGAGGACGCCGACACCATCGTGCACGAGCTGGCCGTCGCACTGGACGGGCGGGCGCCCGCGATCAGGCGCATCGTCGACGACGCCCACACCCTGACCGGCACCCTGGCCGACAACGCCGCCGTCCTGGACGACCTGTCGGTGCAGCTCACCCGGCTCACTCACACGCTGGCCGGGAAGCGGGGGCAGCTGGCCTCCGGGATCTCCGACCTGAGCACGGTGACGGCGGTGCTGCGGGCCTCCCGTACGGACCTGAACGCCTTCCTCGACCAGGGGCCGGGCGTCTTCGCCCAGCTCGACACGGCCGTGCGCACGTCCAGGCCGGGCTTCTCCTGCCTGCTGACGGCGGCCGGCCTGCCGCACCAGCCCGTCTTCTCCCCCCAGACCGAGCGCGACGTGCACCACCTGCTGAGCATCGTGCCGACCGCGCTCTCCCTGGCCGGCGACATCACCGACCGGCGCGGCGGCACCGTGTACGGCAAGGCGTCCTTCATCTTCAGCGTGCCGGGCGGGCCGACCCCCGCCGAGGAGTACGCCAGTGCCCTGGGGCCTCCCCCCGTGCCCGGGACGCGCGCCTGCCCCGCCCGCCGGCCCGTCCCCGACCCGGGGCCCGAGCCTGGCTCCTCCGCGAACACCGCTCTGCCCGCCGACGCCGCCGGGGCCACGGAGTCGCCGGGCGAGGAGCCTTCCCCGTCTCCGGCTCCGTCGCTGGAGAGCACCGCCGAATCGTCCAGGAGCGCGGCCGCCACGCGGGCCGCGTCAGGAAGCCCGATGAACGTCGCCCCGCTGGTTGCCGCGATCTTCCTCGCCGTGGTGGTGAGTGGTGGCATCGTGGGCTGGATCGCGGTGGGCCGGGCCGCCCGCCGCCGTGAGGAGTCACCTTGACCGACGAGCCCGGAACCGGCACCCCCGTCGCCGACCCCCCGCCCGCCCCCGCCCCCGCCCCTGCCGACGCTGACGCTGACGCTGACGCGCAGGCCACCCCCGACACAGAGGCCGAACCCGACGCGCAGGCCGCACCCGACACGGACGCCGCACCCGACGGCGGGGCGCCCTCCAGGAGCCGCCGCTTCACGCGGGCCAAGGTGGTGGGCGCGCTGGCCGCGATGCTGGTGACCGCGATCACCGCCACCGCGGTCCTGCAGTGGATCTCCGCCGCCCAGGCCGAGGACGCCCGGGCGAGCCTGGAGTCCGAGCGCGCCCTGCGCCTGGAGGTGTCCGGCGCCGCGAGCGCGTTCAGCCGCGCCCTGCTCAGCTACGACTACCAGAACCTCCAGAGCACCCGCTCCACCCTCGCCGCCCAGGCCACGGGCGACTTCCTGACCACCTACGACGCCGCGTTCGGCGGCGCCATGGCCCAGGTCATCGTCAAGCTCAAGGCCACCTCGCAGGCCACCGTGCGCAAGGTCTACCTGGCCGACGTGGACGACGCCACCGCCCACGCCATCGTCGTCGTGGACCAGCAGGTGAACACTTCGGAGGCGATCCGCTCGGTCAAGGACTCGCACCTTAAGATCAGCCTTGTCAAGGAGAAGGGGACCTGGAAGATTCATGACGTGACCGTGCTCGGCGCGGCGTCGGAGGACCAGTACAACCTCGACGGCGACGACAAGAAGAAGGACTGACGATCGGCCCCTTAGCGATGGGCGGGCGCCCCGACGAGGTGCGCGCCCCCGACGAATGGCTCACCGAGGTGGAGCAGGAGCGGGCCGCCCGCTTCAAGTTCGACCACGACCGCACCGTTTTCATCGCCGCCCACCTCCTCGTCCGGCTCTGCGCCGCCGAGGTGCTCGGCGCCGATCCGGCTGAGCTGACCCTGCTCCAGTACTGCGACCTGCACGGCTTCGGCCACGGCAGGCCGTACCTGGAACAGGCCCCTGACCTGGGGGTCAGCTTCAGCCACACGCGCGGATACGTGTGCGCGGGGGCGGGCCCCGGCAAGGTCGGCGTGGACGCCGAGCGCGTCCGCCCCGGCCCGCTCGACACGGTGCTGGCCGACCGCGTGCTCACCCCGCGCGAGCGGGCGATGGTCACCGGCAACGACGAGCTGATCAGGCACTGGACCCGCAAGGAGGCACTCATCAAGCGCGGCGAGCTGACGCTCGACAAGGTCGGCGAGAGCGGCGAGGACCTGACGGGCCGGCATCTGCTGGAGTGGAGCGCCGGGCCGGACATCAGGGTGGCGGTCGTCACCGACAGCCCCGCCGGCCGCGTGCCCATCCCGGGCCAGCACCTGTGACCGATCCGGATCCGGCCCCATGACCAGCGCAGGCCCGGTCAGGCGTCAGAAGCGGCGGCGGGTCGGGGTCGGGTCGAGGAAGACCTGCCTGACCCCGGGGAAACGCTCCCGCAGCCGCCGGTCCACCTCCTCGCAGGCGATCTCCACCCCCGCGGCGCTGGCCTCGTCCCTGAAGTCGATCTTCGCGGCGACCAGCACCGCACCGGGGCCGATCATCATGGTCAGCAGCTCGACGACGTCCTCCACCTCGGGCTGGGCCATCAGCACGGCCCGGATGCCGAGCTGCACGCCCTGCGGCGCCGCCTGCCCGATGAGCAGCGACAGGTTCGACTGGATCAGGATGAGCGCCACCACCAGCAGGAGCAGGCCGATCGCGACGGACGCGGCACCGTCCCAGAGCGCCGAGCCGCTCAGCTGCGAGCCGAGCAGCCCCGCGCCGGCGATGACCAGCCCGACGAGCGCGGCGGCGTCCTCGAACAGCACGGCCTTCAGCGCGGTGTCGGACGTCAGCCGCACCAGCCGCACAGGGCTCACCTCGTAGCGGCGCGCCTCCTTCCGCAACTGCCGGTACGCCTTCGTGAACGAGATGGCCTCGATGACGAACGAGACGGCCAGCACGACATAGGACGGCGTGAGATCGGCCAGCTCCTCACCATGGCTGATCTCGTGCAACCCGTGCGTGATCGAGAACCCGGCCCCGCCCACCAGCGTCGCCACCGCCGCCATCATGGCCCAGACGAAGCCGGCCTTGCCGTACCCGAACGGGTGCCGCCGGTCGGCGGGCTTGCCCGACCGGCGCACCGACACCAGCAGCAGGAGCTCGGTGACGGTGTCGGCGGCCGAGTGCGCCGACTCCGACAACATCGCCGCCGAGCCGCCGATCAGCCCGGCGACGAGCTTGGCCAGCGCGATGGCGAGGTTCGCGGCACCGGCTACGAGCACGGTGCCCAGGCTCTCCCCCGATGTGCCCTCCCCCATGGCGTTCAACTCTACGTGCGCTAGATTGGGGATCTTGGCTGATTCCCTGCCTGTCGGGAGGGATTCCTGCTTCGCCGCCGATCGCCCGCCGAGGAGGTACCTCCTCTTGAGTCCCACCTCAGCGCCACAGACGTTGCGCCGTTCCACCGGCGAGGAGCTCCTGCGGCTGCTGCGGAGCCGCAGGGGAGCGATACTTGGAGGAGTTCGATCCTGCGGCGCCGAACCGCGTTCCCTTCCCAGGCCGAAGGACGAGGCCCGCACACTTAAGGGGTTCCGATGAGCACGCCTCGCTGGCTTTCACCCGCCGAACAGCGTGCCTGGCGTACGCACCTGGCGCTGCACAAGCTGCTCATGCACCGGCTCGACCGCGAGCTGCAGGAGCACTCACTCTCGCTGAACGACTACGAGATCCTCGTCAACCTCTCCGAGAGCCCGGGCCGGCGCATGCGGATGAGCGACCTGGCCGACGCGACGATCCAGTCGCGCAGCCGGTTGTCCCACCAGATCTCCCGCATGGAGGCCAAGGGCCTGGTCGTCAGGGAGGACTGCCGTGACGACCGCCGGGGCACGTTCGCGGTGCTGACCGACGAGGGGTGGGAGACGATCCAGCGGGTGGCGCCGTTCCACGTGGCGAGCGTCCGGGAGCACTTCGTCGACCGGCTCACCGACGATCAGCTGGAGGCCATCGAGGAGGCGTACGCGCCGCTGGTGGAGCAGCTGAAGAAGCTGCGCTGACACCCAACCGATATCCGCGACGGCGCACGGTCTCCGCCACCGGTCGATACGATCCGGGCATGCTCAGAAGACTCCTCGTCGTGGCCGCGCTCGCGTTAGCGGCGGCGTGCTCATCGGGCGGCGGCGGGGCCGAGCTGCCCGCCGGGCCCGAGCTGATGAACAAGGCCTCCGAGGCGATGAAGGCCGTCAAGTCGGCCGGTTTCGCGAT
This sequence comes from Nonomuraea gerenzanensis, assembly GCF_020215645.1. Lineage (NCBI taxonomy): Bacteria > Bacillati > Actinomycetota > Actinomycetes > Streptosporangiales > Streptosporangiaceae > Nonomuraea > Nonomuraea gerenzanensis. Next base: position 4,002,174 of record NZ_CP084058.1, on the reverse strand, counting down.
CGCGACCGAGGGCGAGCCGCAGGTGCCGATCAAGAAGGCCGACGGCCGGCTGACGGCGCAGGGCGACGCCGACGGCACGCTCACCCTCGACATCCTGGGCACCCTGCAGGAGGTCTCCTTCGCCCTGGTCGGCGACACGGTGCACTTCAAGGGGCCGACGGGCGGCTTCCAGAAGATGACGCGGGCGCAGCTCGCGCAGATCTACGACCCGTCGGTGATCCTGCAGCCCACCAAGGGCATCTCCCAGCTGCTCGCCTCGGCCACCGGCCCCAAGGTGGAGGGCGTCGAGGACGGCTCCTACCGGGTCGCCACCACCTTCCCCGCCGCCGTCGTCTCCCCGATCGTGCCGGGCGTCACGCAGGACGTGAACGGCAAGGTCTGGCTCGACCAGGCCAGCAGCCGGCTCACCAAGGCCAGCCTGCCGTTGCAGGGCGGCACGGTCACGGTGACGTTCAGCGACTACGACGCGCCCGTCACGATCACGCCGCCCGCCACCAAGTGAGGCCCGCCGGCTTGTCTGACATGCCGTGCGCGACCGGCCGCCGCCACCCGCCGTCCTGGATGTCCTGCGACGTGAGGGCGGTGCGATGAGGCGCGCCCGGCGGGTGGTGCTCGGTACCGGCGGCGCGGTGGTGCTGCTGGCGGCGCTGGACGCGTACGTGGTGGTGACGGTCCTGATCGACATCGCCGAGGACGTCGGCATCCCGCTCAACCACCTGGAGCGGGCCACCCCGATCGTCACGGGCTTCCTGCTCGGGTACGTCGCCGCGATGCCGCTGCTCGGCCAGCTCTCCGACCGGTACGGCCGGCGGCCCCTCATCCACGCCTGCCTGGCGGCCTTCGCCCTCGGCTCGGTGCTGACGGCGCTGGCGGCCGGGGAGGTGATGGTGGTGGCCGGGCGTACCGTGCAGGGGGTGGCCGGAGGCGCGCTGCTGCCGATCACGATGGCGCTCATCGGGGATCTGTGGGAGGAGCGCGAGCGGCCGGTCGCCCTGGGGGCTGTGGGGGCGGCGCAGGAGCTGGGCAGTGCGCTGGGGCCGTTGTACGGAGGGTTGCTGGCGGGGGTGCCCGGTGCGGTGGTGGCGGGGGTGGAGCTTGGTGGGTGGCATGCCATCTTCTGGGTCAACGTCCCGCTCGCCGCCCTGGCCGCCGTCGCCATCCACCTCACGATCCCACCCCATCGCCCGAACGCGGTCCGGGCGGGCGGACCGGAAGCGACGCCCGGTGAGGTGTCCGCACCCGGCGAGATGAGGGTCGGTGCCGTGACGCCCGGCCCGTCGGCCCCCGGCAAGGCTGCGGCCGGCCAGGTGACAGCCGCCGGCGAGGTGGGGAGCGGCGAGACAGCGGCCACAGGCGTGACGGCGCCCAGCGAGGTAGCGAGCGCCAAGACGGCGGCTGCTGGCGTGACGGCGCCCGGCGAGGTAGCGAGTGCCGAGACGACGGCCGCCGACGGGGTGGCGGCGAAGCGGGTGGACGTGGTGGGCGGGGTGTTGCTCGCCCTGGCCCTGGCGCTCCTAGTCGTGGGCCTGTACAACCCCGACCCCGCCACCGCCGTCCTCCCACCCTGGGGCCCGCCCGTGATAGTGGCCGGCGTGCTGGTGGCCGTGGCCTTCGTCTGGTGGGAGATCCGCTCCCCCGTACGCCTGCTCGACCTCGCCACCACCCGCAAGCGACCGCTCCTGGCCACCCTCGCCGTCAGCTTCCTGGCCGGCGCCGCGCTGCTGGTCACCATGGTGTTCGTGCAGATCACCGCCCAGACCCTGCTCGGCAAGGAGGCGCTGGACGCGTCGCTGGTGCTGGCCAGGTTCCTGGCGGCGCTGGCGGTGGCGGCCCTGCTGGGCGGGCTGCTGGCGCGCAGGCTGGGTGAGCGGGTCGTGGCGGTGGCGGGCATGGCGCTGGCGGCCGGGGGTTACTGGCTGATGAGCCACTGGCCGCTCGACCTGGCCGGGGCGGGGCCGGCGATGGATCGTGACCTGGTGCTCGCCGGGCTGGGGCTGGGGCTGGTGATCGCGCCGGTGTCGTCGGCGGTGCTGCGCGCGAGTACGGCGGCGCAGCACGGGGTGGCGTCGGCGGCGGTCGTGGTGGCCAGGATGATGGGCATGCTGATCGGCATCGCGGCGGTGTCGGCGTGGGGGTTCTACCGGTTCCAGTCGCTGACGGCCCACCTGGACACGCCGCTCCCGTTCGGCGTGGATCGGGAGACGTACCAGCGGCGACTGGCCGACTACACCGCCAAGGTGCAGGCGGCCCTGCACACCGAGTACACCGAGATGTTCCTGGTGACGGCGTTCATCTGCCTGCTGGGCGCGGCGGTCGCCGTCCTGATGCCACGCCGCTGAAGGCCGCACCGTGGAAAGCCGCTGAGGCGTGCCCGCCCCACCCCTCGACAGGGACGGGACGGGCACGCGCGTTCACGGTGAGAGCCGGTGCAGGTCGCGCGGAAACGCGGTGGTCTGCCGGACGTTGGCCGCCCCGGTCAGCCGCGCCGTCCACCGCTCCAGCCCGAGCGCGAACCCACCGTGCGGCGGCATCCCGTACCGGAAGGCCTGCAGATACCCTTCGTACGCCGCAGTCCCCTCCCCCCGTGAGCCCAGCGCCCGCACGTAGTCCTCGTACCGGTGCAGCCGCTGCCCCCCGGTCACCAGCTCCATCCCCCGGAAGAGCAGGTCGAACCCGTTGGAGTACGCGGGCCGCGCCGGGTCCGGATGGGTGTAGAACGGCCGCTTCGACATCGGGAACCCGGTGACGAACAGGAACTGCGACCCGTGCTCCCGCTCCGCCCACTCCGACAGCCACCGCTCCTGGGCGGGCGCCAGGTCGGACTCGTCGCTGGAGGTCAGCCGCTGCGCCTCGGTGAAGTGGATGGCGGGGATCTCGGCGGGCACCGCGGGCGGGACGACGCCGAGCAGGCCGAGCGCGGCGCCGGCGCGGCCGCGTACGGACTCCAGCATGCCCGCCACGGCCTCCCGCAGCACCACCATCACGTCCCGGTGGTCGCGGACGAAGCCCAGCTCGGCGTCCAGGCTGGTGTACTGGGCCAGATGCCGCACGGTGTCGTGCGGCTCGGCGCGGAAGACCGGGCCCACCTCGTAGACCCGCTCGAACACCCCGGCCATCGCCTGCTTGTAGAACTGCGGCGACTGGGCGAGGTAGGCGGGCCGGCCGAAGTAGTCGATGCCGAAGACGTTCGCGCCCGACTCGGTGGCCGACTCGACGATCTTGGGTGTGTGGATCTCGGTGAAGCCGAGCCGGTCGAGCGTCTCGCGGAACCCGGCCACGCTCGCGGCCGAGATCTCCAGCCCGGCGCGCAGCAGCGGGTGCCGCAGCGCGACCGGCGCGTGGTCGAGCACGGCCGGCAGGGCCGCCCCGACCACGGGCCGGTAGAGGTCGAACGGCGGCGGTTCGCACGGCTGCGCGAGCACCTCGACCTCGGGCGAGACCAGCTCGTAGCCGCCGGGTGCCTGCTCGCTGGCGGCCACCGTGCCGGTGACCCGGACGACGCTCTCCTCGGGCGGCAGGTCACCGCCCGAGATGGCCTGCGCCAGCCCGGTACGGTCCCTGACGACGAGGAAGGACACGGATTTGAGTCGCCGGCGGCGATGGACCCAGCCGGCGATCGTCACTCGTTGGCCGGCGTGCTCGGACAGCTCCGCCGACATGACACGAGAGATCATTACAGCTCCTCGATGAAGGAAGTGCATGACCCCTTGGGAGTGCGGGGGAGAAGGGAGCTCCCGGTGCCACCGCACTTTCGCCGCCCCACGACGGAGGCGGCCTCGGCGACCCGATGACGGGGGTCAGACCGGCGGGGCATTTCCTCCCCGCACTCGGGAGTGTCTTCACCAGCGGGGCACGGCACCGCCTTCGCAGCTACCGGCGGCTCTCTCGGCCCGTGCGGACCCGCTGGCTACTCGTCTCCGTCAACGCGTTGCGCTGAATCGTACCCCAGTCACTTGTCCTTCTTCGCGCGCTTTTCCCTGATCTTCATCGTCACCTCGATCGGGGATCCGGCGAAGCCGAACTCCTCGCGGATGCGGCGCTCGATGAAGCGGCGGTAGGTGTCTTCCAGCCACCCGGAGGTGAACAGCACGAACTTGGGCGGCTCGACGGACGCCTGCGTGGCGAACAGGATCTTCGGCTGCTTGCCGCCGCGCACCGGCGGCGGCGTCTGCTGCACCAGCTCGGTGAGGAACGCGTTGAGCCGGGCCGTCGGCACCCGGGTGGACCAGGAGTCGAGCGCCTTCTCCAGGGCCGGGACGAGCCGGTCGACGTGCCGGCCGGTCTTGGCGGAGATGTTGACCCGCAGCGCCCACGGGGTGCGGACGAGCTGCCGGTCGATCTCCTTCTCCAGGTAGTAGCGCCGGTCCTCGTCGACCAGGTCCCACTTGTTGAAGGCCACCACCATGGCCCGCCCCGACTCGATGACCAGGCCGATGATGCGCAGGTCCTGCTCGGTGAGCGGCTCGCTGGCGTCGATCAGCACGATCGCCACCTCGGTGCGCTCCAGCGCCGCGCGGGTGCGCATGGCGGCGTAGAAGTCGGCGCCCTGCAGCTCGCGGTCGCGCCGCCGGATGCCGGCGGTGTCGATGAAGCGCCAGGTGCGCCCGCCCAGCTCGATCAGCTCGTCCACGGGGTCGCGGGTGGTGCCCGCCATCGGGTCGACCAGCACCCGCTCCTCCCCCGCCAGCTTGTTGAGCAGGGAGGACTTGCCGACGTTGGGCTTGCCGAGCAGCGCGACGCGGGCGGGCCCGCGCTCGGCGCCGAAGGTCACCTCGGGCGTCTCGGGCAGCGCCTCGAGCACCACGTCGAGCAGGTCGCCGCTGGAGCGGCCGTGCAGCGCCGAGACAGGGTACGGCTCGCCGAGGCCGAGCGCCCACAGCGCGGCGGCCTCCAGCTCCAGCTGCTGGTTGTCGACCTTGTTGGCGGCCAGGATGACCGGCTTGCCGGACTGCCGCAGCACCGAGCCCACGATCTCGTCGGCGTCGGTGGCGCCCACGGTGGCGTCCACGACGAACACGATCACGTCGGCCAGCTCCACGGCGACCTGGGCCTGCTCGGCGATGCGCAGGTTCATGCCGGTGGCGTCAGGGTCCCAGCCGCCGGTGTCGACCACGGTGAAGCGGCGGCCGCGCCAGTTGGCGTCGTAGGTGACGCGGTCGCGGGTGACGCCCGGCACGTCCTCGACGACCGCCTCACGACGGCCGATGATGCGGTTGACCAGCGTGGACTTGCCGACGTTCGGCCGCCCGACGATGGCCACGACCGGCAGCGGCACGCCGTGGTGCTCCTGCTCGTCGATCTCCAGCTCGTCGAGGTCGGCCTCGACCCAATCCCCCGTTGACACGATGTCTCGTCCTTACAGTGAGTACCGCACCTGAACGGTTCAGGTGCGCTCGCGGATATGGTCGCGGCCGCTTCGGGACTCGTCGGCTCGTCCCTCGCGCTCTCCTCCCGAGCTCCTCCGCTCCGCGACCAGTCTCAGCACCTCCGCCACAACCTCATCCAAGGTCAGCGCGGTGGTGTCGAGCTCGATGGCGCCAACCGCCATCGAGAGCGGGTCCGTCTTACGTGTTGAGTCCAGGGTGTCACGCCTGGCCATGGCCTCCTGCTGCGCCTCCACCGTGGAGCCGGCGACCTCGGCGCTGCGCCTGCGGGCGCGGGCCTCCGCGCTCGCCGTCAGGTAGATCTTGACCGGCGCCTCGGGCCAGACGGCCGAGCCGATGTCGCGGCCCTCGACCACGATGTCACCGGTGCCGATGATCTCGCGCTGCAACGCGACGAGCCGCGCGCGCACCTCGGGCACGGCGGCGACGGCCGAGACCGCGCCGGTGACCTCGGCCTGCCTGATCGGCCCCGCGACGTCCACGCCGTCGACGTGGATCGCGGGCGCGTCGGGGTCGGTGCCGGAGACGATGGCGGGCTCGCCGCAGCGGGCCGCGACCGTGGCGTGGTCGGCCGGGTCGATGCCCTGCTGGAGCACCCACCAGGTCATCGCGCGGTACATCGCCCCGGTGTCGAGGTAACGCAGGCCCAGCGCGCGGGCGGCACCGCGCGACACGCTCGACTTACCCGACCCAGAAGGTCCGTCCATGGCGACGACCAGACCGGTCACGGCCTCTCCCTCTTCACGTGTTAGGTCCAACCTGAAGAGGCTACCGCCTCCGAGTCAGTCGGCGATCCAGCTTCCGTGGAAGCCGAGCGGCACCCGGGCCGGCAGATGCACGGTGGCGACCGGCTCGCCGGTGAAGTCCTGCGCGGACAGGATGACCAGGTCGGCGGCTCCCCTGGCCGGGTTGTTGACGAACGACAGCACGTAACCGTCGTCCTCGGCCTGCCCCGCGCCGACGAAGACGGGCTCGCCCACGTACGCGCCGCGCCCCAGCGGCCGCGTCTCCTGCGTGCCCCGCCGCAGGTCGTGCTTGATGAGCGTGTTGTCGAAGGCGTCGTCCGGCAGGTCCTCCAGCTCGCCGCCCACCACGTCGATCAGCTCGCGGGTGGTGGCGGTGTAGCCGTAGCGGTAGGGGCGGCCGGTGCGGCGCTCGTCCATGCGCGGGAACTCCTGGGCGCGGTCGTCGAGCCGCGCCTGCCCGACCCTGCCCGTGGTGAGGTTGATCCGCCACCGGTCGAGCGTGGGCCTGCCGCCCAGGTCGAGCCGCGCGTCCACGAACCCCTTGGGGTAGCTGACCACGTCCACGACCACCTCGTCGCCGTCGTCGTAGGCGTTGAGGGTGTGGAAGACCCAGCACGGCGGCGCGTCCACCCACCGCAGGTCGCCGCTCTCGCGCGACATGAGCCCGATGCGCGCGGGGTGCTCGTCGTTCCACGCGTACGGCAGGCGGGCGCCCCGCTCCGCGTGGTCCATGCTGAAGGTGACCGGCAGGTCGTAGATCACCACGAACCGCTCGGTGAGCGCGAAGTCGTGCACCATCGGCTTGTCGGCGACCGGGATGTCCGTGACCCGCTGGACCACGCCCTTGGGGTCGAGCACGAGGTGCTGGTGGTGGTCCCAGCCGAAGAAGTAGGCCAGCGCGTGCAGCTCGCCGGCGACCGGGTCGAGGTGGGTGTGCGCGGCGAAGCCGCCCGGCAGCCCGCCGTCGAAGTCGCACGCGCCGATGGTGTCGAGCTCGTAGCCCAGCTCGTACGGCAGCGCCCCCGCCTCCACCGTGGCGAACGTGCGCCCGCCCAGCCCGATGACGTGGGTGTTGGCCGCGAAGTCGAGACCGGCGTGCACGGGCCCGGGCCTGGGCTCCTCGCCGAGCCGCTCGGCCACGCGGGCGCTGCGGACCCAGCGGTTGCGGTACCACTCGGCGCGGCCGTCGCGCAGCCGCACGCCGTGCACCATGCCCTCGCCGAAGAACAGGTGGCCGGCGCTGGGGTCGTCGAGGCTGAGCGGGTTGGGCCCGTTGCGCAGGTAGCGGCCGTTCAGCTCGGCCGGGATGCGGCCGGTGACGTCGAGGTCGAAGGCGGTGACCTCCTCGCTGACCGGGGCGAATCCATCCTTGAACGGAGTGGTCATGGCGTGTCCCTTCCCTCGTCGTAGGCCAGGAACGGCGTGAGCACCGAGGTGCAGAGGAGCCGGTAACGCCGTTCGGCCACGTCCCGATCGAAAAATCCCGAAATTTCAAGACCTACGGCACCGTGGACGGCCATCCACAACACGTCGGCGATCTCTCCGGCCTCCGCCCCGCGCAGCAGCCCGGCGTCCAGGCAGTCGGCCACCCCGCGCACCAGCAGCTCGAACGTGCGCTTGGCGGCCTGCACCGCCTCACGCCCCGGCCGCAGCCCCGGCAGCGCCCCCTGGAACATGACCCGGTAGTAGTCGGGCTCGCTCAGCGCGTACTCGCGGTAGGCCATGAGCCCCCGGTGCAGCCGCGTGAAGGGGTCGTCGTGCGGCGGCAGGGCCAGCATCCACCGCTCGAACCGCGCGAACCCCTCCAGCCACAGCGCCTCGCCCAGCCCGTCCTTCCCGCCGAAGAGCGTGTAGATCACCTTGGTGGAGCAGCCTGCCTCGCCGGAGATCCGCCGCACGGTGAGCGCCCCAGGCCCCTCCGCGATGAGCAGCCGCTTGGCCGCGTCGAGGATGGCCGCCCTGACGGCGCTCTGGCCTTCCCGCTGGGCCTGCTGGTACGCGGTAACCGTCATGCTTGGTAACGCCGTTTCTTGTCGGTAACACTGTTACCTCCTTCATACGCCTCCCCCCGGCACCCGTCAACGGATCGGTGGAGGAGTAAGGCGGTCCCCTCCGGTAAGTGACATCGTGTGAAGAACGGAGCCCGCGTCACGGTCGTCGTGGCGAGCAAGGACCGGCTGCCGGCGCTGACCCGCTCGCTCCCCCTGCACCCACGCCCGGTGATCCTCGTCGACAACGGCTCCACGGACGGCACCGCCACGTTCGTCCGGCGCCACTTCCCCGACGTCCACGTGGTCGAGGCGGGCAGGAACCTGGGCGCCCCCGGCCGCAACATCGGCGTCCAGATGGCCGAGACCCCCTACGTGGCCTTCGCCGACGACGACTCCTGGTGGGCGCCCGGCGCCCTGGAGCGGGCCGCCGACGTGCTGGACGCCTACCCGCGCCTGGCGGTCCTGGGCGCGCGCGTGCTGGTCGGCCCCGAGGAGCGGCTGGACCCGGTGTCGGAGCAGATGCGCCACTCCCCGCTCGGCGTCGAGGCGGACCTGCCGGGGCCGAGCGTGCTGGGGTTCCTGGCGTGCGGGGCGGTGGTGCGCAAGGAGGCGTTCCTCGACGCGGGAGGCTTCGACGACGTGATCTTCTTCTTCGGCGAGGAGGAGCGGCTGGCCGTGGACCTGGCCGCCAAGGGCTGGGGGCTGGCGTACGTGGACGACGTGGTGGCGCACCACCACCCCTCGCCCGCCAGGGACCCGCGCGGCAGGCAGGTGCTGGCCGCGCGCAACGCGGTGCTGACCGCCGTGCTGCGCCGCCCGTGGCGGGTGGTGGCGCGGCGCTCGTTCCAGGCGCTGCGCAGCGGCTCGGCGGGCAGGGAGGGGCTGCGTACGGCGGTGCGCAGGCTGCCGAGGGCGCTGGCGGAGCGGCGCGAGCTGCCGGTCTCCGTGGAACGGGCGCGGCGCACGCTGGAGCGGGCCGATGACTGATCCGCGCGTGGGCGCCGTCGTGATCACCTGGAACCGGCGCGAGGAGGCGCTCACCGCGCTGGGCCGCCTGCTCGCGCTGCCGGAACGGCCCCAGGTGGTGCTGGTGGACAACGGCTCCACCGACGGCACCGCCGAGGCCGTCGCGCGCGCCTATCCCGAGGTGGACCTGGTCGCCCTCGACGAGAACCTGGGCGCCGTGGGCCGCAACGTGGGGGTCGGGCGGCTGCGCACGCCGTACGTGGCCTTCGCCGACGACGACACGTGGTGGGCGCCGGGCTCCCTGGCGCGGGCGGCCGACGTGCTGGACGCCCATCCCCGCCTGGCCGTCGTGACGGCCCGCATCCTGGCCGAGCCGGGCGGGCGCGACGACCCGATCGTGGCCGAGCTGCGCGGCTCGCCCGTACGCGGGCCCGACTGGCTGCCCGGCCCCGCGCTGGGCAGCTTCCTGGCGGGGGCGTCGGTGCTGCGGCGGGAGGCGTTCCTGGAGTGCGGCGGCTTCAACCGGCGGCTGTGGCTGGGCGGCGAGGAGGAGCTGCTGGCCGTGGACCTGGCCACGGCGGGCTGGGAGCTGTGTTACCTGGAGGAGCTGACCGTGCACCACCAGGCCTCGACCCTGCGGGATTCGCACGGCAGGCGGCGGGTGGGGCTGCGCAACACGCTCTGGTTCACCTGGCTGCGGCGGCCGGTGCGGGCGGCGCTGCGGCGTACCGTGCACCTGGCCAGGACGGTGCCGCGCGACCGCGTGTCGGCGCTGGCGGCCCTGGACGCCCTGCGCGGGCTGCCGTGGGTGCTGGCCGAGCGGCGGCGCGTGCCGCCACGCGTGGAGGCCAGGCTGGCGAGCCTGGAGGCCTCGCAGGAGAACTCGCGAGCCCGCCGTTACGTCTCGTGAACGCGGGGCAGCAGGCGGGTATGAGCACTGCACCCAACCCGATCGACCTGCAGAAGCACCTGAGCGGGGTCGACTACCCCGCCTCCAAGGACGACCTGGTCAAGGCCGCCCGTGAGCACGACGCGGGCGACGACATCGTCCAGGCGCTGCAGAACATGCCCGACCGCCAGTACGACGGCCCGAACGCTGTCAGCGAGGCGGTCACCAAACGCTGAATTCGTGGGGGTGCGTTGGGCGGGGCCACTCGGGGCCCCGCCCGTCGCGCGTCCCCGTCATGCGCGCCCGGCCGTCAACCCGAACACCCGGACCGGCACCAGGCCGCGCTTGAGCAGCTTCCACAGGGTGATCGGGCTGCTGCTGACCGTCTCCTTGTAGGCGATGGCCGCCCGGCCCGTCAGGTACCCGCGGCGCGGGGAGTCGTCCGGGCGGGTGAACTGGATGACGGCGTCCTTCCTGCCGAGGCTCACGGGCTGATGCACGTACCCGAACCTGAACGGCGGGGGCGTCCTGCCGCGCAGCGTGGCGGCCAGCGAGTCGGCCGCGCCCAGGCCCGTGGGGATGCCGCCCTGGCAGGTGCCGTGCATGACGCCGAACTTCTGGGTGATGGCGGCGGCGTCGCCGACCGCGTACACGTCGGGGTGGGAGACCGAGCGCAGCACCTCGTCCACCACGATCCGGCCGCGCGCGTCCACGCTCAGCCCCGCCTCGGCGGCCAGCGGCAGCGCCCGGGTGCCGGTGGTCCAGATCGTGGCGTCGGAGTGGATCAGCTCGCCGTCGCCCAGCTCGACGCCGTCGGGCAGCACCTTGGTGATGCTCACGCCGGAGCGCACCTCGACGCCGAGCCGCTCCAGCGCCCTGTCCAGGTACGCGCGGGCGGCCTGGCCCATCATCGACCCGGGGCGTCCCCTGGTCAGCAGGACGACGCGCAGGTGCGGGCGGGCCTCGGCCAGCTCGGTGACCGCCTCGACGCCGGTCAGGCCGCCGCCTGCCACGACGACCGTGCCGCGGGTGAGCGTGTCCAGCCGCCGTGACAGGCGGACGGTGGCCGTGTAGTCGTCGAAGACGTGGGCGTGCTCGGCGACGCCGGGGACGGTCGCGTCGGTGACGGTGCCGAGGGCGTAGATCAGCTTGTCGTAGCGGAGCACGGGGGGCTCAGCGGCGTCGCCGTGAGGAGCGGCGTCGCCGTCCAGCGCGGGCCGCTCCGGGGCGTCGCTGTGGAGCCGGACCTGCCGCAGCTCAGGGTCGATCGCGGCCACCCGGCCCACCACCAGCTCGACGCCGCTGCCCGCCAGCACGTCGCTCAGCGCGTGATCGGCCAGCCGCTCGCCCGCCGCCGTCTGGTGCAGGCGCAGCCGCTCGGTGAACCTGGGGGAGGCGTTCACCAGCGTGACGCGCGCGCCCGTGGAGCGGGCCTTGCGCGCGAGCCTGATGGCCGCCGTGACGCCGGTGTAGCCTCCGCCGAGTACCAGGATGTCGGTCATCTTCGTTGCCTCCTCGATTCGTGCTTGCAGACGGATCGAGGAGGCGCGGATGTGACATCTGCACGCGGAAGCTCCTAGGGAACCTGCCAGCCGCGCTCGTGCAGGGCCTCGGTGAGCGCGGTGGCCGCGTCGGGCTCCACCGACAGCTCGGCGATGCCCAGGGGCAGGCCGGGGGCGTGCTCCAGGCGCACGTCCTCGACGTTGACGCCGACCTCGTCGCACGCCTGGAACAGCCGGGCGAGCTGGCCGGGCCGGTCGCCGATGACGACCTGGACGACGGCGTAGGAGGAGGCGGGGCCGCCGTGCTTGCCCGGGATGCGGTCGTGGCCGACCACGCCGCGCTTGAGCAGCTGGGTGATCTCGTTGGTGGCGGTGCCGTCGCCGTCGGCCAGGGCACGCAGCGCGCCTGCCGCCTCGGCCAGGTCGTTGGCCACGGCCTCCAGCACCTCGGCGACCGGCGAGGCGTTGCCCGACAGGATGCCCAGCCACAGCCCCGGGTCGCTGCCCGCGATCCGCGTCACGTCGCGCACGCCCTGCCCGGCCAGCCCCAGCGCGACGTCGGTGGCGTCGGCCAGGCGGGCTGCCACGGCGGAGGCAGCCACGTGCGGCGCGTGGGACACCACGGCGACCGCCCGGTCGTGGTCGATCGCGCTCACCTCGACGGCGTTGGCGCCGCACAGCTCGATCAGCCGCAGCACCGCCGCCTTCGCCTCGGGATCGGCCTCCTCCGTCGGGCACAGCGCCCACGGACGGCCGAGGAACAGGTCGTCCCTGGCCGCGCCCGGCCCCGACTTCTCGCGGCCGGCCAGCGGATGGGAGGCGACGTAGCTGGCCAGGTCGCAGCCGAGCTGCGCGGCCCGGTGGATGGGCTCGGCCTTGACGCTGGCGACGTCGGTGTAGAAGCGGGCCGCGTCGAGGCGCTGCAGCGCCAGCAGCTCGGTCGCCACGTGGGCCGGCGGCACCGCGATGATCGCCAGGTCCACCCGCTCGGCCGGCTGCTCGCCCTTCATGGGCTGCCACTCCTCGCCGGCGCCGAGCTCCCGTGCCAGCCGCACGGCGCCCTGCTCGCGGTCGGCGAGCAGCACCCGCACCCCGCGCTTGCGCAGCGCCAGCGCCGCGGAGGTGCCGATGAGACCGGTGCCGACGACGAGCACGGTACGAAGTTCCATCTCGATGTCCTGAGTTGTCGGGCCGACGGGCTGGTAGTGTCGCGCGGCCGGCTTGCCGCGCGCTTGACGGGGACGCTCCGGGTGGCGGCTACTGGGCGATGTCCTGGCGCAGCGCCACCGCACCGCGCAGATAGACGTGCTGGATCTCCGAACGCGGGCGGTCGGTCTCCACGTGCGCCATGAGCCGCACGACGCGCGGCAGCGCGCCCGGCACGTCGATCTCGGTGCAGCAGATCAGCGGCACCTCGTGGAAACCCAGCTTGCGGGCCGCGAGCGCCGGGAACTCCGCCGTCAGGTCGGGCGTGGCCGTGAACAACACGCTGATCACGTCGTCCGGGGTCAGGTTGTTGCGCCCCATGATCGCGTTGACCAGCTCGGTCGTCCCGGAGATGACCGAGTCGCGGTCGTTGGCGTCCACCTGGATCGCCCCACGGATCGCCCGCACCATGTGGTTGGTCCCCTTCCCCATAACCGCGAAGCCCGTGCGGAGGTACGCACGGGCTCCTTCGTCCGGCCAGATTACAGCTTCACGGCCGCGTACAGCTCGCCGACTTCCTTCAAGGTCAGCGCCCTGACGGTGCCGGGCTTGGTCCTGCCCAGCTTCACCGGCCCGAACTCGATCCTGGCCAGGTCGATCACGCGGTGACCGGCCTCCTCCAGCATCCGCCGCACGACGTGCTTGCGGCCCTCGTGCAGCACGACCTCCACCAGCGCCTGCTGACCGTGCTCCTGCACGATCGAGAACGAGTCGGCCTTGACGATGCCGTCCTCCAGCTCGATGCCCTGCTTGAGCCTGCGGCCCAGGTCACGCGGGATCGGCCCCGGCACCTTGGCCCAGTACTTCTTCTGCACGCCGTAGCTGGGGTGCGTCAGCCTGTTGGCCAGCTCGCCGTCGTTGGTGAGCAGCAGCAGGCCCTCGGTCTCGGTGTCGAGCCTGCCCACGTGGAACAGCCGGGGCGCCAGCTCCTCGACGTAGTCGGCCAGGCACGGGCGGCCCTGCGGGTCGTCCATCGTGGAGACGACGCCGATGGGCTTGTTCAGCGCGTAGTAGACGAGGTCGGGCGCCGTCGGGATGCGCTTGCCGTCCACGTGGATGATCTGCGTCGCGGGGTCGACCTTGGCCCCGAACCGGCGCACGACCTGGCCGTTCACGGTGACGCGGCCCTCGCCGATCATCTCCTCGCAGGCCCTGCGGCTGGCCACGCCCGCCTGGGCGAGCACCTTCTGCAGCCGGACGCCGCCGGGGACCTCGGTGGTGTCGCGCTCGTCGGTGTAGCCCTCGGGGAAGAGGTCGCGGTCGCGGATGGGCTGCCGCGCGGCCTTCACCCTGCTGTGCTGCGGGCTGCTGTAACCCTGCGAGCCGGTGCCGCCGCGCCTGGCGCCGCCCCCGATGGTCTGCACGTCGTCGCGGCGCGGCGCCCGGGAGGTGCGGCGGTCGCCGCCTGCTCCCGGCTGCCTGGCGTCGCCGTCGCGCTTGCCGTAGCGGGAGCGGGTCGAGCTCGCCGCCCTGGGGGCGGCGTCCTCCCTGCGGCCGCTCCGCCCGGCCCGGAAACCACCGGCCCGGTCGTCGCGCCCGCCGTCGCGGTAGTCGTCACGGGTCTGGGGACGGTAGCCGCCCCGGTCCTCGGCGCGGGCGGGGCGCTCGTGACGCTCGCCGCGGCCGTAACGGTCGTCGCGAGCGGGACGGTCGCTCCGACCACCGAAACGGTCGTCACGAGCCGGACGGTCGCTCCGGCCACCGAAACGGTCGTCACGAGCCGGACGGTCGCCGCGACCGCCAAAGCGGTCGTCACGAGCGGGACGCCCACTACGGGCGCCGAAGCGGTCCTCACGGTCACCGCCACCGCCGAAGCGGCCCCCGCGGTCGCCGCTGCCACCGAACCGGTCGCCACGGCCGCCGAAGCGGTCACCGCGCTCGCCGAAGCGGTCGTTACGCTCGCCACGGTCGCCGAAACCGGCGCCACGCTCGCCACGGTCCACGGAGCGGGTGCCACGGTCACCACGGTCTCCGAAGCGGGTGCTGCGGTCGTCAGACCGGTCGCCACGACCGGTGGAACGGCCCTCACGGCCGGCGAACCGCTCGTCGCGGGAGGAACGGCCGTCGTTCTCGCCGTCGCGCCTGCCTCCGTACCGGGCGCGGACGCCGCCCCGGTCGGCGCGCAGGGAGTCGCGCGAGGAGCTGTCACGGAAACCACCGTCACGGAAGCCACCGTCACGGAAGCCACCGTCGCGGAAACCACCGTCGCGGCGCGGGCCGCCGCCGGTGCCGCGGGAATCGTCGTCGTCGCGGCGGAAGCCGCCGCGGGCACCGCCCCGGGTGTCGTCGGAGCGGAAGGCGGGACGCCCGCCGCGGCCCGAGCCGCCGGTACGTCCACGACCGCGTCCATCACCGGACGGGGTGCTACGCCTGTTGATCACTTTGTTGTCTCCTCGAGATTCTCCACGTCGTCGGGGAGGAAGGGCGCGAGCTCGGGGAGCTCGCTCAGATCCCGCAGTCCCAGACGTTCAAGGAAGTATGAGCTTGTCCGGTAGAGCACTGCCTGGCTCTCCGGGTCGGTGCCGGCCTCCTCGACCAGCCCCCTGGCGACGAGTGTCCGCATGACGCCGTCGCTGTTGACGCCGCGCACCGCGGCGACGCGGGCACGGCTCACCGGCTGCCGGTAGGCCACGACCGCCAGTGTCTCCAGCGCGGCCTGGGTCAGCCGCGTCTGCTGGCCGTCGCGTACGAACCGCTCGACCAGCGGCGCGCAGTCGGCCCGCGTGTAGAACCGCCAGCCGCCCGCGACTTGTCTCAGGTCAAAACCCCGGCCGGCGGCGGTATATTCCGCCGACAGGGCGCGCAGTGCGGTGGTCACCTCGTGCGTGGGCCGCTCCAGCACCTGGGCGAGGGTCACCTCGGCGACCGGCTCGTCCACCACCAGCAGGATAGCCTCCAGGGCGGCCTCCAGTGCCGGGCCTTCGCCACTTCCGAGCCCAACGGGCTCGTCGGCCCCCTGCTCCTGCGCCTCCTCAGCGGCCTTCTCGGACGCGGGCACCGCGCCGAGCACCACCGCACCGCCGCTCGCCGACCCGGCACCGTCGAACCCCGCGCCAGGCCCACCCGCGCCCTCACCGGCACGCTCGCCGGCGCTCTGCGCATCCGCCCCCTGCGACGCATCCTCAGAGCCGGCACTTGCCACCCACGACGCATCCTCACGGCTCGCATCCGCCTCAAGGGACGCGTCGTCCCGCTCCGCATCCGCCTCAGCCGCCTGCTCGGGCGCGCGCACCGCGCCGAGCACCGCCGCACCACGGCTCGCCGACCCGGCGCCGTCGAACTCCGCGTCAAGCCGACCCGCGCCGCTGTCACCGCCACCGGCGCCGTCACGGGCACTCTCACCACCGTCACCGGCGCTGTCACCGGCGCCCTCACGGGCACTTGCACGGGCGCTGTCACCGGCGGGCTCGACCTCGGGGGCCGGGCCCGCCTCAGTGCCCTCACCCCCCACCTCCCCATCCTCACCCTCCACCTCAGGCGCCCCAGGCTGCGCCAACGACCCGGGAAGAGTCATCCAGGCAGGCAACGGCGGCTCCGAATCCGGCGAACGGCGAGGATTGGGCAACGGGTTGTCGTCAGTCATCGGTTGGTCTCTCCGCGGGTTCCTCGTAGTCGTCGCCCACCGCCACATCCCCCTCGTCAGCCCCCGTCCACGTCACATGCAGATCCCCCAGCGGCTCCACCTGCTCGAACGTCACCGCCGACTCCCGGAAGAGCTCCAGCACGGCCAGGAACCGCGCGATGACCTCGAAGGTGCCGTCGCAGTCGGCCACGAGCGCGCGGAAGGTGGCGCGGCGGAGCCGGCGCAGGTGCATGACGAGGATCGCCGCCTGCTCCTTGACGCTGGCCAGCGGCTGGTAGACGTGCCCCAGGTTGACGGTGGGCGGCAGCTTGGGGGTGAAGGCCCTGGCGGCGATGCGGGCGAGCTGCTCGGGGCCGATGCCGAGGATGAGCTCGGGCAGGAGGTTGGCGAACTGCTCCTCCATCGGCGCCGTACGGGGGTAGCGCAGCGCCTCCTCGGCCATCCGCCCGGCGAAGACCTTGGCCACCTCTTTGTAGGCCTTGTACTGCAGCAGCCGGGCGAACAGCAGGTCCCTGGCCTCCAGGAGTGCCAGGTCCTCCTCGTCCTCGACCTCGCCGGTGGGCAGCAGCCGGGCCGCCTTGAGGTCGAGCAGGGTGGCGGCGACCAGCAGGAAGTGGCTGGTCTGGTCGAGGTCCCACTCGGGGCCGCGGGAGCGGATGTAGGCGATGAACTCGTCGGTGACCTTGGAGAGCGAGACCTCGGTGATGTCGAGCTTGTGCTTGGCGATGAGGCCGAGGAGCAGGTCGAACGGACCCTCGAAGACGTCCAGGTGAACCTGGAAGCCCTGCGGGGGCGGCTGCTGCTCGGTGGTCACCTGGCCATTGTCGCAGGCGCCGGCCAGCGCGAGAGCACCTCGCGGGCCAGCTCACGGTAGGCGTTGGCGCCGAGGGACGACGGGTCGAAGGTGGTGATGGGCTCACCTGCCACCGTCGCGTCGGGGAAGCGCACCGTGCGGTTGATGACGGTGTGGAACACCTTGTCGCCGAACGCCTCCACGACCCGGGCCAGCACCTCGCGGCCGTGCAGGGTGCGGGCGTCGTACATGGTGGCGAGCAGGCCCTCGATCTCGAGCTCCTCGTTGAGCCGCTCCTGGACCTTGGAGATGGTGTCCATGAGCAGCGCCACGCCGCGCAGCGCGAAGAACTCGCACTCCAGCGGCACCATGACGCCGTGGGCGCAGGTGAGGGCGTTGATGGTGAGCAGGCCGAGCGACGGCTGGCAGTCGATGAGGCACACGTCGTAGTGCGGCAGCAGCGGCTTGATGACGCGGCCGAGCACCTGCTCGCGGGCGACCTCGGTGACGAGCTGCACTTCGGCCGCGGACAGGTCGATGTTGCTGGGCAGCAGGTCGAGGCCCTCGACGCCGGTCTGCAGCAGCACCTCCTCGGCGGTGACGCCGCGCTCCATGAGCAGGTTGTAGACGGTCAGGTCGAGCTGGAGCGGGTTGATGCCCAGGCCGACGGAGAGCGCGCCCTGCGGGTCGAAGTCGACCAGCAGCACCTTGAGGCCGTATTCGACGAGCGCGGCGCCCAGGTTGATGGTGGTGGTCGTCTTGCCGACGCCGCCCTTCTGGTTGACCATCGCGACCACGCGCGCCGGGCCGTGCACCGCCGGGGGCACCGGCTCCGGGAACACCGGCCGGGGCCGCTGCGTCGGGCCGAGGTTGACGCCGTTGGAAGGCGCGTTGGTCTTCGTGTCGCCCCAGGGGTTGTCGGGGGTCCCCGGGGTCGAACCCTTGGTCGTCACAGTCACCAGCTCGAACCTCCCTGACGATCCCGAACCGGACCGTCCGGACGGACACTATGGCGTCACCACTTAACGCGGCAAGGCGGCACGCCGTGGGCGGCGCACGTCCCAAAAGACTATAGATCACTGCCGGGCACGTGGATGCGCGGCGGCGTAGACCTCGCGGAGTTTGTCGACCGTGACCAGGGTGTAGACCTGAGTGGTCGTCACAGAGGCATGGCCGAGCAACTCCTGTACCACCCTAACGTCCGCGCCGCCGTCGATCAGGTGAGTTGCAAAGGAATGCCGGAGTACGTGCGGGCTTATCCCGTCGAGTCCGGCTCGTTCGGCGGCGGCCTGGAGCACCTCCCAGGCTCCCTGCCTGGTCAGCCGCCCGCCGCGGGCGTTGAGGAAGACCGCCGGGGTGCCGCGCCCGTGGGCGAGCAACCCCGGCCGAGCCCGTACGAGGTAGGCGTCCAGCGCGGACCGGGCGTAGCGCCCCAGGGGCACGACCCGGGTGCGGTTGCCCTTGCCGTGCAGGCGTACCTGGTCGTCCTCCAGGTCGTCCACGGCCAGCCCCACGGCCTCGGAGATGCGGGCGCCGGTGCCGTACAGGACCTCCAGCAGGGCGCGGTTGCGCAGCGTGAGCGGCGCGCCGTCGGGGCCTGAGGCGGCGATGAGGCGCTCGACCTCGTCCACGCCGATGGCCTTGGGCAGGCGGCGGAGCTGGCGCGGCGGGCGTACCTCGTGGGCGGGGTCGTGGGCCGTGACGCCTTCGCGCAGGGCGAAGCGGTGCAGCCCGCGCACGGCGGAGACGGCGCGGGCCGCGGAGCTGGCGACCAGGGCGGGGTGCTCGCCGTCGCCCTCGCGCAGCGCGGCGAGGAAGGCCAGCACGTCGGCCTCCCCCACCTCGCCGAGCTCCAGGCGCCCGCGCGCCTGGAGATGCTCGAAGTATCGGCGCAGGTCACGACGGTAGGACGCGAGCGTGTTGGCGGCCAGGCCGCGCTCCACGGCCAGATGGGCGAGGTAGCTGGAGAGCACCGCCTCCACGAACTGGTCCTTCCGTCACGCCTCCGGTGCGTCGGCCGGGCGCAGCAGGGCGTGCCCCTCGACCGAAGCCGCATATGCGGCGAGGATACCGGCCACGGTCGAGGAATTGTGGATCATTCCCATGAGCGCCCTCTCGACCGCGTCGGCCAGCGGGACCCATTCGACCGGCATGTCGATCTCCTCGTGCCGGTGTTCGAAGCCGTTCTCCTCGTCGGGGATCCTGCTCAGGCCGCGGGCCAGGAACACCCGGACGCGCTCGTCGGTCATGCCCGGCGAGGAGCGCAGGTCGAGCAGGGTGTGCCAGGTGTCGGCGCGGTAGCCGGCCTCCTCGGCGAGCTCGCGGGCGGCGGTGGTGACCAGCGGTTCGCCTGCCACGTCGCGGATCCCGGCGGGCAGCTCCCACATGAGGTGCCGCGTCGGGTGGCGGTACTGCCTGATCATCAGGACCCGGTCCCGCTCGTCGAGCGCGAGCACGGCGACGGCTCCCGGATGGACGACGTAGTCGCGGTCGGCCACCTCGTCGCGGGGCATCTTGACGCTGTCGGTGACGACCTCGATCACGTGGCCCTTGAACCGGTGCCGCGAATCGACGACGTCCCACGCCTCGGGCGTGTCCTCGACCCTCATGGGCCCACCTTGGCACCGACGCGGGCGTCGGCGTAGACGAGGGCGGCGTTGATCAGGCCCTTGAACATCGGGTTGGCCCTGGTCGGCCGGGAGCGGAACTCGGGGTGGGCCTGGGTGCCGATGAAGAAGGGGTGCACGTCGGTGGGCAGCTCGGTGTACTCGACCAGGCGGCCGTCGGGCGACAGGCCGGAGAAGACCAGGCCGACCTGCTCCAGCTGCTCGCGGTAGGCGTTGTTGACCTCGTAGCGGTGGCGGTGGCGCTCGTCGGCCTTGGCCTTGCCGCCGTAGAGCTGCCGGGCCAGGGTGCCCTCGCCCAGCTTGGCGGTGTAGCTGCCCAGCCGCATGGTGCCGCCCATGTCGCGCTCGCCGGCGACGACGTCCTCCTGGTCGGCCATGGTGGAGATGACGGGGTGCTTGGTGTCGGGGTCGAACTCGGCGGAGTTGGCGTCCTCGATGCCGGCCATGTTGCGCGCGGCCTCGATGACCATGCCCTGCATGCCGAGGCAGATGCCGAGCAGCGGGATCTTGTTCTCGCGGGCGTGGCGGATGGCGCCGATCTTGCCCTCGATGCCGCGCACGCCGAAGCCGCCGGGGATGAGCACCCCGTCGACGCCGTCGAGCTCGCGCCCGGCGCCCTCGGGCGTCTCGCAGTCGTCGCTCTTGACCCAGCGGATGTTGACGCGGGCGTCGTTGGCGAACCCGCCGGCGCGCAGCGCCTCGGTGACCGACAGGTACGCGTCGGGCAGGTCGATGTACTTGCCGACGAGCGCGACCGTGACCTCCTTGGCCGGGCGGTGCACGCGGCGCAGGAGCTGCTCCCACTCCTTCCAGTCGACGTCGCGGAAGGGCAGGCCGAGGCGGCGCACGACGTACGCGTCGAGGCCCTCGGAGTGCAGCACCTTGGGGATGTCGTAGATCGAGGCGGCGTCCACGGCGGAGACGACGGCGTCCTCGTCGACGTCGCACATCAGGCTGATCTTGCGCTTGATCGCCGTCTGCACGGGGCGGTCGGAGCGCAGCACGATCGCGTCGGGCTGGATGCCGATGCTGCGCAGCGCCGACACGCTGTGCTGGGTCGGCTTGGTCTTCAGCTCGCCGGACGGGCCGATGTACGGCAGCAGCGAGACGTGCAGGAAGAAGACGTTGTCGCGCCCGACCTCGTGCCTGATCTGCCGCACGGCCTCCAGGAACGGCAGCGACTCGATGTCGCCGACCGTGCCGCCGACCTCGGTGATGACGACGTCCACGTCAGGGCCGGCCATCCCCCGGATCCGGTCCTTGATCTCGTTGGTGATGTGCGGGATGACCTGGACGGTGTCGCCGAGGTACTCGCCGCGCCGCTCCTTGGCGATGACGTTGGAGTAGACCTGGCCGGTGGTCACGTTGGCCGAGCCGTGCAGGTGGGTGTCGAGGAACCGCTCGTAGTGGCCGACGTCGAGGTCGGTCTCGGCACCGTCGTCGGTGACGAACACCTCGCCGTGCTGGAACGGGTTCATGGTGCCGGGGTCGACGTTGAGGTAAGGGTCGAGCTTCTGCATGGTGACCCTGAGACCGCGCCCTTTGAGCAGGCGACCGAGGCTGGATGCCGTGAGCCCCTTGCCGAGACTGGAGGCGACACCGCCGGTGACGAACAGATGCTTGGTTTGCGATGCGCTGCGCAAAGGGGCTCCCGTGGCTCGAGGTGTGGTCGAAGTGTCCACGGGCTCTCAGGATATCAAACAACGCCCCTCACATGCCTGAACGGCATGACCTAGCGGTAACTTTGGTGCCTATGTCACTAGTACGGCGGGCTTTGGGCGCGTTGATTCACCGTGCCTACGCGGCGATCCGCCACGCCGGTGAGATCTCCCCCGCCAGTCCCGCCGGCTACCGTTTCCGCCGGCTCGGCGCCGGAGTCAGCATCGCGTTCCCCCCTGGAGCGATCTTCGGCGAGCAGTGGATCGAGATCGGCGAGCACACGCTCATCGGGGAGCGGGTGTCGATGTCGTGCGGCATGGTCCCCGACCGGGACCTCGGCCCCGACACGATCCTGCGGATCGGCGCGAGCTGCTCGATCGGCCGGGGCTCGCACCTCGTGGCGCACCAGTCGGTCGAGATCGGCGACGACGTCTTCACCGGGCCGTACGTCTACATCACGGACCAGAACCACGTCTACGACGACCCCGACATCCCGATCGGCCGGCAGTGGCCGCGCAACAGCCCCGTCTCCATCGGCTCCGGCTCGTGGCTGGGCACGGGCGCGATCATCCTGCCGGGCACCACGCTGGGGCGGCACTGCGTGGTGGCGGGCGGCGCGGTGGTGCGCGGTGAGTTCCCCGACCACAGCGTGGTGGCGGGGGTGCCCGCCAGGCGTGTGCGCGGCTACACGCCGGAGCTGGGCTGGCACACACCCGTGACGCTGGACATCATCCCCTGAGTCACCCTCTGGACCGAACAAGGTTCTGACAGTTAGCGTCGTTCCATGCGGACCGCCATCTGTGAGCGTTTGGGCATCGAGTTCCCGCTGTTCGCCTTCAGCCACTGCCGCGACGTGGTGGCCGCCGTCACGAACGCGGGCGGTTTCGGGGTGCTGGGCGCGATCGCGTACTCGCCGGAGCAGCTCGACACGGAGCTGACCTGGCTGGACGAACGGGTGGGCGGCCGGCCGTACGGGGTGGACGTGCTCGTCCCCGGCAAGGTCGACGCCTCGGCGCTCGACCGACGCACGCACCTCATGGAGGCCGTCCCCGACCGTCACCGCGACTTCGTCACCCATCTCCTGGCCAAGTACGGCGTCAGCGCCCCCGGCCAGCCGATGACGGCGGTGGCCGACGAGTTCGGCAGGCGGGTGACGGCGGCCGGTGCGACGGGGCTGATCGACGTGGCGCTCAAGCACCGCATCGGGCTGATCGCCAGCGCCCTGGGGCCGCCGCCGCCCGAGATGGTGTCCAGGGCCAGGGAGGCGGGCGTGCCGGTGGCCGCGCTGGTCGGCACGGTCGAGCACGCCCGCAGGCAGGTGGCGGCGGGCGCGGACCTGATCGTGGCGCAGGGCACGGAGGCCGGCGGGCACACCGGCGAGGTCTCCACGATGGTGCTGGTGCCCCAGGTCGTGGACACGGTCGCCCCCGTCCCCGTGCTGGCGGCGGGCGGGATCGCGTCGGGGCGGCAGATGGCCGCCGCCATGGCGCTCGGCGCCGAGGGCGTGTGGTGCGGCTCGGTGTGGCTCACCACCGAGGAGGCCGAGACGGCGCCGGCGGTCAAGGCCAAGTTCCTGGCGGCCTCGTCGCTGGACACGGTCCGCTCCCGCTCCCGCACGGGCAAGCCGGCCCGGCAGCTCAAGTCCGCCTGGACGGATGAGTGGGACGCCGGTCAGGAGAGCCCCGGCGCGCTGGGGATGCCGCTGCAGATGTTGCTGGCCGAGGGCGCGATGGCGCGCATCGGGGCGGCGGCGGAGAAGGGCGAGCCGGGGGCCGTGGAGCTGGTCAACTACTTCGTGGGGCAGGTCGTAGGCCAGCTCGACCAGGTGCGGCCGGCCAGGGACGTGGTCTACGACATGGTCAGCGAGTTCGGCGAGGCGATCGAGCGGCTGCGCCACCTGTCGGAAGGGTGACGCCCGAAGCCACCTGCCGGAAGCCTGTCGGAAGGGTGACGCCCGGAGGTTGCCCGCTTTTTGCCAGGAGGTAACCTGCGCCTGTGGTCGGGACTCCGCCTGAGCTGGAACGCGGCACCGGCGTCCCCGCGCACGTGCAGATCGAGCGCTGGCTGCTCGCCTCGATCGCCGGCGGCGAGCTGGCGCCGGGCGACCGGCTGCCCGGCGAGCGGGAGCTGGCCGGGCGGCTCGGCGTGAGCAGGATGACGCTGCGGCAGGCGCTGGCCTCGCTGGAACGCGACGGCGTGCTGGTGCGGGTGCCCGGCCGGTCGGGCGGCGCGTTCGTCGCCGAGCCGCGCCCGGAGCCGCGCATCGACTGCGACCTGACGGGGCTGGCCGGGTTCACCGAGCAGATGCGCCGCGCCCACCTGCGGGCCGAGGCACGGATCCTGCGGGCGGCGACGGTGCCCGCGCCCGCCGCCGCCGCGCGGGCCCTGGGGGTCGCGCCGGGCGCCGCGGTGCACGAGGTGGCGCGGGTGCGGTCGGCCGGGCGGTCGCCGGTGGCGCTGGAACGCTCGTACTTTCCCAGCCTGCCCGGCCTGCTGGACGAGGACCTCACCGGCTCCCTGTACGCGCTCCTGGCCACCCGGTACGACCTGGAGCCGCGCACCGCGACCGAGCACCTCGACCCGGTCATCGCCCAGCCGGCCGAGGCCGCCGAGCTGGGCATCGAGCCCGGCACGCCGCTGATGCTGATCGAGCGCACCGCCTACGCGGCGGGCGGCACGCCGGTGGAGTACGCCCGCGACCTGTTCCGCCCGGACCGGGTCCGCATCACGGTACGCAGCGGCGTCACGGCACCAGAGGGCTCTTGACCACCACCCCGGGCACCCACCGCCCCTCCACCTCGACCTCCACCGGTGTCCCCGGCTCGGCCTCCAGGTAGGCGTAGGCGATCGACTCACGGGCGGTGTAGCCGTACCCGCCGGAGGTCACCCGGGCCGCCACCCGCCCGTCCACCCGCACCGGCTCGTTGCCGAGCGCGACGGCGCGCGGATCGCGCAGCGTCAGGCAGCGCAGCCGCCGCGCGGGCGCCGGGTCGAGGGCGTCCCTGCCGAGGAAGTCCTTGTCGGTCTTGACGCAGAAGCCCAGCCCTGCCTCGTACGGCGTCGTCTCGGGCCCGAGGTCGGCCCCCCACACCCGGTATCCCTTCTCCAGCCGCAGGCTGTCGATGGCCCGGTAGCCACCGGCCACCAGCCCGTGCGGCTCCCCCGCCCGCCACAGCGTCTGCCAGAGCGCGAGGCCGTACTCGCTGGAGCAGTACAGCTCCCACCCGTGCTCCCCCACGAACGTCACCCGCAGCGCCAGCACGGGCACGTCCCCCACGGTCAGCTCGCGCGCCGACATGAACGGGAAGTCCAGCGGATCGGGTGACAGCCCGCCCAGCACGTCGCGGGCCCGCGGCCCCCACAGCGCGAAGCAGGCGTACTGGCCGGTCACGTCCGCGATCCTGGCCGTCGAGCCGGTGAGCGCGGCCTGCTTGCGCAGCCAGCCCAGGTCGTGCGCGCCGAACGCGGTGCCGGTGACGATGAGGAACTCCTGCTCGCCGCGGCGGGTGACGGTGAAGTCGCACTCGATGCCGCCGCGCCGGTTGAGCGCCTGCGTGTAGGTGACGGCGCCCACGTGCCTGGCCACCCGGTTGTCGCACACCCATTCCAGCAGCTCGGCGGCGTCGGGGCCGGTGACCTCGATCTTGGCGAACGAGCTCTCGTCGAACAGCCCGGCGGCCGTGCGCGTGGCCCGGTGCTCGGCCCCGATCGCGGAGGACCACAGCCGCCCGGCCCACCCGTCCGGGCGCTCCTCCTCGCCGGGATGCTCGTTGGCGGCGTAGTAGTTGACCCGCTCCCATCCCGACTTCTCGCCGAAGACGGCCCCGTGGGCGGCGTGCCAGCCGTAGGCGGGCGAGACCCGCAGCGGCCGGCCCGCCGACCGCTCGTGGCCGGGGTAGCGGATGTCGTAGTACGTCTCGTAGTTCTCCACCGCCCGCTTGATCGTGTACGACGGCGAGCGGTAGTGGCGGCCGAAGCGGCGCACGTCCATGTGCCACAGGTCCATGCTGGGCTCGCCCTCGACGATCCACTCGGCCATCACCTTGCCGATGCCGCCCGCGCCCGCGATGCCGTGGGCGCAGAACCCCGCGGCCACGAAGAACCCGGCCACCTCGGTCTCGCCCAGGCAGAACTCGTTGTCGGGGGTGAACGCCTCCGGCCCGTTGATCAGCTTGCGGATGCCGACGTCGGCCATGGCGGGCACGCGGATCCGGGAGTTGTCGGAGATCTCCTCGAACCTGGGCCAGTCCTCCGGCAGGAGGCGGCCGTTGAAGTCGCCCGGCACCGCGTCGTAGGCGTTCTGCCCGGCCGTCCAGGGGGCGCACTGGCGCTCGTAGCCGCCCATGACCAGGCCCTGGACCTCCTGGCGGTAGTAGATGAGCAGGTCGGGGTCGCGCAGGGTGGGCAGGCCCGTGTGGTCGTGGAAGGCGTCGCTGACGACGTACTGGTGCGACATCGGCACGATCGGGACCCGCACCCCGGCCATGCGGCCGATCTCGGCGGCGAACATGCCGCCGCAGTTGACCACGATCTCGCACGCGAGATCGCCCTGGTCGGTGCGCACACCCGTGACGCGGCCCCGCTCGACGGTGATGCCGAGCACGCGGGTGCGGGTGCGGACGGTGACGCCGGCCTCGCGGGCGCGGCTCGCGAGCGCGTAGCAGAGCTGGGACGGGTCGATCTGCCCGTCCGTCGGCAGGTACGCCGCGCCGACCACGCCCGCCGGGTCCATGAGCGGGAACAGCTCCACGGCCTCGGCCACGGAGATCTCCTCCAGCGGCAGGCCGAACGTGCGGGCCCAGCCGATCTGGCGGCGGATCTCCGCCATCCGCTCCGGGGTGGAGGCGAGCTTGATGCCGCCGCACTCGGTCCATCCCGCGTCGAGGGTGCGGTAGAGCTCGACGGAGTACTGGTTCATCCGGGTCAGGGTGGGGTCGGCGCGCAACTGCCCGACGAGCCCGGCGGAGTGGAAGGTGGAGCCGCTGGTGAGCTCGTCCCGCTCCAGCAGGACGACGTCGCGTTCGCCGAGTTGGGCGAGGTGGTAGGCGACGGACGCGCCGCCCACCCCGCCGCCGATGATCACGATCCGGGCCGAGTCGCTCATGGTCGCGAGGTTAACCGGCGCGCCTGTAAAGGTCTAGACCGTTTAGGGCGGTGGAGCTAGCATCGAGCATGGCCGCGCCCGAGGTCCTCGATCGCATCCCCCTGCTGTCCGGCGTGCCGCGCTCCGTGGAGGAGCTGCCCGGCGGGCTCACCAACCACAACTACAAGGTCACGACACCGTCCGGCGTGTACGTGGTGCGCGTGTGGGCCAGCGACGGCGAGCTGCTGGCCATCGACAGGGCCGCCGAGCACGCCAACTCGATCGCGGCGGCGAAGGCCGGGGTCGGCGCGCCGGTGCACGACTACCTGCCGGAGCTGGGGGTGCTCGTGGTGGGGTTCCTGCCGGGGTGCCGCACGTACACGGAGGCCGACCTGCGGGATCCGGCGAACCTGCCGCGCGTGGCGGAGGCGTGCCGGCGGCTGCACGCCGGGCCGCGTTTCGTGCGCGACTTCGACATGTTCGAGGTGCAGCGGCGCTACCTGGAGATCGTGCGGGATCGCGGCTTCCGGCTGCCGCCTCGCTACCTCGACTTCATGCCCGCCGTCGCCCAGATCCGGAAATGTCTGGCCATCAGGGACGAGGGGACGGTTCCGTGTAACAACGACCTGCTGCCGGGGAACATCCTGGACGACGGCGAGCGCCTCTGGCTGATCGACTACGAGTACGCGGGCAACAACGACCCCTGCTTCGAGCTGGGCAACATCTGGAGCGAGTCCGACCTGCCACCCGGGCACCTGGACGAGCTGGTCACCGCGTACTACGGCCGCCGCCTGCGCCACAAGATCGCCCGGGCGCGCCTGCTCGGCCTCATGTCCAAGTACGGCTGGACGTTGTGGGCCTCCATCCAGGACGGCGCCAACGACACCATCGACTTCGACTTCTGGTCGTGGGGCATGGAGAAGTACGAGCGGGCGATGACCGAGTTCACCGATCCCGCGCTGACACGCCTCATGGACGAGGCCGCCCGGGCAGACTAGGGGCATGCTGGCCGCTTTGACCGGTCTGGGGCTGTCCACGGCCGCCGGGCTGAACGCATACATCCCGCTCCTGGTCGTGGGGGTGCTGGCGAACGTCACCGACGCCGTGCGGCTGCCCGACGGCTACGCGTGGCTGTCCAACTGGGGCGTGCTCGCCATCCTCGCGGTGCTGCTGCTGGCCGAGATGGTCCTGGACAAGGTGCCCGCCGTCGACAGCGTCAACGACGCCATCCAGACCGTGGTGCGCCCCGCCTCCGGCGGCGTGGTCTTCTCCGCCACCAGCGCCGCCGCCGAGCTGGAGAACTCCTCCTGGATGACGCAGAACCCGTGGGCGGGGTGGCTGCTGGGCATCGTGATGGCGCTGGCCGTGCACGCGCTCAAGTCCGCCGCCCGTCCGGTGATCAACGCGGGCACGGCCGGGGTCGGCGCGCCGGTCGTCAGCACGGTCGAGGACGCCGGGTCGTTCGGCATGAGCCTGATCGCGCTGTTCCTGCCCGTGCTGGTGCTGGTCGTGCTGCTGCTGCTCGCGGTAGGAGCGTGGTGGGTGCTGCGCCGGGTACGCCGCTCGCGTGCGCGCAGGAGGGCCGCCCGGGGGCATCACCCGCCAGGGTGACCCCATCTCCACCCGCGGGGTGACGCGCCGGCGGGAGGCCGGCGCCTACCGTGGGGGCGAGGTAGCGAACAAAGGGATCGAAACGTGTGGGCGTCAATCCGTGGCCCCCAACCCTGGCACGCTCACACGCGCTGGCGCCCGGCGGGACATCCGTGCCGCCGGGCCCAGCACATTCGGCGTGGCTCATCACAGGCGGCTCAACCAGCCGTCCACGGCGTTGACGAAGTCGTCGGGGCGCTCCTCGTGCAGCCGGTGGCTGGCGCCCTCCCACGACAGCACCACCGACGCGGGATCCTTGAGCAGCCCCGCCTCCCAGCTAGCCCGCCCGGCATCGGCCCAGATCGACAACACCGGGCACCGCCTCCGGGCCAGGTACTCGTCGCTGGCCGGCCGCACCCCGATGGCCCCCGGGCCGGTGAACATGGCCTCGAACGCCTGCACGAGCACGTGCGGCGGCATGCCGTACAACCGCCGCTTGTGCCAGCGCCTGATGACGGCGGGAGTGGCCGCGTTCGTGCACCACTCGTCGATGCGCTCGGCCGCCTCGTGCGGCCGCTCGCCCTTCAGCCCCGCGATCATGCGGGGGAAGCCGCGGGCGATCTCGGCGGACATGCCGTAGCCGGGGTCGAGGGTGACCAGCGCCCGCACTCGTTCCGGATGCTCGACGGCCAGGATGGAGACCACCTGGCCGCCCATGGAGTGCCCGACGGCGACCACCTGGGGGATCGCCAGCCGGTCGAGCAGGACGTCCAGGTCACCGGCCATCGCGCGCGGCGTGTTGCCGGTCTCCGGGACCGAGGAGTAGCCGTGGCCGCGCAGGTCCACGGCGAGCACGCGGTGCGCGGAGGAGAGCGCGTCGATGTGCCACGACCACTGGTGCGAGTCCGTCCCCCAGCCGTGGACCAGCAGCAACGGCGGCGAGCCCGCCACGCCGTCGTCGGTGTAGAAGAGCCGCACCCCCCGCTCGACCTCCGCGTACGGCATCTAGACCTCCGGCGCCTTGGGCGGGGGCAGCAGCGAGCCCTCCCCTGCGGTCCAGCCGCCGTCGATGGCCAGCTCGGCACCGGTGATGTACGAGGCCGCGTCGGACAGCAGGAATGTGATCGCCTCCGCCACCTCCTGCGGCTCCCCCCAGCGCCCGGCGGGCGCGAGCCCGAATGTGCCCTCCCCCGACACCGCTCCGAGCCCCTGCGTCATCGGGGTCACGATCATCCCGGGATGCACGGAGTTGACCCGGATCCGGTCCCGGCCGAACTCCAGCGCCGCGATCTTCGTCAGCCCGCGCACGCCCCATTTGGAGGCGCCGTACCCGCCCGTCAGGGGAAGGGCGAACAGGCCCGCGACGGACGACAGATTCACGATGGCGCCGCCGCCCTGCTCCCGCATCGGCCCGACCACGGCCTTCAGCCCCAGGAAGGTGCCGACCAGGTTCACCTGGAGGACGTTCTGGAACTCCTCCAGCGGCTGCTGCTCGATCGTCAGCATGGTGGCGATGCCGGCGTTGTTCACCAGGCCGTCCACCCGTCCGTACGCCTCCAGGGTCTCGGCGACGACGGCCGCCCAGGCGTCCTGGCTGGTCACGTCGTGCTGGATGAAGCGGGCGTCCAGTTCCTTGGCAGTCGCCGTACCCTCCTCCACCAGCACGTCGGTGAGCACGACGGAAGCGCCTGCCGCGACGCAGCGCCGGGCGGTGGCCGCCCCCATGCCGCGGGCGCCGCCAGTGATGATCACAACCTTGCCGTCAAGCACCCTGTATGCCCTCTCTAGGGGTGGTTCGGAAGTCATGTGCACTGAAACACACCGGCCGTATCCGATCAAGAGCTTGCTTGCTCACCGCAGCGCCCGCGAGGCGCGCCCGAACCGCCGGAGCCGACTATCCTTCAAGGCACCAACACCAACAGGAGGTGGCGAAGATCGGCGAGTTCCTTGTCATCGTGCTGGTGATCCTGGCGTTCCTCCTGCTGCTGGGCGGCGTCGGCATCTACGTCCTGGTCAAGCTGGGCAAGAAGGCCGCGGTCAAGGCCAAGCAGGCCACCGCCCGCCTCAGCACGCACGTCAACGCGATGGGCACCGGCGACGCCGCCGAGGTCGAGCGCCTCCGGCTGGACCTGCGCCGCGAGGTCACCCTCACCCGCCAGGCCGTCGAGCACGCGCAGAGCCTCGGCTGGGGCCTGGGCGACCTGCCCCGCCTCCTGGCCGACCTGACGGCGCAGGCCGACGTGCACGACGGGCAGCTCGGCATGTACGCCCAGCAGCGCCGCCTGTCCCCGTACGTCGACCACGCCACCCTCGACCGGCTCAGGGAGCACCAGGCCAAGCTGACGGCGATGTGCGCCCGCATCCGCGCCGACCTCCTCGGCGACCAGGTCCAGCACACCGCCACCGGCATCGCCGACCTCCACTCCCGCACCGACCTGGAGATCGAGGCCCGCCGCCACGCCCCCGACCCGCTGGACCAGATCGACGAGCTGTACCGGCGCTCGATGGAGGAGCGCAGGGACCGGCCCTGACAGTCACTCCATGTGTCACCATGGATGCGACGCGTGAAGTTCACTGAGGAGGTGCTCCGATGAGCATGGCCCTTCCCGAGTGGTTCTACCCCGGGCCTCCCGGTGGGTGGACCGCCGACATGCTCGATCACCTTCCCCCTGACGCGCCCCGGCACGTCGAGCTGATCGATGAGTCCCTCATCATGAGGTCGCCGCAGACCGGCTTCCATATGCTCATGCTTCGCCTGCTGGAGCGGTCGCTCCGCCCGCCCGAGGAGTTCCTGGTGGCCCGGGAGATGACGGTGACGCTGGGCCTGCGGCAGCGGCCGGAGCCCGACATCCTCATCGTCAGGCGCTCCGCCTTCACCGCGAAGACCACCTCGTTCAAACCCGAGGATGTCCACTTGGCCGTCGAGGTCGTCTCGGACGAGTCCAGAGAGCGCGACCGCACCACCAAGCCCATCAAGTACTCGGACGCCGGCATCAGGCACTTCTGGCGCGTGGAGCAAGAGGATGCGCTGCCCGTGGTCTACACGTTCGAGCTCGAACCCTCGGTCAGGGCATATGTCCCCACTGGCATCCACCGCAAGCGCCTGCGTACCAGCATCGGCTTCGACGTGGACATCGACCTCGACCTGGAGGCAGCCGCGCGCTGAGCGGTAAAGGGGTTGCGGCGGTACCGGCCGCGTCGCCATACTCTGAGCTCGTATCGATCACCGCTGCACGAAGGGAGGCTGAGACCGTGACAACGACTGTCCGCGTGCCGTTTTCCGCGTCCTCATTCCTTCCCACCAGGCGTCAGCCGACCTGATCGCGACCCGCCGGTGGGCCTCAGACCTGGAGTCATCCCACCGTGCCGAAGCACTCGCAACACCGCCGCCGTGGCAGGAACGCCCTCGACGCCGACGACCTCGAATGGCTCGACAACGCCCCCGAGGCGCTCGACGGCCCGCCTGAGGGCGACCGCTGGTCCACCTGGGACCAGAGCACCCCGACCGAGAAGGGCCCCCGCCCTCACCCTGACTGGCTGGTCACCGAGCTGGCCGCCGTCGACACCGAGCACGGCATACTCAAGACCGGCAAGGAAGCCGACGTCCACCTGATCTCGCGTGGCGTGCCCGGCACCGACCGGGTGTGCCTGCTGGCCGCCAAGCGGTACCGCTCGTCCGAGCACCGCCTGTTCCACCGCGACTCGGGCTACCTGGAGGGCCGCAGGACGCGCGACGACCGCATGAACCGGGCCATGGCCAGCCGCACCGCCTTCGGCAAGCAGGCCATCGCCGCGCAGTGGGCGGTGGCCGAGTTCTCGGCGCTGTGCCGGCTGTGGGAGCTGGGGGTGCCGGTGCCGTACCCGGTGCAGATCGTCGGGACGGAGATCCTTCAGGAGTTCGTCGGGACGGCCGACGGGTACGCGGCGCCGCGGCTGGCGCAGGTGGCCGAGGGGCTCGACGGGTTGTGGGAGCAGCTCGTGGCGGCCATGGTGACGCTGGCCAGGGAGGGGCTCGCGCACGGTGACCTGTCCCCGTACAACCTGCTGGTACATGAGGGCAGGCTGGTGGTGATCGACCTGCCGCAGATCGTGGACGTGATCGCGCATCCGGCCGGGCCGTCGTTCCTCGACCGCGACGCCCGGAACGTGGCGACGTGGTTCGCCGCCAAGGGCGTGGCCGCCGCCGACCCGGACGACCTGGCCGCCCTGCTCCGCAAGGAGGCTGGGCTCAGCCGGTGACCGATTCGAGGGTCGCGATGGTGTGGTGCAGCCAGGCCAGCTCGGCCTGGCTGGTGGCGTGGGCGATGGTGAGCAGGCCCTGACGGAACGGGTCGGCGAACTCCTCGGCGCCCATCGGCCTGTCCCCGTCGTAGAAGAAGCTCGTCGGCTCCTCCAGGAACGCCAGCCGCCTGCGCAGCACCGCCGCCTGCTCCTTGGGCTCGTCCAGGTGCCGGAGGAAGGCGAGCAGCGCGAACCAGCGGTTCTCGTCGCTGATGTCGAGCTCGTCCGGGTCGCGCAGCCGGTGTTCCAGCTCTGCGCGGCCCTCGGGCGTCAGGTAGAGGGTGCGGCGGGGTGCGGCGGCGACCCCCGGCTCGTCCTTCCTGACGAGCCAGCCGGCCGCGGCCATCCGCTTGATCGCCGGGTAGAGCGTGCCGTCGGCCACCGGGCGTACGTGCCCCATCAGCGCCGCCACCCTGCGGCGCAGGTCGTAACCGTGTAGGGGCCGATCTCTGAGAAACCCGAGTATGGCCAGCTCCAGCATGACTGTCATCATACCTCGGATCCGATATATATTGGTGCCGATATACGAGGAGATCCGTCATGCACGATGCCATCGTCCATCACAGCGGCGCTCGCATGCGCTGGGTGGAGTTGCCAGGCGAGGAGCCGGCGCGTGTCTACGTCCACGGACTCGGCGCCACCTCGGCCCCCTACTACGCGGAGGTCGCGGCCCATCCCCTGCTGCCCCGCCACCGGTCCCTGCTGATCGACCTGCTCGGGTTCGGGATCAGCGACCGGCCGCGGGAGTTCTCGTACACGCTGGAGGAGCACGCGGAAACACTGGCGGAGGGGCTGCGCAAAGCCGGGGTGGCGGGGGCCTCGGTGATCGCGCACAGCATGGGCGGGGCGGTGGCCACGGTCCTGGCCGCGCGCCATCCGGAGCTGGTCGCGCGGCTGGTGCTGGTCGACGCCAACCTCGACCCCTACCCGCCTACGCCGGTCCCGCCCGGGAGCAGCGGCATCGCGGCGTTCGGGGAGGAGGAGTTCCTGGCGGGAGGGTGGAGGCAGGTGCGGGATCGGGTGGGGCCGCACTGGTGGTCCACGATGCGCCTCGCCGACCTGCGCGCACTGCACCGCACCGCGGTCAGCCTGGCCAGGGGGACGGAACCGGCCGTGCGCGAGTTGCTGGCCGGGCTGTCGATCTCGCGCGCCTTCCTGTACCCGGAGGGGGCCGAGCCCGCCGGGGTCGCGGGGTTGCGGGAGGCCGGGGTGCGGGTGCTGGAGGTGCCGGAATCCGGGCACAACATCATGCTCGACAACCCCGAGGCCTTCGCCCGCACCCTCACAGCCCTGCTCCCCTGACCTCAGACGTCCCCCGCCCAAGGCGTCCCTGACCTCAGACGTCCCCTGGCCTGGGGGCTCCACCGCACCCTCGGCAGCACACAGCGGCCCCGTGCCCGCCTGCGATCGCCCCTTCCGCATGTGGTGATCCCCGGGCTTCGTGCCGTGGCGCTGGGCGCGTGCCGTGGTTTGTCAGGACGTGGCGGCGTTGTTCCTGGTGACCGCGCCCGTGGCCGCGTCCACCGCCACCTCGTGCTTGACCCCGTCCGCCCCGATCACATCCGCCTCCCACACGGTCTTGCCCTGCTCCGTGTCCAGGTTCAGCTCCGTGACCCGCCCTTCGGGCACCGCGGCGACGATCTTGTCGGCCGCCTGGGCGTAGTCGAGTTTGGCCGCCGACACCCGGGCTCGGTGCTTGGCCTTGTCGTCGGCGTCCTCCTGCTCGGTGGTGGGCCCCGCGACGACCTTGCCGGACTCCACGTCGAGCTGGTGCTCGGTGCCGTCCTTGCCGACGACCTGCACCTCCCACAGGCTGCCGTTCTCCTCGGTCTCGATGGAGACGAGGGTGGAGCCGGGCACCGCGCCGAGCGCCGCCTGGGCGGCCTGCTTGAGGTCGCCCGCCCCCGGCGAGCCGGTCGGCGAGGACGCGGACGTGGGGGTGCCGATGGACGGCGAGGAGCGGACGGCCAGCCGCTCCACCTCGCGCACGACGGCGCCGCAGCCCCCCGCGAGCACCGACGCACCGACCAGGGCCCCAATGATCGTCTTGTTCATACCTGGACGCTGCCCACCAGCAGGCGAAGCATTCGCCCAGGTCAGAAGGCATACGCCCTATTGAACTCCGGCCTCGCGCATGTCACGCAGCTCGCGCTTGAGCTCCTTGATCTCGTCGCGCAGCCGGGCCGCCACCTCGAACTGCAGGTCGGCCGCCGACTGGTGCATCTGCTCGGTGAGCGACTCGATGAGGGACTCCATCTGGGCCCGAGGCATCTCACCGGCGATGGCCTTGGCGTGCTGGCCCGCCTGCCGGGCGGCGAAGCCGGGCACGGGGGCCTTGCCGCGCGACTGCTGCCGGCCGCCGCCCATGAGCTGCTGGGTGTCGGCGTCCTCGCGGGACAGCGAGTCGAGGATGTCGGCGATCTTCTTGCGCAGCGGCTGCGGGTCGATGCCGTTGGCCTCGTTGTAGGCGATCTGCTTGGCCCGGCGCCGGTTGGTCTCGTCGATCGCCCGCTCCATCGACGGCGTGACCTTGTCGGCGTACATGTGCACCTGGCCCGAGACGTTACGGGCGGCGCGGCCGATGGTCTGGATCAGCGAGGTCTCCGAGCGCAGGAAGCCCTCCTTGTCGGCGTCGAGGATGGACACCAGCGACACCTCGGGCAGGTCGAGGCCCTCGCGCAGCAGGTTGATGCCGACGAGCACGTCGAACTCGCCGACTCGCAGCTCGCGCAGCAGCTCGATGCGGCGCAGCGTGTCGACCTCGCTGTGCAGGTAGCGGACCCGGATGCCGAGCTCCAGGAGGTAGTCGGTGAGGTCTTCCGACATCTTCTTGGTGAGCGTGGTGACCAGGACGCGCTCGTCACGCTCGGCCCGCTCGCGGATCTCGTGCACCAGGTCGTCGATCTGGCCCTTGGTGGGCTTGACCACGATCTCGGGGTCGACCAGGCCGGTCGGGCGGATGACCTGCTCCACCACGTCGCCCTTGACCCGCCCCAGCTCGTACGGCCCGGGCGTGGCCGACAGGTAGACCGTCTGCCCGATGCGCTCCAGGAACTCCTCCCACTTCAGCGGCCGGTTGTCGAGCGCCGACGGCAGCCGGAAGCCGTGCTCGACCAGCGTGCGCTTGCGGGAGGCGTCGCCCTCGTACATGGCGCCGATCTGCGGCACGGTCTGGTGCGACTCGTCGAGGACGAGCAGGAAGTCCTCGGGGAAGTAGTCGAGCAGCGTGTTGGGCGCGCTGCCGGCCTCGCGGCCGTCCATGTGCCGCGAGTAGTTCTCGATGCCGGAGCAGGTGCCCACCTGCCGCATCATCTCGATGTCGTAGGTGGTGCGCATCCGCAGCCGCTGCGCCTCCAGCAGCTTGCCCTGCCGCTCCAGCTCCGCCAGCCGGTCGGCCAGCTCGGCCTCGATGCCGGCCACGGCGGCGGCCATGCGCTGCTCGCCGGCGACGTAGTGGGAGGCGGGGAAGATGTAGAGCTCCTCGTCCTCGGTGATGACCTCGCCGGTCAGCGGATGCATGGTCGCGAGCTTCTCGATCTCGTCGCCGAACATCTCGATGCGCACAGCGAGCTCTTCGTACTTGGGGATGATCTCGATCGTGTCGCCGCGCACCCGGAACGTGCCGCGGGTGAAGGCCAGGTCGTTGCGGGTGTACTGCATGTCGACGAGGCGGCGCAGGAGCTGGTCGCGGTCGGTCTCCATGCCGACGCGCAGCCGGGCCATGCGGTCGACGTACTCCTGCGGGGTGCCCAGGCCGTAGATGCACGACACCGAGGCGACCACGATGGTGTCGCGGCGGGTGAGCAGCGAGTTGGTGGCCGAGTGGCGCAGCCGCTCGACCTCGTCGTTGATCGAGGAGTCCTTCTCGATGTAGGTGTCGCTCTGCGGGACGTACGCCTCGGGCTGGTAGTAGTCGTAGTACGAGACGAAGTACTCGACCGCGTTGTTGGGCAGCATCTCGCGCAGCTCGTTGGCGAACTGGGCGGCGAGCGTCTTGTTGGGCTGCATGACCAGGGCGGGCCGCTGCAGCCGCTCGATCAGCCAGGCGATCGTGGCCGTCTTGCCGGTGCCGGTGGCGCCCAGCAGGACGCTGTCCTTCTCCCCGGCCTTGACGCGGCGCTCCAGCTCGGCGATGGCCGTCGGCTGGTCGCCGGATGGAGTCATCTCGGTGACGACCTCGAAGGGCGCCACCTTCCGCTGCAAATCAGTGACCGGTCGCATGCTGCCACTGTAGGCGGCCCGACCGACAGAAACGGTCAGGCCGTGCGCTCCCCGATCCGGGGGAAGGGCGTGGTGGAGAAGACGACCTCGACGGGCACCTCGAAGTACTCGGCGATGCGCAGCGCCAGGTAGAGGCTGGGGCTGTATTCGCCGCGTTCGAGGTACCCGATGGTCTGATAGTGCACCCCCAGGGCGTCGGAGAGTTGCCTGCGGGTCACGTTCCGCTCTGCGCGCAGCAGCGCGATGCGGTTGTAGACGTTCTCGCTCATCACGCGTAGTTTCTCAGGTCACCCGCTGCATCGCCCGGTGACGGCGCTCTTCCATCGCCGAGCCGGACTCGCGCCTGGCCATCCTGCGCAGGATCGGAGGCGCCAGCAGCAGCCCCGCCACGGCCCAGGCGAGCAGCACCAGAGTGGTCTCCACCGGCCGCCACGAGCCGCCGATCTCCGCGGCGGCGGCCGCGTCGGGCAGCAGCGCCGAGCGCATGCCCAGGCCGAGCCAGTAGAGGGGGAAGCCCTGGGCGAGGACCTGCAGCCAGCCGGCCAGCGCCGAGATCGGGTAGAAGATGCCCGAGATCGCGGTGAGCCCGCTGACGGCGAGCATGGACAGCCCGGCCCCGCCCTGCGGGGTGCGGGCCAGGGAGCCGATGATCGCGCCGATCGTGAGCGACGACAGCAGCCCCAGCAGCCCGACCCAGGCGATGGTGAGCCAGCCGCCCAGGCCGATCCCGAGCAGTTGGGGCACGAAGAACAGGCCGGCGACGAGCATCAGCGCCGCGGCGCCGACGGCGCTGATCGACAACATGACGATCCGGCCGACGAGATAGCCGATCATGCCCTGCGGCATGGCCTTGGCCCGCAGCAGGGTGCCGTCCTCCCGCTCGACGGACAGGGCGCCCACCGCGCCCATGAGCGCGTTGATCGGCACCATCAGGGCCACCAGGCCGGGCAGCGTGGCGGCCGCCAGGGACAGCTCGGTGCCGGGCAGCGTCGCGTCGCGCTGGAAGTAGAGCACGACGATGAGGGCCACGGTGCTCACCACGGTGAAGCCCATGTCCTGCGCGCTGGTGAGCTGCTGCCTGAACTCGATCCAGCCGCGGGAGAGCCCGAGGCGGACCGCGTGCAGCACGGGGTTCACGCTTCCTCCCGCTTGACGATGGTCATGTAGGTGTCCTCCAGCGAGGCCCGGCGCACCTCCAGGTCGCCGATCGCGGTGCCGTACTGCTCGAACAGCTCGCGCACGAACCCCGTGGCGTCGTGGGTGGCGTGCACGAAGTGCTCGCCGTCGCGGCTCCAGCGCACCTGGGCGTCGCGGGAGTACTCGCGGGTGAGGCTGTCGGGGCTGCCGTCGGCGACGATCCGGCCGCCGGACAGGATGAGGATGCGGTCGGCGAGCTTCTCGGCCTCGTCGAGGTCGTGCGTGGTGAGCAGGATCGTGGTGTCGTCCAGGTCCGACAGGCGGTGCACCAGGTCGTGGAAGTCGCGCCTGGCCTGTGGGTCGAACCCGGCGGTCGGCTCGTCGAGGAAGAGCACCTCGGGCCGGCCGACGATGCCGATGGCGACGTCCAGCCGGCGCCGCTGGCCGCCCGAGAGCTGCCTGATGCGCTGCCCGGCCTGCTCGGTGAGCCCGACGGCCTCGATCAGCTCGGTGGTGTCGAACGGCGGCCGGTCCCGGTCGGCGTACGGCTCGTAGTAGCGGCTGAGGTGGTGCAGGAGCTGCTGCACCCGCCAGCGGCCGTGGTCGCGCCACGACTGCAGCACGACGCCGAGCCTGGCGCGCCAGCGCTCGTCGCCGCGGGCGGGCTCGACCCCCAGCACCCGTACGTGCCCTCCGGACGGCTTCCTGAAGCCCTCCAGGATCTCGATCGTCGTCGTCTTGCCCGCGCCGTTGGGCCCCAGCAGGGCGATCACCTCGCCCGGCCTGATCGTGAAGCCGACGTCCCGCAGGACCTCCTTGTCGCCGTACGCCATCCGCAGCCCGGCGACCTCGACGGCGGCGGCGTCCTTGCCCAGGTCGACCCCGCCTGCGAGCTCTTTCACCGCGCCCATCGACCCTCCATATAGTAGGACTACTACATTGATAGCACATCTGCTACGGGACGCAATACACATATGACACCACATTGCAAGCGAACAGTAAGTCGCACCCGATACGGTCGGAATCGCCTGTAGCGGAAAAGGAAGGTTCGATGTCACGACCCAGAGAGGCACTGATCCAGGCAGGACAGGGCATGGTCCAAGCGGTGGCCCAGGGGGGTGACGTACGACAGGCCATGGGGCAGGCCATGGGACAGATGGTCGACCAGGCTGGGCAACTGGCCGGCCAGGCTCCCGGCTTCAGGCTGAACCCGCACGACTTCGCGGCGGCCCGCGACGGCGGCGTCTCCGTCGGCACCCTCATCGAGGCGAAGTCCGCCTCGCTGAACGAGGCCGGCGAGATCGTCAACCGCAGCTTCGCCGAGAACGGCATGCACGTCATCTCGCCCGTGGTGATCCCCAAGGGCAGCACCGCCAAGGTGATCGTGCCGCTGGGCATCCTCGTGGTGCTCGGCCTCATCGGCGCGCTCGGCAACATCGTGCCCAACGCCGACGTGATCTTCGGTCCGCACTACTGGATCGTGCTGGTGCTGGCCGCCGGGTTCCTGTGGTGGCGGCGCAGCGTGGTGATGGTGCCCGAGGGCTGCAAGGCGCTCATCACCCAGTTCGGCAAGCTGGTGCACATCGCGGACCCGGGCCGGGTGACGCTGTTCAACCCGTGGAAGCGGGTCAGCTACATCGTCAACACCACCCGCGAGTACCCGTTCAACGCGCCGATCAGCGAAGCGCCCACCCAGCAGGGCGTCAAGGCCAGCGTGGACCTGTTCCTGCAGTTCAGGATCGAGAACCCGGCGGAGTTCATCTTCGTCCTCGGCTCGGTCAGCGGCTTCCAGTCCAAGCTGCAGAACGCCATCAGCGAGGTCACCCGCTCGCTCATCTACGCCCAGCGGGCCGAGGAGATCTACGACCTGGTCGGCGAGAGCACGCTCGGCATGCTGGAGAGCCTCAACCAGCAGTTCCTGCCCGCCGTGCGGCTCACCGACGTCAACATCACCCACGCCGAGCCGTCCAGCCAGGAATACCGCATGGACCTGGCCGCCCCCGAGATGGTCAGGGTCGCCAAGGAGGCCTACACCTACGAGTACGAGCTGCAACTGCGCAAGGAGCAGAACGAGGGCGACCTGGTCAAGGAGCTGGCGGGGCTGCAGGAGACGCTGAGCGCCATCCAGGCCGAGATCGCCGGCTACCAGGCCCGCATGGACACCGCCCTCGAACGCGCCACCCACCAGGCCACCGCGCAGGCCAGGCAGCGCCTGGTCGAGGCCGAGTCCACGGCCAACGCCAACGCCGCCCTGCTGGAGGCGCAGGCGCTGGACATCAGGGCGCTGTCCGCCGCCGAGGCGCCCGAGATCCTCGACTACCGCTTCCAGCAGGACCTGCTGGCCAAGCTGGAGTCCGTCGCCACCAGGCTGCCGCAGGTGGTGCAGGTGGGCGAGGAGACCGACATCGACTTCCTGGCCCTGGCCCAGCAGCTCGTGGGCGGCAAGGGCGCGGTGCTGTTCTCCGCCGAGGACATGGCCGCCATCCGCGGCAGGCTCGACGAGATCGCCGCCCGCGTGCGCGACCGGGAGGACGAGATCGCCGCGTTGCTCACGAAGGCCGCCGCCGACGTGGAAGAGCCGCCGCAGACGCCCGAGCCCGACCAGGATCTGGAACGCACGGTGGAGCGCCTGCTGCCAGGGAAGGAGATCTGAGATGAGCCGTGAGTTCTCGAAGATCAAGGAGTCGCTGGCCTCCTGGGGAGAGATCCGCCAGCTCCTGCGCGGCGGTGAGCAGGGCCAGCTCGTGCCCGTCGTCATCCCCAAGGACCGGCGCGGCTTCGCCTGGATGACGCTGGTGTTCCTGGCGCTGTACTTCGCCGGCCTGGCCGCGCTGACCGACTTCCGGCTCATCGGGACGTTCGGGGCGCTGCTGTTCGTGCTGCTGGCGCTGCTGACGATCTGGCGCAAGGCGATCATCGAGATCGAGGAGGGCACCACCGGCGTGCGCAGCCGCTGGGGCGCCATCACCGGCACGCTGCCGCCCGGCCGCCACTACCTCTGGCTGCCGTGGGACCGGGTGGACGCGGTCGTCGACACCTCCACCGAGATCCCGTACTCGGCGCCGATCGTGGCCTGCCCCACCGCCGAGAACGTGCCGCTGAAGTCGATCGAGTTCTTCCTGAAGTTCAGGATCGTGGACCCCGTCGCGTTCGTCCGCACGATCGGCGCGGGCAACTTCGACCTCGTGCTGTCCAGCGCGGTGCAGGACGCCATCAGGCAGCGCAGCCGCCGGGTCAACACCGAGCGCGCCTACGACCTGCGCGGCTCCGACGTCGGCGACATGCAGGACGCGCTCAACCGCCAGCTCGGCCGCTACGGCGTGCGCATCACCGGCGCGAACATCCCCGACGTGCAGCTGCCCGACCAGTACCAGCAGCACCTGGCCACCCGCGAGAAGGTGGCCAAGGAGCTGTCGGCCTACGAGCGCGAGTGGGAGCTGACCCGCAAGCGCCGCATCGACACGCTGCTGATGGAGATCGAACGCTCCAAGAAGACCCGTGACGCCCGGGTCGTCGAGGTCAAGGCCGCCCACAACAAGGCGCGCAAGGACGTGGCGCGCATGCTGGAGGAGCAGGAGACCGAGGCGCAGCGGGTGACGTGGGAGATCGAGGCGCGCGGCCGGGCCGAGCTGACCGCCGCCGAGAACGAGGCCAAGGCGCTGCGCCGGCTGGCCGAGTCGTACCGGGACAACCGGGCCGTGCTGCAGTACGAGCTGGCTCGCAGGCGCCTCGACGTGGGTGCCAAACTGGCGGAGAACGCTCCCCAGCCCCTGGTCGTGCGCACCCAGCAGGGGCAGGCGGACTCCGCGCTCTCCACCCTTCTCCTGGCCCAGTTGCTCCCCCGCATCTCGGGTTCAGGCCAACTCAACGGTCACACACCTTCCGCATAGGAGAACCCCATGGTGTTCCGCAAGCTGATGGCCGCGTTCGGCGCGGGCGTCGAGGTCGACACGGTGTTGACCAACACGGGCGTGCGTCCGGGCGAGCCGCTGCGCGGCGTCGTGCACTTCCGTGGCGGCAACTCCGACTACAAGGTCGAGGGCATCTACATCGACCTCACCGCCGTGGTCGAGGTCGAGTCCGGTGACAACGAGTACAAGACGTCCTACAGCTTCCTGCGCCAGCAGGTGGCCGGGACCTTCCAGCTCGCCAAGGGCGCCCAGCACCAGCAGCAGTTCGAGATCCCGATCCCGTGGGAGACGCCGATCAGCGCGATCGCCGGGCACCCGCTGCACGGCATGAAGCTGGGCGTCCAGACCGAGCTGGCGCTGGCGGGGGCGCTCGACAAGGGCGACCTCGACCCGCTGTTCGTCAGCCCGCTGCCGGCCCAGGAGCACGTGATCGGGGCGCTCGACCGGCTGGGCTTCCAGTTCAAGAAGGCCGACCTGGAGCGCGGCACGCTGTACGGCTCGACGATGCCGTTCTTCCAGGAGATCGAGTACTACGCGGGCGGCCAGTGGCGGCGCTACTTCAACGAGCTGGAGCTGACGTTCATCGCCGGGCCGCGGCAGATGGACGTCATCCTGGAGGCCGACAAGCGGGGCGGCTTCCTCAGCTCCAGCCACGACGCCTACAACCGCTTCACGGTGCGCTACGACCAGTCGCCGCACGAGGCCGACGCGGCCCTGCAGCGCGGCCTGGAGCAGATGGCGCGCCACCGCGGCTGGTTCTGACGCCGGGATGGCGGGCGGTCCCGCGCCCGCCATCACCTGTCGGTGGACAGCTCGTTGTTCTTCTTCGGCTCCATCGGGTCCTGCCTGGGCTGGGAGCTCACCCTCCACCACCTGCACGGCCCGCGGTACCTCGCCTACGGCGGCGCCCCGCTGCTCGCCCTCGGCTTCGCCGCGC
Source organism: Nonomuraea gerenzanensis (assembly GCF_020215645.1). Taxonomy (NCBI): domain Bacteria; kingdom Bacillati; phylum Actinomycetota; class Actinomycetes; order Streptosporangiales; family Streptosporangiaceae; genus Nonomuraea; species Nonomuraea gerenzanensis. The sequence continues at coordinate 3,959,668 of NZ_CP084058.1, read as the reverse complement.
ACTGGCTGGGCCTGCGCCTGTCCCGGCCTCGAACAGGCCGCGTGCTGGCGCGGGTGACGGCCTGCGCCGTGCTCGTGGTGTACGGCGCCGCGCCCCTGGCCTTCGCCGCGGACGTGGCCGTGGACCGGGCCTGCGTCGAGACGTGGGGCGGCCTTGAAGGCAGCTGGTTCTTCCTCAGCCCGTCACTCGCGCCGGTGTCGGCCGCGTTGTGCGCGCTGGCGGCCGTGCGCGTGCCCCGCCACCGGTTGCGCGCCCTGCTCCTGGGGCGCCCTTCAGGCGGACGGCCGCCGTCGTGCTCGCGCTGGGCCTGCTCGGCCTGTCGCGTGCGGCCGACCTGGCCTCGGGGCCCGTCACACCGCTGGCGTGCGAGCCCTCCCACCCTTACGTGAGCACGTTCCCGACGGGCGAGCAGGCGTTCCTGTGCGGCGCCAGGCAGGGCGGCGCCTACCCCACCCTGCCCGACCACCGGCTGCTCGCCTACGGCCGCGAGCAGTGCGCCCGCTACCCCGGCACCAGCGCCTCGGCGGCCTTCCTGGCCCCGCTCTGCCCGCCCGCCGCGGCCGACTCGCGGCGCGAGCTCGGCGCCGAGCAGGCCGAGTACGACCGCGAGCGGGCCGAGGCGCAGGCCGAGTGCGACCGGTTCCGCCACCGGCCGCTGACCGAGCCGGTCGAGGTGGCGCGCGTCCTGGAGTTCTCCGAGATCGGGCTGCAGGCCTACGAGGACCATCAGGACTCGCAGGAGGACCCGGTCATGCACCAGGACCTGGTGGGCAGCGCGACGGGCTCGTTGCACATCTACCTGGCGGCCGACTTCGAGCAGTGCGTCACCACCGAGACCTACCGGCGCCGCCCTCCGGTGGAGGTCGAGGGCTGGGACAAGGCGATCGAGGTCGGCTACCGCAGCCCCACCGGCGACTTCAGGCTGCGGGACCCGTTCGACGCGCCCGAGCTGCCCAACCTGGCGGTGGCGGGCGCGGGCCACTACCGGGTGCGGGTGCACTACCGAGAGCCGGGCCGGGACGCCTGGACGCCGCAGCACCTGCTGGTCCAGGTCTACCCCGGGCGCGGCGACCAGGTCGTCGACCTCAAGCGGACGACACGGCGAGCAGGTGGCCGCTGACGCCCAGCAGCGACGGCTCGCACTCCATCCGGCGGGCGGCGTCGAGCAGCAGCTCGCGCCGCTCGTCGTCGTCCAGCCAGGCGTCCACGTCACCGTAGAGCCAGAAGGCGCCCTCCAGGCCGTAGCGGCGCGGCTCGGGCAGGCCGGCGTCGGCGAACTCCGTGAGGATCTCGTCGGGGTGGTGGCCGTAGCCGCGGAACCCGCCCTCCTTGCTGGAGATGATCACGCCTGTCTCCAGGGAGCGGTAGTCGGCGATCCGTGACGGCTGCGCGGCGAACGTGCCGAGGTAGACGCTGTCGTGCAGGCACGCGTACCGGCTGATGCAAGCGGCCACGACCAGCCCGCCCGGCCGCGCGGCGCGGCGGGCCTCGGTCAGGGCGCGCACGCGGTCGGCGCGCTCGGGCAGGTGGTAGAGCGGGCCGAGCAGCAGGACGACGTCAGCCTGCCCGTCGGGGACCGGCAGGGCACGGGCGTCGCCCAGCCCGGCGCGCACGCCCGGCAGCTTCCCCGCCTCCTCGACGTGCAGCGGCACCGGGTCGATCAGCTCGACGTCGTACCCCTCGGCCGCCAGCCATTCGGCGTGCACGCCCGTACCGCCGCCCACGTCCAGCACCCGCGCGGGCGCCGGAGGAAGCGTGCGGCGCAGCACGTCGCGGGTGCGCCAGTACTCCAGCCGGCCACGGCCCTGGCGTAACCTCGTCAGCTCGCCGCCACGCTCGTAGTAGCCCATGAGGGCCGGGTCCAAGATCATGCCCTCGGATCCTACGGCGACCCTCGATCCGGGCGCGAGGCAATATCACGGGGCATCTTTCGCCAGTAGATCGTGTGCTGACAGTCGCGTGGCGCGCTCGTTACCATGACGTCGGGAACTGATCGTCGAACGGCGGGGCGAGCGATGGCACGGTTCATGGCGGCGTTGAAGAGGTCCGCCCCATGGGCGGCACGCAACGCGGACGGCGCCATCGCACTGGGCCTGGCGATCGTGGTCGGCGTGCTCGGCATCATGCCCGACGAGATCTTCGGCTCGCAGGGCGACGAGATCCAGCGCCAGCTCGTGACCGCCGCGACCCTGGTGATCCTCGCGCTGGTGGCCACGGCGCTGCTGCGCGACCGCGCCCGCCAGGCGCCCGTCGAGAAGACGATCACCTCGGGGGCGCTGGCCGAGCTGCCCGTGCGGCTGGCCCGCCTGGAGGAGATCGAGACCCTGGCCCACAGCACCCGCAAGGCCCTCGACTCGCTGCAGCTCGTCAGGGTGCTGGGCAGCAGGCAGGAGATCGCGCAGTCGCACGCCGAGGCCCGCCGCGACACCACCCGCTGGAGCTTCAAGGGCGGCACCGGCACCTACCTGCGCGCCGTCACCCTGCCCGAGTGCGTGGCCGCCGCGCGCAAGGACAAGCGGCACCTCAGGGTCAGCGTCGAGATCATCGACCCGTCCAACGTCGAGGTGTGCGAGACCTACGCCCACTACCGCCGTTCGCTGTCCGACGCGCCCGACGGCACCGGCGAGACGTGGACGACCGACCGGGCCAGGAAGGAGTCGTACGCGACCATCCTGGCGGCCTTCTGGCACCGCCAGCGCTACGGCCTGCTCGACATCGAGGTGGGCCTGTCCTCGACGATGACCACGTTCCGCTGGGACCTGTCCTCCACCCGCCTGATCATGACGGTCGAGGACCCGAACATGGCGATGACCGCGCTGGCCGACACGTTCTACTACGAGAACTGCGACACCGAGCTGCGGCTCAGCATGGAGCAGGCGCGGCGGGTGCCGCTGGAGATGTACAAGAAGGTGCCGCTCGGCGACGAGCCCACCATCGAGGAGGTGCAGGAGCTGTTCGAGCGGATCGGGGTGCCCCTGCCCCGTTCCTACGACGGCCGCGACGTCGTGGACATCGCCCGCAAGGCGCTGCGCGCGCTGGATCCGTACGCATGAGCCTCGGCAGCGTGCGTGACGTGCTGCGCGCCGGCGAGGCCAGGTCGTGGGCGCTGGCGATGCTGGCCAGGCCCGGGCTGCGGGCCGTGCGCCATCCTCTCGGGTTCGTCTGCCTGCCGCTGGAGCGCGAGGGCGGCGAAGGGGTATGCCTCCACCTGTGGACCGACTCGCTCGCGCACGCCGAGAGCACCACCTCGCAGATCCACTGCCACAGCTGGGACCTGCTCAGCCACGTGCTCTACGGCCAGGTGCGCAACGTGCACGCGCTGGTCCGCGACGCCCCCGCGCGGGCCACCCACCGCGTGTACGAGGTGGTCAGCGGCGCCGACGGCGACCGCATCTCGCCCACCGCCCGCACCGTGCGGCACAGCACGGGCCTGGTGGAGGTGTTCGGCCCCGGCGACACCTACACGCTGGCCGCCGGCCGCTTCCACAGCAGCGTGGTGCCCGAGCGCGGCGAGGCGGCCACGATCGCGCTCGGCCGCGGCCGGCCCGGCAGCCACGACCTGTCGCTCGGCCCGCTGGCCGGTGGCGCCCACCACGTGTCCAGGCAGCCGCTGGACGCCGCGGAGACCGCCCTGGCCGTCCGCACGATCACCGCGCACCTGACCTGAGAGGCACCCGATGGACCTGGATCACGCTCGTACGGTCGCCGTCGAAGCCGCCGAGGCCGCGGGCACCCTGCTCCTGGAGGGCACGCGGGGCGCGCTCGGCACCCGGGCCAAGGGCGAGGCCGGCGACGTGGTCACCGATCTGGACCTGGCCTCGGAGAAGCTGCTGCTGGAGCGGATCCTGACGGCCTACCCGTCGCACACGGTGATCGCCGAGGAGTCCGGGCTGGTCGGCGCGGCGGGCGGCGAGTGGACGTGGCTGGTGGACCCGCTCGACGGCACCAACAACGTGGCCATCGGGCTGCCGACGTACGTGGTGGGCGTGGCGCTGTGCAGGAGCGGGCGGCCGCTGCTGGGCGTGGTGCACGACCCGGTGTCCCGGCAGACCTGGTCGGCCGTGCGCGGCAGGGGCGCGGTCACCTCCTCGGGGCTGCGCCTGGCTCCCCCCTACGCGCCGAGCCCGCACGGGCCGCTGCTGGCCTGGACCCAGGGGTACGGCATCGCCAGGGACGACGCGACCGTACGGCGGCTGAAGACGGCGCTCGACCTCAACGCCCGCCGCGTGCTGCAGCTGTGGGCGCCGCTGCTGGCCTGGGCGATGCTGGCGCGGGGCGACATCGACGGCATCGTCGGCTACCGGGCCGGGGTGGTGGACCTGCCGGCGGGGGCGCTGCTGGCGCAGGAGGCGGGCATCGAGATCAGGGCGCTGGACGGGGGCCCGTACGAGGAGTGCGTGGACGCCCCCGGCGACGAGCGCAGCTTCGTGGCCGCGCACCCCCGGGCGCTGCCGGGCCTGCTCTCCCTGCTCGAGTGAGAAAAAGTGCGCAGATAATCTGTGTCCTTTGTCGATGAGTTCCGCCGCCGTTCGACGTCTATTGAGAGGGTGCCGGACAACGGCACCACGCGGAGAGGAGCCCGACATGATGACCACGACCGAGCTGGCGCAGGTGCTCTTCGTCACCACCCTCCAGCCGTCCGACGAGCTGTCCCCCTGTCAGATCCGCGAGGCCGTGGACGAGCGGCTGTGCGCGTGCGGCGGCGACCCGTCCCGGTGCGCGGCGCTCGTGGCGCAGGAGGCCGGCGACCACCCCGAGACGTTCGTGCGGCGCATGCGCTGGGCCCTGGACGCGGTGGCCGACGCCTACGCCCTGGCCGCCGCCTGACCGCTCAGCCGAACGTGACCAGCGCCCACACGGTCGCAGGGACGCCCACGACGGCCAGGCCGGCCCCGGTGAGCAGGAAGCGGCGCATCGGGACCCGCACGTCGTGGCGGCGGCACGACTCGAACCACAGCAGCGTGGCCAGCGACGCCCACGGGGTGATGACCGGGCCGACGTTGGTGCCCACCAGCAGGGCCAGCAGAAGATCCTGGTCGGTGGCCGGGATGACGGTCTCGACGGCCTTGTACGCGGGCAGGTTGTTGATCAGGTTGGACAGCCCGGCGCCGACGGCGGCGGTGCGGTACGGGTCGCCCTCGGTGCCGATCATCCAGGTCATCAGGGCCGACAGGCCGTGCAGGCTGAGCGTCGGCACGACCAGGAACAGGCCGGTCACGAAGACGACGAGCTGCCAGGGGACCAGGCTCCACGTCAGGCGGTCGCGGGCGCGCAGCACGAAGGCGGCCACCACGACGATCGCCGCGGCCGTGGCGGCGATCGCCACGTGCGTCTCCACCAGCAGCAGCGCGATGAACAGCAGGCACGCCGCCGACGCGGCCCAGAACAGCACCCGGTCGGCCACCGGCTCCAGCACGGGCGGGGTGTAGCGCAGGTCGCGCCGCTCGCCGCGCCGCCAGTAGAACACCCACAGGAACACCATCGTCACCGCGATCGCGGCGAGCTGGGGCGCCCACATGCGGGCGGCGAACTCCTGGGCGTCCAGGCCGATCTTCTGCATGCCGAGCAGGTTCGTCAGGTTGGAGACCGGCAGCAGCAGGCTGGCGGTGTTGGCCAGCCAGATCGTGGTCATGGCCAGCGGGAGGGCGGCGATACGGGCCCGGGGGGCCAGGGCGAGCATGACGGGCGTGAGCAGCACCGCCGTCGTGTCCAAATTCAGAAATATCGTAACAAAAGACGCAAAAATGACACAAAGAAAGAACAGGGCGGCGTAATTGCCGCGCCCGAGCACCGCCATCCTGGCCGCGATGGCGTCGAAGACCTGCGCCTCCTTGGTCAGCTCGGCCAGCACGATGACCGCCACCAGGAAGATCAGCAGCGGGCCGATCTCCCGCAGGCTGGTGACCGCGTCGGCCCACGGCAACAGCCCGGACGCCACGAAGACCAGCCCCAGGACGAGCAGCCCGATCCTGATCCAGTCGAGTACGCCAAGACGCCGCAACACCCGAAGATGATCGCACACCCGCGGCGCAGCAAGGGATACTGGGCGAATGGCACGCGACGGCAGGCCGACCGACATCTTCGTCAGCTACTCCCCGGCCGACACCGCCTGGGCGACCTGGATCGCCTGGGAGCTGGAGGCGGCGGGCTACCGCACCATGATCCAGGCTTGGGACTTCGTGCCCGGCACCAACTTCATCGACTTCATGGACCGCGGGGTCAGCCAGGCGCAGCTCGTCGTGGCCGTGCTCTCGCGCAACTACCTGGGCTCGCGCTACGGCCGGATGGAGTGGCAGGCGGCGCTGCGCGCCGACCCCGACAACCCCTCCAACAAACTCGTCACGATCAGGCTGGAGGACGTCCCCCTGGAGGGGCTGCTGTCCACCATCACCTGGGTCGACCTGCTGGGCGTCACCGATCCTGGCCAGGCCAGGGCGCTGCTGCTGGGCCGGGTCAGGGAGGCGCTGGCGGGCCGGGCCAAACCGGAGGCCGCGCCCGCCTTCCCCGACGGCACCTCGGTCCCGCCGCCCGTGCCGACCCTGCCGCCGCCCGCCGAGCGGGCCAGGGCGCGGCGCACGCCGGTCACGGCGCCCACGTTCCCGCCCGTGGCCGGTGAGAGCCGGGGCCGCGACTCGATCAGCGTGCTGCACATCGGGGGCCCCCGGTTCGGCCGGGCGCTGCCCGACCCCGGCGATCCGTTCACGCCCGAGGACATGCAGGCCCGCATCTGGGCCGACCTGACCGCCCTGTACGACCGCGGCATGCCCCGCCCCGACCTGATGGTCATCAGCGGCGACGTGACCGAGTCCGGCAGCCTGGGGCAGTTCTCGCAGGCCACCCGGTTCGTGACCGACCTGCGGCTGCTGCTCGGCCTGGAGCCGCACCGGCTGGTGCTGCTGCCCGGGCCGCGCGACGTCACCAAGGCCGCCGCCAGCGCGTACTTCATGACCTGCGAGGCCGACGACGTGAGCCCGCAGCCGCCCTACTGGCCCAAGTGGCGGCACTTCGCCACCCTGTTCGGGGAGCTGTACCAGGGGCTGGACGACCGGGTGTTCGACGGCGGGCAGCCGTGGACGTTGTTCGAGGTGCCCGATCTGAAGGTGGTCGTGGCGGGGCTGAACTCCACGATGGCGATGAGCCATCTGGAGCGCGACGCGTACGCGATGCTCGGGGAGGCGCAGGCGGCCTGGTTCGCCGAGCGGCTGCGGCCCTACGAGGAGCGCGGGTGGCTGCGGCTGGGCGCGATGGGGCACGCGCCGGAGGAGCTGCGCGACGCGCCGACGTTCGAGCGGTTGCTGGGGCACCGGCTCAACCTGCTCTTCCACGGCGGCTCCGGGCAGGCGGCGGAGGGCCGCATCGCCGCGCCGCGCTCGGGGCGGCACCATGTGGTGGAGATCGGGCCCGACGGGCTGCGTACGTGGGTGCCCGACGAGGAGCGTCCCGAGCGCGTACGCGTGCGCTGGCGGGCCGCCCAGGCCACGTTCACCGGGGAGAGCCCGCCCGAGCGGCCGCCCGCCGCCAAGCCGGAGGAGCGCGCGCCGAGCCCGGTGGAGCTGCTGCTCGACCGGGTGGCCGAGGTCTGCGAGGCCAGGCACGAGCGCGCGAAGATCCGCAGGTTCGACGCGCACCTGGTGGTCACCCAGGCCGAGGACGGGTTCGTCAGGCAGACGATGATCGGCGCGCACGTGGGCGCGCTGGACGAGCAGGCCGTGGCCGGGTTCGTCCGGCAGGCGCACGCCAGCGGCCTGGCCGCCGAGCTGGTCTACCAGGGGCCGCCCGCGCCGCGCTCGCTGCGCGACGACCTGATGCGCATGGGCGTGCGGCTGCGCAGCTTCACCGAGTTCCAGGGGCTGCTCGACCTGAGCGGCTACGTCGCCGAGCAGACCGCCCGCCTGACCTCCGACCGGCGCTACCCGCCCGACCTGTACGTCCCGCAGCGCTACCGCGAGCTCGACCGCCCCGGCAGCCAGATCCGGCAGGGCCTGACCGACGAGCTGATGCGGCTGCTGAACGCCGACCACGGCCGGTTCCTGCTGCTGCTCGGCGACTTCGGCCACGGCAAGACGTTCGCGCTGCGCGAGCTGGCCAGGCGCATCCCGGCCGAGCTGCCGCACCTGACGCCGATCCTCATCGAGCTGCGCGCCCTGGACAAGGCGCACTCGGTGGACGCGCTGGTGGCGGCGCACCTGGCGAGCCACGGCGAGGAGGTCATCGACCTGAAGGCGTTCCGCTACCTGCTGCGGCAGGGGCGGATCGTGCTGCTGTTCGACGGGTTCGACGAGCTGGTGACCCGGCTGACCTACGACCGGGCGGCCGACCACCTGGCCACGCTGCTGGCCGCCGCCGACGACAAGGCGAAGATCGTGGTGGCCAGCCGCACCCAGCACTTCAAGTCCCACAGCCAGGTGCTCACCTCGCTCGGCGAGATGGTCGGCGTGCTGCCGCAGCGACGGGTGCTCGGCGTCGAGGACTTCACGCCCGACCAGATCCGCTCCTACCTGGCCAACCGGTTCGGCGGCGGCGAGGAGGCCGGCGCCCGCATGTCGCTGATGGGGGAGATCGAGGACCTGCTGGCGCTGGCGCAGAACCCGCGCATGCTCAGCTTCATCGCCGATCTCGACGCCGACCGCCTGCGTACGGTGGCCGAGGCGCGGCACACGATCAGCCCCGCCCTGCTGTATGAGGAGATCCTCACCTCGTGGCTGGTCTTCGAGGAGCGGCGGGCCAGGATCCCCGGCTCCCCGACGGGGCTGACCGTCGAGGACCTGTGGCAGGCGGTGACGGCGCTGGCGGTGCGGCTGTGGGAGTCCGGCGAGTCGCTGCTGGCCCTGGACGAGCTGACCGAGATCGGCGAGACGCTGACCGGCCTGGCCGACGGGCAGCTCACGGCCGCGCACGCCGCGTTCCGGATGGGCTCGGGCAGCCTGCTGGTGCGCACCGAGGAGGGGATGTTCGGGTTCATCCACGCCTCGGTGATGGAGTGGCTGGTCGCCCGGCACATCGCCACGACGCTGGACCACCCCGTCCTGCTGACGCGCAGGCCGCTGTCGGCGCTGACCGTGGAGTTCCTGTGCGACCTGGCCGACGTGCGGTCGCTGCGCGCCTGGGTGAACGACCCGCCGCCCGACGACCTGTCCAGGGCGAACGCCGTCAAGATCTCCGCCAGGCTGCGCACGCCCGCCCACGCCGACCTGCGCGGCGCCAACCTGAAGGGCGAGGACCTGTCGGCCAGGGACCTGCGCGAGGTCGATCTCACCGGCGCCGACCTGTCGGAGGCCACGCTCGTCGGCACGAACCTGTCCAGGGCCACGCTGCGCGACGCCAGGCTGACCGGCGCGCGGCTCGACGGCGCCCAGCTCACCGGCGCGGACCTGCGCGGCGCCGACCTGTCGGGGGCGCGGCTGGCGCGGGTGGACCTGAGCGACGCCGCGCTGGAGGGCGCCCGCTGGCACCGGGCCTCGCTGATCGACGTGACCGGCACGCTGCCGCACCTGCCCGGCGCCGCCGTGGTGCCGGGGCAGCCGGTCGAGGTGCAGTTCGCGCCGGCCGGCATCAGCGTGCCGTACGGCTACCACTTCCAGACCAGCCGCCTGCCCGAGCCGATCGCCTACAGCCCCGACGGGGCCACGATCGCGGTCGGCAACGAGGACGGCGGTGTGCTGCTGTGCTCCGGCGGCGCCCCGGTGCGCACGCTGCAGGGCCACCGAGGCCGCGTGTACGCCGTCGCCTTCGCCGGCGACCTGCTGGCCACCGGCGCCAGCGACGGCTTCGTGCTGCTGTGGGACGCCCTGAGCGGCGAGCTGCTGCACCGGCTGGAGTGCCACCCCGGCGGCGTCTGGCCGGTGCGGCTCGACCCCTCGGGCGAGCTGGTCGCGGCGGGCGGCGGCGACGGCGTCGTCCGCGTCTGGCACACGGCCACCGGGCGGCTCGCGCACGAGCTGAGCGGGCACCGGGCACCCGTCTACACCGCCTCCTTCGGCGGCTCCGCCCTGGTGACCGGCGACTCCGCGGGTGTGGTGCGGGTCTGGGACCTCGGCTCCGGTCAGGTGAAGGAGACGCTCGGGGAGCACCGCGGCAGCGTCTACCGCGCCGTGCACGGCCCCGGCGGGCGGCTGCTGGCCACCGGCGACGAGGCGGGCACGGTCAGGCTGTGGGACACCCGCACCTGGCGGCTCACCCACGAGCTGACCGGGCACCTGGGCAGCGTCTACTGCGTGACGTTCTCACCCGACGGCTCCCTGCTGGCCAGCGGCGACACGGCCGGCAGCGTACGCGTGTGGGAGACCTCCGGCGAGGCCCGCGGCGTGCACACCACGCACGCCGCGGCCGTCTACCAGGTCGCTTTCGGCCCCGACGGGCAGAGCCTGGCCAGTGGCGACGCCAACGGCGTGGTCCGGCTGCAGCGGCTCGGCACCGCCCAGCGGGTGGAGCTGACCGGGCACCGCAGCTCCGTCTGGCCGTTCGCGTTCAGCCCCGACGGCCAGGAGCTCGCCACCAGCAGCAACGACGGCACCGTGCGGCTGTGGGACCCGGACAGCGGCCAGTGCAGGCGGGTGCTGCGCGGCCACGGCCGGCGCATCTCCTCCGTCCGCTTCAGCGCCGACGGCACATTGCTGGCGACCAGCGGCAACGACGGTGTCGTACGGCTGTGGGAGCCGCGCACCGGACGGCGGCTGCGCGAGTTCACCGGCACGGCCGACCGGCTCGTCTCGGCCTCCTTCTCCCCCGCCGGGCCCGTCCTGGCCACCTCCAGCAACGACGGCGGCGTGCACTTCTGGAACGCCGCCACCGGCGACTACGAGCGCGAGCTGAACGCCGAGACCGACCACGTCTGGGCCGAGGCGTTCAGCCCCGACGGCGACATGCTGGCCACGGCCAACGACGACGACAGCGTCCGCATCTGGTACCGGCCGACGGGCCGCCTGGCGGGCGAGCTGCTGGACCACCGGGGCCGGGTGCGCTCGATCGCCTTCAGCCCCGACGGTGAGATCGTCGCCACCGGCTGCGACGACCACCTCGTCCGCCTGTACCACGTGGCCTCCGGCGCTCTGGCGACGACGCTGGAGGGGCACACCGACCGGGTCTACTCCGTGCTGTTCTCCCCGGACGGCCGCCTGCTGGCCAGCGCGGGCAACGACGGCAGGGCCGTGCTCTGGGACACCGCGTCCGGCCGGCCGCTCCGCACGCTGGAGCACGAGGGGCGCCTGTGGAGCGCGGCGTTCGACGCCTCCGGCGCGCGCCTGGCGACCGGCGGCGACGACCTCCTCGTCCGCGTGTGGGAGGCCGCCACCGGGCGCCTGCTGCACACGCTGGCCGGGCACGCCCGCAGGATCTGGTCGGTGGCCTTCAGCCCCGCCGACGACCTGCTGGCCAGCGCCGGCGACGACGGCATGGTCATCCTCTGGGCGGGCGGCGAGCGGCGGGCGACCCTGCTCGGGCTGCCCGAGGGGTGGGCGGCGCTCTCGCCTGACGGGCGGTACAAGGTGCAGGGGGATCCGGGCGGGCAGTTCTGGCACGTGGTGGGGATGGCGCGGTTCGAGCTGGGTGAGCTGGACGCGTACCTGCCGGGGGTACGGCAGGTGCCGCTCGACTCGCCGTTCTGAGTCAGAAGTACTCACCGCTGTCGCTGAGGAGGGCGATGACGGCCCCCAGGTTCTCGTTCATCGGGAACGACTTCCACAAGGCCCACTTGCCGCCGTCCCTGTTCTCCAGGCGTACGCGTGTGGCGCCCAGCACGACGCGCTTGGTCTGCCTGGCGGTCGGGCCCTCGCCCTTGTAGAAGGTGTTCTTGCTGCCCCGCGCCGGTCGCCAGCTCTTGTCGTGCAACGCCTTGACCACTCGCTCACGGTCGGCTGCGGGTGCCTCCTCCACCGGGTCTTCCGCGAACACGGACTCGGTGAGAGTCAGGAGCGCACGCAGCTGGCGCCGGGCCTCCGGACTGCTGAAGAAGCGCCTGGCGTACTGGGACAGTGTCGTGGGGCTCTGCAGCTCGGCCACCGGATCGGCGTCGTCGGTGTGAACAGCGGTCGCGAAATCCCGGTAATGCAGCGGCCAGCCGAGCTGCAGCCCGATGAGCGCCGCCAGCAACGACTCGTCGAGCTTGAGCCGGCGCCTGCGCAGCACGTGGCGCAGCAGCAGGAACGAGTTGATGAAACGCTTGACCTGGCGCGGGTTGGCGTCCAGCGCGAGCGTGCAGATCTCGTACGCGTACCCCCCGAAGCCACTGGGGAAAAGGTCCGACCTGGCCTCCCAGTCTGGCAGCAGGTCATCGAGGAAGGAGGACGGATGCAAGTCGATCCTGGGCACCCGGAACGGGACCTGGATGATCTTCTCGATGAACGCGTGCCCGATCTGCTCCGAGTATCCGTACTTGCGGTTGACCGCCTGGACGAGCACGTCGTAGTCCAGTGCCAGCACGAACACCATGCCGGGCACGTCCATGACGAGGTTGATGGCTTCGAGCAGGCCCACGACGTTCTCGGGTGAGCAGCGGTCGAGGTCGTCGATGAGCACGGCGATGCGCCGCTCTCCGAGCGCCTTGGCCAGCTCGCTCATCTCCTCGTGCGGCTTCGCGAACGCCACGTCGAGTGAGGTCAGCGGCTCCTTCGCCAGGCCGTCGGCGGTGCGGGCCAGATCGAGTTCCAGGAGCCCGAACTTGAGCTTCAAGCTCGCCACCACCGAGCCCAGCGCGCGCATGACGTGCTTGCGTAACCGCTGGTCCTTCAGGCCGTCGGCGCAAGAGATCCGGTGGAGCAGCGGGACGACGATGGGGCCCGCGTTCTCGTAGCGCCAGGCGTCGAAGGTGACGGTGATGACGTCGTCGTGCTGGTCCAGCTGGTACTTGATGGCGTTGAGCAGGGACGATTTGCCGCTGCCCCAAGGGCCGTAGACGCCGATGGTGAACCGGGCAGGGCGACCTCCCACGACGGCCCCGGCCAGTGCTTCCGCGTAGTCCTGGAAGCCGAGGCCGGGGTTGGCGTGTGGGACGTCGGCGAGGATGGGGATGACGGGGCCCGCAGTCATGTGTCCGCGCCTTCGTTCGCATGGGCGAGGAGATACGGCATGGCCAGACGGGGGTTACGCCGGATGGCGTGGAAGCTGCCGCTGATGGATGCGTACTCAGCAGACTCCCACCAGTCGGTGAACCGGAGTATCTGGGACAGCCGCGCCGCCAGCGCGGCACGGTGTTCCTGGGAATCCAGCATCTTCCAGTGCGTGATCGGCACGATCGCACGGTGACTCTCCTGCACCACGATCTGAGCCGCCTTTGCCGCCTGATCGAGTGCCCATGATGCGTTCCACACGGCGAGCAGTTCGCCCATCGGGCGATGAGCGGGTGGCAGATCAGGTAGCTGGTCCCACGTCAGCGCCGAGGAGGGGCGCAGGGTGTGCAGGGCCAGCCTCGCGAACCCCGTGCTCGCGGGCATGCTCAGCCAGCGACCGACCAGCCGGTGATGTGACCGCGCCGAAAGCTCGGAGACTTCGAGCCTGGGCAGTCGGCCGATCTCCTCAATCGCGTCGGCCCACTCTGGATCATCGATGACAGGCCCCAACCAGCGGAGGGGCACATAGGATGCGGCCTTCGCCAGTTCACAGGCCAGCTGAGGCCGCAGTTGCCACGCGTTGCCGTCCAACCCCAGAGCGATCAGAAGAGTCGCGGCCGCATCGGCGCGGAAGCGGGAGGGCGGGGCGGCTGCGACTCTCTCCGCGGAACTGACGGCGACCTGTGTGTGTTGGCCTCGATAGATCCAGCCGTTGCGGGGCACTCCCACGGGCTGGTTCCCGCGGAACCGTGCCACTGTCCTGACGGGGAAATCCCGCACATGCACCCACCGCCGTTGTGCCTTACGCCACGCCTCGATGGTGTCCGCCTCGACCGTGAGCGCCCGGCTGCGGCTCGTCTCCCACCAGAGTGCCAGCGGCCACGGCAGCCAGCTACTCCACGCGTCCACGAACGCAGCGCGAGTCGCCTCGATGGCCGCCACCGCGTCCTCCCAGGTCCGCTGCGAGGGGTTGCGCGCGAACCGCGCCGCCGATGCGAGGAAGCCCCATCCCCGGGCTGATTCCATCCTGGCGAGACGGCCCCATGGGATTTCCGACTTGTCCTCGTCGGCGTCGTGAATCCGAACCGGACTCTCGGAACTCCAGAAAAGGGCTTGCAGAGGGAGAGAGTGCGCGGAGGACACGAATCTCTGGGTGCGTCCGATCAAAGCCATGGCCTGCACCGGATCGAGCGTCTTCAGGTGTTCGCCGGACAGGTCCAGCAGTACCTCGTCCTGTGTCCTGAGGGCCAGGCTGAGCAGCATCGACCGCTGCTCGGCGTCGCTAGAGTGCCAGATCGTCTCCAGCCACCCCTTGGCGCCCGCACGCTTCCGGCTCTCGTACGCCGTCAGCACCACCAATCCCAGCCGCGCCACGAGCCGCTCGTCGCGGTGGAGAGCCCGGATCTTCTCCTCCAGGATCGGGCCCGCCTCCTTGTGCCCGCGTAGCCGGACGAGGTCCTCCAGCGGCAGGTCGTCGGCCAGTTCCACCAGGCGCACAGCCAGGCGCGCGAGCGACCGTACATAGGTGGGCGCGGTGTCGGCCATACCCTCCAGAATGATGTCCAGCGCGAGCCGCGAGCCCATCAGCGGCGCGCCGGTCCCGCTGAGTCCGCGCACATCGTCGTGATTGAGGTCGAGGCAGAGCTTGACGACCATGTCACGATCGGTGGTGGCGTCGGAGAAGATCCGGCCGAAGGCGAACAGCACGGTGTTGAACCAGTGCTCCGAGCAGGCCACCTCGGCCAGATTGCCGGCCACGTCCGAGGACGACCCCGACGTGAGGCCGAGCGCCGCACAGTACTCCTGCAGACTGCGCAGCTCGAACTCGAACTGCTCGTCGGTCACCGCGATCAGGAACACCAGCCGGTCGGTGGCCGCCCTCATGAGGCTCTCCACCAGGCGATCCAGATCGTCCCCGCCCCAGCCCTCCTCGATCAGCAACTCGCGGAGCACCTCACGCACCCCGTCGCGGGAGATCCGGGAAGTCGTGTTTCCCGAACGCTGGGCACGGGTCTGCAGGATGAGGCCGACCCGCGCGTGCAGAGCGTTCACGTGCGCGCGATGACTCGCGAGCACCCCCGCAAGAGGCGTGTCCTTCTCGAGCTCGCGCGCGTAGATGATGTCGTAGAAGCTCTCGAACAGCGAGAACCTCAAGCCGGGCGGACGGCCGTGCTTGGCGAGCAGGATGACCAGGATGGTGACCTGCAACGGATTGGTCATCAACCGCTTGATCTCAGCCTCGTTGCTGGCGCGGTCCAGCCGTTTGGTCACGGTCTGGGCGCGCTCGCTGCCCGGCTCGTGCCTGATGTTGATGAGCCGGTACGCATATTTCCGCGCCTGTTCGAGTGTCAAGGGCAGCAGGTTGAGCTGCTGATAGTCGAGAAATTCGCCCTCGTATCCCTGCTGGCGGCTGGTGGCCACGATCGCCAGATCGGTCCCGGCCGAGACAGCGGCGTCGATGAACTCGTCCACGGCGATCAGCGCCGCCCCGCGGTTGGCCGAGGCCGGCACCTCGTCGAGCCCGTCGAGGATCACCAGCCAGGGATACGTGCGCAGCCAGCGACGCAACATCTGGTGATCCACGTCCCCCATCCGGGCGGCCAGGAACTTGAGCAGCGTGACCCGCGGATCGGACGACAGCGCGTCCGCGAACTTCGTCAGCGGCACGAAGACCGGGAAGCGGAGATTGACCGGCCGGTCGATGCCCTCCTCCGCGCAGATAGTCCTGACCTGCGCGATCTCCTCTCTTAACGGAGGCCGATCGCGATGGTAGGGATGCCGGTCGAGGAGTTCGGAGCGGTAGATCTGACACAGGAATCTGCCGATCGTGCTCTTACCCTGCCCGGGGCCGCCGATCACGACGTACCTGCCGCTGTGCGCAGGGCCGTCACCCGGCACAGCCTGCTCGTCGAGCCCCTTGATGAGGGCGGCGCAGGTTCTGACCTGTTTCGACTCCTCCGGCTCCCCCGGCGCCACACTCGGTACGTCCACGAAGACCTCAGCCAGGCGCACCTTGAGATCGTCCGCCGCTCCGGCCTGGTGAACGTCGGCGTAACGCTCACTCTTGAGAATGGTCGCCAAATGGGTACTCAGTGCGTTGGCGGTCTCTTGATCCTGTGCCGCGAGCTTGTCGAAGACGCTCTGCAGCAGGTCGGCCGTGACGTAACCGATGACCTCGTGCCTGACGCGATGGTGACGGTCCAGCAACTCCCCGATCTCGTCGGCCGACCACAGCACGGAGTCGCGCAGCCCGGCCTTCAGCGTGCCTTCCCTCAGCAGCTCATAGGTGTAGTCGCCGGGACCGTCCAGGGTCACGTTGGTGATGTAGAGAACCTGTTGCGGCTTGCCCTCGGAGTGCCTCAGATCATTCAGGTCGTCCCTCATCCGGGTTCGCAGCCAGGTGATCTCCGAGTCGTCGCCGGATGCCTCCGGCGTGGCGAAGGCGACCTGGACACGTGTCTCGGCGCCCCAGCTGACCCCGCTGCCCTCGAATCTGAGGGGCTGGGCGAAGGCGGCCCTCGTCGACCGCGACGTGGTCCAGCCGTGGGAGGTCCAGGTGATATCTCGTTCGATGCCCAGCTCCGCCTCCAGCACCTTGGTGACGAGCTGCAGGAAGCGCGCGCTGCCCAGCCGAACGAGGTCATAACTGCCTCGCATGACGGCAGTATGCGCCAGATCTCCCCGCTACGTCCCCGACATCGCCCGTTACGTACGGCGATCGTCAGAACACCTCGATGCGGTCCATGCTGATCACCGTGCTGCCCGAGGCCGGGTTGCGCTCGCCCGTCACCCGCACCCGCAGCGTGTGCTGCCCGCGTGGCAGGACCGGGCTCAGGTAGTTGAGCTGCTCCCCCACCCGGATGCCGCTGTAGTAGTCCACCCGCTGCTCGGGGCCGCCGTCGATGGAGATGGCGGCGATGCCGTTGCCGCGGTCGCGGACGCTGAGCAGGGCGACGCGGCTGCCGGTGAAGGTGACCGTCGCGGTGGCGCCGGTCTGGCCGCTCCAGTGGTCGTTGCTCCAGAAGCACTGGTTGCCGCAGCCGGAGCCGGACTGCCACGCGCCCGCGTACGTGACCTGGGGGTCGAAGTCGTTGATCACCGAGGTGGCGGCGCCGGGATCGCCGGACGGGAGCTGCTGGGTGGCGCCCGCGGCCAGGGGGCGGCCGAAGCTCGGGGTGCCGTCGGCGTTCCAGGTGAACCTCTGCACCCGGGTGGTGCGGAAGTCGTAGGTGTAGGTGCTGGTGTTCTTGCCGTGGTAGGCGATCCAGTCCTCGGCGCCGTCCGGCGAGCGGAAGAACGAGTGGTGCCCCGGGCCCCACACGCCGGTCGCGTCGTTGCGCGAGAACACCGGGCCGGGGTGCTGGCGCCAGTTCGCGGGCACCATCGGGTCGGCGCCGTTCGCGATGCTCTTCATCCAGAGCTGGTAGTCCGGTTTGCCGGTGTCGCAGGTGGAGTAGGTCAGGAACGTCCTGCCGTTGCGGTAGAGCGGGGTCGGGCCCTCGCGGACCTCGGTGCAGCCGCCGTCCGCCGGGATCGCGACCCGGCCGCCGGTGACCGTCCACGGGTTGCTCATCCTGGCGATGTAGAGCTGCGCGGGGCCGCCGAGGCCGCGGCCAGGGCCGCTCCAGACGAAGTAGGACCGGCCGTCGTGGGTGATCGGCTCGCCGTCGATGGCGTACTCGCCGAAGTCGGCGATCTTGGCCTTGAACGTGTACGGGCCCATGGGGTCGTCGCCCGCCGACTCCAGGACGTACATGCGGTGGTTGGCGTCCACGCCGTCGGAGGCCGTGTAGTAGAGGTACCAGCGGGAGCCGACGTGGCGGAAGGCGGGGGCCCACATCTGCTGGTTGCGGCTGCTGTCGCTGTCGCGCCAGACCACCTGCTCGGGGGCGGCCAGGAGGGTGGCGAGGCTGGTCGAGCGCCAGATGCCGATGCGGTCGCCGCGCGTGGTGGCCACGTGGTAGGCGCCGTTGTGGTGGATCAGGCTGGGGTCGGCCGACGGGTTCACCGGGTTGCGGAACGACTGCGTCGCCGCGCTCGCCTGCCCGGCCGGGACGAGCACGGTCATGGCGATGAGGGATGCTGCCAGGGCGGCACGCCAGGGACGCGGCATCGGCGGTCCTTCCGGGGAGTCTGCCGGGCGATCTTTCCGATCGTCACGGAAACCGGTCAGGCCGTCAACCGCCCGTCCGTCGCGTCAGGCCCGGAGCCGCGCCGCCCCGGGCGGGTCAGCCTTCGGGCGGGTCAGCCTCGGGCACGTCAGCCTTCGGGCGGGTCAGCCTCGGGCACGTCAGCCTTCGGGCGGGTCAGCCTCGGGCGGCGCGGGCGAGCAGGTCCTGCCAGACTTCCGCCACCCGGGCGTCCAGCTCCTCCAGCGGGCCGTCGTTCGGGATCACGATGTCGGCCGCCGCCAGCCGCTCCTCGCGGCTCGCCTGCGCGGCGATGCGCGCCTTGGCGTCGGCCTCCGGCATGCCGCGGTGCTCGGCCAGCCGGGTGATGCGCAGGTCGTCGGGGGCGTCCACGACGATGACGACGTCGTACATGGGGGCCAGATTGTTCTCCACCAGCAGCGGCACGTCGTACACCAGGATCGTGTCGTCGGCGGCGCCGCGCTGCAGCTCCGCCACCCGCTCCCCGACGAGCGGGTGCACGATCGAGTTCAGCGCAGCCAGCTTCTCGGAGTCGGCGAACACCAGCGAGCCCAGCTTCTCCCTGTTGAGCGAGCCGTCCGGCCGGAGCACCTCCTCCCCGAACGTGGCCACCACCCGGGCCAGGCCGGGGGTGCCCGGCTCCACCACCTCGCGCGCGATCCGGTCGGCGTCGATCACCATGGCGCCCTTGGCGGAGAGCCGCTTGGCCACCTCGCTCTTGCCGGAGCCGATGCCGCCGGTCAGTCCGATCTTCAGCACCCGAGCAGCCTATCCAAGGTGCATCATCAGAGACATGGTGAGCTGGATCGTACGGGCCGCCCACGAGCAGGCGGCGGCCGCCGGCGACGACTGGGTGGGGCCGGGGCACGTCGTGCTCGCCCTGCTGAGCGGCGACTCACTCGCCGCACGCGTGCTGAACGAGGCCGGCCTCGACCACGGGCGCGCGCTGGAGCTGCTGCCGCGTCACGGGCGGCCGGGGCAGCACCGGGGCGGCGGGTTCGACAGCCCGGCCTTCCACAAGCTGTACGGCATCGCGACCGGCCTTGCCCTGGCCGTGGGCGAACGGGTGCCGTCGCCGGAGCACTGGCTGATCGCGCTGGCCCACGACGCCGAGGTGGAGCGCGGGGCGACGCCGCTGCACCCGTTCGGGGTGTCGCCGGGGCAGGTGCTGGAGGCGCTGCGGCGCCACGGGGTGCCGGTGCCGCCGCTGGACGCGCCGGAGCACGTGCCGTGGCGGGGCCGGCATCAGATCGTGGTGCCCGCCGCCGCGCTGCAGGCCGTGCTCGACCGGCTGAACGCCGCGCATCCGCCCGGCTCGGAGTGGCGGTGGGCCTGGAACTGGGTGGACGACGACCTGGGCCGCGCCGTGATCACCGCGGAGGAGGGGATCGATCTGGCGTCCTGCGCAGGTACACCACCGTCAGATGGTCGTCCATCCGCTCGCGGCTCGTCTCCCGGTAGCCCAGACGGCGGTAGAGCCGCAGGTTCCCCTCCGACAGGTGACCGGTGAACAGGTCGAACGCCTCGGCCTCCGGCACCTGCTCGTGCAGGGCGCGCAGCAGGGCCGTGCCCACGCCCTGACCCTGCCGGTCGGGCGCGACGACGAGGCGGCCCACCAGGCAGGTGGTGCCCGACAGCTGGCCGCGTACGGCGCCGACGATCCGCGTGCCGTCGAGCGCCTTGAGGACGAGCGCGCTCTCGACGATCTTGCGCACCTGCTCCAGCGACTCGACGAGCGGCGGGATGTACGGGTCGCCGTAGAGCTGGGCCTCGGTGAGGTAGGCCGCGCGCTGCACGGTGAGGATCTCGCCCGCGTCGGCGGGGTCCGCTCGTTCGATCACCACCTGTCGGAGCTTATCTCAGGAGTCCATGGCGGCCGTCAGTTCTCCGGGGCATCGGGTTCTGGGCGGGGTGCCGTTGACGAGGAAGTCGTGCACGCGGGCGCGCAGGCAGGTGGCGCGGAGCTTGGCGGTGCCCTGTAGCAGGTAGGCGCCGTGGCCGTCGCCGTGCCAGAGCACCACGGCCCCTTGGATCCGCTCGGCGACCTGGGCGGCCGCGGAGGCGGGGCTCTCGGTGTCCAGCCGGCCGATGCCCACCAGCACGACGGGGGCCTTGCGCCCCCGCTGCGTAGCCGCCCCGTGCCCGCGAGTCCGGCCCCTCACCGCCGCGTCCTCGCCTGCTCGCGCCTGGGTCGCCGCATCCTCGCTCACCCGTGCGCTGGCCGCCGCGTCCCTGTGGGGTTTGGGGGCGAGGGCGGCCGGGCGGGGTGGCCAGCTCGGGTGGCCGTCGATGCCGAGGCAGCGGCCGACCTCGTACCGGCCGGTCAGCCAGCCCACCCGTGGCGCGATCGCCCGCAGCCGCGCCTCCATCGCCAGGAAGCGCCGGTACCCGGGCACGGCGGGCATGAAGTCGTGGCAGTGCAGCGACCGGTCCACCAGGGCCGGCGCCACGGGCGGCGCCGGTGCGGCCATGGCCGCCAGCGCGCTCGCGTCACCCGCCTCGGCCGCCGCCAGCGCCCGGGCCAGCTCGGGCCAGCGCTGCGGCACGAGCCCGGCGAGCACGGCCACCACGACCTCGCGGGCATCCACCGTGCGGCCGTCCATCTCACGCGCGCCCGCCTCACGCCCGCCTACCGCGTAGCCGCCCGCCTCACGACCGCCCACCTCACGCCCGTCTACCGCGTAGCCGCCCGCCTCACGACCATCCACCTCACGCCCGCCTACCGCGTGGCCACCCGCCTCACGACCTCCCGCCTCACGCCCGTCTACCGTGCGGTCATAGGCCGTGTGGCCGTAGCCGGCGGGCAGGGGCGCCCGTTCGAGCAGGCCGTCGAGCACCTCCACCGCGTCCTCACCCCCGAGAGGACAGCCCATCCGCCTGGCGCACCAGGCGCGGAAGGCCGCGAGCTGCCGCTCGGCCGCCCGCGCGTGCGCGATCAACCGCCGCCCCACGCTCGACTGACCGTGATCGGGTACGCCCTCCAGATACATCCGCTCCACACGCCTGGGGAACAGCTCCAGATACGCCTGCCCGTAAACAGCCCCGTAGCCGTTGCCGAAGTACCGCAACCGCGGCTGCCCGAGCGCGGCGCGTACGGCGTCGAGGTCGTGTGCCACCTGCCAGGACGTGAGGCCCGCGTAGGTGGGCCCGGCGGCGATCCGGCAGCTGCGGTCGTAGGCGGCGTTGTCGCGGGCGTAGGCGCGCCATGCGGCCGCTCCAGGGGTGATCTGGAGGCGGCGGGGGTCGGGTTGCGGCACGGAGCAGCGTACGGTGGCCGCGCTGCCGCGATCGCCGATCCCCCGCGACTCCACGAACACCACGTCGAACCAGCGCGCCAGCTCGCTCACGGAGTCCGGCCTGGCCCGCACGCCCTGGATCGTGGGCCCGGAGCCGGTGCTGACGACCAGCGGGCCGAGGCTGCCGTGCGGGTCCCGCGTGGGCATCCTGGCCAGGTCGATCTCGGTACGCTGCCCGCGCGGCCTGGCCCAGTCCACGGGCACGGACAACTTCGCGCACTCCAGCCCGTCGCCGCACCCCCACCACGCCACCCTGCCGGTAGGGAGGGCTCCCACCGGACTCGGCGCCGGGGAGGCGGCCAGCCCCGCGCGAACCGGCCGCGCGGAAGCCGCCGACCCTGCGAGGCTAGGCGAGCCGGAAGCGGCCGGCCCAATCGCGCTCGGCGAGCCGGAAGCAGCGCCCAGCCCTTCCGAGCCGGTGGCCTGGCCCGAGGCGGCCAGCCCTTGCGAAGTGGTGACCGAGGCGAAGGTGGCGAGCCTTTCCGAGCCGGTGGCCCAGACGGCGAGCCCCTCCGAGCCGGTGGCCCGGGTGGCGAGCCCCTCCGAGCCGGTGGCCGAGGCCGCGCGCCCTTGGGGGGTGGCCGGGACGGAGGCGGCGAGCCCCGCCGCCACCACGGCCGTAACCTGGATCACCCGCTGAACCATGCCCACCACATCACCCCAGGGAGAGTCACGACCACCAGCGCCGCCGCTCAGTCTCCCAGCGCCCAACCCCGCAGGTCACGGCCTTGCAAAGCCCATAGGTAAAATCTCCGGCCCCCCTCAGCCGATGATCCGGAAAAATTCCCGTATGCCGGTCACCAGCGTGTCGGGCGCCGCCAACCCCACCATGTGACTCGGACTCCGCCCCTCCCCCCAGTACACGATGTCGTTCCCCCGCTCGGCCACCCGCCGCATCACCTCCGGCCCTCCATGCGTCACCCCTGTGGGCACGGCCCGCTGGGAGATCGGCAGCCCCGCCGCCCCCTCGTAGTACGTCCACGACGAGGAGCCACCCGTCGCCGTCAACCAGTACAGGCTGGCGTTGGTGAGCACCAGGTCCCGCCCGATGGGCTCCTCCCCCGACCCCCACCCGTCGAACTCCTTGAACCTCTCCACCAGGTACGCCAGCTGCGCCACCGGCGAATCGGCGAACCCGAAGGCGAGCGTCTGCGGCCTGGCCGCCAGGTAGGGCCCGTACCCGCTGCCCCCGGTCATCCAGGCGGCCATCTCCTCCAGTTCGGCCAGCTCCTTGTCCCCCAGCCCGTCCAGCTCCCCGGGCACCCCCGTGGGGATGCCGAGCCCGCTCGTGATGAGCGAGCCGACCACGCGCGAGCTGTCCAGCGCCGCCAGTCGCGGTGTGACGAGCGCTCCCGCGTCGTTGCCGTGCGCGCCGTAGCGCTCGTAGCCGAGCCCGCTCATCAGCTCCGCCCACGTCCGCGCCACCCGCTCGACGCTCCACGGCCGCTCGTCGGCGGGCTCGGGGAACGGCGAGAACGCGAACCCCGGCAGCGACGGCGCCACGACGTGGAAGGCGACGCCGGGGTCGAGGCCGTGGCTGCGCGGGTCGGTGAGCGGCCCGATCACCTCCAGGTACTCGGCAACGGAGCTGGGCCAGCTGTGCGTCAGGATCAGCGGCAGCGCGTCCGGCTCGGGCGAGCGCACGTGCAGGAAGTGGATCGGCTGCCCGTCGATGACGGTGGTGAACTGCGGGAAGGCGTTGAGCCTGGCCTCCTGGGCCCGCCAGTCGAACCCGTCGGCCCAGTACGCGGCCAGCTCCCGCAGGTACGCCACCGGCACGCCCCTGCTCCACCCGCCGGGCAGCTGGGCGGCCCACCGGGTACGCCGGAGCCGGGCTCGCAGGTCGTCCAGGTCGGCCTGCGGAATGTCGATGCGAAAAGGCTTGGTCTCGTCCATGACCCAGAAGGTAGACCGCAATGCGGCAAGATTCGTTCCGCATTAGCCAGGGGAACGCGGAAAGGCCCCGCACGGCGAACCGTGCGGGGCCTTTCCGACTACCTGTGCCTCAGGCGGCCGAGATTCTCACCAGGGAGGATCTCAGCTCTGGCCGCCCGCGAGCTTCTCACGCAGAGCCGCGAGCGCCTCGTCAGAGGCGAGCGCGCCGCTGGCCGGAGCCGACGACGACGAGGAGCTGCCGGACTGGGCCGGCGTCTCGCCCTGGTAGGACGAGGGAGCGGCCTCGCCGGCCTCCGCCTCGGCCTTGCGGGCCTCCTCGATCTGCTTGCGGTGGGCCTCGAAGCGCTGCTGGGCCTCGGCGTACTGCCGCTCCCACTCCTCACGCTGCTTGTCGAAGCCCTCGAGCCACTCACCCGTCTCGGGGTCGAAGCCCTCGGGGTAGATGTAGTTGCCCTGGTCGTCGTACGTGGCCGCCATGCCGTACAGGGTCGGGTCGAACTCGACCTCGGCCCCGACGCCCTCGTTGGCCTGCTTCAGCGAGAGGCTGATGCGACGACGGTCGAGGTCGATGTCGATGATCTTCACGAAGATCTCGTCGCCGACCTGGACGACCTGCTCCGGGATCTCCACGTGGCGCTCGGCCAGCTCGGAGATGTGGACCAGGCCCTCGATGCCCTCCTCGACCCGGACGAACGCGCCGAACGGCACCAGCTTGGTGACGCGGCCCGGCACGACCTGGCCGATCTGGTGGGTGCGGGCGAACTGCTGCCACGGGTCTTCCTGAGTGGCCTTGAGCGACAGGGAGACGCGCTCGCGCTCCATGTCGACGTCGAGGACCTCGACCGTGACCTCCTGGCCGACCTCGACCACCTCGGACGGGTGGTCGATGTGCTTCCAGGACAGCTCGGACACGTGGACCAGGCCGTCGACGCCGCCGAGGTCCACGAACGCACCGAAGTTGACGATCGAGGAGACGACGCCCTTGCGGACCTGACCCTTCTGGAGGGTGTTGAGGAAGGTCTGGCGGACCTCCGACTGCGTCTGCTCGAGCCAGGCGCGGCGCGACAGGACCACGTTGTTGCGGTTCTTGTCGAGCTCGATGATCTTCGCCTCGAGCTCGCGCCCGACGTACGGCTGCAGATCGCGGACACGGCGCATCTCGACCAGGGACGCCGGGAGGAAGCCACGCAGGCCGATGTCGAGGATGAGACCACCCTTGACGACCTCGATGACAGTGCCGGTGACGATGCCGTCCTCGTCCTTGATCTTCTCGATCGTGCCCCAGGCGCGCTCGTACTGAGCCCGCTTCTTGGACAGGATCAGGCGCCCTTCCTTGTCCTCCTTCTGGAGAACCAGGGCTTCGACGTGCTCCCCGACCTCCACGACGTCAGCGGGATCGACATCGTGCTTGATCGAAAGCTCACGCGAGGGGATGACACCCTCGGTCTTGTAGCCGATATCGAGAAGAACCTCGTCTCGATCGACCTTGACGACGGTGCCCTCGACGATGTCGCCGTCGTTGAAGTACTTGATGGTCTCGTCGATCGCCGCGAGGAAGGCTTCCTCGGACCCGATGTCGTTGACCGCTACCTGCGGGGTGCTCGAGGTGGCCTCAGTGCTGGACGTCATGTGTGGAATTGCTCCGAACGCGGACAGGATGTCGATGTGGCGGATGCGCGGCAGGCCCTCTTCCGCATCAAGCCGAGGAATTACGACATCGACGTGACCGAGCGCGAGCCCGCTCCGTCTGAGGCGCGCGCGAGCCCACAGCGCAGCGATCAGCATATGAGACCTTCGCCACTGGGTCAATCCGGGGAGACATCAGTAGGCGATGACCTGGAGCCCTCGCTTGGTCACGATATTACCTCGGAGCCGCTCCGGTATGGAGATCCGCTCCGGGTCGCCATCGCTGACGTAGCGCTCGCCAGGGTGTTCGTCCAGCCATTCCAGCCAGTACTGCGAGCACCACTTGCGGCACTCGCCCTTCTTGCCGTTGCTCTGGATACGCTGGATCGCCCCGCGGTCGAACTTTTTCGCGTAGGGCGAAAGCGACGGCTCGGCCCCGGCGAGGAACACGCCCGCGAAATCATACCGCGTGCCGTCCCAAGATCCGCTCCGCGCGGCGGCCTTGTCACGGGGCATCGACCCGTACGGCAAAGCCATGGTCTGCGACGGCGGCGCGCCGAGCTTCTTGAGCAGGCGTTCGATTCTGACGATCTGCTCGCTGACCTTCTTGCGCTTGAGCATCCTCAGGTTGGGGTGGCCCCAGGTGTGGTTGGCGACCTCGTAGCCGTGATCGACCAGCCACCGCACGGCAGCCTCCTGCGCGGCCCTGTCGCGCAGCCCGAACGGCTCCCTGTTGATCCAGAACGTGGCCACGGGCCGGAAGTCGGGGTGCCGGCTCGCCACCTCCTGGATCACGGCCACGGCGGTGCCGGGCAGCGGGGCGCCGTTGGCGTCGAGCCCGAAGTGGCTGGGGTGCCCGTCGTCGAAGGTGAGCACGACGGGGTGCTTGCCGGCCGGCACCCGGATGTCGCCGGCGGCGAACTCCCTGGCTGTGATCGGCACGTAACCCCGCTCGGCCAGCTTCTCCAGCTCCTTCCTGAGCTGGTCGGGCGTGCGGTCGAGCGAGGCGTGCCGCTCGGCCAGGATGCGGTGGTACATCAGGACCGGCACCAGCCCCGCCTCGTTGGCCCGCACCTGCCTGGCGAACTCGGGCGTGGCCACGACCCCCGGCGGCTGCCCCACCGGGCTCGTGGACGGCACGGGGGGCGCGGGGCTCTCCTGGACCTCGGCCGCGCTCTCGGCCGCGCCCTTGGGCTGGGCCTGGGGCCGCGGCTCGTCCGGTAAGAGGCTCAGGCCGACGGCGGCCACCGTGATCACGACGACGTTCGCGACCCCGATGATCCGCGGTAGTGCCCCTGGTGCCCGCACGAAACCCCCGGCCGCTCGGTGAAGACGGTTCCAGGCTAATGGAGGATCCGGGGCACAAGGGGCGGCTCCGGGGCCACCGCGGGCCGCCCCCGGCTCAGTGCCCCGCGTCCTCCCAGGTGCGCCCCACGCCCACCGAGACCTCCAGCGGCACCCGCAGGTGGTAGGCGGCGTTCATCTGGTCGCACACGAGCTGCGTGAGCCGCTCCAGCTCGCCCGGCGCCACCTCGAACACCAGCTCGTCGTGGACCTGCAGCAACATCCGCGAGCCCAGCCCCTCCTCGCGCAGCGCCTGGTGCACGTGGAGCATGGCGACCTTGATGATGTCGGCGGCCGAGCCCTGGATCGGGGCGTTGAGCGCCATCCGCTCGGCCATCTCGCGGCGCTGGCGGTTGTCGCTGGTGAGGTCGGGCAGGTAGCGGCGGCGGCCCATGATCGTCTCGGTGTAGCCGTCGGTGCGGGCCTGGGAGACGATGGCGTTGAGGAAGTCGCGCACGCCGCCGAACTCCTGGAAGTACTCCTCCTTCAGCGCCCGCGCCTCCGACACCGCGATGTTGAGCTGGGTGGACAGCCCGAAGTCGGACAGGCCGTAGGCCAGGCCGTAGTTCATCGCCTTGATGCGGGCCCGCAGCTCGCCGTCGATCTGCTCGGGCGGCAGGTCGAAGACCCTGGCCGCGGTGGCCTGGTGGAAGTCGTGACCCGACTCGAACGCCTCGATCAGCGACTCGTCGCCCGACAGGTGGGCCATGATGCGCAGCTCGATCTGGCTGTAGTCGGCGGTCAGCAGCGTCTCGTAGCCCTCGCCGACCGTGAAGCCCTGCCGGATGCGGCGGCCCTCGGCGGTGCGGATCGGGATGTTCTGCAGGTTGGGCTTCTCCGAGGACAGCCGGCCGGTGGCGGCGATGATCTGGTTGAACGTGGTGTGGATGCGCCCGTCGTCGGAGATTTCCTTGATCAGGCCCTCCACCGTGGTGCGCAGCTTCTGCTGGTCGCGGTGGCGCAGCATGATCGTGGGCAGCTCGTGCTCGGTCTGGGTGGCGAGCCAGGCGAGCTGGTCGGCGTCGGTGCTGTAGCCGGTCTTGATCTTCTTGGTCTTGGGCAGGTTGAGCTTGGTGAACAGGATCTCCTGGAGCTGCTTGGGCGAGCCCAGGTTGAACTGCTCGCCGACCGCGCGGTGCGCCTCCTCGACGGCGTGCTTGACCGCGGCGCCGAACTCGGCCTCCAGACCGGCGAAGTACTCGCTGTCGACGGCGATGCCCGCCCGCTCCATCTCGGCCAGCACCGACAGCAGCGGCAGCTCCACGTCGGCCAGCAGCTGGGTGCCGCCGCGCCCGGCCAGGAACGTCTCCAGGGCCTCGGCCAGCTCGCGCACGGCGTGGGCGCGCAGCGCCAGGTCCTTGGCGGGGGCGTCCTCGTCGTCGCCGAACAGGGCGGCCTGCCCGCTGGGCTCCTCCTCGGCCCGCAGGTCGCGGTGCAGGTAGCGCCTGGCCAGATCCTCCAGGGCGAACGTGCGCTGGCCCGGCATGGCGAGGTAGGCGGCCAGCGCGGTGTCGCAGCTCAGGCCGCGCAGCTCCATGCCCTGCGCCCAGAGGGCCAGGATGGGCCCCTTGGCGTCGTGCACGGCCTTGGGCTTGGTGTCGTCGCCCAGCCAGGCCCGCAGGGCCGCCTCGTCGGCCTCGGTGAGCTTGACGGGGTCGATGTGCGCGGCGGTGCCGTCGGGCGAGGCGACCGCGATGGCGTCGACCCGGCCGGTGCCGCTGCCGTAGGTGCCCTTGAAGGCCAGCCCGGCGCGGCCCTCGGGCAGCGCCGCCAGCCAGCCGGCCACCCGGTCGGGGCCGAGCAGCACGGTCTCGACCTCGAAGCCCTGCTCGGGCTCCTGCTCGCCGGTGCCGAGCACCTTGAACACCCGCTCGCGCAGCTCGCCGCGGATCTGCAGGGTGTCGAACAGCTTGTTGATCTCCTCGCGCTCCCAGGCGCCCTGCTTGAGGTCGCCGATCTCGACCTCGAGCGGCACGTCGCGCAGCAGCTCGGTCAGGCGCCGGTTCATCAACACCTGGGCGACGTGCTCGCGCAGCTTGTCGCCGACCTTGCCCTTGACCTCGTCGACCCGGTCGACCAGCGCGGTCAGCGAGCCGAACTCGCGCACCCACTTGGCGGCGGTTTTCTCCCCCACGCTGGGGATGCTCAGCAGGTTGTCGCTGGGGTCGCCGCGCAGGGCGGCGAAGTCAGGATACTGGGCGGGGGTCAGGCCGTACTTCTCCTCGACCGCCTCGGGGGTGAACCGGGTCATGTCGCTGATGCCGCGCCGCGTCATCAGGACGGTGACGTGCTCGTTGACCAACTGCAGCGCGTCGCGGTCGCCGGTGACGATCAGGACGTTCATGCCGTCCGTGGCGGCGCGGGTGGCCAGGGTGGCGATGAGGTCGTCGGCCTCGAAGCCCGCCTTGGACAGGCGCGGGATGCGCATCGTGTCGAGCAGCTCGAAGATGAGCTGCATCTGACCGCGGAAGTCCTCCGGGGTCTCGCTCCTGTTGGCCTTGTACTCCGCGTACTCCTCGTGCCGGAACGTCGGCTCGGAGCGGTCGAAGGCCACGGCGACGTGAGTGGGCTGCTCGTCGCGCAGGATGTTGGTCAGCATCGAGGTGAACCCGTAGACCGCCTCGGTGTGCTGACCGTCGGTGGTCATCAGGTTGGCGTCCTTCAGCGCGTAGAACGCGCGGTAGGCCAGGGAATGCCCGTCAAGCAGCAGCAGGCACGGGCGGCTGGGGGTCACTTCACTCTTCGGCACGTACGCAGCCTAGTCTGCGTCTCCGACAGAAAACCCGAGCTCGGAAGAGTGGAGGCGTCACTTTGACGCAGACCAACCCCATAGACGTGTCGATCTTCGGTGACCTGCACGAAGGCACGCTCGCCGACAAGATGGGCATCCAGTTCCTGGAGGTCTCGCCCGAGCGGGTGGTGGGCCGCATGCCGGTCGAGGGGAACACCCAGCCGTACGGGCTGCTGCACGGCGGGGCCTCGGCCGTGCTGGCCGAGACGCTGGGCTCCGTGGGGGCCGCCGTCCACGCCGGCCCGGACCGGATCGCCGTGGGCATCGAGCTGAACGCCACCCATCACCGCTCGGCGACGTCCGGGTACGTCACGGGGGTCGCGACCCGGTTGCACGGAGGTCGCACTTTGGCGACGTACGACATCGGGATCACCGATGAGCAGGGCCGCCGCGTCTGCACCGCCCGCCTCACGTGCATGCTGCGCGACCGCTGAAACCGCTTCGGTCACGTCCGTCACTTTCGCCGACCCTTTGCGCACCGCCCCCGGTGGTCGCTACCGTGGTCGCAACAGAGCCCGCGGGGAGGCCCAGTAGAAAACGTGTTCGGCCCCAACGGGTGCGAGGGTGCTCTCGCATTCGCCAAGGGGATCCTTACATGGCCCCAAAGGCCGCTCCCGCGGGCTCGTCCAGGTTTTCACCCTGATCGTTATCGATTCGTTCTGCGAAGCGCCAGGCGTATTCTCTCATTTAGCCCCTGACCAGGCTCGTTGATTCCTCACATCAGTGACACACACATGTCACTAATTGGTGACGAACGATACTGAACCGGGCGCCGCCGGAATAAGCTCCCGCCATTGCATCCCAGTTGTGCCTGCGATGCGCGCGTGTCGAGATGGAGGGGCACAACCCCGCCTTGACCTACTTTTGAGGGAGCACCATTGCGCAGAGCCGTGATCGCGTTCACGGCCTTCCTGGGTGGACTCATCTTCCTGCTGGCCGGGCCCGCCCACGCGGGCCCAGCCGACTGCCAGGGCTTGAGGGGAACACTCAAACTCCAAGGCCAGCCAGTGAACGGCGCCAAAATCGCTGTGACCACCGAGGGCGGACAACCCGTCCAGGAGGTCACGACAAACGCGGAAGGCACCTGGGACGTTCAGGTCGACAAGCCGGGCAAGTACAAGGTCACGCTGGACCCCAGCAGCCTTCCGCAGAACGCCGAGGTGCGGGGCGGCAACAACGTCCGCACGCCGACGGTCTACGAGGACAACTGCTCCACGGTCCTGTACGCCCTGCAGCCCAAGGGCGGCGCGAACCAGCAGCAGGGCGGCGGTGAGACCAGCTCGTTCTGGACGCAGGCCGCGCAGCTCACCTTCGAGGGCCTGAACCTCGGCCTGATCATCGCCCTGGCCGCGCTGGGCCTGTCGCTCATCTACGGCACCACCGGCCTGACCAACTTCGCCCACGGCGAGCTGGTCACGCTCGGCGCCATCCTCGCCTACGCCTTCAACATCGGCTTCGGGCTGCATCTCATCCCGGCGGCGGTGATCGCCGTCATCGTGGCCGGCATCCTCGGCTACTTCCAGGACCGGCTGTTCTGGGGGCAACTGCGCAAACGCGGCACCGGCACGATCGCCATGATGATCATCTCGATCGGCGTGGCGCTCTTCCTCCGGTACGTGTACCTGATCTTCTTCGGCGGCCAGACCGAGGCCTACGCCCAGTACACCGCCCAGCCCGGCATCGAGATCGGCCCGATCTCGGCCGCGCCCAAGAACTTCGTGGCCATGGGCATCGAGCTGGCGGTCCTCATCATCGTCGGCATCGCGCTGCTGCGCACCCGCACCGGCAAGGCGGCCCGCGCCGTGGCCGACAACCCCGCGCTGGCGGCCTCGTCCGGCATCAACGTCGACCGGGTCATCAGGATCATCTGGACGTTCGGCGGCGCCATCGCCGCGCTGGCGGGCATCATGCTCGGCCTCTCCCAGAACCTGAAGTACACGATGGGCCAGGACATCCTGCTGCTCATCTTCGCCGGCGTGACGCTCGGCGGGCTCGGCACGGCCTTCGGCGCCCTCGTCGGCTCGCTCGTGGTCGGCCTGTTCATCCAGGTCTCGACCCTGTGGGTGCCGCCGGAGCTGAAGAGCGTGGGCGCGCTCGCCGTACTCATCATCGTGCTCCTCGTCCGGCCGCAGGGCATTCTCGGCCGCCGCGAGCGGATCGGCTGATCGGGGGAGGATCAGAATGGACTGGATCACGATTCTCAGCACCACCATCAAGGCGGCGATCAACGTCGAGACGGTGCTGTACGCCATCGGTGCCATCGGCCTGAACGTGCACTTCGGCTACACCGGCCTGCTGAACTTCGGCCAGGCCGCGTTCATGGGCGTGGCCGGCTACGGGCTGGCCGTCACGGTCACCGTCATGGGCCTGCCGTTCTGGGTCGGCATCTTCGTCGGCCTGGCCGCCGCCGTCATCCTGGCGATCCTGCTGGGCATCCCGACACTGAAGCTGCGCGCCGACTACCTGGCCATCGTCACCATCGCCGCGGCGGAGATCGTCCGCCTCATCTTCCGCTCGGTGCAGTTCAAGAGCGTCTTCGGCGGCTCCGACGGCCAGCGCGGCTTCTCCGACGGCTTCTACGCGCTCAACCCGTACCCCGAAGGGGAGTACGGCTTCAACCTCGGGCCCGTCCCGCTGCTCTTCGGCCACCGCACGATGTGGGTGCTGACCGTGGGCTGGATCCTCATCGCCGTCTTCAGCTTCATCGTCTACCTGCTGATGAAGAGCCCGTGGGGCCGCGTGCTCAAGGCCATCCGCGAGGACG
Organism: Nonomuraea gerenzanensis; assembly: GCF_020215645.1. Lineage (NCBI taxonomy): Bacteria > Bacillati > Actinomycetota > Actinomycetes > Streptosporangiales > Streptosporangiaceae > Nonomuraea > Nonomuraea gerenzanensis. The sequence continues at coordinate 3,927,758 of NZ_CP084058.1, read as the reverse complement.
AGGACGCGGTGCGCAGCCTGGGCAAGAGCGTGTTCTCGTACAAGATGCAGGCGCTCGTCCTCGGCGGCGTCATCGGCTGCTTCGGCGGGTTCATCTACGGCCTCGGCTACGCCTCGGTGCAACCCGACGTGTTCGGCACCGAGACCACGTTCTACATGTACACGATGCTCATCCTCGGCGGCGCCGCACGCGTGCTCGGCCCCGTACTCGGCTCGATGATCTTCTGGGTGCTCCTGGTCCTGTTCTACAACGTGATGGCCGAGGCGGTCGCCGCCGGGTACATCACGTTCCTGGACACCAACCAGGTCGGCGCCATGCGCTGGATCCTGGTCGGCCTCGGTCTGATCCTGTTGCTCATCTTCCGGCCGCAGGGCATTTTGGGTGACAAGAGGGAGATAGCGATCGATGCACGACGCTGAGACGACTGCGACCACCGGCACGGCCGACCGCAAGGCGGCCGCCCTGGCCGCCTTCCAGGACCTGGCCCGCGAGCCGGGCGTGCCCAAGCCGGATCCCATCCTCGTGGCGGACAACGTGGTGCGCCGCTTCGGCGGCCTGACCGCCGTCGAGGTGAACCACGTCGAGATCCAGCGCGGCTCCATCACCGCGCTGATCGGCCCCAACGGGGCGGGCAAGACCACGTTCTTCAACCAGCTCACCGGCTTCGACACGGCCGACTCCGGCACGTGGACGTTCAACGGCCGGGCCATCAACGGCGTGCCCGCGCACAGGGTGGCGCGGGCCGGCATGGTGCGCACGTTCCAGCTCACCAAGGCGCTGTCGCGCCTGACGGTGATGGAGAACATGCGCCTGGGCGCCCAGCAGCAGAAGGGCGAGAACTTCTGGCGGGCCCTCATCCCGGGCGTCTGGCGCCGGCAGGAGGAGGAGATCACCGAACGCGCCGAGGAGCTGCTGGTCCGCTTCAAGCTCGACGCCAAGCGCGACGACTTCGCCGGGTCGCTGTCCGGGGGCCAGCGCAAGCTGCTGGAGATGGCCCGCGCGCTCATGGTCGACCCCGAGCTGGTCATGCTCGACGAGCCGATGGCCGGGGTGAACCCGGCGCTGACGCAGTCGCTGCTCGGCCACGTCAAGGACCTGCGCGAGCAGGGCATGACCGTGCTGTTCGTGGAGCACGACATGGACATGGTCCGCGACATCAGCGACTGGGTCATCGTCATGGCCCAGGGCGCGGTGATCGCCGAGGGCCCGCCCTCGACGATCATGTCCGACGAGCGCGTGATCGACGCCTACCTGGGCGCCCACCACGACGCGCCGCTGTCGGAGAGCGAGCTGGAGGCCCAGCTGCACGAGGCCGAGGCGGCCCTGGAGGCGGAGATCCACGAGACCGACGGCTCCACCGGGGAGACCACCGTCCCCGAGCCCCAGACCGCAGAGGAGAAGCAGAAGTGAGCGCCGACGAAGCGCCCGTCCAGTCGAAGGCCGCCGTCACCGACCGCAGCGCCCACCTGGAGGGGGCCGAGGACGCGGTGCTGCGCTGCGACGAGCTGATCGCGGGCTACCTCCCGGGCGTCAACATCCTCAACGGCTCCGACCTGTACGTGAAGGACGGCGAGCTGATCGGCATCATCGGCCCCAACGGCGCCGGGAAGTCGACCCTGCTCAAGGCCATGTTCGGGCTGGTCAACATCCGCAGCGGCACGGTCGTGCTCAAGGGCGAGAACATCACGAACATGAAGGCCCACTCGCTGGTGGCCCGGGGTGTCGGCTACGTGCCGCAGACCAACAACGTCTTCCCCAGCCTCACCATCGAGGAGAACCTGGAGATGGGCGCCTTCCAGGTGCCCGGCAAGTTCAAGGAGCGCTTCGAGTTCGTGGCCGAGCTGTTCCCCGCGCTCAAGGAGCGGCGCAAGCAGCGCGCCGGCTCCCTGTCGGGCGGTGAGCGGCAGATGGTGGCGATGGCCAGGGCCCTGATGACCGAGCCCTCCGTGCTGCTGCTCGACGAGCCGTCGGCGGGCCTGTCGCCCAAGCTGCAGGACCTGGTCTTCATCCAGGCCCAGCAGATCAACAAGGCCGGCGTGACCGTGGTCATGGTGGAGCAGAACGCGCGGCGCTGCCTGCAGATCTGCCACCGCGGCTACGTCCTCGACCAGGGCCGCAACGCCTACACCGGCACCGGCAAGCAGCTCGCCAACGACCCCAAGGTCATCGAGCTGTACCTCGGGACACTGGCCAAGGCGTAATCCGGCTAAAAACGGAGAAGGGACTCCCCCGGGCCCCTTCTCCGTTTTTTAATGTCCGGTGTGAAACGATTAGCGACAGTAGCGCTCATCCTGCCCGCCCTGCTCGTCGGCTGCCAGGAGGGCGCCTCCTCCTCGCAGAAGTACAGCACCGGCGGCGACCCCACCGACAGCCCCTGCGACCGCGTGGTCTCCGCCCTGGGGTACGCCGGCCTCATGCTGGAGCCGAAGGGCCAGGAGGAGCGGCAGAACTTCGAGGACGCCGTCCTCGGCCGCCTGGCCGAGGCCAACGGCATCACGAGGGAGTTCGGCGACCGGCTGCCCGGCTCGCTGCGGGACGCCGCCGAGACCGTGAAGAGCACCACCGCGGCCCTGTCGAAGAGCGGCGTGCCCAGGGAGCGGCAGGTGGCGCTGCTGAAGCAGTACCGCGCCGCCGCCGACCGGATCGTGGCGGAATGCGGCGGATAGCGGGAAGGGCCCGGCCGAGACGGCCGGGCCCTTCGAGGTGGTGCCTGGGTGGTGCTTGATCAGCCGGCGATGTTGCCGGTGCGGTACTCCAGCGCCTTGGGGGCGTACTTGTTGTCGTCGCCGTACTGGTAGATGCCGATGGTGGCGACGGCCGGGTCACCGGCCTCGTCGAACTCGACCGGGCCGCTGACGCCGTCGTAGTCGATGTCCGTACCGGCCTTCAGCAGGTCGACGCACTCCTTGAAGCTCTTGCACTTCGTGCCGCCCTTGCTGACTTCCATCAGCTTGGCCGCGATGTCGACGCCCGCGTCGCTCTTGGCGGCCTCGGCGGCCAGCGCGATCAGGTTCGCCGCGTCGTAGGACTCGGGAGCATAGCTGAAGTCCTCAAGGTCGGGGTCGACCGCAGTGAGCTTCTTCTGGAACTCCTCCGGAGCCGCGGCGCCGGGAATCGTACCCTTGACGCCGGTCAGCGTGCCCTTGGGCATCTTGACGTAGTTGGTGTTCGACGTGTTGCCGTCCACCATGTACCACTTGTGCTTGTCGGCCGGCATGCCCTGCTTGACCAGCTCCTGCACGACCTTGGCGGTCTCCTCGAAGCCGATCAGGACGATGCCCTTGGGGTTCTTCGCCTTGAGCTTGGCCACGTCGGCGGAGAAGTCGGCGGCCTTGGGGTCGTAGTCGACGCGCTCGACGACCTCGCCACCGCCATCGGTGACCGTCTTCTGGACCTGGTCGGCCAGACCGGTTCCGTAGGAGTCCTGCATGGCCATGATGCCGACGGTGTCGTTGCCGTCGGCGATGATCAGGTCACCCAGCACGCGGCCCTGGAGCTTGTCCGGAGGGGACGTACGGAAGTAGAGGCCCTTGTCCTCGATCGTGGTGAACTTGTCGGAGGTGTTGGCCGGCGAGAAGTGCACCACGCCGGCACCCGTGATCTTGTCGATCACCGACTCCGACACCGACGAGGAGGCGGCGCCGATGATGGCGTCGGCCTTCTGCGCCAGCAGCTTGTCCACCGACTGCGAGGCGATGTTGGTGGTGGTGTCGCCCGAGTCCGTGTCGAACTTGGCGACGGGCTTGCCGAGCACGCCGCCGGCCTCGTTGATCTCCTTGAGCGCGAGGTCGACCCCCGCGAACTCGGGTGGGCCGAGGAAGGCCAGCGAACCGGTCTGGGGCAGCAGCGTGCCGAGGGTCAGCGTGCCGTCACCCTTCGCCGCGGGCGCGGATGAGGCCGGCGCGGCACTCTGGGAAGCCTGCGTGGCGGTGTCACCGCCGCCACCACCGCAGGCTGTCAGGGCGAGGCTGGTGGCAGCCACGACAGCCAGCGCCCGTCCCACGGGAGCAATGCGGATCATGAAGTGTCTCCTCCGATTCCAGGCCGGGATCCTCAGCACCGCCGAGCGTTCCCGATCGAATGACGGAAACGTACAAAACTGCTGCACACTCGAACCAGATCCGCTGGAGAACTGTCGGCACTTGGATGCGGAGTCGTAATCAGTCCTCAACTTACGAGAGCTGCGCACGGACGCTTAATGTGCGACAGGTGAAGCGCAAAACGCCTCTCCTGCTGATGGTCGCGTTCGCCGCCGGTTGCAGCTCGCCCGCCTCGCCCTCTCCGCCGCCCGCCGGACCACCGCCCGGAGTGTCGGTCTCACTGGCCCAATATCGCTCGGACGAGCCGGTGCACGTGCTTCAAGTGGCTGTCCGAAATACTAGTGAAACACCTGTTTATTTCGCTGACGTCCAGCTCGTCACGCCGTCCTTCAAAACGTTGCCGCCGCAGCGGGCCGACGCCGTCATCAAGAAGACCGAGCGTACGGACCTGCCCCTCACCTACGGCGCCGCCAGCTGCCTGCCCCAGGGCCTGCCCCAGGTGCGGCCCGCGACCGTCGTGGCCCACGTCCGCACCGGCTCCGAGCAGCCCCGCAAGGTGGTCTTCGAGGTGCCCCACCCCGACCCGCTGCTGGCCAGGCTGCTGCGCGACGAGTGCTCGGAGTTCCTCGTCAAGCAGAGCGCGAGCATCGAGTTCGGCCCCACGTGGACGGAGTCGGGGCCGAAGCGGGAGCGGGTCATGCGCGGCAGCCTGGTGGTCACGCGGCGCGGCCAGGGCACGGTGACGCTCACCGACGTCGGCGGCACCACCCACTACCTCGTCACGCCCGAGGCGACGTCGCCGGGCACGTCACCGGGCACGCCGCCGAGCACGTCACCGGGCACGCCGCTGGGCACGCTGGCCGCGGCGGCACAGCGGCTGGAGGTGCCGCTCACGCTCAGCCCCGCCCGGTGCGACGGCCACGCCTTCGCCGAGGCCAAGAAAGCCTTCCTGTTCCCCGTACGGGCGTCGGTGGACGGCGGCGAGGAGCGCGTGGTGATCGTCACCATGCCCAAGCCCCTCCAGGACCGCTTCATCCGCTACGCCCAGCGAGCCTGCGGCCTCGGCTCCTGACACGCGGGAGCCCCTCCCCCGGGCGTGCGGGGAGGGGCTCCGTCCGGCAGGCGGGCTCAGCCCTCGATCTTGCCGGTCCGGTACTCCAGCGCCTTGCTGGCGTACTTGTTGTCGTCGCCGTACTGGTAGACGCCGATGGTCGCCACCGCCGGGTCACCGTTGGCGTCGAACTCGACGGGGCCGCTGATCCCGTCGTAGTCGATGTCCTTGCCGGCCTTGAGCAGGTCGGCGCAGTCCTTGAAGGTCTTGCACTTCTCGCCGCCCTTGCTCACCTCGGCCAGCTGGGCCGCGATGGACGCGCCGCTGTCGTCCTTGGCGGCCTCGGCGGCCAGCGCGATGAGGTTCGCCGCGTCGTAGGACTCGGCGGCGTAGGTGAAGTCGTCGAGCTTCGGGTCGAGCTTGCGCAGCTTCTCCCTGAACTCCTCGGGCGCCTCGGCCCCGGGGATGGTGCCCTTGACGCCGGTGAGCGTGCCCTTGGGCATCTTCAGGTAGTTGGTGTTCGACATGTTGCCGTCCACCATGTACCACTTCACCTTGTCGGCGCCCAGGCCCTGCTTGACCAGCTCGGCCACGACCTTGGCGCCCTCCTCGAACCCGATCAGCACCACGGCCTTCGGGTTCGCCGCCTTGATCTTGGCCACGTCGGCGGAGAACTCGGCCGCCTTCGGGTCGTAGTCGACCCGCTCCACGACGCTGGCGCCGGCCGCCTCGGCCGTCTTGGTGATCTGGTCGGCCAGGCCGGAGCCGTAGGAGTCCTGCATGGCCAGGATGCCGACGGTGTCGTTGCCGTCGGCCGCGATCAGGTCACCCAGGACGCGGCCCTGCAGCTTGTCCGGCGGCGCCGTACGGAAGTAGAGCCCGTTGTCCTCGATCGTGGTGAACTTGTCGGAGGTGTTGGCCGGCGAGAACTGCACGACCCCCGCGCCCGTGATCTTGTCGATGATCGACTCCGACACCGACGAGGAGGCGGCGCCGATGATGGCGTCGGCCTTCTGCGCCAGCAGCTTGTCCACCGACTGCGAGGCGATGTTCGTGGTGGTGTCGCCGGAGTCGGTGTGCACCTTGGTGACCGGCTTGCCGAGGACGCCGCCCGCCTCGTTGATCTCCTTGACGGCCTGGTCCACGCCGGCGAACTCGGGCGGGCCGAGGAAGGCCAGCGAGCCGGTCTGCGGCAGCACCGTGCCGAGGGTCAGCGTGCCGTCGCCCTTCGCCGCGGGCGCCGAGGAGGCTTCCGTGGACGTCGCGGCGGACGGCGCGGTGGAGGCGGACTGCCCGGCCGTGTCGCCACCGCCGCCACAGGCCGTCAGGGCCAGGCTCGCCGCGGCCGCGACGGCCAGCAGGCGCCCCATCGGAGCAATGCGGTTCATATAAGAGACTCCCCCAATCTCGGCGAAGAGACGATCACCTCCGCCGGGTTTTCCGAGCTCAGCTTGCCTGTCCGCAGCACGGTTGGGGAGTTCTTACCCGACTTTTATACTCGATTGTAATGTCCCAAATACACAGAGTAATGGACTGTTTCAGGAGAGTTACGGATGCGTCCGTAAACGATGATGCCCTGGCCCGAAATAGCCGGGCCAGGGCGAGAATGAGGACGTGGATCAGCCGTCGATGTTCCCCCGGCGATATTCGATCGCCTTGGCGGCGTTGAACTTGTTGTTCGCGCCGTACTGGTAGACGCCGATCGTGGCGACCGACGGGTCACCCACGTCGTTGAAGTCCACCGGGCCGCTGACGCCGTCGTAGTCGATGTCCGTGCCGGCCCGCACCAGGTCCACGCACTCCTTGAACCCCGTGCACTTGGTGCCGCCCTTGCTCACCTCCACCAGCTTGCCCGCGATGGCCGGGCCCGCGTCCGACTTGGCCGCCTCCGCGGCCAGCGCGAGGAGCGTCACGGCGTCGTACGACTCCGCCGCGTAGGTGTACTCGGTGATCTCCGGGTTCACCTGCAGCAGCCGCTCCTGGAACGCCCCGGGCGCCTCGGCCCCCGGCAGCGTGCCCTTGACCCCGTCCAAGGTGCCCTTCGGGGCCTTGACGAAGTTGGTGTTCGACATGTTGCCGTCCACCATGTACCACTTGTGCCTGTCGCTGGTCAGCCCCTGCTTGACCAGCTCCTGCACGACCTTCGAGGTCTCCTCGAAGCCGATGAGCACGATGCCCTTCGGGTTCGCCGCCTTGATCTTGGCCACGTCGGCGGAGAAGTCGGCCGCCTTCGGGTCGTAGTCCACCCGCTCCACGACTTTCCCGCCGCCCTCCTCGGCCGTCTTCGTCACCTGGTCGGCCAGGCCGGAACCGTAGGAGTCCTGCATGGCCAGGATCCCGATGGTGTCGTTGCCATCGGCGACCACCAGGTCACCCAGGACCCGCCCCTGCAGCTTGTCCGGCGGGGCCGTGCGGAAGTAGAGGCCGTCGTCTTTGATCGTGGTGAACTTGTCGGAGGTGTTGGCGGGCGAGAACTGCACGACCTTCGCCCGCGTGATCTTGTCGATGATCGACTCCGACACCGACGAGGACGCCGCCCCGACGATCGCGTCCACCTTCTGCGTCAGCAGCTTGTCCACCGACTGGGAGGCGATGTTGGTGGTCGTGTCCCCCGAGTCCGTGTCGAACTTGGCGACGGGCTTGCCGAGCACCCCGCCGGCCTCGTTGATCTCCTTGCGCGCCAGGTCGACGCCGCCGAACATGGGCGGGCCCAGATAGGCCAGCGAGCCGGTCTGCGGCAACACGGTGCCGAGGGTCAGCGTGCCGTCGCCCTGCGGCGCGGAGGCGGAGCCTGAGGTGACGGTGCCGGCGGTCGTGCCGCCGGACGAGCACGCCGCCAGCGCCAGGACGGCCGCGGTGACGGCGAGCGGCGCGCGAAGATTACGGATCATGGGGTGCGTCTCCGATCGAGATGAGCGGACCTTTGCGTCCGCCCATCAGTTACGCGCCGGGACGCCCCCCGGGGTAAGCGGCCGAAGCCGGTTGGATGCCCACTCGTGACCGCACCACAACCCGCCGGGCTAAATCACCTGATATACGGCTTTTTCAGGATCGCTCCGCCGCGTCGTCTATAACGATCTGGGCAACCTCGCGCATGCTCAGCCGCCGGTCCATCGACGCCTTCTGGATCCATCGGAACGCCTGCGGCTCCGTCCAGCCGTGCAGCGTCATCAGCTGCCCCTTGGCCCGCTCGACCAGCTTCCTGGTCTCCAGCCGCTCCGACAGGCTCGACACCTCGGCCGCGAGCGCCACCATCTCCTCGTGCCTGCTGACCGCCATCTCGATCGCCGGCACCAGGTCGGCCTTGGTGAACGGCTTGACCAGGTAGGCCATCGCGCCCGCGTCCCTGGCCCGCTCGACCAGATCCCGCTGGGAGAACGCGGTCAGGATGAGGCAGGGGGCGATCCGCTCGGACACGATCCGCTCGGCCGCCGAGATGCCGTCGAGCACGGGCATCTTCACGTCGAGGATGACGAGGTCGGGCTTCAGCTCGGCGGCCAGCCTGATCGCCTGCTCGCCGTCACCGGCCTCGCCCACGACGACGTAGCCGTCCTCCTGGAGCATCTCCTTGAGGTCGAGGCGGATCAGGGCCTCGTCTTCCGCGATCACTACTCGCCGCTGCGTACTCACGAGCAGAAGAGTACAGACGTCCGGTAGATTAGATCCACGCCGGTGCGACTCGCAGCGCTACGCTGCGAGATCACAGACCGGACAACTGCCGCCCCGGTAGACCAATCGGCAGAGTCGATGGCCTCAAAATCCATTCAGTGTGGGTTCGAATCCCACCCGGGGCACTCACCTGACCGCCCGGCCCCGTGCCGGGCGGCTCTGTCGCACCCGGGCGCGACACTCTCCGCATGCACGATAGCGCAATCCGTGACCGCTGGCCGAAATCTTGACCGAAATTGTGGTCACCAGGGCACGGGGCCGTGCTCGTCGAAGAAACCGCCCGTCGGGCCGTCGGGCCCCAGCGTGGCCAGCTCGATGATGACGGCCGCCCCGTCGGCCGCCGTGCGGGTGATGGGGAACGGCAGGTCCTTGGTGAAGTCGGTGGCGCAGGCGCCGGGGGCGGCGGCGTTGACCAGGATGCCGTCCTCGCGCAGCTCCTTGGCGTACTGGACGGTGAGCGAGTTGAGCGCGGTCTTGGAGGGCGGATACGTGGCGGAGGCCGGGAGGGCCGACAGGTAGTGGGCGGGGTCGGTGTGGTGGTGCAGGGAGCCGACGCCGCTGGAGACGTTCACGACGCGGGGAGCGGGTGAGCGGCGCAGCAGCGGGAGCAGGGCGTTGGTGACCATGAGGACACCGATGACGTTGGTCTCGAAGACCTCGCGCATCACGGCGGCCGGGGTGCCGCCCGGCGTCAGGCCGATGGGGCCCGCGATGCCGGCGTTGTTGACCAGCACGTCCAGGCGGTCCAGCGACGCGGCCGCGGCCTCGATGGTGGCGGGGTCGGTCACGTCCAGGACGATCGCGCGCACCTCGGGCTCCGCGGCCCGCGCCTGCCGATCCCCGTTCGTTCCGGTGGCGGTGAGCTCGGCGCGGAGGCGGGCGGCGGCCTGTTCGCCGCGGGCGCGGTCGCGGGAGCCGAGCAGGACGGTCAGGCCGCGGGCGGCGAGCCCCGCGGCGACGGCGTAGCCGATGCCCTTGTTCGCCCCGGTCACCAGGGCCACGGTGGTGGTTTCTGCCATGGCAGGAAGCACACCACCCGCCCCGATCCGGGGGCCAACACCGGATGGGTCACGGGCAATACCCTGAGGGTATGGAGACGCGCGAGCTGGCCTACTTCGCGGCCGTCGCCGAGGAGCTGCACTTCGGGCGCGCGGCGGCACGGCTCGGCATGGCGCAGCCGCCGCTGTCGAGGGCGATCCAGAAGCTGGAGCGGCGGCTCGGCGTGCGGCTGTTCGAGCGCGGCAGCCGCGGCGTGTCGCTGACCCCGGCGGGCGAGGTGCTGGCCAGGGAGGCTGCGACGGTGCTCGACGCGGTGGCCGCGGCCACCGCCCGCACCCGCCGAGCCGGGCTGGCCGAGCCACGGCTGGTGGTGGCGCTGAAGCCGGGCGGCGACGGCGGGCTGCTGCCGGACCTGCTGGCCGCCTACGGCGCGCTGCCCGGCGCCGTGGCGGTGGAGCTGGCGCTGTGCGGGGTGGCGGAGCGGGCGCGGCTGGTGCGTGACGGCACGGCCGACGTGGCGTTCCTGCACAGCCCGTACGAGGACCTGACGGGGTTCGACAGCGAGCCGCTGCTGGTGGAGGGCAGCGTGGCCGTCATGGCGGCAAGCCATCCGCTGGCCGGCCGCGACCACGTGCGCCTGGCCGACCTCGAGGCCGACCCGACGCCCCGCTGGCCCGGGGCCCATCCGGACGTGAGCGATCCCGCGATGCTGATGCAGCTCGTCGTGCTGGGGCAGCTCGTGGTGGTGGCACCGGAGTCGGTGCGGGAGCAGGTGCGGCGGGACCTGGCGTGCGTGCCGGTGATCGACGGCGCGCCGACGACCGTGGTGCTGGCCTGGCCGGAGGGGGCCCGGTCGCGGGCGCTCGCGCAGTTCGTGCGCACGGCGGCGGAGGTGGCCGCCCGGTTACCAGGTGCGGTCGGGACTTTTCGGGATCGCTCCCACCGGGAATAGCCGTTGCAAGATCGATGACTACGGGTCGACTACGGGGGTGGGGCGGGATGCCGTTGAGCGTGGCGGCCCGGGAGGCGTTCCTGGCGGAGTCGCACATCGCCAGCCTGGCGGTGGAGGCGGGCGCCGGCCGGGCGCCGCTGGTCGTGCCCGTCTGGTACGACTACAGCCCCGGCGGCGAGATCCGGTTCCTGACGGACGGCGACTCGCACAAGGCCCGGCTGATCGCCAAGGCGGGCCGGTTCTCGATCCTGGTGCAGCGCGACAGCCCGACCTACCGCTACGTGTCCGTGGAGGGCCCGGTGGTGCGCTCGGGGCCCACGACGCTCGACGACCTCACCCGCATCTCCTCCCGCTACCTGCCGCCTGACGCCGTGTCCGGCTACGTCCAGGGCTCCGACCTGAACATGCTGGTGACGTTCAGGATGTGCCCCGACCACTGGCTCTCGGCCGACCTGGGCGCCCTGGGCTGACGCGCGCCGCGAACCGGTGCCCTGGAGGCCGTGTGCCGACCTGGGAAACGGTATTTTTGGGCCCGTGACTGCTATCGATCCCACCTCGACCGGCGCGTTCGGCGCCGGACTCGCCACCATCGCCGCCGACGGCACCGTCCTCGACACCTGGTTCCCCGCCCCCGAGCTGGGCGACGCGCCCCATACGGGCACCCAGCGGCTCTCCGCCGACGAGGCGGGGGAGCTGGCCGAGCAGGCCGGCCACGACGCGGCGCGCGGCGTGGAGGTGGTGGCCGTGCGCACCGGCATCGCCAAGCTCTCCGAGGCCCCCGTGGACGCGCACGACGTCTACCTGCGCCTGCACCTGCTCTCGGCCCGGCTGGTCCAGCCGCACGGCGTCAACCTCGACGGCATCTTCGGCCTGCTGGCCAACGTGGTCTGGACGAACTTCGGTCCCTGCCCGGTGCCCGGCTTCGAGCGCACGCGGCTGCGGCTGCGGGCCAGGGGCGCGGTGACGGTGTTCGGGGTCGACAAGTTCCCCCGGATGGTCGACTACGTGCTGCCCTCGGGTGTCCGGATCGCCGACGCCGACCGTGTTCGGCTCGGCGCCCACCTGGCCGCCGGCACCACGGTCATGCACGAGGGCTTCGTGAACTTCAACGCCGGCACGCTCGGCAGCTCCATGATCGAGGGCCGGGTCTCGGCCGGCGTGGTCGTCGGCGACGGCTCCGACGTGGGCGGCGGCGCCTCCATCATGGGCACGCTGTCGGGCGGCGGCAAGCAGGTCATCTCCATCGGCGAGCGCTGCCTGCTGGGCGCCAACGCGGGCCTGGGCATCTCGCTGGGCGACGACTGCGTGGTGGAGGCGGGCCTGTACGTCACGGCGGGCACCCGCGTCACGCTGCCGGACGGCACGGTGGTCAAGGCGGCCGAGCTGTCGGGCTCCAACGGCATCCTGCTGCGGCGCAACTCGCAGTCGGGCGCGGTGGAGGCACTGCCTCGCAAGGGCGGCGGCATCGAGCTCAACGCGGCTCTGCACGCCAACGACTGACCACCTCGGCGGCTCAGCCCGGCTCGCGTGACGGCGCTGAGCCGGTGCAGGGTCAGAGGGCGTTTCCTGGAGGGCCCTCAGCCGGAGTGCGGCGGGTGGGGGGCCACGGCGGAGCGTAAGGGATGGGCCTGGGGCGGCCGGACGTGACGGAGACTGGCTCACGCGGCCGGACGTGACGGAGAAGCATCACGCACGGGCTGTGCAGCGGCGAGGCCACCCACCGCGGTGCGGCGGGTGGCCTCGTAACCACAACAGCAGCGCCTCACGACCGGCGGCGCGCCGTGATCGCGTCAGTGCGCGTGGGAGACGGCGGAGCCGATCGTGTGGACGCGCAGGGCGTTGGTCGAGCCAGGCGTGCCGGGAGGCGAGCCGGCCACGATGACCACCTTGTCGCCCTTCTCCAGCCGCCCCAGCGACAGCAGCGACGCCTCCACCTGCCGCACCATGTCATCGGTGTGGTGCACGAACGGCACGTGGAACGTCTCCACCCCCCACGTCAGCGACAGCTGCCCGCGCACGTGCGGCGCGGAGGTGAAGGCGAGCAGCGGGATCGGCGAGCGGTAGCGGGCCAGCCGCCGCGCAGTCTCGCCCGACATCGTGAACGCCACCAGCGCCTTGGCCCCCACGATGGCCCCCACCTCGGCCGCGGCGCGGGCGATGGCGCCGCCGGTGGTCTCCGGCATGCGCTCCAGGGTGTGGGTGGCGTGCAGCGAGGACTTCTCCGCGGCGCAGGCGATGCGGTCCATTGTGGAGACGGCCTCGATCGGGTAGTTGCCGACCGAGGTCTCGCCCGACAGCATGACCGCGTCGGCGCCGTCCATGACGGCGTAGGCGACGTCGGAGGCCTCGGCGCGGGTGGGGCGCGGGGCGTTCATCATCGAGTCGAGCATCTGGGTGGCGACGATGACCGGGCGGGCCTTCTCGCGGCACAGCTCGATGATGCGCCGCTGCACGATCGGCACCTGCTCCAGGGGCAGCTCGACGCCGAGGTCGCCGCGGGCGACCATGATGCCGTCGAAGGCCTCGACGATGTCGGGGAGGCGGTCGACGGCCTGCGGCTTCTCGATCTTGGCGAGCAGCGGCAGCCGGACGGCCTCCTGCTCCATGATGTTGCGCACCACGTCGGCGTCGGACGGGCGGCGGACGAAGGACAGGGCGATCATGTCGAAGCCGGTGCGCAGCGCCCAGCGCAGGTCGGCCTCGTCCTTGTCGGTGAGCGCCGGGGCGCTGACGTTGACGCCCGGCAGGTTGAGGCCCTTGTTGTCGGAGATCATGCCGCCGATGACGACGCGGGTGGTGATGCGCTCACCGTCGACGCGGGTGGCCTCCAGCACGAGGCGACCGTCGTCGACGAGGATCGTGTCACCCGGACGGACGTCCTTGGGCAGCCCCTTGTAGGTGGTGGAGACCTGCTCGCGGTCACCCGGCACGTCCTCGGTGGTGATGGTGAAGACGTCACCGAAGCCCAGCCGGACGGGGCCCTCCTCGAACGTGCCGACCCGGATCTTGGGGCCCTGCAGGTCGGCGAGCACGCCTACACCGCGGCCGAGGTCGGCCGCCACCTCCTTGACCCGGTCGTAAACCTCTCTGTGCAGGTCATGATTGCCATGGCTGAGGTTGAACCGTGCCACGTCCATGCCCGCGGCGATCAGCTCGCGGAGACGTTCCTTGGACGATGTGGCGGGGCCTAGGGTGCAGACGATTTTCGCGCGACGAGTCACGAGTCCTACCTTAATTGGTACAGACCACTTGGCAGTCACTGACGACGGAGAACGTACCCGACGTAAGAGAACAGAACGAGAACGGCGACCCCAAGTCGCGCCAAGTTCGTGTACTCCTGTGGGTAGATCACGCCTTCGATGTAGTGGTCGATGAAGCCGCTGGCGGGTAACCCCTCCAGGCCCGCGCCACGGCGCGCCCAGTCCTCGGCGAGGGTGAGGGGGCACTCGACGCCGGTCGTGACCGAGAGCAGGCCCCAGGCGACCACGGCGAGGTGCGCCCAGATCGTACGCCGCCAGCGCCACGCGAGGAACCCGCCCACGGCCATGTAGACGAGAAAAGCGAAGTGCACCACCATCGCCGCGTCGGCCAGGAGCCGGTACGTCATGGTTCGACGGTAGCCGCCTTCCAGGCGTCCACGATGCCGTGCCCGTAGAATCCGTTGTCGGCCGGGCCGCCCTCGCAGTCGTGCGTCTCGGTCTGCCCGAAGACCTTGTAGACGTACTGGCGCGGCGTGGGGCAGGCCTTCTGCGTGGCGGTCTTGTAGAGCAGCTGCTCGACCGTCGCCGGGGCCAGCTCCAGCCCGCCCTTGCCCGGCTTGCCGAAGCGGCTGACGAGGATCGCCGCGACGCCGGCCGCGTGCGGCGAGGCCATCGAGGTGCCTTCGAGGTACTGATAGTAGGAGCAGGTGCCACCGGTGCAGTCCTTGACCACGTCGGTGCCCTTGGGCTCGCCCTTGGCGTCGATGCGGCCGGAGGCGCGCAGCACGTGCTCGGGCGCGGCCGCCAGGATCGACCGGGTGGCCTGCGTCCCCTGCCCGTCGAGCACGTCGCCGCCGGGCGCCGACACGTCGGTCTGCTCGTCGCCGTAGTCGCTGTAGACGGCCTTGCGACCGGAGGGGCCGAGTGCGGAGACGGAGATGACGCCGTCCGACTCGGCGGGCACGTTGAGGCAGGAGTTGTCGACCCGCCGCTCCTTCTCGTCGCCCTTCGGGTAGCCGGGGCTCTGCTTGTCCACCTGGGGGCGGCCGAGGTCGGTGGAGCCGTTGCCGAGCGCGGAGATCAGCGTGACGCCGCGCTGCCTGGCGTAGTCGAGCGCGCGTTGCATGCCGGTGATGATGGCCTGCTGTTCGAGCTGCTGCTTCTTGGTGTCGGAGGGGTTGTTCGCGCAGTTGAACAGCCAGGGGTCGACGAAGTAGCTCATGTTCACCACGTCCACGCCGATGTCGCCGGCGTAGGTGAGCGCGTCGAGGCTGGGCTTGAGGAAGAAGAAGCCGGAGTCCTGGCCCGCCCTGATGTTCACGATCTGCACGCCGGGCGCGACGCCGGCGATGCCGATGCCGTTCAGCGGGGAGGCGATGGTGCTGGCCACGTGGGTGCCGTGGCCGTCGTCGTCCACGTCCACGCCGTCCTTGCAGCCGGACGCCTCGCAGGGGCCGTCGAGCGTCTCGCCGTACTCGTCCTTGGGCTTGTCGGTGACGAAGTTGCGGCTGAGCTCGCGGTTGAAGTTGGGGGCGAGGTCGGGGTGCCTGCCGTCCACGCCGGTGTCGATGACGCCGACGAGGACCTGCTTGCTGCCGGGCGCCTTGGCGTTGGCGCGGTCGGCGCCGATCATGCGCATGTCCCACTGGCGGCTCGCCAGCGGCTCGCCCCGCTTCGTGGTGAACGACTTCTCGTCGGGGAACGCGGCGGGGCGGGTGGAGAGCTTTCCGGTACGGGCGGCCTGCGTGGTGGTGCGGGCGGTGGCCGGGGTGGCAGGGCCGGAGGTGGCGTAGCCGATGCGGCGGTCCGGGGAGACGCCGACGATGGCCGGGTCCGCGCCCACGGCCTCCTCGAAACCGGCGCCGGAGCCGGCCGCCATCAGGTAGCCGAGCCTGGTGTCGGCGGAGACCGCGGTGCCGCCGGCGCGCTCGACGGCGGCCTCGGCCTGGTGCCGCTTGCCGTAGTCGTAGAAGACCAGGAACTCGGCGCGCGACGTGGCGGCCTCCCGGGTCGCGGACGGCGTGCAGGCGCCGAGCGCCACCACGGCGGCCAGCGCCGTCATGCCCGAGGCGACCCGCCGCATTCTTCCCCCATCCGCCGACTTGCCGCAGAACCTGAATCTTCCCGACAGGAATCCCCTGATGCAACTTAGTGGTGAAATTTCGGTCGATAGACGACGAAGCGGACCTCCAGGGGAAGCCCGCTCCGTCCACGCCCCCGGCCCCGGCGCCGGAAGGTCAGCGGGTGTGTTCGAGCGTGACCCCGCCCATGATCACGCTGCGCGGCATCGGCCGCCTCAGGAACTCGTGCGGGAACCCCAGGTCCACCCGGCTGGCCTCGGCCAGCCTGGCGCGCTGGTCGTCGCTGAGCCGCACGTCCAGCGCGCCCAGGTTGTCCTCCAGCTGGGCGAGCGTGCGGGCTCCGACGACGGGCGCCGTGACACCCGGCTCCAGCAGCGCCCAGGCCAGCGCCACCTGCGACGGCGTGGTGCCCAGCTCCTCGGCCACGCCCTTGACGACGTCGGCGATGCCGAGCGAGCGCTCGGTGAGCGAGCCGTTGGCCGCCGCCACGTTCTTGCGCGTGCCCGCCGGATCGGCGGAGATCTCGTGGGCCAGGTCCGCACGGGTGTACTTGCCGGTGAGCACGCCGCTGCCCAGCGGCGACCACGGGATCACGCCGAGCCCCAGCTCCCGCGCCATCGGGATCAGGTCGCGCTCCCCCGTCCGCTCGATCAGGCTGTACTCGATCTGCAGGGCGATCAGCGGCGACCAGCCCCGCAGGTCGGCGATGGCCTGCATGCGGGACACCTGCCAGGCGGGCGTGTCGGAGATGCCGGTGTAGAGCACCTTGCCGGCCCTGACGAGGTCGTCCAGGCCGCGCAGGATCTCCTCCACGGGCGTGGTGAAGTCCCAGGCGTGCAGGTAGAGCAGGTCGATGTAGTCGGTGCGCAGGCGGCGCAGGCTGGCCTCCACCGACTGCACCAGGCTCTTGCGGTGATTGCCGCCTGCGTTCGGGTCCCCGGGGCGCCTGCTCGCGCTGTACTTGGTGGCCAGCACGAGCTGCTCGCGCCGCCCCGCCGCGAACTCGCCCACCAGGGCCTCGGACGTGCCGTCGGTGTACTGGTTGGCGGTGTCGATGAAGTTGCCGCCGCGCTCGGCGTAGGCGTCGAAGATGCGGCGTGACTCGTCCTGGTCCGCGCCCCAGCCCCAGTCGGTCCCGAACGTCATCGTGCCCAGCGCCAGCGGCGAGACCCGCAGCCCGGAACGGCCCAGCAGGCGGTAGGTGTCGAGAGTGGTCATGCGTCCCAGCGTGCTCGGGCGGCGGGGCATGGGTAAGGGAAGGCTCTTCCTGGGATCAGCCGTCCCAGGCAGCGGTGAGGGACGGCACTGCCCGCCAGGCGGCCATTCCGGGCATCAGGTCGGGGCCGCGCTCCCCGGAGTCCGGGGCGGCGAGTCGGGGACGGCGCTCCTGGGAGTCCGGGGCGGCGGTGCGGGGCGTGCCGGCGGCCTTAAAATCGAGGCGATGAGCACCGTCGACCAGACCCGCGAGCTCGCCGCTTTCCTGCGGACGCGCCGCGAGCGCCTGCGTCCCGGCGACGTCGAGCTGCCTGCGCGCCGCGCCCACCGCCGCACGCCGGGGCTGCGCAGGGAGGAGGTCGCGGAGCTGGCCGGCGTGAGCGTCGACTACGTGACCCGCCTGGAGCAGGGCCGCGGCCTGCGCCCCTCCCCCGAGGTGCTGGAGGCGCTGGCAGGCGCGCTGAGGCTGAGCGAGGACGAGCGGCGCTACCTGTTCGACCTGGCCCAGCAGCGACCGGCCAGCAGGCCCGAGCGCGAGGGCCCCGCCGACGACGAGGCAGGCCCGCTGTCCCGGCTGGTCCTGGACCTGTCGCCGCTGCCCGCCATGGTGGTCAACCACCGCTTCGACATCATCGCCTGGAACCCCGAGATGGCCGGGCTCATGCTCGACTTCGGCACGCTGCCGCCGAGGCAGCGCAACAGCCTGTGGTTGTGCATGCTCCACCCCGGCCTCGGCGACTTCTTCCGCGACAGGGAGCGCACGATCCGGGAGGGCATCGCCGACCTGCGGGCCTCCTGGGCCGCTCATCCCGACGACAAGGGCCTGGCGGACCTGGTGGAGGAGCTGACCTCGGGCAACGAGGAGTTCGCCCGGCTGTGGGCGATGCGCGACGTGCGGGTCAACGCCAGAGGGCGGAAGCGGCTGCGGCACGCCGCGGAAGGGCCGCTGACGGTGGAGTACGAGGTGCTGGCTCCGCTGCAGGCGCCCGGTCAGCGGCTGGTGATCTACCGGGCCGCGGACCCGGACTCCCAGCGGGTGCTCGACGCGATCGCACGCGCCTGTGCGGCCTGACCACGCGGACGGTCAAGAGGGTGCGCGTAACGGCGGCCGGCCCCGTGCGGGCTCAGCGGGCGTCTTCCTGGAGGTCCTCAGCACCGTACGGCGGGTGGCGGTGACCTTGGCTGTGCCGTGAAGTATGGCCTTGAAGTGGAGTACGGCCTTGAAGTGAAGTACGGCCTGGAAGTGAAGTACGGCCTGGAAACACGACAGCGGCCCGGACGAACCGGGCCGCGTCGAGATGGCGTCAGACGAGCGGACGTGCGGTGGGCAGAATCGGATAAGGCAGGGCGGTGTCGCCGGTGAGGAAGCGGTCGACGCCGGAGGCGGCGGCGCGTCCCTCGGCGATGGCCCACACGATCAGCGACTGCCCGCGCCCCATGTCACCCGCCACGAAGACGCCGTCCACCTTGGACATGTACGTCTTGTCGCGCGCCACGTTCCCCCTGGCGTCGTAGAAGCCGTCACCGGCGACCTCCGCCAGGTCCTGCAGCAGCGAGCCCTTCTCCGGCCCGACGAAGCCCATGGACAGCGTCACCAGCTCGGCCGGGATCTCGCGCTCGGTGCCCGGGATCGGCTTGAAGCCGTTCTGCGGCCCCTCGACCTCGACCAGCCGCAGCGCCCGCACGTTGCCGTCGGCGTCGCCGACGAACTCGGTGGTGGACACGGCGTACACGCGCTGCCCGCCGCCGTCCGCCAGCTCCTCGTGCGCGCTCTCCATCTTGAACAGGATGGGGAACGTCGGCCACGGCTGGCTGCCGGGCCTGGACCTGGGCGGCTGCGGCATGATCTCCAGCTGGGTGACGGACTTGGCGCCCTGCCGGATCGCGGTGCCGATGCAGTCGGCGCCGGTGTCGCCGCCGCCGATGACGACGACGTGCTTGCCCTCGGCCGAGATGGGCGAGACCGCGTAGTCGCCCTCCTGGACCTTGTTGGACAGCGGCAGGTACTCCATCGCCTGGTAGACGCCCTTGAGCTCGCGCCCGGTCACCGGCAGGTCGCGCCACTGGGTGGCGCCGCCGGACAGCACCACGGCGTCGAACTGCTCGCGCAGCTCGGCGGCCGTGATGTCGACCCCGACGTTCACGCCGGTGCGGAACTCGGTGCCCTCGGCCCGCATCTGCTCCAGGCGGCGCTCGATGTGCCGCTTCTCCATCTTGAACTCGGGGATGCCGTAGCGCAGCAGCCCGCCGATGCGGTCGGCCCGCTCGAACACGACCACGTCGTGCCCGGCGCGGGTGAGCTGCTGGGCGGCGGCGAGCCCCGCCGGGCCCGAGCCGACGACCGCGACCTTCTTGCCGGTCCTGACGGCCGGCGGCTGCGGGGCCACCCAGCCCTCGGCGAACGCGCGGTCGATGATCTCGACCTCGACCCGCTTGATCGCCACCGGGTCGGAGTTGATGCCGAGCACGCACGCCGCCTCACACGGAGCCGGGCAGAGCCTGCCGGTGAACTCCGGGAAGTTGTTGGTGGCGTGCAGCCGCTCGATCGCCTCGCGCCAGTCGGTGCGGTAGACCAGGTCGTTCCACTCGGGGATGAGGTTCCCGAGCGGGCAGCCGTTGTGGCAGAACGGGATGCCGCAGTCCATGCAGCGGGCCGCCTGCTTGGTCAGCTTCTCCTGCGAGAAGTCCTGGTAGACCTCGCGCCAGTCGCTGATGCGGACGTCCACGGGGCGGCGCGCCGGCAGCTCCCTGTCGTGCGTGAGAAAACCCTTCGGGTCAGCCATTCGGTACGCCTCCCTTATCCCTTAACCGCGGCCGCCATGACGGCCTCGTCGATGTCCCGGCCCTCGATGCGGGCGGCCTCGGCGGCCTCCAGCACCCTCTTGTAGTCGGTCGGCATGATCTTGCCGAACCTGGTGAGCGCCGCGTCCCAGTCGGCCAGCAGCGCCTTGGCGACCGGCGAGCCGGTCTCCGCGAAGTGCTTCTCGACGGTCTCCTTGAGGAACTCGGCGTCCTGCTCGGTGAGCGCCTCGATGGCGACCATCTCGCGGTTGACCCGCTCGGGCTTGAGATCCAGCAGGTACGCGATGCCGCCCGACATGCCGGCCGCGAAGTTGCGCCCGGTCTGTCCGAGCACCACGACCTTGCCGCCGGTCATGTATTCGCAGCCGTGGTCGCCCACGCCCTCCACGACCGCCGTGGCGCCGGAGTTGCGCACGCAGAACCGCTCGCCCACGACACCCCGGACGAACACCTCGCCTGACGTGGCCCCGTACAGGGCGACGTTGCCGGCGATGATGTGGCCGTCGAGCGGGGCCTCGTCGTGCGGCCGGACGGTGATCCGCCCGCCGGACAGGCCCTTGCCGAGGTAGTCGTTGGCGTCGCCGGTCAGCCGCAGCGTGATCCCGCGCGGCAGGAACGCGCCGAACGAGTTGCCCGCCGAGCCGGTGAACGAGATGTCGATCGTGTTGTCGGGCAGGCCCTTGCCGCCGTGCCGCCGGGTGACCTGGTAGCCGAGCATGGTGCCGACCGTGCGGTTCACGTTGCGGATGGGCAGCTCCAGCGTGACCGGGGTGCCGTCGTTGATGGCGCCCTCGGCGAGCTGGATGAGCGTGTTGTCGAGCGCGTGCTGCAGCCCGTGGTCCTGCTCCACCGTGCGGCGCAGCGGGGTGCCCGCGGGCAGCTCCGGCTGGTGCAGGATCGGCGACAGGTCGAGGCCGCTGGCCTTCCAGTGGTTCTCCGCCGCGGTCATGTCGAGCATCTCGACGTGCCCGATCGCCTCGTCGAGCGAGCGGAAGCCCAGCTCGGCGAGGTACTCGCGGATCTCCTCGGCGATGAACTCGAAGAAGTTCACCACGAACTCGGGCTTACCGGTGAAGCGCTTGCGCAGCTCGGGGTTCTGCGTGGCCACGCCCACCGGGCAGGTGTCGAGGTGGCAGACGCGCATCATCACGCAGCCGGAGACGACCAGCGGAGCGGTGGCGAAGCCGTACTCCTCGGCGCCCAGCAGCGCGGCGATGACCACGTCGCGGCCGGTCTTGAGCTGACCGTCCACCTGCACCACGATGCGGTCGCGCAGGTCGTTCAGCAGCAGCGTCTGCTGGGTCTCGGCCAGGCCGAGCTCCCACGGGGCGCCCGCGTGCTTGAGCGACGTCAGCGGCGAGGCGCCGGTGCCGCCGTCGTGCCCGGAGATGAGCACCACGTCGGCGTGCGCCTTGGACACCCCGGCCGCGACCGTGCCGACACCGACCTCGGCGACCAGCTTCACGTGGACCCTGGCCTCCGGGTTGGAGTTCTTCAGGTCGTGGATGAGCTGGGCCAGGTCCTCGATCGAGTAGATGTCGTGGTGCGGCGGCGGCGAGATGAGGCCGACGCCGGGCGTGGAGTGCCGGGTCTTGGCGACCCACGGGTAGACCTTGTGGCCGGGCAGCTGGCCGCCCTCGCCGGGCTTGGCGCCCTGGGCCATCTTGATCTGCAGGTCGTCGGCGTTGACCAGGTACTCGGAGGTGACGCCGAACCGGCCCGAGGCCACCTGCTTGATCGCCGACCGGCGGGCCGGGTCGTACAGGCGCTCGGGGTCCTCGCCGCCCTCGCCGGTGTTGGACTTGCCGCCGAGCCGGTTCATCGCGATGGCGAGCGTCTCGTGCGCCTCCATCGAGATGGAGCCGTACGACATCGCGCCCGTGGAGAACCGCTTGACGATCTCCGAGACGGGCTCGACCTCCTCGATGGGGATCGGGTTGCCCTTGCGCAGCTTGAACAGGCCACGCAGGGTCATCAGCCGCTCCGACTGGGAGTCCACCAGGTCGGTGTACTCCTTGAAGATCTCGTAGCGGCGGGTCCTGGTGGCGTGCTGCAGCTTGAAGACGGTCTCGGGGTTGAACAGGTGCGGCTCGCCCTCGCGCCGCCACTGGTACTCCCCGCCGACCTGGAGCTTGCGGTGGGCGTTCTCCACGCGCGGGTAGGCGTGGCGGTGCCGCTGCGCGACCTCCTCGGCCAGCACGTCGAAGCCGACGCCGCCGAGGCGGGAGGTGGTGCCGGTGAAGCAGGAGTCGATGACCTCCTGGCTCAGGCCGAGCGCCTCGAAGATCTGCGAGCCGGTGTAGGAGGCCACCGTGGACACGCCCATCTTGGACATGACCTTGATGACGCCCTTGCCGTAGGCCTTGATCAGGTTGCGGACGGCCTTGTGCTTGTCGAGCTGCAGCACGCCCGTGTCGACCAGGTCCTCGATCGTCTCGATCGCGAGGTACGGGTTGATCGCGCCGGCGCCGTAGCCGATCAGCAGCGCCATGTGGTGGCACTCGCGCGCCTCGCCCGTCTCGATGACCAGGCCGATCTTGGTGCGGGTCTTCTCCTGGATCAGGTGGTGGTGCACCGCGCCGGTGAGCAGCAGCGCCGGGATCGGGGCGAGCGCGTCGGAGGAGCCGCGGTCGGACAGCACGAGGATGCGCGCGCCGTCGGCGATCGCCTTGGACGCCTCGGCCCTGATCTCCTCCAGCCGCCGCAGCAGCGCCTGGCCGCCGCCGGCGACCTCGTACAGGCCGCTGATGACGTACGGGTGGAAGCCCGGCAGGTCGTGCTCGTCGTTGATGTGGATGATCTTGGCGAGCTCGTCGTTGTCGATCACCGGGTACGGCAGCACGAGCTGGCGGCAGGAGCTGGGCCCCGGGTCCAGCAGGTTGCCCTCCGGCCCGATCGTGCTGGCCAGCGAGGTGACCAGCTCCTCGCGGATGGCGTCCAGCGGCGGGTTGGTGACCTGCGCGAACAGCTGCGAGAAGTAGTCGAACAGCAGGCGCGGCTTCTCGCTCAGCACGGCGACAGGCGTGTCGGTGCCCATCGAGCCGATCGGCTCCTGGCCGCTCTTGGCCATCGGCGACAGGATGATGCGCAGCTCTTCCTCGGTGTAGCCGAAGGTCTGCTGCCGCTTGACGAGCGCCTCGTGGGTGGGGATCTCGCGGCGGCGGGTGGGGAGCTCCTCGAAGCGGACGAGCCCGGCGTGCAGCCAGTCGTTGTACGGCAGCTCGGCGGCGAGCTCGGCCTTGATCTCGTCGTCCTCGATGATCTTGCCGCGGGCGGTGTCGATGAGGAACATCCGGCCCGGCTGCAGGCGGCCCTTGCGGACCACGTCCTCGGGCTTGATGTCCAGCACGCCGGCCTCGGAGGCGAGCACGACCAGGCCGTCGGCGGTCACCCAGAAGCGTCCTGGGCGCAGGCCGTTGCGGTCGAGCACGGCGCCGGCCAGGGTGCCGTCGGTGAAGGTGATCGAGGCGGGGCCGTCCCAGGCCTCCATCATCGTGGAGTGGAACTCGTAGAAGGCCCGGCGCGCCGGGTCCATCTCGGTGTGGTTCTCCCACGCCTCGGGGATCATCATCAGGACGGCGTGCGGCAGGCTCCGGCCGCCGATGTGCAGCAGCTCGAGGGCCTCGTCGAAGCTGGCGGTGTCGCTGCCATCCGGGTCACAGATGGGGAAAAGTCGCGAAATATCGCCCGGAATGTGGGCGGAGGCCAGCATCGCCTCGCGAGCCCGCATCCAGTTGCGGTTGCCCTTGACCGTGTTGATCTCGCCGTTGTGGGCGATGTAACGGTACGGGTGGGCCAGCGGCCAGCTCGGGAAGGTGTTGGTGGAGAAGCGCGAGTGCACCAGCGCGATCGCGGTCTCGTAACGCTCGTCGCTCAGGTCGGGGAAGAACGGCTCGACCTGGTCGGGCGTGAGCATGCCCTTGTAGACGACCGTCCGCGACGACAGCGACGGGAAGTACACGTCGGCCTCGTGCTCGGCCCGCTTGCGCAGGCAGAACGCGAGCCGGTCCAGCTCCAGCCCCGTGCGCCCCTCGGGGTCGGACACGAAGAGCTGGGCGAAGTGCGGCATGACCGCCCGGGCGCTCGGCCCCGGCAGCTCCCGGTCGACCGGCGTCTCGCGCCAGCCGAGCACGGTCAGGCCCTCCTCGGCCGCGATCTCCTCGATCAGGCGCGTCGCGACGCTCCTGGCCTCGGCGTCGAACGGCAGGAAGGCGATGCCGGTGGCGTACGCACCGGCCTCGGGCAGCGTGAACGGCACGACCGCCCGGTAGAACCCATCGGGGATCTGCGTCAGGATCCCGGCTCCGTCGCCGGTGTCCGGCTCGCTACCCTTGGCCCCCCGATGATCAAGATTGCACAGCGCCGTCAGCGCCTTGACCACGATGCCGTGACCACGGCGCCCGGCGACGTCGGCAACCATGGCGACACCGCAGGCATCGTGCTCGTTGGCGGGGTGGTACAGGCCCTGGGGCTCGGGGAACCCGAGGTGGGCAGCAGGCATTGAATCCCTCCCGTCGTCTTCGTCTGTCTAGAACTGCTTCACAGGCGAGGGACGACGTTGGCCCTGCTGCATATCGTGGGTAGAGGTTACCTCACCCTGCCGGAATGGTGCCCGCCGCGTCCGCATTACGAACTTTTGCGCCCATCTCGACATCCGAACTCCCTATCCCAAACCCTGGGCGTGGCCACCGAAATTCCCGGTCCGTACAGCGATTTCCGCCAGCGGGAGCGAGTCCCCGCGAGCCGATAGGGTTTGGGCCATGGAGCGTGACGGGGTGGAGCGCCTGCTCATCGAGGCGGGGGCCGACAGCAGGCGGCTCAGGCACGCCCTGAGCCTGGTGTGCGACGGTCAGTGGTGGACCCTTCCGGATCTGGTCAGGGATACGGCCACGTCCCGGCGCACCATCGAGGCGCTGCTGCGCGAGCTGAGGCTGGAGCGCGACGGCGACCGTTTCCGCGTGCCCCTCGCCGACACGCCCGCCTACCAGGACCTCATCGCCGTCGCCCCGCCCCCCGAGGACCCGGTGGCCCACCTCCTGCCCCACTACACCCCCGTCCTCGACCGCCTCACCACCCTCATCGCCAAGGCCCCGCGCGCCCGCCACGTGCTCGACCACGTCTCCGCCACCCCCGAGACCGTCCTGCGCCGGGCCCTGCTGCTCGGGGCCCGCTTCTGGCTGCCGGGCTCGCGCCTGCTGTGCGTGGGCGACCACGACCTCACCTCGCTGGCGGTCAAGCTCGTCCATCCCGCGACGGACGTCACCGTGGTAGACGTGGACGACCGCATCCTGGCCTACATCGACGAGCAGCGCCTGGGCGTCCGCACCCGGTGGGCCGACCTGCGCCTCGGCCTGCCCTCCTCCGCCAAAGATCACGACCTCGCGCTCACCGATCCGCCGTACACGCCGGAGGGCACCGGCCTGTTCGTGGCGCGCGCCGTCGAAGGGCTCAAGGATGGGGGGCGGGTGCTGCTGGCTTACGGGGCCAGCGAGCGGACGCCGTTGCTGGCCTTCAAGGTGCAGCAGGAGTTGTCGGAGCTCAACCTTGCCTATGAGGCGATCTATCCCGATTTCAATCGGTATTTCGGGGCGGAGGCCATCGGGTCCGCTGCTGATCTCTACGTTCTTAGGCCCACCAGCAAGACCCGGCCGGCTGTGCAGTCGCGGCTGAGCCGGGTGACGACCGCGATCTACACGCAGGGGCCGCAGGCGGTGGAGAGCGCCGCGCGTGCGCTGGACGCCACGTCGGCGACTTCAGCGTCCGAAGCCGTGCAGGCTCCTCCAGCGTCACATGTCGCAGAAGCGACGCCGGACCCCAGCGCGGATCAGGCGCCGGCGGCCACGGGCGCGACGGAGGCGGGGGCGCTGGCGGGGTTCGAGGCCGACCTCCTGGTGGGCGACTGGCCCAAGTCCTTCACCCAGCCCCGCGTCAAGCTCTCCACCTGGCTCGCCAAGCCCTACGCCGCCGCACCCACCCGGGTGGCGGTGGCCGTCCCGCCCGGCCTGGAAGCCGCACTCCCCCGCCTCCTGCTGGCCTCCCGCGCCGCTCACCTGCGCCTCGTCGGCCCAGGCCTCCCGTCCCGCCTGCCCGCCGCCCTCTCCGCCGTGTACACGCTGGCGGAGGCGGGCGAGGGCGTCCTGGACGCCGTACGGCTGCCGCAGCCCGAGGCCGAGGTGGACACGGTCCTGCGCAGAATCCTGGACAACGGCCACGCCAAGCTGGCCAACACCTGGCGCGAGGCCCTCATCGCGCTCGCCAGGGCGCAGGGCACGACGCTGACCAAGAACGAGGCCCGCGTTCTGATCCGCGAGGCCGCCGACTGGTCCGACGACCTGACCCCGCTGGAAGCACCCCTCCACCGCCTCTCCGCCCTCCGGGAGGCGGTCGCCACCACGGTCAAGGCCCTGACGAGCACAACACCCTGAGAGGCGTTGCACCTGCGGCCCGTGAGCGATGCCGACACGCGCGGCCCCTGAGCGATCCCGGCCCGCGCGGCCCTGAAGCGATGCCGGCCCATGCGGCCGATGAGCGACGCCGACACGCACAGCCCCTGAGCGATCCCGGCCCGCGCGGCCCTGAAGCGATACCGGCCCGTGCGGCCCTGGAAGCCGGATGCGCGGGTTCAGGTGGCTGCGATGATGCGGCCCTGGACCGCGCGGCCGAGGCCGTCGAGGGCTACGAGCGCCGTGACCAGGTCCTCGGCCGCGACCAGGCCCTCAGCCGGGGCCTGGGCAGTGCCGCCGACCCAGCTCACCGTCACATAATGCCCCATCGCCCGGGCCTGCGCCCGGCTGCCGGCCGCCTCGAAGGCGATGTCCTGCCGTACGAACCCGTCCGTACGCAGCGCCGCCACCAGCGCGTCGGCCGCCCGCCCGTCGGCTAGGTTGAAGACGACGAACTGCCCCGCCATGGCCCCGCCCTGGTACATGGCCTGGAGCGCCTGCGTGCAGCCCGGTGCCGTGGCGCCCCAGAGAGCCTCGTCGCAGTCGGTGAATTCGCGTGTCCCCACCAGGCTCATCTTGCCCAGCGTCTTGGTGGCCCCGGTGAAGACCTCCTGGAGGGTCAGCGGGGAGGCGTCGTTCTGGCGGGTGTCGATGGCGGTGTAGAAGGCGGAGGTGGGTTCGGCGTGGAAGGTGGCGGGGCGGGGCTGCTCGCGGCCGAGCCACATCCAGCCGCCCACGCCGACGGCGGCGGCGATGAGGATGGCGGCCGCGATGAGGAGGATGCGCGCCTTCGGGCGTCCGCTCCGCTCGTCCTCCCAGGAACTGCCGGAGGTCTCCGCGGTGGAGTCGCGCTTGCCGGTGTTCGAGGCGGGCTTGCCGGTGTTCGAGGCGGGCTTGCCTGCGGAGGTGTCGGCTGCCTGCCTGCTTGAGAGGACCTCGGAGGCGGGCTGGCCGGACGTGGCGCTTGAGGCGTGATCGCCTGGCTTGACCGTCGCGTCCGGGCTTGGTGGGGATTCCGAGGCCGGGTGGCGCAGAGGGCCTCCTCGCGAGGCGGAAACGCCCGGCACGCTCGCCGGGGCCGCATCGCTCAACGGGCCGTCCGGGGCACGGTCGCCGGGAAGGTCGTCCGAGGCTGGGTCACGCGGGGCATGCGCGGCCGGGTCACGCCGAGCATGCGCGGCCGGATTGCGTGGGGCATGCGCGGCCGGGTTGTGTGGGGCATGCGCGGCCGAATCGTCGGGCGGGGTTGCTCCGGTGCTGGTGCGTGCCATCAGGAGGCCGCTCCCGTGATCGCGACGACCCGGCGGTAAACGGCCTTCTCCGCTCCGCGCAGGGCCAGCGTGAGCGAGACGAAGTCGTCCTTGGTGGTGGGCTCGGCGCCGTCCACCTTGCCGATCCAGACCAGGCCGACGTAGTGACCCAGCGCGTAGCCGCCCGCCTCCGAGTAGCCGCCGCCGGGGAAGGAGGCCTTGGTGGAGGTCAGGGGCCGGGCCCAGCCGCCGCGGTAAAGGGTCTTCAAAGACTCGACCAGCTCGGCCGCCGACTTGCCGTCCTTGAGGTTGAGTAGCGTGTACTGGCCGACGTACCGGCCGTCGGAACTGGCGTACAGGCCGCGGGCCGCCTGGGTGCACCCAGCGTCCGAGACCCGTTCGAGGAGGGTGCCACCCCACAGCGCCGCCGCACAGTCGGCGTCGAGCTGCTTGGCGACGAGCTTCAGCTTGAGCTTCTTGGTGACGGCGAGCTCGCCCTGGCTGAAGACCTCCTTCTCGGTCAGGGCCTTGGCGTCCTTGGCCCGCTCCGCCAGCGGGTCGAACAGCTTGGGCGAGCCCCACCCGTGGAACACCTGCGGCACCGCCGCGTCAGGGCCGAGCACGGCGGCGCTGGCCTGCCGTTCCGGCGAGTACGTGCCCAGGTTGGTGATCGCCACCATCAGACCCGTGCCGCCTGCCAGCACGGCCACGACCGTGGCGATGATGACCATCAGCCGCTGCTGTTCCGGGCGGAAACCCCAGTCGGTGAGCAGGGGGAGCTGCCAGTCCGAGCGTGGCGTGCGGCGTCGCTTGCTGGACGAGGCCACCTGCTGGCCGGCTCCGTCGCCTCTTCCCGGGTCGTCCTCTCCCCCAGGCCCCTTGCCTCTGCGGGCTCCCCTGCCCCTTCCCTTTCGGTCGCCTTGCGGGGCGTCGTCGTCCCATCCGGCGGCGTCGGGCTGATCAGCTCCGTCGGTGGTCTCGGCGGCGCGTCGGTCCTTGTTCGCGGAACGGCCTCCGCTGGGCTCGGCCATTCTTGCTCGTACGTTGGGAAGGTCTTTGGGGAGCCAGGTGCCACCGTCGGCGTCCAAGACCGACCAGATGTCGTCGTCGCCGCCAGGTGCGGCCGGCCTACCGGCGCTCTCGTTCTGCGTGGCCGGCCAACCGCTGCTGTCTCCGCCTGTTGCCGCCCAGCCGCTGCTGTCCGAACCCGTAGCCGCATGACTGCCGCTGTGCGAACCTGTAGCCGCATGACTGCCGCTGTGCGAACCCGTAGCCGCATGATTGCCACTGTGCGAACCCGCGGCCGGACGGTCACCGCCGCCCGAACCCGTGATCGACCTGGTGCCGGCGTCCGAACCCGCTGCCTGCCAGTCGCCGCCGGACGGCTCCGCGGAGCGGGCGCCGCGCGAGCGGGCCGCCCTCCGGCTGCTGCGAGTGCCCCCCGGCCGTCCGCTGCCCCCAGCGTCGGCCCCGGACCGGCCGCCGCCGGCCGCCGGCCAGCCACCGCCGTCCGTGCCGCTCGCGCCGTGGGAACCGCCCGGGCCACCGCCATGGGCACCGGACCCGGGCCAGCCGCCCCCGTCCGTGCCTCCCGCAGGCTGGCCGCCGCCCTGGCCACCGCTCTGAGCGCCGGCCACCGGCCAACCCGAGATGTCAGTGCCACCTACACCGTGATCGCCACCGGCGCGAGCCACCGGCCAACCGCTGATGTCGGCGCCGCCCACGCCGTGGTCACCACCGGCACGAGCCACCGGCCAGCCACTGGCGTCAGTGCCCGCAGCGCGGTGACCACCGCCGCCGTCGCCCGCCGGCCAGGCGTCATGGCCCTGCGTCTGGGAGTCACGCCCATTCGCGCCCGAAGCGCGGAAGCCGCGGCCATCGGTGCCTCCGGTGTGGAAGTCCCGGCCGTCCGCACCGCGGGTGTGAAAACCCTGACCGTCTGCACCCCGGGAGTGGAAGCCCTGGCCGTCCGTGCCCGGGCCGTGGAAGCTCCGGCCGTCCGGGCCGGTGGTGTGGTAGTTCTGGCCGTCAGCATCCCCGGGGTGAAAGCCCTGGCTGTCCAAGCCGTGAAAGCCCTGGCCGTCCGGGCCGGCCGCGTGGAAGCCCTGGCCGTCCGGGCCCGGGGCGTGGGTGCCGGGGGGCGGGGTGGCGCGGGTGCCTCGGATGCGGCTGGAGCGGTCGCCGTTGGATCGCCCGCCGCCGGATCCGGACGGGCCTCTGCGACGCGCCATCACAGCCCCGCCGCCCCGATCGAGGTGCCCACGGCGAACGTGACGCCCGCCGCCACGGCCCCCACCACGAGCTGGCGCAACCCTGAGTACCACCAGCTGCGCGCCGTCACGGCGGAGACCACCGCCCCCGCCGCGAACAGCGCCACCATCGAGACCCCCGCCGACACACCCAGCCCCTGGGCTCCGAACAGATACGGCAGCAGCGGCAGCACCGCGCCCAACGCGAACGACAGGAACGACGAGATCGCGGCCACCGTCGGCGACGGCAGCTCCCCCGGGACGACGCCCAGCTCGTTGCGGGTGTGGACCTCGAGCGCCCGGTCGGGGTGCGCCGAGATCTGCCTGGCCACCTCGGCGGCCAGGTCGGGCGTCACGCCCTTGTCGACGAACGTCTGGGCCAGCTCCGCCTGCTCGTCGTCGGGGTGGCGGGCCAGCTCGCGCCGTTCGACGGCGATCTCGGCCTGAGCCAGCTCGCGCTGGCTGGCCACCGAGACGTACTCGCCGCCCGCCATGGACAGCGCCCCGGCGGCGAGCCCGGCCACGCCGCCGAGGGCGATCACCCTGGTGTTGGTGGTGCCGCCCGCGACACCCGCGATGAGCGCGAAGTTCGACACCAGGCCGTCCATCGCGCCGAACACCGAGGGCCGCAACCAGCCTCCGGTGACGTCACGATGTCGGTGGTGGATCTCCGCGCGACCGTTCATCGCGAGTTCTTCTCCTTCGTCACGGGCTCGGCGTCGGAAAGCTCCGCCCGGTCGTCGTCAGCATCGGCGTCGGAAGCCGTGTCGGTGGCCGTGTCGGCGGCCGTGTCGGCGGCCGTGCCGGCGGCCGTGCCGGCAGGGGCTCCGGCGCCCGGGTCGGCGGCCGCTTCCGCCTTCGCCGGGGGCTCCTCGTCCGAGGTGGACTCAGCCTTCGGGGCAGCCCCTTCCTGGTCCGGTTCCGAGCCCGAGGTCCCGTCCTTCTCCGGCGTCTCCTGCT
This sequence comes from Nonomuraea gerenzanensis, assembly GCF_020215645.1. Lineage (NCBI taxonomy): Bacteria > Bacillati > Actinomycetota > Actinomycetes > Streptosporangiales > Streptosporangiaceae > Nonomuraea > Nonomuraea gerenzanensis. The sequence continues at coordinate 3,896,847 of NZ_CP084058.1, read as the reverse complement.
CGGGCGTGTCGATGTCGGCCTGGCCGGAGGAATGAGCCGGGTCAGGGTCGTAGTGGGACGACGGCGAGACGACGATCTCCTCGCCCGTCTTGTTCCTGGTGGCCCAGAAGTACACCAGCGCCCCCACGAACAGCACGATCGAGGTCCACTGGTTGATCCGCAGGCCGAGGAACTCCACCGCGTGGTCCACCCCGCCGACGGGGTCGATGCGCAGCCCCTCGATCCAGAAGCGGCCGAGGGTGTAGCCGGCGACGTAGAGCGCGAACAGCCGCCCGTGGTGCAGCGCGAGGCGGCGGCCCAGGTAGATGAGCGCGAAGCCGAGCGCGACGTCCCACAGCGACTCGTACAGGAACGTCGGGTGGTAGAGGACGCCGGGCTCGCCGCCGTGGTCGACGTCGATCTCCAGGCCCCACGGGAGCGTGGTCGGCGAGCCGTACAGCTCCTGGTTGAACCAGTTGCCCCAGCGGCCGATGGCCTGCGCGAAGGCGATGCCGGGCGCGATCGTGTCGGCGAGCGCGGTCATGGACAGGCCGCGTCTGCGCGCGGCCCACCAGACGCCGACGCCACCGAGCGCGATCGCGCCCCAGATGCCGAGGCCGCCCTCCCAGATGTACAGGGCCTGGATCGGCTCCTTGATCGCGCGGCTGCCGAAGTAGGTCTGCCAGTCGGTGATGACGTGGTAGAGCCGGCCGCCGATCAGGCCGAAGATGACCGCGGGGACCGCGATGTCGATGATCGTCCCCGGCTCGCCACCGCGGGCGCGCCAGCGGCGCTCGCTCAGCCAGACGGCGACGACGACGCCGAGCACGATGCATAGCGCATAAGCCCGGATCGGGATGATTCCGAGATACCAGACCCCTTGGGAAGGGCTGGGAATCGAGGCAAGGGGCATGTCAGGTGAGGGTAGCGGAAGCGAGGCTACTTGGCGGCCCCCGTAATCTCATCGCGCAGTTGCGACGGACTGAACAGTACCTGATTGTCTATTTCTGTGCCGTTCAATTTCACTGTCGGCGTGTGGTCGAGCTTCTGCTCGTCGCTGATCTTCTTGCTGTACGCGAGGTGCGCCTGGGCGTTCTTGTTGGACGCGACACACTGGTCGAAGCCGGGCGAGCTCACCCCCGCCTCCTTGCCCCACTGCTGGAGCTGGTCGACCTTGAAACCCTCCTCGGTCTCCGAGGGCTGGTTGGCGAAGAGCAGGTCGTGGAAGGCCAGCCACTGCTTGCCGTCGGCGACGCACCTGGCGGCGTTGCCCGCGCGTACGGAGTTGGACTTGGTCGGCTCCTGGGAGAAGATCGTGATCGGGTGGAAGACGACCTTGGCCTTGCCCTCTGCGGCGAGGTTCTTGAAGGTCTGGCCGCTGACGCGCTCCAGCTCCTTGCAGGCCGGGCACTGGAAGTCCTCGTAGATGTCGACGACGGGCGCGGTGACGCCGGCCTTGGCCATCACGGCGGTGCCGTCGGCCTGCACGGTGACGGGCGCGAGGGCGCCGGTGGCCTCCTCCGAGCGGGAGATGCTGGCGGCGTACCACCAGCCGAGCCCGACCGCGGCCACCGCGACGGCGCCCGCGGTCACGTACGTGATCGTCTTGCGGCGCTTCTCCCTGGCCCGCTGCTCGGCCTGCTGCGCCTTGATCTTCTCGCGCGCCGACTGAGACTTCGTCTTCGTCCGCTCACCCTTGCTCATCAGTCGTCCCCCTCGTCCTCATCATGAGTATCGCCCCCGAGCCCGAGGGCCCCGTCGAGCGCGAAGCGGCCCGGCGGGAAACGCGCGACCCACGCGCCGAGCAGCACGAGGCCGAAGTCGCGCAGGATGTCGAGCAGGTAGGTCGGCTCCTGCCCGGCTCCGAGCTGGCCGCCGCCGCCGAAGCAGCCGCAGTCGATCCGCAGGCCCTTCGCCCACGCCCAGCCGATGCCGAAGACGAACGCGAACATGAGCAGCGCGGCGATCACCGCGGCCACCCTGGTCAGCAGACCGACGACCAGCAGCACGCCGACCACGATCTCCAGGATCGGCAGGGCGTAGCCCACCGCGACGGCGATCGATTCTGGCAGCAACTGGTAGGCCTTGACCGCCACGACGGAGTCGGCCGGGTTACCGATCTTGAGCGCACCCGCCGCGATCAGCACCCCGCCCAGCACCAAACGGGCGACGGTCGTCACCCAGGGTATCGCCGATCTCGCCCAAGGTGACGGTAGTGACGCGGCCACAAGCGTTCTCCTCTGTCTCTGCGCCGGAATGCGCACAGTACCCGGAGTCCATCGCATCACGTCGCGGATAAGCATCAGTTAAGCGAGTTTTCCGCCTCCGAGCAGGGAGGGTCGCCGCATTGACCGACCAGAGCCGATGAACCGCCCGGACAGCCACGGACCCCGCCGAAGGGACACGGACTCAGGAGCAGCCGAAGCGGGCCTCGCCCCAGTCCGCGTGATCGTTGCCGATGCCGTCACCCGCGTCCCCGGCCACGAGGTCCACGTACCGGGCGCCCGTCACGTCGGCACTCAGCTCGTACGCGGCGTCGGCGGCCCGCAGCACGGGACTGCGCGCCTTCTCCACCCCATCGGCCACGACGCCGAACTCCACCGACCCCCGCACGGTCTGCACGTCGTCAACACCGACGAAAGCCGTGAACGACGTACACCGCCCTCCTAGAGAGAAACGCACTTGAGCCCGCGCATGCGTGCCGAGCCCCTTGTCGAACGCCCGCCCGCCGATGACGATCGGCCCGCCGTCGGCCGCCCCGGTGTCCCCGTTGGACCGGTCGCGCTCCACCGGCCCCCACCCGTTGACCGCGCTGACCCACTCCAGGTCACTGGCGTAGGCGTCGGCCGCGGGCGGCGGCGGAAGCGTGCGCACGGAGACGGCGGCGATCAGCGTCCTGGCCGCTCCCCCGACGGTGTAGGCGGCGGTGGCGGCCAGCTCGTACGTCCCGTACGGCGCGTCGGCGGGCGGAGTGACGCGCCACGTCGTGGCCAGCGCCTGGCCGGGCTCCACGGTCCCGCCGCCGTCGCCCTGCGCCGTCCAGCCCTCGGGCACCTCCATCCGCACCGCCACGTCCTGGACCGCCACCTCTTCGAGGTTCGTGAACGTCACGGTGACCTCACCGGCGGCCCCCTGCTCGAACACCGGTGAGGCGGGCGTCACCGCCAGCGTCCCGCACGCCTGGGCGTCCTGAGCGGGCCCGAGGTCGGTGACGGCGAAGTCGTCGAGGACGAAGTCGGCCCCGGCCGCCTCCGGCTGCAGCGAGCGCAGCCCCACCCACACCTCGCCGCACCCGGCCACCACCCGCTCGCTGAACCGGGCGGTCTCCCGCTGCTCGGGGATCGGCGTGCGGCGCGTCTCCACGGCGGCGCCGCCCCGGTCGTAGCCGGTGACCCACTGGTAGGTGCCGGCCAGCGCGTTCTGGTAGGCGAACGACACCTCGTACGCGTGCCCTGGCCCGAACCACGCCGTCTGCGGCACCGTACGGTAGATCAGGCCCTGACGCTCCTCGTGCGCCTTCAGCGACCACTCGCCGTTCAGCACGTCGTCCACCGTCTTGCCGTTCCAGCCGGCCTGCGTGTACGGCTCGTGCCGCTCGGCCAGGTGCGTGCGCGCGTCGAACGACCCGCCCGCGTCCCCCTTCACGAACGGCCCCCATCCGGGCTCCACCGACTCGAACGTCTCCACCGCGCCGACCGGCTCCCGCTCGAAGACGCGGACGTCGTCCACCCGCACCTCCCCCTCACCCGCCGCCGCGCTGATCCGCAGCACGGTGGCCGTCGACGCCGCGGTGAACGTCACCTTCACCCGCTGGAAGAAGGTGTCGTGCTTCTCGTCGGAGGCCATGTAGTTCCTGGCCGTGGAACGCGACATCGTCACGGACCGCCCGCCCGCCTCCAGCGTGGTCGCGCGGGTGGCGCCCGGCTGCACCTCGACGAACGCCGACGCGGTGTAGGTCCGGCCCGGCCGCAGGCCCCGGAGTGGCTGCTCGAGCCGCGCCTGCGGGCCCGCGCCGAGCAGCGCCACCCGCTGGCCCAGGGCGTTGCGCTGCACGTTCACAGGCCCGCTGGTGGTCCAGCCGGGCAGGCTGTCGCCGTTGAACCCGGGGTCGCGCACGCCGCTGCCCTGACCCCATCCGGGATCGGCCTGCCTGGGCGCCTTGCCGGGATAGAGCACGTACGCGACGCCCGCCTTCGCCCGCAGGGTGATCTTCCCGGCCGACGGGGTGACCGTGCCCACCGGGACGCGGCCCTGGTCGGTGAGCTCGTACACGCTCATCGCCCGGTCGGCCTCCCACGTGGTCTCGCCGCCCGCCGCGTTGTAGTGGTAGAAGCGGCCCTTCCACGGCAGCAGGTAGGTGCCGCCGTCGAGCACCTTGCGCCCGCCGGCGTACAGCTCGCGCCTGCCGTCCCGGTATGTGCCGCGCACGCCTCCCGCGAACACGATCTCGTCGGCGTTCCAGTCCGTGATCGGGTGCTGCTGGAGGAACTTGACCGGCAGGTTGTGCTCCCAGATGTTGCGCTGAAAGGCGGTGAAGTCGTTCTCCGCCGTCCAGCCCTCGAACTCGACGATGCGGGCGTTGCCCAGGATCGGATGGGCGTTCCAGACGTCCTTCTCGTGGTTGCGGACGAACCGGATGATCTGCGAGTTCAGCCCCTTGTTGGTGACGCCGCCGTAGTTGAGGTCGTTGGCCCAGTGTGCCCACAACGAGGAGCGTTCGAGCTTGTCCGACCACTCCGTGGTGACCTGCCAGCCCTGCGCGCGCAGCTCGGCCAGCGTGCGGTCCGCGACCCAGCCGAAGGGCCGGAAGACGTCCACGTACAGCACCGCGAGGTTCCTGTCCGTCTCCTCGCGCAGGCGGGCGAGGCGTCCGGCGAGCGTGCCTCTGGTCAGGTCGCCGCGCTGGTCGATCAGGTACGCCTGGTCGAGCCAGTTCCAGCCCTTGGCGTCCTTGTTCACGAGCTGCTCGTCGAAGCTCTTCGCCTCGGGGTAGGCCTCGGTGGCGTTGACGTGCACGCCGAACGTGGCGTTCCACGCCCGGCCCGCCGCCACCAGGGTGTTGAGGTCGGCGAGGCCGCCCGCGCGGCGGTTGTAGTTGCCGCCGTAGTCGGGGTGCGCGGAGTCGTGCCCCTCCGACTGGTACCCCTTGAGCAGCGCGAGCTGCCCGAGCCCGTCGGTGGCCAGCGCGATGCGCTTGACGTCGTCCAGCGTGCGCAGGAACGGGTGGGCGGCCTGGCTGGAGAAGTTGAACGGGATGTGCGTGACCACCCGGTCCCTGGTCTGCCCGGCGCCGAGCGCCTTGATCGCGATGCCGCGGAACGCGATCGCGCCGTCCTGCCAGTCGAGCGTGCCGTCGCCGTTCGCCTCCGGGGTGACCACGATCCTGGCCCACGGGCGTTCCTCCGTGAACGGCGAGCCGCTCGCGCGGTGCGTCCACTGGCCGCTCCAGACGCCCACCCGTACCGTGCCGTCCTGGTCCTTCCTGGCCTGGTGCCAGAGCCTGGCGGCGTCCCTGTCGGTCGCGCCTGACGCGCGGTCGTAGGTCGAGTTCGTCTCGACGGCCGCGGCCAGGCGGTCGGTGTGCACGATCGCGTACGTGGCTCCGACCGGCGTCTCCTCCGCCGGCGTGTCCGCGGTGACCTGGGCGAAGACGTCGGCGGTGCGGGTGGAGTTCGGGTCCAGGCGGGTGAACGCGGTGGCCGCGCCGGGGTGGGCGCTGGACACGGACACCAGGTCGTGGCCCGGCAGGTCGATGGTGCCGACCCTGAACGCCTCGGTGTCGGTCACCTCGTCGATCGCGAACGTCGTCACCCTGCCCCTGACGCCGATGCTGGCCCGGAGTGCGACGCCGTCGCCGAGGTCGAGCCGGTAGCGGGCGGTGGCGCCGTCGTCAGCGGTCAGCCGTACCTGGGCGGGTCTGGGCGAGCCGTTGATCACCACGGCGGGCACTCCCGTGCTGCCGCCGAGCGTGGCGCCGCTCGCGCGGTCGGTGTAGCGCAGGACGCGCGGGAAGGCCGGGTCCAGCTCCACGCGCAGGGCCGCCGACGCGATCGTGATCGGCTCGGCCACCTGGGCGGGGGTGGGCGGCAGGTTCTGCGCGGTCGGGCTGGGCGGCGGCGCGCCGGTGGGCCGGGGCTCCGGGGAGGGCAGCTCGTAGGTGGGGGTCGGCTCCGGCCCGGGCGGTGCCTGCTCCGGGTTCGCCGCAGAAGCCGCGGACGCGGCGAGCGCGGGCGAGGCGCCAGTCGCGGAGCCGGTGGGCGGCGGAAGTGAGGCGGCAGCCGCGGCGGAAGGCGGCGGTGTCGTGGCGGCGGCGGGCGGCGGTGGCGGAGCGGCCGTGGCCGTGAGGGCGAGGGCTGCTGCGAGTAACAGGGGACGCATGACCCGTCCTTTCGGGACCGTCTGACATAGACGGTAAAGCGCGGCCCCCCGTTGGGGAACCGCGCTTTCAGGTCAACGAGCCGGCCTCAGCGACGCACGCCCCTGGCCATGTCACGGGCCAGCGTCCCGATGGACTCCCGCCCGGCGGCCTCGTCGGGCGCGTCGAGGATGCGGCGGATGAACGCCGACCCCACGATCACCCCGTCGGCATAGGTGGCCACCTCGGCCGCCTGCGCCCCCGTGCCGACCCCCAGCCCCACGCACACCGGCAGATCGGTGTGCGCCTTGGTCCGCTTGACCAGGCCCTCGGCCGCGACGTTGACGGTCTCCCTGGCGCCGGTGACGCCCATCAGCGACGCCGCGTACACGAAACCGGTGCAGCAGTCGACGACGGCCTTGATGCGCGCCTCGGTCGAGCTGGGCGCGACCAGGAACACCGTGTCGATGCCCGCCGCCGCGGACGCCTCCCGCCACGGCTCCGACTCCTCGGGCGTCAGGTCGGGCGTGATCGTGCCCACGCCGCCCGCGTTGGCCAGGTCACGGGCGAACCGGTCGGCGCCGTACTTGTCGATCGGGTTCCAGTACGTCATGACGAGTGTGGCGGCGCCGGTGGCGGCCACGCCCTCGACCGTGCGCATCACGTCGGCGATGCGGGTGCCGTTGGTCAGCGACCTGTGCACCGCGTCCTGGATGGTGGGGCCGTCCATCAGCGGGTCGGAGTAGGGCAGGCCGATCTCGATGACGTCGCAGCCGGCCTCCACCAGGGCCGCGGCGGCGGCGACGTCACCACCCTTGGTGGGGAAGCCGGCGGGCAGGTAGCCGACGAGCGCGGCCCGGTTGTCCGCCTTCGCCTTGGCGAAAACCGTCTGAAGAGTCGTCATGTCTGTCCGTTTCGAAGGTCGAGTCCTCCCATGATGCCCTGCGGCGGGCCCGCCCCTGAATCCCCCGCGCCGGGAGGACTCGCGCCCGGCGCGGACGTCGGGAGTCTTACAGGTTGAAGTACTTCATCGCCGTGCCCATGTCCTTGTCGCCGCGGCCGGAGAGGTTGACCAGGATGGTCGCCTCGGGGCCGAGCTCGCGGCCCAGCTCCAGCGCGCCCGCCAGGGCGTGGGAGGACTCGATGGCCGGGATGATGCCCTCGGTCCTGGCCAGCAGCGAGAACGCGGCCATCGCCTGGTCGTCGGTGACGCCGTGGTAGGTGGCGCGGCCCGAGTCCTTCAGCCAGGCGTGCTCGGGGCCGACGCCCGGGTAGTCGAGCCCGGCGGAGATCGAGTGGGACTCGATCGTCTGGCCCTCGTCGTCCTGCAGCACGTAGGTGCGCGAGCCGTGCAGCACGCCCACCGAGCCGGCCGTGAGCGTGAGCGCGTGCTCGCCGCTCTCCAGGCCGTGACCGGCGGCCTCGTAGCCGTGGAGCTGGACGCCCTGGTCGCCGATGAAGGCGTGGAAGATGCCGATGGCGTTGCTGCCGCCGCCGACCGCCGCGCACACCGCGTCGGGCAGCCTGCCGGTCAGCTCCAGCATCTGGCGGCGCGCCTCGACGCCGATGATGCGCGCGAAGTCGCGCACGATCTCGGGGAACGGGTGCGGGCCCGCCACGGTGCCGAACAGGTAGTGGGTGGTGTCGACGTTGGTCACCCAGTCGCGGAAGGCCTCGTTGATGGCGTCCTTCAGCGTCTGGGAGCCGTTCTTGACGGGCACCACGGTGGCGCCGAGCAGCTTCATCCTGGCGACGTTGAGCGCCTGGCGCTCACAGTCGACCGCGCCCATGTAGATGACGCACTCCAGGCCGAGCAGGGCCGCGGCGGTGGCGGTGGCCACGCCGTGCTGGCCCGCGCCGGTCTCGGCGATCACCCGCTTCTTGCCCAGCCGCTTGGTCAGCAGGGCCTGGCCCAGCACGTTGTTGATCTTGTGGGCGCCGGTGTGGGTGAGGTCCTCGCGCTTGAGCACGATCCGCGCGCCGCCGGCCTGCTCGCTGAAGCGGGGCACGTCGGTCAGCGTGGTGGGCCGGCCCGCGTACGTGCGCAGCAGGTGGTCGAACTCGCGCAGGAACTCCGCGTCGTTCTTGGCCTTCTCGTAGGTGGCCGCGACCTCGTCGAGCGCCGGGATGAGCGCCTCGGGCACGTAGCGGCCGCCGAAGATGCCGAACTTGCCGTGCACGTCGGGGTCGTTGGCGTACGCGCCGTTGCCCGCCAGGTCGGCGGCGGTCAGGATGCTGCCTTCGTTTGCCACTGCTATCCCTCTGCTGAGTGGTCGGGGCGCGTCGACGGATGAGCGCCGGCGGTCACCAGCGCCTCCACTGCCTTGCGCGGGTCCTTGCCGGTGACCAGGCTCTCGCCCACCAGGACGGCGTCGGCGCCGCCCCGCGCGTAGGCGAGCAGGTCGTGCGGGCCGCGCACGCCCGACTCGGCAATCTTGATCACATTATCGGGGATCTTCGGCGCGATCTTCGCGAAGACATCGCGGTCGACCTCGAGTGTCTTCAGATTGCGCGCGTTGACCCCGATGACCCGGGCGCCGGCGGCGACCGCTCGCTGCAGCTCCTCTTCGGTGTGCACCTCGACCAGCGGGGTGAGCCCGATCGACTCGGCCCGCTCGATGAGCGACACCAGCGCCTCCTGCTCCAGGCAGACGACCATGAGCAGAGCCAGGTCGGCACCGTAGGCGCGGGCCTCCCAGAGCTGGTAGGAGGTGAGGATGAAGTCCTTGCGCAGGATCGGGATGTCGACCCGGGCGCGCACCGCGGCCAGGTCGTCGAGGCTGCCGCCGAACTTGCGCCGCTCGGTCAGCACGCTGATGACGTGTGCGCCACCCGCTTCGTAGTCGGCCGCCAGCGCCGCCGGGTCGGCGATCGCGGCGAGCGCGCCCTTCGACGGGCTGGAGCGCTTGACTTCGGCGATCACCGAGATCCGGTCGCCTCCCAGCGCGGCCATCGCGTCCCTGGGCGCGTGCGCCCGCTCGGCTCGCTGCTTGAGCTCGTCGATCGACACGGCCTGCTGACGTGCGGCGAGGTCGGCGCGCACCCCGTCGAGGATGTCGTCGAGGACACTCGGCCCTTCCGTCCGCTCACTCACGCGCTTGAGGTCCCTCCGGTCGGCTTCTGGGGGTGGCGGAGAGTTCGCGTCGCGTCCGCTCTTCGCCTTGTCCTGCGATGGTATCGGCCCCTACGGGGTCACCTCACCACCGGTCCCCATGTGGACGCCGGGTCAAGGGGCCAGGAACGCTCCGAAAGGCAGATTACGGACGACCCAGTAGACCATGACGATCGCGAGGAAGGCCCACAGCCACGCCGGATGTGCCAGCGTGGTGCGCCTGGGCCGCCCCTGCCACGCCCGGACCACCCATCGGCCCCACCAGAACACCAGGAACGGAACCATGGCGACGGCGAGGGGGTTGAGGCCGAGGGCGGCGACCGGGTCGAGGTGGGCCAGCGCGTGGATGCTGCGCAGCGTGCCGCAACCCGGGCAGTAGAGACCGGTGATCCACAGGAACGGGCACGTCGGATAGTGGCCCGGTTCGTTGGGGTCCACCGCGCCGACGAACGCGAACACCGCGCCGGTGGCGGCCGCAACACCGAGTGGCGCGAGCAGGCCCTTGAGACGCTGTGTCCCGTGCCGCCCGGTTGTTGCGAGGCTCATGACTCCAGTATCCGCCTTCCGCTGCGTGCCGCTCGTGATGCGGCCTAGTACGAGTACGTCGTGGACACGCTGGCGGCCAGGATCACGAAGAACAGGACGTAGGCGATGATGAGCAGACCGATGCCGATGGCACCGATGATCAGGCTGCGCTTCCACCACGTCTTGGCCTCTTCGGCCGCCTGCTGGGCGCCGGCGAAGTCGCCGATCTGCCACTTCTGGTTCACCTGCGACGACTTCACGATCGCCACGATGCCCAGCGGGAGGCAGCAGAACAGGGTGGTGAGGATGGCCGGGACGAGCTGGTTGTCCGGCGGGTTGCCCCCGGGGCCGCCGCCGTAACCGCCACCGTAGCCACCACCGGACGGCGGCTGCTGGCCGTAGCCACCGCCGTAACCGCCACCGGACGGCGGCTGCTGCCCGTAACCGCCACCGCTCGGCGGCTGCTGCCCGTAGCCACCACCGGACGGGGGCTGCTGCCCGTAACCGCCACCGGACGGGGGCTGCTGCCCGTAGCCACCGCCGTAGCCACCGCCGCTCGGCGGCTGCTGACCGTAGCCGCCGTCGCCCTGGTTACCGTAACTCATGCTCGAGACCCCTCATGTCGTCATCTTTGAGTTCGAGTTGCGCGCGGCAGCCTAGCGATAATGCATCTTTCACGTGGACGAACGTCCATTTTGCGGACAATTCGTAATCGGACCGCAAGCAGGTCGTCACGGCCCGGCTACGCGATCGGCAGGTTACCCGCGAGTCAGTAATCGTAGGAGGACGAGGCGGCGGCCGACAGACCCAGCATCCATAGGAAGAACCCGCCGAAGAACAGCCAGCACAACACCCAGATCACGACCGTGATGTAGGAGGTGACGAGGCCGCCCACCGCCATGCCCGAGCCTTCCTCGCCCGTCTTCTTGATCCGGTTGAGGGCGATGTGCCCGAGGATCACGCCCGGGATGCTCGTCAGGCCGCAGAAGACCAGGCCGATGATGCCCAGCACGAGCGAGGCCACCGCCATGCCGTTGGTGGAGCGCGGCTGGGGCGGCGGGTAGTAGCCGGGGGGCGGCTGCTGGCCGTAGCCGAAGCCGCCGCTCGGCGGCAGCTGGCCGTAGCCGAGGTTCTGCTGGCTGTTCGGCTGCTGACCGTAGCCGCCGCCGTAGCTCGGCGGCTGCTGGCCGTAGCCCGGCGGCTGCTGACCATAGCCGCCGCCCCCGCTCTGCGGCTGCTGCCCGTAACCGCCGCCATAACCGGGGGGCTGCTGACCGTAGCCTCCCCCGCTCTGCGGCTGCTGCCCGTAGCCGCCGTTGGCGCCCTGATCCCCGTAGGTCATGAGCTGGCTCCTCATTGTTCGTGGCGAGTTGCAACGGCAGCTTATTGAGGAAACGTTTGCCAAGCAGACAATGGTTCAGAACAGTGGAGGATTCGACAGCGCCTGATTTCAGCGGGAATCCGTCGGGTCGTCTCCCCTGTCGAGCGCGTCCCAGAGCGCCCTGTCGTCACTCACCTGCGCCTTCGCCTCGGAGCCCGCGCCCGTGCCCGCAGCGCTGCCCGCGCCGGCCCCGCGGTCGTACCGGGCGGACATCCCCGCCCACCTGCCGCCGCGCACGATCGCCACGACGCCGCCCGCCACCATCAGCACCGCGCCCGCCGCCGCGACCACCGGCCACAGCGGCGCGGCCTCCCAGGGGACCTCGGCGGCGCCCCGCAACACGTTCTGCTCGCGCAGCCAGGTGGCCACGTGGTCGCCGCTCAGCGCCGTCCAGGTGGCCGCCGCCGCGCCGGCGCCGCACAGCGCCAGCAACGCGCCCACGAGCCGCCGCCCCAGCCCCTTGGTGGCCAGCACCGCCACCACCCCGGCCAGCCCGGCCAGCGCCACGGGCGTCAGCGCGGGGGCGAGGTCGCCGCCGGTGGGCGCCTCCACCTCGGCCCCCTGCAGCACCGTCGCCCAGCCCTGCCCTGCGGCGACGAGCACCGCCAGGCAGCCGAGCGCGGTCGCCGCCACCCACACCCACAACTCCCTGTGCACGCCCGCCGCCTAGCCGAGCGCGATCTCGAGCTGGTCGGCGTCGAAGCAGGTGCGGTCGCCCGTGTGGCAGGCGGCGCCCTCCTGGTCCACCTTCACCAGGATCGTGTCGCCGTCGCAGTCGAGCGCCACCGCCTTGACGTGCTGGACATGGCCGGAGGTGTCGCCCTTGACCCAGAACTCCTGGCGGCTGCGCGACCAGTAGGTGGCCCTGCCGGTGGTCAGGGTCCGGTGCAGCGCCTCGTCGTTCATCCAGGCGAGCATGAGGACCTCGCCGGTGTCGTACTGCTGGGCGATCGCGGGGACCAGGCCGTCGGCGTTGCGCTTGAGTCTCGCGGCGATCTTGGGGTCAAGGGACATGTGTCCCATTCAACCAGCCCGCCCCGGCGCCCCTCAGGCGAGTGCCTGCGACAACGTGTCGTAGATGGGGAACAGCGGCGCCAGGTTCGTCCGCCGCAGCCGCCGCAGCACCTGCCCGTCGGGCGCCACCAGCGCCATGGTGCCGTTGCGGTCGCGCAGCGACGCCAGCATCCGCACCAGCACCCCCAGCCCGGTGGTGTCGATGAAGGTGAGCGCGCTCAGATCGACCACCAGCCGCGGCTCCGGCGCGGCGGCCGCCTCGTTGAGGCACTTGCGGACCTCGGAGACGTTGTCCACGTCCATCTCCCCGGCCAGGCTGACCACCACGAGCTCGCCGTGTCGGCGTCGCGACATCTCCAGCACATCCACGCCCATGCTCCTCACGACCCCTCCCGCGGGCGGCCCCGCCGAAAAGGTACACCTGTCTGCGGCGCGTCACAGCGGGTTTTGCCGAGAATGCGCTACGTGATGGCAGGGATCGGGGTACTTTCTTCCCGACGCGTGCTAGGGGGAGGACCATCGTGGTGCACGTCGCGGGCTCCGTGCTCGATCCCGACCTCGGTGATCATGTGTGCCTGCCGTTCGAGGGCGAGCGGGAGCGGATGACGGCTGCGGGGCTGTTCACGAGGAACGGCCTGCGCCGCCGTACCAAGGTGGTGATCATCACACATGCCGACAGTCCGGAGCGGACGCGCGGGTGGCTGGCGCCGCTGGTGCCGGGGTTCGCCGACGCGGTGTCCGCCGGGCAGATCGAGATCCTGCGGTCGATCGACACGCACTTCACCGACGGCCGGCTCGACCTCGACCGCATGTACACCGGGCTGGCCGACGCCCGCGCGCGGGCCGGCAAGCACGGCCAGCACGGCGTGTACGCGCTGGTGGACGCCTCCTGGGGAGCGGGCGACGCGACGGAGCAGGCGGCGTTCGAGGCGGCGGCCAACGAGGTGTTCGGCGAGCGGTGGCTGGCGGCCGTGTGCCAGTACGACCGCCGGCTCTTCCCCCGCGACGCCATCGACCGGGCCGCCTCCGTGCATCCGATCTCGCCTGAGCAGGCGCTGCTGCGCTTCGCCGGCACCGGCTCCGGGCTGCGGGTGTGGGGGGACGTCGACCTGACGAACCGGCCGGCGTTCGCCTCGCTGCTGGCGCCGCTGGAGAAGGAGCCGGGCGAGATCGTGATCGACGCGTCCGGGCTGGACTTCATCGACGCGGGCTCGGCGCAGCTCCTCACCGTCACGGCGATGGCCAGGCCGCGCGGCTCCACCGTGGTGGTGTGCCGCGACTCCATGGCGCGGGTGCTGCGGCTGATCAGCGCGGACGAGTACGTCGTCGTGCGCCGGGTGGGCGATGGGTAGACAGGTGCTCTGCACGGCCTTCGCCCGGGGCCGCATCACGTTCCTGCGCAGGGCCGTAACCGAGCACGCCAGGTACGAGGGGCTCACCGGCAGGCGGCTGGAGGACTTCGTGCTGGCGGTCAACGAGATCACCACGAACGTGGTGCTGCACGGCGGCGGGCACGGACGGCTGCGGCTGTGGTCGCAGGGCGAGTGGTTGTGGTGCGAGGTCAGCGACGAGGGGCCGGGGCTGCCCGCCGGGTGGATGGGTGACATGCGGCCGCCCGCGGGGTTCGACTTCCGCGGGCGGGGGTTGTGGCTGACCAGCATGTTGTGCGACCACATCACGATCGTGTCCGGGCCGGCGGGCACGACCGTGACGTTCGCGGCCGTGCGGGGCTGATCGAGGCGGGTCAGGAGCGGGCCGCCGAGATCCACGAGGCGTGCAGGTCGGCGTACACCCCGCTCTCCTTGACCAGCTCCGCGTGCGGCCCGCGCTGCACCAGGCGGCCGCTGTCGAAGACCAGCACCTCGTCGGCGTTCTCCGCCGTGGACAGGCGGTGCGCGATCGAGACGGCGGTGCGGCCCCGGGTGACGCCCTCCAGGGCGCGCGCCAGCCGTACCTCCGTGGCCGGGTCCACCGCCGAGGTGGCCTCGTCCAGCAGGAGCAGGTCGGGGTCGGCGAGGTAGGCGCGGGCCAGGGCGACGAGCTGGCGCTCGCCTGCGGAGAGTGACTCGCCGCGCTGGCCGACCGGCGTGCCGAGGCCGGCGGGCAGGCCCTCCAGCCAGTCGGCCAGGCCCAGCTCGGTCATCGCCAGCGCGATCTCCTCGTCGGTGGCCCCCGGCTTGCCGTAGCGGATGTTGTCGGCCAGGGTGCCGTCGAACAGGAAGCCGTCCTGCGGGACCATGACGATCCGCTCGCGCAGCGAAGAGAAGCGCACGTGGCGCAGATCGTGGCCGTCGACGGTGACACGTCCTGAGCCGGGGTCCATCAGCCTGGTCAGCAGCTTGGCGAACGTGGTCTTGCCCGAGCCGGTCTCCCCCACGACGGCGACGCGGGAGCGGGGCGGGATGTCCACCGTGACCTCGCGCAGCACGGGCGCGCCTCCGGGGTAGGAGAAGTGCACGCCCTCGAAGGCGACCTCGATGGGCCCGCGGGGCAGCTCCACACCCGCCTCGCCGGGGTCGGCCACGTCCGGCGGGGTGTCGAGGACGCCGAGGATGCGGCGCCAGCCGGCGACGGCGTTCTGCGCCTCGTTGAGCACCTCGGTGGCGGTCTGCAGCGGCGAGACGAACAGCGTGACGAGGAAGAGGAACGCCACCAGCCGCCCCTGCGTGATGTCGCCCGACAGGCCCAGCCGCACGCCGAGCAGCACGATGCCGGCGATGGCGACGGCGGCCACGATCTCGGTCAGCGGGAAGACGAAGCCGACGATGGTCTGCGCCCTGGTCTGGGCCTTCCTGTTGGCGTTGACGGCGGCGTCGATCCGCTCGGCGGTGCGCTGCTCGGAGGCGTACGCGCGGATGACGGTGGCGCCGACGACGGACTCGCTGACGGCGGCCAGCATGTCGCCGGTGCGCTCGCGGACGATCGTGTACGCGCGCGACAGCAGCCGCTGGAAGCGCGGCAGGGCGATCATCAGCGGGATGAAGCAGACCCACACCAGCAGGGTGAGCTGCCAGGAGTAGACGAACATCAGGACCGTGGCCACGAGCAGCTGCCCGAGCGCCACGATGATCATCAGCCCGCCCCACTGCATGAAGTTGCTGATCTGGTCGATGTCGTTGGTGACGCGGGAGACCAGGGCGCCGCGGCGCTCGGTGTTCTGGGTGAGCACCGACAGGTCGTGCACGTGGCGGAAGCCGCGCACGCGCAGGGTGGCCAGCGAGGACTCGGTGGCCTTGTAGAGGCGGACGTTCATGACGTAGCCCGCCAGAGCGGTCAGCACGACCGCCGCCGCGCAGATCACCACAGCACTGGTGATGTAAGAGATGTCGGGCTTGCCGCCCTTGAGCCCGGTGTCGATCGTCTGCTGGACCGCGATCGGCACGATGATCTTCCCGATGGTGGCGATGACGGCCAGCGCCAGCGTCCCCATCAGGCCCTTGCGGAACTCGGGGGTGAGTGAGAGGCCCTGCCGGACCGTGGCCAGCGCGGAACGCTCCGAGTCGCGCCGGATGTTCTGCGCCGTCATGCCTGCACCTCTTCGACCGCTTCTTCCACTTCGATGGCCGCGCGCTCGGCCTCTTCCCGCTCGTACGCGGTCACCAGGTTGCGGTAGCCGGCGCAGCGCTCGATCAGCTCCTCGTGCGGCCCCCGGTCCACGACGCGCCCCTTGTCCAGGTAGACGACCTCGTCGGCCAGCGCGATGGTGGCCATGCGGTAGGCGACGACCACCACGGTCGAGGCTTCCGCGGCGTCGCGCAGCCCGTGCAGGATCTTGGCCTCGACCTGCGGGTCCACGCTGGAGGTGGCGTCGTCGAGGACGAGCAGGCGGGGGCGGCGCACGACCGCGCGGGCCAGGGCCAGGCGCTGGCGCTGGCCGCCCGACAGGGAGGCGCCGCGCTCGCCGACGCGGGTGTCGAGGCCGTCGGGCAGGCGGCCGACGAAGCCGTCGGCCTGGGCCAGCCGCAGGGCCGCCCACACGTCCTCGTCGGAGACCTCATCGGGGGCCTTGTCGGGGGCCTCGTCGGGGGCCTCGTCGGGGGCCTCGTCGGGGGCACCGCCGCCGAGCGCGACGTTGCCGCGCACGGTGTCGTCGAACAGGAACGTCTGCTGCGGCACCAGGGCGACCGACGCCGCCACGCCGCCGTAGGGCAGCTCGCGCAGGTCCACGTCGTCGAGCAGCACCCGGCCCGACGCGGGGTCCACCAGGCGGGCCAGGAGCTGCACGAGCGTGGACTTGCCCGAGCCGGTGGGCCCGACGAGGGCGACGGTGCGGCCCGCGGGCACCTCGAAGGTGACGTCGTGCAGCACCTCGGCCTCGCCGTAGGCGTAGGAGACGTCCTCGACCGCCAGTTTCGCCGGGGCCGTCGAGCTCACGGAGGTGGCGCCGTACTCCATGGAGCCGGTCGCGTCCAGCACGGCCTGCACCCGCTGCCAGCCGACGACGCTGCGCGGCAGCTCGGCCAGCACCCAGCCCAGTGCCCTGATGGGGAAGGCGAGCAGCGTGAACAGGTAGGCCACCTGCACCAGCCCGCCGGCGTCGATCGCGCCCGCGGACAGGCGGGCCGCGCCCACGGCCAGCACGGCGAGCACGCCGAGCGTGGGCAGCGCCTCCAGCATCGGGTCGAACAGCCCGCGCACCCGCCCGACGGCGATGTTGGCGTCACGCAGCTCGTGGGCGCGCCGCTGGAACCGCTCGGTCTCCAGGTCCTCGCGGCCGAGCGTCTTGACGACGAGCGCGCCGTCGAAGCTCTCGTGCGCGATCTCGCTGACCTCGGCGCGCAGTTGCTGCGCGCGGGTGGCCAGGGGGCTGAGCCTGCGCTGGTAGACCAGGTTGAGGACGGCGATGGCCGGGAAGATGAGGAAGCCCACCAGGGCGAGCACGAGGTCGGTGAACAACATCGCGACGGCCGCGGTGAACAGCATGACGATCACGCCCACGGCCATCGGCAGCGGCGCGAGCGGGGCCCAGGCGGCCTCGGCGTCGGCGCTGGCGTTCGACAGGAGCTGGCCGGTGGGGTGCCGGTGGTGCCACGACAGCGGCAGGCGCAGGTACTGCTTGGTCACGTCGCGGCGCGAGCGGGCCTGCATGCGGTACTGCATGACGCCGGCCAGGATGCGCCGCCCCGCCACGCCGAGCGCCTTGAGCAGCGCCGTGCCGAGGATCAGCAGCGTGCCGGTCCACAGCGCGCCCGCGCTGACGTCACCGTCGGCGAACGACGTCAGCACCACGTGCTGGGTCGCCCAGCCGAGGGCCCAGGCCGAGGCGACGGTCATGCCGCCGTAAACGGCGCTGGCCAGCACCGCCAGCGTGAACACCGTCTTCTCCGTGCGAATGGCCACCCCAAGGACCCGGAGCCCTTGACGCATCACGGCCGAGGTGACCTTGCTCGCCACTCGGGGGGTTTCCTCTCATATCTGATGTCAATCTGACGTTTCTCCGTATGTCTCTATCACTCCCGATCAAGCTGTTATTCCCAGCGGTAGGGTTGACCGCGTGACACATGCCCGTGGCGAACGCTCCGCGCTCTGCGACCTGCTCGACCGGCTCGGCCCCGACGCGCCGACCCTGTGCACGGGCTGGACCACCTACGACCTGGCGGCCCACCTCGCCATCCGCGAGCGCCGGCCCGACGCCATGGGCGGCATCGCGATCAAGGCGCTGGCCGGCTACACCGCCTCGGTCCAGAACGGTTTCAAGGCCCGCTACCCGTTCCCCGAGCTGGTCGGCATCGTGCGCAGGCCCGGCGGCGTGTACGGCCTGGTGCCCGCGCTCGACGAGGCCGTCAACACGCTGGAGCTGTTCGTGCACCACGAGGACGTGCGCCGGGCGCAGCAGGCGTGGCAGCCGCGCGAGCTGCCGGCCGACCTGGAGGCGCTCATCTGGAAGCGGGTCGCCACCGGCGCCCGCCTGATGCTGCGCCGCTCACCCGTCGGCGTGGTGCTGCACCGGCTCGGCGGCGGCGTGGCGCTCGGCGGCCCGCGCGGGGGCGCGCGGGTGGAGGTCACCGGCAAGGCGGCGGAGCTGCTGATGTTCTGCTTCGGGCGGCAGGCTCACGCCCGCGTGGAGCTCACCGGCGACCCCGGCTCCGTCGAGCTGCTGCGCGAGGCCACTCTGGGCGTGTGAGCGCGCCGCGAGGCGGCGGCGCTACCGCGGAAATCGCTTTGTGGAAGGCGCTCGCGGGTAATCTCCTGCCCTTACCATGGCATGAGTAGGAAGCCCCCCGGTTAGGATCATGTACATCTTCACAGAAGATGCCTAGGGATCGCCCAGATCCGGGTATATACGGCTGGGAATGGACTGCAGGAGGCCCCCCATGCAGGTCAAGAAGGTGATCACCTACGTGGCTGTCGCGTTCGTGGTCTTCTACCTGTTCACCCGGCCGGCCCAAGCCGCCGCCGCGGTCAACGGTGTGTTCGACGGAATCATTCAAGGAGCCAATCAGTTGGCCGTGTTCTTCTCAAGTGTTCTGACCTGACGGAAGGTTCTGTCTGCGTCAGGTGCTTCCCCGCGCTGCCAGATCGTGTTACGCAGGCAGGATGAGAGATCGCCCCAGCGGCACCAAACCCCATCAGCTCGACCCCCATGCGCGGCGCATCCTCGAGCGAGCGGAGCTCGAGGGTATCGAGCTGATCCGTTTTCTGTACGCCGACCACGGTGGCGTGATCCGTGGCAAGGCGGCATCCCGGTCACGGTTGGCCGAACGGCTCAGCACGGGCATCGGGCACACGGTGGCCATGATGGCGATGAACATGCTCGACCAGCTCCAGGAGGTCGAGCACCTGGGTCCGGTGGGCGAGGTACGCATCGTCCCCGACCCGGCCACGTACGTCCCGTTGCCCCACGCCCCCGGCGCGGCGGCCATGCTGTCGGATCTGCGTCTGCCCGATGGCGGCCCGTGGGGGGCGTGCGCGCGGACGTTCCTGAAGGAGGCCATCGCCGAGCTCAGCACGGAGGGGTACGCGCTGGTGGCGGCCTTCGAGCCCGAGTTCACGCTCGGGCGGCGGCTGCCCGACCCGGCGGGCGGCCACGATCGGCTGGTGCCGCTCGACGACTCGCTCTGCTATGCCGCCACGGGCTTCGACACGGCGCACGACTACACGGTCAAGCTGATCCGCGCGCTGGAGACTCAGGGGCTGCGCGTCGAGCACTACCACCCGGAGCTCGGCCCCGGGCAGCAGGAGCTGTCGATCCGGCATGCGCCCGCGCTGCGGGCCGCCGACAACCACGTCATCTACCGCGAGACCGTGCGCGGGGTGGCCATGCGCATGCAGATGTGGGCCTCGCTGGCGCCCAAGCCGCTGGCCGACCAGGCGGGCAACGGCTGCCATCTGCACCTGTCGCTGTGGAACGACACGCAGAACGTCTTCGCCGAGGAGAGCGAGGTACGCGACGGCTTCATCGGCGGCCTGCTCGCGCACCTGCCCGCCCTGACGGCGCTCACCTGCGGCAGCGTCAACAGCTTCCGCCGCCTGACGCCCCGCATGTGGTCCGGCGCGTACGCGGTGTACGGCCCCGACAACCGCGAGGCCGCGATCCGGATCTGCTCCCCGCTGGGCGAGAGCGGCGAGCCGAACCTGGAGCTGAAGCCCTCCGACTCCTCCGCCAACCCCTACCTGTCGCTCGGCGCGGTCATCCACGCGGGGCTCGACGGGATCCGGCGCAAGCTCGACCCGGGTGAGGCGGTGGACGTCGACCCCGACACGCGTCCCGGCCGCTATCCCCGCCTGCCGCAGTCGCTGGAGGAGGCCCTCGACGCGCTGGAGGCCGACGAGGTGCTCATGGAGGCGCTCGGGCCGTTGCGGCGCAGCGCGTACCTGGCCGTCAAGCGGTCCGAGGCCGCCGCGTTCGCGGCCAAGGACGTCTCCTACGAGCTCTTCCACCACCTGCGGGTGTTCTGACGCTCTCGGCCCCGGGCGGCGCGGCCCGGGGCGAGCCGGTCAGCGGACGGGGTGCCCCGCCATCCGGAGCGTGTCCTTGACCTCGGAGATCTTCAGCGTGCCGAAGTGGAAGACGCTGGCCGCCAGTACGGCGTCGGCGCCCGCCGCCACCGCCGGAGGGAAGTCCTCCAGCCGGCCCGCGCCACCGCTGGCGATCACCGGCACCCGGACGGCAGCCCTGACCGCGCGCAGCATCTCCAGGTCGTAGCCGTCGAGCGTGCCGTCGCCGTCCATCGAGTTGAGCAGGATCTCGCCCACGCCGAGCTCCTCGCCCCGGGCGGCCCACTCCACCGCGTCGATGCCGGTGCCGCGCCGGCCGCCGTGCGTCGTCACCTCGAAGCCGCTCTCGGTGCCCGGCGCCCGCCGCGCGTCCACGGACAGCACGATGCACTGGGCGCCGAACCGCCTGGACGCCTCTGTGAGCAGCTCGGGCCGGGCGATGGCGGCGGTGTTGAGCGACACCTTGTCGGCGCCCGCCCGCAGCAGCCGGTCCACGTCCTCGACCGCGCGCACTCCCCCGCCGACGGTGAGCGGGATGAACACCTGCTCAGCGGTCCTGCGCACCACGTCCAGCATGGTCTCGCGCTCGCCGGAGGACGCCGTGATGTCGAGGAAGGTCAGCTCGTCGGCGCCCTCCTCGTCATAGCGCCTGGCCAGCTCGACGGGGTCGCCCGCGTCGCGCAGGTTCTCGAAGTTGACGCCTTTGACCACGCGTCCGGCGTCCACGTCGAGACAGGGGATGACTCTTACCGCTACGGTCATGTTCGCAGTGCCTCTATTTCGATCTCGACCAGCATTCTAGGGTCGACCAGCCCGGCCACCCGCACCCCGGTGCAGGCGGGGCGTACCTTGCAGAAGACCTCGTGGATGGCCTTCCCGACGGGGTCGAAGTGCCGCTGCTCCACCACGTAGTAGCGGACCATGACGACGTCCTCCCGTGTCAGGCCGCCCATCAGGACGGCCTCCAGCGCGATGTCGATCGCGGTCAGAGCCTGCTGGTACGGATCTCCGACGTGCCGTACCTCTCCGTCGACCGTGGCCGTGCACCCGGACACGATCACCCGCTCGCCCGCCACCACGGCCCGGGCGTAGCCGTACTTCTCCTCCCAGACGCCGCCTGAGAACACCCGGTAACCGGTGCTCTCCATGCCGATGCTGCTGACGCTCATCTCGCCCCCTCCCGGCAAGAGTTACACGCGCACCGCGGAAAGCGCGTCTTCCAGCGTGAACGCGTGAGCGTACAGGGCCCTGCCCACGATGGCGCCCTCCACTCCGTCCGGGACGAGAGAAGCCAGTGCGACCAGGTCATCGAGGCTGGAAACGCCGCCGCTGGCGACGACGGGCCTGTCGGTACGGGCGCAGATCTGGCGATAGAGGCCGAGATTGGGGCCCTGGAGCATGCCGTCCTTGGTCACGTCGGTGACCACGTAGCGCGGGCAGCCGTCGGACTCCAGCCGCTCCAGCACCTCCCACAGGTCGCCGGCGTCCTGGGTCCAGCCGCGGGCGGCCAGCGTGGTGCCGCGCACGTCGAGCCCGACCGCGATCCTGTCGCCGTGCTCGGCGATGATCTTCCGGCACCACTCGGGGTTCTCCAGCGCGGCGGTGCCGATGTTGACCCGGCGGCAGCCGGTGGCCAGCGCCGCGGCCAGGGACTCGTCGTCGCGGATGCCGCCGGACAGCTCCACGTTCACGTCCAGCTTGCCGATCACCTCGGCGATCAGCTCCCGGTTGCCGCCCCGGCCGAACGCGGCGTCGAGGTCGACCATGTGGATCCACTCGGCGCCCGCCTCCTGCCAGGCCAGCGCGGCGGCCAGCGGCGCGCCGTGGACGGTCTCCGTGCCGGCCTCGCCCTGCGTCAGGCGTACGGCCTGGCCGTTCACGATGTCCACGGCAGGCAGCAAAACGAGCGACATTCAGATCCTCCGGTCGAAGGCGAGGGTCACGACAACGGGCGCGAGCAGCAGGGAGAGGACGAGGACACCGAAGCTGAGCGGGAACGAGCCCCAGATCAGCCAGACGATCACCTGCACGAGCAGGAAAGCGAGCGCCACCACGGCGTTCTGCGCGCGGTGGCGGCGGGCCAGCAGGCCGCCCTGGCGGTAGAACCGCACCGGGCGCGGGGTTAACCGGGCCAGCAGGGCGCGGCGGCGCGCCCGGCGGGCCTGCCGCTCCTCGTTGGCCCGGATCGCGCGCGCCCGCTCGGCCTCCCGCTCGGCCCTGCGGCGCGCGCGTTCCTTGCTCATGATGGGCTCACAGCGCTCATGATGGGCTCACAGCGTCTGCAACCAGTTGCGGAGCAGCGCCGCTCCGGCGTCGCCGGACTTCTCGGGGTGGAACTGGGTGGCCATGAGCGGGCCGTTCTCGACGGCGGCCACGAACGGCACGCCGTGCTCGGCCCAGGTGACGACGGGCTCGGCGAAGCCGTCGCCGGTGCGCAGCTCCCACTCGCGCACCCCGTAGGAGTGCACGAAGTAGAAACGGGTGGCCGCGTCGAGCCCGGCGAACAGCACGCTGCCCTCGGGCGGCTTGACGGTGTTCCAGCCCATGTGCGGCAGCACCGGCGCCTCCAGCCGCTCGACCGTGCCCGGCCACTCGCCGCAGCCCTCGGTCTCGACGCCGTGCTCGACGCCCCTGGCGAACAGGATCTGCATGCCGACGCAGATGCCCAGCACCGGGCGCCCGCCGGACAGGCGGCGGCCGACGATCTGGTCGCCGCGCACCGCCTTTAGGCCCTTCATGCACGCCTCGAACGCGCCGACGCCCGGCACGACGAGCCCGTCGCACTCCAGCGCCGCCTCGAAGTCGGGCGTGACGGTCACCTCGGCACCCGCCCTGGCCAGGGCGCGCTCTGCCGAGCGCAGGTTGCCCGAGCCGTAGTCGAGCACCACGACGTTCTTCTTGCTCACCACCACAGCACCCCCGCCGTGATCGCCATCGCCGCGCCCAGCGCGCAGACGGCGGCACCGATCTTGAGCCCCTGCTTGCCCAGGGAGAACACGCCACCGATCAGGAACAGCCCGAGGAAGACCATCACGATGGCGAGCATGTTGTCGGTCATAGCACGCCCTTGGTGCTCGGCACCCCGGTCGCCCTGGGGTCGAGCTCCGACGCCTCGCGCAGTGCCCTGGCCAGCGCCTTGAACTGGGACTCCACGATGTGGTGGGCGTTGCGGCCGTACGGGACGTGCACGTGCAGGCAGATCGCGGCCTGCGCCACGAACGACTCCAGGATGTGGCGGGTCATCGTCGTGTCGTACTCGGGGCCGATCATCGGCGCCATGCCCTCGGGCTCGGTGTGCACGAGGTAGGGGCGGCCGGACAGATCGACGGTCACCTGGGCGAGCGACTCGTCGAGCGGGCACGACGCGCTACCGAACCGCCTGATGCCCGACTTGTCGCCCAGCGCCTCGCGGAACGCGGCGCCCAGCGCGAGCGCGGTGTCCTCGATCGTGTGGTGCGAGTCGATGTGCAGGTCGCCCTCGGTCTTGACGGTCAGGTCGAACAGCCCGTGCTTGCCGAGCTGGGCCAGCATGTGGTCGTAGAACCCGACCCCGGTGGCCACCTCGACCTGGCCGGTGCCGTCGAGGTTCACCTCGACCAGGACCGAGGTCTCCTTGGTGACACGCTCGATGCGACCTACGCGGCTCAAAGCACTCCTTCCAGGGCGGCGCGGAAGGCCGCCATCTCCTCGCTGGTGCCGATCGACACACGCAGCCACTCGGGCGGGCCCACCTCGCGGATGAGCACGCCGCGCTCCAGCATCCCCTGCCACACCGCGCGCCGGTCGGGGAAGCGCCCGAACAGCACGAAGTTGGCGTCGGAGTCGGCCACGGCCAGCTGCTTGGACCGCAGCCACGTCACCGTGTCGTCACGCTCGCGGCGCAGCGCGTCGACGGTGCCGAGCAGCTCCTCCTGGTGCCGCAGCGCCACGCGCGCCGCCGTCTGGGTGAGCGTCGACAGGTGGTACGGCAGCCGCACCAGCAGCAGCGCCTGCACCACGGCGGGGTGCGCGGCCAGGTAACCCACCCGGGTGCCCGCCATGGCGAACGCCTTGGACATCGTCCTGGTGACGATCATCCGCGGGTGCGCGGGCAGCAGCGTCAGCGCCGACGGCGTGCCCTCGCGGGCGAACTCGGCGTAGGCCTCGTCCACGACCACGATGCCCGGAGCCGCCGAGGCGATGGCCTCGATCGTGTCGAGCGGCTGCGCGGTGCCGGTCGGGTTGTTGGGCGAGGTGATGAAGACGATGTCGGGGCGGTGCTCCTCGATCGCGGCCACGGCCTTGCCGGGGTCGAGCGAGAAGTCCTCCTCGCGGCTGGCGTCGATCCACTCCGTGCTGGTGCCGCTGGTGATGATCGGGTGCATCGAGTACGACGGCTCGAACCCCATGGCGGTGCGGCCGTGGCCGCCGAACGCCTGGAGGATCTGCTGGAGCACCTCGTTGGAGCCGTTCGCCGCCCACAGCTGCTCGGTCGCCAGCCCGTGGCCGAGGTAGGCGGCCAGGTCGGCGCGCAGCTCGACGGCGTCGCGGTCGGGGTAGCGGTTGAGCTCGCCGGCCTGCTCGCCGATCGACCTGGCCAGGTCGGCGACGAGCGCGGGCGAGGGCGGGTAGGGATTCTCGTTGGTGTTGAGCCGGACCGGGACGTCGATCTGGGGCGCGCCGTACGGCGTCTTGCCTCTCAGGTCGTCGCGGATCGGCAGGTCGTCGAGGTTCACTCGGGCACTCGCCAGTCGAATCGGGCGCGGATCGCCGCGCCGTGTGCGGGCAGGTCTTCGGCGTCGGCCAGGACCGACACGTGGGCCGCCGCGCCGGCGAGCGCCTCGCGGCTGTAGTCGACGACGTGGATGCCGCGCAGGAACGACTGCACCGACAGGCCGCTGGAGTGGCAGGCGCAGCCGCCGGTGGGCAGCACGTGGTTGGAGCCGGCGAGGTAGTCGCCGAGCGAGACGGGCGCGTACGTGCCCACGAAGATCGCCCCGGCGTTGCGCACCCGGGCCGCGACGGCCGCGGCGCCGGCGGTGTGGATCTCCAGGTGCTCGGCGGCGTAGGCGTCGACGACCTTGAGGCCGTCGTCGATCGAGCTCACCAGCACGATGCCCGACTGCTTGCCGCTCAGCGCCTCGGTGATGCGCTCGGAGTGCTTGGTGGCCGAGACCTGGCCGGGCAGCTCCTTCTCGACGGCGTCGGCCAGCTCGGGGCTGGTCGTGACGAGGACGGCGGCGGCGATCGTGTCGTGCTCGGCCTGGCTGATCAGGTCGGCGGCGACGTGCACCGGGTCGGCGCTCTCGTCGGCCAGGATGGCGATCTCGGTGGGGCCGGCCTCGGAGTCGATGCCGATCAGGCCCTTGAGCAGCCGCTTGGCCGCCGCCACGTAGATGTTGCCGGGACCGGTGACCATGGTGACCGGCGCGCACTCCTCGGTGCCGTACGCGAACATGGCCACGGCCTGCGCGCCGCCCACGGAGTAGACCTCGTCGACGCCGAGCAGCGCGCACGCGGCCAGGATCGTGGGGTGCGGCAGCCCGCCGAACTCCTTCTGCGCCGGGCTGGCCACGGCCAGCGAGCTGACACCCGCCTCCTGCGCGGGCACGACGTTCATCACCACGCTGGAGGGGTAGACCGCGCGGCCGCCGGGGACGTAGAGGCCCACGCGCTCGACCGGCACCCACCGCTCGGTCACCGTGCCGCCGGGCACGACCTGCGTGGTGACGTCGGCGCGCCGCTGATCGCGGTGGACCAGCCTGGCCCGCCTGATCGACTCCTCCAGCGCCGCCCTGACCCTCGGGTCGAGCTCGGCGAGGGAGCGCTCGAGCGCCTCGGCGGGCACGCGGGCGGAGGCGATCTCGACACCGTCGAACCTGGCGGTCAGCTCCCGTACGGCTGCCGCCCCGCGATGGCGCACGTCGTCGCAGATGGGCCGCACCTTCTCCAGGGCGGCCTCGACGTCGAGCTCGGCGCGGGGCAGCACGTCGCGCAGGTCCTCGGGCAGAGAACCGCGCATGTCAATACGGGAAATCACCCTGACAGTCTACGGAGTCCGGGCCCTGAATCTGGTTCTGTCCACGATCCGGACATGTCGCCGTACAGAGTGAAGGCCGCGGGGCGGCGCTCGCCGACGCACGCCCCGCGGCCACCATCACCCCGGACCGGGCCTGCCGGGGCGGTAGCCGTGGCCGTCACGGGGGCACGGCCACGGCAGGGAAAAGCTCAAGGGGTCACAACTGCCCGGGAACGGCCGCCTCTAACACTTCTCGCCAAGAAAAACTTAGCGTAATGCAAAGCTAACGTTACGTCACCTTTGCGACAGGGAACGGGTCGTAGAGGGGCCGTCACATGCACCACACCAGCATCGGCACGGAAACACATCACCTGAGCACGGTGGTCTGCTCAGCTCGTCAGCACGCCGCCGCCTCACACCAGGCCGGGGAGGCCGAGTCGGACGCGGTGGCGGGCATCCCGCTCGTCCGGCCGGGGATCGAGCCGGGGTACACGATCCCCGCGCACGTCGCCGCCGCCGGCGTGCCGCGCGGGGCGCAGTGGAAGACGGTCGCCGCGGCCGGGCCGTGCGAGGAGCAGTGGGCGGAGGTGAAGAAGGTCTGCCCCGGCTGCT
This sequence comes from Nonomuraea gerenzanensis, assembly GCF_020215645.1. Taxonomy (NCBI): domain Bacteria; kingdom Bacillati; phylum Actinomycetota; class Actinomycetes; order Streptosporangiales; family Streptosporangiaceae; genus Nonomuraea; species Nonomuraea gerenzanensis. Next base: position 3,869,933 of record NZ_CP084058.1, on the reverse strand, counting down.
TCAACGACCGCGAGCGGGAGCGCGGCACCACGGTCATCGACCACCGCACCCCGCACCCAACCGCCAGGCTGGTGCTCGACCACTTCGAGGAGCTCATCGCCCGTTACGCCGGGCACCTGGCGTTCGGCGGCTGCCTGGGCACCCGCTACCCGTGGCGGGCCGCCACCGCCGTCGCCGAGGGCGGCACCCTGATGCGGTACTCCGTGGGCAGCGAGATCCGCAAGGTCGTCACCGTGTCCGGCGGCTGGGCGGCCGGCGGCACGATCGACATCACCGTCCCCGGGCACGCCCAGTTCACCGGCAGCTACACGCACGGGGTCGGCGACAGCGGCTCGTGGCCCAGCTCCGACACCGTGCACGCGCACCTGCTCGTCACGGCGGGCGAGCGCTGCCGGATCGACGTCCACGGCATCGGCGGCGTCTACTCCGGGTCCCTGTATTTCGCCATGGCCGGATTCCCCGCGCACGACGAGCGCGGCGCCCGCTGCTTCGACCTCGGCGGCCACCACATCTGGACGACGAGCGGCTACCTGTGCTTCCCGCTCAGGGACGCGTTCGTGAAGTCGCCGGACGCCCCGTCCGCCGTGCTGCGCCTGCGGCGCACCTGGCCGGGCAGCGCTCCGGAGCCGGGTCCGGCCTTCCCGTGAGGGCGGCTTTATTACCTGTCCATTATGTCCGGGCATTTACTCTTACCGGCATGGGACAGTGGCGTGGCCCCGGCGGCATCCTCGTGGAGGCGATCATCCTGGACGATCGCCCGCTGCTGCGTGTCTCCCACCGGGTCAACGGCCGGATCTACCTGCGCGGCTACTGCGCCACGGTCGCCGAGCTGGGCCAGCACGGCGTGGACCTGGCGGAGCTCGTCGAAGACAGGCCACTTGACCATCTGTAGACCCCTCTTCACCACTGTCGATCAAGCGGACGGGGTACGGCATGCACCATGGTGCGGCTGCCGGCCTACGCGCCGATGCTGGCCCAGCTCGGGACGCTGACCTCCGTCCAGGGCGACGACTGGGCCGTCGAGATGAAGTGGGACGGTGTGCGCGCCCTCGCCTACGTCGAGGACGGGGCCGTCCGCCTGATGTCGCGCAACGGCAAGGACATCACCGCCGCCTACCCCGAGCTGCAGCTCATGGCCGGCTCCACCGGCAGGCACGCGGCCGTCATCGACGGGGAGGTGGTGGCCTTCGACGAGGCGGGGCGGCCCAGCTTCGAGGCGCTGCAACCCCGGATGCACCAGCGCAACCCGGCCGCCGTGGCGGAGCTGACCAGGGCGGTGCCGGTGACGTTCATGGCCTTCGACATCCTGCACCTGGACGAGGCCGGCGTGGTCGCGCGCCCGTACACCGAGCGGCGGGAGCTGCTGGAGGGGCTGCTGCGGCCCGGCTACCGGTGGCAGGTGCCCGTCTGGTTCGCCGACCACGCCTCGCGGGCGTTCGACTCCTCGCGGCAGCTCGGGCTGGAAGGGGTCGTGTGCAAGCGGATGAGCTCGCCGTACCGGCCCGGCCGGCGCAGCGGCGAGTGGACCAAGATCAAGAACGTCAGTACCGTCGAGATCGTCATCGGCGGGTGGAAGCCCGGCGGCGGGCGGCGCTCGGGGATGATCGGGTCGCTGCTGCTCGGCGCGTACGACCCGCGCGGCCGGCTGCGTTACGTCGGCCACGTCGGCACCGGCTTCACCGAATCCATGCTGCGCGACCTGCGCGAGCGGCTGGCGTCCCTGGAGCGGGACGACCCGCCGTTCGACGAGGTGGTGCCGCGCGAGCACGCCCGCGACGCCCACTGGGTGGAGCCGCAGGTGGTCGGCGAGGTGCAGTACGCCGAGGTCACGGGCGACGGGCGGCTGCGGCACCCGTCGTGGCGGGGGCTGCGGCCGGACCGCGAGCCGCGCGAGGCCACCACCGCCGAGCTGCTGCCCGGGCAGGGGGACGCGGCTGCGGGCTGATTTACCCGACACACACCCTCGGACAACGTTTAGTCACCTATTGGCGACTTAAAGTGATCAGAAGGTCATCGAGTTGCTCGGGGGACATTGTGCAGAAGACTCTGGTCACCACGCTGGCCGCGCTGACCGCGTTGAGCCCGCCGGCCGTCGGCGCGCTCGCGTCGCCCGCGGTGGCCGAGCCGCCGCCGGGCCTGCCCGCCACCCAGTCCTCGCCGGGCGCGCCGCGCACCCACGCGGTACCCGGCTCGCAGGCTTCGGGCGAGTCGGCCGCTGCGCGGCCTGTCCAGCACGATCGCTCGTGGGGAGCCGCCGCCTCGCCGGTGATGCGGCCGGGGCGGGCCGTGCGGTACTGGACGGCGGACAAGCAGGCCAAGGCCAAGGCCGCCGACCTGCCGGCCAGCGTGCCGAGCCCGGGCACCGGCTCCGGCTCCGGCACGGGCGCGGGCGCGGGCGCGGACTCCGGCACCGGTACCGGCACGGGCGCGGGCTCGGAGGGGGCGTCGGACGACAGTGGCGGGGCGGCCGAGCGGAAGGCCAGCGTGCCGTCGAGCAGACGCATCACTCCAGGTGGCGACACCAACGGGTACGCCCGCGTGCGCCGCCCGTACACGACCACGCCCGCCAGCCGCATCAGCGGCCGCCTGTTCTTCGTCAACGCGGCCGGCAACGGCGACTCCTGCAGCGCCTCGGTGATCCGCTCGGCCTCCCGCCTGCTCGTCGTCACCGCCGCCCACTGCGTGTACGGCGTACCGGCGGGCGCGGCGACCGGCAAGTGGCACACCAGCTTCGCGTTCGTGCCCGCCTACGACGGCCGGGGCGCCACGGTGAAGCAGCGCGAGCCGTACGGGAGATGGGGCGGCCGGCGCGCGTGGAAGCCCGACGGCTACACCGGAGCCGCGGGCGGCGACTGGAACTCGATCTACGACGTCGCCCTCATCGAGGTCGGCCGCCGCAACGGCACCCTCCAGGACGCCGTGGGCGCCTTCACCCCGCTGCTCAGCCAGGGCGGCAAGCACACGATCGCCACCATCGGGTATCCGGGGCTGCTCGGCAGGAAGCCGTACGACGGCAAGGACCAGCTCTGGTGCCTGGGCAGGACGCGGCAGGCGCTCGGGATCGCCCGCGCGGACACCATGCTCGCCGCCCGCAGCGCGGCCCTGTCGTCGAAGGCGGGGCGGCTGGAGACGTTCAACTGCCACCTGTTCAAGGGGCACAGCGGCGGGCCGTGGGTGGTCAAGGGCACCGGCGACCTGGTCGGCGTGCTGTCGGCGGGCAAGGAGGACGGCGAGGCCGACGGCAACTCGGTCGCCAACGCGATCAACCTCGACGGTTACGGCGCCATCGTCAAGCGGGCGGACCCGCGCGGCGTGTACGACGCCCTGTCCGTCAGCCTCGCGGGCCCCGGCCGGCCGGTCCGGCGCGGCGGCACCACCGCGGTCACCGCCACCGTCACCATGCGCGGGCTGATGGCCGCCGCCCAGGTCCCCGTCAAGCTCACCGTGCCACCCGGCGCGGCCCTCACCTCGGTCAGCGGCGCCACCTGCAAGAGCGGCGAGCGCGAGGCCTCCTGCACGATCGGCACCATCCACCCGGGCAGGCCGGTACGGTTGCACGCCCGCCTCCGCGTCGCCGCCGACGCCCCGCGCCGCCTGCCCGTCTCGGCCCGCGTCACCTCCACCCGCCTGGACCCGACGCAACGCGACAACACCGGCGTCCTGCGGCTGGCGACCTCCGGCTAGGCGGCCACCGGGTCGGGCTCCCTGATCGTGCGTGCCATGAGCAGGGCCAGCACGGGAAACGCGATCAGGCAGGCCAGCGCCGTACGCAGCGACGCCGCCTCGGCGACCGCCCCCACCAGCGGGCTCGCCAGCCCGCCCACGCTGACCGCCAGCCCCAGGGTGACGCCGCCGGCCGTGCCCACCCTGGTCGGCAGGAAGTCCTGGCCCAGCGTCACGTGCAGGGAGAACGGGGCGTACAGGGCGATGGAGGAGGCGGCGACGAACACGTACGCGGCGGGCCCCGGCACGAACACCACGCCGGCGACCGCGGGGACGGCCAGCGCGTACGACAGCCGCATCGTCCGCACCCGGCCCAGGCGGGCCGCCAGCCTGCCGCCCACCACGGTGCCGACCGCGCCGCCCGCGAACAGCACGAACAGCGCCACCGCCCCGGCCGCGCCGCCGCCCAGGTGGAGGGCCACGAAGGCGCTCAGGCCGACGTACACGACCGAGCGGAAGACGATCACCAGCGTGAGCCGGGTGAAGGACGGCCAGTCGTCCCTCCCGGAGACGGGCCCGGCGGCGCGGGCCGTCCTGGCGCCGCCGGACAGGACCCTGATCGCCGGGAGCGTCAGGATCGCGCCCAGCACGGCGGGCAGCACGAGGAACGGCGAGGCGCCCAGCCCCCACCCCGCCAGCAGCGGCGTCACCAGCACCGGCGCCGACGCGAACCCCAGCGTGCCGCCCGTGGAGAACCAGCTCATCCGCACGTGGCTGCCCTCGCTGGCGAGCCTGGCCAGGCGCGCGGCCTCCGGGTGGTAGGCGGCCACGCCGAGCCCGGACAGGGCGGCGGCCAGCCAGGTCAGCACGTACGAGTCCGACACACCGCAGATCGCCACCCCCGTGCCCGCCAGGATCATGCTCGCCGGGATGAGCCACGGCATCCGCCACTTGTCCGTCAGCACGCCGAAGATCGGCTGCACGATGGACGAGAGCAGCGTGGCGGCCAGCACGATGCCGGAGACGGCGACGTACCCGTAGCCCCGCCCGGCCACGAGGAAGGGCACGAGGGCGGGGACGGCTCCCTGGTAGAAGTCCACGGTGGCGTGGCCGGCGGCGAGGGCGGGGATCCTGTTCACCCCTCGATCCTCAGCCTGGGGGTGGATGGCTCGCTTCCGATAAAATGCCAACTCATGCCGGAAATACGCCACTTGTCCGAGGCGCCGACCGGGCGGCGTCCGCTGGCGCCGGGGGCGGGCATCGACGCGCACCGGCACGACACCCACCAGATCGCCTACGCCTGCCGTGGCGTCATCTCCGTCACCACCGACGCCGGCACCTGGGTGGCCCCCGCGAACCGGGCCCTGTGGGTGCCCGCCGGAACCGTCCACGAGCACCGCGCCCACGGGGACACGGACCTGCGCCTGGTCGGGCTCACGGAGAATCCGCTCGGGCTGGACCGGCCGGCGGTCCTCGCGGTCGGCCCGCTGCTCCGCGAGCTGATCATCGCCTACACCGGCGACACCACGAGCGACACGACGGGCCACAACGCGGGCCTCAGCGCAGGCGACACCACGATCGACAGCGCCGGCGACACTGCAGGCGACACCACGATCGACACTGCGGGCGACACTGCGGGAAGGCTGGGCGGCGGGGAGCGGGCGCGGTTGCTGGCGGTGCTGCTCGACCAGCTCAGGCACGCCCCCGAGCAGCCGCTGCACCTGCCCACCGCGAGGGACGCCCGCCTGGCCGCCGTCTGCGCCGCCCTGCACCAGGACCCGGCCGACCCCGGCACGCTGGCCCAGTTCGCCGCCCGGGCCGGCACCAGCGACCGCACGCTGGCCCGCCTCTGCCGGGCCGAGCTGGGCATGACCTTCCCGCAGTGGCGCACCCAGCTCCGCCTGCACCACGCCCTCCTCCTGCTCGCCGACGGCGTCCCGGTGACCACGGTCGCGCACCGGTGCGGGTGGGCGTCGGCGAGCGCGTTCATCGACGTGTTCAGGAGGGCCTTCGGGTACACGCCCGGCCGGCTGCGGCAGCCTGGCCCGGGTTCGATCGGCGGGCCGGGGAGTACGCCCTACAATCGCGTGCCGTGAGCAAAACGAAAGGCAAGGGCGGCACCCCCGCCACCATGGCACTGACCAAGGCCGGGGCGGCGTTCACGCTGCACCCGTACGAGCACGATCCGGCGGCTCAGGCCTACGGCGAGGAGGCCGCCGACGCGCTCGGCGTGCCGTACGAGCGGATCTTCAAGACGCTCGTCGCCGAGGTCGAGAGCGGGCTGGCGGTGGCGGTGGTGCCGGTGGCGGGCAAGCTCGACCTCAAGGCTCTGGCCAGTGCGCTCGACAGCAAGCGGGCCGCGATGGCCGACGCGGCCAAGGTCGAGCGGGTGACGGGGTACGTCGTCGGCGGCATCAGCCCGCTGGGGCAGCGCAAGCAGCTGCCGACCGTGGTCGACTCCTCGGCGCTCGGCTTCGAGACGATCTACTTCTCGGCGGGGAAGCGGGGGCTGCAGATCGAGACCGCCCCCGACAACCTCATCACGATCACCCGCGCCGTCACGGCACCCATCGGCAAGGCCGGCTGAGGCGCCGCCTCCCCACCTCTGGCTGAGGCGCCGCCTCACTGCCCGCGCCGGTGACGCCGTCCCTCGGGCCCCAGGCGCGGGTACGGCCGCTCCTGCAGCGCGCCGCGCCGCTCGCCGTCGCGACGCGGCGGCTCCAGGAGCACGCCGGGCCGCTCGCCGTCGCGCTGCGGCGGCCACTCCGCCGACGCCGACCCCGGGGGCTGCCCGAGCAGCCGCTCGAACAGCCGCCGCATCCGCCGCCCGAACGGGTTGTTCCCGCGCCTCTTGCGCTCCTCCTCCGCCAGCGCCTTCTCCAGCCCCGGCGTGTGCCCGCCCCCGAAGCGTGACATGTCGGGCCCGGCGAACCCGCGCGGCTCCGTACGCCGTAGCGCGGCGCTCATCGACTCCACCCAGATCGGCCCCGGCAGCGACGCCCCCTGCACCGACCCGAAGTACTGGTCCCCGATCCGCACCCCCTGCAGCGGGAACCGGTAGGACCCCCGGATGTCGCCCACGCTGACCGCCGCCGCCAGGTGCGGCGTGTAGCCGGCGAACCAGGCCGAGGTGTAGCCGTTGTTGGTGCCCGTCTTCCCGGCGGCGGGCCGGCCGATGCTCTGCCCCTTCATCGTGCCCTGCTCGAACACGCCCTCCAGCACGTGGTTGACCGCGTCGGCGATGGGCCGCTCGATGACCTGCTCGCACGACGGCGGCACGTGCGTGCGCCGCCCGTCCCTGCCGGTGATCTCCATGATGGCCAGCGGCCGGCAGTACTGCCCCCTGGCCGCGAACGCGGCGAACGAGGCCGCCACCGTCACGGGGTCCATCTCGTTGACCCCCAGCGTGAAGGTCGGCACCTCCTTCAGCGGCTTGCCGTCCGCCCGGGTGACGCCGAGCGTCCTGGCCATGCGCACGACGTTGCAGAGCCCGACCTTGCGCTCCAGCATCATGTAGAAGATGTTCACCGACTTCCAGGTGCCGGTCTCGATGCTGTGCGGCCCGCCCTCGCCCTCGCCGCTGGCGTTGAGCACGCGGGTGTCGGTGTCGTTGACGGGCTGCCCCGAGCAGTCGCGGTAGCCCTGCCCCGGCACCAGCGAGCCGGGCGTCTGGAAGCCGTCGCCGAAGCGCCACCCCTGCTGCAGCGCGGTGGCCAGGGTGAACACCTTGAACGTGGAGCCCGCCTGGAAGCCCTGCCCGCCGCCGTGCGCCACGTCGGCCGGCAGGTTGAAGGTGGTCTTGGGGCCGTTCTTGCGGTTGCCGGGGTTGCGGCCGAAGCGTTTGCTCGCCGCCATCGCCCTGATCCTGCCGGTACGCGGCTCCACCATGGCCTCGGCGGCCACCTCGGTGTCCTCGGGCGAGACCCGCTCGCGGATGGCCCGCTCGGCGGCGTGCTGGGCGATCGGGTCGAGGCTGGTCCTGATCGTCAGGCCGCCCCTGGCCATCCTGCGCTGGCGTTCGCGGGGCGTGTTGCCGAAGATGGGGTTCGACAGCAGCTCCTGCTGCACGTACAGGCAGTAGAACGGGTACGCGCTCTGCGCGCAGCCGCCGGGCTCGGGCCGCAGCCGGATGCCCAGCGGCGTGGCCTTGGCCGCGGCCGCCTCCTGCTGGTTGATCTGCTTGAGCCCCGCCATGCGGTCGAGCACGAGGTCGCGGCGCATCTTCAGGCGTTCCCTGTGCGCCTGCCCGAGCGAGGGATCGGTCGAGTACGGCATGCGCACCGCGCCCGCCAGCGTGGCCGCCTGGGTCAGCGTCAGCCGGGAGGCCGAGGTGGAGAAGAAGCGCCTGGCCGCCGCCTCCACCCCGTGCGCGCCCGCGCCGAAGTAGGCGATGTTCAGGTACCGCTCCAGGATCTCGTCCTTGCGGTACTTCTGCTCCAGGGCCAGCGCCAGCCGCAGCTCGGTGATCTTGCGGGCCAGGTTCGGGGCGCGGGCCCTGTCGCGCTCGGCGTCGCTGCGCGCGCTCTCCACCAGGATGTTCTTGACGAGCTGCTGGGTCAGGGACGAGCCGCCCTGCCGGATGCCGCCCGCCTGGGTGTTGGTGAGCAGGGCCCGGATCGTGCCCCTGACGTCGAGGCCGCCGTGCTCGTAGAAGCGGGCGTCCTCGATCGCCACGATGGCCCTGCGCATCACCGGCGCGACCGCGCCCAGCCTGACGGCCGTCCTGTTCGCCTCGTAGAACTGGGCGAACTGCCGCCCGTCCTTGTCGAGCAGCCTGGTCACCTGGGCGAGCGGCTCCTCGCGCGGGGCGGGCGGCAGGTCCACGAACGTGTTGGTGACGCTCATCGCCGCGAGGCCGCCCCCGCCCACCAGCGGCGCGGCCAGCGCGGCCGCCAGCACCCCGCCGAGCGCCCCCGCCAGGCCGAGCGCTCCGACGGATCTGAGTACGGTCACGTCAGATGATCTGCGACGTCCCGATCGTCGGCAAACGCCCGCTTCCGACGTCTTTACCGTTGCCGTGTGATGTTCAGACCCAGCGACACGAACTGCTCGAACGGCCGGTGGTAGCCGCGCTCGATGTGGTGCACGCCGCGCAGGGTGGAGGGCCCGTCGGCGACCGCGGCGGCCAGCACCGCCGAGAACCCGGCCCTGATGTCGGGCAGCGTCACGTCGGCGCCCTTCAGCTTGGACACCCCGCGCACGACGGCCGAGTGACGGGCGTTGGTGTCGTGGTAGCGGCAGGCGGGCCCGCCGAGGCACTGGTCGAACACCTCGATCTCGCAGCCCATCTTCTGCAGCGCGGGCACGTACACCAGGCGGTTCTCGAAGACCGTCTCGTGCAGCACCGACATGCCCTGGCTCTGCGTGAACAGCACCATCAGCGGCGTCTGCCAGTCGGTCATGAAGCCGGGGTGGGTGTCGGTCTGCACGGCCGCCGAGCGCAGGCCCTCGGGGGGCGCGGTGGCGCACAGGTACTCGTCGTTGATGTCGAACTGGGCGCCCATCCTGGCCAGCGTGGTGATCGCGGTGACCAGCCGGTCCTGGGGGCAGCCGTGCACGCGCACCTCGCCGCCGGTGACCAGGCCCGCCGCCAGGTACGAGAACGCCTCGATGCGGTCGCCGGTCAGCCAGGTCTGGGCGCCGCGCAGCCGTTCGACGCCCTCGATGACGATCCGGCGGTCGGGCGACAGCTCGATCCTGGCCCCCATCCGCTGCAGGAACAGCGCCAGCTCCACCACCTCCGGCTCGGTGGCCGCGTTCTTCAGCACCGTCTTGCCGTCGGCCAGCACCGCCGACATCAGCACCGTCTCGGTGGCGCCCACGCTCGGGTACGGCAGCTCGAGCCGGGTGCCGTTCAGCCGCTTGGCCTTGGCGTAGATACCGGTGTCGCCCACCTGCACCTCGGCGCCCATCGCGCGCAGGGCGTCCACGTGGAAGTTCACCGGCCGCCGCCCGATGGGGTCGCCGCCGACCAGCGGTACGAACGCCTCACCCGCCAGGTGCAGCAGGGGGCCGAGCATGAGGATGGGGATGCGGTTCAGGCCGGTGAACGCGTCGGGGACCCGGGGCTCGATCTCCGCGCCCTTCTCGATCCTGATCTCCGTGCGGGAGATCTCGACGTGGATGCCCAGCGCCCGCAACATGGCCGCGGTGATCTCCACCTCGCCCACCTCGGGGGCGTTGTGGATGCTGCTCTCGCCGTTGCCCAGCATGGCCGCGACCATGTGCTTGGACACGCCGTTCTTCGAACCGCGTACTTCGACGTCCCCCCGGAGCGGGCCGGAGGGTTCAATCTGCCAGACCTCTTCTGCAATCACGGAGTGAGCCTAGCCGGGGGATACCATCGAGCTGATTCGGACGTACATGTGAGGGGGAGTGGCGTGACGAGGGAAGTACGCGCTTTTGCGGTAACTGTCCTCACACTCGCCGCTCTCGGGGTCGCTGCCGGGCTGCTCTGGTCAGGGCTGACACCGCGGGCGCCGTACCAGGTCACCGAGCAGGGCACGGTGCTGGCCGACCCGACCACGCAGGCGCTGATCGCGGCCGACGGCTGGTTCGCGGTGATCACCGGCGGGCTGGGGCTGCTGTGCGGTGCAGTGGCCTGGTTCACGGCGCGGCGCTGGATGCTGCCCGTCCTGCTCGGGTTGTGCGCCGGCGGGGTGCTGGCCGCGTACCTGACGTTGTGGGTCGGGTCCATGTTCACGTTGGGGGCCGTCACGGTGGAGGCGGCTCCCGCGCTGACGGCCGCCGGGGTGAAGGTCGTCCCTGGCGCGCTGAAGCTGACCGCGGAGGGCGTGCTGGTGTCCTGGCCGCTGCTGGCCGTGGGGTTCTTCGGGCTGCTGGAGGGCATGCACGGCTACCGCGAGTCGCCGCTGCGGCAGCCGTACGGTGAGGTCATGCCGGGAGTGTGACGTCCTTCGGCCCGCCGGCCACCCTGCGGTGAGCCCAGTGCAGCTCGCGCTCCCGCAGCGCCCGCTCGACGGCGGCCATGGTCGCCGCGTCGGCGGGCAGGTCGAAGGCGAGCCGGACGAAACGCGCCAGATCACCCCGGTAGTCGTGGCCGAGGGACACGAACTGCCCGGGCACGACGTGGATGGCGTTCAGCATGTCCACGAACGTGATGAGCGCGGTGACGAACGGCCGCCATCGAGCGGCCTGCGGGATGCCCGGGCCGCGCACCGGCCCCAGCCAGTCGGGGGCCTGGATGAGCAGCGGCAGCCCCAGCTTCGGCACCGGGTCCTCGTGGTGGGTCAGCAGGACCACGCGCGCCGCCGCCCGCCGTTCCGCCGGCAGCGCGAGCCATTCCTCGTACGACGCCACCTCCACGACCCGGCCGTCACCGTCGCAGGCCGCGGGGTCGTCCAGCCAGGCCCGCCGCCAGGCGGAGGCGAACGGGGTGCCGACGAACAGCGCCCGGTCGATCCCGAGCAGGGCCAGGCCGCGCGTGCCCTGGTGCAGGAAGACGTTCTGGGCCGCCTGGCTGCCCAGGCTCTCCCCGAACAGCACCAGCCGGGGGCGGCGGTCCGGGTCGATCGCGCGCAGCCGCCAGCTCAGCGCCGTCAGGAAGGCCAGGTTCTCCTCCCACGCGGCCCGCACCCGGTCCAGTGACAGGAAGGACGGCCGGACGGAGTAGGCGATGGCGATCGAGGCCACGTCGCCCCCGGTCAGGTACTCCAGGGTCTCGGCGGCCACGTAGTTGACGTAGCCGCTGCCCGTGGGCGAGAAGTAGGCCAGGACCCGGCGCTCGAACGCCCCGGTCCGCTCCAGCTCGCGCATGGCCAGGTCGGCGCGCTCGCCAGGGGTGAGGGCGGAGGCGAGGCCGACGAACACCCGGATCGGGTCGCGGGAGTCCTGGGCGCCGGTGACGTGCGCGATGTCCCGGGCGCTCAGCGTCATGCCGACGTACCTGCGGCCCTCGCGGCCGAAGTCCGCCCACTGGACCAGGCTGCCGGGGCCGCCGCTGACCAGCGGGGACGTCGGCCGTTCCTGGTGCGCGGGCTCCACCACCACGCCGGCGGAGTCGATGCGGCGGTAGGCGGCCAGGGCCGCGCGGCGGCCGGCGTAGCAGAGCAGGGACAGGGTGAGCGCGTGGCCGGCGAGCCGTTCGGCGGGCGCCAGTGACGGCACGGCGACGGTGACGGCCCGGCCGAGTGCCGCCGCCGCGGCCGACTCCGCCCGCGCCGCCGCCAGGATCGAGGCGGAGACGAGCGTGCCCACGCCGGCCGCCCTGATCGCCTGTGTCCCGGCCGGCACGTCGGCTCCCCTGCGCTGACGGGCGTACAGGACGGCGCTGACCCCCGCGCCCGCCAGGAGCGTGGCGGCGACGTTGACCCGCGCCGCCGTGCGCGCGCCGGTCAGCCGGTCGGCCACCGCGTCCGCCGCCGTGGCCAGGGCTCCGGCGACGCCGCCCGCCGTCAGCCGCCACCCGAACACCCGGACCGCCGCGCGCCCCAGCCGCTCCCCCGGGTGCTGGACCGCCAGCCGCTGCAGGGCGATCCCGGCTCCGCATGCGCACAGCTGGGTGACGAGCGCGGCCGTCCGGGGGTCGGTGAGCACTGCCCGCGCGCCCCGCCTGCGCACGGTGTCCCGGCGCGGGAGCAGGCCCCGGCCCACCGCCTCCGCCAGCGCCTGGGTCGTGGCGGCGAAGGCGTAGTTGGCGCTCGCCACCACCCCGGTGATCAGGGCCTGGTCGCGGGTGGTCCGCGGGAGCAGGCCCGGCTGAAAGGACGGGCCCACGCTGCCGGCGGCGGCGAGCAGCCCGGCCGCCTCGACGGTGCCCGCCTCGGGTGCCATGAGCCGCCTGAGCACCTTGGCCCCGACCCGGTCCGAAGGCCGGGGACGACGTCGGCTCACCACGCCCGCCGCCCGTGCTCCCTGTGCATCGCGAACATCCCGGCACCTCCGCCCGCCGCGCGACCTGCTCGGGAGAACGTGCCACGGACGACGGGCGGACGGCATCACCCGCAGCGGATGAACCCACGGCGAGCGACGGGCGCGGCGGGCGATCAGCGCGGCGGGCGGCGCTGGCCGTGCCCGGTGGCCTGCTCGAAGGCCCGCGCCACCCGCAGCACCCTGGCGTCCTCGAACGGCCTGCCCACGATCTGCACGCCCACCGGCAGCCCCTCGGGCGTGAACCCGGCGGGGACGGAGGCGGCGGGCGCGTGCAGCACGCTGATCCAGTAGGCCGACCGCATCCAGGCCAGGTAGTCGGGCAGCTTCTCCCCGTTGATCTCGCTGACGTGCGGATGCTCGACCGGGAACGGCGGCACCTGGCTGACCGGCGCGATCAGCACGTCGTAGGTGTCGAAGAAGGCGGCCATGCGCTGGTAGAGGCGGCTGCGCGCCGTCTCCGCCCTGGCCAGGTCGGCCCCGGTGACCTTGCGGCCCTGCTCGACGTTCCAGGCGGTGTTGGGTCCGAGGCCGCTCTTGTCGCCGTGGACGAGCAGGTAGTTCCAGGCGCGGTAGGTCCTGAACGCGTCCTCGGCGTCGCCCAGGTCCAGCTCGACCTGCTCCACGGTGGCGCCGAGCCGCTCGAACACCGCGGGCGCGGTGGCGGTGACGGCCGCCGTGCGCGGATCCACCGGCAGCCCGCCCAGGTCGGGGCTCCAGGCCACGCGCAGCCCGGCCACCCCCTGCTCGGGCTCGGGCGCGAACACCTCCTTGATCGCGTACGGCGAGCGCCGGTCGAACCCGGCGATGACGCCCAGCATCAGCGTCACGTCCTCGACCGTCCTGGCCATGGGCCCGGAGACGCTCAGCGTGTACCACGCGTTGAGGTCGGAGACCTCGGGCACCCGGCCGGGCGTCGGCCGCAGCCCCACGACGTTGCAGAACGAGGCCGGGTTGCGCAGGGACCCGCCCATGTCGGAGCCGTCGGCCAGCGGCACCATCCCGGTCGCCAGCGCCGCCGCCGCTCCTCCGCTGCTGCCGCCCGCCGACTTGGACAGGTCGTAGGGGTTCCTGGTGGCGCCGAACACCTCGTTGACGGTGTGGGAGCCGGTGCCGAACTCAGGGGTGTTGGTCTTGCCCACGGTCACGGCCCCGGCCGCGCGCAGCCGCTGGACGATCAGGTCGTCCTGCTCCGGCACGTGGTCGGCGAACAGCGGCGAGCCGTAGGTGGTCCTGATCCCCGCCGTGTCGACGAGGTCCTTGTGCGCGACGGGCACGCCGTGCAGCGGCCCGACCGCCTCCTGCGCCGACAGGGCCGCGTCGGCGCGCTCGGCCGCCCGCATGGCCCGGTCGGCGACGAGGGTGACGATGGCGTTGACGTCCGGGTTGACCTGCTCGATCCGGTCGAGGTGGGCCTGGAGGACCTCCACGGCGCTCACCTGCCTGGCCCTGATCAGCCGGGCCAGCTCGGTCGCGGTCAGGAAATGCAGTTCGCTCACGTCTGCGATCCTGCCCCACGGGCTCCGGCAGGGCGACGGCGAGGGTTGCCGACAACGCCCTGCCGGAACGTGCGGATCACCTGCCCGGCACGTCCTGCCGGAGTGGGCGGATCAGGCGCCCAGGCAGGCCGGGCCGAGCAGCTGCTTCAGATCGCCCATCAGCGCCGGCGAGGGCGTGACCCGCAGCCGGTCGTCCACCCGCATCACCGTCGTCTTGGGCCCGTTGTGCACCTGGAGGTGCACCTCGGAGGTGCCCGGGTGGGTGGTGAGGATCTCCTTCAGCCGCCCGACCACCGGCGGCGTGCAGCGGGTCAGCGGCAGGCTCACCAGCAGCGGCCCACCGGCCTCCACGGTGAGGTCGGGCGCCGTCACCTCCATCGCGATGATCTTGGCGACGTCCTCCCGCTTGTCGATGCGCCCCTTGACGAACACGATCGCGTCCTCGGCCAGCAGCGTCGAGCAGAGCTGGTACGCCGACGGGAAGATCATCACCTCGATGGAGCCCGCGAGGTCCTCGAGCTGGGTCAGCACCCAGGTGTCGCCCTTCTTGGTGACCTTGCGCTGCACCCCGCTGAGGATGCCGCCCACGGTCACGACCTGCCCGTCGGTGCGGCTCTCGTCCTGAACGGCCGCCACCGAGCAGTCGGCCCCGGCGGCCAGGATGTGCTCGACGCCGAACAGCGGGTGGTCCGACACGTACAGGCCGAGCATCTCCCGCTCGAACTGCAGCAGCGTGTTCTTGTCCCACTCGCCCACCGGGATCTGCACGTCGAAGGTCTGGTCCTCGCCGCCGTCGATCGCGCCGAACAGGGAGTCCTGGCCGATGGCCTCGTTCTTCTTGATGTCGATGATCGCGTCGACCGCCTGCTCGTGCACCATGACCAGGCCCTTGCGCACGTGCCCGAGCGAGTCGAACGCACCCGCCTTGATCAGCGACTCGATCACGCGCTTGTTGCAGACGATGGCCGGCACCTTGCGCAGGAAGTCCTTGAAGTCGCCGAAGCGGCCCTTCTCCTTGCGTGCGGAGATGATGCCGTCGACGACGTTGCCGCCGACGTTGCGGATGGCCGACAGGCCGAAGCGGATGTCGGTGCCGCGCGGGGTGAAGTCGAAGTCGGAGTCGTTGACGTCCGGCGGGAAGACCTTGATGCCCATGCGGCGGCACTCGTTGAGGTAGAGGGCCGACTTGTCCTTGTCGTCCTTGACCGACGACAGCAGCGCGGCCATGTAGGCGGCCGGGTAGTTGGCCTTGAGGTAGGCGGTCCAGTAAGCGATGAGGCCGTAGGCGGCGGTGTGCGCCTTGTTGAAGGCGTAGTCGGAGAACGGCAGCAGGATGTCCCACAGCGCCTTGATGGCCTCGGCGGGGTAGCCGTTGTCGAGCATGCCCTTCTCGAAGCCGGCGTACTGCTTGTCCAGCTCCGCCTTCTTCTTCTTGCCCATCGCGCGGCGCAGCAGGTCGGCGGCGCCCAGGGTGAAGCCGGCCACCTTCTGGGCGATGGCCATGACCTGCTCCTGATAGATGATCAGGCCGTAGGTCGTGTCGAGGATGTCCCTGAGCGGCTCCTCCAGCGCCGGGTGGATCGGCGTGATGTCCTGCTGGCCGTTCTTGCGCAGGGCGTAGTTGGTGTGCGAGTTGGCACCCATCGGGCCGGGGCGGTAGAGCGCGAGGGCGGCGGAGATGTCCTCGAAGTTGTCGGGGCGCATCAGGCGCAGCAGCGAGCGCATGCCGCCGCCGTCGAGCTGGAAGACGCCCAGCGTGTCGCCCTTGGCCAGCAGCTCGTACGACTTGCGGTCGTCGAGCGGCAGCGAGAGCAGATCGACCTTCTCACCCGTGGTCGCCTCGATCATCTTGAGGCAGTCGTCCATGATGGTGAGGTTGCGCAGGCCCAGGAAGTCCATCTTCAGCAGGCCGAGCGTCTCGCAGGTCGGATAGTCGAACTGCGTGATGATCGCGCCGTCGGAGTCGCGGCGCATGATCGGGATGTGGTCGGTCAGCACCTCGGCGGACATGATCACGCCGGCGGCGTGCACGCCGGTCTGCCTGATCAGGCCCTCCAGGCCCTTGCCGAGGTCCATCGTCGCCTTGACGTCGACGTCTTCCTCGTAGAGCCGGCGCAGCTCGCCCGCCTCGGCGTAACGCGGGTGGTCCTTGTCGAAGATGCCCGACAGCGGGATGTCCTTGCCCATCACGGCGGGCGGGAACGCCTTGGAGACCCGGTCGCCCAGCGCGTAGGGGTAGCCCAGGACGCGGCCCGCGTCCTTGATGGCGGCCTTGGCCTTGATGGTGCCGAACGTGGCGATCATGGCGACCTTGTCGGCGCCCCACTTCTCGGTCACGTAGCGGATCACGTCGCCGCGCCTGCGCTCGTCGAAGTCGATGTCGACGTCGGGCATGGAGACGCGCTCGGGGTTGAGGAACCGCTCGAAGATCAGGCCGTGCGGGAGCGGGTCGAGGTCGGTGATGCCCATCGCGTAGGCGACCAGCGAGCCGGCGGCCGAGCCACGGCCGGGGCCGACCGGGATGCCGTTCTGCTTGGCCCACATGATGAAGTCGGCGACCACGAGGAAGTAGCTCGGGAAGCCCATCTGCTCGATGATGCCGATCTCGTACTCGGCCTGCTTGCGGTGCTCCTCGTCGTAGCCCTCGGGCCAGCGGCGGGCCATGCCCTCCCAGACGGTCTGGCGGAAGAACTCGCTCTCCGTCATGCCCTCGGGGATGGGGTAGGTCGGCATCAGGTTCTTGAACTCGAAGAACCCGGTCGCGTCGACCTTCTCGGCCACCAGCAGCGTGTTGCGGCAGCCCTCGGCCCACAGGTCGGAGGAGTCGACCGCGCGCATCTCGTCGGCGCTCTTGATGTAGTAGCCGGACCCGTCGAAGCGGAAGCGGTCGGGGTCGGACAGCTGCTTGCCGGTCTGGATGCACAGGAGGGCGTCGTGGGAGGAGGCGTCGGACTCGTAGGTGTAGTGCGAGTCGTTGGTCACCAGCGGCGGGATGTTCAGCTCTTTGCTGATCCTGGTCAGGCCGTCGCGGACGCGGCGCTCGATGTCGAGGCCGTGGTCCATGATCTCCAGGAAGAAGTTGTCCTTGCCGAAGATCTCCTGATATTTCGCGGCGGCCTTGAGCGCCTCGTCGTACTGGCCGAGCCGCAGCCTCGTCTGCACCTCGCCCGACGGGCAGCCGGTGGTGGCCATCAGGCCGTCGGCGTGCTCGGCGAGGATCTCGGCGTCCATGCGCGCCCACTTGCGCACGAAGCCCTCGGTGTAGGCGCGCGAGGACAGCCGCATCAGGTTGTGCAGGCCCGTCTTGTTGCGCGCCCAGATCGTCATGTGGGTGTAGTAACCACCCGCCGAGACGTCGTCCCGCTTCTGGTGCGGCTCGCCCCACAGCACCGGCTTCTTGTTGTGGCGCAGCTCCGGCGCGACGTACGCCTCGATGCCGATGATCGGCTTGATGCCGGCGCCCGTGGCCTGCTTGTAGAAGTCGTAGGCGCCGTGCATGTTGCCGTGGTCGGTGATCGCGATCGCGGGCATCCCCAGGTCGCCGACCTGCTTGAACATCTGCTTGAGGCGGGCCGCCCCGTCCAGCATGGAGTATTCCGTATGAACATGCAGGTGCACGAACGAGTCGCTGGACGACATGGAGCGGCGCCTCCCGGTCTCGATGGGTTGTGGCATCTGACTCTAGTGGCCCCGGCCGACAACCCGGGGCCCCTCCGGCGGGCCCGCGGACCGGCGCGCCGCGGGCCGGCGCGATCAGCAGCACCGATAGTCTCGGACTCACGCCGGGTAAGCGAGGAGTCACGGTGCGCACGCAGACCGAAGAGGGATACACGCACGCGCTGGGCAACCGCCAGGTCCAGATGATCGCCATCGGCGGGGCCATCGGCGTGGGCCTGTTCCTGGGCGCCGGCGGCCGGCTGGCCGCCGCGGGGCCCGCCCTGGTGCTCTCCTACGCCGCCGCCGGGGTGGCGGCCTTCTTCGTCATGCGGGCGCTCGGCGAGCTGGTGCTCTACCGGCCCGTCTCGGGCTCCTTCGTCGAGTACGCCGGTGAGTTCATCGGCCCCTGGGCGGCCTTCGCCAGCGGCTGGATGTACTGGATCAACTGGGCCGCCACCGGCGTCGCCGAGCTGACCGCGATCGCCGCCTACATCCACTACTGGGCCCCGGCCTTCCCGCAGTGGCTCACGGCGCTGATCGCGCTCTGCTTCGTGATGACGGTCAACCTGCTGTCGGTGCGCCTGTTCGGCGAGCTGGAGTTCTGGTTCGCCATGCTGAAGGTCGTGGCCATCACGGTGTTCCTGGTCGTGGGGCTGGTGCTGGTGGTGCTCGCGGTCGGTGAGGCGGGCCCGCACAACCTGGTCAGCCACGGCGGGTTCTTCCCGACCGGCTTCCCGCTGGTGCTGATGAGCCTGCAGTCGGTGGTGTTCGCCTACGCCTCGATCGAGCTGGTCGGCATCACCGCGGGCGAGACGGCCAGGCCGCACGAGGTCATGCCGAAGGCCATCAACGGCGTGGTCTGGCGGATCGCGATCTTCTACGTCGGCTCGGTGGCGCTGCTGGCCATGGTCCTGCCGTGGACCGCCTACCGCGCGGGCACCTCCCCGTTCGTGACGGTCTTCTCCGGCCTCGGCGTCCCGTGGGCCGCCGACGCCATGAACCTCGTGGTGATCACCGCCGCGCTCTCGTCCTGCAACTCCGGCCTGTACGCCACGGGCCGCATCCTGCGCTCGATGGCCATGAAGCAGGAGGCCCCCCGTTTCGCCGGCGCGCTCAGCGGCCGGCACGTGCCGATCGGCGGCATCCTGTTCACCGCGAGCATGTTCCTGGCGGGGGTGGCGCTGTTCTACTTCCTGCCGGAGCGCGCCTTCAACATCGCCACCGCCGTCGCCTCGCTGGGCGTGATCACCACGTGGGGCGTGCTGGTGCACTGCCAGACCCGGCTGCGCCGCACCGGCCACCGCTCGGCCTTCCCGATGCCGGGCACGCCGTACACCAACTGGCTCACGCTGGCGTTCCTGGCGCTGGTGGTGCTGCTGATGCCGTTCGCCGACGAGGACCAGCGGGTGGCGTTCTACCTGATCCCCCTGCTGGTCGCCGCCATCGCCCTGGGCTGGTGGCTGGTCCGGCGCCGCCGCCCGTCCTGAGGCCGCCGTCCGAGCCCCCCGCCTGGCGCTCCCGCGGCGGCGGGGTCGCTGGGTAGTCTCGATGGCGCAGCAGTGGAGTCGCCGGGCAGGGAGGTCGCGCTGGACGCCGCGAGAGGCAGGATCGTCCGCACGGCGGCCGCGGCCGCGATCGGTGTCGCGCTGGCCGTGGCGTGCCTGCCGCTGGGCCTGTATCCCAGGCTGGCCTGCGCCGTGCTGGAGGCGGGCTGCCCCACCGGCGCCGCGCCGCGGGGCGAGTTACCCCGGATCACCAGGCTGACGGCCGTCCAGGTGGCGCAGCGCGGCGCGTACGTGGCGCTCGGCGACTCCTACTCCTCCGGCGAGGGGGTCTGGGAGCTGAGCCAGGCGCCGGTCAACGACGGGGCCGACCGCTGCCACCGCTCGGAGGGCTCGTACGTGCCGCTCGTCGCCCGCACCTACCGCTTCGGCGGCGGCACCGCGTTCTACGCCTGCAGCGGCGCCACCACCCGCCAGCTCCTGTCGGGCCAGTACGGCCACCGGCCCCAGATCACCCGCGTGACCTCGGCGACGAGCCTGGTGACGCTCAGCATCGGCGGCAACGACGCCGGCTTCACCAAGGTGCTGACCGGCTGCATCGTCAAGATCCCGTGGTCGTCGGCCTGCGTCGACCAGGACGCCGCGGTGAACCGGCGCATCGAGGAGCTGCGGACGAGCATGCTCAAGGTGCTCAGGGAGCTGCGCGTGCGCGCGCCGTCGGCCCGCGTCATCGTGCTCGGCTATCCGCGCCCGTTCCCGAAGGACCCGGTGGAGAGCGTCGACAACCTGACCGTGGCGGACCAGCGCTGGCTGAACGCCGTGACGCGGCGGCTCAACGACACGGTCGGGTCGGTGGTGGCGGAGTTCGACCGGGCCATCGTGGCGTTCGGGGCGCCCGGGAGCGCCGAGTACGTGGACGCCTACGAGGCGTTCGCGGGGCACGAGGTGGGCCGGCCGCGCCCGTTCCTGAACGGGCTGGCCGTGGACATGGGAGAGCTGCGGGTCAACGCGCGCAGCTACCACCCGACGGGCGACGGGTACCGCCGCTTCGCCGAGCTGATCACCGCGCAGATCGCCGCCGGCCCCGGCCGGCCGATGAACAACGTCCTGCTCACCGACCCGAACGCTCCTCCGCCAGGTGCAGCCCCGCCTCGATGACGGCGTTCATGATGGCCGACAGCCGCGACTCGCCCAGTGCGGGCGCCCGCACGGCCATCCGGGCCACCACGTCGCGCTCCCTGCCCAGGTCGCGGCCCGCGAAGCCGCCGACGGGCTTGAGCCGCTGCACGACGCCCGCCAGCTCGGCGCGCCGCTCCAGCAGCGTGGCCAGGGCGGCGTCCACCCGGTCGATCGCCTGCCTGCACTCGGCCAGCGTGGCGGGCGTCTCCTCGCGCAGCAGCGCGCCCACGACGGTGACGGCCTCCTCGGCCACCCGCCGCCCGGCCGCCGCCTCCTGCGCCGCGCCCGAGCCGATGATCAGGCCGTCGGCGCCCGCCGCGACGGCGGCGGCCGACAGGCCGAGGTCGGCGGAGACGTCCACCAGCGCCGGGCGCCCCGACGCGGCCCGCGCGGCCCGCACGAGCGCCAGATCGGGACGGCCGCCCCCCTCACAGAGGATCACCCTCCCGTCGCCCTCACCCGCGCAGTAGGCGGCCAGCCCCAGCCACTCCTCCATGGAGGCCGACGCCCGCCGCTCCACCACGACCGGCAGCCCCAGCCCCGCCGCCGCCCGCACGAGAGGGATGTCGCGCGTCCACGACGCCCCCACCACGACGGCCGCCGCGTGCTCGGCGATGGCCGGCAGATCGGCCGCCGTGGCGGGCTCAGCCAGCGTGACGCCCGCCCGCAACCTGGCAGGCGGATCGGTGCGCAGGCTCACCCGGTCGCCGATCACCACGGCGGGCCCGGCGCCCACGAGGAGGCCGCCCACGGCGACCGCGTGCCGTTGCAAGGTCGATGACATCCCGACTCCTCACTCGGCCGGCCCCCGGAGCCGGCGAAAACGAAAAAGGCAGAGACGGGTGTCTCTGCCTCGTGCCGACTCCAGGTGGTCGCTGGTTAGCTCACGACCGGCTCTCCCGGAGCCGGCTCGGTAAACGCGTAGCGACGACAAGTCATATCTGAACCCTACACCCCCGCCTCCACCTGCTGGGCGGCGCTTCTCACATGGCGGACTGTCCTTCAGGCGAGTCGCCGTTGATCCCTGCCCGTGAGAGTATTTCTTGGCCTAGAGGAGGGTTTGAGGCCGTTGATGTCGGATCGCAAGCAGGACGGACGCCGCATCGCCGGCCGCTACCAGCTGCAGGAACCCATCGGCAGGGGCGGGATGGGCATCGTCTGGCGCGCCTACGACGAGCTCCTGGACCGCACGGTCGCGGTCAAGGAGGTCAGGTACGCCGCCGCCCTGGGCGAGGAGGTGCAGCTGCTGAACCGGCGCACGATGCGCGAGGCGAGGGCGGCGGCGAGGTTCGAGCATCCCAACGTGATCGTCGTGCACGACGTGATCGAGGAGGACGATCGTCCCTGGATCGTCATGCAGCTCGTGCCGTCGCGGTCGCTGGGCGCCGTGATCAAGCAGGACGGGCCGCTGCCGCCCAAGCGGGTGGCCGAGATCGGCCTGGCCGTGCTGGACGCGCTGCACCGCGCCCACGAGGCGGGCGTGCTGCACCGCGACGTCAAGCCCGAGAACGTGCTGCTGGCCGACGACGGCCGCGTCGTGCTCACCGACTTCGGCATCGCCACGCTGGAGACCGAGACGCAGCTCACCGTGACGGGCCTGGCGGGCACGCCGGCGTTCATCGCGCCCGAGCGGCTCAAGGGCCTGCCCGCGCGGCGCGAGTCCGACCTGTGGTCGCTGGGCGCCACGCTCTACACGGCGGTGGAGGGCCGTTCCCCGCACGAGCGCGGGATGGCGCTGGCCACCATGCACGCCGTGCTCACCGACGAGCCCGACCCCGCCACGCACGCGGGCCCGCTCACCGACGTGATCAACGGGCTGCTGGTCAAGGAGCCGGTGCAGCGGCTGACGTACGAGGAGACGCAGCGCATGCTGCGCCGAGCCCTGCGTCACATGATCGCCGCCGAGCCTGACACCGGCTCGACAGGGCCGTCGGTCGCGCCGCCCACCAAGATGTTCCCCGCCGCGCAGGAGCTGCACGTGCCGGCCCCGGCCGAGCCGAAGCGCCCCGCCGTGCCATCCGCCGCGCCGCCCGCCGCCCCGCCCGCCGCGCCGCCGGCCAGGCCGAAGCGGCCGGGCCCCGCCAAGGCCAGGCGCCCGTACGAGCCGGTCGAGGACGACACCCCGACCGACCCGAACCTCCTGGCCGCCTCCGCCCAGGAGGCCATGCCGGAGACCGGCGCGCGCATCACGCAGACGCCGACCGTGGATCCGCCGCTGCCGCCCGCCGAGTCCACCATGGACGCGGCCAGGAAGCCCGACCAGCAGAGCCGGCCCACGATCGTCATCGCGGCGGCCGTGGCGGTCCTGCTGGTGGCCGTCGTGGGCGGCTACCTCGGCCTGAACTCGGCCCCCGACGACGAGACCGCGCAGCGCGCCGGCGCCCGCGCGGCGGCCGTCACGACGAGCCCGACCCAGGCCGCGCCGAGCACGTCCGCCTCCCCGCCCTCGGCCTCCGCCTCGCCGTCGGCCTCGCCCTCGGTCTCCCCGACGACGGAGTCGCCGAGCGCCTCACCCACCTCCGCGCCGGAGAAGACCGAGGAGGCCGAGAAGGATCCGCTGCCGTCCGGGTGGAAGTACTACACGGACAAGAAGCTCGGCTTCAAGATCGGCCTGCCCAAGGGGTGGGACGAGTGGGTCCGCAGCAGCAGGGGCGTGGAGTTCAAGGGCCCCGGCGGCGCGTCCAACGCGCACGTGCGCGTCGAGGAGATGCCCAAGCTGGGCAAGGACCCGCTGAAGGGCTGGAAGAAGCTGGAGCCCAGCCTCAAGGACCGCTACGGCGGCTACAAGAAGATCGGCATCGAGAAGGTCGACTACCGCGAAGCCGCCGCCGACTGGGACTTCTACTGGCCCACCAACACCGGTAAGAGCCGCATCCGCTACCGGGGGTTCGTCGCCGAGAACGGGAAGACGTACGCCATCTACTGGCACACGCTGAGCAGCCACTGGAAGAAGGACTACGACTTCTTCGAAGGCTTCTGCGCGACGTTCGTGCCGCCCAAGTAGGTAAGCTGCGCCGCGTGCACGTCAGCAATCGCTATCGCCTCATCGAACCGCTCGGCGAGGGTGGGATGGGCGTCGTCTGGCGCGCCTACGACGAGCTGCTCGACCGTACGGTGGCGATCAAGGAGGTCCGCTACACGGGCGTCGGCGAGGCCAAGCGGGCCGAGCTCAACCGCAGGACCATCAGGGAGGCCAGGGCCGCCGGGCGGCTCGACCACCCGTCGGTGGTCGTCATCCACGACGTCGTGGAGGAGGACGGCCGGCCGTGGATCGTGATGCAGCTCGTCCGCTCGCGCTCGCTGGCGCAGGTGATCGGCGAGAGCGGGCCGCTGCGGCCCGCGCAGGTCGCGGTGATCGGCGGGCGGGTGCTCGACGCGCTGCGGGCCGCGCACGCCACCGGGGTGCTGCATCGTGACGTCAAGCCGGAGAACGTCCTGCTCGGCGACGACGGGCGGGTGGTGCTCACCGACTTCGGGATCGCCTCCATGGAGGCCGAGGCGGGGCTGACGGCCACCGGCGGCCTGGTCGGCACGCCCGCGTACATGCCGCCCGAGCGGCTGAACGGCGATCCGGCCCGGCCCGAGTCGGACCTGTGGTCGCTGGGCGCCACGCTGTACGCGGCGGTCGAGGGGCGGCCGCCGTTCAAGCGCGACTCGTGGGCCGCGACGGTGGCGGCGGTGCTGCGTGACGAGCCGGAGCCGCCGGTGCGGGCCGGGGTGCTGGAGCCCGTGATCATGGGGCTGCTGCGCCGCGATCCCGGCGCGCGGCTGCCCGCCGCCGAGGCCGCCGCCCTCCTGTACGAGGCCGCCTCCGCCCCACCCTCCGCCCCGCCCTCCGTGCCGCACGCCCCGCACGCCCCGCACGCCGCTGTCACCGGCGCGCCCGCCCAGCCTGCCGGCGCCGGCCCCGTCGCCACGCCGCCCACCGGCGGGCCCGCCACGCCGCCGCTGCCCTGGCAGCAGTCCGGCGGCGGCACCCACCCCGGCGGCGCGCCGTACACGACCATGCCGGAGCAGCGGGGCAGGCCCGGTCGCGGGCGGCGCAAGGCGGTGTGGATCGGCGTCCCCCTCGCGGTGGCCGCCGTGGCGGTGCTCGGCACGGGCGGCGTGCTGCTGTCCGACCGCTGGACGGCCGCGTCCCCCACCGGCGAGCCGACCAGCCAGCCGGCCACCGCACCGGCCACTGAACCGACCACCGCACCGACCACTGGGCCGACCACTGGGCCGACCGCTGGGCCGAGCCCTGAGCCGGCCACGACCACGCCCCGCCCCACCCGCACAGCGCCCCCGGCAGGCTGGCGCTCCTACAGGAGCGCCCTCGGCCGCTTCCAGATCGCCATGCCCGCAGGCTGGAAACCGGCGAAGACCCAGGGCAGGGACAGCATCTCCTTCAAGGGCCCTGACACCCCCGGCATGATGATCGTGGAGTGGACCGTCCCCGACATCCCGTGGGACGACCCCGAGCGCCACTGGCGCGGCCTGGAGAAGGAGATCCAGGCCAAGGGCGAGTTCCAGCGCTACCAGCGGATCGGCATCACCCCCACCGGCTACCTGGGCGTCAAGGCCGCCGACTGGGAGTTCACCCGGGTCCGCGACGGCCAGACGATCCACGTGATCAACCGCGGCTTCCACACGAAGGACGGCCGCCCGTACGCCCTGTACTGGGAGACCCCGCACTCCCGCTGGGCCAGGGACCGCCACTACTTCGACACCTTCGTCAAGACCTTCCGCCCGCTGTGAAGGAGCAGGCGCGCTTCTGGCGGCACCCGGCGGTGCCGGAGACCGACCTGCTCAAGGCCCGCTACGTCACCCACCGCTTCTCCCGGCACGCGCACGACGGCTACGCGATCGGCCTGATCGTCTCGGGCGTGGAGGAGTTCGACTACCGGGGCACGCTGCACCGGGCGGCGGCGGGCGAGCTGGTGCTGGTCAACCCCGACGCCGTGCACACGGGCCAGGCGGGGGTGCCGGGCGGGTGGGCGTACCGGATGCTCTATCCCTCGATCGAGGCGGTGCGCGGGATCGCGGCGGAGCTGGGGGCGGCGGGCGGCACGCCGTACTTCCCGCGCCAGGTGGTGCGCGACGAGCAGGTGGCGGCGCTGCTGGCGCGGGCGCACGAGGCGGCCGAGCGCGGCGACGCGCTGGCGGCCTCGTCGTTGAGCCGCATGTTGTTCGCGCGGCTGGTGACCCGCCACGCCACGCCGAGGCCCGCCACGGTGCCGCCGGCGGAGGGCAGGCGGACGGTGCGGGCGGCGCTGGAGCTGCTGCACGAGAGCCTCGTGGACCCGCCCGCGCTGGAGGACCTGGCGGCGGCGGTGGGGGCGCGGCCGTTCGCGCTGCTGCGGGCGTTCAAGGCCGCGACGGGGCTGCCGCCGCACGCGTACCTGACCTCGCTGCGGGTCCGGCAGGCGCGGCGCCTGCTGCAGGCCGGCGTGCGGCCCGCGCGGGTGGCCGCCGAGGTGGGCTTCACCGACCAGGCCCATCTGAACCGTCACTTCAAGCGCATCGTGGGCGTCCCGCCCGCCGCGTACCAACGTGCTGCAGGAACGTACAAGACGGGCGATTCGCCTGGCGCCTAGCCTCGGGCAGCATGGAAGAGACGACCTCCCGTTCCGCCGCCGTGCGGGACGGTCTCGGCGTGGGGCTGGCCGTGGGGCTGTCCGGTATCGCCTTCGGCGCCGCGGCGGTCACCGCGGGCCTGTCCGTGCCGCAGGCGTGCGTGCTGAGCCTGCTGGCGTTCACCGGCGCCTCGCAGTTCGCGCTGACCGGCGCGGTCGCCGCCGGGGGCGACCTGCTGGCCGCCACGCTCGGCGCGCTGCTGCTCGGCGGCCGCAACACGCTCTACGGCCTGCGCATGGCCGACCTGCTGCGCGTACGGGGCGCGCGCCGCCTGCTGGCCGCCCACGGCGTCATCGACGAGACCACGGCCGTCACCATGGCCCAGCCGACCCCCGAGGCGGCCCGCACGGGTTTCGTGACCACGTTCGCCGGCCTGTACGCCGCCTGGAACCTGACCACGCTGGCCGGCGCCTACGGCACCTCGTTCCTGGGCGACCCCGGCGTGCTGGGGCTGGACGTGGTGGGTCCCGTGGCGTTCCTGGCCATCCTGTGGCCGCGGCTGGCCGAGAGCGCCGAGCTGCGCTGGCTGGCGGCGGGCGCGGCGGCGATCGCGCTGTGCGCCACCCCGTTCCTGCCCGCCGGTGTGCCGGTGCTGCTGTCGGCCGTGGCGGTCCTGGCGGTGATGCTGCGATGACGCTGTGGTGGGCGATCGCGGCCGTCTGCGCGGGCTGCTACGCGCTGAAACTGGCGGGGCTGGCCGCGCCCCGGCGGGTGCTGGACCATCCGGGGATGCGCAGGTTCGCGGAGCTGGTGCCGGTGGCGCTGCTGGCGGCGCTGATCGCGGTGCAGACGTTCACGGCGCAGGGCGGGCTGAGCTTCGACCCGGCCAGGACCGCCGGGCTGGGGGCGGCGGTGGTGGCGCTGCTGCTGCGGGCGCCGTTCCTCGTCGTGCTGGCGTCGGCGGCCGTCGTCACCGCGCTTGCCCGGATCCTTCTTGGGTAGTCGCCGTGCATGTCCGATTCAGCTGGATTGGTGGTCGGTGGGCGTTACCGGCTGCTCAGGACGATCGGCAAGGGCGGCATGGGCATGGTCTGGCATGCCCACGACGAGGTGCTCGGCCGGGACGTGGCCGTCAAGGAGGTGCTGCCGCCTGGCAACATGACCGGTCCCGAGCGCGACGAGTTCGCCGTCCGTACCTTCCGTGAGGCCAGGGCCGCGGGCCGGGTGGCGCACCCCGGCGTGGCCACCGTCTACGACGTGCTGGAGGAGCGCGGCCATCCGTGGATCGTGATGCAGCTCGTGCCCTCGCGCACGCTGGGCGCCCTGATCAGGGAGGACGGCCCGATGCCGCCCGCCAGGGCCGCCGCGATCGGGTTACAGCTCCTGGAGGCGCTGCGGGCGGCGCACGCGGCGGGCGTGCTGCACCGCGACGTCAAGCCCGACAACGTGCTGCTCGCGGAGGACGGCCGCGCGGTCCTGACCGACTTCGGCATCGCCACCACCGAGGACGAGGCGCCCGTCACCAGGACGGGCATCCTGGTCGGCACCCCTGCCTTCATGGCCCCCGAACGCGCGGCAGGCGGCCAGGCCAGGCCCGCCTCCGACCTGTGGTCGCTGGGCGTGACGCTCTACATGGCGGTGGAGGGGCACTCCCCCTTCCAGCGCGACAGCGCCCTGGCCACGCTGGGCGCCGTCATGCACGCCGAGCCGCGCCCGATGGCCCGCGCGGGCGTGCTCGCCCCCGTGCTGGTGGGGCTGCTGCACAAGGACCCCGCGGAGCGCATGACACTCGACGAGGCGGAGCGGCGCCTGGCCGCGGTCCTCACGGGCGACGCGCCCGAGCGGACCGGCCCCGTCACCGTCGCGCCGGCGGCCCTGCCCTGGCGGTCCCGGCGGCGCCTGCTGCCGCTGGCCGCGATCGTCGCGGGCGCGCTGGCCGTCGGGCTCGTCACGGGAGGCGCGGCCTGGTGGTCGCAGCGTCCGCAGGATGCGGTCTCCCCCAGCCCCGCGCCCGCCGTCGTGACCACCGAGAAGACGACCGTGTACGAGTCCCCCACCCCGGAGCTGAAGAGCACCGAGCCGGAGCGGACCGGGCCGCAGAACGTCTCGCCCCAGAGCGTCACACCGCAGAGCAGCGCACCACCGGCCCGCAGCACCCCGCCGCCGACCCGCGAGCAGCCGCGCAGCCCGTCGCCCACGGCGAAGAAGGAGAAGACCCCCAGCGAGGAGCCGAAGCCGACCAAGACCAAGAAGGAGACCGCCGCCCGCACCCCCGGCCAGGTCGAGGGGTCGGAGAACGGCCGGGCGGCCGGCAAGCCCAAGAAGAAGAAGTCCGCCTGACCGGGACTGAACGGGGGCTCCGAAGTGGGGCTGGGCGCGGGGTCAGGACTCCGCGCGCACGATGTCCAGCGCCTTCTGCAGGTCCTGCGGGTAGTCGGTGCTGAACGACACCCACTCGCCGGACGAGGGGTGCTCGAACCCGAGCGCCACCGCGTGCAGCCACTGCCGGGTGACCCCCAGCCGGGCCGCCAGCGTCGGATCGGCGCCGTAGAGCATGTCGCCGACGCACGGGTGGCGCAGCGCCGACATGTGCACCCGGATCTGGTGCGTACGCCCGGTCTCCAGCTTGATGTCCAGCAGCGACGCGGCCCTGAACGCCTCGACCGTGTCGTAGTGGGTCACGGACGGCTTGCCCCCGGCCACCACCGCGAAGCGGCCGTCGCCCGACGGGTGCCGGTCGATGGGCGCGTCCACCGTGCCCCTGAACGGGTCGGGGTGCCCCTGCACCAGCGCGTGGTAGCGCTTGTCGACCGTACGCTCCTTGAAGGCCCGCTTGAGCCGCGAGTAGGCGTGCTCGCTCTTGGCCACCACCATCGCGCCCGTGGTGTTGGCGTCGAGCCGGTGCACGATGCCCTGGCGCTCGGCGGCGCCGCTGGTGGCGATCGTGTGCCCGGCGCCGAGCAGCCCGCCGATCACGGTGGGGCCCGTCCAGCCGACGGTCGGGTGGGCCGCCACCCCGATGGGCTTGTTGACCACGACGATGTCGTCGTCCTCGTACACGATGGTCATGCCGGGCACCGGCTCGGCCACCGGCATGGGGGTGGTGACCGGCGGCGGCAGCGTCACCTCCAGCCAGGCGCCCGCATGCACGCGGTCGGACTTGGCCGGCTGGCGGCCGTCCACGAACACCTCGCCGGCCGTGATCAGCTCGGCCGCGCGGGTGCGGGAGAAGCCGAACAGGCGCGAGAGCGCGGCGTCGAGCCGCTCGCCCTCCAGCCCGTCGGGCACGGGCAGGCTGCGCTGCTCAGTCATCCTCGGCCACCTCCCTGGAACCGTCGATCTGCACGTTGCGCCAGGCCAGGATCACGGCCAGGATGCCGCCGCAGACGATCGCCGAGTCGGCGATGTTGAACACAGGGAAGTAGTCGATGACGGGGAAGTTGCCCGGCAGCACCTCGATGAAGTCGACGACGTGCCCCTGGAGCTGCGAGGAGCGCCCGAGCCCCGAGGGGTAGCGCAGCAGCCTGTCGGTGAGGTTGCCGGTCGCGCCGCCCAGCAGGAGGCCGAGCGTGACGGCCCAGGACCTGCTGCCGAGCTTGCGCGCCGTACGCACGATCGCCACGACCACGCCGGCCGCGATGAAGGTGAAGATGAACGTCATCCCCGTGCCGATGCTGAACGCGGCGCCGGAGTTGAAGATCACCCTGAACTGCAGCACCCCCGGGATGACGACCAGCGGCGGCTCACCCTCCAGCGTGCGCAGCACCACCGTCTTGGTGGCGAGGTCGGCCGCGTAGATCACGGCCGCCAGCACCACGAGGACGGCGAAGAGGCGCCGGCGGGGCCTGCCCGCTGCGCCTCCTGAGCCTTCGGCGGGGCCGCTTACCGGCGTTCCTCCCTCTGCTTGCAGGCCACGCACAGCGTCGCCCTCGGGAACGCCTGGAGGCGTTCCTTGCCGATCGGCTTGTGGCACGATTCGCACACTCCATAGGTCCCTGCGTCGATCCTGGCGATCGCACGTTCGTTCTGCGCGACCAGATCGCGCGCATTCAGGGTAAGGGCGATCTCGCGTTCGCGCTCGTACGTCTTGGCGCCGGCGTCGGCCTGGTCGTCGCCGGCGCCCTGGGTCACGTCTCCAGAGGCTATCTCGGACTCGTGGCGGAGGATGTCCGCCTCGAGCTCGTCGATCTCCTCCTGGAGCCTGCCGCGTACCTCGGCCAGCTCCTCGTCCGACCACATCGACGGTGTAGCGGTCTGCGTGACTGCCGCCATGGCTGCCTCCATTGCTGATCAAGGCCGTAAATGGTGCGGGCAGCTTAGGATCCATATAACGGAACGGCAAACGACCCGCCGGACGGTTTACCTCCCCCGTACTATCCCGCCTCGCGCATTCAACTCCTCCCCGGGGGCGTCCATTCCCACAACTTTGCGCCGTTTACGACTTGCGTACCGGCGGGGCTCGCCGGGTGGGCGGACGCCACCAGGAAAACAAGGAAGCCTTCGCCCCCACTCTGCGTTATGGTTTGAGACTGCAAGGCGTTGATGGGGCCCGACTGTGAGGGATATCACCCCGGAGCCGCCGGAAGAACGGCTCTCGCGAGCTCATTAGACCCGGCAGCAGACCAAATGAAGAGGGCTCCGCCACGCGCGGGGTCAAGAAGGGTGGTACCGCGGAGCCGCCAGGCTTCGTCCCTTCACGCGTCCAGCCAACCGGCCGATCAAGCGTGGAGGTCCCGCCCGAGATGTCTTCCCCATCATTCCGCTCTCTTCCCGCGCAGGTCGACCTGCCCGCGCTCGAGCGCGAGGTCCTCGACCGCTGGCGGGACGGGAAGATCTTCGAGCGCTCCGTCGAGCAGAACGCGGGCAACCCCGCCTGGGTGTTCTACGAGGGCCCGCCCACCGCCAACGGCCTGCCCGGCGTGCACCATGTCGAGGCGCGCGTGTTCAAGGACCTGTTCCCGCGCTACAAGTCGATGCGCGGCTTCAGCGTGCCCCGCAAGGCCGGCTGGGACTGCCACGGCCTGCCCGTCGAGGTCGGCGTCGAGCGCGAGCTGGGCCTGTCGGGCAAGCGCGACATCGAGACGTACGGCATCGCCGAGTTCAACGCCAAGTGCCGCGAGTCGGTGCTGCGGCACGTCGACGCGTTCGAGCAGATGACCGAGCGGATGGGCTACTGGATCGACCTGTCCCAGGCGTACCGGACCATGGACCCGTCCTACGTCGAGTCCGTGTGGTGGTCGCTGAAGGTCATCTTCGACAAGGGGCTGCTGTTCCGCGACTTCCGGATCACGCCCTACTGCCCGCGCTGCGGCACCGGGCTGTCCGACCACGAGCTGGGCCAGCCGGGCGCGTACGAGACGGTCTCCAGCCCGTCGGTCTACGTCCGCATGCCCGCGACCTCCGGCCCGCTGGCCGAGCTGGGCGCGGCCCTGCTCATCTGGACCACCACGCCCTGGACCCTCGTCTCCAACACGGCCGTCGCCGTGCACCCCGACGTCACCTACGTCGCGGCCCGCACCGCCGACGGCGAGGTCCTGGTCGTGGCCGAGCCCCTGCTGTCGGTGCTCGGCGAGGGCGCCACCGAGGTGGCCCGCTTCACCGGCCGCGAGCTGGAGCACACCACCTACACCCGCCCGTTCGACCTCGTCGACATCCCCGGCGCGCACTACGTCGTGCTCGGCGACTACGTCACGATCGAGGACGGCACCGGCCTGGTCCACCAGGCGCCCGCCTTCGGCGCCGAGGACATGACCGTGATCAAGAAGTACGGCATGCCGGTCGTCAACCCGATCGGCCCCGACGGCCGCTTCCTCGACGACGTGCCCATGGTCGGCGGCAGGTTCTTCAAGGACGCCGACGAGGAGCTGACCGAGGACCTGCGGGCGCGTGGCCTGCTCTACCGCGGCGGCCACATGGAGCACAGCTACCCGCACTGCTGGCGCTGCCACACGGCGCTGCTCTACTACGCCCTGCCCTCCTGGTACATCCGCACCACCGCGGTCAAGGACCAGATGCTGGCGGAGAACTCCAAGACCAACTGGTTCCCCGACACGATCAAGTGGGGCCGGTTCGGCGAGTGGCTGCGCGGCAACGTCGACTGGTCGCTGTCGCGCTCGCGCTACTGGGGCACGCCGCTGCCGCTGTGGGTGTGCTCGCAGGACGAGTCGCACGTGACCTGCGTCGGGTCGCTGGAGGAGCTCGGCACGCTCGCCGGCCAGGACGTCTCCGCGCTCGACCCGCACCGCCCGTACGTCGACGACGTCACCTTCGACTGCCCGTCGTGTGGCGCCCTGGCCACCCGCGTGCCCGACGTCATCGACGCCTGGTACGACTCCGGCTCCATGCCGTTCGCCCAGTGGGGCGAGCGCGGCAGGCCCGAGGGCGTCTACCCGGCCGACTTCATCTGCGAGGCCACCGACCAGACGCGCGGCTGGTTCTACTCGCTGATGGCCGTCGGCACGCTGGTCTTCGGCCAGTCCTCCTACCAGAACGTGCTCTGCCTCGGCCTCATCCTGGCCGAGGACGGCCGCAAGATGAGCAAGCACCTGGGCAACATCCTGGAGCCGATCCCGCTGATGGACCAGCACGGGGCCGACGCGCTGCGCTGGTTCATGGCCTGCTCCGGCTCGCCGTGGGCGGCCCGCCGGGTGGGTCACGGCACGCTGGAGGAGATCGTCCGCAAGGTCCTGCTGACGCTCTGGAACACCTCGTCGTTCTTCACCCTCTACGCCAACGCCGAGTCC
The DNA here is from genome assembly GCF_020215645.1 of Nonomuraea gerenzanensis. NCBI lineage: Bacteria > Bacillati > Actinomycetota > Actinomycetes > Streptosporangiales > Streptosporangiaceae > Nonomuraea > Nonomuraea gerenzanensis. Next base: position 3,837,242 of record NZ_CP084058.1, on the reverse strand, counting down.
TGGTCGCCGGCCATGCTCGCCGAGGCCGCCCCGGCCGCGCAGCGCCCGCTGCTCGACCGCTGGGCGCTGGCGGAGCTGCACCGCACGGTGGCCGAGGTCACGACGGCGCTCGACGAGTACGACACCCAGCGCGCCGGCCGCCGCCTGGCCGACTTCCTCGACGACCTGTCCAACTGGTACGTCCGCCGCTCCCGCCGCCGCTTCTGGCAGGGCTCGCAGGACGCCTTCGCGACCCTGTACGAGTGCCTGGAGACGGTGCTGCGGCTGATGGCGCCCATCACGCCGTTCGTCACCGACTACCTGTGGGACGTCCTGCGCTCGGCCGACGCGCCCTCCTCCGTCCACCTGACCGGCTGGCCGGAGGTGCGCGAGGACCTGCTCAACCCGGCGCTGTCGGACCAGATGGCCCTCGTGCGGCGCCTGGTGGAGCTGGGCCGCTCGGCCCGCGCCTCCTCGGGCGTCAAGACCCGCCAGCCGCTGCGGCGGGCCCTGGTCGGCGCGCACGGCTGGCCGTCGCTCCCCGGCGAGCTGCGCGGCCTGGTGGCCGACGAGCTGAACGTGCAGACCCTGGAGGACATGTCCGGCTTCAGCGCCGACCTCGTGTCCTACACGGTCAAGCCGAACTTCCGCGCCCTGGGCAAGCGCTTCGGCTCGCAGACCAAGCTCGTGGCCGCCGCCGTGACCGCCGCCGATGCCACCCGCGTCGCCAGGGCCCTGCGCTCGGGCGCCACGGTCATGGTGGAGGCGGACTCGCTCGGCGAGGTCATGCTCGGCCCGGACGAGGTGATCGTCAACGAGCAGCCCCGCTCGGGCTGGGCGGTCGAGACGGGCGCCATCGGCACCGGCACGGGCGAGACCGTCGCGCTCGACCTGGAGCTGACCGACGAGCTGCGCCGCGCCGGCCTGCTGCGCGAGGTCATCCGCCTGGTGCAGGAGGCCCGCAAGTCGAGCGGCCTGTCGATCACCGACCGCATCGAGCTGTGGTGGACCGCCACGTCCGACGACCTGGCCACGGCGCTGCGCTCGGAGGGGCACGTGGTGGGCGAGGACGTGCTGGCCACCACCATCACGGAGGGCACCGCCGCGGACCTGCCGTCCCACTCGGACGCCGACCTCGGCCTCACCTTCCAGCTCCGCCGCGCCTGACCGCCGTTCGCCGTTCGCCGTAGGGGGGCGCGCCCCCCCTACGGCGACGTCACGAGCGGGACGTCCCCCGCCTCGCGGATCCCGCGCAGGGCCGCGTACGCGGGCAGCGGTGACAGGACGATGACCACAGCGGCCGCCCAGAGCGCCGGCCGCGGCCCGGCCGCCTCCCCGAGGATCCCTCCCAGCAGGGCGCCCAGCGGGAACAGGCCCATCATGAGCCAGCGCACGGTGGCGTTGACCCGGCCGAGCATGTGCTCGGGGCACAGGCGCTGGCGCAGGCTCACGTTCGTGACGGCGTACACGATCTGACCCAGCTCGCCCACGGCCGTACCGAACACGAACAGCCCCACTCCCCATCCTGGCCCTGCCAGGGGGCTCAGCATCGCCACAGGGCCCGTCACGGCCAGGGACAGCCAGATGACCCGGGCGGAGCCGATTCGGCGGGCCAGGCGCGGCGTCAGGGCCGCGCCCGCCAGGGCGGCCGGCGAACCGGCCGCCAGCACCAGGCCGATCCCGGTGGGGGTGAGGCCGAGGGTGTGGATCATGAAGGGGAAGCTCGCGGCCGAGGCGATCGCGAAGGCCAGGTTGCCGGCCGCGCTGGTGATCGTCGTCGCCCGCAACACCCTGCTCCCGGTCACGAACGCCAGCCCTTCCCCGATCTCCGCCACCAGGCCGCGCGACCGCCGCCCGGCCCCGGAGTCCGCAGTCTCCGCACCCCGCCCCGCCCCCGGCACTCCCGAGCCCGGCCTCGGGTTCGGAGACGGTTCGGGAGCCCTGATGGCCAGCAGCGAAGCGGCCGAGACGGCGAACGTGACGGCCTGGACGAGGACGACGTTCGCGGAGCCGAGCACGGTGACGGCCCAGCCTCCGACACCGGGCCCGGCCACCTGACCGCAGGCGCGGATGCTCTCCATCGCCGAGTTCCCCGCGATCAGCTCGCCCCGCCCGACGACGGACGGCAGGTAGCTCTGGTAGCCGACGTCGAAGAAGACCCTGGCGAGGCCGGCCAGCAGCGACACGACGACGAGCTGCGCGATGGTCAGCGTCCCGAGCAGGGCGGCCAGCGGGATCGTGGCCAGCAGCACCGCCCGCGCCAGATCGGCCGCGACGAGCACGGGGCGGCGCCGCCACCGGTCGATCCAGACGCCCGCGGGCAGGCCGATCAGCGCGAAGGCGATCGTTCCTGCCGCCGTGACCAGGCCCAGTTGCAGGGGTGAGGCATCGAGGGTGACGACGGCCAGCAGCGGGATCGCCACACCGCTGACCTGCGTACCGAGTTGGGTGGTGGTCTGTCCGAACAGGAGCAGCCGGAAGTCGCGCCGCCTGAGCGGCGAGCCGGAAGTCATCGGGGAGCCTCCAGAGAGCCGGTGGGTGCGAAACCCCACCCGCAGCTCCAGAAGCGTCGCTAGGGGTGGGGCACGTTACCCGCCGCCATCCCGGACGTCAACCGCCGCACCTTGGGCCCTGGCCGGCGCGCCCGCCCGCATGACAAAGGCCCCTCGCATCACGCGAGAGGCCTTCACACAAGGGAGCGATCAACCTGCGGCGCCCGGTCGGCGCCTCACGACCGTGCCACCTTGACCGACCCGTCAGCCTGCCGGGGCCTCAGCCGACCGTCTCCCGGTCATGCTGGCACACCGAGCAACTCGTCAGCCCGGCCGCCTCAGCCGCGGCGAGCGTCATCGTCTCCACGCCGGTCTCCCCCGCGCCCCTGATCAACGGGCAGGCGGTACTGTGGTAGCGGCGGGTGCCCACGATGACCTTCACCGTGCTCTCCCCTGCCCCCTTACCGCCGCCCTTGCCGGGCGCGTCACCGGCCCTACCCGCAGCGCCGCTCTCGGCGCCCTTCGGCGGCTCCCCCTTGGCGACCCCCGCCTTGGGCGCGGGCGGACGCTCGGAGGTGGTCTTCCCCGGTACGGCAGCCGGCTTGGCGGCCGACGGCCGGGCCGGAGCGCCAGGAGGCAGCGGCCCCTTGGGCTTGGCCGTCGACTCGGCCGAGGACGCGGGCCGCTCGTGCAGGATCACGGTCTCACCGGACGAGGGCGGCTCGCCGGCGGGGCCGGACGGACGCTCGGCGGATCCACCCGACGGCTCGGCCGGCAGCCCGGACGCGGTCACCCGCGGCTGCGGCGCCGTGTCGGGCCCCGACACGTCATCGTCCTCGACCCGCCTGGCAGCCACACCCGGCTTGCCACCCGCCTGCCCGCCCTTGCCGGCGGACGTCTCAGAGGTCTGCGGCTCGGCCCCGCTCTGCCCGGGCTTACCCCCAGCCTCCCCAGGCCTGGCGGCTGCTTCCCCAGCCTTGCCACCGGCCTGCCCGCTCTTACCACCGGCCTGCTCGGGCGAGGCGGTCGTCTGACCAGCCGGTCGGCCCTCCGCCTGACCAGCCGTCCGGCCCGCCGAAGGCCCGGTCGCCTGGCCGGGCCGATCACCAGCCTGACCTGCCGCCGCACCCGCGTCCGGCCGCCCAGGGCGCTCGGAGGTGCCGTCGGCCTGCCCGGGCCTGGTGTCGGGCTTCGTGCCGGAACCGCCCGGCCTACCCTCGGGCTTCGTGCCAGGACCCCCCGGCCGGGCCTCGGGCGTGGTGCCCGGCTTCCCGCCGGGCTGCTCGGGGCTGCTCGCGGACGCGGGACGCGGCGTCTTGCCCACCGGACCCACCGGACCCACCGGCCTGGCGTTGGCCGGGGACGTGCCGGTCTCGTCGGCGGAGGGCTCGCCCGTGCCGGGGGCGGAGGAGGACTCGGTCTTGCGCGCGAAGGGCGGCGGCCGGAAGAAGGAAGTCTGTGAGTCGTCCGCCTGCTCGTCATCCGAGCCGGGCTCGGGGGAGGCGGAGGAGGGGGCCTTGGCCTGGCTCGCCGGAGCGGCGGCAGGGCGGCCGAACCACCCGGTGGCGCCTTCCTCCTCGTGGGAGGCGGCGGACTCCGGGCTGGGGGTGGAAGCCTTCGTGTCGGACTTCGGCGGGGCGACCGGCGGACGTACGTCGCGGGTCTGCTCGGAGCTCTCGGCCCGGCTCGCCGCGGGAACGTCGGCGGCGGGACCCGGGGTGACGGCGGGCTCGGGGTCGGCGGCAGGCGGCAGTTGCCGTCCGCCGAGCGCTGCGTCCGGCAGGCACGTGGTGCAGGGCGTGAAGCCCTCCTCGCGCGCCTCCTCGTAGGTGAGCTCCTCGTGATCCCTGCCGATCAGCTGCCTGCAGCCGGGCACGTGGTAGCGCTTGCGCCCGGGGATCACCAGCACGATCGCATCCGGCGCGATGCCGGTCGGCGCGGGCCGGCGCGGAGCGGGGCCCGGTGCGGTCGCCGTCCGCTGCGGCGCGTGGGGATGCGCCTGAGGCTGCGGCCGGGGCTGCGGGTGCTGCTGGTGAACCATCGGACCGGTCTGGTTGTACGGCGGCGCGGACGGCATGAGCCCCTTCGGGGGGGTGGCCGGCGCAGCGGCCTGCCCACCTCCGGGAAAAAGCTCGTTCCGCCGCAGGAACGCCCCGATCACCAGGAACAGCGCGGACAACACGCTGACCACGATGGACCACATGATCAGGAACGGCTTCGCCAGTACGAAGCCCGCGATCAGCAGAACCACTGCCGCGAGCACCAAACCAGCACTGATAAGGATCACAGGGGGCTCTTTCGAGTGACAGGTCCTAGTGACCCGCTACTTTACCGGCGGTCGTTGTGCGGACCGTCACCGCCGGGGAAGGCGCCCTGCGGAGCCTCGCCACCGAACGGGCTCGGACCACCGGGAAGAGGCTGCTGGCCACCCTGAGGCACGGCGTGCGACATGGCGGGAGCCTGACCCTGCGGACCACCGGACATCACCGGGAACCCACCGCTGCCCTCTGCGGAGACGTTGAGCTCGGCGAGCTGGTTCTCCAGGTAGAGCTTGAGGCGGCTGCGGTACTCGCGCTCGAAGCTGCGCAGCTCCTCGACCTTGCGCTCGAGCTCGTCGCGGGTCTGCACCAGCGAGCCCATGGCCTGGCGGTGGCGCTCCTGCGCGTCGCGCTCGAGCGTCTCGGCGCGGGCACGGGCGTCGCCGATGACCTGCTCGGCCTGGCGGCGGGCCTTGGTGAGGATCTCGTCGGCCTCGCGGCGGGCGCGGGTGACCGTCTCGTCCGCCTCCCGGCGGGCGTCGGCGATCGCCTGGTCGGCGGTCTGCTGGGCGAGCGCGAGCACGCGGGCCGCGGTGTCCATGTTGTCCTCGGCGGGAGGCATGTTCATGGCCACGGGGACGGGCTGCTGCTGCACCGGCGGCGGCTCGGGGGCCCGCATGGGCTCCGGCTGCGGCGCCATCATCTCGGGCTTGGGCTGCTCCTGGACCGGGGCGGAGGCCATGGGCATGTTCATGCCGCCCGGCACCTTCCCACGCAGGCACTCGGCCAGCTTGGCGCGGAGCTCCTCGTTCTCTTGGATCAGGCGGTCGAGCTCAGCCTCCACCTCGTCGAGGAAGGCGTCGACCTCTTCCTCGTCGTAGCCCGGCCGGAGCCGGGTGGTACTGAACTGCTTGTTCCGCACATCAGCGGGCGTCAGCGGCATTTTTTGGTCTCCTTGGCGCGCTTGGAGTCTGTCCGGAGGACGGTAACCCGAATCACCTCAGCGCGGACACGAGTTGGATCACGACCGGCGCCCCACCGGTCCCATCATCGCAGAGTTCCGGCGATCTGGATCAAGATCAGAACCACGATGAACAGGACAGTGAAGCTTAGGTCAAAGGCCACCGTACCCAACCGGAGCGGGGGAATGAAACGGCGGAGGAACTTGAGGGGAGGGTCAGTTGCGGTGTATGTGGCCTCCGCCAGCACCAGGACGACACCGGAAGGCCGCCACTGACGGGCGAACGCCTGCACCGTCTCAAAGATCATCCTGCCGATGAGCAGCACCAAATACAGAGACAGGACAACGACCAAGATCCCACCGATGATCTCCACGGCCCGGCCGCGCCTCCACTTCTGATGTGCCCGCCCGGCCTCGGTGAGACCGGGTTGGGTCCGATAGGCATACAGAGACTCTAACTCTGGTTGAAGAACCCGCGTTCCGCGATTCGAGCCTTGTCCTCGGCAGTCACCTCGACATTGGCAGGGGACAACAGGAACACCTTGTTGGTAACACGTTCAATGCTGCCATGTAGGCCAAAGACCAGACCTGCCGCGAAATCAACGAGCCGCTTGGCGTCGCTGTCAACCATCTCGGTCAGGTTCATGATGACCGGGGTGCCGTCGCGGAAGTGCTCGCCGATCGTACGCGCCTCGTTGTACGTGCGGGGGTGCAGGGTGGTGATGCGGGCCAGATCGGTCGTGCGCCGTTCGAGGATGGTCGTGGTGGGCCGTCGTGCGGGGACCCCGGCCTCGGGCTCGTCCTCGCGCTCCTGGACCGCCACGGCACGCTCCTCGCCGGGCCGCTGCACCTCGTCGTCGTAGGTGTAGTCGTCGGTGTAGGTCTCGTACCTCTCGTAGCGGTCGTCCTCCACGAGACCGAGGTAGACCGCCATCTTGCGCATCGCGCCGGCCATCGCTACGTCGTCCTCCTGCTCATGGTCGCACTCGCTCGGGCCCGTCGCCGTGTCCGAGGCGGTAGCCGTACCCCCTTGGAGCTCACCGCTGATCGACCTCTACTTGGTCATGGGCCTGAAGACCCACTTGAGGGGACATTACCTGACGAAGGGCTTGCGACGACCGAGCAACGCCGTACCGACCCGCACGTGTGTCGCGCCGTAGGCGATGGCCTCCGTGAGGTCCTCGCTCATGCCCGCCGAGATCATCGTGGCGCGGGGGTGCTGCTCCTCCAGCCGTACGGCCAGGTCGCGCAGCCGGGCGAACGCCTTGGCCGGCTCCTCGCCCAGCGGGGCCACCGCCATGATGCCGCCGAGCCAGACACCCTCGGCCAGCGCCACCTCGTCGGCGAGCTCCAGCAGGTCGGCGGGGCGGCAGCCGCCTCTGGCGGGGTCGTCGTCGAGCGCGACCTGCACCAGGCAGCCGACCCGGCGGCCCTGGCGCACGGCCTCCCTGCTGATCGCCTCCACCAGCCTGACGCGGTCGACGGAGTGGATCACGTCGGCGTACCCGACCACGGAGCGGACCTTGTTGGTCTGCAACTGGCCGACGAAGTGCCAGGTCAGCGGAAGGCCAGCGAGCTCGCCCGCCTTGGGGGCGGCCTCCTGGTCGCGGTTCTCGGCGACGTCGCGCACACCCAAGTCCGACAGGATGCGCACGTCCTCGGCCGGACGCGTCTTGGTGACGGCGATCAGCGTGACCTCGCCCCGGTCGCGCCCCACGGCGTGGCACGCCGTGGCGATGCGCGCGTCGACCTCGGCGAGACCGGCCGCGATCTCGTCCCTTCTCACGTGCCTCTCCCCCTCACTCCAGGTATCCGTCGCCCTCACCCCGTACGCCCGCCGCGCCTCTCCCCTGAAGCACGTACGTCCACCGCGCCCTCTCCCCGTAAGCACGACGGCGCCGCTCCCGTGTCCCTGTGGGGAGCGGCGTCAGGCGCGGCTACTTGACGGCTATTTGAGGAAGTCGGGAACGTCGAGTTCCTCTTCCTGCTCCTCGAAGATCACCCGAGGACGTTTGGGGGGCTCCGACATGCGGGAGGTGATGGGCGTGGGCGGGTTTGCGGGCTCGGGCGCGGGCCGGGGGATCGAGACGGGGCCGGACGGCTCGTCGGCGGGGTCGTCACCGGCCCCGGCGTCGCGCAGCGAGTCGCGCACCGGCTCGCGGACGGGCTCCCTCGGGATCTCCCGCACCGGCTCGACCGGGCGCACCGGCTCGGGACGCGGCTCGGGCCTGAACTCCGCACGCGGCTCAGGACGGGGCTCGGGACGCGGCTCGGGCCTGAACTCGGGGCGCGGCTCGGGACGCGGCTCAGGACGTACCTCAGGGCGCGGCGCGGGCGGCTCGGACTTCACGCTCGGCGCCGCGGCGCTCGGCCGCGGAGGCGACACAGGAGCCGCCGCGGGCGGTGCGGGCGCGCGGCCCACCGGGCGCGGCGCCTGCTTCTCCGCCGGGCCGGGCACGTCGTCGAAGCCGGCCGCGATCACCGTGACGCGCACCTCGTCGCCGAGGGCGTCGTCGATGACCGTGCCGAAGATGATGTTCGCGTCGGGCGCGGCGGCCATGGAGACGAGCTGGGCCGCCTCGTTGATCTCGAACAGGCCGAGGTCGGAGCCGCCCGCGATCGACAGCAGCACGCCGTGCGCGCCGTCGATGCTGGCCTCCAGCAGCGGGCTGGAGACCGCCATCTCGGCCGCCGCCACCGACCGGTCGTCGCCGCGCGCGTGGCCGATGCCCATGAGGGCCGAGCCGGCGCCCGACATGACCGACTTGACGTCGGCGAAGTCGAGGTTGATCAGACCAGGGGTGGTGATCAGGTCGGTGATGCCCTGCACACCCGACAGCAGCACCTGGTCGGCGGCCTTGAACGCGTCGAGCACGCTCACCTGCCGATCCGAGATCGACAGCAGCCGGTCGTTGGGGATCACGATGAGGGTGTCGACCTCGTCGCGCAGCGTCTCGATGCCGGCTTCCGCCTGCGACGCCCTGCGCCGTCCTTCGAAGCTGAACGGCCTGGTCACGACACCGATGGTGAGCGCGCCGAGCGATCTGGCGATGTTGGCCACGACGGGGGCGCCGCCCGTGCCCGTGCCGCCGCCCTCGCCCGCCGTGACGAAGACCATGTCGGCCCCCTTGAGGACCTCCTCGATCTCCTCACGGTGGTCCTCGGCCGCCTTACGGCCGACATCGGGGTTGGCGCCCGCGCCCAGTCCGCGCGTGAGCTCGCGGCCCACGTCGAGTTTCACATCGGCGTCACTCATCAGCAGCGCCTGGGCGTCGGTGTTTATCGCGATGAACTCGACGCCCTTGAGTCCCTCCTCGATCATCCGGTTGACGGCGTTGACTCCGCCGCCGCCGATGCCGACGACCTTGATGACCGCGAGGTAGTTCTGCGGTGCTGCCACGACGAGGGGCCTTTCCGCTCGTTGACTTGCCATTTCGGTGCGGATTGTCTCCGCTTTTTGTTAGTTCGGGTAACTCTCAACCTCAGGTTGAGATTTAGATTTATGTCAACCTGAGGATTGATACGGACAGTAGGAGTTACGCTCCAGGCGGGTCAACTAACCGCGCCGCAAGCACGTCCGGCGTGTCGCGGGCTGTCCGTTTCGCTCCGCAGTCGCGCCTGGTGGCGGCCCTCCTTTGCCGAAAGTCCGGCTTACAGGCTCTCACGGCGCGACCCCCGCCTCGCACAGGCTGGGCCATGCTCTTGCCGCTGAGTTGCCAGACCCTGACGATCACGATCACTTCAGCGTCACCACGTCGGGCGAGCTGACGTCGTACAGGGTGACCGACCTTTCGCGCTTGAGCAGCGAGCTGAGGATGCGGCCCTTCTCCTCCGGCCGGTCGGGACCGCCCCACAGGACGGTACGCCCGTCCGAAAGGATCAGCGTCACCCCTTCCGCCGTGCCCGCCCGCACCTGCCTGACCTTGGCCGCGACGTCGTCAGGGACGGCCTCGATCACCTTGAGCGCGGCCATCATGGCGGGGTCGCCCTGCTGCGGGCGGTCCACCTTGAGCAGCGGCAGCATGGGCGGGGCGGCCTGCTTGACCTCGATCACCACACCCTGGCCGTCGACGATCGCCACCTTGTCGCCCGCCGGCACGGCGGCGACCGGCCGGCGCTCGACCACCTCGATCTTGAGCGTGCCGGGCCAGATCCGGTCGACCTTGGCCGAGGCGAGCTGTCTGATGCCCAGAACGCGGGCCTCGACGTCGGCGAGGTTCACGGTGGCGAGAGGATGCAGGTCCGCCACACCCGCCTGCTGCTCGATCCGCTCGCTGGGCACTGTGAGATTTCCCACGATCTCCACCGAACGGACGCCCAGCACGGGCGAGAAGAACACCAGCCACGCGGCCGACCCCACCACCCCTGCCGTCAGCAGCACCAGGAACGCCGTGCGCGCCTTCATCACCCTCCCGCCAACACGCGGCTCATGTCGGCACCGAACCTACGCCGACGCACGGCCCGACACCCGCGCGCCACGCCCAAACGACCGGCCCCTCGCGCGCCTGTGCGAACGCCCGCCGCTCCCCCGCGCCGGCACGGCGCACGACCGGCACGGCGCACGACTGACACGGCGCACGACTGGCACGGCGCACGACTGACGCGGCGCACGACTGACGCGGCGCGGACCCGCCGCACTGCCGGCGGGCGAGCGCGGGGCGGTGGCGGCTCAGGACAGGCGAGCCACGATCTGCGGCCCCAGCTCCGTGACGTCCCCGGCCCCCATGGTCAGCACGATGTCCCCGGGCCGGGCCCGCTCGGCCACCATCCCCGGCACAGCCGACCGATCAGGCGCGTAAGCCACCCGCTCCGGCGGCAACGGCACCCGCCCCGCCACCATCGCCCCCGACACCCCGGGCTCGGGATCCTCCCTGGCCCCGTAGACGTCGAGCACGATGGCCTCGTCGGCCAGCCCCAGCGCGGTGCCGAACTCGTCGGCGAAGAACCGCGTCCGCGAGTACAGATGCGGCTGGAAGATCGCGATGACCCGTCCGGTGCCGGAGTAGGACGCCACGACGTCCCTGGCGGCCCGCAGGTCGGCGGTCAGCTCGGTCGGGTGGTGGGCGTAGCTGTCGAACACGGCGATGCCCCCGGCCTCGCCCTTGGCCTCGAAGCGCCGCTTGGCCCCGGTGAAGGCCCCCAGGCCCTCTCTGATCTCCTCGAACGCCAGCCCCAGCTCGTCGGCCACGGCGATCACCGCGGTGGCGTTGAGCGCGTTGTGAGCCCCGGGGACGGCCAGCCGGACCTCGCCCCTGCCCTCGATGGTGAACACGGTGCCGAACCCGTCGGGCCTGACCCCGGAGACGCGGTAGTCCTCGCCCTGCGCGCCGTACGTCCTGACGCGCAGCCCGCGCTCCCTGGCCCGGTGCGCCAGCTCGGCCGCGCCGGGGTCGTCGGCGCAGACGATGAGCAGCGAGCCGACCCGATCGGCGAAGCGGGCGAAGCTGTCGTGCACGGCCCGCGGGTCGCCGTAGTTGTCGAGGTGGTCGGCCTCGACGTTGGTCACCACGGCGATGTCGGGGGCGAGCATGAGGAAGGAGCCGTCGCTCTCGTCGGCCTCGGCCACGAACACCTGCCCCTGCCCGTCGTCGGCGCCGAGCCCGGTGGTGACGAGCTGGCCGCCCACGCAGTAGGACGGGTCGGCGCCGCACTTCTGCAGCGCCACGGTGAGCATCGAGGTGGTGGTGGTCTTGCCGTGGGTGCCGGCGATGGCGACCGCGGTGCGCCCGGCCATGACGGAGGCCAGCGCGGCGGCCCGCGGGATGATCCGCAGCCCCTGCTTGAGCGCCTCGCCCAGCTCGGGGTTGGAGTCGCGGATGGCGGTGGAGACCACCACGGTGTCGATGTCGCGGATGTGGGAGGCGGCATGGCCGATGTGCACGGTGGCGCCCAGCTCGCGCAGCTCGGTGATCAGCTCGGAGCTGCGCGCGTCGCTGCCCGTCACGCGCACGCCACGCTTGAGCAGGATCCGGGCGATGCCCGACATCCCGGCGCCGCCGATGCCGATGAAGTGCACCCGGCCCAGCTCTTCGACGGACACGGGATCGACCAGCTTCACGAGACTCATCGGGCTATCTCCAACACTTTCCTGGCAAGCATGATATCGGCGTCCTTCCTCCCCAGTCTGGAGGCGGCCTCCGACATGACGGCGACCCGCTCCGGGTCGTGGAGGATGGGCAGCACGTTGTGGATGATCCATTCGGGTGACAGCTCGGCGTCGTCGACCATGAGGCCGCCGCCGCCCCCGGCGATGCGCTCGGCGTTGATGCGCTGCTCACCATTACCGTACGGCAGCGGCACGTACGCCGCGGGCAGCCCCACCGCGGTCAGCTCCGCGCACGTGAGCGCGCCGCTGCGGCACAGGGCCAGGTCGGCGGCGGCGTAGGCGAGGTCCATGCGGTCGACGTAGGGCAGCAGGACGTACTGCGGGTCGCCGGGCGGCGGCTCGTGCTCGACGGTGTTCTTCGGGCCCAGCACGTGCAGCACCTGCACGCCGGCCCTGCGCAGCACGGGCGCGGCGGCGAGCGCGGCCTCGTTGATCGACCTGGCGCCCTGCGAGCCGCCGAACACCAGCAGCGTCGGCCGGTCGTTCTCCAGCCCGAACCACGAGCGCGCCTTGTCGCCCGTGGACAGCCGGTCGAGCGTGACGATCTCGCGCCGCAGCGGCGTGCCGATGAACTCGGCCTTGGGCAGCGCCGCGTCGGGGAAACCGCTGAACACGTGGTCGGTCAGCCGCGCGCCCAGCCGGTTGGCCAGGCCGGGGCGCGGGTTGGCCTCGTGCACGACGATCGGCACGCCGCGCCGCTTGGCCGCCAGGTAGGCGGGGGTCGCCACGTAACCGCCGAAGCCGACCAGCACGTCGGCCTTGACCCGGTCGAGGATCGCCGCGGTGGCGTTGATCGCCCCGGCCAGCCTGCCGGGCACGGTGAGCAGGCTGGGAGTGATCGCCCTGGGCAGCGGCACGGCCGGCACCAGCTCCAGCTCGTAGCCCCTGGCAGGCACGAGCCGCGTCTCCAAGCCGCGCTCCGTGCCCACGCAGGTGATGCCGACGCTCCGGTCAAGATGACGCAGCGCGTCCGCAAGGGCGAGCGCGGGCTCGATGTGCCCGGCCGTCCCCCCACCGGCGAGGACCACCCTCATCTCGGTCACTCCCTAACGTGTCGCTCGGCCTCTGGACGTACCCCCCAGGCCAAGCCAGCTTAGGGCCCGGGCGGCCGGTCCGGGGCCACGAGCCGCCAAGGCCTCACGCGCACCTGGCTCGCGCTTGGCGAACGACAGCAGCATGCCGAGCGCGGCGAGCGTGGGCAGCAGCGCGGAGCCGCCGTACGAGACCAGGGGGAGGGGGATGCCGGTGATCGGCAGCACGCTGAGCACGGCCCCCATGTTGACGGTCGCCTGCCCCACGATCCAGGCGACCATGGCGGCGGCGGCGAGCCTGATGAAGGCGTCGTTGACGCGGACGGCCACGCGCAGCCCCGCGTAGCCGAGCAGCCCGAACAGCATGACCACCATGAGCGTGCCCATCAGCCCGAGCTCCTCGCCGACGATGGCGAAGATGAAGTCGCTCTCACCGTGCGGCAGCCAGCTCCACTTCTGCCGGCTGCTGCCGAGCCCCAGCCCGAACCAGCTCCCGGAGCCCATCGCGATCTGCCCCTGCACAGCCTGGTAGCCGGCGCCCTGCGCGTCGGCCCACGGGTCGAGGAAGGCGCCGATGCGGGCCATCCGGTACGGCTCCACCCTGATCATGATGACCGCGGCCAGCACCGCCAGCGCCATGATGCCGCCGAACAGCTTGATCGGCGCCCCCACCACCCACAGCAGCGCCAGGAAGATCATGAACAGCACCAGCGTGGTGCCCAGGTCGCGGCCGAGCATGACCATGACGGCCAGGATCGCGGTGCCGGGCATGAGCGGGATCAGCATCTGCCGCCACTCGATGCGGCCCTGCCGCGCCCGCTTGGCCAGCAGGTCGGCCCCCCACAGCACGAGCCCCAGCTTGGCGGGCTCGGACGGCTGGATGGTCAGCGGGCCGAGGTAGATCCACCGCTGCGCGCCCAGCTCCGAGGAGCCGATGAACAGCACCATGACCAGCGCGATGATCGACAGCGCCATCAGCGGGTAGCCCGCCCAGCGGAAGAACCTGACGGGCAGGCGCGAGCACACGTACATGACGGGCACGCCGAGCGCCGCCGACAGCGACTGCTTGATGAACCACGAGAACGGGCTGCCGGTCTTCTGCAGGGCCTCGATGCTGGAGGCCGACAGCACCATCATCAGCCCCAGCGCGAGCAGCAGCGCGCTGCACATGATGATCAGGTAGTAGGTGGTCAGCGGCCGGTCGAGCAGCTCCTTCAGCGCGCCGAGCTGCTCGCGCGCCCACCCCTGCGGGCCCTGCTGCGCGGGGGCGGGCGGCCGGACCCGTTCCTCAGCGCTCGCGCTCATGTCGCTGCTTCAGCTCACGTACGGCACGCGCGAAGGCCTCCCCCCGTGCCGGATAGTTCGCGAACATGTCGAGGGAAGCCCCCGCCGGGGAGAGCAGCACGGTGTCCCCGGGGGAGGCCAGCCGCGCGGCTTCGGTGACGACTTTGTCCATCGCACCAGTGTCCCGATCCGGGATGTCCACGAGCGGGACATTCGGCGCGTGTCGCGCGATGGCTTCGGCGATCCTGGCGCGATCGGTGCCCAGGAGCACCGCGCCGCGCAGTCTGGGGGCCGCCTGGCGTACCAGGTCGTCCACGTCGGCGCCCTTGAGCAGCCCGCCCGCCACCCACACCACCGACGGGTACGACGCCAGCGCCGCGGCGGCGGCGTGCGGGTTGGTGGCCTTGGAGTCGTCGATGTAGTCGACCTCGCCGATCCGGTCCACGTGGGCCAGCCGGTGCGGGTCGGGCACGAAGTCGCGCAGCCCCTGGCGTACGGACTCGGACGGCACCCCCACGGAGCGGGCCAGAGCGGCGGCGGCCAGCGCGTTGGCCACGTTGTGCGGCGCGAAGGGACGGATGTCCTCCAGCGTCGCCAGCTCCTCGGCCGCCTCCACCGGGTCGGCCACGAACGCCCGGTCCACCAGCAGGTCCTCCACCACGCCGATCTCGCCCCGCTTAGGCACGCGCAGCGTGAACCCGACGGCGCCGGGGTACGGCGCGGCCAGCCTGGCGGCCTCCGGGTCGTCGGCGTTGAAGATCACGGTGCCGGCGCGCTCGTAGATGCGGCCCTTGGCGGCGGCGTAGGCCTCCATGGTCCCGTGCCAGTCGAGGTGGTCGGGCGCCACGTTCAGTATCGCCGCGGCGTGCGGGGCCAGGGTGCCGGACCAGTGCAGCTGGAAGCTGGACAGCTCGACCGCCAGCACGTCGTACGGCTCCCCGACGGCCTGCACGACCGGCACGCCCACGTTCCCCACGGCCAGCGCCTTGCGGCCATCGGCCTGCAGGATCGAGGTGAGCATGCGGACGGCGGTGGTCTTGCCGTTGGTGCCGGTGAGCGCCAGCCAGGGGGCGGCCTGCTCGGGGCGCAGCCGCCAGGCCAGCTCCACCTCGCCCACGACCTCGACCCCCGCGTCCAGCGCGGCGGCGATCAGCGGATGGTGCGGCGCCCACCCGGTGGTGACCACCCGCGTCACCCCTTCGGGCAGCGTCATCTCGCCGAACCTGGTCTCCACGCCGAGCCGGGCGAGCTCCGCGGCGGCGGCGAGCTGCCGCTCACCCTCCACGGACTCCACTACCACGACCCGCTCGCCGCGCGCGGCCAGCACCTTGGACACGGCGGTGCCGGACACTCCGAGCCCGGCCACACAGGTGTAATCCATTACTTGGGCATCCACTCCACGTAGAACAGCCCCAGCCCGAGCGCCGCGCACAGGATCGCGATCAGCCAGAAGCGGACCACGATCGTGGTCTCGGCCCAGCCCTTGAGCTCGAAGTGATGCTGCAGGGGGGCCATTCTGAACACGCGTTTGCCGGTCATCTTGAAGGAGCCGACCTGGATGATGACCGACAGCGTGATGACCACGCACAGGCCGGCCAGGATGATCAGCAGCAGCTGGGTACGGGTGGCGATGGCCAGCCCGGCCAGCACGCCGCCCAGGGCCAGCGAGCCGGTGTCACCCATGAAGATCTTGGCGGGCGGGGCGTTCCACCACAGGAACCCGATCAGCGCCCCGAGCACGGCCGCCGCCACCACGGCCAGGTCCAGCGGATCTCGCACCCAGTAGCAGTTGGGGCCGAGCTGGTCGATGCAGTTGTTGCGCAGCTGCCAGTTGCCGATCAGCACGTACGCCGCCAGCACGGCGCCGGTCGCGCCACTGGCCAGGCCGTCGAGACCGTCGGTGAGGTTCACCGCGTTGGAGAACCCGACGATCATGATGAGCACCCAGATGGTGAAGCCCACGATGCCGATGGACGGGCCGATGTCGCGCAGGAACGACACGCGGGTCTCGGCGGGGGTGATGCCGTACACGTTCGGCTGGCGCGTCACCAGGAACGCGAAGACCGCGCCCACGACGAGCTGGCCGAGCGCCTTGGCGCCGCTGCGCAGGCCGAGGCTGCGCTGCTTGTAGATCTTGATGAAGTCGTCGAGGAAGCCGACGGCGCCCAGCCCCGTCATCAGGAACAGCACCAGCATGCCCGACACCGTCGGGGGCTCCAGCATGGCCAGGTGGGAGGCACCGTAGGCGAGCAGCGCGGCCAGCACGAAGACGATGCCGCCCATCGTGGGCGTGCCCTTCTTGCCCAGGTGGGCCTGCACGCCGTCCTCGCGGACGTTCTGGCCGACGCCGCGCCGCGAGAACAGCCTGATCGCCAGCGGGGTGCCCAGCATCGAGAGGATCAGGCCCACCGCGCCGGCGATGATGATGTTGGTCACTGGGCGGCACCTCCGAGCAGGAGCTCGGCCGTCCGCTCCAGGCCCATCGCCCTCGGGCCCTTGATCAGCACCGCGTCACCCGGCCGCAGCCACGCCGCCAGCTCGGCCGCCGCTGCTTCGGCGTCGGGCACGTGCACGATCCGCGTCGGCTGGCCGTAACCGGGCTGCGCGGGGTACGCGGGGGCTCCCGGCGGACCTCCCGCCTGCGGACCTCCCGCCTGCGGTCCGCCGCCCTGCGGTGCCTGCCACGCCGGCGCGCCGTCAGGGGCGTGCCACGCCTGCCCGCCGGGCGGCACCGGCGCGGGGCCGCCCGTTCCCTGCGGGCCGGGCACCTGAGCGTGCGGCACCGGCCCATGAGCACCGGGCACCGCCCCCTGCGGGCCGGGCAGCGGCGCGCCAGGCGGCACCGGCGCGGGCCCGCCAGGCGCCTGCGGCCCGGAAGGCGGCATGGCGGGCGGCTGGGCGGGCGGCTGGGCGGCCTGGGCGGTGCGCTCCTGGACGGCCGCGTGCGCGCCTGCCAGCACCGGCTCGGCGTCGGGCCCGGCGACGACGAGCCCAGCGAGCCCGGCTCCACCGGCCAGCCGCCCGAGCTCGGCGTTGAGCGCCGGCCCTTCGTCGCCCAGCTCCCGCAGCGCCGCGATGACCGCGAAGCGCCGCCGCCCCTTGCCCAGCACCTCGAACGCCGAGAAGGCGGCCTTCATGGAGTCGGGATTGGCGTTGTAGGCGTCGTTGAGCACGGTCACCCCGTCGGCCCGGTCGGTGACCTCCATCCGCCACCGGCTGCGCGGGGTGGCCTCCGACAGCTCCTCGGCGATCGTGGCCACCGGCAGGCCCAGCTCGTAGCCTGCCGCCGCCGCGGCGAGCGCGTTCTCGACGACGTGCTCCCCGTACAGCTTCAGCGACACGTGCGCGGCCCCCGACGGGGTGCGCAGCGTGAAGGAGGCGCGCCCGCGCGCGTCGATCACGACGCCCTCGGCCCTGATCGACGCCGACTCGCCACGCCCGAAGTAGGTGACCCGCGCCTCGGTGCGCGAGGCCATGCCGCGCACCAGCGGGTCGTCGGCGTTGAGCACGGCCACGCCGGAGCGCGGCAGCGCCTCGACCAGCTCGCCCTTGGCCTTGGCGATGGCCTCCTTGCCGCCGAACACGCCGAGGTGCGCGGTGCCGACGTTCAGCACCACGCCGATCTGCGGCGGCGCGATGCGGGTCAGCTCCTTGATGTGGCCGACGTTGCGCGCGGCCAGCTCCAGCACCATGAACCGGGTGTCGAGGTCGCCGCGCAGCACGGTCAGCGGGTGGCCGAGCTCGTTGTTGAAGCTGCCCTGGGGCGCGATGGTGGAGCCGATCCTGGCGGTGAGCCGGGCCAGCAGGTCCTTGGTGCTGGTCTTGCCGGCCGAGCCGGTCACGCCGATGACGGTGACGTTCGACAGCATGCGGACCTGTGCGGCGGCCAGCTCGGCCAGCGCGGCGGCGGTGTCGGACACGATCACCGCAGGCGCGTCGACCGGCCTGGAGGCCAGCACGGCGACGGCTCCGGCCCGGACGGCCTGCGCGGCGAAGTCGTGACCGTCGACCCGCGCGCCCCTGATGGCGACGAACAGGGATCCCGGTTCAACGGCCCGCGAGTCGATCACGACGGGCCCGCGCACCACCGCGCGGGGATCGGCCATGCCCGACAGGGCGCCCGAGGTCATCTCGGCGATCCTGGCCAGAGGCAACGGGATCATTAGTGCTTCCTGCTTTCCTTGCGTGCGTCGATCGCTTCGGCGACCACTTCGCGGTCGTCGAAGGGGATCACCTCGCCTGAAACGTACTGGCCCTGCTCGTGACCCTTGCCTGCTACGACGATCACGTCGCCGCGCCCGGCCCGGGCGATCGCCAGGCCGATGGCGGCCGCGCGGTCGGGCTCAATGATCACATGAGCGCGGTCGTGCTGCGGAACGCGGAGCGCTCCCTCCATCATCGTCGCGAGGATGGCCAGCGGATCCTCGGAGCGCGGATTGTCGCTGGTGAAAATGGCCACATCCGCCAGCTCGGCGGAGATTTCCCCCATGATGGGGCGTTTACCCTTGTCGCGGTCGCCGCCGCAGCCGAGCACGATCGTCAGCGCGCCGTTCGTGACCGTACGCAGCGAGCGCAGCACCGACTCCACGGCCCCCGGCTTGTGGGAGTAGTCCACGACGGCCTGGAACTCGTCCTGCGCGCCCGTGACGCGCTGCATGCGCCCCGGCACCCCGGTCAGCGAGCCGACGCCGTGCACGGCCGTGTGCAGCGGCACGCCGGCCTCGACGAGCGTGACGATGGCGCCGAGCGCGTTGGCCACGTTGAACGGGCCGGGCAGCGCGACGCTCGCGTCGGCCTCGACGCCGCCCGGCCCGACCACCCGGAAGACGCTGCCGTCGGAGCCGAGCCTGGCGTCCACCGCCCGCCACTCGGCCGCCGGGTCGCCCAGCGCCGAGAACGTGGTCATCGGCACCTTCGCCAGGTCGAGCAGCTCGCGCCCGTAGCGGTCGTCGACGTTGGTCACCCCGGCGCGGCTCAGCTCCGGCTGGAACAGCTTCGCCTTGGTCGCGAAGTAGTCCTCGAAGTCCTTGTGGAAGTCGAGGTGGTCCTGCGACAGGTTCGTGAACAGGGCGACGTCGTAGTAGATGCCGTCGACCCTGCCGAGCGCGAGCGCGTGGCTGGAGACCTCCATGGCGGCCGCGGTGACGCCCTCCTCGCGCATCAGCGCGAACAGGCCGTGCAGGTCGCTGGCCTCGGGCGTGGTCAGCGTGGGCTGGAAGCGCAGGTCGTCCACGTGGATCTCGACACCGCCCACCAGCCCGGCCCGGTGCCCGGCGGCCCGCAGGCCCGCCTCCAGCATGAACGTGGTGGTGGACTTGCCGCTGGTGCCCGTGACTCCGAGCACCTGGATGTCGTGGGCCGGCTGCCCGTACACCCAGGAGGAGATCTGCCCGAGCAGCGCGCGCGGGTCGGGCACGATGAGCACGGGCAGCCCGGTGGCCACGGCCGCGTCGCGGCCGGCGCGGTCGGTGAGCACGGCCACCGCTCCGCGCGCCATCGCGTCGGCGGCGAACGTGGCGCCGTGGACGCGGCTGCCGGGCAGCGCGACGTACAGGTCGCCGCGTCTGACGCCACGGCTGTCGATGGTGACGCCGGTCAGCGCGGCATGAGCCGATCGGGACGTGCCCGAATCGGCGTCGAGCATGGTCGCGAGCCCGGTCAGCGGGCGAGGCGGGCTGGTCGTGGGACGCATAGACGACGGGGGACGCACGGCGAGAGCGTACCTTCCCTGGTCACTGTCCGGCGCGCGTACGCACCGTCGGCGCGGCGGAGCCTGTGGGAGGAATCTTCTTGCTCTTGATGGCGAACGTCATCACATCCTTGAACACGGGGGCCGCCAGCTCCCCGCCGAAATGGCCTTTCTTCGGGTTCTGCAGCACCGAGAGCACCACCAGCCTGGGCTGGTCGGCAGGGGCGAACCCGACGAACGAGGCGGTGTAGCCCTCGTAGCGGCCGAGCTCGGCGTCGTACCGGTTGGCCGTGCCCGTCTTGCCCGCCACCCGGTAGCCGTCGATGGCCGCGAGCTGGCCCGTGCCCTCCTCGCCCACCGCGCTCTCCAGCATGGTCGTGATCTCCTCGGCAGTCGTCTCGCTCACCACTCTGGTCTGCTTACCAGCAGGAGCAGGGACGAACCTGCCCGTGGCGTCGGTCGTACCGGCCACGATCTGCGGCTCGATCTTCACGCCGCCGTTGGCGATCGTCTGGTAGACGCTGGCCATCTGCAGCGCGGTCACCGACACACCCTGGCCGTAGGCCACCGTACAGCTCTGGCTGCCCGACCACTTGCGATAGTCGGGCAGCAGGCCCGCCTCCGCGCTGGGCACGCCGCCGCCCGGCGTGGTGCCGAACCCGAACGCCTTGAGCATCTCGTACAACTTCTGGCTGCCGACCTTGCGCGCCGCCATGACCGTGGCCACGTTGCTGGACTGCGCCATCGCCTGGCGGAACGTCAGCGCCTCCACCTTGTGCGCGTGCGCGTCACGCAGCACCTGGTCGGCGCACCTGATCCGGTCGGGCACCTGGTACACCGTGTCGGGCGTGACCGCCTTGGCCTCCAGCGCGGCGGCGGCGGTGATCACCTTGTTGGTGCTGCCGGGCTCGAACACGTCGGCGGCGGCCTTGTTGACGTAGCGGGACTCGGGGGCCTTGCGCCAGTTGTTCAGGTCGAGCTCGGGGGCGTTGGCCATGGCGACGATCTGCGCCGTGCGCACGTCCATGACGATCACGGTGCCGCTGTCGGCCCCGGACTTCTGCACCTGCTCGCCGATCGACTTCTGGGCGGCCCACTGGATGTCGCGGTCGATGGTCAGCCGGACGTCCTGGCCGTCCACGGGCGCGGTGCGCTGGCTGCTGGTCATCGGGATGCGCTGGCCGTCGCGTCCGGTCTCGACGCGCTGCTCACCGTCGCGGCCGGCCAGCAGGGAGTTCTTGGCCTGCTCCATGCCGCCCAGGCCGTTGCCCTCGTCGCCGACGAACCCGATCAGGCTGCCCGCCAGGTCGCCCGCCGGGTACAACCGCTTGTAGGTCTTCTTCGACGACAGCGCGGGCACCCGCGCCTGCAGCAGGCGCGTGGCCACGACCGGATCGACGTCCCTGGCCAGGAGCTGGTAGTGGGTGCCGGTCCTGGCCAGCTTGGCGGCGATCTCCTGCTCGTCCTTGCCGAGCTGCTGGGCCAGCACCTTGGCGATCTTGGCGCGCACGTCGGCCGGCACCTTGGTGGGGTCGATCGACACCTCGCGGGCCTCCACCGTGACCGCCAGGTCGTGGCCGCTGACGTCGGTGATCGAGCCGCGCTTGGCCGGGATCGTCTCGGTGTGCTGGCGCTGGTCGGCCGCGGCTGCCTCGTACACCTTGGAGTCGAGGCCCTGCATCTGGATCAGCCGTCCGGCGAAGATCGACAGGATGAACGTCATGCCGATCAGGCCGAAGTTGATGCGCCTGCGCGGGCTGCCCAGCCGCAGCACCAGCGGCGGGCGCGGTGGCCTGGGGGGCGGCCTGCGCGGGCCCCTGGGCGGCGGCACGTCGCCGCCGCGCCGCGCCGCGCGCTCGCGCGCCTCCGGCCGGGGACTGCCCGTGGGGGTACGGCGCTGCGGCCCGTCCTCCTGCCTGCTCCTGCGCCTGGCCTCCTCGGCCCCGCCCCGCCCCGCCCCGGCCACGCCGCGTCCAGCCTCGGCCCCGGAGCGCCCTGTCCCCGCGCCGCGTGGGGCGGCGTGCCGGTCGTCGGCGCGGTCGCCAGGGCGGCCGCGCCCGCGGTCGTCACGTCCCTGCACGCGCCCCCTGAGGCGCTCGGCGTCCTCGCCGTCCCTGGAGACGCGCCCGCGCGGGGAGTCGGCGTCACCGCGCCCTCTCGGCCGCTCGCCGTCGCCGCGAGGACCTCTCGGCCGCTCGCCGTCGTCGCGGGGCCGCCTGCGGGTGCCGTCGCCGCTCTCCGCGCGTGACCGTCCACCGGCGCGGTCGTCGCGGGAACGCGAGCGTCCGCGCGCGTCGTCGGAGGGCTCCTGCCCCCGGGATCGGCCACGCCCGTCGTCCGACGGCTCCTGCCTGGACCGGCCGCGCGCGTCGTCGCCGGAGTCGCGGCCCGGCCGGTCGCGGCCGTCGTCGCGCCCGAACGTGTCGCGTCCGAACGGCAGGTCGAGAGGATCGCGCGGGCGTCGCGGCGGGTTCTCAGGCGACGCGGGACGGCCCGCGCCGTCGGAACGCCCGCCGTCGGAACGCCCGCCGTCGGAACGCCCGCCGTCGGAACGCCCGCCGTCGGTGCGCCCGCCGTCAGCGCGTGAGGTGCCCCCTTGGCGCCCCGTCCGCCCCGGACCTCCCGGCGTACGACGAGCGGCGCCTGGCCCTCCCTGAGAGCCGGCGCCGCCAGCGCCGCGGCCGGGACCCTGCCCCCTGCCGCCTGATTCCCTCACCGCTCCGTGTCCACCTGGCTCGCCTGGTCACCCGCGCTGCTCCAGCTGTTGACCTCGTCCCAGTCGCGGCCGT
This sequence comes from Nonomuraea gerenzanensis, assembly GCF_020215645.1. Lineage (NCBI taxonomy): Bacteria > Bacillati > Actinomycetota > Actinomycetes > Streptosporangiales > Streptosporangiaceae > Nonomuraea > Nonomuraea gerenzanensis. The sequence goes on along the minus strand of NZ_CP084058.1, from coordinate 3,814,653 downwards.
AGCCCTGGTTCTCCGCCAGGCGGGCGATGTTCTCCGGCTGCGTCTTGCGCTGGTACTCCTGGTCGATCTGCTCGTTCTGCAGCCGCGCCTCGGCGATCTCCTTGCGCAGGTTGGCGTCGGTGATGGCGTCCTGGGCCAGCATGGTGTTGAGCAGCAGCAAACTCACCAGGCCGCCGCAGAGCAGCCCGACGACGAGCAGCACGAACGGCGCCCGCTGCCGGCGCGCGGGACCGCGCCGCGCCGCGGGACGGCCGGCCTCGGCCCGTGAGGAGCCGCCGACCGGCCGCTTGCCCGCGGCCTGGCCGCGCACCCGCTCGACGACCGGCGTCCTGCGGCTCTTGACCCGCGACCGCTCGGCGGCCGGAGTCTCCCGGCCGGCGGCCTCACGCACGCGCTGGCCCGCCTCGCGACCGGCTGCCTCACGCACGCGCTCACCCGCATCACGACCAGCGGCCTCACGCACGCGCCCGCCCGCCTCACGACCGGCCGCGTCACGCACCCGCTCACCCGCATCACGACCGGCGGCACCGCGCACACCCGCCTCACGACCGGCGGCGCCCCGCGCGCGGCCGGCGGTGGGCGTCGTGCCGCCCGCGTCGGCGCGTGCGCGTTCGTCGGCCGGCCGCCTCCCGGCGGCCTCGGCGCGGGCCTGCTCGGCGGCCGAGCGCTTGGCCTCGGGCTCGCGCCGCGCGTCGGGACGGGGACGCGGCTTGGGCTGGTGCGCCGTCGCCGAGCGGCGCGTGCCCGTCTTGGGCACGGCGCGGCGGCCGGATGCACCCTTGCCGGTCTCCTGCTCAGTCGTCAACACGGATCCTCTCTGCCGCCCGTAGCCGGGCCGAGGCCGCCCGCGGGTTGCGGGCGAGCTCTTCGTCGCTTGGGAGCTCCGCTCCCCTCGTCAGCAGGCGGAACCTCGGCTGGTGAGCCGGTAGCGGGACGGGCAGCCCCGGTGGGCTGGTGTCCCTGGTTCGCGCCGTGAGGGCCTGCTTGGTGAGCCGGTCCTCCAGTGAGTGGTAGGAGAGCACGACGACTCGCCCACCGAGCACCAGCGCGTCGAGCGCCGCCGGGAGCGCCGCCTCCAGGGCGGACAGCTCGGCGTTCACCTCGATGCGCAGCGCCTGGAAAGTCCGTTTGGCCGGGTTGCCCCCGGTGCGCCGGGTCGCGGCGGGGATCGCCTCGCGCACGATGTCCGCCAGCCGCTTCGTAGACGTTATTGCCTCTTTGGCCCGTTCCTTGGTGATCAGACCCGCGACACGCTGGGCGAATCTCTCCTCGCCGTAGTCGCGCAGGATGCGCGTCAGCTCCGCGGCGCTGTAGGTGTTGACGACCTGCTCGGCGGTCAGCTCCTGGGAGGTGTCCATGCGCATGTCGAGCGGCGCGTCGTAGGAATAGGCGAACCCGCGCTCGGCCTCGTCGAGCTGCGGTGAGGAGACGCCGAGGTCGAACAGGGCCCCGTTGATCGCGGTACGCCCCGTGCGGGCGAGCACGTCGGCCAGGTCCGCGGAGGAGGCGTGCACGAGGGTGACGCGCTCGGCGTAGGGGGCGAGCCTGCGCGTGGAGAAGTCGATGGCGAAGGGGTCGCGGTCGATCCCGATCAGGTGCAGCCCGGGGTGGGCGGCGAGCAGGGCTTCCGAGTGGCCGCCGAGGCCGAGGTTGGCGTCGACGACGACCGGGGCGGGCGCGGACAGCGCCGGGCCGAGCAGCTCCAGAACGCGCTCGAGCATCACCGGAACGTGACCGCCGTTGCCGACGTCGTCACTCATCTCCAACCCCCCTCTCGCGTCCTTGCTCGCGGATGACGCGTTCATCGATCGTCCGCCGGTCCTTTCCCTGGGTCCCCACCCGGAGCCGCCCGGCCAGGTCCCCATCCGCACCCTCTTCGTGGACGCCCGCCATCTGACACCGGGGAAGGTGCATCAGTTGGCGGACAGTGGTTGCGGGTGGAGACCTCGCCGAACGACATCACCGACGGATCGACCGTGGTCACTACAAGATCCCTGGCAGCACCTCCTCCGACAGCTCGGAAAACGCCTGCTCCTGCGCGCTGAGATAGGTGTCCCAGGCCTGGGCGTCCCAGATCTCCAGCCGGGTGTTGGCCCCGATGACGACGCAGTCACGCTCCAGCCCCGCGTACGCGCGGAGGCTCTGCGGGATCGTGATGCGCCCTTGCTTGTCTGGTTTCTCGTCGGACGCGCTGGCGAAGAAGACGCGGCTGTAGTCACGCACCGCCTTGGCGGTGACCGGGGCGGTGCTGAGAGCCTCGGTAATGCGCTGGAACTCCTCCACGGGAAAGACGTAGAGGCATCGCTCCTGGCCTTTGGTGATCACAAGACCCTCCGCCAGCTCCTCACGGTACTTAGCCGGCAGGAACAGCCGTCCCTTGTCGTCCAGACGCGGTTGATGGGTGCCGAGGAACATCGGCCCCACCTCCCGTGCCTCGTGAAGCGCTCAGCGCTGGTGCACCGGGCTCTCCACTGCGCACCACCATACTCCACTTCTCCCCACCGTCAACTGATTCGAACCGTCTTCATCATCGGTTTCCGATGCGTTACCGCAGGTCAGAGCGATGGAGGGGGGTGGGGGGCGGGGCGCGGGGGGTCAACCCTCATGGGCGTGTCGAGGGTTCGCAAGCCCGTGGAAATAGGGGCTGGAGGGGCCGGGGGGCTTCGGAGTGGGGGAAAGTGGGGCGCTCCGTGGGGTGCGCTGTGTCACTGGATTCGCACTGCTATGCCACAAGAACAGGAACTTTGCCGGTGTTCGCTGGAATATCCGCAAATGTCGCTCAAGAACCCGCAGCGTCGTAGGGTCGTACAGACAATGGAAAAGGAATGGCATGGCTCCCGCAAAGGCACCGTACCGGGACAGCCGTCGCACTTCTGATGGAGGCCTGGTGGCAGTAACCCATGACGTCCCTCCCCAGCTCGACGAGCTGGTCTCCACAGCCCACCGGATTCGGCAGGCCATCGAATCGGTGATCGAGGGCAAGAGCGACGCCGTCCGCCTCACGCTGACCGTCTTGCTCGCAGAGGGCCATCTTCTGATCGAGGACGTGCCGGGTGTCGGCAAGACGATGCTGGCCAAGGCGCTGGCGCGCTCCATCGACTGCCCGGTGCGCCGCGTGCAGTTCACCCCCGACCTGTTGCCCAGCGACATCACCGGAGTGAGCGCCTACAACCAGCAGACGCGCGAATTCGAGTTCAAGCCGGGGCCCGTCTTCGCCAACATCGTGGTGGGTGACGAGATCAACCGTGCCTCCCCGAAGACGCAGTCCGCGTTGCTGGAGTGCATGGAGGAGCACCAGGTGACGGTGGACGGGCGCACGTACCAGCTCGACGCGCCGTTCATGGTGATCGCGACCCAGAACCCGATCGAGATGGAGGGCACCTATCCCCTGCCCGAGGCGCAGCGCGACCGCTTCACCGCGCGCGTCGCGATGGGCTACCCCGAGCCGACCGCCGAGCTGGAGATGCTCGACGTGCACGGGGGGACCTCGCCGCTCGACAAGCTGGAGCCGGTGGCGACGACGGCGGAGGTGCGCGCGCTGATCGAGGCCGTCCGCGGGATCTACGTCTCGCAGGCGGTCAAGAAGTACGCCATCGACCTGGTCGTGGCCACCCGTCACTCCCCCGACCTGCGGCTGGGCGCCTCTCCCCGGTCCACGCTGCAGCTCGTACGCGCCGCGCGGGCGCACGCGGCCCTGGCCGGGCGTGACTACGTCATCCCGGACGACCTCCAGGACCTGGCCATCCCCGTGCTGGCGCACCGCCTCCTGCCCAGCGTCGAGGCGCAGGGGCAGCGCCGCCTGCCCGAGCAGGTGGTGACGGATCTGATCAGGCGCGTACCGGTGCCGGAGACCCGCGCGTGAGAGCCGGGATGCGGGCGCTGACGTCCAGGGGCAGGTCGTTCCTGGCGTCCGGCATCGCGGCCCTGCTGATGGCGTTCCTGCTGGGCGAGAACGACCTGTTCAGGATCGGCGTGCTGGTGACGGCGCTGCCGCTGCTGGCCGCGATGGTGGTGGCGCGCACCCGCTACCGGCTGAGCTGCGCCAGGCGGCTGGACCCGCCGAGGGCCGAGGTGGGCGGAGAGGCCACCGTGACCCTGCGGCTGGAGAACGTCACCAGGCTGCCCACCGGCCTGCTGCTCATCGAGGACACGGTGCCGTACGCGCTGGGCGTGCGGCCCCGGTTCGTGCTGGACAGGGTGGAGCCGCGCGGCGTGCGGGAGATCGACTACCGGGTCCGCTCCGACCTGCGCGGCCGGTACACGATCGGGCCGCTGTCCATCCGCATCGCCGACCCGTTCGGGCTGGTGGAGCTGACCCGCTCGTTCACGATCAGCGACACGCTGGTGGTGACGCCGCACGTGGCGGCGCTGCCGCACGTACGGCTGTCGGGTGAGTGGACGGGCGGCGGCGACAGCAGGACCAGGAGCGTGGCGGCGGCCGGCGACGACGACGTGGCGCCGCGCGAGTACCGGCAGGGCGACGACCTGCGCCGGGTGCACTGGCGCTCGACGGCCCGCTACGGCGAGCTGATGGTGCGCCGCGAGGAGCAGCAGTGGCAGAGCCGCGGCGCGCTCCTGCTGGACACGCGCAGGCACGCGCACCGCGGCGAGGGCCCGCGCTCGTCGTTCGAGGTGGCGGTCTCGGCCGCGGCCTCGATCGGCGTGCACCTCGCCCACGAGGGGCTCGGCCTGCGGCTGGTCACCGACCAGGGCGCCGAGCACCTGACGGACTCCGGCCTGAGCTACTCGCTGCTCGACACCCTGGCCGTGGTACGGCACAGCCCGGCCCGCTCCCTGGAGATGGGCATCTCGGCGCTGCGCTCAGGCGGCGGCGACGGGCTGATCGTGGCGGTGCTCGGCGCGATGGACGCCGACGAGGCCAGGGAGCTGGCCAGGCTGCGGCACAGCGGCATCACCGGCGTGGCCGTGCTGCTCGACGTGAGCACGTGGGAGGGGCGCGACCGGGCCGCCGAGGACAACCACCAGGCCGTGCAGACCGTGCTGGCCGGGTACGGCTGGCGCATCGTACGGCTGCCCGCGGGCACCTCGATCGCCTCCGTCTGGCAGGACGCCGCCAACCGCGGCAGATACGCGCTCGGCCCCGCGGGAGGAGCGGCATGAGACTGACGATCGCCTCGGGAGTGGCCGCGTTCACCGCGGCCTTCCTGCTCTCCCCGCTCTTCCAGGGCGGCGGCTGGTTCTGGACCTCGCTCGGGGCCGTGCTGGCCGTGGTGGCGGCGGGCCTGGTGAGCAGCCGCCTGTCGCTGCCCGCATGGTCGGCGCCGTTCCTGGGCGTGGCCGCGACGTGGATCTACCTGACCGCGGCCTTCGCCTCGGAGGAGGCGTGGGCGTGGGTGGTGCCCACCAAGGGGTCGGTGGTGGAGCTGGCCAGGCTGCTGGGCGTCGGCTGGGCCGACATCCAGCGGTTCGCGGCCCCCGTACCGGAGACCGAGGGCATCACGCTGCTGACCGCCGGCGGGGTCGCGCTCATCGCGATCTGCGTGGACCTGCTCGCCGCGCGGGTGCGGCGAGCAGCTCTGTCAGGGCTGCCGCTGCTGGCGCTGGCCACGGTGCCGGCGACGATCCTCACCGAGCCGATCAGCTGGTGGGCGTTCATCGTGGCCGCGCTCGGGTTCGTCAGCCTGCTGATCGCCGACGGGCGCGAGCGGGTGGGCCACTGGGGCAGGGCGGTGCTGGTACGCCGTACCCGCCAGGCCACCGCGGGCACGCCGACCGGCAGCTCGGCGGACACCAGCGCCATGCGGCTGTCGGGCAAGCGCATCGGGTTCGCCGCGATCCTGCTGGCCGTGCTGCTGCCCGCGGCGCTGCCGGCCATGGAGCCGGTGTCGTTCTTCACGTTCGGCGTGGGCGGGCGCGGCGCCGGGCCGGGCAACTCGATCAGCATCCCGAACCCGATCGCGAACCTGAAGGGCCAGCTCGACCTGCCGGAGCGGCGGGTCGTCCTGACCTACGCCAACAACGACAACAAGCCCCGGTACCTGCGCATCTACGCGCTGGACACCTTCGACGGGCAGCAGTTCGGCATGACGCAGCCGAAGGGCGCGCCGCAGAACAGGACGGAGAACGGCCCGCTGCCCGATCCGCCGGGCCTCGGCCCCGAGGTCAAGCTCGGCAGCGTCGTCACCAACGTCCAGATCAGCGACGAGATCGCGCGGCTGCAGTTCCTGCCGCTGCCGTACCCGGCGAGGGAGATCCGGGTGGACGGCGACTGGCGGGCCGACGTGGACACGCTGATGGTCTTCTCCACCCGCGAGGAGGCCGCCGGCATCGAGTACGACGTCTCGACCAGCGAGCCGGAGCCCACCGTGGACCTGCTCGACTCCCTCGACGGCATCAGGCCCGAGGTGGACAGGCGCTTCCTCGCCCTGCCGGGCGACCTGCCGCCGGAGATCGCGGAGCTGGCCGACGAGGTCACGGCGGGCGCCAAGACCACCTACGACGCGGCGCTGAAGCTGCAGGAGTTCTTCACCAAGCCGGGCAACTTCCAGTACGACCTGCGCACGCAGGGACACAGCGGCTCGGCGCTGCGGGACTTCCTGATCCGTGACCGGGTCGGCTACTGCGAGCAGTTCGCCGCGTCGATGGCGGTGCTGGCCAGGCTGGTGGGCATCCCGTCGCGGGTGGCCATCGGCTACACGGGCGGCGTGCAGATCGGCGACCGCTGGGAGGTCGGCACCAACGACTCCCACTCCTGGCCGGAGCTGTACTTCGAGGGCGTGGGCTGGCTGCCGTTCGAGCCGACCCCGTCGGGTGCCGCCGGTCAGGGCAGCGCGCGCGTCCCGGTGTACGCCCAGCCGCGGCCGACCCCGACGCCCGGCACGAGCAGCACGCCGACGCCGGGGGCGACCAGCTCCTCCGCCGACGAGCCGCAGGACCCGACGGCCCGGCGCAACATCCGCGAGCTGGACCGCGAGGGCACGGTCGCGACCGGCACCCTGCCGCCCGACGACTCGATGCCGCTGATCGGCAAGATCGGCATCGGGGCGGCGGCGCTGGTGCTCGTCCTGCTGATCCCGGCCGGCCTGCGGCTGATCACCAGGAACCGGCGGGTGCGCAGCCTCGGCTGGAAGGTGTCGCAGCCTTCCGACGAGCTGACGGCCAGGATGGTCGCGGGCCGCAACCAGGTGACGGTCGCCGCCGCGTGGGCCGAGCTGGACGACGTGCTGTACGACTACGGCATGGCCCGCGAGTCCAGCGAGACCCCGCGGGCGCTGGCCCGGCGGCTGATCCAGCAGTACGAGTTCGACGCCGACTCGGCGGCGGCCGTCACGGCCATCGCCTCGGCGGTCGAGCGGGTGCTGTTCGCCCGGGATCCGGGCCGGATCGAGCCCATGAGCAAGGACCTGCGCAAGGTGCGGCAGGCGCTGGCGGTCACGGTGCCGCGCGGCCGGCGGGTACGGGCGGTGCTGCTGCCCCCGTCGACGCTGCGCCGGCTGCGGCAACTCGGCGAGCGCCTGCTGGACGGGTTCGACCTGCTGGAGACGATCAGGTTGCGGCGGACGGCGGCCCAGAAGGGCGGCTGAGGCACCGGATCCTCGGGTGCGGGTGATCGCTCACCCGCACCCGAGGATCCGCGCACCCGAGGATCCGCACACGCGAGCCTCGGCACGCGGGAGCTTGCGCCATGCGAGAGCTTCCGCACACGCGAGCTTCCGCATGCGAGGGCCGGACGGTCCTTCACACCCGGGGCCCCGTATCTCCCCGGCCGGACGAACCACTGCCCGCATGCGAAGGGGCACGACAGCACCGGACGCCCATCGGGCGGCGGGCACCGTCGAGCCCCGCGTTCACACCGACCGCACGTGCGGCCGTCCCCGGAAGAAGGGGGCGGCCGCGCGCAGTCGCTCTATCGATCGGGTCAGCGCTCGTCGTGACGACGGCGCCAGCGCTCTTCCATGCGCTCCATGAAACTGCCCCGGTTACCCCTGCGGGCCTGCTTGCCCGGAGGAGGTGCCGTGCCTGAGGCTGGGGCGGAGTCACCGAACCCATTCATCTTTTTCCAACTGGACAGGCCCCACAGACACGCGGCGAGCATGACCACGAAACCGCCGACGCCGAGCGGGATCAGACTCATCACCACGCCGACCATCATGATGACGACGCCCAGGGCAAAGCCGATGGAGGCTTTGATCAGGCGACGCTTGTAATGGCTGCGCGGGTCACTGATCCTTACGGTGTTGGCCCACTTCGGGTCCTCGGCGTAGAGGGCCTGCTCGATCTGGTCGAGCAAGCGCTGCTCGTGCTCAGAGAGCGGCACGGCGCCTCCCAAGGACGGCCCCAGGACGGGGAAGACGGCAACGGACGACACGGGGTGTCCGAACCTCGCGGTCGGTTATCCCCAGAATACGAGGCTGTAGACGTAGGCGAAAGCAAACGTCCAACGCAGACCAAACCGGAGGTGACGTCATGGCTCTATTGTGGCCCATCTCGCCCCCCTCTCCCCAAAATCCTGACACGGGCGCCCCCAGCATGTCCGGACATCGAACGTCATGTCTCTATTTCATCAAGCTTGCCACGTACGAGCGACGCCGGGAGCACCGCATCGGGCCCGAATCTTCGGATCGCCTTGTCCATGGCCTGCTCAGCCTCGCGCCACCCGGTCTCCTTCTCCCCCAGTGCGAGCTGGCGGGTGGCCTCGTCAGCCGGCCGCAGGTTCTCCATCCGCACCCCCACCAGGCGCAACCGCACCCGGTCGAGCCCGGCCGCCTCGAACAGCTCGCAGGCGGTGGCGTAGATCACCTGTGCCACGTCGGTCGGCTCACGCAGCGTGCGCGAGCGGTTGATCGTGGTGAAATCGGCTCGGCGTAGCTTCACACTTACAGTTCTTCCCACGTGACCGGCCTTACGCATGCGGGCCGCCACCCGCTCCGACAACCGCAGCAGCTCCCGCTTGATCACTTCGGGATCGTCGACGTCGGCCGCGAACGTCTCCTCGTTGCCGATGCTCTTGTCGGGCACGTGGGCGCTCACGGGCCGCTCGTCACGCCCCCAGGCCAGTGCCGCCAGATGGCCCCCCACGGCCTGCCCCAGCTCCCGCTGGAGCGTGCTGGGCGGCACTCTGGCCAGATCTCCGACCGTGCGGATGCCCAGGCGTACCAGGGACTGCTCGGTGCGCTCACCGACCCCCCACAGGGCCGACACGGGCAGCGGATGCAGGAAGTCGACGACCTGGTCGGCCGGCACCACCAGCAACCCGTCGGGCTTGCACTGCTTGGAGGCCAGCTTTGCCACGAATTTGCTGCTCGCCACGCCGACGGAGCAGGTGATGCCGTAGCGGTCGAGGACCTGCTCCCTGATCATCGCGGCCACCGCGGCGGGCGGGCCGAGTCGCCGCCGTGCGCCGCCGACGTCGAGGAACGCCTCGTCGGACGCGATCGGCTCCACCAGCGGGGTGATCGTGTGGAAGATCTCCATGACGCCCTTGGAGACCTCGGAGTACTTGACGTGGCTGGGCGGGATGATCGTGGCCTGCGGGCAGAGCCTGCGCGCCCTGCTCATCGGCATCGCCGAGTGCACGCCGAACGCCCTGGCCTCGTAGGTGGCGCTGAGCACGACGCCGCGCCCGGCCGGCGAGCCCACGATCACCGGGCGGCCGCGCAGCTCGGGACGGTCGAGCAGCTCGACGCTGGCGAAGAACGCGTCCATGTCGACGTGGAGGATCGGGCAGCCGCTGTCATCGACCCCGGTCCGCGGAGCGGGGCCGATGCCGGTGATCTGCTTGCGAGACACGCCTTCGAGTCTATCCGAACACGCGTTCTACACCGAGGGGAGCAATCATCCGTTCTTCCTTCAGCCGCGATGGCCGAGCACGTGGAGCTGCGTGGCGATGTCGCGCAGCACGGGATGGGTCGCGGCGGCCTGCTCCAGCGCCACCAGTGCCTCCGCCGCGCCGGGCTCGCCGTCGACGAGCCTGCTGGGCACCAGGTCGGCGAAGACCCGCACGCCGTGGATCGCGCCGACCGTGAACCCGGTCGCGGTCAGCAGCTCGACGAGCGTGTCGGCGGCGAAGCGCCGGGGCGTGGGGTCGCGGTCGCCCCAGGTGCCGCTCGGGTCGTCGAGCACCGCCCTGGCCTCCTCGAACTGGCCGGACAGCGCCCGGTGGATGGCGCTGGCGACGGGGTTGGCGGCCAGCACGCTGACGGCCCCGCCCCTGCGCAGCAGGGCCGCGACCGCGGTCAGCGCGCTGAGCGGGTCCTCGACGTACTCCAGCACGCTGTGGCACAGGACCAGGTCGGCGGAGTCGCGGTCGAGCAGGTCGCCCAGGTCGGCGGCGTCGCCCTGCAGGCCGCGCACGCTGACGCCCTGCTCCTTGGCGCGGCGCTCCAGCGCGGCCAGCGAGTCGGGGCTCGGGTCGACCACGGTGACGGCGTGACCGAGCGCGGCCAGCGGGACGGCGAACCCGCCCGTGCCGCCGCCTGCGTCGACGATGTCGAGCGACTCCCGGCCGGTGGCCGCCGTGCGCTCGGCCAGCATGGAGCGCAACGCGTCCCAGACGACGGCGGTCCGCACCGCCGGGGTCCTCGTGGTGACGCCTTCAGCACGCAACGTCGGCTCGCCTCTCTCCCCGCATGATGTGCACGCCCGCGAAGGTGCACGTCGCGAACGGCTCTCTTCGTGGTCGGGCCCCAGCCTACGCCGTACGCGGGAGCTCCCGCTCCCCACCGCCGATACCCGTTCCGCTCAGTCGCCGGACGGCATCCGTGGCACCGCCGAACGGGCCCACCGCGACGAAGGACGCGCCGCCGCACGGGCCCGGGCATGGAAAAGGGCGCGTCGCGGCTGGTGACGCGCCACTTTCCCGTACGGTCTCGCCACGGCCACACGGTCAGGCCCCCGCCCCGGGCTGCGGGTGCGACGCCTGACCGCGCGACGTTACACGTCCCTCGCCTCGCGCGAGCCGTGGTGCAGGCCGGCGTGGTTGGAACGTACCCCGAACGCGCCGCCCCGGCCCCTCAAAGACGCAATCGAAGGGGGTGTCTAAAGGGTGAGGCTTGGCTTGAGTTGCTTGAAGCGGGCGAGCAGGCCGTTGACGAACTGCGGGGACTCGTCGGTCGACAGCTCCCCCGCCAGGTGCACCCACTCGCTGATGACCACGCCCTCGGGCACGCCGGGCATCCAGAGCAGCTCGTACGTGCCACCACGCAGCAGGTTGCGGTCGACCGCGGGCATCCGGTCGAGTGTCCAGCCCTCGGCGTAGGTGGTGATCAGCTCGTCGATGCGCGCGTGGTGCCTGGCGACGCCCTCGACGATCGTCGAGGTGTACTCGTTCACCGGCGGCTCCTGCCGCTCCACGCGCTCGGCGAGGATCCGCAGCGGATCCTCGCTGCGCAGCTCGGCCTCGAAGAGGATGTCGAGTGCCCGCCTGCGTGCTTTGCCCCGTGCCGACACCTCAGGCCCGGCCGAGGTATTCGCCGCTGCGGGTGTCGACCTTGACCTTCTCGCCGGTGGTGATGAACAGCGGCACCTTGATCTCGGCGCCGGTCTCCAGCGTGGCGGGCTTGGTGCCGCCCGTGGAGCGGTCGCCCTGCAGGCCGGGCTCGGTGTTGGAGATGGTCAGCTCGACGGCGGCGGGCAGGTCGACGTAGAGCGCGGAGCCCTCGTTGAAGGCCACCGTGGCCAGGGTGTTCTCCAGCATGTAGTTGGCGGCGGTGCCGACCGTGGCGCTGGGCACGTTGACCATGTCGTAGGTCTCGGTGTCCATGAAGACGAAGTCGTCGCCGTCCTTGTACGAGTACTGCATCTCGCGCTTGTCGACGTTGGCCACCTCGACCTTCACGCCCGCGTTGAAGGTCTTGTCGACCACCTTGCCGGAGAGGACGTTCTTGAGCTTGGTGCGCACGAACGCGCCGCCCTTGCCCGGCTTGACGTGCTGGAACTCCACAACGGCCCACAGCTCACCGCCGTCGAGCTTCAGCACCATGCCGTTCTTGAGGTCGTTGGTCGTCGCCACTCGTTCTTCTCCCGCGTGTGGCCGCTCTAAAGGACGAGCAGCTCCTTGGTCGTCTTCGTGAAAAGTTCCGGCCCGCCCGCACGTGTGACGAGGGTGTCCTCGATCCGGACACCGCCCCGGCCCGGGAGGTACACCCCAGGCTCGACGGTGATCGGAACTCGATCCTCTAGTCTACCGGTCCGCGAAGGGCCCAGGAACGGCTCTTCGTGGATCTCCAGCCCCACACCGTGCCCGAGACCGTGCCTGAAGTACCCGCCGTGGCCCGCGTCCTCGATGACGGAGCGGGCGGCGGCGTCCACCTCGCCCGCCTGAACGCCGGGCGCCAGCGCGTGCCTGCCCGCCCGCTGGGCGGCGGCGACCAGCTCGTAGACCTCCCTCTGCCAGCCGGCGGGCGGGCCGAGGCTCACCGTCCTGGTCATGTCGGCGTGGTAGCCCTGGTAGCGGGCGCCGAAGTCCATGGTCACCAGGTCCCCGGCGCGCAGCTCCCGTGAGGTGGGGGCGTGGTGCGGGATCGCGCCGTGCTCGCCCGCCGCCACGATCGTGTCGAACGCGGGCTTGTCGGCGCCCAGCTCGGTCATGCGGCGATCGAGCAGCCCGGCCAGCTCGCGCTCGGTCATCCCGGGGGCGATGCGCGGGGAGACGTCGGCGAAGGCCTCGTCGGTGATGGCGCAGGCGGTACGGATCAGCTCCAGCTCGCCCTCCTCCTTCACCGCCCGCAGCACCTCCACCAGCGGCCCCAGCGGCACGAGCCCGTCGCCCAGCCTGCGGTAGGCCGCCACGCTCATGCCGGCGGCCTCGATGCCGACGCCGGGCGCCGCCAGCCTGCCCGCCACGTCGGCCACCTCGACGGACGGCACGTCCAGCCTGCGTGCCGCCTCGATGTAGCGGTTGTCGGTGGCCAGCATCGCGGTGCCGTCCATCCTGACCAGGACGGCGGCGTTCGAGCTGGCCAGGCCGGTGAGGTAGCGGACGTTGACGGGGGAGGTGACGAGCAGGGCGTGCACCTCGTGGGCGGGCAGCAGTTCGGCCAGCCGCGCCCGGCGCGCCGCGTAGTCGAAGGTCATCTGCCCAATGTACGCGTCACGCCCCTAACGTCACTATTGCCCGTCACGTCCCAAATGCCCGACGGTCGCCTACCGGGCGGGGACCTGCCAGTCGCGCATGAAGTCCGAGGCTGGGCCCGACCCGTCCATGTCGCCCTTCGCCTGGGCTCTGGCCAGCTCGCGGTAGACGTCGGCGATCTGTTCGAGCGTGGCGTCGATCTGCCCCTGCTCGTACTTCCTGGCCGCCTTGCGGATCTTGTCGCTGGCCTTTCCCGCGACCTTGGGGTTGATGCCGCCCATGCTCTGCTGCGCCATCAGCGCCTCGTCGAACTCCCGCAGCCACGTGGCGTACCCGCCGGGCGGGATCGCGTCGCCCAGCGTGGCCTTGGGGACCGAGGTCTCGCGCAGGGAGTCGGGCTCGTCGTCCTCGCCCGGGCCCGTGGTGACCTCGAAGCTCGGCGACGGCTCGGGGGTGTACGTCGGGGTCGGGGCCGTGGTGGCCTGCGCCGTCGGGGTGCTCACCGCGACGGGCGGCTCCTCACGGGAGCCCGCCCACATCACCATGCCGATGGTCACGGCCGCGATGACGACGACGGCGATGCCGAGCTGGAGGATCAGCTTGCGGTTGGGGGACGAGGGTGGCTCCGGCTCCAGGTCGCCCGCCTGGAAGACCGCCGTGTCACCGGCCCTGGGCGGCGGCCCGCCGATCCCGCCGGCCTGGAAGATCTCCGTCGCCCCCTGCCCGCCGACCCCGCCGGGCACCGTAGCCGGACCACCCCCACTGACGCCGGCCGCGCCCGCCGCTCCCTGGTGCAGGCCGGGGTCGCGCAGGGAGACGCCGGTCACCGGCGAGCCGGCCAGGCCGGGCTTGGGCCGTGCGATCGCCGCCAGCGACCGCCGGATGGCCTCGCCGCTGGCGGGCCGCTGCGCCGGGTCCTCGGCGAGCATGGCCAGCACCAGCCGGTCCAGCTCGGGCGGCACCTCACGCCTGATCGTGCCGGGCGGAACGGGCCGCCCCCCTGGTGCCGTCGCGTCCCCGCCCTCGAAGGGCGATCGCCCGCACAGCAGCTCGTACAGCACGCACCCCAGCGCGTACACATCCCCCGGAGCCTGCGCCGCCTCACCGCCGGCCCGCTCCGGTGCCACATACCGGCTCCCGGGGGCCACCGGCGCCCGCTCGTCCAAGGCGAACCCGACGACCTTGAGCACCCCGCTGCCGGCCTGGCGGAAGCTGTCGGCGTCCACGCGCCCGTGCACGACCCCGGCCCGGTGCGCGGCGTCCAGCCCGGCCGCCGCCTGCCCGATCAGGTCGCACACCTCGACGATCTTCATGGGCCCGCGCGCCGCCAGCTCCTCCCCCAGGCTGAGCCCGGTGAGGAACTCCATGACCAGGAACGGAGCCCCGTCGTGCTCGCCGACGTCGAGGACCATGGCCACGTTCGGATGGATGACCCTGGCCACGGCCTGGGCGTGCTGCCTGAGCACCTCCCGGGTGGCGGCCCCGGCCGCCCTGGCGCCGAGCACCTTCACGGCCACGACCCAGTCGGCCCGCGTGTCGTACCCGCGCCACACCTCACCCATCGGCCCGCCGCCGATGCGCTCGTCAAGCCGGTACCGGTCGGCGACCAAGGACGGCGCACGCTCTGTCCCGTCGGACATATTCCCGCCAAATACTCGAACATCAGGATTTTCGACCAACCATAGGGCCCGCACGCCCCCACCCGCCCCACTTCGCCCGGGCACGCCCTCGACATAACGACTTTCGTTATTTACGATTATCGTTATGCCAACTCGCTGGATCATCCGACTGGAGACTCTGCTGAGCACCGCCCTGGTCCTGGGCGTCCTCGGCGCGCTGGCCGCGCTCGCCGGCACCGTCGCGATCGCGTTCTTCGGCGTTCCGCACGGCATCGGCATCCCCCTGACCGTCTTCGACGTCCCGACCGCGGGGATGACCGCGGGCGGCGCCACCGTCGACGACGTCACCGCCGAGGTGACGGTCCACCCGAACGGCGCCTCGCCGCTGGGCGGCCTGCTCCATCTGCTGATGTGGGCGCCCGGCGCGGTGACGGTGCTGCTGGCGCTGTTCGCGGTGGTCCGCGCGCTGCGCAGGGCCAGGTCGGGTGATCGTGCCCTGTTCTCCGCCGTCACGGCCCGTCACCTGCGCACGCTGGGCTGGACCCTGATCGTGGGCTCGCTCGTGTCGGGCGTGCTCGGGTCCGTGGCGCAGACCATACTCTCTGCCATGCTGCTGACCGAGAGGTATCCGTTCTACGCACCCCCGGGCGAGGTGATCGGCGGCGTCGTGGCGGGGATGGCCGCGCTCGGCGTCTCGGAGATCGTGCGCCGGGGCCTGGCCCTGCTCGAAGAGGTCGAGGCCACGATCTGATGGCCGAGCCCGTCATCAGGGTGCGGCTGGACGAGCTGCTCAAGGAGCGCGGCATGACGCTCACCGAGCTGTCGCACCGCGTGGAGATCACCGTGGTCAACCTGTCGATACTGAAGAACGGCCACGCCAAGGCCGTGCGCTTCTCGACGCTGGCGCGCCTGTGCGAGGCGCTGGGGTGCCAGCCGGGAGACCTCCTGACGTACGAATGAGGGGGCGGCCGCGGCCACCCCCTCACCTTTCAGCCCCGATCAGGCCGCGGCGGGCTCCGGCACGCGCGGCGCGGGCGCGCTGTCGAGCGACTGCGGCGGCGCGTTGAAGACCGCCGTGTCCAGGCGCCCCTCGGAGCGCGCCACGAGCACCGGCACGACGAGCTGCCCTGCCACGTTGGTCGCGGTGCGGATCATGTCGAGGATCGGGTCGATCGCCAGCAGCAGGCCGACGCCCTCCAGCGGCAGCCCCAGGGTGCTGAGCGTGAGCGTCAGCATGACGGTGGCGCCGGTCAGGCCCGCCGTGGCGGCCGAGCCGACCACCGAGACGAACGCGATCAGCAGGTAGTCACCGAACCCGAGCGGCACGCCGAACACCTGGGCCACGAAGATCGCGGCCAGCGCCGGGTACACCGAGGCGCAGCCGTCCATCTTGGTGGTGGCGCCGAACGGCACCGCGAACGAGGCGTAGTCGCGGTCCACGCCGTTGCGCTCGACCGTGACGCGCTGCGTCAGCGGCAGCGTCCCGACCGAGGAGCGGGAGACGAAGGCCAGCTCGATGGCGGGCCAGGCGTTGCGGAAGAACGTGATGGGGCTGACCTTGCCCCACACGGCCAGCAGCGTCGGGTAGACGGCCAGCAGCACCACGAAGCAGCCGAGGTAGACCCCGGCGCTGAACTTGGCCAGCGGCGCCAGCAGCTCCCACCCGTACGTGGACACGGCCTTGCCGATCAGGCCCGCGGTGCCGATGGGCGCCAGCCGCAGCACCCACCACAGCGCCTTCTGCACCAGCTCCAGCACGGAGCGGGCGAGGTTCAGGAACGGCTCGGCCTTCTCGCCGACGGCCATGGCCGCCGCACCGAGGACGACTCCCAGAAACACGATCTGGAGGACGTTCACCTCGGTGAAGGCCGTCACGACGTTGGTCGGCAGGATGCCGGTGACGAAGTCGAGCCAGGTGCCCTGGGTGTCCGAGGGCTTGGCCGCGGAGGTGTCGAGGGTGACGCCCTGGCCGGGGTTGATGAGCAGGCCCAGCCCGATCGCCAGCGAGACCGAGACGAACGCCGTGATCAGGAACCACAGCAGTGTCTTGGAGGCGAGCCGGGCCGCGCCGTTGACGTTGCGCAGGTTGGCCACGCTGACCAGCACGGCGGTGAAGACGAGCGGCGGCACGGCCAGCTTCAGGAGCTGGACGAAGATCGAGCCGACCTGCTTCAGCGTCTCACTGAGCCAGGCCACGTCCCAGATCTTGGCGGCGAAGCCGAGCGCGACGCCGACGGCCAGGCCCAGCAGGAGCTGCAGGGAAAAGGAGAATCTCTTCACGGATGAGGAAACCTTCGTGCGAAGGGCATGCCGCGACGGCACGCCTGGTGAGGGGTGTGGACGGTCTGGGACGGCCGTCAGCGACACAGCGACCCGTGCAACCGGCACAGGTCGATGTGCAGCCGCTCGACGAGCCACACGAACACCAGGGAAAACCTCACGAGGTCACACAACACCCACTAAAAGTGGAGCATTCCCCACGAATCGGGTGATCTACCTCACTAGGCGGCCCACTCCTTGATCGTCTCGATCAGCCGCACCCGCTCCTCGTGCGTCCCCGCGAGCGGCGTCACGTTCAGGGTCGTCACGCCCGACTCCTTCATCGCCTGCAGCCGGTCGCGGACGAAGCCCTCGCTGCCGACCAGCGACATCTTCTCCAGCAGCTCGGCCGGCACCAGCGCCGCCGCCTCCTCCTTCTTGCCCTGGAGGTAGAGGTCCTGGATCTGCTCGGCCTCCTTCTCGTAGCCGTAGCGCCTGGCCAGGTCGTTGTAGAAGTTGCGGCCCTTGGCGCCCATGCCGCCGATGTACAGGGCCGCCATCGGCCGCCCGAACTCCAGCAGCCCGGCCACGTCGTCGCCGATCGCCAGGCTCGCCTGGGCGATCACGTCCAGCTCGCCCAGCTCGGGGTCGCGCCTGGCCTTGCCGGCGGCCAGCGAGGGCCCCCACACCTCGGCGGCCTTCTCGGGCACGTAGAAGATCGGCTCCCAGCCCTCGGCCAGCTCGGCGGTCAGCTCGACGTTCTTGGGGCCGATGGCGGCCACCACGATGGGGATGCGGGAGCGCACCGGGTGGTTGATGATCTTCAGCGGCTTGCCCAGGCCCGTGCCCTGGTCGGCCGGCAGCGGCACCGTGTAGTGCCTGCCGTCGTACTGGACGCGCTCGCGCCGCCAGACCTGGCGGCAGATCTCGATGACCTCCCTGGTACGCCCCAGCGGCGCGGTGTACGGCACCCCGTGGAAGCCCTCGATCACCTGCGGCCCCGAGGCGCCGATGCCGAGCGTGAACCGCCCGTCGGAGACGTAGTCGAGCCCGGCGGCCGTCATGGCCATCAGCGTCGGCGTGCGGGAGTAGATCGGCAGGATGCCCGAGGCGATCTGCACCCGCTCGGTCCTGGCCGCGATGTAGCCCATCTGGCTGACCGCGTCGAAGGAGTACGCCTCGGCCACGAACACGATGTCGAGCCCGGCCTTCTCGTAGTCGGCCAGCTCGGCCACCGATTCCTTGAAACCGCCGGAGTACTTGAGTGCCATACCGATGCGCATGCCGGGCTCCCGCTGGACCGAATGATGTTCTGTTACGACTCGGACATGTTATCGCGAGGGCGTCGCGGGGTGGGAGCCACTAGCCTGGTTCAGGTGCTGAGTCGCGTCGTCGTCGTCGGGTCCGTGCTCGTGGCCGCGGCCCTGGCGGGGCACGGGCTGATCCCCGCGCTCGGCGGGTTCACGCCCGTCCTCGAGAGCCTGCTGCCCTGGATCGGGCTGGCCGTTCCGGTGCTGCTCGCGGGCGCCGCGGTGGCACGGTCCACCGCTGCCGCCGCCGCGGCGCTGGTGCCCGGCCTGGTGTGGGCCTTCATGTTCGGCTCCACGCTCCTGCGCACGCCGCCCGGCGGGCCCAGCGACCTGACGGTCGGCACCGTCAACGTGGGCGTGCGCAACAGCGCGTCGGGCGAGGCCGTCCGCGTGATCGCCAAGGACCTCGACGTGCTCGCCGCCCAGGAGCTGACCACGGGCGGGCCGGCGGCCAAGCAGCTCAACAAGATGTTCAAGTACCACTACCCGGTCAGCACGGTCGGCCTGTGGAGCCGCTACCCGATCAGCGACACCAAGCCCCTCGACGTGGGCCTCGGCTGGCCGCGCGCCCTGCGCGCGGTCATCACCACCCCCAAGGGCAAGGTGACGGTCTACGTCATGCACCTCGCCTCGGCCAGGCCCGGCCACACCGCCTCGCGCGACGCCTCGCTGGCGCACGCGCGCAAGCTCCTCGACGCCGACCGCAGCAAGCGCGTCCTGCTGCTCGGCGACCTCAACACCGCCACCACCGACCGGGGCATGCGCGGCCTGACGCCGCCGCTGACCGACGCGCAGAGCGTGGCGGGCGACGGGTTCGGGTTCACCTGGCCCTCGGAGTTCCCGATCACCCGGCCCGACCACATCCTGTTCAGAGGGATGACGGCGACCGAGGCCGGGGTGGCCCCGGCCACCGGCAGCGACCACCGGGCCGCGATCGCGTCGCTACGCCTGTAGGCGGGCCAGGTCCTCGGGCGTGTCGATGTCGGCCGGGTCACCGTGCCCGTCGCACGGCACCTCGGTGACCAGCTCGGGGTGCGCCTGCATGAACGGCCGCGCCCCGACGTCGCCCTCGGCCAGCTCCGCCACCCCGGCCCAGTGCGCGCGGGCGATCAGCACGGGGTTCCTGCGCCGGCCCCCGTAGGTCGCCACCGCCAGCCCGGCGGCGCCCGCGCCGATCAGCGCGCGCACCGCGCCCGGCCCGATCAGCGGCTGGTCGATCAGCGCGACCACCACCGACTCCGCCTCCTCCGGCAGCGCGGCCAGCCCGACCCGCAGCGACGAGCCCATGCCGGAGGCCCAGTCCGGGTTGCGTACGATGACGGCCCCGCGCACCTGCACCGTGGCCGCGCCGAGCACCACCACGACCGGATGGCAGCCGCCCTCCTCCAGCAGCCGCACCCCCCGGTCCACCAGCCGCTCCCCGGCGAACTCCACCGTGGCCTTGGGCCGGCCCAGCCGGGTGCCCTCGCCGGCCGCGAGCAGCAGGCCGGCCGTCCGCGACGACCTCATGGCGCCTCCTGAGGCAGCTCGTGGTGGATGCGTCCTTCAGTCGTGGACAGCGGCCGCCCCGAGCCGCCCCAGCGCAGCTGGATCAGCTCGGCGGCGATCGACACGGCCGTCTCCTCCGGCGTCCGCGCCCCCAGGTCGAGACCGATCGGCGATCTCAGCCTGGCCAGCTCTTCGTCGGTGAGCCCGGCCTCGCGCAACCGGGACAGGCGGTCGTCGTGGGTGCGGCGCGAGCCCATGGCGCCGACGTACCCGGCCTCGGTGCGCAGCGCCACCTCCAGCAGCGGCACGTCGAACTTGGGGTCGTGGGTCAGCACGCAGATCACCGTACGCTCGTCCACCTGCACGGAGGCCAGGTAGTCGTGCGGCCACTTGACCACGACCTCGTCGGCGTCGGGGAACCGCTTGGCGGTGGCGAAGATCGGCCGCGCGTCGCACACCGTGACGTGGTAGCCGAGGAACTTGCCCACCCTGGCCACCGCCGCGGCGAAGTCGATCGCGCCGAACACCAGCATCCGCGGCGGCGGCGCGAAGGAGTGCACGAAAACCGCCAGATCGTCCAGCCGCCGCTCGCCCTGCCCGCCGTAGTGCCGCAGGCCGGTCAGCCCCTGGGCGAGCATGCCGCGCGCGTCGTCGTCCACGGCGTCGTCGAGGCGTTCGAGGCCGAGCGTGCCGCTCGCGCGGTCCGGCCAGATGACGCGGCGGGCGCCGACCTGGCCGGGGCCGGAGACGACGGTGACCACGGCGACCGGCTCGTGCGCGGCCACCGACGCCGCGATCTCGCCCAGCTCGGGGAAGGTCTCGATCGAGACGGGCTCCACCAGGATGTCGATGATGCCGCCGCAGGTGAGCCCGACGGCGAAGGCGTCGTCGTCGCTGACGCCGTACCGCTGCAGGACGGGGCCGTCGATCTCGGTCGCCAGCTCGAACACGGCGCCCTCGACGCAGCCGCCCGAGACGCTGCCGACCACCTCGTCGCCGCGCACCGCCATCGCCGCGCCCGGCGGCCTGGGCGCGCTGCTCCACGTGCCGACCACCGTGGCCAGCCCGAACCTGAGCCCCGACCGCCACCACTTCATGATCTCCGGGAGCACGTCACGCATGGGCGAGCCTTTCGCTGAGTTGCTCGAAGGCGGCCAGGCTGTGCCCGGCCACCAGGTCGTCGAGGTACGGCAGGGCGGCCCGCATGCCACCGGTGAGCGGCTGGTAGTCCGCGTACCCCTTGTGCGGGTTGACCCAGATCACCCGGTACGCCTGCCTGGCCAGCCTGGCCAGCTGCGTGCCCAGCAGCTCCGGGTCACCTCGTTCCCACCCGTCGGAGGCGATCAACGCTATCGCGCCCCTGGCGCTGAACCGGGCGAGGTACTCCTTGAGCTCCTCCCCCAGCCGGGTGCCGCCGCTCCAGTCGGGGATGACCTTGGACACCTCGTTCAGCGCGGTGCCCGGGTCGCGGTGGCGCAATTCGGCGGTGATCGGGGTGAGCCGGGTGCCGACCGAGTAGACCCTGGTGGCCCTCGGCTCGCTCCTGACCAGCGCGTGCGCGAAGCGCAGCAGGGTCTCGGCGTACGGGGCCATCGAGCCGCTGACGTCCACGAACATCACCACCGGGCGCGGCCTGGTGGTGTGCCTGCGGTGCCTGAGCCTGGCCACCTCGCCCTTCCTGAGCGCGTCGCGGATGGTGCGGCGCTGGTCCAGGCGGCCCCGGTGGGCGCTCTCGAACCGCCTGGAGCGCCGCCGCGCCCTGCCGCCCTTCAGCAGCGCCAGCATGCGGTGCACCTCGGCCCGCTCGGCCTCGGTGAGCCGGGCGACGTCGCGGTGGCGCAGCACCTCGATGCGGCTCGCGGTGGCGGGAGCCGGCGTGCCGTCGTCGTCGCCGCTCTCGCCGTCGTCCTGACGCTCGGCCAGGTGACGGGTGACGCTGGTGGTCGCGGCGCGCGACAGCACCGCCTTGCGCCCGCCGAAGTACGCGTCGAAGCACCGGTCGTAACGGGGCAGGTCGTCGGGCGTGGCGCACAGCGTGAGCCGGCCGGCCCAGTACACCTCGCCCTGGTCGGTGACGTCGAGGTGGTCCAGCGCCCTGAGCAGGTTCTGCGTGCGCTCGTGGTCGGCCGCGACGCCCGCGGCGCGCAGCGTCCTGGCGAAGCCCGTCATGGTGGCGGCCAGCTCATCCATGGGAGAGCAGCCCGTTGCCGATCACCGCCGCCACGTCCTCCCGGTACTTCAGCGCCGCGCCCAGCGTGGCGGCGGCCCGGTCCGGGTCGAGCTCCTTGGCGCCCAGCGTCAGCAGCGCCTCCGTCCAGTCGAGCGTCTCGGCCACGCCCGGCGGCTTGACCAGGTCGGCCTGCCGCAGCCGCTCGGCCGCCCGCGCCACCTGCACGGCCAGCGTCTCGGTGCAGCCGGGCAGCCGCCGCAGCAGGATGGCCACCTCGCGGTCGAAGCCGGGGTGCTCCAGCCAGTGGTAGAGGCAGCGCCGCTTGAGCGCGTCGTGCACCTCGCGCGTCCTGTTCGAGGTGACCACGACCACCGGCGGCGTGCCGGCCTTGACCGTGCCCAGCTCGGGGATCGAGATGGTGAAGTCCGACAGCACCTCCAGCAGGAACGCCTCGAACTCGTCGTCCGCCCGGTCGATCTCGTCCACCAGCAGCACGCTCGGCTGCGTCTCGATCGCCTTCAGCAGCGGCCTGGCGATGAGGAACCTGCGGTCGTAGATCTCCCCCTCCAGCCTGCTCACGTCGGTGATCCCGGCCGCCTCGGCGGCCTTGAGGTGGAGGAGCTGGCGGGCGAAGTCCCAGTCGTACAGCGCCTGGGCCGCGTCCAGGCCCTCGTAGCACTGGAGCCTGATGAGCGGCGCCTTCAGCAGCGCGGCGAGCGTCTTGGCCAGCTCCGTCTTGCCGACCCCCGCCTCCCCTTCGAGGAAGAGCGGGCGCCCCATCCGCAACGCGAGGAAGGCGGCCGTGGCCAGGCCCTCGTCGGCCAGGTAGGCGTGCCGGTCGAGGAGCTCGATGAGCTTCTCCGGCGACTCGATGTCCATTGCCCTGATTGTCCGCCGCAGCACGCCTTCAGGCTACGTCGCCACTCGCTTCGGCGATAATCACCCGAAGTGACCATCACAGCATGTAAGCTCTTGCTCACCGACCGAAAGGACGACCAGGCGTGCCCGTACCCCCCGGCATGCCGGAGTCGTGGGACGACCACCACGTGACCCCGGCAACGAGAGAGCAACGCAAGATCACCGCCGCCCGCAGGGCGATCGACGTCGCCCTGCAGACCCGCTTCCTGTGGGTCAGCCAGGAGAAACGCGAAGCCATCGCCACCTGCGAGGATCTGGAGCTGCTCCAGCGGTGGCTGATCCGCATCCTCACCGTCGACACGGTGGAGGAGCTGTTCGCCGAGCCGGGCTAGGCCTCGCGCGCCTCGCCGCGCTCCCGGATCAGCGCCCGCAGCTCCGCCGTGGCCCGGCGGGCGCGGGCCTTCTCCGAGCCCTGGATCCCCATGGCCCCGACCGTACGCCCGTCCGACAGGTCGAGCCGCGGCCACGGGTCGCCGACCACCATCGTGACCCCGAGCACCTCCGGCCACGTCACCCGCTGCGTACGCACCGCGTTGACGATCGTCAGGCCCTCGTCGTCGGCCTCCACCCGCACCCGCCCCAGCAGGTGCAGCACCCAGGCCACCGCGCAGCCGAACGCCACGATGGCCACCCGGTCGGGCAGCTTGAACGGCTGCGCGATGAAGACCGCCATCACCACCGCCCCCAGCACGATCACGGCCGCGAAGCCGTAGGCGACGACGCGGCCCCGGCGCGGGCGCCAGGTGACGGGCAGGGGCGGAGGGGATACGGGCTCTGACACGAGGGAAACCTACCGCAGGTCAGTGGAGGGTCCGCAGGAGGAGGGCGGTCTCGAGCGCGGCGATGGTCGACTCGTACCCTTTGTCCTCCTTGCTCCCCGGCAGACCGGAGCGGTCGAGCGCTTGGTCCATGTTCTCGCAGGTGAGCACGCCGTTGCCGATCGGCGTCTCCTCATCCAGCGAGATCCTGGTCAGCCCCGACGTCACCGAGTCGCAGACGTAGTCGAAATGGGCCGTCTCGCCACGGATGACCGCGCCCAGCGCCACCACCGCGTCGTGGCGGCGGGCCAGTGCCTGGGCCACCACCGGGATCTCCAGCGAGCCCGGCACGCGCACCACGGTCGCGCTGGCGCCGCTGTCATCACAGGCCTGCACGGCCCGCGAGACGAGCTGGTCGGTGATCTTGGCGTGCCAGCTGGCCGCGACCACGCCCACCGACAGCCCCGACGCCTCGGGCACCGCGACGCCCGGCCGTCCTTCCCCGCTCATGCACTCTCCTCGATGATGTCGTGGCCGAGCCGCTCGCGCTTGGCCTTCAGGTAACGCTCGTTGTACGGGTTCATCGCCACGGGCATCGGCTCCCGGCCGAGCACCTTGATCCCGTACCCGTCCATGCCCTTGAGCTTGGCCGGGTTGTTGGTCAGCAGCCGCACGGACTTGACGCCCAGGTCGGCGAGGATCTGCCCCGCGTTGGAGAACTCCCGCGCGTCGATCGGCAGGCCCAGCTCCACGTTGGCGTCCACGGTGTCGCTGCCGTTGTCCTGGAGGCTGTACGCCTTCAGCTTGGCCAGCAGGCCGATCCCCCTGCCTTCGTGCCCGCGCAGGTAGACGATCACACCGCGGCCCTCCTGCGCGATGGCCGACATGGCGTTGTCGAGCTGCACCCCGCAGTCGCAGCGCATCGAGCCGAACACGTCGCCGGTCAGGCACTCGGAGTGGGCCCTGACCAGGACGTTCTCGCCGTCGGACAGGTCACCGTAGACGAGCGCGACGTGCTCGCCGCCGTCGAGTGCGCTGGCGTACCCGTACGCCTGCCACATCCCGTACGTGTTCGGCAGCCGCGTCTCGGCGACCCTGGTGACCATGCTCTCGGCCCGCCGCCGGTAGTCGACGAGCTGCTCGATGGACACCAGCGCCAGGTCGTGCTCGTCGGCGAAGCGGCGCAGCTCGGGCAGCCTGGCCATGGTGCCGTCGTCGTTGACCACCTCGGCCAGCGCGCCGGCCGCCGACAGCCCGGCCAGCCTGGCCAGATCGACGGCCGCCTCGGTGTGGCCGCGCCGGGCCAGCACGCCGCCCTCGTGGTAGCGCAGCGGGAAGACGTGGCCGGGGCGGACCAGCTCGTTGGGCTCGGTGGCCGAGTCGGCCAGCGTGCGGATGGTCTGCGCCCGGTCGGCCGCCGAGATGCCCGTGCTGACGCCGTCGCGGGCGTCCACGGTGATCGTGTACGCCGTGCGCATGCGCTCCTTGTTGTGGAAGACCATGAGAGGCAGCCCGAGCCGGTCGAGCTCCTTGCCCTCCATGGCCACGCAGATCATGCCGCTGGTGTGCCTGATCGTGAACGTGCACAGCTCCGGCGTGGCCTTGACCGCGGCGAAGATGAGGTCGCCCTCGTTCTCCCTGTTGGCGTCGTCGACGACCACCACGGGCTTGCCGTTGCGGATGTCGTCGATGGCCCGCTCGATGGGGTCGAGCTTGATCTCGTTCACTGCGCCACCGCCACTCCCAGCGGCCCCGTGCGGTACTCACGCAGCCACTTCACGAATCCGACCAGGACCAGCACGAAGAACACGCCGTACACGGCTCCGGAGACCACCAGCCCCGAGCTGAACGCCAGCGGCACCCCGACCAGGTCCACCGCCACCCACACGATCCAGAAGTCCACCAGCGCCCTGCCCTGCGCCCAGGTGGCCATCGCGCTGCCGACGAAGATGTAGGCGTCGGCGGCCACCAGCGCCATGCCCTTGACCCCCGGCACGGAAGCGCCCCACGACAGGCCCGTCACGTAGAACAGCACCCCGACGACGGCCGTGCCCACCAGCATGACGCCGATCAGCATCGAGCGCTCCCACCAGTGGGCGGGCCTGATCGCCAGTTGACCGCCGCCCTGGGTGCCGCGCCGCCACGCCCACCAGCCGTAGATCGCCAGGCCCGCGAACAGCGCCTGCTTCAGCGCGTTGCCGGTGACGTGCGCGTTGATCGAGGCGGCGAACAGCAGCACCGCCCCGGCGAACTGCACCGGCCACGTCCACATCGACGTGCGCATGGCGAGCAGGACCGTGGCCAGGGCGGCGATGTTGCCCACCAGGTCGGTCCAGAGGACATGCGTGTCGAAGATCTCAAATCCGGCGTTGAGCCAGTTCATTTCCTGACCACCAGCCTCTCCACATACTTCGCGATCACGTCCACCTCGATGTTGACCACGTCGCCCACCTGCCGCTCGCCCATCGTGGTGAGCTTCAGCGTGGTCGGGATGAGGCTCACACCGAAGCTGTCGTCGTCAACCGTCGTGACCGTCAGGCTGATTCCGTCGATGGCGATCGAGCCCTTCTCCGCCACGTAGGGGGCGATCGGCTCGGGCAGGGAGAAACGCAGGTCGTCCCAGCTCTCGCCGGGGTCGCGGGACAGCAGCACGGCGGTGCCGTCCACATGGCCCTGCACGATGTGGCCGCCGAGGCGCTGGTCGGCGCGTACGGCGCGCTCCAGGTTCACCGCGGAGCCCTCGGCGAGGCCGCCCAGGGAGCTGCGGTCGAGCGACTCCTTGATCACGTCCACGGTGAACACGTCGTCCTTGACCTCCACGACCGTGAGGCACACGCCGTTGACGGCGATCGAGTCGCCGTGCTTGGCGTCGGAGGTGACGACCGGGCCGCGCACCGACAGCAGGGCGCCGCCGCCCGCCTGCTCGATGGCCACCACTTCGCCCTTTTCCTCAATGATTCCGGTGAACATCACTTCTCCCTGCCTGGTTGGGTAAGGGGCCGGGCAACAAGCCGCACATCCGGCCCAATAGGGGAAATTTCGTCAAATGTCAGGCGGTGGAGCTCACCGATCGTCCCCACCCCGGCCGCACCCAGCGCCGCCCGCCCGGACCCCAGCAACGCCGGCGCCAGGTACGCCACCACCCGATCGACCAGCCCTCGCCGCACGAACGAGCCGGCCAGCGTCGGGCCGCCCTCCAGGAACACGCTCACCACGTCCCGCGCGGCCAGCTCCCGCAGCAGCGCCTCCAGGTCGAGGCCGGTGTCGCGGCGGGGCAGGCGCACCAGGTCGGCCTTGAGCGAGGTGTCGGTGTCGTCGGCGACGGCGATGAGGGTGGGGGCCTGGTCGTCGAGCACGCGGGCGGACTGGGGTGTCCTGGCGTCCGGATCCACCACGACCCGCAACGGCACCCGCCCCCGGCCGCCCTCGCGCCAGGCGCTGCCCTCAGATCCCGCGCCCTCAGGTCCCGCCCCGCCCTCGCGCCCAGCGCCGGAGCCCTCCGTGGCGCTCCGCATCGTGTGGACGGCATCCGTGCCGTCTCCCGGCGCCCCACCCGAGCGGCCGGCCGGGCGGGCGGTGAGCCGGGCGTCGTCGGCCAGCACGGTGCCGATCCCGGCGACGATCGCGTCGGAGGCGGCCCGCAGCCGGTGCACGTCGGCCCTCGCCTCAGCGGAGGTGATCCACTTGCTGGTCCCGTCCTCGGCCGCCGACCGCCCGTCGAGCGTGGCGGCGAACTTCCAGGTCACGTGCGACCGCCCGAGCCGTACGTACGTCAGCCACTCCTCGTTGCCCCGCTCGGCCGCCTCCCGCAGCACCCCGGACGTGACCGCCACCCCGTGCTCCCGCAGCCGAGCCGCCCCACCGGCCGCCTTCGGGTTGGGGTCGGACACGGCGATCACCACTCGTGCCACCCCCGCCGCCAGCAGCGCCCGGCTGCACGGCCCCGTCCTGCCGGTGTGGTCGCAGGGCTCCAGCGTCACGTACGCGGTGCCGCCGCGGGCCCGCTCCCCCGCCTGCGCCAGGGCGACGACCTCGGCGTGCGGCCCACCGGCGTACGCGTGGAAGCCCTCGCCGGCGACCTGCCCGGCGGCGTCCAGCACGACGCAGCCCACGACGGGGTTGGGACTGGTGGTGCCGTGGCCGAGCGCGGCCAGCTCGATGGCGCGCGCCATGTGCGCGATGTCCTGCGCGGGTGTCTGCAACCCCGGGTCTCCTACTCGCCAGTAGCTTCAAGCCACGGCGGGCCCCGGGGGATATTTCGCCATGATGCCGACACGTGCACCACAGCAGGCCGCCCGGCTGGGACGCCGGACAACCTCGCGCGCTTCCTCCCATCCGGACTTTAACCGTCGGTCCCGGAATTTCACCGAGTCAACCGGCCGATGGCATCGGCCGGGTCGCGGACTGTCACCGCCGGTTCGGAATTTCACCGACCCCGGAGCACGCTAGCTCTCTTCTCGTACCAGTTTGCCATGCCGGTGACCGAGCACGCGACCACCCCGGCAAAACCTAGCAAGCGCTCGCTTCAGGCGGCCATCAGCCGCTGCGCGCGCCGCGCCGCCGGGCTGTAGCGGACGTGCCCGGGGACCAGGCCGAGCCCCGTGTGCAGGGTACGCAGCGTCGCGGTCGCCCACAGGTCGCCGATCGGCGTGGCGGGCAGCCCGTACAGTCGCCTGGCCCAGCGCGGCAGCGTCGCGAACGCCAGCAGCGTCAGCGCGGGCATCGCCGGCTTGAGCGGGGTGAGCAGGCGCGGCAGCGGGGCGTTGAGCGACATGCGCAGCGGGTGCGCCGCCTCGGGCACGAACCGCAGGTCCGGACGCTCGGCCTCGATGTAGTCGTGCAACTCGGCCACCGAACCCGGCACGTCCTCCGCCGCCAGCCCCACGACCTCGGCGGCCCGCCGCCACTCGGCCACGAACGTGTCGGCCTCGGCGTCCGACAACCGGACCCCGGCGCGGCGGGCGACCGACAGGTAGGAGTCGACCTCGCCCACGTGCACCCAGCGCAGCGCGTCGGGGTCGTCGAGCCGGAAGGTGACCCCGGTGTCGGGATCGTGCGCGGTCAGCTTGGCATGGATCTTGCGCACGCGCCGGCCCGCGCGCTCGACCTCGGCGTGGGTGCCGTAGGTGCGCACACGGACGAACTCCGTGGTCCGTACGAACCGGGACCAGGCTTCATGCGGATCCATCAAGGCGGAGTTCTGCAGCACGCCGCGCATCGCCCTCGGATGCAGGCCCTGCATCAGCAGCGCGCGGATCCCGCCCACGAGCAGGATCGGCTCACCCATCACCCGCCACGTCACCGAGCGGGGCCCGAAGATGCCATGGTCGCTCATAAGTGGATGGTTACCCAGGTGAGGCGACCTTCATGTCAGGAGCTGACGCGATTGGCGGCAGCACGCAGCCCGTCGATCGCCGCCACGGGGTCGGACGTCCCGTAAACGGCACTGCCCGCCACGAACACGTCGGCCCCCGCCTCGGCGCACCGCTCGATGGTGCCGGCATCCACCCCACCGTCGACCTGCAACCAGACCCGCCCGCCGTGCCGCCCGATCAGCTCCCGGGCCCGCCGGACCTTCGGCAGCACCACATCGAGGAACTTCTGCCCCCCGAACCCGGGCTCCACCGTCATCAGCAGCAGCATGTCGACCTCGCCGAGCAGGTCCTCGTAGGGCTCGACGGCGGTGGCGGGATTGAGCGCCAGCCCGGCCCGCGCGCCGAGCGAGCGGATCTCGCGCAGCGTCCGGATGGGCGCCTTGGCCGCCTCCGCGTGGATCGTGACGCTCCCCGCTCCGGCCTCCGCGTACTGCGGCGCCCAGCGGTCGGGGTCGGCGATCATGAGATGGCAGTCGAGCGGCGTGTCGGTCGCCTTGCGCAACGCCTCGACCACGGGCAGCCCAAGGGTCAGGTTGGGCACGAAGTGGTAGTCCATGACGTCGACGTGCAGCCAGTCGGCGTTCGGCACGGCGGCGGCCTCGTCGGCGAGCCTGGCGAAGTCGGCGGCGAGGATGCTGGGCGAGATCTGTACGGCCATGATCCCCCTAGTCTAGTGACCCGCCCCGCCCCCGCCCGACGGCGGTACGGCAGGCGGCTCGGCCTGTGCGACCGGCCGCCTCAGGAGGTCTTGCGCAGCAGGGCCAGGAACATCGCGTCGGTGCCGTGCCGATGCGGCCAGAACTGGGCGTGCGGCCCATCACCGAGCGCCTCGACCTCGGGCAGAAAGTCACGGGCGTCCAACTGCTCGACGTCCTTCCTCCGCGCCATCACATCAGCCACCACAACCCGAGTCTCGGCCAGATGCGGCGAACACGTCACATACGCCACGACACCCCCGGCCCGCACGGCGTCCAACGCCGTCTCGAGCAACCGCCGCTGCAACTTGCCCAACTCGGCGATGCCGGCCGGATCGCGCCGCCACCGCGCCTCAGGCCGCCGCCGCAACGCACCCAGCCCGGTGCAGGGCGCGTCGAGCATGACGCGATCGAAGACCCCAGGCCGCCACGCAGGCTCGGTGCCGTCGGCGGTGACCACGGAGGCCTTCCTGGTCGTCTCCCAGACCAGCCGCGCCCGGTGGTACTGCACGTCAGCGGCCAGCACCCGCGCTCCACCAGGAAACGCCTCAGGACCACCATCACCCGCGACGCCACCGTCCACCGCCGCTCCCGGAGCCGACGCGGCATCCCCGGACGCACCCCGCCGAGCCTCCGCGTCCAGCCCAGCGAGATCACCATGGGTGGCGATGGCATCCAGAAGCCCCGCCTTACCTCCGGGCCCCGCGCACATGTCCAGCCACAGCTCATCACCATCCCCGCCCACCGGCACCCGGGTCAGGGCGAGCGCCACGAGCTGGCTGGCCTCGTCCTGAACGGCCGCCCGCGTCTCGGCGACGGCCTCGATCTGGCCGGGATCGCCTTCACGCAGGTACGCGGCGTACGGCGAGTAGCGGCCGGGGAGTGCACCGGCGTCCTCCAGCTCCTCCACCGAGCTGCGCCCCGGCCGCGAGACGAGTGTCACCAGCGGGCGGGCGTTGTCGGCGTCGAGCAGGTCGGCCATCTCATCGGCGGTGCCCAGCGCGTCGCGGAAGGCGGAGACGATCCAGCGGGGGTGCCCGTAGGCGACCGCGAGGTGCCCGACGGGGTCGTCGGCCGGGTCGGGCGCCACGATGGGCACCCATTCCTCAAGAGTCCTGGAGCCGATCTTGCGCAGCACCGCGTTCACGAACTTGGCGGCTCCGGGGCCGATGCGCAGACGTACCAGATCGACGGTGGTGCCCACGGCCGCGTGCGGGGGGACGCGCATGCGCAGGAGCTGGTGGGCGCCGAGCCGCAGCGCGTCGCGCACGTCCGGGTCGGGGGCGCGGTCGCTGCACAGCTCGATGATGGCGTCGTAGGTGCCGAGCCCGCGCAGCGTCCCGTAGGCGAGCTCGGTGGCCAGGGCGGCGTCGCGCCCCTTGATGCCACGCTCGCGCAGCATCCGCGGCAGGAGCAGGTTGGCGTAGGCGTCGCGCTCGTCCACCGCGCGCACGACGTCGAAGGCCGCGTTGCGCGCGGGATCACGCGACGGCCTGCGCGGCCTTCCCGAGCGGTCCCCACCGCCCCCCTGGCCGCCGCCACCCCGGCCACCGCCTCTGTCGCCACCCCTATCGGCGCCCCGGCTACCGCCTCTGTCAGCGCCCCGGTCGGCGCCTCTCCCGCCGGCCCCCTGCTGCCCCCTGGCCTTCATCCCCGCCGACTCTCGCGCTCGATCACTTGAAGACCTCATCACCCTCCGGGCGAACCCCTCGGGCCCACTCCACGGCTCCCATCAGCCGCTTGCCCTGCGGCTGCACCTCACCCAGCTCCACCGCGTCACTGGCCGTGCCGACCAGCACCGACGCCTTCGTGGCGACGACCCGCCCGGGCGCCAGCCGCTCCCCCGCGACCACCCGCACGGGCCCCAGCTTGACCCGCTGCCCGCGGAACTCGCTCCACGCGCCAGGGTTGGGCGTGCAGGCCCGGATGAGGCGATCGACGTGCATGGCGGGCTTGGCCCAGTCGACCCGCGCGTCGCCGACGGCGATCTTGGGGGCGATCGTGACCCCGTCGGCGGGCTGCGGGCGGGCCTCCAGGGTGCCGTCCTCGACGCCGTCGAGGGTGGCGGCGAGCAGCCCTGCGCCGGAGACCGACAGCCGCTCCAGCAGCGCCCCGCTGGTGTCGGAGGCGCGGATCTCCTCGGTGACCACGCCGTAGACGGGGCCGGCGTCGAGCTCCTTGACGATCTGGAACGTGCTCGCCCCGGTGATCTCGTCACCGTGCAGGATCGCGTGCTGGACGGGCGCGGCGCCACGCCAGGCGGGCAGGATCGAGAAGTGCAGGTTGATCCAGCCGTGCCGGGGCACGTCGAGCGCCGACTGCGGCAGCAGGGCGCCGTAGGCGACCACGGGGCAGCAGTCGGGCTCCAGCGCCCGGAGCCGGTCGAGGAAGGCGGGGTCGCCGGCCTTCTGCGGGCGCAGCACCTCGATGCCCGCCTCCTCCGCGAGCTCGGCCACCGGCGAGGGGTGGACCTTGCGGCCGCGGCCCGACTGGGCGTCGGGGCGGGTGACCACCGCGACCACCTCGTGGCGGGGCGAGTCGATCAGGGTGCGCAGGGACGGCAGTGCCGTCTCGGGTGTGCCCGCGAAGACCAGACGCATGCTCTCAGAGTGCCTTTCCGCCGGTGGCGTGCGGCGAGACCTTGATCACGGGGGCGGACAGGCCGCTCCACTCCGCCTCGCGGACGGCCTTCATGGCCAGCTTGCGCTGCTTGGGGTCCATGCGGTCGATGAACAGGACGCCGTCGAGGTGGTCGGTCTCGTGCTGGAAGCACCGGGCCATCAGGTCGGTGCCCTCCAGCGTGACCGGCTCGCCGTGCATGTTGAAGCCCTTGGCGACGGCGCGGACGGCGCGCGGCGTGGGGAACGACAGGCCGGGGAAGGACAGGCAGCCCTCCTCGCCCTCCTCGTCGAGCTCGGCGGACAGGTCGAGGTCGGGGTTGATCAGGTGGCCCAGCTGGTCGTCCACGTAGTAGGTGAACACCCGCAGCCCGACGCCGATCTGCGGCGCCGCCAGGCCCGCGCCAGGAGCGTCCATCATCGTGTCGGTGAGGTCCTTGACCAGCTTGCGCAGCTCCTTGTCGAAGTCGACGACAGGGGCCGCCGGGGTGCGCAGCACCGGATCTCCGAACAGCCGGATCGACTGGATCGCCAAGGGGGTCACTCCGTTCTCAAGCGTGGATCAGCCCAGTTTAGTGCAGGTGCGGGGCCGATCAGGTGGCCTCGTCAGCCGCTCTGGCGCGCGTGCTCCAGCGAGCGGGCCTTCATCGCGGCCTTGCGCGCCGCCTTGACCACGGCCTTGTCGTCGTGCGCGCTGGCCAGCATGTCGAGGACGGCGATCGTGTCGGGATGGCCGACGGCGGGCATCTCGCCCACCAGCTTGATCAGGTCTTCGCCCGGCTCGGGCGGGTCGATCCGGCCGGCGGCGGGGCCCGACAGGTGCATGAGGGCCGCCAGCGAGTCGACGGCGATCCAGGTGTGGTCCTCGGGGCTGAGCGTGGGCGCCTCGAGGTCGCGGATGTGCAGCCAGGAGGCGGCGTAGCGGCGCATCAGCGGATGGTCGAGCGCCTGCCTGACCGGGGCCTCCGCCTCCGGCCCCAGCTCCTCCAGGATCGCGCCGACGGCGCCGCGCTGCCCGGCCGTGCCGGTGGCGGCGATCTCGATCAGGTCGCGGGCGGCCGACTCGGGCGAGCGGCGCTCCAGCCACCCGGCCACCGCGCTCTGCGTGGCGCTGCCCTTGACCAGCGCGTCCACCAGCTCCGCCGCCGACAGGTCGGCGAACACCTCCACCTCGGCGGCGGTCGGCGCGTCGTGCCCCTCGCGCAGCAGGTCGCGGCGGATGGCCCAGACGCCGAGCGGGGTCAGCGCGGTGCGGCCGGCGGCGGTCTGCTCGACCAGGCCGCAGTACGTCAGCAGCGACAGCGCCTCCAGCAGCTCCGCGGGCAGCGCGGCGGCGATCTTGCGCATCTCGACGGGGCCGGGCGCGCAGGCGACCTCGTGGGATTGGAGGATGCCGCGGGCGAGGTTGGCGGTGGCCACCCCCGACCGTACGGAATAGATGGTGGCCAGCATCTCGGCGAGGTGGCCGTCGACCACGGCGGAGCCGGTCAGGCCCTCGTCGGCGCGGTCGAGCACGTCCATGACGACGCCGTCCCAGAACTCCAGCGTGGCCTCGACCGTGAGCTGCATCGACAGCGGACCCCGCGAGGCGCGCCCGCCGAGGATCTGCAGCAGGCCGGTGTTGACCGCGACGATCCAGATCAGCCGCAGGCGGGCGGGAGGCACTCCGAGCTCGCGCGCGGCGGCCTCGGCGTCGTCGTCGGTCAGGTGGCCGGCGGGGGTGACCTGGCGCTCGCCCGTCCACGTGGTGAGCCTGATGGCGTCGGCCACGAGCGGCACCGTGGGCACCGCCCTGGCCAGCTCGGCGTCGGGCGCCAGCAGCACCGGCGGGAACGTCAGCGCCTCATGCTCCACGTGAGTCTCCTCAGGGGGCCGTGGAGGCACGGCGGCCTGCTCATCGATCAGCTTACGCAGCTCGGCGAGGTCGAAGACGTTGTTTGCCACCCACGAAACTTACTGCACACCGGTCACATGAGCGTACTCAACGGATGCCTCTGGAGCGGGCTTTGAACGCGGCCTTGCGCGCCGCCTTGGCCACCGTACCGTCGGGGATGGAACGTCCGAGCAGCTCCAGCACCTCCACGACGTCGGGGTGGTCCACCCGCCACATCTCCTCGATGAGGTGGGCGGGCGGGCCGGAGGCGGCCATGTTCTCGGCGAAGATCTCGGGGTCCTCCTCGGCGGCGGGCATCGCCAGGGCCAGCATGTCGACGCTGACCCAGAGCAGCTCCTCCTGCGTCAGCGGCGGCGCGGGCAGCCTCCTGGCGGCCAGCCAGTGGATGGCGTGCGGGCGCAGCTCCTGGTCCTCCAGGTAGTCGCGGACGGCGGGCTCGGCCTTGACGTCGAGGCGGTCGACGATGGTGATGGCGATGCCGCGGGCCACCGCGGGCGCGCCCGAGGCGGCGGCCAGCAGCTCTGCGGCGGCCTCCGCGGGCTCCCTGCCGGACAGCCAGCGGCCGATGTCGTCCTCGGCCAGCTCGGTGGGCACGCCTTCGAGCAGCCCCTCGATGAGCCCGCGTGCGTCGGCCTCGGCCAGGTCGGGCGCCTGCGGGGCGTCGATGCCGAGCGAGAGGTAGTGCTCGCGCAGCGCCCACACGGCCAGCGGCGTCAGCTCGGCGCCGTCGCCGCTGACCCTGACCATGCCGGTACGCTCCAGGCGCTCCAGCACGGCGGCCGTGTCGGCCTCGCCCTCGCCGGCCAGGTCGTCGAGGTAGTCGCCGATCACGGTGACGGGCACCCGCGCCTGGAGCCGGTAGAGCATGTCGAACAGGTCGTAGAGCCCCTCGTCGAGCTCCGCCGAGCCGGTGATCGCGCCGCCGGTGTCCTGCTCCAGGAGGTGGGTGACGCGCTGAGCCCAGGCGTCCAGCGGGTCGCCGGCCTCCTCGGGCAGCGGCTCCTCCTCCAGCATGGGAACGCTCCCCAGCGCGGCCCGCAGCTCCTCGGGCGCGGCCAGCCGGACGGCGGGCAGCGGCGTGCAGCCCGGGCAGTCGCAGGGCGCCTCGCCGAGGTCGGGCAGCTCACCCGAGGGGATGGCGACCGACTGCTCCAGCGACTCGGGCCCGATGGAGCTGAACAGGCTCTTGGCCATGCCGAAGTTGGAGGAGTCGGCGAGCGCCTCCGGCATGCGGGAGGCGATGTCGTCGAGCCGCTCGCGCATCCGCGTGGCCGTGTCGCCGCTCACCTGGCCCTCCTCGGCGAGGTAGTCGACGAGAGTGCGGGCGGCGGCGACGGTCTCCGGCGCGCTCTCCGGAGGGGCGATGACCTTGCGCGGGTAGATGGACAGCAGCAGCTCGTCGAAGGTCTCGGGAGTGAAATCGCCCAGTTCGTTGACGTTGAGGTAGTCACTGGCGTAGTCGCAGAGCAGGCGGACCTCGTCCGCGTCCACTTCGACTTCCCGCGTACGACCCCAAGCACGCAGGTCGTCGATGGCCTGGTTCACCCATTCGATCGACACAGGGGCACGCTAACGGGTGACCCACGGATGAGCGAATCGGGGAAACGGTTCAAATCAGGTCGAGAGGGTCGACACTCACCCTCACGACATCTGGCGTTTTTCTGGCCGCACGCACCCCACTGGCCCCTTTGAGCGCGGCGGCCAGCGCCGCTCCCCCGCCCCGCCGGACACGGATCATGGCGCGTTCCTGGCCGGACTCGTCCACCGGCACGGGGCCGAGCACCTGGGCGTCGGGCGGCAGGCGTACCTCTTCGAGCATCTGCCTGACGGCGCCGGCCGCGCCGGTGAGCGTGGCCATCCGCACAGCAGGCGGGAACCCCAGCTCGGCGCGCTCGCCCAGCTCGCGCTCCGCGTGGGTGATCGGATCCCACCGCAGCAGCGCCTGTACGGACGGCAGCGCGGCGTCCCCGAGCACCACCAGCTCGGCGGCGGGGCGCAGCAGCGCGGCGGCGTTCATCCACCGGCGCACCGTCTCCTCGCCCGCCCGCAGGTCGGCCCGGCCGAGCAGCGCCCACCCGTCCAGCAGCACCGCCGCCGCGTACCCGCCCTCCGCCACCGGCTCCGCACCCGGGGTGGCGACGACCAGGGCGCGGGCGGCGGGCACGGTCGGCAGCACGCCGTCGCGCCCGGAGGTGCGCACCGGCACGGAGGGGAAGGCCCTGCCCAGCTCCTCCGCCGTACGCCGGGCGCCGGTCACCACGGCGCGCAGGCGCGGGCTGCCGCAGGACGGGCACCGCCAGCCGGCGTCCACCCGGCCGCACCACCGGCAGTACGGGGCCGCGTGCCCGCCCCTGAGCGCCAGCGGCCCGTGGCACAGCGGCCCCTGCCCGCCCGGCCCTGGCCCGAGCAGCGGCTCGTGTCCGCGCGGTCCGTTGAGCGGCCCCTGCCCGCCCGGCGCGTCCAGCGGGACCGCCGTCTGGACGTTCGACGGGGCGTGCGCCGCCTCCGGCTCCCTGGGCGCGGTGCGGGTGGGCGGCAGGGCGCAGCGGGCGGGGGCGCGGCAGTGCTGGCAGGCCAGGGCGGGCAGATAGCCGCGCCTGGGCACCTGCACCAGCACGGGGCCGCTCTCCAGCCCGGCCCGCAGGGCGCGCCAGGCGATGCTGGGCAGGCGGGCCTGGCGGGCGGCCTGATCCTTGGCCAGCTCGGCGTCCTCGCCCGCGGGGCGTACGCGCGGGGCCAGGGCTCTGATCGTCGTCCGCGCCGCCACGATCGGCCTGGCCCAGCCGCTCGCGACGAGCTGAGTGGCCTCGGCCGTACGCGCGTAGCCGCCGATGAGCATGGCCGCGCCGGTCCTGTGGGCGCGCAGGCCGAGCACCTCGCGAGCGTGCGGGTACGGGGCCAGCCGCTCGGCGTGCAGGTCGTCGCCGTCGTCCCAGATGGCCGCCAGGCCCAGCTCCGCGACGGGGGCGAACATGGCGGCCCTGGTGCCGACCACGGCTCGCACCTGCCCTCTCAGCAGCCTCAGCCACCGCCGGTACCGCTCCGCGGGGCCCAGGTCGGCGGTGAGCGCCACGTGCCTGCCCGGCCCGAGCAGCCGCCCGAACTCGGCGTCGGCCAGCGCCACGTCCTTGCCGTCGGGGACCACGACGACCGCTCCCCTGCCGCCGTCCAGCGTGGCCCGCACGGCCTCGGCCATGGCCGTCGCCCAGCCCCGCGCGCCCGGCAGCGCCGACCACACGGCCCGGGGGGCGCGGCCGTCGCGCAGGGCGTCGAGGAAGGACGGGCCGGTGGGGTAGGCGTCCCAGGCGCTCGCATCCTGAACGGGCGGCGCGCCGGTGGGGTCGGTCGTGGCGGGCTCAGCCGCGGTCTTCGCAGGTTCCGCGACCTTCGGGGGCTCCGCCTCGGCCTTCGCGTGGCGGGGCGGGACGGCCAGTCGCAGCACGTCGGTCAGGGTGCCCGCGTACCGGTCGGCCACCGCCCTGGCCAGGCCGGCGATCTCCGGGGTGAGCACCCGCTCGGGCGAGACCACCCGTTCGAGCGGGGTGAGCCTGCCCTCGTGCTCGCTCTCGGGCACCCGCTCCAGCAGGAAGCCGTCCACGAGCTTGCCCGCGAACCGCACCCGGACCCGCACCCCCGGCTCGGCCGTCTCGTGCATGGTCTCGGGGATCAGGTAGTCGAAGGGCCGGTCGAGGTGCGGCAGCGGGCTGTCCACCACGACTCTGGCCACGGGGTTCTCCGGGGCGGGGACGGGCGCTCCCTTGGTGTCCTTCGACGACTGCGCGGGCCGTACGGCTTCGAGCGGCAGGAGCGCGTCGTCGGAGGAAGGGGTCACGCACAAGGTCTACCAGACCCCCGCCCGCGCCCACGCCCACGCCGTGCGCGCCGAGCACGAGCCGGTATGCCGGCCAACGCACCGCCCCGCGCGGCCCGCCCGGCAGCCGGACGCCGCCGGGCGCGAACGTGCCGGAGCAAGCGCCCGGCCAGCGTGCGGGAGCGAGCCGGCCGGCGCCCCGCCCGGCAGCCGAGCGTTACACGGGCGAGCACGTCGGCGCGAGCACGCCGGAAGACGCACACCCCCCGAAACGCGCACGCTCGAAGACGTCCACCCCGCGAACTGCGCACCCAGGAAGACACGCCCAGGTAGCCCGGAATCCCTCTTAAGGCAACCCGGAAACTACCCCACCCAAGATCACAGACCCCCGGGCGACGACAAGGAGCCCAGCAAAAACCGGTGCCGCCCCCTGAGGCGACGACACCGGTCGGTCAGACAACCGTCACAACCCGGCAGCAGTCCGCAGCGCCTCGGCCCGGTCGGTGGACTCCCAGGAGAAGCCCTCCCGTCCGAAGTGCCCGTAAGCAGCGGTCTCCGAGTAGATCGGCCGCAGCAGGTCGAGGTCGCGGATGATCGCGGCGGGCCGCAGGTCGAAGACCTGCAGCACGGCCTCCTGGATCTTCTCCACGGGCAGCTTCTCGGTGCCGAAGCACTCGACGAACAGACCCACCGGCTGCGCCTTGCCGATCGCGTACGCGACCTGCACCTCGCACCGGTCGGCGAGCCCGGCGGCGACGACGTTCTTGGCGACCCAGCGCATGGCGTAGGCGGCCGAGCGGTCGACTTTGGACGGGTCCTTGCCGGAGAAGGCGCCGCCACCGTGGCGGGCCATGCCGCCGTAGGTGTCGATGATGATCTTGCGGCCGGTGAGGCCGGCGTCGCCCATCGGGCCACCGATCTCGAAGCGGCCGGTCGGGTTGACCAGCAGGCGGTAGCCCTCGGTCTCGATCTCGATGTCCTTGAGCACGACGTCGACGACGTGCTCCTTGATGTCGGGGGCCAGCATCTCCTTGAGGTCGATCTCCGCGGCGTGCTGCGTGGAGACCACCACGGTGTCGAGGCGGACGGGCGTGTCGCCGTCGTACTCGATCGTGACCTGGGTCTTGCCGTCGGGGCGCAGGTAGGGCACTGTGCCGCTCTTGCGCACCTCGGACAGGCGCTGGGCCAGGTGGTGGGCGAGCGTGATCGGCAGCGGCATCAGCTCGGGGGTCTCGCGGCAGGCGTAGCCGAACATGAGGCCCTGGTCACCGGCGCCCTGGCGGTCGAGCTCGTCGCCGTCACCGTCGACGCGGTGCTCGTAGGCGTCGTCGACACCCTGGGCGATGTCGGGCGACTGCGCGCCGATGGACACCGAGACGCCGCAGGAGGCGCCGTCGAAGCCCTTGTGCGAGGCGTCGTAGCCGATCTCCAGGATCTTCTCGCGGATGACGCCGGGGATGTCGACGTAGGTCTCGGTCGTGACCTCGCCTGCGACGTGAACCTGGCCGGTAGTGATCATCGTCTCGACGGCGACCCGGCTCTTGGGGTCGTCCTTGAGCATGGCGTCGAGAATCGCGTCACTGATCTGGTCGGCGATCTTGTCCGGGTGGCCCTCGGTGACCGACTCGGATGTGAACAGGCGACGTGACAACTCAGTGGCTCCTCATGCAGCGGCTGCTGACGGATGTGGGACCCGGCGCCCATGGGCGCGGCTGGGCCTCGGGGAAGTCTAGCCCTACCCGGCGCCAGGTCGCGAAACTGTCCACCATATGTCTCCCATCACAGCTCGGGCAGGGGATCGGCCGGCAAGATCTCCGGAGAGAAGATCTCCGCGTCCGCGGCCGACACCACAGCGGCGTACTCCTCGTCGAACTCGAACACGATCGAGCCGAGCTCGAGAACGTTCCCCGGCAGGATGGGGCCGAGCCTGGTGTGCCGAGGGAACTCGGCGAACACCGAGACCGGCCTGTCGGTCCTGAGCGTCCTCGTGGCCAGCACGGAGATGGCCGTGCCGGTGACCACGATCAAGAAGTTGCCCGTCCCAGCGGGCCCCTCGGAGAACGCGGGGAAGACATAGTGGATCTCCCCCTGATCGCCGAGCAATGTTCTACAACGCTCCCTGACAGCAGAACCCACCGGCATTCCATCCCCCTTCGCCCCAAGTATCCGCAGGCAAGGAGGAATGTTGCAACAGGTGATCGAGTAATCGGATCTGTACGCTTTGTACGATTTCCGCCCACTCAGGAGAGACGTACGGCCACCAGATCCCACACGACGTCGGCGAGATCCTCCTTGGGCCCGAACGGCACCTCCACCGGCTCGCCGCCCGCCACCAGCACGGTGGCCGCGTTGCCGGCGGTGCCGAAGGCCAGCCCCTCCCCCACCTGGTTGACCACCAGCAGGTCGCAACCCTTGCGGGCGAGCTTGGCCTGACCGTTGGCGAGCACGTCGTGCGTCTCGGCCGCGAAGCCCACGATCACCCGTGGCACCCGTGACACCCCTGGCCCCCCCGGGCCGGCCTGCTCCAGGCGGCGGCGCTCGCCCAGCTCGGCGAGGATGTCGGGGTTCTTGACCAGGTGGATGGCCTCAGGCTCACCGTCGGTCTTCTTGATCTTGGCGTCGTGCCGCGTCGCGGGGCGGAAGTCGGCCACCGCGGCGGCCATGACCACCACGTCGGCGTCGGCGGAGGCGGCCAGCACGGCCTCGCGCAGCTCGGCCGTGGACTCCACGCGCACCATCTGGGCGCCCGCGGGATCGGGCAGCGTGACGTTGGCGGCCACGAGCGTGACCTCGGCGCCGCGGGCGGCGGCCGTGCGGGCCAGGGCGTAGCCCTGCAGGCCCGAGGAGCGGTTGCCGATGTAGCGGACCGGGTCGATGGCCTCGCGGGTGCCGCCGGCGGAGACGACGACCCTTCGGCCGGCCAGGTCGCGGGGCCTGCCGCGCAGCACGCGCAGGCAGGCCTGGAAGATCTCGGCGGGGTCGGGCAGCCGGCCGGGGCCGGTGTCGGCGCCGGTGAGCCTGCCCACCGCCGGGTCGATCACGACGGCGCCCCGCTCGCGCAGCGTCGCGACGTTGGCGCGGGTGGCGGGGTGCTGCCACATCTCGGTGTGCATCGCGGGCGCGAAGACCACCGGGCACGTCGCCGTCAGCAGCGTGTTGGTGAGCAGGTCGCCCGCCAGCCCGTGCGCGGCCTTGGCCAGCACGTCGGCGGTCGCGGGCGCCACCACGACGAGATCGGCGCGCTTGCCGATGCGCACGTGGGGCACCTCGTGCACGTCGTCCCACACCTCGGGGGACACGGGGTTGCCCGACAGGGCGGCCCAGGTGGGCGCGCCCACGAACTTCAGAGCCTCGCGGGTCGGCACGACCCGCACCTCGTGGCCCGACTCGGTGAACAACCGCAGCAGCTCACACGCCTTGTACGCGGCGATGCCGCCGCTGACGCCCAGGACGACCTGCATCGAAGGGGTCAGGCCGCGCCTTCGATGGGCTCGGCGT
Source organism: Nonomuraea gerenzanensis (assembly GCF_020215645.1). NCBI lineage: Bacteria > Bacillati > Actinomycetota > Actinomycetes > Streptosporangiales > Streptosporangiaceae > Nonomuraea > Nonomuraea gerenzanensis. The sequence goes on along the minus strand of NZ_CP084058.1, from coordinate 3,773,207 downwards.
TGAGCAGGCCCTCCGAGACCTCGCGCAGCGCGATGGACAGCGGCTTCTCCTGGGCGTGCGTCTCGACCAGGGGCCCGACGTACTCCAGCAGGCCCTCGCCGAGCTGGGAGTAGTAGGCGTTGATCTGGCGAGCGCGCTTGGCGCCCATGATCACCAGGGAGTACTTGCTGTCGACGATGTCGAGCAGCGCGTCGATCGGCGGGTTGGTGATGCCCTCCGCGGCCGGGGTGGTGCCTGCCACGATGTCAGACCTCTCGGTTGGTGGTTGTCGTGACCCCCTGAGGGTCAGTCATCAAGGCTATCAGCCGATGGCACACGTCCTGGACACTCGTGTTCACCAGTGTCAGGTCGAACTCCGACTCGGCGGCCATCTCGACCCGCCCGGCCTCCAGCCGGCGCGCGATGACGTCCTCGGGCTCGGTGCCCCGGCCGCGCAGCCGCTTCTCCAGCTCCTCCCAGGTGGGCGGGGCCAGGAAGATCAGCAGCGCCTCCGGCATGCTCCTGCGCACCTGCCTGGCGCCTTCGAGGTCGATCTCGAGCAGGGTCGGCACGCCCTCGGCGAGCTTCTTCAGCACCGGCTCGCGCGGCGTGCCGTAGCGGTTGCCCGCGAACTCCGCCCACTCGAGCAGCTCGCCCGACTCCACGAGCCGGTCGAACTCCTCGCCGTCGACGAAGAAGTAGTGGACCCCGTTGACCTCGCCGGGCCGGGGCCTCCTGGTGGTCACCGAGACCGACAGCCACACCTCGGGGTGTGCCCGCCGGAGCTCGGCGACGACCGTGGACTTGCCGACGCCCGACGGCCCTGAGAGGACCGTCAGCCGTCGTTCGCTCAGGGATGGGAAGTCGACCTCCACTTCCGGTCCGACCGCCTCGTAGGCACTGACTTCGCCGGACCAGGACCTGTCGGTCACTTCCTACCCCCCGTTGAACCTGCGCTTTCGTGTGGAACAGAGATTAGCTCTCGTTGCCACCGAACTCGCGCTCGAGGGAGGCCCTCTGGTTCGCGCCGAGACCCCGCACGCGGCGGGACTCGGCGATGGCGAGCCGCTCCATGAGCTGCTTGGCGCGGACCTTGCCCACGCCGGGGAGCGATTCCAACAATGCCGACACCTTCATCTTGCCGATGACGTCGTCGGTCTGCCCATCCTTGAGCACCTCAGCCAGAGAAACCGCGCCATGCTTGAGCCGGTTCTTGACCTCGGCACGCTCTTTACGGGCCTTGGCAGCCTTTTCCAAAGCTGCGGCGCGCTGCTCAGGGGTCAGGGGAGGAAGAGCCACGCCGGGTCACCTCGAATTTCTGTCGATGTACTCGGACGGGAAGGGAAACTAGCTGGTCATCGCCCCCTAAGCAACGTCAAGAGCGGTTTCTCTCGCGACAAAATCCACTTCATCACTCTGCGTGATCGTAAAATCACATTGTGCTGATCAAATCGCCCTCACTTCCGCCTTCGCGCGTCGGCTCGCGCCGGTGTCGCGAAACGCAAGGACGCTCGCGTTCGCGCCGGTCGCCGATGTCCGAAACCCCGCCCGCACCAGGGCCGAAACCTGATCCACGATCTTGTGTCACCCGGCGCACGGATGCCTTATGATCTTGTGAGCGGAGCCTGCCGGCCGTGTGCCGGACGCGTGCGCCAGACGGTGCGCGAGGCGCGTGCGTCAGGTGGCGCGCCGGAGCGAGGCGGCGATGGCCGCTGCCGCCGCTCCCGGGTCGGCCGAGCCCGTGATGGGCCGTCCGATCACCAGCAGGTCGGCGCCGTCCGCGAGGGCCTGCTCGGGCGTGGCGACCCGCTTCTGGTCCTGCGTGTCCGCCCCTGTGGGCCGCACGCCGGGCGTGATGAGCGTGATGTCCTGGCCCACCTCGGCGCGCACCGCCGAGACCTCGTTGGGCGAGCACACCAGCGCCGTGGCGCCCGCCTCGACCGACAGCGCTGCCAGGCGGCGCACGGCGTCGTCGGCCGGCCCGACGATCCCGATGCGCTCCAGGTCGCCCTCGGTCAGCGAGGTCAGGATCGTCACGGCGGCGATCTGTGTGTGCGGCGCGGCCTCCACGGCCGCCCTGATCATGGCGGGTCCGCCGGCGGCGTGCACGGTCAGGATCGACGGCCGCAGCCGCGCCACGGCCCGCGCGGCGCCCGCGACGGTGTTGGGGATGTCGTGCAGCTTGAGGTCGAGGAAGACCCGCACCCCGCTGGCCCCCCGCACGGAGGCGATCACGTCGGGCCCGTAGCGCAGGTAGAGCTCCAGGCCCACCTTGACCGTGCTGACGTGCGGCGTGACCAGGGCGGCCCACCGGGCGGCGGTCTCCAGGTCCGGGGCGTCGAGGGCGACGGCGATGGGTGCGGGGGTCAAGACGTGCTCTCCAGAGGTTCGGGAGTCAAGGCGTGCTCTCCTCGGTGTCGACCAGCAGGTGCCGGGGTGCGCTCCCCGGCGGGCGGTGCGCCAGGCCGACGGCGTCGGCCAGGCGCTGGAAGCCGCGGGCCCTCAGGAGCTCCTCAAGCTCCCGTTCGATGCGCAGGCAGGCGTAGGGGTCGTGGAACAGCGCCGTGCCCACCGCGACCACGCAGGCGCCCGCCAGGACGAGCTGGAAGGCGTCCCTGCCCGTCATGACGCCGCCCACGCCGATCAGCGGCACGCCGGGCAGGGCGGCGTGCACCTGCCAGACGCACCGCACGGCCAGCGGCAGGATGGCGGGCCCCGACAGGCCGCCGGTGACGGCGGCGAGCGAGGGCCGCAGCGCCTCGGTGTCGATGGCCATGCCCAGCGGATTGTTGATCATGGACAGCGCGTCGGCCCCGGCGTCCACGCACGCGCGCGCGACGGAGACGATGTCGGCCACGTCGGGCGCGAGCTTGGCGATCACGGGCACGTCGTAGCGCATGATCGAGCGCACGGAGGCGATCACCTCGGCGGCGGCGCTGCCCTCGCGGGCGAAGACCCGCCCGCGGTCCTCCATGTTCGGGCAGGAGAGATTGACCTCCAGCGCCGTCACCCCGGGCGCGTCGGCGAGCCTGCGGGCCAGCTCGGAGTACTCGGCGACGGTGCCGCCGCCGATCGAGACGATGGTCTTGATGCCCCGCTGGGCCAGCCAGGGCAGCTCGCGCTCCAGGAACGCCTCGATGCCCGGCCCCTGCAGCCCGACGGCGTTGAGCATGCCCGAGGGCGTCTCGGCCATGCGGGGCGTGGGCCGGCCCGCGCGCGGCGCCATGGTGATCGAGCGGGTGGTCAGCGCGCCGAGCCGGTGCAGGTCGAAGAACTGGGCCAGCTCCCGGCCGGAGGAGGCGCAGCCGGCGGCGGTCGTGATCGGGTTCGCCAGCTCCACGTGCGCCAGAAATGTCCGCATATCAACTGACATGTCGCGCACCGCCTCCGGGGGCGCCGAGCGCGTCGAACGGGATCGTTCCCACGTCCTCGAAACGCACCCGCTCCCCCCGGAACACCGGCCCCTCCGCGCACGCCCTGACCATCCTGGTCGCCCCGTCGTCACCGATGACGGGCAGCACGCACGTCATGCACACCCCGATCCCGCAGGCCATCGCCTCCTCGACCGCCACCTGCACCGGGATGTCGAACTCCATCGCCACCGCCGTGACCGCCCGCAGCGTCTCCATGGGCGCGCAGGCGTACACGGCGTCGGCCCGCGTGTCGGCGATCACCGAGGGCAGCGCGTCGGTGACCTTGCCGCGCAGGCCCAGTGAGCCGTCCTCGGTGGTCAGCGTGGTCGTCTCGGCCATCCTGCGTGCCCGCATCGCGCCGAACACCCGCTCCGCCCCGGCGCCGCCGAGCACGAAGTCCACCCGGCAGCCCCGCGCCAGCAGCGCGTCGGCCAGCGGGAAGAGCACGGCGGAGCCGTACTCGGAGCCGACCAGCACGCAGTGGACGGGGTCGCGCGGCAGCGGGAAGGGCCGCCCGAGCGGCCCCACCAGGTCGAGCGTGTCACGGGCGCGCCGCTCGGCCAGCCACGCCGTGCCGGAGCCGCGCACGGTGAAGACCAGCTCCACCGTGCCGCCGTAGTCGGACTTCACGTCGTGGATGGACAGCGCGCGGCGCGTCACCATCGACGAGTACGGCCCGCCGACCGCCACGGAGACGAAGTGGCCGGGACGGTAACGCTCGGCGATGCCGGGCGCCACCACCGTCAGCGCATGGTAGGCGTCGACCCGGCGCGTCGTCAGCACCGTGCCCGTCACCTGCACCGGTGTGCCGGCCAGTCGTCTTCACCTCCCGTGCGGGGTCAGCCCCGGAGTGCCTGTGCGTGCTCCTGGAGAGACCGTACGCCGACGTCGCCGCGCACGATCGCCTGGATGCCCGCCGCGGCGGCGGCCAGGCCCGAGACCGTGGTGATGCACGGGATGCCGCGCAGCACGGCGGCCGTGCGGATCTCGTAGCCGTCGAGCCGCGGCCCCGACTGGCCGGGGCTGCCGAAGGGCGTGTTGACGATCAGATCGACCTCGCCGTCGAGAATGGCCTGCACGCTCGTGGGCTCACCTCCGGGACCGGTCCCCTCGCTGTGCTTTCGCACGATCTTGGCATGGACGCCGTTGCGGCGCAGCACCTCGGCGGTCCCCTCGGTGGCCAGGATCTCGAATCCGAGATCCGCGAGCGCCTTCACAGGGAAGATCATCGCACGCTTGTCCCTGTTGGCCACGGATACGAACGCGCGTCCCTTGGTCGGGAGCTGCCCGTACGCGCCCGCCTGCGACTTGGCGTAGGCGATGCCGAAGAACTCGTCGATGCCCATGACCTCGCCCGTGGAGCGCATCTCGGGCCCCAGCACGATGTCCACGCCGCGGAAGCGGTTGAACGGCAGCACCGCCTCCTTGACCGCGATCGAGGCGTCGAGCGGCAGCGTGCCGCCGTCGCCCTCGGCGGGCAGCATGCCCTCCTCGCGCAGCGAGGCGATCGAGGCGCCGAGCATCACCCTGGCCGCCGCCTTGGCCAGCGGCGTGCCGGTGGCCTTGGACACGAACGGCACCGTGCGGCTGGCGCGCGGGTTGGCCTCCAGGACGTACAGGATGCCGGCGTGCATGGCGTACTGGACGTTCAGCAGGCCACGCACGCCCACCCCGGCGGCGATGCCCTCGGTGGCGGCGCGGATGGCCTTGATGTCGGCGCCGCCGAGCGTGATCGGCGGCAGGGCGCACGCCGAGTCGCCGGAGTGGATGCCGGCCTCCTCGATGTGCTCCATGACGCCGCCCAGGAACAGCTCCTCGCCGTCGTAGAGCGCGTCCACGTCGATCTCGATGGCCTCGTCGAGGAACTTGTCGACGAGCACCGGGTGACCGCCCTCCTGGGCCGCCATGTACGTGGTGAGCGTCTGCTCGTCGTACACGATGGCCATGCCGGCCCCGCCCAGCACGTACGAGGGCCGCACGAGCACCGGGTAGCCGATCTCCTCGGCGATCTCCAGCGCCTCGGCCACGGTCAGCGCGGTGCCGTGCTTGGGCGCGGGCAGCCCGGCCTCGGCCAGCACCCGCCCGAAGGCGCCGCGCTCCTCGGCCAGGTGGATGGACTCGGGCGAGGTGCCCACCACGGGCACGCCCGCGTCCTTGAGCGCCTGCGCCAGGCCGAGCGGCGTCTGGCCGCCGAGCTGCACGATCACGCCCGCGACCGGGCCCGTCTGCTGCTCCGCGTGCACGACCTCCAGGACGTCCTCCAGCGTGAGCGGCTCGAAGTAGAGCCGGTCGGAGGTGTCGTAGTCGGTCGAGACGGTCTCGGGGTTGCAGTTGACCATGACGGTCTCGAACCCGGCCCGCGACAGCTCGAACGAGGCGTGCACGCAGGCGTAGTCGAACTCGATGCCCTGCCCGATGCGGTTGGGCCCGGAGCCGAGGATGATGACCTTCTGCCGCTCCCCTGCCGGGACCTCGCTCTCCTCGTCGTAGGTCGAGTAGAGGTAGGGCGTCTTGGCGGCGAACTCGGCGGCGCAGGTGTCGACCGTGTTGTAGACCGGCCGCAGCCCGAGCGCGTGCCGCAGGTCGCGGACCCTGGCCTCGTCGATGCCGCGGATCTCGCCGATCTGCAGGTCGCTGAACCCGAGGTGCTTGGCCCGCCCGAGCACCTCGGCGGTCAGGTCGTCGGCCGCGGCGACCGCCTGGGCCTCCTCGTGCAGCAGGAAGAGCTGGTCGATGAACCACGGGTCCACGCTGGTGGCCTCGTACAGCTCCTCAGGCGTCGCGCCGGCCCTGATGGCCTGCTGCATCGTGCGCAGCCTGCCGTCGTGCGGAGTGCGGCAGGCCGTCAGCAGCTCGTCCTTGGGCGCGACGTCGCCGGCCCAGGTGAAGGAGGAGTTCTTCTTCTCCAGCGAGCGCAGCGCCTTCTGCAGCGCCTCGGGGAACGAGCGGCCGATGGCCATGGCCTCGCCCACCGACTTCATGTGCGTGGTGAGGGTCTGGTCGGCGCCCCTGAACTTCTCGAACGCGAAGCGCGGCACCTTCACCACGATGTAGTCGAGCGTCGGCTCGAAGGAGGCCGGGGTCTCCTTGGTTATGTCGTTGGGGATCTCGTCGAGCGTGTAGCCGATGGCCAGCTTGGCCGCGATCTTGGCGATCGGGAAGCCGGTGGCCTTGGAGGCCAGCGCCGAGGAGCGCGACACACGCGGGTTCATCTCGATGACGATCATGCGCCCGGTGCGCGGGTCCACCGCGAACTGGATGTTGCAGCCGCCGGTGTCGACGCCGACCTCGCGGATGACCGCGATGGCCACGTCGCGCATGTTCTGGTACTCGCGGTCGGTCAGGGTCAGCGCGGGCGCCACGGTGACGCTGTCGCCGGTGTGCACGCCCATCGGGTCGATGTTCTCGATGGAGCAGACGATGACGACGTTGTCGGCCTTGTCGCGCATGACCTCCAGCTCGTACTCCTTCCAGCCGAGGATGGACTCCTCCAGGAGCACCTCGGTGGTCGGGGAGGCGTCGAGCCCTGCGCCGGCGATGCGGCGCAGGTCCTCCTCGGTGTACGCGAAGCCGGAGCCGGCGCCGCCCATGGTGAACGAGGGCCGCACGACCAGCGGGTAGCCCAGCTCGCCCGCGGCGGCCAGGCACTCGTCCATGGTGTGGCAGATGACGGACTTGGCGGACTCGGCGTTCAGCCCGTGCTCGCGGGCGACCTTGGCGACGATGTCCTTGAACTTCTCGCGGTTCTCGCCCGCCTGGATCGCGTCGAAGTCGGCGCCGATCAGCTCGACCTCGTACTTCTCCAGCACGCCGGACTCGTGCAGCGCCACGGCGGTGTTGAGCGCGGTCTGGCCGCCCAGCGTGGGCAGCAGCGCGTCGGGCCGCTCCTTGGCGATGATCTTCTCGACGAACTCGGGGGTGATCGGCTCGACGTACGTGGCGTCGGCGAACTCGGGGTCCGTCATGATCGTGGCCGGGTTGCTGTTGACCAGGATCACGCGGAAGCCCTCGGCCCGCAGCACGCGGCACGCCTGGGTGCCGGAGTAGTCGAACTCGCACGCCTGGCCGATCACGATCGGCCCCGAGCCGATCACCAGGACCGACTGGATGTCCTCACGCTTTGGCACGGGTCATGACCTCGCAGAACTCGTCGAAGAGATAGGCGGCGTCGTGCGGGCCGGCGGCGGCCTCCGGATGGTACTGGACGCTGAAGGCGCGGCCGTCGAGCAGCCGCAGCCCCTCCACGCAGCGGTCGTTGAGGTTGACGTGGCTGACCTCGGCCTGCCCGTACGGGGTCTCGAACGGCCCGTCGAGCGGCGCCTCCACGGCGAACCCGTGGTTGTGCGCGGAGATCTCGACCTTCCCGGTGCGCACGTCCTGCACCGGCTGGTTGACGCCCCGGTGGCCGTAGCGCAGCTTGTACGTGGACAGCCCCAGGGCCCGCCCGAAGAGCTGGTTGCCGAAGCAGATCCCGAAGAACGGCACCTTGGCCTCCAGGACGCCCCGCAGGGCCGTCACGTCGGCGGTGGCGGGGTCGCCGGGCCCGTTGGAGAAGAACACGCCGTCGGGCTCGACCGCCATGATCTGCTCGTAGGTGGCGTCGGCGGGCAGCACGTGCACCTCGCAGCCGCGCTCGGCCATCCGGTGCGGGGTCATGCCCTTGATGCCCAGGTCCACGGCCGCGACCGTGAAGCGCCTGTCGCCGACGGCGGGCACGACGTACCTCTCCCCCGTGGCCACCTCGCGCGCCAGGTCGGCGCCCTCCATGCGGGGCGCCTGCCGCACCCGCTCGACCAGCTCCTCGACCGGCGCCTGCGGCGCGCTGAAGATGCCGGCGCGCATGGCGCCGCGCTCGCGCAGGTGGCGGGTGAGCGCGCGGGTGCCCGGGATGGCGATCCCGACCACGCCCTGCTCCTTGAGGTAGTCGTCGAGCGAGCGGTTGGCCCGCCAGTTGGAGACGACCCTGGACGGCTCGCGCACGACGTAGCCGGCCACCCAGACGCGCCCCGACTCAGGGTCCTCGTCGTTGACGCCGGTGTTGCCGATGTGCGGCGCCGTCATGGCGACGATCTGCCGGTGGTAGGACGGGTCCGTGAGGGTCTCCTGGTAACCGGTCATGCCGGTGTTGAAGACCATTTCGCCGAACGTCTCGCCTTCGGCGCCGTATGGAGTGCCATGGAAGACGCGGCCGTCTTCCAGGACGAGCACCGCAGTGTTCAAACCAGCTTCCCTTCGAGAACGGTCGGCCTGCCGCGCAGGAACGTGGCCACCACCCGGCCGGGCAGCGTCATCCCCTCGTACGGGGTGTTCCTGCTCTTGGACGCGAAGGCGGACGGGTCCACCTTCGTGCGCACGGACGGGTCGTACAGCGTGATGTTGGCCGGGGCGCCCACCTCGATCGGCTGCCCCTGCCCGGCGAGCCGCCCGATGCGGGCGGGCACGACGGACATGCGCTGGGCGACGCCCGCCCAGTCGAGCAGCCCGGTCTCGACCATGGCCTCCTGGACCACGCTGAGCGCGGTCTCCAGGCCGACCATGCCCATGGCCGCGGCCGACCACTCGGTCTCCTTGTCCTCGACCGGGTGGGGCGCGTGGTCGGTGGCCACGATGTCGATCGTGCCGTCGGCCAGGGCGGCACGCAGCGCCTCGACGTCCGCGCGGGTGCGCAGCGGCGGGTTGACCTTGTAGATGGGGTTGTAGGCGCCCACCGGCGACTCCTCCACGAGGTCGTCGGTGAGCAGCAGGTGGTGGGGGGTCACCTCGGCGGTGACGTTCCAGCCCTTGGACTTGGCCCAGCGGATGATCTCGACGGAGCCCGCCGTGGAGACGTGGCAGACGTGCAGCCGGGACCCGACGTGCGCGGCCAGCAGGCAGTCGCGGGCGATGATCGCCTCCTCCGCGACGGCGGGCCAGCCGGTCAGGCCGAGCCTGCCGGAGATGACGCCCTCGTTCATCTGGGCGCCGGCGGTGAGCCTGGGCTCCTGGGCGTGCTGGGCGATGACGCCGTCGAACGCCTTGACGTACTCCAGGGCGCGGCGCATCAGCACCGCGTCGTCCACGCACTTGCCGTCGTCGGAGAAGACCCGCACCCGGGCGGCCGAGTCGGCCATCGCGCCCAGCTCGGCGAGCTGCCTGCCCTCCAGGCCGACGGTGACGGCCCCGACCGGGTGCACGTCGCAGTGGGCGAACTCGCGGCCCAGCCGCCACACCTGCTCGACCACGCCGGCGGTGTCGGCGACGGGCGAGGTGTTGGCCATGGCGTGCACGGCGGTGTAGCCCCCGCGGGCGGCCGACTGGGTGCCGGTCTGCACGGTCTCGGCGTCCTCGCGGCCGGGCTCGCGCAGGTGGGTGTGCAGGTCCACGAGGCCGGGCAGCGCGATCGCGCCCGCCCCGTCGACGCTCTCCCCGCCCGCCAGGCCGGGCCCGATCTCGGCGATCACGCCGTCCTCTACCCGGATGTCGGCGGGCTCGGCGCCCAGGATCCTCACGTTGCGGATGATCATGCGGTCTCTCCCCCGAGCAGCAGGTACAGGACGGCCATGCGGATGGTCACACCGTTGGCGACCTGTTCGACGATCGTGGAGCGCGCCGAGTCGGCCACCTCGGCGGCGATCTCCATGCCCCGGTTCATCGGGCCGGGGTGCATGACGATCGCGTCGTCGGGCATCTTGGCGAACCGGTCCCGGTCGAGGCCGTAGCGGCGGGAGTACTCGCGCTCGCTCGGGAAGTAGGCGGCGTTCATCCGCTCCTTCTGCACCCGCAGCATCATCACCGCGTCGGACTTCGGCAGCACCGCGTCGAGGTCGTAGGAGACCTCGCACGGCCAGGTGCCGACGGAGACGGGCAGCAGCGTGGGCGGCGCGACCAGGGTGACCTCGGCGCCCAGCGTGTGCAGCAGCAGCACGTTGGAGCGGGCGACGCGGCTGTGCAGCACGTCGCCGACGATGGTGACCCTGCGGCCCTCGAGGCTGCCCAGGCGGCGGCGCATGGAGAAGGCGTCGAGCAGCGCCTGCGTGGGGTGCTCGTGGGTGCCGTCGCCGGCGTTGACGACGCTGCCGCGCACCCAGGTGGCCAGGCGGTGCGGCGCGCCGGAGGCGCCGTGGCGGATGACGACCGCGTCGGCGCCCATGGCCTCCAGGGTCAGCGCGGTGTCCTTGAGCGACTCGCCCTTGGACACGCTCGACCCCTTGGCGGAGAAGTTGATCACGTCGGCGGACAGCCGCTTGGCCGCCGCCTCGAATGAGATCCGCGTGCGCGTGGAGTCCTCGAAGAAGAGGTTGACCACCGTGCGCCCGCGCAGCGTGGGCAGCTTCTTGATGGAACGTTCCGAGACTCTCGCCAGCTCCTCGGCGGTGTCGAGGATGAGCAGCGCGTCGTCCTTGGCCAGGTCTCCGGCCGAGATGAGGTGCCGGTTCACCGGGCGCCCCCCTTCATCAGCAGGACGGCGTCGCGGCCGTCGATCTCCTGGAGGTAGACCTTGACCTTCTCGCTCTTGGCGGTCGGCAGGTTCTTGCCGACGTAGTCGGCGCGGATGGGCAGCTCGCGGTGGCCGCGGTCGACCAGCGTGGCGAGCTGCACGGCGGTCGGCCGGCCGAGGTCGTTGAGCGCGTCGAGCGCGGCGCGCACGGTGCGGCCGGAGTACAGGACGTCGTCGACGAGCACGACGACCTTGCCGTCGATGCCGTCGGGGGGCAGCTCGGTGGGGCCGAGCGGCCGAACGGGACCGCGCCTCAGGTCGTCGCGGTACATGGTGATGTCGATCGAGCCGACGGGTGTCTTGACGCCTTCGAACTGCTCGATGCGGTCGCCGAGCCGGCGCGCCAGCGTGGCGCCGCGGGTCGGGATGCCGAGGAGGACGACGTCGCCCGCGCCCTTGGTGCGCTCGAGGATCTCGTGCGCGATCCGGGTCAGCGCCCGGTGGATGTCCGGGGCCTCCAGCACGGCCCTGGAGTCACCCATGGGGGTGGACATGGCGAAGCTCACCACCTTTCCCGCCTCACGGGACGGGTCTTAAAAGGGTGTTGGTCGGGACACACAGTACCAGGGGCTACCAGGTACAACGCGAGTGCCCTCCGGTGGCTCCCGTACGGGGAGCGACCAGGCGGTCGCGGATCAGGGCGACCTTCCGGATCAGGTAATTTCCCGCGCCGCGCGGTGTCGGCGCGGCGCGCGGCGGGCACGACCACCCGGCGCGCGGGAGCGGGATCGGGCGTGACTACCGCTCCCTGAAGGGGGATACAGCACAGATGACGTTCCATGTCGATTCCGAGGTCGGGCACCTGCGGCAGGTCCTGCTGCACAGGCCCGACCTGGCGCTGAGACGGCTGACTCCCACCAGCAAGGACGCGTTCCTCTTCGACGACGTGCTCTGGGTGCAGCGCGCGATCGAGGAGCACGAGGAGTTCCAGCAGGTGCTGACGAGCCGTGGCATCCAGGTCCACCTGCTGGCCGACCTGCTCACGGAGACCGTCGAGATCCCCGAGGCGCGCAAGCACATCCTGGACGCGGTCATCGACGAGCGCTGGCTCGGCCCCGTCGCCATCGACGACATCCGCAACACCCTCGACGGGATGGACTCGGCCACGCTGCAGGTCTACCTGACCGGCGGCATCACCAAGCGCGAGCTGGTCGCGATGGGCTGCGACCCCAAGTCGGTGACCTTCCACGCCACGGGCGACGACGGCTTCATCCTGCCGCCGCTGCCCAACCACCTGTTCACGCGCGACACCTCGTGCTGGATCTACGACGGCGTGTCGATCAACGCGATGCGCAAGAAGGCCCGCATGCGGGAGACGGTCAACATGGAGGCCGTCTACATGTACCACCCGACGTTCGCCGGCGGCTTCAACCGGCCCGGGCAGGGCGGCTACCATTGCTGGATGCCCGGCCAGTCGGTGGCCCCCGCCACCATGGAGGGCGGCGACGTGCTGGTCATCGGCCGGGGCGCGGTGCTGGTCGGGATGAGCGAGCGCACCCAGCCGCAGGCCGTCGAGATGCTGGCGCAGCGGCTGTTCAGCGCCGGGTCCGCCCGGCGGATCGTGGCGCTCGACATGCCGAAGGCCCGCGCGTTCATGCACCTCGACACCGTGATGACCATGCTGGACGTGGGCGTGTTCACCAAGTACGCCGGCCTGGGGATGCTGCCGGCGTACACGATCGAGCCGGGCGAGACGTCCAAGGAGCTGAAGGTCACCGACCATCCGCCCGAGGACATGCACAAGGCCATCGCACACGCCCTTGACCTGCCCGACATCAAGGTTTTGACTCCCACCCAGGACGTCTACGCCGCCGAGCGGGAGCAATGGGACGACGGCTGCAACGGGCTGGCGCTTGAGCCCGGCGTGGTCGTGGCCTACGAGCGCAACGCCACCACCAACCACTACCTGCGTGACAACGGCATCGAGGTGATCACGATCAGGGGCAGCGAGCTCGGCAGAGGGCGTGGCGGGCCGCGGTGCATGAGCTGCCCGCTGGAGCGCGACGCGGTCTGAGAGACCGGCTGGAGGGGGATCGGCATGCGGGTCATCGTGGCGCTCGGGGGCAACGCGGTGCTGCGGCGCGGGCAGCCGCCCGACGCGGACGTGCAGCTCGCCAACGTGCGCGCCGCCGCCAGGGCGCTGGCCGGCCTGGCGGGCGAGCACGAGCTGGTCATCACCCACGGGAACGGCCCGCAGGTCGGCATGCTGGCCATGCAGAGCGCCGCCGACCCGGGGCTGTCCGGGCCGTACCCGTTCGACGCGCTCGGCGCGCAGACGCAGGGCCTGATCGGCTACTGGATGCAGCAGGCCCTGCAGAACGCGCTGCCCGGCAGGCAGGTGCTGGCCATGGTCACGCAGACGCTGGTGTCGGCCGTGGACCCGGCCTTCGCCGAGCCCACGAAGTTCGTCGGCCGGGTCTACGAGCAGGAGGAGGCCGAGAAATTGGCCGCCGAGCACGGCTGGACGGTGCGGCCCGACGGCTCGCACTGGCGGCGCGTCGTGCCCTCCCCCGCCCCGCAGCGCGTCGTGGAGACCCGGCTGATCCGCCGGATGGTGAGCGACGGCGTGATCGTGGTGTGCGCGGGCGGCGGCGGGGTGCCCGTCGTGCGCGACGAGCGCGGCCGGCTGACCGGGGTGGAGGCCGTCGTGGACAAGGACCTGACCACCGCGATGCTGGCCGAGGCGCTGGAGTGCGACGCGTTCCTCAGCCTCACCGACGTGCCGCGCGTCATGCGGGACTTCGGCACGCCCGGCCAGAGCGAGATCGGCCACACCACGCCGCACGAGCTGCGCGCGCTCGACTTCCCCGCCGGGTCGATGGGGCCGAAGGTGGAGGCGGTCTGCCGGTTCGTGGAGACGACCGGCGACATGGCCGCCATCGGCCGGCTGGAGGACGCCGAGCGCATACTCGGCGGCTGCGCGGGCACCATCGTCACACCCAACGGCCGGTGGCCGCTGACGAGCACGTTGTAGGGGGTGCCCCATGACGCTGGCCCAGCGGCTCCTGCGCACCAAGCCCACCGAGCGCATCGTGGCGGAGGGCGGTCACGGCGAGGGCGGCGAGCTGCGGCGCACGATGTCGCTGTGGCAGCTCACGCTGTTCAGCGTCGGCGCGACGCTGGGCACCGGCATCTTCGTGATCCTCGGGCAGGCGGTGCCGAAGGCGGGGCCCGCGGTGGTGCTGGCGTTCGTGCTGGCCGCGATCACGGCGTTGTTCTCGGCGCTGTCGTACGCCGAGCTGGCCGGCACGATCCCGGTGTCCGGCTCGTCCTACTCCTACGCGTACGCGACGCTGGGCGAGCTGGTGGCCTGGATCTGCGGCTGGTGCCTGATGCTGGAGTACGCGGTCTCCGTGGCGGCCGTGGCGGTGGGCTGGGGCGAGTACCTCAACTCGTTCCTGCGCTCGCTGTTCGGCTTCGCGCTGCCCGACGCCATCACCCGCTCCCCCGGCCAGGACGGCGGCGTGATCAACGTCACCGCGATCGTCATCGTGCTGCTGGTCACCTGGCTGCTGCTGTACGGGGCCTCGGAGAGCGCCACGGCGAACGCGATCTTCGTGCTCATCAAGATCGCGGTGCTGCTGTTCTTCTGCGTGGTGACGTTCGCCGCGTTCGACTCGGGCAATCTGGCGCCCTTCGCCCCGCTGGGCGTGGCCGGCATCACGGCCGCGGCCTCGCAGGTCTTCTTCTCCTACATCGGCTTCGACGCCGCCTCGACTGCCGGTGAGGAGGCCAAGAACCCCAAGCGGGACCTGCCGCTGGCGATCATCCTGTCGCTGGCCATCGTGACGGCCGTCTACGTGCTCGTGGCCCTGGCCGCCGTCGGCGCGATGCCGTGGACCGAGTTCGATCCCGACAAGACCGAGGCGAGCCTGTCGTACGTCGCCGACCTGGCCATGGGCGCCACCTGGCCCGGCCTGATCGTCTCGTTCGGGGCGGTCATCGCCATCGCCAGCGTCGTGCTGACCGTCATCTACGGGCAGACCCGCATCCTGTTCGCGATGTCCCGCGACGGCCTCATCCCCCGCGTCTTCCAGAAGGTCGACCCGCGCCGGCAGGTGCCCGTCGCCAACACCCTCATCGTGGCCGCGTTCATCTCCGTGCTGGCCGGGCTGGTGCCGCTCGGGCAGCTCGCCGAGGCGACCAGCATCGGCACCCTGTTCGCCTTCGCCATCGTCAACGTCGGCGTGCTCGTCCTGCGCTACCGCAGCCCCGAGCTGCCGCGCAGCTTCCGCACGCCGCTGTTCCCCGTCACACCGGTGCTGGGCGCGATCCTGTGCGTGGTGGTCATGGCGGGGCTGGCCGGGGTGACCTGGGTGGCGTTCGGGCTGTGGATGCTGCTGGGGCTGATCTGCTACTTCCTGTACGGCTATGGCCATTCGCGGCTGAATTCCGAGGTGCGCTGAATGAAGCTGGACGAGGTGCTGGCCGGATTCGTCCCCGGGCCCAGGGGGCGGGACGGGCTGGCGCTGGCCGTACTGCTGGCTGAGCAGGCGCACGCGCGCCTGACGGTGGCGACCGTGCAGCCGCCCGCCCACTCCACGCCCGGGCCTGCCAGGGCCGAGGAGAGCGCTTGGCGGGCCTATCTGCGCGAGCAGGCGGACGCCGCGCTCGCCCAGGCGCGTGAGCTGGTGCGCGAGCTGGGCGGTGGATCGGCGAGTGAGGGCGCCGAGTATGTCGCGCACGCCCACAGGGGCAGCGGGCGCGGGCTGGTGGAGCTGGCGCGCAGGCGCGGCGCCGGCGTGGTGGTGATCGGCTCGGCCCCGGGTGGCGGCAAGGACCGCATCTCGGTGGGCAGCACCGCCGACCAGCTCCTGCACTCCTCCTCCGTTCCCGTCCTGCTCGCCCCGCGCGGCTACGGCGACCAGCCGCCTCCCGCCTTCGACCGCCTCACCGTCGCCTACCGCCGCGGCCCCGGCTGCGACGCGGCGGTCAGGGACGCGGCCGGCACCGCCGCGGCGCTGGGCGTGCCGCTGCGGCTGGTCACGCTGGTGATCAGCAGCGGCAGGCGGGCGAGGATCGAGGAAGAGATGCTCGTACGCCTGCGCGACCAGGCGGCGGCCGACCTCCGCGCGGCGGCACGGGGACGGCGGCCGGCGGGGGCCGCGGGACGGCCCGTGGAGGTCGAGGTGCTGGAGGGCCGCAACGTGGCCCAGGCACTCGGGACGACCTCGTGGTTGCCCGGCGAGATGATCATATGCGCTTCCAGCGACACGGGGCCACTCAGGCGGGTGTTCCTCGGGGACACCTCGATCAAGATCGTCCGGGCTTCCACCTGCCCTGTCATGATTCTCACCAGGGAGCCCTGACGGGAGGAATTTCTCGTCAAACTCTGACGAAGTCATCGTTGTCAGTGGGACATGCGGGGCGATTGTGGCGTTCCCTACCGGACCGGATTCGGCATCTTTTTTCCAATCAGCTTGACCTTAGGCGTCCACCCCTTTACCGTCACTGTGCGTAACCACACCGCGCGGCGTTCTGGGGTAAACCCAGAGCCATGGCTACCGATGGTGCCGAGCCTGGCACCAGACCCCCCGGTGGCCCGGGCATACGCCGCAAGGGAGCACAATCTACTGAGAGCGATACATACGAGAGCCGGGGGGCCACACGATGCCGTCTGAGTACGCAAAGTCGCTGGGTGCACGACTCCGCGCCATCCGCACCCAGCAGGGCCTGTCCCTGCATGGAGTCGAAGAGAAGTCGCGTGGCAGGTGGAAAGCCGTAGTCGTTGGCTCCTATGAGCGTGGCGACCGAGCGGTGACCGTGCAGAAGCTTGCCGAGCTTGCCGACTTCTACGGGGTGCCCGTATCCGAGCTGCTGCCGGGCGGAGCCGCCCCCAGCCCGCTCGGGCCGACGCCCAAGCTTGTGATCGACCTGGAGCGGCTCGCGACGCTGCCCAAGGAGAAGGCCGGCGCCCTCGCCCGGTACGCCGCCACGATCCAGAGCCAGCGTGGCGACTACAACGGCAAGGTGCTGTCGATCCGCCAGGAGGATCTGCGCTCCCTGGCCGTGATCTACGACAAGTCGCCGAGCGAGCTGACCGAGGAGCTCATCAGCTGGGGCGTGCTCGACGCCGAGGCCCGCAGGGCCGTGGAGTCGTTCTGACGTCCTGGGCTTTCTTGACGGTCCGACGTCCGGTCTTTGGGCGGTTCGGATTGTCTTGGGTCTGAGGCCTGTCAGACCTGTGGTTTTGAGGTCGCCCGCTCCTACCGAGGGCTCGCCGGATGTTCGGCGAGCCCATCGGCATTTCCAGGGCTCTGCGACGGGGTTGGAACGGGCCGCACCGGCGCCGGGAGGGCGCACGCAGCGTCCGTGCGCGGGCTACGGCGCGTCCACGGCACGGGCGCCTCGCCGGCGCATCACGGAAGCCCTGCCCCAGCAGCCACCACCGGCTCGCCCTCGTGCCACGGCCCCGCACCGCGCCAACCCGCCCCTTGCCACGGGCAGCCCGCCTGGCACCGGCCGCTCACGCCCCCTCGCGCCACGACACCTCCCGCATGGGTCAGCCGCACCTCATGCAAGCACCGACGCGGTCACACGCAAGGGAGCGGGTCACGGCGCCGGCCACTCCACAGCGCCACCCACGCAGCCCCCCGAGACCGCGCCGACCACATGCACCACCCCAGCACCTCCCGGCGGCGCAGAACCTCCTGTCAAGGCCCCTCAGGGTCGACTCTTCAGCCGGCCAGTGGCACATCCACCGGCAGTTGCGGCTGCGACGGCACCCCCAGGATGCCCTCGACCGTCGAGACGAACGTCTCGGCCTCGGCCAGGATCTCGTCGGCGTCCGCCGCGCTGATCCGGCGCACCATGCCCGCCTCGGCCGCGGCGCGCTTGGCGGCGGTCATGGCGAAGTAGGCGGCCCACTGCGCCAGCTCGGGCTCCGCCTCGGGCAGCAGCTCCCAGGCGCTGCGCAGCCGGCGGCGGCGGCCCTCCGCGGGGCGGGGCCGGGCGGCGAGGATCGCCGCTGCCGCTCGTAGGGCGCCCAGGTGGGCGGCGACATATCGGGATGCCGGGGTGCGAGCGCCGGTCGCTTCCGCCAGGCTGGAACGTGAGTCGGTCAGGTGTGCCCGAACCGCAGGCGACAGCCGGGGCCCGGGCGTTTCTCTAGGCCGTGGTGCCATCTTGCGCGCCTCCTTTGGAGTCGTGGGCGGCGTCCGGCTTCTGTGCCGATGGAGGCAACAATCGCAGACGCCACCGACATTTCCGCCGGGCAGGCCGGACGAGGAGCTTCCCCTCTCCCCGTCCGGCCAGGACACGCCCACTCGTCTCCGCCGACGACGAGGACGGGCCCTTCGCCCGAGGAGCCTGGTCGCGGGAATCGCTTGGGGAAGCGAACGGCCCGCGACCAGGTCCTGGTGACGCTGAGCCGCGAGCCTCACCGTCACTAGGTCGAACATAATTTCGATCACGGCCCGTTGTCAACCGATCCACGAACACAGGTTCGATGACCATGAAGCGAATGGGGCGATGCGCAAGCGAGAGCCCCCGGTTCGAGGTGCGAGAACGAAAGAGCCGCCGCCGCGGGTTCGGGATGCGGCGACGGCGAAGTGGTGTTGTCAGGGCTCTTGTCAGAACGGCGTCAAGGCGTGGGCCCGCGTCAGGAGACGGACAGCGCCCCGGACGGGCAGAGGGTCACGGCCCGGCGCACGGCGTCCTCGAGCTCCTGCGGCACATCGTCCTGCAAGAGCACGACCGTGCCTTCGTCCTCACTCTGATCGAACACCTTCGGCACCGTCAGCGCGCACATGCCCGCGCCGATGCACACCGTGGTGTCTGCCTTGATTTCCATCGTGACCTACCAAGTGACAGGGAGGCGGTGCACTCCGTAGATGCTCATGTCCGAGCGCATCGGCACCTCCTCGGGTGTTACCGCCAAGCGTAGGCCAGGCAGGCGCCGCAGCAGCGCAGGGTAGGCGATGCGCATCTCCGCGCGGGCGAGCTGCTGGCCGAGGCACTGGTGGATGCCGTGGCCGAAGGTCAGGTGGCCGCCGGCGGGCCGGGTGACGTCGAGCCGCTCGGCGTCGGTGAAGCGAGCGGCGTCGCGATTGGCGGCGGGCAGGTGGATGGTGACGCTCTCGCCCGCGCGGATCGTGACGCCCTCGATCTCGACGTCCTCCAGCGCCGTACGGATCGGGCCGAGGTGGATGATCGTGAGGTGGCGCAGCAGCTCCTCGACGCCGTTGTCCACCACGGAGGGGTCGTCGCGCATGGCGGCGAGCTGGTCGGGGTTGGTGAGCAGCGCGTACGTCCCCAGCCCCAGCATGTTCGCGGTCGTCTCGTGCCCCGCGATGAGCAGCAGCACGCCGACCCCGGTGAGCTCCTCGTCGCTCAGCTCCCCGCTCTCGATCAGGCCGCTGAGCAGGTCGTCGGCCGGCTTCTCCCGCTTGCGGCCGACGAGCCCGTACAGGTAGGCGGAGATCTCGCCGAGCGCGGCGACGGCGTCGTCCGCCTTGGACTCCAGGCTCGCCAGCACCTTGGTGCCGGCCTGGAACTGCTCGCGCTCCTCGTACGGCACCCCGAGCAGCTCGCAGATCACCAGCGACGGGATCGGCAGCGCGAACTCCTGCACGAGGTCCACGGGTGGCCCCGCGGCCTCCATGGCGTCGAGGCAGGCTTCGGTGATCTCCGCGATGCGCGGCTCCAGCGTCTTCATCCGCCGCACCGTGAACTGCCCGGTCAGCAGCCGGCGGAAGCGCGTGTGGTCCGGCGGGTCCATGCGCAGGAAGAAGCCGGGTGGCACCCGGAGCCGCTCCGGCCTGGTCGCCAGCTCCATCCTGGCGGACGGGATCGGCGGGTGCGCGTGCTCGGGCCGGTTGCTGAAGCACGGGCTCGCCAGGACGGCGCGGGCCGCGGCGTGGCCGGTGACGAGCCAGCCCTGATGCCCGTCGGCGTACGTCATGCGGTGGATCGCCGCCTGTTGTCGCAGCGCGGTGATCTCGTCGGGTGGATCGAGGGGGCGCTGGCGGGTGGTGGGCATGGTGAGTTCTGGCATGTGGGGCTCCTTTCCGAGCTCTGCCCTCCAGAAAACCTCATGCAGTGCAAATTTGCAATGGATGAAAACAATAAGGACGTGCAGTATAGTTCCGGCATGGTGGAAGGACTCCGGGAGCGCAAGAAGCAGCGCACGCGGCAGGCGCTGATCGAGGCGGCGCTGCGGTTGTTCGAGGTGAAGGGATTCGAGGAGACGACGCTCGCGGAGATCGCCGAGCAGGCCGACGTGTCGACCCGCACGTTCTTCAGCTACTTCGCCAGCAAGGAGGACGTGGTCTTCTACGACACCACGGCCCGGCTGGGCCTGGCGCTCGCCACGATGGAGAGCAGGCGCCCCGATGAGACCGTGACGGCCGTGCTGCTGCGGATCGTCGAGGAGAGCTTCGAGCAGGCCGCCTCCTATCAGGACCTCACGGCCGAGGAGGCGGCGCTGCGGATGCGGCTGATCCTCACCGAGCCCCAGTTGCAGGCGCGGGCGCTGCTCATCCTGTTCGACACCCAGCTCCAGCTGGGCAGGGCGTTGCACGGCGCGTTCCCCGAGCTGACGCCGGGCGACGCCGCGGCGGCGGTGGGCGCGCTCATCGGGGCGATCAAGCTGTCGGTGATGGCCACCCTGGAGCAGGATCAGTCGCTGACGGACATCCTGGGCACCGCGCGCCGCGCGGCCGAGCTCGCCATCGCCGGCCTGCACACCCTGGACTAGCGCGCGTCCGCTCTGCGCGCCATCGCGTGGAAAGCGGCGGGTGCTTCTGAGAAGCTGTCTCCCGAACGGCGAACGGGGAGGAATGGCGGATGGCGGGGAGCGGTCGCCCGGGGTGGGCCGTCCTGCTGGCTCTGGGTCCGATCATGGTGGCGGCGTACGCGGGCGCCGGCCGCGTGGCCATCGAGGCGGGGGTGCGCGCGCAGATCGGCGACCCCGCCACCTGGACCGGCCTCGTGCATCCCTCCGGGCTGACCACGCTCGGCGTGGACACCTGGCGGCTGACCTGGTGGACCGCTCTGGTCGTGGGGCTGGTGTCGGTGCTCTACACGGTCTTCGGGGTGCTGCTGCGGCGCGGGAGCCGGGGGCGGGCGCTGATCCTGGTCATGTCGGGGGTGCTGATCGTGCCGTACGCGCTGGGGTTCGGGGTGGCGTTGTTCAATCCGCCCGTGATGATGGGGAACTTCTACGACTCCCCCGAGTTCCTGTCCGGCTTGCCCGGGTGGCAGCCGTACACGGCCTGGCTGTTGCTGGCCGGTGGGCTGTGCCAGGCGGTGGGGCTGGTGCGGGCGGCCACCCGGCGCAGGCGCGACGCGGCGGCGGTCAGCGGGCCGGACTGACGCCCGCCCGCACGGCTTGCACCGCGGTGGTCAGCGAACCTTTCCGACGCCCGCCCGCACGATCGGCGCCGCAGTGGTCAGCGGGCCTGGCCGACGCCCGCCCGCACGATCGGCGCCGCAGTGGTCAGCGGACCTGGCCGACGCCCGCTTGCGCGGCCGGGGCCGCATCGACCGCCGCCCGCACCGCTGCCGCGATCACGTCGCGGGCCGGGCGCGGCGCGTGCAGGAACGCGGGCAGGTCGCTGCGGGTGGCCTCCAGCAGGCCGGCGCCGATGTTGGAGAAGGTCGAGATCGTGTGGCCCGCCTGATACGCCTCCAGCCCGGCCAGCCCCGGCCGCGCGGCCCCCAGCGGCACCGGCTGGTAGGCCACGGGCCGGCCCAGCACCTCGCCGAGCACCTCCGCCAGATCCTGCCCGCCGACCGCGCTGACACCCTCCAGCTCGTACGTCCTGCCCGCGTGCCGCCGATCCCCGCCCGACACGACGTCCCGCCACGCCTCGGCCGCCACGCGCACGGCCACGGCGGCCAGGTCCTGCCTGGCCACCACCGACACCCGGCCCGCGCCGAGGGGCGCCGCGAACACCCCGCTGTCCGCCGCCATGGGCAGACCGGCCAGCGCCAGGCCCGCCGGGATCTCCGCGTACAGGGCGTTGCGCAGCACCGTGACGTCGAACGGCGCCTCGGCCAGCCGCTGCTCGGTCCACCGGTGCGCCAGGGCGATCGTGAGCCGCTCCGCCGACCCGGCCAGGCTGGTGTAGATCACGTGCTCGACACCGGCTTCGGCCGCCGCCCGTACGACCGCGCCGTGGCGGGCGAGCACCACGTCGTCCTCGGCGTACCCGGCCGAGACGAACACCAGCACCCGCGCCCCCTCGAACGCCCGCCGCAGCGTCTGCGGCCGGTCGAAGTCGGCGTGCCGCACCAGCGTGCCGTCGCCCGAGCTGCTCGCCCCGGTCACCTCCAGCCCGCCGGCGGCCCGCAGCCCGCCGAGGATCGCCCCGCCCAGTTCTCCGGACACGCCCGTCACGACAATCATGGGTCCCCCTAATGTGGATATGCCAGGTTGAAACGGACCCAGCATGGGCGAGCCCCCGCACTCGCCGTAAGGAGGCACTCTCATGTCAGTCGCGCACACGGAGGTAACCCCCCAGGCCACGGGCCCGTGCGGGGACGACGACTGCGGCATCAGGGACGTCCTCGACCGCATCGGCGACAAGTGGACGGTGCTGGTGATGGTGGAGCTGGCCAAGGGGGTGCGGCGGTTCAGGGAGCTGCACCGGGCCGTGCCGGGCATCTCGCAGCGGATGCTGACGCTGACGACGCGTCGGCTGTGCCGGGACGGGCTGGCCGTGCGCACGGCGTACGCGACGATCCCGCCGCAGGTCGAATACCGGCTCACGCCGATGGGCCGCAGCCTCGCCGAGGCCGTGCAGCGGCTGGCCGACTGGTCGCGCGAGCACAAGCACGCCATGGAGGACGCCCGCGCCCGCTGGGACGCCGATCACCCGGGCGAGGACGAGCAGCGCGGCCCGCACTAGCAGCGTGACCAGGTCGTCCAGCCGTGGCGGGCGCCGGTGGCCGTCCAGCCCTCGGGTGGTGGCCCGGCGTCCTGCTCGACCACGGCGGTGCAGACGTCCTGCGGAGGCGTGCCCTCGAAGCGTTCGATCGGGGTCCACCACACCTGGTACGCCAGCGGGACCCTGATGTTCCACCGCACGCCGGCCTCCACCGCCACCCGGCCCGGTGGCGGCGGCTCCGGCAGCCAGCCGGGGCCGGGGGCGGGCGGGGATGGTGCGAGGTGTGCGACGAACGCCAGGTTGATCAGCGCCAGGACGGCTACGGGAAGCATCCGGGGCCGGCTGACCAGGGTCGCGGCTGCCAGGCAGGACAGCAGGGCCAGGGCGGAGAGGGAGGCTGCTACGAGGTCGAGGGCGCCGGGGATGCGGGTGAGGAAGATCACTTCGGGGAAGTCGAAGGCGATGAAGGCGTGGCGGTGGAGGCGGTCGCCCGCGTACCAGGCGGTCACGCCGCCGGTCACGGCGAGCAGGCCGGCGGCGGCCGACACGTGCCGCACCGCAGAAAGCCACCCACGCCCGGCCGCCGCCATGCCCGCCGCCATGCCCGCCGCCATGCCCGCCGCCATGCCCGTCGCCATGCCCGCCGCCTGACGCGCCGCTGCCTCGCCCACCGCTGACTGGTGCAAGGTTGGCGGGCTCGCAGCCTGGCGCCTCGCGGCCTGGCTCGCTGCCCCACCTGGTGCACGATGCGCCGCCGAAGACCGTCCCGTTCCGCTCGGAAGAGGGCGGGCGGGCGAGGGCCGTCTGGCGCGGAGCAGCACGATCAGGCCCGCCAGGGTCCACGCCACCGCGACGCACGCCAGGTAACGGCCGTAGGCGAAGTTCCCCACCCGGTGCTCGTCCGGCAGGGCCGCCGAGGACGCGTACGCGATGCCCAGGGTGGTCACGAGCAGCGCCCCCGCCAGGACGCGCGGCGCGAGCGGCGCGGAGCGACGGACGAGCAGGGCCGCCGCGCCCGCCAGCCCCACCCCGGCCAGCCCCCACGTGCCGGCGATGAGGTACCAGATCTGCCCCGCCGCCCCCGACAGCGCCCACGCCTGCCCTTCCAGGCTCGTGAGCCGCGCCACCAGCAACGCCGAGAGGTCACGGGGCCCGCCGGGGTAGAGCGCGGCCCGCAGCGCCTCGTTGAGCGCGTCCCCGGCCACCGCGCCGATGGCCGCCGCGGCGAGCGTCGCGATCAGGGCGGCGCGTGGCAGCCTGCGCCACAACGCGACGGCCAGGAGCAGGCAGACGGCCATGATGACGGTCCCCCGCAGGTGCACGGCCATCGCGTACGCCGCCAGCCCGCCCACCGCGACCCCGGCCCACACCTGCCGCCGCTCAAGGCTCGCCGTGAATCCGATCCACGCCTGCCGCCGCTCCGGCCGCCCCGCGACCCCAGCCGGCGTCTGCCGCCGCTCCGGCCGCCCCGCGACCAGGTCGTGCAGCGCGACCAGCCACCCCAGCACGATCACCGGCAGGATCGCATCGGCCAGCGCGTACCCCGAGAACACCAGCACCGCCGGCGACAGCCCCGCCGCGAACGCCACCACGACCGCCGCCCGCCCGCTCACCCCCAACCGCCGCAGCAACACGTAGGCCACCGGGTAGGCAGTTGCCCCGGCCAGAGCCCCCACCCCCACGGCCAGCCGATAGGCGAGCCCCGGATCGGAGGTCACCCAGAAGATCGGCACGAGCAGCAGCGCGTACCCCGCCTGGTAGAAGGTCGAGCCGGTCAGATCGGCCCCCGCCCCGCCGGCCAGCCACCGGGCGGCCAGCAGGTAGCCGGTCTCGTCCGGGTTCGCCACGGGCATCGTGTGGTAGCGGTGCAGCCACAGCCGCAGCGCCACCTGCGCGACCCACCCGGCGGCGAGCAGCCACCGCATCCGCGGTCCCGCCACACTTCCCCGTACGGGCGAAGCGGGCGTTCTCACCATGAAAGCCGTAGTCATGAGATCCCCCTGAGAGTCGGGGGAAGCTCACCAGAGCCCGGATAACCGGCCTGTCACCGATTTCGGTTATACGGGGGTTATCTGGGCTCAGGCACGCTGGTACGCGCCCCTGACGTGCACGGGGACGCCCTTGCCCAGCAGCCCGGGCAGCTCCTCGGCCACGTTCATCGGCATGCGGACGCAGCCGTGCGAGGCCGGGTGGAGCGGCACCGACAGCGCGCCGTGGAAGGCGATGCCGCCGTTGAAGAAGATCGGGTTGTACAGCTCGCCCAGGTACGACTTGTGCCAGCCGCCCACCCGCCACGTGGTGCGGTAGTTGCCCGTCGGCGTGCGGGCCGAGCCGCAGAAGCGCTGCTCCTTGCCCTGCCAGGTGGTGGTCTCGCAGTAGGGGATGCCGCTGCCGGAGGAGATGTGGGTGATCAGCTTCACCTCGCCGCGCACGTACAGGACCATGACCTGCTTGGTCAGGTTGACCTCGGCGCGGGTCGGCTTGCCGTCGGGGACCAGCACCTTGGGTGCCCGCGGCGTCTCCAGGGCCTGCCAGGTGCGCTTGGCGACGGTGCTCGTCGGCTTGATGCCGTTCACCTTCTGGAACGCCCACACCGCGGCCAGCGTGGTGCCGCCGTACTGGCCGTCGACCTTGCCGGGACGGTAGCCGAGCTCGGTCAGCCGCTTCTGCATCCAGGTGACGGCCTTGCCCTTGGCGCCCAGCCTGAGTGTCTTGCGCGGCGCGACGACGGGGTCGGGAGCGGCGATGGACGGGCCCTGCTGGGCCGCGGCGGCGGGCGGGGACACCGGCGGTGAGGCCACCGCCTGCCGTACGGGCTGCTGCGTGCCGCAACCCGAGACGACGACCGCGCCGGCCGTCAGAAGAGCAGCCACCCCGGGCAGCCGTCGAACCCGCACCCGTACCACCTCTCCTAAAGATCGGATCAGGGGACCCTACACCACTTACCAGGAATGGGTAATAGAGGCGTCAACCTGTTTAGAGTGTCTCCATGTCTGAGAAGTTGCCCGCGAACGCCGTCATCGTGCAAACCGCCCTGCGCGCATCGGGCGCCACCGGCGAGATCGTGGTCCTGCCCGAGAAGGCGCCCACGGCCGCGGCCGCGGCGGCGCAGCTCGGGTGCGAGGTGGGCGCGATCGCCAACAGCCTGATCTTCGACGCCGACGGCGCGCCGCTGCTCGTGCTGACCAGCGGCGCGCACCGCGTGGACGTCGAGCTGATCGCCCGCACGGCGGGGGTGGGGCAGGTACGCCGGGCGACGCCGGAGTTCGTCAGGCAGGCCACCGGGCAGCCCATCGGCGGCGTGGCGCCGGTGGGGCATCCCGCGCCCGTGCGCACCCTGGTGGACACGTGGCTGGGCAAGCACGAGGTGGTGTGGGCCGCGGGCGGGCATCCGCACACGGTGTTCCCGACGACGTTCGACGAGCTCGTGCGTATCACCGGGGGTACGCCGGTGGACGTCGAGTAGTGTGCGACGGGTGATCGAGTTTCGCGGGGCCGGGCCGGCCGAGTTCGCTGAGCGGCTGGAGACGGTGATCGATGTTTACACGGCGGCCATGAATCCGCCGGAGGAGCAGATCACCGGCCGCAAGACCATCATGCGAAATCACGCGACATATCCCCATTTTCAGTGTTATTTCGCAGAATTGCGTGATTCATCCCCAGATATGCCCGCTCCGGAACCTCGGATCGTCGGTTTCGCGTACGGATTCCGGGGCGCGCCGGGGCAGTGGTGGCACGACGTCGTCCTGCGCGGCCTGGAGGATCGGCTGGGCGAGGAGGCGGCCCACGCCTGGATGGGGTACGCGTTCGAGCTGGCCGAGATCCACGTGCACCCCGACTACCAGAACAAGGGCGTCGGCCGCGCCATGATCCGGACGTTGTGCGCCGGGCGCCGCGAGCGCTCCGCCGTCCTGTCCACCCACGACCAGCCGACGCCCGCCCGCCACCTCTACGCCAGCATGGGCTTCGCCGACCTGCTGACGAGGTTCGTCTTTCCCGGCGGCTCCGAGGAGTACGCGATCGCGGGCCGGCCGCTGCCCTTGACCTGAGCCAGGGCGACCGTGACCGGTGGGTTTGCCGTGCCATGACACAGGGCATCAACCATGACGGAAAGTAACCGGCTCTTTACGCGCCGTCGGCTCGGCCATCCGCCCGGTCCCCCTGCGGGCGGGTGGCGAGCACCCGCCCCGGGCCCGCCGGCTCACGCGGAGGCGGGCACCTGCTCCAGCCGCTGGAAGACCTCACGCGACGCGCTCGACCGGTTGAACGTGATGAAGTGGATCCCCGGCGCGCCCTCGTCGAGCAACCGCTGGCACAGCTCGGCGCCGTGCTCGATGCCCAGCCGCCGCACCGCCGCCGGATCGTCCTTGACCGCCTCGAACCTGGCGGCCACGTCCGGCGGGAACGGCGCCCCCGACAGCTGCTCGGACCTGGCGATCGTGCTCATCTGGGTGACCGGCATGATGCACGGGATGATCGGCGTGTCACACCCCTCGGCCGCCACCCGGTCGCGCAGCCGCAGGTAGTCGTCGGCCTGGAAGAACATCTGGGTGATCGCGTAGTCGGCTCCCGCCCGGCACTTGCGCACGAAGTACTCGGTGTCGGACTCGATGGACGGCGAGCGCGGATGCTTGTACGGGAACGCGGCCACGCCGACGCAGAAGTCGCCCGCCAGCCGGATCAGCCGCACCAGCTCCTCGGCGTAGAGCACGCCCTCGGGGTGCTGCACCCACTCGCCCATCGGGTCGCCGGGCGGGTCGCCGCGCACGGCCAGGATGTTGCGCACCCCGGCGTCGGCGAAGCGCCCCACGAGGTGACGCAGCTCGCGCACCGAGTGGTTGACCGCGGTGAAGTGCGCCACAGGGGTGAGGGTGGTGTCGTGGGCGATCCGCTCGACGATGTCGACCGTGCGGTCGCGGGTGGAGCCACCGGCGCCGTACGTCACCGACACGAAGGTCGGCCGCAACGACTCCAGCTCCCTGATCGCGCGCCAGAGCTGCCGCTCGCCCTCGTCGGTCTTCGGGGGGAAGAACTCGAAGGAGAACGACCGGCCACCGGAGGCGAGCATCTCGCGGACGGTGGGAACACGATCGGGCCGGATGGAGGGTCGACCAAGCGCCATGAGCCAAGGTTACCGTCACATGCATGGGATCCGCGGGTCAGAGAACCACCTGGAGATCCTGACCTGTCCCCGGGGCCACTAGTCTCAGGGCATGACCACTGACGCCGCCGGCATGGAGATTTTGCGCGCGCAGGTGGAGCGTGCCCTCACGGAGTTCGTCGAACGGAAGCTGCCCGCGACCGGCGACCCCGAGTTCGCGCCGCTGCGCACGGCCGCCGACGAGCTGCTGTCGGGCGGCAAGCGGCTGCGCCCCGCGTTCTGCTACTGGGGCTGGCGCGGCGCCGGCGGCACGGACGTGCCCGGCATCTTCACCGCCGCGGCCTCGCTGGAGCTGCTGCAGGCCAGCGCGCTGGTGCACGACGACGTGATGGACAAGAGCGACCTGCGCAGGGGCATGCCGTCCGCGCACCGCCGCTTCCAGGCGATGCACGAGAAGTCCGCCTGGTACGGCTCCGCCGAGCAGTTCGGCGAGGGCGCCGCGATCCTGCTCGGCAACCTGCTGCTGATCTGGTCCGGCGAGATGTGGCGGGCGAGCGGCCTGCCGCGCGAGTCCCTCGACACCGCCCAGCCCGTCCACGACCACATGCGCAGCGAGCTGATGTGCGGCCAGTACCTCGACCTGCTGGAGCAGGCGCACGGGGAGAACACGTTCGAGTCGGCGCTGCGGGTGGCGCTGTTCAAGAGCGGCAAGTACTCGGTGGAGCAGCCGCTCAGGCTCGGCCTCGCCCTGGCCGCCCGCGAGCTCGCCCCGTGGATGGACGAGCTGTGCACCGGCTACGGGCGGCGCGTCGGGATCGCCTTCCAGCTGCGCGACGACATCCTGGGCGTGTTCGGCGACCCGGCGCAGACGGGCAAGCCGGCGGGCGACGACCTACGGGAAGGCAAGCGCACCATGCTCGTGGCCCGCACCCTGGCCGCCGCCTCCCCCGCCGACGCCGAGACGGTGCGGCGGCTGCTGGGGGATCCGGGGCTGGACGAGCGGGGGGTCGCCACGTTGCGGGGGATCATCGAGGACACGGGGGCGTTGCGGGAGTGCGAGGACCTGATCGGCGACTATCTCGGGCAGGCGTTGGCCGCCCTTGACGCGGCGCCGGTCACGCCGGAGGCGCGGGCTGCGCTCACCGAGCTCGCCATCGCCGCCACGTCCCGCAAGACCTGACGGCCCTCACCGAGCTCGCCATCGCCGCCACGTCCCGCAAGGACTGGCGGCCCCTGCCCGCCTGAGCCCGGGAGCCGAGCACAGCAGGACGGCGGCGAGGTGGGCGACGACGAAGGCGCCCGCGGCGAGAAGCGGGCGCCTCGCGCGTTCAGCCGCCAGTCAGCCGCTTGACGAACTCCGCCGCCGCCGCCCCGGGGTCGTCGGCCTCGGTGATCGCCCGTACCACCACCACGCGCCGCACCCCGTACGACATCACCTCATCCAGATTGCCGAGGTCGATGCCGCCGATCGCGAACCACGGCCGCGAGGTCTCCAGCGACGCCGCGTGCCGGAGCAGCGGCGGGCCGGGGGCCGGGCGGCCGGGCTTGGTCGGGGTGGGCCAGGTGGGGCCACAGCAGAAGTAGTCGACGCCCTCCTCCACAGCCGCGGCGGAAGCCTCGGCGGCGGAGTGGGTGGACCGTCCGATGACGATGTCGTCGCCGAGTATCTCTCGCGCGACCGTCACAGGAAGGTCGTCCTGCCCCAGATGGAGCACGTCGGGCCGGGCGGCGTAGGCGATGTCCGCCCGGTCGTTGACGGCCAGCAGCTTGCCG
The DNA here is from genome assembly GCF_020215645.1 of Nonomuraea gerenzanensis. Classification (NCBI taxonomy): domain Bacteria; kingdom Bacillati; phylum Actinomycetota; class Actinomycetes; order Streptosporangiales; family Streptosporangiaceae; genus Nonomuraea; species Nonomuraea gerenzanensis. The sequence continues at coordinate 3,743,633 of NZ_CP084058.1, read as the reverse complement.
TGCCGGTCGCAGGCGTCGCGGAAGACTTCGAGGAGCGCGAGTTCTTCGCGGGCCTCCAGGCCTTTCTCCCGCAGCTGGATGATGTCCACGCCGCCGGCCAGCACCGAGTCGAGGAACTCTGCCAGATCGCCGCGGTCGCGGCGGCCGTCTGTGCAGAGATAGAGGCGGGCCTCAGAAAGCGAGGGCTTGGGCACGCCGCTTGACCTCAGTGTGACGGCCGGCCTTGATCGCCTCGATGGGCGACCCCGGCAGGGACTCGTCTGGGGTGAAGAGCCAGCGCAGCGACTCCACGTCGTCGTACCCGGCGTCCTGCAACACGGTCAGTGTGCCGGGCAGGCCCTTCATCACGTCCTTTCCATCGAGGAACACCGCAGGCACCTGTGGCCCGCCGCTGCCCCGGCGCACGCCGAGGAGCTTGTGGTCCCTGAGGAGTTGCTTGGCCCGGCCGATCGGGAGATCGAGGCGCGAGGCCACTTCGGGGAGGGTGAGCCACTCGTCTACGAGCTGGTCGGTCTCCCGGTCGATCTGTGCAACAGAAAGCGTCACGAAACCACAACTACCACATGGCGTGCTTGCTCAAACAACACAATCCCGTAGGGGTACTTGTGGATCTACCAGGCGTTCGGCTTGGAGGCGGGAGCCTGCATCGATGATTCTGCGCCCCTGTACGAGGTCCCGCGGCCGGTCCACGGCCAGCACCGCGGCCAGGGTGTCGTCGGCGGTGAGCCACACGGCCGACCATTTTCCTTCGGGCTCACCCCGGTAGATCAGCCGGTCACCGGCGGGATGGTGGCCGGCGTACTGCAGCATGTGCCCGAACTGCTCCGACCAGAAGTACGGCACCGGGTCGTACACCGCCTCCTCCCCCAGCAGCGTCGCGGCGGCGACCTCAGGGGCGTTGAGCGCGGTGTCCCAGTGCTCCACCCGCAGCCTGGTCCGCCAGCGGCGCGACCACCAGGCGGCGCAGTCGCCGACCGCGACGACGCCGGGCAGCGAGGCCCGCAGGTGCTCGTCGGTGACCACGCCGTTGTGCAGGTCGATGTCGGCGTCGGCGAGCCATTCGACGGCCGGCCGCACGCCGATCCCGGTGACGACCACGTGCGCCTCGACGAACTCCCCGCCCACCAGCCGCACGCCGCCCTCGTCCACGGAGTCGACCATGGTGCCGAGCCGCAGGTCGATCCCGTCGTACCAGGGCAGGGTGCGCTTCCCGAGCTCCGCGCCGACGGCGGTGGACAGCGGGGCGGAGGCGGACTCGACGACCGTCACCGCGCAGCCCGCGCGCCGGGCGGCGGTGGCGACCTCCGCGCCGATCCAGCCGGCGCCGATGATCGCGACGCGGGCGCCCGGGACGAGCATGGCGCGCAGCTCGTGGGCGTCGTCGAGGGTGCGCAGGACGTGCTGGGGCCCGTCGCCGGGCAGCCGGATCGGGTCGGCCCCGGTGGCGATGACCAGGCCGTCGTAGGCGACCTCGCCCTCGGTGGTCTCCACGACGCCCGCGCGCAGCGACTTGGCGGCGACGCCCGGCCAGAAGTCCACGCCGAGCGCGTCGAGGTCGGTGTCGACGAAGCTGTTGTCGGCCTCGCCCTTCAGCACCGCCTTCGACAGCGGCGGGCGGTCGTAGGGCCGATGGCGCTCCTGCCCGATCAACGTGATCCGGCCGGTGAAGCCGCGCCCGCGCAGGGCCTCCACCGTACGCACTCCGGCCAGGCCCGCTCCCACCACCACGACATGGTTCACGTTCATGACCATAACGGGGGGCGTACGTGGACGCCGCACCGAGGCCGTAGGCTGGTCGATGTAAGACGCGCGGGAGTCCGGCCGTTACCGGGCTGAGAGGAAGGCTTTACCGGGCCTTCGACCGCAAGACACCTGATCCGGATCATGCCGGCGAAGGGAGCGCATGTGGATGTGATCGTGGGTGGCGGGGTCGTCGGGCTCTCGGTGGCCTGGCGGACGGCCCGTGCGGGGCGGCCCGTCACCGTGGTGGATCCGGCTCCGGGCAGGGGGGCGTCGTACGCGGCGGCCGGGATGCTGGCGCCGGTCAGTGAGGTGACCTACACCGAAGGGCCGTTGTTGCGGCTGGGGGTGGCGTCGCTGCGCCGCTGGCCCGCCTTCGCCGCCGAACTGGCCGCCGACGCGGGTTTCCCTCCTGCGGATGCCGATCCTGGTGTCGGCTCGGGTGGCGGGCTGGGGTTCGCTGATGTGCGGGCGCTGGACCTGCGGGCGGACGGGACGCTGGACGTGGCGTTCGGGGCCGACGACATGGAGGCGCTGGGCGAGCTGGCCGCGTACATGGAGAAGCTGGGGTTGCCGGTCGAGCGGCTCACCGGGCGCGAGTGCCGCCGGCTGGAGCCGATGCTGGCCCCGTCCGTGCGCGGCGGCCTGCTGGCGCCGGGCGACGCGTGGGTGGACCCGCGCCGCGTGACGGCGGCCCTGCTGGTCGCGCTGGAACGGCTGGGCGTCCCTGTGGTGCGGGCGCGCGCGACCGAGCTGCTGCGGGAGGGTGACCGGGTGGCAGGGGTACGCCTCGCGCCACCGGCCGCCGAGGACGGCTCGGACCACCACGACCTCCCCGGCGAGCTGCGGGGCGAGCGGGTCGTGCTGGCGGCCGGGGCGTGGAGCGCCGAGCTGGCCGAGGTGCCGGTGCGGCCGGTCAAGGGGCAGATCATGCGGTTGCGCTCGCCCCAGCCCCTGCTCGGCCGGTGTGTACGCGGCACCGTGCACGGCTCGTCGGTCTACCTCGTCCCCCGGGGAGACGGTGAGCTGGTGGTCGGGGCCACGCAGGAGGAGATGGGGTTCGACACCAGGGTGACGGCCGGCGGGCTCTGGGAGCTGCTGCGGGACGCCAGGGAGCTGGTGCCGGGCGTCACCGAGCTGGAGGTCGCCGACGTGGTGGCGGGGCTGCGCCCGGGGACTCCGGACAACCTGCCGCTGATCGGCCCGAGCGGGACGCCGGGGCTGGTGTACGCGACCGGGCACCATCGGGGCGGCGTGCTGCTCGCCCCGCTCACGACGGCGATCCTGCTGGGCGAGGAGAGCGAGCTGGCGGCACTGTGCACGCCGGGGAGATTTCGGGAAATTTCATGATTGTTGTGATCAACGGCTCCACCCACGAGGTGGCCGACGGCATGACCGTGGCTCAAGCCGTACATACTCTGACCTCGGCCACCACCGGAGTGGCCGTGGCCGTGAACGACGAGGTGGTCACGCGCAGCACCTGGGAGACGACGGCGCTGCGCGACCGTGACCGCGTGGAGGTTCTGACGGCGGTGCAAGGTGGATGATCTGATCATCGCCGGGGAGAAGTTCTCCTCCCGGCTCATCATGGGGACCGGTGGCGCCCCCTCGCTGGAGGTGCTGGACCAGGCGCTGGTCGCTTCGGGCACCGAGCTGACCACGGTGGCGATGCGGCGGCTCGATCCCGGCGCCCGCGGCTCCGTGCTGGACGTGCTGCGCGAGCGCGGCATCAAGGTGCTGCCCAACACCGCGGGCTGCTTCACCGCGGGCGAGGCCGTGCTGACGGCCAAGCTGGCCAGGGAGGCCCTGGGCACGAACTGGGTCAAGCTGGAGGTCATCGCCGACGAGCGCACGCTGCTGCCCGACCCGATCGAGACGTTCGACGCGGCCGAGCGGCTGGTGGCCGACGGGTTCGTGGTGCTGCCGTACATCGGCGACGACCCGGCGCTGGCCCGGCGGCTGGAGCAGGCCGGGTGCGCGGCCGTGATGCCGCTGGGCGCGCCGATCGGCTCGGGGCTGGGCATCCGCAACCCGCACAACATCGAGCTGATCGTGGAGGCCGCGTCCGTGCCGGTGATCCTCGACGCGGGCATCGGCACGGCCAGCGACGCCGCATTGGCGATGGAGCTGGGCTGCGACGCCGTGTTGCTGGCCACGGCCGTCACCCGGGCGCAGCGGCCCGAGCTCATGGCCGCGGCGATGAAGGCGGCGGTGGTGGCCGGGCGGATGGCGCGGCAGGCGGGCCGCATCCCGCGCCGCCGCTACGCCGAGGCGTCCTCCCCGATGACGCCCTGACAGCCGCCTCCGCCACACGGCAGCGGCACGCCGCGGACGCGCTGCGGGCGGCCACCGCACGGCAGCGGCACGCCGCGGACGCGCTGCGGGCAGCCGCCACACGGCAGCGGCACGCCCGTTGACGCCCTGCGGGCCGCCGCCACACGGCAGCGGCACGCCCGCCGCGCCGGCCCGATGGCGCCCTCGAAACCGGCGCGTGGGCCTCCATGAGGCACCGCAGGGCGTCCGCCGGGCCATCCCGGCGACGGCGTGCCGGAAGGCGGCCTGGCGACGCCCGGAGGCCGCCGCTGTGCCCTCACGGATGACACGCCGAGGGCAGGCGCCGTGCCGGGGCGGGATCCCCGGAGACGGAGGGCGGAGGCGTTCCGCCGAGAACGTCTCCGCATCGGTTTCGGGCGCCGAGGCCATGCCGGTGGCAAAACGCCCGTAAACTCAGCGGGGTGGATACGACGACTGCGGACCCCCTGGTCGGGCGGCTCCTCGATGGGCGCTACCGCATCGAGAGCCGGATCGCCCGGGGCGGTATGGCGACCGTCTACCTCGCGCTGGACATCCGGCTCGACCGGACGGTGGCGCTGAAGGTCATGCACCGCTCGCTCGCCGAGGACCCGGCGTTCGTCCGGCGGTTCATCGGCGAGGCCAAATCGGTTGCCAGCCTCTCGCACCCCAACGTGGTGCACGTCTTCGACCAGGGCACCGACAACGACGTCGTCTACCTGTCGATGGAGTACGTCCCGGGCAAGACCCTGCGCGACATCCTGCGGGAGCGCGGCAGGCTGCCGGCCCGTGAGGCGCTCGAGATCATGATCCCGGTGCTCGCCGCGCTCGGCGCGGCCCACCAGGCCGGGATGGTCCACCGTGACGTGAAGCCCGAGAACGTCCTGATGACCGACGACGGCCGGGTCAAGGTCGTCGACTTCGGCCTGGCCAAGGCGATCGAGGCGACGAACCAGACCCGCACCGGAGTGATGATCGGCACGGTCGGCTACATGGCGCCCGAGCAGGTCATCACCGGCGCCGCCGACGTGCGCAGCGACGTCTACGCAGCGGGCATCATGCTGTTCGAGCTGGTGACAGGACAGCAGCCGTACGACGGGGAGACCCCGATGTCGGTGGCCTACCGGCACGTCCACGACACGGTGCCGCCGCCGTCGTCGCTGGTGCCGGAGGTGCCGCCGCTGGTCGACACGCTGGTGGCGAGCGCGACCGCCCGCGAGCCCGAGCACCGCCCCGCCGACGCGACCGCGATGCTCGTGGCCGCCGTCGACGCGCACCGCATGCTGCCGCGTACGACGATCCCGCCGGGCACCGGCCCCGTCATGTCGCACTCGCAGCCGCTCGCCGCGCCCAGGGGCCCTGGCTCGATGCCGCTCGGCACGCCCTCGATGCCGCAGCCCGCGCCGGCGCACACGCTGATCCAGCCGCGGGCCGAGGCCCCCCAGCGGCGCGGCTTCCGTCCCAACTGGTTCCTGGTGGCGCTCGCCGCCGTGATGGTGGTGGCGGTCGGGCTGACGGGGTGGTACTTCTCCCAGCCCGAGTACGTCGTCGTGCCCGACCTGGTCGGCAAGGACCTCACCACGGCGGAGAAGAACCTCGCCGGCGCCGGGCTGCTGATGCGCAAGGCCGAGGGCCAGTACGACGAGAAGGTGGCCGAGGGCCTCGTCCTCAGCACCGACCCGGGAGCCCAGGCCGAGCTGGAGAAGGGCTCCACGATCACGCTGGTGCTCTCGCTCGGGCCCGAGCGCATCATGGTGCCCAACGTGGAGGGCAAGACCCCCAACGAGGCCCGCGCCGAGATCGCCGGGGCCGGGCTGACCGTCGGCGCCGTCAAGCGCCTGGCCAACCCGGAGGTCGAGCGCGACCGGGTGATCCGCACCTCGCCGCAGTCGGGTGAGAAGCTCAAGAAGGGCGCCAAGGTCAACATCTACGTCAGCGCCGGGCTCACCATGCCCGACGTGAACGGGATGCCGAAGGACCAGGCGGCCGAGTTCCTCAGCCGTCAAGGGTTCAACGTGCAGGTCAACGAGGTCGACGACGACGCGGAGCCGTGCACGGTCATCGCCCAGGCGCCCAAGGCCAAGGCCGAGGTCGACAAGGGCGCGCAGGTCATGGTGACGGTGGCGCGCTGCCAGAGCGACATCTGGGACTTCTTCCGCAGGCACGGCGAGGCCAGGGACGACGAGCAGTTCGCCCTGGTGCCCGGGGTGATCGGCAAGAACGTCAACGACGCCAAGGCCGAGCTGGAGGCGCTCGGGTTCCAGGTGCGGGTGCAGCGGCTGGGCGGCGGTGGCGTGGTGCAGTACCAGCGGCCGGTCCCGAACAGCGAGCGCCCGGCTGGCAGCACCGTCTACCTCTGGCAGTGAGCCGTCGGCGCGTGCCCCCGGGCGGGGCACGCGCCGACGGGGCCGGAGGGCCGGGCGCGCCCCGGCCAGGCAGGCTCGGGCCGGGGTTTCTGTGCCGGTGTGCCCCGGCCCCCGCAGGGTCAGGTCAGGTGGCCGTGCAGGCGTACGCGGGCCAGCCCCCCGTCCGGGTAGATGTCCACCCGCACATGCGTGACCGGCTCCGCCACCGCGAGCCGGAAGCGATGCGGCGTGTCGGGCTGCAGCCGGGTCCTGGCCAGCAGCTCGACCTCGCGCTCCCCGTCCACCCCCGTCAGCGCCACCGCGGCGGGCGCGTTGAACAGCAGGTTCGTGGTGTCGATCTCGGCCAGCCGCACGACGCCCCGCCCCGCCAGCCGGATGACGAGCCAGTCGTTGCCCCCGTCGCGCCGCCGGGCGGTCTCCCAGCCCTCCGCCTGGTGCCGGGCCGTGCCGGGCGCGATGACGTTGTTGGGCGCGGAGTAGAACTCGTCGGAGCAGGCGGTGACGAGCCCGCCGTTGGCGAGCGCGGCCAGGTCGAGCCCGAGCCCGTCGTAGAGGGACAGGTCGGGCCGGACCTCCCCGTGCACGCGCAGCCGGGCGACGCCGCCGTCGGGGTGGATGTTGAGCCGTACGTGGGTGTACCGGGCCTCGTCGGACACCTCGAAGAGGTGCTCGGTGTCGCCGTCGAGCTTGGCGGGCGGCACGATCTCCGTCCACGGCGCCGCCAGCACCTCCTCCAGCGACGGATGCCCCTCGACGGCCGCCGCCTCCACGGAGGCGTGGGTGGGGTAGTTGCCCCTGAACCAGGCGGTGTCGATCACCACGCCGCGGATCACGCCCGGCATCCCCAGCCGCACCACCGCCCAGTCGTGCCCCGGCTCGCGCCTGCGCCGGGTCTCCCAGCCGTCGTACACCTGCCCCTTGTTGCCGAAGGTCTCCGGCCGGAAGCCCGGTCTGCCGGGCCTGATGAGGCTCTCCTTCTCGGCGAAGGACTCGTCGCTGGCGGCCGTCACCGAGCCGCCGAGGGTGCGCAGGGCCAGGTCGGGCAGCCGGGTGAAGGAGTTCATCTACCGCACCTCCAGGAGCAGTCGGCCGTGCGGCGAGCCGTCCACCGGTCGTCCGCGCAGCCAGGTGGTCAGGACGGCGCCCTTGAGGGTGCGGCCGTGGTAGGGGGTGACGGGGTTCTTGTGGTGGAGGCGGGCGGCGTCCACGAGGGTGTCGGCGTCGGGGTCGAATGCCACGAGATCGGCATCGTTACCGGCCTTTATCCCGCCTTTTCCGGGGATGCCCGCCATGGTGGCCGGGTTGGCCGACATCCAGCGGGCCACGTCCCCGAGCCCGTGCCCTCTGCGCGCCGCCTCCGTCCACACCGCCGTCAGCCCGAGCTGGAGGGAGGCGATGCCGCCCCAGGCGGCGGCGAAGTCGGGCACCTTCAGGTCGGCCGTCGAGGGCGAGTGGTCGGAGACGACGCAGCTCAGCACGCCCCGCGCCAGCCCCTCCCACAGCAGGTCGCGGTTGGCCAGCGAGCGGATCGGCGGGCAGCACTTGTACGTGGTCTCCCCGTCGGGCACCTGCTCGGCCGCCAGCGTCAGGTAGTGCGGGCACGTCTCGGCGGAGACCGGCACGCCGCGGGCCTGGGCCGCCTCCAGCACCTCCAGGCACTCGGCGCCGGAGACGTGCAGGACGTGCACCCGGCACCCGGTCTCCTCCGCCAGCCGCACGACCCGCTCGACGGCGCTGCGCTCCGCCGCCCCCGGCCGCGAGGCGAGGAACTCCCGGTAGCCCGGCCCGGCGGGCTCGGACAGCAGCGCGGGGTCCTCCGCGTGCACGATCATCAGCCCGCCGAACCCGGCGAGCTCCTCCAGCGCCTCCCGCAGCTCGCCGTCGCCCAGCGGCGGGAACTCCTCCACGCCTGACGGCGACAGGAAGCACTTGAACCCGTGGACCCCGCGCGCGTGCAGCGGCGCGAGCTCCTTGACGTTGCCGGGCACGGCCCCGCCCCAGAAGCCGACATCCACGTGGCACTGCCCTTCGGCGGCCCGCAGCTTGGCGTCGAGCGCCTCGCAGGAGACGGTGGGCGGCAGGGAGTTGAGCGGCATGTCCACGATCGTGGTGACGCCGCCGGCCGCCGCGGCCCTGGTGGCGGAGTCGAAACCCTCCCAGTGGGTACGTCCCGGCTCGTTCACGTGGACGTGCGTGTCGACCAGGCCGGGCAGCAGCGCCAGGTCGCGCAGGTCCACCTCCTCGGCCGCGGGCAGGGGCGCGGCGTAGTCGTACAGGGCGGCGATCTTCTCACCCCGCACGGCGACGGCGGCGGACCGCTCCCCCTCGGGCGTGACAGTCCTGCGGGATCTTACGACGAGATCGAACGGGGTCATCCATTGCCCTCCAGGTGGCGGTCGGCGGCGAGCCGGGTGGCGAGGCGTTCGAGCAGGGGGCCGGCCTCGGCCATGCAGCGGGCCGGGTCGGGCTCCAGGTCGGTCAGGGCGTAGGCGGCCTCGATGCCGGCGGCCCGCAGCTCGTCGTCGGAGAGCGTGCGCCGCCCGCAGACGGCGACCACGGGCACACCGGCCCTGGCCGCGGCCTGCGCCACGCCGACGGGGGCCTTGCCGCGCAGCGACTGCTCGTCCAGCGACCCCTCGCCGGTGATCACCAGGCGGGCGCCCTGCACCAGCTCGCCGAAGCCGAGCAGGTCGAGCAGGTAGTCGATGCCGGGCCTGATCTCGGCGTGCAGGAACGCCAGCGCCGCGAACCCGACCCCGCCCGCCGCGCCCGCCCCCGGCGCTCCCGCCACGCCCATGGCGCGCACCACGTCGTCGTGCTCGACCGCGCCCATCAGCCCGTGCGTGGCGGTGGCGACGGCGGCCAGGCGGGCCAGCGCCGCCTCCAGGGTCTTCACGTCGTCGGGCGTGGCGCCCTTCTGGGGGCCGTAGACGGCGGCGGCGCCGTGCGGGCCGAGCAGCGGGTTGTCCACGTCGCTGGCCACCACGAACTCCACGCCGGAGACGTCGAGGAAGCCCGACAGGTCGATGCGGGCCAGCTCCTTCAGCGTCGCCCCGCCCCTGGGCAGGTCGCGGCCGTCGCCGTCGAGCAGGCGGGCGCCGAGCGCCTGGGCCAGGCCCGCTCCCCCGTCGGTGCAGGCGCTGCCGCCCAGCCCGAGCACCACGCGCTTGGCGCCGCGGCGCACGGCGTCGGCGATCAGCTCGCCGGTGCCGTAGCTGGTGGCGGTCAGCGGCTCGCACTCGCCGGGCAGGCGGCGCAGCCCGGACGCCTCCGCCAGCTCGACCACGGCGGTGCCGGCGGGCTGCCAGGCGTAGGAGGCGGGGACACGCTCGCCGGTCGGCCCGGTGACCTCGATCGTGATCCGGTCGAAGCCGCATGCCACGGCGGCGTCCACGGTGCCGTCACCGCCGTCGGCGACGGGCAGCTCGACCGTGGGCACACCAAGCCCGGCCGACACCCGCGAGCACACCTCGGCGGCCGTCAGCGACCCCTTGAACTTGTCCGGGGCGACCAGAACATGCTGAACCACTACGAACTCCCACCTGATGATGAACAATGTCCAGACACGCCTTCCTGCCCGGTGCGAGCGGGCAGGAAGGCGTGACTCATCATCACATCCCGCGTTCGGCCGGGGCAGAGCGCAGGTGGTTGAAGACGAGGTTCAAGGTGATCACCAGCAGGCTGCCGGTGCTGATGCCGCTGTCCAGGATGGTCTGGGCCCAGTGGGGGAACTCGTCGTAGAAGTCGGGCGCGCCGACCGGGATGGCTGCCACGCCGATGGAGACGGCCACGATCACCAGGTTGTGGTTGCCCTCGTAGCTCACCTTCGACAGCGTGCGGATGCCCGACGCGGCCACCGTGCCGAACATCGCGATGCCCGCGCCGCCCAGCACGGGCTGGGGGATGGCCGCGATCACCGCGCCGAGCACCGGGATGAGGCCGAGCAGCACGAGGATGCCGCCGGCTGTCGCCACGACCCAGCGGCTGCGCACGCCGGTCAGCCCGACGAGCCCGACGTTCTGCGCGAAGGCGGTGTAGGGGAAGGTGTTGAACACGCCGCCGAGCGCGGTGGAGAACCCGTCGGCGCGCAGCCCGTCCGCCAGCCGCCGCGGGGTCAGCTCGGAGCCGGTCATCTCGGCCACCGCCACGAAGTCGCCGGTGGTCTCGGTCATGGAGACGAGCATGACCACGCACATCGAGATGATCGCGGTCACCTGGAAGGTCGGCAGCCCGAACGCGAACGGCGTGCTGATCCCGAACAGGGCGGCGGAGCCCACGTTCGAGAAGTCGGTGAACCCGAGCGGGATCGCCACCAGCGTGCCGGCCGCGATGCCGGCCAGCACCGCGACCCGGCCCAGGAACCCCTTGGACAGCCGGTAGATCGCCAGGATGAACAGCAGCACGGCGGCGGCCATCGCGATGTTGCGCGGCTCCCCGTACGTCGGGCTGCCCGCCCCGCCGGCGGCCCAGCGGGCCGCGACCGGCAGCAGCGAGATCCCGATGATCGTGATGATGGTGCCCGTGACCAGCGGCGGGAAGAACCTGACGATCCTGGCGAAGTACGGGGCGACGGCCACGACGAGCAACCCCGAGACGATGACGGCACCGTAGATGGCCGGCAGCCCGCCCTGGGTGGTGCCGATGAGCACCATCGGGGTAACGGCCGCGAACGTGCAGCCCTGCATGATGGGCAGCCGGATGCCGAACCGCCACACGCCGACGCACTGGATGAGCGTGGCGATGCCGCTGATCAGCAGGTCGGCGTTGATCAGGTAGGCGAGCTGGTCGGGTGGCAGCTTCAGCGCGCCGCCCACGATGAGCGGCACCGCCACGGCTCCCGCGTACATCGCCAGCACGTGCTGCAGCCCGAGCGTGCCGAGTTGCGCGGCCGGCAGGCGGGCGTCGACCGGATGCACCTCACTCTTCATGGGTCACTCCAGGTTCGGGGGGTGATCTCCAGTGAAGCCGCCACTCCCCCCGCGAACCTATGCACGGGCTCATCAACCGGCGCCCTCCGGACCCGGCTCCGGATGTGTGATCCTCCAAGTAGGCTCACCGCAGGAAAGGGGGCCTTTGTGCGGATTTCGCAGGAGCAGCGGCGTGCCCGGATCGGGGTGCGGCACCGGCTGGCGGGCAAGGCCGCCACCCCTGAGGAGGTGGCGGCGTCGGTGGTGGCGCTGCACGGCACGGACCCGGCGACGGTGTTCCTGTCGGCGGGCGCGCGGCTGACGGCGCCCGGCCCCGAGCCGGTCGAGCGGGCCCTGTACGCCGACCACACGCTGGTGCGGATGCACGGCATGCGGCGCACGGTGTTCGTGGTGCCGGCGGCGCTGGCGCCGGTCGTGCACCACTCCACGGCGCTGGCCATCGCCCGCAGGGAGCGCGCTTCGGTGCTGAAGGCGTTCGGCGCGGGCGGCTGGGACGAGGCGCGGCTGAAGGACCTGGAGGCGTCCGTGCTGCGCCTGCTGGCCTCGGGCGATGCGACCACCGTCGAGCTGGGCAGGCTGGAGCCGCGGCTGCGCGAGCAGGTCACGCTGGCGGTGGGCAAGCCGTACGAGGGCGTGGTGAGCATCGGCTCGCGGCTGCTGCCCCTGATGGCGCTCGACGGCCTGCTGGTACGGCGGGGCCGCGCGGGCGGCACGTGGGTCAGCGGCACGCACTACTGGAGCCTGGCGCCGGAGCAGGCCGAATGGGCCGCCCACGAGGCGCAGGCCGAGCTGGTAAGCCGCTGGCTGGCGGCGTTCGGGCCCGGCACGGAGTCGGACCTGAAGTGGTGGACCGGCTGGACGCTCAAGGACGTGCGCCGGGCGCTGTCGGCCGTCGGCGCGGTGGCCGTCGAGCTGGACGAGGGCACCGGTTACGTGCTGCCGGGCGACACCGAGGAGGTCGCGCCGTCCGCGCCGTGGGCGTCGCTGCTGCCCGCGCTCGACCCGACGCCGATGGGCTGGCAGGCCCGCGACTGGTACCTGCCGCCGGAGCACCGGGCCGAGCTGTTCGACCGCAACGGCAACGTGGGCCCCACGGTGTGGTGGGACGGCCGGGTCGTGGGCGGCTGGGCGCAGCGGCCGGACGGGGAGATCGTCTGGCGGCTGCTGGCGGACGTGGGCGCGGACGCGGTGGCCGCGATCGAGGCCGAGGCGGCCGGGCTGGCCGCCTGGCTCGGCGGGATCAGGGTCACGCCCCGCTTCCGCACCCCGCTGGAGCGCACGCTGGCGTCATGAGACCGTGCGGACGAACTCCTCGAAGGAGTAGCGGCCGTCCTGGTCGGAGTCGGCCTCCTGGCTCATCGCGCCGAGCGCCTCGGCCGGGAGGCCGGGGAAGTGCCGCTTCAGCTCGGCCTCGCTGATGTAGCCGTCGCCGTCGGTGTCGATGTCGGCGAAGGCAATCTTGAGCTCCGCCAGCCGCTCCTCGGGAAGTTCCTCCGACACGGGACCGCCTTTCCTGTTTCTACGGATACGTCCAGCCTAGTGGTCTCCGTGGATCCGTACGGCGGGGGTGATCCCGCGTTCCCGCGCCAGCCGCGTCAGCCGCCGGTGCGCCCGCACGCCGGCCCGCCCCGCCTCGTCGTGGGAGGTGGTCCGCAGCTCGCCGTCCGCCACTACCGTGCGCCCGCCCACCAGCACCCTGGCCAGCGGCGGCATCGGCCCGAAGACCAGCGCGCAGACCGGGTCGGCGACGGCGGCGGTGTAGGGGCCGTCCACCCGCCACAGGGCGATGTCGGCCAGCTTGCCGGGCTCCAGCGTGCCCAGCTCGTCCTGGCGCCCGAGGTTGCGGGCGCCGCCCAGGGTGGCCAGCTCCAGGGCCTGCCGGGCGGTGAGCGCCTCCGGCCCGTACCTGGCGCGCTGGAACAGCAGGGCCTGCCGCATCTCCCCGGCCAGCGGCGTCAGCTCGGAGGAGGCGCTGCCGTCCACGCCGAGCCCGACGTTCGCGCCGCGCCTGAGCAGCTCCGACACCGGGGCGATGCCCGCGCCGAGCCGCCCGTTGGAGGAGGGGCAGTGCGCGGTGCCCGTGCCGGTGGCGGCCAGCCTGCCGATGTCGGCGTCACTGAGGTGCACGGTGTGCGCGAACCACACGTCGGGGCCCAGCCAGCCCAGCTTCAGCATGTAGTCCAGGGGGCGCAGCCCGAACCGCTCGCGGCAGTGCTCCTCCTCGTCGAGGGTCTCGGCGAGGTGCGTGTGCAGCCGCACGCCCTTCTCCCTGGCCAGCGCGGCCGACTCGGTCATCAGCTCGGCGCTGGCCGAGAACGGCGAGCACGGCGCGACCGCCACGCGCAGCATCGAGGAGAACGACGGGTCGTGGTAGGCGTCCACGGCCTCGGCGGTGGCGCTCAGGATGTCGTCCAGCTCCTCGACCACGACGTCCGGCGGCAGGCCGCCCTTGGACTGCCCCAGGTCCATGGAGCCGCGGGCCGGGTGGAAGCGCAGCCCCACGGCGCGGGCGGCCTCGATCTCGGCGGCCAGCAGGTCGCCCCTGCCCTTGGGGAAGAGGTAGTGGTGGTCGCTGGTGGTGGTGCAGCCCGACAGCGCCAGCCAGGCCAGCCCGGCGGTGGCCGCGCCCTCGACCACCTCGGCGTCCATGGCGGCCCACACCGGGTAGAGCGCGACCAGCCACTCGAACAGGGTGGCGTCCTGGGCCAGGCCCTGGGAGGCCCACTGGTAGAGGTGGTGGTGGGTGTTGACCAGGCCGGGGGTGGCCAGGCAGCCGGTGCCGTCGATGCGGGGGACACCGGGCGGGTCAGGGGCGGGGCCCGCGGCCACTTCGGCGATCCGATCACCCTCGATGCGGATATATCCGGATTCGAGGTCGGGGCCGGACACGGGGGCCACGTGGACGTTCTCGATGATCATCGGTGCTCCTTGCGGGAGGCGGCCAGCCGTACCGCGTCGAGGATCTTCTCGTAGCCGGTGCACCGGCACAGGTTGCCCGCCAGCGCCTCCCTGATCTCGGCGTCCGACGGCCGGGGGCAGCGTTCGAGCAGGTCGTGTGCCTGCACGAGCAGGCCGGGCGTGCAGAAGCCGCACTGCACGGCTCCGCACTCCACGAACGCCTCCTGCACCGGGTCGAGCCGGTCGCCGTCGGCGAGCCCCTCGACGGTACGCACCTGCCGCCCCTCGGCCTGCCCGGCGGCGACCAGGCAGGCGCAAACCGGCACGCCGTCCAGGTAGACCGTGCAGGAGCCGCACTCGCCCTGCTCGCAGGCGTTCTTGGAGCCGGGCAGGCCGAGGCGCTCGCGCAGCACGTACAGCAGGCTCTCGCCCTCCCAGACGTCGTCGGCGCTCTCCTGCCGCCCGTTGACGGTGAAGGTGACACGCATCAGGCGGCCCTCCTTCCCAGGTGCGCGCGCATCAGGCGGCCCTTCTTCCCAGGTGCGCGCATCAGACGGCCCTCTTCTCCAGGTGCGCGCATCAGGCGGCCCTCTTCTCCAGGTGGTCGGTCCAGGCCCAGGTGAGCGTGCGGCGCGCCATGACGCCGATGGCGTGCACGCGGTAGGCGGCGGTGCCGCGCACGTCGTCGATCGGGGCGGCGGCCCGCGCGCACAGCTCGCCGAAGCGCCGCAGCAGCGCCGGGTCGAGCGGCGCGTCCCAGTCGAGCTCGGCGGCCAGCAGCTCCTCCGCCTCCAGGGCGCGGCGCGGGGTGGGCGCGGCGGAGCCGAGCCCGGTGCCGACCCGCCGCTCGCGCGGGTGCAGCGCGATCGCGAACGAGCACACCGCGATCACCATGGCGTTGCGCGTGCCGACCTTGGAGAAGTACTGGGGCCCCGTGGCCGGGGGCACGTGCACGGCCCTGATCAGCTCGTCCGGCTCCAGGGCGGCACGCTTGACCCCGAGGTAGAACTCGGCGGCCGGGATCATCCGCACGCCGCGCTCGCGCGACTCCACCTCGACCACCGCCCCGGCCGCCAGCAGCGGCGGATGGCTGTCGCCCGCGGGCGAGGCAGCGCCCAGGTTGCCGCCGACGGTGCCGCGGTTGCGGATCTGCGGCGAGCCGACCGTGCGGGCGGCCTGCGCGAGCCCCGGCAGCGGGCCGCCGAGCTCGGCGATGACCGCCGCGTACGGCACCCCGGCCCCGACCCTGCACAGCCCGCCGGTCATCGACCACTCGCGCAGCTCGGCCACCCGGGTGAGGTCGAGCAGCGCGGGCGGCCTGCGCACGCCGAAGTTGATCTCCACCATCACGTCGGTGCCGCCCTGGACGGGCACCGCGCCCGGCTGGTCCGCCTTGGCGGCCAGCGCCTCCTGCCACGTCGTGGGGCGTAGGAAGTCCATCGTCGCCCCCTACTCCCAGGCGAAGGCGGCGTCGGGGGCGTCCTCGCGCAGCACGCCGCCCTCGATCAGCCCGTAGGGCCGGTCGGCGGCGTAGAACACCTCGTTCTCGTTGTCCAGGCCGAACGGGGACAGGTCCACCGCGAAGTGGTGCTTGTTCGGCATCGACAATCTGACCTCGCAGAGCTCGGGACAGGTGGTCAGGACGCGCTCGCCCATGGCGTACAGGGTCTGCTGGAGCGAGAGGCTGTGGGTGCCGGCGAACGCGTCGATCAGGCACTGCCTGGCCTCGTCGTACGACTTGGCGTAGGAGGAGGCGTCGGGCGAGGCGTGCCGCCACCGGGCGCGGACGGCGGTGGCCAGGACGCGGTCGGTGGTCGGCGGCAGCGTGGTGTACTCGTCGGTCAGGAAGCCGTGGAACTCCGAGCCCGTCGAGTTCAGCACCACCAGGTCGGTCAGCCCGGACAGCACGGTGGTGCGGCCGTCGCGGTCGTGGTGGACCACGCAGGTGCGCACCTCACCGCCGTCGCGCACGAACGAGTGCGGCCCCGCGCGGTTCCAGCCGTACTCCTCGATCTCCACCCTGGCGTGGTGGATCGAGGGGTGCGCCGCCACGAAGTGCCTGGCCAGGCGGAGGGCGAACTCCTCGATCTGGCCGACGCCGTAGCGCCTGGCGAAGACGTACACCATGTTCTTCTGCGTGTCGGTCGGCAGGACGGCGGAGTTGTCGCCGGTCAGGTGCGCGGCCTCCATGTCGCCCGACAGGGAGGTGCTGACGCTGACGTCCTTGACGTGGTGCACGGGGCCGTCGCGCAGCACGTGCACGAGCCTGGTCTCCGCCTTGCCGTAGCGGTTGGCGCCGAGCTTGACGATCATTCAGCTCCCTCGGTAGGTGGAGTAGGCGTACGGGCTCAGCAGCAGGGGCACGTGGTGGTGCCGCTCGGGGTCGGTGATCATGAAGGTGACGACGACCTCGGGGTAGAAGGTGTCCTCCAGGTACGCGCCGGTGTCGAAGATCACCCGGTGCACGCCGGCGCCCGGGCTCCAGCCCTTGATGCGGCCGTCGCCGTCGGTGCGGCCCTCGGCCACGACCCGGCCGTCGTGCTCCAGGCGGACGCGCAGGCCGGCGGCGGGCAGGCCGGTGACCGCGTCGAGCACGTGGGTGGAGAAGCTCACGCCGCCTCCCCCGCCAGCTCGCGCAGCCGCAGCCGGGTGATGGCGGCCAGCTCCCGCCGGACGACCGCGCGCTCGCGCTCCTCGTCGTTGCCCAGCCGCTCGCGCAGCCTGGCCAGCAGCTCGGCGCCGGTGCGCCCGGTGGCGCAGACGAGGTAGACGTGCCCGAACCGCTCCTCGTAGGCCCGGTTGCCCTCGGCGAGCGCCGCGCGCAGGCCGTCCTCCACGCCCGACTGCTCCTGCCGCGACCACGCCGACTCGCGGTCCGTCCCGCCCGGCCGCTCCCCGATTCTCGGGTGGGCGCTCAGCGCCTCCAGGACGTCGTCCCAGGCCAGCTCCAGCACGGCCGCGCCGGCGGCGTCGAGCAGCCGCTCCAGGTCCGCGTACGGCCGCAGCGCGGCCACCTTCCCGGCGAACGCGCGGGAGGCGCAGCAGGCCAGCAGGTCCGCCTCGGCCTCGGCCGGCGACCGGGCGTTGAAGTCGGTGAGCATGCCAGAAGTACACACAGGCGCTTCGTGCCCGGTCCATCCGCGAGAACTCCCAACTCGGGGTCCGGATACCGGGCACTTTTGGTGTCATGCTCCAATCACGTGCGACGGCCCGGCGGACGATCCGGCAGGTGAGCGCGCGTCGCGGCGACGGAAACGGTCGGGGGCTGCGCCTACACTGGGGGCCATCATGACCCCAACTTCCCTGATCGGCGGACACGTGTCCGTGACAGGCGGCCTGGCGACGGGCGGCCTCAAGTACATGGCCGAGATCGGCGCCGAGATGATCCAGGTGTTCGTCACCAACCCGCGCGGCTGGGCGCTCAACGACGGCAAGCCCGCCGAGGACGCCAAGCTGGCCGAGTCGGGCGTCACCGCGTTCATCCACGTGCCCTACCTGGTCAACTTCGGCTCGCCCAGCCCGGAGACGCTGGCCAACTCCATCGCGGTGGTGCGCCACGGCCTGCGCCGCGGGGTGGAGATCGGCGCCGAGGGGGTCGTGGTGCACACCGGCTCGGCGGTCACGCAGCCGCGCGACGACGCGCTGCGCCAGCTCCACGACAACCTGCTGCCGCTGCTCGACGAGATCCCCGAGGGCGGGCCCGACCTGCTGCTGGAGCCGATGGCCGGCCAGGGCGCGATGCTCTGCGCCACCGTCCAGGATCTGGAGCCCTACCTCGCCGCCCTCGACTGGCACCCGCGGGCCTGCGTCTGCCTCGACACCTGTCACGCCTTCGCCGCCGGTCACGACCTGGCGGCCGAGGGCGGGGTGCGCGAGACGTTCGACGCGCTGCACGCGATCGCGCCGGGGCGGCTGAAGCTGATCCACGCCAACGACTCCAAGGACGTGTGCGGCGCCAAGAAGGACCGCCACGAGAACATCGGGGCCGGTCACATCGGCGCCGAGCCGTTCGGCGAGATGATGCGGCATCCGGCGGTGGCCGGGGTGCCGATCTGCATCGAGACGCCGGGCAAGGCGCCCAAGCACGCGGAGGACATCGCGCTGCTGAAGAAGCTCAGGGACGGCTGACCACCGCCGCTCGGGAGTCCCCGGATAAAACGCCCATCGCGGTTTCAACCGTGATAGGGGCGCCCGCTCTCGCGATCCGACCGCCCCCGAAGGCCGGATCGCGGGGCCGACTCAACGGCCGCAGCGGGCGCCCCCTCACGTTCGGCGTGGCGGGCCCCACCCCCCGGTAAGGGGCCCGACCGCCGCGGCGACCTGCGTGTCGCCGGAGAACCCCGCGCACCGACCCTTTCGATGGACCTTGCGGCCCGTCCCCCCGGTGCGCCGGGAAGGCTTCCGATGCCGAAACACTACGGTTGCGATCTTGTGGGCGAAACCCTGTTTACGGACAGCTCGTTGAACGGTTAGTAGTCAGCGATGTGCGGAGAGTGGTGTCACGACCAACGGTCGCCATCGAGCGACGAACGGCAGGTCGGGGGGCCCGCGAGATGCTCGGGCAGATGCATCTTGGCCATCATCCGGCCCACCGCCTGCGGCACTCGACCCGGTGTGACCAGGGATATCACCACCATTGCGGCGAAGGAGACCGGCACCGCGACCGGAGCGGGGCAGGAAGTCAGCGAGCCCATCTTCACGCCTGCCTGCTCCGCGACCACAAGCACCGCGGTCACGCCCCCGCCGGTGGCGAAGCCCGCCGCGACGCCCACGTCCGTCAGCCGCCGCCACCAGATGCCCAGCACCAGCATCGGGCAGAACGTGGCGGCCGAGAGGCTGAAGCCCAGCAGCACCAGCGCCACCGACACGCCCGGGCTGCTGACCGCCGTCAGCGCCATCCCGGCGAGCGTGACGGCGACCACGGCCGCGCGGAACGGCCGGATCCCGGCCCGGGTCACGCACGCCGACAGCGCGCCGCCCACGGCCACCAGCACGCCCCCCGAGGTGGCCAGGAAGGCCGCGAACGCCCCCGCCGCCAGCAGACCCGTCAGAACGTCCCCCACGAGCCCGGAGAGCAGCGTGGCGGGCAGCAGGAGCACGATCTCGTCCGCGGCGGCGCCCCGCACGTGAACGCTGCCCAGGACCCCGTACAGCGGCGGCACGACGCAGAACACGGCCAGCATGACCTGGGTGGCCACGATCGAGCGCCGGGCGCCGTGCCCGTCCCTGCTGGTGTAGACGCGCACGATCACGTGCGGCAGCCCCATGGTGCCCAGCGCGCAGGCCAGCAGCACCGACAGCACCCCGGGCAGCGACGGGTCCCCCGCTCCCGCCAGCCCCGCGCCGCCGGTCCGGTAGGCCCCCTCGAACCAGGCGGCGGACCGGCTGCCGGCCATCCACCAGCACACCGCCCCGACACCCAGGAACACCGCCAGCTTCAGCCAGAACTGCGCGGCCTGCACGCTCGTCACGCTCCCGAGACCGCCCGCGAACGCCACGATCAGCGCCGTGGCCGCCACGGCCGCCCAGCCCAGCCACGGCGGCAGCCCGGTCAGCAGCCGCACCACCACTCCTGCGGCGTGGAACTGGGCGACCAGGAACGCCAGCCCGACGACGAGCACGAAGCAGGTGGTGAAGCGGCGCAGCACCACCGAGCGCAGCCGCCATTCGGCGAAGTCGGGCAGCGTGAACGTGCCGGAGCGCCGCAGCGGCGCGACGACCAGGGCCAGGATGACGACGAACCCGGCGGCGGCCCCCGCCGGGTACCACAACATCGGCGAGCCGTGCGTGGCGATGAGCCCGGCCGTGCCCAGGCAGGCGGCGGCCGAGGTGTACTCGGAGGTGATCGCGGCGCCGTTCCACCACGGGGGAACGGCCCTCGCCGCCACGTAGAAGTCGGAGGCGCCGCTGGAGCGGCGCGGTCGCGCGGCGCCCACCATGACGCCCAGAACCAGCACGAAGGCGATCCCGGTCAGCACCGCGACGGTCATCTCTCCAGCCGCTCCGCCCACCTGAGCTGCAGCACGGACAACCCCACCCAGGCGCCCTGCACCGCCACCGACAACGCCACCCAGACCCAGGGGTGCGGCGCCCACATGGCGAGGACCGGCACGCCCACCAGGAGCCCCGCCGTGACGCCCACGGTGCGCAGCGCCTGCCGTAACTGCAGGCCCACCATGGCGGGCACGTCAGGAGGGCTCTCGGGCAGGCACGCCGTGCCCGCGTAGTCGAGCCTGGCGCCGATCGGCGGGGGCCGCCGCGTCACGACGACGCGGCGCCCGCCGGTCACGAGATCGCTCCCCTGTGCTGGCGCACGAGCTGCTCGCGCACCTGACGGCTGTGCCTCCTGCTGACCTGCAGCGTCTCGGTGCCGACGGTGAGCGTCACCCGCCCGCCCTCGAAGCGCAGCTCGCTGACGTGCCGGGCGGAGACGAGCGTGCTGCGATGGATGCGGATGAACCCGGCATCCGACCAGCGCCGCTCCAGCGCGGCCAGCGACATGCGCACCAGGTAGCTGCCGTCGACCGTGTGCAGGCGCACGTAGTCGCCCTTGGCCTCGGCGAACCACACGGCCTGCTGCGGCACGAACCTGGTGCGCCCGCCCAGCTCGACCGGGATCACGTCGTCCTGCCCCGGCTCGGGCGCCGGGTTGGTGGCGGCCTCCAGCCTGCGCACCGCCTCCGACAGGCGCTCGGCCCTGACGGGCTTGAGCAGGTAGTCGACCGCCTCCAGCTCGAAGGCCTGCACCGCGCACTCCTCGTGCGCGGTGACGAACACCAGCCGCGGCGGGCTGGGGAAGCCGCCGACGAGCCTGGCGAGGTCGAGCCCGTCGAGGCCGGGCATCCGGATGTCCAGGAACACCCCGTCGAGCCGCTCGCCGCCGCCGATCATCTGGACCATGTCCTGCAGCGCCGTGACGCCGTCGGCCGCGGTCGTGACGTGTTCGATCCGGTCATCCTGGCGCAGCAGGTAGGCGAGCTCCTCCAGAGCAGGCACTTCATCGTCTACGGCCAGAACCCTCAGCATGTCCACCACGCTGTCGTATGAAAGCAGAGACCATCAGCGCCACGCTAGCATAGCGTAAGGATTTGACTACAAAGAGCTAAGCTGCGTCTTGGGTACGCGCAGCCGCACCTTGGTCCCGGCCCCCAGCGCCGTCTCCACGACGAGGCCGTAGCCGTCGCCGTAGATCTGGCGCATGCGCAGGTCCACGTTGGCCAGGCCGATGCCGCTGCCCTCGCGCGCCGGGTCCTCGTCCAGCATGCGCCTGGCGCACTCGGGGTCCATGCCGGCGCCGTCGTCCTCGACCGTGATGTGCGCCTCGGGGCCCGCGTCCCGCACCACGACCCGCACCTCGCCGGGGCCGCCGCGGCCGGCCATGCCGTGCTTGATGGCGTTCTCGACGAGCGGCTGCAGGCACAGGAACGGCACCGGCACGGGCAGCACCTCGGGGGCCACCTGCATGCTGAAGCGCAGCTTGTCGCCGAACCGGGCCCGCTCCAGCAGCAGGTAACGGTCCACGCAGGTCAGCTCGTCGGCCAGGGTGGTGAAGTCGTGGGCCCTGCGCAGCGCGTACCGGGAGAAGTCGGCGAAGTCGAGCAGCAGCTCGCGGGCGCGCTTGGGGTTGGTGCGGACGAACGAGGCGATCGTCGTCAGCGCGTTGTAGACGAAGTGCGGCGAGATCTGCGCGCGCAGGGCGCGCATCTCGGCCTCCAGCGCGCGCCGCCTGGAGGCGTCGAGCTCGGCCAGCTCCAGCTGGCCGGAGACCCAGCGGCCGACCTCGCAGACGGTACGCACCAGCGCGGCGCTCACCTCCTGCTCGAAGGCCGCCAGCACGCCCACCACGGTGCCGTCCACCGTCAGCGGCACCGCCACGGCCCCCAGCTCAGGCCCCCCGGGCCGCCCGGGGAACACCTGGGCCTGCCCGGCGGCCATCGTGGCGCGGGCGTAGGTGAGCACGTCGTCGGTGCACGGCCCGTCCCAGGCCAGCGCGGCGTCGGTCGAGGTGATCGCGACGGCCGAGGTGCCGAGCAGGGTGCGCAGGTGCCGCACGGCCTTACGGGCGGAGTCGCGATCGAGCCCCGCGCGCAGGGCGGGGGCGGCCATCGCGGCGATGTGCAGCGTGGTGTACGTGGCGTCGTCCGCCCTGTGTCCCTCCGGTGCCGCCGGGCCGCGCCACGGCGCGCGAGCGAGCCTGTAGCCCAGGAGGAAGGTCAGAGAGCACAGCGCCACGCACACGGTGGTCAGCATGCTGGAAACCGTAACCAATAACGGACCGTGCCCGGGGGAAAACACGGAGTTGTGTCAGGGCGGGCCCTCTCCGGGTTCTTCCTGGTAGGAGTAGCGCTGCTCGCGCCACGGGTCGGCGACGTTGTGGTAGCCGCGCTCCTCCCAGAAGCCCCTGCGGTCCTCCAGGAGGTACTCGATGCCGCGCACCCACTTCACGCTCTTCCACGCGTACAGGTGCGGCACCACGATGCGCAGCGGGAAACCGCGCTCGGGGCTGAGCGGCTTCTCGTCCAGCTCCGTCGCGAACAGCGTGCCGGGCGCGGCGAAGTCGGACATCCGCAGGTTGGCGCTGTAGCCGTACTCGGCCCAGATCATCACGTGGCGCACGCCGGGGTCGGGCGGGGCGGCGGCCATGATCGTGGCGGGGGTGACGCCGCGCCACTCGTTGGCCATGAGGGAGAACTTGGTGACGCAGTGGAAGTCGGCGATGCGCGTGGCGCGTGGCAACTGCTCGAACTCGCCCCAGTCGAAGCGGTGCTCCTCGCCCGACGCCGTGGCCCCGAACACCCGGAAGTCCCAGCTGTCCGGCTTGAACGCGGGCACCCTGCCGTAGTGGATCACGGGCCTGCCGCGCGGGACGTACTGGCCTGGAGGCAGGCGCGACTCCTCCACGATCACTCCCCTCACCGGTCTCGCGTCTTGGGCCATCCTGCCATCGGGTCATGAGTGGTTCGCGAGCGGGTGCGGTGCGGTAGGCTTTCGCACTATGCACGCAGCGTTCCTGTTTTCCTATGGCGGCGGACCCGAGTCCGTTCGCCATCTGATGCTGCGCTAGCAGACAGGCGAACGAAGGCCCCGGGTCCGATCGGACCCGGGGCCTTCTGTGTTTCCCGGTGAGTTTTCCCTTCCAAGGAGCAAGCAGATGGTGATCGTGATGGGGCCCGAGGCCACCGCCGCCGACATCGAGTCGATCGTGTCCGTCGTCGAGGCGGCCGGGGTGGAGGCGTTCGTCAGCAAGGGGGTGTCGCGCACGATCGTCGGCCTGGTCGGCGACGTGACGCAGCTCGACGCGGCGAGCCTGCGGGGCATGGCGGGGGTGCGCGACGTGATGCGCGTGTCCACGCCGTACAAGCTGGTCAGCAGGGAGAATCATCCGGAACGTTCCACCGTGCACGTGGGCGGCGTGCCGATCGGCCCCGACACCGTGACGCTGATCGCGGGGCCGTGCGCGGTGGAGACGCCCGAGCAGACGCTCGCGGCGGCCAGGATGGCGCAGGCGGCCGGGGCGGTGCTGCTGCGCGGCGGGGCCTTCAAGCCGCGCACGTCCCCGTACGCCTTCCAGGGGCTGGGCGAGAAGGGCCTGCGCATCCTGGCCGACGTGCGCGAGGAGACGGGCCTGCCGATCGTGACGGAGGTCGTGGACGCGCGGGACGTGCAGATGGTGGCCTCGTACGCGGACATGCTGCAGGTCGGCACCCGCAACATGCAGAACTTCGCGCTGCTGCAGGAGGTCGGTGCGGCCGGCAGGCCGGTGATGCTCAAGCGCGGCATGACGGCCACGATCGAGGAGTGGCTGATGGCGGCCGAGTACATCGCCCAGCGCGGCAACCTCGACATCGTGCTGTGCGAGCGGGGCGTGCGCACCTACGAGACGGCCACCCGCAACACCCTGGACGTCTCGGCCGTGCCGGTGGCGCAGCGGCTGTCGCACCTGCCGGTGATCGTCGACCCGTCGCACTCGGGCGGCCGGCGCGACCTGGTGCTGCCGCTGACCCGCGCGGCCGTCGCGGTCGGCGCCGACGGGGTCATCATCGACGTGCACCCGCAGCCCGAGCAGGCGCTCTGTGACGGGCCGCAGGCGCTGGTGGACGCCGACCTGGGCGAGCTGGCGCAGATCATGACCGACTTCCCGGCGCTGCTCGGCAAGACGGCCGCGACGGCCTGATCCGCTCGGGGTGCGACCGGCCGCCACAAGCGGACCGCCGGTCGTACTCATGGGTAACCTGAGTACGAATCCTCATGTGCCCGCCCTCGTCCGGGCCGCACCATGGCTCCATGACGAAGCCCATTCAACCCACGCAGACCACCGCGTTCTACGTCCAGGCGATCCTGTCGTTCGCCGTCTCGCTGACCTCCGTGGTGATCGCCCTGGTCTACCTGCCCGTCGAGGGCTGGATCAGGGCGTTCCTCGGGCTCGGCCTCCTGTACGTCGTCACCTCCACGGTCACCCTGTGCAAGGTCGTCAGGGACCGGCAGGAGCTCTCGGAGGTCAGCAACCGCGTCGACCAGGCCCGGCTGGACAAGCTCCTGACCCAGCACGACCCGTTCAAGGTCGACGCCTGATCACAGGGTGTACTCCTGGATCGAGTCGGCGAGCTGCACGCACAGCTCCTCCGCGTCGAGCCGCTTCTCGATCTGCTTGAGGTCTTCGATCTTGGCCCGCGTCTCGGCCCGCTTGGGAGCCAGCAGCGAGCAGCAGTCCTCGTCGGGCAGCTCCGAGATCTCCAGCGTGCCGATGCGCCGGGCCTCGGCCATGATCTCGGTCTTGTCCCAGCCCACCAGCGGTCGCAGAATCGGCAGCTCCACCGCGTTGTCCTGGGCGGTGATGTTGGCCAGAGTCTGCGAGGAGACCTGCCCGAGCGCGTCGCCGGTGATCAGGGCGGAGGCGCGGATGCGGTGGGCGACCTCCTCGGCCGTCTTGAGCATCAGCCGCCGCTGCGCGATCACCGCCAGCCGGTCCTGGCCGGAGGTGCGGATCGACTGCTGGGCCTTGCCGAACGGCACCACCCACAGGCGTGACCTGCCCTGGAACCGGTCGAGCTTCCTGACCAGCGCGTACGCCTTGTAGATCGACTCCGACGTGGTGAACGGGATGCCGGAGAAGTGCAGGAAGTCGACGTGCAGGCCGCGCCGCATCATCCGGTAGGCCGCCACGGGCGAGTCGATGCCGCCCGACATGAGCACCAGGGCCCGGCCGCTGCTGCCGACGGGCAGGCCGCCCTGGCCGGGGATGCCGCCGGTGAAGACGAACACCTCGTCCCTGTCGACCTCGATGAAGACCGTCAGCTCGGGGTTCTTCAGGTCGACCGGCAGGCCGTACTCGTCGTTGATGGCGCCGCCCACGAGCCGGTCCAGCTCGTTGGAGCGCAGCGGGAAGCGCTTGTCGCGGCGGCGGGAGCGGACCGCGAAGCGGGCGCCCCGCTTGGCCTCCTCGCTCTCGCCGACCAGCTCCAGACCGGCCTTGAGCACGGTGTCAGGGTCCTTGGCGACCCGCCAGGCGCGGTGGATCCAGACCAGCCCCGGCACGTCGGCGACGCGCTGCGCCACGGCGTCCGCCTGCTCGGCGGTGGCGCCCTCGGGCAGGAAGATCGCGATCACGCCGTGCCGCTTGCGCACGTCGACCTGGACGCCGACCGTCTGCAGGGCGTCGCGGATGTTCGCGATCAGGCGGCGTTCGAACAGCTCGCGGTTCTTGCCCTTGAGGACGATCTCGCCCAGCTTGAGCAGAACGCACGGCTCGCCCAGGGCGGACATCGTCATGGTGGAACCTCCGGGGAAAGAAGGGGATGAGCGCGGCGATCGAAGATGCCAACGCCGCGACCACCCGAGTTTAGTCCGCGTCGAGCCCCCGCTCGATCGCATATCGCACCAGCTCGACCCGGTTGTGCAGGTGCAGCTTGCCGAGGGTGTTCTGGACGTGGTTCTGCACGGTGCGGTGCGACAGCACGAGCCGTTCGGCGATCTGCTTGTACGACAGCCCCTTGGCCACCAGCCTGAGCACCTCGGTCTCCCGCTCGGTCAGCCGGGGCCCTTCGGTGGGCTCCAGCTGCACCGCCAGCCGCCTGTACTCCCCCAGCACCAGCCCGGCCAGCCCCGGGGTGAACACGGCGTCGCCGTCGGCGGTGCGGCGCACGGCGTCGAGGAACTCCTCGCGGCTGGCCGATTTCACCAGATAGCCGCAGGCGCCGGCCTTGACCGCCTCCAGCACGTCGTCCTGCTCGGCGCTCGCCGACAGCACCAGCACCCTGGGCGCCGGGTCCATCCGCGCCAGGTGGGCCGTCACCTCGGGCCCTGACAGGTCGGGCAGCCTCAGGTCGAGCACCACGACCTCGGGCAGCACCGCGCCGGCCACCCTGACGGCCTGCCGGCCCTCCCCCACGGCGGCCACGACCTCGTAACCGGCCTCCGTCAGATCCCTGGCGACGCCGTCGCGCCACATGGGATGGTCGTCCACCACCATGACCCGCACCATGGCGCCACTGTAGGCGGCACTGTTGGCGTTCGTCAGGCGGGCAGGGTGATCTCCACCTCGGTGCCCTGCCCGGGGACGCTCACGATCGACACCTTCCCGCCCAGCTCGCTCATCCGCCCTCGGATCGACCTGGCCACCCCCATGCGCCCGTCGGCGGCGGCCTGCTCCAGCCGCCCCTCCGGGATGCCCGGCCCCTCGTCCCTGACCGTGACCGTGACGGTGCCGTCGAGCGATTCGGCCAGCACCCAGGCGCGCGCCTCGTGCCCGCAGTGCGCGCGGACGTTGTCCAGGGCCGCGCCGACGGCGGCGGACAGGCAGGCGGCGGCCTCGGCGGGCAGGAGCAGCGGCGTGGCCGGGCTGGAGACCGTCACGGAGGGTGAGCCGAAGCGGGCCAGCAGGGAGCGCAGGTCGGTCGTGCCCAGAGGCGGCGGCCCGACCGAGACGAGCTCGCGCAGCGCGGCCTCCTGCTCACCCGCCAGGCGGCCCAGCTCGGCCGCCTCGCCGCCGAGCTCCCTGCCACGCCGCTGCACCAGGGCGAGCACCTGCAGCACCGAGTCGTGGATGTCGCGGGCCAGCCGCTCCCGCTCACGCTGCGCGGCCTCCATCTCGGCGGCCCGCTGCATGCGCTCCTCCGCCCGCTTGGCCAGCCGGACCATGTGGCCGACCAGCCAGCCGGCCATGAGCAGCAGCACCGTCTCGTTGATCAGGACGGACGGCTCCTCGACCCGCGACCGCGACCACAGCTCGCCGGCCGCCACCACGGCCGCCGCCAGCGTGCCCGCGCGCCTGCCGTAGTGCACGGCCCAGGCGAGCACGGGCGCGGCGATCCAGGTGGCGGGCACGGGCATGGCGCCGATCGCCACCTGCTGGCCGCCCTGCACGGCCGGGGTGGTGAGCAGGCACGCCAGCGTCACGCCCAGGTCGACGCTCAGCAGCGGCCACCGGCGCAGCGCCTCGGCCGCGTAGGCGAACGTGGCGACGGCCGTCCACACCGCCATCACGCCGATCACCAGCCAGCCCAGCAGCGGCTGCTCGTAGCCGCGGTGCTGGGCCATCAGCACGGCGGCGTAGACCAGCGACGCCACCCGGAAGACCGCGATCGCCCGCCAGAACGGCCCCTCGATAGCCATGAGTCCTTCTCATGTTTCCGACACGGAAGTTGACAGATAGTTCGGATATCCAAGCGAAAGGGACATCCGGGATGGCACAATCCGGGAACCCCTAATGCAAGGAACCGATAGATGACCGCTGTGAATCATTTCACCTACGGACTGATCACGCCGTTGCTCGCCTACGTCATGTCCTGCATCGGCTCGATGCTCGGACTGCGGCTCACCGCGCAGGCCCACGCCTCGCGCGGCGGCGCCCGCGTGCGCTGGCTGCTGGGCGCGGCCATCTCCATCGGCGGCACCGGCATCTGGGTCATGCACTTCATCGCCATGATGGGCTTCGAGGTGGAGGGCACCCAGATCAAGTACGACGTGCTGCTCACCGTGGCCTCCGCGG
Source organism: Nonomuraea gerenzanensis (assembly GCF_020215645.1). Taxonomy (NCBI): domain Bacteria; kingdom Bacillati; phylum Actinomycetota; class Actinomycetes; order Streptosporangiales; family Streptosporangiaceae; genus Nonomuraea; species Nonomuraea gerenzanensis. The sequence goes on along the minus strand of NZ_CP084058.1, from coordinate 3,715,422 downwards.
TGGTGGCCATCGTGGTCGTCGGCACCGGCCTGTTCCTGGTCTCGTACGGCGGCGGCCGGGTCCTGGCGCTGCTCGGCGGCGGCCTGCTGACAGGGCTCGGCGTGGCCTCCATGCACTATCTCGGCATGTACGCGATGAACATGTCCGCCCACGTCTCCTACGACCGGCTCACCGTGGCCGCCTCCGTGGGCATCGCCGTGGTCGCCGCGACCGTCGCGCTCTGGTTCACCCTGCGGGTCAAGAAGCCCATCTGGATCACCGGCGCCGCCCTGGTCATGGGCGTGGCCGTCTCCGGCATGCACTACACCGGCATGTACGCCATGCACGTCTCGGTCGACGCCGAGGCCGCCGTGGTGCCGGGTGCCGACGCGCTGGACTTCCTGGTGCCCCTGATGACCGTGATCAGCCTCATCACCCTCACCATGCTCCTCATGGTCATCTTGTCGCCGTCGGAGGAGGAACTGCACGAGGACGCCGAACTCGTGGCGAAGCTCGAACTCCGCCGTCGCACCGCTCATCAGCAACAACTCACGTACCCCACGCCAATGCCGCGCCAACAGCCGATGCAGGCTCGGCGAAGGTAGTTGCGCGCGCGACGACTCACTGCTCATACTCCCTTATCGGTGCGTAAGGGATGGGTGGGGCATGTCGCCGATCGATCATTTCTCACATGGGCTCTTGACGCCCGTACTCGCGTACGTCATGTCCAGCGTGGGCTCCATGCTGGGGCTCCTGCTCACCTCGCGCGCGAGGCTGATCGGCGGGCGTGAGAGCAGGTGGTGGCTCGTCGGCGCGGCCTTCGCGATCGGCGGCACCGGCATCTGGACGATGCACTTCATCGCCATGCTCGGCTTCTCCGTGGACGGCCTGGCGATCAGGTACGACGTGCCGCTGACCGCGGCCTCCGCGTTCCTCGCCGTCGTCGTCGTGGGCATGGGGCTGTTCCTGGCCGCCCACGGCGGGGAACGGCCGGCGTTCCTGCTCGGCGGCGGCGTCCTGACCGGGCTCGGCGTGGCGGGCATGCACTACCTGGGCATGGCGGCCATGAACATGTCCGCCCACGTCTCCTACGACCCGGTGGTCGTCTCACTGTCGGTGCTGATCGCGGTGGCGGCGGCCACGGTGGCGCTCTGGTTCACGCTGCGCGTCAGCGGGGCGCTCAGGATCGGCGGGGCGGCGCTGGTCATGGGCGTGGCGGTCTCGGGCATGCACTACACCGGCATGTCCTCGATGTCGGTCGCCTCGCACACGGAGCTGGTGCCCGTGCCGGGCGCGCGGGCCATCGACTTCCTGCTGCCGCTCATCGTGGGCATCAGCGTGATCACGGTGGGGCTGCTGCTCACCGTCATCCTGTCGCCCTCGGAGAAGGAGCTGCGCAGCGAGGCGGAGTTCAGGGAACGGCTGGGCGGACGCGACGAGGGCGCGCCGGAGGTGGATCTCTTCGGCACGCCCCGCGGTTGAGCCCTCCGGCCTGGTACGGCTTGCGACGCAATGGTGGGCCGCCGACTCTCTGCGGCGCAAGCCGTACCTTGAGGGGGTTGTAGCGGTAACCCCGCTGACTCGAAGGTACGGCCGCCCGCTTGCAAGCCGCTTTCAGCCGAAGAACACCTCGGCCTCGGAGTAGCGCTCCACCGGCACCGTCTTCAGCTCGGCCGTGGCCTCGTCGAGCCCGACCCGCACGATGTCGGTGCCGCGCAGCGCGACCATCTTGCCGTAGTCGCCCTCGTGGGCCGCGTCGATGGCCTGCAGGCCGAACCTGGTCGCCAGCACCCGGTCGTAGGCCGTGGGGGTGCCACCGCGCTGGATGTGGCCGAGCACCGTGGTGCGGGCCTCCTTGCCGGTGCGCTTCTCGATCTCCTTGGCCAGCACCTCGCCGATGCCGCCCAGCCGGACGTGGCCGAACGCGTCGAGCGTGCCCGTCTGCAGCTCCATCTGCCCCTCGATGGGGTGCGCGCCCTCGGCGACCACGATGATCGGCGAGTAGCGGGTGCGGAAGCGGGACTCGACGTACTCGCAGACCCGGTCGATGTCGAACGGCTTCTCCGGGATGAGGATCACGTTCGCGCCGCCGGCCATGCCCGCGTGCAGCGCGATCCAGCCCGCGTGGCGGCCCATGACCTCGCAGATGAGCGCGCGGTGGTGGGACTCGGCGGTGGTGTGCAGCCGGTCGATGGCCTCCATCGCGATGTTGACCGCGGTGTCGAAGCCGAAGGTGTAGTCGGTGCCCGACAGGTCGTTGTCGATGGTCTTGGGCACGCCCACGACGTTGACCTGGCGGTCGGAGAGCTGTTTGGCCACGCCCAGCGTGTCCTCGCCGCCGATGGCGATCAGCGCGTCCACACCGGTGGCGGCCAGATTCTCCTTGATCCGGTCGACCCCGTTCTCGATCTTCATCGGGTTCGTCCTGGAGGAGCCAAGGATGGTGCCACCTCGCGGCAGGATGCCGCGTACGGCCTGGATGTCCAGTGGCATCGTGTCGCCCTCGAGAGGGCCGCGCCAGCCGTCGCGGAAGCCGACGAACTCATGACCGTAGACGCTCACCCCCTTACGCACCACTGCCCTGATCACGGCGTTGAGCCCGGGGCAGTCGCCGCCTCCGGTGAGCACTCCAATACGCATGGCGGGTTCCTCCCAGATAGGGGTCACGAACCAGACGTGATGTCAGACTCGCATTGTGCCCGGCCTCACACCGAGTGGTCTAGACCAAACACGGCCCCGAAAAACTAAACCCTTACCGTGGAGGAAATTTCATGAATGTGCTGGCCATCGATGCTGGGACAACTGGGGTAACGGCGCTGGTTGTCACAGAAAACGGGCAGATCATCGCCAAGGGCTACGAAGAATTCGCGCAGCATTTTCCCGAGCCCGGCTGGGTCGAGCACAACCCCGAGGACATCTGGCAGGCCACCCTCGCGGCCTGCGCCACCGCGCTGCGGACGGCGCCGGAACCGCCCTCCTGCGTGGGCATCACGAACCAGCGCGAGACCGCCGTGCTGTGGGATCGCCGCACGCTGGCGGCGCCGCGCCGGGCCATCGTCTGGCAGGACCGCCGCACGGCCGCGCTGTGCGGGCGGCTGCGCGAGGCGGGGCACGAGCCGCGCGTCTCCGAGCTGACCGGGCTGCGCCTCGACCCCTATTTCACCGCCACGAAGCTGACCTGGCTGGCCGAGAACGATCCCCGGGTCTGGCAAGGCGTCGAGTCCGGAGATATAGCGATAGGGACGGTGGATTCCTACCTCATCGCCAGGCTGACGGCGGGAGCGCGGCACGTCACCGACCCGTCCAACGCCTCGCGCACGCTCCTGTACGGGCTGGCGTCCGGCGCCTGGGAGCCCGAGTTGTGCGAGTTGTTCGGGGTGCCGCAGGAGGCGCTGCCGGAGATCGTGCCGAACTACGGGCCGATCGGACGTACGGACCCCGCGGCCTTCCTCGGCCTGGACGTGCCGATCAGCGGCGTGGCGGGCGACCAGCAGGCGGCCTTGTTCGGGCAGACCTGCTTCGACGTGGGGGACGTCAAGTGCACCTACGGCACGGGCTCGTTCGTGCTGACCAACCTCGGCGGGGAGATCGTGCGCTCGGAGTCCGGGCTGCTGACCACGGTGGCCTGGCAGACGCCGTCGGGTGAGCGCACGTTCGCGCTGGAGGGGTCGATCTTCGTGACGGGGGCGGCGGTGCAGTGGCTGCGCGACGGGCTCGGCGTGATCGGGACGGCGCCGGAGTCCGAGGCGGTGGCGCGCACGGTGCCCGACAGCGGCGGGGTGGTGTTCGTGCCCGCGCTGACCGGGCTGGGGGCGCCGCACTGGGATCCGCGGGCGCGCGGGCTGATCACCGGCATCACGCGCGGCACGACGCGGGCGCACCTGGTCAGGGCCACACTGGAGGCGATCGCGTTCGAGGTGCGGGACGTCGTCGAGTCGATGACCGGTGGATCAGGGGCGGTGCTCAAGGCCGACGGCGGGGCCAGCGCGAACGACCTGCTCATGCAGCTCCAGGCCGATCAGCTCGGGGCGGTGGTGGAGCGGCCGGCGATCCAGGAGACGACGGCGCTGGGGGCGGCGTTCCTGGCCGGGCTGGGGGCCGGGGTGTGGGGGTCGCAGGGTGAGCTGCGCAAGACCTGGCACCTGGACCGGCGCTTCGAGCCGGGCGAGCGGGACGACGCCGCCTACGAGCGCTGGCGCGCGGCCGTCCGGCTCGCCACGGGCGGGTGAGCCCGCTCCGCGTCACGGCCCCTGGGCGCCGCCGAGGACGAAGGCGTCCCCGAGGGCGTGAGGCGCCCGGCCGTCAGCGCGCGACGCTGGGCCGTCGGCGCGCGCTTCGCCTGCGGGGCCTTCGGCGAAGCGGGTGAGGAGGTTGAGCGTGGCGCGGCGGGTGAAGGCGGCGGCTGCGTCGGTGACGCCGTGCCCGCACGCCCGGCCGCGCAGCGCGCACACCCACCGCATGGTCCCGGAGGCGAACACCCCGGCCCCGCTGGGCGCGGCGTAGTACGTGCTGTGCGTGACAGCGGCCCGCCCGCCGCACGAGAACGGCGACTCGGCCAGCACCTTCACCCCGGCCGGCGACCCCCGCGACACCCGGTCGGTCTCCACGCCCACCATCCCGGGAAAGCGCCGCCCTTTCGTCCCCGCGAAGATCCAGTGCCCCGGCCTGCTCACCCGGTAGACGCCCTCGGCGGGGAAGCAGTCGTACATCTGCCCGATCAACGCGCTCTCCGGCTGCGACTCGCGCCACAGCTCGCACACCCGCTCCTTGTCGCAGTGCACCTGCCTGCCGCGCACGGCGATCCGCCAGTAGACGGCGTTGGCGCCGAGGAAGGCCAGGTTCGCGCCGGCGTCCCTGGCCCGGGTGACGGCCGCGCGCATGCCGGGCGTCCAGTACTCGTCGTGCCCGAGCGAGAACACCGCGCGGGCGCCGTCCAGCGCGCCCGGCACGAGGTCCAGGTTCGTCAGGTACGCCAGCGGCACCCCGCTCTGCTCGGCCACGGCCAGCGCCTCCTTCTCGAAGTCGAGGAAGAGCCGGGCGCCGGTGCCGTCGTAGGGGCGGTCGAAGGTGACGGCGCGCGAGCGGTAGCCGTAGCCGCCGGGGCCGGTGTAGAGGCTGCGGCCGCCCCACAGGTTGTACGCCTGCCAGGTGGTGACCGCGTTCACGATCACCACGCGGCCGGCGGTGGAGGCCGAGCGCACGGTGATCGGCACGTAGCGCTGGGCGCCCGTGGAGGCGTCGAGCCTGACCAGGTAGGCGCCCTCGGGCCAGCCGGTAGTGTCCACGGTCAGCGACGGGGCCCAGTGGGCGGCGGTCACCGTGCCGTTCACGACCCGGGCGGGGGCCTGCCGCGTCCCGCGTACCCGCGCGGACTCCCACACCTTCGAGGGGTTGGCGCCCATGCGGAAGGCGTGCGCGGAGAAGCGCGGCGCGGTGGTGGAGACGTGCAGCCGGAACCGCTCGCCCGCCAGCACGCTCACCTCGTCGGCGTAGCCCTCGATCTCGTGCTCGGCACCGTGCCGGGTGATCCGCCAGGACTCCTGGACGTCGGCGACGGGCGGCCCGCCGTTGGTCCCGCTGGCGGGCCCGCTGGGGAGCACGGCCGCCGGCGACACGGCGGGCGGCCGGGCGGCGGGCGCCGCGCCGCAGCCGGCGGCCAGGAGGGCGAGGGCGAGCAGGATCTTGCGCACGTGCCCATGCTCGGGACGGGACGCCCCGCCGGGCCGCGACTTGGCGAACTCCTTACATGATCAGCACACAGGCCGGGCTTTCCACCTCGTACGTCTCCCCGTCCGGCTCCGGCACCCCGTCCACGAGCCTGAAGCGGGTGACGGTGTTGGCCTGCTGATTGGCCACGTACATGAGCTCGCCGTCGATGGCGAAGTGCCGGGGCCAGGTGCCGCCCGAGGGCACCTCCGCCACCGGCGACAGGTCGGCGGCGCTCAGCACGGAGATCGTGTTCGGGCCGCGGTTGGCGACGTAGACCAGGTCGCCGTGGAGCTGCAGGTGGGAGGGGGCGTTCTCGCCCTCCTGGCGGGAGGCGCGCTGGACCGTGCGGTCCGCGCCGTCGATCAGCGTGACGGTGCCGTCGAGCTCGCCCGCCACGTACAGGCGTGAGCCCGCGAACGCGAAGTGGCGCGGGCCGGTGCCGGGGGCCAGGGTGATGGGCTCCAGCGGGGTGCCGTCGTAGCGGTAGCGGCGGATCTCGTCGGTGCCGAGATCGGAGACGTGCAGCAGGCCGTCGTGGAAGACCGCCTGGTGGGCGTGCGGGCCCTCCTGGCGCTCCGCGTCCGGGCCCGAGCCCTCGTGGCGCAGCACGATGGGCTCCCCCGCGAACACGCCCCGCTCGTCCAGCCGGTAGAGGGTGGCGGTGCCGTCGCCGTAGTTCGCCACCGCGAGCAGGGTGCCGCCGGGCTCGACGGCGACGTGACAGGGGCTGTGGCCCTCGCTGGGGCGCTCGTCCAGCGGGCCGAGGGCGGCCCCGTCGGCCTGGAACGCGGTGAGCCAGCCGCGTTCGAGCTCGCCCACGGCGTACAGGACCGGCAGTGAGGGGTGGGCGGCCAGGAACGACGGGGCCGTCACGCGGGTGAGGTCGCCGCCGATCGTGACGATGCCGGGGCCGTATCCGCCTATGCGCACGTGCTTCACAGCGGGGATCCTCCTATGGTTGACTGTGGCAATGAGTTCGTTGACTGAAGCAAGGGTTTCTGAGGTCAGAGCCTTCAACCGGTTCTATACGAAGGTGATCGGCGCGCTCCAGGCGGGGATGCTCGACTCGCCGTACTCACTGACCGAGGTGAGGGTGCTGTTCGAGCTGGCGCACGCCGAGCCGATGGAGACCGGCGAGCTGCGCGGGCTGCTCGGCCTGGACGCGGGTTACCTCAGCCGCATCCTGGCCCGCTTCGAAGGCGATGGGCTCGTCAGGCGCGAGCGATCGGCGGCCGACGCGCGCAAGCAGCTCGTCGCGCTCACCGAGACCGGGTCCGGCGTCTTCGCGGCGCTCGACCGGCGCTCGTCGGAGGAGATCGGCGCCCTGCTCGCCGGCCTGCCCGAGGCCGACCAGGAGCGACTGGTCGCCGGCATGGCGGTGATCAGGCGGCTCCTGGGCGGCGGCGGGCAGGAGCGGGCGCCGTACGTGATCAGGCCGCCGCGCCCCGGCGACCTGGGCTGGGTCGCCTACCGGCACGGCGCCCTCTACAGCGCCGAGTACGGCTGGGGCACCGAGTTCGAGCAGCTCGTCGCCAGGATCGTGGGCGGCCTCGACTTCTCCCGCGACGCCGGGTGGATCGCCGAGGTGGACGGGGAGCGGGCCGGATGCGTCTTCTGCGTGCGGCAGGACGACACGACGGCCAAGCTGCGCATGCTGCTGGTCGAGCCGTCCGCCCGCGGCCTGGGCATCGGGCGGCGGCTGGTGGAGGAGTGCCTGCGGCACGCGCGGGCCGAGGGGTTCAAGCGAATCGAGCTGTGGACGCGCGACTGCCTGGTGAGCGCGCGGCGGCTCTACCAGGCAGCCGGGTTCGAGCTGGACTCGGAGGAGAAGGGGATGGAGAACGGGATCGAGGTCACCGAGCAGATGTGGTCGCGCGAGCTGTAGGCCCGGCCGTGCCGCTGGGCCACCAGTTGAGCGGGCCCGCCAGGCGCATCAGGCTGGGCACCAGCACGGCCCTGATCACGGTGGCGTCCACCAGCACGGCCACCGCCATGCCGACGCCCAGCATCTGCACGAACGTCACCGACGCCGTGGCGTAGGCGGCGAACGTGAGCGCCAGGATCCCGCCGGCCGCCGTGATCAGCGGCGCCCCCGCCTGCAGCCCTGTGGCCACGGCCGACTCCGTGTCGCCCGTCCTGTCGTACTCCTCCTTGATCCGGGAGAGCAGGAAGACCTCGTAGTCCATCGACAGGCCGTAGGCGACGCAGAGCATGAGGATCGGGATGCTCGGGTCCAGCGTGCCCGTCGGGGTGAAGCCGAGCAGGCCCGACAGGTTGCCGTCCTGGAAGATCCAGACGAGGGCGCCGAACATCACGCCGAGGCTCAGCACGTTCAGGATCGTCGCCTTGATCGGGATGATCACGCTCCTCGTCATGAGGAACAGGACGGCGAACGTCACGCCCAGCATGAGCGCCAGCAGCAGGGGGAGCCGGTCCACGACGGAGGCGCGGTAGTCCGCCAGCTCGGCCGGGTAGCCGCCGACCAGCACCTCGAAGGGCGGCGGCACCGCGCGGACGGCCTCGACCAGGCGCACGGGGTCGTCGGCCAGCGCCGCCGCCGAGGGGACCACGGACAGCCAGGTGCCCTCGCCCCGGAACCTGGCCGGGTCGCCGTCGCCGACGCGGGTGCCGCTCACGTACGAGCCGGCCGCCGAGTCCACCTGCGCCACGCCGGGCAGCCTGGACAGGCTCGCGGCGTAGGCGGAGACATCGCCCGGCGCGGCCGTTGTCGAGATGAGCTGGATGGCGTCGGTCTCCTCGGCGGGGAAGGTCTGGCGGATGATCTCCTGCGTCTGGCGGGAGGAGGCCTCGGGCGGCAGGATGCGGTCGTCGGCGACGCCGAAGCGCAGGCCCAGGAACGGTGAGGCGAGCACGAGCAGCAGCACCGTGGCCAGGCCGCCGGACACCAGCGGGCGGCGCATCACCCGGGTGGCCAGCCCGTGCCAGAAGCCACCCACCGGCCCTTGACCGCCCGCCGGCCCTTGACCGTGGCCGCCCGCCGGCCTGCGCCCGTGGCCGCCTGCCAGACCGTGGCCGCCCGCCCGCTCGCGCCTGTCGCGCCTGTCGGCTTCGTCGCGCCGGGGCAGCATCGTGCCGCCGATCGTGGCCAGCACGGCGGGCAGCACGATCACCGCCGCCACCAGCCCGCCCAGGACGACCGCGATCCCGGCGTAGGCGAACGAACGCAGGAAGTCGAACGGCAGCGCGAACAGCACGGCCAGCGACGAGGCCACGGTCAGGCCGCTGAACAGCACCGTCCGGCCCGCGTGCTCGACCGCCCCGGCGACCGCGGCGGCCCGGTCCGCACCCCGCCGCGTCTCCTCGCGGAAGCGCTGGATGACGAACAGGCAGTAGTCGATGCCCAGGCCGAGGCCCATGGCCAGGGTCAGGTTCAGCGCGAAGGTGGAGATCTCGGTGAACAGCAGGACGCCGCTGAGCAGCGCCAGCCCGACCACCATGGCGTACACGCCGGCCAGGATCGGCACCAGGGCCGCCATGGCGCGCCGCTGGTAGAGCCACAGCAGCACGAACGCGAGCGGGAAGATGACCAGCTCGGCCCGGACGAAGTCCTGCCTGGCCAGCGGCACCGCCTCCCTGAACACCTCCTCGCCGCCCCCGGCCCGCACCTCCAGCAGGTCGCCGCCCCTGGTGATCTCGGGGACCAGCGCGGGCAGCACCGTGGCGCGCACGTGGTCGGCGTCGCCCGGGATGCGCACCACGATCAGCGCGTGCCTGCCGTCCCGGCTGCGCAGGGTGGCGGGCTTGCCGCGGGTCCAGTAGGAGGCGGACTCGGCCACGCCCTCGTGGCGGCCGGCCCGCTCCGTCAGCTCCCTGCCCGCCGCCTCGACCGCGGGGTCGTCCACGGTGCCGCCGCGCGCCGTCACCAGGAAGATCATGTCAGGGCTCCCGGTGCCGAACCGCTCCACCAGCTCGGCCTGCGCCCTATCGGACTCCGACCCCGGCGCCTCGAACCTGGCCAGCGACAGCCCCGAGGCCGCCCCCGCCGCCAGCACACCCGCGCCGATCAGCACCGCCAGGGCCAGCGCGAGCACGAGCCGCCGCCGGCGGACGAGCAGGAACCCCAGCCTGCGCAGGGGCGGGCCGCCCGCCGGAGCCTGGCGGGCGGGACGGGCGCGGGTGGTCACCATGAGATCTCCCCGAAAACTCGGTAAACTGCTCGTGTTTCACTGTCGGACCCAGAAATACAAGTGAATGCTCGTATTTGTCAACGAGGAGTGCCATGGCTGAACGCACGGTCCGCCGGCAGGCGCGCGGCCTGAAGCGCATGGCCGAGATCCTCGACGCCGCCGAGCTGGTGATCGCCGACGTCGGCTACCCGGAGCTGACCACCAACCAGGTCGCCGCGCGGGCGGGGGTGTCGCCGGGGTCGCTGTACCAGTTCTTCAGGAACAAGGAGGAGATCCTGGACGGGCTGGTCGCCCGCTACACGGTCGACCGGCAGGAGTTCTGGGCCGGACGGCTGGCCGCCGTCACACCGGAGGTGCCGCTGGAGGTGCTGGTGGGGCAGCTCGTGGACGAGAGCGTGCGGTTCAAGAGCGCGTCGCCCGCGTACTGGTCGCTGCTGTACGGCACGGCGACGGGTGACCAGCTCGCGGCGGCGTCGCAGCGGCTGCACGAGGACATCGCGGGGCACCTCGCGGCCATGCTGCGGCGGCGCTCCCCCGAGCTGCCCGAGGAACGCGCCCGGCTGGCGGGCACCATGGCGCTGGCCACGGTGAAGGCGGTGATGCCGATGATCACGACGGCGACGCCCGAGCGGTCGGCCGAGCTGGTGGCCGAGCTCAAGCTCATGCTCGTGCGCTACCTGGCCACCTGAGCGGGCGCTGCGCCGGGGGTGGCGTCAGGCAGGAGGCAGCGTCAGGCACGGAGGCGTCCCGCGCCAGAGCATCAGCGCGGAAGTGGCGTCAGGTGCGGAAGGGGCCGCTCACCTCGAACGTGTGCCCCTCCGTGCGCCCGCGCCTGGCCGAGAAGTACAGCCGCTCGCCCCGGGGCGAGAACGCCAGCCCGGTCAGCTCCGCGCCGTCGTGCCCCTCCAGCCGGAGGAACGGCGTCACCGCCCGATCAGGCGCGATCACGTCGATCTCGGCGCGCTCCCTGGCGACGTACAGATCACCGGAGGGCGCGGCGGTGATGGCGCGCACGCCCTCGCAGAGCCGGTCGAGCGTGGCGGTCTGCGCGTCGTACGCCCACAGGCCGGTGTCGCCCTTCGTGGTGAAGTAGCACACGCCGCCGGCGTAGTGGCAGCCGTCGCCGCCGTCGAAGTGACGGGCGTCCTCGACCTGGTGGCGGGCCTCCAGCACCAGGGCGGCCGGCGAGGGCACGGCCTGCCAGCGGCCCGAGGCGCACAGCACCTCCAGCGTGCCCTCCGTCAGGTCGCCCCAGTCGCCCGGCCTGAACCGGTAGAAGCAGCCGTCGGGCTCGTCCTCGGTCATGTAGATGACGTGCCGCTCGGGGTCGCAGGCGGCGGCCTCGTGCTTGAAGCGGCCCATGGCCAGCCGGGGACGGGCGGCGCGGGCGCCATACGGGTCGCACTCGAAGACGCGGCCCCGGTGGCCGAGCTCGCACGACAGCCAGGTGTGCCACGGCGTGGCACCGCCCGCGCAGTTGAGATCCGTGCCCGACAGGATGCGGTAGGCGTCGCCGATGCTGCCGTCGGCGCGGAAGCGCAGCGCCGAGGCGCCGCCCAGCAGCGGCAGCTCGGAGTTGCTCACGTAGATCCAGCCGTCGCCGTCGGGGAAACAGGCGCCGCCGTCGGGCGCCGCGTGCCAGGTCAGCCCGGCGACCTTCTCGCCGGAGCGGGCCACGACCCGGCCGGTGAACCCTGGGGGCAACGCCAAACCGCCCGTGCCTGCCAGGCCGAGCGGACCGTACGGGCTGACGCCGCCCGGCACGAGCGGGCCCGTGCGGAGGAGAGTCTTGCGCGACATCGTGGGGCCTCCCTCTAGGTGCCACGCTAGTCGACCGCACCGACATGAATGGCAGGGACTCGCGACATCAAACTCTGCGCAAACCCCGATCCCGTTCGCCGCGCGGTTCTCGCGCGGTGACTTTCCGTACAGGCGTTGACGGTACGCCAGGCGGCGACCTGCCGTGTCGTGATGACCGATGTCGGTGGGCTCGAGTGCGTGGGCCTCTTCGGAGCCGGGTGCCGGTGACAGCACCGTGGCGGGCGCGGAGACGTCCGGCCGGCATGCGAGAGCCCGGGCAGCAGGCCCGGGCTCGCTTCGCGACGGTCAGCGCTGCGCCTGGAACATCCAGTGCTGCTTGTCGATCTCCTGCGCCACGGCGATCAGGAGGTCCTGGCTGACGGGGTCGGCCTCCTCGGTGGCCCGGATGCGCTCGTACATGCGCTTGCTGATGCCGTCGAGCACGTCCGTGATCGTCGCCAGCACCTTCCCGTCCTCGATCCAGCCGCTCTCCGGCTGCTGGAGCTTGCTGGAGCGGGAGATCGTGGCGGCGCGGCCGTCCGGGTTGACGCCGAGGGCGACCGCGCGCTCGGCGATGGTGTCCATATGGGTACGGGCCAGCGCGACGACCTCGTCGAGCTGGAGGTGGATCGAGCGGAAATGGGTACCGACGAGGTTCCAGTGCGCCTGCTTGGCGACCAGCGACAGGTCGATCAGGTCAACCAGGGCGCCCTGGAGGGCCTCGGCGACAGTGTTCTTCGCGTCGCCCGAGAGCGGGCCGGTGATGGTAGCCATGTCTAACTTCCTCCCCAGCGGTCGGAATTTACACATTCAAGAACGTAAAGGACACGTCGAATCTTCCTGCCCCGGCTGTCATTGACAGTGTAATAGTGACAGTGTCATCGTGGTCCTATGAGTGACACCTGGACGATCGGCGAGCTGTCGGAGCACGCGGCGCGCGCCCTGCGCGCCGGCGCGCCGGCGCCTGTCAACGGGCGGGTCCGTGATGTCCCGGGCGAGCGGCTGATCAGGTGGTACACCACGATCGGGCTCGTGGACCCGCCGCTCACCCGGCGCGGGCGGGTGGCCCGGTACGGGCGGCGGCATCTGCTGCAGCTCGTCGCCGTGAAGCGGTTGCAGGCTGCCGGGCGGTCGATCGCCGAGATTCAGGCGGCGCTCGCGGGTGCCACGGATCGGATGCTGGAGGCGGCGGCCCGCCTGGAGTCGCCGCCCGCGCCGCCCCAGGACGGCCCGTTGCCCGTACCGCCCCAGGACGGCCCGTCGCCCGTACCGCCGCTGGACGGTCCGTCGCCTGTGCTCCGGCCGGACGGTGGCGAGCCCGTGCGTGGCCGGTTCTGGGCCGAGCGGCCGGGCAGCGGCGCGACGCACGCCCGCGACGCAGCGCCCGCGCCCGCGGCCGAAGCGCAGGGCACCACCGTGCCCGGCACGCCATACAGCGCGGGCAGCCCGAGCCAGCCTGGCGACCCGCGCCCGCCCCACAGCGCAAGCCGGTCCGACCGCCCGCGTAGAGGTACGGCCCTGGCACGGGAGCCAGGAGCGAGGCCCACCACCGCCCCCGGACATGACACCGGCGCAGTAGTCACGGGGATCAGGCTGGGCAACGGGGTACGGCTCGTGCTGGACGCGGGCCGGCCCCCCACGGAGGAGGACGTTCAGGCGGTGCTGGCGGCGGCGCGACCGCTGCTCGCGGTGCTCGAAGAGAGGAAGCTGACATGAGGATCACTTCGCTGGAGCCCGCACGGTGCCTGCCGGTGCCGGACGCCGGGTTCGGCGCGCTGCTGACCGAGCGCGGCAACCTGCCGCTGGAGAGCGTGGACGTGTCCGCCGCCGTCTCGGGCCTGATCGCCGGGGTGGAGGTCACCCAGGGCTTCAGGAACCCGTTCGACGTCACCCTGGAGGCCACGTACGTCTTCCCGCTGCCCGACAGGGCGGCCGTCACCGGGTTCCGGATGGAGGCCGACGACCGGGTGATCGAGGGCGTGCTGAAGGAGCGCGGCCAGGCCAGGGCCGACTACGACCAGGCGCTGCGGGAGGGCAGGCGGGCGGCGATCGCCGAGGAGGACCGGCCGGACGTGTTCACGATCAGGGTGGGCAACATCCTGCCCGGTGAGCGCGTCTCGGTGCGGCTGACGATGAGCCAGCCCCTGCCGTACGAGGACGGCGCGGCCACGTTCAGGTTCCCGCTGGTCGTGGCTCCGCGCTACGTCCCGGGCAGCCCGATCGACGGCCCGCCGGCCGGTGACGGCACCGCGCCCGACACCGACGCCGTGCCCGACGCGTCCAGGATCAGCCCGCCCGTCCTGCTGCCCGGCTTCCCGAACCCCGTCCGGCTGTCGCTGGCCGCCACGATCGACGCGGCCGGGCTGGAGCTGCGCGAGCTGGCCTCCAGCCTGCACGTCGTGGAGGAGGAGGGCCACACCGTACGGCTGCGCCCCGGCGAGCGGCTCGACCGGGACTTCGTGCTGCGGCTGTCGTTCGACACCTCCACGTCGTTGCAACTGGACGGCCGGGGCACGTTCGCGCTCACCGTGCTGCCCCCGCCCCTGGAGGGCACCCGCGCGCCGCGCGACCTGGTGCTGCTGCTCGACCGCTCCGGCAGCATGGGCGGCTGGAAGATGGTCTGCGCCCGCCGGGCCGCCGCGCGCATCGTGGACACGCTGACGCCGCAGGACAGGTTCGCGGTGCTGACCTTCGACTCGGTGGTGGAGCAGGCGTTCGAGGGGCTGGTGGAGGCGTCCGACCGCAACCGGTACCGCGCGGTGGAGCACCTGGCCGGGGTGGACGCCCGCGGCGGCACCGAGCTGCTCGAACCGCTGCGCCAGGCCACCACCCTGCTGGGCGGCGCGGAGAGCGGGCGCGAGCGCGTCGTGGTGCTGGTCACCGACGGCCAGGTGGGCAACGAGGACCAGATCCTGGAGCAGGCGGGCGGCGCGCTGTCGGCCATGCGCGTGCACACCGTGGGCATCGACCGGGCCGTGAACGCCGGGTTCCTCGGCCGGCTGGCCGGGCTCGGCGCCGGGCGGTGCGAGCTGGTCGAGTCGGAGGACCGGCTCGACGCGGCCATGGACCACATCCACCGCAGGATCGGCGCGCCCCTGGTCACCGACCTGTCGCTCAAGGACCTCGACGTCGAGCCCGGCACGGTCACCCACCTCGGCTCGATCTTCCCCGGCGTGCCGCTGCGCGCGTACGGGCGCTACCGCGAGGGCTCCTCCGTCACCGTGCGCGGCACCGCCGCCGGGGCGCCGTGGGAGGAGCGGGTGCCCGGCGTGACCACCGACAATCCGGCCATCCGCGCCGTGTGGGCGCGGGCGCACCTGCGCGAGCTGGAGGATCGGTACGCCATGGGCGAGCACGACCTGGAGCAGCGCATCGTGCGCACGTCCCTGGAGTACGGCGTGCTCTGCCGGTTCACCGCGTACGTGGCGATCGACACCAGGCAGGTCGCCGGCCAGGGGCCCGAGCATCGGGTCATCCAGCCGGTGGAGCCGCCGAGCGGCTGGGAGCTGCCGAGCGCGGCGCCGGCGTTCGCGGCGGGGATGACGCTGGCCGCCGCCCC
Organism: Nonomuraea gerenzanensis; assembly: GCF_020215645.1. Lineage (NCBI taxonomy): Bacteria > Bacillati > Actinomycetota > Actinomycetes > Streptosporangiales > Streptosporangiaceae > Nonomuraea > Nonomuraea gerenzanensis. The sequence goes on along the minus strand of NZ_CP084058.1, from coordinate 3,700,227 downwards.
CATGGCGGCGCCCAGGATGCGCATGCCCGCTCCGGGGCTCAGCCAGGCCGACCTGGACCAGGGGTTCGTGGGTGGAGGCGCACCGGAACTCGGCGGGCCCGCTCGCGACCTCACCGGCGGTCCTGCCGGCGCTCCCGGCAGCGGTCCTGGCGGGGCTCCCGGTGGGGCTCCTGTCGCCGGGCGGCCGGCGTACGGCGGGGCGCCGCGGCCGAGCGGGCCGCCGATGCCCGCTCCCCAGGCCCCCGGCGGCCCCTGGCGCAAGTCAGGCGGGCGGCCGACCCACCGGCTGGAGTCGGTACGGCCCCAGCTCGCCGCCGAGCTCGACCGGCTCAACGCCCTGGCCGTGCCTGACCTGCTGTACCTGGCGGACCTCGGCACCCGGCTGGCCGCGCTGGCGGCCTTCCTCGGCGGGAACGAGGACCTGGAGACGCTGGCCCGCGAGCTGGAGGCGGCCGAGCGGCCGGGCGCGGACGCGCAGGCGCTGCACGATCGCGCCGTCGAGGTGCTGACCGCGCTCACGGGCGGCGGCTCCGCGCCGTCCCCCCAGCCCGGCCCTTCGGACGGCCGCCGCCGGGGCCCGTTCTGGAAGCGCGGGTGATCAACCGCGCCTGACCGCCTGCGCCGCCACCGTCACGTCGCGGTGGCGGCACAGGCATGCACGGGCACCGTCACCTCTCGGTGGCGGCGCAGGCGTGCGCGGACACCGTCATGTCGAAGCCCCCACCCACCTTCGCCCCCTCCCCTCACCCGCACTCCCCCACAGCGCACATGAGCGTCTGTCCGATCCGGTCACGCTGTTCTACAGTCACTGAGCATGGCGACCTCCCGCGCCCCGCTCCCCTTCACCGAGGCGGTGTCCGCCACCGTCGCGCAGAGCACGAGGTCCGGCTTCTTCTTCGACTTCGACGGCACGATCGCCCCCATCATGCGAGATCCCGCCGCCGTCTTCCCGGTGCCCGGCGCGGTGGAGCGGCTGCGGGTGCTGGCGGAGCTGGTGGGCAGGGTCGCGATCGTCTCGGCCCGCCCGGCGGCGTTCCTGTGCGAGCGGCTCGCCGGCGTCCCCCGGCTGGGGCTGTTCGGCCTGTACGGCATGCAGAGCGTGGTCGACGGCCGGGTGCGCACGGAGGCGGAGGCCGGGGCCTGGGCTCCGGTCATCGCCAGGGTGGCCGCCGACGCCGCCCGCGAGCTGCCCGGCGAGGTGCTGGTGGAGGACAAGGCGCTGATGGTGGCGCTGCACTACCGCTCCTCGCCGTCGGCGCGCGGCGCGGTGGAGCGGTGGGCCTCGGCGAAGGCGGCCGAGCTGGGGCTGCGCGAGCAGTACGGGCGCATGGTGGTCGAGCTGAGGCCGCCGGTCGAGGGTGACAAGGGCACGCTCGTCGCGCGCGAGACCGAGGCGCTCACCCGCGCCTGGTACTTCGGCGACGACCTGTCCGACGGCCGGGCGTTCGACGCGCTGCGCGGGCGGGAGGAGCGGGACCCGGCGTTCCTGGGCATCAGGGTGGCGGTGGCGAACGGGGAGACGGGCGACGAGCTGGCCCGCCTGGCCGATTTCACGATCGACGCCCCCGAGCACACCCCGGCCATGCTCGATCACGTCATCCGGGCATTCCGGGCGACCCCGTACGCTGGATGAAGTGACGACACTTGTCCTGGACGGCGGGCTGGCCACGCGGCTGGAGCAGCTCGGCGCGGATCTGAGCGACGCGCTGTGGTCGGCGCGGCTGCTGCTGGAGGAGCCCGCGCTGATCAGGCGCGCGCACGCCGACTACTTCGCGGCGGGGGCCGACGTGGCGACCACGGCCAGCTACCAGGCGACGCTGCCGGGGTTCGAGCGGCGCGGGCTGGACGTGGTGGCGGCCGAGCGGCTGATCCGGCTGTCGGTGGAGCTGGCCTCCCAGGCGCGTGACGAGGCCGGGCGCGGGCTGGTGGCGGCCTCGGTCGGCCCGTACGGCGCCTACCTGGCCAACGGCGCCGAGTACACCGGCGACTACGACCTCGACGAGGACGGCCTGTACGCCTGGCACCTGCCGCGCTGGGAGATCCTCGCGGCGGCCGGGGCGGACCTGCTGGCCTGCGAGACCATCCCGTCCGTCGCCGAGGCGCGGGCGCTGGCCGCGCTGCTGGCCCGCACGCCGGAGGTGAAGGTGTGGGTGAGCTTCTCCTGCCGCGACGGCGAGCGGCTCAGCGACGGCACGCCGATCCGCGAGGCGGCCGCCCTGTTCACGGGAAACCCGCAGGTGGTGGCCGTCGGCGCGAACTGCACCGCGCCGCGCCACATCCCCGGCCTGATCTCCTGCCTGGCGGGCGGCCTGCCCGTGATCGTCTACCCCAACTCGGGCGAGTCGTGGGACGCCGCCGCCCGCCGCTGGCAGGGCCTGGCCGACCCGGTCGAGTACGGCATGGCCGCCGCGCAGTGGCAGCGGGCCGGCGCGTCGCTGATCGGCGGCTGCTGCCGGACGACGCCCGAGCACATCAGGCAGATCCGCGCGTGGCTGCCCTGAGCCACCAGGCGGTCAGCAGCGCTCCGGCCAGGACGACGGCGGCCACGACGCGGTAGCCGGTGTGCATGCCGTACGTGGCCATCACCGTCCCCATGACGGCGACCCCGACGGCGCTGCCCAGCTCACGGGTGGCGCTGTTGAGGCCGGAGCCGAGCCCGGCCCGCTCGGACGAGCTGCTGGCCGGGATGGGGCTGTCGCGCCGGATCGCGGGGTCGACGCCGACCCGGCGCACGCGTGGCTGCGGGAGCGCGTACGCGAGGTGTTCGGCCACCGAGCCGCCTGAGCGCTCCTCCCCCGGAGCCCCGAAGCCCTGGAGCCCCGAGCACGGCGGGAGAGGAGCGGACGCCCGGGAGCCGCGTCAGGCGGTCGCCGTCGCGGCGCTGCGGCGGCGGGTCAGGACGCGGTCGAGCGCCAGCGCGCCGCCCCCGGTGAAGCCGACGGCCAGGCTCGCCGCCGCCAGCGCCAGCACGAACTCGTAGCCGCCGTCGCCGGCCAGCCCGTTGGCCCCGTGCACGAACGCGATCGCGCCCAGCATGTCGAGGGCCAGCAGGGTGCCTGCGATCGGCAGCGCGACGCCCAGGATCAGCGCCAGCCCGCCTGCCACCTCCAGCACGGCCACCGCGGGCGCGGCCAGGCCTGCCAGCGGGATGCCGACGGACTCGAAGAACTTGGTCGTGCCCGCGATCCCCATCGTCGCGAACTTCTGATAGCCGTGCACCAGGAAGATCACCCCGATGGCGACCCTCGCCAGCAACAGCACGACGGGACGCGCCTGATCCACCATGTGGACTCCCTCGAAGGTTGTTCAGATTTGAACGACGACTCTAGCAGTGATTTGTTCAAATTCGAACGACAGTACACTGATTCGGTGACGGACACCCGATGGCTGGACGCGACCGAGATGGCGGCATGGCGCGCCTTCGTGTCCACCTCCCACCTGCTCGAGCGGCGCATCGAGGAGCAGCTCAAGGCCGACGCCGGCCTCACGCACCCGCAGTACGAGATCCTGGTGGTCCTGTCGGAGTCACCCGGCCATCAGATGCGTATGACCGAGCTGGCCAGGGACGTCGTGGTGTCGAAGAGCGCGCTGACGTACCAGATCACCCAGCTTGAGAAGGCGGGGCTGGTCGAGCGGGCCACCTGCCCGTCCGACGAGCGCGGCGTGCTCGCCGTGCTGACGGAGAAGGGGATGAGCCGCCTGCGGCAGGTGGCTCCCGGGCACGTCGAGGTGGTGCGCGCCTACCTGATCGACCGGCTGAGCCGGGAGGAGCTGCGGGCGATGACCAGCGCCATGCGCAAGACGGAGGAGGCCTTACGATCCTCCGCGTGACCGCCTCGCGGACGCGCGGAGATCATCGGCTCGGGCGGGGACGCGGTGAGCGCCTCCCGCGCGGATCACTCGCTCTTGCCTGCCGAGGCGGCGGCGCGGGCCGCCCGTTCCATCTCGACGCGGGCGCTGGCGGCGTACTTGTCGACGTACTCCTGGCCCGACAGCTCCATCAGCGCGTACATGATCTCGTCGGTCACCGCGCGCAGCACCAGCCGATCGTCCTCCATGCCGTAGTAGCGGGAGAAGTCGAGCGGCTTGCCGAACCGCACGCCCGGCCTGATGCCCAGCTTGGGCAGCAGCCGCCCGGGCGGCATCATCTCGTACGTGTTGATCATCGCCCACGGGATCACCGGCACCCGTGACTCCAGGGCGAGCCTGGCCACCCCGGTCTTGCCCTTGTAGAGGCGGCCGTCGGGGGTGCGGGTGCCCTCGGGGTAGATGCCCAGGATGTTGCCCTCGCGCAGCACGCGCAGCCCGGTGCGCAGGGCCGCCTCGCTGGCCTTGCCGCCGGAGCGGTCGATCGGCACGGTGCCGACCCCGCTGAAGAACAGCCGGGTGAAGAAGCCCTTGATGCCCCGCCCGGTGAAGTAGTCGGCCTTGCCCAGCGAGATCACCTTGCGCCGGATCTGCAGCGGGCCGAAGAAGTGGTCGGCGAAGGACAGGTGGTTACCGGCCAGGATCGCGGGCCCCTGCTTGGGCACGTTTTCGGCGCCCTCGGTCCACGGCCTGAAGATGAGGTGGAGGAACGGCCCCAAGATGGCCTTGACCACCCAGTAGAACACCCTGGCACCTCTTCCTGCGCACTTCTCGTCGGCGGGCATTGTCAGCAGCGGGCAGAGTCATCTTCGCATCTCGACGGCCGTGCTCCTACATCAGCTCTCGCACAAATACCCCGGAACGTGCGACGATCGGGCCGTTCCGGCGGAAATTCCCGGAATGAAACGGCACCGAGGAGCTGTTATGCCGCTCATGCCAGGCGCGGAGCCCTACCACCACGAAGCAGGCCAGATCGGCGTGCTGCTGTGTCACGGCTTCACCGGCACGCCGCAGTCCCTGCGACCGTGGGGTGAGTACCTGGCCGGGCACGGGGTCAGCGTCTCGCTCCCCCGCCAGCCCGGGCACGGCACCAGGTGGCAGGAGATGAACAGGACGCGCTGGGAGGACTGGTACGCCGAGGTGGAGAAGGCGTTCGCCGACCTCCAGGGGCGGTGCGCGGAGGTGTTCGTGGCGGGGCTGTCCCTGGGTGGCTGCCTGGCGCTGCGGCTCGCCGAGGTGCACGGCTCCGCGATCAGGGGCGTGATGGTGGTCAACCCCTCGATCGCCAACGACGTGCCGTTACTGAAGCTGGCTCCGCTGCTCAAATGGTTCGTGCCGTCGGTGCCTGGCGTCGCCAACGACGTCAAGAAGCCCGGCGCGCGCGAGCTGGCCTACGCCCGCACCCCGGTGAAGGCGGCGGCCTCGCTGCCGGGCCTGTGGTCGCTGGTGCAGGCCGACCTGGCGAAGGTGACACAGCCGCTGCTGGTCTTCCACAGCACGGAGGACCACGTGGTGAAGCCGACGAGTGTCGCGATCATACGCGCGAAGGTCCCGCAGGCCACGATCGAGGAGCTTACCGATAGCTACCATGTTGCGACGCTTGACAACGATGCCGACAGGATCTTTGCCGGGAGCCTCGACTTCATCCGGACACATGCCTCGGTACCCTTGCAGAGGGACTGATCGCACCCAGGGGGAAGTCGCGATCGCTGCGGAGAGGCCCATCTAGGTGACGCCCCAGAGTGACGAGGACGAGGTCTGGCGGCAGATCGTCGCGTCCTTCAACGACACCGCCGAGCGCGACTCGGCCGATCAGCCATGGCCGGACAGCGAGAACGTGCCTGCCGAGCCGACCCGCCGGGTGGTCAGACCCCCGGAGGAGGAGCCCGCGCAGCACGGCACCGCCCTCGACGACGGCCCGCTGCTGGACCGCAGCGACGGCGACGACGAGGAGGAGGACGAGGGCCACTTCGAGCCTCCGCCGCCGCCTCCGCTGCCGAAGCTGGACCTGCCGACCAAGCTGGCCTGGGTGGCGCTGTTCGGCGGCCCCGCCTATCTGCTGGTGGCGGCCATGGCGAGCTGGCACATGGAGGGCTGGGCGCTGTTCACCGCGGTGGCGGCGTTCATCGGCGGGTTCGTGGCGCTGGTGGTGCGGATGGGCGACGGCCCGCCCAACGACTCCGGCTGGGACGACGGCGCCGTCCTCTGACCCGTTACGGCTGCTGACCCGTTACGGCTATGACTTCGACGTGGTGGTCCTGGGCGCGAACGACTCCACCACGTCGGTGTAGCGGTCCTTGGTGTCGACGGCGTGCCCGACGGCCCAGACCGTGCTCTTGCCCGCCAGGTAGGCGACCGCCTGCAGCCGCACGCTGCTCCTGCCCTTCTGGGTGCCGCCCCTGATGACCTCGCACTCGCCCTTCTCGCAGCGCAGCATGAACGGCTCGGCGGCCCGCTCGGGGTCGTAACCGGTCATCCAGTAACGCCCCTTGCCGTCGCCGGTCACGCCGTACAGCCTGGCCTCGGAGTCCGGCAGCCGCAGCTCCCGCCACTGCTTGCCGTTCCAGATCAGGGCGAGCGGCGAGATGTCGCCGGGGCCGCGGTAGATCCCGCCGACGGCCAGCGCCCGCTTGGAGCTGTCGACCTGCACGTCGCGCAGATATCCGCCGGGGACGGAGGGCAACGTCATGGACTTCCACGAGCCGCCGGAGTAGTGCAGGACCAGCGGCTCGGTGCCGGTGTCGCCGACGGCGAACCCGCTGGAGACCGCGTACAGGGCGCCCTTCTCCTTGGTCTCGTGCACGCTCCAGTCGTTGCCCTCGCCGGTGACGATCAGCGCGTGCTTCTCGCGGCTGCCCACCGCCACGACCTTGCCGGACTTGGCGTCGATGCCGCTCAGCCAGTCGCCGGCCCGCAGGCAGGGCGGGCGCACCCGGTCGGAGCCGACCGGCGGGCAGAGCGGCCTGACCCGGTCGAAGCCGGCCTGGTCGCCGTGCGCGAGGTAGGGCACGCCGTCGTGCCCGTCGCCGACCGCCCACACGTCGGACGCCGAGGCGGCGGCCAGCGCGCGCAGGTTGCCCGCGGCGGTGTTGTCGCGGATGCCGACCTCGGCCCACCTGCTGCCGTTCCAGTGGCGGATGGTGCCGCGGTTCTTCCAGACGTCCCAGATCTCCTGCTGGCCGACCGCCCACACGTCGCCCGGCGAGATCGCCAGCACGTCGGACAGGGAGCCGTCGGCCTGGAGGCGCACGCTGGTCGACTGCTGCCACGCCTCGATCTGCGTGGGGCGGGGATCGGCATGCGCGGCGGGCGTGACCTGCGTCCAGGCCACGAACGTCGCCAAGATCAAGGAGAGCGCACGCCGCTGAGAGCGACGGGTCATGAGGAAATGCTACGGGCTGGAGAGCCTGTCTTGCCCGCTAGTGCCCAACTCGCAACTCCGCGACGACCGGGAGATGGTCGCTGGCCCCGGTCAGATCGGCGATCGCGGCGTCCACTCCCCCGCACGACACGACCCGCGTCCCGCGCGCGGCGAACACCCCGTCGATGCGCGCGGAGGGGCCGGCGGCGGGGAAGGTCAGCCCGTCGCCCTCGGGCGCCACGGCGTAGCAGTCGGCCAGCCGCCCGGCCAGGTAGCGCCAGGCGGGCCGCTGGGGATGCTCGTTGACGTCGCCGGCGAGCACGACGGCGGCGCCGTACCTGGCCGCCACGCCCTCCATCAGCTCCACCGCCTCGGCGGCGTGCCGCATCCTGGCCGCGTCGTGGAGGTCGAGATGCAACGAGCCGACGGCCAGCCGCGCCCCCTCGGCCTGCACCACGGCGACGGCCAGCGCCCGCCGCTCCAGGCCGAGGAACGTGCGCAGCGGGTGGCTCCCCGCGTGCAGCACGCGGGCCCGCCGCCCGACGAGGACGGCCACGCCGCCCACCCTGCCGGGCGTCGCCACCGCCAGCCCCGCCGCGGCGGCCAGCGCCGCGCGCCTGGCCCGCCACCGGCCGAACCTGGGCGCCTCCTGCACGCACAGCACGTCGGCGCGCGCGGCGGCGATGACCCTGGTCAGCGCGGGCACGCTGTCGCGCAGCCCGTGCAGGTTGTACGTGCCGACCCTGACCGTCACGGACGGGTCGTCACGGCCGAGGCTCAGCGCTGCCTGGCCAGGTCGGCGGCTCCCACCACACCGGCGGAGGCGCCCAGCTCGGCCAGCCTGATCTCGGCGAACGGCCGGTGCCCGTGCCCGGTGAGCCGCTCCGCGAAGGCCTGCCTGGCCCGGTCGATGAACAGGTCGGCGGCGCGGGAGACGCCGCCGCCGACGATGAAGCAGCCGGGGTCGAGCACGGCGGCCAGGTCGGCCATGCCCTGGCCCAGCCAGTCGGCCAGGCTGCGGAAGGCGTCGAGCGAGGCCTCGTCACCCAGCCGGGCGGCCTCGGTCACCTCCTCGCCCTCGATCTTGCCGCCGGCCAGGCCGAGCAGTGTGGCGGCCCGCTCCGGCTGCGCCTCGGCGATCTCCCTGGCGTCCTTGACCAGGGCCTGGCCACTGGCGTACTGCTCCCAGCAGCCGACGTTGCCGCACCCGCACAGCCGCCCGCCGGGCAGCACCTGCATGTGCCCCAGCTCGGCGCCCATGCCCCAGCGGCCGCGGTAGAGCGCGCCGTCGATGACGATGCCGCCGCCGATGCCGGTGCCCAGCGTCAGGCAGACCACGTGCGACTGGCCCCTGCCCGCGCCGAACCGGGTCTCGCCCCAGGCCATGGCGTTGGCGTCGTTCTCGATGACGACGGGCAGGCCGACCAGGCCGCTGATCTTCTTCTGCAGCGGCTCCTCGCGCCAGGCCAGGTTGGGGGCGAAGCGCACGACGGATCTGGTCTCGTCCACGAAACCGGCCGCGCCGACGCCCACGGCCTCGATCGTCCTGTCTCTGGACAGCTCGCGGACGACGTCGGCCACCGTGTCGGCGACCACGTCGGGGCGGTCGGCGGCGGTGGGCCTGAGCGTGTGTTCGACGATCTCGCCATTGTCGTCGACCACACCGGCGGCCACCTTCGTCCCGCCGATGTCGACACCGATCGTGAGCATGCCCCGTGTCTCCCTAGTTCAGATCTATGTGTTCCACGTCGTCGCGCCCGTCGTCGCGCCGGTCGTCACGCCGGTCGTCACGCCGGTCCTCGCGCCCGTCTTCCCTGGGCCCGCCGGTGCGCGGCGCGGGCTTGCTCAGCGCGTCGAGCGCGCCCTTGACCGCGGCGAACAGCTCGCCGCCCGCGGCCATCAGGTGCCCGGTCACGTCGCTGCCCGACTCCCGCTGCGCCGCGATCGCCCGGCAGACGGGGCAGGCGCGGCAGATGTACTCGTCGTGCGGCTCGGAGACGGCCTCCTCCCACACGTCCCGCTCCCTGCGGGGGCCGCCGGTGAAGGAGTTGAACACACTCCTGCCGACCTGGCGGGTGGCCCGCCCCTGGATCGAGTCGAACAACTTGCGTGCCTCGTCGGCGACGGTGCCGATCGGGTCTCTGTCCTGGCTCTCGCTCATCTTGGCCCTTCCTGGCGTGCGGGGTCTGGCTCCTCCATGTTCAACTCCTCAGGGCGCGGATTCGCTCCCTGAGCCGAACGGTAGCCCAGACCCCGTCTCCGCCGAGCCCTGCGCGGCGGCCCAGCGGACGCGCAGCACGCCGTCGCGCAGCTCCGCCCCGCTGATCTTCCTGCGGGCCAGCGCCACGGGCAGCGCCAGGATCCGCCGGTACGGCCCGGCGGTGATGATCAGCTCGTCGCCCTTGCGGGCCAGGTCCACGTCGCCGCGGTCGGCGCCGGGCAGGGCCAGCGTCAGCTCGTCGGCGCTCATCCGCAGCGGCGGCTCGACGGCGTGCGGGGCGAACGGGTCGGCCTCGCCGTACATCGCGGCGCCCAGGTCGGCCAGGGCGTCCCTGCCGACGGGCTCGGCGGGCAGGTACGGCACGACGTGCACGGGCAGCGGCGCGAACGACTGCTCCGCCTCGGCCAGCAGCCGGGACTGCGCCGCCACCCAGCGGGCGCGCCACTCGTCGGCGCCCTCCCCGGGGAAGACCCGGTTGGCGATGACGGCGTCGACGCGGTAGCCGTACAGGCTGAGTGAGGTCAGGGTGCGCCTGGCCTCGGCGAGCACCACCGACTCGGGAGTGAGCACGAGGCGCACGGAGGCGTGGTCGCCGGTGAGCAGCTCGCGCACCTCCATCAGGCCGCGGTGGAAGCGCTCGCCGGCGCTCATCACGTCCTCTCCGGGGGCGCTCACGCGGGCCACGCCGCGCACGAACGGCGCGACGAGCCGCACCAGCTTGCGCCCGACCGGCATGAGCCGGCTGACGTGCCAGTCGAGCGCCTCGGGCAGGGCCAGCAGGCGCAGCGTCTCGGCGGTGGGCGCGCAGTCGACCACGATCACGTCCCAGCGGCCCTCGCGGGCGTGCTCGCGCAGCTCCAGCAGGGCGATGACCTCTTCCGCGCCCGGCAGGACGGTGATCTCCTCGGAGGTGATCTGGTCGAGCCCCAGCTCGGCCAGCACTCCCCTGGCGTACTCCTGCAGCTCGCCCCAGTGGCGCTCCAGCGACTTCTGTGTGTCGACCTGGTGCAGGTGCAGGCCGGGCACGATCTCACCCGGCGCCGCGGCCAGCGCGTCGGACAGGGAGTGCGCCGTGTCGGTGGAGATGATGAGCGTCTTGAGGCCGCGCCCGGCGGCGAGCGTGGCGGTGGCCGCGGCGGCCGTCGTCTTGCCGACGCCGCCCTTGCCCGTGAACAGCAGGACCCGCGGGCTCAACTCAGCGGCCTTCGACGCGCTTCTTGAGGCCCTTGAGCGCGGTGTCCACGATCACCTTCTCCGCCTTGCGCTTGATCAGGCCGATCATCGGCACGCTGAGATCGACCGTCAGCTCGTACGTCACCTCGGTGCCACTGCCCGCGCCGGCGAGCCGGTAACTCCCCCGGAGGTCGGAGACCATCTTCCCGGGCTCGGCCACCTGCCAGCGCACGCCGTCACCCTCCCAGGTGTAGGCCAGGGTGTAGGTGTCGCTGATCGGGCCGGCGTCCAGGGCGAACCGCACCGTCTGCGGCCTGCCGTCGGTGTCGGTGCTGAGGACCTCGGCGCGCTTGACCTGCCCGGCCCACTCCGGATAGGAGGGGAAGTCCGCGATCACCGCCATCACGTCGGCCTGCGGGGCGCCGATGGTGATGCTCGAAGTGGTGCGATCAGACATGCGACCACCGTAGTGCACAAACCGCCGACCGCGGCGGACCGCTGCACGGTGCCGGTCAGATCACCATTCGAGGACGTACGGAACCCCCTTCCCCCGGAAATGCCCCACGTTCACACATTCGGTGCGTCCCACCCGGGCTCGCGCGCGCAGGGGGTTGTGCACGTGGCCGAACAGCGCGTAACGCGGCTGGGTGCGCCTGATCGCCGCCAGCGTCGCCTCGCTGCCGCGCTCGAACCGCCGGGCCACCACGTCGTAGAGCAGCTCGGGCAGCGCGGGCGGGATGTGGCAGCACAGCACGTCCACCTCGCCGACGGCCTCGACCTTGGCGGCGTACTCCTCGTCGGTCAGCTCGTGCGGGGTGCGGTACGGGGTCCTGAGCCCGCCGCCCACGAAGCCGAAGCGCAGGCCGCCGATCTCCGTCACCTGGCCGTCGAGCACGTGGTGGCCCGGCCTGAGGTAGTCGGCCCACAGGCGGGGCAGGTCCACGTTGCCGTAGGTGAGGTAGGCGGGGGTGGGCATGGCGGTGAAGAGGGTTTCGTACTGGCCGCGCACGTTCTGCTCGATGTGCTCACGCGGGTCGCCGTCGAGCGTCGCCCACAGCTTCGCCGACATGGCTCTGGCCTCGTCGAACCGCTTGGCCGTGCGCAGCTCGATGAACCGCCTGGCGTTCTCGGCGCCGAACAGGTCGGCGAAGATGCCCTGCGCGTGGTCGTCGTAGTCGACGAACAGGATCAGGTCGCCGAGGCAGATCAGCGCGTCGGCGCCGTCGGCCGCGCGGGCCAGGGCGTCGGCTCTGCCGTGGACGTCACTGACGACATGGACCCTCATGAGGGAGATCCTAAGCCGCCGGATCGGCCGATTCCGGTGCGCGTACCGGCGGGCGACGGCTGCTAGCGTGAGAAACGCCCTTCATAACGCCTCAATGACGGAGCTACCGGCGCGTAACTTAAGGCGGTAACGTCCAGGCGGTCACCGAAGAGGAGTTGAGTTCGTGCGCGAGTACAGCGTCCCCGTCCTGGTCGACGTGCCCGCTTCGGCGGGCCTGGCCGACACCGTCTTCCGGCGCGCCGAGCAGGAGCCGGGCGCGGTCGTGATGCGTCGCAAGGTCGGCACGGGCTGGCCCGTCGTCACCGCGGCCGAGTTCCGCGACCAGGTGCTCGAGGTCGCCAAGGGGCTCATCGCGGCGGGCGTCGAGCACGGCGACAGGGTCGCGCTCATGTCGCGCACCCGCTACGAGTGGACGCTGGTCGACTACGCCATCTGGGCCGTCGGCGCGGTGACCGTGCCGATCTACGAGACCTCCTCGGTCGAGCAGGTCAGGTGGATCCTGCAGGACAGCGAGGCCAAGGCGGCCTTCGTCGAGCTCGACGGGCACGAGGAGACGGTGAGGGAGGCGGCGCCCGAGCTGAAGGCGCTGTGGCGGGTGGACGGCACGCTGGAGACCGGCGACGTCACCGACTCCGAGGTCGACGAGCGCAGGAAGCGGGTCAGCTCCGCCGACCTGGCCACGGTCGTCTACACCTCGGGCACCACGGGCCGGCCCAAGGGCTGCCGGATCACCCACGACAACCTGCTGTTCACCGCGCTCAACGTGCTGCGGGGGCCGCTGGAGCCGCTGTTCGCCCGCAAGGACCCGGCCGCGCTGCTGTTCCTGCCCCTGGCGCACATCTTCGCGCGGATGATCCAGGTCGTGCTCATCGAGGCGGGGGCCGTCATGGCGCACACCCCCAACATGAAGAACGTCGCCCCCGACCTCCAGGACTTCCAGCCGACGTTCCTGCTGGGCGTGCCGCGCGTGTTCGAGAAGGTCTACAACGGCGCCGAGCAGAAGGCCATCTCCGGCGGCAAGGGCAAGATCTTCGCCCGCGCGGTGGACGTGGCGGTGGCCTGGAGCAAGGCGGAGAGCTCCGGCGGCGCGCCGCTCGGGCTGCGGCTGCGGCGGGCGCTGTTCGACAAGCTGGTGTACACCAAGCTGCGCGCGGCCACCGGCGGCCGCCTGTCGGCCGCGGTGTGCGGCGGCTCCGCGCTGGGCGACCGGCTCGGCCACTTCTTCCGCGGCGTCGGCATCGAGGTCTTCGAGGGCTACGGCCTCACCGAGACCTCGGCCCCGGTCTCGGTCAACATGCCGGGCGCCAACAAGATCGGCACCGTCGGCAAGCCGCTGCCCGGCGTCACGCTGCGCATCGACGACGACGGCGAGATCCTGGCCAAGGGCCGCAACGTCTTCCCCGGCTACTGGAAGAACGACACCGCGACCGACGACGTGATCGACGCCGCCGGCTGGTTCCACACCGGCGACATCGGCGAGCTCGACTCCGACGGCTACCTGCGGATCACCGGGCGCAAGAAGGAGATCCTGGTGACGGCGGCGGGCAAGAACGTCGCCCCCGGCCCGCTGGAGGACGCGCTGCGCGCGCACCCGCTGATCTCCCAGGCGATGATCGTGGGCGACGGCCGGCCGTTCGTCGCGGCGCTGATCACGCTCGACCCCGAGGCCGTCCCGGCCGGCGCCAAGATGGCGGAGCTGCGCGGCGACCCCCAGGTGCAGGCGGAGATCCAGGGCGCGGTGGACCGGGCCAACCTGTCGGTGTCCAAGGCCGAGCAGATCAAGAAGTTCGTGATCCTGGACGCCGACATCACCGAGGAGAGCGGGCATCTCACGCCGACCCTCAAGGTCAAGCGCAACCTGGTGATGCGCGACTTCGCCAAGGAGGTCGACGACCTGTACGGCGGGCACTGAGCCCTCCGGCGCCTCGGGGGTCAGGCGGCCCTTGCGGCTGCCTGCTCCGTCGTGCCCTCCGTGCCGGCCACGAGCGCGGCCAGACTGTCGCGGGTCCGCTGGATCTCGGCGAGCTGCTCCTCCAGCCCCGCCAGGCGCTCGCGCAGGTGCCCCAGCGTGCAGGCGTCGAGCACCTCGCCCGAGCCGGACGCGCACGGCAGCACGTCCCTGATGACCTTGGTCGGCAGCCCTGCGGCGAGCAGCGTGCGGATCCGGCGGACGACCGTGGGAGCGTCCTGGTCGTAGCGCCGGTGGCCGCCCTCCCCGCGGTGGGAGGTGAGCAGGCCCTGCTCCTCGTAGTAACGCAGCAGCCTCGGGCTGACGCCGGTCTCCCGCGACAACCCCCGATCCTCATGTGACGCTCCTCACAGCCTGGCGGCTTGAATCTCACATCTATGTGAAGTCCTAGCGTTACGGCCATGAGCGAAATTCCAGTACCTGAGTCCTTTTTCCTCGGTGGCGACCTCAAGGTGAGCCGGATCGGCTACGGCGCGATGCGGCTGGCCGACGGCCCCGAGCCTGCCTTGTCCGCCGCCGAGGCGCACATCTGGCGTCCCCCGGCCGACCGGGCGGGCGCGATCGCGCTCCTGCGCAGGGCCGCCGAGCTGGGGGTCGAGCTGTTCGACACGGCCGACGCCTACGCCCTGGGCGCCAACGAGGAGCTGATCGCCGAGGCGCTGCACCCGTACGCGGGCGAATTGACGATCGCCACCAAGGTCGGCGTGCTGCGCCCGTCGCCCACCGAATGGGTCACCCACGGCCACCCGGCCTACCTGCGCCAGCAGGCGGAGCTGGCGCTGCGCCGGTTGCGCGTGGAGCGCATCGACCTCCTCCAGTTGCACCGCATCGACCCCGCGTACCCGCTGGCGGACCAGATCGGCGCGCTCAAGCAGCTCAGGGACGAGGGCAAGGTGCGCCACCTCGGGCTCTCCGAGGTGGGCGTGGACGAGCTGCGCCAGGCCGCGGAGATCACGCCCATCGCGAGCGTCCAGAACCTGTACAACCTGAGCACCCGCGAGCACGACCCCGTCGTGGACTACACGGCCGAGCGCGGGATCGCGTTCCTGCCGTGGTTCCCGTTCGCGGCCGGCTCGCACGCCGGGCCGGGCAGCCCGCTGGCGGAGGTGGCGGGCGAGATCGGGGTCACGGCGGCGCAGGCGTCGCTGGCCTGGCTGCTGCGCCGCTCCCCCACGGTGATCCCCATCCCCGGGACGTCGTCGATCGCCCATCTGGAGGAGAACGTGTCCGCTCTGTCGATCACGTTGACGGACGACCAGTACGAGCGGCTCTCCCGCGCCGCTCGGTGAGGGCTGCGGGGCGGGCGGCGGCCCGCCGCCCCGGGCCGGGCTCGACGACTCAGGGGGCGGCGCCGCCCCCTGCCAGGCCCATATCGTCAGGCCCATATCGCCAGGCCAGGTCGGCGATGGCGTGGGCACCGCACGATGATGCCGGATTTCGTGCGTTGACAGTCCGAAATGTTGGCTTTTCGATGGGGGAAGGTGAGCGAACTCGGGGGATTCTGACGGGTCCGGCAAGGAGGAATCCACCATGAACCAACGGCCGCCGATCTCACGCCGCCATCTCCTGCTCGGCACCGCCGCCGCGTTCGGCGTCCCGGCGGTCCTGGCCGGGTGCGGCTCCGGCAGCCCCGCCCCCGCGCCCGGCGGCACGGGCGGCGACCTCGGCACGGTCACGATCGGCTCGAACGCCTCCGACGAGATCCCGAAGAAGACCCTCGAAACCGTGGTCAAGGGCTTCACCCAGGCCACCACGAAGATCAACACCGTCGACCACAACACGTTCCAGGAGAACATCAACCGCTACCTGCGCGGCACGCCCGACGACGTGTTCACCTGGTTCGCGGGCTACCGCATGCAGTTCTTCGCCGAGCAGGGGCTGGCGGTCGACATCTCCGACGTGTGGCAGGAGATCGGCGGCAACTACACCCAGGCGTTCAAGGACCAGTCGACCGGCGTGGACGGCAAGCAGTACTTCATCCCGTTCACCTACTATCCGTGGGCGGTCTTCTACCGCAGGAGCCTCTGGCAGGACAAGGGGTACGAGCCGCCGGCCACGCTCGACGAGTTCACCGCGCTGGCCAGGAAGATGAAGGCCGACGGGCTGATCCCGATCGCGTTCGCCGACAAGGACGGCTGGCCGGCGATGGGCACGTTCGACATCCTCAACCTGCGCACGAACGGCTACGACTTCCACATCTCGCTCATGGCCGGCAAGGAGTCGTGGACGGACCCCAAGGTCAAGCAGGTCTTCGAGACCTGGCGGGGGCTGATGCAGTACCACCAGCCGGCGGCGCTGGGCCGTACCTGGCAGGAGGCCGGGCAGTCGCTGGCGCAGAAGAAGACCGGGATGTACCTGCTCGGCATGTTCGTCGCCCAGCAGTTCCCGGAGGCCGACCGTGACGACCTCGACTTCTTCACCTTCCCCGAGATCAACCCGGCGTACGGGACGGACTCGATCGACGCCCCCATCGACGGCTACATGATCTCCGCCAAGGCCAGGAACGCCGACGGCGCCAAGGCCCTGCTCAAGCACTTCGCCCAGCCGTCCTCGCAGAACATCGCGACGGGGCTGGACCCCGGCACGCTGGCCGCCGGCTCGAAGGCCGACACCTCCGGCTACAGCGCGCTGCAGAAGCGCGGCGCGGAGCTGGTGTCGAAGGCCACGCACATCGCGCAGTTCCTCGACCGTGACACCCGGCCCGACTTCGCCTCCACCGTGATGATCCCGTCGTTGCAGTCGTTCGTCAGCGAGCCGGAGCAGATCGACCCCTTGCTGGCGAGCATCGAGAAGCAGAAGGCGAACATCTTCCGCTGATGGCCGTCAAGACCCGTCGCTACTCCGCCCGGGACGTGACCGTCCTGGTCATCGGGCTGGGGGTGGCCATCGCCGTCAACGTGAGCGTCATCTGGGGGCCCACGCTGGCCTCCATCGGGCTGTCGGGCACCGACTGGAACGGGATCGGGCCGATCGAGTGGATCGGCGGGGAGAACTACCACGACCTGTCGGCCGAGTACCCGCCGTTCTGGTCGGCCGTCCGCAACAACGTGTTGTGGCTGGGCTTCCTGGGGCTGGTCGCGACGCCGTTCGGGCTGTTCTGCGCGGTGCTGCTGGACCGGCGGCTGCGGCTGTCGCGCTTCTACCAGAGCGCCCTGTACATGCCGGTCGTGCTGTCGCTGGCCGTGGTGGGCTTCATCGCGCAGCTCGTCTACTCCTCCGACTACGGCGTGCTGAACGCGGTGACGGGGCTGGGCGTGGACTGGCTGGGCGACAGCTCCGTCAACATCTGGGTGGTCATGGTCGCGGCGGGCTGGCGGCACGTCGGCTACGTCATGATCATCTATCTGGCGGGGCTCAAGGCCGTCGATCCGGCGCTGAAGGAGGCCGCGGCCATCGACGGGGCGAACGAGCGGCAGGCGTTCTTCCGGGTGGTGTTCCCGACGCTGCGGCCGGTCAACGTGATCGTGCTGGTGATCACGGTGATCGAGGCGCTGCGGGCCTTCGACATCGTCTACGCCATCAACAAGGGCAGGAACGGGCTGGAGCTGCTGTCGGTGCTGGTCACCGAGAACATCGTGGGCGAGGCCAGCAGGATCGGGTTCGGCTCGGCGATCGCGGTGATCCTGCTGGTGATCTCCATGGGGTTCATCGTCGTGTACCTGTCACAGATGTTCAGGGAGGGGCGATGACCCTCACCGCGCCAGCCTCCGCTCCCCCGGCCCAGGCGCCGCGCGTGCCCGCGCGGCGTCCCGTCCGGCCGCTGCGGCTCCTGCTGCACCTCTTCCTCGTGCTGGTGGCGCTGGGCTGGCTGCTGCCGCTGGCACTGGCCGTGTACGCGTCGCTGCGGCCGTACGAGGAGACCGCCAGGCTGGGGTACGTCTCGCTGCCCGAACGGCTCACGCTCGACTACTACGCACAGGCGTGGACCCAGGCCGAGCTGCCCCGCTACTACCTCAACACGTTGATCATCGTGGTGCCCGCGGTGGTGGTGACGCTGCTGCTGGCCTCCTTCACGGCGTTCGCGATCGCCCGGCTGCGCATCCCGGGCCGCATGACGCTGCTGATCGTCTTCACCGCGGGCAACCTGCTGCCGCCGCAGGTCCTCATCACCCCGCTCTACACCCTCTACACGCTCGTCCCGCTGCCGGCGTGGCTGTCGGACTCGCAGTCGCTCTACGACTCCTACCTGGGGCTGATCGTCATCCACGTGGCGTTCCAGTTCGGCTTCTGCGTCTTCGTGCTGGCCAACTTCATGCGCACGATCCCGGAGGAGATCACCGAGGCGGCGCTGGTGGACGGGGCCGGGGTGTGGAAGCGGTACTGGCGGCTGACGCTGCCGCTGTGCAGACCGGTGCTGGCGGCGCTGGCCACCCTGCAGTTCACCTGGATGTACAACGACTTCCTGTGGGCGCTGGTGCTGATGTCGTCGGGCGACAAGCTGCCCGTGACCTCGGCGCTGAACAACCTGCGCGGCCAGTTCTTCACCGACTACAACCTGCTGGCCGCCGGCTCGATGCTGGTGGCGCTGCCGACGCTGATCGTCTTCCAGCTCCTGCACAAGCAGTTCGTGGCCGGGCTCACGCTCGGCGCCACGAAGGGCTAGAGCAGCTGGTGGAAGCGGGCGGCCACCTGGTCCCACGCCCATGCGCGGGCGATCCAGTCACGGCCGCCCGCGCCCAGCTTGCGGCACTTGTCGGGGTCGGTGAGCAGCTCGACGACGGCCCGCGCCACCTCGCCGGCGTCCTCCCCGTTGACGATGAGCCCGGTCTCGCCGGGCCTGACCGCGTCGGGCGCGCCGCCCGACGCGCCCGCCACCACCGGCAGCCCGGTCGCGGACGCCTCCAGGAACACGATCCCGAGCCCCTCCACGTCCACCCCCTTAAGCCGGGTACGGCACGGCATCGCGAACACGTCCGCCGCCGCGTAGTAGCCCGGCAGCTCGGCCGCCGGCACCGTGCCGGTGAACCTGATCGACTCCCGCCCGGCCGCCAGCCGCTCCAGCGTCCTGCGGTACGGCCCGCCGCCGACCAGCAGCAGCACCGCCTCCGGCACCGAGCGCAGCACCTGGGGCCAGGCCCTGATGAGCTGGTCCTGGCCCTTGCGCGGCACCAGCCGCGACACGCACACCACCACCGGGCGCCCGTCCACCCCCAGCTCGGCCCTGGCCGCGCCGGGGTGGAACTGGGCGACGTCCACGCCGGGCGCGAGCCGTACGAGCTTGCCCGCCGGGATGACGGCGGCCAGCCGCTGGCGCGTGTACTCGCCCAGGTAGGTCACCACGTCGGCGTGCCCGCCGATCCTGCGCAGCACCGCGCGGAAGCCCGGCGAGCCGGCCCACGACGCCTCGTGGCCGTGGGTGAGCATCACCACCCGCCGCGCGCCCGCCCGGCGCAGGCGCGGGGCGAGCAGCCCCAGCGGCGCCGCCGCGCCGAACACCACCGTCCGCACGCGGTGCTCGGCCACCAGCCCGGCCGCCGTGCGCGCGACGGCCGGGGTGGGCAGCATGAGCCGCGTCGGATGCCGCACGATCCTGAACGGCTGACGCCGGTCGAACTCCTCGGCGCCCGGCCAGTCGGGGGCGTAGACCACCACGCCCGGCGTGCGCAGCGCGAGCCCGTGCACGAACGACTGGATGCCGCCCGGCCTGGGCGGGAAGTCGTTCGTCACGATGAGCACACCGGCAGCGCTGTCGCCGGCCGGCCGAGCGGGGTGGGTCACGGCTCGGGGACGCCGTTCAGCTTGGCCCATGCGCGAGCCATGGCGATGCGCTCGGGGCCGGGAGGATGGGAGGCATAGAGCACATATTCCACCGCATCCGGCGACAAGTCGGAAATATTCGCGATGGCGAGCCGTTTCTGCATGGCGATGAACGTGGCCGGGTCCTGGGTCAGATCCAGCGCGTGCATGTCGGCCCTGGCCTCGATGTGCCGGCTGATCACGTTCTGCGCGGGGCCCATGATCAGCGAGCCGATCGTCATGAGGCCCATGACCACGCCGACCGCCCGGGGATCGGTGATGGAGGTGACGCGCGTGCGCCGCCGTACCGAATTGAAGACCAGGAACAGCCCGATCGCGCCGAGACCGGCGCCCAGGGCGCCGATGAGCGTGCCGTACAGCACGTCGTCGTGCTTGGCGTGGCCCAGCTCGTGCGCCACGACCAGCTCCACCTCGCGCTGCGGCGCCTGCAGCAGTGTGTCGTAGACGACGATGCGGCGCGTGGCGCCGAAGCCGGACACATACGCGTTGAGCGCCGTCGTGCGGCGCGAGGCGTCGGCGACCAGCACGTCCTCGACCGGCACGCCGTCACGCTCGGCCATCTCCAGCAGATTCGTGCGCAGCGAGCCCTGCGGCATGGAGCTGAAGTCGTTGAACAGCGGCTCGAACACCACCGGGTAGACGAACGACGTCACCACCGTCAGCACGAACGCGCCGATCGCGGCGGGGATCCACCAGCGCCTGACCTTGCGCGCGAGCGCCACCAGGGCCAGCAGCATGACGCAGAGCAGGACCGCCTCCACGCCCAGGTTCTTCAGCCGGTCGCCGGCCCAGCCGCCCCAGTCCTGGGTGGACAGGCCGTAGTCGCGCAGGATCGTCTCGACCCAGATGGCGAGCGGCCACCTGACCAGCTCGGCGAGCGCGGTGATCACCAGGGCGCCGAGGACCACCCGCGCCCACCACGGGCCCTTCAGCCTGCCCAGCACCTTGGCGCTGAACGGGGTGGCGACCAGGATGCCGGCGACGATGATCGTGAGCGCGAGCGAGAGGTAGCTCGGCAGGGTGGTGGACGCGTCGAACGCCTGCGATCTGGCGATCTGGGCGGCGGTGAAGTCGCGTGCCGGGTCCGGCGGGTCGCCGGTCAGCACCTGCCAGGGGGTGCTGAAGGCGGCCACGGCCACGATCAGCAGGCCCAGCAGGACGAGCGCGATGGCCGCCGGGCGCAACGCGGCTCGGCTGTCGGGGGCTGCTCCTGTCACGGGTACCTCTCCACGATGCCCCGGCGCGGACGGCTCGGCGTCGCCCGCGCTTCCGCTTCCGGGGTGCGCGGCGTCCTCCGACGCGCTTGCGGGGTGCGCGGCGTCCGCCGGCGCGCGTCCGGGGTGTGCGGCGTCCTCCGATTCCGCCGCGTCGCCCCAGTGCTCGCCCGCGCCCCGGCCGCTCGACGCCTCCCGGGAGCCGCCGGAGCCGCTCAGCGCCTCCCCGGCGCCCGCCTCTCCGTGAGCGGTGCGTTCGCTCCGTGCCGTGTCCTCCTCCGGATGGCCGGCCGCGCCCACGGCCGCCAGCGCGCCGTCCGTCACCTCGCCTTCCCGTGCCGCGTCGTCAGTGTCTTCTCGATCGCTCATCTGCCTCCCCCTCATCCGAGCCGCTCCCGCACGTACGCGCGCCACCGTGCGGTCAGCGTGGCGACGGAGAGCCCCAGCGAGGCGAGCGCCCGATCGACGCCTCCGGCCTGGGCCGCACGGTAGAGCCTCACCAGGGTCCCCTCACCGAACCGGTCAGCGAGGAAGCGACACGCCAGCCAGGCCTCCTGGTACGCCCGGGCGAGCCGGTCCGGGTCACGCCCGTCCGCCGCGAAAGCCGCAGGCCCGGGCAAAGCGCTCGGCAGCCGCCCGGCCCGCACCTCGGCCGCCAGTTCGGCGGCGGCCGTCGCCACGGGCAGCCCGGCGTCGCGGTAGCCGACGTAGTCGGCGAACCCCTCGTACAGCCAGACGGGCAGGCCGTCGGTGCCCGCCACGACGTGGGTCAGCTCGTGGGTCAGGACGACGTCCCTGCCGGTGGGGGTGAGCGTGGCGAACGGCTCGGGCACGACGATCACGCGCCGGCCGTCGGCCACGGCGGCCAGCCCGTCTACCCGGCCGACCCCGGCCAGGCGGGCGGCGTCGCGGCTGGACTCCGGCACGACGACGAGGGGGCGTACGGGCCTGCCGAGGACGGCCGAGACCCGCCTGCCCGCGCTGTCGGCCCTGCGTGCCAGCTCGTCGAGCAGGCCGGGCGGCGCGGTGGCCGGGCCCGCCACGGTGGCGCGGGCGCCGCGGCTGACCGCCGCGGGCCGTCCCGGCCACAGGTCGCGCAGCTCGGGAGGCAGGATGGGGGAACCCGGCGGCGGAGTGGCCGCGGCGGGAAGCAGGAGCAGCAGGCCCGCCACCACGGCTCGCCGGCTCACCTGCTCGAACACGATGCCCGATCGTAGTGCCCCTGCCCTGGTGCGGGCGCCGAACGTGCGAGAGCCCCGTCCGAATCCAGGAAATCCTCCAAGAATCCGGACGGGGCTTCTTCACATGCCGGGACGAACCGCGCCGACGAAGGACGATCGGCGCCATCCGCTCAGCTTGTCGATGCGTACCCGCTCGCCTGTCCGTGGCGAGTGGATCATCTTGCCCTTGCCGACGTACATGCCCACGTGGCCGAGCCCGCTGAAGAACATCAGGTCACCGGGCCGCAGCTTGCGCCAGGAGACCTTGTGCCTGGTGCGGGCGAACTGGCTGCTCGCCACGCGCGGGAGCTTGACCCCGGCCTTCTTCCAGGCGAACTGGACGAGACCGGAGCAGTCAAACGAACCAGGCCCTGTGCCTCCGTACCTGTACGGGTCACCGATCTGGTTCTTGGCCACAGAGACGGCCCTGCGGGCCTTGGCTTGCTGCCGAGCGAGCTTGGCTGCCCCTCGCTGGGCTGCCGTGGCCTTCTTGGACGTCTTGGCGGTGGTCTCCGCCTTCACCGTCGTCAGGGCGGCCGTGTCGCTCGTCGTCGCCGCCTGAGCCGTGGGGGCATGGAGGACCAGACCTCCGGCCGTCACGGTCATCGTGAGTGCTACGCCACTCAGGGCAAGGCGGGACAGGCGGGGGTTCTGCAGGGGACTGGACAGGATTGCTCCTTGAGTCTTCCACGAACGCCTACCGGGTTAGCTGACGGATTCGGGCCTGGAAGTCGCCCTACGGCGCGATGGCGCGCCGATTCACCCCTGATCCCTGGGGAACTGGGATCGCTGGGTCCCCGGCTCCGTGCCTCCTGGCTGCACGGATTCGGCAGGCCGCATGCCCGATCGTGTCGATTGGGGATGTCGGGAGCGGCCGGCGGATTCTTATCTCTCACATCGGGAGGGACCGATGCCGGTTCGCGGAGCCATGGCTTGTTCACCGCGACGACGCCAGAAGCTACGCCGAAAGGTCAAGGAACGGCAAAAGGTGAGTCAGGTTGTAAAGATCAGACAAGGAGTGGAGTCAAGGTCGAAACCCCTGCTGGAACACCAGGTTCTGTTACCATAATGTGACCCTGCTCACACTTCGCGAACGCCTTGATTGTCAGGTCCCAAAAGTCACTTAAGTCACATTTGACACACTTCAAACGTGAGCAACGCCACTGGGAGCGCTCCCGACGGATCTACGACGCCGAATCGTAGACGGCAGGCTACGGGCGGACGGCGCCGACCAGGGAGCGCCCGTAGGAGGAGAGCTTGACGACCTTGACGACGTCACCCGTCTGCGGCGCGTGCACGATCTGCCCGTTCCCCGCGTAGATGCTGACGTGCCCGAGCCCCTCGCTGAAGATCAGGTCGCCGGGCTGCAGGTCGTTCAGGTCCACCTTCCGGCTGGCGCCCCAGGCCCACTGCTGCCACGTCGTCCGGGGCAGTGACACCCCTGCCGCCGCCCAGGCCGCCTGCGTGAGGCCGGAGCAGTCGTAGCCGCGCGGCCCCGTACCGCCGTAGATGTACGGCTTGCCCACCTGCGCGTACGCGAACCGCAGCGCCGCGGCGGCGCTGCCCGAGGCGGGCCCGGTGTACTTGATGCCCGTGCTGTTGGGGTTGCCGGGGTTGTAGGCCCCCAGCCTGTCCAGCAGCTTCTTCTGCTGGGCGATCAGCTTGCGGATCTCGGCGCGTTCCTTCTCGACGGCGTCGCGCTCCTCGTCCGCCTCGTCCAGCGCCACCTCGGCCTTGTCGCGCTCGGCCTTCAGGCCCTTGTTCTCGCGGTCGAAGACGGCCAGTTTCTCGGCCCGCTCCTGCGAGAGCTGCCCGGCCACGGCCCAGCCGGAGAGCATGGCGTTGGGGTTGTCGGAGTTGAAGAGGCCGGGCCAGGAGGTGACGTCCTCGCCGAGCTTGTAGCTCTCGACGGCCATCCCGATCACCTGCGCACGAAGGTCCGCGACCGTCTCAAGCTTGCGCTTGTAGCTGTCGTTCAGCTTCGTGTAGGTGCTCTTGGCCTTCTTGTAGCGCTCGTTGGCCTGGTTGAACTGCTCGACGACCTTGTCGGCCTTGTCGTTCAGCTTCTCCAGCTTCGCCTTGGCCTGCGCCAGCGTAGGCCGTGGATCAGCGAGGGCAGCTCCCGTCGGGTACAGCACCAGTCCGAACGCGAGACCCGCGGCCACCGGCACCCGGCCAAACCTCACTGTATCGCCTCCCAGGGATTACACCTGGGGCGAAATAGTACAGAAGTGGCAGGCGGGGTAACGCCAAACCTACCAATTCGTAATTTACGCGCGGCCGAGCCGGCGCAGCAGCAAACCAGACGGAACGGGTCTGGCACCCATCCGCCTGACGGACTCGGCCACCTCGCGGTCGGAGGAGACCACGGCGATGGCCCGGCCGGACGGCTCGGCGCGGACGAGCTGGCGGATGAGGTCGTCGGCGATCTCGCCCGGCGCGCTGAACAGCACCCGCACCCCGCGCGGCGCCACCACCTGCACGGGCGCGTTGAGCTCCGCCCCGTCGAACACCACGGTCACCTCGACCCTGGTCTGCGCCACCAGCCCGCCCAGCGAGGTCATCAGCCGGGTGCGCTGGTCGGCGAGGGTGAGGGTGCCGTAGCCGGTCTTGGTGACGTTGTAGCCGTCGATGATCAGATGCACCTGCGGCAGCGCGAGGAGCTGGTCGAGCAGCTGCGGGTCGTCGTCGGCCAGGGCCCGCGCGGGCACCCCGCGCACGCCGGGCCGCTCGCCGGTGACCGCCGCGACCGAGTCGGCGGGCCGGCTGATCGTGGTGGGCAGGGCCAGCTCGCGGCGCAGCCCCGCCGAGGCGTCCTGGAGCGCGTCGAGCAGCACCCTGATGCGGGCGTCCTCGATGCTCCTGCCCTCGCGGGCGGCCCGGCGCGAGGCCTCGAGCTGCTTCTCCACGTCGGCCAGCCGCTCGCGCAGCCGGCGCAGCTCGGACTCGCCGGCGCTGCCCGCCGCCGTGGCGGCCGACCTGGCCTCCTCCGCCGCCCGCTCGGTCTCCTCGGCCCGCCGCGCCGCGGCCTTGGCCCGCTCGCGGGCGTCGTGCAGCTTGCGGCGCAGGTCGGAGTTCTCCGCGCGGGCCGCCTTGAGCTGCTCGCGCAGCCGGTCGACCTCCTCCTTGGCCGCGCTCTTCTGCGCGGCGAGCTGCTCGCGCAGCCGCGTGACCGTCTCCTCGCGCTCGTGGTCCTCGGCGGCCACCGCCGACTGCTCCAGGTCGGCGCGGGCGGTCTCGATCATCTCCGCCCAGCCGGGCGGCCTGGTCAGGTACGCCGCCGCGGCCACGAGCACGGGGTCGGCGGCCGGGGGCACGTTGCCCTCGGCCAGCGACGCGACCAGCTCCGGCCACCCGGCGGCCACCGACTCGGCGACCAGCTCGCGGAACTTCTTGTCGTTCTCCAGCTGCGCCGCGATCGGCGCGCCCCCCAGCTTGGCCCGCTTGCGGGGGTCGAACTTGGCGATGCCGCGCAGCGGTGGCGGGATGGTGGCAGTGGGCATCGTGCCGAGAACCTGGGAGGCCAGATCCACGACATTGAGCCGCACCTGCTCGGGAAGCGGGCGAGACAGGCCTTCACCCGCTGAACTCATCCCACTTGTCCCTTCGTGACATGCCCTTTCAGACAAGGGTACGGCTGTTGCGTACCTGACCGTAACGGCCGCCCCTGTATGGACAAGCGCTTGCTAGGGGGTATACGACTGACGAAGGGCACATGTCCAACCGGGAGGCCCCTCGTGCCGGAACAGTTGCGCACTTCCACTCGCGACCTGGAAGAACTGCGGAAACGTGCCACCGTCTGGCTCAGCGCCCGCGTCGGCGCGACCGTCTCGGTGTCCGAGATGTCCAGACCGTCGGAAAACGGCCTGTCAAGCGAGACTCTGTTCTTCACCGCCACCTGGGACGGGCGCAGTACGCGCTGCGTGGCCAGGCTGGCACCTGCGGTGGAAGCCGTTCCCGTCTTTCCCTCCTACGATCTGCGGGCCCAGTTTCACATCATGCGGCTGGCCAGGGAAAAAGCTGGGATCCCAGCGCCCAGGGCCCTGTGGTTCGAGCCGGACCCCGGCCCGCTGGGCACGCCCTTCTTCGTCATGGAGCGGGCCGAGGGTGAGGTGCCGCCCGACGTGATGCCGTACACGTTCGGCGGCTGGCTGCACGACGCCTCCCCCGCCGACCAGCGGCGGCTGCAGGACGCCACCGTGGGCGTCGTGGCCGCGCTGCACCGCACCGCGTTCACCCCGCAGGACCTGGCCCCGTTCGGCAGGGCGGGGCTGCGCGCGCACGTCGAGGCGCAGCGCGCCTACTACGAGTGGGCGCACGGCGAGCACCGGATCCCGCTGCTGGAGCGGGCGTTCGGCTGGCTGGAGGCGCACTGGCCGGACGACCCCGGCCCCGACGTGCTGACCTGGGGCGACGCCAGGGTCGGCAATGTGATGTACCGGGGCTTCGACCCGGTCGCGGTGCTCGACTGGGAGATGGCCGCCGTCGGCCCGCCCGAGCTGGACCTCTCCTGGATGATCTTCCTGCACCGGTTCTTCCAGGACATCACGATCGGCGCCGGCCTGCCCGGCATGCCGGAGTTCATGCGGCGCGAGGACATCTGCGCGACCTACCGCGAGCTGACCGGCTACGAGCCCCGCGACCTGGACTTCTACGAGATGTACGCCGCCCTGCGGCACGGCGTCATCATGGCCAGGATCTGGCAGCGCCGGATCCGCTTCGGCGAGCTGCCCCTGCCGGACGACCCCGACGACCTGGTGCTGCACCGGGCCACCATCGAGCAGTTGCTGGCGGGCTACGAGCCGGCGTCGTAGACCAGCAGCGCCACCTGGACCCGGTTGTTGAGGCCCAGCTTGGTGAGGATGCGCGAGACGTGCGCCTTGACCGTGGGCACGCTCATGTAGAGCTCGCGCCCGATGTCGGCGTTGGACTTGCCCTGCCCGACGGCCGTGGCCACCTCGCGCTCCCGCTCGCTGAGCCGGTCGAGCAGCTTCCTGGCGCGCTCGCCCCGCTCCCCCACCCCGCCGTCGGAGACATGGGTGATCAGCTGCCGCGTCACCGCCGGCGAGAGGATCGGCTCGCCCGCGGCCACCTTCCTGATCGCCTGCACGAGGTCACCCGGCGCGATGTCCTTCAGCAGGAACCCGGCCGCCCCCGCCCGCAGCGCCCGCAGCACGTGCGCGTCGGCGTGGAACGTGGTCAGCACTACCACCTCGGGCGGCTCCGGCGTGCGGCGCAGCGTCTCGGTGGCGGTCAGCCCGTCGATGCCGGGCATCCGGATGTCCATCAGCACCACGTCGGGCCGGTGCTCGCCCACCAGCGGCGGCACCTCCGAGCCGTCGCCCGCCTCCGCGACGATCTCGATGTCGGCCACGCCGCCGAGGATCATCGACAGCCCGGCGCGCACCATCGCGTCGTCGTCCACGATGAGCACCTTGATCGGCTCGTCAGCGGTCATGCGTCGTCCTCCCGAGTCGTCTCCACCGGCCACGGCAGCCAGGCGCGTACCAGGAACTCCCCCTCCGGCGTGGCGCCGTGCTCCAGCCTGCCGCCCGCCAGCTCCGCCCGTTCGGTCAGCCCGATCAGCCCGGCACCCGCCCCCGGGATGCGCGCGCCCGCCCCGGGCAGGCGCGCCCCGTGCCGCAGCCCCAGCGGGTTGCGCACCTCCACCGACAACCGCCTGCCCGGCGCACCCTCGACGGTGACGGTCACGGGCGCCCCGCCCGCGTGCTTGCGCGCGTTGGTGAGCGCCTCCTGCACGATGCGGTAGAGGTTGCGCCCCAGCCCCGCGGGCGCGCCGTCGGCCCGCAGGTCGAGCCGCACGTCCATGCCCGCGTGCCGGCACTCCTCGACCAGCGCGGGCAGATCGGCGAGCGTCGGCTGCGGCCGCTCCGGCACCGTGCCGCCGTCGCCGCCGTCGCCCTCGCCCTCGCCCTCGCCGGACGAGGAGTGGCGCAGCACGCCGATCACCTCGCGCAGGTCCTGCAGCGCCAGATGGGCGTTGGTCCTGATCGCCCCCGCCGCCCTGGCGATCTCGACGGGCGGCGCGTCAGGGCGGAACTCCAGCGCCCCCGCGTGCAGGCTCAGCATCGAGATGCGATGGGCCAGCACGTCGTGCATCTCCCTGGCGATCCGCTCGCGCTCCAGCCGCTTGGCCTCCTCGGCGGCGCTGTCGGCCCGCTGCCTGAGCGACCAGACGAGCTGCCGCCTGGCCCTGATCACGATGCCCCACGCGAACACCGTCAGCACGATCGCCACGCCCAGCGCCGCCGCCCACGACCGGTCGAGATCGGTCTGCGGGCGCAGGATGACGTAGGGGGCGAGCGTGAGCAGGTTCAGCAGCGTCACGGGGCCCGAGATCTTGAACGGCCGGTGCACCGCCACCGTGAACAGCGCGACCACCGACGCTCCGCCGATCATCTCCAGGTAGGAGGAGAGCAGGGCGGTGACGATCGCCAGCGCGACGGGCCACCTGCGCCGCAGCCATACCGCCACGCACGACAGCGCCCCCGTGACCTGCTCGATCAGCACCAGCAGCTCGGGCTGGCGCTGCGCGTCGAGCTCCACCAGGGACAGGAACGTCAGGCCGCAGGCCAGCAGGAACATGAGGATGTCGACGATCCAGTCGCGCGTCGAGCGCCGCACGCGCCCGCCCGCGCCGCCGTCGCCGAGCAGCACCGACGGCAGCGCCCACCGATATTCGAAGGTGGTGGCGGCGCCGTCTCCCCGCAGTTCCGTCACGTTCATCGAGGTTAGGCCCTTCCGGCGGTACGGCGACAGCGACCAAAGTCGGTCCCCGCCGAGACCAACGGCCGACGCGGGCCACCGGGCGCCCGCGCGAGGCTTGACGGCATGCAAGCGGTGTTGAAGGTGCTCGGCTGGCTGCTGATCCTGCAAGGGGTCGGCGGCCTGGTGAACGGCCTGCTCGGCTGGTGGCGGTGGGCCCACGGTCTGCTCGTGGTGAATCTGCTGCCGTTCCTGGAGGGATATGCGGTGTTCGCGGCCATCGTGATGGGGGTGCTCGGCTTCGCGTTGATCGCCGTCGCCGAGTCCATGGACAGGGCGGAGGACGGCGAATGAGCGGCCCGGCCACACTGCGCCCGCCGCGCCACCAGGTCGATCGGCGGGCGGTGGCGTGGTGGACGGTGCAGTGGCTGATCCTCATGGTGCCGGTGGCGGGGGCGTCCGTGGCGGCGTACTGGTTCCTCACCTCACGGCCGGGGTGGCTGGGCGCGGTCGTGGGGGTGTTCGCCGCGGGCTGCCTGGTGGTGGCGGTGGTGGCGCCGCGGGCCTCCTACCGGGTGGAGCGGTGGGAGGTCACCGAGCAGGCGGTCTACACGCGCAAGGGGTGGCTGACGCACACCTGGCGGGTGGCGCCGATGTCCAGGATCCAGCGGGTCGACACCGCGCGGGGGCCGGTGCAGCGGCTGTTCGGGCTGGCGGACGTCACGGTGACCACCGCGTCGTCGGCTGGGGCCGTCAAGATCGAGGCGCTGGATCACGAGGTGGCGGCCGAGCTCGCCGAGCGGCTGACCGCGATCACGCAGGCTACTCCGGGGGATGCGACGTGAGGCCGTGGCCCGCCACGCCAGGCAACGCCTCCGCGCGCCGCCCCGCGAGCGGCATGCCCGGCCGCACGCCGTCGGCCGAAAGCGGCGCCTCCAGGCCGGAGGGCGCTGAAGCACGGGCCGGGAGCGGCGCCCCAAGGCCCGAGGGCAGCCCTTCCTGGGCCGAGAGCAGGGCGCCGAGGTCGGAGGGCGGCGTGGCTCGGATCGAAGGCGGCGTCCCCGGGCCGTGGGCGGGCGCGGCCGGGCCGGCCCAAGAAGGGGTGCCCCGGGCGGGGGCCGATACCGGTGACGGTGGGTGGCAGGGGCTGGCGCGGCGCAGCCTGTGGGCGTCCGGGGTGAAGTCGCTGGCGATCGTGGCAGGCGTCTCGGCCGGCCTGGTGCGGTTCCTGCTGGGCCGCGACTGGCCCGTGGGCGGGATGGTGGCCGCCTGCGCGGGCGCCGCGGTGCTGGTGATCGCCGCCGTGGTCACGTACGACGTGCTCAGGCTGCGCACCACCAGGTGGCGGCTCACCCCCGACCGCCTGGAGCTGCGCTCGGGCATCACCGTCCGCCAGCACCGCTCGATCCCCCGCGACCGGGTACGCAGTGTCGACCTCCGCGCCGACCCCGTGAACAGGATGTTCGGCCTGACCGTGGTCAAGGTCGGCACGGGCGAGCACGCCGAGGAGGGCGCCGAGCTCAAGCTCGACCCGCTGACCAGACACGACGCCGAGGCCCTGCGCCGCGTGCTGCTGCACCAGGGCGCGGAGGCCGCCGAGGCGGGCGGCGGGCCGCTGGCGGAGCTGAGCTGGTCCTGGGTCAGGTACGCGCCGCTGTCGGTGTGGACGTTCACCGGCGCGGCCGTGGTGCTCGGGGCGCTGTACAAGGCGCTCGACTCGTTCGGGCTCAAGCGGTTCACCACGCGGCTGGCGACCGGCCTGTGGGAGTGGCTGGTGGCGCAGCCGATGGTGGCCGTTCCGCTGCTGCTGGCGGTGAACGTGGTGGTGGGCGTGCTGGGGGCGGTGCTGCTGTTCGCCGAGTCGTGGGGCCGTTACCGGCTGGAGCGGGAGCCCGGCCGGCTGCGGGTGCGCAGGGGGCTGCTGACCAGCCGGTCGCTGACGCTGGAGGAGCGCAGGCTGCGCGGGGTGGAGCTGAACGAGCCGCTGCTGCTGCGGCTGGGCGGCGCGGCCCGGCTCAGGTCCATCGCCACCGGGCTGGGCAAGAGCGCCGAGGGCGAGACCGAGGACGTGGCGGCGCTCACCCCGCCGATGCCGCGCGCCCAGGCGGTGCGCGTGGCCGCCGCGATCGCCGGCGCCGACGTGCCCGGGCTCGCCGCAGGACCCACGGCAGCCCGGCACAGGGCACCCGGGCCCACGCCCACGCCCGCCCAGCACAGCGCACCCGCGCCCGCACCCGCGGCCCGGCACAACGCGCCCGCGCTCGCGGCACACCCCGCGGCGGCCCGGCGCAGGCGGCTCGTACGGGCGGCGGTGGCGGCACTGGTCACCGCGTCCATCACCGCACTGGCGACGGGGACGGCCCCCGGCCTGGCGACGGCCACGGGTACGGCGCTGCCGTGGGCGCAGGTGAGCGGCTGGGTGAACACGCGGCTGGGCGGCTGGGTGTGGCTGGCGCCCGTGGCGGTGCTGGCGTACGGATTGTGGCTGGCCGTGGCGAGCGCCGCGAGCCTGGGGCACGCGCTCGGCCCCCGCCATCTGATCGCCAGGAGGGGCGCCGTGGTGCGGCGCACGATCGCGCTCGACCGCAAGGGCATCTCCGGCTGGACGATCACCGAGACGTACTTCCAGCGCCGCTCCGGCCTGCTGACGGTCTCGGCCACGACGGCGGCGGGCCGGGGTCACTACGACGTGGTGGACGTGGGCCGCGGCGAGGGCCTCGACCTGGCCGCGCGGGCCGTACCCGGGCTGCTCGAACCCTTCCTGTCCCGGGAAAAGCAATGAGCCGCGTGATCCCCCACGGTTTGCCCATGCCCCTGTACTGGACAAACATGATCGCGCGGCTCAGGTGCTTGCAGACATAACCGTATTTGTCCCGCTTGCAACCGGGTTGCAGCCGCATTAACCGTGGCGGCAAATCATGAGTCAGAGTCACGATTCAGGGTCACGATGGGGCTAGTTGCCCGCCGGCTGCTCCAGGTAGGCCTTGGCCAGAGCCAGCGCGCCCGCCATCGCTTCCTTCTCGGGCATCAGCGTCACCTTGGGCGAGTCGGTCGCCTCGCCCTCGGGCCGCTGGTGCCCGGAGTAGTCGACGACGATCACGTACGAGCCCTCGCGGACGGTGACGGAGCCGCTGGAGGCGGAGACCTCCCCGCTCCTGCTCTTCACGAACTGCTGGAACGCCTGGTCGCCCAGCCCCTTGACCTCGCTCACCGCGCCGAAGCTGATACTGCCGATGGCGGACTCCGCGGTGGTCTTGGTACGGCCGTACACGCTGGCGTAGTACGCCTTGGCCGCGGGCTCGTCCACCTCGCCCGCCCGGTTCGTGAACCGGTGCACGGTGATCAGCGCGCTGCGGATCTTCGTCACGCCGGGGCCGCCGGACAGCTCCCGGTTGAGCCAGCGGCACTCGGTCTGGTCGTCGTCGCCGACCGAGGTGCCGCGCGCGCGGGTCGTCGGCTCGGGCACGAGCCGGGTGGCCGCCTCCGTCACGGCCTGGCAGTCCGCCGGGAAGGAGGCCAGCACGGTGGGCGAGGGCGTCGCACTGGTGGTCGGCGAGACCGTGGCCGCCGCCGTCGGCTCCGCCTTGACCAGGACGCCGGGGTGCTTCGCCTGCCAGTCCGCCAGCCCCTTGGCGAAGTGCGCGACCAGCCCGCTCACCTCGCGGATGGCGTTCTCCTCGGTGACCGCCTGCATGGTCTGGTTCGACAGGATCTGCGCGTCCTTGCGCTGCTGGCCCGCCTGGAACCTGACCTTGACCATCATGTCGCCCACGCGGGCGTACGCGGTGCCGTAGGCGTACCAGAGCAGCTTGCCGCTGCGGCGCCAGGTGTACTGGGCGAACGCCGCGTCGCCGACGCCCGGGACGTCCTTGACCGGGGAGACGTACTGCTTCTCGTCGGGGTCGAGCGACGGCTTGGCCGTCTCGCCGTACCTGCCGCCGCGGTACTCCATCTCGTACGAGGTCTGCGCCATCGCGCGGCCGGTCTTGGCGCGCTCGCCCTTGTGCTGCTCGACCTTGACGTCGATCTCCCTGCTGCGCCAGAACTCGCCGAACGAGATGCGCTGGTTGATCCAGTTGCAACCGAAGTTGACCGTGTAGTCGCCGTCCCGGGACGAGGTGGCCACGGCGGCGCCGGGCACGAGCCGCTCGGCCTCCTCCTTGGGCAGCATGGCGCACAGGTCGGGGGGCGCCGCGGCGGTGGCGGGCTGCTTGGCAGGCGAGGAGGAGGCGGTGCCGGTGGGGGCCGAGCCGCCGGAGAGCCTGCCGTACAGGAAGTAGGCCCCCACGCCGCCCGCCGCGACGAGCACGACGAGGGCGGCGGCCAGCGTGGGCATGAGCCAGGCGGGGCGCCGCGGCGGCGGGGGCTGCGGCATGGGAGGCATGGTCGGTGGCATTCCCGGGGGCATTCCCGGTGGCATCCCCGGCGGCATGCCGGCAGGCGGCATGCCCTGCTGCCTTCCCGGCGGCATGCCCTGCGGCATCGGCGGCCTGCCCGGTGGTTCGTACTGCCTGCCTGGCACCTGCTGAGGGGCGAAGGGCGGCTCGTACTCGCTACCGGGGTTCACTGGGACTCCTGGGGTTGCCCTGACTTGCGGGGAGACATGGTAGTCACACCCCTTGCAAGGTGCTTACAGTGTCTCTGGCCGTAAGGTCTCATTTCGCCAGCGCCGCCATGATCAGTCGGGCCGCGGCCACGGCCGTCTTCTGGTCGGTGATCGCGCCGGCCGGCTCACCGCCGGGCGCGGTGTCGACGTCCACGTCCTCGCGGTGCCAGATCACCTCGCCGAGCAGGTTGCTCGTGCGGAAGAGCAGGATGCTGTCGGCGATGCCGCTCTCGTTGGAGTTCTCGTAGAACCTGAACCCGTTCTGCGCGATCGCCACCTCGCCGACGCCGGTGATCTCGCGGATCTTCCCGTACGCCTGCCGCCGCGTCACGCCCTCGGCGGCGGCGCGGGTGCTCCTCTCGCTGTCGAAGCGGCGCTGCGCCACCCGCGGGCCGTCGAGGTCGGCGGTGGGCTGCTCGGCCCAGACGCGGACGAGGAGGCTGCGGGCCGGGTACATGCCCTCGCGGATGAGCCACCGGCACTCCCCCGGCCTGGTGAGGCTGCGCTCCGGGCTGCCCCGCACCAGCTCGGCGGCCTGGGCGTCGGTCAGCAGGGCGCACGGGTCGGGCGCGGTGGCGTACCTGCCGGTCTCCTGCTCGCCGAGCGCGGCGGCGGCGTACCAGCCGCCCGCGCCCAGCGCGACGACGGCGGCGAGCACGCCGGGCAGCAGCCACCACCGGCGCCGCCGCTCCGCAGGGCGGGGAGCGGCGCCCTGGCCCGCCAGCCCGCTCAGCGCCTGGCGGACCTGGGCCGCCGTGGGACGCGCGGCGGGGTCCTTGGCGAGCATGGCCATCAGCAGGCGGCCCAGCTCGTGCCCGGCCCTGGTGGGGAACGGCGGCTCGTGCAGCAGCACCGCCGCCGCGACGGCGGCGGGCAGCGCCCGCTCGAACGGCGCGCGCCCCTCCACCGCCGTGTACAGGCTCGCGCCCAGCGACCACAGGTCGGCGGACGGGCCGGACGGCTGCTCGTTGAGCCGCTCGGGAGCCATGTAGCCGGGCGAGCCGGCGCTGCCGAACATGTCGCCCCTGCCGCCCATCGGCGCGGCGATGCCGAAGTCGGTGAGCATCGCCGTGCCGTCGGCGTCCAGCAGGATGTTGGCGGGCTTGACGTCCTGGTGCAGCAGGCTATGGGCGTGGGCCACCTCCAGCGCCGACAGCACGCGCAGCCCGACCGCGGCCACGAAGCCGGGCGGCAGCGGCCCCCGCTCCTTGATCACCTTGTCGAGCGAGCGGCCGGTGGTCAGGTCCATGATGATCCACGGCCGGCCGCCGTCGAGGACCACGTCGTGCACGAGCACGATGGCCGGGTCGCGCAGCCGTCCGGCGGACCTGGCCTCGTGCATGGCGCGGTCGGCGAACTCCGCCCGCTCGCGCGGGTCGAGCCCCTCGGGGATGCGCACCTGCTTGACCGCGACCTGCCGGTCGAGCATCTCGTCGATCGCCCGCCACACGGTGCCGGCGCCGCCCTGTCCGAGCCGCTCGATCAGCCGGTAGCGGCCCGCCAGCAGGTAGAGGTCACCTGGCATCGCGCAACGCCTGCTCGCTCGCCTGCGCGGCTTTCAGGGCCGCCTGCTTGATGTCCTCGTCGGTCGGCTTGTCGGAGAGAGTGGTGTACTCGACGCTGACGACCAGGTTGGCCAGCCGGTAGTAGACGTGGGCCGAGACCATGCGGCCCGTCGGGCCCTTCAGCTCGAAGCCGAACGCCTCCTCGCCGACGCCCGTGAGCGGGCGCACCGGCGTGCGCGCCGCCCGCATCGACTTGCTCAC
Organism: Nonomuraea gerenzanensis; assembly: GCF_020215645.1. Taxonomy (NCBI): domain Bacteria; kingdom Bacillati; phylum Actinomycetota; class Actinomycetes; order Streptosporangiales; family Streptosporangiaceae; genus Nonomuraea; species Nonomuraea gerenzanensis. The sequence goes on along the minus strand of NZ_CP084058.1, from coordinate 3,665,062 downwards.
GCCGATCTCGGGCCAGGTCCAGTCGACGGAGTCGTACTTGGCCCAGTAGCGCTGCTGGTTGCGGAAGAGCGCGCGGGCCGAGGTCTCGGTCATGGACCAGGGGTCCACGGTGTCGGAGTCGCGCTGCACCTGCAGGCCCACGCCGGTGCCCTGCAGCGGCCAGCCGCACTTGGGGCCGATCTCGTCGGAGTCCGGCGTGCCCTTCGGCGGCTGCTGCGTACGCAACAGCCTGCCGACCTCCTGCTGGCCGAGGAGCGTGCAGACGTCCAGCGGCACGGTGAAGGCGCCGGCGCCGCCACCGCCGTCGCGGTCCAGCAGCACGAACCCCGTCGCGCCCGCCCCCGCGACCAGCACCGCCGCCGCGGCGGTCCACAGCGCCACCCTGCCGCGCCGCTTGACCGGCGCGGTCACCTCGGCGTTGACGGGCAGCCGCGGCGCGGGACGGCCGGCCGCGACCTGCCGCAACACCTCGACGGCCACGCGCGGGTCGGGGCGGGCGGCGGGCTGGTAGGCCATCATGGCGGTCACCACCGGCCCGAGCGGGCCCTCCAGCGGGGGCAGCGGCTCCATCAGCGTGGCACGGATGCGCTGGGCCGCCGAGCCGTCGTAGGCGGGCGTGCCCTTCAGCGCCATGTGCAGCGTGGCGCCGAGCGACCACAGGTCGCTGGCCGGGCCGCCGGGCTGGCCCTCCAGCCGCTCGGGCGCGATGAACCCGGGCGAGCCGATCGTCAGTCCCTGCTCGGTGATCGTGGCCTGGCCCTCCTGCCTGGCGATGCCGAAGTCGGTGAGCACCACCCGGCCGCTCTCGGTCAGGAACACGTTGCCCGGCTTGACGTCGCGGTGCTGCATGCCCTGGGCGTGCGCCACCATCAGCGCCTCCAGCACGTCGGCGCCGATCCTGGCGGCGTACTCGGGCGGCATGGGCCCGAACTCGCGCACGGTCTCGGCCAGCGTGCGGCCGCGCAGCAGCTCCATCACCAGCCAGGGCCGCTCCTGCTCGACGACCACGTCGTGCAGCGCCACGATGCCGGGGTGGCGCAGCCGGGCCATGGCCTGCGCCTCGCGCACGGCCCTCGTCACCAGGTCGTGCCGCTCCCTGTCGGACATGCCCTCGGGCAGCGTCAGCTCCTTGACCGCGACATCGCGGTGGAGCATCTCGTCCCTGGCCAGCCATACTTTCCCCATGCCGCCCGCGCCCAGCGGACGAAGCAGGGAGTAACGGCCGGAAAGTCTTCCCGCGGACATAAAGGGAAGGGTAACTAAGGATCAAGAGGGGTGCTTACTCGTTCCTGTCGGTCCCTCTCTCTATGGTCTTGGTTCGTGGATCCGGTTCAAGGCACTCTCGACGAGCTCGGCACGCCGCTGAGCGAAGTCACGTTCGTCGTGTTCGACCTCGAGACGACCGGCGGCGCGCCCGCCGAGGACGCCATCACCGAGATCGGCGCGGTCAAGGTGCGGGCGGGCGAGGTGCTCGGCGAGTTCTCGACGCTGGTCGATCCCGGGGGGCCGATCCCGCCGTTCATCTCGGTGCTGACCGGCATCACCGACGCGATGGTGCTGGCCGCGCCCAAGATCGAGTCGGTGCTGCCGAGCTTCCTGGAGTTCATCAGGGGGTCCACGCTGGTGGCGCACAACGCCGGCTTCGACACCCGCTTCATCAAGGCCGCGTGCGCCGCGCTCGGCTATCCCCCGCCGGCCAACCCGGTCGTCGACACCGTCGATCTGGCCCGGCGGGTGCTGACCCGCGACGAGACGCCCAACGCCAAGCTGGCGACGCTGGCCAGGTTCTTCCGCAGCCCCGTCGAGCCGTGCCACCGTGCCCTCCAGGACGCCAGGGCGACCGTCGACGTGCTGCACGGGCTGATCGAGCGGGCCGGCTCCTTCCAGGTGCACACGCTGGAGGAGCTGAAGTCGTTCGTCCGCGCCCCCACGCCCGAGCAGCAGCGCAAGCGCCACCTCGCCGAGTCGGTGCCGCACGCGCCGGGCGTCTACCTGTTCGAGGACGAGCGCGGCGAGGTCCTCTACATCGGCAAGAGCACCAACCTGCGCAACCGCGTGCGCTCCTACTTCACCGCCGGCGAGACCCGCCCCCGCATCCGCGAGATGATCGGCATCGCCGAGCGGGTGCGCCACATCGTCTGCTCGACCGCGCTGGAGGCGGAGGTCCGCGAGCTGCGCCTGATCGGCGGCGCCAAGCCGCGCTACAACCGGCGCTCGCGCTTCCCGGAGAAGATGTTGTGGCTCAAGCTCACCACCGACGTCTTCCCTCGGCTGTCGATCGTGCGCGACCTCAAGGACGACGGCGCCACCTACCTCGGCCCCTTCACCAGCGCCCGCCAGGCCGACGACGCCCGCATCGCCCTGCACGAGGCCGTCCCGCTGCGCCAGTGCACGCAGCCGGTCACGCTGCGCACCAGGCGGGCGGCGTGCGTGCTGCACGAGATGGGCCGCTGCGGCGCGCCCTGCGAGGGCAGGCAGAGCCCCGAGGAGTACGCCGTGCACGTCGAGAGCGCCCGCCGCGCCATGACCCTCGACGCCTCCCCCGTCTTCAGCGCGGTCTCGGCCCGCATGGAGCGCCTGTCGGTCGAGCAGCGCTACGAGGAGGCCTCCGTCGACCGCGACCGGCTGGCCTCGTTCGTCCGTACGGCCGCGCGCATGCAGCGGCTCAGCGCCATCACCCGCATCCCGGAGCTGGTGGCCGCCAGCCCGGCGTTCGGCGGCGGGTGGGACATCCACGTGGTCCGCTACGGCCGCCTCGCCGCGGCCGGCGTCATGCCCAAGGGCACCCACCCGACCCCGTTCGTCGCCTCGCTCAAGGCCACCGCCGAGGTCGTCATCCCGGGCCCGGGCCCCGTGCACGCGGCCAGCGCCGAGGAGACGGAGTGCATCCTGCGCTGGCTGGAGTCGCCGGGGGTGCGGCTGGTGGAGCTGGACGGCGAGTGGAGTCTCCCGGCCCACGGTGCGGGCCGCCACAAGGCTCGCATTGACCTCGCTTACCGGCATCTCGACCAACGCCGCCCTCGGGAGGGGCGACCTTTGAGGTGAAACGATACAGTTGATACATGGTCACGGCTATCGTCCACATCAACGCAGAGGTAGACCGGATCCCGGAGGTCGCCCAGACGATCGCCGAGATCGAGGGGGTCAGCGAGGTCTACTCCATCACCGGCGAGTACGACCTGCTGGCCATGGTGCGGGTCGCGGCTTACGAGGAGATCGCCGAGGTGGTGCCGGGGCGGATCAACAAGGTCGCCGGGGTGCTGCACACGGAGACGCACATCGCCTTCCGTGCTTACTCCAAGCACGACCTGGACGCGGCCTTCTCGATCGGCTTCCCCGAGGCCGACTGACCGCCTCCCGGGCCGGTCCCCGGCCCGCTCGGGGCACGCGCGCGTCGCGCCTCCGGGCCGCTGGACGCCGCGCCGACCGGCCCCGCCGAGCGGCGCAGGGCCCGCGCACGGAACCGCGAGCCACCGCACACCAGCACCCACCCCCACCCCACCAACGCCGACGGGCCCGGACGAGAGTTCTCTCGTCCGGGCCCGTGCGGTTGTGGCGGCAGATTCAGTGCGTGATGCTGCGGTCCTCGCCGCCGCCACTGCCGATGGCGGCGTGCTCGTCCTCGTCGTGCCCATGCCCGTCGTCCATGGGGATCTTCTCCCCGCCGTACGCCTTGGACATGCGCCCGCGCAGCTTCCCGATCGGCCCGCGCATGCCCTTGGGCGGGATGCCCGAGCTGTCCTCGTCCACCGGCAGCATCGGCACCGGCTCCTTGCCGCGCATGTGAGCCTCGATGTCGTCCGACGGCGGCGTGTGGACCTCGATGAACTCACCGTGCGGCAGCCGCTTGATCACGCCGGACTCCACACCGTGCGAGATGATCGCCTGGTCGGAGCGCTGCAGGCCGAGGCAGATGCGGTAGGTGATCAGGTAGGCCAGGATCGGCCCGACGAAGATCAGCACGCGACCGGCGTAGGTCGTGTGGTTCAGGCTCACGTGGAAGTTCGCCGCGATCTCGTCGTTCGCGCCGAGCAGCCACAGCACGCCGTAGAACGTCATCGCCGAGATGCCGATCGAGGTGCGGTGCGGGTTGTTGCGCGGCCGGTCGGCGACGTGGTGCTCGCGGTTGTCGCCGGTGATCCACCGTTCGAGGAACGGGTACAGCGCCAGACCGGTCATGATGATGCCCATCGGCACCAGCGCCGGGATGATGACGCTCAACGGCAGCGTGCCCGCGTGGGCCGTGCCGAAGAGGTTGATCTCCCACGGTGGCATGATGCGCAGCGCGCCTTCGAGGAAGCCCATGTAGAAGTCGGGCTGCGAGCCCGCCGAGACGTCCGCCGGCGTGTACGGGCCGAACAGCCAGATCGGGTTGATCTGGGTGAACGTCGCCAGACCGCTGACCACGCCCAGCGTGAACAGGAAGTACGCGCCGGCCTTGAGCATGAAGGCCGGGTAGAACGGCGCACCCACGACGTTCTGGTTCGTACGTCCCTTGCCCGGCATCTGCGTGTGCTTCTGCACCCACATGAGCACCATGTGCGCCGAGATCAGCGCCAGGAGGATGCCCGGGATGAGCAGGATGTGCAGCGAGTAGAACCGGGAGATGACATCCTCACCCGGATACTCCCCGCCGAACAGGAAGAACGTGATGTACGTGCCGACCAGCGGCAGCGAGATCGCCACGCCCTCGGTGATCCGCAGACCGGCGCCGGAGAGCAGGTCGTCGGGCAGGGAGTAGCCGGTCAGGCCCTCGGCCAGCGCCAGCGTCAGCAGCAGCACGCCGATGATCCAGTTGATCTCGCGCGGCTTGCGGTAGGCGCCGGTGAAGAACACGCGCAGCGCGTGGACCATCATGCCGGCCACGAAGAGCAGGGCCGCCCAGTGGTGCATCTGCCGGATGAGCAGACCACCCCGGACGTCGAAGCTGATCTCCAGCGACGACGCGTAGGCCTCGGACATCATGACGCCCCTGAGCGGCGCGTACGAGCCGTCGTAGGCGACCTCCATCATGCTGGGCTTGAACCAGAACGTCAGGAACGTACCGGTCAGCAGCAGGATGACGAAGGAGTAGAGCGCGATCTCACCCAGCAGGAACGACCAGTGGTCAGGGAAGATCTTGCGCAGGTTGCGCTTGAGGAAGTTGGCGCCGCCGAGGCGCTCGTCGAGGAAGTTCGACGGCCCGGCGATGGCCTTCGGCGCGGCCTTCAGCTCACTCATGCCTGGCCTCCCTTCTCCCTTGCCGCGGCCTCCGCGTCACCACGCTCCCAGTAGCTGGGACCGACGGGCACCTCGAAGTCGCCCTGGGCGATGAGGAAACCCTCGGCGTCGACGCTGATCGGCAGCTGCGGCAGCGGCCGGGCGGCCGGGCCGAAGATGACCTTGGCGCCGTCGGCGGCGTCGAACGTCGACTGGTGGCACGGGCAGAGGATGTGATGCGTGTTCTGCTCGTACAGGGCCGCGGGGCAGCCCACATGGGTGCAGATCTTGGAGTACGCGACGATGCCGTCGTGCGTCCAGTTCAGCCTGGTGCCGCCCTTGATCTCTTCCGGACGGAACTTGATCAGGATCAGCGTGGCCTTGGCGAGGGCGTTCAGGTCGTGCTCGTAGCCCTCGGGGACGACCGACAGGATGCCGCCGGGCGAGTTGAAGTCGGCGGCCCTGATGGGCTGGCCGGTGCCCTCGACGACGAGCCTGAGCGGCTTGCCCTCCTTGGTCTTCTCGCCCCACACCGTGTGCCGCAGCTGGTCGTTGAACCTCGCGCCCGGCATCCGGTTGTTGTCGAGGTCGCGCAGCAGCACCAGCGGCACCAGGCCGAGCGGCGCCGCCGCCAGCAGCAGCGTGCGGCGCAGCAGCTTGTGCTTGACGAAGCCGCTCTCGTTGGCGCCACGCAGGAAGGTGTCCGCGACGACGTCGCGGTCCGCCTCCTCCGAGGCCATCGTGTGGCGCTCCTGGATCAGGGAGTACTTCGGCATGATCTGGCGGACCCAGATCACGATGCCGACCGCCAGCCCCAGGATCGCGATCGTGAGCGTGCTGCCGAGCGCCAGGTTGGAGGTGCCCGTCGCCTCTGGGCTGCCGACCTGGAAGTACACGTAGGAGATGATGAACGCGATGGCCGCGAGGAACGTGATCGTGAAGCACAGCGCCACGATCTTCTCGGCCTTACGTGCCTTGGCCGGGTCCTGCAGCGTCACGCCGGGGACATCCTGGTCGGCTTCGGCCGATTCCGCCGTGCCGAGCATCGAGGTGCCCGGTGCGGGGGTGCCGATGACGCGCTTGGGCACGCGCTCATCCGGCTGCTCGATCTCGTGCTCGTTGTCTGTCATGACTTCTGTCGCTTCTTCGCGGTGATCCAGATGGCGGCGAGGCAGAGGGCGGCGATGCCCACCACGAACGCTACGAGACCTTCGGTGACCGGGCCAATACGCCCGAGGGCGAAACCTCCCGGGTCCCTCTGCTCGCGAACCTGGGTGATGTAGGCGATCATGCTGCGCTTCTCTTCAGGCGTGATCGTCGTGTCGTTGAAGACCGGCATGGCCTGCGGACCGGTGACCATGGCCTCGTAGATCTGCGTCGGCGTCGCCTCGTTGAGGTTGGGCGCGTACTTGCCCTGCGTCAGCGCACCACCGGCGCCGACCCAGTTGTGGCACTGGATGCAGTTGGCGCGGAACAGCTCGCCACCCTTGCCGGCGTCACCGAGCTTGGGGTCGACGTGCTCCGCGGGCGGAACCTGCGGGCCGCCGCCGAGCGACTGCACGTAGGCCGAGATCTGGCGGATCGCCGTCTCGTTGACCCAGGGCGCGAGCGGCTTGCGCGGCGCCTGCGGGCCGGGCGCGCCGGCCGGCATGCGGCCGGTGCTCATCTGGAAGTCGACGGCCGCGGCGCCGACGCCGATGAGCGTGGGCGCCGTCTGGGTGCCCTGCGCGTTGGTGCCGTGGCAGCTCATGCAGTGCGCTTCGAACAGGCTCCTGCCCTCGGCCACGTCATCGACCTTGCCTGTCGCCAATGCCGCGTCGGCAGGCTTACCCGCCTGGACAAAGGCGGCGTATACCATCCCGACCAGCGCCAACGCCAAAATCAGGACGGCGTATCTCGCGAGGGGATGCCGCCGCCAAGCGGTGATCCTAGTCACAGAGATCCCGTTCCTTAACGAATGATGTAGATGGTCGCGAAAAGACCGATCCAGACGACGTCTACGAAGTGCCAGTAGTAGGACACGACGATCGCGCTGGTGGCCTGCTCATGCGTGAAGCGCTTCGCGGCGTACGTGCGTCCCAGCATGAACAGGAACGCGATCAGGCCACCGGTCACGTGCAGGCCGTGGAAGCCCGTCGTCAGGTAGAACACCGAGGTGTAGGCGTTAGCGGACAAGGTCGCGCCCTCTGACGCCAGCTCCATGTACTCGTACAGCTGACCGGCGACGAAGACGGCGCCCATCAGGAAGCTGACGATGTACCAGAAGCGGAGCTTGCCGACCTGCCCCTTCTCTGCGGCCCACACGCCCAGCTGGCACGTCACACTCGACAGAACCAGGATGATCGTGTTGACCGTCGCGAACGGGATGTTCAGGTGAGCGACTCCCTCTGCGGCCTGCGTGCCCGCAGGAAGCAGCGCCGGGCCCCATTCGAGGCCCTTGCCCTCGCTCACCGACCGGATGGTGAAGTACATCGCGAACAGCGCCGCGAAGAACATGAGCTCAGAGGACAGCCAGACGATCGTGCCCACACTGACCAGATTCGGTCTGCGGTACGACTGTGCTGTCGTCGTCGAAGTTATTGCGGATGCTGTCGCCACGGGCAGCATTATTGCGGCTCCGGTGGTCGGTCCGGCGCACGACCCCCCGTTAGCAGGTACAAACCGGTAGCCAACCTGGGATAATTGCCACATAACACCCACCAGGCATGGTGCCCTGGGTATGCATCCCGGCACACCGGTACGATCCCAGGTGACCATACCGCTTCGACTGATAGTGAGCGCGACCGATGTCCACTGGGAGCACCGACGAGAAGATGAAGGTCCTCGTCTACAGCGACGACGCCGCCACCCGGGCCGAGGTGAGCCAGGCCATCGGCAGGCGCCCCGCGGCCGACGTACCCCTCGTGGAGATCGTGGAGTGCGCCACCGAGCCCAAGGTCCACCAGTGGCTGGGGTCGGGTGAGATCGACGTGGCGATCCTCGACGGCGAGACGCAGCCGGCGGGCGGCATGGGGATCTCCCGCCAGGCCAAGGACGAGGTCTACGACTGCCCGCCCATCTGCCTGATCATCGCCAGGCGCGACGACCGCTGGCTGGCCGAGTGGTCCAAGGCCGACGCGGTCGTGTCGCAGCCCCTGGAGCCCATGGTCCTGGCCGACACCGTGGCCGACCTGATGCGCCGCCGTAACTCCACCCGTCTCAACGCCAAGTAGGTGCCCATGGACTCCCGGACGACCTGGCCCACCCTGCTTTCCGCTCTCCTGTCCGGAGAGCACCTCACCTCCGACGAGTCGGCCTGGGCGATGCGGGAGATCATGTCCGGCGCCGCTACGCCGTCCCAGATCGCCGGCTTCGTGATCGCGCTGCGCGCCAAGGGCGAGACCGTGGCCGAGGTCGTCGGGCTGGCCCGCACCATGCTCGACCTGGCCACGCCGCTGAGCGTCGAGGGGCCCGTGGTCGACATCGTCGGCACCGGCGGCGACCGGGCGCACACCGTCAACGTCTCCACCATGGCCGCCATCGTGGCCGCCGCGGCGGGGGCCAGGGTCGTCAAGCACGGCAACCGCGCCGCCTCCTCCTCCTGCGGCGCCGCCGACGTGCTGGAGCACCTCGGGATCCGGCTCGACCTCACACCCGAGCAGACGGCGCAGGTGGCGCGCGACGCGGGCATCGCGTTCTGCTTCGCCCCCGTCTACCACCCCGCGCTGCGCTTCGCCGGGCCCACGCGCAAGGAGATCGGCGTCCCCACGATCTTCAACTTCCTCGGCCCGCTCACCAACCCCGCCCGCCCCTCCGCCCAGGCCATCGGCGTCTACGACGCCCGCATGCTGCCGGTGCTCGCGGGCGTCTTCGCCGAGCGCGGCGTCTCCGCCCTGGTCTTCCGCGGCGACGACGGCCTCGACGAGCTGACCATCGCCGCCACCTCGACCGTCTGGGTGGTCAAGGACGGCACCGCGACCCAGACCACGTTCGACCCGGCGGTGCTCGGCATCCCGCGCGCCGACGTCGGCGCCCTGCGGGGTGGTGACGTGGCGTTCAACGCGCAGGCGGTGCATGATCTCGTCCGCGGGAAGTCCGGGCCGGTCCGCGACGCCGTGCTGCTCAACGCCGCGGCTGCTCTGGTGGCGCTCGACGGGCCCGGGGATGATCTGGACTCCGCGATGATCGACGGGTATGCGCGGGCGGCGCAGGCTGTGGATTCGGGGGCTGCGGCTGCTGTGCTCGATCGGTGGGTCGAGGCCAGCGGCTCCTTCCGTCCCGCCTCCTGACGTACCCCACAGCCCAGGCACTCCTCGACGTGCACGGCGTGACGCAGGCACGCTGCCTGCACGCAGGTGCGACGCGCGCCGCTCAGCGCATGCGCCCCTCAGCGCGTGCGGGCCCAGGACGTACTCGCGCAACGCATGCGCCCCTCCGCGCACCGGCGGGCGCAAGGCGCGCCGGCACGGCCCGCGCGGTGCGCCACGAGCGCGGGCGGCCGCCGCGGGACCGCGTCAGCGCAGCATCAGGGTCGGCCCCGCCTTGAGCGAGCTCCACTTCAGCCACTGCCTCCAATTCTCCTGCCAGTGCCCCCACCCATTGGTCGGCTCCAGCTTCCGAGGCGACCCGGTGATGATGATCGGGTCCCCGATCAACGTGTTCTTGATGAACCAAGCAGCATTGGCCGGACTGATGTTCACACACCCATGGCTCACGTTCGAGTTCCCCTGTGACCCCACCGACCAGGGCGCACTGTGCACATACTCACCGCTGTTGGAGATCCGCACGGTGTTGTAGACGGTGAGCCGGTAGTACCCCGGCGACCCCGGCCCGATCCCCGGCGAGGTCATCACGGTGACGGGCTCGCGGGACATCGCCAGGTGGATGCCCGAGGTCGTGTAGTACTTCCACTGGCCGCCCTGCCCGGCGCTCATCGGCATGGTGCGGATCTTCTTGCCGTTCCGCCTGACGACGAGCACGTGCTCGTCGGTGCTGCCCTTGGTGATCTGCGACCGGCCGATCTTGAAGTCGACGCGTACGTTGCGCTTGCCGTACATGCCGGGCCCGCCGCGCACCCCCGCCAGCTTGGCCTCCACCCGCACCCGGGTGTGCGCCGGCCAGTACTTCTCCGGCCGGAAGTCCACGTGCTGGTTGTCGAACCAGTGCCAGGCCCCCTCCACCGGCTTGGAGCTGTGCACGGTGAGGTTGCGCTCGATGGCGATCCGGTCGATGACGGGCTTGTCGAAGGCGATCATGACGGGCATGCCGACCCCGACGGTGAGGCCGGTGTCGTCCTTGTTCGGGGTGATGGTCTCGATGTCGAACGTCTTGTCGCCCTTGACGGTCGTGAACGCGCTCTTCACCTCGCTGGCGCGACCCGCGGCGTCCACCGAGACGGCGGTGACCGTGTAGGAGGTGCCCGGGCTGGCGGTGCCGAGGCTGCGCCAGCGGGAGCCGTCGGCGCTCAGCACTCCCTTCATCGGGCCCGCCTTGCCGCTGCCCATCACCTGCACGCTCTTGAGCCTGCCCCCATGGACCGAAACCACCACGGGCTGGTCGGTGGGCACGTTCGTGCTCTTGTCCGCCGGAGAGACCCCTACAGGGGCGCCCCGCGCCGCCCCTGCCATGGCGACCCCCTTGGGGTCGTCGGCCGGGCCCGCCGAGCAGGCGGTCAGCAGCGCCAAGGCCAGCAGGCCGGCCGGTCCATACGCTCTGCGCCCCACGAGCACTCCCTCGTCCACGATCGAGCCAGTTCTGCCTCCTTTATTACCCTGAGTGATCAGATCACCACATCCGTGCACTGGTAAAGAACACCAAAAAGCGGGCGCCCTCCCCCAAGGGAGGACGCCCGCTCGAAGCTCGCGCCGATCAGTGCGAGAAGTGACCCCGGTAGTACTGGAACACGAACCCGATCATGGCCATGATCACGAGGAAGACCCCGATCAGGAACATCCAGAAGCCGATCACGAACCCGGCGAAGGCGAAGGCCGCCGCCAGGCACAGGAACAGCGGCCACCAGCTGCTCGGGCTGAAGAAGCCCAGCTCGCCCGCGCCGTCGCTGATCTCGGCCTGCTTGTTGTCCTCCGGCTGGGCGCCGATGCGCCGCGCGGTGAACATCAGGTAGTAGCCGACCATGAACGCGAAGCCGACGGAGATGGCCATGGCGGTCGTGCCGACCGGCTCACCCTTGCCCGTGGCGGCCTTCGTCCAGAACCAGTAGGCGATGTCCACGCCGGCGAAGAACAACCCGCACAGCAGGAACAACCATCCCTGCACCTTCATCAGGACTCAACCTCCGGGTGGTCGGACTTGGCGGAAGCGTGCGGGAACCGCTTGTCGAACGCGGGCCGCTCGGACCGGATGCGGGGCAGCGAGGTGAAGTTGTGCCGCGGCGGCGGGCAGCTCGTCGCCCACTCCAGGGAGTTGCCGTAGCCCCACGGGTCGTCGACCGTGACCTTAGGCGCGCTGCGCCAGGTCTTCCAGACGTTGTAGAAGAACGGCAGCGTCGAGGCGCCCAGCACGAACGCGCCCACCGACGAGAGCAGGTTGAGGTCGGTGAAGCCGTCGGCCGCGCTGTAGTCGGCGTAACGGCGCGGGAAACCGGCCATGCCCAGCCAGTGCTGGACGAGGAACGTGGTGTGGAAGCCGACGAACAGCAGCCAGAAGTGCAGCTTGCCGAGCTTGTCGTCGAGCATCTTGCCGGTGAACTTGGGCCACCAGAAGTAGAACCCGGCGAACATCGCGAACACCACGGTGCCGAAGACCACGTAGTGGAAGTGGGCCACGACGAAGTAGGTGTCACTGATGTGGAAGTCGAGCGGCGGCGAGGCCAGGATGACGCCCGTCAGACCGCCGAGGAGGAAGGTGATGAGGAAGCCGACCGAGAACAGCATCGGCGACTCGAAGCTCAGGTGGCCGCGCCACATCGTGCCGATCCAGTTGAAGAACTTCACCCCGGTCGGTACGGCGATGAGGAACGTCATGAACGAGAAGAACGGCAGCAGCACCTGGCCGGTCGGGAACATGTGGTGCGCCCAGACCGTGATGGACAGACCGGCGATCGAGATCGTCGCGCCCACGAGGCTGATGTAGCCGAAGATCGGCTTGCGGCTGAAGACGGGGATGATCTCGGTCACGATGCCGAAGAACGGCAGCGCGATGATGTACACCTCGGGGTGGCCGAAGAACCAGAACAGGTGCTGCCAGAGCAGCGCGCCGCCGTTCTCGGAGTCGAAGATGTGCGTGCCGAGCTTGCGGTCGGACTCCAGCGCCAGCAGCGCGGCGGCCAGCACGGGGAACGCCATCAGCACGAGCATGCTGGTCAGCAGCACGTTCCAGACGAACATCGGCATGCGGAACATGGTCATGCCGGGCGCGCGCATGCAGATGATCGTGGTGATGAAGTTGACCGCGCCGAGGATCGTGCCCAGGCCGGACAGGGCCAGGCCCATGATCCACAGGTCGCCGCCGATGCCGGGCGAGTTGATCGCGTTGGACAGCGGCGTGTAGGCGAACCAGCCGAAGGAGGCCGCGCCGCCCGGCGTGAAGAAGCCGGAGACGGCGATGAGGCTGCCGAACAGGTAGAGCCAGTAGCTCACCATGTTCAGCCGCGGGAAGGCCACGTCGGGGGCGCCGATCTGCAGCGGCATCAGCTCGTTGGCGAAGCCGGCGAACAGCGGCGTCGCGAACATCAGCAGCATGATCGTGCCGTGCATGGTGAACAGCTGGTTGAACTGCTCGTTGCTGGTGAACTGCAGCCCGGGCTGCGCCAGCTCGGCCCGCATGACCAGGGCCATCACGCCGCCGATGAGGAAGAAGGCGAACGACGTGATCAAGTACATGTGCCCGATGATCTTGTGATCGGTCGAGGACATCCACTTGGCGATGATCTGGCCCTTGGTGCTACCCGTGGGCCTGACCGGCGTGGTCGTCAGGGGTTCGTGAATGGCGGTCACTGGGCACTCCCAGCCTGGGTCGCGACGTACTGGTCCCACTCCTGCTGCTGCACGAGCTTCACGGAGAACAGCATCCGGCTGTGGTCGACACCGCAGAGCTCGGCGCAGCGGCCGGCGTAGACGTCTGGCTTGTCGAGCGTGTTGATCTGGAACTTGCGGCCCGGGTCACCCTCGGGGATGCCGGGGATGACGTCCCGCTTGAACAGGAACTCCGGCACCCAGAACGAGTGGATGACGTCGTCGGTCTGGAGGTCGAACTCGACCTTCGTGTTCACCGGGAGAACGAGCTGCGGGCCCTGCCTGTAGTCGCTCACCGGCACCCCGGCGACCGGCTTGAGCGGCTTGCCGTTCACGGTGGTGGTGAAGCGCCAGCTCCACTGGTACGCCTCCACCTTGACCTTGACCGGCGCGTCGCCGTCGACATGGGCGAGCGCCTCGCTGTCGCGGGCGGTGAAGAAGAAGAACACCGACACCATCACCAGCGGGATCAAGGTGTAGAGCATCTCGATCGGCAGGTTGTAACGCACCTGCGGAGGCAGCTCCGCCTTGGCCCTGCGCTTGCGATGGAAGATGCACGCCCAGATGATCAGGCCGATGACGACGGCACCCGTGGCGAGTGCGGCGATCCAGGCCCCGTTCCACAGCGTCTGGACGATCTCGCCCTGCTCGGTGATGTGGTCGGGAAGAAGGCCGCGAGACCAGTTGGCCTCGGGGACGTCATTAGCACACGCCGTAGCAGTGGCCAGCAGCAACGCCAAAGCGGCGGCGCGCGGCACCCTGCGCCGGGCCAACGAACGCCGCGTCGTACGGCGAGTCGGACTCACGGATCGCCTACCCCACAGATGAAGCCCAAGAGTCTTTCCCTTGGGCGCTCGTATTGCTCTTTCTGCATCAAGCACAGACTGACAAGCAGACACATTAGCGTGCAGGGGCCTCGCCCTACCGCGCGACCCCTCGGTGGCGCCGCAAGTGGGACGATGAGTCTCGTGGCTTACTTCGACGCGGCTTCGAGCGAACCGCTGCACCCTCAGGCGCGCGAGGCGCTGATGGCGGCGATCGACACCGGCTGGGCCGACCCCGCGAGACTCTATGGCCAGGCCCGCCGCGCGCACCTGCTGCTGGAGCAGGCCCGCACGGAGGTGGCCGAGGTGCTCGGCGCGCGCCCCGACGAGGTGGTGTTCACCTCGTCCGGCACGCAGGCCGTGCATCTCGGCGTCCTGGGCACCCTACACGGAAGGCGCAGAGCCGGGCGCCATCTGGTGACGAGCGCGGTCGAGCACTCCAGCGTGCTGCACGCGGGCCAGGTGCACGAGCGCGAGGGCGGCACGGTGGAGACGGTCGGCGTGGCGCTGAGCGGGCGGGTGGACCTCGACCGGTTCGCCGAGGCGGTCGCGCGGCCCGGCACGGCGCTGGCCTGCCTGCAGACGGCCAACCACGAGGTGGGCACGCTGCAGCCGGTCGAGCAGGCCGCCGCGGCCTGCCGCGAGCACGGCGTGCCGCTGCTGGTGGACGCGGCGCAGACGGCCGGCCGCATGCCGCCGCCGCAGGGCTGGTCGGTGCTGACGGCCAGCGCGCACAAGTGGGGCGGCCCCGCCGGGGTGGGCGTGCTGGCGGTGCGCAAGGGCACGCGCTTCCGCTCCTACCTGCCGGAGGACGAGCGGGAGCGGCGGCGGGTGCCGGGCTTCGAGAACGTGCCCGCCGTCGTCGCCGCGGCGGCGGCCCTGCGCGCGACGGCGGCCGAGGCCGAGCAGGAGCAGGCCAGGCTTTCCCGGCTCATCGACAAGATCAGGCAGACCGTCCCGGAGATCGTGCCGGACGTGGAGGTGATCGGCGACCCCGTTGACCGGGCGCCGCACATCGTGACCTTTTCGTGCCTGTACGTTGACGGCGAGGCGCTGCTGACCGAGCTGGACAAGGCCGGATTCGCCGTATCGTCCGGAAGTTCGTGCACCGCTAGTACGCTTCGTCCATCGCACGTCCTCGAAGCGATGGGCGTGCTCACGCATGGGAATGTCCGGGTGTCGCTGCCCAGGGGGGCTGCCGCGGCCGAGGTCGACGCCTTCCTCGCCGCGCTGCCCGAGCTGGTGCGCCGCATCCGCCAGGACGCGGGAGTCGCATGACAGAAGTGACGCAGCCGGCTTTGACGATCGACGCGCTGGGCAAGAAGTGCCCGATCCCGATCATCATGCTGGCCGAGCAGATCAACTACGTCCCGCTGAACGCCGTGGTGGCCGTGCTGGCCGACGACCCGGCGGCGTACACGGACGTGCCGGCGTGGTGCAGGCTCAAGTCGCATCGGCACGTCGGGTCGTACGAGCTGCCCGAGGGCGGCTGGGCGATCCACGTCATGCGCAACTACTGATTTCCGGCCGTCCGCAAATCCCCGATTCAGCTCCGCACGGTGGGTAGGGGCCTCCCGTACGAGTCCATCGACAAGCAGGGGATAGCCATGATCAGCGGACAACCGAACGAAACCGCCCGCGACGTCATGAGCACGGGAGCGGAGTGCATCGGCGCGCACGAGACCCTCGACCGGGCGGCGCAGCTGATGCGCAACAGCGACGTGGGCGCCCTGCCCGTGTGCGGTCCCGACGACCGCGTGACGGGCATCATCACCGACCGCGACATCGTCGTGAAGTGTGTCGCGGCCGGGCACGACCCCGCCCAGGTGACGGCGGGCGAGCTGGCCACCGGGCTGGTCTGGGTGCCGTCGGACGCGACCGTGGAGGACGCGCTGGCCCGCATGGAGGAGCACCAGATCAAGCGGCTGCCGGTGATGGACGACGGCCACATCGTCGGCATGATCAGCGAGGCCGACCTGGCCAGGCACCTGCCCGACGACCAGCTCGCCGAGTTCGTGCACCGGGTCTACGCCCTGCGCTGACGCGCGCGGGTGAGGGCCGTCCCGCGGGCGCGGGACGGCCTTCGCCGTGTCAGGGGTGGTGGCAGGGCCAGCGCACGTGCTCGGTCAGGGGTGGTAGCAGCGCACGTGCTACGTCAGGGGTGGTAGCAGCGCACGTGCTCGCCGACCTCGGCGGCGGCCTCGGCCCCGTACGCGGCGCCGAAGCGCTCCAGGAAGGACGCCTGCCCCAGCTCGTACTCCTGCCCGCCCACGCGCTCCAGCACGTGCGTGGCGGTGAGGTTGCCGATCTGCCCGCACCGCTCCAGCGACAGGCCCCAGGCCAGACCGGACATGAAGCCGGCGCGGAAGGCGTCGCCGACGCCCGTGGGGTCGGCCTTGCCGCGCTCGGGAGCGGGGGCGACCTGGATGGACGGCTCACCCTGGCGGTCGATCACGGCGCCCTTGGGGCCGAGCGTGGTGACGCGGACGCCGACCCGGCCGAGGATCTCCTCGTCGGTCCAGCCGGTCTTCTGCTCGATGAGCCCCTTCTCGTAGTCGTTGGAGAACAGGTAGGCGGCGCCGTCGACGAGCTGGCGGATCTGCTCGTCCTCCATGCGCGCGAGCTGCTGGGAGATGTCGGCGGCGAACGGGATGCCGCGCTGGCGGCACTCGTCGGTGTGGCGCAGCATCGCGTCGGGGTCGTTGGGGCTGATCAGCACCAGGTCGAGCCCGCCCACGCGGTCGGCGACGGGCTGCAGCTCGATGAGCCGCGCCTCGGCCATGGCACCGGTGTAGAACGAGGCGATCTGGTTGTGGTGCTCGTCGGTGGTGCACAGGAAGCGGGCGGTGTGCTGCGTCTCGGAGACGTGCACGGAGCCGCAGTCCACGCCGTGGCGCTCCAGCCAGGAGCGGTAGTCGGCGAAGTCGTTGCCGACGGCGCCCACGAGGATCGGGTTGAGACCGAGGCAGGCCATTCCGAAGGCGATGTTCGCGGCGCAGCCACCACGCCGGATCTGGAGATCATCGACCAGGAACGACAGTGACACCCTGTCGAGCTGCTCGGCGATGAGCTGATCGCCGAAGCTGCCAGGGAACGTCATCAGATGGTCTGTCGCGATTGAGCCGGTCACGGCAATGCGCACGGGATTCTTCTTCCTCGTTGTCAGCAGGCCAATGGGCCCAACGAGAATACGCGAAGGTCCCGCTCGCACAAAGGCGGGCGGGACCTGGCTCGAGCGCCGGTCGAGCGCTAGTTGAACGAGTCTCCACACGCACAGGAGCCCGTGGCGTTGGGGTTGTCGATCGTGAAGCCCTGCTTCTCGATCGTGTCGACGAAGTCGATGGAGGCGCCCATCAGGTAGGGGGCGCTCATCCGGTCGGTGACCACGCTGACACCGCCGAAGTCCGACACGACGTCACCGTCCATCGAACGGTCGTCGAAGAAGAGCTGGTAGCGCAGGCCGGAGCAACCTCCCGGCTGCACGGCGACCCGCAGCTGCAGACCTTCCTCGCCCTGCTGCTCGAGCAGGCTCTTGACCTTGGCGGCGGCCGCGTCAGTCAGGATCAGGCCCTGTGCCGTGGTCTCGCTGCTCTCAACCGTCATCTGCTGACTCCCTAACCCGGCTGTCTGTTTCCGACGTCCTACTAATGACGCTACCAACACCTGGGCGATGCCACACATTCCCGGGGTCGGCTCCCCCGGAATAACCACGGGGCGCCATGTGTCATGATGAGTATCGTCAAATCGACGATAAGGGGGTTTGGCCATGGCTGCCCAGACTGGACTGCCGCTCTACGTCCTCGGCCAGGGCGCCGATCCGCACAGCGAGAAGGGGGTCGACTGCCCCGGCGAGCTGCCGCCCGCCTCCGACCCCGAGCTGGTGGAACGCGCGCGCAGGGCCAAGCAGGCGCTCGGCGACCGCCTGTTCGTGCTCGGCCACCACTACCAGCGTGACGAGGTCATCCAGTTCGCCGACGTGACGGGTGACTCCTTCAAGCTCGCCCAGCAGGCCGCCGCGCGGCCGGAGGCGGAGTTCATCGTCTTCTGCGGTGTGCATTTCATGGCCGAGTCGGCCGACATCCTGACGGGCGACGCCCAGAAGGTGATCCTGCCCGACATGGCGGCCGGTTGCTCGATGGCGGACATGGCCACGTTCGACCAGGTCGAGGAGTGCTGGGAGGCTCTGGAGGACGCCGGGCTGGCCGATCAGGTGATCCCGGTCACGTACATGAACTCCAGCGCCGACATCAAGGCCTTCTGCGGCAGGAACGGCGGCGCGGTCTGCACCTCCTCCAACGCCCGCCGCGCCCTCGACTGGGCGTTCGAGCAGGGGCGGAAGGTGCTGTTCCTGCCCGACCAGCACCTGGGCCGCAACACGGCGGTGCTGGAGATGGGCATGTCGCTGGACGACTGCGTGGTGTGGAACCCGCACCGCCCCAACGGCGGCCTGACCCAGGAGCAGCTGGAGCGCGCCAGGATAATCCTGTGGCGCGGCCACTGCTCGGTGCACGGCCGCTTCACGGCCGAGTCCGTGGACGACGTGCGCGCGCGCATCCCCGGCGTGAACGTGCTCGTGCACCCCGAGTGCCGGCACGAGGTCGTGCTCAAGGCCGACCACGTGGGCTCCACCGAGCACATCATCAAGACGCTGCAGGCGGCGCCCGCCGGGTCGAGCTGGGCCATCGGCACGGAGCTGAACCTGGTCAAGCGGCTGGCCCAGACCTTCCCGGACAAGAACATCTCGTTCCTCGACCGCACGGTCTGCTACTGCTCGACCATGAACAGGATCGACCTGCCGCACCTGGTGTGGGCGCTGGAGTCGCTGGTGCTCGGCGACGTGCCCAACCAGATCACGGTCGACGCGGACACCACCCACTGGGCCAAGGTCGCCCTGGACCGCATGCTGGCCCTGCCGTAGACCTGGAGTCTCAAGCGAACTCGTAGCCGAGCCGCACGTGGACCGTGAGGCTCTGGCGGCCCGGGCTGATCGAGGCGTCGCTCTGGGCCGTCAGGGTCTCCGCGGCCATCTGCCGCATCGGCACCGGCGGCGCGCCCACGACCTCCTGCACCTCCACCACGCGGCCCAGCGGCCGGCCGGCCAGCTCGGCGTACTGGGCGGCCTTGGCCGCGGCCTGCCTGAAGGCCTTGACCCTGGCCTCGGCCAGCGCCTCGCCCGGCTCGGCCACCTCGAAGGACACGCCGTGCAGCCTGGCCTCCTCGCCCACGCCCGCCACGGTGTCGATCACGTGGTCGCCCCTGCCGAGGTCACGCACGACGACCTGGAGCCCCTGTGCCGCCCGGTACGCCGACACCTTCGGGTACGACTCGTACTCGGGGCCGAGGAACAGCTCCGCCGTGGACAGGTCTTCAGGGGCGATGCCCGCCTGCCGCAGCGCCTCGCCCAGCCGGGCGGCGGCGGCGCGCACGGCGGCGAACGCCTCCCCCGCCGAGGCCCTGCGCACCTCGACGCCCGCGTGCAGCCGCAACGTGTCGGGCGCGACCAGGACGGAGCCCTCGCCGCTCACGGTGATGTCCACGAGCCCCAGCTCCTCCCGGACGGGTTCAGCCTTGATCCTAGAACGGCGGGCTCGGCTACGGGGAGACCCGGCTGAAGCGGAAGCCCATCCTGTCGAACTCGCTCTTCTTGCCCGCCGTGGCCAGCACCCGGCCGACCTTCCCCGTCAGATCGATCACCACGGCCTCGTACCCGCCGCCCTTGGCCCGCCACACCGCCAGGTGCTCGTCGTCCCACCAGCCGATGAGCCGGTTGCTGGCGAACGGCACCCTGATCGGCTCCGCGTCGCCGCCCGAGGTGGGCCGGGCGCACAGCGCGGTGCCCGCCGAGGTGCAGTGGGCCAGGAAACGGCTGCCCGACGGAGAGATGTCGTCGCCCTCCACCCACACGGGCGTGCCGACGCCGGACAGGGTGCGCACCGCCTTGCCGTTCAGGTCGTAGAAGCGCATCCGGCCGTCCGTCCAGGTGCCGACGGCCCGGCCGCCGGCGTCCCAGAAGAAGCGCCACTCCCCCGCGCCCGCGTCGTCGACCTCGAACGCCCGGCCCGTCCCGGCGGCCACGTCGATGATGCCGTAGCCGTGCTCCTCGGCGTCGCCCTCGGCGCCCTTGTAGAGGGTGACCAGGCCGTACCTGCCGTCGGGCGACCAGCGGGGCGTGGTGGGGAAGATCGGCTTGCGGCTGAGCTCGACGACCCTGCTCCTGTCGCTGACGTGGTCCACGATGGACACGGTGGCGTACAGGTCGGTGCTGTAGTCCACGTCGGTGCCCAGGGCCAGGTTGGTCGCGGGGTCCAGGGCGTACTCGAAGTAACGCAGGTCGGGGGCGAACCGGCCGGTGGCGTGCTTCCTGACGTACAGGCGCTCGCCGCCGTCCACCGTGTAGGAGGCGAGCCTGATGGGGTCGCCGTCGCGTTCGTCCAGCCGCACCGACGTGCCGGGCAGGGTGAGCGAGCGGGCGGCGGGCGCGGTCGTGCCCTGCGGGGCGGAGGTGGTGATCGCCGCGCTGGTCGGGGCGGGGGACGTGGTGCGCTCGGGGATCCCCGACAGGCGCACGGCGGCGAACGTGCCGCCGGCCGCGAGCAGCAGCGCGCCCGCGGCACCGCCGGCGACGACCCAGCCGGTACGCCCGCGCCCCGCCGGTCGCGTGAGCGGCCCCCGGGAGCCGCCCGCGGTGCTGCCCGGGGCTGCCGCTGCGGTGCCCCGCTGGAGCAGGCCGGGAGCGGGCGGCGTGCGGACGTGGGGCGGGGCGTGACTGTGAGGGCCGTGACTGTGGGGGCCGTGACTGTGGGGGCCGTGACTGTGGGGGCCGTGACTGTGGGACGGGGCGGCGCTGTGGTGGCCGAGCAGGCGCATGAGGGCCTCGCTCGACGTGGGGCGCCGGGCCGGGTCCTTGGCCAGGCAGTCCGTGACCAGCGCGCGCAGGGCGGGATCGGTCACGCAGGCGGTGTCGGGCTCGTGGTGCAGGATCCGGTTGACCACCGCGGGCACGCTGTCCTGCCCGAACGGCGCCTGCCCCGACGCGGCGAACAGCAGCGTGCACGCCCACGCGAACAGGTCCGACTTCGGCCCCGGCCCTGATTCCGTGAGCTGCTCGGGCGCCATGTACGCGGGCGTGCCGATGACGGCGCCGGTGAGCGTGGAGGTGAGGTCGAGCGCCTTGGCGATGCCGAAGTCGATCACCCTCGGCCCGTCGGAGGCGAGCAGCACGTTCGACGGCTTGAAGTCGCGGTGCACGATGCCGGCCTGGTGGATGGCGACCAGCGCGGTGACGGTGCCGATGGCCAGCCGGTGCAGCGCGGAGCCCGAGCGCGGGCCCTGCTCGCGGACCACGTCGGTCAGGGTGGGGCCGTCGATGTACTCGCTGACGATGTACGGCCGCCCGCCGAACAGCCCGGTCTCGACGACCTGGGCGGTGCAGAACGGCGCCACCCGCCTGGCCATCGCCACCTCGCGGACGAACCGCTCCGACGCCTCGGCGTCGCCGGCCAGGTCGGCGCGCAGCAGCTTGAGCGCCACCTCCGCGCCGCCGGGGTCGGTGGCGAGGTAGACGATGCCCTGCCCGCCCTCGCCGAGCCGCCCGGCGAGACTGTACGCACCCACCGTCGCGGGGTCCCCTGGCCTCAGGGCCGCGAGGTCCGGCATTGGCGACTCCCCCTATATGGCGGCTTTCCCGCCATTGTGGTGGGTGGCCCGGCGTTGCGTCATGTGTTCGGGGAAGGCGGGCCGCGCGGCACCGGGCTCAGGCGGCGGCGTCGGCGACGGCCTGCGGGGCGTGCAGCTGCGGGCGGCGGCTCGCCCGCGGCAGGCGTACGTGCTCGGCGTCCAGCTCGCCCACCAGCCACTCCACGCAGCCGCCCGGCTCGCCGGAGCTGAGCACGGTGACCGGCACGTCGGGGAACGGCTTCTCGGCCCGCAGCCCGCGCAGGTCGGCGGCCATGCCGCGGCGGGCCAGCCACTCCCCCGCCACCGCGGCGAGCACCCGGCCCGTGCCGTAGACGCCCGACGGGTCGGGCACCCCCGCGAGCAGCCGGTGCGCGGGCGGCCCCGCCAGGCGCGCCAGGGCGGCGGCGCCCCAGGTGCGGCCCAGCGCGGGCAGCCACCTGCCGGCGGTCCCGGCGAACGGCAGCGGCCGGCGCTCACCCGCGCAGGCGGGCTCCACCAGCACGAGCCTGGCCAGGCACAGCGGGTGCAGCCTGGCGAACGCCTCCGCGTGCCAGCAGGCCACCCCGTGCGCGATGAGCGTCACCTGCTGAGGGTGCGCGGGTGACAGCGCGGCCAGGCGGGCGACCTCGCCGTACAGGGTGGGCGGGACGGGCGCGCACGAGCTGAGCCCGAGGCCGGGGCGGTCGAAGCGGATGACGCGGTGGCCGTCCGCGAGCCGCGCCGCCACCGCGTCCCAGTGGAACCAGGCGCCCGCGAGCCCGGCCGTGATCAGCACCGCCGGCCCGGTCCCCTGCACGACGACGTGCGCGTCCCCGTGTCCGGCGGCGATGGCGGGGGCGTCGTCCGTGCGGACCCGCGCACCGCCGACGCCGCCCAGGCGGCCGGGCGCGATCCGGGGGCCCGCCTCGTCGGGGTCCTCGGCGACGAGCAGGCGCATCGCGACGTACACCAGCCACACGGCGATCATCGTGAGCTGGGCGCGGTGCGCCAGCCCGACACCGTGCCCGGCGACCTGAGCGGCGGCCGTGAGCAGGGTCGCGGCCAGCGTCAGCCAGGTGAGCAGCCACGACGCCCGCGCCCGCCACCGCGCGCTGAGCAGCACCATGGCGGCCAGCACCGCGCCGGTGCCCAGCACCCGCGCCAGCGCGTGCACCACGTGCGCCAGGGAGGTCTCCCGCTGCCCGCACAGCGGGTCGCTGAGCGCGGCGCAGTCGAGCGGGAACAGCCCGGCCGTGGCGGTGAGCAGCCCGAACGCGGCCAGCGCCAGCCAGCCGGACCACTCGCGCGCCACGCTCGGCACCAGCGCCACCCCGGCCAGGCACGCCAGCCCCGACAACACGTCGCTGACCCGGAACAGCCGGGTC
Organism: Nonomuraea gerenzanensis; assembly: GCF_020215645.1. Taxonomy (NCBI): domain Bacteria; kingdom Bacillati; phylum Actinomycetota; class Actinomycetes; order Streptosporangiales; family Streptosporangiaceae; genus Nonomuraea; species Nonomuraea gerenzanensis. The sequence continues at coordinate 3,642,046 of NZ_CP084058.1, read as the reverse complement.
CAGGGCTGGTCGACGGCCGCCAGCTCGCTGACGTACCCCTCGGTCCTGTCGACGGCGGGCGTGGTGAACTGGCCGGTCACCCAGGCACTGCCGAGCACCGCCGCGACGATGAACGCGCAGGCGGCAAGCACGAACAACCTTCGCTCCACGTGACAATTAGATCACCTGGAGCTACCACTTCCCATGAGCGCCCCCGTCAGAGCCCTGGAGCGCCCCAGACAGGAAACCAGCGGCTCAGGTCCTTCTCCAGCGGCAGCTCGCCCTCCAGCGCGCCCCTGGCCTGAAGCTCCAGCGGGTTGTCGCGCTTCTGCCCCGGCAGCGGGGCGAAGGGATAGAAGCTGCCGCGTTTGTAGAGGTACACCACGGCCAGCCGCCGGCCGTCCTGATCGGCGAACGACACCAGCGAGCACAGCAGCGAGGGCCCGAACCCGGCCCCCTCCAGCGTCGAGTTGACCGCATGCAGCTCGGTGACCAGGTCGCCGAGCGACTCCGGGAGGCGGCGCACCAGCAGCCAGGTGTAGCCGTAGCCGTCGTCGGACTCCTCGACGCGCTCGCCCAGCAACGCCTTGGCGTCGCTCTCGGCCGTGGCGAACGCGCCGCCCTCCGCGGCCCTGAACGCCACGGAGCCGAGCCCGGTGGGCACCAGCCCGGTCGCCGCCTGCAGCGTCACGGCCGCGGACGGCAGCGCGAACAGCGCGTCGAGGTCCGGCTTGACCGGCTTCGACCGGCCCAGCAGCGCGTCCAGCCAGCCCATGACGCGGTCAGCCCCTTCCGAGTTGCCGTGAGATGCCGGCGAGCTGTTCGAGCCGGCGCTCCAGCGGCGGGTGCGTCGCGAACAGGTTCGCCACGCTCTGCCCGCCGCTCAGCGCCGGGGCGAAGTAGAAGGCGTTGAACGGCTCCGCCTCGCGCAGGTCGCGGGTCGGGATCCTGGCCATCTCGCCGCTCACCTTGGTCAGCGCGCTGGCCAGGGCCGAGGGCCGCTGCGTGAGCAGGGCACCCGCCCGGTCGGCCGCCAGCTCGCGGTAGCGCGACAGGGCGCGGGTGAGCAGGAAGCTGACGGCGTACACGATGACGGAGACGAGCAGGATGATCGCGCCCACGGGCAGCCCGCCCTGGCCGCCGTTGCGGCGGCCACCGAGCCCCGAGTACAGCGCGAACCTGGTCATCAGGCCCGCCACGATCCCGAGGAACGAGGCGATCGTCATGACGGCCACGTCGCGGTGGGCGACGTGCGACAGCTCGTGGGCGATCACGCCCTCCAGCTCCTGCGGCTCCAGGCGGCGCAGGATGCCGGTCGTCACGCAGACGACCGCCTTCTTCTGGTTGCGGCCGGTGGCGAACGCGTTGGGGACGTCTGAATCCGCGATCGCCACCCGCGGCTTGGGCATGTCGGCCAGCGCGCACAGCCGGTCGATGAGGCCGTGCAGCTCAGGGGCCTCCTGCGGGGAGACCTCCCGCCCGTGCATCGCGTACAGGGCGATGCGGTCGGACAGGAAGTACTGCACCAGCAACAGGCCGCCCGCCAGCACCAGGACGGTCAGCGCCCGGACGCCGAGGGCGATCAGGACGCCGACGAACACGACGTAGAGCAGCCCGAGCAGGAACATCGTCGCGACCATGCGGCTGGTCAGGCCGCGGTCGGACGCGAACCTCGTACGCACGGGGCTCAGCCCGGGATGAGGCCCTGGTCGCCCAGCATCTCCCGGACCTCCTCGATCGAGGCGTCCGCGGGGGGAAGGATCAGCTCTGACGGCTCAAGGCTGTCGTCGGGGAGCGCCTTGCCCACATGGCGCACCTTGTCGAGCAACGCGTGCAGCTTGACCCTGAAGGCCTTCTCGTCGGCGGCCTCGATGGCCGCCTCCAGCTCGCTGTCCAGCTCGTTGAGGACGGAGATGTCGTCGGCGGAGATCTCCACCTGACCCTCGCCCATGATCCTGACGATCATGCGCCCTCCCCAGGCTGACGGTACTGCTGGGTGCCGCCCTGCTGCTGGGGCTGCGCCTGCGGCTGGGGCTGGGCCTGCTGCTGCGGCTGGCCCTGCTCGATCGCCGACTGCGGCGCCGGGCCCTGGCCCAGCTCCGCCTTCATCCTGGCCAGCTCCAGCTCGACGTCCATGCCGCCGCCCATGCGGTCGAGCTCGGCCTGGATGTCGTCGCCGCGGGTGCCGCTGAAGTCGTCGAGCGCGCCGCTGGCCAGCAGCTCGTCGATGGCGCCCGCACGGGCCTGCATCTGCGCCGTCTTGTCCTCGGCGCGCTGGATCGCCAGGCCGACGTCGCCCATCTCCTCGGAGATGCCGGAGAACGCCTCGTTGATGCGCGTCTGCGCCTCGGCGGCGGTGTAGGTGGCCTTGATCGTCTCCTTCTTCGTGCGGAAGGAGTCGACCTTGGCCTGCAGCCGCTGGGAAGCCGTCGTCAGCTTCTCCTCCTCGGCCTGCAGGTTGTCGTGCTGCACCTTCAGGTCGGCCATCTGCGTCTGCAGGCTGGACCGGCGCTGAAGTGCCTCGCGGGCCAGATCCTCGCGGCCGACGGACAGCGCCTTGCGGCCCTGGTCCTCCAGTCGCGCGGCCTGCTTCTCAAGCCCCGTGATCTGCAGCTCCACCCTCTTGCGCGAGGTGGCGACGTCGGCCACCCCCCGACGCACCTTCTGCAGCAGCTCCAGTTGCCGCTGGTAGGAGTAGTCAAGGGTCTCGCGCGGATCCTCCATCTTGTCCAGGGCCTTGTTGGCCTTGGACTTGAAGATCATCGAAAGTCTCTTCATCACGCTCATGCGCGTCGGCCGTCCCCTTCTAGGTCGTGCTGGTGTCAATCCCAATGCAGCGCAGCCGCCTTGGGATTACCCTACGCATAACGCACGGGGGCGTCACTAAGTTGCAGTCCAGGTAGGGTTGACGCGTGTTGCGACGCCGTTCCCAAACCTCCGTGGACGATACCCCCGTCCCCGTTGACGATCCTAAGCCCCAGGGTAAAGGTCGTCCCACACCCAAGCGCCGGGAAGCCGAGGGCAAGCGGCGCCAGTACGTCTCCGCGCCGAAGGACCGCAAAGAGGCGTATCGGCAGATGCGGGCCAAGCAGGCCGCCGAGCGCGAGCGCGCCCGTCAGGGCATGATCGCAGGTGACGAACGGTATCTTCCCGTTCGTGACAAGGGCCCAGCGCGCAAGTTCGCGCGCGACTGGGTCGACTCGCGGCGGCTGCCGAGCCAGTATTTCCTTCCGTTCTCGCTAGTGATCCTGCTGGCCACCTGGGTTCCCTGGCCGATGGCGATCCGCGCGCAGGTGCTCGGCTACGTCGTCACCATCGGCTGGCCGATCATGATGATCGGCGTGCTCTTCACCTCGGTCTACGTGTCGTGGAAGGTGAAGAAGCTGGTGGCGGAGAAGCTGCCCGGCGAGAGCGTCAAGGGCGTCGGCTTCTACGCGGCCATGCGGGCGCTGCAGATCCGCAAGCTGCGCTTCCCGCCGCCGCAGCTGCTGCCCGGCGGCAAGCCGGTGCCGCCGAAGCGCTAGCCGCTACGGGTTGCCGTACTCCACGTTCTCCCAGCGCAGCACGCCTCGCTTGACCGCGGGCCGCCAGCCGTCGAACTCCGTTCCCTTCTCCAGGGCGTCGGCCACGGCCCGCATGAGCGCGTAGTAGGACGGCATTCTCGGCGCCAGGCCGGCGATCGTGTCGTCCCAGCCGACCGCGCCGTCGGCGACGTCGACGACGGCCCACTGCGAGGAGCCGTCCTCCAGCTCGGCGAAGGAGAGGAACGGAACCAACCGGCCGTTCCAGATCTCCGCCCACGGGTCGTCGCCGCGGTCGGTGGGGTCCAGGCGGCACATGTCGCGCCAGGTGTCCCTGATCTCGCGGATGCCGAGGTTCGAGGCGCCGTAGAACCAGGCCCCGAACCCGAAGCCCCATGCCCCCCGCGAGCCGTTGTGGCGCAGCAGGGAGGCGCGCAGGTCGTCGGGGAGGTCCACGCCCATCTGCGCCTCGGCGATCGCGATCGTGCGGGCCCTGCCGGGCTTGCCGAGCGTGCGGTACGTACGCGGCGCGTTCGCCCTCAGCCACCGCTCGATCCGCCGCCACTGCCGGTCCACGGCCCGCTTGACCTTCGGGTCGATGGGCCGCACGGTCACCGGGCGGGGTGCGGGTGAGCAGTGGGGGTCGGGGATCTCGACCGGAGCGGGCACCGGCGACGGCGACGGCCCGTGGCCGTGCGTCTGGGCCCACAGGGCCGCCAGCCTCGCCTCTTCCTGGGTCATCGCCCTCGGCGGGCCGGTGGGCGCCGGTGTGGCCCTCCCGCTGCCGCCCGGCACCAGCGCGGCCGCCAGGGTGACCGCGACGATCGCCGCGATGGCGGCCCACACCAGCCCCATCCGCGTACGGCGGACGGCGGGGGCCTGGGGACGGGGAGCGGGGCGCCTTTCCGGCATGCGGGCGCGCCGGCGCAGCCGTACCGCGATCGCGGTCAGGATGGCCGCCGTGAGCGCCAGCCGAACGAGCTTCAGCACGTCGCGCACCCTATCCCGAATCGGATCACCCCATGTGCCGGGATTAAGGTCGGATCCATGGAATTCCGTCACCTCGGTCGCAGCGGTCTCATGGTCAGTGAGATCAGCTACGGCAACTGGCTCACCCACGGCTCCCAGGTCGAGGAGGAAGCCGCCAAGCAGTGCGTGCAGGCGGCCCTCGACGAGGGCATCACCACGTTCGACACGGCCGACGTCTACGCGGGCACGAAGGCCGAGGAGGTGCTCGGCCGGGCACTCAAGGGCGTACGCAGGGAGTCGCTGGAGATCTTCACCAAGGTCTACTGGCCGACCGGGCCGGGCAAGAACGACCGCGGCCTGTCCCGCAAGCACATCACCGAGTCGATCAACGCCTCGCTGCGCCGCCTGCAGACCGACTACGTCGACCTGTACCAGGCGCACCGGTTCGACGTCGCGACGCCGCTCGAGGAGACCCTCAAGACGTTCGACGACCTCGTACGCCAGGGCAAGGTCCTCTACGTCGGCGTCAGCGAGTGGACCGCCGACCAGATCGCCCAGGCCCTCAAGATCGCCGACGAGATGGGCTTCGACCGGCTCGTGTCCAACCAGCCGCAGTACTCCATGCTGTGGCGGGTCATCGAGCCGGAGATCGTCCCCCTGTGCGAGCAGGAGGGCGTGGGGCAGATCGTCTGGTCGCCCATCGGCCAGGGCGTGCTGACCGGCAAGTACCTGCCGGGCCAGCAGCCGCCCCAGGGCTCGCGGGCGACCGACAAGAGCGGCAGCGCCATGATCGCGCGGTTCATGAACGACGACGTGCTCACCCGCGTCCAGGAGCTCAAGCCGATCGCGGCCGACCTGGGGCTCAGCATGGCCCAGCTGGCGATCGCGTGGGTCCTGCAGAACCCGAACGTCTCCAGCGCCATCGTCGGCGCCACCCGGCCCGAGCAGGTGCGTGACAACGTGAAGGCGGCCGGCGTCAAGCTGGAGGCCGACGTGCTCAAGCGCATCGACGACGTGCTCGGCTCGGTCGTGGAGCGCGACCCGGCCAAGACGCAGAGCCCCAGCTCGCGTCCGTAACCCCCGCGGAAAACAAAAACCCCTTGAGCCACAACAGCGCTCAAGGGGTTTTTCGTCTCTCCGGAACTCACTCCGGGCGCAATGACAAACCTGTGTACTCCACGCGGTCCTCATCGAGCAAAGCGACCTGCTCGACTCCCGATTCCAGCAGGTCACGCCAGTTTTCGCCGAGCCAGGACTCCGCATCGGCCTGGCTCGGAAAAACCTCTCGCGGCAAGGGGCGATCGGTTACCTCACCGCCATTTGCATTTTCATAACGCCACCGCCATGTCATGCCATACGCTCCTTTTCCGCGGGTTCGCCGGCGCACCCTCCGCAGGCACTGGAACCCTACTCCCGAGCTTGGAGGTCAATCGATGCTGCGCGCGTATCGTGTTGTGGCGGCGGTCGCCCTCGGGGCGGCCGTCCTCCTCTCTCTCCCCTTCTCCGCCCTCGCCGCACCCCCTTCGCGGGCGTGGGGCGTCTGGGTGAGCGACGGGACCGCGTGGCTGGCCGCCACGCCGCGGGACTCGCCGCCGGACGGCTCGGTGGTCGGGTGGCGCTTCTCGGAGGCTTCGGACGGGGGCATCGGGGAGCCGCCCGGTGGGGAGTTGCCGTCGTTCGAGGGGGTGTGCGGGCGGGAGACGGCCGGGTCGGGGCACAAGCGGGTGGTGGTCGCGGTGGACTTCGGCGACGTCGGCGCGATGGGCTCCGGCGGTGAGGAGCCCCGTCCCGGTGACCGGCCGCCCGCGCAGGCGGCTCCCGTGTGCGTGGCGGGGGCCGAGGACGCCACCACGGCCCAGCTCCTCGCCGCAGCGGCTGAGGTGCGCGTGGACGGGGCGGGCGGCGTGGTGTCCGTGGACGGCCACCCCGGCCCGGCGCCGGGCGCCGCCGCCCTCGCCGCCGCACCGCTCCGGTCCGGCGCGAGCGGGCCGCCGATCCCGCTGATCGTGGGCGGCGCGACGGCCCTCGCCCTCCTGGCGGCCGGCACCGCCCTCGCCACCCGCCGCCGCATCTCAGCCCGCTCCGGCCACTGAGCCACCCGATCGGGCCGGGACGCCACCGCCTTTGTACGCTCGGCGCGGTGAAAGTCCTTCTCACCGGTACGGCCTCGGCCACCGGCTGGCCGGAGCCCGGATGCCGCTGCGCCTCCTGCACGGCCCTGCCACCCGCCCATCGCCACCCCTTCGCGCTGAGCGTGGACGGCGCGATCCCGTTCCCCTTCGCCGCCACACCTGACGGCTACCGGACCGGCGCCGGCGGCCTGGAGCTGACCGCCCCCGACGGCTCCCGCCTGCTGTGCCTCCCCCCGGGACGGGCCCTGCCCGCAGCCGCCTCAGGCAGGTACGACCTGCTGCTCCTCGACCTCCTCGACCACCCCCAGCAGCTCGGTCGCCTCCGGCAGGCGGGCCTCGTGGACGAATCCACCACGGTGGTGGCGATCGGCCTCGACCACCGGATCAGGTCGGAGGAGGAGCTGGCCAGGCGGCTGCGGCTGTGGGGCGCGATCGCCGTACCGGACGGCACCGAGCTGGACGTCGTACCGGGAGGAGCGGGGCGGGCCCCGGCCCGGACGGTGGGGCGCGCGCTGCTGCTGGGCGGATCGAGGTCGGGCAAGTCGGCCGAGGCGGAGCTGCGGCTGGCGGCCGAGCCGCACGTGACGTACGTGGCCACGGGCCCCGCCGCCGGGCCCGGCGACGGCGAGTGGGCGGCGCGGGTGCGGACGCACCGGGAGCGGCGGCCCGCGCACTGGGACACCGCCGAGACCACCGACCTGGTGACCGCGATCGGCACCGCGACGGGACCGCTGCTCATCGACGGGCTGGGCACGTGGCTGGCGGCGGTGTTCGACGAGCACGGCGCCTGGGAGGGCGATCGCGCGCCGGTCGCCGCCCGCTGCGACGAGCTCGTGGCGGCGTGGCGGCAGGCGCCCCGGCCGATCGTGGCGGTGTCGGACGAGGTGGGGATGGGCGTGGTGCCCGCGACGCCGAGCGGGCGCGCCTTCAGGGACGCCCTGGGACGGCTCAACGAGCGCCTGGCGGCCGAGTCGGAGTACGTGGCGCTGGTGGTCGCCGGCCGCCTCGTCGAGCTCTGAGCCGCCCGCCCCGGGTCAGGCCCTGGAGAACCAGCGGCCCCGGATCAGGCGCCCCCGGCTCCGGGTCAGGTGCGGGCGGCCCTGGCGTACCAGCGGCCGTCGATGCGGTCCACCTGGAGCGGCCGGCCGAAGCACTCGCTCAGGTTGGCGGGGGTGAGCACGTCGGCGACCGGCCCGGCGGCCAGCACCCTGGCGTCGCGCATCAGCATGGCGTGCGTGGTGGTGGCCGGCACCTCCTCCAGGTGGTGCGTCACCGTGACGGTGGTCAGCACGGGCCTGGTGGCGGCCAGGTCCTCGACGGCGGTGATGAGGTCCTCGCGCGCGGGCAGGTCGAGCCCCGCGAACGGCTCGTCGAGCAGCAGCACCGCCGGGTCGGCCATGAGGGCCCTGGCCACCCTGATCCTGGCGCGCTCCCCCTGCGAGCAGACGCGGAACTTCCGGTCGGCCAGGTCCTTGCAGCCGAGGTCGGCGAGCAGCCGGTGGGCGCGCTCCCGCTCGGCGTCGCCGTACTTGTCCCACAGCGGGGCGCTGGTGCCGGTGTGGCCGGTGAGCACCACGGTGTGCGCGGTGGCGCCCTCCTCCTCCAGCAGTTCCTCGTCGATGAGCCGCTGGCTCTCCGCGACCAGGCCGAGGTGGCGGCGCAGCTCGCGCAGGTCGATCCGGCCGAGCCGGTGCCCCAGCACCTTGACCGTGCCCTCGCTGGGATGCCGTACGGCGGCGGCCAGCGACAGCAGCGTCGTCTTCCCCGCGCCGTTGGGGCCCAGGATCACCCAGTGATCGCCGTAGTCCACCCGCCAGTCGACGCCGTCCAGCAGCGCTTTGCCGACGACCCGGACACCTACGCCTTCCAGTTCAACCACGTGCATCCCGCCACACTAGTGGGCCCTAGGATCCTGCGTTATGCGGCAGTTGGACGGGCTGAGGTTCGCCCTGGGCACGCTGAGCGTCCTGCCCGTGCGGGTCGAGCGGGTGGACCGGCAGGTGGCGGGGCAGGCGATGGCGCTGGCGCCGGCGGTCGGGCTGCTGCTCGGGCTGCTCGCCGCGCTGGTGCTGCTGGTGCCCGCGCCGCCGCTGCTCGGCGCCGCGCTGGCGATCGGGCTGCTGGCCCTGCTCACGCGCGGCCTGCATCTCGATGGGCTGGCCGATCTGGCGGACGGGCTGGGCAGCGGCAAGCCGGCCGACCAGGCGCTCGAAATCATGAAAAAGTCGGACATCGGGCCGTTCGGCGTGATGACGCTGGTGCTGACGCTGCTCATCCAGGTGGCGGCGCTCGCCGAGGCCGGGCCGTGGGCGCTGGTGACGGCGTGCGCGGCGGGCCGGCTGGCGCTGACCTGGGCCTGTCGTGCCGGTGTGCCCGCCGCCCGGCCCGATGGGCTGGGGGCGATGGTCGCGGGCACCGTACGGCGTCCGGGCGTGTGGCTCGCCACCGTCGCCTCGGTGCTGGCCGCCGCCGTGATCGGGCTGCTGACCGCGCCGGGGGCGGGCATCTGGGCGTGGGATGGCGACCCGGCCCAGAGCGGGCTCGCCGAGGAATCGCTGGTCGTCCCGCAAGGCTGCCCGCTGGACGCCGCCGGCCTCCCCTCGTGCCCCGAGCCCTCCGTGCCCGGCCTGCGCTACGACGCGGGCGCGACCTTCCTGCGGGGCGACGGCGCCTTCCCGCAGGCCGCGGTGGCGGCGACGGCGATCGCCGCGAGCCCGGGCGCGGGCGGCTTCGCCGGGATCGTGGTGGCGCCGGTCGCGCTGCTCGCCGGCCTCGGCGTCGCCCTGCTCCTGCTCGCCCACGCCGGGCGCCGCCTCGGCGGGATCACCGGGGACGTGCTCGGCGCGCTCGTGGAGACCGCCACGGCCGCCACGCTCGTGGTGTACGCCGTCCTCGGCTGATCCGGCCAACCCCAGGCGCGATCAGCCCGGCTCGGCGGGCCTGACCGGCTCGGCGGGCCTGACCGGCTCGGCGGGCCTGACCGGCTCGGCGGCCTCCCCGGGCTCAGCGGCTCTCGCAGGCTCAGCGGCCCCGGCACGCCCGGACCCCTCGGCCGGGTGACCGGGCCCGGCCGGCTGCGGCGGACGTACCGGAAAGAACCGGAGCAGGACGGCACCGAGCAGCGCGAGCAGCACCCACCCCACCACACCCGTGATCCCCGCGAGCAGCTCGTTCGGCGGCTGCGCGGCATCCCCGAACAGCAACGCCACCCCCGCGACGGCGTTCAGCGAGCCGTGCGCCACGACCGCCGGCCACACGCTCCCGCACCGCAGCCGCAGCCACCCCAGCACCACCCCGGCCACCACGCAGAAGCCGATGAAGGCCAGCGCCGCCCACGAGCCGAGCCGCGGGTAGTTGTAGCCGAGCAGGGTGAGCGGCGCGTGCCACAGCCCCCAGACGGCGCCGGAGATGAGCAGCCCGGCGAGCATGCCGTCGCCGGCCACGAGCCGGGGCACGAGCCAGCCGCGCCAGCCCCACTCCTCCCCCAGCGCCGGGACGGCGTTCAGCACGGGCCCCGCCACGACGGCGATGACGGCCTGGACGACGGCCACCGTGCTCAGGTCGGCGGGCGCCTCGACGCCCTGTGCCCCCCAGGACGCCCTGAGCAGGCTGAGCCGGTCGAGGTCGAGCGAGACCAGCCCCACGGCGGCGCTGATGCCCAGGGCCAGGAACGTCAGCAACGGCACCCCCAGCCAGGCCGCCACCACCAGCATCCAGGTGCGCCCCTTGCGCTCGCCCAGCGTGAGCCCGGTCTGCCTGGCCCACTGGCGGAACGGCGTGCGCGACAGGGCCCACACGCCGAGCAACCCCACGGCCGGCGTGAACATCATCAGCGTGCCCATCACCTGGAGCTGCGGCGGCACCAGCCCGCCGCCGAACCACAGGGGCAGGGCCGCGGCCCACGACAGCCCGAACGCCAGGACGAGGAAGATGAGCAGAGGTCTTTTCATGACGTCACACGCTCCGAGAGAAGGGCGTTGATGAGGGATGCGCCGCGCTCGGCGTCGTCGATGCTGATCGTCAGCCGGCCGCCGGAACGGTAGCGGAGTACCAGGCATTCACCACCGCGCAGCATGATGGTGGCGCTTCCCGGCAGCCCGCGGAAGCCCCAGCCGCCGACCTCGCCCGGCTGCCGCCGCTCCGACCAGGCGGACTCGATCTTGGACAGCGGGATCCTGCGCGCGGGCCAGCCGAGCGGGCCGAAGCCGATCCTGATCAGGTCGTCGCCGACCCGCACGGAGACGGCCACGGTGGCGAGCCCGGTGAGGAGCAGGATGACCAGGACGGGCAGCAGCCCGGCCACGAACCCGGCGGGCGCCGCGCCGGACAGGGCCAGCGCCCCCGTCACGACGGTGACGAGCGCCGCCGCGCCCGAGGCCACGGCCAGCCAGGGGTTGACGACGCGGCTGACCCAGACGGCCCGCTGGCCGGGCTTGAGCCTGAGCACCGGCCGGGCCACGGCGGACCGCTCGTCGGGGGCGCCCCTGCTCAGGTAGGCGGCCAGCCCGCCGGCCGCGACCGCCGCGGCGATCACCGCCGGGATGTGCCAGCCGGGCAGCAGGGCCTCGCGCCAGGTGGCGGCGTCGAGGTTGACGGCCAGCGTCGAGGCGGTCGTGCCGAGCAGCAGCACGCCCATGCCCCACAGGCAGGCGCTGGAGGTGGTCCGTGCCGCGCGCTTGTCGCGCGGCAGGCCGAGCAGGAAGAACACCAGCCACAGCCCGGCCCACAGGAGCTCGGTCGTGACCAGGTGGCCCGTCAGCGAGCTCGCCCCGTCGGGGACGCTGCCCGACGTGCCCCAGTGGGTGGCCATGGGGTCGGGCAGCCGGTCACGCACCGCCAGGGGCGCCAGGAGCAGCGCGGCTGCCACGGCGAACCACCAGGCGACGGCGACGACACGGGCTCTCATGCGAGTTCCTCCATGATGGTGATGAGGTCGTTGCGGCTGTAGCCGTGCTTCTCGGCCTCGTCGAGCAGTTCCCTGACCCGCTGCACGAGCAGGGCGCGCCCGTCCGCGCGCCCCGCCACGCTGACGCCGCGGCCCCGGCGGAACTCCAGGAGCCCCTCGTCACGCAGGTCGCGCAGCGCGCGCAGCACGGTGTTGGGGTTGATGCCCAGCGCGGCGGCCAGGTCGCGGGCCGGCGGCAGGCGGTCGCCAGGCCGGTAGGAGCCTTCGCCGATGGCGCGGCGGATGGCGCTCGCCACCTGCTCGTGGAGGGGGCGCGCGTCGTTGAGATCGAGCGTCAGCAACATGGTGCTAATGACCCTAGCACCATTGAACGGATGGCGCTGTCCGATGATTTGTAGGATGAACCCCTGTTTGTGAGTACGCAGATACCGTGGATAGCATCGGTTTACGTGACCACTGTGCGGCTGAACTCAGCAGATCCAGTCTCCGTTGACACCGACGCGTTGATCGTCGGTTTCCGGCCGGGCCACGACGGCCCCGTCCCCGCGGTGGGCGCCGAATCTCTGGAGGCCGCCTTCGGCGGCAGGCTCGCCGCGTCGCTCGACGCGGTCGCCTTCTCCGGCAAGGCCGGTGAGCTGGCCAAACTGCCGACGTTCGGCGCCGTCAGCGCCCCGCTGCTGGTCGCCGTCGGCCTGGGCGAGGAGCCCGGCCTGGAGGGGCTGCGGCGCGCCGCCGGCGCCGCCGTCCGCTCCCTGGCCGGCACCTCCCGCGCCGCGCTCGCGCTGCCCGCGGGCACCGCCGAGGAGGCCGAGGCGGTCGCGCTGGGCGCGCTGCTCGGCGCCTACACCTTCGCCCGCTACCGCACGAACGGCGAGCAGAAGGCCCCGGTGGCCGAGCTCACGGTGGTCTCGGAGCAGTCCGGCGGCGTGGCAGAGCGGGCCGGCGTGCTGGCCGAGTCGGTCGCCCTCGTCCGCGACCTGGTCAACACCCCGCCGTCCGACCTGTGGCCCGCCAGGTTCGCCGAGCTGGCCGAGGAGGAGGGCGGCAAGGCCGGCATCAGCGTCGAGGTGCTGGACGACCAGCAGCTCAAGGAGGGTGGCTACGGCGGCCTCATCGGCGTCGGCCAGGGCTCGGCCAACCCGCCGCGCCTGGTCCGCCTCTCCTACCGCCACCCCGAGGCCGGCAAGACGCTCGCGTTCGTCGGCAAGGGCATCACCTTCGACTCGGGCGGCCTGTCGCTCAAGCCCTCGGCGTCCATGGACTGGATGAAGTCCGACATGGGCGGCGCCGCCGCCGTGCTCGGCGCGGTGATCGGCATCGCGCGGCTCGGCCTGCCGGTGAACGCCGTCGGCTACCTCTGCCTGGCGGAGAACCTGCCGAGCGGCACCGCGCAGCGCCCCTCCGACGTCATCCACAGCTACAGCGGCAAGACCGTCGAGGTGCTCGACACCGACGCCGAGGGCCGCCTGGTGCTCATGGACGGCATCGCGCGCGCCGCCGAGGACTCCCCCGACCTGATCGTGGACGTGGCCACCCTCACCGGCGCACAGATCGTCTCGCTCGGCTGGCGCACCGCGGGCGTCATGTCCAACGACGACGCCATCAGGGAGCTGGTGGTCGAGGCCGCCGGCGCGGCCGGCGAGGGCGCCTGGGGCATGCCGCTGCCCGAGGAGCTGCGCAAGGGCCTCGACTCGCCGATCGCCGACATCGCCAACCTCCACCCGGAGCGCTGGGGCGGCATGCTCACGGCGGGCATCTTCCTGCGGGAGTTCGTGCCCGACGGGGTGCGCTGGGCGCACATCGACATGGCCGGACCCGCCTTCAACAAGGGCGAGCCGTACGGTTACACCCCGAAGGGCGGCACGGGCGCCATCACCCGCACCCTCATCGGACTCGCAGAGCGGCACGCGAGCATCTGAAACAAATGAAAAGATGACGGCATCACGAACACCCCGACAAGGAGCCTTCCCGTGGCCTATGACATCGTCGTCCTAGGGGGCGGCAGCGGCGGTTACGCCTGTGCCCTGAGGGCGGCTGAGCTGGGCAAGTCGGTCGCCCTGATCGAAAAGGACAAGATCGGCGGCACCTGCCTGCACAGGGGATGCATCCCCACGAAGGCCCTGCTGCACTCCGCCGAGATCGCCGACGAGACCCGCGAGAGCGAGTCGTACGGCGTCAAGGCCCGCTTCGAGGGCATCGACGTCCAGGGCGTCCACGCCTTCAAGGACAAGATCGTCACTCGGGCCTGGAAGGGCGTGCAGGGCCTGCTGAAGGCCGCGGGCGTGACGATCGTCGAGGGCGAGGGCCGTCTCGTCGGCGCCGGCCGGATCCAGGTCGGCTCCGAGGTCTACGAGGGCCGCAACATCGTCCTGGCCACCGGCTCGGCGCCCAAGTCGCTGCCCGGCCTGGAGATCGACGGCGAGCGCGTCATCACCAGCGAGCACACGCTCAAGATGGACCGCGTGCCCAGCTCGGTGATCGTGCTGGGCGGCGGCGTCATCGGCGTCGAGCTGGCCAGCGTCTACCGCTCGTTCGGCGCCGAGGTGACGATCGTCGAGGCGCTGCCGCACCTGCTGCCGACCGAGGAGGAGTCCAGCTCCAAGCTGCTGGAGCGGGCCTTCCGCCGCCGCGGCATCAAGTACGAGCTGGGCGTCTTCTTCGACAGCGCCAAGACCACCGAGACGGGCGTGGTCGTCACCCTGGCCAACGGCAAGACCCTCGACGCCGAGCTGCTGCTCGTCGCGGTCGGCCGCGGCGCGGTGTCGGCGGGCATGGGCTTCGAGGAGCAGGGCATCACCATCGAGCGCGGCGCGGTCGTGGTCGACGAGCACTGCCAGACCTCCGTGCCCGGCGTCTACGCCATCGGCGACCTCATCCCGACCCTGCAGCTCGCGCACGCCGGGTTCGCCGAGGGCATCATGGTGGCCGAGCACATCGCGGGCCTCAACCCGCCGCCCATCGACTACGCGGGCGTGCCGCGCATCACCTACTCCGACCCCGAGGTGGCCTCGGTGGGCCTGACCTCGGCGCAGGCGGCCGAGCGTGGCATCGAGACCGTCGAGCAGGTCTACGACCTGGCGGGCAACCCCAAGAGCCAGATCCTCGGCACCTCGGGCGCCGTGAAGGTCATCGCCGAGAAGGGCGGCTCCGTCGTCGGCGTCCACATGGTGGGCCGGCGCATCGGGGAGCTCGTCACCGAAGGTCAGCTCATCTACAACTGGGAGGCTCTGCCCGCAGAGGTCGCCCAGCTCATCCACGCACACCCGACGCAGTCCGAGGCCATGGGTGAGGCGATGCTGGCCCTGGCCGGCAAGCCGCTGCACGTACACAACTAGTCCAGCCCTCGAGATCAGAACGCGAGAGAAGAATAACGATGCCGGTCTCCGTACAGATGCCCCAGCTCGGCGAGAGCGTTACCGAGGGCACGGTAACCCGTTGGCTGAAGAAGGAGGGCGAGCGCGTCGAGGCCGACGAGCCGCTCCTCGAAGTCTCGACCGACAAGGTCGACACCGAGATCCCGTCGCCGTCCGCCGGCGTGCTCACCAAGATCGTCGTGGCTGAGGACGAAACGGTCGAGGTCGGCGCCGAGCTCGCCGTCATCGACGAGAACGGCCAGCCGGGCGCGGCGGCGCCCGCCCAGGAGGCGGCGCCCGCGCCTGCTCCCGAGCCCGAGCCCGAGCCGGCCCCGCAGCCGGAGCCCGCCCCGGCTCCGCAGGCGTCCTCGATCCCGCAGCCGGCCCCTGCGCAGCCCGCCCAGGCTCCCGCGCCCGCCCCTGCTCCGGCCCCCGCTCCCGCCCCGGCGCCCGCGCCGCAGGCCGCCGCCCCGGCTCAGCCGGCCGCTCCCGCTCCGGCCGCGCCGTCGGGTGACAGCCCGTACGTGACGCCGCTGGTGCGCAAGCTCGCCAACGAGCACGGCGTCGATCTCGACGCCATCAGCGGCACCGGCGTGGGTGGCCGGATCCGCAAGCAGGACGTCCTGGAGGCCGCCAAGGCGCAGCGCGAGCAGGCCGCGGCCGCTCAGCCCGCCGCCCCGGCCCCGGCCCCCGCCGCCCAGGCCGCCCCGGCCGCCGCTCCCGCCGCCCAGGCCGCTCCGGCCGCGGCTCCGGAGCCGGTGGAGGTCGACACGACGCTGCGCGGCCGTACCGAGAAGATGTCGCGCCTGCGTCAGACGATCGCCAAGCGCATGGTCGAGTCGCTGCAGACGGCGGCGCAGCTCACGTCGGTCGTCGAGGTCGACGTGACGAAGATCGCGCAGCTGCGGGCCAGGGCGAAGGACGACTTCTTCCGCCGCGAGGGCGTGAAGCTGACCTTCACCCCGTTCTTCGCGATGGCCACGGTCGAGGCGCTCAAGCAGCACCCCAAGCTCAACGCCACGATCAACAACGAGACCAACGAGGTCACGTACTTCGACGTGGAGAACCTCGGCATGGCGGTCGACACCGAGCGCGGCCTGCTCGCGGCGGTCGTCAAGAACGCCGGTGACCTCAACCTCGCCGGTCTCGCCCGCAAGATCACCGACCTCGCCGAGCGCACCCGCAACAACCAGGTGACGCCCGACGAGATCACCGGCGGCACGTTCACGCTGACCAACACGGGCAGCCGGGGCGCGCTGTTCGACACGCCGATCCTCAACCAGCCGCAGGTCGGCATGCTCGGCACGGGCGCCGTCGTGAAGCGGCCCGTCGTGATCGACACGCCTGAGGGCGAGGTCATCGCGGTGCGCTCGATGGTCTACCTGGCGCTGACCTACGACCACCGCCTGGTCGACGGGGCCGACGCCGCCCGCTTCCTGACGACGATCAAGCGTCGGCTGGAGGAGGGCCGCTTCGAGGCGCAGCTCGGGCTCGCGTAACGAGGCATTCCCTGGTCGCTGATCGGCCGGGCGGCTCCCACCGCGGGGGCCGCCCGGCCTTTCGTCTTCCCTGGCGGGTGGCAGGGCGCGGCACGGAGGTCCCTGATGCGGCCCGGCGTACTGTGGGCTCATGGCGATCATCGTGACGGGCGCGTCAGGACTGCTCGGGACGGCGCTGGTGGAGACGCTGCGACGCCAGGGCCGCGAGGTGGTCCGCCTGGTGCGCAGGCCGCCTCAGCAGGACGACGAGGCGTTCTGGGACCCGGCGGAGCAGGTCGTGGACCTGGCCGCGCTGGAGGGGGCCGAGGCCGTCGTGCATCTGGCCGGGGCCTCGATCGGCGGCAGGCGGTGGACGCCCGCGTACAAGCGCGAGCTGGTCACCAGCCGCACCCAGGGCACGAGGGTGCTGGTGGACGCGCTACGCGAGCTCTCAGAGCCGCCTGAGGTGCTTCTGTCGGCCTCGGGCATGGACTTCTACGGCGACACCGGCGACCGCGTGATCGACGAGAGCCAGGGCAAGGGCCGCGGGTTCCTGTCGGACCTGTGCGAGCAGTGGGAGGCCGAGGCGCGGCGGGCGGGCGAGGCGGGGATCAGGACGGTGACGGCGCGCACGTCGCTGGTGCTGAGCAAGCGCGGCGGGGCGCTGGAGCGGATCCTGCCGATCTTCAGGATGGGCCTGGGCGCGCCGCTCGGGACGGGCAGGCAGTTCTGGTCGTGGATCAGCCTGGACGACTGGGTGGGCGCGGCGCTGCACGTGCTCGGGACCCGCGACGTCGAGGGCCCGGTGAACTTCACCTCCCCCGCGCCGGTCACCAACGCCGAGTTCACCAGGACGCTCGGCAAGGCGCTGCGCCGGGGCACGCTGCCCATCCCCGTCCCCGCGTTCGCGCTGGCGGCGGGGGTGGGGGAGTTCGCGCGCGAAGGGCTGCTGGTCAGCCATAGGCTGGAGCCGGCCATGCTGACGGCCAGTGGTCACCGCTTCACGCATACGCGTCTCGACGAGGCCCTGCGCGCCGTACTGTAGGTGGCCTCCATCCTCTAGCACCTGGGAGAACTCTGAGATGACCCGGTCAGGACAGTCGCACATCCTCGCCATCGGGGGCGGGTCGTTCCGCCCCAGCAGGCGGCACGGCCAGATCGAGGCCAGTGCGCTGCTGCGGTACGGCCTCGACCTGACCGGCCAGGACCGCCCGAAGCTGGGGCTGGTGCCCACGGCGATGGGCGACTCGGCCGACTGGGTGCTGAAGATGTACGGCGCCTTCGCGGGCTGGGACGTCGAGGTGAGCCACCTGACGCTGTTCCCGATGCCGAACGACCCGGATCCGCGGTCGTGGATCCTTGAGCAGGACATGATCTATGTCAGCGGTGGCAGCGTGGCCAACCTGATGGCGTTGTGGCGGTTGCACGAGCTGGACGAGGCGTTCGAGGAGGCGTGGCGGGCCGGGGTGGTGCTGTCGGGGCAGAGCGCGGGCGCGTTGTGCTGGCACGTCGGCGGCAACACCGACTCCTTCGGCCCCGAGCTGCGGGTCTGGGCCGAGGGGATGGGGCTGCTGCCGTACTCGTGCGGGGTGCACTACAACTCCGAGCCGCAGCGCCGCCCGCTGCTGCAGCGGGCCGTGGCCGAGGGCGAGCTGCCCGGCGGGTACGCCGCCGACGAGGGCGTGGGCCTGCACTACGTGGGCACGGAGTTCATCCAGGCCGTCAGCGTGGAGCCGGCGGGCTACGCGTACAAGGTGGAGACCGACGACCAGGGGAAGGTAAAGGAGTTCAGGATCGAGCCTCGTTTGCTGACCCCCTGATTACCCTTCAAGGGTGAGGGAACGGCACAATAGGCTCATGCGCCCCATCCCCGGGGACGATCCCCACGCACTCGCCATCGTCCGACTCGGTGTCGACGTCCCCTACGAGCAGGCCTGGTCGTTGCAGCGCTGGGTGCACGGCAAGCGGGTCGCCGGAGAGCTCACCGACACCGTCCTGATCCTGGAGCACGCGCCCGTCTACACGGCGGGCAAGCGCACCGCCGCGCACGAGCGGCCCGCCGACGGCACCCCCGTCGTCGACGTCGATCGCGGCGGGCGCCTGACCTGGCACGGTCCTGGGCAGCTCGTGGCCTATCCGATCGTGGCGGTCACCGACGTGGTGCGCTTCGCCTGCCACCTGGAGGACACGATGATCCAGGTGTGCGCCGACTTCGGCGTCACCGCCAGGCGGGTGGCCGGCAGGGCAGGGGTGTGGGCGCTCGGCGACGCGGCCCTCGGCCTGCCCGACCGGCAGCTCGGCGCGGTCGGCCTGCGGGTGGCCAAGGGCGTGACCATGCACGGCTTCGCCCTCAACTGCGCCAACGACCCCCGCTGGTTCAACCGCATCGCGCCGTGCGGCATCCCCGACGTGGGGGTCACCTCCCTGTCGGCCGAGACGGGGCGGCGGATCGTGGTCGAGGAGGTCATGCCGATCGCGGAGAAGCGGCTGGCGGAGGCGCTCGGCAAGGAGATGTTCGACCTGCACGAGGAGGATCTCCTCCGGCGCTGAGCCGAGCCCGGGGCATCCGCTTCGCCGCCGCGGCGGGTCCGTTGACCGAATCGGCATCTGGTAGGCGCGCGTTCCCGGCTTACCATCACCTTTGTGATGCGTCTCTGCGCTCTCGTGCTCGCGCTCGTGGTGCACCTGCTGACGCTGGCGTTCGTCGTGCTGGGCGGGTGGATCATCCTGCGTGCGCCGGGGTCGATCCTGTCGTGGCTCCTGGGCGGCGTGAGCCTGGCCGTGGGCTGGACGCTGCGGCCGCGCCTCGGCCGCCTGCCCGCCGACGCCGAGGTGCTCGACCGCGCGGCGGCCCCCGAGCTGCACGCGCTGGCCGACCGGGTGGCCGACCGGGCGGGGGTCAAGCGGCCCAGCCAGGTCGCGGTGCGCGACCTGGCCACGCGGACCCGCTACGACCGGGTCGGCCTGGCGCGCACCCCTGTCCTGGCGGTCGGCCTGCCGCTGTGGCTGGCGCTGCCGCCCAAGCAGCGGGTGGCGCTGCTGGCCAGGGCGTACGCGCGGCTGCCCGCCGGCGACGAGCGGGTGGTGAGCGAGGCGCTGGCCACGCTGGACGCCTGGCGGGACGCCCTGCTGGGCCCGGGCTCGGGGCCGCAGCAGGCCAGGATGGACGCGGAGGACAAGATGGCCGGCGCGGCGCCGATGGCGCTGGAGGCGATGCGCCCCGCCTACGACGTGACGGGCCTGCTCGGCCGCCTGGTCGGCCGCGTGCTCGGCGGCCCCGTGCTGCTCACCCGGTACGCGCTGGGCCGCCTGTCCCGCGCCGGCGAGGGCCGCGTCCAGGCCAGGCGCCGGGCGGCGACCCTGCGCGTGGCGTCGGAGGCGGAGCTGGCCGAGCTGGAGTCGCTGGAGGAGCGCGGCGGCTACGTGGCGCCGATGCAGGCGGCGGCGCTGCGCGGCGAGAGCGTGTCGGCGATCCGGCGCACGGTGCTGACCAAGTTCCGGCTCACCGCCGACGGGGTGTGGACCTCGGCCCCGCACTCGGAGCTGCTCGACAGCGGCCAGTCCGACCGGATCGACGAGGAGCTGGCCGTGCACTACGCGCGGGCGATCCGGGGCTTCGGGCTGATCTCCTGACCCTCGATCGGGTCGGCGTCGCGGCGGATCCCGACCCTGGACCAGGTCGCTGTCGCGGCGGACGTAAGCTGAGAAGGTGACCGTTGCTCCTGAAGGCCGAAAGCTCCTCCGCCTGGAGGTGCGTAACGCCGAGACCCCTATCGAGCGCAAGCCCCCGTGGATCAAGACCAAGCTGAGGACGGGCCCCGAATACACCGAGCTGAAATCGCTCGTGCGCCGGGAGGGCCTGCACACGGTCTGTGAAGAGGCGGGCTGTCCCAATATCTACGAGTGCTGGGAGGATCGCGAGGCGACCTTCCTCATCGGCGGCGACCAGTGCACCCGCCGCTGCGACTTCTGCCAGATCGACACGGGCAAGCCCAAGGAGTACGACCGCGACGAGCCGCGCCGGGTGGCCGAGTCCGTCCAGCAGATGGGCCTGAAGTACGCGACCGTGACCGGCGTGGCCCGCGACGACCTGCCCGACGGCGGCGCCTGGCTCTACGCCGAGACGGCGCGCCAGATCCACGCGCTGCTGCCCGACTGCGGCGTCGAGCTGCTCGTGCCCGACTTCAACGGCGATCGTGAGCAGCTGGAGGAGGTCTTCTCCAGCAAGCCCGAGGTGTTCGCGCACAACGTCGAGACGGTGCCGCGCATCTTCAAGCGCATCCGTCCGGCCTTCCGCTACGAGCGCTCGCTCGGCGTGATCACGATGGCCCGCGAGGCCGGGCTGGTCACCAAGTCCAACCTGATCCTGGGCATGGGCGAGACGCGCGAGGAGATCGTCGAGGCCATGCGCGACCTGCACGCGGCCGGCACCGACCTGCTGACGATCACGCAGTACCTGCGGCCGACGCCGCGCCACCACCCGGTGGAGCGGTGGGTCAAGCCGGAGGAGTTCGTGGAGCTGCAGGCCGAGGCCGAGGCGATCGGGTTCGCCGGGGTCCTGTCCGGGCCGCTGGTGCGCTCGTCGTACCGGGCGGGCCGCCTCTACAAGCAGGCCATCGAGGCCCGCCAGAGCGCCTGAGCCAGGCACCGAGCCCCGGGGTGAGCGCCCCGGGGCTCTCGTATGTCCGGAAATGCGGCTTTCCCTTCGGCTGATCGCGGACGGGCTACCATGGCAGCCCAGCCGGATGAAGGGTCGACTCGCGATGGCCGTGCTGATCCGCACCAGTGACCTGCCCGCGGCACGCCGGCACGAGGCCTGGCGCGGCATCGTCTGCGACACCCTCGGCCCCCTCGACCTGCGCATCGATCCCGACGCGCCGTTACACGGCGAGATCGAGTTCGGCAAGCTCGGCACCGTGGGCGTGGGCAGGATCAAGACCTCCACGCCGCACAGCGTCCACCGCACCTCCGGCCTGATCCGCCGCGACAACCCCGAGCTGTATCGCGTGGTGCTCACGCTGGCCGGCAGCCCGCGCCTGGCGCAGGACGGCCGCCACACGCAGCTCAGCAGGGGCGAGTTCGCGATCTACGACTTCTCCCGGCCGTACGAGCTGGCCTACGACTCGGCGGTGCGGCTGGCGGTGTTCAGCTTCCCGCGCGAGCTGCTCGCGGTGCCCGCGGGCGCGGTGGCGGAGCTGGCCGCGCTGCCCATCGGGGCCGAGTCGGGGGCCGCCGCGCTGGCCGTGCCGCTGCTGCGGCGGGTGGCGCTGGACCACGAGACCTACCGGCCCGGCAGTGCCGCGCGGCTGTCGGGCGTGGTGACGGACCTGGTCGGCGCCGCCGTGGCCGAGCGCCTGGACCAGGCGCGGTCGCTGCCCGAGGACGCCCGGCAGCGTACGTTGCTGATGCGGGTGCACACGTTCATCGAGCAGCGGCTGGGCGACATCGACCTCGATCCGGCGAGCGTCGCGGCGGCGCACCACATCTCCGTGCGTTACCTGCACCGGCTGTTCGAGTCGGAGAACACGACGGTGGCCGCCTGGATCAGGCAGCGCCGCCTCGAACGGTGCCGCGCGGACCTGATCTCGGGCGCCACCGGGTCCGTCAGCGCGGTCGGGGCCCGGTGGGGCCTGCCCGACGCGGCGCATTTCTCCAGGTTGTTCCGGCAGGCGTACGGGATGCCGCCCGCCGAGTACCGGCGCAACCACACCGTGCGCTGATCGTCAATCCGCCTGGCATCCAGATCCAAGACCGGCGAGGCCCGCAACAAGCAGACTGAGGGCACATCGCAAGCGAGAAAGGGATCTGGAGATGCAGCTCTTCGTCAACATGGCGGTCAAAGACCTGGACCGGTCATCGAAGTTCTTCACCGAGCTCGGCTTCAACCTGTTCGGCATGGCCCAGGGCATGGCGTCGGTGATCATCAGCGAGCAGACGCAGGTGATGCTGCTGGAGGAGCCGGTGTTCGGCTCGTTCATCACCAAGGAGATCGCGGACTCCGCCAGGAGCACCGAGGCGATCCTGTGCCTCGGCGTGGAGAACCCGGCGGCGGTCGACGAGCTGGTGGACAAGGCCCTGGCCGCCGGCGCCACCCCCGCGGGCGTCCCGCAGCAGGGCGGCCCCCGCTACCAGCGCGGCTTCGCCGACCTCGACGGACACCACTGGGAGGTGCTGTGCCTGGTGCCGCCGACCGCGTGAAGCCGGATGCGGTGAAGTCGGCGGACGGGACTCTCGTCGCCTACGACGTGTACGGCGAGGGCCCGGCCGTCGTCCTGGTCCAGGGCGCGTTCTCGGACCGGCGGCACCCGCTGATGACCGCCATCGCGGGCGGCCTGGCCCGCTGGTTCACGGTCCACAACTACGACCGGCGCGGGCGCGGCGACAGCGGTGACGTCCAGCCGTACGCGGTGGAGCGGGAGATCGAGGATCTGGCCGCCGTCGTGGAGGCGGCGGGCGGGTCGGCCATGGTGTTCGGCGGCTCGTCGGGGGCGGCGCTGGCGCTGGAGGCGGCGGCCGTGAACCCGTCGATCACGAAGCTGGCCGTGTGGGAGCCGCCGTACCACGTGGACGACAGCGCGCCCGCCCTCCCCCTCGACTTCGCCGAGCAGCTCGCCGACCTGGTCGTGTCGGGCCGGCGGGACGAGGCGGTGGAGCGGTTCATGGTCGAGGCGGCCGAACTGCCGCGGGAGGCCGTCGCCGGGATGCGCGCGCACCCCGCGTGGGCCGAGATGGAGGCCGTGGCGCACACGCTGGCCTACGAGGCCGCGGTGCTGGGCCCGGGCAACGCGCTGCCCGCCGCGCGGCTGTCGCGCATCGCGCAGCCGACGCTGGTGCTCAACGGGGCCGACAGCGCGGCGTGGATGGCGAACGCCGGGGTGGCGGTGGCGGCGGCGGTGCCCGGCGCGGTGCGGCGGGTGCTGGAGGACCAGGCGCACAACGTGGCGCCGGAGGCGCTGGTGCCCGAGCTGCTGGAGTTCTTCGTGACGGCCTGACGGCTGCCGGTGCCCCTACCGGCAGCCCGATGGGCTTTGCGTGACGCTAAGATAACAAACCTATCGGGCACTCGGTTTTCTGGTGAACACTGTGCTCGTGGACCTCGACGAACTGATCTCCCGCCTCGACCTGCCCACCAAGATCCGCCTGCTGACCGGGGCCGACATGTGGTCGCTGCCCCCGCTGCCCGAGATCGGGCTCGACCGCCTCGTGATGAGCGACGGGCCCATCGGCGTACGCGGTGAGCAGTGGAGCGCCGCCGACCCCTCGATCGCCCTGCCGAGCCCGACGGCGCTGGCCGCCACCTGGGACGTGGAGCTGGTCAGGCGGGCCGGGCTGCTGCTGGCGCAGGAGGCGCGGCGCAAGGGTGTGCACGTGCTGCTCGCGCCCACGCTCAACCTGCACCGCTCCCCGCTCGGCGGCCGGCACTTCGAGTGCTTCTCCGAGGACGCGTACCTGACGGGCGAGATCGGCGCCGCCTACGTCGAGGGGGTGCAGGAGGGCGGGGTCGCCACCACGCCCAAGCACTTCGTGGCCAACGACTTCGAGACCGACCGCTTCACCGTGGACGTGGTGGTCGGCGAGCAGGCACTGCGCGAGCTGTACCTGCGGCCGTTCGAGCGGGTGGTGCGCGCCGGAGCCTGGGGGCTCATGACGGCCTACAACGCGGTGAACGGCACCACCATGACCGAGCACGCCGAGCTGGTGCACGGGGTGCTCAAGGACGAGTGGGGATTCGACGGGTTCGTGGTCTCGGACTGGACGGCGGTCCGCTCCACCGAGGCCGCCGCGCTCGGCGGCACCGACGTGGCCATGCCGGGGCCGGGCGGGCCGTGGGGCGAGCGGCTGGAGGCGGCCGTGCGGGAGGGGCGGGTGCCGGAGTCTGTCGTGGACGATCGGGTCCGCCGCATCCTGCGCCTGGCCGAACGCGTCGGCGCCCTCCACCCCGCCGGCCCTGCCCCCGTCGTCAGAACCGAGGTCATCGACGGCGTGGCGCTCACCCGGGAGATCGCCGCCCGCGCCGCCACCCTGCTCGTCAACGACGGCGTCCTCCCCCTCCAGGGCACCCCCACGCTGGCCCTCGTCGGCGCGGCGGCCCGCGAGGCACGCGTGATGGGCGGCGGCAGCGCCCAGGTCTTCCCCGACCGGATCAGCTCGCCGCTGCAGGCCCTGTCCGAGCGCGCCGACGTCCGGTACGCGCTCGGCACCGACCCCCGCATCCGCCTGTCCCCCCTGCCCGGCCCCGTCACGGCCCAGTTCCTGGACGAGCACGGCGCGGTGCTGATCGAGCAGCCGCTGGCCACCGGCGAGGCCCGCTGGCTCGGCCACCTCCCGCCCGGCCTCGACGCGGACCGGCTCAGGACGGTCCTGCTGCGGGCCGCGTACACGGCCCGGGAGAGCGGCGAGCACGAGCTGTCGGTCGCCGGAGCGGGCGCGTTCAAGCTGACCGTGAACGGCGAGACGGTGCTCGACGAGATCATCGGCGTGGACGGCGGCGACCCGGCGGCGGCGTTCCTGTCACCGCCGGAGAAGCGGATCGGCGTGCCGATGACGGCCGGGGAGACCTACGAGCTGACCCTGACCCACCCGCCGGGCAGGTTCGGCGGCATGGCGATCGTGTCGTTCACGCTCGGCCACGCGGAGCCGACGCCGGGCGAGGACGAGCTCATGGCGCAGGCGGTGCGCGTGGCGCGCGGGTGCGACGTGGCGGTGGTCGTGGCCGCCACCACGCCGGAGGTGGAGAGCGAGGGCTTCGACCGGACGGACCTGCGGCTACCCGGCCGCCAGGACGAGCTGATCAGCGCGGTGGCCGCGGCGAACCCGCGCACGGTGGTCGTGGTCAACGCCGGCTCGCCGGTGGAGATGCCGTGGCTGCCCGAGGTGGCGGCGGTGCTGCTGACCTGGTTCCCCGGGCAGGAAGCGGGGGCGGCGCTGGCGGACGTGCTGTTCGGGGACGCCGAGCCCGGTGGGCGGCTGCCGACGACGTGGCCGGAACGGCTGGCGGACGCCCCGGTGACGGCGGTGACGCCGGTGGACGGGCAGGTGTTCTACGACGAGGGCGTCTTCACCGGCTATCCGGCGTGGCGGAGGGCCGAGCGGGCACCCGCGTTCTGGTTCGGCCACGGCCTGGGCTACACCACCTGGTCGTACGACTCGATCGCGGCCGAGGGCACGACCGTGACCGTGGCGGTCACGAACACCGGCACCCGCCCGGGACGGGAGGTCGTGCAGGTCTACGCCGGGCCGCGCAGGCGGCTGGCCGCGTTCGACGTGGTGGAGGCGGAGCCGGGACAGAGCGTGGTGACCACCCTGTTCCTGCCGGAGCGGGCCTTCCAGGTGTGGGAGGACGGCTGGCGCACGGTCGAGGGCGAGCAGACGGTGGAGGTGGGCCGCAGTTCGGCCGATCTCAGGCTGTCGGCTACGGTGAAGATCTAGTCACAGCCGGGGAACGGCCGGGGGCGCGTTTTCCATACTGCACCAGTTGGTTTGTATCCTTCTGAGCATGGCAAAGTCCGAGGACTCAGAGAAGCCGGGGCGCATCAAGCAGCTCCGCATGATCGCGCAGATCATCAAGCAGGCCAATCCCAAGGGGATGCCGATCGTCTTCCTTTCGGCGGTGGGCACGCTGGCTGTGGTCGTCGTGATCGGTCTGGTCACGGGCTACCTGTGGTATTCGGTGTTCATCGGCATCCTGGCCGCGCTCACCGTCGGCCTGGTGGTGTTCGGCCAGCTCGCGCAGCGCGCGCAGTATTCGATCCTGCACGGCCAGACCGGCGCGGCTGCGGCCGTGCTGCAGGGCATGCGCGGCAACTGGCAGGTCACCCCCGCCATCGCGGTCAACCGCGACCAGGACCTCGTGCACCTGGTGGTCGGCTACCCGGGCGTCGTGCTGGTGTCCGAGGGCCCGGGCAACCGGGTGGCCAAGATGCTGAAGGCCGAGAAGCAGCGCATCTCGCGGGTGGTGCTGGGCGTCGAGATCTACGACGTGCAGTGCGGCGACGGCGAGGGCCAGGTGCCGCTCGGCAAGCTGCAGCGGCACCTGATGAAGCTGCCGCGCAACCTGAAGAAGCCGTCGGTCAACGAGGTCAAGGACCGCCTGCGCTCGCTGCCGCGCAACATGCCGATGCCCAAGGGCCCGATGCCCAAGGGCGCCCGCATGCCGCGCGGCCCCAAGATGCGCTAGTGCTGTCGCCTTCGTCGCGGGCCAACCGCGGCTGGTGGGACGGCAACGCCGACGACTACCAGGTCGAGCACGGCTCGTTCCTGCGTGACGACGGCTTCGTCTGGGGCCCGGAGGGCCTCGACGAGGCCGACGCGCGCCTGCTCGGCGAGGTGCGCGGGCGGCAGGTGCTGGAGATCGGCTGCGGCGCCGCCCAGTGCGCGCGCTGGCTCGCGGGGCAGGGCGCGCGGGTGGCGGCGTTCGACATCTCGCACCGCCAGCTCCGCCACTCCCAGCGCATCGATCTCGGCACCGGTGCCCGCGTGCCGGTGGTGCAGGCCGACGCGGAGGCGCTGCCGTTCGCCGGCGGCTCCTTCGACGTGGCCTGCTCCGCGTACGGGGCGCTGCCGTTCGTGGCCGATCCCGCGGCTGTCTTCCGCGAGGTGCGCAGGGTGCTGCGGCCGGGCGGGCTGTTCGTGTTCTCCGTGAGCCATCCCGTGCGGTGGGCCTTCCCCGACGATCCGGGGCCCAGGGGGCTGACGTCCGACCGGTCGTACTTCGACCGCAGCCCGTACGAGGAGCGCGACGAGCACGGCGTGCTCACCTACGTCGAGCACCACCGCACGATGGCCGACTGGGTGAACCTGCTGGTGGCCTCCGGGCTGACGATCACCGGGCTGCTGGAGCCCGAATGGCCCGAGGGGCACGAGGGGGTGTGGGGCGGCTGGAGCCCCCTGCGCGGCCGTCACCTGCCCGGCACGGCCGTCTTCAGCTGCGCGCGTACCTAGCCGCCATGGCGTGGAAGACCTCCTTGGGCTCCCAGCGCGTCTCGTCCAGCATCCTGACGACGCCGTACGAGCCGAGGTCGGCCTCGCCGAGCCGGGTGTAGCCGGCGAAGGTGAACCAGAGCGCGGTCTCGACCCCCTCCCGCTCGAAGAGGTCGAGCAGCTCGGGGTCGCGGCCGGAGACGCGCACGACCTGGCAGTGCAGCTCGTCGGCGATGACCCGCATCTCGCGGGCGACGGTCTCGGCCTCGAAGACCTTACGGGAGCTGCCGCCCTCAGGCAGGAACCCCGTGTCGTAGTTGATGCCCTTCTTCACGAATCGTCTCCCTCGATGGATGAGAAGCCGTGTTCCAGGAGGTCGAACGCCAGCTCGACCTCCTCCCCCAGGAGCCGCCCCGCCTCCTCCAGCGGCACCCCCGTGGACAGCCGGTGGAAGAACGACTCCTGCAGCGTGGTGATGGCGGCCGTGACCTGCGCGGCCAGGAGCGTCGCCGCCCGGCCGGCCCCCGCCCCGGCGAGCGCGGCGGCCAGCTCGTGGCGCTGCGCCATGTTCGTCTGGTGGACCCCGGCCAGCAGCGCCGGGCTGGAGGAGATCACCCGGATCCTGGTCATCAGCCCCTCGACGTCCACCTCGCCGGTGCCCCGCGCGGCCATGCCGCGGTAGTGGGCGCGCAGGGCGCCGAGCGGCGACTGCCCTTCGGCGCGTCCCGCCACGAGCGCGGCCGTGTCGTCCTTGACCGCGTCGAGGACCAGGCAGTCCTTGCTCGGGAAGTAGGCGAACAGAGTGACCTTGGCGACCCCGGCCGCCTCGGCGACCTCGTTGACCGTCACGGCGTCGTAGCCGCGCTCGTCGAACAGCCGCAGCGCCACCTCGGAGATCCGCCGCCGGGTCTCCTCCTTCTTGCGCTCCCTGAGCCCCGCCATCATGCGGACAGCATAAACCGTACCGGGTACAAATCTGAACCCGGTACGGTTTTTCGCCGATCGGCTACATGCGGACGACCATGGTGTTGGACGCGCGGTCGTGGATGCCGCGGTGGTCGCGGTCCCAGATCAGGGCGGGCACGAGCAGCGCCAGCAGCACCGTGCGCACCGCGACCGGCAGCAGCCGCGGATCGCCGCCGTCCATCGCGGCGACCCTGACCCCCATCAGCCGGTGCCCGAACGTCTGGCCCATCCACCCGACCAGCACCAGGTACTGCAGCGCGAAGACCAGCACCGGCGCCCACGGCGACTCGGCCGGGTTCGTCCTGAGCAGCAGCTGCACGACCACCCAGGTGCAGATCATCCAGTCGATGACGAGCGCGCCGATCCGGCGCCCCCACCCCGCGATCGACCCGCTGCCCTCCTCCGGCAGACCCAGGCGCTGGCCCGGATATCCGAGATCGACGCCGGCGGACCTGACCCCGCCCAGCCAGGTCTGTGTCCACCGGGGCTGCTTGCTGCTCATGCCTCCACGGTAGCCGCCCGGTGGGCCGGTCCTGATTGTGACCCAACCGCGTCGCGGACCGGCCATCATGTACGCCATGCCGAACGGGGATGATCTCGACCAGCGCTTCAACGAGCTGGTCGCGCAGATAGACGCCGAGCAGCGCCGCAAGATGCGCGCGGCGGCGAAGAAGGGCGCCAAGGAGTCACGGCGGGCCAGGGGCGGGGACGCCGGGCGCTTAGGCCGCGACGGGGACCGCGCCGGATGGGAGCGCCCCGGCTGGGACAGTACCGTGTGGGACGCCACCCCGGCCGCGCCCGAGCGCCGGCGCAGGATGGGGCGGGCGTGGCTGGTGCTGGCCGGGCTCACGGCGGTGCTGGCGGCGGCGAGCGCCGTCGTCGCGCTGCGTCCCGACCTGCTCGTGCCCGAGGGGGCGGTGCCGGAGGAGACGATGCCGGTCGCGGCTCCCCTGGCGTCGCAGAGCGCCGCGGCCCCGGCGGGCGGCGGCCCGGTCCCCGAGGAGACGCAGCCGGTGCAGCCCGATCCGCAGGGGCCCTTCGCGGGGTCGCCGGCGGAGGGGTGGGCCGAAGGCATCGCCGGGTTCGCGATGCCCGAGGCCAAGGCGATCGGCGGGCTGTCGAAGAAGGACGTGGCCGCGGGGATGGAGCGCACGCGCAAGCTGCTGGCCGCGGCGCACCTCGACCGCGAGACGCTCATGGGCGGCGAGCCGAAGGCGTTCATGAAGCTGCTGCACCCCGAGGAGCGGTCCTGGTTCAAGAAGCACCTGAACCGGGGCGGGCGCAAGAGCACGCGCGGATGGGTGACGAGCTTCGCGCCGAAGACCGCCGAGCAGGCCAGCGACGTGATCAAGGTGCACGGCAGGACGAAGCTGGCGTCGTTCAGGAAGAACGGGTACAGCGGCGCCAAGCTGGAGATCAACTACATCGTCGTGCACGCCGTCCAGCGGCCCGGGCAGCCGCGGACGGTCATCAGGCTGGCCACGCACGAGCGCGGCACGGTGCTGCTGTACCGCGAGGCGGGAGCGCTGGTGACCTGGATCGAGAGGTGGGGCGGAAGCGCGGCGCCCGCCCGATGCGACGTCAAGGACGCCTACATCCACCCCTACTACGCCGACTCCGTACCGGACGCGGAGGTCCCGCGAGGCGGGCCCGCGGTGGACCCGTACGACCTGGACGCGCCCGAGGGCAAGGGCGAATGCCGCACCTCCGCAGGCACGTGAACAACACCCCGGCACACCTTTGCATCAGCCTGACCCTGCGTAACACGTGCGAAACAATCGAGACACCATACGGAAACGGCCACGCCCTAGCGTCGCAATGATGGCCAGTCCCCAGGGAGGTTCGAGAGTGTTCAACTCCGCCGACGACGTCCTGAAGTTCATCAGTGACGAAGGGGTGCAGTTCGTCGATGTCAGGTTCACCGACCTGCCGGGGACGACGCACCACTTCACCTTCCCGGCAGAGAACTTCGGCGCCAGCGTCTTCACCGATGGGCTCATGTTCGACGGCTCGTCGATCCGCGGCTTCCAGCAGATCCACGAGTCCGACATGCTGCTGCTGCCAGACCCGTCCAGCGCCGTGGTGGACCCGTTCCGCCAGCACAAGACGCTGAACCTGAACTTCTTCGTGCACGACCCGCTGACCGGCGAGGCCTACAGCCGCGACCCGCGCAACGTCGCCCGCAAGGCGGAGGAGTACCTCAAGGGCACGGGCATCGCCGACACGGTGTACTTCGGCCCTGAGGCCGAGTTCTACATCTTCGACGACGTGCGCTTCGAGACGAAGCAGAACGCCGGCTACTACTACATCGACTCCATCGAGGGCGCCTGGAACACCGGCAAGGCGACCGAGGGCGGCAACCTGGGCTACAAGCCGCGCTACAAGGGCGGCTACTTCCCCGTCCCGCCGATGGACCACTTCACCGACCTGCGCTCGGAGATGGTGCGCAACCTCATCGAGGCTGGCATCGAGGTCGAGATGCAGCACCACGAGGTCGGCACGGCCGGTCAGGCGGAGATCGACTTCAAGTTCGGCACGCTGCTCAAGACCGCCGACAACCTCATGCTCTACAAGTACGTGATCAAGAGCACGGCCCTGGAGTACGGCCACACGGTCACGTTCATGCCCAAGCCGATCTTCGGTGACAACGGCTCCGGCATGCACTGCCATCAGTCGCTGTGGAAGGACGGCTCGCCGCTCTTCTACGACGAGGTCGGCTACGCGGGCCTGTCCGACACCGCCCGCTACTACATCGGCGGCCTGCTCAAGCACGCGCCGTCGCTGCTGGCCTTCACCAACCCGACGGTCAACTCCTACCACCGGCTGGTGCCGGGCTACGAGGCCCCGGTCAACCTGGTCTACTCGCAGCGCAACCGCTCGGCCTGCGTGCGCATCCCGATCACGGGCTCCAACCCGAAGGCCAAGCGCATCGAGTTCCGGGTGCCGGACCCGTCGTGCAACCCGTACTTCGCCTTCTCCGCGATGCTGATGGCGGGCATCGACGGCATCCGCAACAAGATCGAGCCGCCGGAGCCGGTCGACAAGGACCTCTACGAGCTGCCGCCCGAGGAGGCCCGCAACATCCCGCAGGTGCCGGGCTCGCTCACCGACGTGCTCGCCGCGCTGGAGGCCGACCACGACTACCTGCTCGAAGGCGGCGTGTTCACGCCCGACCTGATCGAGACGTGGATCGCCTACAAGCGGGAGAACGAGGTCGACCCGATCCGGCTGCGGCCGCACCCGCACGAGTTCGAGCTGTACTACGACGTGTGACGGCGGGGTTTTCTGGCCTCGGCGATCTTCCAAGGAACGGACGCTGAGCTGGGAGAACGTTCTCGTCCTTGCTCGTTGCTTCCTGTCCCTTCTCATCGTCTGACCGAACAGAGACCGAACAGAACGGCCCGGCATCGAATCACGATGCCGGGCCGTTTCTGCACGTGGAAGGGAGTGCCGGTCAAGCGGCCCCCGGTTGCGCGTACTGCGCGTCCTCCCAAGCTCTCACGTCGGCCTCCCGATACCGGACATACTTGCCGATCCGCATGTACTTAGGGCCCGTCCCGTCCGAGTTCATCTTGTAGATCGTCTTCTTCGGCACGCTGAACCGCGTCGCCAGATCGTCCGTAGTCAGGTGCACCTCTGCCATCGGGCCCTCCGCACGCTTCCCGTTCATTCCCATCCGCGTCCATTATGACGCATTTGACGCGTTTCGATCAATCTGACGTGTCAAGTACGTCATCGCTGCTAGTCGGCCTGTGCAGCCCCACCGACCACGAGAGCCACGGCAGCGGACAGCACCAGCGCGCTCCCGCCGAGCACACCCCACGTCGCGACCGCCAGCATCCACACCGCGACAGCCGTCAGCACGATGCCGACCGCGCCCGCCCCGTGCCGCTCCAGCTCCTCGAGTACCGCGCCGACCGCGACGACGACGAGCGGCACCGTCACCGCCAGACCCGAGCCGGCCACCGGCGCCAGCGGCGCGGCCGCCCAGACGACCGCCAGCCACGCCGCCACCAACTCCATCCGAGAGAGCATCCTCATCGGGTCTCCAGACGCTCCAGAATCTCCTCAGGAAGGGCGTACGCCTCTCCCCCGTCCTTGCCGACCAGCCACACCCGCCCGTCCTTCACGAGCCGCTTGAGCTGCGTGTGGATCTCGCTCGGTGGTGCCGTCACCCGCCGCTTGAGCACCAGGTGCAGCAGCTCCCCCAGCTCCAGAGCCAGGCCGTCCGCGTCGGCGAGCACGTCGATGATCGCGGCCTTCACGTCACCCGGCGTCGAACGCGGCTCGTCCCCCGCGGCGGCGCGCTTGCCCGCGCGCGGCTCGCGCCCGTCCTTCTTCGCGCGGGTGTACTCCTCGATCCAGCCCATCGTCAGGTCGTCGATCTGGCCGGCGGCGGGCTGGCGGGCGATGTACTTCGGCTTCTCGGTGTACAGCCACCGCATCAGCGCGGCCCGCCGGTCGATTCCGGACAGGTAGGCAAGGCCCTGCGTCAGCTTCCCGTTCTTGAATGTCGCCGGGAGCAGCGACGGGTCCTGCGGGAGCCCCATCTGGTAGGCCGCGCCGGGCGTCTGCGTCCGCAGCGCGCACGCGTTCTTGCGGAGCTGCGCCCGCAGCGTCACCGACCCGCCCAGCTCGGTCATGTTCGGGTCCTGCGCAACCAAGACGATCCCGCCGCCGCCCTTACGCCAGGTCTTCGCGCCGGACGCGAGCGTGGCCACGGCCTTCTTGCCGTGCACGTCGTGCGTCAGCAGTTCCGGCGCCTCCTCCAGGACGAAGAAGATCCCCGTCATGCCGCCCGCGTCGGAGTCACCGGGCACCAGGTGCGTCTTGCCGATCCGCTCGTCGCCGTCCTCATCCACCCATGGAATCCGCGCAAGATGGCGCACGCGGCGGCGCATCACCCAGTGCCACAGCTCCAGCTCGTCCGCGCAGTCGTCCTCGCCGAGAGCGCAGCGGTGGGTGCGGTCGTTCCAGTCGGGCATGGAGCCCCCCTGCGGGTCGAGCAGCACGGTGGCGACCTTGTCAGACTGGTGGGCCAGACCGAGCAGCGTCTCCACTGAGCGGGACTTGCCCGCTTCGGAGTCGCCGACGATGATGCCGTGCCGCATGCCGCCGGACTCTGTGAAGAACGCCCAGTGGGCCGGGGCGAGGTCGTAGAAGTAGCCGATGTGCGCGCGGCCGTCTGCGCCGATGCGGGGCTGGACGTCCTCGAACCGGCGTACCTGCGCCAGCGTGTCATCCTGCAGCAGGGTGAACAGGGCGCGGGAGTTGTCGCCCGAGGGCGACGGCTCCAGGACGGCGAGCTGCGTCGAGGTCTGGAACGCGGAGGCGACCTTTCCGGCCGCCTGCATGATGTCCTTGGTCTCCTTCTCGCCGGGCACCGCCCGGATCTCTGCGCGGTACCCGGCGTCGATCCGCTTCGGCGTCGTCAGCGTCATGCCGTCCAGAGCCTTGCCCTTGGCGGCCAGGCGCTCGTTGAACCGCGCGATGATCCGCGCCACCTCGGGGTCGAGCGCGACCTGCTCGACGGTGATCAGCGGCTCCTCCTCGACCACCGGCGCGCGGCCGGGCAGGGGCAGGCGGCGGTGCCGCCGCCAGTGCAGCAGCGCGAACGTCAGCCAGCCGGCCACCCCGACCTCGACCACCAATCCGGTGGGGCCGATCGGGGCAGTGGCGATGAGCCAGGCCGCGCCGAACGCCGCGGCGGCGACGTTCTGGCGGGCCTGGACTGCCTTCCGGACCGGGACCACGGCCGTGGCCGCCGCGATGAGGACGGCCACGGCCGGGTGGACCGGCAGCAGGTAGATCCCGGCTGATAGCGGTAGCGCTATTAGCCACGCGAACGGAGCCGCCATCACCATGCGGTATCGCTGACGGAACGCGACCCGCCTCACCGTGCGGGCGACCTCATCGTTCGGCTTCTGCTTGCTGACCTTGGACAACGGGAGCTCCTTTCGCGTGGGTGGTGCTGGGCGTGCTGCGGACGTCAGCCCTCCGCGTACGCCTCCTTGTCGGCCACGTTGTCCACGCCGCCGACCGCCGCGTGAGCCTCGGCCACGGAGGACTGCGCGGCGGCCAGGGCCGCGATCTCCGCGTGCTGGGCGGCAAGCTGGGTCGCGGTCTCGTGCGCAGCCATCAGCGCCGCGATGAGCGCGCCGCGACCCATACGCTTCGCCGCCAGGCCACCCATCTGGCCGTCGATGGCTGCGGCCACCTGCGTCATGTCTGTGCTGGCGGTCGCGTGGTCGTGCCTGAGCTGGGGGAATGAAACAAATTCGGCGTTCACGGTGGTCCCTTCGGGCGTGTCGTACATGGTCAGGTCGGTGACGGGCTTGTCAGTGGGCGGATGGTCGGCGGGTGCCAACAGTTCGGGCGTCTCCTCGGGTGCTTCCTCCTCGGTCTGCGGGGCTTCCTCCACGGCGGCCTCGACCACCTCGGCCTCTTCGATCTCGCGGGTGGCCTGGTAGTCGCGGTAGGCCTGACGGGCACCCTCAGTGGCCTGGCGACCGATGCGGACTGCGCCACCGAGGACCTTGAGCAGTCCGTACGTTCCACCCGCGACCGCCGCGGTGGTCCCGCCGACGATTCCGAAGGCGAGGGAGGTCCACCAGCGGAGGTTGCGCGGTCCCGGCGGGGCGCCGGACGCGGTCGGGCGGGTGAGGTACTTCTGGGCCTGGTCGTAGTGGGTGCGCGCGGCGGTGAAACCGCGCCGGAACTCGAGCTCTGCCTGCGCCGTGCCGGCCCGGAGGCCGCCCATGGTGGCGGCGCGGGCGTCGGGGCGCTTGACCAGCGCGGCGGTGATGACTCCGGACAGGGCCAGCAGCAGGAGGACGGTGATCACCTGCGGCCTCCCTCGACGTCGGCGGTCATGGTGTCCTGCCATGCCTTCTTGGCGTCGCGGCCGAGGTCGGCGGTGTTGATGCCGAAGACCGTGATGGCGCTGACGACCAGCAACGTGGGGATGACCGTGGCAACGATCGCGGTGGCGCGGCCGACCTTGTTCGACTTGCCCCAGACGTCCGCGAGCCAGATGGCCGCGCAGACGCCCAGCAGGATCGCCGGGATGACGGGGTGCAGACGGCCGGTGACCGCGCGGACGATGGCCTCGAAGAACGTGCCGATCAGGCCGACGCCGGCGACGAGCATCCACCAGGCGGTGAACTTCGGCGCGGTCTTCTTCCAGATGAATCCGACACCGAATGCGAGCATCAGGGCGGTTACGCCGCCGAGTCCGACGAGCAGGTTGTCCACCGTGAGGGGTCCTTTCAGGCGAAGAAGTACAGGATGAGCGAGGCGACGATCGCAGCCGTGGTCAGCTCGGGCAGGAAGATCGTCATGGCGGGGATATAGAACGCCGTGTACAGCAGCGCGCGGGCCAGCAGCAGCACCCGCCACGCCCACACCAGCGCGCCGACGTCGCCCGGCAGCCACGGCGGCGACCACCGCTCCCGGACGAACGTGACCGGGCTGGCCAGGTAGGAGGGCCGCTCGCGGGCGATCCAGTCCGACAGCGGGCCCTGGACGAACTCGACGAACTGGTCCAGTCGCGGTGCGGCGGGCCTGGTGGGCGCCGGCGGCTGGTCGTCGCGCAGGGGCACGACTGGGGCGACCGTCTCGCCCTCGTCGGTGGCGGGCTGGGGCTGCTCGGCGCTCTGGTCGGGCTGCTCGTCCTTCGGCTGCGACTCGGCGGGGTACGGGGAGCGGATACTGCGCATGTTCACCTCCTCTGGCGGTTGACGTCGTCGCCGCTGCTACGGAGTTCGGCGGCGTAGTGCGTGTAGAGCCGATCGCCCTCGGCCTCGTCGGCGTTGTGCACGTCTGCGAGTTCGGCCGTGAGGTAGCGGATGGCCTCGTGGAACGCCTCCTTGGCGGTCTGCGCGCCCGCGATGCGGGCGTGGAAGCGGGCCTTGCGGGCCTTGCGGCGGGTCGGCTTGGTGGACACGTGACTCCTCCCGATCGTCACGGACGGTTACGGCTGGCGGGGCCGTGGTACGCTCTCGCGCACGTGCGCGCACGTACACCCGCGCGCGTTGGGTCGCCTCGCGACGGCGGTCTGAGCCTCTGATCGGCAGTGAGCGCGGCCTGGCGGCTGGTCACGGGCGGTCACGCCTGCATGAGGGTGGCGATCACGGTGTCCCAGTCGATCCAGGTCATCTCCTCCTGCTCCGGCACCAGCTCGTGCATGCCGACTAGGTGCCGGGCGAGCACGTCAGCGGGCGTGCGGAACACCGCCAGGAGCAGGTCCCCTTGCGTGATCCCGAGTAGCACGTACGCGCCGTCCGAGGACGGCTGGACCCGCAGTGCGGTGCGGTCCGGCTTCGACAGGCACTCGGCCCGACCGTTCAAGCCGTCCAGGAGGACGATCCGAGGCGCAGCCACCGTGAGGGGCCAGTCCTCGATCTCCAGGCGGACGAAGAACGGGTCGTCCGTCCGGTAGGTCAGCCACCCGTTGTGGAACTCGTCGTTGGCCTCGTCCCACATGGGCAGGTAGCAGCCGAGTTCGGTCGTCTGGTCCGTCCGGTTGGTGCTCATCAGTTCGTCCCCTTGTCGTCGTTGTCGTCGGCGGACGAACTGTTCTCGTCCGCGCCGTCCGTGGCGGACGGGCCGTCGGCAGTCGCCCGCTCCGTCTGCGCGGACGAGCCGGTCTCGTCTGCGCCGTCCGTGGCGGACGGGCCGTTCGCCTGCAGCGCCCTCAGCAGCGCGCTGGCACGCTCGTTGCTGATCGTCTGTCCGGCCGCCTTGACCCCGGCCGCGAGGCGGTCGCGTGTCAGCCGGACGCCGGCCCGCTGATGGTCGGCGAGGATCGTCCGTCCGAGCGGCAGCACGTCCGCGACGTCCGCAGTACCTGCGGACCGTCCGCCCGTCTGCGCCGTCCGTCCGCCGTTCGTCCGCCCGGACAGGCGTCGTCCGTCCGCGCGCTTCTTGCCGCGCCGTCCGGCCGGACGGGACTTGCTGACCACATCGTCCGTCCGCTTCTGCTCGGGCTCGTCGTCCGCCGTCCGTCCGCCGTCCGTCTGGCCTTCGTCCGCCGGGCTCGTCTGCTCGTCCGTGGAGTTCTCGTCCGCAGTCCGTCTGCGCATGAGCACGTCCCGCCAGCGCGCGCGGCGGGCCGATTCGTCCGCCGTCCGGCCGCCGTCCGTCCGGCTGTCGTCCGCGCCGTCCGTCCGCGCCCCGTCCGTCCGCTCGTCCGCCGGACGAAGCTCGGCCACGGCCAGCGGACGGTACATCGGGAACATGCCGCCGCCGACGCGGTGGACGAACTGCGCGATCGTCTGCTTGGCCGCCAGCGCGTCCGGGTCCACGCCGTGCAGCTCCTCCGACAGGGCGGCGAGTTGCGTCAGCGCGAGCTCCAACTGCGTCCGCTGCGCGACGACCACCGCCGTCTGCGCCTCGTCCACCGTCCGCCACGTCGCCCGGACGGCGCGGCGCGTCCGCACCACCTCGACGGCGACGTGCGGCGACTGCACGCCCTCGCTGATCGCCCACTTGAACGCGGCGAACGTCTCCTTGGTGTGCAGCAGCCAGCGCAGCACGCTGAACTTCGGCGCCCTCGGGTCGATCAACCCCTGGGCCCGAAGGTCCTGGCGGTGCAGATGCCGAGAGTGCATCGACCACAGCCACGGCGAGGCGAGCGAGCAGGCGGCGAACAGCTCCGGGTAGTCCTGCACGTGCGTGTACGACAGGTACCCGGCGCCCGCGCCGATCAGGTACGAGGTCATCCGGGTCGTCCAGGCTGCGTCACCCTCCCGCAGCGCCACGTGAGCGTGCCAGGAGACGTACACGGCGACGGACTCGACGATCCCGGCCGCGAGGATGGCCCACACAGGCGGGAGACCGCGCTGCAGGAACGCCATCGCCTGACCGCTGACAGCGACGAGGTTGACCCCGAGGTTTGTCGTGCTCATGACCAGCAGGCGGCCAGCCGTCCGGGTCCGCTCGGTCCAGACCTCGCGCCGCTTCCGCCACTTCGCGCGGTTGCGCTCGGCCTCGGCGTCGGCCTCGGCGACGATCCGGGTCTGCTCCTGCTCGGCCAGCTCGCCCGCCCGCTCGGACAGTGCGGCGCGGTGCTCGGCCTCTTCGAGCTCTTGCTTGCGCCGGGCCGTTTCGCGAAGCCCCGCCTGCTCCAGGCGGATGCGCTCCGCCTCAAGCCGTGCGTGCTCGCGGTTCGGGTTCGGGGCGAGCAGTCTCACGCAGCCACCTCGTAGAAGCCGATGCCGAGGCGGCGGCGCTCGGTCGGGGTGGTGCCGCCGATGACGCCCCAGGCGTCGAACGGCATCGTCCGTGCGCGGTTCACGCACTCGCCGGCCAGGCCGGTGAACGGGCAGCCGGCGCAGAGGCCGCGGGCGTAGTCCTCGTCGTGGGCCTGGCTGTCGTCGAGGGGGTACCAGTCGTCGGGGTCGGTGCCGGGCTGGCGGCACTTGGCGTCGCTGGTGAGGATCGCGTCGAGGTCAGGGGTGGGGTCGGATGTGACAACGCCGAACGGCGGTGCCACGATGTGGCTGGGCATCGGGTCTCGGTTCCTTTCACGAGGGTGGAGAGACCTGGTGTTTAGGGCCCCGCCTGGAAGTGGAGTTCCGGGTGTGGGCCCGCAGGGGCTTGTGGTGTGCGGCTTTCCGGTGGAGCGGAGGGCCGCTTTTTCATGCTCTGCTACGCTGTGTTTACTAGTAAACAGCGTGGCAATAGCCATGCTGCATCACCGGACGATCACTGTCAAGCCCGCAGGTGAGAAGCACCATCCGCGTCGCCGTACTACGATCAACGCCAGCCAGAACAGCCCAACGAAGGAGCCCGCCCGTGCCGGTCGCGAGGTTTCCCGAGGTCCTCGCCGACCTCAGGACCAAGATCCTCGACGGCACCTATCCCCCGGGCGAACCCCTCCCCCACACCGAAGACCTCATGCGCGCCTACGGCGTCAGCAGACAGGTCATCACCAACACGATGCGGGCCCTCAAGGAGGAGGGACTGGTCTGGCGCGTCGCCAACAAGGGCATGATCGTCCTCGGACCAGCCGTCGCCATCCAGATCCCTATGGCCATCGACTTCCGCGACGAGCCCACCGCGTGGGCAGCCGCGTGCCGTCGAGCCGGGATCACTGGCCATCTAACAACCGTCAATAGTCTTGCCACGCCCGCGACTGAGGAGGTCTCCCACATCCTCCGTCTTCCGGCCAAGGCAAAAGTGATCATCGGCGAGATACGCGGCGACATAGAAGGCCAACTCGTGTGCCTCGATCAGTTGTACTGGTCGATGGAGCGGCACGACGCCCGCAGCTACGATGTGGAGCGCTCAACGGCCCTTGTAGAGCTGCAGACCCGTGTCCGTGCGGCCAGCCCGAAGGAGGCACTGACGTTCCGGGTCAGTCGCGGCAGTCCTCTGCTCGACCTCACCCGTATTACCTACAACCAGGCTGGCCAGCCTCTTCAACTGCTGCGCCGGCTGGCCAACCCGCAAAGGGTGCACATCGTGGATCAGCGGCTGCCGCTCACGTCGCCCTGAACGGCGGATCCTCTCGCTGAGCCCGCACCAGCACGTGATCTTCCAGACGACGAACGGCTGAGACACGGAAGCCTGCGGTAGGCAGTTCGCCTCCCGTCGAGGAGGCCGCGCGGCCGGGCAGGTGGACAAGGATCTCGTCAACCAGACCTGCATCGGCGTACAGCTCGGCGAGTCCACCTGCACTGAGCATCAGCAGCGACCGGACTCCCGCTGCGTATAGGGCCTGCAGCACCTTCTCCGGCTTGCCCCGCGGTAGTTCGCCAGGCAGGCCGAACGTGTCGCCATGCCCGCCCGGTGTGCCCTCCCGCAACTGCCCATCCGGGCCCACCACAGCGTCGTACCCGTGCGCGTCGAGAGCAGGAACCTGGCTGTGATCCTCGGCGCCGGCGCTGTACGCCCAGGTCACGAACGGGGTACCTCGCCCCAGCGCGGTCAGCCAGGGACGCAGCACCAGCTCGGCCTCGTCGGCCAACACCCCAACCTCGACGTCTACCCCTGCCCGGCGCAGCTCGGCCACGCCACCTTCTCCTCGGGACGTAGGGTCAATGACGGCAACCACTACGCGAGCAATCCCAGCCTCGATCAGCAGCGCGCGGCAGGCAGGAGCGCGACCCACATGGTTGCAGGGTTCCAAGGTCACCACAGCCGTCCCGCCGCGTGCAGCGGCGCCGGCCGCAGCGAGGGCATTGCCCTCCGCATGCGCCTCACCCTTGCGACGGTGAAAGCCCTCGCCAACCACCCGTCCGCCAGCGTCGAGGATCACACAGCCCACCGGCGGGTTCGGGCTCGTCGTGCCGAGCCCCAGCGCCGACACCGCAATCGCACGCCGCATCGCTGCGACCTCTACTGTGGACGCCATCAGACCGCAGACGTGGCGTCGAGCTCGGCCAGGAACTCGGCGACAGGGTTCAGATGTGCATGGCGTGCGAGCTGAGGTGCGACCGAAGTGACCATGGAGAGGATTCTGGTCGATCCGCTGTCCTGGGCAACAGTAAGCGCTTGAATGGCGGCGCTCGCCGCAGCTTCCGGCTGGCGCTCCGCAGCAAGCGCGACCGACAACCCGGCGTGGGCAAGCCCGCGGTCCCGTTGGTACGTCGGCGACAGATCCGTGATCGCGGACTCGAACGCCTGCACTGCCCGCCCGGGACGCCCGAGAGTGAGCCAGACCCGGCCGCGCTGCATCTCGATGTACGCCGGCGTGCAGAAAGAGCCGTGGCCAGCCCGAGCGTCGCCAGCATCGTCCGTGATCGCGCACTCGCGCGCGCGATCAAGCAGGTCGTGCGATGCCAGCTCAGCTCCCTCCAGCGCCAATCCATGTGCCTGTTGCTGAAGAATCGCAGCCAACATGGGACCAGCGACGTTGCCTTGCTCACGGCATGCGGCCTCGGCGAGACTCACCACCTGAGCGCCATTGCCAACCGATTGCGCCTGCTGGCTGCGCCGGAACAACGTCCACGCGACCATCGGACGGTCGCCAGCTTCCAACGCCCACTCCATCGCGTGCCCCGTCCAAAGACGGCTCGCGGTCAGGTCGCCAGCATCCTCATACAGCCATGCCGCGGACTCGGCGTACTTCGCTGCGAGGCGGAGGGAACCGTCCCGAAGCGGCGGACGCACATGGCGAAGTAACGCCGTCAAGATCGTGAGCTGAGTGCAAACGCCGCCAAGGGCATGCCGCGGGCCCAGCAAGTTATCTGTCCGAACCAGCGTGTGCCACTGCTCTCCCACATGCGAAAGCAGTTCCTCGGTATGACTCGGAGATAGACGCTGCATGCGGCGATCCACCAGCGGGTCCTCAAGGGGTACAGGCAGAGCCAGCGGATTCACCACCTTCATGTCGTCGTGAGGCGGAACTGTAGCGGCCCTCGTCCGGCTTCGAGCATTCGCGCGTTCGGGAACCAACTCCACGAGTTCGCCAGCAGCTTGCAGCTCCCCATCGAGCTTGTGAGCCAGCGGCAGAGACGGGCGCTTCAGGTCATTCGCGACTTTTGACAGATATCCGACGTCGTAATGGATGGCCGTGGCCAGCTTGCGCAATGAGACGCCGCGCTCCTCCATCAGCGCTCGCATCTTCTCACCGAAGCTAGTCATTGCCTGCCCACGCGTCGGAAACGGTGTTGACCTGTTGACCACTGTTGCCTGCTGACCGAAGGGCAACGGTCAACATCTCCCACGGTAGCCCCAGTCGGCGATTCCATGGCTGACAGAAGGCATATCACGCTGGCCAACCTGCTTGTCGGCCCTGATTCGCCTCCAGAAATGGTTCGGCCCCGGCCCGGTGCGTGAACACCGGGAAAGCCCGGGGCCTTGATCAGGAATCGAGGTCCTGACCCATGCAGAAGCGTAAAGCCATCCAAGCTCCACGGCACCACAACGAGCAAGCCTCATGAGCGTCAGCAGGATGGCTCCCCACGATGCGGCCGGTGGAGGCCGCTACGACTTCACCAAACCGTCCATCGCCCGCGTCTGGGACTTCGCCACGGGCGGCAAGGACAACCTCCCTCCGGACCGGGATGTGCTGGACGCACTGGAGCAGACCGCGGGACAGATCCGCACGGCCGCCCGCGCGCAGGTGGAGTTCGTCACCCGCGCCACCAGGGTGATCGCCAAGGAGCACGGCATCCGCCAGTGGCTGAACCTGGGGTGTGGTCTCCCGCCGCAGAACGGCGAGACCACGTACGACACAGCCGTTCAGCACCACAAGGGGACACGCGTCGTTTACGTGGACAACGACCGGCACGTGGCGGTCCACGGGCGGGCGCTGCTCGACATCCCCGGCGCGGCCGGCCTGATCGAGGGCGATGCCTGGGACGTGGACGCCGTGCTCAGGCACGAGGCGACGAGGAGCCTGCTCGACCCGGGCCAGCCCGTGGGGATCATCGCCACGGCGCTCGCGCATTTCGCGCCGGACGAGCAGAAGCCAGCCAGCATCTTGCGTCGCTACATGGCGCATTTTCCGTCCGGATACTTCATCTTCAGCCACGCCCGGGACGATCTCCTGAGGTCGGAGGAGCGGGCCAAGATGATCGCGGACTACAAGGCGACGGCCGACATCTATCCCCGCTCCCTGGATGTGATTGGATCCATGTTCCTCGGCGGCCTCGAACTCCTTGAGCCGGGCCTGGTGGAGGCCTCCGCCTGGAGACCTGATATTGCGATGCCGCTCGACGTTGGCCGCGCTCACTTCGTCGCCGCGGTGGCGGCGTTCGGCCGATCCATGGCGGTGGCGTCGTGAATCGGGTCAGCGATCGTACGGACCGCGGGTGGGCGGATCGCCTTGAGCTGGAGACCGGCTACTGGTGGCTGGTTCTCCAGGTGGAGGAGTTGGTCATCGCGTTCTACCGAGGCTACTGGAACCCGGCTGGCGTCTACCACACGGGCGACTGCTACGACCCCGAGGCGCTGTGGGCGTGCATTCGCGACACGCAGCATCAGAGCCGTCTGTGGGCGATCCAGAACGGCGTGCGGCCTGTACCGCCTGTCCTGGAGCAGCAGCTCCCCGACGCGCTGCGGACGGCGGTCGGGTGATGAGACGAGACGCGGCCAGACAGACGCCCCCGTACGCAGCCGGGGCAGCTACGCCGCGTCTCAGCGTGACCGGCCTGCACCGCTCGTCCACGGCCGGTCACGCGCTACCGGCGCGGGCCTCGGAGGATCCAGCACCGTCATGGCCCGCGCTGGCCGACGCTCGCCGCTTCCGGTGGGATGGCCACCGGAAGCGGCGAGCACCAGACTCCCCTGGGCGGCGCCTGCCCGCACGAGCCGGGCTTCCTAGTTACGGCGTCCAGAGGACCGAGGAGACCCCTCCTCACGCGGCGAATCCCGAGTTACCCCGTCTCGGACCCGCCGTGCCTTCACCCTGCGCGCTCTCCCCCCTGGCCAGGGTGAAGGGGGCCGTGGGACGGCGTTCGCAACTGCTCACCCGCCGTCCCACGGCCGCACATCACCAACCAAGCCACGAGCACAACCCGGTGATCAATATGAGCCGAGACAACCCCACCACGAGGGCACACCTGCAGCTTCACGCCCTTCGCCGCGTATACCCGGGCTGGGACATCATGCGTGGCCGCGAGAACGACGTTGAGGTGTGGGGTGCCATTCCCCGCTTCACGATCACGAAGCCCATGGAGGCGGCGGGAGTCAAGCTCGTCATCC
The DNA here is from genome assembly GCF_020215645.1 of Nonomuraea gerenzanensis. NCBI lineage: Bacteria > Bacillati > Actinomycetota > Actinomycetes > Streptosporangiales > Streptosporangiaceae > Nonomuraea > Nonomuraea gerenzanensis. The sequence goes on along the minus strand of NZ_CP084058.1, from coordinate 3,598,168 downwards.
GCGCACCCGACTGCTACACGCTGGCCCCCGCGCTGGCCCAGCAGCAGCACCTCGCCCACATGTTCCGCGCCACCACCCGCACCACCTGAAGGGAGGCATGCCCGCATGCCTCTCGCCGCCCTCGGCTGGGCCCGGTCCGGGGCGGCCCCAGCCGTGGGGCGGCGAAGCCGCTCATGCCGTCCCACGGTTGCCCTCCCTCACGAAGGAAACCCCTTGGACCCGTTCATCGCCCACCCCTACTACATCCCCAGCGGCCCGCCACGGCCATGGGTCCGAACGCTGATGCGCTGGATCGGCTGGAGAGAGGTGACCATGGGGGCAGAGCCCTACAGAGGGCTCGCCGACGACTATCACACACTGCTCGGTGACCTGGCCGAACACACCTGGCGCGTCGGCATCCTGCCCGAGGCCGTAAGCACCCGGCCGCGCCCGTCCGCGGTGGTCGTCGATCTCGGGGCGGGGACCGGCATCGGTGGCCGGCTCCTCGCCACCCACCTGCCCCAACTCACGCGCATCGGCGTGGACCGCTCGGCGGCGATGCTCGCCCAGGCCGCTGATGCCTACGAGCACACCCTGCTCTCCTCCATCGACGTCCTGCCGCTGAGCGACGAGTCAGCCGACCTGATGGTGTCCGGATTCGACACCCTCAACTACCTGCCCATCCCGGCACTCGGCCAGTGCCTACGCGAGGTGGCACGCTGCCTGCGGCCGGGCGGCCGGCTCATCGCCGACTTGTCCTCTCCGCACCTGCTGCGCTGCCACTGGCGCGACCACAACGACGTGCAGGAATTCAGAGACGGCACCGTGCACTGGCACCACCGCTACGACCCCGAGCGCGACCGGTGCGTCAGCGTCGTCGAACGCCGCGACGCTGCCCACGCGACCTGCTGGCGCGAGACCCACACCCAGTACGCGGTGGACGCCGACCAGCTACACGACCTGGCCGACGCAGCAGGCATGCACGTGGAACGCGTCCGCGACCTGGAGAGCGACCGCTACAACCCTGCCACGTTCACCCACGTGTGGACTCTGCGGAAGAAGGCGAGGTAGACATGCCCCTGGCCACCATGTCCCGCGAGCTGCATCACCACTTCGGCACGGACATACGCCCGATCACCCTGGCGACCCTCAACCGTGTCGATCTGCTGCCCACCTATCTGCAGGCCGGTGCCGACGTGCACGGCAGCCACAGCCTGTTCTACTGGCTGCGTGCCCGCGGCCGGGGGCACGTCGTGAGCCGCGACAACGCCGCGATGGGCCTGTCCTGGCGCGACGACGTTGAACGGTTGATCGCCATCCGCCCGGTCGGCCCTCTTGACGCCGTGGTGCGGCTCCTCGACGATGTCGCCCGGGTGGCCCATGACCGGGCAGAGCAGCCCCTGGTCGTCCGGTACTGCTCACCAGCCGTCGCCGACTACCTACGCGACCAGGGATGGACGGAGATGAGCGGGCCCTGGCACGCCGACGCGCCGGCCGACGACGAAACCCACCCTGAAGTGATCGTCACCGCTCCCGCCGTCGAGCTGCCCGGCGGCCGCAAGTACAAGCCGCTGCGGGAGGCGGTGTTCCGGCACGCCTCCAGCTACCACTACACCGCCCGGCCCACGCCGCTTGGCATCGGCGAGACCACGCTCATCCACGCCGACGCAGCGCGGGCCAACGACTACGATTTGCACGAGCTCGGGTTCAACGACGCCGTCACGGCCAGCCTCATCTCCCTGCACCATGATCGGCTCACCTACCACTATCTGACCCGGCGGGACCGGCTGGCCGCCTTTGCCATCACCGCCGACATCACCGGCATCGCCCACGGCTACTACCTGGCCGCCCGCAGCGAGCCCCGTCTGGTCACCTACTTCCTGTGGCTGATCTACCTGCAGCAGCGCCGCGCCGGTGCCTCGGCGCTGAACCTCGGCGGTTCAGAAACCAGGCCGCTGTACGAGTTCAAGAGGCACACCTTCCCCGATCACATCCTGCAGCGCACCTGCCTGCTGCAAAGCCCCCAGTGAGAGGTGACCATGCCCACCACCACGTTCGTCATCCACAACGCCGACGTCACCCGGCCCGACCGGACCTGCACCACGATGCTCACCCAGCAGGAGGAAGACACCTTCGTCCGTCAAGGTGTCGTCGTCCCCGACAACCGCATTCCTGACGGCCTGCTCGACCTGCTGCGCGAGGCGATCGACCAGCAGGTGGCCGCCCACTTCCCCTCACCCGGCGACAAGACGTACGACAAGGAGTTCGCCGGGCAGTACGTCCGTGACCCGCACAAGCAGGACCCGCGGATCGCCATGATCCCGCTGCAGTCCTTCGGCCTGGCCGACACCGTCCGCTGCCTGCTCGGCCCCCGGATCGTGCTGCGCAACTCGAACGTGCGCGTCACCCGCCCCCGGACCGGGGACGGAACCGTGTGGCACACCGACTACCGGCCCCACACCTCACCACCGTCACGCCTGGTGTCCGCACCCACCGTGATCACCTGCCTGATCTACCTCGACGCGGCGGATGACCAGACCGGCCCGCTGCTGGTGGTGCCGAGCAGCCACCACCGTCACGACCAGCCACCGGCGACGGACGACACCTTCGACGACCAGGTCATGATCCGCATCGAGCCTGGCCAGATCGTGCTGATGAACGCCGCCCTGTGGCACCGCGGCGGCGCCAACCACAGTGAGCAGACGCGCCGCCTGCTCACTCTGCAACTGTCGTCGATCTTCATGCCGGAGTTCAACTTCGAGCCCAGTCTCCCCTCGGCCGCCTATCAACGGGTGCTCGAACAGGCGCGCACGCGCGAGGACGAGCCGCTGCTGGAACTGCTCGGCCACGGCGGGCTCAATCCGCTCAGCGCCCGCTACTGATTCCCGCCAGGAGGACGGATGATCCTGTACCGCGTGGCCGTCACGGTGGACCCTGGCCACCTGCAGCGCGCTCATCGGCTATTCGCCGAGTTGGTCGATGCCAGCCGCCAAGTGCCAGGAGTGATCGACTTCGACATCCTGCAAGACCCTGCCGATCCCCACCGCTTCGTGTCGATCGAGGTCTACGCCGACGAAGACGCGGTAGAACGTCAGGGCAAGCTGCCGCAGCTCCAAGCAGTGATGGACGCCTTCCAGACGCTGCTGATCATCGGGCCGAAGGGAACGAGGTTCGTCGTGCTGGCCAGTGAGCCGTGGCCGTAGCAGCCGCCGCCCCGCCCGCATGGCAGCGCAACGAGCACGGAGTGTGAAAGCCTTGCGCCCTAGCGTGCTGCCGTTCCTCGCCCATACTTCGGAGACACGATCATGGCCCTGCCTGCTGAGCCCGCCGACTCGCTCGCCTTCACCGCCGCGCTGGACCTCATCACGAAGGTCGAACCGCGCGTCGCCGAAGCAATCCGGCAAGAACTCCAGGACCAGCGTGAAAGCCTCAAGCTGATCGCCAGCGAGAACTACGCCTCACCCGCCGTCCTGGCCGCGATGGGCAACTGGCTGAGCGACAAGTACGCCGAAGGCACCATCGGCCGCCGCTTCTACGCCGGATGCCGCAACGTCGATACCGTCGAGCAGATCGCCGCCGAACACGCCACCGCCCTGTTCGGCGCCGCTCACGCCTACGTGCAGCCGCACTCTGGCATCGACGCCAACCTGGTCGCGTTCTGGGCCGTGCTCGCCCAGCGCGTCGAAGCGCCGGCCCTGGCCCGCGCCCAAGCCCGTCACGTCAACGACCTGTCCGACAGCGACTGGGAAGAACTGCGCCGCGACCTCGGCAATCAGCGGATGCTCGGCATGAGCCTCGACGCCGGCGGCCACCTGACCCACGGGTTCCGGCCCAACATCAGCGGCAAGATGTTCCACCAGGCCAGCTACGGCACCGACCCCGCCACCGGCCTGCTCGACTACGACCAGGTGCGCGCCAAGGCCCGCGAGTTCCGGCCGCTCATCCTCATCGCAGGCTATTCCGCCTACCCCAGGAAGATTAACTTCCGAATCATGAGGGAGATCGCCGACGAGGTCGGAGCCACCCTCATGGTGGACATGGCGCACTTCGCCGGCCTGGTCGCCGGGAAGGTCTTCACCGGCGACTTCGACCCGATCCCGCACGCCCACATCGTCACGACCACGACGCACAAGACCCTGCGCGGCCCCCGCGGCGGGATGGTGCTGTGCCAGTCCGAGCTGGCCGACCAGGTTGATCGCGGCTGCCCGATGGTGCTCGGCGGGCCGCTCCCGCACGTCATGGCCGCCAAGGCGGTCGCCTTGGCCGAAGCACGCACGCCCGACTTCGCCCGCTACGCCGAGGCCGTCGTCGCCAACGCCCAGGCGCTTGCCGAGGGCCTGCGGCGAAGGGACGTCACCCTGGTCACCGGCGGTACCGACAACCACCTCGTGCTGCTCGACGTCTCCCCCTTCGGGCTGACCGGACGGCAGGCCGAAGCCGCCCTGCTCGACGCGGGCGTGGTCACCAACCGCAACGCCATCCCGCGCGACCCCGCCGGCGCCTGGTACACCTCCGGCATCCGTCTCGGCACTCCCGCCCTGACCACCCGCGGCCTCAACCAGGCCGACATGGACCGCATCGCCCACCTGATCCACACGGTGTTGGCCAGCACGCAGCCCGCCACCACGCCCGACGGCAAGACTTCGCCAGCCAAGTACACCCTGGATGCGAAGATCCGCGACCAAGTCAGCGAGGAGGCAGCCGACCTGATGGCCGGATATCCGCTCTACCCGGCCATCAGCATCAGCTGAGGAAACCGAAAACGCCCCGCTCCTCCCACCAGGGGAGGAGCGGGGCGTCCAGGTGAACGGCGAAAACTATCGCTGGTCGGCCGGAAGGTCCGGCCGCGGGGTGTGCTTGGACTTGAAGCCGGCCACGGCCGCCAGCGCGGTCGGCACGAGCGGCAGCGTGATCGCCTCGATCCAGTCGGGCAGGACCGCGATCATGCTGGGGTCGTCAGCGACCGCCTGAAGCACCGCCATACCGGCGACACCAGCGAGGTAGGCGGTCAGGCCCATGGCCTTGACCTTGGTCTCGACGGGCGGCTTGGAGTAGCTGATCTGGGGATCTGCGTGCATATGCCCCTCCTTCGGGACAGCCCGCCACCATGGCGGGAGGGTTCGGGGGTTGAAGATCAGGCTCGGGGCGGCCACGACCATTGGCCGTGGTCGGTGCCCTGCGAGCGCGACGTCGCCCAGTAGGAGTGGTTGCCGTCGAGGAACACCTGAAGGTTCACGGCGGTCCCGGAACCCTCGTACGTGCGCGTGATGATCGCCGGGAGGACGTCGCCGAGCTTGGCCGGAGAGCGGATTACGCCCTGGCCGCCGAACGACTGCATGCTCTCCAGGTTGATCATGCTGACGTCGTGGCCGGACAGCTTGTAGCGAACGATCCGGCCGATCGTCGGCGCGGTCTCGGTGGGGGTGGACATGGAAGTGCCTCCTGTCGAAAGCGGAACCGCTATCAGCGGTTGAACATCGCGAGCTTGGCCATGGTCACCTTCTCGACTACCGCCGCAGCGTCGGTCGGGTTAATGATCCGGAGCCGGAGCTGGTTCTTGGTGTTGAGCGCGAACTGGCCGCCCACGGACTCCTCCACCCGCCCGTTGGCGTCGGCGCGGAAGGACAGCCGCCAGGCGTCGTCCTCGAACGTCTTGCCGTCGCGCGAGTAGCGAGACCAGGCCACGTCGATCTCCGTACCGGGCTTCAGCCCGCGGATCTTCACCAGGCCGTCCACGATGCACCAACGCGCGGCCTTGGCCATGACGGCGACTCCGTCCGCGTTGTGGCCGGGCGGGTCGTCGGTGTACTCGGTGTGCCAGCGCACCGCCAGCTCGCCGCCGGCCGGGGCCTCCTGGTCCTCACCGGCACCCAGAGAGATGACCTCGGGCACGTCTTCCTCCTGCTTGGTCGGGGCTCCGGGACTCTTGATCAGTGCGGCCACGCGCTCCCGGAAGTGGGTCATGTTGATGGAGTGAGGGTCCGGCTTGCCGGTGTTGACCTCCCTGTGGGCCTTCACCCGCGAGGGCGGCAGGCCGAACTCTCGGCAGAGCTCCGCGCACAGCGCTTCGTAGGCGTCGATCTGCACGTCGGGCCATGGCGTGCGACCGTCGTTCTCGGCCTCGATGCCGATGCTCGTCGAGTTCATGTGGTGCGGACTGGTGCTCGGCGCGTTGTGCCAGCACCGGCCTGCGGCGACGACCCAGATTCGGCCGGTGTGCTGCAGCCATATATGCGACAGTGGCCCATCGAGTCCGGGGCGGCCGTGGACAACGATGTGCCGGTCATTCCACCCGGCGGTGTGGTGGCAGACCACCCCCTCCACGGAGGGCTGCGGTCCGTGCCCGCGACTCTGCCAGCCTCCCACCTCCGTCACTGGGAAGCCCGTCCGGCGGGCGATGTCGGCGAGCTGCGTCAGCCATGGCATGGCGATGTCCTCCTTGGTGTCGTCGCGGCTGGTCAGCCGCGCGTGAGCTGGATCAGCGCGATCACCGCGCCCGCCACGGCAACCAGGACGGTGACGACGGCGATGATCTGCCGCGTCCGCTCGGCCAACTGCGTGCGAGTCACGGCCTCCCGCTCCACCGCGTCCAGGCGCCCCTCCATCGCGACGTACCGGAGCTCGGCCGCCGCGCGGTCCTCCTCGACGCGCTTGACCAGCTCGGCGTGCCGATCGTCCACCCATTCGAGGCGCTGCAGGATCAACGCCGTGCTGCCGTTGGTGCGCTCGAACCCCAGCTCAACCGCGCTGCGCAGTTCCGCGAGGGCGAGCGCGAGGTTGGGCGTCTCCTCGGTCATACCGACGCAGCGCCCATCTCGGTCGGCATGCCCAGAAACGCGTCCGGCGGCTTCAACAGGAAGTTCGGCTCCTGAGCCATACCGCCTGTCGAGCGGGCCCACTTCACTGCCAGGCGCCGCGACTCCACCCGGATCGGGTCGAGCTGTGCCGCACGGATCAGGTCCAGCGGGTCAGCCGGCGCGATCCGACGCGACCCCACGAACGCGAGAGCGCCCTGTCGGTCATCCATGCTGGCCGGGTCCAGCCGCACACGGTGCTTCTTCACCGCGGCGATCCGGGCCAGGTGGGCGTCCAGCCGGTCCTTGTCCGAGACGCCGGGCGTCCAGCAGGTCGGCATGTCCCGCGTCTCGGTCAGGATCTTCGCCGAGGCCGGGTCTATGAGGGCGAGCGGGTCGTCCTCGCGCGGGATGTAGCTCTCGTGCAGGATGACGTCGAGCAGGGTGTCCTTGTCGTCCGGGTCGATACCGTACTCGGCGGACCGCCACTCCAGCGTGCTGTGCGGGAACGTCTTGAGGAACCTGCTGCCGTCTTCCTTGACGACCGCGACGCCCCACAGCGGCTCAGCGCCCAGCGGGTTAGCGCGGGCCGCGTCCCTTTGTGAGTAGTAGACGGGACCGTACGACAGCTCGGCATCCCACAGGGTCCAGGTCAAAGGCATCATGCGCTCCCGTTGTGTCGATGGGCCCACCAATAGATCCCTTTGCCGGACCGGACGCCGCCGCCGTCCGACCACGAGATCATGAATGACGTCTGCGTGGAGAACTCGATGCACCAGTAGAAGTTCGGCCGCAGGTTCGGGTTGTTGAGCATCGCGCCGTCCCTGAGCACCGCGACAGGCCCCATGTTCCCCTGCATGGTGGGCCCGTATTTGATCTCCATACCGGTCCAGCCGTCGCTCGCGATCCGCGATCCGGCATGAACGCCCCAGGTGTTCGAGGCGAAGCTGTTGTCCCACCACTTGCCGTAGTGGGTCGTCATGCCAGACGCGTCGAACCACATGTACTGGTTGTCGGAGGTGTCGTTCTCGTAGCCGATCCGGCTGTAGTCCTCCGCGCTCTCCAGGAACCCGCCGTTGGCGTTGGAGTTGTTCGGGTTCAGGACTTCGAGCTTCGTCCAGCCTGCGGCGAGGGTGAAGTACGTCCTGGCCGTCATGCCCGGGTTTGTGCCGGACGTGATGCGGAAGGTCGCCTCACCGGCGAAGTCGTCGTCGGACGTCCACAACCGGCTGTAGTTGGTGTTGCCGTCCGGGTAGAAGCGGATGTCCAGTGTGCTTGGATCGATCACGATCCGCTGCCCTGTTGCGCCTGTCCGGATCACGCTACCGGTGATCGTCTTACCGTTGATCGCGTCGGCAGCGATCTTCGCGGCCGTGATGGCATTCGCGGCGATCTTCTCGGCTGTGATGGCGTTCGCGCTGATGTGACCCGCTTGGATCGACCCTGCCGCGATCTTGTCGGCTGTGATGGCGTTCGCGGCGATCTTGTCGGCCTCGATCGCCAGTGCCCGGATCAGGCGGCCTGTGATGGAGTCGGCGGTGATCTTCGCGTCACCGGGGATCGTGCCGTCGATGATGTGCTCAGCGCCGTCGATGATCTGACCGATCAGGTCCGCGTCCACGAGCGGCTGCGTCGCGATCGTCGCCGAGGCAGAAGGGCCCGACTCATTGGCCGACCGGTCCACAGAAGTGAACCAGAACGTCCGGTCCGCGCCGTACGGCTCGCCGGGCACGACGATCGACCCGGCAGCGTCGAGGTACCCGACCTCGATCGCTGGCTCGGGCGTGAGCGGGTCGTCCATCCAGATGCGCAGCCGGTCGAAGTCGGTAGGCATTACCGCCCCGCCGACGCCCCTTCCGTCCCATGCAGCGTGGATCACGCCCAACCGAGTTGAGAGCTGCGGAGCGGTCGGCACCGGTGGTGGTGTCGTGTCGTCGGGCACGAGTTCGACCACCTGGCCGGAGAAGTCGCCCTTGACACCGGCCGAGACGGCGCGCACCTTCCACGCGTACTCCCAGCCCACCACCAATGGCGAGACCGTCGCCTTCGTGTCGCCCGAGGCCGTCTGCGCGACCATCAGCCACAGCTCACCCGGCAGGTCGCGGCGGGCATACACCTCGTACGAGTCGATGCTGAGCGCGACCCCGTTCACATCGGCGGCCACCGCGTTCCACGTCACCGTCGCCTGCCCGCGCGCGTATCCGTGCTCATCCAGATAGGCGTCCGCCGCCACGACGAGGCCCTGCGGCGCGGCCGGGATCCGGTTGTTCGTCTCCGGCGCCGGCTCGCCACCGGAGCCGCCCGATCCCACCCCGCCGCCGAGGATCCCTGCGGCCTGCCTGGCCAACCGGATCTCGCGTTCCAGGAAACGATCATTCAAGACGACGTTGCCGCCGACCTGGCCGTCCGTACCCACTGACAGAGTGATCTGCCGCAGACGGAGCGACTCCATCGCCCCGCCGTCGCCCGGCGCGAGCAAGTAGTCCCCCGGTTGGTAGTGCTCGAACGGCAGCCACCGCGCGAGGTCGAGCATCAGGCCGCGGGTGACCTGGACCCGCTCCCTGCCGACACGCTCCAGCGCGTTCTGGCCCAGCAGCCTCGCCGTGCCGGCGTCAGAGACGCCGCTCTGCGACTGGTAGGTCTCCCACCTGCCCCACGGCGCGACGGCGGCCGGGTTGGTCACCTCCACCGAGAGGCCGGCTTCGCCACCGATGAGGATGGCGGACACGGCGTCCTCCAGCGTCCCCGTGTCCGGAGCTTCGGTGATGTCACGGCCAAGCCGCAGGTCAACCGGGGAGGGCCCGGATGCGCGGTCCGTGCCGAGCACCGTGTCTGGGTTGAACACCTGCAACTCGCGGCCCTGCATCCGCCAGTCGAGGACGCCCTGCTCACTGAGGTTGATCAGGACGCTGAGCAGGTCCTTGCCCGGCTCGATGGCCAGCGTCAGCCGCCGCGCGCTGTCCCACTCCTTGTTGTCGCTATCGCGGGTGTCGGAGAAGTTGTAGGTCAGACCGGACAGCGCGCCGCGCGCCTTGCCCTCCTGGATGAACGTCAGGAGGATCGCCCCGGCGCTGACCGCGTTGAACTGGCGCTTGCCGTCCACCATCGCGCCGTTGGGGTACAGCACGACTTTCCTCAACAGCCACGCCCAGCCCGGCAGATCGTAGGACCGGGAACCGGCCCGGTCGATGCTGTCGCCGCTCCTCTTGATGCGGAGGAACCGCGCGTTGGGCGGCTCGACCCACGGGCCGCCGTTCGCCGCGTACTCCACCGCGACCTCGCAGTGCCCAGCGATGAGGTTCGCGTTCAGGCCGCCGTCCGGGTAGGTCACCTTGAGGCTGGGCACGTCGTTGAGCGGGTCGCCCAGCTCGAAGCCGTTGTGCTGTGGCAGCACACCCAGCCGATCACGGTTCGGCTCGTACGCCACCAGCCGTAGCGCGAACTTCGTGGGCTCACCCGGGATGATCACCTGCACCGCTGCTCCCCCTCAGTTCGTTGATCTCATCGCGCTGCTGATCGACAGCCGCCGACAGCACAGCGTTCTCGTACGTCAGGTCCTCGATGCGGCGGCGCAGCACGGCGATGATCCGGCCCGGCTCGACCACCAGGTCTTCCATCACGCCCTCGTCTGCAGGAGAGCCCGCTGGTGCTCCAGTCGCGTGGCGGCGGCCTTCACCGGGTCGATCCGCACGTGCGACCTCACCGGGGCGAGCACGTCGGCTGCCTTCCGCGCGGCCGCAGTAGGAGCCCTCGGCACGGCTGTCGTGACGATCGCATGGTCGCGCTTGCATCGCTCGACCCGCTCAAGCACGGCGGCGCGGGCCTGCTCGCCGCTGAGCTGCCACGGGTTCGTCTCGGGCAGGTTCGGCTCGTAGATTGGATGGACCGCGCGGTGCATCAGCACGTCGATCGCCTCATCCGTCGAGGCCAGCGCGCACGCCACGGCGGTGGACTCGATCGCCACCTTCGGCAGGAACACCCCGACCGTGACGCCATCGGCCGCCCGGGTCAGCGTGATCTCCCACGCTTCAACCCGCCCCGACTCATCGGCCGTGTCGGTCACCTCCGTGACCTGCCAGTCGTCCGGCACCGCGTCACCTCCAGGCCCAGATATGGAAGGTCCGCACCGGCGGCGAGGTCCCGGCGGACGGGTCGAAGAAGAACAAGTCGCTGTTGGTCCGGGAGAACAACTGCATCGTGGTCACCTGCTCAGCCGTGAACGTCACCTTCGGCACGGTCGGGAAGGAGAAGCCGAGAGCCACCTGGTAGTAGGTGGCACCCCTGGACACCGAGACCGACAGCATGATCAAGCCGGAGTCGTTGGCATACAGCCACGTCCCCCGGTGGAACGTCCCGGACTGATCGAACACGAGGAGCTGGTCCTGCTGGCTCGGGTGCACCCACCCGATCGACGCCTGCCCCTCAACCGCCGACACCGCGCCGCCGCGCTGCTCCCCGTTCGACGGATTCAAGATGGCCGCCTGCCAGAACCCGGCCGCGTGGGTCAGACGGCACATCGCGGTGCTCGCCTGGTTGGTGCCCGACTCCATGACCAGCGTCGCCTCCCCGGTAAAGCGGGAGCCGTCGCTGTAGATGCGCGACTGGTTGACGCCGCTGCCCGGGATGAAACGGATCTCCGGATTCGCCGCACCCGCGGGGTTGACCACGATCCGCGCGCCGGTCACCCCGGACGCGAGCTGGCCCACGATGCTTACCGCGCCGGTGGCAGCCGAGATGCTGGCGGTCTGCTGGCCGGAGCCGTTGAACGCCACCAGGCCCGAGCTGTTGAGCTCGACCCGAGCCCCGGACGCGCCGCCCGCGACGACCCGCGTGGACAGCGTCAGGACCGCGGCGAGCTTGTCGGCCACCACCGCGCCAGCGGTGATGTGCTCGGCCTCGACCGCCCCGGCGGCCAGCTTGTCGGCGGTGACCGCGTTCGCGACCAGCGCGCCCGTCGTGATGCTCTCGTTCGCGGCGTCGCCCTGGACGAGCTGCACCGCGGCGATCGTCGCCGACGCGGACGGGGCCGACTCGTTGCCGGACCGGTCGATGGACGTGAACCGGAACTGCCTGTCCGCGCCGTACGGCAGGTTCGGGACGAGGATCGCCCCGGCCTCGCCCAGCATGCCGATCTCCGACCAGCCGGGCGCAAGCGGGTCCTGCATCCATGCGCGGACGTGCAGGAAGTCCGGCGGCATCGGCACCGAGCCGACCCCGAGCCCGTTCCACGTGGCCCGGACCACGCCCAGACGCGTGGAGAGCTGCGGCACGGTCGGGACCGGCGGCGCTTCGTCGTCGTCGGGAATCGTAACTGCCACCTCGGGCGAAAACGCTCCGACCTTGCCGAGGTTCACCGCCCGGACCTTGAAGACGTACGACTCGCCGATGACGAGCGGCGAGTACGTCGCCGTGGTGTCGCCCGCCTCCGTCGAGGTGACGAAGAACCACGGCGCGCCAGTCTCGTTGAGCCGCATGAACAGCTCGTAGCCGCCCACGTTCAACGCGACCCCGCCGACGTCGGAGGTGACCGCGCCCCACGAGACCGTCACCTGCCCGTGCGGCAGGCCGTGCTCGTCGATGTACGGGAGCGGGTTCACGATCAGCCCGGCAGGGGCCGTCGGCGTGCGCGGCTCGGGCGCTTCCGGGCTCGGTTGCGCCCCGGACCCTCCGTCCGCCGTCGAACCACCGACGATCCCAGCCGTCCGCCTGGCCAGCCGGATGTCCCGCTCCAGGAACCGGTCATGCAGCACCAGCGACCCACCGAGCACGCCTGTCGAATTGCGCGCCAACGTCACCTGCCGGATCCGCAGCGGCTCCAGCGTCCCGCCGTCTCCCGGCGCGAGCACCCGGTCACCGGGCCGGTAGTCCTTCAGCGGCAGCCAGCGCGCGCCGTACAAAACGACGCCGCGTGTCCGCTGCACCCGCTCGCCTCCGGCGCGTTCGAGCGCGGACTGCGCGAGAATCGTCGCGGTCCCCTCGTCGGAGACGCCGCCCGCGCCGACGTATTGCTCCCAGGGGCCCCACGGCTGGACAGCGGCGGGGTTGGTGAACGTCTTGACGAGCCCGTTGTCTCCGACGATGAGCACGGATGACGCCGTGTCCTCCAGCGTGCCCTCGTCGGGCGCTTCGGCGACGTCGCGCCCGTACCGCAAGTCCACCGGGCTGGGCCCGGACGCCAGGTCGCGGCCGATCGCAGTGTCGGCGTTGAACACCTGGACGGTACGGCCGGACGTGCGGAAGTCGCACACGCCCTGCTCGGCAAGGTTCTGCAGCGCCGTGAGCGCGTCCATGCCCGGCTGGTAGTAGATCGTGATGACCTTGTCCCACGCCTGGCCCGCGCTGTCCTCGTCCGGTGTGAAGTCCCATTGCAGGCCCGGCACCGCGCCCCGGCCTTTGGCCTCCCCGATGAACGTCTGCAGGATCTCCCCGGCGGTCGCGCTGAGGAACGCCCTCTTGCCGTCCGCCAGCGGCGCCATACCGGGATGGAGCACGATCTTGCGGAGCATCCACACGAAACCCGGCAGCTCGAACTGGGCCAGCCCGGTTGTGTCGCAGTCGTCGCCACGGCGCTTGATACGCAGGAAGCGCGAGTCCGGCGCTTCGGTCCACACGGTTCCATCCGTGCTCCACTCGACGGCGATCTCGCACGGCTGGTCGAGCAAGGCAGCGCCGGTCGCCATGGTGGTGTAGCTGAGCTTGAGCGATGGCACGTCATTGAGAGGAAAGGCGACCTCAAGGCTCGATGGATGTGAAAGCACTCCTCGACGAGGGCCAGTCGGGGCGAAGACGACGAGACGAAGATCATAAGTCACGCCACGCACCGCCTTGACTCAAGCTGCAAGAGAAAGCAACTTCGCCCAGAAAACCTGCCATGAACTCGCCTTACAGGCTCCTGACTTCAGAATTATGGAGAAGTCAAGGTCTTCGTCAATGACGATTGCTTCCTTTCGCTGCACAGACATCCACAGAGAATGGCGTACGTAGGCTTTAGTCACGCTAGACTTACGGCTCGTAGCCCACGCTTCGCCTTCGCTCCACATTTCGCTCGGCCGTGCCGCGAGAGATCCAACTGGCCCAGTCCACGTGGGTGTCTCGCGGAGCGGCTGAACGGACCGCGGCCGCCCCTCAAGGCACATCGGTCCGGATGGAGGAACGAATGCAAGCAGTAGGCTCCGGCGAGCCGGACGATCAGGAGTGGTTAGTGATGATCCAACTCCTGATCGCCCTGCTTGACCTACTGAAGGGGATCGGGCCTAGCTAGTAGTAGCGCTAGCTGGTCCGTCAGGCCCCGCTCTACGGTTTAGGCGGCCAGGAGCGGGGTCACCCCAGATCTCTCGACGTGGCGGCGGTACTAGCCGCCCGTCCGAGCAGACACAGTCTAGCAACTACGCGTCCCAGTCAGGGCAACCCCTCCTCTGCGGTTCACTCCGCCGTCCGCCGAGAATCCATCCATGGATGGATTCTTTTCATCTAACTTTCTTTCCATCCGGGGATTCATTTCATTTCATCCATGGATGGAATGAAATGAATTAGATGGCCCCTGCCAATCCTCTGCGCACTCCATCGTTCTGCTGACTGTGCCTGCCCTTGCGGTCTATAGGTAAGCGCGGCGGGCTCTGATCTCCACCGTGGATAAGGCGTCAGTGCTCGTCGCCGAGGTGGAGACGAGCACCGCGCGCGAGAAGGGATCGGCTACTGCGACGGACGGCGTCAGGTGTAACCACCGGAACTGCGAGCCGGGGCCGATCGCGTCGATCTCCCCCGTCACGTCGTCCCCAGCGGCCAAGTCCCACGTATCGTCGGTGACGACCGCTGCCTGCATGCGCCCGCAGTCGATCAGCAGCCTCTCCCCCGCCAGCAGACCGCCCGGACGCAGCACCCATCCGCCGGTGGCGACGTCCCCGATCGACGGCTGCACGGCCGGGCCGGTAAACCGCAACAGCGCATCCGTGATGGGCCCGGTCGCACCCGCGAGCGTGGTCACCGCCTGGGCGAGCTGGTTGGGCTCGCCTGCCCAGGTGGACTCGGATTCGTCCCGCCACAGCGCGCCGGGCACCTCGACCACAGCTGTGAGCCGGGCGGTCGCGGCGCCGGTGTTGACGTCCGGTTCGCTGGCGGCCGTGATCTGCACGTCGGCGACGCGGACCAGCGACCCGGCCTGGTAGCGCAGCTTCATCAGCCGGTGGCGCGTCCCAAGGAGCGCCGACAGCGCTTCCAGGTTGCGCTCCATCTGCTCGTAGCCGCCGTCCGCCCCCGAGGGGGTGGCTGACGTCACCTTGAACGTCAGGCCGAACGTCGTGGCCTCCAGGTCGAGGCCCGCAACCGGGATGTCCCCATGCCGGCCCGGCACGGAGACCTTCACGGCCCTCGCGCCGGGCAATGGCCGCCTCTGCGTCCCCTTCTTGGTTCGCCAGCAGCCGGCCGGGTGGTCCAGCGGCACGCCGTCGAGTTGGTAGCTCGGCATGTCAGATCACCCCCATTGCGCCGACGTACTGGAGCGACCGGTTCACGGTCACGGAGGTCGGTTCGGCCTGCGGGTAGTGGTTCGTCACGTTCACTACCGTCCGCGACGAGGCGCGACCCCCGCCGAGACCGTCCGGGACGGTTACGCCGGGCACCGACAGGTCTGGCATCGCGGTCCGCGTCGCGAGCGTGGCCACCTTCTTCAGCGAGGACACGACGACTCCGCGGCCCTTGTCCACGCCGATCGACATGCCTTGCATCATGAAGGCTCCGATTTGGGCGAACACCTTCGACGGCGACTTGATGCCGAGGGCGTCCTTGGCGCTCTTGACGATGTTGGAGAAGAAGTTGCGGACGTTGTTGTACAGGCCGCTGGCCAGCGACTGGAGTTTGTTCCAGAAGCCGGAAACGACGTCCGAGGCGATGCCTGCCATGGTCGGGCCTATGGACGACATCGCGTTTTTGATCTTGCCGGGCAGCGCGGTGAACCAGCCGACCAACTTCGTCCCGATCCACGTGCCGATGGCGTTGACCATGTCTGGAATCACGCTGTGACCGACAAGGACGTTGTACATCCAGCGGAAGATCGCGACTCCGGCCTCGATGGCGGGCTTGATCTGCGCGACGATCTGGGCCACCTTGGCGCCCATCTGCACGAAGGCGACTCCGAGTTGGGTCACGATCGGGATGACGGGGACGACCGCTGGCAGGATGTCCTTGATCGCCATGACCAGCAAATCGGTCAAGAGCGGAATAAGCGGATTAACAGCATTGATCAGTTCGACAAAGGCAGGAACTAGCCCATCCAGCAGCGACGGGACGAGCTGCAAGATCGGCGGCAGCACAGACTGCACGATTGCGCCTGCAATCTGCCCAAAAGCTGCATAAATGGGCTGCATCGCGGGCCCTAGTTGGGCAAAAGCGGACGAAATGGACGCCAGGGCCGGTTGTAGGGCGCTCGACAAGGCACTGATCACCGGACCGAGCGCAGCCGAGAGATTACTCAGCGCAATGCCGAGTACTTGGCCCAAGATCCCCGCTAATTGCGCTACCACTGGCAGCAGAGGAGCCACCGCAGCCAGAGCCGCGGAGAGCCCTTGCCCCAGCATGAGCAGGCCGGACTGCAGCTCAGGGCTCGCGAACGCTTGTGCGAGCATCTGGGCGACCATGGTCAGCCCCGGACCCAAGGCCGCCAGGGCTGGCCCGAGCGCGGAGACCGCAGCAGCGAGCCCCGGACCGAGCGCCGTCGCGATGGCGCCGATGTGCGGTGCGACCTGCGCGAGCGAGCCTCCGAGCGCTCGGAAGATCGGCATCAAGGCGCTTCCGACCTGCGACAACGCGCCGAAGATCGCGACGAGGGCCTGCTGACCCTGCGCGCTGGCCAGGAACGCGTTGAGCTGATCAAGGAGCTGGCCGATCGCGCCCAGCGCCCCCGACGCGCCGGAGGACATCGCCGAGAAGATCGACTTGAAGATGCCGATCACGTCGCCACCGACCTGGCCGAGTTGCTTGAACACGTCCAGCGCACCCTGCATCCAGCTAAGTGCGGTACCGCTGTTAGCAGCGTTCGATAGGAACTCTCCGAACCGCTGAGCCGCTGAAGCGATGCCGGGAGCCAGCCCGGAGGAGAAGGACGCGCCCACCACAGCGATGTCGCGGAAGCCAGCCAGCACGGGCTGGATGGCGGGCTGCAGTGCAGCGACCGCCGAACGCAGCGATCCGAAGATGGACGAGATCGCCGCCACCGTCGCCGAGGAGGAGGCGAACCGCGCCGCCTCCGCGCCAGCGAGACCGAACTCCCGCGCCACGCCCTGCATTCCGCTGCGCAGCGGCCCGACCACGGCGTCCGCTACAGCTCGGATCTGGCCGGCCAGCGGCGCGAAGAAGTCGTCCTGGACGGCGGACCGCAGCCCGTCGATCGCGGGCTTGACCGAGCGCAGCTCACGCGCGGCGGCCTGCGCCGCAGGTGAGAGCCCGGCCAAGCTCTCCTCGAACTTCTTCGGGTCGTCGCCCAGGGCTGCGCCGAAGGCGTCCCCGACGCCGAGCAGGGCAACCTTGAGGGTGGCCATCGCGCCGACACCGAGTGCGATCACGCCCGGCAGGGCAGCGACGATGCCTCCCGCCGGGGCCAGGGCCGCGACCAGACCGACCGCGCCCTGCGCGGCCGCAGCCATTGAGGCCGCCATGGAGGACATCTGGAGCGCCGTGGCAGTGAACTTGGCGCCCGTCGCGGCGGCCGACTTGCCGAGCTTGCCCACGTCGATGTCGAGCTTCTTCGCGGCGTCGCGCATGAAGGCCATGAAGCGGCTGACCTTGCTCGTGCCCCGGTCCTTCACGTCGATGGTCGCGAAGAGTTCGCCCACGTTCAGCGCCACCGGATCTCACCTCCTGGGGTGTCGAATGGGGTGAAGCCAGCGGCCGGAAGCTGATCGCGGACAGCAAGCCCGATCAGCTCCGTGTACGCCGGGGGGATCGTCTGCCGGATCTCGCGGCGGGCGGCGGGCCAGTCGATGCCCATGGCCTGCTGCCACAGCGACAGCGCGCCTTTGCCACCGCCCTTGCCGTACACCGCGACGTATGGGCCCTCGTGCCACTCGCCGTGGCGGAACCCTGCGACGCGGCCGCGGTGCTGCGGATGCTCGGGCTGGGCGACGCGGACGCCGCCGAACTCGAACCAGCGGTGCCGCAGCACCGCCAGCTCAGGGAACATGGCGCCGCAAAGCATCAGGTCCCGGCGGATGGGCGCGGTCGGGACGTTCTCGATGACCCACGGCTGGCCGGTCCCGCGCAGCACGCGCCGCGTCACCGGGATCAGTTCCGGGTAGGAGCGGCCCTGGTTCGTGCCGAGTGTCAGCGCGGTGTGCGCCTGGCATGGCGGGGACGCGTGGATGAGATCGAACTCGTGACCGTGCCGGGCGATGAACTCGATCGCGTCGCCGCGAACGAACTCGTCCCCGCAGTACCGCCGCATAGGCCGGAGGTCCACGCCCACGACGTGAAACCCCGCGCGCTGGTAGCCGCGGGCCGCCCCGCCCACGCCGCAGAACGCGTCGAGGACCCGCCTCACCGCTCCTCGCCTGGATCCAGCACGCGGGCCAGCCGCGAGTCACACGTCAGCAGCCCGTGGACCCGTGTCCGCAACCAGCGCCACGACCGGGCGCGCAGAGCGCCGGGCTCGCCGAGGTCGATGCCGTACACCTCGTGCAGGTCCGGCTCGACGAGCGCCCAGCGTGTCAGGATGTCTTGCCACGAGACGGTGCGGCCTTTCGAGATCGAGAGGCCGTCGTCCGGGTCGTAGTAGTCCCGGAGCCCCGTGACCGGGTCGAGGTCGCCGCCGCGGCCGTCGCCCGGCGCGTCGCCCGGTTCGGGGCCGGGGCTTCCCCCGTGCCGCCCGAGGCCCAGATCTTCGCGGCGGCCTCCTTGCCGGCTGCGACCCACACCAGCGCGGTTGCGCCGACGTGCTGGATGCGGGGCCACTTCACCTTGTCGGCGTGCAGCTCGTCCCAGACCGGCCCGAGGATGCGCTGGTACAGGTCGCGCTCCTCATCGTCGTTGAGCACGACCTCGGCCAGCTCGTTGAGCTTAGGGTCGTCCACCGTCTCGCCCTGCTCGGCCTGCAGGCTGGCGTGCATGAGCCGCTGACACAGCAGCCCGACCTCGGCGTCGGGGGCGGGGATGACGTAGACCTTCCCGCCCACCGGGAGCCGGAGGCTGTCGTCGAAGAACTCGTCGAGATCCCGGAATTCGGTCACGGGGCGGCCACCGGGTTCTCGATCTCGACCGGGGCGCCCTGGCCCAGCAGGGTGAAGTTGAACGGCTCCAGGTCGGTCACCGAGCCACCCTTGGTGAACTCGGAGACGGTGCAGGTGCCCTCGTAGGCGTCGTTCGCGCCGTCCCGGCGGTACCAGCGGGCGCGGATGTTCGCCTCGAAGCCGACCTTGCGGGCCGCCTTCCGGATCGCCTCCTGGCCGGGGTCGGCGGTGAACACCGCGGCGTCGGTCCGCTTGCGGCGGCCCTCGGCCTCGATCTGCCAGGTCCGGCCGGTCACGACGGAGCTGCCCCAGCCCTCCTCGTCGTCGAAGTCCGAGTCCTCCTCGGTGTTGTCGTCGGTCGTCTCCTGGAAGCTGGTGAGGCCCCGCACGGGGAGCCAGGTCGGGTTCTCCGGGTCGGAACCGGTCGCGACGTCGAGCTTCCAGTCCTTAGCGAGCAGGCTTCGCAGCGCCATGATCACTCCTATAAATGGGCACGTCAAAGCGCTGATTGCGGCAGCGCAATCAGCGGAGAAAGTGAGGTCACTAGTCGCGGTGCGGCGACGGCCGGTGAACCATCAGGTCGAAGGAGTCGGCCCGCTCCCACCGGCCGCTGGAGTCGCGGCCAAGCGGGGCGATCAGCGTGCGGCGCGAGAGCAGCACAAGCACGCCTGTCGAGAGCGGGTGATTGGCCAGGCCGTGGATCGCGTCGAACACGCCGTCCGCCAGGTCGTCCACAACCCGAGGGTCCGTCTTGGCGCGGAACCGAGCTTGCATCTGCACGCTGGAGTCCGGCTGCTCGACGTCGTCGCCAGCCTGGCCCACGCCGTACACGGCGAGCGCAATCGCGGTGTCCGGCTTAGCCGGGAGACCACCGATCGTGATGGCCGTCTGGGTGTCGGTGTAGATCCCGTTCGGGCTCCACGTCGCCACGCCGGCCTCGCTCAGCAGAACCGCGAACCCGGTCAGTAAGTCGCGCGTCCAGCTCATTTGAACACCTGCTGGAGCTGCCGGGCGATGAGCAGCTTGACCGTCTCGGCTTCCTCGCGCAGCGCGAGCTCCAAGAACTTCGCCGTCCGCCCCGGCTTGTGCTGGTAGTCCAAGTTCTCATGCTGAATGCGCGCGTATGGGGTGTCGTACGAGATCACGCCAACCAGGTCCTCACGGTCAACCACCGTCGCGCCCGACCGCTCCAGGTCGCCCACGTCGTGCGGCACCTTCTGGTTGGACACCGACAGCACGTGCTCAGTGCCCAGACGCAGACCGCGCGCCGCCGCGCGGCGGGTCTCAGCGGTGATTTCCTCGCCGTTGATCTTCGCCCTGAACCTGGCCTTGGCCATCAGCGGCACACCACCTCGACATGATCAGGCGTCGGCAGGCCACCGCCATCGCGGGAAAAGGACGTGATGACGGTGGTCTGCCGCCCGTTGACGGTGACCCTGCTCCCCTCCGGGCAAGTAGTGCCCGGAGGGAAGAACACGGTCGTATCACTGACGACCTCGGCCCCCTGGGCGTCGCGCACCAGGCGCCGCTCGTCATCCACCAGGCAGCGGGACTCGACCGGCTCCCCGAACACGGGACCGTATGCACCATCACCCTGGAAGGGCTCGATGGTCGCCGTGTGACGCAGCAGCCACTCGGGCAGCATCACCACACGCTCCCGTCGAGGATGTAGCCGGGCAGCAGGCCGGCCCGCTGCAGGATCGAGGAGGCGTCCGGTGAGTACCGCGGGGGCGGCGCGTCTCCGGAGCCTCCACGGTCCAGCCGGACGGAGCCGATCGACACCGACTTGAACGCCGCAGCCACGCCGAACTCATCGCCTGTGGCGATCGTCCACGCGACCTGCGCGCACGTCGCCCGCTTCATCGCCTCGACGTCTTCCGGCCGGGTGGGCAGGCCAGCGTCGTCGGTCGGGTAGATCGAGGCGAACAGCATCTCGTCGATGCGTTCGGACGCGCGCTCCAACCTCCGGTCGATGTCGTCGGGCGGCGCGGCCTGGCCGCTGTATGCCGTGTAGTCGGCAGCGGTTGCGTACGCCATGGCTACACCGGCTGTTCGAGCACGCCGACCGAGAGGCCGGCCGGGGCCGCGTAGTCGATGTACACCTTGCCGTTCTCCTGCCGGTACACCGCTCTGAACGGCGGCAGCAGCACGCTGTCGTTGGCCGGGATGGTGACCGGCAGGTCCTCCACGTCCTGGCCCTCGACCGTCGCCGGGATCTGCACGGTCACCGTCGCGGGCGCGCCGTTGCTGTTCTTGATCAGCAGCATGCGCCGGTCGGTGTGGTCGAAGGCGTTGCCGTCCACGTTGGCCGCAACCAGGCCGACGCCAAGCGCGACGCCGGCTCGCGACATGGGCCGGACGGCCAGATCAGTCCTCGCCATCGTCGTCCTCCCCGAATTCCTCGATCAGCGCGGCCTTCGACAGCGCCTTGGCGTCGCTCTCGGACATGCCGCGCGCGACCGCGTACTCGATCCACGCGGCCTTGTTGTCGTGCTCGGATGGGCGGTCCGGCCCGGCAGAAGCCGGGCCGGACGCGTCGGCGGGCTCGGGCCCGCCGATGATCCGCCAGTTGTCCAACATGTCCAGGCAGGGGTCTAGCTGTTCGAGCGAGACCACCTGCCCGGTGTTGGAGTTGCGGTAGACGTACATCAGGTACCGTCCCAGTAGGCGCCCACCATCACCTGCCGCGCTGTTTCGAGGACTTCGTCCTTAGTTGCGACGGACGGCGTTTGCGCGTATGTGGATCCGCTCGTGGCGGCCGGATCAGCGAAATGAACCTGCAAGGCCCATCCTCCGCCGTTCTGCTGCACTAGAACGATCTTCGTGATCGCGGAGGTCGGCCGGATAATCAAACCGATCTTGACCCAGCTCACGGGGCCTGCACCCCGTGGATCAGCACGGCCCTGTTCGGGTCCAGGGTCTTGACGCCGTACAGGCAGTCCACCGAGACCACGTCCTGCTTGGCCTTGATGTCGTAGTCCATCACCACGCGCACGCCAAAGCCCTTATAGCTCTCTACGGCCGCGTTGGCCGCGCCCTGCGGGAGGACCAAGGGCCTGGTGACCAAGGCAAAGGCCGTCTTGTGGAACGCCACACCGATCTCGGTGTTGGGCGCGCCGGTCGCCGGCGGGGGCGTGGTCGGCGGAGCCACAATGTTCTGCGTCTGGAAGGCATCATGACCGAATACGCGCCTACCCAGAGAAGCCTCGCGAAGGCCGTCCGTGTCGCCTCTCACGTCAGCCTGGTGGAACAGCGGGTCCGACAGCCAGAGCGCCTCGATCTCCGGGCCGACGACCAAGTACCGGTCCGCAGCCGGGACGTTCCTCTGGTTCAGCACGCGCCTGGCGTCGATCGCCGTCTTAGGGTCGGAGTACTCGTGGATCACCTTGCCGGGGACGCCCGGCACCGTCGCGTCGGTCACGCCCACACGCTGCACGATGTCGTTGCGCAGGCTCAGGATGTCCCGGTCGATCTTCTGAGAGATCGCCTCCATCGCCGGGTTGAGGAGCTGCGTGCCAAAATCCTCGATCTCCAACGTGAGCTCTTCGGCGGTGACGGCGAAGCTCACGTCGGCGAAGTGGTTCAGCGTGATCGGCACGCTGCCCTCGGACGCGTTCTGGATCTGGATGCCCGTCGCACGGTCGAACTCGTTCGCCTGAAACACAGCGGGCTTCCGCACCGAGATCGTGTCACCGACACGCGACACGAACTCCTGCTCATAGTCACGGTGCACGAGCTGAGCCATGACACAGGTCTCGTACAGCGTGGCAAGCGCCGCCTTGGCGATGATGCTCGGAGTCAGGAAAGTGTTAGCCATTCGGGCCTTTCACCTCTTCAGAAAGCTAATTGCGGTCCCGCAATCAGCGGCTAGGACAAGGCGCGCTTCTTACGCCTGGCGCGGAACTCGTCGATGGAGGGCTCGGAACTCGGCGCTCGCTCACCAGGCCCGCCGGTGAACTCGCCTCCGCTCCTGGCTGGCGGCCCCGCCTGGGTGGCCGACTTGAACTTCGGGTTGTTCTCCACCGCCGTCTGGATGGTCTCGGCCAGACTGGTGGAGAAGTCGTCGGCGTCCGGGTCCATGTCCCGGACCGCCTTCAGGAACGACCGGGAATCGAGCAGGGCGTCCGGGTCCGCGCCGACCTTCTGGCTGGCGCGGTGGACCGCAAGCTCGATCAGGGCGCGGCGGTGGCGCTCGCGCTCCTTGTCGCGCTCCTGGGCCGTGCTGTCCCGCTCGGCTGTCAGCGTCTCGATCACCTGCTGCGGGTCGAGCGGCTTCTCCTCCTCAGCCGCCAGGCCCAGAGCCTTAGCGATCTGCTGAGCGAAGTCCGTCTTGACCTTCTCGGTGATCTCCTCCGGGGACGGCCCCTGCTTGGCGGTCGCCTCGTCGGCGGACTTCTGCGCGTCCTTAAGCTTGGACCGCCAGTCGGCCGCCTCAGCGCGAGTGTCTTTGATGAGCTTCTGCGCCCACGTGGGGAGCTCGTCCACTCGCTTGGCGTCGGGGTTGACCGCCGAGTCGTCGGCCGCCGGCGGCTCGGGCGGCGTGACCTCGGCCTGCGCGGGAGGACGCTGCTCCCCCTGCTGCGGCTGGCCTTCGCTGCTGCCATCGGTGGTCGGCACAGTGTTTTCAGGCATGACGAGATCGCCCTCCTGGAGCGTGTCGTCGGAACATGGGTAAGGCCCGCGCCTGGCGGACCCGTGAATGGCGCGTCTATGCGCCCGAGATGGTCTCCTGCTTGGCTGCGGCCTCGTCGCGGCGCTTCGTCTCCTGCTCAAGCCGGGCCAACACCTGCTCGTCATGGCCGAACTTGCTGGCCAGGTCGGCGAGCTGTTTGTCGGTCAGCTTCCCCAGGTCTGCGGGGGGTGCGTCGACCTTCTCCCGGTCGGTCTTGCGCCGCAGCCCTGTCGCCTTCGTCAGGTCCTTGAGCTGCCGCTGGTAGGCGGCCGTATTGGCGTCCGCCTTCGCGCGAGCGTCGTCGTCGAGCGCGACCGCCGCGCGCCGCTTGTTCTCCCGGACCTTCCGCTCCAGGTAGCGCTGCCGCTGCGACTCCTTGTAGGTGGTCTTCGACTGCACCGCGGCCGCCGGCCTCGACACGCCCGGCAAGTAGGCGTTCAGGCTGTGGCCGCAGTTCGGATGCAGCAGGCCCGCCAGCCGCGCCTCCGCAACCGTCCCCGCGACCTGCACGAACACCTGCACGCCCGTCGCCGGGTTCTCCTCCACGCGCGTCCCCGCCGTCCCGGACAGGGCCAGCACTTCGCCCTCCCAGCGGGCGCACCGGTCGCACGTGTACGGCAGCCGCGACACGCTGACCAGGTTGATCCCGGCGTCACGCAGCGTCGCTAGGTGCCCGTCCACCGCCGCCCGAGCGACGGCCGTCCGCATGGCCATCTCGGCGTAGCTGGCCATGCTCCAGGTCCGGGGCGGGTTGGCCGAGTCAGTGAACCCCTTGATGCCCTCGGCCGTGAACCGGTCGAGCGCACGCTGCGCCGCCTCCCGCCGAGTCTCCGCGCCGATCAGCGCTCGGCTGGCAGTCTCGGCGACGACGTTGCGGAAGATGTCGTCCACCGCCCGCAGCGCGCCCTCATGGACGGACGTGACCATACGAACGGTGTGCGCGGCCAGCTCGGCAACGCCCTGGCCGGCGTTGATGCCCCGGCTCGCGCCGAGGTTCTTCGCGTCCTCCAGCACCTTGGCCAGCCGCTTGCGGACCTTCCGGTCGTGGACCTGCAACACGGCACCACGCACCGCGGCGTCCATGCCTTCAGCCCACGTTTCCAGCACCGCCGCCTCAGCGGCAGCTCTCGACGCGGCCTGCAACCGGCGGACGATCGCTTCGGCTTCCTTCCGGAGCTGCGTCACCTCGGAGAGCCGCTTGTCCGCCCAGTCGTCGCCATCGTCGTTGTCGAGGTCCTTGCCGACCCGCGCGGCGATGCGCTCCAGCAGCGCCGTCTCCGCGTCGGCGTACATGGCGGCGACCTTGCGCGCCTGCTCCAGGCCCTCCTCGATGGCAGCGGCTGGAGTGATGGTCATCAGTCGTCGCCGCTCGCGTCAGGGATCCACGTCTCGCCCAGGGCCGCCGGGTCCGGCACGTTAAGCCCGAGCTCGTCGCGAAGCCGCTCCTTCTCAGCCTGGACCTGGACGTCGTCCCAGTCGGGATGCACCCAACGGATCTTGGTGTCCAGGCTGACGGCTTGCGCCCGGTTCAGCATGTCGAGGGTGCGGCCCATCGACTCAGGGTCCGGCATGACGCCATCCGGCCACTCGACGACGGCGCGTTCGGCCACGACCTTCGTCCCGAACACCGCATGATCGACTGCCAGCATCGCCTCCGACAACCACGCGAGCCGCGGCGTCCAGTAGCCGATCTTCCGACCGCGCGTCGAGTACGAGCGGTGCTTCTCCATGTGAATCTCGGTCGCTGTCTTCGCCTGACCACCGCCGCCCTCAGCGAACGACTGCAGCGCATACCCGGCACCGCGCACGATCTGCTCCACCAGGTTCTTCGACGTCTCCGCGTGCTCTTGCACGCGGATCTTGAACTGGCTCAGCGTGATCATGCTGCCCGGGTTCTGCGGCGACGGCAGCATGCCGCCCAGCGGGCTGTAGATCTCCCGGTCCGGATCCCAAGACGCGGCCTGGCCACGACCAGCCGTCGTCAGGTAGATCTCCGGCACGATGATCCTCGCCTTACCGAGCCGCAGGTCCCGCATCCAGCTCGTCCACGTCTCATCCAGCGCATCCATGAGCGGTTCGACGCCCGCATAGTCGCTGCGGCCGATCGCCGTTCCCCGGATCGTCCTGTGCGGCCGCATGTTCGGGATGTACTCGACCAGCAGGCCCCGATCGAACCCGCTGTCGAACCCCCCATCCTCGTCCACCAGATCCGCGAACTCGGCGGTCGCCGGGTGATCCTCCAACGGCATCTGCCTGCCCAGGTGATCCTCATCGCCCAGGTACAGGCCGTGGAAGACGCGGCCCTTCTCGTGCTTCTCCAAGTGCCGCCACACCTCGCCCGACCGGTCGTCCTCGTAGACGACCCGCCAGAACGTCACCGCCTTGAGCCGGCCGTTGTGGAACTCGGGCACGGCGGCGTCCGGCGGCAGCGCGTCCACGACCGGGTGGTCAGCCATCGTCGTGTCCCAGCCGACCCGCAGGTAGACGCCCCCGTACGCGGCGGCCAGCTCGGCCGCCTCCAGCAAGCTGCCGTACACGCCAGCCTCGTGCAGCACGCTGTCGAGCCGCTGCTGCCCCTTCTTGCCCTTCAGCTTCAGAGTCGGAGGCTCCGAGAACAGCAGGTCGGCGCTGGTGGCGGCGATGTCGGCGGCGAGCGGGATATGCAGCTTGGTCGCTCGTGACTGCGCGGCCGGTGTGGGCGTTCCCCAGAAGTAGCGGATAGCTCGCCCGAGGTAGCCGCCCATGCGGCTGATCGGACGGTCCCAGCCCTTCGGGTCCATCCCCACCATCGGCGCTGCCCGGTTGCCGCCGTACACCTGCGCCAGCTTGTCCGGGTCGCCGGCGTACCAGGCGCCGTGAGTGTCGTAGAGCCGCATCTCCTGTCGGATCGCTGGCGGCGGCCACTCCTGATTAGTCTCGGGAAGCGGCATCGGCCACCCTCCTCATGTCTTCTCGATCTCCGACAGGGCGACGGCCAGGCTGGTCCAGCCGTCGGCGATGGAGACCTTGGCCTCGACCATGTCCGGGTTGGGCTCGCAGTCCGCGCGCTCCAGGACAGCGGCGGCGTGGGCCGCGGCTTGTCGCCAGGTGATCGTCTGCTGGGTCATCCGGCCGTCACCGGCCAGTGCCAGGTGCCTGGCTCGTCGCCCGGCGCGACGTTGTACTCGTGGAACCCGCCCACCTGACCGGGCGTGAACACCCACAGGTGGACGTGGGATGCGTCGTCCAGCGGGGGCACCGCGCCGACCCTGACGCCCTCGGGGTCGAGCGTCATCGTGTCCGCCGTGACGATCGCGGCGCGCACGGCGTGGAGGCCCTGCTTGCCTCGGTAGCGGACGATGTCGCCGGTGGCTGGGTTGCGAAGCATGGGGTCTCCTCAGATGACAGGGACAAGGCCGCCGGGTAGGACTGGCTGTTCGACGAGGGCGGACACCCGGACCCACGCCCGGTAGGTGCCTTCAGGCAGCTCGACCGCGCCGTCACCGCCAGGGCCGACGAGGATCTTCGCGTCAGCCCCGGCGGCGCTGTGGTTGTCCCACATCGCGGCGTGCCAGTCCGTCTCGGCCGGCTTGCCGTCCTCGTTGGTGAAGGCGACTTCGACGCCTTCACCGCCGGACGGGCCCTTGACGGGGATGTACAGGAACTCCCGACTAAGGGAGGAAATTGGTTCCATGGGACGGTCCTCCCTACGTTCGCGGTGAGCCAGCGCCCCAGTCGCGGCGCGGCTCACCAGCGGAGTACCTGCGGTACGGGGAACCCGCCGACCAGCGGCGGTAAATCGGGCCAAGCCCGGTGATGTCCCGGCCCAGGCTTGCCACCGTGGCCGTCTCGACCAGAACCGCCGAGTCCGTCGCGGCACGCGGCGCCTCGACCACGGCCTCGTCGTCGATCACGGCGCTGTCGCTGGCAGCGATGCCCGCTGCGCCCTGCATCGTCTCGACGAGCGTTGCGGTGTCGGCCGATGTCAGGCCCACCTCGACCGACTCGACGAGCTGCGCGAAGTCGCTGGCCTGCTTGAGGACGGCAACGTCTGAGACCTCGGTCAGCGCGCCGAGGTCCTCGGCTGTCGTCCCTACCGCCAGCGCGGCAGCTTCGTTCAGCACTGCGTGGTCGCTGGAGATCGGGCCGATCGTCTCGGCGATGGCCACCGACTCGGCCAGCGTGCCGCTGTCGCTGGTCGTCACCTGGACGTCCACCTGGGCAGCTTCAGCTGATACTGCTTGGTCCGTGCCGGACCAGCCGACCGTCAGCATCGACGTCTCGACCAGCGACGCTTGATCGGCACCGGCCTGCTCGGCGGCGAGGACGGCGGCTTCTGCCAGCGTCGCCGCGTCCAACGACGTGATGCCGGCCGTAGCCGCTGCCATCTCGGTCAGGGTTCCGGTGTCGCTGCCCGCCTTGGGGATGCCGTCCGGCAGGACGGTGACCGCAGACGACTCCGCCACAGCTCCCGCATCGGCCGCTGACTTGGTCACCTGCGGAGGCCCGCTGACAGCCGGGGCGATGGCCAAGGTGTAGCCGGCCCGCCACTCCACCGCATCAACCGAAGCCACGAAGTCAGCGGGCGACGTGGCCGCGTTCGACTGCAGCGCACGAGCCGCCGCTGCCAAGACGGTGTAGGTCCGCGACTGGACACGAGTCAGCGGTGTCAGCCCATCCGGCGTTGTAAAGGTCATGGCAGTGCCGAGCGCGTAGGCCGCGACCAGCCGGACCTCAACGTTGCTTCCCGAGTCCGGGGTGATGCCTGGCGTTGTGATGTTCAGGCCGGTGCCGTCCGTCGAGCGGACGATCTTGGGTGTCGCCGTCAGCGATGCGTCCTTGATGGCCACGATCAGACAGGTGCCGTCCGAGCCGCTGCCCTGGGCGAAGACGTACGCGGTCGGTTCGGATGACCCCGCACGCTTCCACCACACTCGGATCGCCTGAATGACGCCGAGTTCGCTGCTCCCGTCCAGCGAGTCCAGCGGTTGCCACGCGCTGCCGCCACTCGGGGTCGTCATGTTTGCGGTGGACCCCCGGTCCGCCGCTTGGATCCCGATCAGCACATCATTCGCTGCGACCCCGGCCGGCGCAGTGACGTTGTAGCTCGACGAGCCCGACGTGCCCGTTGAGGTTGAGCGGATCGTCGGCGGTGTACCGGCCGCTGGCGGCTCGCCCACCCAGCGTGCCTCGACCAAACGCCCGCTGTCACTGCTGGCCTTGGCGATCTCCGGCACGTGGGCGACTGCAGCCGTCTCGGTCAGCACCGCGCCGATGTCGGTGGCGCTCTTGGTCTCGCCGGGGACAGTGAACTGGATTTGGTCGATCCAGGCAGCGTCCCGCCCTCTGTCTATCGAGTCGTCCTTGGTGTAGAGGAAGGTCACCTGCGACGCGCCGGTCAGGGTGAACGTGGCCTCAGTCCAGTCCACCTCGCCGGAGTTGAGGAGCACTTCCACGTCGTCGATCAAGACGTGGAACTCGTCGTAGTCGAGCTCGGACGACACCTTGTAGTAGAAGCTCAGGGATGTCGCCCCAGCCGGGACGATGACCACGACCTCCGTCGTAGCTTCTCCGCCGATGTCGGCGCTTTTCAAAGACCACGACGTGCCGAGGGCAGCGAACTCGTTGTCCCGCGCCCAGTCGCCCTCGATGGTGAGGGCGAAGGTGTCGTCCTCGAAGTCCTCCAGGATGGTCGCCACCGCGCCCCCTCCCCGTCAGGCAGTCGCGTGGCTCAGGTCAGGGAGAGCTGCACCGTGAAGACCCAGGACGCGGCGGCCGTCTTCGTGCCGAGGGCTTCCACCTTGCGGTTGAGCATCCGCCCGCCGGACGCGCCGTTGAACACGCCCCACTCGGCCCAAGCGAAGTTCGCTTCGGCCGTGGAGAACGTCGCCCTGAAGGTGACTGTGTTGGCGGCGGCGCCGGTGCTGTCCGTGTGCTGCGGGTACCCGGCGTCCATGCCCTTGCGGACCTTGTTCGTGCCCTGCAGGTCGGTCTGCAGCGGGTCCGCCGCGGCGGTGCCGTCGCCCACACCGATCCTCGCGTTGGTCGCGTCGAACGCGGCTACGGAGGTGCCGCCGGTGAGGCGGTGCCACAGCGCGGACACGCCGCCGTACATCAGCGCGTTGCCCTCGCGCTCGATCACCTCGAACGGGACCGCGTCCGGGCCGGTGTCGTCGCCGTGGAACTTCTCCAGTCGCCAGGTGCAGCGCCACCGCGCGGCGTCGTGGCGGCCCAGGCCGGCCGCCAGGTGGCTTCCCTCGGTCAGTCGCGCGGTCTCCCGCATGGTGCCCTCCCGGACATGCAGAAGGGCCACCCGACGCGGATGGCCCTGACGTTGTGAATGCACGATGTGGCGTAGGCGCGGCCCCGGCCTGGTAGCCCCTCAACTACAGGGCCGGAACCGCGCCCGGTGCTCGACGCACGCGGGTGGACGTGCGGAGCAACGCACCCCTCAGCCCGCCACAGAACGGGGGTGCGCGTTCATGGTCAGTAGACCGGCTGCAGCAGTGGCAGCCAGGCCGCTTGCGTGGTGTGCAGGCCGTACCGGACAGCGTCCAACGCGTGGTCATCAACCTTCACGGGAACGTCGTCGCCGCGCTCGGCCTTCTTGTCGTCCCACGCGTACGACCCGACCTCGTCGAGGAACCCGGACACCGAACGATGCACCCGCAGATGATCCGCGCCGAGCAGGTTGCTGACGGTGCGGATGCCGTCGTTGACGGAGTTGTCACCCATGGTCGGCGTGAAGCCGTCGCGCTGGAGTTGCGTGATGAACGACGCGGCGGACGGGTCCACCACGACCCACTGCGGCCGCACCCCGTGGGTGCCGGGGCCGTAGGTGTCGGGGATATTGTCGAGCCACGTCGCGAGCTTCTGCGAGTACTCGGCGTCGGTGAGCTGCCGCCGCTCGGCGCGGGAGTCCCAGCGGAACTCCGACGCGAGGTAGAGGCGCCGCTGGCCGGCGTTGTCCGGAGTGGACACGCCGATGAGGACGGCGTCGAACGGATTGACGGTGCCATAGTCAACGCCGCAGGCCAGCCACCGCTCCATGGGCGGCAGCACGTCCACGACGTGCCGGTCTGGGTCGAACATGTCGTAGATCGCGCCCTCGGCCATGACCCACTGGCCCAAGATGAATCTCTTGTACCAGAGCCCGGTGTACTCGGCCTTGAGCGCCTTGACGTATGCCGGGTCCAACGCGGTGTTGTCGTCCAACCTGAAGTGCCAATGCCGCAGGTCAAGCTCGTACTTGCGGTCAAGGAACTGGCGCTTCAACCAGTGGTTCGGAGCATCGGGATTCGTCGTCCCGAACAGCTTGGCGCCCGTGACGCTGAGCCGGGCCAAGAGCTGGTCCCAGAACTCCCGCTCGATCAGCGTGATCTCATCGACGTAAGCCCCGGCACAGGTCATGCCTCGCAGCCGGTTCTCCGACCGGGCGTCGTTCGACGAGATGATCTCGATGCGTCGCCCGAGGATGTTCGCCGTGGGAGCGCCTCGGGTGTAGATGATCCGCCGCGCGATCGGGCCGGTGATCGCCGGGTCTTGCAGCACGTCAAAGACGTTCCGGGCGATCGTGTCCGATGTCTTGCCCACGATCACCAGCGAGCCCCCGCGCGGCGCGTTCGCGACGTACATGACCCAGCGCAACAGGCTCGCGATCGTCTTTCCCGACCGGATCGCGCCCGACCAAATGTTCAGGCGCGCTGTGGACTCGCCGATCGACCGGAGCTGCTTAGGCGACAGGTTCAGCGGCGTCGGCGCCGGCGTGCTCACAGGCCGTCCCCCGACTCGATCTCACCGATCACCTCGGCCTCGAGGATGGTGTCCGTGTCGGGGTCGGGGATGGTGTGCCGTTGCTGTATCTGGAGCAGCAGGTTGCCCAGCAGAGACGCCATGTCGCCGTCCGCGATGCCGTTCCGGTTGATCAGGTCCAGGCCCAGCAGAGCCGACCGCCGGTTGATGCACTTCAGCGCCGTCTCGCAGGCCTGAACCTCGCCCTTGACGACCTTCGGCCACAGCGAGGCCATGATGCGGTCGAGCCGGTCGATCTCCAGCTTGAGAAGCTGCTCGCTGGCCATCTGCTCCTGCTTGGCGGCCTTCTGCAGCGCCCTGTCGATGTCCTTCGACACCGAGGCCGCGCCCGAGTAGCCCAGCCGCTCGGCGATGACCGTGGGCGACACTCCGGCGATCCGCATCTGGACCGCCTGGTAGCGCCGCTGGGAGATCTCGACCTGACGGGCCTTGCTGACGACCATGAGGGCTGCTCCTGAACTACTACGCTTCTCGGGTGCGGATGCGGATGCTGACCGTCCGGCAGCCATGGGCGGCGTTGCTCGTCGCGGGCATCAAGGACGTGGAGAACCGGAGCTGGGGCACGCCGTATCGGGGCAGGCTCCTGATCCATTCGGGCCTCAAGATCGACGCTGAGGGGTTCGAGCTCATGGAGGAACTGGGGATCGTCCTCGACGGGCCGATGCTGCGCGGCATGATCCTCGGGTCGGTGAACCTCGTGGACATCCGCCAGGACAGCAGCTCGCTGTGGGCCCGCGCCGGGGTGAATCACTGGCTGGTCACCGACGCTCGACCGGCCGTCACGCCGATGCCCGCGGTTGGGGCGCTGGGGCTACGGCCGGCTCCGGCCGGGTGGACGAAGGCCTTCGCTGCCTAGATTCGCGGTGCCACGTACTCGAACGACACGACACCGAGACGGCGCGGGTCGAGCGTCTGCGCGTGCATCCACTGGTGCTTGGAGCGGGTGCCGAGCTTCTTCTGGCCCTGGATCATCCGCCACCGCGGCGACGCGCTTCGGTAGGCGATCAGCGCCGGATGTGACGACACCGACCGGTAGCGGAACCCCTGCTCGTAGAGCCGCTGCCCCATCCATTCGGAGAAGCGGCTCCCGATGCCGAGCCCCTGATAGTCCGGCAGAACCACCAGCCGGTGCTCCATCTTCAAGTTCCGCGTCGCGGGGTGCTGGAAGTGCCGGTAGGCCAGGAACGCGACCGGCTCGCCGTCGATGAACCCGGCGAACTTCTTGCTGGAGCGGTGCAGCTCCGTGCTCAGATAGTGATGACGTGCGAAGACGGGCCAGAGCTGGCCATCGACCGGCCGGATTTCGAGTTGGAGCGCTGGTCGGGGTTGAACCGACCTCCACTCGAACGATCCCGTTGAGACGTCAAGCACCCAATCCGGCTGAAGCCACTCCAGCACGTCGTAATGGCAGGTCACCGCGACGAATTGGCGGCCGCTGCGCCGTACGGTCTTCTGGATCGTGTGGCTCGCCACCTTCGCGACCTGGCGGTCCACGACGCTCGTGAACTCGTCGATGACGACCAGGCCGCCAGACTCGGCCAGGGCCCGCGCGATCGTCGCCCGGAACGCCTCTCCGTTGGACAGTGTTCGGAAGGGCCGCAACCACGCCGGCGGGGAGGACAACCCGACCGCACCCAGCAGCGCCACGATGTCCTTGACGGACATGTCCGGCGGGAAGTCGTCCACCAGCGATCGATCACCAGACCAGGTATACGGGCTGGCGATGTGGTCGGGCCACAGGTGCCGCGCAATGCTGGTCTTACCCGCCCCGGAGGGGCCGACGATCAGGCCAACGCTCCATGACCGGTCCTCGATGGGCAGGCTCATGGCCCAGGAGTTGCTCAGCTTCTCTCCGATGGCGACGTCGAACATGCCCTGGAGCTGGAGGACCCGGGCCGAGAGCTGAACGGGGGACGACAGAGTGATGTCAGCGCGCACCTTGCCTCCTTCGGATCTCGTGCACGTTTATGAGTGCCTGTGTCGGTATCTGCGCACTCACGGTTAGGTCACAACGAAGACTGCCAGCCCAATCGGGGCTTCAATATTCATTGACTGTCAGCGACTCACCGAGGGGAGGATCAGGTGGATCGACGAGAGCAAAGATCGCCTAGGACGGCCTACTGGCCAAAGGCCGTTGCTATCACAACTATAGGCGCCTTCGTGGTGGGCGTACTAACACTTATTGTGCAGGTCCTTCAGAATGACACACCCTCGAGCACCAGCCCTGCACAACCTCAGTCGAGCATTTCCGGAGAGTCTTACACTCCTACTACAGCACGCACATTTCCATCCACAATCGTTCCATCATCAACAGACCCGATCCCAACCAAGACCGTTCGACCGCCCAGCGAAGTAGGCGACGTTCCCGGCGCATTTATCGGCAGCTTCAAGGGTATCGTTAGCCAGCCCGATTCTCCGTCGTACAAGAAGTATCCCGTAACCATGACGATAACGGGTGGCGAGCTCGGGGACCCGATCGGGCATACAACGTATGGCTTGCTCGGCTGTAACGGCGTTTTAAAGCTGATTGACTTCAGCAGGAATCGGATAGTAGTGGAGGAAGAACCTGACACCCTAAACTGCGCTGTGGCCACAATAACGCTTATCCGGCGCGACCATGACCAGCTCTCGTATTCATTCAGAGATGGAGCCGGACTAGCCACACTGCGCCGAATCGAATCTTAGAAGCTCAAGCTTACATGAGGGCACGGACTTTATAGCCCTGCTCCACCATGCGTCCGAGCAGCTCTATCTGCTCGGCTTCATTTTCACAGGTGACGACAACACCCCAGACGACGGGCCGCGTGTAAGTCTCGGCGTCCCCCGGTTCGGGCAGCTCCTCCTCGTCGTCGGTGCCGGCTTGGTCGGCGCGGCCACCGCCCGAGGCCGGAGCGCGGTCGGGGGTGAGGGCCACTGCGTTGTCGGCGGCGATGGCGTCGGCTAGGTCGTCGAGATCCTGCTCCGTCCAGCCGGTGCCGTCGAGGTGGTTCAGGCTGCGCAGCAGTTCGGTAAGGGCCTGGTCGTCGTACCCGCCGATCTCTGCCGTGCGGTTGTCGGCGAGGAGGATGCGCAGCGCGGCGTCGTCGTCCACGTCGAGGATCAAGGCGGGCACCTGGGCCAGGCCCTTAGCCTTCGCGCCCCGCCAACGGTGCTCACCGGCGATGATCCGCATCCGCGACTTCTGCACCAAGATCGTGCCGTAGAAGCCGTTCTTCTCGATCGACTTTGCGATCACATCCACGTCGCCCCGGTGCGGGTTGTCCGGGTGCGGTTCCAGGTCACCGACCGCGACCATCCGGTACTCCTGCAGCGCGATCTTCGCCATCAACCCTCCCTTGACGCCCTCGGGAGGGCATGTCATCGAATGCTTGGGGTGACCCGCAGGTTTCCCAAGAGGCACTGTCGAAAAGGAGACGGAGGGCCCGGCCATGAGTAGTCCCATTTGGACTCTCGCAGCGGTCGTTCTCGGCGCGTTGCTTTCCTTCGCTGCCACTACGCTCACCGAGAGCAGACGCGTTCGGCGGGAACGCTTAACCCGATGGGATGAACAACGACTCGACGCGTACACCCACTACCTAGCGGCGGTCACCCACCAGATCACGATTTCTAGACGAGTTGCCGCTACCATCGGCATCGGCCCCGAGCTCCCCACCATCGAGCTGCAGCAGGCCGCTGAGCTGCTCAGTTCCGGCGAGATAGACCGTGGCCTCGCCTTTCAGGCCGTGGCCATCTTGGGAGAGAGCACCACGGTCGAAGCTGGCCACCGTCTCAATCGAAGCCTTTTCCAACTCGAATGGATAGCCCGACAGCTCACACCAGCATCCGAGAGGAGCTGGAAGGAGGCTTCTAGAGAGTTCAGTCACGCCCGTGACGCGTTCTACACATGCGTCCGCCACGAGCTACAGGTAACCTTCCCCCACCCGACACCAGAGTGAAGCGGGATCAATCTTAGGCATCCGACAAGCGAGCGGGTGTACCCCTGCTCGAAGATCGGCTTCGAGCAGGCCAGAACTGGCCTCCACGGTCGTGTAGGACGTACTCACCCGATCGGCCACGGATGGCGGTTCACAGACGAGGCAGTGCTGATTCGAGAACGTGCCGATTCAGGCCCGACAGCCTACGACCTCGGCGCCGACAACTTGCACGGCCTCGATGAGCTCCGACGCGTGCCGGTACTCCTTGATCTCCATGGCTATCATCTCCTCTCCGCCAACAGCAGGTATCCCTGGCCCACATGTGCGATGCAAGCGATAATGCAGGCATGAGTACGGCGGTGATAGCTGCCATAGCAGGAATTCTCGGGATCATCATCGGCAGACTCTGGGATACTCGATCAGAGTCCACACGCTGGCGTCGCGATCAGAAGGTAGCTAGCTATCAGCGTTTCGCCGAGCAATTTCAGTCGGTCTATGAAGGCATTCGCTCCGTCGCCTTGGCAGATCCCGGAACTGACAACTTCCAGAAAGCGGTCGAAGAGGCTCGGCGCGATCGCGCCTGGGACTGCGCCCTCACTGCGGTATGGCTTCACGGATCACCCGCCGTCGTCGCCGCAGCCAACTCGCTGGACAAATCCATAACGAAGCTGTTCTACGACGCCCAGGAACGTGTATTCCTGGTAGAGGACTGGCACCGGGAAAGACTGCACTCGCAAGATGCATTCATACAGTTCGTTAATGCGGTGCGCGAAGAGTTGGCCCTTGCGCCCGTAGACTTCAACCCTTTCCCGCAGGCTTCCACCTAAGCATCCACACTCCGGCCAGTGGGCCCTTTAGCTAGGCGCCGCCCGTGAATGTTGCTCTGAGATATACACATCCCGCTGATCAGCGTCCCAAAGGCTCCAGAGCACAACGAATACGATGATTCGTGCACCGCATCACCAGACCCGCACGAGCCGGAACTGCTCTACGTCCTCGGCATGCCCCACCGAGTACCGGCAGCCGCCGCACACCGCACGGTCGGTCCACGTGCCCAGGTTGATCGCACCGCAATGGTGCAGCCATGCCGCCTTATCCAGCGCGCTCATCCTCGACCTGGGCACGTGATCCCCCTACTCCAACAGCGACGCCACCACCTGAGAAGCGTCCTTCTCCAGCCGATCCCGGCTGTGCAAATAGATCTCCGTCGTGGACACGTCGGCGTGGTTGAGGTCGAGCTGGATCTGCCGCATCGCGACGCCGGCCTCCTGCGCCAGCGACGCGTAGGTGTGCCGCAGGGAGTGCGGCGACACCTTCGACGTGATGCCCGCCTGCTTGGCGATGCGCTGGACCAGCTCGAACGCCTTCGACCTGCTCCAGCGCTGGCCTGTCGAGGTCGCGAACAGCGGGCCCGCCAGGTCCTGCAGCTCGACCCCTTCGCGGCGCGCCCGCTCGGCGAGGTAGACGTCCAGGGCGTGCGTCGTCTCCACCGGCAGACGTCGGGTGATCGTGTCGCCGCCCTTCACCGTGATGCGCAGCGTCCGATAGCCGCGGGCGTACCCGAGGTCGTCGATCTGCGCGTTGATCGCCTCGGAGATGCGGATGCCGGTCTGCAGCAGCAGCCGGAGCAGCGCTGAGGTGCGCAGCCGTTCCCGGCCGTGGTCGGCGTCGGCCGCCCGCAGGAAGTCCTGCGCCTCCGTCTTCGTGAGCGCGACCGTCTCGGAGTGCTTGCGCGGGATCTTCGGCCGCCGCGTCTTCTTGAACCGGTTGGCGTCGAGGGCTTCGGTCGCGTGCAGGTACTCGTACCAGGACGACACCGACGACAGCACCTGAGCGACCGTTTTCGGCTTCGGCGGCCGGCGGGCCGTCTCCTGGTACCAGCGGGAGAACACGTCGCCGTGCGGCTTGCGCGCCTCCAGCGGGTCGAGGCCGGTCTCCGCGCAGAACTCGAACCACCGGCGGATGTTCCGCTCGTACACCTCGCGCGTGTTCGGCGAGTCGTACGACCACAGCCACGCGCGGGTCAAGTCGAGGATGATCGGCGGGAGATCGAGCGGTAACGCGAGGGCGGCGCGTGGCGCCTCAGCCAGCTCAGTACCGGGTAGGCCGGTAGCGGCCGGGTGGAGCCGGTCGCTTCCGTGGTTGCTCATGAGAGCACCTTTCACGAGGGATGTGGATCACTCGTGACGGTAGCACAGAGAGCGGAACATAATTTGGATTATGTTCCGGTCTTAGTGATCTTGTTTCAAGCTGTCACGTAGCAATCCGATCACGGTGCCAGCACCTCGCAATTCACTGCGCTGCAATGAAGGAATGGATCGTCGATACATTGCCGCAGCCATGTCCCTCGTAGGGGGCGTCGCTATGGCAGCTGCGGTGTGGCTCATCGAGGACAGCATCCCGAAGGCCACCACAAGCGGCGTACTCACGGCGGTCGTGACATACCTGGTCCTGGCATACTTCTACGCCAGGGTGCTCGGCGGCGCGTATGAACGACTGAGCCAAGCCAAAGAAGACCCTGCCGAGAAACTCCACCGTCGCGTCCAAGCCGTCAACCAGGCCTTCGCGGAAGCCGCCACTCTGATGGATGAACTCCAGCGCGACCTCGAAGCTCAACAGGCGACGCGCGAAGCACTCCTCGCCGAAGCCAAACACCAGCAGCGGCTCCTCGAACTAAACAAGGACGAGGCCGAGAACATCCGACAAATCCTCTTCGGCGAGACCAAGAAGACCATCCGCGCCGAGCGTCGGCGCGAATTGGTCATCTTCCTCGCCGGCGTGCTCCTGTCCGCCGCGCTGTCTATCCCCATCGGCATCTGGGTGAACAACATCAGCTAGAGGGACGCCAGAGCGTTCGAATTCACAATGTGCCGCCACCACACATGACACTATTTCCGACTCATTTGCACCAAATAGCTCACAGGGTACTTCAGCCTCGGACAGCTCTGCCACATTGGGTCCAATGGAAGAATGACGGTTCAAGAACCGGACCTGCAGGATCAGCAGAAGCTTCTGGACCAGCTCAACGAGGATGAACCCGAGGACGAGCTAGATCCAACCACTCAGCGACTCATCACCGCGCTAGGTTGCACCATCTGCGCCATCATCGTGATCCCATTGCTGGTACACCGTGAAAGGATAATCGACGCCGCCCTCACATGGTTGAACGAGCTCGGCAGCCTTCACTGGTTAGGCGCGAGCGGCGAGTACACCCTCCGGATCATTCTGACGCCCAAAGGCGAGGAAGCGGTGTTCTGGGCGATCCTTGTGGTGCCGATGCTTGTGGTTTTTAGTCTTTGGGACCACATCCAGACGTTCAGGCGAGCGCAACGACATGCGAGCCTCCTCCGCAAAGCGGACAAAGTTCACAACCTCCAGGCGAAGATCGTGATAGACGCCCGGCATAGCACCGACCGAATCAACTACGACCTGCGAAGACGCAAAGCCGAGCTACGAAAGACGATGGCAGCGACCCAAGAGGCCTTGGAAAAGCTCGAACACTACCAAAACCTCATCGAGCTCAGCGACGAGAACGCCGAACGTGTTCGCGAAATCCTCAAGATAGAAGCCAGAGCGGAGCGACTCCTGCAATGGCGGATGTTCGGCGCCGGCCTCATCATCTCCGCCATGTTGTCTGTCCCCATCGGCATCTGGGTAAACATCATCAGCTAAACCGCGGCGCGCACCTTCCGCACGCCACCCCGCGACCGCAGCGTCACCTGCTCCTCCTCCAGGAGACGGTGCACGAACCCGTACGAACGGCCGATCGACTCCGCGATGTCGCGGACCGAGTCGCCGACGGCGTACCGGCGGACCACCTCCGCCGCCAGCTGGGCCCGCTCCAGGCCGACGATGCGCTTGTTCTTCGCGATCTTCATGAGGGGAACTCCTTCGTCAAGCCGCCCGAGCGAGACGGGCTCGAAGCCCATCACGAGCTTCCGGGGTTGAGGGGACAGGATCGCCGCGCCAGATGCAGCCCTCAATCGTGGCCAAGTCGTCGAAGTCGTACACGACCTCACGGCCGGCCCGGCCGAGGACACGCGCCCGGTAGCGTCGCGCCCACTGCCGAACCGTCACCGCAGACCTGTCAAGGCGGGCAGCAGCGGTCTTCGCCGTCGCAGGGGACATCAGCACCCCCCGAACAGCGGAAAGCCCCCGAACCATGATCGGTCCGAGGGCACACGTCTCTCCGTCGCCCGGAAGTGTTACACACCCACCCACCGAGCGCAAGCCGACAGCGGCACCGCAATCAACGAGCCGCTTCCTCCTCCACCCTCGCCGACGCCTCCCGCTCCGAAACGTGCGACCCACACGCGGCACACACGTAGAAGCCCGCCTTCACATCCCAGCGGAACGACCGCTCACCACACCGGCACCGCGCCGGCGTCCACGCAGGCGGCTCATCCCCGACCAGCCGCTCCAACACCAGCCGCCACGACAGAGCGAAGTCCACCAGGCCCACCAGGTCCTCCCGCACCAAGACGCTCTCCAGCCGACCCGACTCCGACAGCCAGCCCACCGCACGCGACCGAGCCACCGCCGACCTCGCGCCGCCCAGACGCGACCCAGCCCCCAACCACACCCGTGCTCGATCCTCGAACTCCAGCAGCCCGCCCGTCAGCTTCTCCAGCAGCTCCCCCACCGGCGACACCGCAGGCTTCGGCCGCGACCCCGACACCCTCGACCACTTCGACGGCGGCCGGAACCCATCCGCCTCCCGAGCGAGCTGCGCAGCGAACGCGTCCACCTCCAACAACGCCGCCCGCACCGACGCCGTACACCGACCACACACCAACGGCTCCCCCGGCCGCCACCGAACCTCCGGAACCTCCGGCTCCACCGGCGGCTCCCCCGACTCCCCCGCCCGTACCCACTCATCCACGGCGTCCGCATGCTCATCACGAGCCGCCTCGAAAGCAGCCCACGCCCGCCGCGACCTCGCGTTACACGGACCCACACACGCGCCCGACACCACCGACACCCCAGAAGCAAGACCAGACACGGCACCCCCGACCCCGAGACGAAACGCCCACAAGGCTACAAGATCAAATTCTTTTCGCAGGTACCAAGCCGAATGCAGCCATGGCCGGCCCCGATCCGGGGCCCCCGGGGGGCATGCGGAAGCGCCGAACCGCGCGATGCGGTCCGGCGCTGGTCGCGCGTCGCGCTACACGCGAACGCCCGCACGGTCGGCAAGCTTCTGCGCGTTGTGGGCGACGCGCGCCACGTCATCCCACGAACGGCGCTGCGTGTGCGCGCGTAGCACCTGCAACAGGTACAGCGCTCCGGCGATGTACTGCCCGGACTGCTTGCCGCTCTCGCTCGTCGCGCGGTTCTCCGCGCCTACGAACTCCGCGCTACTCCAGGTCACACAGATAACGCCGGTGTCGCTCCGCTCCGTCTTCACGTCGAGATACACCATGTGCTGAGCCAGCACGGCGCAGCACACGGCAACCGTGCGCTTGACGGCTTCGAGCCGGTTCCGCTGCTGAGCCTCGCGGCTGCTCGGCTGGACGTTCGGCAGCGTCGCGAAGAACGGTCGAATGCCGCTCCCACGAAGGACGTAGCCGATCCACGGGGTTCGGGGGGCAAGCCCCACGACAACGAACGTTCTTCCCCGATACTCGGGCCGGTCGCCCTGGTAGGTGACCTCGGTGCCGGGCGGGAGGTAGGCGGCTAGGGCGTCGGCTGCCTCGCGGGAGATCTTGCCCGCGCCGCGCTGCAACATGCTGCCCAGCTCGCACGGGATGGGCTCCTTGGTGCACGGGCGGCATCGGCTCATGTGGTCCCTGACGGACCGGTGCGCGTTCAGCGCGTGCTCTCGGGTCACTTCTACCTGCTCACGGCGGATCATGTTGGGGGCCTCCTGCGGCGTTGTGGTGTTGGTGAGTAAGGGGTGGGCGGGCGCGCCCGTGGTGGCGACACGGGCGCGCCCGGTGGGGGTTAGGCGTCGGCCTTCTCGGCGGCCTTGACGTCGGCCTCAGCGGTCAGAAGCCGGATGATCTCCTGCACGCGGTCGAACGACATGCCGCGCTCCTCCATGACCTCCGCGTACGTCTCTTCGCTGTGGTCGGCCTTGAACTTCTCGGCGAACTTCCACACGAGGCGGACGGCGGCCGTGTCGGCGGCGACCTTCGCGGCGGCCTTCTTCCGGGCCTCGATCTCCTTGCGGTACTCGGCCATCTCGGGAAGCTCAGCAAGGAAGTTCTGCACCTTGGTGGCGCTGGTGCCGGGCACCTTGCCCAGCTCCGCGAGAGTCGCCTGTCCGAAACCGAGCTGCGCGGCAACGCGCATGCCGATCAGGGCGTACGTCGTGAACTTGGGCGCGTTCTTGCCGGTGCCGAGAGTGGCGATGTACTCGGCGGGCAGGTCCTTCAGCTCATCGCCGGTGATGATGCGGTCGGCGACGCTGCCCTCAGCGTCGGCGTTCGCCAGCTCGTCAAGGCGGCCGGAAGCGGCCAGACCGATCACGACGTTGCCGGTCGGGCGGGAGATGCCCTGACGGGAGAACGTGGCCTTGTGGGCGACGGTCACGCGCTCGATGGCGTCGAAGATCTCGGCGGGGTTGATGCTGATCTGCATGGGTGGTGCCTTTCGTGGTGTGGGTGCCCGCCCGCACGGTCCGGGCGGGCGAGTTGGCTAGAGCTGCCGTGTGTCGTCGATAGCGGAACCGCTGTTAGCAGGCTGACCAGCGGTTTCGCTGGCCGCTCTGCGGTTGCGGCGTCGCCGCCTGATCAGCAGTCCGAGCGTGGCGGCTCCGACTGCCAGCAGGGCGGCAAGCCACGCGGCCCACACGGTCACGGGGTCGCCGTTGGCCGTGTTCGCCGCGTCGATCTTGCCGGGTTCCGGCGTGTCCGCCGTTCCGGGGTCGCCCTGGTCGCCCTTGGGTTCGGGCGATCCGGGCTTGCCGGAAGGGCCGGGGCTCCCTGCGGTGCCGTCCCGTCCGGCGGGCCCTGCGGCTCCGGTCGGCCCGGGGTCGCCGGTGCCGGGCGGGCCGGACGGTCCGGCGCTTCCGGTGGGTCCGGGGTCGCCCTGGGGTCCGGTCGGTCCGGGGTCGCCCTTGGGTCCGGTGTCGCCCTGCTCGCCCTGGGGGCCGGGCGGGCCGGACGGTCCCGGGGGGCCGGACGGTCCGGCGGGCCCTTGCTCGCCCTGGGGTCCGGCGTCGCCCTTGTCGCCCTTGGGGCCGGGGACCGGTACGGCGGTGACGGTCGCCGTTGGGCCGGGGTCGCCCTGGGGTCCGGGCGGCCCGGAAGGTCCGGGGGTTCCCATCGGCCCGGCGTCGCCCTGGGGTCCGGGCGGGCCGGACGCGCCGGGTTCGCCCTGCGGTCCCTGGGGGCCCATCGGCCCGGGGTCGCCTTGGGGGCCCTGGGGTCCGGGCGGGCCGGGGGGACCGCTGACAGTGACGGTCGCGGTTGGTTCGTCCGCTACCAGCGTTGCCGTGGTCACATCCCCTCCTGCCTGCGTGTTCGCTACTAGGAACGCGAGCGCCGCAACTGCGGTGAGCCACGCGAGCCGTTCGCTTGTTCGTATCTGCACATGACAAACGGTAGACCAGTGCGGATTTTGGGGGGCCCAATTTCTGTAACGGTTTTCCGGCGGCTTTATAACGGTTAGATCACAAAATGGGCCGGCCGGAGGGCAAATCGAACAGGCGTTCTACTGATAGTCGGTACGGCTGATCGTCTGCATTGGCACAGAATCGCCTAGACCGCCGACCGCCGACGCGCCATCCAGCCCCGGCTCGCATTCCCAACTCTTAATCTTGATTGAACGCTCTCAGATCGACGTAGAGCGCTCCCCCATCCCGGAGGTACACCTCGATACCGGAGGACCGGTGTTTGTCCCTCTGCGTCCACCTCAGAGCGTTCTGTGGGGTGCGTCGCGCATCTCATGGTGCGTCAGATGCGTCATGAAGCGTCTCCGGGCATGCGAAAACCCATCAGCGACGAGGAGGTGGCTCAGCCTCGTTCTGATGGGTTTCCGGCTCGGTTTGGCTGCTCTTTGACCTGTTTTCGCGTGGTTCCGGCGGCCTGCCTTGCGGGTGCGTTCCGCGTTTGTGCTGGTAGCAGGCTTGCGGGGTGTCGTTCTATCCGCCAACCTGCGGGTCACGCGTCGGGCATGGCCTTGGCGTCGGCCGCGCACCCAATGCAGGGGATGGGCTGCCAGTGCAGGTTGCACCGGCCGGCGGGGCGGTTGGTGCGTGTGGCCTTGGCCTGTTCGCGGGCTTCGTGGTTGCGGGCGGTCTCGCGCCA
The DNA here is from genome assembly GCF_020215645.1 of Nonomuraea gerenzanensis. NCBI lineage: Bacteria > Bacillati > Actinomycetota > Actinomycetes > Streptosporangiales > Streptosporangiaceae > Nonomuraea > Nonomuraea gerenzanensis. The sequence continues at coordinate 3,554,551 of NZ_CP084058.1, read as the reverse complement.
GGTGCGCAGGTCCGCTGCGGGGATGCCCGCGACGTACACGTGCAGGGCCCGGCGGACGCGGTTTTCGTGGGCGATGGTCTGGGCGATGCGCTCGGCTTCGTCGAGCGGCACTCCGATGCGCTTGGTGATGACCCGGGCGGCGCGGCTGACCGCCGGGGTGTCCTTCTTCTCCCCCTTACTGATCTTGTCGTCTTCTGGGTGGTGGTCGGCGGCTGGCCGGTCCGGTTCCTCCTCGACCCCGTACGGAGATGAAGAGGATTGAAGTTGAGGAGTGGAGAGAGGATTGGGGGGAAGTCCAGACTTCCCCCTTTTGACCCCAAACTTCCCCTTTTGCGGTCCAGACTTCCCCCTTTCGGTCGCGGAAACGGGGAAGCCTGGACTTCCCCCTTTTCCACCGGTCTCCCGGTTGTCCACAGCGTCATCCACAGGAGAAACGGGGAAGTCTGGACTTCCCCCTTTCCGGTCCCCCGTGGACCCGTCCGGCCCCGAAACGGGGAAGTCCGAGGGGCCCGCTTCGAGCTCCAGGTCCAGCGGACGCGGCGGCTGCCCGGGCAGGTACCCGGGCATCGGCGGGATGTAGAACACGGTCGCCTTCCGGCGGCCGCCCCCCGATTCGAGCACGACGAGCAGACCGGCCTCGACCAGCCGCTCCCGCATCGCCTTCACCGACCGCACGTCGATCCTCGCCCAGTGCGCGATCTCCTCGCGGGTCAGCCAGCCGGTGCGAGTCGCGTCGTTGATCCTGCGAGCGATGGCGATCAACGCGAGCAGGTCCCTCGGAGGCGTGCTCTTAGGCGCGTTGATCGCCACCTCGTCGGCCAACTTGTAACCCATCAGGCCCCTTACGTGCTGGTATTCCAAGGGAGCCACCGAGGGAAGAGGCGTCCCGCAACGATAGCGGTACCGCTATTAGCGTTCATCCGGCTCGTGGTGGCCGACCCGTCAGGTCGTACGTCCGCCGCCGGCCGGGATCGGACAGGACGTGGTACGCCTCCCCGATCTCCTGGAACCGCGCCGCCACCTTCGGGTCAGGGTTGACGTCGGGGTGGAGCTGGCGGGCGAGCCTGCGGTACGCCTTCCTGATGTCGTCCGGGTCCGCGGTGCTGGTGACGCCGAGCAGGTCGTACAGCCGTCCGGCCGGTGGTGGTGCGGGTCTGCGTGGCGGCCGCGGTGGTGGTGGCGGCGGGGTCTGGACGCGCGGTTTGCCGGGACAGGTCGCAGCGTGCGGCATCATCCGCTTCTCCGGCGGAACGAGCGGCAGGTCCTCGGTGATGCGGCGGGATCGGAGGATCCCGTGGACGTCCCTCCAGACGGCGGTGTTGCCGTCCTCGTGCGGGGCCAGGTCAACCGCGAAGGGGACGCCGGCCACGGTGCGGGTCCAGCGGACGAACCGCCCGCACGGCATCTTGTCCTTGCTGCCCTTGCACGGCTTCACGTCAGCGCGAGAGAACACGCCACTCCCCCGTGTCCGATCCGGACAGTTCGATCACGCGGTGCCTCCGTTGTACCGGGCGAACACGGCGTTGATGGCGTCCAGCTCCGTCTTCACCTGGTCGCGTTCGGTCTTCATCTCGTCCAGCTCGACGAGGAGGTTGTCCCGGTCGGCGCGCATCTCCTCCAGCGCGGTGCGGGCGTCGTCGCGTTCGCGGATGGCCTGGTCCCGCTCGGCCTCGGTCCGCTGGATGGCCTGCTCGAACCCGAGGAGCGCCCGGAGCGCGGGGCCTGCTGTGGCCGGCGGCGCGGTGTCAGCCGGGGCCGGGACGGGTGTGGGTGTCTTCTTCGTCGAGGCCTTCGCGGCGGCGGCTGCGACGGTCCTGAAATCGGGCTTCGGGGTGGTCTTGGTGACGGTGAGTCCGCCGTCGTTCCACTCCAGCGCGATCCACCAGACGGGCGGGTTGGCGCGGGGCCGGTGGCAGCGGGTGTGCTCGGTCCGGTTCAGGTACTGGCGGACGTCCTTCTCGTGCTCGGAGTCCCAGTCGGGGCAGGCGGCCTTGATGATGTCGGCGAGGGCGCCGACCCACTGGACGCCCGGGACGTTGCCGTTGGTCAGCGGCTTGTCTCCCTGGTCGCGGGCGGCGTCGCGGAGCAGCCCCCAGAGCGCTTCTGCGTCGGCGAAGATGTCGCGGGGCTTGGTCCGGACGACGGTCGCGGTGTCGCCGATCTTCGGCACTTCGGTGTCTCCTTCGGTGGTGGCGGTGGTGGTGTTCTTGGTGAGGTAGGCGATGACTTCGGCTTCGCGGGCGTGCAGCATGTCCGTGTACGACTTGGACTCGACGGGGCCGGGGGTGTGGAGGAGTCCTCCTGACACGTACGGCTTGATGCCGTTCGCGAGGGCTGCGCCGACGAGTTCGTCAACGCTCCACCAGGTGTCACGGGGCATGGTGTCGGCTTTCTCGGGTGTGGCGGGGTCGGTGGCGGCGACCATGGGTGAGGGTTTCGTGGGGTGGTCGTTCAGCAGGGATCGGATCTTGGTCTTGTAGTTGTCGAGGCCGCGGCCCATGGCCTGGAGCGGGATCTCTCCGGTGCGGCCGTTCTCCGGGTTGGTGATGAGGAACTTGCCGTTGGCGAGCTGCATCGTGAAGCCGAGGCGTTCCGTCTCGGTCTCGACGAGCTTCTTGACGTCGGACTTGTTTGTCATATGGCGGGCTCCTTCCGGATGCGTAGGCCGAGGTGGTCGGCGTACGCGGCGGTACCGGCTGCGCCTCTGCTGGAGGGGTGCAGGTGGGCCAGGACCTCGAAGGCGCCCCTGCGGCTGGCGGCGACGCCGAGCATGAATCCGTTCCGGTACGGCCCCGCTGACCTCGACAGGGCGGGGATGTGACACGGCGCGGGGTGCGTCTCGACGGTCACGCCCGGCGTGTGGATCGCCCATTCGTACGTCCACCGATCCCCGCCCGAGGGTTCGTCGGTGTCGGGGTTGTAGCCGACGATCACGTGGAGGCGTCCGCGGGCTCGCGCCAGCATGGACTCGAGGTCGGCGCGGACCCGGTGACGGGCGGCGCCCCGCCACCCGGTGTAGACCAGGGTGGCGGGGCGCGGGCTGACGAAGGCTTCGAGCTGGTCCCGGAAGTGCTGCCGGACGTGGTCGGCAGCTGCGGGTGGGACGAGTTGGTTGTCGAGACTGCGGTTGAGCATGATGAGCAGGACGGCTCGCTCGCTCGCGGTGAGGTGGTTGAGCATCAGCCGTCCTTGTGAGTGCAGGTGTCGGCGGTCTCGCCATGCAGGGCGAGGTGATCGGGGCAGGGCCAGGTGGGGCAGTCGTCGTTGGTGCAGACGGTGACGGGCCGGGGCGCGCACATCGCGCACATGATCAGGACCCCGGTCACCCACTGCCCGCAGTGGGCGTCGCAGGAGACCCACATCTCGGTCGTGGCGGGCTGGTGGCGGGCGTCGATCCGGTCGAACGCGGCGCGCAGGTCAACGCCGTTCTGAGGGGCGTCCGTGGCGGGCATTTCAGTCCTTCCGATGGTGACGGGCCAGTTCACGGCCTCATCGGTGATCACGAGAGAGGCGCGCTGGCCCTGAAAGGTCCGGCGCGCCTTCATGCGCTGCTTGATCTGCTCTGGGGTCGGTGGAGTCCAGCCGTGCCAGCCGGCCGCTCGCGTCCAGCGCTGGAAGTGGTCGCGCTGCGCGAGGCCGCACCAGCGGCATCCGGACGGCTGCGCCAGCACCCGCTCATCCATGGCCGCGCCGTACCTGGCGCCGCTCGCGCCGCGACATGTACAGCTGAATGCCGTACGCGCCGCCGCGGCGGTGCGCGATCCACTCCGCTTCGACGTAGCCGCCGGGCTCGACGCCGACCGTGCGTACGGTCTCGACGAACTCCGTCATCGACATGGGGAACATGCGACTCTCGTCGTTGAGCCACACGACGTAGCCGGCGGCGCGGCCGCGGGCGAACTGGCCGAGCTGGAGTCGCGCGGTGAACGACTCCGGTGCGCGCCAAACGATCTCCCCTTCCGGGGTCCATGCGGCGCGCAGGAGGTTGCCGTACTCGTCGTACGGCACCAACGCCTTGTCGTCGTCGAGGTCAGTGGTCACCGTCGTCCCCCTTCGTAAGGGCGAGCTGGGCCAGGGCGTGGCGAGCGAGGGCTGGTCCGCGCAGCCCGTGCGGAGGTCTCGGAGGTGCGGGCGCCGGTGCGGGCTGAGCCTCCGGCGGCTCGCTCCATCCCTGGGCGATGAGCCAGGTGATGAACTCGAACGCGAAGTCCGTCGTGCTGGCCCGCTCCCCCGGCTCGGAGTGGTCGCGGTCGTACGCGCGGTGCGCGAGCGCCTTGATCGCGTTCTCTCGGGCAGCGGTCGTCACGGTGCTCTCCTTTCTCGTGCTGCTTTGCGTTGCAGGCGCCGCCGGTAGGCCGTGCGCTCGTCCTCGTCGAGGCCTCCGGCGACGCCGTACTGCGCCGCACTGACCTGCAGATGGAAGTCCAGGCAGTCGGCCTGGGCGGGGCAGGTGCGGCAGAAGTGCTTGGCCCGCTCGATGCGGTTCTCCTTCTGCTTGGGGCTCTCGCGGGGCTCGCCCTCACCGGGGCCGAAGAACAGGACCAGGTCCTGTCCTCGGCAGGCGGCACGGTTCCGCCACCCCTTGCGGCCGGGCATCAGCGCCTCCGCTCGATGAGTTCCATTTCGCGGGCGGCGGCGCTGTACCGTTCGACTTGGCGCAGCGACATCCGCGTCTCAGCGGCGATCTGCTGCAGCGTCTTGCCGTCGTTGATCAGCGCTGCGATGCGTTGCGCCTTGGCGAGGCTTCTCGGCGTGACGGGGATCCAGGCCGGTCCGTCCTCGGGTCGGATGACGTGGTAGCCCGCGTTGCCGAGGGCGTCGAGGATGTCGTCGGCGCTGGGTGAGGTGGACGTGAGGGCGTCGGAGATGACCTCGGTCGCCGTGTTGCTCATGGGTGTCGCTCCTGCTCGACTGCCTGATTGCGGTTCCGCTTCTGGTTCATGCGGATTCGCGTAGCTCGCCGAGGTTGATGTTCGCTCGGAGCAGGACACGCTCCAGCGCTTCCCAGGTGGTGCCGAGCCGTTCGGCGAGCCGCTCCTTGTCGATCTCCAGCGTGCGCCGGTTGATCGGCGGGTCCGTCGCGAGGATGAACCGGGCGTCTTCGAGCAGGGCCTGGGTGTTCCGCATCAGGCGGGCCCCTTCGAGGGTGCCCCGCTTCTTGAGCAGCTTCAGGTGGGTGTCGCACAGCAGGCGCTCGTCCTTGGACCCGTTGATGCAGGTCTGGTAGGAGCAGCGGACGACCTGCCATGGTTTGGCGGCGGGGTCGTCGATGGCGTCGGCCCATGCTGCCGCTGGATACCAGCCGCTGGCGGCGGCCTGCTTGCGCAGGGTCGTCACGACGGTCTTGCGGCAGTGCGCGTACGGGTCGAGGAGGATCAGTTCGTCGTACGTCCGCCGGAGCAGGCGGGCAGTTCGTAGGACGACCGTGGTTCTCTCGCCGCGCCGCAGCTGCTTGAGACCGTCCCAGGCGGCGTCCATCTGGTTGGCGATGTACCGCACGGGCCACCCCTCGACCGATAGCGCGCGCATCCGCCGCATTGACCCGGTCGCGTTGACCAGGTAGTTGTTCGGCAGGTCGTCCACGGTGACGGTGAGAAGCGCTTCGGCTGTGTATGCCCCGATCCGAGCCGGTGGCGGTAGCTGCCGAGTCGCACTTCCTACAGCGAGGTGCCTGACTGTCGTGTGCGAGATTCCTGCGAGTTCGGCGATTGCCTCGTAGCTGACCAGCCAGATTCGATGCAACTCCCGCACGTGTTGGCGCGCTTCTTCGGCATCGACGAGGCCCTGCCAGGTGCCCGATCTTCTTTCCTTGTCGCGTTTCTGCCAGTAGCGGCGTCGTGCTTCGGCGTAGGGGTCGCGCGTCACCTGGCCACCTCCGGCCATGTCAGCTTGTCGATCGCGGCGCGGTGCGCCTTCGGCATGTCCGCGAGCGGGTGCCCGAGGTAGTCGGCTCCTAGCGCGGCGAGCACTGCGGCGTCCGCCATGTCGTGCTTGCCGCCGGTGTGGAACATCGGGAGCCGGCGGGCGACCGAATCGACGATCTCGTTCTTCTCACCGCTGCCCTTGCCGAGCGCGTACGTCTTCAACGTCGCCTGAGGCACCTCGACGACGGGAACCCCGGCGTCCGCGATGATGCCCATCGTCCGGTAGTAGAGGTACGAGCGTTCCCCGGCGCCGCCGCGGCCGCCGTCCTGCCGGTTGAACACCAGCTTCTCCACCAGGACGAGGTGAGCCTTCTCAGCGTTGGTGAGCACGATGATGTCGCTGGCCAGCCGGTTGAGCGCGCGGTACTTGCTCTGCAGGGGCAGCTTGGTGATGCCGTCGCGTCCGGTCTTCTCGCACCAGCCGAGACCGGTCGCCATGCCGGTGCTGGTGAGGGAGATGTCGAGGCCGACGATGTGGAAGGGGATCACGGTTTCCATTCCTTCGGGGTCTTGAGGACCTTGTGCAGGTCGTGGTCAACGAAGAAGTCGGACCACAAGGCCGGATTGGCGGCGACTTGCTCTGCCGGCCGGGCGGCTCGCTGGTCGCGGTTGCCTCGGAGGCGTCGCTGCTCAGCGCGGTGCGCGAGCAGTGAGAGGGCGACGACCCCGGCGGCGGCCAGCACTGTGAGTGCGCCGATCGCCGCCAGGACGTCTTTCACGCGGTGCCGTCCAGGCGGGCGTCGAGCTGGGCGCGCAGCGAGGTCTTCTCGGCGGCGGTGGCGAGCAGGTCGCGCTCGGCCGACTCGGCGCGCTGCGCCGCAGCGTTCAGCTCCAGGTTCAGCTTGTACGCCAGCTCGGACACGGCCTCGTACTGGGTGCGCAGTGCGCTCATCTCGGCTTCGATGTCCTGCCGCATCACTTCGGCTCCGACGATCAGGCCGAACATGATCGCGGCGAGCAGACCGGCGGGCACGAGGATGAGCGCCAGCACGCCGCCGAAGACGATCAGGCCGCCGGAGAATGCGATGGCCACGCCGAGCATGAGGTACTTCTGGTACGGCTGGACCTTGATCTCGACTGTCACTTCGTGACCTCGCCTTCGACGCTGAGGATGTTGGGGTAGGACGAGGTGGCGGGGACGCGCCAGCCGTTGACCTTGACGCGGTAGGTGCGGCCTTCCTTCAGCTCGCCGTACAGGGTGGAGCTGTCGAACTTGAGCGACAGCCAGGCGTCGGTGTTCTCGTACACGTCACCGTTGCGGTCCCAGATGAGGTAGCGGCACGACTTGGAGCTGTCGCAGACCCGCTCCTTGTCCTCGACGGTGATCGTCTCGACGCGAGCGGTGGACAGCTTGAACAGGCTGACTGCGAGAAAGATGAGCGCGCCGAGGACGAGGATGCCGCAGCCCCACAGTCCGGTGTTGTCGTTGTAGCGGTTCATCGGCCACCGTCCTGGAGCGCGGCGTCGATGCGCGCCTGCTGGTCGGCGGGGACGTGCGGCCGGGTCATCTCGGCGATGAGCTTGGTCGCTGGCCGGCCAGCGAACTGCTCGCCCTCGGTCGGCTTGTCCCTGCCGAGGGCGTCCAGGGTGAAGGGCGGGATTTTGACGCCGTACTCGTGGAGCGCGGTGACGAGGGATGCGACGTCGGGCAGCGCACATGGGGTGTATCCGATCCAGAAGACCTCGGCGTCCTCCCCGTCGATGGAGGTGGGAGGGTCGAACGCTGTGGCCCAGTAGGTGTTGAGGGGGGCGTCCCAGCCGACCGTGGTCACCCGCGTGTCGGGTGAGCCGGGGGCGTTGGGGATGGTGTAGCGGCTCATGACTTCCTTAGTGGTCGGCGTCGACGCGGGCCTGGAGGAACCCGACGCCGTCAGCGGTGGACTTGGCAAGCTCGAACGCGGCGGCGTAGCCGGGGAACCCCGCGGCGAGCTGGAGACGGTTGGGTGCGTCGGCGGCGTCGAACGCGGCGAGGAGCTTCTGCACGAACGTGGAGCCGGGCCAGCCGCCCCGGCCGAGGTGGAACAGGACGTGAGCGGCGATCGTCGGGGTGATGTGCGGGTCGCTGTGCATGCGAACTCCCGGGGCGGTGGTGCCGGTCATGGGGTGCGAGGAGTCAGGTGGTGGCGTTCTCGCGGGCGTACTGGTCGTTGTCGAGCTTCTGCAGCGCGGCCACGATGTCTCCGCGCCAGCCGACGACTGCGGAGGACAGCCGGTCGGCGATCTGGAGGGCCTCCAGCAGGGCGGCCCGGTCGTTCAGGGCGGCGGGGTAGCGGCGGTTTCCCATCGCGAGGACGGTCTCCTCGGCGGCCAGCCGGTGCTCAATCGTGGCGGGGGTGACATCGTCGTACTCGACGGTGATGGACTTCATGAGGCACTCCTTGAGGGGGCGGCCAGTGCCCGCGGGCTGCGCGGGCACTGCACCGGGCGGTTAGAGGTAGTCGGGGGGAAGCGGGGCGTAGGGGTCTTCGACCTCGTCGCCGTGCCAGGCGTTGGCGAGACGGACCGCGAAGACCCATGCGGCGTCGCTGGGGGTGCGGGCCAGCGGTGTGCCGATGCGGGCCGCGTCGGCGACGGTCTTGTGCACGTCCCGGATCCGCTCCAGGCGCTCCCGGAGCTCGTCGAGTTGGTAGCGGACGTTGGCGTAGTCCTCGCGGACGGTGGGTTCGGGCATGTACTCGACGAGCAGCCGGAACGCCCTGCAGAGCAGACAGTGGCGGCGGTCCGGGCACGTTCCCGCGTGGCGTGCGACCTCGGCGAAGGTGGTGGCGCGCTGCTCACGCTCGCGCTTGTCTCGGGCCAGTCGGTCAGCGCGAAGCGCCGCTCGCTGGTCGTTGGTCAGGGCCATCACTGGCCGCCGCCGGGGGTGACTTCGCTGTTGCTGAGCTTCTGCAGGAATGCGGCGAGGTCGGCGTTGGTGGCCTCGCCGACCGGCTTCTCCATGTGCTGCTCGAACGCGGCCGAAAGCTGCTGGTTGTTGCCGTCCAGGTCGGACCAGACGTTGACGATGCGCTGCTGCAGGTCCTTCCGGCGGGCGGCGGCCTGCTGCATGAGCAGCTTGACACCGGTGTCCACCCGCTCGGCGCTGAGCTCCTTCGTCGAGGTCACCTCGACGCCCAGGTGCTCGACGATCCAGGCGAACCGCGCCTCGTCGTTCTTCGCGGCCGAACCCTTGCCGGTGTGGATGGTGACGCCGGCCTCGCCGAACCACACCCCGAGGTCGCGCAGCGCCTTGGCGGTGGGCTTCGGCTGCTCCTCGTCCTCGACGACCACCGCGTCTACGATGTCGTCGCCGTCGTCGGCCGCCGCGGTGTTCTGCGCGCGGGCGGCCTCGAGGAGCGCTTCGGCTCGCTCAGACGCCTTGCGGGGCTCGTCCGCGATCGGACCAGCAGCGGGCTGGCCGAGGTTGTCGGCGAACTCCTGGAGTTGCTGGACGGTGGCGGCCTTCATGGTGGTGCCGGTGCGGTCGCGGAATACGGTGTGGAGCTGGCTCGTCGTGCCGGACCAGGCGGTCATGATGTGCTGGCGGATGCGGTCGGCTTCGGGGTCGCTCGCCGCCGGCGGCGCGTCCGGCCCCTGCGGCGGACTGTGCGGAGGCTCCTCTCGGCGCGGGGCCTCGCCCGGCTGCGGGGCTGCGGGGGCGGGCTGCCCCTGCGGCGCGTTCTTCTCCGGCTGCGGGGGGAAGGCGGCGACGCGCGCCTTGGCAGCGGCCACCACTTCCTGCTCCCGACCTTGCCAGGCGGGGTCGAGCTTGGACGTCCTCCAGATCGCCTCGACGGCGTCTCGGTCTGCGGCCGCCTCGATCATCTTGAGGTAGTCGGTCGCGGGCGCGGCCTCGATCGCCCGCTGACCACCGCCACCGCGGCCCAGTTCGGCGCGGCGTGCGACCTCGCCCGACATCAGTTCGTCAAAGCCGATGCCCTCGATCGTCAGGCCGGGCACCATGTACGTCGTGGCCTTGACCACGTTGTCCTTCGGGTCGAGGAACGAGCCGGTGCGCTCGGCCACGTACAGCCAGGCGTCCACGTACGTTCCCGCGTGGGCTAGGAACTCGGCGGCATTCGGCAGCTCTGCCGCAGCGTTGCCGCCCTTGCTGTCCAGCCGCCACAGGCCCAGGCTGGGCACTTCCTTGAGGAAGACACCGAGCCGGGTGTGCGGCTTGCACGGCCGTCTCTTGAGTTCGACGTCTGCCCCGCACAGGCACGGGCCGACGAACGGGGCCTGCATCGCGACGCCGGTGCAGCGACGGATGCACAGCTTGCCGTCCCAGAGCTCCATGTTCTGGCTCAGGCCGTTGGGCGGGACGATGACGGGGATGCGCTGCGCGTTGGTGATGACCTCGAACTGCGGGCCCTGCGGCGACTTCCACGGCTTGACCTCGCCGCCGTACTTCTCGGCGACGCCCCGGATCATGTCCTCGGACGGCGACGTGAACCGGAACGTGTCAATCTTGCTGGGGTACTCCTTGCCGTTCCGGCTCATCTTCTTGATGCCAAGACGGATCCGGCCGTCCTGCCAGTGGCGGCGCTGCAGTACGGAGGGGTCGATGGGCATCAGGCGGCGTCCTTCCTGGTGGTGGTCTTGCTCGGGGGCTGAATCGGCTTGAAGCCGCGCATTTCGAGCCCGTGGACGTAGCGCGCGAGCGGAAGCAGCCCGCAGAACGCGGAGAACGCGTCCTGGTCGGCCGGGAGCGGCACGAAGCCGTAGCCCGTCTCCCGGAGGTTGAGAATCGCTGCCCCCACGAACGGCGGGACGGCGAACTCGTGGCTGGCGTCGTGGTTGTCGCTCTCGCCGTACCTGCACTCTGGCGGGCAGATGAGCGCGACTTCTGCGTGCCGCAGCGCGGCGAGCTGCATCACGTGGTCCTCGTAGACGGCGCTGGCCGGCTTGGTGAGGCTCGTCTTGATGTCCACGAGCCACAGCCCGGACGGCGTGGGGAGCGGGTCGGCCGGGACCGCGCGAGGTTTGAACTTCGGGATGATGGGCGACGTCGGGCCGGGGAACCGCAGGTCGGCCCAGATGTCGCTCGTACCGGCGTACGGGATGGTGCGGTTGATGACCGTGCACTCGGCCGCCTTGATGTCGCGGCGGATGTCCACCCCGAAGTCACGCAGGAATTCCAGGTAGGAGTCCACGAACGGGGCGGCCTCCTCGTCCGGGATGTACGGGGCGCCGAGGTTGATCGCCTCCGCGATGTTGTGGACCCGGCTCCCGAGGTCGGCCTTCTTGTCCCACTGGACTCGGTACTGCGCCTTGGCCAGCTTGATGAACGCTTCCATGTCGTCGGGGTCACCGGCCGCGCGGATCGCGTTGGGGAGGTTGTCCATCAGCCAGATCGCGGTGTCCCGCGCGGCGGCCGGGGCCAGCGCCTCGATCATGTGCTGGTCGATGGCGTTGGTGACGGAGATCTTCATCCGGTGCGGGTCGTCCGGGCCCAGCATGGGGTCGCAGTAGTAGCGGCCCGCGCTGGTCGGTACGGCGTGGCTCGGGTCGTGCTCGTCGCGCTCGTCCTCGCGGATCTGGACGCTCACGCGCCACCGCCGAGGTGCCCGTCATAGTCGGCCTGGCCGAACCAGCCGAACCGGTACTCGTCCTCGGTCATCGAGTCGAGCGCGGGCCCGCCGCGGTAGCTGGGTTGGTGATGCAGCGGCTCCGCTCCGCTCGGGAGCGCAGTGCTCGGTGGGGTCACTGGGAGGTCCTCTTCGTATTCGGCGGCCAGAAGTTTTCGGCCGGTCTCCTCGACGAGCTGGTAGGCGGCGTCGTAGTCGCCGAGGACGTCGGCGAGCAGATGAGTGAGCGCGGACTTGGCGTGGTAGTTCCAGTGCTCGGCAGCTCTTGTGGCGATGAGCTGCACCAGGTCGTCGGGATGCGGCGCTTGCGTGATGTTGGTCATGCTGATTGCGGCACCGCTGTTAGCGGGGGACGTACTGGACGTGGACGAGGACGGCCTTGCCGCCGTCGTCCTTGGTGATGGTGCGAGTGCGCGCCTGGAATGTTCCGCAGTCGTCGTTGCGGAAGCCGCGGTAGCCATTCTTGACGGCGTTGTACAGGCGGTTGGCGTCACGCCTGCCCTCAGGGGTGTCGGGAGTTTCTGCGACGACAGCCCATCGGTTGGGGTTCTTCTGCAGTTCGGCGGCGATCGGCTCGTACTCCTTGTTGATGTGGGTTTTGACGGGCGCCGGGTCTTCCCAGCGAAGGATGCCGATGGGCATGGCGATATGACGCTCCGTGGCTTGGGGGTTTGGGTCGCCGGGCGTTCATCTGCGCGTTCCGTTTCGGTCGCACACGATCACACCGACATAACCGACACTATCGCGTCCTGACGCATCGTGCAACGTCTGACGCGTCTCATGCGTCATCGCAGCTACCTCGTCTATGTCACGCTCTGTAATCACTATCTTTGCGATGACATAGCACGCGTGCACGCGTCAGTTGATACCGTTGCGCCAGACTCGTATGACGCATCAGACGCCTTGAAGGGACACCCGACTCGCCGTGGCCGACATCAGCCAGCCCTCAAAAGTGGTTCAATTCCTCATTGATCGACGCAAGAACCCAGGAGGACTTAAACGAGGCATCTCCACCCGCGCCGCCGCCGCGCGCGCGAAAGACCTGGCCGGCGACGCGCTCTCCGAGCCGACATGGCGACGCATTGAGTCCGGCGAGAAGGTTCCGGAGGATCGGGAACTCGTCCTGATGGCAGCCGCGATCAACGACTTGGCGGGCGATCCTCTCATCGCGCCGGACGACTTGTACGAGCGGGGCCGGCCGGTGGCGGCCGAACTGTTCAAGGAGTGGATCCGAGAGCGCACGAGAACGGACTCCGCTCTGGCCAGTATTGACGCGGATGTCACGCCTGAGCATGTTCAGCAGAGGTTTCAGGCGATGCTCCAGGAGATACGGACCATGAAGGGCGTCCCCAAGGAGCAGCGCAGCCAGATGGAAGCGATCCTGCTGGCCCAGATCAATACGACCTTGGAAACCTACGGTGCCCAACTGCGCATCCTCCGGCCGGAGTGATGCTCAGTTCAGCCAGTGACGCGACGCGAATGCGCCGAGCTGGAACAGAGTGGTCACGCCGGCCTTGCGCTTGATGCCTTCGAGGCGTCGGTTCACGGTGCGCGTGTGCACGTTGAGCGCGCTGGCGATGCGCTCGACAGGGGCGCCACCCACCAGCATCTCCAGGACCGCCATCTCGTCGGAGTCCAAGCCGCTGGAGCTCGTGAACTGCCCTGGGTCGGGCTGAAGTGGCAGCGCCCGTTCCCATTCGGACTCGAAGGCGTGGACAAGGAAGTCCACCAACGCGCCGGGCTGCACGAGCAGCATGGGGCTGCGCTCGCGGTCGCGAGGGTAGCGAGGTGTCATGGCCATGCGCCGATCCGAGATCAGGAGCTTGTGCGGCAGCCTTTCAGCGAGCCTGATTTCGCACCCCCGATCGAGGGAGTGATGCAGGCCGTTGATCGCCGACTGGCTCTGGAATGCTTGCCACTCAAAGATGACGCGGCACTTCGCGGGGTGGTTTACACGATCTTGGCTCGAAGTTTCGCCAGTACGTTCGGGCCGCTTCAAGGGCAGGAAGGGGTGCGTGACGAGCTGCATGATCTCGTGCTCGGCCGTAGCGTTCAGGACCTCGTACCAGTGCAGGACCTGTTCGCGGCTGGGCAGCACGGTGGTGGCGTCGCCGTCCTCGGGCTGGTGGGCGTTGTCGTACATGCGGTCCAGGTCTTCGACGTAGGACTGGACCCGCCGAAGCTCCGCCTCGTGCGCCGTGAGGACGCCATTCAGCGCGATGGACGGACGCCGCGCCATCGGGGGGTCTCCGTGCACAAGCCCCCGGACCGTGAGCTCGTACAGGTCATCGTGGACCTGTTCACCGAACTGGCCCTCCAGCTCACCGATGCTGGCGGGCCCGGTGGCCAAGAGATGCCGATAGAGGCGCTCCTGCTCATGGCTGAGGCCGGCGATCCGGTGCGGCACGTCGTTTCCCTCCCCGATGGCGCGTGACTGCGCTGTCAGCGCGCGATAGAGCTGATCTCCCCACGCATGTTCTCGAACAAACGTTTGTGATGCTGCCCGAGAAGGATCGTCTGCCGAGCCACACGAAGCCTCTTCTGCCACCAGACGATCTGGAACGTGGCAGCCATGGGCGCCACGGCCGTCCACACACCCAACATGACTGCGGCTCTCACGGTGAGAGCTTCGTTGACGTACAAGGCGAGGAAGGCAAGAGCGGTCGTCACCCAGCCCGCGACCGACATCACGGCCAGGCTGAGCAGCCACATGCGGATGGCGTGACAGATGATCATGATTCTCCGAGACTCGCTGGGGTTCTTGCCGTCCTCTGGGCTCGACGCCCCAACTACATGCCGCCCGTGTGCGAGTTCGGCGCCGACTCCACCGGAGTGTCGATCAGGGCGGGGGTTGGCGACGGCGCCTCGGCCGCGGGGTCCGTCTCCTGAGCCGGTGTCGGCGCGGTGACGGTAACGGTCGGCTCGGGGGCCGGGATGACGTCGTCAGCGTAAGCGATGCTGGACGCTGACAAGATCAGGCCCGCAGCGGCGAAGGCGATGACGTACCTGGTCAGACGCGGAAGCGCTCCCATGGACATGGTGGGACTCCTTCAGGATTGGATCGATGCAACAGAAGATTGCGGACGCCGGGCGGCATTAAAGGCACTCGGGGCGTCACGCCATGGAGTGACCATAAAAGTGGCTTGACCGTCCGTTGTCTAGCAATTTCGGACAGCATGTTGACGACATGGCACTTCTATGACACGGGCTTGCGCGAGATTGCCAATGACTCACGCAGGGGTCCCCTGACAAGAACGACCCCCAGTGAGGTGCATACTTGTCGGACGTGGATGATAGAACGCTCTGGAATCGTTCACGAGAAAGGCGGAATCAATGAACCGAGCGGTGGCAGCCCTCACGGCGGCCTTCGTCGTCGGCAGCTTGGCGTTCGTCGCAGCCGTTGTCCACGTCGCCTGGACCGGCGAGGTCGGCGGCATCGACATCGTCGGCGCGGGAGCGGCCTGTCTGCTCGCGGGTGCGACGGTGGCACTGATCAGCCGTCAGCGACCGCGCATCAATGGCGTCACTACCGCCGCGCAGATTTACGCAGAAGAGTTACAGCAGGTCAGCGCCGATCGCTGACAAAAGAGACACGCGGCGCAGCCGTGTCTACATATTGGCTACATCGCGCGCCGAGGCCATTCTCAGCAATCGCTAAGGTCAACTCTCCGTAGGCCATTTATCGCGGCTTGCAACGAACGTTCCGATCGTAGGCACCGTGTACACCCACCCCTGATCTCGCAGCAAGGCCATGGCGGCACGGGCGGTCTTCTTGGCCACGCCGTACTGCTCGATTAGCTCCGACTGCGAGGGCAGCACCTCATCCGGCTTGAGGTCGCCCCGCTTGATGCGGTCGGCGAACTCGGACGCGATCTTCTCGAACTCCCACGGCTCGCGGATCTGCGGGGCGTCGCGGGGCCCCACATAGGACCCTTCGGCGCGAACGGTGTAGATGACGTCTTCCTCGCGCAGGACCTCCAGGGCTCTGCGCACCGTCAGTCGCGACGCCTGGTGAATGGTGCACATCTCGGCCTCTGTGGGCAGGGCTTGACCGGGCTTCAGCGTGCCGGCGGCGATGTCGTCCTTGATGGCCTTGATGATCACCTGGTAGATCGGCACCGGCCCGCGGGGGCCTCGTTTCGTCATGGCCGAAGCATACATGTTGGGAACCTTTATAGACACATAGGGGCTCAACGAGCCGCCCGAAGAGAAGAAAGCCCCGGCGCCAACAGGCGCCGGGGCTTTCCGCGTATGTGTGCAGATACGCAGGACCAGCCTACGCCGCGCCATCTCTCGGCGTTACCGCGTCAAGACACATCCACACGTAGCGTGAGCCGCCCCTACACGCTCCCGTTCTGCTGATCGATCCGCTCCCAGACCTGCGCGCCGGTCTCAACCAGCTCGTCCTCGTTCTCGAAGTGGTCGAGGGCCCACCACAGCGAGTTGAACTTGAGGTCGGCGGCCGCGCAGGCCGCCGCGCCGAACTTGAAGAGGTCGCGCGCTTGGTCGTCAGTGACTCCGAGGTGGCTGAAGTCAACAGCCGTCACTTCTCACCGTCCTGCGCGGGCTCGCGCGCGGCCGGCTGGTCGGCCGCCAGGTCGGTGATCCAGTTGCCCATGACGAGCACCGCGACCAGGCCGAGGCCAAGGATCCAGGTGATCAGGCCGGTGTCCTTCATCAGATAGGCGAAGGTCAGCCACATCGCCAGCATGAGGAGCAGCGCCATCAGGCAGACGACGACGCGGATGGTGGGCTTCATGATGAGTCCTTTCGGTGTAGAGAGAGGTGAAGTGGGTGACGCTGTGGCTTACGCCCGCCTGCGGGTGTAGGCCAGGCATGGGCCCTTCGAGCAGGTGGGAAGCGGCTCACGCCCGGCGAGCTTGCGGAGGGCGGGGACGAATGGCTTGAGGTACCAGATGAACGCTTCGATCAGCACCTGCAGTGCGCCGCCCACGGACCCCATGGCGTCGTAGACCATGGCGTCCTGCATGACCTGTCTGCGCTCGTCGCGGCAGCCCTGGCACAGGTCGATGGGGTCGCAGGTGGTGATGAGCGACCACCGCTTGAGGATGCGCGGCGCGTTGTAGGCGACTCCGAGGGCCCAGATCAAAGACAGTGCATCCCATCCGGTGATCACAGAGATCGCCTCTCCTCGTGAGCCGACTCGGCGGCTCCACGGAGAGCGGCGACGATCTCGGCCTGGGTGCGGTCGGGGTCGCGGAGCCAGTCGGGGAAGCACGCCGCGCTGACATGCTGCTCGAGTGCGGCGAACGCCGCGGCGAGGAGCGCAGCCCTCTTCGCATTCGTGCCCGGGGCGTCCCGGACCTCCAGCGCGATGGCATCGCTGAGGGGGACGCCTGGCTGCTGGTGGCGGGATGCCCATCCACCGCTCTCGATGCGGTTTGCAGCACCGGCGAGGATGCTGCTCACGGTGGCGACGGTCACCGGCTGCTCCGGATAGCGTCGTACACGTCACGGTCGAGGCGGGCGTCGCCGAGCGCGGTGTGCTTGGTGCCCGCGTCCTGGGCGACACCGACGATCTCCCAGGACGGGCTGTCCATGTAGCCGCCCAGCCAGTCATCGACGTACGGGACGGCCTCAGCCTCGAACGCCTCGTCCACCTTGCCGTCGTAGGCGGACAGCCGCCCATCGACGTAGCCGATTAGCAGGGCGCGGATGTCGATCATGCGGTGGTGGGCGGTGAGAAGCTGCCCGTGGACCCGCAGGAATTTCGCCAGGAACTTGCGGTCGCGGGTGGGGTTGTTGGCGACGATCGTGGCACCGTCCAGCTCTCGGGCGACCGTGGCGGCGATGCTTCCGGCGGTAGCGTTCATGTACCAGTCGCCCTCGGCCGGGGGCTCTCCGGTGTACTCGTGGATCCACGGGCTGCCGAGGTTGATGGCAGGTGAGAGCTTCCGGCCGGCGCCGATGGACGAGCGCCTGACCCGGCACCGCTCGTAGTAGCGACCGACCTTCAGGGCGTTGGGGTCGGCGAGCGTCAGGTCCGGGCGGACCTGCCACCAGTATTCGACGTCGGTTCTGACCGGCTGGCGTAGGTCGCGCATGATGAGGCCGATCTCCCACAGGTCGCCGTGGCGTTCGTCGAGGGAGGTCGTCTCAAGGTCGAGGAAGGCGAGCTTCTTCATGTGCCTCTCCAGGTGAGGGGGAAGCTTCCCCGCCCGGGCGGGCAAGGAAGCAAACGGCGGTACCGCTATTAGCGGTAATAACCAGGGCCTTTATCGCCTCCGTGCATCCGGACCCGGAATTCCTCCTCGGGCGTGAGGGCGAGCGCGGGAAGCGTCTCGACGCCCTCACGTCTTGCCTTCCAGATGCGGTGCCAGCCGTCGATGGGGATGTGACCGGCGCCCGCGAAGGGGGCGAGGAGCACGGGCTGGGCGAGGTCCACGGTGGCGGCGTGGGACTCGTTCACGTAGATCAGCCACAGCAGAGTGGCGGCCTCCTTGACGTTGACGCGGTCAGGTTCGCGACCCTCGACGATGCGCAGGGCGGCGGTGATGTTCCACGCGTAGAAGCCGAAGCGGAAGACCTCGCGCGGGCGCCGGGCCAGCTCGGACTGCTGGGCGGTCATGCCCATTTCTCCTCGTCGATGGCGTCGGTGAGGCTGTTGATGAGCCCCATGGCCTCTTCGAGAGTGATCCTTTCGAGGCTGCCTTCGACGGTGCGGCTGCCGGGCAGGGCAGCGATCTCGATGTGGTTGCTGCCATCTGCACGAAGGACAGCGACGGGCGAGCCTGCGCAGGTGTACTCGTGCGACTCGGGGAGCGAGGGCAGGAGGACCCAGCCTTCGGCGTCGTGCTCTTTCCAGGTGGCCGTGAGGAATTCGTCCAGCGGTCCGTCGAGTTCGCGCCCGTAGAGGTCCATGAGGCACAGCACGTCATCGTTGTCGTAGTCGCTGTGGGCGGTAAAGAAGTCGGCCGGAGCTTCGGTGCCCCAGAAGTGAGTCATGAAGACCGGACCGGGCTCGTCAGGCTGGGCGTCGGGAGTGATCTCGTAGTGCTTGATCTCGATCTGCCCGTTGTCGGGGTTGGTGCGGGTGTAGAGCCGGGTTTCCATGCGGTGAGCCTCTCCGGGTTGTGGTGTTGGTGCTGGTAGCGGCATGCCACCAGGTGGCGAAGGGGTTGATCGTGAAGCTCTGCGATCACTTCGATATTACATGTGGGGGATCGATAAGGATAATCAGGAAACCAATAATGACATACAGTAATCGGACCGCTACGGTGCACGTTGAAGACGACACGGCGGCAGAAACGCCGTACCGTTGAACCACGCCACACACCACACAGGAAGCCCCGCATGACGCGCGCCCCGAAGCCACCTCAGCTCAACCCATCCAAGGACTCCGCAGCCGGACAACAGCCGCCAGCGGAACCGCAATCGACCCGCCGAGGTGGGCCACGTCGCCTCCGCGCAGTGCGCTGGACAAACCTCGTCCCCACCACGATCTACCTGTACAGCGACATCGACGACCGCCTCACCACCGCCCTCGACGACATGGGCATGGGCCCGCAGGAAGCGTGGGAACTGGCGATCAACACCTACTGCGACGCGCTGCAGCCGCCCATCCCCGCCGTGTTCCCCGAGCCCATCGACAAGGCCAAGCTCAAAGTGCCCCGTGACCCCAACCCGCCGCCGCCTGGCACACCCCGCGACCGTCCGGTTGCGCCAGGCTCCGTAGTGCGGCTCAAGCGGAACACGCGAGCGCGGCTCGTCGCCGCGTGCCACCAGGAGCAGATGGGTGGCATGGCCGTCCTCAACGACGCCATGGAGGCATACCTGGACGAGCTCGACCTGGAGCAGAGCGACGCCCAGCAGCCGCAGGCGCACTGATCGACACCCGGATCCACGACAATGACACATGTGGGTCCGCATCCAGCCGTAGCCGACGTCCGCCGAGCCGTCCGCGAAGCCCTGACCGACGTCCAGAAGGACGCGCTCATTCTCACCGCCTGCAGCGGCGGGGCCGACTCGCTGGCCCTGGCTGCAGCACTGGCCTTCGTCGCCCCACGCCTCCGCTTGCGCGCCGGCCTGCTGACCGTGGATCACCAACTCCAAGAGGGCTCGCGCCAGAGGGCGGAAACCGTGGCGGCCCTGGGCACGGACCTCGGCCTCACCCCCGCGGAAGTCCTCACCGTCACCGTGGGCGGGGAGGGCGGCCCAGAGGCGGCAGCACGAGAGGTCCGGTATGCCGCGCTCAGCGAGGCAGCCGACCGGCATGGCGCATCGGCCGTGCTGCTCGGACACACCCTCGACGACCAGGCCGAAACCGTGCTTCTCGGGCTGGCCAGGGGCAGCGGACCCCGGTCCCTGTCCGGCATGGCGGCCACGACGGGGCGCTACCGGCGCCCCCTCCTGCATCTTCCCAGGGCTACCACCGTGGCCGCCTGCCGGGCGCAGAACCTCACCCCGTGGGACGACCCGCACAACGCCGACCTGCGCTACACCCGCGTCCGAGTGCGCCACAAGATCCTTCCACTCCTGGAGCAAGAGCTGGGGCCGGGGGTGATCGAGGCGCTGGCTCGAACCGCCGCGCTCGCGCGGGAAGACGCCGACGCGCTCGACGAGTGGGCCGACTCGGCTTACCAACACTCTGTACGAGGCGACCTTGGCGAGTCGGTGACCCTGGTCGTGGCCGAGCTGGAGAAGCTTCCCGACGCGGTAAGACGACGGGTACTGCGCCGGGCGGCCATCGCCGCGGGCTCCCCGTCCGGCGTGCTGTCGGCCACTCATGTGCGGGCCCTGGACCGGTTGGTGACGCACTGGCACGGGCAGAAGGCCGTGAACTTGCCCGGGGGCCGGTCGGCCGTCCGGCGTCGTGGTGTTCTGGTGGTCGCTTCCGATCCCACCGCGTGAGCCTCGCGCCCTATCTGCGCCGGCGGCGCGGTCGCTTCTTCGGCCCAGCGGGCACGCTGGGGCCGTACCCGGCGGCCTTGCTTCGCCAGTGCTCGATGGCCTGTCCGGGGTTCGCAGCAGGCCGGTTCTCCTGCACGTACTGTCGTACGGTCTGCCGGAACTGCGGATCGTCGAACCGCTGCTTGAGACGCCCCAACTGCTCAGCGTCGAGCGCGTCCGGCTTGCCGACGTCAAGGGACTGCGCGAGGAGCGCGTGCCCTTCCCCGTCCGGAAGTAGTCCCTCCTCCGGGCGGCAGCCGTACGGGCAAGGCATCGTTTCGACCGCGCCCCACAGGTGACAGGACATCGGCCGGACGTCGTAGACGCTGCACTGCCCGTCCTTCAACGCTGGGCAGGTGTAATGGCCCGTCTCGGCGAGCTGGGCGAGCGCGTCCCGGTAGTGCGGGATGTTCACGCCCCGTTCGCGGATCCGCTGGTGCTCGCGCGGGTTCATCCCGACCGGGCCGCAGCTATCGACGCACAATCCCTTACAGCCGGGCTGCGGCACCTTGGCGTACAGCTCATCGAGGGCTGCGTCCATGTCAGATCGTCGCATGTGGTGTCCTTCACAAATGGAAACGTCGGCGGTCCACGCCCCCGCAACGGACCACCGACGAGCTGGTGCTACTTGTTGACGGCGGCCTTGACCTTGATGGCAGGCCGGAACCGCATGACCCACTTGCCGGGCACCTCGACCACCTCGCTGGTGTTCGGGTTCCGGCGGGCCGTGGCCTTGTGGTAGCTGCGGTCGAACACGCCGAGCCCGCCGATGCGGACCTCACCACCGGCGGCGACGGTGCCCACGATGATGTCGATGAACGCCTCAACGCTCCGCGCCGCGGCGACGCGGGACGCGCGTCGGTGCGCTGGCGGAACTCCTCGATGACGTCTGTCTTATTCACGCTGTACTCCCCCGAAAGTGACGACTGGATCGGCACGACACCGCATGGCACGCGCCTGACGCATATGACACATCATTTGCGTCAGACGCGCAACTCCGGCGGCTACACTGCCTCCCACTGTGTGCGGGGAATGCCTTCGCTGCCGGTGATCTGTCGCGGGCGGGATGGACGGTCCCAACCGGACCGGGGCCGTCTCTGCGCGATGACGCGCCAACCTGCTGCCCGCAGGCTGGCGCGGCTCTCACCTGCACGCACGGCCCGACAGGACCAGCGCGGGCACGGGTCTACGCAGGCGGGACCACGAACGAGACTCTTACCCCTGAGTTGCCGCTCTGGCTAGGCCGATGAGCCACACTAGATTGACCGCGAAGAGTACCAAATCAAGAGATCTAATCTGAAACACTTAACCAACGGCAGCAAGGAGAGACAGGTGACTGGGGGCGGACCGTCGAGGGTACCAAATGCCTTTTCGATCCAGCTTGGCCGCGAACTACGCGCCATTCGCGAGAAGCTGCAGATGACCGAGAACGATGTCGCCATGGCTTTGAAGTGGTCCGTCGACAAGGTGTCTCGAATTGAGACCGCTCAGACTTACTTAGCCCAAGTAGACCTCTTGGCGTTCGCCGACTTTATGTCAATTCCGGAGGACAAATTAGCCGAGCTCGCGGAGCTTGCAAAGACGGCCAGGAGGCCTGGCCGTGTACGTGCCAGCAAACTAGCCAATGCTCAGCGTGCCATATATCGGGCAGCGCTACATGATCATACAATATTCGCCGACGCTGCCGACCCTGCGCTCCTACCGATCTCCATCTACCTCGGAGACGAGACTACTTACCAGTCCACCGAACAGGCGCTGTTCGAGCTGATGGCGACATTTGGACTGGAGGAGATGAACTCGCCTCCTGCCATGAAAGGCTCCTGGTTCCGGCAAGTATTCGGCCGAGCCAAGAACGTCGCCACATCAGATATCGCGAAGGAGATCGTGCAGGAGGTTCACCAGGCAGCGAGACTCCAAGGTCTTCAACTGCCACAAGCACAGGTTGACGAGAAAAAGGCGGCAGCCGTAGCAGGCTTGATCCAGTCGCTAGAAGGACAGGAGCGAGCCGTAATCATGGTCGGGTCACTTCTCGTACTTAAGTCGGGAAGCATCGTAATCGTGCGTGATCTCACAATGCAAGAGCTAATTCACATGGAACGCAATCCGACTCTCATGACGGACCCCGCCAAGCTACTGACAGCACTGCAGGCGATGCCCGAGAAGGGTCGACCGATCGAAGGCACAGCTTGAATGCGGCGATGGCATGGAGCTGCTCCCCTAGTTAGCTGATCCGCAGGTATGGAGAAGGCGCTCTTTCTGTGTGCCCTTTCCGTTCTCCACGAGGCGACGACGCCGATCGACTGATGTGTGATCGAGGAGGGCGATGTACTCCCAGCCGAGGTAGTCGTCCTGCCACTTCCGGTACTCCTCCAGCAGCAGCCGAGGCGGCTCAACGACATCGGTCCCAGCGAGCTCGCGCTGGTGGTCGCCGAAGTCCACGAGGTAGCCGAAGAAGGCGGGCCTATTTCGGTAGATCACCTTCACGACTCGACCGACCATGCCGTATGCGCGGCGGGGCTGCACGCGGTCGCCATCTGGTACATCTTCGGCTTCGGGGTCCGGGCCGGCTTGCGGCTAGGCACAGGCGGTCTCCTCGATGAGCGCGCGGGCTCGCTCATACGCCTCGTCCACGTCGATGCCGTAGTTCTGGGCGACGATGAGGTCCACCAGGTTGTTGATCGCGCGGGCGGCGTCCCACGCGGAGACGACCTGCACGGCCTGGCCCTCGTCGGACTCGGCGACGAGCGCGGCGAAGCCGATCTCCTCCACGGCCTTGTCGGTGGCGTCCTGCAGCAGGGTGCGCCTGCACTGGTCGAGCGGTTCGCGGCAGTGGAAACACATGACGTGCATCAGAAGCCCCTTTCAGATCAGGGTGAGTTGTACGGGTTCGATAGCGGGGGCGGGGGTGCGCGGTGCTGCCGTGGCCGCGCGCGGATGCGAGGTCGTATCAGCCGTCATACGGCTCGTGCACCAGCTCGCGCGCGTCAAGCAGCGACGGCGCTTCCTCAAGCAGCAGTTGCCACGTCCACCCCAGAACGGAGGGCAGGTGCTGTCGGGCCCGTTGGCGAGGAGCGTTCCGTCCGCCGAGTCGGCGTCCATGGCCGCCGCGGCGTACCGTATCCGCTTGAACGAGTTGACCCTGCCGACGTGGACCCACAGCCCGGCAGCGCACGCGGCGCGCGCGAGCACGGCCGCCGCCGGCGACAGCTTCCAGACGGTCGATCCGCCGACGAACAGGCAGTCGAAATCGTCGCAGTCCCACCAGTTCCAGACTTGAGGCAACTCTGAGCAGCCATGGCAGTCGGCTTGTCCACACCGGACGCGTGAGCAGGTTGCGATAGATCATTTGCTCAACGAGGCAGAGGGCCGCACGATGCATGCTTGTGTGAAAGGCGTCACACAGACATGCATTGCAGATCTTGTATTGGCCATTCTTGTGACGAAATGTTGCAGGTGAAAGCCTCTATGCGCATATACGTCAGAGGTCAGTCGCAGTCGAAGAGCGAGCGGCAAAGCATAACTGGTGCACCATTTGCGCCCAATAGACCTATGTCGCTGGCTACCCTGTAGTTCTGGCGCATGCAGGGCACCGATCACCGGGAGACAAACAATGCACAAACGGACAAAGATGTCCATCCTCTCCTTTGTCGTGCTAGTCGGCACATCTCTGTCGCAGGTGCCAGCTTCAGCCCAAGCGACGCCTTGTCGCGGCGCCACGTGCGAATGGAAAGACCCGTACACGACTCACTGCGCGGCCGATGATCGTCTAGTATCCGTCGAATACTTCCAGTTCGGCGCAAACGGAGGTCGAGTCGAGGAACACTACTCCCCGTCCTGTGCAGCCAACTGGGCGGTAGTGCGGATCTATTCTGGATCCATCGAACCTGTAGACGTCTTCATCCAAGACACGGACCCTTACACACTGGGCTCGGTGTGGTACCCATCCAGCGGCAAGATCGGCACCCGTCCGGGCGACCGGTATGCCTGGAAGCACACGCCTATGATCGACGGAAGGCAAGTCAACTGCGCCGTCGCCTTACAGGCCGGTAGTCCTAGTTACTCGCGTACAGCACCATGCATCTAAGTGACTTTCATGTCAGAAGAAAGCGACAAACAGACATTGAAATCACCCGCAAACCGGGCGGTACTGATCGCCGCCGTCATCACTGGGGGAGCAGCGTTAATCGCCGCCCTCATCGCTGGAGGGGCGTCGCTTGGAGCCCCCCTCGTTCAGAGGTGGGCGGAAGATAGATCAGTCTCCCCTCCTGCAAGGAACGACGCAGAGAGTGCCCAACCAACGCCCGAGGACTCTGGCCAACATTCATCCTCTGGTACGGCACGGGCGACAACCGTCTCACACACCGAAGGTAAAGGTCTATATACGCATACACAGCCAAGGACCGACTCCTCCAGAGGCAGTCCCGAGCATTTGCCGGAAGGCGCCGTGATTTACGTCGAATGCCAGGAACGGAATGGAGATTCCCTTTCCGATCCAGAAGGTGACCCCAGTCGATATTCCAAGCCCTGGCCGGTGTGGAATCGGCTTACGAACGGCAGCTGGATATCGGACCTCTACACGGACCTACCGAAGAAACCGGGAGAGGCGCCACCTACGGGTATCCCCAAGTGTTGACATCCAATCCTCCGGGACGTGATTCGCGGAGGATCGGTCGATGAACCCGCTGAGCTGGCCCGCGTGGATGCGCTCTCGGACCCGATCGAATGCTCGGTAGCGCCGAGTACGGCGGCGCGTGCACCGTGACAATCTCCGGGCGAAGGGGCTGCCCGCGCGGGGCAGAGCCGAATTGCGTTAGCCGCTCAAGCTGCGACGTCGTAATCGAACCTGGACAGCTCGATGCCCAGGAACGCCTCGATCAGGGCGCATGTCAGGATCTCGGCCATGGGCGGTGGGACCGCGTTGCCGATCAACTTGACCTTGTCGCGGGCGGAGTCGGCGACGAACACGTAGCGGTCCGGGAACGACTGGGCCCGCTGGAGCTCCGGGATCCGAAGCATCCGGAACAGGATGGACGACACGTCGATCTGGCCGTCCGGGGTGAGCAGCGCCCACCGGTCGCGGGTCGGGATCGTCCCCATGGGCTCGTGCACGCTCTGCGTGCGGCCGTTGCCGTAGTACGCCATGAGCAGCGTCTCGGGCAGGGGCAGGCCGGGCGGCGCGGTGACGAGCGACTGGTGCCCGGTCGTGGTGACCGTGCGCATGTGTTCGCTCGTTGGGGTGACGTGCTCACGCCCATCACCCTTGGAGCCGTTGTTCCGCATGATCAGCGCTGGCGGCGGCTGCCAACCGGGAGGGACGCCGAGCCCGTGGTGGAAGCCGCCGGCCGTGACCGCGTGCGCGGGGTCCTCGAACGCGGGCCTCGACTTGAACTCGTCGCCACCGCCCCGGAACGGGAACACCAGCGGCAACATGTCGTCCTTGAAGGCCGGGTCAGTGGCCAGCCCGTGGTTGGAGCCGTTCGAGACAAGGGTCGCCAGCGGGTCCGTGGTCGGGTCGGTGTTACGCGGCCTACCCGAGCGCATCAGCGACAGGAACGAGGGGAACACGCCTGGCTGCGCGTCCGGGGGGAAAGCGATGCCGTCCTCATTCCGGGTGGTGCTGGTCCGCTTCGGCATGTTGACCGGCCGCGCTACCTTCCCGTCCCGGCCTTCGCATGGCACGACGAGCGCGTTGGCTTCGCGCGTGGTGAGCGCGGGGATCGGCTCGTCCACTCCCCTGGGCCCGTCGTTCCAGGTGCCGCCAGCGGGCGTGATGAACGGCTTGATCCAATGTTCCTCGACTCCGGCGCGGATGCGGGCGATCGTCTTCGGGGCCAGGCCCTCGGGCTTCTTCTTGGTCTTCTTCCTGGACCCGATTGGGGTGCCGAGGTCGGTCCAGTCGATCGTGTACGCGGCCGGTAGACGGGGCGGTTCGATGAGCTGTCCCTGGCAGGCGACCTCGGGGCACACCCACACGTACTGGCCGTTCTTGATGCCGTAGACGCCCATGTCGGTGCCGCGCTTCTTCCACGCGCGGACGGCCTGCACCCATCCGCCGTGGCGGGGGCAGAACGCGTACGGGTCGAACCACTTGCGGTAGTTCGGCGTCCGGCCCACGGACTCGTGGATGCCGGAGATGAGCATCCGGTCGCGGGACTGCGGGGTCGGCAGCGTGGTGCGGCCCTGGACGTGCGCGGCGTTGACGGCGTGGATCTGGATGATGTAGCCGAGCTTCCGCAGCTCGCGAATCCACCGGTCCCAGTGCGCCCACAACCTCGCCTGGACGACGTTCTCGACGCCAAACCCGAGCACGGGCTTGCCGTGCTTCTCCTGGCAGTGGCGCAGGTAGGTGACGACCTCCTCCATGAGCGCCCGGGACCGAATGCGGGTCTTCTGGTGCTCGGTCAGGTTGTCCAGGTCGTCGGCCCACAAGGCCATCTGGTTTTCCTTGTCGAAATACCTCGTCTCGCCCGAGGCCGTGGAGAACGCGGGGCAGTTGTGGACGGTGATGCCGTCCGCGACGTAGGACTCGTCGTCGGCGACGTGGATGTTGTAGACCAGTTCCAGGCGGCCGGTGGGGGCCGGGTGGTGGGTGTTCGACCAGCGGTGGCCTTCGGCTTCGGTGTACTGGAAGCGCTGCGGCCCGGCCGTGATCCAGGACACGGTCCACGTCGGCCGCTCGTTGACGGCCCTCCTGTCGATGACGCGCTGCCGCTTGCGGGCGGACTGGTAGCCAAGGTTGGCGACGTGCCCCAGGGAGTTGGCCAGCATCCGGATGCCGATCGCCAGCTTCTTGGACACGGTGGACGCCCTGGTGTACTTCGCGTCCTTGGTGCCGTCCGCCGACAGGTAGCCGTCGAGCAGCGCCTCACGCCACGCTCGCGGCATGGTCATCGCCCACGCGGGGATGGTCTTGCCGTGGGCGTGCTGCCCGAAGTGCTCGGCCATCCACTCGACCAGGCCCCGGTGTGACGCGACGAACCGGGCGGCGGTCTTGGTTCGGCCTCGGTTCCAGGTCAGCTCGTCGAGGCCGTGAAGCCTCTGGGCCAGGTCCTCCACCTCGTGGTAGCCGCAGGTGATGGCCAGGTCGTACCGCCCGTGATGAGGGTTGCGGCGGACACTGGCTCGCCTGCACGTGTCCGAGCAGAACAGTCGGACACGGCCCGTGGTGCTCTTGCCGTGCTGTCGTGTCTTGCCGCCGCACATCACGCACGGCGATCCAGCCGGTTGGGAGCGTCGGCGCGGCTTGGGGTCGAGTTTGGTTGATCGCTTAGCTCGTAGCCAGCCGTCTCCGACCCACCGGCCGACCATCCACCAGAACTCCGGCGTGAACTTCATGCCGCGCCCGCCGACCTCCGGCACCGGCAGCGCTTCACCGAAGTCGGTCGGGGTCGCCCAGCAGATGCCCGGCCCGAGGTCCTTCGCTTCGGTCCATTCGGATTCTTCGGCGACGGAGTATCGGTAGGTGCGGGCGTCGTTGTCCCAGGTCCGGGTTCGCTTCCGGGTGTAGAAGGGGTGCTCGGCAGTGGTTTCGATGCCCTGGTGGAAGCCCTTGCCGGACACGATGACGGTGGGAGCAAGTTTGCTCATGGTGCCGGTCACCAGACGCCAGCGGCGCTGGTGGGTGAACACCTCGTCGCCTTCGCGGACGTCCTCGATCGGAACGAGGCCACGACGGGTGAGGATGAGTGTGCCCGCGACGAAGCAGGCCGGCGAGGCCCAGAAGAAGCTGGCGTACGGGAACTTCTCGATGGCGTCGGCCTGCTGGACGTCGCCGAGCCAGAAGTCCACGTCGGGGTGGTTTTCGACGTACGTCCACTTGGCGGGCTTAGCGTGGTTGGCGGCGAACCTAATCTTGGTGCCGGGGACGGCGGCGATCCCGGTCCCGGAGCCGCCACCGCCCGCGAACATCTCGACAACGTCGATGTCGTCGGGGAAGAGCCGGTTCAGCACCCGGACTCCCTGCGGGACGACTCCTCGACGGCGGCCCGCGCGGCGCGGGTCTGCGCGACAGCCTTGGCCAGCTCGCCCTCGATGAGGAGCGGCATGCGGATCATCTCGGGGACCTGGCGGTAGATGATGCGGCCGGTGGCCGTGACGACCGCCTCGTAGCGGCCGGGGAATGACCAGAACACGGACACGGCCCGCAGGGCTCGGTTCGCTTTGACGAGCGCCTTTGCGGAGTGATTTTGGGCAGGGGGTACTGCGGAGTGGCGGTTCATCTGTGGTGTTGCCTTTCGCGAATTGCGAGGGGTTAGAACGAGAGGGAGAGCTGGGCGGGCCCGTTGAGCCCGGCCAGCCATGCCGTCTCGAAGGAGCGATAGGTCTTGTCGTGCGCCAGCGCGGGCGCGGCGGTCAGGATGTGCTCGACGCACGGGTAGTAGAGGTTCCGGGTCCGCAGCCACACCCGGTGGTGGCGGCCGTCCGTCTCGACCTCGCGGCCGAGCAGGTACGCGGCCCGGTCGAGGTGGGCAAGCATGTCGGCGCGGGTGCCCTCGACGAGGAGTTCCAGCGACCGGTGGGTCTGGCCGCGGGCCATCGCGTCGTCGGGCTTGGCCGCCATGGCGCGGCGCACGTCGTAGATCGCCCACGGCATGCGGTCAAGGTGCTGCTCGAACAGGTCCAGCAGCGGCCCGCTGTCGGGGTTCGAGGCGATGAGGTCGTACAACTGCTGGCCAGCGAGGAGCCCTTGGCGCGGGTTCACCGCGACGGCCAGGTGCTCCATCGTGAGGCCGAGCAGCGCTTCATGGGGGTTGGCCAGGTAGCGCGGGATGGTCCGGTCACGGCCTTCTGCCAGCGAAAATGCGTAGGGGCACTGGACGCATGCCGACTTGGGCCATTTCACGCCGAGCTGGTCGAGGACGTACTGCTCGCAGTCGTCGCGGTACCAGCCCCACTCGATCAGCGGGTAGGACGGGATCCGCGTGCCGGGGCCGAGCGGCATGTCGCGCATCATCCGCTTGGCCTCGCCTGCCTCGAAGCCGATGACGTGGACGAACTCCTCGTCGCCGACGATCTGGGCGATGACCTGGTCAAGGACCCAGCCCTTGAATTTCAGCGAGCATTTGCGTACCCCTCCGGACTGGGGCACGGTCGCCACCGACAGCAGTTCCTCGCTGAGCCGGTAGGCGCCTGGCGCTGAGGTCAGGCAGAGGATCGGGTGGGTGGTGTCGTCGAGGACTACGATGCCATCCGCCTGGCGGCGGCCGGCGCGGGCGACCTGGATGGTGCGAACGCCGTGGCGGGCGAGCAGCGGATAGATGTGCTGCTCTACGAGGTAGGCGGTTTCCACCCACTCGTCCCCCGTCTGCGCCGTCACCACCACGAGGTCCCGCAGGTCGAACCAGCGCGACGCGGGCTCGGTGAGCCACCGCAGCAGGATCGCCGTCGAGTCCAGGCCGAGCCCGTACGAAAAGATGATCTTCACGGGGTCTCCGGAGAGGCCCCCGTCCTGCGCCGCGAAAAATGGGGTGTATTGACTTCATTGCTTTCAAAGAGAAAGGTGAGGTTTCTCGGAAAACAAGGAGGTCGTCGTGCGCCCGAGCACGCAACTCATCTTGGCGTTTATGGGAGGTTTCGTCCTCTTTTTGACGGTCAAAGGGGACGCGGACGGGCTTTGGGGTCTCTCGCTCGGCATCTTCCTGATCTGTCTACTCCTCGCGTACGTGTTTCGTGACTTCCCGGACGCAGGTGCCGGTCAAGGCGGGAGTGCCGATCGTGACGGAGGCGCGGGGTACGACAGGGGCGGGAGAAGCGGAGACGGGGGATTTGGCGACGGCGGAGACGGGGGCGAGTAGAAGGCCCGGCGAGGGCAGGCCAGGCCAGGGGCTTGAAGTGGCGGTTACTGCTCGGCGGGGATGACCACGACGACCGTGTTGATGCCGGTCACAGGGGCGAACGACCCCTCGGGCAGTTCCTCGAACCAGCCGCCGCGCTCCTCGACCAGGGCGCGGAACCGTTCGGCTGCCTTGAACTTCTGGTGCAGCACCCCGGCAGCCATCACCGCGACGAGACGCCCGCCGGGCTTGAGGAAGCCGAGCGCGTGCGTGACGTGCGCGATGTCCTTGCCGCCGGAGAACGGCGGGTTCATCACGATCCGGTCATAGCCGTCGCGCTCGGTCGGATCGACGTCCAGGAAGTCACGGACAGAGGCGGCGTTCGCGCCGGGGACGCGGCTGGTCAGGACGGTCGCCAGGTTGTAATCGATCTCGACGCAGTCCACGACAGCGCCCCGCTCGACGGCCGCCAGTGCGATGTTCCCGGTGCCCGCCGAGGGTTCCAGGACCGTCATGCCGGGCCAGATGTCGGCCAGGTCCATGAGGGTGTCCACCACGGCGGGCGGTGACACGAACGCCTCGCGGTCCCGACCGACGCGCACACTGTCGGCCACGTTCGCTGCGGCCTTGAGCTTGTCCGTGTCGAGCTTCGGCACGTTCACCTTCGGCGCCGCCGGCCGGGCGCGCGCGGGCTTGTTGGGGACGGTGACCGTGGGTTCGTCGCCGTGCGGGCACTCGACCTTGGCCACGTCTGTGTACTTGACCTTCGGCTTCCAGTGGTCCCGGAAGTCGAGCTTGACCGTGGTGGGGTTGGTCTTGAGGGCGAGCCCGTTGTATCCCCAGGCCCATACGCGGTCGCCGACGTGGATGTTGTGCTTGCCCCACTCGACGAATTCACCTTGCCCGGTGGCGGCGGCGAGCTGCTGCCGGTCGTAGGCGAGCTGGTTTTCGATGTGGTCCTTCTGCGCGAGGAGCTGTTCGCGGTACTCGCCGCTCGCGGGCGGCTGCTCGTCGATGTAGTAGGGCGTGCCGTCGTGCCGGAGGTGCCTGCGCGTGTAGCCGTCGAGGTTGCGCTGTACCCGCCGCAGGTCCGCCTCCAGCCGCTGGATCCGGCGGGCGGTGACGCGCGGCCGAGCAGAGTATGCAGCCTGGCGACCGACCGCGTTGGCTCGGCGGGCGGCCTCCTGCGCGGTCCGGTCCTCCTCGACGCTCTTGCGCATGGCGGAGTCCATGCGCTTCTGGTCGCGCCGAGCGCCGCGCTCGGAGTGGTGCCCGATGAGGATCGGTTGCCCGCCCGCGAACCGCTCCGAGAGCTGGTTGGCCCGGTCGGCGGCCGAGGCCGCGTTGCCGGCGTGGCGCTGCGCCTTGGCCGCGAGCGCGTCACGCCGGTCGTCCAGCCGATCAGCTTGGTCGGCGAGGACCTGGGCGCGGTCGCGCGGGGTGTCGTCGATCTCGACGGTGACCTCGAACCCGGCCGCCCGCAGGGCGTCAGCCGCGCCGTTGATCTTCCAGCGCTTAGCCACTTGGTCCCGGGACTGGCGGATCCCGATCATGCCGATGGACCGGAAGTAGTGGAAGCCGTGCTTGCGCAGGATCTCCCAGGCGCCGTCGCCCTTGACGGTGCCGTCCACGAGGGTGCCTTCCTCGTGGGTGTGGCTGATCGTGATCACTGGTCGGCCTCGCCCTCGGCCTCGTCGCCGTCGAGGAGTTGGGCCTGCAGCAGCTCGACGACGATCACGCGGGGCGGCTTGGACACGGGCCGGGGCACGAACACGGCGCAGTCCGGCGGGCACTGCGTGGTGCGGTCGTCCTCGCCAGCCGGGGCCGTGCCGCAGTGCGGGCACCGCTCGCGCGGCACGGTCTGGGCGACGTCGAACGTGCCCTTCTTCACGTAGTAGCGGGGCCCGCGCTTGGAGGACTGCCAGCCGTCGTCGGCCAGTTCCTTCTCCCTGGCCTTCTCCTCGTCGGTCTTCTTCCGGCCGATGTGGCGGAACGTGTCGAGCGACTTCTCCCCCTCGGCCACGCACCGGCCCTGGCTGATCCAGTAGTCGAAGCCGCCGCAGTGGGTCAGCGGTCGGCGCTGCGCGGCCAGGAGCAGCGCGTTCTGTAGCGAGTAGCCGGGGTCGTCGCTGGCGGGGTCGAGCTTCCAGCCGATGCTCGCGGCGATCGACCGGAACTGCTCCAGCTCGGCCGGGTCGTTGAGGCACAGCACGGCATAGGCGTGCAGCGCTTCTCGCGCCGCGGTGCGGCTGGCTGCGCTGCGGTCCTTCATGGCCTGCGTGACGGGGCGGCGTCGGCCCCTCTTCGTGGTCGCCATGGTGGCGTTCTCCCTGTTCAGTTGACTAATTGCGGTAGCGCTATTGACCTACTGGCCCTGCCATATGGCAGGGCCAGTGTGGATAGATCAGTCCCAGGAGACGATTTCGTAGCCGTCCGGCAGGCTCACCCGGCGGCAGCACGCCTCGCACTCGTAGCCGTCGGTCTCGTACGTGCCGTCGCCAGTGCCCGCCGTGATCTCGCCGGGCGCGACGATCTGCAGTTGGTTGGTGCGGGTGGCGACGTCAAGCTCGACGATGCGGTCCGCCGTACCGCAGTCGGGGTACGGGCAGACCATCACGCCCTCACGCACCAGGGCGTTCGGCTCGTCCGGGCTGAGCAGGACGCCTTCGAGTGCGATCGTGTCGGGCTCGACCGCCTGGGACGGGATGGCCAGTTCAGATACGGGCCCAGGCTCCATCCCTCACCTCCAGGTGCCAGATGGTGTTGGTGGCCGAGTGGCGAGCCTTGATGAGGCCGCCGTTCTCGCGGACGCGCAGCACGACGTACGAGCCGTCCCGACCCTTGACGACGTCCGCGGCCTTGACGGGTGTTGCGCGCGAGGTCACACCGCCGCCTTGCCCTCGGCGCGGACGTGCGTGGTGAACGGGTCGCCCATAGCGCCGCCGTCGTAGCGGACGATGAGCCGGACCTTCGTCTCGTCGTCGGGCCTGATGTCCTTCACCGTCCCGGCCTGGACGCCGACGAGGACCCGCTGGTCGATGCGGAACCGCCCCATCTGCTCTCGGTTGCCGCGCAGGAAGCGGGCCAACTGCTCGCTTCCGATCAGCTCCGAGGGCTTCGACCGGCCGGGGTACTGCAGGGCGGCCGCCAGGGCGGTGCTCCCCTGGAACGCCACGACGATCTTCCAGTCGTCGCGGGTCAGGATCAGCTCCGTCGTGCCGTCGTCGCTGGTCTCGCCGGGCTCGATGGCCCACCCGCAGACCCGTGCCTTCGTTGTGATGACGCTGTGGCTGGTGTTCGGGTTGATGGCGGGCCTGGTTCTCCTGCTCATCGGGTGCCTCTCAGTGCGGACACGACGCGTGCCGTGTCGTAGACGGGGTTGGGAAGGTCTGCGGGGGCGCCGCACTGGCACAGGCCGGTGATGATGACGCCGCCGCGGATGTTGAGCCACCACCGGTTGGCGGCGGGCGGGAAGTAGTGGCTGAGCAGCGCCGCTGCGAACTCGTTGCGGGGCCGGTCGCCGGGGTGCGACAGCCGGCCGACGATGAGGCGGGCGGCGGGGTACTCCTCGACCTCGGAGATCTCGGTGTCGTTGTCGCCGTCGCCAAGAGTCAGCGCGGCCGTCAGGTGCCGGGTGTCGAAGCTGTCGCCGTCGTCAGCCGTCCGGAGCTGCACGCGGGTGACCCAGGCTGGTCTTGCAGCGAGCAGCAGCCCGATCACGGTGCTCGTCACGCGGGCTCGCCTTCGTGCGCCAGAAGGTCGATCACGGCGATCGTCGTGTTGTCGCCGCCGCGGCCTCGTCTGGCCAGGTCGAGCAGAGACGCCGCAACGTACTCGCCGGCCAGGTCCGGCGCGGCCATACGCGCCAGTTCGTCGAGCATCGCGTTCATGTGGTCGGCCCGGCCTGCGAGCGGCAGGTGCGCGGTCAGGCCATCCGACGCGAGGATGATGCGGGCGTAGTCGTCGGTGTAGGTGAGCAGCCGGTGCGGCCAGGTGCCTTCGCCCTCGTGCTTCTCCTCGACGTTGCACGGCTTCCCGCAGGGGTGGCAGGACGGGACGGTCAGCGGGATGACCCTTCCGTCCAGGCGCACCGCCCAGGCGGGTGAGTCGCCGACCCACGCCATGTCGAGGAAGCCGGGGGTGATCGCGGCGACGACCGCCGTGGTGATGCCTTCCTGCCCGGGAGGGGCGTCCTCGTTGCGCTGCTGCAGGTGGGTCCGGGCCGTGTGCAGGCCCTGGACACCGCTATTGGTGGAGCCGGTGACCGCCGCGGCGATCTGCGCGCTGATCTGGGCGGCGTCGGCCGCGTCGGAGTCGTCGCCCGCGCCGTCGCACACCGCGACGGCCAGCGCCCAGGAGCCGTCGAGCACGGCCACGTAGTCGGCTTGGGCGTGGCGGCTGTTCTGGATGCTGTCGTAGAAGACGCGGGCGACGCCCGGTACGTACATGAGGGGCATGAGGTTCCTTTCAGTTGTTCCAGCCCGGTTCAGGAGTGCTAGCTCTTGCACTTCGCTTTCTGCTGCAGTCATCCTGATTGCCTGTCGGCGGCTCAGCCGAGGCTTATCAAGGAGGCGGGCGGATGACGCGTGGCCGTTTGCGGAGTAGATGGGTGTCATGGACTGCCTTCACGGCGCTATTGGCAACGGTCTTGGGCATTTACCTGATGGCAATCGCGTGGGCTCCACGCCATCTGATAAACGAGGAAATCTTTCACAATCCACAAGCCACACTCAGCGATCGCCTCAATGCCGAGCAAGGCGCCCGACTCCTTGTTACTTCTATCGCTGGTGCGCTCGTCGTCTTCGGCGGCCTCATCTTCACCGGGGTGAACTATCTTTTGTCCCGGCGCGGCCAAATCACTGACCGCTTCAGTAAAGCCTTAGAGCGGCTTGGCTCTGCGGAGTTATATGAACGAATTGGTGGTATCTACGCGCTTGAGCGGGTCATACGCGACTCCCCCAGCCATCGTGACGATGTCACTCAGGTGCTAGCCGCGTTTATCCGTGCGCGCACTCCCCCGGCGCAAAGCGATGTGTCGATACCATCGCAGCGCAGGCGGTTCCGATGGCCGTGGCAGTCTCAGTCGAATGGAAACCATCTTCCTCTCCACCCCTCGGAGGATGTCCAGGCTGCATTGACCGCTCTGGGACGTCGCCCCCGTCAGGGAACGCGTCCTGCAAATGGGCACGCGCTTCGCAGACATGTAGATCTGAGCGATCTGCATCTGCGTGGCGCACAGCTTAGTGGGATGGACATGCGTCGATTCAAACTTGAGGGTGCAGACCTTCGCGGTGCAGCTTTAGAGGGTGCCGACCTGCGAGACTCTGATATTAGTTGGGCAGACCTTCGCAATGCTCGCCTCTTCGGCGCGAATTTGCGTCGCGCAGACCTTACCGGAATAAATTTGCGCAACGCCTCTCTGGTTGGGGCCGATCTGCGTGACACCCGGCTCGGCTCGGCCGATTTGCGCCAAGCACGGCTGGGAAGCATACTTCCCAGATTTATTCATTCGTTCGTGCACGCGGACCCTAAGCGACTCTCCACTAGGTTGATCTGGGGGCGGCGATGGGGTTACAGCATTGTCGGGGCCGATCTTCGCGGAGCCTTGTTCGGCAACACTGACCTGCGTGGCGCAATACTTGTTGCAGTAGACCTGCATCACGTGAATCTCAATGGAGCCAACTTGCAAGGCGCCCAGTTCGATGAACCAGATATGCGTCAAGAAGCGCTGGAAACTATCAGATTGACTCATATGGTGCTAGGGATATACGACGGCTATGGCAACACGTAGAACGATCCCAGGAGTCAAGCGATGGCTGGCGGCCTGAGCCCAGTAAGGACAGACCCAGTGCGTTACGCTGTAACGTACTGGGTCTTCGTGTGGCAACGAGGGTCCGGGGCTTTTGTGGTGTTGGGATGGCCGGGCCTGTGGCGGGCCCGGCCATCGGCATTCGCGGGCCTACTCACAGGGCATGACACGCAGGGCGCAGTGGTTGACCGCCTCGACCCACACACCCGCGGGCAGCGGGACCGGCTCGTACTCGATCGGCGAATAGTCCGGCCGGCCGCCGTGGGAGACCAGGAACGTCCACTCATCCACGCCGTGCTCCCAGACGATGACGCGGCCGTCGCCGTCGTCCCAGTCAGCGTCCATGACCTGCGGCCAGTAGTTGCGGTCGCCGTGGAAGTGCTCCCCGATCGCGTCGGCGATCTGCTGCGCCAGCTCGTCATTGATCTCGGCGATAGACGCGTTTACCGTGCTCGCGCTGTTGATTGCGGCACCGCAATCACCTGCGCGGGTGGCCATCATCGCATCGAACAGCGTGCAGCCTTCCTGCATGGCGTGCTGGATGGCCTCGCTGGCGTGGGTGGGCCCCCAGTCGGCGGTCTCCAGGATCGCGATGAGCGCGCGTTGGGCGTGCCCGTACGGTCCGGGGTCGCGGGCGAGCTTCTGGTCATCGGCCTGGTTGAGGCGGCGCATGAGGAGCAGCAGGTCTTCGGCGATGCCGCGGGTTGTGGTGTCCATGGTGGGCTCCATTCGGGGTGGCGGGAGCGAAGGTCAGATGAGGCCCATGTCGAGGAGGGGCGAGACGTGCCCGTCTGGGCAGGTGCCGTCCACCTCGATCTCGTAGCCGTCCGGACAGACCGGGGTGTCGCCGTAGATGCTCCACTCCCAGCCCTCGGGCAGGTCGATCAGGTCACGCAGCATGTTCCTGGTCCTTTCGTCCTGGCTCAGTGGCCGGTGTTGGCGCAGACGGGCTCGCCGTCCGTGGCGCGGGAGACGGCGGGGCCGTCGCAGGTGCGGCAGGTGGCGCGCTCCCCGATCACGTCGAGCGCGGTGTCGATCGCCGCGCACGCGGCCATGAGCAGGCGTCGCTTGCAGTCGAGCCCGGCGTTGCTCCGGACGACCTGCTCGAAGTCGAGCCGGTCGTCCACGGCGGCGCGGACAGCGCCGGTCAGCAGCAGCTCGACGCCGGTGTGGTCGAGGCCCCACTTGCCGGGGTCGGTGGCCTGGGCGGCGGTGAACGTGGTCACGAGGAGCGCGTCCACCAGCGAGCCGCGCTCGTCGAGCTTCTTCCGGCCGGCGACGTAGTACGGCATCGGGCGGCCGTCGTGGTACTCGATGGCGGGTGGCGTCGTCGTCGGGTTGGTCGGGGTGACCTCGTGCTCGTCGTTGTCGGGGTAACCGTCGCTCTCGCCGATCAGCTTCCAGCCGTGACGGTCGAGCAGGCCGTCCAGCGCGGGGGCGTCGTTGTCGAGGGGGACGCCGGAGTCGAGGATCGCGACGATCTTCGGCAGGGGGAACAGCGTCGTCTCGCCGTCTTCGGTGTCCTCCTCGGCTTCGGCGATGGCCACCATGTGGTGCGCGGGGAGGGGAGCGCCGTCGAGGCCGAGCGCGAAGGTGTCGGACTCGTCGATCGCGATGGCCAGGTAGCGAGTGGTCGCGGCGATCGTCTGGGCCGTGGTGGCAGCCGTCTCGGCCGGCTGGTCGCGCTCGCCGAGGTCGAAGATGACGTGCCGGATGACGACCATCTGTCCTTCGGGGGTGAGGTCGTCGTACGTGGCGTCCTCCGGGTACGACGTGGGGCCGGTGTCCTTTTCGTAGGCGAAGTGGTGGGCAGCCGTCGCGGTGACGGTGTGCAGGTTGTCCTCGTACTGCTCGGGGGCGGCCGGGTTGGTCAGCATCCGGGCGATGGTCGCGAGCATCTGGCTGGTGGTTCCGCCCGCGTAGCGGATTGCCTTGACTGTGATGAGCAGTTCGGCGTGCGTTCGGGTGATCATCGTGGTCATGTCGTTTCCCTTGTGACATGCCGCGGCCCCGCGACCGTGGCGGTTGCGGGGCCGGAGCCTGTTCGTTGATTGCGGTGCCGCTATCAGCACATGGTGTCGGATCTGTCCAGCCGGGCGGGGCCGAAGTGCGGCGCCCTCTTCGGCGTTTCGGCTGGTCAGGTGCGGTGTTTCGTGGTGTTACGTCTTCGACGTTAACACATGCAGGGGGGATACCTATACATGTGGGGGTCCAACGACTCCTCTCGATGTAACGATTTGGTTAACGCGTCAGACGCGTTCTAAGAGGTTGCACGCGCATAACGCGTCAGATGTACCAGACACGCTCTATGCGCGCGTCTGCGTTGATCTGACACGCGTACAGCGCTGATTCTGACCAGTCGCTGCCCTGAGCGTCCGGCTTTACTGCGTAGATCAGGATTTGTCGTTTTGTCGGTACGCTCGGGCTCGCATCCGCGCCCGCGCCAGCGACACCCGGCGCCGCTCCGCCTGCTCATCCTCGACTTCAACCTCAGGCGCCGATGGCGAGGTCTCGACGAGCCGGGGCTGCTCCTCGATCGACTGCCGCACCCGCCAGTCGATCCAGGCCCACCGCCCCTCTTCCACCGTCCGACGTGGCCGCGCCGCCTCCCGCTCCCGGGCACGCATCGCCCGAGCAGCAGCCGGCGACGACCACGCCAGCAACTCCCGCGCCTGCTGCGCCCGCTTGGCGTACTCGTCACTCATGACGCCAGCCACCGAAGACGCTCGGTCTCGCGCTGCAGCCGCTTCGCGTCCAAGGCGGCCCGCGCCGCCCGGTAGGTCTCCCCCGGACTTGTCGAGCCACCCGGCCCGGCCACGGGCGGGCGCGCGAGAGCTTCCGCCCTGCTCAACCTCGTCGGCTGCTCGACCGGCCCGCCGACGCGACCAGCGTGCATCGCCTGCAGCCGCTCCCGCATGACCGCCTGCTCGGCGCGGAGCTGGGCGGCAGCGGCCGCGAGCCGCTGCGACTTGCCGGGCAGGGGCCGGCCGTGCTCGTCCAGCCACGCCGACAGCCGGAACCGCACCCAGCCGGGGACGTTGCGGATCTGGTCGCGACTGGTCCAGGTGTAGGTCCAGGCCGCGCCGTCCGGCTGGTGGTCGAGGGCGTGCAGCACGTCGCCAGCGGTCCACCCAGCAGCGACGAAGACCCTGGTCAGGTGCCGGATGTACCACGGCGACAGCCGCCGCATCGTGGTGCTCTCGTCGTGGATCTTCTGGGCGGTCTGGAGCGCGTGCTTGCGAGTCCCCGGCGTGGCGGTGGCCTCGGTCGTCGTCGAGATTCGGTTTCGGCGGCGCGGAGTTGATCTTTCCTCGCGCGCGTGCGTAGGACCTTCCTTGACTCTCTTAGGGAGAGTCAAGGAAGGGGGTTCAGTTGTCGTTTTGTCGGTGCACATGTCGCCCTCGTCCAGCTCAGGGGCGGGCGTGCAGAGCACCCAGACAGCCGCCCGGTTTCCCAAGCCGTCATCAGTGAGCCCGCACTGGTTGCCCCTGCGGTAGCGGTTCGTCGTGCCCTTCTCGACGACGCCGAGGAAGCCGCGCTCACGCAGCCACCGGATCCAGCGCTTCACGGTGGACAGCGCCAGGTCGAGGTCATCAGCGATGCGCTGCTCGGTGGGACGGGTGGTCAGGGTGGTCCAGTCCGCCCAGTCGGCGAGCTTCGCCACAACCTCCGTGAGGTTGCGGTAGGCGTGGCACTTCAGCGCGAGCGCGTCAGGGTGTTGCTTGACGGCGCGGATGAACGCCTGCTGGGAGGAGGCGCGGCGCATGCCCTCGGGCACGGCCGACAGGACCGCCGCGCGGGATGGGATGAGCGAGGGTTGTGAGGCGTTCGGCCGTGGCGGGCGCCGGTGATGCGGGCGCGCCGAGGGGAACGCTTGGCGAGGTGATATCTTCTGCTCCAAGCATCTAGGGGCACCAACCCGATCGGCTCGCCTGGGCGACCAACCTTGGAGCCGGTCAGGGGTGCGGTGTCGTTGGTGATGTGAGGCGCTCTCCGCTTAGGCGGGGGGCGCCTTTTTCGTGGTCTGGTCTGGGGCGGCTCCTGAGGGGGTGGCGGTCCCGGGGGCTCTCGCCGTGTTCCGGTGGTCTCGTGTGATACAAACAATACAACTCGACGCGTCTGACGTGTCAGACACACCATAGCGCGCTGCATGCGTCTAAACGAGACGTGCGAGCGAAGATCACCAAGCGCGATCGGACGACCCCGCAGACGGCGGTTCGCGTGGGCTTAGAGGCTCGCGACCAGGCGATATCGCCAGCCCGGAGCGGCCCGCCGCGCGCCGGCCTCAACCCCTTAGGAGAAGCACGATGGCTCACGTCAGGGACCTGTGGTTCAAGACCACCACGCTGCCGGACGGCAGCATCCACCGAGAACCGACCAAGCGCCACGGCAAGGGAAAGCGCTGGTTAGCTGCTTGGACCAACCCCGAAGGTCGAGAGCAGACCAAGGCGTTCGCCAAGAAGGTCGAGGCCGAGCGCCACGGCTCACTCATGGAGGCCGACAAGGCGCGAGGGCGCTACCTCGACCCGAATGGAGCCAAGACCCGTCTGGTCGTCTTCGCCGAGAACTGGCTGAACTCGCAGTCGGCCGACCCGTCCACACGCCAGATTCGGCGCATCTACTGGGACAAGCACATCAAGCCGAAGTTCGGCAACCGAGAGATCGGCGCAATCCGGCCGAGCGAGATCCGCACCTGGGTCAATCAGCTTGAGAAGAAGCTGGCGCCAAGTACGGCCGGACGGGTACTCGCCTTCCTCGACCAGCTCTTTGAAAGTGCGGTGGACGATGAGCTGATCGCCAAGAACCCATGCGCGGCGAAGACCGTGCAGAAGCCCAAGCTGCCGAAACGGAAGATCGAGCCGTGG
The DNA here is from genome assembly GCF_020215645.1 of Nonomuraea gerenzanensis. Lineage (NCBI taxonomy): Bacteria > Bacillati > Actinomycetota > Actinomycetes > Streptosporangiales > Streptosporangiaceae > Nonomuraea > Nonomuraea gerenzanensis. The sequence goes on along the minus strand of NZ_CP084058.1, from coordinate 3,513,703 downwards.
TCTACGGACCGCGTCCTTGCAGTGATCGAGGCGTTGCCCGAGCGGTACGCCATCATGGCGCTTCTGGGCGCTGGGTGCGGGCTTCGGCAGGGCGAGATCTTCGGTATCGCCGTGGATGACGTGGATTTCGAGGCGAGGGTCATTCACGTGCGGCAGCAGGTCAAGATGCTCAGCGCCAAGCTGCTGTTCGGCCTGCCCAAGCACGACCGCGAGCGGACGATCCCACTCCCCCAGTCAGTGGCTCGCGCCTTGGAGGAGTACCTGGCCAAGTTTCCGGCGCGGGAGGTCACTCTGCCGTGGGAGGAGCTGGACGGGCGGCCGAGGACTCTGCGGCTGATCGTCACCAGCAGGGAGTCCAAGGCGCTGAACCGCAACTACATCAACGAGTACGTCTGGAAGCCTGCCCTTGTCCGGGTTGGCGTGATTCCCAAGGATCGGCCCGCCCCGATCCCGGGCCGGCGCAACCAGGAGTATCGCAAGCACGGCATGCACGCGCTCCGGCACCACTACGCGAGCGTGTTGCTCCACGCGGGCGAGTCCATCAAGGCGCTGGCCGAGTACCTCGGGCATCAGGACCCGGGCTACACGTTGCGCACGTACACGCATTTGATGGCGGGCAGCGAGGACAGGACGCGGAGAGCCATCGACACGGCGTTCGGCGGGGTCGATCAGTCGCACGGCAAGGGCTTCAGGCGTGTACTTTTCACCTGGTCCGGGCGTCAGAAGGCGGTGGGGCGGGCGGCGCTGTAGGCTCACCGCGTCGTCGGCGGGGCGGGAGGGGCCTCGTCGTGGCACGGTAGACGGGTGACCGAACAGTGACCGAACAGGGCGCTGGATGATCAAGGGATTACCTGGTCAACTACGTTCATATGTCAGTTCTACGACGTGTAGGTCTCTCACGCCTTCCGGGACGGCCCGGCATCCGACACCGCGATGCCGGGCCGTCCCATGTTCAGCCCTTGGAGCCGGTGAACGCGATGCCGGCGATGAGCTGCTTCTGCATGATCACGAAAAGTACGATCACCGGCAGCGTGGCCACGACCGAGCCGGCGAACAACATCGGGAAGTTGGTCTGGAACTGCCCGCGCAGCGAGGCCAGCCCCGCCGAGAGGGTCATCATCTCGGGGTCGGTGTTGACGACCAGCGGCCACAGCAGACTGCTCCACGACCACATCACGGTCAGCATCCCCAGGGCGAGCAACCCGGGCCGGACCAGCGGCAGCATGATGTGCCAGTAGATCTGCAGCGGGTTGGCCCCTTCGAGCTGCGCGGCCTCGTCCAGCTCCCTGGGCAGGGTCAGGAAGAACTGCCGGAGCAGGAACGTGCCGAACGCCCCGAAGACGCCCGGCGCGATGAGCGCCTGCAGCGTGTTGAGCCAGCCGAGACCCACCATGATCTCGTAGCGCGGGATCAGGAAGAGCTCGCCGGGCACCATGAGCACGGCCAGGAAGAGCATGAAGACGGCGCCCCTGCCGGGGAAGCGCAGCCGGGCGAAGGCGAAGGCGGCCAGCGAGCACAGCAGGAGCTGCCCGGCGGTGACGGCCGCGGTGACCACGACCGTGTTGAGGAACTGCCTGCCCAGCGGAACCGTACGGAAGATCTCGGGGAAGTTCGACCACTGCCAGGAGGGCGTGAACTTCGGCGGCACGCTCAGCGACTCGGGCAGGGTCTGCAACGACACCACGACCTGCCAGGCGAAGGGCGCGATCATCACCAGCGCGCCGCCGGCCAGCACCACGTGGGCGGGCCACGTCCTGGGCCTACTCATAGTGCACCCACTTCTTCTGCAGCCTGAACTGGATCGCGGTCAGCACGAGGATCAGCCCCAGCAGCAGCACGGCGATCGCCGCGGCCAGCCCTCGCTGGTTGTGCACGAACGCCTTCTCGAAGAAGAGGTAGACGATCGTGCGGCTGCCCCTCAGCGCGGGGCTCGTCGTATCGATCATGAGGTAGACCAGGTCGAAGACCTGCAACGCGTTGATCATCGTGATCACGACGACGAAGAACGTCGTCGGCGTGAGCAGCGGGAGCGTGATGCGGAAGAACTGCCGCAGCCGTCCGGCGCCGTCGATCGAGGCCGCCTCGTAGTAGTGCCGCGGGATGCCCTGCAGCCCCGCCAGGAACAGCACGGCGTTGTAGCCGATCGAGCTCCAGACGCCGACGATCGCGATCGCGTAGATGGCCACGTCCGGGTCGCCCATCCAGTACGGCCCGTCGATCCCCACCAGTCCCAGCAGGTGGTTGATCGCCCCGAAGTCCCCGTTGAACAGGTATCTCCACGTCAGGCCCACGGCGGCGGGCATGGTGACGACCGGCAGGAAGTACAGCGTCCGGTAGACGCTCAGCCCGCGCAGCCCCGGCACGTTGAGCAGGGCCGCCACGACGATGGACAGCGGCACGCCCGCCAGCACGAGCACGGCGTAGAGCAGGGTGTTGCCGAGTGCGCCCGCCATGTCCTCGTCGCCGAGCAGGCCGGCGTAGTTGGCCGTCCCCACCCAGGTGTACCCGCCGAAGACGCCCGACTCGGTGAAGCTGAGGTACAGGGTCTGGAGAATGGGCCACAGGTAGAAGACGGCCAGGCCCAGCGCCATCGGGGCGATGAGGAGGTAGCCCCACGCCCACTCGCGCTTGGAGAGCATCCGTTACTCCTTGGCGAGGATCTCGTTCATCTGCACGGCGATCTCCTTGGCGGCGTCGGCCACCGGCCGCTTGCCCGCCCAGGCGTCGGCGAGCAGCCGGGTCTCCGCCTCCTGCCACTGCGCGGTGTTCAGCGACACCGGGTACGGCACGCCGTGCGGCATGGAGGCGTCGTAGGTCTCCTTCAGGTGGAAGGAGGGAAACGCCTTGAACCAGCCGTCCTGGGTGCCGGGGCGCAGCGAGAGGGCGCCGCCGGCGCTGTCGCTGATGATCTTCTGGGCCTGCTCGGACGCGATGAACTCGGCGAACGCCGCCGCCTCCTTCGGGTGCTCGGTCTTGGCCGAGACGGCGTTGGCCAGGCCGAGCAGGATGACGGCCTCCCGCGCGGGCCCCTTGGGCAGCGGCGCGACGTCGATCCGCTCGCGGAAGGCGGGGTCGGCCCAGTAGGTGGAGGCGAACCAGATGCCGCCGTAGAACATGCCGTACTTGCCGGACTGGAAGAGCTGGATGGGGTCGGTGTCGCCGTACACCTCCGCGGCGGGCGCGGTCTTCTCCTCGATCAGGCCGGTCCAGAACTCCAGGCCCTGCACGGAGGCGGGGTCGCCGAAGCCGCTCCGCTTGCCGTCGGGCGAGATCACCTGGCCGCCGGCCTGGAGCATCGTGTTGTAGTAGCCGACCTGGTTGAGCATCGGCGCCAGGATGCCGAACTGCTGCTTGCCCGGGTCGGTCAGCTTCTCGGCGGCGGCCTTGACGTCGTCCCAGGTCCAGTCGGCGGTCGGCGGCTCCACGCCGGCCTCCTTGAAGAGCTGCTTGTTGTACCAGAGGGCCGGGATGCTCACGTGGTGCGGCAGGGCGTACAGCTTGCCGTCGTAGCGGTAGCCGTCGACGACCGCGCCCGGCAGCCCGGCGGCCTTGGGCTCCTCGACGGGGGCGATGATGCCGCCCTTGGCGTACATGCGGACGTTGAGGCTGTTCATCCAGAAGACGTCGGGCGTGACGCCGCCGGAGGCGGCGGTCTGGAGCTTGGTCCAGTACTGCTCCCAGGGGGTGACCTCCAGCTTCACCGTGACGTTCGGGTTCGCCTGCTGGAAGGCGGCGATGATCTTCTCGGAGCTGGGCTGGTCGTTCTTGTCCCAGATGGCGTAGCTGATGGTGACCTTGCCATCGGCGGCGGTCTCACCGGACGAGCCGCAGCCGGCGGCCAGCACGGTGAGGCCGAGCAGCCCGGCCAGGGGCAGGCGGAAACGCAAGGGGTCCTCCAGGGGGTGTCTCAGGGCCGCAGGTTGGCGGTCCAGGCGGCGAGTTTGTCGTCGATCGCGGCTCTGCTGACGGGATGGCCGGGGGCGTCGGGGCGTTGCTGCCACGGGCGCGGGCCGCCGGCCGGGCGGTACTCCACCCCGAGGGCGTCGAGCCGCTTCTCGTGGGTGGCGAGCCGGGCGAGGAAGTCCTCGAAGTCGCCTCCGCCGCTCCAGACCGCCTCGGCGAAGGCGGCCAGGCGGGGAAAGGCCATGTAGTCGAGGAGCCGGGGCGAGTCGATGTGCTCGGTCCACAGTGCCGCCTGGGCGCCCAGGATCCTGGTCCGCTCCTCCTGGCTGAGACCGGCCGGGACGGGGTCGAAGGCGTGCACCGCGCGCAGCGAGGTCACGCTGCCGATCGGCACGGGCTCCTGCTCGCCGCCGGCCTGCCGGAAGTCCAGGTAGGTCTCGGCGAACGGCGAGACGACCACGTCGTGGCCGGCCCGCGCGGCCAGCGTCGCGCACCTGTCGCCGCGCCACGCCGCCACGGTGACCCCCGGAGGCAGGCCGCCCTCCAGCAGTTCGTCCCAGCCGAGCGGCTTGCGGCCCCTGGCGAGCAGGTAGTCGGTGAAGTGGCGCATGAGCCAGCTCTGCAGTTCCTCGGCGTCGCGCAGGCCGAGCTCCCGCATGCGCTCCTTGGCGGGCAGGCTGTCGTTCCACTGGGTCTTGGGCACCTCGTCGCCGCCGACGCAGACGTACTCGCCGGGGAAGAGCTCCAGCACCTCGTCGAGGACGTTGAGGAAGAAGGCGATGGTCTCGTCGGAGACGTTGATCACGTTCTCGCCGACTCCCCATTCCGTCCGTACGTCCAGCGGCGTGCCGAGGTTGCCCAGCTCCGGGTAGGCGGCGATGGCGGCCTGGGTGTGGCCGGGCAGGTCGATCTCCGGGACGACCGTGACGAACCGGTCCGCCGCGTAGGAGACGATCTCCCTGATGTCGTCCTGGCTGTAGAAGCCGCCGTGCGGGCGGCCGTCGGACAGGCCGTGCCGGACGTGGCCCCGGGGCGACTCGCGCCGCCACGCACCGACCTCGGTCAGCCTCGGGTACTTCCTGATCTGCAGCCGCCAGCCCTGGTCGTCGGTCAGGTGCAGGTGCAGGACGTTCAGCTTGTGCGCGGCGAGCAGGTCCACGTAGCGCAGCAGGTCGTTCTTGGTCAGGAAGTGGCGGGCCACGTCGATGAGGCAGCCGCGCCAGGCGTACCGGGGCGCGTCGGCGATCCTGACGGCGGGGACGCTCCAGGCCCGCTCCCCCGTGCGGCCGGCGCGGAACGCGGCCGGATCGAGGAGCTGGCGCAACGTCTGGGCCCCGTAGAACGCGCCGGCCGGGGCGGCGGCCTCGATCAGCACCGACGCGGCCGTGACCGTGAGCCGGTACTCCTCCGGCCCGAGCCCTTCGCCGAGCCGGATCTCGATCCCGCCGGGGCCCTCGGGCAGCGGCAGGCCGGTGGCCGGGCCGAGGACCGCGCGCAGCCAGGCCGCGGCCCTGTCCAGCCGCGGCTCGGCGGTCAGCCGGGTCGCGGCCGTGAGGACGAAGCGCCCGTCCGCCGGGACGAGGCGGCGGGGCGCCGGGATGGTGGTCACAGGGCCTCCACCGTCCGGCGCTCGCGGGCCCGCTCGGCAGCCCAGACGACGAGGTGCCCGGCGAGCGCGTCGGCCGCGCCGGCCCCGAGCGGCGCCTGGTCACCGGCCTCCACGGCGTCGATGAAGGCCCCCACGAGGCCCAGGTCGCCGCCCCCGTGGCCGTCGGCCAGCGAGGCGCCCGCCGTCGTCCCGGTGTCGACGATCTCCTCGGCGCCGGTCGTGAAGTCGACGACCCTGATGGTCCTGCCGTCGCCCTCGGCGTAGCCGTGCGTGCCGAAGACCCTGGTCCTGCGGTGTTCCAGCGGGGTGAAGGCGGTCATCGTGAACGACACGGTGGCGCCGCGCGCGAACTCCAGCATGACGACCTGCTGGTCCACCACGTCGTTGTCGCAGTCGTAGACGCAGCGGCCGTACGGGCCGGTCTCCAGGGCGTGGGTGACGCCGGCCGGCGTGGCGTCGGAGGTGACGGGCCCCAGTGGCCAGAACTCCCGGTCCGGGTCGCCGAGGCAGCCGAGGTAGAGCCGCTTGGCGGAGTAGGGGCAGGCGGGCTCGACGGCGCAGGTGACGCAGCGCCCGCCCGCGCCCTGCGGCCGGTTCTCCTGCCGGAAGTGGGTCAGCGAGCCGAAGGAGGCCACGCTGACGGGCTCGTCCTGGACGAGGTGCAGCAGCCAGTCGAGGTCGTGGCACGACTTGGTCAGCAGCATCGGCCCCGACTCGGCCTCGCTGCGCCAGGAGCCCCGGACGAAGGAGTGGGCCATGTGCCACCACCCGACCGGCTCCAGGTGCTGGACGCTGGAGACCGTGCCCAGCCGGCCACCGCCGACGAGCTCCTTGAAAGCCCTGGTGTAGGCGGTGTAGCGCAGCACGTGGCAGACGGCGAAGACGACGCCGGTGCGCTCGACGGCCTCGACGATCCCGCGGGCCTCCCGCTCGGTGGGCGCCATGGGCTTCTCCAGGAGAATGGCGTAACCCAGCTCGGCGAAGGCCACGGCCGGCCCGGCGTGCAGGCGGTCCTGCGTGGCGATGACCACGGCGTCGGCCCGCTTCGGCGCGGCGGCCAGCTCGGCCCAGCCCGGGAAGCGGGCCTCCTCCGGCAGGCCGTGCTCGTCGGCCAGGGCGTCCCGCCTGGCCGGGTCGGGATCGGCCACGGCGACGATCCGGGCCCTGCCGTCGGCGACGGCCGCCCTGGCGTAGATCTGGCCGCGGGCTCCTGCCCCGACGATGGCTAAGGTCACGCTCATGTACCGGACTCCCCGAATTAATGCGGAGTCCATAGATAGTCACGACTTCGGTCTTGCAGTCAAGCCCCTCCGTGGCGGATGATCCTGGTGGCGAGGATCATCCTCCGCTCACATAATCCGGACACCGCCGAAAAAGGAGGAGAGCCCGTGCAGGTCAGCGGTGGGGACCTTCAGCGGCTGCGTCAGCTCAACTCGCTGAACAGCATCCGGGCCCTGCGCGAGGCGCCGGGCCCGCTGACCCTCACCGAGCTGGCCACGCTGACCGGGCTGTCGCGCAACTCCGTCATCGACGTCATCGCCGACCTGCGCGAACGCGGCTGGATCGCCGAGGTCGAGCCCGCCTCCGGCGGCATGGGCCGCCCCGCCAAGCGGTACCGCTTCCGCGCCGACGCCGGCCGCGTGCTCGGCATCGACATCGGGGTCCACAAGGTCCTCGCCGTCGTCACCGACCTCGCCGGCCGGACCCTGTCCAGCGGCAGGGTCGCCGTGGACGCGGACACCACCCAGCGCGATCGGCTGCGAGCCATGTGGCGGGCCGTGGACGCCGCGCTCGTCGCCGCCGGCCTGGACGACTGCGACCTGTGGGGCGTCGCCGTCGGCAGCATCGGCGTGGTCAACAGGGAAGGCATGGTCACCCGCGTCAAGGCGCTGCCCGACTGGGAGGGGGTCGACCTGGCCGGCCACCTCGGGCAGCGCTTGTCCTGCCCGACCACCGTCGAGAACGACAGCAAGCTCGCCGCGCTCGCCGAGCAGCGGCTGGGCGTCGCGGCGGGCGTCCACGACCTGGTCTACCTGCACGCCGGCCGGCGGCCCGGCGCCGCGCTCATCCTCAACGGCCGCCTGCACCACGGCTTCAGCGGCGCCACCGGCGAGGTCGGGCTCATGGAGATGACCGGCTGGCGCACCATGGCCTCCCACTTGGAGGACGCGCCCGCCGCCGAGGGCAGCACGCCCGAGGACGCCGCCGGGCGCGTCTTCACGGCCGCCCGCGCCGGTGACCCCGGCGCCCTCGCGGCCGTCGACACCTACGCCCACCACCTCGCGCTCGGCACCGCGGCCATGGTCCTGACGCTGGACCCGGAGCTGGTCGTGCTCGGCGGCGGCTTCTCCCGCTCGGCCGACGTCCTGCTGCCCGCCCTGCGCCGCGCCCTCGAACCTCACTGCCTGCGCGTCCCCGACATCCGGCCCTCCACGCTCGGCGAGGAATGCGTCGCGCTCGGCGCCGCCTGCCTGGCCCTGGACCACGTGGACGAGCACTTCTTCTCACCCGACGGCTCGATCTCGCGCCCGGCCGCGCCCCAGCGGCTCGCCTGACCGATCCGGCTTTCCAGAACACCGCACGACCACCCAAAGGACACGCGCATGCGCTTATTCGTCCCTCGCCTCGCCGTCGCCCTCTCCCTCGCCATGCTGCTCACCCCGGCCCCCGCGGTCCTCGCGGCCACCGAGTCAGCCGGTCCCGGCCAGGTCCGCCTGGAATGTGACGGCAACCAGCCCGGCAGCACCTGCACCATGGTGGCGACCAGCAGGCCGCCAGGCCCTCGGCACGTGACGGAGTTCGTCATGACGGCCAGGAGCGGCGAGCACGTCTGGGCGAGGGACACCGTCCACAGCCGCGACGGGCGGGCGCGCAGCCGTCCGTTCGTGCTGCCCGCGGAGAAGGTGACGGCCGACGTCTCCGTCACGAAGCTCCGGGACAAGCGCGTGGGGACCCCGCTCCGGCTGATGGCGTGGAACCTCTTCGTCGGCGGCACGATCAACGGCCAGGAGAAGACAGGCGAGAACCTCAAGCAGCTGATCGAGTACATCGACGAGGTCGATCCCGACGTCCTGTTCGTGGTCGAAGGGTACGGCTCCGGCCAGAAGATCCTCGACGGGCTGAACGCCGGGCGGCCCACCGGCGAGCGGTTCTCCGGCGCGCAGCTCACCCGGCCGGAGGACTACAGCGTCAACGGCGACAACCTGTGGCTCTACACCAAGCTCGACATCGAGCAGGTCTACCCCCGCTACGCCGACGCCGACATCACCTCCTTCAACCTCGGCGGCGCCCGGCTGGGCCTGCCCGACGGCCGGCATGTGCACGCCTTCAGCATGTGGACCTGGCACGACCTGTCCGCCAACTGGGACGGCCACGAGGCCGCCGTGCAGAACCTCTACGGCCTGCCCAGGACCAAGACCGACGAGCAGCTCCTCCAGGACGACCACTACCGCCGCGTCGCCATGGGCAAGGCCATCCTCGACAAGGCGCTGCCGTCCTTCATCGGCGACGACGACGCGCCCGTGCTCATGGGCGGCGACCTCAACGCCTGGCCGCACCTGGACTGGACCGAGCAGTTCAAGAACGCCCGCGGGCACGCCGGCATGGTGCTGCCGTGGCCGATGACCAGCCTGTTCACCGCCGCAGGCTTCGTCGACACCTTCCGCTACGCCAACCCCGACGCCGGCCGTCACCCCGGCCGCACCTGGAGCCCGCTGAGCGGCTACCGCTCCGCACCCGCGCGCATCGACTACATCTTCACCCGCGGCAAGGACGTCCGTGTGCTCGGCTCCCGCATCGACGACCGCCGCCTGCCCGCGCACCAGGGCAGCACCCTCGACCGGACCTACCCCTTCTACTCCGACCACAGCGCGGTCGTCACCGACGTGCTGATCCGCGGCGCGGGCACGGGGCCTGACCGGCAGGTCGTCGCCGACGAGCCCGAGAACACCCCCGGCGTCTGGCCCGCCACCCCGGCCGGCACCCGGGTCCCCCCTGCCGAGCTCAGCGCGACGGCGACCACCTTCAAGCCCGGCGCCGGCGACCCGTCCAGGGCGGTCGACGGCGACCTCACGACCGACTACCACTCCGACTACCCCGAGATCGCACCGCAGCCGCACTACATCACGGTCGACCTCGGGCGCGTGCGGACGCTGTCAGCGGTCCGGTTCCAGCCCAAGCTCCGCTACGACATGAACGGCACCGTCCTGAAGGGGATGGTGCAGGTCGGCGACGACGGCACCACGTTCAGGGACGTCAAGCAGGTCGAGTGGCCGCGCATGACGGCGCCGAACGACGTCGGCATGGACGGCGTCACGGCCAGGTACGTGCGGCTGCGGGTGGACCACGGCATGGGCGGGGCCTCCGCCCTCGCGGAGATCATCCCGTACGAGCTCACCTCCTAGCCCTCCCCTCCCTCGAGCGAAGGACAGCTCATGAACAGATCCATCCCTGCCATGGCCGCCGCGCTGGCCCTCACCGCGTTACTCGCCCCGGCGCCCGCCGCCGCCGACGAGCCCGGGGCGCGGCGGATCGCCTTCCGGCCCGCCATGCCGATCCCCGCCACCTACCGGCTCGACTGCGACGGCGACCGTCCCGGCAGCACCTGCACGGTCGTGACGACCGCCAAGCCGCGCCCGGGCCAGGTGGCGGAGTTCAGCACCACGGTCAGGAGCGGTGACCGGGTCTGGGCCCGTGACACCGTCTACAGCCGCGAGAGCCAGGTGCGCAGCCGGCCCTTCGTGCTGCCGGAGCAGGCCGTGACGGTGGACGTCAAGGCCAGCACCATGCCCGAGCAGTTCGTCGGCACGCCGCTGCGGCTGATGGCGTGGAACCTGTTCGTCGGCGGCACGATCAACCGCCAGGAGACGACGGGTGAGAACCTGACGCAGATGATCGAGTACATCGACGAGGTCGATCCCGACGTCTTCTTCGTGGTCGAGGCGTACGGATCCGGCCAGAAGATCCTCGACGGGCTCAACGCCGGACGGCCGGAGGGCGACCGCTTCTCCGCCGTGCGGCTGACCACGCCGGAGGACTACAGCGCCAACGGCGACAACCTGTGGCTCTACACCAAGCTCAAGATCGAGAAGGTCTACCCGCGCTACGCCGACGCCGACATCTCCTCCTTCAACCTGGGCGGCGCCCGGCTGGGCCTGCCGAACGGCGGCCACGTGCACGCCTTCAGCATGTGGACCTGGCACGACGGCTGGAGCCCCGGCGACACCCACACCGCGGCCATCGAGAACCTGCACGGCTTCCCCCGGACGAAGACCGACGAGCAGATCCTGCAGAACGACCACCAGCGCCGCATGGCCATGGGCAAGGCCATCCTGGACAAGGCCATCCCGTCGTTCATCGGCGACGACGACGCCCCGGTGCTCATGGGCGGCGACCTCAACGCCCTGCCGTACCTGGACTGGACCGAGCAGTTCGCGAACGCGCGCGGGCACGGAGGGCTGACGCTGCCGTGGCCGTACACCAAGCTGTACACCGACGCGGGCTTCATCGACACCTTCCGCCACGCCAACCCCGACGCCGGGCGCTACCCGGGCCGCACCTTCAGCCCGCTGAGCGGCTTCACCGCCACGCCCGGCCGCATCGACTACGTCTGGGCGCGCGGCAGGGACGTGCGCGTCCTCGGCTCCCGCACGGACGTGCGGCGCCTGCCCCGGCACCAGGACAGCCGGCTCGACCAGCCCTTCCCGTTCTACTCCGACCACGGCTCCGTCATCACCGACGTGCTGATCCGCGGCAGGGGGACGGGCCCCGACCGGCCCCCGGTCAACGAGGAGCCGGCGAGCGCGCAGGAGGTCTGGCGCACGACCCCTGCCGGTGTCCGCGTGCCGCCGGCCGAGCTCAGCGCGACCGCGACCACGTTCAAGCCGGGCATCGGCGACCCGGGCAACGCCGTGGACGGCAACCCGCTGACCGACTACCACTCCTACTACCCGGAGGTCGCGCCGCAGCCCCACTACATCACGGTCGACCTGGGCAGGGTCAGGACCTTGTCCGCGGTGCGGTTCCAGCCCAAGCTGCGCTCCAACATGAACGGCACCATCCTCGAGGGCGTGGTGCAGGTCAGCACCGACGGCACGACGTTCACCGACGTCAAGCGGGTCGAGTGGCCGCGCCTGACGGAGCCGAACGACGTCGGCATGGACGGCGTCACGGCCAGGTACGTGCGGCTGCGGGTGGACTACGGCATGGGCGGGGCCTCCGCCCTGTCCGAGATCATCCCGTACGAGGCCGGCGACTAACCGTCCCGGGATGTACCGCAGGGCACAGCTGTTGCGTGGATTAGGACACGGAGCAGCGCGGACCCTCCTGCTTCACTTCACGGGCGTACGAAATTCCGTGAACAAACTCGGGAGATACCCATGTTCCGTGCCCGTCGGTACTTCGCCGCTCTCGCGCTGACCACCGCCGCCCTCGGCGCCACGGCCGCCCTGGCGGCACCCGCCCAGGCGGCCGGTGCCACGGCCAGGGTGGTCGGCGGCATCGTGATCATCCAGGGCACGACCGGCAACGACAGCATCGACGTCGTCCAGTCCGGGAACAGCGTGCGGATCAGCTCCGTGCTGCACTCGGTCACCTCGGGCGGCGCCCCCTGCGTCCAGTTGGGGGCCGTCGTGTCGTGCCCGGCCACGCAGCTGTCGGTCCAGGCCAGGATGGGGTCCGGTGACGACGTCGTGCGCGTCAGCTCCACCACCATCGACACGACCCTGATCGGCAACGACGGGGTCGACCGGCTCTCCGGCGGCTCCGACAGGGACTTCCTCGACGGCGGCCCCGGCAACGACTTCCTGTCCGGCAACGCCGGCGTGGACAGCGCCCAGGGCGGCACCGGGGTCGACTCGTGCACGGCCGAGACCGAGGTCAACTGCGAGAGCTGACCGCCGGCGGCCCTCCCATCCGCTCCCCGGGTGGCAGGGCCGCCGGCGTGTCCGCCGTTAGGGTGATCATGCATCGACCCCCGAGCCGAACGGATGCCGCATGACGATCCCCCCGTTCCCGGTCACCCGCAGAGGACTGCTCAAGGCGGGCGCCGCGGTCGCCGCCGCCACGACGCTCGCGCCCCCACAGACCGCATCCGCCGCCGCCACCACGCTCGCGCCCGCGCGGGCCGCTTCCGCCGCGGAGGGCCGCTTCGAGCTGACCGCCCCGTCCACGTCGCTGATCTGGCGCAAGGCCCTGTACGACGAGACCGTCATGCAGTCGTTCGCCATCGACAGCGCCCACGGTCACCTCTACACCGTCCAGCTCAAGAACGGCGCGGGCTCCGACGCGGCCGGCCACCTCTGCCTGACCAAGCTCGACCTGTCGGGCACGATCCTCGGCCACATGTACCTCATGGGCTTCGGCCACGGCGTGCAGATCGGCGTGGAGCCGTCCGGCTCGGCCGCCTACCTGTGGACGGAGACCGACGGGGTGCCCAACTCCGAGGGCAGCTCCCGGGGCACCAGGCTGTGCCGCTTCAGGTTCGCCGACGGGCAGACGCTGACCACGTCGTCGGCGGCGCTCACCACGTACGCGCCGATCGCCGGCGCGACCAACACCACGTGCACGATCGACCCGTCGACCGACCGGCTGGTGATGCGCTACCGGGCCGGCGGCTCGTTCCGCCTGGCCGCCTTCACGCTGGCCTCGGTCAAGGCGGGCGCGCCGCAGCAGGTGTACGACATCGCCCAGCCCGGCGGCCTGGGGACGTTCCAGGGCTACGCGGCCTACGGGGACTTCGTCTATCTCCTCACCGGCGACTCCTACGACATCAGCCCGCCTCCCGGCAACACGTACCTCACCTGCCTGGACCTGCGGACCGGGGAGCAGGTGCAGCGGGCCAGGAGCGTGGCGGGCAAGTCGCTGGACTTCCGTGAGCCGGAGGGCATGGGCATCCAGCTCGTCTCCGGGGCGCCGCGGCTGTGCCTGGGCCTGGCCTCCGAGCCGGGGCCGCGGCTGGCCAGCATCTTCTACAAGAGCGCGTTCGTCTGACGGGCGGGGCGGCTCACTGGCCGGGGAACTCGAAGCGCGGCGCGGCAGGCGTCAGGATCGCCGACTTGGGGGTGACCGGCCACAGGGTGTTGAGCTCGTCGGTGAGCGTGGCCAGGAGCGACTCCACGTCTCCGGCCGCCGTGTCGTGCAGGGCCTCGGCGACGATCAGCACGTTCGACGTGGTGTCGCGGACGGCCGAGTGGCCGCTCTGGCGGTTGGTCCAGCGGCGGGCGTGCGCCCTGCCCGCCGCGTCGGCGAAGATCACCTCGCCGGCGGGCGGCTGCTCGGTGTCGCCGCCGAAGGTCAGGTACGTCTCGTCGCCCGAGGCGTGCCGCACCTCGACGTACGAGCTGATGCGGGAGACGTCGAAGACGGCGATGGGCACGGCGTAGGCGAGGGAGACCGCGTTGCACAGGTCGATCAGGGGGTGCAGGCGCGGCAGCGAGCCCTCTTTCCTGAAGCGGCGCAGCAGGGCCTCCGAGGCGCACCTGTACTGGGTCGGCTTGAGGCCCATCCGGGTGAAGGTGCGGCGCCACGCCTGGATCTCCGGCAGCTCGCCCTCGGAGGAGGTGGCGAGCCTGGCGGCGGCCCGCTCGGCGTGGGCGGCGATGCGCGCGTCGGGGACGGCTGTGGGGGTGATGCCCTCGGCGTAGAGGGCGGCCGGGACGAGCTCGGGGAAGTCGCGCCAGATGTCGCTCGAATGCTGGAAGAACACGTGCACCCCATCGTCGTCGCCGCCCTGGCTGAGGCTCTCACGATACTCCGATCACCCGGGAGCGGGCGCGACGCGCGGCCAGGGCGTAGCCCGCGCAGGTCAGTGCCGCCAGGACGGCCGCCGCCAGCAGGGGACGCCCGATGACGCCCATGACCGCCACCCCGAGCGTGGCGCCCACCTGGCGGAAGGCGTTGAGCACGCCGCCCGCGGTGCCGGCCGTGCCGGGCGGGGCGCTGTTGACCATCCCGGCCATCAGGGCGGGCAGCACGAACGACAGGCCGAAGCCCAGCACCACGAGCCAGGGCGTCAGCGCGTCGGTGAGCGCGGTGCCGGCCAGCCCCGCCGCGACGAGGGCCAGGCCGCCGAGGATGGGCGGGCGCGGGCCGTAGCGGGCCACCAGGCGGCCGGTGAGCAGCGGGTTCACCGTCATGGGCAGCGTGAGCGGCAGGAACGCCAGCCCGGCGGCCAGCGGGCTCAGGTGGCGGGTGTCCTGAAGGAACAGCGTCAGCACGAACAGGGCGCCGGAGAAGGCGAAGTTGGCCACCGTGCCCGCGAGCAGCTCCGGCCAGGTGGCGGCGAGCAGGCCGCCGGGCAGGGCGGGCGCGTGGCTGCGCCGCTCGGCGAGCACCAGGGCCGCCAGGACGGCCAGGGAGAGCAGTCCCGCCACCGGCGCGGAGTCGATCAGGGCCTCGGCGACCAGGCCGAGGAAGGCGCAGGCCAGGACCTGCACCCACCAGTCGATGGCGCGGCTGCCGCGCGGCGAGGCGACCTTGCGCACGGCCAGCAGGCTGATCACGGCGATGGGCGGGTTGAGCAGGAAGACGGCGCGCCAGCCGTACAGGTCCACCAGGACCCCGCCGAGCAGCGGGCCGGCCGCGAGCGCGCTGCCGGTGATGGCGGCCCACAGGCCGGTCGCGCGGGCCCGGGCGGCGGGCTCACGGAACAGCTCGGCGAGCAGGCCGAGCGAGCCGCCCGTGCACAGCGCGGCGGCCACGCCGAGCAGCGCCCGCAGGCCGATCAGCACGCCCAGGTCCGGGGCTGCGGCGCTGAGCAGCGAGACCGCGCCGAAGGCCGCCACGCCGAGCTTGAAGACGCGGGCCGCGCCGTACCTGTCGGCGACCGCTCCCCCGGCGAGCAGGCAGGCGGCGAAGGCGACCGTGTACGCGTTCACCGCCCACTGCTGGCCGGCCAGCGAACCGCCGAGCGAGGCGTGCAGGTCGGGCAGCGCGATCGTCAGGACCGTGGTGTCGAGTATCACCAGGAAGTAGGCGAGGGAGAAACCGAACATGGCCCTCAGCCTGCTGAAACGCGGCCCGGTGGCTCAACAGGCGGGGCCTGGGGGAGCGTTCGGGAAAGCCGTATGCTGGCAGGCGTGGAGTTGCGGCAGTTGAGGGGGTTCGTGGCGGTGGCCGCGTCCGGCTCCGTCACGGCGGCGGCCGACAGGCTGGGGCTGGCCCCCGCCTCGGTGTCGGAGCAGGTGCGCCGGCTGGAGGCGGGCCTCGGCGTCGCGCTCTTCGAACGCACCCCGCGCGGCATGCGCCTGACCGAGCCGGGCGGCGTGCTGCTGGCCAGGGCGCAGGCGCTGCTCGACCACGCCGAGGAGGTGCGGCGGGCTGTGACGGGCGCGCGCCGCAGGGTGCGGATCGGCGCGCTGGAGATGCTGGCCGCCGCCAAGCTGCCCGCCGTGATCCGCCGTCTGGAGGCGCGCCGCCCCGACCTGGACGTGAGCGTCGAGTCGCTGACCAGGCAGCCGCTGCTGGAGGCGGTGGCGGGCGGCCGGCTGGACGCGGCGCTGCTGCTGGATCTGGGCGACCGGGTGGGCGGGCTGGGGTTCGACCGGCCCGCCGGGATGGATCACCTCGATCTGGGCGAGGTCCGGCTGTCGCTGGTCGCGGCGCCGGACGGCGATCGGGCGCCCCTGCTCGTCAGCCCGCCCGGCTGCTCGATCCGGCTGGCGGCCGATCAGGTGTTCGGCACGGGGGTGCCGCGCAGGGAGCTGACCAGCATCGCCACCGCCCGCGAGTGGTCCAGGCAGGGGCTCGGGGCGGCGCTGCTGCCGGACTTCGCCCTGGGGGCGGACGTGGAGTCGGGGGCGCTGGTGGAGCTGGACCTCCAGGCGCCGGCGCTCGCGCTGCGGCTGGTGTGGATGCGCGAGCGCGAGCCGTCCCTGCGCGACGTCCTGTACGCGCTGAGCGCCGCGTGAGCCGGCTTACGGGAGCGCGTGAGCCGGCTCACGAGCGTCTGAGCCGGTAGAGGACGTGGCGCCGGAGCGGGCTGTCCTCCGGCACCCGTGGATGGTCGAAGTCCTCGGCCGGGTCCCTGGTCATGCCGAGCCGCCGCATCACGGCCTGGGAGCGCACGTTCGACACGGCGGTCATCGAGATGATGCCGTCGAGCCCGGCCTGCTCGAAGGCGTACCGGGCGGCCCGCCTGGCGGCCTCGATCGCGTACCCGTGCCCCCAGGCCGGTCGCGCCAGCCGCCAGCCGATCTCCACCGCGGGCAGGAAGGGCGCCTCGAACGTCTGCAGCGCGAGCCCGGTGAAGCCGATGAACTCCCCGCTCTCCCGCACCTCCAGCGCCCACAGCGAGTAGCCCAGCCGGTCGAACTGCGCCTCGATCTTGTCCACCAGCTCGTCGCTCTGCGCGCGGGTGAGCGGCGCCGGGAAGTGCTCCATGACCTCGGGGTCGGCGTTCATGGCGGCGAAGGGCTCTCTGTCCGCCTCGCGCCATCTGCGCATGATGAGCCGTTCGGTCTCCATCCGGCCTAGAGTACGCGGCTGAGGAAGGCCCGGGTCCGCGGGCTGCTGGGGTTGTCGAGCACGTCGGCGGGCGTGCCGGACTCGACGACGACGCCCCCGTCCATGAACACGACGCGGTCGGCCACCTCCCGGGCGAACCCGATCTCGTGGGTCACCACGATCATGGTGAGCCCGTCCTCGGCCAGGCCCTTCATGGTCGCCAGCACCTCGCCGACCAGTTCGGGGTCGAGCGCGCTGGTCGGCTCGTCGAACAGCATGAGCTTGGGCCGCATGGCCAGCGCCCTGGCGATCGCGACGCGCTGCTGCTGCCCGCCGGAGAGCTGCCGGGGGTAGCTGCCCGCCTTGTCCTCCAGGCCGACGCGGCGCAGCAGGGCGTGCCCGCGTTCCCTGGCCTGCTCGCGCGGCTCACCGCGGACGCCGATGGGCGCCTCGATGACGTTCTGCAGCACGGTCATGTGCGGGAAGAGGTTGAACTGCTGGAAGACCATGCCGATCTCCCTGCGCTGGCGGGTGATCCGGCTCTTGCGCAGGTGCCGCACCTTCCCGCCGGACGCCTCGAACCCGATCAGCTCGCCGTCCACGTGGATGGAGCCGCCGTCGATGGTCTCCAGGTGGTTCACGCAGCGCAGGAACGTGGACTTGCCCGAGCCCGACGGGCCGAGCACGACCACCACCTCCTGCGGCCGCACGTCGAGGTCGATGCCCTTGAGCACCTCCAGGTGGCCGAAGTGCTTGCGTACGGCGCGGGCGCGGACCATGGGGACGGTCATGAGGAGGTCACCTCCGTGCGACGGCGGAAGGCCGCGAAGGCCCAGAAGCTCTGCGGCGCGTTCCTGGTGGCGCCGCGGGCGTAGTGGCGCTCGATGAACGACTGGCCGACGTACAGGATCGAGGTGATCACCAGGTACCAGACGCACGCGACGATCAGCAGCGGGATGGTCTGGAACGTGCGGTTGTAGATGGACTGCACCGTGTAGAGCAGGTCGGCCAGCGCGATGACGCTCACCAGGGACGTGGCCTTCAGCATGCTGATCACTTGGCTGCCCGTGGGCGGGATGATGAAGCGCATGGCCTGCGGCAGCACGATGCGGCGGAACGTGCGGGCGTCGCTCATGCCCAGCGCGGAGGCGGCCTCGGTCTGGCCGGGGTCCACGGACATGAGGCCGCCGCGGATGATCTCCGCCATGTACGCGCCCTCGTTCAGCCCGAGCCCCAGGATGGCGGCCAGCAGCGGCGTGATGAGCTGGTTGGTGTCGGCGGTGACGAACTCCGGGCCGAACGGGACGCCGAAGGAGATCTCCGGCAGCAGGTACGACAGGTTGTACCAGAGCACGAGCTGCACCAGCACGGGCGTGCCGCGGAAGAACCACACGTAGAGCCCGCAGGCGCCTCTGGCCACGGGGTTCTCCGACAGCCGGCCGATGGCCAGCAGCACGCCCAGCACGACGCCGACGGCCATGGCGATCACGGTGAGCAGCAGCGTGGTGGCGATGCCCTGGCCGATGAGCTGGGCGTTGACGTAGCTGCCGACCACGTCCCACTGGAAGTTGGGGTTGGTCACGAGGAGGCTGACGAGCTGGGCGGCCAGCACGAGCAGCACGGCCGAGGCGACCCAGCGCAGGGGGTGGCGGGTGCGCGCGGCACCGGCGACGTCGATCTCGGAGGGTTCGCTCATGATTTCGCCAGGTTGACGCCGGCCTGGTCCAGCTTGTTGTCGGAGGTCTTCCACCTGGTCATGATCCGGTCGTAGGTGCCGTTGTCCATGAGCCGCTGGATGCCGTCCTTGAGCACGTCGCGCAGCGGCGAGTCCTTGGCCACGACGGCCCCCTGGTAGAGGTCGTCGAACCCGTTGGGCTGCCCCTTGCCGGCCAGCTCCAGCTTGCCGCCGGCCTGGTCGACGAAGTAGGTGAGCGGCGCCTGGGAGGAGAAGAACGCGTCCGCGCGGCCCGAGCTGACCGCCAGCACGGAGGTGGGCTGGTCCTTGTACGACTGCACGGTGATCTGCTGCTTGCCCTCCTTGACGCAGGCCGCGGACTGGCCCTTGATCACCGCCTCGGCGGAGCCGCCGGCCATGACCGAGATCTTCAGCCCGCACGTGTCGGCCACCGAGCCGATCTTGTCCGGGTTGCCCTTCGGCACCGCGAAGACCACGTACTCCTTGACCCAGTCCACGAAGTCGTTGTTCTTCTGCCGGTCGGGGAAGTCGCCCACGGGGCCGATGGCGAAGTCGTAGCGGCCGGAGGCGATGCCGGTCAGCGAGCTGGGCAGGCCGTCCACCGTGACGTGCTCGATCCTGACGCCGAGCACCTGGCCGAGCGCGTCGGACAGGTCGGCGGCGGCACCGGTCAGCGACCTGCCGTCGGGGCCGGCGATCTCGTACGGGGGGAAGGAGCCGTTGTTGACCGAGATCAGCTTGCCCGCCTGCTTGACCTTGTCGGGCAGGCGGTCGTACAGGGCCTGGTCCTTGGTCTGGGCGGCGGCCGAAGCCTGGCCTGTGGGCTCCAGCACGCCCTCGGCCTCCGGCGGGTTGGCGCCGCAACCGGCGAGCAGCAGAGCGGCGGCGGCGGAGAGCAGGGCGGTGGCGGAAAGCGAGGCGGTGGCGCGCTCAGGCGTGCGGCTCCGGGTGGCGGGTGAGTCGGCGTGCTCAGGCGTGCGGCTCCGGGTGGCCGGTGAGCTGGCGTGCTCAGGCATGCGGCTCCGGGTGGCCGGTGAGCTGGCGTGCTCAGGCATGCGGCTCCAATCGTGGGTCCACGGCGAAGCGCCGGTTCTCGAGGACGGGCAGCGTGCGGCGGGCGGCGGCCAGCTCGTCGGCGGAGGCGTCGGCCCACAGCAGCCCTGGCGCGTCGCCGAGCCGGGCCCGGGTGATGCCGAGCGGGTCGACGACCATGCTGGCCCCGATGTTGCGCCGGCCGCACTCGCCGGAGGCGGCCACGTAGCAGGTGTTCTCCAGCGCGCGGGCGGTGACCATGACCTCCCAGTGCCACTCCTTGGCCGGGCCGCGCACCCAGGCGGCGGGCAGCGCGAGCACCTGGGCGCCCTGGTCGGCCAGGAGCCGGGCCATCTCGGGGAAGCGCACGTCGTAGCAGGTCATCAGACCGACCTTCCAGCCGGCGCAGTCGAGGACGACGGGCGCGTTCGCGCCGGGGACAACGTTGTCGGACTCGCGGCGGCCGAACGCGTCGTACAGGTGCAGCTTCACGTACGTGGCGACGATCTCGCCGTCCCTGGCGGCGACCAGCACGTTCGACACGCGGCCGTCGGGGGCGGGCACGTGCACGCCGGCGACGACGGTGGTGGCGGACCCGCGGGTGCGCTCGGCGAGCCCGCTGACGAACGGTCCGTCGAGCGGCTGCGCGGCCTCGCGGATGCGGACGGGCTCGTCCACGAAGAGCGCGAGCGCCCCTTCGGGCAGGACCAGCAGGTCCGCCTGCCCTTCCGCGGCCCGGTCGATGAGCTCCTGGCAGGTCTTGAGGTTGACGGTCCAGTCCTCGGCTGAGGCGAACTGGCCGACGGCGATCCTCATGCGGTGAAGACCTCCTTGGCGTCGATGCGGCGGTTCGAGATCCCCTGGGCGTGCAGCTCCTCGCAGAAGGCGGCGACCATGGGGGCGTTGATGGCGGTGCCGTACGGCATCCAGTCCCGGCCGAACGTGCGGGCCGTCGCAGTGAGGTCGGCGAGCAGCCACGGCGTGGTGTCGGCGAGCAGCCGCCGCCGCGCGAGCCAGTGGCGCTTGGAGCGCTCGAACAGCTCCCGCACGGCACCGGGCAGCCACGGGTGCCGCTCCACGGTGTCGCGCTTGAGGGTGATCAGGTGGATGCCGGGCACGAATCCGGTCTGCTCGTAGTAGTCCTGCTCGGCGGCGCGGTGGTCGGGCAGCAGGTGGCGGAAGCGGCTGCCGGCGGTGAAGAACTCCTCAGGCATGAACGGCGTCATGATCGCGTCGTACCGGCCGCCGGCGAGCCCTTCGGCCAGGCCGTCTCCGGTCAGCGTGACGTTGTCGGGAAAGGGCACGGGCCCGACCCGGTCCTTGCCGGTCTCGCCGGCCACCAGCGGGCCGACGGTCCACTCGATGCCCGCGAGGTCCACTCCGGCGGCTCGCAGCAGCGCCCGGGTCCACGTGTTGCCGGAGTCGGGCCAGCCGGTGAGCCCGATGCGGGCGCCCTTGAGCTCGTCCAGGGAGGTCAGGGCACTGTCGCGGCGGACGAGCACGCAGCGGTGCCGGAAGCCGCGCATCACGAAGACGGGCAGGCCCACCAGCCGGTCGTCGCCGGAGGCGCGGCCGAGCACGTACCGGCTGAAGGAGGTCTCGCCTCCGTCGAGGCCGGGCTCGCTGAGCACGTCGGGTGTGACGGCACGGGACTCGATCTCCAGCTCGAACCCCTCGGGCCGGACGACCCCGGTCACGACCGGCACGAGATGGTCCCAATCCCGCACGGCAATACGAATTTTCGCCATAAAGCACCTCAAACGGGCGATTGTTGCCGTTAATTGCCAGAAACCATATGTTCAGGTGCGGTAGCCACACAAGAAGATCTTTGTTGCTGAACAAAGATTTACAGGGGGACAAAGTGGACAGCTCCTGGCTGGCGCAGCGCATCGCCGACCCGAGCGCTCGCGGGATCGCCGCCGCCCTGACCGACCTGATCAGGCAGGGCACGCTCCCGCCGCAGACGCGCCTGCCGACGGTCCGCGGCCTGGCCAGGGAGCTGGGCGTCAGCTCGGGAACGGTCGCCGAGGCGTGGTCCGAGCTGCGCGGGCACGGCATGATCAGGACCGAGCGGCGCCGCGGCACCGTCGTGCTCGGCCCGCCCGACGTGCCCCGCCCGATCCGGTACGAGCGCATCGGCCACTGGGGCGACCGCCTGGCCATCGACCTGACCATCGCCTCCCCCGACGCGGCGCTGCTGCCTCCCCTGGAAGCGGCCCTGATCGCGGCGGCCCGCGCGGACGGGCTCAACGACTACGCCCGCGAGACGATCACGCCCCGCCTGCGTGCGGCCGTCGAGCCCGGCTGGCCGTTCCGCGCGGAGGGCTGGCTGGCGGTCGGCGGCGGGTACGAGGGCGTCCAGCTCCTCTGCCAGACCACGGCCCTGCCGGGCGACAGGATCGCGATCGAGGAGCCGACGGGGGCGCGGCTGCTGGACATCCTGGAGACGATCGGCGTCGAGATCGTGCCCGTCGCCTGCGACGAGCGGGGGCCCGTCCCAGCAGCGCTGGCCAAGGCGCTGCGGGCCAGGCCGGTGGCGTTCGTCTACCAGCCGCGCGGCCAGTCGCCGTGCGGCCACGCGGTGACCGCGGAGCGCTCGGCCGAGCTGACGGCGCTGCTGGAGCCGACCGGCACGCTCGTGGTCGAGGACGACGGGATCGGCGAGCTGTCGATCTCGCCGATGGTCAGCATGGGCGCGCACTTCCCCGACCGTACGGTGCTGGTGCGGTCGTACTCCAAGTCGCACGGCCCCGACCTGCGCATCGCGGTCGTCGGCGGGGCGGCGGACGCGGTGGAGCGGGTCCGCGTGCTGCGCAGCTTCGGCACCGGCTGGACCAGCAGGATCCTCCAGGACACGCTGGCCCACCTGCTCGGGGACGCCGCCGTGCGCGAGCGCGTGGGGCACGCCCGCGACGTGTACGCGCGGCGCCGGGCGCGCCTGGCCGCCGAGCTGGCGGCCCGCGGCGTGCGCACGGGCGGCGGCGACGGCCTGGTGCTCTGGGTCCCGGTGCGTGACGAGCCGGCCGCCCTGGTCACGCTGGCCGCGCACGGCATCTCCGTCGCGCCGGGCAGCCGTTACGTGGTCGAGCCCGCCGCCGCCCCCCATCTGCGGCTGGCCACGGCGCGGCTCACCGACGACCCGGCCGAGCTGTCCGCCCTGGCCGACGTGATCGCCCTGGCCGCGCTCGGTGGCCGGCGGCTCAGCGCCGCGACCTGATCCCGGTGATGCGCCGGAACACGTCCCACCAGAACGGCGCCCCGAACAGCAGCGCCACGTACGTCAGCAGGTAGCCGGGCCAGTGGCTCGGGGTGGTGACCCGGTCCCACCACACCCCGAAGTTCCCCTGCACGCTGGGCTCGCCCTGCGCCGGGATCGACACGCTGACCATCGCCTGGCCCATCATCTTGACCAGCGCGGGCTCGCTGAGCAGCTCGGTCACGCACGGCACCGGCGCGCCGCCGGTGCACTGCCGCCTCAGCTCCGCGTACGCGTCCGGCCCCGCCTCCGCCACGGCGGTCACCGAGCTGCGGAAGGCGTTGTCGCGCAGCAGCGTCTTGGCGTACTCGAACCCGTCCATCGAGAACAACAGCGTCACGACCACGCCCAGCACGGCCACCACCCACTTGACGTAGCGCCTGTACAGCATGGACAGCCGCTGCATCTCCCCGTCGAACCAGGTCTCCACCCCCTTCCTGAACCGGTCGAGGTCGCCCTGCGCGCTCTCCCACAGGCCCTTGAGATGGCCGTGCAGCGGGCTGTCGATGCGCTGCAGCTTCTTGAGGAACTCGGTGATGTTCCCGTTCTCCGCCGCTGCCAGCTCCATCACGGCCACCGCGAACCGCTCGGGCGGGATGTCGGCGATGCTGGTCCTGCCCCGCTTGGCGTGGTCGATCTCGCGTACCCGCTCGTAGAGCAGGTTCATCATCGACTCGCCGGTCTTCGTCTCCGGCATCTCGCCGGCCTCCGCGGGCGCGGGCCGGTCGCTGTGCCTGGGCCGGGGGTCGCGGCCGAAGGGCAGCGCCAGCAGGACCTCGCGGACGGTGGCGGGCAGCCACGACGGCGACTTCTCGCCGACTCCGTCGAGGGTGTCCCTGAGGTAGGCCCACAGGAACTTGCTGCGGATGGACAGCACCCGCACGAACGCCTCGTTGAGGCCGCTCACCAGCAGCGACAGCAGCAGGAACGCCACGACCAGGCCGAGGGCGAGATCCAGGTAAACGGATAACACGGCGCATTCATACACCCACGCCGTGTGGCGGCGCAATCGACCGCCGGGGGACCCCGGTGATCAAGCGCCGTAGAACACCCGGTCCACCACCTTGCGCGCCCGCCGCGTGACCCGGCGGTAGTCGTCGAGGAAGTCCTCCGACCCGTCGGGCGGATACCCCAGCGTCTGGGCGAGCATCCTGCGCTCCCCCGCGTCGCGCGGCACGCTGTCGCCCGGCCGCCCCTTCACCAGCATGATCGCGTCGCGCACCCGGGAGGCGAACCGCCACGCCTCGGCCAGCACCGCCTCGTCGGCCGGGGCCAGCAGCCCCTCCGCCACGGCCGCCCGCAGCGCCTCCAGGGTGCGGGTGGTGCGCAGCGACGGCAGCGAGCCGGCGTACCGGAGCTGCAGGAGCTGGGCCACCCACTCCACGTCGGAGAGCCCGCCGGGGCCCAGCTTGGTGTGCAGGGCGGGGTCGGCGCCGCGCGGCAGGCGCTCGGCCTCCATGCGGGCCTTGAGCCGCCGGATCTCTCTCACGGAGTCGTCGGGCAGGCCGTCCCCGGGATAGCGCAGCTCGTCGATCATGGCGGTGAAGGCGGCGCCCAGCTCGGCGTCCCCCGCCGAGAAGCGGGCGCGCAGCAGCGCCTGCGACTCCCACGGCGACGACCACCGCGCGTAGTAGGCCCGGTACGAGGCCAGCGTCCGCACCAGCGGCCCCTGTCTGCCTTCGGGACGCAGGTCGGGATCGATGAGCAGGGGCGGGTCGGGGGCGGGCAGCGACAGGAGCCTGCGCAGCTCGTTGGCGACGGCGAAGGCGGCGTCGGTGGCCACCCTCTCCTCGACCCCGGGCAGCGGCGAGTGCACGAACATGACGTCGGCGTCGCTGGCGTAGGAGCACTCCATGCCGCCCAGCCGGCCCATCGCGATGACGGCGAAGGAGGTGACGTCGGCGGCCCTGCTGAGCGCGGCGTCGAGCGCGGCCTGCAGGGTCACGTCGTTGAGCCGCGACAGCGCGGTGCCGACGGTCTCGATGTCGATCAGGCCGGACAGGTCGGCCACGGCCGTGCGGAACAGCTCCTTGCGCCGCAGCGCCCGCACCGCCGCGACGGCGGTCTCGGCATCGCCCGCGTGCCGGGTGACGGCGGCGGACGCCTCGCCGAGCAGCGACTCGGGCGGGCGCACGGCCAGCTCGTCGTCGGAGCCCAGCATGGCGACCGCGTCGGGGGCGTGCATGAGCAGGCCGGTGGCGTAGCGGCTGGTGCCGAGCACTCGGGCCATCCTGGCCGCCACGGCGGTCTCGTCGCGCAGCAGCCGCAGGTACCACGGCGTGCTGCCCAGCTTGTCGCTGACCTGGCGGAAGCCGAGCAGGGCCGCGTCGGGGTCGGGCGTGTCGGCGAACCAGCCGAGCATGACCGGCAGCAGCGTGCGCTGGATGGCGGCCCGCCTGGACACGCCGGTGGACAGGTTGGCGATGTGGTGCAGCGCGCCGCGGGGATCGACGTAGCCGAGCGCCTCCAGCCGGGCCGCCGCCGCGGCGGTGGACAGCCGCGCCTCCGACTCCGGCAGCCGCGCCACCGCCTGCAGCAACGGCCGGTAGAACAGCTTCTCGTGCAGCCGCCGCGCCTCCATCGCGTGCCGCCGCCATCGCGCCGTGAACTCCCCCACCGGGTCGGCCTGCATGCCCAGCGCCCGGCCCAGCCTGCGCAGGTCGGCCTCGTCGGTGGGCACGATGTGGGTGCGCCGCAGCCGGTGCAGCTGCAGCAGGTGCTCGACCCGCCGCAGGAACGTGTACGCCTCCGCCAGCCCCCGCGAGTCGTCGCGGGCCACGTAGCCGCCCCGCGAGAGCGCCGCCAGGGCGGGCAGCGTGGCCCTGCGGCGCAGCAGCGGGTCGAGCCTGCCGTGCACGAGCTGCAGCAGCTGCACCGCGAACTCGATGTCGCGCAGCCCGCCGGGGCCGAGCTTGAGCTGCCGCTCGCCCTCGGCCCGCACGTGCGCCTCGACCCGGCGGCGCATGGCCTGCACGTCCTCGACGAAGTGCTCGCGGGTGGCGGCCGTCCAGACCATCGCGTTGACGGCCTCGACGTAGGCGGCGCCCAGCTCCAGGTCGCCCGCCACGGGCCTGGCCTTGAGCAGCGCCTGGAACTCCCAGGTCTTGGCCCAGCGGCGGTAGTAGGCGAGGTGGCTGGCGAGCGTGCGGACCAGCGGCCCCGAGCGGCCCTCGGGGCGCAGCCCGGCGTCCACCTCCCACAGCGAGCCCTCGGGGGTGGTGGTCGAGCAGGCCCGCATCATGGCCTGGGCCAGCCGGGTGGCGGCACGCAGCGCCTTGGCCTCGTCGGCGCCCTCCCTCGGCTCCGCCACGAAGATCACATCGACGTCGCTGATGTAGTTCAGCTCTCTGGCGCCGCACTTGCCCATGCCGATGACCGCGAAGCGCACCTCGTCGGCCTCGACCTCGGTGCGCGCGATGGCCAGCGCGGCCTCCAGCGCGGCGCCCGCCAGGCCGGACAGCTCGGCGGTGACCTCGCCGAGCGTGGCCTGCCCGGTGAGGTCGCGGGCGGCCAGGTGCGCCAGGCGGCCCCGGTAGGCCACGCGCAGCGCCGTCAGCGCGTCGTTGCCGCCCTCGGCCGCGCGCGGCTCGCTGTCGGCGGGCTCGGCGCCGACCGCCCGCAGCAGCTCGGCCCTGGCCTCGCCCAGCGCCGGCTCCGCCAGGCGGGCCACCTGGCCGGGGTGGCGGACGAGGTGCTCGCCGAGCGCGGCACTGACGCCGAGCACGGCCAGCAGCCTGTGCCGCAGGCCCTCGTCGGCGCGCAGGGCGTCGAGCACGGCGGGCTCGCGCTCGATCAGCCGGGTCAGCGAGACCAGCGCCTGATCGGGGTCGGCCACGGCGACCAGGGACTCCAGGATGTCGTCCAGGTCGGCCTCCGACTGGCGGACGAGCTGCGCCGCCCTGGCTCCATCGGCGAACCCGAGCTTGGCGAACCTGGCGGCGGTGGACTCGATCCTGGGCACCTCTCCATCTTGACAGCTCTTGCGCCTTTCGCCGTAGCATGCGAACGCAACGTTGCGTTGCGTTTCGTGGAGGAGGGTGTGATGGGACGGGTCCCGGCAGGGGTGGCGTGGGGGTTGCTGGCCGCCTGGGCGGTGCACGACGCGGAGGAGCTGGCCACCATGGCGCGGTGGACGCGGGCGGCGCGGCCCCGGCTGGAGAAGCGCTTCCCGCAGGTGCCGTGGGGGCGGCTGGAGGTGTCGCAGGCGCACGCGAGCGTGGCCATCGGGCTGATGGGCGGGGTGGTGGCGGTGGCCTCGGGCCTGGGGGCGCGCACCGGCGGGCGCAGCCCGGTCTTCCAGGCGGCGCTGGCCGGGTTCGGGGTGCACGGGGTGGTGCACCTGGCCCAGGCGGCGCTTGTGCGCGGGTACACGCCGGGCGTGATGACCGCGCCCCTCGTGGTGATCCCGTACTCGGTGTGGGCCTGGCGGCGGCTGCGGCGGGCCGGGGTGCCGGCGCGCGGGCCGGGGGCGGCCGTGGCGGCGTTCCCGCTGGTGCTGGCGGGCGTGCACGCACTCGCGCACGCCCTCACAGGCGGCCTCGAAAGGTCTCTCGCACCACGTCGGCGAACGCCCGGGCCACCGGGCGCCAGGTCGCCACGAGCGCGCTCTCGGCGGCCTTGACCTCGGCGTTGAGCTCCTCGGCCGCCTCCAGGCCGGAGTCCGCCGTCCACGAGACGAAGATCTCCGGCGTGGCCTCGGGGTGGAACTGCACCGCCCAGGCCGCCTCGCCGAGCCGGTAGGCCTGGTTCGGGTACTGGGAGCCGGTCATCAGCGGCACCGCCCCGTCGGGCAGCCGCGTCATGGCGTCCTGGTGGTACTGCACGGCCACCGCCGTGGTCAGGCCCGACAGGAGGCGGTCGGAGGCGGCGGCGGGCAGCGCGGTCACCTCGCGGGCGCCCACCTCCAAGCCGTTCGCGCCGCGCTCCACGGTGCCGCCGCAGGCCAGGGTGAGCAGTTGCGCGCCCAGGCAGATCGCCAGCGTCGGCGTCGCCTCGTCGACGGCCCTGCGCAGCAGGTCGCGGGTGGCGGGCTGCCACGGGCTGCGCTCGTCCTCCCAGGCGGCCGCCGCGCCGCCGAGCACGACCAGCCCGTCCCGCGCCCGCTCGGGGACCTCCTCCCCCAGGTACGGCCGCACGATCTCGTACTCCAGCCCGAGCCACTGCGCGAGGTAGCCGAGCCCGGCCTCGGCCTCATGCTCGATGACGGTAATTCGCATATGCGGAATTATGTGGTGTTTATGAGGATTGACGAGGTCGGCGGTCTGCGGATCGCCACGTTCGGCGCCGGCCCGCGCACGATCATCGCGGCCCACGGCATCACGGCGTCCCTGATGGCCTGGGCCGCCGTGGGGCGGCGGCTGCCGGACGGCTGGTCGCTGGTGGCCGTGGACCTGCGCGGGCGCGGGCACAGCGCGGCCCTGCCCGGCCCGTACGGGCTGCCCAGGCACGCCGAGGACGTGCTGCGCGTCGCCGACCACGTGGGGGCGAGCCCTGACGCGGTGCTGACAGGTCACTCCATGGGCGCGTACGTGGCCGCGCTGGCGGGCGCGCGACGCGAGTTCGCCAGGGTGGTGCTGGTGGACGGCGGGATCCCGCTGCCCGCGATCCCCGAGGGCACGGACCCCGACGCGGCCCTGGAGGCGGTGCTGGGCCCGGCGCTGGCCCGGCTGCGCCGGACGTTCCCCTCGGCGGAGGCGTACGTGGACTTCTTCAAGGCCCACCCGGCCTTCGCCGGCCGGTGGAACGCCGACGTGGAGGCGTACGTGCGCTACGACCTGACCGGCCCCGAGGGCGCGCTGCGGTCGCGGGCGGTGGGCGAGGCGGTGCTGGCGGACGGGCGGTGGCTGCACCTGGAGCAGGAGGCACTCGCGGCGGCGCTGAAGGCGATCACGGCGCCGCTGCTGCTGCTCAGGGCACCGCGCGGGCTGCTCGACCAGCCGACGGGGATGTTGCCCGACGAGCTGGTGCGGCCCTGGGCGGACCGGCTGCCGGGGCTGCGGGACGAGGTGGTGCCCGACTGCAACCACTACACGATCCTGTTCGACGAGCGCTGCGTGGCCACCGTGGTGGACCGGCTCACGGCGCCGCTGTGAGCACGGCGAAGGCCCCCGAGCGTGTGCTCGGGGGCCTCGTCGTGCGGGCTTCAGCGTGGAGCGATCCAGGTGGCGCGGGCCGCCGCGACCAGCGTGCCGTCCGCCTCGTAGATGGCGCTCTGGCCGAACATCTTGCGGCCGTCGCGGCCGGTCGGGCGGGCCACCACCGAGTAGCGGCCACCCGGCAGCACCGGGCGGTGGATCTGCACGGCCAGGCGGCCCAGCAGCGCGCTCTCACCCGGGCCGAAGTGTGCCCAGCCGGTGATGCAGTCGAGCACCGCGCCCACGATCGAGGCGGGCACGCCGTCCTCGCCGGTCACGGTGAACGGCACCCGCCAGCCGGCCGCCACGAGGTCGGTGCCCTCCACCGGGCCGGGGAAGATGCGCAGGCCGTCACCCGGCTCGCGCAGGCCGCAGGCGAAGCACTCCGCGAACGGGTGCGCCTTCAGCCCGGCGAACCCGGCCTCGGCGCGGGCCGCGTCGTTGAACGGCACGAACCCGGGGCCCTCCAGCTCCTCGGCCACGGGGATCGCCTCGACCAGCAGCTTGTCGCCGTGCGAGAGGGAGACCGTGTTGGCCACGTGCTCCAGCCGCAGCTCGGTCCCCAGCGGCGTGGGGGCGTGCAGGGTGACCTCGACGGCTGATCGGCCACCGTTCAGCGCCTCCGCCATGGTGCCCGCGATCCAGCCGCCGTTGGCGACACCCACGGGGCCACGGAAGCGCTCGGGAACGGTCAACACGGTCTGCAGGGCAGCCGTCGTCATGCCACACCCTCCTCTATCGCCACGCCAGGCGAAAGTCCTGAAATATCATAAAGAGCAGGCCGATTTTACTGGACACCCGGTTTACCTAGGATGCGGGGGTCCGATGGCTGCTCGGTACGACTCCATAACGCCTTGAAGGGGTCCGAAACTTCCCTCCACCGGGTGAGGAGACGCTACGCGCCGCACCTCACACGGAGGTGACTCGGGGGTCAGAAGCAACGAAAATCGGCCTCACTCAGAACCGCTACGGGAGTGAGGCCGATCAAGGCGTTGCCAGTACCTTAACGATGTTTCCCGCCTGCCGCGACCAATCCGCCGATACTCACTGATCACGGACCGGCTCACCACGGGCACCGCCCGCCACCGATTACGGACGAGGGCTCGCATCCGGGCCCGGCCTCGATGAGTCTGGTAGCACGCGCCTATGCTGGCGCGGCAGGGTTGAACGGCGGCGGGCCGGACGGGGAGGGTGTTGCCTGTGGAGGGAGCGAGGCTGCGGTATCCGCCGGGAGCCCTGGTCATCCTGACGGGGCTGCCGGGGGCGGGCAAGACCACGCTGCTGCGCCGCCTGTACGGCATGGACGGCGCCGAAAGCCTGCCGCTGGCCTCAGGCCCTGTCGTGGTGATCGACTCCTCGCAGTCCAGGCGGCACTGGAACGGCAGGCTCACCTGGGCGCCCTACCCGGTGCGCCGGGCCGTGGTGTTCGTCACCCATCTGACCCGCATCCGGCGGGCCCTGACCCAGGGCCACTCGGTGCTCGCGCACAACCGGGGCTGCGCCCCCGTCGTGCTGCGCGGCTTCGCCTGGCTGGCGCGCAGGCACGGCGCGGACCTCCATCTGCTCCTGCTGGACGCCCCCGCCGACGAGGCTCTGGCGGGGCAGCGGGCCAGGGGCAGGGTGGTGGCGCCCCGGACGTTCGCCCGCCACCAGCGCCGGTGGGACAGCCTGCTCACCCGGGTCAAGGGCGGCGACCCTGCCCCGGCCATCGCGGCGCGCATCATGAACCGGGCGGAGGCCGGGCTGCTGGAGGCGATCGTCTTCGACGCCGCCAGTGGTCAGAGGACCGGCAGGTAGCGGCCCAGCTCGAACTCGGTGACGTGGCGGCGGTACTCGCGCCACTCCGAGCGCTTGTTGCGCAGGAAGAAGTCGAAGACGTGCTCGCCCAGCGTCTCGGCCACCAGCTCGCTGCGCTCCATGACCTCGATGGCGTCGTTGAGTGAGCCGGGCAGCGGCTGGATGCCGAGGGCGCGCCGCTCGGCGCTGGTCAGGGTCCAGACGTTGTCCTCGGCGGCGGCCGGCAGCTCGTAGCTCTCCTCGATGCCCTTCAGCCCGGCGGCCAGGATCAGCGCGAAGGCCAGGTAGGGGTTGCAGGCCGAGTCGAGCGAGCGGAACTCGATGCGCGTCGAGCCGCCCTTGTGCGGCTTGTACATCGGCACCCGGACCAGGGCCGAGCGGTTGTTGTGGCCCCAGCACACGTAGGAGGGGGCCTCGCCGCCCTGCCCCGCGATGGCCTCGGCGCCGCCCCAGAGCCGCTTGTAGGAGTTGACCCACTGGTTGGTGATGGCGGTGATCTCGGCGGCGTGCCGCAGCAGGCCCGCGATGAACGAGCGCCCGATCTTCGACAGCCGGTAGTCGGAGCCGGCCTCGTAGAAGGCGTTGCGGTCGCCCTCGAACAGCGACATGTGCGTGTGCATGCCGGAGCCGGGGTGCTCGGTGAACGGCTTGGGCATGAAGGAGGCCCAGATGCCCTGCTCCAGCGCGACCTCCTTCATGACCAGGCGGAAGGTCATGATGTTGTCGGCCGTGGTGAGCGCGTCGGCGTAGCGCAGGTCGATCTCCTGCTGGCCGGGCGCGCCCTCGTGGTGGCTGAACTCGACGGAGATGCCCATGGACTCCAGCATCATGATCGCCTGACGGCGGAAGTCGTGGCCGGAGCTGTGGGGCGTGTGGTCGAAGTAGCCGCCGGAGTCGATCGGCTCGGGCCGCTGGCCGGGCTCGGGACGGTTCTTCAGCAGGAAGAACTCGATCTCCGGGTGGGTGTAGAAGGTGAAGCCCATGTCGGCGCACTTGGCCAGCGTGCGCTTGAGCACCCAGCGCGGGTCGGCGTGCGACGGCGTGCCGTCGGGCATGAGGATGTCGCAGAAGATGCGCGCCGCGCCCGGCGTCTCGCTGCGCCACGGGAGGATCTGGAACGTGGCCGGATCGGGCTTGGCGAGCATGTCGGACTCGTAGACGCGGGCGAAGCCCTCGATGGCCGAGCCGTCGAAGCCGATGCCCTCGGCGAAGGCCCCCTCCAGCTCGGCGGGCGCGATCGCGACGGACTTGAGGAAGCCGAGCACGTCGGTGAACCACAGCCGGATGAACCGGATGTCGCGTTCCTCTAGCGTGCGGAGCACGAACTCCTGCTGGCGGTCCACGGCTTCCCCTCGTTCGTACGGACAGTACAGGCGTACACACCAGCATGCCGTGTCCGTGTTTCGCACACGTTACGGGGGGTGCCGGTGCGAGCCTCGCTGACAAAGGGCCCGCCCCGACTTACTGTGATCACGCAGTCAGTCTCGGGGGAGGCATTGGTGGCTATCGACCTGCTCAATCACAAGCTCGATCGGGCGTTCGACCACATCGACGCGAGCGGCAACGGCGTCGTCGAGCGCGAGGACCTGCTGGGGCTGGGCGCCCGTATCCTGGTGGGCTTCGGGGAGTCCCCCACCTCGGTCGCCGGGGCGAGTCTCGTGGACAGCTTCGACCGCATCTGGTCCACCCTGTCGGAGACGCTGGAGCGCGACGGCGACTCCGGCATCGCGCGGCCGGACTTCCGGCGGGGGATGACGGCGGCGTTCGTCACGGGCGACCGGTACGACGAGGTGTTCAGGCCGGCCACGGTGGCGGTGGCCGAGCTGTGCGACGGCGACGACGACGGTCAGATCGGGCCGGCCGACTTCCGGACGATGTTGTGCGCGTTCGGGGTGCCCTACGACGACGTGGACGAGGCGTTCGACCGGCTGGACCGGGCGGGCAGGGGCTCGCTCACGGTGGAGGAGCTGGTGCTGGCCGCCGCCGACTACTACCGCGGCGACGACCCCAACGCCGCCGGCAACTGGCTGTTCGGGCCCCTGTGAACAGCACCGTGAGGAACACTCCAGTGAAGGGCGCCGTGAAGGACACCGAGGGCGCCGCCACGAGCACCGTATTTGGCACGGCGTTCGGCACCGCGCTCACCACCGCGCGCACCGCCCTGCGCTCGGCGCTGTCGTCCCTGCTGCCACGGCCGCGCCGGGGCGCCCCGGCCGCGCTCGCGCTGCTGCCGCTGACTGAGCGGGTGCCCGCGATGGCGGCGCCGTGCAGGATGCATCCGGCCGTGTACGCCATCGAGGCCGCGGTCATCGACTGGGCCAGGCGCACCGGCCTGCGCGCCGACCCGGGCGTCGGCTTCCACCGGATGGCCGGCCGCGCGTTCGCCGAGTTCGACGCGGCGGCGGCGGCGCTGTTCGCGCAGTGGCTGACCTGGCTGTTCCACCTGGACGACGAGCTGGACGAGCGCTCGGGCCCGCTGGAGATCTTCCACGGCATGCTCAAGGGCACCTCCTGCCACCCGCTGGAGGCGGCCTTCGCCGACCTGTGGCGGGTGACGAGCGTGCGCATGAGCGACCAGTGGCGGGCCAGGTTCGCGGTGGGGCTGCAGCGCCAGTACGACGCCTGCCGCGCCGAGGCGGAGAACCGCGCGGCGGGGCGGATGCCGACGCTGGAGGAGTATCCGGCGCTGCGCAGGGGCACGGTCGGCCCGTACCTGTACGACCTGGTGGAGCCGTGCCTGCGGGTCGAGGTGCCGGTCTGGGTGCACGAGTCGGACCCGTGGCGGCAGCTCGTGGACGCCTGCAGCGACGTCACCGCGTGGTGCAACGACGTGGCCTCGCGCCCGAAGGAGCGCGGCGACGTGCACAACTTCGTGGTGCTGGCGATGCGGCAGCTCGGGCTGAGCGACCGGGAGGCGACGGCCTGGGTGCTGGACCGGATCACCGGGCGCTGCCAGGACATGCGCAAGGCGGCCAAGCGGCTGCCGCTGGGCGAGCTGGAGCCGAAGGCGGCCAGGGACGTCAGCAAGGTGGCCTGCGCGTACCTGGCCGCGCCGCGCGCGCACCTGGACTGGCTGCTGGAGTCGCAGCGTTACGCATGAGCTCCGGGGCCGGCGGCGAGCATGTCGCCGGCCAGGGTGCGGCGGTAGACGACCTGCTTGCCGAGCCGCATGCCCACCGCCAGCCCGCCGCCGCTGAGCACGCCGAGGTGCTGGCTGACCGCGCCCGGCGTGAGCGCCATGCGGGTGGCCAGCGCGGAGGTGGTGGCGGGCTCGGCCAGCGCGAGCAGGATGGCGGCCCTGCTCCTGCCGATCAGCGCGGCGAGCGCGCCGGGCGCGGGCGGCGGCCCCTGCTCCCACAGCGTGCCGACGCCCTGCACGGGGTAGACGAGCATCGACTGGTACGGCGCCGTCATCACGGCCACCGACGGCCAGTAGAACGCGCTGGGCACGAGCAGCAGCCCGTCGCCGTGCAGCCCGCCCGCCTCGCACCAGGGCCGGTCGATGATCAGCGTGTCCCCCGTCCACCGCACGGCCGGGTCGAGCCCGGCGAACAACCGGCGGGCCCCGCCCTGGGCGAGCTGGCGTGAGCGGCCCATGACGTCCCGCTCCAGCAGCGCGTACACGCGGGGCCAGAACTCGGCGAGACACGCCTCCCAGTACGTCTCCAGCGCGTCCGCGACCCGCAGCACGCCCGCGCCGGGGTCGGCCGTGAACCGCTCGATCGCGGCCGGGTCCGTACCCCGTACCTTGGCCGCCTCCTCGCGGGCCCGTGCCGGGTCGGTGCCCCTGACCCGGTCGAGCTCGGCGGCGAAGTCGGGCATCGGCGTGTCGGGCGGCGGGGTGATGAAGTCGGCGAGGTAGCCGGTCGGCGGGACCAGCGCGAACAGCTCGCTCAGGTCGAGCCCGGCCAGCCGGGGGCGCACGGCCTTGAGCCAGGGCAGGTGGATCGACTGCCTGGCGGGCTGCTGGAGGGTGCGCAGGCTGGCCACGAGCTCCCACATCGGGGAGAAGGCGAACCGGATGTGGGCCACGTCCTCCGGCTTCAGCACCCAGGTGATGGACATGCTTTTAGTGTGCGCTAAATCGTTCGCACGACATAACCGGAAATCTCACTCTTTGAGGCGTGTCGAGCGCAACAGTCGAGAAACCCTCCTTCCTCCGGTCGCAGATCGGCGGGCTGCCCCGCCCGTTCTGGGCCTTGTGGGGCGGCACGCTGGTGAACCGCCTGGGCACCATGGTGATGCCCTTCACCGGCGTCTACCTGACCCAGAGCCGCGGCCTGTCCGTCACGGCGGCGGGCCTGGTGATGGGCGTGTTCGGGGTGGGGTCGCTGCTGTCGCAGCTCGTGGCGGGCGTGCTGGCGGACCGGATCGGGCGCCGCGCGACGCTGTCGGGCGGCATGCTGGCCACCGCCGCGTGCATGCTGGCGCTGGGCTACAGCAGCTCGCTGCCCGCGATCGTGGCCTCGATGTTCGCGCTCGGCCTGGTGATCGACGTCTACCGGCCGGCGTCGAACGCGCTGGTCGCCGACCTGGTCTCGGCCGAGGAGCGGCCCCGGGCGTACGGGCTGCTGTTCTGGGCGATCAACCTCGGCTACTCGGTCGGCATGACGGCCGGCGGCTGGCTGGCAGGCCAGGGCTTCCTCTGGCTGTTCTGGATCGACGCGCTGTCGGCCGTGGTCTTCGCCGTGCTGGTGTGGCGGGCGGTGCCCGAGACCACACCGGCCGCCCAGCAGGTGACGGGCGGGTTCGGGGTGGTGCTGCGTGACCGGGTCATGGTCGGGTTCACGCTGGTCGCGCTGGGCAACGCGCTGGTCTACTCGCAGACGATGACCATGCTGCCGGTGGCGATGACCGACGTGGTGAAGCTGACGCCGCAGGAGTTCGGCGTGGCCATGGCGCTGAACGGGATCCTCATCGTCGTCGTGCAGCCGCTGGTGTCGGGCTGGCTGGGGCGCAGGGACCCGGCGCGCACGCTGGCGCTGGGGCTGGCCGTGATGGCGGCGGGCTTCGCGCTGACCGCGTACGTGACCAGCATGCTGGGGCTGGCGGTGACGATCGCCATCTGGACGGCCGGCGAGATCGTCACGGCCGGGATCCCCGGCGCCATCGTGGCCACGCTGGCGCCCGCCGAGCTGCGCGGGCGGTACTCGGGGCTGTTCGGGTTCGCGTGGTCGCTGGCGGCGGTGCTGGCGCCGCTGCTCGGCGGGCCGCTGCTGGAGCTGGGCCCGCGGGCGCTGTGGTTCACGATCGGCGGGGTCGGCGTGTTGTCGGCGGCCGGCCTGCTGCTGCTCGGCCCGGCGATCAGGCGCCGCTGACCGCGGCGGCCCGAGCCCGCTATCGTTGCGCTGACCAGGTGCGGAGCGCGTTGAGAAAATTTTGATCGGACGTTGGCAGCCCACCGATAATTTTCACCCCGATCATGGGTGGGAAGGGCGGGTGGGATGCGCCGCGCAGGGCTGGCGCGAGGCGTGGCGATCGGCATGGCCACGCTCGCCGTGGTGTTCGAGCTCACCGACATCTGGGTGACGGCGCAGCTGCCGCAGCCCTCCTGGACGCCGCTGCCGTTCGCCCCTGAGGACATGGCGGGCACGGCGTTCCCCGTCTTCGGCGCGATCCTCGTGCACAGCAGGCCCCGGCTGGTGATCGGCTGGCTGCTGTGCGTCGGCGGGCTGAGCGCCGCGGCCAACATCCTGTCGGCCAACGCCTTCCACCTGCTGTTCGGGCATCCGTCCGCCGGCTGGCCGGTGATCAACTTCACCTGGCACGTGCTGCAGCTCACGCTCGGCGTGCTGCTGCCCCTGCTCTACCCGGCGGGCAGGCTGCTGTCGCGGCGGTGGCGCTGGGTGATCGTGCCGGCCGTGGCGGGCGTGGCGCTCGACTGGGCCGGCGCGCTGAGCGGGCAGAAGGCGTTCAGGGACCCGGCGCACTGGCTGGTGTCGGCGGCCATGGCGCTGGCGTTCGTCTCCCTGGTGGTGCGCTTCAAGCGCGGCGACGCGGCCGAGCGGCGCCAGCTCCTGTGGCTGGTGGTGGCGCTGCCGGGGCTGCTGGTGCCGTGGATGCTGGGCGACCCGTTCTGGTGGCTGGCGACGCTGTTCATCCCGCTGATCCCGGCGGCCATCGCGGTGGCGGTGCTGCGTTACCGGCTGTTCGGCATCGACACGCTGATCAGCCGGGCGCTCATCGGCACCGGGCTGATCATCGTGACCACCGGCGTGTACGTGGCGGTCAGCGCCGCGAGCAGCCTGTTCCTCGCCGAGGTGGACCGGGTGGCCGGGATCGCGGCGGCGGTGTTCGCCGGGGCGGCCTTCCAGCCGATGCGGCGCGGCATGCAGCGCGGCGTGGACCGGCTCCTGTACGGCAGCACCGGCGTGCCCGGCACGCTGGCCGGGCGGTTGCGGCACCGGCTGCAGCACACCGACCCCGTGCACGGGCTGCTGGCCACCCTGGACGTGCTGCGCGAGGGCCTGTCGGTGACGGGCGTGGCGGTCGAGCTGGACGGCACGACCACCATCTCGGGCGCCCCCGGCCCGCCCGCGCGGGTGATCTCGCTGGTGTGGCACGGGGAGCCGGTCGGGCTGCTGCTGGTCGGGCCGACCGACCGGCGCAGGTTCCCGGCGGCGCACGACGAGCGGGTGATCGCCATGCTGACCCCGTACATCGCCGACGCGGCGCACGCCGTGCGGCTGACGGCGGCGTTGCAGCGCTCGCGCGAGCGCATCCTGACCGCGCGCGAGGAGGAGCGGCGGCGGCTGCGCCGCGACCTGCACGACGGGCTCGGCCAGTCGCTGACCGGCATGGCCATGTCGATCAACGCCGCCCGCCTGTCCGTGCGCAGCTCGCCGGAGCGCGCCGACCTGCTGCTGGCCGAGCTGCGTGCCGGCATGGACGCGGTGAGCGGCGACATCAGGCAGCTCGTGTACGGCCTGCGCCCGCCCGCGCTCGACGAGCTGGGCCTGGCGGGGGCCGTGGCGGAGCTGGCGGGCACGCCGGTCGAGGTCTCAGGGGGTCTCGACGGGCTGCCCGCGGCCGTCGAGGTGGCCGCGTACCGGATCGTGCAGGAGGCGCTCACCAACGCCCGCAAGCACTCGGGCGCGGCCACGATCACCATCGCGCTGCGGCGCGCCGAGACGCTGCGGATCACCGTCACCGACGACGGGCGCGGCATCCCGGCGGACGCGCGGGCGGGCGTCGGGCTGGGCTCGATGCGGGAGCGGGCCGCCGAGCTGGGCGGCATGTGCGTGGTGCGGGAGGCCGCAGGAGGGGGCACGGTTGTCGACGCCGAGCTGCCTCTCTGACATTTCCCCATATACCCAGACCCATTCTGCCTCTACAGTTACGCCTGACATGCTGACCTTCACCGCTCTAGGACCGTTCCAGGCCTGGGCCGACGGCGCCCCCCTCGACCTCGGCGGCCAGCGGCAGCGGGCGGTGCTCGCGCGCCTGCTCGTCGCCGGTGGCCGCGCCGTCCCCGTGCACACCCTCATCGACGAGCTCTGGCCGGGTGACCCGCCCGCGCAGGCCCTGTCCACCATCCAGGGCTACGTCTCCCGGCTGCGCCGCGCCCTGGAGCCGGGCCGCGCACCCCGTGAGGAGGCAGGGGTGCTGGTGTCCGCGCCGCCCGGGTACGCGTTGCGCGCCCGGACCGAGCAGGTGGACGCCTGGCACTTCGAGACGCTGGTCAAGTCCGACGGCACGCCCGCGCAGGTGTGGGCGGCCATGGACACCGCGCTCGGGCTGTGGCGCGGGCCGGCACTCGCGGAGTTCGCGGAGCTGAGCTGGGCCGCGACCGAGGCCGGGCGGCTGGAGGAGCTGCGGCTGATCGCCGTCGAGCGGCGGGCCGACGCCGGGCTGGCTCTGGGCCGGGCGACGTCGCTGGTGGCGGACCTGGAGGCGCACGCGTCGGCGTACCCGCTGCGGGAGGAGGCGTGGCGGCTGCTCGCCGTGGCGCTCTACCGGATGGGGCGCCAGGGCGACGCGCTGGCGGCGCTGCGCAGGGCGCGCGCCGTGTGGCGGGACGAATTGGGGCTGGACCTGTCGGCCGGGCTGCGCCGGCTGGAGGCCGACATGCTGGCCCAGCGCCTGGAGGAGCCGCCCGCCGAGCCCGTGGCCGAGCCGGGGGCGGCCGGCGGGGTGCTGCGCGTGCTGGTGGCCGACGACCAGGCGCTGGTGCGTACCGGGCTGAAGGCCATGCTGGACAGCGAGGCCGGGTTCGCGCAGGCGGGCGAGGCGGCCAACGGCGAGGAGGCGATCTCGGCCGTCCGCGAGACGCGGCCCGACGTGGTGCTGCTCGACATCCAGATGCCGCGCCTGGACGGCCTGGCCGCCGCCCGCCGGATCCTGGCAGGCGAACGGCCGCCGAAGGTGGTGATGATGACCACCTTCGGCAGCGACGAGAACCTGTACGCGGCGTTGCGCGCCGGGGTGAGCGGGTTCGTGCTGAAGACGTCGCCGCCCGAGCAGATCCTGGCCGCCATCAGGGCCGCGGCGGCCGGTGACGCGCTCATCGACCCGGCCGTGACCACGCGGCTGATCTCGGCGTTCACCGGGCGCACCGACCCGGCCTCGCCCCCGGCGCTGGCCGGGCTCCCCGACGACCGGCTGGACGTGCTCAAGCTCGTCGCCCGCGGGCTGACCAACCGGCAGATCGGGCAGACGCTCGCGCTGCCGGAGGAGGAGGTGGGCCTGGTGGTCAAGTCGCTGCTGGAGCATCTCGGGCTGTTCGACCGGGCGCAGCTCGTGATGGCCGCGTACGAGTCCGGCCTGGTCACCCCCGGCGCGAAATGACCTACTTTTCGTCGCTTTGACGATAAAAATCGGGGCGTACTAGGCTTGATACGTGGCACAACTGCGCATTGCCCTGGCACAGACGAATCCGACCGTCGGCGACCTGAGCGCCAACGCCGACAAGCTGATCGCGTGGACCCGCGACGCGGCGGAGCGGGAGGCCCATCTCGTGGTCTTCACGGAGATGTTCCTCACCGGCTACCCGGTGGAGGACCTCGTGCTGCGCACCTCCTTCGTGGACGCCAGCATCCGGACGCTGGAGGAGGTCGCGCGCAGGCTGGAGCGCGAGGGCCTGGGGCACCTGCCCGTGGTCGTCGGCTACGTGGACCGCGCCGACCTGGCGCCCCGCGTCGGCCAGCCGAAGGGGGCCCCGCTCGACGCCGCCGCGCTGCTGTACAAGGGGGAGGTGGTCACCCGCACGGCCAAGCACCACCTGCCGAACTACGGGGTGTTCGACGAGTACCGCTACTTCGTGCGCGGCGACCGGCTGCCGATCTTCCGGCTGCACGGGGTGGACGTGGCGATCGCCGTGTGCGAGGACCTCTGGCAGGAGGGCGGCCCCGTGTCCGTCGTCGGGCAGGCCGGCGCCGGGCTGCTGGTGGCGCCGAACGCCTCGCCGTACGAGAAGGAGAAGGACGACGTACGGCTGGAGCTGTGCGCGCGCCGGGCCCGTGAGGCCGGGTGCGGGCTCCTCTACGTCAACCAGGTCGGCGGGCAGGACGAGTTGGTCTTCGACGGCGACTCCATCGTGGTGGACAAGTCGGGCGAGCTGGTGGCGCGGGCCGGGCAGTTCAAGGAGGAGCTGCTGGTCGTGGACCTCGACGGGCTGCCGGTCTCCGACGCCGAGCCCGGCACGTACCCCTACGACGCGGGCGACGGCTCCACGATCACGGTCGAGCGGCTGGTGCTGTCCGCCGAGCCCGTCGCGCCCTATCCCGCCGTGCCCGCCGCCGTGCCCGAGCGGCTCGACCTGCACGCCGAGGTCTACTCGGCGCTGGTGCTGGCAGTGCGCGACTACGTGGCCAAGAACGGGTTCCAGTCGGTCATCCTGGGCCTGTCGGGCGGCATCGACTCCGCGCTGACCGCCACCATCGCCTCCGACGCCATCGGCCCCTCCCGGGTCAACGTGGTGCTCATGCCCTCCCGCTACTCCTCCGACCACTCGCTGGCCGACGCCGAGGACCTCGTGCGCAGGCAGGGCGTCAACGCCCAGGTGGTGCCGATCGCCGACATCGTCAACGCCTTCGAGAAGGAGATCGAGCTGTCCGGCCTGGCCGCCGAGAACCTCCAGGCCAGGGTGCGCGGCATGATCCTCATGGGGCTGTCGAACGAGCACGGCCACCTGGTGCTGACCACCGGGAACAAGAGCGAGCTGGCCACCGGCTACTCCACCCTCTACGGCGACTCGGCCGGCGGCTTCGCGCCGATCAAGGACGTGCCGAAGACGATGGTGTGGGAGCTGTCGCGGTGGCGCAACGCCCACTCCGACCCGGACTTCCTGCTCCAGGCCGACCAGCCGATCCCGGAGAACTCGATCACCAAGGAGCCGAGCGCCGAGCTCCGTCCCGACCAGCGCGACACCGACTCGCTGCCGCCGTACGAGGTGCTGGACCGGCTGCTGGACGACTACGTCGAGAAGGACATGGGCTCGCAGGAGCTGATCGCGGCGGGGCACGATCCGGCGCTGGTGACGCGGGTGATCCGGCTGGTGGACCTGGCGGAGTACAAGCGGCGGCAGTATCCGCCCGGCCCCAAGATCACGCCCAAGAACTTCGGGCGCGACCGCCGCCTGCCCATCACCAACCGGTGGCGGGAGACCACGGGCTGAGGTTCTCTCTTCCGCCGGGCCGTCGCGACACCCGTCTTGAGAAAGCGTAACCCACAGGTTACGCTTTCGGAGTGAACATGGACGAGGCGGCCGCACGCGCGGACCAGGCGGCGGGCGGGGCTCGCGTGGATGAGGCGGGTGCGGCACGCATGGACCAGGTGGCCGGCGCTGTCGCCGATCCCGTGCGGCGGCAGATCCTCGTCCTGCTGCGCGACGGGCCGCTACCGGCAGGCGACATCGCCGAGCGCTTCGCGATCAGCCGCCCCGCCGTCAGCCGCCACCTGCGGGTGCTCAGGCAGAGCGGCCTCGTCCGCGCCGAGCTGGTCGGCAGGCAGCGCCTCTACACGCTCGACCCGGAGCCGTTCGGCGAGCTGATCACCTGGCTCGCCCGGTTCGCCCGCCCCACCGGCTGGGAGCACCGCTTCGACGCGCTGGAGACCGAGGTGTACCGCACCCGCCGCGAACGCCGTACCACCAGGGACGCCTCGCACGGCGTCGCAGGACAGGAGAACACCGCATGAGCCCCATCCCCACCGGCGCCCTGTTCAGCACCGCGAACGGCACCGACCTCGTCCTCACCCGCACCTTCCGCGCGCCCGCCGCCGACGTGTGGGCCAGCATCACCGAGCCCGAGCGCACGGCCCGCTGGTTCGGCCCGTGGGAGGGCGACGCGGCCCCCGGCCGCACGATCAAGGTGCAGCTCCTCTTCGAGGACCAGCAGCCCCGGTACGACCTGCACATCGACGCCTGCGAGCCGCCCCGCCGCCTGGCCGTCTCCTCCCTGGACGAGCACGGGGCCTGGCACGTCGAGCTGCTGCTGGCGGAGTCGGAGGGGGTGACGGAGCTGCGGTTCGTCCAGCATCTCGACACCGAGGAGGGCATCGGCGAGATCGGGCCCGGCTGGGAGTACTACCTGGACCTGCTCGTCGCCTCGCGCGACGGGTCCGCGCCGGTGAGCTTCGACGACTACTACCCGTCGATGAAGTCGTACTACGCGGGCCTGTCCACCTGAGTCCTCCGCTCAGGAAATGTCGGTGGCTCCTGGCACAGTTGCCGCGTGGCTCAACCGCTCAAAGACCTGATCAACGCCCAGTCGGTGTCGGTGCTGGCCGACGGGCTGGCCGCCGCGTGGCCCGCGTTCCCCCGAGCCCGCTTCACCGCACAGGCCCTGACCGGCCTCGACGGCCTGGAGCTCAAGGCCCGCGTCACCCACGTCTCCGCGGCCCTGCACGACGCACTGCCCCTGCCCTATCCCCAGGCCGCCGCGCTCGTCCGGGAGTGCGCGGCCACGCTCGACATGTGGAGCGGCTGGCCCGCCACCGACCACACCGCCACCCAGGGGCTCGACCACCTGGAGGCCGCGATGGAGACGCTGGCCGCGCTCACGCCGTACGCGACGGGCGAGTTCGCCGTCCGCCCCTACCTGGAACGCTACCGCGACGACGCCATCAAGATCATGTACGGCTGGGCGGAGTCCCCCGACGAGCACCTGCGCCGGCTGGCCTCGGAGGGCTCCCGCCCGCGCCTGCCGTGGGCCGGCCGGGTCGGCTGGCTGATGACCCCTGGCCCGACGCTGCCCCTGCTCGACCGGCTGCGCGACGACCCGAGCGAGTACGTACGCCGCTCCGTCGCCAACCACGTCAACGACCTGGCCAAGGACCATCCCGACACAGCCCTGGAGCTGCTGGCGAAGTGGCGCGCCGACGGCGGCTCCCACGTGGAGCGGGTGCTGCGCCACGCGGTCCGCGGCCTCCTGCGAGCCGGCCACCCGGAGGCCCTCGCCCTGGTGGGCGCCACGCCGGGCAGCGGCGCGGTGCACGAGCTGTCCCTCGACTCACCCACCGTGGCCGTGGGCGGCAAGCTGGCCTTCACCGTCACGGTGACGGCGGAGGCGGCGGGGCCGGTGCTGCTGAAGTACGCGGTGCGGCGGCCGGGCTCGCGCCGCGTCTTCCACCTCGGTCAGCGGGACGCGAGTG
Source organism: Nonomuraea gerenzanensis (assembly GCF_020215645.1). NCBI lineage: Bacteria > Bacillati > Actinomycetota > Actinomycetes > Streptosporangiales > Streptosporangiaceae > Nonomuraea > Nonomuraea gerenzanensis. Next base: position 3,470,243 of record NZ_CP084058.1, on the reverse strand, counting down.
GCGCCGGCGCGACGTTCACCGTGCGCAAGAGCCACTCCTTCCGCCCGGTCACCACCCGCGACGAGCCGCCGGGCGCGCGGGAGCTCGACGTGATCGTCAACGGTAGGGTGGCCGCGACCGTCCCGTTCACGTTGACGGCGCCAGGAGAGCCTGCGCAGGAAGGGGTCCTGTGACGGACGTAGCCCGCGACATCGATCTGGTCCGCATCGAGCTGGGCGTCATCTGGCGCCTGGACGAGCGCGGGCGCCTGCCCGGCCCCGAGGACCTGGTCATCGGCGTGGCAGCCGATGGCCTGACGGCCGCCGTCGCGAGCGGCGTACCGGACGACCTGGCCGCCCGCCTCCTCGCGCTCTTCGCCTCCTCACACCCCGACACCTCAACCCGCCTCAGCACCCCGCCGAGCCTCGGCATCCCCCGTGACCTCGGCACACCACCGGACGTGCTCGCCACCTGCCGGCAGCTTCTCGGCGGCGAGCGGGTGTCAGTGACGGGCGGCCCCAGCTACCTCGTCGTCCCGCCGGTCCGGCCCGGCGTACCCGTGGACGTCCTGAGGTCGGACTCTGCGGAGCACGTCCAGCTCGTACGCTCCTTACCGCGCCCCAGCTCCTGGGAGCCCGACGAGTGGGACAAGCTCACCACCCGCAGCGCGGGGGCACCCTGGGCCATGATCGCCGAGGACGGCCGGCCGGTCTCCATCTGCCACAGCGCCCGCCTCACCCCGCTCGGCGCCGAGGCGGGCACCTGGACCGCACCCGCCTGCCGCGGCCGTGGCTACGCCGCCGCCACCACGGCCGCCTGGGCCGACATGCTGCCGGGGATCCACGCGTTCTACAGCACGAGCGCGGACAACCACTCGTCACAGCGGGTGGCCCGGCGGCTGGGCCTACGCCCGCTCGGCTGGTTCTGGCACCTCACCGCCTGAGACCACTCGCAGACCTCTGCCCGCTCACCCGACACCGCAGCACCCCGGCACCCCGGCGTCACCGGCCGCCACCTGTGTGCACGACCTCCCGCTCCCACCCCTCACGCGGCTGCGTGTGCAACCTCCAGTAGTGCTCGGCGATGTCATCCGGATCGAAGGCCGTCCCCGGCGCGACGACCCCCGCGACCGTGACACTGGCGGCGTGCACCCCCGCCGCCCCATACTCCTCATCCACCATCGCCACCAGCGCCCGAACCCCCACCTTCCCCAGCGACAAGCTCACGTACGCCGCCTTGGGCTCAGGCATCCCCCCGGTGACGATGAACGTGCCACCACCTCGCCGCGCCATCGCGGGCACCACGTGCGAGGCGGTGACCATCGCCCCCACCACGTTGACGGCCCAGGCGTCGAGCTGCGCCCGCGCGTCCACCGCACCGAGCGTGTCCGGCCGGATGATCGCGGCGTTGTACACGACCACGTCCGGCGTGCCGAGCGCCCCCGTGGCCGCGTCGAGCGCCGCACGCAACTGGCCCTCGTCACCGCAGTCGGCCCGGTACGTGCGCACCCCGTCCAGGCCGAGAGCGCTGCCGCTGCGCGAGAGGAGCCCCACCGCCAGCCCCTCCCTGGCGAACCGGGCGGCCACGGACCGCCCGATGCCCGGCCCCGATCCGACGATCACCGCTCCAGGCATGATCCGCTCCTTCACGTTGTTGCCTTGCATGACGCCGACGACGGTAAGGCGTCACATCGATGTGAAGGTCAAGGAAGCTCATGAGGATCGGTGACCTGTCCCGCGAGACCGGGGTTCCCAGGCGGCTGCTGCGCTACTACGAGGAGCAGGGCCTGTTGCGCCCCCACCGGCTGCCGAACGGCTACCGGGAGTACGGCGAGGCGGACGTGGCCGCCGTGCGCCACATCCGCACGATGCTCGCCGCCGGCCTGCCCACGGCGGTCATCGCGCGGCTGCTGGACTGCGTCCACGACGACGGCGAACGGATGGTGCCGTCCGCCTGCCCCGGCATGGTCGCCGGCCTCCGGCGCGAAAGCCGCCGCCTCGCCGAGACGATCGACCGGCTGCGGACGTCCCAGCAGGCACTCGACACCATGCTCGCAACAGCCCTGGAGGAGCGCCGCTGATCACCCCTCCGCCGCCACGGGATCGACGACGGGGAACGAGTGGTGCTCGTGGGCGACGACCCACCGCCCGTCCTCCTTGCGCAGCCCGAACGTGATCCGCAGCCGCGCCTCCCGCTCCTCCTCGGCCGGGCCGCAGCGCAGCAGGGCGTGCGCGTAGGCGACGTCGGCGCCGGCCGTGACCTCCAGCGACCGGATGTCGAACGCGACGCCCTGCGCCAGCCAGCCGAAGAACGGCGGCCACGCCGCGCGGTACGCCTCGATGCCGCGCAGGTTCTCCGGCACGTCGTGCATCACGATGTCGTCGGCGTGGTCGGCGGCGACCCCGTCCAGGTCCCCGGCGCGCACCGCCGCCGCCCACCGCTCGATCAGGGTGCGGACCTGCCGCTCATCGTCGATCATGGTTTCCTCCCGCGTGGGCTGTTCCGTTCACCGGTGACAACCCGGGCGGCGGGGGAAACTCATCGCCGTCCGGCAGCCCGAACGCGGCGAAGCCGGCCTCCAGGAACGAGACCACCTCGGCGATCCGGGTGCCGCGCACCACGAGCAGGTCCAGCCCGGCCGGGACGTAGCGGCCCCGCTCCTGGTCCCACAGGTACGTGCCGAACGCGAGCTGCCCGTTCGCCCGCGCCACCAGGAACCGCCACCGCCACCGCAGCGGCCCCTCCTCCAGGAACGCCCTGATGCCCGCGTGCCCCCGGTACCAGGTGGTCAACGGTGGCATCGAGTACTTCGCGTCCTCGGTCAGCATGGCCACGATGGTCTCGACGTCCCCGGCCTCCCAGGCGTCCGCGTACCGCTGGGCCAGCTCCCGGCTGCCCCGCTCGCCCAGCTCGCGCAGGGCCTGCTGCTGGGTGGTGCCGGGCAGCAGCTCACGCAGCCGGGCGCGGGCCCGTTGCAGGGCGCTGTTGACGGCGGCGACCGTGGTGCCCAGCAGGTCGGCGACCTCGCGGGCGGCGTACCCGAGCACGTCGCGCAGCAGCAGGACGGCCCGCTGCAGGGCCGGCAGGTGCTGCAGCGCCGCCACGAACGCCAGCTCCACGCTCTCGCGCGCCAGCACGCGCGCCTCTGGGCTCAGCTCGTCCGCCCAGCTCATCAGCCGGTCCGGGTACGGCTCCAGCCACGCCGCCTCGGTCACCGGCGCGCCGCCCGGGCTGAGGTCGGTGGGCAGCTCGCGGCGGCCACGGCGGTCGAGCAGGGTCAGCGAGCGGTTGGTCGCGATCTTGTAGAGCCACGGCCTGATCGAGCCCCGGTTCTCGAACCCGCCCAGGCTGCGCCACGCCCGGTCCAGGGTCTCCTGGACGGCGTCCTCGGCGTCGTGCACGGAGCCCAGCATCCGGTAGCAGTGCGCGCGCAGCTCGTCCCGCAGCGGCCCGACCAGCCGCCCGAACGCCTCCTCGTCCCCGTCTCGCGCCGCGGCGAGCAGCTCCCCCACGGCCTCGTCGGGCTCGTCGGTCCAGGTCCGCGTCATCCAGGCCCCTCGGCGTCCGGCCACTCCACTCGTGTCGGGTGCCAAGCTACCGCCCACCCGGCCCCCGCCGGATCTGAGACGATCGTGAGGCCATGACGGAGATGACATGCTGTGTCTCGTGCGGCGGCGGCACCGTGGCCCCCGACGGCCACTGCTGGGACTGCGGCACCCCCCAACCGGCCTTCCGCTCCCACCTCGAGCTCACGGCGGCCGGAGGCGCCGCCGGAGTCAGCGACCGCGGCCTGCGGCGGGCGGTGAACGCGGACGCGATGGCCCTGGTGAGGGTGGGCGAGTGGACGGTGGGCGTGGTGTGCGACGGCGTCTCCATGTCGTCCCGCCCCGAACGCGCCGCCCAGGTGGCCGCCGACACGGGCGCGGCCACGACGGTCGCGCTGTTACGCGCGGGCGCCCTGCCGGAGACGGCGCTGACGGAGGGCACCATCCGCGCGGCCCGCGCCGTCACGGCCCTCGCCGCCCCGCGCATGAGCCCGGCCCCGCCCGGCCCGCCGCCGGATCGGCGCTCTCCCGACCAGCCCGCTCTCGGCCCATCGGACAAACCGGGAGAAAACCCGCCCGCCTGCACCTACGTCGCCGGCATCGCATCTCCGGACGGCGTCTGGACCGCCTGGATAGGCGACAGCCGCGCCTACTGGCTCCCCCGCGAAGGCACCCCGATGACCCTCACGGAGGACGACACAGGCACCCACGACGCGCTGTCCGCCTGGCTCGGCGCCGACGCGGCCGGCCCGGACCCGCACCTGCGCAGCTACCGCCCCCACACCCCCGGCGTCCTGCTGCTCTGCACGGACGGCCTGTGGCGCCACCTGCCCACCCCCGCCGCCCTGCGCACCCGCACCACGCGAGGCACCGACCACCTCCACACGGCCCGCGCCCTCGTGACGCACGCCCTCACGGCGGGCGGCGAGGACAACATCACCGCCCTGCTCCTCCCAGCCGCCCCTCGATCCCATCCAGGATGAGCCCGAGCCCGAGCAGGAACTGCCCGTCGAAGTCGGCGTCCTCCACCTGGCTGAGGCGGGCGAACTCCGCATCCAGGTGCCCCGCCACCCTGGCCCGGATCTCGGCGTCCGCGGCGGGGGTGCGTACCTTCTGCCACCAGATGTTCTCCGCCGCGACGAACCCGTTCACGTACGACGACAACGTCCCCACGGCGGCGGTGAGCACGGGCCCCGCCAGCCCCGCCTCCGCCAGCGCCGCGTAGAACAGCCGGGAACGCGCCAGCGCCCGGGGCCCGAGCAGCGGGCGGGTGGCGGTGAGGGCGGGCACCCACGGATGGCGGCGCATAACGGCGCGGCTCTGCGTGAGCTGCGCGATCAGCAGCTCACGCCACGGCTTCGGCTCGCCGTGCCCCTCGATCTCGCCGTGCGCCTGGATCTCGCTCGGCACCTCGATCTCGCCGATCACCTCGTCCAGGGCCAGGTCCAGCACATCCTCCTTGGTGCGGACGTACTCGTAGAGCGACATCGTCCCCGCACCCAGCCGCGCCGCGAGGCCGCGCATCGAGAACCCGGCCACCCCCTCGGCGTCGAGGAGCGCGACGGCGGCCGCGACGATGCGCTCGCGCGAGAGCCGGGGCCTGCGCGGGCGGGCGTCGTCGCGGAACCAGATCGTGTCCGGCATCGGCCGAAGACCTTTCCGTGCACTGTACGGAAAACCGTACCGCTAGCTTAGGCCGCCCCGACGTCCTCATGGGAGGGACGACATGACCGACGAGCGGTGGCGGCGGGACTACGCGATGCTCGCGCTGCGGATCAACCGGCTGGCCACGGGCAGCCCGAGCGGCACCGCGCTGATCTACCGGGGGCCGGCCGAGTGGGCGGCGGCGGTCGAGGCGGAGCCGCCGGCCGTGGCGGGGGCGCTGGCGGAGGAGGCGGAGCGGCTGCTGGAGTGCGCGCCGTCCGCCTATCTCGCGGCCCACGTCCGTGCCGTGCGCGCCATGGCCCGCCACCTGGACGGCGAGCGGCTGCCACTGGCGGAGTACGGGCGGGAGTGCCTGGGGCTGGAGCCTCGGTGGGTGCCGGAGGAGGTGTTCGAGCAGGCCCACGCCGACCTGGACGCGGCCCTGCCGGGGACGTCCGGCACGCCGGCCGACCGGCTGAGGGCGTGGCAGGCCGCGCACACGCTGCACGACGTCGAGCGGCTGCCCGCGCTGGTGGACCGGGCGGTGGCCGAGACGCGGGCCAGGACGGCCGCGATCGTCCCGCTGCCGCCCGGCGAGGTGGTGGAGTGCCGGCTGGTGGAGGGCGTGGCCTTCCACGGGGCGGGCGAGTACGAGGGCGGGCTGAAGTCCACGATCCACATCAACCGGGCGATCCCCTTCAACGTCGCCGACCTGCTGAACCTCGTGGCCCACGAGGGGCATCCCGGGCACATCGCCGAGTCGATGCTCAAGGAGCAGCGGCTCGGGGACGAGCGGTGGGTGCGGTTCATGTTGTCGCCGTCGTTCGTGCTCAGCGAGGGGCTCGGGCTGCTGGCCGAGGAGCTGGTGTTCCCCGGGGACGAGGCGCAGGCGTGGCTGAGCGCGAACGTCCTGCCCGAGCTGGGCATCCGGCCCGACGGCAGCGACTTCGCGGCGGTGCACCGGGCCAGGAACGCGTTGTGGGGCGTCTGGGGCAACGCGGCGTTCCTCGCGGCGGAGGGGCGGCCGGAGGTGGGGGCGTACCTGGGGCGGTGGGCGCTCTACGGGGAGGAGGAGATGGCGGCGGCGCTCCGGCTGCTGGAGCCGTCGCCGATGAGCCCGTACCTCTTCGGCTACTTCCACGGGTGGGAGCTGCTGCGGCGCTGGGCGACCGGCCCCGAGCGGGTGCGCCGGCTCCTCACCGAGCAGCTACTGCCCGCCGACGTCACGTCCTGAGGCACGCCGCGCGATGAGCTGCTCCACGCCGTCGAGCAGCAGGTCGAGGCCGAAGCGGAAGTCGTCGTCGTGGACCCAGCCCTCGGCGCCGCGGAAGGCGCCGCCGCGAACGGCGGCCGCCGCCGCGGGATAGCGCTCGGGATCGAGCAGCTCCACCAGCAGCTCACCGTAGTCGGCGGCGCTGCCGACCCCGGCCTCCTCCATGTCCTCGAAGCCCCTGCCGGCCGAGTCCATGATGGCCGCGTCGGTCAGCGCGTAGCCCGTCAGGGTGCTGGCCACGTTGATCTTCTCCCCGTCGTCCAGCCCCGTGCCGTCGAGCGCTGCCAGCGCCCGGTCCAGCCAGAGCAGCCGCCGCGGGCCGAGCGGCGGCGCGAACTTCGTGATCGGCAGCACCCAGGCGTGCCGCAGCACGAGATCGCGCTGGAGCCGCGTCCACAGGGCGAGGTAGTCACGCCAGGGCAGCCCCGCAGGCTCGGGCGGGTCGGGGGCGATGGCGTCGGCCATCAGGGTGAGCAGGTCGTCCTTGCTGCCGATGTAGCGGTACAGCGCGGTCGCGGCCACCCCCACCCGCGTGGCCACGCTGTTCATGGACACCCCGGCCAGCCCCTCGGCGTCGGCGATCTCGACGGCGGCCGTGGTGATCGTGTGCAGGTCGAGCCGGGGCCGCGGCCCTCTGCGCGGCACCGGCTCGCGCCCCCACAACCGCTGCAGCATGGGGGGCAACCGGTCCTGCGCCATCGAAGTCCTCCTTGACTCACTCCTAGGATTCTGCATTACCTTGAAACTATGAACGTCATACACAGTAGGCCATTCACAGATGCCGTCCACGCCCGGGGGCTCACCAAGTCGTTCGGCGCGACCAGGGTGCTGGCCGGGATCGACCTGACCGTGCCCACCGGCTCGCTGCTGGCGCTGCTCGGGCCCAACGGCTCGGGCAAGACGACGACCGTGCGGATCCTGACCACGCTGCTCGCCCCGGACGGCGGCACCGCCACGGTGGCGGGGCACGACGTGACGCGCGAGGGCCCGCAGGTGCGCCGCGCCATCGGGCTGACCTCCCAGCAGGCCACGGTGGACCCGTTGCTGACCGGGCGGGAGAACCTCGAGCTGTTCGCCGGCCTCTACCACCTCGGCCGCCGCCGGAGCCGGCTGCGGGCCGCGGAGCTGCTGGAGCGCTTCGACCTGACCGGCGCCGCCGACCGGCGGGCCGGCACGTACTCCGGCGGCATGCGGCGGCGCCTGGACCTGGCGGTCAGCATGGCGTCGGCGCCGCCGATCCTGTTCCTGGACGAGCCCACGACCGGCCTCGACCCGCGCAGCAGGGCCGAGCTGTGGTCGGTGATCCGCGAGCTGCTCGCCTCCGGCACCACCATCCTGCTGACCACGCAGTACCTGGAGGAGGCCGACCAGCTCGCCGACCGCGTCGTGGTGATCAACGCGGGCCGGGTCGTCGCCGACGACTCCCCCGCCGCGCTCAAGCGCCAGGTCGGCAGGGAGCGCCTGGCCCTGCGCCCGGCACGCCCGGCGGACCTGCCCCGCGCCGGCGCCGCCCTGCCCGGCTCCCAGCTCGACCCCGGCGCCGGGGAGCTGACGCTGGCCCTGCACGGCCCCGACCACCTGCGCCACACGCTGGAGGCGCTGCACGGGGCGGGCATCCCGGTCGCGCACGTCGAGCTGCGCACCCCCACCATGGACGACGTCTTCTTCGAGCTGACGGCGGCCGCGGCATGAGCACCCCCGTCACCGCCGCCGGCGACCTGCGCCGCCTCGTCGTCCGCGGCCTGCGCAGGGACGTGCGCGTGCTGGACGGCCTCATCGTCAACACGGCGCTGCCCGTCATGATCATGGTCTTGTTCGTGTACGTGTTCGGCGGCGCGATCACGACCGGCTCCAGCGGCCTGGCCTACATCGACTTCGTCGTCCCCGCCGTCCTGCTCATGTCCGGCGGGTACGGCGCCGCCCTCACCGCCGTGGCGATCGCCGAGGACATGACCGGCGGCATGATCGACCGGTTCCGCACCCTGCCGATCAGCGGCTGGACCGTCCCCGCCGGGCACGTCGTGGCCTCGGTGATCCGCAACGTGCTGTCCTCGGCCATCGCCCTGGCCGTCGCGCTCCTGCTCGGCTTCCGTCCCGTCGCCTCGCTCACCGACTGGGCGCTGGTGCTGGCCCTGGTCACCGGGTACGTGCTGGCCATGTCCGCGCTGGCGGCGGTCTGGGGGCTGCTGGTCAGCTCGTCCCAGGCGGCGGGGGCGTTCAGCTTCGTCGTGCTGTTCCTGCCGTACGTGTCGGACGGCATCGTCCCGGCCCAGACCATGCCGGGCGTGCTGCGCGACTTCGCCTACAACCAGCCGCTGACGCCGATCATCGAGACCATGCGGTCGCTGCTGCTGGGCCTGCCCATGGGCGCGTCGGGGGCGGTGGCCACGGCGTGGCTGGCGGGCACGGTGGTGATCTGCGTGCCGGTCGCGGCGGTGCTGTTCCGCCGCAGGACGAGCGCGCGCTAGCCGTCACGCCAGTAGCAGGGTCAGGCCGCCGGTGGTGTAGCAGATCATCAGCACGAACAGCGGGATCTGACCCGCCACCGCCCGCGCGGGCGGCAGCAGCCGGACCGAGCGGTCGTGCGCGGCCACCACGCCCGCGACGTGGCCGAGCACGATGGCCAGCACCTGCACGGTGGCGATCGTGCCGGGGGCGACGGCGTTCTGGTCCACCTCGGCGTCCAGGCCCAGCGCCAGGATGAGCGCGTGCCTGCCCTCGATGACCAGCAGCGAGAAGTAGTGCGCGATCAGGTAGCCGACGGCGATCGGCAGCAGCGAGTGGGCGAAGCCGCCGGCCAGCCCCTTCGTGCCGCCGATCAGGCCGGCCACGCCGAGGCACGCGGCGTACAGGACGGCCACACCCGCGACGGCCGCCAGCAGGCCGAGCGTGCCCAGGCCCGCGCGCCCGCCGAAGGGGGCCGACTGCAGGGCGTTCACCCAGGCGGGGCCGGTGGACAGGCCGTCGTAGGCGGTGCCGCCGAGCAGCACGCAGACCGTGGCGACCAGGCCGGCTGACGGGGCGATGGCGTCCAGGCCGTCGAACGGGTTGCGCAGCACGCGGCCGCCGTCCGCCCGCCTGCCCAGGGGTGACAGGTGGCCGATCAGGGTCGAGTACACCTCGAACGGGTCGCCGCGCTCCAGCCAGGCGTGGCCGTACACGACGGTGCCGGTGAGCTGGGCGGCGGCGTACAGGGTGAGGAAGATCAGCAGGGTGCGGGGTGCGGCGGGCTCGGGCGCGACCAGCTCCGTCCAGGTGAACGCGAGCAGGCCCGCCGCCGCGGGCCAGTACCCCAGCCTGGCCGGGTACGGGCGGCGGGGGCGGTCGGGCAGCAGCCGGAACGGGTTCAGCACCCGCCACACCGGGCCGAGCAGCAGCGACGCGGGCACCAGGCCGACCCAGAACAACACGTACACCAGGTACGGGGCCGCGTTCTCGGTGGGCGGGCCGAGGAGCAGCCAGGCGAGGGTGTAGGCGGCGGCCAGGAGGGTCACGACGCGGGCCGCCCGGGCGGTTCCGCTCGGCGGGCGCAGGGTGATCGGGCGGCCGGCGAGGTCGCCGCGGAACCGGGAGTCGGCCCAGAGCAGGGCCAGCGCCAGGAACGAGACGACCAGCGCGGCGAAGGCGCCGGCGTAGGCGTAGAAGAGCGGGATCGGCAGATCGGCCCGCTCCCCGACCCCGTGCGCCAGCACCCGGGCCGCCGCCGGTTCGCCACCGCACGCGAGCGCCCCCATGGCAGCGCCGGCCGCGAGAGTGCCCGCCGCCGGCCAGGCCGTCATCGGACCGCGAGCTGGGTCAGGACCAGCTTGCCGCGGTGCGTCTCCACCTGGAACACGCCGGTCAGACCGGCCGTGAACCGGATGGTGGCGGGCACCCCGGGCCGCAGCTCGGCCACGAGGTCGTACCCGTGCACGTGCAGCTCGTCGGCGACATCGCTGGTGACGGTGATGCTCACCTGCCGCCCCTTGCGCACCTCCAGCCAGCCGGGCGGCGGCTCCACCCGCCCGCCGGAGACGGTGATCTCGGCGTCCGCCCGCCCGCCCGGCGCGCCGGTCGCCACCGCGTGGCTGTTGCCGGGATCGCGATGCGTCCGCGACAACGGCCCGCACCCGGCGACGAGCCCGCACGCCAACGCCACGACACAGCCCGCCCACACCACCTCGCGCCTCCGGAACGCGGCTCTCACGTGGCCACCTCCGCCTCGGCGGACCGCTCGGCCACCGCGCGCGAGCGCCGGGGCGCCAGCACCACCACGGCGCACAACACCCAGAACCCGGTGAGCAACCCCCGCACCCACCCCGGCCCCAACGGCACGAAGGGGATCAGGTACACCAGCCGATCAAAAGCATCCACGCAGGCCAGCACCCCCACCACCACGGTGAACCAGCCGAACACCGGCCGCCCGGCGACCAACGCCGCCCCCAGGCACCACCACCACGCCCCCATGAGCAACAACGCCACCCCGGTCTGCGCCGCGGTCCCCACAGCCGCGGCCACGACGTCGAGCACCAGCCCGAGCCCACCCGCCACGGTCCCGGCCAGGATCAGCCGCTGCCGCCGCCGGACCGCCGCCGGACCACCACCGGGCGACTTCTCGAGATCGCCCCGCCGCCCCCGCCACCAGAACAACCCCGCCACCAGCCCCAGCACCACCGACCCGCCCAGCGCGAGCTGCGCCTCCACCGTGCCCATCCCCGACGCGCCGAACCAGTCGCACCCCGCCGGCAGCCGCGCCTCGGCGGCGCTGAAGTCGGCGCACAGATACAGCTTGACGAGCTTGACCGGCTCGGCCAGCAGCCGCCGCGTGCCGCCCGTCAGCTCGGGCGCCGCCTGCGCGCACACGGGCAGCACCACGGGTGAGGACGCGCCCGCGTCGGCCTGCCAGCAGTTGCCGGTCCCCTGCCCGTCCCACCACACGTCGAGCCCGTTCGGCCGCCGCTCCCCCGTCGGGCTCACGCCGAACACGTTGTCCTCGTGCCGGTTGAAGTCGGAGGTGTCGGCCTGCTTGGCCAGGTCCTCCTCACCCCTGATGAACGCCGGCACCCCGAAGAGCTGGAAGCCCGCCCGCCGGTGCCCCCAGACCCGGTTGTTCCGGAAGACGTTGTAGTTGCCGCCCGCCACGATCACGCCCGTGCCCGGCGGCACCCCCACCTGCGAGCACACCACGCCCCGCTCGTAGCCGCGCTCGGCGGGCGGCTTGGCGCAGGTGCCGTCGCGGGTGTGGTGGTAGTAGTCGCGGTTGTTGTCGTAGATCTGGTTGTTCTCGAACTTGGCGTGGTTCTGCGGCAGGCCGGGGTGGGACGGCCAGAGGCTGTCCATGGTGGCGCCGACCATGTTGTCGTAGAACTCGTTGTCGTGCACCCAGACCGAGTCGCCGGCGGTGCCGGAGTAGCCGAGCGCGTTGTCGTGGCTCTTGCAGCGGCGGATCTCGATGGCGTAGCGGGGGACGTCGTGGCCGCGGCCCTCGTTCAGGTTGGAGGCGCTGCCCGGGTAGAGGCCGCCGTCGCCGTTGCCGTACGCCTCGCAGTCGGTGTAGAGGCCGTGGTCGCTGGCGAAGGTGAGGAAGCCGTACTCGTCGTTCCACCGGGTCAGGACGCGGTCGATGACGAAGCCGTCGGTCTCCAGCACGTACAGGGAGTTGAACGTGGTGCGCTGCGCGGTGAGGTTCCTGAAGTAGACGCCGTCGGCGCGGTCGGCGCGGACGGCGTTCAGCTTGCGGTACTCGGCGTCGATGACGACGTCGAGCGGGCCGCTGCCGGTGCCCTCGATCTGGAGGTCCCGCTTGCCGAGGATGGCGACGAGGTTCTGGTTGTGCGGGCACTGGACCTGCTGATCGTAGCTGAGGATCTGGTAGCCCCAGTCGGACCAGCGGGCGGGCAGGCGGGCGCAGGCGCCGGTGGGGGCGGGCTGGCTGGGCTCCTCGCGGTAGAGCCCGGGCAGGATGGCGATCGTCATGCCGGGGCGGTCCACCCGGTCGACGGCCTCCTGGAGGTGCCGCACCCCTTTTTCCTTACATTTCGCGAATAAGTCGAGGTTGCGGCTTTTAAGGGCAGCCGGAAAATTCGCGATTCGGCGTTCGAAATCGGCTTTATCCGTCTTGCAGACGAGCAGGTCGGGTTCGCCCTGTCGCAGGACCGGCACCGAGCCCGTACCGTCAGGGAACGTGACCGGCCGCTCCTCGTGGGCCAGGGCCGCACCGGCACCGGCCACCAGCAGGCCCGACGCGAGTGCGACGATGGACGCGAGCTTCCGCATGTGGCCCATGGCCGGAGATTAGAACAAGGCTCACGTTCTGCCTAGGCCGAAAGATCCGGAAATGATGGTGCCCCGCGAAGTCGGCCATCCGTGCAACTCCGTGGGGCAGATCAGAATGCTAGCGAGCGGTCCTACATTTCTTCTGCACGCCTCTGCGGCGCCATTCCGGCCAGGGCCGCGTCGACGACCCGCTCGGCCAGGTCGGGCGAGAGGTCGCCCGCGGGGCCCCACTTGGTGTGCCAGAGCATGGTGCCGGAGATCATCGCCTGGGCCATGTCCACGTCCAGGTCGGGCCGGAGCTCGCCGGAGGCGATGCCGCGCTCGATCACCTGGCGCATCGCCTCCCTGCGCGGCTCCACGGCGCGCTTGAGGAAGCGCTCGAACAGCTGCGGATAGCGGTCGGCCTCGCTCATCGCGATGTTCATCACGCAGCGGCTGCGGGCCTGGCCGTGCTCCCTGCGCATCGCGTCGACCAGGGCGATCAAATCTTCGCGCACCGAGGTGCCGGACAGCGGCGGCAGCGGCGCCTTGAGCGTGGAGAGCGCGTCGACGACCAGGTCCTCCTTGTTGGACCAGCGCCGGTAGATCGTGGTCTTGCCGACGCCCGCCCGCGACGCGATCGCCTCGATGGTCAGCTCGGACAGGCCCATGCCCTCGCCGATCAGGTCGAGGGTCGCCTCGATGATCGCCTTCTCGGCCTTCTCGCTGCGCGGACGGCCCGCGGGGCGGGCGGTCCCGGATTCCTGGATGGTCATCGCGGCCTCACCATACCTCGCCGGCGCTGGCGCGCCGGACCTCAGGGCAGCCGGTCGGGTACGCGCCGCCGCCCGCTGATCGCTCCATCAGCCGGCCCGCCTCTCATCCGCGGGACGACGTGAGCACCGGCTCGTCGCGCTCCGCGTGCTTGGCGGAGCTCGGCTTGCCGGGCATCCACCGGGCCACCACCCCGATGCCGAGCAGCCCGATCACCGCCGACACCAGCGCCGTGACGTGCATGCCGTCGACGAACGCGGTGAACGCCGGCTGGACCAGCGCCTGGCCCCTGTCGCCCAGCTCCTGCACCACGGCCATGGTCGCCATGATCGACTCACCCGCCGCGTGCCGCACGCCCTCGGGCAGGGCGGCCAGCGCGGGCTCCATGCCGCCGCGGTAGCTGGACGACAGCACCGAGCCGAGCACGGCCACGCCGAGCGCGCCGGACACCTGGCGGACGGTGTTGCTCATGGCCGAGCCGACACCGGCCTTCTCCCTGGGCAGCGACTCCATGATGGCCGTCGTGGCGGGCGGCATGATGTTGGCCATCGCGGCGCCCTGGACGAAGAAGATGAGCTCGATGAGCACGATCGGCGTGCTCTGGTCCATCAGCGCGTAGCTGCCGAGGGCCAGCGTGACCACGACCATGCTGACGGTGGCCGACAGCTTGGCGCCGAAGCGTTCGTTGATGCGCTGGCTGAGCGGCGCGAAGATGAGCTGCGCGGCGGCGAACGGGATCATCAGCGCGCCCGCCTGGATCGGTGAGAACCCCATCACGATCTGCAGGTAGAACGTGAGGAAGAACATCCCGCCCATCATCGCGAAGAAGACGATGCCCATCATGCCGATGGCCGAGCTGAAGCGGACGTTGCCGAAGCTGCGCACGTCGAACACCGGGTGGTCGATGCGCCGCTCCCACCACACGAACACGCCCAGCACCGCCACCCCGACCAGCGTCGGGATCAGCACCTCCGCGCTCGCCACGGTGGCCAGCTCGCCGCCGCGGATGATGCCGTACACCAGGGCGACCAGGCCGATGATGGACAGCACCACGCCGACCGGGTCGAGCCTGGACGGCTTCGGGTCACGCGACTCGGGCACCACGGCCGCGATCAGCACCATGCTGATCAGCACGATCGGCACGTTGATCAGGAAGACCGAGCCCCACCAGAAGTGCTCGATCAGCAGGCCGCCCGTGATCGGGCCGATCGCCACCGCGAGGCCCACCCCACCGGCCCACACGCCGATCGCCTTGCCGCGCTCGGCGGGCGGGAACACGTTGGAGATGATCGCCAGCGTGGCCGGCATGATGGCCGCGCCACCGATGCCCATCGCCGCCCTGGCCAGGATCAGCTGCATCGGATCCTGGGCATAGGCGCTGGCCAGCGAGGCCAGGCCGAACAGCAACATGCCGATGAACAACATGCGCTTGCGACCCGTCCGGTCGCCGATCACGCCGAAGGTGAACAACAGTCCGGCGAACACGAGCGTGTAGGAGTTGATCGCCCACTCCAGCTCGCTCTGGGTGGCGCCCAGCCCGACCGTCTCGTCGGCGATGGTCTTCATCGCCACGTTGAGGATCGTGTTGTCGAGCACCACGGCCAGCAGGCTGAACACCAGCACGCCGAGGATGGGCCAGCGGCGTGGATGCCCTGCGTTGGGGTCCATGGGGAAGGTCCTTAATTTCGATACGACTAAGTTTCGCAACGCCACCGTATCGTAGGGTATTCCGATACGCAACGGTCCCGTTTCGTAAACAGGGGATGAACTTCCGACGGGAGGCGCGGCCCCGCTCAGTCCCGGGACGACGCCGCGGCGGCCCCGGCCAGCTCGGCCGCCTCCTGCTCCAGTGACCTGGCAGGCCCTGACCCGCCCGCGCCGGGCGGCCGCCGCCGCCAGAACGGCAGCGCGACCACCACCATGGCCACTCCCACCACCCCGGCCAGCACGAACGCCCACTCGGGCCCGGGCCCGTCGATCACGGCCCCGGCGATCGGCGCCGAGGCGGCGCCGCCGATGAGCAGGGCGGTGCCGTGGAAGCCCATCGCCTCGCCCCGCGCCGCGCTGGGCACCCACCGGCTGAGCGCGTCGACCGTGGACGACAGCGCCGGCGCGCACAGCAGCCCCGCGGGCAGCAGCGCCAGCACCAGCCAGTGCCATCCGCCGCCGACCAGCCCCACGGGGATGGTGAGCAGGCCCATGGCGGCGATCAGGGCCAGCGGCGAGAAGCCGCGCGACAGCCCGCCGTAGACGAAGCCGCCGACGAGGGAGAACACGCACCAGATGGCCACCGCCAGCCCGACCCACACGGTCTGCCCCGCCTGGTTCATGGTCGCGACCAGGGACAGCTCGGTCGCGGTGAGCACGAACGTGGCCGCGGCGGCCGTGCCGAGCAGGGCCACGAAGGCCGGCGTGAGCCACTGCCGCCTGGGCACCCGCACCGTCTCCGCCGCCAGCTCGGCGGCCGAGCGGACGGGCGGGTTGAGCAGGATCAGCCCCAGCCCCGCCGCCGTCAGGCCGGCCCCGATGGCGGTGAGCGTCACGCCGCTGCCGAGCGTCGTGATGCCCGCCACCGCGAGCGCGGGCCCCACCATGTACGACATCTCGACCAGCATCGAGTCGAGCGCGAACCCGCTGCGCCGCTGCTCGACCGGCACCATGGCCGCCAGGCACTGCCTGGTCACGCTGAACACCGGCAGCGCCAGCAGCCCCGCCACCGCCGCCGCCACGAGCAGCACGGGGAACGGCAGCGCCCACGCGCTCGCCCAGAACGCCGCCTGCGCCACCGTGGTGACGGCGAGGACGGGACGCAGACCGTACTTGTCGACGAACCTCCCCGACAGCGGCGAGCCGATGGCCATGCCGATCGTGCTGGCCATGGAGATCAGCCCGGCCGGCCCGTAGTCGAGCCCCATCACCTCGGCCACGTGCAAGGTCAGCGCCATGCCCACGGCCGTGGCGGGCACGCGGGCCAGCAGCCCCACCAGGAGCAGCGTCGGGACGCCGGGGATCTTGAGCAGGCGCCGGTAAGGATCGAGAGCCATGTTTGTTCGTTACCTCCGACGTCGATTGTGTCAAGAGGCACCGACACTTTTGCCACAGGTTTTCCCCGTATGACAGCGCGTGACATCATCGGAGTGAGTCCGGGGACGCCACTGGGGCGCCTCGAGACGTCTTCCTGGAGGGTTCACACATGTCCTCTTCAACCACGCTGTACGGCGGCGGGTCCGGGCGCCGCGTCACCGTCCGCGACCTCACCGCCGCCAAGGAGCGCGGAGAGCGGTGGCCCATGGTCACCGCCTACGACGCGATGACGGCGCGGGTGTTCGACGCGGCGGGCATCCCGGTCCTGCTCGTGGGCGACTCGGCGGCCATGGTCGTCTACGGCTACGACTCCACGCTGCCCGTCACGGTCGACGACCTCCTGCCGCTCACGGCCGCCGTCGTGCGCGGCTCCTCCCGCGCCCTGGTGGTCGCCGACCTGCCGTTCGGCTCCTACCAGGCCTCGCCCCAGCAGGCGCTGGAGTCGGCGGCGCGGTTCATGAAGGAGGCCGGGGCGCACGCGGTCAAGCTGGAGGGCGGCCGACGGGTCCTGCCGCAGGTCGAGGCGCTGGTCTCGGCCGGCGTGCCGGTCATGGCGCACCTCGGCCTGACCCCGCAGTCGGTCAACGTCATGGGCGGTTACCGCGTCCAGGGCCGGGGCCAGTCGGGCGACGAGCTGATGTCCGACGCCAAGGACCTGGAGCGGGCCGGGGCGTTCTCGGTGGTGCTGGAGTGCGTGCCCGCCGACCTGGCGCAGCGGGTGACGACGTCGCTGGCGATCCCGACCATCGGCATCGGGGCGGGCGCGGCGACGGACGCGCAGGTCCTGGTGTGGCAGGACCTCATGGGGCTCACGGAGCGGCCGGCCCGCTTCGTCAAGCGGTACTCCGACCTGGCCGGGGAGATGGACCGCGCCGTCCGGGCCTTCGCCGACGACGTGGTGTCGGGGGCGTTCCCCGCTGAGGAGCACACCTACAGCTGAGCCGCACCCGGTGGCCGTCCGCGTCGGGCGGCCACCGGTCGTACGTGCGGGTCAGCCGGTGGTCAGGGTGGCGGGGTCGGTGTTCGAGCCGCAGACCACCACGGCCACCCGCTCCCCCTCAGCCGGCCGGTAGGCGCCCGACAGCAGCGCCGCGTAGGCGGCGGCGCCCGCGTGCTCGGCCGCCAGCCGGTGCCGCTCCCAGAGCGTACGCCGCGCCGCCACGATCGCCTCGTCCGGCACGAGCACGCTCTCCACCCGGGGCCCGGCCAGCACCTCGAACGCCAGCCCGCCGATCTTGCTGGCCCCCAGCGCGTCGGCCCCCACGCCGCTGACGTCGACCCGCACCGGCTCGCCCGCCTGACGCGCCGCGTGCAGGGTCGGGATCAGCTCAGGCTCGACGGCCACGATCCTCGGCCCGCTGGAGGCACTGGACGAGCCCGCCGTGCCGAGCGTGATGCCGGCCGCGAAGCCGCCCCCGCCCACCGCCACCAGCACCGTGTCGACCCCGCCGGTCTGCTCCACCAGCTCCAGCCCCGTGGTGCCCTGCCCGGCCACCACCTCGGCCTGGTCGTAGGCGTGCACCGACAGCGCCCCGGTCTCGGCGGCCCGCTTGGCGGCGGCGTCGGCGGCCTCGGAGTAGATGGCGCCCGTCTGGGTGATGTGCGCCCCCAGCGCCTTCAGCCCGGCCACCTTGACGGGGCTGGTCACCTCCGGCACGAAGATCTCCGCCCGCACGCCCAGCGCCCGCGCCGCGAACGCCACGGCCAGCCCGTGGTTGCCACCGCTGGCGGCGATCACGCCGCTGTCGGGCAGCTCGCCGGCCGACAACATGCGGTTGAACGCCCCGCGTACCTTGAAGGACCCCGAGTGCTGCAGCAGCTCCAGCTTCAGGACCAGCCCCGGCGAGACCTCGATCACGGGCGTGCGGAGCACGTGCCCGGCGATCCGCCGCGCGGCCTCCTGGACGTGCGCATGGGTAACAGTCGTCACGTCGTCCAAGGCTATGCCAGTGCCTGCGACACATCGGCCCACAGGTCCTCGGGGTGCTCGATGCCGACGGCGATGCGTACGGTGCCCTCGCCGATGCCGCTGCGCCGCAACTCCTCGGCGCTGAGCGCGCGGTGGGAGGTGGTGGCCGGGTGCAGGACGAGCGTCTCGACGCCGCCGAGCGAGGGGGCGAGCAGCGCCAGGCGTACGGACTTCATGAACCGCTCCCCCGCGGCCCGCCCGCCGGCCAGGTCGAAGGAGAACACGCCGCCGAACCCGGACAGCAGCTTGCCCGCCAGCTCGTACGACGGGTGCGTGGCCAGTCCCGGCCAGTGCACGGCCGTGACGGCGGGGTGCTCGGCCAGCCGGGTGGCCAGGAGGTCGGCGTTGGCGCAGTGGCGCTCCATGCGCAGCCCGAGCGTCTGCAGCCCGCGCACCGTCAGCCAGCTCGCGAACGGGTCGGCCGAGGCCCCCAGCTCGATCGCGAAGTGCCACAGCTCGTCGTAGAGCGCCCGGTCGGCGAACACGGCGAGGCCGCCCACCACGTCGGTGTGCCCGGACAGGTACTTGGTGGTGGAGTGCACGACGATGTCCGCCCCGTGCTCGAACGGACGGCACAGCAGCGGCGTGGCGAACGTGTTGTCCACCACGGACAGGATCCCCAGGTCGCGGGCGGCCTCGCACATCGCGGGCAGGTCGGCGACCAGCGTCATCGGGTTGCTGATCGTCTCCAGGTAGAGCAGCCGGGTCTCGGGCCGGACGGCGGCGCGCAGGGCGGCCGGGTCGTTCTCCGGCACGTACGTGACCGCGATGCCGAACCGGGCGACCAGCTCGTTGATCATGGCGGCGGTGCCCCCGTACAGCGAGCGCTGGGCCACGAGGTGGTCGCCCGGCTTGAGCAGCCCGAGCAGGACGACGTTGATCGCGCCCATGCCCGAGCCGGTGGCGATGGCGTGCGCGCCGCCTTCGAGCCCCGCCACGGCCAGCTCCAGCGAGCGCACGGTCGGGTTGCTGTAGCGCCCGTACACGAACGCCCCGTCGGGGCGCCCCATCGACTCGGCCATCACGGCCGGGTCGTCGAAGGTGAAGCCGGAGGTCTGGTAGATCGGCATGCTGATCGGGCGGCTGCCCTCGATGGGCGGCTGCGGGACGTGGACCGCTCTCGTCTCGGGGCGGAAATCATTCATGTCACCAGAATCCACCGGCGGGAGATCCGGCGTCAGAGCCAATCCGGCACAATTGGTCCATGAATGGGGCCAATCTCGATGACCTCGTCGATCTGCTCGGCCGGTGGGCGTCCGGGCGCGGGCCGCTGTACCTGCTGCTCGCCGCCCGCCTGCGAGCGCTGATCGACGACGGCGTGCTGGCGCCGGAGGAGCCGCTGCCTCCTGACCGGGTGCTGGCCAGGCGGCTGGCGGTCGGCCGGGGCACGGTGGTGGCGGCGTACGACCTGCTGCAGCAGGAGGGCCGGCTGGTGCGCCGTCAGGGCAGCGGCACCAGGGTGGCCGCGCTCGACCTGCCCGCCACCCGCACGGCCGACGGCGTGGCGGCCAACCCGCTGCTGCTGCACATCCTGCACCCGCCGGACAACGTGCAGCTCCTGTCGTGCGCGGCCCCGCACCACCCGCCGCCCGCGCTGTGCGAGGCCTACGCCGAGGCCGCCCAGCGCCTGACCGGGCTGCACGAGATGGGGTACCAGCCGGCGGGCAACCCGGAGCTGCGGGCCGCGCTGGCCGCGTACTACACCGGCCGCGGCCTGCCCACGACGCCCGACGAGATCATCGTCACCACGGGCGCCCAGCAGGCGATCACCCTGCTCACGGGGCTGCTGGTGGCACCCGGTGACACGGTGCTGGCCGAGACGCCGTCCTACCCGGGCGCGCTGGAGGCGTTCAGGCACGCGGCGGCGGTCGTGCGGCCCGCGACCGGCGTCGAGGACCTGCGCGAGCGCCCGGCGCTGGCCTACTTCATGCCCTCGGTCCGCAACCCGGACGGCGCGATCATGGACAACCCGTCCCGCAGGCGGCTGGCCACCCTGGCCGCCGAGCACGACGTGCCGCTGATCGACGACGAGGTCCGCGCCGAGCTGTGCTTCTCGGGCGAGACGCCCGCGCCGCTGGCGAGCTTCCACCGGGGCGAGCACGTCATCACGGTCGGCTCGCTGAGCAAGCTGGTCTGGGGCGGGCTGCGGGTCGGCTGGGTCCGCGCGGCGGCGCCGCTGGTCTCGCGGCTGGCCAGGCTGCGGGCCGTGCACGACCTCGGCGGCGAGGTGATCAGCCAGCTCGCCGCCGCCGCGCTGCTGCGCCGCCTGGACGAGGTCCGCGCCGCGCAGCTCGCGACGTTGCGCCGCCGCCACGACCACCTGTGCGCCGAGCTGCGGGCCCGCCTGCCGTCCTGGACGTTCGAGCCCGCCCTGGGCGGCCAGACCATCTGGGTACGCGTCCCGCACGGCGACGTCGACTCCTTCGCCCAGGTGGCGCTCAGGCACGGCGTCGCGGTGCCGCCCGGCCGCTCCTTCGACCCCCTGGGCGCCTACGCCGACCACATGCGGCTGCACTTCCTCTTCCCCGAGGACGAGCTTTCGCGCGCGGTGAACAACCTGGCCGTGGCCTGGGCCTCCTACGACGGAGCCGGTCGCACGGTCTCCCGCCACCCCCTCGTCGTCTGAAAGGGTGGATGCATGCAGACGACCTTCGTACTCGTGCACAGCCCTTCCGTCGGGCCCTCGACGTGGGCTGCGGTGGCCGAGTCGCTGGAGCGCCGGGGGCACGCGGCGGTGGTGCCCGACCTGACCGGCGTGTCGGCGGGCGGGCCGCCGTACTGGCACAGGGTGGTGGCGGCGGTGCGCGCCGCGGCACCCGGCGACGGCCCCGTGGTGCTGGTCGCCCACAGCAACGCCGGGCACTTCCTCCCGGTGATCAGCGAGGGGCTGGGCGAGCGGGTGGTGGCCTGCGTGTTCGCCGACGCGCACGTCCCGCCGCGCGAGGGGATGGTCAGGACGGCGGAGGCGGAGTTCCTGCCGTTCCTGCACGACCTGGCGGGCCCCGACGGCGTGCTGCCGCGCTGGACCGACTGGTGGGACGAGGAGGACGTGGTGGCCATGCTGCCCGACCCGGCCGTGCGGATCCGCGTGGCGGCCGAGCAGCCGCGGCTGCCGCTCGACTACTACACGCAGCCGATCCCCGTGCCGGCCGGGTGGGACACCGTCCGGTGCTCGTACCTGTGGTTCGGCCCGCCGTACGACGGCGTCGCCGAGGCGGCGGCCGGCCGGGGCTGGCCGGTCACCCGGGTGCCCGGCCTGCACCTGCACCAGCTCGTCGACCCCGAGGGCGTCACCGACGCGCTGCTCAAGCTCTCCAGGAAGTCGTGAATTCTTCACTGTCGCCCGCCTGCGCCCCCGGCGACAGTGGGACGCATGACAGCGATCGACGTGAGCGGGCTCCGCAAGAGCCATCAGGGTTTCGAGGCGGTGAAGGGCATCTCGTTCGAGGTGGCCGAGGGAGAGATCTTCGCGCTGCTCGGCAGGAACGGCGCGGGCAAGACCACCACGATCGAGGTGCTGGCCGGCTTCCAGCGGCCGGACGGCGGCACGGTGCGGGTGCTCGGCCTCGACCCGCACGCCGACCGCGCCGCCGTCCGCCGGCGCACCGGCGTGATGGTGCAGGAGGCCGGGTTCTTCCCTGAGCTGACGGTCGCCCAGACGGTCGACACCTGGCGCGACTTCACCTCCGCGCCCCGTCCCCGCGACGAGGCGCTCGACCTCGCCGGGCTGCGGGCCAGGTCGGGCACCAAGGTGCGGCAGCTGTCCGGCGGCGAGAAGCGCAGGCTCGACCTGGCGCTGGCCCTGCTGGGCCGCCCCGACCTGCTCTTCCTCGACGAGCCGACCACCGGCATGGACCCCGAGGCACGCACCGCCACCTGGGCCGTCATCCGCGACCTGGCCGCCCGGGGCACCACGATCCTGCTGACCACGCACTACCTGGAGGAGGCGCAGCGCCTGGCCTCGTCGATGGCGATCATGGATGAGGGCCGCATCGTGGCCTCCGGCGGCATGGCGGAGACGCTCGCGGCCCGCGGCGGGCGGGTGGCGTTCCGGCTGCCCGCGCACGTGGACCCCGGCTCCCTGCCGCTGCCGGTCACCGTCGAGGAGGGGCTCGCCGTGTGCCGGGCCGAGGACCCGGACCTGGCCGCGCAGAAGCTGCTGACCTGGGCGGCCGAGCGTGGGCTGCGCCTGACGGGCCTGGAGGTCCGCGCCGCCACCCTGGAGGACCTCTTCCTGGAGCTGAGCGCCCGATGAGCCTGACCGCCACCTACCGGCTCGGCACCCGCCTGTTCTGGCGGGACAAGTCCATGCTGTTCGCCTCGGTCGTCACGCCGGTCGGCCTGGCCGTGGGCCTGCCCACGCTGATGCGGCACGTCACCGCGCAGGGCGTCGCCGGCGCCACGGCGCTCGCCCAGAGCTCGATCTCGATCCTGCTGGCGATCACCGCGTTCATGAACATCACCGTGGCCCTGACCGCCCGCCGCGACCAGCTCGTGCTCAAGCGGCTGCGCGCCACCCGCCTGACGGACGGGCAGCTCCTGCTGGGCCAGATCGCCAGCACGGCCACGCAGACCGTGGCACTGATCGCGTTGTGCACGGTCGCGGTGCGGCTGGCCGCCGGAGTCCCGCTCCCGGCGAACCCCCTGGCCTTCGCCGCCGTCACCGTCGCGGGCTCCGTGGTGATGGCCCTGCTCGGCGCGGCCTACACGGCGGCGATCCCGCGCGCCGAGCTGGCCGCCGCCTACACCATGCCGGTCTTCCTGGTCGCCGCGGTGTCGGCGGGCGCGATGGGGCCGATCCCGGTGCCGTCCTGGCTGCGGCCCGTCCTCGACCTGCTGCCGACCACGGTCGTGGTGGACGCGGTCAGGAGCGGCGAGCCGGTCGTGCCGTTCCTCGTGCTGGCGGGCTGGGCGGTGGCGGGCGTCGTGGCGCTGCGGCTGTGGTTCCGCTGGGAACCGCGCAGGTCCTAGGCCCGCGGGGGTCCGGGATAATCGTCGTCGTGGCCTCCTCCTCCGGTGCCCGCAGGCTGGCGAGCGGGCTCATCACCGCCGTCTCGTGCGCGTACACGGCGATCACGCTCGTCTACTTCCTCCAGGGCGCCTACTACGGCGTGCTGGCCGTCCTGTCCATGACCGCCGTGGTCGTCACCCACTACGTCAACATCAGGGCCGGCCTGCGCGGCGTGCGTCCACCGCTGTTCCCCGCGACGCTGGTGCTGCAGGCGGTCGCCACCTACCTGCCCGACTTCCTGCTGCCCGGCGGCATGTCGGCGCTGACCGCGCCGCTGCTCGCCGGGTCCCTGCTGGTGCTGCTGCCGCTGGGCTGGGGCGGTGCGCTGGTCGGGCTGATGATGCTGAGCGAGGGCGCCCGGATGTGGTGGGGGCCGGCGGGGGCGCACGTCACGTTCTTCTACGTGGCCACCATCGCGACGACGGGCGCCATGATCTACGCGCTGGTCCGGTTCGTCCGGGTGACGGTCGAGCTGGAGCAGGCCAGGGCCGAGCTGGCGCAGGCCGCGGTGCTCAGGGAACGGCTGCGCATCTCCCGCGACCTGCACGACGGCCTGGGCCGCAGCCTCACCGCGATCGCCCTCAAGGGCGACCTGGCGGGGCGGCTCATCGACCGCGACCCCGGCGCCGCGCGCACCGAGGTGGGCGAGCTGGTGCAGGTGGCCAGGGACGCCGCCCAGGACGTGCGGCAGGTCGCCAGGGGGTATCGGGAGTTGTCGCTGGCGGGCGAGGTGGACCGGGCGGTGGCGTTGCTGGAGTCGTCGGGGGTGGGGGTGCAGGCGCATCTGGCGGACGTGCCGCTGCCCCGGCGGTCGGAGGAGGCGCTGGCGTGGGCCGTACGGGAGGGCGTCACGAACGTCCTGCGCCACAGCAGGGCCACCACCTGCACGATCACCACGTCGCTGCACGGCGGGGCGGTGCGGCTGGAGATCGCCAACGACGGCGCACCGCCCGCCCCCGATGGCGGCCGTGACGGCGTGCGCGACCTTGATCACGGCCATGGCGGCGTGCGCGACCTTGATCACGACCGTGGCGGCGTGCGCGGCCTTGATCACGGCCGTGGCGGCGGGCTCGAGGCCGGCGTCACGGGTAATGGCCTGACGGGCCTGGCGGAGCGGGCCGCCCAGGCCGGCGGCTCCTGCAGCGCCGCCCCCACCGGCGAGGGCGGCTTCCTCCTGGCCGTCGAGGTCGCGGCATGATCAGGGTGCTGCTGGCCGAGGACATGCACATGATCCGCGCCGCCCTCACCGCCCTGCTCCGCCTGGAGCCCGACATCGAGGTGGTCGCGGAGGTCACCCGTGGCGACGAGATCGTCCCGGCGGCGCTGCGGGTCCGGCCCGACGTCGCGGTCGTGGACATCGACCTGCCGGTCCTGGACGGCATCACCGCCGCCGCCACGCTGGGCGAGCGCCTGCCGTCCTGCCGCATCCTGGTGCTCACGGCGATGGGCCAGCCAGGCCAGGTCCGCAGGGCGCTGGCCGCCGGCATCGAGGCGTTCCTGGTCAAGGACGCGCCCGGCGACCGGCTGGCGGAGTCGATCAGGCGCACCGCCGCCGGGCTGCGCGTGCTGGACGCCGAGCTGGTCTCCTCGGCCATGGAGTACGGCGAGAGCCCGCTGACGCCCAGGGAGTCGACCGTGCTCAAGGAGGCGGCCAGAGGCGCCTCGGCCGAGGAGATCGCCGCCCGCCTCCACCTCTCCCCCGGCACCGTCCGCAACTACCTCACCGGGGCGATCACGAAGACGGGCGCCCGCAACAAGATCGACGCCATCCGCATCGCCGAGGACGCCGGCTGGCTCTGACACCCCCGCACCCGAGCGGCACGCTCACGGCCCTCATGTGACACCCCCGCACCCGAGCAGCACGCGCACGGCGCTCAGATGTCGGTGATGCGCAGCCCCGCGTGCGCCTTGTAGCGGCGGTTGACCGAGATGATGTTCGCCGTGAGCGCCTCGATCTGGTGAGCGTTACGCAGCCGCCCCCCGTACACCCCCCGCACCCCGGGAATCACCTCGGCCAGCGCCTGCACGGTGTCCGTGGCCTCCCGGTCGTCGCCCAGCACGAGCACGTCGAGATCCACCTTGTCCACCGCCGGATCCATCAGCACCACGGCCGACACGTGGTGGAACGCGGCCACCACCCGGCTGTCGGGCAGCACGGCCGCGGCCTGCTGGGCGGCGCTGCCCTCCTCGACCGGCAACGCGTACGCGCCCTGCTTGTCGAACCCGAGCGGGTTCACGCAGTCGACCACGATCTTGCCGGCCAGCTCGCCCTTGAGGGACTCCAGCAGCGCCTTGTGCCCCTCGTACGGCACCGCCACGATCACGATGTCGGCCCGCGCGGCCACGGCCGCGTTCTCGTCGCCCGTCGCGCCCGCCCCGATGGAGTCGGCCGCCTCCTGGGCCCGCTGGGCGCTGCGCGAGCCGATCAGCACCGGATGCCCGGCCAGCGCGAACCGCCGCGCCAGCCCTTTGCCCTGGTCGCCGGTGCCGCCGAGGATGGCGATGGAAAGTCCGTTCACGTCTGTCATAACCAGATCATGCCAGGCCCACCCGGCACGAGGGCCGGGTGGGTCCGTCGCGGGTCCCTCAGCAGTTGCTGGAGGCGGGCAGGCCGAGGATCCGCAGGGCCAGCCATTCGATGGCCGGCGGGCCGCCCTCGATGGCCCCGGTGACGTGGTCGGGGGCCGGCAGCGAGAGCCAGCGCACCCGCGCCCCGGCCCTGCAGTACTCGGTGCGCAGCGTGGAGCCCACGGCGAGCGGGATGATCTGGTCGCCGCGCGCGTGGTAGAGGAAGACCGGCACCCGCGGCGCGACGGCGCCGAGCCGGTTCTCCGCCAGGCGGGTCAGCCACTTGGGCTGGTTGAGCAGGTCGATCGGGCTCAGGTCGGAGAAGCGGAGCCCGGCCAGCTTGCTCAGGTCGCCCACGCAGTCGTCGGCGGCGTCGGCGAGCAGCGCGCGGCCCCGGTCGTTGAGGTCGGCCTCCAGGTCCAGCTCGGGGTAGGCGGCGTCGAGCCCGATCCCGGCGGCGGCGGCCAGGCCGAAGTCGGGGCTGCCGTCCAGGTGCTGGGCCACGGCACGCAGGTCGGCGGGCACCCCACCGGCCGCCACGCCGCGCAGCCGCAGCTCGGGCGCGTACGACGGCTGGAGCTGGGCGGCCCAGGCGGCGGAGGCGCCGCCCTGGGAGTAACCCATGATGCCGACGGGCGCGCCGGCCGACAGCCCGGCTCCCGGCACCCGGCTGGCCGCCCTGATCGCGTCGAGCACGGCGTGCCCCTGCGAGATCCCCACCATGTACGTGTGCTGCCCCGGCGTGCCGAGGCCCTCGTAGTCGGTCATCGCGACCGCGTACCCCTTGAGCAGGAACAGGCTGACCAGCGCGAGCTCGGCCTCCCCGCCCCGTTGCATGCCTGCGGAAGGCGCGCACTGGTCGCCGAGGCCGTGGGTGCCGAACGCGTACCCGATGATCGGGCGGGTGCCGAGCGGGTAGCCGGCCTTGGGCACGAGCAGCGTGCCGGAGACGGTGTTGACGGCGCCGGTTGCGGACGTGGAGTTGTAGCGCAGGTGCCAGGCGTTGACCGGGACCTCCAGCAGCTGGCCCGGCAGGAGGTAGACCGTGGTGGGCTGAGCGGAGACGACGTCTCCCGGTGCCGCGGCGCGAGCGGGGCCCGCGACGAGAAGCGACATGATCGATAACAGGATCATGGACATGCTGACGCGCACACGTAAGGTCATGTGCCGCCCCTCTCCGTGAGGATCACCACTTGGGACGGCGGCGCCGCGAGCCGATCGTTACCCGAGGGTAACTCCATGTCAAGGCCCGAAATGACGGAGAAACACGCCTCGTGTCAAGACATCACTCCCGAATCAACCACCCCGCTCATCCCGCGTGGGGCACCATGGGGGCATGGACTCAGGATCGGTCGCCTTCCTGCGCGAGCTCCTCGCCGAGACGGGCTGGCTCGAACGCGCCCGCGAGCTGGGCCTGGCCCTGCGCGCCACGCGTTCGCCGGGCGGCCTGCTGCTGGTGGGCACCCCCGACGAGGAGCCCTGGCACCTGACCGCGCACCTCGCCGACGAGGCCCGCCTGTCCGGCCTGTCGCAGCTCGCGCCCACCCTGGTGCGCTGGGACCCGCCCCCCGGCGCGCCCGCCCACCTGAGCGTCGGCCTCGACCGGCTGGAGCGGGCGGCCCGCGGGGAGACGCTGTTCGTGCTGTCGGAGCAGCAGGCTCCCGTCCCGCTGCTCGAACGCGTGGACGACGCGCGGCGTACCGGGGCCACCATCCTGGCGATCGAGGGCGGCGACCGGGAGCTGGCCGGGCTGGCGCACGACGCGATCGCGGTGCCGCGCGACGGGCTGGTGACGTTCGACGGGGCGCAGCACCTGGTCAGCGCGGCGGCGGGCGAGCTGGAGCAGCGCCCGCGGCTGCGCGACCGCCTGGCCCGCCTCCTGGAGAAGGTCAGCGGCCCGCAGGTCGCCGACTGACGTCGGAAGGAGCGCCGGACGGCTCCTCCCGCCGCTGGAGCCGCCCGCGCAGCGACCCCTCCAGCGCGGCCGTGGCCTCCTCGATCGCCTCGATCACCACGGCCTGCACCGGATCGGGCTCCCCCGAGCGGGTCCGCCCGACCCGCGTGACGACGTCCACCCTGCGCGCGCCCACCTCGCGGATGTCGCTCACCCGCACCTCGCCCTCGGGCACGTCCAGCAGCGCCAGGCCGGGCACGATCGCCACTCCGTGCCCGTCGGCCACCAGCGCCAGCGCCGAGTCGAACTCCGTCACGAAGTGCACCTTGCGCGGCTCGAACCCGTGCAGCCCCGCCAGCCGGTCCAGCGCCTGCCCGGTCGCGTGGGACGGCACGCTGGCCACCCACGGGCAGCGCATGAGGTCGGTCACCGTGGCCGGCGGCTCTTCCCAGCCGGGCGGCACCACGATGCGGTACTCGTCCACGTACAGCAGCCGCGTGGTCAGCGACGGCTGCGACAGGGCGGGCAGCCCCATGTCCTGCTCGGTGATCAGCACGTCCACCGAGCCGAGCCGCAGCTCCTGCAGCGCCGGCTGGCCGTAGATCTCATGGATGACCGGGGTGATCCGGGGATGGCGCACGGCCAGCTCCGCCAGCGCGGGCACCAGGATGTGCTTGATCACGGTGGCGAAGGCGGCGATGCGCACCGGCCCCGCCAGCCGCTCGGTGAACCGGGTGAGCTCCCGCCTGGCCTCGGCCAGCTCCTCCTCCACCCGCTCGGCGTACCCGGCCAGCACCCGCCCCGCCGGGGTGAGCGAGACGCTGCGCTGGGAGCGGTCGATGAGCGGCAGCCCGACCTCGCGTTCGAGCTGGGCGAGCTGCTGGGAGACGGCGGAGGAGGTCAGGTGCAGCGCCTCGGCGGCCCGCAGGACGCCGCCCCGGCGGGCGACCTCGTACAGGACGCGTAACCGCCGAGGATCGATCTCCACCCGGCTCAGCCTACTTCTGGTCCTCGATCAGTCGTCGTCCTGGTCCGCCTCGTCCCATGACTTGTTGCGGTCGGCGGCGCGTTGCAGCGCCCCCGCCGCCTCCTCCTCGGACGCGTACGGACCCATCCGGTCCTTGTTGGGGCAGCCCTGGTCGGGCTCGACCCGCATGTGCTTGAGACAGAACCACCACTGGCCTTCGCTCACGAGGTCAATTCTGCCCCGTAGACTCATGTTTCATGACGACACTGCTCCAGCCCGGGCGAGTTTCGCCCATGCGAAAGGTCCCCGCCCACATCGAGCGGCCGGAGTACGTCGGCAAGAAGCGCCCCAGGACCGGCGAGTCCGACGTGAAGACCCCTGAGATCATCGAGCGGATGCGGGTGGCGGGCAGGATCGCCGGCCAGGCTCTCGAAGAGGTCGGCAAGCACGTCCGGCCGGGCGTCACCACCGACGAGCTCGACAGGATCGGCCACGAGTTCCTCCTCGACCACGACGCCTACCCCAGCACGCTCGGCTACAAGGGCTATCCGAAGTCGCTGTGCACCTCGATCAACGAGGTCATCTGCCACGGCATCCCCGACGACACCGTGCTGCGCGACGGCGACATCGTCAACGTCGACATCACCGCCTTCATCGGCGGCGTGCACGGCGACACCGACGCGACGTTCCTGGTCGGCGAGGTCGACGAGGAGTCGCGGCTGCTGGTGGAGCGCACCCGCGAGGCGACGATGCGCGCCATCAGGGCGGTCGCGCCCGGCCGCCAGCTCAACGTGGTGGGCCGCGTCATCGAGGCCTACGCCAAGCGCTTCGGCTACGGCGTGGTGCGCGACTTCACCGGCCACGGGATCGGCACGAGCTTCCACTCCGGGCTCATGGTGCCGCACTACGACGATCCGTCGCTGCGGGTGGAGCTGGTGCCGGGGATGACGTTCACGATCGAGCCGATGCTGACGCTCGGCACGATCGAGTACGAGATCTGGGCCGACGGCTGGACGGCCGTGACGAAGGACCGCAAGCGCACGGCCCAGTTCGAGCACACGATCGTCGTCACCGAGACGGGCAGCGAGATCCTCACCCTGCCCTGACCCCGGCCCGCTCACCGCCGCCTCGGCACCACCCCCGTCACCGTGGTGCCCTCACCCTGCACGCTGTTGACCGACAGAGTGCCGCCCACCTCGGCGAGGGCCGCCCGCATCCTGGCGATCCCGCGCCCGGCCCGCACGCTGGGAAACCCCTGGCCGTTGTCGCTGACGGTCATCCGCAGGCCGCTCTTGCCGACCGTCACGGCGATGGACACGGTCCGGGCCCTGCTGTGCAGCTCGACGTTGGACAGGGCTTCACGCATGGTGGTCATGACGCCGCTCGACACCCGGGACGGCACGTCGGTGGCGGGCAGCGCCCACGTCTCGACCGTGATTCCCGTGCGCTCCGACCATTCGGCCAGATAACTTTCGAGCGCCTCGGCCAGGCTCTGCCCCCCGCGCATCCGTGTCTCTTCCGACAATGGTTCTCGCCTTCCTTGGCACCCGGGCCAAGCACCGGTCCCCACTCCGGCGCCCCCATCCGTGCGGTGCGCGTCCCCCCTCAAGGCATACGCACGCTAGCTGATGGGGTTATGCCCGTCTCCCCTCGAAGAAAGGCTACCTGCCGGTCCAGGGACGTGTAATCGGAAGGTAGAAGGGCATGACCGATCCGCTACTCGCCCTTGTCGGCGCGGTTGAGACGGGCGAGATAGGCGTTGTAGGAGTCAAGTTCGGGGTCGCCGCCACCGCCGCGTTCGGCCTTGCGGTCGGCGCGCCGGGCCTGCCTGTTGTCGTCCTTGTACCACTGCACGGCGATGGCCAGCAGGACGATGAGCGTGGGGATCTCACCGAAGCCCCACGCGATGGCGCCGCCGTCGCGTTGCGTCTGCAACAGCGTGTCGCCCCAGGTGCGGCCGAGCTGCTCGTACCAGCCGGAGGCGATCACGCCGCCCATCATCATCAGCGCGATGCCGAAGAAGGCGTGGAACGGCATGGTGACGAAGAGCATCAGCAGCCGCCCGACGTACGGGAGCCGGTTGGGCCCCGGGTCGACGCCGATGATCACCCAGAAGAACAGGCACCCGCTGATCAGGAAGTGCAGGGTCATCCAGATGTGGCCGAGGTGCTCCTTCATCGCCGACTCGAACAGCGGCGTGAAGTACAGCGCGTACGTCGAGGCCACGAAGATCGCGGTGGCGACCACGGGATGCGTGACGACCTTGGTGAACCGGCTGTGCAGGATCGTGGTGATCCACTCGCGCGGCCCCCTGTCGCCCCTCCGGGCGGCGGGCTTGAGCGCGCGCAGGGCCAGGGTGACCGGCCCGCCCAGGACGAGGAAGATCGGCACCACCATCGACAGCGTCATGTGCTCGATCATGTGTACGTCGAACATGACCTGCGCGTACCGGGCCAGGCCGCTCTGCGTGCAGAGGACGAGCAGCGCGACGCCGACGAACCAGGAGGCGGTGCGGCCCCACGGCCACTTGTCGCCGCGCCGGCGCAGGCGCAGCACTCCGGCCCCGTAGAGCCCGGCCAGCACGGCCGCCACCACGGCGAAGAACAGGTCGAGCCACCACAGCGAGAAGACGTTGCCGATGGTGATCGGCGGCGGCAGGGGGAAGCCGAGCAGCTCGAACGCCCGGTCGGCGGGGATCGTGTACTCGGGCGGCGGCGTGCGCGACAGCGCCACAGCGATGCCGATGGTGGCGAACATGAGCACCGTCTCGCCGGCGGCCAGCCGGGTGAACGCCCGCGGCTTGCGGGCCTCCAGGTCGGCGAGCGTGCGCTGGCGGTGCCAGTAGCCGATGTAGCCGAGCAGCACGAACGCCACGAGCTTGGCCACGGCGAGCAGGCCGTACTCGGAGGTCCACAGGTCGGAGACCGCGCCCAGCCGCGCCACCAGCGCGAAGACCCCGGACAGGCCCACCCCGGCGTAGCACCACAGCGCCATCCGGGAGAACCGCGCCGCGGCCACGTCGAGCTGCGGCTGCTTGCGCAGCGCGTGCAGGGCCAGCACGCCCAGGCCGCCCGTCCACAGAGCGAGCGAGAGCAGGTGCAGCGACACCGAGGAGGTGGCCAGGTCGTGGTTGGGCGAGGAGGAGGTGTGCCCGGTCAGCGGCGCGGGCAGCAGCGTCACCATCGCGAACACCAGCAGCCCCGCCGCCGCGCCCGCGGTGATGGCGCCGCGCGAGAACAGCGCGATGGCCACCCCGAACAGCACGACCAGCGTCAGCGCGACGCCCTGCGTGGTCTGGGTGGCGTAGCTGGTCAGGAACGCGCGGTCGAGGATCTGCGGCACGCTCCTGCCCATGGAGTCGGCCACGCCGAACACGATCGACAGGAACGCGGCGCCCGCCCACACCAGGGCGGCCCAGGAGCTGGCCTTGACGTACTCCAGGGCGCTCTTGCCGAGCACGCCCTTGTCGTTGGGCAGCAGCGCGGCGGCCATCAGCAGCAGGCCCACGGTGATCACGCCGGAGGCGTCCATGAGCAGCTTGGACAGCGGCAGCCCCCAGCGCACGACCGCGCCGGCGTCGGGCAGCCCCGGGATGATCCGGGGAAACGCCCTGCCCCCGGCGATCATGCCGATGACCAGGGCGGCGATCGCGGCCGCCGCGGTCACGAGCGCGAGGCGCGCCGCCCGGCTCATGGCTGCTTCTTCCTCGCGCTGAGCAGGAACCCGATGCCGATGCCGACGAGCGCCCCGATGACGATGATCAGCCAGACGGGGAACGTCCCGCCCTGCTCGGCCGCCGCCTGCTCGGTGGCGGCGACGCCGGTGGGCGAGGCCGCAGGCGCGCTCGACGCGACGGTGGCCGCGGGCTCCTGAGCCGCGGACGCGGACGCAGCCGCAGAGGGGGACGCGGATGCGGACGGGGAGGGGGACGGGCTGGGGGACGGCGGCTCGGCGCCCTTCACCCGGAACGGGATCTCCCCTTCGATGGGGTGCCCGTCGGAGGACACGACGCGGTAGGCGATCGTGTACTTCCCGTCGGGCAGCGGCCCCTTGACAGCCTGTGTCACCACGGCGCCGTCGACCTCGGGCTTGCCGCTCTGGTGCTGGGCGTCGCCGTCGCCGCGCACGATGACGAACGGCATGCGCACCTTGGCGCTGAACTCGAGCTTGACCTCGTCGAGGGACGTGACCTCGGCGTTCTTGGCCGGGGAGCTGCTCTTCAGCGTGTCGTGCGCGAGCGCGGGCCCGGCGAGGCCGAGCACGAGCCCGGCGGCGAGCCCGGACGTGAGCAGAGCGGCGGCGAGAATCGCGGTGAGGGCCGCGAACGGGGATCTCTTCATGGCACCCCCAAGGCTACCGACGCCCCTGCCCGGTCCGGACGTCGCGCTGCGAACCGGGCCTACAATCCCGCGCAGGCCAGCGCCCGCTGGTAGGCGTCGACCGCTCCGTCGGCGTCGCCGAGCTGCTCCATGGTCTCGGCCGTGGCGTACCAGTGGGCGGCCGAGCGGCGGGAGTCGGGCAGCGGCGACAGCCAGCTCTCGACGGCGGCGGCGTGCGCGCGGCCTTCCTCCATGCGGCCGACGGCGCCGTAGATGCGAGCGAGCAGCAGGTTGGCCTCGGCACCCATCGAGTGGCCGAACTCGGGCAGCAGGCTCCTGCTGGAGGCGGCGTGCTCGGCCGCGCTGTCGAGGTCGTCGCTCATGTATTCGGCGCAGGCCAGCTCCAGGTAGAGGATGGACTGGTCGACGGTGCTGGTCGAGGTCTGCTCGAACTCCGTGATCGCCGCGCGCAGCACGTCGCGCGCGCTTCTCGGGTCCTGCGCGCCGGTGCGCAGCCGTGTCCGGGCGGCCTGCAGCCGCAGCCGGGCGGTGTTGCGCGGCTGGCCGTGCTCCAGCTGCACGGCCAGGGCCCGCTCGATGAAGGCCACCGCCTCCTCGCGGTGGCCGGTGGCGCGGGCGACGAGGGAGGCGTTCCAGTTGGCCGCCACGATGGAGCGGGGGGTGCCCAGCGCGTCGGCCGCGTTGAGCAGCTCGGCCGCGAACTGCCTGGCGCGCAGCATGTCGCCGCGCTCGTTGTAGGCCATGAGCAGGGTGGCGGCCAGCTCGACCAGCAGATCGTTCCAGGGCTGGCGGACGTTGCCGCTCAGCAGCTGCTCGCCGACCTCGACGGCCTCGCTCAGCCGCTCGCTCTCGCGGTAGGCGCGGCACAGCGCCACGGCCACCTCGATGGCGCGCTCGGGGGAGAGCTCCTCCTCGCGAAGCTTCAGCATGATCGAGATGGCCTGGTCGAGATCGCCGGCCGCCTCCGTGGCGAGGGCCAGCCCGAACTCGGCTTCTTGACGAAGCCCTGTCAAACCTGCCAAGTTACTGTTTCCCAGGAGCTCCGCGAAGCGGGTGCGGGCCTCGGCGACCTCACCGTTCTCGAGTGCCAGCCGCGCGTAGCCGAGAGCCAGCTCGATATCCTCCATCTGCTCGGCGGTGACACCGTTGATCAGATAGGACAGCGAGCAGTCAAGCTTGTTGGCCAGGAGCTCCAGGACCGCAGGGGTAGGAGTGCGCTTACCGCTCTCGATCAGCGAGACGTAGCTGTCGGACAGCTCGGGATGCGCCAGCTGCGCCTGCGACAAGCCGCGTTGCCGCCGAACCGTCTTGATACGGAGACCGACGAGGTCAGATGTGGTCACAGCTGCCGCTCCCTGAGAAGATGAAATCCGAGCAACCCACATAGGCGAGGGAGAACCCCCATGCGCATGCGCATTGCCCTGTCGATCCTGGCTGTCGCGGTCGGCACCGCGATAGCCCTTGGAGGTAATGTTACGGCCGCGAGTGCCACGACGTCTTCCCTCTCGAGCATGACCGGAGACGCCGGTTGCTGCTGACCGGTGGCCAACGTCCTCCAAGGCAAGGCACGTCCGGACGCGGACCGCACTCCGTGACCGGAGCACGATGGCTCGGCAAGTAGAGAGGCGCCGCGGTCCCGCAACCCGCTGCCCGCTCGTCCTTGCCTGAGTCATTCATCAGGAAGGGCCCACGTGACCCAATACACACCAGTTATGGTCGGTTGACAAGCTACCGGCCGCATCTACATATCTTCTACACGCGGCACACGGGCCCTTCCGGCCTCACCGAACGGGACTAAGCTCCCTACGTGTATCCGAGTCTCGATCAGAAGGGGCCGCTGGCGCCCGGTCTGTCCATCGGCCTCCTCGGCCCGGTCGTCTGTGTGGTCGGCGGCGGGGAAGCCGACGTCGGACCGCCGCTCCAGCAGGCACTCCTGGCGATGCTCGCGACGCGTTCCGGCCGCGTGGTCACCCTGGCCCAGCTGATCGAGGGCCTCTGGGGCGACAGTCCTCCACCCAGCGCCGCGCAGAGCGTCTACACCTACATCGCGGGCTTACGGCGGGCTCTCGAGCCCCACCGTAAGCGGCGTGACCCGCCCGGCATCGTGGCCCGCACGGCGGGCGGTTACCGGCTGGACCTCGATCCGCGGCGGATCGACGCGCACGCCTTCGCCGAGCGGGTGGACGCCGCGGGGCAGGCCAAGAAGGCCGACGACGTCGAGCAGGCGTTACATGACCTCGACGAGGCGCTGAAGCTCTGGCGGGGCCGTCCGCTGAGCGGCGTGCCCGGCCCCTTCGCGGACGGTGAGTGCGCCCGGCTGGAGGAGCTGCGGCTGACCGCCGTCGAGGCCCGTACCGAGGCTCTGGTGCGCCTCGGCCGCCCTGAGGAGGGGCTCGCCGAGCTGCACGACCTGATCCGCGGCCATCCTCTCCGCGAGCGTCCGCGCGAGTTGCTCGTCCTGGCGCTGCACGGATGCGGGCGGCAGGCCGAGGCGTTGATGGCCTTCGACGAGGCCAGGCGCGTCCTGGCGAACGAGCTGGGCGTCGATCCCGGCGAGGGCCTGCGGCTGGCGCACCGCGTCGTCCTGTCCGGCTCCGGCGGGCCGGCGGTCCCCGACCCCGTCATCCCCCGGCAGTTACCTCGCGACCTGATCGCCTTCGTCGGGCGCGCCCGGGAGACGGTCAGCCTGAAGGCCCTCCTCGACCCCTGGGGTGACGCGCCGCCGCATCCGTTCGTCGGGATCTGCGGCCCGCCTGGCGTCGGCAAGTCGGCGCTGGCCGTCCGGGTCGCCCACGCGGTGCGGGAGCGGTTCTCCGACGGGCAGCTGTACGTCAATCTGCGCGGCGGCACCCCGAACGTCCCTCGCCTGTCCTCACACGAGATCTTCAGCCGGCTGCTGCGCGGCATCGGCACGCCGGACGACGCCGTCCCCTCGGACGAGGACGAGGCCGCCGCCCTGTGGCGGAGCAAGCTCCAGGGCAGGCGGCTGCTGGTGCTCCTCGACAACGCCGCCGACCTCGGCCAGGTCAGGCCGTTCGTCTCCGCGCCCCTGGGCACGGCGGTCCTGGTGACGAGCAGGGAGTCCCTGATGGCCGGTGACGACTGCGCCCAGCTCAGCCTGGCCCCTCTCTCGGACGCCGAGGCCACCGCCATGCTGTCCAAGCTCGTCGGTGCCGATCGGGTCTCCGCCGACCTCGACCAGACGGCGCGGCTGGCCCGGCTGTGCGACGGCTTCCCCCTGGCGCTGCGCATCGCCGGCGCGCGGCTGGCCGATCGCCCCGACTGGACGGTGGGCGCGCTGACGGCCCGGCTCTCCGACGAACGGCGCCGGCTGAGCGAGCTGGAGGCGGGCGAGCTCGCCGTACGTTCGAGCCTGGAGGCGAGCTGGGGCGCGCTGAACACCAGCACCCGCGAGGCCGACGGCGCGGCCGCGCGCCTGCTGGCCCTGCTCGGGCTCCTCCACCTGCCCGACGTCACCGTGGAGGCGGCCGCGGCGCTGTCGGGTTTGCCCGCCTCCGACGTCGAACGCGCGCTCGACCGCCTGTGTGACGCCCATCTTCTCGAGGCCGGCGAGCCGGGGCGCTACCATTCACACGATCTCGTCCGGCTCTTCGCCGGCGACCTGATTCCCGCCGCCGAGCGCATCCCGCCGCTCAAGCGGGCGATCGGCTACTACGCCGAGTCCGCGCGCGCCGCGGCGACGACCAGCGACCCGCATCGGGTGCACTGCCTGTACCCGGAGCTCGATGCGCGGGGCCGCCGTTTCGACGGCGCGGAGGAGGCCCGCGAATGGCTCGGGCGGGAGGAGGCCACGCTGCTCGCCGCAGCCCTCCAGGCGATGGCGGATCCGGACGACGACATCGCGCGCGCGGGCGCGGCGATCGGTCTCGCCCTGTGGTGGTACCAGCAGCGGGCCTTCCGCGTGCACGGGCTCATCTCGCTGGGCGAGCGGTTGCTCGCGACGGGCGAGCGCCTCCAGGATCCGGTCATCAGGATGGAGGCGCACGCCCACCTGGCGACGGGCCTGTACTTCAAGGGCGACCCCCTCGCCCTCGATCACCACGAGTGGCACCTGCGCCTGGCCAGGCAGCTCGGCGATCGCTTCAACGAGCAGCGGGCGCACGGCAACCTGGCCTCCACGCTGCTGAAGTGGGAGCGGTTCTCCGACGCCCTGGGGCACGCGCTGGCCCAGCGCGCCATCGCCCGCGAGGCGGGCTCGGAGGTCGGGGAACGCTACGCCCTGCTGGTGGCGGCGCGCGCCCACATCCACCTCGAGCGGTTCGAGGACGCCGCGGTCCTGCTGGAGGAGGGGGCGGCGATGGCCGCCCGCGCCGGTGACGTGCACGGGCAGGCGGAGTTCGCGGTGTCGCGCGGCAGAGCCCTGATCGAGCTCGGCGAGCTGGAGACGGCGGTCACCGTGCTCACCGAGGTCCTCCAGACGGCGCGGGTCGTCGCCAAGACGACGGAGATGGGCTGCCTGGTCTATCTGGCACGCGCCCACCGCCTCCTCGGCAGGACCGCCGAGGCCGTCCGGTGTGGCTCCGAGGCGATCGTGGTCGCCGAGCAGGCGGGCAGCGACTACTGGCTCGAACGGGCGATCAAGGAGCGCGACGTAGCCGCGCGGTCACAGTCGTCGATCCGCGCGTGAGCGGGCCCCACCCGATCAGCGGGGCGGCGCCGTGTCCCTGAGCGCCAGGAAGAAGTCCACCCGATCGGCCATCGTCGACAGGTCTCTGCCCGTCAGCTCCTCGATCCTGCGCACCCGGTACCTCACGGTGTTCACATGCACATGGAGCTGCTCGGCGCAGGCGTTCCACGACCCGGCGCAGTCGAGGAAGATCCCGAGCGTGCGCACCAGCTCCGACTGGTGCCTGCGGTCGTAGTCGAGCAGCGGCGACAGCAGCCGGGCGGCGAACGAGCGGCGGATGTCACCCGGCACCGTGGCCAGCAGCAGCGCGTGCGTGTAGATCTCGTCGCTGGTCACCACCCCGCCGCCGCGGGCCTCGGCCAGCCGCCTGGCGTGCCCGGCCTCCTCCACGCCGCCCTTGACGGCGGCGGCGCCCGTCAGCGCGCCGCTGAGCCCCGCGCACAGGCGGGTGTCGGGCAGCGCGGCCAGCACGCCGGCGCCGGCGCGCAGCCGGTCGGCCAGCTCGGCGGTGGTGCGCTCGCGCAGCGGGACCACGGCGATCGCGCCGTCCGCGCCCGCCGCCGCCACGACCTCGCGGCCGAGCAGTTCCTCGACGACCTGGCCGCCGAGGGTGGCGGGGTCGGGCCCGCGGGTGGCGCCCGGCCGGGGCGCGGTGACGTTCACGATCGCGTACGGCTCCGCCGCGGCCACCCCGCACGTCCGCAGCCCGGCGTTGAGCTCCGCCACGTCGGCCCCGCCCAGCGCCGCCACGATGAGCTGCTCGATGAGCCGGCGCTCGACCCGGCGGCCCTCCTCCATCCGGCTGCGTTCGAGGCCCACGCAGGCGGCCAGCTCGTAGCCCAGGTCGGCGCGGTCCATCAGGTCGCCGTCGCAGGCCAGCGCCCAGCCGGCGGCCCGGTGGCCGCGCCCGACAGCGAAGATCGTGTGGTCGCCGACCTTGACCGGCAGGCGCGGAGCCGTGAGGTAGGCCTTGGCCAGGCCCACCGGGTCGCCGGCCGCGCCGACGAGCACCTCGCCGGAGGCGGACACCACCGCCCCGGTGACGCCCAGCTCGGCGGCGGTCAGCTCGAACAGCTCGCGCAGGTCGGCGCCCTCGGCGATGGCCGCGACGAGCCTGCGGTGGCGGCCGAGCGCGTCGCGCACGTCACCGGCCAGCCGGGGCACCACCGTCTCGGCCAGCGTGCGGAAGGAGACCTCGACGGGCACCTCCACCAGCGGCAGCCCGGCGTCCGCGCAGGCGGCCACCAGGTCGTCCGGCACGTGCCCGAGCCACGCCTGCCCGGCGCCGAGCGCGGCGACGCCGGCCTCGGCCAGCGCGGCCACGAACCGGGCGGAGTCCGGCGGCTCGTGCCACCACATCAGCCCGGTCAGCACCAGCTCGCCGCCGCTGAGGTAGCGGCCGGGCTCGGGCAGGTCGGTGATGTGCACGGTGCTGAACTCGCGGGCCGGGTCGCCGGTGAGCAGCCGCAGGCGCAGATCGTCGATGGTCAGCAGGTCGGAGATGCGCACCTGTAGGAATGTACAAGTCGTATGTTGCAAGCGATGACCGCAATTTGACATCGCGCGGATAGGACGGCCCCGAGGCCCGGTGCTCTACTCGGAGGATGACGCAGACCTCTGATGCGCTCCTGCACGGTGTCGGGGAGAGCGCGCGGCGGCCCGACGCCACGCTGAAGGTGACCGGCGAGTTCGCCTACGCCTCCGACCTGTGGCTGGACGGCATGGTGTGGGGCGCGACGCTGCGCAGCCCGCACCCGTCGGCGTGGCTGCGCTCGATCGACGTGGGCCCGGCGCTGCGCATCCCTGGCGTGCGGGCCGTGCTGACGCACGAGGACGTGCCGGGTGAGAAGTTCTACGGCCTGGAGCACAAGGACCAGCCGGTGCTGGCCATCGACCAGGTGCGTTACCAGGGCGAGCCGGTGGCGCTGGTGGCGGCCGACCACCCGGAGACGGCACGCAGGGCGGCGGCGGCCGTCGTCGTCGAGTACGAGCCCCGCCCCGCCATCACCGACCCCAGGCAGTCCCAGCACTTCGTCCGCCACCAGCCGGTACGCCGCGGCGACACGTTCGAGGCCGACGTGGTCGTGACCGGCGAGTACGAGGTCGGCATGCAGGACCAGGCCTTCCTCGGCCCGGAGTCCGGCCTGGCCGTGCCCGCCGAGGACGGCGGCGTGGACCTCTACATCGCCACCCAGTGGCTGCACGTGGATCGCGACCAGCTCGCCCCCTGCCTGGGCCTGCCGCCCGACAAGGTGCGGTTGACGCTGTCGGGCGTCGGCGGCGCGTTCGGCGCCCGCGAGGACCTGTCGATGCAGGTGCACGCCTGCATGCTGGCCCTGCGGCTGAACCGCCCCGTCAAGATCGTGTACGGCCGGGAGGAGTCGTTCTTCGGCCACGTGCACCGCCATCCGGCCCTGATGCGGTACGAGCACGGCGCCACCCGCGACGGCAGGCTCGTCTACGTCAAGGCCGACATCCTGCTCGACGGCGGCGCGTACTGCTCCTCCTCCCCCGCCGTGGTGGGCAACGCGGCGTCGCTGGGCGTGGGCCCGTACGAGGTGCCGAACGTGCGCGTGGACGCCACCGGCGTCTACACCAACAACCCGCCGTGCGGCGCGATGCGCGGCTTCGGCGCCGTGCAGGCGTGTTACGCCTACGAGTCGCAGATGGACCGGCTGGCCGAGGCGTGCGGGCTGTCGCCGGTCGAGATCCGGGTGCGCAACGCCGTCTCCCAGGGCTCCCACCTGATCACCGGCCAGGTGATCGACTCGCCGGCCCCGCTGGCGGAGATGCTGCGTGACCTGGAGGCCATGCCGCTGCCCCGCGGCACCGGGGACGGCGACCTGCGGGGGCTGCCCGGCGGCGTGTCCCAGACCACCCACGGCGAGTCCGTGCGCCGGGGCGTCGGCTACGGCGTGGGCATCAAGAACATCTGCTTCTCCGAGGGCTTCGACGACTACTCCACCGCCCGGGTGCGGGCCGAGCTGATCGGCGGCGAGCCGCACGTCACCGTGCACACGGCCGCCGCCGAGGTGGGGCAGGGCCTGGTGACCGTGCAGGCGCAGATCGCCCGCACCGAGCTGGGCATCCGGAACGTCACCGTGGCCACCGCCGACACCTCGGTCGGGTCCGCGGGCTCGTCGTCGGCCTCGCGGCAGTCGTACGTGACGGGCGGGGCGGTCAAGGCGGCCTGCGAGGCGGTGCGCAAGCGGTTCGAGGGGCTGCCGCCCGGGGAGGCGCTGGCGCGGTTCGGGCCGATCGAGGAGACGCGCGAGTACCGGCACCGGCCGACGTACCCGCTGGACCCGCTCACCGGCCAGGGCGACTCGCACACGCAGCTCGCGTTGTGCGTGCACCGCGCGGTCGTGGACGTGGACGTGGAGCTGGGCCTGGTGAAGGTGGTGGAGCTGGCGGCGGTGCAGGACGTGGGCCGGATGCTGAACCCGCAGGCGCTGGAGGGCCAGATCCACGGCGGCTCGGCGCAGGGGCTCGGGCTGGCGCTGATGGAGGAGATCCAGGTCCGCGACGGCCAGGTGCTGAACCCGTCGTTCACCGACTACCTCATCCCCACCATTCTCGACATGCCACCCATGACGCTGAAAATCCTGGAAAATCCGGACCCGGCGGCTCCGTACGGGCTGCGCGGCGCCGGCGAGCCCCCGACGCTCTCCTCCACCCCCGCCATCGCCGCCGCCGTCAGAGCGGCCACGGGACTTCGGTTGACTCGCGTTCCGATCAGGCCGGAAGATATCGCCTTGTTCGACAAGGGCTAGACGTCCGACAAGGGCTAGACAAGGGGGCACCGCGATGGCAACCGCACGCGAGGCGGCGGAAGCGGAGTTCAACCGCTTCGACACCGACGGCGACGGCCTGCTGACCGCCGACGAGATCAGGCAGGCCAACCAGGCGCTCGGCGGGCAGGGCGCGGCCGAGAGCGAGATCGAGGCGTTCATCGCCTCGGCCGACAGCGACGGCGACGGCATGGTCAAGCTGGAGGAGTTCGTCGCCCTGGTGGGCCACGGCCGCCACGAGAAGGCGTGATCTCACCCCCTGCGGGGTAGGCAACCCGGCATTCCCCCTGATCACAAGGGGGGAATGGCGGTGCTCGACAGATTCTTCGAGCTGACGGGGCGCGGCACCACCGCAGGCCGTGAGGTGCGCGGCGGCCTCACCACGTTCATGGCCATGGCCTACATCATCCTGCTCAACCCGATCATCCTGGCCGGGGCCAAGGACGTCACCGGCGCCCGGCTCTCGATCGCCGAGCTGACCACCTCCACGGCGCTGGCCGCGGCGATCACCACGCTGCTCATGGCGTTCGTCGGCAACGCCCCGTTCGGCCTGGCCGCGGGGCTGGGCCTGAACGCGGTCGTCGCCTATCAGGCCGCCCCGCACATGACCTGGGCGCAGGCCATGGGCCTGGTCGTGCTGGAAGGCTTCGTGATCATCGTGCTGGCCGTGACCGGCCTGCGCACCCTGATCATGAACGCGATCCCGCTGGCGCTCAAGCACGCGATCAGCGTCGGGATCGGCCTGTTCATCGCACTGATCGGCCTGGTGGACGCGGGCTTCGTCGCCTCGGGCTCGGGCACCCCCGTGCAGCTCGGCGCGACCGGGCACCTCACGGGCTGGCCGGTCGCGGTCTTCTGCTTCGGCCTGCTGCTGATGATCCTCCTGTACGTGCGCCGCGTCCCCGCCGCCATCCTCATCAGCATCGCCGTCACCGCGGTGCTGGCCATCGTGGTCAACTCGGTCAACACCATCGACCCGGCGGCCTGGGGCGTGGTCGCGCCGCGCATGCCGGAGTCGCTGGTGGCGGCGCCGGACTTCGGGCTGGTCGGCCAGTTCGACCTGTTCGGCGGGTTCGTCACGGCGGGGGCGCTGACGGCCACCGTGGTGCTGTTCACGCTGGTGCTGTCGGGCTTCTTCGACGCCATGGGCACGATCATCGGCGTCAGCGACGAGGCGGGGCTGGTGGACGAGCAGGGCCGGGTGCCCCGGCTGGGCCGCATCCTGACCGTGGACGGGGTGGGCGGCATGGTGGGCGGCGCGGCCAGCGCCTCGGCCAACACCGTGTTCGTGGAGTCGGCCGCCGGTGTCGGGGAGGGCGCGCGTACCGGCCTGGCCAGCGTGGTGACGGGTGCGCTGCTGGGGCTGACGCTGCTGTTCACGCCGCTGGCCGCGGTGGTGCCCGCCGCCGCGGCGGCGCCCGCGCTGGTGCTGGTGGGGGCGCTGATGATGACGCAGAGCAGGAACGTGCCGTGGGACGACCTGGAGCTGGCCGTGCCGGCATTTCTGACGATCGCGCTGATGCCGTTCACGTACTCGATCACCAACGGCGTGGGCGCGGGCGTGATCGTCTACACGCTGATCAAGGCGGTCAGGGGGCGGTTCTCCGAGATCCCCTGGCTGCTGTGGGTGGTGACGCTGATCTTCCTGGCCTACTTCGGCATCGACTGGCTGGAAGAGCTGTTCGCCTAGCGGATGTCGCCGCTGTTGCAGGCCACGCCGTTGTTGTCGACGTCGGTGTACCAGCCGTACTCCTCGTGCGTGCCCTTGTAGTAGGGCCCGTCGCCGGCCGCCACGGCCTCCTTGCAGCTCGTGTAGCGCTTGTCGAGGCCGCCCCGGCCGCCCCGGCCGCCCGTCGCGGGCGCCGTCGCGCCGGGCCCAGCCGTGCCTGTGGAGCCCGTCGTTCCCGTGCCGGTCGTCCCGGTGGAGCCCGTGGAGCCCGTGGAGCCCGTGGAGCCCGTGGAGCCGGTGCCGCCGGTCGGCTGGCCGGTCGTGGCGGGGCCGGTGGGCTGGCCGGTCGGGGGCGTGGCGGGGCCGGTCGGGGGTGTGGCGGGGCCGGTCGGGGGTGTGGCGGGGCCGGTCGGAGGGGTCGTGGCGCCCGTGCCCGGGCTCGGCGTGCCGCCCAGCAGGCGGGCCACCAGCGCGTCGGCGTCCTCCTTGGTGAAGCCGGCGATGCTCACGCTGTCGCCGTCCATCGGCTGGGTGACGATGGGCGCGGCGACCACGGTCTTGGGCTGGTCGGCCTGCGCGGGCGCCAGCACGATCGCGATCTGCTGCTGCTCGGGCGCCAGCTCGTCCACGAGCTGCACCAGCTTGTCCTTGAACGCCGGCGCGACCGCGATGCGCACGGAGTAGAGGCCGTCGTCCTCGCGCAGCGGCTCGATGCGCTGCACGGCCGCGACCGTGACGCCGTCCTCCAGCAGGTAGCAGGTGGTCTGCGCCGCGTCGAGCACGGCGGGGTCACCCGGGCAGGGCGCGACCTTGGTCTCCCTGACCGGCGCGAAGTGGATGGGCACCGACAGGTAGCGCGGCGGGGCGCCGCCTAACAGCGGCGTGTCGGGGCTTCTGGTCATCAGGACGGCGACAGTGCCGAGCACGCCTGCGATGAGCACGACGAGCACCAGCGAGACGATCAGCACGATGGTGGTGAGTCTGCTGGCGGTCGGCTCCCCCGGGTCCGCGGGTGGCGGCTCTTCCGGCTTGTCCATCGATGACGATCCCATCCTGACGTTCGGGCTGCCGGTGAGCCTATCGAGGAGAAGGCACACCGGGGTAATCCGCCGGATAATCCTCACTCAACTGTGAGAGCCGGGGAAGAATGGAGGAGGAAACCGAGGATCGCCGGGAAGAGTGACGGCATGAGGATCGGTGTGCCACGAGAGGTCAAGAACAGCGAGTACCGGGTGGCGCTGACCCCTGCGGGGGTGCACGAGCTGGTCCGCCACGGCCACCAGGTCCTCG
Organism: Nonomuraea gerenzanensis; assembly: GCF_020215645.1. NCBI lineage: Bacteria > Bacillati > Actinomycetota > Actinomycetes > Streptosporangiales > Streptosporangiaceae > Nonomuraea > Nonomuraea gerenzanensis. Next base: position 3,425,563 of record NZ_CP084058.1, on the reverse strand, counting down.
TCGAGCGCGACGCCGGCGCGGGGTCCGCGATCCCCGACGCCGACTTCGCCGCCGCGGGCGCCGTCATGGTCCCCGAGGCCGACGAGCTGTGGGGCGGGGCCGACCTGGTGATGAAGGTCAAGGAGCCGGAGGCGGAGGAGTACCACCGGCTGCGCAAGGGGCTGGTGCTGTTCACGTACCTGCATCTGGCCGCCTCCCGGGCCTGCACGCGCGCGCTGCTGGAGTCGGGCTGCACCGCGGTCGCCTACGAGACGGTCCAGACGGCGAACGGCGCGCTGCCGCTGCTGGCGCCCATGTCGGAGGTGGCGGGGCGGCTGGCGCCGCAGGTGGGCGCCTACCACCTGATGCGCTCGGCGGGCGGCAGAGGCGTGCTGATGGGCGGCGTCCCGGGGGTGCGCGCGGCGCACGTGGTGGTGATCGGGGCCGGGGTCTCCGGCATGAACGCCGCCGCCATCGCCCTCGGCATGCAGGCCGAGGTGGTGCTGCTCGACATGAACCTCGACAAGCTGCGCCAGGCCGACCTGATCTACCAGGGCCACTGCCAGACCGTCGCCTCCAACACGCTGGAGATCGAGCGCGCGGTGCTGGAGGCCGACCTGGTCATCGGCGCGGTGCTCGTGCCCGGCGCCAAGGCGCCCAAGCTCGTCACCGACGACCTGGTCAGCCGCATGAAGCCGGGCTCGGTGCTGGTGGACATCTCGATCGACCAGGGCGGCTGCTTCGAGAGCTCGCGGCCGACGACGCACGAGGAGCCGACGTACCGGGTGCACGACTCGATCTTCTACTGCGTGGCCAACATGCCGGGCGCGGTGCCGCACACCTCGACGTTCGCGCTGACGAACGTGACGCTCCCGTACGCGCTGGAGATCGCCGACCTGGGCTGGCAGCGCGCGATGCGCGCGGACCCCGCCCTGGCGCTCGGCCTGAACACGCACGAGGGCCGGCTGACCAGCCGCCCCGTGGCGCAGGCGCACGGCCTGGAGTGGACGGCGCCGCAGGACGTGCTCGCCTGAGCCAATTCTCCGCTACCCCTGGGCATCCCGCACCCGAAGAGTTACGCTAAGTAGCGATCAGCTACTCACTGTGACGAACGGAGTGGTGATGTCCCAGCCGAGCTTCCGCGAGAGCGCGGAGCGCAACTTCGACGACCTGGACGCCGACGGCGACGGATTCCTGACCCGGTACGACTACCTGGCGCTCGCCCGGCAACGGCTCCAGCAGACCGGCGTCAGGCCCGACACACCGGACGGCGAGGCACTGGTCGAGGCGTTCCTCAACGCCTGGGACACCCACGCCCGCACCCTCGACACCGACCGCGACGGGGAGATCAGCAAGGAGGAGTACGTGCGCTCCTTCGAGATGCTGGTGAGCACCGGCGCGCTCCAGGCGGTGCTGGCACCCATCTCCAGGGCCACCTTCACGGCGGCCGACCGCGACGGCGACGGCTGGATCAGCGCCGAGGAGTTCCGCTCGTTGTGGAGCCAGCCGGGCACCGGCCTCACCGCCGCCTTCGCCAGGGCCGACTCCGACGGTGACGGCCGCATCTCCTACGAGGAGTTCGCCAGGGCCCGCCACGGCCTGCTCATCGGCGAGGGCTGAGCCCGGCGCCAGGGCCCTGCGGGGGCCGGGCCCTGGCGCCCTGGGCCTACTGGTCCTGCTTACTGCTGCTTGGCTTACTGCTGCTTGGGCTTACTGCTGCTGCGACGGGCTGGCCGAGGGGGCCGGCGTCTCCATCGGAGCCTGCTGCTGGTTCGTCGGCTCCGGCGGCAGCGGCGCCTGGTCGGCCGTGGTGGTGATCGCGTCCGTGCCGCCACAGGTGGCGCCGGGCTCAGGCGTGTCGGCGCCGTTCTGGTAGCGCTTGATGAACGCGCCGAGCTTCGGGTCGGCCGCGTCGGTCAGCTTGAGCTGGTGACCCCAGGAGGAGACCACGATCGGCGACGGCAGGTTGGGGAACGGGCTCATCAGCATGTAGTCCTGCTGCCCCGTGGAGGACGCGACCTCCTTCAGCTTGTCGACCTGCGCCTTGGCCAGGTCCGGCCGGTAGGTGATCCAGACCGCGCCGTGCTCCAGCGAGTGCACGGCGTGCTCGCTGTGGATCGGCTTGTCGTAGATCGCGCACTGCTGCCAGTAGTTGTTGTGCTCGCCGCCCACCGGCGGCGTCTCCTTGTAGGCGACCGTGTTCCACACGTGCTGACCGGCCTCGTACTTCACACTGGTCACGGCGTCCAGCGAGGTCTGCCTGGCCTGGTTGACCAGGTAGAAGCCGACCACGCCGACGAGCACCACGATGATGAGCCCGCCGGTGCCCCACATCAGCAGTGCGGCGCGGCGTTGCTTGCGCTTCTGCTCGGCCCGCATCTTCTGCAGGTGCTCGCGCCTCGCCTGCGCCTTCTCCTTCGTCATCGTTCCTCCATCGGCGTACCAACTCCGGGTCACCCTATGCCCTCCGGGCGTATGCGGAGAATAAGAGCCGCATAAGGGTCCGATCACAGCCCGTCCCGCAGGTGGGTACGCTGGAGCCGCCATGGAAAAGCCGGTGAGGAAACCCGTTCTGATCATCTGCGGCGTGCTCGTGCTCGCCGTGGCCGCCTTCTTCCTGTTCGGCCGCGACAGCACGCCGGGCGACACCTCGCCGGAGGCCGGGTTCGCCCGCGACATGGCCACGCACCACGCCCAGGCCGTCGACATGGCGTTCATCGTCAGGGACAAGGGCCCCGCCAGGGAGATCAGGAGCCTGGCCTTCGACATCATCAACACCCAGGCCAACCAGCGCGGCATGTTCCAGGGCTGGCTGCAGCAGTGGGGGCTCAGCCAGGCCACCGACGAGCGGCCGATGGCCTGGATGAGCGGCCACGGCCACGGCGCCGGTCCCGCCGCCGCGCCCGCCGCCACGCCCGCCGCCGCGCCCGCCGCCACGCCGGGGCTGATGCCCGGCATGGCCTCCGCCGACGAGCTGACCAAGCTCAAGCAGGCGCAGGGCACGCAGGCCGAGGTGCTGTTCCTGCAGCTCATGATCCGTCACCATGAAGGCGGCGTGCAGATGGCCGAGGGGCTGCTCAAGCTGTCCACGCGCAGCGAGGTGGTCAGCATGGCACAGAAGATCGTCGACGGGCAGAGCGGGGAGATCAAGCTGATGACGGAGCTGCTCCAGCAGCGCGGCGCGAAGCCGTACCCGTCGATACTGAAGAGCCCGTAGGCGATGGGCGCCGACGCGGTCGTCGTGGGCTCCGGGCCCAACGGTTTGATGGCCGCGGTCCTGCTGGCCCGCGCCGGGCGCGAGGTGCTGCTGCTGGAGGGGGCCGAGCGGTTCGGCGGCGGGCTGCGGTCCGGCGAGCTGACGCTGCCGGGGCACGTGCACGACCTGGGCGCGACCGTGATGGCGATGGCGCTGGCCTCGCCCGCGTTCAGGGGGCTGGAGCTCAAGAGGGTCGAGTTCGCCCATCCTCCGGTGGTCGCGGCCCATCCGCTCGACGGGCGGCCCGCCGTGCTGGTGCACCGCGACGTCCGGCGCACCGCCGAGGGGCTGGGGCGCGACCGGGCGGCGTGGCTGGCCACCGTGGGCGCGGCGGTGCGCGCCGGGCTCCCGCTGGTGGACCTGCTGCTCAAGCCCCTCGGGCCGTGGCCGGCCGACCCTCGGGTGTTCGCGCAGGCCGCCAGGTTCGGGCTGGCCGCGGCGCTGCCCGCCACGACGTTCGCCAGGGCGGCGTTCCGCACGGTGGAGGCCCGCGCGCTGCTCGCCGGCATGTCCGCGCACTCCATGCTGGACCTGCGCGCCCCCGTCTCCGCCGGCTACGGGCTGATGCTGGCGACGCTGGCGCACCTGGTGGGCTGGCCGGTGGTGCGCGGCGGATCGCAGGGGCTGGCCGACGCGCTGGTGGCCGAGCTGCGGTCGCTGGGCGGCGAGGCGGTGACCGGGCACCGGGTGCGCCGGCTGACGGAGCTGGACGCGCCGATCGTGGTGCTCGACGTGACGCCCCGGCAGCTGCTCGCGATGGCCGACCTGCCCGGCGGCTACCGGCGGCGGCTGGCGCGCTACCGGTACGGGCCCGGCGTGTTCAAGCTGGACTGGGCGCTCGACGGGCCGGTGCCCTGGCGCGACCCGGCGGTGGCCGGGGCGGGCACGGTGCACCTGGGCGGGACCTTGGAGGAGATCGCGCTCAGCGAGGCCGAGGCGAGCGCCGGGCGGGTCTCGCCCCGGCCGTACGTGCTGCTCGTCCAGCCGTACGCGGCCGATCCGACGCGGGGCGGGCACACGCTGTGGGCCTACTGCCACGTGCCGCACGGCTCGCGGGCCGACCTGACCGACGCCGTCGAGGCCCAGATCGAGCGGTACGCGCCCGGCTTCCGCGACCGGGTGCTGGCCAGGCACGCGATGGGCCCGGCTGCGCTGGAGGCGGCCGATCCCAACCTGGTGGGCGGTGACATCGGGGGCGGGCTGGCCAGCCTGGCGCAGTTCGTCCGCCGGCCGGTCTGGTCGCCCGCCCCGTGGCGCACCCCGCTGCCGGGGGTGTTCCTCTGCTCGTCCGCGACGCCGCCGGGGCCCGGGGTGCACGGGATGGGCGGCTGGCAGGCCGCCCGCCTCGCCCTCCGGCATCCCTGAAGGCACCGCCCAAGGGCCCTGGAGTGGGGGCTCAGCGGCGGGTGTCGGTCATCTCCTCGGCCAGGGCGGCGGCGAAGGCGTCCACGTCCTCCTCCGTCGTGTCGAACGCGCACATCCACCGCACCTCCCCGTCCGTCCAGTCGTAGAACTTGTACCGCTTGCGCAGCCGCTCGGCCACGTCCGGCGGCAGCACCGCGAACACCGCGTTGGCCTCGACCGCCCTGGCCACCCGCACCCCGGGCACGCGCCCGACCGCCTCGGCCAGCCGCCGCGCCATCTCGTTGGCCCGGCGGGCGTTGCGCAGCCACAGGTCACCCGAGAGCAGCGCCTCGAACTGCACCGAGACGAACCGCATCTTCGACGACAGCTGCATGAACGTCTTGCGCAGGTAGTCGACGCCGGTGGCCGCCTCCGGGTTCAGCACGACGACGGCCTCGCCGTACATCAGACCGATCTTCGTACCGCCGAAGGAGAGCACGTCCACGCCCGCGTCGGTGGTCAGCGCCCGCATGGGGACGCCGAGCGCCGCGGCGGCGTTGGTCAGCCGCGAGCCGTCGAGGTGCACGAGCAGGCCCAGGTCGTGGGCGTGCGCGCAGATCGCGGCGATCTCCTCGGCGGTGTAGACGGTGCCCAGCTCGGTGGTGTTGGAGATCGAGACCACCTTGGGCTGGGCCCGGTGCACGTCGCCGAAGCCCCAGGCCTGCCGGTCGATCAGCTCGGGGGTGAGCTTGCCGTCGGGCGTGGGGACGGTGAGCAGCTTGATGCCGCCCGCCACCTCGGGCGCGCCGCCCTCGTCGGTGTTGATGTGGGCGCTCTCGGCGCAGATGACCGCCTCCCACTGCGCGGTCATGGCACGCAGGGAGACGACGTTGGCGGCGGTGCCGTTGAACACCGGGTACGCCTGCGCCCGCTCGCCGAAGTGCCGCTGGAAGACCTCCTGCGTGGCCTCGGTGTAGACGTCGTCGCCGTAGGAGGTCTGGTGACCGCCGTTGGCCGAGACGATGGCCTGGAGGATCTCGGGGTGCACCCCGGCGTAGTTGTCGCTGGCGAAGGCCTTGAGCCGGGGGTCGTGCCGGGGGTTCAAGAAGTCAGGTCCAATCGTGTGCCGTTGATCTCGGCGGCGGGGCGCTCGTAGAGGCCGCCGATGGCCGCCGCCAGGTCGTTGACGTCGGTGAAGCCGGGGAAGCGCGCCTCGGGGTCGGCCGCCCGCATGGTGTCGTTCACCAGGGCCTTGACGACGAGGATGGTGGCCGCGGCCGGGGTGTCCTTGAGCGCGTCGGCCAAGGACAGCGTCCACGCCTCCGCCGCCGCCTTGGCCGCCGCGTAGACGGCTCCTCCGGCGGTCGGGCGCTGGGCCGCCTTGGCCGAGACGATCACGAACCGGCCGTGCTCGCTGCGGCGCAGCAGCGGCTCGAAGGCCAGCGAGACGTGCTGGAGGGTGCGGATCAGCAGGTCGTGCAGGAGCTCCCAGTCGTCGAGGCTGGTCTCGGCGAAAGACCTGCCGCCGCGCCAGCCGCCCACCAGGTGCACCACGCCGTCCACGCGGCCGTGCTCGCGCTCGATGCGGTCGGCCAGGCCCTGGACGGCGGCGCGGTCGAGCAGGTCCACGTCCTGCTTGTCCACGCCGATCACGGTGTGGCCATTTTTCCGGAAATATCCGGAAACGGCCTCACCCGTGGGCCCGCCGGCGCCGGTAACCAGAATGATCATGCTCGGAGTCCCTTAGTCGATTCGACCACATCCGTCAGCTTACGGCGCAGTGCCTCGTAGAACATGCTGAGCGGGAACTCGTCCGGTAGCACCGCGTCCACCTTGGCCTTCTGCTCCTCCGGCAGCGCCTCGACCCCCTTGGCCCAGGTGGAGCCGGGGTGCGGGGCCACGTACGCGCTCACCAGCTCGTAGGCCGCCAGCCAGTGCGCCAGCTTGGAGCGGTCGATGCTGTCGCGATACAGCTTCTCGACCTCCCCGCGCAGGTCGGCCACCCCGTCCGCGACCCGCTCCCAGTCGATCGTGAGCCGGTTGTCGGTCCACCGCACGACGTCGTTGCGGTGCAGGTAGGCGAACAGGAGCTGCCCGCCGAGCCCGTCGTAGTTGCGCACCCGCGCCCCGGTGACGGGGAAGCGGAACAGCCGGTCGAACAGGATCGCCGTCTGCACGTACCGCGCATACGGCACTCCCCGCCGCTCCAGCTCCACGGCCTCCCCGAACGCGGTCAGGTCGCAGCGCAGCTCCTCCAGCGCGTACAGCCAGTACGGCATCCGCTGCTTGATCATGAACGGGTCGAACGGCAGGTCACCGTGGCTGTGCGTGCGGTCGTGCACCAGGTCCCAGAGCACGAACGTGTCCTGCGCCAGCCGCTGCGAGGCCAGCAGCCGCTCCGCGTCCGGCGGCAGGTCCAGCTTGAGCGTCTCGACGGCGGCCCTGGACACCCGCCTGAACCTGGCGGCCTCGCGGTCGGCGAAGATCCCGCCCCAGGTGAACCTGGCGGGCGCCTGCCGCACCGCCACCGTCTCGGGGAACAGCACGGCCGAGTGCGTGTCGTAGCCGGAGGTGAAGTCGACGAACGCGATCGGCACGAACATCGGGTTGTCGTAGCCGCCCGCCTCCAGCTCGGCCAGCCAGTCCGGCCAGATCGTCCGGATCCAGACGGCTTCGAGGTTGCGGGAGGGGTTGCCGTTCTGGGTGTACATGGGGAAGACCACGACGTGCTCCAGGCCGTCGAGGCGCTGGGTGTCGGGGTGGAAGAGGTCGAGGGAGTCCAGGAAGTCGGGCACGCCGAGGTCCTGCGCGGCCCACTTGGTCAGGTCGGCCTGGACTGCTTGGAGGTAGGCGGCGTCGTGGGGGAAGTGGGGTGAGATCTCGCCTACGTGCCCGGCGATTCGGCTCACCAGGGTCTTCGCCTGGTCCTTGGCCTCCGCCGGCACCGAGCCGTCCTTGGCCTGGAGCGGGCGCAGCTCCTCCACGGCCTCCTTGAGGCGCGCGAACAGGGCGGCCTTGGCCTCGCCATGCGCCACGCCATGCGCCACGCCATGCGCCGCGCCATGCGCCTCGTTGCGCGCCTCGTTGCGCGCCTCGCCATCCGCACGGTCGTCGGCGGGGAGCCTGGCGGCCCAGGTGACCACGTTCTGCCAGAGCACGCGGTGGTCGTGATCGTCGATGGAGTCGTCGCCGAACAGGTCGGAGTCGGCGAAGACGACGACCCGCCCGCGCCCGTGCCGCAGCGCCACAGCCAGCGGCTCGCCCGCCGGGTCGGCCGCCGCCGAGGTGGCGAAGAGCACCTCGGCTCCGGGCGCCGCGAGCGTGCCCGCACGGTAGAAGCAGGCCGCCCGCACCCCGGCCATCAGCCCGGAGTCACTGGAACGTTCCCCCATCACCCAGGTGGCCACGTCCCGGTGGGCGTGGCGGGGGTCGCGGACGGTGGTGTGCCGGACGTCCACGCCGAACCGGGCGAGCAGCTCGCGCAGGTTGTTGCCGTACTTGTCCTGCTCCTCCTCGGCCAGCACGACCAGCCCGCCGCCGCCCGCCACGAAGGACTCGACGGCGTCCAGCTCGGCGCCGGTGAAGACCGGGCTGCCCTGCCCGGTCGTGCGCTCCCAGCGCTCACCAGACGGGTGCGCGATCACCAGGACGTCCTGCCCGTCCAGCGTCTCGGCGCCGAGGGGGCCCGCCGTGTGGGCGGCGACCGTGTGCCCCAGGTGCCGCAGCAGCCCGGCCGCGCGGGCGTAGCTGTTGTCGTCGGGATGGGCGGGGTTGATGGACTCGGCCAGCTCGCGCCGGATGGTCCACGACTCGCTGTGAGCCTCGTCGAACAGCACCCTGGGGAAGGTTCGCATGAAATATCTCCTGCATCAGCGGCCTAATGCAGGAAAATATACACACATTTACGCCTATCCTCGCTAGTCCCTCCCGGCTAGGCCGCCCCAGGCCGTACGACGCCGGTCTCGTACGCGAACACCACGGCCTGCGCCCGGTCCCGCAGCGACAGCTTCATCAGCACCCGCGCCACGTGCGTCTTGACCGTGGCCTCCCCCACGTACAGCTCCCTGGCGATCTCCGCGTTGGTCAGGCCGCGCGCCAGCAGCCGCAGCACCTCCAGCTCGCGCGGCGTCAGCTCGGCCAGGGCCGGCGCCGGCCGGGGCTCGGCGCGGCCGGCGAACGTGGCGATCACCCGGCTCGTGACGGCCGGGTCGAGGAGCGCGTCACCGGAGTGCACCACCCTGATCGCCTCCAGCAGCTGCTCCGGCGGCGACACCTTGAGCAGGAAGCCGCTGGTGCCGGCGCGCAGCGCCGCGTAGAGGTTCTCGTCGGTGTCGAACGTGGTCAGCGTGATCACCTTGGGCGGCGCGGGAGCGTCGAGCAGCTCCTTGGCCGCCGCCAGCCCGTCGAGCCGGGGCATCGAGATGTCCATGAGGACGATGTCCGGCCGGGTGCGCCTGGCCACGGAGACGGCCTCCCGCCCGTCGGCCGCCTCTCCGACGACTTCCATGCCGGGGTCGCTCTCGACGACCATACGCAGCCCGGCCCTGACCATCGCCTGATCGTCGGCGATGACTATGCGAATGCCCACACGCGGAGGTTAGACGCCGGGTGGCGCCTTGAACACCGGGGGAACATCCCGGCCAAGCCGTACGCAAGTGAGTTCCAAGTCAGGACAGGCGTACGCTCTGCCTGATCCTCGTCTGGGTGGCGTCGTCGCAGCTGGCCTTCCCGCAGAAGTACATGATCAGCATGGTCTTGGGCTCGCGGTCGATCACGTAGCTGACGAAGGCCAGCCTGGCGCCGCTGGCCGGGTCGTGCAGGGAGCCGTCGAAGCGGGTGGCGGGGCTGCTGCCCGCCTGGTCCTGCACGGGTTTGTCCAAGTCGACCTGGCCGGGGAGCAGGGCCTCCATCTTGGGTTTCATCAGCTCGGCGGTGCCGCTGGCGTCGAGGGTGTCGGAGACCTGGACGTACACGCCGGCGACGCCCTCCGGGTCGCTGTTGACGATCTCCTTGATCTTCGACCAGTCGGCGCCGGGGCCGGCCACGAACAGGTCCTCGAACTCCGAGGCGTGCGAGGACGCCACGGCGAACAGGTCCTGGTGGGTGCGGACCGTCCAGTCGCCCGGATAGTCGAACGTGAGCGGCGCGGCGGCGCTGGTCTTGTAGTTGGCCCAGCTGTCGCCGCGGTTGTTCATGATCACGAAGGCGACCAGCGCGAGCGCGGCCACGGCGGCCACCAGCGTGGCGGCCACGATCGGGATCCGCCCCGGCCGCCTGCCCGCCGCCTGCCGCGTCTGCCCGGCCGTCCCCGGTGCCTGTGTGTACGACCCCGCGAACGACGACACCGGCCCAGGCCCGGAATGCGGCCCGGAATGCGGCCCGGAGTGTGGCCCGGAACCCGGTCCCGCGCCCGGCAGGGAATGCGGCCCCGAACCCGGTCCCGCCCCCGGCACGGAATGCGGCCCCGAGCCAGGTCCCGTGCCAGGTCCCGAGCCAGGTCCCGCGCCAGGTCCCGAGTCCGGCCCGCGCGGCGGCGCGGCGTGCTGCGGCCCCGACGGGGGCGCGGCGTGCGCGCCGGAACGCTGCACGGGATAGGGCCCGGAGTGCGGGCTCTGCCCGGGAGGCGGCACGAGGTGCGAGCCGGCCCCGAAGCCCGGATGGTGGCCGAAGGCGCCGAAGGGGTCGCCCAGGGGATCGGGCTGGTGCCCGCTGATCGCGTCGCGCAGCGCGGTCACGAACTCGGTGCAGGTGGCGTACCGCTGCTCGGGCGACTTGGCCAGCGCGCGCATGATCACGCCGTCCGCCTGCGCCGGCAGCTCGGGCCGCAGCTGCGACAGCGGCGCCGGCTGCTCGGCCAGGTGGGCCCAGAGCAGCGCGATGTCGTTCTCGCGCTGGAACGGCAGCCGCCCCGACAGCGCCTCGTAGACCACGCAGGCCAGCGCGTACTGGTCGCAGCGCCCGTCGATGTGCTCCTTGTTGATCTGCTCGGGCGACATGTACCGGGGCGTGCCGATGAACTGGTCGGTCTGCGTCAGCCCGGAGATCGACGAGCGATGCTTGGTGATGCCGAAGTCGGTCAGGTAGACGTGGTCACCGGCCAGCAGGATGTTGGCCGGCTTGACGTCGCGGTGGATCAGGTCGTGCGCGTGCGCGGCGTCGAGCGCCGCCGCCACCTGCGCGAAGATCTGGTTGGCCTGGCCGAGCGGCAGCGGCCCGCGGTCGTAGATGAGGCGGCGCAGGTCGAGACCGTCCACGTACCGCATGGCGATGTACAGGACGCCGTCGACGTCGGCGTTCGCCTCGTAGATCGGGATGATGTTGGGGTGCTCGATGCTGGCGACCGTCCTGGACTCCAGGATGAACCGCTGCCTGAACCTGTCGTCGACACTGAGCACCGGGTTGAGGATCTTCAGCGCCACCCGGCGGCTCAACCTCGGGTCGAGTGCCAGGTAGACGACGGCCATGCCGCCCTTGCCGACGATGTCCTCGATGTAGTACCCGGCCACCTCCTGGCCGATGAGCGATCTTTCGTTCAATGGCATCACGTCTCGATGGGGTGGCCGCAGTAGCCGCAGAAGCGGTGCGCCGGTCCGAGCCTCATGCCGCACGAGGTGCAGTACTTGATCGCCGGGTCCGGCGCGGTCATCACCTGCTGCTGCTGCGGGACCACTTGGAACGACTGGGACCGCCGCACGACCACGGTCTGGTTGGCACCGTCGTCGAGCGTCGGACCGGCCGCCAGCGGCTGTGGCAGTTCTGTCTGTCTTTCAGGAGTGCGGCGGCGCCACAGCAGATACGCGCCACCCCCCGCGGCTGTGAAAAGAATCGCGGCAGCCGCGAGGTAGGGCCACAGCGGCGTGGACTGCTCGGTCTGGCTCGACGCCTTCTTCGTGCCCTGGTCCTCCGGCCCGCCCCGCTTGGCCAGCGAGGTCTTCAGCAGCCCGGCGGCCACCACGTTGCCCGGGTAGAGCTCCAGCACGCGCTGGAAGCCCGGCGCGGCCTCGGTGTAGTACTTCGTGTGATACCGGGTCAGCGCCGCCTCGAAGGCGGTGTCGATGGCGCCCCTGCGCGGCACGACCTTGGCCGCCGCCAGCATGGCGCTGACCTCCTTGACCCCGATCATCCTGCCGTCCTTGCCGCCGCCGACCAGCAGGCCGATGACGTGGCCGTCCTTGTCGCCGATGACCGGCGCGCCGACCAGGCCCTTGTCTGCCAGGCCGCCCAGCTTGACCGGCTCGTCGATCTTCTTCTCCGGGTCGGCGAACGGCCTGCCCGCGCCGCCTTCGACCCCGCCCTTGCCCAGGTGGGCGATCTCGACCGAGTGGGCGACGTTCGGGCCTGGCCTGCCGAGGAAGCCGGCGACGTTCGTGGGCGCGCCCTCCTGGTCGGGCACCTTGTCGGCGAGCGGCGCGGTCGGCATGCCGACGCCGCCGGCCGCGGGGGTCACCGGCACGAGCACGGCCGGGTCGTCGGGGTTGGGGCCGGCCTTGATGCACTTGACCTTGTAGCCGTCGGGGCTGGCCGGGGAGACGTTGGGGAAGGCGGTGATCTCGGTGGTGACGCTGACGATGCAGGTCGCGGTGTCGCTGTCGGGGGCGTAGCACTGCTGCAGGTGACGGTCGAGCACGTCGTCGGAGAGCCGGTGCTTGTCGTAGTCGGCCGGGATCTTCACCTTGTGGTGCTCGGCGAAGATCTTGTTGGCCGCGTGGATGGCGACGTCGTTCGGGTTCACCGCCAGGCGCCTGAGCGCCACGATGGTGCCGTCGGGGTTGACGACCGTGCCCGTGCCCTGGGCGAACGGCAGGGTGTAGGAACGGTCCACGTGTTTCAGCTCGCCGACGTGGTCGAGCAGGGTGATCTTCACCTGGGACACGGCTTCCAGCCGCACCACGGCCGGGCTCACCAGGTCGGTGATCCCGCTCGGGTGCTCGTGGGCCACGACCGGCGTCGCGATGAGCACCAGTGCCACCGCGGCGCCACCGGCAAGAGCTGTGAGGCGCGCCATCTCCGCTCCAAACACTGGAATAGGACCAGGTTCCCAATCACATGGCGTAAGTCAATAGACCACCACATAGACAAGCGCTTGCTCGGGGACATAACGTACCTGGATGGGTTACGCGATCGGCGTCGATGTCGGCGGCACCTTCACCGACGTGGTCCTGACAGGCACGTCCGGCGCGATATCCGTGGCCAAATGTTTGAGCACCCACTACGACCCCATCGCGGGCATCGTCTCCGGCGTTACGCGCGTCCTCGGCGGCCGGGACCCGGCGCAGGTCACGCGGGTGGTGCACGCGACCACTCTGGCCACCAACGCGGTGCTCGAACGCAAGGGGGTGCGTGTCGCCTTTGTCACGACACAGGGCTTCCGGGCGGCCATTCCACTCGGCCGGTACGCCCGCGTCGAGGAGGACCGCTACGACCTGCGTTTCACCCCGCCCCCTCCCCCGGTCGCGCCCGGCGACTGCTTCGAGGTGGCCGAGCGCGTCTCGGCCCGCGGCGCCGTCCTGACCCCCCTCGACCCCGGCTCGGTGCACCGGGTCGCCGCCGCGATCACGGCGCGCGGGATCGAGTCGGCGGCGGTCTGCCTGCTGCACTCCTACGCCAACCCCGACCACGAGCGCCGGGTCGCGGAGATCCTCCGGGCCTCGATCCCCGCCGTCGTCACCTCGTCCGAGGTCTGGCCCGAGATCCGCGAGTACGAGCGGGCCACCACCACCATCATGTCCGCCTACATCGGCCCGCTGATGGCCTCCTACCTCTCGCGCCTGCGTGAGCGGCTCGCCGAGCTGGGGATCCGCGCGCCCGTCCACGTGATGGAGTCCAGCGGTGGCGTCATCTCCGCCGAGCTCGCCGCCAGACGGGCCGTGGCCACCATCGAGTCGGGCCCGGCCGCGGGGGTGCTGGCGGCGGCCGGGGCCGGGTTCGCGGACGCGATCTCGTTCGACATGGGCGGGACCACGGCCAAGACGTGCGTGGTGCGCGGCGGGCGGCCGGAGATCACCCACGAGTTCCACGTGGGCGGTAAGGGCAGCTTCGGCGGGCGGCGGGCGGGCACCGGCGTGCCCATCAAGACCCCGGCCATCGACCTGGCGGAGGTGGGGGCGGGCGGCGGCAGCGTGGCGTGGCTGGACCCGGCGGGCGCGCTGCGCGTCGGCCCGCGCTCGGCCGGCTCCTCCCCCGGCCCCGCCTGCTACGGCCTCGGCGGCTCCGAGCCCACCGTCACCGACGCGAACCTCGTGCTCGGCTACCTGTCCTCCGCCTCCATCCCGCTGTCGCCCCCGCTGGCGGACAAGGCGCTGGACCGGCTGGCCTCGCCGCTGGGGGTGGCGCGCGAGCGGGCCGCGTACGCCGTGCACCAGATCGTCAGCGCCGCGATGGCCTCGGCGGTGCACGTGGTCACGGTGCAACGCGGCATCGACCCCCGCGGCTTCGCCCTAGTGGCCTTCGGCGGCGCGGGGCCCATGCACGCGGCGCGCATCGCCGAACGCTTCGGCATCGCGACGGTCGTGGTGCCCGCCCGCTGCGGGGTGGCCTCGGCGGCCGGCCTCCTCTCCGGCGCCCTGTCCACCTCCCGCGTGCTGACCCGCCTCGACGCCCCCGACCCCGAGTCTCTCTTCACCTCGCTCGCCGAGGACGCCGCCGCCGACCTCGGCCTCTCGCTCTGCGCCGCCGGGGTGCGGGTGCTGCGCTCGGTGGACGTGCGCTTCAAGGGCCAGTCGCACGACCTGACCGTGGACTGGTCCGACGACCGCGCCGAGCTGGAGGAGCGCTTCTTCCTCAGGTACGCGGAGGTGTACGGCATCACGCAGCGGGGCGAGGTGGAGCTGGTCAGCTACCGCGTCCGCGTCACCACCCCACCGGACGCCGTCACCGCCCACCCCGGCCCCGCGCGGGCGGCGGGCACCGGCACCCCCGCCACGCGGCGGGCCTACTTCCCCGAGTGCGGCGGCTACACGGACGTCCCGGTCCACACCCGGGACACCCTGGCCCGGGAGGCCGCCGGGCTGCCCGGCCCCGCCGTCGTCGAGGACCCGGAGTCCACGATCGTCGTCCCGCCCGGCTGGACCGCCGCCCTCACCCCCGCCCAGGCCATCCACCTCACCAGGAGCGGCACCCCATGACCACGGACCCCCTGACCGCCGAGGTGCTCAGGAACGCCCTGGTCGTGGCCGCGGAAGAGGCCAGCATCGTGGTGGTCCGCTCGGCCTACTCGACCTTCATCGTCGAGGGCTCGGACGCCTCCGCGGCCGTCCTCGACGCCCGCGGCCGCCTGATCGCCCAGTCCATGGCCACCACGCTGATGAACAGCATGGCGCTCAAGCTCGCCCTCCCCGAGCTGCTCAAGGACATCGCGCCGGACACGATGCGCCCCGGCGACGTGTACGCGCTCAACGACGCCTACCGGGGCGGCGTGCACACCAACGACCTGCTCGTCTACCGCCCCGTCTTCGTCCGGGACGCACCCGCGTACTTCACCGCCACCATGATCCACGTCTCCGACCTCGGCGGCCTCTCGGCCGGCGGGATGGCCCCGCTGGCCACGGACATCTTCCTGGAGGGCCTCCGGCTCCCCCCGGTCCGCCTGGCCACCGCCGGCGGCCTGGAGCCGGCGGTCGAGGCGATACTCAAGGCCAACAGCCGCACCCCGGACAAGGTCATGGGCGACGTGCGCGCCCTGGTGGCCGGCACGGCGGTCGCCGCCGCCCGGCTGGAGTCCCTGATCGCCGAGTACGGCGCGGACGGCCTCGCCTCGGGCATCGACGACTACCTGGACCACACCGAGGACCGGACCAGGGCGGCGCTGGCGGAGCTGCCGGAGGGCCGGTTCGAGGCGGCGTACCCGATCGACGACGACGGGATCGACCAGGAGCGGCGGCACCACGTCCGGGTGGCCGTCACGCTCGGCCGGCGTACGGCGGCGCTGGACTTCGCCGGCACGGACCCGCAGGTGCCGGCGGCGATCAACGCGTCGGCGTCGCAGTCGCTGGCCGCCGCCGTGTTCGCGATCCGCTGCTTCCTCGACCCCACGATCCCCATGAACGACGGCTGCCTGCGCGCCATCGACGTGCACCTGCCCGAGGGTTCGCTGCTCAACGCCCGCTCCCCGCACCCCTGCGGCGGCCGGTACGTCCCGATCTACGCCGCCATGGAGGCCGTCTTCCAGGCGCTGTCGGACGCGCTGCCCGAGCGTGCCATCGCGGCCAGCGGGATCCTGCAGCCGTTCTCGATCGCGGCGGTGGGGGCGCCGTACTGGATCCACCTGTCGTACGACTTCGGCGGCGTCGGCGCGCGCCGCGGCCTGGACGGGCCGGACGCGACAGGCGTGCACTTCGGCGTCGGCCGCAACTCGGTGCCGCAGGTGGAGCCGGTGGAGAGCCGCTGCCCGCTGATCGTGGAGTCGATCGAGACGATCCCCGACTCGGGCGGTCCCGGCCGGTATCGGGGCGGGCTGGGGTCGCGGACGGTGTACCGGTTCCTGGCGGACTGCCACGTCACGACGCGCGGCGACCGGCTGCGGCTGGCGCCTCCCGGGCGGGAGGGCGGGCAGCCGGGGCGGCTGGGTGGGTTCTACCGGCGGCGGGTGGATGGGACGGTGGAGCGGCTGGCGTCGAAGGTGAACAATGTGCTGTTCGCGGCCGGGGAGGCGTTCATCGTGGAGACGACGGGCGGGGGCGGGCTGGGGCCCGCGTCGGAGCGGGATCAGGGGGCGGTGGGGGCCGACCTCGACGCCGGGCGCGTGTCGGCGCGAGGTGCGGCGCAGGACTACGGTGCCGGCTAGCCGGCGTCGATCAGGTCGGCGGGGTCGAAGCTGACGGTGCAGGGGGACGACGTGGTCAGCACGGTGCCGGGCTTGTGCACGACGGGTTCCTTGTCGGTGTCGCCGTCCAGTTCGTACACGTAGACGACGGGGCAGGGCTAGCTCGTAGCGGTGCCCACGATCCCCTCACTTCGAGTGACGAGGCCGCCACCCTTCGGCCCCCCGCCGCACCGCCGCGTGCACAGCCCGGGCCACCCGAGCCCCCCACTCCGACCGAGGCCCCCCGAACACCTCCTCCTCCCCCGCCACGGGCACCGCCACACACACCGCGTCAGAAGCCGTCCCCGTCCCCGCGAACCCCGTCTCGACCAGCGCCTGCGTCTTCGCCTCCGTAACGGTCATCACCGCGTTCACCAGCGCCGCATCCGTCATGGCCACAGGCACCACCACCACGATGTTGATCGTCCCCACCCGCATGGGAGCCAACTCGGGATCCACCTGCCCCTCCGGCGCGGCGGCCCAGGTCGGCACCCGCAACCCGACGGTCGCGTACGCCTGCACACCCCCGTCGGCGGCCCGCACGTACCGGTCAACCGAGGCCGCCGTCATCATCCCGACCCCCGCCCCCTCCCTGGGCCCCAAGGACGTCAGGTGGTCCACCGGGTCCATCCGCGAGTACCCGGCCACGACCTGCGCGTTCAGCACCCACTCCCGGGGCCCGATCCCGCCCCCGAGCATGGCCGAGGAGATCATCCGCCAGCCCGGCCCGAACTCCCAGAGCAGGGACCCGAGCCGGGCCCCCTCCTCCACGCGATAGCTGAGCTTCACGACCCTCCCCGCACCAGGTGCACGACGGGCCGCCCGTCGGGCCCCGGCTCGATCTTCACATGCGCGTCGAAGTGCCGTCCCACGAGTTCCTCCGTCAGCACCTGGGCGGGCTCGCCGGAGGCGACGGCCCGGCCGCCGGTCAGGAGCAGGAGGGAGTCGGCGTAGAGGCCGGCCACGGTCAGGTCGTGCAGGGTGGTGACGACGGTCAGGCCGTCGGTGCGGCGCAGCCGGTCCACCAGCTCCAGCACCTGCTGCTGGTGGCCGAGGTCGAGGGCGGTGGTGGGCTCGTCCAGCAGCAGCGCGGGGGCCTGCTGGGCGAGCGCCCTGGCGAGCACGACGCGCTGCCGCTCGCCGCCGGACAGCTCGCCGACGCGGCGGCCGGCCAGCGCCGTCAGGTCCAGCCGCTCGATCACGGATCCGGTGACCTCGCGGTCGTGCCGGCTCTCGCGTCCCAGGTAGGGGATGTACGGCGTGCGCCCCAGCAACGCGTAGTCGAAGACCGTCATGTCGGGCGGCAGGGCGGGCGTCTGCGGCGCGTACGCCAGCAGCCTGGCCCGCTCGCGCGGCTTGAGCCCGCCGGACGGCCGGGAGTCGAGCAGCACGCCGCCCCGGTGCGCGACCAGCCCCATGAGGGCCTTGAGCAGGGTGGACTTGCCGGCCCCGTTGGGCCCGATGACGCCCACCCACTCGCCGCGCCGCACCTCGAAGTCCACGCCGTCGAGGACGTCGCGCTCGCCGAGCCGCACGGTCAGGCCGTGTGCGCTGATCATGTGGCGGCCCGCCTGGTCATGCGCAGCACCACCACGAAGAACGGCGCGCCCACGAACATCGTCACGACGCCGATCGGCAGCTCGGCGGGCGCGATCACGGTGCGGGCCACGAGGTCGGCCAGCACGAGGAACGCCGCCCCGCCGATGAGCGAGAGCGGCAGCACGATCCGGTACGAGCCGCCCGCGATCCGCCGCACGACATGCGGCACCACGATGCCCACGAACCCGATCAGCCCGCTCACCGCCACGGCCGCCGCGGTGGCCAGGGACGCGGCCAGCAGCACCATGAGCCGCACCCGGCCGGCCCGCAGCCCCAGGCTGGTGGCCTCCTCGTCGCCGACGGACAGCACGTCCAGCATGCGCCCGTGCAGCAGGAGCAGCACGGCTGAGACGGCGGCGTACGGCAGGACGAGCCAGAGCTGGTCCCACCCGCCGCCGACGTCGCCGAGGATCCACGAGTAGATGCGCTGCAGCTCCTCCACCTTGAACTGCTGGACGAACGTCTGGATCGCGGTGAGGAACGAGGTCACCGCCACCCCGGCCAGCACCAGCGTGGCCGTGCCGCCGGCCCGCCCGGCGGTGTTGCCCAGCGTGTACGCCAGCAGCACGCCGCCCACGGCCCCGAGGAAGGCCGCCACCGGGATGCTCCCGGTCGTGGCCGGCAGCAGCACGATGGCCGCGGTGGCCGCCAGCCCGGCGCCGGCGGCTGCGCCCAGCAGGTACGGGTCGGCGAGCGGGTTGCGGAAGACACCCTGGTACCCGGCGCCGGCCATCGCCAGCAGCCCGCCGACCACGGCGGCGACCAGCACCCGCGGCAGCCGCAGCTCGAACAGCAGCCCCTGCTCGACGGGCGCCAGCCCCGAGTCCACCTGGAAGAACGGCAGCCAGTCCACCACCTGGAGGACGACCTGCCACGGCGAGATGTCGGCGGCCCCGTCGAGCAGGGCGGCGATCATGGAGACGGCCAGCACGCCCAGCGCGCACACCACCCACAGGGGTCTGGCCCTGGACGGGCCGGCCTGCGTCACCACGTCAGCTCGTGCCCGCCTTGGACACCGCCGCGCCGATGGCCTCGGCCAACTCGACCACCCGCGGCCCCCACCGGGAGGCGATGTCGTCGTCGAGCTGGATCACCTGGTCGTTCTCGATCGCGGACAGGTTCTTCCACCCCGGCCGCTTGGCCAGGGTGTCCTTGCTCTGCTGACAGCACTTGACGTCGGCCAGGAAGATCAGGTCGGGGTCGGCCTGGGCGACGAACTCGGCGGAGAGCTTGGGGTAGCCGCCGGCCGCGTCGGGCGCCTTGTCGGCGATGTTGGTCAGGCCGAACAGTCCGTAGATCTGGCCGATGAAGGTCTTGGACGTGGCGGCGTACGGCGTGGTGTCGAGCTCGTGGTAGTAGGTGAGCTGCTTGTCCTTGGGCGCCTGCGCGGCCAGCCCGTCGATGGCCGTCTTCATCCCGGCGACGACCTCGTCCGCCTTGGCCTTGTTGCCGGTGGCGGCGCCGAGTTCGGCGATCTCCTCGTACGCCTCGTCCAGCTTGGTGGCGGCCGGCTGGAGCAGGACGGGCACGTTCACCTTGCCCAGCTCGGCGACGACCTGGTCCTGGTCGTCGGAGACGATGACGAGGTCGGGCTTCTGGGCGACGATGGCCTCGACGTTCGGCTTGAAGCCGGACAGGTCGGTCTTGGGGGCCTCGGGCGGGTGGTTCGACTGGTCGTCCACCGCCACGACCTGAGGGCCGGCGCCGATGGCGAACAGCGTCTCGGTGTGGGTGGCCGACAGCGAGACGATCCGCTGGGGCTTCTTGGCGATGGTGACCTTGCCGTTGCCCGCCTCGACGGTGACGGGGAAGTCGCCGGAGGGGGAGGCGGGGGCCGTGGTGGGGGCGGACGCTGTGGTGGTGCCGCCGTCCTGGCCGCATCCGGCCAGAAGGAGCGTTCCCAGCAGCGCGCCCGCGAGAGCCGTGCGTACGGGCCTCACGAGAAGTCCTTTCACACTGTTCGGAACCGAGAGACCCGCGTTGAGGGACGGATCACCCTTTTCCACGAGGGTTGATGACGTCAGCGCGGAGGCAGGCGACCTGGCTATGACAGTTGCGGGACAGCGCCGGACTCGCACCGGACTTCGCTGCGCTCTGCGCATCGGACAAACGTTATCAATGACCCAGATGGCGCCCGCGTCAAGGGGCGAGTTGGGCGCGGGCCTCGGCGATGATCCGCTGCAACCGGAGGCCGTGGGCGGCGTCGAGCGGGTGCCCGCCGCCCGCGCGCACGGTGCCGGCGAACTCCTCGGCGATCCTCTCCAGCGGGTCCTCGTCGGAGTCCGGCAGGACGGCGCTGCCCGCGCGGCCGTACACGGCGATCGTCTGCTGGGGCTGGTCGCCGCCGGCGGTCATGCACAGGGACACCTCGCTGACGGCGCCACCCTCGTGCTCGAGCAGCAGGCCGACCCAGCCGAGCGGGCGGCCGTGCGCGCGCACGCCGGTGACGCGGCCCAGGGCGGCGTCCAGGAGGTCGATCAGGTGCGGGCCGACGTCGAGGAGCGGGCCGTGCTCGTGCCGCCAGGGGGTGGCGAAGGGGTGGTCGCCGAGCAGGAGGCCGGAGATGTTCGCGGCGTGGCCGCCGAACGGGTCGATCTCGGCGCAACGGGCCAGGAACGCGCGGGTCTGGGGGGCGTACCTGAGCGTGAGCACCATCTGCGAGGCCACGCCCGCCTCGGCGACGGCGGCGGCCACCCGCTCGGCGCCCTCCAGGGTGTCGGCGAGCGGCTTCTCCAGCAGCAGCGCCTTGCCCGCACGGGCGGCCCGCACGGCGTACCGCGCCTGTACGGCGGGCGGCACGCAGAACGCCACGGCCTCGCAGTGCTCGAACAACTCCTCGGCCGTCGCGTACACGGGCGCCCCCAGCTCGGCGGCGGCCTCCGGCCTGCGGGCCCACACCCCGGCCAGCCGCGTGTGCGGCCCCTTGGCCAGCATCGGCACGTGCGCCATCCGCGCCCACGGCCCCGCCCCGATCAGCCCCACCGACACCGGCTCTCTGTGATTGTCCACCGGTGCAACCTATGGCCGTGAGCGCCACCGCTCAACCGCGTGCTGGGGCCGGTGGGCGAGCGTGCCGGAGTCGATGACCAGGGTCTGGCCCGTCAGGCAGCGGGACTCCTCGCAGCTCAGGAACGCCACCAGGTTGGCCACGTCCTCCACCGAGCAGGCCCACGGCAGCAGCCGCTCGGCCTGCTTCACGGCGAGCTGCTCGGGGGTCATCGCGCGCTGGGCGTTCGGGGTCAGGACGAGGGCGGGCGCGACCGCGTTGCAGCGGACGCCGCGCGAGCCGTACATCGTGGCCACGTACCGGGTGAAGCCGATCAGCGCCGACTTGGAGGCGCCGTAGGCGGCGTGCACCGTGTCGCCCACCAGGGCGGACACCGAGGAGGTGAGGACGACGGCGCCGCCGTCGGGCATGACGGGCATCGTGTGCTTGACCATGAGCATGGCGCCGCGCAGGTTGACCTCCATGGTCCGGTCCCAGACGGCGACGTCGAGCGTCTCCAGCTCGCGGTCCCGCCCGTACACGCCGGGCTCGAACACGGCCGCGTTGGAGTGCAGGACGTCCACCCTGCCGAAGGAGGCCACCAGCGTCGCGATCGCCTCCCGCACCTGCTTGTCGTCGGAGACGTCGCAGGTCAGCGCCGTCCCGGTGCCGCCGTGGGCGCGGATGGCGGCGGCGGTGGCCCGCGCGCCCGCCGCGCTGACGTCGAGGACCCCGACGCAGGCCCCCTCGGCGGCGAAGCGGGCCGCGCAGGCCGCGCCGATGCCGGACCCGGCGCCCGTCACGAGCGCCACCTTGCCGTCGAAGCGCCCGCTCACCATTCCACCAGCAGGGACGTCAGCCCGCGGCCCACGATCGATCTGCGGTAGGCGACGGCCTGGCCGGGCGCGAGCCGCAGCCCTGGCAGCCGCCTGCCGAGCACCTCCAGCGCCGTACGCAGCTGCAACCGCCCCAGCGCGGCCCCCACGCAGAAGTGGATGCCGTAGCCGAAGACCAGATGCTCGGCGGCGTTCGGCCGGTCGATCACGAACCGGTCCGGGTCGGGGAAGACGCTCCCGTCGTGCCCGGCCGAGTCGGTGGACAGCAGCACCAGGGCCCCGCGCGGGATCGTCACGCCGTGCAGGGCGATGTCCTCGGCCGCGTAGCGGAAGGAGCCGAGCGAGGCCCCGTCGATGCGCATGCACTCCTCGGAGGCGTTGGCGACCAGCTCGGGCGGCACCGGCCAGGCGCCCTCGCGCAGCAGCCGCAGCACGGTGTTGCCGAGCTGGTTCGGCACGGTGTCGTTGCCTCCGAGCAGAATCGTGGAGATCAGCTCGACCACCTCGCGGTGCGTCAGCTCCTCCCCGATCAGCGAGGTCATCAGGGAGGTGAAGTCGTCCTTCGGCTCCTTGGCCCGCGCGGCGACCAGGCGATCCACGTAGTCGAGGTAGGTCAGGAAGCCGTCGGCCAGCTCCAGCTGCCGCTCCGGCGGCTGCGGCGAGAGGAAGAGCTGGAACCAGTCCTTGACGCGGGCCTGCACGAACGCCTCGTCCGCCTCCGGCAGGCCGATGAAGCGGGCGGTCAGCTTGATCGACGGCTCGTGGCCGATCTCGCTGACGAAGTCGGCCCGGCCGCGCGGGGCCACGCGGTCGAGCAGGTCCTCGTTCAGCGCCCTGAAGCGCTGCTCCATGGCGGCCACCGCGCGCGGCGTGAACGCCCGCGACACCGACCGGCGCAGGCGCGTGTGGTCGGGCGGGTCCACGTTCGCCACGAAGCTGGACAGGAACGAGCCGTGCTCGCCGAGCTTCTGCCTGGTCTGCCTGGTGAGGCTGCGGGAGATCGTCAGGGAGCCCTGGGAGGAGAAGCGCCGGGGGTCGCCGTACGCGGCCCGCACGTCGGCGTAGCGGGTCAGCACGTACGCGCCCAGGTGCTCGCTCTTGAACACCGGGGCGTGCTCGCGCAGCCCGGCCAGGAACGGGTACGGGGCGGCCACGTGCCAGTCGGCCCCGACGTCGAAATCCTCGATCATGGCGGGCTCGGTCATGGCGGGCTCGGTCATGGCTTGAAGATCCTCCGGGGGTTCACGACGAGCATCTGGTGGATCTGGTCGTCCGTGACGCCCCGCGCGCGCAGCGCGGGCAGCACGTCGCGGGAGATGTGCAGCAGGTGGTAGCGCGGATGCCGCTCCCGGACGACCTCGGCGTCGAAGCGGTCGTTGAAGCAGTAGGAGTCGTGGCTCAGCACCATCCGATCGGCGTGCCCGCGCTCGCACAGCTCCGCCACGATCGCCACCCGGTCCTCGAACGGGCTGATCGTCTCGATGCCGAACCGGTCCATGCCCAGGTACGACCCGTTGGCGACCAGCTCCTCCAGGTACGCCACGTCCGTCGAGTCGCCGGCGTGCCCGATGACCACGCGCCCCAGGTCCACGCCCAGCGACGCGAGCAGCTTCTGCTGGTCCAGCCCGCCCCTGGACGCGCTGTGGGAGTGGGTGGTGATCGGCGCGCCGGTCTCCAGGTGCGCCTCGGCGACGGCTCTGAACACCCGCTCGCACCCCTTGGTCAGGCCGAGGTGGTCGGAGGCGCACTTCAGCACGGCCGCCTTGACGCCGGTGCGCCCGATGCCCTCGGTGAGGTCCCTGACGAAGAACTCCGCCAGCCGGTCCGGCCCGCCGAACAACGATCCGGGGCCCCGGTTGGCGAAGTACGGCGGCAGCGCGTCGTAGGTGTAGAGGCCGGTGGCGGCCACGATGTTGACGGAGGTCAGCTCGGCCACCCGCTGCACGGCGGGCACGTACCTGCCCAGGCCCACCACGGTGAGGTCCACGATCGTGTCGATGCCCGCCGCCTTGAGCGCGTCGAGCTTGCCCGCCGCCTCGCGCGCCCGCGCCTCCAGGTCCCAGCCCTCCGGGATGTCCGGCCAGTTCCACAGGATCTCGGGGCTCAGCCCGAAGACGTGCTCGTGCATGAGCGTCGCCCCGAGGTCGGCGACGGGGCCCCTCACGGTTTCAGGCACGGGAACCTCTCGTGCTCGAACGGCCGGTTCACCTGGAGGCCGAGCCCGTCGGTCTGCTTGTACGGCAGGCCGGTGTAGAGGGCGTCGGCGTCGAAGTAGGTGACGGTGAAGGACAGCCGCGGCGTGTCGCGGCGGTTGGCGGGGGCGCCGTGCACGGTCAGCGCGTGGTGCACGGTCGCGTCCCCCGCCTTGAGGTCGAGCGGCGGCGACAGCTCCAGCTCCTTGAGCCAGGGGTGCTGGCTGAGCTGGTCGTCGCGGGGGCGGGTGAAGCTGCGGCCGAGCACGCCGTGGCGATGAGAGCCGTCGTAGAAACGCAGCGAGCCCATGTCGGCGGGCACGTCGGACAGGGCCAGCCAGACGGTGAGCATGGCCGAGCGGTCCATCGGCATCCACGGGAAGTCCTGGTGGAACTCGGTGGCCCCGTGCTCGCCCGGCTCCTTCACCAGCAGGTTGGTGACCTGCACCCGGACCGCCCGCACACCGCGCAGCAACCGTGCGGCGGTGCGGCCCATCGCGGGGCTCATCGTCAGCGCGGCGAACGCCTCATCACCGGCCGCGATGTCCCTGGCCTGGCCGAACGCCTGGTCGACGAGCGTCTGGTGCTGCTTGGAGCGCGCCCGCAGATACCCCGTGGCCCGCTCGCGCAGCTCGGCGGCGGTGCCGGGCGGGACCAGCCGGCCGAGCCGCACCCAGCCGTGCTCGGCGAAGAACGCCGCCTCGTCGTCGGTCACCTGACGCACCGGGATCTCCATGCCCTCAGTCTGGCACCTAAAGCAAGCGCTTGGTAAGACCTCGATGTCCGGCCGCCGCTCGACGCCTGTCGCGCCGCGCGGGCCCGTACGCCACAATGGTCCCAACCAAGCACTTGGTAGGAGGAGATGTGCGGCGGTTCAGGTTCGGGGCGGTGGTGCGGGAGGCGGAGTCGGGCAAGGCGTGGGCGGAGAAGGCCAGGCGGCTGGAGGGCGCCGGGTTCGAGGTGCTGCTCGTGCCCGATCACCTCGTCGGCCCCAGGTTCGCCCCCATCGCCGCGCTCACGGCCGCCGCCTGCGCCACCACGAGGCTGCGGGTGGGCACGCTGGTGTTCGCCAACGACTTCCGGCATCCGGCCGTGCTGGCCAAGGAGACGGCCACGCTGGACGTGCTGTCCGGCGGGCGGCTGGAGGTCGGGATCGGGACCGGGTGGATGGCCGGCGACTACGCGGGCGCCGGGCTGGCGCTGGAGCCGCCCGGGGTGCGGGTCGAGCGGCTGCGGGAGGCGCTGGCCGTGCTGAAGGGGCTCTGGGGGGAGGGGCCGTTCCACTTCGAGGGACGGCACTACCGGATCTCCGGGCTCGACCAGCGGCCCAAGCCCCTCCAGCGGCCCCGGCCGCCGATCGTGATCGGGGCGGGCGGGGCGCGGATGGTGCGGCTGGCGGCTCAGGAGGCCGACGTCGTGAACATCGGGATGCGGGTGCGGCCCGACGGCAGCGGGCCCGACCTACGCGACGGCGGGGTGCGGGCGCTGCTGGACAAGCTCGCCGCCGTACGCGAGGCGGCCGGGGAGCGGTACGCGGCGCTCGAACTGGGCACCAGCGTGATCCAGGCGGGCGAGCGGAAGGCGGAGGAGGCGTGGAGCGCGGCCGACAGCAGCGCGCTGGACGAGACGCCGCAGGTGCTGCTCGGCACGCGGCAGGACATCGTCGACAAGCTCCGGTACTGGCGTGACGAGCATGACCTGTCGTATTTCGTGCTGCACCACGAGCGGGATCTGGACGCCTTCGAGCCCGTCGTGGAAGACCTGGCCTCAGGTTGAGAACGGTCGTGCCCGATGATGGGAGCCATGAACGAGATGCTGCTGCTCCGGCACGGAGAGACCGAAT
This sequence comes from Nonomuraea gerenzanensis, assembly GCF_020215645.1. NCBI lineage: Bacteria > Bacillati > Actinomycetota > Actinomycetes > Streptosporangiales > Streptosporangiaceae > Nonomuraea > Nonomuraea gerenzanensis. The sequence continues at coordinate 3,399,728 of NZ_CP084058.1, read as the reverse complement.
GGAGCAAGGCGGGCAAGCACACCGGCCGTACCGACCTGCCTTTGACGGAGCACGGCGAGGAGCAGGCCAGGGCCCTGGCGCCGCTGGTGAAGGAGCCGATCGACCTGGTGCTGGTCTCCCCCGCCCAGCGCGCCCGCCGCACGGCGGAGCTGGCCGGGCTGACCCGCTCGGAGGTGGACGCCGACCTGTGGGAGTGGGACTACGGCGGCTACGAGGGCATCACCACGCCGGAGATCAGGAAGACCCGGCCGGGCTGGTACCTGTGGCGTGACGGGGTGATCCCGGGCGACGCCGAGCATCCCGGAGAGAGCGCGGCGCAGGTGGGCGCGCGCGCCGACCGGGTGATCGAGCGCGCCAGGCAGGCGGAGGGGCGGGTGGCGCTGGTGGCGCACGGCCACTTCCTGCGCGTGCTGGCCGCCCGCTGGCTGGGCCTGGCGCCCGAGGACGGCAGGCTGCTGAAGCTGGACACGGGCACCTACTCGCGACTCGGCTTCGAGCACGCCGAGCCGGTGCTCATGGCATGGAACGCCCCCGTCTGACGCCCCCCGGATGCCGGGGTTAGACCTTCGTGCGCAGGGCCGACTCGTGCAGGGCCCTGCTCACCAGCCAGCCCCGTAACGACCCCAGGCTGGGATCGTAGGACAGGGGCTGCTCCCAGAGCGCGGTGAACACGTTCTGGGTGACCTCCTCCGCGTACGTCTGGCTGCCGGTGACCTTGACGGCCACGCCGTACACGTACGGGCCGTGCTGGTCGTAGGCGTCGGCGAGCGCGGCGAGGTCGCCGGCCGTCAGTCGCGCGCACAGGTCCATGTCGCTCATCAGTCGCATCCCAGCGTGGCGGCGGCGCGGATCAGGTCGCGGGCGACCGCGGGATCGCCCTCGGCGGCGTACGGGAAGCAGTCGGGCGGCAACCGGTTGGCCAGCAGCCGGCAGAACTCCACGGCGTCGGCCGAGATCAGCACCCCCACGTGGTCGGAGGTCGGCGAGAGCGGGATGGTCCAGGTGCCGCCGCCGGAGCCGGTCAGCACCACGGTGGCGGAGACGTCGCGGCGCGGGCCCTTCATCGCGCGCGGTAGCATCGCCAGGCCGAACTCGGCGATCATGCGCACGTGCTCGGGCCGGGGCTCGGCCCTGGAGCGGTCGGTGGCGGCCCTGATGTCGTCGGCGTGCGTCCACGTCTCGAACGTGCGCTGGATCATGGCCTGGCGCAGCGGCGCGCGCACCGGCGTGGGGCTGGTGCCGGCCAGCGCCACCTCCACGCCCAGCAGCACCTCGTTGCCCGCCGACACGCGCTGCAGCAGCGAGCCGGCCTGCTCGCGCCAGCGCCGGTGGAGCGGCACGGCCATGGTCGCCACGCCCGCGCCCGCCACGCCCATGAACCTGGCCACGGTCGCGTCGTTGGCGACCAGGTGCTCGACCATGCCCCTGATCGTGCCGTGCCGCGCGACGGGGGCCTCCCAGTCGGGCGCGCTCAGCTCGGCCAGCAGGTCGTCCATGAGCGCGACCTGCTCGGCGTACGGGACCGCCACCGTCGCCACGGGCAGCACGGCCGGGCTGCGGCGCCTGCGCGCCATGGACAGCACGGCCTCGCGCAGCGAGGGCGGCGGCTCGACGGCCGTCTCCGGCTTGTCGAGCAGCGCGATCGCGGCGCTGCAGTCAGGGCACGAGGCGACATGGTCGTCTGGGCTCTGCCCGTTGTAGAGGTAGGAGTCCGTCATGGCCACCTCCGCAGCCGACGTTAACCCGGCGGGGTCCCTGGTGCCAGGCGGCAGCCGGGGAACGGTGCCAGAAGCGTCTCACGCCAGCGGCCTTCAAGGTAGTCGCGCGCGCGTTTTCCCCAGTCCAGCAGCCGAGAATCCGGCTCCACCTCGTCGTCGAGGCCGAGTGCGGCGTCGCGGGCGCGCTGGGTGGCCAGGTGGTCGTCGAGGGAGACGGCCCAGACGGTGACCGCCTCACTGTCGCAGAAGAGCACCTCGTACAGGCCGACGAGGGTGTGGCCGTGCTCGGCGAGCAGCGGGGCCCGCTCCGTGCGTACGGCGTGCAGGTAGTCGAGCGCGGCACCGGGACGCACGCGGGCGCTCTCGAAGAGGTAGAGCTCGGCGGCGGGCGCCTCGGCCAGCGGCGGGCAGCCGGGCACGGCCCCGAGCGGCCGCGAGTAGGCGGAGAAGCGCAGGTCGTCGATGTCGGACAGGAACAGGCGCTCGTCCACGCCCTGGTAGATCTCCATCATCTGCCGCCAGCCGCCGTCCCAGCCGCCGTGGCAGTCCCACAGCGTGACGGCCTTGAACTGGGGATGGCCGGTGATGCCGACCGCGTAGAAGGCGCCCACGAGGTCGATCTCGCGCGACCTGATGGACATGCCGGAGGTGAGTTCGGGGGCGGTGCGCTCCTCGTCCTCGCGCTTGTAGCGGGTCAGCCAGGTGAGGTACTCCAGCGGTCGCCTGGAGTTCATCGGCCGGAAGTCGACCTCCTCGATCAGATGGATCGCGCGCCGCACCACGCCTCCTCCGAGCCACCCACTTCGGCTACCAAGCGATTGCTTGGCTCAGAGGATAGCGATCAGGACAGCGCTTGGGAAGGCTGGGGCCCCCGCCCGGTCAGCCACTCGAGAACCTTGCGGTGCCCGGACGCGGCGTCCTCGAAGTGGCCCCAGTGCCAGTAACGCGGCTGGTCCCTGATGCCGGTCACCCAGGTGCGGTAGGAGACCGAGGCGCCCGTGGTGGCGGGCGCGACGCCATAAGTGCGGATCACGACCTTGCCGCCCGGCGCGAACAGCACGTCGTCGGCGATCGGATACAGAGTCATCTGGTCGAGCATGACCCGAATCCTGGCCGAGGGACGAGGCCGGGCGGTTACGCCTCCGGCGCGCCCCCGTTACGCGGGCGCGCCGGATGTGAACATGCTGTTACACGAGCAGGCCGTCGAACTCTCCGTCCTTCACCCCGAGCACCAGGGCCCGGATCTCGTCGCGGGTATAGATGAGAGCAGGGCCGTCCGGGAAACGCGAGTTGCGCACCGCGATGCCACCGTCGGGGAGCTCGGCGAGCTCGACGCAGTTGCCCTGCGAGTTGCTGTAGCGGCTCTTACGCCAGGCGACCTGGGTCAGGTCCGCCGCCGGCATGCCGTTGTAGGTCTGGTTCATCTACATCTTTCTGAGAAGACCGCCGATGAGCTCGACGGTGCCCCCTGGCGTGGTGCTCTCCACGCACAACTGCTCCATGGCCGTGAGATACGGGTCGATGTCCTCACGCTTGTCCAGGTACAGGGCACCCCAGAGCTGCTCGACGTAGACAACGTCCGACAAATCGGACTCGGGAAACCGCAAGATGCTGAACGCGCCCCCCTCAGCGGCGTGCTTGCCGAATCTGAAGGGCATCACCTGGAGGGTGATGTTGGGCAGGGCAGCGACTTCCAGCAGATGCCGGAGCTGCTCGGACATGACCTCCCGCCCGCCGATGGTCCGCTTGAGCGCCGCCTCGTCGATGACGGCCCACAGCCGGGGTCCGTCTTTCTGGGTGAAACGCTCCTGGCGCTGCATGCGCATGTGCACGCGCCGTTCGATTCTCTCCGGACTCGCATCGGGGTTGCCGAGCTTGAAGACTGAACGCGCATACGAGGCCGTCTGCAGCAGGCCGGGCACGAACTGCACCTCATAGGTACGGATCACGCTCGCGGCCTCCTCCAGGCCGATGTACGTGGTGAACCACGACGGCAACTCGGCCGAGTACTTGTGCCACCACCCGGGGGTGTTGGCCTCGCGCACCATCTCCAGCAGGGCACGGCGTTCGGCATCGTCGACGACGCCGTACAAGGTGAGCAGGTCTTCCACGTCACGTGTCTTGAAGCCGACGCGGCCGAGCTCCATGCGGCTGATCTTGGACTCGGACGCCCGGATGTGGAATCCGGCCTGTGCCCGGTCGAGCCCGCTGGCTTCGCGGAGGCGCCTGAGACTCGCCCCCAGCATGATGCGCCGAACGGTTGAACCGGTCCCGGGCGGATCAATCGACACGTGCTGCTCCTTGGTCCTATCCCTGAAGGGTCCTATATCCCCGAAGGGTCGTTTCCTTGCAACACGGAGGGACCGCACCGTTCTCGGCGGCGCCCACCGCACGTAGCGAAGTTGCCCACCCGCGATACGCCCCTTTTGTACGGGCGACCGCAGGGTAGCGGAGTATGCACCTACAGTCTGTCACTTCACGGCCGAAAGATCATGGGCCGCGGACAAGATCCCCTTTCCCCCATATTGACCATTTGAGGGCAACCGTAGCGCTTGCACGAGTTGTCTGCACGTGCATTCGCTCTTGCACCTGCACGAGAGTTTGCAGCAGAATGATCACGTGCAATCCACCACGGCACCCGGCCAGTGGACCACGTTCGATTGGTGGCCCCCTGTCGGCTGGTGGCCGGAGGCCGCCCGCGATCTGCTGGTCCCCGGCCCCTCCACGAGCGCCACGTTCGTCCTCCCGCCCACCGCCGCCTCGGTCCATTCCGCCCGCGTCTTCACCGTGGGCGCGCTGACCGGCTGGGGTCTGGGCGAGCTGGCCGACAACATGGAGCTGGTGGTCTCCGAGCTCGCCACCAACGCGCTGCGGCACGGCCTGTGCCTCGACGACCCGTCCCGCGAGCGCTCGGTCCACATGTCCCTCGTCCGCCGGGGGCCGCTGGTGACCAGCGCCTTCACCGATCCAGGCTCCTCGGTCCCGGTGCTGCGATACCCTGGCCCCCTTGACACCGGCGGCCTCGGACTCCACATCGTCGAATCGCTCAGCCTCCGCTGGGGCTGGTCCGCACTCGCGCCTCACGGAAAGATCGTCTGGGCAGTCCTCTCCTGACCGGGGGTGATCTGCATTACCGTGGATGGTCATGGCTCACGGTGAGTCCCGCGCGCGACCCCATGAGAGTGCTGACAGATGGAAGATCACCTGCTCGGCTGGCTGCGAACACTGGACGAGGACAGGCTTGGCCGCATCCTGGCCAACCGGCCCGACGCCATCGCCGCGCCCTGGCCCAGGCGGCTCGACACCCTGGCCCAGCGGCTCGGCAACGCCGTCGCCGTGATCGAGACCCTGCGCGGCCTGCCCTTGCCCTGCCTGCAGGTCGCCGAGACCGCCCTGGCCATGACCCGCCCCACAGAAGAGTCGCTGGCACGCTTCCTCAGCAGCCCGGTGGAGGAGGTGTCCCCCTGGCTGGAGACCCTCTACGACCACGCGCTGGCCTGGCCGGGCGACGACGGCGTCATCCGTCTCGCCGAAGGCGTCGCGCGCTGGTGGACGGCGCCGCTCAGCCTGGGCGAGCCGCTGGAGCACTACCTCAACGCCTGGTCCATCAGCAACGACGCGCTGCACACCCTCGCGCGTAACCTCGGCCTGCCCGTGCAGGGCAACAAGCGCCGCATGATCACCCGCGTCATCGAGGCACTCAGCGACATCGACCGCATCAGGGCGCTGATGCGGCACGCCCCCGAGGGCACCGTCCCGCTGCTCGACCGCTTCGCCTGGGAGGGCCCCGCCCTGAGCGTCGACGGCGCCCGCTTCGTCAGCCCGGGCACGCCCGAGCGGTGGTGCGCCGACCACGGCCTGCTCTTCCGGCCGAGCTGGCACAAGGCCGAGATCCCCCGCGAGGTGGCGATCTGCCTGCGCGGCTCCGGCTACCACCCGGCCTTCCTGCCCGAGGCGCCCGAGGTGGCCACGCTCCCGGTCGATCCCGAGGAGGTCGACCACCTGATGACGCTGGCCGCGCCGCACGTGGTCGAGCGGTGCGCGGCCCTGCTCGACAACACCTCCAAGTCGCCGCTGCCGCTGCTCAAGACCGGCGGCGTGGGCGTGCGCGAGGTGCGCAGGATCGCCAAGGAGACCGGCTGCGACGAGGACGAGACGCGGCTGCTGCTGGAGGTGTGCGCGGTGGCCAGGCTGCTGGCCTGGGACGAGCCGTCCGGCGGCATGATCCCCACCGAGCGGTTCGACCGGTGGCGGCTCGACGAGGGCTCGGCCCGGCTGCGGGTGCTGCTGGCCGCGTGGTGGCGCATGGAGCGCTCCTCGCTGCGCAAGATCGACGGCAAGTACGGCACCGTGCTCGGCGACGACCCCGCGGGCGCCGCGATCGCCCAGGTGCGCAGGGCCGTGCTGGCGGTGCTCGCCCACCTGCCCGCGGGTACGGCCTTCGCCGACCGCGACAGCCTCGTCGCCGGCGTGCACTGGCACGCCCCGCTGATCGACAGGGCGCTGCTGCGCGAGTGCGCGCCCGCCGTGCTCGACGAGGCCAGGCTGCTCGGCCTGCTGGCCAACAACACGCTCACCGACCTCGGCCGCGCGCTGGCCGGCCTGACGGCCCGGCCCGGCGACGAGAACGACGACGCCGTGCCCATGGTGGAGCACGACCCGGTGCTGGCCGAGGCGGCCACCAGGGCGCTGGCCAGCGTGCGCAGGAGCGCGCTGTTCGGGCCCGACCTGACCGCGGTCGTCACCGGCCCGCCGTCGGCGGAGCTGGCGGCGCTGCTCGACCGCTGCGCCGACCGCGAGTCGCGCGGCGCCGCCTCGGTGTGGCGCTTCACCACGCCGAGCGTGCGGCGCGCGCTCGACCAGGGCTACGACGCCGACGACCTGCTCGACGAGCTGGCCGCGGTCGGCACCATCCCGCAGCCGCTCGAATACCTGGTCCGCGACACCGCCCGCCGGCACGGCGAGGTGACGGTGACCACGGTCGGCTGCGTGGTGCAGGCCACCGACCCGACCCTGCTGGCCGAGATCGCCGCGCACCGGCGGCTGGGCCGGCTCGGGCTGCGCCTGCTGGCGCCCACGGTGCTGGTCAGCGCCGCGCCGGCCGACCGCACCCTGGCCGCGCTGCGCGACGTCGGCTACTCCCCCGTGCCCGTCTCCGACACCGGCGAGATCACCATCCACCGGGCCAGGGTCGAGGAGAGCGTGCCCGGCAAGCTCATCCTGCTGCCGGGCGGGCAGGTGGCGGAGCTGTCCGACTTCCCCGGCCTGGCGGAGTTCGAGGCGCCGCCGCACATGCTGGCCGAGCCGCCGCCCGACCCGTACGAGCACGCCCGCCGACTGGTCGCCGCCGGCCGGGCCGACGACAACAGGCACGGGCGCACCTGGGCCATCATCGGCCGGATGGCGACCAGGCTGCCGACGGCGCAGCAGTCGCTGCTCGGGTTCGTGGTGGACCGGGGCGTGCGCGCCGGCATCACGCTGACCGGCGGGCTGACCGCCACCATCAGCCACGGCGAGCTGAAGGGCGCCGCGCTGGACGCCTGGTGCGAGGAGGCGGGCGACTACCTGGAGTTCCCCCTCGCCGAGATCGTCGAGGTGCGGGGCGCCTACTGAGGGGGCCCTGCTTGAGGGGCCCTACTTGATGGGCTGGGCCTTCTTCAGGTTCGCCACCAGCTCCTCCAGGAAGGTGGCGTAGCCCTGGTAGCTGAAGGGGGCCTCGGCGGACCATGGGTAGAGCTGGCCGGCCTTGACCGCGGGGAGCTTGGCGAAGGTGGGCTTCTTCATCATCTCCTCGGGCTTGAGCGCCTGCGTACGCGTGTCGTAGAGGATCACGTCGGCGTCGTACTCGTCGGCGTTCTCCCAGCTCAGCGTCTGGAAGAAGCCGCCCTCGTCCACCTTGGACGGCGTGACGACGTTCAGGCCCGCGTTCACCAGGTGCACGATGTCCGGGTACTCGGGCGGGTTGACCACCCAGAACGCGTCCGCGCCGCCCGACGCCAGGAGGATCTTGAGGTCCTTGAACTGGGCCAGCTCCTTGGTGGCCGCCTCCATGCGGGCCTTGGCCTCGGGCACGCCCTCCATGGTGGCCCCGAGCGACTTGGCGAGCTCCTCGTACTTGCCGATCACCTCGGTGGCGCTCTTGCCGGTGAGCATGATGCCGGCGGTCGGGGCGACCTGCTCGATGGTGTCCTTGGACTTCTCGGGCACGTACCAGAGGGTGCCGTTGATGTACATGCTGCTGACGAGGAGGTCGGGTTGCAGCGCGATGTACTGCTCGACGTTGAACTCGTCCCACACGTTGCCCAGGCCCGTGACCTTGGTGATGTCCACGTTGCCGACCTGCGGGTCCTTGCTGCCGTCCTTCAGCTTGTGCGGGCCGAACACCGCGATCGGGCGCACGCCGAAGTCCCACAGGGCGGCCGCGGCGCCCACCTGGGCGACGATCTTGGTGGGGACCTTGGGCTGCTCCAGCTTCTTGCCGCGGTCGTCGGTGAACGTCCAGCCCTGGGCGGCGGCGGAGGAAGCCGGGGCCGACGCTCCGGAGGTCGCCTGCGTGCTCGCGCCGCCGTCACCGCATGCCGCGAGTGTCAGGGCCGCCGCGAGTCCCGCCGCGCCCGACAGGAAGCCCCTGCGAGCCAGTACCGGTCCCGACATGTACATCTCCTAAGGTTAGGCTTGCCTTCTTGTGTGGCCATTAGATTAGCCTTGCCTAAGTTTGACTTGCTACGAGAGGGGGTCGGGTGCGCCCGGCTGAGGTAACGGTCGCGGCCGGAGCGGGCCAGGAAGACGGCGGACGCAAGGCCAAGGGACGTCCTTCGGTGCTCGTCGCCGGGCTGGTCGTCACGGTGGGGTTAGTGGCCCTGGTCGCCATGGCGAGCGTGGCGCTGGGTGCCCGCTCGGTGCCGTTCGGCACGGTGATCGATGCTTTCGTCGCGCCGGACGGCTCCAACGACCACACGGTCATCCGTGAGCTGCGCGTCCCGCGCACGCTGCTCGGCCTCGGCGTGGGCGCCACGCTCGGGCTGGCGGGCGCGCTCATGCAGAGCCTGACCCGCAACCCGCTCGCCGACCCCGGGCTGCTCGGCATCGACCAGGGCGCCGCGCTCGGCGTGACGCTGGCGCTGGGCCTGTTCGGGCTCTCCGACCCCGTCGTCTACGTCTGGTTCGCCTTCGGCGGGGCCGCGCTGGCCTCGGTCGCGGTGTACTCGCTGGCCTCCGCCGGTCGCGCCGGCTCCAGCCCGGTACGCCTGGCGCTGGCCGGAGTCGCGTTCGGCATGGTGTGCACGGCCATCTCCTCGGCCATCCTGCGCATGGACTCCCAGACCTTCGACCGCATGCGGTTCTGGCTGACCGGCTCGCTGGCCGGGCAGACGGCCGACACGCTGGTGCGGCTGGCGCCGTTCATGGTCGCCGGGCTGGTGCTCGGGCTGCTGCTGGCCAGGCCGCTGAACATGCTGGCCCTCGGCGAGGACGCCGGCAAGGCGCTCGGCGTGAACGTCAACAGGACCAGGCTCCTCACCGGCGTGGCCGTCACGCTGCTGTGCGGCGCGGCCACCGCCGCCGCCGGGCCGCTGGTGTTCGTCGGGCTGATCGTGCCGCACGCGGTGCGTGCCCTGGTGGGCCCCGACCAGCGGTGGGTGCTGCCGTACTCGGCGCTGGCCGCGCCGATCCTGCTGCTGGGCGCCGACGTGATCGGGCGGCTCATCGCCCGGCCCGGAGAGGTGCAGGTGGGCATCGTGTGGGCGGTGATCGGCGCGCCGATCTTCATCATGCTCGCCCGGCGGAAGCGGGTGGCGGCGCTGTGAACGTCCGCGTCGGCTCCTGGTCCGTACGGCTCGCACCGCGCGCCCTGCTCGTCAGCGCCGCCCTGATCGTGATCGGCTTCCTGGTCACCGTGGCAGCGCTGTCCACGGGCGAGTTCACCGTGCCCGTGCCGGACATCGTCTCGGCCCTCTTCGGCCAGGGCACCCCCGTCGCCGAGCTGATCGTCGGCAAGCTGCGCGCGCCGCGCGTGGTGACCGGGCTGCTGGTCGGGGCCGCGTTCGGGCTCAGCGGAGCCATCTTCCAGAGCCTGACCAGGAACCCGCTGGGCAGCCCCGACTTCATCGGCTTCACCGCCGGCGCCTCCACGGGCGGCATCCTGGCCGTGGTCGCGGGCGGCTCCGCCATGATGATCGCCGGCGGCGCGCTGGCCGGGTGCGTGATCACGGCCGCGCTGGTGTACCTGCTGGCCTACCGGGGAGGCGTGCAGGGCTACCGGCTCGTCCTGGTCGGCATCGGGGCCAACGCGCTGCTGCTGGCCGTCAACTCCTACCTGCTGACCCGGGCCAACATCAACGACGCGGCCAACGCGGGCGCCTGGCTCACCGGCAGCCTCGGCGGGCGCGGCTGGGACCACGCCTGGCCCGTGGCGCTGGCGCTGCTCGTGCTGCTGCCGCTGTGCCTGTACATCGCGCGGCCGATGCGGATGATCGAGATGGGCGACGACGCGGCCAAGGCCATGGGCATCAAGGTCGAGCTCGTCCGCGCGGCGGCCGTCACGGCCGGCGTGCTGCTGTCGGGGGTGGCCACCGCCGCCGCCGGGCCCGTCATCTTCGTCGCGCTGGCCGCGCCGCAGCTCGCCCGGCGGCTGACCCGCTCCCCCGGCGTGACGCTGACCTCCTCCGCCCTCATGGGCGCCGTGCTGCTGACCGCCGCCGACCTGGCCGCGCAGCGGGTGCTCGCCCCCACCCAGCTCCCCGTCGGTGTGCTGACCGCCGCCATCGGCGGCACCTATCTCGTCCTGCTTCTGCGAAAGGACCGCCACTGATGGAATCCGCCTGCCGCCTGTCCGGTACCGGCCTGACCCTCGCCTACGACCAGCGCGTCGTGGCCACGGACCTGAGCGTGGCGATCCCCGACGAGTCGTTCACCGTGATCATCGGCCCGAACGCCTGTGGCAAGTCCACCCTGCTCCGAGCGCTGGCCAGGATGCTCAAGCCGAGGACCGGCGCCGTGCACCTGGACGGCAGCGTGATCACCTCGTTGCCGTCGAAGGAGGTGGCGCGGCGGCTCGGCCTGCTCCCGCAGAGCTCGATCGTGCCCGACGGGATCACCGTGGCGGACCTGGTGGCCCGTGGCCGGTACCCGCACCAGAAGCTCATGCGGCAGTGGTCGAAGGCCGACGAGACCGCCGTGGCGGAGGCCATGCGCGCCACCGACGTGGCCGAGCTGGCCGACCGGATCGTGGACGAGCTGTCGGGCGGGCAGCGGCAGCGGGTGTGGCTGGCCATGGCGCTGGCCCAGGAGACGCCGATCCTGCTGCTCGACGAGCCGACCACGTTCCTCGACATCTCCCACCAGATCGAGGTGCTGGACCTCTGCGCCGAGCTGCACGAGCAGGGGCGGACCATGGTGGCCGTGCTGCACGACCTCAACCAGGCGTGCCGGTACGCCACGCACCTCATCGTGATGCGCGGCGGGCAGATCGTGGCCGAGGGCGACCCCACGGAGATCGTCACCTCGGAGCTGGTGCACGAGGTGTTCGACCTGCGCTGTGAGATCATCCAGGACCCGCAGTCGGGCACTCCGCTCATCGTTCCCGAAGCGCGCCGACGGGTGAGCGCCTCCTCCTAGGTCAGCGCCGTGGCCAGGGTGGTGACGGCGGCGATCGCGCGGTCGCGGCCGTACTCGCCCTGGAGCACCTCCGCCAGCTCCGCCTGCATGGCCGCCAGCAGCGTGTGCGCCAGGACGTCGGCGTCGCCGCCCCTGGCCTGCGCCAGCAGGATCGTCACGTGCCGGTGCCAGAACCAGTACGCCCCGATGCGGTACCGCGCGCCGGGGCTGGCCGTCTCCGACATGCGGACCAGGTCGAGGTGGGCGAAGAGGAAGCCGAGGTAGGCGCGGACGAACGCGACCAGCCGCTCCCCCGCCTCGGCGCCGGGCCCGAGCGGCGGCGGCCCGGACAGGATGCGCTGCTGCAGGTCGCGCTCGCGCGAGTCGAGCAGAGCCACCGCCAGCCCCGACTTGTCGCCGAAGCGCCGGAACAGCGTGCCCTTGCCCACGCCGGCCTCGGCCGCCACGGCGTCCATCGAGACCGCGTCGACGCCCTTCTCCGCGAACAGCCGCGCCGCAGCGGCCAGCACCTTCTCCCGGTTGCGCGCCGCGTCCGCCCGCTCCTGGACGGGCCGGCTCATCAGCAGCTCCAGCGACGTTTCCCGCACCATCCGGACTCTAGTCCACTGCGCTCGCGGCGGAACGCGCCAAAAGACGTGGAAACAGAACCATCCGCGGGCGACCCTCTGCCGAATGCTCAGAACAGCCGCACAGGGGGAGACATGATGGACCACGCCGTCGTCATCGGAGCGAGCATCGCCGGCCTGCTGTCCGCCGCGGCCCTGCACCGCCGCTTCGCGCAGGTCACGGTGCTCGACCGGGACACCTTGCCGGCCGTGGACGCCCATCGCAGAGGCGTCGGGCAGAGCCGGCACGCGCACGGGCTGCTCGCCCGGGGCAGCGAGGTCATGGACGAGCTGCTGCCCGGCCTCACGGCCGAGCTGGTCGCGCAGGGCGCGATCAGGGGCGACATGCAGGACAGGGCCCGCCACGTGCATGCGGGCCACCGGCTGGCGCGCGGCCCGAGCGGGCTCACGGCGCTGCTGGTCAGCCGGCCCCTGCTGGAGGGCCAGGTGCGGCGCAGGGTGAGCGCCCTGCCCGGCGTGCGGGTGCTGGCCGAGCGGACCATCACCGGGCTGCTGGCCAGCCAGGGCCGCGTCACGGGGGTGCGGCTCGCCGAGGGTGACCGCATCCCGGCCGACCTCGTCGTGGACGCCGCGGGCCGCGGCTCGCGCACGCCGTTCTGGCTCAGCGACCTGGGCTGCCGGCCGCCGAAGGAGGAGCGGGTCACGATCGACCTGCGCTACGCCAGCCGCGAGTTCCGCCGCCGCGACGACCACCTCGCCGGGGACCTGCTGGCCGTCGTCGGCTGCACGCCCGGGGTGCCGCGGGCCGGGGTGGCGCTGGCGCTGGAGGACGAGCGCTGGGTCGTCACCCTGGCCGGGTACAGCGAGGGCCCGCCGCGCGGCCCCGGCGACTTCGCCGCCTTCGCCGCCACCCTGACGGCGCCCGACCTGCACCACCTGGTCATGACGGCGGAGCCGCTCGGGGAGCCGCGCTCGTACCACACGCCGACCGCCGTCAGGCGCCGCTACGAGCGGCTGGCCGCCTTCCCCGACGGCCTGCTGGTCACCGGCGACGCGGTCTGCTCCGTCAACCCCCTCTACGGCCAGGGCATGACGGTCGCCGCGCTGGAGGCCAGGCAGCTGCTCGACCCGGACCTGAGCCCGCGGGCGTTCTTCCGGCGGATCGCCGCCGTTGTGGACATCCCCTGGGAGATCACGGTCGGCGCCGACCTGCGGCTGCCCACCACGTCCGGCAGTCCGACAGCGAAGATGCGGCTGATCGGTGCCTACCTCGACCGGTTCCACGCCGCCGCCGCGCACGATGCCGAGCTGACGCGGCGCTTCCTGCGGGTGACGAACCTCTACGACCCCCCGCAGGCGCTGCTGAGCCCCGCCGCCCTGGTCAGAGTGCTGCGCAGCGGCGCACAGCGAGCAGTGCCAGTGCCCGCGTGACCTCGCGCAGCTCCCGCAGCGCGACCTGCTCCCTGGGGGCGTGCGCGAACCGCACGTCCCCGGGGCCGTAGTGCAGCGTCGGGATGCCGCCCGCCGCGTAGAGGCGCAGGTCGCTCCCGTACGGCGCCGCCGTCTGCGCGGGCCGCGCGCCGGTGGTGTCCTCGACGGCCCGGCCCACCTGGTCGAGCAGCTCGTGCCCGGCCGGCAGCCTGCCGCTGGCGAACTGCCCGCCCGGCCAGGTCACCACCGGCGGGTTGGCGCGCAGCCACGGGTCATCGACCTCCGCCATCGCCTCCTCGAACGCCGCCCGCGCCGCCGCCGGGTCCTCCTCCAGCCGCACGCCGAGCCGCCCCTCCGCGATGAGCAGGTCGGGCACGGTGCTGGCCCAGTCGCCCGCCCGCACGGTGCCGACCTCGATCGGGTACGGCATCGTGTTGCCCGCGAACAGCTCGGGCACGTCCCTGTTGCGCTCGGCCTCCAGCCGCCTGATCGCCTGGAACACCGGCCAGAACGCCTCGATCGCGTTGACGCCCTCGTACCGGGTGGCGCCGTGCGCGGCCCGGCCGGCGATCTCCAGCCGGAACGTCAGCGCGCCCGCGTTCGCGGTGATCACCGCGCCGCTGGTGGGCTCGCTGATCACCGCGGCCTCGGCCGTGTGGCCCCTGGCCAGAGTGGCGAACGCGCCGAGCCCGCCGTCCTCCTCGCTGATGACGCAGTGCACGGCCAGCGGCCTGGCCAGCCTGATCCCGGACTTCTTGATCGCGCGGGCCACCGCCAGGTTCGCCACGAGGCCGGCCTTCATGTCGCAGGCACCCCGCCCGTGCAGCACGTCGCCGCTGATCCGGGCGGCGAACGGGTCGCTGCCCGCCCACTTGGCCAGGTCGCCGGTCGGCACGACGTCCACGTGACCCTGCAGAGCCAGCGCGGGCGGGCCCTCGCCGCCCGGGGTGACGGCCACGACGCCGTACCCCTCCACCCTCGGGGCCTCGGTGCCGGGGAAGCCGGGGCGGGTGGTCAGGCCGGCGAGGTCGAGCTTCCAGACGTCCACGTCCATGCCCGCCTCGGTGAGCAGGCGGGCCATCCGGTGTTGCAGGTCGGACTCGGCGTCGGTGCCGGTGACGCTGGGGACCCTGACGGTCTCGGCCAGCAGGTTCACGGTTTCGGCCTCGTCGATGGCGTCGAGGACCCTGGTCTCTGCCTCTTGCATGGTGCACACCTTCTCATGAACCCGAACCCGGATTTATGGCGATACAGGTCGTGCGTACGTGGACGAGTTGGATCGTGGTGGTGCCCTTCGCCCTGTGGGCGGCGGTGCGGCTGAGCGGGTCCGAGCCGGACTGGCCGTGGGTGCCGGCGGTGGCGTACACGCCGTACGCGGTGTGCGCGGCCGTGCTCGCGCTGGCGCTGGCCTGCGTGCTGCGGCGGTGGGCGGCGGGCACGCTCGCGCTGGTGTCGGTGCTGGCCCTGGTGCCCGCCGTGCTGCCGCGCGGGCTCACGGACGGCAACCCCGACGCCGGCGGGCCCGAGCTGCGGGTGCTGGCGGCCAACCTGATGGTCGGCCAGGCCGATTCGGCCGAGCTGGTCGCGCTGGTCGGGCGGCTGAAACCGGACGTGCTGGCGCTGCAGGAGTTCACACCGGACGCGATGCGGCGGCTGGAGCGGGCCGGGCTGCGCCGGGCCCTGCCGCACGCGGTCACCAAGCCGCTGACGGGCGTGGGCGGGTCCGCCGTGTACGCGCGGCATCCGCTCAAGGACGGCGGATTCATCAAGATCGGCGCGTTCGGCCAGGCCAGGGCGTGGCTGTCGCATCCGGGCGGGAAGCGGATCGAGGTCGTCTCGGTGCACCCGTGCGCGCCCAAGCGGATCGGCCGGCAGCCGTGCTGGGAGGCGGGGCTGGAGGCGCTGCCCAGGGGCGGCGACGCGCTGCGGGTGCTGGCGGGCGACTTCAACGCCACGCTCGACCACCTGGCGGTGCGGGACCTGCTGGCCTCCGGTTACCGGGACGCCGCCGACGTGATGGGGCTGGGGTTCGTGGTGACCTGGCCGCAGTTCGGGTCGTGGGTGCAGTCGCCCGGGGTGACCATCGACCACGTGCTGGCGGACTCGCGGATGGCGGTGCGCGGCTTCCAGGTGCTGAAGCTGCACGGCACCGATCACCGGCCGGTGTTCGCCGAGCTCAGGCTGCCGTGAGGCGCAGGTCGGTGAAGCGGACGGCGAAGCCCTTGCCGACGGGGGCGGCGGCCATGGCGCCCGCCAGCGCGGGCTCGCCGGGCGGGAGGTAGGCCAGGCGCAGCATGGTCTCCGGCGCGGCGCCGTCGAGGCCGTAGCGCACGGTGA
Organism: Nonomuraea gerenzanensis; assembly: GCF_020215645.1. Classification (NCBI taxonomy): domain Bacteria; kingdom Bacillati; phylum Actinomycetota; class Actinomycetes; order Streptosporangiales; family Streptosporangiaceae; genus Nonomuraea; species Nonomuraea gerenzanensis. Next base: position 3,384,061 of record NZ_CP084058.1, on the reverse strand, counting down.
CCGCGTCGCCCGTCCGCTCCAGGTCGAACGTCACCGAGCCGGCCGCCCGTCCCAGCGGCAGCACCGACCAGTCGGAGAACTGCCTGGTCACGACCGTGCTGAGGTGGAAGCCGCCGTCGACGTACTCCACCCCGGCCTTGATCCAGTGCTGCTCGTCGATCCGCAGCACGGCGCCGGCCTGGTCATACTGCTCGGCGTACTCGCCGGTGAAGGTGACCGTGAGCCGCAGGTCGCCGGGGACGGTGCGGCCGAACAGGTGCGCGTTGTCGGTGACGTAGCCGTAGTGGGTGGTGCGCCACATGTCCGTGCTCCGGTCGCAGAAGAGGCTCAGGCCGTCGTCCACGGTCCACTGCCCCGGAGCGTTCAGCCACTGCCAGCCGGTCTCGCCGAAGGCCATGATCATGACGTCATCCTGCCATGATCACCCCGGTCACGGTAGGTCGCCGGTGTGAGCGTCCTGGGGGTCCGCGCCTCCGGCTGCTCGTAAACTTGAGCCTGTGGTAGAGCCCAAGTTCGAGATTCAGATGCTGCACGACCGAGTCATGATCAGGTTGGAGCAGGAGGCCGAGGAGCGGCGCAGCGGCTCCGGGATCGTCATTCCCGCGACGGTCAAGATGGCCAACCGCCTGGCGTGGGGCGAGGTCTGCGGCGTCGGCACGAACGTGCGCTCGGTCAAGGTGGGCGACAAGGTGCTGTTCAACCCCGAGGACCAGTTCGAGGTGGAGGTGCACGCCAAGGTGTACCTGGTGATGCGCGAGCGCGACCTGCACGCCGTGGCCACCCAGGAGACCGACCACGGCACCGGCCTGTACCTATGACGCCCGCGTCCGGGTGAAGTTGAGCCACAGGTCGGCGGCCCACGTCCGGGCGGGCAGGCCGGCCAGCACGCGGGTCACCCGGCCGCGCAGGTCGAGCACCGCCAGGCGGTAGGCGCCGCGGTGCGCCACGACGGCGATGAGATGGCTGTCGTCCCACCAGCCGAACACCGCCTCCGGCCGCGCCGCCACCCGCTGGGCGATCCTGCCGGTGGCCGGGTCGATCAGGCAGACGTGCTCGCTGAGGCGTGCCGGGCACCAGGTGACCAGCCGCCTGCCCGAGGGCGAGAACGCGTCCTCGGGCCCCGTCGGCAGCCCCGCGCCCGCGTACGTGCGCAGCACGGCCCCGTCGGAGACCCGGTGGACGCGCAGGCCGGCGCCGTGCCGGGAGACGAGGTTGCCGTCGGGGCTCCACCAGAAGCCCGCCTCCGCGCTCAGGCCGGAGATGCGCACCGTGCGGGCGGTCTTGGAGACCACGTCCACGACCGTGAAGCCGAGCACCCGCCACTTGCCGGCGCTCTTCCGCTCGACCGTGAGCGCCACCCGCCTGGCGTCGCGCGACCAGGACACGTAGGAGGCGGTCATCGGCTTCTTGACGGTGCGGATGCTGGTGCTGCGCCCGGTGGTGCGGTCGGTGACGACGAGGCTGTCGTAGCCGGAGCGGTACGCGGCCGGTACGCCGGCGGTCCAGCGGTCGCCCGGCGAGACCGACACTTCGGACAGCGTCTTCTCCCAGGTGAAGGCGTTGCCGGTGGCCGATCGCAGGTAGGTGCGCCGGGTGCCGAGCCCGTAGGCGGCCAGACGTACCGGATCGCCCGCTTTTTCCTGATATTTCACACCACCGGTGCCGGGGAGCACCACGTCCGCCCGAGCGGGCGCGACGGCGGTGGAGAACGTGAGGGACAGCGCGACGACCAGGTGAGCGATCACGCCCGCAGAATAGACAGCGGAGCGCCGCGATCCCGGCGGTGATAACCACCGGGTCTGGATGCGGGCGGGGTCAGATGTAGCGCTGGGCGATCTCGATGACGTCGATGCCCAGCGTGAGCAGGCCGAAGTAGACGATCACCGCCGCGGCGGCCACCGTGACGATCAGCACGATGATGCGCACGGTCCAGCCCTGCCGCTTGTACCACTCCGTCCAGGCGTGCAGCGTCTGCTTGCCGAACTCCAGCACCTTGTGCGCCCAGTGGAACTCGGTGGCCAGCACCGCCAGGCCCGCGAACACCACGAGCCAGCCAGGGCCGGGGAACGGCACCATGATCAACCCGCCGATGACCATGACGGCGCCGATCACGCCGACCACGATCTTCAGGGTGAGCGCTCCCGCGCGCGTGGAACGTACGCCGTCCAGCCAGCCTCGGAACCCGGAGCGGCGCCCGGGCATGCTGGAATGATCGGCGGCCTCATTCTTGATCACGTCGGCTTCGCCCGTGTCGGAGTTCGGAATCGGCACAAGTCCCCCCGGCTGTCAGTGTGCCACCCAGGATACGACCCGGTTCCCCCTGCCCACTTGCAGACGACTAGCAAACCACCAAACCCTTCTATCGGTAAAATTTCCCGCCTGATCAGCATTTATCCGGCAAACATCGGTTAATGTCTGTTATGCCCGAGGTTCTGCTCCGTACCGTCACCGGCCCTGTACGCCTGGCCGCCATCGACGGCACCGTTCTCCCCCATGAGCACCTGCGTACCGACATGCGCTGGGCGGTCGGCATCGACTCCGACCCGCACCGCTGGCTCGACGAGGAGATGACGGTCAGCGCGGAGCTGCGCGAGCTGCGCCAGTCCGAGCAGCTCGGCCTGGTCGTGGACCTGACCTGCATGGGCATGGGCCGCGACGCCGCCGCCCTGGCCCGCATCGCGGCGGGCAGCCGGGTGCCGGTGATCGCCTCGACCGGCCTGTTCGCCGAGCCGTTCACGAACGTCGGCGACGAGGACGTGGACACGCTCACCGCCCGCCTGATGGAGGAGATCGTCAGCGGCGTGGACGGGACGGGCGTCTTCCCCGGCGTGATCGGCGAGGTCGGCTGCTGGGGCGCCGAGCCCACGGCGCGCGAGGAGCGCTGCCTGGTCGCCGCCGCCCGCGCCTCCCTGCGCTCGCGCCTGCCCGTCGCCACCCACGGCAAGAACGCCCTGGCACTGCTGGAGATCCTGCTCGGCCAGAACCTGCCGGGCTCGCGCATCGCCGTCGGCTACGCGGGCACCGACCTGGGCGCGGCCAGGAAGATCGCCGAGTCGGGCGCGTACGTGAGCCTGGGCACGCTGGGCCTGGGCGCCGAGCAGGCGGCCAGGATCGCGCTCGGCCTCATCGAGGACGGCCACGCCGAACGCCTGCTGCTCAGCACGGGCCTCAGCCGGGTGGCGCAGGTGCGCCGCTACGACGGGCCGGGGTACGCCCACCTGTTCCAGGCGCTGCTGCCGCGGCTGCGCGAGGCGGGCACGGCCGAGGACGTCATCCGCCTGATCACCCACGACAACCCGCTGCGCTGGCTGACCCAGGGGCTCGCCACCTGAGCCCCGCCTTGACCTCAACCTATGTCAAGGTTGCAGACTGAACCGCATGATCTTCACAACAGCGGAACTGGGCTACCTCGCAGGCCAGCAGCTCGGCCGCCTCGCCACGGTGGCGGCCGACGGCCAGGTCCAGAACAACCCCGTCGGCTTCTTCGTGCAGGACGGCACGATCGTCATCGGCGGGCACGCCCTGGGCGTGTCGAAGAAGTTCAAGAACATCCAGCGCGGCAGCACGGTGTCCTTCGTGGTGGACGACCTGGCCTCGGTCGATCCCTGGGTGGCCAGGGGCATCGAGATCCGCGGCACGGCGGTCGCGCTCACGGACGCCGAGCCGCCCGTGCCGTTCTTCTCCCGCGAGGTCATCCACCTCGTGCCCAGCAAGATCATCTCTTGGGGGCTGGACGGGGCTCGGTCGAGCCGCACCGTCTGAAAGCTCGCTAGGATCGGGGCTACACGAGCCTGAGCGGGTGGGGGGATGGCGACCGACGACACGCCGAGCACCGGGCGGCTGCGCAGGCCGCTCGCCGCGCTGTCGCGCCTGAGCCGGCTGGGTGACGTGCCGGTCGTCGTCATGCTGGCGTGGGCCGGGTGGCTGGCCGTTCCGTGGTCGTTCAGCGGGCTCGCGCAGGCGCGCGCGGCCGCTGCCGCCGCCGCGGCCGACGCGGAGACGCCTCGGTTGCAGTCGGCCGCGGCCGAGCAGGCGCACGTCCCGGGCCGGTCCCATGGGCTTTCGGTTGTCTCAGGCGCATCCCGGGCATCGCCGCCCCGCGCGGACGCAACCCAGGCACAGCCGCCTGGCGCGGGCCAGTCCCAGGGCCGGTCGGTGGCATGGGGCATCCCCGCCGCCCGCACCGCTCCCACGGCGACGGTCCGGCCCTGGCACGCGGGCCCCGTCGCACCGCCCGACGAGACGACCACGCCCCGCCTGGACGGCGCCGACGCGGCGTTCCCCGGCGCAGGCTTTGACGGCGCAGGCTTTGACGGCGCACGCGTTGACGGCGCACGCGTTGACGGCGCACGCGTTGACGGCGCACGCGTTGACGGCGCACGCGTTGACCCCGCACGCGTTCACGACGCACGCGTCGACGGGGCGGATGCTGAGGCGGCGGTGGTGCGGGAGCGGGCCAGGATCGCCGGGGAGGTGCACGACGCCGCCGGTCACGGGCTGGCCGCCATCGCCATGCAGGCCGGGCTGGCGCTCGTCACCCTCGACGACGACCCCGAGCAGGCACGGGCCTCCCTGCGCGCGATCAGGGAGACCAGCACGACAGCGCTCGCCCACCTGCGGGCGGCGCTCGACGGCATCGACCCGCCCGCCGGCGACCTGGCCGCGCTCATCGACGGCGTCCGCGCGGCGGGCCTGCCCGTGGACGTCGAGCCCCCGGCGATCACCGTGCCCACCCACCTCCGGAGCCCCGTCTACCGGGTGGTGCGCGAGTCCCTCACCAACGTGTTGCGGCACGCGGGCCCCACCCGGGCGCTGGTGCGCGCCTCCGGCGACTCGCGCACGTTCGTGGTGGAGGTCTCGGACCGGGGCATCGGCGCGACGGGCGCGGGCGAGGGGCGCGGGCTGGCCGGGATGCGCGCCAGGGTGAGCGAGGCGGGCGGCCACCTCACGGCCAGTCCCCGCGAGGGCGGCGGATTCCGCGTGGAGGCCCGGTTCCCGCGGGTCTCGGCGTGACCACCGTGGAGGAGCCCACCCGCGCAGCGGGCACCGCCGGGCCGACGGGGCTGATCAGGGTCGCCGTCGCCGACGACCAGGCCGTGGTGCGCATGGGCCTGCGGGCGCTGCTGGAGCGGGAGCCCGGGATGGAGTGCGTCGGCGAGGCCGGTGACGGGCAGGCGGCGCTGGCGCTGATCCGCCGCACCCGCCCCGACGTCCTGCTCCTCGACATCCGCATGCCCGGCATGGACGGCCTGGCCACCCTGTGGGCGATCGCCGCCGACCCCGAGCTGCGCGGCACCCGCATCGTCGTGGTGACGACGTTCGCCATGGACGAGTACGTCTTCACCGCACTCCAGGCCGGCGCCAGCGGCTTCCTGCTCAAGGACAGCGCCCCCGACGAGCTGGTCAACGCGGTGCGCGTGGTGGCCGCCGGCGAGGCGTTGCTCTCGCCCGCCATCACCAGGAAGGTCATCGGCCTGTTCGGCGGGCACGGCGACGCGCGCCCGGTCGAGGGCATCGAGACGCTGACGCCCCGGGAGCGGGAGCTGGTGGCGTGGGTGGCCACCGGCCGGTCGAACGAGGAGATCGCCGGGGAGCTGACGATCAGCCCCGACACCGTGCGCACCCACGTCAGCCGCGCCATGGTCAAGCTGCACGCCAGGGACCGGGCGCAGCTCGTGGTGTTCGCGATGCGCGCCGGCCTGGCGTTGCCCGGTTGAGTGTCCTGCTTCGGGAAGCCCTCACTTCAGGAAGCCCTCGTAGTTGCGCTGCTGGAGCTGGGCCTCGATCTGCTTCACGGTGTCCAGCCCGACCCCCACCATGATCAGGATGCTGGTCCCGCCGAACGGGAAGTTCTGCTGCGTCCCCGGATCCCGCAGGATCGCGAACGCCACCAGCGGCAGCAACGCCAGCACCCCCAGGTACAACGCCCCCGGCGCGGTCAACCGGCTCAGCACGTACGCCAGGTAGGCAGCCGTGGGCCGCCCCGGCCGGATCCCCGGCACGAACCCCCCGTACTTCCTGATCCCGTCGGCCACCTCCTCGGGATTGAAGGTGATCGACACGTAGAAGTACGCGAACCCGGCGATGAGCAGCACGTACGCGGTCATGTAGAGCGGATGCGTCCCGGCGGTGAGGTTGAGCTCGACCCACGCCCGCGCCTCCGGCCCGAGCAGGGGCGCGGCCAGTGACGGCAGGTACAGCAGGGACGAGGTGAAGATGACGGGCACGATGCCCGCCTGGTTCACCTTCATGGGGATGTAGGTGTTCCTGCCCCCGTACATGCGCTTGCCGATGAGCTGCTTGGCGTACGAGACGGGCACCCGCCGCTGCGCCTGCTCCACGAACACCACGGCGGCCACCAGGCACAGCCCGGCGCCGATCATCACCACGAAGCTCACCGGGCTGAGCACGAAGATCTTCGACAGGTACGCCGGGAAGACGGCCACCACCTGCGTGAAGATCAGCAGCGACATGCCGTTGCCGACGCCGCGCTCGGTGATCAGCTCGCCCATCCACATGACCGCGCAGGTCCCGGCCACCATGGTGAGCACGATCACCGTCACGGCGAGCAGCCCGTCGTCGCGCAGCAGCGGCTGGGAGCAGCCGGGCAGGAGCTGCCCGGTGCGGGCCAGGGCCACGATGGTGCCGGCGTTCAGGACGGCGAGGCCGACGGTGGCGTATCGGGTGTACTGGGTGATCTTGGCCTGGCCGTTCTGCCCCTCCTTCCTGAGCGCGTCCAGCCTGGGGATGACCACCGCGAGCAGCTGCATGACGATGCTGGCGGTGATGTACGGCATCACGCCCAGCGCGAACACCGACAACTGCAGCATCGCGCCCCCGCTGAGCAGCTGCACCATGTCGAACACGCCACCGCTGGCGGACCCCAGGCACCGGCGCACCACCACGATGTCCACGCCGGGGGCGGGCAGGAGCTGTCCGAGCCGGAACAGCACGATGATCCCCAGCGTGAACAGCACCTTTCCCCGCAGGTCCGGCGATCGGAAGACTCTGGTCAAGACGGTCAGCATGGGCACCGAGTCTGCTGGCCGGGCGCGTCGCGGTCGTCCGCCGAGGCGAGGCACCCTCGTACGCAGATCCGCGTATACGGTGATCTCGTGAGCACGCTCTGGGTGATCAGCGGGCCGCCTGGCGCGGGCAAGTCCACGGTGGCGGCCGAGCTGCTCGCCCGCCTGTCCCCCGTGCCCGCGCTGCTCGACAAGGACACCGTGTACGGCGACTTCGCGGCCGAGGTGCTGCGGGCCCACGGCCGTCCCGACGGCGAGCGCGAGGGCCCGTGGTACGACGAGCACATCAAGCGGCACGAGTACGCGGGGCTGACCAGGATCGCCAGGCAGGTCCGCGAGCACGGCTGCCCGGTCATGCTGGACGGGCCGTTCACCACGCAGGTGCACGACGCCGCCAGGTGGGCGCGGTGGGTGGCGGAGCTGGGCGGGCCGCCGGTGCGGCTGCTGTGGGTGCGCTCCGACGGGCCGACCCTGCGCGAGCGGCTGACGGCCAGAGGGCTGGGCAGGGACACGGGCAAGCTGGCGGCGTTCGGCGACTACCTGCGGGCCATCCGGGTGGACGAGCCGCCGGCCGTACCGCATCTGGAGATCGACAACCGGCCTGGTGCGCCGGCGATCGGGGCGCAGCTCAGCGCGGCGGGTATACCGCCGCGAACACGGCGGGCAGCCGGGGGACGAGCCGGGTGAAGCGGCCCTCCTCGTAGGTGGCGCCCGGCTCGTTGGCGAGCTGCTGGGAGATCGGGCCGGCGATGAGGCTGGCCGCCAGGGCGAGGCCCTCCTCGCTCACGGCGTCCGGATGCAGCTCGCCGCGCGTGACGGCGTCCAGCGCGTCCACCCATACGGCGAAATATCTCGTTATGTCACTAGATAGTCGTCGTCACGGACGTCCATGATCGCCATATGCCCCGGCAGGTGGCCGATCGCGTAGTCGATGCCGCTGGCCAGCACCGCCGCCTGCGGCGTCACCCCGCACGCCCAGAACAGCGGCACCTCCCCGGCCCGCACCTCCACCGGATCGCCGTAGTCGGGCCTGGCCAGGTCGCCGATGCCGATCGCGGCCGGGTCCCCGACGTGCACGGGCTTGCCGTGCACCATCGGGTAGTGGCCGCTCACCTCGACGGCGGTGCTCACCAGGTCGCCCGGCACCGGCCGCATCGACACGACCAGCGGCCCCGACAGGCTCCCGGTCGACTCGCAGGGCAGGCTGGTGACGTACATCGGCACGTTCGTCCCCGACTCCAGGTGCCGCACCGGCACCCCGGCGGCCAGCAGCGCCCGCTCGAAGGTGAAGCTGCAGCCGATCAGGAACGGCACCAGGTCCGCACGCCACTCGGCCACCACCTCGTCGAGGTCGGCGACCGCCCGGCCGTCGCGGTAGAGCCGGTAGCCGGGCAGGTCCGTGCGCAGGTCGCCGGCGAACAGCTCGGTGGACCACGCACCGGGCTCGCCGACGTCGAGCACCGGGCACGCCTGGGGGTTTCGGTGGGCGAACAGCAGCAGCTCGTACCGTAGCCGCTTGGGCACGGCGATGAGGTTGGCCTGCGTCCAGCCCCGGCACCAGCCTGCGGTGGGCACCCGCTCGCCGGTGCGGAAGCGCTCCCGCGCCTGCGCGGGGCTCAGGTCGGCGACATCCACGTCTTGAGCGTAGGAGCGTGGGATACGAAGGTCCACTACGGGGGGCCGGCTCGGTCTGTCAGATCGGCCTTGACCGGCTTCCCCGGTCTTGCGGACGGTCTTGATCGGCCCGCTCGCCCCGCTCGGCCCGCTTGGTCCGCTTGGTCCGCTCGGCCCGCTCAGCCCGTCAGACGGGCTTGACCGGCTTTCCGGGCCGTTCGCGGGGTCAGACAGGCTTGACCGGCTCCTCGGCCCGCTCGTCGTAGGCCTGTCGGGCGGCGATCACCTCGTCGGCGTGCGCGCCCGCCCACTCACCGATGGCCTGGAACATGGCGGCGGCGCTGCGCCCCAGGTCGGTGAGCTCGTAGTCGACCCGGGGCGGGATCGTCGGATAGACGCTCCTGATGACCAGGCCGTCGCGCTCCAGCGTGCGCAGGGTCTGCGACAACATCTTCTGGGTGAGCCCGTCGAGCATCCTGCGCAGCTCGTTGAACCGCCGGGGCCCGCCGAGCAGGGCGCTGATGACCAGCCCGGTCCACTTGTTGGTGAACAGGCCGAACACGGCGCTGGGCTTGCAGGCCCGCAGGTACGCGTCCGCACCACCGTAGCTACGGAGGTCGGGAAAGGTGGTATCCATCAGGTACCTGAATACCAATCAGGTGCCTTCTTCACAAGAGGAACCAGTCTGACCAGCATGTTCTCTGTGACTGAGAACATGCGCGCGATCGTCTATCGCTCATACGGCGAGCCCGAGGTCCTGGAGCTCGCCGACGTCCCCCGCCCCCGGCCGCTGGCGCACGAGGTGCTCGTCCGGGTCGAGGCAGCGGGGATCAACCCGCCGGACTGGAAACTGCGGCGCGTCCCGTACCCGCCGGACTACACCGAGCCGCCGCTGACCCCTGGCTGGGACGTGTCGGGCGTCGTCGAGGAGGTCGGCGAGTACGTCGGCCGGTTCAAGCCGGGCGACGAGGTGTTCGGCATGCTGAACTTCCCGCGCTACGCCGGGGCCTACGCGGAGTACGTGGTGGCCAGGCCACGGCAGTTCGCGCTCAAGCCCGCCGGGATCACGCACGTGCAGGCGGCGGCGCTGCCCATGTCGGCGCTGACGGTGTGGCAGGGCTTCACGGACATCGCCGACGTCTCGCCGGGGCAGCGGGTGCTCGTGCACGCCGCCGCGGGCGGGGTCGGGCACCTGGCGGTGCAGCTCGCCAAGCTGCGCGGGGCGTACGTGATCGGCACGGCGCGGGCGGCCAAGCACGAGTTCGTCCGGGGGCTCGGGGCCGACGAGGTGATCGACTACACCGCCGTGGACTTCGCCTCGGCCGTGTCCGAGGTGGATGTCGTGGTGGACATCGTCGGCGGCGACTATCCGGCCAGGTCACTGCCCCTGATCCGGCCGGGGGGCGCGTTCATCGCCGTATCTGGGGTGACGCCCGCGGACGTGGAGGCGTTCACGGCGGCGGGGGTGCGGCACGGCGTGTTCGTCGTCGAGCCCGACCACGCGGGGCTGGCCGCGGTGGCCGCGCTGGCGGCGGAGGGATCCATGAACGTGCACGTGGACCGGGTCTTCCCGCTGGCGGAGGCCGCCAAGGCGCACGCGCTGATCGAGAGCGGCGACTTCGTCGGCAAGCTCGTGCTGGAGATTTGACAACCACCCTCGCGTCAACCTACGTTGACCCTTGCAGAGGTCAATCAAAGTTGACGCGAGGGGGTTCTGTACATGGACGCACTGTCCGTCGCCGTGGCGGCGAACCTGCCGGTCCTGCTCTGGGGCGCACCGGGGACCGGGAAGACCTCGGCCGTGCTGGCACTGGGCGAGCGGCTCGGGCTGCCGGTGGAGGTCGTGGTGGGCTCGATCAGGGAGCCGAGCGACTTCGCGGGGCTGCCGATGTTGCGTGAGGGCAAGACCTGGTTCGCGCCGCCCCGGTGGGCGGAGCGGCTGGCGGCCGCGGGGCGCGGGATCCTGTTCCTCGACGAGCTGACCACGGCGCCGCCCGCCGTACAGGCTGCGATGTTGCGGGTGGTGCTGGAGCGGGTGGTGGGTGATCTGGCCCTGCCCGCGCAGGTGCGGATCGTCGCCGCCGCCAACCCGCCCGAGCAGGCCGCCGATGGGTGGGAGCTGTCGGCGCCGCTCGCCAACCGACTCGTGCATCTGGACTGGAGGGTGAGCGCCGAGTCGGTGGCGGAGGGGTTCATCGGTGGCTTCTCCGCGCCTGCTGGGGGGTTTGGGGAGGTTGATGGGGCTTGTACGGGGCGGGCTCGGGCGTTGGTGGGGGCTTTTTTGCGGGTGCGGCCTGAGTTGGTGTTGGTGGTGCCTGAGGGGGGTGGGCGGGGTTGGCCTAGTCCGCGTACGTGGGAGCTGGCGGCCACCGCTCTGGCCTGCACGTCCACCGACGCCGCCGCATCGGACGGCGCCACTCCAGCCGGCACATCGGACGGCGCCACACCGGCCGGCGCATCGGACGGCGCCACACCGGCCGGCACGTCCACCGGCACCACTCCAGCCGGCACATCGGACGGCACCACACCGGCCGGCACGTCCACCGGCACGCCCCGGGTGGAGGCGGCGGCCCCTGGCATGGAACGGGTGCGGGCCGAGCTGGTGGTCGGCGCCGTCGGGGAGGCCGCCGGGTTCGAGCTGCTGTCCTGGCTGCGCGACCTGGACCTGCCCGACCCCGCCACCTTGCTCGCCGACCCCGCCGCCCCGCTGCCCGACCGGGTGGACCGGGTGCACGCCGTACTCGGCTCGGTGGTCGCGCACGTGACCGCCGACGGAAGCGCGGACGCCTGGCAGCGGGCATGGACGGTGATCGGCCGGGTCGCCCGGCGCACCCCGGACGTGGCGGCCACCGCTGCCCGCTCCCTCGCCGCCCACCGCCCGCACGGCGCCGTCCTACCACCGACGGTGCTGGAGCTGGCGCCGATCCTGCGGTCCGCGGGGCTGATGCCATGAACGAGCCCAACCCCCGCGACCCGGGACCGCCAGACCACGCCGACGTCCCACATGCCCCGCACGACGATCCGTTCGCCCGGAACGACGGTCCAGTTTCACGGACCACCGATCCGGTGCCACGGACCAACGATCCGGTGCCGCGAAACGACGATCCAGTCGCACGAAACAACGGCCCAGACTCACAAACCAACGGTCCAGGCTCACAAACCAACGGTCCGGTGCCACGGAACATCGGTCCGGTCACCCGGAACAACGATCCAGTCGCGCGGAACGCCGATCCGGCCGCCGCACGAGCAGCGCTGGAACGCTTCGCCGGCGCCCGTCTATGGGCAGCCACGCAAGCCCCCTACCTCGCCTCAGCCCTCTTCGCCATAACCCCCCTCCCCCACGACACAGCCCCCCACCACCCCACCGCCGACGCCCACTGGAACCTCCACCTCAACCCCGCCACCACCCCCACCATCCCGGTGCCCGGCCTAGCCTGGTGGCTGCTCCACCACGTAGGACACCTCCTCAGAGACCACCCCACCCGCTCCCGCCCGTACCAGAACCACCAGGACCACGCCCTGCGCTGGGCCCAAGCCGCCGACGCCGAGGTCAACGACGACCTCCCCGGCACCCCCGCCGACGCGATCTCCCCCGACACCCTCGGCCTGCCCGACGGCCTCCTGGCCGAGCGGTACGCCGACCTGCTCGACCTCATAGAACCCCCGCAACACCTGACCCCCTGCTCCCCACCCCCGTTCACCGGCCCGGAAGCCCTGACCGCCCTGGAACGCGAGCTCCTCACCAGAGCGGTGGCCGCCGAGATCGAAGCCAGAGGAACGGCCCCCGGCCGCTGGCGTCGCTGGGCCGAACACACGCTCCACCCGGAGGTGGACTGGCGTGCCCGCCTGGCCAGGCTCGTCCGCAGGGGCTTGACCCAGACCGCGGGCAGGGTGGACTACAGCTACCGCCGCCCGTCCAGACGCGCCGCAACCACACCGACGATCGTCCTGCCCGCCCTGGTACGCCCGCTCCCCCGCGTCACCGTCCTGGTGGACACGTCGGGCAGCGTCACCCGTCCCGCACTCGAACAGGCCCTCGCCGAGCTGGACGGCGTGCTGCGCGCCACCGGGCACCGCCGGCTGGACGTGATCTGCTGCGACACCGAGGCGCACCCCACCCAGCGCGTACGCACGGCGGCCCAGGTGAAGCTGATGGGCGGCGGCGGCACGGACCTGCGACCCGGTTTCGAGGCGGCCGACCACAAGACCGACGTACTGGTCGTGCTGACCGACGGCGACACCCCGTGGCCGGCCCGGCGCCCCCGCCCGTACGTGATCGCCTGCCTGTTCGGCGACCGGCACCCGGCCCCCGCCTGGGCGAGCGCGGTACGCGTACCGGACGCAAAGAGCCCGCGATGACGGAGCGGCCAGGCTGCCCGAAGGGGGACCGGAGCGGACAGGCTGCCCGAAGGGGGACCGGAGCGGACAGGCTGCCCGCAGAGGACCGGAGTGGACGAACTTCCCGCAGAGGACCGGAGTGAACAGGCGTCGCGCAAGGGGGACGAGGCGATGACGGAGTGGAGCGGCTTCACGCAGGGTGAGATGCGGCGATGGCGAAAGCAGGGGTTCGCCCCGGAGGAGGCGGCAGCCTGGCGTGCGGCGGGCGTGACCGTCCCCGCGCAGGCTCGCCTGTGGAGCACCGCCGCCGCCACCCCCGGCACGATCATCACCTGGCAGCGAGCCGGCATGACCCCGCAGGACGCGGTGCGCTGGCACGAGCTGGGCGTCGCCCCGCACGACGCCGCCCGCAGGCATCTCGCGGGCGAGCGCCCCCGCCGCGTCCCCTGGCTGGCGCGGCGACTGGCCGCGCCGGAGCCCGCCGCGCCCGCCGCCGAGCTGGTGGAGGTGCTGCGACGGCTGCTGCGGGCTGGGGTGCCCGCCGACGTGGCCCGTGCGTACGCCGACGCCGGCTGGGACGGGGCCGAGGCCGAGGAGTGGGCGCGGCACCGGGTGGACCAGGGGGACGCGCGGGTGTTCCGGGCACTCGGGTTCACGGCGGCCGAGGCGGCCGGGGTGCGGCGGCCCGCGGTGGAGATCATGACCTCCTGGTGGGGCGCCGTGCCCCTGCCCGAGGTGGCGGCCTGGTGCGCGGCCGGGCTCTCACCCGGGGAGGCGGCCCGCCAGCGCGCGTCGGGGGTCACGGCGGAGCAGGCGGCCGTCCTCCGCGCGCTGTCAGCCTTCGGCCCGGACCACCGCACGCCTCAATAGCCGACCACGGCCCTCAGGCACTCGGCCTCGAACGCACGCGGCCTCGGCCCTCAGACCCTCGACCTCGAACCCACGCGGCCCCAGCCCTCAGTACTCGACCTCGAACGTATGCGGCCCCAACCCGTACCCATCGCCATACGGCACCACATACCCATGCTCCACCAACCTCGCCAGGCTGGCCCGAACCTCCTCCTCATCCATCCCCGAGGCCCGTACCACCCCACCGAGCCCCGCACCCCCGCCGCCCGACTCCACAGCCTGGGAGGCGACGGCCTCGTACACGTGGATGTCCAGGTCCGACAGGGCCTGCACATCGTGACCTTCCGTCATGATCGCTGCCTCGCTCCCTCCCTCAGCCGCAGCGGGTCGACCTCGCGGTCGGGGTAGCGGCGGAGGTATTCGGCCTCCAGCTCGTTCGTGCGGGAGGTGTGGCGGTCGAGTGCGTCGTCGGACCCGTGGAAAAAAGTATCGCTCCGGGTCGTGTGCAGCTGGCGCAGCTCGCGTACCAGATCATCGTCGCTGAGCTGGGCCGGATCGATTCCCATCGTCGTCATGCGCTCCCCCTACCCCAGGAACCCCCGACCAATATCTGTCACAATTCCTGACATAGAGGCATTGTTTGTAAGAGATCGCCGCCTTACCTTCCCGTTATGGACCTCGAGCTCAGGCACCTCAGGATCGTCCGCGCGGTCGCGGACGCGGGAAGTGTGAGCAAGGCCGCGTCCCTGCTCGGGCTGGCACAACCGGCCCTGACCGCACAGCTCAAGCGCATCGAGAGGGTGCTCGGCGGCGCCCTCTTCGAGCGTGACCGCCACGGCGCCAGGCCCACCCGCCTCGGCGAACTCGTGCTCGCCAGAGCACGCGTCCTTCTCCCCGCAGCCAAAGAACTGCAGGACGAAGCCGTACGTTTCGCTCACACCCCCTCCCCCGGCTTCCGCATCGGCGCCACGAACGGGCCGATACTCGGCGGCCTGGTCGACCGGCTCGCCGCGGAGCGGAAGGTCAGCACGTACACGTCCTGGTCGACGCACGAGCTGAACAGCATGGTCGAGCTCGGTCGCCTCGACTACGTGCTGACCGGCGCCTGCGGCGACTCGGGCACCCCCACCGGCACGCTCCTGTGGGAGACGATCAGCCTCGATCCCGTCTTCTGCCTGGTCGGAGAGGACCATCCCGTCGCCAAGGAGAAGGAGGTGGAGCTGGCGGACCTCGCGAACGAGCAGTGGGCGGTGACGCCCGGCGACGGCTGTTTCGCGGACTGCTTCGCGATGGCGTGCGCGCGGGCCGGGTTCACGCCGGGCACGATCTACGAGACCGACGTGCCGACCTGTGCCCATCTCGCGCAGGTCGGGCGGGCCGTCGTGCTCTGCCAGGCGACCCACCAGGCCGCCCAGGGCCTGATCATGGTGCCGCTGGCCGGCGCGCCACTGCGCTGGCGGCAGCTCCTCGGCCGCCACCCCACCGCACCCGAAGCCGCCTGGGTGGTCGGACAGGCCAAACAGGCTCACATGGACGCCGTACGCCGGAGCCCGGTCTACTACGACTGGCTGGTACGAAATCCGGGTTACGGCACCGCTCCATAACACCGTGATAGGGGCAAAGTAGTACTCCTCCTCGTCCGGGACCGCCGTTACCGTGACGGCACCCCCAGCAGCGAGGAGACATCCATGCGCCGTACCCCGGCGCTGATCGCCATCGCGATCGGCGCGTTACTCGTGACGGCGACCCCAGCCGTCGCCAACGCGAAACCCCCTTCAGGCGTGGTCGACTCCCTGCAGCGCGACCTCGGCATCACCGCGGAACAGGCGATCAACCGCCTGGCCAACGAGGCGCGCGGCAACGCCGCCGCACCCGCCCTGAGCAAGAAGCTCGGCGACCGCTATGCCGGAATCTGGTACGAAGGCGCCGAAAGCGCGCTCGTCGTGGCCAGCACGTCCGGCGCCGACACGACCGAGATCACCCGCGCCGGAGCCAGGGCCCGGGTCGTCCCGCGTTCGTACGCCCAGCTCACCTCTGTCAAGACGAGCCTCGACCGGGCGGCGCCGCCGGACTCCATCCACAGCTGGGCCGTCTCCCCGCAGAGCAACTCCGTCGTCGTCCTCACCAGTGACGAGCAGGCCGCCCGCGCCTGGGTCGCGAGCAGCGGCGTCGCCGACGCCGGCGCGGTCACGTTCGAGGCCTCGGCCGAACGCCCGCGCCTGTTCTACGACATCCGCGGCGGCGACGCCTACTACACCTCCGAGGGCTACCGCTGCTCGATCGGCTTCGCGGCCAGGCGCGGCACCCAGCTCGGCTTCACCACCGCCGGCCACTGCGGCAGCAACGGCATCACCACGACCGGCTACAACCGGGTGGCGCAAGGGACGTTCCAGATCTCCTCCTTCCCCGGCAACGACTACGCCTGGGTCGCCACGAACACCAACTGGACCGCCCCCGGCGTCGTCAACGGCTACAGCGCCGGCATCCTGCCCGTCCGCGGCGCGGCCGTCACCCAGCCCCAGGGCTCGATCTGCCGCTCGGGCTCCACCACCCAGTGGCACTGCGGCACCGTCCAGGCGCTGAACTCCACCGTCAACTACCCGGAGGGCACGGTGACGGGCCTGACCCGCACGAACGTGTGCGCGGAAGGCGGCGACTCCGGCGGCTCGTTCATCTCGGGCGACCAGGCCCAGGGCATGACCTCCGGCGGCTCCGGCAACTGCTCGGTGGGCGGCACCACCTACTTCCAGCCCATCGCCGAGCTCCTCTCCGTCGGCGGCCTCACCCTCGTCACGGCCGGCGGCACCGACCCACCGCCCCCGACGGGCTGCCAGGGCTACGAGGAAACGTACAGCGGCTCGTTGACCTCCAACCAGAACGCCTACCAGCCCAACAACTCCTACTACCAGGCAACGGTCTCCGGCACCCACGCAGCCTGCCTCGACGGCCCCAACGGCGTCGACTTCGACGTCTACCTGCAACGCTGGAACGGCTCGTCCTGGACCGTGGTGGCCAGCGGCACCAGCCCCAACCCTGACGAGACCCTCTCCTACAACGGCACCGCCGGGTACTACCGGTACCGGGTGCACGCGTACAGCGGCTCGGGTGCGTACACACTCGGCCTGAACCGCCCGTAACACCCTGTCACCGACCACGGCAGCGAGTGCTGCGGGGCGCGCGCCCTGCCCGAGCACCCTCGCTCGCGCACCCCAGCACTCGCTGCCCACCTCCTGCCGCCCTTGGGGTGGGTGAAATTGATCGGCTTGGGCTGCCACGAGGTCGGCCGGCATGGAATGATGTCGGCGGAGGCCTCCCTCCCCGTCCGGCCGGGCGCCACAACCGGGTTCGATGCTCTAGCCTTAGCCTTGCGCGGGGGCTGGCGTGATCCTTTGGGGTGGCTGGCGTGCGGCGGACAACTTCATCTAGGGGCGGTAGCTCAGCCGGTTAGAGCATCGGACTCATAATCCGTGGGTCGTGGGTTCAAGTCCCACCCGCCCTACTCACCAATACCGCGTCCGACCTGGGGTTTCTCGGTTTCCGCCGGCCTCGAATCTCGTATTTGATCATGGTTGGTTGCTCGGTGGTTGCTCTTGTGTTCGGACTGTGTGCGGTGGTAGATCATTTAGACCGCCATTGTCAGTTCAGACCCCGGTGACGATCATCAGAAGATCAAGCCAGAAGGTGCCTACAGCGTCGCTGGTCAGCTTTGGCCTGATACGCGGTCAGGCCTTGTCCAAGCCGGCTCGTCGCCCCGGCCTGGCATTTCTGACCAGCAGATAAAAGATCCACTGCTTCTCGAGGGGATCCTCCCTGCCCGCTTCCATTGCAATCGATCGGCTGTGCGGTCGCCATCCCAGACAAGGCACAGGCCCGCCGAGGGATAGGCGGGCCTGTGGGAGTTCGGTGGTTCAGATGGCGGTGTCTGCGGCATGGGTGGGCAGGGTGATCAGCCGGGCCGTCTGAGCGCCGCTGGCGGCCGTGTTGACCAGGGCGGCTGTTGATTCCGCAGCGGCGCGGGCCACTTCGGGATAGACGCTGGTGTAGGTGTCACGGGTGAAGGTGGAGGACACGTGGCCGAGCGTCTCCTGCACCACCTTCAGATCGACCCCGGCGGCCAGCATCAGCGACGCGGCGCCGTGGCGAAGGTCGTGCAGCCGCACCGGCGGCAGCCCCACCTGGAAGGCCAGTTGGTAGAACTGGTCGCTGACCTGCTGCGGATGCAGCGGCCGTCCAATCTCGTCGGTGAAGACGAACCCGCTGTCGACCCAGCCCTCGCCCGCCGCCAGCCGCTCGGCAGCCTGTCGCTTGCGGTGTGCGCGTAGCGCGGTGACGGTGTCCTCATCCAGGGCGATAGTGCGGTCGCTGGCCTCGGTCTTCGGCCTGCCCTGCACCGGCTCCCAGCCCAACTGGGTGATCTGCCAGTGCACCCCGGCGACCCCGGCGGGCAGGTCGACGTCCTTCCAGCGCAGCCCAACCGCCTCGCCCCGGCGCAGCCCACGCAGGGCAATCAGCCGATACAGCGCGAACAGCCGATGGGTGGCCGCCTGGGCGAGGAAGGCGTAGGTGTGCGAGGGCGTCCACACCATTACCGGTGATGGCCGTTCCGTGGACGCGTACACGTTGACCATGGCGGCACGGCCGAGCCTGGCGGCCCCGCGCCGCCGCTGCTCGACATCGAGCCGATGCTGCAGATCGCGACTCCAGGCAGCGACCCGCTCATCGGTCCACACCAGCGCCTTGGGAGAGGCGGCATCGGGCAGTTCGACCACCGCGGCCGGGTTGAAGTCGATCAACCGATCCTGCTTAATCGCGATGTTCAGCGCATGCCGAAGCGTGGCGCGGATACGGTGCATCGTGGCCGGACCGACCGGCCGCCGATACCGCACCTTAGCCCGCTCCTCCGCATCCCCACTGGCGCGGGCGGTGGTGATGACGTCGTTGAACTCCTCGATCGCATCGAACATCCCGGCCACATCCGACACCCGCAGCCGATCCAGCCGGATGTCACCCAGGTAGGGGACGAAGTAGAGGCGGATGTGGGCCTCGTAGGAGCGGCGGGTGGTGACGTCGATCTTCCGCTTGCGCCGCAGAAACTCCGTCATCCACTCGGCCACCGTGACGGTGGGGTTGAGATCTTGACGGGTACGGACCTTGCGCCGCACCTCCTCCACCGCGGGCAGAGCTTTGGCGTCCTTGAGCACCGACAGCATCAGCTCTGTGACCTTCCGCTGGATGTGCGGGTCCTCATCCAACGCCAGCAGCGCCCGGGCCTGCTCTAGTTCCGCTTCGACCTCCTCCAGCGTCGCGAACCCGCGCCGTCGCAACGGGTTGCGCCGCCGCCCGTCCGCGTGCGAGGGCAACTCCAACTGGTAGGCCCACCGGCCGTGCGTGCTGCTCCACCGTTCCCCACCGCCCGGGCGGCGCAGCTTCGGGCAGGCCTTGCCCAGCTTCTTCCCGGTCTCCTCGTCCCGGCAGGAACACGTCTTGAAGGTGGTTCCGTTCATCGTCGCTGTCGCGCCTCTCCTGCTGTTCGCTGACCTTGCGTCGCCGATGTGCTCGACGTCGTTCTTCCTTCGGCGCTCCCCCATCCCCGGCGCCTCCGTGGGCACGGCCGATGGCGGACGCGACCGGCGGCGCAGCGCCGTACCGGGGCCCATCACCACGCGGACCGCCATCGGCGACCAGGAAGGGGATTGCCATGCCCCGGGCCTCAGGACGGCCCCGATCGGCCCGTACAAGCCCGTTATGGGCCCGTAGCGGGGACGTACCGGGGCCACCGGCCGGTCCGGGGCGGTCGGTATCGACGCCCACCTCCACCACCCATGTCAAGCGATATCCGCTGGTCACCTGCCCCGGCCCGCGCGCCGACCGGGCGCGGACATGTGCCGCTGCTTGCCCCCGACGCAGGACGGCCGGCCTGACGCAGAAGAGCCTGGCGCTGATCGCATGGCGGCGGCTTCATCTGGCGGCACGGCGCAGCATCGAGATTCGGCGAAGTGGCCGGACTGCACGATCACCATCAGACGCCCCGATCCGGCGCACGGGCTCACCCCTG
This sequence comes from Nonomuraea gerenzanensis, assembly GCF_020215645.1. Taxonomy (NCBI): domain Bacteria; kingdom Bacillati; phylum Actinomycetota; class Actinomycetes; order Streptosporangiales; family Streptosporangiaceae; genus Nonomuraea; species Nonomuraea gerenzanensis. Next base: position 3,364,180 of record NZ_CP084058.1, on the reverse strand, counting down.
TCACTTATTGAAATACCGGCCAGAAAGGCCGAGTTGGGACCGCACGACGGGTCAACCTTTGGCCAAGCCGCATCGGCACTTGCGCCGAGCGGCCAACAGCGGCACGCGGTTTCGAAACCGCGACCTTAGGAGACAAATCTCCGCCAGCGCCTCCACAGACGACACAGACAGCACGGGCAGCGCCGCCAGGACGGACAGCACAGGCGGCACGTGCGGCACGTGCGGCACGAACGCGCCCGTGGGACCGACAACACGCTCACCACCGCCTAGGCCCCACCCCGCCACACCCGCACGGCCCAACAGCCCTACGGCGGTACCGAAGCCGTGCGCGTCCCCCGGCCGATCGCCCGACGACCATGCCCACCCGCACGGGTTCCCCGACCCCGCCGCCTCGCCACATGTCAACCCCCGGTGACGCTCCAGACGAGGAGACTGCTCGCCGCTCGCGGCAAGGTCACAACAGGGGCCGGCCGCGGCCGACCGCTTCCCGCCGGGAAGAAGGAGACAGACAGGAGAGAAAGCGTCCGCGCAGGACAACCAGCAGCGGCAGGCCAGCCATTCACCCGCACGCACACATATTCACAGGAGTCGCCTTAAGGCGATTCGGGCCGGCCATCGCACCAGCCGAAACTCGCATGACCTGAGCAGACGGCAACCCACCGGATGTCGCGCTCTCAGCGGCACCACTGGACGCGACAACAAAACGCGACACCGAGCGCGACACCGATCAACGCCCTCTTTGTGAACCCGCCACAGCGAACGCAACACCAGCGATAGCGGGCCTGCTGTCCGTACGCGAGCAGACACGGCAACTACTCACACCCGTCCTATGGGAACTGGGCTCGACGGCGAAGCCGCCCCGCCCCTGACGCGGGACGACTCCACCAGGCCCGCCCATCCAGGGCCCCATAAAAGGCCACACGGGACACCAGCAGCGACAGAGCCAGCCATTAGCTCACACACATATTCGCGAGACTCGTCTCTAGACGAGTCGGGCCGCCCAACGCACTGCCCGAAACCGGGAAGACCCGCAAAAACAACACCTTGGCGGGGTAGCAGCCTTAACCGCACCAGGGAACGCTACCCCTATCTCCATCAGCGAAATCTGCCCCCACACGAGACGCCTCCGGCTACCGCCCACCCTCCGACCACGCCATCCGGAGACCGGGACTGACCCGGCTCTCTCCCTTGCCCGGAACAGGTTCGCCCCGCCCCCAACGCGAGGCGAACCCGACCAGCCCCGCCCACCCGGCCCCCTCCGCGCCGGACGGGGGGCCCGATATCAACCCCCACCTGCACGCCCGGTGTCAAGGCAAGGCCGGGCGTGCGCGGGGTGTCGGCGCGGCGGTGTCGATCAGGCGCTGTGCTGCGGCGAAGAAGGGCAGCCCGACCATCTGCCCAGTGACGGAGGTGATTCCTCCTTTGCTGCGTGTGCCTGCGGCGACGATGGCGTGCGCGAGCTCTTCAGGCGAGGGGGTGAACACCGTGCGCAGGATGGCGGCGTGGCGGGTGCACGGATCTCTTGCCGGAGAAGCCCATCTGCTTGGCCTGTTCGGCCTCGCGTTGCACGGTCTCGCTGTCGGACAGGTCGAACGTGGGGGACGCGACCTTGCTTCTCTTCCCGCCGGGCCATGGTGGATGCTTCCACGCTGACGGAGCCGTCTTTATGCTGCTGTAGGTGACGGCAACCGAGCAAGAGATCACTATCCGCACCATCGACGGCCTTCACCTCGCCGGAACACTCGTCACACCAGCCGAACCACCCAGTCATGCCGTCGTCCTGGTGCATGGCGGCGGAGTGACACGCGAGGAGGGTGGCTTCTTCACCCGGCTGGCCCGCGGGTTGAGCGACGTCGGCCTGGCGTCCCTGCGCTTCGACCTGCGCGGCCATGGGGACAGCGAGGGTCGTCAAGAAGAGCTGACGCTCTCGGCCATCCTCAACGACATCCGCGTCGCGCTGCGGCACGTCAGTGACGCGACCGGCGCGGGAGAGCTCACCTTGCTCGGTACGAGCTTCACCGGCGGGATCACGGCCTACTACGCCGCCAAGTGCCCGGACGAGATCTCCCGCCTGGTGCTGTTCAACCCTCGGTTGAACTACAAAGAGCGCACGATCGACAGCCGTCCCTTCTGGCAGAACGACCACCTGACCGACGAGGCCGCGTCGCAACTGAGCAGCCAGGGCTACCTCCTCCACTCATCGGCCCTGAAGCACGGACGGGCCATCTACAACGAGGTGTTCTGGCTGCGTCCCCACGAAGCACTCGGCGAGGTGGCCGCGCCCACGCTTATCGTGCACGGCACCAAGGACACCTTCGTGCCGGTGGAAGCGTCCAGGGCGGCAGTGCCGCAGTTTCGGGCGCCATGCCGGCTTGTCGAGATCGACGGCGCTCAGCACGGCTTCGCCGTGCACGATGACCCGCAGTACCTTGACCCGCAGAGCCAGGAGTGGCAGGCGTTCGTCATCCGGACGGTAGCCGAGTGGCTGACCCAGCAGGACCGCTAAGCACGTAGCGCCTCTTCCAGTTCCCTCGGTCCGGGTCGCGCGGCCCACGGCCCGAGAGCGCGAACGGCGCGTTCCAGTTCTCGTTTGGTGCGCCGGGAACTGGTGGTATTGGCAAGCCGCACCGACACCAGGCCCACAGCAGCGGCCTCGTCGGGTTGACCGGCCAGAGCCAGCGAGAAGGCCCGGCGGGCCAGAAAGTAGCCTCGGTCCCGTCGAGATAGCGACGTGCCGTCCAATACCTCCTGGTAGAGGCCAGCCGCCCGCGCCGGCAGCCCGGCCTCGATGTAGCAACTGGCCGTTCGCAAGGTCAGGTCGGCGCGGCCGTACGTACTGCTGAGGTGCGTACCACCGTCGCCACGGCCGCTCTCGAACATGTCGAGCCACTGAACGGCCTCGCCGAGCGCCCGCTCCACCCTGTCCATGGGCTCACCGACCATGGCATAGCCGCGGGCCTGCTGTTGCGCGACCTCGGCTCTGACCTGCGCCGGCAACTGCCACCGTTCAAGGCCGGCAGCTTCCGCCAAGGTCAGCACCTTCAGCGCATCGCGCCGGTCGTAGGCGAGCTGGGACTTGCGCAGCAACACGTAGCCCTGCATGGGGCCGTCGTCGGCTTCTTGGGCCCACTCGATGGCCCGGTCGTACCAGTACGTTGCCGTGGGTAGATCCCCAAGATCGCGGTACAGCCAGCCCACGAACTCCGCGGCGTCCGCTCCTACGGCCAGCAGTGGCCGCCGGATCTGAGGCCGCACCTCGCGGACGGAGCGCTGCACGGCCGCAAGCACGATCTGCACTTTGGGCAACGCGGCGGACGGGCCGAGAGCACCGTCATCGGCTTTGCTCGCGTCGAGCTGGACGTGCAGCTGTCCCACCACGGTCCCGTCCACGTAGCGGCGAGGATCTTCCGAGATCACCGCGGCGGACGGAAGCGCGTCCATGCTCGCCGCCGGCCACACAACGACACGCTGACGGTCGTCGGCCAAGGCCACGAGCTCACCTTTGGCCTCCAGCGCCTCATCCAGGGCGCCGGCGATGGGCCGGGTCGGTGCGCGCCGCCCGCTCTCCAGATCGGCGACGTGGGTCTTGCTGCAATGAGCCAGCCGGGCCAGTTCACGCAGGGACATATCAGCACGTAGCCGTAGACGTCGAAGCGTCCCACCGAACGTCTCCATGTCCATGCGGCGCTCCCTGTCGCGTCCGCAGGGGTGTCCGCAACTCCGCGTACACCCTTGCGGACAGTCCACCCCTAGACCATCACTGCCTGTGCCGACAACGCTACTCCCGAGGGCTGAAGCCACCAGCGCCCTTCACCACGAAGTAGGGCGGCCTCGGCCCCGGTGCGTGAACACCGGGGGATCCCGAGGCCTTGATCAGGAAGAGGTCCTGACCCATGAGGAAGCGTAGAGCCGCCACGATCGGTACGTACGCAGATCGCAGTGGGACGGCGTCGTGATGAACAACATGCTCACCACGGCGAACACCGCTTTTCCCGGTGACCGTCCACGTCCGAAGAGCCTCGCGGAGCCCAGGCGGATCGCCCGAGGTTACGACCGGTCTACGTCACCACGCCCGACGCAGGAGCGCCCCGCGCTCGTGCTCGGACGGCCGAAGTTCCGAGTGGACGGAGCCAGTCCGGGGCACCGTGCCGACGAGCGGCACCTGATCGAGGGGCTCACATGAGAAGCCGTGCTACCGCCCCTCCTGTCGCCCGGCCCGCGGGCACTAACGACGACACGGGTCAGGCGTGGGCTGCTCAGCTCCAGCAGCAGCACGGCGGCCTCCTGCTCGTGCTGTGGGAGGTAGCCGGGCGTCACCTCACCGGCTTCTACAAAGGCCCGTCCCCCGTGGGCATCTACGTCAAGGCCTCCAACCCGCAGGAACTGCTGCGGGCTGTCAATGAGCGGATCGGAGAGCTTCGTCTCGAGCCGTGGCTCATGCTGAGGGACACGCTTCCCGGCCATCACGGCAGGAGCCCCAGGTGCTGAGTCAAGGCGTGGACGAGGCCGCGCCGAGCCGGCCGACCGCCTCTCCGCGTGTGCGCCCGGCCGGTCGTAGGGGGACGTCTTCCCTGCACGTCGCGTTCTCTCGCGCTGCTCACATGGTTGCCCGGGTCGAGGGCGACGCCTCCGCACGCTTGTCCTTCCGTCTCCCCCGCCTTCACCAGACGTGTGACGCCCCAAGCGCACCGACAAGGACCACGATCCCGTTACTGCTCATCCCACGCCAGCAGACAGTCAGGCCCGGGTGGAGAGAGCAGACATTGGCAGGAGCCGGCCGACCTCAGACGGTTGCGCCAGAGCAGAACGATCCCGCGTTCGAGTGGAAGCCGTACACGCCGAGCGGCGTGCTGCGAGTCAGGCACACCTCGTGCTGCGGGCTGTATGAGTTCGCGTCCGGGGGCGGCGTCTTCTTCGTGCTGCGCCGAAGCGGCGATCGTTATGAGGAGACCAACAGGGGCCGCTACCGCCAGGCTCTCAATACCTACATCGCCCTGGTCAAACGGCACCACGCCGAGCATCTCAGCCGCAAGGAGAGGCCGGAGCCCGACACCTCCATCCCGACAGACGAGGGGCGGCGTGGCGAGCCCTCGTAGCAGTCCACCACCGGCCACCATCGGCCAGTTGCCCACCACGACCAAGAAAGCGCAGGCCACCCTATGACTACCGGAATCGACACGGCTCGCACGGCGGCCCAGGAACAGGAGACGAGCGTGACGACGTCCGACATGGCAAGTGACAGCGCAGAGACGGGCAAGCAAGCGGCGGTTCTCCGTGACGCCATGGTCGACCAGATCATCGCCGGACAGGAACAGCTAGGGATCACAGTGCCCCCGGCGGTCGAGGCCGCCCTGCGGAAGGTGCCTCGGCATCTGTTCACGCCCGGCGCGTCGCTCGAGGCGGCTTACGGTAGCGACTCGGTAGTCGCCAAGCGGGACGCCGACCGGGGCATCATGCTCAGCACGGTATCCGCCCCGCCCACCATCGCCATGATGCTCAGCCAGGCGGGCGACCTGTCCGGCAAGCGGGTACTGGAGATCGGCAGCGGCGGCTACCAGGCATCCCTCCTGAGCGAGATGGTCGGCTCCACCGGATCGGTGACCACGATGGACATCGACTCAGACGTGATCGACCGGGCCAAGGCATGCCTGGCCGCCGCAGGCTATGACGACGTCCAGGTGATGCAGGGCGACGGCGAGTACGGCGCGGCCGGCAGCGTGTTCGACGCGATCATCGTGACGGCCGGGACGTGGGACATCGCCCCGGCGTGGCTGAGCCAACTCGCCGACGGCGGCCGCCTGGTGCTGCCGTTGCGGACCCTCGGCCTGACCCGATCCTGGGCGCTGGACCGCCGCGGTCCCCTCCTCGAAAGCCACGGCCGACCGCTGATGTGCGGCTTCGTACCCATGCAGGGCAGCGGCCAGCACCAGGGCCACGCGGTGCCTCTCCACGACAAGGCCGGCCTGTGGCTGGACGAAGACCAGCACCTCGACACCACCACCCTCGATGAGGTGCTGTCCACGCCACGAGCGGAAGCCTGGTCGGGCGTCACGGTAGGCAAACGGCAGCCCTTCCACGACCAGGACCTGTGGCTGGCCACTCACCTGCACGGATTCGCGCTCCTCACCGCCAAACAGGAAGCCCTCGACGCCGGTGTTGTCGCCCCCTCATGGCGGTTGGGCACCCCAGCGACCATCAGCCGGCAGACGCTCGCCTACCGAGCCAAACTGCGTCCCCTCGACCGCGAGCGAACCACGTTCGAGTTCGGCGTCTACGCCCACGGCCCAACCGCCGCGGAGGCGGCCGAGACGTTCGCCGAGCAGATCCGCCAGTGGGACCAGCACGGCCGCCCGGCACCCAGCATGACCGTCTACCCGGCCGAAACCCCGGACACCGGCCTGCCTGCCGGTCTCGTGCTGCACAAGCGGCACACCACGATCGTGCTGCACTGGCCGCAGCCGGCCCAGTGAAGCACCGCACCACCCCTATTTCTCTTCGATGGAAGGAGCACCACCATGACTGCCCGCACCCAGCAAGGCCGCAGCGACCTGGACCTCGACGTGCGATTCACCCGCGCCAACGTGACGGCCGCCAGGGTCGACTCAGAGGACTGCACCGGTGACGGCTGCGGCGGCACCGACGACAGCGCCGGCGTCACCTGCTAACAACCCCTTGGGGGACCGGCCCGAGAAACACAGCCGGTCCCCTGGCCTGTCTTCACCTGCTCATTCGCGTCAGGAAGAACCGTTGATCACCCCCCGCTTCGAACACGCCGACGCCGCGGTCATCCGCGCCAGCGCCTTCACCTCAAGGCCAGATCTCCCTCCATGGCCGGACCTGACCGGCACCAGCGCCGGCCATATCGCCGGATGGCTGAGCTGGCTGCGCCACGTCCGGACCGACCCGGCGTTCGTCGAGGCCATCGAGGTGGCCAGCCCCATCCTGGCGGACCAGATCGCGGGCGTGTGCGCAGGCCGTATCCAACAGCCGCACCGCATCCAGAGCGCGGTCCAGTCCACCCTGCGCTATCTGCTACGTGCCACCAGCCGTGCCACCCCGTTCGGCGTGTTCGCCGGCGTCGCCGCCACGCGAATCGGTGACACCACGAACCTGCAGCGCGGGAAGCAGCACCGTGCCCTCGCCCGTCCTGACTCCGCGTGGGTGACAGCACTCATCAGGCGAGTGGAAGCCCACCCCGGCGTGCTGCCGCAGTTGCCTGCGACGGTCAACAACCTGGTGTTCGCACGCGGCGAGCGGCTCGTACTCCCCTGCCGTCTCGCGCCCGGTCAGACAGGCACCTGCGACCTCACCGTGCGCAACACCGCGCCCGTCCAAGCGGTCATGAAGGCCGCTCGAACCCCGATCAGGATCGGCCGGCTGGGCGCCATACTGATCGAAGCCTTCCCTGACCATGCACCGCACGACCTCGATGCACTACTGGCCGCTCTGGCGGAGCACGGCATTCTCCTCACAAGCATCAACCCGCCGATGACCGTGACCGACCCCCTCGGCCACATCATCACCGAGCTGGCCCGACTCCCCGATCCACCCCTCCACCTGATCGAGGAGCTGCAGGCGATCCAGAAGGACCTCACCCACCACGGCCGAACCGGCTCAGCCGTGGAACGACATGCCCTGCGCGTGTCCGCCACGAAGCGGATGGCCACCATGTGCGACGACATCACGGCCGAGCTCGCGGTAGACCTGCGCCTCGACTGGACGGCGGCCCTCCCCCGGGCAGTCGCCACCGAAGCCGAAGCCGCTGCCTCCGCGTTGGTCCAGCTCACCCCGCACCCACAGGGCAACCCGGCCTGGCAGGCCTGGCACACGGCGTTCCTGGAACGGTGGGGCATCGACGCCGTCGTCCCGCTCACCCACGCCGTGGATACCGACATCGGCATCGGCTACCCAGCCGGCTACCGAACCTCCACGACCACCCCTGCCGCGCCGTCGCTCACCCCCCGGGACCGGACCCTCCTGCGCCTCGCCCAACGGGCCGCGCTCGAAGGAGGCGACGTCGTGCTCGACGAGACCACCCTGAACAACCTCGCGACCGACGCCGACCGGCCACCGCATCCGGTGCCGCACACCGAGCTACGGTTCGCGCTACACGCCCCGACTCTTACGGCCATCGACCGTGGCGAGTTCACGCTCGCCGTGCTCAGCGCCGCCCGCCAGGCCGGAACCACCGCGGGCCGCTTCCTGCACCTGCTGGAACCCACCGACCGCGACCGGCTGACCGGCACACTGGCCGCGCTGCCCACGCTCCACCCCGGCGCGATGCTCGCGCAGGTCTCCTGCCCGCCGCTATCAGCACGCGCGGCCAACCTCGCCCGCAGCCCCGCCATCACCACCGTCGTGCCGCTCGGCGAGCACCAGCCCCACAGCAGCCAGACGCTCCCGCTGGAGGACCTGGCGGTCAGTGCCGACGCACACCGCCTCTTCCTGCTCTCCCTCTCGCGCGGGCAGCTCGTCGAGCCGCTCATGGTCAACGCGCTCGATCTCCGCCGGGCCACACACCCCCTGGCCCGGTTCCTGTGCGAGATCAGCACCGCACGGGCAGCCGCCTGCACACCCTTCTCCTGGGGCGCCGCCACCGGACTTCCTTTCCTGCCGCGCGTCCGCTACCGCCGCACCATCCTCCACCCCGCCACCTGGAACATCGCAGCCACCGATCTGCCCGGCTCGCGCGCCACCTGGCCTCAGTGGGAACAAGCCTGGCGCGGCCACCGCGACCACCACCGCATCCCCGATCAGGTATTCCTCGGCGAGGACGATGTCCGGCTGCAACTCGACCTGACCGAGCCCGCCCACCTGTCCCTGCTCCGCACCCACCTGAATCGTCTTCAAACCGCCACGCTCACCGAAGCACCCAGCAGGGACGCCTACGGCTGGACCGGCGGACACGTCCACGAAATCGTCCTCCCGCTGACCACCGCCCCCGCCAAGCGTGCAACCCCACCAATCACCCGGCGGTACCGGCCGGTCCACCATCATGGCCATCCACCAGGCGTCTCCCCCTGGTTGTACGCCCGCCTGTACGCCCACCCGGAAGCGCAAACCCACATCCTCACCGACCACCTGCCCAACCTGCTCAGCGCGTGGCGCCACGGCCCCGAAAACGGTGCCTGGTTCCTTCGCCACCACACCCCCGAACCCCACCTGCGGCTCCGGCTCCCCCTCCACAACCCCAACCGGTACGGCAAGGCCGCTCAACAGGCCAGCGCCTGGGCCGAACCCCTGCGCAATCAAGGGCTGCTACGCGGCATCGTGTTCGACACCTACTATCCCGAACCCGGCCGATACGGCAGCGGCCCCACCCTGACCGCCGCCGAGCAGGTCTTCGCGGCCGACTCCGCAGCCGTACTCGCCCAGCTCCCCCTCACCGATCAAGCCGCTCCCCCGGCCGCGGTCATCGCCGCCAGCCTCACCAACCTGACCGCCGCCTTCACCGGCAGCCTGCCCGCCGGGATGGACTGGCTCATCCACCGCATCCCACGCACTGCCACCCCAGCGATCAACCGCAGCCTGTACGACGAGACGATGCGGCTGGCCGACCCATCCGGCGACTGGGCCGCAGTACAGGCCCTGCCCGGCGGCACCCAAGCCGTGACCGCATGGCGGCGGCGATGCCATGCGGTCACCCGCTACCGGGCGCTCCTGACCACCGGGCACGGCCCGAACGCCGACAACGTTCTGGCGTCCCTGCTGCACCTGCACCACGCCCGCATGGCCGGCCTCGACGCCGACAGCGAACGCCTGTGCCTACGACTGGCCCGCGCCGCCGCCCTCGCCCACGTCCACAGGAACAACCAGTGAACCCCGCCCTGGCCCTCAAACCACACGGGCACCCCCAATCGCTGAGCCGCGGGGCCGCCGGCATCGCACTCCTCCACATCGAACGTGCCGCCACTGGCCACGACGACTGGAACATCGCACACGCCTGGCTCACGGACGCCACCTCAGCACCGCTCACCCTCGGCCCGCAGGCCAACCTGCTGTTCGGCGCACCAGCGCTCGCCTTCGCCCTGCACGGCACCACCGTCTGGCCGGACCGAGACGAGCACGCCCTGGCCACCCTCGACCACCACGTCGCCCTGCTGGTCCGGCAGCGTCTCGACCGGGCCCACACCCGCATCGACCTTGGCACGCAACCGTCTCTGGCCGAGTTCGACCTGTTCAAGGGACTGACGGGGCTGGGCGCGCATCTGCTGCGCCGCCACCCCGGCAGCGACCTGCTCGCCGACGTCCTGATCTACCTCGTCCAGCTCACCCAACCTCTCGGCCGCGACGAGTTGCCGGGCTGGTGGACCCACGAACAGCCCACCGGCGGCCGCACGCCAGGCACGACGGGCGGACACGGCAATCTCGGCATGGCCCACGGCATCTCCGGCCCCCTGGCGCTGCTATCCCGGGCCCTCCTATCCGGGATCAGCGTGGACGGCCAAAGCGAGGCGATCGCCCGCATCTGCGCCTGGACCGACACCTGGCAGCAGCACGACCCAGCGGGCCCATGGTGGCCCGAGATCATCACCCTGCCCGAAACTCGCACCGGCCATACCCGGCAAACCCGCCCGGCACGACCGTCCTGGTGCTACGGAACACCGGGCCACGCCCGCGCCCAGCAACTCGCCGCCCTCGCCCTCGGCGACCCCGCCCGCCAGCAGCAGGCCGAATACGCCCTGACCGCTTGCCTCACCGACCCCGCCCAGCTACGTCAGCTCACCGAACCCGGGCTCTGCCACGGCGTCGCCGGCGTCTACCAGACCGTCTGGCGAGCCGCTCGCGACGCCCGCACCTCCTCCCTCAGCACCCACCTGCCCGTCCTGGCCGAACTGCTCGCCGAGCACGCCGCCATCGCGCAGAACGACACCGGCCTCCTCGACGGGGCCGCCGGCCTCGCCCTGGCCATGCACACCGCCACCCACCGAACGCCCCCGCACACCGGATGGGACACATGCCTGCTCATCACCTGACACCCACACAGCCGCCCGCATCACGCAAGATGGCCGACGCCGTGCTGGCCGTCCTCTCCGGCACCCCCACCGACGTCGCCGCAGCCGCGATCAACACCCGACCCGAAACCCTCGCCGACGCAGTCGAGACCTACCAGACCGCCGGATACCACGCGCTGGAGACCGGCGTCGCCGATCACGGCTGGTACAGCATCCGCATCCAGTTCCCCGACTGGGAAGGCGCCGAGCAAGCCGCCGTGACCGACCTCGGCCCACGCCTGGACCGGCTCCAGGACCTGATCAGTGAGTGGTGGTTCATCCGCAAGCACCCATGCTGGCGGCTCCGGCTACGCCCGCGCAGCGGCCAGGTCTCCGAGGTGAAGGCCGCAGTCAACCGTGTGCTGAACGACCTGGCCACATCCGGCGTGCTCACCCGGTGGTGGCCCGCCATCTACGAACCCGAAGTCGCCTCATTCGGCGGAGCGGTCGGCACCGACATCGCCCACACCCTGTTCTGCGCCGACAGCCGCCACATGCTGTCCTACCTGCGCCAACCCCCGCCAGAGGTCGGCCGCAAGGAGATGTCCGTGCTGCTGTGCACCACACTGCAGAACGCGGCCGGACTGGATCCTTTCGAACGCGGTAACCTGTGGACCAGCATCACCGAGTTGCGCCCGTTCCCCACCAGCACACCGGCCAGCATGCGGGAAGCCATGGCCGAGCAGATCCGCCCCTTGGTTGGTTCCGACACGGCCTCAGGCATCTGGCGAGGACCGTGCGCGTTCGCCACACCTTGGGCAGCCGCCTTCCGCAACGCTGGAGACTCCCTCGGTGAAGCTGCCGCGGCTGGTTACCTCGACCGGGGCGTCCGCCATGTTCTTACCCACTTGATTATCTTTCACTGGAACCGTCTCGGCCTGCCTGCCGCCACACAAGCCATCCTCAGTCGCGCCGCATCCGAGGCTCTTCTCCCTACCGAAACCGCACGGAGCGCGGGAACCGTAACTCCGACTCGTCAGCGGCACTGAAGATAAAACTCACAGGCAAAGCTCGCGCCGGAGTGCGTCGGCAACGCTCGTCTCAAGCGTCCCGAGAAGAGGGCATATTTCTCGTATCGACGACATGGAGGCCCTTCCTGTACTCCTGAACAAGCAGAAAGGTCTCTTCGCGGTGTCGCTCAATGAAGTCAACCAAGGAGAACAAACCACCCCAGCTCTCCACAGTCTCAGGCTTCAGCTCGTTGGGCAGTAGTATCATGTTGTCAAGCTCCTCAAGTCCTCCCTCAGGCTTCGGCCGAAAAACCGACGCATGGGCCACGTACCACATACCGAGAATTTGCAACAGCTCACGATCAGCCTGCCAACAAACACCAGCAGCTCTGACTGCATGCCAACTCATTGGGTCACGAAAGACGATCCCGATGCGCCGACGCAAGTCAGGGACTGCGACGCCATTCCAGTGCAGCATCCCTCGCAGCACGAAATGTGCACCGTCTCCGTCGCGTGGCCGGGCTACCGCCATGACCATCGGCACATACTCGGTAAGACTTTTTGTTATGACTTCTGAGCGATATTCACGAAGACCCTCTGGTAGCGCGAAAACCAAGGTCGCGATGAGATCGCACGGATTGTATATGTGCAGCTTGACATCGTATTCGTAAGGCAGCGCACCTATCGCGTCAAACCAACCACTGACGATTTCAGACCACTCGTCATTGGTGGCAAGGCATCCCATTGCCGCTTGCCTGAGCTCGGCCCAGCGTGACGCGATTTTTGTACTGGCGCTGCTGTGCAAGAGAACTCGTGCCCCGCCATCGTTTCCACGTAAAGCAGCGATGAGATCGTCGGCCTCGTACAGGCCGAGCGCAAAGGACCCAGCAGCCCGGATCTGACCGATCTTCCAGTGAGGATGATTGACCAGGTCTGAGAACTTGCCGGGGCCAGCGGTTTCGAACTCGTCACCAAAGACTGAACTAGTCAGGTGACACAATGCGTCGTACTCATCGGGATAATCATAGTTGCGACGGTCCTCTTCATCCAAGGTCTCGTGGTCACACTCGCTCTCGCAGGGCGGTAGACCCTTGGAAGGGTCGACGCGGCCGAGGCCCAGATACAAGGCATATGGATTACGCACGAACCCCGGAGGGCCGCAATAGTCGAGGTCAACGCCAACGAGGTCATCGATGTGCGCCTCTGCAGCGCAACGAACCACCTGACTCCAGCACCGATCCCGGCTTTCCCGGTGTCCGAACAGGTAGATGAAGTGAATCGATGTGAGCTTCTGGTCAAGCGGTTCCGGAAGGAGATCAATGCGCCGCGCATCGAGCGGAATACCTTCATCGTCTACCCGTAGACTGTAGCCGCGAAGATCATGATGCCAGTCACGCTCAAGATTACTCAGCGGGGCCAAGAGCTCCTTCCACTGGGGCTCAAGCGCAACCACGATCGCCCTGATACGGTCAGCCGGTAGCCGTTTCTCACGTCGAAGCAGCTCGACATATTTCGCGATCTCTTGCGTGGCCTCACGAGCGGTCTGATTCGATCTTTTAAGTTCAATTACCACCCACATCTGGTGCTGGTCACGTGCAAGAATGTCTATCCTGCCTCCAGCACCCAAAGGATTGACGAGGATATATTCCTCATCGACCCGACGAAGACCCGGCTCAAGCACATGCAGACGCTGCGCAAGGAACTTCCGGATGCGGTTTTCGTGCGGAGTAGCGGCCATGCAGTGACTCCTCACTGTTCGTCAAGTGCCACCATAGCGGCCGCCTCGGACAGTTTGCCCCCTCTCGCTCTACGGGGACGCATGGGCGCATTCGGTGGACTTGGTCATTTAAGACCTCAACCTGTCGGCACTCCCAGTTAGCCCCTCCGGCCAGTGCCGCCTGCAGCCACGAGCCCAACTTCGAAGGTGAGCTCCAGCAGGAGAACGGCATGCCACCATGAGCGCCGAACGCTTCTCTCCAAACCGTGCAGGCCGCCCTCGCCAAGCCTCGTGGCTTCAGAACAGACCGGCCTGAGCTCCGGCCGATGATGGCAGCCGCTTGGGCGCCAGCCCACCCACCCGGTCAAGATCGAGAAGCGTGCGCCAGCGACCCGCGCGTCCGCCCTCAGCCACCAGGCGCTCGAAGATGCGCGCCGTGGCCCGCACGTCCGGCATCGCCCGATGACGACGCGCAGGCGGCTCAACCCGCAGATACCGCACGAGATCGTCCAGCCGGTGCGACGGCAACTCCGGGTACAGCGCGCGAGCCAGCCGTACGGTGTCTAGCAGCGGAACAGCAGCCAAGACGGGGCAGTGCCGACGCTGGTGGGCGATGAGCCCCGCCTCGGTGGGCGCGTGGTGGGCGACCAGCCGGTACGACGGCGCTGTCAGCCGACGGTCGAGGTCAGCCATGACATGCGCGGGGCCGGCGGCCGTGGCCAGCATCGCCGCGGTGATGCCCGTCATCCGCTCGTCGAAGGAGGTGACGGGCACCTCGGCGGGCGGTGCGATCAGCGACTCAAAACTCCACAGCGGCGACAGCCCGTCGCCGGCGACGGTGAGGGCGAGGACCGCCACCTCTACCGGAACGGTGGGCCTCCCGGCGGGAGTCAACCCCTCGAAGTCGATGATGAGGTAGGTGTGGCGGGCAAAGGCGGCATCGCCGCAGAGCGGTGAGGCGTCAGACATCCGCTGCCCCCGTTCCGCGTGCGTTCGTTGCAGCTCCGGCGCGGACCTGGCGCAACCACCGGTTGAATGCCGTCTGATAGCGGTCGCCGCTGTCGACGTCGGCGGTTTCGTCGATGCCGGCGTTTGGCACCGGTTCTGGTCCGTCCCTCGGCCGCCACAGTGGCCCACGCGGTTCGTAGGCCGGGACGGCGTCGGTGATGCCGTCCCATTCGGCCACGGCCAGCCCGGCGGCGGTCAGGGGCGGATCATGGGTGGCGTCCACCAGCGTCCATCGGTCTTCGATCAGCACCTCGACAGCCGAATGTACGTCCTCCCTCGAGGGCAGCAGCCGTACTTCTGCCGGTCGATCAGGCAGGTGATACAGCCACCGGACCCGCCGTGCCAGGTAACCGAGCGCCAGGAAGCCCCGGATCAAGTAGGCAGACTTGGCCAGGCAATCGCCGCGCCCCAGCGTCATCAACGTGTCGGCGTCATGGGCGCCGTCCGTGGCATACGGCACGTCCCGAACAGCAAGGAACAAAGCGATCCGCTCAGCATGCGCATCCACGCGCCGACGGTACCCCCAACCTCCCCCATACGCATCTCACTCCGCACCGATTCCAGCAGTTCACGCCAGTTCGAAGGGCAAAATCGAGGGCTACGTGACGCCGGGCCGTAGCCGAGCTCCGGGCCCGAACACCTCGAGCCCATCCACGCCCGCGTCGCATCACCCTTCGCTGACCGACCGACAGAGACGAGCAAAGAAGAGACTCGCCCTTGAATTCGGTACTCGCAGACCCCCAATGCTCCATGCTGGGCGTGTCCCAGCACCGTTTTCGCGCATCTGTGAGGAGCCCCCTTGACCCGGTACGCCGTCGATCACCGTCGCAACGCCCTCATCGCCTCCTGGAGCACCGGGGCAGGAGACACCGCGGTGGACGTCGCCGATCTTCCTGCCGGGATCTCCAGCCACGATGCCCTGAACCTCGCCAAGGCCCTGACCCAGCTCTCCGAGACCTGCTGGCGGTGCTACACCCATCCGGCCAGCGCCGCCGACAGCCACGAGCCCAACTCCGAAGGCGAACGCCGCCAGGAAGAACGCGACGCCTTCGCCAGTGTCCTGACCGCGTTGACGAACCCCAACCTGCCCGCCGACGGCTACATGATCCAGTCCTACATCCAGGTAGAAGAAGCCGCCCACCAGGTCGGCCGAGCCCTGCACGTCCTCAACGCCGCCGAGCTGACCACCCGCGTCACCATCGACGTCGGCGCCGAATTGGCCGCCATCGAACAGGCCGAGCTGGGCAATCTGTCCGAACGCGCCCGCCAGGCCGTCACCCTCACCCGCGAAGACGCTTCCCCGCTTCAAGTCGCCCAGGCCAGCAACCTGCTGCACGACAACCCCTTCGGCCCCGAAGCACTCTTCACCGAGATCGACCCGGCCGCAGCCGCCATCGCCGCCGCCCACTGGCTGGACGCGGCCGCCACCGTCACCGGCGATTCCACCGGGCTGCCCGTCACCCAGATCGTGGTCGAAGCCGACAACATCGAGGCACTTCCCCACGAAACCCCCACCCTCGTCCTGGAGCTAATGGCCGATGGCGCCACGCCTCGCCAGGCGGTGATGCCCTTGATCCGCAACGCCCTCCGGGTCGCGGAAGGCGAGATCCCTGACATCACGGCACTTCAGCAGCGCATCACCGCCGCCGAGCAACTGCTCGACAAGCGGAGCGAGGACCAGTCCGAGCCGAGCCTGGACGCGCTCGGCCTGCGGATCACGCCTCTGGACCCCGCCCGCCCGGCCCTCGACCTTCTGGAGGACCTGCTCAGCGGCATCCGTGGCTGCTGGCTGCTGTACGCCGAAGACGCGACCGAGTTCGACGAAGCTGAAGACCTCGACGATGAGGAGTGGCAAAAGCGCCGGACAGCGGCGTTCTTCGCGGAAGTTCGGGAGGAAGCCACCGCTCATCGCGAGCGCCTCTTGTAGCGCCACGGGTTGTGTTCCCTTCAGCGGCCGTGATGTTCGATCCCTACAACCGCAGAGCAGCGCCCAAAACGCAGCTTCGACCGAGGCTGCGTGTGTACGCGTACTGGTGGCTTCCTTGACTCCGGCGTAGCGCCGAGTGCCGTATGTTGACGTTCATCGGAACAGTTCGTCAAGGTCTTCGGAGAGCCTCAGCGCTTGGTCCCAGCCAACTCGTACGAACACCTCCAAGAGCGCCCGGATAGCGGTCAAGCAGAGGACGTCCGTACGGAGGAGATCGCGATGATCGGTCAAATAGCGCCTGGCCAGGCTCAGGGTAGCGTCCAGCCCGAGCGCTTCACGGGCGTAGCCTCTATCGCCGACTACGGCCTTTTCGGCGGTCAGGACTGCTGCGTGCGGCTCATACGAACAGAGGACGTCGGCCAGTTGCACAATGTGATGGGTTACGGCCGGGTGCTGCACGTTGGTAAGGGCGTCCAGGATTGGCATGGCGTAGCTGCAGAACTTGCGGAAATCCTTACCCGATGCCGGCTGTTCTAGGGGTGAAGATTGAGTTGCCTCGCTAGCGAAGTAAAGTTGCTGCGCGATCTCCTCCGCAATCCTGGCGGAACGCGCCCCTCGCTCCCATGCCATGGTGTGTGGTGGTTGTCCAGCGGATCCCCGCTGGACCCAAGTTTCACCGAGTTTATTCAGGCCGAGGTTGATAATGCGGAAAGCCTGCCTCTGAGCCCCTCTGAGCACTTCGTCGTCCGGATTGAGGAGGCTACGCCAGGATCTCATGGATTGCGTGACTCGGTTTGGGTGATCGCATGGATTACTCCACCATGTGCAGACCACGGTTTCCGCATGAGCAGTGGCATGGATAGTCGCGAGAGCGGACAGCAGATGAACAGCTTGGGTCGATCGGCTGTCACGCAGCTCAACCTTATCGCCTGCGGGATCTGGCGTAAGCACCAGCCAGGACGGATGGTTCGCAAGATCTCGTAGCAGGCGGTCAACATCCTGAGGAAACTTATGAGTTAGCGTACTCAGATGACGAAGCAAGTACGCGCTGACATGCTGGTCAGACTCTTGTACTAGACGCCGTCCAAGTTCAGTCAGCAATTCAGCCGGTTGCTCATAGATGACCACGAGCGCTTTCAGGGAGACGAATCGATAGGCCGGATTTGAGCTGTCGAGGAACGGGCTAAGCGCCGCGGTGAGGTCTTCGCGGTGTGCATCACGCCAGTCAGTGCGCCCGATGAGATATACGAGACCTTGCAGGGCACTCATGGTTGCGGTCATGCTCCAACCGGGAGCGGGCCGCACATGCCACGTGCCGCTGACATCATCGACTAGTGCCGGCGCCGATGCCGATGGCAGGGCGCCAAGCAGCGCTCCGAAAATCTCACTGCCCAGCGTTGTGGCGGGGGCGCACTGAGGAACGGTTGCGAGTTGCTCGGCTGTTCTCAGCGCCAGATCGTAGAGACTGTCCTCGTCGCCTTCGCTCCGCTCACGTCCCTCCGGTGAGACCGCCGGCTTGAGCAATGCCCAGAGGTTGATCAGCTGGGTTTCCGCGTCGGCGCGTTCAGCGGGATCCTTACTTCTAATTCGTTCGGCTGCCTGCAGGACCGCGTCGCGGTAATAGGCGACAGTGCCAGGTTCAGGCGATGGGCTATCCCACACCGCCTCGATACTGTCGAACTGGCTCTCATCGGGGGCAGGAACGCCCTCGAAACCCGGGTCCTGGCTGGCCGTCAGCCAACGCGCCTGGGCTTCAACTGTCTGTAGATTCTGCTCAGAGAAACTGCCGATGATTCTTGTACACGCTGCGTCGAGTATGTCCGTCGTGCCCTCCCAGCCATCATTCGAGGGATGGGGGGCGGCGATCTGCAGGATAGCCTCTTCGAGCTGGGCGTGCTCAGGGCCGTTAAGCAAAGGCGAAAGTCGCAGCGCCACCTGAGCCGCCTGATGGCGTGTTGTGGGATGATCAAAGAGGTTCGGGGAAAGCAGAGCAGGAAAGAGCGCTCGGGCTAGACTTGGCCGTTGCGCGAGGGACGCCCGAAGAAGCAGATGCTGCCAGACCTCGGCGTGACGCAGGTTCTGGATCACATGTGCCACGACCTGGCTCAGGCGCTCCCCTAGAACGGCTCCCGCGGCATCGCGTGCCGCATCCTCAGCAGCGTCGGCCGTCTGCACAAGCTGCTCGGTCCATGCCTGCACCATGGGCAGGAGCACCTGGTGTCCGGCCGAAAACTGCAGAGAATCGCCGAGTAGAGGCCTGGGCGTAGCGGTGTAGTCCGTGAGCGGATTTGGAGGGTAGCGCTGCTCTGTTTCAGCTGCGCGTATCAGAATCCTGGTCGCGGCGGCCAGGTCTGCCTGCAGAATGGCGGGGAACTTGCTTCCTACCTGATACCTCGCACCGTCGAGATCTTGCCGGCGGTTGCTGCTCATACCGAGGATGAGACTGTCCAGTACGGGCGTCGGCTCGTCACGGGTCTCTTGGAACTCCCACACGGAGGCAGCGAGCGCAACCGCCAGTTCGGGGTCCAATCGCACGATCTCAGGCAATTTCTCAATGAGCGGGCGCAGGTGAGACACGCCCCAGGCGTAGATCGCCGTCGGCTGGCAAGCCTCCACGATGATGGCGGCGACGGGAGATGGATCTGCCACCGCTACCAGGGAGAGGAGACGACCACTCAATTTCGCCAGCTGGGCCCGGGAAGGGTCACTGCGGTCGGCGCTTGCCACGCTCATGCTGGCCACCACTACATCAGCCAGCTCGCCGAGGTGGCGTTGGACCATGCCGAGATCGTCATTGAACGCGCGTAGCGGGAGCTGCACCGCCAGCAGCGCAAGTCCAACATCGTCGGCGCTTCGCGTCTCCTGCGCGAGCTTGGCACTCATCACCGTCAGGCCCGCGAACGCGGCTTCGGGAGCGGAGGCACCAGTGGCCGCTACGAGAAAGGCCATCTCGTGTGCGTCAACGACAGTCCATCGCCCATTCGAGTCACCGGTGGCAGCGGTGCACGCGGCCCCGAGCGGCTCGAAATCGCTGGGCTGCTCAACCTCAAGGACCGCGACCCGGCCGGCCGCGAGCACGGCAAGTGGATGGCCTTCTGAACGCGATGCCAGCCGTAGGGCGAGCTTCCAGAACACGTCGCGGGACGCGTCGTCTTTCCATACCGTGGCGAGCCGATAGTGGAGACTGGGACGGACGGTGATGGCAAGGTTCGGCGATCCGTCGAGGACGTCTGCCAAGCTGTCGGGCCGATTCGTGTCGCCCAGCGCCAGCATGGCCACGGCGTAGTCGAACAGCACTGGATGAGCGAACTCGATGGGTGTTGCGGCGTGGCCTGCAGTTGCCGGAGCGTCACGAAGCACGCCGCTACTGGTAAGGGCCTCCACGGCAGAGCTTGAGGCCGTTGCCGGTAGATCGGTGAGGTTCAGCGTCTGACGGCCCTGAGCAACCATGCGGCCCACGATCGAGCCGAGTGCACGCGTGCGGTCCACTCGACCTGATGGTTCATCGTTTACGCGTCGCTCCCAGTAGGCATGCAGCAGATCGACCTGGCTGCGCACCGCCAGAAGGTCGGTTGTTAGACCATCAGAGAGCAACTCCCCGGCAACATCGAGATTGAAGGGGTTGGCGAGCAGGTCCGCCAATCGTGGTTCGGCGCCCTCGATCAGATGCCATAGTCGAGGGCTGCTGGACTGGAGCGGGGCAAGCTCGGCTTGGGATAGGTTCTGTACGACGATGTGTCGGACGTTCGAGAAGGCAGAATCGCTCTGCTGCTGTTCGATCGGAGCGCCGGCGAACATGCGCCGCCAGCGGTGTCCGTGTCGGAGATCGTAGCTGCGTATAGTCGCCACGACCCTCCAGCGTGTTCCGCTGAGACTCTTGACGAGCTCCGCCATCCAGACCGATGGATCAGCTCCACGTGCCTGGTCCAGCCCATCGATCACAACGACTCCGCTGCCCGACCCTGGCCAGCCGACCAGCACGTCATCGAGATCGTGCGTCACGCCGAGTTCGCTACGAGTCTGCCCCCGCGTGGCACCGAGGTCGTTGGCCCGCAGCACGACTACGTCCATCCCCCGTGCCTGACATTGGGTCGCCAAGGCGTGAAGGATGACGGTCTTGCCCGCACCAGGTTCACCTATGATTGCGAGGTTGCCATCAGCAGCGAGAACGGCCGGAAGAACCGTTCTCGGAAGCGAAACAGGACCCTCGGGTGCATGAATCGTCAATGCCCCGAAGATCGTGGCGAGGTTTCCCGCTGAACGGCTACGCAGCCGAGCGATATCGGGCCGAAGCCGCGCTACGGGAAGCAGGTAGACGCCTTCCTCCTCCAGACGCCGAACGAGTCCACTTCGGTCAAGGTAGGTGCGATCCTCGGCCAGGCGGCGAGCCTCTAGTTCCAGCCGATCCCATATCCGCGAAACGTCGCCTGCGTCTGGAGCAATGCCCTTGATCAACTCCCGCGCTGCGGCGGCATGGCTGCCTCCATCGACGAGATGCACCGCGTAGACACCAAGCACCCGGCCAAGAGCGCGCAGATCTTGCTCACCCATTTGCACGCCATGGCGACCTGTCCACACTCGTCCGAGGTGAGCCTCGAGCAGCTTGAATGCCTTCTCCTCGCCCTTGTTCCGATACACCTCTGTGATGGGTACTGTGGCTGGCAGGTCTCGCAAGCGATCAATCACCGGGGCCAACATCTCGTTGACGGTCTTCGGGGCCGCATCGTCGGTCAGAATGAGGACACGGTCCCTCGCCGGATCGAGCGGACGCAGTTGGTCAAGACGTGACGGGCTGTCAGGTACGCCGATCGTTGCGATATCGACCACTTGCTCAAGCGCCTCCGCCATTGCGGATGACGCCGCCTTGGCCAGATCCATGGCCTTCTTCGCTTGGACGGTCACACAGCCATCGACGTCCGTGATGATCCCGACGTCATCGACCGGCCGTTCCGTCTGGCCGCCGATCGCGACGACCCTATGGCCACCAGCCCAGGACGGCAGGGGCTCCTCAGCCAGCATGTGCGCCGCGGCCCAAGCGAGGCATCGGGCTTCATGCCCCACGCCTCCAGCTGCCCCAGCCCCACCCGCCGAGCTTCGTGTCATTAAGATCTCCTGCTCTAGGACAGACCTACGGTACGCATTCTGTTAGTTAATAGAGCTGCAGCAGCCCGGATCAGGCTGAGTACGTTCGGCGGTGTCGGGATCCGCGGTCCTAGCAGCTCAACCAAAAGGACGGCGCCGATACCGAGAAGCGAGAGGAGCGTGGTCTGCCGCGGAGGTCCCATTCGACTACGGCTCATGAAGGTCTTCTCGCCCCGACATAACACGGCGTCGGGCGAGGGCGGAAACGGGTGCCGGACACCACGGCCTCGCCGGAAGTCGTCCGAGCACGCCGAGTTCGCCGAACCACTGCAGTCCCTGTGCCGTTGCCCGTTCGAGGTAGATCCGCAGCAGGGCGGCGCAGGTTCGGGCGTCGCTCTCGGCGTGGTGCGCTGGACCGTGGTCGAGTCCTTCGGCGGCGGCGCAGTCGGCGAGGCGATGGGAGGGCAGTGGCAGCCCGAAGCGGCGCGCCAGGTTCAGGGTGCACAAGGTCATGAGGTTGTCGGGGGCGTACCCGGCGCGGGCGAATTCGGTGCTGAGGACTCCGCTGTCGTAGCGGACGTTGTGAGCCACGATGACCGCGCCGTCCAGCATGGCCGCCACGTCTCCGGCGATCTGCGGGAAATGAGGTGCCGTTGCCAGTTGACCTTCGGTGAGGACGTGGACGTGGGTGGGGCCTGGCCGGCGTCCCGGGTTGACCAAGGTGGAGTAGGTGCGGTCTTCGCTGCCGTCGGGGTGCAGGCGAATGATCGCGATTTCGGCGATGCGGGCCTTGCGGGTGTCGAGGCCGGTGGTCTCGATGTCGACGACGGCGTACGGCAGCGACCCGATGCGGTGACGGCGCGGCGGCGCGGCAGCCTTGGGCGTGTCCAAGGTGACCGCGCGGGTGCGGTCGGTGGTGGTGGCGAGGGCGCTGATGGACTGCTGCGTTTCGGTGACGTCGAGGCGGCGGGCGTAGGAGCGGGTGAGCAGTTCCTCGCCGATGACGTCGTCGTACTTGTCGACGCGCTTGTCGGGGATCAGCGCGGCCAGGGCGAGGGCGTCGGGAACACCCTCCGCGGCCAGGTCGGCCAGCAGGCCGGCGGCGACTTGCGGGGAGGTGTCGCTGATCAGCAGCGCGACTCCGTAGCGGACGACGTCGACGCCGTAGGCGTGCAGGGCCAGGCCGAGGGTGGTCATGATGGCGTCACCGCGGAAGGGGAACAGCAGGGTGTCGTTGCCGTAGCCGACGAGCGGGGTGTCGTGCAGGCCGAGACGGCGGTAGGCGGCGCGGCCCTCGGCGAGCAGACTCTGGGCGGCGGCGTCCAGGTAGGCCGGGACCGTGGTGTCCTCGTACAGGCGCCGCATGGTGGTGCGGATGCGGTCGTGCACGAGCGGGCCGACGCTGGTGAAGCGAGGCGGCCGGCCGCCGGAGGCGCGGGTGACCTCGATGAGCTTGGCGTGGGTGTCGATGGTCAGGATGCGCCAGCGCCGGCCGGCGAAGATGATCAGGCTCCCTTCCGGAAGCGGTTGTTCCATGGGCAGGCTGCCGAGCGTGCGGCCCTCGGTGACAATGCGGTATTCGGTCGGAGCGGCGAAGGCTGCGTAGAAGGTGTGGTGATTGACCAGCCGCTCCCCCGTCTCGGCGGGCAGCAGCAGCCCGTCGTTCTCCTGGCGGACGAGGTCGGCGGCGGCGAGGTCGCGCAGCAGCGTGGCGAAGGTCGGGCTGTCGACGGCGCGGAAGGGGCCCTGCGCGCACAGGGTGCGGTAGGCGTCGGCGGGGGTGATGCCGCCGTGCTGGGCGATGAGCGACAGGAGCTGCTGGGTGAGGGTGGACAGGTGCAGGGCCTCGGCGGCCGGGGGCTCGTACCAGCGTTGCAGGAGCAGCTCGATGGTGGCGATGGACTGCACGAGCTGGGCGCGTAGTTCGTCGGCCGGGTGGATGGCCGGGGTGGCTTCGGGTTCACTGACGTACAGGCGCAGGATGGCCGGGCCGCCGCGCCGGCCGGAGCGGCCGAGGCGTTGCCGCAGGGCGGCCACGCTGGGTGGGGCGCCGATCTGCGCGATGGAGGTGACCGAGCCGATGTCGATGCCCATCTCCAGAGTGGAGGTGCAGACGGCGGTGGCCGGGCGGGTGCGGTCCTTGAGGCGGGCTTCGGCGTGCTCGCGGATGTCCTTGGACAGGTTGCCGTGGTGCGGGACGAACTCCTCCGGTACGCGGGCGTCCTCGCAGCGGCGGTTGAGCAGGTCGGTGTAGTCCTCGACGGCGGCGCGGGAGCCCGCGAAGACAAGGTGGTGCGAGCCGCGCAGCGTGGCGAACAGGTGGTCGGCGATGGCCAGCCGGTCGCCGGTGGCGACATCGTCCGCGGTCACCTCCTCGCCGAGCGCTTCGTGGGCGGCTCGGGCGCGCGGGTCGAGCACGGGGGCGGTCTGAACGTAGCCGCGGATCTGCAAGCGAAGCTCCTGCGCGTCGCTGCTGGAGACGATCACGGTGACGTCGTCGCCGGCCCGCGGGCGCAGGAAGTCGGCGGCCTTGCCCATGTCGCCGAGGGTCGCCGACAGGCCGATGCGAGGGATGCGGCGGCGGGCCGCCAGGTCAAGGCGGTGCAGGAGGGACTGCAACTGGGCGCCGCGTTCGGTGCCGATGAAGGAGTGCAGCTCGTCGATGACGAGGTAGCGGACAGAGGCCATGAAGTCGCGGACCTTCCAGCCGCGCAAAACGAACATCGCCTCCAGCGACTCCGGGGTGATCAGCAGAATGCCCCGGGGACGGTCGAGCAGCTTGCTCTTGGATGAGGCGGCGACGTCGCCGTGCCAGCGGGAGACCGTGATGCCCAGGTGGTCGCAGAGCTGGTCGAGCCGCCCGTACTGGTCGTTGATGAGGGCCTTGAGCGGACTGATGTAGACGGCGGCGAACCCGACGGTGTCCGGCTGCTCGGTCAGCACCGAGCAGATCGGCAAGAACGCCGCCTCGGTCTTGCCCGAGGCGGTGGCGGCGGCGACGAGCACGTCCCGATCACCGGCCAGGATCGGCGCGACGGCGGCTTCCTGGGCCTCGCGCAGTTCGCGCCAGTTCTGCTGCCAGATCCACTGCTGGACCTTGGGGTGCAGCCGTTCGAAGGCGTCAGAGGCGGAAGGAGGCGAGGTCGTCATCGCCGGGCCTTCCGTCGGTGTCCTCGTCGAGTGGCGCCAGGTCGGGATTGGTCTCCGGCACCGGCTCCACCGAGGGCAGGATCTGCCGCCAGTCCACGCCCGGGTTCTGCTCCAGCACGGCCAGCAGGTCGCAGAACGCCTTGATCGTGGTGCGGGGCGTGCGGAAGTAGGCCTCGCCAATGCGGTTGGCGCAGTGGTACATGAACGCGGCCAGCGCGTCGTCGGCCAGCAGATAGCGGGAGGTGTCGCCGCCTGCTTGGACGTGGCGCAGCTTGGTCAGCAGGACGTACAGGTCCTCCTGGGTGAGCGCGGCCAGGCGCAGCACTGGGCCGGAGTAGTCGACCAGGCCGGCGGCGGCGAAGGTGTTCTCGGCCAGGCGTGATTGCAGAGCGGGGTAGCTGAACAGGCCGCGACGGGTGTCGGCGAGGAACTCCGGGGTGCCGCCGAAGACGAACCCGAGGTGGGCGGCGGTGCCCTGCAGAGTGTCGTTGAGGATGCGCAGGATCTGCTCGTAGTTGGAGTTGCGCGCCTGGGTGGAGGACAGCTTGTAGAGGTTGACCATCTCATCCAGGCACACCAGCAGCCCGTCGTAGCCGGCCAGCCGAACGAAGCGGCTCATCAGCTTCAGGTGGTCGTGAACGGCGGCATCGTCGATGATCGTGCGCACGCCGAGCGCCGAGCGGGCCTCGGTCTTGGTGGCGTACTCCGCGCGCAGCCAGCGCACCGCCGCCGACTTGAGCTGCTCGTCGCCGCTGTCGTGGCCGCGCCAGTAGGCCCCGACGACCTCGGCGAAGTCATAGCCGCCGGTCATCTCGCTCAGGTGCGCCAGCCTGGCCCGGATGACCTGCGCCGGGTCGGCGCCGCTCTGCTGGGCCTCGGCCAGCGCGGTGGAGACGAAACGTTCCACCACGCTGCTCAGCGCTCCCCCGTCCGGCTTGGCGCGGGTGGCCAGGTTGCGCATCAGCTCGGCGTACAGGCCGCGGGCCTGACCGCCGCTGGAGTGCAGGCGCCGGTCCGGGTTGAGATCGGCGTGCGCGGTGACCAGCTTCTTCTCCATCGCGACGGAACGCACCAGATGCAGGAAGAACGTCTTACCGGCGCCGAACTCGCCGATCACAAAGCGCACCGCCGACCCGCCGTCGGAGATCCGGTCGAGGTCGGTCACCAGCGCCTTCACCTCGGGCTCACGTCCCACCTGGATGTGGCGCTGCCCGATGCGCGGCACGACGCCGGCCCGCAGGGACTGCAGCAGGGCGTCACGCTCTCGGGGACGGATCGCGGTCGAAGTCACGTCAGCATCTCTCCCAGCAGGTTCCGGTCGACCCAGATCGGGTCGTCACCATCCAGTAGCGGCTCGCCCGCCAGCTCGTAGGCGGCCTCGTTGATCCGGTCCAGCGCGCCGTCCGGCAGCAGTTTCCAGCGCGCCGCCAGCTGCTCGAACTCCGCCCGCGCGAGCTGCTCCGCCGAGGCCAGCTCGCGCACCAATCCGGAGTGCTGCCCGTCGAGCCCGGCCACGGGTGCGGCGGCGGGTAGCGGCGCGGCGGCCGGCGGGGGCTCGTCCTCGGTGAAGATCGAGCCCAGCAGCGCGCCAACGCGTGCGGTCTCGGCCAGCTTGGCCGCGATCGCCGCCGCATCCAGCCGAACGAGCGGGGCGACGGTCTGCTCGGCCTGCTGCGGGATGGCGTAACCGCGTTCTGGTCGCGCTGGGCGGACGACCACCGGCTCCGTCGCCGCCGTCGGCCTGGTGGAGGTCGGCAGGAAGGCGGGATCGAGCTCCAGCAGGCGGTAGATCTTGGTGAGGGTCTTCACCTCGTCCGGCGAGATCCGGCCATCGGCCCCGGCCACGGCGGTCAGGAACTCCGCCACATACTGGCGCTGGGCCGCGTCGATGCCCGCGATGCGCCGGGTCAGGCCGGTGAGTTTGACCGGGGTGACGGTCAGCCAGCGCAGGTGCGCGTGCAGGCGCCGCCGCTCCTCGGCGGTCAGGTGCAGGGCCCGCTCCAGATGGTCGCTCAGGTGGCGCTGCTCGCTCTCGTCGAAGTCGCCGTCGGCGGCGCTGACCGCCGCCGCCAGGTGCAGCAGCAGCGTCGCCGCCTGGTAGGCGTCCGAGGCGGCCGCCGTCGGGCCGTCCGGGGCAGCGAACAACACCATGCTGCCCGAGGTGAGCACCGGACCGCCCAGGCGCGGATCGGGTTCGATGCCGACGCCCGCCCGGCCCAGCACCTGCGCCATCGCGACGACGTCTTTCTTGCCCGGCCTCGCTTCCTGAGGTGAGGAGATGAAGGCGGACAACTCCCCCACCGGCACGACGGCGAGCTCCTGGGTGCCGAGCCGGTGGCGCGCCCACGCGATGGCCTGCCCGGCACCACCGCCGGACAGGTTCACCAGCTCGGCCGGGAGCAGCGCCTGCGCTTGGACCGAGCGCTGCCCGTCGGGCACCCGGCCGACGTAACGGCTGTAGGCCTCCAGGTCCGAGGTGCATTCGTCGGCCAGCGCGGTCAGCTTCCTGGTCGGCGCTGCGTACCCGAGCACGTCGGGGATGCCAGGCAAGGTCAGCTCGGCGACGCTGTGAAAGCCCGCGCTGGCGGGCCGGTAGTCCAGGGTGACCTCCTTGCGGCCCGGCCGGACCATGAGCCCCTGGCCATGGCGGGCGGCATAGCGCTGCACGAAGAGCGCGTCGAACTCGGCGGCGCAGCGGGTCGCAGGGGTACGCGGGTAGTAATCCGGATGCGAGCGGATCCAGGTCAACGCCCAGTCGGCGGGCACGGGTACGCCTTGTGCCGCGAACGTTCCCAGGCCGGCACGCAACCGTAACGGGGGCGGGTAGTCGCGGGTGGGCTCCGGCGCTTTCGCGGAGGGTTCAGCCGTGAACATGTCCAGCACCTGCTCAAACTGTCCCGCGTAGCGCTTGAAAGCCTTGTGGCCGCCGTAGACGGCCAGGAGACGTCGGACTTCCTGATGGATGATCGGCAGCTCGGAGGCCGCCATGGAACGGTCCCGCTGCAGGTCGTACAGCACCCGCCGTTCCAGCCCGTAGAAGTAGAGGAACACATAACCGATCGGCACTTGCGGGAAGCGCCGCCCATCGGCGAGCCAGGCCAGATAGGCAGCCCTCGACTGCGGTGGAATGTCGCTGTACGACGGCCAGTAGTCCAAACCCTGCCCGCCCCAGTCCGGCTGACGCAGGTCAACGGGCAAGTTCGGGTTGATCAGCGCCGGGTCCACCGTGTATCCCGATGGCGTGCCCAACTGCGTACCGACGTAGAGGAGCCCGCCAACGATGTTGTAGCCCGCGATGGTGATGCCCATTCCCGGACGCAGCCACGGATCTACGGGAGCGTACGGATGAGCCTGTGGCGCCGGCGGCGCGGAAGCGTGCATCGCGTGGCGACCAGGGCGCGCAGAAGACGGGTGCTGAGCGGATACAGATGGCGGAGCGGTCCTCATCGGTGGAGGGGGTTCACGCCGGAACCGGTCCAAGAAGCTCACTGATCACCCCTGCTCAGCCCGCTCGGCTCAACGTTTAAGACGCCCGAGGCCATCCCCCACTTCGCGGAAGGAACCTCAGTTCCTTCTCTTCCTCATAGCATCAGCAGGATCGACTGTTACCGATCCGGTGCAACGACCGCAGCACTTATAGATATTTTGGACCGTCCAATATTTAGAGCGGCACCACTTAGTGCCTTACCTGCCCGGGCTGGCGATGGACGCCGAGCACCGCCGCCCAGGCAGCGGACGGCTAACGCCTAATCGTGGCTCTTAAGACAGTCCGGATTGCGCGGCGGAACTCGCCGAGCCGGGACGATCGGTCGGCCAGCATCAGCGAGCTGGCGTGTCGGTTGGCGTGCCTATTCATAAGCTCGAGCTGCTTCTTGACTTCTCCGAGCATCTTCACGCCGTCGTGCAGGTTCTTGACCCCAAGGTAGTTGACGTTGTAGTAGACCGAGAGATCGATGAGATAGGTCAGCGTGTCAACCCGCCCGCCAGTCCACTCGGCGTCCACAGTCACGGTGTACGCCATCGGGAGGTCCGCCTCAAAGCGATCTGGCCCGTAGTCGAAGAGCAGCTCGATACGGTGCCGCGGAGGCATGTGCGGAATGCCCTCGGTGAAGATGCGGTGTTCATTCAGTCTGTGCTGATTGGGGTTGTCCTCCACCGCTCGTTCGATCGGCTTGTCGAAGGCGATTCGCACATCCCTGGCGACTGTGGAGCCGATGTTCTCGATGACGAGAATGAGGACGCTGCTGACGTGAGGCGACGGGTGGATGTCCACCACGATGTGCGGCTCCTGCTGCTCCCGGCGGATCTTCTCCGCCAGTTCGAACTGCTGGCGCGCCGACATTGCTTGATCCCACGTGCCATCGGCTGAGTGCTGCGTCGCAATGGTCTGGTCTTCGGCCGCGCTGGCCTGGCGTCCGGCTTTGGTCGCTGCGTAGATCGCGACACCAAGAGCGATCAGCGAGATCATGCCGGTTATCAAGCCCCCGATGGCCGCCAGAATATCGGTCCACATAGGTTCGTCGGCACCGGCAGACATGGCAGCTCCCCACTATCGACGGCTAGCAGAGCGCCGATCATAGGCGACTGAAACCGTGGATGCATCACTCTCCGGTGCGCACTACGAGTCCCCGTTGCTGGACTGAACGCCACCGTTTTTGAGCTCATCGGCAAGATCTTGCCATCCTGCAGTGGTAAGCAGCATGTGAGCCATTAGACGCAGGTCCTGCACCTTACTTGGGTCATCCAGCGCGCGTTGTGCGGCTGTTGCAAATACCTGCGCAAACCGACTTGCGGCGTCTTGAGTATGATCGTTGATCATAGGACGGATAACCTCGTCGAAAGAGTCCCACGACTCGAGCAACTTCCCCTGGATAAGGTGCTGCTGGAACCACCAGACTCGGGCTGTCCTTATGTCCACCAGTGCTGTTTTCTTGAGGTGGCCGAGCTCGTCGGCGGCGAGCGTCTGTTCAAGCTGCCCGGCGCGCAATGCTTCCTCATAGAGGACGGCTCGTTTTGCATTCTCGCTGGTGAGTGTCAGAGTGATGCGTGCCTTGAATCGCATACCTGGATAGTTCTTAGCCTGCTGCCATGTAGCGAGATCAAGTGCGAGCTGCTGCTCCGCCTTGAATACTTCTCTCGGCAAGCGGCACGAAACGCGTGCGGCAGCTGCGCCATAGACCTCGGCCAAGGCGGCGGCTCGCGCCGCCCTGGCCGAGGTCAGCGTGCATTCTGCTCCGCCGTATCTGAACCAGACGCGCCCGTCCGCCAAGACGTGGATTCCGGGTACATGTGTCGGCAGGGCCGTACGGAATGCAGCACTCCGCGGCCACGGCAGGAGCCGCATGTCACTCAGCCCGTGCCGCTGTTTCGGAGGCCGGTTCCCGGGAGCCTGTAGGTAGAAGGGCCTTTGTGAGGATCTCATGCCAGAGAGTTCCCGGGTCAGGGAGTTTTTCCTGCGACAGGAATCTCTTGATGTCCTGGTAGCGGTCACCAGTGAACACCGCGCCGAGCATGTCTACCACCACCCGTCTTGGAAGTGAACCCTCATCGGCCTGGGCAGCCCAGTTCTGGATGATGGTGTCGGCGGCCGCTATGGCCTCGGGCTCTCCCAGGGCTTGGCGAAGGCAGTTGACGATCATGGTCTGGGTGCTCTCGACTTCGAGATCGCGCCCATCTTCACCAAAGAGCAGCACGCTACCGACGCTGGTGGATGCTAGCGCCATGAAGGCCACCAGTCCGGCGCGGGGGTAGCGATCGCCAGTGAGCCACGATGTGACTGCGGTGCGTACATACGTCGGATGTGTCTCGGTCAGCGAGACCCATGCCTGAGCGACCGGCAGGCTGCCGAATGCCGAGTGCTCGCCGGCAAGGCGGAGCCGCGCCAACGCGCGAAGGGGCATCTTGGTGCCGAAGGTACCACCACAGACCTCGGCAACGAGGTCGATCACTCCTTGGGCGGGTGAGTCGTACAGCCAGGTATAGAGGCGACCTCGCACATAAGGGCCGGAGCGCTTATCCAGGGCAGCCGCCGACAGCGCTCGAACCGCCAGGGCGCGGCGCCGAGGAGCCAGCGTGTCACGCAACTGTTTGAACACCTCCCCTGCGCGATGATGGGCACCGAGCTCTACCAGAGCATCGGCTACCCGTTCAGCATCGTCTACGGGCAGTTCGGCTGCCTGATTGGTGGCCCAGCCCACGAAGCGCTTTTGCTGGGTGGGGAACTCACGCCAGAAGTGGCGGAGCACGGCCGAAGGCAGCCCATGCTTGTCCGGAGGGAGTTGGACGCGATCTCCCGTTTCCTTGAGGTGCGCGGCGTCGAATCGTTTGGACGATATGGCTCCGCCCAGGATCTCCGCAGGACTGCGATCGTCCCCCAATAGCTCGATCAGCGCGTCCGACATCCGGAGCACCGACTCGCGGCGGCCGCCATCGCATAGAGCGCCGGCCCAGAGAACGACCCTGGCGTGTAGCTTGTCAGGAAAGTCTGTGAACCAGGATGTCCAGCCCGTGTATTCGTCGACGATGGGTTGAGGGTCCGCATCACGAGAGGCAGCGATCTTCTTGGCGAGCTGGCAAGCGTCTTCGGCGCTGGGGTTAGAATCCCAGATTGGCTGAAGTCTGTGGTCGTCGACCATACCGCTGCGGTGCGCAGCCTTGTGCTGGGTCAGCTCCCGTTTAACCAGTGTTTTAGCGTCCGGGGAGCCGAGTGCCACCACCACATCAATGGCTTCGTCTGCCCATGGACCGCTCCAGGCGCTTTCCGTGGTAATGACTACGAGGTAGGTTCCCTGGCGCTTGCGCTGCGCCGCCCATTGAACTAGCGCTACGCCGAAGCCCTTCTTCGGTGTTTTCTCGGCGGGCTCGGACATGTCCAGCAGGTAGCCTCCGGCCCCGGCCGGCACGTTCTGCAGGCATTTGACGTTGGGTCTTTGCCAGGCAGTTTCCAGATCGCACAGGACTGATCCATTGCACCGATCGGAGAGAAGGCGCAGGGCCGCCGTGCGCCGACCGCTGCCTGCCGGAGCAAGAAGTACGACGATCCCCTGGCTGGCGAGTGTTGTCGCCGCATCCTCCCATCCCGAGGCCGGCGGCACGAAGCGTCCTTCTGCACACGCGGCCAGATCCCTGTCTGGAACGGGTGTGGGCTCTACATGGTCCCCGGAGTAATAGTGGAAGCCCTGCATCCAGGCGGCGAAGGTAGTGTTCCCTTCCCCATCGACCACGACGGAGACCCCGGTGATGGCCTCGGCCTCCTTCGAAGCGGGCGTGGTCCCCTCATCGGTCTCAGCAGGAGAGGTGTCAGGGGCGACGTCATCGAACGCACCAGGGGCAACCTCGGTCTCCCGGGGGAAGGGTTCGGTGCCGTTGTCGGTCGCTAGCAGGGGATTCTCGGGGTCCGCCTCGAGATTTTCGGACGAGGGAGCGGCCGACGAGGTGTCGTCATCGTGATTGTGGGCCGTAAGTCCTACGGGGGTCATGCCGTTCATGCTCTACCTCGATGTTGATTTGGAGGATGGATGTTCAGGCACCGCGGAAGTCTAGATTGTGGAATGTTTGGGTTTCGGCCACCCAGGTTGGCCCCGACCCCTTGGTGGTTACCGATATTTTCAAGACTTTCTTGTTCTCGTCCAGTGCGCCACCTGCTGGCCCTTGGTCGAGTTGAAGGCCGAATCTGCTTCGGAGCACACGGCGCAGAGATGGCGCATCTATCTGACCGGCCCGTGGTCCATATTCTTGTGCGAGATCGCATAGGTGCGCGAATAGGGCAACAGCACTTACTTTGCCCGAAAAGGCTACTTCGAGCTGGTCCATTTCTGATCGCGTATCACGACCATCCGGTCCCAGATCGACTTGCCAGACATGCAGGGCGCCGAGTACTCGATGAGTAAGAGCTGCCGCCTCGTCTTCGCCCTGCACCGCGGCCGCCGACGCAACCGCGGCGACGACGTGGGCATGGCGATCTCTTATCCGACTGCTAGTGACGTGCTCACCAAGTAGCGCGTGCAGAGATTGGTGATCCGGCATGGTTCGGGCCATCTCTGTGACCTCTCTTAGTTCAGCGAGATCATTCATCGGCCCTCCTGCGACCAGGCCGAGCCGTAGGGCGCCGTCGGCGATCTCGGCTTCTTGTTCTCGAACGGCTCGCAAAGCAGCGGCCATAACCTTGATGAAGTCCTGGTCCTTGCCCCGGATGTGGATCTTCTGCTTCACCTGTATCTGGATGCGCGGCCCGGTGTGAGCAGGGAAGGCGTGAGCGACGAGGTCGTCGAAGGGATGGCCGGTTACTTGCTGCTGCAGTCCGATCCGGTCTAGTGGGAGCTGAATCGCAATGGGGACGTGCGCGCCTCGCAGGAGTCGACTGAACATGATGGCGGCGAACTGATACTCGAAGATTGTTCCGGCTCCTCCAGTGGCCTTGGGGGAAGAGAGTCGATCGTTCATACGGATCACCCACCTGTTCTCGCGAGCCCTTTGAACTGTCGCGGTCAGCGTACGAGCTGCCACCGACAAAATTGCGCCACGAAGACCGCCGAGATGAGCGCGCGATCGGACTGCCTTATTTCGCCGCCCAAAATATGTAATTTTGGCCAGTCAGCAGCCTGTCAGCACTAAGTTATTCGAACTTGCATGCGACAGCCATAGCAAAAAATACACAATTTGTCTTATCACGGCATGCGAAAGCACGTCGCGTCGCGACCCTGACAGGGCGGCTGGAATGGAACGCGCCCCTGGTCGAAGGGGACTCGACGGGACTGGCCCCGCCTTGACAGACGCGCACGGCGGCAACCTGGTGGTCTCCGTGTACGGGCCCCCACACACGGCCGAACGCTCGGAGTTCTATGATGGCCGATAGTCTCATCCATACGCGTCAAGTAATCTCTGCGTCGCTTCCGAAGCAACTGCAAGTCATCCTGACGAGCAGACGCACATCTCCTGCCGATGACTGATTGGCGGGTGCTCGTACGCGTTCGGTCTGCCGTTGGGTTGGGCCTCATCACGAAGACCTGGCCCTACACCCGTGCCGAGGCAAAGGGGACAAATGGCACAGGATGACGGTGGTCAAGAACGCGTGGTTGCTCGGTGGTTGCTCGCGCGTATGCGATCCGGCGCGACACTCACGGACACAGCCAGACACGACGCCGTGGAGAATCCCTGTCACAACGGCACAGATCGACACTCGTCGACACTGAGCGACATTAATCGAACCGCCCTCCCTGCCAAAATGGACAGAGGTAGCAAATAGGCATGAAACTCTGTGCTGAGGGTGGGGAAGGAGACATCCCTTCGTGGGAGCAAGCAAGCCGGATCCGGAGGTTCCTGATCCTCAGGTGCGTGAACGAGGGCGTCCGCGTTCCTACTCCGCCGCTTACAAGGCCCGGATCCTGGAGGAGTACGACCGTCTGGACAAGGCGGGCAAGGGCGCGTTGCTGCGCCGGGAGGGCCTGTACTCGTCGCTGATCTCCAGCTGGCGCACCGCGCGGGATCACGGTGCGGAGCAGGCGCTGGCCCGTCCGGTCGGACGGCCGAAGGCCGACCCGCGTGACAAGGAGATCGACAAGCTGCAGGCGGAGGTCGAGCGGCTGCGTGCCGAGCTTGGCCAGACCCGCCAGGTGATCGAGGTGCAGGGAAAGCTCTTCGCGCTGCTGGATCAGCTCGCCACCAGCAGCGAGACACCGCCGGGCCGGGGCGAGCAGTGACCGAGACCTTCCAGGCTGCCCAGGCCGAGGCGATCGAGGAACTGGTGCCGCTGCTGGGGCGGCGCAACGCCTGCACGGCGGCCGGGGTGTCGCAGGCGACCTGGTATCGCCACCACCGCCAGAGCCCGGCTCCGGTGCGGCCCGCCCGGCCGCGCAAGCCGCACCCGGCCGCATTGTCGCCGGCCGAGCGCGACCAGGTCCGCGCGGTGCTGAACGAGCGCTTTGCTGACGCCTCCCCGGCCACCGCCTACTACAGCCTGCTCGACGAGGGCGTGTATCTGGCGTCGGAGTCGACCATGTACCGCATCCTGCGCCAGCACGGCGAGGTGGGCACCGACCGGCGCCGGCAGGCGACCCATCCGCCCCGGGCGGTGCCCGAGCTGGTCGCCGACGCCCCCAACCAGGTCTGGGCCTGGGACATCACCAAGCTGCGCGGCCCGGACAAGGGCGTCTGGTACTGCCTCTACACCATCATCGATCTGTTCAGCCGCTACGTCGTCGGCTGGATGGTCGCCTCCCGCGAATCGGCTGACCTGGCCCGACACCTCATCGAAGCGACCGCACGCAAGCACGGCATCGACGCAGGCACCCTCACCCTGCACGCTGACCGCGGCAGCTCGATGACCTCCAAGACCCTCGCCGAACTCCTCATCGACCTGGGCGTGGCCAAGTCTCATTCCCGGCCTCGGACCTCCAACGACAACCCGCACGTCGAAGCGAGCTTCAAGACACTGAAGTACTGCCCCATCTTCCCCGGCCGGTTCGGCTCCATCGAACACGCCCGCGTCTTCTGCCAGGAGTTCTACGCCTGGTACAACCATGATCACTTCCACTCCGGGATCGGCTACCACCACCCCGTCGACGTGCACTACGGCCGCGCCGCCGCCATCCGCGACCGGCGCGCCACCGTCCTGACCGCCGCCCACGCCACACACCCCGAACGATTCGCCAGCGGTGGTCTGCCCACCCCGCCCGACCTGCCCGGACCCGCCTGGATCAACAAGCCCAAGACCAACGAACCGAAGGACGCCACAGAGAAGACGACACACAATTAGCCCAGCTCAACTGCCTTGATCAAATTGACAGGTTCCGTTGCGAGCGCAGGAAGTCCGCCCAGGTGGTGGACGCTCGCTCGGGCGCCGGATCGAGCCCTCTTGCTTGAGGATCTCCCAGACCGTGGATGGTGCGACCTTGACGCCCAGCGTGGTGAGCTCTCCGTGAACGCGCCGATAGCCCCAGCCCGGGTTCTCCCGGACCAGGCGCAGAATGAGGGCGCGGATGGAGCGGACCGTGGGTGGGCGCCCGGGCCGCTTCGGCCGGCAGGTACGGGCATGGCGCCGTTCATCAGATCGCGGTGCCAGCGCACTACGGTGTCCGGGCGAACCAGGAGTCGCAACCGGTAGAGAACCTCGCGGGGCAGCGGGGTCAGGAGAGCGGACAGAAAAGCCCGGTCTTCGGGTGCGAATCTCACTCTGGTGTCGGCACCGAGTTGGCGTTCCAGGACGGTGATCTGGTGACGCAGGATGAGGATCTCCACGTCTTTGTCCCGATCGCTCATGGGCAGCAACCGCAGCGCGGCAAAGGCGTTCGTGATGGTCAGATAGGCCAAGCGAAGGAGCACAGCAGATCATCCTGCCGCACACGCTATCGTCTCCCGGGGGGGCCGGAGCTCGCGTACGCCAAGCAAAGCCCTCGCAGAGTCATGACCTGGACGGATGTAATTGTCGGCAGGCGCACTGTCGCGGTAGGCGGCGAGCTGGTCGATGTCACCACGAGTGAGGGCATCAGCGGCCCAGGCGTCGAAGTCGGCGGACCAGGCGGGGACTGCGCCCTGGAGCATCTCCCGGGTAACGTAGGGCAGACCGTGAGTCATGTGGCCGGACCCGACGACGAGGACACCCTCGTCGCGCAACGGGGCGAGGCGGGCTCCGAGGTCCCAGGAGCCGGGCGCGGTCGCAGGTGGGCAGGCTGAGCTGGAGGACAGGGACGTCGGCCAAAGGGTACATGGCCATGAGCGGAACCCAGGCGCCGTGGTCCAGGCCGCGTGAGGGGTGCACATTCTGCTCTGCTGTGCTGGGTGAGACCATGAACGGTGTGTAACCGTGACAAGTGCACGGCCACCATCGGCGCCGCCTGGCCGATCCCCCGGTGGACCAGCGGATGACGTGGCCGCCTCCGCACCGGCGTGGAAGAAGTCGCAGGCGAGCAGCCCCTTTCGGCGTCCGCATCAAAGAGAGCGGGTCGCACGCGGAGATGGGCTGGAGCATCACCGCAATTGTCGAATCGTCGCCTCTCGACGACCGAGCGCGTTCGATCGGCCAGGGGCGATAGATGGCCTCAACCTCCCACAGCTGAGCCGAAGATGGCCGCCCCGGGGCAGTACCACTGCGCTCGTAGAACGCTCTGACACGCCCTCACCCCGACGGCGGTTGGTTTCCGGTCTCGCTGGGGCACGGGCGAGGAGAGGCGGTGGAGTTCCGCACGACCAGGCTGGGAATGACCGAGAAGTGGGCGGCCGACGTGCGACCTTCGATGCGTTCGAGCAGCAACCGCCCGGCCGTGCGGCCCATGACGACGCCGTCCTGGTTGACGGTGGTCAGCGCGATGTTCGGGTGAGCAGCCAGTTTGGTGTTGTCATAGCCGGCCACGGAGACGTCGCCGGGGACGGACAGGCCGGCATCGTGCAGCGCGGCCAGGACACCGAGAGCGGCTTCGTCGGAGCCGGCGAAGATCGCCGTGGGGCGTGGCGACCGGCTCAGCAGCTCCTGCGCGCCGCGGTAGCCGCCCTCCTCGGTGTAGGAGGTCGTGGCGACAACGATCTCTTCGGCCAGCCCGTGTTCGCGCATCACTCGTTCGTAGGTCTCGGCCCTGATCTGCGGCGTCCGGTCGGCGCCCTGCCCATGCTCGGTTTCGAAGGTGATGTGCCCGATGCGCCGGTGACCGAGCCCGAGCAGGTGCTCCATGACCAGCTCGGAGCCGATCCGATCGTCGTCGACGATCGAGTCGTAGGCGGGCGACCGGTCGTGCCGGCCGAGCACCAGCATGGGGATCTCGCGGGCCACCTGCTCCAGGTGCGTACGGCCGGACAGGGGAGCGATCAGCAGTATGCCGTCCACTTGCCGGTCGATGAGGGCATCGATGGCGCGTTTCTCGGTCTTGTCGCGCGTGCCGCCCTGGATCATGATCGCCTGATATTCGGATTCAGCGAGCTGATCCACCAGCCCGGTCACGATCTCGGCGTAGAACGGAACCCCGATGTGCTGCAGGAGCACGCCGATGGTGTAGGCCCTGCCGCGCAGCGCTCGTGCGGCGGACTGGGGGCGGTAGCCCAGCTCGTCGATGGCCCGCTGAACGCGCTCACGCATGGCGTCGCTGACGCCGTAGTCGTTGCGGATCACCTTGGAGACCGCCGCCTTGGACACCCCGGCGTGTTTCGCCACGTCAGAAATGGTTGCTCGTCGTCGTCGCTCGGGCGCGACCATGGGCTTCCCTTCTCCAACCGAAGTTCTCCCCGATCCTACGGCGCCGAGATCGTCACGTGTGTAGACCGGTCTATGCAGAATAACGGTAGATCCATTCGAGGAGGAACACAGCCAGGGAAAGTGTCGTAGACCGGTACACATTTTCCTTGACCTCTGCGTGGCGTAACAGCTACGTTAACTGCCACTCGGGGGGCCGCCCCCGGCCTCCGCCGATGATTCCCGCGGCGACGAACCATGATCGAGAGACGAATGCACACCTTCCCCGACGGCTTCCTCTGGGGCGCGGCGACCGCACCGCACCAGGTCGAGGGCAACAACGTCAACAGCGACTTCTGGGCACAGGAGGAGCGCATGCCGGGAGCGGAGCGCAGCGGCGACGCGCTCGACAGCTACCACCGCTACGCCGAGGACATCCGGCTCGTCGCGGAGTCGGGCCTGAACACCTACCGCTTCGGCATCGAGTGGGCGCGCGTCGAGCCGGCCCCAGGCAGGGTGTCCCGCGCGGTGCTCGCGCACTACCGGCGCATGATCGAGGCGTGTCTCGCCGCGGGCGTCACCCCGTTCGTCACGATCCACCACTTCACCTCGCCCAGGTGGTTCGCGGAGGAGGGCGGCTGGCGCGGGGAACGGGCCGTGGACCGCTTCCGGGCCTACGCCGAGACGACCACCTCAATCCTCGACGGCGTCGAGTGGATCTGCACGATCAACGAGCCCAACATGCTCGCGATCATGGTGCGCGAGGCAGAGGCGACGCTCAACCCCGGCTCGGGGCTGGAGTGGCTCAGCCCCACGCTGGAGGCGGACACGCCCCGGCCGGTGAAGCCCGCCCCGCCGGTGAAGATCGGACGCCGGCTCGCCGAAGCGCACGATGCGGCCCGGGACGTGCTGCGGGAGCGCACCGGTGCTCAGGTCGGATGGACGGTCGCCAGCCGCGCGTTCGAGACTCGTCCCGGAGCGGAAGAGGTGCGCCGGCGGCTCGAGTACGTCTGGGAGGACCTGTACCTGGAGGCGGCGCGCGGCGACGACTTCATCGGCGTGCAGGCCTACTCGGCGCAGTGGGTGGGGCCGGACGGCATCGAACCGCACCCCGTCCACCCGGACAACACCCTCGTACGAACGGCTTACCGCCCCGACGCCCTCGGCATCGCCGTCCGGCACACCGCCGACGTACTGCCTGACGTGCCGATCGTCGTCACCGAGAACGGCATCGCGACCGGCGATGACTCCCGCCGCATCGCCTATACGACCGGTGCTCTCACCGCACTGTCCGCGGCGATGGGCGACGGCGTGGACGTGCGCGGCTACCTCCACTGGAGCCTGCTCGACAACTACGAATGGGGGCACTGGGATCCGACGTTCGGTCTCGTCGCCGTCGACCGGGAAACGTTCGAGCGCCGGCCCAAGCCCAGCCTCGCGTGGCTGGGCAGTGTCGCCAAGGCCAACGCGCTCTGAGGCAGTGAGACCCGGCAGTCTGCTGTTCGAACAGCACGCGCGTGTCGTCCCACGGTCCCTGCCACCATCGCGGCCGACACTGAAGAAGCAAGAGGAAAGACGAGGATGCCCGAAGCAATCGACCGCCGCCGGCTCGTACGACGGCACAACCCCGTGCTGACGTCCGCTCACCCGGCCGACGTACTGACAGTCGGCAACGGCGACATCGCACTCACGGTCGACGTCTCCGGGCTGCAAACGTTCCCGTCGTTCCACGAGCTGGTCCCCGACCCGCATCGCGTCGTGCGCGACGGGTTGACCGGGCTACCCGAGCAGCGCCCGCGCGTCTTCGACGCCGACGACTTCCAGATCCCGCTGCGCACCCAGTCGACCTGGGGCTGGTACGAGACCCGCGCCGACCGGGAACTGCGGCTGGAGGACGCGACCACGTTGTACGAGACGTCCCGCGGCCCGGTGCCCTACCTCGACCGCATGGGCCTGCAACGGGCCGGTGACCCCATCGCCGAGGAATTCGTGACCGGGGCTTGGTACCACTTCAACCCCCGCCGGGCGCACCTCGGCCGCCTGGCCCTGGTCCGCCCCGACGGAACCGGGCCCGGCCATCCGGCCGCGTTGTCGGACGTCCGTACCGAGCTCGACCTGTGGACGGGAACGATCCATGCCGCGTACGTTCTCGACGGCGAGCCCGTCCGCGTCACCACCGTCGCCGACCCGCACGATCACCGCTTCGCCGTGCGCGTCGAGTCCGGCCTGCTGCTCCGCGGCTGGGGCGTCGCCTGGGTCTTCGACGACCAGCCGGACGACCTGGCCGCCTTCGAACTCCCGCTCGCCCAGAAGACGACCTGGGACCGGCGCGCGGAGCACCACTGGAACGCACGGCGCACGGTGGAGACGCTCACCTACGGTGTCAGCGTCTCCACCACCGGCAGCCTGCGGCAGGCGGCCGATTCCGTCGTCGCGCACGCGAACACCGCCGTTCTCGAGGTCGTGGTGACGCTGGCGCCGGACCGGCAGCAGGATGAGCGCGGCTTCTCCGCCGTCCGCGACTCCGCGAGGGCATGGTGGGCGGAGCACTGGAGCACCGGCGCCGCGATCAGCCTCGCCGGCAGCACCGACGCGCGCGCCGGGGAGCTGGAACGGCGCATCGTCCTGTCGCAGTACCTCACGGCCGTGAACAGCGCCGGAGCCACACCTCCCGCCGAGTCCGGACTGACGTACAACACCTGGACGGGCAAGTTCCACCTCGAGATGCACTGGTGGCACGCGGCGCACTTCTCGCTGTGGGGCCGAGGACATCTGCTGGAGCGCAGCCTGCGCTGGTACCACGGCGCCCTTGATGCCGGGAAGGTGACCGCCCGCCGGCAGGGATGCCGCGGTGCCCGCTGGCCGAAGCAGACCGATCCGTCCGCGCGCGAGTCGCCCAGCAACATCGGCGTCTTCCTACTGTGGCAGCAACCGCACGTCATCTACCTGCTGGAGCTGCTGCGTGGCGAGGGCCGGGGAGAGGCGTTCCTGCGCGAGCACTACCCGCTCGTCGAGGCGACCGCCGACTTCATGGCCGACTTCGCCGAGGAACGCGACGGTTCGTACGAGCTGCCGCCGCCGCTCATTCCCGCGCAGGAGAGCTACCTCCTCGACCGGGCGACGAACGCCGACCCGACCTTCGAGCTGGCGTACTGGTCATGGGCGCTCCGCGTGGCCAACGACTGGAGGGTCGAGCTCGGTCTCGAAGCGAACCAGGAATGGGACCGGGTGGCGCGGAACATGCGCCGGCCCACCGTGCTTCCCGACGGAACCTACGCCGCGATCGCGACTCCCCCGCTGCTCATCCGGAAGGACCACCCGTCCATGCTCATGGCGCTGGGCTGGCTCCCGGAAACCCACCTCGTGGACCCCGCCACGATGTCGGCCACGCTCGACTCCGTCTGGGAGCACTGGGACCTCCAGTCCACCTGGGGCTGGGACTACCCCGTCATGGCCATGACCGCGGCCCGCCTCGGCGACACCAGCCGCGCCATCGACGCCCTCCTGCTCCCCTCCCCCAAGAACGTCTTCCTCCCCAATGGACACAATCCACAAATACCGGGCTTCCTCACGGTTTATCTCCCGGCCAACGGAGGACTGCTGGCCGCGATGGCACACCTCGCCACGGCGGTGAACCAGGGGGCAGAGCTCCCCGACGGCTGGCTGATCACCGCGGAGGGGCTACCCGCGCTCCCCCACCCCAGCGTCATGCCCCACCCCTGAACCGAACGTTTCCAGCTCTCCCGTCCACGGCTTCCGAAGGCGAGAACCATGGGTACAAACACCACAGCACGCGGCGCCCGTCGCCGTTCCACCATCGTGGCCGCATCACTGGCGGTCGTCGGGGCACTCGCCCTCGCGGGCTGCTCGCCGTCCGACGAACCCGCCACCACCGGGGCCGTCGAGCTGACCTTCATGAACCAGTCGCGCGGGCAGGAGGCCGCGCTCACCAAACTCGCGCAGCAGTACACCCAGAAGACCGGCGTCAAAATCACCATCGACTCACCCGGACCGGCCGACTACCTGCCCAAGCTGCAGGCGAAGGCGCAGTCCCGGTCCATGCCCGACGTCTATTCGTCGTTCGACGCGACCCAGATGGCGCCGTTCTACAAGGCCGGCTGGGCGATGGACCTCACCGCCGAGCTGAACGCCGGGTGGAGCAAGAGCTTCAGCCCCGCCGTGCTCAAGATGTCGGCGTTCCAGGAGGGCAACAACCTCGGGGTCAAGCCCGGCACCTACGCGGTTCACTGGGAGACCCAGACGTACGGCTTCCTCATCAACCCCGCGCTGACCGGCGTCTCGGCAGACAAGCCGCCCGCGACGACGACCGAGTTCATCGACGCGCTCGCCGCGAAGAAGGCGAAGTTCGCCATCGCGGCTTCGCAGACGCCCAACGTCATCCAGGGTCTCGCCTCGAACTGGCTGACCGACGACGAGATCGCGGCGACCCTCAACGGAAAGGCGAGCTGGAAGCAGGACGGCTGGCGCAACGCCTTCCAATTCCTGCTCGACCTGAAGAAGGCCGGTGTCCTTGCTAACGACTCCATCCCCGGCGGCCAGGACGACCACCCGAACGTGGAGTCCGCCTTCTTCACCAAGTCGATGGGCGCGATCTTCGACGCCGCCCCCGGCGTCTCGGTGGGCCTGCGGACGAACCCGGAATTCGAGGACTACTTCTCCACCGGCCTGCCCAAGGCTCCTGGCGGCATCCACAACCCGCGCTCGCCGGGCATCCCTGGCAAGGGCGCGGTGATCAACCCGAGGGGCAAGCACGCCAAGGAGGCCCTCGCGTTCGTCAAGTGGCTGACCGAGCCCGCACAGCAGGCGGTGTTCGCCAAGGACGCCCGCATCCTGCCCAGCAACCCGGAGCTCCTGGCCGGCGCGGACATTCCCGCCCAGCTCGCGGGGTTCGCCTCCGGCGTGAAGGACATGCAGGTCATGTCGACGACCTTCACTCCGGACGTGAACACCGCGATCAGGACGGAGTCCCAGCGTCTGGTGCTGGGTGAGACGACGGTGGACGAGGCGCTGACCACCATCCAGGCGGCGCAGGACCGCACGTCATGACGACGCGGCAGCTTGTGCTTCCCGCGCGGCGTCCCTCCCGGACGCCGCGCGGGAAGCGCGCACTCCGGCGCAACCTGATCGGCTGGTCGTTCCTGGCACCGGCCATCGCGCTCATCGGCGTCTTCACGATCACGCCGTTCGGGCAGGCGATCCTGCTGAGCTTCCAGTCCTGGGACGGCGTCAGCCCCGACACCCCCTGGGTGGGGTTCGACAACTACGCCTTCGTCGCCTCCGATCCGATCTTCTGGGCGTCGATGCGCAACGTCGTCTTCTTCGGTGTCGTCGGGTTCATCGTCGGCAACGGGGTCGCCCTGGGCATGGCACTGGCCGTCAACAGCGTCACCCGCGGCAAGACGTTCTTCCGCACCGTCTTCTACTTGCCGGGCGTGTTGTCGGTGGTCGTCGTCGGCCTGCTGTTCTCCTTCATCCTGGCGCCCGGGTCGGGCGTGCTGAACCGGCTGCTCGGCCTGGTGGGCCTGGACGGGCAGAACTGGCTCGGCGATCCGGCCGTCGCGCTGCCCGTCGTGGCGGCGGTGTTCGTCTGGTTTCACTGGGGGTTCGGCTTCCTGCTCTTCCTCGCCGGACTGCAGGACGTGCCGAAGGAGCTGTACGAGGCCGCCGAGCTCGACGGCGCGAACCGCTGGGAGCGGTTCAGGTACATCACGTGGCCGCAGCTCGCCCCGGTCACCTCGATCGTCAGCCTGCTCACACTGCTGGCCGCACTCCAGATCTTCGGGACCGTGCAGGTGCTGACCAACGGCGGGCCGGGCAACCACACGATGGTGCCGACCCTCGCGATCTACAACGAGGCGTTCGTCAACTGGCGCTACGGCAGCGCCGCGGCGATGTCGGTCATTTTTGGCGGCGCGCTCGTGCTGTTGTCGGTGCTCCAGCTCGCGATCACGAGGCGGAGGTCCCGCGTATGAGCGGCAAGACATCGATCCACAAGCTGGGCCTGTACGGGCTGCTCGGCGTCGCCGCGCTGATCGCGCTGTTCCCCCTGCTGTGGATGTTGTCCGGCTCTCTGCAGAGCCTCACGGAGCTGCTCGCCAATGACAGCTTTCTGCCCGCCGACCCGCAGTGGCACAACTACGTGACCGCGTGGGTGCAGGGTGACCTCGGCGTCTACCTGCGCAACAGCGTGCTCTACACCGGCTCCGCGGTCGTCGGCATCCTGCTGGTGTCCAGCCTCGCCGGGTACGCGCTCGCACGGCTCGACTTCGCCGGCAAGGGCGTGTTCACGTTCATCATCCTCGCCGTGATGATCATCCCGGCGCCCGCCATGTTCCTCGCGCAGTACAAACTGCTCATCTCGCTGAACCTGACGAACAACC
This sequence comes from Nonomuraea gerenzanensis, assembly GCF_020215645.1. NCBI lineage: Bacteria > Bacillati > Actinomycetota > Actinomycetes > Streptosporangiales > Streptosporangiaceae > Nonomuraea > Nonomuraea gerenzanensis. The sequence continues at coordinate 3,319,795 of NZ_CP084058.1, read as the reverse complement.
CCGTGGGTTATGTCCTGATTCTCATCACCTCGGGCATTCCGATGTCGACGCTCATCATGCGCAGCTTCTTCGTCGGCCAACCAGCTGCGCTGGAGGAGGCGGCCACGCTGGACGGCGCCGGCCCGCTGCGCGTCTTCTGGAGCGTGATCCTCCCGCTGGCCCGCCCCGGCCTCGCCGCCGTGGCGGTCATCCAGGGGCTGGGTGCCTGGAATGAATACCTCATGGCGCTCGTCCTGTTCGACGACAACTCCCTCATGCCGGTCCAGCGCGGTCTGACCGCCTTCTCCTCCGCCGAGACGCCGCAGCAGCAGATCCTCCTAGCCGCCACGACCATCTCGATCGTGCCTGTGGTGATCTTCTATCTGATGGCGCAGCGGCACATCGTGAAGGGCATCGGAGCAGGCGCGATCAAGTAGGCGAGCCCCCTCCTCACCCGCGTCCGTCCGAGGGGTATCCCTCGCCACCAAGGTCGGCCTCTCCAGGCAACCCCGGGATGACCGCGCGGAAGAACCGGCGGATCGCGGGCTCGACCCTCACCGTGTCGCGGTCGAACAGCCACTGCGCCTGCAGCCCGTTGATGAGCGAGACCGTCATGGTGGCCAGGGTCTCCGGGTCGATCGACGGGGGCAGCCCGCGCTCGGCGAGCGCGGTGAAGGTCTCGGCGTAGAAGCGGCGCAGGTTGCGGTAGCGCTCGGCGTAGTAGGCGTGCGCGGGGTGGTCGGGCGAGGTCGCCTCGCCCGACACGACGCAGTGCAGCTCCATGAGGCCCGGCTGGAGCTCGTTGTCCACGATGACGGCGATCATGCCTTCGAGGATCTCGACGGGGTCGGCCGCCGGGTCCAGAACCTTGGCCGACTGCAGGAACTCGGTGCCGCGTTCGTCGCGCAGCGCCAGCACACCGAGCAGCAGGTCCTCCTTGCGCGGGAAATGATGCAGCAGGCCGGTGTGGCTGATGCCGGCGCGCTTGGCGAGGTCCTTCATGGTCGCGCCGTAGAAGCCGGTCTCGCCGAAGGCCTCCACGCAGGCTTCGAGGACGCGGCGCCGTACCGCTGCGGTCTTCGCGTACGGGCCGCGGTTGCCGGGTGGTGCCGTCATGGACGTCCCTTCAAATTAGTAACGCGATTCGGTTTTCATGCTAGCGTGCCACCAGCGTCACCCCCATGCTCTCGAGCAAGGAACTCAACCATGCCCAAAACCCCCTCCGGTTTCCTCTGGGGCGCGGCGACCGCCCCGCACCAGATCGAAGGCAACAACGTCAACAGCGACTGGTGGCAGCTCGAACAGGCGATGCCCGGCATGCAGCGCAGCGGCGACGCCATCGACAGCTACCACCGCTACGCCGAGGACATGCGCCTGCTGGCCGAGGCCGGGCTCAACGCCTACCGCTTCGGCATCGAATGGGCCCGCGTCGAGCCGGTCCCCGGCGAGTTCTCCCGCGCCGAGCTCGCCCACTACCGCCGCATGATCGACACCGCGCTCGACCTGGGCCTGACCCCCGTCGTCACCCTGCACCACTTCACCAACCCGCGCTGGTTCGCCGAGTCCGGCGGCTGGCTGGGCGAGGAGGCGATCGAGCGCTTCCGGCGTTACGTGAGCGAGGCCGCGAGCATTCTGGACGGCGTCGCGTGGGTGTGCACGATCAACGAGCCCAACATGCTCGCCCTCATGATCGGCATGGCCCGCGACGCGCAGGCCCAGCGGTCCACCGAGGACTGGATGAGCCCCACCGTCGAGGGCGCCGCCCGGCCGGTGCTGCCCGACCCCGACCCGAAGATCGGCGTCCGGCTGGCCGAGGCGCACCACGCCGCCCGCGAGGTGCTGAAGGAGCGTACGGGGGCGGCCGTCGGCTGGACGGTGGCCTGCCAGGCGCTCACCGCGACCCCCGGCAACGAGGCCAGGCTGCGCGAGGTGCGCCAGGTCCGCGAGGACCTCTACCTGGAGGCGGCCCGCGGGGACGACTTCATCGGCGTGCAGTCCTACTCCAGCCAGGCCGTGGACGAGAACGGCGTCGTCCCGCACCCGCAAAGCCCGGACAACACCCAGGTCGGCAACGCCTACCGGCCCGACGCACTGGGCATCGCCGTCCGGCACGCCTGGGAGGTGACCGGCCGCACCCCGATCCTCGTCACCGAGAACGGTATCGCCACCGCCGACGACACCCGGCGCATCGCCTACACCTCCGAGGCGCTCGGCCACCTGTTCGCCGCCATGGACGACGGCGTTGACGTGCGCGGCTACCTGCACTGGAGCGCGCTGGACAACTTCGAGTGGGGCCACTGGGAGCCGACCTTCGGCCTCATCGCCGTGGACCGGGAGACGTTCGAGCGCCACCCGAAACCCAGCCTGGCCTGGCTCGGCGAGGTCGCCCGGCGCGGGGAGGTCTGATGCTCAAGCCCCGCTCCACCTCCACCCGCGAGCTGGTCAACCTCGACGGTCTGTGGCGCTTCGCCCTGGACGGCGGCCCCGGCCCGCTGGACACCACCCTGGAGGCGGCGGTCCCGGCCAGCTACAACGACCTGTTCACCGACCCCGCCATCCGCGACCACGTCGGCTGGGTGTGGTACCAGCGCCAGGTCCGCGTGCCGCGCGGCTGGGCGGGCGAGCGGATCATGCTGCGGCTCGACGCCGCCACCCACCACGGCCGCGTCTACGTCGGTGACGTGCTGGTGGCCGAGCACAGCGGCGGCTACACGCCGTTCGAGGCCGACATCACCGAGCATGTACGCGCCGGGCAGGAGTTCCGCCTCACCGCCGCGGTCGGCAACGAGCTGACCGAGACCACGATCCCGCCGGGGACGATCACCGTCACCGCCGGCGGGCGCAGGAGACAGACCTACCTGCACGACTTCTACAACTACGCCGGGCTGGCCCGCTCGGTCTGGCTCTACAGCCGCCCGCCCGTGCACGTCCAGGACATCACCATCGTCACCGACCTCGACGGAACGGTACGGTACACGGTGGAGACCAGCGAACCCGCGCCGGTCCGGGTGCGCGTGCTCGACGCCGCCGGCACACAGGTCGCGGCGGGCGAAGGCGCCACCGGCACCCTGCGCATCGAGGACGTCGTCCTGTGGCGGCCCGGCGCGCCCTACCTGTACGAGCTGGTCGCCGAGCTCGACGGCGACTCCTACCCGCAGCCGTTCGGCGTGCGGACCGTCGAGGTACGGGGCACCGAGTTCCTCATCAACGGCGAGCCGTTCTACTTCACCGGCTTCGGCAGGCACGAGGACACGCCCGTACGCGGCAAGGGCCACGACGACGCCTACCTCGTGCACGACTTCCAGCTCATGGACTGGATCGGCGCCAACTCCTTCCGCACCTCCCACTACCCGTACGCCGAGGAGGTCATGGAGTTCGCCGACCGGCACGGCATCGTCGTCATCGACGAGACCGCCGCCGTCGGCCTCAACCTGGCCGTCGCCTCCGGCCTGACCGGCGCCCCGCCCCGGCCCACGTTCTCGCCGGAGACGTTCGGCGAGGCCACCCGGGAGGCGCACGCCCAAGCCATCCGGGAACTGGTCGCCCGCGACAAGAACCATCCGAGCGTGGTCATGTGGTGCATCGCCAACGAGCCCGCTTCCAACGAGGAGGGCGCGCGCGAGTACTTCGAGCCGCTGGTCGCGCTGACCCGCAAGCTCGACCCGACCCGCCCGGTGACCTCCTCCGCGGTCATGTTCGCCACGCACGACAACGACCGCATCGCCGACCTGTTCGACGTCGTGTGCGTCAACCGCTACTACGGCTGGTACATCGCCACCGGCGACCTGGCCACCGCCGAGGTCTACCTGGAGCGCGACCTGCGCGGCTGGGCGGAGAGGTTCGGCAAGCCGGTCATGATGAGCGAGTACGGCGCCGACACCCAGCCCGGTCTGCACTCGGTCTGGGACACGCCGTGGACCGAGGAGTACCAGCAGGCCTACCTGGAGATGCACCACCGTGTCTTCGACCGGATCGAGGCGTTCGTGGGCGAGCACGTATGGAACTTCGCCGACTTCCAGACCGCCCACGGCATCCACCGCGTGGACGGCAACAAGAAGGGCGTCTTCACCCGCGACCGCCGCCCCAAGGCCGCCGCCCACGCGCTGCGGGCTCGCTGGAAGCCGCTCGCCGGCCGGAAGCCCGCGAACCCGCGGTAGCGGAGCCCGGGGGCGGTGCGGGCCACCCCGGGCGTGGGCGGGCGGGTCAGGCGGTGTCGCCGCCGTCGGCCAGCAGGGTGCTGCCGGTCATGAACGCCGACAGGTCCGAGGCGCAGAACAGCGCGACGCGCGCGATGTCGTCCGGCGTGCCGACCCGGCCGATCGGGCTGTTCAGCATGAGGTCGGTCGGCGGGAGGTCGGCGAGGTTCACGCCGGCGGCCGCGGCCATCGCCATGTTGCCCTCCGTGGGGACGAAGCTCGGCGCGACCCCGAGCACGCGGATGCCCATCGGGGCGAGTTCGAGGGCCAGCTCACGGGTGAGGCCGCGGGCGGCGTGCTTGGAGCCGACGTAGGCGGCCAGGCCGGGGGCGCTGCCGCGGAAGCCGGCGGTGGAGACGATGTTGACGATGACGCCGCCCGCGCCGGCCGCCGACATGCGGCGGGCGGCCTCGCGCGCGCCGACGAACACGCCGCGCGCGTTCACGGCGAACACCTGGTCCCACGTCTCCTCGGTCATCTCCAGCAGGGGAACGGCCGGGAAGATGCCCGCGTTGTTCACCCACACCTCCAGGCCGCCCAGCTCGGCGACCGCGCGGTCGGCGGCGGCGGAGACGGCCGCCGCGTCGGTGACGTCCATGGCGGCGCCGATCGCGCGCACCCCGTGCCGCCCGGCCAGCTCCTTGGCCGCCGCGACCGCCAGCCCCTCGTCGAGGTCGCCGATCAGCAGGTCGGCCCCCGCCTCGGCCAGGCGTGCGGCGATGGCCTTGCCCAGGCCGCGGCCGCCGCCCGTGACGACCGCGCGCCGCCCCTTCAGCGAAACCAGCTCGGCAAGGGACTTGCCCGACACATCAGCAGTGGACATGAAATATCTCCTTGAAATAAGAAATCAGATCCGGCTCGCGCTGACGCGGTACTGGGCGTTCAGCAGCGGCCAGGTCAGTTCGGCCATCTCGGCCGCCGGGCGGGAGCAGCCGCGCTCCAGCCAGTCCATGGCCACCCCGAGCAGCGCGCCGGCGGTGAACGCCGCCGTCACGTCGTGCGGGACGCGCTCCGGCCACTCGCCGGCGTCGGCCTGCCGCAGCCGGTCATGAATGACCACGGCGACGCGGCGGCGGATGTGCCCGGCGACGCGCGCGCTGCCCTGCGAGCCGAGCAGCGCGCGGTACAGGCCGGCGTGCCCGGCCAGGCTGCCGAAGAACGCCGTCAGCGACGCGATCGCCTCCCGGACCAGGTCCGCCGAGTCGAGGGCGGGGCCGGGCAGGGACTCGATCAGGTCGTCGATCATGGCGGTGCAGGCGTCCTCGGCCAGCTCGTGGACGTCGCGGTAGTGATCGTAGAAGGCCGAGCGGCTCACCCCCGCGCCCTCGGCCACGTCCGAGACACTGATGCGGGACAGGTCCCGTTCCTCGGCCAGCTCGATCAGGGCTCCGGCCAGGGCGGACCGGGTGCGGCGCACGCGCCGGTCGGTGTTCTCGCTGGTGGCCACGACGCATCCTGCCCTTCGAAAAACTACACCTGCAAGTTTTCTTGCAGGTGTAGCTTAACGTGCCTCCGCGGCGTCCAGACCGCCCTCCTCCGGGCTGACTACCAGCTTCATGAAGACCTCCAGGAGCCGCAGGGGGTCGCGGGACGGGTCCAGCAGGGCCTGGATGCGCAGGCCGTCGACCATGGCCAGCACCAGCGTGACCTTCTCGTCGGCCGACAGGTAGGCGCTGTCGCGCGAGGTGGGCAGCGGGCTGCTGTTGAAGCGGGTGCGCATGCGCTCGCGCCGGGTGACGAAGAACTCGTGCGCGGGATGCGCCGGGTCGGTCGCCGCGATCGACAGCGCCAGCCAGTTGCGCTGGTAGCCGGGGTTGCCGAACTCCTCGCGCAGCACCGCGCCCAGCACGCTGCCTCCCTTCAGCCCGGACCGGATGATCTCCTCGGCCAGCCTCTCCTCGTCCGCCTCCCGCTGGGCCAGGGCGGCCAGGAGCAGCTCGTCCTTGCCGGAGAAGTGCCGCAGCAGCGCGGCGTGCGTCACGCCCGCCCGGGCGGCGATGTCCCGCAGGGACGCCCGCTCGTAGCCGTGCTGGGCGAAGCCCTCCAGTGCGGCCCGGACGATCTGCGCGCGCCGGGCCGGAGTGGCGGCGTTCTGGCCCCGCCGGCGCCTTGCGGGTTCCTTGCCCTGTTCAGCGGCCACGCACGTCCTCCGTCTGCTGTCGCGCCCTCGGCGGCGATTGATCCGGATTCTAGTATTGCTAAAAAGTTTCCACTGTGGTTACTTTTGCCTTGTGCGGGGGAGTCGCGCATCGACGCGACCGCTAGAGATCTTCTGAAACGCGCGCTGCATTTCGTGGGGCCTGCGCGCCGAGAGCACCACCCCAACCCCTGAGGAGCCCCAGTGGCCGAAGAACGACCGGACAGTGATGCCCTCGCCGTGGACGCCGCGGCCTCCCGGCCCGTGACCGCGCCCGGCGCCGACCAGGCGGACCTCGCGGCGCCGCCGCTGCAGCGCATCGGCGCGGGCTACCTCGCGCTGCTGATGACCGCCGGTTTCGGGGCGTCGATCGCGCTCATGGTGCCGCTGACGTACGCGCTCGCGGTGCGCATCTCAGAGATCGCGCCGGGGCAGGAGGAGGTGCTGGGCTACGTCACCGGCGCCGCGCAGCTCGTCTACCTCGTGCTCAGCCCGCTGATCGGCATGTGGAGCGACCGCACCAGGTCGCGGTACGGGCGGCGGGCGCCCTTCATGGTGGCCGGGTCGGTGCTCGGCCTGGCCGCGCTGGCGGTCGTGGCCGTCGCGCCGACCGTGCCGCTGATCGGGCTGGGCTGGGTGTTCGGGATGATCGGCTGGTCGGTGGCGGGTGGAGCGATCCAGACGCTGCAGGCCGACCACGTCCCCGAGGAGCAGCGCGGCCGGGTGTCGGCGCTGACCGGCCTGACGACGCAGATCGCCCCGGTGATCGGCATCGGCGTCGCCTACGCGGTCTCGTCGAGCACGTTCCTGGTGTTCATGGTGCCGGGGCTGATCGGCTTCGTGATGATCGTCCTGCTGCCGCTCCTGAAGTCGGAGGGCAGCTCGTACGAGCTCGTCCGCTCCACCGGCGTCAGTGCGAGGGAGCTGTTCGCCAGCTTCGTCTTCAATCCCAGGAAATATCCGGACTTCGGGTGGAACTGGCTCGGTCGCTTCATCTTCTTCATGGGCCTGTACTTCAACACCACGTTCGGCACCTTCTTCTACGCCCAGCGCCTCGACCTGCCCGTCAAGGAGGTCGCCGGGGTGGTGGCGTCCATCGGGATCCTGGGCGTCGTGGCGGCGTCCGTGGGCGCGCTGGCCGGCGGCTTCCTGTCCGACAAGCTCCGGCGGCGCAAGCTGTTCACGTTCATCGGCTCGCTGCTGTTCGTCGCCGGGGCGTGCGTCGACGCGTTCGCGTACTCGTTGCCGCCGCTGATCGCGGGCGCGGTGCTGATGCAGCTCGCCATCGCCGTGTTCGCCGCCGTGGACCAGGCGATCGTCTTCGCGGTGCTGCCCGACCGGGCGCAGGCGGGCCGGTACATGGCGGTGGTCGCGTTCGCGCAGAAGATCCCCAGCGCGATCGCCCCGCTCGCCGCCCCGTTCATCATCACCGCCGGCATGACCGGCGCGGAGCGGAACTACACCCTGCTCTACCTCACCGGAGCCGTGCTCGCCCTGGCCGGCGGCCTGCTCATCCTCCTCAAGGTCAAGTCCGTCAGGTAAATCCAGGCAGAAAGAGAACATGATCAGCCAATCGCCTTACGACCTGCGCATCGACAGCGGCGGGGACCAATTCCCGGTCTGCGACCCGGCGCCCCGGCTGTCGTGGAAGCTGCCGCGCGAGTGGAGCGGTCAGGACGGTTACGACCTGCAGATCAGCGTGGACGGCGCCGAGCCGACGCTCGATCACGTCACCTCGGCGCGGCACCTGTTCGTGGCGTGGCCGTTGCCGCCGCTGCGCGGCCGGCAGCACGTCACCTGGCGGGTGCGCACGCACCTGGGCGGCTCGTCGTCGCGATGGTCGCCGTGGCACGCGTTCGAGTCGGGCCTGCTGGACCGCGACTGGTCGGCGCGCTGGATCTCGCCCCCTGAGGACGTCGCCTCGCCCTGCGTGCTCTCCGGCCGCGCGGAGCTGCGGGGCGACATCACCGAGGCCCGGCTGTACGCGACCGCGCTCGGCGTCTACGAGGCCTTCGTCAACGGCACGCGGGCCGGAACGGCCGAGCTGACCCCGGGCTGGACGTCGTACGGCGACACGCTGTACGCCCAGGCCATGGACGTCACGGCACTGCTGCGCGGCGGCGTCAACGACCTGGAGATCGTGCTGTCGGACGGCTGGTACCGGGGCGGCGTCGGCACCTGGCGCAAGCGCGAGTGCTGGGGCACGATCACCGCCGCGCGGCTCCAGCTCCACGTCCGCCACGCCGACGGCACCGAGACGGTGGCGGTCACGGACGGGAGCTGGACCGCGCGCCGCGGCCCCGTCGTGGCGGCCGACCTCATGGACGGCCAGACGACCGACTTCACCGCCCCGCCGGGCGAACCCCGTCCCGTCCTTGTGGACGCGGTCACCGCGCCGCCGATCGGCTGGTCACCCGCGCCGCCCGTGCGCCGCGTCGAGGACCTCGCCCCGCGCTCGGTGACCCCTCTGGACAACGGGGGCTGCGTGGTGGACTTCGGCCAGAACGCCTCCGGCTGGATCAGCCTGGCCGACCTCGGCCCGGCCGGCACCCGCACCGTGATCGACCACGGCGAACACCTCTCCCCCACCGGCGACCTGACCACCTCCCACCTCGACAGCCAGAAGCCGGGCGAGCAGCCGATCCCGTTCGTGCAGCGCGACGAGGTCGTCTCCGCCGGCCGGCCCGGCGAGGTGTTCGAGCCCCGGCACACCGTGCACGGCTTCCGCTACGCCAGGCTGAACCGCACCATCGACCCGGCGAGCATCACCATGCGGGCCGTCCACACCGACCTGCGCCCCACGGCCACCTTCGCCTGCAGCGACGACGACCTCAACCGGCTGCACGAGGCGGCCCGCTGGAGCTTCCGCGGCAACGCCGTCGACATCCCGACCGACTGCCCCACCCGCGAACGCCTCGGCTGGACCGGCGACTACCAGATCTTCGCCGCGACCGCCGCCCGCCTGTTCGACGTGGACGGCTTCAGCCGCAAGTGGCTGCGCTCGGTCCGCGACGACCAACTCCCCGACGGCCGCGTGGTCAACTCCTCCCCCGACGCCAACCGGCTGAAGACCCGCGCCGACCCGATGGCGGAGGCGATCACCGGCTCGGCGGGCTGGGGCGACGCCATCGTCCACGTCCCCTGGGTGCTCTACGAGACCTACGGCGACACCGCCGCCCTCACCGAGAACTGGCCGGCCATGCGCCGCTGGGTCGAGTGGGCGCTCACGACCGCCCGCACCTCAGCTCACCCCTCCCGCACCGGAAGCCTCCCCCACGAGCAGTACCTGTGGGACGGCTCCTTCCACTGGGGCGAATGGGCCGAACCCAAGCAGCGGGCCGCCGACGGCTCCCTCATCGACCCCGTCATGAGCGACCCCATCGCCTGGTACAGCGCCGACAAGGGCGAGGTCGGCACCGCCTACCTCTACCGATCCACCCGCACCCTCGCCGCCGCCGCGCGGGTGCTCGGCCACACCGACGACGCCGCCCGCTACGACGCCACGGCCGAGCAGGTGCGCCACGCCTGGCAGACTGAGTTCCTCGACGCCGACGGCCGCACCAAGGCGGGCAGCCAGGCAAGCTACGTCCGGGCCCTCGCCTTCGGCCTCGTGCCCGAGAACCTGCGTGGCAAAGCCGCGCGCCACCTCGTGGACCTCATCGACGCGGCCGGCGGCCATCTCACCACCGGCTTCCTGTCCACCGCGGACCTGCTCCCCGTCCTCGCCGACACCGGCCACGCCGACGTCGCCTACCGGCTGCTGCGCCGGCGCACCTCCCCCTCCTGGCTGGGCATGCTCGACCGGGGCGCCACCACCATCTGGGAGGACTGGGACGGCGTCGACGAGCACGGCACCGCCACCGCCTCCCTCAACCACTACAGCAAGGGCGCAGTCGTCCGCTTCCTGCACACCCACACCCTCGGCCTGTCCCAGGCGCCCGGCTCCGTCGCCTGGGAGTCCTTCGTCGTCGCGCCCGTGCTCCATGAGTCGATCACGTGGGCGGAAGGCACGTTCGACAGCCCTCAGGGAAGGATCACCGTCAGTTGGCACGTCCAGGACGGCCACCTGACCATCTCGGCCGACGTCCCCGCAGGCTCCCAAGCGCAGATCCGCTTCCCCGGCGGCAACACGTACCGGGTCGAACCCGGCCGCTCTGGTTGTTGGCACGAGTCCTTGGGCCGGTTTGGCGACTTGGGTTCTAGAAGTTCTAGAGGTGATCGCAGCACTTGACCCTGTGGGGTGTTGCTTTGGCCAAGGTGCGCCGGATGGCCGTAAAGCTTGGACCCGCCCCTCTCACGGACAGACTTGATCAATACCGTCACCTCATGGCGCAGGGGATGAGCAACTCGGCTGCGTGCCGGGGAACTCGGCATCAACCGCAAAGACCGGCACCCGCTGAAGGTACGGAAGGAAGATCGTCGGCCGAGCCGGGCGTGAGCGCTTCTGCCCACCGATCACCGAGCAGCCCGAGACGACGCCATCTCGCCACGGTTCCTTCGGAAGAAGAGTGCATCGTCATGGCCGATCCGCCCCGAGCCGGGAACCCTCTGGGTACGATCGCCCGGGAGCTCGATCGCGACTCGGCCACGGCCAGCCGGGTAGTACGTCGCAACCGCGACCCGCGGACCGCCTTCCCCGTCAGAGGTCATGAACTCTGACGCCGGAGGCAACTCACTGATCACTTCGCCACCACGATGAGGCGGGCCCACGACAGAGGGCCGCGGGCCTGCCTGAGCTGCCGCGTGAGGTCAATGAACGTCTCCCCCAGCGTGGTGCCGGCGCCCGCGCGCAGGATGCCGTCCACCAGATGCCCGTAGGTCAGCGCGTGCTCGCCGAGCGACGTTCCCGGCACGTACTCGGGCGCCGCCTGGGCCAGGCTCTCGCGCAGCCCGGCGTCGTCGAGCAGGTCGAGGCCGGCCGCCTCCGCCGGGAACCGCGGCTGGCCCGCCCGGTGGGTGAGAACGTGGCGCAGCGTCGTCCGGTCCTTGCCCCTGACCCCGTACTCGGGCCAGTACCTGGCCACCGGCTCGTCGAGTGCCAGTAGGCCGTCGCGCACCGCCACCAGGGCCGCGAGGGTCACGAAGGACTTCGACAGCGAGTACGGCTGGACCAGCGTGCCGCCGTGCCAGGGACGGCGCCGCGCGGCGTCGGCCCACCCCGCGCTCAGGCGGACGACCTCCTGCCCGTCGCGCCAGACCGACACGCCGGCCCCCGTCTCCCGGCCGTCGTGGACGAGCTTCTGGAAGACCTCGCGTACCTTGCCGTATCCGTCCGCGACGAACCCCTCCACCTGAGCCTCGTCGGGCCTCCCGAATGCGTCACTCATGCTGCACGCCTCCCACACGTCAACTTCTCCGAAAATACCCCTGCCCGGTATCAAGCGCTAGCCAGGAGCCGTGACTTGCCGGACCCGTTGTCAGAGTGAACAACCCCGCCACCAGGGGTGTCACCGGCGTCTCGCCCCCTGACTCAACACCTGGCCTCCACGGCAAGCACCTCTTTCAAGCCCCTGGCGCGTCCACCTCCAGGGCCAACCTGCCGCTCAATGGCGGCTATGCGGTGCGTTCCTCCGGCTGCAAGCCCACCAGAAGATTGAAAGCGCCGGTCAGGAGGTTCAGGGCGACCACGCCGACGATCTCTGCGATGATCCGGTCGCTCCACCCGCGCGCCCGCAGCTCGGCGACGTCGGCGTCCGTGAGGGAGGACGGCTCGGCCAGCACGCGGACGGCCACGGCGATCAGGGCCGCCTCCCTGGCGTCGGCGGCCGTGCCCTGCCGCGCCAGCGCGATGTCGGCCTCGCTGAGCCCGGCCGCGCGCCCGGCCTCGATGTGCGCCTGTATGCAGGTGCCGCATCCGATCCACTCCTGGACGGCGAGCGAGACCTTCTCGCTGAGGGCCCGCGGCAGCTTGACCCGTTTCATGGCGCGGGACAGGTTCAGATAGCCCTCTAGCAGCGCCGGGGAGTGCGCCATGGTGGCGGCCATCTCTCCCACACTGCCTCTTCTGTCCAGGATGTCCTGCAGCAGCTCCTTCGACCTGCCGGGCGCGGTCGCGGGCTCAAGCGGGGCGAAACGTCTCACGTGTCCTCCTCAGTGCCATCGATGTACCATACCCCCCTAGGGTACAAGAAGGGAATGACGATGGAGCGCTTGCTGGTTCGGCAGCTGTCTCATTGGCTGGGCGGCTGGCCCACGACTATCAAGCTGGACGTCATCGGCTCGCCGGCACGGGAGCGGCCCGGCTGGGACGGCAAGCTGCACCCCGCCCTCGGAGTGTCGAGCCCTGAGGGCGGGGTGTTGTCGGTCCCGCCGCACGCCGCCGCGAGCGTGAGCAAGCAGTACGCGAAGGACGGGGATCTCGACCTCGTGGGACCGATGATCCCTAACCTGGTGGGCTTCCCTGAACGCGGCTGGTTCACCGCCGTCTACCGCTGGACCACCCGCCCGGAATCCTTGCCCGACGCCGGCGAATGGGTGCCCGCCGACGCGCCCGGCGTGCCGGACTGGTTGCTGCCGTTCGACGGGGAGGTCCTGGCGGCCACGGACCCCGCGACAGGAGAGCATCTGGCGGGGGTGGGCATCAAGCGGCACGACGCCTACGGGCACGAGCTGGCCGTCGTGACCGCTCCCCCGGCACGCGGCCGCGGTCTGGCGCGCAGGCTCGTCGCACAGGCGGCCAGGCGTGTGCTGGACGAAGGCGCCCTGCCCACCGACATGCACGATCCCGTCAACCTGGCCTCCGCCGCCGTGGCGGAGGCCGCCGGCTTCCGTGACCTGGGATGGCTCGCCTACGGCACGACCGAGGCCCGCTGACACCCGTCGCTACCCGCATCGAGGCGCGGCGGCCATGCTCTCGACGCCTCAGTGCCCATGCGCCTCAGTGTCCATGCGCCTCAGTGCCCATGCGCCTCAGTGCCCATGCGCCTCAGTGCCCATGCGCCTCAGTGCCCATGCGCCTCAGTGCCCATGGCCGTGCCCGACGAAGGCCGCAGCGGGCCGGCCCGGCGGGACCAGGCCGAGTGACACGACCGCCGCGACGCCGGCCACCACCGCGCAGAGTGTCAGCCCGGAGACGAACCCGCCGACGCCGCCCGCGCCGCCGGGCGCCAGGCTCGCCGCGGCCACGGTCGAGACGACCGCCACGCCGATCGAGCCGCCGAGCTCGTGGAAGGTGTTGATGACGCCGGAGGCGACGCCGTTCTCGCCGGGCGGGATGTTGGCCATGGTCGTCGTGGTGGCGGTGACGAACGCCGGCCCGATGCCGAGCGCCGCCAGGACGAATCCGGGCAGCAGCGTCAGGTACGGGTCGGCGTCCGGTGAGATGCGGGTCATCAGCGCCGCGCCCGCCGCCGTCAGCACGAACGAGGCCACCGCCACCGGCCGCCCGCCGAGCCTGCCGATCAGGTGCCCGCCCGCCTGGGCGCCGATCGTGATGGCGATCGCCACGGGCAGGAACAGCAGCCCGGTCCGCAGCGGGCCGAACCCCATCACCCGCTGCAAATAGAGCGAGCTGAGGAAGAACAGGCCCAGCATGAGCCCGGTGGCGACGAGCATGACAAACGTGCCGGAGATGACCGGCCGCCTGGCCAGGGTGGCGGCGCGCATGAGCGGAGCCCGTACCGACCGCTCCACCAGCACGAACAGCGCGTAGAGCAGCCCCGCGCCGGTCAGCGGCAGCACCGTGCCGGCCGCGCCCCAGCCGGCGTCGCCCGCGGTGACGAGCCCGTAGATCAGCAGCGCCGTCGCGGCCGTGACGATCAGCGCCCCGGGCACGTCGACCGGCTCCGCCCGTCCCCGCGTGGCGGGCACGACGGCGGGGATGGCGGCGAGCACGAGCAGTCCGATGGGCACGTTCACGAAGAACGCCCAGGTCCAGCCCGGGCCGGCGGTCAGGATGCCGCCGAGCAGCACCCCCAGGGCCGCTCCCGTGCCGCCGATGGCGGCCCACACACCGAGCGCCCGCCCGCGCCGCGGGCCGTGGAAGGTGGCGGTGATCACGGCCAGGGCGGCGGGGCTGAGCAGCGCGGCCCCCACCCCTTGCAGCGCCCGCCCGGCCAGCAGTGCTGGGCCGGTGGCGGCCAGCCCGCACAGCAGTGAGGCCGCCGTGAACAGCCCCAGCCCGGCGAGCAGCGTCCGGCGCGCGCCGAGCGCGTCGGCCAGCCGCCCGCCGAGCACCATCAGGCCGCCGAAGCACAGCGTGTACGTGGTCACCACCCAGGTCAGCGCCTCGCGGCCGAGCGCCAGGTCCGTGCCGATCGCGGGCAGCGCGACCTGAACCACGGTGATGTCCACGATCAGCATGAACTGGGCCAGGCACAGCAGCACCAGCACGGTCCATCCGCCAGCAGGCGCAGACGCGTGCGGAGACTTGGTTTCTATCATCCAGAACCCCTTAACTCGAACAGTGATGTTCAAGTTAGCACGCATGCGGATACCCCGGTAGGGCATGACGAGTTTCAGGAAGAGGCGGGCACGCCGTCCGTCAGTAGCGACAGCATGCTGGTGATCAGCACGCGCTCCACGTCCTCGGGAGCCAGCCGGCCCGCCTCGCGCTCCTGAGCGGCGCCGTGCACGAGTGAGAAGAACATCGACACCAGCCAGGAAAGCGGCAGGTCGGTGCGGAAGTCACCGTTACGCCGCCCGCGCTCGATGAGCCGTTCCACCCGGCGCAGAGGCCGGTCATGGTGCTGCCTGATCCGCTCGGTCGCCATCGTCCGATCGGCGGCCACGAAAAGCCGGCGGTGCTGGTCGAGGATCTCCCACGACGAACGCAGCAGGGCCGCCATGGCCTCCGGCGCCGGCACGGTCTCCAGCGCCGGGTCCTCCAGCGCCGCGTCCGCAGCGCCGATCACGTGGTTCAGCACCGCCTCCACCAGCGCCTCACGCGACGGGAAGTGCCCGTACAGGGTCACTCGTCCCACCCCGGCGGCCTTGGCGATGGCCGCGACACTGGCGGCCGGGTCGGAGCTCAGCAGGCGCGTAGCCGCTGCGAGGATGGCCGCGATGTTGCGCTCGGCGTCGGCTCGCCGGACGGGCACGGACTGTCGTGAGGCGGCCTTCACCATGCGACCACCCTATGACGCCCACCCGCCGCGGCCGACCAACATGACCGGGCAACACAGCACCACGCCACCAGCACGCCCCGGCCGCACCGATCCTGGTGTGGCACAGCACCATGCACGCGTGTCGTCGCCGTAGCCCTGATCTGCAAGGTTCCCTAGTAGGGTCAGAGTCGGCGACTGAAGTGGGTCCACCAGAACGGTGCCGGTGGACCCGGTGCCCAAACCCTCAGGAGTCCGCGACGGCGCAACCGGCGGCTTCCACGGCCACGCGGACCTGTTCCTCGCCGACAGGGCCGTCAGTCAGGACGCTCACCCGCCCCGCAGCCGGATCGACCTCCACACCGACGACTCCTGGCACCTGGATGAGCTCCGACTTGATGGCGGCCAGGCAGTGATCACAGGTCTCTGGGGACAGGCCGGTGATGCGGTAGGCGACGAGGCTGTAGGCAACAGTGATCATTGGATTCCTCCTTCTGCTTCACGGCGAGTACTGCGCCGCGTCAGCACAGATCGTGCTGCACAGAAGTACCGGCGTGGAGGTATCAGACGCTTCCGAAACGCGACATGGCGGAAACCGGAACCTTTTGCCACAAAGGGCCGGATATGTCACTGTTCAGCGTTGAACCAGCGCCAGGAAGGGAGTTCGGTGGTGGACGGGGGGCCGCTTGCTGCGGATGACAGTGTGGCGCGTTCCTTGTACGCCCGCATGCGGGACCGAGGAGAGTCGTTGCCCGAGGCCGCCGAGCAGCTGCGCCTGGCGGCGGCGGACATCGACCGCGCTCGCTCCCAGCTCGTCCGGCTCCAGCTGCTGAATCCTGAGACGCAGACCGCCGCCGACGTCGCCACCGCGCTCAACCGGAGCCTGCAGAGCAGCCATCGGCTGCTCGACAGCCTGGTCGAGCAGCATGTCAAGACGGCTTCGCTGGCGAAGCATTATCTCGGCATGTCCGGACCGGCGGACAACCACGCGCATGTGGAGTTCTTCCCCTGGCCCGACCGCCGCGAACACCTGTCCGAGCGCATTGACGAGCTGGCCGAACAGGCTGAACACGAAGTGCTCGGCATGCATCCGGTCGCGCCGTGGACCCGCGAGTCGCTGGAGGCGGGCCTGGCCCGTAGCGAGACCACCGCCCGCAACGGCGTACGGTTGCGCGCTCTGCACGCGCAGATCGCCATGTCGAACCCGCTGATCCGTGAGTTCATGGGCGAATGGCGCAGATGCGGCATCGAGGTGCGCGTCACGCCCGTGATCCCCACGCGCATGCTCATCTACGACCGTCACACCGCCGTGGTCCAAGCCGATCCGGAGTCGCTACAGGCCGGCACCGTGCTGATTCGCGGCGGCGGCGTGGTGAGGTCCCTGGCGGCGATCTACGACTACTGCTGGACGACGGCCTCGGAGCCCGAGGACGTTCCACGGTCAGCCGATGGCGTGTCGCTCACCGAGCAGCAGCTCGCGGTTCTCCGCATGCTCGCCGCGGGGGCGAAGGACTCCGCCATCGCGCGCAGCATGGGCGTTTCGACGCGGACCATCACCCGGCTGGTCAGCGAGCTGACGGCGGTACTGGGCGCGAGCAGCCGGTTCCAGGCAGGCGTGCGGGCGGCCCGGCTCGGCTGGCTCGACCCCGGCTGACAGGTTGGCCTGCCGAGCGATTCAGCCATCAACGTCGAGGACGTACCCGTCGGCGGCCAGCTCGGTCAGGAAGGCGATCGGGTCCACCAGTTGCTCGATGTGGCGCACGCCGGCCGGCAGCCCCGGCAGGTGGCGGACGAGCAGCGCGGCTGCGCGTCCAGTTGCACGACTCTGCGAGCGCCCGCTGAACGACGCCTGAGCCGCCCCGGCGTTGACCGTCACGGCGAACCCTTCACCGCCGAGGTGGATCTTCGTCAGCGCCTTGAGCAGCAGCTCTCGTGTGCGGGGACGGCGCAGCAGCCCTGCGACGGCGGGCTGCCGGGCGGCGGCAAACAGCGTGGTGAACAGGCGGGAGTCGAGGCACAGGCCCGTGCGGGCGGCCGGCACGGCGATCGTGCGGGGCAGCGTGTACTGGTCGGAGAAGGGGAAGCGATGCACGGTACGGGTTCCGTACGGCTCGGGGAAGGCCATCGTCCACGATCCTTCGAGCACGCCGAGCCCGTCGAGCGTCCAGGCGATCGCCGCGGAGCCGTGCTGCTCCCCCGAGCCGAGCAGCACGCCGATGCGCAGGTCGCTGCCCAGTGACCGCTCGGCGACCACGCGGGCCAGCAGGTTGGTGACGCCGGGGACGAGGCCGGCGCTCAGGGCGGCGGTCGTGCCGTGTGCCGTGGCGAGGTCGTCCAGCTCCTCGATCGAGGCCAGCACGTCGTGGGAGGCCGACACGTCGACGTAGCCGATGCCGCGCTCCAGGCAGGCGCGGGCGACGGAGGCGTCGCCGGTCTCGGCGCACATGAGCACCGTCGTGACGCCCTCCAGAGCTCTGGCCAGGCCGGCGGGGTCGGCGGCGTCCACGCGTACCGGTGTCACGCCGGGAAGGGGCCGGGCCCGGCCGGGATGGCGGCCGGCGACGATCACCCGCGTGCCGGGACGTCCTGACAGGGCCAGCGCGGCCTCGCGGCCGACCGCGCCGTATCCGCCGAGGATCAGGACGACACCACCGCTTCCCGCTCTCTTCGTAGTCACACTACAAGAATGTTTTCGTAGTGCCGCTATAGTCAAGCCGTGAGCGCAGGACGACACGACAGCGGCCGTACCTCCGAGAAGGAGGACGGGAGGGCGGCGCGGACCAGATCGACCCGCGCCCGCATCATCGCGGCGGCCACCGAGCTGTTCACCACAGCCGCGGCTGGAGCCGGGCGCGCTGGCGGGGCTGGACCTTCGACGCCCTGGTCGGCCTGCTCACCACCCTGCCCCGCCCCCATCAGCCGCTTGACGAATGACCATCCGTCCGGGTGGCGGAGGCGAGGAACAGCGGCAGCGCGAGGAACAGCCGATCCTGCTCCGCTCGTCGCGCCTGCTCGCCCGTCCAGGCGTCACACTGCTCCCGGGTGATGATCCCGGCCGCGTGCACAGCCTGCGCGATGCCGGTCAGCATGCCGAGCATCGTCTTGCCAGTGAAAACCCCGACGTGCACCTCCACCTCCACCTCGCCGAATCCGCCGTCCAGCAGCAGGTTGCGGTAGCCGCGGGCAGCGCGCGGGCTGGCGGTCAGGTCCGCGCGGGCCTGCACGATGGTCCGGGTGAGGGCGGGCTGATCGGAGTCGATGACGAAGGTGTCCCAGTCCTGCCCGATGAGCACGATCCGGCCGCCGGGGACCAGCACGCGGGCGGCCTCGGTCAAGGCCCGGGCCGGGTCGCCGAGTTCGTGGAAGACCTTGTCCGCCCGGTATCCAGCCACCTCGTGGTCGCCCAGGGGAAGCCGGTAGGCGTCGCCGACGCGGAAGTCGGCATCGGGCCAGCGCCGCCGGGCAACCGTGATCATCTCTTCGCTGACGTCCACGCCGACCGCCGTGACCCTCCTGTCGTTGAGCTCGGCCACCGCCCGGCCCGCGCCGCAGCCCACGTCCACGGCGGTGTCTCCGGGCTGGAGCCTGAGCAGTTCGTACGATCGGGCGCGCAGCATGGCGGCTGCCGGGAGGGCGTCGGCGAGGTCGAGCAGCTTGATGAGTTCTGTGTCGTTGGACATGTACGCCACCATGCGACTTAATGCCGACATGAAGTCAAATCCGGTGATGGCCATCGGCGACGTCGCAGCCCAGTTCGGGCTCGCGCCGCACGTGCTCCGCCATCGGGAGGCGATGGGGCTACTGGCCCCGGCCCGCGCGGAGGGCGATCGCCGCCGCTACAGCCGCGACGACCTCTACCGGATCGCGGGTGATCCTGCGCGCCAGGGAAGCCGGCATCGGCCTGGAGATCTCCGCCAGATGCTCACCACCACCGAGCTCACCGAACGCGTCGAGCAGGCCGCCGCCCCGTCTGCGGTGCCGGTCGGGCAGTGATCACGGACCTGGCCGGCACACGCGGTGCCGGCCAGGTCCGTGTCTTACGCGCGTCCGTCTCCCGTCCGGATCCGGTCGTCGACGCGATTCCACATGGGGATCGTGCGTAGTTCTCCCCGGGTGAAGGGCTCGCCGCGCAGCGACGTTCCGCTCGCGCGCAGGCGCACCCGGTAGAGGCCGGCCACCGGAGTGGGCCATCCTGGTGACGATCGTGACATCGGGGTTCACGCCCGGCGCGCCGGGATCGCAGAACCGTTTGATGGCCGGGGGGCGGGTCGGCGGGGTCGCCTGTCTGGTCGCGGCTGCCCTGAACCTGGTCGCCGTTGTGCAGCGCCGCCAGAATGCCCTGCACCAGGCCGCCGGCGGTGCCGAAGAAGGCATCGGCCGTCAGGTCCACCGAGCCGCCGTTGCCGTCGTCGGCGGCGCGCGGGTCCTGCGTCCAGTCCCAGTAGTGCAGCGCCACGTCCGGGTCACTTGTTGCAGGAGGCGTTCGAAGCGGTTGCACGGCTCGCGGTGCCTGAGGTGCACGGCGCGGATCAGCCTTCGTCAGGTCTGCCCTGCGCCGGTAGGCGATTGGCCCCAGTACGTAGTAGATGCCCGCCGAGATCAAAGAGTTCGGCTGCACCGGCAGCCAGAACCTGCTGTACCGGTACATCACATTGTCATGATCACTCAGAGGGCTGGCTGATCGTGCCAGCGTGCGGGTTGCGGACGGCGATGACGGTGAGCAGGGTGGCGATGAGCGCGAGTGCTCCGTATCCGAGCGTGAGGTGCGGCACTGAGAACACGCTGGAGAGCTGTGCGGAGATGAGGCTGGGGATGGTCGCACCGCTGTAGCTGAGGAGATAGACCACGGCGAAGATCGGGGCCCGGTCGGTCAGCCTGCTGCCGTAGAGAAGGCCACGGGTGGCGGCGCTGATGGCGATGCCTTGAGCGGCCCCGGCGACGATGGTGGCGGCGATGAACAATGGCAGTGCGCCGGTGGTAATCGCTGTGATCACGCCGATCCATCCGGCCAGGAAGGCGATCATGCCGATGCGTTGAGCCGTGGCCGGCGGGAAACGGCTTCCCAGGGGAGCGCCCAGAGCGCTGGGGCCCATGTAAGCGGCGAACACCAGTCCGAGGACGAGCGGGCTGTCGGTATGAAGTTGATCTTCGACCAGTGCGGGCACGAGGGTCTGGTAGAACGCCCCGGTCGCCCAGGTGGCCAGGAACACCGCGGCCGCGACGGGGAGCAGATGCCTGACTCGGACCGGTACGCGAACGCTGGGCCGCAGAGACCGCCAACCGCCCGGCGCCGGGGTCACGGTATCCGAGCTGATGGCGACGAGTGCGGCGGACAGCAGCAACAGACCGACGACAATCAGGTAGATGAGGTTGCGTGGCCAGGGGCCGAACTGAACCAACGCTCCGGAGGCGATGGCACCGACGGCCAGTCCGAGCATGACTGTCTGGCTGGAGGCAACGGAGGCCAGCCAGGTCGGCCTGGTCGGTGCGGCATCGACGATGTAGGCGGTGAGGCTGCTGCTCGCCAGCCCGGCGCCAAGACCCATCAGGAACCGGCCGGCGATCAGGATGCCGAGGTCGTGCACGTTCAGAAGCAGCAGACAACCCAGTACGAGCAGTCCGAGGCTGACGATCGCGGTGGGCCGCCGGCCTGCATGATTGGACACTCGTCCCAGCGTCAGCAGGGTGCTGAGAGTAGCGGCGGAGTAGGCGACGAGGGTCAGCGAGATCCCGGCGGTGGTGAGTCCGTCCTCGGCTCGGTAAATGTTGAACAGCGGGATCGTCGAGCCCACTGCGGCAAATACGGCCATCAGGGAGACCACCGCGGAAACGAACGCCAGCCGGAGCCTGGTGTCCCGGCCGCCCAGGCTGGTCGCTGGGGTCACGTGTCGCATCGAGCCGTGTTCCTCTTTCCGGACCATGCCAGCGCTTCTGGAGGTTGCGCGGTGCGCACGGCGACGTAGCCGGGATCGTGCGGTGGGCCTTCTCGGATGAGTCCTCGGGAAGTGTTCCACCGTCCGGAGCAGCCGGGCATGTCGGAGAGGATCATGAGGGGCGGCTCACCGTACGGTCTCGGCTTGTTGCCACGTCGCGACCAGGAGCTTCGCAGGCACCGTCAGGCGCCCGGAGCGATCGCGCAGGCGGAGACACAGACCCAGGTCCCCTCACGCTTCTGGTACGTGTCCGTATACAGAGCTTCCTGCTTCGCTCCATCCGCGAGCATGGTGTAGGTGCTCCGGCCGTGGATCAGCGCAACGTCGCTGAGGATGCGGATGTTGACGTCGTGCACGGCGAGATCCTCGAAGGGGCGCGGCTCGGCGATGTAGTCGAGGAACTCGGCACGGTCACGGGTGATTCCCGGAAGCTGCACGATGAAGTCCTCGGCAAGGAACTCGCTGAAGCGCTTGACATCGTTGAACTGGTCGGAGTGGACATAATCGTTGTTGAGTTGCTCGAGGATCGCCAGGTCTTCGGCCGACTGCTTGGTGTCGTTCATCTTCTTGCTCCTACTCTGTGCGGTTCGGTGCTCGTTGTAGGTGCGCACAAAGAACTGCGTCATGGTCTGATTGATTGGTGTCGGATCGCGGCGCCGTCTTACCTTCACTGTCGCGATCTCGCTCGTTCGTCGCGGCCCTCGCGCCGCCGGCCCTTGGCGGCCAGCGCGGGATGACGCCGAGGGGCGATGTAAGCCCCTTGCCTCGTTCCGGTCTCCTCATCCCCTCCGGACGAGTGTGACGACCCGCCCCGCCACCACGGCGAGTACGGCGGAGGCCAGGACGATGAAGCCCGCCGTAAAGAACACCGCCCGCAAGGTTGTCGACGAGACCAGGATCGCGCCGAGGCCGGACCCTGCCGCCAGGGCTATCTGAAGGTTCGTCACATTCACCGCCGATGCGGCCTCCGGGGACTCCGGGGCCGCGTCGAGTATCCAGACCAGCGTTCCCGGGTTCACGATTCCCCAGAACAAGCCCCACAGCACGAGCAACAGGCCGGCAGCCCAAGGTATGGCGCCCACGCTCGCCAGCGCGATGAGCAGGGCGGCCACCACCGCCGCCGCCCCGGCGAAGCTGCCGATCACGCCGCGCTTGAACAGCGATCCAGCGATGAGTGAGCCGACGATGCCACCGATGCCGTAGGTGACGTACAGCAGAGAGATCACGCCGCTGGACAGCTGCGTGTGGTCCATCAGGAACGGGGTGACATAGGTCCAGGCGGCGAACTGTCCGATGAACACCATCGCGCCCGCTGCCATCCCGAACCGGGCGGCCCGCCGTGTCACGACTCCCACGAGATCACGCAGGTGTGTACGCCCGTCCGGCGGAATACCGGGCAGCACGACTGCCTGCACGACCACGACGAGCAGCGTCGCCGCCGCCGCAATGGCGAAAGTGAGACGCCAGCCGACGAGGTTGCCCAGGAACTGCCCCGCAGGCAGCCCCACCACCGTCCCACCCGAAATACCGGCCGCGATGACGGTGATGGCGCGAGTGCCGCCAGCCGGGCCCACCAGCTTGGGTCCGACCGGTGAGACCACGGTCCAGAAGGCCCCGAGAGTGGCGCCGAAGATCATACGGGCGATCAGCACCAGGACGAAGTCCGGCGCCACTGCGACGACCGCGTTCGACACCAGCACCGTCAGCCCCAGGACGACGATGACGGAGCGCCTGTTGAAGCGGCCGGAGCCGAGGAAGAACAGCGGCGCCGACACCGCCGCGCTGAAGCCCGGCACGAGCACCATCAGCCCTGCGAGGCCGAGCGAGACATGCAATCCGTCGGCGATCTCCGGTAGCAGCCCCACTGGCAGCGTCTCCGTCATGACGATGACGAACGCACCGAGCGCGACCGCACCGACGGACGCCCAGCCCCGCCTGCTACCGGCCTCGGCACCAGTGGCAGCAGCGCGGGCGGCTGAAGTCTGGGCCGGGACGCGGACGGCCGCGGCGCAGAAGGATGCCGTGACCACGCGTATCTGCGATGCGTCGTGCGTCAGCGTCGGCTCTTCGTTTTCGATCATGTGTTCTCCTGGCTGATCGCATGCTTCTGACCGGACTCTGCTCGGTTAGCGCGCCACGGCGTATCTGCACGAGCCCCTCGGGCGGGCGGAACGGCTCACGGCGAGAAGTGGCTCTATGCGCCAAGTGCGGGGCTGCGCGGCCGCGTTAGCCCTTGATGAGGTCGATGATGTGGCCGAAGTTGAGATCGGATGCGAGTGCCGTCAGGTCTCCCTTCGCAAGCTTCGCCGCAGCCGCTTGTGTTGCTCCGAGAGCGTGCGTGTAGGGGTCGACCCCGAGGCTGATCCGGCGGACACCGACTGTCTGGAGGTCCGCGAGGGTAACCGCGGCTTGGGGACCGACGAGGACGTTGACCGGCTTGGGGGTGACGGCCCTGACGACTGCGCTGATGGAGGCCAGATCCGGCAGGCTCGGCGCATAGAGGACGTCAGCTCCTGCCTCCGCGTAGGCGGAGAGACGGCGGATAGTGTCATCGAGGTCGGAGATTCCCCACAGGAAGTTGTCCGTCCGGCCAGTCAGAACGATCCGTCCGTACGCGGCCGCGGCGGCGGCCTCGATGCGGCGAACGGCGTCGTCGAAGTCACGAATCGGGCTGGAGGGGTCACCAGTGGTGTCCTCAACTCCGATGCCGGCGATATTGCGGGCGACGGCAGCGTCGACAGTGGCCCGGACATCCTCGGGAGTCTTGCCGCAGCCGTCCTCGAAGTCGCCGTTGATCGGTAGGCCGCTCACGGACGTGAGCAGGGCGGCATGGTTCAGGTGCTCATCTCGGCTGACAGCGTGGATGCCGTCGAGCCGGCCCAGGGTCGCGGCGAGGACCGCTGAAGAGGTGGCGATGGACGTGAACCCGGCCTCCTTGAAAAGCAGGGCCGAGGGGCCGTCCCATGCGTTGGGCATGATGAACGTGCCGGGGCCACGGTGGAGTTCGGCGAACTGTTCGTAGCGCGTCTGGACCGCAACGTCGGACATGGCGGCGGGTCAGGCGCCGGGGGCGATCGCGCAGGCGGAGACGCAGAGCCAGGCGCCCTCACGCTTCTGGTACACGTCCGTGTACAGCGCGTCGTGCTCCACCCCATCGGCGATCATGGTGTACGTCACCCTGCCGTGGATCAGCGCGACATCGCCGAGGATTCGGATCTTGACTTCGTGCAGAACTTGATCCTTGAAGGGTCGGGGCTGGGCAATGTCTTCGAGGTACTCCTCACGATTGCGGGTGACACCCGGTGTCTGCACGATGAAGTCCTCAGCGAGGAATTCACCGAGGCGCTTGGCATCGCTGGCCTGGTCCGAACGGTTGTAGTCAAGGTTGAGCTGCTCGAGGATCGCCAGATCTCCGGCCGACGACTTGGTGTCGTTCATCTCTCGCTCCTTCTTCAATGCGATTCGGCGTACCGCGGCTGGGTCGTCGTTTCCGCGCCGTCTGCGCGGCCCCGGCTCGGCCGGTGTTCCCAATAGGACTATATAGTCCAAGCTAGGTCACCTTGACGCCACTAGGCAAGCGTGCGGAGCATGAGCCGAATTGGCTCGACCCGGGAGCTTGGATGGACGGCTTCGTCCGATCCGGCGTAGTGTAATCAGCCCTGATCGCCCTGTTGGGTGTGTCCTGTCCCCCGCCGAGGAGCAGCGTTGTCTCACGAGGTCACCATCGTCGGCTCGACCATCAGCACACCACGATTGCGGCTGCGTCCGTGGCATCAAGCAGACGCAGCGGAGGCGCTCGACATCTACGGCAGCGCGGAGGTCTCCCGGTGGCTGGCCCCGGCCATGGATCGCGTCAACGATCTCGAACAGATGCGGGCGGTGATCACCAGATGGATCGCCGCACCCCTGGGATCCGAAGGGCGTCCGACTGGCCGGTGGGTGATCGAAGAGACCGAGAGCGGGCGTGTCGCCGGCTCGGGGCAGATCCTTCCGCTGCCGCCAGAGGGCGACGACCTGGAGCTGGGCTACCAGCTCGCTCGCTGGGCGTGGGGCCGCGGGCTGGCGGCCGAGGCAGGTCACGCTCTGGCCCACTACGCCTTCAGCAACGGCGAGGAAGAGGTCTTCGCCGTCATACGGCCCAAGAACGATCGCGGTGCACGCGCCGCCCGCCGCATCGGGATGGAGTGGGTCGGAGAAACGGAGAAGTACTACGAACTGCGGCTTCAGGTCTTCCGGCTCCGCAAGGGCGACCTGGACACCTCCGCGCTCGAGCCGGGCCCCGTCGAACGCTGATCCCGGTTCACGCCCGGTCGTTCTCGATCGAGATGGCTGCAGGCGACCCTCAGGCCGACCGAATCACAGGCGCCTCAGGCAGGTAGCCATCGGCCACCAGCGCGACACGGAGTTTCTTCCTGGCGTCGAAGAGCACCTTGTACAGCGCGTTGTGGGTCGAGCCCAGCTCTTCGGCCAGAACATCCATCGGCATGCCGTCGAGAACCGTCGCGACGAACACGAGCCGCTGCCGGTCGGACAGGTTCTCGTTCACCGCAGCCGAGACAGCGTCCGCGAATTCCCGCATCTGCGCCTCACCCTCGGGGCCGACGTCGAGCCGAGAAGCGAGCTTGGACCAATCCTCTTGTTCGTAGGGGATCTCGTGGCGACGCCAGAAGTGGCGGTTCATCTTCGTGGCCACGTTGAGGATCGCGAACTTGCTCGCCCACGTGGTGAACCGCGCCTCGCCCCGGAAGGTGTCCAACCGCTCGGTGACGGCCATCAGCGCGTCAGCGGCGGCCTGATGGGCGATGTCCTCGAGTTCCGGGCCGTCCAGCTTGAGGAGGGAGGCGCGTCGACGAGCCTCGGAACGCGCGACGCGGAGCAGCAAGGGATACAACTCGGCGCATGTCGCTTCTCTCCGTGGGCCTGCGGCGGCGAGATCCCGCACCCATCGGCGGTTCTCTTGATCGATCTCCGAGTCGTCCACCGCAAACCTCTTTCGTCAGAGCGGTACAAGCCGTGTACGCGCTGGTCGAGCCGCTCCCGACACCGCGCCTACGCCCACCGTATAATGGACGATATAGTCCGTCCAAATGCGCTCTGTCTCGTAGATGGCCGCACTTAGAGGACTCTATAGTCCAGTTGGTCCGGCATCGCCATCGCTTCGCCCCAGTCCGCGTCGCGCGGGTCGGTCGGAGAAAGGGCGTCCGGTCGAGCCCAGTGAGCATTTCGCTGATCGCCGGATGCGTGGTGCGCTTTGTCGTCCACGCGGCCATGGACGATGGTCAACGAGATGGCGCGCGTTGGCGCCACGCTTCGCGTCGGGCGGCGACGCCGAATGCCGGCAGAGCGGGCCCGCCCATCTGTGACGCTTCGGTCAGATGGCCAAGCCTGCGCCCCCGGACACGACGATCTCCTGCCCGGTGACGTACGCGGCATCGTCCGAAGCCAGGAAAGCGACCGTCCCGGCGACGTCTTCCGGCGTCCCGAGGCGGCCGAAGGGGTTGCGCTCGGCCATCGCGGTCATCGTCCCCGCGACGTCTTCGGTCGCCGTCCGGATCGAGGCCCGCGTCATCGGGGTGTCGGTCATTCCGGGGCTGACCGCGTTGATGCGGATGCGGCGCGGCGCGAGCTCCAGGGCCAGAGTCGGGATCATGGCCAGCATCGCACCGTGGGACCCGGCGGCGACGCTGCTACCGGTCAGGCTGCGTGTTGCTCCGATCCCCACGGTGACGATGACCGAAGCACCGTCGGACAGCAGCGGCAACGCCTTGACCAGGGTGAAGAACACTCCCTTGGTGTTGACGGCGAACACATCGTCGTAGGCGGCCTCGTCCCAGGTCTCCAGCGTCATCGGATGGTTCACACCGGCGTTCAGGAACAGCGTGGTCAGGCTGCCGAATTGCGCTCCGATTTCGGACACGACCCGGTCGGTGTCCGACAGCGACCGTGCATCGGCTTGCAGAACCAGGACGTCGTCGGGCAGCTCCTCCCGCGCCCGGGCGACGCTCTCCTGACGATGTCCGGTGACAGCGACGCGGTAACCGCGCTCGTGCAGAGTCCGCGCGGCCGCCTTCCCGATTCCGCTGGTGCCGCCCGTGATCAGGGCTGTACGTGCCGACATGACAATCATCCCATCCTCGTTGTTGGCTCGGCTGGACAGCCCCATGGCATCGCGTGGGTGCCAGGCGGGCAGGAGAACTCGCCCTCGGTCACCGAGCTCGCAGGCCGGCGAGCCGGTTCCCGCCCTCATCGTGTACCTGGATGTCTAGCCGGTCCGTCCGGAGCACAAACCTCTACTGGACTATATCGTCCAGATTTGCCAGGCTGGTGACCATGACCATGACCCGTACGGGGAAGCGTGCGACCAAGGAGCAGCATGCGGCTGCTGAGTACTTGGGCTCGCTCGACGACCCGCTCGCCCGGTGGGTGCAGTCGACCGGGCCGATCGATGCCTACGACGCGCATCTGCCCGTCACGGTGCGCAGCCCGCTCGAATGGCTCTCCTTCGCCGTCACCTCGCGGCAGCTCAGCAGGGCCTCCAGCTTGGCGATCTACCATCGGCTGCTCGCGCAGTTCGGCGGCGCCATCACTGCGGAGCGTGTCGTCTCGACCGACGCACGGACCCTGCGCGACGCCGGGTTGTCTCACCAGAAATCCAGGACGATCCGTGCACTCGCCGAACGCGTGGATGACGGCCTGCTGGATCCCGACGAACTCGCGACCATGACGGATGCCGAGATCCACGCCCTCCTCGTGGCCGTACCCGGTATCGGTCCATCGTCCGCGCAACGGTTCATGCTGCATTACCTGCGCAGGTCAGACATCTTCCTGGCCGGTGACCTCACTGTGCGCCAAGCGATCACCGTACTCGATCAGCTGAACAGCGTGATCACGCCGAAGGCCGCGGAGCGGCGCAGTGGGCCGTGGCAACCGTATCGGTCGTATGCCACGTCGTACCTGAGGGGTCACATGTGGGAACTGCGCCCTGCCGTTCTTCCTGCGCATGGCTGACCTGTTCGGTCATCGTCGTGGCCGGTCAGCTCTCGATCCGGATCTGGCCCTGATCGAACGCGACATAGCCACTGAAGTCGCGGCCTACACGCGCCACCGCCGACTCGTAGAGGTCCGGGTAGGACCAAGCCCCGTCATGGAGCACCGTCTCGCCGGCCAGGACGTCGTGATACTGGGCCCTTCCCTTCCAGGGACAGGCATAGGGGGTGGGGCTGTCGCGGAGCGCGCCGGCCACGACCGAGTCCGGCGGGAAGTAGACATTTCCCTCAATCCTGACAACCGCCTCGTTCGTGGCCTCGGCCACGACGGTCTCCCCGACCACAGCCTTCATTCCGCTTCCTCTCATCGATCCTTCACCCGGCCGCATCCGCCCTCGCGACCGGCCCAGGGCGGGCACCGGCAAGCACCCACCCCGTACCCCTCATCAGCCCTTCCCAGTCCAGGCCGGACCTTCGTGTCGGAACGGGCGGCTTGGCCGCCCGGCGGTCGCGGTCAGGCGGGACCTGGGGTGGGCAGGAACAGCCATGAGCTGGAGCCCGAGAGGTCGAGCCAGGTGCCCCGTGGTGTCCTGGCCACGCGGGCGACCATCGCCTCACACCGGCGACAGCGCAGCACGGTTCCCGGTCCGCCCAGGTATGCCGACAGTTGTCCGAACGCTTGTGTGGCGCCGCAGCTACCGCAGCGGACCATGACGGTGGTCGGGTCGCTTGCGAGGATCCCGGCGAAATCACCGGCGGCGGCGTTGCCGTCCAAGACCGCACCTGAATCGGCGCCGCCGTGGGGCGTGGCCGGGGGCGAGTAATCCGAGCTCATCGATCAGCTCCTGTTGGTCCGAATCGTTCCGTGCGTATGCGATCGTCGGGGTATCCCGCCTTGTGGAGCAGGCGTGTGGCGTGGTCGACGAAGCCAGAGGATCCGCACACGTAGACCCGGACCGCCAGGGGCTCCGGCCACGCGGACGGCGGTTCGATGTCCTCGATCGCGAGGTGTGAGGCTGGACGGGGGTGCCCGTAGGGGATCTTGCGCGTGTAGACGAGCCGCACTTCGGCGGACCCTGGTGCGGACAGATCGGCCGACAACTCTTCCAGCTCGGGCCCGTACATGAGATCGCGGGGGCCGCGAAGCGAATACACGAGCATCGTCGGCGTCGAATCCCCTGCTCGCTTTCGGGCTCGCAGCATGGTGACCAGCGGCACCACCCCTGACCCGCCGGCGATCAGGAGTACCGGACCGCCCCCGATGGACGGGTCCCCCGGCTCCCAGACGAACCATCCGCCGATGGGCCCGCGCACATCGAGCTCGTCACCGAGCTCCATGCTCTCCACCAGGTACGGCGAGACCTCGCCGTGAGGCAGGAGATCGACGGTGACGGCGACGCGGCTGGACGCGGCGGGCTCCGCCAGCGAGTAGCTGCGTTGGGCCGAGTAGCCGTCCGCGGCTGTGAGACGTAGGTCTACGTGCTGACCGGGCAGATGGCCGGTCCAGCCGGGGACGTCCAGGGCGAGTGTCCGGGAATGCCAGGACTGCGGGTGCAGACCGATGAGCGTCGCCTTGCGCCAGTGAATGCCTCCTGGCGGAGCCTCCTCAGCAGAGCCGTCGGCCTGACCCCCGGTCGAAGTCGTGTCAGTCACCGGCGTAGCGCTCCTCGCGCCATGGGTTCCC
Source organism: Nonomuraea gerenzanensis (assembly GCF_020215645.1). Lineage (NCBI taxonomy): Bacteria > Bacillati > Actinomycetota > Actinomycetes > Streptosporangiales > Streptosporangiaceae > Nonomuraea > Nonomuraea gerenzanensis. The sequence goes on along the minus strand of NZ_CP084058.1, from coordinate 3,289,839 downwards.
GTAGTTGTGATAGCCGAAGCCTTCCCAGAAGCCCGGTTCGTCGGAGCGCTGCATCGAGACGCCGTTCACCCACTTCGCGGACTTCCAGAAGTAGAGATGGGGCACCAGCAGCCTGGCCGGACCACCGTGCTCGACGTGAAGCGGCTCTCCCTCATACTCGTACACGATCCAGGCCTTGCCCCCGACAAGGTCCTCCAAGGGGAGGTTCGTGGTGTAGCCCCCGTACGAATGCACCATCGCGTATGCGTAGTCGGTCTCGACCTCCTCGAAGAAGGTGTCGAGTGCCACGCCCCGCCAGTGGGTCCCGAGCTTCGTCCACCGGGTCACGCAGTGGATGTCGACGTCGATCTCCTCGGAGGGCAGCGCCATCATCTCGGTCCAGCTCCACCGCCTCGGCTGGCCGCTCTCAGGCGTGATGGTGAAGCTCCACACCTCCGTCGAGATCAGCTGTGTCGGCCCGGCCGTCAGCACGGGGAATCCGTGGGTCAGATGCTGACCGGGCGGCAGATCGACGGCACGCGGATCGTGATGGCCGAAGAAGCCACGGGAGATTGTCACCCTGTGCTCTCTTCCAGACTCAACGGTCTCTAGTGGTGGGCGTCGCACGGTCGGGGCCGATGGCGACAGCGACCTCGACAATGGACGATTTAGTCCAACGTAAGGTCCTGCCGCAGCCACTGTCAACGCGCACGCAGTCCGCCGCGCGCAGCGCGCTTCTCCGGGAGGCCGCTGGTTCGGGGCAGAGGTCCTCCCCCGGCTACGTCAGCGTGTGCGAGCGGCACCCGTCGATCATGCACAGACGCGGCTGTGGTGCGGAGACGGCTAGAGGTTGATCATGTGGCCGGCGATGCCTTCGATGGCTTCCTTCATCGCCTCCGACAGTGTCGGGTGAGCGAAGATGTTGCGGGCCACCTCGTCGGCCGTCAGGTCCCACTGCCGGGCCAGCGTCAACGCGGGTAGCAGCTCGGTGACCTCCGGGCCGATCATGTGCGCGCCGAGCAACTCGTTGTGCGTCGCGTCCGCGACGACCTTGACGAATCCGACGCCTTCAGCCAGCCCACGGGCCTTGCCGTTGGCAGAGAAGGGGAACTGCGCGACCTTGACGTCGTATCCCTTCTCCTTCGCCTGGGCTTCGGAGTATCCGAAGGAGGCGATCTGCGGCCGGCAGAACGTCGCCCGCGGGATCATGTCGAAGTCGATCTCCATGGTCTCCGCGCCGGCGATCGTCTCCGCGGCGACCACGCCCATCGCCTCGGCGGTGTGAGCGAGCATCAGCTTGCCGGTGCAGTCACCGATCGCGTAGACGCCCTCGACGTTGGTGCGACCGCGAGCATCGACCGCGATCGCACCACGGTCGGTGAGCGCGACACCGGCGGCTTCCAGGCCGAAGCCCTGCGTGCGCGGCGCGAAGCCGAAGGCTGCCAGGAACTTGTCAGCCTCGATCAGCCGCTCGTCGCCGCCGGCGGACGGGGCCACCGTCACCCGTACGCCGGAGCCGGTGTCCTGGACGCCCTTGACCGCCGTGGACAGCAGCACCTTGACGCCCAGCTTCTTGTAGGCGCGGAGCAGTTCCCTGGACACATCGCTGTCCTCGGTCGGCACCATCCGGTCCAGGAACTCCACGATGGTGACGTCGACACCGAAGTTCTTGAGCACGTAGGCGAACTCCACCCCGATCGCGCCCGAACCGCCGATGACGATGGACTTCGGCAGCTGATCGGTGAGGATCTGCTCCTCATAGGTGACCACGTTCTCGGAGAGCGTGACCCCCGGTACCAGCCGCACCGTGGCACCAACGGCGATGATCACATTGTCGAAGGTGTAGGACGCGGTCCGGGAGTCGTTGACGACGCCGATCGACGTGGGCCCGGTGAGGGTGCCCCAGCCGTTGATCTCCGTGATCTTGTTCTTCTTCATCAGGTAGTGCACGCCCTTGGCGCTCGCTTCGGCGACGCCACGGCTGCGCTTGTGGGTGACGGCGAAGTCCATGCCCGGCTCACCCGTGATGCCGAAAGTGTCCTTCTCCTGGGTGATGATGTGGGCGATCTCCGCGTTGCGCAGCAACGCCTTGGACGGAATGCAGCCGACATTGAGGCAGACACCGCCCCAATACTTTTCCTCGACGACGGCGACCGACTTGCCGAGCTGCGCGGCGCGGATGGCGGCGACGTATCCCCCCGGGCCGGCACCGAGGACAAGGACATCGAAATGGGTCACGAGCCAGAGCCTAGACCGCCTCGGTCGCGCCATACGTCACGCCGGTCCACGACGGGACTTCCCAACGCACCGGGGAACGGCGGCGTTCAGGCGACGCCTGGCCTCGGAGGCGGCGCGGCGGGGCTGCGTTCCCCGTCGCAGATCGTCCGATCAGCCGGGTAAGACAGGGACGTCCCGCGTCACCAAGGGGATGAGCCGAAGTTTTCGTGTCGGCGAGCGACTGATACAGCGAGAGGCGTACCGATGAAGGCCATTGTGGTGACGGACGAGGCGGCGGGAACGGCCGGGATGACGCTGGCGGAACGGCCTGAGCCGGAGGCGACGGGGAACGATGTTCTGGTTGAGGTTCACGCGTCGGGATTCACCCCCGGCGAGCTGACGTGGCCAGGAACGTGGACCGACCGCCTCGGCCGGGACCGCACGCCGTCGATCCCCGGCCACGAGGTGGCCGGGGTGGTCACCGCGCTCGGCTATGGCACGAGAGGACTGTCGGTGGGGCAGCGGGTGTTCGGGCTCGCGGAATGGACTCGTGACGGCACCCTGGCCGAGTTCGTGGCCGTCGAGGCGCGTAATCTCGCGCCGCTGCCGGGCGACGTCGACTTCACGGTGGGGGCGAGCCTGCCGATCTCGGGCCTGACCGCGTGGCAGGGACTGTTCGTGCACGGCCGCTTCGAGGTGGGGCAGAGCGTTCTCGTGCACGGCGCGGCCGGTGGAGTCGGTTCGATGGTGACCCAGCTCGCCAAGGAGGCCGGCGCCTACGTCATCGGCACCGGACGTGCCGCCGACCGGAGAACGGCGCTCGACTTCGGCGCGCAGGAGTTCGTCGACCTGGACCACGACACCCTGGAAGACGTCGGCGGGGTCGATCTGGTCTTCGACGTGATCGGCGGCGACATCGCCAGGCGGTCCGCGGGCCTGGTCCGCGCCGGCGGGATGCTGGTGACCATCGCCGGCCCGCCCGAGGCGCAGCCGGCCGGGGGCCTGGCGGTCGACTTCGTGGTCGAGGCCGATCGCGCACAACTGGGTGAGATCGTCCAGCGGGTCCGGGACGGCCGGCTGCGCACGAACATCGGTAACGTGGCGGCCCTCGACGACGCCGTCGCCGCCTTCAACCCGACTGAACGGATCAAAGGAAAGACGATCATTTGTATTCGTCCCTGAAGGATCCGGCACACCCCAGAACACGTATGACCGGCCCCGGCCTGCGAACGAGTGACCACGAATGAGCATCCCATGACCGACCCGACCCGCTACGCCTCCGAGTACCCCGAGGGGAAGAACTCCCTCAGCGAGGACCAGAGCGTCCTCATGGACGAGGTGATCGACGATCCCCGTGCTCCCGCGTTCGACTTCACAGTCGTCAATGACGAGAACGCCGGCATCTACGAGGCCATCCTCGACGACCGCGAGATCGCCGGACTGCCCTACGACGTCGCCGGCGACGACCGGCTCGTACTGCTGGCGACCTCGGTGTTCCCCGAGTACCGCAAACAGGGCATCGCCACCGAACTCATCAGACGCGTCCTCGACGACGTGCGCGCGCAGGGCAAGACGGTCACCATCATGTGCCCGGTCGTACGCGCCTTCATCGATCACCACCCCGAGTACACCGACCTGGTCGACCCCGAGCACCCCGGAGTAGCCAACGGCCACCGATGACCTTGGCTGCTCCTGGCGCCGCATCATCGCCCATGACCCGGCCGTTGACCTCAAGCAGCTCGAGAAGAACCTCATCTCGGCCCAGGTCACCGGCCGGGTGCCGGCCGGCGTGCTCGACGCCGGCACCGTGAGCATCACCGTCTGTGGCACAGCTCGGCAGCCGTTCACGGACCAGCCGCGCGTGCCCCACGCACCTCTTTTGGACTTTTTAGTCCCATCCCGTGGCAGAATATGTGAGCGATTTCGACTGGCCGGGAGGGACTGATGACGACACACTTCGCGGAAGTCTTGGCCCGCGAAAGCGCTTCCCTGTCTGGCGTCACCGACCGGGCCAAGCTCGCCTGCTGGCGTCGCCGCGTCGTCAAGGAGCTCATGACCCCGCGATCACCGTACGTGCTGGCGCTGCGGCAATCGGGCGATGCGCCCGAGCGGGCCGATCTCCTCGAGCGCTGGTGCGAGCTCATCGCAGAGACGTTGGACCGGTTGCTCAAGTCCGGCGCCGCAGCAGACTCGCCGTGCCCTTCCGCGCAGGCCTCGCGAGCGGATGTCGACGTCCGGAAGACCGCCGTGCTGATCCTTGCAGCGCTTCACGGAGGCAGCACCCTGAGCCAGATCGCACGAGACCCTTGGCCGCTCAACGCCGCGCTCGACATCGCGCTCGCGCCTTTTGCAGGAGCCGAGGATGACAGCCCTGCGAGGACGGAGAACGAGTAGTCCGATATCAGTAACATGAAGACGTGATGACGACCGCTGACTCGCACACTGGCAGACGCCTGACGGCGCGCGGCGCAAAGACGCGGGCAAGGATCGTCGCCGCAGCGGCCGACCTGATGTACGTCAAGGGAGTCGGGGACACCACGCTCGACGACGTGCTCGCAGCGAGTGGAGTGAGCAAGTCGCAGCTGTACCACCACTTCGACGGCAAGGAAGCGCTCGTGCGAGCCGTCATCGATCACGTGGGAGAACGCGTCATCCAGCGTGAGCGCGATGCCCTCGGCCATGTCTCGACCATCCCGGGCCTGCGACGCTGGCGGGATGCGCTGGTACAGAGCAACTCCCTACGGCACGGCGCCTACGGCTGTGCGCTCGGCACGCTGGCCTCGGAGGTCTCCGATCAGGACGAGCTCGCGCGCCGGGCGTTGGTCCAGCTTTTCAGCGAATGGCAGGAGCTCCTGGCAGGCGTGTTGCGCAGGCTTCAGGACAAGGGCACACTTCCGGCCGAGGCTCCCATCGACCAGCTCGCGACCGGGCTCATCGCCGCTCTCCAGGGCGGATACATGCTGGCCCAGACCGCGCGCGATGTCACACCTATGGCGACCTCCATCGACATGGCGCTGGCGTACATCGAGAGCCTGTCTGCCGATTGAGCCAACGTCGGCGGCATGCGATTCGGCCCGGCGATCGATCAGGTCTCGAGGAGACGTCGGGCGCCGTCGTCGAGCTCACCAGTCGTTCAACCCGTCCGGGTCATAGGAGTGGTCCAGCGAGATCCCGGGCCGGATCCTGTGCAGGTCCGCCCGGCCCATCCGCAGCACCTCGAGCCGCACGCCGTCGCGTACCCAGGTGAAGTCATCGACGGCGGTCATTCCGAGCCGCCTGGCGACGGCGAGGCTGCCGGCGTTCTGCGCCGGCGCCGCCACGAAGAGCTCCTCGACGTCGGGGGCAAGAAAGGCCTGGTGTGCCAGCGCATGGCCGATCTGGCCGGCCACGCCACGGCCACGGGCCTCGGGCCGCAGATGCCATCCCATCACAAGCCGGGGATCGCGTGGGCTGAAGGAAAGCAGGGTCGCGCCGCCGAGCAGCCGGCCGTCATCGGCCGCCTCCACGGCCCACAGGCCCTGCGGCACAGGGCTCCGTGACGATCGCAGATCCCAGCCTCCCAGCGACTCCCGCATCTCGGCGAGATCACGCACAGGCCGCCGCCTGCCGATGGCCCGGGCGACTGCCGGGTCCCCGTAGATCTCGAACGCCCCCTGGGCATCTTCGGCGGACCAGGAACGCAGGATGAGGGTCGGGGTGACGATGCGCTCAGGCTCGATGGTGACGTGCAGATCGTCCATGACGTCAGTGCTCCCTGTCCTCTTCTCGGCTCGTTCGTCATCGGTGGCGGACCCGAGCAATCCCGAGAGGGAAAACGGGACCTTATAGTCCAAATATATGGTACCTATGTGTATGTTGGCAGCAGATTGACGTCACACGTGGATGGGACAGTCCGGATGGCAGGCGTGCACGAGGGCGCGGCGTACCTCCACGCTGGAAGGGTGAGCCGATGAGCGGCGAGGAACAGGTACCGGTGACCGAGGTGCTGATCGACAACACCGATCAAGGGCGGTTCGAGCTTCACCGCGCATGCGATCTGGTCGGCTGGCTCTACTACACCCATCTGAAGCCCAACCGGTACGCCCTGCTGCACACCGAGGTGGAGCCGAGCCAACAGCACCAGGGCGTGGCGAGCGCGATGGTGCGGCACGTGCTCGACGAGATCCGCGCCCGCGAGGGCACGATCACCGCCATCTGCCCCTTCGTCGCCGACTACCTTTCACGAACGACCACCCATACCGATCTGATCGACCCCCGGCACCCGGGCTACTCCGATCGCGCTGCCGCCGAGTCGGTGAGCACGAAGGCCGGCGACTGAGACCACCGGGCCCCCGACGCCTGCTGAGCTTCCAGCGACTCAGCCGCGACCCGGTCACCCAGGCACGGCCAAGCTCCGTCGCCAGCGCTGCTCACCGCCTTCGGCCGTACACGGCCGAGTCCCTGACCAGCGATCCGGTCGGCCCAGCCCACCATGCAACCCACTGAGGAGAAACCATGGACGACTACGTCCCCGGACTGCTGCCACCAGAGGAGAGTCTCGATGACGACGAACTCGGCGAGGACGGCGACGGCCCCGGCTATCTGCCGGGGGATCGCCCCATCGGCAGCCTGGCCTGGGGGCTGACCGCCGACGAAGCTCGCACCCATGAACCCTTCAGCCAGAGACTTGCCCATGAGGTTCCCGACATCGCAGCCGAAGAGTTCGGTGACGGGATCGGTGACGCATCCGATACCGACGGCGAGCTCATCGACGACCAGGTCGGATATCTGAGGGCAGGGCGGCTCGTCTGGGCCACCCAAGAAGCTGGCGACCCGTCATCGGATCTCTGGGCCGAAGACATCGGCGTCGACCGTGCGGGCGCGTCCGCGGAGGAGGCCGCGATCCATATCGTCTCCGACGACCGGTTCGAGGTGTAGGAGGGATCCAAGGAGCAGTTCTGGCTCCATCCCGCGGAAGCCCTGACCGACGCTTTTTGGTCAAGCAACACCCACCGGGTCAGGTGTTGCGATCGCCCCTGGAACCCACGTTGTAGACGATCAGGGCGGCAACCTGTCCGTCTTGATGGAGTTCATCCGCGGCATTCGGATGCCTGTGAGGACTGTCTTGATGCCGGCCTCGGCGAGGATCTCGTCCACGAGGGCGGGGAACTTCCCATCCTTGTCTCGGATCAAGTAACGCGGCCGGCAGCCCGCGTCGTCCAGATCCATCACCAGATTCCTGATCGCTTGGATGACCCAGGTCGCGCTCGGGTGAGCGGTGGTGCCGAGAACACGGACGCGCCTGGTGGCGTGCTCGATGACTGCCAGGATGTACTGGCGTTGCCGCTGAGAGTGAGGGTTTCGATGAAGTCGCAGGCCAGCAGGGCGTCGGCTTGCGAGCGCAGGAAGTCGGCCCACGTGATGGACGCCCGCTCGGGCGCCGGATCAAGACCGGCCTGTTCGAGGATCTCCCACACCGTGGACGGCGGGACCTTGATACCGAGCGTGGTGAGCTCACCATGCACCCGCCGATGACCCCGGCCGGGGTTCTCCCGAACCAGACGCAGAATGAGGGCACGGATGGTGGGTGGGCGCCCACGTCGCTTTGGCCGACAGATATGGGCGTGACGTCGTTCCATCAGATCGCGGTGCCAGCGCAGGACGGTGTCCGGCCGAACGAGGAGCCACAGCCGACGAAGGACCTCGCGCGGCAGCGAGGTCAGGAGCGCGGCGAGAAAGGCCCGGTCCTCGGGAGCGAATCTCACTCTGGTGTCAGTGCCGGGTTGGCGTTCAAGGACAGCGATCTGGTGACGCAGGACGAGAATCTTCACGTCCTTGTCCCGATCGCTCATGGGGAGCAACCGCAGCGCGGCGAACGCATTCATGACGGTCAGATAGGCCAGGCGAAGGAGCACGGCGGATCATCCTGCCGTACGCGCTTCCGTCTCCCCGGGTGACCGGATCTCGCGGACCCCTGAGAAGCCCTCGCAGAGTCATGACCTGGGTGGATGTAATCATCGGCAGGCACACACCGGACCGGTTCGCCCGCAGCGCCCCGCCGGCGGGATCCGTGACCTTGGCCGCGAACGCCGGGGTGAGCGTGGTGGTCACCGTGGTGCCGTCCACCACCTTGGATGGAGTGATGGTCAGGCCGGTAGCGCTGGGTTCAGGCAGGTTGATGGTGAAGGTCTGCCAGTCCGACCAGGAGGAGGTAGCGGTGGGTGAGACCGCGCGGACCCGCCAGCGTACCTTCCATCCGTCGGACAGCGTGTTCGCCAGGACGGCGATGCTCGCCTGACTGCCTTCCGGTACGTTATCCACGCTGCCGATCCAGATCTGGCCGGTGCCCTGGCCGTCCGGTGCGGCCGGGTCGTGCTCGATCTCGGCCCCGGCGCGCAGCGGCCTGCCCGCCGGGTCGCTCACCCGGGCAAGGAGCGCCGGAGTGCGGGTGGCTGTGACGTGGATCTGACCGTTCCCGGCCACAGCCCTTGTGGCTGCGGCACGCGGATGTCTCGTTCAGGTTCCCCAGCGCAATTCGGGCCGGCCGACCCGCTGCCGGAGATCTTCCACCGCCTCGTCCGGTGTGGACCCGCCGCCGACCCGCCCCGCGTGATCAGCGAAGAACTGACTGCGCTGTTCGGGCGTCCAGGAGGCGTGGGGGGTGGCTGTTTCGTCGGGATCCATGAGCACGGCGATCCACTCGCCGGGAACTGACCCGTCCGAATGGCGGGCCCCGAGAACCGTCACCCATTGCCGGGGACCGGTGTCGCTCTTCTCGAACTCCTCGATGACGTAGCGTGCACCCAGATGAGCGCGGAGGCGACCGATGATCTCGTCCCGCCGATCGTGCATCCAGGCCGGAGTCGCCTGCGGCCAGTATGCGGCGGATGGCACGAAGACGGTGTGAGGCTTGACGCCCCAGGCGCAGTCGAAAGTGAAGCCGGCATCCTGTTCCCGGTAGACGACCCGTTCTTTCCATTCTTCACTGATCGCAAATTCCACCGAAACAGGATACCAGCGCGGTCTGCTGTCGACTATCGCTCGAAGATCACGTCCTCCGTCCGCGTGGTCGCGTCGACGATGGTTATTCTGATTATTTTGGTGACGTTGGGATTGGCCTTGAGCGCGGGGAACTCCGTCGTCTCCCAGACGTTGCCCGGGCGCAGGCTTGTTCCGTGCACCACCCTGACCACGCCGGAGGCATTTCGTGCGTAATTCAGGGAGATCTGGGTCCACGCATCATTGACCTGGTCCTGGATGGCATCCCATGGCACCTCCCAGGGGTCCCACTCTATCTCTTTCGGAATTTGCGCCTGTGGGATCCCACGGCTGTCCATGAGCATTTCGAGCGAGGTGCCACCCTTCGCCTTCGCAATTTCAGCGACAAGATCGGGTCCGGCAGACACATACTTGTCAGGTGCTATCTCTGTGCGGCCGGACCAGAAGAAGGCGGTGTCCCTGACCGTGGGGTATTCGCTGGCAAGCATGGTCCGGACGTGCGCGAGGACCAGCTTTTGCTCGGTTTGGAGCAGGCCCCTACGGATCTCCGATATCGCGCTCGTGCCCGTCTTGGAAGCTGCGAAGGCCCTCTTGAGCGCCCGGAACCCACTGCTGAGCAGTTTTCCGATCCCATATCCGGCCAGCGATTCAAGAGCGATGGTGCCGAGGTTGAGCAGCGTCTTGGCCAGCGATTGGTCACCCTGGACGAAACGATATATTTCAACACCAACCGTGGCGACGGTAAGCGCTGCTCCGCAGACCAGTGTGACCTGACAGCCGACAATGGCCGGCATCCACCCCACTTCGAACATCGTGAGCGCATACCTGAGCGCCTCGAAGGTAAGGTTGTATTCCTGTATCGCTTCGAAGCCGGGAGCCGATGTGGAGGCGATGCAGTTCTCGTAGGACTGGCTGTCCTGCGGATAGATGTCACAGAAGGCGGAGTTGAGGTATACCCGTGTGGCCAGCTCCTCCGGATCCCCGAGGATGTTGTAGATGCAGTCGCGATAGAACTTGCCCTCTTCTAAGCCGTATGCATCCTCCAGCCGTGCATAGTCATCCCGGTTGTACTCGAAGTCGCATTTGGCGATTTCCGCGCCGGCGGCGTACTCATAGTCCTTGGCAACCGCATCGGCCGCCCTGGCGGCAGCGTCGGCACTCTGACCGGCGTTGATGGCCGAATTGTAGGCAAGGCGTGCTGCTCGGGTGGCGCTGTTGGCGGCGTCGACGGCCATCGCGTGGGAGGCGATCGCCCAGGTGGCCGACCGGAGGGCGCTGTGGGCGGAGGTTCTGGCCTTCGTGGCCGCCCCGACGGCGGTCTTGACCGCGGCCGCGGCCTTCTCCACCGAGGCAGCGGCTCGGTCGGCGTGCACCCTGGCCTGCTGAGCGTAGCCGGCGGCCCGCTGCGCCGAGTCGATCGCCTGCTGAGCGTAGGATGCGGCCAACGCGGCGTCGTCGCGGGCGCGGGCGGCTACGGCCTGCGCTTCCAGAGCGCTCTCCACGGCCGACTCGGCGGCCTGGCTGATCTTCGTCAGCAGGCCGGCGACCACAGCGAGGTGAACCGCGGTCTCGTGGTCCCGCTCGGCCGCGGTGAACCGGCCCGTGCTGAGGAACTGCCGCAGGCCCGGAGCGGGTCCCTCCAAGGCTATCTGCGCTGCCGCCTTCACCTCCGGCCCGCTGTCCGGGCTGGCCAGGATCTGGTTGACCCGCACCCGCTCACCGATGACCGCCGCGGTGTACTGGCCGGTGTCGAGGAAGTCTCGCAACGCCTGCGGCGTGTCGGCCTCAAGGGCTTGCTCGGCTCGCTGCGCCAGCACGACATCGCCGGCCGTCTTGGCCGCGGCCAGGATCTGGTTGACCTTCAGCCGGTCCGCCGTGTACCGGCCGGGATAGCTCTGCGTACGCAGGAAGGTCGCAACCGTCTGGTCGCTGCCGGCCAGGGCGTTCATGGCCGCCGTCTCCAGGGCGGCGTTGTCGGCCACCGACAGCTTGGTCACCGCGATGCGGTTGTCCTGCGCCTCAGCGCGGGCGAGGCCGGCGCGCACGAACTCCAGCACGAGATCGTCGGCGCCACCCAGTGCGCCCAGCGCCGCCTGCTTGGTCCAGGCGCTCTGGCCGCCGGCCAGATTGAGCGCGACCTTGCGAGCGGCCGCGACCGCGGCCGCGCGCTCGGTGGCCGGGTCGAGGACCACCGCGATGAGCCTGTTGGTCTCGGCGTCGCGTTTGGCGGCCTGGTCGACATCCCAGTCGGCGGCCCGCTGCTGCCTCTCATACGCGACGTTGGCTGTCCGGGCGGTCTCCAACCCCTCGTCCCGAGCCACCGCCAGGCGTTCTGCGTCGGCGACACGCGCCGCATCGTAGACCGCGGCGGCCTGGGTCGCGGTGTCCAGCGCCTGCTGCGCGGCCGTGGTGGCCAGGTTGGCGTATTCGGTGGCCCGTTCCGCCGCCTTGGCGGCGTCGCCCGCGTGCTCGGCGGCTTCGAGGGCCGCGACGGCCGCGGCCCGGGCGTTGGCTGCCGCCTTGATGGCAGCGTCTCGCGCCTTGATCGCGGCATCGATGGCTGTCTGGAGGTACGTCTGTGCCGCCCGTGCCGCCCGCGCGGCCCGCTCGGCGTTGGCCCGTGCCCTTGCCGCCGCGGCGACCGCCTCCTGGGCGTCCGCGCCGGCCGCGTTGGCGTACCGTACAGCCTCGTCATTGGCAGCCGCTGCCGCCAGAGCATTCTCAGCCGCAGCCGTAGCCGCTGTGACCGCATGGGAGTTTTCCCTGACCGCCGTGAGCGCCAAGTTGACCAGCTCGGCGAACTCGTCCGTCTCCCGGGCGATCCTTCGGGCTGCCTGCGCCGCTTGCCGTGCGTTCTCCGCAAAAGTGGCATCGACGGCCGCGGCTGCGGCGTGCTGATAAGCCTCGGAAGCTTTCTGGTTGGCCTTCGACGCCATCTGCGCGGCGCGTGCCGCCGCGGTGGCTGCGGCACGCGCCGCCCGGTTCGCCGCAGCCGCAGCCTGAACGGCCACCTGCGCCGCCTCAGCCGCCTGCTCCGCCGCCCTGGCCGCCCGCTTGGCCTGCGCCTTCGCCTCAGCCATGTTGTCGCGTGCCGCCGCGGTTGCGGCAGCGGCCTCCGCCGCCGACCGGCGCGCCGCGGCTGCGGAGTCCCTGGCGCGATCGGCCTCGCTCGTGGCGTTGGCGGTCTCCTGCTCCGCCAGCGCCTTGGCCTCCTTCGCCTGGCCCAGCAGGTCTTCTAGAGTCGCGGTCTCCTCGTCCCGCGCCGAGGCCACGGCCCAGCCGTAGGAGAGGAATGCCTCCAGCGCCTCCGGCGCACCTGCGTCCAGTGCTTTCTGGCCCGCGGCGCGGACTTGCGGGCCACCTGTGGCTATGGCCTGGTTGATCCGCAGCCGCTGGTCGGTGTTCCACTGCGCCTGCCAGCCGGACTCCAGGAACTTCCGCATCTCCTCGGCGGTCCCGGAGTCCAGTACGGCCTGCGCCGCCTGCTTGACCTGATCGCCGCCGGAGGCCATCAGCTGGTTCACCGACACCCGGGTGTCGATGTCCGACGGGCCCTGCCAACCGCTCTTCAGGAACGTGGGGATCGCGTTCTGGTCACCTGCGACGTCCGCGTCCAGGGCGGCCTGAGCCTTCGCGCGCAGGGCGGGACCACCGTTACTGATGACCCGCGCAAGATTCTCCCGCTGATCGAGACGCTGGGCCTGGGCCCATCCGCCATCCAGGAACGCGCTGACCTGAGCGTCCGAACCCAGCAACGCGGCCTCGGCAGCTAATCGGACCTGCGGACCGCCCTCCTGCCAGGCCGACACCACGAGGGGGCGATCAGCGGGAACCGTCCCCTGGGCATACGCCGGCGGCGCGTGCAGCAGGCCGGCAAGCACAGCCAGGACCGTGCATGTCGCGATCACCGCCTGCCACCGTATGGGTATCCGCGCACACACGTTCAGCTGCACCGCAGCCTCCATCACCGCTCGAAAGTTTCGCCTACGGGAAGCGCTGACGAGGCGAATCCGGTTCACCCTCCATTCAGCAGAGCGGAGTGTCACACGATGCTCGAATGCCGGGCAATCCCAGACATGATCGGATATACCACCGGCATACCGGGCTTCTTTAGCCTCGTTTCTATCCGCAGAGGCGCGAGCAATGTGAACGGGTCGTGAACCCTTCAAGCGTTGGCAGGCCTATCGGAACTTCCGCACAGGCGACATCGGAGGTTTGTGGTCATGAAGTTATCCCCACGCTGGGTGACGCTGGGCGTCGCCACAGCGATGGCAGCGTCCTTATCGGTAGCTGCCTGGCCGGCGGCGGCCGGCGCGTCTGCGATCTCGCTCCCGTCACTGGTGGACAACGGCGTCTATCCCTACCCTGGTGCGGCGGAGATCCTGGAGGCGCAGAACGTCAGGCTGATCTCCGGCGACGGCCACATCCTGCTGGCCGACTGCGCCACGCCGGTGCAGGGTGACATCGGCCTGCTGAAGGTCCGAACCACCGACGAGGCCATCGGCGCCGACGGAATCGGCCGTGTCTGCTTCCAAGTAACCGCCAATTCCGGCGTACTGAACCTCGAAGTTCCCGGCGTGTACGAGATCCGCGGGGACGGCCTACGCGAGGGCACCGGCCACCGAATGACCGCCAGACTACGCAACAACGACGGCGAAAGCCTCACCGTCGACGTAGACCCTGACGGCTACACCCAAGTCGGCGAGGGCACCGACCCGACCGCCTCCCCCACCATGCTGCTGCAGCTGCGCGCCGGCACCGGCCCCGCGCCCGGCACCGGAGCACAGGCGGCAGTCGGCAAACTCGCCGGCGACGGCCGCGAGTGCACCGCGACGCTGGTCGCGCCGAGCTGGGTGCTGGGCGCCGTGAGCTGCCTGGCCCCCGACCCGAACCAGCCCCAGCTCGCCGAAGGCGCGCCGGCCGGCGCGACCTACGTCACGTTCCCCGGAAAGGCCGGCATCAAGGTCGACTGGCTGAGCCCGCGGCCCGGCCGCGACGTGGTCCTGGCCCGGCTGGCCACCCCGGTTGACGGGATCACCCCGATCCCGCTGGCCACCACCGCCCCCACCGGTGTCGAACTGTCCACGGTCGGCTACAGCCGCGCCGGGGTGACCGCCGCCGATTGGACCAACGACCAGCAGCGCACCGCGCAGGTCACTTTCACGGCCGCGACCGCCACGACGCTGACCACCGCGACCGGCCCGCTCGTGTGCAGCGGGATGGCCGGTGCACCCGTACTCAACGGCGGCAAGCTCGCCGCCGTGCTCAGCCAGGCGGGCCAGGCCGGCTGCCCCGACCCCGCCGGGAGCGACAGCTCCCTCACCGCCGCCCGCGCTGACGATCTGACGACCTGGGTCAACGCCATCACCACCGCCGCGGCGGACCACACCTGGACCCTGGCCGACCTGCCCGCCACGGCTACGTCGGGCACCGCGGTCGGCACCGTCGCCGACAGCGCCTTCACCGGAACAGGCCTCCCGCTGACCGCCACCGCCGGCGCGACGTGGAAGACCGGCGACACCTACAGCCCGGCCATCGCGTTCGACCGCACCACCGGAACGCTCGCGGCCGGCGGCCCCGCCGTCGTCACCGACGCCGACTTCAGCCTCAGCGCCTGGGCCAAACCCACCATCCAGGGCACTTACTCGCCCCCCTCCACCGCCGGTGGCACCGTACTCTCCCAGGACGGCGTCAACACCGCCGGCTTCAAGCTCTGGATCCAGAACGGGGCCTGGCACTTCGCCATGAGCCAGTCGGACGTGGCCAGTCCCGTCTGGGACACCGCCGTCGCGCCCGCGGGCAGCGCTGCGCTGGGTGTCTGGTCGCAGGTCACCGTGACCTACAAAGCCGCCTCCGGCCTGGTGATCCTCTGGGTCAACGGCCAGAACGTCGCCAGTGTCCGGCACACAACGAAGTGGAAGGCCACCGGCGCGCTGCGCGTAGGCGCGCACAAGACCGGCGCCGCGAGCCTCGGCGGCTACTTCAGCGGTGTGCTGTCCACGGTCCAGACCTGGAACAGGGTCTCGCTGACGCCCGCCAAGAACAACCACGACTTCGACGGAGACGGCCGCAACGATCTCATTCTCACCGACAGCGCCGGTGACCTGTGGATGTATCCGAACCAGAGCAGTTCGGGAGAGAACACGGTCAGCGTCAGCAACCGGGTCAAGATCGGCAGCGGTTGGGGCATGGGATGGGTCGTCACCGACTGGGACGGGGACGGCCTGGCCGACCTCCTCAGGTCTGGCTCCGACGGCGTTCTGTGGATGTATCCCAACAAGGGCGGATATCTGACCACCAGTAGCAGAGATGATGTCGGCTCCGGCTGGGAGAAATACACCTTCACCGCGGGCAACGCCAACAGCAACCCGCACGCCGACCTGTTCGCCATCCACAACGCCAACGGCACGCTGTTCCACTATCCGGACGGGGCAGCGGGTGCCACCAGGATCCAGATCGGCAACAGCGGCTGGACCGGCTACCGCACCTTCCCCTTCGATTTCAACGGCGACAACCGCACCGACATCATGGCCATCGACCGCAACGGTGACCTCTGGTTCTATCCCAACACGAGCCAGAGCGGCATCACCCTCGGCGCCCGCACCCACGCTGGCAGCGGCTGGACCAACTACAAGGTCGCGGCCATGGATCTGAGCGGTGACGGCAAGACCGACCTGGTCGCCGTCAGCGGGGACCGCGATCTGTGGGTCTATCCCGGACTGGGTAACGGTCGCTTCGGCACCCGGTACCAGCCGCGCTCCGGTGGGGTCATCGTCCCTGAATGGGTCGTCACCGCCGTCGGCTGACATGTGTCGGGTCGGACGCAGGTGTTCAGCCCACTGGTCGTGATCATCGCACCGGCCATGCTGTCTTCCTGCCGCACGGGACAGCATGGCCGGCCGCTGCGTCGCCGCCCCGGCCGAGCAGTTCACGCGACAGACAGGAGCGACACCGAGGCCCTCCCAGTTGGTCCCCTCTGGGTGGCGTTGCGCGATCGGGCCGCTCGCGCGGTAGTCGTCATGGACGAGCGGCAAGAAGGCTCGGGTCCTCGGGTGCGAATCTGGCTCGGGTATCGGCGCCGAGCTGGCGGCGGAGGACCGTGATCTGGTGGCGTAGAGCGAGTGCCTCCACGTCCTCACCCGATCGCTCAGGGGCGGCAACCGCAGCGCGGCGAACGTGTTCGTAACGGTGGCCAGGCGAAGGGGCACGACTGATCATCCTGCCGCACGCGTTGCCGTCCCCCGGGTGGCCCTGAGTTCGCGCCGCCACGCGAAGGCCTCACATGGTCGTGACATGGGCGGATGTAATGATCGGCAGGCGCACTCTTACGGGCCCAGCGGGAACGGTTGAGGCATGCCGGTGGAGGGGGCCGTGAGGGATATGGGGTTGGAACGTACCTGTCCCGTCTGTCTTGCTAGCCCCCGTTTCCGCACGTCGAGGTAAGTGAAGATCGCCGGGTTGCCGTGGTGATCGTCGCGCGGTATGACGTGGCCCGGTGAGACAGCGTGCGCAGTGGGGTCAGGCCAGTGTCGAGAAGATGCTGGGAGCGTTGCCGGTCATCGCGGGGTTCTGCCCGTGGTTGCGGATCCGGGAGTTGGTGGACGCGGCCTCTCCGGTACGCGATACTGCGGAACTCACGCACGGGCAGGTGATCGAGGTGCTGGTGACCCACCGGCTGTTTTCGCCCGCGCCGCTGGTGCACGTGCAGGAGTGAGCGATGGGCGAGGCGTTCGGGGTGGATCCGGAGTTGCTCGACAATGACCGGATCGGCCGGGCGTTGGAGGCCATCGCCCCGCACCTCGATCACCTGGCCGGCTCGGTCGGGCCGGCCGCGATCGAGGCGCTCGGCATCGAGGTGGGCGCCTGCACTGGTATCTCACCTCGATCTCGCTGCAGGGCGACTACCAGCAGACCGAGCCCGGCTTCGCCGCGCCGAAGTTCGGCCATCCCCAGGACCGCCGGCCGGATCTCGAACAGATCCAGGCCGGGCCGGCGGTCAGCTCCGATGGGGCGATCCCGGTCTTTCACCGCGCCTCCGACGGCGGGGCCGGCGAGGTCGGCCAGGTCATCGGCGCGATGCAGGCGCTGCAGCGGCTGGCCGGCCCGCAACCGATGCTGATGATCGGCGATTCGAAGCTGATCGGTATGCCAACCTGGCCGCGATGGCCGCCGTAGCGGTGAACACCCGGTGGTTGTCGATGTTGGCCTCGCCGGGCGACCTGAGCACCAGACCGTGGTTGGCGGCGCCGGCGGCCCAGTTCTGGGTGATGCCGATGACGTTCCACTCCATGCTGTCCAGCCAGGTGGAAGTTGGTGGAGGCGTCCTCGGTGGTGAAGGCGGGCTTGTTGGCCCAATACAGATTCTCCGGATCCCACGTGCCGGTGACACGTGCGACCCGGATACCGTTGGCGGAACCCGGCCGGCAGGACGGTCACGACCAGGTCCGCGCCCTTGCCCGCCGCGCCCCTCCCCAGGCAGGTAGCTCCTCGCATTCGGTCGTCGCCGACAGGCTGGCGGGGCCGCATCGGCACTTGTGACGAGAACAAGGCGCTGAAGCAGTCCGGCCAACACCCGGAGGACCTCACCACCGAGGAGACGGAGAACAGCCAGCCTTCGCGCAGTGCGGGTCGCTCCCCGCGGCGTTCAGCATCTCCGGACGGCGAGCCTCGACAGCTCGCCGCAGGCGTCACCGTGTTGAAAGTTTCACTAACACCGCCGCGCGGACGACTGTGATGACGCGGGTACGACCGCCGCATCGCACGGCGTCACATGGCCCGCGACCAGCCTGTTGATCCGTGGGGCGAGATCGCCGCCCTTTTACGGACCGTACGGAAAGCGCGATACACCGCTTGTTTCGGAGAGCGGTCCTTTCTATGGGACTGTCCACTCTGTGGCCATTGTGTGATCCTCCCCTCGAGAAGGCATATCCCGCGGGCGTCTCGGGCGCGCGGCCCGCGCGCTCTGGATAGCGACCGGCGGCAGGGAGAGATGGCAAATCTTTGCACAGAATCCGCGCCCTTGTGCCCACTGCAACCAGCGAGTTTTGCACATCGGTGGATATCTCTCCTTGTAGCGGGACGGTGCTATCCGGGTTCCACCGAGACCCATCAGAACAATGTGGCTCACGCCGATGAAACCACCATGGTGTCGTGCGTGCCCGGTGACCACCACGTCATGGGATACGGATTCACCGGCCTCACCGACGTGCGCGTCCGCCCCCACGCCCGATCGGGGCGGAGGCCCTGGCGGCCGGCGAGGCCGGCAACTCTGGCGAAATCTCCACAGTCAACGGCGCGAAGAAAAGGGGACCCCATGATCGCTCGCAGCCTGATCCGCCGGACACTGGCGGTCGGCGTGATGCTGGCCACCACCGCCGCGATGGTCGTGACCACGCAGCAGCCCGCCGCCGCCTCAACCCTGACGCTCAACGCCACGGTGGACTGCCTCAACGTCAACTACTCCGGCGACACCCGCGACTGGTACGCCTCGTACGTCTCGGTCGGCTCCTCGCCTCCTTCGTACGGCGTGACCATGCCCTACAGCTCGATGGTCGCGAACCCGGTGAACCACACGTGGTCGTTCACGATCAGCCTGCCCGGCGGCAGCACCTCGGTGAGCGTGTCGGCCATCTGCAGCGGCGGTCACCAGTACGACCAGGTCGGCTGGACCAACGGACCGGCGATCAGCATTCCCTCCTCGGCCACGACCCTGACCGCCACCTGGGGCTGCTCCACCCAGCAGGTCTACCCCGGGCCCTACATCACCGGCTGCAGCGCGCAGTCCTACTCCTACAGCTGAGGCTCCCGCCTCCCGGAAGGCCGTCCGCTTTCACCGCGGATGGCCTTCTCGCATGCGGGCACGGATACCGCGCCCGTCACCAGCGCGCCGGCGCTGTCAGCAGCGGTGAGGAAGAACGGGTGCGGCCCAGCCCCGCCGAGACGTTCGCCTGGGGGCTGGGCCGATCTCCGGTCGCGAGATTACGCGCTGGTGCAGGTGTATCCGGAGGGCAGGGCCGTGTTGCCGCCGGGGCGGCCGGCCTGGAAGCCGAAGCTGGTGGTGCTGGCTCCGGGGGCCAGCGTGCCGTTGAAGCTCACGCTCTTGGCCGTGACGGTCTGCCCGCCGGTGGTGACGGTGGCGTTCCACGAGCCGGTCAGCGTGTGCCCGGCCGGGAGCGTGAAGGTGACCGTCCAGCTGGTGATCGTCGAGGTGCTGGTGTTGGTGACGGTCACCGGCTGGATCACATAGCCGGTGCCCCACTGGCTCTGCACGGTCGCCGTGGCCGTGCACGTCCCGGTGGTGCCGCCGCTGGTGGTGACCTGAACCGTGTTGGACACCGGCGAGAGGTTGCCGGCGGCGTCCCGGGCGCGGACCTGGTAACGGTAGGTGGTGCCCGGGGTCAGGCCCGTGTCGCTGAACGAGGTCGTGGCAGAGGTGCCGACCTGGGCGAAGGTGCCGCCGGTGGCCCCAGGTGCGCGCAGGATGTCATAGCCGGTCACCCCGACGTCGTCAGTGGAGGCGCTCCAGGACAGGTTGGTGCCGTCGGCGGTGGTGCCGGAGGCCGCCAACCCGGCCGGGGCGGTCGGTGGTGTGGTGTCGCCGCCGGTGGAGGTCGTGGTGAACGCGACGAACGGGGAGTTGGCCGACAGGTTGCCCGCGCCGTCCCGCGCGCGTACATAGACCTGGTACGCGGTGTCGGCGGTCAACCCGGTCAGGGTGATCGAGTTGGTGGCGGACTGGCCGAGCAGCGGGTCGGTGGCGCCCGTCACGCGGTAGACGTTGTAACCGGCCAGGCCGGAGCCGCCCTGGTCGGTGGATGCCGTCCAGGTCAGGGTGGCGCTGGTGGCGGTCACGTTGGAGACGGCGGGAGTGCCCGGCGAGGTCGGCGGTGTGGTGTCGTTCGTGCTCTGGAACTGGTTGAAGAAGTTCCACACCACTGTCTTGGTCCAGGTACGTGCGCCGTCCTCAGCGGTGGACCCGTCCACTGGCCCCGGAGTGTGACCGCTGTCGAACGCCGCCCATGCGACCGGGTACCCGGATTGGCATCCCGAGTAGGTGGTGACGGTGTGCGTCAGGCTGCCCTGTGCCGGCTCCGGGGGGTTCTGGGCAGTGCATCCGTTGTTCCTGACGAACCTGTCGCGCAGCGACCGGCCCTGAGAGATGTTGAGGACGTTGTCCCTGAGACCGTGTAGCCCGATGTAGGCGATGGGCTGGGTGCCGCCGCTGCATCCGCTGAGTTGTGCGCCGGAGTAGACGGCGACGGCGCGGAAGACCGTCGCCCGGGCGCAGGCCAGGGCGTAACTCATGCCGCCGCCGTAGCTGAAGCCTCCGGCGAACCGCTGTGTGGTGTCGACGCACAGGTCTGCTTCGATCAGCCTGAGCATGTCGTCGACAAAGGTCAGGTCTTCGCCGCCGGAGTTGGCCCAGCCGTTGTTCAGGCCCTGGGGGGCAACGAAGATCGCGGTGTTGTTCGCCAGTTGCCTGAGCCCGTAGTAAGACCAGGTGAATCCGCTGCTCCCGCCCGTATCGACGTCGTTGGCGGTGCCGTTGAGCCAGTGGAAGCCGAAGATCAACCGGTAGGGGTTGTTGTTGTTGTAGTTGTCGGGGATTCTCAGGATGAAGGAACGAGTCCGGCCGCTGCTCTGAATCGAGTGCGTGCCGCTTCTGAGCGTTGGAGTCTTGCCGCATCCTGGCGTCGCCGCGGCGGCGCTCGCCGCACGTGACGTGGTTGCGCTGCTGCCCAGCGCCGTACCGCCGGTGGCCACCGCGAGAAGCACCGCCGCGATGACAGCGGCGAGGACGGATTTGCGCCGCATCATCACTCACCTGCCTGCGGCACCGCAGGGAGGGACGGTGCCAGCGCCTCGGTTAGCGTTAACATGAGCTGGATCAGTCCTCTCATCCGTGCGGAACTGGCGTGATGGAGGGCATGACGGAAAACCGTGTCATCGTTTACATCGCTTTGCCGCGCCCGTTCCTGCCGATGGGTGGTGGTGCGACGGAGCAAATACGAGGCATGCAGGTCCCGTCAAGGCGCGCTCGCTCCTCTGACGTGACGGGCGGCGTTCCCGTGCCGTTTTGCTGGCACGTATCGCATCGTTCAACCTGGAACATATTGAAAGTTTCACGGCAAGCGGCGACGTGTGGTGGATTCGGGCCCGCATCGAGGATGTGACGCCCGGGGAGGCGGGGAGGTGTCCTGATCCAGTGGCTTTGCCCGGTAGTAAGTCAGGAACATGTCAACGGGCTGCTCGGCCAGGGCCGCCTGATCCGGGGCCGAAGACGCAGCCAGCTCGTTCAGCTCCTCTCGGCTCATCCCGGTCGGCCGGGGATCGGCCAAAGCGTGCAGGCTTTCGGACCGGATACGCGCCCGTCGTCACATACGGGTTGGTGCGGGTGTCGTCTGCCGGGCCGATCGTGTAGTTCCAGGAGCCGCGCTCGGTACGCGGGGTGATCGGCAGCATGCTCATCCGCTCGGCGGACACCGACACGCCCAGCGGGTAGGCGTTGGTGTCCAGTTCGGCCGCGACGGTCAGCCCGGTGCGGGTGCGGGTCGCGGCAATGCTGTTGACCACGACCTCGTGGCTGGTCAGGGGCCTGCCGCGCCAGTTCATGGTGATATGCGACAACAGGTGGTGCTCGGCCAGGATCGCCTGCCTGTACTCGGACGTGAACCTCCGCCGCCGCGGCCGCTCCGCACGCGGTCCCTCGTTCTGGCTGGCCGAGCCCACCGTTCCATCATGGACGATCTGCCGCAGCGCGCAGCCGGCCGGTGTCGTGCTCACAGCTCGTTGAGCACCTGCCCGCCACGCAGCCCGGTCAATGACCCCTCGTCGTCGAGGAGCCGAGCCTCGCCCAGCGTCTCCTGCGGCAGCACGCCGTCACGGTAGCCAGACCTCGTGCAGGTGCAACCACTTGGCGCCCTGAAAGACCACGGTGGACTGCCGGATCCCATCCGGCTGGACCTCCTGGTAGGTGGCGACGAGGAGGGCTCCTTCGGATGCGACGAATCGCACGTGGCGGATCTCGACCGTCAGCCCGGGCGCGTTCCCGTAGAGTGGCTCGACCTCGGCGAGGACCTGGTCGCGGGAGAGCGTTCGGCCGTCGGGGGTGATGAGCGTGAAGCCGGGGGCGTGGGCGTCGGCGAAGCGGGCGAACTCTTCCGGTGCGGCGGCGCCGGTCAGCCAGCGTTCGATGACCTTGTGGTGACGGACGATCTCCGCCTCCACGGCGTTCACCGGGTCGCCCAGCGCTGGGCGGTGATCCAGGTGCGCAACGGCGTCAGCCGTAGGCCCAGCAGATCGGCCACTGCGGGGACGGGCGCGAACAGATCGTGGTCGGCGGCGGCCCAGCGGTAGGTGGCCGCCACCTCGGCGGCCTTCGATGCGCCCAGCGCCATCGCCAGGCCCGACTCGAAGTCAGCCGGATCCTGCGCGGCGTACTGGGCGCCGAAGGCGTCAGCCAGCTCATCGCCGGTCACCACGTCGGGCCCGCCGATCTTCAGCACGGCGCCCTCCAGATCGTCACGCACGAGCGCGGCGTGCGTGATGGCGCCCAGATCGTCGAGCGAGAGCCAGGGCACCGGCAGGTCGGCGGGCAGCGGGTAGCGCAGCACGCCCTCGGCCGCCAGCGGACCCGCCACCCACGGCGCCGCCAGGTTGTCCAAGTAGACCGGCGGGCACAGCACCACGACCGGCAGACCGGCCGACTGCAGCGTACGCATCGCCCACCGGCGCGTCTCGAAGGCCGCCACCTGTGTGGTGTCCTCGGGCAGCCGGTTGGCGGTGTTGAACACCAGCCGCCGCACCCCGGCCGCCAGCGCGGAGTCGCGCACATGGCGAACGTACGCGGCCACCGTGTCCGGCTCGTAGACCAGGGGCAGTGTCACGGACGCGTGTGTCACCCCGGCGAAGGCCGCCTTCACCGCCTCAGCGTCGCCGAGATCACCGGCGACCGGCTCCACTCCATGCGGCACTCGGCCGCTCCTGGTCAGGCCGCGCACCGTGTGCCCCTCAGCGACGAGTCGCCGAGCGACCGCGCCGCCCTGAGCGCCTGCCGCCCCGATTACAAGAAAGGTCATGCCAGACAGCATCGACCGCATCCGCGATACGCTCGATAAAGAGAAATATCAGGCTATTTAAGGATCGTCCGGGTGAAGGGTGACCTGCTGAGCGCTCTGCTGGCCCCGTTGCGCCTGGAGGGCGTCTTCCACAGCCGCTGGCAGGCCGGCGCGCCGTGGGGCATCGCAGGCGAGGGCGAGGACTGCGCGCTGCTGCACTATGTGCATGACGGCACCTGCGCCGTCGAGTTGCCCGGCGCCGAGCCTGTGCTGCTGCGCGCCGGGGACCTGGCCGTCTTCCCGCACGGCAGCGCCCACCGGCTGGGCGACCGGCCGGGGCGACCCACCGTGCCGCTCGCCTCTGTGCTGCCCGAGCGGCCGCCGGGCGGCATGAGCACTGTCGAACTCGGCGGGCCCGGCGAGCGGACCGTCCTGCTCTGCGGCGGGCTCCATTACGACCGGGCCGCCGTCTCGCCACTCTATCGAGTACTGCCGCCCGTCCTGGTCCTCGACCAGGCTGCGCTGGAAGGTCACGGACTGCTCCGTGACGTCCTCGGGCGGCTGGCGAACGAGTGGCACCTGGCCGAAGGCGGCGCGACGCTGGTCACGCTGCGTGCCTTCGAGCTCGTCTTCGTGCTGGCGCTGCGGGCCGCGGTGGGCGAGCTGGCCGAGGGCTCTGCGATCCTGCGGGCGTTACATCATCCGGCGATCGGGACGGCGCTGCACGTCGTACAGACCAGATTCGCCGAGCCTTGGACGGTGGAGTCACTGGCAGCCCAGGCCGGGCTGTCGCGTTCGGCGTTCGCGTCGACCTTCCGCGAGCTGGTCGGTGAGGCGCCGATGCGGCACCTGACGGCCCGCCGCATGCAGGAGGCCGCGCGCCTGTTGAGCGATACCGGGCTTTCTCACAGCCGGATCAGCGAGCGCGTCGGCTATGAGTCCACGGTCGGCTTCCACCTGGCCTTCCGCAAGTGGTACGGAGTCACCCCCGGTGACTACCGCCGCCGATGGTCTCAAACGCTGCGGGGTACGGCTCCGATGCGCAAGGAGGCCGGTCAGCTCTCTGGGCCTAACGACTGACTGGCCGGCATCGGGATCACCGGCCCGCCGGCCTTTCCCCCTTTCTTCCCGGCCGGGCGGCGCCCGCACTCCCGATCGCTTCGCTCCAGGCCGAAGAAATCGCGCTGCAGGTCAAGGCTCGGACGACCGCACCTGGCGCACCGCTCCGAGGGCGTCCTGGTCGCGGACGGCTTGGAGGACAGCTTGATGGCGTGCCGTGCTCGATACCGAGCACGGTCCACGCCGTGGCCTTCGGGTCGTGGTGGACCGCGATGGAGGACGATCGCTGCTGGTGGCGCACTGGAGTGAGATCAGTCTAGCCCGGGACACCACACCACGGCCCCCCTCCGACAATCCCCCCACGCATCTGGAACGGACACCGCCATGCGCGTGACCCAGTCGGGTGGCTGGTTCCGCTCCTTGGAGTTGACGGTGCTGGATGGTGATTCATGCGCTTGCAGCGTCGATCGGGTTGCTGCCGAATCGACCGGAGAGTGCGATGGCTCGTTCGAGCTGGGCGAAGGCGCCCTCCGGATGCCGGTGGGCCTCATCGAGGAAGCTGTTTCGCATGCTCGATGCGAAGTCAAGCCGCGGATAGGCCGTCAAGATCTCGGCGAGATCATCGGATGCGAGTCCTTCCCGGCCGAGTCCGGCGACGTCGAGGGCCGCCCCCGCTTGGACCAGCCGGACGACGGGCACCTGCTCAGCCACGAGGTTGGTGTGCCGCAGGATCGCCTCCTCCACCAGCTGGATGCGCTCAAGGTCCCATCCGCGCCCTTCGAGGAAGCGGCACGCGAGATCGGCACCGGCGCGTGCGAACTCGCTCTCGCCGGCGTAGGCGTCGGTGAGGCCGAGATCGTGGATCATCGCCGCGACGAAGGCCGCCTCATCGTCGACTTCGGGCTCGGGGACGATGCACCGGCCGAAGAGATAGGTGCGGTAGCTGTGATTGAGCAGGTAGGCGGGCGCGGCCTCGGCGGCGAGGTCGGCGGCCGCCTGGGATGTGGGCGTTCGAGGAACCGTGGGGAGCATCGGATGGGTCCGTTCGTCAGGGAATTGGACGGGCACCATCGTGGGCGGGCGCGACCGATGTCCGCAAGGACACGCATATGCCAGATTCGGACACCGCCGCATCTGGCCGAGATATGTCCGTAGATGACATCTCCTTGTCATTGCGGACATCCTGGCGATGCTGCACAGTGGGCGAAATGCCCCCTCACATCGTCGTGATCGCCGTGGTCGACGGCGTAGAGCTTCTCGACGTCGCCGGCCCGATCGAGGTGTTCTCCACCGCCGATCGCCTGCTGAACAAGGACGTCCCCGGCTACAAGACGCTGATCGCCGGCCCTCGGCCCGGGCTCGTCCGCTGTGCCGGAGGCACCTCCATCGCAGCCGACCTCTCGTGGAAGGGCCTGCCGCACGAGATCGGCACTCTCATCGTGCCAGGTGGCCTGGTGTTCGATGAGGGCGGGGTGAAGGCGCTGGAGGCGGATTCGCTTGTTCAGTGGCTGGCCACCCCCGCCGCTCACCGCGCCTCCCGCATAGCTTCGGTCTGTGCGGGAGCGCACATGCTGGCTGCCGCCGGATTACTGGACGGGCGGCGGGCGACCACACACTGGGCGACGGCGGCCCAGCTCGCAGCCGACCATCCCGAGGTGGCCGTCGAACCTGACGCCATCTACGTACGCGACGAGCACGTGTGGACGTCCGCGGGCGTGTCCACCGGGATAGACCTCGCACTCGCTCTGGTCGCCCACGACCATCATGCCGAGCTGGCCCGCCGTGTCGCCCGGTGGCTCGTCATGTACATGCGACGACCAGGTGGTCAAAGCCAGTTCAGCGAGCTTCTGGCCTACCCCTCAGCCACCGACGCTCAGATCGCCCGCCTGCAGGCGTGGATTCCGGACCACCTCACCGAGGATCTGTCCAACGACGCGCTCGCGTGCCGGGCGAGCCTCAGTGTTCGGCACTTCTCACGAATCTTCCGTCAGCAGGTCGGGATGACACCAGCGCAGTATGTGGAGTCGGTCCGGCTCGATGCCGCCGCGCGGCACCTCCTCCACACCGGCAACGGGCTCAGGACCATCGCGAACGCGGTCGGGTTCGGCTCCGTCGAGACGCTCCACCGGCTGTTCAAGCAGCGCTTCGGCGTCACGCCTGCGGCGTATCGGGAGCGTTTCACCACAGGAGGAACATGACCCCTCATGCACCGCCGAACGAGCCGGGAGCACCGATGATCAACCAGGCGCTCAGATCGAAGCGCACCTCACCACGCGGGCGGGCCTGCAGCGAGAACAGCGGGGTCAGGCCGCGCCGGTGGACCGAGGTGAGCAGGCGGCGACGCAGGGTGGTCATCGAGTGGTACAACGACGACTGGGACTCGCACCATGCCAGAGGACAAGGGAACAGTAAGGCGAGCACGCCCGTGATGTCACACGCGGACAGCAGTCTGGAAGAGGTAGGAACGTGACGAGGCGTCGCAGGCAGTTCTCGCCGGAGTTCATGGGCCCGAGCGAGCCGGGGTACGGGATGTGACGGTGACAACCGCGAAGCCCTGCCCTGCCCCCGGACGGGATTTAGTCACGGCGGCTGCACCCTCACCGCTGGTCGTCGACCTCAGTGGATTGACCTTCTGCGACGCCATGGGCGTCGGCGTGCTGAGAAGCGGTTGAATGAGAGCAGCGGCCGCAAGGTGCCCGAGGGCGCCTCACCTCGTTCGTTCCGGCCCGCCATGCCGAGTGCCTGGCCAGGCGCGTAGAGACGGTGACGAGACCGCCTACCGGCACTGTTGGGAGCTCTGCGTGGTGCGGGCGGCGCTCGGGGGATGCGTTCGCGCCGGGCTCGCGGCGCTACGCCGCCCCGGTCACCTTGCCGCCCGGGTGGACTCTCGTGGCACCGGGTTGCTGTCGCCAGGTGATCAGGCGGTTCTACGTGCTGACCTCGGGGACTGCTCTGCCTGTTCGCGAGGTCAGTGGCGTTACGGTGATCGCCGCGGCGAGCGGGAACAGTGCGGCGGTACCGAAGCCTGCGGCGTAGCCAAGGGTCGCGATGAGCGTGCCCATCGCGGGCGGGGTGGCCGAGGAGGCGAGGTTCTGTACGATCGTCTGGACCGACATCGCGCGGCCCGACCACGAGACGGGCACCAGCTCCGCGACGGCCGCGTAGCCGACGCCGTGCCAGCTCACCGTCGCCACGATCGCCACGACCAGCAGCCAGGGGCCCGGCCAGGCGTCCAGCGCCACGGAGGAGGCCAACGCGGCCAGGGTGATGGTGTTGACCAGGGCGAGGCGGCGCAGCGGGCCGCCCTTGCCGGGTGAGCGGTCCGACCATCGTCCGGCCCCGATCCGGGCGGCCGCGCCGATCAGCTGTGCCGCCCCCAGCAACGGCCCTGCCATGGTGGGTGTCCAGCCGAGGCCCCGCACCAGGTAGTCGAACGCGAAGGTGCCCACGGTGATCTGCCCGATGACCAGCAGGGCGCTGGCGACGTGCACGCGCCACACTGACGATCCTCTCCGGTACGGGGAGGCCGCGTTCGGGTCGTTGGAGCTGACGGTCGCCCTTGGTGCCGGGGCGAGCAGCAGCACGGTCACCAGCGCGGCGGCCATGCAGATCCCCGCCGGTACCGCGAAGGCGACCCGGATGCCCCACTGCTCGGCGATCGCGGGCAACGCCACGCCGGCCACGGCCACGCCGAGGGGTTGCGAGGCCTGCCGGATGCCCATGGCCAGCCCACGCCGGCCCGGCTCGAACCAGCCCACGACCAGTCGCCCGCTCGCCGCGTACACCGCCGAGCCCGCCGCGCCCGCCAGCACCAGCAGCACGCCCATCAGTACCCCCGAGGCCAGCCCGGCCAGGCTCAGCAGCAGCCCGCCAAGCCCGAGCCCGGCTCCGATGATCAGCCGCTCACCGTGTCTGTCCGCGATGGCGCCCCAGCCCAACATGGCCACGACCATGCCGATGGACGGGCAGGCGAGCAGGAAGCCGAGCTGGGGCAGAGTCATGCCGGTTGACTCGCGCAGGGCGGGGAGCAGGAACGGCAGGCCGTAGAGATAGATCGTGCCCGAGGTCTGAGCCGCCGTGCCCAGCCCCAGCGCAACCCACTTAGATCTTGTGCGCATGACCGGGACGTTAGCAATGTCCCAATATTAGAGATAGTTTGTATCATATTGCGAGACACGCTCTCTTCCTCGCCCGGCGGCTTGTCCATGGCCGAGCTGGAAGCCAGGATCCGGCACCAAGACGACGAATGTGCCGGTCCTCGACGGCCTGGCGACTACTCTGGGCACTTCGATCGCCTGGCTCCTAGATGGGCCCGTCCGTCCCGGGCCTGGCGCTGACGGCGCAGGAGGCCGAACGTCGCCATCGCCTGCAGAGCCCCGCCTCACCTGAACGCGCAGCTCCCACGGCGCACTCAACCCGAGTGCTGTCAGCTGATCAAAGCCCACAGGAATTGCTCGCGCTTGTGGGTGCGAAAATTGCGCCGTCGCTCTGATCGATCGTTCGGTCACCTGCGCCGGGGCGGCAGCGCCATCGCGACCACGTCGAGCCTCCCGAGTGTCACGGCGTCTCCCTGTCCGTATGCTCTTGACGCCCACCGTCTGCAGGACGAGCGTCCAATCCCGGTAGGCGCCCACGGACAGCACGCCGCACGCCACACGGCGGCGGGCGGCGCTGGTGATGATGCTCGACCGGCTGCGGAGCGGACGCTGGCCCGCGACGTCCGCCGCGGCGATGAACGCCCGTGCGGCGTCCGCGACCGGCACCGCTCCCCGGTACGGCTCGTTCACCCCGCCCCGGTACCAACCGGCCCTACCCGGGCTGAACCGCACGGGCCGCAACCGGCCCGCGAGGTCCGTCAGTGCCCGGCGCCCGCGCGGGTGTGGCGCCGGGCGAAGACGATCCAGGCCGCGACGGCGGCCAGCGCCGCCAGGACGATGACGCCGATCATGAGGGGAGTCCCCGCCGCGCCGTCGTCGTCCCCCGCGGTCGTCGCCGCGGCGGCCCCGTTCCGCGCGGAGGCCGTCGCCTGGCTCGTCGCCTGGCTCGTCGGCTGGCTCGTCGGCTGGCTCGTCGGCTGGTCCAGTGCGGGAAGGGCCGCGACGGCGGGCGCGGCGGCGACCACGCCCGCCTTCACCCGCACCGTCGCCTTCGCCTTGGACGGTTCGGTCGCGGTCACGGTGACCCGCCACTCCCCGCTCGGCAGCGGCTCGGCGGAGTGGTAGAGGTTCTGGCCCTCGGGCGCCGACCTGAGCGGCACCGGCCCGAACGACCGGCCGTCGGCCGAGGTCGCCTTCAGCGTCGCCGCGACGATCTCCGTGACGGGATGGCCGTCCTCCTTGTATGTCACCAGCACGTTGACGTTGTCGGCGCCGTCTCCTGTCACCTCCAGCTTGATCGGCCCGCCGTGGGCCGCGGCGGCCGGTGCGCCGAGCACCAGCGCGAGCCCGGCCAGCAGGACGGTGAGGACGTATGCCGGTGCCTTTTTCACTGGTGGTGACTCCCCTCGGGTTCGGTGTCGGGGGTGAGCGCCCCTTCGCCGGGTGATGTGGGCAGGAACACGTGCTGGTGGCCGTAGCCGGCGTCGATGTTCACGGCGTCGAGGGCGGTGGCCCCGATCGACCAGGTGAAGAGCGCGTCGGCGCGTTGCCGGGCGGCCAGGTCGAGGGCGGCGGCGCGGGCCGGTCCTGTGAGGTCCCGCGCCATCGCGTACGTGTCGACGGTCGTGGCGAACTGCCGCACGGCGGAGGCGAGACTCGACCGCGCCACGTTGGTGGCGGTCTCGCCGGACGGCGGGTCGGCGAAGCCCTGGACGGCCGCGGCGGCGGTTTGCCGCCACTTCTCGACGTCGGCTGCGGTCACCGCGACAGGCCCCGCTGCGCCGTCACCCGGCAGGACCAGGGCGAGCCCGTCGAGTACGGGCAGGAGCCGGGTCCGCGTGCCGCGGGCCAGCTCCGTCAGGGTCCTGATCTGTGTCCGGTCGCGCAGCGCGGACTCGGCGCGGAGGCGGTCGGCCGCCTGCTCGATCGAGCTCGGCCGGGTCACGCCGAACACCACGCCGCCGGCGACGAGCGCGCCGAGCGCGAACGCGAACGCGAACGCGAGGGCGAGCACGCGGCCCCGCGTCGCGGGCCGGGCCGGGGCCGGTTGCCTGGGTCGGTTGATGGTGGCCACCTCCTGGGGGCGGTTGTCGGGGGCGCTCACGCCTCCTGGGCCGCGCCTTGGCGGGCGAGCATGATCAGCTGTTCGATGCGCCTGCGGCGCCTGGCGGCGTTCAGCCGGATGGCGAAGAAGGCGAGGACGAGGAGGGCGAGGGAGCCGAGCTGCGGCCAGGGCAGCGCCCACACCGTGGTGCCGACCGCCGCCCGCTGGGCGGCGACGCCGGGAAGCGGCTCGCCCGCGGGTGAGGGTACCGCCATGACGGTCGTGCCGATGACTCCCAGCGGCCAGGCGCCGGGCACCCGCGCGACGAACGTGCGGCTGCCGCCCGGCATGAGCTCCCTGGCCCTGGCCGCGGACGGGTCGTTCCAGCCGCTCTCCCCCACGAGCGTGGACGTCAGCACCTGGTTGTCCGTGACCAGCCGGACGTTGCCTTCGTTGGCCACGGTGTAGGTCACCTCGACGGATCCGGCGGCGAACGGGTTCCACGAGCCCACGTACTCGGCCCGGACGCCGGTCACGGCCACCTTGGCCACGTAGTCGCCGGTGACGCGGATGTTCAGGCGGACGCCCACCCGGTTCTGGACCCGTACCTGGCCGGAGACGGTCTCCAGGGACGCGGTCACGCCCGCGGGGTGGTCCCCCGGCGTCGCGTTGCGGGGAATCGACACCGTCACGGGAACGACGGACGTGGCCCCGGCGGCGATGGTCACCTTCCCGGGGACCGTGATCCAGGCGCCGCCGTCGGTGGGCTCGGCGTCGGAGGGCCGCATGTCGAAAAGGCCCTTGGAGGTCAGGTAGCCGTCGTTGGCGTCGATCGCGAAGTCCACCGGCTCGGTGGAGCGGTTGATGACCGCCACGTGCTCGACGGCCTGCTGGCCGCCGGCGAGTTCCAGGTCGATGACGCTGCGGCCGTCGGGACCGTCGGCGTTGGCCGGCACGACCGACCAGGTGGTGTCGGCGCCGGACGGGGTGGCGAACGCCACCATGGCGGCCAGCATCGCGACGCCGAGAGCGGGGAGGACGGCGAGGCGGGCGAGGACGCCTCGCGGGCGGCTTACGGTCAAGAGAGGTCTCCAGTCTCGTCGTGGCCGTCCGGGGCCCGCGCCGGGCGGGCGCGGGCCCCGGATCGGCCGGAGCGGGCGATGGCGTCCTGCCTCCGGTTCAGGACCAGGTGAACGTTCGGGACCGGCGAACGTTCGGGACCGGTGAACGTTCGAGTCTGGCGAGCGTTCGGGACCGGCGAACGTTCAGGACTGGCGAACGTTCAGGACTGGTTGAACAGGGAGAGCGTGAGGGTCGAGCGGTACTCGCCGGCGGTGACGTCGGCGGGGGTGCGCAGCGCGAGGTCGGCGTTGACCTGCCAGGTGCCGATCTCGTCGGCGGAGTTCGCCGTCGACACCAGCAGCTCCTGGCCCTGCAGACCGACGGCCGGCGCTCCAGAGCCGTCGGAGATGACACTGGAGACGGGCTCACCGGCCTCCACCGCCCCGGAGGAGGAGCCAGTCAGCAGGTGCGGCCGCCAGCCCAGGTACTGCGGGCCGATGGGCGGCGCGGAGCCGCTCGTCGCGGTGAACTCGCTGGCCTGGCCGACGACCGCCCAGAAGTCGCCGGCGGGGATCTCCTCGGGCCGGCGGGTGTCGGTCACCGTGACCGTCGGCAGGGTGCCGACGAACTGGCGGGCGGCGGCGTTGGAGCCGTCCTCCTGCAGGGACACGCCGCCGCTGTCGGCGACGGTCATGGACACCTGGCCCGCAGTGGTGCTGGGCTCGATCGTCACCGTGACGTCGATGCCCTTCTCGGGGTCGTCGTCCGCCACCGCGGGACCGGCCACGCCGACGCCCGCGAGCGCGACGCCGAGCACCGCCGCGGCGAGCAGTTGCGTGGTCCTGTTGATTCTCATGTCTTCGCTCCATTGATGGGGGGCGGGGCCGGCCGGCCGATCGGCCGGCCGGCCCCGGTTCTGCTGGGGCGGTGGCCACGGTCGCGCGGACAGTGGTCACCGCCGGTGCGGTCAGCGGCAGCTGAGCGCCGGGTAGTCGGCGTCGTACGACGAGGTGACCTGCTCGCCGCCGATCGTCGCGACTCCCTTCACGGTCACCGTGCCGGCGTCGATCTGCCCGGCCCGGCTGTTGAAGGACTGGTACGCCTGCTTGCCCGGGGCCACGCCGGCCACGGTCTTCGAGCCGAACGGGGTGGTCAGCGTCACCGTCACCGGCACGTCGGAGCCGTTGACGGCCGTGACCGCCACGTACGCCGAGGTGCCGATGCAGCGGGACGAGGCGGAGACCGTCAGGTCGACCTGCGGCGTGGACGCCGAGATCGTCAGTGTCAGCGTCTTGGCCTCCTCGACGTTGCCCGCCTTGTCGGCCGAGCGGTAGCGCAGCTCGTGCTGCCCGTCGCCGGTCACGGTGACCGGTCCGGTATAGGCGGTCCAGTCGCCGTCGTCGAGCCGGTACTCGGTCCTGTCGACCCCGCTGCCCCCGGCCTCGTCGGTGGCCCGCAGCGTGACCGACACCGGGCCGGGGAACGTGCCGCCCGCCGGCTGCTCCGGATCGGTCGTCGCCGTCGTCACCGGCGCGGTCTCGTCCTCGGCCGCCGCCTCGGCGAGGCGGAAGTAGTCGAACGTGACCTTCTTCGACGCCGACTGGTTGGTGCCGATCGTGTACACGCCGACCTTGGCGCCGGTGGCCACCGCGCTGTTCTGCACCGCGGCGGACAGTGCCGTCCAGGTCTGGCCGTCGGCGGAGTAGGACCCGGTGTAGGTGTCGCCCTCCTTCTTGAGCCGCAGCCACCACACGCCGGTGGTGAGGTTGTTCACCTGCGGCTGCGGGTTCTGCACGGTGCCGCCGACCTCGCTGCGCAGCTCGATGCTCCGCGCCGCTGCCGACCCGGCGGCGTTGGTGGTGAGGAAGTCGAGCTTCACGTAGTCGTCGTCGCCGGTGTACACCATGAGGCCGCCCTGCTGGTACTGCTCGTTGAGGGCCGAGGCGTCCACCTTGGTCTCCAGCGTCCAGTCGCCGTTCGGGGCCGGCTGCAGGATGAGGTTCTTCGGGCCGGTGTTGTCGGTCCCGTAGATGTCACCGGTCGTGGTGTCGAGCTCCAGCTTGCCGTCGCTCACGCGCACCGCCGTGGCGTCGGGGCGCACGATCGCGGTCCAGCGGCAGGCGTCGAGGGCCGTGCCGTCGAACTCGTCGTCCGGGTCCGGCCCGGTCGCCCTGTCGTCCGGCGTGAGGTGGAACCAGTCGAAGGACGCGTCCACGACCGGGTGGTTGGCCCCCGCCAGCGAGATCAGGCCGATCTTCGGGTTGGTGATCCCGGCGAGCGACTTGGTCTGCGGCATCGCGGTGAACGTGGTGCCGTCGGCGGAGTAGTGGGCGGTGATGTTGGTTCCGTCGCTGACGAACCGCACGTACACCGTGTCGGGGTAGGCGTCCCCAAGAGTGGCCGTGTTGCTCTGCGACACCTCGTTGGGGCTGCCGTTCTCCTCCCGGATGAACTGGAAGATGCGGTCGGCGTGGTTCGAGCCCGAGGTGGAGCGCGCCTGCAGCACCATCTTGGCGTAGTTGTCGTCATCGCCGTAGATGGTCAAGCCCGCCTGCTGGTACGCGTCCCGCGCGTCCAGCGTGAGCTTGGCGGTGGCGGTCCAGGCGCCCGACGGCGCCGGCTGCACCACGATGTTCGGCGTGTTGCCGCCCGCGCTGTAGATGTCGGTGGTCGAGGTCGGGATCACCAGCTTGCCGTCGGCGACCCTGAGGTCCTGGTTCTCCCTGATGACCGACCAGCGGTCCCGGTCGAGCTGGCCGCCCAGGAAGTCGTCGGAACGGCCGGTGAAGCACACCGTGGCCGGCGCGTCCACCTTGACCTGGACCTGCGCGGTGGCCGACGCGCCCTTGTCATCGGACACGGTCACCACGGCCGTGTAGGTGCCCGGCGCGGTGTAGGTGTGGCTCGCCTCGGCCGTGGCAGGCTCCGGCGCGCCGTTCACGCCGAAGTTCCACTTGTAGGTGATCGGGTCGCCTTCCGGGTCGGTGGCCGTCGCCTTGAAGTCGACCTTCAGCGGGGCGACGCCCGCCGCCGGCGTCGCCGTCGCGGTCACGACCGGACGCTGGTTGTCCGTGGCGCCCTTGCCGACGAAGTCGACCCAGTTGAAGTTCGCCAGGTAGGCGTTGTTCGCCGCGCTCGCGGGCTTGCGCACGACGAAGTACAGCGGTCCGCTCTCCGCCGGCGGGCCGGTCACGTCGAGCGTGACGTCGGTGAACGTCTGCCAGCCGCCGGTGGGCGTCACCTCGGCCGAGCCGACCAGCGTGCCGGTCTCGGGGTGGCCCGCCCTGACCTGGACGGTGCCGCCGGCGCCGCCCGAGGAGGCGCGGAACCGGATCGCGGTGACGTTCGACAGGCTCACCGGGTCGAACGACCACCAGTCGCCGTCCTGGACGAACCCGATGTGCTGGTTGCCGCCCTGCGGGTCGCTCGTGGCTTCCGCCTGAACTCCCGCGGCGTCGGTGCCCAGGCCGCCGGTCACCCTGCCGGTCTGTGTGAAGTGCTCGGCCTGCTTGCGCTTGGGCTCCAGGATGATCTGACCCCGCCCGGTCAGCGGTCCGGCGCCGTTGGCGCCTGCGTCGGTGTAGCTGGCTTCGATGGCGTAGAAGAGGTTGTCGTACTCGCCGTGGCCCGCCTGCTGGGTCTGCAGGGTGCCTTCACAGCCCTTGAGCTGGTCGAGCGGGTGGCCGTGGCTGTCGTGGCCGAGGATCGCCTGGATCTTGACCTTGTCGCAGTCGATCGTGCCGTCCTCGGCGTCGGTAACGGTGACCTTGAACTTCACCTGGTCGCCGAACTCGAAGAAAGCGCCGTTCGGCGGGACGTCCACCGTGACGGTGGGACGGGTGTTGCCCGCGCTGATCGCGACGCTGGCGGTGGCGGTCTTGTCGTCGGGGGTTCTGACGGTCAGGACCACGTTGTAGTCGCCGCCCTCCTCGTAGGTGTAGGAGGGGTTGGGGTCGGTGGAGTCGGTGTCACCGTCGCCGTCGAGGTCCCAGGCGTAGGTGAGCGTCTTGCCCTCCGGGTCCCGGCTGCCCTCGCTGGAGAACGTGACGGCCAGCGGCAGCGGCCCGTCCGTCTTGTCCGCCGTGGCGCGGGCGATCGGCGGGCGGGTGCCCTTGGTGTACTCGATCCGGTAGATGCCGGAGTCGGCGTTGTCGCCGCCGAAGCCGGAGCCCCACTCGATCAGGTACAGCGCGCCGTCGGGGCCGAACTTCATGTCCATCGGCTTCTTGAACGACAGGGAGCCGAGGATGCGGTTCATCTCCACGAGCTTGGTGCCGCTCCCGTCGAGCTGGAGCGACCACACCTGGTTGTTGTTCCACTCGCCGAACACGGCCTTGCCGTCCCAGTACGCCGGCCACTTCACGTCCGACTGCAGGTTCGGGTCGGCGCGGTAGACCGGGCCGCCCATCGGCGCGCCGCCGCTCAGCTCCGGGAAGTTCTGCGGGTCGGCCGCGTAGTGGTACCAGATCGTCGCGGGCACCATCGTGGGCAGGTCGGTGACGCCGTCGTTGTTCGGGGAGTCGTTGACCGGCGCGGTGCAGTTGAACGGCGCCCCCGACTGCTTGGTGGCGAAGTCGTAGTCGATGTACGGGGTGTTGTTGCCGACGCAGTAGGGCCAGCCGTAGTTGCCCGGCTTGGAGACGAGGTTCCACTCGACCGTGTTCTGCGGGCCCCGGGTGGCGCTCACCGAGCCGGCGTCGGGGCCGTACTCGCCGAGCATGATGTGGCCCGTCTTCGGGTCGAGGCCGATGCGGAACGGGTTGCGGAAGCCCATGCCGTAGATCTCCGGCTTGGTCTTCGCCGTGCCCGGCGGGAAGAGGTTGCCGGACGGGATGGTGTAGGTGCCGTCGGGCTCGGGGTGGATCCGCAGCAGCTTGCCGCTCAGGCTGTTGGTGTTGCCCGAGGTGCGCTGGGCGTCCCAGCTGGCGCGGCCGGACTGCTCGTCGATCGGCGTGTAGCCGTCGGAGGCGAACGGGTTGGTGTTGTCGCCCGTGCCCAGCCACAGATCGCCGGTCCTGGGGTCCATCACCATGCCGCCGCCGTGGTGGCAGCACTCGGCCCGCTGGACCGGGACGTCGAGGATCCGCTTCTCGCTCGCCAGGTCCAGGGTGTCGCCGGTGACGGTGAACCTGCTCAGCCGGTCGACGTTCGTCCCGGCGGGCGAGTAGTACAGGTACACCCAGTGGTTGGTGTCGAAGCCGGGGTCGAGCGTGAGCCCGAGCAGGCCGCTCTCGTTGGCGGTGAAGACGTCCAGCTTCGCCGCCGTCACCGTGCCGCCGGACGGCTTGATGATCTTGACGTCGCCGAGCCGGTCGATGTAGAAGACCCGGCCGTCCTTGGCGACGTCCACCATCATCGGGTTCGAGGTGTTGTCGTCGAGTGTGACCTTCTCGAAGCTGCTGCTCTGCGAGGCCGAGCAGTCGGCCCTGACCGCGCCGGCGGCGGTCTGGATGCCGCCGAGGAGCAGCTTCAGGAAGTTGGGCTCGCTGTAGTTCTCCTTGAGGTGGCCGAGCCCGGTGTACCAGGAACGGCCGCCGTCGTAGTCGTGGCACCAGGTGTTCGGGTGGTCGGCGCCCATCGTGGCGCCGGTGTAGGACTTCTCGTCCATCGACGTCAGCACGTGGACCGTGCCGCGCGGGTTGGCCTGGTAGTCGTACCACTCGTCGGTACGGGTCCAGGTCGCCGGCAGGTCCTTCGTGGACGGGTGCGCCGGGTCCTCGACCTTGACCGTGGCCTGCTGGATCGCCGGGTGCGACTTGAAGTACGCCCCGACCAGCTTGCCGTACCAGGCCCAGTTGTAGCCGCTGTCGGCTGCGGCGTGGACGCCGACGAAGCCGCCGCCGTTCTGGATGTAGCGCTGGAAGGCGTCCTTCTGGTCCTGCGTGCCCAGCGGGTCACCGGTCGTGGACATGAAGACCACGGCCTGGTACTGGGCCAGGTTCTGGTCGGTGAACAGCGCGCTGTCCTCGGTGGTGTCGACCGCGAAGTTGTTCTCCTGGCCGAGTTTCTGCACGGCCGCGATGCCCTCGGGGATCGAGTCGTGCCGGAAGCCGGTCGTCTTCGAGAAGACGAGCACCTTGAACGCGGGCTCGGCCGCCGTGGCGGCCTCGGCGCTCACGGGCGCCGCGAGGAGGGTGACGAAGGGGGCGACGAGGGCTAAGGCCATCGTCGTCGCGGTCCGGCGCCTCGGGCGTCGTCCGCGTGCTGGCAGGACCGCGTTGAGCAGCCTGGCCCACGTTCGATGACGTGGTGACATGGAAAACCCTTCCTGACCGGGGGGACGTCAGGCAAGGCGCGCGCCGCCGCGCTGTTGCCACTTGGGTGGTAGCGGATGGTGCGGGGTGCTGGAGGGTGCCGTCTCCAGGCCTGTGGGGGCCGTCAGTAAGGTGCCGGCCGGGGCGGTGAATTCATGATCGTCGTCGGGTCGTCGATGATGTCGCTGACCACCATGCTGGCGGCGCCGCGGGAGGCGGCGCCGAAGCCGAGAGTGGAGGCGACGAACCGGCACTGGGCGGCGGGAGCGGCCACCACGAGCCGTTGTAGCTGGTCCTGCGCATGCGGCAGCAGCCACTGCGCCAGCGAGGCGAAGTAGCCGCCGATGACGATCACGCGCGGGTTGAACAGGTTGGCCAGGATCGAGCCGCCGAGCCCGAGCCACTCGCCGACCTGCGCCACCGCCGTCGTCATTCGCCGGTCGCCGGAGGCCAGGCCCCTGGCGAGGTCGGCCACCCGTTCGCCGGGGTCGGGCACCGGCATGCCGGGCAGCCCGTAGGCCTGCTCGGGCATGGCCGCGCGGACGAGCGCGGCCAGGCCGACCTTGGTCTCCCAGCACCCGATGCGGCCGCAGCCGCACTGGGCGCCGTTCGGGTCCACCTGCAGATGACCGACCTCGCCGGAGAATCCGTCCGCGCCGCGCAGGAGCTCGCCGCCCAGGATGATGCCGCCGCCGACCCCGACCTCGCCGGTGAGGTACACCAGGTACGGCGTGCCTGCGGCGACGCCGGAGGTGTACTCCGCCAGCGCGGCGAGGTTCGCGTCGTTGTCCACCCGCACGGGCACGCGCAGCGGGCCCAGCAGGGAGCTCAGCTGGTCGGCCAGGGGCACGTCGTGCCAGTAGAGGTTCGGCGCGAGCGTCACGACGCCGCGTACCACGTCCACGAGCCCGGGGACCGCCACCACGATGCCGGCGGGCGACGCTCCGGCCCGCCGCATGGCCGCCACGGCCTCCTTGGCCACGAGCCCGAGCCGGCGCACGGCGCTGTCCGGGCCGCTGCCCATGGCGTCGTAGACGACCCGGCGCTCGACCAGGACCCGGCCGCTGAGGTCGGTGCCGTGGACCGCGATGTAGTCGACGTTGATCTCCATGCCGAGGGCGCCGACGTGCGCGCCGTGCAGCGCGACCGCCCGTCTGGGGCGGCCGACGGCGCCGACGTGCTCGACGCCGACCTCGCGTACCAGACGCCGTTCGAGGAGCTCGGCCATGAGGTTGGACACGGTGGCCCGGTGCAGCCCGGTCGCCTCGGCGATGTGGGCACGGGAGAGGGACTTGTGGTCGCGCAGCTCCCGCAGCACCAGGGAGAGGTTCGCCCGGCGCAGCGCGGCGGGACCCGCCGGCGGAGCGCCGCCTGGAGCACGGTTGGGCGGCTTGTACGTCATGGGCACCACCCGCCCCTTTGTTTATCTTTGAGATCAATTAATCGGAGTTGTAACACGCGAGTGTCTGAATGTGCACCCCTCACGTGCGTAACGAGTTGGCATCGCCGAGGTCCCCGCATTTCAGTGGCCATTCCGGCATTAGTTATCGGAACGTTACATAAATTGGAATCGATTTCCCCCTTGTGTCCTCAGAGACCGACCCCTTTAATTCGGCTAGCCATCCGCACTAATTGAGGAGGAGCGTGGACCACGACCGGGCCGACGGCCACGCGACCGACTCGGCGAGTCGCGGCGGACCCGCGGGAGCCCCCGCGGACCAGGCCACCGTGCGCCGCTCCAACCTCGCCCTCGTGCTGCGTCACGTGAGCGCGAACGGCCCGTGCTCCCGGTCGGCCGTCGCCGTCTCGACCGGGCTGAACAAGGCCACCGTCACCAGCCTGGTGAACGAGTTGCAGGCCCGCGGGCTGGTCAAGGAGATGGGGCCGCAGCACGCGGGCTCCGTCGGCCGCCCGGGTGTCGCGCTCGCCCTGGACGGCTCCCGGGCCGGCGCCCTGGGCGTGGAGGTCAACGTCGACTACATCGCCGCGATCGCCACCGACCTGGCCGGAAGAGTGCTCATCGACCGGCGGATCGGCTTCGACGCCATGGGCTCGGGCCCCGAACGCTCACTGGACGAGCTGGCCCGCATGGTCGAGACGACCGTCGCCGACCTCGGCCGGCTCGGGGTCACACCGGCCGGGATCACTGTGGCAGTCCCCGGCCTGGTCGACACCACCACCGGCACCGTCGTCGTCGCCCCGAACCTCGGCTGGCGCGGCGTGCCGGTGGCCGAGCGGCTGTCCCGAGTCGCGAGGGACATCCCCATCGCGGTGGACAACGACGCCAACCTCGCCGCCCTCGCCGAGTACACCTCGGGCGTCGCGGCGGGCATCCCCGACCTGGTCTGCCTCACCGGCGAGGTGGGCGTCGGCGGCGGCGTCATCTCCGGCGGCCGGCTCCTGGGCGGAGCGGACGGGTTCGCGGGAGAGATCGGCCATGTCATGATCGATCCGTCCGGCGAGCGGTGCCGCTGCGGCCGCGTCGGCTGCTGGGAGACCAAGGTCGGGCTGGCCGCGCTGGTGCGCATGGCCACGCCGCACCGCCCGTACGGCACCGGCCCGCAGGTCGTCCGCGACCCGGAGGAGCGCCTGGCCGAGATCGAGCAGCGCCGAGCCGACGGCGATCCGCGCGCCGAGGCCGCCGTCGCGGAGGTCGGCCGGTGGCTCGGGATCGGCGCGGCCCTGCTCATCAACCTCTTGAACCCGCGGGTGATCGTGCTGGGCGGCTACTTCGCCCGGCTCGCCGACCCGCTCATCCCCGCGGCGCAGCGCGAACTGGCCCGCACGGGCATGAGCGACGCCGTCGAACGCTGCCGGTTCGCCGCCTCCGACCTCGGCTTCGGCGCCGCCTCGCGCGGCGCGGCCGGTGTCGTCGCCGAACGAGCCCTGTCCGACCCCACCAGCATCTCCATCCGAACGTCTCCGGCCGCCGGGGTCATCGAGGCAACCCCGACGGCCTGCTCTCCCCGCTCGTCCTGACCCGCCCCCGTCCTTCGCACCTTCCGCCCGCCTGATCGCTGTTCCGCACCACCTCCGCACATTCCGCCTGCCGCGGCCACGGCACCTGCCGTCCGGCGGGCGGACACCGCTGTGTCCCTGCCCCTTCTCCCCCAGAACGTCCCGCCCGCCTGATCGGCCGTCCGAGCCGCGGCGGCACCGTTGACGCCGACCTCGGTGCCACCGCGGCGGTGCCAACCGGCGCCGTCAGGCGGGCGGGGCACGGTCCCACCTAACCCATGGACAACCTGTGGTTCCACGACCACACCTCGCCGCCGGCGCCGGCCCCTTCCCGTCCTTCGAGGACGGCCTGCGGGTACGGCGCATGCCGGCGGCCGCCGAGCAGAGCGCGGCTGAGGACAGCCGCTTCACGACTGTGGAGGATTCATGACGAGACCGGTCACGTTGTTCACCGGGCAGTGGGCGGACCTGCCGTTCGAGGAGGTCTGCCGGCTGGCTTCCGAATGGGGCTACGACGGCCTGGAGATCGCCTGCTGGGGCGACCACTTCGAGGTCGACAAGGCCGTCGCGGACGACTCCTACGTCGAACGCAAGAAGGAGACCCTGGCCAAGTACAACCTCGGCGTGTGGACGATCTCCAACCACCTGGTCGGCCAGGCCGTCTGCGACCACCCCGTCGACGAGCGCCACCAGGGCATCCTGCCCGCCCGCATCTGGGGCGACGGCGAGCCGGAAGGCGTCCGGCAGCGCGCCGCCGAGGAGATCAAGGACACCGCCCGCGCGGCGGCCGCGCTCGGCGTCACGACCGTCGTCGGCTTCACCGGCTCGTCGATCTGGCACACGCTGGCGATGTTCCCGCCGGTGCCCCCGTCCATGATCGAGGCGGGGTACGCCGACTTCGCCGACCGCTGGAACCCGATCCTCGACGTCTTCGACGAGGTCGGCGTGCGCTTCGCCCACGAGGTGCACCCCAGCGAGATCGCCTACGACTACCACACGACGGTGCGCGCGCTGGAGGCCATCGGGCACCGGCCGGCCTTCGGCCTGAACTGGGACCCCTCGCACATGGTGTGGCAGGACCTGGACCCGGCGAGCTTCATCCTCGACTTCGCCGACCGCATCTACCACGTGGACTGCAAGGACGCCCGCGTCGCCACCCGCGACGGACGGCGCGGCCGCCTGTCCTCCCACCTGGCCTGGGCCGACCCCAGGCGCGGCTGGGACTTCGTGTCCACCGGCCGGGGCGACGTGCCGTGGGAGGCGTGCTTCCGGGCGCTCAACCACATCGGCTACGACGGCCCGATCTCCATCGAGTGGGAGGACGCGGGCATGGACCGGCTGCACGGCGCGCCGGAATCCCTCGCCTACATCCGCTCGCTCAACGCCATCACCCCGCCGGCCGCCGCCTTCGACGCCGCCTTCTCCTCCGAGTGACGCCGTGACGCCGTGACGCCGTGACGCCGTGACGCCGTCATGCCGTCATGCCGTCATGCCGTCATGCCGGGGCGGCGGCGAATGGGCGGCTCCCATGGAGGCGATCCGCTACCCGGGGAGGGCAGCGAACTCGTCGTCACGTGAAAATGCCCGTCACCATCCCTGCTCAGGAGTCAGGACGTGTCGGCTCCGGTCCCCGAGCCAGGCCGCTTCGAGGATCGCGGTCAGGCTGGCCGTGTCGGTCGGGCCCGGATGGTTCTGGATCAAGCGGGTGACACCGCCGGCCATCTCCGCGAAGCGCGGGAGGTCGGCGCGTGCCACTCCGATGTCCGCCAAGGTGGCAGGGATGCCGATGTCGGCGAGGAGCCCGTCGAGCCAGGTGAGGAACGTATCGGCGGCCTCCGCCTCCGAGGCGTCGGTCACGTCGAGCCCGCACACCCCGGCGAGGATGGCCAACCGGTCGCCGATGGCATCCCTGGCCGCGTCCAGCGCGTAGGGCAGCAGCAGCCCGACGCCCAGGCCGTGCGGTGTGTGGGTGGCTGCGCCGATGGGGTACTGGAGGGCGTGCGGAGCCGCGTTGCCCGCGTGGGAAAACGCGAGCCCGGCCAGCATGGACCCATAGGACATGTCCGCGCGCGCGTCCTTGTCGCCTCCGTCCCTGACGACATGGGGCAAGCTGCGGGCGATCCGCTCCGCGGCCAGGAGCGCGTAGTGATCGGTGATCGGGTTGCGGCCGAGGAAGACCTGCTCCACCGGGTCGCGCGGGCCGTGGGCCCTGGGTCGCGCGGTGTAGCTCTCCACCGCGTGACAGAACGCGTCGATGCCGGAGTGGGCAGTGACGGTCGCCGGGCAGGTGTAGGTGAGCTCGGGGTCGACGATGGCGAAGTCGGGCACGATGTGGACGCTGGAGACCCCCACCTTCAGCGCACGGTCCGGGTCGGTCAGCACCGAGACGGGTGTGAGCTCGGAGCCGGTGCCTGACGTCGTCGGGACCGCGACGAGCGGAATCGTCGGCCCCGGCACCTTCGACTCGCCGTAGAAGTCGCGCGGCGTCCCACCGTGGCACCGGATGACGCCGACCATCTTGGCGAGGTCGATCACCGTGCCACCCCCGATGGCGAGGATGACGTCGGCGTCCACCTCGGCGGCGGCCGAGACGGCCAGGGCGACATCGGCGAGTGGCACGTCCGGAGTCGCGTCGGCGAACACCCCGACGACTTCGACCTTCTCCCGCACGGTGGCCACGATCTCGGCCACGCCCGGCTGCCCCAGAAGAACCCGGTCGGTCACGATGAGGACTCGCGAGCCACACTCGGCCACCACTCGTGGAATGTTCTGCGCGACCCCTTCGCCCACGATCAGCTGGCGTGGCCCGCGGACGGTCTCAAGCATGTCAGTGCCTCTCTGGAGCGTCGGCGGTGATTCGCTGGACGGACGTCCAGGTCACCTGCGGGACCGGGACCGCGTCGGCAGGCCGGCTGCCGGGTGGCGCAGGCGCGCGCACCGGCGGAGTCGACGGCGTCCCCGGGTGCCGGCGGCGATCCTCGGCGGGCACCTGGAGCAGCAGGCCGGTCACGGTAGGTCGATCGCCGCGTAGGTGACGTCGAGGTACTCGAGGATGCCCTCGTGCGACCCCTCCTTGCCGATCCCGGACTGCTTCACGCCGCCGAACGGAGCTGACGGGTCCGAGATCAAGCCACGGTTGACGCCGACCATCCCCGTCTGCAGCCCCTCGGTGAACCGGAGCGCCCGCTGGAGGTCACGGGTGAAGACGTATCCGACGAGGCCGTGCTCGGTGTCATTGGCCTTCGCCATCACCTCGTCGTCGGAGGTGAACGAGATGATCGGCGCCACCGGGCCGAAGATCTCCGTCCCCAGCAGCCGCGCGTCCTCGGGCACGTCGACGAGGACCGTAGGCGGGT
This sequence comes from Nonomuraea gerenzanensis, assembly GCF_020215645.1. Classification (NCBI taxonomy): domain Bacteria; kingdom Bacillati; phylum Actinomycetota; class Actinomycetes; order Streptosporangiales; family Streptosporangiaceae; genus Nonomuraea; species Nonomuraea gerenzanensis. The sequence continues at coordinate 3,245,778 of NZ_CP084058.1, read as the reverse complement.
AGAAGTAGCCCGGCCCGTCCGGACGCTCGCCGCCCACCAGGACACGGGCGCCGCGATCGACCGCGTCGGCGACGAGCTCGTCGAGCTTGGTGACCGACGCCTCGTCGATCAACGCCCCGACGTCCACGCCGTCGTCGAGACCGTGGCCCACCGAGAGCGCGCCCATCCGCTCGGCGAAGCGCGCCGTGAACTCCTCGCGCACCGGCTCCTCGACGTAGATTCGGTTGGCCGCGATGCAGGACTCCCCGAGGTTGCGCATCTTGGCCACCATGGCGCCGTCGAGCGCGACGTCCAGGTCCGCGTCGGCACACACGATCAAGGCCGCGTTGCCGCCCAGCTCCATGGAGGTGCGCAGCACGTTGTCCGCCGCCTGCCGGAGGAGCACGCGCCCGACCTCGGTCGACCCGGTGAACGAGAGCTTGCGGGTCCGGCGGTCGGCCAGCAGTGCCGAGACCACCTCGCCGGCCCGCGTGGTCGTCACGACGTTGACGACGCCCGGGGGAACTCCGGCCTCCTCCATGATGCGGGCCAGGAACAGCATGGTGAGTGGCGTCTGGGCCGCCGGTTTGGTGATCGTCGTGCAGCCCGCCGCCAGCGCAGGAGCGATCTTGCGGGTACCCATGGCCAGCGGGAAGTTCCAGGGCGTCACGAAGACGCACGGTCCGACCGGCTTCGGCACGGTGAGGATGCGATATCCACCAGCGGGAGCGGTGTTGTAGCGCCCCTCGACGCGCACCGCCTCCTCGGCGAACCAACGGAAGAACTCGGCGCCGTAGGCCACCTCTCCCCGGGCCTCGGCGAGCGGCTTGCCCATCTCGAGCGTTATCAGCCGGGCGGCCTCCTCGGATCGCTCGGTCAGTGCCCGGTACGTCGCGGTCAGCAATTCCGACCGTTTTCGCGGCGGGGTCGCCGCCCACTCCGCCATCGCCTTGCCGGCCGCGTCCAGAGCGGCGAGCCCGTCGACGACGTCGGCGTCCGCCACCTCGGCGATGGTCTTGCCTGTGGCCGGGTCCTCGACGGCGAAGGTGGCTCCGCCGGCGGCGTCGCGCCAGGCGGCGCCGATCCGGAGCCGCCGGTGCTCGGGGGCCAGGACGTTCATCGGGTCACTCATCGCGTCGCCTCCTGTGCTGTTCGTGGTGGATGTCCAGCGTGACCTCGGTCAAGGTGGCCTTGGCCCTCGCCGCAAGGGGCGCATGTCGACGTCGCCACCCTGCGCGATCACCTCCCGGCTTCGGACAGCGCCAGCCCGGTGCCCGCATCGAACAGGTGCGCACGGTCCAGGTCGACCGTGACAAGCAGCCGCTCGCCCGGCGTACCGGTGACGGTGGCTCGTGCCTTGACCTTGAGGATCTCCGTCCCCACTCGGACGTCGACCACCGTTCGGTCACCGAGCGGCTCAAGGCCGTAGAGCTCACCCGGCAACGACGCGTCCCCACGCTGCTCCACGGACAGGTCCTCCGCGCGCAGGCCCAGCAGCAGCGGACGACCGTCCTCAGCCGTGGTCCAGCGGGGCCGCGGCAGCGTCCAGCCCTCCGCCCCGACCAGACGATCTCCCTCGGCGTGGCAGGGGAGCAGGCTGATCGGCGGGCTCCCGACGAATCCCGCGACCCACTGGTTGGCTGGACGCTCGTACACCTCGGTCGGCGTTCCGACCTGTTGCACCTTCCCCTCCTTGAGTACCGCGACCTGGTCGGCCATGGACAGGGCCTCGACCTGGTCGTTGGTCACGTAGACGAAGGTCGCTCCGAGGCTGCGGTGGATGCGGGTGAGCTCGGTGCGCATCTCGACGCGGAGCTTGAGATCGAGGTTCGTCAGCGGCTCGTCCATGAGAAACGCGCGTGGGCGACGTACCAGCGCCCGGGCCAGCGCGACACGCTGCATCTCACCGCCCGACAACTGCGCCGGACGACGCTGCAGCAGACGTTCGATGTGCAGCAGGCTTGAGATCTGCTCGACGGCAGCGGCGATCTCGCTCGCGGAACAGCGGCGTGCCCGCAGCGGCGAAGCGATGTTCTCGTACGCCGTGTGTCGCGGGTAGAGGGCGTAGTTCTGGAAGACCATGGCCAGGTCGCGTGCGGCCGGGGCGTCACCGGTCGCGTCCCTCCCGTCCAGCTGCACCGACCCGGCGTCAAGCTTCTCAAGGCCGGCGATCGCTCGCAGGGTCGTCGTCTTGCCTGCCCCGGAGGGTCCGAGCACGACGAAGAACGATCCGTCCGGCACGTCCAGCGTCACCCCGTCCAGGGCCTGGACCTTGCCGAAGGACTTGCGCAGCCCGTGCGCTGCCACGGTTCCCATCAGGCCACCAGCTCTTCCGTGCTCACGTCGTAGACGGCCGGGGTCTGGCCGGTGTGCCGCAGCCCGACCGGTGCGTCAGCGGCGAAACGGACAGTCGGTGGCATCCGAACCCGTACGTCCCGCCGGCCGCCGTGGTCGACCACGTAGATGATCTCGTCGCCCAGCCACTCCGCCGAGACCACGCGGGCCGGGACCGAACGTTCCGCCCCTGGTTCCGTGACTTCCAGCGCCTCCGGCCGGACGCCCGCGACCAGGCGACGGTCGCGCGGCAGTCCCGGCGGTGGCGCGATGACCAGCCCGCCCTGACCGCGCAGCTTCCCGTCGGCCACCTCCACCTCGATCAGGTTCATCGGCGGGGAGCCGATGAACGCGGCGCAGAAGAGACTCGCAGGACGGTCGTAGACCTCCAGCGGCGTGCCGATCTGCTCGACGCGGCCCTTGTTGAGGATGGCGATCCTGTGACCGAGCGACATCGCCTCGACCTGGTCGTGGGTGACGTAGACCATCGTCGTCCCCAGCTCCCCTTGCAGGTGCTTGATCTCCGTGCGCATGTCCGCCCTCAGCTCCGCGTCCAGGTTGGTGAGAGGTTCGTCCATGAGGAAGGCGCGCGGTCGTCGCACCAGGGCACGAGCAAGCGCGACGCGCTGCTGCTCACCGCCGGACAGCCGGCGCGGCCGCCGGTCCAGGAGCGGACCGAGCCGCATCAGCCGGGCGGCCTCCTCGACCCGCTCGCGCACCTCCGCCTTGGGCAGTCCTTCGGCCCGCAGGGGGAAGGCCAGGTTGTCGCGGGTTCTCAGATGCGGGTAGAGGGCGTAGAACTGGAACACCATGGCGATGTCGCGCTCGGCGGGCGGCAGGTCGTTGACCAGCGTGTCGCCGATGCGGATGTCGCCCGTCGTCTGCCTCTCCAGGCCGGCTATGGCCCGCAGCGTGGTCGTCTTGCCGCAGCCCGACGGGCCGAGCATCACGAACAGCTCGCCGTCGCGGATGGACAGGTCCACGTGATCGACTGCGACCGTCCCGTCCGGGTAGCGCTTGTGCAGGGCGGTCACCTCGATGGCCGCCATCAGCGTCGCACCGCCCCGAGCGTCACACCGGCGATGAGGTGCCTTCGCACCAGGTAGGCGAAGACGAGCACCGGCAGGGCGAACACCACGGAGGCGGCGGCCACCAGGCCCCAGTCCACGGTGGTTCCGCCGATGAGGCCGGCGATGGCAGGTGGGGCCGTCCGCACGGTGTCGCTGGAGGTGAGGAAGATGGCGAACACGAACTCGTTCCACGAGAAGATGAGCGCGAAGACCGCCGTCGCGGCGATGCCGGGCAGGAGCAGGGGAAGGGTGAATCGCCAGAACGCCTGCAAGCGGGTGTAGCCGTCGAGCATGGCGGCATCCTCGTACTCCGCGGGCACCTCGTCGACGAACCCCTTCATCATCCAGATCGTGAACGGGACGTTGAACGCGGCGTAGATGAGGATCAGGCCGAGCTTGGTGTCGATGAGCCCGACTTGGCGGTACATGAGGAAGATCGGGATCACGACCACCACGGGCGGCATGAAGCGCGTGGACAGGATGAAGAACAGTTGGTCCTTCTTGGCCTTCACGGCGAAGCGCGAGTAGGCCCAGGCCGCCGGAACCCCCAGCACGGTGGCCAGCGCCGTGGAGGCCCCGGCGACCACGAAGGAGTTGAGGAACGAGACGGACAAGGCCGAACGACCGCCGCCGGAGGCGGCGAACACGTCCTTGAAGTGGTCCATGGTGACCTTGAAGTCGAAGAACTTGGCCGGGATGGCGTAGACGTCCCGGTTCTCCTTGATGGACGTCTCGATCATCCACAGCACCGGAAAGAGCATCACGACGGCCAGCACGGTCAGCAGCGCGACCTCCAGCACGGAGCGGCCCCGGCCACCGAAGCGGCGCGCGGGGGGCGTGCGATCCCGGGCAGGACCCGTGGACACGGCCTCGTCGACGGAGACTGCCATCAGTCCTCCTTGAGCTTGTTCAAGTAGCGCAGGTAGAGCTGCGTAAGGACGATGACGACGAGGACCATCAAGATCCCGTACGCCGAAGCGGTCCCGGTGTTGAAGCCCAGGAACGCGACCTTGTAGACGTGGAACGACAACGTCTCGGTGGAGACCCCCGGACCTCCGCTGGTGAGGATGTAGACGAGGTCGAACAGCCGGAAGGCCTCGATGGCCCTGAACAGCACGGCGATGAGGAGCAGCGGCCACACCAGCGGAAGAGTGATGGTGCGGAACCGGAACCACTCGGACGCCCGATCGATCGAGGCGGCCTCGTACAGGTACTTGGGAACCGCGGTGAGGCCCGCGAGTGCGATGAGCATGATGAACGGCGTCCATTGCCAGGTGTCGACCAGGATCAGGGAGATCAGTGCCGTTCGCTGCCCGGTGAGCCACTCCACCTGCCCCAGGCCGAGCGAGCCGAGCATGCTGTTGATCACGCCGAATTGCGCGTCGAGCATGAATCGCCAGAACAGCCCCACCACGACCGGCGACAGCATCATCGGCACCAGGAACAGAGTGGTCAGCAGTCCTCGCCCGTGCGTGCGCCGTGAGATCAGGTAGGCGATGGCGAAACCGAGCACGGTCTGCAGGGTGACCGCGCCGAGCACGTAGATCAACGTCGTCAAGGCCCTCAGGTGGACCTGCTCCGAAGCCAGGATGGCGGTGTAGTTCCCGAGTCCGATGAACTGGGCCGGCCCCCCGCGGGTGGCCGAGTAGTCGGTGAAGGACAGGTACAACGCCCACAGCAACGGGAACACCGACATCGCGAGCAACAGCAGCAGCGCGGGTGAGGTGAAGGCCACGGCGAGCCCGCGGTCGCTCAGGCGGCGGGACCGGCCCGGTGCAGGCGGCGTCGCAGCCGCCACCTGCCCCGGGTGGTCGGTCGTCAGGGGGGCGGAGTCACTCACAGTCCGCCGCCGCCCTTGCCGCCGCTGGCGTCGAGCACGCTCTGCTGCTCCTTGGCGATGTCGTCGAGCGCCTCCTTCGGCGTCTTCGCGCCGTTGAGAGCCGCGTTCACGTTGGTGTTCTCGATGTCGACGAGGCGCGCGTACTCGGGCACGTTCCACATGTCCCGCATCCGCGGAACCGAATCGGTGTACACCTGGTTGAACGGCGCGGCATCGAGGAACTCGGGCGACTCCAGGGCGTCCGTACGCGAGGGCACGCCACCGGCCGCGGCCCACTTCTTCTGGATGTCAGCCTGCTCGAACCACTTCATGAAGTTCAGGGCCTCCGCCTGGTTCGCCTCGGGGGAATAGGCCGACACATGCATCCCCATGCCGCCGAGAGGCACCAGGTTCGTCTTCTGACTCGGCAGGGTGGCGAACCCCAGCTTGTCGAGAATCTGCTCCCGCGTGGTGCCGAGCGTCGACTGCTTCGGGTCGAGCAGGCCGCCGCTCGCGGCGATCCAGTTGAACGCGATGCAGGCCTTGCCCTGGGCGACCGCCGCGTTCACCTCGTCGATGAACCAGTTGCCTGAGCCCTTGGCGGTCAGCGGCTTCATCTTGTTGACCAGGACGTCCATCGCCTCCTGGCCCGCAGCGTCGTTGAGAACGCCGTTGATCTTGCGCGTCTTGGGGTTCCAGAGGTTGCCGCCGTAGACGCCGTTGACCGTGTTGTAGGTGACGGCCGCGGCGTCGGAGCCGTTGGCCTGGTGGAAGGCCAGCCCGCTGACGCCAGGGTTGTCGGCCTGGCACTTCTCGGCGGCCGAGATCATCTCGTCCCAGGTCTGTGGTGGCTTGTCGCCGATCAGGTCCTTGCGGTAGATCATCGTCCAGGTGTCGCCGAGCAGCGGGAGTCCGTACAGGCTGGCGTTCTCGTCGCGCTTCCCGGTCTCCGCCTGGGGGAACTGGCCGTAGGCCGCCAGAAGGTACGGGTTGTAGGCGTTGACGTCGATGTTCTTCTTGACGAAGTCGGTGATGTCCAGGATGTTGCCGTTCGTCACGGCTTCACCGATGTGTTGCGAGTCCAGGATCGGGATGTCGAAGTCGGTCTTGTGCGCGGCGAACTGGGTGAACATCGCGTCGTGCCAGTTCGCGTTCGGCACGGTCTTGACCTTGACGGTCACGTTCGGCCGCCCCTTGGTGTACTCCGCGTTCGCGAAGGTCTCCAGCGCGTGGGCGGGGGGCCAGTCGAACCAGATGAAGCTGAGGGTCAGCGGATCCTTGGTGAGCTCCGGGATGGTCGCCGGCGCCTTGGGGGCGCTGTCGCTCTGGCCGCCGCAAGCCGCCGCGGTCGTGGCCACCAACATGGCCGCCGTCGCCAGCCGCACCCTTCGACCGGGAACGGACAGTCGTCCTCTTCGCTGGGGATACCGCATCTTCTTGCCTGCTTTCTGGGCGGGGACTTCTGGAGCCTTGCTGCGTGCTTCGCCGAGCGGTTGCTGGGTTGTTCAGGCGTGTCGCCGGCTGTCGCAGGGGCTGACCCGCGAACCGGCGTCACGAGTACGCCGCGACGTGATGGGGCTTCAAGCAGCCGAGAAGTCGTTCGGTCCTCGTGCGGCCCGGTGGCGGACCGAGCAGGACGTCGAGCATGCTCGTGGAAGCTCCAACTGATCGAAGCGGAGCGATGGCGGACGGTTCCCCGATAGGTGAGGGATGGCTGGCATCCGCCACCTTTCCTATACGATCCGGTGGGGAGCGTCAACATCCCGCAGTATGGCGACCGATGTCAACAGGTTCCCGAAGACGCAAGAAAGGACCTCACGTCACGATGGACGACGAAGCGGTGATCGCGCGGCGCCGTGAGGCCATGACGGGCGGGACGCCGCCGGGAAGATCTCGCGGCCGGCTTGCCGACGAGGTGTACGACACGCTGCTCGGGCAGATGATGTCGCTACGGATAGAGCCTGGCTCCCGCGTCACGATCGACGCCCTGGCGCGAGAGCTGGGGGTCTCGCAGACGCCGATCCGAGACGCGCTGAACCGTATGGAGGCCGAGGGCCTGGTCGTGCGGGTGCCCCATGCCGGCTATCGCATTCCCCCCCAGCTCACCCGTCACCGATTCGAGGACATGCTCGAGGTCCGCCTGCTCCTCGAGCCGGCGGCGGCGCGCAGATCCGCCGAGCGCGCATCCTCGCAGCAGGTGGCCGGCATGCGGCGAATGCTGGAGGACATGGCGGAGCTGGAGGGGGGCAAGGGCCCCATGGCCTACGGCGCCTTCGGGCTGCGCGACGCCGCTTTTCACGATCTCGTCGCCCTGAGCGCGGAGAACCAGGTCATCCGCGAGGCGCTCGCTCGCCTGCACACGCACGTGCACCTGTTCCGGCTGCACCGCGACGCCCAGGTCACGCACTTGGCCATGGCCGAGCACGAGGAAGTCCTGGCCGCGATCGCCGCGCGCGACCCCGACGCCGCCGCCTACGCCATGCGCCGGCACATCCTGCTGTCCGGCGAGCGGTTCCGGCGATTGTTCGACGAGGCGGAGGCCGCGGGCGGAATGGCGGAAGGGGCTTGACGGGCGGACTAGGCCGGGGAATGCTAACTCAATCCGATCGGATCGGATTGGATCCACCTCACCCGCCCCAGATGCGAGGAGAAGCAGGTGCCCAGAGCGCTGCTCCTGACCGGCGACGCCGCCGAGGAGCTCGACACCATGTATCCCTACTATCGCGTGCAGGAGGGCGGCTGGGACGTCGACGTCTCGTCACGGACGATGCGTGACGTTCAGCTGGTCATCCACGAGTTCGACCCCAACTCCGACGCCTACGTGGAGAAGAACGGCCGGAAGTTGCCGGTCGACGTGCCCTGGGCCGAGGTCGACGTCGAGCGCTATGACGCCCTCATCATCCCTGGAGGACGCGCCCCCGAGTGGATCCGGGTCGACGCCGACGTCAGGCGCATCACCGAGCACTTCTTCGCGCGCAACCTCCCGATCGCGCTGGTGTGCCACGGCGCGCAGGTGCCGGCTGTGTACGGGTTGCTGAAAGGGCGGAAGACGGCGTGCTTCCCGCCCATCACCGGTGACATGGAGAACGCGGGCGCGACGGTCATCGACGCTCCCGACGTCGTGGACGGCAACCTCGTCTCCTGCCGGGGGTGGCCCGACATGCCGCAATTCGGCAGGGCGATGATGGAGGTCTTCTCGAAGTCCGTCAACTCCGCATCGGCATGAGCACACCTGGCCTGTCCCGGTGACGGCACTCCGGACCGTCACCGTCTACGGCTCCCCCGTCCACGTCCTGGAGAGCGGCACCGGGCCCGCGGTGCTGATGCTGCACGGCTCAGGACCCGGTACGACCGGATCCGGAGCCTGGGCGACGACGGCACAGGCGCTGGGCACGTCCTTGCACCTGGTGGCTCCTGACCAGGCGGGGTTCGGCCGTACACCGATCCCGGCCGGCTCCAGGGGCGGGCTGCGGCTGTGGACGGAGCAGGCCGCGGGCCTGATGGACGCTCTCGGTATCGAGCACTACGCCGTGGTGGGCCACTCCATGGGCGGCGCCGTGGCGCTGGCGTTGGCGGCCGCGCGTCCCCAGCAGGTCACCCGTGTCGTGGCGGTCTCGACGATGGGCGCACCCGGAGCGCCGCTGTCCGCCGAGCTCGACGCGGTCTGGGCCGCCCCCGCCGGCCCGCTCGGGGCACGAGACATGTTGAGTCGCCTCGTCCTCGACCAAGCGCTCGTGACCGAGTCGGCCGTCGCCGTCCGTGCGGCTGCGATGCGAGCGGGTGCGGCCGCGTTCGCGTCGTTGTTCCCTCCGCCTCGGGCACGTTGGGCCGACGACCTCGCCCTCTCTGCGCGAACGCTGGCAGGGATCCGCGCGCCCGTGCTGCTCGTCCACGGCGCCGAGGACCGAGTCACCCCGCTCGGGACGGCGGCCCTGCCCCTGCTCGAGCACCTGGCCGATGTCCGTCTGCACGTGCTCGGCCGATGCGGGCACGTGCCGGCGCTCGAACACCCGCACGACTTCAGGCGACTCCTGTCGTGCTTCCTCGGCGAGGTCCCTGATGGCTGAGACAGGTCTCATGGCCCAGGAGACGCCTTCTTCTGCTACTTGGCCCACCTGGTGGAGGAGGGCGCCGTGGACCACGGCCGGGCCGAGGCCCTCACCGGTGGCGGCCACGACGTCGCCGCGCCGAGGATCCCTCGGCCCGGCGCCGGATGATCGAGGTCGTCCGTGCGGGGCTCCGCGCCCGCCTTTGAGTCCCACCGGAGCCTGTCGTGGCGTCGGCTCTGACCAGGTGCTCAAAGCCCGCGTCGACCGGTGCAACGTGCGAGGACGGCGTACACACGTGCCGAGAGCGCCGATGACGACGGCCCTACTTGGATCTACGCCGAATACCTCACTGAGGATCTCGATGTCACGTAGCTCCACGAACCTCCCCCGGCGTTGATCCGTGGGTTAATGCACCGTTGCGTTCTTTGGCGTTGTTCCTGGTGGCGGCGGGTCTCGTCGATCCTGTCGGTCAGACGGATCGGCAAGAAGGCGGTTGCGGACCGGTAGTCCTCCCTCCGCATCCCGCCGGGCTCGCGAGAGGGGGATGATGGTCCACGTCTGCCGGGTTCGCAAGCTGCTTCTTACCCGGGTGGTGCGGGGGGTCGCTGCACGGCACCAACTCTGACCGGGACGGGTTGGCGGTGCCGCGTGTCCTCTACCGCGTTCGGCGGTGAGCAGCCGCCGCCGTCAGTCGCAGCCGCAACTGCAGCCGTCGCAACCGCAACCGCCGTCCTCGCCCGAGCAGCAGGAACAACAATTGCCGCAGTTGCCGCAGCACTCGTACCCGGAACAGTCGAAGCGCTCGCAGCAGGAGCCCTCGCGGTCCTCGTCCCAGGCGGGCCGGTACAGGCCACAGGTGCAGCAGGTCAACGCGGCGCACACCATCGACAGCAGCCCGCCGGGATCCCGCTTCGGCGGCCGTCGTCCCGGCGGCGCGCCGGGGTCGCCGGGCGGGTGACCCGGGGCGTGCGTTCCTGCGGCGGTTTGCGATCCGGCGATGGCGAAGGCTCGGGAGACGGCGTTGCCGGTTTCCCGTACCAGCAGGGCGCGGGTCAGGGCGGGGCGAGGCAGGTCGAGGGCGTTCACGGCGGCGCGCAGGTCGGCGTGCGCGGCGTCGCAGTGGCGGCGCGCCTCCTCCAGGCCGGTGCCGGTGGCGGCCAGCGGGTTGTACGCCCCGGACGCGCGGTCGTCGGCCAGGTCCTCCACCGCGTCGATCAGGTGGGCCAGCCTCCCGAACCCGCGCCCGGCCGCCTCCAGGGCCTCGCGGTTGTGCGGCTTGCCCGCGAGCACCCCCGTGTGTGCGAACGCCGCCGCTACCGCGTCCTCGGTGGGTCCCGTCAACTCTCGTAATCCGGGCGCCGCGCCGCTGCCAGGTGACCTCTGGGCGGGGATGCGTTCCAGGAGGGCCTGGCGGGCGGCCGCCGTCGTCAGCGGGGTGGGGTCGAGGCCCAGCGTGGCGGCCGTGGCCGTACCGGCGGAGGACCAGCGGCCCGCCAGGCGGGTGGCGCCGGCGGCCAGGGGGCGGCGGGCGTACATGCCGTCGCCGTCCGCCACGTGGTCGTTCACCTTGCCGGCCGCCAGGAGCAGCGACACCGCGGCCGCCAGCCGTACCCCCTCCGACTCCACCACGTCGGCGCCCTTGAAGCCGCGCAGCGCGCACGGGCCCGCCTTCCGGCGCGACGTCGGCGCGGGCGTCTGGGCCTCGGTCAGGACGGACACGAGCAGGCCGTCGTAGTTGGTCACCAGACGGGACAGGTGTCCGTGCTCGTCACGGAGGGCCAAGCAGAGTCCGCACAAGTGGCCCATCCAGTCCGCGTAGAGCCCCTTGCACAGGACGTGCTGGCACGGGCGGACAATGCCGAACATACGTCCCCTTTTGACTACAAATGGAGAGCCAACCGTAGCAGCAGGCCGTCAGAAGAGGCGGCAACGAGGGGGAATCCACAGGAGATGCCGCTCTGGAGGACGGTGGTCACCGAGCATTGTGTCGCCGCGGCCGGACCTGGCGGTTGCGGGGCCAGGCGGGCTGATACAAATGCGGCATGGGCGAATTCGTCGGTCATCCCCCGCAGCCGAACGTCCCGCCGGTCCGGCGGGTCTACAGCCGGGCGTACCGGGTGTGGGCCCACGTGCTCCTGTGGAGTCCGATCGCGATCACGGTGGCGGGTGTCGTCGGCGGTCTGGGGCTGTTCGCGGTCGCCGACGCCGACCCGACGTACGGTTCGTCCGCTCTCGGCTATCTCGGCATCGTCGTGTGGGGCGTCCTCCTGGTCGGGTCGCCGGTCCTGCTCGGGTCGTTCATCGCCGGGCTGATCATGCTGAACCGGGCGCGCCGCTGACGCTCCCTCGCGCTGAGCGGGCCGGACGGTATCGGCGCCGCCGGCGGCAGGCCACGGTGCCGACCCGCACGCGAGCCTGCGGCCGGGCCTGATCGAGGGCGACTTCTCGCCGGACGCGGCGGCGCGCACACTGCTCGGCACGTCGCGTTCAGAACCCTCGGCCACACGGGCCCGAAGAGGGGCCGCGACCGCACGGCTCGCGCGAAGTGGCGGTGGTAGAGGGGTTGAGCTTGTCCCCCCATAAACGCGCTCTGCCTCGTGCGCGGCCGGGCGGGTTTCCTGGGATCAGCAGGTCGAACGCCACCTGCGCCTCTTGCAGTGGTGATCGGCCCGCCCATCACCGTGGAAGCCCTCCTGTGATGCACCGACAGGACCTCCGACACCCAGGAGCATGACCATGACCGGCAAGACCGTACTGATCACCGGCGCGACCAGCGGCATCGGCGCCCACACCGCACGGTTGCTCCTCGACCGCGGCCACAACGTCGCCGTCACCGGCCGCGACGAGACCAGGCTCAAGTCCTTCCTCGACGAGACCGGCCACCCCGACCGGCTGCTCGGCATCATCGCCGACGCCGCCGACTGGCGGGCCACCCAAGCCGCCGTGACCCGCACCGTGGCGCACTTCGGCGCCCTGCACGCCGCGGTGGCCAACGCCGGCTTCATCCCCGCCGACCACCCGCGCACCATCGCCGACGGCGACCCGGAGCTGTGGGCGCCCATGGTGCTCACCAACGTCCTGGGCCCCGCTCTGCTGGCCCACGCCGCCCTGCCCCACCTCGAGGCCACGGGCGGGCGGCTGGTGCTCATCGGCAGCGTCGCCGGGCTGAAGAACAGCCCCGCCAACCTCTACTCCGCCACCAAGTGGGCCGTCACCGGCATGGCGGAGAACCTGCGGATGTACGCCACCGGCCGCGGCGTCGGCGTCACCCTCGTCAACCCCGGCATGACCGACACCGCCTTCTGGCAGGGCGGCGTCCCGCCCTTCGCCCTGTCCCCCGAGCCCGTCGCCGAGGCCATCTGCTTCGCCCTGGGCCAGCCGGCCGGCGTCGATCTCAACACCCTGACCATCCGGCCGGTCGGCCAGCCCGCCTGAGCGAGACGGCAGGTGGCCGGAGATCTCCGCGGGTGAGGCCTGCGGGGTCCCCTCGTCAGGGATGAGCTTCGGGCTTGTGCTCGGACGCCCCGGCCGGCGTGCTGCATGCCGGCCGCGATCGGCTCGTCACAGTGGTCAGGGCGGCGCGGGCTTGCCCGTCCTGCTCGGACAGGTCCTTGCGGAGGGACGGCCACCGCGCTCGCTCACCTGCATCGTGGCCGCCGGCGGGATGGCGGTCATCTCTGACGACGGAAGTGTCGGTGCCGGGTGGTCGGGTGTGGGCATGCGTTACGGCATCGACGTCGCGCCGTTCCAGCGGCCCCGGGTCCCGATGTGGGTCGGCGGCACGGCTGCGGGCGCCCTTCTGCGGGCCGCCCGCTGGGACGGCTGGATCGTCGCCGGCGACGACCAGGAGGTCCGTATGACGCTCTCGCCCGACTCCCCGGCCGCTCAGGTCAGCGAGCTGCGCCGGCACCGGCCACTGCGGGCGATCTGGACGTGGCGGTCATCGGAGTGAGCGAGCCGGGGCTCGCCGGTTCGGGCCTACGCCGAGGCGGGCGCCACGTGGTGCCTGGAGCACCTCCACGGCTACCGGGGGCCGGTGGAACGGCTGGTGCGGCGCGTGAAAGGCGTCCGGCGGCGAAACGGTCGGCGTAGTCAGACGCTGACGAGCGCGCGGCAAGCCGGTCGGCAGGCTGTGTCCTTCGCCCATGCTCGAACTCCACCAGGAACCGGGACGATCGTCCCGGCCGCCGGGGACTTCACCGACTCGGGCACCTACACACCCCTCGGAGGAAGCTGCACAGGTTTCACCGACACCTCGAAAGGTGTCTCGCTCGGGGATGCTTCGCCGTCATGTGACACTGATGCAAGATAGCGGCGAGTGAGTTCAGTGTGTGGATGCTCTTGGCCGAGGACTCGTTCACGATCAGCCAGAACCTTACGGAGGACGTCCTGCGCCTCGCGGGACTTTCCTCGTTCATGCAGGTTGACGGCGAAGTTATGCCGAGTGAGCAGCGTGTCCGGATGATCTACTCCCAATACCCGTTCCCGCGCTGCCAAGACCTCCGCCAAGGCTACTCCCGCTCCCCGTATACATTTACGGTCATGCAGCACTGTGGCGAGATTGTGCTGGGTCCGTAGAGTTTGCGGATGGTCAGGCCCCAGCACTCGCGTCTGGTCGCACAAAACTTCTCGGTAGGTTTTCTCCGCGAGCCGGAACCGGCCGATATCATGCAGCGCGAGTCCCAGATTGTGTCGCGTGAGCATGGTGTGCGGGTGGTCAGCACCCAGTACGCGTTCGCGATCGACCAGGACGCTTCGGTAGCCCTCCTCGGCCTCGTGCACCTTACCGCTCTTGTGCAAGGTAGTGGCAAGATTATGCCGCGTAAGTAACGTCTCAGGATGCCCGCTCCCAAAAGCACGTTCTCGATACGCCAGAAGGCTACGGAACGCGGCTTCCGCATCTGCGAATCGCCCAAGTTTGTGGAGGACGTTCGCCATGCTGTGATGGACCTTGAGTCTGGCGGAGTCACGGCCGGGCAGGAGGGGTTCCATGGCCATGGTGGCCTGCGCCAGATTCAGGGCCCGGCTGTAAGAGCCGTACTCGCGCAGAGTATCGACAATCGCGGCGGCACTGTAGTGCAGCTCACGTACCCACACGCGCCGGAGTTTTGCCGGGCTCCGCTCGATGAGGGCACGTAGGTGCTGTTCCAGCAGGGCTCCCATCGGCCAATGACCAGGACAATAGGGATCCACGCCGGCGGTCGCGGCGCGCAAGGCCCGAAGCGCCGTCATCCATGCCAGACGGATGGCGTCGACGCGTCTCAGCGATGAACCGAGGCCGACGGATGGTGGAGCTGCCCGCAGGGTCTCGGCCACCAGCGGGTGCAGGCGCATCCCAGGCACATTCTCGTCACTGTGGTCATCGATGAGGCCGACCCGGGTTAGCGCTTCCAGCGCCGCATGTACGTCATGTGACGTCGTCCCAGGCAGAATCGAAGCAAGCAGGTTCGGATCGAGCACAGTCTGAGGGATGGTGTGCGCATCCGCCAGTTGTGCCATGGTGATCGCCAGTACGGCAGCCGCATTGACGTCCTGCCGCTGAAGGGTTTGCAGGGACAGTTGCCAGGTTCGGGTTATGATCCGCCGGTCTGAGTTCTGGCCGATCAGCTGCAGCGAGCGGGGATGTGGGTCGAGCAGCTGGGGTATCCCTTGTTGCAGTGCCCCAAGATAGGCGGCGAAGCTCTGATACTCGGCACGCGTCCATGCGATGGAGGCGCCAGCCAGATGCAAGGCCAAAGGCAGACAATAGAGCCGCTGGGCGAGAGCGCGTGCGCATTCAGGATCAGGGGCACGTGGAGCAAGATCGCGCAGTACGAGTGCCGCGGACTCAACGCTGATAGGCTTGATTTCGTGTAAATCACACAGAGGACCCCACGTTGCCGGATCGCGGTCACGAGACGTGACAATCGTCAAACATTTTTGACTGACTCTTATCCAGCCGTTGCCGTCACAGACCTGGCCACCCGGTGCCGCCAGTACGGCTTGTGGATCATCAGCATTATCCAGTACCAAGGCGAACTCATCCCCTTTTCCGGCTCGTCGTATCGCCTTCCAGAAGACGTCAGCGGCATTACGCCGGCCTGCCAGCGCCTCCTCGACAGCCTTCACAGGTGCACCAAGCTCGTCCTGCGCCACCCGCAGCAGGAGATTCTCGATATGGCTGCGACTCGTTGCTTCTACCCACCACACCAGTCGGCCCATTGTTCTGAGTTCCTGTGCCAGCAAGAGTCCGACGGTGGTCTTTCCCAGTCCACCCAGCCCGCACAGCACCTGCACCTTGACGTCAGGCGCGCTCGCCAGGGCGCTCAACTGCCGAACGAGATCTGAGCGTCCCCGCACTCGCTGAGGCAGCCGTCCAACTGGCGGTTCGACCGAACCGAGGCGACCGAAAGCGCCGGCGAGGTCAGCACCGGCGGCAGCCCCAGATACAGCGTCTCTCATGGCACGCCGACTCCGAGGTCGATGGCCTTCCCGCCATTGTCGGAAGACAGGAGGCATCGCCAGCAGCGCGGCGATCACACCAGCGATCGTTGCCACCAAATCCATACCACCACGCTAGGAGCCTTGCGGAATCCAGCCGAAGAATTCCTCATACGAGGCGGCCCAGGGGCACTGCATCATTACCAGACCGCCACAACGCCAATTCGATCGATCAGTACATTGCCGATCTCCGCTGCGGACGCGTGCGTGAGACCACACGCGGATGATCGGAAGGGTTCAGCCCGCACTGGTCGATGTTGAGCCGGAAGAACGGGCCGGGGTGCCGGCCGCGCTGTGGTGCGGGTCCGTTTCCAGGGGGCCGGTGGGCGCCGTCGTCCCGCCGGGCGCGGATTCCTTGCCGTGCGCCGCTCTGCCGCGGCGGACCGGCTAGCTTCGACGCACCGCCTCGTCGCGGCGGGCCTGCTCGTCGCGACAAGCCCGCTCGTCGGAGTGGATCCGCTCATCGCGATAAGCCCGCTCGTCGCGATGGGCCCGCTCATCGGAGTGGATCCGCTCATCGCGATGGATCCGCTCGTCGCGGCGGGCGGCCGTGACGGTCAGGGCCGCTGCCAGCGCGGTCATGACGGCCGTCGCCGCGAGCGCGATCCAGGTGGCCGCGTCGGGGTGGATCAGCGACTGGCCGCGCAGTGCCTGCCAGGCGGTGATGGCGAACACCGCACCGTAGCCCAGGATGAAGACCCCGGTGAGCCGGGCACGAACGCGTTCGTGGCGGAGCAGCCCGATCCGGGTCGCGAGGGCGGTGACGACCAGCACCGCGAGCACGAACACCTGGATGGAGTGCAGGCCGATGAAGTGCGGCACGCGCAGGTCGCCGCCCGTGGTGCTCCAGTTCGTGATCGGCATGCCGCCGCCGTCCGGTGCCCCCACCCCGTGTCCGCCCACCAGCGGGACCGGCCTGCCGTAGGCGTCCTGGACCGTGCGGGGCCCGGCCGACGAGGTCCACCCGGTGATGAAGGACGCCAGCGCCATGCCGAGGACGGCCAGCCCGATGCCGGCACGCAGGGCCCAGGTGAGCGCCGCGTCCCCGATGCGCTGGAACAGCAGCATGACGGCGACGACCAGGCTCGTCCCGAACAGCCCGAACACCCCCGTGGCGAAGATCTGCTGCCCGACCTGGTTGAACGTGTCGGTGCCCGCGTTGAAGTGGCTGAAGGTGCCGCGGGCGGCCTGCACCACGATGAAACCGACGTCGATCAGCCCTGCGACGGCGAAGAGCGTTCCGACGGTCCACATGGTGCGCCGTGCCCGGTGCAGTTGCGGTAGCAGCCAGGCGAGCGTGGCGCCGTACATGACGAACGACACCCCGAACTTCAGCGGCTTGGCCCAGACCGACTGTTGCAGGAGCTCGCGACCGTCGGCGAAGAGAGCGACGCTCGCGACGACGACCAGCGCGGACATCGCCGCCACCATGATCATGAGCGGCCGGTGCCAGGACCGGATCCCGGGCCCTCGCCAGGCTGTCGCCCTCGTGTTTGCGTACGGTGTATTACGTGTCACGCGTACATCGTATGGATGGATAGGGGAGGAATCACGATATAGCTGGTAATTAAAGACATAAAGTGCTCTAGTGTACTAGGAAGTGCACTAGTACATGAGAAGGATGGGGAGGCGCTCATGACCTCGGCCACGCAACGTCCGGATCCGCCCTACCGGCGCATCGTCGCGGAGTTCCGCACCCGCATCCTGGACGGAGACCTGCGGCCCGGCGATCGCGTGCCGTCCATCCGGCAGATCGCCCGGCGATGGGGGGTCGCGGTCGCGACCGCGACCAAGGTGGTGGCGGCCCTGCGTGACGAGGGGCTGGTCGAGGCGAAGGTCGGCGCCGGCACGGTGGTCAGCGCCCGCGCGATCCGTAAGGAGCGGCCGGCCGGCGCGCCCAAGGGGTCGCTGAACCGCGGGCACCTCCTGCGCGCCGCCATCGCGATCGCCGACGCCGAAGGGCTCGGCGCGGTGTCCATGCGGCGGCTCGCGGCCGAGCTGGGCGCGGGCCCGATGTCGCTGTACCGGCACGTGACGGGCAAGGACGAGCTGGTGACGCAGATGGCCGACGAGGTCTTCGGCGAGGTGGAGCTGCCCGTCCCCGGGCCGGAGGGGTGGCGGGCCAAGCTGGAGCTGATCGCCCGCCGGCAGTGGGAGCTGTCCAGGCGGCACCTCTGGCTGCCCAGGGCCGTCTCCTTCACCCGCCCCCTGCTGGCGCCCAACATGATGGCCCACACCGAGTGGACCCTGCGGGCGCTCGACGGGCTCGGGTTGCCCGTGGAGACCCGGATCAGGGAGGCGCTCACGCTGCCCGCGCTGGTCCACACCGTGGCGCTGGCCATGGCGGAGGAGGCGGAAGCCGAGCAGGAGACCGGCGTGACGCTCGACGGGTGGCGGCTGCTGCAGCGCAGGCGGGCCGACGAGCTGCTCAGCACGGGGCGGTTCCCGCTCCTGGCCACGCTCCCCCAGGAGACGGTGTCGGACCTGGACGGGTTGTTCGACTACATCCTGGCGCGCCATCTCGACGGGGTCGCCGTCATGCTGAGCAGGAACGCTCCTCGGTGATCGCCGTCGCCGGGACGTCTCAGTCTCAGTCTCAGTCTCACATCTGGTCTCATAATCTTTAGTTTTTGAGATAGCGGTAGACGGTGGCTCGGGAGACGCCGAAGCGGGCGGCGATCTCCTCGGCGGCGAGGCCCTCGGCGTGCAGGGAGCGGGCCTGGGCGACCTGTTCCTCGGTGAGGACGGCGCGTCGCCCGCCGTTCCGTCCGCGCGCACGCCCACGTTCGATCGCCATGTCCCCGGGTGCGTCCAGGAGGGCCCTGGCACCGTCCAGGATCAGGCGGCGCAGCCGCTCGGGTGGCTCGTCGCGGAACAACAGCACGGGATCGGCGAGCCCCGCGACCACCTGGCAGGCCCGCACCCGCCCCTCGATCCCGCGGCTCGGGCCGGCCACCAGCTCGTTGGCCAGCGCGATCGCGGTGCGGAAGCGGTCGGCGATCGGCGCCTGCACCAGCAGCGTCATGTCCTTGACCAGCATGGTGAGCGTGTGGCGGTGACGCAGGTGCACATCGACGTAGCCCTCGATCGCCCGCCACCGGACCTCCTCGGCGCTCCCTCCGGACTCGGCCCCGGCCAGCGCCTCCTCCAGCTCGTCCAGCAACGGCACCGTGATGTGGCGGAGGATCTCCTCCTTGGAGTCGAAGTGGTAGTAGAGGGCGGCCTTGGTGATGCCCACCTCGTCGGCGATGGCCTGCATGGAGGTCGCCCGGTAGCCGCGGGCGGCGAACAGGACGCGCGCCGCCTCCAGGATCCGCTCGGAAGTCAAGGGGCCTCACTTACCAACGGTCGGTTCTTTCGCTAATGTGCTTACCGGAAGTCAGTCTATTGCCGCGGGGAGATCTGCATGCGGTCCAAGGTGTCCTTCATCGCTGAGGGCGTCCGGTGCGCCGGTTACCTCTACCTGCCCGCCGATCCGGGTCCGGCGCCGTGCGTGGTGCTCTGCCACGGTTTCAGCGGGACGATGGACCGGCTCTTCGACTACGGCGAGCGCTTCGCCGCGGCGGGGTTCGCGGCGCTGGTCTTCGACTACCGCAGCTTCGGCGAGAGCGACGGTGAGCCGCGCCAGGTTCCGGACATTCAGGGTCAGCTCGCCGACGTGCGCGCCGCCGTGGCCTTCGTCCGGGGGCACGAGCGGGTCGACCCCGGCAAGGTGCTGCTGTGGGGCAACTCGCTGGGCGGCGCCCATGTGATCACCGTGGCCGCCGGCGATCCCCGCGTCGCCGCCGTGGTGGCGCAGATCCCGTTCAACGGCTTCCCGAAGAAGGTCGAGGGACGCTCGGCCGCTGAGACGCTGAAGGTGCTGGGCGCGATCTACTGGGACGCGCTGCGGGGCGGGCTGGGCCTGCGGCCGTACTACATCCCCATGGTGGGACGGCCGGGAGAGCTCGCCGTGACCGCGACCCCCGAGGCCGACCAGCACATCCAGACCCTGACCGGCGGCGAGGAGCGGACGTCGTGGCGCAACAGCGTGGCCCCCAGAGGGCTGCTGCAGATGATGCGTTACCACCCCGCCGAGTCAGCGGCCCGCCTGGCCTGTCCCCTGCTGGTCTGCGTCGCCGCCGAGGACCGGGAGACGCCGCTGGAGAGCACCCGGGAGCTGGCCGAGCGCGCCCCGCGAGGCGAGCTGCGCGTCTACCCCGGCACCCACTTCACCTTCTACACCGACCCCACGTTCCGCGACCGCGTGGTCGCCGACCAGGTCGCCTTCTTCCGCCGCGCCTGCGCGATGGTGTGACCGGAAGACTGGTGCGGGCAGTCGGCGGACCCCCATGGGCAGTACGGTGACCACGAGGAGTGACATGTTGTACGGCCGCGCGGCGGAGCAAGCCGTGATCGACCAGTTGCTGCTCGACACCCTCGAAGGCCGTCCCCGCGCGCTGGTGGTGCGCGGCGAGGCGGGCGTCGGCAAGTCGGCCCTGCTCGACCACGCCGCGGCGAACGCCGACGCGCAGGTGCTGCGGGTCACCGGCGTGGAGTCGGAGGCCGAGCTCCCGTTCGCCGCGCTGCACCTGCTGCTCCGCCCGGCTCTGGACCGGGTGGGCGTGCTGCCGCCGCAGCAGTCCGAGGCGCTGCTCGGCGCGCTCGGCCTGGGCGGCGCCACCCGCGGCGACCGCTTTCTCGTCGGCCTGGCCACGCTCAGCCTGCTCGTCGAGCTGTCGGCGCAGAGGCCGCTGGTCTGCCTGGTCGACGACGCGCAATGGCTGGACGGCGAGTCGGCCGACGCGCTGCTGTTCGCCACGCGCCGCCTGCACGCCGAGCCCGTCGCCGTGCTGTTCGCCGCCCGCACCGGCGCCCGGCTGCCCGCCGGCGGCCTGCCCGAGCTCCACCTGGGGAGTCTGGCCCCCGAAGCCGCCCGTCAGCTCCTCGCCGCGCACGCGGGCACCCTGCCGCCCGCGGTACGCGACCAGGTGGTGGCCGAGGCCCAGGGCAACCCCCTCGCCCTGCTCGAACTGCCACGCATGCTCAGCCCCGCAGCGACGGGCCCGCTGCCGTTCTGCCTGGGCAACGCGACCCCGGTGACCAGCCGGGTGCTCGCCACCTTCCGTGACCGCATCGCCGCGCTGCCCGAGAGCACCCGCACCTGCCTGCTGGTGGCAGCCCTCGACGACCGGGGTGAGCTGAGCGTGCTCGCCCACGCGCTGGGCCTGCTCGGCGCCTCGCTCGACGACGCGGCCCCGGCCGAGTGGGCGGGCCTGATCCGGATCACTCCGGAGGGTGTCACCTTCCACCACCCCCTGGTGCGGGCCGCGGTGCTGCTGGCCACCGGCATCGCCGCCCGGATGGCCGCCCACCGGGCCCTGGCCGAGGCCGTCGACGACGACCGGCGGGCCTGGCATCTGGCCGCCGTCACGCTGCGCCCGGACGAGCAGGTGGCCATGGAGATGGAACGGCTGGCGTTGCGCGCGCAGCGGCGTGGTGGGCAGGCCGCGGTGTCGGCGGCCTACGCGCGGGCCGCCGAGCTGTCGCCGGGCGCCGCCGACGCGGCACGCCGGTACACGCGGGCCGCGTCGGCGGCGGTCGAGGCCGGGCTGGGGCAGCGCGCCACCGAACTGGTCACCCAGGCGTTGCGCAGAGCCGAGGTGGAGGCGCCGGGCGAAGCCGTCATGGCGCTGCGCGGAGCCGAAGCGCACGCATCGGGCGAAGCCGTCATGGCACCGCGCGGAGCCGAGGCGGAAGCGCCGGGCGAAGCGGTCATGGCGGAGCTGGCCGAGGTGCGGGCGCGGCTGGCCGTCGAGGCGGGCCGTCCGCTGGAGGCCGCGCGGCTGCTGATGGAGGGCGCCCAGACCGGCACGGACCACCTCACCCGGCTGTCACTGCTCAGCATGGCCGGCTTCTACACCTGGACCAGCGCCGCGCACCCCGACCAGATCGACCTGACGCGCCGCATCGAGGAGCTGACCCCGACCGGCGAGGGCGTGACCACGGTGGTGAAGGGGATCAATCAGGACTTCCGTACGGTCCTGGAGGGCGGCACCTCGGTGGCCTCCACCGTGGCGGCCAGGGTCGGGCAGGTGCCGTTCGACCTGCGCCTGATCGTCGCCTTTCAAGCCGTCATTCCCGCCGACCGCGAGGTGATGCTCGACGCCGCGGCCGCGATGGTCCGCGAGTGCCGGGCGGAGGGGCGGCTGGGGCGGATGCCGCAGGCGATGACCGTTCTGGCCATCGCCCAGTTGATGGACGGCAGGCACCCGGCCGCCCGCGACACGGCGGCCGAAGGGCAGGCCCTGGCCGCGGACGTGGGCCAGCCGGTGTGGGGCAGCTATCTGGCGGGCGTGCACGCCTGGCTGTCGGCGGTCGCCGGCGCCGAGGAGGAGTACACGGCGCTGGCCGACGAGGCCTTCCGGCTCTCCGAGGCACGCAGGTGGATGCCGAGCCGTTGCTGGGCCGAGTACGCCGGGGCGCTGCTGGAGCTGGGCCAGGGCCGCTACGAGGCGGTGCTCGACCAGATGGACCGGGCGATGGCGGGCCCGTCCCGGCACGCGTTCATCTGGCGTTACGCCTGGCCCGACTACGTAGAGGCGGCGGTCAGAGCGGGCGCCCCCGAGCGGGCGCTGGAGGCGTTACGCCGGCATGCGGACTGGGCGGAGTCCACCGAGCAGCCGGGCCCCCTGGCGGTCCAGCACCGGGCCAGGGCGCTGATGGCCGCCGAGCACTGCGCGGAGCAGGAGTACCAGCGTGCTCTGGAGCTGCACCTGCGGCACGAGCAGCCCTTCGACCAGGCGCGTACGCGGCTGGTGTACGGGGAGTGGCTGCGGCGGCACCAGCGGCGCAGCGAGGCCCGCCCGCACCTGGAGGCCGCCATGGAGGCCTTCGACCGCCTGGGAGCCGCGCCGTGGTCCGCCCGCGCGGCCGGTGAGCTGCGCGCGGCCGGCGTGTCAGTGCGCAGCGGCGGTGCCGGCGATCTGATGGCCACGCTCACCCCGCAGGAGCTCCAGGTCGTCCGGCTGGCGGTCACGGGAGCGTCCAACCGCGAGATCGCCGCCCAGCTCTTCCTGAGCCCCCGCACGGTGGCCTCCCATCTGTACAAGGCCTTCCCCAAGCTGGGTGTCGCCTCGCGCGCCGAGCTGGCCAGGCTGGATCACACCCGGCGGTAGATGATCGGCTGCGCGGCGATGCCGTTCGCCTTGAAGTTGGCCAGCACGAACCTGCGGAATGTGGGCCGGAAGATCAGGCTGGGCAGGAACGTGCCCAGGGTCGGCCAGCTCGCGTGGTTGATGAGCCCGTAGTCGGCGGGCTCGCCCTCCAGCGGCCGCATCAGCGCGGAGTCGGGCAGCGCCGTCTTGGCCTGGAACCAGCCGGCGGTGTACTCCCACACCTTCAGCAGGGTCGCGCGGTCGTCGGCGTAGAAGTAGTTGAACAGGAAGTAGTGGTCCTGGCCGTGGTCCACGTCGCCGAGCCGTCCGGCGTTGCTCGCGACGACCTCGTGCGTACGGCGGGCGGCCGACCGCATCGTCCCGGCGAGCTCCTGGTACGCCGCGTCGCCCCGCACCGCGAGCGCGGCCTCCACGGACGCGGTGCGGATCAGCACCACGACGTCGTAACGCGCGGGGTGGATGCCCCTGGCGGTCAGCAGCTCGTCGCCCTCGCCAGGAGTGCGGAACACGGCGCGGAACACGGTGGCCTCGCGCGCCTCGACGTCCGCGGCCAGGGCCTTGAGGCGGGCGGCCAGCCGGATGGGCGCGGACGGGAAGTGGCCGCGCCAGGTGCCGGTCTCACCGGCCAGCACGACGAAACCATCGCCGGTCGTGGGCAGGAGGCGGGCCTTGACGGCCAGGTGATCGTTGATCAGCTTCATGCCGGCGACGCTAGGGCGGGCCCGTCGCCGGGCGCCTCCGTCATCGCACTGAGGTGACTACCGTACTCAAGTTGATCACTTCCCGTCCCCGGGCGCCGGAGAGGGTGATCGACAGCTCCCAGACGCCGTTCATGCTGAACACGTCCCCGGCCGCGACGAAGCGGCCTGCCCCGGCCGGTACGGCGGTGACCGGCGGCAGCGCGTGACCCATGGCGGGCATGACCGCGGCCAGCGTGACCGTCTCCGCCTCGCCCGAGGTCACCCGTACCTCGACGGGATCGGCGGGCAGCACGGTGACGCCGTACCGCTCGCCCGCGGCCCGCACCTCCTCGGGGTCGTGGGGAAGCCAGCGTGCCGTGACGGCGAACAGCACGCCCGCCACCAGCAGGCAGACACCCGCGTACTTCATCGATCCACCTCCAGGGTGAAGGGCCGGGTCACCAGCCGGCCTCCCGTGACGTACTGGGCCCACGCCAGGTAGCGGCCCCGATCGGGCAGCACGAGCGTGAAGCTCAGCGCGGCGGCCCCGTGCGCGTGGGCCAGGTACGCTCCGTCCTCGCTCCTGACGATCAGATGGCCCGGCATGCCCAGCCACGGCTGGAGCGGCCCCTCCACCCCGATCTGGATGGTCACCGGGCTGCCCGCGACCGGCGCCGCCGGGGTGAGCCGGGGCGTCGCGTTCTCCTGGGGCGCGGTCTCCGGCAGGGCCGCGCCGGTGACCTCGAAGGCTCCGGTGACGAGCTGGCCGCCCGAGTCCTGCCGCTCGATCTCGGCATGGGCGAGGTAGCGGCCCGGTCGCGGGAGGCGCAGCCGTACCGACAGCACGCCCGGCGCGGTCCGCAACAGGTGCACGTGCCGGAAGACGGCGCCGTCCTGGCTGGTGACGACCAGGTGCGCCGGGGCCTCGTGGTGGACGGCGAGGTCGTCCACCGGCCGCCCTGTCGCGCCGTCGGTGAGCCGCAGGGTCAGCGTGAACTCGGCGCCCGTGACGGGCCGCGCGGGCAGCGTCGAGAACCGCCCCTGCGCGTACGGGCGGCCGGCCTCGGCGACGGGCGCGGCACCGTCCCGCTGGGCGGCCTCGGCGGCGGGCGCGGCACCGTCCGGCCAGGCGGGCGGCAGGTACGGCGCCAGCAGCAGCAGCGCCACCGCGACCGCCCCGGCCGCGCTCGCCCCGCCCACGAGGAGCCCGGACCTGCGGCCGGCGAGCACCCCGCCGACCACCAGCAGCCCGGTCACCAGGAAGGCGCCGTCCCGCACCATCGTCCAGGGCGCGCTGACAGGCACCAGCACCCGGAACGGGATCACCGCCGCCTCCTCTCCGGCACGAACCCGCAGCTCGTACGGCCCGGCCTGCCCGACCGGCAACGCGGCGCCCCCCTGACCGACCCGTACGACACCCGTCACCCTGCTCCCGTCGGCCAGCGACCGCAGCTCCAGCCCGAGCTCCAGCCCGAGCTCCAGCCCCGCGGGCCGGAGCGCCTGCGCGCGCACCCGCAGCGGCGCCGGCACCGACGAGACGCCCGCGACGACGAGCGTCACCTCGCCCGCGCCGAACGTCTGCGTCACCCGCAGCTCCGCACCGGCCTCGACGACATGCGCCCGGGCGGGGCCGGCCGGCCACAGCACCAGCAGGAACGCGGCACCCAGGACCCGGAGCCGGCCATTGATCCACTTCATGCCGCCAGACGCTAGCCCGGGGCCCCTGAGCAGCGCCTCCGTCGCATGACTGGTGTGACCGCGCGGCGAACATCAGTCACGCGACGGAGGCGGGCGTCGCCGCGATCTTCGTAGGGTCCGGGCCATGACCAAACGACCTGAGCCCTATTCGGCGGCCGTCATGGCGGTCCTGGCCGTGGCCTTCTGCACCTGGGCCCTGCTCACGCTCCCCCTGCAGGGCGCGATGATCCTCGTGGTGGCCAGCGTGCTGGGCTGGAGCGGCTGGATGACCTTCAGCTACGTCCGCCCGGTGAAGTCCAGGAAGGTGATCGCGGTCTACCTGTGCGCGGTGGGCTTCCAGCTCATCCACATGGCCGAGGAGTACACCGGCGGGTTCCCGCACGAGATCGTCGAGCTGTTCGACTCGCCGCGGGACTGGCCGGAGAGGGAGTTCCTGCTCGTCTTCGTCTTCGGTTTCGGCTCGCTCTACTTCTTCGCCGGTGCGGGCGCGCTCTACCGGATCCGCGTGGCCAACTTCTTCCTGTGGTGGTACGCCCTGGGCGCCGGCCTGCTCAACGGCATCGCCCACTTCGTCTTCCCGATCATCAAGGGCGGCTACTTCCCCGGCCTCTACACCGCCGGCGGCCACCTCATCATGAGCAGCCTGTTGATCTATTTCCTCGTCAAGGAGAACCGTCAGCTCAAGGCCGAGGACCAGGCGGCTCAGCCGCTGGCGGTCGGGTAGCGCGGAAAGGAGCACACCACCATGTCGAAGAAGGTCCTGGTGACCGGCGCCTCCACCGGCATCGGCCGGGCCACCGCCCTGCTGCTGGCCCGCGAGGGCTGCACCGTCTACGCGGGCGTGCGCAAGGAGGCCGATGGCCGGGCACTCGGCCCCACCGTCACCCCGATCACCCTCGACGTCACCGACGCCGGCCAGATCGCCGGCGCCGCCCAGCGGCTCGGCCACCTCGACGCCCTGGTCAACAACGCCGGCATCGGCGTCACCGGCCCGCTCGAGTTCGTCCCCCTGGACGCGCTGCGCCGGCAGTACGAGGTCAACGTCTTCGGCCAGATCGCCGTCACCCAGGCCATGCTGCCGATGTTGCGTGCCTCGCGCGGCCGGGTCGTCACGGTGGGCTCGGTCGGGAGCTGGATCACCCTGCCGTTCGGCGGCCCGCTCTGCTCGTCCAAGCACGCCATCCGCTCGCTCAACGACGCTTTGCGCATGGAGCTCAAGCCGTACGGCGTGGCGGCCGTCCTCATCGAGCCCGGCTCCATCCACACCGACGCCGTCGACAAGCTCGAAGAGGAAGTCGAGCCCCGCCTGGCCTCACTCGGCGAGGAAGGGCGGCGGCTGTACGGCCGGGCGTACCGCGCCATGACCACCGCCGGCCTCAAGGAGGAGCGCAGCGGGTCCAGCCCCGACGTCGTCGCCCGCGCCGTCCTGCACGCCGTCACCGCGCGCCGGCCACGGGCCCGCTACCCCGTCGGCAAGAAGTCCCGCCTGATGAGCACCATGGGCCGCATCGTCCCCCAGTACACCCTCGACGCCGTACGCATGCGCGTGCTCGGCCTGTCCTGAACGGAGTCCACCGGCATGACCCAGCTCTCCGGCGCCGAAGCCCTGACCGCGCTCGACCCCGTCTTCGCCCAGTGCGCCGTGAGCGCGGGCCACAATCTCTGGGGCCTGCCCCATCTGACCGTGCGCGAGAAGGCGTTCGTCTGCCTGACCGCCGACCTGTGCCACCCCCACCTCGGCCGCCCCCTGGCCATGCACCTGCGGATGGCCCTGGACCAGGGAGCCGACGCCGAGGCGATCCGCGAGCTCTTCCGGCATCTGGCGCCCTACGTCGGTTACCCGATCGTGGTCACCGCGTTCGAGCGCCTGACCGAGCTCGGCCTGCCGGAGGCGCGGGACGACCGGCCCGTCGAGCCGACGCCGCTGGCCGGGCCGCTCGCACGCGTCGTCCATGCTCTGGAGGACGTGGACCCGGGCCTGGCCGCCTTCACCGAGGACCAGCTGGCCCAGCGCTGGGCGCGCCCGCACCTCAGCGTCCGGGAGCGGGCCATCGCCTGCCTGGTGGTGGACGTGTTCTACCAGACGCTCGGGGAATCCCTGCGCGTGCACGCCGAGCTGGCGCGAGCGGCCGGCGCGACCGACGACACCCTGCGGGACCTGCTGCGTGGTGTCGCCGAATTCGGCCTTCCGAGAGCCTGGGCCGCCGCCCGGGCCCTGGATCTTCAGCAGGCTTGACGATCTTGAGCCCGAGGTCGCGGCCTCAAGCGTCCCAGCGCTGGTTGGCGCCACCCCAGCAGGTGTACTGCTGGAGGCGGGCGCTGTTCGCCGTCGACTGGCCGGACACGTCGAGGCACCGGCCCGAGTGCCGGGCGACGATCTCCACGTGGCTCGTGCCCGACACGGCGCGCAGTTGCCACTGCTGGTTGGTGCCGGTGCCGCACGTGTACTGGATGACGGCCGCGTTGTTGGCGGTGGAGGCGTTGGTCACGTCGAGGCACTTGCCGGAGTGCTGAGCCACGATGTTGTGGTAGCCGTTGCCCAGGTCGCGTAGTTGCCACTGCTGGTTGGCGGCGCCGGAGCAGGTGTACTGGACGATCTCGGCGGCGTTCGCGGTCGAGCCCTGCAGGACGTCCACGCACTTACCGGAGTTCTGGTTGACGATCTGCGTCGTCGTCGTGCCGCCGCCGCCGTCCACGGCGTCGCCCCAGCCGTAGCGCAGGCGGTTCGCGCCGGACGGGTTGCGGACCGTCAGGTTGAGGTCGGTGCCGCTGCCGGTCTTGGCGTACATCGAGTACCAGTCGTAGCCGATGTCGCCGGGCTTGCCGCCGATGGCCGGCCAGTAGGTGCCGCCCATGGCGTTGTCCCGCATCACCTGGGTGACGGCGCGGATGTGGCGGACGAAGTTGTCCGTGCTGTTGGCGTCGGCGTAGTCGAGGCCGTTGTTCATCGGCGCCCCGAACTCGGTGACGACCGCCCGCGAGGCGCAGGTGCCCAGGCGCGTCTGGACGTGGGAGCGCCAGCCGTCGTAGGTGTTCGCCGCGTAGAAGAACGCGTAGTGGTGGAAGGAGAACAGCGTGCCGGCGAACCGCGAGTCGCCGCACAGGTCGCGGAGGTCCTGGCTGTAGCCGGTGCCGCCGACGAGCACCCGGTTCGGTGGGGCCGAGTAGTGGTGGCTCAGCCAGTCGGCGGCGAGGTTGCGCCACTCGGCCGAGCTGTAGCCGTGCGGCTCGTTCATCGGCTCGAAGTACACGAGGCCGTTCCCTCCGTACTGGGAGGTAACGGTGGACCACATCGAGTTCCACGCCGGCAGGTCGGTGATGCGGCCTCCGGAGGCGGCGCCGTCCTCCCAGTACGCGAGGACGACCTTCCAGCCGCGCGCCGTGGCGGCGTCGATGGCGCCGCGGTAGGCGTTCCACCAGGTGGTGCCGACGGTGTGGGTGTTGATCGGCAGCCGGACCGTGTTCACGCCCAGTGTCGCCTGCATGTCGTCGTACAGCGCGTTGGCCTTGGCCTGCACCGTGGCGTAGCTGTCGGAGCCGCTCAGCCCGTCGAGGACGAGCGGGCCGGTGCTGAAGTTGTCGCCCGGCACCGCCCAGTTCATGCCGCGGAACTGGCTGGTCGCGGCCGCCGCGGGCGTCGTCCATGAGCTCACCGCGGTGAGCGGCAGGAGCACCAGGGCCGCCAGCCCGGCGAGCAGGCGCCTGGCTCGGGATGTGTCCATGGGGGAACCCTTCTCGTGCGTCGTCGCGGTCGTCTGCTCGCGGGCCGGAAGCCGGAAGGTCGCATCGGCCGGTCCAGCCGGGATGGTGCCGGTACCTGACGTGGTCGCGCGTGGTCGGGCGGGCGCGACGTGGAACGGGGGGTGGCAAGCTTAAGTTAGCGCTAACACCGCGCCGGGAAAAGGCCGCCGCGGCAGCGAACGCGGTTTGGGGGTTCCGGTGCGGGGCAGCCGCGCGGCATGAGGGCCATACCGTTCAAAGGCCGCAGACCTCGTGGTCACGGCAGCCGTACCAAACGCCTCTTCCTGGTGGGAGCCGTCGCGGCCACCGCAGGTGCGGCGGCCGCGCGACTGGCGAGAGCCTCGCACGCGGCGGACCCCACCTGGTTCGCCGTCACGGTCCTGGCCGACCCGGCCGAGCTGACCGGCACTGAGCGGCCCGACGTGCTGGCCCGGCTGGCCGAGCGGCACGAGGTGCGGGTCACCCCCGCTCCGGGCGGGCGGGGCAGCGAGATCGCGGTCCGCGCCGCCGGCGGGCACGCCAGGCAGCAGGTACGGGCACTCAAGCAACTGCTGGAGACCGGCGAGGTGCTCGTGGTGAAGGGCCAGCCGGAGGGGCATCGGACGGTCCTGGGCCGGACGGGCTTGCCCGCGTTCCGGCGGCTGGCGAGGAGAGGGCTGCGATGAAGGCGCTGTGCTGGACCGGTGTGAACGAGGTGTCGGTCGAGGACGTCCCCGACCCCGGGATACTCAACCGGCAGGACGCCGTCGTCAGGGTCACCGCCAGCTCGGTCTGCGGATCGGACCTGCACCTGCTGGACGGGTACGTCCCGACGATGGCGGCCGGCGACGTGCTCGGCCACGAGTTCGTCGGCGAGATCGTCGAGGTCGGCTCCGAGGTGCGCGAGCGGCGGATCGGCGAGCGGGTGACGGTGTGCTCGATCATCGGGTGCGGCCGCTGCCACTACTGCCGGACCGGGCTGTGGTCGCTATGCGACAACACCAACCCCAACCCCGGCTTCCTGGAGAAGCTGAACGGGCACGCCACGGCCGGCATCTTCGGCTACTCGCACGCGATGGGCGGTTTCGCCGGCAGCCACGCCGAGTACGTGCGGGTGCCGTACGCCGACGTCAACGCCTTCCCCGTGCCGGAGGGCGTGCCGGACTCCAGCGCGGTGTTCGCCTCCGACGCCGTGCCCACCGGCTGGATGGGCGCCGACCTGGGCGAGGCCGGTCCCGGCAAGGTGGTGGCCGTGTGGGGGTGCGGCGGCGTCGGCCAGATGGCGGCCCTGGCGTCGCTGCGGATGGGCGCCGAACGGGTGATCGCGATCGACCGGTTCCCCGAGCGGCTGGCGATGGCCGCCGCGATCGGCGCCGAGACGCTGAACTACGAGCAGGTGGACGTCCTGGACGCGCTCAAGGAGCTGACCGGCGGGCGCGGGCCGGACGTGTGCGTCGAGGCGGTCGGCATGGAGAGCCACGGCACCGGCTTCCAGTACGCCTACGACCGGGCCAAGCAGTCCGTACGCCTGCAGACCGACCGCGGCCTGTCGCTGCGCCAGGCCATCCACGCCTGCCGCAAGGGCGGCATCGTCTCCGTCCTGGGCGTCTACCTCGGGCTGGTCGACAAGTTCCCGATGGGGGCCGTCATGAACAAGGGGCTGACGCTGCGCAGCGGCCAGCAGCACGGCCACCGCTACATCCCGATGATCCTCGACCGGATGAGCAAGGGCGAGATCGACGCCTCTCCCCTGCTCACCCACCCGATGAGCCTGCGGGACGGCCCCACGGGCTACGAGTTGTTCAAGAACAAGCGGGACGGCTGCGTACGGGCCGTCTTCCAGCCCACGACGTGACGGGGGTGGGGTGCCATGCCGCCACGTGGTGAGCCGTCGGTCGCGGCGTCGGGACAGTGGCGCGACGAGCACGGCATCCGCATGCCGTCCGGCGAGGCGCACGCCTGGCGGCCGGGGACCAACCAGACCCTGTGCGGGCTGGCGCTGAGCCGGGCACGGCTGATCCGGTTCCCGCATGTGGCCTGGCCGGAGGTGTTCCCGGAGTCGGGCGGCGCGGCGGACCAGATCGGCGAGGTCTGCCGTAGTTGCGTCGCCGCCTCCGGGCGCCGCTCACACCGCGGCTGGAGCAGGGGCTGGACGAGGCACTCACCACGTCCCTAGTGGCTACCACGCTGCGGTCGAGCCGCTCCATCGGCCGCCCGCCCGCGTGGCCGGCCTGTCAAGCAAGACAGCCCCTGGTCCTCCTTTCCGCTGCCTGGTGCACCCGCAACGCCGCGGCGTCCGCGCGCAGGCCGGCGCCGCCGGCCACCGTGTCCAGGGTCGCCGGCCTCCACGGCGCCGCCGGCCGGATGCCGCGCACCCGACCTGCCGGAACGACGGCACAGCCGGGGCCGGTCAGGGTCCCACCGATGAGCGGAGACGGGGCTCCGGCACGGTAAAGTTCTGGCGGACTCTTCCTCGACCTGGACGGCGCGTGTGAGCAGGGCCAATGAGCTGATCGGCGCGGCGATGGAGGCGCTGGCCCGCGAGGATCAGGCGGCCTTCGACTCCGCCGCCGCCTTCCTGGCCGACCGCGACGACGCCGATCGGGTGCTGGTGGCGGCCGCGACCCGGGCGATCTCGGCGTTGTGGCGCAACGGCTGGCAGCCCGCCGACGTGGTCAGGATCGCGGCCAGGCGGCTGAGCGACTGGCACGGGCGGGCGGCGGCCGACCTCGTCGCCTTCGAGCTGCGCGCCTACGCGCCGGCCACGGTGGACGAGCGCTGGCGCGACCAGCTCGCCGGCCTGGAGGCCGCCGTGTGGTGGCAGGGCGGCTACCTGGCGGCGCGGCGGGCGCGCGACGGGGCGAGCCGGCTGATGACCGTCTCCGGCGTGCTCGAACTGCTGGGGTTGCTGACCGGGCTGCCCCGGCTGGAGTCGCTGAGCCCGCCGCCCGGGGCCGCTCGACGTCCGGTCCTGGCACGTCCGCACGCGGTCAGCGAGAAGACGCTCACGCGGGTGCGGGCGCTGCTCGCCCAGGCGGAGTCGACGACGTACGAGGCGGAGGCGCAGACGTTCACCTCGGCGGCGCAGAGCCTGATGGCGAAGTACAGCATCGACGCGGCCATGCTGGACGCGCAGCCGGGCGGCGGTGAGGCCCCGGCGGGCATCCGGGTCGGCGTGGACGCGCCGTACGAGCAGCCCAAGGCCGTGCTGCTCAGCCTCGTCGCCGAGGCCAACAGGTGCCGGGTGATCTGGTCGCAGGAGCTGGGGTTCGCCACCGTGCTGGGGTTCGCCGCGGACCTGTCGTGGGTGGAGATGCTGTTCACCTCGCTGCTGGTGCAGGCGCAGACCGCGCTGGTGAACTCGGGCACCAAGAAGCACGGTGGCGGCCGGTCGAGGAACAAGGCGTTCCGGCAGTCGTTCCTGTCGGCGTTCGCCTCCAGGATCGGGGAGCGGCTCGCCGAGGCCACGGCGGGTGCGGTCGCGCAGGAGAGCGCCAGCCGGGGCACCGATCTGGTGCCGGTGCTGGCGGCCCGCGAGCAGGAGGTGGAGCAGGCGGTCGAGCGCCTGTTTCCGAACCTGGTCTCGCACCGGATGCGCACGGCCTGGGATCGGGAGGGCTGGGTCGCCGGTCGTACCGCCGCCGATCAGGCCAGCCTCGGGGGGCGCGACCGATAGCGGTCCCCGGAATCCGTGCCCGGTCAGGCCGAGCTCGTCGGGGCCATGGCCCGGGAGGAACTGCAGCGGGAGGATGCCCATGCCGATGCCGAACGCTCTGCTCGGTTATAACCTGTGACGTCAACCTTCCGCACCCGCAAGTGACACGGAAGGCCCTCTTGATGCCTTATAGCCTTTCGCTTTGGTGTTCCTCTTCGCTTAACCGTTTCCGAAGTTCTCTGCGAGCGCGCCGAGGAGAGGGTGTAGGTTATAACGGTCATCGGGGCGACGAGACAGGACGGCGATGAGCGAATCAGCGGCCGAGCTCTACACCACCAAGGCGGACTTCGCCTACCTCCGTGTCAAGGAACTGATCCTGTCCGGGAGCCTGCTGCCCGGCTCCGTCATCGCGCAGGCGCAGCTGGCCCGCGACATCGGCATCAGCACCACTCCCCTGCGCGAGGCGCTGCGCCGCCTCAAGAGCGAGGGGCTGGTCGAGCTGGACGCCCATCGCGACGCGCGGGTGGCGCCCCTGGCCGCCGAGGAGGCCCGCGACCTGCTGGAGCTGCGCCGCTCCCTCGACCCGCTCGCCGTCGCGCTGGCCGCGCAGCGCCGCACCAAGGCCGACATCGCCGCCATGCGCGCCGCCTGCGAAGGGCTGACGCCGCTGCCGGGCAACCCCGCCTACGAGCAGCTCGTCGCCCACCGCAAGTTCCACACCGCCCTCTACCACGCCTCGCACAACGACCTGCTCATCCAGACCCTCGACGGGCTGTGGGACAAGGCCGACCGCTACCGCCGCCTGGCGCTGGAGGTCGAGCGCGACCAGGCCGCCCGCGACCGCAAGGCCGCCGAGCACGAGGCTCTCCTCGACTATGTGGTCGCCGGCGACGCCGAGGCCGCCGCCGCCGTCATGCGCGAGCACATCGACACCAGCCTCGGCGCCCAGGCCGCCTGGCGGCTGCGCAAGCACCAGCCCGAGGCCGATGTCTGACGTGTGGCATCGGCACGCCGTCCTGCTGGCCCACTCGGCCGGCGCCCAGGTCATCACGTTCGTCCTGCGTCCCACCATGTCCTACCGGGCGATCGAGCTCGGCGTGCCGCCCGCCCTGCTCGGGGTGCTCGGCGCCAGCTTCGCGCTCGCGCCGCTGCTGCTGGCCCTGCCCGCCGGGCACGCCGCCGACCGCTACGGCGAGCGCCGCATCGCCGTCGCAGGGGCGCTGACGCTGGCCGCCTCGGCCCTCGCCTTCACCACGCTCGGCCACACCGTGGCCGGGCTGGTCGCGGCCGGCATCCTGCTCGGCACCGGCCACCTGGGCAGCGTCATCGCCCAGCAGGCGCTGGTCGCCAACACCACCGAACCCGGCCGCCACGACACCGCCTTCGGCCACTACACCTTCGCCGCCTCCCTCGGCCAGGCCGCGGGCCCGCTGCTGATCGCCGCGTTCGGCGGCGCCGGCGCCATCCCCGACACCGGCCGCATCTTCGCCGCCACCTGCGGCCTGGCCGTGCTGCTGCTCGCCCTGTCGGCGCTGCTGCCGAGCCATCGGAGCGGCCGCGCCGAGGCGCGGGACGGTGACCTGCGGGCGCTGCTGCGCCTGCCCGGGCTCGCGCACGCGCTGCTGACCAGCTGCGTGGTGCTGGCCGCGGTGGACATCACGCTGGCCTACCTGCCCGCGCTCGGCACCGAGCTGGGCCTGAGCGCGGGCGTGGTGGGGCTGCTGCTCACGCTGCGCGGCCTGGCGTCCATGACCTCGCGCCTCTTCCTCGGCCGCCTGGCCCGCGCGGTGGGCCGGCGCAGGCTGCTGGTCGTCAGCACGCTCGGCGCGGCCGTCGCCATGCTGCTCACCCCGCTGCCCATGCCCGTGTGGCTGCTGGCCGCGCTGCTCGTCGTCGTGGGCCTCGGCCTCGGCGCCGGCCAGCCGCTGACCATGTCGTGGCTGGCCGAGTCGGCCCCCGCGGGCATGCGCGGCCGGGCCATGTCGCTGCGCCTGGTCGGCAACCGTACCGGCCAGCTCGTCATCCCCGGCGCGGCCGGCCTCATGGCCGCCGGCCTCGGCGCCGGCGGCGTCCTGTTCGTGACCGCGCTCAGCCTCGGCTGGGCCGGCGTGGCCGCCCGGCGGCTTCCCGTCGATCCGTAGAAAGGCTCACCATGACCATCGTCACCGCCGACCTGTACGACGAGCGCGGCGACCAGCTCGACTCCTGCGACCTGCAACTACGCCAGTACGGCGGCCGACCCGCCTTCGCCGGCCGGATCGTCACGGTCCGCTGCCACGAGGACAACGCCCTGCTCAAGTCCGTCCTCGGCGAGCCGGGCGAGAGCCGGGTCCTGGTCGTGGACGGCGGCGGCTCCCTGCACACCGCGCTCATGGGCGACCTCATCGCCGGCCTGGCCGTCTCGAACGGCTGGGCCGGCGTCGTCATCAACGGCGCCGTCCGCGACGTCGCCGCGCTGCGGGAGCTGGACCTGGGGATCAAGGCGCTCGGCTCCAACCCCCGCAAGAGCGGCAAGCAAGGCACGGGCGAACGCGATGTCCCGGTCACCTTCGGCGCAGTCACCTTCCACCCGGGCGCCGAGCTGTTCAGCGATGACGACGGCATCCTGGTGACGCGCGCCGGCGACCGCTGACAGCTGCCTGAGCGGCGGATCGAAGGCTCATGAGTGGCGGAGGCGGGGCGATCCGCTCAGCCTTCCTCCGCGAGCGATCCGGAGTCGACTCTCAGGCGCACGTGATCCCCCTCGACCCCCGCCACCTGATCGGCGGCCACGTACAGGTCGCGGGCGAACAGCCCCTTGGCGTCCACCTTGACGAAACCGGTCCGCACCAGCCGCGCCGCCAGCGCGGGCGGCAGGTCGGGCTCGGCGTCGTGGAACACCGCGGCCAGGGCCGGCACCAGACCGGGGCGGTCCTCGGTCGCCTGGCCCTCGGTGGTCACGGCCTGCGGGTCGCCCATCTTGACGAACTCCACCTTGCCGAGCTCCTTGCCGTCACGGTCGACGACCTTCATACCGGCGCGTACCTCGCTGAGGATCGGCTCGTGGGAGGGATGCACGATGACGCTCCTTTCCTTTCTGGTCCGGGCTTGCACGCCTACCCCGTTCGATCGCGGGGAGTCCACGCTTGACCGTTCCCATCGGGGGCAGCGGGGTCAGGTCGACACCGAGGAGAGGAATCGTCATCATGAGCGACGACGAGGGCCGGCCGCTCGCGCTGGTGACCGGGGCGTCCAGCGGCATCGGCTACGAGCTGGCCAGGCAGTTCGCCGAGCACGGCTTCGACCTGGTCGTCAACGCCGAGGACGCGGGCATCGACGACGCGGCGCGCCGGCTGCGGCAGCTCGGGGCGTCGGTCGAGGCCGTGCAGGCCGACCTCACCGGCGAGGCCGGCGTCGAGCGCCTCTACGCGCGGGCCACGGCCGGCGGCCGACGGCTGGAGGTGGTGGCGATCAACGCGGGCGTCGGCGCGGGCGGGGCCTTCGCCGAGACCGACCTGGCCGGCGACCTGCGGGTGGTGGACCTGAACGTGCGCTCCTCCGTGCACCTGGCCAAGCTCTGCGTCCGCGACATGGCGGCACGCCGGCGGGGGCGGGTGCTGTTCACCTCGTCCATCGCCGCCACGCAGCCGGGACCGTTCGAGGCGACCTACGCGGCGTCGAAGGCGTTCCTGCTGTCGTTCTCCGAGGCGCTGCGCGACGAGCTCAAGGACAGCGGGGTGACGGTGACCGCGCTGATGCCGGGGCCGACGGACACCGCGTTCTTCGAGCGGGCGGGGATGCGGGACACCCGGGTCGGCAGCGGGAAGAAGGACGACCCGGCGCAGGTGGCCGCGCAGGCGTACGAGGCGCTCATGGACGGCGAGGACCACGTGGTGGCCGGGTCGCTGAAGAACAGGGCGATGGCCGGGGCCGCCAAGGTGCTGCCCGAGAAGGCCAAGGCCCAGGCGCACCGCCGGCTGGCCGAGCCGGGGTCCGGAGACGGCCGCTGAGCATGAGCGAGGTGGGCGCTGAGTGCGAACGGGTGGCGCGGCAGGCGCTCGGCCTGACCGACCTGCGGCCCGGCCAGCTGGCCGCGATGACCGCCCTGGCGCAGGGCCGGGACGCGCTGGTGGTGATGCCGACCGGCGGCGGCAAGTCGGCGATCTATCAGGTGCCCGCGCTGCTCCTGCCCGGCCCCACCGTGGTGGTCTCCCCGCTGATCGCCCTGCAACGTGACCAGGTCGAAGCGCTGCGCGAGCGCGACGAGGAGGCGGTGAGCCTGAACGCCGGCACCTCGGCCGGCGAGCGGAGGACGACCTTCGAGTCGTTGCGGGCCGGGAAGACGGAATTCCTGTTCTGCGCGCCGGAGCAGCTGGCCAGGCCGGACGTCGTCCGCGACCTGGCCGCCGCCCGGCCCTCCCTCCTGGTGGTGGACGAGGCCCACCTGATCTCCTCGTGGGGGCACGACTTCCGCCCCGACTACCTGCGGCTCGGGGCGGTGGCCGAGGCGCTGGGCCGCCCGCCGATCGCGGCCCTGACGGCCACCGCGGCCCCGCCGGTGCGGGTGGAGATCGCCGAACGGCTGGGCCTGCGCTACCCCCTGGAGATCGTCCAGGGCTTCGACCGGCCGAACATCTCGCTCGCGGTACGCCGGATGCTGGACGACCCCGCCCCCGAGATCGTCGCGGCGGTGGGCGAGGAGACGGGGCCGGGCATCGTCTACACGGCGGTACGCAGGCAGACGGGCCGCCTGAGCGAGCTGCTCACCGGCGAGGGCGTGCGCGCCGCGGCCTACCACGCCGGGTTGCGCCGCTCGGAGCGCGACGACGTCCACGGCAGGTTCATGGCCGGTGACCTGGACGTCGTGGTCGCCACGAGCGCGTTCGGCATGGGCATCGACAAGC
This sequence comes from Nonomuraea gerenzanensis, assembly GCF_020215645.1. Lineage (NCBI taxonomy): Bacteria > Bacillati > Actinomycetota > Actinomycetes > Streptosporangiales > Streptosporangiaceae > Nonomuraea > Nonomuraea gerenzanensis. Next base: position 3,208,254 of record NZ_CP084058.1, on the reverse strand, counting down.
CGGACGTGCGGTTCGTCCTCCACGCCGAGGTGCCCGGCTCACCGGACGCCTACTACCAGGAGATCGGCCGGGCGGGCCGGGACGGCGAGCCCGCCAGGGCGGTGCTGTTCTACCGTCCCGAGGACCTGGGCCTGCAGCGCTACTTCACCGCGGCCGTACCGGACCTGGAGACCTTGACCGGGCTGGCGCGGGCGATCGCCGAGGCCGGCGCGGGCGCCGACCGCAAGACGCTGCGCGCGCGCACCGGATTGTCGCCGCGCCGCCTGACGCTGCTGCTCGACCTGCTGGAGCGAGCCGGTGCGGTACGGCTGGGCCCGCGGCGGATCGAGCCGGTGCCCGGCGCGCCCGACCCGGAGGCCGTCGCGGATCTGGCCAGGGAGCTGGCCGAGCGCCGCCGTGACGTCGAGCGTACGCGGCTGGAGATGATGCGCCACTACGCCGAGACCGACGACTGCCGGCGCCGCTTCCTGCTCGGCTACTTCGGCGAGCAGCTCGCCGAGCCCTGCGGGAACTGCGACACCTGCCTGGCGGGCACCGCCGACCGGCAGCGGGAGGAGACGGGGCCGTTCCTCCCGCACGCCAGGGTGGAGCATCGCACCTGGGGGGCGGGCGAGGTCGTCCAGCGCGGCGAGGACCGGCTGACGGTGCTGTTCGACACGGCGGGCTACCGCGAGCTGCAACTCGACGCGGTGCTCGAACAAGGGCTCCTCACCGAGACCCCATGACGGCCGGCGGTGTTCAGCGGGTGGCGGGCCCGCCGGACAGCGAGCTGGGGGCGTTGACGTTCGCGCCCTCGTCCACCCCGACGCCGAGGCGGTCCACCAGCTCCCCGCCCAGCCAGCCGGCCACCCCGCCCACGAGCACCCCGGCGAAGCTCAGGACCAGGGCCGGGACGGTGGGAACCCAGTCGGTGCCGGTCCGCAGCAGCCAGCTGCCCGCGAACAGCACGAGCACGAGCACGAGCACGTTGCCGATCCCGTGCAGGGCCCCGACCCGCTTGGCCCGGCGGCCACCGGGAGCCTCGCGCATCTGGGAGATACGACAGCGGCTACCCCCTGACGGTGCGACCATGCCGTCCCGGCCCCTCTGGGGCGACGGCGGCGGGCTCACCGGTCAGTCGTGCTGCCCATCACCACCGATGCCCAGCTCGTGCGCGATGTCCTCCACGTTGGCGAAAGTGCGGTCCGGCAGCGAACGCAGCGCGGACAGCACCCCCTGCGGGGCCGACTGCGACTGCGCGCGCTCCACCAGCGTCGCCCGGTCGGCGGGGAAGGCGTGCACGCCGCTGACCCAGCGAGCCAGATCGCTCCGCCGGTCCACGTCGTGCGCGCTCATCCCCTCAGGGGAGCCGGGCTCACGTCCCGCCACGCGGGCTTCCTGATCGTCACGGTCCTGCGTCATCTCTGCGTCCTCTCAGTCGGGCGGATACGTCAGTTGGGCGGATACGGAAGGCGCGGCACCAGGGCCGCCTGCCGGCGTCAGGCTTCCGCCAAGTCCCCACCCGTACCCGCAGCAGGCCACCCCAATCGCTCGCCCACTGGCCGCACCTCCTCCTGGCCGCCGGGATGATCGGCCTCGGCGTGCTCGTGTCCCGCCGACGCGCCTTCGCGGCGCGGTGAGTGCGGGCTCCGTACGGCACGCCCGCCATGTCACAGATCCGGCCGCTGTCTCGTCTCGGGTAACGCGGACCAACAGTGAGGCCGGAGAGGGTGATGGTGGTGCGGGTGCAGGCGGAGCGCGCATGAGCCGGGCCGAGGAGTTCGAGGAGCTGCGGCCGCTGCTGTTCTCCATCGCCTACCGGATCCTGGGCAGTGTGGTCGAGGCCGAGGACGCGGTGCAGGAGACGTGGCTGCGATACCAGGCGTGCGCGACCCGGCCCGCGTCGGCCAAGGCGTTCCTGTCGGCCATGGTGTCGCGGATCGCGATCGACGTGCTGCGTTCGGCGCGGGTGCGGCGGGAGGAGTATGCCGGGCAGTGGTTCCCCGAGCCGTTGCTGGCCGACCCGTACGAGGATCCCGAGCGGTCGGCGGAGCTGGCCGACTCGGTGTCGATGGCGGCCCTGTTGCTGCTGGAGCGGCTCAGCCCGCTGGAGCGTGCCGTTTTCGTGCTGCGGGAGGTGTTCGGGTTCGGGTTCGGGGAGGTCGCGTCGGCGGTGGGGCGTTCGCAGGCGGCGTGCCGGCAGCTCGCGGTGCGGGCGCGGCGTCACATGGACGCGGGCCGCGCCCGGTTCGAGGCGGATCGCCGGGAGCGTGAGGAGCTGGCCGGGCGGTTCTTCGAGGCCTTCAGGGAGGGGGACGTGGCCGGGCTGCGGGAGCTGCTGGCCGCCGACGTGCGGATGGTGGGTGACAGCGGAGGCAAGGCGCCGTTGTGGGGCAAGGGGGTCTTCGGGGCGGAGAACGTGGCCCGGATGCTGGCCGCGTTCGTCAGGCCGTTCGTACGGATCGGCGGCGTCGTGGAGCCGCACCAGGTGAACGGCCAGCCGGGCGCGATCTTCCGCGACCGGGACGGCAGGGTCGTCAACACCTTGACGCTCGACATTCTGGGCGGGCGGGTCCAGACGATCCGGGCGGTGATCAACCCCGACAAGCTGCGACATCTGGGGCCGGTCGCGGACGCCTGGGCGGTCGTCCGCGAGACCAACCGGGCCCGTCGTCCCGGAGCCTGACGCGGGTGTGCGCGTACGTCATGCCGCTCTCACCATGAGATGGCACCGGTGACCAGGGCGACGACGGTCATCACGACGGTGGTGGCGAACGCCCAGCCGAAGATGAAGCGCTGGTGCCGCCCGAGCTGCACCCCGCTCATGCCGACGAGGATGAACGTCGCGGCGGTGAGCGGGCTGAGCGGGAAGCCGGTGGTCATCTGGCCGAGGATGGCCGCCCGGGCGATCTCGGCGGAGTCGACGCCGAAGCCCGCGGCGGTCTGCGCCAGCACGGGCAGGACGCCGAAGTAGTAGGCGTCGGGGGTGAAGACGAGGCTGAGCGGCATGCTGGTGATCGCCACGAGCAGCGGCAGGTGGCCGCCGAAGGAGTCGGGGATGACGCCGACGAACGCGGTGGCCATCTCGTCGATCATCTTGGTGCCGTTCAGTATGCCGGTGAAGACGCCGGCCGCGAAGATCATGGTGGTGACCAGGACGACGCTCCTGGCGTGCTTGTCGAGCAGCGCCTGCTGCTTCTCCCAGGTGGGCAAATTGACGACGGCGGCGATCGCGAAGCCGAGCACGAACAGCACCGGCAACGGCATCACCTGCAGGACCAGCGCGACCAGCAGCACGACGGTCAGCACGAGGTTGAACGCGGTCAGGGCCGCGTTCCCGCGCTCGGGGGCGAGCGGCGTGCCGGGCCCGTCGCCGCGTACCGGCTGGGGCTCGGCACGCGGGGGCCCGGAGACCGTGCCCAGGCGGCGGCGTTCGCGCAGCCCGATCAGATACGCCGCGACCAGCACCCAGGCGATGCCGGCGGCCATGGCGGGCAGCACCGGGGCGAACACCTGTGAGGCGTCCAGCTTCAGCACCGCCATCGCGCGGGCGGTGGGGCCGCCCCAGGGCACCATGTTCAGCACGCCCGCGCCCAGGGCGACGACGCCGGTGAGCACCAGCGGGCTCATGCCGAGCCGCTGGTAGACGGGCAGCAGGGCCGAGACGGTGATGAGGAAGGTGGAGGCGCCGTCGCCGTCGAGGGCCACGCACATGGTCAGGACGGCCGTGCCGACGGCGATGCGCAGCGGATCGTCCTTGGCCAGGCGCAGGACGCCCCTGATCAGCGGGTCGAACAAGCCACTGTCGATCATCAGGCTGAAGTACAGGACCGCGAAAGCGATCATGATGCCCGTGGGGGCGACCTTCCCCAGCCCTTCGAGGATCATCGGGCCCATCCCGGCGGCGAAGCCGCCCACGAGTGCCGTGGCCACGGGGACCAGCACGAGCGCCGTGAGGACCGAGACGCGCCTGGTCATGGTCAGCACCAGGAACAGACCGATGGTGAGAAAGCCGAGTGTCGCGATCATCGGGCGCCTTTCGCCGGGCGGGAGGTTACGGGCCAGTTTCTGAGCGGCGCCGTTTCGCGTCCACCATCAAAGGTGGATTTATCCATGCGCTATCCGCAACAGTGGTGGATCGTGGACACCAGCCTGCGGCAACTCGCCGCCTATGTCGCCGTGGCCCGGGCCGGCGGATTCACCGCCGCCGCCGCGCGCCTGCGCGTCTCCCAGTCGACGTTGAGCCGCGCCGTGTCCGACCTGGAACGGGTGCTCGGCGTGCGACTGCTGGAGCGCGACACCCGCAACGTGCAGCTCACCGCGGCGGGCCACGAGACGCTGCGCGTGGCCGAGCAGATCGTCGACGCCCACCGGTCAGGGATGAAGCAGTTGCGGCGCTACCTGCTGGGCGAGTCCGGCGTGGTCGCCATGGCGACCCTCCCGTCGGTCGCGGCCGTGCTGCTGCCCCGGCTGATCTCCGCCTTCCGGGGGCGGCGGCCGGGCGTGAGCGTGCGCATCATGGACGGCCTGGAGCGGGCCGTGCTCGGCAGGGTGCTGAACGGTGACGCCGACTTCGCCGTCACCACCGTCGGCGCCGCCTCCGACCGGCTGGAGCACCGCCCGCTGATCCGCGACCGGTTCCGCGCCGTGCTGCCGGAGAGCCATCCGCTCGCCGACCGCGACGAGGTCACCTGGGAGGACCTGGCGGCCCAGCCGTTCCTGGCCGTCGGCCCCGAGTCGAGCGTGCGCCGGCTCACCGACGCCGCGTTCGAGCAGGCCGGGGCGGTGGTGGCGCCCGCGGCGGAGGCCGGCAACGTGGCGACGGTGGGCGGGCTGGTCGCCGCCGGGCTCGGCGTGTCGGCCCTGCCCGCCCTCGTGCTGCCCCTGCTGGGGCCCGGGCACGTGGTGCACCGCACGCTGGCCGGTCCCGCCGTCGAGCGCCGGCTGGACATCGTGGTACGGGCGAGGCGCACCCTGCCGCCCGCCGCCGCCGCGTTCCTCGACCTGCTGGACGAAGCCCGTACCGAGGGACGGGAGGTGCCGGAGGGCGCGGCCTGGATCACTCATTGATGCGGTGAGCGCATGAATTTATCCAGCGCTCGTGCTGGACCCGCATCGTCGCGCCCGGGCACGATGAAGCTCCGTCGAGCAGGCCGAAGCCGAGCAGGCCGAAGTCGAGCAGGCCGAAGTCGAGCAGGCCGAAGTCGAGCACGGTGAAGGAGTTCATGCGTGGCCGTTGAACAGCGCGGGCAGTTGCGCGGGTTGAAGGTGGTGGAGTTCGCGCACGTGGTGGCCGGGCCGCTGGCCGGTTCGCTGCTCGCCGACCAGGGGGCGGACGTCGTCCACGTCGAGCCGCCCGGCGGCGGGGACGCCGCCCGCGCGATGGGGCCCACCCGTGACGGCGTGCCGTTGTGGTTCAAGGTCGCCGGACGTAACAAGCGCTCCGTCACGCTCGACCTGCACGACCCCGACGGCCGCCAGGTCGCCCAGCGGCTCGTGGCCTGGGCCGACGTCGTCATCGTCACGCTGCGCGCGTCGCGGCTGCGCGCCTGGGGGCTCGACTGGGACAGCGTGCACCGGATCAACCCCGCGGCCGTCCTGCTGCAGATCAGCGGCTTCGGAGCGCAGGACGACGCCCCCGGCTTCGGCAAGGTCGGTGAAGCCCGCAGCGGCGTGGTGCACCTGACCGGGTTCCCCGACGGCCCGCCCGTGCACACCGGCTTCTCCCACGGGGACGCCGTCACCGGCCTGATGGGCGCCTACGCCGTGCTCGCCGCCCTGCACCGCCGCGCGGGCGACCCGTCGTTCGACGGGGAGTGGATCGACCTGGCCCTGTTCGAGCCGCTGTTCCGGCTCGTCGAATGGCAGGTCATCGCCCACGACCAGCTCGGCGTCGTCCCCGGCAGGTCCGGCAACCAGCTCGCCGTCGCCCCTGCCGCCGTCATCAACACCTACCTGTCGGCCGACGGCGACTGGATCACCGTCACCTCCGCCACGCTGAGGTCGGTGCTGAATGTCGTCCGCCTCCTGGGCCTGCCCGAACAGGAGTACGCCACCACCGCCCAGCAGCTCGCCGGCCGGGAGCGGCTGGACGCCGAGCTGCGCGCCTGGGTGGCGGCCCGCGGCACCGAGGCATGCCTGCGCGCGTTCGCCGAGGCCGAGGTGGTCGCCTCACGCGTCTTCACCGCTGCCGACATCGTCGCCGATCCCGTCTACGCCGAACGCGGCGACATCGTCACCGTGGACGACCCCGACCTCGGGCGCGTCCGCATGCAGGCCGCGCTCCCGCACTTCCGCCAGGCGCCCGGCCACATCTGGCGCACCGGCCCCGCCCTGGGCCAGGACAACGCGCTCGTCTACCGCGAGTGGCTCGGTCTCGGCGCCGAGGAGCTCACGGAGCTGGAGCAGCGCGGTGTCGTCTGAACGCCCGCCGCTGCGCTCGCTGCTGTTCGTCCCCGGCACCAAGGTCGGCTGGCTGGCCAAGGCCGAGGCCGCCGGGGCCGACGCCGCCATCCTCGATCTCGAGGACGCCGTCCCCCCGGCGGGGAAGGCCGCCGCCCGCGCCCGCGTGGCCGACGCCGTCGCGAGCGCGAGCGGCGGCCTGGCGCTGCTCGTCCGGATCAACCCGCTCGACGGCTGGGCGGGCGCCGAGGACCTGCGCGCCGTCGCCCACCCGCGCCTCACCGCGGTGGTCCTGCCCAAGGTGCACGGGCCCGCCGACGTGCGGCTGGCCGACCGCCTGCTGAGCTGGTGCGAACGCGAGCAGGGCCTGCCGGACGGGCACATCGGCCTGGTGCCGCTGCTGGAGACCGCCACGGCGCTGCGCGAGGCGTACCAGGTGGCCCGCGCCGCCCCGCGCGTCGCCTACCTGGGCGCGATCACCGGCAGGGGCGGCGACGTCGAGCGGGCCATCGGCTACCGCTGGAGCCCGTCCGGCGCCGAGACGCTGGCCCTGCGCGCCCGCGTCCTGCTCGACGCCCGTGCCGCGGCGGTGCCCTGCCCTGTCGCGGGGCTGTGGACGGACCTCACCGACCTCGACGGGCTGCGGGCCTTCGCCGAGCAGAACCGCGCTCTCGGCTACGAAGGCATGATCGCCGTTCACCCCTCCCACGTGCCCGTCATCAACGAGGTCTTCTCCCCGGGCCCCGAGGAGCTCGCCCGCTACCAGCGGCTGATCGCCGCCGTGGAGCAGGCCCAGGCGGACGGAGCGGGCGCGATCGTCTTCGAGGGCGACATGGTGGACGAGGCCATGGCGGCCAGAGCCAGGGCCGCCCTCCGCGACGCCGCCCGCACCACGCCGTGATCCGCCGTGATCCGCCGATCTCAGTGACGGCACCGGCCCTGGAGGTGCCGGAGCGGGCGTCGTCAGGCGATCGGCTGCTGGGTCAGCCTCAGGCCGGCGCCCTCGGGCTCCTTGACCGCCGTGGCGGGCGGATGGCGCCGAGCGCGTAGCCGATGGCCACGCCGGAGGAGCGCACCGAGACGGACAACATCTCGGCGTACATGTCCGGCATGGGCCCGTACGACAGGCCGAGGCCGATGGTCAGGACGGACGGCGACTCGCGGGCGATGCCGAGCGTGCGGGAGGCGGCGTCCACCACGACGGGCAATCTGCCACCGTCGGACCAGGCCCACAGCCGCCGCACGAGGTCGCGGGCGGCGTGGGCGTGCGCGGCCCGGTGGCCCTTGCTGTGCCAGACGGTGCCGCAGCAGGTGCCGGCCAGGTCGGGCGGCGTCCACCGCGCGATGCCCGCGCAGGCGGCGAGTGCGGGCAGGGCGGCCGTCACGGTGGTGGCGCCGGGTGGCGCGGGCAGCCACTCCGGTACACGCTCGGCTCCGAGGACCCTCCTGGCCAGCAGGACGACCCGTCGCATCGCCTGCTGCTCGAACTGGAGCTCGGCGCGATGCCGCCAGGCGGCGGTGGGGTGCGGGAATTTCGGTCACGGCCGAGCGGGTAGCGGAATGTCCGCGACAGGGTGCGGTTTTGCCTCCGCAGGTAGAGACAGCCCCCCAGGAGTGTCATGGAGTTGCACCGTGACATGGCACTGCGTAAGCACTCCTGGGAGGCTGTGACTACCGGCCGCCGACGATCAGCATGGCAACGACCAGGCAGGTCAGCAGCGGTACGGCGATGCCCGCCCCGAGAAAGGCGAGTATCCAGCACAACCGGGCGGTCCGGGTTCGGCTTGTCAGGGCGGCTCGGACCGTTCGCCCGATTTCTCCGGCGATATCGCCCGGAGGTGGATCGGGGCCGTCAGCGGAGGAGGGCTGGTCCTCCTCATCGGGATTTTTCATGACCAGACGGTCCCATACGCGTGGCGTGACCTGACGTGACGCGCGGTGCCGGTGGAGTGGATTTCCCTCACCGCGGCGCAACGCGGCACTCCCGAAGGGGACCAAAGCCATCCTCGCGCGCCGCCTGCGCCCGCGAGCGGCCCAGTGAGGGCTCAGTGAGGGCTCAGTGGAACTCGTCCGAGGCCCTGCAGGTCATCACCGCGTCCAGGGTCAGGCCCCCACGCAGCAGGTTCTCCACCAGCCCGCAACCGGCCAGGTAGTTGCCCCGCCCGGCGACCGTGGCCACCGGGGCGGTCCTCACCAGTTTGCGCATGAGAAATCCTTCACTGTCAGCGGAGCGGGCGAGCGTCAGGACTCGAACGGGAACGCCCCGCGCAGGACGGTGCCGCGCCCGCTCCAGTAGCTCTCGTACTCGGCCCGGAAGGCGGTGTCCTCGAAGGCGGTGAGCACCACGCAGGTGGCGCCCGGGTGCCGGACGTTGTCGTCCCTGATGACGACGGGCTGCCCGATCACACCCGGCCGGGTCAGGGTCACCTCGACCCAGGCCGTCCCGGTGGTGTCGTCCGCCCGGACGCACAGCTCGTCGGTGGGATCGGCGTAGCGGACGATCCCGTCGCCGACGTCCCGCTGGAAGCTCGCCGCCAGGGCGGGCGGGGCGAGCAGGACGCTCGTCAGCGCGGCGGCGACGCCGGCGGTGACCACTTTGAGGGGGTGCAACGTTCCTCTTCTCTCTCGGACGGAGATGGCAGGCGGCCGCTGAGTGATCGTGGCACGCACCGGCAGCACCCTGGAATACGACGGGAATACGCCCGCCACCAAGATTCGCAATCGTTTCGTCACCCGGTGCACCGGCGAGACCGGCCGTCCCGTTCTACAGTTCCTCCAGCCGAGGGGGCGCGATGGAGTTCGGGATACTTGGTCCGCTGACGGTGTGGCGCGCAGGAGAGCAGCTCGAGCTGGGCACGCCGAAGGCCCGGGTGCTGCTGGCGGTTCTGCTGTGCCAGGCGGGCTACCCGGTTTCTGAAGATCAGCTCGTCGTGGCGCTTTGGGGTGACTCCCCGCCGAAGAGCGCCACCAAGAACGTGCAGACCTACGTGCACCGGCTGCGGCGGCGCCTGGGCGACCCCGCGCTCGTGGTGCGGCAGGGTGCCGGTTACCTGATTCCGGTGGCCGGCGACGAGCTGGACGCGGCGAGGTTCGAGGCCCTGGCCGGCGCGGGGCAGGCGGTGGCGGCCGCCGGCGAGCCGGAGCAGGCCACCCACCGCCTGCACGAGGCGCTGAGCCTGTGGCGCGGCCCCGCGTTCGCCGGCATGACCGACGTGCCGATGCTGGCCGCGGAGGCGTCCCGGCTGGACGAGGTCCGCCTGTCGGTCCTGCAGTCGCGGATCGCCGTGGACCTGAGCATGGGGCGGCACGCCGGGCTGCTGGGCGAGCTGACCGCGCTCACCGGCGAGTACCCGTTACGGGAGCGGCTGCGCGCGCAGCTGATGCTGGCGCTGTACCGCTGCGGCCGGCGGGCCGACGCGCTCGCCGAGTACGCGCGCGCCCGCAGGACCCTGATCGAGGAGACCGGCCTGGACCCGGCAGGCGAGCTGCACGACCTGCACCAGCGCATCCTCACGCAGGACCCCTCGCTCGACCTCGTGCCCCACGCCACGGCGACGATCACGGGCGCCCCCGCGCGGGCCGGCCGTGAACACGCCGCGCGCCTGCCGGACGAGGTGGGCATCCGGCCGGGCGGGAAGGCCCCACCCGCGCCTGCGCCCGCCCAGGTCAGGGCCCCGGCGCCGGAGCCCAGGGCGGCTCCCACCCCCGCCGAGCTGCCGCCGGACATCGCCGACTTCACCGGCAGGGACGACGAGGTGGCGGCCCTCACCGAGGCCCTCACCCGGCCGAGGCCGGGCACCGTCGCCATGGCCGGCGTCGCGGGACTGGGCGGCCTGGGCAAGACCACGCTCGCCGTGCACGTCGCCCACCGGATCGCGGACCGGTTCCCCGGCGGCCAGCTCTACGCGGACCTGCGCGGCGCCTCCGCCGACCCCGCCCGCCCGGAGGACGTGCTCAGCCGGTTCCTGTTCGCCCTGGGCGTCAGCCCGACCGGCATCCCCGAGTCCCTGGAAGAACGCGTGGCGCTCTACCGGAGCTGCCTGGCCGGCCGCCGGATCCTCATCCTGCTCGACAACGTCGCCGGGGAGAAGCAGGTGCGGCCGCTCCTGCCCGGCGCCTCGGGCACGGCGGTGCTCCTCACCGGGCGGGTCCGGCTGGTCGGTCTGGAGGGGGCGAGCCTGCTGGAGCTCGACGTCCTGCCGTCGGGCCAGGCCATGGACCTGCTGGGCAGGATCGTCGGCGACGAGCGCGTCCAGGACGACCCGGACGCGGCGCTGGAGATCACCCGGCTGTGCGGCCGGGTGCCGCTGGCGGTCCGCATCTCGGCGGCCAGGCTCCTCGGCAGAAGACAGTGGAGCCTGGCTCACCTCGCCGGCGTCCTCGGCGAGGAGCGGCACCGGCTGGACGAGCTGGTGGCGGGCGACCTCGACGTCCGCGCGGGCTTCGAGATGAGCTACCGGCTGCTGCCCACCGGCGCGCGGCGGGCCTTCCGGCTGGCGGGGCTGCTCGACGCGCCCGACTTCGCCTCCTGGACGGTGGCGGCCCTCCTGGACGTGCCCGTACGGCAGGCGGAACGCGAGATCGAGACCCTGCTCGACGCCCACCTGCTGACCCTCACCCGGACGGACGAGACGGGCAGGCTCCGCTACCGCTTCCACGACCTGCTCCGCTTGTACGCCCGCGAACGCGCGCAGCGCGAGGACCCGGAGCCCGACCGCCAGGCCGCGCTCCAGCGGGCCCTGGGCGCGTGGCTGGCACTGGCGGAGGTGGCGGCGGAGCGCGTCCCCGGCCCCTGCTACGCGCTCATGCACGGCTCCGCGCCGCGCTGGCGGCTGCCGGCGGCGGACTCGGGCCCGCTGCTGGCCGACCCGATGGCCTGGTTCGGCGCGGAGCACGCCGCGCTGATGGCGGGGGTCGCCCAGGCGTGCGAGGCGCGCCTGACCGAGCTCGCGTGGGACCTCGCGGGATCCACCGAGACCTACCTGAACGTGCGCGGCCTGTACGACGGCTGGCAGCGCATGCACGAACAGGCGCTCGCGCTCTGCCGCGAGACCGGCGACCGGCGCGGCGAGGCCGTGCTGATGCGCGGCCTCCTGGAGGTCACCACCTGGAGCTCACCGGCGGGCCCCGGGCCGGCGATGATCCGGATGCGGGCCGGCGCCTCGCAGCTCCTCGACCTGTTCACCGAGCTGGGCGATCCGGTCGGCATGGCCGACGCCCTGGCCACCCTGGCCTGGAGCATGACGGCTCACGGGAACGGCGGCGCGCAGGCGCTCGCCCTGGCCGAGCGCGCCCTGCGGACGGCGGCCGGCGCGGGCTACCTCGGCGGCCAGGCGCGCGCCTACCACGTGCTGGCGATCATCCACGGCGAGGACGACCCGCAGGCGGCGCTCCAGGTCCTGGAGCAGGCGACGAAGGTGGCCGAGGCGCTCGGCAACGTGCACTACACCACGACGATCACCCAGTTCCTCGGCACGGCGAAGTTCTTCTGCGGCGACGTCGCGGGCGGCCAGGAGCTGCTGGAGAGATCGCTGAGCATGGCGCGGCGGCTGAACTACCGCTACCTGGAGACGTTCTCGCTGCTCTACCTCTCCAAGCTGTTCGCCGCCGTCGGGGACGAGCGGGCCAGGGCGACCGCCGAGCTGACGCGCGCCCACAGCGAGGCCGGCAACTTCGGCCACTATCTCGCCGACTCGCTCAGCGTGCTCGGGCAGCTGGACCTGGCCGAAGGGGACCTGCCCTCCGCCGTCGCCACCCTCGAACGCTCGGTCCGGGTGTGGCGGACGCGCGGCTCGATCCCCTACCTGGCGCGGACGCTGCTCGCGCTCGGCGACGCCCACCGCGCCGCCGGCGACCACCGCGCGGCCAGGGCCGTCTGGGAGGAGGCCCGTGAGCTGTTCCGCACGATCGCGCACGAGCACGGCATGCGCACGCTGGACGCCCGGCTCGCGTGCGGGTGAAGCGTGACCCGTGGTGAGCCCGCCGGCTCAGCGGTCATGCCGCGTCGCCGCCGTCGAGCAGCTCGACGTACCCGCCGGTGCCGTGGACGCGGATCCGCTGGCCGTCCCGGATCAGGCGGGTGGCCCGCCCCACCCCCACGACGGCCGGCAGGCCGTACTCCCGGGCGATCACCGCCCCGTGCGTCATGAAGCCGCCCACCTCCGTCACCAGGGCGGCGGCGGTGACGAACAGCGGGGTCCAGCTCGGGTCGGTGTAGGTGGTGACCAGGATGTCGCCCGCCTCCAGGTCGGCCCGCGCCATGTCCGTCACGACCCGGGCCCGGCCCTCGACCGTCCCGGCCGAGACCGGCAGGCCGGGCAGCGCGCCGGGCGGGAGGCCGGGCAGCCGGTACCGGCCGTTGAGCACCTCGCCTTCCGAGGTGAGGACGCGGGGCGGGGTGAGCGTCTCGTACGACCGGAACGCCGCGCGCCGCTCCCGCACGAGTGCGGCGTCCGCCACGCCGGTGCGCACGACCTCCCGCAGCTCGGACAGCCGGAGGAAGAAGATGTCCGTCCGCTCGCGCAGGACGCCGGACCTGACGAGGCGGTCGGCCTCCTCCAGCAACGCCTGCTTGTAGACGAAGTAGCGGCTGATCATGCCGTACTTGGGGTACTCGCGGTAGCCGGCGAAGGTGCGCACGCGGTCGATCATCCGCTTGGTCTCCTCGGCCTTCCGCTCGCCGTGGGGCAGGGCGCGCAGGCGGGTGAGCAGCTCCTGCTCCTTGCGCAGCGCCTCCTGGCGGCCCTGCTCGAAGTGCCGCTCGCCGGCGCCCGGCTCGAAGTTCCTGACGTTCGTCAGGATCGTGGGGACGAGCGTGGCGGGGTTCTCGCTCCAGCGCGTCCTGGTGAGGTCGATCTCGCCGGCGCAGCGCATGCCGTACCGGTCGAGGAAGCGCCGGATGGCGTCGCGGGCCTCCCGGCCGCCGGGCAGCTCGGCGAGCTCGTCCAGAAACGCGGCGCCCTGCCTGCCTTCCTCCGCGACGCTGTGCAGGTACGCGACGACGTCCGCGTGCGGCCGGACGACGTCGGCGACCTCCAGGAGCGCCAGCCCCATCTCCGACGTGACGTTGTGCGGGACGGACTGGGTGAGGGCGTCGGCCGCGTTCTTCTCCCCCAGCCACTCCTCCAGCCGCTCGTTGAGCCACGAGGTCGCCTCCATCGCCGCCACGATCACCTGCGAGCTCAGCGGGTCGAACAGGACGCGCTTCAGCTCGGCGAGGTCGGCCACGACGAAGTCGAGCAGCGCCGTCCCGGACAGGCCCTGGATCTCGCGCCGCAGGACGGCGACGGACGCCTGGTTCTGCTCGATGAGCCGGGTGACGATGGCCGGGTCGGTCTCGATCGCAGCCGGTGGCTGGTGCGCCGGGGCGGGAGCCTCGTCCGGCAGCGGGCGGATGAGGTCGCCGCGGTCGAGGACGGTCTGCAGCGCGTCGCGGACCAGCGGATCGTACTTGCCGAGCGTCCCGATGAGGTTCGCGCGGCCCGCGGCCGTCGCCAGCATGGGCGCGACGTCCACGAACAACCGGCCGCCCGCCTCGTGCATCCGCCGGGGCGTCGTCCGCTGCCAGAAGGAGAGCCCCAGCGGCTTCATCGCGTCGGTCATCATCTGCTGGTGGCCGACGGAGACGAAGACGTGGTTGTCCTGGTCGCCGGTCTCCGGGACGGGGAACAGGGTGGTGATCGGCCGGCTCTGGACGAGGTGGAAGTCGTCGCCGGTCAGGCACCATTCGACGTCCTGGGGCCGGCCGAAGTGCGCCTCGGCCCGCCGGCCCAGCCTGACCAGCCGCAGGACCTGGGCGTCGGTGAGCACTGGCCGCGTCCGGCGCCCCGGCTCGACCGGCGCGTCCTCGGTGCCGCCGCCCGGCGCCGCCTGGACGAGCCGCTGCTTGTCGGCGACCTCAGTGGTGACGACCTGGTCGTCGCGCACCGTGTAGACGTCCCCGGCGGCCCGGCCGGCGACCAGCGCCTCGCCGAGCCCCCAGGCGGCCTCCACGGTGGCGACCTTCCTGTTGGAGGTCACGGGGTCCGCGGTGAAGAGCACCCCGGCCGCGTCCGGGTGGACCATCCGCTGGACGACCACGGCCATCCGCACCTTGCGGTGGTCGAAGCCGTTGCGGGCGCGGTAGGTCACCGCCCGCTCGGTGAACAGCGAGGCCCAGCACCGCCGGACGTGCCGGAGGATCGCCGGTGGCCCGGCGACGTTCAGGTAGGAGTCCTGCTGGCCGGCGAAGGACGCGGTGGGCAGGTCCTCGGCCGTCGCGCTGGAGCGTACGGCGTAGGCGGCGTGCTCCCCGAGCCGGGCGAGCTCCCGGCCGATCTCCGCCGCGAGCTCCTCCGGCACGGCGACGCCCTCGACGGCGCGGCGGATCTCGGCGCTCAGCGTGCGGATCTCCGCGCGGTCGTCCGGCCGCACCCGCGACAGCCGGTCGAGCAGGGCGTCGATCGACGGCGCCACGATCCGCTCGAAGGCGTGCGTCGTGACGCAGAAGCCGTCCGGCACGCGGATGCCGTCGATCCGGGCCAGCTCGCCCAGGCTCGCCCCCTTCCCTCCGACCTCGGGGACGTTGGTCGCGTCGATCCGCTCGAAAGCCATCACGTAGCCCAAATCGCTGCTCCATCGTTCGTCGGGCCGATTCGCAACGGGCAGTATGGAGCAATTTTTTGCGCCTCATGAGGGGCACGGATCTGCTATAACCTGAAAATGCGGGGAGTGGCTCGGGTCAGGCTTCCGCGTGCCGGTCGAGGCCGAGCGTCGCGATGAGGTCCTCGTGCAGCTCGAACCAGACCCGATGGCAGGAGTCGGCGTCGGTGCGGTCCACCCAGGCGCCGTCCCCGGCCCGGGCACGCGCCAGCGCCGTGGCGAAGCGGGTGTCGTAGCCACCGAACCGCGTCAGGACACTTACCAGCCGATCCGCCAGTGGCACGAGCGCCTCGCCGATGGCCGCCAGCTCACGCAGGACACGGTCGTCCCAGGCCTGGTCGGAGTGGTCGTTGACGGCGAGCCGATCGCCGGCGGCGGGCCGGAGCTGCCAGTCGGTGCAGGCCCGTAGCAGGAGGGCGTTCAGCGGGAGGAACTCTCGGTGGACGGCGCGGACCTCTTCGGTGCCGCCTGCCAGGCCGAGCTCTGCCGCCAGCCGGCGCTCGTTCTCGGCCTTGCCCCGCTCGGTCAGTGTCCAGCCGCCGGTGCCGGCGATGGCGGTGTGCTCGACCCAGCCGTACGCCTCGGCGTCGAGCAGCAGCTCCTTCGTCTCGGCCGGGTCGAGCCCGTAGCGCCGGGCGAGCACCGGGGTCTCGGCGAAGCCGGTGATCCGCACGGCGTGCAGGGCCAGGAGGTCGGGCGCGGAGTCGTACGTCATGAGCCGGAGTCCTGCCGGGCCGTCAGGCGGGTGTAGTGCTGCTGGCACGCCTGCGGCGAGTTGAAGCCCAGCACCTGGGCCATCTGCGCCCAGGTCAGCCCGGCACCGCGGGCCATGAACAGCAGCGCGGACTCCAGCCCTGCCACCTCGGCGCGGGCGGCGGGCAGCAGGGTGAGCGCGCTCAGGATGTCGTCCGGGCTCAGGTCGGCGTTGCGCCAGACCGCGAACTGCACAAGGTCCACCGCCGACGGCGGGACGGGTGCGGGCCGCCAGGGGCGGGGGCCGAGCGCGCCCGCGCCCAGCCTCAGCAGCCGCTCCTGGGCGCTCCGCTCACGGTCGGCCTGGGTGTGGTCGGCGTTCGGGTGCTGAGCTGGGTGCTTGCGTGGCATGTGATCCATGATGAAGAATCAAGAAAATGTTGTCAACAAAATGTTGAGGGCGGAGGCGGATGATCGTACCTCTGATGGAAGCTGTCGGCGGCACGTGCGGGGGGAAGGCGGGCGCGCTGGGGGTGTTGCTTCGTGCGGGTCTGCCGGTTCCTGACGGGTTCGTCGTGCCGTTCGGCGTTTACCGGGGTGCCGTGCGGGAGCTGGGGCTCGAGCGGATCGGCGGGGAGCCGGACGGGGCTGAGGTGGCGCGGCGGGCGATCGAGGCCCGCCCACCGGACGCCGGCCTGCTCGACGCGCTCGGACGCGGGCTGGGCGCGCTCGGATGCGGGGCCGGCGAGCTGAGCGATTTCCCCGTGGCGGTGCGATCGTCGGCGGCGGACGAGGACACGGGTCAGGCGTCGGCGGCCGGCCGGTACGAGAGCTTCCTCGCCGTGCGCGGCGTCGGCGCGGTCGCGCAGGCCGTGCGGGCCTGCTGGGCCTCGCTGTTCTCGCCGCGTGCCGTGGGCGGCTCCGCGATGGCCGTCATCGTGCAGCTCCAGGTGGACGCCGAGGTGTCGGGGGTGATGTTCACCCCGGCGGGCCCCGGCGACGTGACCCGGATCGAGGCGTCGTGGGGGCTCGGGCCCAGCGTCGTCGGGGGCACGGTCACCCCCGACTCCTACCGCGTCGCCGCGGACGGCTCGCTCACCCGCACCGTCGCGGACAAACGCATTCGCCTCGACCGGCGCGGCGAGCGGCTCGTGCTGAGCGACGTGCCCGCCGGCTCCCGGGACCGGCCCGCGATCGACGACGCGACCGCCCTGCGCCTGGCCGGGCTGGGCGAGGAGGTCGCCGCGCTGCTCGGCGGGCCGCAGGACATCGAGTGGGCGATCGCGGGCGGGCACGTCTGGCTCCTGCAGGCCCGGCCGATCACCGTCGCACCCCCGCCGCCTTCGCACACCTCGGCCACCGCGGCGGCACTCCCGCAGCCCTCCTTCGCCCCGGACGTCCCGGCCGCGCTCACCGGGACACCCGGCAGCCACGGAAGGGTGACCGGCACCGTGAGGATCGTGCGCGGCCCCCGTGACTTCCCGCGCGTGCGCCCGGGCGACATCCTCGTCTGCCCCTTCACCGACCCCGCCTGGACACCGCTGCTGCGCATCGCCGGCGGAGTCGTCACCGAGGTCGGAGGCGTGCTCTCGCACGCGGCGATCGTGGCCCGCGAGCATGCCATCCCCGCCGTTCTCGGCATCCGGGACGCGACCAGCAGGCTCCACGACGACACGCTCATCACCATCGACGGCACCACCGGCACCATCACGGTGACCGATCATCCCATCTCGGAAGGAGCGGGCAGCGGCCCCAGCTGACCATGGCGACGCGACACCTCTACCTGGCCCGCCACGGCGCGGCCGACGCGTTCGGCGAGCTCACCGACCCCGGGCGGCGGCAGGCCGGCCTGCTGGGCGAGCGGCTGGCCGGCGTGCCGGTCGACGCCGTCCGGCACTCCCCGCTGCCGCGCGCCGTGGCCAGCGCGCACGAGCTGGCCCGTCACCTGCCGGACGTGCCCGTGACCGAGGCGGCCGAGCTGACCGACCACGTGCCGTACGTCCCCGCCCCGGCCGAGACCCCGCCGTCCTGGGCCGGCTTCTTCGACGGCTACGACGAGACCGAGGCGGCCTCCGGCGCCCGGCTCGCCGCGGCCCTGGTCACCCGGTTCGCGACGATCCCCGGGGCGGACGCGTCCGACACGCACGAGGTCCTCGTGACGCACGCCTACCAGATCGCGTGGCTGGTGCGGCACGCGCTGGACGCGCCGCCGTCCCGTTGGCTCGGCCTGAACAGCGCCAACAGCGCGCTGACGGTCATCGAGTACCGCACGGGGCTGCCGCCCACGATCGTGATGTTCAACGACATGAGCCACCTTCCGGCGGAGCTGCGCTGGACCGGGTTCCCCGCGCGGGTGCGGCCGTGAGCGCTCACGGCCGTACCCGCTACGCGCCGCCGATCACCTTGTCGGCGCCCAGGGTCTCGGTGCGGGTCCGCAGGAAGGTCCGCAGGGTCTTCGCCTCCTCCTCGATCTTGGCGGGGTCCACCTGCTCGTTCAGCTTGTACGCCGCCACGAGCCGATCGACCAGCCCCGTGGCGGTGCCGTCACCCAGCAGGTCGGTGTACAGGGCGCGGTACTGCTCCTCGTACACCTTCTTGAAGGTGGCGTCGGCCAGGAACTTCTCCTTCAAGGGATGGCCCATCCGCATCATGCCGCCGCCCTGGCGTTCCTGCCCGTCGCCGCCGGGCGGGGCGGCGTTCTGCGGCGGCTGCCCGGTCTGCTGGGGGCGGCCCCGGCCGAAGCCCATGCCGATGGTGTCGTGCACGCCGCTCTCGGCGTTGCCGCTGAACGCGAGGTTGAGGTCCCAGGTGATGACCTTGAACTTCTTGGTGTCCAGGTCGTACCACAGGTAGTAGTTCTTGCCGGGTCCCGCCATGTCGTCGAAGTTGACCATCAGGTTCTGCAGGACCAGGTAGCGGGCGAACGACTCCACGTCCAGCCGGTCGGGCAAGCCCTCGGTGAACTCCGCGCCGGAGGCTTCGTTCACCCATTTGACCAGGTCGATGACCGGCTGCAGGTCCTTGCCGCCGACCTTGTTGATCTGCTTGAAGTCGGTGGTGTACTGGGTCTGGTCCTCGCCCTTGTAGGTGAAGGTGCCGGAGGCCAGCGACTTGTACAGCACGCCGTCGCCGAGCCCCTCGGCGTACCCCTCGTCCAGGTACTCCACCAGCAGGCGCGGGGCGGAGGAGCGGCCGTTGACGGTGAAGGAGCTGTAGGTCGAGCGCTGGGTGGGCTCGCCGGACGCGCCGACCAGGGCGATGCCGAGTGCCTCGTTCAGCATCGCCGTCGAGCCGGTCGAGGCCGGGCGGACGGCCACCTGGCTGTGACCCTGGTAGCGGCGGCCCTCCACGAACTCGTCGAAGCTGATCAGCCACGGCAGGTTCTCCGGCTCCTCGCCCTTGAGCTGGGCACCGAAGCCTCCCGGCCCGCCACCGCGAGCGTTCTGCGCTTGCCCATCGCCGGGCGGCTGGAAGCCTTCAGGCGGCTGGAAGCCCTCGGGCGGCTGGAAGCCCTCGGGAAGTCCTTCCGGACGCCGCCCGCCACCACCACCGGCCGGGCCGCCGCGCTGGCGGGACTGCCCCTTCCAGGTCAGCCCCATCAGCGTCGAGTTCCCCTTGAGCCGGACGCCCACGCTCGGGATCCGGGTCCCGTCGACGGTCAGGTCGGCCTCGACGTACTCCTTCTCGCCATCCTTGAAGTACTCGCTCAGCATGTCCTCATAGGCGGCGTCGGTGAAGGTGATCTTCACGTCGTGCGCCACGGAGGCGTCGAACAGGTCCTTGGTGCCGGTCAGGTTCGTGACGACGGTGCCGGCCTCGGCGGCCTGGGCGCTGGTGACGTACGGGCGGATGGTCCCGCTGCCGAACACGCCCCAGCACGCCGCCAGGAACGCCACGCACAGCGCGACGAGCTTCCAGTTGTGCCGGAGCTTGACCGGGATGCGGTGCTTGAGAGACGTCATGGCGCTACAGATCGGTCTGGTCGTACCCGGTCAGGACGGTGACCGACTGGCCGTGGTTGCGCTCACGCAGGCCGGAGATGACGTCCGCGGGCTCGCTGCCCTTCTTGATCTTCACGGTGTACGTCAGCTCCATCAGCGCGCCCGCCCTGATCGACTCCATGCTGACCAGCTCGAACTCGTCGGTGTGCCGCACCAGCACGTCCTGGATGGCGTGGGTGTAGTCGTCGTCCGAAGGCACCTGCACCTTGACCACCTGGCGGCGAACGTTCAGCGCGAACCAGTTGAACCGGTGCATGACCACGACGATCAGCGAGATCGCCACGGCCGCCACGACGGCCAGCAGGTAGAAGCGGGTGCCGACGGCCATGCCGACGCCCATCACCAGGAAGATGAACCCGACGTCGCGGGTCTCCTTGATGGCGTTGCGGAAGCGCACCACCGACAGGGCGCCGACCAGGGCGAACGCGCGGGCGATGTTCGAGCCGACGACCAGCATGATGAGCGAGATCAGCATGCCGAGGACGACCAGCGTCTGCACGTACGACTGGCTGTAGGAGACGTTGCGGTGCGTCGCCCGGTACACCCAGCCGATCATCGCGCTCAGCACGAACGACAGGGACATCGCGATCGCGATGTCGGCCACGCTGAACGTGCCGGACAGGTCCTGGAAGGAGAAGTCCATGGGGGTCAGGCCTCCGAGAGAATGATCGACCGGTCGGGGTCGAGGTCGTGGTCGGGGACGTGGAAGATCGAGCGCGGGGCCAGCCCGTGCGCCTCGACGCTCTGGCAGTACTTGGAGACCCGCACCACCTGCAGGTTCCGCTTGGCGGTCAGGTCGGTCAGCCAGTACGGCACCCGCTCGTTCGCCTTGACCTCCACGATCGCCTTGCGGGCGGGCACGATGAGCCGGTTCTCCGCCTCGGCCCCCAGGTGGAAGTCGCGGTCCCGGCCCCGGACGCGGTGGTCGAAGGTGACGCGCAGGCCCACGTCGGCGTCGCGGCCCACGTAGGCGTGCCGCTGGTAGCCGGTCATCGCGACGGCCCGCAGGTCCAGGCGCACGATCAGGTCGAGCACCTCCTCCAGGAAGGCGCGCTGCCCGGGCTCGTGCTCGACGAGCTGCCGCCCGTCGCACAGGCGCAGCGCGGCACCGTACGGCAGGCGGACCCGACGCTTCTGCGTCACCCGGTTGACCCGCTGCTTGATCTCGACGAACACCGGCGTGTCCGCGCCCACGGTGAACCGGTCGCCGTAGTGGCGCACCCGCAGCTTCCTGCGGAACTTCAGCCCTTCGATCTTCTCCCAGTAGAAGCGGAGCTGCCGGGTGTCGTAGTAGACGCTCCAGATGCCGTAGCCGGTGTCGCCGCTGTGCCGGTCGCGATCCAGCCGCTGCTCGATCTCCGCCCGCAGCTCGGCGGCCTCCGCCACGTCCACGAGGTACTTGATCTCGTAGCGGTTGAAGGCGTGCAGCTTGCTCGGCGCTCGCAGCCGGTGGCCCAGCTCACCGCTCGCCTCGGTGCCGGAGACGGGCTGAGCACCGCCGCCGCCTGCGGAAACGGCTGCCTTGCGGAACCTTCTCAGCATGACCCTCCCTTCGTCGGCACACATCTGACAGCACGAAGCTGGGAATAATGTGTGAACCGCGCCTGACGGAAGGGTTAACGGGCAGGGTGCCTGGCCGTGCGGGACGGCCAGACCTGCTGGGCAGACGGCTAGCGCAGCGCGGCGGCCAGGGTGCGCCACTCCTGCCGGGGCATGGCCGTGGAGTCGGCGGTGATCACCTGCACGCACACGTGGTCGGCCCCGGCCGCGCGGTGCTCGTCCAGCCGGCGCAGGATCGCCTCCTCATCCCCCCAGGCGAGCACGTCGTCGAACAGGCGATCGCTCACCGAGTCCAGCTCCTCCTGCGCGTAGCCGAGCCGCAGCAGGTTGTTGGCGTAGTTGGGCAGGGCCAGGTAGGCGCGCAGCCAGCCGTCGCCGATCGCGCGCGCCTCCTCCCGGCCCGTGCAGAGGATCACCGTCTGCTCCGGCAGCAGGAGCGGGCCGTCGCCCAGCGCCTGCCTGGCGCGCCTGGTGTGCTCGGTGGTGACGAGGTAGGGGTGAGCGCCGCGCGCCCGCTTGGCGGCCAGGTCGAGCATCCGGGGGCCGAGCGCGGCCAGCACCCGGCCCTCGGCCGGGACCGGCTGCTCAGCGCCGTCGAGCTGGTCGAGGAAGGCCGACATCGCCGCCAGCGGCCGGCGGTAGCGGGCCGGCTCCTGCTCGTTGTTGACCGCCACCGCGTGACTCACGCCGACGCCCATGAGGAAGCGGCCGGGGTAGGTCTCGGTCACCGACGCGTAGGAGGCGGCGACGCCCGCCGGGTCGTGCATCCAGAGGTTGAGGATGCCCGTCGCCACGACGATCTGGTCGGTCGCCGTCAGCAGGTTCGTCACGGCCTCGAAGACCGGCCCGCCGGCGTCCGGCATCCACAGGGCGCTGTAGCCCAGCTCGTCGAGCTCCGCGGCCGCGTCGGCGGCCTCGGCCGGGTCACCGAAACGCAGGTGGTGACTCCACACGCCCACACCGGAAAGCTCCATCACAACCACTCCTTCGCCTGCCGCGCAAGCGCCGGCAGGCCTCGATCGCCCATGCGATGCCGGTTGAGGGCTCCAACCCTACCCAGGAAGATCCACCCCGCAGTAGCGCGCCGCCCGGAGCGCGTTCCCAGGTCGAGGACCAGCGAGGACGCGCCTCGTACCCCCGTAACCGGTTTGTCCGTACCGCGGGTCCCCGGTGCATAATGAGGACGACCCGAATTGGTCAGGGTCTGGCTCACTCGACCGGCGCGGGGTGGTGAATGTCGAGCGGCGTTCCTCGCCTCAGATTGCGTGGCAGGCGTGGCGAGTGCGAGGCGCTGGAGCGGCTGCTGGCGGGGGCCAAGGCGGGTGAGAGCCAGGTGCTGGTGCTGCGCGGCGAGGCGGGCGTCGGCAAGTCCGCGCTGATCGACTATCTGGTCACGCAGGCGGCGGGGTGCCAGGTCCTGCGGGCCGCCGGTGTCGAGTCCGAGATGGAGCTGGCGTTCGCCGGGCTGCACCAGCTGTGCATGCCGATCATGGGGCATCTCGACGGCCTGCCGGGCCCGCAGCGCGACGCGCTGGCCATCGCGTTCGGCCTCAGCGCGGGCAACGTGCCCGACCGGTTCCTCGTCGGGCTGGCGGTGCTCAGCCTGCTGGCCGAGGCCGCGGAGCAGCAGCCGCTGGTCTGCGTGGTGGACGACGCCCAGTGGCTCGACCAGGTCTCCGCGCAGACGCTGGCCTTCGTCGCGCGCCGGCTGCTCGCCGAGCGGGTGGCGCTGGTGTTCGCGGTGCGCGCGTCGGCGCAGGGCCCGGCCGACGACCAGTTCCGGGGGCTGCGGGAGCTGTGCGTCAGGGGCCTGCGCGACGACGACGCCCGCGCGCTGCTGGACTCGGTCGTGCCCGGACGGCTGGACGAGCGGGTCAGGGACCGGATCGTCGCCGAGACGCGCGGCAACCCGCTGGCGCTGCTGGAGCTGCCGCGCGGGCTGACGGCGGCCGATCTGGCCGGCGGCTTCGGGCGGCCGGACGCCCGGCCGCTGGCCAGCCAGATCGAGCAGCACTTCCTGCGGCGCATCGAGGCGCTGCCCGACGCGACGCAACGGCTGCTGCTGGTGGCCGCCGCCGAGCCGGTGGGAGACATCTCGCTGCTCAGGCGGGTGGCCGAGCGGCTCGGTCTCAGCCCGGACGCCGGCGCGGCGGCCGAGGCGGCGGGGCTGATCGAGTTCGGGACGCGGACGCGGTTCCGGCATCCGCTGGTGCGCTCGGCGGCGTACCGGGCGGCTGATCAGGCGGAACGCCAGAACGTGCATCGCGCGCTGGCCGAGGCGACCGACCCGGAGTCCGACCCCGACCGCCGCGCCTGGCATCGCGCGCACGCGGCGGCCGCGCCCGACGAGGCCGTGGCCGGCGAGCTGGAACGCTCGGCCGACCGGGCCCAGGCGCGCGGCGGGATCGCGGCGGCGGCGGCGTTCCTGCGGCGGGCGACCGAGCTGACGCCCGACCCGGGCACGCGCGGGGCGCGGGCGCTGGCCGCGGCGCAGGCCACCTTCGAGGCCGGGGCCCCTGACACGGCGCGCGAGCTGCTCGCCGCCGCGGAGCTGGGCCCGCTGGACGAGCTCCAGCGGGCGCGGCTGGCCCGGCTGCGCGCCCAGATCGTCTTCGCGCGCCGGCGCGGCGGCGAGGCCCTGCCGCTGCTGCTCGACGCGGCCAAGGCGCTGAAACGGGTGGACCCGGGGCAGGCGCGCGAGGCGTACCTGGAGGCCATCGGATCGGCGGTCTTCGGAGGCCGGCTCAACGCGCCCGGCGTCATGGCGCAGGTGGCGCGGGCGGCCGCCGCCGCACCGCCGGGGCCGCTCCCGCCCCGGCTGGCGGACGTGCTGCTCGACGGCCTGGCGACCCGGTTCGCCGAGGGCCACGTCGCCGGCGCGCCCCTGCTGAGGCCGGCGCTGCAGGCGTTCCGGCGCGACGCGTGCGAGCACGGGGACGACGTCATGCGCTGGCTCTGGCTGACCTGGCTGGTCGCCGGCGACATGTGGGACGACGAGACGTGGCACGAGCTGACCACGCACGCCGTCCGCACGGCCCGCCAGTCCGGCGCGCTCAACTTCCTGCCCCTGGCCCTGACCTACCGCGCCGCCGCGCACGTGCACGCGGGCGAGTTCGACGTGGCGGCGGGGCTGGTCGAGGAGTCCGACGCGATCACGGAGGCGACCCGCAACTCGCCCCTCGCCTACGCCTCCCTCCTGCTCCTGGCCTGGCGTGGCGAGAACCCCGACGCGCCGGAGGTGATCCGGGCCAACGTCGGGGACGCGACCTCCTGGGGCGAGGGACGCGCGATCGGCCTGGGCCACTACCTGAACGCGCTGCTCCACAACGGCCTCGGCGAGTACGCGACCGCCCTGGACAGCGCGCGGCGCGCGTGCGAGTACGAGGACCCGGGGGTCTACGGGTTCGCCCTCTTCGAGCTGGTCGAGGCCGCCGCCCGCGACGAGGCCGGGCAAGCGGGCGAGGCCGGGCAAGCGGGCGAGGCCGGGCAAGCGGGCGAGGCCGCGCTGCGCCGCCTGACGGAGCGGGCCGAGGCCGGCGGCACGAGCTGGGCACTCGGCGTGCTCGCCCGCTCCAGAGCGCTGCTCAGCGAGGGCCGGGCCGCCGACCTGCTCTACCGCGAGGCCATCGAGCACCTCCAGCGCAGCCGCGTCGCCGTCCACCTCGCCCGCACCCACCTCGTGTACGGCGAGTGGCTGCGCCGCGAGAACCGGCGCGCCGAGGCACGCGAGCAGCTGCGCACCGCCTACGAGCTGCTGAACCGCTTCGGCGCCAAGGCCTTCGCCGAGCGGGCCCGGCGCGAGCTCCTGGCCACCGGCGAGACCGTACGCAAGCGCACGCTGGAGGTACGCGAGTCCCTCACGGCACAGGAGGCCCAGATCGCCCGGCTCGCCGCCGACGGGAAGACGAACTCCCAGATCGGGGCCGAGCTGTTCATCAGCCCGCGCACGGTCGAATGGCACCTGCGCAAGGTGTTCACCAAGCTCGACGTCGACTCGCGGAACAAGCTGCGCGGCGCGCTGACCGGCTCCTGACCGTGGCCCCGGCTCACGAGTGCATGACGCGGCGCATGTCGGCGACGGCACGCAGCGTTCCGCGTACGGTGCCGGTGACCTTGGAACGTCCCGTCCTGGGCAGGTAGCCGACGTCGGTCTCGGCGATCCGCCACCCCGCGGCGGCGGCGCGCAGCGCCATCTCCAGCGGGTAGCCGAAACGGCGGTCGGTCAGCTCCAGCGCCAGCAGCGCGGCGCGGCCGGCCGCCCGCATGGGGCCGAGGTCGTGCAGCGGCGCGCCCGTACGCCGGCGCAGGATCGCGGCCAGCACGGCGTTGCCCAGCCGGGCGTGCGGCGGCCAGGCACCGGCGGCCGTCGGGACGCGCCGCCCGAGCACGAGGTCGGCGCGCCCGTCGAGCACCGGCGAGGCCACCCGGGGCAGCTCGGCGGGGTCGAGCGAGGCGTCGGCGTCCATGAAGCAGACCAGCTCGGCCGAGGAGGCCAGCAGCCCCGCGTGACAGGCGGCGCCGAAGCCGCGCCTGGGCTCGTGCACCACCTCGGCCCCGAGATCGCGGGCTCGCTGCGCCGATCGGTCGGTGGAGCCGTTGTCCACCACGAGGGGACGGTAGCCGTCGGGCATGCGGCCGAGCACCCAGCCCAGCGCGGCCTCCTCATTCAGGCACGGCAGGATCACGTCGATCGTCATGACCGGGCGAACTCCTTCATCCCTGCCTCGAACCCGATCTCGGCGCGGAAGCCCAGCTCGGCCGCGGCCCGTCCGGGCGAGGCGACGATGTGCCGGACGTCGCCCAGCCGGTACTCCCCCGTGACCCGGGGGCTGGGGCCGCCTCGTTCCGAGGCCAGCGCCTCGGCCAGGTCGCCCACGGTGTGCGGGGTGCCGGAGGCGATGTTCCAGGCCCGCAGCTCGCCGGGCCGGACGGGCGCCGACAGGGCGGCGAGGTTCGCCCTGGCCACGTCGCGCACGTGCACGAAGTCGCGCAGCTGCCTGCCGTCCTCGAACACCGCCGGCGCCCTGCCCGCCTCCAGCGCGGAGCGGAAGATCGCCGCCACTCCGGCGTAGGGGGTGTCGCGCGGCATGCGGGGCCCGTACACGTTGTGGTAGCGCAGCGCCGCCACCCGGCCGCCCGTCTCCCTGGCCCAGTTGGCGGCCAGGTGTTCCTGGGCGAGCTTGGTGGAGGCGTAGGCGTTGCGCGGGTCCGGACGGGCGTCCTCCTCTATCACCGCGTGGGTGAGCGGCTCGCCGCAGCGCGGGCAGGCGGGGTCGAACCGGCCGTTCTCCAGGTCTTGTACGGAGCGGGGGGCTGGTCTGGTCGGTCCGTGGGCGGTGCAGGTGTAGCGGCCCTCGCCGTAGATGACCATCGAGGAGGCCAGGATCAGATGGGCGATCGTGTGCCTGGCCATGGCTGCCAGGAGGACGGCGGTGCCGTGGGCGTTGACGGAGGTGTAGTCGGGGAGGTCGGAGACGTTCACTCCTAGGCCCACCTTGGCTGCCTGGTGCACGACCATGTCCACGCCGGGGAGCAGCTCGTCCAGGGCGGTGGCGTCGCGGACGTCGGCGGTGTGCCACCTGTCGTGGGCGTCGCCGGCGTCGGCGCGGTGCCGCACGTCCTCGGCACTGCCGGCGTCGGTGCCGTGGCGCACGTCCCCGGTGTCACGGGCGTCGGTGCGGTGCCGCACGTCCAGGCCGACGACGTCGTGCCCTGCCGCTCGCAGGGCGTCGGCGACGTGCCCGCCGATGAAACCGGCCGAGCCGGTGACCATCACTCTCACGCCGCCGACGCTAACCCGCCGTCCCTGCCGCCCCGAAGGGACGTTCGCGGTTCGTAAGGGTTCTTACGGAGCCGGAACGGCGGCGGGCACGGCGGCCCCGGCGAGGCTCCGGCGTGCGAGGCTGCCGCCTGTGAGCCGCAGCGTGCTCGCCGTCGGCGGGCTTCTCCTCGCTCTGGCGGCCGTCCTGGTCAGGACGGTGGCCGGGCCTGCGGGCGTGGGCTGGTACCTGCTGGCTTGGGCCCTGTTCGCCGCCGCCTTGGTGGCGGCCCGGCGGGTGCCGGAGCGCCGGCTCGGCGCGCTGGTCGTCGCCGGCGGGATCGTACTGGCCGCGACGGGGCTGGCGGCGCCGCCGAGCACCAGCACCGACTCCTTCAGGTACGTGTGGGACGGGCGGGTGCAGGCGGCGGGCCTGTCCCCCTACGATCGGCCGCCGTCCGACCCCGCGCTGGCGGGGCTGCGTGACGATTGGCTCTTCCCCGCCGGCTGCGCCGGGCTCTATCCCCTCCCGGACGGCGGCTGCACCCGCATCAACCGGCCCACCGAGCCGACGATCTATCCGCCGGTGGCTCAGTGGTACTTCCTGCTGGTGCACTGGCTCTCACCGGACGGGGTGCGGCACCTGGCGCTGCAGGTCGGTGGGTGGGTGATGGCCGTTGTCGCGCTGATGGCGGTGTGCCGGATCGCGGGGGTGCGGCGGGCGGTGTACTGGGCGTGGTGCCCTGCGGTGCCGGTGGAGGCGGTGAACAACGCGCACGTGGACATGCTGGGTGTGCTGCTGGTGGTGCTGGCGTTCATGGCCGGGACGCGCTCCGCTCGGGCGGGCAACGTACGCACGGGCGTCTTGAGCGGCGTGTTGCTCGGGGCGGCCGTGGCGGCCAAGCTGCTACCCGCGGCGGCGCTGCCCGGCGCCTTGGCGGGCGTGCTGTCCGGCGGGCTGTCGAACCGCCAGACGGCTGACGGCCAGGCAGCCGACGGCCAGGAGACCGACGGCCGGGCGGCTGACGCTCAGCGGGCTCACGGTGGGGTGGCGTGGCGCCGCGTCGCCATCACCCTGGTGCCGGCCACGCTCGCGATGGCGCTGTCCTACCTCCCCTACGTCCTGACCTCGGGCAGCTCCGTGCTGGGCTACCTCCCGGGCTACCTCAAAGAGGAACGCTACGACGGCGGCGGCGCCCGGTACGCGGTCCTGCGCCTGGTCGTACCGGACGCATGGGCCCCGTACGCCGCGATCGTCCTGCTCTGCCTGGTAGCCCTCCTCGTCCTCCGCTTCGGCGACCCCGACCGCCCCTGGCAGGGCGCGCTGCTGGTCAGCGGCTCGCTCCTGCTGCTGTTCACCCCCGGCTACTCCTGGTACGCGCTGCTGGTCGTCGCGCTGGCCGCCGTGGACGGCCGGTGGGAGTGGCTGGGCACGGCCCTGGCAGGCGCGGTCGCCTACCTCGCCGCCGACCTCGGCCCCCTGTTCTACACGGCGGCCGCCCTCGCCGTCCTGGCCGGCTGGGCGGCGCGGCTCCCGCACCGGGCAGGCAGTCCACCTGCCGCCCGCCTCCCCTAAGGACTGAGCACACTGAACCACCAGCTCCTGGTCATCGCCAAGGAACCGCGGCCCGGGCGGGTCAAGACGCGGCTGACCCCGCCGTACAGCAGGGTCGAGGCCGCCGCGCTCGCGGAGGCGGCGCTGCGTGACAGCGTGCGCGCCGTGGCCGCGGCGCCCGCCACCCAGCGGGTGCTCGCCCTGGACGGGCTGCCCGGCCGCTGGCTGCCCGACGGGTTCGTGGTGATCCCGCAGCGCGGGGCGGGTCTCGACGAACGCCTGGCGGCGGCCTTCGCCGACGCCCACCGGCTGCGGCCGGACCCCGTCGTGCTGATCGGCATGGACACCCCGCAGGTCACGCCCGCGTTGCTGCGCGAGGCGGGGCAGGCGCTGGAGCGGCACGACGCTGTGTACGGCCCGGCCGCCGACGGCGGTTTCTGGCTGCTCGGCCTGCGGCGGCCGGATCCGGCGCTGCTCCTGGGGGTGCCGATGTCGCATCCCGAGACCGGCAAGCAGCAGCTCGACCGGCTCGAACGCGCCGGCCTGACCGTCCACCACCTGCCCGAGCTGATCGACGTCGACACCGCCGCCGACGCCACCGCCGTCGCCGCCGCGGCACCCGGCTCGTGCTTCGCCGCCGCGCTGCGGGAGCTGGGCCGATGATCGGCGAGCTGTACGCCGACGCCCTCGCCGGGGAGAGCGTCGAGATCGAGTACGTGGACGGCACCCGCGTGCCGTTGGAGGCGTCGCGCTGGTTCGAGCCGATCGAGGGCGACGAGGAGTTGCTGAGCCGTTGTGCCAGCCCCACGCTGGACGTCGGCTCCGGCCCCGGGCGGCTCACGGTGGCGTTGACGCGGCGCGGGATCCGCTCGCTGGGCATCGACATCACCCCGCGCGCCGTCGCCCTGACCCGCCGGGCCGGAGGGTTCGCCCTGCTCCGGGACGTCTTCGACGACCTCCCCTACAGCGGCCGCTGGGCCACCGCGCTGCTCGCGGACGGCAACATCGGCATCGGCGGCAACCCCGCGGCGCTGCTGCACCGGGTCCGGCACCTGCTCCGGCCCGGTGGCACCGTCCTGGCCGAGGTCGCGCCGCCCGGGACCCGCAGCCGGGTGGATCGGCTCCGGCTGCGCAGGGGGCGGCTGGCCGGGCAGTGGTTCGGCTGGGCGACCGTCTCGGCGCCCGACGTCGAGCGCGTCGCCCTGGCCGCCGGCTTCACGGGCGCCGACTCCTGGGCCGCCCACGACCGCTGGTTCGCCCGCCTGCACTGAACCCCACACGCACACGGCCGTGCAGGCAGAGCCCGCACCCAGAAGCCGCGCACACAGAGCGGGATGCGGGGGCGCGGGCACGGGTGCCGTATCAACCCCGTGGCAGCGCCACATTCCCGGCGATTTCACCGCGTACGTGCGGGATCGCCGTTGATCTGCCGAACGTGTATCGTCGAGAACCATGTTCCGCCCCCTGAACACCGGCGAGCCGACCCGGTTGGGTGACTACCGCATCATCGGCGGCCTCGGCGAGGGCGGGCAGGGCGTGGTCTATCTGGCCGAGGACCCATCCGGCGAGCAGGTGGCGATCAAGGTCCTGCACGCCAGGCTGGCGGGGATGACCGAGGCACGCGAGCGCTTCCTGCGCGAGGTCGACGCGGCCATGCGGGTGGCGGCGTTCTGCACGGCGCGGGTGCTGGACGTGGCGGTGGACGGCGACAGGCCCTACATCGTCTCGGAGTTCATCGACGGCCCGTCGCTGGACGACTCCGTGCGCCAGAACGGGCCCCGGTCGAAGGGGGCGCTCGACCGCATCGCCGTGAGCACGGCCACCGCGCTGGCGGCCATCCACCGGGCCGGGGTCGTGCACCGCGACTTCAAGCCGTCGAACGTGCTGCTGGGCTCCGACGGCCCCCGGGTGATCGACTTCGGGATCGCGCGCGCGATCGACATGACCGTCACCGGCGGCTCCGTGGGCACCCCCGCTTACATGGCGCCGGAGGTCATCGCCGGTGAGCCCGCGCAGCCCGCGTCCGACGTGTTCAGCTGGGCGGTGACCGTGGGGTTCGCCGCCACCGGCCGTCCCTCCTTCGGGCGCGACACCATGCCCGCGGTGATGTACCGCATCCTGCACGCCCAGCCGGATCTGGACGGCGTGCCCGAGCCGCTGCGCGGCCTGCTCATCCGCTGCCTGGCCAAGACGCCGCAGGAACGCCCGACGGCGGACGAGGCCTTGAACCTGCTCATCGGCCACGACCAGACCACGGTGACCAGGCCCATCGGCGCAGCAGGCTCCGCCGCCCGCCCATCCGCGCCCCCGCACACCGCGGCCACTCCAGGAGCAGCCCCGCACACGTCAGCGCCGCACACCTCGGCGCCGCACACCTCGGCACCATCGTCCGGAATTCCCGCGCCCGGCTCTCCGCACAGCGGAGCCTTCCCCGCCGCCGGCGCTTCCCAGCCCGGCCCGGCGAACGCCTGGACGGCCTCGTCCCTCACGCCCCCGTCCGCCGGTGAGGCGCCGCCGGAGGGCCGCAGACGGTCCAGGCTCCTGGTGGTGGGCGCGGCCACCTCCGTCGCGGTGCTCATCAGCGTGATCGTGGTGGCCCTGCGCACGGGCGAGACCACCCCGCCGACGACGGCCCGCCCTCCGGCCACGACCAGCACGACGCAGGGCCCGACGTCACAGCCCCCCACCCCCGCCACCGCCCGCCCGTACGGCGAACGCCTGGGCGAGGTGGCCCTCGGCGGCGAGGTCAACACCGTGGTGGTGACCACGCACGAGGGGCAGCGCGTGGTGCTGGCGGGCAGCACCAAGGGCGTGGCCAAGGCGTGGAAGTTCGGCACGCCGCCTGCGGAGCTCGCCACGCTCAGGAACTCCCGTGACGGCGAGCAGAAGGACGCCGCCATCGACGTCGGCGAGGTGGACGGCAAGGCGGCCACGTTCAGACGGCTGCAGAACGGCGGGGTGCTCGCCTCGGCCGCGCAGGGCGACGAGCCGCTCGGCCCCGTCTACAAGGGCCATCAGGCGATGGTGTACGCGCTCGCCCCCGCCCAGGTGTCCGGCAGGACGGTCCTGGTCAGCGGCGACGCGGCCGGGAAGCTGCACGTGTGGGACCCCGCGACGGGCAAGAACGCAGGCCCCCAGCCCAAGGCGCCCGGCGGCGACCCCATCTTCGGGATCGCCACCGGCACCTCCGACGGCCGTCCGTACGCGGTGACCGCCTCGGCCAACGACACCGCGCAGGTGTGGAGCCTGGAGACCGGCGCCAAGGGCGCCACCTTCCGCAACCACGGCAACGACGTCTTCGCCGTGGCGACCGCCGTGATGGACGGCACGCCGGTGGGCATCAGCGGCGGCTCCGACCGGATCGTCCGGGTCTGGGATCTGCGGGACGGCAAGGAGCTGACCTCGTTCTCGGGCCACACCGCTGAGGTGGCCTGCCTGGCGGTGGGCAGGGTGAAGGGCCGCGCCGTCGTCGCCTCGGGCAGTTTCGACGGCACCGTCCGCGTGTGGGACCTGCGCTCCGGCAAGCTGGTCGGCGACCCGCTGAGGTCGCCCGGCGGGCGCGTCTACTCGGTGGTGATCACTGAGGACGAAGGCGAATCATGGCTGGCCGCCGGAGACGTCAAAGGCAAGATCACCGGATGGAGCCTGGGCCCCGCCTCCCCTTGAGAGCCATCCCGCCTCCCCTTGAGAAAACCCCGCGTAGAAAAGCGCGGCCCCTCCCCGTCAATGCGAGAGAGCGCTCTCTTGACAGCACCCATCACCTTGCCGGAAGGTACCTGGTAAATCTCCATCCATGGACCCGATGAGGTAACCCCCATGGCACGCACCCCCCACCCCCGACCGTTACTCGCCCTGGGCGCCGCCCTGGCCACGGTCATCGCCCTGCTCGCCCCCCTGGCCGGCACCGCGAGCGCCGCCCCCGCCCCCGGCCCGCTGGTCTGGTCCGATGAGTTCAACGGAGCCGCGGGCAGCGCCGTCGACCAGTCGAAGTGGCGCTTCGACATCGGCGGCAGCGGCTGGGGCAACAACGAGCAGCAGTACTACACCAGCAGCACCCGCAACGCCGCCATGGACGGCGCGGGCAACCTCGTGATCACCGCCCGCCGCGAGAACCCGTCCGGCTACCAGTGCCACTACGGCACCTGCCAGTACACCTCCGCCCGCCTGCTCACCTCCGCCACCTTCACCCGAGCCTACGGGCGCTTCGAGGCACGCATGAAGCTGCCGCGCGGGCAGGGCATCTGGCCGGCGTTCTGGATGCTCGGCAACGACCTCGGCTCGGTCGGCTGGCCCAACAGCGGCGAGATCGACATCATGGAGAACATCGGCCGCGAGCCCAACACCGTGCACGGCACGCTGCACGGGCCCGGCTACTCCGGTGCCGGCGGCATCGGCGCCGGCTACACCATCGGCAGCCCCTTCGCCGACGCCTTCCACACCTTCGCCGTGGACTGGTCGCCCAACCTGATCATCTGGTACGTCGACGGCGTGGAGTACCAGCGCCGCACCCCGGCCGACCTGGGCGGCAACCGATGGGTCTTCGACCACCCGTTCTTCATGATCATGAACGTGGCGGTGGGCGGCCACTGGCCGGGCTACCCCGACGCCACCACCACGTTCCCGCAGGCCCTGACCGTCGACTACGTGCGCGTCTACGCCCCGCCCACCAGCGGCACCGGCGGCCGGATCACCGGCTACGGCGGCAAGTGCGTGGACGTCGCGGGCGCCAACCCCGCCAACGGCACCGCCGTCCAGCTCTGGGACTGCAACGGCACCGCCGCGCAGAGCTGGACCTGGAACGCCGACGGCTCCGTGCGGGCGCTCGGCAAGTGCATGGACGTGACCGGCGGCGCCACCGCCAACGGGGCCCAGGTGCAGCTCTACGACTGCAACGGCACCGGCGCGCAACGATGGACGTTCGAGGGCACGGGGCAGATCGTCAACCCGCAGTCCGGCAGATGCCTGGACGCGACCGGGGTCAGCTCGGCCAACGGCACCCGGCTGCAGATCTGGGACTGCTCGGGCGGCGCCAACCAGCGGTGGACCCGCTCCTGACATGAGAACGCCCGCCGGGGCGACAACCCCGGCGGGCGTTCTCCGCATCACCATCCACCTGAGAGAGCGCGTTCTCAGCCGGCCACTTCGAAGAGCTGGTTGAGTTGCGCGTTGAGGCGGGTGAGTGAGGCGGCCGGGGCCTCACCGAGGAAGATCGCCTCCAGCGCGGGCGTCATCAGCGCGGTGACGTCGGCCGCGTTGGAGGTCACCGGCAGCGGGAACGTGGTGCGGTTCCTGATGTGGTCGGTGAACGCCGACACGTCCAGGCCCCGCTCCTTCTCGTTGTACCGGATGGCCAGCTCGGTGCCCGCCGGCCGGGCGGGGAAGACGACGCCCGACTCGCCGATGATGTTCTGGCACTGCTCCCCGGACAGGAACTTCACCCACTTCGCCGCGTTCTCCGGCTGCTTGGAGAACGTCGTGATGGAGTCGGCCAGGCCGTTGAACATCGAGGCCCGCTTGCCGATCGGGCCGATCGGGGTGGGCGCGACGCCGATGTCCAGCTTCCTGCCCGCGGCGTCGGTGAGCTTGGTGAAGGACGAGATCGTCCACGAGCCCGACAGGCCCATCGCGGCGATGCCGGACTGGATCTGCGTGTCAGGGGTGATCGCGTTCCTGCCGCCGATGGCGGCGAAGCTGGCCATGTAGCCCTTGCGCACCAGGCCGAAGTACCAGTTCAGGGTGTCCTGCACGACCGGGTCGTCCAGGTTGAAGCGGGCGCCCCAGGGGTTCTTGTCGGTGGCCTGCCAGCCCGCGCTGCCGGTGAACGCCGACCACTGGGTCTGCCCCCAGTTGTCGCCCCCGCCGCCGTTCGCGGCCAGCCCGTACGTCTTGACCCTGGTCCTGTCGAAGCCGGGCTCGTCTCCGCGCACGCCGTTCTGGTCGATGGTCAGGTGTGCGATCGTCCGCTCGAAGGTGCCGCCGTCGCGCGGGTTCCAGGTCAGCTCGTCCAGCGTGGCCGGGTCGATGCCGGCGGCTCTGACCGCGGCGGTGTCGTAGAAGACGGCGATGGTGTCCCAGTCCTTGGGGGCGCCGTACCGCTTGCCGTCCTTGCCCTTCCACAGCTCGGCCAGGCCCTCCTGGTAGTCGGAGTCCTTGATGTCGCTAGTGGGGCCGAGGTCGTCGAGCGGGCGCAGCACCTGCAGGTCGACGAACTGGGGGAACTTGGCGAGCTGGTCGGTGAAGACGTCGGGGGCGGTGTCGGCGATGAAGCTGGCGGTCAGCTTGGACCAGTAGTCGTCCCAGCCGTACTGGGAGATGTGGATGCGCAGGCCGGGGTTCTGCCGCTGGAAGGCGTCCGCGCACTTCTGGTAGCCGGGCTGCTGGGAGGAGTCCCACAGCCAGTACTCGATGGTGCCGGTGGTGCCGCCGCTCCCGACTCCGCCGCAGGCGGCGGTGGTCAGCAGGAGCGCGGTCAGCAAGAGTCGTCTGAGCATCACTTGATCCCGCTGAAGCCGATGGAGTTGACGATGCGGCGGGCGAAGACGAGGAACAGCAGCAACATCGGCAGCGCCGCCACCAGCGTGGCCGCCATCAGGCCCGCCCAGTCGGGGCCCGCCTGCGGCTTCTGCGACTTGAACACGCCGAGCGCCACGGTCAGCACCCGCGACCTGTCGGTGTAGCTGACCATGAGCGGCCAGAAGTACTCGTTCCAGGAGGTGATGTAGGTCAGGATCGACAGCGTCGAGATCGGCGCCGCCGAGATCGGCAGGATCAGCCGGAAGAAGATCCGCGTCTTCGAGGCGCCCTCGACCATCGCGGCCTCCTCCACCTCGCGCGAGATGCCGAGGAAGAACTGCCGCAGGAAGAACACCGCGAACGGCGTCATCAGCATGCTGGGCAGCGCGATGCCGAGCACGGTGTCCACCAGGCCGAGCTCCTTGATGAGCACGAAGTTCGGCAGCAACGTGAAGATCGCCGGGATCATCAAGCCGGCCAGGAAGACGGCGAAGACCTGCTCGCGGTGCCGCCAGCGCAGCCGGGCGAAGGCGTAGGCGGCCATCGCGGAGAAGAACACCTGCCCGGCGGTGACCATCGTGGCGACCAGCACGGAGTTGAGCAGGTAGCGCCAGAACGCGATCGGCTGCCCGGCGCCGCCCGCGTCGATGGCCTCCTGACCGGTCTGGATGCCGAAGACGCGCTCGAAGCCGCCCCACGAGAACTGCACGGGCAGCAGACTGTCGCCGCCCGCGTAGAGCGCGTTGTTGTCGGACAGCGCGGTACGCAGGATCCAGTAGAACGGGAACAGGCTGACGATCATCACCAGGATCATGAACGCCCAGCCCAGGGCACGGCCCACGCCGAACCGGGGCTTCGGCGGCGGCTTGGGGCCGGTCTGCCGGGCGTCGCTCGCGGCGGGCGCCGTCACGGTCGCCATCTCACCCTCCCGCGGCCAGGTCGGAGGTGCCGGCCCGGGTGAGCCGGTACTGCACGAACGTGATGATCATGAGAACGACCAGCAGCGCCACGGACATCGCCGAGGCGTAGCCGAACTGGAAGCGGTTGAAGGCGGCCTCGTAGATGTAGTACTGCAGCACCCTGGAGGAGTCGACAGGCCCGCCCCTGGTCGCGATCGCGACGGTGTCGAACACCTGGAACGAGCCGACCACGCTGATGATCAGCACCACCGCCATCACGGGCCGCAGCAGCGGTAGCGTGATGCTGCGGAACATGCGCGGCTCACTGGCGCCGTCCATGCGGCCGGCCTCGTACAGGGTGGCGGGGATCGTCTGGAGCCCGGCGAAGATGAGCAGCGCGGTGTAGCCGACGTGCCGCCAGACGTTGATCAGCGCGATGGTCGGGATGACCCACGCGGAGTCGGACAGGAACGCGATCCGCCCCACTCCGGCCAGCTCCAGCACCTTGTTGCCGATGCCGAGCTGGTAGTCGAGGATCCACAGGAAGACCAGCGCCGCGACCACGTTCGAGACCAGGTACGGCGTCAGCACCATCCCGCGCAGCCAGGTCCGGCGCGTCAGCCGCTGCATCAGCACCGCGATGACCAGCGCCAGCGCGGTCTGGACGGCGATGTTGACGACCACGTAGTACACGGTCACGCCCAGCGCGTTCCAGAACACCGGGTCCTGCGCCATGCGCACGTAGTTGTCCAGGCCCGTCCAGCGGGCGGGGGTGAGCAGGTTGAACTTGGTGAAGCTGAGGTAGATGCCCCGCAGCGTCGGCCAGAGCAGGAAGACCAGGAAGCCGATGAGCGCGGGAAGGATGAACAGGAGCGCCAGTCGCGTGTCGTCTCGCGCTCCCTTGGCGGGGCCGGGTGTGACCGGCCTGGTGGGGGTGGCCATGGTGCCTCCTTCGCGGGTCACCGTAGACCTTGTGATGTGGCGGTTTCTACCCCGTCCTGCGCGTTCGACTGATTTCCGTCACGGATGCGCGGGCGGCGTCAGAAAGCCGCGCACGTCCGCGAGCGCGAGCAAGGGCACGCTGCGGGCGGGCGGTCGCCACGCGTTGACGGACCGGAGGTATTCCGCGCCGCACCGGGCGGCCAGCCGGAAGAACCACCAGCGCAGCCGCTCGTCCAGGTTGCCGAACGAGCAGTGCAGCAGCGCGGCGGCCTGCAGCGACAGCAGCAGCTGGGTCAGCCACTCGTCGCGGAAACCGTCGGCGACCAGCTGGGCCCCGGGATCGCGGGCCGTGCGCGTCAGCGCCGCGAAGAGGTCGTGGCGCCCCTTGCCCAGCACGATCAGGCCGAACAGGTCCTCCTCGGCGTGCGCGTCCTGCGGCGGGTGCCCGGCGACGACGGAGAGCAGGAGCATGGCCCGGTCCCGGGTCAGGGGCGCGCTCCTGTCGAACGTGGTCAGATCGACGAGCCTGTACTGCTGGGGCAGCAGCTCTCCTTCACGGGTGCGCGGGATGAGGATGTTGCCCTGGTGCAGGTCGCCATGGGTCAGCCCGCGCAGGTGCTGGACGTCGTAGTGCGCGACGACCTGCCCCGCGGCCATGGCGAGCGGGTTCGGCAGGACCTGGGGGTGCTGTTCGTCCCCGAAGGCGATCCAGTGCCGATCCGGGTGCAGCAGCCCGTTCGCCTCCGCCAGGGCGCGCAACCTGCCCCGCTCGTCGAACTTCCCGCGCAGCTCGCCCCGCAGATAGGCGCCCGAGTCCAGATCGGAGCAGAGCTCCGGCCGCCTCCTGGCGTTCCAGTCGCGGACC
This sequence comes from Nonomuraea gerenzanensis, assembly GCF_020215645.1. NCBI lineage: Bacteria > Bacillati > Actinomycetota > Actinomycetes > Streptosporangiales > Streptosporangiaceae > Nonomuraea > Nonomuraea gerenzanensis. Next base: position 3,170,447 of record NZ_CP084058.1, on the reverse strand, counting down.
AGCCCGTGCGCCACCGCGTCGAAGGCGTCGGCGATCTCCTGCGCCGACTCCAGCTCCGCGAGCTGGCACGTCGTGGCGAAGCCGCCACCGGCGACGTCCATCAGGAGCACGTGTCCCCCGCCCTCCATGGGCGGCGAGAACTGCTTGAGCCGGACCAGGTGCTCCTTGCGGAACCTCACGGGGCTCTCCCGCCACGCCCGGTCGTGCTGCGCCGGCTCGCGGGACGGCGGGCCGGGCGGGCACGTCTTGGCCACGACCTTGCTCGTCCGCTCGTCGCTCCCGGGCGGGGGCTTGACGATCAGCGCGAGCAGCCGGCTCTCGGTGTGGCCGCTGCGCACCCAGAGGGGCGTGCTGACGGAGACCTCGAAGTCGCGGTCGGCCAGGCCGGCCAGGGCCCGCGCCGCCGGCTCCCCCAGGTGCGCCAGCATCAGCTCGCGATCGTCGTGGACGGCCCGGCGGAACGGGACCGGCCTTCCGTCGGCCTCCAGTTGGTCGAGCTCGTGCAGCAGGGCCGCGGGGTCGTTGAGCAGCACGCGGTGGTTGTCCAGGTAGGCCTGCTCCGCCGCCGACAGCCGCCTGATCACCCGCTTGCCGTTCACCTTGACCAGCAGCGTCTGCTCGACCAGCACCGCCGCGCGGTTCACCTCCTCCAGGGCCGCGACGAGGGCTCTGACGACGCCGGACCAGGCCCGCTCGCCTCGCGGGCTCTCGTCGTGCAGGGCGTGGAACAGCTCCTCCAGCCGCTCATCGACGGGGCGGTCCGTGGAGCCGGCCCGAGATCTCATCACATAGCGGTCGTCGCGGGCCCGGTCGGCCGTGGGCACCTCGAAGCCGAAGGCGCCGGCGACCTGCACGACAGCGTCCTCCACCTTGGCGAACGCGTCGTCGTCGCCATCGGTGACCCTGATCTCCAGCGCGGTGGAGTCGAGCACGTCCCGCTCGCCGAGGGCGAGCGCGGTCGCCTCGGCGAGGTCGAGGCGGGCGCCCTCCTCGAAGGCGTCCTTGTAGGCCAGCTCGCCCAGCTGCCGCCGGCACTCCTGCACGCACGTGTCGTGCTGACCCGCCATCCAGCCGGCGCCCATCTGCGGCGACCCGACCGTGCGCCAGTTGTCCTGCAAGGCCCCCAGGAGCCGGGCGGCCACGGGCAGGTGCCGCAGCGCCACGAAGATCCGCGCCGCCGTCTCCAGCGCCAGCAGCGTGCCCAGCGTGTCGTGGAAGTCGCGCTTGATGCGCAGGCTCTGCCTGACGCTGAACAGCGCCTCGTCGAGCCGTTCGGTCGCGAGCCTGTTGTCCGCGAGCACCCAGTGCGCGTGCGAGCTGACCCACAGCTCGCCGCACTCCTCGCACAACTGCAGGCAGTCCTGCAGCAGCGACTCGGCCTCGGACAGCTCGCCCTGCGCGGTCAGCACGATCGACTGCTCGACGATCGCGGGCAGCAGGCCGGGGTTCAGCTCTCTGGTCTCGCCGTTGAACTTGATCGCCATGCCCAGCAGCGCGCTGGCCTTCTGCAGGTCGCCCTGCAGCAGCGCCGCCGTGCCCTGCATCTTCGAGGCCAGGATGACCGCCCGCCAGTCGCCGATCTCGACCGCCTCGGCGTTGCACCTCTCGGCCGCCGCCAGCGCGCCCGCGCTGTCGCCCTGCGCGGACTTGACGTAGGACAGCACCCACAGCGCCTTGCACCGTTCCCTGCTCACCGCAGGGTTGGCCTCCAGCGCCCGCTCCAGGTACAGGCGGCCCTCGCGGGCGAAACCGCAGCACACCCACATGAACCACAACGACGACAGCAGCCGCAGCGCCAGCACCTGCCTGCCCGCCGACTTCAGCGCGTGATCCAGCGCGACGCGGACGTTCTCGCGCTCCTGGCGCATGCGGACGAACCAGTAGATCTGCCGCGCCCCCGACCAGGCGTCCTCGCTGCGCTGGGCCAGGCTCAGGTAGTACTCCAGGTGCCGCCGGCGTAGCTGCTCGGACTGGCCGAGCTGGGCGAGCGATTCGGCGCCGTACTCGGCCAGGGTGTCGATCAGCCGGTAGCGCCCGCCGTCGCGGTCGTTCTTGAAGAGCAGGATCGACTTCTCCACCAGCTCCCCGAGCAGGGCGGGGACGTGCTCCGGCGGCAGCCGCTCGTCGGAGCAGACGAATCGGGCCGCGTCGAGCTGGAAGTCGCCCGCGAAGACCGACAACCGCGCCCACAGCAGCCGCTCGGGCGGCTCGCACAGCTCGTGGCTCCAGTTGATCGTGGCCCGCAGCGTCTGGTGGCGGGGCAGCGCCGTGCGGCTCGCGCCGGCCAGCAGGCTGAACCGGTCGGCCAGCAGCCCCAGGATCTGCTCCACCGACAGCGCCCGCAGCCGCACCGCCGCCAGCTCGATGGCGAGAGGGATGCCGTCGAGCCTGCGGCACAGCTCGGCCACCGGCGCGATGTTGTCCCCGTCGAGCGCGAAGTCGGGCACACCGGCGACCGCCCTGGCGGCGAAGAGCCGCACGGACTCGTTGGCGAACAGGCTCTCGCCCGGGTCGTCGCCCGGCACCTGCAGCGGCGGCACCGGCACGACGTGCTCGTAGGGCAGGTGCAGCGACTGGCGGCTGGTGGCCAGCACCTTCAGGTGGGGCGCCGCCTCCAGCAGCTCGTGCACCAGCTCGGCACAACTGTGGATCAGGTGCTCGCAGCTGTCGATGATGAGCAGCATGTTGCGCCGCCCCACCCACTCCGACAACGACTCCGACTCCGCCCGCGAGGACTGGTCGGCGATGCCCAGCGCGTAGGCGATCGTGTGCTTGACCATGCCCGCGTCCTGCAAGCTGGCCAGATCGGCGAACCAGACCCCGTCGGGGTAGTGCGGGCGCACCTGGTGCGCCAGATGCAGCACGGTGCGGGACTTGCCCACGCCGCCGATGCCGGTGACGGTGACCAGCCGCGAACCGCCGAGGTGCCGTTTGAGGTTGGCGAGCAGGCGGGCACGCCCGACGAAGGTCGTCAGTTCGGAGTGCAAATTGCCGTGCCGCCGGGAATGCTGGTTCACCATAGGATCGCCAATATTAGTCACGTTCCCGCGCGCAGCGGAAGTTTACGCATCAGCGACTTTTCGCCGAAAAGACATTCAACTTGATTGTCGCCGATTTCTAGCATTTCTGCTATTTGTTGCGAATAATGCTCATTTGGCGGCGTTCAGCGGCCGGTGGAGCCGTCGAGCTGTTCGCGCAGAATGTCCGCGTGACCGGCGTGCCTGCCGGTCTCCTCGATCAGGTGCACCAGCACCCAGCGCATCGACGGCGCCGGCCCGGGGCGCGGGGCTCGCGGGGCTGGGGCCGACAGGTCGTGGCAGGCGTCGATGACCTGGTTCGCGCGCTCGGCCGTCGCGCGGTAGTCGGCGAGCACGCCGTCCACCGTGTCGTGCGCGGACGGGCGCATGGTCGCCTGCCAGTCGCCGGCGTCCTCGCCGAGGAGGTAGAACCGCTCGACGGACGCCAGGTGCTTCAGCAGCCCGAGCAGGCTGGTGCCGGACGGCACGGCGGCCGTCCTGACCTGCGGCTCCGGCACGCCGACGACCTTGGCGGCGATCGACTCGCGCAGGTAGTCGAGAAAGCCCCGCAGGGTGGCCTTCTCGCCGGCGCCGGTTCGCGGGGGCCCGGTGTCCGTGGGTCGGCGCGGGCGGCTCGGGGCGGTCATGCGGCGCCTCGCTGGAGGAGCAGGACGTTGTCGATGACGGTGGCGGTCTCGCCGGTGGGCCCCGTGGCCTGGCGGCTGGGCAGGTCGGCGCACAGGACGGGCCAGCGGGCCGGGTCGAGGCCGAGGCCGGCGGCGAGCTCGGCGGGGGTCGGGAAGTGGGCGCCGGGGTCCTGCTTCCAGGACCAGGGGGCGGTGGAGCCGTGGTCGACGATCAGCAGCAGGCCGCCGGGGCGCAGGGCGTGGGCGGCGGTGCGCAGGACGCGGTCGCGCGGGAACGCGAACGGGGTGTGCAGGTACTGGGCGGAGACGAGGTCGAACTCGCCTGCCGGGAAGGTGTCCGCGAGGTCGTGCTGCTCGGTGGTGATCCGGGCCCCGAGGCCGAGGGTGTCGGCGCGCTGCCTGAGCCGTCGGACGGCGGTGGCAGAGATGTCCACGGCGGTGACGTGCCAGCCTCGCCCGGCGAGCCAGAGCGTGTCGCCGCCGGCGCCGCAGCCCAGGTCCAGGGCGGCGCCTGGGGTCAGGGGGGTGGCGGTCTCGGCCAGCAGCGGGTTGACGCGCGGGTTCAGGGCGGGGCGGGCGCGGTAGAGCCGCTCCCAGAACCCCGCGGCGTCCTCGCCCTCCGCCGGGCGACCGAGGCCCGTCGCGTCCTCGCCCGGCGCCGCGTCGGCGTTGTCCTGTCGGGTGGTGTCCATCTGCGTCGCCCTTCTCGTACGGCCGGCGGCCCCGGCCACGTACCAGCAGCATCACCGCCACCGTTCCGGGCTTGCAAGAAAAGTTGCGGATCCGCATTATCGGTGCCATGGACCATCCTGCGGAAGACGTTCTGGCCGGAGTGGGCCCCCGCCTGCGGGCCCTGCGCCGGGCGCGGGGCGCCACGCTCGTGGCGCTGGCCGCCGAGACCGGCCTCACCGCCAGCACCCTGTCCCGCCTGGAGAACGGCAAGCTCCGTCCCACGCTGGAGCAGTTGCTCCCGCTGGCCAGGGCGCACGGCGTGCCGCTCGACGACCTCGTCGCGGCCCCGCCCACCGGTGACCCGCGCATCCATCTGCGGCCGGTGCGGCGCGCCGGGCTGGTGCTGGTGCCGCTCACCAGGCGGCCGGGCGGCGTCCAGGCGTACAAGGTGATCTATCCGCCGGCCGGCCGGTCGCCCACGACGAAGCCGCAGACCCATGAGGGTTACGAGTGGTTCTACGTCCTCAACGGGCAGGTCAGGTTCGTGCTCGGCGAGCAGGAGTTCCAGCTCGGCGTGGGAGAGGCCGCGGAGTTCGACACGCGGATACCGCACTGGATCGGCAGCGCCGGCGACCAGCCGGCGGAGGTGCTCACGTTGTTCGGGGCGCAGGGAGAGCGCGCGCACGTGGCGCCGGCCGAGCACTGAGCGCCGCACAAGGTGGGGAACGATACGAGATCGGGCGTTTACCGTGCGTCACCGCGCGCCCTGTGCAGATAATGAACAGATGGAAGACACCTCCCCCGAAAAAGGAAGATGGTTCGAACACGCGCTGGAATGGGAATCGGATTCCGAGCACGGTGATCGGCCCGCGCGCTGCCTGATCACGCAGATTTCCGGCACCACCGCCTCGGCGCTCCCCCAGGTCTGCTATCGGCGAGTGGACGACCCGGGCGGATATCGCCCCAGCTCCATTGATATCGACCTTTTTCCGCACATTCTGCGACGCTGGCTCACCCCCGAGGAAACCGACCGCGCCGAAAGGGAGGCCCGGTTCCGGCAGCACAGTTTCATCGCCTCGGATCTCAGGTGATGGGTCCCTCCTTGCCCGCGAGGCCGATCGCCGGCAAGGAGGGCATGAGGGGCGTCAGCCCGCGGCGCGGAAGCCGCGGGCGATCGTAGATCTGGTCGCGCCGACACCTCTTCCGCGGCCTGTGGCCGGCCGCTATACAGATCGTTGACGCGCGGGGGCGCGGGATCGACGTTCACCATGGGGGAAAAGCTGGTGACATATCCCAGCTCTTGCCGCAATGTTGGGAGTCGTCGATGAGTTTTGTCGGTGGCGCCGGTCAGTCTGTGTATGACAACAACCTCATACGAGACACAGGGCCGCGAGCCCGGCCATGACCGCATAGTGTCCGACAGCCCCGATCGAGGTGCCGTGCCCAGCAAACAGCTCGACCCGCCTGCCGACCCCACTGCCGTCGCGGGGCGCACCCCGGCCGTGATCCGGCTGCTGGTGCTGGCCACGTTCGTGGTCATTCTCAACGAGACGATCATGATCAACGCGATCCCCCGGCTGATGAGCGCGTTGCACATCACCGAGCAGACCGCGCAGTGGCTCTCCACCGCCTTCATGCTGACCATGGCCGCGGTCATCCCCATCACCGGATGGTTCCTGCAGCGGGTCTCCACCCGCGGCGCGTACGTCACCGCGATGGGCCTGTTCCTGCTCGGCACGGCGCTGGCCATCGTGGCGCCGTCGTTCGAGGTGCTGCTCGGCGCCCGCATCGTCCAGGCGTCGGGCACGGCCGTGATGATGCCGCTGCTGATGACCACGTTGATGCAGGTGGTGCCCGAGTCGGACCGGGGCCGGGTGATGGGCAACGTCACGCTGGCCATCTCTGTGGCGCCGGCGATGGGGCCGACGGTCTCGGGGGTGATCCTCCAGTTCGGGTCCTGGCGGTTGCTGTTCGCCGTGGTGCTGCCGATCGCCGCGCTGATCACCTGGGGTGGCCTGAAGCGACTGAAGAACGTCGGGGAGCCGCAGGCCGGCACCATCGACTGGTTCAGCGTGGTCACCGCGGCGGCCGGGTTCGGCGGCCTGGTCTACGGGCTGAGCCGGTTCGAGGGCGGTGACGTGCGGCTGGCCGCGGCGATCGTGGCGGGCGGCCTGATCACCATCGCCGTCTTCGTCGTGCGGCAGCTGTCGCTGCAGAAGCGCGGCGTGCCGCTGCTGGACCTGCGCACGCTGCGGCACCGCACCTACACGGTCGCGCTGATCCTGATGTCGGTGGCGTTCATGGCGATGCTCGGCTCGATGATCCTGCTGCCGCTGTACCTGCAGAACGTCCGCGCGCTCAGCGCGCTGGAGACCGGGCTGCTGGTGATGCCGGGCGGCCTGGCGATGGGGCTGCTCGGCCCGACCGTGGGGCGCCTGTTCGACAAGTTCGGCGGGCGGGTGCTGGTCGTCCCCGGCGCCGTCGGGATCATGCTCGCCCTCGCCGGGTTCACCCAGGTCTCGATGACCACGCCGTTCTGGCAGCTGCTCGGCATGCACGCGCTGCTCATGGTGAGCCTCGCCGCGACCTTCACCCCCGTGTTCACCCTGGGGCTCGGGGCGGTTCCGCCGCGCCTCTACTCCCACGGCAGCTCCATCCTGAGCACGTTGCAGCAGGTCTCGGCGGCCTTCGGCACCGCGCTCGTGGTCACCGTGATGAGCGCGCGGGCCGACGCGCTGAAGGCGGAGGGCGTCACCGACGCGCTCGCCAGCCTCGACGGCATGCGCCTGGCCTTCATCATCGGGGCGGTGCTGTCGGTGGCCGTGGTCATCGCCGCGCTGCTGCTGCCGGCCCGGGCCGACCACACCGCGGAGGTCCCCGTCCACGGCTAGGAGGACCCGCTGGCGCCCGGCTCCAGGATGGTCCTGCTCCGCTTCGGGCAGTGCGTTCAGGCCAGGCTCGGGGACGCCTCGCACTTCCAGCGGCGGTAGTCGCTCGGGGACACGCCGGTGATCCGCTTGAACGCGTTGCTCAGCGCGCTCACCGAGCCGTAGCCGACCTGCGAGGCGATCGCCGCCACCGTCTCGTCGCCACGGCGCAGGCGGTCGGCCGCCAGCTCGATCCGCCAGCCGGTCAGGTACTCCAGCGGCCCCTGCCCCACCACCCGCTTGAACCGGGCGGCCAGCGTCGATCGGGACACCGCCGCCACCGCGGCCAGCTCGGACACCGTCCAGGCGTGGGCGGGGCGGGCGTGCACCGCGCGCAGCGCCGGGGCCACGATCGGGTCGGTGAGCCCGGCCAGCCAGCCCGAGGTGCCACCGGGCCCGGCGGTGATCAGGTGCAGGCGCAGGAGGTGGATCAGCATGACGAGCGCGAGGTGCTCGGCGACCAGGGTGGCGGCGAGCGGGCGCTCGCGCAGCTCGGCGTCGATCAGGTCGAGCGCCCAGCGTACAGTGGCCGCCTCGGGGGTGCGGCCGGGCACGTGGATGACCGGCGGCAGCACGTCGAGCAGCAGCTCCTGGGCCCGCTCGCCGAAGCCGAACCGGCCCCCGACGAAGACGACGTCCTCGCCCTCCCCCACGCGGGCCACCCCGTCGGTGGCCGCCGCGAAGTACGGAGGGGCCGGGACGGGCCGCACCCCCGGCTCGCTGGCCAGGGTGAAGGCACGCGGCCGGACGAGCAGGAAGCAGTCGCCCTCGGCCAGCTCGATCGGCTCCGGCACTCCGTCCACGGTGAGCACGCAGTGGCCGCGGCGTACCGCGTTGAACTTGACCCCCGTGGGCGGCGGGAACGCCAGCGCCCACCTGCCGCCGGCGACCAGCCCGACGGACAGGTGACTGGTCGTGCCGACGAGGGTGAGCACGTCTTCCAGGGGATCAGCTTGCTGGACGTTCACGCAACCATAGTGGACTCACAAGTATTCCGAGTCCAAATCGGGGTGCATACGGTGGTGGACATGACACGCATCACCACCCCTTTCAACGCCAAGACCACCGCTGCGGAGGTTCTCGCCGGGGTCGAGCTGACCGGGCGCCGGATCATCGTCACCGGCGGCGCCTCCGGGATCGGGCTGGAGACCACCCGCGCCCTTCGGGCGGCGGGGGCCGAGGTCACGGTGGCCACCCGCAACCCCGCACCCGGCGATCGGGCGCTGGACCTGAGCGACCTCGGGTCGGTGCGCGCGTTCGTGGCCGGCTGGGACGGGCCCGTGCACGCGATCGTGGCGAACGCCGGGATCATGGCGCTGCCTACCCGGCAGGTCGCCGCCAACGGCTGGGAGCTGCAGCTGGCGACGAACTTCCTCGGGCACTTCGCGCTGATCACCGGCCTGCACGACCACCTGCGCCAGGCCGGCGACGCCCGGGTGGTCACGGTCAGCTCCGGCGCGCAGCTCCGCGCGCCCGTCGACTTCGACGACCCGCACTTCGAGCGCCGCCCGTACGACCCGTGGGACGCCTACGCGCAGTCGAAGACCGCCGACGTGCTGCTCGCGGTCGGCCTGGCCCGCCGCTGGGCCGGTGACGGCATCACCGCGAACGCCTTCGAGCCCGGCTACGTGCACACCAACCTGCAGCGGCACCTGGACGAGGAGTTCCTGCGGGGCGCGGGCATGCTGGACGACGAGGGCAACCTGCTGACCCCCGACCACTTCACCACGCCGGAGCAGGGCGCGGCCACCGCCGTGCTGCTCGCCGCCTCCCCGCTGATGGACGGCGTGACCGGCCGGTACTTCACGCACGACAACCAGGAGGCCGAGGTCGTGCGGGGCGGCCCGGAGAGCATGACCGGCGTCGCGGCGTGGTCGGTCGACCGGGCCGCCGCCGACCGCCTGTGGGACTACGCGCACGAAGCGCTGACGGGGGCTCCCACAGTCGTAGAGTAATGTTCGGTAATTGTGGGATCTGAGAGCAGTGAGCCGGTCGAGTACCGGCAGAGCCGGTTCCGTACACCGCCAGGCGCCACCGAGATTCTGCTGGTCCGGCACGGGGAGTCGGAGCCGGCACGCCCGGACCGGCCGTTCCCGCTGGTGGACGGCCAGGGCGACCCCGGCCTCGCGCCCGAGGGGCACGAGCAGGCCGAGCGGGTGGCCCGGCGGCTCGCCGCCGAGCGCATCGACGCGATCTACGTCAGCTCGCTGCGGCGCACCGCCCAGACGGCCGCGCCGCTCGCCGCCCGCCTCGGCCTGACGCCGGTGGTGGAGCCCGAGCTGCGGGAGGTGCACCTCGGCGAGTGGGAGGGCGGGCTGTTCCGGCGCATGGTCGCCGAGGGGCACCCGATCGCGCGGCGGATGTCCGCCGAGGAGCGCTGGGACGTGATCCCGGGCGCGGAGCCCGCCGAGGCCCTGGCCGAGCGCGTGCGCAAGGTGCTCGGCCGGCTCGCCGCCGCCCATCCCGACCAGCGGATCGTGGTGGTCACCCACGGGGGAGTGATCGCCGAGGCGCTGGCCGCGGCCACCGGGTCGCGGCCGTTCGCGTTCCTCGGCGCGGACAACGCCTCGGTGTCACACCTGGTGCTGACCGAGGTCCGGTGGATCCTGCGCCGCTTCAACGACACCGCGCACCTCGACGCCGCCTTCTCCACCACGGCCGCGCTGCCCACCTGACGTCTCGATCAGCAGGCGGTGCGCCTCCAGCAGGCCGTCAGGCAGGTCATCGGGGGCGCACCAGCGGGCGTCCAGGATCTCCGTCGGGTTCAGCCGCATGGTGCCGCCGCCCGCGTACGTGGCCGCGTACGCGACCTCGACCCTGAGCCGGAACCCGCTCCCCAGGTGCACCAGCTCCCCCACGGTCACCTCCAGCCCGGTCTCCTCGCGCACCTCCCGCACCACCGTCTGCTCGAACGTCTCGCCCCGCTTCGCCCCGCCCGTCGGCAGCCCCCACTGCCGGTGCTCGGGCCAGAACCGGTGCCGCAGCAGCAGCACGTTGCCCGCGCGGTCGCGCACGACGCCGGTCACCCCGACCATGAACTTGGCCTGCGACAGGTACAGCAGCCGCCACTGCACGGACCCGCGGATCCCGTGCCAGAGCCGGGCGATCAGCCTCCTCAACGGATCACCGGAGCCCGTCGTCACCCCGCCCACGCCTCCTTGCCGGTGGTGACAGGCCCGCCCGTCCTGGCCGACTCGCCGATGGCGAGGCTGATCAGGTGGTCCTGGCACGCCTGCGCGAGCGGGTACGGCGCCGGGCCCTCCTGGCGCGCCCACCCGCCCATACGCTCCAGGATGTCGGCGACCGCGAGGTCGTCGTCGGACAGCCCCGAGCCGTCGAACGGGTTGCGGTAGAGCACCCGGCCGTCGAAGCTGATGTGCTTGAGGTCGCGGAACTCCAGGCTGAGGTCCACGCCGGTGTCGCGGCGGATCAGGTGCGACTCCACCGGCGTCGTCGGGTCCAGCAGGCGGACCACCCGGTCGTCGACCAGCTCGCCGATCGAGCCGCGCACGACGATGCGGCGCATCCGCAGGGGGTTCCACCACTGGTTCTCGGTGAAGTCGTACAGGCCCATCCGGCCGCCGAAGTCGACGGTGGCGATGGTGGTGGTCAGCCGTTGCGGCGTGCCGTCGCCGCTCCATCCGTCCGGCCCCAGCGGGTTGGCGAGCGGCGCCTCGAACGCGCCGGCGCGCACCTCGGCGGCCTCGAAGCCGATGCCCAGCAGGCCGCGGATCATCGACACCGCGTGGTACAGGTGGGTCGAGGAGACCTGCACCGAGGTCGGCTCGCCGAGCACGCCCTCGCGGACGAGCGCCAGCCGCGCCGCGTGCCCCGGCATCAGCAGGTACTGCTCGGCCACCTGCACCAGGCCGGTGGCGCCCACGTCGGCCCACAGGGCGCGCAGCCCGTCCAGGTCCGGCGCGGGCGGCGTCTCGGCCAGGACCGGCATGCCGTGCTCGACCACCGAGCGGATCGCGTCCGGCATCGCGGGCCACGGCACCGCGGCGGTCACGTAGTCGGGCCGCTCGTGCCGCAGCAGCTCGCCGACCGAGCGGAAGGCGGGCACGCCCCACTCCTCGGTGATCTGCCTGCCGCGCTCCTCGCCGCGCGTCACGACGCCGCTCACGCGCAGCCGGTCGGGCAGCGCCGCGGCCAGCCGCAGGAAGAACCGGGTCCGCCGCCCGCTGCCGATCGCGCCGAACGTGGTGGTCATCAGGGCAGGCCTCCTCGGGAGCCGGGGTTCGTCGCAAGCAGCGTACTGGTGATCGACGCGCCGCCGGGCTCTGCGATCCTGGTCTAACGGGCCAGCCGGCCCAGCAGCACCGAGGCCGCGGTGATGCCGAGGGCGGCGGCCACGAGCAGCACCGCGAAGTCGAGCGGCAGGTGCGCGGGCACGCCCAGCAGCAGGCCGCGCAGCGCGTCCACCTCGTAGGTGAGCGGGTTGATCGTGCTGATGGCCTGCAGCCAGCCCGGCATGGACTGCGTCGGATAGAGCGCGTTGGAGGCGAAGAACAGCGGCATCGTGATGGCCTGGCCGATGCCCATCATGCGGTCGCGCGTACGTACGACGCCGGCGATCGTCACCGACAGGCAGGAGAAGAACGCCGAGCCGAGCAGCACCGCCGCCAGCACGCCCAGCAGGTGCAGCGGGTTCCAGCTCAGCCCCACGCCCAGCAGCGCGGCGATGGCCACCACGACCAGGGCCTGCACGATCGCCTTCACCCCGGCGGCGAACGCCTTGCCTGCCACCAGGGCGGCGCGCGGGGTCGGCGTGACCAGGAGCTTGGTCAGGACACCCGAGTCGCGCTCCCAGATGATGTGGATGCCGTAGAAGATGGCGATGAACATGGTGGACTGCGCGATGATCCCCGGCGCCAGGTAGTCGCGGTACGGGATGCCGCCGGTCGGGATCACGTTGATGCGGGTGAACGTCTCGCCGAAGATCAGCAGCCACAGCGCGGGCTGGATCGCGCGGGTGTACAGCTCGGTACGGTCGTGGCGCAGCTTCTGCAGCTCCACCACGCACATCGCGGCCACCCTGGCCGGGATCAGGCGCCAGGCGGGCCGGGCCGGCGGCGGGACGAGCAGCAGCCCGAGCCCTCCCGCGGGCGCCGCCCCGTCAGCCGACGCGGGCTGCGGTGTTGCGGGTACGCCGGACATCGCGGAACTCCCCTCCCTTGCCGGGGTCGTCGAGGCTGCCGCCGGCGACGTCGCGGAAGACGTCCTCCAGCGTCGGGGAGGTGTCCTGGCCGAGCCTGGCGCGCAGGTCGTCGGTGAGCCGGCGCGGCGTGCCGAGCGCGCGCACCCGCCCCTGGTGCATGAGCGCCACCCGGTCGCAGTGCTGGTCGGCCTCGTCCATGTAGTGCGTGGTGACCAGCACGGTCATCCCGCTGGCGGCGCGGACCGCCATGATGTAGTCCCACACGCCGGTGCGCGCGATCGGGTCGAGCCCGATCGTGGGCTCGTCGAGTATCAGCAGGCGCGGCGCGCTGACCAGCGCCTGGGCCAGCTCCAGGCGGCGCACCATGCCGCCCGAGTACGTGCCCGCCATCCGGTCGGCCGCCTCGGCCAGCCCGACGGCCTCCAGCGCCTGGGCGACCCGGTCGGCGCGTTCGCGGCGGGGCACGTCGAAGACGCGGGCGAAGAGCGAGACGTTCTCGCGGCCGGTCAGGCCGGCGTCGGCGGACAGTTGCTGAGGGACGTAGCCGAGCAGGCGGCGCACCGCCATCCGGTCCGTGGTCACGTCGTGACCGAAGACCCGCACCATGCCGGCGGGGACGGGCAGCAGCGTGGTCACGCAGCGGATCGCGGTCGTCTTGCCCGCGCCGTTCGGGCCGAGCAGCCCGAACACCTCGCCGGCCGTCACCGTCAGGTCGAGCCCGTCGACGGCCGTGGCACCGCCGAAGGCGTACCGCAGGCCGGTGACCGTCACGGCCTCGCCGCCCGACCGACGCTGGTCCGTTGCGGCGTCCTCGCTGGGCCGCTCGTCGTGACGCAGGTCCGTGGACGCGTCCTCGCGCGTCCGGCCGTCGTGACGCAGGTCCGTGGTCGCGTCCTCCTGCGGCTGATCGTCGTCGCTCATTCCGCTGCCTCCTCTCGCAGGCTGTCGGCCAGCCTCCGCAGTGCCGGGAGGGCGGCGGCCAGGGCGGCCCTGTCGTCCTCGCCCAGCAGCTCCACGTGCTCGCGGACGATCGCCGCCCGCCGCTCCTGCCACGCCCGCAGCCGCGCCTCGGCCTGGGGTGTGGGCAGCAAGCGGGCCGAGCGCCGGTCGTCGCTGCGCGTCTCGCGGTGCAGCAGGCCGGCGGCCGTGAGCTGGTTGACCAGCGTGGAGACCGAGTTGCCCGCCAGGTAGAGCTCCTTGGCCGCCGCCGAGACGCTGATGCCGGGGCTCGACTCGACCAGCCGCAGCAGCTCCGCCTGCGCGCCCCGGAGCGGGGGCACGGCCATCTGCCTGCGCACCCTGCGCCGGATCAGCCGGTTGAGCCCGGCGATGACGCCCGCGAAGGCGTCGGAGAGGTCCTCCGCACTCATGTCGGAAATATTAGCTCTGCTTACGAGGTATTGGAAAGTAAGCAGGTCAAACGGATATGTCGGTATAGGAGGTAATTCATCACCGCCACCCAGCGTGGCGGGCGTTCAACCGCCGAGGCCGGCGCGGCGGGCGCGGACCACGGCCTGGGCGCGGTCGGCCACCTGGAGCTTGGCGAAGACGGAGGTGAGGTGGTTCTTGACGGTCTTCTGGCTGAGGAACAGGGCCCGCGCGATCTCGGCGTTGGACTTGCCGGAGGCGAGCAGGTCGAGGATCTCGCGCTCCCGCTGCGTCAGCTCGGGGAACGGGCCGCTGCCCGGCCCGCTGGTCAGGAAGCGGCGGATCCGGCGAGCCACGCCCGCTCCGTACACCGCCTCTCCCCTGGCGACGGCCGACACGGCGGCGAGGAAGTCGGGGCCCGCGGTGCCCTTGAGCACGTAGCCGCGCGCGCCGGCCCGCAGCGCCGCGAACACGGACGCGTCGTCCTCGCTCATGGTGAGCACCAGCACGCCGAGATCGGGGCGGCGGTCGATGAGCTGCCGGGTCGCCTCGGTGCCGGACATGCCGGGCATGACGAGGTCCATCACGACCACGTCGGGATCGAGGGCGAGCGCCAGCTCGACGGCCTCCTCGCCGTCGCCCGCCTCGCCGACGACCTCGGCGCCGCCGACCTGTTCGAGCAGCGCCCTGAGGCCGTGGCGGAGCAGCGGGTGGTCGTCCACCAGCAGCACGCGTACGGGGCTCGCGGGCTCGCTCACAGGGGAAGCACCGCCTCCACGAGCGTCCCGCACCCCGGCTCGGACGACCGCCGCAGCTCGCCGCCCACCTCCGCGGCCCGCTCTCGCATGCTGCCGGATCCTACGCCCTCGCGCACCGGTTCGGGCAGGCCCCGGCCGTCGTCGCGGATGCGCAGCAGCAGCCGGTCGGGCACGGCCTCCGCGGTGATCTCCACGTTGGCGGCGCCGGCGTGCTTGAGCGCGTTGGACAGGGCCTCCTGAGTGATCCGGTACGCGGCCACCTCGACGGCCGCCGGGAGTGCGGGCAGCGGCGCCGGGATCGTGACGGCGACGTTCGGCCCCGGATGGGCGTCCAGCGCGAGGTCCTCCAGGGCTCCCGACAGGCCCAGCTCGTCCAGCGCGGGCGGGCGCAGGTCGTGCACGATCCGCCGGACGTCCCCCACGATCGACTGGGTCAGCTCCCTGACGCCGGTGACCTGCTCGCGCAGCTCGGGCGGCGCCGTGGCCTCGATCACGTACAGCCTCAGCCCGATCGTGGTCAGGTCCGCCCCGAGGCCGTCGTGCAGGTCGCGGCGCAGCCGGCGGCGTTCCTCCTCGCGTGCCTTGACCAGGCGTTCACGGGAGTCCCGCACCTCGGTGGCCAGCCGCACGGCCGCCAGCGCCACCGCCAGATGGGGCGCCAGGTCGTCGAGCACCGCCAGGTCCGCCCTGGTCAGCGGCTCGCCCGGCGACCTGGGCGCCGCACGCAGCTCTCCCTCCGCCCGTCCGCCGCTGAGCAGCGGGATGCGTACGCCGTCGTCCGGCACCCCGCCGAACACCGAGACGGGGACGCCGGCGGCGGTGACCACGGCGGCGGACGGCAGCCGCAACGTGCGCGCCACGGTCTCGGCGGCGCCGTCGAGCAGCTCGGTGGGGGCGGCCGTCGCCTCCAGCAGGTGCCCGAGGTGGGACAGGGCCGCGGCGGGCTCCCCCCGGTTGCCGAACAGCAGGCGGCCGACGGCACGCTGCACGGCGTCCCGCACCGGCGCGAACGCCACCGCGACGGCGCCGGTGGCCAGCAGCGGCTCCAGCACGCCGCCCCGCTGCCTGAACAGCGCGTGCAGGGTGGTCACAGTCGCCAGGTAGGCGCCCAGCAGCAGCGCCGCCACCACGACGTAGACGACGGTGCGCCGGATCAGCACCTCGATGTCGAACAGCCGGTAGCGGAAGATCGACACGGCGGTGGCCAGCGGCAGGGCGGGCAGCGTCAGCGCCAGCAGCCAGATCCCGGCGGTCCAGGTGCCGCCGGTCCGGGTGGAGTCGATCAGCGCCGCGAGCGCGATCGCGATGACGGCCGGGAGCAGCGGCATCAGCCGGCGCCGGTCCTGCGCCCTGCGCACCCGCACGCCCAGCGCGATCGCCCCCACCAGGGCCGCCGCGCTGACCAGCGCCCCGAAGCAGCCGGCGATGATCGCCGTCGGCACGAAACCCACCGGATTCGGCCGCTCGCTCCCCCAGACCCACAGCAGGTCCCGGAACATCAGCACGACCAGCATGACCGTCATGGCCGCGACGAGCGCGCCCATGACCGGCCGCCACCGCCGCGACGGCAACCGGCCGTCCGGCAGGAACGCGGGCAGCAGGAACAGCGGCCCGAACCCGGCGAAGAACACCCAGTTGACCACCCAGGCGGCGAACCCGGTGCCCGGCCAGCCGTGCACCTCGCCGAAGGAGCTGTATCCGCCCGCCAGCGCCTGCAGTGCCAGCCCCGCGCCGCTCAGGCAGAACAGCCAGCCGATGGGGTCGCGGGGCCGCCGGGTCACGATCAGCGCCCCGACCAGCGGGTAGGTCAGGCCCACGACGGCGTCCAGCAGCAGGTACGCGGCGTCATGGACGGGGACGTTGACGGTGAGCACGGTGCCGATCAGCACGGCGGCTGCGGCCGCGCACGGGATCGCCCACGGCCAGGTGGAAAGGCGCACGCGCACATCGTCCCTTTTCGCCCTGACCTCGGGCAATGGGACCAGGGTCCCGGCCCGCCCGGGACCCCTGACGACTGAGGCCCAGCCCGTCCGGGACGCCTGGCGACCGGGACCCGGCCGGGACCTGTCGCTCAGGCGGACGGGACCGGTGGGCGGGTGGACTGGCGGTCGTGCGCGGGGCGGATCCGCCGCCCGCGCGATTCCCGGAGGAGAAGACCATGAACCTGCGCGTCCTGGCCGGCGGACTGGTGGGCGGCGGCGGCATCCTGTTCGCCGTCGGGAACGTCCTGCACCCGCTGGAGCACAACGAGGCCGCCCACTCCGCCCCGACCTGGGAGGCGGCACACCTCGTCTTCGCCCTGGGCGGCCTGCTCGTCGCCGCGGGGCTGCCGCTGCTCGTCGCGCTGAGCCGGGCGCTGCGGGCGTCCGGGCTGGCCTGCGCCGGCGCGGTCGCGCTGGCGGTCGCCTTCGGCGCGCTGGCTCCCGGCGCGTGGTTCGAGGCGTATGTCGCGCCTCTGCACGGTGTGGCCGAGCAGGTGGAGGGCGGTGCTGGTGGTGCGGTGAACGCGGTGGCGGGGATGGTGTGGATGGCGTCGCTGGTGGCCTTCGGGGCAGGGCTCGTGTGGCGGGGGGTCGAGCGGGCGGTGCGGCTGGCGGGGGTGGCGTTGCTGGTCGCGGCGGTGGTGTTGATCCTCGGTCCGGGGCTGCCTGTGGTGGAGGGGCTGGTGATCATTCCGGCTACGGTGGTGGCGGGGGTGGGGCTGCTGACCGTCGGCGTGGCCACAGCCAGAACGACCGCCGAGCCGGTGCCCGCGACCGCCTGACAACCCCAGCCACACGACTGGCAGACCGGCGTCGCGGTCGGCGGGCGCGCACGAGGTGCGAGGCAGCCGGGCGGGTGGGCGTGTCAGGCGTCCGTGTCGTCCGCGTAGATGCGCAGCCGGAGCTCCCTGGCCTTGGTCATGTGCTCGCGAGCCAGCTCGTAAGCCCGATCCGCGTCCCGCTGCCCGATGGCCTCGATGATCTCGGCGTGCTCGGCGATCGCCTCGTCCCACCGGCCGGGCATGGCCAGCGTGGTCTGCGGATAGCGGGTGAGGTGGTTGTTGAGGCGGGTGAGCAGGTCGACGATGGTCCCGTTGTGGCTGGCCGCCCAGATGGCCTCGTGGACGGCCCGGTTGGCCTCGGCCATGGCCGCCGGGTCGGAGGCGGGGGTGGCGATCATCGCCTTCTGGGCGCGGGCCAGGCGTACGAGGTCGAAGTCGCTGCGCCGCTGGGCCGCGCCGGCGGCGGCGGTGGCCTCCAGGGCGATCCGGGCCTCGTAGATCTCGAGGATCTCCTCCGGGCTGCGGGTGCGCACCCGCATGCCCCGGTCGGCGCGCTCGACCAGACCGTCCTGCTGGAGCCTGCGCAGGGCCTCGCGGACGGGCGTGCGGCTGGTGCCGTAGCGCTCCGCGAGCGTGACCTCCACGAGGGCCGCCCCCGGGGCGAGGGTGCCGTCGACGATCTCGGCCCTCAACCGGTCGTAGACCTCGGACAGTGGGTCCTCCTCACCTCGCTTGCGATCCCGAGCCGAGCATACCGTTGTATGCAGTCGCCCGGCCTCCCTGCTCGGGCCGTTCACGGCGGCACTCGCCAGCGTGGCGCGGTGGCGCTCGCGTCCGCGGCACGAGGCCGGCCTCGATGCCGGCCGCTCGCACGGCCTCGATGTGCTCCACCGCGCTCTCGCTCAGCCGTGACTCCAGCACCCCATCCGCCGCAGGAGCGTGATCCGACCATCCTCTACAGCTTGTAGAGTGAGCGCGAAACCGGGTGAAAGGGTGGATCGTGCTGCGTTGGTTCCGGGCCGTGGCGGTGGCCGAGGCGTGCTCCTGGGCGGGCCTGCTCATCGGGATGTTCTTCAAGTACGTGACCGAGACCGGCGAGCTGGGCGTGAAGATCTTCGGGCCGGTCCACGGGGCGCTGTTCGTCCTGTACGTGGCCGGGGTGCTGCTCTCGGCCAGGGAGGCGGGCTGGAGCCGGGGCGCCGTGGTGCTCGGACTGGCCTGCGCGGTGCCGCCGTTCACTTCACTGTGGTTCGAGCGGCGGATGGCGGCGCGCATGACCGCCGCGGCCGGGCAGCCCGCCTGACAGCCGTAGCCGCTCTCTAGAGTTGCACTAATGTGAACGCGTGAGCGACGGCAGGAAGCCCAACAAGAAGGCGCAGAAGGCGGCGGAGACCCGGCGGCGGGTGCTGGGCGCCGCCGGAGACCTGTTCGTGGCGCAGGGGTACGGCGCGACCACGCTGCAGGAGATCGCCACCAGGGCGGGCGTGGCCGTGCAGACGGTCTACTTCGTGTTCGGCAACAAGCGCCGGCTGCTCAAGGAGCTGGTCGACGTCACGATCGCGGGCGACGACCTGCCCGTGGCGACGCTCGACCGGCCCTGGTTCCGCGCGGCCATGGCCGCCGGCACGGCCGAGGAGCACCTGCGCGGCCACGTGACCGGGACGCTCGGCGTGCTGGAGCGGGTGGCGCCGATCACCAAGGTGCTGGAGGTGGCGGCGGCCACCGATCCCGAGGTGTCCGAGATGTGGCCGGACGAGGAGGACCCGCGCCACGTCGTGGCGACGGCCGCGGCGGTCGCGCTCATGGCCAAGCCGGGCGCGCGCCCCGAGGTGCCGGTGGAGGAGGCCGCCGACCTGCTCTACGGGGTGCTGAGCCCGGACCTCTACCTGCTGTTCGTGCGCGAGCGCGGCTGGGCGCCGGAGCGGTTCGGGCGCTGGGCGTACGAAACCTTGCGGGCGCAGCTCTGCGTCGTCACAAGCGTCGTCCCAAAAACATGAGCGAAACTCGCCTGTAAAGGGTTTTGACACAGCCTTGTCACGATCGCCGTAACGGTAGGTCGCCTTCCCCTCATGCTCTGTTATGGTCCCCTCTTGTCCGCAAATGGGATGACCTTTACCTACATAGGAGGACCATGAGGGGCAAGAACAGAGCGATCACCCTGACCGCGGCCGTGGCGCTCGCCACCGCACCCCTGCTGGGCGTCACCGCCCCGGCGGCGACGGCGCAGAGCACGACCGCGCAGGCCGTCCAGAACCAGGCGCTCGACTGGCTCTCCCTCGACGCGCTCAGCGGCTCGACGCTGGTGCAGCGGGTCAAGGAGCTGCTGGGCAAGGGGTACGTGCCGCAGGCGCTGAACGTCACCGACGCGGCCAGCCCGCGCTACACGTCCCTGTGGGTCAAGGACGCCACCCGCAAGGTCAACGTGCTGCAGGGCCTGTCGGCCGCCGACCTGCCCCGGCGCATCGCGGAGCAGGCCAAGCTGGGCTTCCAGCCCAAGCTGGTCACCGGCACGGGCACCGGCCCGGCCGCGGTCTTCGCGGTGGTCTTCGAGAAGACCACGCAGCTCGTCAAGTCCGAGCTGGCGCTGACGAAGGAGACCCTGGTCAAGGTCAACGCCGAGCTGAGCGCCGCCGGCTACAGCATCGCCTCGCTGGACGTGTACGGCACGGTGGAGAAGCCGCTCTACGCGGCCGTCTGGGTGGCGGGCGCCGCCACGGGCACCCTGCAGGTGACGCTCGGCCAGACCGTGGAGCAGCGCGGCCAGGAGCTGCTGGCCAAGGCGAAGCAGGGCCTGCGCCCGGTGCTCATGGCCGTCGGGCCCGGCAAGTTGTACTCGACCGTGTGGGCCAAGGGCAGCACCACCGGAGTCAAGGAGTACCTGAGCCTGTCGAAGGTGGCGTACACGGTGAAGGCGGCGCAGCTCAAGACGCTGGGCTACCGGCCGCAGATCCTGAGCGCCGAGGACGGCGTCATCGCGTCGGTGTGGAGCAGGAGCTAACCCTTCGCGTGGCCGAGTCCGGCACAGGATCAGTGTGCCGGACTCGGCTTCCACGATAGTGCAGGTCAGCGGCGATCGCGCGGCCCGGGATATAAAACGGTTACATCCGGCGTGAGACGACGGCAGGGCAGCCCGGGTGTTCTCCCTGGGATCGACGCGCGGATCATCGACGTCGCGCCCCGGCGTCGCCGCGCTCATCCTGGGCGCCGAGCTCGCCTTCAGCCGCGCCCGCCCTACGCGGGCGGGCACGACAGGGCGCTCTGGCAGCCGGGTGACGGCACCGGGCTGCACGACTGCACGGTCGGGGGGATCGGCGCCTCCCGCATCGGCCGCCTCGTCCTGCAGCGGCTGCTCGCCTTCGACGTACGCGTCCTGCTGTCGGACCCCACGCTCACGCCCGCCGAGGCGGCGCTGCTGGGGGCCGAGGCGGTGGAGCCGGACGAGCTGTGCCGGCGCAGCGACCCGGTCACGGTGCACGCGCCCGCGCTGCCGGAGACGCACCACCTGCTCGACCGGCGCCGCCTGGCGCTGCTGCCTGACCGGGCGGTGCTGGTCAACACCGCCCGCGGCTCGCTGGTCGACACGGGGGCACTCACCGGGGAGTGCGTGTCCGGCCGCCTGTCGGCCGTGCTCGACGTCACCGACCCGGAGCCGCTGCCGGCCGGTCACCCGCTGTTCGAGCTGCCCAACGTGCTGATCACGCCGCACCTGCCCTACACGGCCTGAGGCTCCGGGACGTAGGTCAGGTGCAGCACCCCGGTCTTGAACGTCTCGTTCCTGGTCAGCTTCAGCGGACGGGTCGGGGTGTCCGTGAACAGGCGCTGGCCGTGGCCGACGACGATGGGGTGGACCAGCAGGTTCAGCTCGTCGAGCAGCCCGTTGGCCAGCAGCCAGCCGACGGTCGTCGCGGAGCCGGAGATCTGCAGGTCGCCTTCCGCCCGCTCCTTGATCTCCCGCAGCCGGGCCGCGACGTCGCCGGTGACGATCGTGGTGTTGGCCCAGTCCGCCTGCCGCAGCGAGCTGGTCACGACGTACTTGGGCGCGTCGTTGAACCTCGTGGCGATCTCCGGGTCGGCGTCCGTCGTCGTCCAGTACGACGACCACTCGTCGTACAGCTTGCGGCCCATGAGGAAGCCCGCCGCGCTGTCCATCCCGGACTGGACCATGGCGCCCATCTCGTCGTTCCAGTACGGGAAGTGCCACTGGTCCGGCGACTCCACGACGCCGTCCAAGGAGATGAAGAAACTAGAAATGATCTTACCCATCGCCCCTGCTCTCTCAGTTCCGCCGACTGGCGAGGTTAGGCGGGAGCGGCGGTCGCGGTCTTGTACAGAAACGACACGCGTGGCTAGCCGGGGGCGACGTACTCCAGGTCGATGAAATCGGTGTGCGAGCTCCAGCTCAGCTTCAGCCGCCAGCATCCCGGGCTGGGCAGGTCGATGAGCGAGGGGCCGGGGCCGCCGCTGACCTTGGTGCGGACGGGCGCGCCGGTGCCGCCGAGCCGGGCCTCGATCCGTAACGGGTTGGACGGGAGCAGCGGCAGCCGGGACACCCAGAGGATCTTGTTGCCCCGGTTCGGGCGCGGCGGGCTGGCCAGCGGGTAGCCGAAGAGCACGGCGACCATGTCACCCCGGCCGCTGAACACGTGGTGCGGCTCGGCGTCCGGGCTGAACCCGGCGCGCGCCCACACCGGCAGCTCGCCCTGGAAGATCCTGGACGCGCACGGGACGGCGGCGGTGGCCGCCCGGCTCGGCTCCTGCCGTGCCGGGGCTCCCCCGCCGGTGCAACCCGCGGTGAGAAGCAGGAGAGCCACCATCATGACGTCACGCGACCGAGCCACAACCGACCTCCGGAGGCGGCGGGAGACGGGAACCGGCCACCACCGTACCCCCGGAACCGGCTCAGCTGTGCTCGCCCACGAGCGCGAGACACTGGAAGGCGGCCAGGCCGAACTGCGCGCCGACGTTCGTGCTCAGGTCGGCCTCGGTCCGTGGTGCGCGCCACGCCGTACGGAGTGCCGAAGCCGGGCTCGTAGTCCTCGTAGGTGATCTCCAGGGCGTCGAGCTGCTCGGGACAGGTGTCCTGGCCCATCCCGTCGTGGTGGAAGCGCGGATCCATCGCGCCCGCGCGTGGCGACCACATCCACACCGTGGCCTGCGCCTCATCGGCTGCAAGCGGCTACGTCCGGGAGCTGGGCGAGCCGTCGATACGGGTTCGGATATCGGTCTGGCCGCATCCCGATATTGGACCCACCGGTCATGGCTCTGGTGTGCTCGGTTCCCGTGACTGTCGCCACCCCCGTCTCCCCTCCGCCCACCACCGGCTCCCCGGGCCGCCGCGTCGTCGTCACGGTGGTCGCGATCCAGCTCTCCTGCTGCCTCGGCTTCTTCTCGGTGATGGCGCATCTGGTCGCGCACCTGCGGCACGATCTCGGCCTGATGGCCGGGACGGCGGGGCTGATCCTGGGGGCGCGGACCGGGCTGCAGTTCGCGCTCCTGCTGCCGGTGGGGGCGCTGACGGACCTGATCGGCGCCCGCCGTACCGGGGTGCTCGCCTGCGTCCTGCGGGCGGCCGGGTTCGTCCTGCTCGGGGCCGCCGAGGGCGTCGGCGCGCTGCTCTGCGCGGCCGTCGTCCTCGCCGTGGGCGGCGCGCTCTACAACCCCGCGGCCCAGAGCCTGCTGGCCGGCGCCGGGCCGGCGCACCAGGCCGGTGGCTTCGCCGCCTACGTCACCGCGCAGCACGTGGCGACCGTCGCGGGGCCGCCCGTGGGGCTGGCGCTGATCTCGCTGGAGCCCGGGTTCGCGCTGCTGACCGGGGCCGCCGCCGCCATGTGGGCGCTCTCCGGCGCGCTGTTCCTCCTGCTGCCCAGGGCCGAGCCGCGCACCGGGGAGCGGGCCCTGCCGTTCCGCGACGTGCTGCCCGGGGTGCGGGCGGTGTTCGGCGACCGGTCGTTCATGCTCTTCGCGCTGCTGACCGCACCCACGACGCTGCTGGCCAACCACATCATGACGGCCGTGCCGCTGCTCGGCTTCGCGCCCGGCGCGGCCACGCTCAGCTTCTGCGTGCTGGCCGCGGTCGCCGCCGCCGCGCAGCCGTTCGTGGCCGCCGGGCGGCGCGGTGAGCGGCCCTGGGTGCTGCGGGCGGGGCTGGTGTGCGCGGCGGGAACGTTCTTCGTGCTCGCGCCGCTGGACGGCACCGAGCTGGGGCCGCTGATGCTCGCGGCCGTGCTGAACGGCGTGGCGAACGGGTTGATCCAGCCGTCGATCTTCCAGCGGGTCACCCGGCACGCGGCACCCGAGCGGTTCGGGTCGTACTACGGGGTGATGGCGTTCTGTGCGGGGATGTTCTCGTTCGCGGGGGAGATGGCGGTCGGGCGGCTGTTCGACCTGGGATCGGCGGGCGCGACGGTGGCGCTCGTCGGGGTGGGCGCGTTCGCGCTGGTGGCCGCGGTCGGCACCCGAGGGCCGTGAGCGCCGGAGCGCGGCGCATCCGGGGCGGTGCGCGCGAGCGGGGCCGCCGGAGCTCGGCGCGCCTCCCGCTCTCCCCCCGATCATCCCTCAGGGCGGGGATCAGCGGCGCCCTTCGGACAGGCCCTCAGGGTCGGAAGCGAGCGGCGGGCCGTCGGGCAGGCCCTCAGGGTCGGGAGCGAGCGGCGGGCCGTCGGGCAGGCCCTCAGGGTCGGGGGCGAGCGGCGGGCCGTCGGGCAGGCCCTCGGGGTCCCGCCAGGTGGCCAGGAAGCGCTCGGCCACCGCGCACGACCCGGCGAACGGCCCCTCCGGATGCTCCATCGCCTCGGCCGTGAGCCGGGCGATCCGCTCGGCCACCAGGGCCCGCGCGGAGTCGGCGTCACGGACCTGGCCGGTGCGGTCGGCGAGGTAGCCGATGGTCGCGCCGGCGCCGCAGACGAAGTCGGCCAGCGTGACCACGCCCCGCTCGTGCAGCGTGCGCAGCCCCGCCGCGGTGTAGGGCACGTTCGCCGCCGGGGCGACCACGCGGGCGCGCACCCGGGCGGCCCGTTGCGCGGTCAGCGTCCCGGTGCGCGCGCCGGGCACCAGCACGTCGGCGGCCACCTCGTACAGCGCCTCGGCCGGCAGCACGGGCAGCCCGAGCCGGGTCACGCAGGCGTCGCCGTGCCGGGCCCGCAGCCGTTCCAGCATGGCCACGTCGAGCCCCGCCGGGTCGGTGACGCAGCCGTACAGGGTGGACAGCGCGACGACGCGACCGCCCCGCAGCGCGGCCTCGCGGACGACGGCGCCGCCCACCTTGCCGAAGCCCTCCACCGCCAGCGTCCGCCCCGCCAGCCCGCCCAGCGCGGTCTCGGCGGCCACCACCACGCCCAGGCCGGTCACCATGGTGTCCATCAGCTCGCCGCCGACCTCCTGGTGCATCAGCGAGTCGGGGCGGTAGTCGGGCAGCGAGGCGAAGTCCTGCGTACGGGTGCCCAGGTCCGAGGCGGTGAGGAAGCCGCCCTTCTCGATCAGCGGGGTGATCTCCTCGCAGTAGCGGGCCAGCGTCACCTCGCGCTCGTCGTCCGTGGCCCGCAGCACCGCCTTGGCACCGCCGATCCGCTCCCCCAGCACGGCCAGCTTGTACGTCATCGCCCGCGCCAGCAGCCCCGCCTCGCCGGGGGTGACGTCAGGGGCGAGCCGCGTGCCGCCCGCGCTCGTCGGACAGTCGAGGTCGAAGGCGACGTACCCGTCCACGGAGACGAGCTCCACGATCCTCATGCGCACCCCTCATCCCGGCTCGATACCGCGAATATCGGCGAGGCACGGCCGCGGGTCAAGGTCCACTGCCGATCCCCTCGGGGAGCAGGGAGACAGGCTCCGCTCCCCGTACCCGCCGGACGAGGTCCGGTCGTCGTCGCCGGTGAGGTCCGTCCAGACCTCCGGGGAGACGGCGTGACCTCCCTGCGACAGCTCGCAGTGGGTGGTCAGCGGGTCGGCGAGCAGGTCCTTGAGGTGGGTGAGGTCCCACAGGAGGACCCCGCGGTCCTGGCTCGCCATCAGGGCGGTGCTCACCGACGCGCTGCGCGAGCGGGCCGAGCAGGTGTTCGGGGCGGAGGTCCACGACGGTTACTCCATGACCGAGATCGCGCCCGTCTCCGGCCGCGTCGGCTCCGACGGCCACCTGCACCTGCCGCCCGACCAGGGCCTGATCGAGATACTCGATCCTGTGACGCTCTCCCCGGCGGCGCCGGGGGAGGTGGGCACGATCGTGGTCACGCCGTACTCGACGTTCCGCGACACCACGCTCCTGCTCAGATACGTCACCGGCGACCTGGTCAGGACCCTGCCCGAGGGCGGGACCCCCGCCTGCGAGCTGGCCGCGCTGCCCGCCACCTCGCGCGTGCTCGGCCGCAGGTCACCCGGTGGGCTCACCACGCGGGACGTGCTCGACCTGCTGCAGGCCGAGCACGCGCTGCCGCTGCCCACGCGGTACGCGCTGGAGGGCGACCTGCTCT
The DNA here is from genome assembly GCF_020215645.1 of Nonomuraea gerenzanensis. Taxonomy (NCBI): domain Bacteria; kingdom Bacillati; phylum Actinomycetota; class Actinomycetes; order Streptosporangiales; family Streptosporangiaceae; genus Nonomuraea; species Nonomuraea gerenzanensis. The sequence goes on along the minus strand of NZ_CP084058.1, from coordinate 3,144,671 downwards.
ACGTGGTGGCGGGCAAGCACGACCCCGGCCTGCTCGGACGGCTGGAGGAGCGCGCGCACGGCCTGCCCCTGACCGGCATCGTCCTGGTCGAGACTCCCGAGGGCCTGCCCGCGCCCTGCCGGCTCCGCGCGGACCTGCTGGAGCTCAGCTTCGAGCGAGGACTGTGATGACCCCGAACGTGCTGGCGCTGTACGCGCTCGTCGCCCTGACCGTCGCGCTCGCCGTCGGCTACCTGGGCCGTTACGTCATCGCCCGCCCGCCGGTCGGCTGGATGGTCGGGACGGACATCGCCGTGATGGTGACGGCGCTCGTCGTGATGCCGTTCGCGTACCTGCACGTGCCCGTCGGGGTCGTGGTGTCGATCTTCGGGTTGGTGGTCCTGACGCTGACCCAGCTCACGCTCGCCCCCGTGCTGGGCGGCCGGTGGGCGATGATCACGGCGCCGGCGCTGTGCGCGGCGGACGTCGCCGCGTACGCCGCCGGGTGGCCGGTGGCGCTGCTCGTGATCAATGACGCGCTGCTGATCCTGCTGGTCGTCGGCGTGGTGAACCTGTGGGCGCAGGCGGCCGTCACGCCCGCCCAGGTGGCGGCGCTGGCCGCGGCGCTGACCGTGTACGACACGCTGGCCACCGGGCTGTCCTCGCTCATGGTCGACTTCGTGCAGCGCATGCCGGGGCTGCCGTTCTCGCCCGTGCTGGCCACCTCCTACGGGCGAACCCGTCGCTGATCGGGCTGGGCGACTGCCTGATGTTGTCGATCTGGCCGGTCGTGGCGCTGCGGGCGTACGGGAAGGCAGCCGTGTGGTCGGCGGCCGGGCTGGAGGCCGTGCTGCTGGCCGTGTCCATCGCCTTCGTGCTCACCGGCGGCCGGCCGATGCCGCTGCTGACCGTGCTCGGGCCGCTGATCTTCGCGCAGTGGCTGTACTGGCGGCGGTGGCAGGCGCGCAGGACGCCCGTTCCGACCCGGCCCGAGGTGAACCGGGCGATGGAGCTCGCGGACGCGCCCGCCGGGGTGTGGGCCGCGGTGTCACCGGCGGGCACGCTCGTCGCCGAGGGCGCCACGCCGGGGGTGGCCAGGAGGGAGGCGCGGCTGGCCGGGGCGCGGGAGGCGCCCGTGGGCTGGCGCCTCCGGGAATGACCTCCTCAGAGTGTCGCCGTGGTCGACTCCGACAGGTACTGCGCCACCTGCCTGGCCTCCGCCGCGTCGCCGAACAGGGCGAGCGAGCCGCGCCACGCCGCCGCCGACTCCTCGGACCGGCCCAGCAGCGCGTGCGCCCGGCCGAGCTCCCTGAGCGTGCGGGCCCGCCACACCTGGGGCCCGTCGTCGCCGAGCCGTTCCAGCGCGATCCGCAGGTGCCCGAGCGCCGTGCCGGGGTCGCCCTGGCGCAGGCGGACGACGCCCAGGGCGTGCCCGGCCAGCGCCTCGCCGAGCGTGTCCCCGCACTCCACGAACAGCCGCAGGCTCGCCGCCAGCGTCTGCGCCGCCTCCTCGAAGCGGCCCAGCGCGCCCAGCGCCTCGCCGAGCCGCCGCAGCACCTTGCTCATCTCGCCCCGGTCCCCGGACGCCTGCGCGGTCAGCAGGCTCTCCCGGTAGCACGCGACGGCCTCGGCCGTCTCGCCCTGCTGGTAGAGGGAGGTGCCGAGGGCGCGCAGCAGGTTGCCCCTGATGGTGTGGTCCACGTCGCGGGTCACCTCCAGCCGGGTCCTGGCGATCTCCACGGCCCGGTCGTGCTCGCCCCGTTCGAGGTGGATCCAGACGGGCCAGGTCCACGCGTACGCCAGCCCGGCACTGTCGCCGTGGGCGGCCAGCAGGTCGAGCGAGGCGTACGCGTCGGCCAGCGCCTCGTCGAGCCGGCCCATCCCGTGGCGGGCGGCGGCCCTGCTGATCAGCGCGTACGCGGCGCCGTGCGGATCTCCGGCGCGGCCGAGGTCGGCCAGCAGCGCCTCGCACGCCGCGCCGCCCTGCTCCAGGTGGCCGCGCTCGATGTCCACGGCGGCCAGCAGGAGCCTGGCCCGTAGCGTGGCGCACTCGTCGCCCATGCCGATCACGGTCCGCTGGGCCTGCTCGGCGTCGTCGAGGAAGCGGTCCATGAGCAGGTACGCGGTGAGGTGGTGGGCCAGCTCCGCGGCGGCGGCGACCAGGCCGAGGTCGGCTGCCGTGGTGAGGGCGAGCATCAGCGTGCGCCGCTCGGCGGCCAGCCACGCCGCGCTCGCCCGCACGTCCGGGGCCGGCTCTGCCTCCGAAGCCGGTGCGGTCTCCGGGGCCAGCCTCGGCTCCAGGGCCGGCCTCGGCTCCAGGGCCGGCCTCGGCTCCAGGGCCGATCTCGGCTCCAGGGCCGGTCCTGGGTCCGGCTCGCGCGGGAACGGTGGGGACAGCGGGATCGGCATTGTGCGCGTCGCGGCCCTCGTCCTGCGCAGGCACTCCAGCACGTGCCTGGTCAGGGCCTCGCGCCGGCGCGCCGGTGACTCCTCCGCCTCGGCCCGCTCGCGCGCGTACACCCGGAGCAGGTCGTGCAGGCGGTAGCGGGGTTGCCCGGCGTCGTCCACCTCGGTCGAGGTGAGCATGCCCCGCGCGACGAGCGTCTCCAGCGCCGCATCCGCCTCCAGCCCGTAAGACGGCGCGCCCGCTTCCTCCCCCGGCCGCCCGAGGAGGGCGGCGACCGACCACTCCGCCACGCTGTCCAGCCCCGCCAGCCCCAGCAGCCGGAACGCGTGCCGGGCCGACTCCGGCAGCGCCGCGTAGCTCGGCTCGAACGTGGCCCGCACGTCCAGCCCGCCCACCACCAGCTCGTCCAGCCCCCGCCCGGCCAGCCGGGTGGCGAACTCGCTGACCGGCCAGACCGGGCGGGTGGCCAGGCGGGCGCCGGCGACCCGGATGGCCAGCGGCAGCCGGCCGCAGGAGCGCAGGATCTGCTCGGCCGCGCCGGGCGCCATGCCGATGCGGTCGGCGCCCGCCACCCGTTCGAGCAGCAGCAGGGCGTCCTTCTCGCCGGGCAGGTCGAGCGTGAGGCGTGCGGCGCCCTCCAGCGCGGGCAGCCGCGAGCGGGAGGTCACCAGGACGGCGCCGCGCGGCGTGCCGGGCAGCAGGTGGCGGAGCTGGGCCTCCTCGACCGCCTCGTCCAGCACGACGAGCACCGCCCGGTCGGCCAGGCGCTGGCGCAGCAGCCGGGCGCGCTCCTCGGCCGAGGCGGGGATGGCCGCGCCGTCGAGACCGAGCGAGCGCAGCAGCACGTCCAGCAGCTCGCCGGGCTCCCGGGGGCCGCGGGCGTCGTGGCCGAGGCGGACGAAGAGCTGGCCGTCGGGGTAGTCGGAGCGCAGCAGGTGCGCCAGGTGCACGGCGAGCGTCGTCTTGCCGACGCCGGGCAGCCCGGACACGATCACGATGGGCGGGCTGAGCCGCTCCTCCCCCGCCCGTAACAGCGCCATGACCTCGGCGATCTCCGCCTCGCGGCCGACGAAGTCCGCGGTGTCGGCGGGCAGCTGGCACAACCGCCGGAACGCCACGGGCACCGCGTCCCCGGCGTGCGGGCGCCGCGGCTCGGCCTCGCCCCCCGGCCCCGCGTGCGACCGGCCCGCCTCCGACCGGCCCGCCTCCGACCGGCCCGACTCCGACCGGCCCGCCTGCGTCCACGCGTCCAGAACGTCGTCCCCGCTCCCCCGCGCGCCCCGCGACCTGCGCGGTTCCGGCCGCGCGTCGAGATCCTCCTCCCCCGCCAGCAGCGCCGCGTGCAGCCGGCGCAGCTCCTGTCCCGGCTCGATGCCCAGCTCGGCGACCAGCAGCTCGCGGGCCTGGCGGAAGGCGTCGAGGGCCTCGTCGCGCCGGCCGCCGCGGGCCAGGGCGACCACCAGTTGCTCCCACAGCCGCTCGCGCAGCGGATGAGCGGTGACGAGGGCACGCAGCTCGGCCACCAGGTCCTCGCGGCCGAGCGCGAGCCGTACGTCGATCCACTCCGACCTGGCCACCGCCAGGCGCTCCTCCAGCTCGGTGATCCGCGGCGCCACCGCCCCGCTGAGCGGCACGTCCTCGGCGGGCGTGCCGCGCCACAGGGCGATCGCCGCCGCGTACTCCCGCTCCGCCGCCACCAGGTCGCCGCCCGCCCGCGACGCGCGCGCCCGCCGGAGCCCCTCCTCGAACACCTGGAGGTCCAGCCGCCCCGGCGGCACCTCGCAGACGTACCCGGACCCTTCGGTACGCACCTCCAGGCCGCTGCCCTCCAGCAGGCGGCGGAGCTGGTGCACGTACGTCTGGACGTTGGCCACGGCCGAACGCGGCGGGTCGTCCCAGACGGCGGCGATCAGCCGCTCGGTGGAGACGGTCGCGTTCGGATGGAGCAGGAGCGCCGCCACGACCGCCCGCTGCTTGCGGCTGAGCCGGATCCGGCCGGTGGGGCCGTTGAGGCGGATGGTGCCCAAGATCGCGAAGTCCACCGCTCCTCCTCGTGCTCGATCGTGAAGATCAGCTTTCCGGAAGGCAGTACATCTCGCGTTACCGGGTTTTGACAATCGCCGCAAGCCCGGGGCGGGCGCGTCAGGCGTGGGGGTCGAACGGGGTTCCGGCGGGCTCGGCCTTGGCCGGCTCCGCGCCGCACGAGGCGTCCTTCAGCCCGAGACTGGCCGAGCCGAAAGGGTGCGCCGCCAGGCGGTCGCGCGACCCCGCCGGGTAGTGGTCCCAGCCGACCAGCGGCGGGAACTGCCAGGTGCCCTTGTGGTTCGCCGGCTGCCCACCGGCGCCCGCGAAGCGGAACGCGTGCCACGTACCGGGCGGTGCCGTCGTGTACCCGGACCACGACGTGCTCCCAGTCGTGCCGGTGCCCGCAGCGGCCCGGCAGCGTCTGGTCCTTGTCGAAGTAGAGCCCGTGCAGCTGGGCGCACCAACCGTTGTCGCACCGGGCGGGCGAGGGGTATGGCGGGCTCCTGACGGGAGGTGTGACAGCTTGTGGGATCCGCCACCAGGAATTCGGTCAATGCTGTCCGATGACACCATCCGTCCCGGATGTCATAGTGAGTCCATGTCGTACGTCGGCACCGGGCACGAGGACCGCGACGGACGAGCACCTTCCGGCGGCCGGGCACCGGCGGAACACGTCCTCCAGCTGCTGAGCGGCTTCTGGCACTCCCAGATCATCGTCGTGCTGTCCCGGCTGCGTGTCGCCGACGAGCTGGCCGCCGGGCCGCGCTCGGCGCGGGACCTGGCGGCGGCCGTCGGCGTGCACCCCGACGCGCTGCTGCGCCTGCTGCGGGCCGCCGCCACGGTCGGCCTGATGACGGAGACCGAGCCGGACCACTACCGGCTGACGGACGCGGGCGAATGCCTGCGCTCCGACTCCCCCACGGCCCTGCGGGAGCTGGCCGTCGCCTACGGCTCCCCGACCGTGTGGCGGCTCGTCGGGGAGTTCGAGCAGTCGGTCCGCACGGGCGAGCCGGTCGCGCCGGCGCTGCTGGGCCGCTCGTTCTGGGAGCACCTCGCCGCGAACCCCGAGGAGGCCGAGCACTTCGCCCTGGGCATGGGGGAGCAGTCGGCGCAGGTCGCCGCCGACGTCGCGGCGGCCGTGGACCCCTCGGCGTACGGGCGGCTGGTGGACGTCGGCGGCGCCTACGGCGTGCTGCTCGCCGCGCTGCTGGACAAGGCCCCGTCGGCGACCGGCGTGCTGCTCGACCGGCCGCCGGTGATCGAGGCGGCCAGGCAGCGGTTGTGGGGCTCGCCGCTCGCGGGCCGGATCGACCTGGTCGCCGGCGACTTCCTGGAGGAGGTCCCGAAGGGCGACCTGTACCTGCTGAAGTGGATCCTGCACGACTGGGACGACGAGCACGCGGTCCGCATCCTGGCCACCTGCCGCCGTTCCGCCGCTCCCGGCGCCCGGCTGCTGCTGGTCGAGATGCTGCTGCCGGAGCCGTGGACGCCGTCGCACGTGCACCTGTCCGACCTGGCGATGCTCGTGCTGCTCGGCGGACGGGAGCGCACCGCGTCCCAGTACGGCGACCTGCTGCGCGCGGGCGGCTGGGAGCCGGCGGAGGTCACCCCGACCTCGGGCCGGTACAGCATCCTCCAGGCCGTCGCCACGCCCTGACGCGCTGGTGGCCGGCAGGACGTAGGGTCCAGTTCAGCGACCAGTCCCCCGGCCGTACCGGCGACGGCCCTCGCGAGATGGAAGCCCGCATGAGCGTCACTCCCGAGCAGTTGCGCGCGCTCGCGACGCGCGCCGAGGCCCTCACCGCCGAGGTCTGGACACTGTGCGGCGGCTCACCCGGCACCGCGCCGGGCACCACGCCCGACGCCGACCCGCTCGTGGAGGCGCGCCAGGCGGCGGGCTGGCTGGCCAGGGCCGCCGAGGACCTGCAGCGCGCGGCGGCCGAGCTGGCCAGGCTGCAGGTCCCGCCGTGCGGCCTGCCGTGGGGCGTGTGCCTGGAGCACGGCAACACGCTCTCCTCCCGGGCGGGCGTCTCCGAGTGCCGGGTGTGCCACCGCACCTGGAGCTACGACCGGCTCGGGCGGCCGTGCGAGGAGCCGGCCACGTGGAAGGTGATCGACCGGGCGGGCACGGTGACGAGGATGTGCGACGGTCACGTCCTCGGCGCCCGCGCCGCCGCCCAGGGCGCCACGTTCGTGCGCATCGACGAGGTCGCGGGCCGGGCGGGCTGACGGGCCCCTTCCCCTGGTCGGGCTTCGGGCGTACCGTACGTGAAGTACGTACTTGACGATCGTTGCGGAGTTGACGCCCGTGAAGCCTTCGGAGAGCGAGTTCGTCGATCGGATGGGGCTGGTCATGGAGCGCCTGGGTGCGACGCGCTCCATGGGCCGCCTCTGGGCGTGGCTGATGATCTGCGACCCGCCCGACCCCTCGCTCACCGACCTGGCGGCGGAGCTCAGCCTGAGCAAGACCGCCGTCAGCACGGTCGCCAGGCAACTGGAGGCGGGCGGCATCATCGAACGGGTCCCCTCGGCCGGCCGCGAGCACCGCTACCGGGCGGTCGGCGGCGGCTGGGCGCAGATCCTGCGGGTCCAGCTCGGGCTGGTGAAGCAGAGCCTGGAGACGCTGGAGTACGGGCTGTCGATCCTCGGCGAGGACCGGGCCGCCCAGCGCGCCCGGCTGGAGGAGACCCGCGACTTCTTCGCCTTCACCGTGCAGGACGGCGACGAGATGCTGCACCGCTGGCAGGAGTACCGCGACCGATCTTCCTGAGTACGTCTCCATCGAGGGATCTACGACAAGGAGAGGCGATGGCCGACATCGTCGAACGGTACGACATCCCCGTACAACACTTCTGGCTGCACGGGCCCCGATCGGGCCCGGCGGTCGAGTTCGCGGCCGACGCCGGAATGTGGAACGTCTACGGTTACCCGGAGCTGCACGAGGTGCTCGGTGACCCGGCGACGTTCTCCTCCGACACCATGCGGGTGGTTCCCGAGTCCATGAAGCCGTCCAAGGAGGACTTCTCCCTGGACGGCTTCATCACCCAGATCGACCCGCCCGCGCACGGCAAGCTGCGCAAGCTGGTCAGCAGCGCCTTCACCCGCAAGGTCGTCGCGGATCTCGAGCCCAGGATCGCCGCGCTCACCCATGAGCTGCTCGACGCGGCGCGTGATCGGGAGCGGTTCGAGCTCGTGGCGGACCTGGCCTATCCCCTTCCCGTCATCGTCATCGCCGAGCTGCTCGGCATCCCCAGCGGCGACCGCGCCCTGTTCAAGCAGTGGGCCGACGCGCTGTTCCAGCGCGACGCCGAGGTCTCGGTCAACAGGCCGGCGGACGAGCGGGAGGCGGAGCTCCAGGCGGTGATGAAGCCGTGGAAGGAGATGTCGGACTACCTCGGGGGCCACGCCGCGCAGCGCCGCCGGCAGCCGCGCGCCGACCTGCTCACCAGGCTGGTCGAGGCCGAGGTGGACGGCGAGCGCCTGCCCGACGACCAGGTGGTCAACTTCGCGATCCTGCTCCTGCTCGCCGGGCACATCACCACGACGATGCTGCTCGGCAACACGGTGCTGTGCCTGGACGCCTTCCCCGAGCAGCAGGACAGGGCGCGGGCCGACCGCGACTCGATCCCGGCCGTGATCGAGGAGTCGCTGCGGCTGTTCACGCCGTTCGCGGCGCTCGGCCGGGCCACCACCCGCGAGGCGGAGCTCGGCGGCGTACGCATCCCGGCCGACCAGATGGTCATGTGCTGGCTCGGGGCGGCCAACCGGGACCCCCGGCAGTTCCCCGACCCCGGCGCCTTCGACCCGCACCGCGACCCCAACCCGCACCTCGCCTTCGGCCGCGGCATCCACTTCTGCCTCGGCGCTCCCCTGGCCAGGCTGGAGGGGCGGGTCGCGCTGAACATCCTGCTCGACCGGTTCGAGCGGCTGCGCACGGATCCTGAGGATCCGGTGCGGTTCATTCCCACGCCGACCCTGACCGGGGTGCGGCGGCTCCCGCTCGTCCAGATCTAGAAGCAAGGCCGCTCAGTCAACGTGGTGGCGGCTGTGTCAAGCCAGTGCAGACCACAACAGGGCTCCTGCTGGAACGGTGTCGACCAAGATCACTGTTCGGCGGGAGCTCCGCCCCGAAGGTCGCCAGGAAGTCGCACAAGCCGAAGCCCAAGCCGACGCCCACCTCCGTCCCGCCGAAGGTGGTGATCCCGCAGCCGCAGTCGCACCCACTCGTGAACCTGGCCGGCGGCATGTGACTGGCGATTGCGCACGGTGAGACGACGCTCGGCAAGTACGCCATTCAACGGTCCCGCAAGACGACCGGTGAGCGGCGCTCACCGTTTGGTTGAAGCGTCCAATATTGGGCTCTTTCCTGCTTCTTTCCCTTTCGGACCGGCTTGAGAAAGATCTTGACCGTCTGTCGATCAACGTGAGATATTCCGATCGATCTTGAAGGTGCCTGACAAGGTGTCCGGCACGTACACACCTCCCTCTCAGGCACAAGCCCATTTCGGTGTGCCCGTTTTCCCCCTCGCGGAAGGCAACGACATGCAAGTGCGTGCTCCGAACGGACAGAGTCTCACGGTCGAAGGCAATTCCCAGCCCTTCATCGGCGGCTGGGCCTACGTCATCTGGGCGCACGGCCCCGCCGGAGGCACGCGCTTCCAGGTCACACCGGCGGGATCCACCGAAGTCGTGTCCAAGCAGCTCGGCGACTGGCCCCGCTTCACCGTGCGTGAGGCCCAGTGGAACGGCGGCCGGATCCTGTCGCTCGAAGACCCGGAGCAGGGCACGACCAACATGGTGTGGGTGGGACCGCACAATGAGGTCGCCACCTTCTTCAACGGCGTGGGCGTCCCGTTCGAGGCCTTCATGGACATCCTGGTCAAGTTCGACGTGCAGGACACGCCGGAGGGGCTGACCATGCTGCCGCGGGCGGGGTCGGGCCTGACGCTCGGCAACCTGCTGGCGGTCAACACCATCGACCAGGTCTGCGCCGTCCAGGTCAAGCCCGCCGCCGACGCCGCGGACGCGGTGCCCCCGACCAAGGGCAAGCGCGTGCGCGGCGGCTCCATGTGGCGCGTTGACGAGAAGGACGAGGCCGGCGCCGTGCAGACCCGCTCGGCCTTCATGGTCAACGACAGCACCGCGACGACCGTCGTTGCCGCCCGTCCGGACGACGTGCGCTTCATCGACGTCGTCGAGACCATCTCGTGCCGGCTGAGCTAGGACGATGAGAGCCTTCCTCGACTCGCTGGCGGTGCTGTCCTTCCTCGGGACGGTGCTGCTGCTCTTCGCCTTCGCGACGCTCCTGAACATGGTGCGCGAGCTGCAGGGCAAGCTGCTCCAGGCGCAGGCGGCCGCTCCGGCGGCCCCCGCCGTCCGGTCCGTGGCCAGGTTCGGCTCCGACGACGGCCTGCCCACGTTCGTCCTGGTCGTGTCCGAGAACTGCCCCCTGTGCGTCGAGCGTGCCCGGCACCTCGCCGCGGTGGCCGGGCCGGACCTGGCCGGGCACGCCGTGCTGCTGGCCGCCGCCGGCCGCTGCGCCGAGTGGGTGGCGGGCAGTGAGGTCCTGCCGGTCATCGACGCCGCCCTGCTCGGCCAGGTCGCCGTCGGCGCGACCCCGACGCTGGTCAAGTACTCCGCCGACGGGACGGAGGAATGGCGCAGGGTCGCCGGTTCCGACGACGACCTCGACACCTTCCTCGCCGTCAGCTCCTCAGAGAGGTCAATCGCATGACAGTCGACGCCGACCGTTACTGGGCCGACGTGCCCTCCGTGACAGACGAGCCCGATCCCGGTGAGCGCCGCCGACCGGCCTTTTCCGCCCCCTCCCGCCGGACCGTCTTCAAGAGCATCGGCGTGCTGGGCGGCGCCCTGGCACTGAACGTGCTGTCCGCCCTGCCGGGCAAGAACAACGGCGCCTACGCGGTGGTGGGCAACGAGTACACCGACTGCGCCGGCTATGGCAGCGCCGCCGGTTACGACAACAACACCAAGGTCTGCGTCGGAGCCCCGTACTCCAGGAGCTACTGCGGCGGGGACGGCTGGTTCCTGCGCTCGTCCGGCACCTGCTACAACAGCTACGCGGTCAAGTTGTGCGGCGCGGGCAGCCTGACCGACAGGAACGCCTGGCGGTGGACGCACAGCGGCACGAAGTACCGCTGTGCCGACGGGTACGTCGCCACCTGCGGCGGGACCACCTTCTACATCTGCTCCTACGCCCTGTAAGACGCGATGAGCAACACCTTCGCCGCCACCCGGGTCGCGCTCGGCATCGCGCTGTGCACGGCCCTGGTGGCGGCCGCCCACCAGGTCTGGACCCCGTCGTTCACCCCGCTCGCCTGGGCGCTGCTGGGGGTGACCGCCGGGTTCTCGCTGTCCGGCAGCGTTTGAAGCCTCAACTCAGCGGACCTGCTGACCTCGTCGGTCTGGCGAGGCAAGTTGCCGGTGTTCAGCACCGGACTCATGCTCGGCGCGCTGCTGTCCGGGCTCATCACCGGCGCCCTCGGCGGGCTGGCCTCGATCATCCCGGAGGCGGTCCGGCTGTGGACTCTCGCGCCTGCCGTCGCCGTCATCCTGCTCTTCGAGCTGGCCGGGCGGCCGCTGTCGCTGCCGCAGAACCGCCGGCTCGTGCCGCAGGACGTCATCCCGCGCTCCTCCTTCTCCGGGCCGCTGCAGTTCGGCTTCGAGATGGGCACCGGCGTGCGCACCTTCACCCCGACGGCGCTGCCCCAACTGCTCGTCCTGGTCATCGTGCTGGCCGGCGGCCTGGGACCGGGCCTGCTGGCCGGGCTGGGCTTCGGCGTGGGCCGGGTGCTCATGCCGCTCTCCCGCGCGCTCAGCGGCGACCCGCGCGGCTGGGACACCAAGCTGCTCGGCTCGACGGCCTGGGTGGGCCGCCTGTGTGGCGCCGGGTTCCTGCTGGCGCTCCTGCTCCTGTGGATCTAGGTGCCCATGGATGACACGCTCCCGGCCTGCTTCGCCCTCGCCGGCGCGGTGCTGCTGGTCGCCGCCGCGGCGCGCCGCCCCGGCGGCGTCACCGCGGCGGTCATGGCGCACAACCTGCTGCCGAGGTTCCTGGTACGGCTCGCGCCGCTGATCGGCCCCGCCGAGGGGCTGGCCGGCGCGGCCGTGCTGGCCTGCTGGATGACCGGCGCGGCCGGGCCGCTCCGGCTCGCCGCCGCGGCCGTGGCGCTCTGGTACGTGGCCCTCGCCGTCTACCTGGCCGTCCTGCTGCGCCGCAGGGGCAGGGTGCCGTGCGGCTGCCTGGACGACACCAGCCTGGCGTCGCCCGCGAAGGTCGGCCGCGCCGTCCTGCTGGCCCTGGCGACGGCGCCGCTCGTCGCGGGATGGCCGCCGATCCCGGACGAGCCGGGCGTGCGGCTGCTCGCCTGCGGGCTGGCCGCCTTCACGGCGGGAATCGTGATCGTCGCCGGCAAGGTGGCCGACCTCGCGGGAACCTCCGCGGCCCCCGGACGGTAATCACTACGACGAAACCCTCGGGGAGGACCGCACATGAACCGCACGATCGCGATCGTCATCGCGCTGCTCTGCACCGCCTGCGGCACGGCCACGGCGCAGAAGTCCGAGCCGCCCGCCCTCCTGCTGGAGCCGGGCCAGCTCAAGGACGGCCGCGCGTGGACGGTCACGGCCACCTCGCAGGGGACGTGGCGCGACCTGGACGAGGACCTCGTGCCCTGCGGCAAACGCGTCATCGCGCCCGCGGAGGCCGTCACCCGCTGGCGGACCTTCAAGGCGTCCGACGGGGCCGTGGTGACGCAGGTCGTGGTGAGCGGGGTGGACGCCATGGACTCGTTCAAGTTCTTCTACGCCGAGTGCGGTGAGGTCGGCGACATCGACTCGACGGTCGGCCCCAAGAACGTCGCCCGTCACGACGGCGAGGTGGAGGTGGCCACGGTGTCGAAGGACCGGTTCGTCGTGCTCGGCGGCACCGTCCCCGACGCGCAGCTCACCCTGTTCGCGGAGACCGCCCGCACCCACCTGGACACCGTCCCGTCCTAGACGGCCGGCCCGACGGCCTCGAACACCAGGACGGTGGAGCCGTCCTGGTGTTCGATCTGGAAGGCGTAACAGCCGGGCGTCTTCAGCCGGACGTAGCCGGGACGGTCGCGCCAGTCCGTGGCCCGCGGATCCGGCGGGATGGTGATCTCGTTGCGCAGCGGCTCGCCCTGCGTGCCGTCGAACGCGACAGGACTGTCGCCGTCCAGCCGCCGCCCCTTGATGACGACGGGGTCGCGCAGGCCGGGCGCCACGAACCAGAGCACCTTCGCCCCGCCCCAGCCGCTGCCGGCGAACAGCGTGCCGGGCCTGGCTCCGGTGTACTCCAGCACGGGCCCCATGACCGGCCGTGCCGGGCCGTCCCCGAGCGTGTCGCCGCCGCGCGCGGTCGGCCTGGTCACCGTGCGGGTGACCGGGCAGTCGCCCCCCGGCGTCACGGAGGGGGCGGCCACCTGGTCGGGGGCGCAACCGTTCAGCAGCAGGGCCAGCACCAGGGCCGTCGCCCGCACCGCGCGGCTCACGGCACCAGCGCCCAGACGAACGCCGCCGTCACCGTGGCCAGCGACAGCACCCGCGCCGCCTGGAAGACCACGCTGCGCCCCTTGAACGCGAAGTCGCCGATCTCCAAGGCGTTGCGGCCGATGGGCGCCACCAGATACGGGATCGCCCGCGCGCCCGCGAACGCCATGACCGCCGCGAGGGCCAGGAACACGTCCCCGAGCACCACGGGCACGGCCAGCGCGACATGGAACACACCGTAAGGCGCGTCGGTCAGGAACCCGAAACCGAGCGCCCTGCCCCAGCGCGTCACCGCGTCGGCATTGTTCATGTTGACGAACTCGGTCGGCACCAGCCACCGGAAGGACAATTTCCGGTGCCAGCCGCCCACCCATTCACTGAATGCGAACGCGCCGAGGAGCACGACGACCGCGACGTCTCGCGGGCCCTGATTCAGCGGCAGCAACCAGGAAAGGGCGGACAGCGAAACGACCACGATGCCGAGCATTCCGGCGCCGAGCGCCAATCCGCCGACGAATCGGGGAATGGTGTCACGTGGCGACGCGTACAGCGTGCCGGCCGCGTTCATTCCTCAAGCGGTGGCGAATGAGAGCACTCCGGCGACACCGGCCAGGACAATCGTGAAATGCGTCATGGGCGCCTTTGTCAGTAGTGGGTCGTCGATTTGCAGCCGCAGACGTAAGTGCCGTTGCAGGCGATCGGGCCGATGATGCTGGAGATGCAGTCACGGCAGCGGTGCCGGTTGGGGCTGGTGCCGGTGTACCACCAGCCGGTGCTGTAGGGGCAGACGTTGCAGCCGCGGTTGTAGCTCGGCGTGCAGGTGGCCCGGCCGCTCGGGCAGGCGGAGCTCGCCGCGCACCCCGAGCAGTACCTGCCGTAGGGCGGGTAGCAGGTGCCGTGGGCGAAGGCAGGGCGGGCGTTGACGCCCATGACGACGCTGGCCACGGCGGCCGCGACGGCGCCCGACTTGCCGAGGAACTTGCGCCGCCCGATCCGTCTGGTGGCCTTCGCGGCCCCTAGCTGGAATTTCTCGTCACGCGACGTTTTCACGTACCGCCTCCTTGTCGAACTCGACCCGCTGAATCGGGGCGAGCATGTCGATGAGCCGTCCGCGGCTGTTGAGCAGCCCCTTCGAGACGATGAGCCCGCGCTCGTCGACGACGAACGCGAAGGGGCTGACATCGACGTCGTACGCCGAGGCGAGGCCCTCCGTGGCCACGACGACGGGGCCCTTGACCCCGCGCGCGCCGGCGTAGGAGACGACGTCCGCGAGGTCCGAGCCGAACAGGAAGTTGACGACCCGCAGGTCGTAGTGGTCTTCGAGGTAGCGGATGTCCGGGTAGATCTCCGCGCACTCATGGCAGGTGGTGGACCCGAAGAAGACGAGCTGGGGCCGCCGCAGGCCGTGGACGTCCACGTCGGCGCCGGTGCGCGCGTCGATCAGGTCGAGCGCCGGCAGCTTCCTGCCGATGGAGATGCCGCTGTCGTCGGCGCCTCTGGCGCTGCCCATGACCATCAGCCCGAGCTGCCGGAACAGCACCGCGGTGAGGATCAGGTTGACGGTGGTCACGATCAGGCAGACCGCGACGATCACTATGCCCAGGGTCGACATGGCTGGCTGGTTCCTTTCAGGCGTCGCGCTCGGCGGGCCGCAGGTCGGGGAAGCCCTGGAACCAGGGCCGGTAGCGGTCGGCCCGCAGCCGGTACTCCCGCAGGACGGGCCGGTAGACGGGCATGATCACCATCGCGTGGAAGAGCACGACCGCCATCGCGCCGAACACGAGGACCCGCGCCGCCAGGCCGGGAGGGGTTTGCGCGAGGTAGGCCAAGCCGGGGGCGGCTTCGGCGAGGTAGGCCACGGCGCCGGCGAACGCGGCGAGGGCCAGATTCACCAAACCCAGCGGGTATCCGAGCCGGCCCGACCTGGACCGGCCCCAGCACCCGCAGTCGGCCCGGCCGCGCCGGGCCCGCAGCCACAGGACGGCGAGGCCCATCACCGCGTACAGGCCGGAGACCGCGAGCAGGGCCGCGGGCGCGCCCGACAGGACGAACGCCAGGCAGGCGAGCGCCTGCACGACGGTCAGGGCGTGGTCGACCGGTGTGGACAGGATGCCGCGCGGGCGTTCGCCCCAGGCCCAGTCCCAGCCCTTGGCGAGGGCCGAGGCGACCAGGGGGGCGCACGCGAGCACGGCGAGCAGGTAGAAGGTCATCGGCTCGGTCAGAGGACGACGAGGGTCGTGGTGACCTGCGTGGTGAGCAGTTCGTCGGCCGCCGGCTGCTTGGCGACGACCTCGGCGACCCGGCGCAGCGTGGCGAGGTCGTCCACGTGGCCGACGACGGGCGCCTCGGGCTGGATGCTGGCGACGTCGGTGAGGAAGACGGCGAGCTGCGGCGTGGCCGGCAGCTTCCCGTCGGCGTCGGTGCACAGGACCACGTCGCCGGCCCGGTAGGACGCCCCCGGGCTCGCGTAGCGGTCGATCTCGGGAGGCGCCGCCGCGTCCTGCGCGGGAATGGCGGTCTTCTTCTTCTGCGGCGTCTCGGCGTGCCATTGTTTGAGCACGCCGGCCAGGGCCGGCTCGCCGACCTGAATCTGCAGGAGGAATTCGGGGGCGTACCTGGTGACGACGGTGACCACCGGCTCGGCGGTTTCCGCGTTCAGCCGCGTGGATAAGTCCGTGAGCTTCTGCGCACGGCGCATGCGAAGCGTTCCGATGGGTTGACTTTGCTGACCTGTGTTCATGCGACTCCGCTCGGCTTTCGCTATGGGATATGCCGTGGTACACGCACATGAATAGGCGGAAGGATGAAGTCGAGGAGCCCCGTCGAAGCCCCTGGCCGATCTGCCGATTCACCCCGTGAGATCGGTGGCCGGAGGTACTGATCGACAGTTAAACATAGGAATCGCCGCCGTACAACAGAAAAAGTAAGGCCGCGGAAATCGTCAGGAAAGCCCGGCTTGTGGATCATCGGTGACAGCCGTTACGAGAGGATCCACCGACATGCCCGCTCCGAAACACATCCAGACCGCGCTGGCGCCGGACGGCCGCCGGGTGACGCTCTCCTGCCGCAGCGAGAACGTCCAGGGTGATTGGCAATGGCAGATGCGGCTCACCAGCAAGACGATCGCGGTCGGCCTCGGCGTGGCCGGGCCCGGCTACGCCGACGGCGCCATGGCGGCGCTGAAGATGAGCGTCAGACAGCAGATCGTCTACCGGGCCCAGCCCCTGGTCGTCATGGTCGACGCCGCCGAGGAGAGCTGGATGGCGGCCTGGAAGGGGCCGCACCACACGCTGCACCTGGGCGGGGCCGCGCCCGCGCCCGACCTCGGCACCATCACCGGGCTGCTCGACCAGCTCTCCATCACCGACACCCCCGACGGCCTGCTCGTCACCCCGCAGCCGGGCAGCGACGTCGTCATGTGGGGTCTCTACGGGACCAAGTACACGCAGGCCGGCAAGATCTCCTTCTACCCCGCCGAAGACGCCCAGGGCCTCCTCCCCGAAGATCAGGAGGGCCTCGCGGTCGATCACGGCCGCGTCTGGGTCAAGAGCATGGAGGTCGACGGCAAGGACCGGGGACGCAAGTACCTGCACGCCAGCGCCAACTCCGTCGCGCTGATCAACGACAGCCTCAACCGGCTCCCGTGGGTCACCAAGGCCGGCCAGGAGGAGCTGCTGCAGTCGCTCGAGATCAGGTGGGGCCGTTGATCGCGATCCTGTCCGCCGCGCTGGTGCTGGCGTGGGTCGCGATCGCGCTGCTCGCCTTCGGCTACGCCGGCCTGCTCGGCAAGGTGCGGGAGCTGCAGGAGGGACGCGGGCCGGGCACGAGCCAGGTCAACCCGGAGCTGGCGGCCCGCGGCCCGGGGAGCCGCAGCCTGGCGCTGGCGCTGACGTCCACCTGCTCCACCTGCGAGAAGGTCTTCGCCGAGTGGGGCGCGCTGGCGGCCAGGCTGAACGCCGCGGGCGACCGCACGACGGTGGTCAGCATGGACGACTCCGCCAAGTGGCAGGAGCGCGGCGCGACCGACGTGATCCTCGCGAGCGAGCTGTCCTCGCCCTTCCTCATCGCCTACCAGCCGGCGTTGCTCGTCTTCGACGAGCGGGGCGCGCTGCTGTCCGCAGAACCGATCGGCTCCGTCGAAGGGCTGCACGCGCTGTGCGAGCCGTTCCTGGAGCCGGTGACCATCTGACGACGAAAGTGAATTCAGCATGAGCATGCTCGACCAGATTCCCGTCATCTCCGAGGCCCCGAGGGCGGGCCGCGAGACGCGCCGGCCGGCCGCCGGCGCTCAGGCGGCCGCGCTGCCCGCGTCCGCGCCCGGCCGGCGCACCTTCCTGCGCACGGTGGTCGTCGGCGGCACCGCGCTGGCGATGACCTCGCTCGGGTGGATCACCGACCGCATGGCCGCCTACGCCGTCTCCAGGACGACCCGGCACGCCTCGCACTGCATGGGCGTCAACGTGTCCGGCGACACCCCGTGCTGGGGGCGCACGTCGATCTCGTCGTCCCACTGCGCCAGCGACCACTACCACCGCACCGACTCCGGCGGCTCGGGCAGCTCCTACTGGTACGACTACAACTGGGTGGCCGCCTGCGGCGGCGCCGCGGGGTGGTACTGGTCGAGCAGCGCCGGCAAGTGGAACTGCTGGGACGGTGACTTCGACCAGTGGGTCTCCGGCTCCAGCGCGAGCGGCTACACCACGATCTGCAAGTACAAGTACGCCTGAGTCACCCTTCGACGACGCCTCCCGGCGGCAGCGGCAGCACGTAGCTCGTCCCGTCCGCCGTGGAGACCCTGATCTCGATCTCCCACGGCCGCGCCGTGCGCGTCTCGGCGATGCCGGCGGCGGGCACGGCCGTGCTCGTCCCCTCCGGAGTGGTCACGGTCGCGCTCCGGCCGGGGGCGATCGCGACGATCACGAACACCCGGCCGTGCGCCACGCGCAGGGCCGCGAACCCCAGCCCGGACGGGCGGGTGCGCTCGCACACCTCGTCGCCGCGCTCGCACGCGAGGTCATAGGACAGGTAGTCGCTGACCTGGCGGAACGGCGCGCCTTCGGTGGCCGCCCACAGCTCGGCCGCCTTGCCGTCCTGCTCGTTGGCCCGCCTGGGCACGACGACCAGGGTCTCGGCGCCGGCCTGGCCGTACACGAGGGCGTTCACCGGCCGCCCGAGCTGGGCGCTCAACCGCTCCACCGGGCCCGCCTCGGGCCGCGCGGAGACCGTTCCCTCGGGCCGCGCGGAGATCGACGCCGAGACCGACGCCGAGACCGAGGCCGAGGTCGTCCCCGCTGGTGGGGACGAGACCGCGGGGCCAAGCACGAGGGGAAGGGCCAGCCCCGCGCCGCCCGCGACGATCGCCGCGCCGGCCGCCGCCACCCGCAAGCGCCGCCGCCTGGCGCGGGCGCCCGCGATCGCCCGCTCGCCCATCCCCGCGGGGAGCACGGCGTCCTCGACCGCCCGGTCCAGCGTCTCCCGCAGCTCCGTCTCACGCATCAGCGACTCCCGTCGACGTCTTCAGATCCGCCCGCAGCCTCCGCAGGCCGCGTGATGCCTGGCTCTTCACCGAGCCCACCGAGCCGCCGAGCTGCGCGGCCGTCTCGCTCTCCGTGTAACCCAGCCAGAACCGCAGGACGATCACCGCCCGCATGCGCGGCGGCAGCCGCCGCAGCGCCGCCAGCACCAGCTCCCGGTCGTCGGCCCTGCCGAAGTCGTCGGCGTCGGCCCTGCCGAACTCGCCGGCGCCCTGGCGGGACTCCACGTCCTCGCCGGAGCGGCGGCTGTTCCAGGGCGAGCGCCACCGGCTCGTCGCCCGGTTCACGATCGTGCGCCGCGCGTACGCCTCCGGCTCCTGCTCGCGCAGCCGGGACCAGCGCAGCCACACCCGTTCCAGGCCGTCCTGCAGCAGGTCCTCGGCGTCGCCGCGGTCGCCGCACACGAGCACGGCGAACTTGAGCAGGCGCGGCCCGCTCGCCGCCACGAACGCCCTGAACTCGTCTTCCGCATCACCCCGGGGACTCTCCACGTAGACATAACGCCACAGCGCACCCCAAGGTTGAACGCCTTGCACGACAAGTGACCGCAGGAAAGGTGGCGGAAAGAGGTCGGAAAGCACCGCTGGCCATGATGATCACATGACGCTCACATCGGGGGTTCGGCACGACTGGCGCGGCTCGCCCGTGACGGTCGGCCTGGCGGTCGCCGCGGCCGCCATGGGGGCGAGCGTGCTCGCCCACCTTCTGCTCGCGGGACCGGCCGTCGCGCTCGTCGGCATCGGCGCCGCCGCCGTGGTCGCCGGGTACTCCACGTCCGGCTCCGTTTGAAGCCACAACTCAGCGGGTCTGCTGACCTCGCCGGTCTGGCGGGGAACGAGAAATGTCGTCTACTTCAACCGCGGACTGCTGCTCGGCGGCACCGCGACCGGCCTGCTCCTGCTGCTTCCTGCGGCGGTGACGCACACCCTGATCCCCGCCTCCTGGGCGACGCCGCTCCTGCTCGGGCTCGTGCTGCTCGCGCTCGGCTGCGACGTCGGGCTGCTGCCCTTCCGGCTGCCGCAGAACGCCAGGCAGGTGCCCAGCAGCATCGTCGCCCGCTCGGACGGAAGCGGGGCGCTGCAGTTCGGGTTCGAGATGGGGACGGGCCTGCGCACCTTCATGCCGACCCACCTGCCGTACGTGCTGGTCAGCCTGATCCTGCTGGCGGCCCCCTGGTGGACCGCGCCGTTCGCGGGCTTCTGCTTCGGGGCGGGCCGTGCGATCATGGTCCTGTCTGCTGTCCGGCGCGGTAACGCGGCCGACTGGGACCGTGATTTCGCGGCTCGCAAGAAGGCCATACTCACCGGGTGCTGGTTCAGCATGGTCTGCGCGCTCGCCGTCATCGTCATCTCGGTAACGTGATGGGGGAGTGGATGCGGATGACTGTGGGCTCCATCGGCGTACTCGGCACCGTGGGGCTGTTGTCTGACGAGGGGGTCGTCAGTCCCAGGCCGCCGGTCGTCAGGGCGCTCCTCGGAGCGCTGGCCGCGCACGCCTCGGAGCCCGTCCCCTCGGCCCATCTCATGACCACGATCTGGGAGCAGGACCTGCCCGCCAACCCCAAGGGTGCCCTGCACCTGACCGTCCACCGGCTGCGCCGGTGGCTGGAGGAGCAGGCGGGCGGCTCCATCGCCCTCGTCACGGGGGTGAGCGGCTACCGGCTGGACCTGCACGAGGGCACCACCGACCTGATCGAGTTCCGCGCTCTGACCTCGACCCCGGGCGGCACCGAGGACGATCTGCACCGGGCGCTCGGCCTCTGGCGCGGGCGTCCCTTCGAGAACGTCCCCGAGGACCGGGTCGACTCCGAGCTGGTCGAGACGCTGCTGGCCGAGCGCCAGGCGGTGGTGCGCAGGTACGCCAGGTCCGCGATGGACGGCGGCCGGCTGGAGGCGGCCGAGTCGCTGCTCTGGACGGCGTGCCGGGCCGACCCGATGGACGAGGAGGCCCACGCGCTGCTGATCGAGGTCCTGTCCGGCATGGGGCAACTGGCCTCGGCCCTGTCGGTCTACGACCGCATCAGGCGGCGGCTCTCGGCGGAGCTGGGCATCAGCCCGGGCAGCCGGCTCACGCTGGCCCACCAGCGGGTGCTGAAGGAGCCCGCCCTCACCGCCGGCCCTGATCGCGGCCCCCAGCCGAGCTCGCTGACCGGCCGCGGGCAGGCCCTGCGGTCGCTGGCCGACGACCTGTGCCGCGCCCGCGTCGTCACGCTGACAGGCCCCCCTGGGGTCGGCAAGTCCGCGCTCGCGCTGGCGGCCGCGACCACGGCCGCCGACCGGCTGGAGTGCGACGTCACCGCCGTCGACCTGGAGACCCAGGCGCTCACCGGCGTCGATCTGGAGGCCGGGCAGCTCGCCGGCGTGCTCCCGGCGGGGCGGGGCAGGCACATCCTCGTCATCGACGGGTACGGCGGGCGGGTCGCGGAGGTCAAGGCGGCCATCCAGCCGCTGATCGCCTGCTCGCCCGAGCTCGTCGTGCTCGGCACCGGCTCCCGCGTCCTCGGCATGCCGGGGGAGACCACGCGGACGCTGGGCCCGCTGAGCGCGGCCGACGCCGAGAACCTTCTGATCAGCCGCGCCGCCGCGTTTCTGCCCAGCGTGTTCCACGCCCCGGAGAACCGTCACTGGCTGAGCAGCCTGCTCGCCCACACCGGCGGCCTGCCGAGCGCCATCGAGATCGCGGCCTCACTGCTGCGGACGCTGACCCCGGACAACCTGGCCGCCGCCCTGGCCAGGGACGCCCGGATGCTGCTCGACGGCGGCGACGCCACCGGCGTCACGCTCGCCGAGCGGATCCGGCACGCGCACGGCGCGCTCGAAGAGCGGGAGGCGCTGCTGCTGACCCGCCTCGCGCGGCTGCCGGAGGAGTTCGGCCTGGCCGAGGCCGAGACCCTGTGCGCGTGCGCGACGTTGACCGAGAGCCAGGTCGTCCGCGGGCTCATCGGGCTCGTCGACCAGTCCTTGGTGCAGCCCGTCGACCACTCCTACGGCCGTCGTTACCGCATCCTCCCGCCCATCCGCCGGTTCGTGGCGGACCTCTGCGAAGACGCGCGCGAGAGGGAGAGTGTGGGCCTCCGCGTCTGGTGATCTTTTTCCTCCCCCCTCTGATGAAAGGTTGTTCTGCCATGACCGCTTTCCGTGTTCTCGCCCGCACCGCGGTGGTGACCGCGCTCGGCGCGGCCCTCGTGGCGCCCGCCCTGCCCGCCAGCGCGGCCACGCCCGAGGGCATCTGCGGCTCCGGCTACCGGGTCATCGACCACATGACGTCCTCGCCCTGGGGCACGTACTACCTGCTCTACAACAGTGGCAACGGCCACAACTGCGTCGTCGCGATCAAGGCCAGGGGAGCGGGCACAAAGACGTTCACCGAGGCCCGCCTACAGGTGCAGGGCTCGTCCACCATCCTCCGTGACAGCGGCCAGTTCGAGTCCTACGCCGGACCGGTGCGGGCCTACGCCAACAACAAGTGCGTCCAGTGGGGCGGCAGGTTCTCCGACTGGACCGGCCAGACCTTCGCGACGCTCAGCGGCTGGGAGCACTGCACCTGATCGGCCTTCACTCGCCCGGCCCGCGCGGCGTCGTGGGCCGGGCGGGGCGGACGGTCGGCAGGCCGGCCTCCGCCCACGCGTCGAAGCCGCCGATGACGTCGGTGGCGTTGGACAGTCCGAGCTCCCGCAGCGCCGCCGCGGCCAGCGAGGACGAGTACCCCTCGGCGCAGATCACGATCCACTGGATGTGACGGGAGTCCGCCTCGGGAATGCGGGCCTCGCACGTGGGGTCGAGCCGCCACTCCAGGTGGTTGCGCTCGACCACCACGGCCCCCGGGATCTCTCCGGCAGCCCTGCGCTGGTGCTCGGGCCGGGTGTCGACGATCTTCGCGCCCCGGCCCGCGGCGGCCCACGCCTCGGCGGGCGCGAGGCGCCGCAGCCCCGCGCGGGCCTGCGCCAGCAGCCGGTCGACCTCAGTCGCGCCGGCGCAGGGCTCGCCTGTCGTTGTCAACGCGGTGGGTGATTCCCCGGGCATCGAGACACTCCAGCAGGGGCAGGGCGACGCGGCGGCTGGTGGCCAGGGCCACGCGCGCGTCGCTGACGGTGAAGGGTGAGGGAAGTTCGGCGAGCCGGTCCGCGGCCCTCTCCAGCGCGTCGGGCATGAGCACGACGTTCTTTCCGATCGACATGACCGCGCCGGAACGGAGCGCGGCCGCGAGCGCCTTGCCCGTGAGACCGAGCTCGTCCAGGCGTTCGGCGGTGGGCGCGTCGAAGGGGCGTTCGGCGAGGTCGGCGGTCAGCTCCGCGACCGCCCTGGCGATCGCGGGCGGCAGCGACCGATCGGCGGGCAGGATTCGGCCGCCCTCGGCCACCAGCGGCGGCACGACGAGCGCCTCGGCGAGCCGCCGGTCGGGCAGGCCGAGCACCTGGGCCACGGCGTCCACGGTGACCCCGGGATCGTGCGCGGGCCGCCGCGAGACGTGCTCGACGAGCCGGCGGGTCAGGGACGACCAGTGCTCCGGGTCGGCGTACCAGTCGCCGGTCACCGGTGTTCCGGCGGGAGGGCAGCCCATCGCCCTCAGTTCACGACCGGTCAGCAGGCCGTGCCAGCGCAGCAGGGCCGCGGCGTCGGGCAGCGACACCTCGGCGAGCGCGGCCGCCCTGGCCGCCGCCGCGCCCCGGCGGTGCAGCGGGGCCGGCCGGACGTCCAGCACGACGAGCCCGGCGACGATCTCCCGCCGGCCGGGGTCGCGGAGCAGGCCCCGGTCGCCCGTCCTGAGCGGCAGGGGACGGTCGAGGGTGAGCCGCGCGGTGTCGCCGCCGAGAAGCCGGACCCTGACGGGCACGGCGGCCGACCCGACGTGCAGCACCGCCGCCTTTCTGCGCTGGGCCGATCCGGGGTGCGGCACCACCGCCTCCCTGCCCTGGGCCGATCCGGGGTGCGGCACCACCGCCTCCGCGCGCCGGTCCGGCGCGGCAGTCAGCCGGACGTCGATCACCTGAGCCGGCGACCACGCCTCCGGCGTCACCAGGGCCATGCCGCGCGACAGGTCGTCACGGTCGACGCCCCGCAGGTTGACGGCCACGCGGGCGGTCGCGGACACCCGCTCCGCCTTCTCCCCGAGGGTCTGCAGCCCCCGGATCCTGACCCGGCCGCCGCCCGTCTCCAGCTCGTCGCCGACGCGGAGCGTGCCCCTGGTCAGGGTGCCGGTGACGACGGTCCCCGCCCCCTTGATGGTGAACACCCGGTCGATCCACAGCCGGACGGCGTCCCCGGTGTCCGGCTCGGGAAGCGCGGCGGCGAGCCGGCCGAGCGCGGCCCGCAGCTCATCGAGCCCCTGCCCGGTCCGGCCGCTGACGGCGACGCTGCCGATCCCCGCGAGGCCGGTCCCGGCGAGCCGTTCGCGCACCTGCCTGCGCACGGGCTCGGGATCCGCCAGGTCGGCCCGGGTGACGACGGCGAGGCCGTGCCGCACGCCGAGGGCGTCCAGCGCCGCCAGGTGCTCGGCCGACTGCGCCTGCCAGCCCTGGTCGGCGGCCACGACCAGCATCACCGCGGGGCAGGGCCCCACCCCGGCCAGCATGTTGGTGACGAACCGCTCGTGCCCGGGGACGTCCACGAACGCGAGCCGCTCGCCCGATGCGAGCGTCGTCCAGGCGAACCCGAGGTCGATGGTCATGCCGCGGCGGCGTTCCTCGGCCCAGCGGTCGGGCTCCATGCCGGTCAGGGCCCGGACGAGCGTCGACTTGCCGTGGTCCACGTGCCCGGCCGTCGCGATCACGTGCATGTCGCAGACCAATCCCCGTTTTTCCCCGTTCAGCGGAGGCGGACGGGAATCGAACCCGCCGCGCCGAGATGCTCGGCGCCACTGGTTTTGAAGACCAGGAGGGTCACCAGACTCCTAAACGCCTCCGGAAGAGATCATAGACGCATTGCGCCGGGCATGCCCGATTAATGTCGAACAATAATTGTATGTCCGGTATTTTCCACCAATTCACCGATTACCGGAGCGCCCGGGATCTCCCCGGCGACGAGCAGGCCACCCGAGGTCTGCGCGTCGGCGAGGAGCAGCAGAGTCTCCTCGGGGACGTCGCCGTGATCCAGGTGAGGAGCCACCCAGTCGAGGTTGCGCCGCGACCCGCCGGGGACGAACCCCTCCCGCACGGCCCGCTCCGCGCCCTCCAGCACCGGAACGGCCGAGGCGTCGATCACGGCGGTGACCCCGGAGGCGCGGGCGAGCTTGTGCAGGTGCCCCAGCAGGCCGAAACCGGTGACGTCGGTCGCGCACCGGATCCCGGCGGCCAGGGCGTCGCGGGAGGCGTCCGCGTTGAGCCGGGTCATGGTCTCCACCGCCTGCGGGAACACTTCGCCGGTGCTCTTGTGCCGGTTGTTGAGCACGCCGAGACCGAGCGGCTTGCTCAGGGACAGCGGCAGCCCGGCGCGGCCGGTGCTGTTCTGGAGCAGCCGGTCGGGGTCGGCGACGCCGGTGACGGCCAGGCCGTACTTGGGCTCGACGTCGGTGACGCTGTGCCCGCCGGCCAGATGGCAGCCGGCCAGCGCGGCCACCTCAGCGCCGCCCCGCAGCACCTCGGCGGCCAGGTCGTAGGGCAGGTGGTCGACGGGCCAGCACAGCAGGTTGAGCGCGACCACCGGACGCCCGCCCATGGCGTAGACGTCGGACAGCGCGTTGGCCGCGGCGATGCGGCCCCAGTCGTAGGGGTCGTCGACCACCGGGGTGAAGAAGTCGGCCGTGCTGATGATCACAGTCCCGTCCTGGACGCGGACCACGGCGGCGTCGTCGCCGGTGTCCAGCCCCACCAGGAGCTCCGCCTCGGCGTCTCGCGGGAGCGGCATCTGCGAACCGTTCAGCAACCGTTCCAGATCCCCCGCGGGGATCTTGCAGGCGCAGCCACCGCCCTGGGCGTACTGTGTGAGCCTCTTCATGATCACACTTTAGGGTGATAATGGTCGGCATGCTCGTCGATGAGCCGGTCTATCTGGACCACAATGCCACCACCCCCATCGATCCGCGCGTAGCCGAGGCGATGACGCCGTACCTGATGACCTGGTTCGGCAACCCCTCCAGCGGTCACCGCCACGGCGAGCGACCCCGCCAGGCCATGGCCGTCGCGCGCGAGCAGGTCGCCGCGCTGATCGGGGCCCGCGCGCCCGAGGTGGTGTTCACCGGGTCGGGCTCCGAGGCGAACCTGCTGGCCCTGCGCGGCGCGGTGCTGGCCGCCGGCCGTACGCGGCCGCACGTGATCACGCAGGCCACCGAGCATCCGGCCGTGCTGGAGACCTGCCGCGCCCTGGCGCGCCTGCACGGCGCGCGGGTGACGACGCTGCCGGTGGACGGTGACGGCCTCGTGGCCGCCGCCGCGCTGGAGGCCGCGCTCACCACGGACACGGTGCTGGTGTCGGTGATGGCCGCCAACAACGAGACCGGCGTCCTGCAGCCGGTCGCCGAACTCGCCGCCCTCGCCCGGGCGCGCGGCGCGCTGTTCCACTGCGACGCCGCCCAGGCCACGGGCAAGATCCCGATCGACGTCCTGGCCTGGGGCGTGGACCTGCTGACCGTCGTCGGGCACAAGATGTACGCGCCCAAGGGCGTCGCCGCGCTGTACGTGCGCGACGGCGTGGCGCTGGAGCCGGTCGTCTACGGCGGCGGGCAGGAGCGCGGCCTGCGCGCCGGCACCGAGAACGTCGCCCTGGCCGTCGCCATCGGCGCCGCCGCCGACCTGGCCGCCCGCGACTTCGCAACCGGCGCGCCCGCCCGCCTCCGGGAGCTGCGCGACGACCTGCACCGCCGCCTGTCCGCGGCCCTGCCGGGCCGCGTCCGTCTCAACGGCTCGGCCGGGCGGCGCCTGCCGAACACGCTGAACGTCAGCATCGACGGCGTGCTCGGCTCCGACCTGCTCGCCGCCGCGCCCTCGGTGGCAGCCTCCACCGGCTCGGCCTGCCACAGCGGCACGCACACCCCCTCGCCCGTGCTGTCGGCCATGGGCCTGGATGCCGGCCGGGCGCTGGGCGCGGTGCGGCTGTCGCTGGGCCGCCGCAGCACCGGAGGCGACGTCGAGACGGCCGCCGCCGCGCTGACCGACGCCGCCCGGCTGCTCCTCCCACAACAACGCCCCCGCAAGAACCCGCCGATCGGACGTCCCTGACGTGACAGACCCTCGCCGATCCATCCCCAGGACGGACGCCCTGCTCGCCCACCCCCGGCTGGCCGAGGCCCGCAGGCGGTTCGGCCACGCCCAGGTCAAGGCCCTGATCGTGGCCGCGCAGCAGCACGCGAGGAAGGGTGACCTGCCGCCGTCGGACGTCCTGGCCGCCGTGCTGGCGTCGCTGCCGACCTCGGCTTCCGGGCTGCGTCCGGTGATCAACGCCACTGGCGTGCTGCTGCACACCAACCTGGGCCGCGCCCCGCTGTCGGCCGCCGCCCGCCAGGCGGTGGAGCTGGCCGCCGGCGTCACGGACGTCGAGCTCGACCTCGGCACGGGCGGCCGGGGCCGGCGGGGACGCACCGCGCTGGCCGCGCTCGCCGCCGCGGTGCCCGCGGCCGAGGCGGTCCACGTGGTCAACAACAACGCCGCCGCGCTCGCGCTGGCGGCCACCGCGCTCGCGGCGGGCGGCGAGATCGTGATCAGCCGGGGCGAGCTGATCGAGATCGGCGACGGTTTCCGCCTGCCCGACCTGCTCGTCTCCACGGGCGCGCGGCTGCGCGAGGTCGGCATGACCAACCGCACCTCGCTCGCCGACTACGCCGAGGCGATCGGGCCGCGGACGGGGATGGTGCTGAAGGTGCACCCGTCCAACTACCGGATCGAGGGTTTCACGGCCGACGTCCCGGTGGCGCGGCTGGCGGAGCTGTGCCGTGATCGGGGCGTCCCGCTCGTCGGCGACGCCGGCTCGGGCCTGCTGGCCCCCGAGCCGCTGCTGCCCCGCGAGCCCGACGTCACGACCTGGCTGAACGAGGGCGCCGACCTGGTCACCACCAGCGGCGACAAGCTGCTCGGCGGCCCCCAGTGCGGCCTGCTGTTCGGCCGCGCCGAGCTCGTGGAGCGGCTGCGCCGCCATCCTCTGGCCCGCGCGCTCCGGGTGGACAAGATCACGCTGGCGGCGCTGGAGGCCACGGTCGCGGGCCCGCCGACCCCGACCTGGGAGAGCCTGCACGCCGGCCAGGCCGCGCTGCGCGCCCGCGCCGAGAGCCTGGCGGCCCGGCTGCGTGACAAGGGGATCGACGCCGAGGCCGTCGGCAGCCAGAGCGTGGTCGGCGGCGGCGGGGCGCCCGGGGTGGTGCTGCCGAGCGCCGCCGTCGCGCTGGACGGGGCCATGGCCGCCGTGCTGCGCCGGGCCGAGCCGCCCGTCCTCGCGCGCGTGGAGGGCGGCCGATGCCTGCTCGATCTGCGCGCGGTGCCGGCCGAGGACGACGACGCACTGCTGGACGCCGTGCTCGGCGTGCCGCCGGAGGAGTGAGCGCGGGCACCGCTTGTTTATGCCGCAATTGATGAGGCATTCCGGCCAAAGGGGACACGCGGCCGGTTGACGGGTCTATTGACCAGACCAAAACCACCCGTTACATTCCTTTCCGGACGTCTCCGTGATCATGGAATCGGGCGTCCCAGCGTTCCCGCTCGACCCGGCCCTGGTGTCTTTCGTGAAGGGATAGCGAATTGCCGTTTCCATCGTTCGTGTCAGAGGCCAGGCGAGGACGGAGAAGGCGCGCAGGAGCGCTGCTCTTAGGTCTGGCGGTGGCCCTGCTCGGCGTGCAGCCCGCGTACGCCGACGAGTCGACCGGTCCCGTCGTCACCGGCACCGTCGCCACCAACCTCCAGATCCCCTGGGGCGTGGCGTTCCTGCCCAACGGAGAGACCCTCGTCAGCGAGCGCAACACCGCGCGGATCGTGTCGATCGTCCCCGGCAAGCCCGTCCGCGAGGTCGGCGTCGTCCCCGACGTCAACGCGACCGGCCAGGGCGGCCTGATGGGCCTGGCCGTCTCCCCGCACTTCTGGAAGGACCGCTACGTCTACGCCTACCACACGGGCGTGACCGACCAGCGGATCGTGCGCATGCGTTACACTCACGGCGCGCTCGGCACCCCCGAGCCGGTGCTGACCGGCATCCCGACCGGCACCTCCCACCTCGGCGGGCGGATCACGTTCGGCCCCGACGGCTTCCTCTACGTCGGAACCGGCGACGCCGGCGCCCCCGCCAACTCACAGGACCCGGCCAGCCTCGGCGGCAAGATCCTGCGCATCACCGCCACCGGCGCGCCCGCCCCCGGCAACCCGTTCCCCGGCTCGCCCGTCTACAGCCTCGGCCACCGCAACGTGCAGGGCTTCGACTGGGACCACCAGGGACGCCTGTGGGCCTCGGAGTTCGGCCAGGCCACCTGGGACGAGCTCAACCTGATCACGCCGGGCGCCAACTACGGGTGGCCGGTCGTCGAGGGCCAGACGGGCACGCCCGGCTACGTCGACCCGCTCCTGCAGTGGACGCCCGCGGAAGCGTCCCCCAGCGGGCTCGCCATCAGCGGCAACGTCATCTACATCGCCGGCCTGCGCGGCCAGCGGCTGTGGGCCATCCCGCTCCAGGGCGCCGGCGTCGGCACACCCGTCGCGCACTTCACCGGCCAGTACGGCCGGCTGCGGACGGTCATCAAGTCCCCCTACGGCGGCCTCTGGCTCACCACCAGCAACCGCGACCAGCTCGGCGTCCCCGGCCCCGACGACGACAGGATCCTCAAGGTGAAGCCTTGACCGAAGCTCCGGCGGCCGTGATCGACGCGATCGTGGCTCCTTAGGCCGAGGAGGTCGATCGCGGCGGCGCCTTCCCGCGCGCCGCGATCGACGCCCTCGGCACCGCGGCCTCCTTCCACGACCCGGCCGGCTGGATCACGGCCGCGGACTGGGGGCTCGCCGCCCGCGGCGCCCTCGTCGAGCCCGGCGGCAGCGGTCCGGGTGATGCGCTGGATCTTCCGGCCCTCCTCCAAGCCGCCACCACGTTGACCAAGCGGCATTGGATCTAGAAGAGAAACCCGCCCGGGCGGCCGTTGCGGTCGGCGATCAGGCCGGCCAGCGTCGCGACGGCGATCTCGGGCGGGGTCTTCGAGCCGATGTTGAGCCCGATGGGCCGGTGCACCCGGGCGACCTCCTCCGGCGGCACCCCCAGCTCGGCCAGCGCCCCCACGTGCGGGGCGGTGTGGCGGGCGCTGCCCATGATGCCGACCCAGCGGACGGGGAACTTCAGCACGTCGCGCAGGATCGGGCCGATCTCGTCGCGGTGGTGGTCGGTGAGCACCACGTCGGCCGTGCCGTCCAGGTGGTCGGCCAGCCGCTGGGCCGGCTCGAACCCGGCCAGGCGCCTTTCCGGGTCGGGCTCGTACAGGACCGTGCGGTAGCCGAGCTCGGCCCCGAACCTCAGCAGGCAGCCGGCCACCGGGGAGGCGAAGACGGCGACCAGGGTGCGCCCGTCCGCCGCGGCGGGGGCCTCGCTGTGGGCCACCTCACACGCCGGGTCCTCATCGTGAGTGTGGGTCATACCCCCGTACGTTACGCGGCGGAGCCCGGCGTGAGCAGGTCCTCCAGGCCGATGCGGGCCAGGAACCGCGCCCTGACCCGGTCGGCGACCTCGCTGACCTCCGCCGACCCGTCGTCGAGCGGATCGACGTGCACCCGGAACGGCCGCTTGCCGTCCGGGGCGTCCACGACCTCCACCACGGCGTCGGCGACCATGGACACGTCGGCGCCGGGCGGCTGCAGGGCGGCCAGCCGCTCCCCCACCTGCTCCATCAGCGCGCCGTACCGCTCGTCGTAGGCCGGGACGACCCGCTGGTCGGCCGGGTGTCCGGCGTTGGCGAAGTGGTTCGTGCCCGAGGTGAACGCGCCGGGAATCACGAGCGTGGTCTCGATGCCGAAGCGGGCCAGCTCGGCCGCGTACGACACGGCGAGCGCGTCGGCCGCCGCCTTGGCGGCGAAGTATGGCGCCAGGTACGGCGGCGTGCCGCCCCTGGTGGAGCTGGAGCCGATCCACAGCAGCAGGCCCTGCCCCCGCTCACGCAGGTGCGGCAGGACCGCCCGGTTGAGCCGCTGGCTGCCCAGCACGTTGATGTCGTAGACGGCGGCCAGTTCCTCGGGCGTGAACGCCTCCGCCGGGCCGAGCACCATATGGCCGGCGTTGTGCACCACCACGTCGATGGCGCCCGCCTCGGCCAGCACGGTCGCGACCGCCGCGTCCACGGACTCCTGCGACAGCACGTCCAGCTCCACGGTGCGCAGCTCGACGCCGTGTTCCCCGGCGTACTGCCTGGCCTCGGCGACGCGGGCGGCGTTGCGGCCGGTGGTGGCGCGCATGGCCGCGTACACGGTGTGCCCGGCGCGGGCCAGGGCGCGCGCGGACAGCGCGCCGAAGCCCGAGCCGGCGCCGGTGATCAGAATGGTCTTGCTCATGGGAGGCTCTCCTCGTCAGAACGTGATGACGCGACGGCCGGCGGATCCCCCGCCCATGGCGTCCAGGGCGGCCGGGGCCTCGTCGAGGGTGATCGGTGTGACGGCGGGCAGGATGCCGTGCTGCGCGGAGAAGGCCAGCGTGTCGCGCAGGTCGTGCGGCGAGCCCGACGGCGAGGCCATGACGTGCAGCCGGTTGAGCACCATCGGCTGGGCGGTGAGGGTGAGCGGCGTGTTGTCGTAGCCGCAGAGCACGAGCGTGCCGTCGGGGGCGAGCCCGGTCAGGACTGCGGAGGCCGCCTCGTTGGAGGGGGCGGCGTTCAGGATGACGTTCGCGCCGCCGTCCCACGCCTTGAGCGCGGCGGCGGGGTCGGTGTCGCGGGTGGGCACGTACAGCTCCGCGCCCAGCTCCTTGGCGCTCGCCTCGCCGGCGGCCGAGCGGCCGAGCACGGCGACCCTGGCGCCCATCGCGGTGGCGTACCGGACGGCCAGCGCGCCGATGCCGCCGCTGCCGATGACCGCCACCCGGGAGCCGGGCCTGGCGCCCGCCCTGCGCAGGCCGTTGAACGCGGTCAGGCCCGCGCACATCAGCGGCGCCGCGGCCACCGGGTCGAGCCCGGCCGGGATCGGGGTCACGTATCCGTCCTTGAGCAGGACGTACTCGGCGTAGCCGCCGTCGGCGACGATGCCCGTGACGCGCTTGGCCGGGCAGAGGATCTGGTCGCCGGACACGCAGTAGCCGCAGTGGCCGCACGAGTCGTACAGGAACTGGGCGCCGACGGGGTCGCCCACGGACAGGCCGGTGACGCCGCTGCCGAGCGCGGCGACCGTACCGGTGATCTCGTGGCCGGGGACGACGGGGAAGCGCGCGAACGGGTAGTGCCCGCGCAGCAGGTTGAGGTCCGTGAAGCACAGGCCGCAGGCGGTGACCCTGACCAGGATCTCGCCCGGGCCCGGCTCCGGGATCTCGCGTTCGACCAGGGACAGCGGGGCGCCGGCCCCGGTGGCAAGTGCTGCTCGCATGACGGTTCCTCCCGGGCACGGGTGACGCCCCCGTGCCGCCGTCATCCAGCGTGCCGCACCGGCCGCCGATTAGCCTGGGGTGCTCAACCCCTGGCTCTGACCAGCCCGAACGCCGGGCCGGGGGTGTCGCGCCAGACCTCGGCGGGATCGAGCGCGTGCAGCTTCGGCACGGCGTCGGCGTCGTCGGGGACGAACCAGAGCAGCCGCTGGGCGGCGTCGGCCGTGACGATGCTGTTGCAGGTGACCTTGAGGGTGCCGAGCACCGGGTTGACCACCCGCTTGTACTCCTCGTGACGCACCCCGACCTCGTGCGCCCGCCACAGCCCGGCGAACTCGGCACTGGCGCCCAGCAGGTGATCGACCAGCGCGCGGGCGGCCGGGTCGGCGGGGCCGCGGCGGGCGACGGCGGCCCGCAGGTCGCAGACCAGCAGCCGGGAGTGGTAGTCGTGATCGTCGGGCGGGTAGAGGTCGCGGGTGGCCGGGACGGTGAACCAGTGGTACAGGAAGCTGGCCCGGAGGCCGGTCAGCCCCGCCTGCGGCCCGACGAGCACCTGCGCGGCGTGGTTCTGCACGACGACCTCGTGCAGGTCGGTGATCACCATCGCCGGGGTGTCCGGCAGCCGGTCCATGAGCTGCCGCAGCGCCGACTGCATCTGCAGGGGCTCGGCGCCGTACGGCGCCGGGTGCCCCGCCAGGTGGAAGGCGTGGGCGCTCTCGTCGGGATCCAGGGCCAGGGCGCGGGCCAGCGCGTGCAGCACCGGCTCCGACGGGCACTGGCCGCGGCCCTGCTCCAGCTCGGTGTAGTAGTCGATGGACACGCCCGCCAGCTCCGCCACCTCGTCCCTGCGCAGGCCGGGCACCCGCCGCCGGGTGCCGGACGGCAGGCCGACGGACTGCGGGGCGAGCCGGTCCCTGCGCGACTTCAGGAACGCTCCCAGCTCCCGGAGATCCACGCTTCCTCCAGGTTGCCTCAAGGTGGCGGGCCGAGATCGAGCCTACCTGCCCGGATCTCTCAGCCGATCGTGCCCTCGACCGTCACGAAGGAGTGGGCCGGCAGGTGCACGCGCAGCCCCGCCGCCGTGGCCGTGACCTGCTCGTGGACGCGCGGGGCGATGGTGTCGGGGGCGTCGGGGGTGTTGTGCGCCTGCAGCTCGCCGGCGGTCAGGATGCGGGCGCGGACGCCGGTCACCGAGCCGCCGCGCAGGTCCAGCTCGACGTCGGCCGCGTCGGTCGCGTCCAGGTTGGACAGGGAGATCAGCACCCGGCCGTCCTTGCGGCTGGCCGACGCGGAGACGGTCGTCAGGCTCGACTCGCCGACCTCGCGCGCGGGCAGCGCGCCCTTGACGTCCACCCGCAGCGAGGCGGCGTCCTGGTGGCCCTTGTTCATCTCGAACACGTGGTAGGTGGGGGTGAGCACGAGTGCGCCGCTGTCGGGGTCGGTGAGGATCATCGCCTGCAGCACGTTGACGGTCTGCGCGATGTTGGCCAGGACCAGGCGGTCGGCGTGGCGGTGGAAGATGTCGAAGTGCAGGCTCGCGACGAGGGCGTCACGCAGGGTGTTCTGCTGGTAGAGGAAGCCGGGGTTGGTGCCGGGCTCGACGTTCCACCAGGTGCCCCACTCGTCCAGCGCCAGGCCGACGGTCTTGCCGGGGTCGTAGCAGTCCATCACGTTGGCGTGGCCGGTGATCAGCTCGTCCACGTAAGCGGCCTTGACCATCGTGCGGTAGTAGTCGTCGACGTCGAAGACCGTGGCGTCGCCCTTGTCGTGCCAGGGGCCGGGGATCGTGTAGTAGTGGAACGACAGCGCCTGCATGAACCCGGTGGGCCGGTAGGCGCAGCCCAGCTCGCCGAACTGCTTCATCAGCGTCTCGGTCCAGGCGTAGTCGGCCGAGTTGGCGCCGGCGGCGATGCGGTAGAGCTTGTTGTCGCCGTGGTCGCGGCAGTAGGTGCCGAAGCGGCGGGCCTCGGCGGCGTACTGCTGGGCCGACATGTTGCCGCCGCAGCCCCACGCCTCGTTGCCCAGCCCCCAGAACCGCACCTGCCACGGCTCCTCGCGCCCGTTCCGCTTGCGCAGCCGCACCATGGGCGAGTCGCCGTCGCGGGTGAGGTACTCGACCCAGTCGCTCATCTCCTTGACGGTGCCCGACCCGACATTCCCGGAAATGTACGGCTCGGCGCCCAGCAGCTCGCACAGGGCCATGAACTCGTGCGTGCCGAAGTGGTTGTTCTCCTCGACGTTGCCCCAGTGCGTGTTGACCATCACCGGCCGGTCGGCCTTGGGCCCGATGCCGTCCATCCAGTGGTACTCGTCGGCGAAGCAGCCGCCCGGCCAGCGCAGGTTCGGGATGTCCAGCGCCCTGAGCGCCTCCACCACGTCGAGGCGGATGCCGCCCTCGTTCGGGATCTCGCTGTCCTCGCCCACGTAGAAGCCGCCGTAGATGCACCGGCCGAGGTGCTCGGCGAAGTGGCCGTACAGGTGCCGGTTGATCACCGGGCCGGGCACGTCGAGGTTGATGACAGCGGGCACGACGTTGTCAGTCATCGGAGGGCACCGTTCTCGCGCAGGGTGTGTCGGGGGACGCGGGCAACTTTATCGATACATATCCCGCTGTCAAGGAGCCCGCACTCACCACTCCGGACCGCCCGTTCCCCGCAACCGGCCCGCCAGCAGGCAGAGCAGCAGCACCGCGACGACGACGGACACCAGGGCGAGCCGCAGGCCGATCAGCCCGCTCAGCGCGCCGATCAGGGCCGGGGCGGCGATCGAGGCGCCCGGCATCTGGCCCAGCTCCAGCATCGAGACCCCCTCGCTGGGCGACAGCCCCCGCTGGTTGCCCGCCACCGTGTAGAGGCTCGGATTCACGGCCGCCATGCCCACCGCGAGCAGGACGAACCCGGCGACCGCCGCCGCCGGCGTGCCGATCAGCAGGCACAGACCGAACCCGGCCGCCGCGAACGACGTGCACGCCCGCACCGTGCGCACGATGCCCAGCCGGGCGGTGAGCCGGTCCACGGCCAGCAGCGCCACGGTGCCCGCCGTGGCCGCCACGGTGTAGGAGAGCCCTCCGGCGACCGGCCCGGCGCCCGCGGTGTCGGACACGTAGACGGCGTTCCAGAGGATCGCCGACTCCGCGACGTACCCGGACAGGAAGGCCATCGCGGTCACGGGGAGCACCCGCCGGTTGAACCGCCCGCGCAACCTGCCCGCCCTTCCACCCGGCTCCCGCGGCAGCCAGCGGGCCGTCACCGTCAGGGCCGTCGCGAGCAGCGCGCTGCTGAACGCGAACTGCGCCCACGGCGGCACGTCCAGCGCCGCCGCCAGGGTGCCGGTCAGCCCGCCGGCCAGCGTGCCCGCGCCGAAGCAGGCGTCGAACCCGCCCATGAGGGGCCTGCCGTAGCGGCGCTGCACCTCGATGGCCAGCGCGCCGAGGGGAACGTCCATGATGTGGGCGACCAGCGCCCACGTCGTCAGGCCGAGCACCACCCCGGCGAGACTGCCCGACGTGGCGAGCAGGGGCACGGTGAGCAGGACGAGCGCGGCCCCGGCGACGGCGAGCAGCCGGTCGGACACCCGGCCCGCCAGCAGCATGATCGCGCACAGTCCGACGACGTTGCCGACACTCGGCAGGGTGTTCGCCAGGCCCCAGAGCGCGTCGTCCGCGCCCACCTGCCGGCGGATCTCCGGGACCCGGGCGGCCCACCCGCCGATGGGCATGCTCATGATCACGTAGAGCAGGGAGACGGCCACCCGGGCCCGTACGGGCTGCACGGCCTGGCACGCTATGAACGGACGTGACGTCCCGTCAAGGCAGCGGGCGGATGTGCGATCCTGTGGGAGTACAGCAGCGACCCTGACCAGCAGCGGAGCCATCCCGGTGGGCCTTGAGGTGGAGAGCCGGCCGTCCGACTCGCCGTACGTCCAGCGGGTCTGGCGCAGCCGCAGTGACGACGTCGGCCGCATGATCTCGGTCGCCGCGGCGAGCTGGGACCTGGTCTTCTGGGAGCACGGCGGGCAGGTCAGCGCGGCCGTGCAGGGGCCGGAGACGAAGGCGAGCCCGGCGCCGGTGCCCGCGCACGCGACGTTCTTCGGCATCAGCTTCGCGGTCGGCGCCTCGATGCCGCACCTGCCGATGGAGCGGCTGGTCGACGGCAACGTGCCGATCCCGGACGCGACGCGCAGGTCGTTCCACCTGAAGGGGTCCACCTGGCGGCTGCCCGGCTACGACGACGCCGAGTGGTTCGTGCGGCGGCTCGTCCGTGAGGAGATCCTGGTCCTTGACCCGGTCGTGGCCGCGGTGCTCGGCGGCAGGCCCGCGGGGGTGTCGGAGCGTACGGTGCAGCGGCGCTTCGTGGCGGCGACCGGGCTCACCCGGGGCGCGGTCCGGCGGATCGACCGCGCACGGCGGGCGGCGGTGCTGCTCAGGGACGGGGCTCCGGCGCAGGACGTGGTCCATCGGCTCGGCTACTTCGACCAGCCGCACCTGGCGCGCTCGCTGTCCCGTTACGTCGGGCGGACCGCGACCCAGCTCGCCGATCCGGCCCCGCCGGAGCCGCTGTCGCTGCTGTACAGGACCTGATCACCAGGAGTAAGGCACCCCCGGCATGGCATCTAAGGCAAGGTTAGCCTAACCTTAGGCCATGACCGAGGAGATCTCTCTCCGCGGCACGGAGCTTCGCCTCAGCTACCACGGCACCACCGTGGTCGAGGACGGCCGCATCACCCTGCGGCCGGGCCACGTGACCGCCCTGGTAGGCCCCAACGGCAGCGGCAAGTCCACGCTGCTGCGCGCGCTGTCGCGGCTGCACCGCCCCGACAGCGGCGCCGTGACGCTGGGTGACGGCGCCGACGCGCTGGCCCTGTCGGCGCGCGACTTCGCCTGCCGGGTGACGCTGCTCGCGCAGAGCCGCCCCACCCCGGGCGGCGTGTGCGTACGCGACGTCGTCGGCTACGGCCGCCACCCGTACCGGCGGCGCTGGCGGGCCGCGGACCCGGAGGGCACCGCCGCCGTCGAGCGGGCCATGGGGCTCACCGGCGTGACCCAGATGGCGGAGCGGCCGGTGGACGAGCTGTCCGGCGGCGAGCTGCAGCGCGTCTGGCTGGCCACCTGCCTGGCCCAGGACACCGGGGTCCTGCTGCTGGACGAGCCCACCACGTTCCTCGACCTGCGTTACCAGGTGGAGCTGCTGGACCTCGTCCGCGACCTGGCCGACGAGCACGGCGTGGCCATCGGCGTGGTCCTGCACGACCTCAACCAGGCCGCCGAGATCGCCGACCACGTCGTGCTCCTGCACCGGGGCCGCATCCGCGCGGACGGCCCGCCCGCCGAGGTCCTCACCGAGGAGCTCCTCACCGACACGTACGGCATCCGTATCGAGGTCAGCCACGACCCGAGGACGGGCACCGTGACCACCCGGCCCATCGGCCGCCACAGCAGAACCGTCCCAGCAACCACATGACAGGAACAACCATGCGCAGTGCCCTGACGGCTCCCCTGACAGCCCTCGCCGCCGTCGTCGTCCTCGCCGCCTGCGGCACGACAGAGGCCCCCGTGACCCAGCAGTCCCCCGCGGCCGGCAGCACGGCGTCGGCCACGGCCACCCCCGTGACCGTGACCGACGCCCGCGGCAAGGAGGTCAAGCTCGACCGCCCGGCGACCAGGGTCGTCAGCCTGGAGTGGGGCGAGACCGAGATGCTGGTCAGCCTCGGCGTCATGCCGGTGGGCGCGGCCGACGTGAAGGGCTACGCCACCTGGGACACCGCCGCCAAGCTCGACTCCACCGTCAAGGACGTCGGCATGCGGCAGGAGCCCAGCATCGACTCCATCAGCGCCCTGGACCCCGACCTGGTCGTCATGGAGTCCGACGACGAGGAGCTGGCCGCGCAGCTCGAGAAGTTCGTGCCCGTGGTGGTGGCCAAGGGCAGCGACGCCGCCGACAACCTCAAGCGCATGCGCGACGACCTCAACATGATCGCCACGGCCGTCGGCAAGACGGACGCGGCCACCAAGCTGATGAGCGACTTCGACGCGGCGATGGCCGCCGGCAAGCAGAAGATCGCGGACGCGGGCGGCGCCGGCAAGCCGTTCGTCATGGCCGACGGCTGGAAGCAGGGCAGCACGATCTCCGTGCGCCTGTTCGGCAAGGGCTCGCTGGTCTCCGAGGTGGCCACCCAGCTCGGCCTGAAGAACGCCTGGACGGGCAAGGTCGACGACCAGTGGGGCCTGGGCACCACGGACGTCGAGGGCCTGAGCGTGCTCAAGGACGAGGACATCCGCTTCTTCTACAACGCCTCCGACGGCGAGGACGTCTTCGCCGACGGGCTCAAGGACAACGCCATCTGGAAGTCCCTGCCGTTCGTGGAGAAGCAGCAGGTCACCAAGCTGCCCAACGGCATCTGGACCTTCGGCGGCCCGCTGTCGTGCCAGCAGTTCGCCGACGAGCTGGTGAAGGCGTACACCGGTTGAGCACGGACGTCCTGACCCCGGCGCCGCCCACCACGCCGCTGCGGCGGCTGGGCACCGCCGGGGTCTTCCTTCTCGCACTGGCCGCCACCGTGCTGGTGGCGGCCGTGCACGTCACCCAGGGCACCTCGTCCATCGGCGCGCTCGACCTGCTGGCGCTGCCGTTCGGCGGTGACTCCGGCAACGCCGACGAGGCGGCCCGCGTGCTGCTCGCCTCGCGGCTGCCCCGGCTGCTGGCCGGCGTGTGCGTCGGCGTCGCGCTGGGCGTGGCGGGCGCGCTGCTGCAGTCCGTCGCCCGCAACGCGATGGCCGCGCCCGACACGCTGGCCGTCAGCTCGGGCGCGTACCTGGCGGTCGCCACCGCGGCCGCGTTCGGGCTGGCGCTGCCCGTACCGGTGTCGGGCGGGCTCGCGCTGGTCGGCGGGCTCTGCGCCGCCGCGCTGGTGCTGGCTCTGTCGGCGGGCGGGCGCACCGGCACCACCCGGCTGATCCTCGCCGGTACGGCCACGTCCCTGGCGCTCAGCTCCCTGACGAACCTCGTCATGATCCTGTTCGAGCAGGAGACCACCGGGCTGTTCGCCTGGGGCAGCGGCTCGCTCGTGCAGAGCGACCTGGACGCCGTCTCCCAGCTCGGCCCGCTCATCGCGATCGCGCTGGCCGCCGCGGTGGTGGCCGGCCCCCGGCTGGACATCCTCGGCCTCGGCGACGACACCGCCACCGTCCTCGGCGTGAACGTGCGGCGCCTGCGCCTGTGGCTCACCCTGCTGGCCGTGCTGCTGGCGGCGGCGGCCGTGACGATCGCGGGGCCGATCGGCTTCGTCGGGCTGTGCGCGCCCGTCGTGGTGCGGCTGCTGCCCCGGTCCATCCCCGGGCTGCACCGGCACCGCATGCTGCTGCCGCTGTCCGGGGTGGCGGGCGTGCTGATCATGCTGGGCTCCGACATCCTGCTGCGTGCCGTGCTCGGCGCGCAGGCCGGGGTCGAGGTGCCGCCCGGCGTGGTGACCACCGTGATCGGCGCTGCGGTGATGATCTGGCTGGCCCGCCGCTACCGCGACGCCGGCCCGACCCGCAAGCCGCCTGCGGTCCGTACGGGCGGGGCTCGCTCGCGGGCCGCCTTCCTCACCGTGGTCGGCCTGTGCGCCGTCCTGGTGGCGGGCGCGGTCGTCCTCGGGCTGCTCGGCGGCGACCGGTGGCTGCTCACCGGCGACGTCTTCAACTGGCTGCAGGGGCGCAGCGGGCGGGCGCTGACGTACGTGCTCGACCAGCGCTGGCCCCGGGTGGCCGCCGCCCTGCTGGCCGGCGCCGCGCTGGCCGTGGCGGGCGCGGCCGTGCAGGCCGTGTGCCGCAACCCGCTCGCCGAGCCCGGCGTGCTCGGCGTCACCACCGGCGCGGGCGTCGGCGCGATCGCGCTGATCACGCTGGCGCCGACGGCCGGCATCTGGTCGATGTCCGCCGCGGCGGGCATGGGCGCGCTGATCGCCTTCTCGGTGGTGTACGGGCTGGCGTGGCGCGGCGGCCTCAGCTCCGACCGGCTGGTCCTCATCGGCGTCGCCCTGCAGAACGCCTGCACCGCCGTGACCGTGCTGATCATCGTGCTGTCCGACCCGTGGAACACCGCCAAGGCCCTGACCTGGCTGTCCGGCTCCACGTACGGGCGGGTTCCCGAGCAGCTCATCCCCGTCGTGCTCGCCCTGCTGATCGTCACCCCGCTGCTGGTCTGGCTGCGCCGCGACCTCGACCTGCTGGCCCTGGACGAGGACACGCCGCGCATCCTGGGCGTGCCCCTGGAGCCGGTACGGCTGGGCGCGCTGGCCGGGGCCGTGCTGCTCACCTCCACGGCGGTCTCGGCGGTCGGCGTCGTGGCCTTCGTCGGGCTGGTGGCGCCGCACGCCGCCCGGGCCCTCGTCGGGGCCCATCACGCCCGGGTGCTGCCGGTCGCGGCGCTGCTCGGGGCGCTGCTGGTCAGCCTCGCCGACACGCTGGGGCGGACCGTGATCGCGCCCGCGCAGGTGCCGGCCGGGCTGGTGACGGCGCTGATCGGCACGCCGTACTTCGTCTACCTGCTGTGGCGGGCACGCGCCTGACCGGCGAGGGCGGCGAGGCGGGTGCGGACCTCGCGCGCCGTGGCCGCGTCGAGGCCGGCGTGGCCGCGCAGGGCTCGCTCGTAGTGGTGGCGGGCCCGGTCGGGGCGGTCGAGGACGCGGTGGCCGTGGCCGAGCCCGGCGTGGGCGCGGGCCTGCTGGTCGGGGGCGCCGATCTCGGTGGCGATGGCCAGCGCCGCCTCGTGGTGCGCGAGCGCGCCCGCCGGACGCCCGGTGGCCAGCGCCGTCTCCCCGAGCCCGTTGAGCGCCCACGCCTGGCCCTCCCGGTCGCCGATCTCACGGTAGAGCGTGTACGCCCGCTCGAAGTGCCCGGCGGCGCTGGCGTGGCGGCCGAGGCGGGCGTGGGCGCCTGCCAGGTTGTCCAGCGTGCTGGCCTCGCCCGACACGTCACCGAGCCGCCTGAACAGGGCCAGCGCCCCCTCGCAGTAGCCGACCGCCCGCTCCGGCCGCCCGGCGTGCTGCTCGGCGAGGCTCAGGTTGTTGAGGATCGCCGCCTCGCCTGACAGGTCGCCCGTGCTCCTGAACAGGGTCAGCGCCTGCAGGTAGCGGCCGATGGCCCGGTCCGTGCGGCCGAGGCGCTCCTCCGCGATGCCGAGGATGTTCAGCACCCTGGCCTCCCCTGTGGGGTCGGCCGCGCTCCTGCACCTGCCGAGAGCCCTGACGAGGTGGTCGTGTGCCGCGTCCAGGTTGCCCTGCCGCAGCTCCACCCTGCCGAGGCTGGTCGCCGCGATGCCCGCGCCGATCTCCTGCCCTGTCCCGTCGAACAGGGCCAGCGCCCGCTCGAAGTGCCCGGCCGCCCGGCCGTGGTGGCCCATCTCCAGATGGGCCTCGCCCAGCCCCAGCAGCGCCCAGCCCTCGCCCTCCGTGTCGCCGGCCGCCCTGGCCGTCCGGTGGGTGCGGGCGTGCAGGGCCAGGGCGTCGGTGGTGTGGCCGGCGCCGAGGTAGCGATACATGATCGCGGACAGCCTGGGGTCGCGCGCGGCGATCCCGACCAGGTTCGCCCGCTCGGCGTCCAGCCACCGGCGGGCCGCTTCGGTGCCGGCCAGCTCGGGCAGCGGGGTGGGCGGGGGGCCGACGTGCGGGCGGCGGTGGGTCTCCGCCGGGTAGAGGCCGTCCATGGCGGCTGCGGCGGCTGCTACGTAGTAGTCGGACAGGCGGGTGAGGGCGGGGCCCGGCTCCTCCTTCGTCTTCGTCGCCAGGCGGACGGCGTAGGCGCGCAGCAGGTCGTGCATGGCGTATCTGGCGGGGGTGGTCTCGTGCAGGAGGTGGGCGCGGGCGAGCGCCTCGACGTCCCGCCGCGCCGCCTCGACGTCCCTGCCCGTCAGCGCGGCGGCGGCGTGGGCGTCGTGGTCGGTGCCCGGGTGCAGGCCCAGCAGTCGGAACGTGCGTGCGGTGGTGGGTGGGAGGTGCCGGATCGACCAGGAGAACACCGAGGCCACCGCGGTACGCGGGTCGCCACCGGCGTCGAGCAGGTCGAGGCGGCGCCCCGTCAGGCCAGTCGGCTCGGGCGGTTCGAGCGGCTCGGGCGGTTCGGTCGGTCCGGCCGGTCCGGGCGGCTCGGCCAGTTCGGCGGCGAGGTCGCGGAGCGGCATCGTCCGGCGGGAGAGCGCCAGCTCGGCGGCGATGCGCAGGGCCAGCGGCAGCCGAGCGCAGCGGTCGGCGAGGGCGGACACGGTGGCCGGGTCGGCGGCCGCCCGCGCGCCGATCAGGCGGCGCAGCAGGGCGCGGGCGTCGGCGGGCGGGAGCAGGTCGAGCTCGACGCGCCGGGCGCCGTCCCGCGCGACCAGCCCCGCCAGGCTGTCCCTGCTGGTCACCAGCACGCCGCCGGGGCCGGTGCCGGGCAGCAGCGGGCGGACCTGCTCGACCGAG
The DNA here is from genome assembly GCF_020215645.1 of Nonomuraea gerenzanensis. Lineage (NCBI taxonomy): Bacteria > Bacillati > Actinomycetota > Actinomycetes > Streptosporangiales > Streptosporangiaceae > Nonomuraea > Nonomuraea gerenzanensis. Next base: position 3,102,304 of record NZ_CP084058.1, on the reverse strand, counting down.
GAGGCGTTGTCGAGGATGACGAGCATGCGCCGGCCCGCCAGCTCGGTCCGGAACCGGGCCGCGCGCTCGTCGGTCTCCAGCGGGACCTCCGAGCCGGGGACGCCGAGTGCGGTCAGGAAGCGGGCCAGGGCGTCGGTGGCCTGCATGGGCCGGCCGGGGTCGTAGCCGCGCAGGTCCACGTACAGGTGCCCGTCGGGGAACCGGTCGCGGGAGCGGTGCGCCCAGTGCACGGCGAGCGCCGTCTTGCCGACCCCCGCGGTGCCGGACAGCACGGCGACGGGGACGTCCGGCGGCCGGGCGGTGGCGTCGTGGCCGAGCAGCTCGTCCAGCTCGCGCAACTGGTCGGCGCGGCCGGTGAAGGCGGACACGTCGGCGGGCAGCTGCGCCGGGACGGCGGTCCCCTGCCGCACGCGACCGCCGGGCCGCACTCCGGCACCGAGCCCCGCTCCAGCGCCGGGCCACGTCCCCGCCGTGCCCGGCTGCAGCCCTGGCCCCGCGCCGGGCTGTGTCCCGGTCTCGGCCGTCCGCAGCGCCGGCCCCGCATCAGGCCGCGTCCCCAGCTTGCCCGTCCCCACACGCGCGTCCGCCGGGTCAGGCGACGGCACCACCACCGCCCGCCCCGGCGCCCGCAGGCTCGGGTCGGCGGTCAGGATCGCGTGGTGCAGGGACCGGAGCGCGTCGCCCGGTTCGAGACCGAGCTGGTCCGTGAGGTGATCACGAGCCGACCGGTACGCCTCCAGCGCCTCCCCCTGCCGCCCACCCCGATACAGGGCGAGCATGAGCTGCCCCCAGAAGCGCTCGCGCAACGGCTGGTCGTGCACGAGCTTGCGCAGCTCCGCCACCACCGAGTCGTGCCGCCCCAATTCGAGATCGGCCGCGATGCGCTGCTCCACCGCCTGCAGCCGCAGCTCCCCCAGGCGGATGGCATCGGCCCGGGCGAACGCCTCGTCGGCGAACTCCCCCAACGCCGGCCCCCGCCACAACGCCAGCCCCGCCACCAGATCGGCGCGGGCCCGCACCGGGTCGCCGGCGGCGAGGGCGGCGGCCCCGGCCGCGGCGAGCCGCTCGAAGCGGACGGCGTCCAGCTCGTCAGGCCCGACCTTCAGCAGGTAGCCCCCGTCACGGGTCAGCACCCTGCTCCCCGTGACACGCAACGCGGTCCGCAGCTCGGAGACCCGTACGTGAATCATCGCCCCCGCGCTGCGCGGCGGCCGCTCCCCCCACAGGGCGTCGGTCAGCGCCGGCACGGGCACGACCTGCCCCGCGCGCAGCAGCAGGACCGCGAGCAACCGGCGATGCCGCGGCCCGCCCACCACGATCGCGGCCCCCTCGTGCACCGCCCCCACCGTGCCCAAGATCCGAAACTCCACCGTCACACTCCCCAGGCGCATGCGTGAAGCCGGCCGGACGTCCTGCCCCCGTCCGGGCGTCTCTCCCGTCGGGTCTTCGCGCCCGGCGCGGCGGCGGATGACGAGGGCGGGCGTCCGGGTGATCCGCGGCAAGGTCGCGGATAAGGATTCCGGAAGGGTGCCCTCCTAGCATTCCCCTCGTCAGCAGCGCGGGGGCCCGGGCCCGCGGCGGCGGCGTTCGGCGGGGTTGGTGACAGGTTCGAGCTGGAGTCCTCCCCGGCTGCGGCGACGCCGGTGCCGGTGGGTCGGACGCGCCTGCGACGGGCCCGGTCCCGTCATCGCGACGCGGGACCGGGCCACCTCGGCCCGCGCGCGGAACCGTGAGCCGCCCGGCCCCTGCCCGCCCGGTCCTCCCTCACCCCCGGACGGACAGGGGCTGGGCCACGTCCTCGAAGGGACGGGCGATCTCGTCCAGCGCCAGCACCGTCAGCTCGTGCAGCGGCCGGGTCTCCGACTCGGCGCACCACCGCTGGGTGGCGATGCGCATCGCCGCCAGGAACGCGGCCGTGAGCATCTCCGGCCCGACGTCGCACGGCTGCGCCCGCTCGGCCACCGCCTGGCTCAGCGCGCGCTCCAGCCGGACGCGGCCGGCGAGCTGCCTGGCCTGCAGGGAGGGATGGCCCATGGCCAGGCGGGCGCGCAGGTGCCATGCGCGGTCGGGCCCGCCGGTCTCGGCGTAGAGGCTCTGCAGCGCCCCGCGCAGCGCCTGCCAGGCGGTCCGGCCGGCCGGCTGCTCGCGTACGCGCAGCACCAGGCTGTCCAGGCGCTGCTCGTCGCCGTAGAGCAGCGCGTCCTCCTTGCCGTCGAAGTAGTTGGAGAACGTGCGCCGCGAGATGTTGGCGGCATCGGCGATGGCCTCGACGGTGACGTTGTCCAGCCCGTGCTCGACGGTCAGCCGCAGCGCGGCCTCGTGCACCGCCTGCCGTGTCTGGGCCTTCTTGCGCTCCCGCAGGCCCGGTGTGTTGCCCATGATGACGCACAGCTTACCCAACGGGAATAAATGCTCAATGCGCAAAGTTGCCCCATGTGCATGTAAGGTGTCCGGGTTGATCTCTTTGACGTACGAGAAACGGAGGTTGCGCGTGAGTGCACAGCCGGCAGCGCCGTCCGCGGCGGAGCCGATGACCCACCGCCAGATCCTCGAAGCTCTCAGCGGCCTGCTGCTGGTCCTGTTCGTCGCCATGCTCAGCGGGACCATCGTGTCGGTGGCGCTGCCCCAGATCATCGGCGCGCTGGACGGCACCCAGTCGCAGTACACCTGGGTCGTCACAGCGTCGCTGCTGGCCTCGACCGCCTCGACGCCCATCTGGGGCAAGCTGGCCGACCTGTTCAACAAGAAGCTGCTGCTCCAGATCGCCATCGTGATCTTCATGGTCAGCTCGCTGGCCTGCGGGTTCGCGCAGAACACCGGCCAGCTCATCGCGTTCCGCGCGGTGCAGGGCCTGGGCATGGGCGCGCTGCAGATCCTCGCGCAGGTCGTGATCGCCGCCATGATCTCGCCGAAGGAGCGCGGCCGTTACAACGGTTACCTCGGCGCCGTCATGGCCGTGGCCACGGTCGGCGGCCCGCTGCTCGGCGGTCTCATCGCCGACACCTCCTGGCTCGGCTGGCGCTGGTGCTTCTTCATCGCCGTGCCGTTCACCATCGCCGCCTTCGCGCTGCTGGCCAAGACGCTGCACATCCCGACCGTGCGGCGGTCGAACGTGAGCATCGACTACTGGGGCGCCACCCTCATCGCCGCAGGCGTCAGCATCCTGCTCATCTGGGTCACCTTCGTCGGCAACGAGTTCGACTGGCTGTCCTGGCAGACCGCGGCCCTGGCCGGTGGCGGTGTGGTGCTGCTCGCGCTGGCCACCTGGGTCGAGTCGGCCGTCAAGGAGCCGGTCGTGCCGCTGCACGTCATCCGGCGGCGCACGCCCGCGCTGGCCATCCTGGCCAGCCTCGCGGTGGGCATGGCCATGTTCGGCGGCTCGGTCTTCCTCGGGCAGTACTTCCAGATCGGCCGCGGGTTCAGCCCCACCGAGGCGGGCCTGCTGACCATCCCCATGATGGCGGGCGTGCTGCTGTCGTCCACGATCAGCGGCCGGATGGTCTCCAACACCGGGCGGACGAAGCCGTACATCCTGGTCGGCCTGATCGTCCTGCTGGCCGGCTTCGGCGGCCTGGCGACCATCGACCACCAGACCTCGCTGGTGCTGATCTCCCTCTACATGCTCGCCGTGGGCATCGGCGTCGGCATGTCCATGCAGAACCTCGTCCTGGTCATCCAGAACACGGTCCCGCTCAGCGAGATCGGCGCGGCCAGCGGCGCGGTCACGTTCTTCCGCTCGCTCGGCGGCACCGTCGGCGTGTCGGTGCTCGGCGCGGTGCTGGCCGACCAGGTCGCGACCAGCATCGCGGAAGGGCTGGTCAAGGCCGGGATCCCGGTCGGCGGTGACGCCGCCGCGGCCGGCGGCAGCCTGAACCTCGCCGCCCTGCCCGAGCCGATCAAGGAGATCGTCAGGGCCGCGTACGGCGACGCCACCGGCCACATCTTCCTCATCTCGGCCGCCATCGCCGCCGTCGGCCTGGTCGCCGCCGCCTTCCTCAAGCCCGCCAGGCTCCGCGACAGCCTCGACCTGCCGTCGCCGGCGGCCAAGGAGGAGGCCGTCGCCGGGGCCTGATCCCCGCCGGACCAGGAAGGCCGCGTTCCCCGTATCGCCCGCGGGGGACGCGGCCTTCCTCTCGCTGTTTGTGATGCAGCGCCTTCCTCCTGCCGTGGGCGGCTCGCGGCGTTCCTCCTGCCGTGAGCGGCTCAGAGCACCGAACGCACGGCGTCCTCCGACCGGCCGATCACCGCCGACCCGTCGTCGGCCGTGATGATCGGGCGCTGGATCAGGATCGGGTTCTGCGCCAGCGCCCTGATCCACCGGTCACGCGCGGACGCGTCGCGCGGCCAGCCGTCCAGCCCCAGCTCGGCCGCCCGCGCCTCACCGGTCCGCGTGATGTCCCACGGCTCCAGCCCGAGTCTGGACAGCACCTCGCGCAGCTCGGGCTCGCTCGGCGGGTCCTCCAGGTAGCGGCGCACGGTGTACTGCGCCGACTCGGCGTCCAGGACGGAAAGCGCGGAGCGGCACTTCGAGCACGCGGGGTTGATCCAGATCTCCATGGCAGTAGACCGTATCGGCCCGTTCGCCCGTACCCCCACCCCCGCAGCTCAGGCCGGATTCGCCCGCGCTGGGAGGCTTGCCATGGAAAGGGTCGAGATCGGGTCAGCACTCTCCCCGCCGAGGCCGGGTCGTCGCCCGCGCAGGCCGCTCGCCGGACTATAACGGTCGTCGTCCGACCCGCCGCCCGCCCGCCCGGCCACGATGACGGGTGCGGCATCGATCTTCGTGGAGGGAGTCGCCATGACCCGGCGCATCATCACCGGTCTCGGCCTGGTCACCGCCCTGTGCGTGCCGGGGCAGGCGGTCGCCGAGCCCGCGGCTCCCCCGGCGCCGCGCCCGCTGAGCCTGGTGCTGGACGGCGACTCCTTCTCGCTGAGGGACGCGTTCGCGATCCTCGACGGCCGTCCCGTCTCCGCACGGCTCGCGCCTTCCGCCCGCGCCACCATGGCCAGGACCCGCGCCGGCGCGCTGGCGGCCCTGGAGGGCCAGCGCGTCTACGGCTGGAACCAGGCGCTCGGGCCGCTCAAGGACCGCCCGCTCTCGGCGGCGGAGCAGGAGCGGTTCCAGCGCAACATCCTGCGCTCCCACGCCGCGGGCGTCGGCGACCCGCTGCCGGACGACGTGGTCAGGCTGGCCCTGATCCTCAAGGCGAACCAGCTCGCCAGGGGCCGCGCCGGCGTCCGCCCCGAGGTGCCCCAGCGGCTGCTGGACCTGGTCAACGCCGGGGTCGTGCCGCGCATGCCGCAGATCGGCTCCCTGGGCACCGGCGACCTGCAGCCCCAGGCCGCGGCCGGGCTGGCGGCGATCGGCGAGGACGCGCCGGTGCGTTACCGGGGACAGGAGGGCCCGGCCTCGGAGCTGCTGCCCCGGGCCGGGCTGACCAGGGATTTCACCCTCCTCGCCGGGGAGGCGCTGCCGATCGTCAGCGGCAGCACCGTGCTCACCGCCACGCTGGCGCACGCCGTGCACCGCGCCACCGTGCTCGCCGACCAGGCGGAGGGGGCGTTCGCCCTGTTCATGGAGGCGACCAGGGCCGAGCGGAGCTCGCTGGACGCCCGTACGCATGCGGAACGCCACATCCCCGAGCAGAACGCGGTCGCCGCGCGGCTGCGCGCGATGGTCGCGGGCTCGCGCTGGATGACGGACGAGGGCCGCCGCCGCCTCAGCCCCGAGCCGCGCATCCAGGACGCGGTCTCGGTACGGGCGGCGCCGCACATCCTCGCCGGGCTGCGGCACACCCTCGCCGACGCCCGCCGGACGCTGATCAGGGAGGCCAACTCCTCCACCGTCAACCCGCTGGTCTTCAGGCGGGAGCGGGGCCGGGGGTATGAGTTCGTGATGGGCGGCAACTGGGACGGCTCCGTCATGGGCCACCTCGCCGACACCCTGAACGCGGAGATCGCCGACGTCGGCGTGCTGTCGCAGGAGCTGTCGGGACGGCTGCTGTCGCCCCGGTGGAGCTACGGCCTGCCGGCGAACCTGGCCGGCCCGCCGGTCGGCCTGAACTCCGGCCTGGTGCAGGTGCAGACGGTGGCCGCCGCGCTGGTCCCCGAGATGCAGGTCAGGGCCACCCCGGCGGGCACCCTGTCACGCCCGGTCAAGGACGGGCAGGAGGACCACAACACGATGGCCATGGCCTCGGCCCGCGACCTGCACGAGAACCTGGACCGGCTGGAGATCGTGCTGGCCGTCCAGTACCTGATGGCGGCCCAGGGCATCGACCTCATCGCCGGTGAGATGGCGGGCCTGCCGCTGGGCGCCGGCACCCGTACCATGCTGGCGGAGCTCAGGCGGCACGTCGCGGCGCTGGGCGACGACCGCTACCAGACGCCCGACCTGGAGCGCGTCATCCAACTGGTTCGCGACCGGCGGCTGGTGCCGCCGCCCGCCACCGCCACCGCCATCGTCACCGTCCCACAGCAGCGGTAAATGTCGTGATCTTGCATGCTTCGTCCCGCATGCTGCTGGACGCCGGCGGCAGGGTCACGTGGGCACGCCGTAGCCAGGGCTCCGACATGAAAGTTTCACAGCGGTAAAAACGCGGTGTTATGCCCTGACCGGCCACGACTCCTACTCCGCCACGAAGGGCCGCGGCGACTTCATTGACGACTGGAAAGCGCTTTCCTACTCTCGCTCTCGTTCACTCACATGCCACGCGTTCACATATGTGAACAGGCAGCACCTACAGACCACCCGCAGTAGGTAGGAGCACACTCATGAGCACAGCACGACGTGTCCTCACGCTCGTCACCAGCCTGGCCGCCGCGGCGGCGGGGCTCACGGCGGCGACCGCGGCGCCGGCCGCGGCCGACACCCCGCTGGTCGGCTGGGCCACGCAGGGCGGCGGCACCACCGGCGGCGGCAGCGCGGCCACCACGACCGTCTCCTCCGCCTCCGCGCTGACGAGCGCCCTGTCGTCCGGCTCCGCCGCCGTGATCAGGGTCTCCGGCACCATCTCCTGCTCCGGCATGCTCCGCGTCGCCTCGAACAAGACCGTCATCGGCAACTCGGGCGCGACCATCTCCGGATGCGGCTTCAACGTCTCTCAGGCGTCGAACGTCATCATCCGCAACCTGACCTTCAGGAACTGGGGCGACGACGGCATCAACGTCCAGTACTCCACCCGCGTCTACATCGACCACAACACCTTCAGCAACGGCGGCGACGGCGCCCTGGACATCAAGCGGTCCAGCGACTACATCACGGTGTCCTGGAACAGGTTCTTCGACCACGACAAGACCATGCTGCTGGGCCACAGCGACAGCAACGCCTCCGAGGACCGGGGGCGCCTGCGCGTGACGTACCACCACAACTGGTTCGACGGCACCAACCAGCGCCACCCGCGCGTGCGGTTCGGCAACCCGGTGCACGTGTTCAACAACTACTACGGCAGCGTCGGCAGCTACGGCGTCGCCTCCACCATGGAGGGCGGCGTGCTGGTCGAGGGCAACTACTTCGAGAACACCGACGACCCGTTCCACCTGGGTGAGGGCAGCTCCCCCGCCGGCACCCTGGTGGCCCGCAACAACCACTTCGTCAACTCGGGCAGCGGTCAGAGCGGCGGCAGTGTCCGGTCGATCCCGTACTCGTACTCGCTCGACAGCGCCTCCAGCGTCAAGTCGATCGTGACGGCGGGCGCGGGCGCGGGCCGTATCTCCCTCTAGGACGGCTGAGGCGAGCATGCGGGCGGTGAGCGTGGCCGGCCACCGCGCTCACCGCCCCTGATCGCCCGCCCGGGAGGGCGGATCGGGCCGGGGTTCCGTACGGTGGTGGGCATGTCCTCCACCAAGACCGGGCGCGCGGGCTCCGTCAGGGCCGCGCGGCGAGTGACCCGCGGCGGGGCGGAGCGGGCCCGCGACACCCGTGAGGCGATCCTCGACGCCGCCGAGCGGCTCTTCGCCGAGCAGGGGGTGGGCGAGGTGTCCAACCGGCAGATCGGCCAGGCGGCCGGGCAGGCGAACAACTTCGCCGTCGGCTACCACTTCGGCACCAAGGCCGACCTGGTGCGGGCGATCGTGCGCCGCCACACCGCCGTGACGGAGGAGCGCCGCCTGCGGATGCTGGCGGAGATCGGCGAGCCGGACGACCCGCGCGCCTGGATCGCCTGCCTGGTACGCCCCGCGACCGGCCAGCTCGACGCGCTGGGCGTGCCGAGCTGGCGGGCCAGGTGCCTGGCGCAGTTCGACACGGTGCCGGCCCTGCGGCAGATCGTGGTCGACGAGTCGGTGGCGGCGCCGTCGATGGGGCGCACGCTGGAGGGCATGTTCCGGCTGCTGCCCGACCTGCCGGAGGAGGTGCACAGGGAGCGGGCGGACATGAGCCGCCTGCTGGTGGTGCACACGCTGGCCGAACGCGAGCGGGCGCTGCACGAAGGCGGGCCCGCGGCGCGCACGGGCTGGGAGGCCACCGCCGTCGGCCTCATCGACGCGCTGGCCGGGCTCTGGCTGGCACCCGTCACCGTCAGGGCACTTCCTGGGTGAACCCTGTCAAGCCTGAGCTGCGGAAATGTCGATTTCCCAGTGAGGACACAGCTTTCTCCCAGGTAGAGCGCCTACATTGAGCCCCTCGTGGATCCCGGGCCGATCTTCAGGGGGTAGCGCGGCATGTCCGTCAGGGGGACGACGCGGCGGGTGCGCGGCAACGACTACCGGGTGCTGCGACCGCCGGAGCACTTCACGCCGGAGCTGCGGGTCAGCGTGATCGTCCCGGCCTACGGGGCGCAGGACAAGCTGGACCTGGTGCTGCAGGGGCTGGCGCGGCAGACGTACCCGGCGGGGCTGACCGAGATCATCGTGGTGGACAACGGCAGCTCGCCGCCGCTGCGGCTGCCCGAGGGCACGGCCGCCAGGCTGGTGGTCTGCGAGCGGCCGGGACGGGCCGCCGCCCGCAACGCCGGGCTGGCGCTGGCCACGGGGGACGTCATCCACTGGCTGGACTCCGACGTGGTGCTCACGCCCGGCGCGATCGAGGCGCACATGCGCTGGCACCACGCCGCGCCCTACCTGTCCGTCACCGGATACCTCCGCTTCACCACCGCCCCGCTGCCCGCCGTCCTGCCGGACGACCTGGAGGCCGCGTTCGAGCCGGCCGAGCCGCACGCCTGGCTGGTCGGCCTGGTGGAGCGGACGGACGGGCTGACGAACAACCCGGTGCGGCCGTTCAGCCTGCACGTCGGCGGCGCCACCTCCGTCAGCGCCCGCCTCGTCGAGGCCGCCGGGCCCATGGACGACGACCTGATCCTCGGCCAGGACACCGAGATGGGCTACCGGCTCCACCAGGCGGGGGCGGTGTTCGTGCCCGAGCCGCTGGCCCGCGCCTACCATCTCGGGCCCACCATGCGCATGCGCGCCCAGGAGCGCATCGACCGGGTCAGCCACGCCTTCGTGGCCGACCGCATCCCCGCCTACCAGTGGCTGCGCACGCATCCGGCCCGGCGCTGGAAGGTGCCGAACGTGACCGCCGTCCTGGACGGCACCGCCGGGTACGAGGCCGTCCGCGCCACCGTGGACGCGCTGCTCGCCTCGACCGTGGCGGACCTGTCCGTGGTGCTGGTCGGCCCCTGGGACACCCTGGACCGCGACCGCCGCGCCCCGCTCGACGACCCGCACCTCGACCTGGTGCTGGTGCACGGCCACTACGAGCACGAGAGCCGGGTGCTGCTGGCGACGGCGGAGCAGGTGGACCCGTCCGTGCCGTTCGTGCTGCGCCTGCCGGCGGGCTGGGTGCCCGGCGAGGACAGTGTGGCCAGGCTGCTGGCCCTGGCCCGCGCCGAGGGCCTCGGCCTGGTGCGGGTGCTGCTGGCGGAGACGCCCGGCGAGGTGGTGACGGCGCGGCTGGAACGGGTCTCGGCGCTGGCCCGCGCCCGGATCGTGGCCCGCCCCGGCGAGCCGCTCGACGACGCCGTGGAGGACGTGTCGGGGGTCCGGTGGGTCGTCGGGGAGGAGTACGGGTTCGCGTCGGAACCGGGTGAGATCCTCGGGCGGCGGGCCGCGTACCGGGCCAGGAAGCAGGCCGAGGCGGAGGCGGCGCGGCTCGAGAGGGAGGCCGAGCGGCTGCGCGCCCAGGTCGCCAAGTGGCGGGAGGAGGCGGCCCGCTGGCGCAGGAGCACCGTGGAGCTGCGGCGCGAGGTCGGCACGCTGCGCCGCGACCTGCACGCGGCCAGGCGCGGCCAGGACGGCGTGCGCGCGGTCCTGGCCCGCCGGATGAAGCGGGTCCTGACCAAGCGGACGCGCGGCTGAGGATCCAGGCGGGCGCGCGGCCGAAGATCCAGGCGGGCGCGCGGCCGAAGATCCAGGCGGGCGCGCGGCCGAGGAACGGCGGGAGGCGGCTGACAAACCTCACTTCCCGGGAAGGAGGCAGCGGGCGGGCATCGGAGGATGCTGCGCCCATGGATGCCGAACGAGAACGACTAGGGCAGTCGGCCGCTCCGGACGCGCCATGGCGACGGTGGGGGCCGTACCTGAGCGAGCGGCAATGGGGCACGGTCCGCGAGGACTACAGCGTGAACGGCGACGCGTGGAACTACTTCCCGCACGACCACGCCCGTTCACGCGCCTACCGATGGGGTGAGGACGGGCTCGGTGGCGTCAGCGACGACAAGCAGCGGCTCTGCCTGTCGATGGCGCTGTGGAACGGCAGGGACCCGATCCTCAAGGAGCGCCCGTTCGGGCTCACGAACGGCGAGGGCAACCACGGCGAGGACGTCAAGGAGTACTACTTCTACCTCGACAGCACGCCCACCCACTCCTACCTGCGCTACCTCTACAAGTACCCGCAGGCGCCCTTCCCCTACGACACGCTGGTCACCACGAGCGCGGCCAGGGACGCGCACGCCTTCGAGTTCGAGCTGCTCGAAACCGGCGTCTTCGACGAGGGCCGCTATTTCGACGTGTTCGCCGAGTACGCCAAGGCGTCGCCTGACGACCTGCTCATGCTGATCACCGTCGCCAACCGGGGCCCGGAGGCGGCCACGCTGCACGTGCTGCCGACGCTGTGGTTCCGCAACACCTGGTCGTGGGGCACCGGCTCGGCCAAGCCGGCGCTGCGGGCCGCGGAGCCGGGGGTGATCCAGGCCGACCATCCGGAGCTGGGAACGTACCGGCTGTACTGCGAGGCGGACGCGCCGCTGCTGTTCACCGAGAACGAGACGAACCACGAGCGCCTGTTCGGCGGCAGGAACGCCGGCCCGTACGTCAAGGACGGCATCGACCGCCACGTCGTGCACGGCGACAGCGGCGCGGTGAACCCGCAGCGCACGGGCACCAAGGCCGCCGTGCACCACACGCTCACCGTCCCGGCGGGCGGCGAGGTGACGGTGCGGGTCCGGCTGGCCGCGGGCGACGTGGGCCCCGACCCGCTCGGGCCGGGCTTCGAGGAGGTGCTGCGGCGGCGGCGGGCCGAGTCCGACGCCTTCTACGCCGCGCTCACCCCGCCGGACACCGGCCAGGACGAGGCGATGGTGCTCAGGCAGGCGCTGTCGGGCCTGCTGTGGAGCAAGCAGTACTACTACTTCGACGTCGAGACCTGGCTGGCCGAGCACGGCGCCGACCCGTGGACGCGCACCGGGCAGCGCAACCACGCCTGGTTCGACATGACGGCCGACGACGTGCTGGTCATGCCGGACAAGTGGGAGTATCCCTGGTTCGCCGCCTGGGACCTGGCCTTCCACGCCGTCGCGCTCTCCGTGGTGGACCTCGACCTGGCCAAGCACCAGATCGAGGTGCTGCTGGGCGAGCGGTACCTGCACGCCGGCGGCCAGGTGCCCGCCTACGAGTGGAACTTCGGCGACGTCAACCCGCCCGTGCAGGCGTGGGCGGCCCGGTTCGTCAACAGCCTGGACAGGAGGCTCGACGGCCACAGCGACCTGGACTTCATCGAGCGGGTCTTCCAGAAGCTGCTGGTCAACTTCACCTGGTGGGTCAACCGCAAGGACCCCGAGGGGCGCAACGTGTTCCAGGGCGGCTTCCTCGGCCTGGACAACATCGGCGTCTTCGACCGCAGCGCCTCGCTGCCCACCGGCGGCTCACTGGACCAGGCCGACGGCACGGCGTGGATGGCGTTCTACACGCAGACGATGTTGCAGATGGCCGCCGAGCTGTCGGACCGGGCGCCCGCGTACGAGGATCTCGCCGTGCGCTTCGCCCAGGCCTTCCTGCGCATCTCCGCCTCCACCGACCGGGTCGGCGACCTGAAGGAGGAGATGTGGGACGAGGCCGACGGCTTCTTCTACGACGTGCTGCGGCTGCCGAACGGTGAGGCCATGCGCCTCAAGGTGCGCTCCCTGGTGGGGCTGCTGCCGCTGTGCGCCACGACCGTCTTCACGCCGCGCGCCGACGAGTCGGAGGCACGGCTGTACAACCGGGTCAGGGCGTTCGCGAGCCGGCATCCCGATCTGGCCGGGGGCATGTCCGCGGCCGAGCGGCCCGGCGTGGCGGGGCGGCGGATGTTGTCGCTGCTGGACGAGCGCAAGCTGCGGCGCCTGCTGGCCCGCATGCTCGACGAGGACGAGTTCCTCGGCCCGTACGGCATCCGCTCGCTGTCGCGGCACCACGCCGAGCACCCGTACACGTTCACCGTGGAGGGCCGCGAGTACAAGGTGGCCTACCTGCCCGCCGAGTCCGACAGCCGGATGTTCGGCGGCAACTCCAACTGGCGCGGCCCGGTGTGGTTCCCCACCAACGTGCTGCTGATCCGGGCGCTGCTGCACCTGTACGCGTTCTACGGCGACGACTTCACCGTGGAGTGCCCGACGGGCTCAGGCAACCGGATGACGCTGTTCGAGGTGAGCAAGGAGATCTCGGACCGGCTCGTCCGCACGTTCCTGCGCGGTCAGGACGGGCGGCGGCCGGTGTACGGCGGGCAGCGCGTCTTCCAGGAAGACCCGCACTGGCGGGACCTGATCCAGTTCCACGAGTACTTCCACGGCGACGACGGGGCCGGGCTGGGTGCGGCGCACCAGACGGGGTGGACGGCGCTGGTGGCGGTGCTCATGATCGTGTACGGCCGCCTTTCCGCGACCGACTTCTAGCGCGGTCGTTTTCCTCCGCCCCGGCCGAAAACCGGGGCGGAGGCAGTTAATGACCGATAAATGGGCATAAATCCGTCTTTACTGAACTCTTGACTCACCAGCCCCACAGCCGTGACCTTCCCCATAGAATCCCTGTATGCGGGGTAGACGGCGACGATTAGCGACATACACAATTCGACAAAGTGCATGACCAAAACCAGGGCTGAAACTTCTCGGGGCTTCTCTCCGTTCTGCGGATAAGAAAACGGCGACTGCGAGGAAATGTGCTCGTCACTTCATCCCTCAGATTTCTGTTCGCGCTGACCGTGACCACTGCCGTGGCCCTCCTCCCGTCGGCAGCGCAGGCCGCTCCGCCCTCCGACGTCAAGCCCGTCCGCGTCGTCATCCTGGTCGACGAGTCGGGCAGCCTGAAGGACCAGGACGTCAAGCGGGAGCGGGCCGCCGCCCAGCTCATCGCGCTCAGCGAGCTCTCACCGCAGTCACAGGTGGCCGTGGTGGGGTTCGGCAGCTCCAACGGGCCCGGCCAGTCGGCCGTGGACATCGTGTGCCCGCTGACCGGGGTGCAGACCGCGCAGGATCGCGAGTCGCTGAGCCGGTGCGTGGAGAAGCTGCGGCTGCGTACCTCCGAGGAGGGCAACGACACCGATCACGCCGCCGCCCTGGAGCAGGCGCTCGACATCATGGGCAGGCCCGACGACCAGCAGCGCTCGAAGATCGTGTTCCTGCTCACCGACGGCGTCCTCGACGTGCGCAACAGCCCGCAGTATGGCGCCGACGAGCAGGCCCGCAACGCCAACGCCCAGGCGCAGATCACCCGCAGCCTGGACGACGCCAGGCAGGGTCAGGTGCAGATCTGGCCGCTGGGCTTCGGCGCCGCCGACAAGTCGGCGCTGGACGCGTTCGCGGCGGGCGGCTGGGTCCAGCCCTGCGGCGAGCAGAAGACGGCCACGCCGACCGCCCGCGTCGTCGCCACCTCGGCCGACGTGGAACGCTCGCTGCTGGAGGCCTTCGCCTACGCCCGGTGCGCGGGCATCGAGGAGTCGGTGACCGACTCGCTCGACGCGGGCGCCACCATCGATCTGAAGGTCAACATCCCGATCATCGCCACCGACGGCTCGATCGTGGTGGTCAAGCGTGACAAGCGCATCCAGGTCAGCTACTTCGACCCCGAGGGCACGCAGGTGCCCAAGCAGGGCGAGCTGAAGGAGTCCACCTTCCAGGCGGCCGGCGAGGCGGGCCCGGTGGAGTCGCTGCGCATCCGCAACCCGCTGCCCGGCGAGTGGATCATCCGGCTCACCTCGCCGCCGAACGTCAGCCGTCAGGACGTCAGCGCCACCGTCGTCTGGCAGGGCGCGCTGCGTGCCTCGATCTCGCTCAGCAACCCGCGCCCACGCCCCGGCGAGCAGGTCAACGTGCGGCTGCGGCTGCAGACCAGGACGGGCACGATCACCGACCCGGCCGCGCTGGAGGACCTGCGCTTCAGCGCCAGGATGTCCGGCGACGGCTTCCCGGAGGCCCCCGTCGAGCTGGGCGACACGGGTGAGGGGGCCGACCGGGCCCAGGGCGACGGCGAGTACACCGGCCAGGTGGTCATCCCGGCCACGGCCACCGGCGCGCTGACCTTCCTCGGCAAGGTGACGGGGCCCGGCGTGGCCGGCGACGAGCGGCCGTACTCCACCAGCATCGCCGGGCCTGCCGACCGGCTGCGGGCCCAGGTCCAGCTGGAGCCGGCCACCGTCGAGCCGGGCGGCACGCTGGCCGGCGCCGTCCGGATCACCAACGAGGCCGAGCCCGTCCAGCTCGGCCTGCGGCTCGTGGACGTGCCCGGCACCGTGAGCCTGTCGGCCCAGCAGGTCCAGGCGCCCACGGGCAGCTCCGAGCAGGGCTTCGAGCTGCGCGTCGGCGCCGACGCGGGCGAGGGCGAGGTGAGCGGCGTGGTCCAGGTGCTCGACCCGGCCGGGCAGGTCGTGGCCGAGGAGTTCGTGGACGTGGCCGTGCAGCCGCCGACGCCGCTGTGGCAGCGGGCGCTGCAGGCCCTGCTGATCATCCTCGTGGTCCTCGCGGTGGCGCTGCCGTTCCTGCTGGCCAGGCGGCGGGCGCGGCGGCGGGCGGCCGATCCGAGCGAGCTGACCCTGCACCTGTTCGACCGGCCGGGCGAGCCGTACATCAGCCGGCTCCAGGCGCCGCTGGGCGAGGGGCCTGAGTTCACCTTCGAGGTCAGCGACGGCCGCCTTGTCCGTACGTACGGGACCGGCTACTCCGTACGCCGGGGCCAGGGCCGCACCGTGCTGGTCCGCGACCCGTCCGGGCAGGAGCTCGACCCGCTCTTCCCCGGGCAGCCGATCGCCCTGCCGAACGGCATGTGGCTCGGCGTGGACGACGGCCGGTCCAGGGGCGCGGGCGCCGAGCAGCCCGCCTACGGCGCGGCCGAGCCGTACCAGAGCAGGACGACCCACCGACCGATGCCAGGCGACGACCTGTTGTGAGGGATGCATGAGGATCTTCGATCCGATGATGTTCGTGGGGCTCGGCGGCACCGGCTGCCGGGTCGGGGTGGAGCTGGAGCGCTGGCTGCGCGACGAGCTGTGCGGTCCTGACGGCATGGACCTGATCAGGAACTTCAGGTGGCAGAACTACCTGCCCTACGAGCTGCCCTCCTGCCTGCAGTTCGTCTACGTGGACCTCAACGAGGACGAGCTGAACCGCACCCGGCGCCGCGTGGTGCCGACCGAGCGGGAGCTGCCGGCGGCGGGCCGTACCGCGCACCTGATCCACGACGTGGTGCCCAAGTTCGACTCCTACCCGGAGGTGGCGCGCAGCCTGCGGGCCACGCTGGGCGACCACGTCAAGGACTGGCTGCCGCCGCGCGAGCAGGAGCCGCTGGTCGCGCCGCTGATGCGGGGCGCGGGGCAGCTCCCGACGGTGGCCAGGGCGGCGCTGTTCGAGCGCATGCGGCACGGCCCCGGCCCCGTCGTGCAGGGCCTCGAGGACGCCATCGGCGCGATCAGCAACTCCGGCAGCGAGCTGGCCGCGCTGGGCGGGCGGCTGCGGCGCACCTGCGACGTGTTCGTGGCCTTCTCCGTGGCGGGCGGCACCGGCAGCGGCATCTTCTACGACTACCTGCACCTGATCGGCGACGCCTTCGCCCGCAACCACATCAGGGCGCGCATCCACCCGCTGGTGGTCATGCCGTCGGCGTTCGTGGAGGGCAAGGGCGGCGGGCGGCGGGCCAGGCTCAACGCCGGAGCCAGCCTGCTCGACCTGTTCCGGCTGGTCGACGACCAGAACGCGCCGCACGCGGGCACGCAGGTGGACGAGCAGGGCATCGTCGGCGAGCTGGGCGTGCGCTACCCGGGCAGGGGCGAGGTCCGCCTGGCCACCGGCACCGTGCAGACCGCGTTCCTGTTCACCATGCCGCCCGGCGTCGAGCGCGAGGACCTGCACCGCTCGATCGCCTCGCTGGTCGTCTCCCTGGCCGGCACCCGGCCGAGCACCGCGGGGGAGGCCGTCGGCGGCATGGAGGACCGCGGCGAGTCCTCCTTCGCCGACGACTTCATCAACCGGGCCGTGGAGCGCGAGGTGCCCGCCGCCTCCGGCATCGGCAACCGGGGCGTGTCCACGGCGTTCGTCTCCTCGATGACCGTGCCGGTGGAGGAGCTGGCCGACCTGGTCAGCTCGCGGCTGCTGGCCCGCGCGGTGACGCAGCTCTCCGCCGCGCCGCCGGGCGCGGCGGAGAGCAACGTGGACGAGATCCGCCGCATGTTCCTCACCACCAACCTGGAGCAGCTCAACACCCGCGAGCCGCTGCCGCTGCCCGAGGCCCGCGCCGCGACCGGCGCGGCGGAGATCCAGAAGTCGCTGGCCAACCGGATGCGCGCGATGGAGGACAACCTGGCCTCGCTGGAACGGCAGCTCAGCCGCGTCGTGCCGGCCATGGCCAAGGACATGGACGTGCGGCGCGGCGCGATGGAGGGGCTCGGCCACGTCGATCCGTTCCGGCTGCGGCGGGTCGTGATGGGCCTGCCCGGCGACGTGCACGAGGCCGACAAGCTGGGCTTCGCCGGGCTGCTCGACCAGCGCAGGGCGCAGCCGCGCAAGCCGTACGAGACCATGACGGAGGCGCCGCCGCAGCCGCGGCCGATGCGCGACCGGCTGTTCCGCAAGGTGCAGTGGAGCGACCCGGAGGTGCAGGCGTCGCTGCACGACCAGGACACCTGGTACCTGTGGCGCAGCCAGGGGCTCTGGCACCGGGCGTGGGCGGACCAGATGCCGCGCTGGGAGCCGCTGCGCAAGCAGCTCATCCGCGAGGTGCGCGACTTCACCGAGGTGTTCGCCGAGCACGCCGACGCCGACCCCGAGCGGTTCGCGCGCCGGGCGGGCGAGCTGTACGAGACCCGTGTCGGCGTCTACCACCTGCTGCCGCCGACGGGCGCCGAGGCGTTCTACGACGCGGTGGTGCGCCGCTTCGTGGACGTGTTCGTGGCCCGGCAGCTCCTGCGGCCGACCGACGGCGAGGCCGGCGTGGTCGACGCGCTGATCGGGCCGGGGGGCTGGCAGCACGCCTACGACCTGGCCTGGCGCACGGGCAAGCCGGTCGACGCGCTGGCCTGGGTGCGCGAGCGGCTCAAGCTGGAGGTCAAGAAGCTGTTCAAGGACCGCGACGAGGCCGCCGTGCTGGGCGAGCAGCCGCTGCTGCCCTCGCTGGCCGACATCCTCGCCCAGGCCGCGACGGGCGGCGGCGACGACCCGCACGTGCGGCAGTTCCAGCTCAAGCTGGCCGACCTGGTGCCGGGCGGCTTCACGCCCGACGGCACGGGCGACCTGAAGGTGCTCGTCTCCTACCCGGCGCCGGCCAAGGAGACGGAGCTGGAGCGGTTCCTCAAGGAGCGGATCGACCTGCCGGGGGTGCCCGACTTCCGCAACATCGACGCCGACTCGGTGACGGTCGTGCAGGTGCGTACCTCGATGAGCGTCACCCAGGTCCGCGAGCTGCGCGAGGTGCTGCACAGCTGGGCCGACGCCCTGCAGCACGAGCGGCCGCAGGACCACCTGAAGTGGCGCCAGCGGCTCGGCTACGACTTCGGCTACCTGGCCACCACCGAGGAGCACCGGGTCCGCATCCTGCACCGGCTGCTCTGCCTGCTCTGGAACGGGCAGGTCAGCGTGGTCGAGGGCGAGCCCGGCTCGCCGTCGCGGATCAGGATCGACGTCGAGGGCGGCTCGATGACGCTGCCGCTGACCGGCTACGGCAGGGCGTCCTCGTGGCCGAGCATCCTGCGGGCCTACGAGCAGTGGGTGATCGCCGGCGACGAGGAGTTCCGCAGCCTGGTGAGCGAGCAGCTGATGAACGCCCTGCCGCGCGGGCTGTCGGGCACGCCGGGCACGCCCGACCCGCTCTACCACCAGGTCACCGGCATGGCCGCCGACCAGCTCGGCCTGCTGGAGATCATGATGCCGAAGCTGCCGTCGGGCGCGCGCAACCGGGCTGACCAGCTCGTCGCGTTCTGGTCCGCCACCCTGCCCGCCGCGCTGGACATGCCGTTCGAACGGGTCGCCGAGGCCGTCGCCTACAACCTGCGCGACCTGGACGCGCTCACCGGGGAGTGAGCATGGTCGTGGTGCTCGACCTCCGCAAGGAGGAGGTGACCAGGCTCGGCCAGCGGGTGCTGGTGGTGACCGACACCGAGCGGCTGGCCGCCGGGCAGCAGGTGCTGCAGGGCGTGCTCAGCTCGCGCCTGGTCAGGTCGGTGCTCGTGGTGGCGCTGGGGCCCGAGCCGCGCCTGCCCCCGGCGCTCACCGGCGAGAGCCGCAGGGTGCTGTGGGTGGGCGACCCCTGCGGCATCCTGTGGAACGCCGACACCGGGGAGGCGGCGCACGGGCCGGAGGTCAGCTCCGAGGCCATCCTCATCGACCTGCTGTCCCAGCCGGAGGTCTTCGACCAGGTGGTCGGCGAGCTGGGGGAGATCCCGTACGGCACCGCCTCGCCCGGCTGGCGCATCGTGGCGGGCCGCATCGACCCGGAGGTGCTGGCGCAGGCCTTCACCGACGTGGCCGACCGGTTCGCCGGGCCGATCCAGCACGACACCGCGGTCTTCGCCTCGCCGCTGGCCACCGCGCTGCCCGTGCTCAGCGGCACCGCGGACCTGCCCGCCGACCTGCTCGACGCGCTGGTCCCCGACGGGCGGATGGAGCGGCTCTACCGGCAGGCCCGCGACCGGCTCGCCCGCGCGGGCCGCGCCCTGGACGACCTCGGCTACCTCAGCACCGTCCTGGCCAGGGCGGCCGTGGTGGACGAGGTGATCGCCGCGGGCCGGGCGCTGGCCGAGTTCCGCGACGCCGTCGAGCGGCTGTTCGCCGAGGTGGACCACAGCGACGAGGACGCCGCCGACACGCTGGCCGCCAACGGCGTCAGGTCCGCCGCCCCGGCGGGCATGGGGCACGCGGAGATCGCCGCCGAGCTGCGTGCCGACGTGTCGGCCGCCCTGGCGGAGCGCAAGAGCCTGATGCGGCTGGTCTCGCGGCTGCGCACGCTGGCCGACCAGAGCGCGCCCATCGGCAGCGCCGCCTTCGTCCCCGGCTGCCGCCGCCGGTGCCCCGACGGGCTGCTCAACGACCTGCACGCGCCCGCCGAGTTCCCCCGTGGCCTGCTGAACCGCTTCGTCTTCTGGCGGCGCTCGCGGGCCAGGTGGCGCGACCAGCTCGCGCTCGGCGACGCCAGAGTCGCCCTCGACGAGCTGCGCTCGCTGCTCGAACAGGTCGCCGCCAGCGAGTGGGCGCTGGGCGAGGCCCGCATGCACACCTCCGACGCGGCCCGCACGGTCGCGGCGGCGCTGTCCGAAATCTGCACGCAGGTGTCGGCCACGCTGTCCGACTGGAGCAGGGCCGAGGCCGGGCAGGCCGCCGCCAGCCCCGCCCTGGACGAGGAGGTCACCGTGCGGCTGCGCGACCGCGGCGGCCAACTGCGCGAGGTCATCACCGGCGACCTGCTCGACGCGGTGACGGTGTGGCTGGACGCCGCCTGGCCGGCCCTGGAGCACGGCGACTACCGCGACGTGCAGGCGGGCCTGGAGCGGCGGGTGGACGAGACGCTCCGGCAGTACCGCTACCACCTGGCGCACCGGGGCGTGCAGGAGAAGCCCGAGTTCGGCACCACCGACGCGGGCCGCCAGGACCTGGTGGACGCCGTGTGGCGGCAGTCGCAGCAGGTCGTGCGGGCCCTGCAGGCCCCGCCCGGCGGGCAGATGCTGCAGCTGTGCGGCGACCGTGACCTGTCGCTGCTGCTGCGGCAGGCGTACGCGGTGCGCTTCGCGCCCAGGGCCGTACGGGGCCAGGGCAACCCGCCCGGAGTCGTGTGGACCCGGTCGGGCCAGTACGCCGGCACCCTTCGCCTGGTGCCGCTGCGTCCCGGGACGGTGGAGGAGAACTGGAGTGGTGATGGAGCCTGAACCGCTGGACTTCAACTCCCCCGAAGGCGATCCGGTGAGCTGGGAGGTGGAGGCCGAGCCCTGGCAGGACCCGTTCGAGCGCCGGGTCACCCACCTGGCCTCCGGCACCAAGCTCGTGCAGCGGCGGGTGCCGCGCGCGGAGGGCCGCGACCGCGAGTACCTCTACGACCTGCTGGAGAACGAGGCCCGCATGGGCGCCAGGCTGCTCTCCCGGCTGCGCCGCGCCTACCCGCCCGAGCTGCCCCGCCTGATCGGCTACAGCCTCGACGAGGAGGAGCCGTTCGTCCTGCACTATGACTACCGGGGCGAGCCGGTCAGCCGCTACTTCGGCGCGCTGCTGATCAGCGAGCAGCGCACGCTGCAGGCGAGCCTCTTCCGCGCCGTGCGCATCCTGTCGGCCTGCGACATCGTGCACCGGCGCATCGAGCCCGCCACCGTGCGCTGGGACGGCGCCACCGTGCAGCTCACCGACCTCAGCCACGCCACGCTGGCCGGCTCGCGCCGGCTGCGGATGGGCGAGGCCCCCTACGCCTGCCCCGCCCAGCGCACGGGCGAGGGCCTCGCCGCCCCGGCCGACGACCTGTGGAGCGCGGGCATGGTGATCTACCGGACGGTCACCGGCCGCGAGATCGTCGACGTGCCCGACCTGACGGCCACCCCGGCCCTGCAACCGCTCAAGGACGTCTTCTCCGGCTCGCCACCGACGGCGCAGGAGGTGCTGGCCCGGCTGCGCATGCCCGACCCGATGCAGTCCGTCGCCGTCGAGCGCGACCTCGGGCTGGAGGAGGGCCGCGCCGCCTTCGACCGGGCGCGCGAGGCCAGGCGCGAGGCCGTCCCCGTCCCTGAGCATCCCACCAGGGCCGAGCCCGTTTTCGAGCAGGAGAGCAGGCCGATGCCCCGGTGGGCGCGCTGGCTGCCGCTGGCCGTCCTGCTCGCCCTGCTCGTCGTCCTCTGGGTGGTGACCCGGTGATCCTCTGCCCCATCTGCCTGCACGAGTTCGCCTGGAGCGAGGACGAGCTCTACGAGCGCACCCCCGCCGGCCAGTACCAGCCGCTGTCGCTGGAGCATGTGAGCGGGCCGCGCCGGGAGGACCTGCTGCGGGCCGCGCACGTCCGCTGCCCGGCTCCTCTGTCGGACCCCGGCCTGGAGCACCACCTGCCCTACACCTACGTACGGCACGGCCGTCCCCTGGTGATCGGCCTGGTCGGCGGGCCGGAGACGGGCAAGACGCACCTGCTGGCCGCCATGATCGGCGCCATCGAGCAGGGCGGGCTGCGGCCGTACGGGCTGACCACCGACGCGGTCGACATCGAGCGGCACGCCGAGTACGTCAACTCCTACGTGCGCCCGCTGCTGGTCGAGCGGGTCGCGCTCAACCGCACCACCCACCGGGCCACCGCCGAGCCGGTGGACGCGCTGCTCGTCAACGACGGCCGGCACACCACCGCGGTGGCCTTCTTCGACATCGCCGGCGAGCTGCTGCGCAGCGCCACCCACGAGGCCACCAGGTTCGTGCCGGCCCTCGGCGGGCTGCTGTTCGTGATCGACGCCGCCACCAAGTCGGCCAGGATGGGCGACGAGTCGTTCCGCGCCGTGCTGGACCGGCTGCCCAAGACCGGCGGGCGGCTGGACATCCCGGCGGCCATCGCGGTCACCAAGAGCGACGCGGTCCGCTTCCAGGCGCCGGTCGACACGTGGCTGTACGCCGAGCCCGACGGCCTGGACCCGGCGTCGGTCCTGCGGGAGAGCCGCGACGTCTACGCCTACCTGCACCGGCGCGGCGCCCAGGCGTGGCTGAGCCCCTACGACAAGTGCCGCAGGTGCACCCTGCACTTCGTCTCGGCGACGGGCGCCGCCGCCACCGAGGGGCGCTACCGGCGGGGCGTCCGGCCGCGCCGCGTCCTCGAACCGCTGATCTCGCTCTTCGCCATGACCGGCGTCCTGCGCGGCTATCCGGAGGTGGGGATCTGATGGGACGTTACGCCAGCGTCGATTGGATCCAGTTCGAGTGGGACGAGCAGCGGACCGGCCTCGGTCCCGTGCGCACCTCCCTGGAGCAGACCGCGAGCTGGTACCACCAGCTCGGCCCCTGGCTCGACCCCGGGCCTGAGCCGGGCGTCAGCCTCTGCCGGCTGCTCGTGGACGGCCGCGTGGTGGTGCTCGCCCGCACGCGGACCGGCGGCGCCGACAGCCGGCGCACCATCCGCGTCCAGGCGTACCTGGGCGGCTCCACCTCCCTGCCGATGGCCATGCCGAACGTGCGCCAGACCCTCGCCCTGGCCGCCGGCTGGGGCGCGCGGCTGCCCGCCGAGGACGTGCCGCTCGACCTGGGCAAACTGATCAGCTCGTACGAGGGCGCGCGCGCCGCGCTCGACCGGGAGTCCCGGGCGGTGGCGGCGGCGCTCGCGCCGATCGTGTCCGAGTACCTGCGCCGGCCGGGGGCGCCGCTCTCGGTGGCGTCGGGCGGGAATGCGATCGTGCAGTTGTGGGGGCTGGTGGATGTGCTGGATGTGGCGCTGGGGCAGCATCCGGAGACGTTCTCGACGTACGAGAGCGATGACTTCAACCTCGGGGCCGAGATCGTCTTCCTGCGCAAGTGGCCGGGGGTGTCGTCGCAGAGCTCCAACCGGACGCGGGTCGATCCGCGGTCGCCTGGGCAGGAGGATCGGTGCTCGGAGATCGCTGCGATGCTGGTGGACGCCTATGCGCGGGATCAGCTCGTGGGGTTGGTCAAGCGGTTGCGGATCAGTGATCAGACGCCGATGGAGGAGCGGTTGCGGCGGCTCGGGTCCGTCGCGCGGGGGGCGGCCGGGGGGCGGGGGGGTTCCGGGGAGAGCGGGGACGAGCTGGTCTGGTCGCCGCAGCCGCCCGCCCGCTCCCACCCGGCCGCCGCTCCTGGCGAATCGCCGTACGGTGGTGCGCCGGTCTCGCAGGAGGCGACGCCTGGGCACGCGACGCAGCCCTCGCAGGCCGGGTCCGCCCAGGCGGGATACGCGCAGGCGGGGTTCGCCCAGGCAGGCGCCCAGGCAGGCACGGAGGCAGCGTCCGCCCAGGCGGCGTCCGCCCAGGCAGCCGCGCAGGCGGGGCAGACCACCGAGCTGCAACGGCCGCAGGCGGCGGGCCGGGCCGTGCAGGCGCAGGGCGCGCCCCAGGCGCGGGCGGCCAGTCAGGGGCCGGGGCGCATGCCAGGCGGGCGCGCGCCGCAGGGCGAGGCGGGCTGGAGCGCCGGGCCGCTCACGCAGGAGGGGCGCGGCCAGGAGGGCCCGCCATCCCCCGCGCCGGGACCACGTGCCGCAGCGGCACCGGAGCAGCACCCCGGCACCACGCCAGGCGACCCCGGGCCGGGCCCGGAGGCGCACTCCCCCGGGCTCGGGCCGGGCCCGGAGGCGCACTCCCCCGGCGCGCCGGCCGGTGCGCTCGTCGAGCGGCAGTACGCGGAGCAGGACGCGTTCGAGATGCTCTGCACCGACCTCGACCAGGCCACCACCCCCCGGGACCTCAGCGCGATCCTCCAGGAGATGCGCGCCCTGGCGGCCAGACGGCAACCGGCCGAGGTCCGCTCGCACCTCCCGCGCCTGATCCCCGTCCTGGAGCGGCAGCTCCCCGACGGCCAGGTCAACCCGTTCCTGCGCGCCCTCCTCGACCCCGACGCCACCACCCAGCCCCGCAGGTCGAAGTGGCTGGACCCGCAGTGGCTGGTGATCGTCGCGCTGCTCACCGTCCTGGTGATCCTCGTGTTCGTGACCCTGTTCCTGCTGGTCTAGGGGATCAGCCCGAGCCGGCGCCCCGCGGCGGCGAAGGCGGCGGCGATGCGGTCGAGTTGCGCGTCGGTGTGCAGGGCGGTGGTGCTGACACGGATCAGCGCCTGCCCGTCGGGCACGCTGGGCGGCACCATGGCGGTGGCGAACACCCCCTCCTCGAACAGCTCCCGCCACAACCGGCAGCACAGCACCACGTCCCCCACGTGCACGGGAATGATCGTGGTCTGCGACGCGCCCGTCCCGAACCCCAGCGACGCCAGCTCGTCCCTGAGCCGGACGGCGGCGGCCAGCGCCCGGTGGCGGCGCTCCGGCTCGGTCTCGATGATGTCCAGGGCGGCCAGCGCCGCCGCCGTGCTGGCCGGTGACAGCGCCGCGGAGAACACCATCGACCGGGCGTGATGCCGCAGGTAGACGATGATCTGCTCGGGCCCCGCCACGGCGCCGCCGGTCGTGCCGAAGCACTTGGAGAAGGCCATCGTGTGCAGGTCCACGGCCGGTTCGAGCCCGTGGTGCTCGGCGGCGCCGCGGCCGGCCTGGCCGAGCAGGCCGATGTCGTGGGCGCCGTCCAGGACCAGGCGGGCGCCGTGGCCGCGGGCCAGGCCGGCGATGCCCGGCAGGTCGCAGAGCGTACCGGTGGTGGAGAACATGCCCTCGGTGACGATCAGCCCGGCGGCGGCGGGATCGCACTGCGCCAGCAGCCGCGCCAGGTGCTCCAGGTCGTTGTGCCGGTAGCGGCGCAGGCGGGCGCGGGACAGGCGGACGCTGTCGATGAGCGAGGCGTGGATGAGCTGGTCGGCCAGCACGGTGTCGCGCGGCCCGGCGAGGGCGCTGAGCGTGAGGTTGGCCAGGAAGCCCGTCGGCGTCACCATGGCGGCCTCCTGGCCGAGGAACGCCGCGAGCCGGTGCTCCAGCGTCTCGTGCAACGCGAGCGACCCGTTGACCAGGCGCGACCCGGAGGTGCCTGTGCCGAGCGCCCGGACGGCCCGGCAGGCCGCGTCCTTGAGCCGCGGGTCCGCCGACAGGCCGAGGTAGTCGTTGGACCCGGCCGACACCAGCACCCGCCCGCCGACGAGCACCTCGCCGGTGGCCAGCCGCTCCTCGACCGGGCGGTAGTACGGGTAGGCGCCCAGCTCGGTCACAGGCTGGAAGTCGTCATGGAGGCGGCATCTGTCGAACGCGTCGAGCATCGGCGTGTCACTGCCTTTCTCGATAACGGGACATGTGCTGCCAAAGTCTGCCGTGGCGGGTGGGACGCGGACGGTGCTTCGTGTCATCGGGGAAGCCACGGGTAGCTGTCCCGCCATGTCTGAGCTGCTGACCGGAGATCTGTACGCGTTCGAGAGCCTGCTCGCCGAGGAGGAGCGCGCGACGTTGCTGCGCGTGCGGGAGTTCCTCGCGCGGAAGGTGGTGCCCATCGCCAACGAGTGCTGGGTGCGCGCGGAGTTCCCCGTCGATCTGGTGAAGGAGTACGCCGAGCTGGGCATCGCGGGCCTGGCCTACCCGGAGTGCCCGGGGCCGAAGCCGAGCGGGCTGCTGAGCGGCTTCCTGGCGCTGGAGATGGCCCGCGCGGACCCGTCGATGGCGACGTTCTTCGGCGTGCACACCGGCCTGGCCATGGGCAGCATCGCCGCCTGCGGCTCGGTGGAGCAGCGGCAGCGGTGGCTGCCCGGGATGAGCAGGATGGAGCAGATCGGGGCGTTCGCGCTCACCGAGCCGACCGGCGGCTCGGACGTGTCGGGCGGGATGCGGACCACGGCCAGACGCGAGGGCGACACGTGGGTGCTGGACGGAGCCAAGCGCTGGATCGGCAACGGCACGTTCGCCGACCTGGTCGTCGTCTGGGCCAGGGACGTGGCGGACGGGCACGTCAAGGGGTTCGTGGTGGAGAAGGGCACGCCCGGCTTCACCGCGACGCGGATCGAGAACAAGATGGCGCTGCGCACCGTGCAGAACGCCGACATCACGCTGTCCGGCTGCCGGGTCCCCGAGGACAACCGGCTGCGGAACGCCGACTCCTTCCGCGACACCGCCAGGATCCTGCGCAGGACCCGCAGCGGCGTGGCCTGGCAGGCGGTCGGCATCATGCTCGCCGCGTACGAGATCGCGCTGCGCTACGCCAAGGAGCGCGAGCAGTTCGGCCGGCCCATCGCCGAGTTCCAGCTCGTGCAGGACCTGCTGGTCAGGATGCTCGGCAACGCCACCGCCTGCCTGGGCATGGTGGTGCGGCTGGCGCAGCTTCAGGACGACGACGTCTTCCGGGACGAGCACTCGGCGCTGGCCAAGGCGTACTGCACGAGCCGGATGCGGGAGGTCGTCGGCTGGGCCCGCGAGCTGCTCGCGGGGAACGGGATCATCCTGGAGTACGACATCGCCAGGTTCGTCGCCGACGCCGAGGCGATCTACTCCTATGAGGGCACCCGGGAGATCAACACGTTGATCGTCGGCCGCGCGGTGACCGGAATGAGCGCCTTTGTCTGACTACCTATAGTGAACTCGGGGTGATCACGGTCACGAACCGTGTGCTGACAAAGAGTCAACATTACTTTCGGGAGGTTTCTTCGCATCCGTACCTTGAAGTCCATCTGCCCCATCGGCATAGTGGACGGACCACAGGCGCACCCAGTCGTGGCGGGCAACCTCGGGGGGCGGTAGCAAGGTCACGACTGCCCGGGCGCAACACCACGCGCGGAATTGGACATTGACGGATGAGCTCGCCCCCGCCTCTTCGCACCAAGCTGCTCAGGATCCTCCTGCTTCCGCTGGTCTCCATGGTGACCCTCTGGGGCTTCATCGCCTACTCCAGCGTGGATGAGATCACCACCGTCTCGCAGATCCAGAACCGGTGGGAGTCCATCGGCGCCCCGGTGCTCCAGCTCATCGTGGAGTTACAGAAGGAGCGGCAGCTCTCGGCGCAGGCGCCGGACGGCACCGCGACCTACAAACCGCTGACCGAGCAGCGGCTCGTCACCGACAACCAGGTCAAGCGGCTGCGCGAGATCATCTCGACCCTCGACGTGGACGCGGTCGGCGAGACCCCGGCCCAGGTGCAGGCGATGGTGCAGGCCCTCGACGGGCTGCAGTCGCTGCGCGCCTCCGCCGACGGCGGCGTGCTGGCGCCCGCGCTGACGATCGTCGAGGCGTACAACAACCTCATCGCGGTGGCCAACCAGCAGTTCACCGACCGTGACGCGATGAGCGACGCCTCGGCCTACCAGTCCGTACGCGGTATGACGGCCTACAGCACCTCGGCCGAGTACCTGTGGCGGGAGCACGCCGTGCTCACCACCACGATCGTGCAGCGCAACATGACCCCGACCGACCGCGCGGCGTTCGTCGCCGCCATGACCGCCCGGCGGCTCGCGCTGGCCAACGCCGAGCGGGACGCCAGCCCCGAGCTGCGCGCGGCCTACGACCGGCTGGTGAGCAGCGACGCCTACAAGCGGGTGGTGGCGGTCGAGGACGAGCTGTTCTCCTACGACACCGGCGGGCCGCCGCCCGTGTCCGCCACCACGTGGCGCGGCGACGCCGAGACCGTGCTGACCCAGATCAACCGCGACACGCAGACCGAGCTGGTCCGCGCGGCGGTCTCGGGCGAGGCGCAGAAGAACGGCGCCTACTGGCGGATCGGGGCCGTGCTGCTGCTCGGCCTGACCCTGGTGATCCTGTCCCTGTGGCTGTCGTACCGGTTCGGCCAGTCGCTGATCGCCGAGCTGCGGCGGCTGCAGGGCTCGGCGGTGGAGCTGGCCGAGGAGCGGCTGCCCCGGCTGGTGGAACGGCTGCGCCGCGGCGACGACGTGGACCCGGCCACCGAGGCCCCCGGCCTCGACCGGGCCGAGACCGCCGAGGTGGACCGCGTCGTGCACGCCTTCTCCGCCGTACGCCGCACGGCGGTCGAGGCCGCCGTCGGCCAGGCGACGCTGCGCAAGGGCGTCGCCCAGGTCTTCCTCAACCTGGCCCGGCGCAACCAGGCCCTGCTGCACCGCCAGCTCGCGCTGCTGGACACCATGGAGCGGCGGGCCGACGAGCCGGAGGTCCTGGAGGACCTGTTCAAGCTCGACCACCTGACCACCCGCATGCGGCGGCACGCCGAGAACCTGATCATCCTGTCCGGCTCCTCCCCCGCGCGCCGCTGGCGCGACCCGGTGCCGCTGTTCGACGTGGTGCGCGCGGCGGTGCTGGAGGTCGAGGACTACACCCGCGTGACGGTCGCGCCGATGCCGAGCTCGCCGCTGCTGGTCGGCGCCGCCGTCACCGACGTGATCCACCTGGTCGCCGAGCTGGTGGAGAACGCCGCCGTGTTCTCCCCGCCCAACACGACCGTGCAGGTGCGCGGCGTGACGGCGGCCAACGGGATGGCGCTGGAGGTCGAGGACCGCGGTCTGGGACTGAACGACGCCACCCTGAACGAGCTCAACGCCCGGCTGGCCGACGTGCCCGAGTTCGACCTGGCCGACAGTGACCGGCTCGGGCTGTTCGTGGTGGCGCGGCTCGCGGCGCGGCACGGGATCAAGATCGTGCTGCGGCGGTCGCCGTACGACGGGACCACCGCGATCGTGCTGCTGCCCGCCACCCTGCTCGCCGACGCGGAGCCGCTGGCCCTCACCGCCGGGACCGCCGCCGGCTCCGGGACCGTGACCGGCTCCATGACCGGCTCCGTGACCGGCTCTGTGGCGGGCTCCGTGACCGGCTCCGTGACCGGTGCCGTGAACGGGCGCGCGACCCGGCCCGTACGCGGCACCTGGTTCGAACCCGACCCCGCCCAGAACAGGACCGATCCCGGCTTCCCGCAGGACTTCCCGCCTTCAGGACCGGTGCCGGACTTCCCACCGTCCGTGCCGGAGTTCCCGCCGTCGCTGCCCATGCGGGAGCCCGTGCAGGACGACGGCCCCGCGCCGGTGTCCGGGACGGCGTTCCCGCCGGGCAGCGACCTGCCGGACCCTGATCCGGTGATCAGGTTCGGGAACGGTCCTGCCACGACCTCCGGCCCGCCCACCGGCTGGAGCGTCACCGTGCCGCCCCAGGAGGCGGACGAGGATCTCGACGGGCTGCCCATGCGGATCCCGCAGGCCAGCCTCGCCCCCCAGCTGCGCGTGGACGCGCGGCCGGAGCGGCGCGGGGCCGGCGGGCGCTCGCCCGAAGAGCTCGCACAGCTCATGTCGTCCATGCAACGCGGCTGGCAGGAAGGTCGCCAGCAGGCGAAGCAGGAGCCCGACATGTGGAATCGAAAGGACGACCAACCCGATGCCTGACCCCAGAAGCGAACTGAGCTGGCTGCTCGACGACCTCATCCAGCGTGTGCCCGGCATCCGGCACGCCATCGTGCTGTCCGCCGACGGGCTGTCCATGGGCAGCTCCCACGGCCTGACCAGGGAGGACGCCGAGCACCTGTCCGCCATCTCCGCCGGCAGCCACAGCCTCGCCCTGGGGGCGGGGCGGCACTTCGGGATGGGTGGCGTCCGGCAGACGATCATCGAGTTGGAGGAGGGCTTCCTCTTCGTCACCGCCGCGGGGCAGGGGGCTCGGCTGGCGGTCCTGGCCACGGCCGACGCCGAGCTGGGCATGGTCACCTACGAGATGGCGCTGATGGTCAAGCGGGTCGGCGAGCACCTGTCCGCGAATCCGAGGGGAGCGGCACCGGCACCTGCCTGGAACGGCGCGAGACCATGACAGGGGAGGATCCCGGGCCGCTGATCCGGCTCTACGGGCTGACCGGGGGCCGGGCGCGTCCGCAGGGCGAGTCGTTCGACCTCGTGGCCATCGTCATGACGGCCGGCGACTTCCCCCAGCCCGCGGACCTGTTCCCCGAGCATCGCGCGGTGCTGTCGCTGTGCCGCAGGCCCACTCCGGTGGCCGACGTCGCGGCGCATCTCAGGCTGCCCATCAACATCACCCGCGTGATCCTCGGCGATCTGCGGCGGGACGGCCTGATCAGCATCGAGCGCCCGCGCCCTGTCGCGCAGACCATCGACGAACGCATCTACAGGGAAGTGCTGGATGGGCTACGCAGTCTCTGAGCCTGGTACGACCAGAGCTCCCTCCGCCCTGGCCATCAAGATCCTCATCGCGGGCGGCTTCGGGGTCGGCAAGACCACCATGGTCGGCACCATCAGCGAGATCCGGCCGCTGCACACCGAGGAGTTGCTGAGCGACCGCGGCATCGGGGTGGACGACATCTCGGGCGTGGAGTCCAAGACCACCACGACCGTGGCGCTGGACTTCGGCCGCATCACCATCCGCGACGGGCTGTGGCTGTACCTGTTCGGGACGCCGGGGCAGGACCGCTTCTGGTTCATGTGGGACGAGCTGGCCCTGGGCGCGCTCGGGGCCGTCGTGCTCGCCGACACCCGCCGGCTGCAGGACTGCTTCCCGGCGGTGGACTACTTCGAGCAGCGCGGGATCCCGTTCGTGGTGGCGGTGAACTGCTTCGACGGCGCCCGCCGCTACGAGCCGGGCAAGGTGCGGCGGGCGCTCGGGCTGAGCGAGCACATCCCGATCGTGCTGTGCGACGTGCGGCGGCGCTCGTCGGTCAAGGAGGTGCTCACGACGCTCGTCACGTACGCGGTCAAGGGGGCGTGACCGTACCGGGAGCCAGCGCGGCCTCGCGGAGCACCCGCGCCAGGCAGGCGGCGGCCTCGGGCATCGGCCCCGGCATCCTGGCCAGCAGGAGGCGGCGCCGCTCCTGAGGCCCGCCGCGCACCGGCAGGACCCGCACGCCCGGCGGCACCACGGCCTCCAGCAC
The DNA here is from genome assembly GCF_020215645.1 of Nonomuraea gerenzanensis. Taxonomy (NCBI): domain Bacteria; kingdom Bacillati; phylum Actinomycetota; class Actinomycetes; order Streptosporangiales; family Streptosporangiaceae; genus Nonomuraea; species Nonomuraea gerenzanensis. The sequence continues at coordinate 3,071,274 of NZ_CP084058.1, read as the reverse complement.
GGCCTCCAGCACGGCCGGCACGGTGGTCGGCCCGCACCCGGCGGCCACGAGAGCCAGCTTGGCCAGCCAGTCGCGGGCGGAGCGCGCGATCTCGGGCCGCTCCTCCAGGCCGGGCCAGGCGCCCATCCCCGTGCTGTCGCCCGCTCCCCCGGCCGCGGCGGAGCCTGGACCGGCGATCCAGCGCTGCCCGTGCAGGTCGGCCGTGAGCCGGTTTGCCGCCGGGCGCCCCGGGTAGTCGGGAGTCGGCGGCCCCGAGCCACCGACCCCCTTCGGCGACCCCCCACGCCTGCAGCCTGTGAGGGTCGTGAGGAGGGGGTCTTGAGCGAGATCCACGGGGTGTGCGAGCCCAGGTTCAGCGCGGTGCGCGAGGCGTTCTCGCGCAACTTCGACGAAGGCCGGGAGCTGGGCGCCTCGGTGACCGTCTACCAGCGTGGCCGGGCCGTGGTCGACCTGTGGGGCGGGCAGGCGGCCCTGGACGCCGCGTGGCAGCAGGACACGATCACCCTCCTCGCCTCGGCCACCAAGGGGCTGGTGGCCGCCGCCGCGATGTTGCTCGTCGATCGCGGCCTGCTCGACCTCGACGCGCCGATCGCGGAGTACTGGCCGGAGTTCGCGGCGGGCGGCAAGGGCGACATCCCGCTGCGGTGGGTGCTGGGGCACCGGTCCGGGGTGGTGACCGTCGATCCGCCGCTGACGCTGCTGGACATCGAGGGGGTCACGGCGGTGAGCGACGCCCTGGCCGCCGCCGTGCCCGCGTGGGAGCCGGGACGGGCGCACGGCTACCACTGCCTGACCATGGGCTGGCTGGTCGGCGAGGTCATCCGGCGCGTCACCGGGGTGTCGGTGCAGCGCTACTTCGCCGCCGAGATCGCCGGCCCGCTGGGCCTGGACCTGCACATCGGCCTGCCCGACGCCCGTGACAGGCGGCTGGCGGACCTCGTGCCGCCCACCGCCGAGCAGCTCCTCCAGGGCCGCGCCAACCCCGCGCTGGCCGGCCTCAACCGGGCCATCTGCGACCCCGCGTCCCTCTTCCACCGCTCGACCTTCGGCAGCGTGGCCCTCGCGGGCAACCCCCTGGCCGCCGCCAGCGTGCCGCAGGCCGAGATCCCGTCCTGCGGCGGGGCGGGCAACGCGGCGGGGCTGGCCCGCATGTACGCGGCGCTCGTCGGCGAGGTGGACGGCATCCGCCTGCTACGCCCCGAGACGGCCGACCGGGCGCGGACCGTGGAGGCGTGCGGGATGGACCTGGTGCTGCGCTGCCACACGTCGTACGGCCGGGGGTTCATGCTGCCGGGCGGGCCCATGTGGCCGGGTGACTGCTCTCCCACGGCCTTCGGGCATCCGGGGGTCACGGGGGTGTTCGCCTATGCCGATCCGGATCACGAGCTGGGGTTCGCCTACGTGCCCAACCGGATGACGGAGCTGATCGAGGGCGGCGACGACCGGGTCAGGAACCTGATCGAAGCCACCCACCGCTCCGCCTGCGCCTGACAGCCTGTCAGCCTGTCAGAGGTAAGGACCGGCACCGCCGGAGGGCGGCCGGGGACCCGGGGGCCGGGGCAGCTCGGGCGGGGCGGCCTGCTGCAGGGTGAGGCCGATCCGGATGCCCTGGAAGACACCCTCCAGCCACCCCACGAGCTGGCTCTGCGCGATCCGGATCTCGGCCTGGGTCGGCAGGTCGGAGGAGGTGGGGAGCAACCGCTCCAGCTCCTCCCTGAGCTCGGGCGCCACGGAGTCCCCGATCTCCTCGACGACCCGCGTGTGGATGTGCTGCAACTGGTCGCGGGCGTGCTCGTCCAGCGTCAGCCCGCGAGCCTCGTCGAGCAGCGACCGCGCCATGGTGCTCACACGCAGCAGCCGCGCGGGCTCCTTGACGCGCCCGATCTCGGCCTCCACGTCCGACCCAGCGTCCGACCCAGCGGCCGACCCAGCGGCCGACCCAGCGGCCGACCCGGCAGCCGACCGACCGGCCGACCCAGCGGCCGGGACGCCGTCACCGGGCGGCCCGTCCGGCGGGCGAGGCGGCGGCGGGCCGCCCGGCACGGGGGGCCTGCCCGGAATCGGAGGTACGGCCTGGCCCCGAGGGGCGTCCGGCTGGTTCGGACCGGGTGCTGGTGTCATGTCGGCGTCCTGTGCGGTCGCGGATCGCTCGAAAGCGCGGTCATGACCGCCCCCTGCCCACGTTCGCCCTGCTCACGCCCTGCCCGAGCCGATCAGGCCCGCACCGGCAGCTCGTCCAGGACCTTGGCGGCCAGCTCCCGCGCCGGCTGCTCGTACGCCCCGGCGAGCGTGCGGGTGACCTGTTCGGCCCGGATGGCGGGCCAGTCGGGCGGCAGGTGCTCGGCGGGCAGGTGCGGGTCCTGGCGGACGAGCTGCAGCCAGTCGGTGTGCAGCAGAAGCTGGCGCGCCAGGTCGTCGGGCAGCGCGGCCTGCGGGTCAGGGACGTCCCAGCGGTCGAGGAAGGCGTGGTAGCGGGCGGCGATCTGCCCGGTGTCGAACGCCTTGCGCACGAGGTCGGCCGACTCGGTCGGGCCGGCGGCGCGGGCGGTCAGCACGGTGACGTGCTCGCGCAGCCCCAGCTCGGCCACGATGGCCCGCACGTCCTTGACGCCGGGAGCGATCCACATCCCGCTCTGCAGCAGCCCGAACCCCGCCCAGCTGAGCTGGGAGCGCAGGTCGTGGCGGGTGGCGCGGCGGTCGTCGGGCAGGGAGAAACCGACCAGGGTCCAGGCCCCGTCCCAGTCGCGATTGACGGCGCCGGTCTCCCACATGCGCCGCCGCCCGTCGTCCAGGACGGCCGTGGCGTGCGCGGTGAGCCCGAAGTACGTCCTGCGCCCCGAACGGTGCCGCGCCAGCAGCCCCCGCTTGACCATACGCGTGAGCGTGGAGCGCACCGCCTCCTCGGTCACGCCGAGGCGGGCGAAGACGTCGATGACGCTGCCCGAGTACACGGCGACGTCGCGGCCCAGCACGTAGACGCCGAGGAAGCTGAACATCAGCGACTGGGGGCGCGTGGACGGGGCGTGAGGCAGGTCGTCTCCCTCGCGGAAAGTCACAAGCCGAGGGTAGACGGATTCGAGATATTGGGCAAAACTTTGACGCAAGTCGCAAGTTTGCCCAACGTCTGATGCGACACGAGGTGACGTGTATGGATTTGTCAGGAAAAGTGGCTGTGGTCACCGGTGCCGGTCGCGGTCTCGGCCGCGCGTACGCCGAGGCGCTGGCCGCAGCCGGCGCGGCCGTGGTGGTCAACGACGTGGACGCCACCACGGCGGCAGAGGCGGCCGCGGCGATCGCGGAGGCGGGCGGCAGGGCCGTGGCCGCGCCGGGAGCGGTCGGCGGCACGGAGGTGGCCGAGCGGCTGGTGAGCACGGCCGTCGAGGAGTTCGGCCGGCTCGACGTGCTGGTGACCAACGCCGGCGTCCTGCGCGACCGGGTGTTGTGGAAGATGTCGGACGAGGACTTCGACACGGTCGTCGACGTGCACCTGCGCGGCACGTTCAGCTGCGCCAGGGCGGCGGCCACCCGGCTGCGCGAGCAGGGCGACGGCGGGCGGCTGATCCTCATCTCCTCCCCCGCGGGGCAGCGCGGCAACTTCGGCCAGACCAACTACGCCGCCGCCAAGGCCGGCATCGTGGCCATGGCCCGCACCTGGGCGATGGAGCTGGCCAGGGCGAACGTCACGGTGAACGCGGTGGTGCCGGTCGCAGCCACCGAGATGACCAGGACCATCCCCGCGTTCGCGCCCATCCTGGAGGAGGCCGAGCGCACCGGCGCGCCGCTGCCCGGCTGGCTGCGCAGGGACGAGGGCCTAGGCACCGTCGAGGACGTGGCAGGGCTGATCGTCTACCTCGCCTCCGACGCGTCCAGGGAGGTGACCGGGCAGGCGATCGGGATCGGCGGCGACAAGCTGGCCCTCTGGTCGCACCCTGCCGAGAAGACCGTGGCCTACGCCGAGGGCGGCTGGAGCGCCGACGCCATCGCGGCGGCCTGGGACGAGTTCGAGCCGGAGACGTACGGCATCCCCGCGCCCAAGGTGCCGGCGCCGTGAACCTCGACGAGCTCACCGCCATCGACGTGCACACGCACGCCGAGGTCTCCAGGAGCGGGCACACGTCGCTGAGCCCCGAGCTGTTCGGCGCCTCCGCCGACTACTTCGGCTCGCACGAGCAGCCCACGATCGACCAGCTCGCCGCCTACTACCGCGAGCGGAGGATGGCGGCGGTGGTGTTCACCGTGGACGCCGAGCACGCCACCGGCCATCCGCGCATTCCCAACGAGGAGATCGCCGAGGACTGCGCCAAGCACACCGACGTGCTGATCCCGTTCGCCAGCGTCGACCCGCACAAGGGCCGCGCGGGCGCTCGCGAGGCGCGCCGCCTGGTCACCGAGCACGGCGTCAAGGGCTTCAAGTTCCACCCCAGCATCCAGGGCTTCGACCCCAACGACCGGCTCGCCCATCCGCTGTACGAGGTGATCGAGGAGCTGGGCGCGATCGCGCTGTTCCACACCGGGCAGACCGGCATCGGCGCGGGCGTGCCGGGCGGGGCCGGGGTGCGGCTGCGGCACTCCAACCCGATGCTCATCGACGACGTCGCCGTGGACTTCCCGCACCTGAAGATCATCCTGGCGCACCCGTCGTTCCCCTGGCAGGACGAGGCCCTGGCCGTCGCCACCCACAAGCCGTCCGTCTACATCGACCTGTCCGGCTGGTCGCCGAAGTACTTCCCGCCCCAGCTCGTCCGCTACGCCAACACCCTGCTCAAGGACAAGGTGCTGTTCGGCTCCGACTACCCGGTGATCACCCCGGACCGCTGGCTCAAGGACTTCGCCGCCCTCGACATCAAGCCCGAGGTCCGCCCCAAGATCCTCAAGGACAACGCCGCCCGCCTGCTCGGACTCAAGGAGAGTGCGCAATGACCATCACCGCGAACGGCCTGACCGAGATCAAAGCCCTGGCCGGCCGGGACCTCGGCCACACCGGCTGGCTGGAGATCGGCCAGGACCGGGTGAACACCTTCGCCGACGCCACCGACGACCACCAGTGGATCCACGTGGACGCCGTCCGCGCCAAGGAGGGCCCGTTCGGCGGCCCGATCGCGCACGGCTACCTCACGCTCGCCCTGGTCATCCCGCTCTTCAACGAGCTGCTGGAGATCCGGGGCGTCAAGATGGGCATCAACTACGGCCTGGACAAGGTGCGCTTCCCCGCCCCGGTCAAGGTCGGCGCCAGGATCCGGCTGGCCGGCCGGGTCGCCGAGGTCGAGGACGTGCCCGGCGGCGGCGTCCAGACGCACATGGACTTCACCGTCGAGATCGAGGGCGAGCCCAAGCCCGCCTGCGTCGCCCGCGCCATCTACCGCCACTACGCCTGACTCCCCTTCCCCCCACCCCCACGAACGGGATCACGCATGTCCAACCCCACCCAGCTGCGCCGCGCCGTGGCCTCCAGCTTCCTCGGCAGCGTCATCGAGTACTACGACTTCCTCCTGTACGCCACCGCCTCCGCCCTGGTGTTCGGCAAGGTCTTCTTCTCCAACCTGAGCCCGCTGGCCGCCACGGTCGCCAGCCTGGGCACGTTCGCGACCGGCTACCTGGCGCGGCCTCTCGGCGGCGTCATCTTCGGACACTTCGGCGACCGGCTCGGCCGCAAGCGCATGCTGGTGCTGACCATGACGCTCATGGGCGTGGCCAGCACCCTGATCGGCGTGCTGCCGACGTACGAACAGCTCGGCGTCCTGGCCCCGATCGCGCTCGTGCTGCTGCGCGTGGTGCAGGGCATCGCGGTCGGCGGCGAGTGGGGCGGCGCGGTGCTCATGTCGGCCGAGCACGCGTCGGGCCGACGCGGCCTGTGGGCCAGCTTCACCAACGCCGGGGCGCCGTTCGGCATGCTGCTGTCCACGGCGGCGCTGAACGGCAGTGCCGCGCTCATGGACGAGCAGGCGTTCCTGAGCTGGGGCTGGCGCATCCCGTTCCTGCTGAGCATCGTGCTGCTGGGGATCGGCCTGTTCGTGCGGTCCCGGGTGGAGGAGACGCCCGTCTTCGCCTCCGCCGCGTCGTCGAGCCCCGGGCCGCGCTCGGCGCCGCTGCTGGACGTGCTGCGCAACCACCCCAAGGCGCTGCTGCTCGGCATCGGGGTCGGGCTGTCGCCGTTCGTGCTGCAGGGCACGCTGACCACGTTCCTCGTCTCGTACGGGGTGCAGGCCGGGTTCGCGCGGCAGCAGGTGCTCAACGGGCTCACGCTGACGTCGGGGCTGGCCGTCGTCGGCATCATCGGCTGGTCCGCGCTGTCGGACCGGGTGGGCCGCCGCCCGATCGTGCTGGCCGGCGCGGTGGCCGCCGCCGCGTACGCGTTCGTGATCTTCCCGCTGGCCGACTCCGGCAGCGTCGGACTGCTCACGCTCGCGCTCGTGCTCGGGCAGTCGATCATCCATCCCATGATGTACGGGCCGCTCGCCGCGCTGTACGCCGAGCTGTTCGCCACCCGCAGCCGCTACACCGGCGCCTCGCTCGGCTACCAGATCGCCGGGCTCGGCGCGGGTCTGGCCCCGCTGCTGTTCGCCCAGATCCAGGCCTCCACCGGAGGCGGCGGCACCGGGCTGATCTCCGCCGTCATCGCCGGGTTCTGCCTGCTGACCGTGGTGTGCACGGCGGCGCTGCGCGAGACGAGCCGTACCGATCTGGGCTCCGCCGCCGATCTCAGCGTCACCCGCTAGGAGCACCCTCATGCGCAACGCCGGACTGGGCGGCTGGCCCGCCCGCCGCGCCCTCATGACCCCGGACCACCCGGCGTTCGTCTTCGGCGGGCGCAGCCTCACCTACGCCGGCGTGCACGAGCGCACCACCCGGCTCGCCGACCGGCTGCGGCGGGCCGGGGTGGCGGCCGGGGACCGGGTCGCCTACCTGGGGCCCAACCACCTCGCCTTTCCCGAGACCCTGTTCGCCGCGCACCTGCTCGGCGCCGTCTTCGTGCCGCTCAACTTCCGCCTGGCCGCGCCCGAGGTCGCGTACATGCTGGCCGACTCGGGCGCGACCGCGCTGGTCTACGCGCCCGAGTGCGCCGCCGCCGTACGCGCGCTCGACGGCACCCCCGCCACCGTCGTGGCGCTCGCCGATCCCGCGCCCGGCGAGCACGCGTACGAGGAGTGGCTCGCGCAGGGCCGCGCGGACGGCACCATCGACGTGCCGGTGACCCTCGACGACCCGGCCCTGATCCTCTACACCTCGGGCACCACCGGACGCCCCAAGGGCGCCGTGCTCACCCACGGCAACCTGGTCTGGAACTGCTACAACATGCTCGTCGGCGTGGACCTGCGCAGCGACGAGGTGACGCTGGTCAGCGCCCCGCTCTTCCACGTGGCCGCGCTGAACCAGACGCTGCTGCCCACGTTCCTCAAGGGCGGCCGCTCGGTGATCATGCCCTCGTGGGACGTGGACCGCTGCTACGACCTCATCGCCGAGCACCGCGTCACCTGGATGTTCGGCGTCACCACGATGTTCGCCGCGCTGGCCCGCTCGCCCCGCTGGGCGGGCGCCGACCTGTCGTCCGTACGCACCCTGATGGCGGGGGGCGCGCCCGTGCCGCCTGCGCTCATCCGCACCTACCAGGAGCGCGGGCTGGTGTTCTGCCAGGGGTACGGGCTCACCGAGACCTCCCCGGGCGCCACCTTCCTGGAGCCGAGCCAGAGCCTGCGCAAGGCCGGCTCCGCCGGCGTGCCGGTCTTCTTCGCCGACGTGCGCGTGGTCCGCCCCGACCTCACCGACACCTCTCCCGGTGAGCCCGGCGAGGTGCTCATCAAGGGGCCGAACGTCACCCCCGGCTACTGGAACAATCCCTCGGCCACCCGGGCCGCCTTCGCCGACGGCGGCTGGTTCCGCTCCGGGGACATCGCGACCCGGGACCCGGAGGGGCATCTGTTCATCGTGGACCGGGCCAAGGACATGTTCATCTCCGGGGGTGAGAACGTGTATCCGGCTGAGGTGGAGGGTGTGCTGGCCGAGCATCCGGGTGTGGCGGAGGCGGCGGTGGTGGGGGTGCCGGATGGCACTTGGGGGGAGGTGGGGCACGCCTTCGTGATCCCGCGTGGTGACGTCGTGGTCACGGGTGAGGGGTTGCGGGGGTTTCTGCTGGGGCGGCTGGCCAAGTACAAGATCCCGCGCTACTTCGACGTGGTGGAGGAGTTGCCGCGCACCGGCTCCGGCAAGATCCGCAAAGCCGACCTCCGCGCCCGGGCCGCCCGCTGACCTCCGCCTTCCGCTCGCCGCCCTACGATGTGATCGTGACTCCGACCCCTCGACGGGCGCCTCGCCCCGCCGCCCGCGGCGCGACCGCACCCAGCATCCGGGATGTCGCCGCCGCCGCGGGAGTCTCGTACCAGACCGTCTCACGTGTGCTGAACGAGTCCCCTCGCGTGCGGCCGGAGACCCGCACGGCGGTGCTGGCGGCGATCGAGAGCCTCGGCTTCCGCCCCAGCCGCACGGCGCGCGCCCTGAGCCTGGGGCGCGCCCGCGGCATCACCGCCGTCACCTCCAACACCGTCCTGTACGGCTACGCGGCCACGCTCCAGGGCCTGGAGGAGGCCGCCAGGGCCGAGGGCATGGCCATGGGCATCAGGGTCGTGGAGTCGGCCGAGCCCGCCGAAGTCAAGCAGACCGTCGACTACGTCGGCGACGCCAGCGCGGGCGGGGTGGTGGTGATCGCGTTCGACCCGCTCGGCGTCGCGGTCCTGGAGGCGCTGCCCGAGCACGTGCCGGCCGTGGCCGCCGCCGAGCCGGCCGCGCCCGACCGGGGGCGGGTCGCCATCGCCCTCGACGAGCGCCGCGCCGCCGCCGACGCCACCCAGCACCTGCTGGGCCTCGGCCACCACACCGTGCACCACGTCGCCATCCCCTCCGAAGGCGGGCGCGAGGGCGCCGTGGCCGGTGGCCGCCTGGCGGGGTGGCGCGACGCGCTGCGGGCGGCGGGGGCCGAGATCCCCGAGCTGATCGGGTGCGGGTGGGACATCCGCTCCGCGTACGCGGCCGGGCAGCGGCTGGCCTCCGCACCGGACGTCACCGCGATCCTGTGCGGCAACGACGACATCGCGCAGGGGGTGCGCAGGGCGCTGTACGACGCGGGCAAGGACGTGCCCGGTGACGTGAGCCTGGTGGGCTTCGACGACATCCCGGGGTCGGCGTACTGGACGCCCGCGCTGACCACCGTGCGGATGGACTTCGCCGGTCTGGGCCGGGCCTGCTTCCACGCGGCCGTGGCCGAGCTGACGGGCGGCCCGCAGCCCGAGCCCGCGCTCACCCCGCCGTCCCTCGTGCTCCGCGAATCCACCGCGCCCCCACGCCACCGCCGCTGAAACGGCACCCCGCCGCGCTCGCCCCCACCGCCGCCTGAGCACCCCTGCCGCGCTCACCTCAGCGCCGCTCCAGCGCCCAGGCGCGCCTCGTCCGGCGGCCGACCACGCTGAACGGTGTGCCCCCCCAACGCCGCTGAACAGCCCGTGCCCCCGCCGCCGTTGCTCCGGCCGCACCTCGCACTCCACGGAAACCCGCGTGTAACGATCCCGCAAAGAGGGCTTCCCTCGTCGGCGTGTGACCGCTCACACTGAGGCGCAAGAATGTGACCGGTCACATGAGCGCTGAAGCGAAAGCGAGACCTTGATGCCTGCTGACGTCGTCGAGACCGTGCGCTGGGGGCACACCGGCCTCACCGCCGTCGTGGAGATCCACCCGGACCGCCCGGTGTCGTTGCGCGAGCTGTCGGCGGGGACGAGATCCGCCCCACCGGCAGCCCCCTCCTCCCAGCCGCTGGTGGAGGTGCTGGTGCCGGGCGAGGGCCGGGCCAGGGCTTCCCAGCGGCTGTCGGAGACGGCGGTGGGCTGCAGGTTGCGGTACGCGGGCTCCGAGCAGTCGAGCGCGAACGGCTGGCACGAGCTGCGGATCCGGCTGCGCGACCAGGCATCGGGCCTGGACGCCGAGCTGATCATGCGCTCCCCCGACGGCGTTTCGGCGGTGCAGGTGCGGGTCCTGGTCACCAACACCGGCGAGCACCCGGTGCCGCTGCTGGCGGTCACCTCGTTCGCCGCGGCCTTCCCCGCGGAGCACGCGAGCGGCCTCGACCTCCTGTACGCCGACAGCGAGTGGCTCGCTGAGAACCGCTGGACCAGGCGCCCGCTCGGCGACCACGTCCCCGACCTCGGGCTCGGGGCGCACGGCCAGCACGGCAAGGGCACGTTCGCCCTGACCAGCCAGGGCACCTGGTCGAGCGGCCGGCACGTGCCCATGGGCGGCCTGATCGACCGGCGCACCGGGCGCACGTGGTTGTGGCAGATCGAGCACAACGGCCCGTGGCGCTGGGAGACGGGCGAGCGGCTGGACGGCGCGTACGTCGCCCTGTCCGGCCCCACCGACCTCGACCACCAGTGGAACGAGCTGCTCGCTCCCGGCGAGTCGTTCACCACCGTGCCGGTCGCCATCGCCGTCTCGGACGGGAGCCGCGAGGGCGGCGCGAGGGTCACCGGTGACGGCGCGGGGGCAAGCGGCGTGGGGGCAAGCGCAGGCCCGGAGGCCGGCGCAGGCGCGGCCGGCATCGACGGCATGGAGAGCGCGGCGGCGGCGCTGACCGCCTACCGGCGCGCGCTGGTGCGCCCCCACCCCGACCGCCCCGCCCTACCGCTCATCTTCAACGACTACATGAACACCCTCATGGGCGACCCCACCACCGAGAAACTCCTCCCCCTGATCGACGCAGCCGCCGCCGCAGGCGCGCAGGTGTTCTGCGTGGACGCCGGCTGGTACGACGACGGCGGCGACTGGTGGGACAGCGTAGGCGAGTGGCACCCCTCCCAGACCCGCTTCCCGCACGGCCTGGAAGAGGTCCTGACCCGCATCACGAGCGCGGGCATGACCCCCGGCCTGTGGCTGGAGCCGGAGGTGATCGGTGTGCGCAGCCCGATGGCCGACAAGCTGCCGGACGCGGCGTTCCTGCAGCGTGGCGGCGTGCGGCTGGCCGAGCACGGCCGCTATCACCTCGACCTGCGCCACCCGGCGGCCGTCGCGCACCTGGACCAGGTGGTGGACCGGCTGGTCGAGGAGCTGGGCGTGGGCTACTTCAAGCTGGACTACAACATCAACCCCGGCGCAGGCACCGACGTGGACGCGCCGAGCGTCGGCGCCGGGCTGCTGGCGCACAACCGGGCGCACCTGGCCTGGCTGGAGTCCGTGCTGGACCGCCACCCGCGCCTGGTGCTGGAGAACTGCGGCTCGGGCGCGATGCGCATGGACTACGCGATGCTCTCGCGCCTGCAACTGCAGTCCACCAGCGACCAGCAGGACTTCCTGCGCTACCCGCCGATCGCGGTCGCCGCGCCGTTGTCGATGCTGCCCGAGCAGGCCGCCAACTGGGCCTACCCGCAGCCCGGGATGACGGCCGAGGAGATCGCCTTCACGATGTGCACGGGCATCCTGGGCCGGCTCTACCTGTCGGGCGACCTGCCTCGAATGGCGCCCGAGCAGCTCGCCCTGGTCGCGGAGGGCGTGCGGCTGCACCGGAGCCTGCGCGCCGACCTGCTGCGCGCCACCCCGTGCTGGCCGCTCGGCCTGCCCGGCTGGGACGACCCGTGGCTCGCCCTCGGCCTGCGCACCGGGCAGGTGACCCGGCTGGCGGTCTGGCGCCGCCCCGGAGCCTCGGGGACCGCCGTCCTGCGGCTCCCCCACCTGGCCGGACGCGACCTCACCGTGGAACTCGCCTACCCGGCGGCGGCGGAGGGCTGGGCCTGCTCCTGGAACGCGCGGGCCGCCGAGCTCACCGTCACCGCCACCACCCCCGCACCCACTGCCCGCATCCTCCACCTCCGTCCTCTCTGACCCGAAGGAAGCCGAACCGTGAAGCTCGCACAGCGTGTCGCCGCCGCGTCGGCCCTCGTCCTGGCCGTCGCGGCGTGCAGCGACCCCGCGGCCGGGCCCGCCGCGGCCCCCGCCACCGGCGGCTCGCCGGCCGCGTGGCCCTCCCCCACCGCCCGACTGGACGGGGTGACGCTCACCATCTGGGCCGCCCAGAACAGCAACACCGTGCCCAAGGGCGTGACCGACGCGTTCACCCAGGCCACCGGGGCCAAGGTGGAGGTCGTCACCATCCCCGACCCGTACGAGCAGGGCGTGCAGACCAAGGTGGCCACCGGCGACAAACCGGACCTGGCCTTCTGGCAGCCGACGGCGTCCATGCTCACCGCGCTCAACGCCCGCGCCAACCTCCAGCCGCTCGACGGCGCCCCCTGGATCGAGAGCATGTCGCCCGAGCTGCGCGACATGACGGGCCTGCTCGACAGGACGCGCTACGCCGCGCTCGTCACCAGCCCGGCGGTCGAGGGCGTCTACTACAACAAGCAGCACGTCAAGCAGCCGCCGAAGAGCTTCGACGAGCTGGTCGAGACCGCCCGCGCGCTCAAGGGCAAGGGCGTCACCCCGTTCTTCGAGATGGCCGGCGACAAGTGGGCCACCCAGTGGTGGGTGCAGGTCCAGCTCGCCGACGCCGCCAGGAACGGCCTGTGGGAGCGGGTCAACACGGGCAAGGAGACGTTCGAGGACCGGACCATCCTGGACGCGATCAGGAAGTACCGGGCGCTGATCGACGAGGGCCTGTTCAACGCCGACATCAAGACGGCGACGTTCGAGGACCAGGGCGAGGCGCTGCTGTCCGGCAAGGCGGCCATGGTGATGCAGGTGAACTCGTTCTTCGGCCAGCTCCAGGCCAAGGCCGACACGGCCGAGCTGGACGAGAAGATCGGCTTCTTCCCGATCTCGCCGTCGGGGAACGTGGGCACGTTCATTCCCGACCAGTCGAACGCGCTGGTGGCCTTCCGCACCGGCGACGCCAAGCGGGAGCAGGCCGCCCGGCAGCTCCTGGCGTACTGGATGGGGCCGGGTTACGCCGGTTTCGTGGCCGACCGCAAGACGGTGTCGCTGCGTACGGACGTGCCGACGCCTGACGGCGTGCCGCAGGCGCTGCTGGACGTGCACGCCTCGCTCGGGCAGGCGGTCGGGTCGATGCAGGCGCTCGCCGTGGCCAACCCGGACCTGTACCTGAACCTGGCCGACATGATCACCGGCAGCCTGACGCCCGAGCAGGTGGCGGCCGCGACGCAGAAGCAGTTCGCCCAGCTCGCCAAGGCCGCCGGCGCCACCGGCTTCTGAGCGCCGGCCTCTGAATCCTGCCGGCTTCCGGCGCACACCCCGAGGAGTCACCACGTGCAGCAGACGCTCACCCGCCCCGTGAGAGCCGCCCCGCGGGCGCCCGCCACCGCCGTCGCGCGCGGCCGGACGCACCCCATGTGGTTCCTCCTGCCCGCGTTCGCGATCCTGTTCGTCTTCTTCTTCCTGCCGACCCTGTTCAACTTCGTCTACGCCTTCACCGACTGGTCGAGCTTCAAGAGCGAGATTCGTCCCGCGGGCTTCGACAACTTCACCTACCTGCTGTCGGACGGCACGCTCTTCAGCGCGCTGCGCATCACGGTGATCTACGCCGCGCTGGTGGCCCTGTTCCAGAACGTGTTCGGCTTCGGCCTGGCCGTGCTGCTGGAAAAGGACACCTGGCTCAACCGGGCCGCCCGCCTGGCGTTCCTCATCCCGGTGCTGATGTCCGCGCTGGCCGTCGGTTACGTCTTCCAGGCCCTGCTCAAGCCGGACGGCAGCCTCAACGACCTGCTCTCGGCGCTGACCGGGCAGCAGGTGGAGATCGCCTGGCTGGGCAGCACGACGTGGACGCTGGTGCTGGCCGCGGTCATCCACGCCTGGAAGTGGATGGGCCTGTCGATGCTGATCTACCTTGCGGGGCTCAAGACGATCCCCGAGGACGTGACCGAGGCCGCCCGCATCGACGGCGCCACGCCGTGGCAGGCGTTCTGGTCGATCCGCTTCCCGCTGCTGGCCCCGGCCGTCACCTTCAACGTGGCCACGGCGCTGCTCGGCTCGATGAACGGCTTCGACATCGTGCAGGCGCTGACCGGCGGCGGCCCGGCCCGCAGCACCGAGATCCTCAACATCTTCATCTACCGCACGTTCGGCCAGGGGCTGTTCGCCCAGGCCACGGCCATGAGCCTGGTGTTGTTCCTGATGGTCGCGCTGCTGGCCTTCCCCGTCATCCGCGTGCTGCGCAAGAGGGAGGAGATCCTGTGACCGTCCCCGCCTTTGGTTCCACCGCCCGCCGCCGGGCGCCGTCCCCGGCGGGGCGGGGGCCGGCCGCGCGGCTGCGGCCGTTCGCGGTCGTCGCGCTGGTCGTCCCCGTCATGGGGGTGCCGCTGTGGCTGGTCGTCGTCACGGCCGCCAAGTCGCAGGGCGAGGCTCTGTCGCCGAACCTGTCGCCGCCCGCGCGGTGGCGGTTGTGGGAGAACCTGGCGCAGGTCTGGCAGCAGGGCGAGGTGCCCCTGGCGTTCCTGGGCAGCCTGCTCGTCGTGCTGCCGTCGGTGCTGCTGGTGCTCACGTTCGGCTCGATGGCCTCGTGGATCCTGGCCCGCCGCGCCTCGCGGCTGAACGCGGTGCTGTACGCGCTGGCCATCAGCGGGATCGTGCTGCCGCCCGCGGTGGTCACCATCGTGCTCCTCCTACGCCAGCTCGGGCTGGCGGGCAGCCCGGCCGGCATGATCGGCGTCTACGTCGGCATCTACCTGTCCACCGTGATCTTCTTCGTCACCGGCTTCGTCCGCACGGTGCCGCTGTCGCTGGAGGAGGCCGCCCGCATGGACGGCGCCGGGCCCGTGCGGGTGTTCTTCTCGGTGATCCTGCCGCTGCTGCGGCCGGTGCTGGCCACCGCGACCATCCTCATCTGCCTGTACGTGTGGAACGACGTCTTCTACGCGTTCTTCGTCGTGGGCGGGCGGCTGGACACGTTGCCGCTGAACCTGTTCCAGGTGGCCAACGCCGGGCTCTACCTCAACAACTGGCACCTCATCTTCGCCTACGTCATCCTGATGAGCCTGCCGCTGCTCGCCGTCTTCGCGGTCGCGCAGCGCAGGATCATCTCCGGCATCACCGGCGGCGCCGTGAAATAGGGGCGTCCCTCAGGCCAGGGTGACCAGGTCGGCGTAGCCGTCGTGCCACAGGTCCTCGACCCCGTCGGGCAGCAGCAGCACCCGCTCGGGGCGCAGGGCCTCGACGGCCTCCTGGTCGTGGGTGACCATGACCATCGCCCCCTCGTACGCCTCCACCGCCGCCAGCACCTCCGCCTTGGAGGCCGGGTCGAGGTTGTTGGTCGGCTCGTCGAGCAGCAGCACGTTGGCCCGGGAGCTGACCAGCCCGGCCAGCGCCAGCCTGGTCTTCTCCCCGCCGGACAGCACCCCGACCGGCTTGTCCACGTCGTCGCCACCGAACAGGAACGACCCGAGCACCGCCCTGGCCTCGCCGTCGGTGAGCTGCGGGGCGGCGGCGGCCAGGTGCCCGCCGACGGTGGTGGCCGGGTCGAGGGTGTCGTGCTCCTGGGCGAAGTAGCCGAGCCGCAGCCCGTGCCCGGGCACGACCCGCCCGGAGTCGGGCCGCTCGTGCCCGGCCAGCAGCCGCAGCAGCGTGGTCTTGCCCGCGCCGTTGAGCCCGAGCACCACGAGCCTGCTGCCCCGGTCGATGGCCAGGTCCACGCCGGTCAGCACGGGCAGGCCGCCGTAGGACTTGGTCAAACTGATCGCGCCGAGCGGCATGCGCCCGCTGGGGGCGGGCTCGGGCAGCCGGATGCGGGCCACCTTGCCGGTGCGGCGGACCGGGCGGGTGCCGGCGAGCATGCGGTCGGCGCGGCGGGCCATGTCGCGGGCCCGGACGGCGGTCGAGGCCCGGGAGCGCATGCGGTCGGCCTGCGCGTGCAGCGCCGCGGCCTTGCGCTCGGCGGCGGCCCGCAGCCTGGCCCTGCGCCGGTCGTCCGCGTCGCGGTCGGCCAGGTAGGTGCGCCAGCCGGTGTTGTGCACCTCCAGCGCGCCGTCCTCGACGTGCCAGACGCGGTTGGCCACGTCGGCGAGCAGCCCGGTGTCGTGGCTGATCAGGACGAGCCCGCCCGGGTGCCCGAGCAGGAACGAGCGCAGCCAGGCCACGGAGTCGCCGTCGAGGTGGTTGGTCGGCTCGTCGAGCAGCATGACCTCCGGCTCGGCGAACAGCACCCTGGCCAGCTCCACGCGCCGCCGCTGCCCGCCGGACAGGTTACCCAGCGGCTGGTCGAGCGCGCGGTCGGGCAGGCCGAGCCCGGCGGCGACGCGGGCGGCCGCCGCCTCTGCCGCGTACCCGCCGCGGGCCTGGAACTCGGCCTCGGCCCTGGCGTACCGGCTCATGGACCGCTCGTCGCCCGACTCGGCGAGCGCGGTCTCGGCGGCCCGCAGGTCGCGCAGCGCCACGTCCAGGCCGCGGGCGGACAGGACGCGGTCGAGCACCGCGCGGCCGGGATCGGCGGCGGCCGGGTCCTGCGGCAGGTAGCCGACGGAGCCGGTGCGGACGATGTCGCCGGCGGCGGGCTGGAGCCGCCCGGCGAGGGTCTTCATGAGGGTGGTCTTGCCTGCGCCGTTACGGCCGACCAGGCCGATCCGGTCGCCGGGGGCGACGTGGGCGGTGGCGCCGGACAGGAGGAGACGGGCGCCGACGCGCAGGTCGAGGCCGCGGAAGGTAAGCATGGGAATACGCTCCGGAACAGCTCAAGGACACAAGGGTGGCGTGGAAGCGGGTGTCCTGGCTAAGAAGTCCGGGGCGTAGACATGGGGCCCAGTGTAGGAGGGCGTCGCGCCGGCCTGCCACCGATTAATGTCGGCCGGCGCGCGGTACCGTCGTCAGTTCCAGATGCCGGGAACGCCGGCGGGCACGTCGTCCTTGACCTCGGAGCGGTCGATCGTGTCGCCGCGCAGCGGCAGGTTCACGGTGACCTCGCGGCCCCAGTCCGCGAACCGGGTGTCCGACTCGACCCGCACCGTGGTCTTCGACACGGGCAGGGTGGCCTTGACCGACACCCGCCGCACCAGGCCCCCGTCGCCGAAGTACAGCACGTAGGAGATCTTGCCCGTCTTGAAGCGCGTCCCGTAGCGGGAGGCGAACGGGGCGGAGACGGCGGCGAGCTTGGCCGGCTTGATGCTGCCCTTGAGAATGCCGTCCTTCCAGGACGTGCGGGCGGCGACGAGCGCCTTGAGCGTGGCCGGGTCGAGCACCTCGACGAGCAGGTTGCTCGGCGGCTGCTTCACGCCGCTGTAGCGCACGTGGCCGGCGCCCGCGGTCATCAGCGGCTGGTCGACCACGGGGCCGCTGACGTAGCTCACGGTGCCCGAGGAGATCAGCCGGACGGGGCCCGCCAGCAGGCCCTCGGTCTCCTTGGGGCTGGACCTCTTCATCTCGCGCAGCAGCTTGTCGCTGTACTGCACGGTCTGGCCCAGGTCGGAGGCCACCGGGCCGCGCGAGCCGAACCCGAACGTGCCGTCCACGGCGGAGGTGACGACCCGGTCGCCCGGGTAGGTGATCTTCGCCGTCGCCTGAAGGTTGACGGCTCGGCCCGGCGCTAACTCGGCCTGGAGCGCCTTGACCGGGTCGGATGCGGATGCGGCCTGCGCGGGCATGGCGGTGAGCTGCACCACGCCCGCGACCACGGCGACACCGACGATGGTTCGCTTCATGGAATTCCTTGGGAACGGTCCGGACAGACGCGAACAATCTGGTGCATCAAAGATCGTCCGTCAAGCCGGACCGGCCTGCGGCACCAGGTCAGGCGGGGAAGTCCTTGGGGTTGACCGAGCTGGTGCCGGCGTTGCCGCCCCTGACCGGGTTGAGGGTCAGCGACCAGCCGGGGATCCTGGTGGCAGTGGTCCGGTAGGTCAGCTTGTCGTTGAAGCGCTGGTAGACGGCGTTGCGCGTGAACCTGCCCTTCGACCGGTTGAAGCGGGTGCCGGTGGTGAAGTAGATCCGGTATGTGCCGTCACGGACGTCGTTGATCGTGGCCGTGGACTTGGCGCGCACGTAGATGCTGATGGCCTTGGTCTTGCCTCTGACCAGGGCGACGACGCCGTCCTGCGAGAGGCCGTTCTTGATCTTCAGCCTCCCCTGGCCGCCGCTGATGCGGTCGTAGAGGATCGTGCCGTTGCGCGGGCGGGCCAGCGCGGCCGACTCGGCCGTCAGGGTCACCGACGTGGCGACGGTGCCGGACGCCGTGGTGGCGGCTCCGGCCGGGGACGAGGTCAGCAGCCCACCCGCCAGCGCGACCGCGGCCACGACGCCGGTGCGCATGGCGGTTCCTTCGAGAAGCCTCTTCACCGAAGATCTCCTTCGCGACGTAAGGGTCACGGTAAAGATAGGGTAAAGGGACTCTTGTCCGAAACCTCATATGCCGCAGGGCTACCGGCGCCGGCCCCGATCAGTGAGGCAAGGCGATGGCGCTCTAGTCGCCGGGAGCCGGGGCCCGCAGCACGGGGGCGCTCAGCCTGACGCACAGGTCCCAGACGGCCTGCTGAGCCGCCGGGTCGAGGGCGGAGGCGGGCAGCGGTTTGCGGCGGCACCGGTCGTCGAGGTAGGCGCCGCTCACGCCGTCCAGCTCGGGGCTCGTGGCCGCGTACACGCTGGAGCGGGCGGACCGGGTGAGGTCGGACAGGAACAGTGGCGCGACGACCTTCAGGACCAGCGGCGCGATCGGCCGGTAGGCGATCGGGAACGCCCGGATCGGCGTGGCCCGGTTCAGCGGCGTGTAACCGTGGCCGGGGTAGACCACGTTCGCCGTCACGCCGGAGCCGCGCAGCCGGTCCGCCAGGCGGCAGGTCAGCGCCATGGTCATGGTCTTGGTGTGGTTGTAGTGGCTGAACAGCCAGCCGAGGTAGCGGCGTTCGCCCTGGAGGTCGTCGCGGTCGATGGGACCGCCGGGCAGGCCGCCGGTGAGGTTGACCACGCGGGCGGCGGGGGCGCGTTCCAGCAGCGGCAGCAGGAGGTGGGTGAGCGTGAACGGGGCCAGCACGTGCGCGGCGAACATCGTCTCCACGCCGTCGGTGGTCAGCTCGCGGGCGGGCCGGTTCACGCCGACGTTGTTCACCAGCACGTCGAGCCGGTCGTGGCGGCCGGCGACGGCGGCGGCCAGGCGGCGCATCCCGTCGAGCCGCGTGACGTCGGCGGCGACGGCGTGCACCCGGTCGTGCCCGGCGCTGCTCCTGATGTCGCGTGCGGCGCGTTGCCCGCGCTCCGGGTCGAGCCCGGAGAGGATCACCGACGCCCCGCGCCCTGCCAGGGCACGGGCGGTTCCCATGCCGATCCCGCCGGTGCTGCCCGTGATGAGGACTACGCTGTCATTCATGTCACTCGATGCCATGAACGACACTATATGCCTCGCTATACACTCGGGGGCATGGCGGGGTTGAGAGAGCGGGCGCGGCGGGCCGTGCAGGCGGAGCTGGCGGCGGTGGCGCTGGAGCTGTTCACGGAGCGGGGCTTCGACGAGGTGACGGTGGACGACATCGCCCGGGCGGCGGGGGTGTCCAAGCGCAGCTTCTTCCGGTACTTCCCGGCCAAGGAGGATGCCGTGTTCGGCGGGGTCCAGGTCATGGGCGACGACATCGCCGAGCAGCTCGCCGCCCGGCCTGCGGGCGAGCCGCCGTGGGAGTCGCTGCACGCGGTGCTGCGGGAGTGGGTCGCGCGCATCGACGCCGAGAGCCGGGCCACGCTGCGGCTGATCGAGCGCACGCCCTCGCTGCGGGCCCGTTCCCAGCAACGGCGCGAGGAGGTACGCGGGCGCATCGCCGCAGCGCTGGCCGCCCGCACCGGCCTGGACGCGTTCACCGCCGACCTGCTCACCGCCGCCGCCGGAGCCGCCATCGACTGCGCCTCCCGGGAGTGGCTCCGCACGGGCGCGGACGGCGATCACATGAAGCTGGTCGACACCGCCTTCGCCCACCTGCGCCCGGCGGTCGCCCCCGGCTGACCTGCGGGCCGACATCTGTCCTTCATGCCCTAGACTGCGGCAGATGTTCGCGGCCCCCGCCCGGCTGGCCTGGCTGGACGCCCTGCGGGGACCGGCAGCGCTGGCCGTCACCCTGCACCACGCCGGCTGGACGTTCGTCCCGGGCGTCTGGGCCGAGCTCGACCGCCGCATCGACCTCGGGTCCTGGGGCGTGCTCGTGTTCTTCCTGGTCAGCGGCTACATCATCCCCGCCTCCCTGGAGCGCCGCGGCGACCTGCGCGCGTTCTGGACCGGCCGTGCCTTCCGCCTGCTCCCGCTCCTGCTCGCGGCCTCCTGCCTGGCCCTGCTCCTCACCGCGGCAGGCGTGCTGCCCGCCTCGCCGGGCCTCGGCGAGCGCCCCTGGCCGCTGGTCGCGCTCGGCAACGTGAGCATGCTGCAGGAGCTGCTCAACCTGCCCGCGCTGATCAACGTGACTTGGACGCTCTCGTACGAGATGGCGTTCTACCTGATCAGCGTGGCCCTGTTCGCGACCCGGCAGGCTCACCGGTCGGCGGGCATCGCCCTCACCCTGGCCCTCGCGGCGGTACCCCTCGGCCTGCTCCTGCCCAGGGCGACGATCGGCGGCCGGGCCGACCTGGCGGCCGCGCTACTGGGGCTGGCGGTGGTCGCGGCGATCGCGGTCACCGTCCTGGCCTCCGAGGGAGCGCGGACGGTGGCGGCGGTCGCGGGCGGCGGGCTGGGGCTGGCGCTGGTGGTGCTGGGCAGCCGGGGCGGCACCTGGCAAGGGGTGATCATCCTGGCCGTGATGTTCACCGGGACGGCGCTCTACCGCGCGGAGCAGGGCACGATCTCGTGGCGGGCCGCCGGGACCACGGCGGCGGTGGTGGCGGTCTGCGGGATCCCCGCCAAGGACGACCCGGCCTGGGGGGCGGCGGTCGTGGCGGCGTTCGGCGCGTTCGCGCTGGCGTACGCGCTGCGCGGCCGGTCGTTCCCGCGCTGGCTGCCGTGGCTCGGGCTGGTCAGCTTCTCCGTCTACCTGCTGCACCCGATCCTGCTGCACCTGGTGCCGGACCTGCCGCTCTTCCTCCTGGCCCTGATCCCGCTCAGCGCGCTGACATACCAGCTGATCGAGAAGCCGGGCCAGCGGCTGGGCAGGCGCCTGATCAGCCGGACCCCGCGTTAGGCGCCGGGCGCGCCTTTGCCGCACAGGTAGCCGACGATCATCTCGCCGACCATCCGGCGCTGCCTGGCCCGGTGCTCGGCCGCCGTCATGTCGCGCCCGAACAGCGCTCCGAACGTGTGCTGGTTCGCCACCCGGAAGAAGCAGAACGCGCTGATCATCATGTGCACGTCGATGGCGTCGGCCTCGGTGACGAAGTCGCCCGACTCCTGCCCCGCGTCGAGGATGCGCGAGATCAGGTCGAGCACCGGCGTGCCGAGGTTGCCCAGGACCTCGGACTTGCGGATGTGCTCGGCCTGATGGATGTTCTCGATCGCGACGAGCTGGATGAACTCGCGGTGCGCGTCATGGTGGTCGAACGTCAGCTCGGCCAGCGTGCGGATCGCCGCCACGGGCGCGAGGTGCTCGACGTCGACCGTGCGCTCGACCTCGCGCACCTCGGCGTACGCCTTCTCCAGCACGGCGATGTAGAGCCGCTCCTTGCTGCCGAAGTAGTAGTAGATCATGCGCTTGGTCGTGCGCATGCGGGCCGCGATCTCGTCCACGCGCGCCCCCGCGTAGCCGTAGCGGGCGAACTCGCGCTGCGCGACCTCGAGGATCTCCGCCTTGGTACGGTCGGCGTCCCGCTGGCGGTCGGTGGTGGCGGGGGGCGAGGTCATTGGCTCATCATAGGCGCGCCCGCGGCCCGCACGACGTCGGGCTCAGAACGGATGGCGGGCCTGCCGCGCCGCCGGCGTGATCCACGCCGGTGTCCCCGGTGGTGCGGCGGAACGGGCGGGCACGGACTTGCCGTCGATCAGCAGGTCTCGGGTGATGGTCATGAGTGGTTCTCCTCGGTGAGCACGCGCTGGGCGACGGCGAAGGCGGCGTTGGCCGCGGGGACCCCGCAGTAGATGGCGCTCTGCAGCAGGACCTCGCCGATCTCGTCCGGGGTGAGGCCGTTGCGGAGCGCGGCGCGTACGTGCATGGCCAGCTCTTCGAGGTGCCCGTGGGCGACGAGCGCGGTGAGCGTGATGCAGCTGCGGGTGCGGCGGTCGAGGCCCGGGCGCGTCCAGATCTCGCCCCAGGCGTAGCGGGTGATGAGGTCCTGGAAGTCCCTGGTGAAGGGCGTGGTGCGGGCCATGGCCCGGTCCACGTGGGCGTCGCCGAGCACCTCGCGGCGCACCTGCGTGCCGGGCAGGGCGGGCAGGTGCGCGAGCAGCGCCTGGGTCACGCGCTCCGGCTGGTCGGCGGGGGCCAGGTGGGCGGCGCCGGGCAGCTCGACGAGCGTGGCGCCCGGGATGCCGTCGGCCAGCTCCCTGGCGTGGGCCGGAGGGGTCGCGGGGTCCTCCCTGCCCGCCACCACCAGGGTCGGGACGGTGATCTTCGGCAGGTCCGCGCGCAGGTCGTAGGCCGCCAGGGCGTCGCAGCACGCGGCGTACCCGGCCCGGTCGGTGGCGGCGAGGTCGTCCAGCAGGGCCTGGTGCGGGGCGCCGGCGAACCAGCGGCGGGCGGTGGCCTCCAGCAGCGGCGCGGTGCCCTGCGCCCGCACCAGCTCCGCGCGCTCGTGCCAGGACGCCGGCTCGCCGAACCTGGCGCTGGAGCAGATCAGGGCCAGCGACCGCAGGCGGCCGGGGTGGCGGACGGCCAGCGTGGCGCCGATCGCGCCGCCGATCGAGACGCCCGCGTAGTGGAAGGTGTCCCAGCCCTGGGCGGTGGCCAGGTCGAGGACCAGGGTGGCCAGGTCGTCCATGGTGGTGACCTGGGGGGTAGGTGAGTCGCCGTGGCCGGGGAGGTCGAAGGTGAGGACTCTGAACGTGCGGGCCAGGGCGGGGAGCTGGGCGTGCCAGAGGGTGGTGGAGGTGCCCAGGGAGGGGGCGAGGATGAGGGGGTCGCCGTGTTCCGGGCCGTCCAGGCGGTGGTGCAGGAGCATCAGTGGGGTGCCTCGTCTTGGTCTTGGTGGTGAGCCGGACCGGTGGTGGGGGGTGGTGGTCCGGGCTCGTGTCCCTCGGGCTGGGCGGTCGCTTGCGGCGGGGTGCTCGCTTCGGGCGCGGCGGTCGCTTGCGGCGGGGCGGCGGTGAGGGCGCGGTCCACGAGGGCAGGGGCGGGGCCTGGGTCGCCGGTGACGGCGAGGTTGGCGCGCATGCGGTCGGGGTGCACGCGCAGGTCCGCGACCAGCTCGGCGGCGTCGCGGGCGGCACCGGCCACCAGGCGCAGGGCCTCGCGCAGCGGCTGCCACTCCGCGTGCCAGGCGCCGGACGGGCGTTCGTCCTCGGCGGCGAGCGAGCCGTACAGGATCGCGGCGAGCTGCGGCACCTGACGGGCGGCGGCGGCGATCATCGTGGCCCTGACCGGGTTGTGCTTGTGCGGCATCGACGACGAACCGCCGCCGACGCCCTCGGACAGCTCGCCGATCTCGGTGCGCGACAGCACCAGCACATCGGCCGCCACCTTGCCGAGCGCTCCGGCCGTGAACGCCAGCGCTCCGGCGAGGTCGGCGATGGGCGTACGCAGGACGTGCCACGGCAGCACCGGCTCGGCCAGGCCCAGCTCGGCCGCGAACCGCCCGGGCAGCCGCAACGCCACCGCGACGCCCCCGTCCTGCGCGTCCCCGGCAGGCGCGTCCGGGGGTGGCTGGAAGGCGGCCAGGGTGCCGGCGGCGCCGCCGAGCTGGGCCGGGAGGGCGTGGTGGGCGGCGGCGAGGCGGGTGCGGGCGTCGGTGGCCAGCAGGCGCCAGCCCGCCGCCTTGAGCCCGAACGTCGTGGGCACGGCCTGCTGCGTGAGTGTCCGGGCGGCCATCGGGGTGTCGCGGTGCCGTGCGGCCGGCGCCGTGAGCCCGGTGATCACCCGGTCCAGGTCGGCCAGGACGGGGCCCAGCGTGCGGCGGGCGACCAGCATGAGGGCGGTGTCCACGATGTCCTGGCTGGTGGCGCCCCGGTGGACGTACTCGCCGTACGCCGGCCCGGCCGCCCTGCGCAGGTCCTGCACCAGCGGGATCACCGGGTTGCCGCCCGAGCGGGCCCGCTTCACCAGGCCGGGCAGGTCGAACGCGTCGGCGCGGGCGGCGGCCGACACCGCCTGCGCCGCCTCGGCCGGGACGAGGCCGAGGGCCGCCTGGGCGCGGGTCAGGGCGGCCTCGGCGTCCAGCATGGCCTGCAGCACGGCGACGTCACCGGTGTCCTCGGCCGCGCCCCGCATCGGCGACAGCAACCCGAGATCGGCCTCCGCACGCGAAGCCGGTCGGTCGCCGCCGGCCCTCGCGCTCCCGGCACCCGCACCAGCGGCCGACGCGCCGCCGGTGGCCGCCGCGCCGCCGGACCGCGGCCCGGGATCAGCCGAAGTCAAGGAAGACCGTCTCCTTCTCACCCTGCAGATGGATGTCGAACCGATGAACCCCCTCACGCTCCTCCACCGCCACCAGCGTCTGCCGCCGCTCCGGCGGGAGCGAGTCGAGGAAGCTGTCCTGCCCCAGGTAGATGCGCGTATACAGATGGTGCAGCAACCCACGGGCGAACACGCACACGCTGATGTACCCGTTCCCCGGCACGACCGTGCGCAGCGCCCAGTGCCCGTCGTAGTCGGTGGCCACCCGCCCGAACCCGGTGAAGCGCACGCCGTCGCGCCCGAGGATGGCCCCGTTGGTCGGGTCGCGGCGCATGGTGCCGGGCGCCGCGGCGACGGAGCCGTTCGCGTCGGTCTGCCAGAACTCCAGCAGCGCGTCGGGCACCGGCTCTCCGGCGCCGTCGTAGACGTAGCCGTGCACGGCGATCCCGCCGGACGCGAGGTCGCCGCCTCCGGGGAACGGCAGCGCGTACCCGTAGAACGGGCCGACGGTCTGCGAAGGGGTGGGGTTCAACGGCCTTCCTCCATCCAGGTCGCGGTGGGCCCGTCGAGCACGATGTCCCACTGGTAGCCGAGCGAGTACTCGGGCTCGGACAGGTCGTGCACGTAGGCGGCGACCAGCCGCTGCCTGGCGCGCTCGTCGGTGACCGACTGCATGATCGGGTCGTACGGGAACAGCGGGTCGCCCGGGAAGTACATCTGGGTCACCAGGCGCTGCGTGAACGCCGTACCGAAGAGCGAGAAGTGGATGTGGGCCGGGCGCCAGGCGTTGAGGTGGTTGCGCCACGGGTACGGGCCCGGCTTGATCGTGGTGAAGACGTAGTTGCCGTCGTCGTCGGTCAGGCAGCGGCCCACGCCGGAGAAGTTGGGGTCGAGCGGCGCGGGGTGGTCGTCGCGCTGGTGCAGGTAGCGTCCGGAGGAGTTGGCCTGCCAGATCTCGACGAGCTGGCCGCGTACGGGGCGGCCCTGGCGGTCGAGCACGCGCCCGCGCACCGTGATCCGCTCGCCCAGCGGCTCACCGAGGTGCTGCTTGGTGAGGTCGTTGTCGAACGGGGTCACGTCGCTCACGCCGAACACCGGCCCCGACAGCTCGACCGCCTCCGGGTCCTTGATCGCGACGAGCGGCTGCTTGGGGTGGCGGAGCAGGGTGCTGCGGTAGGGCGCGTAGTCGCGGGCGGGGTGGTCGCCCTGCCGTCCGGCGTGTTCCGCGATCTCCTGATCGATGTCGGCCTGCTTGAGAGGTTCGGACATCACGCTACCTTTCGAGTACGACGGCCAGCCCTTGGCCGACGCCGATGCAGAGACAGGCGAGACCGGTGCCGGAGCCGGCGGCGGCCAGCCGGTGGGCCACCGCGCCGGTCACGCGGGCGCCGGAGGCTCCGAGCGGGTGGCCGATGGCGATCGCGCCGCCGTCGGGGTTGACGATCGCCGGGTCCAGGTCGGGCAGCTCGGCCAGGCAGCCCAGCACCTGGGCGGCGAACGCCTCGTTCAGCTCGGCGGTGTCGAGGTCGCCGAACCGCTTGCCCGCCTTGGCCAGCGCCTTGTTCGCCGCCTCGACGGGGCCCAGCCCGAAGTAACGCGGCTCCAGCGCGCTGACCCCGCCGGCCACGATCCTGGCCAGCGGCTCGCGCCCGCGCAGGCCCGCCTCGTCGGTCAGCAGCAGGGCCGCGGCGCCGTCGTTCAGCGGGGAGGAGTTGCCCGCGGTGACCGTGCCGCCGTCCTTGCGGAAGGCGGGCTTGAGCTTGGCGAGCGCGTCGAGGGAGGTGTCGTGGCGGATGCCCTCGTCGGCGGTCACCCCGGCGATCGGGACGATCTCGCGCTCGAACGACGCCTTGGCCGCCTTCTGGTGGCTGGCCAGCGCGTACGCGTCCTGCTCCGCCCGGGTGATCCGGTGCTTGTCGGCGATCAGCTCGGCCCCCTCGCCGAGCGCGACCGTGTGCTCGGCGGGCATCTGCGGGTTGACCAGCCGCCAGCCGAGCGTGGTGGAGACCAGCTCCTGCCCGCCTGCCGGGAACGCCCGCTCCGGCTTGGGCAGCACCCACGGGGCGCGGGTCATCGACTCGACGCCGCCCGCGATCACGGTGGAGGCGTCGCCGACCGCGATGGCGCGGTAGGCGTGGATGACGGCCTCCATGCCGGAGCCGCACAGGCGGTTGACCGTCACGCCGGGCGTGGTGACGGGCAGGCCGGCGAGGAGCGCGGCCATGCGGGCGACGTTGCGGTTCTCCTCGCCCGCGCCGTTGGCGTTGCCGAGCACGACCTCGTCGGCGCTGTCCAGGCCGTTGCGTTCGGCCAGCGCCTTGACGACGTGCGCCGCCAGGTCGTCGGGCCGGATCTTGGCCAGGGC
Source organism: Nonomuraea gerenzanensis (assembly GCF_020215645.1). Taxonomy (NCBI): domain Bacteria; kingdom Bacillati; phylum Actinomycetota; class Actinomycetes; order Streptosporangiales; family Streptosporangiaceae; genus Nonomuraea; species Nonomuraea gerenzanensis. The sequence goes on along the minus strand of NZ_CP084058.1, from coordinate 3,044,553 downwards.
TCCGCCGTAGCGGCCGAAGGGGGTGCGTACGGCATCGACGATGTAGACGTCCTTCATGCGGCCACCTCCGCGCCCGTGCGCTCGCGCACCTCGTCCAGGCCCACCCCGGGCGCCAGCTCCACCAGCGCGAACCCCCGCTCGGTCGTGTCGAAGACGCCGAGGTCGGTGATGACCCGGTGCACGCACTCCTTGCCCGTCAGCGGCAGCGAGCACTCCGCGACCAGCTTCGGGGAGCCGTCCTTGGCGTTGTGGTCGGTGATCACGATGACCTTGCGCGCGCCGTGCACCAGGTCCATGGCGCCGCCCATGCCCTTGACGAGCTTGCCGGGGACCATCCAGTTGGCCAGGTCGCCGCGGGCGGAGACCTGCATCGCGCCGAGCACCGCCACGTCGATGTGGCCGCCGCGGATCATGCCGAACGACAGCGACGAGTCGAAGAACGACGCGCCCGGCAGCACGGTGACCGTCTCCTTGCCGGCGTTGATCAGGTCGGGGTCGACGTCCTCGGCCCTCGGGTACGGGCCGACGCCGAGGACGCCGTTCTCCGAGTGCAGGACCACGTCCACGCCCTGCGGCAGGAAGGAGGGGATGCGGGTGGGCAGGCCGATGCCCAGGTTGACGTAGTCGCCGTCGCGCAGCTCGGCCGCCGCCCGCGCGACCATCGCGTCACGGGTCCAGCTCATTCGGTGATCGTCCCTTGTGCCGGAGGTGCAGAGATCGTACGCCGTTCGATGCCCTTGTCGGCCGCCTGCTCGGGGGTCAGGACGAGCACGCGCTGGACGAAGACGCCCGGCAGGTGCACCTCGTCGGGGTCGAGCTCGGTCAGCTCCTCGACCTCGGCGATCGTGACGCGCCCGGCCATGGCGGCGAGCGGGTTGAAGTTCCTGCTGGACTTGTTGAAGACCAGGTTGCCGAAGCGGTCGCCCTTGGCGGCCCTGACCAGCGCGAAGTCCGTACGGATGCCGCGTTCGAGCACGTACTCGCGGCCGTCGAACTCCCGCACCTCCTTCGGCGGCGAGGCCACCGCGATCGAGCCGTCGGGGTGGTGCCGCAGCGGCAGGCCGCCGTCGGCGATGGGCGTGCCGACCCCGGCGGGCGTGTAGAACGCGGGGATGCCGCTGCCGCCGGCGCGCAGCCGCTCGGCCAGGCTGCCCTGCGGCGTCAGCTCCACCTCCACCTCACCGCTCAGGTACTGGCGGGCGAACTCCTTGTTGTCGCCGATGTAGGACGCCGTCACGTGGGCGATGCGCCCGGCCGCCAGCAGGATGCCCAGGCCGCCGCCGTCCACGCCGCAGTTGTTGGACACGACGCCGAGGCCGGTGGCTCCGGTGTCGTAGAGGGCCTTGATCAGCACATTCGGGATGCCGCTGAGGCCGAAGCCGCCGACGGCGAACGACGCGCCGTCGCGCACGCCGGCCAGCGCCTCCGCGGCCGTGGCGACCACCTTGTCCTTGCGCACGACGCTCCGTTCCTCAGATGCGTTCGCTCTGCGAACTTTAGTTCACTATTATCTGTTTTCAGTATGTGTATCGAGGGGTGGGCTGTCAAAGGTCTCTCTCGTGGTGTCATGCGTACCGTCGGAGCGGGACGGCGGCGCCTCGATCGTCCCCGCCGTCTTGGAGGAGGAGCTCGATGGAAGCGGCCGGAACCCTGGAGCGCGGGCTGGCCGTCCTGCGCGCGCTGGCCGCCGACCCCCGGCGGCCCGTCCGGGCGACGGACCTGGTCCGCGCCACCGGCCTGGCCAGGTCGACCGTGGATCGCGTGCTGGGGACGCTCGCGCATCTCGGCTACGTACGGGCGGAGGGCCGCGACGTGTCACCCGCGCCGCGCCTGATGGAGCTGGGCGAGGCGTACCTCGCGGGCAGCGGGCTGCGCGACGCGCTCGCCCCCTTGGCGGGGCGGCTGGCCGACGAGCTGGACGAGTCCGTGTCGCTGGCCGTGCGGGACGGCGACGGGGTGCGTTTCATCGTGCAGTGCACCCGGCGGCGCACCATGTCGGTCACCTTCCGGGTCGGCGACCTGCTGCCCGCCGATCGGTGCGCGGCCGGGCTGGCGTTGCTGGAGCCGGGGGTGGAGTGGGCTGAGGATGATCAGCTCATCGAGCCCGGGCTGATCGCGGTGGCCATGCCTGTGCGGGATGGGGAGGGGCGGGCTGTTGGTGCGGTCAGTGTGGTGAGTCATACGAGCCGGCATGGTGTGGCGGAGCTGCGGGAGCATTGCCTGGTCGCGTTGCGCAAGACGGTGGCCGAGATGGAGGCGACGCTGGCCGGCGCGCGGCCCGTGCCGGAGCCGGCCGCCCCGCGGCCTGGCGGCTCGGTCGATCACTCGCGCAGCGCCAAGCAGGAGCTGGGCATGGGCTTCCTGCAATCCCTGGCACGCGGGCTGGCCGTCATGGTCGCGCTGGGCACGGCCCGCGGCGGCCTGACCCTCGCCGACTGCGCCAAGGTCACCGGGCTGCCCAGGGCGACGGTGCGGCGGGCGGTGCAGACGCTGGAGCGCCTCGGCTACGCGGGCGCCGACGGGGCCCGGTTCGTGCTGCTGCCCCGGGTGCTGGAGCTCGGGTACGCGCGGCTGTCCGGGCTGACGCTCGGTGAGGTCGTCCAGCCGCATCTGGCCGACCTGGTGGCCCGCGTGCGGGAGTCGGCGTCGGTGGCCGTGCTGGCGGGGGACGACGTGGTGTACGTGGCCAGGGTGCAGACGGTCAGCCTGATGAGCATCAACATCACGGTGGGCACCCGGTTCCCCGCGTACGCGACGTCCATGGGCCGGGTGCTGCTGGCCGAGCTGCCCGAGGAGCGGCTGGCCACGATCGTGCCGCGGCGCCTGTCGCCCAGGACCGTCACCTCGGCGGCCGAGCTGCGGGCCGCGCTGCGGCAGGCCGCCGTGGACGGGTACGCCCTGGTCGACCAGGAGCTGGAGGAGGGCGTACGGTCCATCGCGGTGCCGATCCGCGACCGGTCGGGGCGCACGGTGGCGGCGGTGAACGTGGCCACGCACGCCGGCCGCGCCTCCAACGCGACCCTCCTGCGGGACGTCCTGCCGGCGCTCAGGGAGACGGCTGCCCGCATGGAAGCCGATCTCGGCCACGTGCACGCCTCCATCGACGGGTGATCGGTGGTTAGAATCCCGGCATGAAGGCCGCAGTGCGCGCCAGATATGGCCCGCCGGAAGTGGTGAGTGTCGCAGAGGTCGAAATGCCGGCCGTCAAGGACGGTGACGTGCTCGTCAAGGTCCGGGCCACCACCGTCAACCGTACGGATTGCGCGATGCGGGCCGCCAAGCCCTTTCTCTGGCGGTTCTTCACGGGGCTCGTCAGGCCGCGCGTCCCCGTTCTCGGCACGGAATTCGCGGGTGCCGTCGAGGCGGTGGGCGGCGGCGTCACGGCGTTCAAGCCCGGCGACCGGGTGTTCGGTTACAACGACCCGCGGTTCGGGGCGCACGCGGAATACCTGGTGATCCCGCAGAGCGGCACGCTGGCGCCGATCCCGCAGGGCCTGACGTACGAGGAGGCCGCGCCCGGCACGGAAGGCGCGCACTACGCGCTGTCGCTGATCAGGACCGCCAAGGTGCGTGCCGGGCAGGACGTGCTCGTGTACGGCGCCACCGGGGCCATCGGGTCGGCGGCGGTGCAACTGCTGCGGAACCTCGGCGCGAAGGTCACCGCCGTCTGCGGCACGAAACATCTCGACCTGGTCAGCCGGCTCGGGGCGGACAAGGTGATCGATTACACGGCCACGGATTTCACCGCCGGCGAGCAGCGATATGACGTCGTCATCGACGCGGTCGGCAAGAGCACGTTCGGGCGGTGCCGGCGGCTGTTGAAGCCGCGCGGCAGTTTCATCGCCTCCGATGTGGGGCCGTTATGGCAGAACCTGGCTCTGACGGTGGTGACTCCGTTGTTCGGCGGCCGGCGGGTCAGGTTTCCTTATCCCCGGCATGACGCCGAAATGGCGCGGGAATTGCAGGGGCTGATGGAGTCGGGTGCGTTCCGGCCCGTCATCGACCGGCATTATCCGCTGGACGAGATCGTTGCCGCTCATCGTTATGTCGAGACGGGGCAGAAGACGGGGAACGTGGTGATCACGGTCTCGGCGGCGGGGTCCTCATGAGGCCAGGGTTGTGACGGCGGTGGCCAGGTAGAGGCAGCCGCCGATCGCCACGGCCACGCCTGCCAGTGCCGGTGTCCAGGCCGCCAGGGTTCGCAGCAGGCGGATGCGGGATGTGTGGGTGTTCAGCACCGCTGCGCCTCTGACGGTGACGATTCCGACGGCGGTCAGGGTGAGGGCCATCCCTAGCCCGAAGGCCAGCACCAGCGCGACCGCGTCGAGCGATCGGCCGGTCAGCAGGCCGCTGACCAGCACGATGAAGGCAGAGGGTGAGGGGACCAGGCCGCCGGACAGGGCTAGCGCGGTGAGCCCGCGCGCCGACCAGGGATCGTCCAACTCCCCGTGCCCGTGCCCATGCCCGTGCCCGTGACCGTGCCCGTGACCGTGACCATGCCCGTGACCGTGCGAGTGCGTCCTGCGGTTGCGGAGGTGACGGTACGTGAGGTGTGCGCCGACGCCGATCACCACCACCCCTGCCACCACCTGCAACCAGGCCGTGACGGCCTCCGTCCCCACGGCGGCAGCGCTGCTCAGGCCGACCCACGCGAGCGCGAGCGCCAGCACCGACACCGTGTGCATCAGCGCCACGACCACCCCCAGCCGCAGCGCGTCGCGGTATCGCCCGTGCGTGCCGATCAGGTACGCGGCCGTCACGCTCTTGCCGTGCCCGGGCGCGACCGCGTGCAGCGCGCCCACTCCGAGCGCGACGACCAGCGCCAGCCAGAACGCGCCCGCCCCGTCGAACAGCCCGATCAGGTAGCTCTCGGGGCCGGTGACGCCGCTCATGCGGGCACGTCCGAGGAACGCCGCCGGCGTACGAGGAGTAGGGCCAGCACGCCGAGCACGGCCACCAGCGCGACGGCGGGCACCACGAGTGACGTGCCGCCGGTCGCGGACGGGCCGAAGCGCAGTCTGCGGGTGTCGGCCTCCGCCGTGAGCAGCGCCTTCGCGGGCTCGGCCGGTGTCTCGGCGGTGAGCATGGTGCGGTACGCCTCGTGCAGGTCCGTCAGCGCGCCGACGCGCACGTCCACGTCCACCACCTGGTCCGGGCATGCGAAGCTGAACCGGGCGCCCTCGGCGAGCAGCCGCTCCAGCGGGGCTAGCTCGGCTGCGCAGGGGCGGCCTGCCTGGGTGACGCCGACGTGGGCGAGCAGGTAGTCGCGTACGGCGGTGGAGCGGGCCAGTTTCTGCTCACCGGTCAAGGAGGTGTCGGTGGCCGTGGACTCGAACGCGCCGACCGAGCGGCCGAGCGCCACCCAGTCGTCCTCGGCCGGCAGCCAGGCGAGGGTCACCCGGTTGCCGTCGGCACCGACCCTCGCCGTGGACGGCGGCCCGAACGGATGCGCCACAGCCGCACGCGCGGGCACCACGGCCGCGCGCACAGGCATCACACCCGCGTGCGCGGGCACCACCGCCGCACACGCAGGCACCACAGCCGCAACAGCGACGACGACCAGCACGCACCATCGGCGAGCTGAGAACGAAGAGGTCAAGGGGAAGCTCCTGTGCGAAAGCCTGAGCGGAGCCGCGCCACCGCACGGCGGGGCCGGCCGCGAAGCGGCGGCCGGGACACCGCCCCGCCGCACCGAAGCGGCCGGCCGCGGCTCCACCCAGGACGGATCACTTGGTCACGGTGACGGCGGGGCTGGTGATCTGCTGGTTCTGGCTGTCCAGATAGACCTCGTACACCCCGCCCTTCTTCACCAGCGCGGGCACCCGGACGGTCTCCTCGACCCGTCCCAGCTCATCGGCCTTCTCGTACCCGATCAGCGTGCCGTCGCGCCCGTGGCGCGCGGCGTCGTCCGCCCGCTCGCGCCACCGGATGGCGACCTTCTCCCCCGGGTCGTACCCGTAGGCCGACACCTTCAGGGTCTCCAGCCGCCGGACGGCGGTCTTGTCGACGGTGACCTGCTCGCCGACCGTGTTCTCCGGGGTGCGCAGGTCGTTGACGGTACGCTCGCCGCGGTCGTTCTTGCGGATCACGAAACCGTCGTGGTGCTCGCCGTCGGCGTAGCGGGCCTCGAAGGTGACGGTGTCCCCGGTGATGTCGATGAGCTGGTAGAGCTGGGTGTTCTGGCTGGTGCTGCGTACCTCGGCGCCGTTGCCGGTCCAGTTCTCGCCGCCGTTGAGGGCGTACATCTTGCCGCCCGAGACGGACACGACGTAGGCGACGCCGTTGTGGACGGTGGCCGACTTGCGGGCCGAGACCGGGTTGCCGCGCCCGTACGAGTGGTCGTGGCCCTGGAGCACCAGGTCCACGCCGTACTTCTCGAACAGCGGCGCCCACTGGGCGCGGACGTTCGGGTTGTTGCGGGTGCCCGTGGTCGAGTAGACGGGGTGGTGGAAGGTCACCACGGTCCACTTGTTCGGGTTGTCCTTGAGCAGGCTCTCCAGCCACGCGGTCTGGGCGGCCATGAGGGTGGCGTTGCTCTGGTGGTTGGTGTCCAGGCCGATGAAGCGGACGCCCTGGTAGTCGAGGGTGTAGACGGTCTGCTTGAGCTCCGCGTTACCGGGGCCGTTGTCCGGATACGGGAACTGGGGCCGCCAGAACGTGGACAGCCCGCCGCTGTACTCGTGGTTGCCCGGGATGGAGATGTTGTTGACCTGGCCGTCGATGAAGCCGCCTGCCTTGAACCACTGGCCCCACTGCTCCTCGCTGTTGGCGGAGTCGATGAGGTCGCCGGCGTTGACGATGGCCTTGGCCTGCGGCCGGTCGGCGAACGCCTGGCGGAAGACGCGCGGCACGGCCGAGTCGAGGTAGTTCTGCGCGTCACCGTAGTAGATGAACGAGAACGGCTCGAAGCCCTCGGCGGCGGTGGTGAAGTCGGTCCACGCGCTCCAGTTCGTGCCGTCGCCGACGCGGTAGGTGTAGCGGGTGTCCGGCTTGAGGCCGGTGAACTCGGCGGTGTGGTACGTGGAGGCGTACCCGAGCGTGGTGTTGACCGGGGTGCTGGCCAGCGCCCGCACGGTGGCGACGGCGCCCGCGGCGGGCTGCACCTGGCCGAGCGCGCGCGGCGCCTCCAGGATCTGGGCCTGCGCGGTGTCGGCCGTGGCCTCCGCGCGCCACGACACGCGCTGGCTGGTGGCCGGCGTGGTCGTCGGGATGAGGATGACGCGGTCGGGGATCGGGGTGGGCTTGTGCACCTCGGCAGCCGGATAGACGGGCGGTGCCGCCGCGCCGACGGCCGCCGGGGCGAACGCTAACGCGCCGGCCAGCAGCACGCCGGAGCCTGCCGCGGCGAGCTTCGTCCGCCGGGAGCCGGGGATCCGCGGCTTCGTGGGCTGATTCACTTCTTGTTCACTCCATCGAGAAGCGGTGATCGCCCATCCGCGAGCGCGAGATGGGCGCCAGCGCATTCACCCAGGCATCGCTGACGCTCGTCTGTCCCGGGACTGTCCGCGAGATGAATTCATGATCGGCAATGTGGCGGTCATCGGGCGTTGGCCCGCCGTTCGCCGGGCACCGCCTACGATCACCGCGGATGATCGGGTGTGTGAGCGGGAGGTGAACGGATGGCGGCGACCCGCCGCTGGAGCCTGCTGCCCGCCGTGGCCGCGCTCGGCACGCTGTTCGTGGTGCCGCCCGCGCAGCCGGTGACCAAGAACGAGGCGTTCATCACGGCGGAGACGACCGGGGTCCTGCTGATCGAGGGTGGCGAGTGCTTCAGCGATCCGACGTACTCGCCGGGGGCGGGCGAGCGGATCGTGCTCTACACGCCGTGCGCCGCCGGGGCCGACAACCAGTCGTACGGCTTCACCCACGCCCCCGACGGCCCGTACGACCGGGCGGCGCTGTCGGCGTTCGCCTGGAAGAGCTGCGGCGAGCGGCACGCCGGGCTGTGGGGACGGGAGCGGGCGGACCTGCCCTACTTCCCGATCATGCCGACCGCCGAGACGTGGGCGGACGGCGATCGCGACATCATGTGCGCCGTGTACCGCCGCACCGGCCGGCTCACCGCTTCCGTGCTGCCGTAGGCCGGTGGGTGGGGCCATTCTTGACCGGCCTTTATCCGACCATATGGGGATAAAAGCGGCGTTCCGCACTAGCGTGGCGCGTATGACCTCGCAGGTAGCGACCGAGTTCACGGTCAACGGTCAGGACGTGCGCCTCGACCTCGACCCGCGGGAGTCGCTGCTCGACGTGCTGCGCGAGCGGCTGGGGCTGACCGGGGCGAAGAAGGGCTGCGATCACGGGCAGTGCGGCGCGTGCACGGTTCATGTGGACGGGCGGCGCGTGGTGTCGTGCCTGCTGCCCGCCGTGCAGGCCCATCGCAGGTCGGTACGGACCATCGAGGGCGTGGCGGGGACCGATGGGGGGCTGCATCCGCTGCAGCAGGCGTTCGTCGAGCACGACGCGTTGCAGTGCGGCTATTGCACGCCTGGGCAGGTGATGTCCGGGCTGGCGTGCATCGCCGAGGGCAACGCCGGGGACGATGACGAGATCCGCGAGCACATGAGCGGGAACCTGTGCCGGTGCGGGGCGTACACGGGCATCCTGGCGGCGATCCGCGCGGCGGCCGGCCGCCCGGACCCGCAGACTCCACAGGAACGTGGGGCCGCCGGGCGGCGGGAGGGCTGAGGCGTGCGCCCGTTCGCCTACACGGCGCCGGCCACCCTCGACGAAGCCGTCCGCGCCCTGTCCGAGTCAGGCCCCGGCACCAGGCTGCTGGCCGGCGGCACCACGCTGTACGACCTGATGAAGCTGGACATCGAGACCCCGGCCGCCGTCGTGGACATCCGCGCGCTGCCCGAGCTGACCGGGATCGACACGGCGGGCCAGCAGGAGCTGTCGTTCGGCGCCGGCACGCTGATGGCCGACGTGGCGGCGGACCCGATGGTGCGGCGCGACTACCCGGCGCTGGCCGAGTCCCTGGCCAAGGCAGCCTCCCAGCAACTGCGCAACATGGCCACCGTGGGCGGCAACCTGCTGCAGCGCACCCGGTGCGCCTACTTCCGCGGCGGCCACGCGTTCCCGTGCAACAAGCGGCGGCCGGGCAGCGGCTGCGCGGCCATCGGCGGGCTGGACCGCGGGCACGCGCTGCTGGGCGGCAGCGAGGCGTGCATCGCCACCTACCCGGGTGACTGGGCGGTCGCGCTGATCGCCTTCGACGCCGCGCTGGACGTGGCGGGGCCGCGCGGCCCGCGCACGCTGCCCCTCGCCGGCCTGCACGTCGAGCCCGGGGACAGGCCGGACCAGGAGCACACGCTGGCCTGGGACGAGATCATCACCCGCATCCGGGTGCCGGTCACCGCCGCCGGTCGCGGATCGACGTATCACAAGGTCAGGGACCGGGAGTCGTACGCGTTCGCGCTGGCGTCGGCGGCCGTGGCCGTCACGCTCGGCGAGGGCGGGACGGTCGAGGAGTGCCGCCTCGCCCTCGGCGGCGTCGCCACCCGGCCGTGGCGCTGTCACTCCGCCGAGCGGGAGCTGGTGGGGACGGTGCTGGACAGGCGCAGCGCCCGGCGGGCCGGGGAGTCCGCGTTCGCCGGCGCGCGCCCTGGCACGCACAACGCGTTCCGGATCGAGCTGGGCATCCGCACCGTCGCCGAGGCGCTGCGGATCGCCGGAGAGCGGGCCGTGCGATGACACCCGCAGGGACACCGCGCGTCGGGGCGCGCGAGAAGGTCACCGGGACGGCCCGCTACGGCGCCGACCACACCCCGCCCGGCCTCGCCTACGCCATGCCGGTCGTCGCGACCGTCGGCAAGGGCCGCATCACCCGCCTCGACACGGCGGAGGCCGCCGCCGTCCCCGGCGTCCTGCTCATCCTGTCGCACCTGGACGACCTGGGCATCACCCCGGCCGGCTACATCATGGCCGGCGGCTACGCCTTCCAGAGCCTCCAGCCCCTCCTGGACGACCGCGTCGCCTACCGCGGCCAGCCGATCGCGCTGGTCGTGGCCGACACCCTGGTCGCCGCCACCGAGGCCGCCGGGCTGGTGCGGGCCGCGTACGAGGAGAAGCCGTTCGCGGTGGAGCTGGACGCGGACGGCACCGAGACCGTGCTGCAGGAGGAGGCGCTGCCGCTGCCGTTCCTGGCCGACGTCGTGGTGGGCGACGCCGACGGCGCGTACGAGCGCAGCCCGCTGCGCGTGGACGCCGTCTACGAGGCGGGCCCGCAGCACCAGGTGCCGATGGAGCTGATCGGCGGCGTGGCCGAGTGGCGCGGGGACACCCTGGTCGTGCACGAGGGCTCCCAGAGCGTCGGCGCGCTGCGCGGCGGCGTGGCCCGCCAGCTCGCCGTCGACCCGGCGAACGTCGAGGTCGTCGCCCCGTACGTGGGCGGCGGGTTCGGCCAGAAGAACTCGCTGCAGCCGCACCTCGCGCCCCTGGCGGTGGCCGCCCGCCGGCTGGGCCGCCCGGTCAAGCTGGTGCTGCCGCGCGCCCACACCTTCCACGCGGCCAGCTTCCGCCCGGTGAGCCGGCACCGCGTGCGCCTGGGCGCCGACCGGTCGGGCCGGCTGCTCGCCGCGATCCACGAGGTGGACCAGCAGGCCTCCCGCCACGACCTGCTGCCCGCCTCGTACACGGAGATCACCTCCCGCCTGTACGACATCAGGAACTTCCGCGGCCGCCAGCGCCACGTCAGGACCGACGCGCAGACCCCGGGCTACATGCGGGCGCCGTTCGAGCACCCGGCCGCGTTCGCGCTGGAGTCGGCCGTGGACGAGCTGGCCCACGCCGCCGGGCGGGACCCGGTGGAGCTGCGCCTGGCCAGCGACGCCGGCGCGGACCCGGTCACGGGCAAGCCGTTCACCTCCCGCCATCTGGCGGCCTGCCTGCGGCGGGGCGCGGAGCTGTTCGGCTGGGCGGGCCGCTCACCGGATCCCGGCTCGATGCGCGACCCCGACGGTACGGCGGTGGGCTGGGGCGTGGCGGCCGGGGCGTACCCGGTGATGACGGTGCCCGTGCTGGCCCGCCTCCGCGCCGCCGCGAGCGGCGAGGTGCAAGCCGAGGTGGGCGGGCACGAGATGGGGCAGGGCATCACGACGGCCCTGGCCCGCGCGGTCGCCGGCGACCTCGGGATCGGCACCGGCTCCGTGCGGGTCGTCGTCGGCGACACCCGGGTCGTGCCCCACCACTTGACGGCGGGCGCGTGGGGCACCAACAGCTCGCTGCTCGCGATCCACGCCGCCCTGCGCGAGCTGCGCGAACGCCTGGGCGTGCCACCGGAGGGCCCCGTGGACGTGGCCGCCGCCATCCGGGCGACCGGCGCGGAGGAGGTGGTGGCCGAGGCCGTCACCCAGGGGCCGGGGCAGCCGCCCGAGGCCATCGAGCGCATGCGCGCGGGCCTGGTCGTCCCGGCGGGCCCCGACTATCCCGGCCATGTCGCGTTCAGCTTCATCGCGCACTTCGTGGAGGTGCGGGTGGACCCGGCGGCGCCGCGCGTGCGCGTCTCGCGGGTGGTCAGCGTGGCCGACTGCGGCCGGGTGGCGAGCCCGGTCACCGCGGACGCGCAGGTGCGCGGCGCGGTGGTGTGGGGCATCGGGGCGGCGCTGAGCGAGCACAGCGAGGTCGATCCCCGCTTCGGCGGCTTCGTCAACGCCGACCTGGCCGACTACGTGATCCCGGTCAACGCCGACGTGGGCACGATCCAGGTGGAGTTCGTCGACGAGCCGGACTTCACGCTCAACCCGATGGGCGTGAAGAGCCTGGGCGAGGTGGCCCTGGTGGGCGTCGCCCCGGCCATCGCCAACGCCGTCTTCCACGCCACGGGCCACCGCCTGCGCCGCCTGCCCATCCTCGTGGAGGACCTGCTGTAGGTCAGCCCGCCCGTACCAGCGGCTCCGCCACGCGGGACGGGCTCCGGGCGGGGCGGTGGCGCAGGATCGCCCAGGTGGCCATCGCCACGCAGCCGGCGCCGAGCAGCAGGCCCCACATGACGTCGGTGAGGAAGTGCATGCCCCGGTAGAGCCGGGAGAAGCCGACGGCCAGCGGCGCGGCGACGGCGGGCGTCCAGATGGCCACCCGCGCCACCGTGCTGCGGACGCGCGCGGCCAGGACGACCGCCACCCCGCAGTAGAACGCTACGGCGGCGCTGACGTGCCCGGACGGGAAGCTGGAGGTGGGTGGTGCCGGATCGAGGTGCCGTACGGGCGGCCGGTGCCGACCGACCAGCTCGGTGGTGGCCAGGAAGATCAGCGACTGGCTCCACACGGCGGCCACCAGGAAGACCGACTCGCGCCAGCGCCGTAACCAGAGCCTGAAGACGATCGCGAGCGCCGCCGTGAGCGCCACGATGTAGGGGGTGTCGGACAGGCTGCTGCCGAAGTCGGTCGCGGCGTTCCACACCGGGTCGCGGCCCGCGGCCAGCTCGCGGTTGAGCTCCGCCTCGCCGCTGGGCCAGGCCAGGACCGCCTGGCCGGCGCCGAACGTCGCCGCCGCCATCAGCAGCATCGGCGATAAGATCGTCAGCCCGTAGTACTTCACGTCCTCGGCTCTGATCACCAAGCACCCCTTCACTCGCGAAGCGCCCGCACCGACTCGGGCTCCACTCCTTCGTCCACCGGCGAGGAGGGCCTGCGGCCCTGGTCCCGCCGCCACGTCTCGAACGCCGCCGTCGTCGCCGCGATCACCGCCACACCCAGCACGAACCCCGCCAGCACGTCGCTCACCCAGTGCACGCCGAGCGCGACCCTGGTGTAACCGACCGACAGCGCCAGGAAGGCCGCCACCGCCCAGGCCACCCGCCGTCCCCAGCGGGGCAGCACGGGCAGCAGGATCAGCACGATCACGCCCGCGCCGAGCGTCGCGTTGACCGTGTGACCGGACGGGAAGCTGTCGCCGGGGGCCAGCGCGACCGGGTCGGGCAGGACGGGCCGGGCCCGGTCGACGATCACCTTGATCGCCAGCCCGAGCAGCCCGCCCACGGTCACGGTGGTGACCGCCCAGGCGGCCACCCTGGTCGCGCCCTTGCGCAGCAGCCACAGGGCGCACCCGACGACGGCGATCCGCCACGGCCACGGCCCGAACGCGTCGGTCCACACGATGAGCACCCTGGTCATGCCGGGGTTGGCGTGCGCGTACGCGTGCAGTTCGGCGGCGACCCCCGCGTCCAGCTCGTTCAGCGGCATCTTCGCCACGACGAGCAGCACGCTGAACGGGATCATGATGAGCCACGCGGCGAGGCCGGCCAGGGTCAACCGCGGCCCCAGACCGCGGATCCCGGGCCGGCCACGCTGCTCTCCCTCGTTGCGCATCCGCGCTCGGCTACCCCATGAGGACGCTTTGATTCCTGTGAGGGCCGACGCCGGTCTCAGAACCCGGGCCAGTGCGGGAGGTCCGCCGCGGGCTCGCCGCCCGCCTCGTTGAAGGCGTTCATGGCCGAGATCAGCGCCTGGCGCTGGGCGGCGGACATGCGCGAGACGATCTCGCCGATCTGCTTCCTGCGGCGCGCCATCACCTCGTCCACGATGCGGCGGCCCTCCCCGGTCAGCCGCATGATGCTCTCCCGCCGGTTGTGCGGGTTGACCTCCCGTACGATCAGGCCGGCGCCGGCGAGCCGGTCGGCCATCCGCATGGCCGTGGAGGAGTTGACGTCGAGCAGCTCGGCCATCGTGACCAGCTTGGTGCCGCCGTGGCCGGCCAGCACCACCAGCATCCTGAACTGCGGCAGGGTGATCTTGTCCTCGACCGCAGCCAGCGACCGCGCGGCGACGGAGACCAGCAGCCGCGAGCCCGCCAGCACCGCCGTGATGACGGCGTCGAGGTCCTCACCGCCCGCCGGGCTCTCGTCTGTCGCCATGGCCCCTGTTGTACACGTATCCACAGGGCCGGCCCGAGGGCCCCCGAGTGTAACTTCCGAGTTCCATTGCACTGTGCAATGATAAAAGTGCGAACCGTTGCAAAGCGGAGGGGTGGAATGAGAAGCGCAGACCGCACCGGCTTCTCCTGGGTCGTCACCCAGGGTGACGACTCGGCTGTCCTGCGTCTGGCGGGTGAGCTGGATCTGGCCTCCAAGGAGGAGTTCCGCAACGGGCTGGCCGAGGCGATGTCCTGTCTCAGGCCGCCGTCCGTGATCGTCGATCTGCAGGACGTCGCCTTCTGCGACTCCTCGGGGCTGAACACCCTGATCTGGGCCGCCAACGCCGCCGAGGCCGTGGGCGGCTCCGTCCGGCTGAGCGGGGCTCAGCCGCGGGTGGCGCGGCTGCTCCGGATGACCGGCCTGGACAAACGGTTCTGCCTCACGCCGGCAGGGTCGTGAGGCGGATCGCAACGGGGCCCGCGGGCCCCGTTGCGGCGGTTCCGTCTGATCAGCGCGGTCCGGTGACGTGGCGCGGGTGCTTGTGCACGCGCCAGCCGCCGGCGCCGTGGCCGAGGTCGGCGATCTTCAGGTCGAGCCCGCCGAACGCGCCCTTGCCGCTGTTGAACGACACCCACGCGCCCGCGTGGCCGAAGCCGAGGATGTCGGCCTGGGCGTCGCCCGTGAGGTCGGCGACGAAGCGCGGGTGACGCTCGACGCGCCAGCCACCGGCGTCGTAGCCGAAGTTGCCGAGCACGAGCTGCGGAGCCTGGAACGTGCCGTTGCCGTTGTTCAGCGAGACCCACACGCCCGCGTTGCCGAACCCGACGATGTCCGCCCGGCCGTCCCCGGTCAGATCCGCCAGGAAACGCGGATGGCGCTCGACCCGCCAGCCGCCCGCCTCGTACCCGAAGTTCTGCACCACGAGCTGCGGAGCCTGGAACGTGCCGTTGCCGTTGTTACGCGACACCCACACGCCGCCGTCGCCGAAGCCGACGATGTCGGCGCGCCTGTCGCCCGTCAGGTCCGCGAGGAAGCGCGGATGGCGCTCCACGCGCCAGCCGCCCGCGTCGTGGCCGAAGTCGGGGACGACGAGCTGCGGGGCCTGGAAGGTGCCGTTGCCGTTGTTACGCGACACCCACACGCCGCCGTCGCCGAACCCCACGATGTCCGCCCGGCCGTCCCCGGTCAGATCCGCCAGGAAACGCGGATGACGCTCGACCCGCCAGCCGCCCGCCTCGTACCCGAAGTTCTGCACCACGAGCTGCAGGGCCTGGAACGTGCCGTTGCCGTTGTTACGCGACACCCACACGCCGCCGTCGCCGAACCCCACGATGTCCGCCCGGCCGTCCCCGGTCAGATCCGCCAGGAAACGCGGATGACGCTCGACCCGCCAGCCGCCCGCCTCGTACCCGAAGTTCTGCACCGCGAGCTGCAGGGCCTGGAACGTGCCGTTGCCGTTGTTACGCGACACCCACACGCCCGCCGTCCCGAACCCGACCACGTCGGCCCGCCTGTCGCCGGTCAGATCGGCCAGGAAGCGCGGATGGCGTTCCACCCGCCAGCCACCCGCCTCGTACCCGAAGTCGGGGATCGCGAGCTGCGGCGCCTCGAAGTTGCCGTTGCCCTGGTTCCTGGAGACGTACATGCCCGCGTCGCCGAAGCCGACGACGTCGGCCTTCCTGTCCCCCGTCAGGTCGGCGGTGTACTCGACGTGGGCGGGAAAGATGAACGGCGAGGTGACCGCGCTCATCGCGTTGACGAGCCCGCCGCCCAGCATGCCGGCGAAGCCCGCGTTGACCGCGTCCACGGGGTCGCAGGTGCTCTCCAGGATCCGGCGGACCTGAAGGTTCGTCAGGTTGCGGTTGCGCGACCAGATCAGCGCGGCCACCCCCGCCACGTGCGGCGAGGCCATGGACGTGCCGTCGAGGAAGGCGTAGCCGCCGTTCGGGAAGGTGGACCAGATGTTGACTCCGGGCGCGGAGACGTCCACGTTCGTGCCGAAGTTGGAGAACGTGGCCTTGCGGCCGGTCTGGTCGAGCGCGGCGACCGCGATGACGTCCGGGTAGACGCCGGGGAACTGCGGGGTCACGTCGGTGTTGGTGTTGGCGTTGCCCGCGGCGAAGACCACGACCACGTTGGCGGCCACCGCGTTCTGGATCGCGGTCCGCACGCCCGCGTGGTCGCCGTTCATCCGCCAGCTGCAGTTGACCACGTAGCGGCGCTCGGCGTGGGCGGTGGCCTGGGCGGCCACGTAGTTGATCGCGTCGGCGCGGTTCTGGTTCATGCCGGTCGTCAGGTCCACGCGCAGCGGCATCACGCGGCAGAGCGGCGCCACGCCGACGACGCCGATCGCGTCGTTCACGGCGGCGCAGGTGCCGGCGACGTGCGTGCCGTGCCCGTCCTCGTCCTCCGGCACGGGGTCGCTCGGGTCGCCGAAGTCCCAGTCCTCCGCGCCGCGGGGCAGGATGTTGGCCTGCAGGTCGGGGTGGGTGATCGCGGTGCCGGTGTCGATGACCGTGAGGATCACCTCGGGGTCGCCCCTGGTGATCTCCCACGCCTCGCAGGCGTGGATGTCGGCGCCCGCGGCGCCGGTCGTGCCGTTCACCGGCTGGCCGGTGTTGCGCATGCCCCATAACCTGCCGAAGTCCGCGTCACCGGGGATGAACAGCAGCTTGCTGTTGAAGCCCACCTCGCTGGGCTCCGCGAAGGCCACCTCGTCCAGGGCCGCGAGGTCGCGGATCGCCTCGAACAGGCCCCGGCCCTCGGGCACCGCCACCGCGTAGTAGCCGGGCGTGCGCTGCCGGACCAATACCCGGCTGCCGTGCTGCCCGAGGAGCTCCTCGGCGCGGGCCGGGTCGACGCCGGCCCGGAACTGCACGGTGAGCTCGTCCGGCAGGAAGTACCGGGAGGCGCCGTGCTCGTCGATCATCACCGGGAGGGCGTTCGCGACCTCGTCCTGCGCGGCCACGTCGCCCATGCGGGCAGGGCTGACGTAGACGGCGGCGAAGCCCCGCTCCAGGTCGTAGCCCTGGCTGACCGACAGCAGCGCGGGGTCGGCGACGATCCGGTCGATCGTGCCGATCTCCGCCCGGGTCCGCGGCGCGAACCTCACCATGGCCTCGTCGGGCTTGGCGGCGAAGGACGTGAGACGGCCGCTGGTCTTGTCGACGTAGCTGTATGCGCTCTCTTCCGAACGGGGAGTGCCCATGGCCCGACACCTTCTTCACAAGGAGATGAGAGGTGCTGACACTATGCAACCGGCCGGGCCCTGTCTTCAGGGCGTGGCCTAGGGAAGTCCCTAAGGCACCCGGCCGACCGCTCCGACGAGCGCGGGGACGCCGAGATCCACCGTGACCTGCCGGTCCAGCTCGGAGTCAGGCCGCCACGACTTGACAGGCACCAGGCCCGGCTCCAGCACGCTCAGCCCGTCGAAGTAGGCGGCGAGCTGCCGCAGCGAGCGGGCGATCAGCGCGCCCGGCCTGGTTCCCGCGTAGACCCGCTGGCCCGCCCTGACCTTGGGGTCGTCGGCGTCCGGCGCGTAGAAGTGCGAGATCAGCAGGTGGCTGCCGGGCACCAGCGGGGCGCGCAGGGCCTTGACGATGTCGCTCGTGCGCTGGTCACCCGGCACGAAGTGCAGCACCGCCGACGCCAGCAGCCCAACGGGCCGGGTGAAGTCCAGGTGCCCGCGCACTCGGGGGTCGCCCAGGATGGCGGCGGGGTCCGTGATGTCCCCCCAGGCGGCCAGCGTGTGCGGGTTGTCGGCGAGCAGGGCGCGGGCGTGCGTCAGGACGATCGGGTCGTTGTCGACGTAGACCACGCGGGCGTCGGGGACGACGCGCTGGGCGACCTGGTGGACGTTCTCCCGCGTGGGCAGGCCGGCGCCGATGTCGAGGAACTGGCGCACGCCCTGCTCGGCCATGAGGCGGACGGCCTTGCCGATGAAGGCGCGGTTGTCGCGGGCCGTCTCGCGCACCTCGGGGACGATCGCGATGATCTTCTCGGCCGCCGCCCGGTCCGACGGGAAGTTGTCCTTGCCGCCGAGGTAGTAGTCGTACATGCGGGCAACGCTGGGGACCGTGGGGTCAACACCGGGCACGTCCGGCTCAGCAGCGCTCACGTGTCGTCTCCCTGCACCGAGGTCCCGCCAGCCTAGCGATCAGTCTGGTAGGGGTGAAGTGCCGGTTTCAGCGCAGCAGGCCGCCCTCGTACAGGGCCTGGAGGACCAGCGCGTCGACGTACGACACCCGGTGCCGGTCGGCGTAGCCGAGCCACGCCTTCTCCGCGATCTCCATGGACGGGGTGAGCGGCCCCTGATGGTCGGCCGTGTAGCAGATCATCCGGAACGGCCCGTGCTCCGGATGCCCGGCCGGCACCTCGAACGTGCCGACATGCACCATCGACTCCGCGTCGATCGCCGTCAGCAGCTCCTCGTCGATCTCCCTGACCAGGGTCTGGCTGTCGGACTCGCCGGGCTCGCGCATCCCGCCGGGGAAGTAGAACACCTCCCTGCCGCGGCTGCGCGTCATCAGCACCCGCTGGTCGCGCACCAGCACCCAGGCCACCTTCTCCGGCACGCCGTCATCGTTCGCCATGACGCCGAACCCTAGTGGAGACTTGGGGGGTGAGCTCCGAGAACGACCGCCCCGCTCCCCCGGTGACCAGCGCCTCCATCGTGGTGCTCACGCTCGCCCGCCAGGTGGAGACCGAGCTCAACGCCGCCCTCGCGCCGCTCGACCTGACAGTGAGCAGGCTCGGCCTGCTCGGGCACATCGCGGCCATGCCGGGCGTCTCGTTCAGCGAGCTGGCGCGGATGTCGGGCATCACCGTGCAGAGCGTGCACACGGCGGTGAAGGCGCTGGCCGCGGCGGGGCTGGTGCGTGACCACACCGCCCGGGCGGGCTCGGCGTCGGCCATCGAGGTGACGGACGACGGGGCGCTGCTGATGGAGCGGGCGCGGGCGGCGGTGGCCGGGGTGGACGAGCGGTTGTTCGGGGAGGGCGCCGACCCGATCCGGCGGCGGGTGGGCGACACGATCCGCACCGCGTTCTCGGGCTGACGCAGGGCGTCCGCGCCGCGCTGGAACATCTCGTACGGATCTGGGACCCCCGCGTCCCACCACCTTCAGTCACCCTGAAGGATGCGTGTTAGGCTTCAGGCCACCTGAAGGTTCGAGAGGAGAACGTTCGTGGAGCCTCTGCTGCTGTCCATCCACGTGCTCGCGGGCATCGTGTTCGTGGGCGGCTCCGCCATCGCGACCAGCCTGTTCCCCCGGTACGTGCCGATCACCGGCCCGGACCAGGCCCAGGAGCGCAGCCGGGCCGTGGCCGCGGCACTGCACCGCATCACCCGCGGTTACAGCGTCGCCGGGCTGATCGTGCCCGCGGCCGGCATCGTCCTGGCCTCCGTGCAGGGCCGCATGGGCGAGATCTGGATCATCCTGGCCATGGTCCTCACCGCGGCGGCGGGCCTCCTGCTGGCCGTGCAGATCTACCCGCGCCAGCGCGACGCCCTGGCGACCCCCGGCGAGCGCGACCGCCTGCGCTCCCTGGCCATGCTCGCGGGGATCTACAACGTGCTGTGGACGGTGGTCGTCGTGCTGATGATCGTCCGCCCCGGCGCCGCCGAAGGGGCGTGAGTCACCCGGCCATCCGGCCGTCCTGGCGGTGGCGGTCCTCCTGGCCCGCCATCGACGCGCCGCCGCCCCCGTCCTCGATCGAGCCGGGCGAGTAGTAGCGCCGCAGCCAGTCGGCCAGCCCGTCCAGGCCGGGCAGCAGGACGCGCTCGGTGATGTTCGCCTGGTCGAGCCGCTGCCTGATCTCGGCCTTGACCTCGGACGGGATCAGCCACGCGCGGGCCAGGCCCGGGTGCTCCTCCAGCCACTGCTCCAGCTGGAACGCGGGATCCGACAGCGTCGACAGCACCGACGACTGGTTGATCACCCGCTCGTCCAGCGACGGCGGCTCGAAGAAGGCCAGGAACGGCTGGTCGCCGCCCAGCTCGTCGAAGCAGGGCAGGTCGGCCGCGACCTTGGCCAGCATCTCGGTGGTGAACAGCAGCGCGCCCTCGCCGGCCAGCACCTCGCTGAGCGGCTCCGGCAGCAGCTCGTGCGTGCCCGCGCAGTCGATCGCGAGCAGCACGCCGTCGTCCTCCGGCCAGGAGGCGGTGGCGAAGTGCAGGGCGACGAGCGGGGAGAACGTCCAGTCGAGCAGGCGCGTGGGCAGGCCGTGGTGCTGACCCAGGGCGAGCCAGTCCCAGATCGTCGGCCCCGGGGCCTGCCGGTGCGCATATTTGCGGAAATTTCGTATCAGGTGGGACTCGACCGCCGCGTAGTCGCCGCGCAGCCTCGCCAGCCCGGACATGTGCGTGTACGAGCTGCGGGCCAGGCCGCGGAAGACCAGCGTCGAATGCGCGTGACCGGCCCCCTCGCGGCGCCCCGCCTCACCCACCGAGTCGTCCAGCTCCCGCCAGGACGACACCGTCTCCACCTTCATCCTGATTGCGTTGCCCCTGGTCATCCGCTTCACACCCGCCGCTCTCGACAACTTCGGCGGCGCCCCCTACGTTCGGGGTGACCTACGTCGTTCCCCCTGGGTGTGAGGTGACGTCCCATGGCCCTTGACCACGCGACGACCGATTTCCTGAAGCAGCTCGCCGACGCGGGCGGCAAGCCGCTGCACGAGATGACCGTGGCGGAGGCCCGCACGCTCAGCGCCTCCCTGGGGGAGCTGTGCGGCAAGGGCCCCGACATGGCCCGCGTCGAGGAGACCACCATCGCGGCGGGGAACGGCGCCTCGTTCCCCGCCCGCGTCCTGGTCCCCATGGGCACGCCGCGCGGCGTCCTGCTCTACTTCCACGGGGGCGGCTGGGTGCTCGGCACGCTCGACGAGTACGACACGCTCGCCAGGGAGCTGGCCGCGCGCACGGGCTGCACCGTCGTCCTGCCCGGCTACCGGCTCGCGCCCGAGCACCGCTACCCGACCGCCGCCCGCGACGCCTACGCCGCGCTGCGCTGGGTCGCCGACCGCATGCCCGGCCGGCCGATCGTCGTGGCGGGCGACAGCGCGGGCGGCAACCTGTCGGCCGTCGTGACGCAACGCGCCAGGGACGAGAACGGCCCGGCCATCGCGCTGCAGGTCCTCGTGTACCCGGTCACCGACTGCGACCTCGACAGGGACTCCTACCTCGACCCCGAGAACCAGCTCATGCTCACCCGCGACGGCCTCGCCTGGTTCTGGGACCACTACGCGCCCGACCGCGCCCAGCGCGCCAACCCCGACGCCTCCCCGCTGCGCGCCGCCGACCTGTCCGGCCTGCCGCCCGCGCTCGTCCTGACGGCCGAGCACGACGTGCTGCGGGACGAGGGCGAGGAGTACGCGGAGCGGTTACGGGAGGCGGGGGTGCCGGTCGAGCTGAGGCGGTTCGAGGGGCAGATGCATGTGTTCTTCACGCTGGTGAACGTGCTGCCGGGGAGCGCCGCCGCGCTCACCCTGGTGGCTGAGAGGGTGGCGGAACGGCTGGGGTGAGCCCTGCCGCGGCCCTGTACGAGTCGGTACGCCGCACCGGTCAGCCGGAGAAGAGCTGGGTGAGCTTCAGGAACAGCTCGTACACCCCGTACGCGAAGGGCAGCCCCACCCAGGTCCAGGCCAGCACCATCAGCCCGGTGCGCCGTCGTTGCGTGGTGCTCATGCGCTCTGTCCCTCCTCCAGCGCCCGCGCGGGCCGCTCGTGGTGTCTCTCGTGGACGGGACGGATCAGCTCGTTGGCGAGGAAGCCCACCGCCAGCAGCCCGATCATGATGAACAGCGAGGTGGTGTAGAGGTCGGGCCCGGAGCGCCCGTCGGCCTTCTGCGCGTCGGCGATGGCGTTGACGATCAACGGGCCGAGCACGCCTGCCGTTGACCAGGCGGTGAGCAGGCGGCCGTGGATGGCGCCGACCTGGTAGGTGCCGAAGAGGTCCTTGAGGTAGGCGGGCACGGTCGCGAAGCCGCCGCCGTAGAAGGACAGGATGCCCAGCGCGCACACGATGAACAGCGGCTTGGACGACTCGCCCGCCAGCGCGATGACGAGATACAGCAGCGCGCCCACGCCCAGGTAGACGCGGTACATGTTCTTGCGCCCGATCAGGTCGGAGGTGGAGGACCAGACGAACCGGCCCGCCATGTTCGCCAGCGACAGCAGTGCGACGAACCCGGCCGCCGCCCCCGCCGCGACGGCTGCCGGGGTGCCGGTGAAGAAGTCCGTGATCATCGGTGCGGCCTTCTCCAGGATGCCGATACCGGCGGTGACGTTGCAGCACAGCACGACCCACAGGCAGTAGAACTGCGGTGTACGGATGGCGTTGCGCGCCGAGACGTCGGCCGAGGTGATCAGCGGCCTGGCCTGGGCCGCGGCCGGCGACCAGCCCTTCGGGGCCCAGCCTTCCGGCGGCACCCGCACGAGCAGCACGCCCATCGTCATGAACACCGCGTAGACCACGCCGTGCACGAAGAACGTGGTCGCGATGCCGGTCGTGGTCGGCCCGAAGGAGGCCAGCATCTGCGCCGACCACGGCGAGGCGATCAGCGCCCCTCCGCCGAACCCCATGATCGCGATGCCGGTGGCCATGCCGGGCCGGTCCGGGAACCACTTGATCAGGGTGGAGACGGGCGAGATGTAGCCGATGCCCAGGCCGATGCCGCCCACGAAGCCGTAGCCGAGCACGACCAGCCAGTACTGCCGGGTGAGCACGCCCAGCGCCGACAGCAGGAAGCCGGAGGAGAAGCAGGTCATCGAGACGAACATGGCCCACCGGGGCCCGTTGCGCTCGACCAGCGTGCCGCCGAAGGCGGCCGACAGGCCCAGCATGACGATGCCGAGCTGGAACGGCAGCGCGCTCTGGGTGCCGGACAGGCCGAGCGCGGATTCGAGCGAGGGTTTGAACACGCTCCACGCGTACGCCTGCCCGATGGCCAGGTGGACGGAGAGCGCCGCGGGCGGCACGAGCCATCGGCTCCAGGTGGGGGCCGCCACGATACGGGAACGACTGAGGAAACCTGTGGGACTCGCGAACCTCGTACTGACAGACACGCATCACGGCTACCACACATACGGTATGCAGTATTTGGCATGCGCCGGATCTCTACGGCGAGCGGTCCGATCTTGTCGGCGAACGGACCCGTAATCTTGGAGTGGTGTTCCGAGAAAGGCGGGCTGAGCATGGGCACGACCACAGAGCCGGAGGTCAGGATCGCGCCGGGCCGCGTACGGGGCCGCATGGAGGGCGGGGTGGCGGTCTTCCTCGGCATCCCGTTCGCCCGGCCGCCGCGCTTCGGCGCGCCCGAGCCCGCCGAGGCGTGGGACGGGGTGCGCGACTGCGTGGCGTTCGGACCGCCGCCGCCCCAGCAGTCCACGGTCGCCGGGCCGATGCCGGGGCGCAGCGGCGACAGCTGCCTGACGGTCAACGTCTGGTCGCCGTCCCCCGGCACGGCTGAGCGGCTGCCGGTGATGGTGTGGATCTACGGGGGCGCGTACCGGGGCGGCGAGTCGGGCGAGTCCGTGTACGACGGCGCGCTGCTGGCCCGCGAGGGGAACGTGGTCGTCGTCACCCTGAACTACCGGGTCGGCATGGAGGGGTTCGCCCACGTCGAGGGGGCGCCGGCGAACCGGGGGCTGCTGGACCAGGTGGCGGCGCTGGAGTGGGTGCGCGACAACGTGGCCGCGTTCGGAGGCGACCCGGGGCGGGTGACGGTGTTCGGGGAGTCGGCGGGGGCCGGGTCGATCATCGCGCTCATGGTGATGCCGCGCGCCGCCGGGCTGTTCGGGCGGGCGATCGCGCAGAGCGTCCCCGGCACGTACTTCTCCGGGGCGCTGGCTTCGGACATCGCCGGCGTCCTGACCGCGGAGCTGGGCCTGCCGCCGGCCGCCGGCGCGCTGGCCGGCGTCGAGCCCGGCCGGCTCGTCGAGGCCGCCGAGGCGGCCACTCCCCAGATGCGCCGGTACGCGGACCGCTGGGGCCCCGTCGCGTACACCGTCACCCCGTTCTCGCCGGTCGTGGACGGCGAGGTGCTGCCGCGCGACCCCTGGAGCGCGCTGGCGGACGGGGCCGGGCGGGACGTCGAGCTGGTCGTGGGGCACACGCGGGACGAGTACCGGCTTTTCACGCACCTCGGGCGGGTCGAGGGGGACGGGCTCCTCTCGGTGTTCGCGCCGGGGCGGGAGCAGGGCTACCGCGACGCCTTCCCCGAGGCGGGGCCTGAGCTGCTGGACGAGCTGGTGCAGTCGGACTGGCTGTTCCGCATGCCGTCGCTGCGGCTGGCCGACGCGCAGGCCGCCGGGGGCGGCACGGTCTACGCGTACGAGCTGACCTGGGCCACCCCCGCGCTCGGCGGGGCGTGCCACGGGCTGGACGTGCCGCTGGTGTTCGGCAATCTCGGGAGCGGGATGGGCACGTTCTTCCTCGGCCAGAGCGCTCCGCCGGAGGCCGCCACCGTCTCGGCCGCGTTCCGGCGCGCGTGGACCGCGTTCGCGGCGGGCGAGGGGCCAGGCTGGCAGCCGTACGAGCCGGAGGGCCGGGCGACCAGGCTCTTCGACGTCCAGCCCGCGGTGGTGCCCTACCCGGAGGAGGCCTCCCGCCGCATCTGGGCGGCGCATCGCTTCGGCGAGCTTCCGCTCCTCGCTTGAGGGGTCGAGCCAGACCGAACTTTGTTCTGTACTGTGATGGGGTATGACGGACATCTTCGATGACCTCCAGGCCGAGTACGAGCAACTCGACGCCGTCCTGGCCGCTCTCACGCCCGCGCAGTGGTCGCACCCGTCGGCCGCCGCCGGCTGGACCGTCTCCGACGTGGTCCTCCACCTCGCCCAGACCGAGGAGCTCGCCGCCGCCTCCCTGCGGGGCGAGCTGGCGGGCCCGCGCTCCCGCGGCGAGGTGGACGCCATGGCGGACAGCGCCGTGGCCGCCGAACGCGACATCACCCCCGGCGACCTCCTGGCCCGCTGGCGCGCGGCCACCGCGTTCATGCCCGCGGCGCTGCGCGCCCACCCCAGGGGCAACCGCCTGACCTGGGTCGCCGCCACCCTGTCACCGGGCACGCTGGCCACCACCCGCCTGGCCGAGCACTGGGCGCACGCTCTCGACATCACCGCCCCGCTGGGCATCCCCTACCCGGACACCTCGCGGCTGCGGCACATCGCGTGGCTGGGGCACCGCACGCTGCCGTACGCGTTCGACGTGGAAGGGGTGGCGGGCGGGCCCGTGCACTGCGAGCTCACCGCACCCAACGGGGACACGTGGTACTTCGGCGAGCCCGGCGCGGCGTCCGTCATCACGGGGCCGGCGGGCGACTTCTGCCGCGTCGGGGCCCGGCGCCTCGCGCCCGCCGACTCGGCGCTCAAGGCCACCGGCCCGCACGGCGCCGAAGCCCTGGCCGTCCTGCGCAACTACGCCTTCTGAGCCTGCGATCGCGCCCCTTGAAGCTCGCTGCGGGGTCGCAGGCCTTCCGCCCCAAGCGGCCCTCCGGCATCGGCGCCGCCAGCCGAGCATCCCGCCCAAGCGGCCCTCCGGCATCGGCGCCGCTAGCCGAGCATGCCGCCCAGGCGGCCCTCCAGCATCAGCAGCAACTCCCCCAGCAGCGCGGCGAGCTCCCGCTCCTTCTCCGCCGGCAGCCCGGACAGCAACGCGGTCTCGTACTCGAGCTGCTCCGGCATCAACCGCAGGATGAACTCCCTGCCCCGCTCGGTGAGCGACAGGTGCGCCACGCGGCGGTCGCGGTCGTCCACCCGCCTGGCGACCAGGCCGAGCTCCTCCAGCCGCCGCACCCGCTTGGTCACGGCCGCGCCCGAGGCGAACGTCTCCCTGGCCACCCGCCCCGGCGTCAGCTCGCCGCCGACCCTGAGCAGGGCGCACAGCACGTCGTACTCGGCCCTGTTCACCCCGGCGCGGCCGAGCGGGGCGTCGGTGGCCTGGTGCAGCAGGGCGGTGCAGCGGTTGAGCCGGCCGATGACGGCGATCGTGTCGAGGTCGGCGTCCGGGAGGACCTTCCGCCACTGGCGCAGCGCGACCGCCACGGCGTCCTCCACGTCACGGTCCTTCCTGTGCCTGCGGTGTTCGGTGGCTTCCGATCGTACGCGCCGGCCCGCGCGGTCACGTGGTCAGCTCGGCTTGCCCGTGGTGGCCGGCCCCGCGCGGTCAGGCGGTCAGCTCCGCCAGCCTGTGGTGACCGGCCCGCTCGGCGGCGGCGATGCGCTCCTGCGGCAGCGTCGCGCTCCACCACTCGCCCGCCGCGAGGTCGGCCGCCTCACGCAGCTCCACCAGGGCGGCACGCAGCCGGTCACGACCGGCCCGCCCCTCCCCGAGCGGCTCCTCGACCAGCCGCTCCAGCCGTTCCAGCCCATCCCGTACGCGTACGGACGCCCGCCGGTCGGGCAGCAGCACGCAGGCCAGCAACCCGGCGGCGGCCCCCAGACAGGTGTCCAGCCAGCGGTCGGCCACGAGCGCGGACACCGGCTCGAACCCGGCGAACTCGGTCATCAGCATGGCCGTGGGGGCGACGAACACGCTGCCCAGCCAGTAGTTGCGGGTGATCGCCGCCTCCGTGACGAACTGCATGACCAGCACGGCCACGATCAGCGCCACCGCACCCCACCTGGCGACGGGGACGATCAGGGTGAACAGGGCCACGCCGAGGAGGTTGCCGATCACGCGCTGGAGTGCGCGGCTCCAGGACATGGTGGTGTTGGCGGCGAACACGGCCGCCGCCGTCACGACGGCCCAGTACGGCCTGCCCACGCCGAGCGCCATCGACACCCACCCGGCCAGCGCCGCCCCTGCCGACACCATCGCCACGACGCGCCACCAGCGGGCCAGGAGCGCGAGCGGCGACCTTGCGGGCCGCCGCGCTTCGACGCGCTCGGCGGCGATCCCGGCCAGCTCCGCCCGCTCGGCGGCCTCCGTCCGCGCGTCGCAGGCCGGCGGCACCGGCACCGGACGGTCCTTGCGCAGCTCGTGCGCCCACGCCAGCAAGGTCCCAGCATCGACTCCGCCACCGGGCTCGCCATGGCCGACGCGTGCGGCGACCGTCTCGGCCCGCACCAGCAGCCGCCGCAACCCGTCACGCCGGTCCCCGGCACGCAACACCGTCTGCCACGCCGCGTTGACGGCCGTCGCAGCGGCATGCCGAGCCTGCGCAGCGTCGCCGCCACCACCTCGCTCATCGCACACCTGCGCCGACCGAGCCGCAGCCTCCAGCGCCCGAGCGACAGCGATGCGCTCCGGCCCATCAGCCCGGAAGAGCCCAGGCACCATCCCCACCAGCCAGGCCACCACCCCACCGGCAACCCCCACCCCCACGTGCACCGGAACATCACCGAGCCGCTGCACAGGCACGAATGCGGCACTGGCCGCGATGAAGGTGAGCACGACGTTGCCGGGCGGCCCGATCCTGGTGGCGTCGCAGACCGCCTTGTGCACCCCCGCCAGCAGCGCCGCCACCCCCACCCGGACGGCGACCGACTCGGTCAGCGCCGCCGTGACGAGCGCGACCCCGGTCCCGGCCAGCATCCCCAGCACGACCCACCCCAGTGCCCGGCCCCGGGCCGCGTACGGCAGGCCGTGGCCGTACAGGGCGCACATCGCCCCGGCGGAGGCGTACAGGGTCAGATCCAGCCGCCCCGCCACGAGCAGCGCCACCAGCACCACGGCGAGCGCGGTCACCCCGCTCAGCGCGGGCTTGTGCCAGATGTCGCCGAGCGGCGCGAGGCGCAGCGCGGCGCGGACGGGCATGCGGACACGGGGCCTGAACGGGTGGAAGGGGATGGCACTCACCCAGAAAGTTTACCAGGTATTTCACTCGTAAAATAATTAGAACCGCTGGAGGCTGGTGGCGGGGACCGGGACGGTGGACAGGCCCGGGGTGGGCCGGAAGGCGCGAGCCTCGGCGGAGGCGCGGCGAGCGGCGGCCCGGGAGTCGGCGAGCTGCGCGGAGCGCCACAGGTCTTCCTGGGCGTAGGAGGACGTGCCGATGGCGTCCACGGCGATCTGCCCGCTGATGCGGCTGATGTCGGAGGCGGCGACGAGATCGAGGCCGACGCGCTGCATGATGGCCAGGGACATGCGGGCGGCGGGCACGCCCCCGCCGTCGGGGGTCCGGGTCGGCAGAGGGCAGTGGAAGACGTCGGTGGAGCGGTGGTCGACGCGGCCGATGTTCTCGGCCGCGATCCAGCTCAGCTCCTGGGAGATCGCGGCGGCCTCGGCACGCAGCCACCGCAGCTCCTCCAGGTCGGCGGGCGAGATCCACACGCGGGCGTGCACGGCGGCGAAGTGCGGGCTGCGGGCCAGGGCGGCGAAGCCGGGGTCGGACCAGATGGACAGGCAGTCGTTCCAGCCCAGGTCGACCGCGGCCCGGAAGTGCTCGATCCCGCCCGGCACGTCCCCCAGCCTGCCGTGGAGGTCGGCGAGCATGGCGTGGATCATCGCCAGACCCCAGCGCGGCCCCCGCCGCCACGCCTCGGGCAGCAGCGCCGTCAACGCCTGCCGCCCGCGCACCAGGTCCCCGTAGACGATCGGCTGGCAAGCGGCGTACAACTCGTTGAACCCGACTTCCATCCCTGCCCCTATCCACTCGAAAGCCACGATTACGATCTTTGAATAGCACGGCGCCGCAATGAGGAGGAGAGCCGCTGAGCACCTCGTACGATCTTCTGATCACCGGCGGCCTTCTGGTCGACGGCACCGGCGCCCCGCCCCGGCCCGCCGACGTCGCCGTGCGGTCGGGCCGCGTCGCCGAGGTCGGCGCGCCGCCCGCCACCGCCGCCCAGGTCATCGACGCCACGGGCCTCCTCGTCACCCCCGGCCTCATCGACCTGCACTCCCACGCCGACTTCACCGTCCTGGCCGCCCCCACCGCCGAGGCGTGCCTGCACCAGGGCGTGACCACGCTCGCCACGGGCAACTGCGGCCTGTCCCCCTTCCCCGGCCCGAGCGGCAGCCCGTGGCCCGGCCTCGCCGCGTTCGCCGCCGCCGTGGACGCCGCGCGTCCCGCCGTCAACCTCGCCCCGCTGGTCGGCCACGGCGCGTTGCGGGCCGCCGTGCTCGGCCAGGAGCGCCGCGCCCCGAGTGGGGAGAAGCTGGGCCGCATGCGCGGCCTGCTCGCCACGGCGGCGGAGCAGGGCGCGTTCGGCATGTCCACCGGCCTGATCTACGCGCCCGGCTCGTTCGCTGCCGCCGACGAGATCGAGGCGCTGTCCGCCGAGCTGGCCGGGCGCGGCCTGCTGTACGCGACCCACCTGCGCGACGAGGGTGACCGGCTGCTCGAAGCCGGGGTCCGCCCAGGCCGCACGCTGCGCGCCACAGCCCCCGGCTAGGGAAAGCCCTAGGACACCTCCCGTGGCGTCCCTGTCACCCACGGTGGGAACGTGCCGGGTAATCGAGCGCGGTAGCGATGTCCGCGCGGACGACCGGAACGGGTGGACGAAGATGACCGAGCCCACGAGCGGGGTCGCGAAGCAGGAGCTCGACGACTTCCTGCGCACGGCTGACAGACTCACACTCGACGACAGGAGACTCCTGGTCCAGCAGGCGCTGGTGCTCATCGAGCAGAACTACGTGCATCTGCCGCTGAAGGCCGCGATGCACGCGGTGAACCCGGTGCAGCGGCTCCGGCTGCTCGCCGTGCGCCTGAGCAGGCAGACCCCGCAGACCATGGGCCCGGAATGGCGCTTCCACGCGGAGCTGTCCGAGATCTTCCACTCGGTACGCGACCTGCACACGAACTACCTGCTGCCCCAGCCGTTCTCCGGCAGGATCGCCTTCCTCCCGTACGTCATCGAGGAGCACTACGACGGCGACCAGCGGCACTACGTCATCACCAGGACGATGCAGGGCTTCTCCGCCCCCGGCTTCGGCCCCGGCGTCGAGGTGACGCACTGGAACGGCATCCCGATCGACCGGGCCGTGGACATCAACGCGAGCAGGTTCGCGGGCAGCAACCCGGCGGCCAGGCACGCCCGCGGCCTGCAGTCGATGACGATCAGGCCGCTGCGCGTGCACGTGCCGCCGGACGAGTCGTGGGTGGTGCTCACCTACGTCGGCCAGGACGGGATCCGCCGCGAGCTGAGCGAGACCTGGCGCGTCGGCGAGAACCTGCCGCCGTTCGTGAACGCCGACGAGGTGTCCGTCGCCGCCATGGCGCAGGGCCTCGACCTGGGCGCCGACGAGATCAGCCGGGCACTCAAGCTGCTGTACGTGCCGCAGGCCGTCACCCCGCTGGAGAGCCTGGGCGGCGCCGCCGAGCTGACGGCCGAGCCCGCCGCTCCCGGCGCGGACCTCGTCACGTCCATGCCCGGCTTCTTCCGTGCCAGGAGCGTCGTCACGCCGTCGGGCACGTTCGGCCACATCCGGGTGTTCAGCTTCAGCGTCAACGACCCGGACGCGTTCGTCCAGGAGTTCGTCCGGCTCATCGGGCTGCTGCCGCAGAACGGGCTCATCCTGGACGTCCGGGGCAACGGCGGCGGGCACATCTTCGCCAGCGAGTTCCTGCTGCAGACGATGACGCCGCGCCCGATCGTGCCGGAGCCGACGCAGTTCATCACCACGAACCTCAACCTGCGGATCTGCCGCCAGCACCAGGAGAACCCGACCGGTCAGATCGACCTCGGCCCCTGGTGCCCGTCGATGGAGCAGGCGCTGGAGACGGGCGCCGTGTTCTCCGCCGCGTTCCCCATCACGCCGCCCGGCGGCGCGAACGCGCTCGGCCAGCAGTACTTCGGCCCGGTCGTGCTGATCACCAACGCGCTCTGCTACTCCGCGACCGACATCTTCGCCGGCGGCTTCCAGGACCACAAGATCGGCAAGATTCTCGGCACGGACGACAACACGGGCGCGGGCGGCGCCAACGTGTGGACGCACGACCTGCTCAAGGCCCTGCTCGAACTGCCCTCGCCCGCCCCCGAGACCCCCTACAAGCCGCTGCCCGGCGGGGCGGGCCTGCGGGTGTCGATCCGGCGCACGCTGCGGGTGCACGACCTGGCCGGCACGCCCGTCGAGGACCTCGGGGTGGTGCCCGACTTCCAGCACCGGATGACCCGCAGGGACGTGCTCCAGGACAACGAGGACCTGATGGCGCGGGCCGGCGAGATCCTGTCCGGGCAGCCGGTGCGGCGGCTCGACGTGCAGGTGTCGGCCGCCCAGGTGACGCTCACGACCGCGCTGGTGGACCGGGCCGACGTCTACCTGGACGGCAGGCCGGTGGCGTCGGTGGACGTGACGCAGCAGGTCACGACCGTGCCGGCGCCGGGGGCCGGGTCGGCGCACGTGGTCCGGGTGGAGGGGTTCCAGGGCGGGGAGCTGGTCGCCGCCCGGACGATCTTGCAGACCTGACCACCACGGTGGCCCGCGGGGCCTCGCGTACCGGTGCGCGGGGCTCCGCGCCGTTGCTGTAGGGTGATCGCAATTCGAACAGCGCTTCCCAGAAGTAACGCCGCAGAGCGGAAGCGCACATCCCGGGCGACGGGGTGCAGAAGAGGGCGGCACGGTTCTTTTGCCGTCTCTTCTTTCGGAGGCACCTCATGCACGTCGGCCTCGGCCTGCCCGTCACCGACCCCGAGTCCCTGCTCGACTGGGCCACCCGCGCCGAAGCGGGCCCCTTCACCACTCTGGGCCTGCTCGACCGGCTCGTCTACGACAATCCCGAGCCGCTGGTCACTCTCGGCGTCCTCGCCGGCGCCACCACCAGGATCCGGCTCCAGACCGAAGTCCTGCTGCCGCCGCTGCGCGCGACCGCGCTGCTCGCCAAGCAGGCCGCGACCCTCGACCGGCTCAGCGGCGGCCGGTTCGTCCTGGGCGTCGGCATCGGCGGGCGCGCGGACGACCACGCCGCCGCCGGCACCGACCTGCGGACCCGGGGGCGCCGCATGGACGAGCAGCTCGCCGCGATGCGGCGGCTGTGGTCCGGCGAGCCGTACGGGCCCGGCGCCGGTCCCATCGGCCCCGCTCCCGCCCGGCCCGGCGGGCCCGAGGTGCTCGTCGGTGGCTTCAAGCCGCGTGCGCTCGACCGGGTGGCCCGCTGGGGCGACGGCTTCCTCGCCGCCGCTCCGCCCTCGTGGGCGGGCGGGCTGTTCGACACCGTGCGCACGGCCTGGAAGGAGCACGGGCGCGCGGGCGCGCCGCGGATCGTCGCCCAGGTCTCGGTGGCCGTCGGTCCCGAGCGGGTGGTCGAGGAGGCCAAGGCGGCGATGGGCGCCTACTACGCCTCGTCCGGGGTCGCGGAGTACATGGTGTCCGGGATGCGCACCACCCCTGGGGCGATCAGGGACGCCATCGCCGAGTTCGGGGAGCTGGGGGCGGACGAGGTGATGCTCTACTGCTTCGGGCGCGATCCCGAGCAGGTCGATCGCCTCGCCGGCCTCCTCTGATCTCGGCTAGTACTCCAGTGACATTTCGCGATCATGGCTCGGATCTGCGCTGGTAGTGGCAGCGTCGGGCGGTGGCTTGGTGTCGGCGGCGCCAGTCTGACCAGCGCAGGACATGGGTGATCGAGCGGTGCCAGGTCAGCACGAGTACGGCGAGCAGCCGGCGGATCTCGGGCAGTGTCAGCGGGATGCGGTCCTGGTCACTGGGTGGCTGGGCGGCGGCGACGGCCACCAGCAGGGCCAGCGCGAGCATGGCCAAGGTGATGTGCCGGTGCCAGGCCGTCCAGCCGCGTACCTGGTAATGGTCCAGCCCGATCTGGCCCTTGGCGGCTTGGAAGGATTCCTCGACCGCCCATCGGCTCCCGGCGATCTTTACCAGGGCCATCAGGGGTTGCCGGGTGGGTGCGTAGCAGCGGTAGAACGCCAGCTCGCCGGTGGCCAGGTTGCGTCGGATCAGCAGCCACCGATATCCGTGGGCGTCGCTTTCGTCGATCCGTGCCCAGGCCCAGGCGTACCAGCGGGGGCCCTTGACGCCTTGACCGGCGCGGTAGCGGTGCCAGTGCTGATCGGACACTCGCGTGGCGACCTCGGCCGCGCTCACCTGGGCGCCCTCGAGTTCGACCCGCCGGTTGCCCGCGATCGCCAGCACGTACCCCAGCCGGCGCTCCTCCAGGGCGGCGCGCAGGCGCGGGTCTTGGCCGTAGACCTCATCGCCGGTTA
The DNA here is from genome assembly GCF_020215645.1 of Nonomuraea gerenzanensis. NCBI lineage: Bacteria > Bacillati > Actinomycetota > Actinomycetes > Streptosporangiales > Streptosporangiaceae > Nonomuraea > Nonomuraea gerenzanensis. The sequence goes on along the minus strand of NZ_CP084058.1, from coordinate 3,011,598 downwards.
CCCAGTGGGCGGGCACGCCGGCCTCGAGGGCGGCCAGCACCATGGCCGTGGCCAGGGCGGGCTTGGTGGCGAAGGCGATCTCGTCCGGGACACCTGCCGCGAGGCAGCGGCCGGGGTCGGCCAGCCAGGTGTGCTCGGGCAGGTAGAGCCGCCGGTCCAGCAGCGCGCGTCCCGCCGGGGTGGCGTAGGCGAGGAACACGCCGATCTGGCAGTTTTCGATCCGGCCCGCGGTGCCGCTGTATTGCCGCTGCACCCCAGCCGAACCGACACCCTTCTTGACGAACCCGGTCTCGTCCACGATCAGCACGCCGTCGGGTCCGAGCCGGTCGACGGTGAAATCGCGGACGTCGTCGCGCACCGCGTCGGCGTCCCAGCGGGCGGTGCGCAGCAGCCGCTGCAGCGCCTGCGGCCCGGCCAGCCCGGCGTGTTCGGCCAGGTTCCAGCAGTTCTTGCGGTCGATGTCGGCCAGTAGCCCACGCACATAGGCGGTTGCCGCACGCCGCGGTTCGACGCGGCCGAACCGGCCGGCGATCCGAGCCATCAGCTCGTTGAAGATGACCATCCAGCTGTCAGGGTCTACGCTGTGGCTCGCGGCCACCGCACGATCTTTGGTTGTTCTCACAAACTCCGAATGATCACGCGGTGGCCGTCGCCATGTGACCCCAAGTCCTCAAGATCGCCAAGTGTCACTGGAGTACTAGGCGGGGTGCCGGCCTGACACGGCGGCGTCCGCCTCGGCGACGAGCGGGCTGGTGCGGTAAGGCTGCCAGCCCGCCCGGAGGCGGCGCAGCTCGTCGTGCACCCGGGCCGAGGCGATCAGCCGTACGTCGCCGCTGAGGCCCAGCGCGGTGACGGCGGCCTGCTCGGGGTCGCCGGCCCGCAGGTGGGCGTGCGCCGCCCGCAGCCCGATGAGCACCCGCGTGCGCAGCTCCACCGGCCGCCGCGCCCGCATGGACGCGGTGAAGTGGCGGGCGGCGGTGGCGTGGTCGCCGAGCTGGGTGAGGGTCAGCCCGATCTGGTGCTCCAGGGATTCGCGCCGGTAGTTGCCCAGCCACTCGGTCTCCGGCGGGGAGTCGGCGCGTTCGAGCTGGGTCTCGGTGCGGCGCAGCAGGTTCAGCGCGTCCCAGCGGGTGCCGGCCGCCGCGTGCGCCTCGGCGCGCATGCCGGTGATCCAGGCCAGCGTGCGCCGGGGGCCGTGCCCGCCGAGGGCCGAGGCGGCGGCGTCGGCCAGCGCGAGCGCCTCGCCGTCATGGCCCAGCTCGGCCGCCTGCACGGCCATGCTGCGTAACGCGGTGGCGCGCAGCAGCAGGTCGCCGGCCTCGTCCGCGAGCCGTACGGTGCTGATGTAGTAGCGCTGGGCCAGGGCGTTCGCGCCCGCGTCCATGGCCATGTACGCGGCCAGGTAGCTCAGCTCGGCCGCCGCCGCGAACAGGTCGGGGCGGGTGCGTCCGCTGGCCCGGCGCAGCAGCGGTGTCACCTCGCGCGACAGGTAGGCGGCGACCGCGGCGCGGGCGTGGCCGCCGCCGAACTGGTCGTCGAGGTCGGCGAAGGCGGCGGTGGCGCCGCGCAGGCGCACCACGTCCCCGGCGCCGGCGCGCAGGTCGCGTGCCTGACCGTGCGGGTTGCCACGCGTGGCGGCCAGGCCGGACAGCGCTGCCAGCGTGAACGTGCCCACCGTCAGCACCGTGCGGCGGTTGAGCAGGTCGTCCTCCCCCAGCGTGGCCAGCCGGGCGACCGGGTCGCCGCCCCAGGGGTCGTCGGCGGGCGCCGCGGCGGGGTCGGGGTCGGGCCAGCCGAGGTGCCGCGGTGCGAGGTCCGGCCGGCCGAGCCGCCGGCGGAACGCCTCCACCGCGGCGTGCACCGCCTCCGGCCTGGGAACGGTGCCCGTCAGCCAGTGGCCCACCGCCGAGCGGTCGTAGTGCAGCCGCTCGCCGCTCTCCGCGGCGACGGCGTTGACGTGCTGCGCGATGGCCGCGTGTGTCCAGCCGGTCTGCTCGATCAGCGCGGCCAGGGCCCGGTTCACGACCGGGCGGGTGCGCCGTGGCGGCATCTCAGGTTCACATCGCTTCACATCGCGGTGCCCTCGACGATGCGCCGTACGGGGAGCACCGTCAAGAGAACGGAGCGTGAGGCCGGCGGATGTCGGACGGATGTGTGCGGGCGGCGGATGTCGGCGGATGTCGGCGAATAGGGAGAGCGGGCTCCGAAGCGGGCGGACGAGAGGAAGACCGGATGGCAGGCATGGACGGGGCGGCGGCCGAGGTGGCCAACGCCGAACTGCTGACCGCGCTGGCGGGCAGGCCCCTGGTCGTCGTCGACCGGTACAGCAGCGCCCTGCGCACCGGCTACACCGGGCCGGCGCCCGTCGAGGCGCTGCGCCCCGCGCTGGGCATCGGCTGCTACGCGGCGTGGGAGCCGGCGTTGCCCGGCATGGTCGTCGCGGCGGAGGAGCACAGCGGCAGCCGTTCGGTGCCGGAGCGGCGCGGCTGGCTGCGGCGCGTACGCCACGACGCCGCCAGGCACCTGGTCAAGCTGGACCGCCCGCCCGTCATCGCCGCCTGCCACGCGAGCGCCCAGCTTGACGAGCTGGCGGGCCCGGGCGGCACGGTCGCGGCGATCGACGCGGGCGTGCGGGGCACGATCGAGGCCAGGCACCTGTTCGACGACCTGCTGCGGGCGGCCGGGGTCCCGGCGGTGGCGCGGATCCGCTGCGTCCCGGCCGAGCGGCTGCCGAGCCTGGCGGAGCTGCGGCGCGCGGTCGGCACCGAACGCGTGGTGGTGCAGGCGGGCGGCGCCTCCGGCGGGCGGGGCACCGTGATCGTGTCGGGCGACGACGACATGGCCAGGGTCGCCCGGCTGCTCGGCCCGTACCGGGTGGCCGCGTACGTGGACGGCTGGCCGTGCGCCGTCACCGTGCTCAGCGTCCCGGACGGCTCCGGCGGCGTCAGCGTGTACGTGGACCGGCCCGCGCACGAGACGACCGGCGTCACCGAGCTGGGCGTGGGCCCGCTGCGCAGCGCCGGCCACGACTGGTCGCGCCCGTGGCCGGTGCCGGCCGCCGCGCTGCTCATCGAGTGCGCCGAGCGCATCGCCGTCTGGGGCTGGCGCCGGTACGGCGTCGCGGGGCTGTTCAGCCTGCGTGGCCTGATCACACCGAGCGAGCGGGTCTACCTGTCGGCGATCAGGTGGGGTCACGACGCGAGCACCGAGGTCTCGGCGGTCAACCAGCAGGCCGTCGGGGTGCCGCCGTTCGTGCTGGCCCACCTGGTGGTGATGCTGGGCGGGCGGGTCGGCTGGCTCGCCGATCCGCAGGAGTTCAACCACGTCAGCCTGCTGCGCGCCACCCAGCGCGGCGGCCCCTTCTCCGTGCGGGTCCGGCTGCGCGGCACCTCCGCCGTACGGGTCGCGGGCGGCCAGGGGCCCGGCGTCTACCGGCTCGATCCCGACGACCGGCCGCGCTGGGTCCGCCGTGCCGCCCACCCGGCCGAGGCCCGGGCCGACCAGGGCGAGTTCCTGATCGCCGACCTGCCGGCCGCGGGCGTGGTGTGCCGTCCCGGCGCGGACCTCGCCACCGTCGAGGCCGTCACGGATGGTGCCACCCAGCCCTTCCACGGTCCGGCCAGCGCGTCACCGTTCACGCGCCGGGTGGCGGCGGCCGTCGAACGGCTCTGCGTCCCCGCGTGAGCCGCGACCGCCCCTTTCAGCGCAGGTCCGGCGCAGGTCCGGCGCAGGTCCGACGCAGGTCCGGCCCGCAGGTTCAGCGCAGGCCGATGGCGCTCTCCCAGAACCAGTTCCACCGGATCTCGTCACGGAAGCGAGCCGCCCCCGCCTCGTACAGCACCCCGATCGCCCCGTTGCCGAGAAGCGTCATGTCGGAGTAGCCCGCGTGGTCGCCGTCGATGCGCACCCCCGCGTTCCCGGTGCTGCCGTCGTAGTTGCGCCAGGTCGCGCCCTCGTCGAAGGAGGAGCGCACGTTCATGCCCACAGGGTTGTTGTTCGTCTTGGGGGTGGCGGGCGCCGACAGCAGGATGCGGGTGTACGGGCCGCCGTCCCAGCGCTGGCGGAGCAGAGCGGGGTGGGTCGGCGGGGCGGTGATGGCGCCGTCGGCGCGGAAGTCGCCGTCGAAGGTCAGGCCGCCGTCGCGGCTCACGCCGCGGGCCAGCCCGTGGACGGAGGTCTGGTCGTCGGGGACGGCGCCGTTGCGGGCGATCACGAGGACGCTGCCGTCGGTCCGCTCGACCAGCGTCTGCTCGCCCAGCTTGAGCGTCGCCTTGTCGTACGTGGCCGTCGCGCCGATCCGCCAGGTGACGCCGTGGTCGTCGCTGTAGACCAGCCGCACGCTCTGCCGGCTCCCCACGGCGAAGTAGACGGGCACGACCAGCCGGCCCGCGTGGCCGCCACGCGTGAGCTGGATGCCGTGCCCCGGGCCGGTCGCGAACCAGTCGCCCGCCCCGGCAGGGGCCTTGATCTCGGCGGACAGGTCGTCCGGCGCCGACCACGTACGCCCGTCGTCGTTGCTGACCTGCACCTTCGGGGTGCGGGGCGTGGTCTGGGTCGCGGTCGGCTCGGAGGTCGTGAACAGGAACACCGGTCCGGCCGAGTCGGCCACCACGGTCGCGTTCCCCTGCAGGGCCGCCCCCGCCGTGCTGGCCAGGACGGTCCTGCTCGCCTCCCAGGTGACGCCGTTGTCGGTGGAGCGGCGCATGACGACGTCGAACGCGCCGTGGTCGGCGCAGTTGTTCCTGTTGCGCCGCTCGGCGAAGGCGAGCAGCACGTTGTTCCCGGTTTTGACGACGGCCGGGAGCCGGTAGCAGGTGGTGACCGTCGCTCCGGTGGCCGGGTCGGTGCTGGTGTACTGCTTCCACAGGGTCTGCTTGTGCCACGTGTACGTGGGCGGCTGCGCCGCCGCGGCGGGCGAGGCGGTCACCGCCACGGCCACGACGGCGCCGATCGCGGCACCCAGCGTGCGTAACCTCCGCATGATTGCCTCCCTCTCGCGGTCATGATCTCCGCGCGGGACGCGATGATCAACCCTTGTGATCAGTAACCGACGGTGAAGCGTCGCTGAACATGCCGGGGCAGCTCGGCCTCGTCCACGACGGCCACGGCCAGGTCCTCGGCGGAGATGTCGCTGGTGCCGTCCGCGCGGACCAGGAGCTGGTCGCCGCCCACCCGGAACCGGCCGGTACGCTCGCCGGGCTCGACGCGGCCCGCCGACGGGCTCAGGTAGGTCCAGTTGCGGTTGGACAAGCGGTAGAGCGCCAGCGCCTCGCGGTGGGCCAGCACGACCTTGACGTACTCCACCGGGACGCCGAGGTGCTCGGGCAGCCCTTCCGCGAAGCCTTCGGTGTCCACCACCTGCAGCCCGGGGCTTACCTCCAGGCTGCCCGCCCCTCCCACGACGATCAGCCTGGCGGTGGGGTGCGACTCCAGCGCTTCGAGCAACGACCGGGCGGCGGCGGGCAGCACGTGGGCGTTGGCGATCGTGTCGGGGATGTCGCGGCCGGCGTTCAGCGCGTTCACGATCACGTCCTGACCGGCGATGGCGCTCGTCGCGCCGGACACGTCGAGGACGTCCGCGACCCGCCACCCGACCTGCCCCGGATCGGCGAGGATGCGGGAGGCGTCCCTGGTGAACGCGGTGACGTCATGCCCCCGCCGCACCGCCTCCGCGACGACGCGCGACCCGATGATCCCCGTGGCCCCGAACACTCCCATGCGCATGGCGCACTCCTCTTCCATACGGCGTTCATTTTCTGAACGGTGTGTAGTAGATGAACATAGCTTAGACACTGAACGCGGTAGGGTGTCAACGTGATCGAGGGGAGCAGGCGGGAGCGGCTCCGGGCGCAGACGGCCCGGGAGATCAAGGAGACCGCCATGGCGCTACTGGCGGAGGGCGGGCCGGGCGCGGTCACGCTGCGCGCCATCGGCCGCCGGATGGGCATGACGGCCGGGGCGCTCTACGGCTACTACGCCACCCGCGACGACCTGCTCACGGCGCTCATCGACGACGTGTACACCGGGCTGATGGACGAGATCGACCGGGCGTGCGGCGTCCTGCCCGCCGACGACGCCGCGGGACGGCTGATGGCGTGGGCGCAGACGTTCCGGGGGTGGGCCACCGCCAATCCCGAGGGGTTCCGGCTGGTCTACGGGGAGCCGGTCCCGGACTACCGGCCGCCGCCGGGCGGGCCCGCGCCGGAGGCCGAGCGGCGGGCCTGTGCGGGGCTCGTCTCGCTGGTGGCCGCCGCGTGGCCGTACGCGGCGGGGCGGCAGCGCGACGGCGGATACGACTGGGGGGACTTCGGGCCTGGGCTGGCCGATGAGGTGCGGGCGTCCCATCCGGAGTTGCCACCTGCTGCCGTGGCGGTGGCGCTGCGGGTGTGGGGGCGGATGCACGGGCTGGTGGCGCTGGAGGTGCACGGGCATCTGCGGGCGCAGGCGCGGCATCCGGAGAAGTTGTATCGCGAGGAGATTCTGGACCTCATCGCGTCGCTGGGGCTGGTCGTCGGCGAGTGAGCCGGGTGAGGCGGAGTGCGGTGGGTGCTGGGGACTCGCCGGGCCAGCGCTGACGCGTCGGGGGTGACGCGTCGGGGGCGACGCGTCAGGAATGGTGCGTCAGGGTTGGGCGAGGATGCGGGCAAGCGCTCGGAGGGTGTCCGGCGAGGTGCCCGGGGGTGGGGAGACGCGGAGGACGGGCTCGCGCAGGTGCAGGGGGGCGCGGGCCGTGGGGACGACGCCGACCAGCAGGGACGCCTGCGCGGCGCGGGCGGCGGCGCGTTCGGCTGTGTCGCCGGGTGGTGGGGTGAGGGTGATGAGGGCTGAGGGCTCGTCGAGCGGTTCCGCCACGCGCCAGCCTCCCGCCCCGTCGAGCAGGTCGCGCGCCGTGCGGCCCAGTTCCGCCAGGTGGGCGTGGACGGCGGCCGGGCCGAGCGCGTGGTGCTCCTGGACGGCGACGCCCAGGCCGACCCGGGCGGCGATGGCACCCTCCGAGCTCTCGTAACGCGCCGCCCCGTCCACGGGCACCGACCCGCCCCGCTCGGGCATCGCCTCGCCCCGCGCCGCATCGCCATCCTGAGGCCATGGCTCGTCCCACACGCCGGAGGTCGCCGAGCCGTTCCACAGGTGGCCGCTGAGGGACGGGGCCGGGGAGTCCATGGCCGGGGTCAGGCCGGGCACGATCAGGAAGCCGACGCCGCGGGGGCCCGCCAGCCACTTGCGGGAGGTGCCCACGTAGGCGGTGGCGCCCGTTCCGCGTACCTCGACGTGGCCCAGCGACTGGCAGACGTCCAGGACGAACGGCACCTCCGCCGCCCGGCACAGGGCGCCGATCTCCGCCGCTGGTTGCACGACGCCGTGGTGGGAGCCGATGTGCGAGACGACCACGAGGTCCAGCCCGGACGCCAGCCGGGCCCGTACACCGTCGGGGTCGATGCGGGCGTCGCCGTCCACGGGCAGCTCGACGAGCCGCCAGCCGCGTTGGGCGGCGAGGTGGCGCAGCAGCATCAGCGTGCTGCCGTACTCGGTGCGGGCACAGCCGATCCGGCTGCCGGCCGCGAGCCGCCAGCCGCCCAGCAGCGCCGCCGTCGCCGCCGTCCCGCTCTCCAGGAACGCCACCTGCTCCGCCCTCGCCGCCGCCCTTCCGGACGCGCCACCGCCCGGCCCGGCCATCCCGCCCCCGGGCCCGCCATCGTCTGGGGCGGCCGCGACCAAGGCGACCAGGGCGGCCAAGGCGGAGCGGGCGGCGGTGAGGTCGGGGACGGCGCCGTAGCCGCCGCGCTCGCGCTCCAGCCGCAGATGCGCCGTCATCACGTCGAGCACCCGGTCGCCCGGCACGTTGCAGCCGGCCGCGTCCAGATGCCCGGGCGGCACCACACGCCGCGCCGCCCGCCACAGCTTTGCCACGGACCGGGCGCCGGACGTCGCAGGCAAGTCTGCGGTGCCGGCCCCACATGACGTCGCAGGCAAGTCTGCGGTGCCGGCCCCACATGACGTCGCAGGCAAGTCTGCGGTGCCGGCCTCACATGTCGCACGCCGCTCTGCGGACCCGGCGCCGGGCATCGCGGGCGGTTTCACGCCTCGGCCAGAACCAGCGCGAAGTCACCCGCGGGATCGGTGTAATGGCGCCGCACCCCGAACCCGGCCGCCGCGAGCTCCGCCCGCAGCCCCTCCGCCCGGAACTTGGCGCTGATCTCGGTACGCATCTCCTCCCCCGCCTCGAACGACACCGCCAGCCCCAGCCCCCCGACCCGCACCCGCATGGCCCGCGAGGCCCGCAGCCGCATCTCGATCCAGTCGTGCCGCTCGTCGTACAGGGCCACGTGCTCGAACGCCTCGGGCTCGAAGTCGGCGTCCAGCTCCCGGTTGATCACGCGCAGCACGTTCCTGTTGAACTCGGCCGTCACCCCCGCCGTGTCGTCGTAAGCGGCCACCAGCCGCCCGGTGTCCTTCACCAGGTCGGCCCCCAGCAGGAACGTGTCGCCCACCCGCAGCGTGGCCCGCAGCTCCTTGAGGAACACCGCGCGGGCGGCCGGATCGAGGTTGCCGATGGTGCCGCCGAGGAAGGCCACCATCCGCCGCCCGTTGCGGGGCAGCAGCGCCAGGTGGCGTTCGAAGTCGGCGCACACGGCCCGTACGGCCAGCCCCGGGTAGCGGCCCGCCAGCCGGCGTGCCGCGGCCTCCAGGGTGACGGCGTCCACGTCCACGGGCGTGTAGCCGCGCAGGGTGCCGGCCGCCGAGAGCGCGTCCAGCAGCAGCACGGTCTTCTCGCTGGTGCCGGAGCCCAGCTCGACCAGCGTGTCCGCGCGGGAGACTGCCGCCAGGTCGGTGGCCTGCGCGCGCAGGATGGCCAGCTCGCGCCGGGTCGGGTAGTACTCGGGCAACCGGGTGATACGGGAGAACAACTCGCTGCCGGCGGCGTCGTAGAACCACTTGGGCGGCAGCCACTTGGGGGTGGACGTCAGGCCGGTGGTGACGTCGTGTTCGAGGGCCTGGCGCAGGTAGTCGCGGTCAAGATGGCTGATCACATGCACGGTGGACTGGGTGACGGGCACGAGGTCTCCTGGAGATGGGTTCACAAGGGCTGGACGGCGATGTCGTCGCGGGTGACGGTGAGCAGGCTGCGCTCGGGCACGGCCTGCCAGCCGGGCAGGTCGTCGAGCGGCTCGCTGGCCACCAGCACGCCGTCGTGGGTTCGGTGGTGGAAGAGGGTGTCGCCCCAGACGGTCGCGACGATGGTCGTGCCGTCGGCGGCGAGCAGGTTCAGGCGGGCGGCGGGGTCCTTCTCCCCCGCCCGTACGACGACCTCGGACAGCGCCTCGCCCAGGTCGGCGCCGGCGCGCCCGCGCTGGAACACGGCGGCGGCCACCCAGGCGGCGTCGCAGGTGCTCTCGGCGCCGTCGCAGAGGTCCCTGACAGCGTCGCGGACGACGCGGCCGTTGTGGCTGAGCAGCCAGGCCCCGTCGGTGAACGGCGCGGTGGCGCTCTCCTCGACCGGCATGCCCACGGTGGCCGAACGCACGGCCGCCAGCAGGCACGTCGAGCGGGCCGTGGCGGCGAGCCCCGGCAGGTTGGCGTCGGTCCAGATGGGCACGGAACGGCGGTAGCGCACCGGTTCATGGCGTCCGCTGACGTACCAGCCCATGCCGTACCCGTCGGCGTTGATCAGCCCGTGACGCTGGCGGCGCGGCGCGTACGACTGCTTGAGCAGGCCGTGCTCGGGCTCGTCGATGAGCGAGGCGAGCGGGCGCTCGGCGCCCAGCCAGGCGGCGTGCCTGCACACCTCAGACCAGCTCCGACCGGGCGCAGCGGAAGCCGGTGAAGATCTGCCTGCGGATCGGGTAGTCCCAGTTCCTGAACGTGGTGCGCACCGCCGCCGGGTCCGCCGCCCAGGAGCCGCCGCGCAGCACGCGGTACTCCTGCCCGAAGAACACCTCGCTGTACTCCTTGTACGGGAAACTCCGGAACCCCGGATACCCGTCGAACCAGGTGCCGGTCCACTCCCACACGTCGCCCACCATCTGCTCGGCCCCGTAGGCGCTGGCCCCCTCCGGGTAGGCGCCGAGCGGGGCGGGGTGGGAGGCGCGGTGGCCGAGGTTCGCCAGGGCGGGGGTCGGGTCGGCCTCGCCCCACGGGTAGCGCCTGGACCGGCGCGCCTGCGGGTCCCAGCCGCACGCCTTCTCCCACTCGGCCTCGGTGGGCAGCCGCTTGCCCGCCCAGCGGGCGTAGGCGTCGGCCTCGTACCAGCTGACGTGCTGCACGGGCTCGTCCATGGGGACGGGCTCGACGCGGCCGAAGCGGTCGCGGTGCCAGGCGCCGCCGTCCCTGGTCCAGAACAGCGGGGCGGTGATGCCGCGCCGCTGCCGCCACTGCCAGCCCTCGGGCGTCCACCAGCGCGGGTCGTCGTACCCGCCGTCCTCGATGAACGCCAGGTACGCGCGGTTGCCGACCGGGAGCCGGTCGATCCAGTAGCCCGGCAGGTCCACCCAGGTCGCCGGGCGCTCGTTGTCGTAGGCCCACGGCAGCGTGTCGGTGCCCATCAGGAACGGCCCCGCCGGGACGTGCACCTCCTCGGGCCCCTCGGCGCGGCCCGGCGGCAGGTCGCCGTCGCGCACCAGGCCCGGCTGGCCGGAGAGCTGCAACGTGGCCAGCATGGTCTCGTCGTGCTGGTGCTCGTGCTGGATCACCAGGCCGAACACGAAACCGTCGCGGTGCAGCGGGGACGGGCCCTCCAGGTCGATCCGGTCGAGCACGTCGAGGACGCGGCCGCGTACGCCCTCGATGTAGCCGCGCGCCTCGGTGGGGCGCAGGAACGGCAGGGTGGGGCGGTCCTTGCGGGGGGTCTTGAAGGCGTCGTAGATGTCGTCGATCTCGGGGCGGAGCGGGGTGATGCCTGCCGCGGCTCGCAGGACCCACAGCTCCTCGTAGTTGCCGACGTGCGCGAGGTCCCAGACGAGGGGGGACATGAGGGGGGAGTGCTGGCGGACGAGGAGGTCGTCCTCGGCTTCGGTGTAGGTGAGTGAGCGGTCGCGCACCGCTTGGAGCTCCTTGGCGATGCGTTCCTTGATGTCCGTCATGCGTGTCCTTGCTGTGCGTGATCGTCGGCTGCGTGGTCGTCAGATGCGTGGTCGTCAGATGCGCGGCCGTCGGCTGCGTGCTTGTCGGCTGCGCGGCTGTCGGGTGCGTGGTCGTCGGGTCGGTGGTGGTCTGGGGTGGCATCCAGCCAGGCCGGGGCGGGGTGCCGTGGTGCCGGGTCCACCAGATCGGCCGCCGGCGAGCGGCCGGTGCTCACATGCCGGTCCGCGAACGCGGCCACGGCCCCGGCCAGGGCGGCGTCCGCGCCGAGTCGCGGCAGCGCCTCCAGCGCGGCGCGGAAGCACGCCTCGGCGGCGCTCCTGAGCCGCGGGTCCGCCAGCCCGCACCGCGCGGCCCTATCCCATTCCTCCCGGTACGGGGCGGCGCCTCCCTTCTGGTACGGGGCGGCGCGCCCCTCCTGGGGCAGGGCAGTGCGGCGGGACTCGACGGCGGCCATCGCGACGTCGGCGGCACGGTCGTCGGTGATGAGGGCATGCGTCACCGCCACGCACACCGCCCACGTCTCCGGATGCTGCGCGTCCAGGTACCGGATCTCCAGCCACCCCCTGGGCCGGACCGGCGGGAAGACGGTGGTGGCGTGGTAGGTGAGATCCTCCAGGGTGGGCCGTGCCGCGCGGCTCCCGCCCTCCAGCCAGTCACGGAACGTCGAGCCGTCTCGTACCGGCCGGTAGTGCTCCTCGTCCTCCCGGATGAGCATCAGCCGGGAGTCCAGCAGGTACTCCGTCCAGTCGGCGACGGGGTCGCCCGTGACCGGCACCGGCCGGGTCCTGCTGGGGTCGAGGTTGTTCCAGACGTCCTGGCGGCCCGACATCCACCCGTACGGCCTGCCGCCGCTCAGCGGGGAGTTGGCGAAGGCGGCGAGCAGCACGGGCCCGAGCGCGTGCGCCCGCTCCCAGCGGACGCCGGGCTGCCGCCCGAAGTCCAGGTTGACCTGGATCGACGCGGTGGAGCACATCATCAGCGGCCCGTACGGCGCCCCCAGGAACTCCGCCATCGCCTCATACCGGGGCGAGCCGAGCTGGCGGCACGGCGGGCGCACCGGGTCGAGCCCGACCCCGCCCAGCGCCAGCCCGGCGGCGCGCAGGCCGTCGCGCACGGCGGCCACGTCAGCGGTCAGGCGGGCCACCGTGTCGGGCAGCGCGCCCGCGGGCCCTGACAGCTCCAGCTGCCCGCCCGGCTCGAACGTCACCCGGCTGCCACCCGGCAGCCGCGCGGGCAGCGCCTCGCGGGTCCGCTCCATCGGGACGTGCCTGCCCGGGTCCGTCCGGTCGAAGACGAGGAACTCCAGCTCGACGCCCACCCGGTCAGCGGCGGGGCGGAAGCACCGGCGCGCGTAGCCCGCCACCTCCGTGACGTCGCGCAGCGGCGTGCTCTCGGCGGTAACCCCGATCATCGTCTCCCTCTCGCCGGCCCCGCAGGACGTGCTGATGCGCACGGGACTACAGACCCGGGAGGCGCTCGATCGTTACAGACGAATTTCCGCGTAACGGACGGGGCCCGGAGGGGACTGTGTGACATGGAGGAGGGTTCACTGGGCTGCGCCGAGGTGCTCGCGCTGGTCACGGACTACCTGGAGGAGGCGCTTCCCCGGGGGCGGCACGGGGCCGTGGCCGGCCACCTGGACGCGTGCCCGGGCTGCTCGGCGTGGCTGACGCAGCTGATGGCGACGATCGCGGCCCTGGGCTGCCTGCGCGACGGGGTCTTCTCGGCGCCGGTGCTGGCCGCGTTGCGGGAGAGCTTCGCAGGACGGGGCGGCGTTCAGGAGAAGGGCGGGTGGTGCCAGGGGGACGGCGGTGCGGCTCGCGGGGGTGCTGCGGGTGGCGGTGGTGGCGCTCGTCCGGACGTTACGGGTGGCGGAGGTGCTACGGGTGGCGGAGGTGCTACGGGTGGCGGTGGTGGCGCTCGCGGAAAGCGGACATGAGCCGGTCGCGTACGGGTGCCGACAGCTTCTCCGGCGGCTGGTCACCGAGCACCTTGATGGTGGCGCGGAACTGCTCGAGGTAGCGCCCGCACCCCTCGCAGCAGGACAGGTGTGCCCGCATGCCGTCGCGGGACGGCTGGTCGAGGGCGTCCTCCAGGTAGGCGGTGAGATGTTCCGCCAGCTCGTCGCAGGTGAACCGCTTCACGACGTTGACCGCCCTCGTCTCTGGGATGAACCGTTTCACTCATTGTCGCCGTTGTGCGGCCCCGATGGGCCGCGTGAAGTCATTCAGGCTGTTTGACGGACTCGTAGTAGTCCGCCAGCCAGCCGCGTACCGCGGTGCGGGCGCGGTGCAGCAGCACCCGCTGGTTGGCCGCGGAGATCTCCAGGATCTCGCAGACCTCGTCGGAGGAGCATCCCTCCACGTCGCGCAGGGTGATCACGACCCGCTGCCGGGGTGGCAGGCGGCCGAGCGCCTCGGCGATCAGCACCCGCACCTCCGCCGCCAGCGCCTCGCCCTCGGGCGTCGGCCAGGCCGCGACCCCGTCGAACCGGCCGCCCCGCCCCTCGCCGAACTCCGTGAACGGGCCGCCGTCGCGCTCGAACGTGCTCCACGGCAGCGTGCGGCTCTCCCGTACGCCGCGCTTCTTCGCGGTGTTGACCAGGATGCGGAAGACCCACGTCTTGACCGAGGCGCGCGCCTCGAAGGCGTCGATCCCGTCGATCACCGCCAGCCAGGTGTCCTGCACGACCTCCTCCGCGGAGTGGTCGGTGGACACGTAGGACCTGGCGACCCGGAGCATGCCCCTGGACCAGGTGTCGAGCAGTGCCGCGAACATCGCCTCGTCGCCGGCGCGCAGGGCCCCGACGACGATGTCATCCGGGGGCAGCCCACCGCCCTCGAAAGACCCCACGATCGCTCCCCCTCCGGTCGAACGCTGGGACGTCACACCTCGACGAGCCGGACTCGAGCCCGGCACCGCTCAGGCTAATCTCCCCCACTGACGTTTTCCCGGGTCCACCGGGTGTAGCCCTGCCTGGCCCGGATTCGCGGCGGGCACGGCCTTGCGGGCGCGGACGTGGAGGTCGCGGGCGGGCTGGCGCGCTCGGGCGAAGGCCCGTTCGGTACGCCGGAGCGGTGGTCTTCCGTGGCGCGCGGGTGCTACTAGTGTGGCGGCCGTGTGACCCAGCGTGGCGACACCCGTCCGGAAGCATGCGGGGCGAGATGCGGATGCCCGCGGGGCGAGATGCGGATGCCCCGCGGGCACGACCCGGATGCGGACTTACCGCTCCCCCGCCGGCTCCTGCACCGGCTCCGGCAGCTCGTCCCCGCTCCCGGCCGCCTCGGCGCGCAGGCGGTCGCGGCGGTTGGCGAGCAGGCTCGTCACCGTGACGATGACCAGGACCGACACGATGACCCCGAGCGAGGCCGGCGTGGGGATCTCCGGCACCCACGCCCAGACGCCGTGCGCCCAGTGCAGGATGAGCTTGACCCCGATGAACGCGAGGATGACGCTGAGCCCGTGGTTGAGGTGGCGGAGCTTGGTCAGCACGCCCTGGAGGACGAAGTACAGCGCCCGCAGCCCCAGCAGCGCGAAGGCGTTGGTGGCGAAGACGAGGAACGGGTCCTCGGTCACCCCGTACACGGCCGGTACGGAGTCCACGGCGAAGACGATGTCCGTGGCCAGGATCGCGACGGCGGCCAGCGCCAGCGGCGTGAGCGCGAGCCGGCCGCGTTCACGCACGACGAGCCGGGAGCCGCGGTAGTCGTCGGTCACCGGGACGAAGCGGCGCACCAGCCGGACGGTCCGCATGGAGGAGACGTCCACCTCCTGCTCGCCCCCGCTCAGCACATCCTTGACGATCTTCCCTGCGGTCACGATGAGGATCGCGCCGAACAGCAGGAACGCCCAGGTGCCGCTCTGCAGCGCCGCCGCGCCGAGCCAGATGAAGATCACCCGCAGGACGAGCGCCCCGACGATGCCGTACAGCAGCACCTGCCTGGCCAGCGCGGACGGCACCGCGAAGGCCGCGAGCAGCAGCATGAACACGAACAGGTTGTCCACCGACAGCGACTTCTCCACCACGAACCCGGTGAAGAACTCCACCGCCACGCCGCCCCCGTACCCGGCCCACAGGTAGACGCCGAAGAGCACGGGCAGCAGCAGGTAGAACACCGACCAGCCGATCGACTCGCGCATGCTCTCCTCGCGCGGCCGACGGGTGATCAGCAGGTCCACCAGCAGGAGCAGCAACAGGGCCGCGACCGTGATGGTCCACAGTGTGGGTGAAGCGATGGTGCGCAGCTCTACGGCATGCGAAAATGTCCCCGCGGACATGGGAATACCTCCCTCGAACAGGTCAACCGTTCGAGGTCTCCTTCACCCAACGGGTGGCCGTCCGGGGACGCGCGGGACGTCCGTACTGACCGGGCCGACTCTTGTGAAGTACTCCCCTCGCGGGTTCAGAGTAGATCAAAGGGGGACATCCCTCCACCCCGAAGCTTCTTCCACCCCCCGCTTGACGAGACAATTGAACGAAATTTTAAATTCGGTCATGGGACGCATCGCTGGAGTCACCGCCGCGGAGACGCGCGAACGGCTGCTGCTCGCCGCCGCCGAGGTCTTCGCCGAGCGCGGGTACGACGGCACGCGCGTGGCGGACATCGCCGCGGCCGCGGGGGTGAGCAACGGCGCCCTGTACGCGCACTTCGGCTCGAAGGCCGACCTGCTCGTGGCCGCCCTGCGCGCGCACGGCAGGCACCAGCTCGCGAGCCTGTTCGTGACCGACCCCGACCGGTCGGCCACGGAGCTGCTGCTGGCCATCGGGCGCACGCTGACCCGCCGCCGCGACCCTCTCGGATACCTCATCGTCGAGGCGCTGGTCGCGGCGCGCAGGGACGAGGACGTGGCCGGGCCGATGCGCGACTACGTCGGCGAGCGGGCCACCTGGATCGCCGAGCTCGTCCGGGTCGCGCAGGGCGACGCCGAGCTGGACCCCGGGCTGTCGCCGGACGCGGTGGCGCACTTCTGCCTGCTGCTCGGGATGGGCAGCGCGCTGATCACGCCGGACCTGCACGAGGTCGGGGACGAGGAGTGGGCGGCGCTGCTGTCCCGGATCGTCACCGCCCTGGCCCCCCGGCACGACGACCGCGACGACTAGCCGGGGGTCTGACACCGGACCGCGGGGAAGACAATCGGTTGCGGAACTTCCCGGCCCTGGAAATCACTGTCGTGGTGGTGTTCGCTGACGGCGACGTTCCTCCGCAGAGGGAGAAAGCCATGACCGCCACGCCGCACCCGCTCGACCCGCTGACGCCAGGCGAGATCGCGGCCACCAGGGCCGTGCTGGCCGCCGCCGGGCTGGTGAAGGACACGACCAGGTTCGCCTACACCGGGCTGGCGGAGCCGCCCAAGGACGCGCTGCTCACCTACTCGCCCGGCGTCCGGCTCGAACGCAAGGTCCGGGTCCTGCTGCTCGACACCGCGGGGGCGGCGCCCCGCGACGTGGTCGTCTCGCTCACCCGGGGGACCGTCGAGAGCGACCGCACGCTGGATCCCGCGGTCGACGGCCAGCCGCCCGTGCTGGACGCGGAGTTCGGCGTCGTGGAGGAGGTGCTGGCCACCGACGAGCGGTGGCTGGCCGCGCTCAAGAGCCGGGGGCTGGACGTCGCCAAGGTCAGGGTGGCCCCGCTGTCCGCCGGCGTGTACGCCGAGGAGTATCCGGGCGAGGCGGGCCGCCGCATCCTGCGCGGGCTCGCCTTCGTGCAGGAGCACGAGAAGGACCACGCCTGGGCGCACCCCGTGGACGGCCTCGTCGCCTACGTGGACGTGCTGAACCGCACGGTGGACCAGGTGATCGACTCGGGCCCGGTGCCGATCCCGTCGGTCTCGGGCAACTTCGACGACGCCGCCGTCACGGGGCCCGCGCGCACCACGCAGCGGCCCATCGAGCTCACCCAGCCGGAGGGGCCCAGCTTCACCCTCGACGGCAACCTGCTGCGCTGGGAGAACTGGTCGCTGCGGATCGGCTTCGACGTGCGCGAGGGGCTCGTCCTGCACCAGGTCGCCTTCCACGACAGGGACGCGGGCCGCGAGCGCCCGATCGTGCACCGGGCCTCGATCGCCGAGATGGTGGTGCCCTACGCCGACCCCTCCCCGATCCGTTCCTGGCAGAACTACTTCGACGTCGGCGAGTACCTCCTCGGCCAGTACGCCAACGCCCTCGAACGGGGCTGCGACTGCGTCGGCGAGATCACCTACCTCGACGCCGTCATCGCCGACGAGCACGGCGCCGCGCGGACCCTGCCGAACGCGATCTGCCTGCACGAGGAGGACCACGGCATCCTGTGGAAGCACACGGACCTGTGGACCGGCTCCGCGGAGGTGCGCCGCCAGCGCCGCCTGGTGCTGTCGTTCTTCGCCACGGTCGGCAACTACGACTACGGCTTCTACTGGTACCTCTACCTCGACGGCGCCATCGCGTTCGAGGCCAAGGCGACCGGCGTGCTGTTCACCTCCGCCCACCCGCAGGGCGAGTCCGCGTACGCGACGGAGGTCGCGCCTGGGCTGGCCGCGCCCTACCACCAGCACCTGTTCTGCGCCCGCCTGGACATGGCGGTGGACGGGCCGGTCAACCGGGTGGAGGAGGTCGAGCTGGCCAGGCTGCCGATGGGGCCGGGCAACGAGCGCGGCAACGCCTTCACCTACCGGCGCACCCCGCTGCTGAGGGAGAGCCAGGCCCAGCGCCTGGCCGACACCTCCGTCCAGCGCGCCTGGCACATCACCAACCCGGCCTCGCACAACGCGATGGGCCGGCCGGTCGCCTACGCGCTGCTGCCCGAGGGCAAGCCGGTGCTGCTGGCCGATCCCGGGTCCTCCATCGCGGCGCGGGCCGCGTTCGCGACCAGGCACCTGTGGGTCACCGCCTACGACCCGGACGAGCGTTACCCGGCCGGTTTCCTGGTCAACCAGCACCCGGGCGGTGCGGGCCTGCCCGCCTTCGCCGCCGCCGACCGCGACCTCGACGGCCGCTCGCTCGTCGTCTGGCACGTCTTCGGGCTCACCCACCTGCCCCGGCCGGAGGACTGGCCCGTCATGCCGGTGGACCGCACCGGTTTCACGCTGAAGCCCGTCGGTTTCTTCGACCGCAATCCGACCCTGGACGTCCCGGGGCACCACGGGCACGGCGCCTGACCGATTTCCCCGGCCGGAGCGGCCCGGTTCTTTTCGGACCGCTCCGGCCCGCTTTTTATTCGGCACTTCCGTCATCGGGAAACCACGGCCGCCGAAAACAATTTTCACGGGCGCCGACCATAATGCCCATTCAGGTGAACCGCGCTATTGCGTTGCCCCCGGATCCATGTTTTGATCCGGCTTGTTTGCATCGCCGGCCTTCCTCCCCTCCATCGGCCGGGTCACGGTAAGGATGTACGGCACTTCTCTGCTGTATCACCCGGACCTCCGCCCGGGGGAATTGGAGGACCCTTTTCCATGCGGGAACGGTCATGGGCGCGCACGCCCGGAACCGGCCGGCCATTAATCGCAAGGCACCTTGAAATCCTTTTCGGAGGTTCGGCCGCCGTGCGCGCAATCAAGCTGCACATTCCAACGGAGGCTGCGTTGACACATTGGCTCAAACCGTTCGACGTCCGGCTGTTCCGCGAGAGCTCCGAGACGACGGTGGCCAAGCTCGAGAAACACCTCTCCGACCTGTCCGTCAAAGGGCTGTCACTGACCGAGCCCGCCGCGCTGTCGCGGGCGGCCAGGGCCCTGATGACGACGGAACGCGAGCACGTCGCGGGCTACGACGAGGACCGGCTCGCGGCCATCATCGACCTGTACGTCAGGACCGGCATCCAGGTGCACTCCCCCGGCTACATGGGCCGGCAGTTCTCCAGCACCGTCCCGCTCGCCGGCGTCATCGACTTCGTCAGCTCCGTGGTGAACCAGCCGTCCTCGTTCTACGAGGCCGGCCAGCTCCCCAACGTGGTGGAGAAGATCATGGCCGACGAGCTCAACCGCTTCATCGGCTGGCCCCAGGACAGCTTCACCATGGTCACCACGTCCGGCGGCTCGCTGGCGAACCTGACCGCGATCCTGGCCGCCAGGAACGACAGGTTCCCCGGCTTCTGGTCCGAGGGCGGGGCGGCGTACCTGGGCCAGGCCAGGCCCGCCATCGCGGTCGGGGACGACGTGCACTACAGCGTCTCCCGCACGGCGGGCGTGATGGGCGTCGGCGAGGCCCAGATCGTCCGGCTCCCGCTGAACGGCGAGCAGCAGATCGACATGGACCAGGTCCGCCCCACGCTGGACGCGGCGGAGCGGCGCGGCCTGCGCGTGTTCTGCCTCGTGGCCTCGGCCGGCACCACGTCGGTCGGCGCGTTCGACCCGATCGACCGGCTCGCCGCGGTCGCCAGGGAGCGCGACATCTGGCTGCACGTGGACGGCGCGCACGGCGCCAGCCTGCTGGTGTCGGATCAGCTCCGCCACCGGCTGCGGGGCATCGAGCTGGCCGACTCGCTGACCTGGGACGCGCACAAGATGATGTTCACCCCGGCGCCGTGCACGCTGCTGTTCTACCGGGAGAAGGACAAGAGCCGCCGCGCCTTCCGGCAGCGCGCCAGCTACGTCTTCGACGAGGACCCGGACGTCTACACCGCGCTGGACAGCGGCGGGAAGACCATCGAGTGCACCAAACGCCCGATGATCATGCCGTTGTGGGTCCTGTGGGCCATGTACGGCCGGGCCCTGTTCGCCCACAAGATCGAGTACCTGTGCCGGCTGACCAGGGACGTGCACCGCATCCTGCTGGCCGAGCCCGACTTCGAGACCACGCACACCCCCGAGTCGAACATCCTGTGCTTCCGCTACCGCCCCGGCTGGGTCCGTGACGCGGACGTGCACCGCCTCCAGGTGGCGATCAGGGACCGCATCAAGAGCCAGGGCACGTTCTTCATCTCGAAGGTGGACGTGGGCGGCGTCGCGGCGCTGCGCGTCGTGATGATGAACCACCTCATCACCGAGGAGCACTTCCGGATGCTGCTCGCCGAGATCAGGGCGGCCGGGCGGGAGCTGTCCGGCCGGCAGGACGACCAGCAACGGGTGGGAGGACGCCGATGAGCACGCCGGACCCGCGCACGCTGGCGGCCGAGCTGATCCCCGAGGAGGAGCTGGCGCCGGCCTCCGTGGAGGCGGTGCGCGGGCTGCCGTCCTTCGCGGGCAAGATGCGGGAGTTCGAGCGGGCCCTGCGCACGCCGTACAGCGAGCTGCCGCACGAGACGCAGGATGCGCTGGTGCTGCGCCGCCTGCGCCAGCTCGTCAACACCGTGCGGCTCAACCCGGCCTGGCGCGAGCGGCTGCTCGCCTGGGGTCCCGACGGGGGCGGGCCGATGACGTTCGAGGACTGGCAGGCCGTCCCGCTCGCCGACAA
The DNA here is from genome assembly GCF_020215645.1 of Nonomuraea gerenzanensis. Lineage (NCBI taxonomy): Bacteria > Bacillati > Actinomycetota > Actinomycetes > Streptosporangiales > Streptosporangiaceae > Nonomuraea > Nonomuraea gerenzanensis. The sequence continues at coordinate 2,991,149 of NZ_CP084058.1, read as the reverse complement.
GGACGTGCAGCGCGACCTGTACATGGAGGGGCGGCCCGGGCTGGTGGTGCCGCTCGACCACGGCGGGTTCGAGGTCGTGGCGAGCGGCGGCACCAGCGGCGGCGCCCCGCTGGAGATCGTGTACGCGCTGCGCGAGCTGCACGACACCTACCGGGTGGCCGGGCGCTTCCTCGGCACCTACCAGCTCGACCGGCACCTCACGGGCGACGGCCCGCGCTGGCTGTACACCACGCTGGCCGACTATCAGATGTGGAGCAGCGGCACCATGGTCGGCGGCGTGCTGCAGCACGTGCCCGGCGTGAACTACATCGGCGCCGGGCCGGTCACCGCCGGGGTGCTGGAGCACATGTTCTCCTATCCGGGGCCGAAGGCGCTCATGGGGATCAGCGCCGGCATCGCGATCCTGAGCGACCTGGGGCAGGGGCTGAAGGCCGAGGCCAGGGAGAGTTTCCGGGTCGCGCTGTACGGCAGCGGCGTGCTGGCGCACCGCAAGCGGGCCGAGCTGAAGGCGCTCTACCCCAACCTGACCATCCTCAGCTACTTCGCCGCCACCCAGGCCGAGACCGTCGGCCTGCAACTGGAGGAGTCCTCGCCGTGCCTGACGGCGGTGCCGGGCCTGCACCTCGTCGAGATCGTGGACGAGCAGGGCCGCTGGGTCGGCGAGAACGAGGAGGGCGAGCTGGTCGTCACCCGGCTGCACGCGCACGAGGCGCCGCTGCTGCGGCTCAAGCTCGGGGACCGGATGATCCGCCGCCCCCGGCTGGACGGGCCGGGGCCGCGCGCCGAGCGCTTCGAGTTCGCCGGGCGGACCGGGGAGGTGCTGCACCTGGCCGACAGCCAGTACTCGGCCGCGCGCGCCTACCAGGCGGTGCGCGAGGACCTGCGGCGCATCACGCCGGTGGACCTGGACGAGGTGGCGCACGAGGTGCAGTTCGTCAACCAGCGCGAGGAACGGACGATCACCCTGCTGGCCGCCGTGGACGACGTCGCGGCGCTGACGTACGCGACCGAGGCCGCGCTGGCCCCGTACGGCGTGCACCACGTCTTCCTCAACGCGCTGCCCCGCTCGTTGTCGCTGTTCAACCAGGGGGAGGCCAACCCCGCCTCGATCGAGAAGACCGGCTACCGGTTCCACCTCCGGTTCGTGCCGCGTTCGTCCCCCGAGATCGAGCGGACGAGCGTCGGCAAGGTGCCGCTGGTCCGCGACCGGGGCTGACACCAAGAAGGGAGATCGGAAGTGGCCGTGAAACCGCAGGTGAGCATCATCGCCCTGGTGGACGTCATCGGGGCGCTGTCCGACCGCTCGCTGCTCAACGGGAACCTGGTCCTGATCGACGACGGCTCGTTCGCGAGCAGGGCCCAGGGGACGCCTGAGCTGTGCACGATCGTCCAGCCGGGCCAGGTCGTCCAGTGGACCGCGCTGGCGGTGGACCTGCAGACGCCGGTCGAGATCAGGAACATCGAGTTCCTCCGGCTGCAGCCGCCGGGACAGCCCGCCTACCCGGCTCCGCAGGCCGGCTGGGCGGCGCCGGTCGCGGGCGCCCACCCGGGCATGCCGGCGCCCTCGCCTGCCCAGCCCGCGTACGCGGCGGCGACGGGTCACGGACCGGGCGCCTTCCCGCCGGGGCCCGCCGCCGTGACCGGCGCGCCCACCGTGGAGAGCGAGAAGCTGGACCTCGAGATCTGGGCCGGGATGGTGCCCTACTACATGGTGCCGGGGGTGGCCTACCGCTACCGGCTGGAGTTCCAGATGTACGAAGGCCCCTACAGCGTGCTGCACGTCGAGACGCCCTCGCTGATGCGGATCTAGGGAAGGAAGGCCCATGCCCCAGCAACTCGCGATCATCCTGCTCGTGGACGTCGCCAACGCCCTGGAGATGAAGACGCTGGAGGGGAACGCTTACCTGTTCGACAACATGAAGCTGCACGGCTCCGAGGGCCAGGGCACCGGCGAGCTGGTGACCGCGATCCACGGCTCCTACTGGCGCGACGGCTCGCAGGCGACGGAGCAGGTGCTGAACTGGCTGCCGTACAGCCTGGGCTCGATCCCGCCGACCGTGCCGCGCGGCTACGAGGCCGAGCGGGCGCGGCAGACCGACCGGGAGGCGTTGAGCGAGCTGGAAGCCATGGTGCACAAGCCCGCGAATCAGGGGGGCGACGCCGCGGCGCAGCTCAGTCACCTTCAGCAGACGCTCGGCACCCGCGTCAGGAGCACCCGGCGCACGCGCGGGCCCGCCACGCAGAAGATCCTGGACGTGACGGGCAACGTCATCTCCTACGACGGCGCGGCGGCGCACACCTACCCGCCTCCCGTGATCACCGACATCTACGGCGAGGCGGTCGACAAGAAGATCATGTATCCGGCCGAGTACGGCTCCCCCGACATGGTGACCGACGGCTGGTACTGGTCGGCCACGGTGGACTCGACGCGGCCGGGCACCTACGCGTACACGATGGCCGTCCAGCTCCACCGGCTGCTGCTGCAGGGCGGTGACTGGACGTGGGAGCCGGTGGACCTGACCTGCGAGTCCAAGCTCAGGATCGTCTCCGAGCCCAAGCGCAACGCCTTCACCAAGTCGGGCCTGGGCCTGCTGCCCATCCCGCCCGCCTGAACCCCATCCCCCGGAGGAGGAACCGTGCCACCCAGAGCGAAGACGCGGGACAACAGCAGGGCGCCGATCTCGATCACCGCCGTCCTGGACGCGGTCGGCGCGTTGGCGGCCGGCAGCGTGCGCGGCCACCTGTACCTCTACGACACCAACAAGGCCGGCGGCTCCACCGGCTTCGGCACCGAGGAGCTGCGGACCCGGGTGCGCGCCGGTGACCGGGTGCTGTGGAACTGCCTGGCGCTGGAGTGCGAGGCGTTCGTCGGGATCGCCGCCATCGAGGTCGACAGGGCCGTGATCGAGCCGGAGCGCAAGGTGTACCCCGGCACCGACGTCGCGTACTGGATCGGGACCGTCAAGAAGGACGACATCGACGTGGTTCCGTACCGGATCAAGTTCCTGGTCGGGACGCGCACCGAGCCGATCGTCACCACGCTGTCGCCCACGCTGGTGGGCTGAAGGAGGCAACGCCGATGGTCATGCCAGCCACCAGGGCGAGTTCGGGCAAGGTCGAGAAGCAGAACCCCGGGCAGCTCAACTCCGTCCAGCTCAACATCGTCACGCTCGTGGACATGGAGAAGGCCACCGAGCACAAGTCGCTGGCCGGCGCCATGTACATGGTGGACAACAGCGTGGGCGGCTCCGGTCAGGGCACCGCGCGGCTGGAGACGGTCTGCAAGCCGGGCCAGGTGCTCAACTGGATCATCCGGCCCATCGACATGGAGCGGCGGCGCGACGGCACCTGGCCGCCCATGCCGAAGATCAACAACATCGTCTTCCTGGACGTCGAGTCGGGTGACGAGGAGGACGTCGCGGAGAAGAAGGTCTGCGTCGAGCTGAAGATCTACGGCGCGCCCGACCGCATGCGCGACGACCTGACGCCCGTCTACTACTACTGGGCCGGCACCGTGCTGCCCAGCCTCAGGCCGGGGACCTACCGCTACCGGCTGGTCGTCGAGCTGGAGCAGGAGCACAAGAAGGAGCGGCTCTACCTCAACACCGAGGGGCACCCGTCGATCCGGGTGATCCCCGTCTGAGACCGGCGGCGGCCGGGGGGACAGCGAGGTCTCCCCGGCCGCCGTAGGAGGTCACGCCTTCCCGGCGAGCAGGGCGACGGCGTCCTCGGTGGTGGTCACCGTCGAGAACACCGCGCCCTGCACGGCGGCGACGGTGCGATGCAGGTCCTGGGCGCTGATATTGCCGAGGCTGAATTCGCTGATCGCGTCGTCCACGTAAAAGACTTTGTAACCGAGCTGCACCGCCTCACGGGCGGTCGTGTCGCAGCAGATGAACGAGGTGAATCCACAGATCACCACCTGGTCGACCTGCTGGGCGCGCAGGAACCGGTCCAGATCGGGATTGGAGAACGAGCCGATGTAGTGCTTGGTGAGCACTAATTCGTCCGGCAGCGGCCGGACGTCGTCGACGAAGTCGATCCCCGGGCTGCCCGCGTCGAAACTCTGATCCCCGGGCACTTTGCTGATGTGGCGGACGTGCACCACCGTGGCGACGTCACTCGATCGCGCGGTTTCCAGCAGGCGTCTGATGTTGCCGATCGCCTGCTCGAATCTCTCGACGGGCAGTGACCCGGAACGGGAGTATTCCTGCTGCGCGTCGATGACAAGGAGCGCAATCATGCTTCTCCTTCGAGGTGTCGGCGAATTGCCGACCGAATTATTCCCGGGGGCGATGAACGAATAACCGGGAAAAACTAATTCACCCGGACGCGCGCCGTCGTGGAGGTGCGGGCCACCAGGTCGGGCTGGAAGATCACCTGGCGGTGCTCGTGCTCGTCGCCCCGGTTGGCCTCCTCCAGCAGGAGCGTGGCGGCGGTGCGGCCGAGCTGCTCGCGCGGCTGCCTGATCGACGACAGCGGCACCGCGGCCGCCGCGGCGAAGTCGATGTCGTCGTAGCCGATGATGGCCAGGTCGGCGGGCACCCGCAGCCCGCGCAGCGTCATCTCCTGCAGCACCCCGATCGCCACCAGGTCGTTGGCGCAGAAGACCGCCGTGGGCCGCTCGCCGGGCGGCAGGTCCGCGATCCGCTCGCCGGCGGTGCGGCCGGTGGCGACGGTGAGGTCGGGCAGCGGGATCACGGTCAGCGTGTCGTCGGGGCCGAGCACCCCGGCCAGGCCGTCGCGGCGCTCGCGTACCTGCCGGACCGTGAACGGGCCGCCGGCGAAGGCGATGCGGCTGTGCCCCCGCTCGCGTAAGTGCAGGCCGGCCAGCCGGCCCCCGAGCACGTCGTCCACCGCGACCGCGCAGCCGCCGCTGTGGCTGGCCGAGCTGTCGAAGCGCACCACGGGGATGCCGCGCGCGACGAGCCTGCTGAGCCGCTCCTCCTCGCCGCGGTCGTTCACCGGCGTGATCAGCACCCCCATGGGCCGCTGCTCCTCGAACGTCTCCAGCAGCCCCGCCTCGCGGCCGGCGTCCTTGTTGCTGTTGAACACCATCACGGTGACGTCCGCCTGCTGGGCGGCGGTCTCGACGCCGCGCAGGACGTCGATGAAGAACGGGTTGCCGAAGTCCAGCGCGACCACCCCGATGGTGCGGCTCCGCCCCGCCCGCAACTGGCGGGCGGAGCCGTTGCGCACGTAGCCGAGACGCTCGATCGCCTCCCGCACCCGTCGCAGGGTGTCGGGCGCGACCATCTCCGGCCGGTTGAGCACGTTGCTCACGGTGCCGACGGAGACCCCGGCGAGCCGGGCGACCTCTTTCATGCTCGACATCGTTCCTCGAGTCCCGTGAGCGGCGCGAGCGGGTTGTCCGCTGTGATCATAGCGCAGCCGCTCCGAGCGGTTTGGAACGATTTGAGCACGCTCGCTGGGCCGGAGCCAGACCGTGATCTTCGTAGGATGGACTTGACCCTCAAGTCCATCCATGCCTAGATCAAGAGACCCGCCCGCCCCACCCGCCCCGAAGGACACCCCCGCATGGCATCGGCAGGAACGTGCCGCGAATGCTGAACGACCACGCCGACGAGACGCGGCGCCGACGCCGGGGGCTGGTGCTGCGGGTCTCCACCCTGCTGCTGGGCGTCGTCCACCTGGTGCTCGCCGCCGTCCTGATCGCCCTGCCCGGCGGCTCCCGCGCGTTCGACCCCTTGCCCGCCCCCGAGGTGGGCGCGGAGCAGGCCACGGAGCCGGCCGGGGAGCCCCGCACCGGGCGCCCGGTCGCCGCGACCAGCCCACGCTCGGCCGCCGCCCCGGCACCGCCCACCACCTCTGGCCCGCCCACCGCCTCCGCGCGCCCTTACGCGACCTCTTCGCCCGCCACCCCGCGCCCCAGCCCCAGCCCCAGCCCCAGCCCCAGCCGGGTGCAGGAGAGGGGCTCGGTGCCGCCGTCGGCCGGTGTCCGTGAGGCGGGCAAGCTCGCCCCGGCCGTGCCGCCCTCGGCCGGTGAGCGCACCAAGGTGGCCCGGCCCGGCCGGACCCCCACCCCGGCCGTCGCCCCGAGCGCCGCCGGCGTCCCGCCGGGGCAGACCCGCGAGCCGCCGGGCAGGGTCCGCGGCAGCGGCCCCGCGCGCGGCAACGGCAAGTAGGCGCGGTCCGGCGCACCGGACGGTGCGCCGGCTCCACCCTCGTCTCCACCTTTCCGACGTGCCGCTCCACCCGCCCCCCTGCCTAGCGTCTGCGGCATGGACAAACGGCTTGAACTGCTGCAACGGCTGCTGGACGCCAACGGGGGCAAAGTGAACGGGAAGTTCTTGATCGCGGTCGCCGTGGTGGCCGTGATCGTGGTCATCGGGTTCGTCGCGTTCCGCCTTATCTTGGTGGACATGATTCTCAGCCTGCGGGACTCCCGCTAGCCCATGCGCGAGGTGTGGGGGCGGGTCAAGCGGCTGCTGGCCGCCGACGACCCGGAGACCGGGCGGCTGACCAGGGCGCTGCTGACGGTGGTGCTCGCCTGGTCGCTGGTCGTCGCCGCGCCGGATCGGTGGGCGGTGCCCGTCTGGTCGGCGCTGGGCGTCTCGATGGCCTGCTGGCTGGCCTTCGTCCTGCTCGACGGCCGCTTCCCCGCACCCGCCACGCCGCTGCTCGCGCTCGGGTCCGCCGTGGCCGCCACCGTGACGGGGTCGGAGTCGGCGGCGCCCACGGTGTTCCTGTTCGCGATGTTGCTGCTGTACTCGGCGCACTCCACGCCCGGCATGGCGGCCATCTGCCTGGTCACCGCGGCCGACGTGGGGCTGATGGCGGGCAGCCTGCTCTGGTTCGACCGGCCCAGGACCTCGATCGTCGTGCAGGGCGCGGTGATGGTCTGCACGGTGCTGTTCGCGCTGCACCGCCGCCAGTACCGCCGCGCCCTCCAGGACCGGGCCCGCGCCATGGCGCTGGACGAGCGCGCCCGCATCGCCAGGGAGCTGCACGACGTGCTCGCGCATTCCCTGGGGGCACTGGGGGTGCAGCTCGACGTGGCCGAGGCGCTGCTGACCGAGCGGGGCGACGTGGCGGGCGCGGTGGCCCGCATCCGCCGCTCGCGCGGCCTGGCCAGGGAGGGGCTGGTGGAGGCGCGGGCGGCGGTGGCGGCGCTGCGCGAGGACGTGCCGCCGCTGCCTGACGCGCTCGGCCTGCTGGTGACCGAGCACCGCAGGGACCATTCCGTACGGGCCGAGCTGGGCACGACCGGCACCCGGCGGCCCCTCACCCCGGCGGCCGAGGTCTGCCTCCTGCGCACGGCCCGCGAGGCCCTCACCAACGCCGCCAAGCACGCCCCGGACCAGCCGGTCACGCTCGGCCTGTCGTACGGCGAGCACTCCGTCCGCCTGACGGTCCGCAACGCGCTCCCACCCGCCCGCGAACACCCGGCGGAGCGGCCCACGTACGGGCTGGCCGGGATGCGGGAGCGGGTGGCGCTGGCGGGCGGCACCCTGAGCGCCGGGCCGGTCGGCGAGGCATGGGAGGTACGGGCGGAGGTGCCGGAGTGAGGGTGCTGGTGGTGGACGACCAGCAGGTGATGCGCGAAGGGCTGGTGGCACTGCTGGACCTGGTGGACGGCGTCGAGGTCGTGGGCGACGCCGGTCAGGGCGAGGAGGCGCTGCGGCTGGTGGCGCAGCTGCGGCCGGACGTGGTGCTGATGGACCTGCGGATGCCGGTCATGGACGGCGTCGAGGCGACCCGGCGGATCGCCCGCGAGTATCCCGGGGTGGCGGTCGTGGTGCTGACCACGTACGACGACGACCGGTCCGTGGACGCGGCGCTGCTGGCGGGCGCGCGCGGCTACCTGACCAAGGACGCGGGGCGGGCCGAGCTGGCGGCGGCGCTGCGCTCGGCCGCCGCGGGTCAGTCGACGTTCTCGCCGGCGGCGGCGAGGCGGCTGGTCGAGGTGCTGTCCCGGGGTGCCGCCGAGCCGGTGACCGACTGCCCTGACGGGCTGACGGTGCGGGAGGTGGAGGTGCTGCGGCTGATCGCGAGGGGGCTGAGCAACGCCGAGATCGCGGCCCGGCTGTTCATCGCGGGGACGACCGTGAAGACGCACATCAACAACGCCTTCGCCAAGATCGGCGTGCGCAACCGCACGGAGGCCGCCGGCTACGCCCGCGACCGGCTGCTCTGACCACCGATGGCCCTCGGCGGTGATTCGGCGCGAGCACGTGAGGCGGTGCGGGGCGGCTCGGTGGGAACCGGTAGATTCGGGGCGAAACCGCTGCGTGCGCGCGCATCCGCCGCCGCGGGTGAAGCCGCGGGTGAACGGGCCGTGTCCCCGCCCGCTCGCCGACTCTAAGGAGCCCCCGTTGATCGTTCCCCATGTGCCCGACGTGCATCCGGCCTGGCTGCCTCCCGAGGCGTTCCGCGCCGTCGGCTCGCGCCGCGTGCTGGTGCTGGCCGGCGACCCCGGCGACGCGGGACCGGTCGCCACCGTGCGGGCCGAGGTGGCCGCGGCGGGTGAACGGCACGGCGGGGCCGTGGTCGCGCCCGGCGAGGCGGCCGACCTCGTGCTCGCGCTGTCCTCGTCCGGCCCGTTGCCCGCCGCCGCGCAGGCGTTGCTGGGGCCGGAGATCGGCGCCGAGGGTTTCCTGCTGGGCCGCCGTGACGGGGTCACGGTGGTGCTCGCCGACGATCCCGCGGGCCTGTTGTACGGCTGGTTCGAGGTGGTGCGGCTCGGCGAGGCGGCGTTCGGGGAGGCCCCGTCCGGAGAGACCGCGTCCGGAGAGACGGCGGTCGGGGAGGCGGCGGTCAGGGAGGCGGCGGTCAGTGGGGCGGCGGTCAGTGGGGCGGCGGCGCAGGTGCACCGGCCGGCGTTGCGGCGGCGCATGCTGGACCACTGGGACAACATCGACGTGCACCCGGTGATGGGCCAGGTCGAGCGCGGCTACTCCGGCGGCTCGATCTTCTGGCGCGACGGCCTGCTGACCGAGGACCTCACACGGCTACGCGCGTACGGCCGGCTGCTCGCCGCGACCGGCGTGAACGCGGTCGCGATCAACAACGTGAACGTGCACGCCACCGAGGCCCACCTGCTGACCGACCGGCTCGGCGAAGTCGCCGCCATCGCGGCGGAGCTGCGCCCGTACGGCATCCGCGTGCACCTGTCGGTGAACTTCGCCTCCCCCATCGTGCTCGGCGGCCTGGACACCGCCGACCCCCTGGACGAGGGTGTGCGTGAGTGGTGGGCGGGCACGACCGCGCGGGTCTACGAGACGATCCCCGACTTCGGCGGGTACGTGGTCAAGGCCGACTCGGAGGGCCAGCCCGGGCCGTTCGCGTACGGGCGCAGCCACGCCGACGGCGCGAACATGCTGGCCGACGCCCTGGCCCCGCACGGCGGCGTCGTGCACTGGCGCGCCTTCGTCTACGACCACCGCCAGGACTGGCGCGACCGCTCCACCGACCGCGCCCGCGCCGCCCACGACCATTTCGCCCCGCTCGACGGTCAGTTCAGGGACAACGCGATCCTCCAGGTCAAGTACGGCCCCATGGACTTCCAGACGCGCGAGCCGATCTCCCCCGTGATCGCGGCCATGCCGGCCACCAGGCTCGCGGTGGAGCTGCAGGTGACGCAGGAGTACACCGGCCAGCAGCGGCACGTGTGCTACCTCGGCCCGATGTGGAGCGAGGTGCTCGGGTTCCGCTTCTGGGGGCCGGGCGAGCGCACGGTCGCCGAGGTGGCCGCCGGGGGTGGCCTGGTGGCGGTGTCGAACGTGGGCGACGACCCGTACTGGACGGGTCACCCGCTGGCCCAGGCCAACCTGTACGCGTTCGGCCGGCTCGCCTGGGCGCCGGAGCTCGGCCCGGCGGCGATCCTGGACGAGTGGATCGGCCTGACCTTCCCCGGCGCGCCCGACGCGGTGCGCGGCACGCTGCACGAGATGATGGACGGCTCCTGGGAGACCTACGAGCGCTACACCGCGCCGCTCGGCGTCGGCTTCATGGTCCGCCCCGGCCACCACTACGGCCCCGACGTGGACGGATACGAGTACACGCCGTGGGGCACCTACCACTTCGCCGACCGTGACGGCGTCGGCGTCGACCGCACCCGCGCCACCGGCACCGGCTACACCGGCCAGTACCCGGCGCCGTGGTCGGAGGTGTACGAGTCGCTCGCCGAGTGCCCCGACGAATTGCTGCTGTTCTTCCACCACGTGCCGTACGAGCACGTCCTGCAGAGCGGCACCACGGTCGTGCAGCACATCTACGACACCCACTTCGCGGGGGCGGAGGAGGCGGCCGGGATGCGGCTGGCCTGGGAGAAGGTGGCGGGCTCGGTGGACGCGGCGCTGTACACGCGGGTCAAGGAGCGGCTCGACGAGCAGGTGCGGTGCGCCGAGGAGTGGCGCGACCAGGTCAACACCTACTTCCTGCGCAAGTCGGGGGTGCCCGACGAGCACGGCCGCCGCATCCACTGACGGCCGTCATGGCTGCTGCCGGCGGCGGCAGGGCCCGCCGAGCCCGGCTACTGACGGGTGAAGCGCTGCTCGACCTCGGCGATCATCGCGCGGGAGTTCCACAGCACCGTCGCGGTGAGCACCGAGGCGAGCAGCGCCACGGCGGCCTCGGTGGCGACGAGCGTGACGCCGCCCGCCACGACGAGCAGGCACGCGTTGGCCAGCGTGGCGGCGGGGAAGCGCCCCAGCGCCCAGGCCGCCAGCTTGGCCACGTCCACCGCCCTGAACGCGAACAGCGACGTGATGACCAGCGCGTTGGCCACCCACAGCGTGCTGCCCGCCGCCAGCACGACCAGCAGCGCCCCCCACCAGCCCGGCACCCCGGCGGCCGAGAAGTTGCCCAGGTTCGTCCCGACCAGGGCCAGGATCACCAGCCAGGGCACCCAGATCTTCATGGCCGCGCCGAAGTTGAGCCGGTAACCGCGCCAGAAGGCCGGCGCCGGGCGCAGCTCGGTCAGATCGCGCCGGCGGTGGCGCAGCGCGTACAGGGCGGCGGAGAGCGCGGGGCCGACGGGCAGCAGGCAGGCGGCCATCAGGGGCACGTTGCCGGCCGAGCGGTCGAGCAGGACCAGCGCCACCAGGCCCGGCACGACGGTGAGCAGCACCAGCAGCTCGACGACGAGCAGGGTGTAGATCAGCGCGGACACCCGGGAGAGCGGCCCGGTGCCGAACTTCCCGGTGTCCGTCACGTCGCTGGTCACATGCCCTCCTCCAGGCCGAGGATCCGGCTGTCGTCCCACCACGGCGGGGTCTCGTCCACCACCGGGGTGAGCTCGACGAGCGTGACCTCGTGGCGGTCGAGCGTCAGGTCGAGGTCGGCCGTCCCGCCGGTGACCGGCAGGCTGCGGTGGCGGCGAACCGGTTCCGCCGCTTCTCGGAGGATATCGAGCTGTCTGGGGTGTGGTGACCTGGGACGCCCCATTTCGGACCAGGCGGCCCAGGCGTTGCCCAGCTCCTCGCTGACCGACGAGCGCAGCATGAAGACCGACTCGCCCGGGAACGGGATCGACAGGCGCACGGTGTGCCCGGTGACGGCGGGGCCGCCGGTGACGTCCACCGGAGCCCACGCCAGCACGGTCACCCGGCCGCTGGAGTCCCTGGTCACGAGGTGGTCCGCGCCCCTGGTCAGGAGCTGGTCCCCCATGCGGGCCAGGAACGCGTACAGGTGGTAGGCGGGCTTCTTGATCTGCCGGTGGGTCAGCAGGCCGAAGCCGCCGTGGAAGATCGAGGCCGGGATCCCGGCCTCCTCGAACATGTCGCTGAACGTCCAGTACGAGAAGGAGTCCACCAGCTCGCCGCCCTCGGCCAGGACGGGCGCCAGGTAGGCGGCGTTGAATGCCGTGTCGTGGATCGGGTTGTCGGGGCGGTAGGAGGAGTTGAACTCGGTGATGTGCACCGGCAGCTCGGCCAGCGGGCCGCCCGCGAGCTGGCGGCGCGTGGTGGCGAACTGCTCCAGCAGGCCGGAGGCGGGCGCCATCGTCTGGTGCACGCCGAACGGCACGTGCTGGGCCGGGCCCGAGGTGTAGGCGTGGCGGCTGAGGAAGTCGCACGGCACGTCGCGTGAGGTGACGAAGTCGGCGAAGCGCGGCATCCACTCGTCGGAGCCGGGCGAGATGGCCGGGCCGCCGACCTGCAGCGACGCGTCCACGTCCTTGATCGTGCGGGCGGTGATCTCGTAGAGGCGGTGGTAGGCGGCCTCGTCGGCGTCCTGCCAGAAGTCCTTGAGGTTGGGCTCGTTCCAGACCTCGATCGGCCAGCGGCGCACCAGGTCCAGGCCGTAGCGGTCGATCAGGTGGGTCACGGTGGCCCTGACCAGGCCGGCCCATTCCTGCCAGGAGCTGGGCGGGGTGACGTTGCCGCGCCACCAGAAGACGGTCTGCTCGCCCGAGGCCAGCCCGGACGGCATGAAGCCCAGCTCCAGGAAGGGGTGGATGCCGAGCTCCAGGTAGGCGTCGACGACCTGGTCCAGATACGTGAACGAGTGCAGCACGCGCCGCTCGCCCCCGTGCTCGTACGGCCGGTGCACGCCCATGCCGTCGCTGAACAGGCCGTGGCCCCTGATGTGCCGGAAGCCGATCTCCCGCTGGACGAGCGCCAGGGAGTCCTGGTAATCGCGCCGCAGCGCGAGGTCGAGGCGTCCGGTGCCGACGCAGAAGCGCCAGGCGTCGGACAGCCGCCCGGTGGGCTCGCCGGGAACGAGGTTGCGCATCGGGAAGTCCTTGGAAGTACGCGGCCGGGCCGCCCCCGGCAGGAGGAGGCGGCCCGGCCTGGGGAGGATCAGCCGCCGTGTGCCTGCTTGAACCGCTCGTAGGCGCCGTTCACGAGGGTGACGTACTGGGTGGAGTTCTTGGACTCCAGCTCCTTGACGTAGGCGTCCCACTCGGCGAGGTCACGCTCGCCGAGGATGAACTTCAGCGTGTTCTGGGTGACGTGGTCCTTCAGCGGCGTCTCCCAGAGCGAGACCTGCTCGCGCTCCTCCTCGCTGAGCGGGGCGGCCGGCTCGACGGGCCAGGTCTTCCTGGCGTTCATCACGTTCTGGAACTCCATCTCCTCCTCCGAGAACGTGGACTGGAGCAGCTTGGTGGGGCCGCCGTAGGCGAACACGCCGTTGCCGAAGCCGAAGTCCTTCTGCAGGTGCTTCGGCGCGCCGGGGTTGAGGCCGACGAAGTCGATGTCCTCAGCCAGCTTGTACTTGTCGCCCTCCTTGGTGAACGTCGTGCCCTCGACGCCCCACTTGGCGAACTCCTGGCCCGCGTCGGAGTACCAGAGCCAGTCGATGAGCTGCATCATGGCCACGAAGTTCTTGTTCTCCAGGGCCTTCTTGGAGATCATGATGCCGTTCTCCAGGCGGGTGGCGACCTTGACGTCGCCCGCCGGGCCGGTCGGCACCGGAATCTTGACGATCTTGGCGTCCTTGACGTTCTCGGTCAGCGCCGCCCGATAGTCGTTGATCAGCGACTGCGCGTTGGTGCTGATCACGAAGGACTTGCCGGAGATGAACTTCTGCTTGGCGGCCTCGTCCTGCTGGGTGAAGCTCTCGGGGTCGAGCAGCTTCTCCTTCACCAGCTTGTTCAGGTACTCGATCGCCTGCTTGTACTGCGGCATGGCGCCGGTGTAGACGAACTTGCCCTGGGCGGCGTCGAACGTCGCGTGCTGGTACTCCCAGCCGCCCTTGGTGCCGTACGCCTGCGCGATGAGCTTGATCAGGTTACCGCCGGGCGTGGGCACGCCCCAGCGGTCGGTCATCGGGTAGAGGTCGGGGTACTCCGCCTTCATCGCCTTGAGCATGTTGTAGAAGTCGTCCAGCGTCTTGGGGACTTCCAGCTTCAGCTTCTCCAGGATGTCGGTGCGCACCGCGAAGGAGTAGTCGGCCCAGGCGGCCTCGTGCAGGCCGGGCAGCAGGTAGATCTTGCCGTCCGTCTGCATGATCGAGTTCAGCTCCGGCTGGAGCTGCCACTTGGCGACCTTGTCCTGGAAGTTGGGCATCAGGTTGAAGTAGTCGCTGACCGGCAGGATCGCACCGGAGGAGACGAACGCCTCCTCCTGCGGGTGGTAGGTCTTCGGAATGATCAGCGGGGCGTCGCCGGCGGCGATGAGCAGGCCGCGCTTCTTCTCGTAGTCGCTGAGCGGCACCTCGACCGGCTTGAACGTGACGTTGGTCCGCTTGGTCAGCTCCGACCAGAACAGCCAGTCGGGCTTGTTCGGGTAGAACGAGTGGTTGTTGTAGAGCACGTCGAACGACAGCGGCTCGGTGGCCTTGAACTGCTGGCCGACGCCGTACGACGCCATCGAGCCGGCCTTGTTGGCCGCGTCCGTGGCCTTGGCCGGGGTCTCGGTGTCGCTGCCGCAGGCGGTGAGGGCGAGGGAGGCGAAGGCACCGAGGCCGATGATCGCCTGACGCCGCGAGATGTCGCGCATGGGGGTTCCTTTCTGGGGGTGTGGTGAGGCGTCGGGAGGTCAGCCCTTGACCGCGCCGAGCATGACGCCGGAGACGAAGAAGCGCTGGACGAACGGGTAGATGACCAGGATCGGCAGGACGGTGAGCACGATCGTCACCGCCTGGATGTTGGCCCCCACCTGCGTCACCTCGGCGGCTGCCGCGCCGTAGGAGTCCGCGCCGGTCGCGCCGGCGATGAGGTTGCGCAAGTAGACCGTCACGGGGAACAGGTCGGAGCGGTCCATGTACAGGAACGCCGCGAACCAGGAGTTCCAGAACGAGACCGCGTAGAACAGGATCATCGTGGCGATGACCGCCTTCGACAGCGGCAGCACGATGCGCCACAGGATGCCGTAGGTGTTCAGGCCGTCGATGGCGGCGGCCTCCTCCAGGTCCTGCGGCAGGCTCTCGAAGAACGCCTTCATGACCAGGAGGTTGAACACGCTGATGGCGTTGGGCAGGACGATGGCCCAGATCGAGTTCTTCATGCCGAGGCTGGTGATCAGCACGTAGTTCGGGATCAGGCCGCCGGAGAAGAACATGGTGAAGACCGCGACACCGACGAGGAACTTGCGGCCCTTGAGGTGCTTCTTGGCCAGCACGTACGCGTAGCACGTGGTCATCACCATCGCGATGAGCGTGGCGACGACCGTATAGAAGACCGTGTTGCGGTAGTTCGTCCAGAACATCGGGTCCGACGCGACGATCTTGTACGTCGTCAGGTTGAACCCCTGGGGAACGAGGTTCACCTCGCCCGCGGCGATGGCGCTCTGCGAGCTGAAGGAGCGGGCCAGGATGTTGGCGAACGGGTAGAGCGTCACCACCACGACCAGCGTCAGGACGACGCCGTTGAACCACTGGAAGACGCGGTAGCCCCGGGTCATGTCGTGCGTTGTCACCACAGGCTCGTCCCAACTGTGCGGCGGGAGATCACATTGGCCGACAGGATCAGCACCAGGCCGACCAGCGCCTCGAACAGGCCGATCGCGGCGGCGTAGCTGAAGTTGCTGGCCTCCAGGCCCATCCGGTACACGTACGTCGAGATCACGTCGGCCGTGGGATACGTCAGCGGGTTGTACAGCAGGAAGACCTTCTCGAAGCCCACCGCCATGAACGTGCCGATGTTGAGGATCAGCAGCGTGACCGCCGTGGGCCGGATGCCCGGCAGCGTCACGTGCCAGATCTGCCGCCACCGGCCGGCGCCGTCCATCCTGGCCGCCTCGTAGAGCTGGTCGTCGATGGTGGTCAGCGCGGCCAGGTAGAGGATCGTGCCCCAGCCGACGGTCTGCCAGACCTCCGAGCCGACGTAGATCGTCCGGAACCAGTCCGGGTCCTGCATGAACGAGATCTTCTCGCTGCCGATGTAGCCCAGGAACGCGTTGATCGGCCCGTCGATCGAGGTGATCTGCATGACGAGACCGGCCACGATGACGATCGACAAGAAGTGCGGCAGGTACGTCACCGACTGCAGGAACCTCTTGAGCGCGCGCTTGCGCACCTCGTTGAGCAGCAGGGCCAGCACGATCGGCAGCGGGAAGCAGAAGAGCAGGGTCAGCCCGCCGAGGACCAGCGTGTTGGTGAACACGTTCCAGAACGTCGGGTCGTTCAGGAACAGCTTCACGTAGCGCAGGCCCACCCACTCTTCACCGAAGATGCTGCCGCCGGGCTCGAACTTCCTGAAGGCGATGACGTTGCCGATCATCGGCGCGTACCGGAAGACCAGGAAGAACAGCAGCGGCAGGACCGCCAGCGAGTAGAGCTGCCAGTCGCGGCGCAGCGCCCGCCCCCACGAGCTGCCGCCCTGACGCCGGCGGCGACCGGCCGCCGGCTTGGCCTCGGGCGCCGGCGTCTCGGCGGGGCTCAGGGTCTGGGGTGTGCTCATCCTCGGCCCTCCGGGAGGTCGCGGTCGATGCGCGCCGGCGCCTGCAGCTCGCGCAGGTGGCCGACCTCGCGCTCGGGGCCGGTCAGGCGCAGCGGCAGGATCGCCTCGGCGTCCGCGCACGAGCGGCCGAGGCGCAGCTCGACGTCGCCCGGCTCGACGACGCGGCGGCCGTGCGCGCCGGTGAACGAGGTGACGTCCGCCGGGACGGTGAAGGTGACCCGCGCGGACTCGCCGGCCTCCAGCGGGACGCGGGCGTAGCCGATCAGGCGGACCACCGGCCTGGTCGTCTGCGCCACCGGGTCGTGCAGGTAGAGCTGCACGACCTCGGCGCCCGCGCGCGTGCCGGTGTTGCGGACCGTGACCCCGGCGGTCACCGCGCCGTCCACCGGCCATTCGGTGGCGCTCGCGCTCGCCTGGCTCCACTCGTAGGTGGTGTAGCTCAGGCCGTGCCCGAACGGGTAGGCGGGCGTCGGGTCCACCGACGACACGTCGGAGCGGCGGCCGAGCGGCGGGGCCAGATAGGTCGCCGGCAGGCCGCCCGCGTCGCGCGGCACGCTGACCGGCAGGCGGCCGGTCGGGTTCACGGCGCCGGTCAGCACCTCGGCCAGCGCCTGGCCGCCGCGCTGGCCGGGGAAGAAGCCGAACAGCACGGCCTTGGCCGCGGCCACCTCCTCTCCCAGCGCGTACGGGCGGCCTGCCAGCAGCACCAGCACCACCGGGGTGCCGGTCGCCAGCACGGCCTGGACCAGGTCGGCCTGCACGCCGGGCAGCCGCAGGTCGGTGGCGTCGCAGCCCTCGCCCGAGGTGCCGCGCCCGAACAGCCCGGCCCTGTCGCCGACGGCCAGCACGACCACGTCACTGCGCGCCGCCAGCTCGACCGCCTCGGCGAACCCGCCGGTGTCGGCGCCGGTGATCGCGCAGCCCCGGGCGTGGGCGAGGCCGGGCACCAGCGCGCCGAGCGACTCGCGCAGCGTCGGCAGGTCGAGCCCGAGGCCCTGCTCGGGGTGCGGGCCCACGTGGTTGGGGAAGGCGTAGCAGCCCAGCATCGCCATCGGGTCGTCGGCGACGGGGCCGATGAGCGCCACCTTCGCGGCGGGGCTCAGCGGCAGCACGGCGTCGTCGTTGCGCACCAGCACCACGGCCTCGCGGGCCAGCCGCAGGGCCAGCTCCTGGCTCTCCTCGTCGTCGAGCCGGACGTCCTCGGCCGGGCCGGGCAGCGGCTGCCAGCCCTCGTCGAGCAGGCCCTGCTCGGCCTTCTGGATGAGCACGCGGCGCAGGGCGCGGTCGATCAGCGCCTCGTCCACCGTCCCGGCCTTGACCGCGTCCACCAGCGGGGCGCCGAACGTGTCCACCGTGGGCAGCTCGACGTCGATCCCGGCCCTGAGCGCCAGCCCGGCGGCCTGCCCGCCGTCACCGGCGACCTTGTGCAGCCGCTCCAGGAACCGGACCGAGAAGTAGTCGGCGACCACGGTGCCCTCGAAGCCCCACTCGTCGCGCAGCAGGCCGGTCAGGATGCTCTCGTCGGCCGCCACCGGCATGCCGTCGATCTCGGCGTAGGAGTTCATCACGGACCGGGCGCCGCCCAGGCGCAGCGCCATCTCGAACGGCGGCAGCAGCACGTCCGCCAGCTCCCGTGGGCCCATCGCGACCGGCGCCAGGTTGCGGCCGCCGCGCGAGTTGGAGTAGCCGGCGAAGTGCTTGAGCGTGGCGACCAGGCCGGCGCCCTCCAGGCCGCGCACGTACGCGGCGCCGAGCGTGCCGACGAGGTACGGGTCCTCGCCGATCGTCTCCTCGGTACGGCCCCAGCGGTAGTCCCTGGTCACGTCCACCACCGGGGCCAGGCCCTGGTGGATGCCCGCGCGGCGCATGGACCGGCCGATCTGACCCGCCACCTGCTCCAGCAGCTCGGGGTCGAAGGAGGCGCCCCAGCTCAGCGGCGCCGGGTACACGGTCGCCCGCCAGGCCGCGAAGCCCGTCAGGCACTCCTCGTGCACCTGCGCCGGGATCCCGAACCGGCTGGCCCGGACGATCTCGGCCTGCGAGGCGGCCAGCGAGCGCGCCCCCGCCACCGGGTCGACCGGCGCCGTGCCGAACGGGCGGGTGAGCTGGCCCAGCCCCAGCCGGATGGCGTCGTCCCACTCGGGGCCGCTGCCCATGTCGGTCTGGTGCGGGGCGACTCCGCCCCCTGAAGCGTCGGCGCCGACCCACACCCCGACGAGCTGGGCGATCTTCTCCTCCAGGGTCATGAGCGGGATGAGCGCGTCGGCCCGCGCGGCGGGCGACAGCCGGACGTCCCGCCATGACTCGCTCTCGCCGGGTGCCGAGCTCGTGTCGATTGGTTCCTGGCCCCTCATGCCATCCCTTCGGCCATGACGGCGCCGTCCGCGGCGAGAGCGGGGGGTGTTACGCGGGGATGACGCCGAAACTTTCAAGCAGATCTGTTTAATATTGCGGCAACATAAGGGGCCGGTTGAATCGTGTCAAGAGTGGGGCCACCTGCTAAGTTGCAGATCCTGCCGAGCACCGGACCGACCTTGGCAGGAGGGCTGGACGGGCTCAACGGGGCGATAATTTTCCCGAAACTTTCGGACCCGCGAAGGAGGCGTCGCCAGAGGAGGTGCCGACATGCAGATTACAGGTCTGGAGAGGAAGTGGCTGGTGTGGGCTGTTTGCCGCTTTCCCTGTCATGCGGTCGCGCCGCTGCCTCCGGCTGGCCGGCGGCGGGCGGCCTCGGCCCAGTGCGGTGCCCGCGCCTTCTCTGCGAGCGCCTCGGCCTGCCGGAGATGCGCGGCGGCGCCGCGGTGCCTGCCGAGGGCCGCGGCCAGGCGGCCGAGGTACAGCGCGACCGGGCCCAGGGTGACCAGCCCGCTGCCGGCGCCGGCCAGCTCTTCCTGGGCGGGCAGGAGCCGGTCGTAGAGGCGTTCCATCGTCTGCCGGTCGGCCAGCTCGATGGCGACCAGGGCGTGCAGGCAGGTTCTCACCTCCAGCAGCAGGTCGGGCGGGGAGTCGGGGATCGTGCGGGCCGCCTGCGCCGCCTCCTCGGGGCGTCCCCGCGCCAGGAGCAGCAGGGGGCGGGCCCAGCTCTCGTACGGCCCCCAGTCCTCGGCCTCTGACAGGCTCGCCCGCGGCGGCCCGTCGTCCCCGCCCACCTCCAGGCACAGCAGGGCGAGTGGCAGCAAGCCGTCCTCGACGCCGGGCATCCCGGTGCCGCTGAGCCGGGCGGCAGCCGCGCGATAGGCCGACCGTGCCTGCTTGCCCGCCCCGGCGGTGACGGCGAGGCGCAGGGCCGCGTACCAGGCGGTGAACACGCCGACCAGCGGCAGGTCGTACCGCTCCGCCAGCCGGTCGGCCGCGGCGGCGTGCCGATCGGCGGCGTCCAGCTCGGCGCGGGCCGCCGCCGACTGCAGCAGGATCAGCCGCCCGAGCACCTCGAACGTCACCAGCCCGTCATGCCCCTCGGCCAGCCGGACGAGCTCCTCCCCGATCGCGGCCCGCTCCGGCGCCAGCCCGGCCCGCTGGAACATCTGCATGTACCGGCCGTTGAGCGCGTAGGCGAGCAGGGTGCGATCGCCCAGGCGGCGGGCCAGGTCCTCCGCCTCACGGGCCGCCTGGGCGCCGCGCGGGCCGGGGTCGGCACGGCGTTCCATGGCGATGGTGATCAGCAGCCGCGCCCGTTCGGCCTGGTGCCCGTCAGAAGGGAGGGCGGCCAGCGTACGCTCGGCGGCGGCGACGAGCCGCGCGGACAGGGCAGGGTCGTCGTTGGCGGTCCAGCTCGCGGGCACGTCGAACGCCCCGATCACCCCGGCCGTCACCACCGGATCGCCGAGCGCCTCCGCCGCGTCCACCGCCTCGGCCCTGTACCGCCGCGACTCGCGCAGCTCCCCGCTCACCGCCAGCGCCCTGACCAGCCCCATGACGGCCTCCAGCCGCTCGGCCACCCCGCCGCCGTCGCCGGCCGGGCCGGGCGCCCGCGTGTCGGGCCTGCTCGGCTGCTCCAGCGCGGTCAGCGCGGCACGCCACCACCGCGCGGCCTCGTGCGGCGCGGACCTGGCCTCCGCCCGCTGGGCCGCCATGCGCGTGTAGCGGGCGGTGCGGTCGGCGCCCGCCCGGCCCTGCGCGCGGACGCAGTGATGGGCGATGGTCTCCACGTCACCGGGCCGGATCCGTTCGACGATCTCGGCGGCCCTGGCGTGCCAGCGAGCGCGGCGGGCACGCGTGACGTCGCCGTAGAGCGTCTCGTGCACCAGCGCGTGCGCGAACCGCAGCCGGTCGGCGTCCTGCTCCACCAGGAACCCGGCGAGCAGCGCGGACTCCACCGACTCCAGCACCGACTCCTCGTCGCCGGCCAGCGGGACCAGCACGTCGAGATCGACCTCCTGGCCCAGGACGGCGGCCTGGTGGAGGTGCGTACGCGCCGCCTCCGCGAGCCCCGCCAGGCGGTGGCGGATGACCTCGCGGACCCCGGCCGGGACGGTGCCGTGCAGGGCCGCGTCGCCCTCGCTCTGCCACAGGCGGGTGAGCTCCCTGACGAAGAACGGGTTGCCCCCGCTGCGCGTGTGAATGGTCCGCGCGTCGCCGTCACTCGCCGGGCGGCCGGTGAGAGCCTGGACCAGCTCGCGCACCTGCGGCTGGGTGAGGCCGCCCAGGTAGACGCGGGCCGGTTCGGCGCGTGCGGCCCTGCCCAGCGCGTCGGCCAGGCCGGTGGAGATCTCGGTCGAGCGGTACGTGGCGAGGATCAGCACGGGTGCCGGGCCCAGGTCGGTGGCCAGCGTGGTGAGCAGGGCCAGGGTGTCCTCGTCCGCCCAGTGGAGGTCGTCGAAGACCAGCAGGAGGGGGGCGCGCTCGGCGACGGCGGCCAGGTGGGCGGCGATGGCGCGGTGGCGCTTGAAGCGGGCGGCGAGCGGGGTGTCCCCTTCCATGTGCTCGGCCGTGGGCGTGGGGGCGGCGGGCCCTAGTTGCTCGCGCATCTGGGTCCAGGGCCAGGCTGACGGGGCGCCTTGCAGCTCCGGGCTGGCGCCCCAGGCCGTGGTCCAGCCGTCCGCTTCCAGGCGCCGGGCCAGCGTCGCGGCCAGGGCGGTCTTGCCCCCGCCCGCCGCGCCGGAGACCAGCACCAGCCGTGCCCGGCCCGCCGCCGTGACGTCCGCCGCCACGCCCTCCAGCACGGCCAGCTCGGCGACCCGGCCGACGAACGGGTACCCGCCGCCCTCCGCACCGCTCGCGGCGGGCGTCGCCTCCTCGTCCGGCCGACCGGTGAGCGGCGCAGGGGGTGGGGTGAGGTGCGGGGCCTGGGAGAGGATGTCGGCTTCGAGGCGCCGCAGCCCGTCACCCGGGTCCACGCCCAGCTCGTCCCGCAGCACCGCCCTGGCCCGCCGCAGCTGTGCCAGCGCGTCCCCCTGCCGTCCCGCCCGGTACAGCGCGAGTGCCAGCAGCCGCCAGCCGTCCTCCCGCAGCGGGTGGCCGGCGACGTGCGCTTCTAGATCGGCCACCGACTCGGCCGCGCGACCGCAGGCCAGGGCCGCCTCGGCGCGGCGTTCGACGGCGAGCAGGCGCAGCTCGTCCAGACGGGCGGCCTCACCCCGCGCCCAGTCCAGGTCGGCGAACTCGGCGTAGGCGGGGCCGCGCCACAGCCCGAGGGCGGTGCCGAGCAGGGCGTGGGCTTGGGCGGCGTCGGCGTCGGCGTCGGCTCCGGCTCCGGCTCCGGCTCCGGCTCCGGCTCCGGCTCCGGCTCCGGCCAGCAGGCGGGAGGCTCGCGTGAGCATGGACTCGAAGCGCCAGGCGTCCACCGCTTCCGGCTCGGCACGCAGGGCGTAGCCGGGCGGGGCGGTGACGAGGAGGCGGGACGGGGTGCGGGGCGGGCGGTCGGGTTCGAGTGCCTTTCTCAGCTCTCCGACGAAGGTCTGCACCGCGCCGAGCGCGCCTTCCGGCGGTGACTCCCACAGGTCGTCGATCAGCCACGACACCGGCACGACCCGGCCTCTGGCGACCAGCAGGCGTGCCAGGACGGCGCGGTGGCGCGGCCCCTTGAGCCGCGCCGGGCCGCGCTCGTTCCCGGCCGTCAGCGGCCCCAGCACCCCGAAAGTCACCATCTGCCGCCCAATCTATCCGCCCGTGAGCGGTGGACGTCGTGGCTGGTGGGGGCTGGGATCAGGGCTGAGTCGCTGCTGATCCGGTGCTGATCGGCGGGCGGCAGATTGGGGAGCACCGATCAACACCGGAGCGACGCACAGGAGCGCCAGCACATGACACCTCAGATCACCGGCTTCACCCACCGCCGCATCACCGTCGCCGACGGCGTGGCGCTCAACGTGGCCATCGGCGGCTCGGGCACCCCCGTCGTGCTGCTGCACGGCTTCCCCCAGACCCACCTCATGTGGCGGCACGTCGCCGCCGACCTGGCCGCCGACCACACCGTCATCTGCCCCGACCTGCGCGGTTACGGCGACAGTGACAAGCCGGCCGACCCGGACGGCCAGGCCTACTCCAAGCGCACGATGGCCGCCGACATCGTCGCCCTCGCCAGGGCCCTGGGCCACGACCGGTTCGCGCTGGCGGGCCACGACCGGGGCGCGCTGGTGGCGATCAGGGCGGGGCTGGACCACCCGGACGCCATCACCCACCTGGCCGCGCTGGACGTGCTGCCCACGCTCGACTCCTGGGAGGTGATGCGGGGCCGCTCCGCCGCCGTGGGGTTCCACCTGTACCTGATGGCGCAGCCGCCCGGGCTGCCCGAGGCGATGATCGGCGGGGCGGCGGACGCGTTCTTCGGCTACTTCCTGGACCTCTGGGCCAACGACCCGAACGCGATCCCCGCCGACGTGCGTGCCGCCTACCTGAAGGCGTCCCGCGAGGCCGTCCCGTCGATCGTGGCGGACTACCGGGCGACGGCCACGATCGACGTCGAGCACGACGAGGCCGACCAGCGGGCGGGCAGGAGGCTCGCCATGCCCGTGACGGTGCTGCAGCAGGACTGGGGTTCGGCGCTCGGGTTCGACGCGGCCGGGCGGTGGCGGGCCTGGGCCGACGACCTGGAGCACCGGACGGTGTCGTGCGGGCACTTCATGGCCGAGGAGGCGCCGGCGGAGGTGGTCAAGGCGCTGCGGGAGCTGCTCGCCAGATAGGCGGCTTGATCTCGCCGGTAGACGGTCGCCGGGCTCCCCCAGCGACACCTCCATGCGCTACTACCCGGGCGCGGTCGGCCCCGGCCCGGAGCGTGACGTGGAGCCGGTGCCGCTCGGCGGCGGTCCGGCGCTGCCGGCCGCGCTGGAGAAGGGCCGGATCGACGCCTACCGCCTGTCGCCGCCGGCGCCGTACGCGGCTGAGCGATCCGGTGGTGGCCGAGGACGCCTGACCTCCCCCGGGGCGGCGGCGGGGCGCCGCTTATAGTGGCTTGCGTGTCGTCCGTCGTGCTCAAGCCCGGCCCGCCCGCGCGCACCGCGCACGCCTTCGTCTACGAGACGCTGCGGCGCGCGATCCTCGGCGGTGACCTGCCCCTGGGCTACCGGCTCGTCCAGGCCGACATCGCGGCCCAGCTCAAGGTGAGCATCACGCCGGTCCGCGAGGCCCTGCGCGATCTGGCCGGCGAGGGCCTGATCAGGATCGACGCGCACAAGGGCGCGATGTTGCGCGAGCTGGACCTGTCCGAGGTCAGGGAGATCTACGAGCTGCGCCGCATGCTGGAGCCCGTCTCGATCCGCAAGGCCGTGGAGCGCATCACCGACGAGGAGATCGACCGGGCCGACCGGCTGCGGGAGGCGATGGAGGCCGAGCGCGGCCGGGGCGAGTGGGTCGAGCTGAACCGGCGGTTCCACGCGGTCTTCAGCGACGCGGCCGGCTCGCCCCGGCTGTGCGCGATCCTCAAGGGCCTGCGCGACGGCGCCGCGGTCTACGTGGGCCTGTCACTGCGCGGGCAGGAGCGTGCACGCAGGGACGAGGCCGACCGCGACCATCGCGAGCTGGTGACGGCGTTCAGGCTGCGGCGCGCCGAGGAGGCGGTGGAGATCGTGCTGCGCCACCTCGACGCGACCATGGCCGCCCTCGAACGGCTCGCCTAACCGGGCGTCCTGGCCTGCGGTTCGTCGTACTCGACCGCGTAGTCCTGCTGCGAGCGGTCCTTCAGCAGGTACGCCGCCACGACGCTGATCACGCCGCAGATCGCCATGTAGATCGCGATGGACGTCGAGCTGCCGTACGTCGCGTACAGCCAGACCGCGATCAGCGGCGCGGGCCCGCCCGCCGTGACCGAGGCGAGCTGGTAGCCGAGCGAGGCGCCGCTGTAGCGCAGCCGCCCGGTGAAGCTCTCGGCGATGAACGTGGCCTGCGGGCCGTACTGGATGTCGTGGATGGGCGCGGCCAGCACGATCGCCAGGAAGACCAGCGCGGGCACGCGGGTGTCGAGCAGCGGCCAGTAGACGAACGACCAGACCACCATGATCGCGGCGCCGATCATGTAGAGCCGCCTGCGCCCCACGAGGTCGGAGATGAACCCCCAGAACGGCACGGTGAACAGCGACACGATGCCGGCCACGATCACGTACGTGTAGACGTCGCTGGAGGCGAAGCCCAGCGTCTTGGTGGCGTAGGTGAGGATGAAGACGGTGAAGATGTAGAACGGCGCCTGCTGGCCGGTGCGCAGCAGCGCGCTGAGCACGATCTCCCGCCAGTTCATCTTGAGCACCTGCCGCACGGGCACCCGCTCGACCTTGTTCTCCGCGACGACCTTGGCGAAGACCGGCGTCTCCAGGATGCCGAGCCTGATGTACAGGCCGATGGCCGCCATCACGACGCTGAGCAGGAACGGGATGCGCCAGCCCCAGTACGGGTCCAGCGGCTCGAACACCTGCAGGGCCAGGTAGCCGAGCACGAGCCCGACGGGCACGCCGAACTGCGGCCAGCTGCCCAGGAAGCCGCGCCGCCCGCCCTTCGACTTGCCCCACTCGGTGGCCAGCAGCACGGAGCCGCCCCACTCGCCGCCGACGCTGATGCCCTGCAGCAGGCGCAGCAGCGTGAGCAGGATGCCGCCCCAGATGCCGATCTGCTCGTAGGTGGGCACCAGGCCGACGAGGGCGGTGGCGATGCCCATGGTCATGAGGGTGATGATGAGGGTGGCCTTGCGGCCGATGCGGTCACCGTAGTGGCCGAAGATCGCCGCACCGATGGGGCGGGCGGCGAAGCCGCCGAAGTAGGTGCCGAGGGCCAGGAGGAGCCCGGTCGTCTGGTCGCTGGTGGGGAAGAACAGCTCCGCGAAGATGGTGCTGGCGGCGAAGCCGTAGAGGAAGAAGTCGTACCACTCGATCGAGGTGCCCACGGCGGAGGCGACCACCGCGCGGACCAGTTGCCGTCGTTTCTGCTGACCTGTCGCGTCGAGTCCTTGCTCAACCATCTACCGCTCCTGGGGTAGGTCACGCGTTAACGGTGACGGTACATGATGCATCATCGATGGTCACCAGGCCGCGAAAGCGCTGGTTCGGGGCGGTGCCCAGGGGGGTAGTGGACCGACTACCGGTCCGGGAGGAGGGCAATCGTGATGCGTCCCATCGCCGCTGTCGTGGTGGCCGTGGCCCTGACGGCCAGCGGCTGCATGAACGCCGGATTCGACGAGGCCAACAGGGTTCCGCAGAACGACGGGGCCAACGCCAACGTGGGCGGCACCCTGAGCCTGCGCAACATCTTCCTCCTGGGCGGCGCCGACTCCGCCTCGCACCCACCGCAGCAGGCGCTCTACGGGGTGATCGTCAACGACGCCCAGCGGCCCGACCAGCTCGAACGCGTCACCATGGAGGGCGGCGGCACCGTGCAGCTCACGGGGCAGCCGCTCACCCTGCCGCCCGACTACGCGGTGGGCACCGGCAACAAGCCCATCGGCACCGCCAGCGGGGTGCGGGGCAACGTGGTGCCGATGACGTTCACCTTCCGCGACGCCGAGCCCGTGCGCCTGATGGTGCCGGTGAAGGCGCGGACGGGGCACTTCGCCAACCTGCCGACCGCGCCGGCCGGCCCGCCGTCGTCGGCGCCGCCGGCCACCGCGCCGCCGTCGCCCGGCACGACGGGCCAGGGCACCGCCTCGCCCGGCCCCACCGCTACGACGACGGGTTGAGGTGCCGCCGGCCCTTGGCCGGTGACCGGCCCGCGGCCTCCGTCACCTTCCTGCCGGTCCAGGAGAACGGGTGCACCAGCGGCGTGCCGGCGGGCTCCCCCGCCGCACCGCGGCAGGCTCAGCTGAGCAGCTCGGCGAGCGTGGCGGCCGCCTGGGTGACGAGCTTGCCGTACTCCGCGCGCAGCTCCTCCGTCATGCGGCTGGCCGGGGTGGAGACGCTGAGGCTGGCGACCGGCCCGGCAGGGCCGAGGACGGCCGCGGCCACGGCCGCGATGTCGGCGCGCCACTCGCCGCGGTTGTCGGCGTACCCGCGGGCGAGCACGGCGTCCAACTCGGCGCGGAGCGTGCCCGGGTCGGTGATCGTGGTGCCGGTGTAGCCGGGCAGCTCGTCCGGCGAGCGGCCGAGGTGGGCCAGCACGGCCTTGCCGTTGGCGGAGGCGTGCAGCGGCAGCCGGATGCCCAGCGGCAGCACGATGCGCAGCGGCTTGTCGGTCTCCAGCCGCTCGATCAGCACGACCGCGTCACCCTCGGGCACCATCAGGTGGATGGTCTCGCCGGTGCGCTGGCGCAGCTCCTCCATGACCGGCACGGCCGCGTCACGCAGCCCCAGCTCGGTGCGGCGGGCCACTCGAAGGACCTTGCTGGTCACCTGCCAGCGCGTGACCTCGCCCCCGGCCGGCCTGATCCACCCGGCCTCGTGCAGCGTCTTCAGCGAGCGCTGCACGGTGCTCTTGGGCAGGCCGAGGCCGCGCGCCAGCTCGCCGACGCCGATCGGCTGCCGGTCGGCGACCTCTTCGAGCACCCGGAGGGTGTTGATCACGTTCTGCATGCATTGACTCCTCTGCGGCCCGATTTTAATGTTAATGAACCGCACAGCGGCACGCCGTGCCGTGTGATGGCACGGAGGTGGTCAGACAGTGGGCCGGCACTTCTTGCAGATTCCAGGGCCGACCAACGTTCCCGATCGGGTGTTGCGGGCCATCGCCCAGCCCACGATCGACCACCGGGGGCCCGCGTTCGCCCGGCTCGCCGGCGAGCTGCTCGAACGGCTGAAGACCGTGTTCAAGACCGCCGGGCCCGTCGTCCTCTACCCCTCGTCCGGGACGGGCGCGTGGGAGGCGGCGCTGGTCAACACGCTGTCGCCGGGCGACAAGGTGGTGGCGTTCGAGACCGGGCACTTCTCCTCGCTGTGGTGCGAGCTGGCCGCCCGGCTGGGGTTGGTCGTGGACGTGGTGCCGGGCGACTGGCGGCACGGCGCCGACGCCGGCGCGCTGGCCGGCCGCCTCACTCCGGACGTGGCCGCCGTCATGGTGGTGCACAACGAGACCTCGACCGGCGTGCGCAGCCGCGTCCCCGAGATCCGCGCGGCCCTCGACCGGGCGGGCCATCCGGCGCTGCTGCTGGTGGACACGATCTCGTCGCTGGGCTCCATGGACTACCGCCACGACGAGTGGGGCGTGGACGTGACCGTCGGGTGCTCGCAGAAGGGGCTGATGCTGCCGCCCGGCATGGGGTTCAACGCGGTCAGCGAGAAGGCCCTGGCCCACCGGGGGCGGCTGCCCCGGTCGTACTGGGACTGGGAGCCGATCATCGCGGCCAACCGTCAGGGCTTCTTCCCCTACACGCCGCCCACCAACCTCCTGTACGGCCTGCGCGAGGCGCTCGTCATGCTGGAGGAGGAGGGCCTGGACGCGGTCTTCACCCGGCACGACCGGCACGCCGAGGCGACCAGGCGGGCCGTGCGCGGCTGGGGGCTGGAGGTGCTCTGCGCCGACGAGCGCGAGCACTCCAGCTCGCTGACCGCCGTGCTGATGCCCGACGGGCACGACGCCGACGCGGTCAGACGGCTGATCCTGGAGCGCTACGACATGTCACTCGGCACCGGGCTCGGGCGGCTGGCGGGCAGGGTCTTCCGCATCGGCCATCTCGGCCACTTCAACGACCTGATGCTCGCAGGCACGCTCAGCGGGGTCGAGATGGGGCTGTCGGCGGCCGGGGTGCCGATCAAGGAGGGCGGCGCGCGGGCGGCTCTGGCCTACCTGGAGGGCGCCCGGTGAGCCTGGCCCGTACGCTGACCCAGCTGATCGCCGGCGACGTCCGGGACGACCCGTACACCAGGCACCTGTACTCCTCCGACGCCAGCATGTACGCCATCGAGCCGCTCGCCGTCGCCTTCCCCCGGCACGCCGAGGACGTGCAGGCCCTGGTGCTGGCCTGCGGCGAGCTGGGCGTGCCGGTGCTGCCGCGCGGCGCGGGCACCAGCCTGGCCGGCCAGACGGTGGGCGCGGCCGTGATCGTGGACTTCTCCCGGCACATGAACCGCATCCTGGAGATCGACGGCAGGACCGCCCGGGTGCAGCCCGGCGTCGTGCAGGACCAGCTCAACCGGGCGGCCCGCAAGCACGGGCTGATGTTCGGGCCCGACACCTCCACCAGCAACCGGGCCACGATCGGCGGGATGATCGGCAACAACTCGGCCGGCAGCCACTCCGTCCTGTACGGCTCCACCATCGACCACGTCCAGGCGCTGCGCGTGGTGCTGGCCGACGCCACCACCCCCGACCTGGCCACCGACGCCCGGCTGCGCACCGCCGTCGCCGGCATCCTGGACGGCCTCGACCTGTCGGGCTTCCCGCGCTTCTGGCGCCACTCCGGCGGCTACCGCCTCGACCAGGCCGTGCACGGTGACCTCACCAAGCTCGTCGTCGGGTCGGAGGGCACGCTGGCCGTGGTCACCGAGGCCACGGTCGGGCTGGTGGACCTGCCGAAGGCCAAGGCCATCGCGGTCGGCCACTTCACCTCCACCCCGGCCGCCATCGCCGCCACCGCCGACGCTCTCGCCTTCGACGCCGCCTCGGTCGAGCTGCTCGACAAGGCCATCCTCGAGCTGTCCAGGCAACGCGTGGACTACGCCGGGCTGGGCGGCATCCTGGAGGGCGACCCCGAGGCGCTGCTGTTCGTCGAGTTCTTCGGCGACAGCCCGGCCGAGGTGGCCGACCGGGTGGACAAGCTGGCCGCGATCTGGAAGTCCAACGGCCACGGCTACCACACGCTGCGCGCGGTCACCGCGCAGCAGCAGACCGCCGTGCTGAAGGTGCGCAAGGCCGGGCTGGGCCTGCTGATGGCCTCCAGCGTGGGCAGCCGCAGGCCGCTGGCGTTCGTCGAGGACACGGCCGTGCCGCCGGACCGGCTGCTGCCCTACGTCGAGGAGTTCGCCCGCATCCTCGACCGCCACGGCCTGCGGGCCGGCTTCTACGGCCACTGCTCGGTCGGCTGCCTGCACGTACGCCCGTTCGTGGACCTGCGCCGGCCGGGCGAGATCGGCACGATGCGGGCGGTCGCCGAGGAGATCGCCGAGCTGGCCGCCCGGCACGGCGGCGTGAACTCCAGCGAGCACGGCGACGGCCTGGCCCGCTCCGAGTTCAACCGGCGCCTGTTCGGCGAGCCGGTCTACGAGGCGATGCGGCAGGTCAAGCACCTGTTCGACCCGCACGGCCGGCTGAACCCCGGCAAGATCGTGGACGCCCCGCCGATGACCGACCACCTGCGCGACCCGGCCATGCCGGCGCCGCGCCCGCTCGCCACCACGCTTTCGTTCGGGGCGGGCGGCCTGCACGGGGCCGCGGACCGGTGCATGAACGTCGGCGTGTGCCGCAAGGACGACACCGGCGTCATGTGCCCGTCGTACATGGCCACCCGCGAGGAGGAGCACTCCACCCGCGGCCGGGCCAACGCCCTGGTCAAGGCGCTGTCGTCGCCGGATCCCCGGCAGGCGCTGGGCGACGAGCGGCTGCACGGGATCCTGGACCTCTGCCTGGAGTGCAAGGCGTGCCAGTCGGAGTGCCCGCTCGGGGTGGACCTGGCGGCCATGAAGAGCGAGTTCCTCCACCAGTACCAGCAGACGCACGGCGTGCCGCTGCGGGCGCGGGCGTTCGGCGCGATCAGGACGCTCAACCGGCTCGGCTCCGCCACCGCCCCGCTGTCGAACTGGCTGGCCGGCGCCGTCCGCGGCCCGCTCGGCCTGAGCAGGAGCCGCCCGCTGCCCCGCTTCCGGCGCGAGAACCTGCTGCGCTGGTTCGCCCGCAGGCCCGTCAAGCAGGCCGGGCGGGAGGTGATCCTGCTGGCCGACTCGTTCACCACCTACACCGAGCCCGCGATCGGGCGGGCCGCCGTCGAGCTGCTGGAGCACGCCGGCTACCGGGTACGCCTGGCCGCCGAAGGCTGCTGCGGCCGCTCCAGCATCTCCAAGGGCCTGCTCGACCGGGCCAGGGCGATGGCCGGCGACCTGGTCACCCGGCTGTCCGGCTCCGACGCGCCGATCGTCGGGCTGGAGCCGTCCTGCCTGCTGACGCTCAAGGACGAGTACGCCGCGCTGCTGCCCGGCGACCCGCGCGTGGCGGCGGTGGCGGCACGCGCCCGGCTCGTCCCCGAGCTGCTCACCGAGGCCGTCGACGACGGCTCGCTGGCCCTGGGCGACGCGCTGCGCGGGCGCCGGATCCTGCTGCACGGCCACTGCCACGAGAAGGCCGTCACCGGCACCGCCGCCACGCGCGCGCTGCTGTCCAGGATCCCGGGAGCGGAGGTGACGGAGCTCGACGCCGGCTGCTGCGGCATGGCCGGATCCTTCGGCTTCGAGGCCGAGCACTACGGCCTGTCCATGAAGATCGGCGCTCTCCGGCTCTTCCCGGCGATCGCCGCCTCCTCACCCGACACCCTGCTGGCGGCCACGGGGGTCTCGTGCCGCCAGCAGATCGCACACGGGGCGGGACGCGCTGCCCGCCATCCGGTCGAGCTCATCCACTGGGCGGCCGGCCTGCCATAACGCCTCGGGGGAGATCGGAGTACGCAGTGTCCGCAGAGCTCCTGTCCATTCTCGCCCTCATCGCCATGTTCGTGGTGGCCACGATCTTCCCCGTCAACCTGGGCGCGCTGGCCCTCGTCGGCGCCTTCCTCGTCGGCACGCTGGCCGCCGGCATGGAGACCGACACCATCCTGGACGCCTTCCCCGGCAGCCTGTTCGTGATCCTGGTCGGGGTGACGCTCCTGTTCGCCATCGCCACCAACAACGGGACCGTGGACTGGCTGGTCCGGGCTGCCGTGCACCTCGTGCGGGGGCGGCTGGTCGCCATCCCGCTGGTCGTGTTCGTCATCTCGGCCCTGCTGACCGCCGTGGGCGCGCCCGCGCCGGCCGTGGCGGCGATCCTGGCGCCGATCGCCTTCGGGTTCGCGGCCGACTACCGGATCCATCCGATGCTGATCGGGCTCATGGTGGCGCACGGGACGCAGGCGGGCGCGTTCTCGCCGATCAGCGTGCTGGGCGGGATCGTGAACGGTGTCACCAGCGAGGCCGGGCTGCCCTCGGACAACCTGGTGCTGTTCCTGTCGAGCTTCGCCTTCAACGCCGCCGCGGCCGTGGGCGTCTTCCTCGTCTTCGGCGGCCGTCACCTCGTCGGCCGCGACGCCCACCCCGCCACCGGGGGCACCGCGTCCGGGACCTCAGGTGGTGGCACGGGCGGTGGCGTCGTCACAGCGGAGGCCGCTCCCGGCGCCGCGACCGCGACCGCGACCGCGACCGGCGGCAGCCTGCGGCTCACCACGCACCAGGCGCTGACGCTGACCGGCATCCTCGGGCTCTGCCTGGCCGTCCTGGCGTTCAAGCTGGACGTCGGGCTGACCGCCGTCACCGTGGCCGTCGTCCTCATGCTGACCTCTCCCAAGTCCAACAAGGGCGCGGTGGAGAAGGTCGCCTGGCCGACGGTGCTGCTGATCTGCGGCGTCGTCACGTACGTGGGCGTCCTGCAGGAGAT
The DNA here is from genome assembly GCF_020215645.1 of Nonomuraea gerenzanensis. Lineage (NCBI taxonomy): Bacteria > Bacillati > Actinomycetota > Actinomycetes > Streptosporangiales > Streptosporangiaceae > Nonomuraea > Nonomuraea gerenzanensis. The sequence goes on along the minus strand of NZ_CP084058.1, from coordinate 2,958,943 downwards.
CGGCACCGTGGACTACGTCGGCTCGGCGGTGGCCGCCATCGGTATCCCGCTGCTGGTGGCGCTGCTCATCTGCTACGTCGGCGGCGTCGTGTCCGCCTTCGCCTCGACCGTGGGCATCCTGGGCGCGCTGGTGCCGCTGGCCGTGCCGCTGCTCGCGCAGGGCACGCTGGGGCCGGTCGCGATGATCGCGGCGCTGTCGGTGTCGTCGGCGATCGTGGACGTCAGCCCGTTCTCGACGACGGGGGCGCTGCTCGTGGCGAACGTCAAGGGCATGGAGCGGGACGAGTTCTACCGCAAGCTGCTCACCTACGGCGGCGTGATCGTCCTGGTGGGGCCGCTGGCGGCGTGGGCTGTGCTGGTGGTACCCGGCTGGCTCGGCTGAGGGGCGCGGCTGCCGGGAGGGCGGGCGTGGGCGGAGGCTCGCGGGGCACGCCGCCCGTCACGGCTCGCGGGGCACACCGCCCAGCCACCACGAGACGACCTCGAACGCCGCTACTTCCGCGCCGCCATGCGTGCCACCGACCCCGTGTGGCAGCTCGCCCTCCAGGCGGACCTCGCCTTCCCGGGGGTCCCGGGCGAGCCGCCGCTGCTGTCGCGGCTGATCGCCAGGTACGTGGCCCGCGTCCAGCGCGCCGCCACCCGGGACCCGTCGTGCGCGATCGCGTTCGCCCGCGTGGTGGGCCTGGTGGACCCGCCGTCCGCCCTCATGCGCCCGGCCGTGGTCCGCCTGGCCGCCAGGCACGGCAGCCGCTAGCTCAAGGCCGAGAGGTCAGCGCTCGGTGATGTGCTGGTCGCGGCCCGCCTGATAGATCCGAGCCTGATCGCTCGCCTTCGCCTTCATCACGACGGAACGGGCGGACCCCTGCTCGTCGGAGGCCAGCGCGGGCCGCAGCACCTCGTCCAGCACCCGCTGGATCTCCACGGCCAGCGCCGGGTCCGCGCGCAGCAGCGCCTGCAGCTTGATCTGCCAGGACCCGGCCAGCGCCCGCTCGGTGTCCTCGTCGCCGTCGGCACGGGCCTCCAGCACCTGGCCGCGCACGCCCTCCAGCTCCGCCCCGACGACCTCCACCTCGGCGGGTCTGGCCCGCCGCCAGAGTGCCACCGCGCCGTCGCGGGCCGCCTCCCAGGCGTCGGTGGCCATGGCGGCCACCAGCGCCGTGCCGGCCGCCAGAACGATCGGATCCATGCGCGCCCCTCCCTCGACCATCCCCTGCGTTCACGGTAGAACGAGAACCGCCGGGCCGCCGCCCCTATCGCCGCAGCCGCAGCGGAGGTTTCATCGAGAGCACATCCCCGTCTGCCTCCGGAGGCGACAGTGGCTTTCCAGCTCATCGTGCTCTACAACCAGCCGGACAACGCCGCGGCGTTCGACAAGCACTACGACGAGACCCACGCCCCGCTCGCGGCCCGCATGCCGGGCGTGCGCTCCTACACGACCATGCGGCCCGCCGCCACCGGCGGCGAGCAGCCTCCCTACCACCTGGTCGCCGTGCTGACCTTCGACGACCAGCAGGCGTTCGAGGCCGCCGCGGCCAGCGAGGAGGGCAAGGCGGCGGTCGCCGACCTGGCGAACTTCGCGGGCAAGGGCGTCAGCCTGCTCACCGGGCCCGCGGAGCTGGTCGTCTGACGCGGCTGGGCGGATCGTCGCTCAACCGATTCATGACGTACGGCTCCGTAACCCACGGCGATCCGCCCAGCTAGCGGCATCCGAACAGTTCGACAACACCGCAGGATCGGTGAACCGGCTGATCGCCATATCGACGGCCGTCACCCGCGTCTATGGCGTCCACAGTCACTGACCGCATGTCACCTCTGGAGGCGCAGCGAGACCGTCACCGAGCGGTTCGACCAGATCAGTCGCCCTGTGGGGGTGACCCTCGACCGGAGCGACATCCGCGCGGTGTGGGTGTTCCTGAACACCGGGGGCGAGGTGTTCATCGACGGCATCAGGGCCGAGTGACGTGACACTCCACCGCCCGGCGCGGCCCGGTTGCGTTTGGTAACCTCCAGGGGTCTTGATGCCGTGCGGCGGGGGGCCGCGCGGCGCGGCCGACCGAAGCAGAGGTGGGATGACGCAGTCGCCCGGATCGCAGGACGAGGGCACGGGAGCGCGGCGTGGCCGCCGCCCCGTCCGGCCTGACCCGGGCTCCGGCCCCGTCGCGCTCTTCGCCCACCGGCTCTGGGAGCTCAAGGAGCAGGCGGGCGACCCGTCCTTCGCGGACATGGCCTCCCGCCTCGGAGCCGCCGCCTCCAAGTCCTCGCTCGCCGCGGCGGCCCGGGGCATCGCGATGCCGAGCTGGGAGACGACATGGGAGTTCGTCCGGGTGCTGGCCGTCGATCGGCTGGGCGGGGATGGGGACGAGGTCAGGCGTGAGTGGCGGGCGTACTGGGAGCAGGCCACCCGCGACAGCGCCTGCGGCTCCAGCGCATCGCCACCCGACGCCCCGGACTCCGGCACGCCGCAAGCCGACGCCCGCCCCTCCGGCACGTCGCGAGCGGGCGCCGAACCGTCCTCGCCGCCCCTTCGCGGCAACCGCTCCCGGCGCGGGCGGCGGCACGCCGTTCTGGCCGCCGTCTGCGGGGTGGTGGGCGCCGGCGCCATCCTGGTCGGCTGGGTCCTCCCGCAGCTCGTGGACGACGCGGACAGCGAGCCCGCGGCCCACCCGACTACGCCGATCACCCCGTTCGACGACTCGGTCCTCGAGAAGGACGTCACCTACCCGGACGGCACCGTCGTCCGGTCGGGCACGTCCTTCGACAAGACCTGGCGCCTGCGCAACTCGGGCAACATCCCCTGGCAGGACCGCTACCTCACCCGCATGAACGACACCCCGTGCCAGGCGCCCAAGCGGGTCGCGATCGGCCCGGTCCTGCCGGGCGAGTCGGTCGACATCACGGTACGCGTGCGCGCCGCCGAGTCCCCCGGCCGCTGCAAGATCTTCTGGAAGATGACCGACGAGCACGGCGCCCCGCTCCTCGCCGCCAAGAAGCCGATATTCCTGGACGTGAGCGTGGCCTAGCGAGGCGGCGGTCACGCGCCCAGCTCCAGCCGGACCGTGGACGACTCCTGAAGGATGATCACGACGCCCTGCTGGGGCCGCCAGTTCTCCGCGACCAGGAAGTACCCCTTGCTGGTGTGCAGGAGCAGGCGCAGGCCCGTGTACCGGTAGCGGTAGTCGTCCTTGCCGGTGGAGCCGGGCAGGGTGGTCTCCTGGCCGGCCGCCAGGTTCAGGCGCTGGGTGCTGTAGACGCGTACTCTCGCCAGCCTGTCGACCTCCATGTTCTCGGCCAGCGAGACGCCGAGGACGGTGGCGTAGTTGCCCGCTCCGTAGAACAGCGACACGCAGACGATGATCGCGGTGAACGCGTAGCGCAGGGGCATGCTCGTGCGTGGGAGCCGGCCGGGCATGAGGGAGCGCAGGTACGTGCCGTACAGGGTGAGCAGGGCGCCCACGCCGATGCTGAAGGGGAAGATCAGGAACGCGATTTCGAGCAGCGGCTCGACGAAGCCCAGGGCCCAGCAGGCGAGCGGCAGCACCAGCCAGGCCCAGGACATGAAACGCAGGGAGTGGGTGACGAGGCGGTCCCGGCTCCTGGCCTTACCCGGCGCGGCTTCATCCGCTTCGTCCGTGGTGCCGTCCCTGAGGACGCGGGGGCGCAGGACGTGGTCGAGCTGCAGCCACGCCAGCCCGCCGATGGCGACGACCAGCAGCAGGGTCAGCGCCTGGCGGACGCTGCGCAGCACGTAGTCGGTCGGGGACATGCCGAGGACGCTGTCGTCGATGCCCAGCTCCAGGGCCTGGATCTCGCTGCGCTGCCAGCCGAAGTACACGAGCAGGCCGGTCAGGACGGTGACGTTGGCGAGCACGCCCACGGCCCAGCGGAGCAGCGGGTGGCCGGCCGGCCCGCCGCCCTCGTCCTCCCCGCCCGCCGGCTGGTCCTCCTCGCCCGCCACGAGTTCGGTGAGCGAGTCGCTGTCGGGCGGGGGCGCGGGCTGCGGGCGAGGCTCGGGGGCCGACGCCGGGGGCCGCTCGTCGTCAGGCGGCCTCTGCGGGGTGGCTTTTCTCGCGATCTCCATGGTGGGCTCGCCGTTCACGGACGCACGCCCGCTACTCGTCGGCGGTCGAGCCCGCGTCAGGCGCGGACTCGGACGAGGATTCGGAGGAGGACTCCGTCGTGTCAGACGACGACTCCGTGTCCGGCGAGGACTCGGGCGAGGAGTCAGGAGAGGGCGACGGCGAGGACGAGGCTTCGGGAGAGGACTCCTCCGACGACTCCGGTGACGATTCCGGCGAAGTCTCAGGCGAAGTCTCAGTCGAACTTTCAGGCTCCGGCGTCGAGCCGAGCTCCACGACCGGCGGGCACCCGCCGAACGCCGACTTCGGCCGCTGCCGCACCACACTGCCCACCGCCCGATCCAACGCGCAGATGAACCACACCTTCGACTCGTTCTCATAAACCGCCCGCTTGTAGGCGGCCTTGGCAGCAGCCACGTCCCCCCGGCACAGATGCACCCCGGCCTCGAACAACGGCACGGTCCGCTCCGACCGGAAGCTCCCCCGCTTCTCATCGAGCAGAGCCTGGGCGTCGTCGCAGCGACCCTCCGACAACGCCTTGTAGACATCCCCCTCATTCACGTCCACCGCCGTCTCCCCCACGGGCAGCGTGAAGTCGTACCGCGTCTTCCGTGTCGGCCCACCGGTGGATCCCGGCTGTTCCTCGCCACTGCCGGCCGCCACCCCACCACCGCCCCCGTCACCCGAGGTGAACCGCCCATCGGAGGAGGAGGACGAGGACGAGGACGAGTCGCCCGAGACGGCATCGTCCGAGGAGGAGCCGGGCCCGCTGAGGGCGCCGCTGCCGCAGCCGGTCAAGGCCAGGCACGACATGAGGGCCAAGGCGGCCGTCCAGGTCTTCATGCCTGGTGACGCTAGAAGGACGCCCCCGGCACAGCATGAGTATCCCCCTACTCAAATCCAGCCAGAGCGCCCCGTCGTGTAAGTTTCACGACTTGTTGACGGCCGATTTGAACGTTGTAATACTCCCCACCGATCCAGCCGGCAGCTTCCCCGCATCACCCCAGTTCACAGGCTCGCCAAGCGATGAATCGATTCAGCACGCACCGACCCCCAGGAGCGGAGTATGCGAAGCATCAGCAAGCCCAGGACTACCGGCCTCGCCGCCGGGCTCACCGCGTTGGCGCTCATGGCGGCCCCGCTGTCCGCCCCCGCCACCGCCACTGCCACCGCCACGGCACGCAGCGCCGCAGGGACGGCCGCGCTCGCGTGCGGTGACGGCGCGTACAACGCGGAGGCGGTGCTCAGCGGCAGCACCTGGACGGCCCGCAACGGCAGCAGGACCGTCTACACGGGAAGCAGCATGTTGTCGGCCATGCAGGCCGCCGTGGGCAGCCTCACCGCCGGCCGCACCTCGAAGCAGCGGGTCGTGGTGCGCGGCTCCGGCTCGATGAGCGCCGGCTCGCGGCTCTCCCTGCCCAGCTACACGGTGCTGGACGTGTGCGGCACCGTGAACGTGACCGGCTCGGGCTCCGGCGACCAGGCCGTCGTGTACGCCAGAGGCGTGACGGACGTCGAGGTTCAGCACCTGAACGTCACCGGCGGCCCGCTGTACGGCATCTTCGTGCGCAACGGCGTCGACATCACGCTCGGCCAGATCGACCTGCGCCTGTCCAGCGGCCTGGGCATCCGCATCGACAACCACGGCGACCGCAGCGTACGCACCAGGAACGTCCGCATCGACAACGTCCACGTCTCCGGCACCAGCACCCACGGCGTGGAGACGTACGGCGTGGACGGCCTGACCGTCGGCACCGTCACGGCCCGCAACACCGGCCACTCCGGCCTGCTGCTGAACGACACCATCAACGCCACGGTGAACACGGTCGACGCCCAGGGCGCCGGCACCGGCACCGGCTACGCCGCCTTCCGCATGGCCAACAGGAACGGCCGGATCGGCAGCGCCTATCCCACCAACATCCGCGTCAACCAGGTCATCGCGCGCGGCGGCGGGCGCGGCGTCTTCTGCGTCTCGGAGAGCGGCGGCGCGGTCATCAACCGGGTGGACCTCGCCCAGACCGGCAACAACGCGATCCTCATCGAGAACTGCCACAACGTGAACATCGCCGCCCAGGGCGGCACGGTGACGGGTCCGGGCGACATCCGGCTGGCGGCCCGCTCGGAGTTCCCCAACACCTCCGACATCGTCATCCAGAACCTGACGGTGACGAACTCGGCCATCACCGAGAGCCCGTGCGGCGTCAACACCACGTTCAGGAACAACACGCTGATCAACAGCCGCCAGAGCATCTGCTGACGCCGGCCATATCACGGCGATAGGGGCAACTTGATACGTCTCCGGGACGAGTGGGCGCGCATACCGTCACAACACCCCCAACTCCTGGAGGAGGCTCCGTGTCAAGACCTCTCCGCATCATCCTCTCCGTCGTCCTGAGCCTGGCGTTCCTGCTGGTCACCGCGCCCGCTCAGGCCACCGCCCTGGTCACGGTGCTCAGGTACGACGCCAGCCGGGCCGCCGAGTTCAGCGCCACGATCGACCAGGCGGCCCAGGTCTGGAACGCCAACGTGGTCAACGTCCGGCTCGTCCGCGGCACCCCCGCCCACTTCGTCGTGTACGCCGACAACGGCTGGCCCCGGGCCCAGCCGACCAGCCTGGGCCGGGGCACGATCTGGATGGGCCGGCAGGCCGTCAACCAGGGCTACTACCCGCTCCGCATCGCCACCCACGAGATCGGGCACATCCTGGGCCTGCCGGACCGGCGCACCGGGCGCTGCACCGACCTGATGTCCGGTTCGAGCGCCCCCGTGAGCTGCAGGAACGCCACGCCCAGCGCCGCCGAGCGGGCCGAGGTGGACCGGAACTTCGCCGGTGGCACGCCGCAGGTCGAGTTCGGGCGGGTGTACGAGGAACGGTGAGAAACCCGCCTGGCCGGTAACGCGGCCGCACGAGAGGGACCCGCCGGGCCGGTGGTGCGCTGAAGGCACCACCGGCTCGCGCGGTGTTCAGGCGCAGGTGTAGCCGGACGGCAGGGAGGTGTCGCCGTTCGGGCGGGTGCCCTGGAAGCCGAAGGCCGCGCTCGCCCCCGGCCCCAGCGCCCCGTTGTGCCCGACGTTGCGGACCGTGACGGTCTGGCCGGAGGTGGTGAACGTGCCGTTCCAGCCGCCGCTGACCGTGTGGCCGGGCGGCAGGGTGAAGGTGACGGTCCAGCCGGTCCTGGCCGTCGTGCCGGTGTTGGTGACCGTCACCTGGATGACGTACCCGGTGGCCCACTGGCTCTGGGTGGACGGCGTGGCGGTGCAGCCGCCGCCCGTGCCGCCGCCCGTGGTGGTCAGCGTGACCGGGCCCGAGCGGGGTGAGCGGTTGCCGGCCGCGTCCCTGGCGTAGACGGCGAAGGTGTAGGAGGTGTTGGCCGTCAGGCCGGTGAGGGAGGCCGAAGCGGTGGTGGAGGTGGTCACCGCCGACTCGGCCGAGCCCTGTAAGCGGACCACGTCGTAGCCGGTGACGCCCACGTTGTCGGTGGCGGCCGTCCAGGTCAGGGTGGCCGAGGAGGAGGTGACGGCGGAGGCGGCGGGCGTGCCGGGCGCGGTGGGCGGGCTGGTGTCGTCCCCGCTGGAGGGCTCGTACGTCAGTCCGAACCCCTGCGCGAACAGCGGCGTCTTGCCGTCACCCGCATTGATCGGCTGCTGAGAGGCGCTGCTCATCCAGGTCATGGGCAGCTTGCCGGTCGGCTGGGCGGCGCCGAACAGCACGTCGGCCACGCCCTGCCCCTCGGTGCCCGGCAGCCAGGCGGCCACCAGCGCGTTCCAGCCGGACAGCTGGGAGGCGACGTCCATGGGGCGGCCTGACACGAGCACCACGATGACGGGGACACCGGAGGCGCGCAGGGTGTTGATGGTGTTCAGGTCGGCGCTGTCCAGGCCGAGGCCGCCGGGACGGTCGCCCTGGGTCTCGGCGTACGGGGTCTCGCCGACGACGGCGATGGCGGCCCGGTAGGTGCCGTCGATGCCGCTGCCGTCGCGGCTGTAGGTGACGGTGGTGCCGGAGCCCACGGTGTTCCTGATGCCCTGCAGGATCGTGGTGCCGGGGGTGATGTTGCCCGACGAGCCCTGCCAGGAGATCGTCCAGCCGCCGCTCTGGTTGCCGATGTCGTCCGCGCTCTTGCCGGCCACGAAGAGCTTGCCGCCGGTCCTGGCGAGCGGCAGCACGTTGCCCGCGTTCTTCAGCACGACCTGCGATTTGGCGACCGCCTCGCGGGCCAGCGCCCGGTGCGCCGCGCTGCCCACGCCGGAGGTGTACGAGCGGTCGGTGAGCGGCTTCTCGAACAGCCCGAGCTCGAACTTCTTGGTCAGGACGCGGCGTACCGCGTCGTCCACGCGGGCCGTCGTGACCCGCCCGGCCTGCACCTCGGCGCGCAGCAGGTCGATGAAGCGGCGCCACTCGACGGGCACCATGACCATGTCGATGCCGGCGTTCACGGCGGTGCGCACGTCCTGCGCCGAGGTGCCGGGCGAGCCGTCGATCTGGTCGATGCCGTTCCAGTCGGAGACCACGAACCCGTCGAAGCCCAGCTCGCCCTTGAGCACCGTGGTGATCAGGTACTGGTGGCCGTGCAGCTTGGTGCCGTTCCAGCTGCTGAAGGAGATCATCACCGAGCCGACCCCGCGCTCCACGGCGGCCTCGAACGGCGGCAGGTGGATCGCCCGCAGCTCGGACTCCGACAGCTGCGTGTTGCCCTGGTCGGTGCCGTTCGTGGTGCCGCCGTCGCCGAGGTAGTGCTTGGCGGTGGCCAGCACGGAGGCGGGGCCGTTGAGCGCGCTGCCCTGCAGGCCGGTGACGATGGCGGACATCGACGCGGGCAGCTCGGGGGTCTCGCCGAACGACTCGTACGTGCGGCCCCACCGGTCGTCGCGGGCCACGCAGAGGCAGGGCGCGAAGTTCCAGTCGATGCCGGTGCCGGAGACCTCCTCGGCCACGGCCCGGCCGATCCGCTCGACCAGGGCGGGGTCGCGGGTGGCGCCGAGGCCGATGTTGTGCGGGAAGATCGTGGCGCCGTGGACGTTGTTGTGCCCGTGCACGGCGTCCACGCCGTAGATCATGGGGATGCCGAGCGGGGTGGCCAGGGCGGCGTTCTGGTACCTGTCGTACATGTCGGCCCAGGCCGTCGCCGTGTTCGGTGACGGCGCGGAGCCGCCACCCGACAGCACCGAGCCGAGCCTGGCCGTGGTGACGTCGGACTCGCTGACGGAGCCGCGCTCGGCCTGGGTCATCTGGCCGAGCTTCTCATCCAGCGACATCCGCGACAGGAGGTCGCTGACCCGGGTGGCGACGGGGAGGGTGGGGTCCTGGTAGGGGAAGGCCGCGGCGGCGGCCGGGGGTGCCGCCACGAGGCTGGCGGCGACGAGCATCAGCGCGGCGGCCCTGCTCGTCCATCTTCTCGGGTTGCTCATGGCACGCTGCTCCGCGCTCGGCTCGAAGGGGTGTTTGGGAGCGCTCCCAAACGCACTCTAGGTGACATCTGCCGAGTTTCCCGGGCCCGCGTGAGCCGCCGTCCCCACTTTCGGCGAGCACCAGGGAAAACGGGCCGCGATCCGGTGAAAGTTTCATCGCCGCTTTACCACCCGTGAGGGCTGTCGACGATGCCGTCCGGAAAGCGCTTCCCGAGACCATCGCGGGCGTCGGCACCACCGGCCACATCGCCGGCGGCGGTACGTATGGGAGCCGGGTTCGGCAAGATCACCTCGACGGGGGCATGAATCGGTCATTAGTTGATCAACGCCACTGAAGTCGGCCCGGTCACCGGCCTGAGCGCCCTATATCGTCCCCGATGTCCGCAGCAGCACGACCGGCCTCGGGGGATTTCATGTCGGGTGGATGGACACGGCGTGCGCTCCTGCGCGCCGCAGGCGGAGCAGCACTGAGCACGGGGCTCACCACTGGGCTCGCCACCGGGATGAGCGCCGGGCCCGCCATGGGGATGGCCGGCCCGGCCGGGGCGGTGCCACGCCATGCGGACCTGAAGGCCCGGTGGCGGGCGCTGCTGCTCGGCGAGGGCTTCGACCGGGGGGCGGAGCCGTACCGGAGCAGGCTGGCGGAGCTGGGCCGGGCGGCGGCCCGGCACCGCGAGTCGATGAGCCCGCGGCCGGGAGCGCTCTGGCGCGGCCTGCGCTACGCCGACGAGCGCACGGCCGCCCTGCACCACCTCACCTCCGCGAGCCCCGCGGGGGCCGCGGGGGCCGCGGGGCCCGCGTTCGCCTCCGCGGGCCCGGCGGAGACCATGATCACACAGCACGGCCTCCTGTACGCGGGCCCGTCGGCGATCGGGATCACCCGGCACAGCCACGTCCGCTCCGGACCGGCCGCACGCGGGCCGGCGACCGGCGACCCGGCAGCGCTGTCGGCGAACCTGCACGAGAGCTTCACCAGGCTGAGGGTGATGGCCGAGGCGTACGCGCAGCCCGGCACCGGCGTGACCGGCGACACCGAGCTGGGCCGCGCCGTGCTGGCGGGCCTGGACCACCTGCTCGCGGACGTCTACCGCCCCGGCACCACCGCGTACGGCAACTGGTGGCACTGGCGGATCGGCGGCCCGCAGGCGCTGCTGGACACGGCGCTGCTGATGTCGGATCGGCTGACCGGCCGCAGGGCGGCGGCGTGCTGCGCGGCGGTGGACGCGTTCGTGCCGGAGTCGGCGGTGACGAGCTACACGGGCAGCAGCACCGGCGCCAACCGGGTGGACCTGTGCCAGGTGCTGGCGCTGCGCGGGGTGCTCAGCGGCGACGCGCGGCGGATCCAGCTCGCCAGGGACGCGCTGACGCCGGTGTTCGCCCCGGTCACCCGGGGCGACGGCTTCTACGCCGACGGCTCCTTCATCCAGCACGGCTGCGTCCCCTACGTCGGGGGTTACGGCGCGGTGCTGTTCGGCGGGGTCGCGATGCTGGGCGCGCTGCTGCGCGGCTCGCCCTGGGACCTGGACGGGCCCGAGCTGCGGGCCTTCCTCGGCACGGTGGACGAGGCGGTGGCGCCGTTCGTCTACAACGGGCTGCTCATGGACAACGTGGCCGGGCGCGGCATCAGCAGGGCCGGGCAGGACGACCGCCTGCGCGGGCAGAACATGCTCGCCTCGATCGCGCTGCTGGCCGAGGTGGCGGGCGGTGAGCGCGGGGAGCGCTGGCGGGCCATGGTCAAGGGCTGGCTGGAGCGCGGCCGTCCGGTGGCGGGCAAGCGGTCGCTGGGCGTCGCCCGTACGGCCCGGCTGCTGGCCGTGTCCCGCTCGGCGGGGAAGGCGGCGGCCGAGCCGGTGGGGCACCGGCTGTTCCCCAGCATGGACCGCGCCGTCCACCGGCGGCCCACCTGGGCGGCCTCGGTGAGCATGGCGTCGCGGCGGGTGGCGCACTACGAATACGGCAACGGCGAGAACGCGCGGGGCTGGCACACAGGCGCCGGCTGGCTGTCGTGGTGGGGCGACGGGTTCGGCGAGGAGCAGTACACGGACGCGTTCTGGGCGACGGCGGACCCGTACCGGCTGCCGGGGATCACCGTGTCCACCAAGCGGCTGGCGAACGGCGAGGGCGGCGCGTGGGGGCTGCCCCGTCCGGACGTGAGCTGGGTGGGCGGCGCGACGGACGGCGAGTTCGCCGCGGTGGGGCAGGACCTGCGCGGGCTGGGCAGCACCATGGCGGCCAGGAAGGCGTGGTTCTTCCTGGACGACTGCGTGGTGTGCCTGGGCGCGGGGATCACCGGCGCGGACGGGGTGCCCGTGGAGACCGTGGTGGACAACCGCAACCTGGGCGCGCGCGGCGGCACCTCCGTACGCGTGAACGGCGACCTGTGGAACAGGCGCCCGCAGGACGGCGGGCGCCGTGACCGCGACGGCGCGGACGACGAGCGTCGCGCCCGCGAGCGGGCGGCCGGCCCCTGGGGAGGAGCCGCGCGCGAACGGCGCACCGACGTCTCCTGGGTGCACGTGGCCGGCCACGCCGGTTACGTCTTCCCCTCCCCGACCAGCCTGGACCTCCTCCTGGAGGAACGGACCGGCTCGTGGCGGGACGTCAACGCCGGCGGCTCCCCCGACCCGATCACCCGCCGCTACCTGACCATGTGGCTGGACCACGGCCCCGATCCGATCAGCGCCTCCTACGCGTACGTGCTCATGCCCGGCGCCACCGAGGCGGCGACCCGTGCCAGGGCGGCGGTCGCGGGCCGGGTGCAGATCCTGTCCAACACCCCGTACGCGCAGGTGATCAGGGTCCCCGAGCTGGGCCTGACGGCGGCGAACCTGTGGGCGCCCGCCCGCGTGGGCCCGCTCTCGGCGAGCGCCCCGGCGTGCGTGCTCATCCGCGAGCGCGCCGACGGCACCGCCCAGCTGTCGGTCTCCGACCCGCCGCGCGGGGCCGCCGCGCTGGCGCTCACCTGGGACCGCCCGGTCCGCGAGGTGCTGTCGGCGCCCCCGGCGGTCGCCACCGCCGGTACGGGCGACTCGCTCCGCCTCACCTTCGGCGACCTGCGCAACGCGGCCGGAGCCACCCAGCGGATCACCGTCTCCCTGGCCTGACGAACTGCCGGTCACCCACCACGGCGACGGCACCAGCCGGTCGCCCACCGCTCACTGCGGTGGCGCGACCAGCGCCGACAGCAGGCGGTCGGCCTCCGCGGCGATGCCAGGCAGGTCGGCCGCCGGCTCCTTCGACCGGGCCAGCAGCATGCCGCCCTCGCACAGCGCGCCGAACATGAGCTGCGCGCGGGCGTCCAGGTCACCGTCCGGCGCCTGCCCGGTGGCCACCGCCATGAGCAGCCCGTCGCGCAGGATCCGCAACATGTGATCGTGCTCGATCTCGCGCACGGTCTCCCACCCCAGCACCGCCGGAGCGTCCAGCAGCACGATCTGCCGGAACCCCGGATCGAGGCAGTGCTCCAGGAAGGTCCGGCAGCCGCGCCGCAGCGCCGCCCACACGTCGGCCTCCTCGGCGGCGATGCCCAGCAGCTTGGCGTCCACCGCCTCCAGCTCGGCCACGAACGCCGCGCGGAACAGCTCCGCCTTGCCGCCGAAGTGGTGGTAGGCGGCCCCCTTGGTCACCCCGGCCGCGGCGGCGACCGCGTCGATCGAGGTCAGCGCGTATCCGGTGGCTCCGAACCGCTCCCGCGCGGCGCTCACCAGCCGCCCCGTGGTCTCGTCCGAGCGCTCTGCCTGGGTACGGCGAATCATCCTGCTCCCATTGACTTACATACTCGTGGTACGTAACTTCGAACATAGTTACGTACTCCGAGTATCTCAACGAGGCACCATGATGTCACCACCGCACATCGCCGTCTACGGCGCGACCGGCCACACCGGCCGCCTGGTGGCCGCCGACCTGCGCAGCCGGGGCCTGGAGATCGTCCTGGCCGGCCGCGACGGCAGCGCGCTCAAGAGCCTGTCCGAGGAGCTGGGCGGAGCTCTCGTGCACGAGGCCGCCCTCGACGAGCCAGCCGCGCTGCGCGATCTCGCCGGCTCGGCGGACGTGCTGATCCACTGCGCGGGCCCGTTCACGGACACCGGCAGGGCCCTGGCCACGGCCGCCGCCGAGGCCGGCTGCCACTACGTGGACCACGCCCTGGAGCAGCACCACACGAAGTGGATGTTCGACACCATGCAGCAGCCGGCCAGGCAGGCGGGCATCACCATGGTCACGGCCATGAGCTTCTACGGCGGGCTGGGCGACCTGCTCGCCGGAGCCGCGGCCGCCGGCCTGACCGGCATCGACCGGGTGATCACCGCGTACTCGGTGACCGGCTGGCGCCTGACCACGGGGGCCAGGAAGACCGCCGAGCTGCTGTTCGCCGACACCCGGCGGATCACCTACACCGACGGCGCCGAGCACGTCGGCTACGTCGAGCCGCGCAACGCCGTCTTCCCGTTCCCGCCGCCACTCGGGCCGCGCACGATGATCGCGCCCGTGCCGTTCCCCGAGGTCGTCACGGTGCCCAGGCACGTCGCGGCCAGGCAGGTGGAGGCGCAGCTCACGGCGCACACGTTCGCGGAGGAGCAGGCGTTCACCAGCGAGCACGTGGACCCGGAGACGCGAGCGGGCTCCCACTTCACGGTCGCCGTGCAGGTGATCACGCAGGACGGCAACCGGGCCGGCCAGGCGCGCGGGCACGACCTGTGGCGGATGAGCGCGCTGGCCTCGGTCGAGGCCGCCGTCCGGCTGGCCGGCGACCAGGGCCCAGGCCCGGGCGTCTTCGGCCCTGCCGAGGCGTTCCCCGCCGGGCCGTTCCTGCGCGATCTGGAGCGGCTCGGCCTGTTCAGGCTCACCCTTCAGGAGGAGAGATGATTCTGGTCACCGGAGCGGCCGGCGGGCAGCAGGGCGCGACCGGGCGGCGTGTCGCGGAGCTGCTGCTGGAGCGCGGCGAGCAGGTGCGGGCCTTCGTCCGCGCCGACGACGACCGGGCCGCCGAGCTGCGCAAGCTCGGCGCGGAGGTGGTGTTCGGCGACCTGCGCGAGATCACCGACGTCCGGCCCGCGATGCGCGGGGTCACGCGGGCGTTCTTCACCTATCCGGTGACGGCGGGCCTGATGGACGCGACCTCGGCGTTCGCCGCCGCCGCCCGGCAGGAGGGGGTGACGCGCGTCGTCGAGGTCTCGCAGCTCGACGCCCAGCCCGAGGCGGGCACCCCGCGGATGCGCCGGCACTGGCTGTCGGAGCAGGTCTTCGACTGGGCCGGGGTGGGCGCGGTGCACCTGCGGGCGGCGGTGTTCTTCGAGAACCTGGCCGTCGTCGTGGCCGCGGCGGGCCGGCTGGCGCTGCCGCTGGGGCCGCCCACCACGCGGATCCCGCTGATCGCGGCCGCCGACGTGGCGGCGGTGGGTGCGGGGCTGCTGCTGGATCCGGAGCCGGTCGAGCCGGTGTGCCTGCTGACGGGGCAGATGTCCACCGCCGGGGAGGCGGCGCGGGCGCTCGGCGTCGAGTACGTGGACGTGCCGCCCGACGAGTGGGAGGCGGGGGCGATGGACGTGTACGGCGACCCGTACGCGGTCGAGCACCTCACCCACCTGTGGGCCCTCTTCCACGCCATCGGCACCGGCGACCACCCGCTCTACCGCGTCACCGAGACCATCGAGCGCCACGGCGGGCGGCCGCCCATGACGCTGCGGGAGTTCGCGGCCGATCGGATCGACCCCCTTCCCTGACAAGATCGCGCCAGGTATGTTCGGGCGGAAGGAAAGTTTCACCCATGGAGGAAGAGTGGGCAAGAAGCTTCACATGCTGGCGCTCCCGCTGGCCGCCGCCGCCCTGACCGCCCTGGCGGCGCCGGCTCAGGCCGCCGAGGGGTACGACCGGTGCCAGGACGGCTACTACTGCATGTTCTCCGGCCTGGACGGCACCGGGGACGTCATCCAGATCAAGACCGACACCCCCGACCTGGCGGCGCTGGGCATGGCCGACCGCGCCAAGTCCGACTGGAACCGTACCGACTCCTGGATCCACCTCTACTCCGAGGCCGGCTACGGCGGCTGCTCGGCGGTGACCCAGCCGCGCGACAAGGGCAACTTCTACGTCGACTTCCGTGACTTCTTCGACTCCGTCCGCTTCGACGGCCCCAACGGCCCGTCCTGCTTCACCACGTTCAAGGGCGGGGTGGCCGACTCGCACGGCTGAGCAACGCGGGAACCCCCGGTCGCCGCGGCGGCCGGGGGTTCCTCATGCGGCGGGGATCAGGCGGTGTAGCCGATCGACGCCCAGTCGTAGTACTTGTAGCCGCGCGAGCCGTAGTTCGCGACGGTCTTCTTCACGGCGCGGATGTCGGGGAGCTGGTACAGCGGGATGGTGTGCACCATGTCCCAGATGAGCTTGTCCGCGGCGTTGGCCAGCTCGGCCGCCTTCACCGGGTCGGTGGCCTTGCCGACCTCGTCGATGGCGGCGTCCACGGCCGGGTCGTTGGACTTGGGGAAGTTGCTCTCCGAGCCGGTCTTGTAGATCTGGGGCAGCGAGCCGAACGGGGTCGGCACGCCGATCCAGGAGAAGGCCACCAGGTCGAAGTCGCCCTTGATGATGAAGTCCGTGAAGAACTTGTCGACCGGGACGGTCTCCACCTCGACCTTGATCCCGGCCTCCTTCAGCATGGCCTGGGTCAGCTCGCTCTCCGTCTTGGAGTTCGGCGTCGAGGCCGGGATGACGAAGTCGAGCGTGAGCTCCTTGCCGTCCTTCTTGCGGACCTCGCCCTCCTGCTTCCAGCCGGCGGCGTCGAGGAGTTGCTTGGCCTTCTCCAGGTTGTACTTGCCGAGGTCACCCGAGTTGTCGACGTAGCGCTTGTCGTTGTTCATGAAGACGTGGTTGCCGAGCGTGTGGATCGGCCACTCCATGTCCTTCAGGTCGGACTGGGTGATCACGTCGCGGTTGATGGCGTACTGCACGGCCTGGCGGACCGACTTGTCCTTCAGGAACTCGCTCTGGTTGTTGACCGTGATGTGCCGCCAGTTCGGGCTGAGCGCCTTGCGGATCTCCGCGTCCGGCACCTCCTTGGCCCGCTTCAGGTCGGCCGGGCTGCCGCCCGGGATCTGCACGCCGTCGAGCTCGCCGTTGGCGAACGCGTTCACCTCGGCGGACGGGTCGGGGATGGCGCGGAAGATGACCTTGTCGAGCTTGGCCTTCTTGCCCCACCACTTGTCGTCACGCACGAGCGTGAGCGTCTTGGTGCCCTCGTCGAGGCTCTCGACCTTGAAGGGACCCGCGGTGACCGGGATCTTCTGCAGGTACTCCTTCTCGAAGGCCTCCGGCGTCTCGTTGGCCGAGGCCGGGAAGAGCCACGAGCTGGCCCGGTTGTACAGGCCCTGCCACTCGAGGTACGGCTCCTTGAAGGTGATGACCGCGACCTTGTCCGAGTCGCCCTTCTCGATCGACTCGATCTTGTCCCAGCCGTCGGTGGAGGCCGGCTTGAACTTCTTGTCCTCGCCGTTGTTGGCCTTCCACTGCGCCTGCAGGTCCTTGTACGTGATCGGCGTGCCGTCCGACCAGTTGGCCTTGTCGTTGAGCGTGAAGGTGACGACCTGCTTGCCGCCCGTCGTCTCGTTCTTCACGTCCGTGACGTAGTCGGGGTTCGGCGTGAAGACCGCGCTCTCGTCCGACAGCATGAGCTGCGGCATGATCGGGTCGAGCATGTCCGCCGTGTCGGCCTGGTTGCCGTCCACGTGGCTGCCGTTCCACTGCGTCGGCCACTGCCCGATGGAGAGGGTGAGTGTGCCGCCGTCCTTCACCTGCTCGTACGGGACAGGGTTGATGGCGATGGACGGGGTCTCCGCCATCTGCTGCTGCGCCTGCTTCGTCTGCTCGGCGTTCGGCTGCTTGTTGCCGGACTCGCCGCCTCCGCCGCAGGCAGCGACGGCCAGGGCCAGGACCGCCAGCCCCGCGGCCGCACGGTAACGAACCTTCACTCTTCCTCCTGATTGTCCGAGGCCGTGATGACCTCGATCTCCTCCGCGTAATGGCAGGCGGCACCGTGGTCGGTGACGTTCGCCAGCCGGGCAACCGAGGGCTCCTCGTCCACACACCGCCGCCGCTCGGCCTCACTGAGCTGGGCGAACTTGGGGCAGCGGGTGCGGAACCTGCATCCAGACGGCGGGTCGGCCGGGCTGGGCAGGTCTCCTTCGAGCAGGATGCGCTTGCGGGTGCGCTCCATCTCGGGGTCGGGCAGGGGGATCGCCGACAGCAGCGCCTGCGTGTAGGGATGCGCGGGGCGGTCGTAGACGTTCCTGACCGCCCCGATCTCGGCGATCCTGCCCAGGTACATGACGGCCACACGATCGGCCAGGTGCCGCACCACGGCCAGGTCGTGGGCCACGAACAGGTAGGACAGGCCCAGCCTGTTCTTCAGCTCCTCCAGCAGGTTGATCACGCCTGCCTGGATGGAGACGTCGAGCGCCGACACGGGCTCGTCCAGCACGAGCAGCTTCGGCTCCAGCGCCAGCGCGCGGGCGATGCCGATGCGCTGCCGCTGGCCGCCGGAGAACTGCTGCGGATAGCGCTGCGCGTGCTCCGGCGCCAGCCCGACGAGCTGCAGCAGCTCGGCGACCTTGGCGCTGACGTCCTTCTTGCCGTGCGCGCGCAGCGGCTCGGCGATGATGTCGCCGACCGGCATGCGCGGGTCGAGCGCGGCCATCGGGTCCTGGAAGACGATCTGCAGGTCCCCGCGCAGCGCCTTGCGGGCGCCCTTGTCCAGCTTGGCGCTGTC
Source organism: Nonomuraea gerenzanensis (assembly GCF_020215645.1). Classification (NCBI taxonomy): domain Bacteria; kingdom Bacillati; phylum Actinomycetota; class Actinomycetes; order Streptosporangiales; family Streptosporangiaceae; genus Nonomuraea; species Nonomuraea gerenzanensis. The sequence continues at coordinate 2,940,700 of NZ_CP084058.1, read as the reverse complement.
CTTGCCGAGCACCACCACCCGGCCGTCCTGCGGCGGCTGGAGCTGCATGATCTGCTGCAGCGTGGTGGTCTTGCCGCACCCCGACTCGCCGACCAGGGCCAGCGTCTCGCCCTCGGCGATGTCGAAGCTGATGCCGTCCACCGCGAACACGGTGCCGACGCGGCGCTTGAAGATCGCGCCCTTCATCAGCGGGTAGTGCTTCTTCATCCCGTCGAGCTCCAGCACGGTGGCGCGCTCGGCGCGCGGCACGCGTACGACGTCGCTGGGCGGGATGACCGGCACGGGGAACACGTCGGCGCCCGTGAGGCCCTTGTGCTCGATCTCGTGCGCGCGGATGCAGGCCACGTGGCGCCCGCCGCCGAACGGCGTCAGCGGCGGCTCCTCGTCGTCGCACATGTCCACCTTCATGGGGCAGCGCGGCGCGAACGGGCAGCCGGGCGGCAGCGAGGCGGGCGAGGGCGGGTTGCCCTCGATGGGCACCAGCGGCCCCTCCTCGCCGTCGATCCTGGGGATCGAGGCGAGCAGCCCCATCGTGTACGGCATGCGGGGCCGGTAGTAGAGGTCGTCCACGGGCCCCTGCTCGACCGGGCGGCCCGCGTACATGACGAGCACCCGGTCGGCCATGCCGGCGATGACGCCCAGGTCGTGGGTGATCATCACGATGCCGGCGCCGGTCTCCTGCTGCGCGGTCTTGAGCACCTCCAGGACCTGCGCCTGGATGGTGACGTCGAGCGCGGTGGTCGGCTCGTCGCAGATCAGCAGGTCGGGGTCGTTGGCGATGGCCATGGCGATCATCGCGCGCTGCCGCATGCCGCCGGAGAACTCGTGCGGGAACGCCTTGGCCCGCAGGTTCGGGTTCGGGATGCCGACGAGGTCGAGCAGCTCGACGGCGCGCCTGGCCGCCTTGTCCTTGCTCAGCTTCTGGTGGATGCGGACGGCCTCGGCGATCTGGTCGCCGATCGTGTACACGGGGGTGAAGGCCGACAGCGGATCCTGGAAGATCATGCTGATGGCCTTGCCGCGCACCTTGACCTGCTCGTCCTCCTTCATGCCGAGCAACTCCTGGCCGTGCAGCCTGACCGAGCCGCTGACCACGGCGTTCTGCGGCAGCAGGCCCATGACGGCGAGCGAGGTCACGGACTTGCCCGAGCCGGACTCGCCGACGATGCCGAGCACCTCGCCACGCTCGACGTCGTAGCTGACGCCGCGCACGGCCTCGATGCCGCCGGGGAAGGTGACGGTGAGGTCCCTGACCTCCAAGATGCTCATGAGTTGCTCCCCGGGTCGAGTGCGTCACGCAGGCCGTCGCCGATGAGGTTGACGCTGAGCACCAGCGCGACCAGCAGTCCGGCGGGGAAGGCGAACAGCCACGGGTAGCCGGTGGCGTTGCGGGAGCCCTCCGCGATCAGCGTGCCGAGCGAGACGTCCGGCGGCTGGATGCCGAAGCCGAAGAAGGACAGCGCGGCCTCGCCGATGATGGCGCCACTGACGTTGAGGGTGGCGTCGATGATCAGCAGGGAGGCCAGGTTCGGCACGATGTGCCGGAAGATGATCTTCCAGCGCGGGATGCCCATGTAGGCGGCGGCCAGCACGTACTCACGCTCACGCAGCGAGAGCGTCATGCTGCGGACCACCCGGGAGGTGATCATCCAGGAGAACGCGGCCAGCAGCGCCACGAACCACAGCCACGAACCGTTCCTGAGCTGGGGCGAGATGATGGCGATGATCAGGAAGCTGGGCAGGACCAGCAGCAGGTCCACACCCCACATCAACACCTTGTCCACCCAGCCGCCGAAATATCCGGCGAACGCCCCGACGACCGCGGCCAGGCCCGTGGAGATCAGCGCCACCAGCAGGCCGATGATGATCGACTTCTGCATGCCGCGCAGGGTGACCGCGTACATGTCCTGGCCGATCGAGGTGGTGCCCCACCAGTGGTCGGCGTCCGGCGCCGACAGGAAGGACAGGAAGTCCTTCTCCGTCCAGTCGTACGCGCCGAAGAACGGCCCCACGTAGGCCAGCACGACCAGCAGGAACAGGGCGATGAACCCGTAGCGGGCCTGCTTGTTGCGCAGCAGGCGCCCGAGAACGACCTTGGATCGCATGTCAGCTCACCCGCACCCGTGGATCGAGGGCCGCCACCAGCAGGTCCGACAGGAAGGACGCGGCCAGCACGCACACGGCGGCGAAGAACGTCACCGCGGCCACCGAGTTCACGTCGTTCTGGTTGATCGAGTCGACCAGCCAGGCGCCCATGCCGTGCCAGGCGAAGATCTTCTCCGTGAACGTGGCGCCCGTGAACATCGTGCCGAACGCGAAGGCGAAGTACGTCGCCGAGGGGATCAGCGCGGTCCGCAGCGCGTGCCTGGTCAGCGCCGTCCTGCGGCGCAGCCCCTTGGCCATCGCCGTGCGGACGAAGTCCTGCCCGAGCACGTCGAGCATCATGTTGCGCTGGATCCGGCTGTAGAAGGCGATCGAGCCGAGGCTGAGCGAGATCGTCGGCAGGATGAGGTGGTTCAGCCGGTTGACGAACTGGTCCCACCCGGACAGCTGCGGGTTGTACTCGCCGGTGTACTCGATCAGCGTGAAGCCGAGCCCCCTGTTCAGGTTGTACGTGCCGATGGCCAGCAGCGTGGCCAGGACGAACACGGGGATCGCCATGATCACGAAGGAGGTGACACCGATTAACCGGTCACTGAGCTTGTACTGCCTGACCGCCGAGTACGCGCCCAGCGCCACGCCGAGGGCGAAGCCCAGCAGCGTGCCGATGAGCAGCAGGCGCAGGCTGACCATGACGCGGCGGCCCATCTCCTCGTTGACCGAGCCGCCGTTCCAGGTCTTGCCGAAGTCTCCGGTCACGACACCCTTGGCCCAGGTCGCGTAGCGCGTGAGCACGGGGGTCTTGTCGTTCAGGTTGTAGGCGTCAAGTGTGGCATCGATGGTCGCCTCGGGCACCGGCGGCTGCCGGCCCTCGTAGGCCGCCCGCGGGTTCATGGTGGTGGCCGCGAGCATGTAGGCCAGGCTCGCGGCTATGGCGACCAGGATCACATTTATTGCCAACCTGCGGAGCAGGTACTTGCCCATCACTCTCCGTTCGCGCTGACCGGGGGCGCAACCTTCCAGGCGGAGAGGCGCCCCCCGCAACGAAAACCCATCTCGCATCGTGAAATGTCAACGCGATGTCGGGATGGCGATCAGGGCGCAGAATATAAGCAAAAATATAACAGTCAGAAACGGCGTCATATAACGGTAAGGTCACTCACAATAGATCGACTAGGGGGTTCCGGGGGGCTCAATACGGCTGTCCACCTGGGGAAATACGGCTTACCGATGGGGGTGTGGCGGCGCTCTCATAAGGGCTTGTGTCACAGAATCCGGACATAAATGGCCACGTGGACAAAGGCGCTTATATCATATTGACTTGGAGGACTGTACGCGGGTCGGACGATCTCCATCGCGCGCCGGGGTGAGTGTACGAGCGCGCCTCGTCCCCCCGGGCCGACGGGCTGTACCGGGTGGCCGTGGTCAACGGCCGGCTGGGCATGCGGGTGGCCGTGGAGTGGCGGGCGGCGGAGTTCCCGTACGTCTTCGAGTGGCTGAACCTGCGCTCGGGCAACTACGCGGCCGGCCCGGAGCCGTCCACGCACCACGTGTCCGGCGACGCGGCGGCCCGGCAGGACGGCAGCATGATCTGGCTCGGGCCGCAGGAGTCGCGCACCTACCACACGACGTTCCGGGTGGAGTCAGCCTCCTAGCCGGTACGCCCGCCGCGCCGTCCCGGCGAACACCGCCTCCCGCTCGCTCTCCGAAAGCCCGGCGCACAGCTCGTCCGCGGCCGAGACGACCTGGTCGTACCCGGCCGCGAGCAGACACACCGGCCAGTCGGAGCCGAACATGACCCGCTCGGGGCCGAATGCCTCCAGCACCGTCTCGGCGTACGGCCGCAGGTCGGAGGTGCGCCACGAACCCCAGTCGGCCTCGGTGACCATCCCCGACAGCTTGCAGTAGACGTTGGGCCGCGCGGCCAGCTCCAGGATCCGGCCGCACCACGGCTCCAGCTCCCCTGACGCGATCGGCGGCTTGGACAGGTGGTCGAGCACGAACGTCAGCTCCGGCAGCGCGCTCACCGTGTCGATGGCGGCCGGGAGCTGGTGGGGCAGCGTCAGCAGGTCGTAGGCCAGCCCCGCGCCCGCCACGGCGGCCAGCCCCCTGCGCACGTCGGGCCGGTTGAGCCAGGCGGGGTCGGCCTCGGACTGCACGCCGTGCCGCACGCCCACCAGCCCTTCCGGCAGGGCGGCGAGCGTGTCGGCGGCGCCGGGCTCGGCCAGGTCGATCCATCCGACGACTCCCGACACAAGGTTTGACTCTGCGGCGAGCGTCAGGAAGTCTCTGGTCTCGTCGAGATCGGGCAGCACCTGCACCAGCACGGTCGCGGTCACACCGTTGGCGGCCGCGTGACCGGCGAGGTCGTCGAGGGTGAACGTGCGGCGGAGCGGAGCCATCCCGGCGGCGTCGAGCCAGGCGTGGGAGCGCGCGGACAGGTCCCAGACGTGATGGTGGGCATCGATGCGATTCACGACAGACATCCTATGTATGGGGCAGGAGTGATCAACAGTGGCCGGCAACGGATACACGCGGCGCGGAGTGCTCGCCACCGGGTCAGGCGCGGCGGCCGGGTCCCTGATCGTGAGCGGTGCCGACGCCCTCCCGGCATGGGCTGACGACAGGCAGGCCGATGCGCTGGAGCTCTGGTACACCCGCCCGGCCGAGGTGGGGCTGGAGGCGCTGCCGGAGATCAGGCGGCTGGTCTGGGAGGACAAGTGGCAAGCCGCCCGGAACCTGGCGGACGAGAACCTGCTCGGCACGCCCAGCGAGCAGGCGTGGTACCAGGTGCTCGGCGACCTCACGCTGAGCTGTCCCGGCTCGGCCGAGTTCACCGACTACCGGCGCGAGCTCGACCTGACCAGCGCCGTCACCAGCGTGCGGTTCACCCGTGACGGCGTGCGGCACCAGCGCGAGGTCTTCGCCAGCAACCCCGACCAGGTCGTCGTGCTGCGGCACACCGCGGACCGGCGCGGCTCGCTGCGGCTCGACCGGCTCAGGGTGGCGGACCCGGCCGTGTACGGCGGGCTGGCGCGGCAGCCGTACGGGCTGATCGGGCCGGTCAGGCTGGTTCCGTACGGGGAGGCGCCGGTGGGGTAGCGCGCTGAGCGGGGACGTACCCGCGGACAGGTTGATCAGGGCGGCTCACGTCGTGCGGCCACCGGGCGCACGCGGCAGGCGGGCGCACGCGGCAGGCGGGCGCACGCGGCAGGCGGGCGCACGCGGCAGGCGGGCGCACGCGGCAGGCGGGCGGGGCCGAAGGACCGACAACGCAGAATTCCGGACCGGCTGCCAGCAAGCCGCCGATGCGCCGCACGAGCCGGACCACAGTGTGCCCATGACCGACTCCGCTGCCCCCACTCCCGACGCCCCCGATGCCCCCGACGCCCCCACCGCCACCCGGGACGCCCAGCCCCCGCCCGCATGGCTGCGCGCACTGACCGCCGCGGGCCGCCGCTGGCCCAGCCTGCTGGCCCTGGCCTGGGCCGTCTACAGCCTCTCCGACGTCGGCGACGGCCTCGAGTACGTGATCCTGTTCGTCCTGCCCGCCGCGGGCTACCTGTTCCTGGCGGTGGCCGACCGCCCACGCATCTCCTGGGCGGTGGTGATCGCCCTGCTCGCGACGGTCGTGATCCTGCGTGCCCTGGACATCGACCCGTGGCCCCCGCTGGCCCTGGTCGTGATCGCCCTCACCGCCCTCGGCCTCGTCAACGGCCGCCTGCGCAGCCCACGGATCTACGCCCTGCAACCGGCGGGCGCCCTCGCCTTCCTGGCCTCCGGCCTGCTGGCCCTCTCGGTCCCGCCGACGGCCGGGGGCTATCTCGTCGCGGCGGGCCTCCTCGGCCACGCCCTGTGGGACGGCTTCCACTACCGGGCCAACAAGATCGTCGCCCGGTCGTACGCCGAGTGGTGCGGCGTGCTGGACCTGGTGCTCGGCCTGGGACTGCTGGTCGTCCTCCTGACACGGTGACGCCGCCGCCCCGATTCCCGCGCGCCGTCCGTACCGATGTCGAGAAGCGGCGCGCCATCGCCATCTGGGCGACCTGCCAGTTCACCGGCGGCGCACTCGGGCCCGTGCTCGCCGGGTTCCTGCTCCGGCACTTCTGGTGGGGGTCGGTGTTCCTGGTGGCCGTGCCGGCGGTGGCGCTCGCCGCCGGGGCGGGCCTCGGGTCCCTGTTCGTACGCCGGCAACTGCGCCTGGAGTCGCCGCTGCTGGACCTGCGGCTCTTCCGGAACCGCCCGTTCACGGCCGTGATCGTCGCGCTCGTCTTCGCGGGCATCGCGATGGCCGGCACGGGGCTGCTGGTGACGCAGTACCTGCAGAGCGTCCTGGGCTTCTCGCCCGTCGCGTCGGCGGTGCTGTTCGCACCCATGGGCCTGGGCACGGCGGCCGGCACCATGGCGGCGCCCGCGCTGGCCCGGCGGATGCGGCAGCCGGCCGCGATCGCCGGCGGGCTGGTGGTGTCGTCGCTGGGCAGCCTGCTGCTGGTCGGCGTCGGTACCGTCGCGAGCGCCCTGCCGCAGGTGATGATCGGCATCACCGTGCTGGCGCTGGGCACCGGCCCCCTGTTCGCGCTCGGCACCGGATTGGGGGCCGAGCTGCTGCATGCCGCGCGGGAGGCTTTCACCGCCGGTCTGCATGTGAACGGTGCGGTCGCGGCGGTCATCTTCGCCGGGCTGGCCGTACTGATCTGGACCATGCGCCCGGCCACCCTCGCGGGCGCGGCCTCGCACGCGGATCGGGAGGCGGCTCGCCTGCCGTCTTGATCGGACCACCCGTCCTTACCCAAGTTTTCGTCACAGTGGGTATGCGTTTAGATACGCTAAGCGTCATGCCGTCCCCCTCACATGACGCTCTGGTCCAATTGTTCTCCGATCGCCCTCAGCTGGTGACGGAGATCCTGCGCGACCTCATGCGTGTCGAGCTACCTGACACCCCCCTCATTCAGGAGGAGGATCGCACCTTCAACACCCGGACGTCCGACGACATCGAGCCCGACCTGGTCTTCACCCTTGGCCCGAAGCAGAGCCCGGTCCACGTGATCATTGTGGAAGTCCAGCAGGACAGCAACAAGGACGCCCGGCAGTTCGCGCGCTACGCCGCCGCCGCGTGGCTGATGATGAAGGTCGACGTCACCGTTCTGGTCGTCTGCCCGAAGCAATCGGTCGCCGACCATTACGCGAAACCAGTCGAATCGGGGCTGAACGGCTACCGCTTTCAACCCCAGGTGGTGGGACCGAGGGACATTCCGGCCGTCATCGACCCCCTGGAGGCAGCGGCTGACCTGCCGCTCGCCGTCATGTCCGTCATGACTCACGGCCGCGACCGCAAGGTCGTGGAGGCGTTCGCTACCGCGCTGAACAACGCTCCCGGCGAACACGCTACGAAGTACTATGAATACGCGTACAGCATGTCCATGCCCGACATCCAGCGGCTCCTGGAGGAAATCATGGCGTCCACCGCCTGGCCCGTCTACAGTCCCTTCGCCCGCGAGCACTTCGGCCGCGGCCGGGAGGAAGGCAAGGCGGAAGGCATGGCCGAGGGCCAGGCCAAGGAGGCCGCCGAGTCGGTGCTCCTGGTGTTGCGGACCCGCGGCCTCGACATCCCGGACGACACCCGTACCAGGATCACCGCTTGCACGGACCTCGCACAACTCCACACCTGGCTCATCCGCGCGACCACCGCCCACACCTCCCAGGACCTGTTCAGCGAACAGTAACCCTCTCACCGCCCGACTGCTGTACGCGAATCAGTCGAGGCCGGCGGCACGCCGCAGAAACAGCTCGCGTTCACGGGCGTTGCGGGTCAGCTCCGCCGCGCGGCGGAACTCGGCGGCGGCCTCGTCCGCCCGGCCGAGCCTGGCCAGCAGGTCACCGCGGACGGCGGGCAGATGCGCGTAGTCGCGTAACGCACGTGAGTCCAGGAGGGCGTCGGCGATCTCCAGCCCGCGCTCAGCGCCGTGGGCCATGCCGACCGCGACCGCGCGGTTCAGCTCGACGACGGGTGAGGGCGTGAGGTGCGACAGCAGCCGGTAGAGGGCGGCGATCCTGGCCCAGTCGGTGGCCTGCGGGGTGCGGGCGCGGGCGTGGCAGGCGGCGATGGCGGCCTGGAGTCCGTACGGGCCGAGCGTGCCCAGTTGCTCGGCGCGGTGGAGGCCGGCCAGGCCGCGGCGGACGAGCAGGCGGTCCCAGCGGCTGCGATCCTGGTCGGGCAGGAGGATCGGGGTGCCGTCGGGGGCGGTTCTGGCCGGGATGCGGGACGCCTGGATCTCCATGAGGGCCAGCAGGCCGTGCACCTCGGGCTCGGCCGGCATGAGCCCGGCCAGCACCCGGCCGAGGCGCATCGCCTCCTGGCAGAGGGACGGGCGGGCCCAGTCGTCGCCGGAGCTGGCCGCGTATCCCTCGTTGAAGATGAGGTAGATGACCTCCAGCACCGACGCCAGGCGGGCGGGCAGTTCGGCGGGTGGGGGCAGCTCGATGGGGATCTTCTTGTCGGCGAGCGTCCGCTTGGCACGGGAGATGCGCTGGCCGACGGTGGGCTCCGGGGCGAGGAAGGCGCGGGCGATCTCGGCGGTGGACAGGCCGCCGAGCAGCCGGAGGGTGAGCGCCAGCCGCCCCTCGACCGGCAGCTCGGGGTGGCAGGCGGTGAAGATCAGGCGAAGCAGGTCGTCGCCGATGTGGTCGTCGAGGGCGTCGTCGAGCTCGGCTGCTGCCGACTCCTGGCGGAGCTCCATGTCACGGCCGATCTGTTGCAGCTTGCGCTGGTAGGTGTCGCGCCGCCGGAACTGGTCGATGGCGCGGTGCCTGGCGGTCATGGTCAGCCAGGCACCCGGATTGTCCGGCACGCCCTTGCGCGGCCACTCTTCGAGCGCCGCGACCAGGGCGTCCTGGGCCAGCTCCTCGGCCAGCCCGACGTCGCCCACCATGCGGGCCAGCGTGGCGATGACCCGGGCGGACTCGATGCGCCAGACCGCCTCGACCGCCCGATGGGAATCGGCTCGCGTCATAGGTCCTGAATATCGCGATCAGGCGGGCGGGGCGAAGTCCGCGGGGCCGAACAGGCGCAGCACGTCCGCCTCGCCCTCCCAGCCGGGCCACAGGTCGCGGTGCAGCCTGACGAAGCGGGAAGCCCATTCCACGGCCTCCTCCTTGGTCCTGACCTCGTACAGGGCGTAGCTGATCATCTCCTTGGCCTCGGCGAACGGGCCGTCGCTGACGATCAGCCGGCCGCCGCTGATCTCGACCCGGGCGCCCTCGGAGCTGGGGGCCAGGCCGCTGGTGTCCAGCAGGGCTCCTGACTCGGTGGCCTCCTGGCCGAGCTTCATGATGGCCTCCATGAGGTCGGCCGGGGGCGGGCCGTCGGGCTGGGCGGTGACTTTGAGGGTGACGAGGTAGCGCATGGTCGTGACGCCTTTCTGGTTCGCTAGCGAGGGGGACGGCTTCAGGCGGAGCGGGACAGGTTCAGCGACATTAGCGACATCCAGGTCCAGAGGGCGAGGATGCCCGCGATGAAGGCGAGGTTCGCCCAGGCGACCCCGCCGCCGCTGGCGATGCCGACGAACGAGCCCAGGAAGAGGGTGCCGGTGGCCCTGGAGTACCAGGCCCAGCCCTTGCGGCCGTCACGGGCGTAGCGGGAGGCGATGACGTAGCAGGCCGCGCTCGCGCACAGGAAGCCCACGCCGCCGACGGCCAGGTGCAGCATGCCCGAGAGGGTGATGGCGCCGGGGCCTTCGGGGGTTCCGGCAGGGAAGCCCATGGCGGGGTCGGCGGGGAAGAGGGCGGCACCGATCATGCTGGCGCCGAACGTGCCGACGAGGATCGGGGCCCACCGGCCGCCGCGTCCCCGGGCCAGGGCGTGGCGCAGGCCGGCGGCGGCGGCGATGACGGCCAGGGCGGTGAGGACGAAGTTCAGGGTCTGGATCCAGCCGAGGTCGCCGTTGGCCAGGAAGCTCCAGGGGTGGCGGGCCAGGTCGAAGCCCTCCCTGGTGAACGCCTGGGCCAGGGCGACGGTGACGTACATCGGGCCTGCCATGACGCCGCAGGCGAGCAGGAGGCGCGGGCGGGAGAGCGGCCGTGCGGAGGAGTGGGCGAGGTGCGTCATGGTGATCCGCCTCTGGTCTTCGGGGCCGGCTCGTCCGGCCCTCTGACCTGGCGGCGAACGAGCCGGGCCGATTTCGACACAGCCCGCGGATTTCTTCCGGGATTTTACGCGCCGTCCACGAACGTGCTGGTCGACTCGTGCGTGATGCGCGACGGCAACGGCGGCGTGACGATCGGCAGCGAGACGATCGGCAGCGAGACGATCGGCGGCGTGACGGTCGGGAGCGTGACGGTCGGGAGCGTGACGACCTGTGGAGCGAGCCGGGTGTTCGCGTGGAACTGCACCATGAGCACCGCCCGCCTGGAGCGCGATCCGGATCAAGACGAACCCGGAACGCGGCGGCTACGTCCGGGACCTGTACGTCAAGGACCTCGCGGTGAGCGGGTTCGAGCTGCGCAACGCGTCGGTGGACGGCCGCCGCGTACAGACCCCCAACCAGATGGCCGTCGCCGTCATCCAACCTGTCATGGGGAATGCGCTCATCGACGGGGATCCGCAGCGGCTCGGCGACTACTGGCTGGCCGGCCGCCTGGGGGCGGGCGGCCAGGGTGTCGTGTACGAAGGTTACGACCCTGCCGGGACCCGGGTCGCGATCAAGGTACTGAGCGGCGACCCCGTCAGGGATCCCGGGCTGCGCGACGGGATGGTGAAGGAGGCGGTCTCGGCGCAGCGGGTGGCCTCGTTCTGCACGGCCCGGGTGCTGGACGCCGATCTGGAGGGGCCGCGGCCGTACCTCGTCAGCGAGTACGTCGAGGGCCCCAGCCTGCGCTCGGCCGGTCGCACCTTCGAGGGCGGCGAGCTGCACCGGCTGGCCACGGCGATCGCGACGGCGCTGACCGCCATCCACGACGCCGGCGTGGTGCACCGCGACCTCAAGCCCGACAACGTGCTGCTCGGCCCCGACGGCCCCCGCGTGATCGACTTCGGGATCGCCCGCACCGTGGAGATGTCGCTCACCTCGACCGGCCTGGTCAAGGGCACTCCCGGGTACATGGCGCCCGAGGTGTTCTCGGGCGAGCGGGCGGGACCGGCCGCCGACGTGTTCGCTTGGGGTGCGGTCGTCTGGTTCGCCGCCACGGGGCGGGACCCGTTCACCGGCGAGGCGCTCGGCGCGGTCATGCACCGCGTGCTCTCCCACGACCCCGACCTCGACGTGCTGCCGGAGTCCCTGCGCGGGCCGGTGCGGGCGGCCCTGTCCAAGGAGCCCGTCCAGCGGCCATCGGCCCGCGAGCTGCTGCTCGCCCTGATCAGCGGCGACGGCAGCCTGGACACGCCGCGCCTGCTCACCGGCGATGGTGACAGCGGTCTCGACACCTCACGCCTGCTCACCCGCGACGGCGCCCTCGACCTCCCGCGCCTGCTCGCCCTGGGTGCCGGGGACGGCCGCCGGATCGGCGCCCCCGCCGACGACCCCGCGCTCGGTGTGCTGGCCGAGGACGCCTACGCGACGCTCGCGCCCGAGGACAAGGAGCTGGCACCCGAGCTGTTCCTCCGCCTGGTCACGGTGACCGACGAGGGCGAGCTGGCGCTGCGCCGCCCTCGCAGGTCGGAGCTGCCGGACGGCGTGGATCGGGTGCTGGCCGCGTTCCCCTACCTCGTCTCCGACACCGACCCCGTACGCCTGCTGCGCCCCGCCCTCCCCCTGGCCTGGCCCCGGCTGCGCGCCTGGATCGAGGCCGACAGGGACGGCCTGGCCGTGCACCGCAGGATCAGCACGGCGGCGGGCCGCTGGCAGGAGCACGGCCGCAAGGACGCCGACCTGTTCTCCGGCAGCACCCTGGACCACGCGCTGAGCTGGGCCGCCGCCGGGCGGCGCAACATCACGCTGACCCCGGCGGAGCGGGATTTCCTGGCCGCCGCTGCCGCGCTCACCCGGCGCCGCTCCCGCCGTACGAGGCTGGCCGCCATGGGGCTGGCCGTGCTGCTGGTCCTGGCCCTGGCGGCGGGGGCGCTGGCCGGGTGGCAGAGCCTGACGCTGGCCGAGCAGGGCGACAAGCTGGCCCAGCAGCGCGACGCCGCCGAGTCGGCCCGGCTGGCCGCCGCCGCAGACGCCGCCCGCGGCCAGGACCCGGTGCTCGGCATGCTGCTCAGCGCCGCGGCCGGGCGGCTGTCGCCCACGGACGAGGCCCGGTCGAGCCTGGTCGCCTCCGTCACGGACCCGGCGGTCGCCGTCTTCCACGACCCGGCCACCAGGCCCGACGTGGTGCGCGCGCTCACCCCCGACGGCCGCTCGCTGATCAGCGCCGACCCCGGCGAGGTCAAGGTGTGGGACGTCGGCACCGGGCGGCGCACCGGCGGCTTCACCGGCCTGCCCGGCAGGCAGCTCCGCCAGGTCGCGGCCAGCGCGGACGGGCGGCTGCTGGCCATCGCCGACGACCAGGGCGTGGGCGTCAGGGAGCTGGCCACGGGCCGTGCGGTCGGCAAGCGCCTGGAGGCCCCGCAGGAGGTGGACCTCACCGTGGCCTTCAGCGGGGGGCGGCTGCTGGTGACGATCGGGCAGGGCGTGTACGTCTACGACTGGCGTACCGGCAAGGCGGTCTCGCTGCCCACGATGGCGGGGGTCGCCGTGCACCCGGACGGCACGTACGCCGTGGCCGGGCCCACGATCTGGTCGCTGCCCTCGGGCAAGGGGCGCGCGGGCTTCCGCGGCGTCTGCGCCGACTGCGCCAGCTTCCCCGCCTTCAGCAGGGACGGCAGGCGCCTGGCCGTCAGCGACGACGCCGGCCTGACCGTGTACGACACGCGGACCCGCGAGGAGATCGACGGGATCGCCGGCTGGGAGCCGGGCGCGGTGCCGGTCTTCAGCCCGGACGGCCGCCTGATCGCGGGCGTCGGGGAGCGGGTCACCGTCTGGCGGCTGGGTGACGACGAGCCGCTGCAGCTCGGACGCGAGCCGGACGACCGGCCGAGCGCCGCCGCGTTCGCCCCCGGCGGGCTGCGCTACCTGAGCGAGGGCACGGTCGTCACGCTCAAGCCCGCCCCGCCCGCCGCCAAGGAGCTGGACGGCGTACGGCTGAGCGAGGGCGGCGGCTCGACGCTCACCCATGCGCTCGGCTCCACGAAGGTCACGCTCAACGGCAAGCAGCTCGAAGCCGGCTCGTTCGAGGCCTACGACGCCGAGTTCACCTTCAGCCGCGACGGCCGCAGGCTGGCCATCAGGCGCGGCGACCAGGTGTCCGTCCGCGACACTGCCACCTGGCGCGAGCTGGCGAGCCTCACGCCGGGCTTCTCCGCCGTCAGCGAGCCGGACACCGCCCTGCCGACGGCCAAGGGCCTCTGGACGGCCGGGGAGAAGACCTTCACGCTCTGGTCGCTGCCCGGCGGTCAGCGGCTCAAGCAGGTGCCCAGGCCGCGCCTGCTCGGCTGGGCCGCCGGCGCCGACGGGCGGCTCGTCGGGCTGGACGCGGACCGGCTGCGCGTGGTGGATCTGGAGACCGGCCGGCCGGTCGGGGCCGCGATGACGCTGCCCGCGCAGCCGCAGAACGTCTGGTTCAGCCCCGACCTGAAGCGGGTCGCGGTGCTCTTCTCCGGCAAGGCCGGCGTCTGGGACACCGCCACGGGCGCGCAGGCCGGCGACTGGCTGCGGGTGGACGGCGCCGCGTGGGACGGGGTGTTCTCCCCCGACGGGAGACTGTTCGCGTTCGCCTCGCAGGACAACACGCTCAGCCTGTGGGACGTGGCGCAGGGCCGGCGTGTCGGGCCGGTGGTCGGGCTCTCCGACAGCGCCAGGTCGCTCACCTTCACCGCCGGCTCCGCCGAGCTGCTGGCCATCGGCAGGGACGGGGTGCGGACCAGCCTGCCGACGACCGTCGAGCGGCTGGCGGAGACGGCGTGCGCGCGGGCGGGCCGCGCCCTCACGGAGGCGGAATGGCGCCGCTACCTGCCGGGCCGCCCCTTCGAGCGGAGCTGCCCGACCGCCGCCGCGTTCCGTGGCTGAGCACGGCTACGTCAGAAGCTTCGTGGACGTCCGGGAGGTCATCGCCGCGTCCTGAGCGCGCGTGCCGGGCGTGCCCCGGCCCATCAGCAGCGTGCCCAGCCACATCACGGCCATGCCGAGGGCGACCAGGGCCGATCCCCTGCCCTCCGCGAACGTGGCCACCGCCAGCAGCACCACCCCACCGGCGGTGACGGCGGCGCTGACGGGGGTGACGCGGCGCAGCGCGGCCAGGACGACCGCCTGCGCGAGCAGCGCGGCGTAGTAGAGCTGCGCCCCCGGGCCGTACACGACCTGCTCGACGCCGGGATAGTCCCTGACCGCGTCCAGCAGGCCGCGCATCGCCTCGCCGTCCGCCGCGGCGAGCCCCGTGTAGAGGTCGATGACGAGCTGGACGACGTTGGCCGCCACGCCGAACAGCGCCAGGCCCGACACCACCTCCACGGCCACCCGCGACCGGCCCGTGACCGGCCCGGCCAGGCCGCGCAGGGCCAGGGTCATCACGCCGATCATCAGGAAGCCCGCCAGCCAGACCACGTGCGCGGCCGTCCACCAGGGCCCCGGTTCGAGGCCGCCGTGGATGGGGCGCATGAGGAACCAGCCGGCCAGCAGGGCGGCCGGTCCGGCGGTGAAGGAGAGCTGAGCCAGACGGTGCGCGGGGTTCATACAGGCCACGATGCCTCGCGGAGCCCGCCCGGCTCATCGGTGATCGTCCCTGATTTACCCCTGGCCCGAGGTCAGGGACGTTCTCAGGTGAAGTACCGCATCCAGACGTACAGCCAGGCCAGCACCGTGCTCAGGACGGTGACCACGATCCCGTACCTGGTGAACTGCCAGAAGCTGATCTTGTGGCCGTTGCGCGCGGCGATGCCCAGGGCCACCACGTTGGCGCTGGCCGCGACCGCGGTGCCGTTGCCGCCGAAGTCGGCGCCCAGGGCGAAGGCCCACCACAGCGCCTGCCCGGTCTGCGGGTCGGGGGCCGCGGCGACCACGCCCTCGACGATGGGGGCGGTCGTGGCGACGTACGGGATGTTGTCGAAGAAGGCGCCCAGCGCGCCGGAGCCGAACAGCAGCGCCGTCGCGGCCACGAAGTAGTTGTCGCCCAGCGTGTCCAGCGCCCACGTGCCGATCGCCGCGATCACGCCGGTGTGCACCAGCCCCGCGACCATGACGAACAGGCCCATGAAGAACACCAGCGTGGGCCACTCGACCTCGCGCAGCACCTCGGAGACGTTCGAGCGGGAGACCAGCAGCATCACGCCCGCGCCCACCAGCGCCACGATCGACGGCTCGACGTGCACCACCGCGTGCAGCCCGAACCCGGCCACCACCGCGGCCAGCACCACCAGGCAGCGCGCGAGCAGCCGCGGGTCGGTGATCGCCCGCCGCTCCTGCAGTGCCATGACCTCGGCCACGTGCTCGGCGTTGTACTGGAACGAGCTCGCGAACAGCCACCGGGCGCCCAGCACGAAGACGGCGAAGATGACCACCACGATCGGCGCCATGTGCATCAGGAAGTCGTTGAAGGTCAGGCCGGCGCGGCTGCCGATAATGATGTTGGGCGGGTCGCCGATGAGGGTGGCCGCGCCGCCGATGTTCGAGGCGAGGACCTCCGCGATCAGGTACGGCTGCGCGGCGATCCGCAGCCGGTTGCACACCACGATCGTGACGGGCGCGACCAGCATGATCGTGGTGACGTTATCGAGGAACGGCGAGGCGATGGCGGTGATCGCCATCAGCATCACCATCAGCCGGTACGGGCGCCCCTTCGACTTCTTGGCGGCCCAGATGGCCAGGTAGTCGAAGACGCCCGTCTGCTTGATGACGCCGACGATGACCATCATGCCGAACAGCAGGAAGATGACGTTCCAGTCGATGCCCTCGTGCTCGGAGAAGAACACCCCGGCGCCGGGGATCAGGCCGAGCACGGCCATCAGCCCGGCCGCGATCAGCACCACCTTGACCTTGTCGGCCTTCTCCGTCGCGATGAAGTAGAAGGCCACCAGGAAGATCGCCAGTGCGGCGAAGGCGCTCATCCCGCCTGCCCCGGCGGTCCGGACCGGGCTGCCGGGCCGGATGAGCGCGTGACGGGACAACAGCGGATCATGATGACCTCCGTGGGTGGGCATGCTTCGGCCCGGGCGGGCCTGAGGCCCGCCCGGTCAAGGGATGGGTGTCGGTCGTCCCGGCCCTCGCAGCCGGGGGTGGGTCAGTCGTCCTGACCGGAGAGCGCCAGGCAGGTCAGCAGCCGCTCCAGGGTGATCGCCCCGGCGAGCGCGCCGTCGCGGCCGACGACCGCGACGATCGGGCTGCGCAGCCTGGCCATGAGCGCGGCCACCTCCAGCAGGGTCGCGTCGAGCGGCACGGTCGCCGGCGGGTCGGGCCTGCGTGGCAGGCAGTCGCCCACCGTCAGGTCGCCCAGCTCACCCCAGAACAGGTCGGCGTGCGCCTCGTCGATCGTCCGGCAGAGCGCCGGGTCCTCCTGGTACGCCCCCGGCACCGCCAGCCGCAGCACCTGCGTGCCCGGGAGCACGGTCGAGGGCCGCCCCCTGCCGTCCACGACGATCAGGCCGGGCATCCGGCCCAGCGCCATGATGCGCACGGCCTTGGTGACGGGATCGTGCGCGGTCACGGTCGGCAGGTTCACGGCGATGTTGCTGGCTTCCACGTCGCTGTCTCCCCTCCGGCTCCCGTCCATCCTCCGGGGAGGCACCACTCGGCGGCTATCGGGTCGAACACCCATCTGGGCGGGGATAGAACATGTAGGGACGTGTTTCTCAATGGGGGTCAAACCGCATGGACAATCGCACCTTCGGACCAAGAGGCTAGAGGCGATGAACGATCGGGCGAAGGCCGGTACGGGCAGTGCGC
This sequence comes from Nonomuraea gerenzanensis, assembly GCF_020215645.1. NCBI lineage: Bacteria > Bacillati > Actinomycetota > Actinomycetes > Streptosporangiales > Streptosporangiaceae > Nonomuraea > Nonomuraea gerenzanensis. The sequence continues at coordinate 2,923,691 of NZ_CP084058.1, read as the reverse complement.
CGCCGGCCGGGACGCGTCGCGCGGGCGCGCCGCGCGGCGCGTCCCGGCCGGCGGCTCACGGCCTGTTCCGGCGGCTGGTCACGATCAACGGGCTGGTGTTCGCGACCGGCACGCTCGTGCTCGCCGTCTCCCCCGCCACCGTCTCCGCCCCTGTCGTGTGGGCCGAGGTGCCGGTCCTGCTGGTGGGGCTGGCCGTGATGCTGGCCGCCAACGCGCTGCTGCTGCGCCGCAGCCTGGCGCCGCTGGACGCGCTGACCACCCTGATGCAGCGGGTGGACCTGCTGCGCACCGGCGACCGCCTGGCCGACAGCGGCAACAGCGACCTGACCCACCTGATCGGCACGTTCAACGCGATGCTGGACCGGCTGGAGGCCGAGCGCAGCGCCAGCAGCGCGCACGCGCTGGCCGCGCAGGAGGGCGAGCGGCAGCGCATCGCCCGCGAGCTGCACGACGAGATCGGCCAGAGCCTGACCGTGGTGCTGCTGGGTCTCAAGCGGGTGGTGGACCGCGCCCCCGCCGACCTCAAGGAGGACCTGCACGGCGTGCAGGAGACCGTACGGGCCAGCCTCGACGAGGTACGCCAGGTCGCCCGCCGCCTGCGCCCCGGCGTGCTGGAGGACCTCGGGCTGCACGCCGCACTCAGCGCCCTGGCCACGGACGTCTCCCGGATGAGCGGCGTCAAGGTGACCCGCGACCTCCAGCACGACCTGCCGGCCCTGGGCGCCGACGTCGAGCTCGTCCTCTACCGGATCGCGCAGGAGAGCCTGACCAACATCGCCAGGCACGCCGGGGCCGCCCGCGCCGAGCTGTCGCTGGCGGCCGAGGACGGCCACCTGGTCCTGCGCATCACCGACGACGGCCGGGGCGGCGCGCTCCAGGACGGCGCGGGGATCCGCGGCATGCGCGAGCGCGCGCTGCTCATCGGCGCCCGTCTGAGCGTGGACTCACCGCCGGGCGAGGGCACCCGCGTCAGCCTCGTCATCCCATCGCAGCCAAGGACGGACACGTGAACAAGACCCGGATCCTGCTGGCCGACGACCACGCGCTGGTCCGCCAGGGCCTGCGGCTGATCCTCGACGCCGAGCCCGACCTCCAGGTGGTCGCCGAGGCAGCCGACGGCGCGCAGGCCGTGGCCGCGGCCTGCGAGGACGACGTGGACCTGGCCATCCTCGACATCGCGATGCCCCGCATGACCGGCCTCCAGGCGGCCAGGGAGATCTCCAGGCGGGCGCCGGGCATCCGCATCCTGATCCTGTCGATGTACGACAACGAGCAGTACTTCTTCGAGTCACTCAAGGTCGGCGCGTCCGGCTACGTGCTCAAGTCCGTCGCCGACCAGGACCTGCTGGAGGCGTGCCGGGCCACCATGCGCGGCGAGCCGTTCCTCTACCCCGGCGCGGTCACCGCGCTCATCCGCGACTACCTGCAGCGGGACCGGGAGGGCGAGCGCATGCCGGAGAGCATACTGACGCCGCGCGAGGAGGAGATCGTCAAGCTGATCGCCGAGGGCAACTCGGCCAAGGAGATCGCCGAGACGCTCGTCATCAGCGTCAAGACCGTCGATCGCCACCGGGCCAACATCCTGCAGAAGCTCGGCATGCGCGACCGCCTGGAGCTGACCAGGTACGCCATCCGCGCCGGCCTCGTCGAGCCCTGATCGCCTCCGCATCCTGGCTTCGTCGAGCCCTGATCGCCTCCGCCCGCCGGCCTCGTCGCGCCCGCTGATCACACCTGCACGCTGAAGATGATCGCCGCCCGCAGGGCGAGCACCCCGGCCAGCACCAGCAGCGGCAGCACCACCGAGTACCGCATCGCCACCGCCGTGCCGGCCGACAGGCGCTCGGTGGCCAGCCCGTACAGACCGGGCAGCAGCCCGGCGAGCGCCACCACCCACAGCAGCAGCCACGGCAGCCCGAAGACGATCTCCTGGGTGCCCGCGGCGATCAGCGTCAGCGCGAACACCACGATCAGCGCCAGCTCCAGCAGCGAGTACAGCCGCTCGGAGACCGACAGCATGGGCGTGCTCGGCCGCGCCTCCGGCCGGTAGCGGGCCAGCAGCACCATCAGCGCGGCCGCCCCCGCCAGCCCGGAGGCCAGGAAGAGCCCGCCGAGCGCGAACGTGTCGCTCCACACCGGCTGGTTCGACACCGACAGCAGCACGCCCGTGTACCCGGCGACGAACAGCCCGAACAGCGACCCGACCACGTTGAACACCCGGCCGTCCAGCCGCACGACGAGTGGCAGCCGCACCTTGCCGTCCCGGACCAGCGCCGCCGCGAACGACACGGTGGTGATCGCCCCGAACACGACCAGCGCCCACGACCCGATCGACATCGGCGACCAGTGCTTGAAGTTCAGCCCCAAGTGGCCGGGGGTGGTGTTGACCAGCATGTGCCAGAACCGCAGCGGCTGCCCGAGATCCAGCGCCAGCAGCAGCGGCGAGACGAGCATCGGCGGGAACGCGAGGTAGTAGCCGATCCTGGCCATCGGCTCGTCGCCCGGCGCGGCACGGAACCTGAGCAGGGTGGCCAGCACGTACGAGCCGCCGGACAGGCCCGCGAGGAAGAAGTAGAACAGGATGTACCACAGCCAGTCCGGCGGGCCGGCGAAGTGCTGCACCTCATCCATCGGCCGACTCCTTGACCTGCTCCTTGCGGCGGCGCAGCGCGATCAGGCCGCCGAGCACGCCCAGCACGGCCGTGACGGCGGCGGTCAGGTAGCCGCCCGCGTTGTTGCGGCTGGGCAGCACGGCGTTGCGCTCGTCGGGCAGCCCGTACTTCTCCGGCTCGTCCATCAGCAGGAAGAACGCGTTCAGCCCGCCGTACACCTGCTCGTCGTGCCCGTACAGCCTGGCCTGCGTGACGCCCTGCCCGCGCAGGATCTCCAGCCGCGTGACCGCCGTCCGCCGCAGCTCCGCGACCGGCCCGAATGTGATCGACTCGGTGGGGCAGGCCTTGGCGCAGGCGGGGGTCAGGTCGTTCTGGAGGCGGTCGTAGCACAGCGTGCACTTCTGCGCGATGCCGGTCGTCTCGCTGGCCCCGATCACGTCGTACGGGCAGGCGGCGATGCAGTCGCGGCAGCCGTTGCAGACGTCGGGCTGGATGAAGACGCTGTCGAACTCGGTCCTGACGATCGCGTTCGTCGGGCAGACCTCCATGCAGCTCGCCTGCTTGCAGTGCTTGCAGACGTCCGACATCATCAGCCACGCCGTGCCGTTGCCCGGGGTGACCGCCTCGTCGGGGACGTTGTCGTGGAACTGCACGTGCCGCCAGGTCTCGGCGTCGAGCCTGCCGGTGTTGTCGAAGCCGTCCAGGAACGACGGCGCGTGGCCCTCCAGCTGGTTCCACTGCTTGCAGGCCACCTCACAGGCCTTGCAGCCGATGCACACGCTGGTGTCGGTGAAGAACCCGTACGCCTGGCCCGGTGTGATGTGCGGCATCTCTAGAACCCCATCAGGTTGGGCGTGATCTTGGTGTAGCCCTGCTCGGCCAGGTGCAGGTCGAGGGGGATCGCCGTCAGCTCGTCCACCCTCGGCACCGCCCGGGGGTCGCGGGTCAGGTCGACGTCGATGAGGTAGCGGTGGCAGCTCTCGCACGACTCGGCCCGCAACTGCGGGAACAGCGCCTCGGGGGCGGGGTCACCGCGGCCCACGGACGGGGCTGCGGCCCTGGATGGTTTCGGCGGTGAAGGTGCCGTGGTCTGCCCGGTCTCGGCGTGGACAGTGCGTTTGCCGGTTTCGCCGCAGTTCGGGCAGGTGGTGGCGGAGAAGCTCCACTCGTGCGGGCAGCCGGCGCAGGCGAGCAGGCGTCGTCCGCTGACGAGCGGGTCCTCGCTCTCGGCCCGGTAGCTGACCTGCGGCGGCCCGCCACACGCTGGGCAGCGCCCCGCCGCGTTCCCCGGGCTACTACGGCCGAGTGGGACCACGCGCATCGTGGCGCGGGCCAGGAAACGCTCGACCGGCGTCAGCTCCTCGCCCGCCACCCACGCGGCCAGCAACTCCACGCCGGCGCCGGCAGCAGCACCGGCCCCAGCAGCCGCACCCGAGCCGCCGGCGACACCGGCAGCGGCGGGATGGCCGGTTGCGGCGACCGCCTCGGCGAGCGGGCGGGGCCCAGCGGCCACCGTCGCCGCCATCACCTGCGGCAACACCTCCGCCGCAGCCCACGCCAGCCAGGCGCCAGCCACCGGGGACACCTCACCGTCCCCCGGAGGCAGCTCGCCATCCGTCCGGCCCGCCTCCCCACCGGAATCAGCCGCCTCCCAGACGTCCACCAACGCCAGATAGAGCCCCAGCACCTCCCGAGCATGCGGATACCGCTCCCGCAACGCCACGGCCCGCCCCCGCTCCCGCCCGTACATCAGATCTTCTCGATGTCGACCAGGAACGCCTTGTACTCCGGCGTCCGCGCACTGGCATCACCCACGAACGGCGTCAGGGCGTTGGCCAGCCAGTGCTGCCCGGTGTTGATCCCGACGAACCCCCAGTGGATCGGGATCCCGATCTGATACACCTGCCGCCCGTCCACCTGCAACGCCCCCAGCCGCTTGGTCACCACGGCCCGCACCTCCAGCTTGCCCCGCCGCGACGACACCCGCACCAGGTCGCCCGTCTCGATGCCCTTCTCCCGCGCCAGCCCCGCCGGCACCTCCACGAACGCCTCCGGCTGGAGCTGGACCAGGTGCTCGACGTTCTGGGTGACGTAGTGCTCGTGCTCGGTCAGCCGGTAGGAGGTGGCCACGTACGGATAGTCGGCGGGGGTGCCGAAGCGGGACGCGCGCCCGGCGCGCTCGTCGTACAGGAACGCCACCGGCGTGGCCGACTGCTGCGGGTGCAGCGGGTTGGCGACCGGCGACTCGATCGGCTCGTAGTGCTCGGGGAACGGCCCGTCCGCGACGGCGTTGCTGAACAGGCGGGCCACGCCCTCCCCCGTCATGATGAACGGCAGCGGCGCGTCGGGCCCCGGCCCCGTCGTCGGCGGGTAGTCGGGCACGTCGCCCACCCACTTGCCGCCCACCCAGGCGATGCCGGGCCGTTCGGGGTCCCAGGGGCGGCCGTTCTCGTCGGCGGAGGCGCGGTTGTAGAGGATGCGGCGGTTCGCGGGCCAGCTCCACGCCCAGCCCGGGTAGAGGCCCATCCCGCTGGGGTCGTTCCTGGCGGGGTTCTGGACGCCGTCGCGCCGTTTGGTCAGGTTGCCCTCCTCGGGGTAGTGGCCGGTGTAGATCCAGTCGCCGGCGGTGGTGGTGCCGTCGTCCTTCAGGTCCACGAACGTCGCCAGCCGCTTGCCGGTCCGCAGGTCCCGGCCGTTGATCTCCTGCGCGATCTCGTCCAGCTCGGGTTTCCTGGGGTTCCGGTACGGCATCGCCAGCTTCAGCACCGGGTCGGGGAACCGGCCGCCCTGCGTCTGGTACAGCTCGCGCACCCGCAGGAACAGCTCGGCCAGGATCCAGTGGTCGTGCCTGGCCTCGCCCTCCGGCGGCAGCACCTGCTCCTTCCACTGCGCCCACCGGCCGCTGTTGGTGAACGAGCCGTCCTTCTCGATCCAGTGCGTGGCCGGGAGCATGAACACCTCGGTCTGCACCTTCGCCGGGTCCGTGCCCGGCGCCCGCCAGAACTCCGAGCTGGTGGTGTTGAACGGGTCCATGACGCACAGCCACTTGAGGTTCGCCAGGGCCTGCATGACCTGGTTGGAGTCGGGGCCGATGCTGGTCGCGGTCATCCCGGACAACATGACGCCCTGCATCCTGCCGCGCAGCGCCTGGTCGAAGATGGAGATCCAGGAGGCGTTGGCGGCCGGCTTGGGCAGGTAGTCGAAGGCGAACTCGTTGTCCTTCGTGGCGGCGTCGCCGTACCAGGTCTTGAGCAGGCTGACCAGGTAGCGGCGGTAGTTCTCGCCGAAGAAGTTCACCGCGCGCGGGTGCTGCCTGACGCTGGCGCTCTCGTCCAGGTACGCGGCGATGCCCTTCTGCCCGGGGGCGGGGATGCGCAGGTAGCCGGGCAGGATGTCCCAGGAGATGGCGTGGTCGGTGTTGCCCTGGATGTTGGCGTGGCCGCGCTCGGCGTTCATGCCCCCGCCGGGGCGGCCCATGTTGCCGAGCAGCAGTTGCAGGATGGCGCCCGAGCGGATGAGCTGCACGCCGGTGGTGTGGTGGGTCAGGCCGACGGCGTACACGATGGTCATGACCTTGTCGGGCCGGCCCATCTCACCGACCTGCTGGGCCACCTTGACGAACTGCTCGCGCGGGATTCCGGTGATCCGGGACACCGTGTCGGGGTCGTAGCGGCGGTAGTGGGCGGCCAGCAGGTTGAGCACCGAGCGCGGGTGGTCGAGGTCGATCCTGGCGTGGCCGTCCCCATCCGTCTCGTACGCCCAGAGCTTGGTGTTGTAGACGCCCTGCTCGCGGTCGAAGCCGTTGAACATGCCGTCCTGGAAGGCGTACCCCTCCTTGACCACGAAGCCGGCGTTGGTCGCCCAGCGTACGTAGTCGTCGTGGTAGAGCCGGTTGCTCAGCACGTGGTTGATGAGACCGCCGAAGTAGGCGACGTCCGTCCCGGTGCGGATGCGCACGTAGGTGTCGGCCACCGCAGACGTCCTGGTGAACCGCGGATCCGCGTGGATGATCCTGGCGCCCCTGTCGAGCTTGGCGCGCATGAGCCAGCGGAAGCCCACCGGGTGGGCCTCGGCCGGGTTGGCCCCGTTGACCAGGATGAGGTCGGCGTGCCTGATGTCACGCCAATGGTTGGTCATGGCCCCTCGGCCGAACGTGGCAGCCAGACTGACCACCGTGGGACCGTGTCAAACACGGGCCTGTTGTTCGAGGTGAACCAGGCCCAACCCCCTCATCAGCTTCGTCGCGAGATAGCCCTCTTCCGAGCTGAACGCCGCCCCGCCGGCGAAGGCGATGCCCTCGCAGCGGTTGACGACGTTGCCCTCGGCGTCCTGCGTGACGAACGTGGCGTCACGCGAGTCCTTGATGTTCCTGGCCAGGCGGTCGAGCGTGAACTCCCAGGAGACCTGCGTCCACTCGGCCGCGCCCGGCGCGCGGTAGAGCGGGTGCGGCACCCGCCTGCCCGAGACGGCCAGTTGCAGCGACGTCGCGCCCTTGGGGCACAGCGTGCCCTCGTTGACCGGGCTGTCGGGGTCGCCCTCGATCTGCAGCAGCTCCGTCCTGCCGTTCGGGGCCTTCTTCGTGTAGGCGATGAGCGCGCAGCCGACCGCACAGTACGGGCAGAGCGAGCGGGACAGCGTGGCCCCTTCGATGCGCAGGCGCTGCTTGATCGCGATCGACTCGGTCAGGTCGAACCCGAGGGCCGAGCCGCCGAGCACGCCCATCGGGCCGATGCTCAGGAACCGCCGCCGGCTGACCTCCATCTCGGCCTCCCCTCAGCTGAGGGCCGCTGGGTACCGTTTTCTCACCGTATGATCCGAGGCTGGGCTCGTCTACCCCTGGGCCAGCTGGAGGTCGTGACGGCCGCCGGGGTCCTCCGGGTTGCGCAGGAGGTCCAGCAGGCGGGGGTCGGCGGACACCAGCACGCCGGCGTCGCCGCGCTCCTGCGCGGCCCCCATCACCTCCCGCCATGCGGCCCTGCCCGCCGGCACCGCCACCGGCACCCACCGCCCCACCACCTCGCCCCCGCCCCCGCCCCCGCCCTCGCCCCCGCCCTCGCCCCCGCCCTCGCGCTCCACCAGCAGCTCCTGATAGCCGCCGTCCTCCAGCCGGACGATGGTCCGCCCCGTAGTCCCCTCGCCGGCGTCGCCGATGAGGACGAGCCGGCCGCGGCTCAGCCGCTCCACCGTGGCGAGCGCGTGCGACCGTCCAGGATCCGGAACGGCGGCCACGACCAGCGACGACCGGTACGTGACGGCGGCCAGGGCGGCGGTCAGGGTGAGCGGGTCCAGCTCGGGCGCGGCACCGTGCTCGACCCACAGCGCGTCGGCCCCCGCCGCCTCGAACGCCACCGCGTCGGTCAGCCACGCCCCCGGATCGCCCGACGGCCGGGGCAGCACGATCCCCACCCTGACCCGCCTCTCCGCCGTGACCCCATCCACCGTGACCCCATCCACCGTGACCCCATCCGCCTGCCCGGCCACGCCTTCCCGGCCCACGTCACCTTCGGTCGCGCCGCTCATGCTCCGCCCCCCCTCCTCACCCGTCCCCCCGGTTTCCTGGCCGGTGACCACCCGCAGCCGGTCGTCGAGGCGGCGGGTGAGACGGAGCCGGTCGAGGTGCTCCAGCAGCGGGATCACGACCCGCCGGTTGGTACCGAGCGCGGCCCGCGCGTCCCCCGCCGTGAACGGCTGCGGCAACCGTGCGAGGATCCGCACCGCCGCGACCTCCGACCCAGGAAGCAGCACCACCCCATCGGCCAGCCGCAGCACCAGCCCGGCCCGCGCGGCCAGCGCCACCACGTGCCGGGTCAGGCCCAGCTCCAGCAGCCGCGCCGCCTCCGGCGCCAGGTACGGTGCCGCGGCCAGCTCGGCCCGCAGCCGCCCCACCGCCTCGGCCACCGCGTCCGGCACTCCTTCCCCGTCGATCCGCCCGTCCCCGACCCGCAACGGCGGTCGCGCTCGGACCAGCGCCTCGACCAGCTCGCGCGCGGGCAGCCCGAGCGCGGTGCGTGCGGCGTCCACGGGGATGCCCGGCTGCTTCGCCACCATCGCTCCGAGCCGCTCGCCCAGCTCCTTCCACCGCCCGGCGTCCACCAGCCAGTCCCCCGCGCCGGGCACGTCCAGCGGGCGCGGATCCAGCCCCATGGCGACCAGCTCTCCCCGCCGCGCCACCCCCCGCCAGCCCAGCACGGTCACCGCATCCGGCACCCTGGACGTCCCACGGTCCGTGAGCACGAACGGCGCCAGCTCCGCGGCCCGCCTGCCGCCCGCGCCACGACCGCGCAGCGACGGCGGCAGCACATCGAGCACCAGCACACCGGCGATGGGCCGCCCCGAGCAGCGCAACAACGCCCGATCACCGACCCGCAGCGGCAGCGGCAGCGCCAAGGCCAGCCGAGCCGCACCCGCGCCTGTGCCCGCGCCTGTGCCCGCGCCCATGCCCGCACCAGCACCCGAGCCCGCGGTACCACCACCGGCGGGCCAGAAGGGACGTACCCGGACCGGCACCGAGGCCGCCCCGATGTGCAGCACAGCCTTACGCGGCGGCTCCCCCGGCCCCTGATCCAGCCGGACATCCACCACGGACGTCTCCACCCAGCCACCGGGCGCCAGCAACGCCTTCCCCCGTGACACCCTCTCCAGCTCCACCCCGCGCAGGTTGACCGCCACCCGGGCCGCCGCCCGTACCGACTCCACCCCCTCCCCCGTCACCTGCAGCCCCTTCACCCGCACCCGCTCCCCCTCCAGCGTGAGCACGTCACCCACCCGCAGCCGCCCAGCGGCCAGCGTCCCGGTGACCACGGTCCCTGCGCCCTTGACGGTGAAGGCCCGATCGATCCACAACCGCACCGGAGCCCGGACGTCGGGCGCGGGCAACACCGAAACCAGCCCGTCGAGCGCCAGCCGCAACTCCTCCAGCCCTGCCCCCGTGCTCCCGCTCACCGCGACGACCGGCCACGGCACCCGTTCCCTGGCCTCCTCCACCGCCAGTGTCGGATCCATCAGGTCGCACCGGGTCACCACCAGCAGCCCGCGCTCGACCCCGAGCGCCTCGATCGCCTCCCAGTGCTCCTGCGACTGCGCCTGCCACCCCTGATCCGCCGCCAGCACGAACATCACCGCCGGCACCGGCCCCAGCCCCGCCAGCATGTTGGTGACGAAACGCTCATGCCCCGGCACGTCCACGAACGCCAGCCGCCGCCCCGAGGGCAGCGTGGTCCAGGCGAAGCCGAGGTCGATGGTCATGCCACGGCGGCGCTCCTCGGCCCAGCGGTCGGGCTCGATCCCGGTCAGGGCGCGTACCAGCGTGGACTTGCCGTGGTCCACGTGCCCGGCGGTGGCGATCACGTACATGCCGGCACCGCCTCCACGACGCGGTGGGTGCGCCGGCGCGGGTCGCCTGCTCGACGTGCGGAGGCGCACGGGGATCGAACCCGCCGGCGACGCCGCGCGCCGCCCACCGATGTTGAAGACCGGGGTGCCCACCAGAACACACGCGCCTCCAAGGCCGATATTTCACGATACGACGGTCATCGTCGCGACGCCTCCCCGCGGCGCCGGTGACCGGCGCGGCTCGACGCCCGTCGGCGATGCGGCCTTGATCGTCCCGGGCACCCCGGTGTTACGTTGAAAGCCAGGCGTGCCCGACACCTGCGCGAAGGACGTGGTCACCGTGCTCTACCTCTTCGGCTTCGATCGGATCGGCGTCGCCGTGAGCGACATCTACTTCGTCGACCCCAACCCGCTCAAGGGCCAGGAGGGCGCCGAGCGCGGAGTCCGGCTGGAGCTGCGCCGGCTGGAGTCCGGAGAGCTGAAGGGCTCGATCTACTCCTCCCGCCCGATCGGCATCGACCGGCCGATCTGGCGCGTCGACCTGCTGGAGTCGGTCACCGGCGCCCCCGGAAGCTTCGACCGCACCCATCACCACCCCGGGCTGAAGGGGTGGGAGCCGGGGCGGCGGGTGTTCGACGAGCAGTTGTCGGCGGAGCCGCTGAAGTGGCTCGGCGAGCGGCTGGCCGACCTGGAGGGGGTGCTGGACGAGTGCGGGGTGGGGCGCGACGAGGCCGGCCCGGACGACGTGGCGGGGCTGCGCGAGCGGGCTCCGGAGATCGTCGAGACGGTCGCCCGCCTGCTGGAGACCGTCCGGGCCACCCATCCGAGCGCTCCGGACGGCGCCGAGTCGGCCACGAGCGTGCGGGCGAGCTGGTTGTAGGCGAGGCTGTGCTGACCCTGATCACCGGCCCGCCGTTCCCGGCGGGCCGGTGTCAGCCTCCCTTACGGATGCGTTCGGCCAGCTCGACGACCGCGCCGACCAGCTCCCGGCCGTTCAGCAGGACGAGATCGTTGTGCCCCGCCCCGGCCACCTCGACGGTCGTCGCCCGGGCGGCACCGGCCACAGCGCGGCTCAGGTCAGGAGGGACGATCGTGTCGCCGGTGCCGTACACGACCACGACCGGGGCCCGTACCGAGCCGATGCCGGCCGCGACGGGGAAGCGGTCGCGCAGCAGCGCCCGCACCGGCAGGAACGGGTAGTTGACCTGGCCGGCGGCGGCCAGGTCGGTGAACGGGGAGCGGAGCACCAGGCCGTCGGGCGGGTGTTCCAGGGCCAGCCTGGTGGCCACCGCCGCGCCGAGGCTCTCGCCGAAGTAGATGACGCGCGGGGTCCGGATGGCGTCGCGGGCGGCCAGCGCGTCGAGGAAGAGGCCCTCCTCGGTGGGGCTGCCGGGGTTGCCGCCGTAGCCGCGGTAGTCCAGGAGCAGGACCGGGAGCCCCTGTGCGGCCAGGGCTCCGGCCAGCGGCGCGCGGTGCAGCCGGTTGCCCGCGTTGCCGCCCGTGACCAGGACCGTCACCTCGTGCTCGTCACCTGCGGCGGGCACGTACCAGGCGGTGAGCCGCAGCCCGTCGCGGGTGGTGAGGGTGAGGTCGCGGGCCCCCGGGAGCACCGTGGCGGCCGGGGGCACGGGGGCGCTGTCGGGCAGGTAGATGAGCCGCCGCTGGAACACCCACAGCAGCCCGAGCAGCAGGATGAGCACCGCGGCGACGACCAGGGCGGTGCGCGCGAGCGTCGTCACGACGACCACGGTACGCACGGGAGCACCCGATCGCCCAGCGCCGACGCGCCACGCGCCCCGCCCTGCGGTCAGACCAGCGCGCCCGCCTGGGCCACGCGCCCCGCCCTGCGGTCAGACCAGGGCGCCCGCCTGAACGACGTGCCGCACGTGCTTCGGATCGGCCAGCACCCCGATGTCCGCCAGCGGGTCCCCGTCGAGCACGACCAGGTCGGCGTGCGCCCCCACGTCGAGCGTGCCGATCTCGCCCGTCAGCCCGACCAGCTCCGCCGCCCCCGTGGTGGCCGCCCGCAGCACGTCGATCGGCTGCTGCACCTCGGCCCTGAGCCGGAACTCCTGGTTCTGGTGCCGGTGCATGCCGCCGAGCAGGTCGGTCCCGTACGCGATCCGCACCCCGCCCCCGGCGGCCCGCTCCAGCGCGACGAGGCCGGCGTCGAGCACCTCGTCCACCTTGCGCCAGCTCCGCTCCGGCAGGCCGAACTCGCGGCCCTCCTCCTTGAGCGCCCAGTACGTCACGAGCGTCGGCACCAGGAACGCGTCGTGGCGCAGGAACAGCTCCACGCTCGTGTCGTCGATCAGGTTGCCGTGCTCGATGGAGCGCACGCCCGCCTCCAGGGCCCGGTTGACGGCGCGGGCGGTGTAGGCGTGGGCGGCGACGTACCGGTTGGCGGCCTCGGCCTCCTCGACGATGGCGCGCAGCTCGTCCATGGAGTACTGGGTGGAGTCGATGCGGTCGGTCGGCGAGGCGACGCCGCCGGAGGCCATCACCTTGATGTGGTGGGCGCCCTTGCGCAGCTCGTCGCGGGCGGCGGCGCGCACGGCGTCCACGCCGTCGGCCACCCGGCCGACGCCGGCGCAGCACGGGTGGTCGTCCTTGAGGTGCTCGCCCCGGCCGCGGAAGTCGGCGTGGCCGCCGGTCTGGCTCAGGCCCTTGCCGCAGAACAGCAGGCGCGGCCCGCGTACGAGACCTTCGGCCTGCGCGTCGGCGAGGCCGAAGTCGGCGCCGGACGCGTCACGGACCGTGGTGAAGCCGCGGCTCAGCATGTCGCCCATGATGCGGGCGCTGTGGGCGGTCACGTAGGAGGGCGACATGGAGCCGATGGTGCCGAGGTTCGCGGTGGAGGCGGTGACGTGCACGTGCGCGTCGATCAGGCCGGGCACGACGCGGGCGCCCGCCAGGTCGAGCACCCGGGTGCCGTCGGGGGCGGTGAGCCCGGTGCCGGTCTCGGCGATGCGGCCCTCGGCGCAGCGCAGGTCGGCCTCGGTGTACTCGCCGGTCGCCACGTCGAGCAGCAGCGCGTTCTTCAGCAGCAGGCTCATGCCGCACCGCCCTTGAGGTAGGCGGCGGCGTCCTCGGCGATGGCCTGGGCGGCCGCCACGGAGGTGTCGTCGTAGCTGCCCTCGGCGTCGAGGATGTTCAGCACGCCGAGGACCTCGCCGTCGTCGCCGAGCACGGGCACGTTGATGATGGAGCCGCAGCCGAGGCTCTCGATCAGCTCGTGGTCGGCGAAGATCTCGCGTACGGCGGCCCTGTCCCTGCCGAAGTACGGCTGCCGCCCCTCGATGCAGGTGGCCAGCCAGCCCTGGGCCACCTCGACGGTCTTCTCGCCGCCCACCGGGTACTGCTCGGGGTGGCTGGTGTGCACGCGGCGCAGCGCCCGCCGCTCCGGCACCCAGGCCAGCACGGTGAACAGCCGCACGCCCACCTCCTGGCGTACCTTCTCCTCCAGCTCGATCATCGGGTCGCCTCCTCAGTCGTCTCCGTCAGCTCTTCCAGTGATCGCCCTGCCGTGGCCAGCCCGAACACGATCACGCACACCACCCCGGCCACCAGCACCGCCGTCGTCAGCCCGAACACACCGGCGAAGCCCAGGCTCGCGGCCGACAGCCCGATGATGGTCGGCGCGAGGATGCTGCCCACCCGGCCGAACGCGCTCGACAGCCCGGTGCCGGTGGCGCGGATCCAGGTCGGGAAGACCTCCGGGGTGTAGGAGTAGACGCCGGCGTAGGTGCCGTTCAGGAAGAACGACAGCACCGCGCCCGCGAGCGTGATCATGACGGGCGAGTCCATCTGCGACAGCCAGAACGCGCTGACCGCCGACCCCGCGAGGTAGAGCGCGATCGTGTTCTTGCGGTCCATGCGCTCCGACAGCCAGGCCGCCGAGAAGTACCCGGGGATCTGCGCCAGATAGATGATGATCGAGAACTCGAAGCTCTTGGTGACCGTGATGCCGCGCTGCACGAGCAGCGTGGGGATCCACGAGAAGAACCCGTAGTACGAGAATGTGATCACGAACCACACGAGCCAGATCACCGCCGTGCGCTTGGCCATGGCCGGGCTCCACAGGAAGCGCAGCGCGCTGAGCAGGTTCACCTTCGGCGCGCCGGTGGTGGCGGGGGCGACGGCGGTCTCGGGCACCGGCGGCAGCGGCTGCCCCGTGGCCCGCTCGACGCGCCGTTCCAGGTCGGCGACCACCGCCTCGGCCTCGTCCGTACGGCCCTGCTGGAGCAGGAAGCGCGGCGACTCGGGCAGCGAGCGGCGCCACCACAGCAGCATCACGATCGGCAGCGCGGTGATCACCTGCGCGATCCGCCAGCCGTCGTCGAACGTCGGCACGACGAACCGCCCGATGAGCGCGGCCATCACGAACCCGAACGAGAAGAACCCGGCCAGCGCCCCGATGAACCACCCACGCCGCTTGGCGGGCACGAACTCCGACAGGAACGGCGCGATGATCGCGCTCTCCGCCCCCGCCCCGGCCCCGGCGAGCACCCGGGCCCCCAGGAACACCTCGTAGTTCGGCGCGAACGCCGCCACCACGGAGAAGACCGCGTAGAAGGCGAGCGCGTACATCATGACCTTCTTGCGGCCGATGCGGTCGCCGAGCAGCCCCGCCACGGTCGCGCCGAACAGGAACCCGAACGGCGTCGCGGACCCGATGAAGCCGAGCTGGCCGTTGGACAGGCCCCAGGCCTCCTGCGCGCTCGGCAGCAGGAAGGCGACGACGGCCGAGTCCATGCCGTCGAAGGTGTAGCCGAGGCCGCCGATCAGGAGCAGGACGTAGTGCGGACGGCTCAGCGGGAGCCGGTCCAGACGGGCCAACAAGGTCATCAGACACACCTTTCCCCAGGTCGTGGCCCTGCAAGTCGATTGCGCAGCAACATATAGTGCAAATTGGTAAAATTGCAATGGTCTTTGCAAGTTAGCTTTGTTGCGAGCGCGTAGCATGTCGGGGTCCGACTCGGAAAGGGATCACGTGACGGAGCGCGCGACCGACAGCTTCCAGGGCTGGCTGCGTGAGCGGATGCCGGTGCGCGGGCTGCGCGGCAAGTCGGCCGCCGTGCTGGAGGTGCTGCTCTCGCAGCCGCGCCGGGCCGCGTTCGGGTCGGCGGGAGAGCTGGCGCAGCTCGCGGGCGTCAACGTCGCCACCGTCACCCGTACGGCGCAGGCGCTCGGCTTCGCCGGCTGGCCCGCCCTGCAACAGGAGTTGCGCGCCCGCTACCTGTCCTCGCTCAGCGCCGGCCAGGTCGCGGCCGAGCACCGAGGCACCGGCTCGCCCAGCTCCCGCTCGCTGCGCCGCGACCTCGACAGCCTGGCCCAGCTCAACCGGCGCCTGGACGAGGGCGTGCTGCTCACGATCGCCGAGGCCATCGCGGCGGCCCGCCGCACGGTGATCGTCGCCGACGGCAGCTACGCGGCGGTCGGGATCGCGCTGGCCCACAACGCCCGCCTGGCCGGCTACCCGGTGCAGGCCATCACGGGCGGCGACGCGGAGCTGGCGAACGTGATGGCCGCGATCGGCGAGGGTGACGTGCTGATCGCGATCAGCTTCTGGCGGCTGTACGAGAGCACGGTGCTGGCCGCCAACGAGGCGCGCTCGCGCGGGGTCCGCGTGTTCGCCGTGACGGACGCGGCCAGCCCGGCCCTGGCCGCCGCGGCGGAAGAGGTCGTGATGGTGCCCGCGGAGGGCGAGGCGTTCTTCCCCTCGCTGACGGCCGGCATCGCCGTGGCCCAGGCGCTGGTCACCCAGCTCGCCGCCGTGGACCCGGCGCGTACGGGGGCCTCGATCGAGGCGGCGGAGGCGATGTGGGCCAGGTTCGGCCTGCTCCACCGCCGCCCCAGCGCCCCCTGACTAGCGGCTCACGGCCCCGACGACGAGGTCGATCACCTCGGCCGGGCGCTCGGCCAGGTAGAAGTGGCCGCCGGGCAGGACGTGCAGCTCGAAACGGCCACGGGTCAGCTCGGCCCAGTCGCCGGCGTTCGAGGGGTCCACCTCGGGGTCGCTGTCGCCGATGACGGCCGTGATGGGGCAGTCCAGCGGCTCGGCGGGCCGGTGGCGGTAGCTCTCGGCCAGGTGGTAGTCGGCGCGCACGATCGGCAGGATGTAGGCGCGCACCTCCGGGTCGTCCAGCAGCTCGGGCTGGGTGCCGCCGAGGCGGCGCAGCTCGGCGGCCAGGTCGTCCTCGGTGCCCAGGTGCACCCGGCCGGGGCGGGGCACGTGCGCGGCCCGGCGGCCGGAGACGATCAGATGGGCGGGTCGCACGCGCAGCGCCGTCTCGTACGCGAGCACCGCGCCCATGCTGTGCCCGAACAGCACGGCCGGGCGGTCGAGCAGCGGGCGCATGGCCTCGGCGATCTGGTCGGCCAGCACGTGCGCGTCGGCCACGGGCGCCTCGCGCATGCGGTCGGCGCGGCCGGGATACTGCACGGCACGCACCTCCACGCCCGGCGGGACCGCCCGGTGCCACTCGCGGTAGGCGGCCGCGGCGCCGCCTGCGTGCGGGAAGCAGAAGAGCCGCAGGGCGGCGTCCGGGCGGGGGTCGAGCGTGTGGAACCAGGTCATACGATCTCCTCGGCGGCCGACGACTCCCGCCATAGTGGCCCAGACCGGTCAGCTCGCGCATCACGAGGAAGCTCGTTCCCGGCGGCGGGCGTGCGTGGACGGCACCATCGACCGCAACGCGAGCGCCACGTACGCCGGCTGCACCCCCGACCTGGCGGCGGCCGTCAGCCTGGGTCACCCGGAGAAGGGCTATGCGCATCCGCTGACGGACGTCACCATCGGGGGGAAGCGCTACGCGGAGGTCGAGGGCACCACCATCCCCGGCCCCGTCTGGAAGGAGTCCATGAAGGCCGCCCTGGAGGGCACCGAGGGCACGTCCTTCACCCCGCCCGACACCGCCCGGTTCGGCGGGTGCAGGCAGGCCTGCGCCGGCTGACCGCGAGCCAGGAGGTCCGATGAGACCTGTGGATCGTGCCGAGTACCTGGGGTACACGCCCGACACAGAGAGCCGCCGCCTGATCGCGCACGGCCTGCCCAAGGAGTTGCCGGAGACGCTCGGCGGCCGGCACCGCTTCACCCCGCTCTCCCTGTACGTCGGCGACCGCCTGGCGGCCACGGCCTTCGCCCGGCTCGACGGGGTGGGGTCGTTCTGGCTGGACGTGTGGCTGCTGTCCCTCAAGCGCGGCGGCCGGTGGATCCTGCGCACGGGCGGCACCGCCGCGGCCGATCCGGCCGACGAGAACGTGCTGCGCCCGCGCCCGGGCTGCGCCGCGCTCAGCGGGTACGCCCATGCCGGGGAGAGCGTGCGCTACAACGCCAGCCCGGTGCCGTGGCTGCGCCGGCCCTACCGGTGGGTCGGCTACGGGATCGTGCGGCTGTCGGCCGAGGTGGGCGTGGTGCGGCTCGGGGAGCAGGACATCATGGTCCCGGAGCACGGCCTGCAGGCGCTGGCGTGGCGGGCGGGCCGCGAGGACGCGGCGGCGGGCCTGCTCGGCCACCGCGGCGAACATCTGTCAGCCCTGGCGCTGCCCTGACCGACCGCGATCAGCGCGTGAGGCGGGCGAGGTGGTGGTCCACGGCCGCCGCCGCGGCCTCCGGCGGGTAGTACCCCAGCAGGGCCGCCTGCCCCACCCCCTGCGCCACCCCGAACAGCACCTTCGCCTCCTCGTCGGGATCGAGGTCGGCCGCCACCCGCCCCGCCGCCTGCGCCGCCCTGAGCTGGCCGGCGAAGAACCCCAGGACGTGCGGCACCCCCGTACGGAACAGCTCGGCCAGGTCGTCGGCGACGGCCGCCCTGGCCAGGAACGCCAGCCCGATGCGCGCCTCGAAGCGCCGGGTCTCGTCCAGCGGCAGCATCTCCAGCATCGCCGCCCGCACCAGCCGCAGCGGGTCACTCTCGCCGGTGGCGGCCACCCGCACCGAGATCCGCGCGTTGAGCTGCTGCAGCGCCACCGCGAGCATCTCCTCCTTGGTGGCGAAGTAGTGCTGCACCGCCCCCATGGAGATGCCGGCCTCGGCGGCGACCTCGCGCAGGCTGACGCTGTCGAGGCCCTTGGCGTCGATGATCCGGTGCACGGCGTCGGCGATCAGCAGCCGCCGCGCCTGGTGATCGACGAGCTTAGGCATCCAGGAGCGGCTCCAGCTCGGCGACCGCGCGGTCGCGGTGGACGTTGAGCGTGCTCACGGCCTCGTCGGCGGAGCGGCGGCGCAGCGCGTCGAGGGCGGCGCGGTGCTCCTTGACCACCCGCTCCCTGTTGCCCGCGTCGCCGTAGTACATCGACCGGTAGGCGTCGGTCGTGTCCCACAACGTGCGGATCAGGCGGGCCAGGCGCGGCATCGCCGCGCAGTCGAACAGCGTCATGTGGAACGTGCGGTTCGCCGTCGCCATGGCGGCCACGTCGCCCGCCGCGGCGGCCCGCTCGACCTCCTCCTGCGCCGCCTCGATCCGGCCGAGATCGGCGTCGGTGAGCCGGGCCACCGCCGCGCGCACGGCCTCCTCCTCCAGCAGCTCGCGGATGCGGTAGACCTCGCGCAGGTCGTCGAGGGACAGCATGGCGACGCAGTAGCCCTTGTGCGGCTTGTAGGTGACCAGCCCCTCGGCTTCGAGCGTCTTCAGCGCCTCGCGCAGCGGCACCCGGCTGACCTGCAGCTCCTCGGCCAGCGCGTCCTGCCTGATGGGGGTGCCGGGGCGCAGGCGGCCGGTGGTGATGGCACGGCGCAGCTCGCCCAGCACGAACTGCTGGGCGGTCGGCGGTCTGCGTCGCGCCTCGTCCGGACTCACCGGTCCAATATCTCACGAAGCCATGCGTCGTCCTGCCCGAGCGCGGGCGGGGGCCGGTGGTAGGCGGGCGGGGTGGCGCTGAGCCGGATGGGGTTGGCGACCTGGCCGGCGCCGCCCAGCTCGACGGCGGGCTCCAGGCCCAGCTCCCCGGCCAGGGCGAAGGCGGCGGCCAGGTCGTTGATCGGCCCGCACGGCACCCCGGCCGCCGTGAGCCGCTCGAACCACTCGTCCGCCGTGCGCCCGGCGAGGGCCGCGTTCAGCTCCGCGACCAGCGGCTCGCGGGCGCCGACCCGCTGGGCGTTGGTGGCGTAGCGGGGGTCGCCGGCCAGGTCCGGCCGCTCCAGGGCCGCGCACAGCGCCTGGAACTGGCGGTCGTTGCCGGCCGCGATGACGATCGGACGGTCGGCGGCCTGGAACACCTCGTACGGCACGATGCTCGGATGCCGGTTGCCCATGGCCTGCGGCACGACCCCGGCGGCGGCGTAGGCGGAGGCGTGGTTGGTGAGCGCCGACAGCAGGGACGACAGCAGCGAGACCTCGATCCGCTGCCCCTCACCGCCACCGTCGCGGTGACGCAGGGCGGCCATGATGCCCAGGGCGGCGTGCAGGCCGGTGATCACGTCCACCAGCGCGACGCCCGCCTTGGTGCCGGGCCCGTCCGGCTCGCCGGTGACGCTCATCAGCCCGCCGACCGCCTGCGCGATCAGGTCGTAGCCGGGCAGCCCGGCCCCCGCTCCCGACCCGAAGCCGGTGATCGAGCAGTACACCAGCCCGGGGTTCAGCGCACGCAGCGCCTCGTAGCCCAGGCCGAGCCGGTCCATCGTGCCCGGCTTGAAGTTCTCCACGAGCACGTCGGCGCGCGCCGCGAGGGCCCGCGCCACCTCCGCGTCGGCCCGCAGGTCCAGCGCGATCGAGCGCTTGTTGCGGTTCACGCCGAGGAAGTACGTGGCCTCCCCCGAGGAGGCGTACGGCGGCCCCCACGCGCGGGTGTCGTCCCCGGTGCCGGGCCGCTCGACCTTGACCACCTCGGCCCCCAGGTCGGCCAGCAACATCGTGCAGTAGGGCCCGGCCAGCACCCGGCTGAAGTCGGCCACCAGCAGCCCGGAGAGCGCTCCGCTCACGCCGGCGCCCCGAGGTAGACGGTGACCGTGCGGGTGTAGAACTCCCTGGCCGCCCGTCCCTGCTCCTTGGGCCCGAAGCCGCTCTGCTTGGCGCCGCCGAACGGTACGTACGGGAACGTCCCCGCCGACTCGGAGTTGACGTGCAGCACGCCCACCTCCAGCCGGTCCACCGCCGACAGCGCCACCCCCAGGTCCCGGGTGAACAGGGCCGCCGACAGGCCGTGCTCGCTGAGGTTGGCCAGCGCGATCGCCTCCTGCGTGCTCGACGCCCGCACGGCGCCCACCACGGGCCCGAACAGCTCGGTCCGCCAGAAGTCCACCCCGGTCCCCGGCAGGTCGAGCACGGTCGGCGAGACGAACCAGCCCTCGCGCTCCAGCGGCGCGGCGCCGGCCAGCGGCTTGGCCCCCTCGTCCACGGCCAGCCGGACCCCGGCCGCCACGCGGTCCCGCGCGGCCGAGCTGACCAGCGGGCCCATCTCCACCTCCGGCGACAGCGGGTCGCCCACGACGAGCCTGGAAGCCCGCTCGGCCACCCGCTCTAGCAGCTCGTCGGCCACCTGGGAGGCGACGATGAGCCGCGAGGTGGCCGTGCACTTCTGCCCGGTGGACCGGAACGCGCCCAGGCAGACCTGCTCGGCGGCGTGGTCGAGGTCGGCGTCGGCCAGGACGACGGAGGCGTTCTTGCCGCCCATCTCGGTCTGCACCGGTTTGCCCAGCTCGCCGCAGCGGGCGATGACGGCCCGCCCGACGGCCGTGGACCCGGTGAACGACACCGCGTCCACGCCCTGGTGGTCGACGACGGCCGAGCCCACCTCGCCCTCGCCGTACACGAGGTTGAGCACCCCGTCGGGCAGCCCGGCCTCGGTCAGCGCCCGCGCCAGCCGGTAGGCCAGCAGCGGCACCAGCGAGGACGGCTTCCACACCACGGTGTTGCCGTACGTCAGCGCGGGGCCGAGCTTCCAGGCCGGGATGGCGATCGGGAAGTTGAACGGGGTGATCAGCCCGGCGACGCCGATCGGCTTGCGCACGACCAGCACGCTCTCGCCGGGGCGCGGGGAGGCGAAGACCTCGCCGCTCTCCCTGTCGGCCTCGCTGGCGTAGTACCGCAGGATGCGGGCCGCGCCCCTGACCTCGGCGACCGCCTCGGCGAGCGTCTTGCCCTCCTCGCGGGCCAGCTCCGCGCCCCACTCCTCGGCGCTCGCGTCCACGAGGTCGGCCGCCCCGGTCAGCACGGCGGCACGCGCGTGGTGCGGCGTCGCGGCCCAGCCGGGCGCGGCCTCGCGGGCCGCGACGATCGCCCGCTCCACCTCGCGCGCCGAGGCGAACCGCCCGCGCGCCACGACCTCGGCGGGCCGCGCGGGATTGGTGTCGGCGAACTCCTCGCCCTCCCCCTCGACCCAGTGACCACCGATGAGATTCAGAACGTCCATGGTCAACGCACCCTAACTGTGCCATATTGGATTTTCAATATTGGATCCAAAATACGGAGACCGCCGATGATCGCACCCACCGCCCTGTTCGCCCTGGACACGCTGCTGACCGAGGAGGAACGCGAGATCAGGAGCACGGTCAGGCGCGTGTGCGACCGGGAGATCCGGCCGCACATCGCCGGCTGGTTCGAGGCCGGCGAGCTGCCCGCCCGCGAGCTGGCCCGCACGCTCGGCTCGGTCGGCGTGCTCGGCATGCACCTCGACGGCTACGGCTGCGCCGGGATGGGCGCGGTCTCGTACGGCCTGGCCTGCCTGGAGCTGGAGGCCGCCGACTCCGGCCTGCGCAGCCTGGTCTCGGTGCAGGGCTCGCTGGCCATGTACGCGATCTGGAAGTACGGCAGCGAGGAGCAGAAGCAGGAGTGGCTGCCCGCGATGGCGGCCGGCGAGCGCATCGGCTGCTTCGGCCTGACCGAGCCCGACTTCGGCTCCGACCCGGGCGGCATGCGCACCACGGCCAGGCGCGAGGGCGGCGACTGGGTGCTGAACGGCACCAAGTTGTGGATCACCAACGGCTCGGTGTCGGACGTGGCGGTGGTCTGGGCGCGTACGGACGAGGGCATCAGGGGCTTCCTGGTCCCGGCCGGCACGCCCGGCTTCACCGTCAACGACGTCAAGCACAAGATCTCCCTGCGCGCGAGCGTGACCAGCGAGCTGGTGCTCGACGGCGTGCGCCTGCCGGCCGAGGCCGTGCTGCCCGGCGCGAAGGGCCTGTCCGGGCCGCTCGGCTGCCTGAACGAGGCCAGATTCGGGATCGTGTTCGGGGCGATGGGGGCGGCGCTGGACTGCCTGGAGACGGCCATCGCGTACGCGGGCGAGCGCGAGGTGTTCGCCCGGCCGCTGTCGTCCTACCAGCTCACCCAGGAGAAGCTCGCGGACATGGCGCTGGAGCTGGGCAAGGGCCTGCTGCTGGCCGTGCACCTGGGCCGGCTGAAGGAGGCCGGCACGCTCACCCCCGAGCAGGTGAGCCTGGGCAAGCTGAACAACGTGCGCGAGGCCCTGGAGATCGCCAGGAAGTGCCGCACGCTGCTCGGCGCGAGCGGCATCACCCTGGAGTACCCGGTGATCAGGCACTCCGTGAACCTGGAGTCGGTGCTGACCTACGAGGGGACCTCCGAGATCCACTCGCTGGTCATCGGCAAGGCGCTGACCGGCATCCCCGCGTTCAAGTGACACTCAGCAGGTCTGCCAGGTCGCCTCGGTGACCTGGCAGGGCCCGCCCTGGTGCACCCGTAGCCGCCCGGCCGGCAGGTCGAGCCCGATCGTCGCGACGGTCTCCCAGCGCTGGTTGATCGGCTGGGAGAGGTCGGGGTGGGCGCAGACGGGCGCGCCGTCGGGCTCGTGGCTGAGCATGGCCAGCGCCCGGCCGTTCAGGTCGGCGTCGCTCAGGCCCGCGACGTGCTCCTCCAGGTGCCGCATCCGGCGGTAGGTGCCAGGCCGCTCGGTGGCGTGCCGCTCCCCCGCCGCCAGGCCGGTGTCGAGGAAGTGGTTGCAGTGCAGCAGGACGCCGTCGGGGCCCGGCGGGACGACGGCCACGCCGGCCGGAGAGATCTCGATGGAGGCGGCCGACGACTCGGTGACCACCGTGATGACCGTGGAGGCCGAGACCCGGGCCGAGCGGGCGAGGTCGGCCGCCTCCTCCACCGAGGACGCCTCGTCGAGGATGCGGCGGGCGATCAGGTGCACGGGCACGCCCAGGTCGGCGCTGTCGGCGGCGTGGCGCAGGATGTTGAAGTGCACGCCCAGGCCCGCCGAGGTGACCCCGATCTTGGCCAGCGTGCCCGCCTCGGTGAACGTGCGCACCACGCGGCCCGAGCCCAGCTCGTACTCCCACAGCACCGGCGCGTCGCGCAGGTGGTCGTGCCAGTCCCAGGTCTGCACCGTGCGGGGCGGGCCGTCCGGCGGCAGCACCACGGAGGTCGAGCACTCGCCGTGCCCCACCATGTCGATGGCGGCCAGGATCTCGGTGCGGGCGTTGACCACGGCCACCTGCCACGGCTCCAGCCCCGCGCCCGCCGCGATGCCGGCGATCTCCTCCGCCAGCGGCGGCGCCCAGCCGGCACTGGCCTCCAGCGCCCGCTCCCCCCACGCGCGCACCTGCCCGCCGGTGGCGCCGGCGACCGTGAACAGGTCGGTGTAGCCGGCGAGGTTGGCCGCCACCTGCTTGCGCAGGTGCGTGCCGAGCTCCTTGCCACGGGCGCGGGGGTCGGTCTGGCTGGACGTGAACGTGGGAAATGTCATGACCTGTCCATCAACTCGGCGAGCCTCGGGTTCTCGGCGGCGGCGGAGGCGCGGACACGGGCGTACCGCTCGGCGTCGATGTCCTGGCTCAGCTTGAACACGCTCTGCTGCGTACGAACATGTACGCGAAAGGCCACTACCCCGGGCAGCAGCGCGCGGAACCTCTCCCGGGAGGCGGGCGTCGGCTCCCACGACGGCGAGCGCAGCGACTCGGCCGCCGCCACGGTGGCCTCCACCACCTCCAGCGCGTCGTCCAGCAGCTCCACCCGGCCGGTCACGTGCACGGCCGCGTAGTCCCAGGTCGGGACGGCGGGGTCGGTGCCGTACACGGTGGGCGAGACGTAACCGTGCGGCCCGGAGAAGACGACGAGCACCTCAGGCCCCGAGGCGAACGAGCGCCAGTGCGGGTTGGCCCTGGCCATGTGCCCGACCAGCGTCCCCTCCTCGCCCAGCAGGACGGGCGTGTGCGTGGCCACGGGCACGCCGTCCACCGTGCTGACGACCAGGGCGAACGGGTTCTCCCTGATCAGGTCGGCCTCGTGGGCGGGGTCCCCGGCCGCGTACCGCGGAGCTGTCCACATGCCGCTACTCCGCCGCGCTCAGGATGGCGTCCCAGGCGACCTCGGAGGCCAGCGTGCCCAGGCCCGTGGGCTTCACGCCGGCCGGCTCCACCTCGTCGGTCGTCATCGCGAACATCGTGTCGCCGTCGGTCAGCGTGTGGAACGGCTGGATGCCCCGGTGCATCGAGCTGTGCACCTGGCGGCCCACCTGCAGCAGCTCGACGTCCGTCAGCCGCACGTTGGTGACCATCACGGTCAGCGTCGTGTTGCCCATGACGGCCGGCGCCTCGGTCAGCTCGGCGTAGTCGGCGCTCGGGTGGCGGCGCTCGCCCAGCTCGGCGTGGTAGTTGCCGCGCACGACCCGGCCCTGCCTGTCGATCACCGCGCCCACGGAGTTGACCACGGTCGCGACCAGCACCTTGATCTCGCCGAACGTGCCGAACGCGGCGCCCTGCCCGGCGAACTCGGCCCGGCCGAAGTCCACCTTGCCCGCGCTCGCCGTGCGCCCCGCGCCGCACCGGCCCACGGGGAACTCGCCCTCCTTCGCCCACCGCACCGCGGCCCTGCCCAGCTCGGCGTCGGGGTAGACGGCGGTGTCGCGGCAGGAGAAGTCGTAGATCACCGCCCCGGACACCAGTTGCAGCTCGTCCCACTTGGTGAGGTTGTTCCGCTGGGAGAGCAGCTCGTCGCTGACCCCCGCCGCCGCGGCCAGCCCGTACACCGAGCCGCCCGCCAGGCAGATGGCGTGGTTGTAGTCGTAGCCGCCGCTCATGCCGACCGCGCCGCCGCGCGCGTCCACGGCCGTGCGGGCGCCCTTCGGCAGGTGGATCACGGTGCAGCCGGTGGGGCCCTCGCCGTACTCGGCGGTGCCCACGCGCACGCCGGGCAGGTCGAACGCGACCGAGCCGCGCCCCGGGCTGGGCTGCGGGGTCAGCGGCAGGTCCGCGTTGCGGGGGACGCCGGGTGCGAACGCCGAGGGCGTCGCGAGCCGGTGCTCGGTGGTCATAGGGCCTCCAGCAGTTGCTTCGAGTACTCGTGGGCGGGCGCGGTGTAGAAGGTGCGGGTCTCGGCCGTCTCGACGACCTCGCCCTTGCGCATGACGGCGATGCGGTCGGCGACGTAGCGGACCGCGCCGAGGTCGTGCGAGATGAACAGGGCGCTGAAGCCGTACTCCGCCTGCAGGTCCTTGATCAGGTTGAGGATCTGTACCTGTACGGAGACGTCCAGCGCGCTGACGGCCTCGTCGAAGACGATGAAGCCCGGCCTGGTGACCAGGGCACGGGCGATCGAGACGCGCTGGCGCTGGCCGCCGGACAGCTCGTGCGGGTACCGGTCGGCGAAGCCCGCGCTCAGGCCGACGTGCTCCAGCATCTCGGTGACGGCGCCCGGGTCCGTACGGCCCAGCACGTCCAGCGGCTCGGCCACGCTCTGGCCGACGCGCATGCGCGGGTTCAGCGACCAGTGCGGGTGCTGGAGCACGGCCTGCATGCGGCCGGCCAGCTCGCGCCGCCGCTTCGGGAACGGGCGGCCGCCGAACCTGACCGTGCCGGACGTGGGTCGTCGCAGGCCGAGCGCGACCCGGCTGGTGGTCGTCTTGCCCGAGCCGGACTCGCCGACCAGGCCGAGCGTCTCGCCTTCGGCGACCTGGAGCGAGACGTGCCGCATGGCGTCGAGGTGGATGCGGCGGAGCGGGGGGCCGGCGGCGAAGGTGACGGTGACGTCGTCGAGTTCGAGGATCACGCCGTCACCTCCTCCTGCTGCATGAGCCCGTCCTGCAGATCAGCCGCTCTGTGGCAGAGCACGTCCTGCTCGCGGATGCGCACCGGCACCGGGCGCTCGTGCTCGCACCGCTCCTCGGCGAACGCGCAGCGCGGCGCGAAGGCGCAGCCCGGCGACGGGCCGGTGAGCACGGGCGGGCGGCCGGGCACCGGCTCCAGCCGCACCCCGTGCGCGGCGGCGGCGGGCGCCGACCCGGCCAGCGCCGCCGTGTAGGGATGGGCGGGATCGCCGAGCACCTCACGGGCCGGCCCGCTCTCGACCACGCGCCCGCCGTACATGACCGCCACCCGGTCGCAGCGCCGGGCCACGGCGGGCAGGTCGTGGCTGAGCCACAGGATGCTCGTGCCCGCCTCGGCGGCCAGCGAGAAGATCACGTTCGACACCTCCTCGCGCACCTGGCTGTCCAGCGCGGCGGTCGGCTCGTCGGCGACGAGCAGCTCGGGGGCGGTGGCCATGGCCATCGCGATGGCCACCCGCTGGGCCATGCCGCCGGAGAGCTGGTGCGGGTAGGCGCGCAGCACGCGCGGGTCGTCGAGCCTGACCCGGCCCAGGTGGAAGCGCACGTCGCCGCCGCGCCCGAGCACCAGGCGGAGCTGGTGGCCGACGCGCATGGTCGGGTCGAGGGAGCCGATCGGGTCCTGGAAGACGAACCCGAGGTGCTTCCTGCGCAGGTGCCGCAGCCTGGCGTCCGGCAGGTCGAACACCGGCTCGCCGGCCACCGTCACCTCCCCCTCGGTGCGCCGCGCCGCGCTGGACAGCAGCCGGCCGACGGCGGAGCCGAGCGTGGACTTGCCCGAGCCGCTCTCGCCCACCAGCCCGACCGTCTCGCCCTGCGCCACCTCCAGGTCGGCGCCGTCGAGCGCGCGGGTGCGGGCGTAGTCGATCACCAGGTTCCGTACGGAGAGCAGGCTCATGTCAGTGACCTCGTCTCTCTGGGTTCGAGCCGGTCGCGCAGCCCGTCGCCGACCACGTTGATGGCCAGGATCGCGGCCACCAGCACCACGCCGGGGCCGAGGATCAGCCAGGGCGCGGCGATCATGTACGTGCCGCCCTGCTGGATGAGCACCCCGAGCGAGGCCTGCGGCGGCTGCACCCCGAAGCCGAGGAAGCTCAGCCCGCCCTCGACCGCGATGCCGACCGACAGCGCATAGGTGCCCTGCACGGCGATCGTGCCCGCCACGTTCGGCAGCACGTGCCGGACGAGCACGCGCGGCAGCCGGGCGCCGCTGATGACGGCGGAGGTGACGTAGTCGCGCTGCGAGACGGCCACGGCGGCGCCGCGCACCAGCCGGGTCATCAGCGGGATCGTCACCAGCACGATGCTGGCCAGCGCCGCCGTCTGCCCGGGGCCGAGCACGGCCGCGACCAGGATGGCCAGCACGATGGCGGGGAAGGAGTAGAGCACTTCCACCAGGCGCATCACCAGCTCGTTCAGGTAACCGCCACGGTATCCGGCGAGGACGCCGAACGCCGCGCTCAGCACCGCCGTGACCAGCACGGCGATGGACGAGAGCAGCAGGGTCGTGCCGACGCCCTCCATCACCCGGGGCAGCACCGAGCGGCCCAGGTTGTCGGTGCCCAGCCACCAGCCGGGGCCCGGGGGCTGCAGGCGCGGGCCGACGATGGCGTCCGGGTCTCCCCCGGCACCGATCAGCGACCCCAGCGCGAACAGCACGAGCACGGCCAGGCAGACCAGCCCGCCGATGGACAGCCGGTCCAGCTTCCTCATGAGCGCCTCCCCGCCATGACTCCCAGCCGGGGGTCGATGGCGCCGACGAGCAGGTCGATCAGCACGTTCATGACGATGAACACCCCGGCGGCCAGCAGCACCCCGGCCTGCACGACCGCGTAGTCGCGGCGGCCGACGGCCTGCACGATGTAGGAGCCGACGCCCGGCAGGTTGAACACGTGCTCCACGATGAGCGCGCCGCCCAGCAGGTACGCGGTGGTCGTGCCGATCAGGGTGACCACGGGGGTGGCGGCGTTGCGCAGGATGTGGTGCCTGACGATGAACCACGGCGACTCGCCGCGCCCGACGGCGGCCGTCACGTACGGCTCGACCAGCACGCCCATGACCGCGTCGCGGGTGGTCCTGGCGGTCACCGAGATGGAGAAGACGGACAGGACGGCCGCCGGCAGGATCATCGTGGCCAGGTTCGCGGCCGGATCCTGGGTGAGCGGCGTCCAGGCGCCGACCTCCAGTCCGAGCGCGTACCGGGAGAAGACGAACACCACGAGGCTGCCCAGCACGAACTCGGGCACGCTGACGCCCAGGCCGCTGACCAGCCGGCCCACCGCGCCGCCACCCGTGGGGCGGGCGCGGACGGCGGTCAGCACGCCCAGCGGCACCCCGAGCAGCACGCTCGCGGCCACCGCCAGCACGGTCAGCTCGGCCGTCACCGGCAGGCGGGCCAGCAGCTCCGCGCCCACCGGCTGGCGGCTGATCATGGAGACGCCGAAGTCGCCGCCGGCCACGGCGCCCAGCCAGTGCCCGTACTGCATGAAGACCGGCTGGTCCAGCCCGTAGCGGGCGGCCAGCTCCGCCTTCTGCCCGGCGGTGGCGAACGGCCCGAGCACGGTCTCCGCGAAGCCGCCCGGCATCAGGCGCACGGCGGCGAAGATCAGCACGGAGACGCCCAGGAGCGTGGCGGCCGAGCTGAGCGCCCGGCCGGACCACCACATCAGCAGCCGCATGGTTACCGGGTCTTCTTCACGCGGGCGTCGGCGACCAGGCGCAGCACGTTGCCGTAGCC
The DNA here is from genome assembly GCF_020215645.1 of Nonomuraea gerenzanensis. Taxonomy (NCBI): domain Bacteria; kingdom Bacillati; phylum Actinomycetota; class Actinomycetes; order Streptosporangiales; family Streptosporangiaceae; genus Nonomuraea; species Nonomuraea gerenzanensis. The sequence goes on along the minus strand of NZ_CP084058.1, from coordinate 2,895,008 downwards.
CTCGGTGGCGTACAGGCTCGGGCTGAGCTGGTCGCCCCGGTAGGCGACCGTGGCCGGGCGGGTGACCAGCGGGATCATCTGCGCGTCCGCGTCCGCCCTGGCGCAGACGCCGGCCAGCGCCTCGGCCCTGTCCTGCGGCTGTTTGTTGGCCGCGTCGATCAGCTTGCTCAGCTCGGGGTCCGGCTTCATGAAGCCGGCGTTGAAGCCGGCCGTCTCCGGGTTCCACCACTTGGTGACCATGCCGGGGTCGGCGTAGCCGGCGAACCAGGACAGGGCGGCGTCGAACTCGGCGGGCGCCTTGCCGTATACCTTGCCCGACCAGCTCGCCTCGTCCATCTGCTCGATCTTGACGGTGATGCCGGCCTGCTGCAGGTTCTGCTGGATGACCTGGGCGACGGCGGGGGCGGGCTCGGTGTTGAAGATGGTCAGCGTGAACGACAGGTTCTGCGCCCCCGCCTCGGCCAGCAGCTGCTTGGCCTCGTCCAGGCTCTTGGAAGCCGACGGCAGCGCGGCCGGGTCGCAGGCGCCCGGCAGGCCGGCCGGGGTGATCGCGGTCGGCTTGCCCTTGCCGCCGAGCGCCACCTCGGCGATCTGCTTGGCGTCGAGGGCGATGTTGATCGCCTGGCGCACCTTGGGGTCGGCGAGCTTGGAGCCCGGCTTGAGGCTGTTGAGCATCAGGTAGTAGAAGTCCGTGGTGGCCTGGGTGACGGCCTTGACGTCCTTCGCGCCCGCCAGCATGGTCTCGGAGTCCACGTTGCCCAGGGTGGCCAGCGCGGCGCTGCCGTTCTGCAGGGCCGCGATGCGGGCGGCCTCCTCGGGGGCGATCGTGATGTTGAGGGTGTCGGCGGCGGGCTTGCCCTGGTTCCAGTACTTGTCGTTGCGCTTGAACGTCCACGAGACGTCCTGGCGGTGGTTCTCGACCACGTACGGGCCGGTGCCGAGCAGCGTGGTGGCCAGGTCGACCGACTTGTCGTCGATCTCCTTCATCGGCAGGATCGCGGCGGGCACGTTGGCCAGGGCCGCCAGGAACGGCGTGTACGGCTCCTTCAGCGTGACCTTGACCCGGTCGTCGCCGTCCTTGACGACCTCGCCGACCGGGCCGAGCTGGCCTGCCCACACGCCCTTGGAGGCCAGCAGCCGCTTGAGGCTGCCCACCACGTCGTCGGCCGTCATCGCCCTGCCGTTGGAGAACCTGACGCCCTCGCGCAGGTGGAAGACGTACGTCCGGTCGTCGGGGGTGTCCCACTTCTCGGCGAGCAGCGGCTGGACGCTGAAGTCCGGGCCCACCGTGACGAGTGTCTCGTACGACAGCGACAGGAGCTGCCAGGTGGTGGCCACGTCGGCGAGCTGCGGGTCGTACCCGGTGGCTGCGCCGCTGTCGATGTGCACCTGAAGGTTGAGCGCGCCGCCTTCGGCGAGGGCCTCGTCGGCGACGGCGAGATAGCCGGGGGCCGCGGTCTCCTGCGGGGCGGCCGTCGGGGTGGTGGTCGTTCCGGTGGCGGCGCAGGCCGTTGCCAGCAGGGCTGCCGCGACACCGCAGGCCAGGCGTATGGGACGCATGGGCCTCTTCTCCTCTAGTGGCAGGACGAGCGTGGGGAGGCGCTCGGCGGGACGTCGAGCGTGGGGTTCCGGTCGAAGAAGCCGACCGGCTTGAGTACGAACCCGCAGGTGTCGACCGGCATGATCGGCCAGTCCTCGGTGCGGGGGAAGTGCGTCAGGCCGAACGTGTGCCACAGCACGATGTCCTGCCCGTCGAGGTCGCGGTCGGCCCTGGTGTAGGCGGGCAGGCCCGCGCCGCCGGGATGCTGGTTGACCAGGTCGCCGGCGGGATAGCGCTCCGCGGGGTGGTAGCGGGTGACCCACAGGTGGCTGGTCGCGAACTCGGCCCTGCGGTGGATGCTGGATCCCTCGGCGGCCATCAGGGTGGGCCTGCCCTCGGCGTGCAGCGCGTAGCCGACGGGGCGGCCCAGGCGATTGCGCACCTCGGGGTTAACGACGTGCCAGGTGCGCTCCGCCTTCAGGTCGGCGTCGCGCCTGGCCTCCCGTTCGGTACGCAGCCGGGTGACGGCGCGGCCGAACGCGTTGCCGTACTGGCTGGCCAGCGGCCTGGCCTCGACCTCGTCCACGGCGTTGGCCACGCCGTCCACGGTCATGTCGAGCCTGGCGCTGAACAGGTGCTGGTGGTACGGCGCCGCCAGCCCGGGGGCGACCTCCGACGCGTACGGGGCGGCCCGGTCGTCGTAGGCGCCGGTGAAGACGATGCCGGTGGCCTTGACCTCCAGCTCGATGGTGCCGTCGAGGTAGAGGTACCAGTAGAAGCCGTAGTCGTAGTTGCCGACGGTCACGAAGAAGGAGATGACCAGGCGCCGCTGCCTGCGGGTCTCCCTGGAGCCGTTGGCGGGGTCGGTGTGCTTCCACAGCACGCCGTAGTCCTCCTCGTGCATGCAGATGGCGTTCTTGATCACCTTGGGCATCCCGGCTCCGTCGGTGACGACGGCGTCGAAGTAGGTGATCTCGCCCAGGCAGTCGCAGCCGAGTTCGAGGGAGTTGGCGAGCTTGCCGAGCTGGTACTCGCCGGTGTCGAAGTAGTTCTGCCAGAAGCGGATCGGGCTCGGGTCGCCGTACGGGACGACCATCTCGGCCACCGACGCCCGGTAGACGATCGGCCTGGTGCGGCCGTCGTCCTCGAAGCCGATGCGGTGCAGGGTGAGGCCCTCGCGCATGTCGTAGCCGAGGCGCAGGCTCCACTTCTCCCAGGTGACGAGCGGGCCGTCGACCGTGAAGCTGGGGCCCTCCGGCTGGGTGATGTGGATGGGCTTCTGCGTGGTGCGGTGCTCGACGTCGGTGTAGTCGCCGCTCTCCTGCGGGATGGGCTGGGGGCCGGTGTCCACGATCTCCAGCACCTCGCCCTTGACCAGGTCCACGTAGGCGACCAGGCCGTCCACGGGGTGCGCCCACGGGAGGCTCTCCGGGGTCGGCATCAGGTGCGCCAGCACCCTGGCGACCCGCCTGCCCTCCTCCTCGGGCAGCGCGAAGTGGCCGGCGCTGAGTGCGGCGAGGTAGACCCGCGCGGGGTCGTCGATGCCGCGCCCGGCCAGGGCCTTGGCCCAGCCGGGATGCTCGCGGAGCACCCTGCGGACCAGGGCGTGCTCCTCGTCCAGCATCGGCACCTGGCCGTCGGTCAGGGGGTCGATCGGGGTGCTGGTCTCGACCTTGCCGTCGGTGATCGACACGATCACGTCCTGCGCGGCCTCGGTGGCCAGGTCCAGCAGGAGCGCGCGGGCCTTGCGGGCCGGACGGGCGGCGCCGCCCTCGTACGCCAGCACCTGGTCCTTCGGCGGCTCCTCCAGCCCGAGATAGGCCACCCGGACCGGGTCGGCCAGCCGGCCCTCCGCCCTGAGAACCCTTCTGACCTCGTCGATTTCCTGCGCGGCGAGCGGGTCGAGAGGGTGGGGATGCTTCCCGGTGGACAGGTGCAACGTTCGGCCCCTTTCTGATGCCGGAACGTTCCGGCAAGTTTTGCGCTAACTTAACGGCGACCAACGAAGGGCACAAGACCTGGAGCCCAGCCGAAACACATCGTTTACGGGACACGGGCTCGAAGAAGGGCGTGAATGGGCCACTACCATCGAGGCGTGCAAGCAGACGAGCCGGTCACGATCCTCACCGTCGCCCGCGAGGCGGGGGTGTCCAAGACGACGGCCTCCGACGCGTTGCGCGGCTCAGGACGAGTGTCCGAGCGCACGCGCGAGACCGTGGTGGCGGTGGCCGAACGGCTCGGCTACGTGCCCAACGGCTCGGCCCGCCACCTGCGCAAGGCCAGCACCGGCACGATCGGGCTGCACGTGCCCGAGGTGCTGACCCGCTCGGCGTACTACATGTCGTTCGTCTTCGGCGTGGTGGAGCAGGCGGCGCGGCACGACTACGACGTCACGCTGATCACCGCGGGGCAGCGCCGCGCCCGGCCGCCGCGCGTGGACGGGCTGGTGCTCGGCGACCCGCTCGGCGGGGATCCCGTGGTGGAGAGCCTGATGGCGACCGGGCTGCCGGCGGTCACGTGCGAGCGGTTCCCGGGGGCGCGGCAGGCCGACGGGGTGGTGTGGTCGGAGCACGCGCTGATGCTCGCGCGGCTGCTCGACCACCTGCGCTCGGCCGGGTCGGTGCGGCCGGGGCTCATCGTGGCGGGCGACGAGAGCGACTGGGCGGCCAGCGTGCACCGGGGGTACCAGGAGTGGTGCGGCCGGAACGGGGTGCCGCCGTTGGTGCGGCGGGTGTCGTTCGACGCGACGGGCGAGGAGGTGCGCGCCGCCGCCCGCGCCCTGCTGGGGACGGGCGGCGGCACGCCCCGGACGGCCGGTGACGCGCTCTCGGCGGGCGGCGGCACGCTCGGGGCGCGCGATGGGCTGCCGATGGACGCGTTGGTGTGTGCTCCGGCCGGGGCCGCGACCGAGGTGGCGCCGCTGCTGCGGGAGGCGGGCGGCGGGGTGCTGCTCGCCTCGTGCGTGGACAGCGCCGCCACCCGGATGGCCGACCCGCCCATCACCGCGATCGACCTGCGCCCGCGCGAGGCGGGGGCGAGCTGCGCGGAGCTGCTGTTCGAGCTGCTGTCGGGCGCGGCCCAGCCGGGGACGGAGCGGGTGCACCCCATCGAGCTGGAGATCCGCGCCTCGACCACCCCGCGTCCGTAGGCGGAGCCGGGCATCAGCGGCACCACGCCCGTGGAGGAGCCGGGGGTCAGCGGGACCCTGCCACCTCACCGTTGAGGACGGGCCGCACAGGTCGGGGGTCGCCCTTCACCCAGACGACCGAGCCCGGCTTGCGGGCCTCGCGGCGGATCCTGGCCACCGCGAGCCGGCAGGTCGCCTCCTTGATCGCGGCCCCCGCGCGACCGCTGATATAGACGTTGATCGCCGTGTCGTCCTTGCGGGCGAACTGCCGGACGCCGGCACGCCGCCCGATGCTCACGCACGCCCCCGAGAAGCCCAGGGTGAGCGTCGCCGGCTCGGTCCCCTCGATCCGGCTCAGCACGGTGTTGGCGGCCTGCGCCCCGAGCGGCCCCGCGGCGTAGCAGCTCATCCGCAGCGCCCGCCCGGACGGCGCGGCGGCGTCCCCTGCCGCGACGATGCGCTCGTCGTCGATGCTGGTCAGCGTCTCGTCGGTGAGCAGCCGGCCGAGCCCGTCGGTACGCAGCCCGCTCGCCACCGCGAGCTGCGGCACCCCGAAACCGGCCGCCCAGATGGTCAGCGCGCTCGCCCGCGGCCGGCCGCCGTCGAGGACGCCCCCGCCCGGATCACCGCCGGGAGCACCCGCGTCCGCGCCACCGTGGCGAGCGCCCGCGCCCGGATCACGATCGAGGACGACGGCGTCCGTCCGGACCTCGCGCACCTCAGCTCCCTCGATCACCTCCACCCCGTGCCGGGCCAGCCAGCCGGCCAGGTACCGGCGGCTCCCGGTGCTGAAGGTCGGCGCCAGGCTCCGCCCGCACACCAGCGTGACCCGGCGCCCCTGCTCGGCCAGCTCGGCGGCCGTCTCGATGCCGGTCAGCCCGCCGCCCACCACGGTGACCCGGGCGTCGAGGGCCAGGTCCGCCAGCCTGGCGCGCAGCCGCCGCGCGGGCTCGTACTCGGCGATGTCGTAGGCGAACTCGGCCGCACCGGGCACCGCGGACGGCGTCGCTCCCACGCTGCCGACCGCGTAGATCACGTAGTCGTAGTCCAGCGCGCGGCCCGACTCCAGCCGTACCACGCGGGCTGCGGTGTCGATGCGCGCGGCGCTGTCCACCACCAGCTCGACGCCCTCACCGAGCAGCGTGCCGTAGTCGATCGCGGCCTCGCCGGTGCCGGCCGCGTACTGGTGCAGCCTGATGCGGTCCACGAACTCCGGGCGCGCGTTGACCAGCGTGATGTGCATGTCGGAGCGCATCCGCAGGTGGTTGGCCGCGAGCGTGCCCGCGTAGCCACCGCCGATGACGACGACCTTGTGAACTCTGGACATGATGCGGGTTCCCTTCTCACATCACGGGGTCTTGAGCACGCGGCTGAGCTGAAGCAGACTCATGCCGAACATCAGCACGCCCAAGGGGATGTGCAGCGTCGTGAGGTGTGCGATGCCCAGCGCGACCTGCGCCGACGTGGCCGCCAGGAACCCGGCGGCGTACAGGATGGCCTGCGGCGAACCGCCTCCCGGCCGCCACGCCAGGACTGCGGCGGCCACGTGCACCAGGGCCACCACGAACACGGTGTAGGCCGCGGCGCTGTGCAGCACGTGCCCGTTGGGCGTGGTCAGCAGCAACCCGGCGGTGACCGGGGCGGCGAAGACGGCGAGGGTCTGCAGGGCGATCGCGACCCGCAGGAACGTGCGGTTGCCCGGCTTGATCGTCGTAGGTGTGGACATGAGATGGTCTGCTCTTCTCCGGCTCGCGCCTTGGTACCGGTGTCTCCGCAACCTCCGACAAGGCTGCGGCCGGCAATGTGAGGTGGGGGCCGGCCTCACAGTTCGCCGCGCCGTCCGGTCGAATAGGTGAACCCGGACCTCACCAAGGGAGTCAGCGACACGATGGGCACGCGAACCGAGCCGGCCGACGATCCCACGCTGAGCGCGATCATGAGCGAGCGGCGGCACCTGATCAACCTCGGCTACCGCCTGCTCGGCTCACTCGCCGACGCCGAGGACGTCGTCCAGGAGACCTACGCGCGCTGGTACGCGATGTCCCGCGAGGAGCAGGAGGCCATCGAGTCGCCGGGCGCCTGGCTGACGAAGGTGGCCGGCCGCCTCTGCCTGAACGTGCTCTCCTCGGCCCGGGTCCGGCGCGAGACCTACGTCGGCGAGTGGATCCCCGAGCCGCTCCCCGACCTGCCGCAGGGCGCGAACGGCGACCCCGCCGACCGGGTGACCCTCGACGAGTCGGTCAACATGGCCTTCCTCGTCGTGCTGGAGTCGATGACCCCGGCCGAGCGCGTGGCGTTCATCCTGCACGACGTCTTCCGCTACCCCTTCGCCGAGGTCGCCGAGATCGTCGGCCGCAGCCCGGCGGCCTGCCGCCAGCTCGCCACCTCGGCCCGCCGCCGCATCCGCGACGCGCAGGCGCCCACGGTCAGGCAGGCCCGGCAGTCCGACATCGTGCGGGACTTCAAGCGGGCCTGGGAGGCCAAGGACATCAACGCCCTCCTCGCGCTCCTCGACCCGGGCGCCACGGTGGTCGCCGACGGCGGCGGCGCCGTCAGCACCCTGATCCGGCCGGTGGAGGGCGCCGAGCAGATCGTCCGCGGGTTCACCAGGCTCGCCGGCGTGCTGGGGGACGTGACCATCCTGGAGCGGACGGTCAACGGGCTGCCCGGCCTGATCGTCCAGCGCGAGGGCGTCACCGTGACGGTGTGCGCGTTCGAGATCGCGGACGATCGCATCAAGCGCATCTGGGCCGTCCGCAACCCCGACAAGCTCCGTCTGTGGACCACGTCCTGACAGGACCGGACGACCCCGCCGGGCAGGTGCCGGGCGGGGTCGTGGGCGGGGTCGTGGGCGGGGCGGCTAGCTGAAGTTGACGTCGCTGCAGAAGTAGTACGTCTGGTCCATGTGCGAGGCCTTCCACACCGTGAAGACCACGTGCCGGCCGGTGCGCGAGCCCTTGCTCAGCCCCGTGATCGGGTAGGTGTTGGCGGGCGCGTACCTGGGCGTGGTGCGGACCAGCTCCAGGTGGTTCCAGCCGAGCGGCGTGGTCAGGGCGTCGTACCCCTGGCGGGTGATGTAGACCAGGATGTAGTCGGCGCCGTGGTAGGCCTGGTCGGTCAGGCGGATGTCGAACGTGCTGCCGAGGTTCGTCGTCTTCCAGGCGCCGGGGTTGTCCATGGAGCGGTAGCGGCCGTCCTGGGTGCGGCCGGCGCTGCAGAGCTGGCCGTTGGGGATGACGCCCTGGTGGTTGCCGCCGACGCCGTCACGGTAGAGGCCGTTCCAGTTCCACATGGCGTTGGTGTTGTCCTGCCACGCCTGCCAGCACATCGGGTCCGACTGCTGCATGGTGGGGTTCTGGAAGTCGCTGCCCCAGCGCAGCCAGCAACCGTAGTTGCGGGAGGCCGGGTCGACGACCGAGCCGTGCGCCGAGGCGGTGCCGGTCAGCGGGACGGTGAAGATCATCGCCAGGGACATCAGCAGGATCAGGGCGCGCTTGGCCCGGCGGGGTGCTACGTGGGGCATGTGCGGTCTCCGTGTTCCGGTCGGGGTTCCGGTGGTGGGGAGCGCTCCCGGTGGGGGACGGTATCTGACCGTTTCGGCGGGGCCAAGTGAGGAGTGGCTGTCAGCGGGCGGTACGGGCGGGCGAGGGGGCGGTGAACAGCGGAAAGGGCTTTCCGTGGATGATTCACAGAGTTGAAAGTTTCAGCCTGCCGAGTGCCATGTCGGTTATGTGATGGCGCGGAAACTCAAAGTCACGGAATTCGGGGAAGTAGCATGTGGGCGAGGGCGAGGGCGAGGCTCCCGATACTGAGTGGGTGACAACGATGGCAACGATCGAACCGCACAGGACGGACCCGTTTCTGCCAAGCGGCCGACCGTTCACGATCGACGATCTGCTCGAGCTCCCTGACGACGGGAATCGATACGAGCTCTTCAACGGGAGCCTACTGGTGGGCCCTGCCCCCACTCGCGTGCACCAGCGCGTCATCTACCGGCTGCAGCGTCTTCTCGATGACGCGCTGCCGCCTGAAATGGAGCCTGTGCAGACCGTCAACATGCTGGTGAGCAAGAAGGATTACTACATTCCCGACCTCGTCATCCTGCCCAAGGATCTGCCGGACAGCGATGGTCTCATGTTCTCCCCGAAGGACATGCTGCTCGCGGTGGAGGTGGGCAGTCCGAGCACGAAGTTGCGTGACGAGGACGTCAAGGTCAAGGCGTATGCGAAGGCGGGCATCCCCTTCTACTGGCGAGTCGAGCCGGACGAAGGCCCGACCCTGTACGTCTACGAGCTCAACGGCGACACCTACGGCCCACCGACCGCCTACAAGGCCGGCACCCAGACGACCCTGTCGAAGCCGTTCCCCCTCGCCCTCGACCCCGCCCAACTCCTCGAATAACCCTGGACCCCGGCTCTGCCGGCCCCCTCCTGCCGGGAGTGCCGAGGCCCAGGAGCCTCATTCCTGCTGGTCAGCAGGTGCCTGAGCGGCCAACGAAGTGTAGACGGTCACCTCGTCGGGCCGGACCAGCCCGTCCTGGATGGCGCAGATGAGCAGCTTCTCCTTGGTGGGCGCGGGCCGTCCGGCCGCCGCGTATTTGACCCGCGCCCGGTCGATGTACTGCCGCACCGTCCGTTCCTTGATCCCCATGCGCGCCGCCACCGACGCCTTGGACATGGACTGGAACCAGTACAGCAGCGCCGCCCGCTCCTTGTCGGACAGCTGTGGCCGGTGCGGGCCCTCGTCGGTCGCGATGGCCTGGGCCATCGGCGGCGTGACGGAGGGCCGGTCGGCGGCCACCTCCAGGATGGTCTCCACACAGGACTCCCGGGTCGCGCGGCCCTTGCCGATGAAGGCGGAGGCTCCGGCGTCCAGGACCTTGCGTACGATCTCGGGCTCCTCGTGCTCGGAGAAGACGATCACGCGCTGGCCGCCCGCGCACAGCTCGGCCACGCGGTCCACGACCATGGTGCCGTTGAGGTTGAGGTCGAGGAGCAGCACGTCGGCGGCCTGGCCGCGGACGGACTCGATGGTGGGGCCCTGCGCGACCAGCTCGATCGGGCTGGGCGGCCCGAACCACGACCGTACGCCGTCCACCACGACCTGATGGTCCTCGACCAGGGCGACCGTCACTGGCCCTGCCAGATGCTGTTGACCCATACCTCACCTCCCAGCCGCTGATAGCTGACGACGACCCCGCTCGCCTCCTGGACGGGCGTGGGGCTGATGGGCAGGTCGTCGTTGTCGGCCACGACCGCGACGCTCACCATGGTGGACATGGCGGACACGGTGACCCTGGCGCGGGTCCTGGCGCCGTCCAGTGCTCTGACGGGCGCTCTGAGGAGGTCCTCGCGCACGCCGTCCGGCAGGGCGGGCAGGTGCTCGCCGAACGGCGGGGCCGTGACGAGGACCTGGCGCCGTTCGGCGGCGTCGATGCGCTCGCGCAGCACGGACACCAGCTCGTCCGGGACGTCCTCGCGCTCGGTGATGAGCCGCCGCAGGCGCATCGCGCCGGCCGTGCAGTCCTCGCGGACGCGCGGGTCGCCGGGGTCGGCGCCGTTGGCGAGCTGGGTGAGCAGCGACTCGGCGACGTCGCGGATGGCCTCGTAGCGGCGCAGCCGGTCGGCGTGGATGCGCTGGGCGGACTCGCGCCAGGCGTCGTCGGCGGCGAGCTTGCGGGCCAGCAGCACGGTCTCCTCGGCGCGGGTGCGCAGCAGGTGGCAGCCCGCCATGTAGCCGAGCTGCATGGTGACGCCGCCGGCGATGACGACCAGGTACTTGGCGATGGACACCCGGTCGAAGGAGCCCAGCAGGGCCATGGCGGCCAGCATGATGGCGGCGTTCGCGGCCAGGAAGGCGATGATCTCAGTACGCCAGCGCGGCCGCCCCCAGGTCAGCATGACGCCGATCCAGCCGATGGAGCCCCAGCCCCAGTCGCTGATGCCGAGCAGTTCCTCGGGGCGGGAGGCCGCGATCACCGCGATGTCCACGGCCAGCGTGGCCAGGGCGAGGCCGAGGATGCGGTCCGGCCCGCGGGAGGTGTTCGACAGCGAGATCGCGCCGACGACGAAGATCGCGGAGTAGAGCACCCAGCCGGCGAGGGCGATCCAGGGCCAGCGGAAGGAGCTCCAGCCGGTGACGGTGACGGTGAGGTCGTAGCCCAGGTGCCAGACGCCGGCGATGACGACGGCGCCGAGCGCGGTGTAGCGGGCGTAGCGGCGGGCGATCTGCTCGATCTCCTCGGTCATGGCCGCCACCACAGGCTCACCCGGGTGCCCCGGTCGCCGGAGGAGATCTCGGCGCCGCCGTTCGGCAGGGAGCGCATCGTGTCGAGGATGGAGCCGCGCACGCCGAACCGGTCGGGCGGCAGGCGGTGCTGGTCGAAGCCGCGGCCGGCGTCGGCGACTTCGACGCGGATCTCGCCGTCGCGCCTGCCGGAGACCAGCTCGGCCTCGCGGACGCCGGCGTGCAGGGCGATGTTCGCCAGAGCCTCGGTGACGGCTCTGGCGAAGCGCTCCGCGACGTCTCCCGGGACGGTCTCGGGGGTCAGGCGGCGGCGCACGTCGAGGCCGGTGGCCCGCCCGGCCACCTCGTCGAGCAGCGCGTCCAGTGCGATGGGGACGGAGCCGGCGTGCGGCTGGTCGCGCAGCTGCTCCAGTGCCGCCAGGTCGGTGGCCACCTGGTCGCGCAGCGTGGGCGACGGCTCGGCGTACGTGCCGAGGCCGACCATGGTGAGCGTGTGCAGCGAGGTCTCGTGGATGCTGCCGACCTGGCGCAGCTCGTCCTCGCGGCGCAGCCGTTCGACCATGAGCGAGATCTCGGCGCGGGCGCTCTCGCGCAGGAAGGCGTCGGCCGAGGCGGCCGAGCGGCGCAGCAGCGTCATGAGCAGCACGATCGCGAGGAGCTGCACGAGGTGGATCCCGAGGGGTCCGTAGACGTCGTGGGCGGGCGAGGCCAGGCGCACGCCGGCCGCGAACCCCGCGGCCACGGCGAGCCCGACGGGGATCGCCGCCCTGGGCAGCCAGGTCACCCCTGCCATCACGATGGTCATCGTGACCAGCCCGTGGACCCAGCTCGACCCCGTGACGAGCGCCTCGGGCGGTACGAGGTGGACCTGCGCGAGGCAGAGCGCGACAGTGATCGCCACATCACCGGCCACCAGCCAGCGCGGCAGCAGGTCCTTGCGCCAGAAGACGCGTACGTACAGCAGCGTCACCACGAGGTGGACCAGCAGCATGGGCGCCAGCCACGCGACGGACACCGGCGGCACCGCGCCGAACAACGCGGCCACGACCGCCACCGAGCCCACCGCACTGCGCGCGCCGGCTCCGGTCCGCGCGACGGCCTTGGTCAGCTGACCGGTGGCCGAGTCGTACCTTGTGTCGTACCTTGTGTCGTACCTCGTGTCGTGTCTCGTGGAGCCGGTGAGAGCCATGAGCCGTCCGCACGCGATCTGGGCACCGAACGGATCTTACGATAACGGCTGATTGAGCACGCGAAAGGGTTTCTCCCGCGCATTTCGGGGTTTTTGCGGTGACGCGTGGCGTCGTGGGCCTCATGTGGTCTTCCTCGGGTCTGTCGCGGTGGTCCCGCCCCAACCGAACCCTTCCCCGCGCGCCGCCCGGCGGCATGACGGCTGAACGACCGTCAGAGCGCCACGACGGCCGAACGGCCGTCAGCCGCGTCCCTTCACAAGAGCGTGTACTAGGACGCGATGTGCCGCGGAGATCGCGGTGGGAGGGGACCTCATGACAGTTTTCGTGATCACATTCCTGCTGGGCTGCCTGTCCGTGATGACGGTCAGGGGCCGGCACGGGAACTGGCCGACGGGCATGCCGGTGGCCCGGCCGCGGCTGGTGGCGGTGGGGGGCACGTACGAGGGCGGCCAGGGGCGGCCGTCAGACGCGTACGTCGTCCAGGAGCGGTTGATCGCGGCGGCCCGCGGGGTGGGCGGCGGGGAGCCGGCCCAGGCGGCCGCCGCGCTGGCGCTCGGCGCGGTGGTGGCGGCGCGCCCGCAGCACAGCGAGGACGGACTGGACGAGTGCGCGCAGGCGGCGCACCGGGCCGTGCGGAACGCGGCGCTGCGCGACCCGGCCACGCCGGAGCTGGTCAGCACCCTGGACCTGGTCGTGCTGGAGCGGGCGGAGAGCCCGCGGCTGCGCTTCGCGCACGTCGGCGACGGCGAGATCTGGCACTGCCCGAAGGGCGGGGAGCCGCGCAGGCTGACGACGCCGCACATGTTCGGGGAGGGCCCGCCGCTGCGCGGGATCGGACTGCCGCCGGGGCTGAACCCGGAGGTCGGCGCGGTGGTGCTGCGGCCGGGCGACCGGGTGGCGATCGTCACCAACGGGGCGATCAAGGCGCTGGGAGCGGCGCGGGTGAAGGAGCTGTTCGCGGGGGGCTCGTCGCCGGCGGCCTGCCTGGACCGGATGTACGACGAGATGGCCGCGGTGGAGCCGAAGGGCGACGCCACCGTCATCATCGCCGAGTACGTGACGGCGTGACGGGCGGCCGGTCTCACCCGTAAGAGGTGAATCCGGCCACCTCACCATCACCCACCCTGAATCCACCTTTGTCACTATGTCAGGGGGAATCAGGATGACGGTTCCGCTGCGAACGGGCGCGCCGTGAGCGCCGCCGACCTGCCGATCGACCCGCGGGAGACGACGGCCAAGCCCCGGGTCCCCGCCATGGTGTGGATCTCCTGGGTGGCCCTGGCGATGATGACCACGAGCTCCGTGGCCAGCCTGCGCCCCGCACCCACCATGGCCGTCTACGGCCTGGCCTGCATCTTCCTGTACCTCATCCCGGCCCTGGTGTTCCTGCTGCCGACCTCGCTGGTGTCGGCGGAGCTGGCCTCCGGCTGGGAGGGCGGCGTCTACAACTGGGTCAGCCTCGGCATCTCCAAGCCGATGGGCTTCCTCGCGGTCTGGTGCCAGTTCGCGATGACGATCTTCTATTACCCGAGCCTGCTGGGGTACGTGGCCAGCACGCTCGCCTACGTCTTCAACCCGGACCTGGCCGCGAGCGGCGTGTGGACCGCCCTGGTCATCATGATCTGCTACTGGAGCGGCGTGTGGATCTCCGCGCGCGGCACCAAGGGCGTGGCGGGCCTGGCCAGCGGCGGCCTGGTCATCGGCACGCTCGTGCCGGGCGTCCTGCTGGTCGCGCTCGGCGTGGTCTTCCTCGGGCAGGGCAACTCCTCGGCCGCGCCGATGACGACGGACAACCTGCTGCCGGCCTGGGCCGGGCTGGCGAGCCTGGTGCTGATCGTGAACAACTTCCTGTCCTACTCGGGCATGGAGATGAACGCGGTGCACGTGTCGTCGCTGCGCGAGCCCGGCAAGGAGTTCCCGAAGGCGATCTTCCTGGCCATGGCCATGGTGCTGGCGATCTTCATCCTGCCCGCGCTGGCCATCAGCTGGGTCGTCCCGGCCGAGCAGCTCTCGCTGACGGCGGGCGTGATGCAGGCGTTCGACGCGGTGTTCGCCGAGTTCGGCTCGCAGTGGCTGACCCCGGTCATCGGCATCATGCTGGTCACCGCCTCGCTCGGCGGCATGCTGACCTGGCTGGCCGGGCCGTCGAAGGGGCTGCTGCTCATCGCGCGGCAGGAGGGGTACCTGCCGCCGTACCTGCAGCGGCTGAACAAGCACGGCGTCCAGCAGAACATCCTGGTCGTGCAGGGCCTGGTCACCACGGTGATCGCGTTGCTGTACGCGTTCATCCCCGACGTCTCCAGCGCGTACTGGATCTTCTCGGTGATCACCACGCAGGTCTACCTGATCATGTACCTGCTGCTGTTCGTGGCCGCGGTCCGGCTGCGCCGCAGCCATCCCGACCATCCGCGCGGCTACCGCGCCCCCATGCTGACCGGGCTCTGCGGCGTCGGCTTCGCCGCGTCGCTGGCGGCGCTGCTGGTCGGGTTCGTGCCGCCGTCGCAGTTCGAGTCGGGCGACACGGGGCTCTACATCGTCTTCGTGGCGGTCGGCGCGCTCGGGCTGGGCCTGCTCGTGCCGTACCTGTTCCACCGGCTGCGCAAGCCGTCGTGGAAGCAGGTGGACGCGTCATGACCACGACCATGGGCACCGCCACCAGGGGGCAGCGCACCACCGTCTACGTCGTCATCTGCGTCGTCCTGGTCATCTCCATGGTCGCCGCCCTGCTCGTCGTCCCCACGCCCGCGCCCACCGACGAGGCCGAGCAGAAGGCCGATGAGTTCATCGCGGCGCTGCAGCAGGCGGGGGCGGTGCACGTGCCGTCGCAGGAGCAGGTCGTGGGCGTGCTCGGCGAGGACGGCGGCGCGGTCTGCGCGGGCCCCAACGAGGCGCTGAACCAGGCGCAGTTGCAGGCCCAGCTCTCCAACGGCTCCGGCGGGCCCGGCACGCGGCCCGTCATCGCCGACAGCAAGGTGCTCCAGGGCGGCAGGCTGATCGTGCAGATCTACTGCCCGGACCAGCTCGCCGCCTACCAGGAGTTCATCGAGGGCCTGCTGACGGCCGACGTGGCGGGAGGGTGAGCCATGGACCTGTCCAAGCTGCGAGCGCGCGTCGCGGAGCTGATGCCGGACGCGCGTGACGAGCTGGCCGAGCTGGTCGCCATCAGGTCGGTGGCCGACCCGCGCCAGTTCCCGCCGCAGGAGTGCGAGCGGGCGGCGCGCTGGGTCCTCAGCAGGTTCGCGGCGCTCGGCTTCGCCGACGCGTTCCTCGCCGAGACGGCCGACGGGAGCCAGGCGGTGGTCGGGTCCCGGCCGTGCGCCGACCCGTACGCGCCGACCGTGCTGCTCTACGCCCACTACGACGTGCAGCCGCCGCTGGCCGAGTCGGAGTGGCGGACGCCGCCGTTCGTGCTCACCGAGGTGGACGGCCGCTGGTACGGCCGCGGCGCCGCCGACTGCAAGGGCAACATCGTCATGCACCTCCTGGCCCTGCGGGCGCTGGGCGACGACGTGCCCGTCAACCTGAAGCTGGTCGTCGAGGGGTCGGAGGAGCAGGGCACCGGCGGGCTGGAGGCGTTCGTCGGGAGCCATCCCGACCTGCTGCGCGCCGACGCGATCCTGATCTGCGACACCGGCAACGCGGCGGTCGGCCGCCCCGCGACCACGGTCACCCTGCGCGGCCTGGTCAGCGTCGTGGTGACGACCGAGACGCTGGCCTCGGAGGTGCACTCCGGCATGTTCGGCGGCGCCGCACCGGACGCCCTGGCCGCGCTGGTGGCCATGCTGGCGAGCCTGCGGGACGAGCGGGGCAACACCACGATCGCGGGGCTGGACGCGACGCAGCTGTGGACCGGGGAGCCGTACCCGGCCGAGCAGTTCCGCGGCGACGCGGGCGTGCTGGGCGACGTCGCGCTGCTGGGTGACGGCAGCGTCGCGGACATGGTGTGGGCGCGCCCGGCGGTGACGGTGCTCGGCATCGACTGCCCTCCGGTGGTGGGCTCCGCGTCGGCCATCGTGCCCAGGGCCGCCGCGCGCCTCAACCTCCGGGTGCCCCCCGGCATGGACTCCCAGGAGGCCGGGGACGCCCTCGTCGCCCACCTGCACGCCGCCGCCCCCTGGGGGGTGCGGGTCACGACCAGGTTCGAGGGGATGGGCCGGCCGTTCAGGGCGGGGCTCGACGGGCCCGCGTACAAGGCGATCGGGTGGGCCATGGAGGAGGCGTACGGCAGGCCCATGGCGCTGCTCGGCCAGGGCGGCTCGATCCCGCTGTGCAACGTGCTGGCCGAGACCTATCCCGCCGCGGAGCTGATCCTCATGGGGGTCGAGGAGCCGGCGACGCTGATGCACGCGCCCAACGAGAGCGTGGACCCCACCGAGATCGCCTCGATGGCGCTGACGGAGGCCCTGTTCCTGTGCAGGTACGCGGCCCTGTCGCGGTGAACGCGGCCCCCGTCACCCGTCACGGGTGATGCCCCCGCCCCGGGCGGGGGCCGACAGTCGAGTGCAGCGGCATGACGGCACGTCCCGAGGAGGCGCCCGCCCATGTACGGGTTCGATGTCACCATATCCAGCGCGGTGAGCGCGCGGGAGCAGCGGCGGAAGGCGACGGCGGGACCGCTGTCACCCGAGCTGCTCGACCGGATGCAGCGCTACTGGCAAGCCGCCAACTACGTCACCGTGGCCCAGATCTACCTGCAGGACAACCCCCTGCTCAGGGAGCCGCTCCGGCACGAGCACGTGAAGCCGCGGCTGCTCGGCCACTGGGGCACGTCCCCCGGCCTCAACCTGATCTACCTCCATCTGAACCGGCTCATCACCGAGCGGGACGCCGACGTCATCTATCTCGCCGGGCCGGGGCACGGCGGCCCCGCCCTGGTCGGCCAGGCCTACCTGGAGGGCACCTACTCGGAGTTCTACCCGGCGGTGACGCCGGACACGGCGGGGCTGCGCCTGCTGTGCCGCCGGTTCTCCACGCCGGACGGTGTCCCCAGCCACGTCAGCGTGCCCACGCCGGGCTCCGTCCACGAGGGCGGCGAGCTGGGGTACGTGTTGTCGCACGCGTTCGGCGCGGCCTTCGACAACCCGGACCTGATCGTCGCGGCCGTGGTGGGCGACGGCGAGGCCGAGTCGGGCCCGCTGGCGGGCGCCTGGCGCAGCACGGCCTTCCTCAACCCGGCCAGGGACGGCGCGGTGCTGCCCATCCTGCACCTGAACGGCTACAAGATCAGCGGACCGGCCGTGATCAGCCGCGACAGCGACGCCGACATCGAGGCGTTCCTGCGCGGCAACGGCTACCAGGCCCACTTCGTCGAGGGCGACGACCCGCCGGGCGTGCACCAGGAGCTGGCCGCGGCGCTCGACCGGTGCCACGAGCAGATCAGGGCGATCCAGCGGGAGGCCAGGAACCACGGCGTCTTCGACCGGCCGCGCTGGCCCGCCATCGTGCTGCGCACGCCCAAGGGCTGGACGGGGCCCAAGGAGGTGGACGGGCTGCCCGCCGAGGGCACCTTCCGCTCGCACCAGGTGCCGATGTCGGACACCAGGACCAACTCGGCACACCTGGCGCAGCTGGAGGAGTGGCTGCGGTCGTACCGGCCGGAGGAGCTGTTCGACGCCGAGGGCCGGCTCGTCCCCGAGCTGGCCGCCCTGGCACCCGCCGGGGAGCGCCGCATGAGCGCGAACCCGCACGCGAACGGCGGCAAGGTGCTCATCGACCTGGACATCCCGGACTTCCGGGACTACGCGATCAAGGTAGAGCAGCCCGCCGTGATCCGCCGCGAGTCGCCCCGCCAGCTCGGCATGATGCTGCGCGACATCTACACGCGCAACGCCGAGGCGGCCAACTTCCGCCTGTTCTGTCCCGACGAGACGAACTCCAACCGGCTCGGCAACGTCTTCGAGGTCGAGAACCGCTGCTTCGTCGGCCGCACGCTGGACATCGACGACCACCTCTCCCCCGACGGCCGTGTCATGGAGGTGCTCAGCGAGCACCTGTGCGAGGGCTGGCTGGAGGGTTACACGCTGACCGGGCGGCACGGCATCTTCGCGACGTACGAGGCGTTCGCGATGGTCTCCGCCTCGATGGCGGTCCAGCACGCCAAGTGGCTGCAGGAGGCGCGCAACGTGCCGTGGCGGGAGCCGGTCCCCTCGCTCAACATCCTGCTCACCTCCACATGCTGGCGCAACGACCACAACGGGTTCAGCCACCAGGGGCCCGGGCTGATCGACGTGATGCTGTCCAAGCGCGGCACGGTGACCCGCATCTACCTGCCGCCGGACGCCAACTGCCTGCTGTCGGTGGGCGATCACTGCCTGCGCAGCCGCGACTACGTGAACCTCATCGTCATCGACAAGCAGCCACAGCTGCAGTTCCTGGACATGGAGACGGCCATCAGGCACTGCGAGAACGGCGTGTCCATCTGGCACAAGGCGAGCAACGACGAGGGCGGCGAGCCCGACGTGGTGCTCGGCTGCGCCGGCGACATCCCGACCATGGAGACGGTGGCGGCGGCCTGGTATCTCCGCCGGATCGTGCCGGACCTGCGGGTACGCGTCGTGAACGTGGTCGACCTGATGCGCCTGTTCCCGGTCGAGCACCATCCGCACGGGACGACCGACAAGGAGTTCGTCGAGCTGTTCACCGAGGACAAGCCGGTCGTGTTCGCCTTCCACGGCTACCGGCGGGCCATCCACGAGATCGTGCACGGGCATCCGCACGTGGGCCGCATCCACGTGCGCGGCTTCAGCGAGCAGGGCACCACGACGACCCCGTTCCAGATGGTCGTGCTCAACGAGATGAGCCGCTTCCACCTGGCCGCCGAGGCGATCCGGCGGGTGCCGCGCCTGCGTGAGCGCGCCGCCGACCTGGTGGCGCAGTGCGAGGCGCGCGTCGCCGAGGCCAACGCGTACGCGCGCGAGCACTTCGAGGACCAGCCGGAGATCCGCGACTGGGTGTGGACCGATCATGACTGACAGCGGGGACCTGGTCGTCGGCCGTGGCCCGGCCGACGACCCGCCCGACGGCAAGGAGCAGCCGATCGCCGCCGTCCTGGCCGACGTGGACGGCACCCTCGTGCCGAGGTCCAAGGAGCTGACGCCCCGGACGATCCGGGCGATCAGGAGCCTGCACGAGCGCGGCACGCTCTTCGCGATCACCAGCGGTCGGCCGCCGCGCGGCATGTTCATGCTGATCGAGCCGCTCGGCCTGACCGGCCCGATGGCCGCCTTCAACGGCGGCATCCTCGTCCTGCCCGACCTGACGGTGGTGGACGAGCGATGCGTCCCCGAGGAGGTGGCGGCCGAGGTGATCGCGACGATCCGCGCGCACGGCCTGTACGCCTGGATCTACCGCGGCGCCGACTGGTTCGTCACCGACCCGCACGCCCCGCACGCGGAGCGCGAGGCCAGGACGGTGCGGTTCCAGCCCACGGTGGTGCCGTCGTACGACGGGCTGCTCGACCGCGTCGTCAAGATCGTGGGGGTCAGCGACGATCACGACCTGGTGGCACGGTGCGAGGCCGACGTGCAGGCCCGCTACTGCGCCCACGTGTCGGCCGCGCGGTCGCAGGCGTACTACCTGGACGTCACGCATCCGACGGCCAACAAGGGCGTCGTGGTGGAGCGGCTGTCGCGCTACTACGGGATCCCGCTGGAGCAGGTCGCCACGGTCGGCGACCAGCCGAACGACGTGCTGATGTTCGTGCGCAGCGGCCTGAGCATCGCGATGGGCAACGCCGGTCCGGAGGTGCAGCGGCAGGCCACCTACGTCACGGCGTCGAACGAGGAGGACGGCTTCGCCCAGGCGATCGAGCAGTACGTCCTGCCCAGAGCCGTCCCGGCACCCCCGAGGTGAGGCGATTTCGCACCAGAATGACAGTCGGTTCACCTAAGATCGTCGCTGTGACCGCACCACACGGCATCAACCCGAACATTCCGCACTCCGCCCGCGTCTACGACTACTGGCTGGGCGGCAAGGACAACTTCGAAGCCGATCGCCGGGTGGCCGAGCAGACCATGACCGCGGTGCCGGGGATCCGCGAGAGCGCCAGGAACAACCGGGCCTTCCTCGGCCGCGCGGTGCGGCACCTGACCGACCTCGGCGTGCGGCAGTTCCTCGACCTGGGCACCGGCATCCCCAGCCAGGGCAACACGCACGAGGTCGCGCAGGCGCAGGCGCCGGAGTCGCGGGTGGTCTACGTCGACAACGACCCGATCGTGATGGCGCACGCCAGGGCGCTGCTGACCAGCACGCCCGAGGGCCGCACGGCCTACATCGAGGCCGACGTCCGCGAGCCGCGCTCGATCCTGGAGCACCCCGACGTGCTGGCCACCCTCGACTTCACCCGGCCGATCGGGCTGGTCATGGTGGCGATCCTGATGCACATCCCGGACGCCGACGATCCCGAGCGGCTGGTCAAGACCTACGCGCAGGCGCTGCCGTCCGGGAGCTATCTGGTGCTCAGCCACCTGACGCTGGACCTGGTGTCCCCGCGGGTGGCCGAGGACTACCTGAAGGCCACCCGGCCGCAGGCGATGCACCGCACGCCGCGGACCGGCGAGCAGATCACCCGCTACTTCGACGGCTTCGACCTGCTCGAACCGGGGCTGGTGGCGGTCTCCAAGTGGCACGACGAGCCGCTCTTCCCCGAGGAGGCCGCCTGGATGTACGCCGGGGTGGGGCGCAAGCCGTAGCCCGAACCTGAGCGCGTTCACAGGTGGCGTCACGCTGTCCGGCGCCGAGCCGTTTAAGGTTCAAGCTGTGGATCGGTCCGGGGACGACAGGACGGCGGCGTGAGCGCGGCGGTCGGCATCGAGCAGGCGGCGGCCGGCGAGCGGCCGAAGGTCAAGAGGCGGCGCAGGCGATGGTTCTCCTGGACGGTCGCCGTCCTGCTGGCGGTGTGGGCCGTCGTCAGGATCGGCGGCTGGGAGCAGGGCTCCTTCCCCACGCAGCTCATGACCGTGACGCCGTGGGGCGCGGGCCTGGCGGCGCTGACGGCGCTGGTGTCGCTGCTGCGGCGCAACCGCTGGGCCGCGCTCGTCGCCGCGCTCGCGTGCGTGGCGATGGTCGCGGTCGTGGTGCCGCGGGCGATCCCGGCCGAGCAGCCCGCCGCCAAGGGGCCGGCGCTGCGCGTGCTGTCGGTCAACCTCTTCGGCCGGGGCGAGGCGAAGACCGTCGTCGACTACATCCGCCGCAACGACGTCGAGGTGTTCAGCGCTCCTGAGCTGACCTACGCCGAGGCCGAGCGGCTGGACGCGGCCGGGCTGAAGCAGCTCCTGCCCTACCGGGTGCTGCAGGCGGAGGCCGACATCACCGGCAGCGGCATCTACTCCAAGTACCCGGTGACGGAGCTGCCCGACCTGTTCACGCCGATCGGGCACAACATGCCGGCCGCCGCCGTGACACTGCCCGGAGGCGGCAGGGTCGAGGTCGTGGCCGTGCACCCCAACCCGCCGCTGGGCCGCAAGGAGGCGGAGTGGACGGCCGCCCTGCGTGCCCTCCCCCCACCCTCGCCGTCCGTGGTGCGGGTGCTGGCCGGCGACTTCAACGCCAGCCTCGACCACCGGGAGTTCCGCGACCTGCTGGGGCGCGGGTACGTGGACGCGGCCGAGCAGGTCGGCGCCGGGCTGACGCCGACCTGGCCGAACTTCCGGCCCATGCCGCCGCTCATCTCCATCGACCACGTGGTGGCCGACCGGCGGGTGGCGGTGAACCGGGTGGACTTCCTGGACGTGCCCAGAACCGACCACCGCGGCGTCTTCGCCGAGCTGCGGCTGCCCTGACCGGGCCTGCCCTCAGCCCTCCGGGAGCCGCGTTCCGGTCGTGAGGCGCCGGGGGCCGGACAGCTCGCGCAGGTCGCCGGTGAGCCGGATGACCTGCCGCAGCGGCGGCTCCTCCGCGGACGGGCCCGCGGCGAGCGTGATGAGCCCCGGCTCGACGATGCGGCGCAGCTCCACGCCCGTGTAGGAGAACGCGTCGGCCGGCACGTCGAAGACGACCACCCGGCTCTGCCCCGGCGCCAGCGCCACCCGCGCGAACCCGACGAGCTGGACGGCGGGCCTGGCGACCTGCGCGACCGGATCGGTGGCGTAGAGCTGCACGACCTCCTCGGCGGGCCGCTCCCCCGTGTTGCGCACGGTCACCGACACCTCGATCTCGCCGTCGGTGGAGTACTCGGTGCAGTCGGTGGTCATGGCGACGTACTCGACGGCCGAGTACGACAGCCCGTGCCCGAACGGGTACGCCGGTGTCGGGTCGAGCACCGTGATGCCCTCGGCCTTCCTGCCCAGGGGCGGCTGCAGGTAGGTGGACGGGTTGATGGCCGGCGAGGCGGGGATCTGCACCGGCAGCCGCCCCGACGGGTTCACCCGGCCGCTGAGCACGCCCGCCAGCGCCGCGCCGCCCTCGACGCCCGGGAAGAACGCCTGGATCGCCCCCGCGACCCGCTCCTTGTACGCCCCCAGCGCGTACGGCCGCCCCGACACCACCACGAGCACCGTCGGCGTGCCGGTGGCCAGCACCGCCTCCACCAGGTCCGGCTGCGGGCCGGGCAGCCGCAGGTCCGCCGCGTCGCAGCCCTCGCCGGAGGTGCCACCGCCGAACAGGCCGGCCCGGTCGCCGACGAACAGCAGCGCCAGGTCGCACCCGGCGGCCAGCTCCGCCGCCGGTGCGATGCCCGACCGGTCCTCGCCCAGCACGTCGGCCCCCAGCGCGTGACGCAGCTCCGCGTGCGGGAACTCGGCCGCCAGCCGCTCGCTGACGGAGGCGATCGGCAGGCCCGTGCCGTGCTCCGGGTAACGGTCGAGCACGTGGTTGGGGAAGGCGTAGCAGCCCAGCAAGGTGCGCGGGTCGTCGGCGCACGGCCCGATGACGGCGATGCGGGCGGTGGTCGCGGGGTCGAGGGGCAGGACGCGGGCGGGGTTGGCGAGCAGGACGATGGAACGTTCCGCGACGCCGACGGCCAGGTGGCGGTTGCGCGCGCTGTCCAGGTCGAGCTCCTCCGCTGACGGCGGCGCCTCCGGGTCGCCGTCGAGCAGCCCGAGGTCGATCTTCTGCCGCAGCACCCGCCGCACCGACTCGTCCACCAGCGCCTCGTCCACCCGCCCCGCGCGGACGTGGGCCACCAGGTGCTCGCCGTAGCCGTGCGTCTCGGGCAGCTCCACGTCGATGCCCGCCAGCATGGCCAGCGCGCCCGCCCCCGCCACGTCCTCGGCCACTCCGTGCATGGACGCCAGGAACGGGATCGACCAGTAGTCGGCCACCACCGTCCCGTCGAAGCCCCACTCCTCGCGCAGCAGGCGGCGCAGCAGGTGCGGGTTCGCGCCGACCGGCACGCCGTCGAGGTCGGTGTAGGAGTTCATCACCGAGCGTGCCCCGCCCTCGCGCAACGCCGTCTCGAACGGCGGCAGGACCACGTCGGCCAGCTCGCGCGGCCCCATGCTGACCGGCGCCTGGTTGCGGCCCGCGCGGGAGGCGGCGTATCCGGCGAAGTGCTTGAGCGTGGCGATGACCCCGGCGCCCTCCAGGCCGCGCACGTACGCCGCCCCGAGCTGCCCCACCAGGTACGGGTCCTCGCCGAGCGTCTCCTCGACCCGGCCCCACCGGTAGTCGCGCACCACGTCGAGGACGGGCGAGAGCCCCTGGTGCACCCCGGCGGCGCGCAGGTCGGCGCCGATCGCCCCGGCCATGCGCTCGATCAGGCCGGGGTCGAAGGTGGCCGCCCAGGCCAGCGGCGTCGGGTACGCCGTCGCCCCGTACGTGGCGAACCCGGTCAGGCACTCCTCGTGCGCGATCGCCGGGATGCCGTGCCGGTTGGCCGCCATCACCTGCTCCTGCAGTGAGCGCAGGCGCGCCGCCCCCTCGGCGGGGCCGATCGGCGCGGTGCCGTAGACGCGGGTGAGGTGCCCGAGCCCGTGGCGCAGCCGTTCCTCCAGCCCGCCGTCCACCGAGAAACGATCTTGCAGGGGCGCGACGTTGCCGGCCTCGCCGCTCTGGATCCACACGGATCCGAGCTGGGCGACCTTCTCCTCGAGGGTGAGCTCGGCCAGCAGGCTCTCCACCCGCTCCGCGCTCGTACGGGCGGCGTCCCGCCAGGGCGCGAGGCCCGGCACGTTGACAGCTGTCATGGTTGCGACCTTCGAGAGATTCATCCCGATCATTAAGCCGGGACTCTAGGTGCCGTCCGCAGCGCCGTCAAGAATATTTCGAGACTGTACCGAAAGTTTCGGAGAAAGTGCCCGGAGAATCCGCCAATAAATGATCTGACCAGCGCATCTATAAGATGAAACTTTCAAGAAACTTAATCCGAGAGCGCCCGCCCTCCTGGAGGGAGAGCGGGCGCCGTCGTGCTGCGGAAGGTCAGGCCACGTTGCTCTGCTCGGCCTGTCGGTTGAGCGTTTCGAGGTCGAACGCGCCGGACTTGACGGCCGCGGTGAACGCCTCCCAGTCGCGGCGAGGAACCTCCAGCACCGTGTCCGGGTTGTCCGCGTGGATGACCTCCACGTGGTCGTTGATCCGCTTCGCCGCGACGCGGCTGGCGTCGTGTGACATCTGCAGCACTCCTCTCGGTGCACTTGCGGGCTCCACCCCGGCCACCCGTTCGCAGGAGGACCGGGGCGGTTGCGGGCAGCCTCGCATCCCTGCGGGCGATAGGCCACCGGTATGGCCCCCGCTCAGGGTGAGGAAAACCCATCCGCAGATGACGATCTTTGAACCTTGGTGGAACAAAGGCTTCCCGGCGGGGCGGACACATCGGGCATAGGTGGGCGAGTGCCGCATCCGCCACAACGCCTCGGCGGGCCCTACGGCGCGACGGCCAGCAGGGCGAAGCGGCGGGCGGTGGCCTTGAGCGGGCGGCCGCGGATCATGTCCTCGTGGAGGGCGCGCAGCCGCTCCTCGTACGCGCTCACCTCGAAACCGGGCACCTGCCAGGACACGGCTCGCAGGAACAGCACCAGCGCGCCGATGTCGTGGAACGTGGTGGTGAAGGAGCCCTGCGCGCTCCACGTGATCCGCAGGCCCAGCCCGGCCGCCGCCGCCGCGAGATCCCAGTCGCGGTCCGGGTGCGGGGGGCCGCCGAGCGCGGCGTTCAGCTCCTCCAGGTCGCGGCCGGAGACCTGCTGGGTGAGGTACGTCCCGCCCGGCGCGAGCAGGCGCCGGACCTCGGCCGGGTCGTAGCGCTCGTGGCGGTTGAGCACGAGGTCGAAGCAGTCACCGGGGAACGCCCGGGGGTGCGCGGCGACCTCGACGCCCAGCGGCGCCAGGCGGGACCTGGCGACCGGCAGGTTCGGCGGGTGCCCCTCGGTGGCGGCGGCGCGGGGCGGCAGCGGGGCCAGCGAGGCCAGCAGCTCGCCGCCGCCCGTGCCGAGGTCGAGGAGGGAGGTGGCGGTCGCGAGGTGGTCGCTGGCCAGGCGCTCGTAGTCCCAGGGCAGCGCGCCGTCGTAGGTGACGCGCCCGCGCAGGACGGAGAAGTCCCAGCCCTCGAACGGGGCGGCCTGCGCCTGGTGGATCAGCTCCGCGAAGTCCATGCCCGCGATCTTGCCGGAGCGGGCCGCCGGCCCACACCTTGATTACGCGGCGGGGTGCTCTCCCGCAGCACGACGGTGGCAGGGAGGCTGATCTCGGCCCGCCCGTCGTCGGCCAGCGCCAGCCGCACGGCGCTCAGCCCCGCCTCGCGCAGCGGCACGGTCACCGAGGTCAGCGCGGGCACGACGTCCACCGTCGAGGCGATGTCGTCGAACCCCGCCACCCCGAGGTCCGCCCCCGGCAGCACCCCCGCGTCGCGCAGGGCGGTCATCGCGCCGATCGCCATCACGTCGTTGACCGCGAACACCGCCTCCACGTCCCCGATCCCCCGCTCCACCAGCCGCCGGGCCGCCTCGTAGCCGCCGTCGCGGGTGAAGCCGGTCTCGACGGCGAGCGGCGCCGGGACCCCCTCCAGCGCGGACAGGAACCCCTCGTGCCGCTCGCGCGAGGTGCGCAGCTCGGGCGGCGCGTGCAGCACGGCGAAGCGCCGGTAGCCCGCGCCGAGCAGGGCGCGCGCCAGGGCCGCCGCGCCGCCCCTGTTGTCGATGGTGACGGTGCGGAAGGGCAGGTCGCGCTGGCTGATCAGGACGACCCGCCCGCCCTCCATGCGGTAGGCCTCCAGCTCGTCGATGAGCTCGTCCCTGGTGCCCGCCCCGTCGATGCGGCTGCCCGTGACGATGATGACGCGGGGGCGCCGGCCGCGCAGGGTCCTGACGAGCTCCAGCTCCCGCTCGGGCGAGCCGCCCGCGACCGCCATGGTGACGATGAGCCCGTCGGCCTCCGCCGCCTGGCCGACGCCGGCGGCGATGGAGGAGAAGTACGGGTCGGCAACGTCGCGGACGACCAGCGCGACCGTCCTGGTCGAGCCCTTGGCGATGGCCTGGGCCGACAGGTGCGGCTGGTAGCCGAGGCGGTCGGCCGCCGCGCGGACCCGGTCGGCGTTCTCCGCCTTGACGTTGCGGGCGCTGCCGTTGAGCGCCCGGGAGGCGGTGGCGACGGAGACCCCCGCCTCGCGGGCGACGTCATGCAGGGTGGGAGCGGGCCCCTCGTCCATGGCGGTCATTGTGTCACCGCGTCCGCCGCTGCGCCGGTCAGCTCGGGCCGGGGGTGCGCACGACAGGATGGGCGACGTCGTGGGCGCGCAGGTGACCGCACATGCCCCAGCGTTCCTGCGGCGGGCTCTCCATCAGGGCCGAGCGCTGGAGGTGCGCGCCGTCGCCGCGCTCCAGGGCGTCGAGCACCTCGGCGGTGTGCCTGGCCTGCTCGGCGACCGTCGACTCCCAGGTCTCCCGCCAGCCCGCCACCTTCGGCCGGACCAGGGCGACCGCGCTGTCGTAGAAGCGGCGCAGCGCCTCGGGGCCGCCCTCGGCGAGCAGGTGGAAACCCGCCACGGCCAGCTCCCGCCGCCGCGCGACCGCCGCCTCGACCGCCTGGACCGTTTCGGTCGCGGTCGCGGTTGCGGTTGCGGGCGGCAGGGCCGCGGCCTCGCGGTAACGCCCGGCGTCGGCGACGATCTCCGGCGGGAATGTCATCACCGCGTCACCGGCCTCCGGCAGCCCGGCGTTCGACATCACCACGACGACCTCCAGCCCGCCCCGGTTGACCGCGCGGTGGATGGTGCCGGGAGTGAACCACACGGTGGAGCCGGGGCCCAGCTCGGTCTCCCTGAGCCCGTTCAGGTCGAGGGTCTGCAGCGTGCCGCGCCCGCCGATCACCACGTACGCCTCGGTGGAGGCCGTGTGCAGGTGCGGCGTGCCGCCTTCCAGCCCGTCCGAGCAGGCCCCGGTGTAGACGGTCAGCCGGCTGATCGACGTGCCGCCGGGGAAGGTCGCGGTGAAGGTCACAGCAGCGCGTCCCTGCCCTGCCCGGCCAGCACCGCGCAGCCTTCCTCGCCCCGGTCGCCGTCGGCGATCACGACCGCGTACCGGAAGCGGATGGTGTCGCCGTCGGCCAGCGGCACCTCCTCGCTGAAGAACGGCGCGGGGTTCAGGCAGGCGAAGCTCTCGGTGCGGGCGAACCACTGCGGCGGGTGCTGCGGGTTGGCGGCGTCGTCCACCATGACGATCGTCGAGCCGTCGCCGGTCTCGTCGTGCTTGCCGCGGAAGCCGAACCACTCGGCGCGCCTGCCGCGCAGCTCGTCGCCGCCCGCGCCGTCCGGCGACTGGATGACACCGTCGGTGAACGAGCGGGGCCCGCGCCAGAACAGGCCGCCGTACCCGGCGTTCTCGCGGCCCTTGGTGGTCGGGGAGCCGAAGTCGATGGTGGCGCCGGACACGTTGCGCATGGCCGTCTCGAAGACGAGCGCCCAGGTGCCGTCGTCGACCAGCGTCGCGGTCAGCGCCCGCCGCTCCTCGATGACGGGCGCGCCGTCCTGGGCGGTCCAGTCGAGCGCGTGCCCGATCTCGGCCCGACCGCCCTCGACCTCCAGCGTGGTCATCTCGCGGTGGGTGGCGCTGCCGTTGTTGTCGAGCTGGACGTACTGGCCCCGCACGTACGTGGGCCCGCCCCAGAAGTTGTGCTCGCCCACGCACGGCAGCGACCAGGCGATGCCCTTGTGCCAGACGTGGTCGTGCGGCCTGAACAGCGACACCAGCCGGCCGCCACGGGTGCGGATCGGGTGCAGGTACGGCTTGGGCGACTCCAGCACCGGCGTGTCCGGGCGGTAGACGTAGGTGAACAGCTCGACGTCGCCCGCCGCGACGGTGACCGAGCGGCCGAGGGCGTGGGTGGCCTGCAGGTTCACTGCTGCTTCCTCCAAGGGGCGCCCGTGCCGTCCATGCGCAGGGCGAACGGGTCGTCCGCGGTGATCTGCCCGGCCCGGACGCGCTCGCCGGTGAAGGCGGAGGCGTACAGGGCGGCGATGAACTCCATCGTCCGCCGGGTGTCGGCGGTCGTGACCGGCGGCGCCTGGCCCTGGTCGAGGGCGTCGAGCACGGCCGCGAACCAGCCGCCGTGGCCGCTGGAGTCGCTGCTGCGGTCCTGCCCCCACAGCTCCGCCAGGGCGTCGTGGCCGGGCGCGGGGGTGATCGTCCAGTCGTCGTCGGTGTAGCCGTACAGGTGCTCGACCTCGACGGTCGCGCGCTCGTAGTCGAAGCGCAGCTCGGAGGTCTGGCGCGGGGAGAGCACCGAGTTGACGACGGACGCGACCGCGCCGCTCTCGAACGTCACCAGCGCCATCGACACGTCCTCGGTGTCCACCTCGCGCGCCTGCCGCACGGCCACGGCCGTGACCTCGCTCCACGGGCCGAGCACCGACAGCAGCAGGTCGAACTGGTGGATGCCGTGCCCCATCGTCGGGCCGCCGCCCTCCGACTCCCAGGTGCCGCGCCACGGGACCGCGTAGTACGCCTCGTCCCGGTACCACTGCGTGGTGGAGGTGGCCAGCAGCGCCCGGCCCAGCGTGCCCGCACCGGCCAGCCGCCGCAGCCGTACGGCGCCGGGGCCGAAGCGGTGCTGCAGCACGGTGGCGACGCGTGCGGTGGAGCGGCCCTCCGCCTCGATCAGGGTGTCGAGCTCGGCCAGCGACAGCGTCGGCGGCTTCTCCACCAGCGCCGTCACCCCGGCCTCCAGGCAGGCGAGGGCGATCGGGGTGTGCAGCGCGGGCGGGGTGCACAGGTGCGCGAGGTCCAGCTCCTGCGCGTCCAGCAGCTCCTCGGCGCTCCCGTACGCGTGCGGCACGCCGTACTTGTCGGCGAACTCGCGCGCCCGCCCGGCGTCCACGTCGGCCACGGCCACCAGCTCGGCCCGGCCGCCGGCGGCCTGCACGGCCTGGGCGTGCGCGTGGGCGATGGCACCGGTGCCGACGATCGCGGCCCGGTAGGTGCGTTGAGACAAGATGTTCCTTACTGCGAGGTCAGGGGGTTGGGGGCGTCTCGGGAAAACGTATTCCGAGGTTTGCACGTCCGTTGCGGGAGCGTCAAGAGCGCGGCGCTTGGCGCGGATGCTGTCGCAGACCGGCTACGGCCCGGGGCGGGTGCTGTCGCAGACCGGCTACGGCCGGGGGCGGGTGCTGTCGCGGACCGGCTACGGCCGGGCGCGGGTGCTGTCGCGGACCGGCTACGGCCGGGCGCGGGTGCTGTCGCGGACGATCAGTCGGCCTTCGAGCACCAGCCGGCGAGGCTCGGCCGACTCCTTGAGCGCGAAGCGGATCGCCGCCACCCCCCACTCGGCCAGCGGCAACGCCACGGTCGTCAGGCGCGGCGTCACGTCGCAGGCGAGCGGGATGTCGTCGATCCCCGTCACGGAGACGTCATCGGGCACGCGCAGCCCCGACTCCCGCAATCCCGCCAGCGCCCCGATGGCCAGCGTGTCGTTGGTGGCCAGCACCGCCTGCCCGCCCGCCGTCCCGCCCGCCACCCCATCGGCGGCCAGCCGCCGGGCCGCCTCGAAGCCGCCCTGCCGGTTGACCGGGCACGCGACGATCCGGATCGCGCGCTCGGCGACGCCTCCGGCACGCAGCCCTTCGACGAACCCGGCCGTGCGATCGGCCATATTGCGCATCTCCGGGCCGCCGGTCAGGACGACCACCCGGCGGTGCCCGAGCCCGGCGACGTAGGCGCCCATCGACCACCCGGCGCCGTGGTTGTCGAGGTTGATCGAGTCGTAGGTCAGGTCCGTGTGGCCGACGATCACCACCCGCCCGCCCTCCCGCTCGTACGCGGCCAGCTCCCTGGCCAGCCGCTCGTCGCCGAGGTACCGGCTGGAGGTGAGCACGAGCGCGCGCGGGCGCAGCGAGCGCAGCACCCGGACGGTCTCCGCCTGCCGCTCGGAGGCGGCCATGGTGGACGACACCGTGACGAACGCCCCCGCCGTACGGGCCTCGCGCTCCATGGCGGCCACCACCATGCCCATCGACGGCGTGGTCAGGTCGTCGGCCACGAGCGCGATCGAGTCACCGGCCCGGCGCATCGCCCTGGCCGAGGCGTCCACCGTGTACCGCAGGGCCGCCGCCGCGGCCAGCACGCGGGCCTCGTACTCGGGCGCCACCTTCCTGCTGCTGCCGCCCAGGACCCGGGAGGCGGTGGCGACGGAGACGCCGGCCGCCGCGGCCACGTCGTGCAGCGTGACCGTGGGCCTCGCCGCGTGGGGCATCCGCAGTGTCCTTCCTGGCGCGAGCCAGCCGATGCAGGTGGCATGAAGCGTACTTGTCATTGCCCGCTCCGGCCGCCCCGCTGTCAACCTCCGGGCGGAGATCGACACGATGGATGACTCCTGTCATATGGAGAAGGTGACAGGCACGACTGCCCCGGTGTGCCCGCGTTCCACGATGCTTGCGGCATGAAGATGCGAGTGTCTGGAAAGAGCACCTCCCGCCTCCTCGCGGTCGCCGCGACGACGCTCGGCGTGCTGTTCGCCGCGGCCCCCGCACCCGCCACCGCGGACACCGGGCTGGACCGGCAGGCGCTGCGGCAGGCGCTGGACGCGGTGCACGAGGCCGGCATGTACGGCATCTACTCCCAGGTCCGCGACGGCGCGCAGACCTGGCAGGGCGCCTCCGGCGTGGCGGACGTGGCCACGAGCCGCCCCGTGAAGCCCGGCATGGTGCACCGGGTGGGCAGCATCACCAAGACGTTCACCGCCGTGGCCGTGCTCCAGCAGGTCGCCCGCGGCACCGTGGAGCTGGACGCGCCGATCGCCCGCTACCTGCCGGACCTGGTGCCGGGCGAGCGCGGCGAGCGGATCACGGTGCGGATGCTGCTGAACCACACGAGCCACATCGCCGACCACGTCGGCCCGGCGTTCCCCTCCCTGCTGGTGGGCTCGGCGCAGAGCCTGGACGACAACCGCTTCCGCTCCTTCACCCGCGAGGAGCTGGTACGCCTGGGCCTGGACGCCGCTCCGACCGGCGAGCCGGGCACCACGCCGGGCGTCTACTCCAACACCAACTACCTGGTCGCCGGCCTGCTCCTGGAGAAGGTGACGGGCATGCGCGCCGAGGATTACATCACCCGCAACGTCATCCGCAAGGCCGGCCTGCGGCACACCTCCTTCCCGCGCACGCCGCACATCCCCGGCCCGCACTCCAAGGCGTACGAGTCGCTGTTCGGCTACGTGGACCCGCCCCGCGACTACAGCGTCTACAGCCCCACCTGGATCACCACGGCGGGCTCGATCGTCTCCACGATGGACGACCTCAACCGCTTCTACCGGGCGCTGCTGGGCGGCGAGCTGATCGGTGAGGCGGAGCTGGCCGAGATGAAGAAGACGGTGCCCGTGCTGGCGGGCGGCGTGCTGAACTACGGCCTCGGCCTGTACTACTTCGACCTGCCGTGCGGCCGGTTCTGGGGGCACAGCGGCGGCGTGTTCGGCATGGCCACGGAGTCGATGATCCGTGAGGACGGCACCCGCCAGCTCTCCATGGGCGTCAACCGCACGAAGTACCAGAGCCTGGACGAGAACGGCAGCGTCGTGCCGCACCCGATCGACTACGCCAGCAGCGCGTACTTCATCCTGGCGGCGTGCGGCCAGAGCGCGGACGCCCAGGCCAGAACGGCGGGCCCGGCGTACGTCCCGTTCGCCGTGGACCGGATCTCGGTCAAGCGCTGAGATGTGTCCCTCGTCACCGCTGATCTGTGGATTCCTGCACAGATGATCGCTTGAGCTCTCCGTAGTGTCCTTGCTGCCGGAACAAACCCCGGCAGCACCGACAAGGGGGAGGAAACCCGATCATGCGTAAGACCCTCACGATCGCCGCTCTGGCCGGTTCGATGGCCGTCACCGGTCTGGCGCTCGGCCCGGCCGCCGCCCAGGCCGCCACGCAGACCACCACCACGACCACCGCGAGCACCGTCACGGTCGTGAAGTGGGGCAAGTTCTTCTCCAGCGACCGTAAGGCCTACACCTACGGCAAGACCTGGGCCTCGGGCGGCAAGGTGTTCACGAAGTGGTACGGCGTGGACAAGGTCGGCGGCAAGAAGGGCTGGGTGTGGTTCGAGTACTACCAGAACGGCTCCTGGCACAAGTTCAACAAGTCGTGGGACGGCAAGGTCGTGGGCGCCTGGAGCGGCAAGGGGATCAAGAAGGTCTACACCTTCACCTGCTGGGCCGGCAAGTTCGACAACTGCGGCAAGAAGTACCGCATCTACTAGCGGGTCCACGGGGCTGAGGCGGTGGGGGCCTCAGCCCCGTTCTGCTGCGCGCCGGCGCTCAGCACGCACCCTGCCGCACGCCGTTGCGCCGCACCGGCGATGGCGCGGGTGGCGGTGATGTCCGTGGTCGGGTCGCCGTCCACGAGCAGCAGATCGGCCCGCAGCCCGGAACGTGGCCTTCGACCGCTCCGACCTGCGCCCGGCCGTCCGCGCGTCGCGCAGCAGCTCGGTGCCGCCGCGGTCGCCGGTGACCGCCTCGATGCGGGTGATCGGGCTGATCACGAGCGCGTCGTACGCGGCTGACCGTCTGACGCCGCAAGAGAAGGGCCGCCGTCGCGCGGACGGCGGCCCTCAACGGGACGTCAGGTCATCAGTGGGAGAACGCCTGGAACTCCGCGGCCCTGACGTGTTCCCTGACCGGGCTGGCCGTGCCGCAGTCCGTCGCCGAGTTCGGATCGTGGTCCTGCTCGCCGGCGTAGCGCGGGTTGCCGGTGCACTGGGTGGTCAGCGCCCGCAACATCAGGTGCGTGGCACTCGTGCTCCGCACGTCGAACGACTTGATGAGCAGGTCCGCGCCGCGCGGCCGGGGCAGCGTGGTGTCGAACGCGTCGGCCTTGCTGGTGTAGATCTTCGTGAAGCTCGCCGGGTCGGCGCAGTTCGCGCTGCAGGCGAGCACCTCGAAGGAGCGCAGGCTGGAGAAGCGGTTCTGCGTGCCCGGGTCGGCCGGGTCGGTGCCGGGCCGCAGCATGGCGCTCACCTGCACCCTGCGGACCTTGACCGGCTCGTCGCCCGCCAGGTCCACCACGACCGACTTGCCGGCGGGGGCGCCGGTGCGGGAGGCCCAGTTCGTGGCCTCGGTGTCGTCGATCAGCAGGGCCTGGTTGACGCCGTCGCCCGTCGCGGCCGCGCCGTTCGCCGCCGAGGCGAGGTTGCGCGACAGGACCAGCGGCAGCGGCAGCTTGACGCCGGGGACGACCGCGTACTTGAGCCGCTTGTGGCCGAAGCCGGCGCCCACGACGACGAAGTCGTACAGGCCGGGCGTCATCTCGACCGTGTCGCCCAGCTCGGTCGCCGGGTCGGTGTCCGCGACCGGGACGGCGCGGGCCTCGTAGTCGCCCACGTACAGCCGCAGCGCCGCGTCCTTCGCCTCGCCCAGCGGCTTGAGCTGCAGGGAGCCGTTCTTGCCCGCCGGGTTGACGAAGCTGGGCGTCGCGTCGGCGTCGGCGGGGCCGTTGCTGGCCGCTGTCGAGCCGAGGCCGTGCTCGGCGAAGGCGCGCCACATGATGTCCTGGTTCGCCCCGCCGAAGCGGATCATGTCCGCAGCCAGCAGCGCGTCACGGTGATCGACGTAGTCGACCGCGCCCGAGGCCATCAGCAGCAGGGCGTCGAACGAGAGCTGCGCCCAGCGCCGGTTGCCCGGGCACCTGTCCACGGGGGTCCTGCCCTCCGCGCACGAGAGCTGCTGCCTGGCCGAGCCCTGGCCGTACCGCTTGACGAAGGCCGCCCGCACGTCGAACTGCGTGGCCGACCAGATCTCGCCGTCCGCGTGCACCTGGGTGCCGACGATGTCGTAGCCGAGGTCGCTGTAGTTCAGCGGCGACTTCGACATGTCGTAGTTCCTGATGCCGCGCGACTTGTCGCCGGTGACGTAACCGCCGGTGACGTACGGGGTGTCGCCCGCGGGGCGGTAGCCATACTCGAAGAGCTGCTCCATGGAGAACAGGTCGGAGGTGCTCTCGTTCATGGCCCCGGCCTGCGGACCGCTCCAGCCGGCGTTGGGCCCGCCGATCATCCGGCCGGAGATGGCGTGCGTGTACTCGTGCCCGATGACCGACATGTCGTAGTCGCCGTCCACGCAGGGCGAGTAGAACGACCCGGCGATCGGCTGCCACAGGTACATGTTGGTGATCGGCGCCGTCCCGTCGGGGCCGGTGATCTGGTTGGCGTTGTCGCGCACGGTCAGGATCCGCGCCCCTGCCTGGGCGTTGCCCTGCTCGGGGTCGTTGCCGAGGCCGCCGCGCCCGCCGTTGTCGGCCTGCATGTTCCAGGCGGTCTCGGTGAAGCCGAGCCGGTAGGACCAGTCGTGCATGCGGTTGTGCATGGCGTTCAGGTTGGCGATGGCGGCTTCGAGGTCGGCCTCGCCCGGCTGATCGAACACGGCCGGGTCGCACTTGGCCTCGTACCAGGTGTTCTTCCAGGGGTACTGGTAGTTCCTGCTGGGCGTGAGCACGTTGGGGCGGGTGCCGACCGTGAACGGGTCGCCGCTGGCCCGGTTCTCGAACGTTCTGGCCGCGTTGCCGAGGCTGGTGAAGGTGGGCTCGTTCGTCACGTGGTCGACGTCCCACGGCTTGCCGGTCGCCGGGTCGCCGCCGGTCGCCTCGTCGCAGCGGGGGCCGGGGGCGTGGCACCAGGTCTGGCGGGTGTCCCTGGAGGAGTAGTCGCCCGGCGGGTTGGCCGGGAAGACGTCCCAGCGCGGGTTGTCCGGGTCCTGGTGGTGGTCGACCAGGTTCTCGCGGGTGATGACGGCGCCGCTGACCGCGTCCACGTGCGTGGTGAAGCCCGCCTCGGCGCCCCTGGCGCCGCCGATCAGGACCACCTGGTACGCGCTGTGCACCCCGTCGGGCGCGGGCACCGCCACCGGCGTGGCCTGCTTGGTGACCGCCGAGGCCAGGTCGATGCCGCCGTCCCTGGCTGCGATCTCCATGGCCTGCTGCGCGGTGATCCGGGCGGCGGGCGGCGCCTCGGTCCGGCGCGAGAGGGAGGACGTGACGTGCCTGATCTGGCCGCCGGACACGCCGATCGCGACGAGGCCGTCCACGCCGGCCGGCAGGTCGCCGAAGCGCTGCCGCAGCAGGACGGCGGCGCCCGCGCCGATCGGGTTGACCGCGACCGTCTCCAGCGCGTCCACGGCCTCGGCCGTCAGCCCGAAGACGGCCTCGTTGGCCTTGAGGTAGGCGCGGGCGGCCTGGGCGGGGTCGGAGCCGAGGCCCTCGGCCAGCGGTTCCGCGCTGACGATGGCGGCGGGGGTGCCGAGAGCGTTCCAGCGGATCTTGCCGGCGGGGCCGGCGAGGCGCAGGCTGGCCGGGGGCGCCACCCGGCCCTGGCGGTTGTCCACGTCCGGTTTCTCGGAGTGCTCCGCCTGGAAGTCGTGCAGCTCGGGGGCCTGCCCGCCGGGTTCGCCCCGGGCGGCCCCGGCGAGGGGGAGGATCGACGCGGTGAGCGCCGTGACGATGAGTGTGCTGCGTAACCAGGACTTGGTCGACACGTTTTCCCTCCTGCGTGCCAGGGATGCGCAGGGTTCGCGCATCTCGCAAGAGGTAACACCGCGTTCTGGGAGCTGACAAGATCTTGTAAAAGCGGAAATATCAGCGTATAAGCGGTTGATAAGTGCGGGACAGGTGGCCGGCGCCTCGGCGTACCAGAAGAGTCGTTTATCAGCGACCATCCCTTATCTGGAATGAGGGTGTCGTCCGCCGCGCCCGGCACAGTTCCCGCACTGATCATTCAACCGCCGCCCCCGCCGGAGCCGCAACGGATTTTCACCGGTCGGCGAAGACGGAGGCGTACACGGGCCGCCCGTGCTCGGTGACCACCTGCCCCGCCAGCCCGTGACCGGTGAGCGTGGACAGCCGCAGGTCGAGGTAGCGCTCCTCCTCGACCAGCCGCACGCCGCCGCCGGGCGCCGGCAGCCAGGAGGCCACCTCGGCCAGCCGCGCCGACCGGTCGCGCGCCAGCTCGGCCCGCAGCTCCGCCAGGCTCTCCGCCTCGTACGGCGCCGCCCCCGCGGGCTCCGGCTCGGCCTGCCAGGCGGCCACGCCGTAGGCGAAGCAGACCAGCGCCATCCACAACTCGGCGAAGTACCCCGGGTCCGGCGCCAGCTCCAGCCCCGCGAACCGGTCACCGACCAGGAACAGCGCCCCGAGCTGCCCCGGCATCAGCTCCAGCCGGCTCTGGAACTGGGTCAGCACGGCCCGCTTGCGCGACAGGATCTGCTCCAGGTGACCACGGGACGGCAGCCCGTACGCGCGGTTCAGCTCGCTGATGGCCGGCCAGAGCTTGGCGTAGTCGTGCCGCCCGCGCAGCCGCATGGCCTGGCCGCGCAGCTCCCACGGCAGCACGAAGAACCACTGGTCACGGCCCTCCAGGTAGCCGCCCTGAGCGGCCTGCACGCAGCAGGCGTCGTCGAAGCGCCTGGTCTGCCCGGCGCCCAGCAGCGCCGAGGAGCACAGGGCGTGGTTCTGCGCGGCGTCCTGGATGTAGCCGAGGTGCAGCGGCACGATGGCCACGCCCTCGCGGGCGCCGTTGACCAGCTCCACCTGCCCGTAGCCGACGACCCGCTTGAGCTTGAGCCCGGAGCGGGGCGGCGCGATGCCGGGCCGGACGGGTCCGTAGACCGGCACCATCGTCAGCACCCCGGCGCGCTGGGGCGTGCCCGCCCGGTATCCGCGCAGGTCGAGCGGGGCGGGCAGGATCGTGCTCAGGCTGGTCATCGTCCTCCTCCGTCCAGCCGGGCCAGCGCCGTCGTGCGGATCCAGTCGGGTCCGGCCGTGCAGTACGCGAACATCCAGGGCAGCAGCCCGGCGAAGTCGTCCTGGTGCCAGAACGGCCGGTGCGGCAGCACGGGGGCGGGGTGACGCAGGGTCAGGTCGTCGCTGCGGGTGAAGGCCGCCAGGCACAGCACCACGGGCGTGGTGACGCCGGCGCGCGGCAGCGTGGCGGCGACCCTGGCCAGGTCGCCCGGCAGGTGGTTCTCGTAGCCGTCGGTGACGATCACCACCAGGTCGGGGCCGGCGGCGAGCGCGTCGAGCAGGGCGACGGCCAGGTCGGCCGAGCCCGCCGGGGCCTGCGCCGTGCCGCCGGTCTCGACGACCGTGAGTCGCTCGCACACCTTCCCCAGCACCAGCCGCAGCGCCAGGGCCTGCGACATGAGCGCCCACTCGCGGTCGCCGTACCCGCGCATGGACCGGGACGTGTCCAGCACCACGGCCACGTGCGCGGCCAGGCGCGGCAGCCCGCCCGTCGCCCGCGCCACGTAGCCCGCCAGGGCGGGGCGCAGCTCGGCGGCCGGGCCGCCCTGGTACAGGTGCACCAGCGTCGCGGCGATGTCGCCCCGGTTGGTGGGGGTGACGATCGGGGGCTGCTCGGTGGCCTGGTCCAGCGGGGCGGGCGGCTCCTGCGGGGCGGGCGCGCCGTACGTGCCGGGGCCGTACAGCTTGCGCAGGCGCGCGATCGCCGTCGCGGGGTCCGCGGTGAAGCGCAGCAGGCTCCTGCGCAGGTACGCATCGCCTGCCTCGTCCCCGGTGCTCGGCCGGGCGCCCTCGCTCGCGGTGGCCAGCCGGGCACCCTCGCCAGCGGTGGCCGACTGAGCGCCCTCGCTCGCGGTGGCCGACTGGGCGTCCTCGCCAGCGGTGGCCGACTGGGCGGCGTCGCTTGCCGTGACCAGCCGCGCGCAGGTGCGGGCGGTGGACCTGCCGAGGGCGTGCTCCAGGC
Source organism: Nonomuraea gerenzanensis (assembly GCF_020215645.1). Classification (NCBI taxonomy): domain Bacteria; kingdom Bacillati; phylum Actinomycetota; class Actinomycetes; order Streptosporangiales; family Streptosporangiaceae; genus Nonomuraea; species Nonomuraea gerenzanensis. The sequence goes on along the minus strand of NZ_CP084058.1, from coordinate 2,856,806 downwards.
AGTCGACCAGTGCCGGGCGCCGTGCCTCGATGAGCGCGTCGGCGTCCGGGTGCTCCAGCACGAAGGCGACGATCGCCCTGGTCGTGTGCTTGTGGTTGGCGCGCAGCCGCCGCAGCGCGAGCAGCGCCCTCAAGGCGTACGCGGGCGGCAGGCCGAACATGAGCGCCCTGGTCACCTTGGCCAAAGTCGCCCGGGTGGCCTCGCCAAGCCCGTCCTGGGACGCCGCGAGGATCTCCAGCAGCACCCGGGCGCGCTGCCACGGGAGCACCCCGGGCACCAGCGCGAGCAGCGCGTATCCCTTGGGGTCGCTCAGCCGGGCACTTCGGTGGAGCTCCGCGTCGCCCCAGCCCGGCTCGCCGCCCCTGGACAGCTCCAGCGGCACCTCATGAGTCCGGAAATGAGTGAGAAGAGTTGGCATGTCCACGGAATTGGAGTTTAAGAATTCCCTTCCTGAAATGACACCGGTTTTTCGCCGCGTTACCGGCTCACCGCATTTCCCTTTCCCGATTCGGCGTCACATGCATTTCACGGCGCGGCGAGCATCCGTACGGCGTAGTCGATGGTGGCGGCCAGTCGTTCAGGGTCGTGACCGGCGCGTTCGCGCACGCGCAGGCCGAGCACGGTGGTGAAGAGCAGGTCCACGGCGGCGTCGAGGTCGAGGGCCGACGGCAGCTCGCCGGTGCGGCAGCCGCGCCGCAGCAACGATTCGAGTGCCTTCCTGGTGACGTCGAACGCGGCCTCGGTGCGCCGCCGCACCTCCGCGTCGGTGGCGCCGAGCTCGGTGGCGGTGTTGACCACCAGGCAGCCGCGGCCCGTCTCGTCACCGACCATGCAGGTCAGCCACTCGCGCAGCACGTCACGCACGGGCCCTGGCCGCTCCAGCAGCTCACCGGCCTGGGACGACTCGGTGGCCCGGTAGTGGTCGAGGGCGCGCAGGAACAGGCCGCGCTTGTCATGGAAGGTGCGGTAGAGGCTGCTCTGCTTGAGCTCCAGCTCGGCGCCCAGCTCGCGGACGCCGGTCGCGGTGTAGCCGCGCCGCCAGAACAGCTCGGTGGCCCTGGCCACCACGTCCTGCTCGTCGAACTCTCTCGGTCGCGCCATGCCAGCACCCTACCCCAGTTGTGGAGCGATCGCTCCCATACTAGGGTGAGCCGCCATACGGGAGCGATCGCTCCCGAATTGTGAACTCTGAGGAGATCTCGTGACGACTTCCGCGACGGCGCCGGACACGCCGGACATGCCGGACGCACCCTCCGCAGCCTCCGCAGCAGAAGCGCCGGACGCGCCGGTCAGGAGCCGGTGGGCGGCGGTGGGCACCGTGACCGTGGCGACGTTCCTGGTGGTGACCGCCGAGCAACTGCCGATCGGGCTGCTGACGTCCGTCGGCTCCGCGCTGGCGGTGTCGGAGGGCACCGCCGGGCTGATGGTGACGCTGCCCAGCCTGATCGCGGCGGTCGCGGCGCCGGTGGTGCCCGTGCTGGCCGGGCGGCTGGACCGGCGGCTGCTGCTCATCGGGCTGGTCGCGCTGACCGCGCTCGCCGGGCTGGGCTCCGCCCTGGCGCCGACCTACCCGCTGCTGCTCGCCGCCCGCGCGGTGGTCGGCGTGGCGATCGGCGGTTTCTGGGCCGTCGCCGGCGGGCTGGCCGTCCGACTGGTCGCTCCGGCGCACGTGCCGCGGGCCACGGCGGTCATCTTCGGTGGCGTCGGGGCCGCGAACGTGTTCGGCGTGCCGATCGGCGCCGTGATCGGTGAGCTGGCCGGCTGGCGGGCGGCCTTCGGCGCGCTGGGCGGGCTCGGGTTCGTCGCGCTCCTAGGCCTGCTCGCCGTCCTGCCTCCCCTGAAGGCCACCCGGCCGGTCGGGCTCCGGGATCTCGCCGCCCAGCTCCGCGATCCGGGCGTGCGGGCCGGGGTGGTGGCGACGTTCCTCATCGTGATCGGCCACTTCGCGGCCTACACCTACATCAGCCCGGTGCTGCAGGACCTGTCGGGCCTCGGCGCGGAGCTCGTCGGACCGCTGCTGTTCGGCTTCGGGCTGGCGGGGATCGCGGGCAACTTCGTGGCCGGCGCGGCAGTGGCGCGCCGGCCGCACCGGACGGTGCTCGTCATCGTCACCGCCCTGGCGCTGGCCGTGCTGCTCTTCCCGGTGGCGGGCGCCGGGCCGGTCGGCGGGATCGTGCTGCTGGGCGTGTGGGGGCTGGCGTTCGGCGGGGTGTCGGTGAGCCTGCAGACGTGGATGATCAAGGCCGCGCCGCAGGCGGTGGAGGCGGCCTCGGCGTTGTGGGTGGCGGTGTTCAACCTGGCGATCGGGCTCGGTGCGCTGGTCGGGGGGACGATCGTGAACTCCGTCACGCTGCGGGGCGACCTGTGGGCCGCGGGCGGCGTACTGGTGCTGGCCGGGGTGGCGGTGTGGAGCGCCCGCCGCAATCCCAGCCTGCGGTGAGGCCGCAGCACGACGCCGCCCGCGGTGAGACCCGAGCACGATGCCGCCCGCGATGAGGCCGCAGCGCGGCGCCGCCCGCGGTGAGGCGGGCGGGCGATGCCCGCCCGACCTCGGCCGCGGTGATCCGTTCGTCAGGGAGTCTTGACGTCCAGCCAGACCAGGCGGTGGTCGGAGCTGGGGAACGGGAAGACGCCGGTCAGCCGCGACAGCGGATCCGCCGGCACCGGCCAGAACACGCCACCACCCACGGACCGCAGCCGCTTGGAGGGCAGCACGTAGTCGGCGCGCAGGTTGCCGGGCGCGGTGTCGGCGAAGTCGGCCGTGTCGTGCTTCGGGTCGCCGGTGTGGGTGGCGTTCGCCCCGCCCTGCAGCGCCGCCGCCTCGGCCGCGCCCGCGCTGGACGGGGCGTTCCCGCCGTCGATCCTCGGGTGGTCGAGGAGCTGGTGGATGGCGTCCTGGTAGCTGTCGCCGTCGTGGGGGTCGGCGTTCTGGTCACCGGCGATCACGAAGGCCGCCCCGGGGTCGAGCCCGCCGCGCCTGCCCCGGTCGTCGTAGAGGTAGCCGCCCCTGCCCGGCCGGGTGTAGTCGGCCCAGAGCCTGATCTCGTCGTGGTTGCGGCGGCCGTTGCGGTCCTCCGCGCCGTCGAACGTGGGTGGCGTCGGATGGCTGACCAGGAAGTGCACGGTGCGGTGCCCGATCCGGACGGGCAGGTCCCAGTGGCTCTTGGAGGACAGGCGGAGCACCTGCTGCTCCTCGGCCGAGTACCAGCCGGCGGGCATGACGTTGCCCGGCATGTCCTTCCACAGGAAGTTCTGGAACGTCCGGATCCCGCGCACGTCGATCGGGTACTTCGAGTAGACGGCCATGCCGTACTGGCCGGGGAAGGCGCCGAAGCCGAGCGCGTCGTCCCCGTAGCCGGGCGCGCCTGGCGTGGTCACCACGGTGCCGTCGTTGTTGAGGTCGAAGCCGGAGGCGAGGCCGGTGTTGCTGGGGGCGGTGTAGCGGTACGGGTAACTGATCGGCCGCGCGCCGCCCTGACCGGCGGACAGGTAGTTGTCCTGGAAGAGGCGGGCGGCCTGGCCGGCGGCGTCGTAGTCGAACTCGTTGATGAGCAGCACGTCGGGGCGGGACCGCTGGACGATCTCGGCGATGACCGCGGCCTGCGTGTTGCCGGGGGTGGACAGGTCGCTCACGAGCTGCCCTTCGGCGGCCCGGTTGAGCGAGGCGTTGAAGGTGGCGAACCTGACCCGGCTCGTGGCGCTCGCCGGCAGCGGGGTGAGGATCGCCGCCGCCACGACGGCGGCCAGGACACAACGGAAGATCACGGCATCTCCCCTCGGATGGGACTGCGCCGGATCATGGCACCTCGCGGGGCGGCGCACCACCACCTCCGGGTGAAGATCTGCCTCAGCTCAGCGCCGTGTCCCTGACCCCGGCCGCGAGCTGCGGCGCGACCCGACCCGCCCAGGCCGCCGCCACCTGCGGCGCGACCCGGTCCGCCCAGGCCGCCACCACCTCCTCCAGGCGCGGCAGATCGGACTCCAGCATCGCCAGCCCGGGCGTGGGCACGGTGGCGCCCAGCTCGACCAGCAGCGGGCGCAGGTGCACCTCGACCGCCAGCGCATGCCTGGCGTCCCCCATCACGAGCAGCGGCAGCGCCGGCCTGCCCGCCAGCGCCTGCGGCGGCAGGCGGTCGAGGAACGCCTTGAGCAGGCCCGTGTAGGTGCCCTTGTAGGTGGGGCTGGCCACGACGAGCACGCTCGCCTCCGCCACCAGCTCCAGCGCCACCTCCACCCCGGCGGACGCGCCGGGTGCGAGCAGGTGCGGCCCGAGCGCCGCCAGGTCCACCACCTCGTACGACTCCGACCCGCGCACCCGCCGGCCGATCGCGCGCGCGGCTTCGGCGGCCACGCTCAGCGTCCTGGAGCCCTCCCTCGGGTTGCCCACCAGCGCGACGACGCTCACCGGGCCACCCCCAGCTCGCCGCGCACCCAGCGCTGCCCGCTCTCCTCGTCCAGCATCCAGTCCTCCTCCGCCTCGTCGTCGGGCAGGTCGTACCAGTGGATGTCACCTTCGTACTCGCGCAGCTCAGCCACGTCAGGCCGCCACCTTCCGCCCCCGTGCCGCCGCGAACTCGTCGCGCAGCAGCCGTCCCACGTGCCTGCGGGCGCCCGCCGTGCGGGAGCCCACGTCCACGATCTCCTTGATCCGCCCCGGCCCCGACGTCATGACGGCGACCCGCCGCCCCACCCGGACGGCCTCCTCGACGTCGTGCGTGACGAGCAAGATGGTCGTGCCGGTGCGTTCCCAGACCCGTACGAGCTCATCCCCCACCTCTTCGCGCACGCGCCGCTCCAGCCCCGCGAACGGCTCGTCCAGCAGCAGCACGCCGGGCTCGAAGGCCAGGCTGCGGGCCAGCGCCACGAGCTCCCGCCTGCCGCTGGACAGCTCGTGCGGGTAACACTCCTCGTACCGGGACATCCCCACGATCGAGAGCAACTCACGCGCCCGCTCCCGCCTGACGCCGGCCTCGCCCTCCAGCCCGAACTCCACGTTGCCCAGGGCCGTGCGCCACGGGAACAGGGTGTACTGCTGGACGACCACGCCCCGCCCCAGCGCGGGGCCGGTGACGGGGGCGCCGCCGAGGCGGATCTCCCCCGTGGTGGGCGGGGTGAGGCCGGCGACGAGGGCGAAGAGCGTGGACTTGCCGCAGCCGCTGGGGCCGACGAGCGTGAGCAGCTCGCCCGCGCGCACGTCGAGGTGGAGGCCGGACAGCGCGGTGAACGGCGCGCCGCCGTGGAACGTCTTCGTCACGTTCCTGAGGCTGAGATGGAGGCCCTGGCTCATGCGTACGAAGGTACGAGCCTGCCCGCCATGAAGTCAACATTTCCTACAGGATTACTAGAGAATTGGCCGATAGTCTCGTCTCGTAAGGCCGCCGACCAGCAGAGGAGCGTTTCAGATGATCTTCATTACCGCGAAGTTCCGCGTCGTGCCCGAGCACGCCGACCGCTTCCCCGAGATCACCGCCGCCTTCACCGCGGCCACCCGCGCCGAGCCGGGCTGCCTGTGGTTCGACTGGTCGCGCAGCCTCGACGACCCGAACGAGTACGTCCTGGTGGAGGCGTTCAGGGACGGCGAGGCGGGCGCCGCGCACGTGCAGTCGGCCCACTTCAAGCAGGCCCAGCAGGAGCTGCCGCCCTACCTCGCCGAGACGCCCCGCATCGTCAACACCACCCTCGACCAGGACGACTGGTCCGAGCTGGGCGAGATGGCCGTGCCGAAGGGCTGAGCGAGCCGCCGGCTCAGGGCCCGCCGCGCACGTTCCCGTAGGCGAACAGGCTGAGCGGGCCCGGCCCGGCCGCCGGCTGCTCGGCGGTCACGGCCAGGGCGAGGGTGTTGCTCCCGTGCTCGTTCAGCAGCCCGGCGGGCAGCGAGAACTCGCGCTGGGGGCCGATGTCGGCGCCGTACTGGCCGACGTTCCAGCCGTTCAGGAAGATCAGCACGCGGTGGGCGGGCGAGGGGTCGCCGCCGAAGCGCAGCCCGACGGGGACGTCCTGCCCTTGGGGCAGGTCCAGCCGGAACGAGGTCCGGTACCAGGTGACGCCGGGGGTCAGCGGGGTGGCCGGTGCGGCCTCCTTCCACGATTTGTCCTGATATTTCGATTTGTCCTGATATTTCGGTAGATGCCAGCCGGTGCGTTCGCCGAACAGGCCGCCGGTGCTGAGCGGGCCGCGCAGCTTGTCCACCCCTGCGGTGCCCTGGATCCGCCAGGCGATCGGGGTGCCGCCGACGGACGCGGCGACCAGGCCGCGCGGCTGCTTGAAGCGCAGGTCGTCGGCGATCCAGTCGTCGTTGTGGCCCGTGGTGGCGACCAGGACGGCCAGCACGTTGTCCGCCCCCGGCTTGAGCAGGCCCGCCGGGATGTCGAAGCGGCCCGGGCCCGGGTCGGGGTTCGGCGGGGTCCACTGGTCGCCCGAGTCCGCCTGCACGCCGCCGGGCGCCGAGCCGAGGTAGCGTCCGTTCAGCCAGACCAGGTAGTTGCCGCGCAGGCCGGTGATCGCGTTCAGGCCGATCCTGGTCTCGGTGCCGGTGGCGGTGAAGTGGCCGCGATACCAGACGTTGCCGTGGTGGAAGCCGTAGTCGTCGGCGTACAGGACGGGCAGGGTCTTGGGTGGGTGCGGGCTGGTCGTCGTGGTGTGGTCGGCGGCCTTCCAGCTTGAGTCGTCGAAACCGGGCGCGGCCTCGGGGGCCTCGGCGCGGGCACGCCAGCCGGTCAGCTCGGGCAGCTTCGCCGCGGTCGGGGCTCTTGTGACGCCGAGCAGGGAACCGCTCGCCGTCCGTCTGACCCGCACCTCCTCACCAGCGGCGCCCGCCTCGGCCGTCCGGTCGCGAGCAGCAGCCTGACCACCGCCCGAGTCGGCCGTCGCGTAGTGAGCGGCGTTCAGGGCGCTGCCCGCGTCGGCCGTCCCGTCGCGAGCGGCGTTCTGATCGCCGCCTGCGTCGGCCGTCCCGTCGCGAACGGCGGCCAGGGCGGATGTCGGGCCGATGGTGCGGCCGATCTCGACGCGGCCGGCTGACGGTGGTGCGAAGACCTCCACCTCCCCCGCCACCGTGTCCGCCGCCAGCCGCACCACGTCGCCGCGCAGTGTGGCCGAGCGGACCAGCTCCGTGCCGCGCACCAGCACGGGCCCCGCCGCCGTCGAGGCGCGCCAGAAGCGGGCCGCCTCCTCGTCCGTGCCGATGAGCAGGAGCAGCGGCCGCCGCCCGCCGCCCGTGACGAGCACGCGCGCCAGCCCGTCGTGCGCGTAGTCGAGCCGCAGCTCTCCCCCGCCGTACGCGGCCCGCACCACCCCTTCGAGCACCTTGACGGACGGCTGCGACGCGTACCGCAGCACGGTGGCGCCGGCCGAGCCCGCGGTGCCGTACAGGACGGCCACGTCGCGCCCGCCGATGGCGGCATGGGTCATGATCTCGGAGGTGGAGACGGCCAGCCGCTGCCCGCCCAGGTCGTACCCGGCCACCAGCACGTGCGCGTCGCGCCCCTTGACCTGCACCGGCACCTGGTAGCGCCCGTCCGGCGCGGCCCAGTCGAGGGTGGCGGCGTCGGTGCCGGTGGCTGCCCTGTCGGTGTGTCGGACCAGGACGAACTGGGTGCCGGTGTCGGGGTTCGCGCGGGCGACGGTGGTCAGGGCGGCGTTGGCCGGGACGGCCGGTGCGGGGGCGAGGGCGTCGGTCCTGGTGAGGGGGGCGACCGCCTCCAGGAAGTAGCCCTGGCGCTTGAACTCGTCGTACTTGGGCGTCAGCCGCCTGGCCTCGGTGATGGCGGCGCCGTAGTCGTAGGAGGTGTAGACGTCGTTCGGCTGGGCCAGCCAGCCCCAGTTCGTGCCGCCGTAGCCCATGTAGTACGAGAACATCGTGGCGCCGGTCTGGATGAGGTTGTTCTTGTAGAAGAACTTCATGAAGGCCGGCCCGGTCAGCTCCCGGCACTCGTCGTACCCGGCGTTGCCCAGGTCGATGGCTCCGGCCTGATACTCGGCGGCGAAGACGGGGATGTCGTCGCGCAGCTTCTCGGTCAGGCCCTCGCCCCAGGGCCCCCACAGGCCGGGGTCGGCGCACTCGAAGGACTGCGGGTAGTCGTCCACGCCCGGGATCTGCACGGCGCCGGACCCGGTCGCCCAGGTCGAGGTCCAGCTGCCCGCGTCGCAGCAGTCGTTGGTGGTGATCGGCACGGTGATGCCGTCGGCCCTGGCCTGATCCTGGATGTCCTGCATGTACGCGGCGTCGGTGTTGACCTGGTACTCGTTCTCGGCGTTGTAGAGGATCACCGGGCCGCCGTTCGTGACCTGGTGGCGAGCGATGATCGGGTTGATCCGGTGCAGCCACTCGCGGTAGGCCTCCCGGTAGCCGGGCTCGAAGCTGCGGGCCCGGCCCGGCACCGTCTTCAGCCAGGCCGGGAAGCCGCCGCCGGTGCTCTCGGCGTTGATGTACGGGCCCGGCCGCGCGATCACGTACAGGCCGGCCTCGCGGGCGGTGCGCAGCAGTCGGTCCACGTCGCGTACGCCGCCGAAGTCGTACACGCCGGGCGCCGGCGAGTGGTAGGCCCACGAGAAGTAGAGCGAGACGGCGTTGAACCCGGCCGCCCTGAACTTCTCCAGCACGTCGCGCCACAACTCCTGGCTGGGCAGCCGGAAGTAGTGGAACTCGGCCGACTGGAGCACGATCCGCCGCCCGTCCACCATGAGCGAGTGCTTGTCGTAGGTCACCTCCGGCGCAGTGCCCACGAGCGCAGTGCTCACGGGCGCGGTGCGTGCCCGCGCGGGCGCGACGAGCGTCGCGGAGGTCAGGAGCAGGGCCAGCAGCACCGAGAGCAAGCGCCTCATGGTCGCCTTCCAGGGGTGGGCTCAGAACGGCACGCGCGCTCCTTAATTTGGCGACCATCCAAACAAAAGTCAATAAATCTTGGCCAGCGCCCCGGCCCCCCGCTCCTCCAGCAGCACGGCTTCGGCGACGAGCGCCGCCACCTGCGCCAGTGGCTCCCGCGCCGAGGCTGCGGCGGCCACCCGGGACCACTGCCGGCCGCACTCGCGATAGAGCGCCGCCACCTCGGCGTGCCCGGCCTCGGCCAGGAAGTCGGCGTAGAGCGGCCTGGTGGCGCCGGGCGAGGTGTAGTCGACCTCCAGGCATTCCGCCAGCCGGTCGAGCGCCGGCCCGAGGTCGGCGAACCTGCGGGTCCAGCCCTGCTTGCCGGTGGTGTCGGCGAGCTGAGCGGCCAGCTTGCGCATGCCCGACAGCCCGAAGTTGACGTCGAAGTTGTTGCCCAGCACCGGCCCGGTCAGCTTGGCGGCGGTGTCCGTGATGGCCGCGCGCACGTCGGGCTTCCCTTCGGCCGGGCCGGTGACCTCGACGAGCAGGTGCTTGGCCTGGGGCACGGCGGACCAGGCGGCCATGAAGGCGGCCAGCGGCAGCTCGCCGGGGCCGTCGTCCCGCACGCGCACGGTGTCGCCGTCCAGCCCCGTCACCACCACGTCCACGGGGTCGGGGAAGGGCAGCGGCTCCCGCCAGGGCAGCAGGTGGCGGCCGACCCGGCAGATCGGCCGGCGCCCGGCGTCGAGCGCGGCCCGGAGGCTGCGCTCGGCGAGCCTGGCCGAGCCGGTCCGCCGGATCTCGTGCGGGACGCCGGCCCTGGCGAGCGCGAGCGGAATCATCGGCTCGGGATGGGCCTGGGCGACGATGGTCAGCATGGGCGGGTGGCCGGCGTACTCGAAGACGAAGTACATGAACCCGATGCCGCCGCCCAGCCCGAGCAGCATGGCCTCGGACAGGCCGCCGCCGAGCACGTCGCGCAGCAGCGCCGACTCGTGGTGGTGGCGGCGGGCGCGGCCCGCGACGTGACGCAGCGCGGTCGTGTAGGACTCGCCGGTCCTGGCCATGCGCTCGCGTACGCGGCGCTTGAGGTGCTTGTGATCGGTCATGGCAGTGCTCCCGCGGCGGCTCCGTGCGCGGACCCACGCTCCTTCGGCACGGCCCCGCCGTGAAGACACCCGGCACGATCGAGACGTCGCCCCGAGGACATCGATCCCCTCTGCCTCCGCGGCGCCGCACGGCGTGGGTGTGCGGTCAGGAGGTCGGGCGCGGGACGGCGCCGGTCACCGCAGCCTACTACCAGCACCCCGTTACGGGAACGTTACGAGTGGCCCGAATCCCCGCGTACGCCTATTCTTGCAGCTCACAGGCCCGATATCGGGATGGGTACCTTTTTTTCCGGGTTATTGACGAAAAACACCGGGCGTCGGCAGACTCTGCGTCATGTCACAACCCCGTGGCCCCCTGTCACAACTCCGGCGCGGGCACGAAGAGCTCGTGCTGGGCCTGCTGCGCAAGCACGGCCCGCTCAGCCGGGGCGAGCTGGGCAAGCGTTGCGGGTTGTCCCGTACGACCCTCTACGACATCCTCGCCGAGCTCGTCGCCTCCGGCGCCGTGGTCACCGCCACCTCCCAGGAGGGGCCGCGCGGCCGTGGCAGGCCGGCCGAGACGCTGACCCTGAACCCCGACGCGGGCCAGGCCATCGGCATCGACTTCGCCCGCCGCGCGCTGCACGTCGCCGCCGTCAACCTGGCCCACGAGGTCGTCGGCTCGGCCAGCGAGCCGCACGACGCCGACCTGCCGTGGGAGCAGCGGGTCGAGCTGGCTGTACGGCTCGTCGGCTCGCTCACCGGCGCCGGCAGCGGCGGCGGCACGCTGCGGCTGGGCGCGCTCGACGCGATCGGCGTCGGCGTGGTCGGCGTGGTCGGCTCCCCCGAGGCCGGACCGGGCGATCCCGCGGCCGGACCGGGCGACTCCGCGGCCGGACCAGGTGACCCCGCCGCCGGACCAGGTGACCCCGCCGCCGCTCAGGACGGCCCGCTCGCGCCGCACCCCGCGCAGGTGCTGCTGCGTGAGCGGTTCGGCGTGCCGGTGCTGCTGGACAACAACACCCGGCTCGCCGCACTGGGCGAGTCCATCTGGGGCGCCGCCGCGGGCGGGCAGGACGTGCTCTACCTGCGCCTGTCCCACGGTGTCGGTGGCGGGCTGGTGGTCGGCGGATCGTTGCACCGCGGCGCGTACGGGCTGTCAGGCGAGTTCGGCCACATCACGGTCGATCCGGGCGGCGCGCGCTGCGACTGCGGCGGCACCGGCTGCCTGGAGACCGTCGCCTCGATAAGAGCCGTGCTGGACGCCTACCGCGCCGCCGGCGGCCGGGCCGCGGACGTACCGGAGCTGGTCAAGGCCGTCCGCGCGGGCGACCGGGCCGCGCTCACCCTGCTCGGCGGCGTCGGCGCCAGGATCGGCGAGGTGCTCGCGGCCCTGTGCAACGCCATCGGCCCGAGCGTGATCGTGGTCGGCGGCGAGCTGGCCGAGACCGGGGCCGCGCTCGTCGAGCCGATCGAGCGGGCGCTGCACGACCACGTCATGCCGGTCTCCCGGCACCGGGTGAGCCTGCGCCGCGCCACGCTCGGCGAGGTCGCCGGCGCCCTCGGCGGCATCGCCCTGGTGCTGCACGAATCCCCCCTGCTTTCCCGCTATCCGGCCGGGCCGGATCTCGCGGAGGACCCGATCCCCGACAAGGAGTCTCGATGACCCAGCTCACCGCGCTGGGCAAGCCGCCGGCGGCGCAGGCCGCCCGGCGGGCCCCCAGGCGCTCGCGGCGCGCCATCGCTCTCAACCTGATCGCCGTCGTCATCGGCCTGGTCGTGTGGACGTTGCTGGCCACCCTCGGCGTGCAGGGCCTGCCGGGCCCGCTGGAGGTGGCGGCCAAGGCGGGTGAGCTGATCGCCGACGGCACCCTGTTCACGGACGCGCTGGCGAGCCTGCGCAGGGTGCTCATCGGCTTCCTGCTCGGCACGCTGCTGGCCATCCCGGTCGGCTTCCTGATGGGCTGGTACGCCACCGCGCGCGGCCTGCTGGAGCCGTACGTGCAGTTCTTCCGCACCATCCCGCCGCTGGCGATCATCCCGCTGGCCATCGTGCTCATGGGCATCGGCGAAGTGCCGAAGGTCTTCGTGATCTTCCTGGCGTCGTTCCTGTCCAGCGTCGTCTCGACCTTCCAGGGCGTCGTGGACGTGGACAAGACGCTGATCAACGCCGCCCGGGTGCTCGGCGCCTCCGACCGCACCATCTTCCTCAAGGTCGTGGTGCCGGCCTCGACGCCGTTCATCCTGGTCGGGATGCGGGTCGGGCTCGGCTCGGCCTGGGGCACGCTGGTCGCCGCCGAGCTGATCGCCGCCCAGGAGGGCCTGGGCTTCCGGATGCAGCAGGCCCAGCTCTACTACGACCTGTCCACGATCTTCGTGGGCCTGATCGCCATCGGCGTGCTCGGCCTGCTGATGGACCGCCTGCTGCTGCTCGCCGAGCGCCGCCTCACCGACTGGCAGGAGCGCCGTTGAACGCCAAGATCTCGTTCAGGGACGTCGTCAAGACCTACCCGATGAAGGACGACACCTTCACCGCCCTGGACCACGTGTCGCTGGACATCGCCGACCGCGAGTTCGTCACCGTCGTGGGCCCGTCGGGCTGCGGCAAGAGCACGCTGATGAGCATGGCCGCGGGCCTGGTCGAGCCCACGTCCGGCGAGGTGCTGGTGGACGGCGCGCCGGTGCGCGGCCCCGGCCCGGACCGGGGCGTGATCTTCCAGCAGTACGCGCTGTTCCCCTGGCTGACCGTGCGCAAGAACGTCGAGTTCGGGCTCAAGCTCATGGACCTGCCCGCCGAGGAGCGCAGGCAGCGCGCCCAGCGGGCGATCGAGCTGGTCGGGCTGGCGGACTTCGCCGACGCGCTGCCCAAGATGCTCTCCGGCGGCATGAAGCAGCGCTGCGCCATCGCCCGCGCGTACGCGGTCAACCCGCAGGTGCTGCTCATGGACGAGCCGTTCGGCGCGCTGGACGCGCTGACCCGGGTGCAGCTGCAGGACCAGCTCCTCGACACGTGGAGCCAGGAGCAGCGCACGGTCATGTTCATCACGCACGACGTGGACGAGGCCGTCTACCTGGCCAGCCGCGTGATCGTGATGGCCGCCAGGCCCGGCCGGCTGCACAAGGTCATCGACGTGGACCTGCCGTACCCGAGGACCGAGGAGATGCGGTTGTCGCCCGAGTTCGGGCGGATCCGCAACGAGGTCTGGCACGCCGTCTACCACCAGGCTCCGGCCGTACCCGCGGCCTAGCGAACACCTCCCAGAAAGGACTGATCCGCCATGCGTTCTCTTCGCCGCGCCCTGACGGCCGCCACGGCGGTGAGCCTGCTCGCACTCTCCGTGACCGCCTGCTCCGACGACGGCTCCACGGTCCGGTTCGGCTACATCAGCGACTACAACGGCGCCAGCCTGCTCGCGATCGCCGAGAATCAGGGCCTGTGGGAGAAGCAGGGTCTCACCCCCGAGATCAAGGTCTTCACCAACGGCCCGCTCCAGATCCAGGCGCTCGGCGCCGGTGACCTGGACTTCGGCTACATCGGCCCGGGCGCCATGTGGCTGCCCGCGACCGGCAAGGCCAAGGTCGTCGCGATCAACACGCTCGCCTACGCCGACCGCGTCATCGGCCGGCCCGGGATCAAGAGCATCGCCGACCTCAAGGGCAAGAAGGTCGGCGTGCCGGAGGGCACGTCCGGCGAGATGGTGCTCAACCTGGCCCTGCAGAAGGCCGGCATGAGCCCCGCGGACATCGAGAAGGTGCCGATGGACCCGGCCACGGTCGTCTCCGCCTTCGTCGCCGGGCAGATCGACGGCGCCGGCATCTGGTACCCGCTGATCGACAACATCAAGCAGAAGGTGCCGGACCTGACGGAGCTGGCCAGCACCAAGGAGTGGCCGGACAACTCGTTCCCCACCGCCTTCGTGGGCGGCACGAAGGTGAGTGACGAGCTCACCGACAAGGTCATCAAGGTGCTGCAGGAGGCCAACGACTGGCGGGCGGCGCACCACGAGGAGTCGATCACGGAGGCGGCGTCGCTGCTCAAGCTGGACGCGGCCAAGGTCAAGGCCGACGCGGCGAACGTCACCGTGATGACCACGCAGGACCTGGTCAACAAGACCAAGGACGGCACCGTGGCCAAGTGGCTCAACAGCCTCGGCGACTTCTTCGTCAGCACCGGCAAGCTCAAGACCCGGCCGGAGCCCGCGACGTACTACACCGGCGATCTCTACACGAAGGCCTTCACCAAGTGAACCTGCTGTTCCTGATGACCGACCAGCACCGCGTCGACACCCTGGGCTGCTACGGCAACCCGCACGTGGCCACGCCCAACCTGGACAGGCTGGCCGCCACCGGCACGCGGTTCGATCGGTTCTACACGCCTACGGCCATCTGCACGCCCGCGCGGGCGAGCCTGCTCACCGGGCAGGCCCCGTTCAGGCACCGGCTGCTGGCGAACTACGAGCGCAACGTCGGATATCTGGAGGACCTGCGCGAGGACGCGTTCACCTTCCCCGAGGCGCTGAAGGAGCGCGGCTACAACCTGGGGCTGATCGGCAAGTGGCACGGCGGCACCAGCCGCAACGCCGCCTCCTACGGCTTCGACGGGCCCGACCTGCCCGGCTGGCACAACCCGGTGGACCACCCCGACTACGTGGCCTACCTGGAGGAGCGGGGGCTGCCGCCGTACAGGATCTCGGACCTGATCCGGGGCACCACGCCGAACGGCAACCAGGGCAACCTGCTGGCCGCGCGGCTGCACCAGCCGGTCGAGGCCACGTTCGAGCACTACCTGGCGGACCGGGCGATCGAGCTGATGGAGCGGTACGCGGCGGAGGGCAAGCCGTTCTTCCTGGCCACCCACTTCTTCGGGCCGCACCTGCCGTACCTGCTGCCTGACGAGTACTTCGACATGTACGACCCGAGCCTGGTCGAGCTGCCGCCGTCGATCGCGGAGACGTTCGAGGGCAAGCCGCCGGTGCAGCGCAACTACAGCGAGCACTGGACGTTCGACACGATCCCGATCGAGGTCACCCGCAAGCTCATCGCGGTCTACTGGGGTTACGTCACGCTGATCGACCAGCAGATCGGCCGGATCCTCGATCGCATGGACGAGCTGGGCCTGACGGATCGGACGTCGGTGTTCTTCACCTCCGACCACGGCGAGTTCACCGGCGCCCACCGGCTGCACGACAAGGGCCCGGCGATGTACGAGGACATCTACCGCATCTGCGGCCTCGTCCGGATCCCCGGCGCGCCGCCGAAGGTCAGGAACGAGTTCGTGACGCTCACCGACTGCACGGCGACGATCCTGGAGCTGGCGGGCTGCGACCCGAAGCCGGCGGTGGACAGCCGCAGCCTGGTGCCGCTGGTGCGCGGCGAGCACCCCGAGTGGCCGGGCGAGCTGCTCGCGGAGTTCCACGGCCACCACTTCCCCTACCCGCAGCGCATGATCCGCGACGACCGCTACAAGCTGGTCGTCAACCCGGAGTCGGTCAACGAGCTGTACGACCTGCACGCCGACCCGCACGAGCTGAGCAACCGGTACACCCATCCGGAGATGGCACCCGTCCGGCGCCGCCTCATGCGCAGGCTGTACGACCTGCTGCGCGAGCGCGGCGACAACTTCTACCACTGGATGACGCCGATGTACGACATCGGCGAGCTGGACTACGACCCCACACTGAGCTCTTTCGAGAAAGAGACCGCCGGTTGATGCGTACCGTCGTCGGCCTCGCCGCCCTCGTGGCGGGGCTGATCACCCCCCTTCCCGCCGCCGCGCAGGCGGCCCCCGCCTACTCCAACCCCGTCTCGGCCGGGGTCGTGGACACCTTCCCCGACCCCACGATGATCCACGCCCAGGACGGCCTCTGGTACGCCTACGGCACCCAGAACCCGGTCTTCAACAGCAAGGGCGAGGACGGCGAGCGCATCCTGCCGATCCTGCGCTCCACGGACATGGTGACCTGGGAGTACGCCGGCGAGGTGTTCACCCCGGAGACCAAGCCCGACTGGCACGCCGGCGCCCGCCTGTGGGCACCGGACATCAGGTACATCGGCGGCCAGTACTACCTCTACTACTCGCTGGCCAGCGGCGACCTCGGCCTGGCCACCGCGCCGACGCCCACAGGCCCGTGGACCGACCACGGTGACGTGCTGCCGGCCGCCACCCAGGCGAGCTGCCCGACCGGGCACATCGACCAGGCCCAGTTCACGGACGTCGACGGCACCCACTACATGTACTGGGGCAGCTACGACGTCATCTGCGTGGCCCGGATGAACGCCGACGCCACCCTCGTCGAGGGCAGCGCGACCCAGCTCGCCAGGGGCCGCCGGATGGAGGGCGGGTACGTCGTCCGCCGCGACGGCTACTACTACCTGTTCTACTCCGACGCCGGCTGCTGCGACGGCGCCTACAGCGGCTACCAGGTCAAGGTGGGCCGCTCCACCAGCCCGCTCGGCCCGTTCGAGGACGACGAGGGCGTGGACCTGATGGCGCTGACCAGCAAGGGCGCCATCGTCGTGGGCGCCAACGGCAACAAGTGGGCCGGGCCGGGCCACAGCGGCTTCACGACCGACCTGTCCGGCCAGGACTGGCTCGTCTACCACGCCATCCCGACCGCCGACCCGGACTTCCCGCCGGTCGGCGGCGGGCGGCTGACCGCGCTGAGCAAGCGGCCGCTGCTGATCGACCGGCTCGACTGGATCGACGGCTGGCCGGTGGTGCGGGCCGGTGCCGGGCCGTCCGAGGGGGCCCAGCCCGCGCCTGTGGCCTCGTACGAGGTGGGCGGCACGTTCGGCGAGGGCTCGCTGGCCGGCTGGCGAGCCGAGGGCGGCGCCTGGACGGCGCGGACGGAGCAGGACGCGCACGGCTACGCCTCCCGCACCGGCGGGCTGTCGTACCTGACGACGGTCCGCAAGACGGCTGCGGCGGACGTGCGCGCCCAGGCCGACCTGCGGGTGGCCAACGGCGCGGCCGGGCTGACGCTCGCCCACGTCAACCGCGACAACCACGTGGCGGCCTGGCTGGACGAGGACCGCGACGCGCTGGTCACCGACGTCGTGATCGGCGGCCGGAGCCGGGGCGAGCAGGTCACCCCGCTGCCGGCCGGGTTCGGCTTCGGCACCTGGCACAACGTGGTCGCCGAGCTGCGCGGCACCGAGCTGACCGTGCAGGTGAGCGCCGACCAGCTCGGCGACCCGGTGGCCGAGCAGCGGCGCACGCTGCCGCGCGCCGCCGCCCGGCACGGCTCGGTGGGCGTGGTGGCGCGCGGGCGGGCCGACGCCGACAACGTGGGCGCCGCCGAGCTGTACCGGCCGGTCACCGAGCGGGTGCCGGAGCCTGAGCCGGGCGAGCTGCTGCCGGAGTTCAGCGACGAGTTCGACGGCACCGCCGTGGGCGCGCCGTGGCAGTGGGTGCGCGGCCCGGCCGCCGGGGTGTCCGTCGCGGGCGGCAAGCTGTCCTGGCCGACTCAGAACGCCGAGCTGCACCTGGCCAACAACACGGCCTCGGTGTTGTGGCGGGCGGCGCCGGAGGGCGACTACACGGTCGAGACGAAGCTCAGGTTCGCGCCCACGCAGGCCGCCCAGCAGGCGGGGCTGCTGCTGTACGAGCACGACGACCGCTACTTCAAGCTGGCCCACTCCGCGCTGCCGCTGCAGCGGGGCGGCGGGGCCGTGCTGCGGATGAGCGAGTTCGGCAAGGAGGGCGAGCGGCCGACGACCACGCCGCCGATCGCGGTCGCCAACGGGCCGATGTTCGGCGGGCCCGCGGCGGAGACCATGTGGTTGCGGCTGTCGTACCACTACGACGCGGCCAACCAGGAGAACGAGGTGCGCGCGGCGACCAGCCGGGACGGTGAGCGGTGGGTGCGCAACGGGGTCTGGACGCTGCCCGCCGAGGGCAGACTCAGGATCGGCCTGGTGTCCATGAATCGGTCGGGGGCGGTCGCCGAGTTCGACTACGTACGGACTTATCGCGACTGATGCTCCGCCCCCGGTGGCTTCTGTCGCCGGGGGCGATTCCCGTTCTGCGAAACGTGTCTCCTCCGGTACGCCTGGTGTGCTTGACTCCCGCCTGGTGACCTCTGGGAGGGTTCATGGGGGAGTTGGTGGGGATCGACCCCCGCGGTGCTCATGACCTCATCCGCCGGATGGAGGCGGTGAAGGCGGCCCTGGGCAGGACACGGCCAGGGCTCGACGCGGCGATCGCCGAGGCCGGGCCGGACTGGGCGGGGCGGCAGGGTGGGGCGGCGTTGCGTCGGGCCTGGGCGTTTCTGGATGAGGTCCAGCGGGAGTTGGCTTGGCGGATCGACACGGTTGAGCAGTTGGTACCGGTGCGGGAGCGGGGGATGTTGACGGCGGTCTTTCCGTTCGGCGCCGAGGTCGAGGCGCGGCGCTCGGCCGAAGAGGCGGCGGGCGCCATCCGCGCGGCTCTCGCCGACCCGCCCGCCGCCGCCTCCGGGACCGCCGCCGCCTCCGGGACCGCCGCCGTCGGAGGGGCCGCCGCCGCAGGGACCGCCGCCGAGGTCGGCCAGCCGGCCGCCGCGGCGGTGGCGCGCGCCGTCTCGGCGGTCGCCGGCAAGGTGGGCGACCCCGCCTACGCGGCGGCGCTGCTGGCGGCGCTCGGACCGGGCGCCTTCACGCGTGTCCTGGGCATCCTGACCGGCGCACCGGACGCGCCGTCGGACACAGCCGACGCACACGGCAGCACCGCCGACGCGGGGAACGCGGCGGCGGGCGCGACGGCGGCGGGCGCGGGCGAGGCTGCGCTGCTGACCAAGGCGTTCGCCAGCGCCGAGCGCACCGGCAGGCTAGGCGACGAGTGGCGCGCCATGCTGGAGTCGGCCCCACCCCAGACCCTCACCGCCCTGGTCACACTGACCCCCCAGTCAGGCACGGTGCTCAACCACGTGGCCGTCACGCTCCTCAATCACCCCACCCCACCACCCCGCCTCCACGCCCTCATCACCGCCTACACCACCAACCCCCTCGCGTTCCAGCAGTTCCTGGCCGAGCACCCGCACGAGACAGCAAAACTCCTCGCCACCGCCGACCCCGCCCTGAAACCGGCACTGGACGAGGCGCTCAAGCCGGGCGTCGGAGCCGACGGCCTGCGGGAGCGGGCGTGGTCGAACGTCCAGGGTCTCGGCGGCTGACCATGCCCACCAAGGACCAGTTGCTCCGCGAGGCCGCCGACAAGGAGGCCCTCGCCGTCACCTTCCTGCGTTACGCCAGATCTCTCCCGGAGACGTTCGACACCCTCCCCTCACGCCCGTCCGACTGCGAGCCGTTCTGGCGCGGCCCCGCCGCCCAGCGCTTCCTCACGCAGGTGCTCAGGCTGCGGCGGGAGCTGGACGACCTGGAGGACGACTGCCTGGCCACCGCCGAGAGCCTGCGCCGCCGCGCCAGGCGGCTGCGCGAGCAGGCGGCCCAGGTCCCCGACCCCGCATAGAGGTCAGTGGGCGCCCACGTCGGACGACAGCCGCTGGGCGAGGTAGATGGGCACCACCGAGGCCACGATGAGCGCGGCGGCCACCACGTTCACCACCGGCGCCTGATTCGGCCGGAAGAGGTTCTCGAAGATCCAGATGGGCAGCGTCCGCACCCCGGCCCCCGCGGTGAACGTGGTCACGATGATCTCGTCGAACGACAGGGCGAACGCCAGCAGCCCGCCCGCCAGCAGCGCCGACCGCATCATCGGGAACGTCACCAGCCGGAACGTGGTGAACGGCCCCGCGCCGAGATCGGCCGACGCCTCCTCCAGGCTCGTCCCGGTACGCCGCAGCCGCGCCAGCACGTTGTTGTAGACGGTCACCACGCAGAACGTGGCGTGCCCGACCACCACCGTGAACAGCCCGAGCCCCACCCCGAACGGCTCCAGCACCGTGCGGAAGGCGTTGTTGAGCGCGATCCCGGTGACGATGCCCGGCAGCGCGATGGGCAGGATGATCACCAGCGACACGGTCTGCCGTCCGAAGAAGCGGTACCGCTGCACGGCGAAGGCCGCCATCGTGCCGAGCACCAGCGCGATCGCCGTGGCTCCGAGCCCGGCCCGCACCGAGGTCCACAGCGCGTCCCGTACCCCCGAGGAGGCCCAGGCCGCGCCCCACCAGCGCAGCGTCAGCCCGGACGGCGGCCAGCCGAAGGTGCGGTCGGCGTTGACGGAGTTGAGCAGCACGACGGCCAGCGGCACGTAGATGACGGCCAGGCCGGCCGCGAGCGCGAGCCGGAGCAGCAGCCTGGCCGGGCGGGACAGTCTCACAGGTTCTCCAGTGCGCCGGTGCGGCGCACGGCCGCGAGGTAACCGAGCATGACGACGACGGGCACGGTGGCCACGGCGGCGGCGAACGGCAGGTTGTTGGCCGCGCCGATGTTGTCGTAGACGACGTTCCCGATGAGCTGGCCGCGCCCGCCGACGATCTTGACGGCGATGTAGTCGCCGAGCGACAGCGAGAACGTGAAGATCGACCCGGCGATGACGGCCGGGAACGTCAGCGGCCACACGATCGTGCGGAACACCCGCCAGGCCCTGGCCCCGAGGTCCCCCGCCGCCTCCAGCATCGAGTTCGGCAGCCGCTCCAGCCCCGCGTAGATGGGCAGGATCATGTACGGCAGCCACAGGTAGGCCAGGGTCAGCACCGTGGCGGTCAGCCCGAAGCCCCAGCCCAGCAGCCCGCCCGACGACAACATCACCCGCCACGCGTACGCCTTGACCAGGTAGCTCGCCCACAGTGGCGTCAGCACCGCGATCACCAGCCAGCGCCGCGCCCGCGGCGAGGCCAGCTTGGCCATCGCGAACGCCATGGGGAAGGCCACCACCAGGTCGATGACCGTCACCGCGAGCGCCACCCCGACGGAGCGCAGCACGATCGTGCGGTAGACCTCCCCCGTGACCAGGTCGCGGAAGTTGGCCCAGGTGAAGGTCCTGACCAGCTCCCCGGTGAAGGTGTCCACGGAGTAGAACGCGGTGACGAACAGCGCCGCCAGCGCCCCCAGGTACGCCAGCCCCAGCCACGCCAGCGGCGCCGACAGCAGCAGTGACAGGCGTACCCCCGCCCTGCGGTGCAGGAAGGCGGCGACGCGGGTCAACCCTTGATCTCCGTCCAGGCCCGCGTCCACTTGGCGTAGTCCTTGCACGTGACGTCGGTGCGGCCGTCGAGGCACTGGGCGATCGGGGTGGTCCAGTAGTGGACCTTGGAGAAGTAGGTCTCGTCGGTGGCGTGGAAGGTCTCGCAGTGCTTCGGGTCGGCGGTCTCCGCGCACGCCTTCGCGTTGGACGGGGCCTCGCCGAAGTACTCGGCGACCTGCGCGTTGGCGGTCGGCGAGATGATCCAGTCGAGCCACCGGTAGGCGCAGTTCGGGTGCGCGGCCTTGGCGGCCACCATCCACGTGTCGGACCAGCCGGTCGCGCCCTCCTTGGGCAGCACGGCCTCCACGGGGGCCTGCTCGCTCTTGGCCACGTTCACGATCACCTGCCAGGTGGTGCCCACGACGGAGTCGCCGCTCTTGAACGCCTGGATCTCCTTGGTGTAGTCGGACCAGTACTCGCCGATGATCTGCTTCTGCTGCTTGAGCAGGTCCACGGCGGCCTGGAACTGCTTGTCGTCCAGCGCGTACGGGTTCTTGATGCCGAGGTCGGGCTTGGTGGCCATGAGGTAGACGGCGGCGTCGGCGATGTAGATGGGCGAGTCGTACGCGGTGACCTTGCCCTTGTACGGCGAGTTCGGGTCGAAGACGACGCTCCACGAGTCGGGGGCGGGCTTGACCGTGTCGGTGCGCCACATGAGCAGGTTGGCGCCGCGGCCGTGCGGGACCCCGTACGGGACGCCGTTCACGGAGTTCCACGGCTTGCTCTTCAGGCCGTCGAACACGTCGGCGTAGTTGGGGATCAGGCTGGTGTTGACGGGGGCCACGGTGCCGGCCGCGATCAGGCGCAGCGAGGCGTCGCCCGAGGCGGAGACCGCGTCGTACTGGCCGGTCCGCATGAGCGTGACCATCTCGTCGGAGGTGCCGGCGACCTTGGTGTTCACCTGGCAGCCGGTCTCCTGCTCGAACGGGGTGACCCAGTCCACCTTGGGGTCGTTGCTGCCGTCCTCGACGTAGCCGGCCCAGGCGACGAGGTTCACCTGGCCCTCGCCGGTGCCGACGGCCCGCTGGGCCTGGAGCGCCGGCGGCACGAAGCCGCTCTGGCCGGGGGCGGGGGCGCCCGGCTGCGTGGGGGTGGAGCCGCCGCAGGCGGTGGCGAGCGCGAGGGCCGCCGCTGCGAAGGCTGTTCCGATGCGTCGCATTGCCTTCTCTCCCAGGTGTCGCTAGGTGATCGCGAACTCGTGCCGCCGCTGCCACACGAGCCGGACGCGGGCGCCTCTCAGGCCCGTCACCTCCATGGAGGAGACCTGGAGGTTCTGCTGGAGGGCGATCAGCCGGCCGCCGGCGTCGAGGTCCACGACGAACCTGGTGGCCGCGCCGGCGTACACGACCTCCGCGACCGTCCCCGTGGCGGAGTGCTCGCCGGGACCGGCCGCGGCGAGCCCGCCGGGCCCTGCCGCGTCGGCCACGGCGAGCTCCCCTCCGTCCAGGTCCCCGAACACGACGCGGAGCTTTTCCGGGCGCACGCTGTACGTGCCGGAGCGGCCGAGGAGCTTCTCCGCGGCGGCGCCCGAGATGAGGTTGGAGGTGCCCACGAAGCCGGCCACGAACGCGGTGGCGGGCCGCTCGTACACCTCGGCCGGCGTGCCGACCTGCTCGATCCGGCCCCGGTCGAACACCGCCACCCGGTCGCTCATCGTCAGCGCCTCCTCCTGGTCGTGCGTGACGAACAGGAACGTGATGCCGACCTCGCGCTGCAGCTCCTTCAGCTCGACCTGCATCTCCTCGCGCAGCTTGAGGTCGAGCGCCCCGAGCGGCTCGTCGAGCAGCAGCACGCGGGGACGGTTCACCAGCGCCCTGGCCAGCGCCACCCGCTGCCGCTGGCCTCCGGAGAGCTGGGCGGGGCGGCGGTCCTCGAAGCCTTCCAGACGCACCGAGCGCAGCGCGGCCAGGGCCCGCTCGCGCCGCCCGGCCCTGGGGACCTTCTTGACGCGCAGGCCGTACTCGACGTTGGCCAGCACGTTCATGTGCGGGAACAGCGCGTAGTCCTGGAAGACGGTGTTGACGTCGCGCTCGAACGGGGCCAGCCGGGTGACGTCCCTGCCGCCCAGCTCGACCGTGCCGGCGGTGGGCGGCTCGAAGCCGGCGATCATGCGCAGCACCGTGGTCTTGCCCGATCCCGACGGCCCCAGCATCGCGAAGAACTCGCCGTCGCGGACCTCCAGATCGATCCCGTCGACGGCCGTGACTGGCCCGAACTCCTTGCGCAGCCCGCGTAAGCCGACGGCTGTCTCGCTGCCCGACATAACCTGAAACATATGATTTCAAAGGTTTTCCGACAAGGGTGGTTCCTGTATCAATGTCGTTGACGCTGGGGAGGGTGAGCATGGCGACGAGGGGATCCCGCCTGGCCGTGTTCGCACCCGTGGGGGGCGCCGGCCGGGTGGACGCGGTCGTGCGCCGGCTCTCCGACGCCATCGCGCTCGGCCTGCTGGCCGACGGGGAGCAGCTACCCAGCGAGGCGGAGCTGGCCGCGTTGCTCGGCGTCTCCACGGTCACGCTGCGGGAGGCGCTCATGGCGCTGCGGCAGCAGGGGCTGGTCGAGACGCGGCGCGGGCGGGGCGGCGGCAGCTTCGTCCGCACGCCCAGCGAGCCGCCCGAGCTGGGGGCGCGGCTGCGCGCGTTCACCGTGGACGAGCTGCGCGACCTGGGCGACCACTACGCGGCCATCGCCGGCGCGGCGGCCCGGCTGGCGGCCCTTCGTGCGCTGCCGGGAGACCTGGCACCGCTGTGGCGGACGCTGGACGCGATGGCCCGCGCCGCCGCCGCAGGCAGTGACGGTGGCGGTGGCGGTGACGGTGGCGGTGACAATGGCGGTGGCGGGCCCGACCTCCAGACGAGAGCGGTGCTGCGCCGCTTGGACGGGCGTTTCCACATCGAGGTGGCGGCGGCCTCGCAGTCGGCACGACTCACTCAGGAGGAGATCCGGTTACAGGCCGACATCGGGCCGTTGCTCTGGCTTCCGTACGACGAGCCGGGCGGGCACGATGAGGCCACGGCCCAGCATCGCGCCATCGCCGAGGCCATCCGCGAAGGAGACCCCGGTCAGGCCCGCGACCTGGCCGAACAGCATGTGCTCGACGCGATCGAACGGCTGATCGAGCTGCGGTTGCGGCTGGCGGACGCCTGACCGCGCGGCGGCCCGGCAGCCTCCGGCCGTGCGGGCACGACCACAGGCACGGAGGTAGCGCGCGATGCCCCAGCCCTCGACTTCCACCACCACCGCCGCCGGCATCGGCCGGGCCGTCTCCCTGGTCGGCGAGACGATGCGGAGCGTCTTCACCGTCCTGGACGAGGTCCGCGACCGCACGGCGGCGCTCGCCGGCGCGCGGCGGCCCCTGGCCAAGGGGGACCTGGCCAAGGGGGACCTGGCCAAGGGGGACCTGGCCAAGGGGGACCTGGCGGCGCTGCGGCCCGCCCTCTTCCGCCACCTCGGCGGGCTGATCGCGGGCCTCGGCTTCATCGCCGCGCCCGGGCTGCTGGTGGACGCGCCGTGGTACCTGGAGTGGTGGCAGGACGACCCCTCGGGCACGCCGGTGCAGCTCCTGCGCAACCTGGACCCGGCCAGCAGCGCGTTCTACGACTACACGCACTGGGAGTGGTACGCGGGGCCGAGCGAGGGGGCCGAGCGGACGATCTGCGGCCCGTACGTGGACTACCTGTGCACCGACGAGTACAGCCTCACGCTGTCGGTGCCGGTGACGGCCGGGGGCGCGTTCGTGGGGGTGGCGGCGGCCGACGTGTTCGTACGGCGGTTCGAGGGCGCGGTCGGGCCGGTGCTGCGCGAGGTGCCGGTGCCGGCGTTCGTGATCAGCGCGGCCGGGCGGATCGTGGCGTCGAACACGGCCAGGTGGATCGGGGGCTCGGTGTTCCGTGGGGAGGCGGGGTTCGGCGTGCATCCGTGCGACGGGGTGCCGCTGTCGGTCGTCGCCGCAAGCTCCGCAAGCGGCTTGCGCTTGTAACGCAAGAATTTGAGGTATCACTGAAAGTAGTTCACAGGCCCTTGTGAAGCGGTGTGCGGGGGACCTAATGTCGGCTCACCCCCCGAGAGAATCGAGCACGCATGCCCCGCACCACCTTCACCGCGGCGTTGCTGGCCGCCGCCGTGGCCTGCGGCCTCCTGGCCCCGCCCGCCTCGGCACACTCCCCCGCCGGGTCGCCCCCGCCGGTCGTGACGCGGGCGGCACTGGATCCGGCGCTGGTCGCGGGCCGGGGCGCCACCGTGGCCTTCGCCGAGCAGGAGGCGGAGAACGCCTCGACCGACGGCACGGTCATCGGGCCGGACCGCAGCGCGTACACGCTGCCCGCCGAGGCGTCGGGGCGCAGGGCGGTGCGGCTGACCCCTGGGCAGCACGTCGAGTTCACGCTGCCGGCCAGGACGAACGCGATCACCGTGCGCTACAGCATCCCCGACGCGCCGGGCGGGGGCGGCATCACCGCGCCGCTCGACGTCACCGTCAACGGCGGGCGGCGCACCACGATGACGCTGACCTCGCAGTACGCCTGGCTGTACAACCAGTATCCGTTCTCCAACGACCCGGGCGCCGACCTGCTGCACCCCGACTGGTGGATCACGGAGTGCGCGTGCGTGCCCAGCGCGACCACACCCCCGCCGGTGATCGCCAAGCCGTTCCGGCCGAGCCACTTCTACGACGAGCAGCGCCTGCTCCTCGGCCGCACGTACCGGGCCGGCGACCGGCTGCGGCTGACGGTCCCCACCGGTAGCAAGGCCGCGTGGACGGTCGTCGACCTGCTCGACTCCGAGCTGGTCGGCCCGCCCAAGGTCGAGCCGCGGGCGGCCGACGTGCTGGCGTTCGGCGCGGATCCGACCGGGCGGCGTGACTCCGCCGGAGCGATCGACCGGGCCATCGCCTACGCCAAGCGCAAGCGGCTGAAGGTGTACCTGCCGCCGGGGACCTACCAGGTGAACCGGCACATCGTCGTGGACGACGTGACGATCACCGGCGCGGGCAACTGGTACACGATCGTCAAGGGCCGCGAGGTCGCCCTGCCGAGCCCGGCACCGGACGGCTCCGTGCACACGGGCGTCGGCTTCTACGGCAGGCCGGCCGCCGAGGGCGGCAGCCGCAACGTGCACCTGTCGGACTTCGCGATCGACGGCGACGTGCGCGAGCGCATCGACACCGACCAGGTCAACGGCGTCGGCGGCGCGATGAGCGACTCCACCATCGAGCGCCTGCACATCCGGCACACCAAGGTCGGCATGTGGTTCGACGGCCCGATGTCGAACCTGCGGATCACCGGCAACATCATCGTCGACCAGATCGCCGACGCCATCAACTTCCACACGGGCGTCTCCGGCTCCGTCGTCTCGCACAACTTCATCCGCAACACCGGCGACGACGCCCTGGCCATGTGGTCGGAGAAGAGCGCCAACACCGGCAACACCTTCGACCACAACACCGTGCAGACGCCCGTGCTGGCCAACGGCATCGCGATCTACGGCGGCACCGACAACACGATCTCCCACAACCTCGTCGCCGACCCGATCAGGGAGGGCAGCGCGCTCCAGGTCGGCTCCCGCTTCGGCGCCGAGCCGTTCGCCGGCCGGCTGGACATCACCGGCAACACCACCGTGCGCTCCGGCACCTACGAGCTGAACTGGAACATCGGGCTGGGCGCCATCTGGTTCTACGCCCTGGAGCGGGACATCTCCGCCGACATCAGGGTGACCGGCAACGACTTCCTCGACAACACCTACAACGCGATCATGCTGGTCAGCGAGTGGTCGGTGAAGGACCTGTACGCGATCACGAACGTGCACTTCAAGGACATCCGGGTGGACGGCACCGGCACGTCGGTGGTCAGCGCCCGGGTGAAGGGCTCGGCCACGTTCGAGAACGTCGACGCGCGCAACGTCGGCGCGGTCGGGGTGAACAACTGCGGCTCCTTCGGCTTCCCCGCCACCGGCTCGGAGTTCACGGTGGTGGATCGCGGCGGGAACGACGGCGGCTGGCTGGCGCCCTGGCTGCTGCCCAACACCATCACCTGCGACGACCGCCCGCCGGTCGTGCCGCCCCCGGCCCCGTCGCCCTGGTAGCGGTCAGGTGGCGGGGAACAGGTCGCGGAAGTTGCGCACCACCGGGTTGGGGTCGCCGGTGCGCCAGGTGACGTCCAGCGTGACGACCCTGGTCGCCGGCGACAACGGCCGGAACACCACATCGCCGCGCCGCAGCCGGGCCACCGACTCGGGCACGACCGACACCCCGATCCCCGCCGCCACCAGCCCCACGATCGTCTGCATCTGCACGGCCTCCTGCACCACCACGGGCTCGAACCCGGCCGCCCTGGCCACGGCCATGATCTGGTCGTAGAGCCCGCTCCCGTACCGCCGGGGGAACAGCACGAACGCCTCCCCCGCCAGCGCCGACGCGGGCAGCGGCGTGCGGCCGGCGAGGGGATGCCCGGTGGGCAGCGCGGCGAGCAGCAGCTCGCGCGCCACCGTGCGGGTGGACAGCACCTCGGCGGCGGGCCCGGCCAGCGGCGCGTGCAGCAGCCCCACGTCCAGCAGCCCCTGCCGCAGCTCCTCCGCCTGCTGCGCGGTGGTCAGCTCGCGCAGCTCGACCTGGACGCCCGGGTAGCGGGCGCGGAAGCGGCGCAGCACGCGCGGCAGCGTGAGGTTCGTGGCCGAGCCGACGAACCCGATCGCCAGCCGCCCCGCCTCGCCCCGGCCCGCCCGCCTGGCCGCCTCGGCCGCCAGCTCGGCGTGCGCCAGACTGGTGCGTGCCTCGGCGACGAACGCCTCGCCCGCCGCGGTGAGCCGCACCTGCCTGGTCGTGCGCTCGAACAGCCGCACGCCCAGCTCCTCCTCCAGCTTGCCGATCTGCTGGCTGAACGGCGGCTGCCGGACGCCCTCGCGCAGGGCGGCGCGGCCGAAGTTGAGCTCCTCGGCCAGCGCCACGGCGTAGCGGAGCTGCTGGAGATTCATACGCCGGTTATATCAACGGCGTCGCATTCATAGGCTGGGCACGCCCCTGACCACCGTGGTCGACAGGGTGCCGATCTCGCCGATGCCGATCGTCACCGTGTCGCCGTCCTGCAGCGTGAACGGCAGGTCGGGCACCAGGCACGTGCCGGTGGCCAGCACGGCGCCGTCGGGGAAGACGTCGGCGCGGTAGAGGTAGCCGGCCAGGTCGTCCAGGCGCCGGTTGAGCTGGGAGGTGCTGGCCTTGCCGTCCCACACCGTCTCGCCCGCCCTGGCGATGCTGAGGGAGATGTCCAGCGCGTACGGGTCGGCGACCTCCCACGCGGGCCTGATCGCCGGGCCGACCGCGCAGCCGCCCAGGTAGATCTTGGCCTGCGGCAGGTAGAGCGGGTTGACGCCCTCGATGGTGCGCGAGCTGACGTCGTCCACGACCGTGTAGCCGACGATCTCGCCGGCCGTGTTCAGCACCAGGCCCAGCTCCGGCTCCGGCACGTCGATCTCGGAGTCCTCGCGCACCGCGATGCGGCCGCCGTGCCCGGCGACCTTCCACGCCACCGACTTGAAGAACAGCTCGGGCCGCTCGGCGTCGTACACCAGCTCGTACACGTCGGCGGCGCGCTCGCTCTCCAGCACCCGCGCCTCCCGCGAGCGCCGGTAGGTCACGCCGGCCGCCCACACCTCCATGCGCCCGTCCACGGGCGGCAGCAGCGGCACGGATCCGGACGGGTGCCGCGTCCCGTCGGCGGACGCGCAGCGCTCCCGCAGCTCATCGGAGGACAACCGGAGCAGCTCGCCCACGCTGGTGACGCCCGACAGCTCCACCACCTGCTCACCGTCATCGACACCCACCGCATCGGCGCTGGTCATAGGGCTGGTGAACCGTACGATCTGCATGCCTGCTCCTAGCTCCATCAGACGAGGGGACACCTGTCATCCGATGAATGTCCCCTATGGGATCAACTTAGTAGCTCGCCGGGCTGATCGGGAGGGCTCAGACCACCTCGAAATCGGCCATCATCGCCATGTCCTCGTGTTCGAGGTTGTGGCAGTGGAGCATGTAGCGGCCACGGTAGCCGTCGAAGCGGGCCAGCACGTCCACCACCTCGTACGGGCGCACGTCCACCGTGTCCTTCCACCCGGCGTCGGTGGCGGCCGGTTGCCTGCCGTTCCTCGCGAGCACCTGGAAGTGGGCCAGGTGCACGTGCACGGGATGGTGGAAGTCGCTGGTCAGCCGCCAGACCTCGGCGGTGCCGAGGCGCGGGCGGGCCAGCGGGACGCCGGGCCTGTAGGGGTGGCCGTTGATGGTCCAGGAGCCGCCCGTCCTGCGGAAGTCGAACATACGGGTGGTCACGGGGCGCGGGCGGCGGGGCGGGCGCGACAGGGTGGTGGGCACGGCGGTGTCGTCGCGCTCCCGCCGGGTGACGACGAAGCGCATGACCTGGCCCGCCGGGCCGTCGGCCAGGGTGTTGAGCAGGGTCACCTGCGTGCCGACCGGGTAGGCGGAGAAGTCCACGACGACGTCGTAGCGCTCGCCGGGGGCCATCGTGATCGCGTCGTGCGCGATCGGCGCGGCCAGGAGGCCCGAGTCGCTGCCCATCTGGGTGAAGCGGCCTGCCGGGGAGAGGGCCAGGCGGTACCTGCGGGCGTTGGAGGCGTTCACCAGCCGCAGCCGGTAGCGCGTGGCCGACACCTCGGCCAGGGGCCAGGGGGCGCCGTTGACCAGGATCACGTCGCCCTCCACGCCTTCCAGGTAGTCGGTGTGGAGGGCGTGCGTGCCGGTGCCGTGCCCGGACGGGCCGTGGGCGGCGTGGGGGTAGCTGAAGGAGCCGTCCTCCTCGAAGGCCCGGTCACAGATCATCAGCGGCAGCTCCCGCTCGCCCCGGGGCAGCGGCAGCGCGTCCTCCTCCTCGTCCCGCACCAGCACCATCCCCGCCAGCCCCCGCCACACCTGCGGCGCGGTGTAGTCCATGCGGTGATCGTGGTACCAGAGCGTGGCGGCCCGCTGCTCCATCGGGTAGCGGTAGTCCTTGACGACCTGGTGATGCACCTCGCCGGGGTGCCCGTGCGCGGCGGCGTGGCCGGCGGGGACGACGAGGTCGGTCGGGTAGCCGTCCGAGTCGGGCGGGGTGACGCCCCCGTGCAGGTGGGTGGAGGTCGGCACGGGCAGCTCGTTGCGCACCCGGATCACGGCGGGGGTGCCGCGCCGCAGCTCGAACGTGGGCCCGGGGAAGGTGCCGCCGTAACCCCACACCTCGGTACGCAGTCCGGGCAGGATCTCGACGGCCGCCACCCGCTGCGTCACCTCGTACCGGCCGGGACTTACCGGCCTGGCCACCTCGGGGATCGGCAACGGCACGGTGAACGGCTCGGGCAGGCGCGCCCCGCTGGCCAGCAGCTCCCCCGCCGTCTCCGACCCGCCACCACACCCCGCGACGGCCAGCCCGGCCCCACCGAGCACGCCGAGGAACGCCCGCCGCGAGACATCGGCCGCCCGCTCGCCCGCACTCTCGCCGGACCGCCGGCGCGCACCTCCACCGGACCGCCCGCCTGAGCCACCGCCGAGCCACCCGCCTCCGAGCATGCCTCCGCCCGATCCCCGCCTCATGCCGCACCCGCTTCCGCACCCGCGCGCCGGAAGCCCAGCCACGCCCACGCCGTGAACACGGCCGACAGCCCGAAGATCGCCATCCCGAGCGGGAAGTGCCCCGCGATGACGCGGTTCTGCCCCAGCACCACCTGCACCGTCTCCAAGAGCACCAGCCCCACCCCGGCCACCGCCGGCCACCACGCTCCCCCGCCCGGCCGCCACAGCAGGACGGAAGCCACCAACTGCAGGTACAGCAGGCTGTGCGTGACACCGCCGTTGTTGCGATGCCAGGTCAGCAGATCGACGTCACCGGTGACGAACAGCCCGGCCAACGCGGCCTGCGCGAGCACGCCCGCCAGGTGCCCCGTGGCCGTCACCCGCAGCGACCAGACGATCCAGCGCCGCGGCGCCGGTGTGGAGTTCAAGGAGGTCATGCCAGGAATGCTCGCCGGACGAGCCACCCGCCCACATCCCACGCGGGACGGCACCGCGCCGTACTCCCGGGGTCGTACGCGCCGCGTACGGGCCAGGAAACGTACGCCCCCGGGATGACGCCCGCCGCGATGGACGATCGCTACCTTTATGGGCATGTACAGCCGCAGAACGGACACGCTCATCGCAGCGGGCAGCCTGGTGGCGATCATGGCGGGCACGTACGCGAACCTGTCGTGGACGGGCCCCTACGAACGCCCGCTCGACGCCGCGGGCCTGACGCTGATCACGATCGCGGCCCTGTCGCTCGCCTTCCGCCGCACCACCCCGCTGACCGCCGGGATCGTCGCGGCGGCCTGCGGTGTGGTGTACTAC
This sequence comes from Nonomuraea gerenzanensis, assembly GCF_020215645.1. Lineage (NCBI taxonomy): Bacteria > Bacillati > Actinomycetota > Actinomycetes > Streptosporangiales > Streptosporangiaceae > Nonomuraea > Nonomuraea gerenzanensis. Next base: position 2,825,430 of record NZ_CP084058.1, on the reverse strand, counting down.
GCCGCCCACTACCCGGGCGTGTTCGCCGCCGCGCCGGCGCTGGCCGCCATCTACACCCTGGCGGCGCTGGGCCGGCGCGCCGACGCGATCTGGCTGGCGATCGGGCTGGCGGTGCCGGTGTACGGGCTGATGGCGCTGTCGTCCGACGACCCGGCGGCGGGCAACTGGATGGCGCTGCTGAGCGGCTGGCTGGTGGCCATGGTGGTGATCGGCGAGATGACCCGGAGCCGACGCGCGTACCTGCATGCCGTGGAGCAGCGGGCCGAAGCGCAGGCGCAGCGGGCTGAGGCGGAGGCTGAGCGGGCGCGGGAGGCGGAGCGGACCAGGGAGGAGGCCGCGCTGCGGCGGGCCGGCGAGGAGCGGCTGTGGATCGCGCAGGAGCTGCACGACTCGCTCACCCACACCATCTCGGTGGTCAACGTGCAGGCGGCGCTGGCCATGGAGCTGCTGGACAGGAAGCCGGAGCGCGTCAGGGAGGCGCTGGCCGCGATCAAGGAGTCGGGCCACGAGGCGATGAACGAGCTGCGCGCCACCCTCGGCGTGCTGCGGCAGGGCGAGCCGGAGGGGGCCGAGGCGGGGCTGTCCGGGCTGCCTCGCCTGGTGGCCAGGGCCGAGGGGGCGGGGCTGCGGGTGGTGCACACGGTCTCGGGCGACCCGTACGGGCTGCCTGCCGAGGTGGACAGGGCGGCGTACCGGATCGCGCAGGAGGCGCTCACCAACGTGCTGCGGCACGCGGGTGCCGCGGTGGTGACGGTGGCCGTGGACTACGATCGCTCGAAGGTCGTGCTGCGGGTGGAGAACGACGGCGAGCCGGGCACGGCCGGGCCGGGGATGGGGTTGATCGGGATGCGCGAACGCGCGGTCGCCGTCGGCGGCTCCCTCACGGCCGGCCCCGGCACGCACGGCGGCTTCACGGTCCGCGCAGAGCTCCCGGCCGGAACGGCGCAAGCGGCCGACGCGGCCGGAGCGGCCGGAACAACCAGAGCGGCCGACACGCCAGGACCGGCAGGAGCGGCGGCGTGACGGCCCAGCCCATCAGAGTGCTCCTGGCCGACGACCAGCCACTGATCCGCGCCGGCTTCAAAGCCCTCCTGGAGCTCACCGACGACATCACCGTGGTGGCCGAGGCCGGCGACGGCGCCCAGGCCGTGGAGCTGGCCACCCGGCTGCTCCCCGACGTAGCACTGCTGGACGTGAGGATGCCCCTGCTGGACGGCATCCAGGCCACCCGCCGCATCGGCGCCACCCCCGAGCTGAACGCCGTCCGCGTGGTGATCCTCACCAACTACGCCCTCGACGAGTACGTCTTCGCCGCACTCAGGGCCGGCGCCAGCGGCTTCCTGCTCAAGGACATCGAACCGGCCGACCTGCTGCAGTCGGTCAGGGTGGCGGCGCGCGGCGACGCGCTGCTGTCGCCCTCGGTGACGCGCCGCCTGATCGAGGAGTACGTCAGCACCCCGCCCCGCCCGACCCCCGTCCCCGGGCAGGACAGGCTGACCGGCCGTGAGCGGGAGATCGTCGCCCTGGTGGCCAGGGGCCTGTCGAACGAGGAGATCGCCGGGCACCTGGTGATCAGCGCCGCCACGGCCAAGACCCACGTCAGCCGGTCGATGACCAAGCTGGGCGTGCGTGACCGGGCCCAGCTCGTGGTCTTCGCGTACGAGTCGGGCCTGGTGGTCCCCGGCACCGCTCCCTAGATGGCCAGCAGGAACTCGTAGGTGTTCAGCACCCACACCAGCAGCCACAGAGCGATGGCGGGGAGCCGGTACAGCCCTCGCCAGGCTCCTTCACCAGGCACCCGCTATCACGTCACCTTCCCCCGCGACGGTACCCCTGTTTCCTCCATGGTAAGTCGGCCGGGGCCGCCGCGACCGGCCTCTCAGCCGCCGTTGACGGGCTTGCCCAGCGCGCTGCCCGCCAGCCACTCCTCCCACGGCTTCGCCCACGGCGTGGGCCCGTTGCCGAACTGCAGCCGCCTCGACGTGCCCGTCACCTCGATGATGTCCCCGCGCTGGGTGAATTCGTAGAACCAGCGCGCGTTGGCGGGGCTGGCGTTCACGCAGCCGTGGCTGACGTTGGAGCTGCCCTGCGCGCCGGTCGACCAGGGGGCGGCGTGGAAGAAGGTGCCGCTGTAGGTCATGCGGACGTTCCACTTCGTGCGGATGCGGTACTCGCCTGGCTCCCCGATCGTGGCGGAGTCCATGACCATGTCGGCGGACTTCTCCTGGGCGATCATGACGCCGGAGTAGCTGTCGTCGCCTGGCTTGCCGAGGCTGACCGGGATGGTCTTGACGACCTCGCCGTTCTCGCGGACGACCGCCTTGTGCGTCCTGGCGCTGACCTTGGTGATGTGCTCGTCCCCGACGGTGAAGGACACGCGCCGGTCCTTCGTCCCCCACAGCCCGGAGCCGGCGCGCAGGCCCGTCAGGTGCGCGTCCACCGTGACCCGCTCCCCCACCGGCCAGTACTCGCGCGGCCTGAACTGCACCTCGCGGTCGCTCACCCAGCTCCACGCGCCCTCGACCGGCTGCGACATGCGCACCACCAGCGACCGCTCGATCGCGGCCCTGGCCCGCTGCGCGGTGATCGGGTGGGAGAGCAGGAGCTGGACGGGCATGCCGACGCCCACCTTCTCGCCGTCCAGGGGCGACATGCCGCTCTCCAGCACCCTCTTGGGTTTGAGCGTGGTGAACGTGGCGGTGCCGGTGACCGCCTTGCCGTCCGTGCCCTTGGCCTCGGCGCTGACCGTGTACGCGGTCGAGGGCCGCAACGGCCACCGGGGCCGCCACTGCCCGTCGGCGCCCACGGCGCCCCGCACGGCCCGGCCCTCGGCGTCGGCCACGGTCACCTTGGTGACCTGGCCGCCGGTGGCCGCGACGGTGATGCCGGTGTCGGGGGCGACCTTCTTGGTGCCGTCGGCGGGGGTGATGGACAGCTTGGCCACCGGGGCCTGCTGCTGCGACGGCCCGCCCGGTGCCGCGCCACCGCCTCCTGCGCCGCCTGTCGAGCTGCATCCGGCGGCCACGGCCAGTGCCGCCGCGCAGAGGGTGATGAGAGTTCTGTTGGTCCGGCCGTTCTGCATCAGCGATGCCTCCCGCGCCTGACATATTGGCAACCATTGAGATTAGACCGGTTATCGGCGATCCGGCGGACTCCTTCCCGTATTGACCGAACCCATGCGAACACGGCGGCGCGGCGCGTTGCGATGATCTTGATCTGACGTTCCACCGCCCACAATCATGGGCCGGTGGACTACTACCTGATCTCCGCGACGGCGGGCGATCGATCGCCCGCAGGGCTCCTGGTGGAGGAGTTCGTCCTGTGCGACGACTACACGGCGGCCGGCATCGACGGCGCCGAGTGGGTGGCGGAGATCGGGGCCTGGTCCGCCTCGGCCGAGCTGAGCAGGGCCATCCGCGCCGACACCGAGCTGCGCTCCCGGGTGACGCCCGTCAGCAGGCAGGAGGCGGTGCGCGCGTTCAAGGTGCTCGGCGGCGGCGGGCTGCCGGAGGAGGCCGGGCTGCGCACGCTCTTCCAGGAGCGCCGCGCGCTGCCCACCACGGCCCCGCTGCACCTGGGCAACGGCTCCGCCAAGGCCCGCCGCTACCGCATCCTGTTCGCCGGGGAGCTGGGTGAGACCGGGCTGGCCAACGCCAGCACGGCGCTGCGCCTGGAGCCCACCGGCGACCCGCGCGTGGTCGGCACGGCCTCCGCCAGCGCAGGCGGCCACGGCTTCAGCTGGGAGCTGCGCCGGATCGGCGCGGGCATCGCCTGGTGCGTGGACGTGACCGCACGCCTGGGCTCCGGCCCGATCACGGCGCTCGGGGCGCTGCTGCACCACCACCGCCAGGCCGTCCGCGAGCAGGGTCTCATCCCCGTCACCGTGGAGCGCTTCGCCTGACTGTCACGACTCGCCACCCCTGCCCGGTCCCTCGTATGACGAGACAACCGAGCCGGGTGCGGGGTGACGATGAAGGCGAGCTCACTGGTCAGGGCTCTGGACGATCGGGTCGGCGGCGCCCGCTTCCTGGACAGGGCGATGCGCAAGGCCTTCAACAACCACTGGTCGTTCCTGCTGGGCGAGATCGCCCTGTACGCGTTCGTGGTCGTGCTGGTCACCGGGGTCTTCCTGACGTTCTTCTTCAAGCCGAGCATGAAGGAGGTCGTCTACGACGGCGCCTACGTGCCGCTGCGCGGGGTCATGATGAGCGAGGCGTACGCCTCGTCCCTGGAGATCAGCTTCGACGTGCGCGGCGGCCTGCTGATGCGGCAGATGCACCACTGGTCCACGCTGATCTTCCTCGGCGGCATCGTGGTGCACCTGCTGCGCAACTTCTTCACCGGCTCCTTCCGCAAGCCGCGCGAGCTGAACTGGCTGATCGGCGTGGCCCTGTTCGGCCTGGTCATGCTCAACGGGCTGTTCGGCTACTCGCTGCCCGACGACCTGCTGTCCGGGGCCGGGCTGCGCATCCTGCACGGGGTGCTGGTGTCGGTGCCGCTGGTGGGGACGTACCTGGCGATGTTCCTGTTCGGCGGCGAGTTCCCCGGCGGCGACATCGTCCCGCGCCTGTACAGCCTGCACGTGCTGCTCGTGCCCGGCCTGCTGCTGGTGCTGGTGCCGCTGCACGCGGTGGTGCTGACCTGGCGGCAGACGCACACGCAGTTCCGTGAGCGCGGGGTGCGCAACCACCAGGTGAGCGGGGCGCCGTTCTTCCCCGCGTTCATCGCCAAGACGGCGGCGTACCTGCTGTGGGTGGCGGGGGTGGTCGCGCTGCTGGCCACCGTGTTCCAGATCAACCCGATCTGGCTGTACGGGCCGTACGTGCCCAGCACGGTCAGCGCCGGCTCCCAGCCCGACTGGTACATGGGCTTCCTGGAGGGGGCACTGCGGCTCATGCCGCCGTGGGAGTTCACCCTGTTCGGCCACACGGTGACCATGAGCGTGCTGATCCCGGCGCTGCTGGCACCGGGGCTGCTGTTCGCCGGGCTGGCGCTGTACCCGTTCGCGGAGCGGTGGCTCACCCGTGACAGGGCCGTGCACAACCTGCTCGACCGCCCGCGTGACGTGCCGAGGCGGACGGGGATCGGGGTCGCGGGCGTCGTGTACTACGGGGTGTTGTGGACGGCCGGCGGCAACGACGTGATCGCCGCCAACTTCCACATCTCGCTGAACGCGACGACCTGGATCTTCCGGGTGGCGGTCCTGATCGGGCCGGTGCTGGCGTACGTGGTGACCACGTGGATCTGCCTGGGGCTGCAGGCGCACGACCGGCGGATGGCCGAGCACGGCGTGGAGACCGGCCGGCTCGTACGCTCGCCCGAGGGCCGCTACACCGAGGTCGAGCGCCCGCTGACCGAGGAGGAGAGGGAGAGGCTCGCGCCGCCCGCCGGCCCGGAGCCGAAACTCATCGACCGGTGAGTGTCACAAATCACCATCCTGCGACGTCTTCGTGGTGACGAGACAACCGAGCCGTATGCGGGGTGGCGATGAAGGGCAGCTCACTGGCCGGGGCACTGGACGACCGGATAGGTGGCGCCGGGTTCCTGAAGAAGGCGATGCGGAAGATCTTTCCCGACCACTGGACGTTCCTGCTCGGGGAGATCGCCCTATACGCCTTCGTGGTGATCCTGCTCACCGGCGTCTTCCTGACGTTGTTCTTCAAGCCGAGCATGAAGGAGGTCGTCTACGACGGCGCGTACGTGCCGCTGCGCGGCGTGATGATGAGCGAGGCGTACGCCTCGTCGCTGGAGATCAGCTTCGAGGTGCGCGGCGGCCTGCTGATGCGGCAGATGCACCACTGGGCCACGCTGATCTTCCTGGCCGCCATCGTGGTGCACGCGCTGCGCAACTTCTTCACCGGCGCCTTCCGCAAGCCGCGCGACCTGAACTGGCTGATCGGCGTGCTGCTGTTCGTGCTGGTGATGTTCAACGGGCTGTTCGGCTACTCGTTGCCCGACGATCTGCTGTCCGGGGCCGGGCTGCGCATCCTGCACGGCGTGACGATCTCGATCCCGCTGGTGGGGACGTACCTGGCGATGTTCCTGTTCGGCGGCGAGTTCCCCGGCGAGGACATCATCGCCCGGCTCTTCAGCATCCACGTGCTGCTGATCCCCGGCATCCTGCTCGTGCTCCTGCCGCTGCACGCGATCGTGCTGACCTGGCGGCAGACGCACACGCAGTTCCGGGCCAAGGGGCTGAACGAGCGGGTGGTGCGCGGGGCGCCGTTCTACCCGGCGTTCCTGGCCAAGACGACGGTGTTCTTCCTGTGGGTGACCGGGGTGGTCGCGCTGCTGGCCACCGTGTTCCAGATCAACCCGATCTGGCTGTACGGGCCGTACATGCCGGGCCACGTCAGCGCGGGCTCCCAGCCGGACTGGTACATGGGCTTCCTGGAGGGCGCGCTGCGGATCATGCCGCCGTGGGAGTTCACGGTGTTCGGCCAGACGGTGGCCATGAGCGTGGTGCTGCCGGCGCTGGCCGCGCCGGGGCTGCTGTTCGTGGCGCTGGCCGGCTACCCGTTCGTCGAGCGGTGGGTCACCCGTGACCGGGCCGTGCACCACCTGCTCGACCGGCCGCGCGACGTGCCGGTGCGGGCCGGGCTCGGCGTCGCCGGGGTGGTGTACTACGGGGTGCTGTGGGCGGCCGGGGGCAACGACCTGATCGCCACCACCTTCCACATCTCGCTGTACGCGACGACGTGGATCTTCCGGGTCGCGGTGGTGGCGGGGCCGGTGCTGGGGTTCGTCATCACCCGGCGGATCTGCCTGGGGCTGCGGGCCCGCGACCGGCACACGGTGGCGCACGGCGTGGAGACCGGGGTGATCGTGCGCTCGGTCGAGGGCGGGTACACCGAGGTGGAGCGACCGGCCGACGAGGAGGAGACGGCGGTGCTGGTGCCGCCCGCGCGGCCCGAGCTGCCCGCACCGGCGGGCGGCGACGTGCCGCCGCCGGCCAAGCGACGGCTCCAGGACACGCTCCAGCGCACCTGGCACAGCTGACCGCCGTCACGGGACCCGGACCGCTGGGACGGTGACCGGGCCGAGCAGCGGGTTCAGCACGTCGGCCTGGGACAGGCCGGGCGGGAGGAGCACGTCGAGGGCCTTGGGCACGGTGCCCGGGTCCACGGCGCACAGCGGCGCCGTGCCGCCCTCGGCGCACACCCCGAACTGGTACGGCTGCGGCGTCGCGGCGAACGTCCTGGCCTGGTCGGCGCTGAACCCGTCCTGCCCGGTCAGCACCACGGCGAAGCGCCACCCGGGCCCGGGCGTGCCGAAGGTGGCCCTGGGCAGGGCGATCGTGATCGTCCGGGTGGTGCCGGACGCGCGCACCACGGCTCCCGCCTGCGCCGCGCCGCCCGCCGTCACCCAGACCGGGGCGGCGAAGCCCTGCGCCTCCACCCGCTGCGACCACGCGTCCTGCTCGGCGATCCGGTGGTTGCGCTGCGGGAAGGCCGCCTGTGTCGAGGTCGTGGCCACCGCCGGGTCCCGGACGTACACGTCGAGGAGCTGGGCGCCGAGCTGGTTGCCGAAGGTGGGGGTGAGGTCGCGCAGGACGGCCCGCAGGTAGACGGTGCTCGCGTCCGTGATCACCTGGAACCTGCGCAGGTCGAAGGCCCCGTCGTGGAAGTCGGCGGCGGTCGGGTACGCGTACGTGCCCGGCCCGTCGTCGTCGCCCTCCGGGTCCTCGACGTCGAGCACGGTCGTGGCGTCCACGATGTCGCCGACGACCGCGCGCCGCGCGTACCCGGTGCGGCCGTCGGAGGTGGTGGCCGTCACGGTGATCACCACCTCGCCGAACGACACCGGGGCGGAGGCGGTGAAGGCGCCGTCCGCGCCGGCCCGTACCGGGACGACCTGGGTGGCGGCGCCGGTGTCGACGGGCGTGGCGGCGACGTCCACGCGCGCCCCCGGCGCGGTGCTGCCCGTGACGGTCACGGACGTGCCGGGCACGGCGGTGCCGTCGGCCGGGGCGGTGACGGTGAGCGGCGCGGCCTGGGGCGGGTCGGCGTAGCGGCGGCGCACGATCTCGGGCTGCTCGACCGGCCTGGTGCCGCCGAGCGACAGGATGAGCCGCACGACCTGGGCCTGCGCCCACGTCAGCGGCGAGGCCGAGCCTGCCGGGCCGCCGTCGCGGAAGCCGATGGAGGCGGTGGCCGGGTCGGCGCCGTACGGGGAGGCGGGCAGATCCGGGTTCTCCCACGCCTGCTCAGGGATCAGCCCGGTGCCCGACGCCATGGCCCGCATCGCCGACAGCAGCGCGGTGGCGCCGGCCTGGTCGCCGTTCTGCAGCGCCTGCTCGGCCCGCTCGCCCGCCAGCACCGGCCACAGGTGCCCCGAGCCGTTGTTGCCGGTGGGCCACGGCTTGCCCGACGGCGCGCAGGACGTGGGGTCGGGCTCGTGGCAGTCGCCGTAGCCGTCCTCGGTGCCGGCGGTGTCGGAGCCGTAGCGATACCAGCCGGGGCCGCTCGCCGTCTCCCGCCTGATCACCCGGTCCACGACGGGGAGGCTGGCCAGCACGTCGGGGTCGTCCGGCGGCAGGATGCCGAGCCTGGTCAGCTCCAGGAAGCCGGCGTCCACCACGCGGCGCTGGTCCTCGGTGGGGCCGCCGTTGCCGAGGTTGTAGGAGGCGGCCGCGTCGGGGTCGCCGGTGCGTGACAGGCGCAGGAAGTAGCGGGGCGCGTACGGGCCGGTCGTGGTGACCGTCCACGTCCTGATCGAGCGGGCGAAGTGGTCGGCCGTGGCCCGGTAGAGCCTGGCGCGCGCCTGGTCGCCGTGCCGCGCGGCGAGTTCGCCCGCCGCGACCAGCCCGGCGATCTGGGCCGCGATCGTGGACGGCGAGTGGCCCGACTGCTCCTCCCACCGCTCCACGCCGAACGCCGGCCCGTGCGAGAGGAGGAAGTCGGCCGCCTCGCGCACGTCGTCCCAGACGCCGGTGAGCCCCGACTGGTAGGCCATCAGGATCGGGTACGCGGTCTCGTCGAGCTGGTCGCCGCCCGAGTCGGGGGCGAGCCTGCCGTTCAGCAGGGAGTTGCGGGGCATCCGGCCGTCGGGCAGTTGCTGGCGTTCGAGCAGGAAGCGGGCCGTGGCCCGGGCGGTGGCCAGGTCCCCGGCCGCTAGGAAGCCGGTGAACGCCTCGTACAGGTCGCGGGCGAAGATCTCGCGGTAGGAGCCGAAGTAGACGGCCTCGCCGCCGGCCAGCTCGCCCGCGCCGACCGCCTGCCCCCACGGGCTGGCCAGGGAGGCCACGACCGCGCCGGGGAACGTCTTGTCCTCGCTGGCCTTGAGCACGTTGGCCGAGAGCCGGTAGAGGTCGCCCAGCGCCGCCGGAGGCTTGCGCAGGCTCGCGTCGTAGGCGGCCCAGCCGGCCTCGTAGCGGGCCCTGGTGACCTCGAACGGGCGGGCGGCGGCGTCCGCGGCGGTCCGCAGCGCGGCGGCCCTGTCGCGGCCGAAGCCCAGCGCGAACGTGACCTCGCCCCTGGCGTCGATCGGCAGCCGGGCGGTGGCCACCACGTTGCCCGCGGGCGCCTCGGTGTAGGGGGTCAGCTCGCGGGCGGCGTCGAGCTGGGCGGCGCCGTCACTGGGCGTGCCGGCGTAGCCCACGCTCGCCTGCGGCAGGCGCCGCTCCGCGCGCAGCGCCAGGTGGGTGGGGACGGCGTAGTCGCGGGCCGGGGCCGAGGTCCGGGTGTTGCCGTCCCAGACGACGGGGGCGCCGGTCCGCGGGTCCACCACGCCGCTGTCGGGGCCGCCGTTGGGCGTCCCGCCGCCGCCGTTGCCGTTCACGCTCGCGTCCAGCCGGGCGTACAGGCGCAGGGTGGGCGGCTGGAGGCGGGCGCGGACGACCACCGCGTTCCTGTCGGGGTCAGTCAGGTAGGTGGTGGTCAGGCGGTAGCGGCCCGCCCTGCTCGCGGAGGTGATCGTGCAGGTCATGCCCGAGCGGTCGGTGCTCACCTGGTAGGTGGTGTCGCGGGCCTGCAGCTCGGTGAACGTCCGGCCGTCGGTGACGGCGAACTGCATGGTCTCGACGTTCGTGTTGTCGATCGTGGGCTCGTATACGTCGGACAGGACGCCGCCCGCCACCGTGTACCAGACCTTCGACGTGCGGGACGTCGCGGTGCCGACGCAGTCCTTGCGGGCCAGGCCGAAGTGCGACGGGAGGCCGGGCCCGCCCGGCGCGGGGGTCCGGGCGAGCACCGGGTCACGGGGAACGGTGATGAGCGCGACGATGACGATCAAGGCCAGCACGGATCGGCGGATCGCGTTCATGCGGGGCTCCCCTCCCTACCCCGATGGGTCGAGAGAAGACCAGCCCCACCCCGCTGTCAACCCCGCGCGGCGGGAACCGTGGCGTCCACGCCCCGGTCCAGGCGCAAGCCGCGCGTCTCCCTGAACGACGTCAGCACCACGACCAGCGACACCACCGCGATCACGATCATGTAGAACGCGGGGGCGACGGCGCTGCCCGACACCGACACCAGCCCGGTGGCGACGAACGGCGCGGTGCCGCCGAACAGCACGTACGCGGCGGTGTAGCCGATGGCCGAGCCGCTCGCCCGCACCTTCGCGGGGAACATCTCCACCAGCGCGGGCACGTTCGAGGTGCCGATCACCGACACCAGCATGGCCAGCAGCGAGGTGCCCAGCATCGCTCCCGCCAGCCCCGACCCCATCAGCCAGAACGCGGGCAGCGGCAGCAGCACGAACCCGGCGCACGCCACGATGAGCATCGGCCGGCGCCCGAACCGGTCGCTCGCCATGGCCGCGAAGACGCACGCGACGCTGTACGCCAGCATCGACACGACGTTCGTGAGCTGCGACTCGCTCTTGGTGTAGCCCAGCTCCTCCGACATGTACGTGATCATGTAACTGCTCATCAGGTAGTACCCGACGGCGTTGGTGATGCTGTAGCCGAACAGCGTGGCGATCTGCCGCCCGCACCGCCGCACGGCCTCCCGCAGCGGCGCCGGCTCCACCGCGTCGTGCTGCTCCAGCGACCGGAACACGGGCGTGTCCTCGACCTTGGAGCGCAGGTAGAGCCCGATGAGGCCGAGCGGCGCCGCCAGCAGGAACGGCACCCGCCACCCCCAGCTCTGCAGCGCCTCCGCGGACAGCGACGCCGTGATCAGGAAGCCGACGCCGGAGCCCGCCACGCTGGCCAGCCCCACGGTCACGGGCACGGCGGCGGCGAAGCGGGCCCTGCGGCCCTCCGGGGCGTACTCGACGATGAACGCCGACGCGCCCGTGTACTCGCCGCCCGTGGAGAAGCCCTGGGCGCAGCGCAGCAGGAACAGCAGGATCGGCGCGGCCATGCCCCAGGAGGCGTAGGTCGGCAGGATCCCGATGAGGAACGTGGCGCCGCTCATCGTCAGGACGGTCAGGGCCAGCATCCTGTTGCGGCCGAGGCGATCGCCGTACCGGCCGAAGAAGGCCGCGCCGAGCGGCCGGGCGACGAACCCGCCCGCGAAGATCGCCCAGGTGGCGAGCAGCGCGGCCGACCTGTCGTAGTCGGGGAAGAACAGCGCCGCGATGGTCGCGGACATCACGGCGTAGGCCGCCGAGTCGAACCACTCGACGAAGTTGCCGATCGCGGAGGCCAGCGAGACCTTGCGCCGTACGGCGGCGGAATCCTGGGGGGTCATGGGTGCTCCTTACTTGGTGTGCCGGCTGCGGAGCTGGGCGCGCTGGATCTTGCCTGTCGCCGAGCGGGGCAGCTCGGCGACGAACTCGATCTCCCTCGGGTAGGCGAACCGCGAATGCGTGGTCTTGGCGAACTCGCGGATCTCCCGTGCCAGCTCCTCGCCCGCCCGGTAGCCGGGCGAGAGCAGGACCCACGCCTTGACGGCCTGGCCGCGTACGGGGTCCGGCACCCCGGCCACGCCCACGTCCGCGACGGCCGGGTGGGCGCGCAGCGCCTCCTCGATCTCGTCGGGGCCCACGCGGTAGCCGGAGGTCTTGATCACGTCGTCCACGCGGCCGAGGAACCAGTAGTAGCCGTCCTCGTCCACGCGCGCGTGGTCCTTGGTGTGGAACCACTCGCCGCCGAACGTCTCCCGCGACGCCTCGGGGCGGTTCCAGTAGCCGAGCGGGAACTGCGGGTTGCTCCGCGCCCGCAGGCAGATCTCGCCGACCTCGCCCTGCGGCACCGGCCGCTCGTGCTCGTCGAGCAGCGCCACGTCCCAGCCGGGCAGCGGGCGCCCCATGGAGCCCTCCTTGACCGGCTCGCCGGGGAAGTTCCCGATCAGCGGGTACGACTCGGTGGAGCCGTAGTAGTCGAGCAGCGTGACGCCGAACTGGTCGCGGAACCACCGGATCAGGTCCGCGGTGAGCGGCTCGTTGGCGCAGCAGACCGTGCGCAGCCGCTGCGGGTGGCGGGTGCCCGCGTCCGGCACCTGCTCGCGCATCTTGCGCAGGAACGTCGGATTGACCAGCCCGGTGGTAACCCCGTTGCGGGCCATGCCCTCCAGCAGCCCCTCCGGGTCGAACCCGCCGGCCGGCCGGTACACGTAGTGCACGGCGCCGGCCCGCAGCGGGCCCATGAGCTTGGCCATCGACCAGGCCCACTCCCCCGCGCCGTAGAAGATGTCGCCGGGGCGCAGGTCGTGGCAGACCTCGAACTCGTTGTGGCCGAGCAGCGTGCGGTGCGCGTGCACGATGCCCTTGGCGGGGCCGGTCGTGCCGGAGGTGTAGAAGATCAGCGCCGGGTCGTCGGCGGCCGTGTCCGCGTCCGCGAACTCCGGCTCGAACCGCGCGATCACCGGGTCGTCCACGTCCACCACGATGCCCTGGTAACCGCCCGCCCTGGGGACCGCGCCGGCCTCGGTGACCAGCACCGACGCGCCGGAGTCCGCCAGCCGGTAGGCGATCTGGTCGTCGGCCCACAGCAGCGACATCGTCACCAGGACGGCGCCGGTGCGCAGCACGCCGAGGTAGGTGGCGGGCGTGTCGGTGCGTTGCGGCAGCATGACGGCGACGCGGTCGCCCGGGCGCACGCCGGCGCCCTGGAGGCAGGCCGCGATCCGGCGGGAGCGGTCCTGGATCTCGCCCCAGCGGACCTCCTCGTGGGCGCCGGTGTGGTCCTCGAAGATCAGGGCCAGGTTCTCGCGCGGGTGGCGGTCCGCCACGTCCACGGCCATGTTGTAGCGCTCGGGAACGCTCCAGCCTGTCATGTGGCACTCCTGTTGAGGAAGCGGTTCATCTCGCGCTGCGGCTCGCCGGAGGCGTACGCGGCGGCGTGCACCTTCTTGGCGGCGGTCACGGCCTCGGCCAGCGCCTGGCTCTCCAGCTCGCGCAGCCGGCCCTTGGTCAGCGCCACGGCGCCGGGCGGCAGCGCCGACAGCTCCTTGGCCTGCCTGACGGCCTCCGCCAGCACCTCGCCGTCGCCCACGAGCCTGGTCAGCAGGCCCAGCCGCTCCGCCTCCGCCCCGTACACCAGGCGCCCGGTCAGCGCGAACTCGGTGGTCCTGGCGCGGCCGAGGATGTTCCACATGGCCCAGATGCCGGTGATGCTGGGGATGCCGGAGAGCACCTCGGGCTGCCCCATCCGCACGCCGGGGTGGCCGATGCGCAGGTCGGCCAGCAGCGCGTACTGGAAGCCCGACCCGGCCGCCACCCCGTTCACCGCCGCCACGACCGGCTTGTCCAGGTCGAGCACCGCCCGGTAGAGGCGGTCGAAACCGTCGATCCAGGCGTCGGAGGCGGCGTGGTCGTCGGGGTCGATCGTGGCGGTCTCGCCCAGGTCCTGCCCGGCGCAGAAGGCCCGCCCCGCGCCGGTGAGGACGACCGCGCCCACCTCGGGATCCGCCCCCGCCTCGCGCAGCAGCCCGATCAGCCGCTCGCGCATCTCGGCGGTCCAGGCGTTGAGCTTCTCCGGCCGGTTCAGGGTGATCACCGCGACAGGTCCGTCACGGTCCAGCAGCACAGTCACAAGCGTCCCTTCGCAGGTCAACGGGCTTGCCGGGATACAACCAGGTGTGACGGGGCCGTGGCCAACATCAATGAAGTCCCTTGGCGATATCGAAGCGATATGGTGAGGCCGATGGAGCTGCGTCACCTGCGTTATTTCGTCGCCGTGGCCGAGGAGCTGCACTTCGGCCGGGCGGCGGAGCGGCTGCACATGGCCCAGCCACCGCTGTCCCAGCGGATCCGCGATCTGGAGCGGGAGCTGGGCGTGCGGCTGTTCGACCGCAACCCGCACCGCGTCTCGCTGACCGAGGCGGGGGCGCTGCTCCTGGAGCACGCGCGCGGCGTGCTCGACCGCGCCGACGCCGCCCGCGAGGCCATGCGCCGCATCCGTCCCGGCGCGTCGGGGGTGCTGCGCGCGGGCGTGCCGCCGGACACGACCCCGATGGCGCTGCGCACGCTGGTGGCCCGCTTCACCGAGCGCGTCCCCGACGTGCTGCTGGAGCTGCACGAGCTGACCACCGCCAGCCAGCTCGCCAAGCTACGCGCCGAGGAGCTGGACGCGGGCCTGGTACGGCACCCCTGCGACACGGTCGGCCTGGAGTCCAGCGAGGTCGTGCACCGGCGGCTGGGCGTGGTGCTCCCCGCCGGCCACCGCGCCGCCGACCAGGACGTGGTACGGCTGCGCACGCTCGACGGCTCGGCACTGGTGATCTTCCCCAGGGAGATGGCGCCGCAGCTCTACGACCACGTGCTGGAGGCGTGCCGCGACCACGGCTTCCTGCCCAGCGCGATCCGGCACGCCCGCAACCCGCATTTCGTCCACGGCCTGGTCATGTCCGGGCTCGGGGCGCACCTCAACGAGGAGCCGTACGACGAGCTGCCGTCCGGGCTGGTGTGGCGGCCGATCGACGAGCCCCGGCTGACCTGGTCCACCTCCGCCGTGTGGCCGCCCGTGCAGGGCGGGGAGGTGGTCGGCGCGTTCGCCGAGGCGGCGCTGGCGGGGCTGCGGTCGGTCGGGCACGCCTGAATCCCTGTCATCCCGGGGGCTATCCGGTGCGAACCAGGAGCGGTGCCTAGGAGTCCAACCATTTGGAACGATCCTGGCTGGGGTCGGTCCATAGGGGACTTGCACCGGGGGCGGTGCTTCGTACAGGGGGATTCATGGACATCGGCGCGATGTCGCGCGGGCCTGGGCGGGCCGGCGTGGGGCGGGGGGCCGCGAGGGTGCTCGCGGCGGTCGTTCTGGCGGCAGGGGTGGGTGGGGCGGGCACGCTCGTCACCACCACGGGGGCGGCACAGGCGGTTGTGTTATCCCCGACCAGCGATTCCGCGGTGGCGGAGGCGGAGGCGGAGGCGGAGGCGGAGGCGGAGGCGGAGGCGGAGGCGGAGGCGGAGGCGGAGGCGTCCGCAGCCAAGCCGATCGACTGCCGCCGCGTCAAGTGCGTGGCGCTGACCTTCGACGACGGCCCGGGCGAGCACACGGGCGCGCTGCTGCGCAGCCTGGCGGCCTACGACGCGCGGGCCACGTTCTTCGTCGTCGGGCAGAACGTGGCCGCCAACCCGGGCATCCTGCACCGGACGTACGCGGCGGGCCACGAGATCGGCAACCACAGCTGGTCGCACCCGGACCTGACCAGGCTGTCCGCCGCATCGGTGCGCGCGCAGTTCTCCCGTACCGACCGGGCGATCAAGGCGGCCATCGGCGTACGGCCGAAGCTGGTCCGCCCGCCGTACGGCGCGTTCGACGCGACGGTGCGGCGGCAGGCGGGCCGGCCGGTGGTCATGTGGAGCGTGGACACCCTGGACTGGCGCTACCGCAACAGCGCCAAGGTGGCCCGCAAGGCGCTCAAGGCGGTGCGCCCGGGCAGCGTCATCCTCTTCCACGACATCCACCCCTCCACGGTGCGGGCCATCCCGAAGGTGCTGAAGGCCCTGTCCAAGCGCGGCTACCGGTTCGTCACCGTCAGCCGGCTCTTCGGCGGCGACCCGCCACGGGTGGTCTACAGCCGGGGCTGACCGGCTCGCGAACTTCCCTCGCGTCCGTTGAACCCGGCCCGCCGGACCGCCGTATCTGGTCGTGTGAGCGGTGATCGCGCATGAACCCCGACCAGAAAGGACGCGGCACCGGCAGCAGGGACACCGCGCAGGCCGGGCGGCCCGGCCTGCGCGGCCTGCGGGCGTCGGTGTTCGCGGTCGTGTGCGTGCTCGCGGCCCTGGGCATGCATGTGCTGGCCGGGGGGCCGATCGCCGGGCTGGTCACGGTGGTCGCGGCGACTTTCGCGACGGGGGCGGGCGCGTTCGTGCTGGCCCGGCGGCGGCGATCCGCGGGCACGCTCCTCGCCGCCGCGTTCGCCGCCCAGTACGGCATGCACCAGCTCTTCACCGCCCCGTACGGCCTGCTCCAGCTCTTCACCACCACCGCCACTGCCGCCGAGGCGGGCTCTTCTGCCGCGTCCGCCCACCACCATTCGCCCGGCGCGGACCCCACCGCCCTCGTCGATCACCACGGCGGCGGCCTCTACGGCGGGCTCGGCATGTTGCTGGCGCACGTACTGGTGGCGGCCATCTCGGCGTGGTGGCTGCATCGCGGCGAGACCGCGCTGGCCATGCTGCTGCGGCTGCTGGCCTTCTCACTCCACGACCTGTGGAACCTGCTCACCACCCGCGCCACCCCACCCTGCGCACCCACGTTGCGGATGCCGGCGGTGGTCGCGGGCACCGGAGGCGTTCCAGCCTCGCAGGTGCTGGCCTGGGCTCTGTGCCGTCGGGGGCCACCCCTGTAGGGGACGAACTCGGCATCTCGTGTTCACGAAACGTGCGGCGAGGCGTGCGAACCTCCGCCCGTCGCACGTCCGCTTCCCCCTGCCCGAACGTTCCCCGGAGCGTTCGCCTACCCGAACGTTCCCCCTGCCCGAACGCGGCACCTCCGGAACGGAGCCCCCCATGACCTCTGTGGAAACACGCCCGGAAACCACCCTGCCCGCCCCGCCGAAGAGCCCGTCGCAGCGCTACCGGGCCGTATGGCGCTGGCACTTCTACGCCGGCCTCTTCGTCGCCCCCGTCCTGCTCGTCCTGGCCGTCACCGGCGCCATCTACCTGTTCAAGGAGCCCTTCGAGGAGTGGCGCTACCAGGACGTTCGCACGCTCGCCGCACCCGTCACCACGGCCCGCCCGCTGTCGGAGCAGATCGCCGCCGCCCAGCAGGCACGCCCGGGTGCTCCCGTCATGTCCGTCATCCCGCCCACGTCCGCCGACCGCACCACCCGCGTCATCCTCCAGGGCGCCGACACGGGCCCGTGGGCGCAGGGCATCTCGGTGTACGTCGATCCGGGTACCGCCGCCGTGGTCGGGCAGATCGACGACGGGGCCACGTTCATGCGCGTCGTCCGTACGATCCACGGCGAGCTGATGTCCGGCGCGGTCGGCGACCGGGTCGTGGAGACCGCCGCCTGCTGGGCCCTGATCCTCGTCGCCACCGGCGCGTACCTGTGGTGGCGCGGCCGGCGCACCCGCCGGAAGCCCGCCCGCCCGGGACGCGGACGCCTGCGCCGCCTGCACATCCTGACGGGCCTCGGCGGTGGCGCGGTGGTCGTCTTCCTCGTGCTGTCCGGCCTGCCGTGGTCGGGCGTCTGGGGTGACGCCCTGCAACGCGTCCAGGAACGTACGGGCTCGACCTACCCCAGCGCCGGCGACTTCCCGCACACCTCGAACCCGCCCCTGTCCGGCGACCTGTCCACCAACCCGGACGCCAAGGTCCCCTGGGCGGCCGAACGCCTGCCCGTACCCCCCTCCCAGGACGGGCACGCCGGCCACCACACCGCACACGGCGTCCTCCAACCCGGCGCCCTGCCCGTCGAGAACGCCCTGGCCGCCGCCCGACCGGCCATCCGATCCTGCCCGCCGAGCGAATGCGACCTCAAGGTCCTCCTCCCGGACGGCCCCCAAGGCGTCTACACCATCGTCACCGACCCGCGCCGCGACCCCTCGGCCGCCCAGACCCTCCACGTCGACCAGTACAGCGGCCGGGTGCTCGTGTCCTACGGCTGGGCGGAGTACGGGGTGCTGGCCAAGGCCGTGGAGCAGGGGGTCGCCCTGCACGAAGGGCGGCGGTACGGGACCGCGAACCTGATCGTGATGCTGGGCGCCTGCCTGACCATCGTCACGCTCGTGGTCACGGGGGTGTGGATGTGGTGGAAGCGCCGTCCCCGGGGGCGCGCCGGCGCTCCCGCCCGGTCCACGGATCGGCGCACCACCTATGGGGTGATCGTGGTCATGGCGGTGTTGGGGGTGGCGTTTCCGTTGGCGGGGGTGACCATGGTGGCGGTGCTGATGGTGGATCGGTTCGTGGTGCGGCGGATGCCGCGGTTGGCGCGCGTGTTCGGCTGACACCGACCCGCCCGGCCCAGCGGCCGGCCCTGGCGACCCCTGCCAGGGCCGGCCGCCAACGCCTGGCGCGGCACCCTGCGCCTGGACTGCGATGCCGTGGGTGAACATAATGAAACTTTTCCTCGCAGGACTCGCCACCGTATGTGCGATCGCATTACCCACCCAGACAGCCTCCGCCCGAACAACCACCGCAACACCCCCGGTGAAGGCACTCAAAGCCCAGCTGATCCCCGGCAAAGGCGTCAAGCTCACCCAATCGAGCAGCGTCACCCTCGATTTCACCGTCGACGACCAATCCATGCAGGTCCAGGTGAACACCCGCACAGTAGGCACCCTCGCCTTCGGCAAGGGCAGCGTCCGCAGTGCCGACCTCCGTGTCGCCATGTCCACCCGCCAGCAAAAGGCCGACCCTCCCTACCGGGTCATCGCCGAGGGCAGAAATGCCTACGTGACCAATTCGGGCATCGCCAGGGCGCTGCCGCAGGGCCGTTCCTGGGTCCAGGCGAGGACCAGCGAGCGCAGGAACCCCCTCCTCGACCTGGGCATCACGCCGGCGGACCTGCAATTCATGCTGGACAACTCCTCGCAGGTGGCGGCCGGTGAATATGCGGGCACCGCCACGCTCGCCGAATTCCGGCGCGACAAGTCGGCGGGAGAGGGAAACGTGGAATTCCGGCTGTACTTCGACAAGCGCAACCTGCTCACCCGCACGGTCATCGACTCGACGACCTCCCCGGACGACGACTCCACTGCCTATGACCAGATGGCCTTCCACACCGACACGAAGTATTCGGGGTGGGGCGTCAAGGTGAAGATCACGCCGCCGGCGGCCGGGAAGGTCATCAGCGAGAAGAAGCTCGACGCGAAGACCCGCAAGGCCGTCATCAAGGCGGGGTATCCGGAGAGCGGCCCCTTCTGAGCGCCACGCGACCGACGCAGCGCGACCGGCGTAACTCGACCGGCGTAATGCCGACCGACGCAACGCGAAAGACGTGAAGACACTAGCCCTGGCACTACCTCGAAGACGGGACGTACCACGATCGTGATCCGGCCCCGGAACGGCGAGCGTAGAGGGCATGAAGTTGATAGCGATCACCGCGATGATCGGCGCGCTCGCGACCGCCCCCTCCCCGGCGGCGGACACCCTCCGCTGGGGCCCGTGCGAGGGCGCCGAGCGGCCGAAGGACCTGCAGTGCTCCACCGTCCAGGTGCCGGTGGACTGGACGAAGCCGGACGGCCGCAAGATCACGATCAAGCTGGCCCGGCTGCCCGCCACCGGCAGGTCCGAGGGCATGGTGTTCAACGTCCCCGGCGGCCCCGGCGTGTCCGGGATCGACGACCTCGCCTATGACCGCGACGACTTCGCCAAGCTGCGTGAGCGGTTCGACGTGGTCAGTCTCGAGCCGCGCAACGCCGCCACGTACGGACTGCTGCCCCTCGAGTGCTTCACCACCGGCCCGTGGATCACCCCGCCCCGCACCAGGAGCGAGTACGCCCAGCTCGGCGCGACGATCCGCAAGGGCGCGCAGAAGTGCAGGAACGCCGATCCCGCGTTCTTCGACGGCTTCAACTCGGCGTCCGTGGCGCGGGACATCGACGCGATCAGGGCCGCGCTCGGCGAGCGGCGGCTGAACATCCTGGCCACCTCGTACGGCGGCGTGACCGGCGTCACGTACGCCCGCCTGTTCCCCCAGCGGATCCGGACCATGTACCTGGACGGGGTGACCAACCAGCTCCGCGACACCATGGCGGACGCCCGGGCGCGGTACCACCAGGCCGAGGAGCAGTTCGGGCGGTTCCTGGAGTGGTGCGAGTCGGCGCGGGACGTCTGCGGCGACGGCATGGGCGCACGCTGGCGGAAGCTGGTGGCCGCCGCCGACCGCACGCCGATCCCCATCGACGGTGATGCGGCCACGTACACCGGGTTCGACCTGCAGACGGCGGCGATGCCGAATGTGCGCACGCCAGGCCCCGCGCCCGAGTACCCGCGCTGGCGGCAGCTCGCCCAGGCGATCAAGCAGGCCGAGGCCGGGGACGCGGGCGGGTTCGCGAAGTACATCAAGGCGGGCACCGGCAGCCCGAAGCTGATGTCGCTGGTAGGCATGAACATGACGCACTGCGCCGACGGCCTGCGCTACCGCGACTACGGTGAGTACCAGGCCGTGCGCGCGCTGGGCGAGAAGCTGTCGCCGAACTTCGCCGGAGCCGGGGTGTGGCACCGGCTCGGCTGCGTCGGCTGGCCGATCCCCGTGACGAACCCCGCCGGCCCCCTGCCCGCCGGCCTGCCGCCGTTCCTCGGCGCCGGCACGTGGGAGGACCACGCGAACACGGCCGACATCGTACGCCGGGTGCCCGGCTCGGCGACGGTGCGCTACGAGGGGCACGGCCACGGGCTGTACCTCTCGGGCGACGCGTGCACGATCGCGCACGCCAACGCGTACCTGACGGACCTGCGCCTGCCCCCGCCCGGCACGACCTGCCGGCCCGCAACGGCGACCGGTTGAGCGACCCGTTCGACACAGGTACGCAGCATGCCGGCCGGGTCGTCGAATCGCATGCCGAGATCCATCCTGCCGACTGCCACCGGTCGGGCCACGGGTGACCCGACCGGTGGCGCACTCAGCGGAACAGGCCCGCCACCGCCAGCACCGGCTCCGGATGCTCGGCCAGCAGGGCGCTCACCTCCCGATGCGGGTTCTCCCCGGCGCCGGCCACACTCCACTCACCCTCGCACCCGAGCACCCCCGCCACCGCGTCGCACGTGTCCGGATGCGCCCTGAGCAGCGACGCCACCGGCCCGGCGGCCACAGGAGCGGACGTGACGGTGGCGGGCTTGGGCCGGGGCGTCCACGGCGGCACCCAGGAGTCCACGGCCGTCAGCGAGCCGGGGAACGTGCGCCCGGCCTCCCGGATGAGCACCGGCACCAGCTCCGCCGCCCCGTCGCGCAGCGTGGTGATCAGTTTGGGCAGCCACGGCAGCAGCACGTTGTCGGGCAGCCGCCCGAACGCCTTCGAGATCACCTCCACCACGAACCCCGACAACCCGGGAGCGGGCTCCATGGCCTGCACGAACCCCATGATGTACAGCGGGAAGGACGGGACGACCAGCGGGTTGGCGAGCAGCTCGTCGCAGCGGGCCCGCAGGTCGGCGATCGGCAGCAGGCCGAGCTGGTGGTGGGCCGCCCACAGCAGCGCCACCTTGTCGGGCGCCTCCGGGTGTGACTGCTGCACCGCCAGCTCGAGCTGCGCCCGGTCGCAACCGAGCGCCAGCGCCAGGCTCTCCATCGTGAACAGGAAGCCCAGCATGGCCGCCACCTGCCGCACGCCGGTGTCGCCGTCCACGAAGGCCGTCGGCAGCAGCGTGCAGTAGTGCGCGTACCCGGTCGTCACGAACGACTCGCACCAGGCGGGCAGCTCCGGCTCGTTGGCCCGGTAGTAGGCGAGCAGCCGCCGGATGCGGCGCAGCACCTCGGGCGCGTCGTCCACGGTGCGCTCGGCGGACAGCAGCTCCACCGCCCGCGCCCCCAGCTCGTCGGCGAAGCGCCGGCTGCCGAGGAACAGGATGGAGTCCTCGACCGCCGCCAGCGCGACCGCCGCCGTGGCCTTGGGGTCGTGCACCGAGCGCCGCAGCCGCTGCTCCAGCACCTGCTCGATGGTGACGCCCTCGTAGCCCAGCTCGATGATCGAGCGCTGGTGCTTGCCGAACGCCAGGTCCCAGCTCTCCTGGATGGAGCGCTCGCCCAGCCTGCGCTCGCCCATGATGGGCCGCACCGCGTCGGACGGCAGCAGGTACCGCAGCATCCACAGCAGGTCGGAGCAGGGCACCAGCTCGGGCTCGGCGTTCAGGTCGAGCAGCGCCCGCTGGATCGTCCGCTTCTCCAGGTCCAGCCCGAGCGGCTTGAGCCGGTCGTAGACGTTCCTGGCCAGCGGGGGCATCGCGTCGTAGCCGACCTCGCCGACGCGGTCGCCGCCGAGCAGGATCTCGCACAGCCGCCGGATGTCGCGCCTGCCCGGCACCGCGTCCTTCTCGATGCACGTGACGGCGGCGTCCTGGAAGTCGTACGGGGTGGGCCTGGCGCGGTTGCGCATGCCGGCCAGCAGGATCGAGGTCTCGTAGACCGCGATCGCGTCGGCGGTGCTGGCCAGGTAGCCGTTGCGCCGGGCCAGCCGGACGATGTCCACCGACCAGCCGACCAGCTCGGCGTCGTCGAGCGGGTCCAGCGCCGGCGGCCTGGACAGGAACCCGGTCAGCTTGTCGGACACCTCCGCCTGCGGCGCGGCGGGCGCGGGCAGCTTGGCCGCGCGCTTGCGCGTGCCCTTCTGCCCTTCGAGCTGGAACGGGGTCAGTTTGTTGCGGGTGAGCGCCTTGGTCCAGGTCGCCGCCGCGATCGACACCGAGCCGGAGGCCAGCCCGAACTGCGCCTCGATGGCGGAGTAGCTGGACGGGATGAGGCCGTACAGCCATTTCGTGCCGGTGCGCGGGCTGATCTCGTAGGGCGCCGTGGAGCCGAGGCCGAACTGCTCGACGTGGCTGGCGGCGTGGAAGGCGCCGCACACGTACAGGCAGTCGGCCGGGTCGGCGCCGGAGGCGGCCAGGTGCTCGCGCATCCTGGTCCACATGTAGCGCTCGCGCTCCTCGTCCATGGTCAGCCGGCCGCTGTCGGGGCGCAGCCGGCGGAACAGGCTGCCGATCAGCACCATGACCTGGCGGTAGGTCTCGTAGTCTGCGCCGGACAGGGGCTGCTCGACGTACTGGTCCCACCACTCCGACCAGTGGCGCACCTTGCCGTGGTGCAGCAGGTGCTCCTCCAGCTCGGCGAAGCCGGGGCGCAGGTCGCCGATCTCGACGCCCACGGCGTCGCCGTGCAGGGCCGCCTCCTCGTCCTTCGGGGTGGCGGGCTGCTCCTGCTTGGGCTCCCACTGGAAGACGTGGTCGGTCGAGCGGTCCACCAGCACCAGCTCCACGCCGGGGGTCTCCAGCGCGTACGAGATGGCCTGGTACTCGGCCGACGCCTCCGTGATGGGCGCCACCACGCTGAGCGGCGCCGACTCCTTGGGGAAGCCGTCGAGGTCCGTCGCGAACGCCTGCAGCGCCACCGGCAGGCGGCAGTTGCGCAGCTCGGTCAGCAGCGGCTGGAGGTCCTCGCACAGCTCCAGGTAGATGACCTTCGGCTGCTTCTCGCGCAGCCTGCGCACCATCGCCAGCGCGGAGGCCGGCGAGTGGTGGCAGACGGGGAAGATCTCCAGCTCTTCGCGCAGCGCCCGGTCCACGTCCTCCACCAGGCCCGACAGGATGCCGGACACGGCGACGGGGCTGCCGGCGAACTGCTCGGCGGCGTCGAGGAGCTGCTCGCGCAGCGCACTGAACGGGCTGCTCATGACAGGGTGGCGATGGCCTCGCGGCCGCCCTCGAGGAACTCCGGCCACTCCCCGCCCTGCTTCTTGCTGCGGGGCTCGACGACACCGTGCCAGTACTTGTTGAGGATGGCCAGGTCCTCGGGGCTGCGCCGGGCCAGCGAGCCGACCAGCGACCCGGCCAGCGTCTGGGCGCGCAGCACGCGGTCGCCGAAGAAGTGGCTGTGCAGGATGGCGTCCTCCAGCACGCCGATCTGCTCGGCTGTGGACAGCGCCGACTCCAGCTTCTCGTCGTCGCTGGTGGCCGAGGCCGCCGCCGAGCGCAGGTCGGCGAAGCTCTGCAGCAGGATGTCGAGCAGCGTCGGCGGCAGGTCCAGCTCGATCCGGTGCCTGCGCAGCAGCTCCTCGGTGCGGAAGCGGACGATCTCCGCCTCGCTCTTCTTGTTCGTCACGACCGGGATGCGGACGAAGTTGAAGCGCCGCTTGAGCGCCGAGGACAGGTCGTTGACGCCCCGGTCCCGGCTGTTGGCGGTGGCGATGATGGAGAAGCCGGGCTGGGCGAAGACGATGTTGTCGTCGTCGAGCTCGGGGATGGAGACGTACTTCTCCGACAGGATCGAGATGAGCGCGTCCTGCACGTCGCTGGTGGAGCGGGTCAGCTCCTCGAAGCGGCCGATCACGCCGCGCTCCATCGCCGTCATGATCGGCGAGGGGATCATGGACGCGCGGGACTGCCCCTTGGCGATGACCATGGAGACGTTCCACGAGTACTTGATGTGGTCCTCGGTGGTGCCCGCCGTGCCCTGCACCACGAGGGTGGAGTTGCGGCAGATCGCCGCCGCGAGCAGCTCGGCCAGCCAGCTCTTGCCGGTGCCCGGGTCGCCGATCAGCAGCAGGCCCCGGTCGGAGGCCAGCGTCACGATGGCGCGCTCGACGAAACTGCGGTCGCCGAACCACTTCTGCGGGATCTCGCGCTCGATCCCGTCGGAGCGCTCGGAGCCCAGGATGAACACCCGGATCATGCGCGGGCTGAGCCGCCACGAGAACGGCTTGGGCGCGTCGTCGATCGACTCCAGGTAGTCGAGCTCCTCGGCGTACTTGACCTCTGCGGGGGCGCGCAGCATGTCGTCACTCATTCGCCAGTCTCCTAGGTGAGGAAGTTCTTGAGCTCGAAGACGAGCTTGTGGATGTGACCCGAGATCACGGGGGTGCCCAGGTCCTTGAATTTCTTGCGGAACCACGGATCGACGCTCTGCACGCCGGAGCTGTTGACCGAGCCGACGGGGATGAACTTCACGCCCGACCGGTAGACGGCCTCGATGCCCTCGTAGAGCGGCTGGGAGGCGCCGAACTCGTAGAAGTCGGAGATCCACACCATCACGGTGTTGCGCGGGTCGCTGATCTTCGGGCGGGCCATGGCCATCGCCACCGGCCCGTTGTTGCCGCCGCCGAGGTTGGTGCGCATCAGCACCTCGAACGGGTCGTGCACCCACGGCGTCAGGTCGATCGCCCGGGTGTCGTAGGCGATCAGGTGCACGTCCACCTTCGGCAGCCCGGCGAAGATGGAGGCCAGGATGGTGCAGTTGACCATCGAGTCCGTCATCGAGCCCGACTGGTCGACGACCACGATCAGGCGGGCCGGGGTGGTGCGGTGGGCCGTCTGCTTGTAGTAGAGCCGGTCCACGTAGAGCCGCTGGTCTTCCGGGCTCCAGTTGGTGAGGTTCTTCCAGATCGTGCGCTCGACGTCGAGGTTGCGAAAGACCCGCTTGGGCGGCACCGACCGGTCGATGACGCCGGAGCTGGTCTTCTCCACCTGGGTACGCAGCACCTCGGCGACCTCGTCGACGTACTTGCGGATCAGCGCCTTGGCGTTGGCCAGCGCCACGCCCGACAGGTTCGACTTGTCGCGCAGGAGCTGCTCGATGAGCGACATGCTGGGCGTGAGCTGCGCGGCCAGGGCCGGGTCGGCGAGCACCTCGCGCAGGTGCATGCGCTTGACCAGGTCGCCCTCCAGGCCGGCGAGCACCTTGGCCAGCTCCTCGTTGCCGGGGCTGTGGCGCAGGCCGCCCGGCTCGCAGCCCATGCCGCGCTCGAACCAGGCCGCGTCCTGCTTCCAGCTCTCCAGCTGGCCGGCGGTGACGTTGCCCGAGCCGGTCGCGAACACGTTCAGCAGCAGCTTGGAGACCAGGGCGGCGCGGCGCACCTCGTCGCCCGCCTCGTGCTCCTTGTCGGCCATCAGGCCGTCGAACTCGGCGGCCAGGTCGGGGAAGCGCTGCACCAGGTTGTCGACCGACACCCCGGGGTCGAGCAGCGCGAGCGGCAGGTCGAGGTCGCCGACGATGCCCAGGCTGGCGGTCTCCAGCGCGGGCTGCTCGTCGGGGCTGAACAGCCGCGACATCAGGCGCCAGTAGAGCACCTGCCGCCGGGTCTGGTCGGCGCTCTGCCCCACGGTGTCGGAGGCCGGGGCTGTAACCGGGCCGGCAGTGGTATCGGCGGTCATGTCCGTCATTTCCGCAACAGCCGTCCCGCGCGCTCGCGCAGCACCGCGACCACGTCACCGTTCTTGGTCTCGGCCTTGGCCACCTTGGGGTCGGTGGGGCCCAGGGCCCAGTCGCCGTTGTGCGCGGCGACGGGCTGCTTCTTGACCGCCGCCTGGACGGCGAGCGGCTGCAGCATCCACTGCCCGCCGTCCCAGCGCACCAGCCCGATGCAGGCCGTGGACGCCTTGACCAGCCCCGGGGTGAGCGGGCCGGCGGACGGCAGCCGGTCGAGGTCGAGGGCGAGCTTGTTGCCCCCCAGGTCGATGGTCTGCCCGTCGCACTTGTACGCCTCGACGAAGACGGGCTCGGCGATGCGGACGGGATGCCGGTCGAGCGGCGTGACCGCCGGCGGCGTCGCGGCGGCGAGCTGCAGCCTGGCCGTGGCGAACGGGTCGGCGTCGTCGCCCGCGCGGGCCCGGTGGTTCTCCCACACCAGGTCGCCGCCGGGCAGCAGCGGCATGTCGGTGATCTCCACGCTGCGGTGCTGCGCCAGCGCGGACAGCAGCACCGGCTGGTCGCGCAGCAGCTTCCACACGGTGGGCCCGACGATGGTGTCGACCTTGGCCGCCGCCATGCTCGTGCGGACCAGCCTGGCGGGCCCGCCGCCGGCCGGCTCCAGGACGGCGTGGATCTGGACGCGTACGACGGTGGCGTGCTCGTGCACGTCGGCGCCCAGGATCAGCATCCGGCCCGACACCGGCTCGGCGCCGCCCCCGTGCCACGGCCCGTGCTGCGCCAGCAGCATGGCCCGCGTCCACAGGTCGGCCCACCGGCGGGCGGGCAGCCGCTCCATCGTGGCCACCGGGCTGGAGGCCCGCAGCTCCGCCGCCAGCCCGTCGAGCAGCACCGCCAGCCCGCGCAGCTCGGGCACGGCCAGCAGCGCCTCGATCGTCTGGTCGGCCGAGGACACCAGGTCGTGATCGACCCCGCGCCAGCCGACGATGGCCAGCTCGCGCAGCCACACCCGGCAGCCGGCCAGCAGGTTCTCCGCCACCTCCGGCTCGCTCTCGGCGGGTTGCCAGGCGGCGCGCGTGCGGCCCAGCGCCCCGTCGAGACGGGCGAGCAGCGCGTCGTGCACCGCGCCGAACAGCGCGGCCCTGCCGCCGGCCAGCGCCGCGAGGTGCTCGTCGGCCACGGAGCCCGCGGCCACCTTCTCCACCGCCTCGCCCACCCGGTCGCCGAGGGGGCTGCCGGCCAGCGCGCCCGCCAGGGCGGCCAGCGCCGCGGCGGGCTCCTCGCCGAGCCTGGCCAGCCCGAGGGTGAGCGCGCCGTCGAAGCCCGCCACCAGGTCGAGCGCCTGGTCGACCCCCTCGGGGGCGTCGCCGAGCAGCTCGCTCAGCTGTACGTCGAGCATCAGCACACCGCCTTGTCTGAGACGTACGTGATCGGCATCAGCGCACCGCCCCCGTCGCGGGGAACCAGTGCAGCTCGGCCATCGGCTCGTTGCTGTCGGGCACCTCCAGGTAGGCCAGGTGCCGCAGGAACCGGCTGAACACCACGGCCGCCGGGGTGCGCTCGACGTGCCCCGTGATCTCGTGCATCAGCTGGCCGCCCTCGGGCACCTCGACCCGCAGGTAGCGGGCCACCCGGTCCAGCCCGTACTGCACGACGGCCTCGTCGGCCAGCATGCGGATGTGTTTGCACGCGTAGCCGTGCAGCGCGCCGCACGGCCGGTTGTTGTTGGTGCTGCAGCTCAGCGCGTGTGTGCCCGCGGTGATCGAGGAGACGTAGACCCGTTCGATGTCGGATCCGCTCGACACGACCCCCTGCAGCCGGCCGTCGGCCAGCTCGACGAAGGGCACCTTCGCCAGTTTGCGTGGCTCCACGGGTGGCACCACCCGCACCACGCTGCGCCGCTCCCACGCGGTTCTGTCCGCGTCCACGACCCTGAAACCTCCCGCCCCGCCGGCTCGCGGCGCAGGCGGAAGTGCCCGCGCCCACGCGGCCGGCTGATCAATTGATCCGGGAACTTACCGGAGCCCACCGACAGATCCGGGGCAAATGATCAAAGCGCCCGGCGGGCAGGGACGCGCGCCATCCGGAGGTGATTGTCCATAATATTGTCTACCAAGACACCGGAGGAGGATCGCGTGAGCTCAGGGCCCCCGCACGCGGAGACGCTGACCGACCGGGTCAGGGCGGCCATCCTCGGCGGCGACTTCGTGCCCAACCAGCGGCTGGTCGAAGCGGACGTGTGCGAGCAGTTCGGCGCCCCGCGGGCCGCGGTGCGCGAGACGTTCAAGGAGCTCGCCGGGGAGGGGCTCGTCGAGATCCTACGCAACAAGGGCGCCCGTGTCCGGGCGATCTCGAAGGCGGAGGCCATCGAGATCACGGAGGTGCGGATGGTGCTGGAGGGCCTGTCGGCCGCCAAGGCCGCGGAACGGGTGACGCCCGAGCAGGCCGAACAGCTGCGCGAGACCGTCGCCGGCATGCGGGCGGCGGTGGAGCGCAACGACCTGGACCGGTATTCGGAGCTGAACGCCGCACTGCACGCCGACATCCGCCGCATCGCCGGGCACCGGACGTCCGCGGCGATCATCGAGCGGCTCGGGGCGCAGGTGGTGCGGCACAAGTTCCGCCTGGCCAGGCAGCCGGGACGGGCGGCGGTGTCGCTGCCGCAGCACGAGCTGATCGTGGCGGCCATCGTGGCCCGCGACCCGGAGGCGGCCCAGACGGCCATGCAGCAGCACCTGCGCAGCGTCGCCAAGGCACTGGAGGCGACCCCGGACTGACGTCACGCCTCCGGCACGGGCGGGATGCCGGTGCGGGTGACCTCGTCGAGCGTGGCGGTCGTGGCCCGCGTCATGGTGCCGACCACGCCCAGCTCCTCCAGCATGCGCGTGGCCGCCTCCATCTCGTGCACCCGCCGCACCCCGTGCTGCCCCGCACCACGCAGCAGCCGCACCACGAACTCCTCGTCGGCGGCGCGGACCGTCTCCAGCAGATGCCCCCAGAACCATTCCCCCAGCCCGGCCTCGATCGCCGCCCGCTGCGACTCGATGACGAGCGCGCTCAGCCCCTTGACCAGCACGCTGCGCAGCAGCTTCCGGGCGGCGGCGTCGCCGGCCGAGCCCCCGATCGGCGTCACGGACAGGCCCAGCCCGCCGGCGAGGGCGGCGAAGCGGTCCGCCTGCGCCCCGCTGGCCAGGATCGGGGTGGCCAGGCCGCGCAGCGGGACCGGTGCCATGATCGCGCCGTCCACGACCGCCGCCCCCGAGGGCTCCAGCAGCTCGGCGATGCGCCGCTTGTCGGCGGGCGCACCTGTGGACAGGTCGGCGTAGAGGGTGCCGGGCCCGAGGTGCGGGCGGGACTCGGCGCAGGCGGCGAGGCTGTCGGCCCCGGTCGTCACGGCGATGACGACGTCGGCTCCGCGCACGGCGTCGGCGTTGCGGGCGACCAGCCATGGCACGTCCCCCGGAGGGTGGGCGGGGTCGTACACGCGCAGCCGTACCTTGTCCGCCAGTCCAGCGGCGAGAATATGACCGACCTCGCCGTGACCGAGCAGCGCCACCTGGGGTGCGTCCATGACGCCATCCTCTCCCAACGGAACCAAATCGTTGACAATATTGCGTGAAGTCCCGCCCACACCTCCACTCAACGGACCAACACTCCCGTATTGGCGATGAAACTGTTGACAATCTGGTTGTGAAACTTCTAGCGTCAGCGAGGTGACCCCGGCTATGACCTCTTCTCGTACCCTGTTGGTGATCAGTGCTCACGCCGGCGACTTCGTCTGGCGCGCGGGCGGCGCGATAGCCCTGGCCACGAGCCGCGGCGAGCGCGCCAAGGTGGTGTGCCTCAGCTACGGCGAGCGCGGCGAGTCCGCGAAGGCGTGGCGCGCGGGCAGGACGCTGGAGGAGATCAAGGCGATCCGGCGCGAGGAGGCCGAGCACGCCGCCGCGGAGCTGGGCGCCGAGATCGAGTTCCTCGACGCGGGCGACTACCCCCTGGTGGAGAGCCAGGAGCTGGTCGACCGGCTGGTCCGCGTCTACCGCGACGTGGTGCCCGACGTGGTGCTGACGCACACTCTGGCCGACCCGTACAACGGCGACCACCCGGCCGCGGCGCGCATGGCGCTGCAGGCGCGCGTGCTGGCGCAGGCGATCGGCTACGAGGCGCCCGGCGAGCCGCTCGGCGCGCCCCCCGTGTTCTTCTTCGAGCCGCACCAGCCCGAGCAGTGCGACTTCAAGCCGGAGGTGCTGCTCGACATCACCCCGGTGTTCGACAGGAAGCGCAAGGCGATGGAGTGCCTGCCGGCCCAGCAGCACATGTGGGACTACTACACCGACCTGGCCAAGCGCCGCGGCGTGCAGCTCAAGCGCAACGCGGGCCCGAACCTGGGGCTGGCGCACGACACCGTGGGTGAGGCGTACATGCGGCTGTACCCGCAGGTCACGGACGTGCTGTCGTGAGGAACGTGGTCGTCACCGGCATCCCGCGCGCCGACCTCGGCCGGATCGACACCCTGGCCGCGTACGGCGTCGCGACCGTGCACGAGGCGCTCGGCCGCACCGGCTACCTCGGCCCCGGCCTGCGCCCCGCCTGGCCGGGCGCCAGGACGGGCGGCAACGCCGTCACCGTGCTGTCCTGGCCGGGCGACAACCTGATGATCCACGTCGCGGTCGAGCAGTGCCAGATCGGCGACATCCTGGTCGTCACCACGACGTCGCCGTCCACGGACGGCATGTTCGGGGAGCTGTTCGCGACCGCGCTGCGGTATCGCGGCGTACGCGGCGTGGTGATCAACGCGGGCGTCCGCGACGTGGCCGAGCTGCGCGAGATGGGCTTCCCGGCCTGGAGCGCGGCGGTCAGCGCGCAGGGCACGGTGAAGGCGACCCCGGGCGCGGTGAACGTGCCGATCACGATCGGCGGGCAGCTCATCAGGCCAGGCGACACGATCCTGGCCGACGACGACGGCGTGCTCGTGTGCCCCCGCGCGGACCTCGACCGGGCCATCACCGCCTCCGCCGCCCGCGCCGACAAGGAGGCCACCACGCGCGCCGCCTTCCTGAAGGGCGAGCTCGGCCTCGACCGGTACGGCCTGCGCGAGCGCCTGCCCGGCCTGGGCATCACCTACGAGGAGTACGACGGTGAGCGATGACGGGGTGCGCTGCATGCTCATGCGCGGCGGCACCTCGAAGGGCGCCTACTTCCTGGCCGGCGACCTGCCCGGCGACCCGGCGGAGCGCGACGACCTGCTGCTGCGCACCCTGGGCAGCCCCGACCCGCGACAGATCGACGGCATCGGCGGCGCGCACCCGCTGACCAGCAAGGTCGCGGTCGTCTCGGCGAGCGCCGACCCGTCCGCCGACGTGGACTACCTCTTCCTCCAGGTCGCCGTGGACGAGCCGGCCGTCTCCAGCCGCCAGAACTGCGGCAACCTGCTGGCGGGCGTGGGCCCGTTCGCCGTCGAGCGCGGGCTCGTCACGGCCGGGGACGAGCACACCGAGGTACGCATCCGCCTGGTCAACACCGGCGGCATGGCCACCGCGAGCTTCCCCACCCCCGGCGGAAGGGTGGACTACCGGGGCGGCACCGCCATCTCGGGCGTGCCGGGCACGGCCGCCGCCGTCGTGCTCGGCTTCGCGGACACGGCCGGCTCCACGACCGGCCGGCTGCTGCCGACGGGGCGCGTGCTGGACGTGATCGACGGCATCGAGGTGACCTGCGTCGACAACGGCATGCCGGTCGTCGTCGCGGCGGCCACCGACCTGGGGATCACCGGCTACGAGACCCACCACGAGCTGGCCGGCGACCGCGCCCTGCTCGACCGGGTGCAGGCGCTGCGGCTCCGGGCCGGCGAGCTGATGGGGCTCGGCGACGTACGGGAGGAGCCGGTGCCCAAGACCACGCTCGTCGCCCCGCCCAGGGACGGCGGGGCGCTGTGCACCCGCACGTTCATCCCGGTCCGCCCGCACGCGGCGATCGGCGTGCTGGGCGCCGTCAGCGCCGTCACGGCCGCGCTGCTGCCGGGCGGCGTGGCGCGGCGGCACGCCCGCCTGGCCGGGGGCAGCCGCTTCGACGTCGAGCACCCCACCGGCCACCTGGAGGTGGAGGTGGAGCTCGACCTGTCCACCGATCCGCCGACCGCGCTGCGGGCGGCCAACGTGCGCACCGCGCGCAAGCTCTTCGACGGAACGGTCTACCCGCGGGAAGGAGAACCGTGAACGCCCTGCTGCACGACGTCGCCCACCTCGGCCACGTCGAACTGCTCACCCCCCGGCCCGAGCGGAGCCTGTGGTTCTTCACCGAGATCCTCGGCATGACGGCCGCGAGCCAGGACGGCGACTCGGTCCACCTGCGCACGTACGACGACTACGAGCACCACAGCCTGACACTGACCGCGCACCACACCTCGGGCATCCGCGCGACCGGCCTGCGCGCGAGCAGCCAGGAGGCGCTCGACCGCCGGGTGCTGGCGATCGAGGAGGCGGGGCTCGGCATCGGCTGGCGCGACGGCGAGCCGGGCCGCGGCCCGACGTACGCCTTCCACGACCCGGACGGCCACGAGCTGCGGCTGTACTGGGAGTCGGAGTGGTACGAGGCCCCCGAGGAGCTGCGCCCGGCGCTGAAGAACCAGCCGCAGGCCTTCCCCGGCCACGGCGTCGGCGTGCGCCGGCTGGACCACGTCAACTTCCTGGCCGCCGAGGCCGCGGCGAACGGCGCGTTCGTGCGTGACGTGCTCGGCGCCCGCGTCACCGAGCAGATCAGGCTCGACACCGGCCGGATCTCGGCCCAGTGGCTGCACTTCGGCAACAAGTCCTACGACCTCGTCTACACCGACGACTGGTCGGGCGACTCGGGCCGGCTGCACCACCTCGCCTTCGCCACGAACGCGCGCGAGGACATCCTGCGGGCGGCCGACATCTGCCTGGAGAACGACGTCTTCATCGAGACGGGCCCGCACAAGCACGCCATCCAGCAGACGTTCTTCCTGTACGTCTACGAGCCCGGCGGCAACCGCGTCGAGCTGTGCAACCCGCTGACCAGGCTCATCCTGGCCCCCGACTGGCGGACCATCACGTGGACGGAGGCCGAGCGCGCCAAGGGCCAGGCGTGGGGCCTGAAGACGATCGCCTCCTTCCACACCCACGGGACGCCGCCGGTCACCCCGGCTTGACGGCCTCCCAGGCGGGATGCTCGCCGGGCGCCAGCTCGGCGAAGTCGGGCAGGTCGCGCAGCGCCTCCTCGGCGCCGCCCGGCGTGTACGTGGCGATGATCCGCAGGGGACGCCACCCGGTGTTGAACGTCGAGTGCAGCGTGCCCATCGGGATGTAGACCGCGTCCCCGGCCGTGACCGCGAACTCGGGCCCGTCGCCGACTGTCTGCCGCCCCTCCCCCTCGATGAGGTAGAGCACCTCGTCGGAGAAGGGATGCTGGTGGCGGTCGTGCCCCTGGCCGGGGTTGATCACGACCTCGCCGAACGTGGACGAGGCGCCCGGCACGCTTCCGGGCGTCACGTGCCACTTGATCGAGCCCCAGCCGAACACCATGGTCGGCACGTCGTCCGGTCTGCGGTGCATGAGTTCTCCCTACAGGCTCTTGAAGGCACGCAACTGGTCGGCGATGGCCCGCTCGGCGGGCAGGCGCTCCATGGAGGAGGCGCCGAAGAAGCCCGCGACGCCGGTGGTGCGCGCCTGGATGTAGGCGACGTCGTCGGGCTCGGCGATGGGGCCGCCGTGGCACAGCACGATGATCTCCGGGTTCACCGCCACGGCGGCGTCACGCAGCTCCTGGACGCGGACGGCCGACTCGTCCAGGGTGAGCGCGGTCCTGGCGCCGATGCTGCCCTTGGTGGTCAGGCCCATGTGCGGCACGACGATGTCGGCGCCCGCCCTGGCCATGGCCGTGGCCTGCTCGATGGTGAAGACGTACGGGGCGGTGAGCAGGCCGCGCTCGGCGGCCAGCCGGATCAGCTCGACCTCCAGGTCGAAGCCCATGCCGGTCTCCTCCAGGTTCGCCCGGAAGACGCCGTCGATGAGGCCGACGGTGGGGAAGTTCTGGACGCCGGTGAAGCCCATGGCCTTGAGCTGGTCGAGGAAGTGCGGCATGAGCCGGAACGGGTCGGTGCCGCAGACCCCGGCCAGCACCGGGGTGTCCTCGACGACCGGCAGCACCTCGCCGGCCATCTCGACCACGATCGCGTTGGCGTCCCCGTACGGCATCAGCCCCGCCAGCGAGCCGCGCCCGGCCATCCTGAACCGGCCCGAGTTGTAGATGATGATCAGGTCCACGCCGCCGGCCTCGGCCGCCTTGGCGGACAGCCCGGTGCCCGCGCCCGCCCCGATGACGAGCCTGCCGGACTTCTGCTCGGCCCTGAGCCTGGCGAGTGCCTCGTCGCGGTTCATGCCGCCCCCTTCTGGATCAGCTCGTGCAACCGGTCGGCGGCGGCGACCGCGAACCGGGGCTGGTTGATGTCGTCCTCGCTCTCCACCACCTGGACGTCCGCCCCTGGACCGCCGGCCTCGGCGGCGCCCGTCACCGCCGCCAGCACGGCCGCGAAGCAGGCGGCGTCGGCGCCGGGGTCGTGGAACGGCCCGCCCTCGACGTCCACGGCCGAGACGCCGCCGCGCGGCACGAACAGCGCCACGGGCCCGGTGGCCGCGGCCAGCTTCGTGCCGATCTCCCTGCCGATCCCGGCGCACTCCTCTGCCGTGGTACGCATCAGCGTCACGGTCGGGTTGTGCACCAGCAGGCGCCGCTGCCTGAACCTCTCCGGCACGGTCTCCACCGGCCCGAAGTTCACCATGTCGACCGCGCCCAGGCTGACGACCTGCGGCACCCCGGCGGCTCCCGCGGCGGTCAGCCGCTCGGGGCCCGCCGACAGGACGCCGCCCACCAGCTCGTCGGCCAGCTCGGTGGTGGTGAGGTCGAGGACGCCCGCGAAGTAGCCGTCCCTGACCAGCGCCTCCATGGCGCGGCCGCCCGCGCCGGTGGCGTGGAAGACGACCACCTCGTAGCCCAGCTCCTCTAGGCGGGCCCTGGCGGCGTTCACGGCGGGGGTGGTCACGCCGAACATGGTGGCGGCGACCAGGGGCCTGTCCTCGGCAGGGGTCTCGCGGCGGCGCCCGTCGTAGGCGGCGGCCATCGCGGCGATCGCCGCCGCCGCGTTGCCGAGGATCGGGCGGGAGATCGCGTTGATCCCGGCGACGTCGACGACGCTGTACATGAGCGTCACGTCGCTCTGCCCGACGTAGGGGGTCACGTCGCCGCTCGCCATGGTGGAGACCAGCAGCTTGGGCACCCCCACGGGCAGCGCGGCCATGGCTGCCGCCGCGATCGAGGAGCCGCCGCTGCCGCCCAGCGCCAGCACGCCGCTCACCCGGCCGGCTTCCCACAGCTCCCTGGCGATCTTCGCGGCTCCGGCGGCCATGACGCTCAGGGCCGCGCCGCGGTCGGCGTCGCCCCTGAGCCGCGCGAGGCTCGCGCCGCCCGCCTCGGCGACGGCCTCCGCCGCGATGTCCGGCATCAGGCCGCCGACCCGCGCCGCCGAGCCCGCGGCGTCCGCACCCGGCGCCGCGGCGTCCGCGCTCGGCGCCGTGACGTCGGCGCTCGGCGCCGTGACGTCCGCGCTCCTGGCCGGGGCGCCCATGACGCCCGCGTCGAGCAGCACGACCTCCTGCCCGGCCGCCGCGACGAGGTCGCGGACGTAGGCGTACTCCGTACCTTTGGTGTCGAGGGTGCCGAGCAGTAACACGGCCATGACCGACCTCCTCCGGGGTTCGCTGCCACCCAGCAACCTCCCCCACCCGGCGGGCCGTCACGCCTCTCAGGGCACGTGGGCCTTGATCGCCACGCTGGTCAGGGCGAGCAGCAACTCCAGGTCCGGCTCGGCGTCCACGTACACCGACACCCACGCCTGGTCCGCGCACGCCTGGACCTGCTCGCACGTGCTCAGGTAGGGGCGCAGCCGGTCGATGGCCGGGGCGGTCAGGCGCACCTGCACCTCGTCGGCGCCGGAGAGCCGGACGATCTCGGTGCCGCGCACGGCGAACGTGGTGCCGCGCCGGCCGTCGCTCGCCGCGAGCGCGGGCCACGAGCGCAGCTCCGCCACCGCTCTGGCCACGTACGGCCCTCGCCGTTCAGCCTCCCGCCGCCAGGCGGTCATCCCTGCCACACCTCCATGCTGGGGTATGCGGGTCCGTGCCGTCAGCGCCCGTTCCGCAACCGTTATCCGGCGTGCACGATCAGCCACACGGCG
Organism: Nonomuraea gerenzanensis; assembly: GCF_020215645.1. Classification (NCBI taxonomy): domain Bacteria; kingdom Bacillati; phylum Actinomycetota; class Actinomycetes; order Streptosporangiales; family Streptosporangiaceae; genus Nonomuraea; species Nonomuraea gerenzanensis. Next base: position 2,789,049 of record NZ_CP084058.1, on the reverse strand, counting down.
ACGGCCGTGACGGTGGCGGAGCGGTTGCCGATGATGTGCGGGCGGCTGCACGGGAACGTGATCGAGTCGCCCTCCGCCAGGGTGACGACCTCCGACTCGAACTCGATGGTCAGCTCCCCCGCCGTGACCGTGCCGACTTCGTACCCCTCGTGTCTGAGGAAGCGGCCGTGGGCGGTGGAGACGGCGTGCGGCGGGTAGGTGGACTCGAAGAACTCCACGTCGGGGGTGGGGCCCGGCGACAGCCGCCGGAACGTCACTCCCCCGCCGAGCCGGATCGGCGCGACCTCGCCCGCCCGGCTGACGGCCAGCTCGGGCGGCGCCGCCTTCCGGCCGCCCGGCGGCTCCACCTGCTCCTTCCGCTCGTCCGGGTCGAAGACGGCCGCCAGTGGCACGCCGATGGCCGACACGTACGCGATCAGCCTGCTCACCGAGGGCCGCATGGTGCCTCGCTCGATCTGGGACACCGCGCTGGCCGAGATGCCCAGCTCACGGGCCACCGCCCGCAGCGACTTGCCGGAGCGTGCGCGCAGCTCCCGCAGCCGCCGGCCGAGCCGCTCGCTGCTGACCGCTTCCAGGTCGTTCATAACCTCCGTCACAGGGCTTTAACACGGGTGCAATCAGGGGATCGCTCTCTCCGGTGTTAAGTGATGGCTTAACACCGTCCGGCGACCGCACCCCCCAAGGATGCCGCAGATGACTCAACCCACCGTCGCCCCAGCCCCCGCCTACGACCCCCGGCTCACCAACGAGGACCTCGCCCCGCTGCGCAAGCAGACCTGGTCCTCCTACAACATCTTCGCCTTCTGGATGTCCGACGTGCACAGCGTCGGCGGCTACGTCACCGCGGGCAGCCTGTTCGCGCTGGGGCTGGCGAGCTGGCAGGTGCTGTTCGCGCTGCTGGCCGGCATCGTCATCGTCAACGTCTTCTGCAACCTGGTGGCCAAGCCCAGCCAGGTCACCGGGGTGCCGTACCCGGTGATCAACCGCGCCGTCTTCGGGGTGCTGGGCGCGAACATCCCGGCCATCGTGCGCGGCGCGATCGCGATCGCCTGGTACGGCGTGCAGACGTACCTCGCCTCGCAGTCGCTGATCATCATCTTCCTCAAGTTCTGGCCCGCCACCGCCGCGCTGAACGAGCCGCGCTTCCTCGGCCTGTCCGTGCTCGGCTACATCTGCTACGCCATCCTGTGGGTGGCGCAGGCGGCGGTGTTCTGGCGCGGCATGGACGCGATCCGCCGGTTCGTCGACTGGGCCGGGCCCGCCGTGTACGTGGTCATGGTCGTGCTCGCGGTCTACCTGGTCAGCCAGGCGGGCTGGGAGAACCTCAGCCTGGACCTGTCGCAGGGCGAGAGCCTCGGGTTCGCCGAGTCGATCCCGGTGATGCTGGGCGCGATCGCGCTGGTCGTGTCGTACTTCTCCGGCCCGATGCTGAACTTCGGCGACTTCTCCCGCTACGGACGCTCGTTCGAGGCCGTCAAGCGCGGCAACTTCCTCGGCCTGCCGATCAACTTCCTGTTCTTCTCGCTGCTGACGGTGATCACGGCGTCGGCCACGGTGCCGGTGTTCGGCGAGCTGATCACCGACCCGATCCAGACGGTGCAGCGCATCGACACGCCGTTCGCGATCCTGCTCGGCGGCCTGACCTTCGTGATCGCCACGGTCGGCATCAACATCGTGGCCAACTTCATCTCGCCGGCCTTCGACTTCTCCAACGTCAGCCCGCAGCGCATCAGCTGGCGCACCGGCGGCATGATCGCCGCGGTCGGCTCCGTGCTGCTGACGCCCTGGAACTGGTACGGCAACCCGGACGCCATCCACTACACGCTCGGCCTGCTGGGAGCGCTGATCGGGCCGCTGTTCGGCATCCTGATCGCCGGCTACTACGTCTGCGCGCGGCAGCGGGTGTCGGTGGACGAGCTGTTCACGATGGACCAGGGCGGCCGGTACTGGTTCGACCGGGGCTACAACCGCAACGCCATCTGGGCGACGCTGCTCAGCGGGGTGCCCGCCATCGCCTCGGTCCTGGTGCCGAAGCTGGTCACGGCCGCCGACCTGATGTGGATCGCCGACTACAGCTGGTTCCTGGGCTGCGGGCTCGGGTTCGTGGCGATGGTCGCGCTGGAGCGCCGCACGCCCCGGATCGTCCCCGCATGACCCACGTCCGCGTCATCAATCCGAACACCGCCCTGGCCATGACCGCCTCCATCGGTCGTTGCGCCAGGGCGGTGGCGTCCCCGGGGACGACCGTGACGGCCGTGAGCCCGGCCATGGGCCCCGAGTCGATCGAGAGTCACTATGACGAGGCGCTGGCCGTGCCGGGGGTGCTGGCCGAGATCGCGGCGGGCGAGCGGGAGGGGGTGGACGCGTACGTGATCGCCTGCTTCGGGGACCCCGGCCTGGACGCCGCCCGCGAGCTGGCAGGCGGCCCGGTGGTCGGCATCGCGGAGGCCGCGATGCACGCCGCCACGCTGGTCGGCCGGGGTTTCAGCGTGGTGACCACGCTGTCCAGGACGGTCGGCAGGGCGTGGGAGCTGGCCCATCGCTACGGCTTCGCCGCGGCTTGCAAAGGTGTGCACGCCTGCGACATCCCGGTGCTGGCCCTGGAGGAGCCGCCCGCCAGGAAGGCGGTGATCGAGCTGTGCGCGGCGGCGCTCGACCACGACGGGAGTGACGCGATCGTGCTGGGCTGCGCGGGCATGGCCGACTTCTGCGCCGAGGCGTCGCGGGCCACGGGCGTGCCGGTGATCGACGGGGTGGGCGCGGCGACCCGCTTCGCCGAGTCGCTGGTGGCGCTCGGCCTGCGGACGAGCACGCGCGGCGAGTACGCCAGGCCGCTCCCCAAGCGCTACTCCGGCTTACTGCGCGATTTCACGATCTGAGCGACATGTATTGACTCGTTCCGCAGGTTGGGGTTACCGTCGGCCCATAACTAAAAGGAAACTTTCCTAATAGTTTCCGGGACATCCCACCCCCTGTACACCCCCCAACCGGATGTCGGAGCGTCATGAGACACACCATCCTGAGCAAGGTCCTCGCCGGGCTGGCGGCGTTAGCGCTGCCGCTCACCGCGGTCGTCGCCGCCACCCCGGCCGCGTCCGCCTCGGCCGTGCGCGTCCTCGCGGCCGACTGGGCGGCCTGGACGGCGTACGCGACGGGCGCGCGCGTCACCTACAACGGCGTCGAGTACGAATGCCTGCAGGCCCACACCTCCCAGCCCGGCTGGGAGCCCCCGAACGTGCCCGCCCTGTGGAAGGTCGCGACCGGCGGCGGCACCGACACCACCGCGCCCAGCGTGCCGGGCAACCTGCGCTCGACCGGCGTCACCAACACCAGCGTCACCCTCGCCTGGAACGCCGCCACCGACAACGTCGGCGTCACCGGCTACGAGATCTACCGCGGCGGCACCCTGGTCACCACCGTCACCGGCACCACCCACACCGACACGGGCCTGACCGCGAACACCGCCTACAGCTACACCGTGCGCGCCCGCGACGCCGCCGGCAACCGCTCCGGCAACAGCAACACCGCGAGCGCCACCACGACGGGCGGCGGCGGCACCGACACCACCGCGCCGACCGTGCCGGGCAACCTGCGCTCGACCGGCGTCTCGAACAACAGCGTCTCCCTCGCCTGGGACGCCTCCTCCGACAACGTCGCGGTCACCGGCTACGAGATCTACCGCGGCGGCACCCTGGTCACCACCGTCACCGGCACGTCCCACACGGACACGGGTCTCGCCGCGAACACCGCCTACAGCTACACCGTGCGCGCCCGCGACGCCGCCGGCAACCGCTCCGGCAACAGCAACACCGTCAACGCCACGACCACGGGCGGCAGCGGGGGCGGCGGCGACAAGGTGCTCGGCTACTTCGTGCAGTGGGGCGTCTACCAGCGCGCCTACCACGTCAAGAACATCGACACCAGCGGCTCGGCCGCCAAGCTGACGCACATCAACTACGCCTTCGGCAACGTCCAGAACGGCCAGTGCACGATCGGCGACAGCTACGCCGACTACGACCGCTTCTACCAGGCCGGCGAGAGCGTGGACGGCGTCGCCGACACCTGGGACGCCGGCGCGCTGCGCGGCAACTTCAACCAGCTGCGCAAGCTCAAGAAGAAGTACCCGAACCTGAAGGTGCTCTTCTCCTTCGGCGGCTGGACCTGGTCCGGCGGCTTCGGCCAGGCCGCCCAGAACCCCACCGCCTTCGCCAACTCCTGCTACAACCTGGTCGAGGACCCGCGCTGGGCGGACGTCTTCGACGGCATCGACATCGACTGGGAGTACCCGAACGCCTGCGGCCTGACCTGCGACACCAGCGGCCCGGCCGCGTTCAGGAACGTGATGTCGGCGCTGCGCTCCCGCTTCGGCTCCGGCAACCTGGTCACCGCCGCGATCACCGCCGACGGCACCGACGGCGGCAAGATCGACGCGGCCGACTACGGCGGCGCGGCGCAGTACGTCGACTGGTACAACGTCATGACCTACGACTTCTTCGGCGCCTGGGCGGCGCAGGGCCCGACGGCCCCGCACTCGCCGCTCACCTCCTACACCGGCATCCCGATCGCGGGCTTCCACTCCGACAGCGCGATCCAGAAGCTCAAGAGCAAGGGCGTGCCGGCGAGCAAGCTGCTGCTCGGCATCGGCTTCTACGGCCGCGGCTGGACCGGCGTCACCCAGGCCGCGCCGGGCGGCACGGCCACGGGGCCCGCGCCGGGCACGTACGAGCAGGGCATCGAGGACTACAAGGTGCTCAAGACGCGCTGCCCGGCCACGGGGACGGTCGCGGGCACGGCGTACGCGTACTGCGGCAACCAGTGGTGGAGCTACGACACGCCGGCCACCATCGGGGGCAAGATGGGCTACTCGAAGAACCAGGGCCTCGGCGGCGCGTTCTTCTGGGAGCTCAGCGGCGACACGACGAACGGCGAGCTGATCACGGCCATGAAGAACGGCCTGAGCTGACCCGCTGAGAGACCGGGGCCGGCCCTCCGCGCCTGGGGGCCGGCCCCCTTGTCGTTCAGCCCAGCTCGGTGAGCTGCTCGGCCGTCAGCTGCACCGTCGAGGCCCCCAGGTTCTCCTCCAGGTGCGCGATCGACGACGTGCCGGGGATCGGCAGCACCATCGGTGACCTGGCCAGCAGCCACGCCAGACTGACCTGCGACGGCGTGGCGCCGAGCACCTTGGCCACGTGCTCCACCGGGCTGCCGGCCCCCGTCAGCGCGCCCTTGGCGACGGGGCTGTAGGGGATGAAGACGAGGCCCTGCTCCGTGCAGTGGTCGAGGACCGATTCCGAGAAGCGGTTGGTCAGGTTGTAGCGGTTCTGGACGGAGACGATGTCCGTGACGCGCCGCGCCCGCTCCAGCTCCTCGACGCTCACCTCCGACAGGCCGATCTCGGCGATCTTGCCCTCGTCGCGGAGCGCGGCCAGCTCGCCGACCTGGTCCTCCAGGGCCACCTGCGGGTCGATGCGGTGCAGCTGCAGCAGGCCGAGCCGCTCCACGCCGAGCCTGCGCAGGCTCATCTCGACCTCCTGCCGCAGGTACTCCGGCCGTCCCACCGGGTGCCACTGGCTGGGGCCCGTGCGGACGAAACCGGCCTTGGTGGCGATCAGCAGCCCCTCCGGGTACGGGTGCAGGGCCTCGCGGATCAGCTCCTCGTTGACGTACGGGCCGTAGGAGTCGGCGGTGTCGATGAAGTTCACGCCCAGCTCGACCACCCGGCGCAGCACCCGGACGGCCGCGTCGCGGTCGGCGGGCGGCCCCCAGACGCCCGGCCCCGTCAGGCTCATGGCGCCGTAGCCGAGGCGGTGCACGGTCTTGCCGCCGATGGCCAGCGTGCCGGTGGACGGGAGCGATATGGACATGTGGTTCCTCACCTCGACTTGGGACGTTCCAGGTCCGTGATGCAACGGATACGTGGTCACTCTTCCCTACCACGCGACCCATGAATACGTTTCGGGACATCTGCGCTTTTTGGCCTGGTTCTTCCGAGGAGCAGCATGCGTTCCCGTTCACGAAAAGGTTTAGTCAGCGCCATCGCCGCCGCGGCCGTGATCCTCTCACCGGTCGCCTTCGCCACGCCGGCCGAGGCCCACGGGGGCCGGCATCACGTTCAGAAGCTCGTCAAGGCCGTCTCGGGCAAGAACGTCAAGAAGCACCTGTGGGCGTTGCAGGCCATCGCGAACGCCCACGGCGGCACCCGCGTCTCCGGCACCCCCGGCTTCGACGCCTCCCGCGACTACGTGGCGGGCAAGCTGCGCCGCGCGGGGTACGACGTGACGATCCAGCCGTTCGAGTTCACCTTCGACGGCTACATCACCCCGCCGGTGCTCAAGCGGACCAGCGGGGAGCAGAAGACATACACCTACGGGTTCTTCGCCGACTACGTCGCCATGCAGGACTCCCCCGCCGGCGCCGTCAGCGGCACGCTGCAGGCGGTGGACCTCGTGCTGCCGCCCGGCCCGGTGGCCAACTCCTCCAGCTCGGGGTGCGAGGCGAGCGACTTCGCCGGGTTCACGGCCGGCAACATCGCGCTGATGCAGCGCGGCACCTGCAACTTCCGGATCAAGGTGGACAACGCCATCGCCGCCGGCGCCTCGGCCGCCATCGTGTTCAACGAGGGGCAGCCGGGCCGTACCGAGATCGACCTGAACCCCACGCTCGGCGGGCCGGGCGTCACCATCCCGTCCTTCTTCACCAGCTTCGCGGTCGGCGACGAGCTGGCCGCCACGGCGGGCACCACCGTCCAGATGAACTGGGACCCGATCGTGGAGACCAGGACCACCTACAACGTGATCGCGCAGAGCAGGAAGGGCGATCCGGACAACGTGGTCATGCTGGGCGCCCACCTGGACAGCGTGCAGGAGGGGCCGGGCATCAACGACAACGGCTCCGGCAGTGCGGGCATCCTCGAGGTGGCGCTGCAGCTGGCGAAGACGAAGCCGAAGAACCAGCTCCGGTTCGCGTTCTGGGGGGCCGAGGAGTTCGGGTTGCTCGGCTCGCAGCACTACGTGAACGCGCTGACGCCCGAGGAGCGGGCCAGGATCAGCCTGTACCTCAACTTCGACATGATCGCCTCGCCCAACTACACGTTCGGCATCTACGACGGTGACGGCGACGCCTTCGGCACCGCCGGGCCTCCCGGGTCCGACGTGATCGAGGAGGACTTCGAGAAGTTCTTCGCCGGGCGCGGCCTGCCGTTCAAGGCGACGGCCTTCACCGGGCGCTCCGACTACGGGCCGTTCATCGCGGTCGGGATCCCGTCCGGCGGCCTGTTCACGGGGGCCGAGGTGCTCAAGACCGAGGAGGAGGCGGCGATCTTCGGTGGGACGGCGGGGATTCCGCTCGACCCGTGCTACCACAGCGTCTGCGACACGATCCGCAACATCAACGACAGGGCGCTGGATGTGAACTCGGACGCCATCGCGACGCTGGCGGGCACGTACGCGTTCGACACGGGCACCATCGGCACCGCCGCACCGGTCGCGGCGGCGCGTGACGCCGGCTCGCACGACCACCCGCACCGGCCGGCGGACGCCGCGAGCTGACCCTCCCCGCGCCCGCCGCCCTCCCGCTGGGGTCCTTGAGGGGCGGCGGGCGCTCGGACCGCAACACGCAGGGCGCTGACACACGCCGCGTGACGCAAGCGCGTGGCGTGTGGCGTGTGGCGTGTGACGTGTGGCGCAGGCGCACACCGCACGGCCGGGGATGCCGCGGGCCGGGTGGGTCAGGGGGTGGTGCGGGGCTGGTGGCCGAAGCGGACCGGCTCGGGGCCGCGGAGGCGGACCTCCGGGTCGGGCATCGCCTGCTCGCGCCCCATCCGCGCCACCGCCGGCTCGACCACCGGCGCCGCCCCCTCGGCCTCGGCGATCCGCCGTACCAGCCGCTCCCGCAGCTCGGCGGCCACCCCCGCGTGCGAGGCGTACCCCGCCAGGTTCACCAGCTCGTACGGGTCGTTCTCCAGGTCGTACAGGGCCTGCTCGCGGTATGCCGGCGCGGCCGGGTCGTCCCAGGGGTGGGCGTCCTCGGCGACGGCGTAGTACTTCCACCGCGCCGTACGGATCCCGCGCCCCACCTCCGACTCGCTCACCTGGAAGAACACCTCCTCGGGCCAGGACGCGCCGCGCGGGTCGCGCACCAGCGGCAGGAACGAGCGCCCCTGCATGTCGGAGGGCACCGGCAGCCCGGCGGCCTCCAGCAGCGTGGGCGGCAGGTCGAGGGTGCTGACCGGGCGGGAGATGGCGCCGCCGCCGTCGAAGCCGGGGCCGCGCAGGGCGAGCGGCACGCGCAGGGACGCGTCGTGGCAGGAGCGCTTGTACTCGCCGTTGCGCGTCTTGAAGTGGTTGCCGTGGTCGGAGGTGTAGGCCACGATCGTGTCGTCCAGCAGGTCCATGCTGCGCAGCGCGTCCAGCAGCCGGCCCAGCCCCTCGTCCAGGCGCTTGACCTGGCCGAGGTAGCCGCCCATGTGCTGGTGGGCGGTGCCGCCGAGCGCGGCCAGGTCCGGCGGCATCCAGCGGCCCTGGTAGCGCTGCTCGTAGCCGTCGGGGGCCGGGTAGTTGTCCACCTCGTTCTGGTGGTGCGGCTCCAGCAACGACAGGAACAGGTAGAACGGCTCGCCGGCGTGGTCGGCCACGAAGCGCACGGCCGCGTCCACGAGCGCGTCGGAGCGGTAGCCGGGCAGCAGGACGGGCTCGTTCGCCTCGTCGTAGACGATGGTCCGGTACGCGTCGGAGGTGTGTTCCAGGGCGTTGGCCGCCAGCCACGAGCGGTAGCCGCCGCGCCGGTCCTCGGGCACCGGCTCGGTGCCGGCCAGATGCCACTTGCCGATGTAGCCGGTGGCGTAGCCGGCCGCGCCGAAGTGGTGGGCCAGCGTGCGCTCCTCGGGGGGCAGCACGCGGCCGTTGCGGTAGACGCCGGTCGTGGTCGGGTAGCGGCCCGTCTGGAGCGCCGCACGGGCGGGGGCGCACACCGGCTGCGGGGTGAGCGCGACCGTGGCCTGCGTGCCGTGCCTGGCCATGCTGTCGAGGTTCGGGGTGAGGGGGCCGACGGTGTCCCACCGCTGCTGGTCGGTGAAGACGACGATCACGTTCGGGCGCAAAACAGCAGACTCCTTATTTGAGACCGGTCAGGGCGATGCCCCGGACGAAGTATCTCTGGGTGAGGACGAACAGGACGGCGGTGGGCACGAAGAGGATCACCGAGCCGGCGGCCGTGAGGTGCCACAGCGTGAAGTACTCCTGGTTGAACAGGGTGAGCCCGACCGGGATCGTGCGCATCTCGGGCGTGGAGGTGGCGACCAGCGGCCAGAGGAACTCGTTCCACTGGAAGACGAACGTGAACAGCCCGAGCACGGCCAGCGCCGGCCGCGTCTGCGGCAGGATGACGCTCCAGTAGACGCGCAGCTCGGAGGCCCCGTCGATGCGGGCGGCGCTGATCAGGTCGTCGGGGATGGGCTGGATGAACTGTCTCATGAGGAAGATGCCGAACGCGTCCATGAGGAACGGTGTGATCAGCCCCTGGTAGGTGTTCAGCCACCCCATGTTGGCCATCAGCACGTACAGCGGGATCATCCGTACGAAGAACGGCACCATCAGCGTGGCCAGCAGCGCCACGAAGAGCGTGTTGCGCAGCGGGAAGCGGAACTTGGCGAAGACGTACCCGACGAGCGGGTCGAACAGGAGGTGGGCCAGCGTGATGGCGCCGGCCACGACCAGGCTGTTGACGATGAAGTCGCCGAACGGCGCCCGGGTGAACAGCTCGGCGTAGTTGCCCCACTGCGGCGAGTCCGGCACGAGCACGGCGTTGGCCGACAGCGTCTCGGCCTCCGTCTGCAGCGACAGCGAGACCATGTAGAGCAGCGGCACGACCGTGATCAGCGAGGCGAGCCCGAGCAGGGTGTAGAGCAGCCACTTGCGCATCAGTACGTGACCTCCGAGCGCCGCCCGGCCCGCAGCTGGATCAGCGTGAACGCCACGATCACGATCAGCAGCAGCACCGACTGCGCCGAGGAGTAGCCGAAGTCCCTGGTACGGAAGGCGACGTTGAAGATGTGGAAGACCGACAGGTCGGTGGCGTCGCCCGGCCCGCCACCGGTGATGATGTACGCCTGCCCGAACGCCTGCAGCCCCGAGATCACCGCCATCACCGACACGAACAGCGTGGTCGGCGCGAGCAGCGGCAGCGAGATCCGCCAGAAGCGGTGCCAGGCGTCCGCCCCGTCGATCCTGGCGGCCTCGTGGTAGGTCTCCGGGATGCCCTGCAGCCCGGCCAGGAACAGCACCATCGTGTAGCCGACGCTCTGCCAGAGCGTGACGGCGGCGATCGTGAGCAGCGGCGCGGTGTTGAGCCACTGCTGGGTGGGCAGCCCCACCGCCATCAGCGCCCGGTTGAGCACGCCCAGCTCGGGGTCGAGGATGTTGCGCCACAGCAGCCCGACGATCGCCACCGAGGTCAGGTACGGCACCAGCAGCACCACCCGGAAGACCACCCGGCCCTTGAGCGGCTGGTCGATGGCCAGCGCCAGGGCCAGGCCGAGCACGATCGAGCCGAGCACCACCATCACCGAGAAGCCGGCCGTGACGAGGAACGAGTGCTGCACGGCGGGGTCGGTCACGGCCTGGGTGTAGTTGCCCAGGCCCGTCCACTGGTCCGCCATCGGCCCGGTGCGGAAGCTGGTGGCCACCACGTTGCCGATGGGCAGGTAGAAGAAGGCCGCGAAGAACAGGATCGCCGGGAGCAGGAAGAGGTAGGCGGTCCTGGCGTAGCGGCCGTACAGGGTGCGCGGCCTCACTTGAGGAAGCCCTCCGCGGCCTTGACGAAGGTGTCGAGCGCCTCGGCGGCCGGTTCGTTCTGGATGAGCACCTGCTGGTACATGACCTTGAGCTGCTCCTCCCACTTGCCGAGCTGCCCGGTCAGGCGCACCTCCTGGGAGGAGTCCCTGGCCGTGGGCAGGGCGTCGGCGAAGACCTTGGTGACGGCGTCGGACTGCACCTCGGGCAGGTCCACCCAGGACTTGCGCGGCATCAGCATGCCGGTCTCCTTGGTGGCGGCCTGCTCGACCTGCAGCGCGGTGATGCGCTTGATGAAGTCCCACGACAGCTCGGGTCTGGTGGCCTTGGCGGGCACGAACATGCTGACGCCGGCCGCCTGGGTGGCCGCCGTCTTGTTCTTCAGCGGCGGCGCCACGCCCAGGTCGATGTCGGGGCTGGTCTTCCTGATGGGGTCGAGGTCCCACGGGCCGGTGAGGATCATCGCGGCGCGCTTGGCGGAGAACAGCTTCTGCGGGCCCGAGTAGTCGGTGCCGGCCACCGGCACCGGGGCCACCTTGTGCTTGTGCACGAGGTCGGCCTGGAACTGCAGCGCGGCGACCGCGTCCGCGCGCGGCTCCATGATCGCCTTGGTCTCCAGGTCGTAGGGGGTCACGCCGGCCTGCACCATCCACGGCCACATGTAGGTGTAGTCCTGGTTGAGCGCGACGCCGTACACGCCGTCCCTGGTCAGCTTCCTGGCCGCGTCGAGGAACTCCTCCCAGGTGGTGGGCGCCTCCAGGCCGGCCTCGCGCAGCATGCCCTTGTTGTAGACGAGCGTGTTGCAGGTCAGGTGCAGCTGCACCCCGTAAACCTTGTCCTGGTAGGAGTTGCGCTCGACCGTCACCGGCTGCCAGTCGGCGGGGAAGCCCATCGCCTGGCCGTCACGGTCGACGAAGTCCTGCAGCGAGCGCGCGTTGCCGGACACGGCGAACTCCTGCACCCACCCGCCGGGCTCCTCCACCAGGTCGGGCACGGTGCCGGAGGCGAAGTCCGCCAGCAGCCTGGTCCGCAGGTCGGGCCACTGGTACTTCTGGAGGTTGACCTTGACCTGGTTGGCCTGCTCGAACTCGGCGATCACCTTGCGGTAGGCCTGGTAGTCGTGGCCGGCGTTCCAGTACACCGTGAAGGTGCCGGGCGCGGCGCTCTGCGTGGCGGGCGCGCCCGCGCAGGACGACAGGACGGGGACGGCGGCGGCGGCTCCGACGAGGCGGAGCAGGTCACGGCGTGAGGGGTGGGCGGACATGCGGGGGTTCCCTTCTAGGACGAGCCCCGCCGCACGAAGGTCCACGAACGGACGATCTCGCGGGCGGGCGGCGGCTCCTCGGCCTGGAGGCGGTCGAAGAGCAGGCGTACGACGTCGGTGTAGTCGTGCCGGAGCGGGCCGACGGTGCTGAGCTGCGGGTTGCTGATGAGACCCTCGTCGATGTTGCCGACACCGACGATGGCGACGTCTCCGGGCACGCTCAGCCCGAGGTCCCTGGCGGCCCAGATGGCGCTGATCGCGGCCCGGTCGGAGGCGGCGAAGATCGCGTCGGGCCTGTCGGGCGAGCTGAGCAGCTCGGTCGCCGTCTGGTACGCGGCCACGCGGTCGTCGGCGCCCCCGGTGATGACGCGCTCGGCCCCGCCGTGCCGCTCCAGCGCCGTGAGGTAGCCGAGCAGCCGCCCCTCCGGCTTGTCGCGGTAGACCTCGTAGCGCTGGCCCATGAAGGCGACGCGCCGCCTGCCGGTGTCCAGCAGGTGCTGGACGGCCTCGGCGCACGCCTCCACCTCCGGCGTGCGGACGACGTCGCAGCCCTCCAGCCCGCTCTCGTTGCTCATCACCACCATCGGCAGCCCGGTGGCGGCCAGCCCGCTGAGCAGGTCGTGCTCCAGGTGGCCACCGGTGAGCCGGATGAGCGCCCCGTCGGCGATACCGCCGCGCAGCACCTCGACGGCCGCCTGGGCGCGGGCCTCGTCGTAGACGGAGAGCGTGACCACCGAGTAGCCGCGCGCGTCGGCCATCTCGTGCAGGTCCGTGGCCAGCCGCGCGTCGGTGGGCACGCCGCCGAACGTGCTCAGGACCAGGCAGACGCGCTGCGTACGGCGTTTGCGCAGGCTCCTGGCGGCCTGGTTGGGGGTGTAGCCGAGTTGTCTGGCGGCGTCGAGCACCCGCCGCCTGGTCTCGGCGGCGACAGGACGGTCCTTGCCGCTGAGGACGTAGGAGACGGTCGCCACTGACACGTTCGCCAGCTCGGCCACTTGTCGCGCTGTTGGTCTCATGTTAGTCGAATAACCTAGCATTCCCTACAGGATTATAGGGTATTGGAGTCGCTGGATCTCGTCAGATGGGCAGCAGGAAGGAAGAGTTCAGTTGGCGGCCCTCGGCCGGTGTTAAACGATTAACACCATATTTCGCGCCAGCCCGCCCGAGCAAGAGGTGACTTTCAGCCCTGTCCCGTGGTCACCACCGGGCCATCTCGGCCAGTGTGGCGGCCACCTCCTCCTCCCCCGCGATGGCCGCCCGCTCCAGCACCTTGCTGATGCTCGGCGACGCCTCCCCGCCGGTCACCCGCCGCACGAGGGTCGATCACCTCGGCGTCCACCCCGGACGACTCGGCGGCCCGCAGCGCGTACCCGGTCATCGCCAGGTACGTCAGCACGGTCACCTGCGAGCCCACCCGCCGCACGCGGGCCCGGCCGACGGGGATGCAGTGGTCCCAGTCGTCCACCGGGCACTCCCCGTGGCGCCGGCGCGGTGGCGAACAGGCCCTCCGGGTCCATGGAGTGCTGAGAGCCGTAGCCGGTGCCCATCGCGACCTTGCTGCGCAGGACCAGCGGCATGGCGTCGCCGCCGCCGATGTGCCTGGCCTTGGCGATCTGGTTCCGTTGGTGCCGCCGTTGAGCCGGTGCACGTCCTCGCCGAGCACGACGATCGACGGATCGGCGCGCATCCGCCGCGCCATCACCCCGGACACCGCCTCGATGAACCTGCGCTCGGCCAGCTCCCCGGTGAACGTGTCGCGGTCGGCCGTCCGCACGCCGTCGAGCTCCGACAGGTCGCCGCGCACGCCCACGTGCGCGAAGCCGGGGGAGCCGTCGGCCAGCCTGGGGCCGGTTCCCGGCAAGCGGTGGGTGTACTTCCTGGCGCCCTGGGGCATGCAGTTCGAGCTGGTGTCGTACCCGGGGGCGTTCGGCCGTGCGGGCGCCTGAGAGCCAGCGGGTGGCCGACCACCTGCGGGAGGCCATCCTGAGCGGCGCCATCGCGCCCGGCGAGCGGATCAGGCAGGAGGAGCCGGCCGAGCGGCTCGGCGCCAGCCGGCTGCCGGTGCGTGAGGCGCTGCGCATGCTGGAGGCGGAGGGGCTCACCGAGCACCATCCGCGCAGGGAAGGGGTGCACGGGTGCCCAAGCTGGGCATGCACGAGGTGGAGGTGATGTACCGGATGCGCGAGCGGCTCGAACCTCTCGCCCTGGCCGAGAGCATCCCCCACCTGACCGGTGACGACCACCGGCGGGCGTTCATGCGGCTGACGGGGCCGGCGCGGCGGTGGGTGGTCAACGCCGAGCACCGGCTGCTGCTCGACGCGATCGAGCGGCGCGACGTCGTGGACGCGGAGCGGTGCCTGCGCGGGCACATCCGGCGTACGCGGGTGGAGCTGTGCCGGCATCCGGAGGTGTTCCGATGATCCGGCTGACCGTCAACGGGGCCGCCGCCGAGGTGGCGGCCGATCCCGGCACGCCGCTGCTCGACGTGCTGCGCGGGGAGCTCGGGCTGGTGGGGACCCGGTTCGGGTGCGGGGTGGGGCTGTGCGGGGCGTGCTTCGTGCTGCTCGACGGGGTGGTGACGGCCGCCTGCGACACGCCGCTGTCGGCCGCTGAGGGCCGGGCGGTGGTGACGGTCGAAGGGCTGGCTCCGGGTGACTCGTTGCACGCGGTGCAGCGGGCGGTGCTGGAGGAGCAGGCGGGGCAGTGCGCGTACTGCCTGTCGGGGATGATGGTCACCGCCGCCGCGCTGCTGGCGCGCGATCCCCGGCCGGACGAGGAGGCGGTGGTGGCGGCGCTGGATCGGCATCTGTGCCGGTGCGGGGTGCAGCGGCGGGTGGTGCGTGCGGTGCTGAAGGCGGCGGAGTGATGGGCTCGCCCAGCGGGGAGAGCGGCCGGGCGGTGGGCTCGCCGGCCGACGAGCGCGGCCCGGCCGTGGGCTCGCCGGCCGGTGAGAGCGACCCGGGGATGTTGCTCGTGTCGGAGGACGGCGTGGTCTCGGTGCGGGGTGACGGCGTGATCTTCGTGCGGGCCGGGAAGTCGGAGCTCGGGCAGGGGGTGCTCACGGCGCTGGCCCAGATCGCGGCCGACGCGCTGGGGGCCGACGTGGCACAGGTGCGGATGCTGGCGGCGAGCACCGGTGCGGGGCCCGACCAGGGCTTCACGGCGGGCAGCCTGTCGATCGCCGTGGCGGGGCCGCCGCTGCGCGAAACGTGCGCAGGCGTGCGCGCCGCCTGCACCGCCGAGGCCGCGCGCCGCTGGGGCGTCTCTCCCGGGGAGGTCATGGTGCGGCGCGGCGAGTTCCGCTGCGGGGATCGGACGGCGACCTACGCCGATCTGGCGCAGGTGGCCGACGCCCCGCGCGCTGAGGCGACGCAGGCCGACGCGGCACAGGCCGACGCGGCACAGGCCGAGGCGCCTGTGTTCGTGGGGGTCAGCGTGCCCAGGCTGGACCTGCCCGACAAGATCGCCGGGCGCCCCCGCTTCATCCACGACCTCCGCCTGCCCGGCCAGCTCTACGGCCGGGTCCTGCGCCCGCCCTCCCCCGCCGCCCGCCTGACCAGGCTGGCCCCCCTGCCGGACCTCCACGTCGTACGCGACGGCTCGTTCGTCGGCGTCCTGGCCGAGACGGAGGCGGACGCCGACCGGGCGCTGGCCCGCGTGGCCCGCGCGGCCGAGTGGGAGGAGCACGACACCCTGCCCGACGAGCACGACCTGCACACGTTCCTGCGCCGGGGCCCGCACGAGACGATCACCGTCCGCACGCCCGCCGGCCCCGCGCCCGAGGGCGAGCCGCACGCGGCCACCTACAGCAGGCCGTTCATCGCGCACGCCTCGATCGCGCCGAGCTGCGCCGCCGCCCGCTGGAACCCCGGCGGCGACCTGGAGGTGTGGAGCCACACCCAGGGCGTGCACCCCCTGCGCAGGGCCCTGATGAAGATCCTGGAGGCGGAGGTCGAGGTCCACCACGTGGAGGGCGCGGGCTGCTACGGCCACAACGCCGCCGACGACGTGGCGCTCGACGCGGCCCTGCTGGCCCGCGAGGCGGGAGGCAGGCCGGTGCACGTGCGCTGGAGCAGGCGCGACGAGCTGACCTGGGCGCCGTTCGGCTCGGCCATGTCGGTGGACGTGGCGGCGGTGGTGGACGAGGCGGGCCTGGTGCGCTCCTGGCGCTACGACGTGTGGAGCCAGGGCCACCTCAGCCGCCCCGGTTACGCGGGCGGCGTGCCCGGCCTGCTCGCCGGTGCCCACCTGGAGCGGCCGTGGGCGTACCCGGCGGCGGTGGACCCGTCGCCGCAGTCGGGCTCGGGCATGGCGCGCAACGCGGTGCCGATCTACGACTTCCCGCGGCTGGAGATCACCGGCCACCGCGTGCTGGAGACGCCCATCCGGTCGTCGGCGCTGCGCTCGCTGGGCGCGTTCATGAACGTGTTCGCCATCGAGTCGTTCATGGACGAGCTGGCTCTGGCCGCGGGGATGGATCCGCTGGCGTACCGGCTGGCGCACCTGAGCGACCCCCGCGCCCGGATGGTCCTGGAGCGGGCGGCCGACGCGGCGGGCTGGGGCGAGCCGGGGCTGGGCCTGGGGTTCGCCAGGTACAAGGGCATCGGCGCGTACTGCGCGGCGGTGGCGGAGGTGGAGGCCGAGCAGGACGTACGGGTGCGCCGCCTGACCATCGCCGTGGACGCCGGCCAGGTCGTCAGCCCCGACGGGGTGCGCAACCAGATCGAGGGCGGCGCCACCCAGGCGACGAGCTGGACGCTGAAGGAGCGGGTGCGGTTCGACCGGCGGGCGATCACCAGCGGTGACTGGGAGAGCTACCCGATCCTGCGCTTCTCCGAGGCGCCCGAGGTGGCGGTGGAGCTGGTCGAGCATCCGGGCACGCCGTCGGTGGGCGCGGGCGAGGCGGCCCAGGGCCCGGTGGCGGCGGCCATCGCCAACGCGCTCGCCGCGACGCTCGGCGTCCGCGTCCGCGACCTCCCGCTCGACCGTGAGGCCGTGCTGAAGGCCATCGAATGAGGCCGCGCCGAAGGTCGTCGAGTGAGGCCGCCCGGCCGGTCAGCAGGCCCCGGGCCGCTGATGCGGGCGCCCGGCCGTTCGGCACGCGCCGGCCGGTCAGTAAGCGGCCGGTTCGTGCAGCCCCAGCCCCAGCCCGTGCCCGAACTGCAGCCCGAAGGCCGCCATCTCGTCCTCGAACCCGAACTCGGCCGCCTGCGGCCACACCCGCGCCACCTGGTCGGTGCCCGCCCCGGGTCTGATCATGGCGATGGACGCGTCCATCCACTCGCGCGCTCTGACGTACGCCTCCCGCTGCGAGGCCGTCGCGCTGCCCACCCCGAACGTGCGGTAGTAACACGTCCGGTAGCCGTTGTAGGAGTCGTGCAGGGCGGCGATCGTGTCCACCCCGGCCCCGGGCTGCCTTTCGCGAGCCGCTGGGCCAGCCAGTCGGCGGTGTAGGGACGGTGCCAGGGGGTGAGGTTGGCGCAGCCGTGGTTGCCCTCTTCGAGCATGAGCAGCTCGCTGTCACCGCCGGCCGCGGCGGCCCGCATGCTGCTGGACTGCCTCGACGACCCGGGACGCCCGGCGCGCACGCTGCTGCTGCCCGTGTCGCTGATCGTGCGCGGCCCCACGGCACCGCCAGGAGCCGGTTGATCTTCAGCGTGGCGCGACGCATTCTTGATCACTCTCCGTTACCTTGCCAGGTGGATGGGGGGATCCGCAGTGAATGGTTCGTATCGGGGCTTGTCCCGCAGGTTGTTCGTGACCGGTATGTTCGCCGCGCTGGGCAGCGCGGTCCCCGTGGCGGCGGAGGCCGTCACCGGGCGGCCGCATCGCAACCCGGTGCTGCGGGCGCGGCCGGCGAAGGTCTCGATCGGCCGGCGCACCGTCGCCACCTGGACCTACGACGGCCAGCTGCCCGGCCCGCGCATCGAGGCCACGGCCGGCGGCCTGGTACGGGCGAAGCTGGTCAACGACCTGCCCAAGGAGACGACCGTGCACTGGCACGGCATCAGGCTGGACGCCAGGATGGACGGCGCCCCCGGCTACACGCAGCAGCCGGTGCCGCCGGGCGGCACGTTCGACTACGTGTTCACCGTCCCCGACCCCGGCACGTACTTCTACCACTCGCACGTCGGCATGCAGAACGACCGCGGCCTGTACGGGCCGCTGATCGTGGCCGACCCGCACGAGCCGCTCGGGTACGACCAGGAGTTCACGGTCGTGCTCGACGACTGGCTGGACGGGGTGGGCGGCACCCCCGACGACGCGCTGCGGCGGCTGAACGCCAGCACCGCGCACGACGACACGCTGCGCAGCGCGCTGCTGGGCGGGGTCGTGGGTGAGCTGCGGCATCCGTACCACCTGGTCAACGGCCGGGCGGCCGACGCGCCCGCGGTGTTCACCAGCAAGCCGGGGCGGCTCGTCAGGTTCCGGGTGATCAACGCGGCGGCCGACACCGCGTTCCGGGTGGCGCTGGGCGGGCACCGCCTGGCGGTGACGCACACCGACGGGTTCCCGTGCGCGCCGGTGGCGGTGGACACGTTCCTCATCGGCATGGGCGAGCGCTACGACTTCCTGGTCCGGCTGGGCGAGGGGGCCTTCCCGCTGGTGGCGGAGGCGGAGGGGAAGGGGGCGCGGGCGTTCGCGATCGTGCGCACGTCGCAGCGGGCGACGGCGCCCGCCAGCGACGTGCGGCTGCGCGAGCTGTCCCAGCGGATGCTGAGGTACACCGACCTGAAGGCGCGGCAGCAGGACATGCTGCCGCGCCCGTCGAGGAGCGTCACGGTGACGCTCGGCATGCGCCCGTCGGGCAACGAGTGGACGCTCAACGACCGGCTCGCCGCCGACCCGATGCGCCTGCGCGTGGACCGCGGCGAGACGATCAGGATCGTGCTCGACAACCAGTCGCCCATGTGGCATCCGATGCACCTGCACGGGCACACGTTCCAGGTGCGCTCGTCACCGGGCCCGCAGGGGCCGCGCAAGGACACCGTGAACATCCTGCCGCGCGAGCGCCTGAACATCGACGTGCGCGCCGACAACCCCGGCGAGTGGATGTTCCACTGCCACAACCTCTACCACCAGGAGCAGGGCATGATGGGCACGCTCGGCTACGGCCCGCAGACGCGCAGGATGAAGCACTGAGTCAGCTGCTCACCGCGCACGCTCCCCTGTCGGCGTGGCGCGGCCCTTCGGCGGTGGGGCGGATGTCGAAGTCGAAGACGGCGGTGGGCAGGTACAGCGTGCAGCAGGCGTTCGGGATGTCCACCACGCCGCTCACCCGTCCCTCGACCGGGGCGGCGCTGATCAGCAGGTACGCCTGCTCGCCGCTGTAGCCGAACTTCTTGAGGTACTCGATCGCGTTCAGGCACGCGTTGCGGTAGGCGATGGTGGCGTCGTTGTAGAGGTTCGTGTCGGTGTCGTGGTCCACCGAGATGCCGATGAACGACAGGAACTCGGTGTAGCGCGGCTCCACGTTGCCCGGCATGAAGATCGGGTTGGTGGTGACGCCGTACTTCTCCATGCCGCCCTTGATGAGGTCCACGTGGAAGTCCACGAACCCGCCCATCTCGATCGCGCCGCAGAAGCTGATCTCGCCGTCGCCCTGGCTGAAGTGCAGGTCTCCGCCTGACAGCAGGGCTCCCGGCACGTGGACGGGGTAGAAGACGCGGGCGCCGCGGGTGAAGTTCTTGATGTCGTGGTTGCCGCCGTTCTCCCTGGCGGGGACCGTGCGCGCGCCCTCCCGGCCGACACGCTCCAGCTCGGGACCCTTCAGCGTGCCGGCCAGCACGCCCTGCTGCAGCGGCGGCAGGGCCAGCGGCGGCACCCGGTGCGGGTCGGTGTCGATGAGCGCCTGCTCCCTGGCGTTCCAGCGGGCGAGCAGGTACGGGTGCGGCGCCGTGCCGAACAGGCCCGGATGGGTGATGCCGGTGAAGCGCACGCCGGGGATGTGGCGGGAGGTGGCCTGCTGGCCGTGGAAGTCCCAGACCGCCTTGTACGCCTGCGGGAAGTGGTCGGTCAGGAACCCGCCGCCGTTCTCCCTGGCGAAGATCCCGGTGTACCCCCACCCCTCGCCGGGCGCGGCGCCGGTGGCCTGCGGCACGGGCCCGAGGTCGAGGATGTCCAGGACGAGCAAGTCGCCCGGCTCCGCGCCCTCCACCGCGATGGGGCCGCTGAGCATGTGGCAGACCGACAGGTCCACGTCGCGCACGTCGTTCGCGGAGTCGTTGTTGCCGATCTGCCCGTCGGTCCACTCCCTGCACTCGACGCGGAACTCCGACCCGGGCCGCACCGTGGCGGCGGCCGGGATGTCGGGATGCCAGCGGTTGTGCCCGGGCACGAGCTGGGCGGCCATGGACAGGGACTGGTCGACGCTGAAGACGACTTCCGGCATGGGACGGTGCTCCTTGTCTCCAGGGGCGGGCCTGCCCGGGGCTTGCCGTCAGGGACGGGGCAGTCCTGCCCAGCGGGGGTCGGGCGGCGGCGCGGGCCGGGCGGGGGCCGGAGGCACCTGCCGCACCACCTGGGGCTCGTGGGCGCCGGCCTCCTGAGCCAGCCGGGCGCGGGCCTCGGCGGCGGGGGTGCGGGCCAGGAGCGGGGGTGTGTACCGGCGGGGGGCCGGCTCTCCGCAGGCGGCACACGGCTCGGCGGGCTCCGCCGTGCCGATCGGCCTGCGTACCTCGAAGGGGCCGCAGCCGGCGCAGTGGTAGGCGTACGTCGCCACGAGGCCGTCACCTCCGCGGGGTCGTACCAAGGAATCTATGTCGCGGGCGGGCGAGGTCAAGGGCCGTGTTCGCTGTACGCATGGAGCGCACGCCGTACGCTAGGCTGGAGGTGGAGAGGAGCCCTCATGACCGACGACAAGCCGATCCCCTCGGTGTGGGCGCGCCCGCACCGGGAGCGCCAGCAGCCCCTGCTCACCCGGGAGACCATCGTGGCAGAGGCGGTGCGCCTGCTCGACGAGGAAGGTGCCGACAACCTGAGCATGCGCCGCCTGGGCAGCAGGCTGGGCGCCGGCGCCACCTCGCTCTACCGCCACGTGGCCAGCAAGGACGAGCTGCTGGAGCTGGCGCTCGACGCCGTCTACGGCGAGCTGCCGCTGCCCGACACCGGCGAGTGGCGCACGACCCTGACCGAGGTGGCCCACGCCATGCGCGCCACGATCCTGCGCCACCCGTGGCTGGCCGCCAAGCTCGCCGAGGCGGGGCTGGCCTACCTCGGGCCGAACGTGCTGCGGCAGAGCGAGTTCATGCTCGGGGTCATGGAGGACGCCGGGTTCCCGCTCGACGAGGCCGACGCGGCGATGACCACGGTCCTGGCGTACGTGATCGGGGTCACGACCAGCGAGGCCGCCTGGGTGTCCATGGTCGCGCGCAGCGGGCAGACCGAGCAGGAGTGGATGGAGAAGCTGTGGCCGGCGGCGGAGCGGGCGGTGCGCGACTACCCGCGCATGCGCGCCCGCTACTCCGCGCAGAAGGGCGGCGACTCCTCCACGAGCAACGCCGACGCCTTCGCGTACGGGCTCGAGCGGGTCCTCGACGGCCTCCAGGCACGGCTCGACAGCCTGTAGACGGGGCACGGCGGCCCGGGAAGGCGAGGTGAGCGGTCAACCGGCCAGGCCGCCGCCCTTGGCCAGCCTGCCCACGCTCTCCCCCGCGGCCTGCTTGAACGCCACCGCGACCAGGCCGCCCAGCCGGTCGCGGCCCGCCAGCTCGGCCGCCCGCTTGCGATCCGCCTTCGGCAGCGCCTTGGCGATGAGCCCCGCGGCGTGCGCCAGCGAGACGAGCGCCACCGTACGACGGTCGGGCTCGGCCCCCGGCTCCAGTGCGGCGAGCACGCGCCGCCGTACCGACTCGCGGGCCGCCGGGTCGGCCTCGGGGAAGACCTCCTCCTTGAACAGCCTCAGGTACGTCCGGGTCTCTGCGGTGACCGCCCCGCGCCGGGCGAGCCGCTCCAGCAGGCGAGCCCGCCGCTCCGGCGTGTACATGGCGGGCCACCACTCCTCGAACGGCGGCGGCTGCTCGCGCATGGAGAGCCGGTCGAGACCCGAATCCAGCTCGGTGTCGCCCGGAGGAGCGGGGTCCGTCACGACGATCCGCCCGTTCCGTAAATCGATCCTGGCCATGATCATGAGGTCGGCGAGCACGGCCGCGCTGAGCGTGTAGTCAAGCAGCTCCAGGTTGACCAGCGGCTTGCCCTTCGGCGTGTAGCCGAGCAGCAGGAGTTCTTCGGCGATCAGCAGGTCCATACCCTCCAGACTGGCGCATCGGCGCCTCGCCGGCGCTCTTGCGAGGCGGCCCCGGGCTGCGAAAGGATCTCGGGATCGAACCCCCCGCCCCTTGCATGACGACTGGAGAGGCCTGTCGTGCGCACACAACAGAACATTGAGCAGTTCGGTTACCGGCAGGAGTTACGTCGCGGGGTCGGGCTGACCGACCTCGTGTTCTACGGCCTGGCGTTCATGGTGCCCATCGCACCTTTCGCGATCTTCGGCACCGTCTACGCGACCTCCGGCGGCATGCCGGTCCTGGCCTACCTCGTCGGGATGGTCGCGCTGCTGTTCACCGCCGCGTCCTACGCGCAGATGGTGAAGGCGTTCCCGCTGTCGGGCTCGGTCTACAACTACGCCGGGCGCGGCATCGCCCCGCCGGTCGGGTTCATGACCGGATGGATGATCCTGCTCGACTACATCCTCGTCCCGTGCCTGCTCTACCTCGTGGCCTCGGTGGCCATGCACGCCAGCTTGCCGGACGTGCCCGTCTGGGCCTGGCTGATCGGCTTCGTGGCGATCAACACGGTGATCAACCTGCGCGGGATCAAGATGACGGTCCGGCTCACCCGCATCATGATCGTGTTCGAGCTGGTGGTGCTGGCGCTGTTCCTCCTGGTCGGCCTCTGGGCGCTGCTCCAGGGCAGGGGCAGCGGCTTCAGCCTCTCCCCGCTGTTCGACGTGGACACCTTCTCCTGGCCGGTGATCTTCGCGGCGGTGTCGGTGGCCGTCCTGTCCTTCCTCGGCTTCGACGGGATCAGCATGCTGGTGGAGGAGTCCACCGGCGGCTCGGAGCAGGTGGGCAGGGCCATGCGGCTGGCGCTCGTGCTGGCGGGCGTGCTGTTCATCGTGCAGGTGTGGGTCGCCGCGCTGCTCGTGCCCGACCCCGGCGGGCTGCTGAGCAGTCCCAGCGACACGGCCTTCTACGACGCGGCGGCCGTGGCCGGCGGCGAGTGGCTCAGGCACGTCACCTCGTTCGCCACCGCGCTGTCGTGGGGCCTGGCCAACACGATGGTCGCGCAGGTGGCGGTCTCACGGCTGCTGTACGCGATGGCCAGGGACCGGCAGCTCCCGTCGTTCCTGGCCAAGGTGTCGGTCAAGCACTCCGTGCCGGCCAACGCCATCATGCTCGTCTGCCTGCTGTCCGTGGGCGTCGGCATCTGGATGTCCACCCGCGACGACGGCGTCACCCTGCTCTCCACGCTGATCAACATCGGCGCCATGGTGGCGTTCATCGTCCTGCACGTGTCGGTGATCGTGCACTACTCGCTGCGCAGCGGCTCGAACAAGGTGTGGTCGCACCTGGTCGCGCCGCTCATCGGGGCCGGGATCCTGGTCTTCGTGGTGATCAACGCGAACGTCCTCGCGCAGGTGCTCGGCCTGGTCTGGCTGGGCCTCGGCGTCGTGGTGCTGATCACCCTGTACGCACTCGGCCGCCCCCCGGCGCTGCAGGGCACGACCCCGCGGAGCGGACCCATGGAGCGGAGCGTCCCCGACTGATGAACCGGCTGCCGCTCCACCACGACCTGTACCTGATCGGCCACGACCAGGCCGGCCGGCCGCGCGTCCACCAGGCGTCGCTGGCACTCGGGCTGGCCGGTGCCGCCCTGCTCGACCTGCTGCTGGCCGGCCGGGCCGCCCCGGCCGACCCCAGGGCCGCGATCAAGCGGGCGGTGGCGGACGGCGTCTACGACCGCGCCCGCGAGGACCTGCTCGACTCGGGGGTGCTCGTCCAGGTCAGCAAGCGGCGCATGGGCGTGCTGCCGTACACGCGCTACGAGCTCGCCGACATCGCCTCGATCGTGCGGGCCTCCTCGGGGGTGCGCTCGGCGGTCGAGGGCTGGAAACCGCCCGACGCGCGCTGCGCGGGGCTGTGCGGGCTCGTGGCGGTGCTGCGGCTGGAGGCGGAGCTCTACCTCGACCAGCCGGCGAACCGGCTGGTCGCCCGGCTGCGGGAGATCGCCACGGCCGCGGGCTCACCGGTGGCCGAGCTGGTGGAGATCGTGGACACGCTGGTCGCCGAGGCGGCCGTCGCCGTGTACCGCTGACCGCTTTGCCCAGCTACATGGACGATGCCCTCTATGCGAGTTACGCTCCGCTGACTACCGGTCGGGGGACCATCATCAGCTCGCATGGGGGGATTCCATGAGCTACACGCTGTTACGCGGCAGCTTCGTGATCCGTTATCCGGACCTGCCCCGCCAGGGCCCCGAGCCCGACGGCGACACCGTCAAGTTCCTTCCCGACTCACCCGCCCTGGTCGAGGCGCTGCCGCGGCGCTCGGGCCGGCCGCCGGACATCAACGCCCGCGGCATCTCCGTACGGCTGGAGGCCGTCGACGCGCTGGAGACGCACTTCGCGGAGACCCACCAGGAGCTCGACGGGGCGAACGCGGCCCGCGACGAGTTGCTGCGCCTGCTCGGCTTCACCAACGTGCGCTTCTGGGAGGACCTGCCGAACAAGGTGCGCTCCGCCGACCAGGACTCGATCCGCGGCCACGTGCTCACCAACGGCATCGACGGCAACGGCCGGCTGATCGCCTTCGGCTACGCCGGCGACCACCAGGGGGCGGACGGCACGACCGTGTTCGTGGACGGGCCGCTGGTGGACCGTTCCGTCAACGCGCAGCTCCTGGCGGCGGGGCTGGTCTACCCGGCCTTCTACGCCACGCTGCCCGCCGAGCTGCGCACGCACCTGGCGGAGGTGTCGCAGGCGGCCCGGCGCAAGGCGATCGGGATCTGGCCGCGCTCGACCGCCGACCCCAACGGCGCGGCGACCGTGCGGGACCTGGACGGGCTGGAGCGGCTGGTGATCTGGCCGAAGCTGTTCCGGCGGATCGTGCCGTACCTGGCGGCGGGGTTCGGCGACTTCGACGGCTTCGACGCCTGGCTGCGCGCGGACCCGGTCAACCGGGACGACGAGCTGTTCCTCATCCCCCGGCTCGAACGCGGCAACCTGCACGACGTGGTCAGGGGGTCGGGGCAGCAGATCCAGCTCACGATGTGGCCCGAGGACTTCATCATCAGCCCGGACCCGGCGCCGCCCGGCGCCCCGATGAAGCCGCCGCTCGTCGCCGCCGGGGACGTGGTCATCGTGGCCGCCCTGCCCGACCCGGTGGGCGCCGACCGCGGCAACGAGACCGTCACGCTGCTGAACCTCACCTCCAGGACCTGCGACCTCGACGGCTGGGCCCTGACGGACGCGGCCGGCGGGCGCAAGCCGCTGACCGGCGGCATCGACGGCGGCGCCGCCCTGCGGGTGACGCTGGACTCGGCGGTGCAGCTCGGCAACCAGGGGGACACGATCATCCTGGTGGACGGTGAGGGGGCGACGATCGACCAGGTGACGTACAAGGTGGACCAGGTGCAGGCGGGCCGGACGATCTGCTTCGGCCGCTGAGACCGCCCGAGGGCGGGCCGCTGGGCGGCCCGCCCTTTTCATGCCGAGCCGGAGCAGTTGCGTGACGACCGCTTCGGGCGCGCGTCGTTTGAAATATTCTCGTCCTGACCGGGAGAACGAAGAATAATCCACAAGTCGGGCAAACCGGATTTTGCCCTCTTTTCTTGGGATATTCCGGGAGGGGTGCCGTGGCACACGAACCGGGTTCGAGCCGTTTCTGCCAGCGCTGCGGATCACACGTCGGCACCCTGGCCCAGTGCCCGCGCTGCCGTGCCGAGCAGAGCCCTCCGGAGCAGCCCGACGCGCCCTTCACCCCCGCCCCCTTCGCCACGGCGTCCTCTTACACCGCGCCATATCCCTCCGGTCCCGAGCCCGAGCGGCTGCGGCGGCGCACCCCGGCGTGGCGGCGCGCCCCGGTGCTGATCAGCCTGGCCGTGGCCATCCTCGCCTTCGTCGTGACCTGGTGGCTGGTGACCGCCAACCCCTCGCAGCCGATCCAGAACACCGGCGCGGGCCAGGGCGTCGCCCCCAGCAGCCCCGCCACCGCTCCCGGCACCACCGGCCAGGAGACCGGCCCGGAGGCCGAGGAGAGCGGCCCGGAGGCCGAGGAGACCGGTGGCGGCGGGTCCTCGCCCACCGCGACCGGCCGCTCCTCGGAGCGGGCCGCCAGGCAGCAGGCGCAGGAGCTGGAGGAGTTGCTGGCGAGCAGCCGCGACGCCCGCTCCAGCCTGTCCGCCGCCATCACCGCCGCCACCCGCTGCGACCCCGACGGCGTGCAGGCCATCCGTGACATCACGGTCAGCCGCCGCGACCAGCTCGCCACCGCCCAGACGCTCGCCGTGAGCGCGCTGAAGGGCGGGGCCAGGCTCAAGGACGCGCTGGTCGACGCGCTCGACGCCTCACACGACGCCGACGCCGCGTTCCTGGCCTGGGCCGGACGGCACGTGGCCGAGGGCTGCGAGGGCCCGGTCGAGAGCGACCGCGACTACCGGCGCGGCCTGGACAGGTCGGAGGCGGCGCAGCAGGCCAAAACGCGTTTCGCGGCGGCGTGGCGGCCGATCGCGGAAACGTACGGACTGACGGTCTGGAAGCCCGACCAGATTTGATCTCCCGCCATTTCCCCGCACCGGCGAATATGGAGTAATCGGCGAAACGAAGGAGTACGCATGTTCATGTTCATGCCGCGCTCTCTGTTCAGGCTGGCGGTCGGCGCCGCGGCCGGCTACCTGCTGGCCGTCCGCCCCTGGCACCTGCGCTGGGGTGCCGATGACCGCGAGGTCCACGCGGAGATGCCCGGCGACGACCTGATCGGGCAGCCGCAGTACCAGGCGACCAGGGCGATCACCGTGGAGGCGCCCGCCGCCGTCGTCTGGGCCTGGCTGATCCGGCTCGGCGGTTACCAGCCCGACTCCCCGCCCCGTCCAGCGACGAGCGGCCACGAGGAGCCGCCCGCCCAGGAGCAAGAGGGGCAGCAGGCGCAGCAGGAGCAGCACGGGCTGAAGGTCGGTGACGTGCTGCAGGGCGGGTCCGGGTTCATGGTGGAGCAGCTCGACCCGCCACGGACGCTGGTGCTGATCAAGCGGGGCGACGACGCCGCCACCACGTGCTCCGTCTCGCTGCGCGACCTGGAGGACGGCAGGACCCGGATGATCTTCCGGGTGCGCATCCGCGCGCAGCCGAACGTGCGCGGCACCACCTACCTCGCGATGCAGGACGTCGGCGACTTCCTCGCGGTGCGCCGGCAGCTGCTGACCATCAAGGAGCGCGCCGAGTCCGTCCAGCGGTGACTCCTCCCCAACACCACGGCCGCCCCCGGTTCTCCAGGGGCGGCCGTGGTGTGCGGGCCGAGGTTGACGGGAACGCCTTCACACGCTTACGGTTCCGGCGATCGACGAAATATATCGTCACGTATCCGAAACTTTCGGAGGCGCGCCATGTTGCGAGGACTCGTCGCGATCAGCCTGCTCGGCTTACCCGCGGTGCACCCGGCACATCCCGCCGACCCCCCGGCCATCACCGTGAACGAGCGCGTCCGCCACCAGGAGATCGACGGCTTCGGCATCTCCCAGGCGTTCCGGCGCAACGAGCTGCTCGAGGCCCTGCCGGCGGACAAGCAGCGGGAGGTCCTCGACCTGTGGTTCGACCGGAACAAGGGGGCCGGGCTGAGCATCCTGCGGCTCGGCATCGGCTCCTCCCCCGCCGGCAGCCCGTACGACCACATGGTGTCGATCCAGCCCGAGAACCCGGGCGGCCCTGACGCCCCGCCCAAGTACGTCTGGGACGGCGACGACAACAGCCAGGTCTGGGTGGCCAAGGAGGCCCAGCGGTACGGGGTGAAGCGCTTCTTCGCCGACGCCTGGAGCGCCCCCGGCTACATGAAGGACAACGGCGACGACAAGAACGGCGGCACGCTCCTGCCCGAGTGGCAGCGCGCGTACGCGAACTACCTGGTCGCCTACACGAAGTTCTACGCCGGGGAAGGCATCAAGATCACCGATCTCGGGTTCACGAACGAGCCCGACTGGACGGCCACGTACGCCTCCATGCGCTTCACCCCCGAGCAGGCCGCCGAGTTCGTCAAGGTGCTCGGGCCGATCGCCAGGAACACCAAGCTGGTCTGCTGCGACTCCTTCGGCTGGAACGAGTCCAAGGCGTACACGGCGGCGATCGAGGCCGACCCCGAGGCCCGCCGCTGGGTCAAGACGCACACCGGCCACACCTACGCCAGCCCCGTGGACGCCCCGCTCCCGACGGACAGGAAGACCTGGATGTCGGAGTGGAACCCCAACGGCACCACCTGGAACGAGGCGTGGGACGACGGCAGCGGCTACGACGGCTTCACGATCGCACAGGCCGTGCACGACGCGCTCACGCTGGGCGAGGTCAGCGCCTACGTCTACTGGCTGGGCGGCTCGCGCGGCACGACCAGGGCGCTGCTGCAGCTCGACGAGGTGGCCAGGGAGTACCACGTGTCGAAGCGGCTGTGGGCGCTGGCGGCGTACAGCAGGTTCATCCGGCCCGGCGCGGTGCGGGTGGAGGCGAGCGCGGCCGATCCGGCGCTGAAAGTTTCAGCGTTCCGCAACCCCGACGGCTCGCGCGTGATCGTCGCGCTCAACACCGGCACCGCCCCGGTCACGTGGAAGGGCGTGCACGGGCGGGCGACCGCGTACGTCACCGACAACACCAACGACCTCACCCCGTCCGCCGTGACGGGCCGCACGGTGACGTTGCAGCCGAGGTCGCTCACCACCGTCGTCCTCAAGTGACGCACGTGGGCCCGGCGAGAGGCGCAGCTCTCGCCGGGCTCAGCCCTTCGTCCCGGTGTGGGCGATGCCCTGGATGAACTGCCGCTGCAGGAAGACGAAGACCGCGATCACCGGCAGCGAGGCGATCAGCGAGCCGGCCATCAGCACGGGGTAGTCGGTCTGGTACTGCCCCTGCAGCGAGGCCAGCCCGGCCGACAGCGTCATCTTCTCCGGGTCGGTGTTGACCACGAGCGGCCAGAACAGGTCGTTCCACGCCCACAGCAGCGTGAGCACGGCCAGCGCGACCAGCCCGGGCCGGGCCAGCGGCAGCATGATCGACCAGTAGATCCGCCACGGCCCGGCCCCGTCGAGCCGCGCCGCCTCCTCGATCTCGCGCGGCAGGCCCAGGAAGAACTGCCGCAGCAGGAACACCCCGAACGCGCTGAACAGCCCCGGCACGATGATCGCCTGGAGGCTGTTGAGCCAGCCCAGCGCGGACATGATCTGGTACTGCGGGATCACGAAGAGCTGCGGCGGCACCATGAGCACCGACAGGAACAGCCCGAACAGCAGGTTCCTGCCGGGGAAGCGGAGCCGGGCGAAGGCGTAGGCGGCCATCGAGCAGAACAGCACCTGGCCGGCCACCCGCCCCGCCGCCATCAGCACGGTGTTGAGGAACTGCTCGCCGAACGGCAGCAGGTCGAAGACCTTCGCGTAGTTGTCCCAGCGCCCCTCGGGCAGGAACGTCGGCGGCACGGCGGTGGCGCTGCTCAGCGTCTTGAGCGAGGTGATGATCTGCCAGGCGAACGGCGCCACCATCAGCAGCGACGAGATGATCAGTACGGCGTGCACGCCCAGCGGGCGACGCTCAGACATAGTGCACCCACCTGCGCTGGAGCCGGAACTGCAGGACTGTCAGCACCGCGATCAGCACGAGCAGCGCCATCACGATGGCGGCGGCGTAGCCGCGGTCGTCGGTGACGAAGGCCCGCTCGTAGAAGAGCTGCACCACGGTCTGCAGCCGCGAGTACGCCGGGTTGGCCCGCGCCGCCTGCCCGGAGCCGGTCATCACGAAGACCAGGTCGAACAGCTGCAGCGAGCCGATCACCGAGACGATCGAGATGAAGAACGCCGTCGGCGACAACATCGGCAGCGTGATGCTGAAGAACTGGCGGACGCGGCCGGCCCCGTCCATGGCCGCCGCCTCGTACAGCTCCTTGGGGATGGCCTGCATGCCGGCCAGGAAGATGATCAGGTTGTAGCCGACACTGCTCCAGACGCCCACCACGATCAGCGCGTACAGGGCGGTGGCCGGGTCGGCGATCCAGTTCGGGCCGTCGATGCCGGCGAGCGCGAGCACCTGGTTGATCAGGCCGTAGTCGCCGTTGTAGAGCCAGCGCCAGAGCATCGCGACCGCGACCGGCATGGTCACCACGGGCAGGAAGAACGCCGTGCGGTACAGGGTCACGCCGCCCAGCCCCGGACGGTTGAGCAGGGCGGCGAACACGATCGCCAGCGGGATGCCGAGCAGGCCCAGCGCGGTGTAGGTGAGCGTGTTGAGCACCGCCCGGCCGACCTCGGGGTCGGCGATCAGGCGGGTGTAGTTCTCCAGGCCCGTCCAGGTGTGCCCGCCGAACGCGCCCCACTCGGTGAAGGAGAAGTAGGCGGTCTGCAGGACGGGCCACAGGTAGAAGATCGCCAGGCCGAGCCCGGTGGGGGCGATGAACGCGTACCCCCACAGGGCCTCGGTCCGCGGTCCGCGGCTCGCCACGTGTCTCCTGCGCGTCATTCCTTGGCCAGCAGGTCGTTCATCGCCGCCGCGAGGTTCGCGGCTGCCTGCTCGACCGGCACCTCACCGGTCCACGCCTTGGTCAGGTGGGTGAGCTCGGCCTCCTGCCAGGCGGCGGTGTTCTTGGAGACGGGGTAGGGCACCGCGTAGGCGACCGCGTCCAGGAACGTCTGCAGCTTCCACTCGGGGTGGGCCTTGACCCAGTCCTGCTGGGTGCCGTTGTAGGCCGGGATCGGGCCCTTCTTGCCGAGCAGGTCGGCGGCCTGCTTGGAGCCGAGGAACTTGACGAACGCCGACGCCTGCGCCGGGTGCTCGGTCTTGGCCGAGACCACGTTGGCGACGCCGTGGATGATCGTGGCCTGCTTCTCACCCCTGGGCAGCGGGGCCACGTCCACCTTGTCCTTGGTGTAGTCGTTCTTGCCGAACTCGGCCACGTTCCAGGAGCCGCCCCAGTACATCGCCAGCTTGCCGGCCTCGAAGAGCTGGAGCGGGGTGGTGTCGGTCATGGTCTTGAGGTCGGGCGACTGCTTGGCGGCGATGAGGTCGGTCCAGAACTTCAGGCCCGCGATCGTCTTGGGGTCGGCGTAGCCGGACTGCTTGCCGTCCGGGGAGATCACGTGGCCGCCGGCCTGGTAGATCGTGTTGTACTGGTATTCCTGGAAGCTGGTGAGCTGGGCGCCGACGGCGTAGACGCCCTTGTCGGCGTCGGTGAGCTTGGCCGCGGCCTCCTTGAAGTCCGTCCAGGTCCAGTCGTCGGCCGGATACTTCACCTTGGCGGCGTCGAAGAGCGTCTTGTTGTACCAGACGCCGACCGTGTCCATGTCCTTCGGCAGGCCGTACAGCTTGCCCTCGTAGGTGTAGAGGTCCACCAGGGCCTTGGGGTAGACCGAGGTGTCGATCTGCTCCTCGATCGGCTTGATCACGCCGTTGGAGGCGTAGAGCTGGAAGTTGGGGCCGTTCATCCAGAAGACGTCGGGCGCCGCGCCGCCGCTGACCGCGGCCTTCATCTTCGTCCAGTAGTCGACCCAGGGGGTGAGCTGGACGTCCACGGTGATGCTCGGGTAGGTCTTGGTGAACTCCGCGGCCAGTTCCTGCATGACCGCCTGCTGGGTGGCGTCCCAGACGCCGTAGGACAGCTTCACCCTCTCCTCAGGCTGCGTGTCCGTGCCGGCCTGCTCACCGCCGCCGCACGCGGAGGCGAGCAGTGCCACGCAGAGGAGCGCCGCACCGCTCCGTGCCGACTTCCACATCTCCCGGTCCTCTCCTAGAACGTGGGAGTAATGATGGAGTCCATGGAAATTGTTGGCAAGAGTGGCCGTGTTACAGATGTCTCACGGGCGGCTCGCGAGCGGGGTCCGGCCGTCGAGGAGGCGCTCCTCCACGTCGTCGAGCGCGAGGCGGACGGCGCCGAGCACCACGGCCTCGTCGCCGAGCGCCGACATGCGGACCTCGGGCGTGCGGATGCACCAGCGGTCCAGCTCCCGCTTGAGCGGCTCGATGAGCACGTCGGCCGAGCGCGAGAAGCCGCCGCCGACCACGACCATCTGCGGGTCCAGCGTCAGGACCAGCGCGGACGCGCCGAGCGCGAGATCCTTGACGTAGCGGCGCACGGCCGCCAGTGCCGCCTTGTCACCCTCCCGCGCGGCGGCGAACACGTCACCGGCCTCACCGCCGAGGTGATCCTGCGCGCGGATCCAGCCCAGCACCGGCAGCGCGCCGATCTCGCCCGAGGCGTTGCCGAAGCCCCTGTGCAGCTTGCCGTCGATCACCAGGCCGGCCCCGGTGCGGAGCCCGGCCAGCAGGAACACCATGTCCTTGGCGTAGCGGGCCACGCCGCGCCAGCACTCGGCCAGGGCGGCGAGCTTGCTGTCGTTCTCGACCAGCACGGGAGCGGGGGCCAGGCGGCGTACGTGCGCGGCCAGGTCCACGCCGGTCCACTCGGGCAGCGCCTCCGACAGCATCACCTTGCCGGAGCCGTCGACCAGCCCCGTCGTGCCGACGCCCGAGGCCCAGACGTCGCCGCCGGTCAGCCCGGCGCCCGCCAGCGACTCCCCGACCGCCCGGTCCACCGCCTCCAGGCGGTCGAGCCTGCCCAGCTCGGGCGTGACGGGCACGCGGGCGGTGTGCAGCACGTTGCCGTCCAGGTCGGCGACCACCGCGCGGATCTTGTGCCCGCCGATGTCGACGCCCAGCACCCGGCCGGCGTCCGCCCTGAACCGGTAGCGCCTGGCCGGGCGGCCGACCCCGCCCGCCGTGGCGCCCGCCTCCGCCACCCAGCCCTTCTGCAGCAGCTCGCGCACCACGTCCTCGGTGGAGGCCCGCGACAGGCCCGTGCGCTTGGCGACCTCGGTGAGGGTGAGCGACGGCTGGCCCTGGAGCACCTTGATCACGGCCAGCGCGTTGAGCTGCCGCAGCCGCGACAGGTCACCGCCGCTCAGCTCCGCCGCCATCGGCCCCCCTTGCTGTCCGCTTTCTCAGACCGAATAATGATGCTCTCCATGATATTTCTTCGGGGAAGGTTCCATGACTGAGGTGACTCTAGCCGTCGTCGGCGGGGGCCTGCGAGGGCTGACCTACGCGCGCCGCGCGCACGCCACGGGCGCCGGGCGGGTGGTGGCGGTGGCCGAGCCCGACCCGGGGCGGCGGGCGGCGTTCGAGGCGGAGTTCGGGATCCGGCCGGAGCTGGCCTACGACGACTGGAAGGCGCTGGCGGCGGCCGGCCGGCTGGCGGACGCGGCCGTCATCGCTACCCACGACCGCCTGCACACCGACCCCGCGGTGACGCTGGCGGACCTCGGTTACCACATTCTCCTGGAGAAGCCGATGGCGACGGACGAGGAGGAGTCCGTCCTGATCGCCGAAGCGGCCCAGCGCAACGGCATCATGCTCGCGGTCTGCCACGTGCTGCGGTACACACCGTACACGCGGACGGTCAAGGAACTGCTGGACGAGGGCCGCATCGGGCGGCTCGTCAGCGTGCAGCACCTGGAGCCGGTCGGGTGGTGGCACCAGGCGCACTCGTTCGTGCGCGGGCACTGGCGCCGCCAGGACACCTCGGCGCCGATGTTGCTGGCCAAGGCGTGCCACGACATCGACTGGCTGGTGCACCTGTTCGGCCGGCCGCCCGTCCGGGTGTCGTCGTTCGGCTCCCTGTCGCACTTCCGCCCCTCGGAACGGCCGGCCGGGGCGGCCGACCGATGCCTGGACTGCCCGCTGGAGCCGTCGTGCCCGTACTCGGCGCCGCGGCTCTACCTGGGCTGTCTCGGGGATCCCGACAGCGAGTTCTGGCCGCTGTCGGCGGTCACGCCGGGGCGTACGGAGGAGGCGGTGCTCGACGCGCTGCGCACCGGGCCGTACGGGCGGTGCGTGTACGCGTGCGACAACGACGTGGTGGACCACCAGGAGGTGGTGATGGAGTTCGACGACGGGGCGACGTGCTCGTTCACGATGAGCGCCTTCACCCCGCTGGAGCACCGCCGCACCCGCCTGTTCGGCACGCACGGCTACCTCGACGGCGACGGGCTCAGCCTGCGGGTGGTGGACTTCCGCACGGGGGCCGAGGAGATCCTGCACCCGCGCGACCTGACGGGGCCGTCGGCGGCGGACGGGCACGGGGGCGGGGACGAGGGGCTGACCGACGCCTTCCTCGCGGCGGTCGCCTCGGGTGACGCCTCGTTGCTGCGGTCGGACGCGGCGCAGAGCCTGATGACGCACCGGGTGGTGTGGGCGGCAGAACGCGCCCGCCACACCGCCTCGGTGGTCACGCTCTGACCGGCGGTCCCGGCATCGCTACGGACGGCGGGTCAGCGGATGGCCGCGCTGGGCGGTCGGCGGCTTCGGCGCGGCCAGCGCCGCCCGCAGATGCCGACGGGAGCTGACCCCCAGCTTGGCGAAGACGTTGCCCAGATGCCATTCCACCGTGCGCGGGCTGATGAACAGCCGGGCGGCGATCTCGTCGTTGGTGTGCCCGAGCCTGGCCAGCCCCGCGATCTGCGCCTCCTGGCTGGTCAGCTCCGCCGCCGTGGAGACGGTGCGCTTGCGGACGGTCTCCCCGGTCGCCAGCAACTCACGCCTCGCGCGTTCGGCGAAGCAGCGCGCTCCGGCCCCGCTGAACGTCTCGTGCGCCGGGCGCAGCTGGGCGCGGCTCTCCTGGCGGCGGTTGCGCCGCCGCAGCCATTCGCCGTACAGCAGCCGGGCGCGGGCCAGGTGCAGTGTGACCCGGCAGCGGTCCAGATGCTCGATGGCCTCCCGGTAGAGCGCGTCGGCATCCCCGCCGCTCAGCAGCGCCCGCGAGCGGGCCGCCATGCCCAGCGCCCACTCGGTGCCGCTGACTCGCGTGCGCTCGGTGAGCGACTCCAGCGCCGGCTCGGCGAGCTCCGGCTGCCCGCAGCGGACGGCGGCCTCGATGAGCTCGGCCAGCGCCCAGCCGTAGAACCCCAGATCCTCGTACTGGCAGGCCCGCCTGGCCGCCGCCAGCGCGGCGTCGTAACGGCCGAGGCCGTTGTAGAGGACCGCGGTGGCGTACTCGGCCAGGCCGAGGGCACGGCCCTCCCCTCGTGCCCCCACCTCCAGGGCGGTCGTCCTGATGTGGTCGAGCGCCTCGCCCTCCTCGTCACGCCAGGCTGCCAGCACCAGGGACGTGTACATCATGGGGGCGCCGCCGGTCGCCTCGGAGATCGCCGTGGCCTCGTCGATGAGCGCCGCCGCGGCGTCGAACTCTCCGGCGTGCAGCAGGAACCCCGCCTGGTAGGTCAGCGCCATCGGCAGGACGGACAGCGCCCCCGCCTGGCGGGCGCTGGCGACGGCGCCCTCGGCCAGCTCCTGCCAGGCGGCGTCGTCCCACAGCTCGGGCGCGATGGGCTCGGGCGTCACCCGGAACGCCAGCCACAGCCGGCGCCGTTCCGCGTCCGTCAGGCCGGGCTCGCGCTGCTCGCGCACGAGATCCAGCGCGTGCCGGAGCGCGGGGGCGCCGGCGGCGGGGCCGTCGACGATCAGACCGGCCATGCTGTCGAGCAGAACGTCCACCATGCGCGGCGGCGCGGGCGGCGGTGGGCCGGCGCGGGCCGCCTCGGCCACCTCCCGCTGTCCGGGGCCGGTGCTGAGCCGGCCGGCGAAGATCGCGGCGCCGACCGCCTCCAGCAGGGTGTCCCTGGCGAGGGCGGCGTCCAGCGGCGCCAGCCGGCGCGCGGCGGCGAGCAGGAGGCGGGGCGCGTCGTTCCCGCGCTCCTTGGCGAACACCAGCCGGGCGCGCAGCCGTTCGAGCCGGGCCCGGCGCAGGTCGTCGAGCGGGCCTGCCTCGGCGGCGGCGAGCAGGGCGTCGGCCTGGGCCGGTCCGCCGGCGTCGATCGCGGCCTGGGCGGCGTCCAGCGTGCGGGCGACTCGGAGGGCGGGGTCGGGTGTCAGCTCCGCCGCCCGGCGCAGGAAGGCCGCCGCCGCGGCGGCTCCTCCCCTGGCGTGCGCCCGGCCTGCCGAGCGCTCCAGCTCGGCGGCGATGCTCTCGTCGGGACGGGCGGCGGCGTGGGCGCGATGCCACGCCCGGCGGTCGGGATCGCGATCGGGATCGGTGGCCTGTGCCAGCGCCCGGTGCACGGCCCGGCGGTCCGGGGCGGCCGCCCGCTGGTAGATCGCGGAGCGCACCAGCGGGTGGTGGAAGCGCACGCCGGCGGCGAGCTCGACGAGCCCGTCGGCCTCCGCGGGCACGGCGGCCCGCGCCGGTGTCCCCAGGAGGGTCGCCGCCCGCCACAACAGGCCGGCGTCGCCGGTGGGCTCGGCCGCGGCGATCAGCAGGAGCCGGCGGCTGTCCTCAGGAAGCGCGCGGAACCGCTGATGGAAGGCGTTCTCCAGGCGCCGCTCCAGGGGCTGCCTGCCGGGCAGCCAGAAGCCCCCCGCCAGCTCGGCGGGGGCCAGGGCGCGGGGCAGGTGCAGCAGGGCCATCGGGTTGCCGTGCGCCTCGGCGACGATCCGGTCGCGTACCGGCGGGTCGAGCGGCACGTGCGCGGCCGAGGCCAGCAGGGCGCGGGCATCGGCCTCGTCGAGGCCCTCGACGGTCAGCTCCGGCAGCCCCGCCAGGTCCCGCATGTCCGCGGGCTCACGGACCGCGAAGATCAGTGCCACCTGCTCGGCCATCAGGCGCCTGGCCACGAACGCCAGCACCTGCGCGGACCCGTCGTCGAGCCACTGCGCGTCATCGACGAGGACGAGCAGCGGCCGGGCCCGGCCGGCGCGAGCCAGCAGGCCGAGCACGGCCAGCCCCACCAGGAACCGGCTGGGCGCCTCGCCCTCCCGCATCCCGAACGCGACCGACAGGGCGTCACGCTGCGGCCCCGGCAGGGCGTCGAGCCCGTCCAGCAGCGGCCCGCAGAGCTGGTGCAGGCCCGCGAACGCCAGCTCCATCTCCGATTGGACACCGGCGATGCCGGAGATCCGAAACCCGGTGGCCCGGCGCGTCGTGTGCTCCAGCAGCGCGGTCTTGCCGATGCCCGCCTCGCCCCGCAGCACCAGGACCGCGCTGTTCCCCGACCGTGCCGTGGCCAGGGCCCGCTCCAGCGCGGCCAGCTCGCGATCGCGGCCTCGCAGTGCCGCTCGGGTGTCGATGGTGGCGAACACGCCCATGGGCTCGACCTTCCTGGCACGCCGCAGCAGGCTCTGCGCGGCCACGACGGGTCATGCTCTCTTGATTTTAGTCCGCTTAGGAGTGTTTCGACAGTTTTGCGAAGTTTGCTGCCACGGGGGCGATCCCCGTGATTCCCCCTGGGGCGATGGCTCTTCCACCTGCGGGATCGTCATCGGGCCAGGCGGCACAGGGCCGCCTGCCGACCGAGGAGACATCCATGTCTGTCACGACCGGGTCCGCCGCGATCCGCCCCTTCACGATCCCCGTCGTCCCCGAGCGCGAGCTCCAGGACCTGCGCGCTCGCATCGCGGCGACCCGCTGGCCGGAGAGGGAGACCGTCGCCGACCAGTCGCAGGGCGTGCAGCTCGCGACCGTCCAGGAGCTCGCCCGCTACTGGGCCGACGAGTACGACTGGCGCAGGTGCGAGGCGAGGCTCGGCGCGCTGCCGAACTTCGTCACCGAGATCGACGGGCTGGACATCCACTTTATCCACGTCCGCTCCAAGCACGAGAACGCCCTGCCGCTGATCGTCTGCCACGGGTGGCCCGGCTCGGTCATCGAACAGCTCAAGCTCATCGAGCCGCTCACCGATCCGACGGCGCACGGCGGCACCGCGGCGGACGCCTTCCACGTGGTGATCCCGTCCATGCCCGGCTACGGGTTCTCAGGCAAGCCCGCGACGCCCGGCTGGGGCCCGGCGCGCATCGCCCGCGCCTATCCGGAGCTGATGAGGCGCCTGGGCTACCAGCGGTTCGTGGCCCAGGGCGGCGACTGGGGCGCGCTCGTCGTGGACCTGATGGCGGCCGACGAGCCGGACGGGCTGCTCGGCATCCACACCAACATGCCCGGCGTCGTCCCGCCCGAGATCGACAAGCTGTTCCAGGGCGACATCACCGGCGCCGGCAACGCCCTGGCGTCCCTGCCGCCCGGCCTGTCACAGGAGGAGCTGCGCACCTGCGAGCAGCTCGACTTCTTCTGGAAGCACGTCGCCTACGCCCTCATGATGGCCACGCGCCCGCAGACGCTGACGGGGCTCATGGACTCGCCCGTGGGGCTCGCGGCGTTCATGCTCGACCATGACGCGGCCAGCCTGGACCTGATCTCCCGCAGCTTCGCCGGCGAGGCCGTGGGCCTGACGCGCGACGACGTCCTCGACAACATCACACACTTCTGGCTGACCAGGACGGCGATCTCCGCGGCGCGGCTCTACGCGGAGAACACCGTCCCGTTCTTCGCGGTCAAGGGCGTGTCGATCCCCGTCGCCGTGAGCGTCTTCCCCGACGAGCTCTACCAGGCCCCGAAGAGCTGGACTGAGCAGGCCTATCCCCGGCTCGTCCACTACAACCGCCTGGACGAGGGCGGGCACTTCGCGGCCTGGGAGCAGCCGCGGCTGCTCACCCGCGAGCTGCGCGACGGCTTCCGCGCCATGCGGTGACCGGACCGGCGCGCGAGCGAGCGGCGACGGGCGCGGGGCCCCGCCGCCGGCCGGTCGCGCCCGCTGATCGGCGGCATCTCCCGAAGCTCCGGGCTCGGGAGGTGCCGCACCACTTCCCGCTCGCCGGCTAAGCGCCGGCCCGGGCCGCCGTCAGCAGGGCGAGCGCGGCCTCGCGGGCGAGCCGCGCGGCGTCGCGCGTGCCCGGATGCTGATCGGCGACGACGGTGCAGCCGGTCACCAGGACGAGCCACTGGCGGGCCAGCGCCCCCGGATCGCCCGCCCCCGCCCTCGTGGCGATCTCGGTGAGCAGCGCCAGCCGGCGTTCGAGGTGCCGCCCCACCAGGTCCAGCTCGGGCGCGTCGTGGTGCTGGGCGGCGGCGTTGAGCAGCGCGCAGCCGCGGAAGCCGGGCTCGCCGTGCCACTCCAGCAGGGCGTCGAACACGGCGGCGAGCTGGTCGGCGGGCTCCTCGCCGGCCGACTCCGCGGCCGTGCGCAGCCAGCGGGTCACGCGCTCGCTGCGCGCCTCCAGCACCGCCTCGATCAGCCCCTCCTTGGAGCCGAAGTGCCGGTAGAGCGTCTCCTTCGACACCCCGGTGACGGCGCACAGCTCCGCCACGCCGACGCCGTCGAGGCCGCGCTCGTACAGGATCGGCATGACCGTCTCGATGATCGTCGCCCGGGTCCGCTCGGGGTCCAGGGTGCTTCCCTTCGGTACTGGCACCCCTAGATGGTACTCAGCGGTTCGATCCCTGCTATCGTACCGATCGGTTCGATCTAGGGAGGATCATCATGCGCGCAGCCACCCCCGCCGTGACGTTCGAGAGCGGCGGTGTGCCCCTCGCCGGGCTGCTGCACCTGCCGTCCGGGCCGGGGCCGCACCCCGTCGTGCTCTTCTTGCAGGGTTTCCCGGGCAACGAGCGCAATCTGGACGTGGCCCAGGCGCTGCGCTCGGCGGGTTACGCCGCCGTCGCCTTCCACTACCGGGGCTCCTGGGGCATGGGCGGCACCTGGTCGTGGGCGAACGTGCTGGAGGACGCCGCCGCCGTGGCCCGTGCCGTGCGCGCCGAGCAGTTCGCCGCCGCGCACCGGCTCGACCCCGGGCGGCTGGCGTTGTTCGGGCACAGCGCGGGCGGATTCGCCGCGCTGATGACCGCCGCCGCCGACCCGTCCGTCGCCGCCGTCGTGTCGGTGGCGGGGTTCGACTTCGGCGCGGTGGCCCGCTCGCTCGACGCCGCGAGCCGCGCCCGGTACGTCGAGGCGTTCGGGGAGGACCTGCTGCCCCTGCGCGGGACGAGTGGCGAGGCGCTGGTGGCGGAGATGGAGCGGGCGGGCGAGCGGTGGAGCCTGGCCGGCCTGGCGCCCCGGCTCGCCGGTCGGCCGGTCCTGCTGATCGGCAGCCCCGACGACCCGGTGTCACCGGCGCGGCTGCACCACCGGCCGCTGGTGGCGGCCTACCGGGGGGCCGAACAGCGCGAGTGGCCCACCGACCACGCGCTGTCCGACCACCGGCAGCCGCTCGCCGAGACCGTCAGGGGGTTCCTCGACGGGGTGCTTCAGCCCCAGACCTCCTGAGCCGTCTCGACGATCAGCCGGATCTTGGCGAACTGCTGCTCCTCCGTCAGCGCGTTCCCCTCCACCGTGGAGGAGAAGCCGCACTGCGGCGACAGGCAGAGCTGATCCAGGTCGACGAACTTGGCCGCCTCGTCGATCCGCCGCTTGAGCGCGTCCTTCGACTCCAGCTCGCCCCGCTTGGTCGTGACCAGCCCGAGCACCACCATCTTGCCCGGCGGCACGAACCGCAGCGGCTCGAAGCCGCCCGACCGCTCGTCGTCGAACTCCAGGAAGAAGCCGTCCACCTTCAGCTCGTTGAACAGCGCCTCGGCCACGAAGTCGTAGCCGCCCGAGGCGACCCAGGAGGAGCGGAAGTTCCCCCGGCACATGTGCGTGGTGATCGTCATGCCGGCGGGCTTGGCGGCGAGCGCGGCGTTGATCTGCTTGATGTAGCGCAGGTGCAGGTGGTCGGCGTCGTCGCCGCGCTCGGCCAGCTCGGCCCGCTGCGACGGGTCGTTCAGGTAGGCCAGGCTGGTGTCGTCGAACTGCAGGTACGTGCACCCCAGCGCGCCGATCCTGCGTACCTGCTCGGCGTAGGCGGCGCTCAGGTCGCGCCAGAACTCCTCCACGTCCGGGTACACCTGGGGATCGATCGCGGCGGGCCCGCCCCGGTAGTGCACCATGCTGGGCGACGGGATGGTCAGCTTGGGCGTGACCCCGCCGGAGACGGTCTCGCGCAGGAACATGAAGTCGTCGGCGAAGATCGGCTCGCGCAGCCGGATCCGGTCGTGCACGCGCAGCGCGGCGGGGGTGTACTCCAGGTCCCCCTCCGCGTTGTGGAAGCGCACCGTGATGTGCTCGTCGTCGGCCTGGCCGACGCCGTCGAGCTGGTAGATGAAGTCCATGTGCCAGGAGGCCCGGCGGTACTCGCCGTCGGTCGCGCTCTGCAGGCCCGCGTCCCGCTGTTTGCGCACCACGTCCCTGATCGCCGCGTCCTCGGCCTCGCGCAGCGCGTCACCGGTGAGGGTCTGGCGGGCGTGCAGCAGCTCGGCGGGGCGGAGCAGGCTGCCGACGTGGTCGGCACGGAAGGGCGGTGAGGTACGCATGATGGATCATCCTTGTCCGTAGAGCTTTCTCAGCGGGGCCTTGAGGAGCTTGCCCGCCGCGTTCTTGGGCAGTTCGGCCACGAAGTGCACGTGTTTGGGGACCTTGTAGCGGGCCAGGCGGCCGTCGAGGTGCTTCAGCAGCTCCTCCGGCGAGGCCGTCGCGCCGGGCCGCAGCACGATCAGCGCCTTGCCCACCTCGCCCCATCGCTCGTCCGGCACGCCGATCACCGCGCACTCGGCGACCGCGGTGTGCTCGTACAACACGCTCTCCACCTCGGCGGGGTAGATGTTCTCCCCACCAGAGATGATCATGTCCTTGACACGGTCGGAGATGCGCACGTACCCGTCCTCGTCGGCCACGCCGATGTCGCCCGAGCGGAACCACCCGTCCGCCGACAGCACCTCGGCGCTCGCCTCCGGGCGCCGCCAGTAGCCGGGCATCACGTTGGGGCCCTGCACGTACAGCTCGCCGGGCTGACCCGGTGCGGCGGGCGAGCCGTCGGGCGCCACCAGCCGCACGTCGGAGAAGAAGCACGGCACCCCGGCCGTGCCGGCCTTGCTGGTGACGCGGTCGGCGCCGAGGAACAGGGCGCCGGGCGCGGTCTCCGTCATGCCGTACCCCTGCATGAACGTCAGCCCGCGCTCCTGGTAGGCCTGGATCAGCGGCTCGGGCACCGGCGCTCCCCCGCACAGCAGGTGCCGCAGGCTCGACAGGTCGGCTTCGACCCAGCGCGACGAGCCCGCGAGGAACTGGAACATGGTCGGCACCCCGGCGATCAGCGTCACCCGCTCCGCCTCGATCAGGTCGAAGACACGCGCCACGTCGAACGCCGGCTCCAGCACCGCCCGCCCGCCCTTGAGCACGGTCGGGATCAGCGCCTGCCCCATGGCCGCGATGTGGAACAGGGGCGCGGCGATCAGCGCCACCTCGTCGTGGCGCAGCGGGACGTCCACGAGCAGGTTGACCGTGTTCCAGGTGAGGTTGCCGTGAGTGAGCATGGCGCCCTTGGGCCGGCCCGTGGTGCCCGAGGTGTACATGATCAGGCACACGTCGTCCTGGCTCACCGGCTCGTCGATCGGCTCGGGCGAGCCGGAGGCGAGCAGGGCCTCGTAGTCGGCGGCCCGCAGGTGGCGCCCCGGCAGCCCCTCGCCGTCGCGCTCCTCGCCCAGCACGAGCAGCGCCGGATCGGCGTCCTCCAGGATGTAGCGCAGCTCCGGCCCGGTCAGCCGGGTGTTGAGCGGCACGAACACGGCCCCCAGCAGCCCCGCCGCGAAGAGCGTCTCCACCATCGCGGGCTGGTTGGCCCCGAGGAACGCGACCCGGTCGCCGCGCCGCACGCCGAGCGCACTGGCCAGCCTGTTCACGCGATCGCGCAGGTCACGATAGGTGTAGTGATCTCCCTTGTACGACAGCGCGACGGCGTCGGGCGTCATGCGTGCCCTGCGTGCCGGCCACGAGCCAATCCCCTGATTACGCATCGGCGACTCCCGGACCCCAAATTAGGCCAATTTGCGATGGCTGTCACGGTTCTGCCGAACTTTCATCGGGAACCGTGTCGAGCAGCTCCGCCACGATCCGCTCCGCCTGCGGCCTGAACCGCTCGTGCAGCGCGTGGCAGACCCGCTGTGCCTTCTCGGCGGGCCAGTCGTCCGGCAGGTAGCGCAGCGGCAGCCGCGGGTCGGCCCTGATGATCTGCAGCCAGCCGGTGAGCAGCATCAGCGACCGGCCCAGGTCGTCGGGCGCCTCCGGCGCCGGGTCCGCCCGGTCCCAGCGGCGCAGGAACGCCCGGTACTGCTCGCCCAGCCCGGCCAGGTCGTACGCCTCCCCCACCAGGGTCTGCATGTCGGTGGGCCGGCGCGGCTCGGCGGCGAAGACGCGGACGTTGGCGCCCAGGTCCTCGACCACGCCGGTGGCGTCCACCTCGCCTGGAGCGATCCACAACCCGTTCTGCAACGGCCCGAACCCGGCCCAGACCAGCCGCGAGCGCAGCTCGTGCCGCTGCCGCTGCCACGACTCGGGCAGCGAGAAGCCGATCAGCGTCCACCTGTCCTCGTCGGCGTCGTTGACCACGCCGCTGTGCCACAGCCGCCGCTCGCCGTCCTTGAGCACCTCGGCGCTGGTCGGGGTGAGGCCGAAGAACATGCGCCGGCCGCAGCGCTGCCGGCGCAGCAGCCCGCGGCGCACCATCCGGGTCAGCGTGGAGCGGGTGGCCTCCTCCGAGATCCCCACCTTGCCGAACGCCTCGATGAAACTCCGCGAG
The DNA here is from genome assembly GCF_020215645.1 of Nonomuraea gerenzanensis. NCBI lineage: Bacteria > Bacillati > Actinomycetota > Actinomycetes > Streptosporangiales > Streptosporangiaceae > Nonomuraea > Nonomuraea gerenzanensis. Next base: position 2,745,332 of record NZ_CP084058.1, on the reverse strand, counting down.
GAAACACAGAATCCGCGCCCGTACACGTGGTCCCCGAGGAAGGTGAGAATCACCGATTGAGGCCGCATAACAGCTTGTCTCCGGAAATTAGGCACTCTATTGACAGCCGTAATGTACCTGCCTACTTTTGGGGCCACCGGCCCAGGAGGTCCTGATGCGCAGGTTTCTTCCGTCCCTGGTCTGCCTGTTGTTGGCCGCGACGGCCTGCGGCGGCGGGGGCGGGTCGAGCGGTGGCCAGGCGGATCCCATCAAGGTGGGGCTCATCGTCTCCCTCACCGGCAACTACACCCCGCTCGGCAGCGAGGACAAGAAGGCCGTCGAGCTGGCCGTCGAGCAGGTCAACGCACAGGGCGGCCTGCTGGGCCGCAAGGTGGAGCTGATCACGCGGGACGACAAGACGGCTCCCGACCAGGGCATCGTGGCCTACAACCAGATCAAGGGCGAGATCGACGCGCTCATCGGGCCGGTGTTCTCCAACTCGGCGCTGGCGGTCGAGCCGCTCGCGCAGCGCGACATGATGCCCTACCTGTCGCTGGCACCGGCGCAGGAGCAGGTCGAGCCGATCAAGTCCTACATCTTCGTCACCCCCGCCCTGTCCAGCATGTACGCCGAGCGCTACCTGCAGTACATCCAGGCCGAGGGCATCAAGACGATCGCCGTGGCGTGGGACTCCAAGAGCGCGTACTCCGTCTCCGGCCACAAGTCGATGGTCGAGCTGGCTCCGAAGTACGGCGTGACGATCGCCGTGGACGAGCCGTACGAGACCACCACCTCCGACTTCAGCGCGATGTTCACGCACGTGCGCGACTCCAAGGCCGAGGCGCTGGTGTTCTGGGGCTCGGGCGCGCCGGGCGTGACGGCGGCCAAGCAGTACGTGGCCTCGGGGCTCAAGACGCCGCTGTTCCTGACCGCCTCGCAGGCCAGCAAGCTGTGGCTGGAGCCGATGGGCGCGCAGGCCGAGGGCATGACCGTGCAGAGCGCGATCGGCGTGGTCGGCGACCACCTGCCCGACGGCAAGCAGAAGCAGGTCATCGACCAGATGGCGACGCCGTACGAGCAGAAGCACGGCTACCCGCCGCCCCAGTTCGCCCAGGACGGCTACAGCGCCTCGCTGCTGCTGTTCGAGGCGATCAGGAAGGCGAACAGCACCGACAAGGCCAAGGTCCAGAAGGCGCTGGAGGCCATGGACCTGATCACCCCGAACGGCCGCTTCCGCTACTCCGCCACCGACCACTCCGGCCTGTCGCCCGAGTACATCTCGGTGAACACGGTGCAGAACGGCCAGTTCGTTCCCACCGAATGGGCCAAGGAGCAGCTCACCAAGACCGTGAACGCGCAGGGGTAGGGCGCGTGCTGACCGTCACCGGGGTCTCCCGCTCCTTCGGGGGCGTCTACGCCGTCCGCGACGTCTCGCTGAGCGTCGCGGACGGCGAGGTCTGCGGCGTGATCGGCCCGAACGGCGCCGGCAAGTCCACCTTGTTCAACCTGATCACCGGGCACCTGACGGCCGACCACGGCCGCATCTCCTTCCTCGGTCAGCGGGTGGACCGGCTCGCGCCGCACCGCAGGGCCCGGCTCGGCATGTCGATCGTCTTCCAGGCGGCCAGGGTGTTCCGCGGCATGACGGTCGAGGAGAACGTCATGGTGGGGGCGCACGGGCGCACCCGGGCCGGGTTCGGCTCGGCCGCGCTGCGGCTGCCCCGGCACCGGGCCGACGAGCGCGAGATCGCCGCCGAGGCCGCCACCGCCCTGGAGCGCGTGGGGCTCGCGGAGTGGGCCGACCGGCCGGCCGACCGGCTGCCGATCGGCCAGCAGCGGGCGCTGCAACTGGCCCGCGCCCTGTGCGCGCGGCCCCGGCTGCTGCTGCTCGACGAGCCCGCGTCCGGGCTGCGCGGCGAGGAGCGCGAGCGGCTGGCGAGGCTGGTGGAGGAGCTGCGGGCGGACGGCCTGACGATCCTGCTCATCGAGCACGACGTGGCGTTCGTGACCCGGCTGGCCGACCGCGTCGTGGTGCTCGACCTGGGGCAGGTCATCGCCGACGGCCCGCCGGCCGAGGTGCGCGCCGACCCGCTGGTGCTGGCCGCCTATCTCGGACAGGCCTCATGATCGAGGTCCAGGACCTGGTGGTCTCGTACGGCACCGCCACCGCGCTGGAGCACGTCACGCTCACCGTCGGCAAGGGCGAGATGGTGGCCCTGCTCGGCCCCAACGGCGCCGGCAAGTCGACGCTGGCCGACACCCTGGCCGGGCTGCTCAGGCCCGCCTCGGGCACGGTCCGGATCGGCGGGCGGCTGGCGCTGATCCCCGAGGGCCGCCAGCTCTTCCCCGACCTGTCCGTCGCCGACAACCTGGCGCTGGGCGGCTGGCGCTCCGGGCGGCGCGACCCCTCCCCCGTGTACGAGCTGCTCCCCCGCCTGGCCGAGCTGTCCTCGCGCCGGGCCGGGGTGCTGTCCGGGGGCGAGCAGCAGATGGTGGCCTTCGGCCGGGCCATGATGGCGCAGCCGGACGCGCTGGTCGTGGACGAGCTGTCACTCGGCCTGGCCCCCAACGTCACCGCCGACCTGGCCGAGCACCTGGCCGAGCTGAACCGGTCCCGGGGGCTGACCGTGCTGCTCATCGAGCAGAACGCGCGGCTGGCCTTCGAGCTGTGCCGGCGGGCCTACGTCCTGGAGGCCGGGCGGATCGTGACCGAGGGCGAGAGCGCCGAGCTGGCCGACGACCCGCGGGTGGCCAGCGCGTACCTGGGCGGGGCGATCACATGAGCGGCGGCGAAGGGGCGGCCAGGGCGTGAGCGCATTCCTCACCTACCTCCTCAACGGGCTCGCGGTCGGCTCCGCCATCGCGCTCATCGCCAGCGGCCTGGTCGTCATCCACCGCGTCACCGGCGTGGTGAACTTCGCGCAGGGCACCTTCGCCGTCGTCGCGGGGCTGTGCACGTCCTCCCTGCTCGGGCTGGGCTTGCCGCACGGGGTCAGCGAGGTGGCCGCCGTCCTGGCGGCGGCGGTGGCGGGCCTGCTGACCGGGCTGGCCGCCATCGGCAAGCCGGGCACCACGCCGCTGTCGTCGCTGATCGTCACGCTGGGCGTGGGCGTGCTCGCGTACGCGGTGGAGATCGTGCTCTGGGGCGACCAGCCGCGCTCGGCGCCCGGCCTGGCCGGCTCGGTGACGCTGGCGGGGGCGCGCATCCAGACGCAGCACCTGCTGGTCATCGGCGTGGCCGCGGGCACGTTCGTGCTGCTCGCACTCTTCTTCGGGCGCACCTACCTGGGCAAGGCGCTGACCGCGTGCGCCTCCAACCCGTACGCCGCCCGCGTCGTCGGCATCGACACCCGGCGGATGGGGCTGCTGGCGTTCGCGCTGGGCGGGCTGCTCGGCGGCGTCGCCGGGGTGCTGGTCACGCCGCTGCGGCCGATCTCGTTCGACACCGACGTCACGCTCATCGTCAACGGCTTCGCCGCCGCCGTCTTCGGCGCGCTCACCCGTCCCGTGATCACGCTCGTCGGCGCGCTGCTGCTGGGCGTGGCCGAGACCATGGCCGCCGGCTACGGCTACGGCTCGCACCAGCTGGAGGTCGCGCTGGGACTCATGCTCGTCGTCATGATCGTGCAGGCGGGCCGCCGCCCGGCCATCTCCCAGGAGTCCACATGAGCAGGCGGCTGGGGCTCGCGGCCGGGCTGCTGGTCGCCGTCGTGACGCTCGTCCTGCCGGCCGTGCTCGACGACAGCGCGCTGGCCGTCTACATCCTGCTCGGCCTGGCCGCCATGGTGACGGTCGGGGTGTCGCTGCTCATGGGGTACGCCGGGCAGGTGTCGCTGGGCCAGGGCGCCTTCTACGCCATCGGCGCCTACACCGCGGCCCTGCTGGCGCTGAACGGCGCTCCCCCGCTGGTGGGCCTGGTGGCCGCGCCCGTGGCCGCCGCGCTGTCCGCCCTCGTCATCGGCGTCCCGCTGCTGCGGCTGCGCGGCCACCACCTGGCCTTCGCCACCCTGGCCATGCAGCTCATCCTGCTGTCCCTGGCGGGGCAGCTGGAGTTCACCGGCGGGGACATCGGGCTGCAGGGCATCCCGCAGTTCGGCGCCGGTTCGTTCGTGGCCACGAGCGCGTCGGTGTACGCGTACCTGACGTGGGCGGGGCTGGCCCTGGTCATGCTGGTCACGCACAACGTGATCACCTCCCGCCCGGGCCGCGCCCTGCGCGCCCTGGCGACCAGCGAGATCGCGGCGGCCTCGTCCGGCATCCCGGTGGGCCGGTACAAGCTGGTCGTCTTCGCCCTGTCGGCCACGTTCGCGGGGCTGGCCGGGGGGATCTACTGCTTCTACACCGGATACGTCGCGCCGACGTCGTTCCCCGTGCTGCTCTCGATCCAGTACATCGTGATGGCGGTGGTCGGCGGGCTCGGGACGATCTGGGGCGCGGTGGTGGGAGCCACCGCCATCACGCTGCTCGTGCAGGGGCTGGACCTGCTGGCGGCGTTGCCTGGCATGCCGACCTACGCGCCGAGCGTGCTGTCGTACGCGGTGTACGCGCTCGTGCTGATCGGGGTGGTGCTGTTCATGCCGCAGGGGCTCGTACCGGCCGTCTCCGACCGGCTGTCCAGGAGACGCGTCGGGGTCAGGCCCTGAGCTCGGCCACCGTGATGTCGGGTGCTGGCGCGCCGGGCCGCGCTGCGCCCGTGGTCGTACGGCCGCGCACGCGGGAACGAGCCGCCACCGCCGGGGTATCGGTGAAATCACCGGTCTCTTACGAACGTCCTCTTTCAGTCCTGACATCCGCGCGTAACACTGGCGACGTGTCCTCCGACAAGCCTCTCTTACGCGGGCGCGGCGAGGAAGAACGCGCCCTGCTGCGGCTGCTCGACCACGCCCGCGCCGGCTCCGGCGGAGCGCTGCTCCTGGTGGGCGCGCCCGGCATGGGCAAGACGGCGCTGCTGGACCTGGCCATCGCGCACGCCGCCCCCGGCTTCCGTGTCCTGCGCGTCTCGGGGGTGGAGTCGGAGTCGCGGCTGCCGTACGCCGGGCTGCACGGCCTGCTGCGGCCCGTCGCCGCGGGCGCCGCCTCGCTGCCCGGCGCGCAGGCACGCGCACTGATGTCGGCGCTGGAGTCCGGCACCGGGGCCGGCGGGCTGACGTTGCCCGCGGCCGTGCTGGGCCTGCTGTCGGCGGTGGCCGCCGAGCAGCCGGTGCTGGCCTGCGTGGACGACGTGGACCTGCTGGACACCGACAGCAGGGAGGTGCTGTCGTTCGCGGCCAGGCGGGTGACAGGGGAGGCGGTGGCGCTGCTGTTCACCGCCAGGGAGGCCGCGCGGTCGCCGGAGGGCGTGCCCGTGCGGGTGCTGGGCGGGCTGGACGCGGCCGCCGTACGGGAGCTGGCAGGCGATCTGGCGGCGGGGAAGGTGGCCGAGGACCTGCTGGCGGCGCTGGACCAGATCGCCAGGGGCAACCCGCTCGCGCTGGCCGAGCTGATCGCCTCGCTCACCCCCGACCAGCTCGCCGGCCTGGCCGCGCCGCCCGTGACGCTGCCGAAGGGCGGGCGGTTGTGGCGCGAGCACACGAGCCTGCTGGCCGCGCTGCCCGCCGAGGCGCAGCGGCTGCTCCTGCTGATCGCCGCCGATCCCGGGCTCGACCTGCCCACGCTGATCCGGGCGGCCCGGCCCTCGTGCGCGCTCACGGTGCTGGAGCCGGCCGAGCGGGCGGGCGTCCTGCACTCCGTGGGTGACCGCTACGACTTCCGCGACCCGGCCGTGCGCGGCGTGGTCTACTACGGCGCGTCCCTCCTGCGGCGCCGCAGCAGCCACCGCCTCCTGGCGAGCCTGCTGGGGAACGATGAGCAGGCGGGCCTCCTCGGGGACGGCGGGCCGACAGGCCTCCTCGGGGACGGCGGGCCGAGGGGCGATTCGCACCGTCTGCGCCACGCCTGGCACCGGGCCTGCGCCCTCGACGGCCCGCCCGCCGCCCTCGCCGACGACCTGGCCGCCGCCGCCCTCGACGCCCACCCCGCGCACACGCACCCCGAGCCGTACCTGGCCCTGGAACGCGCCGCCGAGCTCACCGACCCACACCACCCCGCCAAGGCCGAGCGCCTGGCCGCCGCCGCCCGGTACGCCTGGGTGGCGGGCCGCCCCCAGGTCGCCCGCTCCCTGCTGGCCAGGCTGCGCAGCCTCGCGGCCCCCGACGAGCTGCGCGCCCACGTCCAGCTCCTGCACGGCAGCCTGGAGCTGCTCGGCGGCGAGACGGGCAGCGCCCGCGAGGAGCTGCTCTCGGCGGCGACCTGGCTGCTGGAGAGCCACCGCATGCTGGGCGTGCGCGCGCTGGTCCGGGCCGCCGACGCCAGTTACCGGGCGGGCGACAACCGCGCGTTCATCGCGATCGCCCGCCAGGCCGCCGCGCTGCGCCGCCCCGACGAGACGGTGCCGACGCAGCTCATGTTCGAGTACCTGGCCGGCATGGCCTCCACCTTCAGCGGCTCCCACCAAGAGGCGGCGGCGCCGCTGCGGCGGGTGGTCGAGCTGGCCGGCTCCGTGCGCGATCCCGCCGTGCTGGTGTGGGCGTGCGTGGCCAGCATGCTGCTCGGCGAGGACGCCACCGCGCACCGCCTGTCGGCGCGCGCCATCGAGGCGGCCCGCGTGCGCGGCGCGGTCTCGGCCATGCCGCAGCTCCTGGAGTACATGATCTACCCGGAGATCTGGATGGGCCGGTACGCCGCCGTCGCCACCACCGCCGCCCAGGGCCTGCGCCTGGCACAGGAGACCGGCCAGCTCAACACGGCCGCCCAGCACCTGGCCTGGCTGGCGATCACGGCGGCCGTCGAGGGCGACCAGGACACCTGCCGGGTGCGCGCCGACGCCGCCATCGACCTGGCCGACGCGCACGACCTGGCCGTGGCGGGCGCGATCGGCAACTGGGCGCTGGCCTACCTCGACCTGGCCGCGGGCCGCCCCGCCGACGCGGCCAACCGGCTGCGTGCCGAGCGGCGCAACAGCAACCACGTGGTCATCAGGGTCATGGCCACGCCGCACTTCATCGAGGCGTGCGCGCGTACCGGCGACCACGAGGCGGCCGGGTCGGCGCTGCGGGTGCTGGAGCGCTGGGTGGGCAGCACGCGCAGCCCCGGCCTGCGGGCGCTGGTGTCCCGCTGCCGGGCGCTGCTGGCGCCACCGGGCGAGGCGGAGGAGCTGTTCAGGGAGGCGCTCGACCTGCACGGGCAGGGCGTGTACGAGTTCGAGGCGGCCCGTACCAGACTGCTTTACGGCAGCGCGCTGCGGCGCGACCGGCGGCCGGGGGCGGCCAGGACGCACCTGCACTCTGCGCTGGAGACGTTCGAGCGGTACGGCGCGCGCCTGTGGACCGAGCAGGCCAGGACCGAGCTGCGGGCCTCCGGCGACCCCGTGCGCCCGGTGCTGGACGTGACGACGGGCCAGCTCACGGCGCAGCAGCTGCAGATCGCCCGCATGGTCGCCGAGGGCGCCACCAACAAGGAGGTGGCCGAGCAGCTCTTCCTCAGCCGCCGCACCGTCGAGCACCACCTCAGGAACATCTTCAGCCGGCTCGGCATCCGCTCCCGCGTCGAACTGGTAAGGCTCATGTCCTGAACACAGGACCGGTGATTTCACCGATGCACGGCTGACTGCGCATCCGAACAATGGCGACAGACAGCAGTCACCCTCGATGAGCAGGGAGTATGACGACGTGCAGCTATCCACCCCCCGGTTCGGCGCGCGAACGTTGACCAAGCTCGCCCTCACCGTCTCACTGGTCGGCGGCGCCCTGATGGCCGCCTCCCCCGCCCAGGCGCAGGGCCCGTACGACCGGGGCCCCGACCCCACGGACGCCATCCTCGAAGCCAGCCGCGGCCCGTTCAGCACCGCGCAGACCAGCGTCTCCTCGCTGAGCGTGACCGGCTTCGGCGGCGGCACCATCTATTACCCGACCGACACCAGCCAGGGCACGTTCGGCGCGATCGCCATCTCGCCCGGGTACACGGCCAGGTGGTCCAGCCTGTCGTGGCTCGGCCCGCGGATCGCCTCGCACGGCTTCGTCGTGATCGGCATCGAGACCAACAGCATCTACGACCAGCCCGCCAGCCGGGGCCGCCAGCTCCTGGCCGCGCTCGACTACCTGGTCGAGGACAGCTCGACGACGGTACGCAGCCGCATCGACCCGTCGCGGCTCGCGGTCGCCGGCCACTCGATGGGCGGTGGCGGCACCCTGGAGGCGGCCGACGACCGCCCGTCGCTGCAGGCGGCCGTGCCGCTCGCGCCCTGGAACCTGACGAAGTCGTGGTCGGGCATCCGGGTGCCGACGATGATCATCGGTGGTGAGAGCGACTCCGTCGCCTCCGTCACCACCCACTCGGAGCCGTTCTACAACAGCATCCCGTCCTCGTCGGAGAAGGCGTACCTGGAGCTGAACAACGCCAGCCACTTCTTCCCGCAGACCACCAACACCACGATGGCCAAGTCGATGGTGGCCTGGCTCAAGCGGTTCGTCGACGACGACACCCGCTACGAGCGGTTCCTGTGCCCGCCGCCCAGCGGGCTGTCGATCGAGGAGTACCGCCACACCTGCCCCAGCTCCTGATCACCTGACACTCCCCGATGGCGGCCGCGGCGCGCGGCCGCCATCGGCCTTCTCTCACCCCTCCCAGGCCCTGCTCGCGAGCGCGGCGTCGAGCGGCGTGCCGATCACGTTCGCGACCCAGTTCGCCATGGACGTGAACGCGGCCTGCGTGATCACCTCCAGCACCTGCTCAGGGGAGAACCCCGCCACCAGCATCCCGGCCGGCTCCGCCTCCCCCACCAGCCCGCCGGACCGCAGGACCGCCCTGGTGAAGGCGCACAGCGCGGTGGCCCGCTCGTCCGTCAGGTCGTCCTTGCCGGCCCGCAGCGCCTCGATCACCTCCGGCGCCAGGCCGGCCCCCTCGGCGAACGCGGTGTGCGCCGCCACGGACCACGCGCACCGGTTCGCCACGCTGACCGTGAGCCCGACCACCTCCCGCTCGGCGGCGGTGAGCGTGGAGTGCCGCAGCGCCCGCTGCAACTGGTTGAACGCGTCGATCGCGACCGGGGACCCGGCGAGGTGGCCCGCCAGGTTGGGCACGAACCCCACCCGCTGCCGCAGCTCGTCCAGCGGCTGCCTGGACGCCTCGGGGGCCGATTCGACGGTGTGCACGGTGAAGACGGTCATCTCGTGACCTCCATGGGGATGGCCAGGGGCTCCTCCCGTGGCCGGAGCCCTCACTCTCCGGCGCGCGGTGCGGCGTTCCAATTCCCTGCGGGGGAAGTGCGCCGGGGCGCCGGAAGCCGTTCACTGTGGGGGTGAGCACACCGTTGGGCGAGCTGCTGCGCCACTGGCGGCGGGTGCGGCGGATGAGCCAGCTCGCGCTGGCCCACCACGCCCAGGTCTCGCCGCGCCACCTCAGCTTCGTCGAGAGCGGCCGGTCCACCCCCAGCCGCGAGTGGATCATGACGCTGGCGGGGGCGCTCCAGGTCCCGCTCCGCGAGCGCAACGACCTGCTGCTGGCGGCCGGATACGCCCCCACCTACCGGGAGAGCGCCATGAGCGAGCCCGCGATGGCCACCGTCCGGGCGGCGCTGGAGCGCGTGCTGAGCCATCACGAGCCCTACCCGGCCGTGGTCATGGACCGGCACTGGGACATCGTCCAGGTCAACCGCTCCGCCGAGATGATGTTCGCCTGGTTGCGCGGCATCCCGCCCGCGACCGCCTCCACCAACGTGATCAGGCTCATGTTCGACCCCCGGGAGCTGCGCCCGCACGTCGCCAACTGGGACGAGGTCGCCCCCGCCCTCATCCAGCGCGTGCACCGCGAGGCCGTCGGCGGCATCCCGGACGCCACCACGCGGGCTCTGCTGGAGGAGATCCTGCCCGCCGTCCCGCGCGGCCCCGACCGCACGGCCCCGCTCCTGCCCGTCGTCCCGGTGACCTTCGCCAGGGACGGCCTGACCGTCAGCTACTTCTCGATGATCACCACCGTGGGCACCCCGCAGGACATCACGGCCCAGGAGCTGCGCATCGAGAGCTTCTACCCCGCCGACCAGGGAACCGAGCGGCACCGGTGGGCGTGAACCGCCTACCGTGACGCTGCCGCTCCGGCACCGTACGCACCTACGACTACGGTGACGGCGACCCGCTGCACCAGGTCGAGTTCGTCCTCACCGCTGATCCTGGCGGCGCACCATCTCGTTGATCCAGACGGGTGCGTACGGCGATGTGCAGCCCGGCGAGGTCGGATAGTCCTTGAGCACCTCCAGCCGCTCCCCGATGCCGATCGCGCGGGCGCGGTGGCCGGCGTGGTCGATCCCGATCTGGGCCAGGCAGTGGTTCATCGCCCACTGCAGCCGGTCGGGGGCGCCCTTCATCTCCGCCTCGATCACGTCGAGCAGCCCGGCGAGGTCGAGGCCCTCGGGCCGCTTCGTCACGCGCTCGGTGGTCAGCGCCCACCCGGCGCTCGCCACCACCGGGTCCGGGTCGGCGGACCAGGCCAGCCGCAGCTCCTCGGCGTGCGGGCTCTTCTTGACCACGTAGTTCACGAGCCAGTCGTGCACCTTGGGGGCGCGGGCCTGGCGCACCATGGTGTCCAGCTCGTCCCGGCCGAACGCCTTGGGGCGGCAGATCAGCAGCGCCAGCAGCCGCGCCGCGGTGTCGTCCGTCTCCCAGAGCTGCCGCGCGAGGTCCTGCTGCGTCTTCAGCCGCTTGGCGACGGCGCGCAGCTTGCCGAGGTTCACCCCGTGATCGTCGCCGTGCCGCTCGTTCACCTCGCGGATCCTCGGGTCCTCCAGCGCGGCCAGCTCGGCCATCAGCTCGGCGACCGTCTCGGTCTGCGTCGTCCCGGCCACTTCTGCCCTCCCGTCCATCAGGCGTGTGATGCAGCCTACGACGAGTTCCGTACGCGTCCGGCCGGGCGGCGGAATTGACGGTGCCGTTCGCTAGGGTCCGGCGCATGGCCGTTCGACCCACCACCTGCTGGCGCGAGCGCGTCGCCGAGGACGCCCGCCTGGTCGCCGGCGGCGAGCTCGACCCCGCCGAGGCGTATGCCGCGGAGTTGTTCCCCGAGTCCCTGCTGCGCGGCACGGACGAGGTCCTGTCACGTTTCGACAGCGACCTCACCGCGCTGTCCGCGCCCTCCGACGAGGAGGTCCTCGCGGTCGTCCAGCGGGTGGTGCTCGCCCTCAACCACGTCAACGAGCAGCACGGCGAGGCCGCCTACGAGACCGAGGAGCGCGAGCAGCTCTGCGCCTACCTGGAGGAGTCGATCGTCGAGGCCGGCATCGACGTCGACGCCCTGGCGGCCCGCCGCGGGCTGACCCGTCACGAGATCACCGACGAGTGGCGGGAGTGGTGACCCGAACCGGGTCGCTCATCCGGCGTTCGACAATCTTGAACGCCGTATGAGCCACATGAACACTGATCGTCGCGTCGAGTACGGTGGGTCGATGCCTGTCTCAGACTCCTCCGACGGCTCCGTGTGGCTGCGCCACGAGCGGCCGCTGCGCGACCGCCAGCTCAGCCGGGGCCAGATCGTCGACGCGGCCGTGCCCGTGCTGGACACCGAGGGGCACCGCGGCCTGTCCATGCGCCGGATCGCGACCGACCTGGGGGTGACGGCCGGCTCGTTGTACTGGTACGTCCGCACCAAGGACGACGTGCTGGAGCTGGCCCTGGACCGGGTGCTCGGCGAGGTGCGCACCGACCCCGACGAGCCCGACTGGCGGCGCGGCCTGGCGGGGCTGGCCCGCAGCACCCGCGAGATGCTGCTGCGCCACCGGTGGGCGCTGCTGGAGCTGACCGTCAGGCCGAACCTGGGCCCCAACGCGTTCACCCTGGCCGAGACCGGGCTCCGGCTCCTGTCACAGGCCGGGTTCGCCGACGCCGACCTGGACGCGGCGATGGCGACGGTCAACGACCAGGTGGTGGGCGCGGTGATCGCCGAGGTGGCCTGGCGCGACACGCTGAGCCGCATGCGGGCGAGCGGGGTCGAGTGGAGCGAGCACGCCACCACCCTCTACCTGCGCGACGTCGCCGAGCGGCATCCGCTGCTGGCCCGGCGGATGGCCGCCGGGAGGGGGAGCGACGTGGAGCGGAACAGCGAGCGGCGCTTCGAGTTCGCGCTGACGTGCCTGCTGGAGGGGCTGTCGGCGACGCGCGGCGAGATGGCGGGCGGCGACGGCGCTCAGGCGACGGACGGCGCTGCCGCTAAGCCGATGGCGGGTGCCGGGGATCAGCGTCACCTTTGACGCACCTCAGCACCAGGAACACCGGAAACCTGGCGGCATCGGGCCGCTTGGACGCCCACGCGGAGGCGGGCTCGGGCTCCGCGACCTCCTCCACCCACAGGTCGTGACGGCGCAGGGCGTTCACGTACGTCGAGAGCGTGCGATGGTTGGCCCCCACCTGGCGGCGCAGCGACGACAGCTCACCGTCCGCCCGCCACCACCCCTCGTCGTGGTAACGCCCGCCGGTCGGCCACGAGCCCGACACCTCCTGGCCCCCGGGAAAACACGGATGCAGGATCGAGCAGGCGAAGACCCCACCCGGCCGCAGGACGGCGGCCGTGGTCGCCAGGGCACCCTCCAGGTCGTCGATGTCCGACAACCCGAAGCTGCACACCACGACGTCGAACGGCCCGGCAACCCCGAGCCGGCCCTGCGGCGCGGGACGGGCCGTGACATCGGCGTGCACGTACCGGACCCCCAGCGGAGCCTCCCGCTCGGCCGCCTCCGCCTTCTCGATCAGGGCGGCCGAGATGTCGGCCCCCACCACCTCGGCACCCCGCCGGGCCAGCGCCCGGCTGATCCGCCCATGACCACAGGCGATCTCCAGCACGCGGCGGCCTGCGACCGGCTCCAGCAGCTCAAGCAGCCGGCGGGAGGCGGGGTCGTCGATGTCGTCGGCCCAGCCGGCCGCGTAGAAGTCGGCGATCTCGTCGTAACGCGCGATGCCACTCACACCCCGACCCTAAGCGCCCGGCACCCGCCTCCAGCCGCTGTTCGTCGAACGCGGAATCACCCGCCTGCGCTCACCCTCTGGCCCGCGCGGCCAGCCAGAAGAGGGCCAGGGCGACCAGCTCGACGCAGGCGGCCACGACGGGCAGCCACCCGCTGCCGTGCCCGCCGAGCACCAGCCCGCCCACCGCGCCCCCGCCCGACACCCCGACGTACACGGCGCTGCTGTTCAGCGCGAGCGCCTGCGGCCCCGCGGGCCCGGCCAGGGCGAGCAGGCGGGTCTGCGCGGGCGGCGGGATCCACCAGGACACCCCCGCCCAGACGATCAGCAGGGGCAGCAGCGCCACCAGCGGCACGGGGCGCAGGAACCAACAGGCGCCGAGTGCGGCCATCACCACCGCGAACCCCACGACCCCGGTCACCAGCGCCCGGTCCGGCCCCCACCGGTCGGCGGCCCGCCCGCCGAGCTGCCCGCCCGCGAACCCGGCCACCCCCGCCAGCACGAACACCCACCCGAGCGCGGCCGGCCCCGCCCCCGCCAGGTCGTGCAGGTACGGGGCGAGGTAGGTCAGCACCATCATGCTGCCCAGCACGATCGCCACGATCCCGAGCAGCCCCAGCAGCACCTGGGGCCGGGCCAGCGGCGCCAGCCGCTCCCGGATCGGCAGGGCGGGGACGGGCGGCGTCTCGGGCAGGGTCACCCGCAGAGCCACCAGCGCGACCACCCCCAGCGCCCCGCCGGCCCAGAACGTGGCCTGCCAGCCGAACGCGCCGCCCACCCAGGTGCCGATGGGCACGCCGAGCGCGAGCGACCCGGTCAGCCCGCCCATCACCAGCGCCAGGTAGCGGCCCTGACGCCCTGCGGGCGCCAGGGTGGTGGCGATGGCGTACGCGGCGGGCACGACGGCCGCCGCCGCGACCGCCGCCAGCACCCGCAACCCCATGAGCAGCACGTACGAGGTCGTCAGCGCCGCGGCCCAGTTGGCCACGACGAACAGCGCCAGCGCGCCGGTGAGCAGCCCGCGCCGGGGCCAGGTGACGGTCACCACGGAGGCGACGGGCGCGGCCAGCGCGAACGCGAGCGAGAAGGCGGTGACGAGTTGCCCGCCCGCCGCCTCACTGACCCCGAGGTCCGCCGAGATCGCGGGCAGCACCCCGGCGATCACGTAGTCGTCCGTGGCGAAGGTGAACGTGGTGAACACCAGCGCGAGCAGCCACGCGGGCAGCCGGGCACGCTGCCGTACGGCGACAGGCATGGATATCCCCTCGATAAAGGTAACGAGTGTTTCCCCGTTAGGGTAACAGTCGTCACCCGAATGACGTCAAAGGGATTGCGCCATGGCCAGGACCGCCGACCCGCAGCGCCGCGCTGAGCTGCTCGACCAGATCGTCGACTACCTGGCCGGGCACGGCCTCTCGACGTTGTCGATGCGCCCGCTGGCCCAGCACCTGGGCAAGTCCACGCGTGTGCTGACCCATCACTTCGCCGACAAGGAGGCCCTGCTGTCGGCGACCATGGAGCGCCTGGACGAGCGGCACCGGGCCTGGCTGCGCTCGCTGCCGGGCTGGTCGGGCGCCGACAGCGTGGGCACGATCATCCGGCGCACCTGGGACTGGCAGACGCGGGAGGAGAACCTGCCGGTCGCCCGCCTGATCCACGAGATCGAGGGGCTGGCCGCGGCGGGCAAGCTGGCGGGTCACGTGCCGAGGCTGCTGGCGGACCGGTCGGAGTTCGTGGCGGGGCTGCTGCGGGAGCGGGGGGTGCGGGAGGCGGACGCGTCGCGCATCTCCACGCTGGCCAACTCGGCGTACACGGGGCTGCAGATCGACTTCCTGACCACCGGGGATCGGGAGCGGGTGGAGGAGGCGCTGGATCAGCTCTGCGCCCTGGTGGACGAGTGGGTCGCCGCCGCCTGAACCCGCGCGCCCTCCTGGGCAAAGACTGCGCCACGGCGGCGCATGGGTGCGGTCTGACCGCCGGCGCGCGGCCCGCGACCGGTAGGAGGCTGGCATCTGGGTCGAGCAGGCACGACGGCACCACGCGGGGGTAAGGACATGGGCGGCAGGCCCGGGATCGCGGCGCTCATCGCCTTCATCGCCTTCATCGCGCTCGCCGCGCCGGCCGGAAGCGGCCGGGCCGCACCGGCCGCCGCCGCCGACCGCACCCCCGCGACCCCCGCGACCCCCGCGACCCTCGCGACCCCCGCGACCCTCGCGACCCTCGCGACCCTCGCGACCGCCGGCACCTCCGGCCGCGCCGGCACCACCAGCAGCGCCGGCGCCACCGGCGCCACCGGCACCTCACCCTCCAACGCTCCCGCGCCCCGGACCAGGATCGCGACGGGGAGCACCCCGCTCGTCAACGCCCCCGTGACCGCCCAGCCAGGCCCGGACTCCCTCTCACGGCCGGACCCCGACCCGGCCGCTCCACCCCCGGGCCCCGACCCCGCCCCACTCCCCCCGGAGGACCCCACCACACCCCCGTCCCCCCTGGGCCCCAGCCTCCACCTCACCGGCGACCTCACCCCGGCCCCGTTGATCATCGGCGCGGAGTCCCGCTACGTCCTCACCGTCACGAACACCGGCGACCAGGACGCCACCGACGTCATCCTCGCCACCATCCTCGACCACAACCTCACCCCCGGCCCCCTCCCCGCCGCCTGCTCCCGCACCGGCCGCACCATCACCTGCGGCGGCCCCGGCCTGACGATCCCCCCGGGCCGCAGCACCACGTACGCGCTCCCCATCACCACCGACCCCGCCCTCAGCGACGGCACGAGCCTCACCAGCCGAGCCCACGTCACCTCCCCCGGCACCCCCGGCGACGAGACGCAGCTCACCACCGAAGCCGTGACCAGGGCGGACGTCGAGCTCCGCAAGACGGCCCCGCCGTCATCGGCCCAGGACGGCACGATCACCTACACCCTGACGGTCACCAACCACGGCCCCTCACAGGCGACGGACGTCACCGTCCAGGACCCCACCCAGGCCACGATCGCCGCCCGCCCCGCCGAGTGCCCCGGAGCCGGCCCGACCCTCTCCTGCCCCCTCGGCCCGCTCCCGCCGAACGAGAGCAGAACCCTCACGTTCACGGTCACCCCCCGCACCACCGGCCTGGTCGAGAACTGCGCCACGGTCAGCACCGGCGACCGCGAGCAGCACACCGCCGACAACCGCGCCTGCGCCGAAACGCTGGTGCAGCCCGCCGCCCCGGCGCCGTCCAAGACCCCGGGCAAGAAGGGGCACGAGGTCAAGGGCGACGACCTGCCGCTTCCCGAGCCCGTCCCGGCCGAGCCGCCCTCCGCCACCGGCAAGGCCGCCGCCGACAGGAACGACGTGCCGCCTCCCGCCCACCACGCCGGCCCCGAGCTGCCCCTGACCGGTACCTCCGTCTGGATGCTCGGCCTGGGCGTGGCGACGCTGCTGGCGATCGGCCTGCTCGTCCGCTACTTCTCCCGCCGCGACGAACCCGGGCCGGACAGCTGACACCCCTGCCGCGGCACCGGCACGGCCCAGGCCCCTCACGGCACCGGCACCGGCACGACTCACGTTCGTCACGGCACCGGCGCGTCCCTGGTCCACGAGCCCAGCACGAGCAGTGTCTTGGTGCCCGTGACGTCCCCGGCCCTGCGCAGCCGGTCGATGACCTGCTGCAGGTGCCCGAGATCGCGCACGCGGACGTGGATCAGCGCGTCCGGATCCCCCGCGATCGTGAACACCTCCTGCACCTCGGGCACGTCGGTGGCCGTGCGGATGATCTCGGTGACCGGCGTGGTGCCCGGGTAGCGCAGCTCGGTGAAGGCCTCGATGCCCCACCCCAGCTTGGCGTAGTCGATCTGCACGGTGAACCCGGTGATCACACCCAGCTCCTTGAGCCGGTCGACCCGCCGCTTGACCGCCGCCACCGACAGCCCGATACATTCGGCCATCTCGGAGAACGTCCGGCGGCCGTCCTCCCGCAGGAGCCGGAGCACCCGGTGGTCGATCTCATCCAGGTCAGGCACGGAGAACGCCTCCTTCAGCCGCAAATAACATCATCCACGAAGCCCATGAACTCATATTGTTTGCGTCTTACGCCCACTTTCTCATCTAATACTTGCGCATGTCATGCCCGCGTTGCTGTGCTGGGAATCACCAAGCGAGCACGTACGACGCCCAGGAGGTCCGCGTGAGCGTGAGCGAGACTCCCGCCCCCGTGTCGCTCGACGACAAGTACACCGCGCTCGACGGCCGGGTGCTCATCTCCGGCATCCAGGCCCTGGTCCGCCTGACCCTGGAGCAGCGCCGCCTCGACCAGGCGCGCGGCCTGGACACGCGGGCCTACGTCACCGGCTACCAGGGCTCGCCGCTGGCGGGCGTGGACCTGGAGATGGGCCGGGCCGAACGGTTCCTGGACGAGGCGGGCGTGGTGTTCCAGGCCGGCCTGAACGAGGAGCTGGCGGCCACGGCGGTGGCCGGGACGCAGCTGCTGGAACAGGTGCCCGGCCGGCGGCACGACGGCGTGACGGGCTTCTGGTACGGCAAGAACCCCGGCCTCGACCGGGCCGCCGACGCCATCAGGCACGCCAACGCGGCAGGCACGGCCCCGCTCGGCGGCGCGGTGGCCTGGATCGGCGACGACCCCGGCTGCAAGTCCTCCACGCTGCCCAGCTCGTGCGAGCCGATGTGCCAGAGCCTGTCCATGCCGCTGCTGGCGCCGGGCTCGGTGGCGGAGATCATCGAGTTCGGGCTGCACGCGGTGGCCATGTCGCGGGCGAGCGGCCTGTGGGTGGGCCTGAAGATCGTCGCGGACATCGCCGACGCCTCCGCCACCGTGGACCTGGCGCCGCTTCGCGCGGACGTCCCCGTCCCTGCCGCCGTCTCGAAGGGGGCCGCGGCCATCCTGCTCGGCCCGGCCGCCCTGGACGCCGAGCACGACATGCTGACCCGCCGCCTCGACCTGGCCCGCGAGTACGCCCGTACGCATGGGCTGAACCGGGTCATGGCGGGCGCCCGCAACACCGCGCTGGGCATCCTGGCCTCCGGCGCCACGTACGCGGTGGTCGAGCGGGCCCTTGAGGACCTGGGCCTGGACGCCGAGGAGGCCGGGCTGCGGCTGATCAGGCTCGGCATGCCGTTCCCCGTCGCCGCCGACGAGCTGGCCGCGATGACGTCCGACCTGGCCAAGGTGCTGGTCGTCGAGGACAAGGTGCCGTTCCTGGAGGGCCAGCTCAAGCAGGCCCTGTACGGCGGCGAGCGGGCCCCGGCCGTCGTGGGCCGGGAGCTGCTCACGGCGCGCGGCACGCTGAGCGCGGAGGACGTGGCCAAGGCCATCGCCACCTGCCTGGGCCTCGAAGCGCCGGCGAAGGCGGCCCGGCGGCGGGGCCTGCTGCCGGTGGTGGCGGCGCGCACCCCGTACTTCTGCTCCGGCTGCCCCCACAACACCTCCACCCGTACCTCCGACGACACGCTGGTCGGCGTGGGCATCGGCTGCCACGCCATGATCGCGCTGGACGGCCACGGGCGCGGCACCCAGGTCGGCATCACCCAGATGGGCGGCGAGGGCGCCCAGTGGATCGGGCTGTCTCCGTTCACCGAGGACCGGCATTTCGTGCAGAACCTGGGCGACGGCACCTACCACCACTCCGGCTCCCTGGCGATCAGGGCCGCCGTCGCGGCGGGGGTGCCGATGACGTACAAGCTGCTCTACAACG
Source organism: Nonomuraea gerenzanensis (assembly GCF_020215645.1). Classification (NCBI taxonomy): domain Bacteria; kingdom Bacillati; phylum Actinomycetota; class Actinomycetes; order Streptosporangiales; family Streptosporangiaceae; genus Nonomuraea; species Nonomuraea gerenzanensis. Next base: position 2,726,681 of record NZ_CP084058.1, on the reverse strand, counting down.
ACGCCGTCGCCATGACGGGCGGCCAGCGCGCGGAGGGCCGCCTGGACGTGCCCGCCCTCACCCACGAGCTGGCCGTCGAGGGCGTGCGCCGGATCGTGATCACCACGCCGGAGCCGGAGACCTACCGGGGGGTGCGGCTGGCGGGGATCGCCTCCGTCCGCCACCGCGACGACCTGGCCGAGGTGGAGAAGGAGCTGGCGGCGGTGGGCGGCGTGACCGTGCTCATCCACGACGACCGCTGCGCCGCCGAGGAGCGCAGGCTGCGCAAGCGCGGCAAGCTGCCCACCCCCACGCGCAAGATCGTGATCAACGAGCGCGTCTGCGAGGGCTGCGGCGACTGCGGTGACGTCTCGACCTGCCTGTCCGTGCAGCCGGTCGAGACCGAGTACGGCCGCAAGACCCGCATCCACCAGGCCTCCTGCAACTCCGACGAGAGCTGCCTGAAGGGCGACTGCCCGTCGTTCCTGCTCGTCGAGCCCGGCACCAGGCAGCCGCGCCCGACGCCGCCGCTGCCCGTGCAGCCGCCCGAGCCGGTCGCCTCGCACCGCGACGAGGTGCTGATCAGGATGCCCGGCATCGGCGGCACCGGCGTCGTCACCGTCTCACAGATCCTGCAGATGGCGGCCCACCTCGACGGCCTGCACGCGGTCGGCCTGGAGCAGACGGGGCTGGCGCAGAAGGGCGGCCCGGTGGTCAGCGACGTCCGGATCGGCAAGTGGGCGCCGACCGGCTCCGTGCGCGCCTCGCGGGGCAGCGCCGACGTGCTGATCGGGTTCGACGTGCTGGGGGCGGCGGCCGACAGCACCCTGGACGTGGCCTCGCCCGAGCGCACGGTCGCCGTCCTGAACACCTCCGTGGTGCCCACCGCCGCCATGGTCACCGGCCGCGTGCCCGTGCCGGGCCACGCCGCCGCGGTGTCGCGGGTGGAGACGGCCACCCGCGAGCAGGTGTGCGTGGACGCGCACGCGCTGTCCGAGTCGCTGTTCGGCGACCACATGCCCGCGAACCTCCTCCTTCTCGGCGCCGCCTACCAGCACGGCTGCCTGCCCGTCAGCGCCGCCTCGATCGAGCGGGCCATCACCCTCAACAGGGCCGCCGTCGAGCAGAACCTGGCCGCCTTCCGCTGGGGCCGCGCCGCCGTGTCCCACCCGGAGGCCGTACGCCAGGCGCTCCTCCCGGCCCCCGCCGAACCCCAGGGGCTCGACGACGTGATCGCCACCCGCGTCGCCGACCTGACCGGTTACCAGAACGCCACCTACGCCCACACCTACGCCGACGACGTCCGCCAGGTGCGCACGCTGGCCACCGAACGCGCGGGCGAGGCGGCGGGCACCGCGATCGCCCTCGCCTACGCGCGCGGCCTGCACAAGCTGATGGCCTACAAGGACGAGTACGAGGTCGCCCGCCTGCACCTCGACCCGGCGGAGCGGGCGCGGCGAGAGCAGGAGTTCGGCGCGGACGCGGTCGTGTCGGTGCTGCTGCACCCGCCGGTGCTGCGCGCGATGGGCATGAAGCGCAAGATCAAGGTACGCCGCTCGGCCGGCGTGCTGTTCCGCGGCCTGCGGGCGGCCCGGGTGCTGCGCGGGACCGCGTTCGACCTGTTCGGCCGCGCCGGGGTGCGCAGGGTCGAGCGCGAGCTGATCCCCGAGTACCGCGACCTCGTCCGTACGGCACTCGACCGCCTCACCCCGCAGACCGCCGCCGTCGTCGAGGAGCTCGCGGGCCTGCCCGACCTGATCCGCGGGTACGAGGACATCAAGGTCGCCCGGGTCGCCGAGTTCCGCGAACGCGCCGAGAAGGCGCTGGAAAACCTCTGAGGGAGTGATCGTGACAGTCGACCGCCTGCTGCCCGACCAGGACGCCAAGGATCTCATCGAGCTGACCAGGGAGATCGCCGACAAGGAGCTGGCGCGCCGGGTGGACGAGCACGAGCGCGCCGAGACCTACCCCGAGGGATTGTTCGCCACGCTGGGCTCGGCGGGCCTGCTCGGCCTGGCCTACCCGGAGGAGTACGGCGGGGGCGGGCAGCCGTACGAGGTGTACCTGCAGGTGCTGGAGGAGCTGGCGATGCGCTGGGCGGCGGTCGCGGTGGCCACCAGCGTGCACACGCTCGCCTGCTTCCCGGTCTTCGCGTACGGCACCCAGCAGCAGCGCGACAGGTGGCTCCCCGACATGCTCGCCGGCCACCTCATCGGCGGCTACAGCCTCTCCGAACCCCAGGCCGGCTCCGACGCCGGCGCCCTGACCTGCAAGGCCGAACGCGTCGAGACCGGCTACCGCATCACGGGGAACAAGGCGTGGATCACCCACGGCGGCATCGCCGACTTCTACGCCCTGTTCGCCCGCACGGGCACCGGCTCACGCGGGGTGTCCTGCTTCCTGGCCCCTGGCTCGGCGGACGGCCTCACCTTCGGCCGCCCCGAGGAGAAGATGGGCCTGCACGCGGTGCCCACGACCAGCGCCCACTGGGACGGCGCGATCCTGGAGTCCGACCGCCTCATCGGCGAGGAGGGCCAGGGCCTGCAGATCGCCTTCAGCGCCCTCGACTCCGGCCGCCTCGGCATCGCCGCCTGCGCCACCGGCCTGGCCCAGGCGGCCCTCGACGAGGCTGTGGCTTATGCCAAGGAGCGGCAGACCTTCGGGAAGTCCATCATCGATCATCAGGGGGTGGGGTTCCTGCTCGCTGACATGGCGGCTGCGGTGGACAGTGCTCGGGCCACGTATCTGGATGCGGCTCGGCGGCGGGATCGCGGGGTGCCTTACAGCCGGCAGGCGAGTGTGGCGAAGCTGGTCGCCACTGATGCGGCGATGAAGGTGACGACGGATGCTGTGCAGGTTCTGGGGGGGTATGGGTATACGCGGGAGTTTCGGGTGGAGAGGTATATGCGGGAGGCGAAGATCATGCAGATCTTCGAGGGGACGAACCAGATCCAGCGGCTGGTGATCAGCAGGCATCTGGCCAAGTAGCCTCTGGAACAGGATCTCAGCTCAGGCTGAACACGGCGATGTCACGGTCGAAGCAGACGACGACGTGGCGTACGGTTTCGTCCTCGCTGCCGGTGATCACCACCCGGCGGCCATGGCGTTCCCCGATCGCGAGGGCTTCCACGCTGTCGGACTGAAGGTCGAGCGGCTCGCCCACCGGGCTGCCTGACGCGAGCTCCCACACTCGTACGGTGTGGTCGTCACCACCGCTGACCACGACAGGGCGACCGTCCAGGACGGACGTCGCCAGCGCGCGCACCGCGTTCGTGTGACCGGTCCATGGGGCGCCGACCTGCTCGCCGGTCGACAGGTCCCGCACCCGTACGGTGTCGTCGCCGCCTCCGGTGACCGCCACGGCGCGGCCGTCGATGGCCCCGGTCGTCACGGCCGCCACCCAGCTGGTGCGGCCGCTGGCGGTGCCCAGCGGCGGGCATGACATCACGCCCTTCGGCAGCAGACTCGTCCAGCTCGGCTGTATTCGCCAGGCGGCAGGACGGTCGACCGGAACCATGCCGGGGGGGCAGCAGCGACATGCCGCAGCATGATGGCCGCTGTGCGGCTTCAGCCACACGCGCTCTGAGCCGCTGTGCGGGACAGCGTTCAGGCGGGCGGCTTCAGCCACACCTACCCTGAGCCGCCGTACGAGACAGGCTTCAGGCGGGCGGCTCCAGCCATATGAACCCTGCCACCGCGACCAGCGCGAACAACACGAGCCCCGCACCACGCACCACCTTCTTCCACCGCGGCAGCTCCGCGACGGACGCAGCCGGAGGTGTGAAGACGTGCTCCCGCACCAGCACGGCATGACAGGTCCCACCCAGCCACAAAGTGACCAGCGCAAGCACGGGGATGATGTCCAGCTCGTTCAACCCGTCCGCATCGCTCAGCGGCATCACCAGGAAGACCCCGCACAGCACCACATACACCAGCGCCGACAGCAGCAGCCCGAACGAGCGCCGCTTGACCGCCGCGTACACGAACGCCCACGGCGTGCCGTACCCACAGCTCAGCAGCGGGACGGCCGCCCACAGCCAGCTGCCCCGGGCGACGCCCGGGGAAGCAGGCGGGATGGCGGCGGAAGCGCGGTGGGCCGGTGGCGGCAGGTCCAGGGTGGGGTCGGCGTTGAGGATGCGGGTCTCCAGGTCGCGCAGCGCGGGGCCGGGCTCGATGCCCAGCTCCTCGACGAGCACCTTGCGCGCCTCCTGGTAGGCCGCCAGCGCCTCGGCCTGGCGGCCCGAGCGGTACAGGGCGATCATGAGCTGCCGGCGCAGGCCCTCGCGGAGCGGGTGGGTGTCGATGAGGCCGTACAGCTCGGCGATGGCCTGGGCGTTGCGGCCCAGGGCGAGGTCGGCCTCGACCGCTGCGGAGGCGGCGGTCGCGCGCTGCTCGTCGAGGCGCAGTGCCGTCGTGGCGATGGGGCCGAGGTGCTCGACGTCGGCGAAGGGCGGCTCCTGGGCCAGGGTGAGCGCCTCGCGGAGCAGGGTGCCGGCGCGGGCCGGGTCGTCGCAGGCGCGGGCGGCGGACAGGAGCTCCTCGAAGCGGTCGGCGTCCAGCTCGCCGGGCTTGACCGTCAGCGCGTAGCCGCGGGGTTCGCGGACGATGCGGGTGCTGTCGCCGAGGAGTTTGCGGAGCTGGGAGACGTAGACGCGCAGGTTGTCGACGGCGGACTTGGGCGGGCCGGCGCCCCAGAGCACGTCGACCAGGCGTTCGTTGGGCACCGGTTCGTTCGGATGGCAGAGCAGCGTCGCCAGTAACAGCCGGGGCTTGCCCGTCGGCGCCTGGAGCTCGCCACCGTCGTGGACGACGCCGAGCGGCCCGAAGATCCTGAATTCCATGCTGCCCCGCCGTGCGATGCCAGATCGGAGGATCTTATCGCCCGCATGGGGAGATGGGTGAAATGCCTGGTCAAGTGGGGTTTATACGGCGGATATACGGCTCGCGCAACGTGCCGTCCCTAGCGTCGGCGTCGAGCGGCAGGAGACACCTGCTCAGCCGCGAACAGAATCAGGAGTCAGATGAACTTCGGCAGGAGTGCCTGGGCACGATCGCTGGCCTTGTCCGCGTTGATCGTCCCGATGTTCACCCTCATCAGCCCGCCCGGCCCGGCGCATGCGACCGGGGGCAGCGCCATCGAGCCGGAGTCCTGGGCGCTGGTCACCTCGCACCATCCGCACCGCGCCCACTACGTCCCGTATGAGCCGACCTGGGACGGCGACGACGACGCGGTGGTCGGCCGCACGAACCAGCCCAGGAACATCACGCGTGCCTTCTTCCGGGTGAAGGTGTCCTCGCTGGCGGGCAAGCGGGTGTTCCGCGCCGGGCTGTCCCTGGGCATCCGGGACGGCAGCGACTGCGGCACCCAGATCGAGGTGTGGGAGACCACGGCGATCGGCCCGCGCACGACCTGGAAGCGTCAGCCGCAGTGGTTGCGCAAGCTGAGCACGACCACCCCGCAGCTGATCTGCCCCTCGGTGCTGGGCATCTCCCACTCCGTGACGCAGGCGGTGCAGGACGCGGCCGCGCGCGGTGACGAGTACCTCACGATCGGGCTGAGGTCGGCCGACGAGACCGTGCCGGGGCGGCGCCTGTATCGGACCACGTCCGTCACGGCGAATCCCGGGCCCGCCCTGGTCACCGTCTACAACACCGCGCCCGACGTGCCGTCCGAGCTGTCGGTCCGTTCCGACTGCTACGGACCGGCGGCCGGCCGTCACGTCCGCACCGCCACGCCCACCCTGCGGGCCGCCGCCACCGATCCGGATGAGGTGAGCAGCGACGAGAAGCTGCGGGTGCGGTTCGAGTGGGCGGACGCGGCCGGCACCAAGCTCGGCGAGGCCGTCACCCTGGAGGAGTCCTCGCCGCACTGCGTGACCGTGCCCGCCGGGCAGCTCACCGAGGGCGAGGCGTACACCTGGCGCGCCCGGACCGAGAACCGCTACCGCACTGAGCACCCCGACGGCACCGGCTGGCTGGAAGACTGGGACTACAGCGACTGGAGCTCCTGGCAACCGGAGTTCACCGTCGACACCACCCCTCCCGCTCAGCCGCTGGTCAGCTCGACCGACTTCCCCCAGGGCCGGCCCGGCGGCCGGATCGGCCTGCCCGGCACCCTCACGTTGTCGCCGAACGGCTCGCAGGACGTCGCCTCGTACGCGTACTCCTTCAGCCCGGGACCGGCCGGCAGTGTCACGGCCCTGGACGACGGTACGGCCGTGCTCACCTACACCCCGACCCTGCCCTTCCCCGTCACGCTGAAGGTGAACGGCGTCGACAGGGCGGGCAACCGGAGCCCGGTCACGTCCTACGTGTTCCGGCCCACGCCGGCCGCTCCACCCACGGTCTCCTCCGCCGTCTATCCCCCGGACGCCCCGGGCGGCGGAGTGGGGGTGCCCGGTGAGTTCGTCTTCGGGGTGAACGGCGTGACGGACACGACCACGTTCCGCTACCAGCTGAGCGGGACACCGGCGCAGGACGTCGCGGTGGGCGACGGCGGCACGGCCACGGTGACGATCACCCCGGCGAAGGCGGGCGTCAACACCCTCACGGTCTCCTCGCTGAACGCCGCCGGCACCAGGCTGGCCGGCACGACCTACACCTTCACCGTCAACCCCTGACGCACAGCCGTCGATCAGCCGTCGATCAGCCGTCGCGGGGCCCGCTGATCGACGGCTTGTCGGTGTCCCAGGTGAGGTGGACGTTCGCGGGCTCGCCCCCGGCGAACAGGATGCTGAGGTTGGCCTCGTAGACGCCGTCCTCCAGCCGCAGCGCGGGTGTCCAGATGTCGCGGTTGTCCACCTCACCCGCCGGGGCGGTGTCGTAGTTCCACGTCCGGGTCTGGCGGCCCTCGGGGGCCCGGCGCACGATGTCGAGGGAGATCGAGGTGATCCGCATGTCGCGGAAAGGCGGCCGTTTCATGTCCTCACCCTTCGGGGTGAGGAATTGGGCCCACACCACCCCGCATTTGGGATGGGGATTGTGCACGAGCGTGAAATTGCCAATGATGCCCCAGCTCCTGGCGATATCAGAGCTGGCGGATATCTGGTGGGTGCCGTTCAGATACCGGCAGCCCTGGGCGATGGGGTCGATGCCGTCGCCCGGCCTGCCGAGCGCCACGGCCCAGGCGGACAGGGTGGCCAGCACCGCGAAGGCGCCGCAGGCCAGGCCGACGCGGGCGCTGGTGCGCTCCAGGCCTCTCAGGAGCGGCCACAGGCCGACGATCACCATCGCGAGCAGGGTCCAGCCGATGACCACCCAGGTCAGGGCGGGCCCGTAGGAGTCGAGGCCGAGGCCGGCGAGGCCGAAACTGCTCACCAGGCCCAGCACGGCGGCGAGTATGGTGCCGATCGTCGCCCGAATGGCGCCGCCGTTGCGCTTCCGCGCGCCGCCCCCGGGTGTTTTCTGCTCTTCGACAGCGCTGCCGCCTGCCATTATGCTGCCCCTTCCCCGCGGCTCGGACGACCTCAGGATTCCACAGGTCCCGCGACACCGGAAATTCATTTTCTCCGGCGCCGGAATGAGCAAATAAAATGATTCTGCGGCATTTGCCGGACAAATGACCTGAATATTTCAGCCGAGTCCGGGGACGCCGTGGGTATGGGTCAACCGATGATCTCCCTGCGGCGAGCGGCGTGCCTCGCCGTGCTCGCCCTCGTGTTCCTCCCGATCACCGCCGCCCTCACCGCGCCACCGGCCGCGGCCGAGCCGCGCAAGCGCACGCAGGCCGACTCCGCGGCACTCGCCCGGCGCATGCTGGCCGGGCTCAAGGTCGCCAGGCCGTTATCGATCCGCGGCTACAGCCGCAAGCGTTTCCTGCCCGCGCAGGGCCAGCGCAGGAGCAAGTGCAGCACACGCGAGAAGGTACTGGCCCGCGACGGCCGCCGGGTGCGCAGGAACGCGCAGTGCCACCCGGTCAAGGGCACCTGGTACAGCCCGTACGACGGCAAGGTGCTCAAGAGCGTGAAGCAGGTGGACGTCGATCACGTGGTCCCGCTGTCGTACGCGTGGCGGTCGGGCGCCAAGCGGTGGAGCGCGGCCAAGCGCCGCGCCTTCGCCCACGACCTCAGGCGCCCCGAGCTGATCACGGTCAGCCACTCGGCCAACATCGCCAAGGGCGGCCAGGGGCCGCAGAGCTGGCGTCCGCAGCGGCGCGCGCACTGGTGCCGGTACGCGACCTCGTGGATCACGGTGAAGCACCACTACCGGCTCTTCGTGACCCGCAGCGAGCGGACGGCCCTGCTCAACATGCTGCGCACCTGCTGAACGCGGCTCCGACAGCACCTGCCGAACGCGGCCCTACCCTGACAGGCGCGCGTCCGACGGCAGGTACGGCGGCAGGTTGAAGCGGGTGCGGATGGTCCGCTGCACGGTCGCCTTGTCGGCCCGCGCGTCGATGGTCATCACGTACTCCTTCCGCCTGAACAGCTCGATCACCGGATCGATCTTGCTGTGGTAGTCGGCCAGCCGCCGGGCCAGCGCGTCCGGGGTGTCGTCCTCGCGGGTCACCAGGTCGCCGCCGCACACGTCGCACCGCCCCTCCACCTCGGGGCGGTGCGCGATGAGGTTGTAGTCCATGCCGCAGCGCGAGCACAGCCGGCGGGCCAGGACGCGGCGGCGGACCTCGTCGTCCGGCAGGTCGAGGTGGATCACGCCGTCGAGGTCGTAGCTCTCCAGGAAGAACTCGGCCTGGCGGCGGCTGCGCGGGAAGCCGTCGATGATGAAGCCGTAGTTCCAGTCGTGGAGCTGGAGGCGGTCCCTGACCACGTCCTCCACCAGGTCGTCGCCGACCAGCTCGCCCGCCGCCACCAGGCGGCGGACCTGGGCGCCCAGCTTGGTGTGGTGCTTGACGTGCCAGCGGAAGATGTCGCCGACGCTGATGTGCACCAGGTCGAGGTCCTCGGCGAGCAGGGCGCTCTGGGTGCCCTTGCCGCTGCCCTGCACCCCCATGATCACATATTTCCGCATAATCGTCTCATTTCACTGCGTCAGTGTCGTGCTTCCCCATGGAAGCAGCGCGGACGGCCGAGTACGTAGATCTCCCGATGTTTTGCGGGGCCGCCGAGCTTAGTGTCAGCGGCATCGAGCGCGCTCCTGGAAGGTGGGTTCATGCCTGCGCTGTCCGTCGTCCTGTCCGCCCTGCTCCTGTTCACGCCCATGACCCACACCACCTCAGCCACGAGACCGGCGGCCGTCCCCGACGTCGTCTACCAGCGGGCCGACTTCTCCTCCGGCACGCCCGAGGGCACGACGGCCGGCGACGGGCTGGCGTTCGGCCAGGCCGCCGGGACGATGACCTACACCGACGCGCTCGGCACCAAGACCTGGGAGTACGCCCGCTGGACCGGCCCCGAGCAGGCCATCGGGTTCGGGGCCACCGAGCTGATCGCGTCCTGGACGGCGGACGTGCCGCAGGGCAGCTGGATCCAGATCGAGGCGCGCGGCAGGAACGCGGAGGGCCTGACCAAGTGGTACTCCCTGGGCCGCTGGTCCTACGCCGAGGGCGACATCCTGCGCACCTCCGTGCCCGGCCAGGGCGACGCGGACGGGTCGGTGGCCGTGGACACGCTGGTCGCGGCGGCGGGCAAGCCGCTCAGCGGGTACCAGCTCCGCCTGACCCTCTACCGCAGGCCGGGCTCCGCGGTGACGCCGCGCGTGCGCACGTCAGGGGTGATGAGCTCGAACGTGCCCGAACGCAAGACCGTGCCGGTCAGCCCCGGCGGCGGCGCGTGGGGCACGGAGCTGGCCGTGCCGCGCCGCTCCCAGAACGTGCACCTGGGCCACTACCCCGAGTGGAACGGCGGCGGCGAGGCCTGGTGCAGCCCCACCTCGACGACCATGGTGCTGGGCTACTGGGACAGGTGGCCGAGCGAGCAGGACACCTCCTGGGTCGACCCCGCCGACGCGAACCCGGAGGTCGACTACGCGGCCCGCCACACCTTCGACCACGCCTACGACGGCACGGGCAACTGGCCGTTCAACACGGCCTACGCGGGGCGGTACGGCGTGGACGGGTTCATCACCCGGCTGCGCTCGCTGACCGAGCTGGAGCTGCTGGTCAAGGCGGGAGTGCCGGTCATCACCTCGCAGTCGTTCAAGAAGGGTGAGCTGCCCGGCGCCGGTTACGGCACCGACGGGCACCTGATGGCGGTGGTGGGCTTCACCGCGACCGGTGACGTGATCGCCAACGACCCGGCGTCCTCCAGCAACGCAGCCGTGCGGCGCGTCTATCCGCGCGCCGACTTCGAGAACGTGTGGCTGCGCAGCTCCAGCAGCGGCGGCGTGGCCTACGTCATCCACCCGCCGGAGCATCCGCTGCCTCCGACGCCGCCGGGGCTGCCCGCCAACTGGTGAGCGTCGCCCTGGCGGCCTTGCGGAAGGCCGCCACCAGGCGGTGGCGGTCGCCGGCGCGGGTCGCCAGCACGACGTGACTCGGCTCCACGCCGCGCAGCGGGATCGCCACGATGTCGGGGCGGAACGGGCCAGGTGCGTGGCCGCCGCGATGGCCACGGCCTCCCCGGTGGCGATCAGCTCGAACTTGTCCTCGACGGCCTCGATGACCGGGCCGTCGGGGGCCGGGCTGCCGTCGGGCCTGGGGTCGATGCGCCAGAACGCCTCCCATTCCGGCTCGGGCTGTGACAGCCGGGGCAGCGGCTCCCCCGCGATGTCGTCGAGCGTGACCCACTGCCTGCCGGCCAGGCGGTGGTCGATCGAGACGAGCAGCTCGCGGGGCTCGTCGTACAGGACGGTCACGTCGAGCCCGCCGGTGGCCAGGGGTGGCCGGGTGACGACCGCGTCCGCGCGGTGGTCGAGCAGGGCGGCGCGCGTCTCGGTCCAGGTCAGGTACTGGGTGCGGACGTCGGCGTCCGGGTGCAGGCGGCGCAGCTCGCGCACGGCGGGCGTGACGATGAGGCCGAACGTGTAGGCGACGGTGAGCCGGCTGGGCCGGGCGGCGGCGCGGGCCTGCGCGGCGGCCTGGGCGGCCGAGCGCAGCAGGGCCGTGGCGCGGGGCAGGAAGACCTCGCCCGCCTCGGTGAGCCGCGTGCCGCGCGGGGTGCGGTCGAGCAGGCGGGCGCCCAGTTGCCGCTCCAGGCTGCGGATCTGGCGGCTCAGCGACGGCTGGGTGATGTGCAGCGCCTCGGCGGCGCGGCCGAAGTGCCGGTGCTCGGCGACGGCCGTGAAGTAGCGCACCAGCCGCAGGTCGAGGTCCGGGGAGTCCGACATGGGGCCAGCGTACTGCGGTGATGCCTCAAGCGTATTGCCGGTTGCGGAACAGGCTTTGGACGCGGGAGGCCGCGCGCTCCGACGATGGAGGCTCCACTGCGAAGGAGTTTCACCATGCGTGTTTTCGTCACCGGTGCCACCGGTTTCGTGGGGTCCGCCGTCGTCCGTGAGCTGATCGCGGCCGGGCACGAGGTGGTCGGCCTAGCCCGCGGCGACGCGGCGGCGCTCGCGCTGCGGGCCGCGGGGGCGCGGGCCCACCGGGGCAGCCTGGACGACCCTGACAGCCTGCGCGGCGGGGCGGCCGAGGCCGACGGCGTCATCCACCTGGCGTTCGTCCACGACTTCGGCAACTTCGAGGCCGCCAACGCGACCGACCGGCGGGCCATCGCGGCTCTCGGCGAGGCGCTCGCGGGGTCGGGGCGGCCGTTCGTCGTCACGTCGGGGACCGGCCTGCTGCCGCCCGGCCGCGTCGGGACGGAGGAGGACGAGCCGGGCACGCACTCGCCTCGGGGCGCCGCCGAGGAGGTGGCGCTGTCGTTCGTGCCGCGCGGGGTGCGAGTCTCGGTGCTGCGATTGCCGCTGGTGCACGGCGAGGGTGATCACGGGTTCGTCGCAGCCGCGATCGGGATCGCCAGGGAGAAGGGGGTGGCCGCCTACCCGGGCGACGGCTCGAACCGGTGGGCGGGCGCGCACGTGCTGGACGTGGCGCGGCTCTACCGCCTGGCGCTGGAGCAGGCGCCCGCGGGGACACGGCTGCACGCCGTCGCGGAGGAGGGCGTGCCGGTGCGTCAGCTCGCCGAGGTCATGGGCCGGCACCTCGGGGTGCCGGTGGCCGCCGTCCCGATGGCGGAGGCGGGCGGGCACTTCGGGTGGCTGGGGGCGTTCATCACGCTGGACCTCCCCGCCTCCAGCGTGCTGACGCGCAAGCTGCTGGACTGGCGTCCCGAAGGGCCCGGCCTGGTCGCGGACCTCGACGCGGGCCACTACTTCCAGCTCTGAGAACATCTCAGCGGTACTGGGCGCGTAACTCCGCCATCCCCTCCGCCCTGGTCCTGACCGGACGGTAGCCGAGCTCGGCGGCGGCCTTGCCGATGTCGATCGTGCACTCCATCCCGGCCAGCCATACGCTCATCAGGTCCAGCGGCGGCACCCCCCGCAGCCGCAGCCCACGCCAGACCGCCTCCCCCGCCGACGCCAGCGCCGTCGCCGCCCAGAGGGGCAGCGACCGTTCCGGCACGGTGAGGCCGCGGGTGCCGAGCAGCTCGGTGACGAAGTCGCGGAAGACGGTGGGACGCCCGTCGGTGACGAAGTACGCCTGCCCCGGCCGCCCCCGCGAGGCGGCCAGCAGCAGCCCCTCGACGGCGTTGTCCACGTGCGTGGTGTCGGTCCGGTGCAACCCGCCCTCGATCCACGCGAACCGCCCGGCGCGCACCATGGCCACCAGCTCGGGCAGCACCGTCGTGTCCCCCGCGCCCCAGACGAGCCGGGGCCGCAGCACGACGGTCTCCGGCTCGGCGGCCTCGCGGACGAGCTGCTCGGCGGCGGCCTTGGAGGCGGCGTAGTGGGCCCGCGAGTCCGGCCGCAGCGGCGCCGTCTCGTCCACGCCGACCAGCGGCCGGCCGTCCATCAGCGCCGCCTCCGTGCCGACGTGCACGAGCCGCCGCACGCCCGCCTCGCGGGCCGCCCGCAGGACGTTGGCCGTGCCCTCGACGTTGTCGGCCCAGAACCGGTCCCGGTCGCCGCCCCGGGTGGTGCGGGCGGCGGCGTGGAAGACCAGCTCGCTGCCGGCCATCGCGGTGCGCAGCGCGGCCACGTCCCCGAGGTGCCCGCGCACGGGGGTGGCGCCCAGTGCCTCGATCCTGGCCGCGGAGGTGTCGCCGCGCGCCAGGCCGCGTACCGCGTGGCCGTCCTTGAGCAGGCGCGAGATGAGCCGCCCGCCGACGAAACCCGATCCCCCAGTGACGAACACCACTGTCATGATCTGCCCCCAAATGTGGCGATCTCTACCCGGATAGTGTCCCGCGTTCTAGCAGAATGCGCCGTATCCGGCCTCGACGCTGCGACACGGACCTGCGTAACCTGAACAACGCCGATTTGGAAACCCCCACGCCTGCGGAGCGCCGGATGACCGAGGACGATTCGACGACGCTCGAGAGGACCCGGCTCGTACGACCGGCCCAGCGGAACGATCCACCCCTGCTGCTGGCCACCGAGGGCACCAGGGTGGTGGTCGCGGGCACCGGCGCGCACCGGCCCTCCTCGCGGCTGCCCCAGGTGCCCGCCGTGCCGGCCACCGTCACCGACCTCGGGCAGTGCCTGGTCGAGCGGGCGGGCCTGGCCCCGCAGCACCTCACCGTGCTGCTCGACCCCGCCACCCCCGCCAACCTGGGCGAGGCGCTGGAGCAGGCGGCGCGCGAGGCCACCGGCGTGCTGATGTTCCACTTCGTCGGGCACGCCCTGTTCAGCCCGGACAACGAGCTGCACCTGGCGACGCGGGCGACGGTGGACCTGGGGCAGGGGGTGCCCGGTTACCAGGCGCTGCCGTACGCGATGGTGCGCCAGATCCTCGGCTCGTCCCGGGCCGAGCACGTCGTCGTCGTGCTCGACTGCTGCTTCACCGGCGGCAACCGGCCGGTGCCCGCCAAGGCCATGGAGCAGACGTTCGACGCCTCCTGGCGCGGCGCGTACGTGCTGACCTCGGCCAGCAAGGACGACAACTCCTGGGCGCTGCCCGGCGTCCGGCACACGGCGCTCAGCGGCGCGCTGCTCAGGCTGCTGAACGAGGGCGATCCTGCGGGGCCGGCGGCGTTCACGCTGGACCACGTGCACCACCACCTGGCGCGGGTGCTGCCCGCCGCCGGGTTCCCGCGGCCCAGGCGGCAGGCGGGCGAGATGAAGGGGCTGGCGCCGCTCGCGGTGAACCCGGCAGGCCGGAGCGCCCCGCGTTCGGGGCCGCCGATGAGCGCGCCGGGCGACCTGAACAGCCCGTACCGGGGGCTGGCGGCGTACGGGCGCGACCAGGCCAGGATGTTCTTCGGCCGCGAGGAGGCGACCAGGTCGCTGGCCACGCGGGCCCGGCAGGCGCTCAGGTCGGCGGGGCCGCCGGTGGTCATCGGCTCGCAGGCGTTCGAGGCGGGCGGCCCGCTCGTCGTCACCGGCCCCTCCGGCTGCGGGAAGACGTCGCTGCTCCATGCCGGCCTGATCCCCGCGCTGCAGGACGACCTCGGCAGGAGCGTGGTGCTGACCCCCGGCGCGCAGCCGGTGGCCGCGCTGGCGCGCGAGCTGGCGGCGCTGAGCGGCGGCGATCCGGAACGGCTGCGCGCGGTCATCGAGTCGGACCCGGGCGCGGTGCGGCGCGGCCTGCCCAAGCGCACGCTCGTGGTGGTGGACCAGTTCGAGGAGCTGTTCGCGCTGTGCGCCGACGAGGTGGCCAGGCGGCGGTTCGTGGAGGCGCTGGTCGAGCTGTCCCGCTCGGCCGCCGTGGTGATCGCCGTGCGGGGCGACTTCTTCGGCCGCTGCGCCGCCTACCCCGGCCTGCTGGAGACGATGCGGCGGCCCGAGATCGTCGCACCCCTGTCGGCGGCGGAGCTGCGGCAGGTGATCGAGGAGCCGGCCACCCGGTCCGGGCTGTCGATCGAGCCCGGGCTCACCGAGCTGATCCTGGAGGACCTCCAGGCGCTGGCGGGCGCCGACGACCTGCTCCCTCTGCTGTCGCACGCGCTCCTGGCCACCTGGCAGCGCCGTTCCGGCGGGGTGCTCACCATGGACGGCTACCGCTCGGCCGGCGGCGTCGCCCGCGCGGTGGCGCTGAGCGGGGAGGAGACGCTGCGGCGGCTCGGCGCGGAGTCCGAGCCGGTCGCGCGCGGGCTGCTGGTGCCGCTGGTGCACGTGGACCCGCAGGCGGGCGCCCTGCGGCGGCGCGTCCCCGTCGGGGAGCTGAGCTCCGGCTCGGCGTCCGTCGAGGGTCAGGTGCTGGCCGAGTTCGTACGGGCCCGGCTGGTCACGGTGACGGTCACCGACGGGGTCGAGCAGGCGGAGCTGGCCCACGAGGCGCTCGTGCGCGCCTGGCCCCGGCTCGGCAACTGGGCCGAGACCGCGCGGGCCGGGCTGCTGGTGCGGCGGCGGCTGGCCGAGGACGCCGAGATGTGGCAGCGCGACGGGCAGAACTCCTCCTACCTCTACACCGACGACCGCCTGTCCACCGCCCAGGCCGCGGTCGCGGCGCTGCCCCGCGCCGGCGCCCCCGCCGGCCCGGCGACGAGGGCCCCCGTGGCCCGCGACGCCAACGGCGCGATCACCCCCGTGGAGCGGGAGTTCCTCGACGCGTCCCGCCGCCGGCAGCGCCGCCGCGCCCAGATCACCCGCGGCGCGCTCGCCACCCTCAGCGTGCTGCTGCTCGTGGCCGCCGCGGGCGCGGTCGTGGCGCTCGTCCAGAGCAGCGGCGCCACCCGACTGGCGGGTGAGGCGGGCGCGCAGCGCGACCAGGCCCTGTCCCGCCAGCTCGCGGCTGCCGCCGCCACCACCGGTGACAGCTCGCTGGCCTCGCAGCTCGCGCTGGCCGCCTACCGCCTCTCGGCCACCCCGGAGGCCAGGGGCGCCCTGCTCGGCTCGCTCTCCCGCCCGGTGGGCGCCCGGATGCCCGGCCACACCGGCCCGGTCGAGCGGGTGGCCTACCGCCCCGACGGCCGCGTGGCCGTGACCGTCTCGGGCGACACCACCGCCCGGCTGTGGAACGTCACCGACGCCCTGCGTCCCAAGAGTCTGGGCGTCGTCAAGGGGCACACGGCGGGCGTGCTCGCGGTCGCGTTCAGCAAGAACGGCAAGGTGCTCGCCACCGGCTCCGCCGACGGCACCGCACGGCTCTGGGAGGTCTCCGACACGGCGAAGCCGCGCGCCCTGGCCACGCTCAAGGGCCACAAGGAGCAGGTCGGCTCGGTGTCGTTCAGCCCGGAGGGCAACCTGCTGGCCACCGCGTCCACCGACGGCACGCTGCGGCTGTGGAACGTCAAGGACCCGGCCAAGGCCGCCCAGGTCGCCACGGTGACGCAGGACTCCGACCCCACCAGGGCCGCGTTCAGCCCCGACGGCCGCCTGGTGGCGCTCGCCGCCACCGACGGCACGATCAGGCTCCTCGACGTGCGCACCCCGGCCAAGCCGGCCATCCTGGCCACGCTCACCTCGGCCGAGGGCGCGGTCAGGAGCGTGACGTTCGCGCCGGACGGCCGTCACCTGGCCTCCTCCTCGGCGACCGGCAAGGTGCAGGTCTGGGACATCGCCGCGACCGAGCTGGTCGGCACCGCGAGCGGCCACTCCGGCTCGGTGGACGACGTCGCGTTCAGCCCGGACGGCGCCGTCCTGGCCAGTGCCTCCGCCGACGCCACTGTCGGCCTGTGGAGCGTGGAGAACCCGCGCGACGTCGAGCGCACCGCCACCCTGCCCGGGTTCCCCGACGCCGTGACGGGCGTGGCGTTCAGCCCGAACGGCCAGAACCTGCTCACCTCCGCCGTGGACGGCGTCGCCCGGCTGTGGAACGTCTCCAACACCTCCCGCACCTCCGCCTTCGCCCGGCTCGGCCTGCACACCGAGCAGGTCAACGCGATCGCGATCGCCAAGGGCGGCGGCACGCTGGCCACCGCCTCCGACGACGAGACCGTCAGGCTCTGGAGCATCTCCGACCCCGCGGTGGCCACGCCGGAGGGCACGCTGAGCGGGCACACCGAGCAGGTCCAGTCGGTCGCCTTCAACCCCGACGGCACCCGCCTGGTCACGGCCTCCGACGACAAGACGGCCAAGCTCTGGGACGTCTCGGAGAGCGCGACGCCGAAGCTGCTCGGCACGCTGACGGGGCACACGGCCGGCGTGCGGTCGGCCGCGTACAGCCCCGACGGCAAGACGGTGGTGACGACCGGGCGCGACGGCAGGACCCTGCTGTGGAACGTCGCCACCCCGTCCAGCCCCGAGCAGAGCGCCACGGTCGGCGCCACCGACCGGCGCGTGAGCACGGCCGTCTTCCGGCCCGACGGCCGCGTGCTGGCGACCGGCTCCGGCACGGGCTCCGTACGCCTGTGGGACATCTCCAAGCCCGCCCAGCCGCGCGCGCTGGCGACGTTCGCCGCCGGCACCGGCAGCGTGCTCGACCTGCGGTTCAGCCGTGACGGCAAGACGCTGGCCACGGCGTCGAGCGACGGCACCGCCCGGCTGTGGAACGTCGCCGCGCCCGCCGCCACCAAGAAGCTGGCCGACCTGTCCGGCCACTCCGCCGCCGTGTCGGCCGTGGCCTTCAACGCCGACGACCGCACGCTCGTCACGGCCTCCCAGGACGGGACCGTCCGGGTGTGGGACGTCGTCACGCTCTCCCGTCCCACGCTGTGGGCCGTGCTCCCGGGCCGGGCCGCGGCGGCGGACGTGGAGCTGGGCCCCGACGGCACCGTGCTGGCCGCCGCGTCCGGCAGCGCCGCCCAGCTCTGGGGGCTGAACGTGGAGCAGGCGACCGCGAACGTCTGCGAGGCGTCGGGGACGTCGATCAGCCGGGCCGAGTGGGCCCGGTACGTCCCCGGCCGTCCCTACTCGCCGCCCTGCGCCGCCACCACCGCCTCCGCGTCGGCGTCCGCCAACTGATACGTGGTGTCCTCGAAGCGGGCCTGGCAGCCCTCGCCTGCCAGGTCCTGCACCCACAGGCCGACGAACGCGCCGGTGAAGCCGAACGAGCGCACCTGACCGTCGATGATCTCGTCGGCGTGCTCGTCCGACAGGATCGTGGCGTCCAGCTCCACCGGGATGGCCCTGCCGTCGCAGGTGAAGCGCAGCACCGGCCCGTCGAGCTCCAGCCCGAGGCGGGTCGCGGGGCCGTCCGCCGGTGCGGTGTGGTGCACGGTGCGGGCGCCGCGGTCGCTGCCGGTCAGGACGACGCCGTCGGTGGTGAGCGCGAGGTGGTACCAGTTGCGCGAGTTGTAGTAGGCGGTGATCCCGGCCGACTGGTGCACGCTGCCCGGCTCGAACGTCACGCTCGTCCCGAAGGTGCACCTCTGGGCCGTCACCCGGCGGGCGACCAGGCTCGGGGCGCGCCGCCCGTACGGTGACTGACCGCCCTCGACGGTGATCCGGCCGCCGTCGAAGCGCACCCAGTCGGGCGAGGCCGGCCGGCGCAGCGTGCTCCACCCGCCGTCCTCGGCGGGCCACGGGTGCGGCGGCAGGGCGGGCGCGGGCACCTCGACGGCGGGCACTCCCCCGGCCACGCGCGGCCAGCCGTCCTCCCACTCCACCCGCTGGATCGCGCTCTCCCTGCCCAGCACGCACCGGCCGCGCGGCGTGTACGGGCGGGCGGCCAGGTGCGCCAGGTACCATTCGCCGCCCTGCGTCCGCACCAGGCAGCCGTGCCCGGCCTTCTGCAGCTCCAGGCCGGGGTCGTGGCGCGAGGTGAGCATCGGCCCCGCCGGGTCCGGCTCGTACGGGCCCTCCAGCGAGCGTGAGCGCAGCACGCTCACGCAGTGCTCGTAGCCGGTGCCGCCCTCGGCGACCATCAGGTAGTACCAGCCGTCCACCCGGTAGACGTGCGGGCCCTCGGTGATGCTGCGGTTCTCCAGGATCAGCTTCGGCCGGGCGCTCCCGTCCAGGGGCTGCAGCTCGATCCCGGAGAAGCCGCGCCCCGGCCGGGAGTCGAAGACCATGTTGAGCAGGTACGCCGTGCCGTCGTCGGCGTGGAACAGCGCCGCGTCGAAGCCGCGTCCCGGCAGCCGTACCGGGTCCGACCAGGGGCCCTCGATGGCGGGTGCGGTGACGAGGTAGTTGGCGACGTCCTTGTAGCCGTGCGCGTAGGTGTCCATCACGCTGTAGACCAGGTGGAACAGCCCGTTCGCGTACGTCAGGTCGGGCGCCCACACGCCGCCCGAGTCGGGCACGCCGGACAGGTCGAGCAGCCTGCGCTCGGTCAGCACCCCGCCGAGGCTGCGCCAGTGGACCAGGTCGCGCGAGTGGTGCACGAGCACGCCGGGGCACCACTCGAACGTCGAGGTGGCCAGGTAGTAGTCGTCGCCGACGCGCAGGATGGACGGGTCGGGGTGGAAGCCTGGCAGGACGGGATTACGGATCATCAAGTCACACTTTCGTGCCGGCGCAGCTGTTGTCGGGCGACAGATCACCCTAGTCCAGCAGCGGTGATGCCGATCTGTAACCGATGTGAAGCAGCGCCCTGATGGTGTGGCCCTGTCAACGCGATCGGCCATCGAACGGGGAGAACAGACGATGGAGACCAGGAAAGCACTCGCGACCCTCATCGGCGGCACCGCGCTGGTGATCGGCGCTTTCGCGGGCACCGCCGCGGCGGGCGGCGCCCTGTTCACGACGGCGGGGCAGCACGACAACGTGACGCCCGCCGGCTACCACGACAACGTGATCCGCGCCGGCCACTACGACGGCGGCTCCGCACCGGCAGGCCACCACGACAGCGTGGCCCCGGCCGGCCACTTCGAGGGCAGCACCGCACCGGCCGGGCACTTCGAGGGCAACTCCGCACCGGCCGGGCACCATGAGGGCAACACCGCGCCCGCCGGCCACATCGACGGCGGATCCGCCCCCACCGGGCACTTCGAGGGCGGCTTCGCCACTGTCGGCTACCACGACAGCGTGGCTCCCGCCGGGCACATGGACGGCGGCTCCGCCCCCAACGGCCACGACTGGATCGGCTGAGCGCCCGCCGGCAGCGGGGGGCGCTCAGCCCCCCAGCCGGGCCACCCCCCAGTGGCTGGTGTCCAGGTAGCTGCGCCTCGTGGCGTCGTTCCAGGTCACCGCCGCCGTACGAGCCGCGCCCGTCGCGTCGTTCACCTGAACGTCGAAGCCCACCAGCGCCCCCTCCTCCAGCGTGACCGTGGGCAGGTGAATGGCAGCCTCCACCACGTACCCGCCCGGCACTGTCACGGCGGCGGCCCGCACGTTGTCCTTGACGCCTGCCGCGTCGAACGTGCCCCCCACCGTGACCCGCCCCGAGAAGCTCACCCGGTACTGCCCGTCATCGTCCTCGTACCCCTTCGTCTTGCCGTTGCCCGGGTCCACGAAGAGCTCGACGGAGTCCTGCTCCCACGGGTTCGCGGAGGACTCGCTCAGCTCGGGGTCGGTGACCTGGGCCAGGACGTACAGGGTGGAGCCCGACCAGAGGGAGCGGACCTTGGCGGTCGCCCCGGAGGTGCCCTGGATCCAGGTGCCGGTGCGGATCTCCGGGACGCCGGACCACATGCGGTCCACGGCGCCGTCCAGGACGGGGGGCGCCTGGCGGTGCGGGGCGGTGGTGCGCTTGACGGCGGCGGTGGGGGTGAGCCTGCCTGTCCAGGTGGTGCGGGTGCCGCGGTCGTGCACCGCCACCTGGACGTCCGTGCCGCCGGCCAGCAGGGCCTCCGCCCGGTAGCCGGTGGCGGTGCCGCGCACGCCCGGGGAGGTGCGGGTCAGGGTGCGGGAGCGGCCGTCCACGGTGAACGTCACCCGGTCGCCGGCGTTCACGGCCGGGTCGGTGACCTCGGCGAGCAGGTACAGGCCGGCGGCGGAGGAACGGGCCTGGAAGCCGGCCGAGACGTCGCCCACGCGGGCGAGGGGCGCGTCGGGCAGCAGGTCCCACTCCAGGTCGCGCTTGCCGTCCACCTTGACGACCGCGGCCGGCGCCTCCAGCTTGCGCACGAGCGGGTCCAGTCTGGACGGGTCCACGACGCCCCAGTACGCGGGCTTGGCCTGGAGGTCGTCGTCGAAGAGCAGCGGCGCGTTCAGGCGCGGGATGGGCCAGGAGCGCAGCCAGCTCACGTCGTCCGACTCGCCCCACACCGTGACCGAGCTGAGCCGGTCGGCCTGGCGGCGGAAGACGTCGAACAGCTCCTTGTACCGGTACCCCTGCTCGACGAGCAGCTCGGGCGGGATCGTGTCGTAGGTGGAGACGAAGTCGGTGTAGATGCTCACGTCCAGCTCGGTGACCTGCTGGTCCAGGCCGAGCGGGGCGAAGCGCTCGATGGTGGCCTCGACGGCGGAGGCGGGCGGGTGCTCGATGTTGAGGTGGAGCTGGTGCCCGACGCCGTCGATCGGCACGCCCTCGTCCTTGAGCTGCTTGACCAGCTTGTAGAGGGCCTCGCGCTTGCGCGGGAACTCGGTGTTGTAGTCGTTGATGAACAGCTTGGCGTCCGGGTCGGCCTCGCGGGCGACGCGGAAGGCTGTGCGGATGAAGTCGAGCCCGGCGATCTCGTACCACGGGGAGCGGCGCAGCCCGTCGGGCTGGTTCTCGTCCACGACCTCGTTGACCACGTCCCAGGCCGCGATCCTGCCCTTGTAGCGGGTGACGAGCGTGCGCACGTGCCGCTCCAGGCGCTCCAGCAGCACCTCCTTGGTGGCGTTCTCGAACACCCAGGCCGGGGTCTGGCTGTGCCAGGCGAGCGTGTGGCCGCGGATGGTCATGCCGTGCTCGGTGGCGAAACTCACCAGGTGGTCGGCGTCGGTGAAGGTGAACTCCCCTTCGCGGGGCTCGGTGGCGTCCCACTTCAGCTCGTTGCCGGGGGTGACGCCGTCGAAGTGCTTGGCGAGCAGCTCGCCGTGCACGCCGAGCGTCTCGGGCCGGGTGAAGGCGGAGCCGATGGTGAACGGCAGCTCGTCCTTGAGCGAGGGGAGGCCGGTCTGGATCGGCTTGGGCTCGACGTAGGTCAGCGTGAAGTCGTCGAGGTGGAAGGGGAAGGTGCCGGTGTCGGACTCGACGTACACGCTGAGGAAGTCGGCGTCGTGGGCCAGCGTGTACGTCCCCGAGAGCTGCACCCACTGCCCGGCGGGCACGTCCTTCGGCGCGACGACGCGCTCGTAGCTCGGGGTGCCGCCGGTCCGGCGCTCGATCGAGAGGCCGAGCTTGCCCGACGCGGTGTCCGGGCCGAGCCGCACCCAGGCCGACAGGGCGTACTTGTCGCCCTTGCCCAGGCGGCCGAGCACGTTCAGGGCGGGGCCGTCCCAGGAGGCGGAGCGGCCGGTGACGGTGAGGCCGCGGGCGCCCGCGTGGGCGGTCGTGCCGACCTCCAGCACGGCGGCGGCGCGCGTGGCCCAGCTCTGCGCGGTGCCGTCCTCGAAGTCGCTGGTGATGGGCTCGCGCGTGGGGTCGCCGAGCGGGCGCAGGACGATGTCGTCCACGAGGTACTGGGTGGTGGCGTCGGAGCTCTCGATGTAGAGCTGCACGTCGGTGGAGCCGGCGGGGAGCTGGTAGCCGCCCGACAGCGGCACCCACGCGCCGTCGGTGACGGTGGCCGCCGCGACCCGCTCGTACGTGGTCTCGCCGCCGGCCGGCGTGCGCTGCACGGTCATCGCGATCGTGCCGGCGGGCTGCCCCGGGGCGAGCCTGGCGTAGGCGGTGACGGTGTGGCCGACGCCTTCGGCGAACGGGGCGGTGATGGACGCGCCGTGCCAGGTGGCGGTCCGGCCGCTGACCGCGAGGCCGCCCGTCCCCGTGCGGGCCGCCTCCGGGGTCACGGTGACGGAGACGCCGTCGCCGCGCGGTCCCCATCCCTGGGTGGTGCCGTCCTCGAAGTCGTACGTGCGGTCGGCCGCGTGCGCCGGGAGCACCGGCAGGAGGCATAACAGGGCGGCGGCCACCAGGGCTCGAAGGGTGCGCACGGTGCTCCTATGGCATCCGGAATGAAAGTTTCAGGGAAATGCCGATAAATGTCAGGCGGACTGTAGAGCGGGGGCATTCACGGGTCAACAGTCCGCGACGGCGCTGCAAGCGCTTGTCGGCAGCGGAGTGCAGTTTCACTGCAGCTCATTGACGAAGTGAGGCGCATGGGCGAACGTTTCATGCAACCGATTGCCGCACTCTGTCGAGGTTGCGCATGCGACTGCTGTTACTCCCCCCGATGATCGCCCTGACAGTGATCGCCACGCTCACCCCCGCGGCCACGGCCGCGACCACCCGCGCCACGATCGTCGTGGCCGCCGACGGCTCGGGCGACCACACGAACGTGCAGGACGCCGTGAACGCCGTGCCCCCGGGCAACACCCGGCCGGTCACGATCCTGGTGCGCAGGGGCACCTACAAGCAGCAGGTGGTCATCCCCGCCGACAAACCGCACATCACGCTGCGCGGCGACACCCGCGACCCGCGCGAGGTGGTGCTCACCTTCGACGCCTCGGCGTCCACCCCGAAGCCGGACGGCTCCGGCACCTACGGCACCTCGGGCAGCGCCTCGTACGTGATCAGCGCCCCCGACTTCACCGCCCGCGACCTCACCTTCGAGAACTCCTACGACGAGGCGGCGAACGGCAACAGCCAGGCCGTCGCGGTCAGGACGACGGGCGACCGGCAGGTCTACGACAACGTCAGGTTCCTCGGCAACCAGGACACCCTGTACGCCAACACGGGCTCCGCCAGCACGTTCGCCCGGCAGTACTTCCACAACTGCTACGTCGAGGGCGACGTCGACTTCATCTTCGGCCGCGCCACGGCCGTGTTCGACCGCTGCGTGATCAAGGCGCTGAGCCGGGGCAGCACGGACGACAACGGCTACGTCACCGCCGCCAGCACGGAGATCGGCAACCCGTACGGCTTCCTGATCCACCGCAGCCACCTCGTCAGCGACGCGTCCGCCCGCACCTTCCACCTCGGCCGCCCGTGGCCCGCCGGCGGCTCCGTCACGGCGCGCGGCCAGGTGCTGGTCCGCGAGTCCTGGCTGGGCCAGCAGTTCAAGGACGCGCCCTGGACCGACATGTCGGGGCTGAGCTGGCGCGAGGCCCGCCTGTCCGAGTACCGCAACCACGGCCCGGGCGCGACCGTGAACGACGACCGCCCGCAGCTCACCGCGGAGCAGGCCAGGGCGTTCACGCCGGAGCGGTACCTGGCGGGCGCGGACGGCTGGAACCCGGTGCGCCGCCCGGCCCACACCAGGCCCGAGCCGGGCCGCGAGGTGCTGCCGCGCGACGACGGCTGGGCGGCGGCCACCACCGGCACGACGGGCGGCTCCGCGGCCCGCCCGGAGGACGTGCACGTCGTCTCGACCAGGGCGCAGCTGCTGGCCGCGCTGGGCGACCCGGCCGACAACACCCCGCGGATCGTCTACGTCAAGGGCGCCGTCGACGCCGACACCGACGCCGCGGGCAACCCGCTGACCTGCGACGACTATGCCATGGACGGCTACAGCCTGCCCGCCTACCTGGCCGCCTACGACCCGGCCGTCTGGGGCAGGACCAGCCTCCCGTCGGGGCCGCTGGAGGAGGCCCGCAAGGCCTCGTACGCCAAGATGGCCGCGCACGTCACGGTCACCATCGGCTCCAACGTCACGCTCATGGGCCTGGGCGGGGACGCCGCGCTGAAGAGCTTCGGCCTGCGGATCAGCAACGCCGACAACGTCATCGTGCGCAACCTGACCATCACCGACACCGCCGACTGCTTCCCGCAGTGGGACCCGACCGACGGCGCCGAGGGCAACTGGAACGCCTCCTTCGACAACATGGAGGTCTCCGCCTCCACCCACGTGTGGCTGGACCACAACACGCTCAACGACGGCGACAACCCGGACTCGGGCCAGCCGCTCCACTTCGGCCGCCCGTACCAGGTGCACGACGGGCTGCTCGACGTCGTGCGCGGCGCGAACTACGTGACGCTCTCGTGGAACCACCTCAGCGGCCACGACAAGGTGAGCCTGATCGGCAACACTGACAACCCCACGCGGTACGCCGAGGAGGACAAGCTCAAGGTCACGCTGCACCACAACTACTTCGACTCGCTCGGCCAGCGCACGCCCCGGGTGCGGTTCGGGCAGGTGCACGTGTACAACAACTACTACAGGGGCGGCGCCGGGCACGGGTACAGCATCGGCGTCGGCTTCGGCTCGAAGGTCTACGCCGAGAGCAACGCCTTCGACGGGATCGCCGCGGCGAAGGTGCTGACGGTGTTCAACGGCACGGCGATCACGGCCAGGGACAACCTGGTGGACGGCGTGGTGACCGACGTGGTGGCCGCGTACGACGAGGCCAACGGCACGGCGCTGGGCACGGACGCGGGCTGGACCCCCGCGCTGGTCCCCCGCGTGCATCCGGCCAAGGCGCTGAGGTACCTGGTGCCGGCGGGCGCGGGCGCGGGGCGCCTGCGCTGAGGCGACTCCGGGCGGCGGGCGGCCCCCGCCGTCCGAGGGTGGGTGCATCCCACCCAGGTTGGGCGCTCCTTCCTGTCCTCGGCCTCGTCTAGCCTCGAAGACGTGGACACGGACAACCTGCTCGGCCAGTTCCTGCGAGCCCGCCGCGAGCTCCTCCAGCCGGAGGACCTCGGCATGCCCGCCGGCACCCGGCGGCGCGTGCGCGGCCTGCGCCGCGAGGAGGTCGCCCAGCTCGCCGGTGTCAGCACCGACTACTACGTCCGGCTGGAGCAGGGCCGCGAGCGCCACCCGTCCGCCCAGGTGGTGGACGCCCTGGCCAGGGCGCTGGAGCTGGAGGAGGACGCGGCCACGCACCTGCACCAGCTCTCCCGGCCCGCCCCCGCCGGGCGGCGCCCGCGCGCCCGGCGGGAGCAGGTCGGCCCCGGCCTGGTCCGCATGATGGCGGCCTGGCCGCACACCCCCGCCGTCGTCCTGGGCCGGTGCCTGACCGTGCTGGCGGCCAACCCGCTCGGCCGGGCGCTCTTCGCCGGCCACGCCCACAGCGACGACCTGGTCCGGCTGGTCTTCCTCGACCTGGACGCGCGCGATTTCTACCCCGACTGGGACCGGGTGGCGGCCGACACCGTCGGCGGGCTGCGCTCCGCCGCCGGCACCGACTACGACGACCCCCGGCTCGTCGAGGTCGTCGGGGAGCTGTCGCTGAAGAGCGAGAGCTTCCGCAGGTTGTGGGCCCGCCACGACATCCGCCAGAAGACCCACGAGACCAAGCGCTTCCACCACCCGCTGGTGGGGCCGCTGACGCTGCACTACGAGTCGTTCACCGTGAACAGCGCGCCCGGCCAGCAGCTCGTCGTCTACCAGGCCGACCCGGGCAGCCCGTCCGAGGAGGCGCTCGCCCTGCTGGGCAGCCTCACGGCCTGATCCGCACCCGCCCAGCGCGCGCGGCACGTCCGCCGGCGCGCCATCCCGCCATGCCCTGAGGAGCAACATGACTTCCGTCGTGGAGAGCACAGCCGTCACCTCCGTCGTGGCGAGCAAGGTCGTCCTGATCACCGGCGCGAGCAGCGGCATCGGCCGCGCCACCGCGCTGCGCCTGGCCCGCGAGGGCCACCAGGTGGTGCTCGGCGCCCGCCGTGAGGACCGGCTCGCCGAGACCGCCGCCGCCGTCGCGGCCGAGGGCGGCAAGGCCGACGTGCGGCGGCTCGACGTGACCGACCGCGCCGACGTGGCCGCGTTCGCCGACGCCGCCGCCGAGCGGCACGGCAGGATCGACGTCCTGGTCGGCAACGCGGGCGTGATGCCGCTGTCCCGGCTGGACGCGCTGCTGGTCGAGGAGTGGGACCGCATGATCGACGTCAACGTCCGCGGCCTGCTGCACGGGATCGCCGCCGCGCTGCCGCACTTCCAGCGGCAGGGCGCGGGTCACTTCGTCACCGTGGCCTCCATCGGCGCCCACCAGGTGTCGCCGACGGCGGCGGTCTACTGCGGCACCAAGTACGCCGCCTGGGCGATCACCGAGGGGCTGCGCCAGGAGCTCGACCCGAGCATCCGCGTCACCACCGTCTCCCCTGGCGTCGTGGAGTCGGAGCTGGCCGGCACCATCAGCGACCCGCTCGCGCGGGAGACCATGCGCGCCTACCGGGCGGAGTCCATCCCGGCGGACAGCATCGCCCAGGCCATCTCGTACGCGATCGGCCAGCCGCCAGGTGTGGACGTCAACGAGCTGGTCATCCGCCCGGCCAGGCAGCGCTGAGCTCAGCCGAACCCGTTGGGCAGGCCCTCGCCCTCCGGCTCCAGCGCGTAGGCGAGGCCCGCGTCGATGTCGCTGTCGAACCCGGTGCGGTAAGCCACCTCGTAGGCGTTGTCGCCGAGCAGGTCGCGGGCCTGCGCCTCGCAGTCCTTCCTGGCCGCCACCCAGGCCGGCACGTCCACCTGCGCCCGCCCGTGGGTGCTCCAGAACCGCTGCGCCAGCCCGAGCAGCCGGGCGGCGCGGTGCGCCCGGCCTGCCGCGCCGGCCGCCACGGCCAGCAGGTCCACCGTCAGGCCGATGCCGAAGCTGTCGTGCAGCCGCCGCTTGGTGCGCAGCGCGGCCTGACCGTAGGCGATGGCCGCGTCCAGCCGCCCGCCGGCCAGCTCGACCTGGCCGCGCAGCAGGTCGGCGTGCGAGCGGATGAGCAGCTCGCCGCGCCGGTCGCACAGCGTGCGCAGGTCCTCCAGCACCGCGATCGCGTCGTCGTGCTGGCCGCCGATCGTCAGGGCGTGCGCCCGGCAGATCAGGGACAGCAGGTTGGCGATGGTGAGCGGCTCGTCGGCCCAGCGGTCGCGGTACGCGGGCTCGGACTCGGCCATCGCCTGGATCGGGTTGCCGCGGATCACCCCGAGCGAGGCCCGCAGCGCCCTGACGCACCGGTCCGCATAGGCGTCGCCGGCCCGCGCGGCCGGCTCCAGCTCGGAGGCCCTGGCCTCGACGCTCTGCGCATCGCCCTGCGTGGCCGCCAGCAGGCCGTCGGCCCACAGCGCCTGCACCAGCGCCGGGCCCGGCCTGGTCTCCAGGGCGAGGGCCTGGCTCAGGTAGTGGCGGCCCTCCTTGGCGTAGCCGCAGCCGTACCAGTAGAAGGCCAGGGTGCCGGCCAGCTCCAGCGCCGGCAGGCCGTCCTTGGCGGTGAGCGCGACCTCCAGGGCGGCGCGCACGTTGTCGTGCTCGCCCACCAGGCGGTCGTACCAGGAGACCTGGCCGGGGCCGAGCCAGCCGAAGGCGCCACGGGTGGCCATCGCCAGGTAGTGCTCGCGGTGGCGCTGCTTGAACCGGCCCTCCTCGCCGAGGTCGCGCAGCCAGCCCGCGCCGTACTCGCGCAGGGTGTCGAGCATCCGGTACCGCTCGCCCGCGCCGGTCGGCAGCCAGGTCAGGATCGACTCGTCGGCCAGCGCGTCGAGCAGCAGCCCGATGTCGGCCTCCGGCAGCCGCTCGTCGGCGCACACCTCGCGGGCGGCCTCGGCGTCGAAGTCGCCGGCGAACACCGACAGCCGCGCCCACAGCAGCCGCTCGGCCGGCTCGCACAGCTCGTGACTCCATCCGATCGCGGTCCGCAGCGCCTGGTGCCACGGCGGGTCGGCCTGAACGGCGGCCTCGTCCTCCAGCGCGGTGAAGCGGTCGTCGAGCCGGTCGGCCAGGTGCGCCACGGACAGGTCGCGCAGCCGCGCCGCGGCCAGCTCGATGGCCAGCGGGATGCCCTCCAGCCGCCGGCACAGGCGGCCGACGGCCTCCTGGTCCTCGTCGGCGAGGTCGAAGCCGGGCACGACCTCGGCGGCGCGCTCGGCCAGCAGCGCCACGGCGTCGCCGGTGGCGGGCTCGGCGGCCCCCGCGGGCGGGACGGGCAGCGGATCGACCGCGAACACCAGCTCGCCCGGCGCCTCCAGCGGGCGGCGGCTGGTGGCCAGCACGCGCAGCCCCGGCACCGCGTCGAGCAGTGTGGTGACCGTCCTGGAGCAGGGGCCGGCCAGGTGCTCGCAGGTGTCGAGGACGAGCAGGACCTCCCGGTCGAACAGGTGCTCCGCCAGCACCTCGACCATGGGGCGGGTGGTCTGGTCGGTGAGCCGCAGCGCCTCGGCGATCGCGTGCGGCAGCAGCGAGCCGTCGACCAGCGGCGACAGCTCCACCAGCCAGGCGCCACCGCTGAACTCGGGCCGCAGGTCGGCGGCGGCGCGCAGGGCCAGGCGGGACTTGCCGACGCCGCCCACCCCGGTCAGGGTGACCAGGCGCGATCGCCGGCACGCGCGGCGAACCTGGTCGACCTCGCCGCGGCGCCCGATGAGGCTGGTCAGCTCCGCCGGGAGGTTGCCCGCCTGCCACTTGCCTGCCATCGTGATCGCCACCCATCGGCTGAAGTTGTGACAGCAGCTTGCCGGATACTGTCGCACTCCGTCACTAAAAGTGAGAAAGTCATCACGCACCCGATGCACGTGATGGTGCGCCCGTGCCGTGGGTGACGTCAAGGTGTCCCGGGCCCTCGCCGGGCCCTCGCCGGGGCGCGCCCGTGGCTCGGGCGCGCTCCGGCCGCGGCTCAGGTTCCGTAGGCCTTGACCTCCAGCAGGCCGACGGAGCTGGCGCCGGTCCCGGTGAGCAGCACCCGCAGGCGGGTGGTGCCGGTCGCGGTGAAGGTGACGGAGTTGTAGGCGTTCTTGGTCAGCGGGTACGCCGACGCGCCCGGCACGTCCACGTACGCGCTGCCGTTCCAGGACTGCAGCTTCCACGACGCGGGCATGTCGATGCCCTGCTCGTCGTCGAAGAAGTACACCTCGGCCCGGTTCAGCGTGCGGGAGGAGGACCAGGTGAGGTCCACCCACTGCTGCCCGGTCTCGGGCCAGCAGCCCCAGCGCGGGTTGACCGTGTCGTTGGAGGAGGGCGGGTCGATGCCGTCGTTGATCGCGGCCACGCTCTCCCAGGAGGAGGTGTACGACGCGCTCGCCGTGGCCGAGGCCGCCAGGTTGGCCGGCGGCTGGACGCCGCCCCGGTTGTGCACCTTGATCTCGGTCAGGCCGGTCCTGGCTCCGGAGGCGGCCGTGGCCAGCACCCGGATCCGCTGGGCGGTGACGGCGGGGAACTGCACCACGTTGTAGTTGGCACGCGGCGCGGCCGGGGTCTTGGCCTGGGAGGGCACGCCGACCCAGGCGCTGCCGTTGTGGAATTGGACGTCGTAGGAGGCCGGTGCCCGGTAGGTGGCGCTAGCCGGGCGGCTGTCCTTGAAGTAGAGCCGCACCTCGTCGAGCGTGCGGGCGGTGCCGAAGTCGAGCTCGTACCAGTCCTGGCCGGCGGTGGTGCCGCCCCAGAACGGCTCGTTGATCGGGTAGCCGTCCACGGCGCCCGCGGTGGAGCTGCCCGAGGCGGTGGTGGAGGCCGTGGCGGTGGCGCCGGCGGCCAGGTTCGTCAGGTTGGCCGTGAGGTCCACGCCGGCCTTGGCCAGCATGTCGACCATACGGGCGCTGGTGTGGCTGACCTGGGTGGGCGCCTGCAGCCCCGGGACGGCCACGTTGTGGGTGACGGTGCCGCCGGTGGTGACCGCGCCGGTGGCCGGATCCCAGGTGAACGGCACCAGCGACGACACCGTGGCCGCGCGGCTGCCGTTGACGTAGATCGAGTAGCCCTCGGGGACGCCGGGGTAGCGCACGACGCCGTCGGCCGGGTCGTCCCAGACGATGGTCAGGTCGGCGTTGCGGTAACGCAGGTTGTTGACGGTGAAGTGGGTCCAGCCGATGTTGATCGGCGAGAGCTCCACCTTGGCGTCGTTGCGCGGCCGCAGCCCGGCGACGTCCTCGACGACGGTCCAGTTGCTGCTGCCCAGGATGTTGTGGTGGATCCAGGAGCGGTAGGTGATCGAGGAGCCGTTCCAGTCGGCCCAGAACTCGTTGGCGTCGGGCCACTGGGTGTTGCCGTTGACGTACTGCGCCCAGGCGTTCCAGTAGAGCAGCTTCTTGTACCAGGTCGGGTCGATCCACTCATTGGGGTAGTTGCGCAGCACCGAGGAGAGCAGGCGGAACTGCACGGTGGAGTTGATGGTGGAGAAGTTGTTGCTGCCGGTGCCGGAGGCCGCCTTGTCGGCCTGGTTGGCGGTGTAGAAGGGGAAGATCGGATACTGCGCCGGGTCGTCGAACAGGCGCAGGGCCTGCCGGTAGGTGGCGGTGTTGGGGATCGCGCCGACGGCGAACGGGTAATAGTTGTTGATCTCCTTCCACGGCACCCATTCGTTGGTGGACTTCAGCCGGTGCTCGAAGAGCTGCCTGCCCGGGTTCCACAACACGTTGACGATGGCGTTCTGGATCTGGGTGGCCAGCGTGCGCAGCTCGGCGCCCTTGGCCTGGTTGCCGACGGCCTCGTAGGCCTGGGCGGCGGCCAGCGCGCCGCTGTACTGGTAGGCGGCCTCGGCCCGGTCCATCCGGCCCGGCTTCCAGTGGAAGGACACGGCGTCGGCGTCGTTGCCGGTCAGGGCGCCCCAGTCGTACTCGATGAGTTTGTTGTCGTCGGTGTCGTAGTGGGCGAGCTGGCCCTTGACGTCCTGCTCGGCGTAGCGGGCCAGGCTGGCGGCGATGGCCGGCTGGCCGCCGTGGATCTGGTAGCTCTTCCAGGCCGCCTCGCCGATGTACTGCGTGTAGCTGTTCGACCAGTTCTCCGGATCGCCCGGGTTGTCGAGGAAGCGGCCGTTCTTGGAGATCTGGCCGACGCTCAGCCAGTCGCCGTAGGAGTAGATCGGGTTGCGCAGGTACTTCAGGTCGTCGATGTGCATGGGCTGGGTCAGCGCGATCGCGTTGTTGTAGCCCAGCACGCCCTCGGTGGAGGTGGGGAACTGGAAGGTCTGCCCGGGGATGTCGGCGTCGAGGTGGTTGAAGCGCATCAGCCACCAGCGGTAGTAGATGTTCTTCTTGATGCCGGGCTCGGGCACGTCGATGTAGGGCACGTTCTCGGCCCACCAGCGGTTGTACGCGCGCACGTGCGTGGCGAACGCGGTGGCGGCCGAGTAGCCGGCGTAGGCGTCGTACTCGGTGCGGGAGGCCGGGATCTCGCTGGTCACGAAGCCCATGACGACCTTGACCGTGACCGTGGCCCCGGCGGCGATGGTGAGCGAGCGGTTGAGCCCGCCGCTGGAGACCGCGCAGCCGTCGCAGGTGAGCCGGGGGTAGAGGGTGGTGAGGTTGTTGTAGGCGTTGACCTGGCCGGTCAGCTCGCCGCCGGTGCCGCTGGTCGCGTACGGCGAGGTGGCCCGCAGTTGCAGCGTGGTGGAGGCGGAGCCGCCGTTGGTGATGGCCAGGCCGGCCACGGCCACGTTGTTCTCGGTGATGAACTTGGTCTGGTTGACGGTGATGGAGCCGCTGGTGTGGCGGCTCTTCCAGTGGCTGGGGGCCTGCCAGCGGGAGCTGACCTGCTCGGTGAACGTGCCGGGGGTCAGCGCGACGGTGAAGGCGTTGCTGTTGCTGATGCTCTCCCAGTACGCGGCCTGCCCGGCGAAGCCGAGGGTGCCGGGGGTGTGCGTCTTCATGAACAGCGCCCGGCCGCGTGTCATGAGCCAGGTGCCCGCCGGATCGTTGCCGGAGCGGGCCAGCAGGCGGTCCATCCAGAAGTCGGTGCCGGAGCTCTCGGCGTCGTAGCCGGCCTGCATGTAGTTGCCGGTCGTGTACGTCCCCGGCGGCGCGGGCACGGCCGGGCCGCTGAAGGTGGGGTAGCCGATGGTCTGGTCGGCGTACGCGGCGGGTGCCGTCACCAGAGCCAGGACGAGGAGCAGGGCTGACAGCGCGCGTCTCACGAGAAGGCCCTCCATTCGAGGACGCCGGTCGAGTAGCCGGATCTGGAGGTGATGCTCAGCCGCAGGCGGGTGGTGCTGACGGGGGTGAACGTGGCGGCGTTGAAGGTGTTGGCGGCCACGCCGCATCCGGACGAGCCGGGCACGTTGACGTAGGCGCTGCCGTTCCAGAACTGGACCTGGCAGGAGGCCGGCAGGTCGATGCCCAGGTTGTCGTCGAACCAGTACACCTCCGACCTGCGGATGGTCTGCGCCGTGGGCCACTGGTACTCGATCCACTCGCTGCCCTGGTGGTTCCAGTTGCCGTAGGCGCCGTGGCTGTGGTCCTGGGAGTTGGCGGGGGTGTAGCCGTCCTTGATCGCGCCGAGCGTCTCCCACGGCGAGACGTAGGAGGTCGAGGGCGTGGCGCTGGCCGCCAGGTTGCCCGGGGTGACCGGGCCGCCGGTCTGGACGACCTTCTGCATGGTGCCGTCGGCGTTGAAGTACAGCTTGTCGATGGTGACCGAGCGGCGGAAGTTGCCTCCGCCCGGGGCGGCGGCGTTGTGGTAGACCATGTACCACTGGCCCTTGAACTCGATGATCGCCGGGTGGTTCGTGGTGGAGCTGACCTGGTCGAGCACGACGCCGCGGTGCGTCCACGGGCCCAGCGGGTCGCTCGCCGTGGCGTACCTGACGCAGGCGTAGTTCGGCTGCGAGCAACCGGCGTCGTTGGCGGCGTAGGCGAGGTAGTAGACGCCGTTGCGCTTGAACATCCAGGGGGCCTCCCAGAAGTTCGACACGCCGCTCGGGGTGATGATCGAGCCGTTGATCGAGGTCATGTCGGCGTTGAGGCGGGCGGCGCGCAGCCCGTAGTAGGAGCCCCAGTACAGGTAGACCTGGCCGTCGTCGTCGGTGAAGACGGTCGGGTCGATGTTGAGCGGGGCGGAGTCGGGGGTGCTGTCGCTGATCAGCGGGCCGCCGATGGCGTCGGTGAACGGGCCCGTGGGGCTGTTGCCGACGGCCACGCCGATGTTCATCCAGCCGGGGCCGTTGCCGTTGACGGAGGTGTACCAGTAGTAGCGGCCGTCCGCGCCGCGCTCGACCTCACCGGCCCAGGCGTCGGCCCCGGCCCAGGCGAAGTTCGAGACGGCCAGCCTGGCGCCCTGGTCGGTGAAGGTGGCGGCGTCCGTGGAGCTGAAGACGTGCCAGTCGCGCATGACGAAGTTCGTGCCGCCGGTCGGGGCCTCGTCGTGGCCGGTGTAGAGGTACAGGGTGTCGCCCACGACCAGCGCGGCCGGGTCGGCCGTGTAGATCGCGGTGGTGATCGGCGCGCCCGCCAGCGCGGGCCGGGCATCGGTGAGCAGGAGCAGGAGTGCCATGGCGATGGCCGCCGCCCATCGTCGTCTCATGTGTTCGCCCCTTACGGAATGTGAGCGTTAACAGCGATGACTCGGGACAACCTAAAAGGTTTTCGGGAAAGTAGACCGCCCACCTGAGGACTGTCAATCATTGTCTGCAACGCGTCGCACTGCCACTGACGTGCCGGTACGTGATTCCGCGACCGCTGATCAGCTAGCGAGCATTTGGTCACAGTTCAGTATCAGCCGAAAAGGCTTTCGGTGGCCTCGACACGAACACTGACCTGCGCGGAGAATCCCCGCGATCGTGAGATGTTCCGAGAAGTAGCTCCTGACCTTTGAGGATCTTTGTGGGACACGATCGCGAGGACCGGCGGGTCAGCCGCCGGCGGATGATCACCGGGATCGGCTCGCTGGGGTTCGGCGGCCTGTTCACCGCCGGCGCGCAGGCCACGTCCGAGCCCGACACGTACGCGAAGGCCGACGCGCTGTTCGCCAAGGCCCGCACCTGCACGCTGGCGCCCAGCACGCAGCAGGGCCCCTACTACTTCGAGACGCGCGCGCTGCGCAGCGACCTGCGCGAGGACCGGCAGGGCGTGCGGCTGCGCCTGGCCATCAAGGTGCAGGACGGCCAGACGTGCCGGCCGCTGCCCCGGTCGGTGGTGGAGATCTGGCACTGTGACGCGGCCGGGCTCTACTCGGGCGCCGAGGCGGAGTCCCGCGACGCGCTCAGCGGCAAGGACACCGGCAAGATCGAGCCCGGCGAGAAGTTCGCCGACATGCGGCCGTCGGACCGCAGGCGTTACCTGCGGGGCACCCAGGTCGCCGACGCCGACGGCATCGTCCGCTTCACCACCGTCTGGCCGGGCTGGTACCCGGGCCGGACCGTGCACATCCACGTGATGGTGGTCGTGGACGGGACACGGGCGCTGTGCACGGAGCTGATGTTCGACGAGGCGCTCAACCGCAAGGTGCTGGCGCTGCCGCCGTACCAGGGTCACGAGAAGCCGCGCGACACCTTCAACGGCAACGATCCGATTTTCAAGGACGGCATGCTCGCGCACGTCACCCAGGACGGCGACGGCTATCTCGCCGTCATCGTCCTGTCCGCCGGCCCCGACCGGGACGGCGGCTAGACCCGTCGTACGACGTGCAGGAGGTACTCCTTCCTGTCGAGCGGGTTGTGGTCGGTGCGCGGGCGCTCGGGGATCGGGCCGCGCACGGGCTCGTAGCGGTCGAAGCCGTACTCCAGCACGCCCTCGCCCCTGGTCAGCCCCGGCAGCCGCTGCTCCAGGCCGTGCACCCGGGCCGCCGGGATCTCCCCCTCCACCACGGACCCCGCCCCGGTGCGCGGGGTCGCGCCGAGCCCGGCCAGCACGGGCAGCACCGCGCCCAGCGTGTCGGGCGGCAGCTCCAGGCGGAAGCGGTGCAGCGGCTCGTACACCGTGGTGCCCGCCCGCCGCAGCGCGGTCATCAGCACCAGCGGGACCAGGTTGCGGAAGTCGCCGGCGGTGCTCGACATGCTCTTGTCGAAGCCGCCGTGCGCGTGGCTCTGCCTGGCGTAGTAGCCCGAGTGGGTGAGCGTGACCACGCAGTCCACGACCTCCCAGCCGTGCAGTCCCTGCCTGAGCGTCTCGTGCACGGTCTCCTCGATCGTGCGCATGAACGCGTACGGCAGCGAGCCCAGCTCCACCTCCAGCCGGAACCGCACCCCGCCGCCGATCGGCCCCGGCTCGACGCGCAGGCCGACGGTGGCCAGGAACGGGTTGGGGGCCACGGCGATCAGCTCGGCGGCGGCGCCGGTGCCGGAGGGGCGCTCGACGCAGATCGTGGTGGACTCGCGGAAGGTGACGTCCAGGCCGTAGTCGGTGGCGAGGGTGGCCTGGACGACCTCCTTCTGGACCTCGCCGTAGAGGGAGACCGACACCTCCTGGCGCAGGTCGTCCTGGCGCAGGGCGATCAGCGGGTCCTGCTCGGCGAGCTGGGTGAGCGCGAGGAGCAGCGCGCCCCTGGCGGCCGGGCGGCTCGGGATGACGACGGTCTCCAGGGTGGGCGGCGCGAAGTGCGGCTCCCTGGCTTCACTACGCGCTTCTCCTGCCTCCCCGGTCGCGGTCCCGGTCTTGGGCGGGTGGCCGGCGGTGTCGCCGATGCGGACGTCGGTCAGGCCCCAGAGGCGGGCGATGCTCCCGGCCGTCACCTCCTGCCGCCGCACGGACGCGCCGCCGTCGAAGACGCTGATCGCCGTGACCTTGCCCGTCCGGCGGGAGCCCGGTTGCGCCCCGCCGCCGGGCCCGGGAGCGCCGAAACGCCCGGCGGCTTCCGCGGCGTCGAAGACGAGCCGGTCGCGCGTGCGCAGGGTGCCGCCGAACATGCGCAGGTAGGCGACCTTCTCCCCCGCCGGACCCCGCTCGACCTTGAAGACCCTCCCCCGCACCGGCCCCTCCGGATCACCCTGGGCGGCGGGCAGCAGCTCCTCGATCCCCGCCATCAACGCCTCCACCCCGGCCCCCGTGATGGCCGAGCCGAAGAACACCGGATGCGCCACCGCCCGCCCGGTCTGGGCGACGAGCTCGGCACGCAGCCGGGGGTAGGTCAGCGCGCTCTCGTCCCGCACGTACGCGGCCAGCAGCGCATCCTCCTGGCCGCTGAGCACGTCCAGCAGACTCGCCGCGAAGGACCCCTGCCCGTCGAACGGCGTGAAGGCGGCGGTAGCAGTGCCGAGGCCGCTGGTCGCGCCCATGGCGATCGCCCCCGGTGACAGCTTGGCCGCGATCTCCCGCAGCACCCCGTCATACCGGGCACCCCGACGGTCGATCTTGTTCACGAAGATCAGTGTCGGCAGGCCGAGCCGGCGCAGCGTACGCATGAGCACGCGGGTCTGCGCCTGCACCCCCTCCACCGCCGACACCACGAGCACGGCCCCGTCGAGCACGTCGAGCACCCGCTCCACCTCGGCGATGAAGTCGGGATGGCCGGGCGTGTCGATCAGGTTGACCGTGGTGCCGCCGACGGGGAACGAGACGACCGCCGACTTGATCGTGATGCCGCGCCGGCGCTCCAGCTCCAGCGAGTCGGTCCGGGTGTTGCCCTCATCGACGCTGCCGAGCTCGTCGATCACTCCGGCGGCGTGCAGCAGCCGCTCGGTCAGGCTGGTCTTACCGGCGTCTACATGCGCCAAGATCCCCAAATTGAGCATTCGCACCGAACGTCATGTCCTCTGATTGGCTGACTCCTTCTGTCTCGTGGGACACGACAGTTGCCCGCATCTCTGCTCCTCAGGGTCGTCCGAACTGCCGTCAGGACACCAGAGCCGCTCCGGGGGTAGCAACCGATTTACCCGCCGCTAAGGTGATACACCGTTCACGACGAGAGGATGATCCGGTGGACGGTAGCGGTGGGCTCGCCGTGCCCGAAGTGGTCGAGACGCCCGGCAGGACACAGTCGCCTGCCAACGGTCTGGTGCGGTGGTTGCTGAAGCACCGGGTGCAGCCCGTCGGCCCCGAGACGGCGGAGGGGCACGCCCCGCCCCAGGCGTGGTGGAAGGTCATGTGCCTGACCGGCGTCGACTACTTCTCCACCCTGGCCTACCTGCCCGCCATCGCCGCGACGGCGGCCGGGGCGCTGTCGCCGCTGGCCACGCTGCTCATCGTGGCGCTGACCCTGCTGGGCATGCTGCCGATGTACCGGCGGGTGGCCAAGGAGAGCCCGCACGGGCAGGGGTCGGTGGCCATGCTGGAGCGGCTGCTGCCGTTCTGGCAGGGCAAGCTGTTCGTGCTGGTGCTGCTGGGGTTCGTGGCCACGTCCTGGATCATCACGATCACGCTGTCGGCGGCCGACGCGTCGGTGCACGTCGTGGAGAACCCGTTCTTCCCGAGCTTCCTGCACGGCCACGAGGTCCTCCTGACCGTGGTGCTGCTGCTGGTGCTGGGCGGGGTGTTCCTGCTCGGCTTCACCGAGGCGGTCGGCGTCGCCATCCCGCTGGTGGCGGTCTTCCTCCTGCTCAACGCCGTGGTCGTGGCCGTGGGGCTCGCCGACGTGTTCGGCTCGCCCGACGCGCTCGCCACGTGGACCGGCGCGCTGTTCGAGGGGCGCGGCGGGTTCGGCGGCATCATCGGGCCCGCGATCCTCGCCTTCCCGCTGCTGGTGCTGGGCCTGTCCGGGTTCGAGACGGGGGTCAGCATGATGCCGCTGGTCGAGGCCAGGGGCGCCACCGCCGCGGAGCGGCTGGAGTCGCGCATCCGCAACACCCGCAAGCTGCTGACCGCGGCGGCGCTCATCATGAGCGTCTACCTGATCGCGACCAGCTTCGTGACGACCGTGCTCATCCCGGCCGAGGAGTTCAGGCCGGGCGGGGCGGCGAACGGCAGGGCGCTGGCGTACCTGGCGCACGAGCGGCTCGGCGAGATGTTCGGCACCGTGTACGACATCAGCACGATCCTCATCCTGTGGTTCGCCGGCGCCTCGGCGATGGCCGGGCTGATCAACATCGTGCCGCGCTACCTGCCCGGCTACGGCATGGCGCCCGAGTGGGGCCGGGCGGTGCGCCCCGTCGTGCTCGTCTACACGCTCGTCTGCGTCGTCCTGACGATCGCCTTCGACGCCGACGTGGACGCCCAGGCCGGCGCGTACGCCACCGGCATCCTGGCCATGATGGTCTCCGGCGCGATCGCCGTGACGATCTCCGCCGCCCGCATGCGGCAGCGGCGGGCCGTCGCCGGCTTCACGGTGCTGTCGCTCGTCCTGCTCTACGCGCTGGTGGAGAACATCAGGGAGAAGCCCGACGGCATCGCCATCTCCGCCTTCTTCATCCTCGGGATCATCATCATCTCGCTGATCTCGCGGGTCTCGCGGACGACGGAGCTGCGGGCCGACCGGATCGAGTTCGACGAGGCCGCGCGCCGGTTCGTGACCGACTCGCTGGCCCACGACGGGCAGCTCAACCTGATCGCCAACCGCCGGCAGCACGGCGACCAGGCCGAGTACGACTCCAAGGAGTTCGAGCAGCGCGGCATGAATCCGGTGCCCGGCCGGGCAGACGTGCTGTTCCTGGAGGTGGACGTCATCGACCCCTCCGAGTTCAGCAACGTGCTGCGGGTGCACGGCGTGCAGGTGGGCAAGCACCGGGTGCTGCGGGCCGAGAGCCCCGCCGCGCCGAACGCCATCGCCGCCATCCTGCTCGCCCTGCGCGACGCCACCGGGGTGCGGCCGCACTGCTACTTCGAGTGGGCGGAGGGCGCGCCGCTGATGCACATGTTCCGCTATCTCATCCTGGGACGCGGTGACACGGCTCCGGTCGTACGGGAGATCGTCCGCGCCGCCGAGCCCGAGCCGGGACGCCGGCCCGGCATCCACGTCGGCGGCTGATCAGAGCGTCGCGTACGCGGCCCGCACGGCGTCGCGCACGATCACGTAGCAGTCGCAGGACCGCGACTCCAGCGCCGCGCGGTCCTCGATGACGATCGTGCCCCGGCGGTAGGAGATGCACCCCTCGGCCTGCAGCTCGCCCGCGATCTCGCTGACCGAGGCGCGCCGCACGCCCAGCATCTGCGCCAGGAACTCCTGGGTGAGCTCGAAGGTCTCCCCCCGCATGCGGTCGGCGGTCATCAGCAGCCACCGGGCGCAGCGCCGGCGCAGGCTGTGCGAGCGGTTGCACGCGGCGT
This sequence comes from Nonomuraea gerenzanensis, assembly GCF_020215645.1. Taxonomy (NCBI): domain Bacteria; kingdom Bacillati; phylum Actinomycetota; class Actinomycetes; order Streptosporangiales; family Streptosporangiaceae; genus Nonomuraea; species Nonomuraea gerenzanensis. The sequence goes on along the minus strand of NZ_CP084058.1, from coordinate 2,687,100 downwards.
TGCGGGCGAGCTGGGTGAACATCACCTGCGTGAACCGCTGCATGGCCAGCTGCAGGCAGCCGTCGAGCACGGCCACGTCGTGGCGGAACCGCTCGGCGCTCATCGCCAGCGCGCGCCCGGCGACCTGCACGGCGGCCCGCTCCGCCGGCGGGCCCGCCCGCAGGAAGACCGGCAGCCCGACCATGCCCTCGTAGCCGATCGTGGCCACCTCCACCACCGTGCCGCCGCCGACGTCGGTCACCAGTGACACGACGCCGACCAGGGGGAAGTAGACCTGGTCGATGCCGGCGCCGGCCTCATGCAGCACCGATCGCAGCTCCAGGTCCACCAGGCTCAGGTGCCCTGCCAGCCTCTCCCGATCAGCGGGTGGGAGCGCGCCGAGGATGAGATTGCTGCGCAGCTCGTCCGCCGTCGGCTCCATCGCGCACCTCCTAGGTCATCCTCACATCAGCGGGCGTCAGCCCGCGAACGCGGGCCGGGGCATCGTGACCCGGGCCCACGGCGGCAGGGCCACGCGCATCATGCCGGCCGCGCCCGGCACCATCACCAGCGCGGTCAGCGCGTCGGCCAGCACCTCCAGCGGGAGCACGAAGTCCACGCAGCCGGTGGCGATGGCCGCCGAGGGCATCTGGAAGCCCAGCTCGCCGCAGCTCGCCTCGTCCTGGGCCAGCACGCGGCCGCCCGCGCCCTTCACGCTGCGCACGCCGGTGGCGCCGTCGTCGAGCCGCCCGGTCAGCACTGCGGCGATCACCCCCGGCCCGAACACCTGAGCCGCCGAGGCGAACAGGTCGTCGGCCAGCCGGTGCCCCGCCACGCGCCGCAGCGACACCCGCCCTTCCGCGTCGAAGACCGCCCGCGTGCGCCCTGGGACCACGTGCACGGCGCCCGGCGTCAGCCGGCGCCCGTGCCTCAGCGGCACGACGGGCAGCGCGCAGCGCCGCGCCAGCACCGGGGCGAGCCGGTCGTCGGTGCCGTCGGGCCGGTGCTGCACCATCACCACGGGCACGTCGAACGCGCCCGGCAGGCGTTCCAGCAGCTTCCCGTACGCCTGCACCCCGCCGAGGGAGGCCACCAGGCACACCACGTCGAACGCCCCCCGGGGCGCTGCCGCGCTATGTACGGAACCTGACACAGCACCAGCCTACGCCTTCCGGTCCACCTGCCTGCGCTACTATTTGGGCGATCGCCCAAGTCGAACGTCCAGGAGGAAACACATGGCCAATCCCGCCGCCGAACGCGGCAAGGCCACCCGCCAGCGGTTGCTCGACGCGGCCGTCGCCCTCGTGCCCGAGGTCGGCTGGGGCGGCGTCAGCACCCGGCTCGTCGCCGAGCGGGCCGGGGTGGCGCCCGGCGTGGTGCACTACCACTTCGCCTCGGTCACCGACCTGCTCATGGCGGCCTGCCTCGGCTTCACCGCCGCCCTGCTCGACCGGCTCGCCGCGGAGCTGTCCGCTCAGCCGGACCCCGGCGAGGCGGTCGGCTGGCTGCTGGGCGAGCTGTCGCACTACAGCGGCACCGACCCGGCCTCGCTGCTGGTGGTCGAGCTGTACCTGGCCGCCACGCGGATTCCGGAGCTGCGCGAGCGGCTCGGCGAGCAGGTCGGCCGGTTCCGCGCCACGGTGGCGTCCTGGCTGGCCGAGCGCGGCTACCAGGGCGACCCGGCCGCGGCGGCGGCGATGCTGGCCGCGTCCGTGGACGGCATCATGCTGCACCGCGCCCTCGACCCCGGCCTCGACCTGGCCGCGCTGGGCGGGCCGCTGCGGGCCATGCTCGGGAAGGGAGCATCGTGAGGACCCTGATCTGCGGCGCCGGCATCGCCGGCCTGACGCTGGCCTGGCATCTCGAACGCGCCGGCTGGCAGGTGGAGCTGGTCGAGCGGGCGGCGGCGTTCCGTGACGGCGGCTACATGATCGACTTCTACGGCCCCGGTCATCAGGTGGCCGAGCGCATGGGGCTGCTGCCCCGCCTGCTGCGCGACCGCTATCCGGTCTCCGAGCTGCGCTACGTCGACCGCCACGGGCGGCCGACCAGCCGGCTGCGGCTGGGCGCCGAGCTGGCGGACGTGGTCAGCCTGCTGCGGGGCGACCTGGCGCGGGCGATCGCCGACGACGTACGCGCGCCCGTCACGTACGGCACCACCGTGGACGGCGCCGAGCAGCACGCGGACGGCGTGACGGTGCGGCTGTCCGACGGCACCACCCGCGAGGTGGACCTGCTCGTGGGCGCGGACGGGGCCCGCTCCCGGGTGCGCGAGCTGGCGTTCGGCGAGGTCGCGCCGCGCTACCTCGGGCACCAGGTGGCCGCCTGGATCGTGACGGACGCGGCCCTGAGCCGCCGCATCGGGCAGCGCTACCAGCTCCGCACCGAGCCGGGCCTGATGACCGGCGCCTACGCGCTGCGCGACGACCGGCTCGCCCTGCTGTTCCTGCGCCGCGAGCCGTCCCCCGCCCTGCCCGCCGACCCGGCCGACGCCCTGCGCCGCCACTTCGGCGGGCTCGGCTGGATCCTGCCGGAGGTGCTGGCGCGGGTGCCGGGGCCTGGGGAGGTGTACCACGATCTGGTGACGCAGGTGGAGCTGGAGCGCTGGCATCACGGACGGATCGTGCTGCTGGGGGATGCCTGCCAGGCGGTGTCGCTGTTCGCCGGTCACGGGGCGAGCATGGCGATGGCGGCGGCGTGGGTGCTGGCCGACGAGCTGACCGGCGGGAGGGCTCCAGCCGACGAGCTGACCGGCGGGAGGGCTCCGGCCGGCGAGCTGACCGGGGGGAGGGCTCCAGCCGACGGGCTCGCCGTTTCAGGTGATCCGGCCGACCTGGCCGCAGCAGCGGAATTGCCCGATGCCCTCGCCCGCTACCAGGCGCGGATGGCCCCCGTCATCGGCGACGTGCAGCGCTTCGGGCGGCGCTTCATCCACTGGATGGCCCCCTCCAGCCGGTGGCGCATCCACGCCCGCGACCTGCTCTTCCGCCTGGCCGCCTACCCCGGCGGCAGCCGCCTGTTCGTCAACTCGCTCAGCCCAGGCGGCCACCACCTCATCAGCCCCCGCCGTCCCTGATCACGGGCGACAGGCCACCGAACTCACGCCGCAGAGTCCTCCTCATCCTCCCTCTCATCCCCGCCACCACCGTGGTCCGGCGTCTGCGCGGCGGCCCTGAACCGGGCGCAGCGCGCCTCCAGCTCCCGTTCGTCTTCCAGAATCCACTGTTCGATCATGGTCAACGAAGTGATCACACGCCGGCCGGCGATCGGGCCGACTTGACGCAGACTTTTCACCCCAGCAACTCGACCGTGCCCCGCTCGCCGTCCACCCTGATCCGATCGCCGTCGCGCAGCCGCATGGTGGCGTTCCCGGTGCCGACGACGGCGGGGATGCCCAGCTCGCGGGCGACGATGGAGGCGTGCGAGAGGGGCGCGCCCAGGTCGGTCACCACCGCCGCCGCACGCGGGAACATCGGGGTCCAGCCCACGTTCGTCAGCGTCGTGACGAGGATCTCGCCGGGCTTGAGCCGCTCGCCCTCCTCCGGCCCCGAGATCACCCGGGCGACGCCCTCCACCACGCCCGGCGCGCCGGGGAAGCCGGTGACGGTGTCGCTCACCGGCGCGCCGGCGCCGCGCGCGTCGTAGAGGTCGGTGCGCCGGTCGGGGTCGGCGGCCCAGCGCACGGGGTCGAAGCGGCCCACGATCAGCGCCGGGTAGGGCGGCAACGCGGCGTACTGCTCGTAGGTGGCCCGCCGCACCGGCACCCGCTCCAGCGCGGAACGGTCGCCGCGCAGGAGCGCGAGCAGCTCGGGCAGGTGCAGGAAGAACACGTCGTCGCCGGCGCCGCTCAGCTCCCCCGCCCGTACGGTGAACGCGCGCAGCACCCAGAACGCCCGGATGTTCTCCGACCGGGCGGTCTCCCTGTCGCGCACGACCGCGTTCCACCGCCGGACCCGCTCCCGCATCCGGGCCTGCTTGCCCGGATAGCGCTGCGCGAAGCGCGCCCACGCCTGCTCCCTGGCCTTGCCCTGCCGCTCCAGCAGCGCCTCGGTGTCGGCCCGCAGGTCGCGCAGGCCGGCGAGCTGGGCCTCGATCCACGCCGGATCCTCCCCTGGCCGGGGGATGGAGACCTCGAACTCGTGCGGGCCGCGATGCCCGTACCTGCGGGCGAACTCCTCCCTGCTGATCTCGCCGCGCGCCAGCCTGGACAGGCCCATCAGCGGCCCCATGCTGGCCAGCTCGCCCTCGGCGTTGACGCCGGTCAGCATCGCCTCGGCGGCCACCTCGCCCATCAGCTTGCGCAGCCGGTCGCGGGTGTAGACGAGCGCGGCGCCGCCCTGGCGGCCCGCGGCCTCCAGCAGCTGGGAGGAGGTGACCACGTGCGGCCGGATCTCCCGCTCCCACAGCTCGGCCAGCTCGGCGGCCGACCCGGTGGCGGCGACGCGCTCGCGCAGCTCCTCGCACCGCGCGGGCGAGGCGGCCAGGAACGCGTGCATGTGCTTCAGGTGCCGGGCCACGCGGCGCCGGATGCTGATCGCCATCGGCACCGCCTTCCTGATCAGCTCCCACCGCGACACCGGCACCAGCGGCACCTCCAGGCCGGGCGGCATCCGGCCGAAGACCTGGTCGATCACGCCGAGCCTGCTCTTCATGCCCAGGGCGGCGGCGATGGAGTGCACGATGCTCAGGTTCATGTAGAAGCGCCCGCCGATGTTGCCCACCAGGTCGAAGCCGGGCAGCGTCGAGGCGGACATGGCCTCCTCGATGAACAGGCGCACGTACGACCAGGTGATCGGCGTCATCACGTCGGGGATGGCCTCGCCCAGGTTGCCGCCGGTCCACAGGTAGTCGCCCTTGAGGCTGTCGTTCCACTCCTCCAGCCTCGGCTTGAGGCCGGTGATCGGGCGGGCCTGCACGATGGCGAACGTGCCCGCGCGCCTGGTCCACTCCACGTCCATGGGGGTGCCGTACAGGCCCTGGACGCGGGCGCCGAGCGCGGCCAGCTCCAGGGCCTGGGTGTCGTCCAGGACGGGCGCGCCGCGCAGCTCCTCGGGCACCGGTCGTTCCTCTGTGCCGCCGGCGGTGCGCACGGTCATGACGGTCTTGTCGCCGGCCCGCGCCTCCGTGACCTTGCCGTCGGAGACGGTGATCGTGTCGGGGGTGACCTGGCCGCCGACGACCGCCTCGCCGAGGCCCCACGAGGCGTTGATCACGGTCTCGCCGCGCGCGCCGGTGACCGGGTTCGCGGTGAACAGGACGCCCGCCGCGTCGGCGTCCACCAGCTCCTGGACCACCACGGCCAACGCCACGTCGTCGTGCGGCACGCCGTGCTGGTCGCGGTAGGCGATCGCGCGCGGGTTCCACAGCGAGGCCCAGCAGCGCCTGACCGCGTCGAGCAGGGCGTCGCCCCTGATGTTGAGGTAGGTGTCCTGCTGCCCGGCGAACGACATGCTGGGCAGGTCCTCGGCGGTGGCGGACGAGCGCACCGCCACGGGCACGTCGTCGCCGAGCGCCGCGTACGCCCGCCGGATCTGCCCGGCGATCTCCTCCGGCACCTCGTGCGCGGCGAACAGCGGCGGGATCCTGGCGGGATCCTCGGCGGCGGCCCGCAGGATCTCCTCGCGGAACCCCGCCACGAACGCGCGGTAGGCCTCGGTCGTGACGTGGAACCCGCCGGGCACGGGCAGCCCGGCCCCGGCCATCCTGGCCAGGGAGGCGCCCTTGCCGCCCGCGGTCGCGAGATCGGCCGCCCGGTCGTCGAGAGGAAGTACGGCCCTCACTGCACACGCTCCTTAGAGCCCAGGGAGGCGTCCAGCTTGCGCTGGGCCACCTCCGCTGCGGCGTCGAGAAAGTCGAGGGTGGCGCGCGCGACCGCCTCGGCGTCGGCGGGCGACAACGGGCGGCCGGCGCTCAGGGCCCGCTCCACGGTGTCGGCCACCAGCTCCGCCACGCGGTCGTCGGACGGCACGGCGTGGTCGGGCAGGGCCGTCCGCATGAACAGGAACCCGTAGACGATCGAGCCGATGGTCACGATGTGGTCGCCGGGGTCGTCGCGGATCGCGCCGAGTCTCACCAGCCGGGCCAGGTACGGGGCGAAGGCCGCCTCGCTCTGCGGCCAGCTGGTGCCGCTGCGCTTCTGGCGGGTCAGCTTGCCGAGCACCTCGGAGTCGCCGGTCAGCGCCGCCTGGAGCAGCGGACGCCGCAGCAGCCCCCGCGCGTACTCGCCGAACAGCTCGCCCGGCGTGGCCGGCGCCCTGTCGCGCAGCTCGGCCATCATGTGCACGCGCTCGCGGCGCAGCAACGCGGCGAAGATCTCGTCGCGCGTCTTCCAGTGCAGGTAGATGGTGCCCTTGGCAACGCCTGCGCGCTTGGCGAGGTCGTCGATCGTGGTCTTGTCGTAGCCCCAGCGCAGCACCAGCTCGGCGACCGCGTCGAGGATCCGGTGCGCCCGTGCGAGCTGGTGCGCCGGGTCCCGTGGTGGCCGCCCTGCCCTGGCCATGCGCCTCACCCCATTTGTTTGACCAGATAAGACTAATTGGTCAATTTATTAAGCACAAGTTCACCCCACGGCACTCCGGGGTGAACCTGCGTTCAGGCGAGCTTGGCCAGCAGCGTCTCGGCCTCGGCGGCGAACACCGGCTCGCCGGTATCGACGGCCGTGGTCAGCAGCCGGCGGGCCAGCTCCAGGTCGCCGCGCTCGTACCTGATCTCGCCGAGCCTGCAGGCGGCCTCGGCGACGAGCTCGGGCCGCTCGCTCAGCCCCAGCGTCAGCTCGTAGTAACGCAGCGCGCCGTCGCGGTCGCCGAGCCAGTAGCACAGCTCGCCGAGGTGCGCCGCCGCCATGCCCGACTCGGAGTCGCCGGCGTCGATGACGCGCTGGTACCAGGTGAGCGCCTCGGCGAAGTCCCTGCTCCGCTTGGCCAGCGCGCCCAGGTACATCGCGGCCAGCGCGCTGAGGTGCCCCGCGCCCTCCTCCACGGCCCTGCGGTACCAGGCGCGCGCCCGCTCCTCGTCCTCCTCGTGGTACGTCTGCCCGAGCGCGATCATGGCCCGGGCGGCGAGGTCGTCGTCGCCGGCGTCCAGCACGCGCAGGTACACCTGCCTGCCCTCCTCGACGTGCCCGGCGCCCACCAGGGTCTGGGCGTACACGCTGAGCGAGGTCGGCTCGCCGTTCTGCGCCGCCTCGCGCAGCGTGCGCAGCGACGCCTCGGTGTCGCCCTGGCGCTCCTGCAACATGCCGAGCAGGCTGCCGAACACCCCGGGCGCCGGGCTGTCGGCGTCGCCGGCGCGCCGCTCGGCCAGGTCGTAGAACGCCTCCGCGTCGCCGGCCGAGTCGAGCAGCTCCAGCAGCCTGCCGCCGGCGACGAAGCGCACGTCCGGGTCCTCGTGCTCGTTGAGCCGCTCGTACGTGGCGCGCGCCGCCGCCGTCTCCCCCAGCTCCGCCAGCCGCCCGGCCGCCTCCAGCTCGCTGTACGGACCCGAGCCCGCCAGCTCGAAGTAGCCGGGCACGGCCGCCGGGTCCGCGCACCGGGCACCGAGCGCACGGGCCTGGACGGCGCCGTGCTCGCCCATCAGCGACAGCACCTCCAGCGCCGCCGCGTGCTCGCCCCGGTCGCACAGCTCCTGGGAGATGCCGTTCAGCGCGTCCAGGGCGGTCTCGCCCATGCCGGTGCCGAGCGCGTCGGCGAACGAGCGGGCCGCGGGCAGCGCCAGGCCGTCCTCGTACAGCCAGACACCGCGCCGCACGTGCGCCTGCGCCGCGGCGTACGGGTGGCCGGAGCCGACGGCCAGGCCCAGCTCCCGCTCGGCCCCGTCGGCGTCGCCCAGCTCGCGCAGGGCCGTGGCCAGGTCCAGCCGCAGGGACGCGGCCAGCTCGGGCGGCCCGGCCTCGATGCCCTTGGCGTACATGCCGGCGGCCTCGCGCACCTCGCCCCGGGCGCCGAGCGCGCCGCCCCACGCCCAGTAGCCCATCGCCACGGTCTCCGGGTCGCCGGTGCCCACGGCCCGCTCCGCCTGCTCGATCGTGGCGCCGTGGTCCTGCTCGTCGAGCAGGTGCAGGAGGAGCTGCCGCAGGCACGCCAGGTCGCCCGCCGCGGCCGCCTCCGCCAGCAGGCTCCTGGCCCGCCCGGTGTCGCCGCGCTCCACGAGCAGGTCGGCGGCGAGGGCCGCGGTGGCGGGCAGCCCGGCCGTGGCGGCCTCCAGCGCCCCGTCGAGGTCGCCGCGGCGATGGCGGACGACCGCGATGTTGCCCCAGGCCGCGCCCGCCGTGGCCGGATGGCCGGTGGCGGGCAGGAAGGACAGCTCGGCGCGGCAGTTGTCGCCTTCCTCGGCGATGGCGGCGCCGAGGCCGATCGCAGCCTTGGCGGCGACCTCGGGCTCGCCGTGCTCGACGACCAGGCGGTAGAGCGCCGGCGTCCGCGAGGCCCTGATCATGATCTCGTCCATCGCCTCCGCGCGCTCGGCGGGGCCGAGGGTCTCCAGGAGACGGCCCACCTCGCGTACGTCGTCGTCGTGCAGCGCGAGCAGCAGCGCGGCCAGCGGCTGCGACCCGGTACGGCCGATCAGCGCCGCCAGCGCGCCCGGCCTGTCGCCCTCGGCCAGCAGCACCCAGGGCAGCTCCTCCGGGACGGCGCGGCCGAGCAGGTACCGGGCCACGGCGGCGGCGTGCTCGTCGTCGTCCTGCGCGGCGGCCCGCTCCAGTGCGAAGGGGCCCGATTCCGTGTCACCCGCCGCCAGCAGGCAGCGGCCCGCCTCCAGCATGATCTCCGGCTCCGCGCCGGGGTCGAGCGCCGCCGCCCGCTCGTAGGCGGCCCTGGCGCCCGGCAGGTCGCCGGTCTCGGCCAGCAGGCTGCCGAGCAGGCACTCCGACATCCCGGAAACCTCGGGCGGGGCGGCCCGCATGACCGCCAGCGCCCCCTCGGCGTCCCCGCGCCGCCGCAGCCATCGCGCGAGATGCAGCGCACCCTCGCCACCCAGCGCCGCACCGGCCAAGCGCTCGTGGCCGTCCGCAGCGCCGACGTCCTCGGCCGTGCGCTCGTGGCCGTCCGCAGCGCCGAAGGCGTCGGCCAGGCGTTCGCGGGCCTCCTCCACGCGCTCGCACTCCACCAGCGACTCCGCGATCATCAGGGTCAGCTCACCGTCGCCGTCCGGCACGCGCCCGAGCACCTCCACGGCCTGCGCGTGCTCGCCCAGCTCCCGCAGGACCGCACCAGCCGACCGCAGCGCCACCCCGTTGAGATGCTCGTCCTCCCCCAGCGCCCCCATGAACGCCTCCACCGCCCCGCGCCGGTCACCGGCATCGCCCCGCAACGCCCCGAGCAGGCACCCGGCCTGCTGGCGCTGAGCGGGCTGCCCGGCACCGGCGACCAGCGCGAGCGCCCCACCGGCGGCGTCGTACTGACCGGTGCGCTGCCAGGCGCTCGCGCACTCCATGGCGAGCACCCCGGCCATCGCCCCCTCCTCCCCCTCGGGGAACGCCCGCGCCGCCGCCTCGAAGTCACCCCTGAGCACCAGCCGCCCGAAACCGCACAGCTCGTCGTCACCCAGCTCGAAGGCGGCCAGCGCACCGGCCACGTCGTCGAGCCTGAGCCGCCCGTACGCCAGCGGCAGCGCCGCGCGCCCCGGCTCCCCCTCGGCGATCACCCGCTCGTGCAGCCGGCAGGCGGCGAGCAGGTCGCCCTGCAGCTCGTACACCGTGCTCAACCCGGCCGCCGCCTCGAACCGCAGCCCCCGGTGCCCCGCCGTGCGGGCCACCTCGTACGCCTCCCGCGCCTGTCCCGGATCCTCCTCGGCGACCAGCCCGCCCAGCGTCCACCCCACCCAGGCAGCTAGCGCGGGATGCCCGTCCACCAGCGCCTCGCGCAGCAGCTCGACCGCCTCCGCCCGGTCGGCGAGCACGTCCTTGCAGATCATCGCCGTGTACGACAGCGCCAGCGGGTCACCGCTGCGCGCCGCCGACAGGAACAGCTCGCGCACCTCGGACAGGTCGTAGCCGATGGAGGTGAGCACCTGCGCGAACACGGCGGTGCCGATGGCGGCCACGCCGGGGTCGGGGTGCCGCGCGGCCTCCTGGTAGCGCTCCAGCCCCTCCTCCCTGCCCAGCCGCTGGTGGTCGAGCATCGCGCCGAGCACCGGGTGCGGCTGCGCGCCGGACGAGCGCAGCAGGTGCAGCAGGAACGCCGCGTTGAAGCCCTGCAGCACGTCGTCGCCCTCGGCCACGTACGCCAGCAGCTCGTCGGCCTGCTCCCGGTCCCCCTCGCCCAGCTCCAGCTTGGCCAGCACCACCATGGCGCGCAGCGACTGGGCGGGCGCGCCGGAGTCGGCGGCCCTGCGCAGCAGCCGCCTGGCCCTGGCCAGCTCGCCGGCCTTGAGCGCCTCGATGCCGTCGTCGACGTCCTGGAGTGCCAGCTCCTCGACGGGGTCGGCCAGCGGCTGCTGCCTGGCGGCGTGGTCGAGCAGCAGGGCGGCCTTGAACGCGGCGTCCTGGTCGTCGTGGGCGGCGGCCAGGCCCAGCAGCTCCATGATCTCGTCGCGGGCCCCGGGGTGCCGGTCGAGCAGCAGGCCGAGCAGGTTGACGCAGGCGGAGGCCCACTCCTCGGCGCCGGACTCCAGCACGGCGCGCACCGCGGCCAGCGCCTCGTCGGGCTCGCCCGCCTCGGTGTGCAGCTGGGCGAGGCAGGCCTGGGCCTGCGTGGCGTACTCGCGGTGGCCGCTGGCGATCACCCGGTCGAAGATGGCCCTGGTCTCGTCCTCGTCGCCGAGCTGCGCGGTCACCTTGGCCAGCTCGATGAGCGAGGGCAGCCGGAGGTCCGGCCTGGGGTCCTCGGCGGCCACCCGGTAGGCGGCGGCGGACTCGGCGTACTCGCCCAGGTCCACCAGCACCGCGCCGAGCAGCTTGTGCGCCATGGCGCGGTGCTCCTCTGAGCCGACGGCGATGGCGTGCTCGCACGCCTCGCGCGCCGCGTCGAAGTCGCCGTCCTCGGCGTGGAGCTGGTAGAGCCGGAACGCCGACAGCGCCACGATCTCCGGGTCCCCGCAGGTGAGCAGCGCCTGGTAGTCGTCCTCGTCCTCGGCCGCCTCGTACAGGTCGCGGGCCGAGGCCGGGTCCTGGTGGAACTCGGGCAGCTCCAGGCGCGCGGCCAGCTCGGCCACGGCGGGGCTGTGGCACCTGCGGGCCCGCTCCAGCGACTCCTGCGCGCCCTGCGCGTCGCCGAGCTGGGTCAGCACCAGCACCAGCGCCGTGTCCGCGAGCGCGGCCACCTCGAAGTCGGCGCCGTCGGAGGCGATCATCAGCACCCGGTGCGCCGCGGCCCACTCCTCGGCGGTGACCAGCATCATGCCCATGGCGATGGCCGAGCGCTGCCCGAACACCGGGTCGCCGGACTGGATCACCGACCGGTGCGCCGCCTCGGCGCCCTCCAGGTCCCCCTGCTCGTGCAGGAGCCCGGCCAGCAGGTGGGAGGCCTCGGGGTCCCCTGTGGCCGCGATCTGCCTGAACAGCGCGGCGGCCCGGTCGAGGTCTCCCGCTTTCCAATGCTCCATGGCCGCGTCGAGCTGTTCTGACGCCATAACTCTCCCCAATGTCGCTGAACAATGTGAAAAAGCTACAGATGTGTCATCCGCGTCACAGCGCATTCCGAGATCTTGGGTCCGCCCGCGGCGGAGTCGGGGAGCGCCGTAGCGTAGGTGTCATGGGCAAGGCGTTCTGGATCGATCAGGAGTTCGACAGGGACCGTGACGGGCGCTATGCCGTACACGTGCGCAAGAACCTCGACGAGTTCGAGTTCGGCGACATCGCGCCCGTCCGGTTCGCGTGCACGGCGTGGGAGCTGGCCACGCCGCCGTCGCTGGCCCCCGGCTACGTGCGGTGGGACCGGCGCGTCCTGGAGGCGAGCTGTCACCGCAACACCTGGGACGGCACCCTCTACGCGCGGGTCAGGATCGTCTCCCCGCTGCCGGAGGAGCTGCGGCGCTCGCGGGCCTGGTGGCGCGACCGGGGCTGGCTGGGCTGGCAGGAGACCTTCGGCCAGTACGTCGAGCCGACCCAGCAGGACCTGGCCAGGCTGCCGTTCCTGCGGCCCTCGCTGCTCGTGGAGGCGCCGCTGCCGCTCGACGACCTGCCGCCGGAGCCCGAGGGCCCGCACATGGAGGTCGAGCAGAGCGCGCACCGCGCGGTGAGCGTGCTGGCCCGCGAGCTCAACGCGCTGGTGGCACCGGTGCTCGACCAGCTCGGTTAGAAGCGCCGCACGCCGTCGACCGGCTCGGTCAGAAGCCCTTCACCCCGTCGATCAGCTCGCGCAGGATGTCGAGGTGGCCGTTGTGGCGGGCGGTCTCCTCGGTCAGGTGGCCGATGATCCACCTGAGCGTGAGATGGTCGCCCTTGCTGTCGGCGACTTTGGAGCGCTCGTCCAGCGAGATGCCCTCGACCAGCTCGTCCACCCTGCGGCACTGGGCCTGGTACTCCTCGACGACCCGGGCCAGCGGGTCCCGCAGGGCGACGGTGAACTCGGCGTCGGGTTCCTCGTCCGTCCACGGGCCGCGGTTCGCGCCGCCGAGGAACATCACCTCGAACCAGTAGTACTCGTTCCACCGCAGGTGGTTGATCACCCCGGAGACCGTCATGAGCGGGGAGGTCGCCAGTGGCGCCCGCCTGGCGTCCTCGTCGCTCAGCCCCTCGCACTTGGCGACGGCGGTCGCCCGCGTGAAGTCGTGGAGTGCGCGCAGCGTGCTGCGTTCGTCCCAGGAGGAGGGGGTGTCTGTTCTCTGCATCGGACCAGCATGCCTGATCGTTCTGTGGGTAGCAGGGGCTCATGAGGATGGCGCTCGTCGTGCTGATGATGTCTCTCGTCACTGTGGGTTGCGCTCCGGACACGACCGCCCCCGCGCGGGCGGCCGAGCGCTTCCACGCCGCGCTCTCCGCGCACCAGGAGGAGGCGGCGTGCGCGATGCTCGCCAGGAAGACCGCCGACAAGCTGCCCGACTCCGGTCAGAGCTGCGCCGAAGCGCTGCGCGAGCTGGGGCTGGGCGCCGGCGGCCAGGTCACGCAGGTGGCCGTGTGGGGCGACGACGCCCAGGTCCGCCTGGCCGGCGACACGCTGTTCCTGCACCGCTTCAGCGATGGCTGGCGGATCAGGGCCGCGGGTTGCGAGCCGATGGGCGACCTGCCGTACGACTGCGAGGTGGACGACTGATGCGCGTGATGTTCACGCTGACCACACTGGTGATCGTGGTCGGGCTGGCCTGGTTCTTCGCCGTGGGGTGGTCGAAGCTGTGAGGTGGCTCAAGGAGAACTCGCTGGCGCTGGCCTTCCTGATCATGTTCCTGCTGGCCGTGGGCGGGCAGGCCGTGGCCGGGATGATGGAGTACAACGACCAGCAGGCGGCCAACGGATCCGAGCCGATCTCACTGCTGCAGTACGTGGCCTCGTCGGCGTTCGCGGTGAACGTGGCGGAGAACTGGCAGTCGGAGTACCTGCAGTTCTTCCTGTTCATCATGCTCACCGTCTGGCTCGTCCAGAAGGGCTCGCCCGAGTCCAAGGAGCCGCACAAGGCCGGGGCGGAGTCCGACGAGGACCAGCAGATCGGGCAGTACGCCGACGACGACTCCCCCGGCTGGGCCCGGGTCAGGGGGATCAGGCTGTGGCTGTTCAGCAACTCGCTCGGGCTGGTGATGGGGATCATCTTCCTGCTGTCGTGGCTGGCGCAGTCGGTGGCGGGGCAGGCGGCCTACAACGCCGAGCGGCTCGGCGACCTGCGGGACCCGGTGACGTGGGGCGCGTACGTGACCTCGCCCGAATTCTGGGACCGCAGCCTGCAGAACTGGCAGTCGGAGCTGCTGGCCGTGTTGTCGATGGTGGTGCTGTCGATCTACCTGCGCCAGCGCGGCTCGCCCGAGTCCAAGCCGGTGGGGGCGGCGCACACCTCGACGGGGGTCGAGGGCTGACCGGTGACGACGGCGACGACGCGGGTGCCCGGGGCGAAGGCGCCCCGGCGGGCGTGGCCGAGGATGCCGCAGAGCATCTTGGCCACGTAGATCCGCTCCACACCGTGCCGGGCGGCGAACTCGTCCAGGCCGGGCGTCGTACGGGCGTACCCGCCGAAGTGGTGGTCGAGGTCGATCGCCCAGTTTCGCCACGTACGCCCGTACGCCTCCCGCTGCAGCCTGGCCACCTCCCCCTCCAGGAACCCGGCCCCCTTCAGCACCGCGAACCCGAGCGCCCGCTTCCCGGCCGGCAGCCCCGCCGAGATGCCCGCCAACGTCCCCCCGGTCCCCACGGGACAGCAGATGACGTCGTAGTCCTCCTCGATCTCCCCCGGCAGCTCGGCGCAGCCGCGCACGGCCGCCGCGTTGCTGCCGCCCTCGGGCAGGATCGTCACGTCGCCGCCCCACCGCGCCCGCAGCCGCGCCTGCACCTCCTCGGTGTGCTTGAGCCGGTAGGTGGCCCGGTCGAGGTAGGTGAGCGTCATGCCGCAGGCCGCCGCGCGGGCCAGCGTGGGGTTGAGCGGGAGGTGCTCCTCGCCGCGGATGACCCCGATCGTCTCGATGCCGTGCCGCGCCCCCGCTTCGGCCACCGCCCTGATGTGGTTGGAGTGGGCGCCGCCGAACGTCAGCAGCCGGGCATGACCCAGGTTGTACTTGAGCTTGCGCGGCTTGTTGTCGTCGTGCAACAGGAACACCCGGACCTGACCGAGCCCTGGATCCAGGAGCTCCTCCATGGCGCTAGTCTACGGTCGGGCCCTTGTTGAGGAGTGTTTGATTATGCGCGTTGTTGAAGCTTTCACTGCCGCCTTCGGTGCGGCCCCCCGTACCGTGTGGCGTGCTCCCGGCAGGGTCAACCTGATCGGCGAGCACACCGACTACAACGACGGCTTCGTGCTGCCCTTCGCGGTGCCGTGGGGCGTGACGGCGGCCCTCACGCCGCGCGACGACGACACGATCCGCCTCCTCTCCCTCCAGTCCGACTCCGGCGCGCCCGTCACCATGACCGGCCGCGAGGAGTCCAGGGGCTGGACCCGCTACGTCGTCGGCGTCCTGGCCATGCTCGGCGACCGGGTGCGGGGCGCCGACATCGCGATCGACGGCGACGTCCCCTCGGGTGCGGGCCTGAGCTCCAGCGCCGCCCTGGAGGTGTCCGTCGCCTCCGCGCTCAACGACGTGCTCGACCTCGGCCTGACGCCGATGGAGCTGGCCCTGCTCAGCCAGAAGGCCGAGAACGACTTCGTCGGCATGCCCTGCGGCATCATGGACCAGGCCGCCTCGGCGCTGTGCGAGGAGGGCCACGCGCTCTTCCTCGACTGCCGCTCGCTCGGCTCCCGCACCATCCCGCTCGACCTGGCCTCCCACGGCCTGAGCATGCTCATCATCGACACGCAGGTGCACCACGAGCACGCCGGCGGCGAGTACGCCAAGCGCCGCGCCGAGTGCGAGTCGGCGGCCCGCAAGCTCGGCGTCGCCGCCCTGCGCGACGTCACCGACCTGGCCGGGGCGCTCGCGCAGCTCCAGGGCGACGAGCGCAAGCGCGTCGAGCACGTCGTCGCGGAGAACCACCGCGTGGAGGCGCTCGTCGGGCTGCTGCGCGCGGGCGCCGTCACCGAGATCGGCGCCCTGCTGAACGCCTCCCACCTGTCGCTCAGGGACCTGTACGAGGTGTCGTCGCCCGAGCTGGACGTGGCCGTGGAGGCCGCGATCAAGGGCGGGGCCCGCGGCGCCCGCATGACCGGCGGCGGGTTCGGCGGCTCGGCGATCGCGCTGGTGCCGCTGGAGCGCCTCGACAGCGTCAAGGAGTCGGTCTCGAACGCCTACGCCGAGCGCGGCTTCAAGGCGCCCCGCTTCCTGCCCGCCACCGCGGCCCCGGGCGCCCACCGGCTGGCCTGACCCCTGCCGGAGGGGCGCCGTCAGAGGGGCGGGAAGTTCGGCGGGCGGCGCTCCAGGAAGCTGGCGACGCCCTCCGCGAAGTCGGGCCGCCCGAACGAGGCGAGCATCTCCTGCGTGGCGGCCTTGGCGGACTCCTCCAGCGTGGCGTCCCAGTCGTGCCACACCTGCCGCTTGATGATCGCCATGGACGCGGGCGAGCTGTAGGCCGCCAGCTCCCTCGCGTACTCCTGCGCCTCCGCCAGCAGCCTGTCGCCCGGCACGGCGCGGTTGGCCAGCCCCAGCTCGCACGCCTCCCGCCCGGTGAACACCCGCCCCGACAGCAGGACGTCCATGGCCCGCTGCTGCCCCATGACGCGCGGCAGCACCCAGGAGAGCCCGTACTCGGCGATCAGCCCGCGGCGCGAGAAGGCCGTCGTCCACTTGGCCTCCTCGGCCGTGAAGACGAGGTCGCAGACGAGCGCGTGCACCATGCCGAGGCCCGCGCAGGCCCCGTTGACCGCGGCGATGATCGGCTTGCCGATGGTCGTGGGGAAGGTGTTGGGCCGGGGGTCGGGCACCTCGTCGTACGAGCCGGTCTGGATCGCACTCAGCGTCTTGAAGTCGGCGCCCGAGCAGAACCCCTTGCCGGCGCCGGTGACCACGACGGCACGCACGTCCGGGTTCTGCTCGGCCTCGGCCAGCAGGTCGAAGTAGCGCCGCCCCATGGCGTCGGTCCACGCGTTGAGCGTGTCGGGCCGGTTGAAGGTCAGCGTGAGCACGCCCCCGTCGCCGAGGGTCGAGAGCACTAGGTCCACCATGCCCTAACAGAACCATGTTCTAGGCGGGGAAGGCAAGGATGGCGCCCATGGAACGCGACCTGTCCTGGGACGGCTGTCACAATGTGCGCGATCTGGGCGGCCTGCCTGCCGCCGGGGGGCGGCGTACGCGCTGGGGAGCGGTGGTGCGCTCCGACACGCCCGACCGGCTCACCGAGCGCGGCTGGGCCGCGGCGGCGGCCCACGGCGTACGGACCATCGTGGATCTGCGCATCCCCGGCGAGCACCGCGCCCGCCCCGGCCTGCGCCCGCCCGGGATGACCGTCGTCAGCGTGCCGCTCGACAGCCGCGACGACCCGGACCACGGCCGCTACAACGGCACGCCCTTCTACCTGCGCCACCACTTCGAGAACCGGCCCGAGCGCAGCGTGCGGGTGCTGCGCGCCATCGCCCAGGCGCCGCCCGGCGGGGTGCTCGTGCACTGCGTGGCGGGCCGCGACCGCACGGGCCTGGTCGCCATCCTGCTGCTGGCGCTGGCCGGGGTCGCCCCCGAGCACATCCTGGCCGACTACGAACGCTCCGCGGCCCGCCTCAGCGCCCTGTACGCCCTCCTGGGGGAGCCCGACGACGGCCTGCGCGTCCAGGCCCGCCTGGCGGCGGCCGGCACCACGACCGCCGCCGTGGTCACCGAGCTGCTGACGGGCCTGGACGTCGAGGAGCGCCTGCGGGCGGGCGGCCTGACCGCGGCCGAGCTGGCCGCACTACGCGAGCGCCTGACGGAGGACGGCTCAGCGGTGGTGGACGAAGGCGGGCGTCAGGACGCTGGAGTCGTAGTAGCGGTGGAAGACGGGCGTGGTGCTGCCGGATAGCGGCGGCACGATCCACGACCAGTCGGCCGGGCAGACCCGCCCGGCGCCCTCCTCCTTCGCCAGGTGGGTCAGGAAGCGGCGCGACTCCGTGTGGTGGTCGGTCATCGTGACCCCGGCCCGCTCGAACGAGTACAGCACCGCCACGTTCAGCTCCACCAGCGCGTGGTCGCGCCACAGGGAGCGCTCGGTGGAGGTGTCCAGGCCGAGCCGCCGCGCCAGCACCGGGAGCTGGTCGTACCTGTCGCGGTCGGCGAGGTTGCGGGCGCCGATCTCGGTGCCCATGTACCAGCCGTTGAAGGGCGCGCAGGGATAGCAGATGCCACCGATCTCCAGGCACATGTCCGAGATGGCCGGTACGGCGTGCCACCGCAGCCCGAGCTCCTCGAACCACGGGTAGTCGGGATGCGCCAGCGGCACCTCCAGCACGGCGTCCCCCGGCACGTTGCACAGCAGCGGCTCGCCGAACGCCGGCTGGATGATCAGCGGCAGCACGTCGAACCGCCCGCCCCTGCCCCGCCACCCCAGGGCGC
Organism: Nonomuraea gerenzanensis; assembly: GCF_020215645.1. Taxonomy (NCBI): domain Bacteria; kingdom Bacillati; phylum Actinomycetota; class Actinomycetes; order Streptosporangiales; family Streptosporangiaceae; genus Nonomuraea; species Nonomuraea gerenzanensis. Next base: position 2,669,094 of record NZ_CP084058.1, on the reverse strand, counting down.
CGGCCGCCTTCGTGAGCGCGATGTTGCGCGGGTCCCCCACCACGCCGTCGGCCGTGCGGTAGCCCGCGTAGCGCACGAGCTGGTCGTTCAGCAGCCGGGGGCCGCGCAGGGCGGGGGTGTCGGGCGGCAGGACGGTGACCGTGGGCCTGATCTTGCCGTTCCCCGTGGCCGCGCGCAGGTGGGCCACGCACTCCAGGGCCACGCCCTCGGGCGTGCTCACCTGTCTGCGGTCGCGTACCCGCAGCGAGCGCCAGTACAGCCGCCCGATGCACCGGCTGCTGTTGCGCCAGGCCACCCTGGCGCCGAACTCGAGCTCCTCGTAGGTATGGGTGTAGGTCCCGTAGCGGGCCACGTCCCTGGCGATGTCGCGCAGGCGGGCGTTCAGACCTCCCGCCGCGGGATTCTCCGCATGGTAGAGCCTGATGAAGCGTTCCGCCTCGCGGAGGTCCGTGGTGCGCTCGATCACCGCCTGGGCGGCGAGCACGTCGAAGGGGCGAAGGTTCCTGATCCAGGTACGCACGCGGCAACCAGCACTTCTCCGTCATCGGAGCGTCCCGCCGATTCCGGGTCGGCGGCACCTCCTCGTGTTGGCGCCCTCTCCTCGCCACCGACACGACTTCCCGCGGCTCCGGCCTGAGTGACCGGCCCTCCTATTTTCCGTACGCCGCCCCGCTTTGTCCGGCGATCCCGAAAACGTGTCACCATCGAACTACAAGGCGTTAAGTGAGCCGCGCCCCTGGACGCCCCAGGGGCGCAGATTCGCCCTACTTGCTCCAGACGCAGGTGAGGTGGATGACCCTGCTGTGGTGCCACCGCTTGCCCACGAGCTTCTTCTTGACCACCTCGCGGGGCAGCTTCTTCGCCGGCACGCTGATCGACAGCCGGTCCCCTGGCACGACCGCCACGCCGTCCGGCGCGGCGAGCTCCGGCTCGATGTAGCGCGCCTCGACCAGCTCGGTCACCTTGGCCCTGGACAGCTTCACGACCTCGCCGTCGCTCATCCAGCACGTCAGCCTGCCGCCGTGGAACCCCGGCCCCTCCTCGAACGCGACGTCACCGTGCTTGCCGTGCTCGCCGTGCACCCTGACCGGGCCCTCGTCGGCCAGCGCAGAGCCGGCCATGACGCCGAGCCCGAGCACGGCGGACGTGGCGACGATCGCCAGGCGTCGCTTCAACATGGGAACTCCCTCCCCGAGACGATTCGACAGCCCCGAGGGTCGCCTCCCGCGCCTGAACGCAGCCTGAAGAGCGCCGAAGCCGTCTTCAGGCAGCCCGAAGATCGCCGAAGCCGTCTTCAGGTCCGTGCGGTCAGACCCGTCAGACGTAGCGGGCGCTGGTGCACACGGCCGCGGTCCCGCCGAGGCCGGGCGCCTTCGCGCAGGCCTTGTACCCGTACTTGTGGATGGACCGGTGGGCGTCGGTGTAGGTGGTGTTGCTGATCATCTTTCGCCGGCTCTCCCACTTCCTGGTGGAGGCGTTGTAGACCGACAGGAACAGGTCCATGCCGTTCGCGTTGGAGTTCTTCGGGGCGCGGGCCCAGAAGTAGCTCAGGCTCCCGTACTTGCCCACGCGCAGCTGGATCGTGAACGTCCGCTTGGAGACGGTGACCTTCTGCTCCACCACGGTGCCCACCGAGGTGGCGTTCGGCGCTACGGCGGAGTTCCAGTAGCTCGCCGCCGAGGCGGGAGTGGTGCTCAGCAGCGTGAGTGCGGTCAGGGCGGCGGCGGCCGTGACGCCGCGCGAAATCCAAGAGCTTTTCATGATCGCTTCCGTATCGGGATCTGCTGGTGTTCGGGAGCCAGCTCAGCAGAAGCCGGTATGCCGGAGGTATGCCGCCCGTCCGGCCCGGTAACGACCGAGGCCCCTCTCCTGAACTCAGGAGAGGGGCCTCGACGAGGAGCTCCCGCGATAGGACTCGAACCTATAACCTGCCGGTTAACAGCCGGCTGCTCTGCCGTTGAGCTACGCGGGATCGAACTTGTTTGCCCACTTCGCCGGGGCTCTTCGCCCCTTCGCCGTGCGCAGGAATAGATTAGCGCACTCCGGGAGTGCGTGTCGCATCGCAAGCGGGGTAGGCCCGGAGACAGCGGAGGTGCAAGATGCGTTATCGGATGACATTCGCTGTCGGCCTGGCCGTCGGCTACGTGCTCGGCAGCCGGGCGGGACACGAGAGGTACGAGCAGATCAAGCGGTCGGCGCAGCGCGTCGCCGACAATCCCCGGGTGCAGCAAGTGGCCGGGGTGGTCGGGGCGCAGGCGTCCAGGGTCGCGGGGATGGCCCGGTCAAGGATGGGGGACACGCTGCAGCAGCGGATCCCGTTCCTCCACTCCGACGGGCACCAGCCCGAGACCGGCACCGGCTGGCCCGACGAGGACGTCGCCGACCAGAAGGCCCGTGAGAGCGGGATCCCCTATTGATCACCTGCTGATCGACGCACACGCGGGAGCGGCATGGGCATCACAGGCCTCACACCCCCGCACGCCTGAGACCCGGGCCCATGCCGCACCGCATCACCCTCGTCTGCGTGAGCCGCGCTCAGACGCCCATGCCGCACCGCATCACCCCCACCTGCGTGAGCCGCTCTCAGACCCCCATGCTGCGCCGCACGCCCTCCAGGGCCTGCTCCGCCTGGGCACGCAGCCCCGGGTCCGCCGGGTCGAGCCCGTCGTCGAAGACGAGCGTCCAGCCGAGCACCTCGCCACCGGGCGGCCGGCGCGCGACCAGCCGCACCCCGCCCCTGCCGGGCAGGCTGACGTGCTTGTTGACCACGATCGTGGAGTTGACCCGCTCGCGCACGGTCTCGGGCAGCATGCGCGGCTCGGAGATCCGCTCGAAGTGGCGGGCGCCGCCGGTGGTGAGCACGCGCACCCCCTCCTCGTCCCACGACGCCTTGTCGATCTCCTCGTACGGCACCCGGGTCCCGTCGGACAGGTGCAGGGCGAGAGTCGTGGCCACCACATGGCCGTCGGCGCCCTCGGCGAAGGTCAGCACCCGCTCCCCCCGCTCGATGGTCAGTGACTTGCGCACGTCGGCGGGCAGGCGACGGAAGATGCTCATTCCCCTACGTTATCGGCGAGCAGATCCAGGGTGAGCGCCGCGCTCCAGGAGAAGTCCCGGCAGCCCCGGCCGCTGCCGTCGAAGGGGTCGAAGCACTCGCGGAAGCCCGCCTGCCGGACCAGGCGCAGGGTGCCGTTGGTGAGCTGCTGGCCGAGGTGGTCCAGCGAGTGCACGGCGGCGGCGCGGCGCAGCAGCCAGTTGGTGTTCACCCAGGAGGGGCCGCGCCAGTAGCGCGTGCGGTCGAACTGGGAGGCGCGGATCTCGCAGCTCGGCACGGGATAGCCGGTGGCGCCCATGAACCTGGCCGACTCCAGCATCTCCACGGCGGCGTGCAGGCGGTCGGCGGGCAGGCCCGGGTCCAGCAGCGGCCCGAACGCGCCGACGGTGCACACCCGGATGAGCCGCCCGGCCCGCAGGTCCCTGGAGTAGAAGCAGCCGTCCCACAGGCGGTCGAGCATCGCCTGCCTGAGGCGCTCGGCGTGCTCGGCGTGGGGCACCGGGTCGGCGCCCGCCAGCGGGGCCAGCTCGGCCATGGCCTGGCAGGAGGCCAGCCAGATGCCGTTGAACATCGGGTCCTCGACGGCGAACGGATGCTCGTCGCGCAGGTACTCGTGGCTGTAGCCGGCGTCGCGGTAGCGCATGGCCAGCCAGACGTAGCGGTCGTGGTCGCTGTCGGGGTGGCGCTCGTCCATCTCGACGTTGCGGTAGCCGTACCTGATCACGGGCAGCGCGTCGAGCGGCGCGTCCCAGGCGGGGCTGTCGTCCATGCCCGACTCCCAGGGGTGCACGATCGCGGCCAGCCCCGCGCCGCCGAGGTCGCGCGCGGTGGCGAGGTACTCGTGCTGGGCGGCCAGCGCCGGGTACGCCTTCCTGACGAACGCGGCGTCGCCCGTGTGCCGGTAGAGCCACCACAGCGCCAGCGCGTGCAGCGGTGGCGAGGTGAGCCCCGAGGTGAGCACGTGCGGCGCGGCGTCGTGCTCCTGCGAGCGCCACACGGACGGCCCGGGGAAGTACGCCTCCCGCGTGTGGAAGACGATGTGCGGCACCATCCCTGTCGCCCACTGCCCCCGCAGCAGGCTGAGCAGCTCGTCGCGGGCCCGGTCCGGCCGATGCCTGGCCAGGCCGATCACGACGAACGCGGAGTCCCAGCTCCACTGGTGGGGATAGAGCCCTGGTGCGGGCACGGTGCCCGCACCCGTCCAGTTCGCCTCGAGCACGGCCAGCGCCTCACGCCCGAGCGCGGCATCGTCTACCGCGGGCCGCGCCTCCATCACCCAACTATGACTGGGGAAGTGTCAGGAAGCTATGTCCTCTTGAGCCACTTCGACAGGAACATGACGCCGAGCACGACGGCGCCGATGACGAGCCCCCACTTGAGCAGCGTGAGAGCGAAGCCCACCAGGGGGCCGAGCAGCATGAGCGCGGCCACGACGGCCGCCACGATCAGAAGTATGCGTCCCATGCACAAGACGCTAAGAGATCGTTAAGCGGTTTGCAGGCGACCCGGGGTTCAATCAGGGACAAGTCAGGGGTACCCCCGAGCCAAAGGAACTAAAGCCCGCGAACCCGCCGTTAGGCGGGTATAACGGGGGCATCGGGGGGCCTCTTCACGGGGAGCGTGATGAGCCTGGGACCACCAATGAGCAGGGAAGGCGCAGAGCATGCGCTTCGTGCCCGCGCGGACGAGCGCGACCGTATCTCAGGCGACCTGCTCGATCTCGAATCACATACCACCTACCAGCTGATCAAGGGGGCGTCCTTACGGGGGGCGACCGAGCGGCGCTGGGCCTGCGCTCAGGAGGCACTGACCGCGCTCTGGTCGCTGAACGACGCCTACCGCGCGGTGCTGCGTGAGGCCGAGCAAGTCAGGGCCGCCCGCGCCCGCCTGGGCGCCGACCAGCTCGCCCGGCTCACGGAGCTGCTGGGAGGCGCGTCCGTGGTGGTGCGCGCCGCGGCCAAGCCGGTCGAGCAGCGCTCGCTGCTGCCCCAGGCGGACGAGCGGCTGACGCTGGACGAGGCCGTGACGCGGATGGACACCGCCTTCCGCGAGGTCACGGGCACACTCAACGACATCGACGCCGTGTGGAACTCGGTGCTGCCCCGCCTCGACGACGCCGAGGCCGACCTGCGCCGGATCAGAGAGCTGGAGCGCGAGCTGGGCGAGACGACCGGCCCCGCCGACCAGGAGGCCGAGCTGCGCCGGATCCGCGCCACGGTGGTCGAGGACCCGCTGGGCGCCTCCGTCGAGCAGGACCTCGACCGCCTGGCCCGCCTGCTGGCGGGCCTGCGCGCCGAGGCCGAGCTGGCGCTCGTGGTCAAGGGCGAGTACGCCAGGCGCCGCGAGAACCTGCTGGCCGCGCTCGACCAGGTGCGCGCGGCCGAGAGCGAGACCAGGCTGGCGCACGGCGCGGTGGTCGTGAAGATCGCCCTGCCGCCGCAGGCGCAGCCGCGCAGCAGGGTGGACGGCCTGGCCGAGGCGCTGGACGCGCTCGACACCTCCGCCGACACCTGGGTGCAGCGCGCCAAGCGGCTGGCGGCCCTGGAGCAGAACGCCCGCACGGCCGCCGAGCAGGCGCTGGCCACGGCCAAGGCGCTCTACGGGCTGGTCGGCCGGCGCGACGAGCTGCGCGGCCGGCTCGGCGCCTGCCAGGTGATGGCCGTGCGCAAGGGCCTGGCCGAGGATCCGGCCGCCCTGGAGCTGTACGAGCGGGCGCGCGCGCTGTTGTGGAGCGCGCCCTGCGACCTGACGAGGGCGGCCGCGGCCGTCGAGAACTACCAGCGCGCGATCTCCGGAGGTACGCGATGACCCGCTGCGCGCAGCCCGGCTGCACCGGGACGATCGAGGAAGGCTACTGCGACCTCTGCGGCCACGCGGCGGCCTCGTCACCCGCCCACACCCCGGCACCGTCCGCGTCGCCGTCCGCGTCGCCCTCGGCGCCCGTGCAGACCCGCCCCGTGAGCAGCAGGCCGGTGAGCGGCCCGGTGAGCAGCGGCAGGTCGCGGGCCGGCGTGCTGGCCACCGTCGCCGACCTGCCCTCCGTCCCCTACCGCGACCCGGCCACCGCCGTCATGGCGGACCCGGAGGTGCCCGAGGACAAGCGCTACTGCGCCAACCCGGCGTGCGGCAAGCCGGTGGGCCGCTCCCGCGACGGGCGGCCGGGGCTGACGGACGGGTTCTGCCCGCACTGCCGCACCCAGTTCTCCTTCACCCCCAAGCTGGACAAGGGCGACCTGGTCGCCGGCCAGTACCGGGTGCTGGGCTGCCTGGCGCACGGCGGGCTCGGCTGGATCTACCTGGCCTCCGACGAGAACCTCGACGGCCGCTGGGTGGTGCTCAAGGGACTGCTCAACACCATGGACCCGGAGGCGATCGCGGCGGCGGAGGCCGAGCGCAAGTTCCTGACCACGCTCGACCACCCGAACATCGTCAAGATCCACAACTTCCAGCGCTCCGCCGGTCACGGCTACATCGTCATGGAGTACGTCGGCGGCCAGTCGCTGCACGAGCTGCGCCGCCAGGGCACGCTGCCACTGCGCGAGGCGCTCATGTACGGCAGGGAGATCCTGCACGCGTTCGCGTACATGCACGAGAACCAGAAGGTCTACTGCGACCTCAAGCCCGCGAACGTGATCCGGGTCGGCAAGCGGCTCAAGCTCATCGACATGGGCGCGGTGCAGCCGTTCGGCTCGCCGGTGGGCTCGTCGTGGGGCACGGTCGGCTACCACGCCCCCGAGCTGGACACGATGCCGGCGTCGGTGGACACCGACCTCTACACCGTGGCCAGGACGCTGGCGGTGCTGGCGGTGCCGGGATGGAGCCCGGCCAAGGGCGGCGTGGCCAGCCCGCTGCCGGTGGACTGCGGGCATCCGTCGTTCACGCGGCTGCTGCACAGGGCCGCAGCCATCGACCCGGCCGAGCGGTTCCAGAGCGCCGAGGAGATGGAGGAGCAGCTCGTCGGCGTGCTGCGGGAGGTCAGCGCGCTGGAGGACGGGGTGCCCTACCCCGCGCTCTCGACGTTGTTCGGGCCGGAGCGCAGGGCGGTCGGGACGGCGCTGGCGGAGTCACGGCAGGAGGTGTTCGGGCCGCTCGACCCGGTGGCGGCGGCGCGGTCGCTGCCGGTGCCGCTGGTGGACCCGCTCGACCCGGCGGCGGGCTCGCTGGCCGGGCTGATCGGGCGCGACGGCAGGGAGCTGATCGACCAGCTCGCCGCCATGCCGCCGACCCCCGAGACCAGGCTCATGCGGGTCAGGCTGCTGGCCGAGTCGGGCGCGGCCGAGGCGCCCGCCGCGCTGGACGAGCTCGACCGCGAGCTGCCGGGCGACTGGCGGGTCACCTGGTACCGCGGGGTGCTGGCGCTGTCCACCGGCCAGGCGGGGCAGGCGGTGCACCACTTCGACGCCTGCCTGTCCACGCTGCCGGGCGAGACGGCGCCCAAGCTCGCGCTGGCGTTCGCGCTGGAGCTGGCGGGCAAGCCGGCCGCCTCCTGGTACGACCTGGTCTGGCGGACCGACCGCGCCTACGTCAGCGCGGCGTTCGGGCTGGCCAGGTCGGGCCGGATGGGCGCGCTGGACGAGGTGCCCGCCTCGTCGGTCTACCGGGTGGCGGCGCAGGTGGCGCTGGCGGCCTCGGTGGTGCGGCGGCCCGATCCCGGCACGGTGCGGGCCGCCGACCTGGTGGGCGCGGTGGAGCGGGTGACCAACCAGGCCGACCTCGATCCGCGCCGCCGCGACCTGCTCGTGGCGGAGGTGCTGAGCGGGGCGCTGGCCTGGCTGGAGAACAACGCGCCGCCGCCCAAGGACGTGCGGCTGGCCGACGCGCCGTTCACCGAGACGGGGCTGCGGCGGCGGCTGGAGTCCCTCTACCGCAGGCTGGCGGTGGCGGCCGAGTCCCGCGCCGAGCGGCACGCGCTGATCGACCAGGCGAACGCCGTACGGCCGAGGACGTGGCTGTGAACACGGACGCGGGCGAGGGCGCAGGCACCGCTGCGGGCGCGGGCGCGGACACCGGCACGGGCGCGGACACCGGCGCGGACACCGGCGCGGACACCGGCGCGGACACCGGCGCGGACACCGGCACGGCCGCGGGTGTGTGTCCGGTGTGTGAGGCGCCGGTGCTGCCGGGCGACAGCTACTGCGAGGCGTGCGGCCACGCCCTGGGCGCCCCCGCCTGCGCCACGTGCGGCGCGGCGGCCGTGGACGCGGAGGGGTACTGCGAGCGGTGCGGCGCCCGCCAGCCCACCGGCCGCGACCACGCCGAGCTCGTGCTCCCCGGCGGCGCGGGCAGGCAGGCCGCGGCGCTGACCGACAAGGGGCTGCGGCGCGGGCGCAACGAGGACGCGATGGCGCTGCTGGAGGCGGACGGCACGGTCGTGACCGTGGTGTGCGACGGCGTCAGCAACTCGCCCAGAGCCGACGAGGCCTCGGCGGCGGCCGTCGAGACGGCCTCGGCCGCCCTGGCCAGGGGCCTGCCGCACGAGGAGGCGTTCGAGCTGGCCGGCCGCGCCGTGACCAAGCTGGCGACCTCCCTGGACGACGCCCCCGCCTGCACCTACATCGCCGCCGTCGTGCGGCCGGACGGCGGGGTCACGCTCGCCTGGGCCGGTGACACGCGGGCGTACCTGCTGCCTTCGGGCACGCCGCTGACGCGGGACGACACGGTGGAGACCGGCGAGATCACCGCGTGGCTCGGCGCCGACGCCGAGGACGCGGGCCCGCACGTCCGCACGCTCGCCCCCGGCACGCCCGGCCTGCTGCTGGTCTGCAGCGACGGCCTGTGGCGCTACCTGGACGGCTACGACTTCCCCCGCACGGGGACCCCCCTGGAGCTGGCCCGCGAGATGTTGCGCCACGCGCTGAGCCGCGGCGGCCAGGACAACGTGACGATCGCCTTGATCCCCCTAGGAGAAGCGCATGGGTGACCAGCCCGCTTTCACGCTGAACATCGACCAGAACAAGTACCTCCCCCTTGACGGCCGTGAGGTGCACGCCATCCTCACCATCGGCTCCACGGGCGCGGCGGTCACGCAGTCCGTGCCCGCCGAGGCGGCCGAAGTGATCATCATTGACACGTCCGGCTCGATGAGCGGCAGCAAGATCCGCGAGGCGCGGCAGGCGGCGGCCGCCGCCGTGCGGACGCTGCGCGACGGCGTGTACTTCGCGGTGGTGGCCGGGACGGAGCGGGCCACGGTCGTCTACCCCGGCGGCAACGCCAACCTGGTCAAGGCCAACGGCGCGACCAGGGCCGAGGCGGAGCGGGCGATCAGCCGGCTGACCGCGCACGGCGGCACCGCGATCGGCGAGTGGCTCAAGCTGGCCGGGCACCTGCTCACCGCGCACCCCTCGGCGATCAGGCACGCGATCCTCATGACCGACGGGCAGAACAACGAGCGCCCCGAGGTGTTCGCCTCCGTGCTGGCGGGGTGGAGCGGCAAGTTCGTCTGCGACAGCCTGGGCGTCGGCGAGGACTGGGTGCCGGCCGAGCTGCGCAAGGTGGCCGAGGCGATGCTCGGCTCCTTCGACTACGTGCGCAACCAGGGGGACCTGCCGGAGTTCTTCCGCCGGCTCACGCAGACCTCGATGAGCAAGACCGTGGCCGAGCTGTCGCTGCGGGTGTGGGTGCCGCAGACGGCGCGGCTGAAGTTCGTCAAGCAGGTCTCCCCCACGCTGCTCGACCTGACCGGCAAGCGCACCGACGTCAACCCGCTGACCGGCGACTACCCGACCGGTTCCTGGGGCAACGAGGAGCGCGAGTACCACGTCTGCGTCGAGGTGCCGCCCGGGCAGATCGGGCAGGAGATCAGGGCCGGCTGGGTCAAGCTGGTCCGCCCCGACACGCAGGACGTCCTGGCCACCGGCAACGTGCTGGCCCAGTGGACCGACGACCTGGCGCAGTCCACCCGCATCAACAGGAAGGTCGCCCACTACACGGGCCAGGCCGAGCTGCACGAGCTCATCCAGGACGGGCTCAGCCTGCGTGCCATGGGTGACGTCGAGACCGCCACCGCCCGCCTGGCCAGGGCGCGGCAGCTCGCCGAGGACTCGGGCCGCGAGGACACCGCCAGGCTGCTCGACAAGGTCGTGGAGGTGGACCCGGCCACGGGCACGGCGCGGCTGCGCAGGAACGTCGACAAGGCCGACGAGATCGAGCTGGACGCCGGCTCCGAGCGGACGAGCCGGCTGCGCAAGGAAGGAAGCTGATGGCGACCTGCCCGCAGGGGCACCAGTCGGGCGCCGACGACTACTGCGACGTCTGCGGCACCCAGCTGGCCGCCCCGGCGCCCGCCTCCCAGCCCGCCCCGGCCCCTGCCGCGGGGCCTGCTGCGGGATCCGCTGCGGGATCCGCTGCGGGGTCCGCGCCCGCCGCGGCGCCGGCCGAGGCGTGCCCGATCTGCCAGACGCCGCGCGCCGGGCAGTTCTGCGAGGTGTGCGGCCACGACTACAGCGGCAGCGCCGCCCCCGCCCAGGCTCCGGTGATGGGGGCCGCCACGGGCGCCCGGTGGGAGGTCGTGACCGCCGCCGACCGCACGTACTACGAGAAGGTGATCGCCGAGGGCGGTCCCGACGCCGCCGCGATGGCGTTCCCGCCGTACTGTCCCGAGCGGTCGTTCGCGCTGCACGGTGAGCAGGTACGCATCGGGCGGCGCAGCCGGGCCAGGAACCTGGCGCCGGAGATCGACCTGACCGGCCCGCCGGAGGACCCGGGCGTCTCGCACCTGCACGCCGTGCTGCTGGCCCAGCCGGACGGCAGCTGGATGCTGGTCGACCCGGGCTCGTCGAACGGTACTCAGGTCAACGGCAAGGTGCTGAAGGTGAACGTGCCGGTCAGGGTCGGCCCAGGCGACCGGATCCACCTGGGCGCGTGGACGGTGATCACGATCAGGGAGGGCACGCCGTGACCGTGGTGCAGACGGCGCCGGCCGCGCCCGTACCGGCCTCCCCCGCGCCCGCCCCGCCGGCGCGGCGCAGCGTGCCCGGCAGGATCCGAATCATCTCCGGCGTCACCGTCGCCTCGCTGGCCCTGCTCTTCGCCGCGCTGGCGGTCGGCACCTCCAGCGCCCGCGAGGGGCTGCGGGTCATCGGCCGCGACGCGGGGCCGCAGGTGGTCGCCACCGCCGGGCTCTACCTGGCGCTCAGCGACATGGACGCGCAGGTCGCCAACGTCCTGGTGATGGGCGAGTCCGCCGCCGAGCAGCGCCGGGCCGCGCTGGAGCGCTACGACGAGCGGCGCGCCCAGGCCAACCGGACGCTGCTGCAGGCGTTCGAGCTGTCCGGTGACAACGCGGCCGAGCGCAGCACCGTGCAGTCGGTGCTCGACGGGCTCGGCCGCTACGAGCGGCTGGCCGGCCGGGCGTTGCTGCTGAACGAGCAGTCGAGGCACGCGCCTGGCCCGCCGCCCGAGGAGGTGGTGCGGACCTATCGCCAGGCCACCGACCTGATGCGGATGGTGCTGCTGCCGCAGGCCTACAACCTGACGCTGGAGAGCGGCACGATCGTGCGCGCCACCTACGACGCGAAGACCGTCGTGGGGCCGCTGATGCGGGTCGCGGTCGTGCTGGCCGGGCTGGTGGCGCTGGGCTGCCTGCTGTGGCTGCAGCTGTTCCTGGCGCGGCGCTTCCGCCGGGTCTTCGGGCCCGCGCTGCTGGTCGCGACGGTGACGACGGCGGCGGCGCTGTTCTTCGGGACCAGCGTGCTCGCCCAGGACGAGGCGGACCTGCGCACGGCCAAGTCGGCCGGGTTCGACTCGGTGCTGACGCTGGCCAAGGCGCGGGCGATCAGCAACAGCATGCAGGGCGACCAGAGCCGCTACCTGCTCGACAAGGGGCGGGCCGACACCTACGAGCACACCTTCCTGGACCGGTCGCTGGCGGTCATGTACACCGACGCGGGCAACCTGCGGGAGTACCACACCGCGGTGGCCGGCAGCTCGACCGGCTACCTCGGCCTGCTGGGGCCGGAGCTGGTCGGCAGGCAGGGCGAGGAGGTGGCCCGCGCGTACCGGAGCTTCCAGGAGGCCGACAGGGCCTTCCGCGACCTCGCCGCGAGCGGCAGGACCGGCGAGGCGGTCGCCGCGCGGCTGGGGCCGGTCATGACGGCGTTCGACGCCTACGACCGAGAGCTGACCGAGCTGGCCGGCACGCACCAGCAGGTGTTCGAGCGCTCGATCAGGAGCGGCGAGGGCGCCCTGGACAACCTGTGGCGGCTGCTGCCGTTCGCCATCGGCGCGATCGGCGTGCTGATGGTGGCCGGCGTGTGGCCACGACTGAAGGAGTACCGGTGAAGCGTGTGCTCGCACTGTTGCTGGCCCTGGCCTGCGTCGCCGTGTCGGGCTGCGGGGTGGGCGGCACGGAGACGATCCTGGACAAGGACGAGCTGGTCATCGGCGTCCGTTCCGACCTGCCGTCGGTCGGGTTCCGCAAGAGCGACGGCACGTTCGAGGGCTTCGACGTCGACGTGGCCCGCTACCTGGCGGCCAGGCTGGGCAAGGACGTCTCCTTCCTCGGCGTGCTGGCCGCCGAGCGGGAGAAGGTGCTCATGGACGGCCGGGCCGACCTGGTGGTGGCCACGTTCACGATCGACCAGGACCGTAAGCGCAGGGTGCTGTTCGCGGGGCCGTACCACATCTCCTACCAGGACATCCTGGTCCGGCCCGACGAGCGGATCGCCGACGTGCGCGACCTGGAGGGGCGCCGGATCTGCGAGGTGCAGGGGTCGAACGCGGCCCAGCGGGTGGTGACGGAGCGGGGGGTCAAGGCGGAGGTCGTGCCGTTCCCCGACTACAGCCGCTGCCTGGCGGCGCTGAAGAGCAAGCAGGTGGACGCGGTCACCACCAACGACGTCATCCTGGCGGGGCTGGCCGCCCGTGACGGGTCGGGGCTGCGGCTGGCCAACGCGCTGTTCAATGAGCAGCGTACGGGGGTCGGCCTGGCCAGGGGCGACGTGCCGGGCTGCGAGGCGGTGAACCGGGCGATCACCCGGATGTACCAGGACGGGACGGCGCAGAAGCTGCTGCGCAAGTGGTTCGGGGCGGCGTGGCTGGACCGCGCGATCGTCGCGGTGCCGCAGTTCGAGGGCTGTTCGTGAACGCGCGGCGAGGTCGGCCCCGCCAGGGCCGCTCGTGAACGCGCGGAGGGGACGGCCCAGGCAGGGCCGTCCCCTCCGGCGCGGTCAGTCGAGGTAGTCCCGCAACATCTGCGCGCGCGTCGGGTGGCGGAGCTTGGCCAGCGTCTTCGACTCGATCTGGCGAATGCGCTCGCGCGTGACGCCGAACTCCCTGCCCACCTCCTCCAGCGTGCGCGGGTGCCCGTCGGCCAGGCCGAAGCGGAGCTGGATGATGCGCTGCTCGCGGTCGGACAGGGTGGCCAGGATGTCGTCGAGCTGATCCTGCAGCATGATGAAGGCGGCTGCCTCCATGGGCACGACAGCGTCGGCGTCCTCGATGAAGTCTCCGAGGTCGGAGTCCTCCTCACCGATCGGCGACTGCAGCGACACGGGCTCCTGGGCGATGCGCTGGATCTCCACCACGCGATCGACCGGCAGGTCCATCTCCTTGGCGATCTCCTCCGGGATCGGCTCGCGGCCGAGGTCCTGGTGGAGCTGGCGCTGGACTCTGACGAGCTTGTTGATGGTCTCCACCATGTGGACCGGGATGCGGATCGTCCGCGCCTGGTCGGCGATGGCCCGGGTGATCGCCTGCCGGATCCACCAGGTCGCGTAGGTGGAGAACTTGTAGCCCTTCGTGTAGTCGAACTTCTCGACCGCCCGGATGAGCCCGAGGTTGCCCTCCTGGATCAGGTCCAGGAAGAGCATGCCGCGGCCCACGTACCGCTTGGCGATCGACACCACGAGCCTGAGGTTGGCTTCGATGAGCCGCTGTTTGGCCCGGGTGCCCTGCCAGACGAGCTCCCTGAACTCCGGGAAGGCCAGACGCGAGACCCCGTTGGCCAGCTTGTCCTCGGCGAACAGGCCGGCTTCGATCGACTTGGCGAGCTCCACCTCCTCCTCAGCGGTCAGCAAGGGCACGCGGCCGATCTCCCGCAGATAAATACGGACCAGATCGCTGGTCGGCGCCCGCTTGCCTACGTCTTCCTCATCGGCGCGGGTGGACTCCTCGTCGCCCTGGGGCTCGAGGACCTCCACGCCGTTCTCGGCGAGCATGCGTACGACGCGTTCCAGCGCGTCGGACGGCAACTCGGATCGGTCAAGCGCGGCTGCGACGTCATCGACGGTTACGCTCCCGCGCTCCCTTCCCTTCGCGACGAGGTCCGCCACCTGATCTACGGATGGCGGTCCACTTGGCAGCACCGATGCACCCACGGGAGACAGTCTGCAGTATTGGTTCCATCAAATGGCAGACCCATTTTTGTCACCGAAGGTAAGACGACCGTCTTTGCCGAATTGAGATCACCAAAAGGTTTAGCCTTAGTTTGATCAGGATAGTAAAGCCAATTACGCGATCTGGATTCCCGCGTCCGGCGGCGCCGATGAGCCGGACGCAACTTTCTCGCTGCCCCGAAGCCGTTGTCCGCGCTCTTTGTCGCATCGTGGACCGCGCCAAATTCCCTGGTCAACCACCCTGGTTTGACGCTTGCGATAGCCGCCGAACTGTTACCAAAGGGAGAGGATCAAGGCCGTGCCGGGCCCCGCGCGGGCGGGCCGCGCGCATGGCTCCGACCTTGACGATCTTGCCCCGGCCACCCGCTCCGCCGCCTTCCCGGCCCGCTCGTGCGCCCGGCACGTCGATCACGCTCCGTGACGGCACAACACAAGCCCTTTATGCAGGGCTTATACCTATTTCATTCCTTTGTGGAAAATACCGGCGAGTTCAGCTACCGCCGGCGACCCGGTTGCGCAGGACCCGGCGCTGCTGCTCCAGCGCCACCAGCTCCCCGAACAGCTTGTTGTACTCCTGCTGCTGCTCCACCGGGTTGAGCCGCTGGATCCGCGACTTGACCTGCGCGATCGCCCGATCGAGCGGCATCGCCTCGGCGGCGGTCAGGATGTCGCCCGCGTACCGTTCCTCGGCGTGCGCGTCGACCTGGATGGCCTCCACCGCGAAGCGGGTCACCAGCGCCCGCGCGCCCTCCTCGTGGGCGTGCTGCACCAGCCGGTCCACCCACTCCCGCCCGCCGCCGCCCGCCTGGGCGACGCCGCCGGCGGCGACGATGACCCGGTGCAGCAGCAGGTGGTCGGGGACGGTGAACGCCTGCGGGTCGAGCGCGTCGAAGCGGGGCCCGAGCAGGGCCGGGCGCTGCACGGCCAGCTTGAGCAGCTCGCGCTCCACACGCACGCTGGGATCGACGGGGGCCGCCTTGGGCATGCGCTGCCTGCCGCCCTGCTGGGCGCCGCCCACGTCGGCGATGCGCTGCATGACGAACCGCTCGTCCATGAAACCCAGCCACCGGTCGAGGTCGATGGCGTAGCGCTTGCGCAGACCGGCGTCCTTGATGCCGGCCACGATCGGCGCCGCGGCGTCGAGCGCGGCGATCTTGCCTTCGTTGCTGCGCAGGTCGTAGCGGGAGATCGTGCTCCTGATCGCGAACTGGAACAGCGGCTCGCGGCTGGCGATCAGGTCGCGCACGGCGGCGTCGCCCTGCTTGATCCGCAGGTCGCACGGGTCGAGCCCGTCGCTCTGCACCGCCACGTAGGTCTGCGTGACGAACTTCTGCTCGTCGGCGAACGCCCGCAGCGCCGCCTTCTGCCCGGCCGCGTCGCCGTCGAAGGTGAAGATCACCTCGCCCCTGAACTCGGCCTGGTCGAGCAGGAACCGGCGCAGGATCTTGATGTGCTCCTCGCCGAACGAGGTGCCGCAGGTGGCCACGGCGGTCGGCACCCCGGCCAGATGGCAGGCCATCACATCGGTGTATCCCTCGACGATCACGGCCTGCGCGCGCTTGGAGATCTCGCGTTTCGCGAGATCGATCCCGTAGAGGACCTGGCTCTTCTTGTAAAGCGGCGTGTCAGGTGTATTCAGGTATTTCGGCCCGTCATCGGAATCGAGCAGCTTCCGTGCGCCAAAACCGATCACATCGCCCGTGGCGTCCCGGATCGGCCAGATCAGCCGGCCACGGAAGCGGTCGATCGGCCCCCGCCGGCCCTCCTTGGCCAGCCCGCCCTTCACCAGCTCCTCCGCGGTGAACCCGCGGCCCATCAGGTGGCGGCTCAGCGCCTCCCACTCGTTGGGCGCGTAGCCCACCCCGAACGTCTCGGCGTCTGCCCGCTCGAACCCGCGCTCCGACAGGAACCGCCGCCCGGCGGACGCCTCGGGCGCCATCAGCTTGCCGGCGTAGAACTCGGCCGCCGCCCGGTGCGCCTCGATCAGCCTGGCCCGCTCGCCGTGGTCGCGCCGGGGCACGTAGCCGCCCTGCTCGTACTGGAGCTGGATGCCGGCCCGCTGCGCCAGCCGCTCGACGGCCTCGCTGAACGACAGGTGCTCGATCTTCTCGACGAACGTGATCACGTCGCCGCCCTCGGAGCAGCCGAAGCAGAAGTACATGCCACGCTCGGGCGTGACGTTGAACGACGGGGACTTCTCATCGTGGAAGGGGCACAACCCCTTGAGGTTGCCACCTCCCGCGTTGCGCAACTGGATGTGCTCGCCGATCACGTCGGCGATGGGGGAACGCTCGCGTACGAGTGCGATGTCGACATCACGGATCCGGCCAGCCACGCCGGGAAGTCTATGCCGCCCCACCGACGGTTCTGCGCCGCCCGGGTGTCCCGGGGCGGTGCGGCGGGGAGGAAGCCGAAGGTTACCTCGCGGCTGCTAAAGGGGGAAACCGGTGATGCGCGGTCCCCGGGTCGGCTACAAAGGTAAAGGTTGTCGGTGGAAACGGTGACACGGGTGGAGATCATGCGATCGGGGCTTGTCGGACGATGGGTGGCCGTCACGGGCGCCGTGCTGTTGACCGGTGCCTGCACCCAGGCCACGGGGCTGGCGGGTGTCGGCGCCACGTCGCCCTCCACCGCCCCGGTGACCGGCACCCCGGCGGTGACGGCCACCGTTCCCACCCCGAGCCACCTGGCGGCCGAGCAGCCGCCCGAGGGCGGCGAGCCGGTCGAGGTGCCGCCGCCGAAGCTGTCGAAGTACACCTACACCTTCCCGGTGAAGGGCTGTAAGACGACGTACCAGCGCAAGCTGCTCGTGCTGCCCAAGACGACGATCTGGGCGCCGCAGGGCTGCGCGTTCGTGGCGCCCGTCGGCGGCGTGGTGGACGAGGTGAACCTGCAGGACCGGTGGTCGCCCTCCACCGACGCGGGCTCCACCCGCGAGGGCAGGTTCGTCACGATCATCGGTGACGACGGCGTGCGTTACCTCGGCGGGCACCTGGAGTCGGTGGCCGACGGGATCAAGCCGGGCGCGCGGGTCAAGGGCGGTCAGCTGCTCGGCCGGGTGGGCCGCACGGGCAACGCCCGCGACACCGGGCCTAACCTGTACTTCGCCATCTCGTGGAAGACCGGCCCGGCCTTCTGGTGGGTGCGCAGGGGCATGGTCAAGCCGTGGGACTACCTCGATGCCTGGCAGGAGGGCAACCGTACGCTGTCGCCCCGCGAGGAGACGCTGAAGCTGCGCGGCAAGCTGGGCGAGACGCCGCAGTGCACCGTGCAGTGCGCGTCCAGGCAGCAGCCGGTGCAGCAGCCGGAGCCGAGCAAGACGCCGCGGCCCAAGAAGACCTCGAGCAACGACGATGACGACGAGGTCATCATCGTCAACCCGACGACAGCTCCTTTGGGTGGACGGTGACGCCGGACCTGATCAGCTCCTGGATGTCGTCCACGACGTCCCAGACGTTGACGTTCATGCCGGCGATCACGCGGCGGTCGCGCAGCCAGTAGGCGATGAACTCCATCGTCTCGGGGTCGCCGCGGTAGACGATCTCGTCGTGGCCCTCGATGTCGCCGGAGAACTCCATGCCCAGGTCGTACTGGTCGGTGTAGAAGTACGGGAGCCGGTCGTGCACGACCTCCTGGCCGAGCATGGATCTCGCGGCGACCGGGCCGCCGTGCAGGGCGTTGGCCCAGTGCTCGACGCGGATGTGGCGGCCGTACAGGGGGTGGAGGAACTCCGCCACGTCGCCCGCCGCGTACACGTCGGGGTGCGAGGTGCGCAGGGAGGCGTCGGTGAGGATGCCCTGGCCGACGTCGAGGCCCGCGTCCCTGGCCAGGCCGACCTCGGGCGCGGCGCCGATGCCGACCACGACGAGGTCGGCGGTGAGCCGCTCGCCGGAGCTCAGGCGCGCGCCGGTCTCGGTGATCTCCGCGGCGGCCGTGCCGAAGCGCAGGTCCACCCCCTTGCTCGCGTGCAGGCGGGCGAACAGCTCGCCGAGCTCGGGGCCGAGCGCCCGGTTGAGCGCGGTGGGCTCGGGCTCCACGACGGTGACCTGGCAGCCGGCCGCGCGGGCCGCCGCCGCGGTCTCCAGGCCGATCCAGGAGGCGCCGACGATCAGCACGCTCACGCCGTCGCCGAACCGGCGCCTGAGCGCCTCGCTGTCCTCCACCGTCCGCAGGTAGTGGGCGTGCCCAGGCAGGCGCCTGGGCACGGCACCGGTCGCGACGAGCAGCTTGTCGTACGGCTGGCGCGACCCGTCGCCCAGCCTGACCAGGTGATGGGCCGGCTCGATGCGGGTGACCTTGGTGCCCAGGCGCAGGTCCACATCGTTGTCCGCGTACCAGCCCGGCTCGTGGACGAAGATCTTCTCCCGTTCGCCCTTGCCCTGCAGGTACTCCTTGGACAGCGGCGGTCTCTCGTAGGGCCGTTCGCTCTCCGCGCCGATCAGCACGATCTCGCCGTCGAATCCCTCCTCGCGCAGTGTCTGCGCTGCCTTCGCCCCGGCCAGTCCGGCGCCAACGATCACATATGTGGCCATGGGCGCAGTATGCGCCCGCGGGGGTCATCGGGAAAGCCGGTTGTGCCAGGCGACCTGGCTCGTTGACGAACTCTTGATCAGCGAGAGAGCCTGCGGTGCCAGGCGACCGCCGAGGTGTCGGTGAGCGAGGCGATCTGGTCGATCACCACGCGGACGCGGGCGGCGTCGTTCGCGGCCTCCAGGAACGCGGGCCTGAAGGCGGGCTCCAGGGTGGCCGGCGCGCCGAGCGTGATCAGCGAGGCCAGCTCGGTGATGAGGTCGCGCTGCCTGGCCTGGTTGGCGTGGTGGTCGGCGGTGGTCATCACGTAGTGCGCGGTGACGCCCTTGAGCAGCGCGCACTCCAGCCTGGTCGCGTGCGGCACGACGAGGTCGGCGCGGTGGCGCGAGCCGTACACCTCCTTGGTGGCGGCCTGCGCGGAGCGGCAGAAGCGGCCGATCAGGCCGCTGGTGAGCGCCTTGAGGCCCGCCAGGTCGGCCATGGTGGCCTCGAAGCGGCGCGGCCACAGCGGGTCGGCGATCAGCTTGGCGAAGACCTCCTCCAGCTCGTCGAGGTCGGCGCCGGGGGCGTACCAGGTGTGGGTGATCCGGCACACCTGGGCGCGCTCCTCCGCCGACTGGAGCGCCTCGGGGGTGACGTGGCCGGAGTGCAGGGCGTCCTCCAGGTCGTGCACGGAGTAGGCGACGTCGTCGGCCCAGTCCATGATCTGCGCCTCGAAGCTCACCCGTCCCTCCGGGGCGCCCTCCCTGATCCACTCGAAGACCGGCAGGTCGTCGTCGTACACGCCGAACTTGGGCGACCTGTCGCACGTCCACGGGTACTTGATGGAGGCGTCGAGCGCGGCCCTGGTCAGGTTGAGCCCGGCGCTGCGGCCGTCCTCGGTGAGGACCTTGGCCTCCAGCCTGGTGAGCAGGCGCAGGCTCTGCGCGTTGCCCTCGAAGCCGCCGCACGAGGCCGACAGCGCGTTCAGCGCCACCTCGCCGTTGTGCCCGAACGGCGGATGCCCCAGGTCGTGGGCCAAGCAGGCGGTCTCCACCAGGTCGGGGTCCACGCCCAGGGTGGCGCCCATCTCCCTGCCCACCTGGGCGCACTCCAGGGAGTGGGTCAGGCGGGTGCGCGGGATGTGCTGCCCGCCGCCGAGCGTCTCTCCCGGGCCCACCACCTGCGTCTTGGCCGCCAGCCTGCGCAGGGCGGCGCTGTGCAGCACCCGGGCCCGGTCCCGCTCGAACGCGGCGCGTTCCGGATTGCCGGGAAGTTCCGGAACCCAACGCTCCTGGTCATGCTCGTCGTAGTACGGCATCAGTGAAGTGATTTTATCCAGTTTCAGGTCTCCGCTAGTGTCAAGCCTCGCGAGAAACCCTTCCCCGGGAGCCCTCCCCCATGACGACAGCGTTCCGAGCAGTGCTGGCCTTTACCCTGCTCGCCGGCTTCTACGTGCTCGTCGGCCTCATCCTGGCCGCCGCGGTCTTCTTCGACGTCCTGCTTCTCGTCGACTTCCACGTCAACACGGTCAAGTTCGCGATCGTGCTCAGCCTGGCGGCGGGCGCGCTCGTCCGCGCGCTGATCATGGTCAGCCGCCGCCGCGACGGCGAGCAGCCGGGGGTGCCGGTCGGGCGCGAGCACGAGCCGGTCCTGTGGCAGACGGTCGAGGAGCTCTCACAGCGCGTACGCACCGCGCCCCCGGACGAGATCCGCCTGGTCGCGGAGGTGAACGCGGCCGTGTCGGAGGACACCAAGCTCCTGGGGCTGCGGGCCACGCGGCGGCGCATGTTCATCGGGCTGCCGCTGCTGCAGACGCTCACCGTGGACGAGATGCGCGCCGTGCTCGGGCACGAGCTCGGCCACTACAGCGGCGCCCACACCCGCCTGGGCGCGCCGGTCTACCGCGGCCGGGTCTCGCTCATCGCCACCGTGCGCGGCCTGCACAACCACCCGTTCATCCAGCGCCTGTTCACCTGGTACGCCAAGCTCTATCTGCGGGTCTCGCAGGCCGTCTCGCGCCGCCAGGAGCTGGAGGCCGACCAGCTCGCGGTCGCGATCGGCGGCCGGCAGGCGATGGCGGGCGCGCTGCGCAAGATCCACGCCACCGCGACCGGCTGGGACCTGTACGTCAACACCTACCTGTCACTGACGGGTGCGGGAGGGGTGCGGCCCGCGTCGGTGTTCGGCGGCTTCCACGCGCTGATGAGCGACCCCGACCGCCAGGCCGAGATCGCCAAGCTGGGCGAGCAGCCGGAGGAGGTCTCCCCTTACGACTCGCACCCCGGCCTGACCGACCGCCTGGCCGCCATCGAGCACCTGCCGGAGCCGCAGCACGTGCCCGACCCGCGCTCGGCCCTGACGCTGCTCGTGGACCCGAACGTGGCCGTGCAGGCCGTGGAGCAGTCGATGTGGAGCTCCGAGGCCCTGGCGACGCTGCGGCCGGTGTCGTGGGAGGAGCTGATCTCGCACGGCATGTACGCCGGCCGCAACGCCGACGCCGTGCGCGACCTGGCGCTGGCCGGGCAGCAGGTGATGGGGGCGGCGCGGCCGTACCTGGACGCGGCGTTCGAGGCCATCGCGCGCGGGCGGCAGGCCGAGCTGGAGGCCAAGCTGCTGGAGCAGGGCTGGAACCCGTCGCCCACGCTGCTCGCCGGGGTGCTGGGGCAGGCGCTGGAGGCGGTGCTCATCCAGCTCGGCGAGGCCAAGTGGACGCTGTCGTGGTCGGGGCCCGCGCGGCTGCTGTTCGACGACGGGGAGGAGGTCGCCCTGTCGGAGTACGCGGCGCAGGTGGCCGCCAATCCGGCGGCGGTGGCGGGGCTGCGGCAGTGGCTGGGTGATCATGGGATGCGGCACGACTACGTGCCGCTGGAGGAGCCCAGCCCGGCCGCCCTGGGCTAGCGCCTCGCGCTCCGGCACGCCGTCGGCATGGAGGCCGGGCTCCGGCACGTCAGCTCAGCCCGCGCTCCAGCACGCCGCGGTGCCGGGCGACCCAGTCGTGGGCGGCGCGGACCTGCTCCACGACGCCGGCCGCGCGCAGCCTGACCGCGTGCGGCAGGCCGGCCCGCGCGTCCGCCTCGATCCCGCGCCGGCACCGGTCCTGCCACCACAACACGCCCGGCACCACTTCGCGACGCACCACCGCACCGCGCCCCGCCGCCTCGTAGCCGTCGCAGATCACCCGCACCCGCCGCGCCGCCTCCTCCGGATCGGCCCCCGGCGCCAGCCCCGCGTACTGCCAGCACACGTGCGCCACGTCGTGGACGCGCCTGCCGGGCCCCGCGATGTCCCAGTCGATGAACGCCACCGGCCGCAGCCCGGCGCCCCCGTCCCGATAGACGGTGTTCTTGGGTGACAGGTCGTTGTGGCAGACCACCTCACCGTCGCCCGCCAGCGCCGTGCCCGCCGTCAGGTCGTGGAACTCGCGGACGAGCCCGGCCACCCGCGCCAGGCTCTCGTCCGACGTGACGTCGTCCGGCTGCCCCTCCTCCCACGCCACGTGCCCCGCCACGAAGCAGAGGATCTCGCGCCCCTGCTCGTCGAGACCGAGCAGGCGCGGCGCACCCGCCCAGCCGTGCCGCTCGAACAGGCGCAGCAGGTGGTGCACGAACGCGGCCCGCGGACCGGGGACGCGCCGGACGGTGTCACCGACGCGGACGACGGCGTTCACGAAGCCGCCGGGAAGAGGGGTCTCCGACATGCGCTCCACCCTTCCACGCTTTGAGGCTTACGAGGCTCGTCACAAGGATTCTCCGGCGAAAGTCTCACTGGGTGGTGCAGTGAGACGATTGAGGGGACAGAAAGGGGAACCGAAGTGACACAGGACGACATCATCACGTTCGTGAGCGGCCTGCCGGGGACCGTCACGTTCACCGCCGGGCCGGAGATCGGGGCGCCGGAGATGGCATGGGGTGACACGTTCTTCTACTACGAGCCGGAGGGTCTCGACCGGCCGCCGGCCGACGGGCGCCTGCCGTACGCGACGATCGTCACGAAGAACTACGAGGGCTTCGACACCGCCTCCGCCCTCGACCGGCCCGGCGTCTTCCGGCTGAACGCGGCGGTCGGGCGCGTCGCGTTCGAGCGCATCATCGGCTACTCGCCCGCCGCGCACGCCGAGCACCACGCCGGCCTCGACTACACGGTGCTCGACCAGGTGATCCCGCACCCGCTGTACGCCGCCCAGTCGTGGGTCTGCGTCCTGAACCCCCAGGACGAGGAGCGGACGCGGGCGATCCTGACCGACGCGCACGCCCGCGCGGCCCAGCGGCACCGCCCGGCCTCGCGCCACCAGGCCGGGTGACCGCCGCGCGGCGAGCCTGACGGCGCTCGCGAGCAGTACCCCGCCGGCCATGCGAAAACGGCGACTTTCCAGTACGGCCTTGCCACACTACTGCTCGCGATCGTACGGTCACCCTTAGCATTCGTCGGCCGAAGGAGGCGCTGTGAGCAGGCATGACGGCGGACCCCAGCGAAGCTCGACGATGCTGCCCCATCTGGCCTGGAGGGTGGAGGCGATGATCGCGGGCATCGCCGAGCGGCGCCCGCCCGTCACCGGCCCGATCGCACAGGCGCTGCGCAAGGTGCCGCGCCACTGGTTCGTGCCCTCCCTGGGCCTGGTGCTCGACGACGACGGGGTGGCCACGCCCATCGACCGCGACTGCGACCCGACCGCGTGGTGGGACGCCGTCTACTCCGACCGGCCGATCGCCACGCCCCTGGGCAGCGGCGCCGCCGCCTACACCTGCGTCAACCCCTCCCCCGGCTCCGTCGCCGACCTGCTGGAGCTGCTCGACCCGCATCCCGGGCAGCGGGTGCTGGAGATCGGGACGGGCAGCGGGTGGATCACGGCGCTGCTGTGCCGCCTGACGGGCGAGTCGGGGCGGGTGACGTCGGTCGAGCAGGACGCCGGGGTGGCGGACGCGGCCCGCCGCAACCTGATCGCCGCCGGGGCCCGCCCGCACCTCGTGGTCACCGGCGACTGCGCGGGCGGCTGCCCCGAGCGGGGACCGTACGACCGGGTGCTCGCGCCCGGCACCGCGCCCGAGTCGTGGGTCACGCAGGCCGCACCGGGCGCGGTGATCGTCGGCGGCGACGACCGGGCGGCGCGGCTGGTGGTGGCGGCAGGCCACCTGAGATAAGGATCGCGCATTAGCTAGGACTCCCTGATTATTGCTTTCCTGTCACGCCTTTCACATGCAGACTCTCCTCGACCTCTTGACTTCATTCACATGGACTCCATGATTAGTCGCAAGTCCGACACTCCCCGCCGGCCTTGCCTAGGAGCCCCATGCGCAAGCTCGTACGCAGCCTCACCCTCTTCGCCTTCCTCTGCGCCTCGATCATCGTCGCGCCGTCGGCGGCCCTGGCCGCCATCACCGGCCAGTCGGCCACGAACACCGCCACCACCGTGACCTACCAGTTCACCTACACCGGCAGCCCCGCCTACGCCCGCGTCCACCTCGACACCGACCGCAGCGCCGCGACCGGCTTCGCCCAGGGCGGCGTGGGCGCCGACTTCTTACTGGAGAACGCCGTCCTCTACCGCCACAACGGCGGCGGCTGGAGCTGGACGCAGGTGGGCCCGGTGACGTACTCCGCCTCAGGCGGCACCGCCAGGTGGACGGTCGCGCGCTCGGCCATCGGCGAGAGCGCCACGCCGAACGACGCCGACCTCGTCTTCCAGGTCGAGTCCCCGCTGGAGACCTCGGCCGGGTACACGCACGTCTACTCCGGCGGCGCAGGCGGCGGCTCCGTCACCTACACCCCCACGACCGCCGACTTCGCCAACCCCGAGCGCGGCCTCTACCACCACACCGGCGACTGCGACAAGAACGACTTCTCCCTGGCCACCCTGCAGAGCTACCGCACGAGCCAGCACATCTCGCTGGTGATGTGCGTGTTCTACCTCGCCGAGTTCAAGACCGCCGCGATCAGCCAGGCCGCGCTGGACCAGCTCCAGCAGCAGCTCGACACCGTACGCGCGGCGGGGCTGAAGATGGTGCTGCGCTTGGCCTACACCACCTCCACGGACGGCGCCGACGCCGCCAAGGACCGCGTGCTGGCCCACCTCGACCAGCTCAAGCCCTACCTGACCGCCAACCAGGACGTCATCTACCTCATGCAGGCCGGCTTCATCGGGGCGTGGGGCGAGTGGTACTACACCCAGAACTTCGGCAACGCCGGCACCGTCACCGCCGCGGACTGGGCCAACCGCAAGGCCGTGGTGGACAAGCTGCTCGGCGTCCTGCCCTCGACGCGGATGGTGCAGCTGCGCACACCGAAGTTCAAGCGCACGATGTACACCACCACGCCGGTCACCTCCGGTCAGGCGTACGGCGGCTCGGCGGTCGCGCGGCTGGGCCACCACAACGACTGCTTCCTGGCCAGCCCGGACGACTACGGCACCTACGAGAACGCGGCCGTCGAGTACCCCTACCTGGAGGCCGAGACCAGGTACGTGGCCATGGGCGGGGAGACCTGCAACCCCAACCCGCCGCGCTCCGACTGCCCGACCGCCGAGGACGAGCTGTCCCGCTTCCACTGGTCGTACCTGAACACCGACTACCACACCGGCGTGCTGGCGAGCTGGAGCACCGGCGGCTGCCTCGCGGAGATCACCCGCAGCCTCGGCTACCGCTTCGCCCTGCAGAGCGGCACCTACCCGAGCACGGCCACCCGCGGCGGCGGCCTGCCGGTCACCATCACGCTCAGGAACGACGGCTACGCCGCCCCCGTCAACCCGCGCGGCCTGGAGCTGCTCCTGCGCAACACCTCGACCGGCGCCGTGCACCGCCTCCCGCTGTCCGCCGACCCCCGCAGGTGGGCGGCCGGGGCCACCAGCACGATCACCCAGACCGTCACCCTGCCCGCCGCCATCCCCGCCGGCAGCTACGCGCTCCTGCTCAACCTGCCCGACCCGCTGCTGCCGGCGCGTCCCGAGTACGCGATCCGGCTCGCCAACGAGGGCACCTGGGAGCCGGCGACCGGCTTCAACGACCTCCAGCACACCGTCACCGTGAGCTGACCCGCCCGCCGTCACCCATGAGCCCGCCGCCCCTGCCTCGCAGGGACGGCGGGCCGGTTGACCTCAAGTTAGGTTGAGTTCCTAGGGTCGTCTTCGTCGCCTGACGCGCAACGACCTGAGGAGCTGAACCATGACGACTTTGGTGACAGGCGCCACCGGGAACACCGGCCGGCACGTGGTGGCGGAGCTGGCCCGCCGCGGCGAGCACGTACGGGCGCTGACACGGAACCCGGCGGCCTGGGCAGGCAGGTTCCCGGCGGGGGTGGAGCTGGTGCCCGGCACCCACACGGCACCGGACGAGCTGGACGGCGCGTTCGACGGCGTCACCCGGTTGCACGTCACGGTGACGGCGGGGCTCGCCGACGTGGGCGCCGAGCTGGTACGGCGGGCGGTCGCGGCGGGCGTCCGGCGCATCACCGTGTTGTGGGGCGGCTGGGTGGGCCCGGTGGAGCAGGCGGTGGCGGACTCCGGGGTGGAGTGGACCCGCCTGGAGGCCCAGGAGTTCATGTCGAACACGCTCACCTGGGCCGACTCGATCCGGGCCGAGGGGGTGGTGCGGGAGCCGTACGACCTCCCCAGCGCGCTGGTGCACGAGGCCGACATCGCCGCCGTCGCGGCCGTCGCGCTGCTCGACGACGGCCATGCGGGGCACGCCTACAACCTCACCGGGCCCGAATCGCTGACCCCGAGCGAGCGGATCGCGATCCTGTCGCGGGCGATCCACCGTGACCTCGCCTTCGAGCCGATCACGCACGAGCAGGCGGTCGCCCGGCTGATGGCCACCGGGGTGTCCCAGGCGGACGCCGAGTACGTCATCGGCTGGTACGCCGATCCCGGCGCCGCCGCCACGACCGTGGACGACACCGTGGAGCGCGTGCTCGGCCGTCCGGCACGCACGTTCACGCAGTGGGTGGACGAGCACGCCGAACGGTTCCTCGCCCGGGGCTGACCGGGCGGCACCGGCGCGCGGGGCTTTCGTCCACAGCGGCGCGTCCGGGTGAGCACGGCGGGGCGGCGAGCCCCGACACTGAACCGAGATCTCCCCCTGCGATGATCACCCGGACCGCCGCCCCCCGTTCCCGAGGAGACGACCGCATGAGGCTCCGGGCACTCGCCCTGACCATCACGTCCGTGATCGCGATCGCCCCGCCGCCGGCGGCAGCGGAGGCCCGCCCCGATCCCGTCGCCGCACTGCGCCGCCGTGGGGCGCCCATGAAGCGGCGGGCCGGTTAAATCGTTTGACGGGGCACGCCGCTCCTCGACAGCATCTGCCTGGTGCACATCGAATTCTCACGTTTCTCCCCTGACCAGACCGAAGCGCTGGTCGACTTCCTGACCGGCGAGGAGTGGCCCTTCCACGCCGGCGTCCAGGAGGCGTCCGCGATCAGGAAGCGCGCCGCGGACGGGCTCTACGACGACGCGGAGAGCCGGACGTTCTGGCTGCTGGCGGACGGGGAGCGGGCCGGCCTGGTGCGGCTGCAGGATCTCGAGGACGGCACCCCCATGTTCGACCTGCGCATCCGGCAGGCGTGGCGAGGGCGCGGATTGGGCTCGGCGGCCGTCAAGTGGCTGACCACCTATCTCTTCACGGAATTCCCGGAGATCAGGCGCATCGAGGGCAATACGCGGCACGACAACCTCGCGATGCGCGCCGTCTTCCGTAACTGCGGGTATGTCAAGGAGTCGCATTACCGCGAGGCGTGGCCGGCACCGGACGGCACGGTGCACGACTCCACCGGGTACGCGATACTCCGGCGCGATTGGGAGTCGGGGACGGTGACGCTGCCGGATTGGCACGACGAGCGCTGAGTCAGGGGATCGCGCGGAAAATGAATGGCGCCACCAGCCCGAGCAGAGCCAGCGCCTCGGTGAGGACGAAGCCGAGCAGCATGTTCTGCCGGATCAGGCCGTAAGCCTCGGGCTGGCGGGCGATGGCCTGCACGCCGTTGCCGAAGATGATGCCGACACCGACGCCAGGGCCGATGGCGGCGAGGCCGTATCCGATGGCGGTGACATTGCCGGATACCGCAGCGAGAACGTCCACGAAGTTTCCTTCCGAGTGTCTGGTGCAGTGGATTGTCGCCGTCCCCTACATTCCGCCACATGAATGCGTCGGCGAGAAATGTCCGACCCCACGAAAACAACCGCGATCCGCTGTGGACAAAATGAATGGACAAATGCCTTCACAGTTGATCCACACCGCGTTGTGCACGACCGCCGACCGGGCGGCGGTAAGTAGCAGACGATTCAGCGCCGAGGCCCGCCATTGTGAGCACCGACATTTAGGGCTTCATCGAAACCCGTCATCCGCACGCCGACGAGGATTGGCACGAAGGCGAGGCCTGGCTGCTCGCCATGCCCCTCTACCCGCTCTATGACGACCAGGACTACGACGCGTTCGGCTGCCTTTTCGGCGTTCGCAACCGGCTCGGCTGGACCCCTGTCGCGGCCGGCCGCGGGCTGCCTGCCGACGCGTCGGAGCAGGTCCGCGCCGACCACGAGCGGCTCGCGCACCTCGACGGGGCCGTGCGCGGCTGCACCTGGGTCTCGTGGGCGGAGCTGCGCGACCTGGACATGACCGTGCGTCCCGCCGCCCGTGGCGTGCTCCGGATCCGGCCGGACCGGGACTCCTCGATCCACCAGCACCGGATCGACGACCAGTGGCCCGAGGAGGTCGTGCGCTCGTACGGCGTGCCGCCGATGGGCGACTCGCCCGTCGGGGCGCCGGCAGGCCGATGGCGGGCGCCCGGCGCGACACTCGAGTACGGCCCGCTGACCCGCTTGGACGTGCTGGGGCCTGGCACCGGGTGGGAGCACGTCTTCGAGGTGATGCGGGCACTGGCACGGCGGTTCGGGCCGGACGGCGTCCGGCTGGTCGTCTGGTTCGACTGACGGGCGGCCCGAGGCCCTTCGCTCTTCAGTCCATGTCGATGCCGCCGAGCAGGTGCAGCCCGGCCGCGTCATCGGTCATCCGCTGGACGAACTGCCTGCTCAGCGCCTGAGCACGCCCCATCCGGTGCACGGTCATGGGCCCGTGGTCACGGGCGGGCGGCCTGACGGCCGAGAAAATGGCGTGCAGCAGCAGCGGCGCCGTTGCGACAATCGGGCTCATGCGACCGCGGATCCTGTACGTCGAGCTCAAAACCGGCTACAACACCGACCAGGGCCCTGCCTGGATCAGCCGGGTGAGCTTCTCCAAGTCCGGCCGGACGATCTACTTCAAGGGCCGGACGCTGGCGCATCATCGCACCTTCGACGGCAACCACGTCGATGTGGAGACAGGAGAGGCGTTCTGGGTCTCCGGCCCCAAACGCGACCGCACCGACCGGCGCTACAGCAACCTGCCCGTCTCCGTGGACGACGAGGTGATGGAGGAGTACCAGGCGTTCCTCGCCGGAGAGCCTCTCATCCCCTCTCGCCACCGAAAGCGGGCATGAAGCCCGGGAGCCGCACTCCCGATCGTTCCGAGAGGATGAGACGCATGGTGTCCGTAGTCCAGAACGTCGCGATCGATTGCGCCGACGCCTACGAACTCGCCCGGTTCTGGAGCGAGGTGACCGGCTCTCCCCTGCACCCCGAGGATCGGCCCGGGGACGAGGAGACGCAGGTGTTGCTGCCGGAGGGGCCGGTGCTGCATTTCAACCAGGTGCCCGAGCCCAAGACCGGCAAGAACCGGCTCCATCTGTGCCTGCAGCCGGCGAGCTCGCGGGAGGAGGAGGTGGAGCGGTTGCTGGGGCTCGGCGCCACGATGGTCGTCGATCGGCGCAATGGCGATGGCACGGGGTGGGCTGTGCTTGCTGATCCTGAGGGTAATGAGTTCTGCGTGCTGCGCAGCTCGGCTGAGCGGGCTGCCACCACGGGGTGAAGGTCTCTTCTCGAGGGGGTCAAGCCTCGATGGGTGCGGCCGCCCTGGCGGCCAGTTCGATCTTCGCGCGGTAGGCCGCGCGGGCCTCCTCGTCGATCCGCTCCTCGTATTCGGGGCGCAACCCGGTCCGGCCGTCGAGGCCCTCGCGCAGGATGTCGGCGTGCCCGGCATGCCGGATGGTCTCGCCGAGGACATGGGGGCAGGGGCTCGGGGGACGGGCGGTCGAAGACCTCGCCGAAATACCGGGCCTCGACGTTGGCCACGTGCTTGACCAGGCCGAGGAGGTTGGTCCCCGTCGCCGTCAAAGGTCGGCGGGCATCGTATTCGGACAAGCCGTCGAGCTTCCAGAGCAGCGCCTCTCGGTCTCGCCGCAGTCTCCCGTGGGTCATTCTGGCCCAGCGGTGTCGGCGGCACAGGCATACGGCAGATCTGCGGTTCTCGGTCTCCCCGGGTGACGGCCGGGGGTGCGGGAGGGGGCTGGAAGGCCCCCTCGCCCGGGGCTCGTGGCGTAGCCGCGAGCCCCGATGGACACAGCCCGAGCCGAGGGCGACGACCTTTCGGGGCGGGCTCCCAACGGCCAGCCCCGTAACTGGGATGGGGGTGGGTGCCGGGAGGTCAGCGGGTGTCGGAGTCGGATTGGGTGAGGGCTGCTCGGCCTGCTTCCAGCCTGGCCACCGGGATGCGGAACGGTGAGCAGGAGACGTAGTCCAAGCCGACCTCGTGGCAGAAGTGCACCGAGTCGGGGTCGCCGCCGTGCTCGCCGCAGATGCCCAGGTGCAGGTCCGGCCTGGCGGCCCGGCCCTCTCTGACCGCGATCTCCATGAGCCGCCCGACGCCCTCCCTGTCGATGGTCTCGAACGGGGAGACGCCGAAGATGCCGAGGTCGAGGTAGCGGGAGAAGAAGGCCGCCTCGACGTCGTCGCGGGAGAAGCCCCACGCCATCTGGGTGAGGTCGTTGGTGCCGAAGGAGAAGAACTCGGCGGCCTCGGCGATCTGGCCGGCGGTGAGGGCCGCGCGGGGGACCTCGATCATGGTGCCGATCAGGGCCTCCACGCCGGCCTCCGCGAGGATCTTGACGGCCTCCTCGCGTACGGACTCCAGCTCCTGGACGGCCGCCACCAGCGGGATCATGATCTCCGGGCGGGCGCCGGGGACCTCGGCGGCAGCCTGGGCGATGGCGCGGACCTGCATGGCGAACAGGCCGGGGATGATCAGGCCGAGGCGGACGCCGCGCAGGCCGAGCATCGGGTTCTGCTCGTGCAGGCGCTTGACGGCCGTCAGGAGTTTGCGGTCCTTGTCCGTGGCCTGGCCCATGGCGGCCTTGACCGACAAATCCACGATGTCGGGCAGAAACTCGTGCAGGGGCGGGTCGATGAGCCGGATGGTGACGGGGGCGCCGTCCATGGCCTGGAAGATGCCGATGAAGTCGGACTTCTGGAGGGGCTCCAGGGCGTCCAGGGCCGCCCGGCGCTCGTCCTCCGTCGAGGCCAGGACGAGGTCCTCGACGAGCTGGCGGCGCTCGCCCAGGAACATGTGCTCCGTACGGCACAGCCCGATGCCCTGCGCGCCGAAGCGGCGGGCGCGGGCGGCGTCCTCTGGGGTGTCGGCGTTGGCGCGCACGCCGAGCCGGCGGGCGGCGTCCGCGTGGCGCATGAGCCGGTCCACGGCCTTGACCAGGTCGTCCTGCGGCTCGGCGGCGCCCTCGAAGTACTCGACCACGGCGGAGTCCACGACCGGCACCTCGCCGAGGAAGACCTCGCCGGTCGTGCCGTCGATGGAGACGACGTCGCCTTCGCGGACCGTCACGCCACCGGGGGCGACGAAGCGCCGCTCGGCCGTCAGGACCTCCAGCTCCTCGGCGCCGCACACGCACGTCTTGCCCATGCCGCGGGCGACCACGGCGGCGTGGCTGGTCTTGCCGCCGCGGCTGGTCAGGATGCCCTTGGCGGCGATCATGCCGGCCAGGTCGTCGGGGTTGGTCTCGCGGCGGACGAGGATGACGTGCTCGCCCTGCTCCGACAGCTCCACGGCGCGCTCGGAGGAGAAGACGACCTTGCCCACGGCGGCGCCCGGGGAGGCGTTCATGCCCCTGGCGATCCGCTTCTTCTGCGCGCCGGCGTCGAAGCGGGGGAACATGAGCTGGGCGAGCTGCTCGCCGGTGACCCGGGTGACGGCCTCGTCCATGGTGATCAGGCCCTGGTCGACGAGCTGGGTGGCGATGCAGAAGGCCGCCGCCGGCGTGCGCTTGCCGACGCGCGTCTGCAACATCCACAGCTTACCGCGCTCGATCGTGAACTCGATGTCGCACAGGTCCCGGTAGTGGTTCTCCAGGGTCTCCATGATGGCGACGAGCTGGTCGTAGGACGGCTTGTCGAGGTGCTCGAGGTCCTGCAGCGGGATGGTGTTGCGGATGCCGGCCACGACGTCCTCGCCCTGGGCGTTCTGCAGGTAGTCGCCGTAGATGCCCTGCTGCCCCGAGCCGGGGTCGCGGGTGAAGGCGACGCCGGTGCCCGAGTCGTTGCCGTAGTTGCCGAAGACCATGGCCATGATGTTCACGGCGGTGCCGAGGTCGGCGGGGATGCGTTCCTGGCGGCGGTAGAGGATGGCGCGCGGGGCGTTCCACGAGTCGAAGACGGCCATGACGGCCAGGCGCATCTGCTCGCGCGGGTCGGCGGGGAAGTCCTTGCCGGTCTGGTCGCGCACGATGCCCTTGTACGTCTCCACGAGCTGCTGCAGCTCGCCCGAGTCGAGATCGGTGTCCTGGCGGCGGCCCTTGAGGTCGTCGAGCGCCTGCTCGAACAGGTCGCCGTCGATGTCGAGCACGGTCTTGCCGAACATCTGGATGAGCCTGCGGTAGGAGTCCCAGGCGAACCGGTCGTTGCCGCCCGACTGCTTGGCCAGACCGTGCACCGACTCGTCGTTCAGCCCGATGTTGAGGACGGTCTCCATCATGCCCGGCATGGAGAACTTCGCCCCCGAGCGTACGCTCACGAGCAGCGGGTCGTCGGCCTGCCCGAGCTTTCTGCCCATCTTGGCTTCCAGGGCCTTCAGCTTCTCGGCGACCTGCTGGTCCAGCTCACTCGGTACGGAGCCTTCCGCCAGGTAGTGGCGGCACGCCTCGGTGGTGATCGTGAATCCATGCGGAACAGGCAGCCCGAGATTGGTCATTTCGGCGAGGTTCGCGCCCTTACCGCCAAGAAGATCCTTGAGATTCCTGTTGCCCTCGGTGAAGTCGTAAACGTACTTGGCCACCACAGCTCCTTCGAACGCCTCTGTCCCGGACTCTACCGGTGAAATTGATGATGAAACTGCACTCCTCTCACAAGTCGGCATTTATGCTGGTCAAGACCCCATGACAGGTCTAATCCAATTATACGACCATTGTGCCAAAAATTGGATTAGACCAATTGGTTTACACCAATTCTTGAGAAAGGCGGGCAGGAGGTGCAGAATCGGATCACCCCCAGCCAGGAGGCCCCCATGGCCGCTCCGACCAAGCCCAAGAGGCAGCCCAGAATCATCGTCGGCTCCGCCAAGGCCGCCGTCGGTTCCGCGATCTGGCTCGACGACCGGCTGCCGTTCGGGCGCTGGCTCCGGCCCCAGCTGCGCAAGCTCTTCCCCAGCCACTGGTCGTTCCTGCTGGGTGAGCTGGCGCTGTACTCGTTCGTGCTGCTCGTGCTCACCGGGACGTTCCTGACGCTGTTCTACAAGCCGAACCCGGACGTGGCGTTCGAGTCGGTGGTCGAGCTCAGCCTGGAGGTGCGCGGCGGGTTGCTGATGCGGCAGCTGCACCACTGGTCGGCGACGGTGTTCGTGCTGGCGATCGTGGCCCACATGTGCCGGGTCTTCTTCACCGGCGCGTTCAGGCGGCCCAGGGAGCTGACCTGGATGCTGGGCGTGCTGCTGTTCGCGCTGGCGCTGTTCGAGGCGTTCCTGGGGTTCACTCTGACCGCCGACCAGCTCGCGATGGCGGGGCTGCGGCAGGCGCAGGGGCTGCTGCTGTCGGTGCCGCTGGTGGGCACGTACCTGTCGGCGTTCGCGTTCGACGGCGAGTTCCCCGGCCAGGTGCTGCCGCGCCTGTTCGCCCTGCACGTGCTGCTGGTCCCCGGCATCCTGCTGGCCGTGGTGCCGCTGCACGGCCTCATCCTCACCTGGCGGCAGAAGCACACCGAGCGCCGCGCCACGGCCGCCGGTGAGCGGCAGGTCTCCGGAGGGCCGTTCTTCCCCTACTTCGCGGTAAAGAACGGCGCCACGGCGCTGTTCACGATCGGCTTCATCGCGTTGCTGGCCACGTTCGTGCGGGTCAATCCGGTCTGGGAGCACGGGGCGTACCGGCCGGGCGTCCACCCGCCGTCGGCGCAGCCGTTCTGGTACGCCGGGGTGCTCGACGGCGCGCAACGGCTGATGCCGGCGTGGGAGATCCCGGTCGGCGGGTTCGTGCTGCAGGTCGGGCTCTGGCTGCCGCCGCTGGTCCTGCTGGCCTTCTTCGGCGTGCTGTTCGCGTACCCGTTCCTCGAACGGCGCTTCACCGGCGACGGCGACGTCCACCACCTGCTCGACCGGCCGTCGCAGGCCCCGGTGCGCACGGCGCTGGGCGTCGCGGTGATCACGTTCTTCACCACGCTGTGGGCGGGCACGTGGGTGTCGGTGGCTCCGCCCGCGATGCACTCCGCGTCCGGGCTGCCGGCGCCGCCGCCCGCGCCGTCGGCCCTGCTCACCGTGCCGCCCGACACCTACGCGCTGGTCGTCGGCGGGCTGCGGGTGGCCGTCTTCGTGCTGCCCGTCGTGGCCTTCCTCCTCACGCGGGCCCTGTGCCGCAGGCGCTCGGCTTAGTCCTCCTCCTCACGCGGGCCCTGTGCCGCAGGCGCTCACCGTAGCGGGTTGGCCTCGGGCGGGCTCCCCTGCGCGCCCTCGCGCGGCGGCAGCCACAACACGAACGTCGCCCCCTCCCCCAGCCGCGAGAACACCGCCACGCGCCCCCCGTGCGACTCCACGATCTGCCGCACGATCGCCAGCCCCAGCCCCGTGTGCCGGTCCCTGCGGCTGGCCTCGCCGCGCCAGAAACGGTCGAACACCCGCGCCTGGTCCGACTCCCGCAGCCCCGGCCCGTCGTCGCGGACCGCCGCCCACAGCCAGCCGTCCGTCCGTCCCGTCCCGGCCCTGATCAGCCCGCCGGACGGCGACAGGCGGACGGCGTTGGACAGCAGGTTGGACACGGCACGGCGCAGCGCGTCGGCGTCGCCCGCCAGGTCCAGCGCGGCGCCCAGCTCGCGGGTGATCGTGATGTCCCGCTCGGCGGCCGGGGTGGCGTACTCCTCGCACGCCTCCCCCACCACCCTGGACAGGTCGAGGTCGGCGTCGGCGAACGCGGCGCCCTGCCGCCTGGCCGTGGCCAGCAGGTCCTCCACGAGCCTGGTCATCCGGGTCGTCGCCCGGTCCACGATGGCCACGGCCCTGGCCCGTTCCTCCTCACTGGCGTCGGGGGCGGCCAGCACGGCGTCCACGTTGGCCCTGATGATGGTCAGCGGGCTGCGCAGCTCGTGCGAGGCGTCGTCGATGAGCTGCCGCTGCGCGCTGAACGCCTCCTCCAGCCGGTCGAGCATGGTGTCGATGGTGTCGGCCAGGTCCTTCAGCTCGTCGCGCGGGCCGTGCAGCTTGATGCGCCGCTTCAGGTCCGTGGCCTGGATCTCCTCGGTCGTACGGGTGATCGACCGCACCGGCCGCAGCACCCGGCCCGCGAGCACCCAGCCGATGCCGAGGCTGGCCACGTACAGGCAGGCCAGGGTGAGCAGCGAGAAGTCGCGCAGCGTGCTCATCGTGCGCACGTTGACCGCGTTCTCGACCTCCTCCACGAAGACCACCTCGCGCTTGCCGAGGTAGGTGTTGCCGCTGTAGGTCTTGGCGTACTCGGTGGTGATCGGGCGCTGCTCGGTGGTCTTGGACACGGCGTAGTAGATGCCGCCGAGCACCAGCGTGGCCAGCACGAACAGCAGCCCCGAGTACAGGACCGTGATCCGGAAGCGGATGGTGTGGATCACGTGGGCTCCTTCAGCCGGTAGCCGCGGCTGATCACGGTCTCGATCAGGCCGTCCTCCTGCAGCTTGCGGCGCAGGTTGCCGACCGTGACGCGGACGGTGCTGGTGAACGGGTCCGCGTGCTCGTCCCAGACGTGCTCCAGCAGCTCCTCCGTGGACACGACGTGACCGGGCCTGGTCATCAGGTAGTGCAGCACGCCGTACTCCTTGGGGGTGAGCGCCAGCGACCGGCCGTCCAGCGACACCTCCAGCCGGGCGGTGTCGATCCGCAGCCCGCCCACCTCCAGCACGGAGGTGCCGCCGCCGGAGTCCCTGCGCAGCAGCGCCCGCACCCTGGCCAGCAGCTCGGGGAAGGCGAACGGCTTGACCAGGTAGTCGTCCGCGCCCTCGTCGAGGCCGCGGACGCGGTCGTCCAGCCGGTCGCGGGCGGTCACCATGATGATGCGCACGCCCTGGCCCGCCGCGCGCACGGTCCGGCAGAGCTGGAAGCCGTCGCCGCCCGGCAGGTTCAGGTCGAGCAGGACCAGGTCGTAGGTGTTGATCTGCAACTTCTCGTGCGCGGCCGGCGCGTCGTAGGCGACGTCCACCGCGTAACCCGCCCGGACGAGGCCGACGCGCAGCGCGTCGACCAGGTCCTCCTCGTCCTCAACCACAAGCAGTCGCATGCCCTGGACCCTAGTTTCGGATGATGCGTTCCGCGATGGGCGCGGCCCTGTCGATGGGGATGGCGAAGCCGATGCCGATGTTCCCGCCTCCTCGGGACGCCGCGATCGCGGTGTTCACGCCGACCACCTCGCCCCGGGCGTTCACCAGCGGGCCGCCGGAGTTGCCCGGGTTGATGGAGGCGTCGGTCTGCACGGCCGTGCGCCGGGAGCCGCCCAGCCGCACCTCCCTGTCCAGGGCGCTGACGATGCCCGAGGTGACCGTGCCGGACAGGCCCAGCGGCGAGCCGATGGCCAGCACCTGGTCGCCGACGGCCAGGTCCGCCGAGCGGCCGAGCGTGGCCGCGGTCAGCTCCCGCGGATGGTCCACCTCCAGCACGGCCAGGTCCTCGTCGGCGTCCGCGCCCGCCACGCGGGCGGTCAGCCGGCTGCCGTTGTGCAGCACCACGGTCACCGTGCTGCTGCCCCTGACGACGTGGGCGTTGGTGAGGATGTGGCCCCGGTCGTCCACCACGAAGCCGGAGCCACCCGAGCTGCGCGTCTCCACGGAGACGACGCTGGGCAGCACGCGGGCCGCCGTCGCGCTCAGCCCGGTCAGGCTCGCCGGCGGCGCCGGGGCCACCCTCGGCAGGGCGGCGGCGGGGGCCGGCTCGGACCCTTCGAGGAGCCTGGCCCCCGCCACGCCCGCCGCCGACCCGGTGAGCGCCGCGACGAGCGCGGCGGCCACCAGGATGCGACCACCCCTGGGCGGCGACGGCACCGGGGTCTTCCCGTTGCTGGACGGCGGCGCGGCAGGGCCGGGCCCCGGCGGGGTCCGCTCGCGCACGCCCAGCGCCACCGTGTGGAACTCCGGCCCGCGCGGGCTGCCCAGCCCTCTCATGGCAGCCTCGAGAACCACAGCATCGACGTCACCGCCGCGATCAGCGCGAAGATCAGCCCCGCTCCCACGAACCACTGCCAGACCTCCTGCTGCTCGGTGCGGTAGCCGACCGAGGTGCCGATGTCTTCATAGACCGCCTGCAGCTCGTCGCCGCTGGCCGCCTCGTAGAAACCGCCGCCCGCCGACTCGGCCAGGCCGCGCAGCGCGGGCCCGTCCACCGGCACCGGGACCTCGCGGCCCGACAGGCTGATGGTGCCGTCCGGCGTGCCGTAGGCGATGGTGGTGACGGGGACGCCGCGCGAGGTCGCCTCGGCCGCGGCGGCGTCCAGCGTGCGGCCGCTGGTGTTGGCGCCGTCGGACAGCAGGACGATGTGCGCGGGCGGCGCCTCCTCCTCGGTGTCGAGGGCGGCGATGGCCTCCAGCGAGGAGAAGA
Organism: Nonomuraea gerenzanensis; assembly: GCF_020215645.1. Lineage (NCBI taxonomy): Bacteria > Bacillati > Actinomycetota > Actinomycetes > Streptosporangiales > Streptosporangiaceae > Nonomuraea > Nonomuraea gerenzanensis. Next base: position 2,631,295 of record NZ_CP084058.1, on the reverse strand, counting down.
CGGCCTCGCCGATGGCCGTGCCCGAGTCCATGCCGAGCCGGTCGAGCGCGCCCAGCACCGTCGGCCGGTCCCTGGTGGGCGGCACCGCGACGGACGCCGCCGACGAGAACGACACCAGCCCCAGGTTGAACCGCTCGGGCAGGCCCTGGACGAACTGCCTGGCCGCCTGCTTGGCCGCCTCGAAGCGGTTCGGCGAGACGTCGGTGGCGCCCATGGACGCCGACACGTCGAACGCCACCATGATCGTCGCCCGTTCGCGCGGCACCTGCACCTCGGCCGTGGGCCGGGCGAAGCCCACCACGAGCAGGGCGAACATGAGCAGCAGCGCCGCCGCGGGCACGTGCCTGCGCCATCCGGGCCGCCGTGGCGCCACCTTGTCGAGCAGGTCGAGGTTGGTGAAGCGGACGGCGTAGGCGGTCCTGCCGCGCAACGCCATGATCACGTAGGTGAGCGCGAGCAGGGCCACCGGGATGAGCAGCAGCAGCCAGACGGGCGCGATGAGCGTCACGCCGCGTCACCTCCTCCCGCCGGTGGGCGCCCCGTGGGGCTCGCCGCGAGCGTGGCCAGGCGGCGCTGGCGCATGACGTGCTTGACCAGGTCGCGCACCCAGTCCCGGTCCGTACGCAGCCGCAGGTGGGTGGCTCCGGCCCGGCGCAGCGCCTGGGAGACGGCCTCCCGCTGCTCCGTCGCGGCCTCGGCGTAGCGGCGGCGCAGCCGGGCGTTGCCGGTGGCCACCTCGCGCCGACGGCCCGTCTCCGGGTCGATCAGCGTGAGGATGCCCACGTCCGGCAGCGTCAGCTCGCGCGGGTCGAGCACCTCCACGGCCAGCAGCTGATGCCGGGCGGTGAGCCTCCGCAGCGGCGGCTCCCAGGTCTCGGGGCTGTCGAGGAAGTCCGACACGACCACGACCAGGCCGCGGCGCCGCACCACCCGGCCGAGCTGCTCGGCCGCCACGCCGAGCAGCGGCTCGGCCACCCCCGGCGGGGTGCGGGGCAGCGCGAAGGCCGCCTGCAGCAGCGCCATCAGGTGCGGCCTGCCCGTCCTGGCGGGCAGCGTCCTGACGCCGCCGCCGTGCAGCAGGTGGGTGCCGATGCGGTTGCCCGTCCGCTGGGTGAGGAAGCCGATCGCGGCCAGGGCGGACAGGGCCAGCTCCCGCTTCTCCATCGCCGCGGTCCCGAAGTCCATGCTGGCGGTGGCGTCGAGCAGCGCCCAGATCTCCAGCTCCCGGTCGGCGACCAGGTCCCGGACGTGCGGCTCGTTCGTGCGGGCGGTGACGTTCCAGTCCATCCGCCGCACGTCGTCGCCCGGCCGGTACGGCCGGGACTCCGCGGGCTCGCTGCCCGGACCTGGCACCAGGCCGAGGTGTTCGCCCTGGAGCAGTCCATCCAGCCTCCTGGTGATGGTCAGTTCGAGCCTGCGCAGCGCGGGCTCGGCGATCAGATAGGGCCTCATGCCACCGCGTCCTGCCGCGTGTCGTAGTGGCCCGCCTGCTCCTGGCTGGGCGCGATGACCGGCAGCGGCACGGCCGCCAGCACCCGGTCCACGATCTGGCGGGGCAGCACCCCGTCGGCCAGCGCGTCGAAGGAGAGCACCAGCCGGTGCGCCATGACGTCGGGCGCCAGGTCCCGTACGTCCTCCGGCAGCACGTAGTCACGCCCCCGCAGCAGCGCCAGCGCCCGGCCGGCCGCCAGCAGGCCCAGCGTGGCCCTGGGGCTCGCGCCGAACGCCAGCAGCCGCCCGACGTCCCGCACCCCGAACCGCTCCGGGTCGCGGGTGGCGTAGACCAGGCGGACGGCGTACTCGGCGACCGCGTGGTGCACGAAGACCTCCTCGGCCCGGCGCTGCAGCGCGACCACCCGCGCCGGGTCGAGGACGCTCTGCGGCGCCGGCGGGTCCACGCTCATGCGGTAGACGATCGCCAGCTCCTCCGATTCGCTGGGATAGTCGACGTCGATCTTCATGAGGAAGCGGTCGCGCTGCGCCTCGGGCAGGTGGTAGACGCCCTCGGACTCGATCGGGTTCTGGGTGGCCAGCACCAGGAACGGCCGCGGCACGTCGTACGTGACGCCGCCGATGCTGACCTGGCGCTCGGCCATGATCTCCAGCAGTGCCGACTGCACCTTCGCGGGCGCCCGGTTGATCTCGTCGGCGAGCAGCAGGTTGACCATGACGGGCCCGAGCTCGACGTCGAACGACTCGGTGGAGGGCCGGTAGATCCTGGTGCCGACGATGTCGGAGGGCACCAGGTCGGGGGTGAACTGGATGCGGGCGAACGTGCCGCCGACCACCGTGGCGGTGGTCTCGGCGGCCAGCGTCTTGGCGATGCCGGGGACGCCCTCGAGCAGGCAGTGCCCCTTGGCGAGCACCGCCACGAGCAGCCGCTCGACCATCTGGTCCTGCCCGACGATCACTCGCTTGACCTCGAACAGGGCTCGTTCGAGCAGTGCCTGGTCGGTCACGGCTGCACGCTCCCGTGGTGGCAGTCGTCGACGACCACCCGCAGCTCCAGAGCGGTCGGCTCCGGGTCGGCGAACGCGGCGCCCGCGGTCATGAGCAGCGCGCCGGCGGCGAGCAACACCAGAGCGAAACGTGATGTACGCATGGATTCCTCGTCCCTCGTATTGGCTTCCTGATGAATGTCATCAAGTCACCGCGAAAACCCGCGTAACCGCCGCCTTTACACGATTTTTCGGTGCACGGGGTTAGACCTCCGGCATGACGCCCATCCAGCGTTATCTCGCAGAAGAGGTCGCCCACGACCATGTGGACGGCCTGATCCCGCGCCGCGAGGCGCTGCGGCGGCTCGCCCTGCTCGGCCTGGGCCTGCCTGCCGCCACGGCCCTCCTCGCGGCCTGTGGCGCCCCGCCGGAGTCCGCGGCGCCCGCCACCTCCTCCCCCGCCGCCACGCCGTCCCCCTCGGCGAGCCCGGCCGGGCCCTCGCCGCTGCCCACGGAGCCGATCACGTTCGCCGGCCCCGAGGGCACCATGCTGCAGGCCGCGTGGGCCGCCGCCGCGGAGCCGAAGGGCGCGGTGCTGGTGATCCACGAGAACCGCGGCCTGACCGGCCACATCCGCTCGGTCGCCGGCCGCCTGGCCGCCAGCGGCTACTCGGCGCTGGCGCTCGACCTGCTGTCCCGGGAGGGCGGCACCGCGACGTTCGCCGACAGCGCGCAGGCCACGGCCACGCTCGGGCAGATCGACGACGCGCGGTTCGTGGCCGACATGAAGGCCGCGCTGGGCGCGCTGACCGAGCGGGCCGGCGGCGGGAGGCTCGGCATGACCGGCTTCTGCTTCGGCGGCGGGATGACCTGGCTGCTGCTGTCGTCGTCGGAGCCGCGCCTGTCGGCCGCCGTGCCGTTCTACGGGCCGCTGCCGGAGAACGCGGACATGTCCGGGACGAAGGCGGCCGTGCTCGGGATATACGCCGAGCAGGACGACCGGGTCAACGCCACCAGGGACGCCGCCGAGGCCGCACTGACCAAGGCGGGGCTGACGCACGAGCTGGTGACGTTCCCCGGGGTGGGGCACGCCTTCTTCAACGACACCGGGCAGCGCTACGACGCGGAGGCGGCGGCGCAGGCGTACGAGCGCATGGTGGGCTGGTTCGAGCGCCACCTGGACTGACCTCCACACGGGAGGACGGCCACCCCGTGCGGAGTGGCCGTCCTGTGTGACGGTGCTCAGCCGATCAGGTAGCGCAGCACCTTCCTCAGTGCCGCGGCCTGCTCGGCGGCGCTGCCGAGCTGCTCCACGCCGAACCCCAGCAGCACCGTGTCCTTGGTGGCCACGGCGGCCGTGGTGTCGGCCTGGTCGCGGGCGAAGTCGCCGGCGCCGGTCGGGCTGCCCGCCGGCGGGCCGGGGATGGACCAGGCGCCGAGCCCGGTCTCGAAGCCCTCGGACTCGGTGGCGGTGCCGCCCACGACGAGCCTGGTGTCGTCCACGAACGCGCCCACCCCGCCGGTGCCGGGGTCGGTCACGTAGCTGATCGACACCTCGACCTGCTGTCCCGCGTACGCGGACAGGTCGAAGGCCACCTGCTGCCAGCCGTTCGAGTTACCGCTGAACCGGTTCCACGAGCCCGTGGTGCCGGTCGGCGTGCACGGGTTGCCCGGCGTGAGGTAGCGCAGCAGCCACGGGTGCTCCTCCAGGTAGAACCCGGCCTCGCACTCGGTCGGGACCACGGTGTCGGTGCCGCCGTTGAGGTCGGGCAGCGTCGTCCAGTTGTCCTGCCCCACCGTGTGGGCCTCGACGATGACGTTGTCGTAGCCGGGCTCGGTGTTGAAGGAGAGCTGGAAGGCCAGTTGCGGCTGCTGCGCCGCCGTCACGGCCTGCAGGTTGATCGTCCTGGTCAGCCGCATGTAGGAGTCGTCGGCGTGCGGCCCGGCGACGTACCACTGCCCCTCGACGGGGTCGAACGGCCCCGGGGTGCCGAGCTGGTAGTCGGCCGCCGGCGTGCCGGTGAACCGCGGGAAGTCCGTGCCCATGGGGAGCAGGACGCCGGCCTCGTTCAGCGGGTTGTCCGCCAGCGCGGGGCCGCCGAACGTGCCGCTGACACCCGCCAGCGGGCCGGTGCCGGTGAAGCCGCTGGGGTCGCCGCGCGGGATGCGCCCGCCGACGCCCAGGTAGTACTGGGTGAAGTCGTCGGCCAGCAGCAGGCACTCGTCGAACAGGCCCTGGATGGTGGTGACCACGCAGTCGCCGTCAGGGCTGCCGTCGAGGCCGTAGTAGATGCCGCCGACGATGGTGTCGAGAATGCCGTAGTACGCGGCGGTCTCGCCGGTGTAGAGGAGCTTGCCGCCCTCGTTCAGGTAGTCGCGGACGGCGATGGTCAGGTCCTGCTGCGAGCGCTTGACGTCGGCGTCGGGCAGGTTGCCCAGCGGGGTCACGGTGACCACGTCCTGCTGGTCCATCGACAGCCGGTTGTCGCCCAGCTCCCACACCAGGCCCTTGAAGTGCGACAGCACGCCGAGGTGGTGCGGCACGCCCTGGGCGTCCACGTCCCACGTCTCGGAGCCGTACCCGGCCGCCTTCAGCGCCTGCCGGTACGTCGTGGCGTACTTGGGCGCCGTCACCGTGGGCGGGTAGTCGGGGTTGAAGCCCGTGTAGTCCTCGTTGGCCACGACCAGCACCTTGGCCGAGGAGTCCTTGGCCAGCGTGTAGGTGAAGCGGCTGCTGGAGACGGTGCCGGTGCCGGGCTTGTACCCGGTGAACCAGACCTCGACCTTGTCACCGGGTCTGGCCCCGCTGACCGTGCCTCGGTACTCGGCGAAGTACAGGTCGTTCTCGCCGCCGTACCGCTCGCCGCCCTTCCACTCGCTCAGCGACCTGGTCTGCGTCGGGCCGCCGTTGATGCGGAAGCGCAGCGCCTTGGCGCCCAGCGAGCGGCGGGCGGTGACCGCCACCGGCTGCGGGTCGCCGTAGGAGACGCTGAAGGAGTCCGGCTTGAAGTCGGGCACCGTGCGCCCGATCACCGAGACCGGCCGGTCCGGCGAGTGCACGGACTTGGCGGTGGCGACGGCCAGGGGGACGTTCATGAGGAACTCCTCCTGGATCAGCCGCTCGTCGTCGGGGAAGGTGAACCCGAGGCCGCCGGCGCAGGTCTCCTCGGTCCACTCGTCGTCCGGGTACTTCGCCGCCGCCGACTCGCAGGTGGACATCTCGGGCGTGATGGACAGGGCGCCGCGGACGTTCGTCGTGTGCCCGTCGGTGTCGCCGTTGGTGGTGTAGAGCTCGGCGCCGATGTCCGGGTCGTACGTCGGCACGGCCGGGGTGGCGTCGTCACCCAGCAGGGCCTCGAAGATGAGGTCGTCGGGGGCGGGGGTGGCCTGCTGCCAGCTGATCCCGTACAGCAGCAGCATGGCGGCCGAGTGGTAGTTGATCAGGTAGGTGAACTTCACCCGCTTGGCCAGGTTGTCGTAGGCGACCGTCTCCGGCTCCGACTGCGGGGCCGCGCCGCGGTAGGTCTGGCTGGAGAACAGGCTGGAGGAGCCCTCGTCGTCGTAGCGCCACTTGTAGGCGAAGTTACGGTTGGGGTCCACGCCGTCGTTGCTGGTGATCTGCCCGTCGCCGTCGTTGTCGCGCAGGTTCTTGCGCCACAGGCGGTTGCCGGGGGTGAAGGTGTGGTCGTAGCCGTCGGGGTTGGCGACCGGCAGGAACCACAGCTCGGTGGTGTTGACGAGCTGGGTCAGCTCGGCGTTGCTCCCGTAGCCGTTGAGGAAGTGGTGCAGCAGCCGCCGCACCATCTCGGGCGTGATCCACTCGCGGGCGTGCTGGGCGGCCGAGTAGAGGATGGCCGGGCGGCTGCCGTCACGCAGCCTGCGGGCATCCTTGGTGATCTTGATCGCGGTGATCGGGGTGCCGTTGAGGCTGTTGCCGAGGTTGACGACCTTGGCGATGGCGGGCTTGGCGTCGGCCGCGGCGACGATCTCCTCGCGGATGCCGCCCGCGCCGGCGTACCGCTTGAACACCCCGTCGGCCTGCTGCGCCGCCCTGGCGCTGGCCGCCTGGGTCCTGAGCACGACGCCCTGCCCGGCGAGCGCGTCGGCCAGCGCCGAGGCCAGGATGACCTCCACGGAGACCTTGCCGTCCGCCCGCTTGGCGATCCGCATCTCCTCGCGGTCCACGCCCGAGGCCAGGAGCGTGGCCATCTGCTCCGAGGTGAGCTCGCCGGTATAGACGAAGACCCCGTCCGGGCCCGCCGGCGGCTTCGGCACCGCCGAGGCGGGCGGGATCGTGAAGGAGCCGAGTAACAGGAGCGTGCTCGCGAACATGATCAATGTGCGCTTCATCGCGCCTCCGAGAATGAAGCCCCCGAGTGCTGCTATGGATGTGCCCGCAATGTCCGTGTATGCGGGGGGCTTGTCAATCACCGCGGCCACATCCGGTCAAAGTTCAACCAGCGGGCCCGTTCAGGCGAATGACCCGAAGGGCTTGATCCGTTCCCGGCGTGGCGCGCGCATGGTTCCCGGCGTGGCGCGCCCGGGAAACGCGCCGCACGCACGAGAACGGGCCGCCCGGGAAGAGCGGCCCGTCCTCGTCTTCGAGCTAGTCGTTCAGGTGCTGGCGCAGGTAGGCCTCGACGCCGTCGATCGAGATGCGCTCCTGGGCCATCGTGTCGCGCTCGCGGATCGTCACCGCCTGGTCCTCGAGCGTGTCGAAGTCGACGGTGATGCAGAACGGCGTGCCGATCTCGTCCTGCCGGCGGTAGCGGCGGCCGATCGCCCCCGCGTCGTCGAACTCCACGTTCCAGCGCCGCCGCAGCTGGGCCGCCAGGTCGCGCGCCTTCGGCGACAGGTCGGCGTTGCGCGAGAGCGGCAGCACCGCGGCCTTGACCGGCGCGAGCCGGTGGTCGAGCCGCATGACCGTGCGCTTCTCCATGACGCCCTTGGCGTTGGGCGCCTCGTCCTCGGTGTAGGCGTCGAGCAGGAACGTCAGCGTGGCGCGGTCGACACCGGCCGCGGGCTCGATGACGTAGGGCACGTAACGCTCGCCGCTCTCCTGCTCGAAGAAGCTCAGGTCGACGCCCGACGCCTTGGAGTGGGAGGTGAGGTCGAAGTCGGTGCGGTTGGCGATGCCCTCCAGCTCGCCCCACTCAGAGCCGGCGAAGTTGAAGCGGTACTCGATGTCGACCGTGCGCTTGGAGTAGTGGGACAGCTTGTCCTTGGGGTGCTCGTACAGGCGCAGGTTGTCCTTGTTGATGCCCAGGTCGGAGTACCAGCGGAAGCGCTCGTCGATCCAGTACTGGTGCCACTCCTCGTCGGTGCCCGGCTTGACGAAGAACTCCATCTCCATCTGCTCGAACTCGCGCGTGCGGAAGATGAAGTTGCCCGGCGTGATCTCGTTGCGGAACGACTTGCCCTGCTGGCCGATGCCGAACGGGATCTTCTTGCGGGCCGACTGCTGCACGTTGAGGTAGTTGATGAAGATGCCCTGCGCGGTCTCGGGCCGCAGGTAGGCCAGACCCGACTCGTCCTCGACGGGGCCGAGGTAGGTCTTCAGCAGGCCGCTGAACTGCCGCGGCTCGGTGAAGGTGCCCTTGTTGCCGCAGTTGGGGCAGGTGATGTCGGCCAGGCCCGCCTCGGGCGTCTTGCCGTTCTTCTCCTCGTACGCCTCGATCAGGTGATCGGCGCGGAAGCGCTTGTGGCAGGACAGGCATTCGGTCAGCGGGTCGGTGAAGGTCTCGACGTGGCCGCTGGCCCGCCAGACCTCGGGTGCCAGGATGACGCAGGAGTCGAGGCCCACCACGTCGTCGCGCGACTGGACCATCGACAGCCACCACTGCCGCTTGACGTTGTTCTTCAGCTCGACACCCAGCGGACCGTAGTCCCACGACGCGCGCAGTCCGCCGTAGATCTCGCTCGACGGGTAGACGAGCCCGCGGCGCTTGGCGAGGCTGACGATGGTGTCCATGACGTCGGTGCGTCGTGCCATTTTGGTTGATTCTCTTTCCGGCTGGAGGTCGGCGAGGGAAATTGGTGAGATCCCAGCTTAGGGGACAGGCCCCCGCTCTCGCGCGCGAGTAATGCTACGCCCCGTCCCGGGTGTAGACGTCCTCGAACGCGCTGGGCTCGTTCAGCATCAGGATCATCAGGGGATACATCACCATCCGGGCGGCGGACAGCGCCCTGCGGTAGAAGCCGGCGCCCTCCCACTCCGTCACCAGCGCCCACAGGTTGGGCTCGTCGACCGAACGGGCCAGCCGGCCCCGCAGGTAGCCGGGCTGGGTGGCGAACGTGTCGAGGATGGCGTGGCCCTGCTTGACGAAGTCTTGGGACTGGGACTCTGGAACGGTGTATCGGATCACGGCGAGCACCCGACCAGCCTAAAGGTGCAGGAGGGCCGCCACGGGCGGGCAGCCGAGGTATCCCTTCACTCGGTGAAAGTCGATTCGCCCGATCGTGAGGGGATCGCCCTGTTCGACCCCCGTGAATCGGCTCGCCAGCTCTCTCGGCACGGCCACGAGGTCACCGACGTCGGCCAGGTTGACCCAGCGGCGCACGCCGGGCGGGCGGGCGCCGAGGCCGTTCTCCGGCGCGGGCCGCAGCCGATCGAAGATCACCGACCGGGCGCCGAGCGGGCTGCCCAGGGTGATGAGCAGGTCCACCTCCAGCTCGGGATGCGCCCAGAGCGCCTCGTACGCCGCCACGCTGCCGAGCGAGTGCGCCACGACCCTACGCCCGCCGCCACTCCGGATCCGCTCGGCCACCAGCCCGGTCACCTCCGCCCGCGACTCCGCCTCCAGATAGGCCGCCACCTCCCTGACGAACCTGGTGACCAGCCTGGTCATCGCCACGCCATGGTGCTCCGTCAGCCATTGCGCCGCCTGCCTGAGCCCGGCCGTGGCCCGCCCCTGGGCTGCCTGGCGCGCCCCCTGAAGCTCGTCCACCCAGGCGAGGAACAGCTCGCGCTCCTCGTCCACCAGCGTTTCCGGATCGTCCTCGTCGCCCTGCGCGACACCGCGGTGCAGCAGGTGCGCGTAGTACGCGACGGACACCGGGCGCGCGGCCCACCGGGACCAGTCCGCGCCGATCGCCTCCGTGGCGGCCTCGGCGGTGCCGTGGTCGCGGAAGTAGCGGTAGTTGCCGATGCCGTGGACGCCGACGATCATGTGAGCTCCCTGCGGAAACCGATCGTCTCGGATGCGGTCATCACCACGAGGTGGCCGTCGGGTGAGGCGAGCACGTGCTGAACGGGATCTCCGACGTAGACGGAGTCCACCACGCGCCATTCGTGGACGTCGAGGAGGTGCACCCATCCGTCCGAGCCGCCGGTCAGCACGACGTCCCGCTCTCCGAGCTCTGTCGCGGCCACGGCGGTCACGTCCCCTGCGTGGGGTCTGAGCTCGGCCCGCGTCTCCTGCCCTTGATCCGAGTGCACGGCGACACCGCCAGAAGCGGTCCTGATGACCCTTGCCCGCTGCCCCTGACAGATCAGCTCGTCACCTCTCGGGAGCGGTGTGCCTCCCGGCGCGCCGATCTCGGCCCGCCGGTCCCGCTCCGGGTCCCACAGCGGGACAGGCTGTCCTGGCCGCCGTCGCCGCAATCTCGGGACCGCCAGCCAGGGCCTGCCTCCGATGAGCACGATCTGCCCGCCCGCCCAGCCCTCGGGCGCGTCGCCGGTCCGCTCACCGCTGACGAGCGAGACGACGGCCTCCTCCTCGACCAGCCGCCAGCCGGGACCAGCGGGTACGAGCCTGGGGTCGACGGCTCTCGACAGCAGGCTGGAGCACGGTCTCCACACGTCCACCGAACCGCGCCAGGAGCCGGTGACCATGACAGGCGTCCTCTCGACGACCGTTGCCACCGCCGTCCGCGCATCCGGGGCGGCCACCTGCATGAGCGGCTTGGGGGTCCACGTGTCCAGGTGGATGAACCGCAGGACCTCGTCCGCGCCCAGTGTCACGACCATCGGCCCGGCGGGCACCTGCAGAACGTTCAGCGCGCGTACCGGCCCGTCGTGGCAGCGCAGAGGAGCCGCGCGGTTCGCCAGCGTGGACAGGTCCAGCATGCTCACGACGCCGTTGCGGTCGCCGGCGATGATCACCGGCTGCGGCCCGACCTTCGTCACCAGGATGGCGCACGCCCCCATGGGCAGGTAGTGCTGGCCGGCCACGAGCGTCCCGTCCTTCAGCAGGAGGACGAGCGTGGGAGCCGATGACGTGTGATGGCTGACGCTCAGTGCCGCCACGGGGCTCCCCGGGGAGACAGCCGTCTTCGGCCCGACCGCCACCTCGCCCGTCCGAAGGTTCCAGAAGCGGAGCGAGTCCTCGTGAGCCGCGCTGACGACGGTGTCGCGGTCGTACATGGCGACGGCTGTGACGGCGCTCCTGTGCCGCAGCGGCGGCCCCACCTGCGTCCCGGTGGCCAGGTCCCACGCCTGGAGTGAGCCGTCGGCGCCGCCGCCCACCAGCGCCACCGGGTTGTCGTCGAGCGTGCCGACGGCCAGCGCGCTGACGGTCCCCGAATGCGTCGTGAACTCGCGCACGAGCCGGCCCCGGGCCAGGTCCCACAACCTCACGACCCCGAGCCGATCCGCGGCGACCGCCATGCGCGCGCCTGCCACATCGGCGATCTCAAGCGCACGCACGCCCTTGGCCCGTGCGTGTTCCAGGGATTGCGCGTGCTGAAACGCGGGCTCGTGCAGGCGCGACCGTGGCCTGATCCACAGAGGACGCCAGCCGTCGCCGGTGCCGTCCACCGCCCGGCCGGTCCGCAGCATGGCCAGGTCGAGAACGGCACGCCGCGCGGGCTCCCGAGCGTGGGCGACCGCACGCAGATCGGCGGCCAGTCTCGGGGCCAGACGGCCGAACAGCGGCTCCAGAGCCTCGACCGGGGCCCGTGCCAGGAACTCCTGGTCGTCCGACAACTCCTCCGTCCGCCCGGCGTCGGCCGCGTGCTGGATCGCGTGTCGCAGCACGTACGGCTCGGCGGCCCGCCACCGCTCCTCCGGCGGCCCCAGCGGGCTCAGCAGCCGATCGAGCACGACGCTCGCGGTGATGCCCGACCTCGCCTTGAGATGATCGGCCAGTCCCTGGTGGAACAGCCGGTACAGGGTGACCCCGTCGACGTCCACGGATGTCCTGAGGTAGAACCGCCCGGTCTTCAGCGCGTCGTGCACCCGCGGCTCCAGCGCGGGGTTGGTCGGCGCCTCGTCCCGAGTCGGACCCACGAGCCTGGCCAGCACGCTGACCGGCATCCCCTGGCCGTGTGCCTGTGCCAGCGCCGCCAGCACCGAGCGCAGCCACGGCTGCCCGCGGGCCGCCAGGTCCTGGTCGAACACTTCGGTCACCGTACGGGGAACGCCGCGCCCGATCTCCTCGGCCTCGACGGGATCGGCGACCGGCGTCCCCTCGGCGAAGGACCGGGTGTAGATCCTGGCGACCAGGAACTCTCCCCATGACCGATCCATGCCGCCCTCGGTGAGGGCGGTGGCGAGCGCGCCGGCGAAGCCGCCGACCACCGCGCCCAGCCTCCGATACCGCTCGGTGCCGCGCAGCAGGTCGGAGACATAGTGGTGCAGGTCGTCCTCCAGCACGCCCGCCTCCACCTCGTCCAGGTCGATCACGCGAGCCGCCGCCCGCAACGGCTGGTATTCCTCGTACTTGCGCACCCCGACTACGAGCCGCACCCCGCCGCACTCCACCAGCGGCAGCAGCAGCTCCCGCAGGACGGCCGGACCGTCCTCGGCCTCGTCCAGGGCGTCGAGCACGATCACCGGCGATCGCCCGCCCCCGGGCAGGGCCGCCAGTAACCCGGCGGGATCGGCGACAGGATCGAGGCCGAGCTGCCTGGCCAGCGAGGAGACGATCTCACCCAGTGTTCGCTGCCGTGCGTGCACGGCAGCGAACAGGCCCTCGGGAACCTGGTACGGTGCGCGCACCGCGCGCTTCCACAAGGGCCTGGTCACCTCACGCAAGCGGTGATGAGCGGCACACACCATGACGCCCAGCAGCGTCGACTTACCCGATCCCGCGCCTCCGGTGACGACGAGCAGCCGGCCGTCGCCGAAGCCGTCGATCCACTCCGACAGGGTCGCCACTTGCTCCTTGCGCCCGGTGAAGAAGCCCACCAGCGCTCCCGTCAGCGACCCTCCGGACGCCCTGTCCACGAAGTGCCGCCCGTCGACTCCGACGTCGAGCTGCGGCAGCGCCCCCGGGTCGACGCCCTCGTCCAGGAACGGCGCCATCACCGGGTCGAGCAGCACGCGCACGCCCCCATCACGGTGGTGCGGGTTGGGAAAGAACGGCAGGTCGGGTTCGGCCAGGAAGTCGATGACGCTGCCGGTGACGCTCTGCCGGTACCCCTTGCCGCGCAGCCTGGTGACCTCCCTGAGCACCGCCCGTCCGATCGTCTGCAGTGGCACGTGCCTGACCGAGGGATCAACGCCGAGCTCGTCGGTGGCCAGTGCCTTCAGCACGGTCACCAGCGCGCGGGTGAAGCGGCCGTCGTAGGCCTGCTCGTCCTGCGCGCAGGCTGCCAGCACCCAGGAGCGGGCGGTGCCGTCAGCGTGCCTGAGCTGCCACGGCAGGCGGGCCATCGCCCCCGAGTGGCACAGGTCCAGCAACAGCAGTGCCGCCGGGCGGCCGGGCAGGTCCTCCAGCTCGCTCAGCCAGGAGGCGACATCGTTCTCGCCCGTCCTGACGCCGTCGCTGCCGAGCACGTACAGGGCGTCGCTGCGGCCCTGGACACCATGGCCCAGGACATGGACGAGCAGGACACCTTCGTCTCCCGATTCCCCCAGGCTGTCGCGTACGGACGCGCCGAGGCCGGCGCTCGACGGCCCGAGCCGCACCTCACAGGTGTAGCCGAGCGTCTTCAGCGCCTGCGCCAGCTCGTCCAGCAGCTCCCGGCCGAAGGGCAGGCCGGCCCAGCCTTCCGTCTCGGGTATGCCGACGGACAGCGCGCGGTACACACGCCCCATAACTCGGGATCCCCGGCATGCCTGCCTGCGTTACGGCGATTCCCGTAGGCTCTGGTCGTGGCCCCTGACAACAAGCAGCCCCAGGGCGAGCAGTACTTCACGCCGGGCGCGACCGGTTTCCGCAAGGCGGTCGAGCGGCGCAGCGCGGTGCCGATGACGTTCCTGTTCACCCAGGTGCCCCGATGGGTGGCGCCGGTCCTGCTGGTGATCCTGCTGCTGGCGGGGTTCGCCGTGACCAACCCCCTGGGCGGCGTGGCCGTGCTGCCGGTGCTCGCCTTCGTGGGGTGGCTGGCCTATCTGTCGTGGCCGTCCCTGGGGGTCGGCGGGAAGGTGTTGCGGGTCGCCATGCTCACCTTCCTGGTGCTGCTGGTGGCGACCCGCTTCGGGGCCTTCTGAGGCTGCCGGGCTACGGCAGCAGCGTGTAGCTGGGGAAGTTGCCCGGGAGGCGTTCGCCGTCCTGGCCGGTGGTGGCGGCGCGGACGAGCAGGTCGCCGCCGACGAACGCGCCGCGCCACGAGGCGCCGAGCCCGCCGAAGAGCTCCTCGCGGTCCCCGCGCGAGCGCGGCCGGTTGTGACCGACCTTGAAGGCACGCACCTCGGGGGCGAGGCGGGCGAAGGTCTCCGCCGACTCGCAGGACAGCGTGGCCACCAGGGCGCCGTTGCTGGCGTTCATCGCGGCCAGCAGCTCCGCCTCCGTGTCCACCAGGACGATCGTGTCGACGGGGCCGAACGGCTCCGCGTGGTGGAGGGGTGAGGAGGGCGGGGGGTTGAGCAGGGCCGTTGGGGCGAAGTAGGCGGAAATATCCTGGCCTGGGAGGAAATGTCCGAAGTCGAGGGACGCGCGGTGGATCGGCACGCCGCCCCTCGTGATCGCCTCGTCCACCTGGTCGGCCAGTTCCTTGGCCTTCGAGGCGTTGATCAGCGGGCCGAAGTCGAGCGACGGCAGCGGGTCGCCGGGGTCCGCCACGGCCAGCGGGTGCCCGAAGCGCAGCGACCCGACCGCCTCCAGGTAGGCCGCCAGGAACTCGTGGAACAGCGAGCGCTGCACGACGAAGCGCGGGTAGGCGGTGCAGCGCTGCTTGGCGTAGTCGAAGGAGCCGCGCAGCTGCCGGGTGAGCAGGTCCCAGTCGCCGTACTCCCACACGCCCCAGCAGTTCAGCCCCTCCTGCTCCAGCACGTGGCGGCGCCCGAGGTCGGCCAGCGAGGTGGAGACCTTCGCGCCGGCGTCCCTGCCGCCCACGAACGACACGCAGCCCAGCGAGCCGGAGCCGACGAGCACCGGTGACAGCTCCGCTCCTCCCCCGCTGACCAGCGTGAACGGCAGGCCCTCGCGGACGGCGAGGGCGCAGGCGAGGGTCAGGCAGCACAGGCCGCCGTCCGTGGGGGTCTTGGCGATCACCGCGTTGCCGGCCAGCGCCTGCACGAGCATGGCGTGCATGAGCACGCTCATCGGGTAGTTCCAGCTCGCGATGTTGCTGACCGGCCCCGGCAGCGGCGTGCGGCCCGCCACCATGCGGTCGATCTCCTCGACGTACCAGCGCACGCCGTCCAGGCAGCGGTCCACGTCGGCGCAGGCCGTCTTCCACGGCTTGCCGATCTCCCAGACCAGCAGCAGCGCCAGCAGGTCGCGGTGCGCGGCCATGGATTCCACGGCCGCCGACACCATCGCCTTGCGCTCGGCGAGCGGCAGGTGGCGCCAGCGCTGGTGCTCCTCCACCGCGCCCGCCACCGCGCGGCCGGCGCCGGCCCGGTCGAGCCTGGGCAGGCCGGCGATGGCCGAGCCGTCGAGCGGCGAGAAGCCGGGGACCGGCCGCCCGTCGCGGTGCCAGATGCCGCCCCAGTGGTTCAGCACCCGATCGTCGTGGAAGGCTTCCGGGGCCACCGAACAGCACCGTTCGTAGGTCTCCCGCCAGGACGTGCCAGGCTTGAGCCGCATGTCCATCCTCCTCAGTCGGACCAGTCGGCGGTGATGAGCTCGGGCAGCGGCTCGAACTCCTTGATCGCCTCCAGCGACGGCCCCATGGCGGCGTTCGCCTCGCGCTCCACCATCACCTCCACCAGCACCGGCAGCCGCTTGCTCGCCGCCTCGGCGCTGGCCCAGGCCAGCGCGTCGCGGATGTCGCCGGGCAGCTCCACCCGCCGGGCCGGGCAGCCGAACGCCTCCATGGCCTTGACGTGGTCGATGCCGCCCTCCCCGTAGTGCAGGTCGACGGCGTAGTTCATGCCGTACGGGAGCTCCGCCTGCCTGATCAGCCCCAGGTACTCGTTGTTGATCATGACGATCACGAACGGCACCCGGTACTGCGCCGCCACCGCCACCTCCTCCATCAGGAACTGGAAGGAGTAGTCGCCGACCACCGCCACGACCTGCCGCTCCGGATGGGCCAGCTTGACCCCCATGGCCGCGGGCACCTCCCAGCCCAGCGGCCCCGCCTGCCCGCAGACCAGGTAGCGGCGCGGCAGGAAGGTGGTCTGGAACTGGCCGGACCAGATCTGGTAGAGCCCGATGGCGGTGACGAACGTGGTGTCGCGCGGGAAGTACTCGTTGATCTCCTTGAACACCCTGGGCGGCTTGATCGGCACGTCCTCGAAGTCGTCGCGGCGGCCCATCGTGCCGCGCAGCTCGGCGACCCGGCGCGGCCACTTGCCCGCCTGCCTGGGCCCGCCGCGGCGGCGCGCCTCGTCGCGCAGGTCGGCCAGCACCGGCCGGGCGTGCCCGAGCACGCCCAGGTCGGGCTCGAAGACCCGCCCGATCTGCATGGGGTCGATGTCCACGTGCACGAACTTGCGCCCCCGACGGTAGACGTCGAGGTCCCCGGTGTGCCGGTCGCCGAACCGGGCACCGACGGCCAGCACCAGGTCGCTCTCCAGGAACGCGGCGTTGCCCCACCGCGTCTGCGTCTGTATGCCGGCCATCCCCGCGAACAGCGGGTGGTCCTCGGGGAAGGCCCCCTTGCCCATCAGCGTCACCTGTACCGGCACCTGGAGGTGCTCGGCCAGCGCCCGCAGCTCGTCGGTCGCGTCCCCGATGATCACGCCGCCGCCCGCCAGGATGATCGGCCGCCTGGCCTCCTCCAGCAGGTCCATGGCCGCCCGGACGGCCTTGGGCAGCGGCCGGGGCACCTCGACGGGCAGCGGCGCGTCCAGCGCGGGGTCGTACCGGCAGGAACCGCGCTGGACGTCGAGCGGCAGGTCGATGAGCACCGGCCCGGGGCGCCCCGACCGCGCGATCCTGAACGCCTCCCTGAACAGCCAGGGCGCCTGGGCAGGCTCCTTGAGCTGCACCGCCCACTTGGTCACCGGCTTGGCGATCTCCACGATGTCCACCGCCTGGAAGGCCTCCTGGTGCAGCTTGGAGGTCACGGCCTGGCCGGTGACGCAGATCATCGGGATCGAGTCGGCCAGCGCGGTGTAGAGGCCGGTGATCATGTTCGTGCCCGCGGGGCCGCTGGTGCCGATGCAGACGCCGACGTTCCCGGTGACCCTGGCCCAGCCGTCGGCCGCGTGGGTGCCGCCCTCCTCGTGGCGTACGGTGATGTGCCGGATCGAGCTGTTCTGGAGCGCGGCGTAGAGGGGGAGGATCGCCGCGCCCGGGATGCCGAAGACGGTGTCCACCCCCTCCGACTCCAGCACCTGGACCACGGCCTCCATGCAGGGCATGCGGTTCATGCGTTGAGCCTTTCGATCACCTTGAGCAGGGCGGAGTGGTCGAGCGAGCCGTGGCCCTGCGCCCTGGCCGCGGCCACGAGCTGGGCGACCTGCCCGGTGAGCGGCAGGCTGACGCCGGCCTCGCGGGCGGCGGCCAGGGCGATGCCCATGTCCTTGTGGTGCAGGTCGATGCGGAAGCCGGGGGCGAACTCCCGCTTGACCATGGTGTGCCGCTTGAGCTCCAGGATCCGGGAGCCGGCCAGGCCGCCCGCCAGCACGTCCAGGCCCGGCGTCGGGTCCACGCCCGAGGCCTCCAGCAGCACGATCGCCTCGGAGACCAGCCCGTAGATGCCGCCGACGACGAGCTGGTTGGCGGCCTTGACGGTCTGGCCCGCGCCGGCCGGGCCGACGTGCACGATGGTGACGCCCAGGCGCTCCAGCACGGGCCTGGCCGCCTCGAAGTCGTCGGGCGCCCCGCCGACCATGATCGACAGGGTGCCGTCCACGGCGCCGCGCTCGCCGCCGCTGACGGGCGCGTCCAGGGCCCGTACGCCGGCCTGCGCGGCCTCCCTGGCCACCCACCGGGAGGTCTCAGGCTTGATCGTGCTCATGTCGATGTAGAGCAGGTTCGGCTTGCCGTACTCGATGACGAGCGGCGCCACCGCCTCCACCTGCGGCGAGTCGGGCAGCATCGAGATCACGACGTCCGCGCCGGCGACCGCGTCCACGACGCCCGTGGCGCCCTTGCCGCCCAGGGCGACGAGCTGCTCGACGCGCTCGGCGCTCACGTCATAACCGGTCACGACATATCCGGCTTTGAGGAGGTTGGCGGCCATCGGGCTGCCCATGATCCCCAAGCCGACGAACCCGATGTTCATCCCTGCCTCCAGTCGAACGCGCCCGGCCCCTGGTGCCGGTACTCCAGGCCGACGTGCCCGCGATACCCCGCCGCCTCCAGGCGCGCGAAGATCTCCTCGTACGGCATCCCGCCGCTCCCCGGCCGCCCCCTGCCGGGATCGTCGGCGATCTGCACGTGCCCGAACCGGCCCGCGTGCCGGTCGATGAGCGCGAGCACGTTCTCGCCCATCCGGTGCAGGTGGTAGAGGTCGGCCAGGAAGGCCACGTTGTCCCTGTCCACCTGGTCGATCAGCTCGAACACCGAGCCCGCCGAGGTGATCGGGTAGAGCGGGTTCTCGTGCGAGTTGAGCGCCTCGACGACCACGGTGGCGCCGATGCTCCTGGCCGCGTCGGCGGCCCTGCGCAGGTTCGCCACGGCCAGGTCCCGGTCCGTGCCGGGGCCGTTGCCGTAGAGAGCGTTCAGCACCGGGCAGCCCAGCTCGCCCGCGAGCCGGACGGCGACGTCGATGTTGGCCTGGAAGCGGGCCGAGGTCTCCGGCCTGGCCAGCAGGCCGCGCTCGCCCGCCGCCATGTCGCCGGCGTCGAAGTTGAGCCCCACCAGGCGCACCCCGGCGTCCTCGATGGCCTGCCGCAGCTCCGCCAGCGCCGCCCCGCCCGGGTCGGGGCCGTCGAACGGCCACCACAGCTCGACCGCGTCGAACCCGCGCTTGGCCGCCGCCGCCGGGCGCTCCAGCAGCGGCAGGTCGGTGAGCAGGATCGACAGGTTGACGTCGAACCGCAGGGCGCCCGTCCTCACGTGCCCGCCTTGGACAGGACCGCCCGCATCAGCCGGGCCGTCTCCGACGGGGTCCTGCCCACGCGCACGCCGACCGCCTCCAACGCCTCCTTCTTGGCCTGGGCGGTGCCGGACGAGCCGGAGACGATCGCGCCGGCGTGGCCCATGGTCTTGCCCTCGGGGGCGGTGAAGCCCGCCACGTAGGCGACGACGGGCTTGGTGACGTTCGCGGCGATGTGGGCGGCGGCCCGCTCCTCGGCGTCGCCGCCGATCTCGCCGATCATCACGATGGCGTCGGTGCCCGGGTCGTCCTGGAACGCCCGCAGGCAGTCGATGTGCGTGGTGCCGATGACCGGGTCGCCGCCGATCCCGACGGCGGTGGAGAAGCCGAGGTCGCGCAGCTCGTACATGAGCTGGTAGGTCAGCGTGCCCGACTTGGAGACCAGCCCGATGCGACCGGCGGAGGTGATGTCGGCGGGGATGATCCCGGCCGAGGACTGGCCGGGGCTGATCAGGCCGGGGCAGTTCGGGCCGATGATCCTGGTCCGGCCGCCGGCCAGGGCGCGGAAGCGGACGGCGTCGTGCACCGGCACGCCCTCCGTGATAACCACGCAGAGCGGCACCTGCGCCGTCACGGCCTCCTCCACGGCCGAGGCGGTGAAGCGCGGCGGCACGAAGATCACCGACACGTCGGCGCCGGTCTCCGAGACCGCCTCGGCGACCGAGCCGAACACCGGCACCGTGCGCTCCCCGAAGTCCACCGACCGGCCGCCCTTGCCCGGCGTCACCCCGGCCACGATGTCGGTGCCGGCGGCGAGCATGCGGGCCGTGTGGCGGGTGCCCTCCGCGCCCGTCATGCCCTGGACGAGTACCCGGCTGTCCTTGGTCAGAAAGATGGCCATCTACGCACCTGCCGCGAGTCTGGCCGCCATCTCGGCGGCGCCGTCCATGGTTGCGACCTGGCGGACCGCCGGGTGGCGGGCGTCGCTGAGTATCCGCCGCCCCACCTCGGCGTTGTTGCCGTCCAGCCGCACGACGATGGGCCTGCCGTGGCCGCGCTCGCCGAGCAGCTCCAGCGCGGTGACGATGCCGTTGGCCACCGCGTCGCAGGCCGTGATGCCGCCGAAGACGTTGACCAGCACCGAGCGCACGTCGGGGTCGGCCAGGATGATCTCCAGCCCGTCGGCCATCACCTGGGCGGACGCGCCGCCGCCGATGTCCAGGAAGTTCGCCGGGTCGGCCCCCGCGCCCGCCACCACGTCCAGCGTGCTCATGACCAGCCCGGCGCCGTTGCCGATCACGCCGACCGTGCCGTTCAGCTTGACGTAGTTGAGCCCCTTGGCCTTGGCGCGGTCCTCCAAACTGTCCGTACGCTCGCCGTAGTCCTCCCAGGAATGACGGAAGGCGGAGTTGTCGTCCAGGGTGACCTTGCCGTCGAGCGCCATGATCCGCTGGTCGGTGGTGCAGATCAGCGGGTTCACCTCGACGAGCAGCGCGTCCTCCTCGATCAGCACCCGCCACAGCTTCTCCAGCACCGGCGCCGCCTGCTCGGGCAGGCCCGCCTTGGCCGCCAGCAGCTTGGCGGTGTCGGCGTCCACGCCGGCCACGGGGTCGATCGGCAGCTTGACGAGGGCGTCGGGGTCGGTGGCCGCCAGCTCCTCGATCTCCATGCCGCCCTGCGCCGACACCATCGCCAGGAACCCGCCCTCGGCGCGGTCCACCAGGAAGGCCGCGTAGTACTCCTCGAACGGCACCGTCGCGGCCTCCACCAGCACGCGGCGAGCGAGGTGCCCCTTGATGTCCATGCCGATGACGCGATCGGCCTCCGCCTCGGCCGCCACCGGCCCCGCCGCCGGTCTGATCCCGCCTGCCTTGCCTCGTCCGCCGGTCTTGACCTGGGCCTTGATGACTACGGGCGCGCCCAGCCCGGCCGCGATCTCGCGTGCCTCGGCCGGGGTGGCCGCGGTCCTGCCTGGGGGGACCGGGATCCCATGACGCCCGAAGAGCTCCTTCGCCTGGTACTCGTACAGGTCCATCCGAGCCTCCTTTGTAGACGGTATACCGTATGGAGTATCCTTCGTCTAGGGTCTCGACAGGGAGCGTAGAGCGGGATATTCCATACCGTATGGAGAATGCAATCCGGGACTGGCGGGGGCGGTCGTACCGGCCCGGGCCCGTCCCAGCCGACCGCACCCGCATGTTCCGGCTGGCACTCGCCGCGATGGCGGCGATCAGCCCCCTTCAGTACGGCTACGCCGCGCTGCACGCCCGGCAGGCGTCCGGGCTGACCCTGCTCGCGATCTGGATCGCCTGCCAGGCCGCCGGCGCCCTGCCCGCGCTCCACCTGGTGCGACGGCGGCGGCTCGGCGTGCGTGCCTGCCTGGCCGCCGGCGCCGCCCTGAGCGGCCTCGGCCTGGTCACCGCGGCCCTGGCGCCGAGCGTCACCGCCGCCGCCCCGATGGGGGGCACCGGCGACGCCGCGCCGATGGGGGGCGTCGCGGACCTGGCGGCGCTGCTCTCCTCCGGCGGGCTGCTCACCCTCGCCGGCTACGCCGTGCTGGGCGGGCTGGGGGCGGGGCTGGTCTACGGGGTCTGCGGCGAGGTCGTCTCCTCCTGGTACCCGGAGCGCCCTGCCGCGCGCGTCGGCCTCATCACCGGAGCCTTCGGGTACGGCGCGGTGCCCCTGCTGCTCTGGGCCGGGATCGCCCCGGGCCTGACCTCGGCCGGCTTCCTGGTCTGCGCGGTGGTGGCCACGGCCGTCATCGCCGCCGCCGCCCGCGGGCTCCGGCTCCCGCCGCCCCAGTGGTGGCCCGGCGACGTGGACCCGCGTACGCACGCCCTGGACGCGGCGCGGCTGCGCACGTCCCCTGAGGCGGTCAAGCAGTTCGGGCTCGCGCAGGCGCTGCGCACGCGCACGCTGCCGGCACTCGCGCTCATGCTGGTGTGCGCGGGGGCGGTGTCGGTGTTCGACGTGATCGTGGTGGCGGGCACCGGCGCGTGGGGCGCGCTGGCGCTGCTGGTGGCGTTGAACGGGGCGGGCAGGTCGGTGGCGATGCGGGCGGCGGAGCTGTTCGGCCGCCGCCGCGTGCTGGCCGCCGTCTTCGGCGCGCTGGCGCTCGGCCAGGTCCTCCTGGCGGTGGCCGTCCAGAACGCGGCAGCGGCCCCCGCCCCCCTCGGCACGGCCACGGCAGGCAGCCCGTTGCTGTGGCTCGGGGCCGTGGCGGCCGGGCTGGGCGGCGGCGCGTTCTACCCCCTCCTGGCGAGCCTCGTCCGCGAGCTGTTCGGCACCGAACGCGCCACCGAGATCCACGCCGTCGTCTACAGCGCCAAGGCCGTGGCGGGCGTGGTGGCCGTGACCCTGGCCCTCAGCGCCCTGACGGCCCCCGGAGCCGCCCTCCTGGCCGCGGCGGCGCTGGCGGCCCTGCCCGCCCTGGCCACGCCGCGCCTGCGCATCCCCGGTCTGCCCGCCACCATCCCCCTGTGACAGCGGTGCCGCGCGAGACGCGACGCCGTGTAACACAACGGGCCGTGACGCGACGCTCTGTGACGAGACTCACGGCCACGCAGAACCCCCAGACGGTATGCTGTAGGCAGTCGACCAAAAACCGTAAAGCACCCAAACCTGGAGACGTCACCATGTTGCTGTCGGATCAGGCCGGTCAGACGGCGGCCCCCAAGATTGCGCGCCCGGCCACGCTCAGGGAGAGCGTGATCGAGGCTATCCAAGAGCTCATCGTCTCCGGCCAGCTCAAGCCCGGCCAGCACCTCGTCGAGAGCGAGCTGGCCGAGCTGCTCGGCGTCTCCAGGCAGCCCGTACGCGAGGCGCTGCAGCAGCTCAGCGGCGAGGGCTGGGTGGATCTGCACCCCGGCCAGGGCGCGTTCGTGCACGTCCCCACGCTGGAGGAGGCCGACCAGCTGCTCGCGGTGCGCACGCTGCTGGAGACCGAGTCGGCCAGGCTCGCCGCGCTGCACGCCGGCGAGGAGGGTGTGAAGCGGCTGCGCGCCCTGTGCGAGCGCGGTATCGCCGCCGTGCGGTCCGACGACGTGGACGGCGCCGTGGCGACGAACTCCGAGCTGCACACCCTGGTGACGGCCCTGTCGGGCAACCGGGTGCTGGCCGAGCTGGCCGCGCAGGTGGCCAGGCGGGTGCGCTGGTACCACACGCCGGTGGCCCGCCAGCGGGGCATGGCGTCGTGGGAGGAGCACCAGGCCCTGATCGACGCCATCGACGCGGGCGACGAGGACCGGGCGGCGCAGATCATGCGCGAGCACACCGAGCACACCCGCGCCTCCTACATGGAGCAGCGGGAGAACGAGCCCGCCGAGCCGGCCCCCAAGCCGGTCCGCCGGCGCAGGCCGCGCCAGCTCGGTTGACCTGACGTTCACAGAAATCCACATGCTCCGAAACACCTCGGGTAGAGGGTGGGAGCAAGACCGACAGGAGGTGTGTGACCGTGAAGGCGTTCTGGCGCTTTCTTCTTGGTGATCCTCTGGGCCAGCCCGCCGACGGCCGTGCCATCGGCATCGGCCTCAGCGCAGCGCTGAAGAAGCACTACTCGGCAGACGAAGCGGACCGCTACCTGCGCGAGTGGAGCGCCCAGCACCAGCACGACGTACGCGAGCGACCGCGCCGCTGAGCCGCGGCAGGGGGGCGGCCACCCGTAAGCAGCCACCGGCCCCCGCGCGCGGCCCGGTCAGCGATCCGCGGTTTCCGGCTCCTCCACCTTCTTCTTGGCGTCGCGAGACGACTTCACCAGGCTGAGCACCGTGGTGACGGCGAGAGTGCCGAGGATGACCCCCAGAGACACCATGATCGGGATCTCCGGCGCCCAGGACACCCCGTCGTGGTGCAGCGCCTCCAGGATCAGCTTCACGCCGATGAAGGCCAGCACCACCGACAGCCCCTTGCTCAGGTAGACCAGCCGGTCGAGCAGGCCGCCGATGAGGAAGAAGAGCTGCCGCAGCCCCATGAGGGCGAAGGCGTTGGCGGTGAACACCAGGTAGGGCTCCTTGGTGAGCCCGAAGATGGCCGGGATCGAGTCCAGCGCGAACAGCAGGTCGGTGGTCCCGATGGCGACCATCACGATCAGCATCGGGGTGACCATCCTGCGCCCGTGGTGCACGGTCAGCCGGGCGCCGTGGTAGGTGTCCGTCGTCGGCAGCACCCGGCGTACCGTGCGCAGGGCGAGGTTCTCGGAGAACTCCGCCTCCTCGTCCTCGTGCCCGATCAGCTTCCACGCCGTGTAGACGAGGAAGGCGCCGAAGACGTAGAAGAGCCAGTCGAACCTGGCGACGGCCTCCGCGCCGGCGGCGATGAAGCCGCCGCGCATGACCAGCGCCAGGATGATGCCGATGAGCAGCACCTTCTGCCGGTACTGCCGCGGCACCTGGAACCGGCTCATGATCAGCAGGAACACGAAGAGGTTGTCCACGCTGAGCGAGTACTCGGTGATCCAGCCGGCGAAGAACTCGCCGCCGTGCGCCGGGCCGGACAGCAGGAGCAGGCCCACGCCGAAGGCGACGGCCAGGCCCACGTAGAACGAGACCCAGCCCACGCACTCCTTGAAGCTGGGCTCGTGCGGGTTGCGGGCCACGAGCCAGAAGTCGAGCGCGAGTATCAGGCAGAAGCCGCCGATGGTGGCGGCCCAGACCCAGAACGGCAGTTCCATGGCCGGAACCATCTACCTGCCTCCCTTCCTGCTGCTCCTGCGCGAGCGGACGATCCGGGCGAAGCGCAGGTACTTGTCCAGCAGCTCCTGCGCGAGCGGGTTGTCGCCGGCCCTGCGCATCAGCCAGTGCGGCATGAACCGCTCGTGCACCCAGAGGAAGCCGATCGCGAAGCCGAGGGCGATCATCGCCTGGTACGCCAGGAACGGCCCCACCCCTTCGAGCAGGGCACCCGTCGGGGACAGGATCTCCTGCGTCAGCCGGGACACCGGGAAGGCGGCCATCCAGTACAGGCCGACGGGGCCGAAGGTGCCAGGGCGGAAGACACCGTGGCCGAGCAGCATGCTGTAGAGGCCGCCGAAGAGGGCCAGCGGCATGGCCAGGGCCAGCGCCGCCAGTCCGGCCATGCCGGTGGACTGCCCCGCGAGCAGGGTCAGCCCACCGGCGATGGCTCCGGCAGCGGCTCCGATGGACGCCCCAGGGAGGGCGAGTTCGAGGCTGTGCCGTCCGACCATCAGCCCACGACCACGCCGTAGGCGAACAGACTGTAGAACAGCATCCCCAGGTAGAACACCGCGCCGAAGCCGATGATGATGTTCGTCCACCACTTCGGCCTGATCGGCTTGGGCAACATGCGGTTGTTCACCAGGAGCAGGGTCACGCAGTACGCGCCCATCGCGAACGTCGACAGGAACGCCAGCGTGTCCAGGATCCCGCTGGGACCGTCGGCCGGGCCGAACAGCAGGATCAGGATGCCGAAGAGGATCACACCCCACAGGAAGATCCCGTACAGCCGCGACATGCCGAACTTCTTCGCCCCGGGGACGAAGTTGTAGGTCATGTCGGCCTGGCCGCGCGAGAACGAGTCGAACAGCCCGAGCGTGGCGTTCAGGCCGATCAGCGCGATGAAGCCGAGGAACACGGTGCCGAGGACCGTGCTGCCCGCCGAGGAGACGGCGTTGGACATCGCGCTCAGCGCGACCTCACGGTCGTCGCCCTGGATGGCCGTCCGCACGCCGGGGTCGAGCCGCACCGCCGACTGGGCGATCACCGTGAAGGAGACCGTGACCAGCATGGTGACGCCCCAGAAGAGCAGGATCGCGTCGAAGGTGACCCAGCGCCGCCAGCCCTTCCACTTGGCCATCTCATCCGCGTTCTCGGTGTCGAACATGAAGCCGCGGTTGGGCCGCTCCTCCTCCTCGCCCGCGTGGGCCAGCCCGCGCACCTTCGGCTGGTGCGCGCCCATGCCGGCCCCGGAGTCGCGCAGGTGCAGCGTGTACCACATCTGCTGCATGCCGGAGGGGCCGGCGAAGGCGCAGGCGCCCACGATGACGGGGAACCAGGTCGCCGTCATGGCCTCGGGCGGCAGGTAGCCGAAGGAGAACATGCCGGTGATCGTGGTGACCACGTCGCTCCAGGAGCCCACCATGGCCGCGACCACGGCGGTGCCCAGCACGAGCGCGCCGATCAGCAGGGAGAGCACGTTCTCGAGCAGGTTGTAGATCACCTTCGCGAGGGTGAAGACCACGCCGACGAGGATCAGCCCGGCGATCGCGGTCACCATCCAGGGTATGCCGGTGATCTCCTCGAACGCCGCCGCTCCGGCCGACAGGTGTCCCGGCCAGATGTAGACGGCGATCGCCACGACGAAGAAGAACCACATCAGCGGTTTGAACACCCTGGCCGCGCCGGAGAAGATGCTCTCCCCCGTGGCCATGGCGTAGCGGGCCATCTCCAGCATGACGAAGGCCTGCAGGGTGACGCCGATCAGGAACAGCCACCTGATCTCGGGCCCGAACAGCAGCACCAGCCGGGGCCACATGTACGACTCGCCCATGCCCACGCCGAGCGCGACGAGGAACACCGTCGGCCCGATGAGGTGCACCGAGGGAGGCGCGTCGGGGAGCTTCCTGAAGGGCATCGGCTCAAGCCGGCCCGCTTTCCATACTCGTTGATCCTCGACCGGCGGCGTGGCCGTCGCCGGTGGTGTGTTCGATGTGTCCACCTACGGACCTCCTGGGGGGTTTGTTGCCTTCCTCTGCGCCCCGAATTGCCCCCTCGCCTGGCGCTGCTGTGCTCGGCTCTTAGCCCAGCAGCCCGGCCGCCCTGGCCCAGCGGTACTTCGCACCGAGGACCGCCACGGGCTTTTCCGTCGTGTACGGGTACGCGACCACGCCGTGCTCGAACAGGTACTCGCTGGCCTCCTCAACCTCGGTGTCGCCGGCCAGTGACGCCACGACCGGCTTGACGTTGCCCTTCGCCCGCTCCTCCGCCACCACGCGGGCGATCAGCTCGGCGAAGACCATCGGCGGCGTCACGATCGTGTGCCAGTAGCCCAGGACCAGCGCGTGGATGCGCTCGTCGGCCAGGCCGAGGCGGACCGTGTTCTCGTAGGTCGAGGGTGGCTCGCCGCCGGTGATGTCGATGGGGTTGCCCGCCGCGCCGAACGGCGGGATGTAGGCGCGGAACGCCTTGTCCAGGTCGTCGGGGATGTCCATGAGGGTCAGCCCCGCGTCCACGATGGCGTCGGACAGCAGCACGCCCGAGCCGCCCGCGCCGGTGATGATGACGACGTTCTCGCCCTTGGGCGCCGGCAGGATCGGCAGCGCGCGGGCGTACTCCAGCATGTCGTTCAGCCCGGGCGCGCGCACCACGCCGGCCTGGCGGAGGATGTCGTCGTAGACCTTGTCGTCGCCGGCCAGCGCGCCGGTGTGCGAGCCCGCGGCCCGCGCGCCCATCGCGGTGCGGCCCGCCTTGAGCACGATGACCGGCTTCTCCTTGACCACCCGGCGGGCGGCCTCGACGAAGCCGCGTCCGTCCTTGAGGTCCTCCAGGTGCATGGCCACGGCCTTGGTGTTGTCGTCCTGCTCGAAGAAGGTCAGCAGGTCGTCCTCGTCCACGTCGGCCTTGTTGCCTACGCCGACGATGGCCGAGACGCCCATCTTGGTGGTGCGGCTGAAGCCCAGGATGGCCATCCCGATGCCGCCGCTCTGGGAGGTCAGCGCCACGCTGCCGCGCACGTCGTACGGGGTGCAGAAGGTCGCGCAGAGGTTCTCCGGCGTGTAGTAGTAGCCGTAGATGTTGGGGCCGAGCATGCGCACGCCGTGCCTGCGGGCGATCTCGACGATCTCCTGCTGGCCCTCGACGTTCCCGGTCTCGGCGAACCCGGAGGGGATCATCACCGCGCCCGCGACGCCCTTCGCGCCGACCTCCTCCAGCGAGGCCGCGACGAACTTGGCGGGGATCGCGAACACGGCCACGTCCACGTCGCCGGGCACGTCCGCGACGCTCTTGTACGCCTTGCGCCCCATGATCTCGTCGGCCTTGGGGTTGATCGGGTAGATCTGCCCCTGGTAGCCGCCGTTGATGAGGTTCTTCATGACCGAGTTGCCGATCTTGCCGGTCTCGGCGGAGGCGCCGATCACGGCGACCGAGCGCGGCTTGAAGATGCGGTTCATCTGCCGCAGGATCTCCTCGCGCGGCAGCCGCTCGACCTCGGCCTGCGGCTCGCCGATGATGATGCGCACGTCGGCGGCGACCGCGCCGTTCGCGTCGGCGAAGACGGGGTTGAGGTCCACCTCGACGATTTCGGGGAGGTCCGTGACGAGCCTGCCCACGCGCTCGATCAGGCCCGCCAGCGCCTGCCTGTTCGCGGGCTCGGCCCCACGGGCACCGCGAAGCACCTCGGCCGCTCTGATGTCGTCCAGCATCCCCAGCGCATCATCACCCGAAACCGGGGCAAGTCGGAAGGTCACGTCCTTGAGGACTTCGACCAGCACGCCTCCCAGGCCGAACGCGATGACCTTGCCGAAGGTGGGATCGGTGACCGCGCCCACGATGACCTCGTGGCCGCCGCCGACGAGCTGCTGCACCTGGATGCCGTCGATCCTGGCGTCCGGGTTGTAGGCGCGGGCGTTGGCCAGGATCGTCTCGTAGCCCTGCCGCACCTCCTCCTCGCTCCTGAGCCCGACCAGGACGCCGCCGGCGTCGGTCTTGTGCAGGATGTCGGGCGAGACGATCTTCAGCACGACCGGGAGCCCGATCTCCCCCGCCAGCCGCGCCGCCTCGTCGGCCGAGGTCGCCAGGCCCTCGCCCGGAGTGGCGATGCCGTACTCCTGGCACAGCTCGCGGCCCTCGGGTGCCGTCAGGGCGGTGCGCCCCTCGGCGAGCGCCTTCTCGATGACTTCCCTCGCGCCCACGTCAGATGACTCCGTTCGACTTGAGTTCGGCCAGCTCCTCGGCGCTGACGCCGAGCTCGCCGTAGATCTCCTGGTTGTGCTCGCCGAGCAGGGGCGGCGTGCGCACGTCCACCGGCGAGTCCGACAGCTGCAGGGGGCTGCCCACGGTCACGAACTCGCCGCGCGTGGGGTGGTCGACCTTGACGACGATGCCCTCCTGCTGGAGGCTCTCGTCCTCCACCAGCTCCTTGGTGGACAGGATCGGCCCGCACGGGATGTTCTCGGCGTTGAGCCGGTCCAGCACTGCCCACTTGTCGTGCCGGATCGTCCACTCCTCGATGAGCTGGAACATCTTGTCCAGCTTCGGCAGCCGAGCCTCCGGCGTCGCCCACTCCGGGTCCTCGGCCAGCTCGGGACGGCCGATGATGGTGGCGATCGGCTTCCAGCCGACCGGCTGCACGATGACGTAGATGTAGTCGTTCGGGCCGCCCGGCGCGCAGCGCACCGCCCAGCCCGGCTGGCCGCCGCCGCTGGCGTTGCCCGAGCGCGGCACCTCGTCGCCGAACGTCTTGTTCGGGTACTCGCGCAGCGGCCCGTGCGCCAGGCGCTGCTGGTCGCGCAGCTTGACGCGGCACAGGTTCAGCACGGCGTGCTGCATGGCCACCTGTACGCGCTGCCCGCGCCCCGACTGCTCGCGCTGGTAGAGGGCGGCCAGGATGCCGGCCACCGCGTGGATGCCGGTGCCCGAGTCGCCGATCTGGGCGCCCGTGGCCAGCGGCGGGCCCTCCTCGAAGCCCGTGGTGCTCATCGAGCCGCCCATCGCCTGGGCGATCACCTCGTACGCCTTGAACTTGGCGTACCTGCCCTGGCCGAAGCCCTTGATCGAGGCGTAGATGAGGCGGGGGTTGAGCTCCTGCAGACGCTCCCAGGAGAAGCCCATGCGGTCCACCGCGCCGGGACCGAAGTTCTCCACCAGGATGTCGGCGCTCTTCACCAGCTCGGTGAAGATCTCCTTGCCGCGCTCGCTCTTCATGTTGAGGGTGATGCTGCGCTTGTTGCAGTTGAGCATCGTGAAGTAGAGGCTGTCGACGTCGGGCAGGTCCCGGAGCTGCTGCCGGGTGATGTCGCCGGTGGGGGCCTCCAGCTTGACCACGTCGGCGCCCAGCCACGCGAGCATCTGGGTGGCCGAGGGGCCGGACTGGACATGGGTCATGTCGAGGACGCGGACACCTTCGAGAGCCTTCATCTCAGCGTTTCCCCTACTTGTACATGGTCTGGTTCATGGTTCCGGGGGCGTACACCTCTGGGTCGACCCAGACGTTGATCAGTGAGGGCTTGCCCGACTGGCGGGCCCGCTCCAGCGCGGGGCGGATCTCGGCGGGGTCGCGCACCTCCTCGCCGTAGCCGCCCAGCAGCTTGGCGAACTCGCCGTACCGGATGTCGCCGAGGGTGTTGCCGACGCGGGCGCGGTCCTCGCCGTACTTGGCGGCCTGGCCGTACCTGATCTGGTTCATCGAGGAGTTGTTGCCGATGACGCCGATGAACGGCAGGTCGAAGCGGACCATCGTCTCGAAGTCCCAGCCGGTCAGGCTGAAGGCGCCGTCACCGAACAGGCAGAGCACCTCCTTGTCGCGCCGCGCCTGCTTGGCGGCCATCGCGAAGGCCATGCCGACGCCGAGCGTGCCGAGGGGGCCGGGGTCCATCCAGTGGCCGGGGGACTTGGGCTGCACGACCTGGCCCGAGAAGGTGACGATGTCGCCGCCGTCGCCGATGTAGATCGTGTCCTCGGTGAGGAACTCGTTGATCTCGTGCACCAGGCGGTAGGGGTCGATGGGCTGGGCGCCGGAGAGCTGGCGCGGCAGCCGCTTCTCGTAGGCCTGGGTCTCGACGTTGCGCAGCTCCTCCAGCCACTCCTTGCGGCGGGCCGCGCCGTTCTCGATGCGGCCGCTGGCGGCCTGCGCCGCGGCGGCGAGGATGAGGCCGGCGTCACCGACGATCCCGAGGTCGATGTCGCGGTTCTTGCCGACGGTGCGGTAGTCGAGGTCGATCTGGACGACCTTCGCGGTCGGCGACAGGCGCTTGCCGTAGCCCATCCGGAAGTCGAACGGGGTGCCGACGATGATGATGAGGTCGGCCTCGGTGAAGGCGTACCTGCGGCTGAGCTGGAAGTGGTGCGGGTCGCCCGGCGGCAGCGTGCCCCGGCCCGAGCCGTTCATGTAGGCGGGCACGTTCAGCGAGCGCACGAAGTCGATGGCCGCGTCGGTCGCCCGGCACGTCCAGACCTGGCTGCCGAGCAGGATGCACGGCTTCTCCGCGTGCGCCAGCATGTCGGCCAGCCGCTCGACGGCCTCGGGGTCGCCCGCCTGGCGGGTGGAGGCCCGGTACTGGCCGGCCGTGGGGATGCGGGCCTTCTCGATCGGCACCTTGGCGTCGAGCACGTCCCGCGGGATCTCCAGGAACGACGGCCCCGGCGCGCCGTGGTAGCACTCGCGGAAGGCCATCGACACGATGTCGGCCACCCGCTCCGTGCTGGGCACCGTGGCCGCGAACTTGGTGATCGGGGTCATCATGTCCACGTGCGGCAGGTCCTGCAGCGAGCCCATCTTGTGCTGGCTCAGCGCGCCCTGCCCGCCGATGAGCAACATCGGGCTCTCGGCGCGGAAGGCGTTGGCCACACCGGTGACCGCGTCGGTCGTGCCCGGGCCGGCGGTGACGACCGCGCAGCCGGGTTTGCCGGTGATGCGCGCGTACCCGTCCGCCGCGTGCGCGGCTACCTGCTCGTGGCGTACGTCGATGACCTCGATGCCCTCATCGACGCAGCCGTCGTAGATATCGATGATGTGGCCACCGCAGAGCGTGTAGATCACGTCCACGCCCTCGGCTTTGAGCGCCTTGGCTACGAGATGACCGCCAGAGATCGTTTCCGACATCATGCCACCCTTTCCCGGCGACGAAATGCTGTCTTCCGCATACTGCATACCGTATGAACGCAATGGTTACTCGCTCGCGAACGGTGTGTCTAGCCCCCAGGGGGCAACTCGATCAGTTCGATCTGCTCGCCCCGACCCCGTCCATCGCGGAGACGTCCACGCCCGGCTCCGGCACCAGCGCCCGCACCGGCCCCGCCGGCGGCCTCCGGGCGCCTCCGGTCACTTCCACCACTGGTCCATGCCGCAACAGGGCCATCGACACGCTCCTTGACCCGCGTTTTTCCATACTGTATACGGGATACACGATCCGACGCGAGAACGGGAGCGCAGCATGAAGGTCGCTGTTCTTGGCGCCGGCGCCATCGGCGCATACGTGGGGGCCGCCCTCCACAGGGCGGGAGTCGAGGTGCACCTCGTCGCGAGAGGCGCGCACCTCGAGGCGATTCGCCGCGCCGGTGTGCGGGTGCTCACCCCCAGGGGCGACTTCGTCGCCCATCCCCATGCCACCGACGACCCCACCCAGGTCGGCCCGGTGGACCACATCTTCCTGGGCCTCAAGGCGAACAGCTACGCCTCGGCGGGCCCCATGATCCGGCCGCTTCTGCACGAGTCCACGAGCATCATCGCCGCGCAGAACGGCATCCCGTGGTGGTACTTCCACGGACTCAAGGGCCCCTACGAGGGCTACCGCATCGAGAGTGTCGACCCGGGCGGCGCCGTGACGGACGCGCTGCCCCTGCACCGTGCCATCGGCTGCGTCGTGTACGCGGCCACGGAGATCGAGGAGCCCGGCGTCATCCGCCACCTCGAAGGCACCCGCTTCTCCATCGGCGAGCCGGACGGCACGCTGACGGAGCGGTGCGCCGCCTTCAGCCAAGCGGCCGTGGAGGGCGGCCTGAAGTGCCCGGTGGAGCGCGACCTGCGCCGGGACGTCTGGATCAAACTCATGGGAAACATCGCCTTCAACCCGATCAGCGCGCTGGCCAGGGCCACGATGGCGGGCATCTGCCGCCACGACGGCACCAGGGAGCTGGTCGTGGCCATGATGCGGGAGACGGTGGACGTGGCCAGGCGGGTGGGCTGCGATCCGGGGATCTCCATCGAGCGCCGTCTGCGCGGCGCGGAGAAGGCGGGCGAGCACAAGACGTCCACACTCCAGGACCTGGAGAAGGGCAAGCCACTGGAGCTCGACGTGCTGCTCGCGGCGGTCGTCGAGCTGGCCGACCTCACCGGCGCGGAGGTGCCCACACTGCGGGCGATCCACGCGGTGAGCGACCTGCTGAACGAGAATCTCGTCCGTGCGGTCTAGCTCTGAATACCGTAGATTGCATACCGAATGGGGGGATCATGAGCTATGACCGCCTGACCCATCCACTGATCCGTGACAACGGGGTGCTGCGGCAGGCGTCGTGGGAGGAAGCGCTGGACCGGCTGCTGATGGTGTCGGGCCGGACGCCGTTCGAGCTGGTGCGGAAGGCGGTCATGGGCGGCGTGCCGGTGCCGGCCGCCGTCTCCGCGCCGTCCTCGCCGGCGGTCGAGCCGGCCGAGGAGCAGGGGCTGACGCTCATCGGGTTCCTGCGCGGGAGCTCGATGAACGTCCACACGGGCGAGCGGCGGCTGCGCCCCACAGGCGTCACCCCGGGCGCCGGCAACGGCTCTGCCGGCGCGCGAACACCGGGGTGATGACGGGATGCCGCACGGCGCGCCTGGCCCCCAGCCGCCGTCGGCATCCCACTACCATGGCCAGATTTTGACAACCGTTTTCATTTCGACGCATACTGACTCACATGATGTCAGGATTTTCCCGGTCGAGTGCTGTCGGTCTGCTGGCCGCAGCTTCCCTGCTCACCACCGCTGCCTGCGGCTCCGGCTCCGCTGAGACCTCCACCACCGCTTCCGGTGGCAAGCCCGAGGTCGTGGCCGCGTTCTACCCGCTGCAGTGGCTGACGGAGCAGGTCGGGGGATCCGACGCGAGCGTGACCGGCCTGACCGCCCCCGGCGTCGAGCCGCACGACCTGGAGCTGAGCATCCAGCAGGTCACCGAGCTCAAGAAGGCCGCGCTCACCGTCTACATCAAGGGCATCCAGCCGGCCGTGGACGACGCCGTGGACCCGGCGAAGAGCTTCGACGCCGCCACCGCCGTCACCACGATCCCCGCCGGCGAGCACGCCGAGGAGGAGGGCGAGGAGGAGCACGGGCACGAGGAGCTCTCCTACGACCCGCACCTGTGGCTCGACCCCTCCCGCCTGGCCACCGCCGCCACCGAGCTGGGCGAGCGCCTGGCCACGGCCGACCCCGCGCACGCCCAGGGCTACCGCGACCGGGCCGCCACGACGGCCGCCACGCTCGGCACGCTGGACCAGGAGCTCACCCAGGGCCTGACCACATGCAGGTCCAGGACACTGGTCACCGCGCACGAGGCGTTCGGCTACCTCGCCGACCGGTACAAGCTCAAGCAGGTCGGCATCACGCTCGACCCGGAGACCGAGCCGTCGCCGGCCCGCCTGTCGGAGGTCGCCAAGCTGGCCAAGGCCGAGGGCGTCACCACGATCTTCACCGAGGCCCTCGTCAGCCCGAAGGTGGCCGAGGTGCTCGCGAGCCAGGTCGGCGCCAAGACGGCGGTGCTCGACCCGCTGGAGAGCAAGCCCTCCGGGGATTACCTGTCCGCCATGCGCGATAACCTCAAAACACTACAAACAGCACTGGGGTGTACGGCATGAGCACAACGGCCTTCGCCATGACCGACGGCCGGGTCTCCTTCGACGGCAAGCCCGTCCTGCGAGGGATCGACCTGACCGTCTGTCCCGGGGAGGTCGTCGCCCTCCTGGGCGCCAACGGCTCGGGCAAGTCGACGCTGGTCCGCGCGCTGCTCGGCCTCACGCCGCTGAGCGGCGGCAAGACACTGGTGTACGGCTCGCCGCCCGGCAGGTTCCGCGACTGGTGGCGCATCGGCTACGTGCCGCAGCGGCTCCAGGTCGGCGGGGGCGTGCCGGCGACCGTGCGCGAGGTCGTCGCCTCGGGCCGGATCGCCCGGCAGAGCAGGCTGCGCAGGACCAGCGCGGCCGACAGGGCCGCCGTGGCGAGCGCTCTGGAGGCCGTCAGGCTCTCGGACCGGGCCGGTGACCCCGTGCAGTCGCTGTCAGGGGGGCAGCAGCAGCGGGTGCTCATCGCCAGGGCGCTGGCCGGGGAGCCCGACACGTACGTGATGGACGAGCCCACCGCGGGCGTGGACGCCGAGACCCAGCAGCTGCTCGCCGACACGCTGGCCGGGCTCGTCCGGGCCGGCAAGACCGTGGTGCTGGTGGCCCACGAGCTGGGCCCGCTGGAGCCGGTCATCACCCGGGGCGTGGTGATCCGCGAGGGCCGCATCGCCCACGACGGCCGCCCGCCCCGCCCGGAGGGCGACTGCGCCAGGCCGGGGCACGAGCACCAGCACCCGCATGCGGAGGAGCCCGTGGGGGGCCCGCTCACCGGGTGGCAGGGGGAACCAAGGTGATCTTCGAACTGCTCCAGGAGGAGCTCTTCCAGCTCGCGCTCGTCGCGGCCCTGCTGGTCGGGCTCTGCGCACCCGCCGTCGGCACGTTCATCGTGCAGCGGCGGCTGTCACTGCTCGGCGACGGCATCGGCCACGTGGCGCTGACCGGCGTCGCGCTCGGCTTCCTGACCGGCACCACGCCCGTGCTCACCGCCGTGATCGTCTCGATCGCCGGCGCCGTGGCCATCGAGCTGGTCAGGGCGCGCGGGCGCACCAGCGGTGACGTGGCGCTGGCGCTGCTGTTCTACGGGGGCATCGCGGGCGGCGTCATGCTCATGGCCGTCGCGCCGGGCGGCAGCAACGCCAAGCTGAACTCCTACCTGTTCGGCGCCATCGCCAGCGTCACCGTCGAGGACATCTGGGTCATCGGCGCGCTGGCCGCCGCCGTGATCGCGGTCGTCCTGATCTTCGGCAGGGAGCTGTTCGTGCTCTGCCAGGACGAGGAGATGGCCAAGGCCAGCGGCCTGCCGGTGCGCTTCCTGAGCCTGATCATCGCCGTCACCGCCGCCCTCACCGTCGTCATCGCCATGCGCGTGGTGGGGCTGCTGCTCGTCAGCGCGCTGATGGTGATCCCGGTGGCCACCAGCCAGCAGCTCACCCGTGGCTTCCGTACCACGATGGGGCTGGCCATGCTGTTCGGCGTGATCGCCTCCGTGGGCGGGCTGCTCGCCTCCACCTACTCCTCCGACATCCCGCCGGGCGCCGCGATCGTGCTTCTTGCGCTCGCCGGCTTCGTCCTGGCCCTCGGTGTCGGTAAATTCGTACGGCGAGGCCGTACCCAGGAGTCGACATTGAGCGAGCGACCAAAGCTGCGCGTCGAGGAGGTCGCATGACCACGAGGCGCGATGCAGTGCACGACACCCTCCGCCAGAGCGAGGGTTTCCGTAGCGCGCAGGACGTCTATGCCGAGATGCGCCTGCACGGGGCGAAGATCGGGCTTACCACCGTCTACCGGGCGTTGCAGGCGCTGGCCGACAAGGGCCAGGTCGACGTGCTGCGTACCGACGACGGCGAGTCCGTCTACCGCGCGTGCGCGACCGACACCCACCATCACCATCTGGTGTGCCGCAAGTGCGGGCGCACCGTGGAGGTGGCGGGGCCGGCCGTCGAGCGGTGGGCGGAGGCGGTGGGCAGCGAGCACGGCTTCACCGAGATCACCCACACGGTCGAGGTCTTCGGGACCTGCTCGTCCTGCTCGACGGCGCCGGCCCGGACGGGCTGAGCGCTTCTCCCCGGGCGGCCCTCACCGGCCGCCCTCGTGAGCGACCCTACCGATTGCTCCGCCCAGCCGCTCCCCCGGCTTCAGCCACTCCCTCAGCTTGTGCCGCCACTCCTTGCCGCCGGGTGGACGAAGAGCGGCGGGAGCCGTACAGCACTCCCAGCACGACCACCACGCAACCGCCGAGCTGCAGCGCCGACGGCCGCTCCCCCAGCGC
Source organism: Nonomuraea gerenzanensis (assembly GCF_020215645.1). Taxonomy (NCBI): domain Bacteria; kingdom Bacillati; phylum Actinomycetota; class Actinomycetes; order Streptosporangiales; family Streptosporangiaceae; genus Nonomuraea; species Nonomuraea gerenzanensis. The sequence continues at coordinate 2,594,849 of NZ_CP084058.1, read as the reverse complement.
CAGCGTCGAGATGGCCACCGTCGACATCGGCTGCATGAGCAGCAGCAGCGAGGTGAGCGCGGCGGGCTGGCGCGGCAGCGAGTACGTGATCAGCGACCACCCCAGCACCTGCGGCCCCAGCGCGAGCAGCAGCAGCCACCCGTGCGCCGGCCACTCCGGCACGAGACTCGCGCCCCCGAACAGCGGGCTGAGCAGCGCGATGGCCACCGTGGCCACCACCGTCGCATGGGCCAGCGGCCCCACGGCCCTGTCGGACCCGCCCTTGAGCAGCAGCAGGTACGCCGCGTACGACAGGGACGTCGCCACCCCGGCGGCCACCCCCAGCATCGGATCACTGCCATAGGCGGCGCTGTCGAACACCCCGGAGATCAGCACCACCCCGGTGAACACCACCGGCGTGCCGGCCATCAGCGACGAGGACGGCCGCTCCCCGAACAGCGCCCACGCGGCGAACGCCACGATGAACACCTGCAGGTTGCCCAGCACCGTGGCCAGCCCGGCACCCACGTACTCGATCGCGTGGTGCCAGAACAGCAGGTCCAGCGCGAACACCACCCCGGCCGCCCACGACATCAGCACCGCCCTGCGCGGCAGCGGCCCCAGCCGCCGCCGCTCCGTCCAGGCCAGCAGCAGCATGGGCGGCACCGCGTACGCGCACCGGAACAACGCCGAGGTGGCAGGCGATACACCTGATAACCGAACGAGGGGAGCGGAGGCGGAGATGATGAGCGCGCCGACGATCGCGATCAGCACGATACGGCGATGTGCACTCACGGAAACCCCCCGAACCCCGTACAGGAGATACGCTGCGACCACGCTAAAATCCGGCGCGGACAGGAGTCAACATGCCGTTTGGCCATGACATGGTGCATTCTCTCGCCACCGTTGTCGAACTGGTCAACACCTCGCCGTCCACCGGCGGCGAAGAAGGGCTGTCCGGCCTGGCGGAGCTGCAGGCGTTCGTGGAGTCCCGCAAGGTCAGCGGGGTGGGCAAGCTCACGGCCCGCGACCTGGGCCAGGTCCGCATGGTCCGTGAGGCCTTCCACCGCGTCTTCACCGCCCCCGACCAGCCCACCGCCGTCCGCACCCTCAACGCCCTCCTGGCCGAGACCCGCATCACCCCCCGCCTGACGGAACACGACGGCCACCCGCTGCACGTGCACTACTTCGCCAACGACGCCTCCCTCGCCGAGCACGTGGCGGCCGACTGCGGGGTCGCCCTGGCCCACCTGCTCGTGGAGGGCGAGGCCGAACGCCTGCGCACGTGCTCGGCGCCTGACTGCGACCGGGTCTTCGTGGATGAGTCCCGTAACCGGTCGCGTGTCTACTGCGACAGCCGGACGTGCGGGAACCGCATGCACGTGGCCGCGTACCGCGCCCGCCGCCGCGCCTGAAGTCTTAGCCTGGAGGGGCTCTGAGCGTCACGCTCGGCCTGTCCTACGGAGCCGTCGTGGCCCGGTCGCTGCGGATCACCGCGGAGATCGATCAGCCTGTCGCGTGGGTTCCCCTCTCACAGGACTGGGAGGGCGCCTTCCCCCAAGATCGGCCGCACCTGCGCCAGTACGCGAAACGACTGTCCGAGCAGTAGCCCCGTCCCCCAAGAGAGAGGTCATGGTGCAGAGCACCACATGACTGGACGACGACCAGCAGCCCGCGTACACCAGCTGATCACGGCAAGCGGCCTCGACCAGACGGAGTTCGCGTCAAGGCGGACCTCGACGTCCTCAGACCGTCCGAGTCACTCGCGGGCCTCCGGAGCTTCACCTCGCCGGACCTGGCCACAATCGCCGACCTCCGAGCCGACCTCGCCCTGCTCGGATATCACCCGACGGCTTCGACGGCCTGTCCCTGGTCCGACGACCACAGCGCCCTGATCGTGGTGGGCACCTCGGAGATCCCCGCACGCCAGCGGTTCACCATCGCCGATCACGGACGGCAGCCGTCCGAGAAACGCGCCAACGCCTTCGCGGCCGAGCTGCTGCCGCCCGCCACGGTGCTGCGAAGGAGAGCTGAGCAGCTCACCTGGCCACTGGAGACTTCGCCCGGCCGGCGTGCGACCTCTGGGTCTCGCCGAGCACCCTCGCCCGGCAGCTGTTCAACCTCCGGCTCACCGACAGGAGCCAGTGCGATGCCTTCAGGGCGCGGCCCTCACCGCTACCCCTCCGTGAGAACGTAGAGCAGCGCCGTCATGCTGGTCCCGCTGACGAGATCGCGCTTGTCGATCAGCCGCCGGACGTCCGCCAGAGGCACCCACTCGACCCGCTCAGCCTCCCAAGCCTCCACAGGCGGCCCGAGGTACTGAGCGCTGTCGGCCCGGAAGATGTGGTGCTCGGAGTCGGACAGGCCGCTGGTGGGCTGGGTGTAGAGCAGGGGCCGCAGCGGGCCGGGCCGCCAGCCGGTCTCCTCCTCGACCTCGCGGGCGGCGGCCACGACGGGCTCCTCGCCCTCGTCGATCTTGCCGATGGGGATCTCCCAGCCCCAGGTGTCGGTGATGAAGCGGTGGCGCCAGATGAGCAGTACGCGTCGCCGGCCGTCCAGGACGACCGCCCCGGCGCCCGGCGCGGTGCGGATGAGGCGATGGTCGAGGTGCCTGCCGTCCGGGAGCTCCACGTCCGCCACCCGGACGTCGACCCAGCGGTCGGTGTACAGCGGTTCTTCGGAGTGAACCTGCCAGCGCATGCGACCGCTCCCCTGAGTGCGACACCTGGACCGGCACCACGTTACAAGCCGCCTTGTCAAGGCGCTCGCACACGACCGGGGGCCGTCAGCCGCCTTCAAGGCACTCGCGGGTGATCCAGGGGCGTCAGCCGGCGGTGCCGAAGTCGCGGCGGCGCAGGGCGAGCAGGCCCGTGGCCGTCAGGAGGGCCGTGACCGCGAGCAGCGCCGCCGTCGGGGCGGGCTGGAAGGCCGGGCCGAGCATCGCGTTGCCGATGTAGTGGAACGGCTCCAGCGGGCTGCCGCCCCACAGCCCGTACAGCGGCCCGACGACCTGGCCCAGGGCGGCGGTCAGGATCCACGCGAGCCAGGCGATCACCACGCTCGCCCGCGGCACCAGCCCGTACGCCAGCACGCACACGGCCCCCACGCACCAGGCCGCGGGGACGGTGCTCAGCGCGCCCGCCAGGAAGGACGGCAGGTCCGTGGCGAGGTCGCCGACCAGCAGGGAGTAGACGACGCCGAAGACGAGCCCCGCGACGGCCATCAGGCCCGCCGTGCCGAGGGCGGTCACGAGCAGGTGGCCGGCCGCCCAGCGCAGGCGGGTCATCGGGGCGGCCTGCAGCGCCTCCGCGCGGCCCGAGGTCTCCTCCGCGCGCAGCCGCAGCGTCATGAGCACCGGGTGGAGGGCGACGGCGTAGGCGAGGATGAGGACGAGGTACCAGACGTAGCCGCCGAGCATCCTCGTGCCCGTGGAGATGCCGAGGAGCTGCGTGATGTTGTCGACGATGATGCTCGGCCGGGAGATCAGGTCCCGCGCCAGCGGGCTCAGCGAGCCGCCGAGCGCGGCGAACACCGCCACCCCCGCCGCCCACTTCGCCAGCAGCCCGCGATGCAGCCGCCAGGCCAGGCTGACCGGGCCGCGCAGCTCCGGGGCCGACTCGCGCCCCTGGCGCTCGGGCAGCAGCCCCGAGCCGAGGTCGCGGTGACCGAGCAGCCCGTACGCGGCCCCGTACAGGATCGCCGAAACCAGGGCGCAGACCCCGAGCAGCCACCAGCGCTCGTCCTGGTACGGCCGCGCCAGGTGCAGCCAGCCCACCGGCGACAGGTACTTCAGCCACAGCATCCCGCTCGCGTCGGCGGCGAAGCGCATCGTGAGCGCGACGCCGAGCGTGGTCGTGGCGATCACGGTGGCCGTGTGGGCGGTGCGCGCGAGCTGCGCGGCGACCGCCGCGACGCCGCCGAACATCCAGCCCGCGACCGTGATGCCGGCGCCGTAGGCGAGTGAGCCGACCGGCTCCAGCCCCACCCCGATCAGCGCGACGGCGGCCAGCGCGCCACCGGCCAGGCTGAGCCCACCGGCGACCAGCAGCGCGGCGGTCAGCGGGGCGGAGCGGCCGACCCTGCCCGCGAGGACCAGCTCGCTGCGGCCCGCGTCCTCCTCCCTGCGGGTGTGGCGGATGACGGACATCAGGGCCGCGAACGCGCTCGCCACGTACAGGAAGCCGGCGCTGCGCCAGGTGGCGAGCACCTCCAGGCGGGGCTCGACGACGCCACCGCCGATCGCGTGCAGGAACGGGCTGCGGTCGATGACCTCGAGGTAGGTGAGTTTCAGCTCGTACGTCCCCATGGCTCTGTTGACGTAGGCGACCATCGCCAGGGCCATGGCCACGATCAGCAGGATCCACCAGGGGGCGAGGCCCGCCTCACGGCGTAGTGCGAGGCGGGCGAGGGTGCCGGTGCCGAGAGTGGCGGTCATGGGCGCTCCCGGCGGTCGAACGGTCCAGTCACCGCGACCAGCTCCTGTTCATGGGTATAGCCGACTGTTCTGTCGAACAGAAGGCTATACCTGTGTATAGCGGAGCGGCAAGCGGGCGCCAGGACTGAGGAGGCGTCCCCTCAGGCGGCGTCGAGGGCGGCGGTGATCTTGTCGATCATGTCGGCCACGACCGGGCCGGGCCGCCCCTGGTGGCTGCTGGTGGCCGCCTCGACGGCGACCAGGACGGTGCCGCGGAAGTTGCCGGCCTCCTCCGGGGCCTGCTGCTTGAGCAGGCTCATGGCCGTGGTCAGGGCCGGCAGGACGTGGTCGGCCAGCTCGGCGACGGACTTGCCGTCGAGGTTGATGTCCTTGGTCCTGGCGGCCAGCACGTGGCCGATCGGGCCGGTGGCCGAGGACAGGGCGATGCTGCCGTCGGTGGCGGCCCGGTGCGGCTTGCCGGTGGCGTCGGCGGCGGCGATCAGCGAGACGGCGCCGTAGGCGGCGGTGCGGATGGTGGCCTTGTCCTGGTCGGTGAGGGTGAGGGACATCGGGTGCTCCTTGTCGGGAAGTGGCGGGGGCCGGTGGCCTGGTGGACGAGGTGGTGGGGGGCGGGGGCCGGTGGCCTGGTGGATGAAGGGGGCGGGTCAGTCCTCGATGGCCTGGTAGACGGTGGTCCAGAAGTCGCTCATCAGGTGTGCCGGGTTGGGCACGCTGTAGCCGAGCTGGCAGAGCAGGATGCCGGTGAGCTGGTTGGCGGGGTCGGCGTAGGCGGAGGTGCCGCTGCCGCCGTCCCAGCCGAACTGGCCGATGGGGGCGTAGTCGCCGCGGTAGGTGCGCACGGCCATGCCGATGCCCCAGCCGCCCTGCTGGCCCTGGCCGAAGGAGATGTGCACGTTGTCGCGGGCCAGGGCGGTGCGGGGGGCGTTCTGCTCGGGGGTGAGCCGGTTGGTGGTCATCAGCTCCACGGCCGGGCGGGACAGGATGCGCTGCCCGTTGTGGAGGCCGCCGTTGAGCAGCATGCGGAAGTAGGCGTGGTAGTCGTCGGCGGTGGAGACCAGGCCGCCGCCGCCGCCCTGGAAGGCCGGGGGCTTGCTCCAGCGGCCGTCCTTGGGCTCGTCCCAGGCCAGGAACTCGCCGGTGGCGGGGTCGGGGGCGTACAGGGTGGGCAGCCGGTCGAGCTGGTCGGCGGGGACGTGGAAGCCGGTGTCGGTCATGCCGAGGGGGGCGAAGATGCGCTCGCGCAGGAAGTCCTCGAAGCTCTGGCCGGTGACCCGGGAGACCAGGACGCCGGCCAGGTCGTTGCTGATGTGGTACTGCCACTGCCGGCCGGGCTGGTGCATCAGCGGCAGCTCGCCGAGGCGGCGCATCCATTCGTCCTGTTCGGGGACCTCGGTCGGCAGGTTGGGGGTGAGGCCCTGGGCGAAGACGGCGTTCATGATGGGCTTGCCGAGGGCGGTGAAGTCGAGGCCGAGGCCGAAGGTGGAGGTGAGGATGTCGCGGACGGTGATGGGGCGGCGGGCCGGGACGGTGTCGTCCAGCTCGGCGTCGGGGCTGGTGAGCACTTGGCGGTCGGCCAGTTCGGGCAGCCAGGGGTCCACCACGTCGTCCAGGCGCAGCCGGCATTCGTCCAGCAGGACCATCGCGGCGGCGATGGAGACGGGCTTGGAGGTGGAGGCCATCCGGAAGATGGTGTCGCGCCGCATGGGCGCGCCGCCGTCGTGCTGCATCGTGCCGATGGCCTCGACGTGGGTCTGGCCGCCTCGGCTGACCAGGGCCACCAAGCCGGGGATCTTCCCGGAGTCGACGTGCCTGGCCAGCACGTCCCGCAGCCTGCGCAGACCCGTCGCGGTGAAGCCGTTGTTCATCAGAATCTCCTGGTGTCAGGTGGTCCGGTTCGCCGGACCGTTCATGGCGTCCACGATCGCTGGGCGGCCTGATACCGGGCCGCCACCGTGCTGACGCGGCCACTGACACGGCATCCCGGCTCGGCGGCGGGGGCATCGATGAGGCGGCCGCCGTCGCGCCACTCCAGCAAGTGGCCCGTTTCCTCCGGCCACTAGGATCGGCGCGAGCAACCACCTGGAACAACGACAAACCACGCAAGGCTGCATTAACCCCCGGGTTAAACGTCCTCGCCGTCTGAAGCGCGCGTCCCGGCGACCGGCCCGAAAGATCCCCTGGAAATCGACCCTCACTTTACGCAATCATTCATGCACAGAAAGTGAGGCAACCTTGCTCATCGCCACCATAGGCCTGCTCGTCGCCCTGACGATGGCCGCCCTCGCGGGCCTGGCCGCGTACGCCGCCAACCGCGCCATCCCCGCCCAGACCCGCCTGGACTACCGCGAAAGCAGCGGCGTGATCACCGGTATCGTCGGCACCCTGTTCGCCGTCAGCATCGGCCTGGTCGTCGTCGCCGCGTGGAACCAGGTCAACACCGCCACCGAGACCAGCGCGACCGAGGCCAGCAACCTGACCGACGTCTTCTGGTACTCCCGCACGCTCCCCGCGCCCCAGCGCGCCACCCTGCAGACCCTCGCCACCGGCTACGCCACCACGGTCATCCGCGAGGAGTGGCCCATGATGGCCGAGCAGCACCGGCTGTCGCAGAACGCCTGGAGAGGCTCCGAGCAGTTGCGGGCCTTCTTCCAGACCGTCCAGCCGGAGGGCAGCGGCCCGTCGGCCCGCTACGGGCAGGCGATGGGCCGCATGCAGGCCGTCCTGGACGCCCGCCGCTCGCGCGCCCAGATGGCCGACACCGGCGTGCCGCCGCTGCTGTGGGTGGCGCTGGCGGGCTGCGGGCTGGTCGCGCTGCTGCCCGCGGTGCTGTGCGGCAGCGCCAACCGCAGGGTGCACGTCAGCATGGCGGCGGCCGTGGGCGGCATGGTGGGCCTGCTGCTGTTCCTGGTCTACCAGCTCGACTTCCCGTTCAGCGGCGGCATCTCGATCACCCCGGCCGCCTTCGAGCAGGCTCTCGAACGCTTCGACAGCATCCGGGCGCTGGGCGCCGGCTAGACCTGGTTCGGGATCGCCCCGCCGTAGCGCCGGTCGCGCTTGGCGTAGATCTCGCAGGCGTCCCACAGGTCCCGCCGGTCGAAGTCGGGCCAGAGCCGGTCGAGGAAGACCATCTCGGCGTAGGCCGACTGCCACAGCAGGAAGTTGGAGAAGCGCTGCTCCCCCGACGAGCGCAGGAACAGGTCCACCGGCGGGATCTCCGGCTCGTCGAGGTAGCGGGCGAACACCTTCTCGTTCACCTTGCCCGCCTTGACCCGCCCGGCCGCGATGTCCTGCGCCAGCTTGACGGCGGCGTCGACGATCTCGGCCTGGCCGCCGTAATTGACGCAGAACTGCAACGTGAGCGTCCGGTTGGACAGCGTCATCTCCTCGGCCGTCTGCAATTCGGAGATGACGCTCTTCCACAGCCGCCCGGGCCGGCCCGCCCAGCGCACCCGCACGCCCATGGCGTTGAGCTCGTCGCGCCGCCGCCGGATCACGTCGCGGTTGAAGCCCATGAGGAAGCGCACCTCGTCGGGCGACCGCTTCCAGTTCTCCGTCGAGAACGCGTACGCGCTCAGATAGGGGATGCCCAGCTCGATGGCCCCCTCGATGACGTCGAACAGCGAGGACTCGCCGGCCTTGTGCCCCTCCGTGCGAGGCAGGCCGCGGGCCTTGGCCCAGCGGCCGTTGCCGTCCATCACGATGGCGACGTGCTGGGGCACCAGCTCGCGCGGGATGGGCGGCGGGGTGGCCCCCGACGGGTGCGGGGACGGCGGTCGTACGTTCACGCGGGCTCCCTTTCGACGTGTCGGAGAGAGCGTATTCCGTGTTCGAGGTGCCACTGCAGATATGCGGCCACCAGACCACTGCACTCGCTGCGGTGGCGCGACTCGGAGGCGTCCGCGGTGGCCCAGTCGCCGCGCAGCAGCGCCGTCATGAGCCCGATCGTCTCGCCCGCGGGCACGGCCGAGCCGGCCGGCTTGCACCCGCCGCACACCACGCCACCGGCCACGATGGCGAACGCCCTGATCGCCGGCGCCTGGCACTTGGCGCACGCCTCCAGCGCGGGGGCGTAACCGGCCACGGCCAGCGAGCGCAGGAAGTAGGCGTCGAGGACCAGCCTGGCCTCGTGGCCGCGGTCGGCGAGCGTGCGCAGCCCGCCCACCAGCAGCAGGAACTGCCGCAGCGCCGGCTCCTTCTCGCCGTGCGTGAGCCGGTCGGCGGTCTCCAGCATCGCGCTGCCCGCGGTGTAGCGGGGATAGTCGACGGCCAGCGCCTCTCCGTAGGGTCTGATCGTCTCCGCCTGGGTGACGACGTCGAGCGTGCGGCCGGTGTGCAACTGCAGGTCGACGTGCGTGAACGGCTCCAGCCGCGCGCCGAAGCGCGACTTGGTGCGGCGCACGCCCCGCGCCACCGCCCGGATCTTGCCCGTGCGTTTGGCCAGGATGGTGACGATGCGGTCCGCCTCACCGAGCTTCTGAGTCCGCAGGACCACGCCTTCGTCACGGTAGAGACTCACTCGGACATCTTACGGCCGACCTGTATACCGGTGGGCGGGACGTTACGGGCATGCTCTTGTGACGCGACTTTGCGTCACTCTCACTAGACTTTGACGTCTGTCCCCGCATTACCCGTTGTTCAACCCCCCGCTACCGCCTCGAAAGGGAGTCATGACCCGCGTGGTCCTGCTGGGCGCCTCGCCCGGCCCCGACATCTCTCCGACCGGCCTGAGGCTGGCCGCGCTTTCCGGCAATCCCACCGTTTCCGAACGGCTGCGCAGCCAGGCCGCCTCCATGGATCCGCGCTTCGCCACGATCCCGACGGACGACGTCGCGACCGCCCTGCGCGCCCTGGCCGACGTCGCCGAGCAAGCAACGGAGAGCCTGTTCATCATCCCGGAGAACTCTGTCGTCCACGACGAGCTGATCTACCAGATCACCAAGTCCAAGCGCGGTGCGCTGGCGCTCGTCGCGAAAGAGCCGCGGGTGGGGGTGACGGAGGACAACGGCCTTGAGGAGAACGGTCCGGAGGACAACGCCGCCGAGGATCGCATCCCCATCGACGAGGCCGAGCCCGAGATCGGCATGAGCCGCGTGGAGGGCCTGCCGGTGCGCATCCGCGTCGGCAAGTCCCGCGTGGTCTCGGCCGGCACCGCGACCCACGCCGTGACCCGGCCCAACGCCGTGGCGCTCGGCCCGCTGCACATCAGCGCCCGCAACGCGCCGAGGCTCGCCGAGACCTGCCGCGAGCTGGCCGCGCTGGCCCACACGTTCGGCGCCGACGACGACCTGGTCCAGCTCGTCGTGTTCGGCCTGGTGCGCAACGGCGTGTCGGTCGGCATCCGGGGCCGCCGCGACCTGTTCTACCGCCGGGTCACCACCCAGGAGGAGATCAACGAGGCCGGCGCCGAGATGGCCGGGATGAACGAGGACCGCGCCCGGCTCAACAACGCCGTCAAGGGCGCCGACGGCTTCTTCACCACGTTCTTCGTCTCCACCTACTCGCGCTACATCGCCCGCTGGGCCGCCCGGCGCGGGCTCACGCCCAACCAGGTGACGCTGATCTCGATCGTCCTCGGCGTGGCGGCGGCCGCCTGCTTCGCCACCGGCGACCGGCCCTGGATGGTGCTGGGCGGGGTGCTGATCTACTTCGCCTTCGTCTTCGACTGCGTGGACGGGCAGGTCGCCCGCTACGCCCGCAAGTTCGGCGTGCTGGGGGCATGGCTGGACGCGACGTTCGACCGGTTCAAGGAGTACGTCGTCTTCGCGGGCCTGGCCATCGGCTGGGTGGTCTCCGGCAACGGCGACGAGATCTGGATCCTGGCGCTGGCCGCGCTCGGCCTGCAGTCCGTACGTCACCTGCTCGACTTCTCCTTCGGCGTCGCCAACCGCAGGAAGCCCCCGGCCCCGCTGCCCACGACGCCGCTGGACGCCCCCGACGACCGCGACCTGCGCCAGAAGCTGACCGCCCGCAAGGTGGAGCGCAGCCAGGGCCTGCGCGGCGTGCTGAAGATGTGGACGAAGGCGGGCAAGTACCGTGCCGTCCACTGGGCGCGTAAGATGATCGTCTTCCCCATCGGCGAGCGCTTCGCGGCCATCGCGATCACCGCCGCCCTCTTCGACGCCCGGATCACCTTCATCACGCTCGTGATCTGGGGCTCCGTCGCCGCCGCCTACACCCTCACCGGACGCCTCATGAGGTCGCTCGTATGATCACCCAGCCGCAGGCCATGGCCACCCCCGCCCCCGACCCCGACGAGGAGCGCCGGCGCATCCAGACCGCCCGCCTCGTCGCCTACCGCGACGACGGCCCGCTCGCCACCGCCGTCGCCGGCAAGATCGGCGCCGGCCTGCCCCCCGTCCCCGCCACGCTGCTGGCCCTGCTCGCCGTGGTCGCCGTCACGGTCACCGGGCTGCTCGGCTCCGGCGGCCCCATCCTCCTGCTGCCCGTGGCGATCGTGCTGCTGCTGGTGCTGCCCACCACGCCGCGCGACCACCTGGGCCGCTTCGACTGGCTCACCCCGCCGCTGCTGCGCGCGGCCGAGTTCTTCACCATCATCGCGATCGGCCTGACGGCCGAGGCGCCGAAGTGGCTGCTGTTCGTGCTGGTGTACGTCGTCGGCTACCACACCTACGACACCGTCTACCGCACGCGGCAGAGCATCTGGCCGCCCGCCTGGGTGTTCCGGGCCGGGCTCGGCTGGGAGCTGCGGCTGCTGGTCATCGGGGTCGGGGCGGCGCTCGGCGTGCTGACGCCGGTGCTGGCGGTGCTGACCGCGTACCTGTTCGTGCTGTTCGCGGTGGAGAGCGTGACGAGCTGGGTGCGCCTGGACAAGGCCTCCGCCCAGGCCGGCGCCGACGCCGAGCAGGACCTGGAGGCCTCCCCCGAGGACGCCATGGAGCAGGCGACCGGAGAGGCCGAGAAGGGCTGACCCGCCGCCTGCCCGGCGCGGCGCCGCCTCCCGTGCGCCGTGGCTCGCGTCACGCGGCGTCGCACCCCTGTGCGGCGCCGCGTTTCTCGTCCCGGGCGGAGAGCGCTCTCCGTCAGCCTCCGCACCCTGCCCTCGCAGCACTTGTGTGGTTTATTGACAGCCGGTAAACGCTGTGCTCAGATCTTGCAGAGAGCGCTCTCTCCGCGCGCTCCCGCACCCCCCAGGAGCGAGTATGACAACAGCGATCCGGCACCGGCGCCGCCTGGCGGCCGTGGCCGCGGTGCTCGTGGCACTCAGCGGCCTGCTCGTCAAGCTGGCGGTCAGCGCCTCCGCCAGCGTCCCGCCCACCCCGTCCGGCTGGTCCCTCGTCTGGTCCGACGACTTCAACGGCTCCGCCAACACCCTGCCCTCGTCGAGCAACTGGATCATCGACACCGGCCACTCGTACCCGGGCGGCCCGGCCAACTGGGGCACCGGCGAGGTCCAGAACTACACCTCCAGCACCGCCAACCTCAGCCTCGACGGCTCCGGCAACCTGCGCATCACGCCGCTGCGCAGCTCGTCCGGGGAGTGGACCTCGGCGCGCATCGAGACCAGGCGCGCCGACTTCAAGCCCGCCGACGGCCGGATCCTGCGCATCGAGAGCCGCCTCCAGATGCCGAACGTGACCGGCAACGCCGCACTCGGCTACTGGCCGGCGTTCTGGGCGCTCGGGGCCCCGTACCGGGGCAACTACTGGAACTGGCCGGCCATCGGCGAGTTCGACATCATGGAGAACGTCAACGGCATCAACTCCGTCTGGGGAGTGCTGCACTGCGGCGTCAACCCGGGCGGCCCCTGCAACGAGACCACCGGCCTCGGCGCCAGCCGGGCCTGCCCCGGCTCCACCTGCCAGTCGGCCTACCACACCTACCGCTTCGAGTGGGACCGCAGCGTCAGCCCCAACCAGCTGCGCTGGTACGTGGACGGCCAGCAGTTCCACGGCGTGAACCAGTCGCAGTTCGACGCCACCACCTGGAACAACATGACCGGCCACGCCGGCTACTTCCTGCTGCTCAACGTGGCGATGGGCGGCGCCTTCCCCAACGCCCTCGGCGGCTCGACCCCCACCGCGGCCACCGTCCCCGGCCGGCCCATGATGGTCGACTACGTGGCCGTCTGGCAGAGCGGCAGCGGCGGCACCGACCCCACCACCCCGCCGGGCGGCGTGGACGCCCGCTCCACCATCCAGGCCGAGCGCTACCAGGCCCAGTCGGGCACCATCACCGAGACCACCACCGACACCGGCGGTGGCCAGAACATCGGCGCCATCGGCAACGGCGACTGGCTGCGCTACGACGGGGTCGACTTCGGCTCGACGCCCGCCACCCAGTTCAGGGCCCGGGTGGCATCCGGGGCGGCGGCCGGGGTGAGCGGGCTGGTCCAGGTCCGCCTCGACAGCCCCACGGCCGCGCCCATCGGTGACTTCGCGCTGGCCAACACGGGCGGCTGGCAGAGCTGGCGGACGATCCCGGCCAACATCTCGGGGGTGACGGGCACGCACACCGTGTACCTGACCTTCTCCTCCGGGCAGCCGGCCGACTTCGTCAACGTCAACTGGTTCACCTTCGCCACCTCCTGACCCGCTCTCAAGAGGTCCCCGCGGGCCCGGGTGGAACGCCTCACCACCCGGGCCCGTTCCGCTCGCCTGACGACGCGAACACCGTCATCCTGGGGAACGTGGACGACAGCGACGCCGCGACACCCGCGCGACTGCTCCTGGCACAGGCCGACGAGGTGTGGCGCCGGGACGGCGTGGCCGCGGCAGAACCGCTGCTGGCGCAGGCTTACCTGCTGGCACCGGACGACGCGAAGGTGGCCGAGAACCGCCTCTACGCCCTGTACTGCCTGGGGCGCTACCGCGACGCCCTGGCCCTGCTGGCCGAGATGCCGCACGGCGCGCGCCACGACCCCTACCTCCGTGCCACGGCCCGGCTGGTCTACAGCGGGCTCGGCTGGCACGCGCACGCCTACGCCGAGACCGGGAGACATCCCACCCTTCAGTGGCTGAAGGCCTGGTCACGCACCGGCGGCCCGCTGGCGGCGGTACGGCGCCGCTTGCTCGCCCGGGAGCAGAGCGAGCACGACTCATGGGATCACCAGTCAAGGGCGCTCGAGATCGTCAGCAAGCTGGACATCCGTGACGACGCCATCCGCGCGAACGTCCGCACGCGTCTCGACAACTGCATCCGCCAGTGGGTCGCGGCCACGACCAGGAACAACGTGGCCGGCGCATGGGGCCGCGGAGCCAGGCTCACGGCCGGGACGGCGGGACAGGTCGCGGCGATGTGGCTGGTGACGGCGGGCCTGTGGGGGCCGAGGCCGGCGATCGTGGTGCCATGCGCGCTCATCGGCCTGGCCCTCGTCGCCGGCCAGCACCACGTGCTCAGCCGCCAGACCACGCTGCGAGCCAGCAGGATCGTCGAGTGGCTGCCCTGGTTGCTCGTCGTCATCCCCGGCCTCACCGCCTGGGCCGCCGGGGCCTACGCACCGGGAGCCGAGTTCCGGCTCTGGCCCGACGGGCTCTGGCTGACCGGGTTCGGGTATGCCGTGCACTGGCTGATCAGGCGGATGCTGTATCAGGCCGCCCTCCGTCTGGCCGCCTTGCGTCTCAACCGCGTCTGGGAAGGCGACCTCCGATGGGCCATCCTCGACTCGCTCGTCAGGCTGATGCTGGAAACTCCTGATCCCACGCTCAGGAACGATCTCGGCTACAGAGCCAGATGGGTGTCGGAGCTCGAATGGGTGGCCAGACGGCTGGAGAAGGACCTGCCGGCCCGCCTGGTCCACACCGGCGACGGCGAGACCCGGGAATGGGCCAGAGGCAGGGGCGCAGGAGTGGCCAGAGCAATCCGGAGCTACAAACGCCGGATCATCGCGGCCACAGAGCCGGGGTGGCGGTCCCTGGAGACCGACCTGCACACGTTCACCTCCCGCTACGCCTCCGGCGACTTCGGCGCGCTGCCCTGGAAGCCTCCGCCGTCGCGGCCGCAACGACCCCGCAGCCGCCGCGGCATCGCGCTGGACGTGACCCGCACCCTCGTGGTGATGGCCGCCCCCCTGTCCGGTGTCCTCCTGCTCCAGCCCTTCGTCGGCCTGGACGCGCCCATGCTGGCCTGGGCGAAGGTGATCGGCGTCGCCTGGGCGGTGCTCTACCTGCTCCTCGCCATGGATCCGTCCATCCGCGACAAGATCGACGTTCTGAGCCCACTCATGGGCACCGCCCGGGAGGACCTCAGGCCGCGTGCCGTCCCGCCGCGCGAAGAGCACGGGGAGCGCTGATCGGCGGCTCCCGGGGGAACAATGGTGCGATGAGCGAACTGCCGGTGATCGACATCGCCCCGCTCCTCACGGCGGGCCACGAAAGGCAGGCCGTCGCCGACGCCATCGGCGCCGCCTGCCGCGAGCACGGTTTCTTCTACGTCACGGGCCACGGCGTGCCGCCCGGCCTCATCGAGCGGCTCGACGCGGCGAGCAGGCGCTTCTTCGCGCTGCCCGAGCAGGTCAAGAACGAGATCGCGATGGCCGGGGGCGGCCGGGCGTGGCGGGGCTACTTCCCGGTCGGCGGCGAGCTGACCTCCGGGCGGCCCGACCTGAAGGAGGGCGTCTACTTCGGCGCCGAGGAGCCGCCGGGCACCGTCCCCCTGCACGGGCCGAACCTCTTCCCCGCCCAGGTGCCCGAGCTGCGCGAGGCGGTGCTGGAGTACCTGGACGCGATGACGGGGGTGGGGCAGGCGGTGATGGGCGGCATCGCGCTGAGCCTGGGGCTGGCGGAGGACTACTTCCGTACGGGCTACACGGCCGACCCCACGATCCTTTTCCGGATATTTCATTATCCGCCCGGTCCGGCCGACGACCCCGACACCTGGGGCGTCGGCGAGCACACCGACTACGGGCTGCTGACGCTGCTCCTCCAGGACGGCAACGGCGGGCTCCAGGTCCGTACGACGACCGGCTGGATCGAGGCGCCCCCGCTGAAGGACACGTTCGTGTGCAACATCGGCGACATGCTCGACAAGCTGACCGGCGGGCAGTACCGCTCCACCCCGCACCGCGTCCGCAACCGCAGCAGCAACGAGCGCCTCAGCTTCCCGTTCTTCTTCGACCCCGGCTGGGACAGCGAGGTCCCGCCCCTCCCCTACGCCCCGGGCCGCCGCTGGGACGGCCAGGTGGACTTCACCGGCACCTACGGCGAGTACCTGCTGTCCAAGGTCTCCAAGGTCTTCCCGCACCTGTTCGAGCAGCAGCGGCTCTAGGCCGACTCGCGCACGACAAGCCGGGTGGGCAGCACCACGGAGGTGGTGTGGCGGCCCTCCAGCCTGGACAGCAGCAGCCGCGCGAGCGCCAGCGCCTGGTCCGTGACCGGCACGCGCACGGTGGTGAGTGCCGGGGTGGTGGCCGAGGCGGCGTCCACGTCGTCGAAGCCCACCACGGCCAGGTCCTCGGGCACCCGCCGCCCCAGCTCGCGGGCCGCCTGGAGGACGCCGATGGCGAGCTGGTCGGTGGCGGCGAAGACGGCGTCGAGCGCCGGCACGTCGGTGAGGAGCCGGAGGGCGGCGGCTGCGCCCGAGGCGCGGGTGAGGTCGTCGGCCGGCGCCAGGTGCGGCGTCAGGCCCGCGCGCTGGAGCGCCGCCCGGTGCCCGGCCAGCCGGTCCTGCATGGTGACCAGGTCCAGGGGCCCGCACACCATGCCGATGCGGCGGCGCCCCTGGGCGAGCAGGTGCTCGGTGGCGGTGGCGGCCCCGCCCGCGTTGTCCACGTCCACGTACGGGACGAGCGACGCGATCGGCGGCTTGCCCAGTAGCACGAGCGGCACCTCGGTGCGGGAGAGCCGCTCGGCCAGCGTGTCGCCCCGGTCGGGCGGCAGCAGCACGACGCCGTCCGCGAGCCGGGCCTCGACGTGCGCGGCGATGCGCCGGTGGCTCTCGGCCGTGTCGGCGAGCATGAGCGTGATCTGCTTGCCCGCGCCCTCCAGCAGGCTCGTCACGTACTGGACCACGGCCGAGGTGAGCGGGTCGGCGCCCTGCCGGGGGACGGACAGCACCAGGGCGACCGCGTTGGTGCGGCGGGTGACGAGGCTGCGGGCGGCCAGGTTCGGCACGTAGCCGAGCTCCTTGACGGCCCGCATCACCGCGGCCCGCACCTCGGGGCTCACCGACGACTCGCCGTTGACGACCCGGGAGACCGTGGCCCTGGACACGCCCGCGCGGGCGGCCACCGTCTCCAGCGTGGGCCTCTTGGGCGGCGTCCCGGCCAGGCCGTTGCGGCTGATGACGTCGCGGTACCACAGCGCGCTGTCCTTCATCCGGCGCCGCTGGGTGGCGAAGTCCACGTGCACGAGGCCGAACTTGCGCTGGTAGCCGTCGGACCATTCGAGATTGTCGAGCAACGTCCAGACGAGATAGCCGCGCACCCGGGCGCCGTCGTCGATCGCCGCCCGCAGGGCGCGCAGGTGCTCCTCGATGAAACTGATGCGCTCGACGTCGTGAATGCCGTCGCCGGTCACCACGTCCACGAAGTCGGCGCCGTTCTCGGTGACCATCAGATCGAGGCCGGGATATTCCCGGGAGATGCGGCCCAGCAGCAGGGAGAGGCAATTGGGCACGATCGGCCAGCCCATCGCGGTGACCGCCGTCGGAATGGTGCAGAAGAGGATTCCCTCGCTGCCCGGATACGCCGGGTCGGCCGGCTCGCTGGGCTGCGCCTGGACGACCAGCGGGCTGTAGTAGTTGACGCCGAGCAGGTCGACGGGCTGGGAGATGGTCTCCAGGTCGCCGTCCCGCACGTGGTCGAGGCCGCCGTTGCGCTCGATGACGGGGAGCAGCTCCGCCGGGTACGCGCCGCGCAGCACCGGCTCCAGGAACTGCCGGTTGACCAGCGCGTCGATCCTGGCCACCGCCGCGGCGTCCTCCTCCGACAGCTCCCTGCCGAAGTCGCTGACCTGGGCGGGCGTCATGACGGGCGAGATGTTGAGCACGATGCCGGCCTGCTCGGCCCCGCCGGCGCGCAGCGCCTGGACGGCCAGGCCGTGGCCGAGCAGCATGTGGTGGGCGCTGCGGAAGGCGTCGGCGGCCGACTTGCGGCCTGGCGCGTGGATGCCGGCCCCGTAGCCGAGGAACGCCGCCACCCACGGCTCGTTCAGCGTGAACCAGGTGCCCACCCGGTCGCCGAGCCGCTCGTGGACGGCGGCGGCGTACTCGGCGAACCGCGCGGCGGTGTCGCGGGACGGCCAGCCGCCGCGCTCCTCCAGCGCCTGCGGCAGGTCCCAGTGGTAGAGGGTGGCGTACGGGGTGATGCCCGCGCCGACCAGCTCGTCGAGCAGCCGGTCATAGAAGTCGAGCCCGGCCGCGTTGGGTTTGCCGTGCCCTTCTGGGAAAACCCGCGCCCAGCTCACCGAGAACCGGTAGGCGGCCATTCCCAGCTCTTTCATCAGCCGCACGTCTTCGGGATAGCGGTGGTAATGGTCGCAGGCCTCCGCCCGGTCCGCGGAAAAGACGTCCCAGATGGACGGCCGGCGGCCGTCGGCGGAAGTGGCGCCCTCGATCTGGAAAGCCGACGTCGAAACTCCCCACACGAAGCCCTCGGGGAAGCTCGTGGTGCTCATGATGGCGGATGCCTTTCGGTCACGGTTTATCCCGCACAGTCTCCCGCGCGCCGCTCGTCGCGCGCCAGCCAGGCCAGGCGGTATACAGAGCCGGTGGAACTGGACCAGCTCGATCGGGACATCATCGCGGCGCTCGTGGACGACGCCCGCCAGACCTACGCCGACATCGGGCAGCAGGTGGGGCTGAGCGCGTCGGCGGTCAAGCGGCGGGTGGACCGGCTCCGCGAGACGGGGGCGATCACCGGGTTCAGCGCGCGGGTCTCGCCGCGGGCGCTCGGCTGGACGACCGAGGCGTACGTGGAGCTGTTCTGCCAGGGCAAGACGAAGCCGTCGGACATCGCGCTGGCCGTGTCCCGGTTCCCCGAGGTGGTGGCGGCCGCCACGATCACCGGCGAGGCGGACGCGCTGCTGCACATCAGGGCGACGGACGTGCGGCACGTGGAGCGGGTCATCGAGCGCATCGCGGCGATGACGTTCGTGGTGCGCACCAAGAGCTCCATCGTGCTGTCGAGGCTCGTGGACACACCTCCCGGCGCCGTCGTGCCGGACCCACGCAACGATTCGGGCACCTGAGGGCCGGAGACGCAACAGACTCGCGCGAACACGCAATGTCAACCCCTTGGCCTGCGCAAACCCCCTTCTTAGGCTGTCCTCAACCCCTGAGCTGGGGTTTTCCCTGTTTACAGCCGATGGAGTGCTGCATGCCCAAACACTTCCTCATGTGCCGCCCTGAGTACTTCACGGTCGAGTACGCGATCAATCCGTGGATGCATCCCGAGGCCGGCGCGGACCGCGACGTGGCGGTCCGGCAGTGGGAGGGCCTGAAGGCGGCCTACGAGGAGCTCGGCCACCGGGTCAGCCTGATCGACCCGATCGACGGGCTGCCCGACATGGTCTTCGCCGCGAACGGCGCCCTCGTCGTCGGCGGGCGCGCGTACGGCGCCCGTTTCGCCTACCCGCAGCGCGGCCCGGAGGGCCCGGCCTACCTGCGCTGGTTCGCCGAGCGCGGCTACCCGACGCTGGAGCCGGCGCACGTGAACGAGGGCGAGGGCGACTTCCTCACCCTCGACGACGTCATCCTGGCCGGCACCGGCTTCCGCACGGACGTGGTCGCCCACCAGGAGGCGCAGGAGTACCTGGGCCGCCCGGTGATCTCGCTGACGCTGGTGGACCCGCGCTTCTACCACCTGGACACGGCGCTGTTCCCGCTGGACGGGCGCAACGTCGCCTACTACCCGGAGGCCTTCTCGCCGGGCAGCCTCGCGGTGCTGCGCCGCATGTTCCCCGACGCGGTGATCGCGAGCGCCCGCGACGCCGAGGTGCTCGGGCTCAACGCGGTCAGCGACGGCACGAACGTCGTCATCAACGCCGAGGCGTCCGACCTGCAGTTGGAGCTCAAGCGACGCGGGTACGAGGTCATCCCGGTCGATCTGTCGGAGCTGCGTAAGGCAGGTGGCGGGCCCAAGTGCTGCACACTGGAGATCAGGGGGGAAAACTGATCATGACCACCAGCGCAGAGCTGATCGAAGTGAGCGAGCGCCGCAGCGCGCACAACTACCACCCGCTGCCGGTGGTGATCCACGAGGCGCACGGCGCCTGGGTCACCGACGTCGACGGCAAGCGGTATCTGGACTGCCTGTCCGGCTACTCCTCGCTCAACTTCGGCCACGGCCATCCGAAGATCATCGAGGCGGCGAAGGAGCAGCTCGAACGCCTCACGCTGACCAGCCGCGCCTTCTACCACGACCAGTTCGCGCAGTTCTGCACCGGGCTCGGCGACCTCACGGGCAAGGACCTGGTCCTGCCCATGAACACCGGCGCCGAGGCCGTCGAGACCGCCATCAAGGTGGCGCGCAAGTGGGGGTACGAGGTCAAGGGCGTCGAGCCCGAGCAGGCCAACATCATCGTCATGGAGGGCAACTTCCACGGCCGCACCACCACGATCGTCAGCTTCTCCACCGACCCGGAGGCGCACGACAACTTCGGCCCGTACACGCCGGGCTTCCGGATCGTCCCGTACGCCTCGGTCGAGGCGGTGCGGGCGGCCGTGGACGCGAACACGGTGGCGGTGCTGGTCGAGCCGATCCAGGGCGAGGCCGGCGTGCTGGTGCCGCCGGACGGGTACCTGAGCGAGCTGCGGGCGCTGTGCACGGCCGAGGGCATCCTGATGATCGCCGACGAGGTGCAGTCGGGGCTCGGGCGCACGGGGCAGACGTTCGCGTGCGACTACGAAGGGGTCGTCCCGGACATCTACGTGCTGGGCAAGGCGCTGGGCGGCGGGGTCGTGCCGGTCTCGGCCATCGCGGCCGACCGCGACGTGCTGGGCATCATCCACCCGGGGCAGCACGGCTCCACGTTCGGCGGCAACCCGCTGGCGTGCGCGGTGGCGAACGCGGTCATCGAGCTGCTCAACACCGGCGAGTTCCAGGCGCGCGCCACGAAGCTCGGCGAGGTGCTGCACGGCAGGCTGCGCGAGCTGGTCGGCCAGGGCGTGCTGGAGGTGCGCGGGCGCGGGCTGTGGGCCGGGGTGGACATCGACCCGTCGATCGGCACGGGCCGCGAGGTGTCCAAGGCGCTGCTGAAGCGCGGCGTGCTGGCCAAGGACACGCACGGCTCCACGATCCGGCTGGCGCCGCCGATCGTGGTCTCGGAGGAGGACCTCCTCTGGGCGATCTCCCAGCTCGCCGACGCCATCTACGAGCTGAAGACCACATAGTTCACGGCAGAGCGGAGCAGGGCCCACCCACCGCACGTGGCTGGGCCCTGTCCAGGGAGACGCTCCTCCGGCTCACGGGGCCGGGCGCCGCCACGGCGCCTACTCGGCCGGCTGCGTGGGCGTGCCGGGCACCGGGGACTCCGGCTGGGCGCAGGTCAGGTCGCCCTCCGTGTCCGCCTCCACGTCCGGCAGCCGGTCCACGACCGCGACGCCGACCTGCGCCGTCCAGGCCAGCACGCTGCCCTCGGGAGCCTCCGCCTTGGCCGCGTCCACGACCACCTGCCGCTCCCCGAGGTACAGGTAGCTCTCGGGGTCGAAGATGAGCTGCGTGAGCAGGCCCCGGTCATCCGCTCGCTGCAGCGCCGTCCCCTCACGTCCTGAGGAGTTGCGCACCCCGTCGGCGGGCTCGACGCCCGCGATGCCCTTGACGGCCTCGAACAGCGCCCTGCGCTGCGCCAGCGGCAGGTACGTCTCCAGGAGCGTGCTGCGTGCCTGCTCGAACGCCGCCAGGTCGCGGTCCACCTGCTCGCCGGGGTCCGGCTCCCTGTGGCTGAGCCGGTAGAGGTGCTCGCGCAGCTCGGCGGGGTCCGTGGGCCAGGTGCTCAGGTGGGCGTAGTCGGTGCGGTGGGCGCCGAACCTGTCGGGGCAGGAGGCCAGCCCGGTGTAGGACTCGCCTGCGGGGGGCGTCTTCACCGACTCCGGCAGCGGCTCGCCCGGCCACGGCTGCGGCTCGCGGCTCTCGGTCATCAGCAGGCCGTCCGCGCTGCCGTCCGTGGACTGCCAGATCCTGCGGTGCGTCCGGTAGAGGTAGCGCGTCGCCGTGCCGTCCGCGGCGATGTCGTGGGAGGAGTACATCGTCTCCGACTCGACCAGGATGAACTGGCCGGGCCGCGGGTGCAGCTCGTCCTGCGGCATGCCGACGGACTGCACGGCCGAGGTGGTCGGGCCGGGGCCCGCCCCCTGGTCCGACAGGACCACGGCCACCCCGCCGACCAGCACGACCGTCACCCCGAACGCGGCGGCGGCCTGCCAGCCCAGCCGGGGCGCCCGGAACCGGCGGCCACCCCGCGCCTCCGCGACCAGCCGTTCCCGTGCCCGCGCCCTGGCCTCGGCCCCGTACGGCGGCGCCTGCGGCCGTGCCTGGGCGAACACGCGAATCTCGTCATCCATGCTGAGGCTCCTCTGCGAAGGGATCGGTGCCGCCGAGCGCCCTGCGCACCTTGACGCGCAGCCTGTGCAGCCGGGAGCGGACGGTGCCGACGGGCACGCCGAGCGCGAGCGCCGCCTCCTCGTAGGTGAGGTCCGCCCAGGCCACCAGCAGGAGCAGGTCCCGCTCCGCCGCGCTGAGCCCGGTCAGCGCCCTGGCCAGGCGGGGCTGGAGCTGCTCGGCGGTGACCCGGTCGGCGCTGCGCTCGTCGAACGTGCCGGGGCGCTCCACGCTCACCCTGGCCAGGGCTGCGGTGCGCCGCCGCTCGGCCCTGCGGTGCTGGGAGACGACCTTGGTCGCGATCCCGTACAGCCAGGGGCGGGCGTCGGGCCAGGAGCGGTCGTAGCGGGCCCGGCCGCGGAAGGCGGCCAGGAACACCTCGCCGGTCACGTCGTCGGCCAGCTCGCCCCCGAGGCGGCGGGCCGCGTACCTGTGGATCTCGTCGGCGTGCCGGTCGAACAGCGCCGCGAAGCTCTCCGGATCGCCGATCGAATGGGCGATCAGCGCCGCGTCGTCGTGTGTGTCAGGCACATCCTGAACTCCCACCACGTAGCCGGTCCTCTCTCGTGCGGTCACCCTGTTGTTGGCCGCACGTCAGGAGCCGGTTCCCACTATTTCGGCATCAGCCAGACCTGCATCCCCTCGGGGGCCTCGCCCGGTTGGAAGCCGGCCTCCTTCAGCTCCGCCGCCAGCACGTCTCCGGCGGGCCAGTGAACGGTGCTGATCAGCTCGTCGTCGCTGATCACCGCGCCGCGCTGCCTGATCCGGTAGTGGAAGCGCGAGGTGACGCGCTCCCCCTCGGCCTCCAGCACCTGCCCGGCGACCTCGTAGGTGTGCCTGCCCACCTGGTAGGAGCCCAGGACCTGCGGCTCCCCCGGCACGGCGGGGGCCCGGTCGCGCCAGTTGAACAGCAGCCGCCCGCCGGGCTCCAGCAGCCTGCCCAGCACCCGCCACAGCTGCGCCCGCTCGGCGGCGGCGAAGCTCTGCAACACCGAGATCATCACGACGGCCTCGACCGGCTCGTCCACCTCGGCGTCCAGCGCCCCGCACGGCAGCACCGTCACCCTGCGCAACACCTCGGGGTCGGTGGCCAGGCGGGAGACCAGCACGGAGCGCATGCCGAGCGACGGCTCCAGGGCGTAGACCTCGGCGGGGGTGACCCGCGCGATCAGCTCGGTGATCAGGCCGGTGCCCGCGCCGATCTCGATGACGCTCCGGCGCACGCCGGCCAGCAGCGGCGGCAGGAGCTCGCGGATCGCGGGCACGTGGCCGTCTTCGTGGAAGAGGTCGTAGAAGGGGACGGCAGGGGCGTAAGTGTCATCGCGCATGAGGATCAGCGTAGGCGGGTGGTGCCGATCGGTTTGACCTCCTCGCCGGTGGAGCCGTACCAGGTGACTTCGTCGGGCAGGTTGAGCGTGGCCAGCGCGTTCTGGAACCAGGGGCCCTTGGTGATCTTCCAGCGGAACGGCGGGCGCGGCACGCCCGCCAGCCGGGCCAGCAGGCTGCCGACCAGGGTGGCGACGGAGAACTGGGTGAAGACGTTGGCCCAGCGCAGCATCCGGCTGAGCGGGTTGCGGATGGGCGAGCAGACGATCTGGAAGACCGGGCCCCTGTCGGCCCTGGCCAGGTAGGAGTAGTGCACGTCGCCCGAGAGGATCAGCACCGGCTTGCCCAGCCCGATCAGCAGCTTGGCCAGGTCGTCGAAGGAGCGCCGGAACGCCGCCCAGTGCTCCAGGTCGATGGCCTGGCGCAGGGTCTCGGACCACCGGCGCACGAACGGGCCCCACCTGCCGTCGCACAGGGCCTCGTTCCAGTTCTGCACGCCGTGGACGCCCTCGGGGAGCATGAACGGGATCGACGAGCCGATGATCAGCCGCTTGGCGGGCTGCCGCACCTGCTCCTGCAGCCAGTCCCACTCCACCGGGTCGAGCATGCGCCGGTCGCCGGGCGTGAGCTGCCTGGCGCAGCGGGTGTCCACCATGATCAGGCGGGCGGGGCCGAGGTCGCGGGCGTAGCTCCAGCGGTTGCTGCTCGGCTCGGCGTCGGCCCGCTCGGCGAACGCGTCGAGCGCCGCCCCGCCGTCGCCGGCCATCAGCTTGGCCAGCAGCTCGTCCTCGGCCCGCTCGGCGGGCGAGAGGTTGCCGAGGTGCTGGTAGATCCAGTACGCCCCGAGCCCCGCCACCACCCGGCGCTGCCACCACTGTGTCCTGGCCATCTGCTCGCGCCAGGGCTGGGAGGTGTTCCAGTCGTCACGCAGGTCGTGGTCGTCGAAGATCATCGCGGTGGGCACGGTGGACAGCAGCCACCGGATCTCCGTCTCGGTCCACGCCTGGCGGTAGAGCTCGGCGTACTCCTCGAAGTCCGCGATCTCGCCCTGCGGCTCGCCGCTCCTGCGGGAGCGGATGAAGGCCAGCATGTCGGGCGAGGGGTTGTCGGCGTAGACCTGGTCGCCGAGGAGCAGCAGCAGGTCGGGCCACTCCTCGTCACCCGCCTCCGGCAGGTGCTCGCCGAAGGCGCGCAGCACGTCGTCGCCGTGCGAGCGCACGTGCGCGGCGTCGTGCGGCACGCTCGTCCGGCACGAGCCGAACGCCAGCCGCCGCACCCCCTCGGGCGGCAGCAGCCGGATCCTGCTCGGCGGGCGACCCGCCATGGGCCAAACCTGCTCCCCGTCGAGCTCCACCGTGTACGACGCGATATCCTGGGACAACTCAACGAGATCCACGATCGCGTAGTGGTGTCCGTGCACGGTGAAGGTAGGCGACCGGTAAGTCCTGCCGTCCGCCACTATGGCGACCGTGCAGGGTTCGGCGGTCTCCACCCAGATCGAGGCGCTGTCCGAGTCGACGTATCTCAACATCGGCCCCACCACCAGTGCGGGCATTCCACCCCTCAATTCGTCGATCCGTCACACTCTCGCTCCGCAAGCCTGCCAGAGTGGCACGGTCCACAGCAGCCTGATCACCGGCTTGGATTTCTACCAAAACTAGGCAACGTCAAACCCCTCGCCCTAGGATGATCGTGACAACAACGCCCAAATGGGGAAGGCAACGGCGCTTTTTCCACAAATAGGGCGTACATACCGGGAGGAACTTCTTCCATGAGCATCATGGTGCCGTCAACGACGCCGGCCCTGATCACCCCGGGCCGCCAGGCCCTCGACTCCGCTCTCCACCAACTCGACCAGGCCGCCGCGCATCTCGGGCTCGATGACGGGCTCCGCACGATGCTGGCCACGCCGCGCCGCTCGCTGACCGTCTCGGTCCCGGTGCGGCGCGAGGACGGCCGCCTGGACGTCGTCCAGGGCTACCGCGTCCAGCACAACGTCTCGCGCGGCCCCGCCAAGGGCGGCCTCCGCTTTCATCCCGGCACCGACATCCACGAGGTCACCGCGCTGGCCATGTGGATGACGTGGAAGTGCGCGCTGGTCGGCATCCCGTACGGCGGCGCCAAGGGCGGCGTGGCCGTGGACCCGGCAGGGCTCACCACCCGGGAGCTGGAGCGGCTGACCCGCCGCTACGTCAGCGAGATCATGCCGCTCATCGGCCCGGAGAAGGACATCCCGGCGCCCGACGTCGGCACCGACGAGCAGACCATGGCCTGGGTCATGGACACCTACAGCGTCAGCGCGGGCTACTCGGTGCCCGGAGTGGTCACCGGCAAGCCGATGACGCTGGGCGGCTCGCTCGGCCGCACCGGCGCGACCTCGCGCGGCGTGCAGATCGCGGCGCTGGCCGCGCTCGGCCGCTCGCCCGAGGGCGTGACCGTGGCCGTGCAGGGCTTCGGCAAGGTGGGCGCACTGGCCGCCCAGTACCTGTCCGACGCCGGGTGCAAGGTCGTGGCGGTCTCCGACGTCACCGGGGCGGTCTACCGCGCCGCGGGCCTCGACGTCGCGCGGCTGCGTGCGTACGCGGCCGAGACCGGCGGCGTGCGGGGCTTCCACCAGGCCGACGCGCTGTCCCACGAGGACCTGTTCGAGCTGGACGTGGACGTGCTCGTCCCGGCCGCGCTCGAAGGCGTGATCACCGAGGCCAACGCGCCGCGGATCCGCGCCCGCCTGGTCGTCGAGGGCGCCAACGGCCCCACCACGCCCGGGGCCGACGAGATCCTCGCCGCCAACGGGACCCTGGTCGTGCCCGACATCCTGGCCAACGCGGGCGGGGTGATCGTGTCGTACCTGGAGTGGGTGCAGAACATGCAGGCGTACGCGTGGAGCTCAGGCGAGATCGAGCTCAAGCTGCGCGACCTCATGCTGAACGCCTTCACCGAGGTCAAGTCGCTGGCCGCCGAGCGCGGCCTGACCATGCGGCAGGCGGCGCACGTGATCGGCGTGGGCCGGGTGGCCGAGGCGCACCAGATGCGCGGCCTCTACCCGTGAGAGCGACTTAAGTAGCGCGGGGCTCGCCCAAGGTTCGATGCCGGGGCGGGCCCCGTGTCGCGATCATTGTGCCCATGAGAGGCATCATCAACGTCGTGGCCGTGATCGCCATCATCCAGGGGCTCGGCGGGTTCATCGGGCGGATGTGGTTCGACAGCGAGTGGGGGTTCCTGCACCGGCTGGTGGAGTTGCCCCTGCCCGCGTATCTGGGGGTGGCGCTGGCCGGGGTGGTGGCACTGGTCTGGGCGGACACCTCCAAGAAGCGCGACCGGGGCTGAGTTCCCGGGCGCCGCCCGGTCACCTTCGTCGAAGCCTTCGCCACCCAGGTCCTGACCGCCTGCGACACCCCCGCTCCCGCCAGGTCATCAGCCTCGTCACGCGCGACGGCCTGATGCACGACGACCCTGGGCAGTCCAGACGACCTCGCCTGCGCCCTACCGGCTCCGATCGCCCACGCCACCTTCTTCGCCCGCGCCCTCACCCAGCGCCAGGAACCGCACGGCGGGACCGGATGCGTGACCTACGGCGAGCGCAGCGGGTCTCCGACACGCATGACGGCGGCGGCCCGTGGGGGTTCCCGAAGAATCTTGTGATCAGAACGCGCGCTCCGCGTCCAGAGCCTCCACCAGACCCTCGAGATCGCGCATGAGCCTCTCGATGCGCTCTCGCCCGAACGCCAGAGCGATCAACGCCTGCTGCTCGGCCACCGCCCCGTCCACGCGCCCCAGCAGCTCCGCCCCCCGCCCCGACACGAACACCGCGACCCGCCGCCGATCCCCCTTCGACGGCCCGCGATACACCAGCGCCCGATCGATCAGCCGATCCACCGCCTTGGTCAGCGTTGGGTGCGGCATCAGCACGGCCTCGGCCAGCTCCCCCATCGACTCCCCCCGCCCGTCGGCCAGCGCCCGCATGATCCGCCACTGCTCGACCGTCACGTCCTCCCCCGCCAGCGCCGCCGCCAGCCCCCGGTTGACGCTGCGCTCCGCACGGCTGAGCAGATAGGCGAGTGAGGACCCGAGCCCGGAGGTCGTCATGGTGAGGTCCTTTCGTCGGGCAGCTAGAAGGGAGGATACTCGTCGGCGTGGCGGCGACCGTCGATCCTCTCGAAGCGCGGCTCCTCCCTGCGGGCTCGGTCAGGATCGGCCTGATCGTCCCCGTGTCCGGGGTGCTCGGCCTGATGGGCCCGTCCGCGATCAACTGTGCCGTGCTGGCCGCCGAGGAGGTCAACGCCGGGGGCGGGGTGCTGGGCCGGCCGGTCGAGCTGGTGCTGATCGACGGCGGGCGGCCCGCCGGGCAGGTCGCCGCCGAGGTGGCGGGCCTGGTCCGGTCGGGCACGCTGGCGGCCGTGGCGGGCGCGCACGCCAGCGACGTGCGGGTCGAGGTGGTGGCGGCGATCGCGGGGCGGGTGCCGTTCGTGTACGCGCCGCCGTACGAGGGCGGCGGCCGGGCGCCCGGCGTCTACTACCTCGGCGAGACCCCCGACCGGCAGCTCGCACCCGGCATCGAGTGGCTGGCCGGGCCGCGCCGGGCGCGCCGCTGGTTCCTGCTGGGCAACGACTACATCTGGCCCCGCCTGGTGCACGCCAGCGCCCGCAGGCGGCTGCGCGCGTCGGGCGCGACGGTGGTGGGCGAGCGCTTCGTCCGGTACGGCGAGGCGGTGCGCTGGCTCGGCCGGGTGGCCGACACCCGGCCCGACGCCATCCTGCTGACGCTGATCGGCAGCGACCTGGTGGCCTTCAACCGGGCCTTCGCCGCGTCCGGGCTGCGCGCGGCCCGGCTGTGCGCGGCGCTGGAGGAGCACGGCCTGCTGGGCATCGGCGGCGACGCCACCGGCGAGCTGTACGCGTCCATGGGCTACTTCCGCGGCCTGCCGACCCCGGCCAGCCTCGACTTCTCCCAGCGGTACACAGCCCGGTTCGGCGACGACGCGCCCCTGCTGAACGCCCACGGCCACGGTTGCTACGAGGCCGTGGCGATGCTGGCGGCCCTGTGCGCGCGGGCCGGCTCGCTGGCGGTGCCCGACCTCGACGCCGTGTCCGACGGCACCGCGATCACCAGCGCGCGCGGCACGATCACGCTGCTCGGCCGCCAGGTGCGCCAGCCGGTCCACCTCGGCAGGGCCGATGGCCTGGACTTCTTCCTGGAGAAACCTTTTCAGTAGAAAGCTTTTGGCTCTAAGGTGCAGAACGCCCCCCAAGCACTAGGAGCCGTACATGAGCAGCGTCGAGCAGTTCGGCTACCGCCAGGAGCTTCAGCGCTCCCTCGGCTTCGCCGATCTGATGATCTATGGCTTGATCTTCATGGTGCCGATCGCCCCGTTCGGCATCTTCGGCAACGTCTTCGCCGTCTCCCACGGGATGGTGGCCCTCGCCTACGTCATCGGCCTGGTGGCGATGGCGTTCACGGCCCTGTCGTACGCGCAGATGGCCCGGGCGTTCCCGATGGCCGGTTCGGTCTACACCTACGCGGGCCGCGGCATCGCCGCCCCCGTCGGCTTCATCGCCGGCTGGGCGATCCTGCTGGACTACGTGCTGGTGCCGTCGCTGCTCTACCTGGTGGCCAGCGCGGCCATGAGCTCGTTCGTGCCGGCGATCCCCGTCTGGGGCTGGCTGGTCATCTTCGTGGTGCTCAACACGGTCGTCAACTACCTGGGCATCCAGATGACGGCCAGGATCACCCGCATCATGCTGATCGCCGAGCTGGCCGTGCTGGCGATCTTCCTCGTGGTCGGCGGCGTCGCGCTGGCGCAGGGCAAGGCGCAGACCGGTTTCCTCACCCCGCTGTTCGACTCCTCCTCCTTCACCTGGAGCATGGTGCTCGCCGCCGCGTCGGTGGCCGTGCTGTCGTTCCTCGGCTTCGACGGCATCTCCACCCTGGCCGAGGAGAACCGCGAGGACGCCCGGCGGCTCGGCCGCTCCATGGTGGCCGCGCTGGCGGTGGCGGCCGTGCTGTTCGTGGTGCAGACGTGGGTGGCGGCGCTGCTCACGCCCAACAGGGCCAAGCTGATCGCCGAGGGCGACGCAGCCGGCAGCGCCTTCTACGACACCGCCGCGTTCGCCGGCGGCCAGTGGCTGTCGGTGCTCACCGCCGTGGCCACCGCCATCGCCTGGGGCTTCGCCAACTCGCTGGTCGCGCAGGCCGCCACCTCGCGGCTGCTGTTCGCGATGGCCAGGGACCGGCAGCTGCCGCGCTTCCTGGCGGCCGTCCACCCCAAGCACCGCGTGCCGGTCAACGCCACCCTCGCGGTCGCCGCCATCTCGCTCATCCTCGGCATCTACATGAGCACCAGGGAGAACGGCATCGGCGAGCTGGCCTCGCTGGTCAACTTCGGCGCCATGAGCGCCTTCCTGCTGTTGCACATCGCCGTGGTCGTGCACTACCTGATCAGGCAGCGCAGCCGTAACCTGTGGGCGCACCTGATCGCGCCCGTGATCGGCTTCGCCGTCCTGGTGGCCGTCGTGATCAACCAGAACGTCGCTGCCCAGTGGGTCGGCGGCATCTGGCTGGCCCTCGGCCTGCTCGTCCTCGGCGGCTCGTATCTGCTGGGCCGCCGGCCCGTACTGCCAACGGAGGTCAAATGAACGTCGTCTCCTTCCGTCCGAAGCCGGAGGAGCTGAGCTACACCTTCGGCGGCCGGCCCGCCCTCGGCAAGGTACGCCCCGGCACGATCCTGGAGCTCTACACCGAGGACTGCTTCGGCGGGCGCGTCCGGACCGTGGACGACCTGCCGTCGCGGGTGTGCGAGTTCCCGTACCTGAACCCGGTGACCGGCCCCTTCCACGTCGAGGGCGCCGAGCCGGGCGACACGCTGGCCCTGCACTTCATCACGATCACCCCGGCCAGAGACTGGGCGGTCTCCACGACGTTCCCGCACTTCGGCGCGCTGACCGGCACCCACACCACGGCCATGCTGCAGCCGCCGCTGGAGGAGCGGGTCTGGCGCTACGACCTCGACCTCGACCGGAATGTGGCCGTCTACCACGCCCGCAACAGCGACTTCAGCGTCGCGCTGCCGCTCGACCCCATGCACGGCACGGTCGGCGTGGCCCCCGGCGCGAACGAGGCCCGCATGACGATCACGCCCGACGCGCACGGCGGCAACATGGACACCCCCGAGCTGCGCGCGGGTGTCACCGTCTACCTGGGCGTCAACGTCGAGGGCGGGATGTTCTCCATCGGCGACGGCCACGGGCTGCAGGGCCACGGCGAGGTGTGCGGGACGGCGGTGGAGTCGGCCATGAACACCGTGGTCGCGGTCGAGCTGATCAAGGGGATGGCCACGCCGTGGCCGCGCCTGGAGGACGACCTGCACCTGATGTCCACCGGGTCGGCCAGGCCGCTGGAGGACGCGTACCGGATCAGCCAGCACGACCTGGTCACCTGGACCTCCGAGCTGACCGGCCTGGACACGCTCGACGCCTACCAGCTCGTCAGCCAGGCGGGGCAGGCGCCGGTGGGCAACGTCTGTGACACCAACTACACGATGGTGGCCAAGCTGCCCAAGGCGTATCTCGGCGAGGCGGCGGGCGTCTACGAGTCGGCGCACGCCCGGCTACGTGCGCTCGGTGCCCAGTACACGAGTTAGTAAACCTTCATGTCGCAGGTCAGAGAGCTGATCATCTTCGTCCTACAGTGGCAGGGTGCTCAGGTTGGCCCTGTCTCTGGTCCTGCTCGATCCAGCCGCCGTCGCCGAGGTGTCCCAACGTAACGTCCCCGTTCCCCGTGTGCTCACCCCCGACGGCGACCGCCTGGGCTACGCGCCGGTCCCGCGCCCCTACACGGGGGCGCGGCGGCTGACCGGGGTGCTGCTCGGCCGGGATCCGGTCGCGAAGACGGACGTGTTGTGCGGGGGGACGGTGATCAGCTCGCGCAGCCGCAGCCTGGTGCTGACGGCGGCGCACTGCCTGTACCACGACGGGCGGCTGCTCGAGCACCTGGCCTTCCTGCCCGGGTTCGACCGGGGCCGGCCGCCGATGGGGGTCTGGCCGGTCGTGCGCGCGTGGGTGCCGGCCAAGTGGCGCACCCGGCCGTACTCCTCGGAGCTGCTGCCGTACGACGTGGGGCTGGTCGGGGTCGCCAGCGGCAGGCGCCCGCTGGAGTCGGTCACCGGGAAGGGGCTGTCACCGATGCCCACGACCCGGGGCACCGGGCTGCGCGGTCTCGAACTGCTCGGGTATCCGGCGGGCCGGGGGTATCCGGGCACGAGGTTGTACCGGTGTGTGGGGGACGCCGTCGAGGGGGTGTCCGAGGGGCCCGGGCTGATGGTCACGCGCAACTGCCACGCCGCGGCGGGGGGCAGCGGCGGCCCCGCCCTGTACGGCGGGGCGCTGGCGGGTGTCGTGTCGTCGTCCAGCCCGCTGAGCGACGCCAAGGGGTACACCGTGCTGACCCGGCTGGGGGGAAGGCCGTTCCAGCGGATGTTCGACCGGGCCGACCGGGCGATGCGGCTCAGGCCGGCCGGCTGAGCTCACCGTTCGTTCACGAGCCTGCCTGGAGGACGATCTCCTCGCAGAGGGCGTGGGTGGCCAGCGCGTCGGCGGCGTCGATGCGCCGCCCGTCGCGCACCGCCGCCAGGAACTCCAGGCAGACCTGCTCGATGCCGCGCTGCTGGGCGACCGGCACCCAGTCGGGCCGCCGGGCGAGGGTCTCGCCGCCCTGGTAGTCGATGACGTCGCCGAGGTTGACCACCCGCCGCTTGGCGCCGTCGCCCATGGCGGCGCAGGTCTCCTCGGAGGCGCCGCTCATCCGGTTCATCACGCCGATGGCGGTGAAGCCGTGGCCCGACAGCTCCAGGACGATGTGCTCGATGAGGCCGTCCCTGACGCGGGTCCTGATCGTGGTGCCGGTGACGGGGCCGGGCGCCAGGAACCTGAGCGTGTCGGCGACGTGGATGAAGTCGTCGAAGACCGCCTTGCGCGGGGCCTCGGGGTTGTTGTGGCGGTGCTTCTCCATCAGGACGAGATGGCGGGGGTGGGCGGCCAGCTCGGCGTACCCGGGGGCGTGGCGGCGGTTGAAGCCCACCATCAGGGACCTGCCCTCGGCCTCCGCCAGGCGGACGAGCTTCTCCGACTCGGCCAGCGTGTAGGCGATCGGCTTGTCGACGTAGACGTGGATCCCGGCGCTGAGCAGCGGCTCGACGAGCTCGGGGTGGGCGTGGGTGGCCGCGTGCACGAACGCCGCGTCCACCCCCGCCTTGATCACCTCGTCCACGCTGGTGAAGCGGGCGCCGATCCGGTAGGTGTCGCCGAGCCGCTGCAGCCGGGCCTCGTTACGGGTGCAGAGGTGCAGGTCGAGAGCGGGCTGAGCGGCCAGCACGGGAAGGTAGGCCTTCTCCGCGATGTCGCCCAGACCGATCATGGCTATCTTCATCCGACGAGCGTAGCCTTGAGTGCCGTCTCGACCGGGGTAGGCGCGGCGCCGAACGTGCGCTGGAAGGCCGAGGAGTCGAGCACGTACGGCGCGGTGAACTGGTAGCGGACGTGCCCCAGCTCGCCGAGCATGGGCGAGAAGAGCCCGGCCGCGCGCACCAGCGCCCACGGCATCACCCGCAGCCGGGGCTCGGGGCTGCCGGTCACGGCGGCCATGCGCCGCGCCATCTCGCGGAAGGTCAGCGGCTCCGCGCTGGGCACGTGCCACGGCCTGCCCCAGGCGCGCTCGTCGGCGCCCGCCGTGATCATCGTGTCGGCCACGTCCGGCAGGTACGTCCAGGTGTGCGGCAGGTCGACCGGCCAGGGCGACACGATCGGCTTGCCGGCCCTGAGCGGCACGGTGAAGCGGTCGCCCAGGTAGGACTGGTCGGTGGCACCGGGGCCGTAGTAGTCGGAGCCGCGGATCTCGGTGACCCTGATCCGGCCCGCCTCGTGCGCGGCGAGCGCGTCGGCCCACATCCTGGCGCGTACCTGGAACTTGGGGTCAGGGGAGGAGAGCGGCAGGTCCTCGGTCATCGGGACGGACACGGGCCCGTACGGGTAGAGGTTGCCGAGCATCACGTAGACGGCGCCGCTCGCCTCGGCGGCGGCCAGGAACGAGGCGGCCATCGGCGGCCAGTCGGTGAGCCAGCGGTGGTAGGCGGGGTTGACGCAGTTGTACAGGACGTCCGCGCCCCGGGTGACCTCGATGAGCTTGGTCTGGTCGGCGACGTCCGCGGCCACCTTGGTGGCGCCGGCGGGGCCGCTGCCCGAGCGGGTCACGACGACGACCTCGTGCCCCTGGGCGATGAGCTTGGCGGCCAGGTGGGCGCCGACCTGACCCGAACCGACGACGACGTGCTTACCCATGTTCAGACCTCGTTCCAGAAGATGCGGAGGACCGCGTTCACGATGAAGAGTGCGGAGAAGACGATGGTGGAGGTGATCAGCCCGGAGGCGTAGAGCGCCAGGGCGCCGCCGCCGAACCAGAGGATCTCCAGCGCGGCGCGAGCCAGGCCGGTGAGCGGGAACGTGGCGTTCGCGCCGCCGTTCGCCCCGAACAGCGCCCACGCCGCGATGAACAGCGCCGGGCCGCCGAGCCCGGCCAGCAGCTTGACCCCCCAGTTCGGGCTGACCGTGAAGCCCCAGTAGGCGACGGACGCCAGCACGCCGAGCTCCAGGAGGAACATCAGCAACATGTTGGCGTTCTTGGCGAGGGCGAGCATCGGGGGCCTCCGGTTGAGGGGTGATTCGCTTACGAGAGCAATGCTCTCTCAAAAGAGCACCGTTCGTCAAGAGCAGTGCTCTCGTTTCTTCTCACCGCTCTGCTAACCTGCTGTGCATGACAGCCAGCCGCACCGCCAGAGAACGCGTCAGGGCCGAGCTCACCAAAGAGATCACCGACATCGCGCGCCGCCAGCTCGCCACCGAAGGGGCCGGCGGCCTGTCACTCCGCGCGGTGGCCCGGGAGATGGGCATGGTCTCCTCGGCCATCTACCGCTACTTCCCGAGCCGCGACGACCTGCTCACCGCGCTGATCATCGACAGCTACAACGCCCTCGGCGCGGCCGTCGAGCACAGCGAGGCCGCGACCCCCCGCGAGGACCACCTCGGGCGATGGCTCGCCGCCTGCCGCGCCGTGCGCGAGTGGGGGGTCGCCCATCCGCACGAGTACGCCCTGATCTACGGCTCCCCCGTCCCCGGCTACCAGGCGCCCCAGGACACGGTGGAGGCCCGCGTACGCGACGTGGCCGTGCTGGGCCGCGTCATGTCCGACGCCTGGCAGGCGGGCGCGGTGCGGGTCCCCGAGGAGGACCTGCCCGCCGACCTGGAGCCGGACGTGGCGGGCTTCCGCGAACTCATGCCCGCCGTGCCCGACAACGTGATCTGGCGCGCGCTCGCGGCCTGGACCACCCTGTACGGGTGGGTCAACTTCGAGGTGTTCGGCCAGTTCGACAACACGATCGAGAACCGGCGGGAGGCGTTCGAGCACAGCATGCGGCTGGCGGCGGGCACGATCGGACTTGCTCAGTAGAACTTACTAAGTTTTACTTAATACATGGCTCGCAAGACGCAGTCGCTCGGCCGCTTCACTGATGTGGCGCTACTGGTGCTCATCAGCCTCGCCGAGGGGCAGAAACACGGATACCGGATGATCAGCGACATCGAGCAGTTCTCGGGGACCTCGCTGGAGCCGGGGACGCTCTACGGGGCGCTGATGCGGCTGGAGGAACGCGGCTGGATCGAGGCCGTGGAGTCGGCGGAGCGGCGCAAGCCGTACCGGATCACCGACGGCGGGCGTGACGCGCTGCGGGAGCAGCTCGCCACACTGCGCCGGGTGGAGCAGGCGGGGGTGCGGCGGATGGCTTGGGGGCAGGCATGATGCGAGCCGTGGCGGGGGCCGTGCTGAGGCTCTACCCGAAGGCGTGGCGGGAGCGGTACGGCGAGGAGGTCGCCGACCTGGTCGCCGCCCGTCCTGTGCGGCTGCGCACGGTGCTCGACCTGGCCGCCGGGGCGGCGGACGCGTGGCTGCACCACCGCCGCATCCCCGGCGCCCGGCCGCTGCGCCTGCCGCTCTGGGCGATCCTCGTCGCCGGCTCCTACGCTCTGTGGATGTTGTGGAACCCCGCGGTCCGCGACGCCGCCGCCCTCTCGTTCCCGTCGGATCGGGCCGAGGAGGTCGGCTGGCTGTTCAGGGCGGCCATGACCTGCTTCGCCGGAGCGGGCGCGATGGCCCTGCTGGCCCCGTGGCAGCTCGGCATCGCCGCCCGAGCCGCGGACAAGCGGGCGCCCTACGGTGCGGCGGCGCGGGCGACCGGGCGGCGGGTGCTGCTGACGGCCCTCGCCGTGGCAGTCCCGATCGGGCTCGTCCTGCTCAGCTATGTCAGCCTGGCGCTGGGTGCGGCGGCTCCCCTACCGGCACTCGGCGACGCCATGATGGGCGGCTTCTTCGTCCCGACCCTCATGACGCTGGTCCTGCCGCTTCCGCTGGCCGCCGCCGCCTCCCCCGTGATGGCGGGCGCCGTCCGGGCCGCCGGGAAGTCGCTGGCGGTGGCGGCCGTCATGAACGCGATCGGGTGGACGGCGGTGGCGGGGCTGATGGCGTTCGGGCTGTGGCAGGTGTCGCCGTGGTTCGGGCCGGCGGTGGCAGCCTGCGCGGTGCTCAGCACGGGGCTGGCGGCGCTGGTCGCGCGGGCCGTCCTGCGGCGCTCCCCGCACGATCCGGCCCTGCCCGAGCCCACCGCGCTCGGCCCGGCCCACATCTGAGCGTCGTCTGCAGCGGCCAAACCGGGTCCGGCGGCGGCCTCAGCCGGTCGCCCGCGCGGTTGGTTGGAGCAGCGGCACGAGCACCTCGTCCACGATCTCGGCCACCAGCCGCTCCGGGATCGGCGGCCCCTCGAAGAGGAAGTGGTGACGCAGCAGCGCGTGCCCGGAGTCGAGGCGGCGGGGGGTGACGTCCGCGGGATCCACCTCACCGCGCTCGACCGCCCGCCGCACGATCTCCTCCATCAGCTTCCTGGCCGTGCCCTGGGAGTTGCGCCGCAGGGTGCTCAGCGGCGACTCCCCGCGCAACGCCTCGCCGAGCAGCCCGCGCATCGCCTCACCGGCCGGCCCCGACAGGGCCTGCGCCGTACGGGTGAGCATGGCGACCAGGTCGTCCCGCAGATTGCCGGTGTCGGGCGAGCTCTCCGGGCTGGGCAGCGACTGGTAGACCGCCTCCATCACCAGCTCGATGCGGGTGGGCCAGCGCCGGTAGAGCGAGGCCTTGCTGGCCTTGGCCCGCTCGGCGACCCCCTCCATGGTCAGCCCGGCGTAGCCGACCTCGGCCAGCTCGTCGAGGGTGGCCTGGTAGATCGCGGCGCTGAGCGCCTCGCCCCGGCGTCGTGGCAGCTTGCGGTGGTCGGTGACCATGGCCAGCATTCTAGGAAGCGCCGGGACCGGTGACCGCGCCGGCGGCTGGGCCGCCGCCCGCCGTCGCGGTGACCGGGCTGGTCACCGTGCCGGTGTCGCCGTTGACCGTGACGAGCTGCCCGTCCTGGAGCGTCGAGGTGCCCGTGCCGGTGCCCATGACGGCGGGGATGCCGTACTCCCTGGCCACGATCGCCGCGTGCGAGGCCGCGCCGCCGGTGTCCACGACCACGGCCGCCGCGTGCTGGAACAGCGGCGTCCATGACGGGTTCGTGTACGGGCAGACGAGCACGTCACCGGCGGCCAGCCGGCCGAACTCGGCGGGCGTGGCGATCACCTTCACCGGCCCGGTCGCGCTGCCGCCACCGACCGGGGCACCGGTGAGCAGCGCGTCGCCGGTCTCGGCCGGCGGGAAGATCGCCGCGGGGTCGATGAGCCGCACCCCGGCGAGCTCCTCCCGCTTGAGCGCCCGCCTGGCGACGGTCTCCCGCAGCCGCTCGGCGTGCGGCCCGCGCAGGGCGGTCACGTCCTCGATCTCCTCCAGCTCCTCCAGGCGCAGGTGGAAGACTGCCTCCGGCACGTCAAGGACACCCGCGTCGCACAGGCGGCGGCCCAGCTCCAGCAACGATCTGCGCAGGATGGGCTGCGGCATCATGAAGAAGAAGTGGCTGTCCTCCCTGAACGCGACCCCCGCCCGCGCGGCCTGCACCCAGCGTGTCATGCGAGCGCGACGGCCCTTGCCCCGCAGCAGGGGGTGGGCGAGCAGGCGTCCCAGCGCGTCATCGCCCTCCTTCCGCGCACCCGGCCCCTGCGGCGCGGGCAGCCCTTGCGACGAGGGTGACTCTTGCCGCGCAGGAGAGCTGTGCGGCATGGCCGAGCCCGAGGTCAGCATCCTCACCAGTCCGAGCACCACCTCCGGAGCATCCGCCCACGTGGGCGGCGTGACCAGGATCGGGCTCGCGGTCTCCCGATGACCGAACTCGTCCAGGAACGCCGCCATCGCCTCCGCGAACTCCGCAGGCACCGGATCCGCCTCCAGCGCCCCCGTCCGCCGCGCCACCTCGGCCAGCCGCTCCAACGCCGCATTGGCGTCCGTGGTCCGGGTACGCGCCCCGTGCAGCAGATCGGCGAACACCTCCCCCCGCCCCAGCACCCGAACAGCCACCAGCAGCCGCAGCAGCGCCACCCCCGTCCCCGGCAGGTAGTCCACCCGCAGATCGGCCACAGGCCCCACCAACGCCAGCGCCTGCCGAGGCACCCGCAGCAGCTCACCCCACGTCATCGCCCGCAGATCCCGCCCCCGCAGCGCCTCGACCGACGCGAGGTAGTCACGGAACCGCCGATCCTCCGTCCACCGGGCCGGGTCGTACCGCCTGGCCTTCGCCAGCACCCGGAACGGCGCCGCGAGCACCTTGACGGTCGGCTTCGGCGACGGAGGCAGCATCCGGTAGACGACGCCGTCCTCCTCCTGGAGGAAGTCGTCGAACGCGCGCCGCACGCCGAAGCTGCCCAGGACGTTGCGCATCAGCCCGGCCGGACCATGGGGGACCCAGGTGGACATGTCGATCGGGTACGGCCGCTCGGGCAGGTACTCCATCAAGACCGTGGCCAGGCGGCGCTGGAACGGGTTGAGCCGGCCCACCGGAGGCGGCGGCAGCGCGGTCATCGGCCGCGCCTGCAGCAGGTGCAGCCGTCCCTGCGCGTACGCCCACTCGATGTCCTGCGGCCGCCCGAACTGCGCGGCCACCTCCCGCCCCAGCCGCCCCAGCTCGGCCACCACCTCATCCGGCAGCCGCTCTGCCCCGCCGACATCCGGCAGCCGCTCTGCCCCGCCGACCGGCCGCTCGGCGCGCGCCCGCGCCGCCGTCTCACGCACGACCCCGCCACCGGCCGCACTGCGGATGACCACCTCCCGACGTCCCGGGGTGAAGTCGACGCGCCCCCGCCCGTCCACCACGTAATGGTCCGGCGTGACCAGCCCCGACACCACGGCCTCCCCCAGCCCGCTGCTCGCGTCGATGACCAGCCGCCCCCGATCACCACTGACCGGATCAGCGGTGAACAGCACCCCCGCCACCTCCGCCTCCACCATCCGCTGCACCACCACCGCGATCCGCACCTCCGAGTCGGAGATGCCCAGCCGCGCCCGATAGGCGACGGCACGCTCGTTCCACAACGACCCCCAGCACCGCCGGACCGCATCGATCAGAGCAGGCTCGCCGACGACGTTGAGGTAGGTGTCCTGCTGCCCGGCGAACGCCGCGCCCGGCAGGTCCTCGGCCGTGGCACTCGACCGCACGGCCACGGGCCCGCCGCCGAGCCCGGCGTAGGCGTCGGTGATCGCCCGCCGCAGCTCACCTGGCAGCTCCACCTGCTCGAAACGCGTGCCGCCGCCCTGAGCGACCAGCTCGTACGCGTACGTGGTGACGACGAAGCCGTCAGGCACCGGAAAGCCGTTCCTGACCAGCTCGCCCAGGTTGGCGCCCTTCCCCCCGGCCGTGGCCAGATCGGCGCGGCCGAAGGCACGCAGCGGTGCGACGAGTTTCACCGGTTCTCCTCAACGTGAGCAGTGGTACGGAGCGGGCGCGCCGGCAGCGCGAGCGCCAGGAGGAACGCCACGACCAGCAGCGGCGCCATGGCCGCGAAGACGGGCGGCACGGCGGCGGCGAACTGGCC
The DNA here is from genome assembly GCF_020215645.1 of Nonomuraea gerenzanensis. NCBI lineage: Bacteria > Bacillati > Actinomycetota > Actinomycetes > Streptosporangiales > Streptosporangiaceae > Nonomuraea > Nonomuraea gerenzanensis. The sequence goes on along the minus strand of NZ_CP084058.1, from coordinate 2,555,571 downwards.
GCGCACGGCTTCCGGCAGATTCGCCGGCGAGGTGCTGGAGATGCCCGAGGTGAGCGTGATCAGCGCCCCCACCAGCGCCACTCCGGCCGACGCCCCGACCTGGCGGACGAAGGTCACCGACGAGGTGGCGGTGCCGAGGTCGGCGTACTCGACGGCGTTCTGCGCGGCCAGCACCATGACCTGCATGACCAGCCCGACCCCGAGCCCTGTCAGCAGCAGCGCGAGCACGAGCACGACCGGCCCGGCTCCGGCGAACCCCAGCAGGGCGAGCCCCGCCGCCGCCAGGGCCGTGCCCGCGACGGGGTACGGCTTGTACGTCCCCGTCCGGGTGATGAGCCGGCCGGAGGCGACGGCGGCGACCAGCACGCCGCCCATGAGCGCGGTCACCAGCAGCCCGGCCTGCGTGGCGCTGGTGTGCAGGGCGATCTGCGCGTACGCCGGCAGGTACGTGATCGTCCCGAACAGCGCGAACCCGATGAGCAGGCTGATCGCCACGGGCACCGCGAACGCCCGGTCGGCGAACAGCCGCAGCGGCAGGATCGGGTCCCGCGCGAACCGCGCGCTGACCAGCCACGCCACCACGCCGGCGGCGGCCAGGGCGAGGTAGGCGGGGTTCCCGCTCTCCCCCACCATGACGATCCCGACCACGGTGGCGCCCAGCGTGACGGCCCCGGCCACGTCGAGCGGCGCGCGCGTGCGGGGCCGCGGCAGCTTCAGCGCGACGCTGAGCAGCACCAGCGCCAGCAGCCCCAGCGGCGGGTAGACGGCGAAGATCCACCGCCACCCCGGCCCGTCCACGAAGAACCCGCCGACCAGCGGCCCGCCGACGGCGGCCACGATGTACGCGGCGCCGAACAGCCCGAGGTAACGCCCGCGCTCACGGGGGCTCACCAGCTCGCCGATGATCGCCTGAGCCCCGATGACCAGCCCGCCGCCGCCCAGCCCCTGGATCGCCCGGAAGGCGATGAACTGCGGCATCGACGTGGCCAGCCCGCACAACACGGCCCCGGTCACGAAGATCACGACGGCCGCCTGCATGGTGGCTTTCCGGCCGTACCGGTCGCCGAGCTTGCCGTACACGGGCATGACGACGGTGGCGGCGACGAGGTAGGCGCTGACGACGGCGGGCATGCGATCGAGCCCGCCCAGCGCGCCCGCGACGGCGGGCAGCGCGGGCGCCATGATCGTCTGATCCAGCGCGCCGAGCAGCATCGCCAGCATCAGCCCGGCCAGCACCAGCCCCACGACATCGCCTCCTTAGTAAACGGTGCGTTCTCTAAGGAGCATACGATTCAGCACTTAGAAACGCAACGTTCACTAAGGCACGGAAAAGAAAGAGGGCACGGCGAGTAGCTCGCCGTGCCCCCTGTCAGAGCCGATTGGTCAGCGCGAAGCGCGGTTGACCGCGGAGATGATCGCCTTCAGCGAGGCGGTGGTGGTGTTGGCGTCGATGCCCACGCCCCACAGCACCTTCCCGTTGACCTCGCACTCCAGGTAGGAGGCCGCCTTGGCGTCGCTGCCCGCGCTCATCGCGTGCTCGACGTAGTCGAGGACCCGCACCTGCAGGCCGACGGGCGCGATGGCGTCGATGAACGCCGAGATCGGGCCGTTGCCCTTGCCCTGGATCTCGCGGATCTCGCCGTCGAGGCGCACGTCGGCGCTGATGAGGTCCTGGTCGTCGACCGTGGACTCGTGGCGGTGCGCCATGAGGCTCAGGCGGCCCCAGCGGTTGGCGGGGTTGGGCAGGTACTCGTCGCGGAAGATCTCGAACATCGCGGCCGGGCTGATCTCGCCGCCCTCGCTGTCGGTGCGCGCCTGCACCACCTTGGAGAACTCGATCTGCAGCCGGCGCGGCAGGTCGAGCTGGTGGTCGGCCTTCATGATGTAGGCCACGCCGCCCTTGCCGGACTGGCTGTTGACCCGGATGACGGCCTCGTAGCTGCGGCCGATGTCCTTCGGGTCGATCGGCAGGTACGGCACCGCCCAGGTGAACTCGTCGACCGGCACCCCGGCCGCCGCCGCGTCGCGCTCCAGGTGCTCGAAGCCCTTCTTGATGGCGTCCTGGTGGGAGCCGGAGAAGGCGGTGTAGACCAGCTCGCCGCCCCACGGGTGGCGCGGGTGCACGGGCAGCTGGTTGCAGTATTCGGTGACCCGGCGGATCTCGTCGATGTCACTGAAGTCGATCTCGGGGTCGACGCCCTGGGAGAACAGGTTCATGCCCAGGGTGACCAGGCAGACGTTGCCGGTGCGCTCGCCGTTGCCGAACAGGCAGCCCTCGATGCGGTCGGCGCCGGCCATGTAGCCCAGCTCGGCGGCGGCCACGGCGCTGCCGCGGTCGTTGTGCGGGTGCAGGGACAGCACGATCGAGTCGCGGCGCTTGAGGTTGCGGTGCATCCACTCGATCTGGTCGGCGTAGACGTTGGGGGTGGCCATCTCGACCGTGGCGGGCAGGTTGATGATCACCTTGCGGTCGGGCGTGGGCTGCCACACCTCGTTGACCGCGTCGCACACCTCGACGGCGTACTCCAGCTCGGTGCCGGTGAACGACTCAGGGGAGTACTGGAAGTAGACGTCCACGTCGGTGGCGTCGGCGAGCTTCTTGACCAGCTTGGCGCCCTCGACCGCGATGGCGGTGATGCCGTCCTTGTCCTGGCCGAAGACGACGCGGCGCTGCAGGGTGGAGGTCGAGTTGTACAGGTGCACGATGGCCTGCTTGGCGCCCTCGATGGACTCGAAGGTGCGCTCGATCAGCTCGGGACGGGCCTGCGTCAGCACCTGGATGACCACGTCGTCGGGGATGCGGCCCTCTTCGATGATCTGCCGGATGAAGTCGAAGTCGGTCTGCGAGGCGGCCGGGAAGCCTACCTCGATCTCCTTGTAGCCCATGCGTACCAGCAGCTCGAACATCTGGAGCTTGCGGTGCGAGTCCATCGGGTCGATCAGGGCCTGGTTGCCGTCGCGCAGGTCCACGGCGCACCATCGGGGCGCCTCGGTGATCACCTGGTCGGGCCAGGTGCGGTCGGTCAGCCGGATGGGTTCGAACGGCTGGTAACGATGGACGGGCATGCGGCTGGGCTGCTGAGCGGTCATGATCGGATGCTCCTCGTCGGTCTCAGGAAGAAAGCGGCCGACGCGCATGACTCGCTCCGCGGCGAGGGAGCCGGCCTTAGAGGCCCCCGCCGCGGCAGCTAAGAAGGAGCCCGCGCAGCATGACATGCACGCTACCAGACGTCTCGCGATGCACCGCGCAGGATCTCACCATCTGAGAACCGTCAATCGGCCACGAGCACGCTCAGGCAGGTCACACAACCTTCGAGCTTCTCGTACTCCGAGATCTCCACCTTCGTCACGAAATATCCGCGTTTTTCGAGCATGGCGGCGGTCTGCGGAGCCGACGCGGCCAGCAAGACCCGGTCCTCGCCCAGCACCACCACGTGCCCGCCCGACTCCTCCTCCGGCGCCAGCACCCCGGGCAGGTCCACACAGGCGGGATCGCCGATGAGCGTCCCGTCGGGCAGCGCGGTCACCGCCGACTTCAGGTGCAGCACGCCGCGCAGCTCCACGGGCACGACCTGGCGCTCGGGCAGCAGGGCGGCGAGCTGGGCGATGCCCTCGTCGCTGGTCCTGGCCGACCTGCCCACGTACACGGTGGAGCCGACCTGCAGCACGTCGCCGCCGTCGAGCGTGCCGGGCGGCGCGATCCTGACCGACTTCATGCCCAGCTCGTGCACCACCCGAGCCACCGACTCCACCTCCGGGCGCCGCTCCGGCGCCCCGGGCCTGGTCAGCACGGCCAGCCGGCCCGACACCACCATGGTGTCCTCCACGAAGGGCGCGTCGGGCAGGTCGTCGGCGCGCGGCACGTGCACCGGCCGCCAGCCCGCCTCGGCCAGCGCCTCAACGTAGGCGTCGTGCTGGGCGGCGGCCCGTTCGTGATCCACCGGCTCGCGCTCGATGTGCGTGACGATGCCCTCGGAGATCCGCGGGCCGGGCTTCCTTACCAGCGCGATACCAGCCATAGGGCGTGTTCTATCACGCGGTGATTAGAGTCTTGGACATGCGGGACGACGAGATTCTCACCACGATCAGCGCGCTGGTCACCGAGGAGCACGAGCTGCGCGACAGGCTGTCCGCCGGCGAGGTGCCCTCCGACCAGGAGCACGCACGCATCAAGGAGCTGGAGACGGCCCTCGACCAGTGCTGGGACCTGCTCAGGCAGCGCCGCGCCCGGCGCACCGCGGGCGAGGACCCCGACGGCGCCAGCGCCCGCCCGGCCGGCGAGGTGGAGAACTACCGCCAGTAGGCCGCGCCGGGTAAAACCGCTGGCCCGGCCGGTGGGCGTGCGCTTGGCTGGGGGAATGCGCATCCAGCCCATCATGATCCCCGACCGGCCGGGCGACCCCTCCGACGACGACCTCGTCGCGGGCCTGCACGCCGCGTACGTGGCCGGCTACCAGGAGGACGCCGGCCCGGTGGTCCCGCTCGCCCGCTTCCGCCGCGACATGTGCGCGCACTCGCCGTCCCAGCAGGTGGAGGCCTGTGCCCTGATCGACGGCGAGCAGGTCGTCGGCGGCTACGCGCTGGCCTTCCCCCAGCTCGACAACCGCCGCGCGGGCTGGATCTTCCCCCTCGTCGTGCAGCCGGGCCACCGGGGCCGCGGGCTCGGCGCCGCCCTGTTCGGGCACGCCCTCGACCGCATGCGGGCGCACGGCCGTACGCTGCTGCTCACCGAGACCCCCGCCACCGGCACCGGCGCGCGCTTCGCCGGCGCGCACGGCATGAGCGTGGCGCTGTCAGAGGCGCGCCGCACGCTCGACCTGCGCAAGGCCGACTGGCCCGCGCTGGAGCGGATGCTCCCCGAGGTCTCGGGCTACACCCTGGAGCGCTGGATCGGCCCGGCCGCGCCCGAGCGGCTACCCGACCTCGCGACCCTGCTGAACGGCATGAACGACGCCCCGCGCCACGACGACGTCGAGGAGCAGAACTTCAGTCTCGAACGCCTGCGCGCCCGCGAGGAGAGCATGCCCGAGATCGGCCAGACCTGCTACACCACGATCGCCCGCCGCGACTCCGACGGCGCCCCGGCCGCGTACACGCGCATCTTCCTCGACACCGGCCGCACCGACGGCTGGGCGCAGCAGGGCGACACGGCGGTGCTGCGCGCGCACCGCGGCCACCGGCTCGGCCTGCTGCTCAAGCTCTCCAACCTGCTGTGGCTGCGCGAGCACGAGCCACAGGCCGAACGCGTCATCACCTGGAACGCCACCAGCAACCGCCACATGCTGGCCATCAACGAGGCCATGGGCTTCGAGCTCTTCGACGAGTGGCACCAGTGGCGGCTGACCCTGTAGTCGTTATGGATCATCCGGGCTAACCTGGGCCTCTATGACCTTGGAGGTGCTGAGAGACGGCGATCCGGGGCAGGTGGGGCCATACACCCTGCTCGGCCGGCTGGGCGAGGGCGGCATGGGCGTCGTCTACCTCGCCCGCGACCCCTCCGGCACGCGCGTGGCCGTCAAGCTCCTGCACGCCAGGATGGACGCGCACCCCGACTTCCGGCGCCGCTTCGCCCGCGAGGTGGCCGCCGCGCAGCGCGTCGCCCGCTTCTGCACCGCGCCCGTGCTCGACGCCTCCCTTGAGGGGCGGCTCGCGTACCTGGTCACGGAGTACGTCGAGGGCCCCAGCCTCAAGGAGGCCGTCGCCACCTACGGCCCCCTGCAGGGCTCCGCCCTCGACGGCCTGGCCGCCTCGGTGGCGATGGCGTTGCGGGCCATCCACGGGGCGGGGGTCGTGCACCGCGACTTGAAACCGTCCAACGTGCTGTTGTCCCAGGTGGGGCCCAAGGTCATCGACTTCGGCATCGCCTGGCTGGCCGACTCCGAGGCGAGCAGCACCGTGCTGGGGACGCCTGCTTACATGTCGCCCGAGCAGGTCTCGGGCGATCCCGTCGGACCGGCCTCCGACATCTTCTCCTGGGGGTGCACCGTGGCCTTCGCCGCGGGCGGCGCCCCGCCCTTCGGCTCCGGTTCCGTCCCGACGCTCCTGCTCCGCATCGTCAACGACCCACCCTCGTTGAACGGCCTCAGGGGCCCGCTACGCGACCTGGTCGTGGCCGCCCTCTCCAAGAACCCATCGGACCGCCCGACGGCCGACGCCCTCCTGGACCACCTGAGCACGGGCAACCCGGGCGGCACGGGCCTTCCCGGCCCAGGCGGCGCAGGCGGGGCCGCAGACGGCACAGGCGCCGGCATCGCAGGCGCGAGCGCGGCGAGCGCAGCCACGGGCGATGCGGACACGCCCACCCCCAGCACCCCACCCGGCGCCGGTGCGGCGAGACGTAGTACGGCGGAGCCCGGCGCAACGCGAACGCCGATCAACCACCGCAGGCTCCTGACCGCCACAGCCGCCCTCGCACTGGCAGCAGCCGGCATCTCGACAGCCCTGGCCATCCGCGGCAACGGAACCCCCCAAACCATCACAACCGCACCCCCAACACCCGCCACCACCCCCCAGCAAGCCCCCCAGAACCCCCTGCGATCCACAGCCACAATCACCTTCTACGCCCCCGAAGAACCAGCAGCCGCCCGCCAAGCCGAGCTATGGAAGGACACCCGCCCCCAAGACGCCGCCCTGATGCGCAAACTGGCCCAGACTCCCCACGCCATCCGTCTGGCCCAGCCCGAAGCCAGACCAAAAGTCGAAGCCACGATCACAGCAGCCCAGCAGGCGAACGCCGTCCCGGTCTTCCTGATCAACGACATGCCCGACACCGAATGCCGCCCCACCACCACCGCAGCCATGCGGACCTACCACGAGTGGCTGACCGGCATCGCCCACCAGATAGGCCCCGCCCAAGCAGTGGTCATCCTCGAACCAGGCAGCCTGGTCAAGATCCCCGGCACCCCCCAGTGCCCCACCGCGCCGGGCACCCCCGCTCAGCGCTACCAGGACCTCCGCCAGGCCGTACAGACCCTCAAAGCGAACCCCCGAACGGCCGTCTACCTGGACGGCAGCCAGGACCACTGGCCAGGCGCCGACATCATGGCGGAACGCCTGATAGGCGCCGGAATCGACAAGGCGGACGGCTTCTTCATCAACACGGCGGCCTACCAGCACACCACCAAGAGCGTCGAATACGGCAAGTCCCTGTCGGCCTGCATCGCGGTACGCCTCAAGACAGGCGGCACCACCTGCCCGAAGGACACCACCGTGGACCCCGCGACCATGCCGCACTTCGTCGTGGACACCAGCAGGAACGGCCAGGGCTCCTGGTCCCCGCAGAAGCACTACGAGGACCCGCAGACGTGGTGCAACCCCCCGGGCAGAGGAGTCGGCGACCGGCCCACCACGGAGACGGGCGAGGAGCTGGTGGACGCGTACTTGTGGATAGCCCGAGCCGGCACCTCCAGCGGCAGGTGCAGGCGCGGCACCGACGGTGAGCAGGACCCGGAACGCGGCGTCGTGTCGCCCCCGAGCGGCGAATGGTGGGCCGACCTGGCCCTGGAACGCGCGAAGAACGCCAACCCACCCCTACGCTGAGCCGCCACGTCGCAAGACCGAGCTGCCACCCCGGTGTTGCGACGGCGTTAATGCCGCGTAAGAAGTCATGTTAAGCGGACGTTAGATATCAGCCCCGCTCCCTTGTCCGGGCAACCTTCTGGCATGAGGCTCTGACCAGCGTCTACAGCCCCCCAGGAGGTTCTTCGTGAGCAAGGCACGCGTGCCGTGGAAGGCCGTCATCGGCGGGTCCATCGGCAATATGGTCGAGTGGTACGACTGGTTCGTGTACAGCAGTTTCGCCATCTATTTCGCCGCTTCCTTCTTCCCTGAGGGCAACGACACGGCCAAGCTGCTCAACACCGCGGCCATCTTCGCCGTCGGCTTCTTCATGCGCCCGCTCGGCGGCTGGCTGCTCGGCCGCTACGCCGACAGGAAGGGCCGCAAGGCGGCGCTCACGCTCACCGTCACCCTCATGTCGGCCAGCGCCCTGCTGATCGCCATCGCCCCGACGTACGAGGCGGTCGGCTACTTCGGCGCCCTGGTGCTGGTGGTGGCGCGGCTGCTGCAGGGCATCTCGGTGGGCGGCGAGTACGCGGCGAGTGCCACGTACCTCACGGAGGCCACCCCGCGCGGCCGCCGTGGCTTCGCCTCCAGCTTCCAGTACGTCTCCATGACCGCCGGCCAGCTCGTCGGCCTCGGCCTGCAGATCATCCTGCAGAACACGATGTCCGCCGAGGCCCTGCACTCCTACGGCTGGCGCATCCCCTTCATCGTCGGCGCGGCCGCCGCGGCAGTGGTGTTCTACCTGCGCCGCAACCTCCTGGAGACGGAGGCGTACGACGAGGAGGAGCGCGAGAGCGAGCAGGGCCGCGGCACGATCAAGGCGCTGCTCGCCCACAAGAAGGAAGCCCTGCTGGTCATCGCACTGACGATGGGCGGCACCGTCGCGTACTACACCTACACCACCTACCTCACCAAGTACCTGTCGAACAGCGCGGGCCTGCCCAAGGAGACGGCCACGCTGGTGAGCTTCTGCGCGCTGTTCATCTTCATGTGCCTGCAGCCGCTCGCGGGCGGCCTGTCGGACCGGATCGGGCGCCGGCCGCTGCTGATCACGTTCGGGATCGGGTCGATGCTCGGCACGGTGCCGCTGATGACGGCGCTCGGCGGGGTCCAGGGCTTCGGCGGCGCGCTGGTGCTGTCGCTGATCGGCCTGATCATCGTCACCGGCTACACCTCGATCAACGCGGTGGTGAAGGCCGAGCTGTTCCCGACGAACGTGCGCGCCCTCGGCGTGGCCCTCCCCTACGCCATCGCGAACGCCCTGTTCGGCGGCACCGCCGAGTACGTGGCGCTGTGGTTCAAGGACAGCGGCATCGAGTCAGGTTTCTTCTGGTACGTCTCCGGCTGCGCCGCCGTGTCCCTCGTCGTCTACCTGACCATGCGGGAGACCAGGGACGTCGCGCTGTCGCGTACCGAGCAGGCCACGCAGGAAGCGGTCCCCACGCGCGTCTAACCTGGCGATATGCGAGTTCTGCTGGTCGAGGACGACGATCGGCTCGCCGCCGCCCTCATCACGGCCCTGGACCGGCACGGCCATCAGGTCATCCGGACAGGGCTGGCCGTGGACGCCCTCCGCCTGGCGGGGGGCGTCGACTTCGTCCTGCTCGACCTGGGTCTGCCCGACATGGACGGCCTGGAGGCGCTGCGCCGCCTGCGCCGGGTTTCGGCGGTGCCGCTGATCGTGGTCACCGCCCGTACCGAGGAGCGGGAGGTGCTGCGCGGCCTGCGTTCGGGCGCCGACGACTACCTGGTCAAGCCGTTCCGTACGGTCGAGCTGATGGCGCGGATGGAGGCGGTGGTGCGGCGCGGCACGCGTCCGCGCCCGCAGCGCGACGATGTGGTGAACGTCGGCGACGTGCGCATCGACCTGGAGTCGCGGCAGGTCACGGTGGCCGGGGAGGCGGTGACGCTGACGCGGCGGGAGTTCGACCTGCTGGCGATGCTGGCGCGCGAGCCAGGCGTGGTGCGCGGCCGGGAGGAGATCCTCGACGAGGTCTGGGGCGACCCGCTGCTGTCGGCCTCGCGCTCGCTGGACGTGCACGTGGCCAACCTGCGCTCCAAGACCGGCCGCCCGGGGTTGGTGGAGACGTTGCGCGGGACCGGCTACCGGCTGGGCTCGACGGCGTGAACTCGCGGCTGGTGGTCACGTTCACGACGCTGATCGTCTTCCTGGTGGCGGCGCTGGCGGTGCCGCTGGGCCTGGCCTACGCCTCCCACCGTACGAACCGGCTGCTCCTCGACCGCCGCGCCGACGCCACCCGCTTCGCGGAGCTGGCCGACCAGGCGGCCCGCGACGACGACCACACGGGCCTGATCGCCGAGATCAACCGCTACGCCGAGCTGTACGGCGCCGCCATCCGCGTCCGCGACCGCGACGGCTCACTCCGTCTGTCCGCCGGCAGCTTCGAGTCCGACGACCGCGAGGCGCTGCGCCTGGCCCTGTCCGGACGCACGACGGAGGACCTGCCCACGATCAGCCCGTTCGGCCCTGCCTCGGTCCTGCTGGCGGAGCCCGCGGGCCGCGACGCGCAGATCACCGGCGTGGTGCTGCTGCAGGCCCCCACCGACCGGGCCCGGCTGGACGTGTCGCTGGTCTGGGGCGCGCTGGCGCTGGGCGCGCTGGTCGCGCTGGCGTACTCGGTGCTGGCGGCCAGGCGGCTGGCCCGCTGGATCCTGCGTCCCGTCACGGAGCTGGACCGCACCACGCAGGCCATCGCGCAGGGGCGGCTGGACGCTCGGGCGCATCCCGGCGTCGGCCCGACGGAGCTGCGGCGGCTGGAGGAGCGGTTCAACGCGATGGCGGACGCGGTGGCGGGGGCGATGGAGCGGCAGCGGGCCTTCGTGGCGGACGCCTCGCACGAGCTGCGTACGCCGCTGACGGTGCTCGGGCTGCGGCTGGAGAACCTGGAGCCGCATCTGCGCGGGGAGGGCACCGTCGAGTTCGAGGAGGCGATGGCGGAGCTGGACCGCCTGGCACTGCTGGTGGAGGATCTGCTGGCGCTGGCGAAGGTGGAGGCGGGCGCGGGGGTCGAAGGCAAGGACGTCTCGCTGGCGCCACGCCTGGGCGTCTGGCGCGAGGTGTACGCGGCGGCCGGCGTGCGCCTTGTTGCCGACATCTCCGAAATGTCGGTCGTTCCCGAGGCGGCGGCCAGGATCGCGGACATCGCCCTCGACAACGCCCAGAAGTTCGTCCCGCGCGGCGGCACGGTCACCGTGTGTCTGGAGGACGGCGTGCTGCGGGTGGCCGACGACGGGCCTGGACTCAGCGAGGAGGAACGCTCGGAGGCGCTGGGCCGCTTCTGGCGGTCGGGGTCGCACGCGAACGTCCCGGGCAGCGGCCTGGGGCTGGCCATCGCGGCCGAGCTGGCCAGGGCATGCGGCGCCACCCTCCGCCTGCTGCCCGCCGAGCCGCACGGCCTGGTGGTGGAGCTCCAGCTCCTGAGTCACCCGTAGAAAGCACGAGCCGTGCCGAGAGGCGCCACGACCGTAATCCGCTATCCAGATCAGGACATCCGAGCTAGTGTGGAAGTCATGACGATGCCCTATGAGGACGTGCCTTTCAGTGAGCTGCTCCACCACCCAGCGGCCACCGCCCGGCGTCTTGACTCGGTCCGCGCCCTGCGCCTGCGCCGACGGGACGCGGGCGACCTGGCGCTCATCCGCGCCGAGCAGTTGGAGCAGGACTCCACCGTGGTCGACTTCACCGCCCGCCTGCTCGCCGGACTGGTCCGCACTGAGAACATCGCCGCATTGCGCCAGGCCCTGCCCGATGCTTTGCCCTGGTCAATCTTCCTTCCCGAGGACGACGTCGAAGCGATGCTCGGCGAGTTGGTGGACACGGCTCGCGGAGCTGCCGCGCTGGAGAACTTGGCTCCCATCGCACTGCTCCTGACCCAGTGGCGGCACAGTGCCGAGATCTACGCCGATCCCGCCCTGCACGCCATGCTCACCCGCGAGCCCGAGGGTGACCTCGGCCCTGTCCCCGTGCCCGAAGGCGAGACGGCCGAATGAGCCCAAAGCGCGGCGACCGAGCGGCCCCGCCCCCCGGTCGGCGACGAGTTCGACATCCGATTCGCCAGCACCGAGGCGGCCAACGGCTGGGACCACCTCTCCCAGCACGCAACAGGCAATCTCCGCCGCGCCTTCGACAAGATCCGTTCGGCGCCGCGCGCCACCGATGACCCCGCGCGGCATCACCGTCTCAAGGGCAAGCTCGGCTCCACGCCTTGGAAAGGGCAGACGCTGGACCGCTGGCAGTACGAGGTCACCGGCGGCGGCCGCATCTGGTACCTCATTGACGACGCCAACCGCACCGCCTGGGTCACCTACGCAGGCACAGGACACCCCAAGGCCACCGACTGATCGATCTCCGATTTGCGCCGGTCAGCCGTACACGGACCGGTAGTAGCGGGCGGCACCGGGATGCAACGGCACCACACCGGTGCCAATCGCGTACCTCTCGTCCAGCCGCCCGCCGGGCGCAGAAGGGGCCTGGAGGCGGTCGCGAGCGCTGAACAACGTCTCGGTGATCGTGAACGCCAGATCATCGGACAGCGAGCTACGGCACATCAGATAACTCGGCGTCCCCACGGTCCGGATCGACCTGGTGCCCCCATAGGTCCCCGCGGGCACGGACGCCTCCTCGTACACAGGCCCGAACTCCCGCCGCAACACCGGCACCAGCGACTCCAACGACACCAGCCGCACATCGTCGCGCGTGGTCAGCGCGGGCGTCGGCACCCCACCCGACCAGAAGAACGCCTCGACCCGCCCACCGACCAGCGCCTCGATGGAGGCGTCCAGATCAAGCTTGACCATCTCCGGCGGATCGGCCAGCCCGGCCGCGGCCAGCACCCGCACGGCGGTCACCGCAGTCCCCGACCCTTCCACGCCGATGGACACGACCTTGCCCGCGAGCTGCTGCACCGTACTGATCGCCGAATCCCGCGACACGACCAGATGTGCGTAGTTCATGTACATCCTGGCCAGCGCGGCGACGGGCTGGTGCCGCACGCGCACCGCGTCGTCGGCGCTGTCGGCCAGTGCGAACCCCGCGTCGGCCCGCCCGTCGGTCATCATCGTGAGGTTCTCGACGCTCGCGGCGGTCGCCATCGCCTTCACCCGCATCCCGCCACTGCGCAGCTCCTGCGCGAGCCGATCCCCGAGCGGCCGGTACGGCCCGCCGTACAACCCTGTCGCCAGCCGCAGCTCGAACGCCTCGTCCTCAGACCCCGAGCACCCGACCGCCGCCGCGAGCACAGCGAGCCCCAGCAAGGTACGACGGGATATCGACATGAATTCACGTTAGCCGGTGGAACAGAATGGACGATGTGACGACCGCACGCCTGCGCATCTCCCCAGAGCTGAGGATGTTCCTGCCCGCGAGCCGCCGCCACGAGTGGCAGGAGGTGACCCCCGACCACACCTCGACGCTCGGCCACCACGTCGAATCCGTCGGCGTCCCGCTGACGGAGGTGGGCCCCATGCTGCTCGACGGCCGGGGCGTGCCGCCTTCGCACCTCCTGGTGCCGGGCGACGTGGTGGACGTCCAACCGATCCCCCGCCCGCAGCAGCTCCCCGAGGAGCCCCGCTTCCTCCTGGACGTGCACCTCGGCACGCTGGCCCGGCGGCTGCGCCTGCTCGGCATCGACACCGCCTACCACAACGACATGGACGACCCGGCGCTGGTGGTGCAGGCCAACGCGGAGCGGCGGGTGCTGCTCACCCAGGATCGCGGGCTGTTGCGGCGGCGTGCGCTGTGGCTCGGGGCGTACGTGCGCGGCTCGGCCCCGGCCGACCAGCTCCGCGACCTGCTCGAACGTTTCGCCCCGCCGTTGCGGCCGTGGACGCGGTGCACCGCCTGCAACGGGGTGCTGGTGCCGGTCGGCAAGGACGAGGTGGAGGCGCTGCTGGAGGCGGGCACTCGGCGGAGCTACGACGCCTACGGCCGTTGTGCGTCATGTGGCCAGGTGTACTGGCATGGCGCGCACAGCGGACATCTTGAGGAAATCGTACAGTCGGCGCGAGAATGGGCCAACAGCGCCATTTTTCGCTAACATCCGCCGGATCTCTTGAGAAATAAAATCGCGTTCTAGCGGAATCCCATCCTCACAATTCGGATATGCGGCTAAATATTCGCGCGCACGCCCGCACGCCCGGCATTTCCGATATTTTGGCTGCGCCGCCCGATGGTCGCGCGGCGCCATTCCCTCTTGCTAGGAGGACAAACCGGAAATGCAAGACAAGCAACAGGATCCCGGAGGTGACGACGGGACCAACCCCATCCGCATCACCGCGACCAGGGAGAACCCCTTCCTCACCGTGGAAGTGCACGACACAAGTGACACCATTCCGAAAATCGCACCGCCCGACCCATCGGCCACCGCCGGAAGAGGTCTCGCCATTGTGCAGAGCCTCTCCCACGCCTGGGGCTGGAGACCGACCACCACCGGAAAGGCCGTGTGGTTCCGGCTGCTCGCATGAAAGCCGCCATTCCCGTCTGGCTGGATCGGGAGAACAACGTGGGGATGGACGCCGGAGAAACGCACCCGAATTCCCGGCAGCCCATCATCGAGCTACTGAACGGCCAGGCCAGGGACCCTCTCGGGCTGATCTCCAAGAAGTTCGGCCCGCTCCGAGGCTGTGTACGTCCGTAGGGTGTCGGCATGTCCCTGACCCGCATAATCCTGTCGTCCGGCCGCACGATCGAACTCTCCGAACTACGGCTGTCCTCCACCTACAGCGGCCTGCTGGAGGGCTACCCGTGCAAACCCGTCAACGACATGCAGATCGCGGCTCTCCTGCGAACCGCCGAGGGCCCCACCCCGGTCCATCTCATCCCGCCCACCCTCCAGCACCCCGGCCAGCGCGCGGGCGCGTTCGGCCCGGTCGAGGTGCTGCCCGCCGTGGCGTGCATCGGCGCCTTCCGCTCAACACCGGTAGCCCCCGACCACGACCCGGTGCTGTACCGCTCCGCCCTCACCGTCGTGTGGTTCCAGGACACCCCGACCGTCCCCGCCGCCGACAGCGCCCTCCGCGATCTCCGCTGGGAGGACCTGGCCCAGGACCGCGAGCTCTAAACGGCCAGCAGCCGCCGCACCTCCTCCTGCTGAAGGTCCTCAGCCGCACCGGTCCGCACCACGTGCCCCCCGTCCAGAATCACGAACGTGTCCGCCAGCCGCAGCGCGATGTCCAGATACTGCTCCACCAGCAACACAGCCATCCCAGCCGCATGCAGCCGCTCGATGGCCGCCTCGATCTCCAGAATGATCGACGGCTGAATCCCCTCGGTAGGCTCGTCCAGGATGAGCATCCGAGGCCGCGTCACCAGCGCCCGCGCCATCGCGAGCTGCTGCTGCTGCCCACCCGACAGATGCCCCGCGCTCCGCTTGAGCAGCGCCCCCAGCGCCGGAAAAAGATCAAGGGCCTCGTCGATGGCGGACCGGGGCTGCTTGGCCGCCTCCACGGTCACCAGCAGGTTCCCGAGCACCGAGAGCTGCGGGAAGCACTGGTGCCCCTGCGGCACGTACCCCATCCCGAGCCGCACCCGCTCGTGCGGCTTCAGCCGGGTGACGTCCCGGCCGTCGAACACGACGCTGCCCGCCGTCGCCGGCAGCACCCCCATGACGGTGTTGAGCAGCGTGGTCTTGCCGACCCCGTTGCGTCCCATGACGCACACGAGCTGCCCGGCCCCGACCTCCACCGAGACCCCGAACAGCACCCGCGCCCGCCCGTACCCTGACTCAAGGCCGGTTACCGACAGCATCCTCGGCCTTCCTCCTCCCCAGGTAGACCTCTTGCACCCGCGGGTCGGCGCTGACCTGCTCGACCGAGCCCTCCACGAGGACCTTGCCCTCGTGCAGCACGGTGACGGTCGAGGCGTGCCGCCGCAGGAACTCCATGTCGTGCTCGACCACGATCACCGTGTGGTCGTCGGCGATCTGGGTGAGCAGCTCGCCCGTACGCTCGCGTTCGTCCTTGGACATGCCCGCCACCGGCTCGTCCAGGAGCAGCAGCCGAGGCCGCTGCGCCAGCAGCATGCCGATCTCCAGCCACTGGCGCTGACCGTGCGAGAGAACGCCCGCTGAACGCTCGGCGAGCTCTTCGAGCCCTGTCCTCTCCAGCGCCTCCGCGACGGCCTCCGAGACACCGCGCCGCCGCCGGGCCAGCGACCACAGCGGCGCCCGGAAGCTGGCGGCCAGGTCGAGGTTCTCGACGACAGTGAGCTCCTCGAACACCACCGACGTCTGGAACGTGCGCCCCACGCCCAGCCGCACGATCTGGTGCTCCTTCCTGCCGACGAGATCCAGGCCGCCGAAGCGGACGGTGCCCGCCGCCGGACGGGTCAGGCCGGTGATGACGTCGATGAGCGTGGTCTTGCCCGCGCCGTTGGGCCCGATGAGGAAGCGCAGCTCGCCCTCGGGCACGGTCAGGTCCACGCCGTCGAGCGCGCGGAACCCGTCGAACACCACCTGTACGTCACGCAGTTCGAGCACGGCGCAACCTCCCCACGATCCCGACGATCCCCTTCGGGGCCAGCGTCATGACCAGGATGAACAGGGCCCCTTGCAGGTAGAGCCAGCCGTCGGCGAACTGCTCGCTGAACGCCGTCTTGGCGTACCCCATGACGACCGCACCGAGCACGGCGCCCGCCAGCGCGTGCCGTCCGCCGACGGCCACGGCGACGACCAGCTCCAGCGACGGCACGACGCCGAGCAGCGCGGGCGAGATGATGCCGACGACCGGCACGAACAGCGCGCCCGCGAGCCCCGCCATGCCCGCCGAGGCGGCGAAGGCGACGGTCTTGACCAGGGCCGGGTCGTAGCCGAGGAAGCGCACCCGGTCCTCGCCGTCGCGGACGGCGACGAGCAGGCGGCCGTACCGGCTGTTGACGAGCTGCCGGGTGGCCAGGTAGAGGATGCCGAGCACGGACGCGACGACGATGTAGAGCCCGCGTTGCGTGGAGTCGTCGGCGAGGTCCTGGCCGAACAGCTCGAAGAAGTTCGTCATGCCGTTGGTGCCGCCGGTCAGCCCCTGCTGCCCGACCAGCAGGATGACCATGGCGGCGGCCAGCGCCTGGGTGAGGATCGCGAAGTACGCGCCGCGCACCCGCTGCCGGAACACCAGCGTGCCGAGGATCACCGCGAGCAGCACGGGCCCGAGCACGGCCATGGCGACGGCGAAGACCGGGTTGGCGAACGGCGTCCACAGCGCCGGCAGGCTCTCCACCCCGCTCCACACCATGAAGTCGGGCAGCCCGCCGGGCCCGGCCTCCTGCAGCTTGAGGTACATGGCCATGGAGTAGCCGCCGAGCCCGAAGAAGACACCCTGGCCGAGGGTGAGCATGCCGCCCTGCCCCCAGGCCAGCCCGATGCCGAGCGCGACGATCGCGTAGCACAGGTACTTGGCGAGCAGGCTCAGCCGGAACGGCTCCAGCAGCAGCGGCGCCGCGACGAGCGCGATCACCGCCACGGTCGCGAAGGGCAGATTCCGTTTGATCACGTCAGCACCCTCGACCTCAGCACGAACATGCCCTGCGGGCGCACCTGAAGGAACGCGATGATCACGGCGAAGACGATCACCTTGGCCAGCGAGGCGTCCGACCAGAACTCGGCGTAGGAGTTCAGCAGCCCCAGCCCGATGGCCGCGAGCACCGCCCCGCGCAGCTGCCCGAGCCCACCGGCCACGACCACGAGGAACGCGTCCACGATGTAGTACGTCCCGAGCGCCGGCCCCACGGGCCCGATGAGCGTCAGCGCCACCCCGGCGATGCCGGCCAGCCCGGAGCCGATGAAGAACGTCAGCATGTCCACCCGCCCGGTGTCGATCCCGCTGGTGGCGGCGAGCTGCCGGTTCTGCACGACGGCCTGCGTCCTGCGCCCCAGCCCCGTCCGGGTCAGGTACACCCAGATCGCGACCACGCCCGCCACCGCGAGCCCCATGATGAACAGCCGGTTGTACGGCAGGATGCCGATCCCGCCCGCCAGCCAGGACGGCGCGCTCACCTGCACGTTCGGCGCCCCGAACAGGTCGCGGGCGAGCTGCTGCAGCACCAGGCTGACACCCCAGGTGAGCAGCAGCGTGTCCAGCGGCCGGCCGTAGAAGTGCCGGATCGCCCCCCGCTCCAGGATCAGCCCCATCACCCCGGCGACCAGAAAGGCCACCGGCAGCGCCAGCACCAGATCCTGCAGCAGGAACGCCGTGTACGCCCCGGCCATGATGAACTCGCCGTGCGCCATGTTGATCACGCCCATCTGGCCGAACGTGAACGTCAGCCCGAGCGCGATCAGCAGCAGCACCGCCCCGATCGACAGCCCGATGGGCAGCTGGTTGACGAAGGCCGACATCACTGCCCCGCCGCCAGGCCGGCCGCCCACGGGTACCCCTTGAGGTACGGGTCCGGCTTGATCGGCTCGCCCGAGTCCCACACCTGCTTGATCAGGCCGTCCGGCTGGATGATGCCGATCCGGGCGGTCTTGTACATGTGCTGGTTCTCGCCGTCGATGGTGACCAGGCCCTCGGGACGTTCGAGCGCGATGCCCGGCGCGGCCTTCTTGACCGCCTCGACCTCGGTGGTGCCCGCCTTCTTGACCGCCTCGGCCCACAGGTAGACGGCGTTGTAGCCGGCCTCCATGGGGTCGGAGGTGACCTTGTTGGCGCCGTACTTGGCCTTGTACGCCTTCACGAACGCCTCGTTGGCCGGCGTCTCGGTGGTCTGGTAGTAGTTCCAGGCGACGGGGTGACCGGCGATGTTGTCCACGCCGATGCCGGTGACCTCCTCCTCGGCGACGCTCACCGACAGCACGGGCATCGCCTCGGCCGTGGCTCCGGCGCTCTTGAGCTGCTTGAAGAAGGCCACGTTGGAGTCGCCGTTCAGGGTGTTGAAGACCGCGTCGGGCTTGGCCTGGACGACCTTGTTGACCAGCGTCGAATATTCGGTGTGACCCAAAGGCGTGTACTCCTCGCCGAGGATCTCCATCCCGTTCGCCGCCGCGTACGCCTTGATGATCTTGTTCGCGGTACGCGGGAAGACGTAGTCGCTGCCCACCAGGAACAGCTTCTTCTTGCCCTGCTCCTTCAGGTAGTCGAGCCCGGGGATGATCTGCTGGTTGGTGGTGGCGCCGGTGTAGAAGATGTACGGCGAGCTCTCCAGCCCCTCGTACTGCACCGGATACCACAGCAGCGCCTTGTACCGTTCGAAGACCGGCAGCATCGCCTTCCTGCTGGCCGAGGTCCAGCCGCCGAAGACGGTGGCGACCTTGTCCTGCCTGATCAGCTTCGTGGCCTTCTCGGCGAACGTGGGCCAGTCGGAGGCCCCGTCCTCCACCACCGGCACGAGCTTCTTGCCCAGCACACCCCCGGCCTGGTTGATCTCTTCGATGGCGAGCAGCTCCGCGTCGCGCACGGTGACCTCGCTGATGGCCATCGTGCCGCTGAGGGAGTGCAGGAGGCCGACCTTGATCTCGTTGGAGGAGGCGGCGGTTTGGGAGTCGGATCCGCAGGCCGCTAGGGCCAGGACGAGCATCGCGGATACAAGCGGGCGGGAGACGCGCACAGGAGTTCCTTCCTGCTGACCGGTTCTGCGAGAAAGGTGACTCCGCGACATTTCACTTGAAGATCCCGTCTGTTAATTGGCGATTGCCGAACGTTCACAGAGACACGGGAAGTTCATCCGCGCGGCGCGAAACCAACACGACATCCGCTTGCAACAGCTCGGAAACGGCCGGTTCCTAAGGTCCGGCCATGCGGCTTACCTCACACGAGCAGGAGCGGCTGCTCATCCACGTCGCCGCCGGTGTGGCGCGCGAGCGGCAGGCCAGAGGCCTGCGACTCAACCACCCAGAGGCTACCGCCATCATCGCCTCGTTCCTCATGGAGGGCGCCAGGGACGGGCGCAGCGTGGCCGACCTGATGGAGGCGGGACGGTCGGTGCTCGGCCGGACCGACGTCATGGAGGGCGTGCCGGAGATGCTGGAGAGCGTGCAGATCGAGGCCACCTTCCCCGACGGCACGAAGCTGGTCACCGTCCACAGGCCGATCCCGTGATCCCCGGCGAGTACACCCACCCCGAGGGCACGATCGCGCTCAACCCGGGGCGCGAGCGGGTCACCGTGCGCGTGGTGAACACGGCCGACCGGCCGGTGCAGGTCGGCTCGCACTACCACTTCGCCGCCGCGAACCCGGGGCTGGAGTTCGACAGGAAGGCGGCCTGGGGGCGGCGGCTGGACGTGCCCGCCGGCACGGCCGTCAGGTTCGAGCCGGGCGTCGAGCGGGACGTGACGCTGGTGCCGCTGACCGGCCTGCGCGTGGTGCCCGGCCTGCGGCCGGAGTGGGCGGGGCCGCTCGATGGCTGACATCTCGCGCGCGCGATATGCCGCACTGTACGGGCCCACGACCGGCGACCGCATCCGCCTGGCCGACACCGACCTGTTCATCGAGGTCACCGAGGACCGGTCGATGGGCCCGGCCGGGGCCGGCGACGAGGCCGTCTTCGGCGGGGGCAAGGTCATCCGCGAGTCCATGGGCCAGGCCAGGACCACCCGGGCCGAAGGGGCCGCCGACCTCATCATCACCGGCGCGGTGATCCTCGACCACTGGGGCGTGGTCAAGGCCGACGTGAGCGTCCGCGACGGCCGCATCGTCGCCATCGGCAAGGCGGGCAACCCCGACACGATGGACGGCGTGGACATCGTCATCGGCCCGTCCACCGAGATCCTCGCCGGCAACGGCAAGATCCTCACCGCCGGGGCCGTCGACTCGCACGTGCATCTGATCTGCCCGCAACTCCTCGACGAGGCCATCGGGTCCGGTGTCACCACGGTGGTCGGGGGCGGCACCGGGCCCGTCGAGGGCACCAAGGCCACCACCGTCACCGGCGCCTGGTACCTGGGCCGGATGCTGGAGTCGCTCGACGCGTACCCGCTGAACTTCGCCCTGCTCGGCAAGGGCAACACGGTCAGCACCGAGGGCCTGCTGGAGCAGCTGCGGGCCGGCGCCTCCGGCTTCAAGCTGCACGAGGACTGGGGCACCACCCCGGCCGCCATCGACGCCTGCCTCAGCGTGGCCGACGCCTCCGGCGTGCAGGTCACGATCCACACCGACACGCTGAACGAGGCCGGCTTCGTCGAGTCGACGCTCAAGGCCATCGGCGACCGGATGATCCACGCGTACCACACGGAGGGGGCGGGCGGCGGGCACGCGCCCGACATCATCCGCGTGGCCGCCTACCCCAACGTCCTGCCCTCCTCCACCAACCCCACCAGGCCGCACACCGTCAACACGCTCGACGAGCACCTCGACATGCTGATGGTCTGCCACCACCTGAACCCGTCGATCCCCGAGGACCTGGCCTTCGCCGAGTCCCGCATCAGGCCGACGACCATGGCGGCCGAGGACGTCCTGCACGACATGGGCGCGATCTCGATGATCGGCTCGGACTCGCAGGCCATGGGGCGGATCGGCGAGACGATCATCCGGACGTGGCAGACGGCCCACGTCATGAAGGCGCGGCGCGGTCAGCTGGGCCCCGGCCCCGCCGACAACCTCCGCGCCCGCCGCTACGTCGCCAAATACACGATATGTCCCGCCATCGCCCACGGCCTGGACGCCGAGGTCGGCTCCATCGAGCCCGGCAAGCTCGCCGACCTCGTCCTGTGGGACCCGGCCTTCTTCGGCGTCAAGCCCGACCTGGTGCTCAAGGGCGGCGTGGTCGCCTGGGCCCAGATGGGCGACGCCAACGCCTCCATCCCGACCCCGCAGCCGGTGCTGCCCCGCCCCATGTTCGGCGCCTCACCGGTCACGGCCGCCGCCACGTCCCTCCACTTCGTCGCGCCCCTCTCCCTGGAGTCGGGGCTCGCCGACCGGCTGTCCGTACGGCGGCGGCTCGCGCCCGTGGCCGACGTACGGCGGCGGGGCAAGTCGTCCATGCCCCTGAACGACGCGTTGCCACGCATCGAGGTGGCACCCGACACCTTCGAGGTCCGCATCGACGGCGCCCTCGTCGAGCCCGCCCCGGCCACCGTCCTGCCCCTCGCCCAGCGGTACTTCCTGTTCTGATGCACCCGTCCCTGCTCCTGCTCACCGACTCCCGCCTCCCCGCCGGGGGTCACGCCCACTCGGGCGGCACCGAACGCGCGGTCGCGTCGGGGGCGGTGCACGACGTGCCGTCCCTGCGGTCCTTCCTGCGCGGCCGCCTCCACACGGCCGGCGCCCTGTCCGCGGCCCTCACGGCGGCGGCCTGTAGGGAGGCGGGCCGATGGGGCGCGGTGCTTGCGGACGCGGCCCGCACGCACGCGACCCACGCGGAAGCGACCCACGCGGAAGCGAGCCACGCGGAAGCGAGCCACGCGGAAGCCGCCCTCGGCGCGCCGCGTCGGCGAGACGTGGTGCGGCCGGGCCCGGCGCACGTGGACGGCGCCCAGCCGACCGACACGCAAGCGGCACCGCATCCGTGGGTGGTGCTGGACGCCGAGGTGGACGCCAGGACCGCCTCCCCCGCCCAGCGCGACGCCTCCCGCACCCAGGGCCGCCTGCTCCTCCGGGTCGCCCGCCGCGTGTGGCCATCCCCCGTGCTGGACGACCTCGCCCGCCTCACCCCCAGCCCTCACCACCCCATCGCCCTGGGCGCCACAGCACACGCAGCCGGAGCCACTCCCGAGGAAGCCGCACTGGCGGCGGCGTACCACGCGATCACCGGCCCGGCCACGGCAGCGGTCAGGCTCCTGGGCCTGGACCCGGTGTCCGTGCACGCCCTCCTCGCCGACCTCACCCCCGACCTCACGGCCGTAGCCGCTCAAGCCTGCCTGCCCACCATCGCCACACCCACCTGGGAGGCGCTACCCGCGCACTCCGCACCAGCCCTGGACCTCCTGGCCGAACAACACGCCCGAGCCCAGATCCGGCTGTTCATCTCATGACGCAGAAGGGACCCCGAACATGGGAGCCAACCACGCCGACCACCACCACGCCCCCGACGGCCATGGCCGCGCGCTGCGCCTGGGCGTCGGCGGCCCCGTGGGCAGCGGCAAGACGGCCCTGGTGGCCGCCCTGTGCCGCACGCTCGGCCCGTCGTTGTCCCTGGGCGTGGTGACGAACGACATCTACACCACCGAGGACGCCGACTTCCTGCGCCGCGCAGGCGTCCTGGACCAGGACCGCATCCTGGCCGTCGAGACCGGCTGCTGTCCCCACACCGCCATCCGCGACGACATCGCCGCGAACCTCGACGCCGTGGAAACCCTGGAACACCGCTTCGGCCCCCTCGACCTGGTGATCGTGGAGAGCGGCGGCGACAACCTGACGGCCACGTTCAGCCGAGGTCTGGCCGACCGGCAGATCTTCGTGCTGGACGTGTCGGGCGGCGACAAGGTGCCCCGCAAGGGCGGCCCCGGCGTCACCACGGCGGACCTCCTCGTGATCAACAAAACCGACCTGGCCCCGATGGTGGGCGCCGACCTGGGCGTGATGGACCGCGACGCGGCAGCCGTACGCGGCGAGCGCCCCGTCCTGTTCACCTCGATCCGCCAGGACCCCACCGCCGCCACCGTCGCCACCTGGGTCTCCGAGCAGGTGCACGCCTGGTCCCACACCCACGCCTCCCCCGTCTCCTGATGACCACCCGAACCGTCAAGGGCCGCACCACGGGTGGCCGCCGGGCGATGCGGGCGAGCGCCGCCGTGGCGACCGCGCGAGCCGCCGACGGCCGTACCGTCATCAGCAGGCTGGCCTCGGCACCCCCGCTGACGCTGCGCCAGACGGGCCCGCACACCGTCCACCTCGTCTCCACCGCCGCGGGCCCGCTCGGCGGCGACCATCTGGCGCTCGACCTGGACGTCGCCCCACGCACCACGCTGGAGCTGGGCTCGGTGGCGGCCACACTGGTGTTGCCCGGCGAGGGCACGTCCGAGCTGCTCGTCACCGCCCGCGTCGGCGCGGGCGCCACGCTCCGGTTCGCGCCGGAGCCGACGGTGCTGGCCGCCGGCTGCGACCACCGCCTCCTGGTACGGCTCGCGCTGGAGGCGGACGCGAGCGCGCTGTGGCGCGAGGAGATCGTCTTCGGCCGCCACGGCGAGGCTTCGGGACGTTGCCACGCCCGTTTCGACGCCACCCGGGACGGCCTGCCGCTGCTCCGCCAGGAGTTCACGGTGGGCGACCCGGACCTCGACGGCTCCTCGGCGGTGTACGGCTCGGCCCGCTGCGTCGGCACCACGTTCCTGACGGCGGCGGCCAAGGAGGCGGCGGTGGCGGAAGGCGTCGCGGTCCTCCCGCTGGCCGCCCCCGGCACCCTGGTGTCCGCGCTCGCCGCCGACGCCGTCCAGCTCCGTGCCCGCCTGGAGTGGGGCGAACGCACAGCAGCATCCGCCTGAAGCGAACCCGCGCCCCACGACGCCCGCCCGAAGCCGGACACGCGCCACCGCACCGCCAGTCCTTGCCCGCACCTTGGTGACGACTCCGTTGCGTACGGTGGTGAGCCGGACCTTCCCGGCATACAGTGATCGTGTGGCCGACGACCTCATGCCCACACCCGCCCGCCGCAGAATCCGCCGTGGCTACCCCCTGGCCGTCGCCGCCGCCGGCGCGCTCCTGGTGTACTGCGCGGTCCTGCCGTGGGCCGCGGTCCAGGCGACGAGCAGTCTCATCGCCGCCGGGGTGGCCAGCGACATCCGGGGCATCGACGCCCCCTCAGGCGTCTACACGCTGATGGCCGGGCTGGTGGCGCTGGGTTGCGGGCTGGCGGGCCTGCTGTCGTCCCGTCCCAGGCTCGCGGCCCTGGCCGTCGTCCCGGGCGGCGTGGCCGTGGTGGTGCTGGTGCGGTTCGTGATCGCCGGGAGCGGGAGCCTGCGTGACCGCATCTCCTTCGATTTCGGCGGCCTGCTGTCGATCGAGCCGGTGCTCAGGTTCGGCTGGTTCGCCGCGCTTGGCTGCGCGCTGGCGATCGTGCTGCTGTCGGTCCTGGTGTTGTTCCGCAGGTCGTGACGGGGGTCAGCGGTTCAGCTGGTCGATCTTGGCCGCCTGCATGGCGCTCAGCCGCCGTACGTACCAGGCGGTGACGATCACCACCGGCACGGCCAGCACGTGCACCGCCACGAGAGGCCAGATCTCCGGCACGAACACGAGCGCCACATGCTCCTCCCCGTCGATCTCATCGCTGTTCGTGCTGAGGAAGTCCGTCCAGTCGAGCCAGAACAGCGGCCAGGACAAGAGGGTGAGCAGCCACAGCGCCCACCACGTGTGCAGCAGCCCGGCCGGGGCCATCGCGCCGGCGCGGCCGGGCGGGCTGGAGGCGTGCCAGACGTCGTCGGCGATCTGCTTGGGCAGCCAGAAGTTGGCGATCGGGATGAACCAGCCGTACACGGCCATCGAGGGGCGGTAGCGCAGCCGGCCGGGCGCGAGCTGTTCGGCGACGGCCCGTACCCGGTGGAACCAGAGCAGCCAGCACAGCACCAGCCCCACGCCGGAGACGATCTGGGCCACCAGCATGACGAGGCTGAGCTCCTCGGCGTCCTCGTCGGCGTCCCAGAAGTCATCCTCCGGCACCAGCCTGCCCACATCCTCGAAGAGGTTGAGCTGGTGAACGACGATGCTCAGGGAGATCAGCCCGAACAGGGCGAGCATCACGAAGACGGCGACCTGGTAGCCGGCGGTCGGGTGCAGCGGGCCCGCGCCACGCATGCGGCGGCGCTCGTCGGCCAGCAACGGCTGCGCCGCCCGGGGAGGTGACGGCGCCGTCGTGCGCGGAGCGCCACCGACCATGCCCGGCGCCGTCGTGCGCGGAGCGCCGCCATCCATGCCTGCCGCCGCCCCTCGTGGAGCGCCGCCATCCATGCCCACCGCCGCCGGGTGCGGGCCGCCGCCGATCCAAGCGCCGTCCGTTCCAGGAGCCGACTGGTCGAGGGCGGTCAGCGCCAACGTGCGGCGCTGAGCGATGACGTGCGTGAGCGCCTCAGGCAGCCACGGCCCCTGGCCGGGCCCGCCACCGGGGGAGGCCAGCGCGGTGAGATGCCCCAGCACCTGCTCCAGCCCGGGCCGCGCAGCGGGATCCTTGGCCAGGCAAGCGGCCACCAGACCGGCGAGCGGGGCGGGCACCCCGCTCAGGTCGGGCTCGGCGTGCACGACGCGGAAGACGACCGCGTGCACCGGCCCCTCGCCGAAGGGGCTGCGCCCGGTGGCGGCGAAGGCCAGCACGCAGCCGAGCGAGAACACGTCCGAGGCCGGCCCCACCTGCTGCCCCGCCGCCTGCTCCGGCGACATGTACGCGGCGGTGCCGAGCACGGCCGAGGTCTGGGTGTGGCTGGTGGCGTCCAGGGCGCGGGCGATGCCGAAGTCGATCAGGCGGGGGCCGTCCTCGGCGAGGATGACGTTGGCGGGCTTGAGGTCGCGGTGCACGACCTCGCAGGCGTGCACGGCGGCGAGCCCCTCGGCCAGCCCCGCCCCCAGCACCGCGACCGACGCCACCGGGAGCGGCCCGTGGTCGTGGATGGCCTGGTACAGGGAGGGACCGGGGATGTAGGCGCTGGCCAGCCACGGCGGGGTGGCCTCCGTGTCGGCGTCCACGACCTGCGCGGTGTAGAACCCGCCGACCTTGCGCGCGGCGGCCACCTCGGCGGCGAAGCGGCGCCTGAAGTGCGTGTCGTCGGCGAGCTGCGGGCGCACCACCTTCACCGCGACCAGCCGCCCGCCTGGGGAGCGGCCCAGGAACACCTGTCCCATGCCGCCCTCGCCGAGGCGGGCGTGCAGCCGGTAGGGGCCGAGCTGGATGGGGTCGCCGTCGCGTAGGGGGTTGGCCATGACACCGCTTCCGCCTGGGGGATCTTCGCCGGTCGGAGTCGATGATCTCAAAAAAGATCAGTCGTAGAAGCCGAGCCGCCGCAACTGCTTCGGATCGCGCTGCCAGTCCTTGGCCACGCTGATGCGCAGGTCGAGATAGACTCGCGTGCCCATCAGCGCCTCGATCTGCTTGCGCGCCTTGGTGCCCACCTCGCGCAGCCGCTCGCCCTTGTGCCCGATGACGATCGCCTTCTGCGACGGCCGCTCCACGAACATGTGCGCGTAGATGTCGAGCAGGTCGTCGCGCCCCTCGCGGGGCAGCATCTCATCGACGACCACGGCGATGGAGTGCGGCAGCTCGTCGCGTACGCCCTCCAGCGCCGCCTCCCTGATCAGCTCCCCCACCAGCACCTGCTCCGGCTCGTCGGTGAGCTGCCCGCCCTCGTAGAGCGGCGGCGACTCGGGCAGGTGCTCGATCAGCACGTCGGCCACCACGTCGAGCTGGTCGCCCGACTGCGCCGACACCGGCACGATCGCGGCGAACTCCGCCACCTGCGACACCGCCAGCAACTGCTCGGCGACCTGCTCCTTGCTCGCCAGGTCGCACTTGGTCACGATCGCGATGACCGGCGTCTTCTTCACCGCCGACAGCTTGTCGGCGATGAAGCGGTCACCCTTGCCGATGGGCTCGTTGGCGGGCACGCAGAAGCCGATCGCGTCGACCTCGGTCAGCGTGGACAGCACCAGGCTGTCGAGCCGCTCGCCCAGCAGCGTGCGCGGGCGGTGCAGGCCGGGGGTGTCGACGATGATGAGCTGGGCGTCGGGGCGGTGCACGATGCCCCTGATGACGCGCCTGGTCGTCTGCGGTTTGGACGAGGTGATCGCCACCTTCGTGCCGACCAGGGCGTTCATCAGCGTGGACTTGCCGACGTTCGGCCTCCCCACGAAGCAGGCGAATCCGGCGCGATGGTTGTCTGGCGAAGTCACATGTGCATTGTGTCCCATCATCGAGCGTGTTCACGCCACCACGCGAACGCCAGGGGCGCCACCCCGGGTGTCCAGGCGGTCGTGCTCAGGCCGGGCAGCTCCTGCTCGGACACCCACCGGAAGTCGTTGATCTCCACCTCGTCGGGCGTGGGCGCGGCCGAGCCGGGGGCCAGCGCGCAGCCGTAGGCGGCGATGACGTAGGCGACCTCGTGCCCGTTGGGGTAGCGGGTGCGGAACTCGGGCCCGCCGTACACGCCGATCAGCCCGCGCACCTCGATGTCGACGCCGAGCTCCTCGTGCAGCTCCCTGACCACGGCGTCCTCGGGCCGCTCGTCCGGGTCCACGCCGCCGCCGGGAGCGGCCCAGAGCCCCACGTCGCCGTGCCGGGCCAGCAGCAGCCGGCCCTCGTCGTCGAACACGAACCCCGACACCGACGGCAGCATGAGCAGGTCGCCGCCGATCTTCTTCCGCAGGTTCGCCAGGAACGGCGACATCGGCATGGTCAGCCTCGCAGGGTGCCGTCGGGGCCGGCCACGAGCAGCTTGCCCACGCCCAGCTCGGCCGCCACGGCCTCGTCGGCTGGGCTCGGGTCGCCCTCGCTCACCAGCGCCACGGCCTCCAGGGACTGCGCGCCGCTGGAGATCGCCATGGCCACGGCCACCTGCACCGCCGACAGGGTCAGCGCGGACAGGCGCACGTCCGTCGCGGAATAGGTGCGGCCGGTCTCGTCGCGCACGGCCGCCCCCTCGGCGGAGCCGTTGCGCGCCCTGGCGGCGCGGGCCAGCGTGATGATCTTGCTGTCTTCTGGATTCACCCAACCAGGTTAGGTGCTGACCATGGAGATCGCCGCCTCGACCACCTTCCTGGTACGGCCGGCGTCCACCTCGTTCATGCCCGTGTGCACCACGGACACCAGCGTGTCCCCGACGCGCGACAGCACGACGTCCATCGCGTAGGGGTAGCCGTTCAGCCGCCCGCTCAGCCGCGCCCCCACGGCCTCGTCGCCGGCGTCCCGCACGGGCAGCTCCCGCAGCCGCAGGTCGGTGCCGCTGGAGGTGCGTACGGAGCGGCACGCCCCCATCGCCTCGGCCAGGGCGTCGAGGTGCCCCTCCGCCTCCTCGCCCGCGTACCTGGCCAGGCCCACTCCGGCCTGCTCCCCGAGCCCGTCGCCGTGGTAGCTCACCGCGGCCTGCGCGGTCAGCGCCTGCCCCGGCGCCCGCCCGCCGGCCGGCTCCAGCACGGCCCTGCAGTTCCTGTCGGCCTGCCCGAACGGCATCCGCCACGCCTGCTCCGGCCTGACCGTGAAACCGTCGGGCAGGGGTGGCTCCTTGCTGAGCACTTCGCGCAACTGCGCCATGGCCTGCGCGTCGATGAAGCTCTCGGCCCCACCTCCGCCGCATCCCGCCAGGAGGCCCGTCACCAGCACGGAAGCGATGATCCATGGTTTTCGTTTCATGATCCCCCCTTGGTCGCAGCCTCCCCAACCGACGAATGCGGCAATCCACCGGAGTGACCACCAACACGCAAAAAGGGTGTTCTCATCCGGTTTTCCGGACGAGAACACCCTTTACGCCGATCAGCGTCGCGACCGGCTAGCAGGCCGAGACGCTGTCGTCCCCCCAGGAACGCCATCCTCCGGCCGCGAACCCCACCCGGCCTTCGGATGCCTCCCCCTTTGTGACACCCACCGCACTGGATGTCGTGATTGAAGAGTGCCGGACGGGGCTTGCAGAAGACTTGTAGAACGCTTGCGGCTTGCGTCCACATTCGTCCGCGAGGGAGGTCAGTCGCGTTCAGCGGCGGCCGGGACGACCTCGTCCTCGGGAGGCGTCACCCGCCGCACCACCACCGTGCTGATGCGGTTGCGCCGCCCCGCCAGCGTCTCCGCCGTCAGCGACAGCCCCGCCACCTCCGCGTGCGACCCGGCGATCGGCACCCGCCCGAGCGCGTGGGCCAGCAGCCCGCCCACGGTCTCGACGTCGTCCACCTCGATCTCGGTGTCGAACAGCTCGCCCAGCTCGTCCACCGGCATACGGGCGGTCACCCGCAACCCGCCGTCGGACACCGGCTCCACCCGCGGCGCCTCCTGGTCGTACTCGTCGGTGATCTCACCGACGATCTCCTCCAGGACGTCCTCGATCGTGACCAGGCCGGCGGTGCCGCCGTACTCGTCGATGACGATGGCCATGTGGATCTGCCGCGCCTGCATCTCCCGCATGAGCTGGTCGATGGGCTTGCTCTCCGGCACGTACGCGGCCGACCGCATGATCGTCTCGACCGTCTCCTTGCCCCCACCCTCGCCCGACTCGTGAATCTTGCGAGCGATGTCCTTGAGATAGGCGATGCCGATGACGTCGTCCTCGTTCTCCCCCACCACCGGGATGCGTGAGAACCCGCTGCGCAACGCGAGCGACAGCGCCTGACTGATCGTCTTGCCGCGCTCGATGTAGACCATGTCGGTACGCGGCACCATCACCTCGCGCACCAGCGTGTCACCCAGCTCGAAGACCGAGTGGATCATCTCGCGCTCGTCCGGCTCGATCACCCGGCGCTCCTCGGCCAGGTCCACCAGGTCACGCAGCTCGGCCTCCGAGGTGAACGGGCCGTCACGGAAACCCTTGCCGGGCGTCAGCGCGTTCCCCAGCAGGATGAGCAGCTTGGGCAACGGGCCGAAGATGCGCGTCAGGCCGTACACGATGGGGGCGCTGGCCAGCGCCACCGGCTCGGCGTGCTGACGCCCCAGCGTCCGCGGCATGACCCCGACCACCACGTAACTCGTCAGGATCATCACCACCGCGGCCCACACATAGGCCCAGCCCTGATCGTGCAGCAGGTCGATGAACAGCAGCGTCGCGATCACCGTGGCGACCAGCTCGCAGCTCAACCGCAGCAGCAGGAGCAGATTCAGATAGCGCGGCGGATCGATCACGATCGCCTGCAATCGCGCGGACCCGCGCCGGCCCTCACGCGCGTACTCCTCGGCACGCACCCTGGAGATACGCGTCAGCGCCGTTTCCGCACTGGCGATGAGGCCACCGACGATGACGAGGCCGATGGCCAGTGGCAACCAGGCGTTCACCGCGGGTTGCGCACCTCCTGCCACGACTCGAGGAGCCGGGCCTGCAACCCGAACATCTCCTTGTGCTCCTCCGGCTCGGCGTGGTCGTAACCGAGCAGGTGCAGGATGCCGTGCGTGCACAGCAGCTCCAGCTCCTCGGCCGTGCTGTGCCCCGCCTCCTCCGCCTGCCTGGCCGCGACCTGCGGACAGAGCACGACGTCACCGAGCAGCGCCGGATCGGCGGGCCCGTCGGACTCGCCCCGCGCACCGCCACCGGGCCGCAGCTCGTCCATCGGGAACGCCAGCACGTCGGTCGGCCCCGGCTCGCCCATCCACTTCTCGTGCAGCTCCGCCATGGCGTCCTCGTCGACCACGACGATGGACAGCTCGGCGAGCGGGTTGATGCCCATCTCGCCGAGCACGTGCGTGGCCAGGGCGACGATGCTCTCCTCGTCGACCCCCACGCCGGACTCGTTGTTGATCTCGATGCTCATGGCCGCCGCTTCCCCCGCTGCTGAATGGCCTTCGGCTCCTGCGACGACGCCTGCTGGGTGGCGTCGTAACGGCCGTACGCGTCCACGATCTCACTGACCAGCTTGTGGCGTACGACGTCGGAGCTGGTCAGCCGGGAGAAGTGGATGTCGGGGATGCCGTCGAGGATCTCCTGCACCACCCTCAGCCCGCTCACCGTGCCGGACGGCAGGTCCACCTGCGTGACGTCACCGGTCACCACGATCTTGGAGTTGAAGCCGAGCCGGGTGAGGAACATCTTCATCTGCTCGGCCGAGGAGTTCTGGGCCTCGTCGAGGATGATGAAGGCGTCGTTCAGCGTGTTGTGGGTGAGGAGGAAGTCCTCGGTGACGTAGAGGGAGTCCTCTGCGGCCACCTGGATGCACACGCACTCCGCCGTGCCGCGGGGCTCGATGCGGTCCACGAAACGCATGGGGCGACCGCCGCCGTGCTTACGGTAGACCTCCGCCTTTCGCGACAGCCGGAAGGGCTCGATGCCCTCGGGAAGCCGGATGTCGAGGACGTACGCGTCGTGACGGTGATGGACCTGCCGTCCCCTCGCCAGGCCGGGCTTCCTTCCGGCAGCCGGGCGGGTGCGCCAGTAGACGACTCCCCCAAGGGATTGCACAAGGGAGACGACGTCGTCACGGAGCCTGGGCGAGACAGTGGAGAACTGGACGCGGCAGGTGCGGCCCTCCTGGGCGACGGGGCCACCGTCGGCGTCGAGCAAGCCCTGGAGAACCGAGAGCCTGATCTCTGGCGTGTTGCGCTGGTAGAGCTCGGGCACGAACTTCGTGGACGACCCGCAGCCCGACAGACCCAGCTCACGCATGACCTCGGCGACCGGATTGGCGATCGTCATGCTGTCGCCGGGCTCTCGCACCCTGTTGAGCACGTAGTCGGGCCCGCTCTTCCACCGCACCTGCATGCCCGGAAGAGCAGCTTCGAGCGCCCCGGCAAGCTCCGCGTCGTTCGTCGCGAAGCTCGGAGTCGTCGTCCCGGTGACACAACCGTCTCCCAGGAGCAGACCGAGCGCGTAGGCGTCCAGGGGGACGTCACGTTCGGGGAAGCAGACCGGCGCGCTGAGCAGCGGCAACTCCCACTTGCGGTAGTGAGCCGTCCGCAGGTCGCCGATCATGTCTTTGGTCTGCAGCACCCGCCAGGGCTTACCCCGGCTGGCGTCATCGCGGGTGCGAACAGCCCAGAGGTGGTCCTCGGAGGCGAGCACCGAAGCACCATCCTGGCTGTATAGCCGATAGATCTTCTGCTCGCCTTGCGGGTAGACCCCCAGCACGGGGGTCGGCTCGCCGTTCGACCCGATGACGAGGTCGCCGACTTCCAGCTCCCCGATGGAGCGCCATCCATCAGGGGTGAGAACACCTGTTCCCACTGGGAGTGACCTACCCCGCATGTACGCGAGCGGCGCCACCTCGATCGTCCCCGCCGCCATGAGCTTCGGGATCGAGTCGGGGTCGACCATGTCGTGCAGCGCGTCGTAGAGCGGCCGCAGGTAGGGGTCGATCTTCTCGTAGAGCGTGCCGGGCAGGAAGCCGAGCCGCTCGCCGGCCTCGACCGCCGGGCGGGTCAGGATGATGCGGTTGACCCGCTTCTCCTGCAGCGCGCGCACGGCCTTGGCCATCGCGAGGTAGGTCTTGCCGGTGCCCGCCGGGCCGATGCCGAAGACGATCGTGTGCTTGTCGATCGCGTCGACGTACCGCTTCTGGTTGACGGTCTTGGGCCGGATGGTGCGGCCTCGCGAGGACAGGATGTCGAGGGAGAGCACCTCGGCCGGGCGGTCGGAGGTCATGCGGAGCATGGCGATGCTGCGCTCGACCGCGTCGGGGGTGAGCTCGCCGCCGCTGCGCAGGACCTCGACGAGCTCCTCGAAGAGGCGCACCACGGTGCCGCTCTCGTCGGGGCTGCCGGTGACGGTGATCTCGTTGCCGCGCACGTGGATGTCGGCCCTGAAGGCGCCCTCGATGACACGCAGCAACTCGTCGCGGGAGCCCAGGAGGCTGACCATCGGGTATTCGTCCGGTATCAGCACCTTCGCTTGAGTCCGCGAGGGAGGTGCTGTGCGTCGGGATTCGTGTAGTTCGGACATGGGCAGGCCAGCGGCCTGATGCCTCCCGGTCTCTTTCGGAGTTCTTCTCCGCCCATCGTATCCGGGAGCAGGCCGATTGCTCTCGCCAATATCACCCGCGTCCCGCCATCCCGGTCGTCCGCGGCGGAGGACCGGGGCTGTCGTCCGGAGTGAGCGGTGCGGCTAGCCGGGCGGCCAGGTCAGGTCGCGCCCGCCGAGGACGTGGGCGTGCACGTGGAAGACGGTCTGCCCGGCGCCCGCCCCGGTGTTGAACACGATGCGATAGCCGCCCTCGGACACGCCGTCGAGGACCGCGACCTCGTGGGCGGACTTGAGCACCTCGTCGGCGAGGCCGTCGTCGGCCTGCGCGAGGGCCGCGGCGTCGGCGTGGTGCTCCTTCGGGATGACGAGCACGTGCGTGGGCGCCTGCGGCTTGATGTCGCGGAACGCCAGGGTCCGGCCGGTTTCGTAAACGATCTCGGCGGGAATCTCATTGGCGACGATTTTGCAGAAGAGACAATCGCTCACCCGATCACCCTACAGACCCCCTGCTGTTAGCAAGTCCGTTGCGAATCGGTAATCAGCTGTGTCGTGCACCGGATGATCCACACGGTTAGGGTGAGTGTGCGACACTTCAGCTTAAAAGACGATTCAGGGTCGGGCGAGCGCCACCTGGCGAGGACACGACTGGGTAATGCACCCTAACGAACCGGGGAAACCTCAAGAACCGGAAGAGCGTAAACCCTCTGGGAAGGCCGCGCGTCCCACTGATGTGACCACCGAAACCCTTCTGGCCGACAGGTCGATGGGCGGGGTGCCGGTCGGGTGGGATGCCGACATGGCCGTGACCGCGCTGTACAGCGCGCACTTTCGGTCGTTGGTGCGTCTCGCGGTGTTGCTGGTGCGCGACATTGCAACAGCTGAGGAAGTCGTGCAGGATGCGTTCGTCGCCATCCATGGTGCCTGGCGTAGGCTGCGTGACCCCGACAAAGCACTTGCCTATCTACGTCAGTCTGTCGTCAACAGGTCCCGGTCCGTGCTGCGTCACCGCGCGGTCGTCGAGAAGTACGCCCCCAAGGGCTTGCCTGACGCCCCGAGCGCCGAGAACGGCGCGATCGGCGAGCTGGAACGCTCCGCCGTGATCGAGGCGTTACGAGCCCTGCCGACCCGACAGAGAGAAGCCCTGGTTCTACGCTACTACGGTGACTTGTCCGAAGCTGAGATCGCCCACGCCATGGGCATCAGCAAGGGCGCGGTCAAGAGCCACACCGCACGTGGCATGGCCGCCCTGCGATCGGTCCTGGAGAAGATGTCATGACCCAGCCCCCCGACGAGTACGGCGATCTGCTTCGCCGTGCGCTCCGCGCGGAGGCGGACGAGGTCGTGCCCTCGCCGGAAGGACTGCAGATCATCCGCGCCCGCATCGAGCGGCGCGGCGCGCGTAACCTGTTCTGGTGGCGCGCGGGCGCCGCCGGCGTCGGCGCCGTCCTGGTCGCCGGCGCGATCGTGATGGCGATCCCCAACCTGCGCTCCCAGATCATCGAGCAGACCGTCGCGCCCGTGCGCGTCACCTCCACCGAGACCCCGTCCAACTCCTCCACCACGCGCTCGCACCAGCCGCCGGCCGAGGAGCCGGCCCCTCAGCAGTCCCAGCCGGTCGTCGTGGTGCCCGAGACGTCGGCGCCGCCGACGCCCAAGCCCACCCGCAAGGCCGGTTCGACCAGCAGGCCCTCGCCCTCGCCCAGCCCGACGCCGACCACCTGCCCCTCGCCGCTCGCCGAGCACGCCGAGCCGCCCGCCGACTGCCCCGAGGCCGCGCCCTCCCCCACGCCCACCGTGGAGGAGACGACGGGGCAGCCTTCGGCCTGTCCTCCTGAGGAGTGCCCGGCGCCCGACGAGGTGACGGAGACCCCCACCGAGCTGGCCAGCCCGCTGCTGGACACCTCGCAGACCACGCCCTGACGGCGCTACCAGCGTCCGGTGCGGCTGAGCAGCACCGCCGCCGCCGCGACCCCCGCCGTGGACGTCCGCAGGACCGTCGGCCCGAGCAGCACCGGCGTCGCCTTGGCGGCGCTGAACCCGGCCAGCTCCTCCTCCGAGACCCCGCCCTCCGGCCCCACGACCATGACGATGTCGCCGCCCGCGGGCAGGGCCACGCCGGACAGCGGCTCGGCCGCCTCCTCGTGCAGCACCAGCCCCAGCGCGGCCTCCGACAGCAGCCGCTCGACCTGTTTGGTGGAGGCCAGGTCCGTCACCTCGGGCAGGTGGAAGCGGCGGGCCTGCTTGCCCGCCTCGCGGGCGGTGGAGCGCCAGCGTCCGAGCGCCTTGGCGACCTTGTCGCCCTTCCACTGCGTGATGCTGCGCGCGGCGGCCCAGGGGACGATGACGTCCACGCCCGCCTCGGTCATCATCTCGACCGCCAGCTCGCCCCTGTCGCCCTTGGGCAGCCCCTGGACGACGACGAGCCGGGGCCGGGGGGCCTCGACGTCGTAGCGGCGCAGCACGTCCAGGCGGAGCGCGTCCTTCAGCGTCTCGCGCACGACGCACTCGGCCACTGCGCCGGCGCCGTCGGTCAGGTCGACGCGCTCGCCGGGGCGCAGGCGGCGCACGGAGGCCGCGTGCCGCCCCTCGGGCCCGTCGAGGGTCAGCTCAGGGCCGTCGAGGCCCTGAGCCAGGAAGACCGGGACCGTCACCGGCCGTTGAAGGCGTCGCGCAGCCGCGAGAAGAAGCCCTGCTGCCCCGGCGCGAACTTGCCCGGCGGCCGCTCCTCGCCCCGCTGCTTGGCCAGCTCGCGCAGCAGGTCCTCCTGCGCGGTGTCGAGGCGGGTGGGGGTCTCGACGTTGACGTGGATCAGCAGGTCGCCCCTGCCGGACTCGTTGAGCCGCTGCACGCCCCTGCCGTACATGGTGATGACCTGCCCGGACTGCGTGCCGGGGCGGACGTCCACCTCTTCGGCGCCGTCGAGTGTCTCGACCGTGAGGATGGTGCCGAGCGCGGCGGCGGTCATCGGGATCTGGACGGTGCAGTGGAGGTCGTCGCCGCGCCGTTCGAAGATCTCGTGGTTGCGCTCGACGATCTCCAGGAAGAGGTCTCCGGGCGGGCCGCCGCCGGGGCCGACCTCGCCCTCGCCGGCGAGCTGGATGTGGGTGCCGTCCTCGACGCCCGCCGGGATGCGGACCTTGATGGTACGGCGGGTGCGCACGCGGCCGTCGCCGGAGCACTCCTGGCAGGGGTGGCGGATGATGGTGCCGAAACCGCCGCACTGCGGGCACGGCCGCGAGGTCATGACCTGCCCCAGGAAGGAGCGGGTGACCTGGGAGATCTCGCCGCGGCCGTTGCACATGTCGCAGGTGTCGGGGTGGGTGCCCGGTGCGGCGCCGGCGCCGTGGCACACCTCGCAGAGCACGGCCGTGTCGACGACCAGCTCGCGGGTGGTGCCGAACGCGGTCTCGCGCAGGTCCAGCTCGACCCGGATGGTGGCGTTGCGGCCCCTGCGGGCCCGGGAGCGGGGGCCTCTGGCGCCGGTCGCGGTGCCGAAGAAGGCGTCCATGATGTCGCTGAACGGGAAGCCCGCGCCGAAACCGCCCGCGCCGGCGGCTGCTCCCGCGCCGCCGAAGGGGTCGCCACCCAGGTCGTACATCTGGCGCTTGTTCGGGTCGGACAGCACCTCGTAGGCCTGCGTGATCTCCTTGAACCGCTCCTGGGTCTCAGGATCGGGGTTCACGTCGGGGTGCAGCTCGCGGGCGAGTCGGCGGTAGGCCTTCTTGATCTCATCCTGACTTGCGTCACGGCGCACCCCGAGGGTGGCGTAGTAGTCGCTGTTTGCCACTTATCGACCTCTTATGATGCAGCCAGGATCTGGCTGACGTAGCGTGCCACCGCGCGTACGGCGCCCATCGTCACGGGATAGTCCATCCTGGTCGGCCCCAGCACACCGAGCCG
Source organism: Nonomuraea gerenzanensis (assembly GCF_020215645.1). Lineage (NCBI taxonomy): Bacteria > Bacillati > Actinomycetota > Actinomycetes > Streptosporangiales > Streptosporangiaceae > Nonomuraea > Nonomuraea gerenzanensis. The sequence continues at coordinate 2,518,663 of NZ_CP084058.1, read as the reverse complement.
GGCCAGTTGGTTGTCGCCAGAACCGTATCCGGTCGCGACGACGGATGTCCCCCGCAGGTACGGGTTTTCCGCGCCGATGCGCACGGTGAGCGCGGACGGGGTGTCGGAAGTCTCGCCGAGCAACCGGATGAGCACGACCTGCTCCTCCAGTGCCTCCAGCACGTCGCGCAGGCCGGTGGCGAAGTCGGCGCCGGCGAGATTGGCGGCGCCCGCGAACACGATCTTCTCGTCGTGCCGCTCGACCAGCGTCTCCAGCAGCACGGACAGGATCGTGACCGCGGCGGGCCGGTCTTCTGGGGCCAGCCGCTCGGGCAGGTCGGCGACCAGGTCGGGCACGCTGCTCAGGCCGCAGCCGTCGAGGCAGGCGTTGAGCACGGCGCGCAGGTGCGCGATCCGGGTCTCCTCCACCACCTCGGGCAGATCGACCACCCGCTGCTCGACGCGGCCGGTGTTGGTGATCAGCACGAGCATGACGCGCCGGTCCGTGAGCGGGACCAGCTCGACGTGCCTGACGGTGGAACGGGTCAGCGTCGGATACTGCACGACCGCCACCTGCCTGGTCAGCTGCGCGAGCAGCCGGACCGTGCGGGTGACCACGTCGTCGAGGTCGACCGCGCCGGCCAGGAACGTCTCGATCGCCCTGCGCTCGGCCCCCGACAACGGCTTGACCTGCGAGAGCCGGTCGACGAACAGGCGGTAGCCCTTGTCCGTCGGCACGCGGCCCGCGCTGGTGTGCGGCTGGGTGATGTAGCCTTCCTCCTCCAGCGCGGCCATGTCGTTCCTGACCGTCGCCGGGGAGACCTTCAGGTTGTGACGCTCGGCGAGTGCCTTGGAGCCCACCGGTTCGTTGGTGGACACGTAGTCTTCGACAATGGCGCGGAGCACCGCCAGCTTTCTATCGTCGAGCACGTGCTCACCTCCTGCCTCTGTCCATATCAGGAACGCGAGGTCTAGCACTCTGTGTTCCCGAGTGCCAAGTGTACGGCTCTCGCCCACAAGGTGCGATAACACCGCGTCCCTCATCCTGCTTCTAGCTTCTTCGAAGCGACAGGCCTCACACTTGCCGATATGACCGACGATTCCCGGCCTCCGTCGTACGGCCCGCCGCCTGGGCAGGGTCCCTACCCCGGTCCGCCGCCGCGGCCTCCCCAGTACGGCCCGCAGCCGGGGTCCCAGCCCGGTCCCCCGCCTCCTCCGCCGTACTGGCAACCACCGTCCGGGCAGGCTCCACCGCAGCACGGTGAGGCCACCCAGTTCGGCCCGCCACCTCAGTACGGACAATACGGCCAACAAGCACAATTTCCACCACGAAACAACTCCAAAGCCATAAAGCCCAGCTTGTGGTGGCTCGTGGCGGTCTGGGGCGTGTTCCTGGCGTGCGGGGTGGCCGGCGCGCTGCTGTTCACCGGCGGCGTGGTGACCAGCGTGGCGGATCTGGCTCCGACCAGGACGTTCGCGTCCGGCGAGAGCGTCACGGTGCCGGTCGACCCGGCCGACAAGCCCGGCGTCTACATCGCCAGCGACACCCAGGTCCGCTACGAGTGCTCCATCAGCGGGCAGGCCAAGCTGGCCAGGACCACGGGGTCGCAGAAGGTCACGGTGAACGGCGCGGTGTGGGAGCAGTTCCTGGTCATCAACGCGCCGGCCAAGGGCGACTACCAGCTCACCTGCACCAACCAGGAGCAGGCCGCCGTACGGTACGGCGTGGGCCGCGACGCCTTCTCCGCCGTGGGCGGGATCACCGGCGGGCTGGCCGCGCTGTTCCTGATCCCCGGAGCGGGGCTGCTCGTCGCGATCGGCGGCACCATCACCGTGCTGGTCCGGCGCAGCGGTGCCCGCAAGCGCCTTGCGGTCAGCGGGTGATTTGCTACGGTCCCCGTGTGTACGAGGGCGATGTACTGGCGGGAAATTGGCGGCGGCCGGGCAAGGGGAAGATCCCGAAAGTGCCCGCCGAGCAGGACCTCGTCGTGGAGGACGCCGACAGCGGCTTCTGCGGCGCCGTGGTGGCCTGCGACAAGGAGGCCGTCACGCTGGAGGACCGGTTCGGCAAGCGCCGCCTGTTCCCGCTCGCACCCGCCGCCTTCCTGCTGGAGGGCCGCCCCGTGACCCTGGTACGCCCTGCGGCGGCCGCACCGGCGGGGCCCCGGCGCAGCGCGTCCGGCTCGATCGCCGTGGAGGGGCTGCGGGCCAGGGTCGCCAGGGAGAGCCGGATCTACGTCGAAGGCGTGCACGACGCCGCCCTGGTGGAGAAGATCTGGGGGCACGACCTGCGGGTCGAAGGGGTCGTGGTCGAGTACCTGGAGGGCGTGGACGACCTGCCGGCCATCGTCGAGGAGTTCGGCCCCGAGCCGGGCCGCCGGCTGGGCGTGCTGGTCGACCACCTCGTGCCGGGGTCCAAGGAGAGCCGGATCGCCGCCGGGATCACCTCGCCGGACGTGCTGGTGGTCGGGCACCCGTTCATCGACATCTGGCAGGCGGTCAAGCCGTCCGTGCTGCGCATCCCCGCCTGGCCGGACGTGCCGCGCGGAGTGCCGTGGAAGGAGGGCGTCATCGCCGCGCTCGGCTGGCGCGTGGAGCCCGCGCAGGCGTGGCGGCGGATCCTCGGCGCCGTCTCGACGTACACGGACCTGGAGCCGGAGCTGCTCGGCCGGGTCGAGGAACTGATCGACTTCGTTACGGAGACACCATGAGCCAGGACCCGCCCCAGCCGCCCGACGACGACGCCACCCGCAGGGTCACGCCCGAGGACCTCCCGCCCGCCCAGGGCTCCGGCCCCCAGCAGCCGGGCTACGGGCCTCAGGGTCCCTCCTCCGGCCAGCAACCGGCCTACGGGCAGCCGTCCTATGACCAGCAGGCCCCGTACGGGCAGCAGCCCGGCTCCGCGCCGAGCTTCGGCCGGCAGCCGCCCTCCGGCTACGGCCAGCCGGGCGGTTACCCTCCGCCGGGGGGCTACCCTCCTCCCGGTGGATACCCGCCGCCCGGTGGTCACCCTCCTCCCGGAGGCTACGCCCCGCCCCCGAACCAGCCACCCGGCTACGGGTACGCCCCCGGCCGGGGCGAGCCGTACATCCCGGGCAGGTTCGGCCCCCGTCCCGGCAGCGACGACACCACGATGGCGATGCTGTCCCACCTGCTGGGCCTGCTGGTCTCGTGGATCGGCCCGCTGATCATCTACCTGATGAAGAAGGACGAGTCCCCCTACGTCAGGGACCAGTCGGCGGAGGCGCTCAACTTCCAGATCACGATGTTCATCGGCTACCTGATCTCGGGCATCCTGACGGTCGTGTTCATCGGCATCGCGCTGCTGCCGGTCATCTGGATCCTGTCGCTGATCTTCCACATCCAGGCGGCGATGGCCGCGCAGAAGGGCCAGCCCTACCGCTACCCGCTCTCCATCCGGATGATCAGCTAGCCGAGCAGGTCCAGGATCAGCGCGTCGGCCAGCAGCCGCCCCTGCAGGGTCAGCACCAGCCGCCCCCGCTTGAACGGCTCCGGCTCCAGCAGCCCGCGGGCCAGCGCGCTCGCCACGGTGGTGCGCGCGCCGGGCGCCACGTCGGCCAGCGGGTAGCCGGAGTCGAGCCGCAGCTCCAGCATGAGCCGCTCGGCGTCGCGGTCGTCCTGGGCGAGCACCTCGCGGGCGTGGGCGGGCGAGGTGCCTGCGGCCAGCCGCTGGGCGTAGGCGGCGGGATGCTTGACGTTCCACCAGCGGGTGCCGCCGACGTGGCTGTGCGCGCCGGGGCCTGCCGCCCACCAGTCGCCGCCGGTCCAGTAGAGCAGGTTGTGCCGGCACCGGGCCGCGTCGGAGACCGCCCAGTTGGACACCTCGTACCAGCGGAACCCGGCCTGCGCCAGCAGCTCGTCGGCGATCAGGTAGCGGTCGGCGGCCACGTCGTCGTCGGGCATGGGCAGCTCGCCGCGCCGGATCCTGGCCGCCAGCCTGGTGCCGTCCTCGACGATCAGCGAGTACGCCGACACGTGGTCGGGCCCGGCCTCGATCGCCGCCGTCAGCGAGGCGCGCCAGTCGTCGTCGGTCTCGCCGGGCGTGCTGTAGATCAGGTCGAGGTTGACGTGCTCGAACCCCGCCTGCCTGGCCTCCCGCACGGCCGCCGCGGCCCTGCCGGGCGTGTGCCGCCGGTCCAGGACCTGCAGGACGTGCTCGCGTACGCTCTGCATGCCGAAGCTGACCCGGTTGAAGCCGCCGTGACGCAGCTTGTCCAGATAGGCGGGATCGACGGACTCGGGGTTGGCCTCCGTGGTGACCTCTGCCCCCGGCCGCAGCCCGAACTCGGAGTCGATCGCCGCCAGGATCCGCGCCAGGTCCTCCGGCGGCAGCAGCGTGGGGGTGCCACCTCCGAAGAACACCGTCTCCACCGGCAGGTCGGCCTCGCCCAGGACGCGGCGGGCCAGGCGCACCTCCTCGACGACCGTGTCCGCGTAGTCGCGGTGCGAGGCGCCGGGCCCCAGCTCGGCGGCGGTGTAGGTGTTGAAGTCGCAGTAGCCGCAGCGGGTCACGCAGAACGGCACGTGCACGTAGAAGCCGAACGGGCGCTCGCCCAGGCCGCGCAGGGCGCTGTCGGGCAGCTCGCCCGTCGCGGGCGCGGGATCGCCGTCAGGCAGGGTGGATGGCACGCCTCCCAGTCTGCCCGGCTCCCAGGGGTGCTCCTGACTACATCGAAGGGGAGAACATCATGGCAGGCATCGGCATCGGCATCGTCGGAGCGGGCATCACGGGGCTGACCCTCGCGCTGCGGCTGCAGCAGCTCGGCATCGAGGCGACGCTCTACTGCGAGTGCGACGCGGACACCTTGCGCAAGGGGCGGCTGCCGAACACGGTCGGCCGGGCCGGCCACACCCTGGCCAGGGAGCGGGAGCTGGGCAGCGAGCACTACCGCGACCCGGGCGCGATCATGCCCACGGCCATGCTGTCGCTCAAGGGGGACCCGCCGCTGGAGTTCACGGGCAGCTTCGGCGACCCGTTCCACGCGGCGGACTTCCGCCTGCTGATCCCGGCGTTCATGGACGACTTCGCCGCACGCGGCGGCACGATCGTCGTCTCCGGCACGGCGCCGGACGCCGAGCAGATCGACCGCTGGTCGCGGGGGCACGAGCTGATGGTGGTGGCCGCGGGGCGGCGCTCGGTGGCCGAGCTGTTCCCGCGCGACCCCGCGCTGTCGCCGTACGAGCGGCCGCAACGCCTGCTGGCGGCAGGGCTCTTCCGCGGCTTCCATCCCAGCAACGCCTTCATGTTCAACATCTCCGGCGGCGTGGGCGAGATCTTCCGCGCGCCGATCGTGACGCGCGAGGGCGTGGCCTCCACCGTCATCGTGGAGGCGGTCCCCGGCGGCCCGTTGGAGGTGGTCACCCGGCTGCCCTGGGACGAGGTGCCCGGCGCGCTGCTCCCGCTGTTCCGCGAGCACACGCCGCGGCTGGCCGAGCGGCTGGATCCGGACGCGTTCGAGCTGCTGGGGCCGGACGACCTGCTGCAGGGCGCGATCACGCCCACCGTGCGCCGGCCGGTGGCGGAGCTGCCGAGCGGCCGGATGGCCCTGGCCGTCGGCGACGCCTACATCACCAACGACCCGCTCACCGGCCAGGGCGCGAACCTGGGCTCCCGGTGCGCCTGGATCGTGGCCGACGCGATCGCGGCGGGCGGGCCGTACGACGCCGCCTTCTGCCGGGCCGCGGCGGCGCGCATGTGGGAGGTGGGCGGGCCGGTCACGCACTGGACGAACGCGTTCCTGCGACCGCCCGCCGAGCACGTCACGCGCCTGATGCTGGCGGCCGGGACCAGGCAGGACGTCGCCGATCTGATGGTCGGGCTGTTCTCCGACCCCGTGTACGCGTGGTCGGTGCTGTCGAGCCCCGAGGAGGTCTCGCGGATCGTTGACGGGGACGGGCGGCGGCTCTACGATCGCGTCTAACTTATAGGAAAGTTTCCTATATAAGTGCCGGGAGCCACTCGTGAAGAAGAAGATCCTGATCGCACTGTCGCTCTTACTCGGCATCACGGCGTTCTCCGTGCCGGCCGAGGCCCGCACCGGCTTCAAGCGGGTCGCGTACTTCATCCAGTGGGGCGTCTACGGCCGCGACTACCACGTCAAGGACGTCGACGTCACGGGAGCCGCGGCCAAGCTCACGCACCTCAACTACGCGTTCGGGTTCGTCAACGCCGAGGGCGGCTGCTACTCCTCCGACCCGTGGGCCGACTGGCAGCGGCCGGTGCCGGCGGAGCAGAGCGTGGACGGGGTCGCGGACGCGCCGGGACAGGCGCTCAACGGCAACCTCAACCAGCTCCGCAAGCTCAAGGCCAAGCACCCGGGCCTGAAGGCGATGATCTCACTGGGCGGCTGGACCGGCTCGAAGCACTTCTCCGACGCCGTGCTCACCCCCGAGTCCCGCGCCGCCCTCGCGAGCTCCTGCATCGACCTGTGGATGCGCGGCAACCTGCCGGGCCTGGAGCCGGGCGCGGGCGCCGGCGTGTTCGACGGGATCGACCTCGACTGGGAGTGGCCGGGCTCCTCCGGCGCTGAGGGCAACGTCATCCGGCCCGAGGACAAGCGCAACTTCACGCTGTTCGTGCGAGAGCTGCGCGCGCAGCTGCGCGCCTTCTCCTCCTCCGCGCAGCTCACCGCCTTCCTCCCGGCCGCCGCCGCCAAGATCGACGCCGGCTTCGAGGTACGGGACGTCTTCCGCCAGCTCGACTTCGCCACCATCCAGGGGTACGACCTGCACGGCACGTGGGAGCCGCAGACCGGGCACAACGGCAACCTCTTCACCGACCGCCGCGACCCGAACCCGGTCCGCTACAGCGTGGACCAGACCGTGCGCGACTACCTCTCCCGCGGCGCGCCCGCCCGCAAGCTCGTCGTCGGCGTCCCCGCGTACGGCCAGGGCTGGACCGGCGTGACCGGCGGCGGGGACGGCCTCTACAAGCCCGCCACCGGACCGGCGCCCGGCAAGTGGGCACCGGGGAACGAGGACTACAAGGACCTGGTGACCAAGCCGGGCAAGCGGTACCGCGACCTGCGTACCGGGGCCATGTGGCTGTACGACGGGAACGAGTTCTGGTCGTACGACGATCCGGCGGTGCTGCTGCAGAAGGCGGCCTACATCCGGCTCAAGGGGCTCGGCGGGTCGATGATGTGGTCCATCGACCAGGACGACGCCAAGGCGTCGCTCACCTCCGCGCTGTACTCGGTGCTGCGCTGACCTGAGCTGACCTGACCTGGCCGGGCGCGGCGCTTCCTACCCGCCCGCCCGGCCACCCACCGGCTTCGCTCACACCAGCACCCGCCCAGCCATCTCATCCCATTTGGCGTCATGTCCGGGCACGGCCAGGATGCGGCGCAGCGCGTCCCTGTCCCCGTTGCGGGCCAGGAACCAGTCGAGCACGCTCACCCCCACCTCCGGCCGCGAGACGATCTCCACCTCGTCCCCCGGCCCCAGCTCGCCCAGCTCCACCACCCGCAGATAAGCCCCGGGCCGCCCCGCCTTCGTGAACCGCTTGAGCCAGCCGGCCTCCCCCATCCAGTTGCGGAACACCACGCACGGCGTCCGCGGCCGGGTCACCTCCAGCAGTGCGCTGCCCACCCGCCACCGCTCGCCGACCAGGGCGCCGTTGACGTCGACCCCCGAGGTGGTCAGGTTCTCGCCGAACTGCCCGTCACGCAGCTCCATGCCCAGCTCGCCCTGCCACCAGTCGTAGTCCTCCCTGGCGTAGGAGTAGACGGCCTGGTCGGGCGAGCCGTGGTGCTTCTGGTCGGCCCGCTCGTCACCGGCCAGCCCGTTGTCGAGCACCGCCACCCGGTGCGGCACCGCACGCTTGTCGATCGCCGTACGCCCGAGGCTGCCCGCCCATGCGGCGTCGCACGACGTTCCCACGTTCACGGAGAGAATGCGCATGAATGGACGGTAATCGAACATTCTTGACCCAAGCGAACTGATATCGGGCCCCGAACGTCACCGGTTGAGCTGCGACTCCTCATCGAAGCCCGCGAGCTGTAACAACGTCTCCAACGCCGCCTGCCTGGTCTCCTCCACCGACTCCCCACGCTCGCCGAAGCACTCGGCCGCCACGTCGAGCAGCATGGCCACGACCGCCGCGTCGGGGTAGGGCACATCCAGCAGGACCGTGCCGTCGGCATCCTCCTCCCGGCCAGCCAGATGGCGGCTCAGCAACCGCCGAGTCTCCTCAGCCACAGCCACCCCCAGCACCGCGGCACGCTCGAATCGCTCAGAAGCAATCACGTCACCCTCCAGTCGCACAGGTGTTCGGTTCTAGAAGGTAGACGGTGGCACCGACAGAATCCCTTGCGCCGCCGGGCTTCCCGGCCGGAACACAGGCCGGCGGGTACGCGTTCCGGGGCGGCGGTGGATACGCTCGAACGGTGTGCGACTCGATCGTCGGCGTTGACGCCCTCACCGTGGAGCTGGGCGGCAACCCCGTGCTCCGCGACCTCGACCTGACCGTGACGCAGGGCGAGATCGTATCCGTGGTAGGCCCGAACGGCTCCGGCAAGTCCACCTTGCTGCGCTGCCTGGCCGGCCTGCAACCCGCCACCTCAGGCGAGATCCGCGTGTTCGGGCGGCCACCGGCGGACGACGCCGCCTTCTGGAGCCGTGTGGCGCTGCTGGGCGACGAGCCCGCCTGGTATCCGGGCCTCACGGCACGCGAGCATCTGGAGCTGATGGGAGCCGTGCACGCCCAGGCCCGCATGACGGTGGACACGGCGCTGGAGCTGTTCGCGCTGGAGGAGCGGGCCGACGCCCCGCCGCTGAACCTGTCCACGGGCCAGCGCCAGCGCCTCTGCCTGGCCGCCACGCTGCTGCGGCCCAGCACGCTGCTCCTGCTCGACGAGCCCGAGCGCGGCCTGGACCAGGGCTTCCGCGCCGACCTCGCCGATCTGCTCGACGAGTACGCGGACGAGGGCGGCACCGTCGTCATGGCCACCCACGACCAGGGCCTGGCCGCCATCGGCCGCCAGGTCGCCCCGTCCGGGGTGATCGCGTGACCGGGTCACCAGCGGGCAGCGTCCAGGCCGTGCGGGCGTATCTGCGGGCGCGCGGGCGCACCCCCGCCAGTGTGATGGACCGCTACGTCTCCGTCTTCTGCCTGCTCATGTTCGTCGCCGTGGCCGGCAAGCCCCTGTCGGACGTGCTCGCCGGGCTGGCCATGCCGGGTGAGCCCGCGCGCATGGGGGCCGGGGTGGCGCTGCTGGCGCTCGCCCTGGCCGGGTTCCTGGCCGCGGCCCGCAACGCCGGGCCCGTCCTGCTGCCCGGGGCCGACGCCTCCTGGCTGCTGCTCTCCCCGCTGAACCGCCGTCAGGTGCTCAGCCGCGCGGCACGCCTGCTGCTCGGCATCGCGGCGGTGGCCGGCGTGGTGCTCGGGGTGGGCCTGCTGGCCGTGCTGGGCGCGCCCGACCAGCTCGTGTGGCGGGTGCTGGGCGCGCTGGTCGTGGGCGTGGCCGCGGCGGTGGGCGGGATGGCGCTGGCCGTGCTGGGGCAGGCGTCCTCGTCGTGGAAGTTGTGGCTGACCGGCGCGGTGGCCATGCTGCTCGTCCTGGCCGTGCTGGGCGTGACCGGCCAGCTCCGCACGGTGCTCGCCATCGCGGCGAGCGCTCCCCTGCCCGCGCTGGCCGCCGCCGTGACCGGCGCCGCCGTGGCCTCCGGCCTGCTGGTACGGCAGGCGTGGGTGTCGCTCGGCCGCATCCCCACCCGTACGCTCGTGACCTCCTCGACCCGGGCCGGGCACGTGGCGGGCGCGGCCGTGTCGCTCGACCCGGGCGCGCTCACCTGGATCGCCGAGGACAACCACTGGCGGGCCAGGAAGCTCGCCTCCCGGCGCTGGCCGTCGCTACCCGCGCCGTTCGCACTGGCCTGGCAGGACTGGCGGCGGCTGGCCCGCAGGCGCGGGCGGCTGGTGGCCGTACTGGCGGCTTCCGCGCTGCCCGCGGTCCTGGCCCAGGCCGGCGGCTCGCCGGCGGCCCTGGGGGTGGCCGTGCTGGGCGGTGCGCTGGCCGTGGCGTCGATCAGTACGTCGGGAGCGCGCAGGGACGCCGACAATCCCGCGCTGGCCCGGCTCATCGGGGTGAGCCAGCGCAAGGTGCTGGCCGCCCGCGCGGTCCTGCCGGGGCTCCTGGCCGGCGCCTGGGCAGCGCTGGCAATCACCGGCCTGTCCCTCGGCGGGGCGATGGCCCCATCCACCGCAATGGCCGCGACCAGCGCAATCACTTCAGGCGGCGCAACGACCGGTATGGCCGTCGGTGCCGCCATGGCTGACGGTGGCGTGATGGCCGGACTCGCTGACACCGCCGGCGGGGCGGGCGGCGTCAGCGGGGCGGGCGGCGTCAGCGGGGCGGGCGGCGTGGGCATGGCGGCTGACGTCGGCGGGGCGGGCGGCCTCGGCGGGGTGTGGTGGTTGTTCGGCCCGCTGGCCGCGCCCGCGCTGGCCGCCGCGGCCCTGCGGATGGCCAGGCGCCCTCCGGTCGACCACTCCATGCCGGTCATCGACACCCCGAGCGGCGCCATCCCCACCGGCCCGCTCTTCTGGGCGGCCACCGGCCCGGACCTGGCCCTGCTCGGCTGCCTGCCCACCGCCGCCGCGCTGGTCTCCCAGCCGGCCTCCCTGACCCCGTTCCTGGTGACCCAGGGCGTGGTGAGCGTCGTGGTGCTGGCGGGCTTCGTGTGGCGGTCGCGTCCAGGCGGCAGAGCGAGATAAGGCGAGAGGTCAGGCGACGTACACGTCGCTGGGCACCCCGCCGTACGGAATGGTGCGGTCCTTGCGCATGCCGGCCCGCTCCGCCACCCGATGCGACGGCAGGTTGACGTCCCTGATCACGGCCACCACGGTCCCCAGCCCGCGGCCCACCCGCAGCGCGGCCCTGGCGAGCTCGACCGCGTACCCGTGGCCCCAGGCCGACGGCCGGAAGCGGTAGTACAGGTTCAGCACCTGGGCGCGCTCCACGACCGCGTGGCGCAGCCCGCCGAAGCCGAGGATGCGCGGATCGTCCGGCAGGCGGGCCGCCCAGTAGCCGAGCCCGCGTTCGTCCCAGTCGGCCAGCCACAGGTCGAGCATGGCCCGGCTGGACTCCAGGTCGGTGACGGGGCCGCCGGGGTGGTAGACGCTGGTGCGCGGATCGGAGTGGATCTCGTGGACGGCGTCCAGGCCGTCCGGAGTCACCCGAGAAAGCACGAGTCGCGCCGTCTGCACCACTTCCATGCTTTCAGGGTATTCAGGCGCCCCCGCCCGGAAAAGCGGCTACTTCTTGGTCTTGTCGGCGCTGGAGTCGGTGGACAGCGCGGCGACGAAGGCCTCCTGGGGCACCTCGACCCGGCCGACCATCTTCATCCGCTTCTTGCCTTCCTTCTGCTTCTCCAGCAGCTTGCGCTTACGCGAGATGTCACCGCCGTAGCACTTGGCCAGCACGTCCTTGCGGATGGCGCGGATGTTCTCGCGGGCGATGACCCGGGCGCCGATGGCGGCCTGGATCGGCACCTCGAACTGCTGCCTGGGGATCAGCTCGCGCAGCTTCTTGGCCATGTCGACGCCGTAGCCGTAGGCCTTGTCCTTGTGCACGATGGCGCTGAAGGCGTCGACCGCCTCGCCCTGCAGCAGGATGTCGACCTTGACCAGGTCGGCCTCCTGCTCGCCGGCCGGCTCGTAGTCGAGCGAGGCGTAGCCGCGGGTGCGCGACTTGAGCTGGTCGAAGAAGTCGAAGATGATCTCGCCGAGCGGCAGCGTGTAGCGGATCTCGACCCGGTCCTCCGACAGGTAGTCCATGCCGAGGAGCTGGCCGCGCCGGCCCTGGCAGATCTCCATGATCGCGCCGATGAACTCGGCCGGCGCCAGGATCGTGGACTTCGTCACCGGCTCGAAGACCTGCGCGATCTTGCCGCCGGTGGGGAACTCCGACGGGTTGGTGACGGTCAGCTCCTTGCCGTCCTCCATGATCACGCGGTAGACCACGTTGGGCGCGGTGGAGATCAGCGACAGCCCGAACTCGCGCTCCAGCCGCTCACGCACGATCTCCATGTGCAGCAGGCCGAGGAAGCCGACGCGGAAGCCGAAGCCGAGCGCCGCCGAGGTCTCGGGCTCGTAGATCAGCGCGGCGTCGTTGAGCTGCAGCTTGTCGAGCGCCTCGCGCAGCTCAGGGTACTCGTCGCCGTCGATCGGGTAGAGCCCGGAGAACACCATCGGCTTCGGGTGCTCGTAGCCCGCCAGCATCTCCCGGGCGCCCTTGGCCGCCGAGGTGACGGTGTCACCCACCCGCGACTGGCGCACGTCCTTCACGCCGGTGATGAGGTAGCCCACCTCGCCGACGCCGAGGCCCAGGTCGGAGGTCTTGGGCTCGGGCGAGATGACGCCGATCTCCAGCGTCTCGTGGGTGGCGTTGGTGGACATCATGAGGATGCGCTCACGCTTGCCGAGGTGGCCGTCGACGACCCGGACGTAGGTGACCACGCCGCGGTAGGTGTCGTAGACGGAGTCGAAGATGAGCGCGCGGGCGGCGGAGTCGGCGTCGCCCACCGGAGCCGGGATCGTCTGCACGACGTGGTCGAGCAGCTCGCGCACGCCCTCGCCGGTCTTGCCCGACACCTTGAGCACGTCGGAGGGGTCGCAGCCGATCAGCCCCGCCAGCTCCTCGGCGAACTTCTCCGGCTGCGCCGCCGGCAGGTCGATCTTGTTGAGGACGGGGATGATGTGCAGGTCGGCGTTCATGGCCAGGTAGAGGTTGGCCAGCGTCTGCGCCTCGATGCCCTGGGCCGCGTCGACCAGCAGGATCGCGCCCTCGCACGCCTGCAGCGACCGGGACACCTCGTAGGTGAAGTCGACGTGCCCGGGGGTGTCGATCATGTTGAGCACGTGGCCGTCCCACGGGAGCCGCACGGCCTGCGACTTGATCGTGATGCCCCGTTCGCGCTCGATGTCCATCCTGTCGAGGTACTGGGCACGCATGGAGCGGTCGTCGACCACTCCGGTGATCTGCAGCATCCGGTCGGCAAGCGTCGACTTGCCATGGTCGATGTGCGCGATGATGCAGAAGTTGCGGATCAACGCGGGGTCGGTCTGGCCAGGCTGAGTGCGCACCGAAGTCCGTTTCGACAGGGTTGAGGTCAAGCAGTCTTCCATGGTGACATGCCCGGGTGATTGCCCGAACCGTCATCCGCCGCGGCCTGCGCCTGCTCGCGCTGGCCTTGGCCATCGTGGTCGCGCTGGGCGGCCTCCTCGCCGCGGCGCTCCGTATCCAGTTTACCGGTGCCCCGGCGGCCTGGGCGAAGAGCTCCGGCAACGACGCCTTATGGCTGGGCCACGCCTGGGTGGACGGCCGCCGTACGGAGCAGGACGTCGAGCGGCTCGCCGTACGGCTGCGCGCCACAGGCATCAAGGACGTGTACGTCCACTCCGGCCCCTTCGAGTGGGACGGCCGCCTAGATCCCGCCAAATACCCTAACGCCGGGAATTTCATTCAATGGATGCGAAAACATCTGCCCGGCATCCGCATCTCCGCCTGGCTCGGCCAGGCCGTCAAGAACGGCCTCGACCTGGACGACGCCACCGCCCGCGCGAACGTCCTGGCCGGCGTCGCCGCCATCATGAAGCAGGGCTACGACGGCATCCACTACAACTTCGAGCCCATCGGTGACGACGACACCGAGTTCCTCGACCTTCTCGACAAGACGCGGCAGCACACCGGACTGCTGTCCACCGCCACCCCGCAGATCGAGCCCTACCTGGGCATGCGCCTGACCGCCAGGGCCCTGCTGGGCCACGACAAGTACTGGTCCGAGGGCTACTTCCGCCAGGTCGTCGCCCGCGTCGACCAGGTGGCGATCATGACGTACGACTCCTACACCCCCTCGCAGTCCCTCTACGGCGGTTACGTGGCCCGTCAGGCCCGCCTGGCGCTGGACCTGGTCCCCGGCTCCAAGGACCTCTACATCGGCGCGCCGGCCTACCACGACCACGGCGTACCATGGCTGGACCAGGCGGAGAGCGTCGCGATGGCCGCCGAGGGCGCCAGGCTGGCGCTGTCCGACCACGGGCGCCGCGAGCGGTTCGGGCTGGCACTCTACGTGGACTTCGCCGCGACCGAAGAAGATTGGCGCGAGTACATGACGCGGTGGCGTTGATTTGAGCAGCCGCCTGAGTTATTGGTAACCTGGGCAACTGCGTGTGGCGCGCCCTCTCTCGAGCCCGCGCGCCCCGTCCATCACTTCAGACTTTCACCGAGGCTTCTTCGTGGCGAACATCAAGTCCCAGATCAAGCGCAACAAGCAGAACGAGAAGGCTCGTCTGCGCAACAAGGCAGTCAAGTCCTCGCTGAAGACGGCTGTCCGCAAGTTCCGTGAGGCTGCGGAGCAGGGCGACGTCGAGCAGGCCGTGGCGCTGCAGCGCGTCGCTGCCCGTCAGCTCGACAAGGCCGTCAGCAAGGGCGTCATCCACAAGAACCAGGCCGCCAACCGCAAGTCCGCGATCGCCAAGCAGGCCGCGGCGCTCGCCGGCGCCAAGTAAGCCAGGCATTTCCGGCTGTCTGAAACGCCGCGCCTCACCATGAGGTGCGGCGTTGTTTTTTGCCGGGTTTTGTCACAGTTTCGATATCACACGCCCGTATCGGGTGCGTCACCGTTCCGAAGATCCCTTGCTCCCGCTCTCGCACCTGCCCGATGGTGCACTAAACGGGTGAAGGGGGACACATGCGGGGGCCGTTGGTCGTCAAGAGGGCGTTCAGCGAGCCGCTGCTCCTCCTGGCCGCCCTCGGCTCGATCCTGCTGGCGACCACCACGCTGGTCGCGCTGACCATGTACGCCTCCTCCATCGCCGAGGCCGGGGTCCGCAGGACGATGGAGACGGCCTCGTACGCGCAGACCGCGGCCACCATCAGCGCCCCCGTGACGGCCGAGACGTTCCCCAGGTTCGACCAGGTCGTACGCACCGCGCTCGCCCGCGCCTACGCCGCCGAGCCCGCCCTCACCACCAGCTTCCGCTCCGACTCCTACGCCATGCCCGGCCAGGAGGCGGACAAGCGGCCCGAACTGCTCAGGTTCGGCAGCTACGACGGGCTCGACCGGCACGCCAGGCTCGTCTCCGGGGCCTGGCCGAAACCCGGCGGCGACCCGGTCGAGGTGGCGATCTCGCTGTCGGCCGCGTCGGCGAGCGGGTTCGAGGCGGGGCAGGAGTTCACCACGCGCGGGCGGCTCGACCCCCGGCCCGTCCGGGTGCGCGTGGCGGGCGTCTTCCAGCTCAACGACCCGTTCGGCGAGCGCTGGGCCGGCGAGCAGCTCCTCAGCAGGGGCGTGGAGCGCGGCGACTTCACCACCTACGGGCCGCTCATGGTGCCCCGCGAGACCTTCCTGGCCCGCTTCGCCACGAACGTCAACGCCACCTGGACCGCCGTGCCCGACCTGCGCACGCTCACCCCCGAGCAGCTGCGCCCGCTGGCCGGCGCGATCGCCCAGGTGGAGGAGCGGCTGAAGGCCGGCGGCTGCGCGAGCTGCGTGGCCACCAGCCACCTGCCCGAGATGCTCACCCAGCTCGACACCGCCTCCCTGGTGGCCCGCTCCACCATGCTGATCCCGGTGCTGCAGCTGCTGTTGCTGGCCGCGTACGCGCTGATGCTCACCGCGCGGCTGCTGGCCGACCACCGCCGCATGGAGGTGGCGCTGCTGCGCTCGCGCGGCGCGGGCACGATGCGGCTGGCGGCGCTGGCGGGCGGCGAGGCGCTGCTGGTGGCGCTGCCGTGCGCGGTGGTGGCGCCGTTCCTGGGGCCGCCGCTGCTCGCGCTGGTCAACCGGCTGCCGTGGATCAGGGCCTCGGGGGTGCGGCTGGCGCCGGTGGCCGACACGGGCACGTTCCTCGTCTCGTTCGGGGTGGCGCTGGCCGCGGCCGTGCTGCTGGTGCTGCCCGCGCTGGCGGGCGCGCGGCGGACGTACGTGGAGGAGCAGTCGGCGCGCGGGCGCGGCGGCGGGCGCGGCCTGATCGAGCGGGCGGGCGCGGACCTGGCGCTGCTGGTCGTGGCCGGGCTGGCCATCTGGCAGCTCCAGCGCTACGGCGCGCCCGTGACCGCGACGGCGGCGGGCGGGCTGGGCATCGACCCGCTGATCATCTCCGGGCCCGCCCTGGCCCTGCTCACGGGCGGCATGCTGGGGTTGCGGCTGGTGCCGCGCCTGTCGCGGCTGGCCGAGCGGGTGACCTCCAGGCGGCCCACGCTGGCCCCCGCGCTCGGCGCGTGGCAGGTGAGCAGGCGACCGCTGAACTACGCCGGGCCCGCGCTGCTGCTCACGATGGCGATCGCGATCGGCATCGTCTCCCTGGCCACGGCCTCGACCTGGCGCTCCTCGCAGCTCGACCAGGCCCGCCACCAGGCGGGCGCCGACCTGCGGCTCTCGGGGCCCGCGGACGGCCCCGAGCTGGGCGCGCTCGGGCGCGGCACGGCGTTCGCCGCGCTGCCCGGCGTCACCGCGGCCTCGCCGGGATTCCGCGGGCAGATCGACGTGAGCGGGGAGAACGCGACGCTGCTCGCGCTCGACGCGGGCAAGCTGGGCGAGCTGTTCCACCTGCGTCCCGACCTGTCGGCGCAGAGCGTCGGCGAGCTGTCGCGCTCGCTGGCGGGCGACCGGGCCGGCGGGCTGGAGCTGCCCGGACGGCCTGCCGGGCTGGTGCTGACCGCCGAGGCGAGCGCGGACGTGCCGCTGCGGCTGGTGCTGTCCGATGGGCTCGGCGTCTGGCGCGACGTGTCACTCGGCCTGCTCAAGCAGGGGACGAACCAGGTCGAGGTGGACCTGCGCGCCCTGGCAGGCCGGAGCGGGACGATCACGTACCCCGTGTCTCTGCTCGGCCTGGTCGCGAGCGCGCAGGACAGCCCCGCGAGCCTGACGCTCCGCGCGCTGACCGCCGACGGGCGGCCGGTGCAGGCGCCCCCGCTCACGATGAACGTCAGCGGCGACACGATGACCCCCTTCGTCCGGCGGCCCGCGCCGGGCCCGATGCCCGTGGTGCTCACCGCCGGCCTGGCCGCCGCGCTCAAGCTGGACGTCGGGCAGAGCGGCGCCGCCGCCATCGACCGCCGGGTCACCCAGATCGAGGTCGTGGGCGTGGTGGAGACGATGCCCACGACCCCGGCCGGGCAGCAGGCGATGCTCGCCGACTGGGCGACGATGCAGGCGCACGACCTGGCCGCGGCGCAGCTCCCCCGGCCCGCCACGGAGTGGTGGCTGGCCGCCGGCGACACCGCGCCCGCCGTGGCCGCGCTCGGCGGCCGTCCCGAGTGGGACGTGACCGCGCTCGACGAGCGGGCGCTGGCGGCCACGCTGCGCGACGACCCGCTGGCCAGCGGGCTGCAGGGGGCGCTGATGCTGGGGTTCATGGCGGCGCTGGTGTTCGCGGCGCTCGGGTTCCTGGTCAACGCGACGGTCGCGGCGCGGGAACGGCTGGCGGAGTTCGCGATCCTGCGAGCGCTCGGCGGCAGCTCCAGGCAGGTGCTCGGGATGCTGGCGGTGGAGCAGACGTTCGTGGTGGGGCTGTCGCTGGCGGCGGGCACCGGGCTGGCGGTCGTCGTCGGCGTGCTGGTGGTGCCGCACATCGTGCTGACCGGCCAGGCCGCGGCCGTCACCCCGGGCGTGCTGCTCGACATCCCGTGGGCGGCCACCGCCGCGATGCTGGCGCTGGTGGCGGCGGTGCTGTTCGCGATCGTCGCCGGGCTGGCGCGCAACGTGCGCCGCCAGGGTCACGGCCTCCGGGAGGAACAGTGAGGATCCGGCTGCTCGCCCGGGTGCACCTGGGCACGGTGGCCGTGCTCTTCGTGCTCACGTTGAGCGCGTGTGTGCTGGTCGCGGGCCTGCCGAGGGCGATGCAGGGCTCCTACGACGAGGCCCTGCGCCGCGCGCTGAGCGCCGCCCCCGCCGCCCAGACTGACCTGACGGTGACCGTGGAGTCCCACGGGCAGGCCGAGGACCTGCGCGAACGCGCCCAGTTCGACACCCGCGAACGCCTCTGGCGGGAGATCCTGCCCGCCCGGCTGCGCCCGCTGACCGCCGGCGCCGGTCACATGAGCGCCAAGACCTCGCTCACGCCGGTCACGGGCACCAGCGGCGGCATGTACGTCAACCTGGGCTGGCTCTCCGACGCCGACCGGCGTGTGGACTGGGTCCAGGGGCGGGCGCCGGGCGCCCCCGCGACGGCGCGTCACGAGGGCGAGACGATCCCCGTCTTCGAGGTCGGGGTCGTGGAGGAGGCACTGCCCGAGATGGGCCTGCGGCTCGGCCAGACGATCACCCTCGGCGAGAACGACTACGCCGCCGTGCAGATCGTCGGCGTCTTCCGGGCCAAGGATCCGGGCGACCGCTCCTGGTCACACGAATCCGACCTCCTCCACGTCATCGAGCAGCAGCCGCCCGGCGGCAAGGACCACGTCAAGCACATCACCACGCTGATGTCCGACGCCGGGCTGAGCGCGCTCAGCGGCGAGGGGCGCAACCTGTCCTACCGCTGGGTCCTGCCCCTCGACGCGCGGGCCGCCGACGCGCTGGACGTGCCCGGCCTGCGGGCGGCCGTCGCCGAGTTCGCGCGGGTGGTGGGCTTGCAGACCACCGGCAGCCCGTACCACGTCGAGACCGCGCTGCCCAAGCTGCTCGGCGACTTCCTGGCCGCGCTGTCCACCGCGCAGACCGTGATGTACCTGGTGCTCGGCGGGCTGCTGGCGGTCGCGCTGGGCGTGATCGTGCTGGCCGTGCAGCTCCTGGGCGACCGGCTGGACCACCCGCTGAGCCTGGCGCGGGCGCGCGGCGGGTCGCTGCCGCAGGTGGCGGGCACGGCCGCGGCCCTGACCGGGCTGGCGGTGGTGCCCGCGGCGCTGATCGGGTACGCGCTGGCGTTCCTGGTGCCCGGGCCCGCGTTGCCGATCGTGCATGCCGGGCCGGTGATCGTGGTGGTCGTGGCCGTGCTCTTCGCCGCCGGGCGTTCGGCGCGCGTGCACCGCACGCCGCTGCGCGGCTCCCGCGACGACGTGGCCACCGCCCGGCCGTCCGCCAAGCGGATCACGCTGGAGGTGCTCGTCGTGGGGCTCGCGCTGGCGGGGGCGTACCTGCTGCGGGCCAGAGGGCTGAGCGCGTCCGGCGGGCAGGACCCGTTCCTGCTCGTGGTGCCGGTCGCGCTGACCGCGGCGGCGGCGCTGATCACGTTGCGGTGCTACCCCTACCCGCTGCGGCTGCTCGTCCGGCTGACCTCGCGCGGCCGGGCGGCGGTCCCGTTCCTGGGGCTGACCAGGGCGGCCAGGGCCCGGTCCGGCAGCCTGCTGCCCGTGTTGATCCTGCTGCCGGCGCTGGGCGTGTCCGTGTTCGCGGCCGTGGTCTCCGACGGGATCGCGACCACGCAGCGGACGGCGTCCTGGCAGCAGGTGGGCGCGCCGATCAGGGTGACCTCGGAGAGCGAGATCCCGGCCGAGGCGATCGAGCGGGTGCGCCGCCTGGCCGGCGTCGAGCGGGTCGTGCTCGCGCAGACGGGACGGGTGCAGGTCGGCTACGGCGCCGAGCAGGCCGAGGCCATCGCCGTGGACGTGGCCCAGTGGCGGCGGCTCCTCGACGGCGCCCCCGTCGGCCTGCCCCCGCTGTCCGACGGCGCGCTCGTCTCGCCGGAGCTGCGCGGGCGCGGCACGTTCGAGATCGGCTGGCAGTCTCGGCTCAAGCTGGCCACGCGCGGCGTCGTCGCGTCGGTGCCCGGGTTCTACACCGAGGGCAAGTTCCTGGTCGTGCCCATCGGGGTGCAGACCAGGCCCGCCGTGAACACGCTGCTGATCCAGGGGGAGGCCGCGCTTCCCGAGCTGGCGCGGCTGGTCCCGTCGGCCGTCGTCACCTCCCAGGAGAGCGCTCTGCGGGCCATCCAGGACGATCCGCTGACGAGCACGGTGCGCTGGACGCTGGTGATCGTGACGGTGGCGCTGGCGGCGTACGCGCTGATCGCCGTCGTCCTGTCGCTGGTGATCGGGGCCGCGGAGCGGGCGCGGGCGGTGTCGTTCCTGCGCACGCTGGGCCTGTCGGAACGGCAGGCGCAGCGCCTGACCGTCCTGGAGATCCTGCCCATGATCCTCGTCACCGCGCTGGTCGGGCTGGGCCTGGGCCTCGGGCTGCCCGCCGCGCTCGGGCCCGGCGTGGACCTGTCGTCGTACGCCGGTGACCTGCCCGTCGGCGACTACTCGCTCGACCTGCTCCTGCCCGGCGCGCTGACGGCCGGGCTGGCCGCCGTCGCCGTGCTCGGCGCGTACGCGCACACCGCCATCAGCCGGCGCCGCAGCCTCGGCACCGTACTCCGAGTGGGAGACCTCCCATGAACCCGACCCTGTCAGAGCTGGAAGCCAAGGCCGGACGGCCCGCCGCCGCGTTCGGCGGCGACGCGCACATCGTGTGCGACAACCTCGTGCGCATCTACAAGACCGAGGGCGTCGAGGTCGTCGCGCTGCAGGGCCTGGACCTGGTGATCGACAAGGGCGAACTGGTCGCCGTCGTCGGGGCGTCCGGGTCCGGCAAGTCGACGCTGCTGAACGTGCTGTCGGGGCTGGACGTGCCGACCGCCGGCGTGGCCAGGGTGGCGGGGATGGACCTGCTGTCGATGAGCGCCAAGGACCGGCTGCGCTACCGGCGCTCCGTGGTCGGGTTCATCTGGCAGCAGACGGCGCGCAACCTGCTGCCGTACCTGACCGCGCGCGAGAACGTCGAGCTGCCCATGAAGCTGGCGCGCGCCGCGCGCAAGGGGCGGGCCCTGGAGCTGCTTGAACTGCTCGGCGTCGCCTCCTGTGCGGGCCGCAGGCCGGCCGAGCTGTCGGGCGGCGAGCAGCAGCGCGTGGCCATCGCCGTCGCCCTGGCCAACTCCCCGCAGCTCATCCTGGCCGACGAGCCGACGGGCGAGCTCGACAGCGAGACGTCGGAGCAGGTGTTCGACGCGCTGCGCAAGGCCAACAGGGAGCTGGGGGTGACCGTGGTCATCGTCACGCACGACCCGCTGGTCTCGGAGCAGGTGGACCGGACGGTGGGCATCCGCGACGGCCGCACCAGCAGCGAGACCCTGCGGCGCGAGGGCGCCGAGGGGCAGATCATCGCCGAGGAGTACGCCGTGCTCGACCGGGTGGGACGCCTCCAGCTCCCCCGCGACTTCATGAACGCCCTCGACATGGAACGCCGGGTCCGCCTCGAACTCGAATCCGACCATATCGGCGTATGGCCCGCCCGAGAGGAGCCCACCCATGACTGACTCACCCCTGGTCTTGGTCGAAGGGCTGCGCAAGGTCTACCGCACGGGGCCCAAGGAGGTCGTGGCGCTGCGGGACGTGTCCTTCTCTGTGCTGCCCGGGGAGCTGGTCGCGATCCGCGGCCGGTCAGGCTCGGGCAAGACGACCCTGCTCAACCAGATCGGCGGCCTGGACCGGCCCGACGCCGGGCGCGTGGTGGTGGACGGGCGCGAGATCACGGCCATGTCGGAGGACGAGCTGCTGGGGGTGCGCAGGGACGTGCTCGGGTTCGTGTTCCAGTCGTTCGGGCTGATCCCCGTGTTGTCGGCGGCGGAGAACGTCGGGGTGCCGATGCGGCTGCTGCGGACGCCGGTGGCGGAGCGGGAGGATCGCGTACGGATGCTGCTCGCGCTGGTGGGGCTGGAGCGGCATGTCAACCAGCGGCCCTATGAGTTGTCCGGGGGCCAGCGGCAGCGGGTGGCGATCGCCAGGTCGCTGGCCAATCGGCCGCGGTTGCTGGTGGCGGATGAGCCTACGGGGCAGTTGGACTCGCAGACCGGGCGGCAGATCATGGAGTTGCTGCGGGCGGTGGTGCGGAGTGAGGGGGTTACGGCGTTGGTGGCCACGCATGATCCTGGGTTGATGACGTTGGCGGATCGGGTGCTGGAGATCAGCGATGGGGTGGTGCGGGAGGCTGCGCGCACGTAGATGCTTGAGCGAGCGTCTTCCACCACCGTCGCACCATTCTTCGTTAGCGAATGTTTTGTTACTCGCCAACGTGTGATCGCCCCCCATGGAGGACTCGGTCGATCGTCATCTGGCCCGCTGGCGCGGCGAGGCACCGTTCGACGAACGGGTGGAGGCGATCGTGACGCGCATGCAGTTCCTCGTGCGGCACCTGTCCCACACGAAGGAGGTGGCGCTGGCGGAGGTGGGCGCGCAGGACCGCTACGAGTTCGAGACCCTGCACCGCCTCACGGCACGCGGCGGCTCCGCAACGCCGTCCGAGCTGGCCGCGGACCTGCTCCTCCCACCGGCCGGGATGACAGCGCGCGTGGACACGCTGGAACGGGCAGGGCTGATTGCCGCACGGACACCAGTGCCGCCTTGCCGTACGGACGCGAGCACACGGACGTGAAAGCGAGCGAGCCCTCTCGCGCGGACGTCAGGGCGCCTAGCAAACCCTCGCGCCGACGTCAGGGCTCCTAGCAAACCCTCGCGCCCACGTCAGGGCTCCTAGCAAACCCTCGCGCGGACGTCAGCTACCGCCCGGTGCGGCTGGCCACGATGACCTGCACCGTATGCTCCAGCGCGTACGCCGGATCCGCTCCCCCACCCTTGACCTGCTCATCCGCACTCGCCACAGCCTGGATCGCCGTCGCCAGCCCTTCCGGCCCCCAGCCATTGAGCTGCCGCCGCACCCGATCCACCTTCCACGGCGGCATGCCGACGTGACTGGCCAACTGCCCGCCCCGCAGGTTACGCGGCGCGCTGCCCACCTTGGCGAGCGACCGCAGCCCCCCGGCCAGCGCGCTCACCAGCAGCACAGGAGCGACCCCGGTGCCGAGCGCCCACCGCAACTGCTCCAGAGCGTCCGCCAGCCGCCCCTCCACGGCCGAGTCGGCGACGTTGAACCCGGTGACCTCCGCCCGCCCCTTGTGATACCGGGCCACCGCAGCCGCACTGATCGTCTTGTCCTCGGTGTCGAACGCCAGCTGACTGCACGCGGCGGCCAGCTCCCGCAGATCGTTCCCCACGGCGTCGAGCAACGCCTGCGCCGCGTCGCCGGAGATGCTCCGCCCGGCCCGCTTGAACTCGCCCTTGATGAACTCCAGCCGCTCCCCAGCCTTGGTGACCTTGTTGATCGTGATCACCTTGGCCCCGGCCTTCTTCACCCCGTCGACCAGCGCCTTGCCCTTCACCCCGCCCGGATGCGACAGGACCATCACGGCGTCTTCGGAGGGCCGCTTGGCGTACGTCACGATCTCGGTGATGACCTCCTTCGCCAGGTCCTGTGCGGACCTGATCACCACCACGGATCGATCACCGAAAAGCGACGGCGAGGTGAGCTGCGTGAGCTCACCCGTCGTGACCTTGCTGCCGAGGAGGTCATGCACCTCAGCGCCGGGATCGGCGGCCCGCGCCGCCGCCACGACGCCGCTCACCGCCCGCTCGGCCAGCAACTCCTCGTCGCCGACGACCAAGGTCACAGGTGCTGGATCGGTTCCCGCCATGTCAGGCAGCATGCCATGCGCCGCCGACAACCTGGTACTTGATGTTCTGTCTTCTCCCCAGAAGCAGTCACGGACCGGCGCCCGCGCTCTGCACATCACGACCTGCCGCCGCGCTCCGCCGAACACGACCCACCGGTGCGTCGGCTGATCAGGGCCTAGCTAGCGTTGTGGACCACCGACTACGACCCATCAGCGCGCAATCCGCTCACCACGACCCGCTCACCACGACCCTCCCACGCGGCCCTCCAGCACGGCCCGCTCACCACGACCCTCCAGCGCGGCCCTCCAGCACGGCCCGCTCACCACGACCCTCCAGCGCGATCCGCTCACCGCGACCCACCGCCGTGCTGCGTCCACCACAACCCACCGCCAGTCACGGTCCACGCGGGACCACCGCCATTCCTCCTTCTCGTTCGACGACTGCCAGGTCACCTGACTGATCCGTCCGGTACACGGCCAGGCCGAGACTGCGCAAGAGGGCCAGCGTGGACGTGGCGGGGTGGCCGTAGTCGTTCTCAGCTCCCACGCTGATCAGCGCCGCTCGCGCCCCCAGCGAGGCCAGGAATGCCGGAGATTGCCTGTTGGATCCGTGATGCGGTGTCTTGAGGAGATCAGCCCGTACGGGGAGCCGCCGCAGCAGGTCGTCCTGGGCCTCCGTTTCCAGATCGCCGCCGAGCAGGATCGACCCGGAACGCCAGCGCACGTGCAGGACCACGCTCGCATTGTTGATGGCGCTCCCCTCACTTCGCCCGTCCATCTCGCCATCGGCAGGATCTGGAGCCAGCACGGTCAGCTCCGATGGGCCGAAGCGCCAGCGTGTTCCCGGCGGAGCCGTCCATTCGGGTACCCGGTGGCGCCTCAGCGTGGCCGATATTCGGGCCACGGAGTGCGGGCCGATCCGGTGGGGGCTGACCAGGACCGCTCCGACTCGCCGGTTCCTGAGGACGCCTGCCAGGCCGTTCACATGGTCGGCATGGGGATGCGTGAGGACGAGCAAGGGCACGTCTTCGACGCCGACTCGGCGCAGGCAGCGGTCCATGGCGACTGGATCCGGTCCCGTGTCCACTACGACTCCGCGGTTCTGTCCGGCCGAGACGACCAGGCCGTCGCCCTGTCCCACGTCGCACATCACCATCAGCCATCCCTTGGGAGGCCATGGGCCGATGATGGGGCGGATCGCCAGGACCGCCACGAGAGCGGCCACGGCTGCCGTCATCGCCATGGCTCGCCACGCCCGGCGTCTCAGGATGGGGATCGCCAGAAGCGCTGCCAGCAGGAGCAGCCCGAGCCCCGGCCAGCCGGCAGGCCATGGCACGGTGGCGAAGGGCAGGCTCACCGCCCAGCGTGCCACCATGATGATCCAGCCGACCGCGTACCCTGCGGGGATCAGCAGCAGCCTCGCCGCATCCGGCCACACGGGCGCCACCAGCGCGGCGCCGAAGCCGAGGAGGGTCGCGGGTGCTACGGCGGGCGCGACGAGCAGGTTTGCGATCACCGCTACGGGGGTCAGTTGGCCTGCCATAAGTACCAGGACGGGCGTCACGGCCAGCTGGGCGGCCGCCGGTACGGCTACGGCTTCGGCCAGCCAGCGGGGGAGCCTGTATCGGGGCAGCGGTCGGTGGGGCGGCTCGGAGCTGGTGTGGGCCTGCTGTCGGGCGGCAGTGCTTTCTTCCATCACGTTGAGGCGTTGTCCGTGGCCGGGCGTCCGGGTGTGCTCAGGATCGGGCGTCCGGGTGTGCCCGGGGCCGGGCGCATGGGTGTGCTCGGGGCCGGACAAATGCGCACAGCGTTGCTCGGGGTCGAGCACGCGGGCGTCAGGGACGCGTTCCGAATCTTGCAGAGGGGGTTTCTGATCTTGTGCGTGTGACAGCTTGTCTCGCCAGCGTGGGGCTAGGAGGAGGATGCCGGCGGTGGCTGTGACGGAGAGGGCGAAGCCGTATGAGCCGGCCAGTTCGGGGGCGAAGAGGACCAGGAAGAGGACCGTGGCGGAAAGGGCTGCGAAGCCGTCCTTCGAGCGGCCGGTGCCCATGGCGATGGCTGCGGCGAGGCCCATGAGCAGGGCGCGGAGCACGCTTGGGGACGGCCGGGCGACCACTGTGAACGCGAGCATCGCCACGGCGGCGAAGATCGCCCTCAGCGGGAGCGAAAGGCCGATCAGGCGGGAGAGGGCGAGGGCTGCGCCTGCGACGATCGCCAAGTTGGCGCCTGAAACGGCGTTGAGATGGCTCAGGCCCGCTTCCTTGAGGTCGGAGGACACCTGGGGGTCCATGCGGGAGACGTCGCCGACGACGAGGCCCGGCAGGAGGCCGCGCTGGTCCGGTGGGAGGACGTCGGCGGCGGAGCGGAGGCCTGCTCTGATGGCGCCCGCTGCTGTGTGGAGGGCTGATGGGGGTGAGAGGACTCGGGGTGGGGTTCGGACCAGGAGTGTTGCTGCTTCCAGGGTGCCGGGGGTTGGTGTTGCCAGGCGGCCGGTGACTTCTACGTCTTGGGTGGGGAGGAGGGAGGCCCAGGCTTGGCCGGTGGCGAAGACCTTGATGGGGAGGTTGATGGTTTGTCTGGTGGTGGGGGTTTGGATGAGTTTGAGGTTTGCGGAAACTACGTAGCTCTGCTGGGCGAAGCGGGCGTTGGTGTTGGGGCGGCGTTCTGGGTCGTCGGTCAGGGTGAGGTGAGCGGTGATGTAGGCGTTCTTGTCGGCCAACTTCGCTGCTGGGCTGGTGGTCAGGGCGTGGATGCGGAGGGCGGTCGAGGCTGAGGACGCTGCTGTGCAGATGAGCGTGGCTATGAGGATGT
The DNA here is from genome assembly GCF_020215645.1 of Nonomuraea gerenzanensis. Lineage (NCBI taxonomy): Bacteria > Bacillati > Actinomycetota > Actinomycetes > Streptosporangiales > Streptosporangiaceae > Nonomuraea > Nonomuraea gerenzanensis. Next base: position 2,492,424 of record NZ_CP084058.1, on the reverse strand, counting down.
TGCGCCAGCCGGCCTTTTCGGCGTCGTGCCACCTCCGGTTGGTTCTTGCCGTGGAGGTCCGGGGTGTGGGGTGAGGGGGTGCGGTGGTGTTGAGGACGCTCTGTGGCCCTGCGGGCGGCGCGGTGTTGAGCACGCTTGATGGTGGTGCCGACGGGGCGGTGGCCGGAGGCTCGGTGGATGGGGCTCGCGGTGGGGGGAGGTTGGGCTTTGGTCTCGTGAGCCAGGCTGCGGCGGTGGCGGTTAGGGCTGCGGTGGTGGCGACTAGCACGCCGGCGAGGGGTGGGCAGGTGAGGAGAGTCAGGGCGGTTGCCCACGCCGCTAGGGCGGGGAGGGCGAGGGGCCATGCGTGTACCGGTTTGTCAGGGGTGCTGGCGGGGTCTGCGGGGGTTTTGTCCTGGCCTGGGTGGGTGGGGGGTTGGCGGATCTCGTCCTGGTGAGGGGCGGGCATGTCACACTCGGACCTTCGATTTGATCTCCTCGAATTTTCTTGGGCCTATGCCGCTTACCTCGCGGAGTTGGTCGATGGTGGTGAAGCCGCCTCGGGTGGTGCGGAATTCGGTGATGCGGGCGGCCAGGACCTCGCCTACGCCGGGGAGCTGCTCCAATTGGTCTGGGGTGGCGGAGTTGAGGTCCAGGATCGTTGTGGCGGGGTCGGTGGCAGGTTGGGCTGGTGAGGCTGCTTGGGGGGAAGTGGCGCCTACTACTATCTGCTCGCCGTCTATCAAACGTCTGGCCAGGTTGAGTGAGCCTGTGGAGGCGGTGCGGGACACGCCTCCTGCGGCTGTTACCGCGTCCGCTACTCGTGCGCCTGTGGGGAGACGGTAGACGCCGGGGTTGCGGATTTTGCCGGTGACGTGGACGGTCACTTTTGTGGTGGCGGTGGTTGGGGAGGTTGCTTGGGTCATCGGGCTTGGTGAGGTGGATGGTGGTGGCAGGGGCTGAGGGGATGGGCGCGACTGCCACACGAAGAAGACTGCGACGGCTGTCGCTAGGACGCCTATGGCGAGCAGGACACGGAGGCCGGGCTTGCCTGGGTCGAGGGTGGCTGGGCCTTGTGAGGTGATGACGTCGCGTAGGGCCTGGAGAGGGGCAGGGAGAGTAGTGGGGGTGGGGACGGGCTTGGGGAGTCGTGCGAGGGCTGGGATTGAGAGCGGTGCGGAGGTAGGCGGCGGCGCGGTTGACGGCGGCGCGGTTGACGGCGGCGCGGTTGACGGCGGTGCGGTTGGCGGCGGTGCGAGGTCGGGGTTGAGCGGCGCGTAGGTGGGACTTGGGGTTGTGAGTGGGGCGAGCGCGGGATCGGGCAGCGGTGCCGGGGTGGGATGGGGCGAGGGTGTGGGTGGTCGCTCGTCGAGGGGGGTCGCGTATGGCGGCCTTCTGTCGGGTGACGGGTGCCGCGAGGGGCGCTGGTCGGATGGCTGGGAGCCAGGTAGCCGCTGCGGAGATGGCTTCTGCGCAGGTAGCCACTGCTGCGATGGGTGCAGGTGGTCGGGGAGCCGCTGATTCAGGGACGGTTCGGGAAGCCATGGGTGGGGCGGCGGTGGGTGGGGTGAGGGCGGATGTGGTGGTAGAGGGTGGTGGTTGATGTCGTCGCCTGTGTGCTCGGCGCTTGCGGTGGTGGCCCCATGGGGGTGCTGTGGGGCGGTGGCGGCCTGCTGTGTCTGCTGTGGGGAGTTGCGGTGGCGCTTCGGGGCGTGGGCCGTGGCGGTTTCCGTTCCCCATGGAGGACGGCCGAGGAGGCGGCGGGGGCGGCGGGCAGGGGTGGTGATCGACCGTAGCCGGGACTCGGCTATGGCGCGCTCTGCCGTGGGGTCGGGGGTTCGCACGGCGAAGAACGTATGGCCTGGGCGGGCCCGACGATGAGGCCGAGCGGGGTTCTGTGGATGGTGATGGGGGTCGGGGAGGATGCTTGTGGAGGAAGGAGGTCGTTCGGGGGTGGGGTTGTGGACGGAGGAGATGATGTGGGGGCGAGGTTGTGGAGGGAGGGCGGGATGCGGTCAGTGCCCGCTCTCGAAGGCTCCGTGCCCCCGCGACACGGAGCCTTCGGCCGCTGTGGCTTGCGCCCATACACGGTGGATGCGACCGATCGGCGCCGATGCGTGCACCACTGGTGCACAGGATGCAACAAAACCACTGGTGCCGGGATGCGGCCGATAACCACCAGTGCCGGGATGCGGCCGATCAGACCGATGCCGGTACCAAACTCTCAGCAGGGGATGGTCATGCGAGACACCTTCGTCGAGAGCGGAGGCAAGGCATCCACCACCTCAACCTTGACCACAGCAGACGAGCTGATCACCGCCCCCCGCGGCGTGAACAAGGTCACCGTCCTCTTCTTCCGCAGCGGCTCCAGCTCCCGCACCACCTCAGCAGCATCCATCCCCTTAGCCACCATCTGCCGCTTGAGATCGCCATACTCCTTCCTGGAGATGGGCGGAACAGGCATGGTGGAGCTCCTGTCCTCGATCGCCACCTCCCGCTCCCCCAGATACCCGAAGGTCCGGTGATCGAAGATGAGCTCCGACCGGGTGCCGTCGTGCTCGATCGCGACGCCGATCCCCGCCCGACCAGCGGCGTCCACGGTCTCCGGTACGAGGGTGATGCCCGGGATCTCGGCGGCGACCCGGTAGAGGGCCGCGCTGAGGCCCGGCCGGGACACCGCCGAGCGGAGCAGGGTGCCGACCGCGTCCCACTCGCGTAGCCGCTCCGGTATCGCCGTGTACTTGGCGGCCTCCGTGCGGACCTGTTCGCGCAGGAACGCCACGTCGGCCGGCCACCGGCTCATCTGCAACTCGGTGACGGCCTCGGTGGCGCAGGACGACTCGTACAGGGAGTCCTCCGTGCCCTGGGTCGCCACCTGCTGCGTCGGCATCGGGACGCCGGGGACCGGGGCGGCAGTGGCCTGGTGTTCGCGCATGAGCCACTGCTTGGCTCCGGCTGCGGGGATCCACCGCTCCTCGGTGCCGCTGAGGTGTGTGCCGGCGGAGCCGACGGCCCGGTAGCGCATGACGCGCAGCTCGGTGTGGATGTACTGGCCGGGGCCGGGACGCAGGTCCGGCTCGGCGGCGGCCACCTGGGCGGCGGCTGTGAGCAGTTGCTGGGCGTTGGCCGGAGGGGCGGCGACGAGGCCCGTGATGCCGTCCGAGGCCGGTGAGCCTGCCAGGGCGACCTGGGCGACGATCACGCCGGCGGTCAGGGCGGCGGCCAGGCCCGTGGCCACTCCGATGCGCAGACCGTATCTGCGGGGTGGGGACACAGGCGCCGCCGTCGAACGGGCGGCGGCCGCCAGCAGGGCGGTGCGGGCGCCCGCGAGGTCCTCGCGCGAGCCCGGGGGCTGGTCCTGCCAGAGTTGCTTGATCTCGGTCAGGTCATTCATCGTCTTGTCCCCCTCGGCGGGTCTTGGATGTGCGGTCCAGTGCCTGACGGACCTTTTTGCGAGCGCGGTTGAGCCGCGACCGTACGGTGCCGACAGGGATGTCCAGTGCCTGCGCGACCTCCTCGTACGTCAGCTCGGCCCAGGCCACGAGGAGCAGCACGTCGCGATCTCTCGCCTGGAGCGCCGCGAGAGCGGCGACGAGCGGGAGGTTCACCGCGAGCGTCGTCACGCCGTCCTCGACGAGGCCGCCGGACGGCTCCGCGGGAGGGACGCCGCTGCGCGCGTACGCCCGATACCGGGTGATCTCGGCCCGCCGCCGTTTCCCGATCACTTTGGAGGCGATGCCGTAGAGCCAGGGCCGGGCGTCGTCCTGGGTGACGTCGTAGCGGTGACGGTGCTGGAAGGCGGCCAGGAAGGTCTCCGACACCACGTCCTCGGCGGCGTCCGGGCCGAGCCGCCGGGCGGCGTACCGGTGCAGCAGCGGCGCGTGCCGGTCGAAGACGCCGGCGAAGACCTCCGGTTCCTCCCAGGACAGCCGGATCAGTGCCGTGTCGGCGAGCTGCTCATCTGTCGCGGGTGGTCCGGGCATGGTCCGTTCGCTCCTTCATTCGGTGCCTCTCGACGGGTGAGCATGGTCACCCGTACTTACCGCCGCGCCCGGAGATGGTTCACGGGAGATCGTGGCCGTGCTCGGATGAGGCGTCCAAGGAGAAGAGAAACGGGAGTGGCCGCGGCGACGGCCCTCAAGGACACCGGGTGGAGGCGGGGCCAGGAGGCCGACGGCGGCGCCTGGAGGAAGCGTCAGGAGGCCGACGGCGGCGCCTGGAGGAAGCGTCAGGAGGCCGACGGCGGCGCCTGGAGGAAGCGTCGGGAATCCGGTGGCGGCGCCTGGGGACCGGACGTGGTGACGGTCAGGCCGAGCATGCCGGGCCCGACGTGTACGCCGATCACCGCCCCCACCTCCACCACCCGCAGATCCCGCAGCCCCGGCACCCGCTTGCGCACCCGCTCCGCCAGCGCCTCGGCCCGTTCCCTGGCCGCCAGGTGCTGCACCGCCACCTCCACGGGCCCCTCCCCCGCCGCCTGCACCGCCAGGTCCTCCAGGCGGGCGATGGCGCGGGAGGACGTACGGACCTTCTCCAGCAGGCGGATGCGGCCGTCGGCGAGGTGGAGCAGCGGCTTGATCATGAGGGCGGAGCCGAAGAGGGAGGCCGCGGTGCCGATGCGGCCGCTGCGGTGGAGATAGTCGAGGGTGTCGACGTAGAAGAACGTCCGCGTGCCGCGCATGCTGTCGCGGGCGGCGGCTGCGACCTCGGCGGCGGAGGCTCCGGAGGCGGCGGCGCGGGCGGCGGCCAGGACCGGGTAGCCCAGGCCCATCGCGATGGAGCGGCTGTCGATCACCTCCACCGGTACGGGGGCGTCGCGGGCCGCCGTCATGGCGGACTGCACGGTGCCCGACAGCTCACCCGAGACGTGGATGGAGACGACGGCCGTGGCGCCGCCGGCGGCGAGGTCGGCGTAGCAGGTGGCGAACCGGGCGGGTGCGGGCCGGGAGGTGGTGGCCGAGGTCAGGTCCATCGGCATGGACCCCTCGTCCACGCCCTGCTGCGCCCCCGGGCCGATCACTTGTACGGGCACCACCGCCACCCCGGGCACATCCCCCAGATAGGCGGTCGAATCCGTGACAACGGCAACCAAGGGCGACATATACCCGAGATTAACTACTGAACGGGCGTTCCACCCCGCCACACCCGCCGCGGCTTCAACCCGAAGGACCAGGCGAAGGCGCCCTCGTGGTCGGCGTCCCACTGCACGATGTCAGCGAGCCGCCCGGGAGCCAGCACCCCGCGGTCGGGCGCCCCGAGCACCGTGGCACCGCCGAGGGTGGCCGCGCGCAGGGCGTCGTTGACGCTCATCCCGAAGGCCGACACCGCCATGGCCACGACCAGGGACATCGAGGTGATGCCGCAGTAGCCGGGGTTGTGGTCGCTGCCGAGGGCGATCTGGACGCCGTGCTTGATCATCTGGCGGACCGGAGGGAGGTGGCCGCGCTGGAGGGCGGTGGCCGGGCAGACGACGGCGGGGACGCCGTAGCGGGACATGATCGCGATGTCCTCGTCGGACATGTGGTGCAGGCCGTCGGCCGACGCGCAGCCGAGCTCGGCGGCGAGCTGGACGGCGCCGCGGCGGCTGAAGATGCCCGCGTGGATGCGCGGCAGCAGGCCGACGTTGCGGCCCGAGGCGAGGACCCAGCGGGACTCCTCGGTGGTGAAGTAGCCCTCGTCGCAGTAGACGTCCACGCTGTCGGCGCCGGCGGCGGCCGCGTCGGCGCACCAGGCGCCCACGGCCTCGACGTACTCGCGCTGCCTGCCGAAGTACTCGGGCGGCACCACGTGCGCGGCCAGGAACGTGACGTGCACCCGCGGCATCATCGGCTCCTTCTCCAGCTCGCGCAGGAGCCGCACGTCGGCCAGCTCGCCGTCGCGGGTGAGGTGGTAGCCGGTCTTGGCCTCGACGGTCGTGGTGCCGCTGAGCAGCCAGCTGCGCAGCCGCTCGCGCACGCCGTTGCACAAGGTCCAGGGGTCGGTGCCGCGCGTCACGGTGACGGTGGAGCCCACGCCGCCGCCCGCCGCGGCGATCGAGGCGGAGGTGGAGCCGCCCGTGCGGATCGCCAGCTCGGCGTAGCGGTTGCCGGCGTAGACGGGGTGGGTGTGGGCGTCGATGAGGCCGGGCGTGACGAGGGCGCCGCCGAGGTTCTCGACGTGGTCGACGTCGACGATGTCGTCGACGACTCCGGGCACGCTCTGCGGCAGGTCGGGCGCGCGGCCGACCCAGGCGATGCGGTCGTTGTGCACGAGGATGGCGGCGTTGCTGAGGACCTCGTTGCCGGTCCAGAGGCGGCCGATGTTGGTCAGGAGTCGGACGGTCATCGCATCACCACCCAGCATGACCCCCCGCACGAGCGCGCAGCCCAGCGCACGGCCTGTGCCGCGCCCACTGAGTCCGCTCCGGGTCCGGACGACATGGGGGGTCTCCTGCTCTTCCGCATCGAGTTGTGCGGTGACCGTATCGCCGGAGCGATGATCCGGCGATTTCAGTTCAGTTACGTTATTTCACATGTTGGGCTGCTGTACAGGGTTATTCGGAAGAAAGACCATTCATCCCAACCATCACGCAGCCCTGCCTTGTCCCCACGGCTCCCGCTGACGACGTCATGACCCTCAGCCATCATCCGAAACCCAGAACCCAAACCCAAAACGAGACCAACGTTAGGTCTGGCCAATCCTAGCAATCCCAGGGTTCGGGGACCACTGCCGCTTTTGGGTAGGTGTGTGCGCTTTGCGGGCGAGTGCCCGCTCAACGACAGGATGGCCCGGCCGTCAGGCCGGGCCATCCGTCAGGTCCTGCTAGGAGACTCGCTCCACCGGCTTGCCCACGCGCAGGAGCTCCTGCGACAGGCTGGGCAGCACGCGGGCGTGCAGGATCGTCCCGTCCTCGACGTGGTCCAGCGAGAGCACCTCGCCCTCCTTGTGGGCCCGCGAGATCAGGTCGCCCCGCTCGTACGGCACCAGCAGATGGACCTCGTGGTCGAGCCGCGGCAGCCGCTCCTCGATCAGCGCCATCAGCTCCGGGATGCCCTTGCCCGTGCGGGCGGACACCACGATGCTGTCGCGCTCGCGCCTGGCGATGCGGTCGAGCACCTCAGGGTCGGCCGCGTCGGCCTTGTTGATCACGACCACCTCGGGGATGTCGGCGGCGCCCTCGATGTCGGCGAGCACCTCCCGCACGGCCGCGAGCTGCCCCTCGGGGTCGGGATGCGACCCGTCGACCACGTGCAGGATCAGGTCGGCGTCGGCGACCTCCTCCAGCGTGGACCTGAACGCCTCGACGAGCTGGTGCGGCAGGTGCCGGACGAACCCGACGGTGTCGGCGATCGTGAACAGCCTGCCCTCCGGCGTGCGCGCGCGGCGCACGGTCGGGTCGAGGGTGGCGAACAGCGCGTCCTCCACCAGCACGCCCGCGCCGGTGACGCGGTTGAGCAGCGAGGACTTGCCGGCGTTGGTGTAGCCGGCGATGGCCACGGCGGGCACCTCGCGGCGCTGGCGCCGGTGACGCATGGTCTCGCGCGAGGTGGACATGCCGCCGATCTGGCGGCGCAGCTTGGACATGCGCTCGCGGATGCGCCGGCGGTCCAGCTCGATCTTGGTCTCACCGGGGCCGCGGCCGCCGATGCCGACGCCGCCCGCGGCGCGACCGCCGACCTGCCGGGACAGGTTGCCGCCCCAGCCGCGCAGGCGCGGCAGCAGGTACGACAGCTGCGCCAGCTCGACCTGTGCCTTGCCCTCGCGGCTCTTGGCGTGCTGGGCGAAGATGTCGAGGATCAGCGCGGTCCGGTCGATGACCTTGACCTTGACGATGTCCTCGAGCTGGCGGAGCTGGCCGGGGGTCAGCTCACCGTCGCAGATCACGGTGTCGGCGCCGCTGGACTCGACGACGTCGCGCAGCTCCAGGGCCTTGCCCGAGCCGATGTAGGTCGCCGGGTCGGGCTTCTGCCGGCGCTGGATGAGCCCGTCGAGCACCTGCGACCCGGCCGTCTCGGCCAGGAGCTTCAGCTCGAGCAGGGAGTTGTCGGCGTCTTCCGCGGTGCCGCTGGTCCAGACGCCGACGAGCACGACCCGTTCGAGTCGCAGTTGCCGGTACTCGACCTCGGAGACGTCCTGGAGTTCGGTGGAGAGGCCCGCCACGCGGCGGAGCGCCTGGCGTTCCTCGAGGTCCATGTCGCCGGTCTCGAACGCGTCGAGCTCGGAGTATTCGTGCATACGTGTCATCTCTATTAGGGAACGTCTGGACACCTCAATGTCTTCCCACGATGGTGGCACGACATCCTCGGCGCAATCACCTGGTTATCCAGGTGGTTCCACACTCTGTCAAGCAGGCTTGACGGTGATGTCGCCGGAACCCGCGCTCAGCGAGAGCCTGTGCGCCGATCCGGCGTCCTTCTTGACCGTCACGTTGGTGTCGCCCGACCCCACGTCGGTCTTCACGTCGTAGGCCCCGTCGGGGACGTTGAGCGTGATGTCGCCCGACCCCGTCTTCAGCTCGGCGGCGTCGGGCGCGGCGGTGTAGGTCAGGTCGAGGTTGCCCGACCCCACGTCGGCGTAGACCTTCTTGCCCGCCAGCCCGGTGGCGTCCACGTCGCCGGAGCCGGCGTGCAGGTCGATCTGGCCGGTGAGGTTCCTGAGCGTGAGGTTGCCCGAGCCGGCGTCCAGATCGACGGACAGCCCCTTGGGCACCTCGATCTTGTAGTCGACGCTGCAGCTGCCCCAGTCGGACGGGCAGGCGTAGCTGAGGAACAGCCCCTCGCCCTCGACCTTGTGCTCCGGCTTGGGCTTGTCGGCGTCACCGCGCCAGTGCAGGGTCTCGACGACGCGTACGGCGCTCCCGTCGGTCTCGGTGATCACGGCCTCGCCCGAGTTGCTCTTGAGCTGAAGCTTGGTGACCTTGTCCGTCACCTGGTAGGAGGCCGTCTCCTCGTGCGAGGGGCCCGCGATGTCGCCGAGGCCGCATCCCGTCAGCAGCGCGGCTGCGGCGAGCAGCCCACCCGCGATCGCAATCGTCTTCATGGAGGAGATGGTGTCGCGCGTTGCCCCGGGCGGACATCGGGGATGCCCCCAGGGGAACCCCAACCTTTGACCCCTGGGAATCAGGGGAGTACCTTCACTTCCACAATCCAGAAGTCATTTTCCACGATATGGAAAGAGGTCCCATGGAGATCACCGGCCCGATGCTCGACCGGTTCGACGAGATCCTCACGCCGGAGGCGCTCGATTTCGTGGCGGCTCTCCAGCGGGAGTTCGGCGCCAGGCGGCTGGAGCTGCTGGAGGCCCGCCAGGCGCGCCAGGCGGAGCTGTCCGCCGGCGGCATGCTCGACTTCCTGCCGGAGACGAAGGAGATCAGGGAGAGCGAGTGGCAGGTCGCGCCCCCGGCGCCCGGCCTGGAGGACCGCCGCGTCGAGATCACCGGCCCCGTCGACAAGAAGATGACCATCAACGCGCTCAACTCCGGCGCCAAGGTGTGGCTGGCCGACTTCGAGGACGCCAACTCCCCGCTCTGGGAGAACTGCGTGGCCGGTCACCTCAACCTGCGTGACGCGCTCGACCGTACGATCGACTTCGAGACCGGCGGCAAGGCGTACGCGCTCAAGCCCGACGGCGAGCTGGCGACCGTCGTCGTGCGCCCGCGCGGCTGGCACCTGGACGAGAAGCACGCCCTGGTCGACGGGCGGCCGGTCGCGGGGTCGCTGTTCGACTTCGGCCTGTACTTCTTCCACTGCGCCCAGCGGCAGCTCGACAAGGGCAAGGGCCCGTACTTCTACCTGCCCAAGATCGAGTCCCACCTGGAGGCGCGGCTCTGGAACGACGTGTTCACCCGGGCCCAGCAACTGCTCGGCATCCCGCACGGCACGATCAGGGCGACCGTGCTCATCGAGACCTACCCGGCGGCGTTCGAGATGGAGGAGATCCTCTACGAGCTGCGCGACCACTCGGCCGGACTGAACGCGGGCCGCTGGGACTACCTGTTCAGCGTGATCAAGAAGTTCCGCACGCGGGGCCGCGAGTTCCTGCTGCCCGAGCGGAACGCGGTCACGATGACGGCCCCGTTCATGCGCGCGTACACCGAGCTGCTCGTGCGCACCTGCCACAAGCGGGGCGCGCACGCCATCGGCGGGATGGCGGCGTTCATCCCCTCGCGCCGCGACCCCGAGGTCAACGCCGTGGCGCTGGAGAAGGTGCGGGCGGACAAGACGCGCGAGTCGGGCGACGGGTTCGACGGGTCCTGGGTGGCGCACCCCGACCTGGTGCCGATCTGCCGCGAGGTCTTCGACGGCGTGCTCGGCTCGCGGCCCAACCAGCTCGACCGGCTGCGCGAGGACGTCAGCGTGACGGCCGCCGAGCTGCTGGCCGTCTCCGAGACGCCGGGCGACATCACCGAGGCGGGGCTGCGCAACAACGTGGACGTGGCGCTGCGTTACCTGGCCGCCTGGATGGGCGGGCTGGGCGCGGTGGCCATCCACAACCTCATGGAGGACGCCGCCACGGCCGAGATCTCGCGCTCGCAGATCTGGCAGTGGATCCACAACGACATCACCCTGGCCGACACGGGCCAGCAGGTGACCAAGGACCTGGTCGAGCGGATCATCACCGAGGAGGTCGCCAAGATCGCCATGGAGCCCGGCTACGACGAGAAGCTGTTCGCGCAGGCGACGGCGCTGTTCAAGGAAGTGGCGCTGGATGACGACTTCGCCGAGTTCCTGACTCTTCCCGCCTACGCCGAGATGCCGTAGAAAATCGGATGATGATGGACACGCTCGTAGCGGCTCTGCGTTCGTTCCTGCCGGGCGACTCGGTGATCACCGACCCGGTGCGCCTGCGTACGTACGAGTGCGACGGCCTCACCTACCACCGGGCGACCCCCGGCGTGGTCGTGCTGCCGGGCACGGCCGAGCAGGTCGCCCGGGTGGTCCGGCTGTGCAACGAGCACGGCGTGCCCTTCGTGGCCAGGGGCTCGGGCACCGGCCTGTCGGGGGGCGCGCTCCCGCGCGAGGACGGCGTGCTGATCGTCACCTCGAAGATGCGCGCCATCCTGGAGATCGACCTGCCCAACCGCCGCGCGGTGGTGGAGCCCGGCGTGACGAACCTGGCCATCACCGAGGCTGTCCGCGACCGCGGCTACTACTACGCGCCCGACCCGTCCAGCCAGCAGGTCTGCTCGATCGGCGGCAACGTCGCGGAGAACTCCGGCGGCGCCCACTGCCTGAAGTACGGCTTCACCGTCAACCACGTGGAGGCCTGCGAGATCGTCACGCCCGACGGCGACCTGGTCACGCTCGACCGCATGGACCCGGGCTACGACCTGCTGGGGGCGTTCATCGGCTCGGAGGGCACGCTGGGCATCGCCACCAGGATCACGGTACGGCTGTGCCGCGCCCCGGAGGCGGTGACCACGGTGCTGGCCGCGTTCGAGAGCATCGAGCAGGGCGGGCAGGCCGTCTCGGCGATCATCGGGGCGGGCATCGTGCCGGCCGCGATCGAGATGATGGACGCGCTGGCCATCGAGGCGGCCGAGGCGGCGGTGGCCTGCTCCTACCCCGAGGGCGCCGGCGCGGTGCTCATCGTGGAGCTGGACGGGCCGGCGGAGGAGGTGGCGCGGCAGTTCGCCCGGCTCCAGGAGATCTGCGCGAACGCGTTCGAGCTGCGTGTGGCGGCCGACCCGGCCGAGCGGGCGGCGATCTGGAAGGGCCGCAAGTCGGCGTTCGCCGCCGTGGGCCGCATCAGCCCGGCCTACATCGTGCAGGACGGCGTGGTCCCGCGCACGTCGCTGCCCGCCGTGCTGGCCGCCATCGACCGGCTCTCGGCGCAGCACGGCATCAGGGTGGCCAACGTCTTCCACGCCGGCGACGGCAACCTGCACCCGCTGGTGCTGTTCGACGACGAGGAGCCGGGGGCGGGCGAGCGGGCCGAGGTGGTGTCGGGGGCGATCCTCGACCTGTGCATCGAGCACGGGGGTTCGATCACCGGCGAGCACGGGGTCGGCGTGGACAAGTCCCGATACATGCCGAAGATGTTCAGCGCGGACGACCTGGACACCATGCAGCTCGTCCGGTGCGCGTTCGACCCCCGGGGGCTGGCCAACCCTGGCAAGGTGTTCCCCACCCCGCGGCTGTGCGGCGAGGTGCCGGGCGTGCGCAAGGGCGTGCACCCGCTGGTCGAGTCGGGGAAGGCGGAGCAGTTTTGATCGAGGGGGTGACGGTCAGGCAGGCGGGCGCGGGCGACGCCGTCCGCGGCGTGCTGCCCCGCTGGGTGGCGTTGCCGGAGACCGTCGAGGAGATCGCGGCCGTGCTGCGGGCCTGCGCGGAGCGGGACCTGGCGGTGGTGCCCGCCGGCGGCGGCACGAAGCTGCACTGGGGCCCGCCGCCCGAGCGCTGCGACGTGCTGCTCGACCTGTGCTGCATGAACGAGATCCTGGAGCACGCCGCGGGCGACCTGGTGGTGCGCGCGCAGGCCGGGGTGACCATGGACGCGCTGGCGGGCACGCTCGCGGACAAGGGGCAGGAGCTGGCGCTCGACGTGCCGTTCAGCGAGGGCACGACAGTCGGCGGCACGCTGGCCACCGCGCTGCCCGGCCCGCGCTCCTTCCGCTACGGCACCGCGCGCGACCTGCTCATCGGCATCACCGTGGTGCTGCCCGACGGGACCATCGCCCGTTCCGGCGGCAAGGTGGTCAAGAACGTCGCGGGCTACGACCTGGGCAAGCTGTTCACCGGCTCGTACGGCACGCTCGGCGTCATCGCGGAGGCCACGTTCCGCCTGCACCCGCTGCCCGCCGACCGCCGCTGGGTCGTCGCCGGGCTGGACCGCGCCGAGGCGGCCCCGGCCGCGGCGGCGCTGGCGGCCTCGCAGACCGAGCCGAGCGCGATCGAGGTGGACTGGCCGGATCCGGCCGGGCCGCTCACGCTGGCGGTGCTGGTGGAGGGCACGACGGCCGAGGCCAGGGCCGCCGCGCTGCGGGAGCTGACCGGGGGCGCCGTCACCCGCGAGCGGCCGTCCTGGTGGGGGCTGATCGAAGGCGACGAGGTGCTGGCCGAGGCGCGGTTCCTGCCGGCGGACGCCGGGGCCGTCCTCGACGAGGTGGCGGCGACCGGGCTGGCGCTGCGGGGCTCGCTCGCCGCAGGACGGGTGCTGCTGACGCCGTGTCGGGACCTGGCCGAGGACGAGCTGGCCGCCGCCGTGGCGCGGCTGCGCGAACGGGCGCGGGTGCACGTGCTCGCCGCCCCGTACGACGGGCTCGACCGGTGGGGGCAGGTGAGCGGGCTGCCGTTGATGCGGCGGGTCAAGGAACGGTTCGACCCCGGGCGCAGGATGTCTCCCGGACGGTTCGTGGGAGGCATCTGATGGACCCGAAGCTGATCAACGACTGTGTGCACTGCGGGTTCTGCCTGCCGACCTGCCCGACGTACGCGCTGTGGGGCGAGGAGATGGACTCCCCGCGCGGGCGCATCCACCTGATGAAGCAGCACGTCGAGGGCACCCCGATGACGCCCGAGATGGCCGGGCACTTCGACGCCTGCCTGGGCTGCATGGCGTGCGTGACCGCCTGCCCCTCGGGGGTGCAGTACGACCGGCTGATCGAGCTGACCAGGGTCGAGGTGGAGCGGCAGCACGTGCGCGAGCCCGAGGACCGGGCGGTGCGCGGGATCGTGTTCAGCCTGTTCCCCTACCCGCGGCGGCTGCGGCTGCTGCGCCCGACGATGTGGCTGGCGGAGCGGATGGCGCCGTTCCTCACCCGCGCGAACCCGAGCCTGGGCGCCATGGCCGCGCTGGCGCCGCGCGTGCGGCGCAGGCAGCGCCTGCCGCGCCTGGTCAGGGCCAGGGGCGAGCGCCGGGCCACGGTGGGGATGTTGCTCGGGTGCGTGCAGCGGGAGTTCTTCCCGCAGGTGAACGCGGCCACCGCGCGGGTGCTGGCGCTGGAGGGCTGCGACGTGGTCGTCCCGCCGGAGCAGGGCTGCTGCGGGGCGCTCAGCGTGCACTCCGGACGCGACGGGCAGGCCAGGCGGCTGGCCGCGCGGACGGTCAGGGCGTTCGAGCGGGCCGGGGTGGACACCGTCGTGGTGAACGCCGCCGGGTGCGGCTCCTCCATGAAGGAGTACGCCGAGCTGCTGGGGTACGAGCCCGCGTTCCGCGTCGTGGACCTGTCGGAGTACCTGGCCGAGCTGGGCCCCGTGGCCAAGCGGCACCCGCTGCCGCTCAGCGTCGCCTACCACGACGCCTGCCACCTGGCCCACGCCCAGGGGGTGCGGGCGCAGCCGCGCGAGCTGCTGAGCGCGATCCCCGAGCTGGAGCTGCGCGAGATCCCCGAGTCGGCCATCTGCTGCGGGTCGGCGGGCACGTACAACCTGCTGCAGCCCGAGGCGGCGCGCGACCTCGGCGACAGGAAGGCCACGGCGGTCGGCACGACCGGCGCCGAGCTGCTGGTCTCCGCCAACCCGGGCTGCACGATGCAGATCGCCGCCGCCATGCGGCGCGCCGGCGCCACGATCAGGGTGGCGCACACGGCCGAGGTGCTGGACGCCTCGCTGCGCGGGGTGACGCTGTGAGTGTGCAGTCCGTGGAGCGGGCGCTGGACGTGCTCGAAGCGCTGGCCGAGCACGGCGGCGAAGCCGGGTTGTCGGAGATCGCCGCCAGGACCGGGCTGCCGTACGGGACGATCCACCGGCTGCTGCAGACGCTGCTCGCCCGCGGTTACGTCCGCCAGGAGTCCGATCGGCGCTACGCCCTGGGCGGCGGCCTGGTGCGGCTGGGCGGCATCGCGCAGAGCATGGTCGGCGAGTGGGCGCAGCCGTACCTGACCAGGATGGTGGAGCTGTCCGGCGAGACCGCGAACCTGGCCGTGCTCGAAGGCGACTTCATCGTCTACGTGGCGCAGGTGCCCTCGCCGCGCAGGCTGCGGATGTTCGCCGAGGTGGGGCGGCGGGTGCTGCCGCACAGCACCGCGGTGGGCAAGGTGCTGCTGGCCGGGCGGCCCGCCTCCGAGGCGGTGGCCGTGTTCGAGCGCACCGGCATGCCGCGCCGCACCCCCAACACGATCACCGACGTGTCGGCCATGCTCGCCGAGCTGGGGCTGGTCAGGAGCCGCGGCTGGGCCATGGACCTGGGCGAGGAGGAGCTGGGCGTGCACTGCCTGGCCGTGCCCGTGCAGGACGGCGACCGGGTGGTGGCCGCGATGTCGGTGTCCGGCCCTGCCGAGCGGATCGACGCGCTGAACCGCGACGACCTGGCCGAGCGCATGCGCAAGATCGCGCTGGACTTCGGCAACGAGCTCGGCCCCGGCTAGAGTTGCGCCATGGGCAACAGCACGTCGGTGCAGTCGGTCGACCGTGCCATCGCGATCCTGGAGATCCTGGCCCGTGACGGGGCCACCCGGGTGACGGACCTGGCCGCGTCGCTCGACGTGCACAAGTCCACGGCGTTCCGGCTGCTGGCGGCCCTGGAGCAGGGCGGGCTGGTCGAGCAGACCGGCGAGCGGGGGCGCTACCGGCTCGGGTTCGGCGTCGTACGGCTGGCGGGGGCCGCCACCGCGCAGCTCGACCTGTCGCGCGAGAGCCGCCCGGTGTGCCTGCGGCTGGCGGAGGAGATCGGCGAGACCGTCAACATCGCGGTGGGGCGCGGCGGCGACGCGGTCAACGTCAGCCAGGTGCGCGGCCCGGCGGCGATCAGCGGCCACAACTGGGTCGGGCAGCGCACACCCGCCCACGCCACCTCCAGCGGCAAGGTGCTGCTGGCCCACGGCGTGCTCCAGCTCGGCCCCGAGCTGGAGCGGTACACGCCGCACACCATCACCACGCCACGGGAGCTGCGCCTGGAGGAGATCAGGCAGCGCGGCTGGGCCGCCACGGTGGAGGAGCTGGAGGTGGGGCTGAACGCGGTGGCGGCGCCGATCAGGGGTGCCGACGGCGCGGTGGTGGCCGCGGTCAGCGCCTCGGGGCCGTCCTACCGGCTGACGCCCGACCGGCTGGCGGAGGTCGGCGCCGCGCTCGTCTCCGGCGCGCGGGAGATAAGCCAGCGCATCGGATATTACGGTTAGTGGCATGTGCAGAAGCATCAAGACCCTCCGCCCGCCGTACACCGAGAGCGTGACCGAGGAGGACGTGCGGGCCGCGGCGCTGCAGTACGTCAGGAAGATCTCCGGGTTCCGCGCGCCCGCCTCGCACAACGCCGAGGCGTTCGACCGGGCCGTCGAGGCGATCACCAGGGCCTCCGAGGAGTTGCTGGGGGCGCTCCAAGTTCGCGGGAGTCGTTGACAGGGCCTGCCCGTCGGAGAAGTCTCCCCGGTGTAACCCCCAGCGATCCCCCAGGGAGCTCCCATGATCAGCGGGTTGTACCAGGGACAGGACGGCGACTCCCGGCTGGCGCTGCGCATCGACGTCGACGGGGCCAGGCCCATGCACCGGGTGAGCGGCGACCTGTTCACCGTCGCCGGGGCGACCACCTCCTACGTCGGCTCGTTCGTGGTCCACGCCCCCACCGTGCAGGCCGGGCTGATCCAGGGGGCCGGGGACTTCACGTTCGCCCCCCCGGTGCGCGACGTGAGCATCACGATCACCGGGGAGTCGGGGACGGCCGCCGTCGCCGGGCGCACCTACCAGGTCACGTTCGTCTCGCCGCACTTCCGCAGCGTGCTGCTGGAGCAGGACTCCGTGGTCGGGACTTTGCCGTTCGTGGCCTACCGCACCGGGACGCTGCCGGGGCCGGCCGGGTCGCCCGCCAGGGAGCTGACGCTGGTGTCGGCGTACGCGGAGGCGGGCATCGAGCTGACCGTGGCCGAGCCGGGCGTCATCCCGGTCGAGGGGTCGGGGCTGGACCTGGCGTGGGACGACGCGGAGCTGCACCACGCGATGTCGCGGCACTTCAGCGCGTTCGGTGACGCGGTGGCGTGGCGGTTGTGGCTGCTGGTGGCCGGCAAGCACACGGGCGGCTACCGGGGGATCATGTTCGACTACAACGACGCGCACCAGCGGCAGGGGGCCGCGGTCTTCTACGACGCGATCAAGGGTGACACGCCACAGGCGCAGCGGGCGCAGTTACGGACGTACGTGCACGAGCTCGGCCACGCCTTCAACCTGCTGCACTCCTGGCAGAAGAACCTGGCCACCCCGCCCCAGCCCCTCGGCCCCAACGGCGGCTTCGGCGACCTGTCCTGGATGAACTACGTGCAGAACTACCGCCCCGGCGGTGAGCAGGGCTACTGGGCGGCCTTCCCCTTCCAGTTCACCGACGCCGAGCTGATCCACCTGCGCCACGGCTTCTACCGCGACGTCGCCATGGGGGCGAACGCCTTCGGCACCGGCGCCGCCGAGATCGACCCCTTCGAGCAGCCGGTCGAGGACCGCTCGGGGCTGCGGCTGGAGCTGCGGGCCAAGGAGTCGTACGAGCTGGGCGAGCCCGTCGTGCTGGAGCTCAAGCTCGCGTACGTGGCCGAGCCGCGCACCACGCACGGCCACCTGCACCCCGACACCGAGTTCACCCAGGTCTCGATCACCCAGCCGGGCGGCAGGACCGTGCTGTACCGGCCGATGATGCGGCACTGCGTGGACACCTCCCCCGAGATCCGCCTGGACCCGGGCAACCCGGCCATCTACCGCAGCGCCTACATCGGGCACGGCCGGGACGGCCACTACTTCCAGCTCCCCGGCGAGTACCAGATCCGCGCCCAGTACATCGCCGCCGACGGCTCCCGCATCGTCTCCCCCGCCTGCCCGATCAGGGTGCGCCTGCCCGTCAGCCGCGAGGACCACCTGGTGGCCGAGCTGATGCTGGGCGAGGACCAGGGCAAGCTGTTCTCGCTGATGGGCTCCGACTCGCCGGCGCTGCGCGCGGGCAACCAGGCCCTGGACGAGGTCATCGAGCGGTACGGCGACCACCCGCTGGCCGTCTACGCCCGGCTGGTCAAGGGGCTCAACGCCGAGCGGGAGTTCAAGGAGCTGACGCCGGGCAACCGGCTGCGCGTCCGCCCGCCGGACCCCAAGCAGGGCATCGAGCACCTGACGGCCGTGGCACGGGACGCGAGCATCGACAACATCACGCTGAACCTGGCGATGCGGCGGCTGGCCAGGGCGGAGGCGCGGCAGGGGGACATGGTGCGGGCGAACGCGGTGATGGACGAGATGGTCGCCACGTTCGAGGCCAAGGGGGTCAACGCGATCGTGCTGGGGCAGATCAGGAGGCAGGCGGAGCTGACGAAGGCCGCGCTGGGGGCCGAGCTGTCCTGAGGTACGCCGCCCGGCGATCATGACCTACCGTCGTACCTGTGCGGATCATCTCCCTGAACGCCTGGGGCGGCGCGATGTACGACGAGCTCGCCCGCTGGCTCGACACCTGTGACGCCGACCTCCTGTGCCTCCAGGAGGTGACCCACACCCCGTCGGTCAGCGGCTGGACCCGGTTCGAGGACGACGAGCGGTCCCTGCCGCAGCGGGCGGACCTCCTGGGTGACGTGCGCGCGCTGCTCCCCCGCCACCACGGCCTGTTCGCGGTGAGCGACTCCGGCCCGGTCCAGGATCAGGAGGGCCGGACGCACCGGGAGGACTTCGGGCTCGCCACCTTCGCCGCCACCGCGCTGCCGCTCGTCGGGCTGCGCTCGGCGTTCGTGCACGGCGCGTACGCCGAGCACGACCGCTACCCGAGCGGCGGCCGGCCGCGCGCCGCGCTGGCGGTGCGGGTCCACGACCCGGCGGCGCGGCGGTTCGTCACCGTCGTGAACCTGCACGGCCTGCGGGACCCGGCGGGCAAGGCCGACACCCCCGCCCGCCTCGCCCAGGCCGGACGGCTCGCGCGGCTCGTCGAGAGCGTGCGCGAGGCGGGCGACCTGACGGTGGTGTGCGGCGACTTCAACGTGCTGCCCGGCAGCGAGACGTTCGGGATCCTCGCCCGGCTCGGGCTGACCGACCTGGTGCGGGAGGCCGACACGCGGACGTCCCGCTACCCCAAGCCCGTACGGCACGCCGGCTACCTGCTCGTCTCCGACCCGGCGGCCGTCAAGCACTTCGAGATCGTGGCGGCGCCCGAGGTGTCGGACCACCGGGCCCTGCTGCTCGACCTGCGGGACTAGCCGCCGACGCGCGACACCGGCACGCCGTTCACGCAGGTGATCCTCAGCTCGAGCTCCTCGCCCTCCTCCGGCTCGAACTCGACCTTCGCCTCCCGCGCCGGCCCCGACTCGACCTCGTCCACCGAGTAGTCCTGCGCGGGGCTCCACGAGCGCAGCGTGACCAGGCCGCCGGCGTCGCAGGAGGCGATCACCGTGCCGCCCGCGCTGCGGATGAGCTTGCCCTGCGCGCCCTGCGCGGGCGCGGCGCTCGCCGTGACGGCGGCGCGGGTGGTGGCGGTGGCCAGGGCCTCGCGGACGTCCTCGCGGCTGAGCACGTGGCTGTCGGTGCCGGTCAGGCCGTTGCCGAGCAGGCCGAGCACCGCCACGGCGGCGCCGGTGGCGGCCAGGGCGGTGACCACCCACGCGACGACGAGCTTCTTCATGCCACTCAGATTTCCCCACGTACGGCTAAGCCCAGGTTAAGGCGACGCTAAGGCTGCCCGGGGCATCGGCGATGACGGTCTACGTTCTTGTATATGGCGGACATCCTGCTCATCGAGGACGACGTGGCGATCCGTACGGCGCTCAGCCGTGGGTTGCGGGACCTCGGCCACGCCGTCTCCTCCTCGCCCACGGCGCTGGACGGGCTGCGGCTGGCCGTCCAGGACCGGCCCGACCTGATCGTGCTCGACCTGGGGCTGCCGGACCTCGACGGGGTGGAGCTGCTGCGGATGTTGCGGGCGGTCAGCCGGGTGCCGGTGATCGTGGCCACGGCCCGCGACGGGGACGCCGAGATGGTGCCGGTGCTGGACGCCGGGGCCGACGACTACGTGGTCAAGCCGTACAGCGCGGCGCAGCTCGACGCCAGGGTGCGGGCCGTGCTGCGCCGGGCCGGCGGGGCGGCGCCCGAGGAGTCGCTGCAGGTGGGGGCGTTGCGGGTGGACCCGCGGGCACGCACCGCCACGCTCGACGGGACGGCGCTGGACCTGACGCCGCGGGAGTTCGACGTGCTGCACTACCTGGCGGCCCGGCCGGGCGAGGTCGTCACCAAGCGGGAGCTGCTCACCGAGGTGTGGCAGCTCCCCTACGGCGGCGCCGACAAGACCGTGGACGTGCACCTGTCGTGGCTGCGCAGGAAGCTGGGCGAGACGGCCGCCGAGCCGCGTTACCTGCACACGGTGCGCGGTGTCGGGGTGAAGCTGGTGGAGCCGTCGTGAGGCGGTGGCTGGCGCTGCTCGTCGCGGCCACGACCTCGCTGGTGCTGATCGCGTTGCTGGTGCCGATGGCGCTGCTGATCCGCGCGGTGGCCGAGAACGGGGCGATGAGCCGGGCCACGGCCGCCGCCGAGTCCGTGGCGGTCGCGGTGGGCACGCCCGACCTGGGGCTGGCGGTGGAGCAGGTGTCGCGGCCCGTGACGGTGTTCCTGCCGGGCGGGCGGACGCTCGGCGAGCGGGCGGGCCGCTCCGACGCCGTACGCCTGGCCGCCACCGGGCGCAGCGTCACCGCCGAGACCGCCGGGGGCAGGGAGGTGCTGGTCTCGGCGCAGTCGCCCGAGGGGACGGCCGTGATCAGGGTGTTCGTGCCGGACGCCGAGCTGATGCGGGGCGTGCGGGAGGCGTGGCTGGCGCTGGCACTGCTCGGGATCGGGCTGGTGGCGCTGGGCATCGTGCTGGCGGACCGGCTGGCGCTGGCCGTGACGCGGCCGGTGGACGGGCTGGCGCGGGTCTCGCACCGGCTGGCAGGCGGCGACCTGACCGCCAGGGCGGAGCCGGGCGGCCCGCCCGAGGTGCGGGACGTGGCGCTGGCGCTCAACCACCTGGCCGGGCGGATCGACGAGCTGCTGGCGGCCGAGCGGGAGTCCGTGGCCGACCTGTCGCACCGCCTGCGCACGCCGCTGACGGGCCTGCGGCTGGACGCCGAGTCGCTGCGCGACCCCGAGGAGGCGGCCCGCGTCCAGGCCCGCGTGGACGCGCTGGAGCGCGCCGTGAGCGCCGTCATCACCGAGGCGCGGCGGCGCTCGGCCGGGCGCGACTCGTGCGACGCGGCGGCCGTGGTGCGCGAGCGGGTGCGGTTCTGGTCGGTGCTGGCCGAGGACCAGGGGCGGGAGGTGTCGGTCTCCGTGCCCGACGGGCCGCTGACGGTCGCGGTGGGGGCCGAGGAGCTGGCGGCGTGCGTGGACGCGCTGCTCGGCAACGTCTTCGCGCACACCCCGGAGGGCGCCGCGATGGCGGTACGGCTCCAGCCCCGCGACGGCGGTGCCCTGCTGGTCGTGGAGGACGCCGGGCCTGGGTTCGAGCCCGCGTTGCTGGAACGGGGGAACAGCGGTGGCGGCTCGACGGGGCTCGGGCTCGACATCGCGCGGCGGACCGCCGAGTCCTCCGGTGGCGGGCTCACCGTGTCGAGGCCGGCGCGGGGCGGGGCCAGGGTGGAGCTGGCCCTCGGCGGGCCCTGACTCGCGGTTTCCGGCGACCCTGACATCCTTCGCGTCGCCTTAACCGGCCTTTAGCGCCCGATTACCCCGGATGGCGGTTTCGTAGGGGCATGCGAATCACGAAGAAGCTCATCGTTGCCGGAATCGTCTCCCTCGCCGCCACCGGCGGCGCCGTCTACGCCACCTCCGCCTACGCCGCGGAGTCCGCCGAGACCGCCGCTCCCGCCGTCGCCCCCAAGGTCACGGCCGAGCAGGCCATCGGGATCGCCCTCAAGCAGGTGCCGGGCTCCTGGGTCAGCGAGCTGGACTTCGACAGCCGGGGCCAGCAGGCCGACGTCTGGGAGCTGGAGCTGACCAAGGGCACCGAGCGGCACGAGGTGGACGTGGACGCCGCCACGGGCAAGGTCACCCAGCAGCAGGCCGACCAGGACGACGACGACCAGAACGACGACGGTGACGACGGCGACGACGACTGATCACCGGACGAGGCCGGCCTGCGGGCCGGCCTTTCCGCCGCCTAACGCACCATCCTCATGACCAGCGGCCGGTGGTCGGACAGCGTGCTCGTGAGCACGGATCCGCTGGTCGTGGTGATGCCCCGGGTGTAGATGTAGTCGATGCGGGCGTCGCCGAGGGTGGGCTTGTTGGCGTAGCGGGCGCCGGTGTCGGCCCAGCCCGCGCTGACGAACCGCTTCGACAGCGCATCCGTCGGCAGCGCGTTGAAGTCGCCGGTGAGGATCAGGCCCGTCCTGGTGCCGAAGTAGTCGAGCACCTTGGCCGCCTGGGCCTCGCGGCGCTTGACCGAGGTCGCCGACAGGCCGGGCGACAGGTGCGTGGTGAACACCCGGACCTGCGCGCCGCCGCCGAGGTCCAGCCTGACCCCGGCCATGGAACGGTTGACGGGGCAGGTGGCGAAGTCGGTGAGCTTGATCGTCACCTTCTCCACGATCCTGTAAGAGGACAGGATCGCGTTGCCCGCCTTGCCCGGCTGCGGGTCGTCGCACGGCCCCACGTCGTCACCGGCGCCGAAGTGGGCGTTGTCCGTGATGTCCCAGCCCAGCTCGTCCGCCAGCTCGCGTACCTGGTCGGCGTCCGGGCGGCGGTGGATCTCCTGCAGCGTGACGACGTTGGCGCCGCTGTCGCGGATCACCTGCGCCATGGCCTCGATGTCGGCGTCCTCGCCGTGGATGTTCCAGTCGAGGACGACCACGTTCGCGGCGGCCTTGGCCTCCGCGGCGGGTGCCGCCATGACGACTAAGAGCACACTTCCTGCGATCACATGACCACGCATGATCCGTGATCTTACGTTATGAACTCGTGATAGTCAGCAGTTGTCCAGGATGCCTTTCATGGCGTCCTTCTCGGCCGCGGTCACCCACAGCTCGTACTTGGCCTTCACGTCGATCTGCTTGGCGATGTAGGTGCAGCGGTAGGACTTGCGCGGCGGCAGCCAGGTGGCGGCGTCGGAGTCGCTCTTCTGGCCGTTCAGCGGGCCGTCGACGGCCATGAGGTTCGCCGGGTCGTTGGCGAACTCCTTGCGCTTGGTGGCCGACCACTGCTGGGCGCCCTTCTGCCAGGCGTCCGAGAGCGGGATGAGGTGGTCGATCTGCACCTCCGTGCTGGTGTCCTGGCCGCGCCTGAACTTGATGGTCTTGCCGCTGTACGGGTCGTGCAGGGTACCGGTGAGCACGATGCAGTCGTGGGTGCCGGACCTGAACGTCTCGTCCTCCAGGTCGCGCTTGAGGATGTCGTTGCGGGTGTCGCAGCCGTTGCGGTCCACGTCCGCCCAGGCCGGGCCGAACTTGTCGCGGTCGAAGCCGGTCTTCGGGGCGCGGCCCTTGACGGCCAGCTTCGCCAGCTTCTTCTTGGCGTCGGAGATCGACGCCGAGTCGGGCTTGGCGGCCTTGCCGTCGTCACCCGACGACTGCGCCGTGTCCAGCCCGCCGCAACCGCTCAGCACCGCCACCGTGGCCAGACCGGCCACGAACACCCGCACCCGCACGCCCGTCCCCCCAGACTTCCCTGTTTTCGTAAAGTCTAGGTAATGCCCAGAAATGGACCTATATCGCGTCGAGTAGCCACTCGGCGAGGTAACGGGTGAAGGACGAGCGCACATGGATCCGGTAGCGGTCCGGGGCGCGGCGCTCCAGGATGACCGAGGTCTTGCCGAGCAGGGTCTGGGCGTGGCCGGGGAAGACGTCCGGGTGCAGGTCGAGCGGGCAGCCGGTGATCAGTACGTCCTCGGCTCCCGGGCCCGACAGCTCCAGGATCGTCCGCTGCCCCGAGACGTCCACCCAACCCGGGCCCGGTGTCCCGATATTTCCGGACACCAGCCACCAGGACGGCCCAAGCCGCAACCCCACGCCCGGATCCGCGCCCCGCACCTCCCACATCGGCTCGAACGCGACCTCGCGCAGCCGCACCCCGTCCCCGCTCGCCGCCTCGAACCGCGCCGCGAACGCGGCGGCCGGGCTCTCGGCACGCACGTCCCGGTCCAGCGGCGGATGGGCTCCGGTCAGCGGCTCACCGTCGCGGCGCGTGTTGTCCGGGTCGTACAGGACGGGCTCCACCACGGTCACCGGCCGGGCCACGTCCCCCGACACGGCGGTCAGCCGGTCGCCCGGCGCGACGCCCCTGGCCAGCGCGAGGCAGAACGTGCGGCCGAGCGCGGCACTGCGGTAGCCGGAGGTCACGTGACCCACGCCGTCGCCGGGTGATCCCTCGGCGACGAGCTGGGCCCCCTCCTCCACCAGCGCCGCCGGGTCGTCCGGCAGCAGCCCGACCAGGCGCTTGCGATCGCTCCTGGCGGTGTCGGGCCTGGCGTGCGAGCGCTTGCCCACGTAGTCGGGCTTGCGCCGGGAGACGATCCAGGACATGCCCAGGTCCTGCGGGGTGACGGTCCCGTCGGTCTCCTGGCCGACGATCGCGAACCCCTTCTCGGCCCGCAGCACGTGCATGGCCTCGGTCCCGTACGGCACCGCCCCCAGCTCCAGCACCGCCTCCCACAGCGCCCGCCCGTACCACCACGGTGCGTTCACCTCGTAGGCCAGCTCCCCGGAGAAGCTGATCCTGAAGACCCGCCCGGCCACGCCCAGCACGTCCGTGGCCGCGTACCGCATGAAGGCCAGATCGAGCGCGCCCGGCGCGACGGCCGCGATGACCCGCCTGGCGTGCGGCCCGGCCACCACCACGGTCGCCCAGTGGTCGGTGACCGACGTGAACGACACGTCCAGGCCGGGCCACTCCGTCTGGTGCCACTCCTCCAGCCAGTCGAGCACCGTGGCGGCGTTGCCCGTGGTCGTGGTCATCAGGAAGTGGTCCTCGGCGAGCCTGGTCGTGGTGCCGTCGTCGAGCACCATCCCGTCCGCTCCGCACATCAGGCCGTAGCGGCAGGCGCCGACGGGGAGCGTGGAGTAGAGGTTGGTGTAGATCCGGTCGAGGAACGCGCCGGCGTCCGCGCCCCTGATGTCGATCTTGCCGAGGGTGGAGGCGTCCATGGCGGCCACGCCGGTGCGGGCCGCGCGGCACTCCCGCAGCACGGCCTGCTCCATCGGCTCGCCGTCCTGGGGGAAGTACCAGGGGCGCTTCCACTGGCCGACGTCCTCGAACACGGCGCCCCGCGCCACATGGGCGTCGTGCATGGCGGTGGTCCTGACGGGGTCGGACAGCACGCCGCGGTCGCGCCCCGCCAGAGTGGCGAACGACACCGGCGCGTACGGCGGGCGGAACGTGGTCGTGCCCACCTGGCCCGGCGCCGCGCCGAGCAGGGCGGACATGACGCCGACGACCACCGCGCCCGACGTCTTGCCCTGGTCGGCGCCCGTGCCGGCGGTGGTGTAGCGCTTGACGTGCTCGACCGAGCGCATGCCGGTGCCCGTGGCCCTGGCGAGGTCGGCCACGGTCACGTCCCGGTGCAGGTCCGCGAAGGCGGGCTCGGCCGAGGTGCTCTCGACCGCCCACAGGGCGGCCGGGGGGCGCAGGGGCTGCTCGTCGCACTGCGGCACCCGCAGCCCGTACGCGCTGTGCCCGGTGGCCTCCGCTCCCGCCGCGTAACCGTCGGCGATGGCCTCCCGGGTGCCGTACAGGCCCCGGCACGCTCCCGCCGAGCGCACCGCCTGGGCCGGGTCACCGGGGACGAACGCCTGCAGCACCTCCTCGAAGCGCACCTTGCCCTGCGACTGGCTGAACAGGTGCACGGCCGGGTTCCAGCCGCCCGCGACAGCCAGCAGGTCCGCCTCGACGTACCGGGAGCCCACCTGGACGCCGTTCAGGCAGCCGTCCGCGTCGCCGGTCGTGCCGGTCAAGACGTCGCCCCCGGCCCGGGGGTCCACGACGGCGGCGATCTCCACCCCGGCCGCCGCCAGGTCGCGAGCCGCCTCGTAGCCGGAGTCCGCGCACGCGAACACGACGGCCCGCCGCCACGGCGCGACCCCGTACCGGTTGGCGTAGGCGCGGGCGGCGGCGGCCAGCATGACGCCGGGCCGGTCGTTGCCGGGGAAGGCGAGCGAGCGCTCGTGCGCCCCCGTCGCCAGCACCACCTCGCGCGCCCTGATGTGCCACAGCCGTTCCCCGCGCGCCCGCCGCTGCACGGCCACCACGTAGTTGTGGTCGTAGTAGCCGACGGCGGTCGTCCGGGTGAGCACCCGCCCCGGCAGGTCGAGGCCCGCCACCCAGTCGAGCGCGGGCGCGCCGTCGAGGAGCAGGCGGGAGTTCAGCAGGTCACCGCCCAGCCGGGGCTGCTCGTCCAGGAGGATCACCCGCGCGCCCGACCGCCCCGCCGCCACCGCGGCGGCCAGCCCGGCGGGGCCGCCGCCGACCACGAGCACGTCGCAGTGCAGATAGCCCTTGTCGCACCGGCGCTCGTCCACGGCGTCGGGGTCCACCCGGCCCCTGCCGCGCAGGCTCCACGCCTCCAGCCCGTCGTGCAGCTCCACCACCGTGGCCGCCAGCATCGGGTCCGCACCCACCCTGACCAGCGCGTTCGGCTCCTCGGGACCGGCGGTGAAGACGCCGCGCGGGCGGCCCAGGTCCACGCTGCGGCCCACCACCTTGACGCCGTTGCGCAGCAGCGCGGCGGCCAGCGTGTCGCCCGGCTCCCCGCGCAGCTCACGGCCGTCGAACGTGAATCTCATCCGGGTTTCCTGATCTCGTGGGTGACCGTGTGCCGCTCGACGGTGAACCAGGTCCGGCAGCCGTGCACGTGGAACCAGCGCTCGCGGAACCAGCCCTTGGGGTTGTCGCGGACGAAGACGTAGGCGGCCCACTCCTCGTCGGTGGTCTCGCCCGCCGGGTAGGGGACCCCGGCCTGGCCGCCGTAGTGGAACTCGTTCTCGTCGCGGGGGCCGCAGTGCGGGCAGTCGAGCAGCAGCATCAGTGCGCCACCGCCGCCGCGCCGTGCTCGTCGATGAGCGCCCCCGTGGTGAACCTCTCCAGCGCGAACGGCTCCGCCAGCGGATGCGGCCGGTCGTGGGCGATCGTGTCGGCGTAGACCCAGCCGGAGCCCGGGGTGGCCTTGAAGCCGCCGGTGCCCCAGCCCGCGTTGACGTACAGGCCGTCCACCGGCGTGCGGCCGATGATGGGCGAGGCGTCGGGCGAGACGTCCACGATGCCCGCCCACGTCCGCAGCACGCGCACCCGGCTGAAGATCGGGAACAGCTCCAGCGCCGCCGCCATCTGCGCCTCGATCACGTGGACGCCGCCGCGCTGCCCGTAGGAGTTGTACGCGTCGATGCCCGCCCCCATGACCAGCTCGCCCTTGTGCGCCTGGCTGACGTACACGTGGACGGCGTTCGACATGACCACGCAGTCGAGCACCGGCTCCAGCAGCTCCGACACCAGCGCCTGCAGGGGGTGCGACTGCAGCGGCAGCCGGAGCCCGGCCTGCGCGGCGAGCACCGAGGTGTGCCCGGCCGCCGCCAGCGCGACCTTTCCGGCGGCGATCCGGCCGCGCGACGTCCGTACGGCGACGACCCGATTGCTCGTGATCTCGAACCCGGTGACCTCGCAGCCCTGGATCAGGTCCACCCCGTGGCCGTCGGCACTGCGCGCCAGCGCCCAGGCCACATGGTCGTGCTTGGCGATGCCGCCGCGCCGCTGCAGCGTGGCCCCCATGACCGGGTAGCGGGCCGAGCCCGACACGTTGACGACCGGGCAGAACTTCTTGACCTCCTCCGGGCCGAGCCACTCGGCGTCCACGCCGTTGAGCCGGTTGGCGTTCACCCGGCGCCTGCCCTCGCGCACGTCGCCCAGGTTGTGCGCCAGGTTGAGCACCCCGCGCTGGCTGAACTGCAGGTCGTAGTCCAGCTCCGCGCTCAGCCCCTCCCACAGCTTCAGTGAGTGCTCGTAGATCGCGGCGCTCTCGTCCCACAGGTAGTTGGAGCGGATGATCGTGGTGTTGCGGGCCATGTTCCCGCCGGCCAGCCAGCCGCGCTCCAGGACGGCCACGTTCGTGATGCCGTGGTTGTTCGCCAGGTAGTGGGCGGTGGCCAGGCCGTGGCCGCCGCCGCCCACGATCACGACGTCGTAGGCGGGGCGGGGGTCGGGGTTGCGCCAGAGGAAGTCGGGGTGGGTCAACGCCTGATCTTCTCCATCCCGGGGTCGTAGAGCGGCTCGGCGGCGACCTCCGCGGGCACCCGGCGGCCGAAGTAGGAAATGTCGACAGGTGTTCCCGGCTGCGCCAGGTCGGCCGGCAGCCACGCGTACGCGATGGGGTACTGCACGGTGTGGCCGTAGGCGGCGCTGGTGACGTACCCGACCGTGCGGCCACCGTGCCTGACCGGCTCCTTGCCCATCACGACCTGGGTGCTGAGCAGCGGCACCAGCCTGCGCGTGACGTCCTTGGACAACGCGTCCCGGCCGATGAAGTCCTTGTCGTCCCTGACCGCGAAGCCCAGCCCCGCCTCGTACGGGTTGTGCTCGGTCGTCATGTCCACGCCCCAGAGCCGGTAGCCCTTCTCCAGCCGCAGGCTGTTGAACGCGGCGCGGCCTCCGGCGACCGCCAGGCCGGGCGCCCACAGCGTGTCCCAGAGCTTGAGCCCCATGTCGGCCGTGGTGTAGAGCTCCCAGCCCAGCTCGCCCACGTACGAGACCCGCATCGCCAGCACCGGCACCTGCCCGACATATCCGGACTTGCAGCCGAAGTAGCGGAAGTTCTCGTGCGACAGGTCCAGGTCGGTCAGCCCCTGCAGCAGCTCCCTGGCCCGCGGGCCCCACACGCCGACGCAGCACGTCCCCGGCGTCAGGTCCCCCACCCGTACCCCGCCGGGCGCGTGCCTGGCCAGCCAGTCGAGGTCCAGGTTGCCGTTCGCGCCGATCTGGAACGTGTCCTCCTCCAGCCGCGCCACCGTGAGGTCCGACCGGATGCCGCCCCGCGAGTCGAGCAGCAGCGTGTACGTCACCGAGCCGGGCTTTTTGTCCACGTTGTTCGTGGTCATCCGCTGCAGGAACGCCACCGCCCCCGGCCCGCTGACCTCGATCCGCTTGAGCGGCGTCATGTCGTAGAGCGCCACGCGTTCCCTGGTCGCGTGCGACTCGGCGGCGGCGACCGGCGACCAGTAGCGGCTCGCCCACTCGTCGCGCTGCGCCAGCCCGAGAAACGGCTCCGTGGCCGCGCCCCGCGCCTCCTCGGGCACGTCGGCGTAGGCGTCCCTGCGCCGCCGTACCAGCTCCTCCAGCAGCGGCGTGTTCGCCTCGAACCAGTGCGGGCGCTCCCACCCGGCCGCCTCCAGGAAGAACGCGCCCAGCTCGCCCTGCCGGACGTGGAAGGGGCTGGTCCGCAGCGGGCGCGGCGACTCCATCGGCTGCAGCGGATGGATGATGTCGTACACCTCGACGAAGTTCTGCTTCCCGCGCTCCTCGACGAAGGCGGGCGAGAGCTGCGCCCGCTCGAACCGGTTCAGCTCGCACTCGTGCAGATCGACGGCCGAGCGCCCGTCCACCAGCACCTCGGCCAGCGCCCGCGCCACCCCGGCCGAGTGCGTCACCCACACGGCCTCGGCCAGCCAGAACCCGTCGAGGTGCGGTGCCTCGCCGATCAGCGGGAAGCCGTCGGGGGTGAAGGAGAAGATCCCGTTGATGCCGTCCTCGTACTTGGACCCGGCCAGCGCGGGCAGCAGCTCGACCGCGTCGCGCCAGGCGGGGTCGAAGTCCTCCTCGGTGAACGCCTGCACCGACGCCATCGTGGTGGACCTGGGGCCGATCTCGTCCTGGGCGACGGGCATGGGGCGGTGGCTGTAGGAGCCGATGCCGATGCGGTCGCCGTGGTGCCGGAAGTACAGGTCGCGGTCCTGGTGGCGGAGGATCGGGCCCGGTGTCAGGGTGCCCAGCGGCCCCGACTTGGCGTACTGGTGGGCCAGGGGCAGCAGCGGCACGGTGAGCCCCGCCAGCTTCCCGATCGACGGCCCCCAGAACCCGGCCGCGCACACCACCACGTCCGCCGGGATCGTCCGGTACTCCCCCGACGTCACGACGGACACGCCCGTGACCCGCCCGCCCCGCTGCTCGACGCCGACCACGGTGTGCCCGGCCAGGAACCTGGCGCCGCGCTCGACGGCCCGTTCGGCCTGGGCCTGCCCGCAGGCCACCGCCGCCGCCAGCCCGTCGCCCGGCACGTGGAACCCGCCGAGCACCCTGTCCCTGTCGAGCAGCGGCCACAGCTCGGCGCACTCGCCGGCGTCGATCAGCCGCGCCTCGACGCCCCACGACTCGGCCCAGCCGTGCTTGCGGTGCAGGTCCGTCCAGCGTTCCGGGGTGGTGGCCACCTCCAGCCCGCCGACCTGGCGGAAGCAGTCGCCGCCCAGCGCCGTGTACTTGGCCACGGTGTAGGCGGCGAACTCCGTCATCGTCCTGGACGGGTTGGTCTGGAAGACCAGGCCGGGGGCGTGGGAGCTGGATCCTCCGGCGGCGAAGAGCGGGCCCTGGTCCACGACCGTGACGTCCGTCCACCCCCGCTCGGTGAGCTCGTCGGCCAGGGCACAGCCCACGATCCCGGCTCCCACGATCACCAGACGAGGACGGCTCATGGCGCCTCCGGTTGTTCCTTATTACGCAACACACACCGGACTACGCAACGACCATAGAGTCCAGGACCCGCCGGAACAAGAGCTACCGCACGGGCGAGGTGTCCCGTACGAGATAGGTGACCACTCCGGCGCCGGGCACGGCCAGCTCCGCGAACCCCAGCCGGTCGTAGAAGGCCCGCGCCGCCACGTTGCTGGTCAGCATGCTCAGGTGCAGCCCCTTGACCCCTGCCTCGCGCAGGCCGTCCACGAAGGCGCCCATGAGCCGGCGTCCCCAGCCCCGGCCCTGCCAGCCGGGCAGCAGGTCGATGTGCAGGTGCGCCGGGTGCCCCGCCAGCTCGGGCAGGATCATCCGCTCGGGCCGGTGGTGCAGGGCCAGCATGTGGTCGTCCGGCGTGACGGGCGGATCGGCGGGCAGCGGCAGGTCCGCCCGGGGGATCCACTCCTCGCGGTAACGGCGGACGAACCGCTCGGTGTCGGCGGTGCCCACGATGTAGCCGACGGCGTTGCCCGCGCCGTCGTCCACCACGTGCGCGTGCTCGGGTTCGAGGAGCACGTACGGGGCGGCGAACAGGTCGCCCATGAGCCGGTCCGAGGCGTACTGCCCGCGGGCGTCGCCACCGGCGTCGGCGGTGCGCACGCAGATGTCGTAGACCGCGTCCAGATCCTGGGGCTGGTACGAACGCACATAAGGGGAGATCATTCGCGACAACGTACCAGTACGCTGAGCTGGCGTGGGAAAGGGACATATGGCCCAGCAGCGGCGCTTACTCGAAGGGCTCGGCGTCACCGTCGCCGAGGAGACGGCCTACCGTGCCCTGCTCAGGCACGGCCCCGCGACGCTCAGCGAGCTGGCCGCCGAGACCGGCTCGTCGGCCGCCGCCATCCGCCGCATGCTGCCCAGGCTGGAGGACCTCGGCCTGATCTCCCGCGTGGCCGGCCGCCCGCTCCGCCTCGTCGCCACTCCCCCTGACCTCGCCGTCGACATCCTCGTCGCCCGCCGTCAGGAGGAGCTGACCCACAGCCGCGCCGCCGCCGCCCTCCTGGCCACCGAGGTCGCCGACCGCGGCGGGCCGCACCCGGAGGAGGTCCTGGAGGTGGTGACCGGCCGCGACGCGGTGGCCAGGCGCTACCTCCAGCTCGAACGCAACGCCACCCAGGAGATGCTGGTGCTGGTGCATCCGCCGTACGCCGTGGACATCAGCGACGACCGCGAGAACCGCCGCCGCGCCGCCCGCCAGGGCGCGCCCGTCACCCGCGGCATCTACAGCCCGCTCGCCTTCGAGCAGCCCGGCATGCTGGCCCACACCCGCCGCGCCATCGCCGACGGCGAGCAGGCCAGGCTCGGCCCCGTGCCGGTCAAGCTGGCCATCGCCGACGCCCGCACCGCCATCCTCCCCCTGGCCTCCGACGAGGACCGCGCCGTGGACAGCGCCGTGGAGAGCGCCCTCGTCGTCCACCCGTCGGCCCTCCTGGACGCCCTGGTGGGCCTGTTCGAGACGCTGTGGCGGGCCGCCGTCCCGCTCCGCCTCACCCCGGACGGCCTGGAACAGGACCGGCGCGGGCCGGACGAGGAGGTGCTGGCGCTGCTGGCGGCGGGGATGAAGGATGACGCCATCGCGCGTCAGCTCGGGTTGAGCCCGCGTACGGTGCAGCGGCGGGTGCAGGTGTTGTGCGAGCGACTGGGCGCCAGGACGCGCTTCCACGCCGGCTTCCTGGCCGCACACAATGACCTGCTGCCCAAGTGATCGCAGGGGCGAACCGATCAGGACGGTCGCTGCCCTCAGCGCCGGGAGTGCGCCTGTCACAGTGATCACTTGACCACGCGAAGCCATGGCCACGGCCTCATCCCAGCGCTCGGGATGGGCGTGCGGCTCGTCGAGGGGAAGCTCATGCCTCCGACGTGGTTCCCACGCTCAAGAGAAGTACTCCCCGGCCTCGAGGAGCTACGTGATCAAGATCCCGCCGTCCACCGGCAGCGTCACCCCGGTGATGTACGAGGCGGCGTCGCTCGCCAGGAACACCGCCGCCGCCACCAGCTCGGCCGGATCCCCAGCCCGCTTCATCACCACCCGCGACTCCATCATCTGCTCCAGGTAGCCCGGCTTGTACTGCTCGGTCATCTCCGAGGCGAAGAAGCCGGGCTCCAAGCAGTTGACCCGGATGCCGCGCCGCCCGGTCCACTGCTGGGCCAGGTCGCGCGTCAGCCCCACCACCCCGGCCTTGGAGGCGCTGTAGGCGGCCTGGGGCAGCCCCGCCGTGGTCTCGCCGAGGATGCTGCCGATGTTGACGATCGAGGAGCCCGGCCGCATGACGCGGGCGCACGCCTGCGCCATCCAGTACGTGCCGTGCAGGTTGATCTCGACGACCTGGCGGAACTGCTCGGGGGTCTCGCGCAGCGCGGGCACGGCCGTGCCGACCCCGGCGTTGTTGACCAGCACGTCCACGGAGCCCATGGCCTCGACGGCGGCGGCCACGACCGCGTCGCAGTCCTCGGGGCGTGACACGTCGGCGGGCACGGCCAGGCAGCGGCGGCCGGCCTGCTCGACGAGCTTGCGCGTCTCCTCCAGCCGCTCCTTGCGCCGGGCGCAGACCACCACGTCGGCGCCCGCCTCGGCCAGGCCGCGGGCGAACGCCACCCCCAGCCCCGCGGACGCCCCGGTGACGATCGCCACCTTGCCGTCGAGCCGGAACCGCTCCAGCACGCCTGGATCCGTACTCCGCACGTCACCCACTGATTCGCGCTCCTTCCACAGCCCGCCGCACTCCGGTGCGGGTCTTCTCGGGGAGGATGGCACAGCAAGGGCTTGCTTCGCACCGCCGGGGGTCGGCCTCGCACCGCGAGTGATCGCGGCGGCGTCACAAGGAACGCGAAAGGCGGCCCGCCATCGGCGAGCCGCCCCCGCGTGAGAGGTGGTCCGCCATCGGCGAACCGTTCCCGCGCGAGGCGGCCCGCCACCGGCGAGCCGCCCGTGACTGCGACGGACCTACAGCCCGTACTCCTTGACGATCCGCTCGTGCCGCTCGACCTCGACGTCGATCTCGCGGGCCAGGTCGAGCCAGGCCAGCGGGTGCACCCACCGCTCGGTGGCGTCGTCGAGCAGCGCGTCGACCTCGGAGGGCGACACGTCCGGCGGCACCGCGACCCAGCCGAACACGCCCGGCAGCGGCTCGCTGCTGGTCGGGTGGGTGACGGTGTAGTTCTCGTCGCTGTAGACCCACATCGGCCAGCCGCGCTCGGCCATGACCTCGGTGAACTCCGCCCAGTCCTCCTCGCTCGGCGCGGCGCCGTCGAAGAAGTAGCTGGTGTAGCCGCCGGGCCGCAGGATGCGGACGGCGGCGAACGGCGGCACGAAGTTCTGCTGCTCCTGGGGGTCGTCCGGGACGGGCTCCAGGAGCTGAGGGTCGAAGACGACCAGGTCGCCCGCGTTGTACTCCATGCCGCGCGGCTGCGGCAGGGCGAGCCGGGCGGTGGCGGGGCCGGTGCGGATGGACAGGACCTGGCGCTGGCCGCCGTCGGGTGCGGGCAGGATGAGCCGGATCAGGCCCATCTCCTCCTCGATCGGCCCCTCGGTGGACTTGATCGGCATGCCGATCTTGGCGGCGCCCTTGCGGACGGTCTCCCAGTCCTCCGCCGAGGTGGCCATGACGATCATGCGCCAGACGTCCTCGTCGGTCAGCTCGTCGAGCACCTCCAGCAGCACCTCGGCGCCCCTGGCGTTGGCGTCGAGCTGCTGGGCGGCGCCCGACAGCAGGCGGCGGGCCTCGATGCCGGCACCGGCGTGGATGGCGTGCTCGGCCGCGTCGACCGTCTCCTGCCAGCGCTCGCGGGCGCTGTGCAGCCTGGCCAGCGTGAGGTGCTGGGCGGCGTGCGGCAGCAGGGCGGCCATCTGCTCCAGGCGCTCGTCCTGGCGGGCCTCGATGAGCAGCGTGGTCAGGTAGGCCACGTCGTCGGAGTCGGCGGTGGCGAGGTCGCCGCTGTCGACGAGCAGCTTCCAGTAGATGTCGGCGCCGGTGGCCGGGTAGCCCAGGAAACCGAGCGTGGTGGTGTGGCGGCGGGTGGCCTCGATGTCCTCACCGGACAGCGGGGCCAGCCAGCCGACCCACTTCTCGGGGTCGGCGTTGAAGCCGTCGGCGGCGTCGAACAGGCCCACCCGCTCCGCCACGGGGCCGGGGGCCTCGGGCTCGGCGGTGGCGTCGGCGGTGGCCCGCAGCGCGGTGATGCGCTCGGTCAGGTCGCCGGTCTGGCGCAGCTCGGCGCTGCCGGACTCGGCCAGGTCGGCCAGCAGCCTGGCCTGCCACACGCCCTGCCTGCCGATGGCCAGCTCGCCCGCGACCAGCGCGAGCTCGACGCGCGAGCGGTAGCCGCCCATCATGCCGAAGTAGTCCATCCACTGGCGCAGGACCCGGCCGAGCTGCCAGGTGTTGGTGATCTGCGCGGAGCCGGCCAGCTTGTTGACGGCCTGGGTCCACTCCACCCACACGCGCGGGTGCTCGCCCACCACGTCGAGGTCGGGCAGCGCGTCGACGGCCTCGGCGATCCGGCCCAGCGTGGCCAGGATGAGCGCCCGGCGCACGCCGTCGCGGTGCTCCTTGGCGACCGGGTCGTCGGCCTGGAACCCGGCGGCGGCCTGCAGCGCGTTGAGCGCGTCGTCGGCGCGGCCCGCGGCCAGCAGCGCGCGGGCGCTCTCGGCGCCCAGCTCCCAGCTGGCCTCGCGCCCGGCGGTGCGCAGCCGCTCGACGGCCGACTCGGCGTAGGTGACGGCCTCGCCCGGCTTGCCGGCGTCGACGAGGGCCGCGACGTACTGGGTCACGAGCCCGGCGAAGGCCGGCTTCTCCGGGGTGGTGCTCTCGAGGTAGGCGCCGAGCGTCTCCAGCCGGTCGGTGGCGTAGCCGGGGCCGTCGGTGTTGGCCCAGACGATGGCCAGCGCCTCGACGGCGGCCGGGACCGCCGGGCATTCGCGCACGTCTTCGCGCTGGGCGAACGCGAGCAGCTGCTGAGCGTCGTCGATGGCGACCGCGCCCTGGGCACGGTCGCCGATGCGGCCGATCAGGTGCCAGTAGCGGGCGTAGAACTCGAGCCAGGGCAGCTCCAGGGCCTCTGCCTGCTGCGCGATGGCCGGGGCCATGACGTCGAGCTGCGGATATCGGCCCTCATAGGCCTGTGCGGGAAGGTCTCCCAGCGCCATGGCGAGGCCAACGTTGCCCGCCTCGGAAAGCTGCTGCTGGGTTTCGCCGACCCAGGCCCAGATGTCCACGTCCATGGGCAGTCAGTCTGCCAGGTCAACGAGCGTGCCCAAAACGCAGAAGCTCGATCAGCTCGTCCGATTCGCTGTCCGTCAGGACCGAAAAGACCGGCGCCATGAGGTCGTCCGTCGTCTCCTCCACCGCCGCGCGCCGCGCGAGCACGTCGGGGCCCGGCTTGGCGTACGGCTCCGGCCAGGTGAAGAACTTGGCGACGGCCTCGCCCATCGACTGCCCCTGCCCGAACGGCGTCCCGGTGTGGTCGCCTGCCAGCGTCGCCTCCAGCGGGTGCAGCCCGGCCGCGAGCACGGCGTTGGCGTGCAGGCCGCCGCGCAGCTCGCGGACGACGTGCATGAGCTGAGTGGCCCTGGCGGGCGGGTCGTCCGGCAGCGGCACGGCCCGCCAGCCCGCGAAGAGCGGCGCGCCCACCGGCGAGGCCTGCTCGACGACCGGCTCCAGCAGCTCGGCGAGCCTGGCGCAGCCCTGGTAGCCGCCCAGCTTGCGCCGGCCCCACGCCTGGCAGGCCTCGGCGTAGAGCTCGACGGCCCGCTCGACGGGGAGCTTGCGGCCGCCGTTCCAGCACTCCTCGACGTGCGCGGCGGGGAAGAAGACGGCGACGGCCGTGACCACGTCGGCGTCGCACTCGCCGAGCACGCCGCAGCGGCCCCTGAAGTAGACCTCGCGGGCGCCGAGGCCGTACTCCTCGCAGATGGCCTTGACCTCTCGGGAGATCATGAAGCCGCCGCCGAACTGGCCGATCGGGTTCTTCACCTGTATGGCGGTGGTGCGGGGGTCTGCCATGTCCACCTCTCAGTTCGCGAAGTAGACCCAGCATCCCCCATTAGAACTTCATTCTGCAAGCGTCAGTTCGCCGCTGGCCACGATCACCGCGGGGCCGGACAGGTAGCTGGTCTCCTCGTCGAGGATCACGGTGAGCGTGCCGCCCAGCACCTCGACCGTCCACGTGCCGGTGGTGTCGCCCGACAGGTGCGCGGCGGCGACGGCCGTGGCCACCGCGCCGGTGCCGCAGGAGCGGGTCTCGCCCGAGCCGCGCTCGAAGACGCGCATGACGGCGCGGCTGACGCCGACCGGGTTGAACAACTCGACGTTGACCCCGGCGGGGAAGACCGTGGTGTCGAACCCGGGCTGGTGGGTGAGGTCGAGCTGGGCGACGGGGTCGCCGATCGAGCACGCCAGGTGGGGGTTGCCCATGTCGACGCAGATCCCGGGATACTCGTGCCCGCCCAGCATGGCCACGCTCTCGCCGTGCACGACGGGCTTGCCCATGTCCACCGTGACGTCGCCGTTCGGCTCGATGCGCACCTGGCGCAGCCCGCCCCTGGTCGCGATCGCGAACTCCGAGCCGTGCTCCAGCCCCGCCTCGAGCAGGTAGCGGGCGAACACGCGCACGCCGTTGCCGCACATCTCGGCCACGCTGCCGTCGGAGTTGTGGTAGTCCATGAACCACTCGGCCTGCGAGGCCTGCTCGCTCACCTCATGGCTGTCCTTGGCGCGGGCCACGCGGAGCACGCCGTCGGCGCCGAGGCCGGCTCTCCTGTCACAGATCTTGGCGACGAGCGAGGCCGACACGTCGACCACGCCGTCGGGATCGGGCAGGATGACGAAATCGTTCTCGGTGCCGTGCCCCTTGAGAAAGCGCATTGAGGAAGTTTATTCGCACGCGTGTCCCGGGATTCGCGCGAGGGACCGGTCAAGCAGGTCCGGAGCGTCGTAGGGCAGCCAGCAGACCCGCGGGTCACGCCGGAACCACGACTCCTGCCGCCGGGCGAACCGCCTGGTCAGCCTGACCGTCTCGGTCATCGCCTGCTCCTCGCTCCACTCGCCCTCCAGGAAGCGGATCACCTGCGCGTAGCCGAGTGCGCGGCTGGCCGTACGCCCCTCGGCCAGCCCCTGATCGAGCAGCGCGCGCACCTCGTCCACCAGCCCCGCCGCCCACATGCGCTCGACCCTCAGCTCGATCCGCGCGTCCAGCTCCGGCCTGGGCACCTCCAGCCCGATCTGGACGCTCGGGTACACGGCGTCGTAGGAGGGCATCGTGGCCGAGAACGGGCGGCCGGACAGCTCGATCACCTCCAGGGCCCGCACGATGCGGCGGCCGTTGCTCGGCAGGATCGCCGCGGCCGCGGCCGGGTCGCGCTCGCGCAGCCGCTCGTACAGCGGGGCGGGGCCGCGCTCGGCCAGCTCCGCCTCCAGCCGGGCCCTGATCTCCGGCTCCGTGCCGGGGAACTCCAGCTCGTCGATGGCCGCCCGCACGTACAGGCCGCTGCCGCCGACCAGCACGGGCACCTCGACGGCGTCGATGACCGCCCTGGCCAGCTTCTGGTACTCGGCCACGCTGGCCGTGACCGTCACGTCCCAGACGTCCAGCAGGTGGTGCGGCACCCCGCGCCGCTCCTGCTCGGTCAGCTTGGCCGTGCCGATGTCCATGCCGCGGTAGAGCTGCATGGAGTCGGCGTTGACGCACTCGCCGCCCAGCCTGAGGGCGAGATCCACGGCGAGATCGGACTTTCCTGCGGCCGTGGGGCCCACGACGGCGATGACTGGCTGCTGAGGCACCCGACCAGTTTGCTAGAGATCGAGCAGCGTCGGTTGCAGGTATCCCTCATGAGTCAGCAACCACCGCTTGGTCTCCACGCCCTCGCCGCCGCTGAACCCGCCCAGCCCGCTGCCCGCGATCACCCGGTGACAGGGCACGACGATCGGGATCGGGTTGGAGCCCATGATCGAGCCGATGCCCCGCGCGGGCACGCTGGAGCCGCTCAGCCTGGCCAGCTCGCCGTAGGTGACGGTCTTGCCGTACGGGACCCGATGCAGGGCCTGGAGCACGCGCAGCCGCGAGCCCGACATGAGCCGCCAGTCGATCGGCGTCTCGAAGGTCTTCAGCTCGCCCGCGAAATAAGCGTTCAGCTCGGCGACCACGCAGGCCGTACGATCCGCATCATGAACCTCAGCCAGGTCGAGCCGGCCCGCCAGCCGGGCGCGGGACCCCCAGCCCGACGCGACGAGGCCGGTCTCGGTGACGCCCAGCACGAACGGGCCCACAGGCGTGGGCACCTCGGCGAAGGCAACCGTGGTGGTCATCGTGTCCTCACGTGAACTCGTGGTGCTGGGCACGTCCAGCGCCGTTCCTACCCGACACCGTAACCACAACGGCTACCTTCTGCGCTGGGACGGGCAGGGCTTCCTGTTCGACCCGGGCGAGGGCACGCAGCGGCAGATGGTGCACGCCGGGCTGAGCGCGAACGACGTGCACTGGCTGTGCCTGACGCACTTCCACGGCGACCACTGCCTGGGCGTGCCGGGCGTCGTCCAGCGCATCGCCCGCGACCGGGTGCGGCACCCGGTGCGCGCGCTCTTCCCCGGCTCGGGCGAGCACTACTGGCGGCGGCTGCGCCACGCCGCCGCGTTCGCCGACACGGACGTCATCGCCGAGCATCCCCTGTCCGGCGACCTCGCCGGCGTCGGGCCGCTCATCGCACGCCGCCTGTCACACCCCGTCGAGTCGTACGGCTACCGCGTCCAGGAGCCGGCCGGCCGCCGCATGCTGCCCGAGAAGCTGGCCGCCCACGGCATCCGCGGCCCCGAGATCGGCGAGCTGCAGCGCACCGGCTCCGTCCGCGGGATCACGCTGGCGGAGTGCAGCGTGCCCAGGCCGGGCCAGAGCGCGGCGTTCGTGATGGACACCCGGCTCTGCGACTCCGTCTTCGAGCTGGCCTCCGGGGTGGACCTGCTGGTGATCGAGACCACGTTCCTGTCCGCCGAGAGCGCGCTGGCCAAGGAGTACGGGCATCTGACGGCGTTCGAGGCGGGGGTCGTGGCGGCCGACGCGGGCGTGCGGCGGCTGGTGCTCACGCACTTCTCCGAGCGGTACGGCTTCGCCGACGAGCCGTCCTTCGTCGAGGAGGTACGCCGCAGCTTCGACGGCGAGGTGGTGACGGCCCGCGACCTGATGCGCATCCCGGTGCCGAAGCGTCAGGCCAGCCACGCCCCTGCGAGGTAGCCGACCCCGTACGGAGCCGCCTGGGCCAGCAGGCGCCCCTGGTACGTGCGCGTGCCCGCCGCGCCCGCCAGCACCTGCAGCGCGGCCCGCCCGCTCACCCACAGCCTGTCGGCCTCCTGCGGGTCGAGCGCGGCCAGCGCAGCGGGCTCGCCGGCCGCGACGGCCTTGGCGATCAGGTCATGGTACGGGCCCGCCGCCTCGTCGTATCTGCCCGGGGCCCGCGGGCTCAGGCTGGCCGGCCCGTCGGCCGTGACCAGCAGCGCCACCCGCTCCGCGCGCTCGCCCAGCCGCCGCCCCAGCGCCAGGCAGTCCGCGGCCGTCGCGTCGAACGCCACGGACTGGAAGCCCTGCGGCGCGGTGTCGTCCAGGAGCAGCCGGGCGACGGTCAGCGACAGCGGCAGCACCGGCTCCCCGGTGCCCGCCCGCCGGTCCACGCCCCAGGGGCGCAGGGTGCCCGCCACGCCGCCGTCGTACGTACGGGTCGTCTCCGCCCCGCCCACCACGACCAGCGCGTCGGGCCGCGCCCGGCGCAGCGTGGCGATCGCGGTCCGACAGGCGGAGCGCAGCTCGGGCAGCCCGAGCACGACCAGCGGGGTTGAGGGGCAGACGGCGGCGGCGACAAGCACGAGCGCAAGCGTACGTGGCTCGGCGCTCAGAAGGGATTCCGGCGCTCAGAAGGGGTTCCGGCCCTCCACCACCTTGGCGATCATCCCCCGGGTGAAGGCGTCGGCCGCCTGGTGCAGGCCGCTCCCGAAGCTGACCCTGGCCACCCCCAGCTCCGCCAGCCGCTGGATTCCCGGCGTCCGGGGGCCGAGGTACACGTTGACCGGTGCGCCCAGCGCGCTCACCAGCGCCCTGATCTCGTCCTCGCCGCTCGCCAGGATGGGGTACACGCAGTCCGCCCCCGCCTCCAGGTACCGCCGCCCGCGCGCGACGGCCTCCTGCCTGACGTCCTGGCCCCGCCCGTACAGGTAAACGTCGACCCGCGCGTTGATCACCAGCGCGTCGCCGGCGGCTGCCCGCACCTCGGCCAGGAACTCCGCCTGCCTCTCCGGCTCCACCAGCTCCCCGCTGCCGGGCACGGAGTCCTCGATGTTGCAGCCGGCCGCGCCCGCCTCCGCCAGGCGTTCGACCAGCTCGGCGGGCTTGAGCCCGTACCCGCGCTCGACGTCCGCCGTCACGGGCACGCCCTCCACCGCCCTGGCCACCCGGGCGACGGCCGCCATCATCTCGCCGACCGGCGTGTGCTCGCCGTCGTCGTAGCCGAGGACGTGCGCGACCGCGGCGCTGCTGGTGGCCACCGCGGGGAAACCCGCGTCGCGGACGGCGCGGGCGGAGGCGGCGTCCCAGACGTTGGGGAGGATCAGCGGGGTGCCCGGGACGTGGAGGGCACGCAGTGCGGACGCGTTGGCATTCGTCATGCCCTGCACCATAGGGGCGGGGTGGTTCCCCTTGTAGTGCCAGTTCGGCCCATAACGGGCAAGCCAGTGGCGGCGTGCCGGCTCCGGCTAGCAGCCGCTCTTCGCACACTGGCCGGCGACCTCACCCGCGGGCCCGTTGGCGGGGGTGTCGGCGGGGGTGTCGCTGCCGGAGGACTGCGGCGCCTTGGTCGGGGACGTCGTGGCCGGCTTCTTGCCGGTGCCGCTGCTGGCCTGGGTCGCGGGCCGGGAGTCCGTGGCGGTCGAGCCGGTGTCGCCCGTGCCTGGGGCGTCGGCGACGTCGCCCATGCTGCCGTCGCCGGGGGCGTCGGTGGACAGGTCGCCGTCCGCGGGGGACTCGGCGGTGACGTCGCCCATCGTGGCGTCGTCGCCACCGAGGTCGTCGCCACCGAGGTCGTCGGCCCCGCCGGTGGTCTGCGCGGGGGCGGGACGGCCGCCGCTCTGCTGCGCGGCCTCGCCGGGGCTCCCGGCCAGCAGGTAGCCGGCGCCGCCCGCCGCGAGCAGGGCGACGAGCGCCGAGGCGGCGATGATGAGCGGTTTCTTGTTCGTCGCCTTTCTCGGGCGGCCATTCCTGGTGGCCGGGCGGGTGTCTCCCGGCCCGGACAGGATCTCCTGACGATCCGGCGCGTTCGGATCATGCATGGGGTTACAGCTCCCTGCGGTCGTATCGGGGAAAGCTCGCCGGCTTCCGCGGGTGATGGACCACACTAGCCGCAACGACTGAATGCTCGCACACCAATCACAAAGGAATCACGACTTGTCCCCCCTTCGATCCATTTGCCCAGGTGATCGCCTGCCCCTCGGACCTCTGGCGGGAGCGGTCGGCGTGCTCGCCACCGCGGGGCTGGGAATATGCCTGGCATTCAGTAACGCGCCCGAGGCGGCACCGCAAAGAGCCGGTGGAAATGATCAGGAAACCCCGCTTTCCGCAAGATCGAATACGTCTCCTTCGCCACTGTCGGCAGTTGGCATGCCACAAACAGCGACCGTTACTTCCGGGGCGAGTGCCGCTTCGAATGGATCGATCCAATTTCCGTCGGCGCAGCCCGCGGGCCTCGCGCTCGGGCCGCTGTCGCCGCCGTGGATCGAGGTGGTGCCGCCGTGGGACGTGGGGGTGGACGGGGGGCTCGTACCGCCTGTGGGCGGTCCTCCGGTTGCGCGCGGGTCCGCGCCTTTCGGCGGCCGGAACAAGCCGTCTCTGGACGTCACTGCCGTTCCGGGGGTCGGCGAATCCCTGGCTACGGCTCTGCACCGTCCTCGGCGGTCCCCTCACGCTCCTGGGGCCGGCAGGCCGCATATCCCTCCTAGGGTGCGTGCGGTGCCTGCTGATCGGACTCAGGGCTTGCCTACGCCGCAGGCGTCCCCGCAGGCGCCTCCGCCGCGACGGCCGTCGGGCGGTGTCACGCCTAGTCGCCGCGCCGATCCGCCTGCGCCCGCGCGTGGGATGCCCAATCCTTGCGCCACGATGAACGACTTCCGGCGGCAGCCCTGCGAGCAGGTCCTCGACCGGCTCACCCGGTGACCGCCTGGCTCGCCCTCGTCACCTGGCCGGCGAGGGCGGGCCGGTCACCACGCGCCTTCACCACGCGCGGCCCGCTCCGTGACATCCAGGCGCCACCACGCGGCAGGGCACCTCCGCCCTCATGCGGGCTTGCCACCGACCACGTTGCGCCGGACACCTCCGCACCACACCCCGCCGACCCGGCGCCGGACACGCAAAGGCAGGCCCGCGCTGCGCCGCCGTGCCGCGCTGCGCCGCCGTGCCGCGCTGCGCCGCCGTGCCGCGCTGCGCCGCCGTGCCGCGCTGCGCCGCCGTGCCGCGCTGCGCCGCCGTGCCGCGCTGCGCCGCCGTGCCGCGCTGCGCCGCCGTGCCGCGCTGCGCCGCCGTGCCGCGCTGCGCCGCCGTGCCG
The DNA here is from genome assembly GCF_020215645.1 of Nonomuraea gerenzanensis. Classification (NCBI taxonomy): domain Bacteria; kingdom Bacillati; phylum Actinomycetota; class Actinomycetes; order Streptosporangiales; family Streptosporangiaceae; genus Nonomuraea; species Nonomuraea gerenzanensis. Next base: position 2,449,344 of record NZ_CP084058.1, on the reverse strand, counting down.
CGCTGCGCCGCCGTGCCGCGCTGCGCCGCCGTGCCGCGCTGCGCCGCCGTGCCGCGCTGCGCCGCCGTGCCGCGCTGCGCCGCCGGCAGAAGCGGGCGGTGGGCGGCCTCGTCAGTGGGCCGAGCAACCCCCGGTCGCCGCAGGCAGCGGCGCAGGCCGCCCGATGGTGGGCATGCCCAGCAGCACCCCCGCCCCATCGGCCCCCGCCGGAGCCCCCTGCCGAGCCTCCCAGGCATCCCCCGCCCGAGTCCGCCGGACCTCCAGCACAGCCCCATCGGCCACCAGATGATGCGGAGCCGCATACGTGACCTCGACGGTCACCATGTCACCCGGCCGAGGCGTCTCGGAGCCCACGGCGAAGTGCACGAGGCGGTTGTCAGGAGCGCGGCCGGACAGTCGGCGGGTGGCGTCGTCCTTGCGGCCCTCGCCCTCCGCGACCAGCACCTCGATCGTCCGCCCGACCTGCTTCTTGTTCTCCTCCCAGGAGATCTCCTCCTGCAGGGCCACGAGCCGCTCGTAGCGCTCCTGCACGACCTCCTTGGGCACCTGGTCGGGCATGGTGGCCGCGGGCGTGCCGGGGCGGATGGAGTACTGGAAGGTGAAGGCGTTGGCGAAGCGGCTCTGGCGGACGACGTCCAGGGTGCCCTGGAAGTCCTCCTCCGTCTCGCCGGGGAAGCCGACGATGATGTCGGTGGAGATGGCCGCGTCTGGCATCGCGGCGCGGACGCGCTCGATGATGCCGAGGTAGCGCTCGGCCCGGTACGAGCGCCGCATCGCCTTCAGCACCCGGTCGGAGCCCGACTGCAGCGGCATGTGCAACTGGTGCATGACGTTGGGCGTCTCGGCCATGGCGGCGATCACGTCGTCGGTGAAGGCGGCCGGGTGGGGCGAGGTGAAGCGGACGCGCTCCAGGCCGTCGATGTCGCCGCAGGCGCGCAGCAGCTTGCCGAAGGCGAGCCGGTCGCCGAACTCCACGCCGTAGGTGTTGACGTTCTGGCCGAGCAGCGTGACCTCCAGCGCGCCCTGGTCCACCAGGGCCTGGACCTCGGCGAGGATGTCGCCGGGGCGGCGGTCCTTCTCCTTGCCGCGCAGCGACGGCACGATGCAGAACGTGCAGGTGTTGTTGCAGCCGACCGAGATGGACACCCAGGCGGCGTAGGCGGACTCGCGCTTGGTGGGCAGCGTCGAGGGGAAGACCTCGAGCGCCTCCTTCAGCTCGACCTGCGCCTCGCCCTCGATGCGGGCCCGCTCCAGCAGCACCGGCAGCGACCCGATGTTGTGCGTGCCGAACACCACGTCGACCCAGGGCGCCTTGCGGACGATCTCGCCCTGGTCCTTCTGCGCCAGGCAGCCGCCGACGGCGATCTGCATGCGCGGGTTGCGCGTCTTGGCCGGCCGGAGGTGGCCGAGGTTGCCGTAGAGGCGGTTGTCGGCGTTCTCCCGCACGGCGCACGTGTTGAACACGACCACGTCGGCCGTCTCGCCGTCGGAGGCGGGCACGTAACCGGCGTCCTCCAGCAGGCCCGACAGCCGCTCGGAGTCGTGGACGTTCATCTGGCACCCGTATGTGCGCACTTCGTATGTGCGGGCGCCCTCCTGGGTCACAGTCATGGCACGTTCAAGGGTAGTCGTTGTACGGCTTGCGGTGGCCAGGACGAGCGCCCCGAGGGGGTCCTGATGGATCTAAAAGGCCAGCTTGGCGGCATGATGTGATCGGATCGGTACCGCTCGGTTAGTGCACAGCGCTCTAACGCCCTCTACGTTTTACTCCATGACGGAGAACGGGGACGCCACTCCACTGGTCCAGTTGGAGAACGTCAACAAGCACTTTGGGGCGCTGCATGTCCTGAAGGACATCAACTTGACCGTCTCTCGTGGCGAGGTTCTGGTCGTCATCGGCCCGTCGGGCGGCGGGAAGAGCACGCTCTGCCGCACGATCAACCGGCTGGAGACGATCAACGACGGCAAGATCATATTTGACGGGCAGGTGCTGCCCGCCGAGGGCAAGGCGCTGGCCAGGCTGCGTTCCGAGGTCGGAATGGTCTTCCAGTCGTTCAACTTGTTCGCCCACAAGACCATCCGGGAGAACGTCACGCTCGGCCCGACCAAGGTCCGCGGCATCGCCAAGGACGCCGCCGACAAGCGGGCGATGGAGCTGCTGGAGCGGGTGGGCATCGCGGCTCAGGCCGACAAGTACCCCGCGCAGCTCTCCGGCGGTCAGCAGCAGCGGGTCGCGATCGCCAGGGCACTGGCCATGGACCCGAAGATGATCCTGTTCGACGAGCCCACCTCCGCACTGGACCCCGAGATGGTGCAGGAGGTGCTCGACGTGATGATCGGCCTGGCGCGTGACGGCATGACCATGATGGTCGTCACGCACGAGATGGGGTTCGCCCGCCGTGCCGCCAACCGGGTCGTGTTCATGGCGGACGGGCAGATCGTCGAGGAGAACACCCCCGACGAGTTCTTCACCAACGCGCAGACGGATCGTGCGCGCGACTTCCTTTCGAAGATCCTCACGCACTGAGAGTTATGAGGCAGGTACACATGCACATGCGTCGAACGGGAGCGGTGCTCTCCATTGCGGCACTCGCCGCGGGCCTGGCCGCTTGTGGCGGTGGGGAAGAGACTTACGCCACCGTGGCCGACAAGATCACTGGCGGCGGCACGGTCGTGGTCGGCACCAAGTGGGACCAGCCGAGCCTGGGCCTGAAGATGGGCAACGAGCCCGAGGGCTTCGACGTCGACGTGGCCAAGGCCGTGCTCAAGGAAGTGAACGGCGGCAAGGATGTGAAGATCGAGTGGAAGGAGTCGGCCTCGTCCAACCGCGAGCCGTTCCTCCAGAACGGCACGGTCGACATCGTCTTCGCCACCTACTCCATCACCGAGGAGCGCAAGGGCAAGGTCACCTTCGGTGGCCCGTACGTCGTCGCCCACCAGGACATCATGGTCCGCAAGGACGACACCTCGATCAACACCCCGCAGGACCTCAAGGGCAAGAAGATCTGCAAGGCCTCGGGCTCCAACTCCTACAAGCGCATCACCGACCCGCCCCCGGACGGTGAGCTCGACATCGACGCCACCACCGTCGACGCCGCCAACTACTCCGAGTGCGTGCAGAAGCTGACGGGCAGCAACCTCGACGCGGTCACCACCGACGACCTGATCCTGGCGGGCTTCGCCAAGCAGGCCGGCGGCAACTTCAAGGTGCTGGGCCAGGGCTTCACCGACGAGAAGTACGGCATCGGCCTGAAGAAGGGCGACACCAAGACCTGCGAGGCCGTCAACAAGGCGGTGGCCGCGCTGTGGAGCAACGGCACCATGAAGACGCTGCTGGACAAGTGGTTCGGCGGCATCCAGGGCCTCAAGGTGTCCACGGAAGCGCCCGCGGCCGAGGGTTGCGCCTGATCACGCCGGTGACGGCGGCCGGTGACCCGGCCGCCCGTCACCCCTTCGGTGGAGCACGATGGACGAACTAATCAAGTACGCACCCGACCTCGCGCTGGGTTTCCTGGAGAACGTCAAGCTGTCGATCGTCGGCGTGATCGCCTCCTTGATCCTCGGCACGGTCCTGGTGGCGATGCGGGTCTCCCCCACTCCGGTCCTGCGCGCGGCCGGCACCGTCTACGTCAACGTGGTGCGCAACACCCCGCTGACGCTGGTGCTGGCGTTCTCCGCGCTGGGTCTGAGCGACCAGCTCGGCCTGGTCTTCTCCGAGACGCCGACGACCAACTCGTTCTGGATCGTGGCGATGGGGCTGTCGCTCTACACGGCGGCCTTCGTGTGCGAGGCGCTGCGCGCCGGCGTGAACACGGTGCCGATGGGCCAGGCCGAGGCGGCCAGGGCGATCGGGCTGACGTTCATGCAGTCGCTCACGATGATCATCCTGCCGCAGGCGTTCCGCGCGGTCATCGCGCCGCTGGGCAGCGTGATGATCGCCATGATCAAGAACACCACGGTCGCGACCGCGGGCGGCTTCCTGCTGGAGTCGGCGGCCGTCATGAAGATCACCTTTGACACGACCGGCGCGTCGATCCCGATCTTCCTCGGCCTCGTCGTCGCCTTCATGGCGCTGACCATGCCCATCGGGTTCTTCACCGGCTGGCTGTCGCGGCGCCTGGCGGTGGTCCGATGACCACCTCCGTGCTGTTCGACGCGCCCGGCCCGCGCGGGCGGCTGCGCAACCACGCGCTGACCGTCATCAGCGTCATCGCGGTCGGCGCCGTGCTGTACGGCGTCTACCGCGGGTTCGACGCCAAGGGCCAGTTCGAGGGCAAGATCTGGGAGCCCTTCCTGCGGTGGGAGACCTGGGACTTCTACATCATCCCCGGTCTCATCGGCACGTTGCGGGCGGCGGCCGTGGCGGCGGTGCTCGCGCTGGTGTTCGGCGCGGTCTTCGGCCTGGCCAGGCTCTCCGACCACAAGTGGATCCGGGTGCCGGCCGGCGCGGTGGTCGAGGTGTTCCGGGCCATCCCGCTGCTGCTGCTGATCTTCTTCATCTTCTACCTGGCGCCGATGGTCGCCGGCGGCGGCGACTACGCGTTCATCGCCGTCGTGCTCGGCCTCATGCTCTACAACGGCTCCGTGCTGGCCGAGGTTGTCAGGGCCGGCGTGTACGCGGTGCCGAAGGGGCAGTCGGAGGCCGCGTACGCGGTGGGCATGCGCAAGAACCAGGTGATGCGGCTGGTCCTGCTGCCGCAGGCCGTCACGGCGATGATGCCCGCGATCGTCAGCCAGCTCGTGGTGCTGCTCAAGGACACCGCGCTCGGCTACATCATCGCCTACGTGGACCTGCTCAACACCGGCTTCAAGATCCTGCCGGCGCGGTTCTTCGGCTCGCTGATCCCGGCGGCCATCGTCATCGGCGTCATCTACGTGACGCTGAACATGGCGCTGAGCTACCTGGCCACCTGGCTGGAGCGGCGCAGCAGGCGCAGCCGCAAGACGGCGGCGCGGCCGGTCGCGGCGCCCGGCTCGGCCGAGGTCGGCGTGGGCGCCGGGCAGGGCACCGAGGGCGGCGGGCTGGCGCCCGACAAGCCCCTGGAGTGACCTTCTCGGGCGGCGGGCGTCATGCTCGCCGCCCGAGTCGTCAAAGATTGTCCCTCCTCCGCATTGCGGCAGGGCCCGCGCGGGTATCCGGGTGAACATGCGCAGGGCGGCGCTCGCGGGGGCGGCTGTGACGGTGGGGCTGGCCGCGTGTGGCGGCGGCGGCTCGTACGCCACGGTCGTGGACAAGATCAGGAACACCGGCACCGTCGTGGTCGGCACCAAATGGGACCAGCCGAGCCTCGGCCTGAAGCTCGGCGACGGCGAGCCCCAGGGCTTCGACACCGACGTCGCCCGCTACCTCGTCAACCACCTGGCCCACGGCGCCAAGGTGCGCATCACCTGGCGCGAGTCGCCGTCGTCCACCCGCGAGGCGCTGCTCCAGAACGGCACCGTGGACATGATCGTGGCCTCCTACTCCATCACCAGGGCCCGCAAGCCCAAGGTGACGTTCGGCGGCCCGTACGCGATCGTCCCGCAGGACACCATGGTCCGCGCCGACGACACCGCCATCCGGCGCACGAGCGACCTCAGGGGCAAGCGGATCTGCCTGGCCCAGGGCTCGAACTCCTACCGGCGGATCGTGGACCCGCCCCCCGACGGCAAGCTCGACCTGCCGGCCCACCTGGTGGACGCCGCCAACTACTCCGACTGCGTACGCAAGCTCGCCGCGAACCAGCTCGACGCCGTCAGCACCGAGAACCTGATCCTGGCCGGGTTCGCCGAGCAGGACCCCGGCAGGTTCCGGCTGCTCAACGACCCGATCACGAACGAGAAGTGGGCCGTCGGCCTCAAGAAGGGCGACACCGAGACCTGCGAGGCCGTCAACCAGGCGATCGCCGACATGTGGCGGACGGGCACGACCACCCGGTTGCTCCGCAAATGGTTCGGCAGGACCGATCTCATGCTGCCCTCCGCCCTGCCCCGCCCTGAAGGCTGTCCCTGATCTTGGGGGACCGGCCCGCACTCCAAGCGATCTTCCGGCAGGATGCGGGTATGCCCTTCTGGCCCTCCCCCATCTCGACCCAAGACGTGGCCGGCTCCGGCGTCCGTCCCGGCTGGCCCGTGGCCCTCGACGGCCGGGTGTGGTGGACCGAGGACCGCCCCGACGAGGGCGGGCGCACGGTGATCGTCCGCCGCGACGCCGACGGCACCCGCCGCGAGCTGCTGCCCGCCCCCTGGTGCGCGCGCACGCGGGTGCACGAGTACGGCGGCCGGCCCTACGCCGTGACCCCCGAGGGCGAGGTGATCTTCGCCAACCTGCGCGACCAGCGCCTGTACGTGCTGGCCGACGGCGCCGAGCCGCGGCCCCTCACCGACGACGGCTGCCGCTACGCGGACCTGCTGGTCCACGACGGCCAGGTGTGGTGCGTACGCGAGCACCACGACGAGAACGGCAAGGTCACCAGGGCCGTCGTCGCGATCCCGCTGGACGGCGGCGAGCCCCGCGTGTGGGCCACGGGCTGCGACTTCTACGCCGGCCCCGCCATCTCCCCCGACGGGCGACACCTGGCCTACGTCTGCTGGAACCACCCCCGCATGCCGTGGGACGGCACCGAGCTGCGCGTCCTCCCCCTCACGGGCGGCGACGCCCGGACGGTCCGCGGCGGCCCCGCCGAGTCCGTGCTGGCACCGGCCTGGAAGGACGACTCCACGCTCTACCTGGTCTCCGACTCCTCCGGCTGGTGGAACCTCTACGAGACCGGCCTGCGCGGGGAGGAGGCCCAGGCGCTGCACCCGGCCGAGGAGGAGTTCACGCTGCCGCCGTGGCAGCTCGGCGGCATGCCGTACACCGTGCTGCCCGACGGCCGCCTGGCGGTCCTGCACGGGCGCGGCGACCTGCGGCTGGGCCTGCTCGACCCCGGCTCCGGCACGCTCACCGAGCTCGACCTGCCCTACACGGGCTGGAACGCGGCACTGGCCGCCGACGGCCCGTCCGTGATCGGCATCGCGTACGCGGCCACGACGCCCCGTACGGTCGTGACCGTGGACACCGCGACAGGCGGGCACCACGTGCTCGCCCGCGACCTCACGACCCCGCCCGACCCCGGCCTGCTGCCCGTCCCCGAGGCCGTCCTGATCCGGAGAGACGGACTCGCGGAGGCCAGCACGCACGCAGAGAGAAGCACCCCGGCGGAGGCAAGCGCGCACGCAGAGGGACGCACCCCCGCCGACACAAGCGCGCACGCAGAGGGACCCACCCCCGCCGACACAAGCGCGCACGCAGAGCGACGCACCCCCTCCGACACAAGCGCGCACGCAGAGGAAAGCGCCCTCGCGCAAGGGGACGTGCACGGGCGAAGGTCTGTGCGCGTGGAGGAAACTGGGCGCTCGAAGGGGGACGTGCACGCGTTCCTGTACCCGCCCCACGCCCCCGCCACCGACGGCGGCACACCCCCATACGTGATCTTCGTGCACGGCGGCCCGACCGCCCACGCCGACACCGCGCTCGATCTGGAGAAGGCGTTCCTCACCTCGCGCGGCATCGGTGTCCTCGACCTCAACTACGGCGGCTCCACCGGCTACGGCCGGGCCTACCGCGACCGCCTCAGGGGCCAGTGGGGCGTGGTGGACGTCGAGGACGCGATCGCCGCCGCCGAATGGCTGGCCGCCCAGGGCCTGGCCGACCCCGCCAGGATCGCGGTGCGCGGCGGCAGCTCGGGCGGCTGGACGGTGATGGCGGCCTGCTGCCGCTCGGACGTGTTCGCGGGAGGCGTGTCGTACTACGGCATCAGCGCGCTCGCCCCGCTCGCCGCACACACCCACGACTTCGAGTCACGCTACGTGGAGTGGCTGGTGGGCCCGGAGGATCCGCAGGTGTACGCCTCGCGAGAGCCCCTCGGCCTCGTGGACGGGGTGAGCTGCCCCATGCTGCTCCTCCAGGGCCTCGACGACCCCGTGGTGCCGCCCGAGCAGTCGACGGCCTTCGCCGACGCGCTCGCCGAACGCGGGGTGCCGTGCACGTACCTGGCCTTCGAGGGCGAGTCCCACGGCTTCCGCCGCACCGAGACCCGCGCCGCCGCCCTGGCCGCGGAGCTGGCCTTCTACCAGCAGATCTTCTCCTAGAACGACAGCCAGCGGCTCTCCAAGGACGGCGAGCGGGCGGTCAGCGGGCGAACTCGGTCGCCCGCGACTCCCGCACCACCGTGATCCGGATCTGCCCGGGGTAGGTCAGCTCCTCCTCAACCTGCTTGGCCACGTCGCGAGCGATCACCTGCGCCTGAATGTCGTCGATGGCATCCGGCTTGACCATGACCCGGATCTCCCGCCCGGCCTGCATGGCGAACACCTTCTCCACCCCGTCGTACGACTGCGCGATCTCCTCCAGCCGCTCCAGCCGCTTCACGTACGCCTCCAGCGACTCGCGCCGGGCGCCGGGCCGGCTGCCGCTGATCGCGTCGGCCGCCTGGGTGAGCACCGCCTCGACGGTACGCACCTCGACCTCGTTGTGGTGCGCCTCGATGGCGTGCACCACGTCCTCCTCCTCGCCGTACCTGCGGGCGATCTCCGCCCCGATCAGCGCGTGGCTGCCCTCGACCTCGTGCGTCAGGGCCTTGCCGATGTCGTGGAGCAGGGCGCAGCGCTTCATCAGCGTCTGGTTCATCTTCAGCTCGGCCGCCATGATGCCGGCGATGTGGGCGGACTCGATGAGGTGCTTGAGCACGTTCTGCCCGTAGGAGGTGCGGTAGCGCAACTGGCCGAGCAGCAGCGTCAGCTCGGGGTGCATGTCGGTGATGCCCAGCTCGACGAGGGCGTCCTCGCCGGCCCGCGCGCACAGGTCCTGGACCTCCTGGCGGCTGCGGTCGTGCGCCTCCTCGATGCGCTGCGGGTGGATGCGGCCGTCGAGCACCAGCTTCTCCAGCGTCAGCCGCGCCGTCTCCCGCCTGACCGGGTCGAAGCACGACAGCAGCACGGCCTCGGGGGTGTCGTCGATGATGAGGTTGACGCCGGTGGTGGACTCGAAGGCACGGATGTTTCGGCCCTCGCGGCCGATGATCCGGCCCTTCATCTCGTCGCCGGGCAGGTGCAGCACGCTCACGACCGACTCGGCCGTCTGCTCGGCCGCCAGCCGCTGCACGGCCAGTGTCACGATCTTCGTGGCCCGCTTCTCGCCCTCCTTGCGGGCCTCCCCCTCGATCTCCCTGATGATCAGCGCGGCCTCGCGCTTGGCCTGGTTCTCGATCTCCTTGACCAGCTCGGCCTTGGCCTGCTCGCCGGTCAGCCCGGCCACCCGCTCCAGGATGACCCGCCGCTCCTGCTCGACCTGCAGCAGCTCCTCGCGCCGGTCGGCCAGCTCGACCTCGGTCTCGGCCAGCTTCCTGTCACGCTCGGCCTGCCGCCTGGCCTCCTCGTCGAGCCGCTGCTCCCGCTCGGCCAGCCGCGCCTCCCTGCGCTCCAGGTCGGCACGCAGCTCCTTGAGCTCGGACTTGAGTATCCGGCTCTCCTCCTCGACCTCGCGCCGCATCTGCGCGGCGCTCTCGGCCGCGGCCTCCGACCTGCGCACGATCTCGTCGGCGTCGGTCTCCGCCTTGTAGCGGATCTCCCGCGCCGCCTCCCGTGCCTGCTCCAGCTCCTCGTGCACCGCCTCCACCTGCTCGGTGCTGGGCTTACCCTTCCGGGGCAGGGTCCCAGAGGTGCGTCGTACGACGACGAGCAGCGCCGCGATCATCCCGAACGCGAGCACGAGCACCGCCACCATCAGCACCACGACCAGCGGCCCCATGTGTGCCCCGCCCTCCTCGCGTCGTCAAGAACTCATAACGCGGCCACAAAACGGGAGGGGTCACAGGCGCGCCGCGGAAAGCCCGGTCGGCGTCGAAGCCGGGATCGATGTCAAGCCAAGACTGATGGGGCGTCGACCGCCAGAGCCGACACCTCTCCTGCCTCGTTCAATTCGTCCGTCGTTCACCGGTATGGCAATCCGCGCTGCGCGGAGTAACTCCTCACTGCCGTCGAGGTTATGCGTCGAACAGGTCACGAGCAAGCAAACGCGTCATCAAGCGTGTCTTACAGACCTGCATCTCCATATTCAGACAGGTGTCACCCGTTGGCACTGGAATCGGCATCCGTGGGGAGGCATCCTGCGGCATGTCGCCCACACGCGGACGCGTCGCCGCCTTGCGCAGCCCGGCTAAGAGAAGTCCTCCTCCACTTCGATGCCCTCCTGCTCAAGTGCCTCACGGATGACGCGGAAGGCCAGACCGGAGGGGTAGCCCTTGCGCGCGAGCATGCCGGCCAGCCGACGGGTGCGGGTCTGAGGGTCGAGTGAACGGGTGCCGGCCAGCTTGCGTTCGACCAGCCGCCGGGCGGTCTCTTCCTCCTGGTCGGGGTCCAGCCGCTCCACGGCCTCGTTCACCGTGTCGCTGTCCACACCCCGGTGACGCAGCTCCGCCGCCAGCGCGCGCTTGGCGAGACCCCGGCCGTGGTGGCGGGAATCGACCCAGGCCGCGGCGAACGCCTCGTCGTTGATCAGCCCGAGCTCGGAGAACCGGCTGAGCACCGCCTCAGCGGCCTCCTCCGGCACGTCCCGCTTGCGCAGGGCCTCGGCGAGCTGGGCGCGGGTCTTGGGCGCCATGGTGAGCAGGCGCAGGCAGATGGCCCTGGCCACCGACTCCGGGTCCGCCTGGGGCGCCGTACCGGCCGGGCTCTCGGCATCGGGCTCCTCGGGCGACCAGTTCCGCCGCCGGGCGCTCTTCCGCCCGCCGCGCCGAGACCGCCGCCCTCCAGCAGCGGCGGCTGCACCGCTCCCGAACCGCTCGTGGTCGTCCTCAGCCCGCCCCGCGCGGTCACCGAGCCAGCCGGGCCCCTCACCGAACGGCCCAGGCCCCTCACCGAACGAGCCGGCCCCATCACCAGGAGAGCCAGATTTCTCGCCGAACGGGCCGGCTCCGTTGCCGCTGGACCGCCCTGACTTGCCACCGGAGCGCCCGCCTCGTCCCCCGGGCCCGCCTCTTCCCCCAGACCCGCCTCTTCCCCCAGACCTGCCTCGTCCACCGGACCCGCCCATGTCGTGGCCGTCCGTGGTGAGGCCGTCCGTGGTGGGGGCCTCCCTGGCGGGGCCGTCCGATGGCCATGGCTGGCTCTCGCTCTGCTCGGCCGCGAACCAACTGCTGCCGGCCAGCACCTCCGAGTGCCACTCGTCCCCAGGACGCCGCCCCGCGGGCGGACGCTCGGCGCCTGCCCCCTCCGCTGTGGAGGGACCTGCGGACGAGGTGTCGTGCGTGTCCGAAGGCAAGCCCCCGAGCTGGTCCGTGGGCTGATCCGTGGGTTGATCCGCAGGCCGGCCCACGAGCTGATCTGTGGGCTGATCCGCAAGCTGATCCGTGGGCTGGGGTGCTGGCTCAGGGTCGGGATGGGGTTCGGGAGGGGTGGCGGCACGCAGGCGGTCGCGCTGCTCGCGCCACTCCGCCACCGACGGCCAGCCGTCCGTGGCCGAGCGGGCCAGGTCGCGCGGGCGGGAGGACGTGTGGTCGGGCCAGGCGCCCCGCTCCGGCGGCTGGGGCGCTTGCGGCCGGTCCGTGCTGCTCATGGGGCCAGCGATCAGACGTCACCCGGCTTGGGGGTGGACTTCGAGCCACGGCCCGACGGAGCGGCGGCCGGGGCGGGAGCAGCGGCGGCGGCCTCGGCGGGAGCGTCGAGGCGCGGGCCGACGCCCAGCTTGTCCTTGATCTTCTTCTCGATCTCGTTGGCCATGTCGGGGTGGTTCTTCAGGAAGTTACGGGCGTTCTCCTTGCCCTGGCCGAGCTGGTCACCCTCGTAGGTGTACCAGGCGCCGGACTTGCGGACGAAGCCGTGCTCCACACCCATGTCGATGAGGCCGCCCTCGCGGGAGATGCCCACGCCGTAGAGGATGTCGAAGTCGGCGACGCGGAAGGGCGGGGCCATCTTGTTCTTGACGACCTTGACCCTGGTGCGGTTGCCGACCGCCTCCGTGCCGTCCTTGAGGGTCTCGATGCGGCGGATGTCCATCCGGACCGAGGCGTAGAACTTCAGCGCCTTACCACCGGTCGTGGTCTCGGGGCTGCCGAACATGACGCCGATCTTCTCGCGGAGCTGGTTGATGAAGATGGCGGTGGTGCCGGTGCTGTTGAGGGCGCCGGCGATCTTGCGCAGGGCCTGGGACATGAGGCGGGCCTGGAGACCGACGTGGCTGTCGCCCATCTCGCCCTCGATCTCAGCCTTGGGCACCAGGGCCGCCACCGAGTCGATGACGATGATGTCGACGGCGCCGGACCTGATCAGCATGTCGGCGATCTCGAGCGCCTGCTCACCCGTGTCGGGCTGGGAGACCAGCAGGGCGTCGGTGTCGACCCCCAGCTTCTTGGCGTACTCGGGGTCAAGGGCGTGCTCGGCGTCGACGAACGCCGCGATGCCGCCGGCCCGCTGCGCGTTGGCCACGGCGTGCAGGGCGATCGTCGTCTTACCCGAGGACTCGGGGCCGTAGATCTCCACGATGCGGCCGCGCGGCAGGCCGCCGATGCCGAGGGCGACGTCAAGGGAGATCGACCCGGTGGGGATCACCTCGATGGGAGCTCGGGCGTCATCGCCCAGCCTCATGACGGAGCCCTTGCCGAACTGTCGCTCGATCTGAGCGAGTGCGGTCTCGAGGGCCTTCTCGCGGTCGTTGATAGCCATGGGAACTCCCCCTGGAGGGTCGTGGTCCGATCAGTCGAGTGAAAGCTACGGCCTGCCACCGACAATTTCTGCCGTGTCGGGGAAGACGTGGCGGCTCGGCTGGGTCCATCGTAGCCGAACGGCTGTTCGATCACAGCAAGAACACGCAGGTCGACCATGAGAGTGTGCACATCTGCCCGCCCGCTCCGGCGAGCGTCCATTCGGGCGTGCCCCCGGCTGACGGCTCGTCCACCGTCTCACCTGCCGCCCCGTCCGCCCCTCCGCCCACCACTCCGTCCGGATGAGATCCGCCTCACCGCGCCAACGGCGGCCCGCAACCGGTGGCGGCGCCCGCATCCGGCGACGGCGGCCCGCATCCGGTGACGGCCGGACGGACGACGCTCGGCCGGACGCGCGGACGGTTGCCCCCTGCGTGTTGTCGGGCGCCTTGAGCTGGGGAGACTCACTCCAGAACGACAACTGGAGGCAGCACGTGGCGAGCGGCTACACCGGGGAACGACGCGTCCATCTCGAGGCACTCGCCGAGCTGCTACCCGCCCACGGCCTGGTCAGCCGCATGGTCGGTGGGGAGGACCCGGTGTTGTGGGTATGGCATCCCAGGACAGGGCGCCAGACGATCGTCTTCGCCACCCCGTCGAACGACGGCTGGCAGTTTCTGTGGTCGCCCGGCGGGCAGGCCTCCGCCGGTGATCCGCAGCGCGCCGCCTCGGCGCTGCGGGACGCGCTCGACGCGGGTCAGCCGGCTTAGCGCAGCTTGGACGAGACGTCCTCCACCTGGCAGACCGCGCGCCACACCGTCTTGGCGCTCTCGCCGTCGGCCAGCGCCTGCACGACGGTGCGGCCGCCCAGGGGGGCCAGGACGTAGTCACGGGCCCACGACTCCGCGTACGTCTCGCCGAAGTGAGCGTTCATCCGTCTCCAGAACTCCGTCAGGCGCATGGACTCAAGTATGGAAGCGCCCGAGGTGTGGGTAGGACATCCCCATGCCAAAGACCCCCAAGTCTTCACCCCCGAAGACAGCCAGAACCAAGGCCAACAGGGCCAAGCGCCGCCGGTTACTGCTCGAGCTGCGGCAGGCCGTACGGAAGGAGAAGCTTGAGCGTGCCGAGCGGCACGCGGGCATCAGACAGGAGCCGCGTGCGGGCAAGCCGCGCACGCGCAGGGCGTCGCGGCGCTAGTCACTCACAGCGCTGGTCACTCGCAGGTCGCGGCACTCGCAGGTCGCGGCACTCGCAGGTCGCGGCACTCGCAGGTCACAGCACCCGCAGGCCGCGGCACTCACGGGTCACAGCACCCGCGCGCCGTACATCTCACCGAGATGGTCGGCGAGCAGCTCCAGCCTGGCGCCGTCGGGGTCCTTGAAGTAGATGGAGGCGCCGCTCTCGATCTGGTGCGGCACGCCGGCCATCTCCAGCTTCCCGCGCAGCCGCTCCCACGTGGCGGGATCGACGGAGATCGCGATGTGGTGCAGCCCGCCGAGCACTTCCTGGTACGGCCCCAGGTCGAGCCCGGGGAAGTCGAAGAAGGCGAGCAGGTTGCCGTTGCCGATGTCGAAGAAGAAGTGGCTGGACCCCTTGTAGTCGCGATTCTCGATGATCTCCGTGAGCGGGAACTCCAGCAGCTCCTGGTAGAACTTGATGGTGCGCTCCACATCGGACGAGATCAACGCCACGTGATGCAGGCCCCGCGCGCTGCTGGACGGCCGGTGCGGTAAAGCGTAGCGCTGACGTATCTCCGCTCGGCGGGCTTCGACGGCCGCGTAATCGATGGTCACGGTCGCTGTATGTCCGCCAAGACGCCCCCTCAATCACGCGCCGCCGCGCCAAATGCGTTTTCTGTCGGTGGCGGGAGGCACTATGTGCAGGTGAGCTCGCTAGACCAGTTCGGCCAGGTGACCAGGCAATGGTTCGCCGGGGCCTTCCATGCTCCCACGGCCGCCCAGGAGGGCGCGTGGGAGTCGATCTCGCGTGGCGACCACACCCTGGTCGTCGCCCCCACGGGCTCGGGCAAGACGCTGGCGGCGTTCCTGTGGTCGCTCGACCGGCTGGCCGCCGCGGCTCAGGCAGAGGCAGGAGCGGAGGCGGAGGAGCGTAAGGGGACGAAGGTCCTGTACGTGTCGCCGCTCAAGGCGCTGGCCGTGGACGTCGAGCGCAACCTGCGGGCGCCCCTGGCCGGGCTGAAGCAGACGGCGCGGCGGCTGGGCCTGCCGGTGCCCGAGATCTCGGTGGCGATCCGCTCGGGCGACACCCCGGCCGAAGACCGCAGGCGGTTCGCGAGCAAGCCGTCCGACATCCTGATCACCACGCCCGAGTCGCTGTTCCTGCTGCTCACCAGCCAGGCGCGGGAGGCGCTGCGGGGTGTGGAGACGGTGATCGTGGACGAGGTGCACGCGGTCGCGGGCACCAAGCGCGGCGCGCATCTGGCGCTCAGCCTGGAGCGGCTCGACGCGCTGCTCGACAGGCCGGCGCAGCGGGTGGGGCTGTCGGCGACCGTGCGGCCGGTGAGTGAGGTGGCGGCGTTCCTGGGCGGGGCCAGGCCCGCGACCGTGGTGCAGCCGCCGTCCGACAAGGTGATCGAGATCGAGGTCGTCGTCCCCGTCGAGGACATGACGGAGATGGAGGGCCGCCCTCAGAGCGGCGAGGCCCAGGAGGAGTTCGCGCCCGAGCCGGGCAACCGGTCGATCTGGCCGCACGTCGAGGATCGGCTGTTCGACCTGATCGAGGCGCACAGCTCCACGATCGTGTTCGCCAACTCGCGGCGGCTGGCGGAGCGGCTGTGCACGCGGCTCAACGAGCTGGCCTACGAGCGGGAGCACGGCACCGAGACCGTCGACCTGTCCCTCTGGGAGACCGGGCCGGCCAGGCCGATGCCCGCCGAGGTGATGGCGCAGGCGGGGGCGAGCAAGGGCGTGGTGACGGAGATCGTACGCGCCCACCACGGCTCGGTCTCCAAGGAGGAGCGGGCGCAGATCGAGGAGGCCCTGAAGTCGGGCCGCCTGCCTGCCGTGGTCGCCACCTCCAGCCTGGAGCTGGGCATCGACATGGGCGCGGTGGACCTGGTGGCGTGCGTGGAGGCGCCGCCCAGCGTGGCCAGCGGGCTGCAGCGCATCGGCCGGGCGGGCCACCAGGTGGGCGCGGTCTCCAGGGGCGTCATCTTCCCCAAGTACCGGGGCGATCTGGTGCAGACGGCCGTGGTGGCCGAGCGCATGAAGAGCGGGCTGATCGAGGAGCTGCGCTATCCGCGTAACCCGCTCGACGTGCTGGCCCAGCAGATCGTGGCGATGACCGCGCTCGACGAGTGGACGGTCGACGAGCTGGAGAGCGTGGTCAAGCGCGCCGCCCCGTACGCCACGCTGCCCCGCAGCGCGCTGGAGGCCACGCTCGACATGCTGGCGGGGCGCTACCCGAGCGAGGAGTTCGCCGAGCTGCGGCCCCGAGTCGTGTGGGACCGGGTGACCGGCACGCTGCAGGGCAGGCCAGGCGCCCAGCGGCTGGCGGTGACCAACGGCGGCACGATCCCCGACCGCGGCCTGTTCGGCGTGTTCCTGGTGGGCGAGCGCGCCTCCAGGGTGGGTGAGCTGGACGAGGAGATGGTCTACGAGTCGCGGGTCGGCGACGTGTTCGTGCTGGGCGCGACCTCATGGCGGATCGAGGACATCACCGCCGACCGGGTGCTCGTCTCGCCCGCGCCGGGGCAGCCGGGCAAGCTGCCGTTCTGGCACGGCGACGCCCCGGGGCGGCCGGCCGAGCTGGGCCGGGCGATCGGGCAGTTCCTGCGCGAGCAGGCCAAGCAGGGCTCGACGGAGCGGATGCGGGAGGCGGGCCTCGACGAGTACGCCTCGGGCAACCTGCTGGCCTACCTCCAGGAGCAGCGGGAGGCGACGGGGTACGTCCCCGACGACCGCACGCTGCTGGTCGAGCGCTTCCACGACGAGCTGGGCGACTGGCGCGTGGTCATCCACTCCCCCTACGGCGCCCGGGTGCACGCCCCGTGGGCGCTGGCGATCAACCGGCGGCTGCGCGAGCGCTACGGCATCGACGTGCAGGCCGTGCACTCCGACGACGGCATCGTGCTGCGCATCCCCGACACACTGGCCGAGCCGCCCACCGACGTGGCGGCCTTCGACCCGGAGGAGATCGAGCAGATCGTCACCGAGGAGCTGGGCGGGTCGGCCATGTTCGCCTCCCGGTTCAGGGAGTGCGCGGGCCGGGCGCTGCTGCTGCCGCGCCGCGTCCCCGGCCGGCGCAGCCCGCTGTGGCAGCAACGGCAGCGCGCCGCCCACCTGCTGGGCGTGGCCTCGCAGTACGCCTCGTTCCCGATCGTGCTGGAGACGATGCGCGAGTGCCTTCAGGACGTCTTCGACGTGCCCGGCCTGGTGCAGCTCATGCGCGACATCGCCGCGCGCAGGGTGCGGGTGGTGGAGGTGGAGACGTCCCAGGCCTCGCCGTTCGCCGCGGCGCTGCTGTTCCACTACGTGGGCGCGTTCATGTACGAGGGCGACGCCCCGCTGGCCGAGCGCCGGGCGCAGGCCCTGGCGCTCGACACCACGCTGCTGGCCGAGCTGCTCGGCCAGGCCGACCTGCGCGAGCTGCTCGACCCCGACGTGATCTCCGACAGCGAGCGCGAGCTGGCCAGGCTCGACCGGCCGCTGCGCGACCTGGAGGACCTCGCCGACCTGCTGCGCTCGCACGGGCCGCTGCTGGCGCCCGACGTGAGCGTGCGCGGCGGCGATCCCGCCTGGCTGGAGGAGCTCGAACGGACGCGGCGGGCGATCAGGGTACGCGTCGCCGGCGAGGAGCAGTGGGCGGCCATCGAGGACGCCGCCCGCATGCGTGACGCGCTGGGCGTGCCGCTGCCCGTGGGGATCCCGCACACGTTCCTGGAGCCGGTGGCCGATCCGCTGGCCGACCTGGTGGCGCGGCACGCCCGCACCCGGGGCCCCTTCCACGCCGGCACCGCCGCGGCCCGGTTCGGGCTGGGCGTGGCCGTGGTGACCGATTCGTTGCGGCGGCTGGCCGCCGGCGGGCGGGTGGTCAGCGGGGAGTTCCGGCCCGGCGGGCGGGGTGAGGAGTGGTGCGACGCGGGCGTGTTGCGGATGTTGCGCCGCAGGTCGCTGGCCCGGCTGCGCAAGGAGGTGGAGCCTGTCGCGCCGGAGACGCTGGCGCTGTTCCTGCCCGCGTGGCACGGCATCACGGGCGTCGGCCCCGGCAAGGCGGGCGCGGGGACCGGTGCGGGTGGGGGCGGGCTCGGCGCGTCCGGCTCCGGCATGGACGCGGGCGGGCGCGGCGCGTCCGGCTTCGGCGCGGACGCAGGCGGGCGCGGCGCGTCCGGCTTCGGCGCGGACGCAGGCGGGCGCGGCGCGTCCGGCTTCGGCATGGACGCGCGTGGCCCGGTCGGTTCGGCGCGGGCGATGGACGCGTTGGTGCGTTCGATCGAGCAGTTGCAGGGGGCGGCCGTGCCCGCGTCGGCGCTGGAGACGCTGGTGCTGCCGTCGCGGGTGCCCGGCTATCACCCGGCGCTGCTCGACGAGCTGACCTCGGCGGGCGACGTCATCTGGGTGGGCCAGGGCTCGCTGCCCGGCGGCGACGGCTGGGTGTCGCTCTACTTCGCCGACACCGCGCCGCTGCTGATCCCGGAGCCCGCCGAGATCACCATGACCCCGGTGCACGAGCGGGTGCTGGAGCTGCTCGGCGGGGGCGGCGCGCTGTTCTTCCGTGGCATCTCCGACCAGTTCGGCACCACACAGGACGACACCACGCTGGTGGCCGCGCTGTGGGACCTGGTGTGGTCCGGGCGGATCTCGGGCGACACGCTCGCCCCGCTGCGGGCCACGCTCGGCACCGGGCGGCCCGCGCACCGGCCCGCGACGACGCGGCGGCGCCGGGCGGTGCTGCCGAGCAGGAGCGGCCCGCCGACCGTGGCGGGCCGGTGGTGGCTGCTGCCCGAGGCCGCCGCCGACGCCACCCAGCGCGCGAACGCGCAGTCCGAGGTGCTGCTGGAGCGGCATGGCGTGGTGACGCGCGGGGCGGTGACGTCGGAGCGGCTGCCGGGCGGGTTCACGCCGATCTACCAGGTGCTGCGGGCCTACGAGGAGAGCGGCCGGTGCCGCAGGGGTTACTTCGTCGAGGGGCTCGGCGGCGCGCAGTTCGCGCTGCCCGGGGCGGTGGACCGGATGCGGGCCATGTCGCCCGGCGTCGGGGCCTCGCCCGGCAAGGAGGGGCGGCGGGCCGTGGTGCTGGCCGCCGCCGACCCGGCCAGCCCGTACGGTGCCGCGCTCCCCTGGCCGCAGCGTCCCGGTGACGTCGGGCACAAGCCGGGCAGGAAGGCCGGCTCGCTGGTGGTGCTGGTGGACGGGCATCTGGTGCTGTACGTCGAGCGCGGCGGCAAGACGCTGCTGTCGTTCACCGACGGCGACCGGCTGCAGCCGGCGGTCGACGCGCTGGCCCTGGCCGTACGTGACGGGGCGCTCGGCAAGCTGACCGTGGAGCGGGCCGACGGCGCCGCCATCGTCGACTCTCCGCTGGCGGCGGCCTTGGAGGCGGCCGGGTTCCATCCCACCCCACGAGGTCTGCGTCTGCGCGCCTGAGCGATCGTCCCACCCGGGACCGGTTCGGGCTTGTGCGGCTGAGCGATCGTCCCCCGGAACCGGTTCGG
Organism: Nonomuraea gerenzanensis; assembly: GCF_020215645.1. Classification (NCBI taxonomy): domain Bacteria; kingdom Bacillati; phylum Actinomycetota; class Actinomycetes; order Streptosporangiales; family Streptosporangiaceae; genus Nonomuraea; species Nonomuraea gerenzanensis. The sequence continues at coordinate 2,430,009 of NZ_CP084058.1, read as the reverse complement.
GCTCGCGCGCCTGAGCGATCGTCCCCCAGAACCGGTTCGGGCCCGCGCGCCTGAGCGGCCGTCCGAGCCGGAGGTGATCATTCCAGCCCTCGCCTTGCGCGCCTGGGCGATGGGCCGAGCCTGGACCGGTCTGCGCCGCGCCTGCGCGATGGTGCGACCCGGAGCCGACCTGCGCCTGCGCGCCTGAGCTGTCATCCCGACCCCCGAAAATCGACCCCGCCTTTACCAAGGTTTGAATGGCCGTTTAAAATCCTGAGCGTGCCGCCAGAAAGTCGAACGTTCATTGAAGAGGCCCGCCGGGCTCAGATCATCGAGTGCGCCATCGACGTACTCGCCGAGCACGGCTACCTCCACACGACCCTGGCCAAGATCGCCAAGCGAGCCAAGATCAGCACGGGCGTCATCTCGTACCACTTCGGCGGCAAGGACCAGCTCATCCAGGCCGTCGTGGCGGACGTGGCCAAGCTGGCCACGGACCTGATGATCCCGCGCATCCTCGCCCAGCCCACCGCCACGGAGGGCCTGCGGGCCTACATCGAGAGCAACCTCGAGTTCATGCGGCTGCACCGCAAGCCCCTGCTGGCGCTGGTGCAGATCGTCACGCACGCCGTCGGGGAGGACACCCGCCCCGGCCCGTACGACAGGCAGGCCGACGTGGCGATCACCGACCTGGAGAAGCTGCTGGACTGGGGCCGGCGCTCCGGCGAGTTCCGCGACTTCGACCTGCGCAGCATGGCCATCGCGATCCGGGGCGCCATCGACGCCGTGCCCGGCCGGCTGCTCAACGACCCCGACTTCGATCTCGACCTGCTCACCGGCGAGCTGGTCACCACTTTCACCCTCGCCACCAGGAGACACCCATGACAGCGCCGGCTTTGGAGATCACCGGTCTGACCAAGACCTTCGGCGAGAACGCCGCGGTCGACCACGTCGATCTCGACGTGCCCCAAGGCTCCTTCTACGGCCTGGTCGGGCAGAACGGGGCCGGCAAGACGACCACGCTGTCCATGGCGGTGGGCCTGCTGCGGCCCGACGCGGGCACCGCGCGGATCTTCGGTGCGGACGTGTGGGCCGACCCGACCAGGGCCAAGCAGCTCGTCGGCGTGCTGCCCGACGGGATGGCCATGCCCGAGCGGCTGACCGGCCGCGAGGTGCTGACCTACCTCGGCCTGCTGCGCGGGCTGAGCAAGGAGGTGGTGGCCGAGCGGGCCGAGGAGCTGCTGTCGGTGCTGGAGCTGGACGTGGCGGAGAAGACGCTCGTCATCGAGTACTCCACCGGCATGCGCAAGAAGATCGGCCTGGCCACGGCGCTGCTGCACGCGCCGAAGCTGCTGGTGCTGGACGAGCCGTTCGAGGCGGTGGACCCGGTGTCGGCGGCGACGATCAAGCAGATCCTGCGCGGCTTCGTGGCCGGCGGCGGCTCGATCGTGTTGTCCAGCCATGTGATGGCGCTGGTGGAGCAGCTGTGCGACCACGTGGGCGTGATCGACAAGGGCCGGGTCGCGGCCGCGGGCCCGCTGGACGAGGTACGCGGCACGGCGACGCTGGAGGACAGGTTCGTCGAGCTGGTCGGCGCCGGCTCCACCGCCGCCAGGGGGCTGTCGTGGCTGTAGCGCTCACCATGGCCAGGATGAAGCTGTCGATCCTGCGCCATTCGGTCAAGGGACAGCAGGGCGGCATGACGGCTTCCGCCGGCGTGCTCGGTGCCCTGCTGGCGGGCGGCATGATCTGGCTGGCGTTCCTGGGCGGCGACTGGCTGGCCGCCGCGTACACCGTGTGGGCGCTCGGCTGGATCATCGGCCCCGTCTTCTCCGGCGGCGGCGACGAGACGTTACGGCCGGAGTTCTTCTCGCTGCTCGGGCTGCGGCCGCGGCGCATGGCGGCCGGGCTGCTGGTGGCGGCGTTCGTGGGGGTGGCCCCGGCGGTCAGCCTGCTGGCGCTGGCGGGGCTGCTGGTCGCCGGGGCGCGTGAGGGCGTCGTGGGGGTGCTCGTGGCGGTGCCCGCGATGGTGCTGCAGCTCGCGGTGTTCGTGCTGCTGTCGAAGGTGACGGTGGCGCTGCTGGGCCTGGCGCTGAACTCCAGGGTCGGGGCGATCGGCGCCGGGGTGGTCAACGGCGTCATCCTCGCCTTCCTGGGGCAGGTCTGGGTGTTCATGGTGGCACTCGGGCAGGGCGGGCAGATCCCGGAGTTCGTCCGGTACCTGCCGTCCGGGTGGGGGCTGCTCGCCGTCCAGGGTGAGTACCTGGCGCTGGTGGCGATGGCGCTGCTGATCGTGCTGCTGCTGGCGGCCTGGGCGGCGCTGCTGACCAGGCGGGCGGGCAGGAGCCGCCCGTCCACGCGGGGCCGCAGGCCGATGCGGGCCGCCACCCCGTACGGCGCCGTGGTGGCCAAGGAGCTGCGTACGTGGACGCGGGACCTGGTGCGCAACCACCAGCTCGCCTTCGCCTTCACCTACGGCGTGGCCTTCGCGGCCGTGCCGCTGCTGGTCGGCATCCCGCAGCTGCTGCCGCTGGCCGGGCCGATCTTCATCATGATGGCGGCGGCGATGACCGCCAACGCGTACGGCACCGACGGCACCGCCCACTGGCTGACGCTGATGACGCCGGGCGCCTCCGACGTGCGGGGCAGGCAGCTCGCGTGGCTGGCGGCGGTGGCGCCGGTCGGGCTGCTGCTGACGGTGGTGTGCACCGCGGTCGTCGGCGGGCCGTGGCCGCTGGTCATGGCGGCCGTGTTCGCGCTGATCGGCGGGGCGATGGGGGTGGTGCCGCTGGTGTCGGTGGTGGGGCTGATCCCGGGCATCGACCCGCGGAACCGGGGCGGCAACCCGCTGCGGACGAGCGAGGACGACGGCTCGGCCACCGGCATGGCGTACCTGGTGCTGCTCCTGGTGGCGCTCACGGCGGCGCCGGCCGTGACGGTGGCGCTGTTCTTCGGCTGGTGGGGCGTGCCCGCCGGGCTGCTGACCGGGGTGTTGTGCTGGTGGGGGTTCGGCCTGCTGGCCGAGCGGCGGCTGACGGCTCAGGGGCCGGAGCTGCTGCACCTCATGCGGACGGGCCGGCGCTCCGACACAGGCGGCAAGTCGTCGGACCTGTTCAAGCTGCCTGAGAGCATGTCGCGGACGCAGCGGACGATCGTGATGATCTGCGCGTCGCTGGGCGCGATCCCGCTGGTGCCGCAGGGCATCGTCGCCATGGTCTTCATGGCGAACGGCCGGCTCCAGGAGTCGTGGTTCCTGACCACGTACATGCCGCCCGGGCTGCGCTATCCGGTGGCCGCCGGCTTCGTCCTGCTCGGGCTGGGCATGTACGGCACCGCCCTGGGCCTGTGGCTGCGCGCCAAGAAGGCCGCCGCCAGGCAAAGCGCCGCCGCCGGGCAGGACGCCGCCGGGCAGGACGCCGCCGGGCAGGACGCCGCCGGGCAGAGCGCCGCCGTGCGATAGACGGCGCGCCGCCGCGGGGCGCGTATCGCGGTAGGCGACCGCTGGCGCGCCTACGCGCGGACCTCGCCACCGGCAAGAACCTCGAGATGTAGGTGGAGCTGGGCGGTCACCGTCCACCGGGGCCCCACTCCCGGCTTCACCCTCTCGAACCGGCGCGAGCCCGTGTGGTGCCGGTACTTCGTGGCGGAGTTCGACCGGCTGTGGGAGGTGGCCAGGCAGGTTACGGACGCCGACTGGTACCCTGCACGCCAGCTCTAAAATCTTGTATACGATAAATCCCCCTATGACTGATATGACGCTGGGCGGGGCCCACCAGACCTTGCGTGACGAGGTCACCAAGGAGCTGCGCCGCCGCATTCTCTCGGGCGAGCTCGCCCAGGGCGAACGCCTGGTCGAGGACCGGCTGGCAGCCGCGCTCGGCGTCTCGCGCAACCCCGTGCGCGAGTCCATCCGCGTTTTGGCCGCCGAGGGCTTCATCCAGGTCGTGCCGCGCCTGGGCGCCACGGTGGCCAGGCTGTCGGCCGAGGAGGGCGAGGAGCTCTTCGACGTGCGCATGGCCATCGAGGGCCTGGCGGCCCGGCTGGCCGCGCGCAAACGCTCGCCCGCCACGGCCGAGCGGCTGCGCCGGCTGCTGGAGCAGTCGAAGGAGGCGGTCGAGGCGGGGCGGCTGGAGGCGGTGGCCGACCTCAACACCGCCTTTCACCTGGCCGTGGGCGAGGCGACGGGGAACTCGTACCTGGCGCTGATGATGAAGCCCATGCTCCAGCGCGCGCAGTGGATCTTCAGCCAGACCGCCGCCGCGCGCGGGCCGCACTCCTGGACCGAGCACCTGAGCCTGTGCGAGGCCATCGAGGCGGGCGACGAGGACGAGGCGCAGGCCAGAGCGGTCGCGCACGTCGCCGCGGCCCGGCGGTCGTTCCTGCTGGCAGTGGGCCGCAGGACAAAACACCCAAACGATTAGGAAACGCTCAGGTAACAACATAGGGTGATGAAACACCGCTGAAATGTGGCATCTTGTATACAGTCTCCTAAACGTTTCAACGGAGGCACCATGCGACCGTCCCCCAAGGTCGTCGCGGCGCTCGTCACCCTTCCCCTCGCCCTGGCGGCCTGTGGCGGAGGCGGAACGAGCAGCACACCCGCGGCACCGAGTTCCATAGCCAGCGCCTCGGCCGACCACCGGCCGGTCAAGAACGGCGGCACGCTCAACATCGCGCTCAACGCGGACCCCGACGCACTGGACCCGAGCATCTCCACCACGCTCGTGGGCCGCGAGGTGTTCGCCAACATGTGCGAGAAGCTCTACGACATCGACGCCTCCTCCACCCTGGTCCCCCAGCTCGCCGCGGCCCTGCCGGAGCTGTCGGACGGCGGCAGGGAAGTGACGATCAAGCTGCGCGCAGGCGTCAAGTTCAACGACGGCACCGCGCTCGACGCCGAGGCCGTCAAGAAGTCGCTGGACCGGCACCGCACCTGGGAGAAGTCCGCGCGGCAGGCCGACCTGGCCGCCGTGTCCAAGGTCGAGGTGGTCGATCCCGCGACGGTGAAGCTCACGCTGACGCAGCCGTTCACGCCGCTGACCGCGCAGCTCGCCGACCGCGCCGGCATGATCATGTCGCCCAAGGCGCTCGACTCCGAGGGTGACAACTTCGGCGCCGCCCCGGTGTGCGCCGGGCCGTTCAAGTTCGCCGGCCGTACCTCCGGCAGCCAGATCGTGCTGGAGAAGTCGGCCGACTACTACGACGCCGCCAAGGTCAAGCTCGACAAGCTCGTATACAAAATCATCGTCGACCCCAACGTGCGGGCCGCCAACCTCAAGTCCGGCGACGTGCAGGTGGCCGACCAGCTCGCCACGAACACGGTCGCGGGCGTGCAGTCCGACCCGAACCTGACCGTCGTCTCCGGCGGCGGCCTCGGGTACTACGGCTTCCAGATCAACATCGGCAACGCCAGCGGCTCCACCGAGAAGCCGGGCCCGATCGACACGCCGCTGGGCAAGAGCCCCGAGCTGCGCGAGGCGTTCGAGCTGGCGCTGGACCGCGACGCCATCAACAAGGCCGTCTACAACGGGCTGCACGAGGTCGACTGCTACCCCGTCCCGGTGGACAGCCCGTACCGGCCCAAGGACCTGACCTGCCCCAAGCGTGACCTGGCCAAGGCCAAGCAGCTCGTGCAGGCCTCCGGCGTGCCGACGCCGATCGCGGTCACCCTGGCCACCCCGAACGACGCCGTCAACCAGCGCCTGGCGCAGGTCATCCAGTCGATGACCAAGGAGGCGGGCTTCAACGTGAGCGTGCAGACGGCGGAGTTCGTCAGCGTGCTGGAGCAGGGCAAGGCCGGCAAGTTCGACGTCCTGCTGAGCGGCTGGTCCGGCCGTGTGGACCCGGACGGCAACCTCACGAACCTGGTCACCACCCAGGGCAGCAACAACTACGCGGGCATGTCGGACCCCGGCATCGACGACCCGATCAAGCAGGCCGCCGCCGAGACCGACGTCGCCAAGCGGGCCGAGCTCTACGGCAGCGCCATGAAGAAGGCCGCCGAGCTGCGTGGCGTGGTGTACCTCTACCACAACCTCTACTACCTCGGCATGCACAAGACCGTGGCCGGCGTCCAGTACTTCAAGGACGGCCTGCCCCGCTACGTCACCGCCGGGTTCGCCGCCTGATGCTCTGGTTCATCCTGAGGCGCTGCGGATCGGCCGTGCTCGTGCTGTTCCTGTCCAGCGTCCTGATCTTCCTGGGCATCCGGGCGCTGCCCGGCGACCCGGCCTCGGTCATGGCGGGGCAGGAGGCCTCGCCGGCCGCCATCGAGGCCATCCGCAAGGAGTTCGGCCTGGACAAGCCGCTGCCGGCACAGTACGTGGACTATGTCGGCCAGACCCTCACCGGCAACTTCGGCCGCTCGACCCAGGACCAGCTCCCCGTGGCTGACATCCTGGCCGAGCGGCTGCCGGTGACGCTGGAGCTGTCGCTGCTGGCCATGGTGGTCGCGATCGTCGTCGGCGTGGGGGCGGGCATCGTGGCCGCCGTCCGCCGCGGCAGGTTCGCCGACTACGTGGCCACCGGCTTCGGCCTGGCCGGCCTGTCGATCCCGCACTTCTGGCTGGGCCTGCTCGGCATCCTGCTGTTCGCGGTCACCTGGCGGGTGCTGCCGGCCTCCGGCTACGTGCCCTTCACCGAGGACCCGGCCGCGAACCTGCAGCGCATGATCCTGCCGGCGCTGGTGCTCGGCACCGGCTTCGCGGCGATCCTGATGCGGCAGACCCGCTCGGCCATGCTCGGCGCGCTGTCGGCCGACTACGTCAGGACCGCCAGGTCCAAGGGCCTGTCCGAGGCCAAGGTGGTGGGCGCGCACGCGCTGCGCAACAGCCTGACGACCGTGGTGACCGTGCTCGGCCTGCAGCTCGGCGCGCTGATCAGCGGCGCCGTGGTGACCGAGCAGATCTTCGTCATCCCCGGCTTCGGCAAGCTCACCGTGGACGCGGTCCTGACCAGGAACTACCCCGTCATCCAGGCGGTCGTGCTGGTCACGGTCATCGGCTACGTCGTGGTGAACCTGCTGGTCGACATCGCCTACGCCTTCCTCAACCCCCGGATCAGGCTGTCGGGAGGCACCCGTGACTAGGCACTGGCGACGTTTCAGGCGGCGGCCGATGCCGATGGCGGGCCTGGTGCTGGTGGTCGCGTTCGTGCTGCTGGCCCTGCTCGGGCCGCTGGTGACGGGCGACCCCGCGGCGCAGGACTACACGGCCACGCTGGCGGCCCCGTCGGGCGCGCACCCGATGGGCACCGACGACCTCGGCAGGGACGCCTTCGCGCGGATCGCGCACGGCGCCCAGGTCTCGCTGCAGGCGGGCGTGCTGTCCACGCTGCTGGCGATGGTGGTCGGCATCCCGATCGGGCTGGTCGCCGGCTTCTACCGGCGCTGGCTGGACCCGATCGTGATGCGCCTGGTGGACGTGACGCTGGCCTTCCCGTTCCTGGTGTTCGCGGTCGGCCTGGCGGCGATCATCGGGCCCTCGCTCAAGGGCGTCGTGCTGGCGCTGGGCTTCTCGCAGCTGCCCGCGATCATCCGGATCACCCGCGGCGAGGTGCTGGCGGTCAGGGAGATGGACTACGTGGCCGCGGCCATCGCCGACGGCGCGGGCGACGGCCACATCATCTTCCGCTACGTGCTGCCGAACTGCGCCAGCCCGCTCATCGTGCAGGCCACGGTGGCGATCCCGGCGGCGATCATCGGCGAGGCCACGCTGTCGTTCCTGGGTCTGGGCGTGCAGCCGCCGACGCCGTCGTGGGGCGTGATGCTGACGACCGCGCAGCAGTACCTGAGCGACGCGCCCTGGCTGGCCATCTGGCCCGGGTTGATGATCGCGCTGGCGACGCTCGGCTTCAACCTGCTCGGCGACGGGCTGCGTGACGTACTGGACCCGAGGAGCCACCGATGAGCCTGCTGGAGATCACCGACCTCAAGGTCGGCTTCGACACCGAGGACGGCCACGTCCAGGCGGTCAGGGACATCTCGCTCACCCTGGACGAGGGCGAGATCCTCGCGCTGTGCGGCGAGTCGGGCTGCGGCAAGTCGGTCACCGCCATGTCGATCCCCCGGCTGCTGCCGCCCGCCACCACGCGGCTGTCCGGCTCCATCAAGCTGGACGGCCGCGAGCTGACCACGCTGCCCGAGCCGGAGATGCGGCAGGTGCGCGGCAAGACCGTCTCGGTCGTCTTCCAGGAGCCGATGACCTCGCTGAACCCGTCGTTCACGGTCGGATACCAGATCACCGAGGTGCTGCGCAGGCACGAGAGGCTGTCGCGGCAGGTCGCGAACAAGCGGGCCGTGGAGCTGCTGGAGCTGGTCGGCATCCCCGCGCCGGTGCGCCGGATGAAGGAGTATCCGCACCAGCTCTCCGGCGGCATGCGGCAGCGCGTGATGATCGCCATCGCGGTGGCCTGCTCGCCGCGCGTGCTGATCGCCGACGAGCCCACCACGGCGCTCGACGTGACGATCCAGGCGGGCGTGCTGGACGTCTTCCGCGACCTGCGCGACCGGCTCGGCACCGCGATCATCCTCATCACGCACGACCTGGGCGTGGTGGCCGACATCGCCGACAGGGCCATGGTCATGTACGCGGGCCGCGCCGTCGAGCAGGCCCCGGTGGCCGAGCTGTTCGCCGATCCGCGGCATCCGTACACGCTGGGCCTGATGAAGGCCCTGCCCTCCGCCGCCGTGAACAGCCGCCTGGCGGAGATCCCCGGCATGGTGCCCTCGCCGCTGTCGGACCCCGACGAGTGCGCCTTCCAGGACCGCTGCCGGTTCGCCCAGGCGGACTGCCGGGCGGCCAGGCCGCTGCTCGAACGCCAGGCCGACAACCATCTGGCGGCCTGCTTCCACCCGGGAGGTCAGTGGTGATCCTGCGGATCGACAACCTGGTCAAGCACTACGGCCCCGTGCGGGCCGTGGACGGCCTGTCGCTGGAGATCGGCGAGGGCGAGGTGCTCGGGCTGGTCGGCGAGTCGGGCAGCGGCAAGTCCACGGTCGGCAAGTGCGTGCTGCGCCTGACCGAGCCGACGGCGGGCTCGATCGAGCTGGGCGGCAAGGACATCACGCACCTGTCGCGCCGGGCCATGCGCCCGCTGCGCAGGGACGTGCACATGGTCTTCCAGGACCCGTTCTCCTCGCTCAACCCGCGCTTCACGATCGAGCGGATCGTGGCCGAGCCGCTGCTGCGGCACAAGGTCACCGACCGGCGCGAGGTCGCGAACCGGGTGGCGGCGATGCTGGAGAAGGTGGGGCTGCGCCAGGAGATGCGCAAGCGCTTCCCGCACGAGCTGTCCGGTGGGCAGCGGCAGCGGGTGGGGCTGGCCAGGGCGCTGATCCTGGAGCCCAAGCTGGTCGTGGCGGACGAGCCCGTGTCGGCGCTGGACGTGTCCGTGCAGGCGTCGGTGCTCAACCTGATCACCGATCTGCAGCGGGACATGGGCTTCTCGTGCCTGTTCATCACGCATGACCTGTCGGTCGTGGAGTTCCTGGCCGACCGGATCGCGGTCATGTACCTGGGCAGGATCGTCGAGTCGGGGCCGACGGCCGAGATCTTCGCGCAGCCGCGGCATCCGTACACGCAGGCCCTGCTGTCGGCGGCGCCGGTGGCCGACCCCGCCAGGCAGCGGGAGCGGCGCAGGATCGTACTCGGCGGTGACGTGCCGAGCCCGATGGACCCGCCGTCCGGCTGCCGTTTCCACACGCGGTGCCCGCTCGCCTACGACGAGTGCCGTACCTCCGAACCTCTGTTGAACGACCCGCGTGGTGGCGGTCACCCCGCCGCGTGCCACCTGGTAACGGCGGACCGCGTCCCCGACGCGGCCAAGTAAGGAGAAATCTTGTTCACCACCAGGCCCGAGCTGTCGGGCGACTTCGGCATGGTCGCCAGCACCCACTGGCTGGCCTCCGCCACCGGCATGGGCGTCCTGGAGCGCGGCGGCAACGCGTTCGACGCCGCGGTGGCCGCCGGATTCGTGCTGCAGGTCGCCGAGCCGCACCTGAACGGCCCCGGCGGCGAGGTGCCGATCCTGTTGTGGAGCGAGGCCGAGCAGAAGGTGTCGGTCGTGTGCGGTCAGGGCGTGGCCCCCGCCGCGGCCACGATCGAACGCTTCGCCGAGCTGGGCCTGGACGTCGTGCCCGGCACCGGGCTGCTGGCGGCGACCGTGCCGGGGGCGTTCGGCGGCTGGATGCTGATGCTGGAGCGCTGGGGCACCTGGTCGCTGGCCGACGTGCTGGCGCCCGCCATTCACTACGCCGAGCACGGCGTGCCGGTGCTGGAGCGGATCTCGGCCACGATCGCGTCGGTGCGGGAGCTGTTCACGCAGGACTGGCCCACGTCGGCGGCCACCTGGCTGCCGGGCGGGAACGTTCCCGAGCCCGGCTCCAAGCTGGCCAACCCCGTGCTGGCCGCCACCTACCGCCGGGTGGTCGCGGAGGCCGAGGCCGCGTCGAGCACCCGCGAGGGCCAGCTCGCCGCCGCCAGGAAGGCCTGGTACGAGGGCTTCGTCGCCGAGGCGATCGCCGAGTTCAGCGCGACGACGGCCTGGCGGGACAGCTCGGGCGAGGTGCACGGCGGCCTGCTCACGGGCGACGACCTGGCGGGCTGGTCGGCCTCGGTGGAGGAGCCGCTGACCTTCGACTACCGGGGTCACACGGTGGCCAAGACCGGCCCGTGGGGCCAGGGGCCCGCGTTCCTGCAGCAGCTCGCCCTGCTCGACGGGTACGACCTGGACGGCATGGACTTCCTCGGCGCCGACTACCTGCACACGGTGACGGAGGCCGCCAAGCTGGCCTTCGCCGACCGCGAGGCCTGGTACGGCGACACCGACGTGCCCATGGCCGACCTGCTGAGCCCGGCCTACAACGCCGAGCGGCGGCGGCTGATCGGCGCCGAGGCCAGCCTGGAGCTGCGGCCGGGAGCCCCCGGCGGGCGGGCGCCCCGGCTGCCCGTCTTCCCCGACCCCGGCACGCTGAGCGACGCCCCCGGCCTGTCCGGCGCCCGCAAGCCGCAGGGCGTCGGCGAGCCCACGGTCTCCAAGGACGGCATGGTCAAGGGCGACACGTGCCACGTGGACGTCGTGGACCGCTTCGGCAACATGGTGTCGGCCACCCCCAGCGGCGGCTGGCTGCAGAGCTCCCCCACCATCCCGGAGCTGGGCTTCTGCCTGGGCACCCGGGCCCAGATGTTCTGGCTGCAGGAGGACGTGGCCACCGCGCTGCGCCCCGGCACGCGCCCCCGTACGACGCTGTCGCCGTCGTTCGCGCTCAGGGACGGCAAGCCGTGGCTGGCGTTCGGCACCCCCGGCGGCGACCAGCAGGACCAGTGGAGCCTGAACTTCTTCCTCGCGGTCGTCCACGGCAAGCTCAACCTGCAGGAGGCCGTGGACGCCCCCATGTTCCACACCGAGCACTTCCCCAGCTCGTTCTTCCCGCGCGGCTCCCGCCCCGGCGTGGTGCACGTGGAGGACCGGGTGGATCCGGGCGTCATAGCGGAGCTGCGCCGGCGCGGGCACGAGGTCGAGGTGCAGGGCCCGTGGTCGCTCGGCAGGCTGAGCGCGGTCGCCCGTGACGGCGCCTTCCTCAAGGCCGCCGCCAACCCGCGTGGCGCCCAGGGCTACGCTGCCGGCCGATGACCGACCTGCTCTTCCTGGTCGGTGCCGGCCTGCTGGCCGGTGTGGTGAACGCCCTGGCGGGCGGAGGGACGCTCATCTCGTTCCCCGCCCTCCTGGCGCTGGGTTACCCGGGCCTGACCGCCACCGTCACCAACGCGGTGGCGTTGTGGCCCGGCTATCTGGGGGGTGTGCTCGGCTACCGGGCCGAGCTGCGGGGACAGCGGCGCAGGGCCACCCTGCTGTCGGTGACGGCGGTGCTGGGGGCCTGCGTGGGCAGCTCGCTGCTGCTGCTCACGCCGGGCAAGCTGTTCGAGTCGATGGTGCCGTGGCTGGTGGCCTTCGCCAGCCTCGCCCTGCTGGCGCAGCCGTGGCTGCGCCAGCTCATCGGGGGCCAGGAGGACGGCCGGACCAGCCGGCTGGTCTACGCTGGAACGTTCCTCGGCGGCTGCTACGGCGCCTACTTCAACGGCGGCATGGGCGTGGTGCTGCTGACCGTGCTCGGCCTGTTCCTGCACGACAACCTGCATCGCGTCAACGCCGTGCGGGCCGTGCTGTCGCTGGTCGTCAGCTCGGTCTCGGTCGTGGCGTTCTCACTGTTCGGGCCCGTGGAGTGGACGGCCGCGGCGATCATCGCGCCGGCCAGCCTGGCGGGCGGCTTCCTCGGCACCCGCCTGGCCAAGCTGATGCCCGCCAAGGTGCTGCGGGGCGTGGTCGTCGCGTTCGGCCTGGGGGTGGCCGTCGCGCTCGCCCTGCACTAGGCGACGGTGGCCTCGATGAGGTCGTCCACCACCTCTTCGAGGTGGTTGCCCCGCGCGTACGCCCGCCGCTGCCGCATGGCCCCCGACCCCTTGCGCAGCAGCCGGTCGAGGCCCTCCTGGATGAAGGTCAGGTCGCCGGCCTCGGCCAGCGCCGGGCGTACGTGCTCCAGGAGGCGCCCGGCCAGCACCGCCGCCGGCACGAGCGTGTTGTGCCGCACGTCCAGGCTGTCGCCCTGCAGCCCGTAGCGGGCGGCCCGCCAGTAGGCGGCACGCAGCACCTCGGCCGGCACGGGCTGCCCGCGGTCGCCGCGCGCGACGGCCGACAGGGCCGTGACCACCAGCCCGCGGATGAGCCCGATCAGGGTGAGGCTGTCGGCCACGTCGAGCGGCACGTCGGCCACCCTGATCTCCACGGTGGGCAGGCGGGGCGACGGCCGGGTGTCCCAGTAGACGGTCTTGGGGTCGAGCAGCACGCCCGAGTCCGCCAGCGCCCGCAGGGCCAGCTCGTACGCCCCGTACGACGGGAAGTACGGAGGCGCGCCCGAGACCGGCCACCGGCCCCAGCTGATCACCCTCCACGAGGCGTAGCCGGTGTCGCGCCCCACGAAGAACGGCGAGTTGGCGGCCAGCGCGATCAGCGTCGGCAGCCACGGCCGTAAGTGGTTGCCCACGTAGACGGCGTGCTCGGCGTCGGGCACGTCCACGTGCACGTGGAGGGCGCAGATGCTGATCTCGTCCTGCAGCGCCCGGTAGAGCGTGCGGCCCTGGTGGTAGCGGTCGTCGTCGGTGAGCGGCGGCTGCATGACGTTGCCCAGGACGGGGATGCCGCTGGCGACGACCGCCAGGCCGCAGGAGCGGGCCGCCCCCGCCACCTCCTTGCGCGCGGCACGCAACTGCGAGCCCAGCTCGCTCAGGTCGGCGGAGGGCGGCGTGCGAGCCTCCACCTGGAATCGGGTGATTTCGTGCACCACGTCGAGCATGTCCGTCGCGGCGGCCAGGACCTCGGCCGCCCGGGGAGTCACGTGGCGGGTGCGGGGATCGACGATGAGGTACTCCTCTTCGATCCCGATGAGCGCAACCATGCCCACACCTCGCTGGGAGTCCAACCCTCCGTAGGGAGTTGTGCCCCTACCTCACCCCCCGGAAAACCCGGTTGTCAGGCAGTGAACTCCACGGGGCCGTAGAGTGCATGGCCGGCGCGGGTGGACATGGCCCAGTAGCGGTCGCCGTACGACCAGTGCCACCACTCGGTGGGGTAGTTGACCAGCCCGGCGGGCTCCAGGGCGGCGGCGAGCAGCTTGCGGTGCGCGCGGGCGTCGTCGGAGATGTTGGGCGCGGCGGTGTAGCAGGCGCCGCAGCTCTGCTCCGGGTTGTCGTTGACCTCGGTGCCCATGTCGTACTCGGTGCCGTCGGGCGCGCACAGGGTCAGGTCCACGGCGGCGCCGGCGGTGTGCGGGGCCACCTCCACCGGTGAGACGTACCGGCTGGCCGCGACGTACGACTCCGCGGGCGGCAGGTGGGAGAGCGTGGCACGGTACTCGTCGAAGATCCGGCGCTGGGTGGCCACAGGGCGATACCCCTCGACGACCAGCAGGTGGTAGCCGTCGGGCAACAGGCTCTCCGCGTGCTCCAGCCGCCGCAGCACCCCGGAGCGCAGGTGCGCGTAGGCGCCCTGCTCGTCGGCCAGGCGCGGGTCCACGCGCAGCCGCCCGCGCACGTCCGCGAGCGGTTCGCCGCTCTCCTCCACCGGGATGGAGGTCACGCGGGGGTCCGAGATCAGCACGACGTCGTTCGGGGACTGCCACATGGGCAAGAATTCTCACACAGTGTCGGAGAAGACCTGCTCCCGGGCCTGTTCGAGCGCGGCCACCAGGGCGCCGCGCAGCACCGGGTTGCCCGCGACCCTGGTCGTGACGACGGTCGGGCGGCTCGGGCACACCCGGGCCACGGCCTCCTGCACCTTGGCCGCCAGCCGCTCGCCGCCGGCGCGGCCGATGTCGCCGCTGAGCACGATGAGGCCGGGGTCGAGCACGACGGTGACGGCCGCCGCGCCCAGGGCCAGCCGGGCGGCCACGGCGTCGAGGTAGCTCTCGTCGCCGCCGCGTACCAGGTCGGGCACCGTGTGGCCGGCGACGCCGTGCTCCTCGGCCAGGCCGCGCAGCGCGTCGTGGCCCACCAGGCGCTGGAAGGAGCCCGTCTGCGGGCGGGTGACGTCGGAGGGCAGCGGCTCGCCCGGCACGGGCAGCCAGCCGATCTCGCCCGCGCCGCCGGTGATGCCCCGGTGCAGCCGGCCGCCCAGCATGACGCCGAGGCCCTGGCCGACGCCTGCCCAGACGACCACGAAGTCGTCGTGGCCGACGGCCGCACCGTGGCGGTGCTCGGCCAGGGCGACCAGGTTGACGTCGTTCTCGATGGTGACGGAGGTGCCGAGCGTCTCGCGCAGGCTGGCCAGCACGCCGACGTGCCAGGCGGGCAGGTCCACCGAGATGCGCACGTCACCGGTGGCCGGATCGACGACGCCTCTCGTGCCGATGACGAACGCGCGCAGTTGCGAGAGGCTGACGCTGGCGGCGTCGCACGCCCGCTGCACCGCGGCGTGCACCGCCTTGACCGGATCGCGAGCGTCGGAGGGATTGACGGTGATCTCGACCACGACTCTGCCTGTGATGTCCGCCACACCGACCGTGAGACTGTCGGGCAGGACCTCCAGGCCGGCCACGTACGCGCTCGACGGGACCACGGCGTACAGGGCGGCGTGCGGCCCCCTGCCTCCCGCGCGCTCGCCCGCGACCTCCACCAGCCCCCGCTCCTCCAGGCGCGCGAGGAGCTGACCTGCCGTTACCTTGGAGAGCCCGGTCCGCTCGCCGAGCTCGGCACGGGTGAGTGGGCCGTCCCCGAGGAGCAGTTCGAGTGCCGCGCGGTCGTTCAGCCGGCGTAGCAACCGGGGAGTTCCCGGGTCTCGGCTCATCGGCGCACCCTTCTCGTCACGATCGGCTAACGGGCGTTTCTTTTAAGAAAGTTTCTTGTTAGTTTACCAGCATCGTTCGGATTTGACGATCAGCCTGGTGCGGACCGTAGGCCAGCACCCGGGAAGGGAGAACCCTGTGAGGATCGCTAAGATCACCGCCACTACGGTCACCACGGCCGCGCTGGCCCTGGGCCTGGCCGCTTGTGGCTCCGGTGAACAGCCCCCCTCGTCCTCACCCAGCGCCGCCGCCTCCTCCGGCCCCGCGTTCGCCGGCAAGACGCTCAGCGTGTGGCGGCTCGGCGACAGCAACCCCGCCGCGGCCAAGTACATGGAGGAGCTCAACGCCGAGTTCACCAAGCAGACCGGCGCGCAGGTCAAGCTGGAGTGGATCCCGTGGCCGCAGGTCGCCGACAAGTTCGCCGCCGCGGCGACCGGCACCGGCCCCGACGTGACCGAGATCGGCAACGACCAGGTGCCGATGTGGCAGAGCCAGGACGCGCTCACCCCGATCACCGACATCGCCCGTGAGGGCGACCGTTCGCAGATCCCCCAGAACCTCTACGGCTACGAGACCGTCGACAACGAGATCTACGCCATCCCGTGGGGCGCGGGCGCCCGCGCGGTGCTCTACCGCAAGGACTGGTTCGAAGAGCTCAAGATCGAGACGCCCAAGACCTGGGACGAGCTCGTCGCCGCCGCCAAGAAGATCCAGGCCGAGAAGAAGGGCGTGGACGGCTTCGCCTTCAACGGCGGCTCGGACGCCAACCACCTGCTGGCGGCCTTCGCCTGGTCCGAGGGCGGCGAGTACGCCGTCAAGGAGGGCGACAAGTGGGTCGGCAAGCTCACCGAGCCGGCCTTCGCCGCGGGCTTCGGCACCTACACCAGCCTGGTCACCGACGGCCTGTCCAGTAAGGCGAACCTGACGCAGAACACCACGGACATCCGGACGCGCTTCGCCAACAACAAGGTCGCGATGTACCTCACCGCCGCCTGGGACCTGTCGGGCATCGAGGAGGACTCCAAGGGCAAGCTGAAGGGCGACAAGCTCGGCTTCTTCCCGCTGCCCGCCAAGACCGGCGGCGTGGCGCCCTCCTTCTTCGGCGGCAACGACATCGCGCTGTGGGGCACCACCCAGCAGGCGGACCTCGGCAAGGAGTACATCAAGCTGGCCACCAGCAAGACCTGGGCCGACCGGTACGCCAAGGAGGGCGGCCTGCTGCCCGTCTACCCCGACACCCTGCAGGCGATGAACGAGGACCCGGCGCAGGGCCCGTTCGCGCAGGCGTTCGCCAAGGCCAAGGCCTTCCCCGCCGACCCCAACTGGTCTGAGGCCGACGCGACGAAGGCCGTGCTGCAGAACGCGGCACGCGCCGTCATCGAGGGCAAGAAGGACGCCAACACCGCCCTCGCGGACGCCAACAAGGAACTCGAAGAGATCCTGAACCAGTAGCGATGGCGAACACGACAACGGTCGCCCGGGGCAGGGGCTCGTCCCCGCCCCCGGGCCACCGGCGTACCAGGAACGGCCGTAGGGCGCGGGCGAGCGGGCTGCCGGTGTGGAGCATCCCGTACGTGCTGCTCGTCCCCGGCCTGGTGGTCATCGCGGGGCTGCTGCTCTACCCGATGGTCCAGCTGTCCATCATGGCCTTCCAGAAGGTCGGCCTGGCCCAGATCCGGGGCACCCGGCCCGCCGAGTGGGTCGGCCTGGAGAACTTCGAGAAGATCCTCGCCAACGACATCTTCTGGTCCGCCCTGCGCAACACGGTGGCCTTCGCCTTCGTCGCCGTCAGCCTCACGCTGATCGTGGGCACCGCGGTCGGCGTGCTGCTGCACCGGCTGGGCAAGAAGATGTCGCTGTTCGTGGTCGTCGGCTGCATGTTCGCCTGGGCCGTGCCGCCCGTGGCGCAGGGCGTCATCTGGCGCTCCCTGTTCGACGCCGAGGCCGGCATCGTCAACTGGGCGCTCAACCTGCTGCCCGACTGGCTGGCGGCCCCGCCCGACGGCCAGGAGAGCTGGACCGGCACCCCCTGGCTGAACGAGACCGTCCCCCTCTACATCGCGCTGACCGTCTGCGTGGTGTGGGCCGGCTTCCCGTTCATCGCGGTCTCGGTGCTGGCCGGGCTCAAGGGCATCCCCGCCGAGCTGTACGAGGCCGCCAAGGTGGACGGCTCAGGGCCGTGGCACACGTTCAGGAAGATCACGCTGCCGATGCTCAAGCCGGTCTTCGCCGTGCTGACGGTGCTGTCGATCATCTGGGACTTCAAGTGCTTCAGCCAGCTCTACGTGCTCATGAACGGTCCCACCAACCGTGACGGCTTCAACCTGTCGATGTACGCCGTCGCCGAGGCGTTCAAGCCCCCGCAGAAGCTGGGCACGGGCGCGGCGATCTCCGTGGTGCTGACGATCATCCTGCTGATCATCACCGTGGTGTACGTCAGGCAGATCGTGAAGCAGGAGGAGATGTGACCCCGCTCGCACGCAAGAGGCTCGGCAAGATCCTGCTGAACGCCGCCGGGATCGCGGTCTTCGTCTATGCGGTCTTCCCCGTCTACTGGATGGTCGCCACCGGCTTCAAGGCCAACGACCAGATCTTCACCACCGAGTTCATCCCGTTCCCGACGCACTTCACCCTGGAGCACTTCGAGCGGGTGCTGACCGAGGGCGTCGCGAACAACTCCATCTGGCTCTACCTGCGCAACAGCGCGATCGTGGCGCTCGGCACCGTCGTCATCGGCTCCGCGTTCGCGCTGCTGTCGGCCACCGCCATCGCCCGCTTCAACTTCAAGGGGCGCGGCACGTTCCTGGTGGTGCTGCTGATCGTGCAGATGTTGCCGGCGGAGGGCCTGCTCATCCCGCTGTACATGATGGTCAAGCGGGCGGGGCTCGGTGACCAGCTGCTCGGGCTGATCATCACCCAGGTCGCGCTGACGCTGCCGTTCGCCGTGTGGATGTTGCGCACGTTCGTCGCGGCGGTGCCCAGGTCGCTGGAGGAGGCGGCCTGGATCGACGGGGCCGGGCGCATGACGACCTTCTGGAGGGTGCTCTTCCCGCTGGTCGCGCCCGGGCTGGTGGCCACCAGCATCTTCTCCTTCATCACGGCCTGGAACGACCTGGTCTTCGCCCTCTACCTGATGTCGGGGTCCGAGGGGTACACGATGCCGGTCGCCCTGCAGTACTTCTTCGGCCAGAAGGGCGTGGACTGGGGCGCCATCATGGCCGGCTCCACGCTGATGACGATCCCGGTCGTCATCTTCTTCCTGCTGGTGCAACGCCGCATGGTCACCGGCCTGACCGCCGGGGCCGTGAAGGGCTGACGACCTTCCCGCGTACGGTGCCGCCGGCACCGTACCCAACCCTGCCTTGAAACGGATGAGGAGCCATGAGTCAGAGTGATCGGGGGCTGCGCCGACTCGCGGCCGGCACGCTGCTCGTCGCCTTCCAGGGCACCACGGCGCCCGACTGGGTGCTGCGCGAGCTGGAGCACGGCCTCGGCGGCGTGACGCTCTTCGGCTTCAACGTGGCCGAGCCCGGCCAGGTGCTCGCCCTGACCACCGCGCTGAGGGGAGCCGGTGAGCCCGTCATCTCGCTCGACGAGGAGGGCGGGGACGTGACGCGGCTGGCCTACCACGTCGGCAGCCCGTACCCGGGCAACGCGGCGCTGGGGGCCGTGGACGACGTGGAGCTGACCCGCCGGGTCTACCGGGCCATCGGGTGCGAGCTGGCCGCCTGCGGCATCAACCTGGACATGGCGCCGAGCGCCGACGTCAACACCGAGGCCGACAACCCGGTGATCGGCACCAGGTCGTTCGGCACCGATCCGGAGCTGGTGGCCAGGCACACGGTCGCCGCCGTGGAGGGCCTCCAGTCGGTGCACGTGGCCGCCTGCGTCAAGCACTTCCCCGGCCACGGCGCCACCCGGGTGGACTCCCACGTCGCGGTCCCGGTCGTGGACGTCGGCCTGGACATGCTGCGGGAGCGGGAGCTGGCCCCGTTCCGTGCCGCCATCGGGGCGGGGGCCAAGTCGGTGATGACCGCGCACGTCGCGGTGCCGGTGCTGACGGGCAGGACGCCCGCCACGCTGTCCGGCGCCGCGCTGACCGGGCTCCTCAGGGGCGAGCTCGGTTACGACGGCGTGGTCGTCACCGACGCCCTCGACATGCACGCGATCACCAAGAGCGTGGGCCTGGCAGGGGGCGCCGTGCTCTCCCTCGCGGCCGGCTCGGACCTGCTGTGCCTGGGCCCGCTGCCGACCTACGACGACGTGCGGGCCATCATCGCCGAGATCGTCTCCGCCGTCCGCGAGGGGCGGCTGCCCGAGTCCAGGCTGGAGGAGGCGGCCGCGCGGGTGGCCGCGCTGCGCTCCTGGACCGCCACGCCGGGCCAGGAGACCGGGCTCAACGGGAGCGGGCTCAACGGGAGCGGCCAGAACGGGGCCGGGCAGAACGGGGTGGGCCTGCACGCGGCCCGCCGCGCCGTCCGGCTCACCGGCTCAGCGGCCCCTCTCGTCGAGCCCCTCGTCATCGAGGTGGACACGCCGCCGACCATCGCCGTGGGCGACGTGCCGTGGGGGGTGGGGCCGTGGCTGCCGGACGCCGAGATCGTGCGCGTCAAGCCGGCCGCCGCCGACGTCCAGGGACTGCTGGCCAAGGCCGGGGGGCGCTCCCTGGTCGTGGTGGTCAAGGACGCGCACCGGCACGACGAGAGCCGCGCTCTGGTCTCGGAGCTACTGGCCGCCCGTCCTGACACCACGGTGATCGAGATGGGCCTGCCGGTGTGGCGGCCGGACGCCGCCACGTACATCGCCACGTACGGCGCCGCCCGCGCCAACGCCCAGGCGGCCGTCGAGCTCCTCACCGCCTGAGGCCCGCCGGGGTGGCGGGCAGGCGTGTCTCTCAGGAGGCCAGCAGCTCCTCGCGTGCCTGGTCCAGCGCCGCCAGCACGGCGCCGCGCAGCACCGGGTTCTTGTCCGTCACCGTGGTCGTGACGATCTGGGGCCGCACCAGGCAGATCCGGGCCACGGCCTCCTCCACCCGGGACGCCAGCGCGGCGCCACCGGCGTGCCCCACCTCCCCGGCCAGCACCACCAGGCCGGGGTCGAGGATCACGCACACCGCGGCCACCCCCAGGGCCAGCCGCTGCGCGATCTCGTCCAGCAGCGGCTCCCCCTCGGCTCCCGCCGCCACCGCCACCTTCACGCACTCGGTCGCGCTGCTGGCGGCGAACCCGTATCCGCGCGCCAGCTCGGTCACCGCCTCGGCGCTGACCAGCGACTGCAGACCGCCGGCCAGCGAGGGCAGCCGCCCCGGCTGCGTACGGATGTCCTCCGGCAGCGGCACCCCGGGCACCGGCAGGTAGCCGATCTCCCCCGCGCTGCCCGAGCGCCCCCGGTGCAGCTTGCCGCCGAGCGTGATGGCCAGGCCCAGCCCGCGGCTGGCCCACAGCAGCACGAAGTCGTCGAGCCCCTGCGCGGCCCCGTCGACGCGCTCGGCGATGGCGGCGAGGTTGACGTCGTTCTCGATCGTCACCTCGCGCCGCAGGTCGCCCGCCAGGGCCTCGTGGATGCCCTCGTGCCAGCCGGGCAGGTCGAAGGAGAACCGGATGTCGCCGCTGCGCGGATCGACCACGCCGGGGGTGCCGATGACGACGCCGCGCAGCTTGGAGATGCTCACCTTGGCGCTGCGGCACGCCTTGACGATCGCCCCGTGCACCAGCGAGACGGGGTCGTCGTGGCCGTCGGGGGCGACGGTGACCTCGGCGATCGTGTTGCCGTGGATGTCGGCGACGGCCGTGGAGATCAGCTCGGGGCCGACCTCCAGGCCGGCCACGTACGCGCTGGAGGCGATCACCGAGTACAGCGCCGCGTTGGGCCCCCGCCCGCCGGCCTGCGTGCCGACCACCTCGACCAGCCCGCGCTCCTCGAGCCTGGCCAGCGTCTGCGAGGCCGTGACCTTGGACAGACCGGTCAGATTGCCGATCTGCCCGCGCGTCATGGGACCGGTCGCCAGCAACAGCTCCAGCGCGGCCCGGTCGTTGATCTCCCTGAGCAATCTGGGCACACCAGGGCGTCGCTCCACGCTGAATCCCACCGTCAAATCGAAAAGGTTGTTGGAAGTTTAGCGCCCCCATTCTTGCCTGGTGTGAACGCCGATTTCCGCACCTGGGACGTACCCGCCGGAATCGGATCTCGTGCCCGTTCTGGCAAGCTTGCGCCTAACCAGTGTTGACCAGGAGGGATAATCGAGAACATGCGCCTATCCGCTCGTGTCGACTACGCTCTCCGTGCCGCCGCTGAACTGGCCGCCGCCGGTGCAGGCCCGACCACCGTGGGCGAGCTCGCCAAGGAGCAGGACATGCCGCCCAAGTACCTGGAGAACATCCTGCTGCAGATGCGCCGCGCCGGGCTGGTGCGCGGCCAGCGCGGGCCGGAGGGCGGCTACGTGCTGGCCAGGCCCGCCTCCGCCATCTCGCTGGCCGACGTCATCCGCGCCGTGGACGGCCCGCTCGCCAACGTCCGCGGCGAGCGGCCCGAGCACGTCGGTTACCGGGGGCCGGCGGAGTCGCTGCAGCAGGTGTGGATCGCCTTGCGGGCCACCGAGCGGTCGATCCTGGAGGAGGTCACGCTGGAGCAGGTCGCCTCCGGGGCGCTGCCCGAGCGCATCCGCCAGCTCGCCTCCGACCCGGCCGCCTGGGACTGACCGCCCCACCGCCACGCGAGCGCCGCCCATGCCCTGCCCCGGCAGCGTTCACCGTGCCGGGGGCGCGCCCAGCGCGTACGCGACGCCCGCGTCCAGGTCGCTGTCGCGCCCGGCGCTGAAGGCGCTGGCGTAGGCCTGATCACCGAGCACCCCCCGCACCTCGCTCTCACACGCCCGCCGCGTGGCCACCAGCTCCGGCGTGCCGATCTGGTGCTTGCCCACGGTGTCCCAGATCTGGTCGGCCAGCCCCAGCATGCGCGCCGCCCGCTCCCCCTCCCCCGCCGCCACCGCCGCCGGCGCGAGCACGTCGATGGCCATCGCCATCCCGAGGCTGTCGTGCAGCCGCCACTTGACCTCCAGCGCCGCCGTCGCGTACGCCCGCGCCTGCCCCGGCCGCCCGCAGGCCAGCTCGGCCTGGGCGCGCAGCACGTCACCGTAGGCCCGCTGCCACCGCTCACCGTGCCGGTCGCACAGCGCGCGCAGCCGTTCGAGCGCCGCGATGCCGTCCTCGAAGCTGCCGACCATGGTCCTGCTCATCCCGTAGCTGGTGTAGGCCAGCAGCACGGGGAAGAGGAACAGCGAGCGCGCCTCCTGGTCGATCACCTTCCTGGCCGCCTCGGCGGCGCGCGCGTTGTCGCCCATGATGATCCGGGCGCAGCTCATGGCGCACCAGGCCATCAGTGTCGCCTCCACGTCGCCCTGCGCCTCGGCCTCTGCCGCGCACTCCGTCGCCAGCTTCTCGGCGAGCGCGCCCTCGCCCTGGCACACCAGGACCAGGGCGCACGCCCACAGGGCCTTGCGCCGCGCGGGCCCCGGCTCGCGGTTCTGGGCCAGCGCCCGTTCCAGGAAGTGCCGCCCCTCCTGGAGGAAGCCGCAGGGGTACCAGAAGAACCACAGCGCCCCTGCCAGCTCCAGCGCGGTCTGCCCTTCCGGGCGTACCAGGGCGAACTGCAGCGCGGCCCGCAGGTTGGGCAGCTCGACGGTCATGCGGTCGTACCAGGCGTACTGGTCGGGGCCGATCCAGGCGGCGTCGCCCTCCCTGGCCAGCTCCAGGTAGTAGTCGCGGTGCCGGCGCCGGACGCGTTCGTCCTGGCCCAGGTCCTTCAGCCAGATGGCGCCGAACTCGCGGATCGTGTCCAGCATCCGGTAGCGGTCACCCGCCCCGGTCGGCTCCCAGATGAGGATCGACTTGTCCGCGAGCGATTCGAGCAGCTGCGGGATCTGCCAGCTCGGCAGCCGGTCGTCGGCGCAGACCCGCTTCACCGCGGCCGGGTCGATCCCCCCGGCGAACACCGAGGCCCGCGCCCACAGCAGCCGCTCGGCGGGGGTGCAGAGCTGGTGGCTCCAGCCGATCGCGGTGCGCAGGGCCTGGTGCCAGGGCGGGTCGGCGCCGTACACCTTGTGGTCGGTCGTGCCGAGCACCGCGAAGCGGTCCTCCAGCCGCTCGGCCAGCCGCTGGGGGGACAGCTCGCGCAGCCGGGCGGCGGCCAGCTCGATGGCCAGCGGCAGCCCTTCCAGCCGCCGGCACACCCGCATCAGCGCGTCGCGGTTGTGCTCGCCGATCGCGAAGCCGGGCACGATCGCGGCGGCGCGGTCGAGGAGCAGCTCCACCGCGTCGCCCGCCCGCCAGTCGGCGCCCTCCGGGACCGGCAGCGGCTCCACCGTGAGAACCTGCTCCTCCGCGCGCCCCAGCGGCCTGCGGCTGGTGGCCAGGACGCGGAGCAGGGGCGCCGCCGCGAGCAGTTGCCCGACCGCCGCCGCGCACGCCTCGGTCAGGTGCTCGCAGGTGTCGAGGACGAGCAGCAGCTCCCGGTCGGCGAGGTAGTCGGCCAGCACCTCGGTCACGGGCCGGGAGCTCTGGTCGCTCAGCGGCAGCGCCTCCGCGATCGCGTACGGCAGCGCGCTCCCCTCCACCAGCGGCGACAGCGCCACCACCCAGACCCCGTCGGCGAAGCCCTGCCGCAGCTCGGCGGCGGCCCGCAGGGCGATCCTGGTCTTCCCGACCCCGGCCACCCCGGTGACCGTCACCAGCCGGGAGCGTTCCAGCAGCGCCCGCACCGCATCCACCTCCTCGCGGCGACCGATCAGACTCGTGGTCTCGCTGGGGACGTTTCCCTGCCACTGGCTGACTTGCATGAGCGTCACCTCACAGGACTCGGTGTGTCCCACAGTTTGCCGGAATCGCTCCCGCACCGTCACTAAAAGTGAGAAGGTGGCTACTCGCGATCGCAACCCCCCGAGGAGGCGTCATCCCACGCCAAATCGTCTCCAGCCGTCAGCGGCTGCTGCTGCCCGCGCTGCTCGCGGCTGAGGTGGTGGTCGCGCTGGCGGACGCCGCGTACGCCACGGTCTCCCTGTCGGCCCTGCTGCTGGTCGGCCCGATGGTCGCCGCCCACCTGCTGGCCGTCCGCCACACCGTGCTGGCCGCCGCCACCGCCCTGGTGCTGGCGCTGCCGCTGCCCGCGGTGGACGAGGGCTCCCTGCCGCACCACCTGGTACGCGCGCTGATCGTGGTCACCGGCGGCCTGTGGGCGTACGTGACGGCGCGCTCCCACGCCCGCCACCGCGTCGAGCTGGCCAGGATGACCCGCATCGCGGAGTGGGCGATGATCCCCGCGCTCCCCGCCGAGCTGGGCGGGGTGGGCCTGGCGGCGCACACCCGCTCGTCGGCGGCCACCGCCCGCATCGGCGGCGACCTGCACGACGCCGTCGCCACACCCACGGGCCTGCGCCTGGTCATCGGCGACGTCAAGGGGCACGGGCTGGACGCCGCGCATCTCAGCGCGACCGTTCTGGCGGCCTTCCGCCGCACCGCGGCCACCGCGCCCGACCTGGCCGCGCTGGCTCTGGACCTGGACGCCGCCATCGCTCCCAGCCTCGGGCCGGAGGACTTCGTCACGGTGCTGCTGGCCGAGTTCGTGCCCGGCGGGGTGCTGCTGGTCAACTGCGGGCATCCGGCTCCGGTGCGGGTGGACAACCGGCTGCGCGCCCTGCATCCGCCCCGCTCGTGCCGGCCTCTCGGCCTGTCCCCCGAGCCGTACGTGTGGCGCGTGCGCCTGCTGCCGTCCGACCGTCTGCTGCTGTTCACCGACGGGCTGACCGAGGCCCGCAGCTGCGAGGGCGTCGAGCTGCCCTTCGGCGAGCGCCTGCACGAGGCGCTGACGCAGGCCACGCTGGCGGAGTCGATGCGCGAGGTGCTGGGGCTGCTGCGGCGGCACACCGGCGGGTCGTGCGCGCACGCGGCGGACGACCTGACGCTGATCCTGGCCCAGCCCCTCCCCGTGCGGGAGCCGCCCGCCCCGACTCCCGTCGCGGAGGACCGGCACAGCGGGGACCGGCAGAATGAGGACCGGCACAGTCTGGACTGACCGTCACTTCGCCGAGTACCAGAAGGTGACCTTGTCCAGCTCGTCCGCCGGCCCGGTGATCAGGGTGCGGACACGCTCACCGCCGGCGTCCGCCAGGAAGACGTCCGTCCTCTTGCCCGCGCGCACGGTGGACAGGAAGTGACGCCCGTCCAGCCACCCGTTGAAGGTGGCGCCGGCCGCCAGCCGGGCCTCGCCCTTCCTCGCGCCGGTCCGCTCGTCCCAGAAGCAGATCCGGCGCGGCTGCCCTGGGCACACCGTGGCGAAGACCACGCCGAACGGTGTCCCGGTGGCTCCGCCGACCGTCAGCCTGCCCACCCCGGTGAAGCTGCGCAGCACCTTGCCGTCCAGGTCCAGCACGCGTACCGAGCCGTCCGCCGCCTGCTGCAGCACGCTGTCGTGGTCGGAGCCCCAGTGGTACCTGGCGTCCCCGGCACTCGCCGACTCGGTGATCTTGACCGAGCCCGTGACCGGGTCCACGACCGCGAAGCCCACGGCCCGCTGCTCCCTGCCGACGTGGAGCACGGTGGCCAGCACCCGGCGCCCGTCCCCCGACCAGGACGGGTCCATCAGCGTGCGCGGCTTGTCCACGGTACGCACCTCGCGGTCCTGGCCCGTGGCGCGGTCGCGCAGCCTGATGGACTCGAAGTCGGTGCTCGTCAGGCGCGTGTACCGCAGGGAGGCCACGAAACGGCCGCCCGGCGAGACGATCGGCTCCTCGAAGCTGCCGAAGAAGGAGAAGTCCCCCCTGGCGGGGTCGCGCACGTAGGTGGCGGCGTCGTTGTGCACGTCGCGGTAGGAGGAGACCCAGACGGGGTCGGCGGGGTTCTCGTGCAGGGTGATCCCGGTCTTGGAGATCTTCACGTCCGTCACCGAGGTGCGGGCCATCGTCCCCGTGCGCGGGGTCGGCAGCGGCACGGGGGCGGGCGCGGGCGGGCGCGGGGGCGGGGCGGGGCGCAGGAGGAGCACCGCGACGGTGATGACCACGGCCGTGCCAGCCGCCGCGGCCACCAGCGGCCGGCGCCGGCGGCGGGGCGGGGCCGCCGGCTGCTGCCCCTCGGCCAGCAGCCGCTGCTCGCCGGTGTGCCGCAGCGCCTGGTCGCGGTGCCCGAGCAGGGTCAGCAGCGCCTGCGGGGCGGTGGGGCGGGCCGCGGGGTCCTTGTCGAGGCAGCGCCCGGCCAGCTCGCGCAGCTCGCCGTCGAGGTCGCCGAGGTCGGGCTCGGCGGTCAGGATCCGGCCGATCAGCGCGGGCAGCTCACCCGTCCCGAACGGCGGGCGTCCCGTCGCCGCCGCCACCATGGTCCCCGCCCAGGCGAACAGGTCGGCCGCCGGCCCGGCAGGACCGCCGCCGAACTGCTCGGGCGCCATGTACGGCGGCGTCCCGACGAGATGCGTGCCGTCGCCCTCACGCTCCTCCAGCGCCCGCGAGATGCCGAAGTCGATCACCCGCGGCCCGTCCCTGCTGAGCAGCACGTTGCCGGGCTTGAAGTCCCGGTGCACGACGCCGGCCTGGTGGATGGCGGCCAGCGCGGTCAGCGTGCCGATGGCCAGGCGGCGCAGCTCGGCCCCGCGCAGCGGACCCCGCTCCAGGATCACGGTCGCCAGGGACGGGCCGTCGACGTACTCGCTCACCACGTACGGCGTGCCCCGGAACTCACCGCTGGCCAGCACCTGCGCGGTGCAGAACGCCTTGACCCGCCGCGCGTAGCCGATCTCCTGGCGGAACCGGTCGCGGGCCTCGGGGTCGTCCAGCCCGTCGCCCAGCATCTTGATCGCGACCGGCGTGCCGGCGGCCGACTCCCCGAGGTAGACCACGCCCTGCCCGCCCTGGCCCAGCCGCCCGGCGAGGCGGTGGCCGCCCAGCTCCGCCGGGTCGCCGGCGATCAGCGGCTTCACGAGGCCGGTACGCGGGCGAACTGGAGCATGTGCGGCTTGTCCGTCGCCAGATCCACCAGCACCCGGCTTGTGTCACCCGTCAGATCGATGATCTTGATTTGCGCGGTGCCCTTCTTCTTGCCCGGATCCTGCACGAGCAGGTGTTTCTCGTTGAACCAGCCCAGGAAGCTGCCCTCGCCGGTGCTGAACGGCACCGTCGCCTGCCGGGCGCCCGACTGGAGGTCCCAGACGCAGTAGTCCTTGCCGCTGGGGCAGACGGTGGCCAGCCGCTTGCCCGACGGGGAGAACCACTCGCCGCCCTTCGGATGGCCGACCCAGTGCATGGTCTTGGTGACCTGGCCGGACAGGTCGTAGAACTCGATCCCCTTGTTCTCGCCGTCCCAGAATCCCCGTACGACCGTCCCGTCAGGGGCGAAGTTGTAGGCCAGGGTCGCGTCGTCGGCGTACTCGGTCTCGACGTGCACGGCCTTCCGCGCGGCCACGTCCACGACCACGAAGCCCACGATGCGCGCGGGCTCGTTCTCCATGTCGTAGACCGACAGCAGCAGCTTGCCGCCGTCCCTGGACCAGAAGGGCCGGCTGGTGCTGAGGGGCTTCTTGACCGTGCTGACGACGAAGGACTCCCCCGTCGACAGCTTGGTGAACTTGACCTGGTCGAGGTCGGTGCCCTGGTACTTCAGCAGGGGGTTGAGCGCGACCCAGTCGCCGCCCGGCGACAGCAGGGGCTGCTCGAACCTGCCGACGGTCCTGAACGCGCCGCCCTTCTCCCGGACGTAGGAGGTGAACTGCCCCGAGGCCCCGAGGAACGAGGT
Organism: Nonomuraea gerenzanensis; assembly: GCF_020215645.1. Taxonomy (NCBI): domain Bacteria; kingdom Bacillati; phylum Actinomycetota; class Actinomycetes; order Streptosporangiales; family Streptosporangiaceae; genus Nonomuraea; species Nonomuraea gerenzanensis. Next base: position 2,401,926 of record NZ_CP084058.1, on the reverse strand, counting down.
CAGCCGCATCGAGTCGCTCGGATGCTCGTGCAGGACGGCGTCGATGTCCTTGACCTCCAGGTCGGTGGCCGCCTTCTTCTCCACCTTCTCCTCCGGCGCCGCGGTCTGGGAGACCGCGACGGTGGGCGTGGCGGGCGAGCCGGACGCCGCGGGCGTGGCGGCGGCCCGCGTCACGGTGGCGGCACGGTCGCCGGTGAGCGCGTAGACGCCCGCGCCGGACAGCAGCGCCCCGGCGGCGAACGCCGCCGCCAGCGCCGCCACGTTGAGGCTGCGGCGGGCCGGTGGGGCGGTCTCGGGCGGCGACGGGCCGTGGCTCACCTGCCCGCTCAGCAACGACGTCTGGCCGACCAGCCGCAGCAGCACGTCGCTGGCCGCCGGCCGCGCGGCCGGGTCCTTGTCCAGGCAGCGGGCGATCAGCCCGTGCAGCTCGCCCAGATCGGGCAGGTCCGGTGGCTGGTTGACGATGCGATCGACGGTGGCGCTCATCGACCCGCCCTCGAAGGGCGAGGCGCCGCTCACCGCGAACACCATGGTCGCCGCCCAGGAGAACACGTCGGCCGCCGCCCCGGCCTCGCCACCGCGCAGCCGCTCGGGCGCGGTGTAGGCGGGCACGGCCACCTTCCTGGTCGAGACGGACGCCGCCGCCATCGCCTGCTCCAGCCCGGCGTCGATCACCCGGGGGCCGTCGGGGCCGAGCAGCACGTTGCCCGGCCGGATGTCGCCGTGCGCCAGGCCCGCCTGGTGGATGGCGACCAGCGCGGTGATGGTCCCCGCCGCCAGCCGGTAGAGCCCCACCCCGTCGAACGTGCCGCCCACGTCCTTGAGCGCGGGCCCGTCCACGAACTCCGTGACGAGGTAGGCCTGCTCGCCGAACACCCCCGCGCCCAGGATCTGCGCGGTGCCGACGGCCGAGACGCCGCGCAGCGGCTCCATGGCCCGCAGGAACGGCTCTGGCTCCATCTCGGGTGGCAGCAGCCGGACGAGCACCGGCTCACCGCTCCTCGACCGTCCGGTGAACACCTGAGCTGTCAGCCGCCCGGTCAACCGGTATTCCGCGACTTCGGTGGGATCTCCCGCGCGTAATTCCGTGATTTCCGGCATGCCCCGTTCAGCCCTCCGTCAAGGCCTGCTCCTGATCGTCATTATGGCCGTGAACTCCCGGCCTGGGCAGACCATCCTGAAAGTGCTTCATAAACTGGGGAAATGCCTGAAGGAGACGCCGTCTACCGCACCGCCGCACGGCTCAGGGGCGCACTGGACGGCCAGGCCCTGACCCGATCCGACTTCCGCGTGCCCCGCTACGCCACGGCCGATCTGACAGGCCGGGAGGTGATCACCACGCTGTCGCGGGGCAAGCATCTGCTCACCCGGGTGGAGGGGGAGCTGACCGTCCACACCCATCTGCGCATGGAGGGCCGCTGGCACGTCGCGCGGCCGGGCGAGCGGGTACCGCCCGGCGACCAGGTGCGGCTGATCCTGGCCAACGAGCGGTGGCAGGCGATCGGGATCAAGCTCGGCATGGTGGATCTCGTCAGGACGGCCGACGAGGCACGCCTGGTGGGTCACCTGGGGCCGGATCTGCTCGGCGCGGACTGGGACCCGGATGAGGCCGTGCGAAGGCTACGAGGGGCGCCCGGCAGGACCATCGGGGAGGCGCTGCTCGATCAGCGCAACCTGGCGGGGATCGGCACGATCTATCGCGCCGAGACCCTGTTCCTGCGTGGGATCTGGCCGTGGAAGAAGGTCGGGGAGATCGCAGATCTCGAGGGGCTCGTGTCGCTGGCGCAGCGGCTGCTGGCGGCCAACAAGGGGCATGCGGGCACAGTGACCACAGGGGATCGCCGCCCAGCGAACCAGACCTGGGTCTATGGCAGGGCGGGGAGGCCCTGTCGCCGATGCGGCACCCGCATCAGTCGTGGGGAGATGGGAGAGCAGCCACAGGAACGCCTGATCCTGTGGTGTGCCGGCTGCCAGCCGCGTTAGGCGGCCACCATGTCCTTGACTTCGGGGAACACGGAGTCGGAGATCGACCCGGGAACCGTCTCGCCAAGAGGCAGGCGCTCGTGCTCCGGCACGTCGGCCAGCACAGGAGCAGCTTGGAGCTCCGCCAGCGCGAACTGGTCGGAAACCTCACGCAACACCTGCGAAAGCGGCACCCCGAGCGCGCCGCAGATCGACGCGAGCAGCTCGGACGAGGCCTCCTTCTGGCCGCGCTCCACCTCGGACAGATAGCCGAGTGAGACCCGGGCCAGCGTGGACACCTCGCGTAGCGTGCGCCCCTGCCGCACCCGCAACCGCCTCAGCACATCTCCGAGCAGCTGACGCAGCAGAATCATCTGTCGCTCCCTCCCCGGCGCGGATGTCTTCACCACGCCCCGCGCGATCGGATCGTGCCGCACTTTGTTCTTCTTAGCTTCGTACATACTCCTCGCCGTCATCACTGGACGTCGCCGCCCCTGGACCGCCGCTCGTGCCTCGTTGCGCGACTCATCAGGCCCGCCTGCCGGGCGCTCGGTGCTTGCAGTTGGCTCACGGACCTCACTCACAGCTCCACCGTACCCGTATCCACCGACACCGCGTCAGACCGCGCATCGCATGTTCGCTCGGGACGTAACACGGTAATCACCCGGAATGTTCCCCTATGTTCGCCTTCAGCACACCTGACAGGAGATCGACTACCTCGTCCACCGTCTCTACCCTGATACGTTCGCGCGACCCTTCAAGTCTCAATTCGCGGGACGAAATCTGCCCGCCGGGCCCCGAGACCGCCGCGTACACCAGGCCCACCGGCTTGCCGTCCTGCGGCTCGGGCCCCGCCACGCCCGTCACGGCCACCCCGTAGGTCGCCCCGCACACCCGGGCCACCCCCGCCGCCATCGCGGCGGCCACGCCGGGGTGCACGGCCCCCTCACGCGCCAGCAGCTCCGCCGGCACGCCCAGCAGCTCGTGCTTGAGATCGGTGGCGTAGGAGATCACCCCGCCCCTGAACGCCTTGGAGGAGCCGGACACCGCGGTGATCCTGGCCCCGATGAGCCCGCCCGTCAGCGACTCGGCCACGGCCACGGTGGCCTCCCGCGCCACCAGCATCGCCAGCACCTCGGCCACGTCAGCCATCGATCACTCCCCGCGCGCCTGCTTGGCCACTTTGCGCAGTCTCACCGCTCTGAAGAGGTAGTCGGCCCCCGTCGCCACGGTGACCACGACCGCCCCGCCCATCACCACCCACCGGACGGGGCCCGGCACGAAGGGCAGGAGGTAGAGCACGATGGCGGCGATCTGCAGCACGGTCTTGACCTTGCCGCCGTAGCTGGCCGGGATGACCGCGTGCCGCAGCAGCACCAGCCGCAGCACCGTGATGCCCAGCTCCCTGCCGAGGATCACCACCGTGACCCACCAGGGCAGCTCGCCCAGGATCGACAGGCAGACCAGCGCGGCCCCGGTGAGCGCCTTGTCGGCGATCGGGTCGGCGATCTTGCCGAAGTCGGTGATGAGGCCGTACCGCCGGGCCAGCTCCCCGTCGAGGTGGTCGGTGATCGAGGCCACCGCGAAGACCGCCAGCGCGGCCACCCGCCAGCCGGTGCCCGGCAGGAAGAGGCAGACGACGAAGAAGGGGACGAGCACCAACCGGAGGACCGTGAGGACGTTGGCGATGTTCCACGGGCTTACCACGCGGCGCTCGTCCCTTTTCATGGACCGCCGGCCTTGATGCGCGCGATCAGGTCAACCCCCTCGGCGTCGACCACGTGCGCGCGTACGATCTGCCCCTTGACCAGGCCGATGCCCTGCACCGTGACCGAGCCGTCGACCTCGGGGCCCTGGTGCGCCGCGCGGCCCTCGTAGCCGCCGTCGCCCAGGTCGTCGTCGATCAGCACGTCGACCTCGGTGCCGATGCGCTCCTCCGCCCGCTGGGCCGTCAGCTCCTCGGCCAGCTCGGTGAGCACCCGCACCCGCTCGTCGATGACCTCCTGATCCAGCTTGCCCGGCAGCTTGGCCGCCTCCGTGCCGTCCTCGTCGGAGTAGCCGAACACGCCGATCACGTCGAGCCTGGCCGCTTCCAGGAACCCGACCAGCTCGCCGAACTCCTCCTCGGTCTCCCCGGGGAAGCCCACGATGAAGTTGGAGCGCACGCCCGCCTCGGGGGCGCGCTCGCGCACGGTCTCCAGCAGCCCCAGGAAGCGCTCGGGGTCGCCGAAGCGCCGCATCCGGCGCAGCACGCCGCCGCTGGCGTGCTGGAAGGACAGGTCGAAGTAGGGCGCGACGCCCTCGGTGCCGGTGATCACGTCGATCAGGCCGGGACGCAGCTCGGCGGGCTGCAGGTAGCTGACCCGCACCCGCTCGACGCCCTCCACGGCGGCCAGCTGCGGCAGCAGCTTCTCCAGCGCCCTGAGGTCGCCCAGGTCCTTGCCGTAGGAGGTGGAGTTCTCGCTGACCAGGACGAGCTCGCGCACGCCCCTGTGGGCCAGCCAGTCGGCCTCGGCGAGCAGCTCGTCGGGCCGGCGGGAGACGTAGGAGCCACGGAAGGCCGGGATGGCGCAGAACGTGCAGCGGCGGTCGCAGCCGGAGGCCAGCTTGAGCGAGGCCACCGGGCTCTCGTCGAGCCGTTTGCGCAGCACGCGCGGCCCGCTGGCGGGCGCCAGGCCCTCAGGCAGGTCGCCGTGACCTGGGATGTTGGCCTTGGGGGCGCTGGCACGGTCCACCGGCGAGATGGGTAGCAAGGTGCGGCGGTCGCGTGGCGTGTGCGGCTTGAGCGGCCTGTCGGCCAGCACGTCGTCGAGGCGGTCACCGATCTCGGCGTAGTCGTCGAAGGAGATGACCGCGCTGGCCTCGGGCAGGGCCTCGGCGAGCTCGTTGCCGTAGCGCTCGGCCATGCAACCCGCGGCGACCACCTTCGCGCCGGAGTCGGCGGCGGCCAGCAGCGTGTCGATGGAGTCCTTCTTGGCCGAGTCGATGAAGCCACACGTGTTGACGACGACGACATCGGGGTCGTCGTCGCCCAGCTGCCAGCCGGCAGCCTCCAGTCGCGCGGCCAGCTCTTCGGAGTCGACCTCGTTGCGTGCGCAGCCCAGAGTGATCAGCGATGCGGTTCGGCGGGATGACATGGTGAACACTACGGTATCGGGAGTTGGCCACCACCCGTTGCACCGGGCTCCCCCCGGCGGCTACCGCGACTGCGGTTTGGGCGGCCCGAAGGTGCGCCGCGCCACGTCTCCCCTGCCGCCCAGACCCTTCACCCGCTTGCCGTTGACGTGCAGCGTTACCGCTCCGGCGTCCGCCAGCAGCACGTTGACCTTGTCGGGCGCGCGCCAGGTGGAGGTCTTGCCCGCCTTGAGAGTGCCGGCGAACAGCTTGTGCCCTTCGGCGTCGTGCAGGCTCACGTACGACGACCGCTTCGCCTTGATACGCACCGTAACGGTGTTCTTGGCCGTCATCTTCGTCGGCGTCGGCTTCGGCGTCTCGGTGATGGGCGTGTTCGGCGGGACGCTGGGCCGGGCCGAGGCGGCCCGCACGTCACCCGTACGCACCTGGTCGCTGGCGCCGCCCATCACCCGCATCATGCCGAAGACCACGACGATGGCCAGCGCCACGCCGAGCGCCATCGTCCAGTTGGGCCCGCGCCGCTCCGGCAGGTTGATCTTGCGATCGGCCTGGAAGACGGCCGAGGCCGGCATGGGCTGCGGAGGCCCGCCGTACTGCTGGTCGTAGAGATGGACCGTGGCCTCCGGATCGAGGCCCACCGCCCTGGCCACGGCCCGGACGTGCCCTCTGGCGTAGAAGGCACCGCCGCACTGACCGTAGTCGTCCTGCTCCATGCAATGGATCATGGCCTCGCGAATCCTGGTGGCCGCGCTGACCTGCGCCACCGTCAGCCCGGCCGTCTGCCTGGCCGCCCGCAGCATGGCCCCGATGCTCTGCTCCTGCACAGCGAACCGCCCCCCACCACACCGACTACTCTTCGTGGTGGTACATATTCAATCAGTTATCGCCGTGCAACCGTGCATTGGGGTCATTCGCCACGCAGATCCGCCAGCAAACCCGGCAGATCGTCGGGCTTGACGAGCACTTCCCGCGCCTTCGAGCCCTCGCTCGGACCGACCACGTTGCGGCTCTCCAGCAGGTCCATCAGGCGCCCCGCCTTGGCGAACCCGACCCGCAGCTTGCGCTGCAGCATCGAGGTCGAGCCGAACTGCGTGGTGACGATCAGCTCGGCCGCCTGGATCAGCAGGTCGAGGTCGTCGCCGATGTCCTCGTCGATCTCCTTCTTGACCGGCGCCGCCGCCACGTCCTCGCGGTACTCGACCTGCATCTGCTCCTTGCAGTGCCCGACGATCTCGGCGATCTCCTTCTCCGAGACGAACGCGTTCTGGATGCGGATCGGCTTGCTGGCCCCCATGGGCAGGAAGAGCGCGTCACCCTGGCCGACCAGCTTGTCGGCGCCGGGCTGGTCGAGGATGACCCGCGAGTCGGTGAGGCTGGAGACGGCGAAGGCCAGCCTGGACGGCACGTTCGCCTTGATCAGGCCGGTGACGACGTCCACCGACGGCCGCTGAGTGGCGATCACCAGGTGGATGCCGGCCGCGCGGGCGAGCTGGGTGATGCGCACGATCGAGTCCTCGACGTCGCGCGGGGCCACCATCATGAGGTCGGCCAGCTCGTCCACGATCACCAGCAGGTACGGGTACGGCTGGTAGACCCGCTCGCTGCCCGGCGGCGGCTGCAGCTTGCCCGCCCGCACGGCCTTGTTGAACTCGTCGACGTGCCGGAACCCCGAGGCCGCCAGGTCGTCGTAGCGCCGGTCCATCTCGCCCACGACCCATTCGAGGGCTTCGGCGGCCTTCTTCGGGTTGGTGATGATGGGGGTGATGAGGTGAGGGATGCCCTCGTACACGCTGAGCTCGACCCGCTTGGGGTCCACCAGCACCATGCGCACCTCGTCGGGCGTGGCGCGCATCAGGATGGAGGTGATCAGGCCGTTGACGCAGACCGACTTGCCGGCGCCGGTGGCGCCCGCGATCAGCAGGTGGGGCATCTTGGCCAGGTTGGCGACGATGGTGCGGCCCTCGACGTCCTTGCCCAGGCCGACGATCATCGGGTGGTGGTCGGCCTGGGCCACCTGGGAGCGCAGCACGTCGCCGAGCGCCACCAGGTCCTTGTCGGCGTTCGGGATCTCGACCCCGATGGCCGACTTGCCGGGGATCGGCGACAGGATGCGCACATCGGCGGACTTGACGGCGTAGGCGATGTTCTTGGTCAGCGCGGTGACCTTCTCCACCTTCACCGCCGGCCCGAGCTCGATCTCGTAGCGGGTCACTGTCGGGCCGCGGGTGAACCCGATCACCTGCGCGTCGATGGCGAACTGCTCCAGGACGCTGGTCAGCGCGTTCACCACGGTGGTGTTGGCCTTGGTCTGCGGCTTGGGCGCGCTGCCCGGCTTGAGGTACTGCAGGTCGGGCAGGCTGTACGGCCCCGCCTGCGGGGACAGGACGAGCTGCTCGACCTTCCGTGGCGCCGGCGTGGGCTGCGGCGGCTCAGGACGCCTCTCAGCCTCGGGAGCGGGCGGCTCCTCCTCGTCCGTCAGCCCCGGCACGATCTCCGGCGAGTGATCGCTCTTCTTGTCCTTCTCCGCGATCACCGGCGTGTCGTACGGCTTGACGCTGTCCTCGCCCTCCTCGGGCTTCTTCGCCCTGACCCGCTTCCTGCTGGCGGGCTTCGGCGGGGCGTCGCCCTCGGCCTGCCGCTCGAACAGCATGTGCTTCAGCTCGGCCAGCCGCTCGGGGATGCGGTGCACGGGCGTGGCGGTGATCACCAGCACCCCGAACCCGGACAGGAGCAGCAGCAGCGGGATCGTCACCCACGGCGGCAGAATGCTCATCGGCGGCGCCGACACGATGAATCCGACCATGCCGCCGGCCTGCGACACCTTGTCCATGCCCTGGCCCTCGCCGGCCGGGTACGGCGTGCCGTTGGCCACGTGGATCACCCCGAGCACGCCGACCATCAGCGCCGCCCAGCCGATGACCATGCGCCCGGTGTCGGCGTTCTGGTCGGGATGGCGCAGGTAACGCCAGGCCAGCAGCCCGAGCAGGAGCGGCAGCGCCCACGCCAGCGAGCCGAACACGCCCCGCACGGCGGCGTTGACCACGCCCGCCACCGCGCCCTCCGAGTTGCGCCAGGTCATGGCCGCCAGCACGATCGCGCCCGCCAGCACCGTCAGGCCCACCCCGTCGCGCCGGTGCGCAGGATCGAGCTCCCTGGCGTTCTTGCCCAGGGCCCGCGCCGCGCTGCCGACGCCGTTGGCGAACAACATCCACAGCCCGACGACGAGCTTGCCGATCATGGTGAAGACCCAGCTGATCGGGTCCTGATGGGTCATCGAGGGCTTGCGGCCGGAGGCGGCTCCCCTCGCCCTGGGCCGTCCCGCCGAGGCGGCCCCGCGCTTGGCGGGAGTCGAACGGGACGAGGTCGACCGCTTCGCCGGCCCCTTCGATGCGCTTTTCGGCGTACGGGTGGCCATGATGCCAAAGGTACGACGGAGACACCGCGGTACGCGCGGAGGCTCGCCGATGTCCTGACTGACGGCAGGATCATTCCCTGGCGCGCACGGTCGAGACGGCCTCGAACGCGGTCTGCATGGCCACCACCCGGTCGGCCAGGTCCTTGACCGCCTCCCGCACCCCCTCGTCGCCCGCGACGCCCTCCGAGAGCCCCTCCAGCCGCGCCTCGACCGCCCCCAGCCGCCGCGCGAACCCGGCCAGCGCCTCGTTGTCCCTGACGAGCTGGGCCAGCAGCGCCGCCTGCTCCATCAGCACCGCGCTCTTCCTGAACAGCTCCATGAACACCGCCACCTTCGACCGGAGCACCCACGGGTCGAACGGCTTGGTGAGATAGTCGACGGCGCCCACGGCGTAGCCCCGGAAGGCCGCGCCCGAGCTGGGCTCGGTGCCGGTCAGGAAGATGATCGGCACGTCGCGGGTCTGGTCGAGCCGCTTGATGTGGGTGGCGGTCTCGAAACCGTCCATGCCGGGCATGAGCACGTCGAGCAGGACGACCGCGAAGTCATGGCGCAACATCAGCTTCATCGCCTCGGGCCCCGATCTGGCCTTGAACAGCAGCTGCTGCAGCGGCCGCAACACCGCCTCCAGCGCGACCAGGCTCTCCTCGTTGTCGTCCACCAGCAGGATCTTGACCTGTCGGTTCATCCGTCCTCCCGATCGCCCGCGAGCCACCCGCGCATCACCTCCAGGAGCTGGTCGAGGTCCACGGGTTTGGGCACGTAGTCGGACGCGCCGCAGGAGATCGTCTTCTCCCGGTCGCCCGGCATCGCCTTGGCCGTGAGCGCGATGATCGGCAGATCGGCGAACCTGGGCATCTGCCGTACGGCGACGAGCGTCTCGTAGCCGTCCATCTCGGGCATCATCACGTCCATGAGGACCAGCGCGATGTCCGCCTCGCGTTCCAGCGCCTCCAGGCCCTCCCTGCCGTTCTCGGCGTAGACGATCTCCATGCCGAGCCTGCCGAGCACGTGCGTCAGGGCGTAGACGTTGCGGATGTCGTCGTCCACGATGAGCACCCGCCGGCCCGCGAACGCCGCCCCGAGCGGGCCCTGCTTGAGCCGGCCCAGCTTGGAGGAGGACTGCCACAGCTCCTCGCCGTCGGCCTGCCAGCCGGGGGCCGGGGCGCGCGGCTCCGGCTCGGGCTCCGGCTCCGGTTCGGCCGAGGGCTGCTCGGCCCCGGCGGCGGCGCAGCCGGCCGGCACGAACAGGGTGAACGTGCTGCCCACGCCGGGCTCGCTGCTGGCGTGGATCTCGCCGCCGAGCAGGCGGGCGATCTCGCTGCTGATCGACAGGCCCAGGCCCGTGCCGCCGTACTTGCGGCTGGTGGTGCCGTCGGCCTGCTGGAAGGCACCGAAGATGGCCGGCAGCTTGTCGGCGGCGATGCCGATGCCGGTGTCGCGGACGGCGAAGGAGAGCATCGGGCGGCCGTCGGGGTCGGGCCTGTCCTCGGCCACCGAGACCGACAACCGCACCTCGCCGGCGGAGGTGAACTTGACCGCGTTCGACAGCAGGTTGCGCAGGATCTGCTGGAGCCTGCGCTCGTCGTTGTAGAGCTCGCGGGGCGTGCCGGGGGCGACCTCGATCTCGAAGGTGAGGCCCCGGTCCACGGTGAGCGGGCGGAAGGTGGCGTCCACGTAGTCGAGCAGCTTGCTCAGCGGCAGCTTCTCCGGCCGCACGTCCATCCGCCCCGCCTCGATCTTGGACAGGTCGAGGATGTCGTTGATGAGCTGGAGCAGGTCGCTGCCCGCGTTGTGGATCGTGGTGGCGAACTCGACCTCCTGCTCCGACAGGTTGCTCTCGGGGTTGTCGGCCAGCAGCCTGGCCAGGATGAGCAGGCTGTTGAGCGGCGTGCGCAGCTCGTGCGACATGTTGGCCAGGAACTCCGACTTGTAGCGGGAGGAGGTGGCCAGCAGGTGGGCCTTCTCCTCCAGCGCGGCGTTCGACCTGCGCAGCTCGGCCTGCTGGCGCTGCAACTCGTCGGAGCGGCCCTGGAGCTGCTGCGCCAGGCGCTGCGACTCCGACAGCAGCGCCTCGGTGCGGGCGTTGGCGATGATGGTGTTGATCGCCACGCCGATGGTGACCACGAACTGGTCGAAGAAGGCCAGGTGCACGTCGCTGAACCGGCTGAACGAGGCCAGCTCGATCACGCCCAGCACCTTGTCCTCGAACACGATGGGCAGCACCACCACGCTGGCGGGCGCGGCCTCGCCCAGCCCCGAGTGCACGGTGATGTAGCCGGGCGGCACGTCCTCCAGCAGGATGCGCTTGCGCTCCAGCGCCGCCTGCCTGATCAGCCCGGGGCCGGACGTGGCGGGGCCGGGCAGCATGTCGTGGGCGGGGCCCGGCAGCACGTCGTGGGCGGCGCCGTAGCCGGCGATGTAGGCCAGCGAGCCGTCCACCGAGTCGGCGTCGGCCAGGAAGAAGGCGCCGTACTGGGCGCTGACCAGCGGCGTCAGCTCCCGCAGGATCAGGTCGGCGACCTCGACGAGGTTGCGGTGCCCCTGCATGAGCCCGGCGATGCGGGCCAGGTTGCTCTCCAGCCAGTCCTTGGCGCGGGTGGTCTCGCGCAGGTTGGCGACCATGAGGTTGACGTTGTTCTTCAGCTCCGCGACCTCGCCCTTGGCCTCGACGCTGATCGAGCGGCTCAGGTCGCCCTGGGCGACGGCGCTGGCGACCTCGGCGATGGCGCGCACCTGGGTGGTGAGGTTGCCGGCGAGCTGGTTGACGTTCTTGGTCAGGCGCTCCCAGGTGCCGTAGACGCCCTCGACCTCGGCCTGCCCGCCCAGCCTGCCCTCCGAGCCGACCTCGCGGGCGACCCTGGTCACCTCGGAGGAGAACGACGACAGCGTGTCGACCATGGTGTTGATCGTGGTCTTGAGCTCCAGGATCTCGCCGCGCGCGTCCACGTCGATCTTCTTGTACAGGTCGCCGTTGGCCACGGCGGTGGCCACCTGGGCGATGTTGCGGACCTGGCTGGTCAGGTTGGAGGCCATGAAGTTCACGTTGTCGGTCAGGTCCTTCCACACCCCCGACACCCCGCGCACCTGCGCCTGACCGCCCAGCCGCCCCTCCGTGCCCACCTCACGCGCCACCCGCGTCACCTCGTCGGCGAAGGCCGACAGCTTGTCCACGGTGGTGTTGATGGTGTCCTTGAGCTGGAGGATCTCACCGCGCGCGTCCACCGTGATCTTCTTCGACAGGTCGCCGTTGGCGATGGCGGTGGTGACCATGGCGATCGAGCGCACCTGGCTGGTGAGGTTGGAGGCCATGAAGTTCACGTTGTCGGTCAGGTCCTTCCACACCCCCGACACCCCGCGCACCTGCGCCTGACCGCCCAGCCGCCCCTCCGTGCCCACCTCACGCGCCACCCGCGTCACCTCGTCGGCGAACGCGGACAGCTGCCCCACCATCGTGTTGACGGTGTCCTTGAGCTGGAGGATCTCCCCCTTGACGTCCACGCTGATCTTGCGGCTGAGGTCGCCCTGGGCGACGGCGGTGGCGACCTGGGCGATGTCGCGGACCTGCTCGGTGAGGTTGGAGGCCATGAAGTTCACGTTGTCGGTCAGGTCCTTCCACACCCCCGATACCCCGCGCACCTGCGCCTGACCACCCAGCCGCCCCTCCGTGCCCACCTCACGCGCCACCCGCGTCACCTCGTCGGCGAACGCGGACAGCTGCCCCACCATCGTGTTGATGGTGTCCTTGAGCTGGAGGATCTCGCCCCGCGCGTCCACCGTGATCTTCTTCGACAGGTCGCCGTTGGCCACCGCGGTCGTCACCTGCGCGATCGAGCGCACCTGGGTGGTGAGGTTGGTGGCCATGAAGTTGACGTTGTCGGTCAGGTCCTTCCAGGTGCCGAGCACGCCCTTGACCTCGGCCCGGCCGCCGAGCTGGCCCTCGGTGCCGACCTCGCGGGCCACCCGCGTCACCTCGCTGGCGAACGAGGAGAGCTGGTCCACCATGGTGTTGACGGTCAGCTTCAGCTCCAGCAGCTCGCCGGTGGCCTCGACCGTCACCTGCCTGGTCAGGTCGCCTCTGGCCACGGCGGTGGTGACGACCGCGATGTCGCGCACCTGCGCGGTCAGCCGCCCGGCCATGGCGTTGACCGCCTCGGTCACGTCACGCCAGCTGCCCGACATGCCCTGCACCTTGGCCCGGCCGCCGAGCCGCCCCTCCGTGCCCACCTCGCGCGCCACCCGCGTCACCTCGCCGGAGAACAGCGCGAGCTGGTCGACCATGCGGTTGACCGCCTTGCCCATCAGGCGCAGCCCGCCGCGCAGCGGCCGGTCGTCCTCCTGGAGGTCCACCCGCTTGGACAGGTCGCCGTCGGCCACCGCGTTGAGCACCCTGGTGGCCTTGGCCATCGGGATGACCAGCGCGTCGACGATGGAGTTGACCGCGGCCACGTTGACCGCCCAGCCTCCCGTGCCTGGGCTGGGGTCGAGCCGCTCGTCGAGCCGCCCACGCCTGGCGACCTCGGTGCGCAGGCGGGTCAGCTCGTTCGACAGGTGCTCGTTGCGGTCGACGACCTGGTTGAAGGTGATCGCCAGCTCCGCGAGGAAGGGATCGTCGGGCGGGTCGAGCCTGCTGCGGAAGTTGCCGTCGCGCAGCCCTTGCAGGGCCACGAGCAGCGGACGCAGCTGCGCGGGGTGGAGCGATCCAGCACTGTAAGGGGTGTCCAACTGCGCGACCATGGCGGCCTTCTTCACAACTGGAGGTATCAACGCCATCAGTCTGCCACTCTGAGAGTGACCGAACTGCCACATCGAGTGATGTTCTAGGACGCAGAGTGGACACGACCAGGGTGTCGAGCACGGCCTTCGACGGCACTCCCCATGCACCGGCGCACGCGCGCAAGTTCGTCCGCCAAGTGCTCGGCGAATGGCGCCTGAGCCATCTCACCGAGGACGCCGTGCTGCTGACCAGCGAACTCGTCACGAACGCCGTGGTGCACGCGGGCACCGGCGTGGAGCTGACGTGCCGCCTGGACGTGGACGCCAGCCCGCCGAAACTCGAGATCGAGGTGGACGACCACCACCCCACGCGCACCCTCCCGGCCGGGGAGAGCGCGCCGGCCGACGGCACGCTGTCCACCTCGGGCCGCGGCCTGGCGCTCGCCGGCATGCTGGCCGACGCCTGGGGCGTCACCTACACCAGGACGGCCAAGCGCGTCTGGGTGCGCATGGAGCTGGGCGAGGGCTGCGACATGCAGGACCACGTGTCCTGCCCGCCCTGCCTGGTCCCCGGGCCCGTCGCGCCGCCGCTGGAGACCCTGCACCTCGGCGTGGTGATCTGCGACCTCGACGGGGTCGTGGAGTCCTGGAACCCCGAGGTGGAGCAGCTCCTCGGCTGGCGGTCCGAGCAGGCCGTCGGCCGGTCGCTGAAGGAGCTGGTGGCCTGGCGCGGGCACGGCCCGTACGCGCTGTCGCTGACCGACACGCTCGGCCTGGGCCGCTGGCGGGGCGAGGCCCGCATGCGGCACCGCGACGGCGCGCTCGTCCCCGTCTACGTCTCCCAGCTGCGGGCCAGGGGGCACGCGGGCGAGCGCCGGGTGATCTGGATGGTCGTCTCCAGCGACCACCGGTTCGTGCTGACACCGCCGTCGGTGCCGCTGCGCAGGGAGGCGGGCCGGCGCATCAAGGACCTGCTCGACCGGGACATGCCGCTGACGGAGCTGCTGGCCACGATCGCCCAGATCGTCCAGGTGTCCAGCGGCGGCGACGCCGCGTACGTGCTGCTGGCCACGGAGGACGGCAGCCGGTTCGGCGTGGCGGCGGGCGTGGGCACGACGGCGGGGCTGGTGGGCGTGCTGGCCACCGGCGTGTTCGGCGCCGACAGGAAGACCCCGACGATGATCGAGGATCTGCTGGCCGGCGACGTCGAGCTGGCCCAGCAGTTGCGTGCCAGGTCCCTGGCGTGCGCGCCACTGGTCGTGGCGGGCGAGGTGATCGGCTTCCTCGTGGTCGCGGACGGCCGGCCGAGCCGCTTCGACCAGGAGCTGACGGTCAGCCTGCAGCACATCGCCGACCAGGTGGCGGTGACCGTGCAGCGCGAGCGGCTGGCCGAGCAGGACCGGGCGCACCGGGGGCGGCTGTCGTTCCTGGCCGAGGCGGGCGAGCTGCTGGCGGGCGTGCACGACGAGGAGCTGATCGCGGCGCTGACCGCGCAGCTCGTGGTGCCCAAGATCGCCACCTGGGCGGCCGTCTACCTGACCGACCTGGCCGGCATGACCAGGCTCGCCCACGTCTGGCACAGCGAGGAGCGCCACAACGCCGACCTGCGCAAGTCGCTGCCCGCCATCCCGCGCACGGCGCTGACCGAGATGAGCTGGCCGGTCGGCCCGGAGAACGTGCTGGCCTTCCCGCTGCTCACGCAGGGCAGGTCGCACGGCGCACTGGTGATCGGCCGCATCGATCCGACGCTGCCGCTGGAGCTGGCCGACCTGCTGGCGGACCTGTGCCGCCTGGTGGCGCTCAACCTGCACACCGCCATGCTCTACACCCGGCAGGCGACCACCTCACGGGTGCTGCAGCGCAGCCTGCTGCCCATGCGGGTGGCCCCCATGCCGGGCCTGGAGTCCGCCGTCGTCTACGAGCCGGCCGAGGAGGGCGCCGACGTCGGCGGCGACTTCTACGACCTGTTCACGGTGGCCGACCACTGGTGCTTCGCGCTGGGCGACGTGTGCGGCAGCGGCCCGGAGGCCGCCGCGGTCACGGGGCTGGCCCGGCACGCCGTACGCCTGCTGGCCAAGGAGCACTACACCGTGGCCGACATCTTCGACCGGCTCAACCACGCGCTGCTGGACGAGGGCGAGGAGGGCAGGTTCCTCAGCCTGCTGTGCGGCGAGCTGACCCCGCTGCCGCAGGGCGGCGCGCTGTGCACGATCGCCTCGGCCGGCCACCCGTCGCCCCTCCTGCTGCGGCCCGACGGCGAGGTGCAGGCGGTGGCCACGCCGCAGCTGCTGCTCGGCATCGAGTCCAGCGCCAGGTTCTACGTGGAGTCGTTCGAGCTGGCGCCGGAGGAGGTGCTGCTGTGCGTCACCGACGGCGTGACCGAGCGGCGCGACGGCGACCGGCTGCTGGACGACCGCGACGGGCTGTCGCACCTGCTGGCCACCTGTACGGGGCTGAGCGCGCACGCGGTGGCCGAGCGGGTGCGGCACGCGGTCGAGACGTTCGCCGCCGAGCCGTCGCAGGACGACGTGGCCCTGCTGGTGATCAAGGCCAACGCCGCGCTGCGCAACGTCAGATGAACCGGTACGTGGTGGTGGACGTGCGGCGCTCACCCGGGCGCAGCACCGTGGAGGGGAACTGCGGCTGGTTGGGCGCGTCCGGGTAGTGCTGCGTCTCCAGGCACAGCCCGGCGAACGGCCCGTACGGCGTCGCGCCCCCGTCGAGCATGCCACCGGCGTAGAACTGCACGCCCGGCTCGGTGGTGGTGACCTCCATGGTCAGGCCGCCCGCCGTCACCCTGATCGCGCTGCCGTCCAGCACGAAGCAGTGGTCGTAGGCGCCGTCGTAGCGCTCGCCCACCGGGTGCGGCTCGGTGAAGTCGAACGGCGTGCCCTTGACGGGCGCCGGCTCACCCGTGGGGATCTTGTCGTCGTCCACCGGCAGGTAGTGCTCGGCCGCCATCTGGACGACGTGGTCGAGCACGTCGCCGCCGCCCTTGAGGTTGAAGTAGGAGTGGTTGGTCAGGTTGACCACGGTGGCTGCGTCCGACTCGGCGGCGTAGTCGATGCGCAGGCCGTCGTCGGCCAGCGTGTACGTCACCGAGGCGGTCAGCGTGCCGGGGAAGCCCTGGTCGCCGTCGGGGCTGGTCAGCGTCAGCGTCACCGACGACCCGGTGCGCTCGGCGATCGTCCAGACCTTGCTGTCGAAGCCCTCGATGCCGCCGTGCAGGCAGTTGGGGCCGTTGTTGGCCGGCAGCGTGAACTCGACCCCGTCGAGGGTGAAGCGGGCGCCGGCGATGCGGTTGCCGTACCTCCCGACGACGGCGCCGAAGTAACGGCTGCGGGTGCGGTAGTCGTCGAGCGTGTCCAGCCCGAGCACGACGTTGACCCCGGACACCTCCAGCGTGCGGATGATGGCGCCGTAGGTGAGCACCTCGGCGCGCAGCCGTCCCGACGACAGCTCTACGCACTCGACCTGCTGGCCCGATGGCAGCGTACCGAAGATCATGTCTGTGCCCTTCCCGTGGACTCGCGGACAATGAGGGCGGTGTCGAGGGTCACCGTCGCGCCCTCGCCCCCCGACTGCAGCAGCAGATCGACGGCCATCCTCCCCGCCTGCACGGCCGGCATGGCCACCGTGGTCAGCTTGGGCCGGTTGAGCCGCCCCGGCAGGATGTCGTCGAACCCGATCACACTTATCTGGTCTGGTACCCCTATCTCCATCGCCGACAGCCCCTCGATCAGGCCGAGTGCGACGAGGTCGTTGTAGGCGAGCACCGCGGTCGCGCCGCAGGCGGCCACTTCGGGGGCCACGGCCAGGCCGCCGGCCTCCGTGGGCTGGTTGGGCCCGAAGAAGACCAGGTCCAGGCCCGCCGCCTCGGCGGCCACGCCCTGCATCTCGTTGCTGGTCCACGAGCCGATCGGGCCGGACACGAGCGCGATCCTGCGGTGGCCGAGCCCCGCCAGGTGGTCCAGGGCGAGCCTGGCGCCCTGGGCGACGTTCATCAGCACGGCGGGCATGCCCTTGATGCGCCGGTTGACGACCACGAACGGCACGTCCTCGGCCAGGCGCTCGATCATCTTGTTCGACAGGCGCGGGCTGCACAGCAGGACGCCGTCCACCTGCTTGGTGAGGGTCCTGATCAGCTCTTCCTCGACCCGCGGGTCCTCGTCGGTGTCGGCCACGAACACGTGGTAGTCCCGCCCCCTGGCCTGCGCCTGCGCGGCCTTGATGAGGGGCGGGAAGAACGGGTTGGAGATGTCGGCCACGATCAGGCCCATGTTGAACGTGCGGCCGGTGGTCAGCGCCCTGGCCGCGCGGTTGGGCCGGTAGCCGAGGTCGTCGGCGGCGGCCAGCACCCGGCTCCTGGTGGCAGGATTGACCAGGTGCGGTGCGGAGAAGGTACGGGAAACGGTGGACACATGAACGCCGCAGGCGCGGGCCACGTCCTTGATCGTCGCCGCCATGCCGCCCTCCCTTGCAAACGGTTGCCAGACTAAACCTTGACGTTCGGGGGTGGTGCCGTCAAGGTTCTTGCAACCGGTTGCTGGCGTCAGCTCACCATTTCCCGCCGAGCTCGTTCAGCGTGAACACTCCGCCCGCGCGGTCGTGCAGCGGCTCCGACAGGTCGGGCTCGCCCTGCTCCGCGATGAGCGCGGCGGCGAAGGGCTCGGAGGAGTCGTGCGAGACGTACCCGATGGCCTCGGCCTCCTCCAGCGACCACCAGCGGCGCGGGCTGTCGGAGACGCCCCACACGACGTGGTAGCCGGTCGCGGTGAGGCCCGCCTCGACCAGGCGGGTCAGGTCGTCGGCCGAGATCCAGGTGGCGAGCCCCCGGGTGTCGGCCGGGCCCTCGTTGCAGGTGCCGAGCCTGACCACGGTGACGTTCATGCCGAACCGGTCGTGGTAGAGGCTGCCGAGCGCCTCCATGACGACCTTGCTGACGCCGTAGAAGGTGTCGGGGCGCGGGAAGGCGTAGTCGGGCAGGTCCGCGCCGTCTGCCGGCCTGGTGTGGAAGCCGGCCGCGTGATGGCTGCCCATGAGCACGACGTGCTGGACCCCCTCCTTGTACGCCGCCTCCAGCAGCACCTGCGTGCCGTTGATGTTGGCGTGCACGATGTCGGCCCAGGGATGCTCCCTGCTCTGGCCGCCCAGGTGCAGCACGGCGTCCACGCCCTTCATCGCCTCGGCCACGGCGCCGGCGTCGGCCAGGTCGGCCGTCACCCACTCCTCGCCGGGCCCGGGATCGACCGGGTGGATATCGGAAAGCCGCAGCGTACGGCCTTCTCGTGCGAGCCGCGGGCGCAGCAGCGTCCCGACTTTTCCAGAGGCCCCAGTCATGAGAATGCGCATGCCTCATGATGTACACGAATCTGGCGGACTTTCACATACCTGAATATTGACCGTGAGCCACGCCACTGGCTACGTTCGCAGGCACACATCCAAGTCTTCGACTCACGTCCATGTATGTGAACAGGAGGCGGTCTGATGTCACGTCGTCTGCTAGGGGTCGCGATCATGACGACCCTGGCCGTTGGACTGACAGGCTGCGGTTCCGGTGGATCCTCAAGTACGGACAACACATTGGAGATCTGGATCAGGCAGGCGCCCGATTCCGACTCCGCCAAGACCGCCAAGAAGCTCGCCGACGCCTTCACCAAGGCCAGCGGGGTGCAAACGAAAGTCGTGGCGCTTTTCGACGACTTCGAGACCAAACTGAACCAGCAGGCGGCACAGAAGGACCTGCCTGACATCGTCATCAACGACACCGCCCAGCTCGGCAACATGGTGTCGCAGGGCTGGCTGCAGCCCGTCGACAAGGCCGCGCTCAAGGGCGGCGACCAGCTCGCGGAGACGGCGTGGAAGGCCGCCACGGGATCCGACGGCAAGTTCTACGCGGCCCCGTTCTCCGCCCAGTCGTTCGCGCTGATCGTCCGCAAGGACTGGCGCGAGAAAGTGGGCATGGAGCCGCCGCAGACCTGGGAGGACCTGGCGAAGCTGGCCGTCGCGTTCACCGAGAAGGACCCCGACGGCAACGGCCAGAAGGACACCGCCGGCTTCACCGCCC
Organism: Nonomuraea gerenzanensis; assembly: GCF_020215645.1. Lineage (NCBI taxonomy): Bacteria > Bacillati > Actinomycetota > Actinomycetes > Streptosporangiales > Streptosporangiaceae > Nonomuraea > Nonomuraea gerenzanensis. Next base: position 2,382,634 of record NZ_CP084058.1, on the reverse strand, counting down.
CCGCGGGCACCAAGCGCGGCTACGCCTCCTGGTACGCCTCCTCGCTCATCTACGCCAACGGCGGCGACTTCATCAAGTCCGCCGGGGCCGGCAAGTACGCCGCCACCGTGAACGACCCGAAGACCGTCGAGGCCGTGCAGTACCTGCAGGACCAGTTCTGCAAGACCAAGACCGTCAACCCCGGCGCCGTCAGCAACGACACCACCGTCACGCACGAGGTGTTCGAGAAGGGGCAGGGCGGCATCTACCTGGTCGGCCCATACGTGCTGGCCCGCTTCGTCAAGAGCGTCGGCACCGACAAGATCGAGGTCCTGCCGGTGCCCAAGGGCCCGTCCGGCGGCCCCGGCACGCTCGGCGAGGGCGAGAACGTCTACCTCATGGCCGGATCGCAGAATCAGGACGCGCAGAAGAAGTTCGCCGAGTTCGCGATCTCCCCCGAGGGCCAGAAGATCGGCATGAACAAGGACGCCAACGGCGCCATCGTGCGCCTGCCCGTGAACACCACGGTGGACATGTCCGCCGAGCGCCAGGACCCGCGCTGGAAGGTGTTCCAGGACTCCTACGCGCACGCCGTCTACGCCCCGCCGGTGCCCAACTGGGCGCCGATCCGGCAGACCTCCGCCGACACCATCAACGCCGTCTGGGCCGACTGCACCGCCGACGTCAAGACGGCGATGGATGAGCTCAACACCAAGCTCACCCAGGAACTGCAGAGCCAGAAAGCGTCATGACCTCCACCCTGGCCCCGGCGCCCCGCCGGACGCGGTCCCCCGGCCACGCGCCGAAGTCGGTGCGGTGGCGGGGGCCGCTGATCGCCTGGCTGTTCCTGGCGCCCGCGCTGCTGCTCTTCCTGTACTTCAAGTTCATCCCGATGTTCGTGGGGTTGTGGAAGAGCCTGTTCAAGGTCCAGACGTTCCTCGGTGACGAATGGGTCGGCTTCCAGAACTACGAGACGATCATCACCGACTCGGAGTTCGGCGCCGCCATCTGGCACAGCGTCGTGCTGGCCCTGGGCACCACGATCGGCTCCATCGTGCTCGGCCTCGTGCTGGCCCTGCTCATCGAGGGGCCCGCCCGCTACCTGTGGTTCGTCAGGACCGCGGCCTTCCTGCCCGTCGTGACCACGATGGCGGCCGTGGCCGAGGTGTGGCGGATCATGTTCCACCCCGCCGACAACGGCCTGCTCAACATCGTCATCGGCTGGGTGGGGGTGGACCCGCAGCCGTGGCTGGCCAGCGAGGACACCTCGTTGTGGTCGATCATGCTGATGAGCATCTGGCGCGGGACCCCGTACGACATGATGATCTTCCTTGCCGGGCTGGTCGGCGTGGACCGCACCCTGTACGAGGCCGCCGCCGTGGACGGCGCCTCGACGTGGCGCCGGCTGCGGCACATCACGCTGCCGGCGCTGCGGCCGGTGTTCTGGATCCTGTTCACGCTGGCCGCCATCCGCGGGCTGCGGGTCTTCGTCGAGGTGTACGTGCTCACCAACGGCGGGCCGAACGGGTCGTCCGAGGTGCTGATGACCCTGATCTACAAGCTCGGGTTCCAGAAGAACGAGCTGGGTGTCGCCTCGGCGGGCGGCATCGTGCTGTTCCTGGCCACGCTGGTGCTGACGGTGATCGTGCAGGTGTTGCGGAAGAGGCAGGCGACATGAGGTTCGACACCGCCCTCGGGCTGGAGGCCCGGCGCGGTCCGCTGGCGACCGCCGGAAAAGTCATCATTTATAGCGCAATGGTGGTCGTCTTCACCGGGCCGCTGGTCGGTCTGCTGATCAGTGCCTTCAACAAGACCCTCGACCCCACCTCCTTCTCCCTCTGGCCGGACGAGTTCACGCTGGAGAACTTCGTCCAGGCCAAGGACAAGAACGTCTACCTGTACCTGCTCAACTCTTTCATCGTCGTCGGCTTCGGCCTGCTCCTGCAGATGCTGGTGAGCGTCTTCGCGGCCTACTCGCTGGCCCGCAAGAAGTTCCGCGGCATGACGATCGTGATGCTGCTCATGCTCACCACGATGATGCTGCCCGAGGAGATCATCGCGATCCCCCTCTCCCTCGTCCTGGCCGACCTGCCGGTGCTGCACCTCAACCTCATCGGCACCTACGCCGGCATGATCCTGCCGGTCGGCGCCTGGGGCTTCTCGATCCTCGTCATGACGGAGTTCATGAAGGAGGTGCCGGTCGAGCTGGAGGAGGCGGCCCGCATCGACGGCGCCGGCGAGCTGCGCATCTTCGCCACGATCATCGTGCCGCTGTGCCGGCCGGCCCTCGGCGTGATCGGGGTCTTCGGCTTCACCATGATCTGGGACCAGTACCTGCTCCCGCTGATCGTCGCCCCCGAGTCGGACATGTGGACGCTGCCCATCGCGCTACGCTCGCTCCGGTCGGACGAGGAGGTCGGCATCGGGGTGCTGCTGGCCGCCTCGCTGCTGGCGCTGCTGCCCTCGATCATCGCCTTCCTGGCGTTCCAGCGGCAGTTCATGCGGGGGCTGACGAGCGGCGCGGTCAAGGGTTAGGCGTCCATGTATCTGGACGGTATCCCATATCCTGGATCTTTCCCGAAGGACACGAGATGGGATGAGCATGGAGCAGCCCCCGCTGGTCAAGTCCGCGGAGCGGACCGTACGCATCCTGGAGACGCTCGCCGAGTCGCACGACCACCTGACCCTGTCGGAGCTCCAGCAGCGGACGGGCTTCCCCCGCAGCAGCCTGCACGCCCTGATGCGCACGCTGGTCGAGCTCAACTGGGTGGAGACCGACTCGGCCAGGTCGGCCTTCGGCATCGGGCCGCACGCGCTGCTGACCGGCACGGCCTACCTCGACAAGGACCCGGCGCTCCCCTTCGCCCAGGACTGCCTGGAGGACCTGCGCGACGAGATCGGGCAGACCGTGCACTTCGCCCGGCGCGACGGCGCGCACGTCCTCTACCTGGCCACCAGGGAGTCACGCGAGGCCGACCACATCATCCCCCGCGTGGGCCGGCGCCTGCCCGCCCACGTGACCGCGCTCGGCCAGGTCCTGCTCGCCCAGCTCACCGATGACGAAGTGGTGGCGCTGCTGCCCGAACCGCTCACGGCCCTCACCGAGCACACCATCACCGACCTCGACAAGCTCACCGGCGAGCTCGACCAGGTGCGCACCAGGGGCTGGTCGTACGAGCGGGAGCAGGGCACGCCGGGCGTGGCCTGTGTGGCCGTGGCGGTCGACTACCGCATCCCGGCCACCGACGCGATCAGCTGCTCGATGCCGGCCGCGCTCGCGCCCGCCGACGTCGAGCCGATCACCGAAGCGATCATCAAACACACCCGGAAGCTGGCTGCCACCCTGCGCAGGGAGGGCATCCGCTAGTAAGGACTCGTTGATGCGGCTAGACGGCGTTCTCTTCTTCCCTGTCACCCCCTTCTGCCCCGACGGCGCCCTCGCCGAGCCCATCCTCGCCTGCCACGTCGCCCAGGGAGTCGCGGCGGGGGCGGGAGGAGTGTTCGCCGCGTGCGGCACGGGCGAGTTCAACGCCCTCGACCTCGAGGAGTACACCCGGGTGGTGTCGACCGCGGTCGACGCCACCGCCGGCCGCGTCCCCGTCCTCGCCGGCGCCGGCGGCCCCCTGCCGACCGCCCGCGCCCTGGCCCGCGCCGCCGCCTCTGAGGGCGCCGACGGCCTGCTGGTGATGCCTCCCTACCTGGTCACCGGCCCCGCCTCCGGCCTCGTCCGCTACGTCCGCGAGGTCGCGGCGGCCGGCGACCTGCCCGTCATCATCTACCAGCGCGGCACGGCCCGCTTCACCCCCGCCGCGGTGGCCGAGCTGGCCGCCGACGTGCCGAACGTCGTGGGCTTCAAGGACGGCCTGGGCGACTTCGACCTCCTGCAACGCATCATCCTGACCGTCCGCCGGACCAATCCCGAGTTCACCTTCTTCAACGGGCTGCCCACTGCTGAGCTGACCGTTCCTGCTTACCGGGGGGTGGGGGTTCTGCTGTACTCCAGCGCGGTCTTCGCCTTCGCGCCCGAGATCGCGCTCGCCTTCCACAAGGCGGTGACGGCGGGGGATGAGGTGATGGTGCAGCGGTTGCTCACCGGGTTTTATCTGCCGTTGGTGGAGTTGCGGGATCTTGTGCCGGGGTATGCGGTTTCGCTGGTCAAGGCGGGGGTGCGGGTGCGGGGGTTGGAGGTGGGTGGGGTGCGGGCGCCGCTTTGTGATCCGGGGGAGGAGCATGTGCGGGTGTTGGAGCGGCTTATCGGGGTCGGGCTGGAGATCGCCAACGGCTGACGCCGGCTTTTTGGTGCGGTCGTCGGTTGCTTTTGTGGGGAGCGATGGGGGGCGTTCTGGCTCGCGTACTTCCAGCAGCGATTCCCATCGGCGGTCGTCCGCGGTTCTGTCCCCCGGAGACGTACTCCGCGTCACACCGTGCACGTCCACTCACCCAAGCCACTGCACCCCGCGCTGCTCACCCACCCCGCACGCCCACTCACCCGCGCCATCGCACCCCCGCCCGCTCACCCACCCCGCACATCCACTCACCCGCGCCATCGCACCCCGCCCGCTCACCCCACCCGCACATCCACTCACCCGCGCCATCGCACCCCCGCCCGCTCACCCCACCCGCACATCCACTCACCCGCGCCATCGCACCCCCGCCCGCTCACCCACCCCGCACATCCACTCACCCGCGCCATCGCACCCCGCCCGCTCACCACCGACCAGGCGCGCCCTTCACCCGACCCCACCGCACACCCCGCGGTCCGCTCACCCACCGACCCCGCACACACCCTGCAAGTCCGCTCCCAGTCCGCACGTCCGCTCAACCAACTCCAGCGCGCACCACACATCCGCTCACCGAGCATGGCGAAATCGCCGACCCGAGTCGTGTGGCGGGCAGTCACACCACCCCACCCCACCACACCACCAGGCCGACGAATCACCAAGACCGGCCAGAGCCTTCAGAACCAACCAAAGAACCGGTCAGACCTGAAGCCGACCATCCACCCTCCGCGGAATCGACAGCGGGTTCCCGTCCTTGAGCTCGTCCGGCAGCAACCCCTCCGGCCAGTCCTGATAGGCGGTAGGCGCCAGCCACCGCCCGATCGCCGTCGCCCCCACAGACGTGTAGCTGGTCGTGGCAGCAGGCCACGGCCCACCGTGATGCATGGCCCAGCAAACGGCCACCCCGGTCGGCCACCCGTTCCAGATGAGCCGCCCGGCCCGCCTGCCCAGCACCTCGGCGACCTCCCCGGCCTCCTCCGGCTGGGTGCTGTGGATGGTCGCCGTCAACGACCCTTCGAGCCGCTCCAGCACCGGCCGCAGGTCGGCGACGTCCCGGTAGGTGACCACGATCGACGCCGGCCCGAAGCACTCCTCACCGATCCCCGGCAGCTTCGACGCGAACGTCTCCAGATCAGCGGTGAACACCTTGGGCGTGACCGCCAGGCTTCCCTCCCCCGGCTTGCCCTCGGCCAGCAGTTGCAGCTGCCCGAGCCGCTCGACGCCGCCGAGGTACCCGTCCCTGATCCGCTCGGCGAGCATCGGCCCGCCGCTGGTGCCCTCGACGGCCTCGACGATCGCCTTGCGCAGCTCGTCACCCTCGGGCACGAACATGAGCCCGGGGTTCGTGCAGAACTGCCCCACCCCGAGCGTCAGCGATCCGGCGAACCCGGCCGCCACCTCCTGCACGGGCGCGGACGGCAGCACGACCACGGGGTTCACGCTGCCGAGCTCGCCGTAGAACGGGATCGGCACCTCCCGCTCGTCGATCAGCTTCTGGATCGCCTTGCCACCGGCCACGGACCCGGTGAACCCGGCGGCGACCACGCTCGGGTGCTGCACGAGGTCCGCGCCGGCCTGCATGCCCTGGACCAGACCGAGCAGGTCCGGGTACGGCAGCGCCTCGCGCACGATCTTCGCCACCCGCTCGGACGTGTTCGGGTGCCCGGGGTGCGCCTTCACGACCACGGGGCAGCCGGCGGCGAGCGCGGAGGCGGTGTCACCGCCGGCCACGGAGAACGCGAACGGGAAGTTGCTGGCCGCGAACACGGCCACGACGCCCTGCAGCGCGTGCTTCATGCGGCGCACGTCCGGCCTGGGCGGCGTGAGCGAAGGGTCAGCGTGATCGATGATGGCTTCCAGGTAACCGCCGTCCCTGATCACCTCGGCGAAGAGCCTGAACTGCCCCGCCGTACGCGCCACCTCGCCGCGCAGCCGCACCTCGCCGAGCGCGGTCTCCTGGTCGGCGAGCTGCCACAGCTCGTCCACGTGCGCGCTCAGCGCGTCGGCAACGGCCTCCAGCGCGACGGCACGCTCGGCGGCCGGGGTCGCCCGCCAGGCCGCGCCGGCGGCGGCCGCAGCAGAAACGATCATGTCGACCCCGGCGGTGTCGGTCTCGGGCAGGGCGGCGCCCACGGTTTCGCCGGTCCTGGGGTCGTGTCCGTAGATCATCGAATGGCCCTTCGGAGTCTTGACACTTCTTCAATCTGATTCTTACAGTTGCGGCTACTTGTCCACAAATCTGGCTATCGTTCACATATATGGACGGAATGCGATGATCATCAGGCAGATCCACGTCACCCCCGTCGCCTTCCGGGATCCGCCTCTCCTGAACGCCGCAGGAGTTCACGAGCCCTGGGCTCTCCGTACCATTGTCGAGGTCGTCACCGACGAAGGTCTGACCGGGCTGGGTGAGACGTACGGCGATCTCGAACACCTCGCCAAGACCCGCGAATGCGCCGAAGCCCTGATCGGCCTCGACGTCCACGCCCTCAACGCGATGTACGCCCGGATCGCCGCCCTTGTCGGCGGAACGGTGCCCGACCTGCACGGCCTCACCGGCGCCGGCAGCACCGAGAAGAGCATCGACCGCCTCTTCTCCCCCTTCGAGGTGGCTTGCCTGGACATCAGAGGCAAGGCGGCCGGCGTCCCGGTGTCCGACCTCCTGGGCGGCAAGGTCAGGGACGCGATCCCGTACAGCGCGTACCTCTTCTACAAGTGGGCGGGCCACCCCGGCGACGACCCCGACCGCTTCGGCGCCGCACTCGACGAGGCCGGCATCGTCGAGCAGGCCAGGCTCCTGATCGACGAGTACGGCTTCCGCTCGATCAAGCTCAAGGGCGGCGTGTACCCACCGGACCAGGAGATCGCGGCGATCCAGGCGCTGCACGAGGCGTTCCCGGACACCCCGCTCCGCCTCGACCCGAACGCCGCCTGGTCGGTGGCCACCTCGATCCGCGTGGGCAGGGAGCTCGACGGCGTCCTCCAGTACCTCGAGGACCCGACGTCCGGCATCGACGGCATGGCCGAGGTCGCGGCCTCCGTCCCCATGCCCCTCGCCACGAACATGTGCGTCGTCACCCCGGAACACTTCCCGCCCGCGATGGCTTCCCGCGCCATCGGCGTGCTCCTCCTGGACCACCACTACTGGGGCGGTCTCGTACGTTCTTCGCACATCGCCGCGATGTGCGACACGTTCGGCCTGGGCATGTCCATGCACTCCAACTCCCACCTCGGCATCAGCCTGGCCGCCATGACGCACCTCGCCGCCGCCACCCCGAACCTCACGTTCGCCTGCGACACCCACACCCCCTGGCAGGACGGCCAGGACGTGGTGCAGCCCGGCCCCCTCCGCTTCGTCAACGGCGCCGTCCCGGTCCCCACCACCCCGGGCCTGGGCGTCGAGCTGGACAGGGACGCACTCGCGGTGATGCACGAGCAGTACGAGAAGTGCGGCATCCGTTCCCGCGACGACACGACGTACATCCAACGCTTCGATCCCTCCTTCTCTCCGAAAAAGCCCCGCTGGTGACCGTCGCCACCTGAACCCACCAAGACCGCACGCGACCTGACTTCCTCATGACCATCGGCAAGGAGACCCCGTTGATGAACGTCGCCTACCTCTACCCCTGGGACGTGGTCGGAGACCCATCAGCCCCTGGCCGCCTGGCCGACCTCGGCGTCCAGGCGGTCGCCCTGGCAGCCATGTATCACTCAACGCGGGCAGCCACGCCGTACCATCCCGCTCACCGAGTACTCGACGTGCCGTACCCGGCCTTCTACCTGCCGATCCGCCCGTCGTCCTGGTCGCGCCTGGTCCCCGCGACCCCGACGTGGACCCCGGCCGACGCCTACCTCCAGGCCAGGGACGCCCTGAAGGCCGTCGGCCTCCAGGTCCACGCCTGGACCGTCCTGACGCACAACTCGCACCTGGGTTCGGCCAACCCCGACCTGGTCGTACGCAACGCCTTCGGCGACCCGTACCCGTACGCCCTGTGCCCCGCTCACGAGGACGTCATCGAGTACTGCGAGCGCCTGGTCAAGGAGATCCTTGAGGTGGGCGAGCCCGACGGCCTGATCCTGGAGGCCTGCGGCCCGATGGGCTTCGGCCACCAGACCGTCCACGAAAAGACGTCCGGCGCTGACTGGACACCCGCAGACATCGATCTCCTCTCCCTGTGCTTCTGCACGAACTGCGCCCCCCACTACCCCGAGCCGACCAGGGCCGCCGTCCGCGCCGCCATCGACCGCAGCACCCCCTCCCCCACCACCTTCCAACCAGCCACCCCCACCTCCGGCACCGCCCAACCAGCCACCCCCACCTCCGGCACCGCCCAGCCGGGCACCACCACCTCCACCCCGGCCCAGCCGGGCACCCTCACCTCGGCCCAGTCGGGTACCCCCACCCTGAGCCAGTCGGGCACGCCCACCTCCGGCACCCCCCAATCGGGCACCACCCCTACCCAGGCGCAGGCGCAGGCCCAGGCGCAGGCGCCCCAGGCGCAGGCCCCGATCACAGCCGTCGACGCTCTCGGCCCCTTCGCCGACGAGGTATGCGCCCTCCGCGTTGCACAAACGACCACCCTCCGCCAGCGCCTGATCGCCGTCGCCAGAACAATCGCCCCCAACGTCCCCATCACCCTGCACGCCAACCCGGACCCCTGGGCCACAGGCGCCTTCGCCCCGCTCCCGTCCGGCGAACCCGCAGCAGACGTCCTGGTGGCCAACTGCTGGGGCGACCCCGCCACGGACGCCACCCGCCTGGCCCGCCTCAAGGACCTGGCCACACCGACCCAGCGAGTAGGCGCCTACGTCCTGGCCCTCCCACCCCGCCCCGCCGACCCGGAAGCACTGGCGGACCAGCTCAGGACGTACGCCAAGGCCGGCGCATCGGAGTTCCACCTGTACCACGCCGGCCTGGCCTCCCCCCAACGCCTAGCCGCCCTCGCCGAGGCCCTCCGCCTCCACCCCTGACAGTCCTTTCAGCACCACCACCTTCAGCACCACCACGAGGAGCCCACGAGCGCCCCTGCCTCACGCCGCAAGACCTCCGCCTCGCCGGCTCATCGCCCTCTGCGCGACCTGCACGCCCATCCCAGGCCCACCAGCCAGCCGGTGAGGTGCTCCTCCTGCGAGCCTGCGCGCCCACGAAGCAGCCAGGAAGCCGACGAAGCCGCCACCCGCGCACTACCGAAGCCCTCACACTCCAGCCCCGCCCCAGCCCGCCGGCCAACTCCACCGCCAGCGCCGCGTGTGACGACCACCCAGCACGGATATGTCTCTACATATGACCGATGTGCGAATCGTCTTCAGAAAATACGGCGGCGCATTGCATTGGAACCACCCCGCTCGGCTACTAGGCGAGGACGAGCACGGCCTTTGGGCCGAAGTCCCAGGTGGGACGATCGCCCGGAAGGGCGAAGGCCCGCCCGTAACGTGGGAGACAACCGCCATCATGCTGTTCCCCCGGGACGCCTGGTGGACGGCATCCTTCAACACCCCGCCCCACAAAAGCGAAATCTACGTCGACGTCACGACCATTCCGGAATGGAACGACGGTGAGGTCACCATGCTCGACCTCGACCTGGACGTGATTCGCATGAGAGATGGGCGACTCATCCTAGACGATGTAGACGAATTCGCAGAACATCAAATCCTGCTACGTTATCCACCCGACTTGGTCACACAAGCGGAAGAAACCGCACACTGGCTACTCGACGCAGTAGGCGAGAGAAAAGGACCGTTCGGCGGAGCACACTTGGATTGGCTTTCACAAACGCTCTAGGTTCGATACACACTCTAACACCTGGCCAGCCGGCAGCAAATTGATCTGAGCGCCATCACGCGGCAGCCGAAACCAGTCCGCTCTCGTATGCCGCAATCACCAGCTGAGCGCGATCCCGGGCCTCGAGCTTGGACAGCAGTCGCGTGATGTGCGTCTTCACCGTAGCCAGGCTGACCTGCAGGTGAGCCGCGATCTCCCGATTGGACATGCCTCGCGCAATTAACAACAACACTTCCCGCTCCCGCTCCGTAACGCCCTCCAAGCCCTTGACTTGAGGCAGCACGGGAGTACGCGTGAACTCCTCGATCAACCTACGCGTTACCGTAGGCGCCAGCAGCGCCTCTCCTGCCGCGACCACCCGTACAGCAGCGAGCAAATCAGCAGGCGGCGTATCCTTCAGCAAAAACCCACTCGCGCCGGCCCTGAGCGCATCATAAACATAAGCGTCGAGGTCGAACATCGTCACCACGAGAACGCGGGCCACATCCCTGATCCGGCGAGTGGCTTCGATTCCATCCATATCCGGCATTCGCACGTCCATGAGCACGACGTCCGGCCGCCGTTCCAGCACGACGTCGACAGCCTCGGCCCCGGTCGCCGCCTCCCCCACCACCTCCAGATCAGGCTCGGAGTCGACCAGTACTTTGAAGCTCCCCCTGAGCAACGCCTGATCGTCGGCGATGACCACACGGATCATGAGACCTCCTCATAAGGCAACGTCGCGAACACCCGAAACCCTCGCCCAGGCAGGCTGCCGGCCTCGAACGTCCCGCCGTACATCATGACCCGTTCCCGCATGCCTATCAGACCGTGCCCAGCCCCTTCACCAGGCAACGTTCGCCATCCCGGCCCTTCATCGACCACCTCGATCCGTACCTCCTCACTCTTGACCACAGCGGACACACGGCAACGGGTCGGCGCGGCGTGCTTGACCACATTGGTGAGCGCCTCCTGCACGATGCGATACGCAGCCAACCCGACACCACCAGGCAGCCGCTCCCAGACTCCTTCCTCCCTTTGCCACACCGCCGCGTCCCCTCGCGGCACCTCTTCACGCGACGGCACTCCTCCTCGCAAGGCTTCCGCCCGTTCCCGTGCCGCGTCTTCCCAGAAGATCCTCGTATCTCCTCCCGCCGCTCTGTCCGGCGGTGCGGCCTCGGCTCTCTCCCTCTCGACACGCAGGTCGAGCTCTACCTCCACCCCGGCCAGCCGGGCCTGGCGCACCAGCCCCTGGATCCCCGCCAGGCCGGGAGTGGGCACACGGTCGGGCACCGACGTCGACCTGAGCACCCCGAGCAGGTGCCGCATCTCGACCAGGGCGCTCCGGCTGGCGGTCTCGATGACGCGCAACGCGTCGTGCGCCTCCTCCGGTTTGGTCGCCATGACATGGTTGGCGACCCCGGCCTTGACCGCGATCAGCCCTACGCTGTGCGTGACCACGTCATGCAGCTCGCGAGCGATCCTCAGCCGCTCCTCCGCCACCGCCTGCGCCGCCATCCGCTCCGCGTCACGTGCGGCGAAGGATCTTCGCTCCTGTACGGCCCGGCCGATCGTCCACGCCCCTCCCAGCGCAGCTATCCCCAGCAGCGGCTGATCGAGGTGCAGCAGCCAGTCGGGGGCCCGGTCGCGAGGCGTCCCCGCCACCGTCATGCCGACGATGGTCATCAGGCTCACCACCGCGATGGCCGACGTCGGGACCGCGGGGCCGAGCCTGTCGGACAGCGCGACGATGTAGAGAACGTACGCGGGCGCGAGGTACACGAGCCCTGAGACGCCCGACAGCGCAGCGTAGACGGCGATCACCAGCGTGAAGCAGAAGACGGGCAGGGGCCAGAGCCTGCGCAGTGCCAGCGGAAGGCCCAGGCCGGCGGGGAGAGCGAGCCGCATCCATGGTGACAGCGCCTCGGCATGAACCGTCACGGTGAAGAAGATGAACGCCGCGCACGCCCCCACCACCGCATCGAGCATGACCAACTGACGACGGCTCATGCGCCTGGCGTAGAAGGGGTGCGTGTCGTTCACGCGTTGAACCGTAGCCGCTGAGGCGGGCTGCGCACGTCAACCCAGGGTCTGACCTTGAAGTTCGGACCGTGGTCCGACGCGCCGCGGCCCGGCCACCCCGCATCCTTTACGACGTGATCGAACTCCACCACCTCACCAAGCGCTACGGCGCCACCCTGGCCGTGGACGGTCTCACCTTCAAGGTCGAGCCGGGCCACGTGACCGGGTTCCTCGGCCCCAACGGCGCCGGCAAGTCCACCACGATGCGCCTGGTCCTGGGCCTCGACTCGCCGACGTCGGGGCAGGCGCTGGTCAACGGCAGGCGATACGCCACACTGCGCAGGCCGATGCACGAGGTAGGTGCACTCCTGGACGCGAGCGCGGTCCATGGCGGCCGCAGTGCCTACAACCACCTGCTCTGCCTGGCCCGCACCAACGACATCGGCCCCGCGCGCGTCACCGAGGTGCTGGAGCAGGTCGGGCTGGCGGGCGTGGCGCGTAAGCGAGTGGGTGGTTTCTCCCTGGGCATGAAGCAGCGGCTGGGCATCGCGGCCGCGCTGCTCGGAGATCCCGGCATCCTGATGTTCGACGAACCGGTCAACGGCCTCGACCCCGACGGTGTGCGCTGGATCCGCGACCTCATGCGCTCCCTGGCCGCCGAGGGCCGCACCGTCCTGCTCTCCAGCCATCTCATGAGCGAGATGGCCCTCACCGCTGAGCGCATCGTCATCGTCGGCCGCGGCAAGCTGATCGCCGAGTCCACCGTCGCCGAGCTGACCGCCCGTTACCCATCCCTCGAAGACGCCTACCTGGCTCTGACCGCCGACAGCGTGCAGTACGGAGCGGCCAGATGAAGGCGGTCCTGTCCTCCGAATGGCTGAAGCTCCGCTCAGTGACCTCGACCTACCACTCGATCGGTGCAGCGACACTGACGGTGCTCCTGGGCATCGCGTGGACGCTCTATGTGACGGCCCTCGCCGACGAGCGCGGCACGCTTCGCGCAGCCGCCCCCGAGCAGGGCTTCCTGCCCCTCGTCCAGCTGAGTCTGGCGGTGCTCGGAGTGCTGACGATCACTTCCGAGTACGCCACCGGCATGGTCCGCACTACCCTGATCACCGTCCCGAAGCGCAGCACCTTATTCCTGGCCAAGGCAGGCATTGTCGGCGCGACCACCTTGGTCGCCGCCAACGCGATCCTCCTACTCACGTATGCAACGAGCCGGTTGATCGCCGAGGGCCGCCACCTGGGCTTCAACGAGACTCCGTTCACCGAGGGCCTGCCGACGCTGCTCGCCTCGGGCCTGTCAGCGACCGCACTGGCACTGGTGGGCCTCGGCGTCGGAGCCGCCGTCCGCTCCACAGCCGGCGCCATCATGTCGGTCGTCACCTTGCTGTTCGTACTCCCCGGCGTGGCCAACTACCTGCCCGCGCCGTGGAACACGCGCGTCGCCACGTTCCTCTTTCCGAACCTCGTCCCGCAGATGGCAGACCAGCGGCTCTCCTCCCGCCTGGGCGACGGTTTCCTGCCGCCCTGGGCCGCGCTGGGCGTGCTCCTCACCTACCCGCTCGTCGCCCTCGCCGTCGGCTACTACGAGCTCAAGCGGAGAGACGCATGACCGTACGCGCCTCCGCACCTCACCCCCGCATCAGCCCTTGCACCACCCCACGACACCAGGCCCGGACACCCGCTCTCCGCAAGGGCAGCCTGAGACCCGCGCTCCTCAAGGGCAGCCCGAACACCCACATTCCACAAGGGCAGCCCGGACATCGCGGCTCCGCATGGGCAGATACGCCCGCAGAGCCCTCCCCGCGCCCATGCCAACCGCATCCGACCTGCTCACGCGACGTCCCGCACCACAGAACTGCTCACGCGACGTCCCGCACCACAGAACTGCTCACGCGACGTCCCGCACCACAGAACTGCTCACGCGACGTCCCGCACCACAGAACTGCTCACGCGAATTCCTGCACCACAGGGCCGCTGATGCGACATTCAGCACCACAGGCAAGAACGCAGGGCATCGGCCTTCACTGGACCGCACCCGCATTTCATCCAAGACAACCATCGCCCGGAAGGACTCGGAATTGACCGTCCTCGCCTCCGAGTGGCTGAAGATCCGTTCGGTCCGCTCAACCTACCTGGTCCTCGGGCTCAGTCTCGGCACCGTCTTCCTGGGCCTCGCCCTCGCTGCGGCAGCAGCCGGCATGTATGACACCGCTTCGCCCGAGCAGCAGGCACGAGCCAGGATCGCGGACCTGGAAGAAGTGTTCACGATCATCCCTCAGCTCTGCATGGGCATCCTGGGCGCTCTGGCCATCACAACCGAGTACTCGACGGGTCTGATCAGAACGAGCCTGGCCCTCGTCCCCCGGCGCTGGCCCGTCCTCGCCGCCAAAGCCATGGTCATCGGTGGCCTAGGCCTGCTCGTCGGTGTGGTGGCGGTCTTCGGCACCTATCTCGTGGCCCGTGGTGTGCTCGGTGATCGCTTCTCCGGGGCCTACAACACCGCCTTCAGCGACCGGTTGCCACTGCTGATCGCGCTCAGTCTCACCGTGCCGGTGTTCGCGCTGCTCGGCGTCGGACTCGGCGCGATCGTACGCTCTGCGGCGGCCACGACGGCCATCATCGTCGGCCTCGTCTACGTGGTTCCCATGATCATCGGCAGGATCCCCGAGCCGTGGAGCGAACGCCTGGGTTCGCTCATGATCGGCGCCCTCCCTAGGGAGATCACCGGCGACACCATCACCACCTCGGTGTACGGCTCGCTCCTGTCACCGCCGGCGGCGGCCGCAGTCATGATCGCGTACGCGAGCGTTCCGATGTGCGTCGCCATGTGGCTACTACGCCGAAGGGACGCCTGACCGTGCATGAAGAAGCCACAGCAACGGACGTCTGCTCTCCAGCCAGCACCTCCGCGTCGAACATGCCCTACACCCAGACTCGAGGGACATCATCGACCGTCCTCGCCAACCATCGCAGGCCACAAGCCCCACAACCACCTCCGCAGGTACGGCAGGCCAGAGCACCTGCCGTACCCTCCGGAGGACGCTCAGACCTCGAGCACCACCGGGATGATCATCGGCCGGCGGCGGTAGGTGTCACTCACCCAGCGCCCCACCGTGCGACGTACGACCCGGCGGATCTCCTGCATGTCCACCACACCGTCCGCGGCCTTCTCCTCGAGGGCACGCTGGATCTGCGGGATGAACTCGTCGAACTGGGCAGGATCGATGCCGGATCCGCGGGCGTGAATCTCCGGTCCGGCGGTGAGCTTGCCCGTGCTCGAGTCGACCACGACGACCACGGAGATGAACCCCTCATCCCCAAGGATCCTGCGGTCCTTGAGAGAGGTGTCGGTGATCTCGCCCACCGACGAGCCGTCGACGTAGACATAGCCGGCGTGAACCGCACCGACGATCCGAGCGCGACCGTCGACCAGGTCCACCACCACGCCGTCCTCGGCGATGACTATGTGGTCCTCGGGCACGCCGGTGAGGGCGGCCAGCTTGGCGTGGGCCCGAAGGTGCCGCCATTCGCCGTGCACGGGCATGAAGTTCGAGGGACGCGTCAGGTTGAGCACGTACAGGAGCTCACCCGCGGCCGCGTGCCCCGAGACGTGCACCTTGGCGTTGCCCTTGTGCACCACCCTGGCGCCCCACCGGGTCAGGCCGTTGATGACCTTGTTGACCGCGGTTTCGTTGCCCGGCACCAGCGACGATGCCAGCAGCACGGTGTCGCCCTCGGCGATGCGGATCGGATGGTCGCGGTTGGCCATCCTCGACAGCGCCGCCATCGGCTCGCCCTGGGAGCCGGTGCAGATCAGCACCACGTCCTGCGGCGGCCACTCCTCGATGTCGCGCGAGTCGACCATCAGGTCCGGCGGCACCTTGAGGTAGCCGAGATCTCGGGCCACGCCCATGTTCCGCACCATGGAGCGGCCGACGAGGGCCACCTTGCGGCCGTGCTTGGCCGCGGCGTCCATGACCTGCTGGATGCGGTGCACGTGGGAGGCGAAGCTCGCCACGATGACACGCTGCTCGGAGGTACGGATCACGTCGTCGATGACCGGCCCGATCTCCCGCTCGCTGGTGACGAATCCCGGCACCTCGGCGTTGGTGGAGTCGGACATCAGCAGGTCGACGCCCTCGGTGCCGAGCCTGGCGAAGCCGCCGAGGTCGGTGAGGCGGCCGTCGCTCGGCAGCTGGTCCATGCGGAAGTCACCGGTGTGCAGGACGATGCCCGCCGGCGTCCGGATGGCGACCGCCAAGGCGTCCGGGATGGAGTGGTTGACCGCGAGGAACTCGCAGTCGAACGGCCCGAACGTGTGCCGTTCGCCCTCCACGACCTCGACCTTGGTCGGTTGGATCCTGTGCTCGGTGAGCTTGGCCTCGATCAGGGCAAGCGTGAGCCTGGAGCCGATGAGCGGGATATTGCGCCGCTCGCGCAGAAGGTAGGGCACCGCCCCGATGTGGTCTTCGTGGGCGTGCGTCAGCACCACGGCTTCGACGTCGTCGAGCCGGTCCCGAATGTATTCGAAGTCAGGCAGGATGAGATCGACACCCGGCTGGTCCGGCTCGGGGAACAGTACCCCGCAGTCGACGACCAGCAGGCGACCGTCATATTCGAAGACGGCCATGTTCCTGCCGATTTCCCCCAACCCGCCCAGTGCGACTATGCGCAGGCCGCCTTCAGGCAGCGTCGGCGGGGGGCCAAGCTCAGGATGCGGATGGCTCATGCCTGGCCCCCACGGTCAGATCTTGTTCTCAAAACTCCCGGTTCCTCCCCGTTCCTATGCGTCTGTCAACTTCACCCCGCCGGCTACCAGGCAAGCACGCAGCTCGGCGATTTGCTTCTCTGTGGCGTCCACGAGCGGCAGCCGTACCGGACCCACCGGCACCCCCACCATGCTCAGCGCCGCCTTCGCCATGATCGCGCCGCCCGCGCGGAGCATGATCCCGTCCACCACGGGGGCCACCTGTGTGTGCACGGCCAGGGCCTGGGCGACGTCGCCGTTCTTGTGCAGGTGGATCATGCGTGCCAGCTCGGCACCGACCACATGCCCGACAACGCTGACGAACCCGGCCGCGCCGAGCGAGAGCCACGCCAGGTTGAGCAGGTCGTCGCCGGAGTAGAAGGCGAGATCGGTCGCGGTCATCACCTGGTTGGCGGCGAACAGGTCACCCTTGGCGTCCTTCACGGCCACGATGCGCTCGTGCTGCGCCAGGCGGAGCAAGGTCTCGGTCTTGATCGGTACGCCGCTACGTCCGGGAATGTCGTACAGCATCACCGGCAGGTCGGTTGCGTCGGCAACGGCGGTGAAATGCTGGTACAGCCCTTCCTGCGGAGGCTTGTTGTAGTAAGGCGTCACCACGAGCAGGCCGTGCGCACCGGCACGAGCCGCCTGCTTCGCGAGTTCCACGCTGTGACGGGTGTCGTTGGTGCCTGCTCCGGCCACCACGGTCGCGCGATCGCCGACCGCATCGAGGACGGCGCTGACAATGCGCTGCTTCTCCTCGTCAGAGGTGGTGGGCGACTCTCCGGTCGTTCCGTTGACAATCAGTCCGTCATTGCGCTGCTCGTCCACCAGATAGGTGGCAAGACGTCGCACAGCCACATAATCGACCTCGCCGTCGGAGGTGAACGGCGTGACCATCGCGGTCAGCATACGGCCGAAGGGCGCGTCGGTGGTTCCAGTTGGCGATGCCATAGTGCGAACGCTACCTGGATTCAGAAATCCATTGGACGTCGCCACCCCGCTTCGCCTGCCTGGAGCCGCCTTTTGCCCGCCCCCACCGGGCTTCCGGACGCCTGGCCACACCACATGGATCGGCCCGCACGAGCCGGGTGGATCAAGCCGACGTGGGAAGCGTCGCCGGGGAAAGGCGGTCTTCCCCGGCGTCAGACAGGCCTCGTATGGCCCGGGCGACTGAATCTCCTGTCGCCCAGGTCACACGAACAACACCTGTGCGACGTGACAGCCGCACGGTGCGGCGCGGTCGCCCTCTCGGCGATCAAGCTCGGCCGGGAGGGTCCGGCGTCAGGGCAATTCGACCTGATACCGGATGAAGCCGCGGTTCTCCGCGACTTTGTCGTACAGGTGTCGTGCCGTGTTGTTCGACTCGTGGGTGTTCCAGTACACACGCGAGCAGCCGCGCTCCCGCGCCCAGTCGCAGACAGCCGCGATCAACGCGCGCCCCACGCCCTTGCCCCGCACCTCCGAAGCGGTGAACAGATCTTGCAGGTAGCAGACATCGGCGTCGGGCGCGGAGGTGCTCCCGTGGGTGAGGAAGTGGGTGATGCCGACCAGTTGGCCGTCCAATCTGGCGCCCAGGGCGTGCAAACGGGTGTCCGCTTGGAATTCCTGCCATGCCCGTTCGTACATCTCGTCCGGTTCGACGCGCTCGTAGAAGTCGATGTACGCGCGGAACAAGCTCTCCCATGCGCTCCGGTCGGAGGGGAGGAGCCTGCCGATATCGATCATGTTGTCCTCATCGGTGGTGCAGCCCGGCTCGGCACAGGACGAGCCCGGACGTATGCGGGCTTTCTGGATCTTGGTCTGATGGGCAAGGGAACGGGTTTGATCCGCCAACTTAGGGAGAGACGGTGGCCCGGGGTACGGCCACTCGGCTGCGATACGAGGTGACCACTTCAGGTCTGGCGGTCCTGGACTTGGTCCCGCCCGCCGAGGTTTGGCAATGTCCGGACTGTCCATGGCCCCAGGGCTTGTCGGCTCGGGGCTCACATCGATCAAGGTGCCGTCACCCGGAGAGCGCCGCCGCACGGAGGGGGCACCGCCGCACGGAGGGGGCACCGCCGCACGGAGGGGGCACCGCCGCACGGAGGGGGCACCGCCGCACGGAGGGGGCACCGCCGCACGGAGGGGGCACCGCCGCACGGGGAAGGCACCGCCGCACGGGGAAGGCACCGCCGCACGGGGAAGGCACCGCCGCACGGAGGGGCACCGCCGCACGGAAGGGGCACCGCCACACGGGGAAGGCACCGCCGCGTGGAGGGAGCCGCCCCACCGGAAGACGCCGTCGCGCGAAGAGGTGCCGCCCCGCGGGAAGGCGCCGCCCCATAGGAAGGTGGTGTCGCCCCGCAAGAAGGCGGCACCCCGCGAGAAGGTGCCGCCACGCGAAATGCTCCGCCGCATGGGGAGGCCGCCACCCCCACGGCAAGGCATCACCACATGAGAAGGCATCGCAACACGGGAAGACATCACCGCACGAGAGACTGCGACACCGGCTCCCGAAGCAGGTATTGATCTTGAGAGCCGCCGAGAGGCATCTACGGGCGCGCGATCCGCAGGTTGCCGTAGCTTAGGGGTGTTCGTCCCGCCGAAGGCAGCAGGCATGGACCGCCGTCGGGACAAGGGCGAGTCGGCAGACAAGGCAAGCGGGTCTGACCAGAACCGGCTTCACGTTCCCCGCCGAACCGACCTCTGGCCTGGGCCTTCATGGTCGCATGGGCCGACCGCGGCTTGGGCGGACATGGAAGAGGTCGCCGATATGTGCTCGGGGGTACACACATCGACGACCTCTACCGGAGAATCGCCACCCCTTACATCGGCGTTACAAGGTTTCCCTGATAATTTTCCGCCACCGCAAAGTTGGGGCTCCAGCGGTCATCGATGACGGTCGGTTACCTGCCGAATACGGCAACATGGGGCAACGCCTCACACGAACCCCCAGGGATGGACTAGTGGCCACCTCAGATCCGGTCTACCTGCGTGTCGTCGAAGACATCCGGCGACAGATCACCGACGGCACCCTTCCCCCCGGCGCGCCGATCCCCTCGCGCGCGCAACTGACCCGCAAGTATCAGGTCGGTGAGACCGCCGCCCGGCACGCGCTGCGCGTGCTCGCGGGCGAGGGCCTCATCATCGGCCGCGTGGGCTCGGGCCATTACGTCAGAGAACGCCCCGATCTAACACCGCTGTACCGATGGCGTTTCCTCGATCACCCCGCCCCGTTCGCCGCCGACCTGCAATCCCAAGGCAGGCGAGTTACATGGGACTGGCACAGCGAGCTCACGGAAGCAGGCCCCGACATCGGCAGACGCCTGCGGCTGCCCGAGTCGGCGACGCTGACCAAGACGCATTACGTCTTCCGCGGGGACGGCAGGCCGCTGCAACTCGCCACGTCGTATGAGCTGCGGGAGTTCATTCCTCACACAGAGGACGAACGGCGAGGCGTGATCGCGCGGATGTACGCGCACGGCATAAAGATCACGGAGATCGTGGAGAGTGTTCACACTCGCATCCCCCAGCCGGTGGAGAGCGATGCGCTGGATCTAGCGGCAGGTGTGCATGTTCTCCATGTGGAACGTACCCATTGGGCGGGGGATCGTCCGGTGGAGACCAGCGACATCGTGATTCCGGGCGATCGGTTCCGTATCACATACAGCATGCCTGTTTAGGGCGGGAGGCTCCGGGTGAGCGGTTCTTGCCCGGAGCTTCCCGGCCGCCCGACGAGCTTGTGTTGCCGTGGGGAGTGCGGGGATGCGGCTGATGTTTGATGCGGGTTCGCGGCCGGCCTCGCCGAAGGCAACGACGCGCACCCCCGTGACCGCGCCTGCTGGTGCACCTACGAGGCAGCCCTGATCAGGCTGAGCGGCGTGTTGTGGAAACGCTCCGGTTGTCTTGGACGATGCATCCTGACGACCCGATGGCTCAGGCCGCCGCGCATTGGCCATGGGCAGATCACCGCACACGCCGGCAATCGACGATGGTCTAGATCACCATGTGCGCTGGAGCGTGGGGGAAACACAGATCGCCACGCATGCCGGTGCCCCATAACACCAGGCCCCACACACCGGGCCCTTGCACGGCGGGCCCCGTGCGGCGGGCCCCGTGCGGCTGGCGGCTGGCGGCTGGCGGCTGGCGGCTGGCGGCTGGCGGCTGGCGGCTGGCGGCTGGCGGCTGGCGGCTGGCGGCTGGCGGCTGGCGGCTGGCGGCTGGCGGCTGGCGGCTGGCGGCTGGCGGCTGGCGGCTGGCGGCTGGCGGCTGGCGGCTGGCGAACTAGCCGAGGGAACCGCATATTCCCCTGGCCTTCGGAATTCGTGACGCCGGATCCCGCATGCCCCCTCTCGGCGTCTGTCCCATACGACCGGGCCTGCACCGCTACGCGAATCGAGCCTCTGCCGTTCCGCAAAGCTCCTCTTCCCGATCCATGCCGCAAGGCCGCGCAAAAAAACGCAAATAACACCTTCGACGGCTTTATCACCGTTTCCGCGCACGATCCCACCGAAAAGCTGCAGGTCAGAGATTGTCGGTGCCCGTTGATACAACGGTTGCGGAGGTTGCCGATGCGAGTCAAAGACCTGTCCGAACGTGACCGGCCGCGCGAACGGCTCATGTCCAACGGTGCCGCCGCGCTGGCGGATCGGGAACTGCTGGCCGTGCTGCTCGGCTCGGGATTTCGTGGAGCGAGCGCCCTCGATCTGGCCACGCAGGTGATCGAGAGTTGTGGAGATCTCGATGGCCTCAGCCGTTCCGACCCGCACCGGTTACTCACCATGCGTGGCATCGGTCCCGCCAAGGCCGCGCGCGTGGCTGCGGCCTTCCATCTCGTACGCCGGGCCGAGGCGTGGCCTGAGCGTGAGCGCATCACGAGCACGTCCGACCTGGCCCATGCCTGTGCTCCGCTGCTGCGCGACCGGAAGCGCGAGCGGCTGGTCATCGTCGTGTGCGACACCGGCGGACGGATCGTGAAACGGGCGGTGCTGACCGAGGGCGGGAGCGATCACACCGTGATGCCCATCCGTGAGGTCATCACGGAGGTGCTCACCGCCGGCGGGGCGCTGTTCGGGCTGGCCCACAACCATCCCGGCGGATCGCTCGATCCCAGCCCCGAGGACCTGGAAGCCACGGCCAGGCTCCTCGAGGCCGCACAGACGGTCGAGCTGCGACTGCTCGATCACCTCATCATCGCGGACGATTCCTGGAGGAGGATTCCCCTGTAAATCCATTCCAGGGCGGATTATGAACGCAGCGAACCACAAAAGGCATCATCCGCTTATAGCGCCGAACAGCAGTTTTCCAAGGGACGACCATGAGAACCTAATGACGCGGGTAGGCCGTTACGGACGTCAGCCGGCTACTACTCGTCATGACGTGGTCCCCATGCCCCGTGGACGCAGGGGGCCACGTCCATGGTCTCGCGCAGGCTCCGGGTGCAGCCCATGCCTCTTCGGAGGTCATGGGCAGGCGCGTTGCCCGGAGCCGGCGTGAACGCAGGCGCGTCGGTCACGCGTGCCCTGTTCGTGTTGTCGCCAGCGGTGTCCGGTTCGCATGAGCGGTGGCATGGCACGAGCAGGGGTCCGATGCGCCTTGTCGCCGGACGGGGACGCAACCCCCGTCCGGCGACACGCGTTTGTTCCTTCACCGGGGTGTCTCGACAGAAGTCGGAGCCACCGGTCATGAAGCTCTTCACTGAGCGGTACGCACGCGGCAGACTGTTGTTTGCGGCCATCGCGCTCGGTGTCCTTCAGAATCCCTATGTGGAGGACCGCGATGGCCGTCACCATTTCTTCGCCTGAGCCTTCCTTCACGTCATGTGGCTAGCGTTGACGTCACTGATGGCCGATGATTGCGGCTGCATATCTTGCGGAAACTGTCCATGATTGTCTGATCGTCGACATGGATGCGTCTACTCTGCGCGGGCTTGATGGCTGTTCGCCCGCTGGGTATCGTGCAATTCGCTCGGTTTGTACCTGCCGACGCAAGAGGCGGCAGGTTTTTGTTGGATCTGCTGCGCGGGGGCCTGCGTAGGCATCAAACTTGGTCTGCGGCCACCGCCATTACCTCCGCTTTGAATCGTTGCTTCGAAGAGGAGTGTGCGGTGTTCGCATCGCAGGGGTTTGGGCGAGACCGCCTGTGATGATGTGAGGGGAGCGTGCGCCTGCGGAAGCGGCACCGCAGGCGCACGAGTAAATCGCGGCATTTCGCGGACGATGGTCAAATGGTGACGGCCATCGCGCTTCTCCTTCGAGGGCCTGGTCTAGATCGAAGGATAGCAAGCGATGGCCGCAGGATTGATTCTGGCGCTTGAGGGGCTGGGTAGGTACGGGAATTCAAGATTGGGAACTCCGACTTTCCTGCGTTGGTGGCTGAGGTCTTACGGCGTGCTGAACTACCGGAGCTGGGTTCCCGGGTGCGGGGTAAGACGTGGTCCCGGCGGGGATTACGGGGTGACGACGGCTGCGGCGGCAGGGCTGGCGGTTCAGGTGCGTTTGCGTGCAGGGTGATGTGGGGTGCAGGTCGAGCTCAGCGCCGGGTGGGCTGGGGTTTGAGGTGGACGCAGCGGGCTGGGGTCGAGGCGGATGGAGCGCTGAGCGAGTCAGGACGCGGGTTCGGCCTCCGCCCCGGAGCGGGCTGGTGCCGGGGCGCATGAAGCGCTGGGTGAAGCAGGACGTGGGATGGATGGCCCGATGGAGATCGGGGTGACACGGGTCGGATCTTGGCTGGGGACATAGGGGCGGTTGAGCCCAGGGCCGTGTGGAGCTGCGGGTTCCGAGGCGGGCATGCGGTGCTGGATGTAGTTGCTCCAGATCTTGCGGCATCCGGTCTTTGGTGATCAGGAGAAGGTTTCCAGGTGTGATGGGGGTTGCCGACTTCGCCAGCGCACGGACGTCTTGATCGGTCACGCTAACGGCCGATGCTTTCGTCGCGACCCTGCTGATTCGTCGCGTCATGTGCGGAGGCCGCCCGGTCGCGAAGGTCGCCGCCGAACTGGGCGTCTTCTGCCAGTGCGGTAGCCGGCGGGTGCGCGCCGGTGACCGCACCGAGAGCTGGGCCGGGCTGCGCTTACGGCGCAGTAGCCTTCGTTCCCGCTCCCGCCACACCCCGTAGTAATCGAGCGGCAGGTCTGGACGCCTGCGATCGATCTGCGGGCGGAACCGGCAGGAATCGCCCGGACCGTCAGGGTGCCGGCTCAGGCCGTCCTCCCGATGCCGGCCCGTGACAGCTTGCCTCGTGCGTGCCGGGCCGTCCCCCATGCTGCTGTGCCGTGCCGGCCCATGCCGTCGCCCGGATAGCCCATCTCGGTCGCGTCTGCCCTGGCCGTTGCTCAGATATCGCTATCTCGGTCACGCCGGCCTTGCCGATCGCCTGCTGCCTGCTCTGGGCCGTCAGGAGCGAGTGAAGGGGGTGGGTCTGGAGACATGTGGCGAGCGTCTCTTGAGGTCTACAATCCGATTGTGCTGGATCGCGAAGGCCCCGTGCCGCTCTACAAGCAGGTTGCCGAGTTGGTTCGCGATCAGATCGGACGCGGTGAGCTGCAGGCCGGCGATCCCGTACCCAGTGAGGCGGCTCTAGAGAAGACCTACGAGATCGCCCGGACGACTGCTCGCCGGGTGGCTCGGGAGTTGCGGGAGCAGGGGCTGGCGTACACGGTTCAGGGTGAGGGCACGTTCGTGGGGCCGCCCGGGACGCCTCGGTCGCCCAGGAAGCTGCCTATCTATCAGAAGATCGCCACAGAGATCATCGAACGCATCCAGCAGGGCGAGATCCCGCCCAACAGGCCCATTCCTGGCGAGAAAGCGATGATGCGGCAATATGGCGTCGCAAAGGTGACCGCACGGCAGGCCGTTGCGCATCTCAGGGAGCTGGGGTGGGTGTTTACGGTGCCGTATCGGGGCACATACGTGACCGACCGAGAGAAATGGCCCATAATTCCGGGCTCTTAATTTCCCTTCCGGTGACCGCGCCATTGGATATCCTTGGAGCGTGCTGAATCGCGAGGGTGACACCTATCTATATCTTCAGATCAGCGAGGTCCTCAGGTCGCGCATCCGCGCAGAACTCTCGCCAGGAGATCCCTTGATCAGTGAGGCTGAGATCCAGCGGGAGTTCAAGGTTGCGCGTACGACCGCGCGCCGCGCGATCCGCGTGCTGCGAAACCAGGGGCTGGTCCATACGCGGCAAGGTGAGGGCACGTTCGTCAACGGGCCTGGGCAGTCCGGGCCGGTTGGGCGGCAGGCGCCGTTCTATCGGCACATCGCCGGGGAAATCCGGGAGCGGATAAAACGGCGCGAATTCGTGTCGCGGGAGCAGATTCCGAGTGAGGTGGAGTTGGTGCGGCAGTACGGGGCTGCGCGAGAGACCGTGCGGCGGGCCATCTCGTTGCTGCGGGAGGAGGGGTGGGTGTACAGCGTTCCGCATCGAGGGAGTTATGTCTCACCTCGGGAGAAGTGGCCGGTTTGAGTGGGGTAGGGGCCGGCTGGCTATGGTCGGCTTAGTACTCCAGTGACACTTGGCGATCTTGAGGACTTGGGGTCACATGGCGACGGCCACCGCGTGATCATTCGGAGTTTGTGAGAACAACCAAAGATCGTGCGGTGGCCGCGAGCCACAGCGTAGACCCTGACAGCTGGATGGTCATCTTCAACGAGCTGATGGCTCGGATCGCCGGCCGGTTCGGCCGCGTCGAACCGCGGCGTGCGGCAACCGCCTATGTGCGTGGGCTACTGGCCGACATCGACCGCAAGAACTGCTGGAACCTGGCCGAACACGCCGGGCTGGCCGGGCCGCAGGCGCTGCAGCGGCTGCTGCGCACCGCCCGCTGGGACGCCGACGCGGTGCGCGACGACGTCCGCGATTTCACCGTCGACCGGCTCGGACCCGACGGCGTGCTGATCGTGGACGAGACCGGGTTCGTCAAGAAGGGTGTCGGTTCGGCTGGGGTGCAGCGGCAATACAGCGGCACCGCGGGCCGGATCGAAAACTGCCAGATCGGCGTGTTCCTCGCCTACGCCACCCCGGCGGGACGCGCGCTGCTGGACCGGCGGCTCTACCTGCCCGAGCACACCTGGCTGGCCGACCCCGGCCGCTGCCTCGCGGCAGGTGTCCCGGACGAGATCGCCTTCGCCACCAAGCCCGCCCTGGCCACGGCCATGGTGCTGGCCGCCCTCGAGGCCGGCGTGCCCGCCCACTGGGTAACCGGCGATGAGGTCTACGGCCAAGACCCGCGCCTGCGCGCCGCCCTGGAGGAGCGCCGGCTGGGGTACGTGCTGGCGATCGCGGGCAACCGGCGGGTCGAACTCGAGGGCGCCCAGGTGAGCGCGGCCGAGGTCGCCACGCGAGTGTCCGATCAGCACTGGCACCGCTACCGCGCCGGTCAAGGCGTCAAGGGCCCCCGCTGGTACGCCTGGGCCTGGGCACGGATCGACGAAAGCGACGCCCACGGATATCGGTGGCTGCTGATCCGACGCAACCTGGCCACCGGCGAGCTGGCGTTCTACCGCTGCTACGCACCCACCCGGCAACCCCTGATGGCCCTGGTAAAGATCGCCGGGAGCCGATGGGCGGTCGAGGAATCCTTCCAAGCCGCCAAGGGCCAGATCGGGCTGGACCATTACCAGGTACGCGGCTGGACGGCCTGGCACCGGCACATCACCTTGGCCATGCTCGCGCTGGCCCTGCTGGTGGCCGTCGCCGCCGCCCAGCCACCCAGTGACCAGGACCGCATCCCGCTGACACTGCCCGAGATCCGCCGGCTGCTCGCCGTACTCGTGCTGACCTGGCACCGCTCGATCACCCATGTCCTGCGCTGGTCAGACTGGCGCCGCCGACACCAAGCCACCGCCCGACGCTGCCACTACCAGCGCAGATCCGAGCCATGATCGCGAAATGTCACTGGAGTATTAGGTGGCGTGCCATGCGCTCAGGGGCCGACGGTGGTGACGGTGACGTGTCATCGGCTAAGGAGCCGACGGTGGTGACGTGCCATGGGCTTGGGGGACGTGCCATCAAGGTGACGGGGCTGGGCACGTGCCCGACGGCGACGGCAAGGCCGATTCGAGGGGGCAGGCGGAATGGAGGGCGAAGGCCGCGGGCCGAGCTAGGAGTGCGGGGCGCGTGAGGGGCATGTGAGGTTTTGACGCACGTGAGGACCTTGGGGCACGTGACGACTCTGGGCACGTGAGGACTCTGGGGCGAGCGCACGCGCGGGCGGGGCGAGAAGTTCGGGGCGCGCGAGAAGTGCGGAAGCGCGCAAGAGGTGCGGGGTGAGCAAGCTCGTCGGCCGATCGAGGAGCGTAGGACGAGATCCGCTCAGGCCAGGAGCGGGACGCGCCGATGGTGGAAGCCTGCGCCGGACGCTGACCGACCGCCGCACTGCGAGCGCGCCACCCCGATCACGAAGCAGCATGAGCAGAGGACACGAGGCGAAACCAGAGGCACACCACCGTAGTCCTGTCCTCGACCTCATACCCCACCCCCGCCCAATACCGCCGATGGGTCTCCCGCCAATCAGCAACCGACCCATACCCCTCCCCCTCGGCCTCGGCGAACTCCCACCCCACTTCGGCGAACGGCGTCAGCTCGACCCGGGTTATCTCAATTTCCCCCACCCGCTCACCCGAAGAATCAACGAGCACAAGCCGCTCACCGACCCGCTCGACTTCCTCCCCCTCAGCCTCGTAGTCGAGCGGCAGAATGCCCGCCGTCGCTTTCTTGGCACCCGACAATGCCAGCCCGGTAAGCTCGGCCCGGACCTTCCCCGGGGTGCCGAGCTCCATCACCCTCAGCCCGTCGATGCGTGGCCACATGCCACCCATCCTAGAAGACCGGAATAATTTCCTCCGGGTCGATGAAATCGACGTGCACACCCTCCAGGTTCAGCTCGGGAATGGCCGGGAACGCGATTCCCCACCGCTCCACGATGGCGCGGATGTGGGCCATCGCCACGCGCCAGTTCTCCTTCTGCTCCTCGAACGACAGGACGCCGAGCCCCGCCTGCCTGGCGTGGTCCATCAGGACGCGGTGGTTGTCCAGGAAGTACGGCGGCAGCTCCCAGAAGCCCTCGGGCGGCTCCCACAGGATCATGCTGAGGAAGACGAAGCCCGCTCTCAGCTGGCGGGTGATGAGGGCGCGGGTCTCGTCGGTGAGGCCCGGCCATTCGTTCTCCAGGATGGTCATGCAAATCTTCAGATGGCGCGCCTCGTCGCGGCCGATGCGCTCGAACATCTTGCTGAAGACCGGATGGGTGGTGCCCGACGACATGCCTCTGAACAGGGTGGACGCGGCCATCTCGCCCATCATGAAGCTGGTGAACAGCACGGGCAGGGAATACTTGCCGACGGCCGAGTTGTAGCCGGTCCAGTAGCGGCCGCCGTTGTGGTAGAGCCAGCCGATGTTGTTGTGGGCGGCCGATTCGAGGTCGTCGGACGGGGTCCAGTCGAGCGGGCCGCCCGGCCAGAGCTTGGCGATGGTGCGCTGGCAGCACTCCTCGTGGTTCATCTCGTCACGGGTGATCGAGAAGAAGCACTTCCTGACCGGGTCCTCCTCGTGCTTCTCGAAGGCCTGGATGGTGGCGCGGGCGAACACCGCCGGCCCCGAGGCGTCGAAGTTCGCCAGCACGGCGAACCAGTACATGACGCCCAGGCGCTGCTCCCTGGTGAAGTCGCTCGGGTCGAGGCCGTCCCAGGGCAGGTCGGCCGGGTTCCAGAGCTCGCGCTTGGACTTCTCGTAGATGGCGGCGAGCTTCTCCGTCTCCACCCGCCATTCCATGGGATAGATGTTGGGCTGCGGGATCTCCGGCGCCGGCCAGAACCCGCCCTCTGGGATCGTGAGGTCCGCCATGTTGTGACACCTCCTCTGCCATCCTGCGGGGCGGCGTCACGGCTTTCAAGTACGGGCGCGCTGGGTGATGGCCACGCACACCAGGACGGCCAGCGCCGCCACCACGGTCAGCGGCCCGAACCGCTCCCCCATCAGGAACCAGGCCCAGACGAGCGTCATCAGGGGCTGGGTGAGCTGGGTCTGCCCCGCTCTGGCGATCCCGCCTCTGGCCAGGCCCGCGTACCAGGGGATGAAGCCCACGAACATGGAGATCACCGACACGTACGCGAAGCCCGCCAGGGCCTCGCCCGTGACGGTGATCGGGGTGGTGGCGGCGAGGACCGCCGTGACGGGGACCGTCAGGGGGAGCGAGAGGACCAGGGCGTGGGAGATGACCCGCCAGCCCGGGGTGTGCTTGGCCAGGCGGCCGCCCTCCGTGTAGCCGATCGCCGCGGAGCCGAGGGCGCCGAGGAGGAGCAGGTCGGGCCAGGACGGCCGGCCCTGGTGCTGGATGAGGGTGAAGGCGGTGATGGCGGCGGCGCCGGTCGTACAGCCGACCCAGAACAGGGGGCGGGGGCGTTCCGAGGCGCGTAGGACGGCGCAGGCGGCCGTGGCGGCCGGGAGGAGGCCGACGATCACGGCGGAGTGGGCGGTGCTGGCGCCCAGGGCGAGGGCGAGGCTGCTGAAGACGGGGAAGCCGATGACGACGCCCAGGATGATCAGGGCGTAGGCGGGCCACTGCGATCTGGGTGGGAGGAGGGGGTGCCGGGCGGCTTTCAGGCAGATCACGGCGATGGCGCCTGCTATGACGGCCCTGCCCACCGCCACCAGCCACGGGTCGAAGCCGCGGATTGCGTAGACGGTGGCCGGCATGGAGCCCGAGAACGCCAGGACGCCGAGGAAGGCCAGCCCCGTCCCGCCGCGCCGGCCCGAAGGCCCGTCCGAGAGCCGACCCGAGAGCCGACCCGAGAGCCGACCCGAGAGCCAACCCAAAAGCCGACCCGAGGGGCTGCCAGAGAGGCTGCCGGAGCGCACGCCCACGAGCGCGCCGTCCCGGCGCACAAGCTGGTCGCCCGTGCTGGTGTCTGCGACTGTGCCGGTGCCGGTGCTGGTGCTGGTGCCTGAGACTGTGCCGGTGCCTGTGCCGGTGCCTGCGACCGCGCTGGTGCCGACGCCCGCGCCGGTGCCTGCGTCCGGCGGGACCGCTACTCCCCCAACCCCAGTAGCGCTATTCTCAACTTTCATGACCAACGATAGCAGTATCGCCCAGATCGCCGCGATACTGCGCGAAGAGGCCGACCGCCTAGGCCCAGGCGCCCGCCTCCCCTCCAGCCGCGAGATCATGCGCCGCCACAACGTCAGCCCCGTCACCGTCTCCAGAGCCATCGGCCAACTGGCGGCGGAGGGCCGGGTGGTGACGAGGCCAGGCAGCGGCGCCTTCGTGACGCAGCGGACCGGCCACGCGCAGGACGCCCCCGACCTCTCCTGGCAGACCGTCGCGTTGGGCGACCGGGTGGTGGACGAGGGGCCGGTGTCGGTGCTGCTGGGCGCGGCTCCCGAGGGGGTGGTGCCGCTGACCGGCGGGTATCTGCGGCCGGGCCTGCGCCCGGACAGGCAGCTGGCCGCCGCCGCGGCGCGGGCGGTGCGCAGGCCGGACGCCTGGGCGATGCCGCCGCTGACGGGCCTGCGGGAGCTGCGGCGCTGGTTCGCGACGCAGGCGGGCAGCGACGTGACGGAGGCCGACGCACTGGTGGTGAGTGGCGGCCAGGCGGCGCTGACGCACGCGTTCAGGGCGCTGGCGGCGCCGGGGACGCCCATCCTGGTCGAGACGCCCACCTACCCGGGCGCGCTGGCGGCGGCCAGGGCGGCCGGGCTGCGGGCCACGGCCGTGCCCATGGACCGCGACGGCGTACGCCCTGAGCTGCTGGCGGAGGCGTTCGCGGTCACCGGGGCGCGGGTGTTCTTCTGCCAGCCGACCCTGCACAACCCCACGGGCGCCACCCTGCCGCCGGAGCGCAGGGAGCAGGTGCTGGAGGTGGCCAGGGCGGCGGGGGCGTTCGTGGTGGAGGACGACTACGCCCGGTATCTGACCGCGCAGCCGCCCGCGTCCCTGGCCTCGATGGACCGGCACGGCACCGTGGTGCACATCGTGTCGCTGACCAAGATCCTGTCGCCGAGCATGCGGGTGGCGGCCGTCATCGCCAGGGGCCCGGCGGCGCACCGGCTGCGGGCGAGCCAGCTCGTGGAGTCGTTCTTCGTGGCGCGGCCTCTGCAGGAGACGGCGCTGGAGTTCGTGGGGTCGCCGGCCTGGCGGCGGCACCTGACGGCGGTGCACGGCGAGATCGCGACGCGCCGCGACGCGCTCGCGGCGGCCCTGGCCGAGCTGCTGCCGGAGGCGGAGCCGCACCTGCTGCCCGCGGGCGGGATGCACCTGTGGGTCCGGCTGCCCGCCGAGGTGGACGAGACCGCACTGGTGGAGGCCGCCAGGCGGAACGGGGTGCTGGTCAGCCCCGGCCGGTTGTACTACGCGTCGGAGCCGCCGGGGCCGCGGATCAGGCTCACGCACATGGCCGCCGCGCATCTGGCGGAGCTGCGCGAAGGGGTCAGGAGGCTCGCCGAGGCACTGGCGATCACGGGGAAGTAGAGTGGCGGGCATGCCGTACCCCGCGGAGCTCGTACGAGACTTCGTGAACACGTTCGATGTGGAAACCCAAGCGGACGAGCTGTCCTCCCCCGCCGAGCTGGCGGTGTGGCTGCGCGAGCGCGACCTCGTCGGCCCGCGCGACCGCGCCACCGACGACGACCTGCAGACCGCGCACGCGCTGCGCGAGGGCCTGCGTGCCGCGCTCAGACGCGAGCGGGCCGAGCTGCCGGACCTGCCGCTGCGGGTGGAGGTGCGGGGCGGGGCGCCGGAGCTGGTGCCGGCGGTCGCCGGGGTGCGGGGCGGGCTGGCCAGGATCGCGGCGGCGCCGCTGGGCGCGACGTGGGACCGGCTGAAGGTGTGCGCGGAGGAAACCTGTCAGTGGGCGTTCATCGACTTGTCGAAGAACCGTTCCCGCTCGTGGTGTTCGATGCGGGTATGCGGCAACCGCACCAAGACACGGGCTTACCGGGCGAGGAAGCGGGGTTCGCGTCGTCTCCAAGCCTCAAACACCGATACGGTGTAACTCGTGCCTTGTGGCATGAACGGCAGGCGAAGGAGCGGGCCGAGATGGCAGACGTAGGCGTCCGGGCGGCCCGGCGCGAGGATGTGCTCCAGGTAGCGAATTGTCAGATCCGCGCCTGGCGCTACGGCTATCGGGACTTCCTCCCCGAGGGCCCACTCGAGCAGATGACTGGCGCGGCGGCCGAGAAGATGTGGCTGCGCCAGTGGGACGAGGCGATCGTCGCCCCGCCCAGCCCCATGCACCGGGTGCTGGTGGCGGTGGAGACCATCCTCGACACCGAGGGCTTTCCCGCTCTCGGCGCGGGCGGAAGTGCCGCCCTGGTCACCCCGCGTGGCGGGGAGCGCGTGGTCGGGCTCGTCTCCCATGCGCCCGCCGAGGACCCCGATCTCGACCCCGGACGGGTGGCCGAGATGCTGACGCTGCTGGTCGACCCCGACTTCGTCCGGCGGGGCCACGGCAGCCGCCTGCTCAACGCCACCGTCGACTACATGCGCGAGGACGGCTTCCGTCAGATCGTCACCTGGGTCTTCGCGGAGAACTACGCGATGCTCGGTTTCCTGGAGTCGGCGGGATGGGGCGAGGACATGGCGGAGCGCGTCCTCGACATGGGCCGCCCGGTCCGGATGATCAGGCTCACGACCGACATCAGCTAGAGGTAGAACGACAACATGGCAACCCCCGCCCAGTGGATCGCCGGAGCACGCCCGCGCACGCTGCCGAACGCCGTCGTGCCCGTCATGGTGGGCACCGGCGTGGCCATCGGCGAAGGCGGATTCGTGTGGTGGCGGGCGGTCCTGGCCCTGCTCGTGGCGCTGTCGCTGCAGATCGGCGTCAACTACGCCAACGACTACAGCGACGGCATCCGCGGCACCGACGACCAGCGGGTCGGCCCGATGCGGCTGGTCGGCTCGCGCGCGGCCACGCCCCGTGAGGTGCTGACGGCCGCGCTGGGCTGCTTCGCGCTCGCCGCGGTGCTGGGCCTGGTCCTGGTGCTGGTGACGCGGGCGTGGTGGGTGCTGCTGGTGGGCGCGGCGGCGATCGCCGCCGCCTGGTTCTACACCGGCGGCAAGCGCCCGTACGGTTACCGCGGCCTGGGCGAGGTGGCCGTGTTCGTCTTCTTCGGGGTCGTGCCCGTGGTCGGCACGGCGTACGTGCAGACGGAGCAGCTGAGCTGGGCGGCGCTGATCGCCTCGATCCCGGTGGGGCTGCTGTCGTGCTCGATGCTGGTGGTCAACAACCTGCGCGACGTCGGCACGGATGGGCAGTCGGGCAAGCGCACGCTGGCGGTGCTGCTGGGGGCCGAGCGTACGCGCACGCTGTACGTGGCCTGCCAGGTGCTGCCGTTCGTGGTGGCGCTGGCGATGGTGCCGATCACGCCGTGGGCGGCGCTGGTGCTGCTGGCCGTGCCGCTGGCGATCGCCCCGATCAGGGCTGTGCTGGGCAAGGCCGTGGGGCCGGCGCTGATCGCGGTGCTGCAGCAGACGGGCAAGCTGCAGCTGGCCTACGGCACGCTCTTCGCGGTGGGGCTGGCGATCATCTTCTAGGGTGGGACGGTGAAGGATTTCATCGCCGCGCTGCCCAAGTGCGAGCTGCACCTGCACATCGAGGGCACGCTGGAGCCCGAGCTCAAGTTCGAGCTGGCTGCGCGCAACGGTCTGGAGCTGCCCTACTCCTCCGTGGAGGAGATGCGGGCCGCCTATACCTTCGACAGCCTGTCCTCGTTCCTGACGATCTACTACGAGGGCATGAAGGTGCTGCGCACCGAGCCCGACTTCTACGACCTGGCCATGGCCTACCTGCGCAGGGCCGCCGAGCAGAACGTCCGGTACGCGGAGATCTTCTTCGACCCGCAGGCGCACACGTCGCGCGGCGTGCCGTTCGACGTGGTGATCAGGGGGCTGCGGCGGGCGCTGATGGACGCGCACGCGCAGCTCGGGGTGCGGGCCCAGCTCATCATGTGCTTCCTGCGCGACTTCCAGGCCGAGTACGCGATGGCGACGCTGCTGGAGTCGCTGCCGTACAAGGAGTGGATCGCCGGCATCGGGCTCGACTCCGACGAGCGGGGCAACCCGCCGCGCAAGTTCGCCGCCGTGTACGAGCGGGCCAGGCAGGAGGGCTACCTGCTGACCATGCACTGCGACGTCGACCAGGACGACGCGATCGAGCACATCCGGCAGGCCATCGAGGAGATCGGCGTCGACCGGATCGACCACGGCGTCAACATCCTGGAGGACCAGCGGCTGGTCGAGGTCGTGCTGGCCCGCGGCATGGGGTTGACCTGCTGTCCGATCAGCAACGGCTACGTCACCGACTCGATGAAGGCCGAGGGCATCCGCAAGCTGATGGACCTGGGCGTGCGGGTGACGGTCAACTCCGACGACCCGGCCTACTTCGACGGCTACGTGCAGGAGAACCTGCTCGCCCTGCAGGAGGCGCTCCAGCTCACGCCCGAGGAGCTGGCTCAGCTCCAGCGCAACGCCTTCGAGATCGCCTGGCTGCCCAGGCCGCTCAAGGAGGCCTATCTGGCCGAGATCGACGCCTGCATCTCGTGACGGCGGCGCCGAGCGGCTAGCCTGAAAGTACTCCGAGCGATCGCGAGGGATCGTGGTGAACCGGCCGAGCATGCCCACCGACATCGAGGAGTTCGAGCGGGCGCTCACTGACTGTGTCACCATCGCCGGTCAGGCGATGCCCGACTGCGCGATGCTGAGCATCGCCCTGTGCGGGGAGGACGACATCCACACCGCCGCCTGCTCGCATGCGCGGGCCGAGCTGCTCGACGGGCTGCAGCAGGCCACCGGGCAGGGGCCGATGCTCGACGCGCTCGACACCGGCAAGTCGCTGACGGTGCTCGACCTGCCTTCCGACTCGCGGTGGCCGCGCTTCACGGCGGGGGCCCCTGAGCTGCGGGTGGTGCACTGTGAGCCGCTGGAGTTCGAGGGCACGCTGCTGGGCATGCTCACCGTCTACTCCTGCGACGCCGAGGGGCTGCCCGACGACGCGTGGGTGGCTTTACGGATCACGGCCGCGCACGTTCCCGTGCTGTTCCGTACGGCGCTGGGCGCGGCCCGCATGCGGGAGGTCGCGGCGCAGCTCAAGGAGGCGCTGACCACCCGCGCGATCATCGATCAGGCCCTCGGCATCGTGATGGCGCAGCGGCGGTGCACGGCGCGGGAGGCGTTCGACATCCTCCGGCAGGTCTCCCAGGACAGGAACGTCAAGGTGCACCAGCTCGCGGCCTCGATCGTGGAGAAGGTCAGCGGCCAGCCCCCGCAGCGCCCACGCTTCGAGGAACCGCCGCAGCGCATCTCCAGCCGCAGGACATAATGGCCCCTGTGCCCGGCTCAGGACGCCGCTGCGGGCCTCGTCCGCGCTGCCGCGTCCAAGGTATGGACAGCCCCGCCGGGGGCCGTACCGGGCATCATGGACGAAGCGACGCGAGGAAGGGACCTGACCACGTGCGGCACGACAAGAGCCCCGTCCTGGTGGTGACCCCGGGGCCGGCCGCGGGGGTCAGGGGGGCGATCGCCGGCAACCTGCGGCGCACCCGGCTGGCGCGCGGCCACAGCGTGCGGGAGCTGGCCGAGCTGACGGGGGTGAGCAAGGCGCTCATCTCGCAGATCGAGCGGGGCGTGGCCAATCCGACGATCGAGGTGCTGACCAGGCTGGCGGACGCGCTGGAGCTCACCTTCACCGAGCTGACCAGGACACACCTGCTGGAGCCCGAGGTGATCAGGCGGGGCGAGGGCAGCACCGAGGTGGTCGGCGACACGACGGTGCGCAGCCTGTTCGCGGCGGCCGACCGGCGGCGGTTCGAGCTGGCCGAGGGTGACCTGCCGCCGAGGACGCGCAGCGCCAAGAGCGCGCACGGGCGGGGCTCGATCGAGCACGCCTACGTCGTCACGGGCCAGGTGAGCGTGGAGACCGAGGCCTGGACGGTGCGGCTGGGCGAGGGCGACGCGGTGCGGTTCGCGGCCGAGCTGGATCACGTCTACGTCACCGGCGAGGCGGGCTGCCGGGTGCTGACACTGATCTCCTTCTCCGAGGACTAGGGCCAGGCGCGCGAGCCGTCGGGCACGCTGGCCAGCAGCTCGCGCGTGTAGGGGTGGGAGGGCCCGTCGAGCACCCGCGCCACCTCGCCGCTCTCCACGCACTGCCCGGCCCGCAGCACGTAGAGCCGGTCGGCGAGCTGGCGCACCACGGCCAGGTCGTGGGTGATGAACAGCAGCCCCATCGACAGCCGCTCGCGCAGCCCGGCGAGCAGGGTGAGCACCTGGGCCTGCACCGACACGTCCAGCGCCGAGACCGGCTCGTCGCAGACCAGCAGGCGGGGCTCGCCCGCCACGGCGCGGGCGATGGCCACCCGCTGCCGCTCGCCGCCCGACAGGCCCGCCGGGCGCATCGCGGCCAGGGCGGGGTCGAGGCCCACCAGCTCCAGCAGCGCGGCCACGTCGGGCGGGCGGCCGTCTGCCTGCAGGGCCTCCTTGAGGGTGGCGCGGACGGTGCGGGCGGGGTTGAGGGTGGAGTAGGGGTCCTGGAAGATCATCTGTGCCGTACGGCGGGCGCGGCGGACCGCCCGGCGGGGCAGCCGGGTGTAGTCGGAGCAGTCCTGGCCGTCGAGCAGGATCGTGCCGGAGTCCGGGCGTTCCAGGCCGGTCACGCAGCGGGCCAGGGTGGTCTTGCCGGAGCCCGACTCGCCGACGACGGCCACGATCTCGCCGGGGGCGACGGTGAGGCTGACGCCGTCGAGGGCCGGTCGGCTGGTGCCGCGGTAGGTCTTGCGCAGGTCGCGGATGGCGAGGACGGCGTCGGCGGAGGTGCGCGCGGGCGTGACGACGGCCGGTGGGGGCGGGGGCTGGTCGGGCAGCTCGTCGGCGCGCACACAGGCGGACAGCCACCCCCCGCCCTCCGCCCGCTCACGACGCGCGGGCGCGGGCCGCAGCTCGGGGGTGCCCACGCGGCAGCGGGGGTCGGCGTGCGCGCACCGGTCGGCGAAGCCGCAGCGCCCCGCCACCGCGTCGTGCGCCGGCACGGAGCCGGGCACCGAGGGCAGCACCGCCAGGCGCCGATCGGCGGGCGGCTCGGCGGCCAGCAGCGCCCGCGTGTACGGGTGCCGTGGCCGCGCGCGCAGCTCCGCCGCCGTGCCGATCTCCACGACGCGCCCCGCGTACATGACGACGATCCGGTCGCACATCGAGAACGCCACCCGCAGATCGTGCGTGATCAGCAGGAACGTCATGTCCCTTGCCCGCTGCACGCGCCGGATGAGCGCCAGCACCTCACGCTGGGTGGTGGCGTCGAGTGCGGTGGTGGGCTCGTCGGCGACGAGGATCCGGGGCCCGGCCGCGAGCGCCGCCGCGAGCCCGACGCGCTGCCGCATCCCGCCGGAGAGCTGGAACGGGTACCGCCCCGCCACCTCGGCCCCGAGCCCGACCTCGGCGAGCAGCCTGGTCACCTCGGCCGCCCGGTCGGCGCCGGCGGGCAGGCCGTCGGCGATCTGCCTGCCTGCCTTGCGCAGCGGGTTGAGCAGCGTGAACGGGTCCTGCATGAGCAGCGACACGGTGCCGCCGCGCAGCCGCCGCATCGTCCGCGGGTCGCCGTCCACGCGGTGCCCGCCGAGGTGGATCTCCCCGGACGACTCCAGCCCGGCGGGCAGCAGCCCGAGCAGCGCCCGCACGGTCAGCGACTTGCCGGAGCCCGACTCGCCCACGATGGCGACCGACTCCCCCGGCGCGGCCTCGAAGGACACGCCGGACAGCAGCGTGCGCCCGGAGGCGGGCTGCCGTACGGTCAGGCCGTTGACGCTCAGCATGTCAGCGTGCCCATCGCGAGGCGTGTCAGCGTGCCTTTCCCGAGGCGTGTCAGCGTGCCCATCGCGAGCCATGTCAGCGTGCCCTTCCGCGCCGCTCGACGCGCTCGTGCAGCCAGTCGCCCACCACGTTGAGCGCGACCGCGGTGGCGATGACGGCCAGGCCGGGGGCGATCACGGCCCACGGGTTGGCCAGCAGTTGCGTACGGTTGTCGGCCAGCGTCCGCCCCCAGTCCGGCGACCCGGCGGGCACGCCGAGGCCGAGGAACGACAGCGACGCCAGCGAGACCAGCGCGTACGCGAAGTTCACGAACGCCTGCGCCAGGCTGACGGAGGCGACGTTGGGCCAGATGTGCCTGGTCATGATCCGCCAGGAGGAGAGGTTCTTGAGCAGGGCCGCCTCCACGTAGGGCCGGTGGCGCTGCTCCAGCACGGCGCCGCGCACGGCCCGCGTGTCCGTGGGCGCGAACAGCACCACCAGCACGGCGATGGCCAGCGCGTACCCGCCGCCGAGCACGCCCGCCACGACGATCGCGACCAGCAGCGCGGGCAGCGAGAACATCAGGTCGGCCCAGCGCATGGCCAGCGTGTCGGCCCAGCCGCCGAAGTAACCGGCGGCCAGCCCGACCAGGTTCCCGATGAGCATGGAGCCGGCGGCCACGGCGAGCGCGCCCGGCACGGCGGTGCGGGCCCCGGCGACCAGCAGCTGCAGCACGTCGCGGCCCAGGTCGTCGGTACCGAGCGGGTGGCCGGGGCCGGGGCCGGTGATGCCGGTCATGAGGTCCTGCGCGGTGGCGCCGGGCACCAGCCAGGGCGAGAACGCGGCCGCCACCCCGGCGACCACGAGCACGGCCAGCGCGACGTACGGTGGCCGCCTCATGGCCGTACCCGGGGATCGACGAGCGAGTAGCCGACGTCCACCAGCAGGTTGACGGCGGCGATGAGCAGGGTGAGCAGCAGGGCGAGCGCCTGCACGACGGGCACGTCCTTGAAGGTCACGGAGTCCACCAGCAGTGACCCCATCCCCGGCAGCGCGAACGTGACCTCCACCAGCACGGTCCCCGCCAGCATCCCGGTGACGACCAGGCCGGTGGCGGTGAGCACGGGCACCAGCGAGTTGCGGGCCGCGTAGTACAGCACGAGCGGCCCGCTGAGCCCGCGCGCCCGGGCGAAGACGACGTAGTCCTGCTCCAGCTCCCGCACCAGCGCGGCCCTGCTGTACCTGACGAGCAGGCCCACCGCGCCCGCCGCCAGCGCGGCGGCGGGCAGCGTGAGGTGCCACAGGCCGCCGGTGCCGTAGACGGGGAACCAGCCGAGCCAGAGCGCGAACACCACGAGCAGCAGCAGCCCGACCGCGAACGGCGGCGCGCTCAGCCCGACGACCCCGGCCGAGACGACGAGCCGGTCGGCGATCCGGCCGCGCCGCAGCGCCCCGAGCACGCCGAGCGGCAGGCCGGCCAGCGCGGCGAGCAGCGTGCCGTAGCCGACCAGGGCGAGCGTGAGCGGCAGCCGCTGGCCGAGCATGTCGGCGACGGGCGCGCCCGTCCTGATGGAGGTGCCCAGGTCGCCGCCGAGCACGCCGCCGAGCCAGCGCAGGTACTGGACGGCGGCGGGGTCGTCGAGGTGGTAGCGGGCCTGGATGGCGGCGATGGTGGCGGGGGTGGCGGGGCGGGTGCCGAGCAGGGTCTGCTGGATGGATCCGGGCGCCAGGTACAGCAGGCAGAACACGCCGACCGACAGCAGCAGCACGACGACGGCGGTGCCCGCGAGCCTGCGCAGCAGGAACCTCACGACACCCCCAGCCAGCTGATCACCCGCCGCGCGGCGTCGGCCCGGTGCGCGGGCTCGACCAGCTCGTGCCCCTCCCGAGGGTAGACGACCAGCTCAGTGCGTACGCCCGCGGCCGACCAGGCCCGATAGAGCTGTTCGGCCTGGCCGAGCGGGGTGGTCCTGTCCTGGTCGCCGTGCACGATGAGCGTCGGCGTGGCGACCTGGGCGGCGTGGTAGACCGGCGAGCGCGCGGCCAGGCTCTCCCTGCCCTCGGGCGTGGCGGGGTCGGCGCCGGCGTGGTAGAGCGGGTCGAAGCCGCCTGCCAGGTTGCTGGCGGTGGCGAAGCTCAGCCAGTCGCTCACGCCCGACAGGACGACGGCGGCGCGGAAGCGGTCGGTGCGGGTGACGGCCCAGGCGGACAGGTAGCCGCCGTAGCTCAACCCCATGATCGACAGGTGCTCCGGGTCGGCGACACCGGTCGCTACCAGGTGGTCCACTCCCCTGAGCACGTCCGTGAGGTCGGCGTCGCCGACCAGGCCGATGACGGCCCGCGCGTACGCCTGGCCGCGTCCGCTGCTGCCGCGCGGGTTGGGCAGCAGCACGGTGGCACCCGCGTGCGCGAGCGGCAGGGCGAGCTGGTTGGACTCGGCGGGCGCGAACGAGCTGGACCACAACCAGGTGGGACCGCCGTGCGCGATGACGACCAGCGGTCCCCTACGGTCGGGGTCGGCGCGCAGGAGGAGGCCGGAGACGGGCAGGCCGTCGTGTCCCGACCAGGTGATCTCCTCCTGGTGCACGGCCAGGGGCGCCAGGTCGGTGTTGAGCGTGGTGACGGGGCGCCAGTCGCCGCCGTCCAGCGAGGCGACGGCGAGCTCGGGCGGTTGCCCGGCCGTCTCCCAGGTGGCCGCGGCCAGCCGGCCCGCCACGGACAGCGAGGGCTGGCCGTCGCGCCCGCCCAGTGTGCCCCAGGCGGTCCAGCGGCTGGTCACGCGGCC
Organism: Nonomuraea gerenzanensis; assembly: GCF_020215645.1. Classification (NCBI taxonomy): domain Bacteria; kingdom Bacillati; phylum Actinomycetota; class Actinomycetes; order Streptosporangiales; family Streptosporangiaceae; genus Nonomuraea; species Nonomuraea gerenzanensis. The sequence continues at coordinate 2,342,290 of NZ_CP084058.1, read as the reverse complement.
GTCCTCGATGACGCCGCCGTGCACGCCGGTGCCCGACCAGCCGGTGAACCACAGGGTGCGCTCGTCCAGCCAGCCGAGGTCGGTGACGTCGTCCAGGTCGGGGATGGGGCGGATCTCGCCGGTGACCAGGTCGGCGTGCATGACGCGGCCCGAGACGATGGACAGGCCCTCGACCACGACCGCGGCCCGGCCGCCCGGTGCCAGTCTGGGGCGGCTGAGCTGCCAGGGGGTGTGGTAAAGGGTGGTGACCTCGCCGGTGCGAGCGTCGGCGAGGTCGAGTCGGGGGCGGTAGTAGCCGGCGGGGGTCTCGTCCGGGGAGGTGACGGCGAGGGCGCGGCCGTCGCGCCAGTCGGCGTCCCACGCGGTCAGGGCGGGGAGCACGAGCTCCCGTGGCCGGTCGTCGCCGATCCGCAGCCAGGACAGGCGGCGCAGGCGGCTGCCCGGCGTCCGGACGAAGGGGTCGCTGGGGTCGGGCACGCGCAGGCCGAGGTGGCTGCCGTCGCGTTCGCTGCCGGGGTCGGCGTGGCGGACCAGCACGGTGCCGTCGGTGTCCGGGACGAGGTCCTCGATCTCGCCGTTCACCTCGGCCTTCCAGACCGGCCGCAGCTCGGCGTCCAGCACCTGCAGGCCGTTCGGGCCGGACGCGAGCAGCAGGCGCCCGTCGGGCAGCCACCTCGTCAGGGCGTGCTCGCCACCAGGCACCGGGGTCAGCGGGCCGCCCAGGGTGGCCACGTGGGCCACGCCGTCGATGACGCAGGCCACGCGGTCGCCGTCCGGGTGCAGTGCGACGGATTCGGGGTAACGCAGGCCGGCCAGCGCGGCGTGCACCTCCAGCGGGTCGCGCATCAGCGGGCGGCCAGCTTCGCGGCCCACGGGCCGACGAAGAAGTAGGGCCCGAAGCCGTCCGCCGTGACGGCCTTGCCGAAGGCGGTGGCCGACTCCCCCCACCACAGCGGCTGGTACGGCACATCAGCGGCGGCCTTGACCAGGGCCTGGCCCAGCAGCTCCCCCCGGGCGGCGTCGTCGGTGCTCGCCTTGGCCTGGTCGAGCAGCCGGGTCACCTCGGCGTCGTCGTACTCGGCGATGTTCGTGCCGTTCGCGCCGGTGGCGCCGCCGTGCAGGAGCTGATGGGCGTACTCGGCGGGGTCGCCGGTGGTGGCGAAGTACCAGCCCAGGTAGATGCCGGAGGCGTGCTTGCCCAGGTCGGCGATCCACTGCTCCAGCGGCACCTCCTTGACCTCCAGGGTGATGCCGAGGCCCCTGAGGTTCTCGGCCAGCGTCAGGGCGGCACGGCCGAGCTGGGGCCCGCTGCTGGGGTAGGTCAGCACGTCGGAGAAGCCCTGCGGGGTGGCCGACAGGGCCAGCTCCGCCTTGGCCTTGGCCAGGTCGAAGCCGTACTGGGGGATGGCCGAGTACAGGTCGGTGACGGCGGCGGAGTCGAGCACGCCGCCCCACTGCGCCGGGTCGGGGATGGTGGCGGCCACCTTGCCGTGCCCGCGCAGGACGCTCCTGACGATGCCCTCCCTGTCCACGGCGTGCGCGACGGCCTTGCGGACGTGCACGTCGTCCCACGGTTGCTTCGCCGTGTTGAACGCGAGCGTGACCAGCGACCGGTCGCCCGCGGCCTTGATCTGGACGCCGGGGATGGCCTGCCACTGGTCGAGCTGCTCGGCGGGCACGTTCAGCGCGACGTCCACGGAGTCGCCGCGCATGGCCAGCAGGCGGGTGGACTCCTCGGGGATGAAGTCGATCTTCAAGCTCGCGAACGGCGCCTTGCCGCCCCACCAGTGGTCGTTGCGCTCCAGCGTGACGTGCGAGTCGGGGGCGAACTCCGCCACCTTGTACGGCCCCGTCCCCAGCAGCCCGCCCTCCGGCGTGCCGATGCGCTCGCCGGTGGCCTCGATGAACTTCTCGCTCGTCACCAGCAGCGTGCCGGGCGACGGCGTCCAGGCGAAGGACGCGTCGGGCTCCTCGAGCGTGATCGTCACCTCGGCGTCGCCGGTGGCCTCGATCCGCTCCACGTTGGCGTAGGCGTAGGCGAACGCGGTGGTCGAGCCCTTCTTGGCGTGCAGGTTCAGGCTGGCGACGACGTCGTCGGCGGTCAGCGGGGCGCCGTCGGAGAATTTGACGCCGGGGCGCAGCCGGTAGACGTACGTGGTCGCGTCCTTCCTGGTCCACGACTCGGCCAGGGAGGGCTGGAGGCTGCCGTCCTGGCCGACCCCGACCAGGGCCTCCTGGACGAGGAGGGCGACGACGTAGTTCATGATGCCCGCCTCCTTGGCCGCGTCCAGCGACCCGATGGAGGAGGGCAGGGCGACTCGGAGCGTGTCCAGGGTGGTGCCGCCCTGACCGGTGGGCGGCGCGGCGGGGTCGTCGGAGCCGCAGGCGGTCGCGAGCGCAGGCAGGGCCGCGACGAGCGCGGCGGCCCGCAGGAGGGAACGCCGGGAGAGGGGCAGTTCGGCCACCGGGGGATCCTCATTTCACACGCCGACCGGCAACCCGCCTACCTGCAGTGTCTACCGGTGAAATCCAACTGGCACATGAGAGTATTCGCTGGTGGCATCGCCGGTCAAACCCACCTGCCGGAGGGGAAATACGTCAGGGCGTGCGGTGCATGACGACGCGGGGGGCGACCTCGATCCCCAGCTCGCGCTCCTGCCGCACGAGGTCGCGCAACCGCGGGCCCCACTCCTGCTCGGGCAGCACGGTGAAGCCGTGCCGCTCGTACCACGGGGCGTTCCAGGGCACGTCGCGGAAGGTCGTCAGCGTCACGCGGGGCGCGCCGGCGGCCCTGGCGTGGTCGAGCACGGCGGTCATCAGGCGCCCGCCGATGCCCTGGCGCATGCTGTCGGGGTGTACGGCGAGCTGTTCGAGGTGCAGGCCGCCGTCGACCCAGCCGATCAGCGCGAAGCCGGCCGGCGGCTCTCCCTCGACGAGCACCGCGCCGGGGTCGCGCACCTCTTCGATCTGGGTCGTGCCGGGCGGGAAGACGATGCCCACCTGTTCGAAGAGCCCGTCCGCGGCCAGCTCGACGGCGACCAGCCCCGGCAGCTCGTTCTTCTCGGCCCATCGCACCATGGCGACACGATCTCATGTTTCGGGCGGATCTCGCCGCTCGTATTAGGGTTGATGATCGTAGGCCCGGCTGTGCGGAGCCGGGACCCTCTCCTCACGACGTGCCCACACCCGAGCGGGTGTGGGCACGTCGTGTGCGGTTTCAGAGATCGAGCAGCGGCTCGAGGCCGACCGTCAGGCCGGGCAGCTCGCGCACCCGGCGCACGCCGAGCAGCACGCCCGGGGCGAACGCCGCCCTGCTCATCGTGTCGTGCCTGATCGTGAGGATCTCGCCGTCGCCGCCGAGCAGCACCTCCTGGTGCGCGATCAGCCCGGACAGGCGCACCGCGTGCACGTGCACGCCGCCGACGTCGGCCCCGCGGGAGCCGTCGAGCGCGGTGGTCGTCGCGTCGGGCATCGCACCCAGCCCCGCCTTGGCGCGCGCCTCGGACACCAGCTCGGCCGTGCGCCGGGCCGTGCCGGACGGCGCGTCGGCCTTGTTGGGGTGGTGCAGCTCCACGATCTCGACGGACTCGAAGTAGCGGGCCGCCTGCTGCGCGAAGTGCATCATGAGCACGGCCGCGATGCCGAAGTTGGGGGCGATCAGGCAGCTCGTGCCCGGATTGGCCGCCAGCCAGCCGCGTACGCTCTCCAGCCGCCCCTCGTCGAACCCGGTCGTGCCCACCACCGGATGGATGCCGTGGCCGATCATCCATTCGAGGTTGCCCATCACCACATCGGGATGGGTGAAGTCGACCACCACCTCGGCGCCGTCGAGCCCCTCGATGGAGTCGTCCTTGTCGAGTGCGGCCACCAACTCCATGTCGGTGGCCGCCTCGACCGCCTTGCACACCTCGACGCCCACGCGCCCCTGGGCGCCGAGCACACCTACCCTGATCACAGGGGAACCCTATCGAACGGCGTCGGAGAAGTCCTTGTCGCCGTACGGGCCGATCACGGCCAGCGTGAGCGGCCGGTTCAGCACGTCGTGCGCCACCGCCGAGATCTCCTCGGGCGTGACGGCCTCGATGCGCGACAGCACCTCGTCCACCGACATGAGCTCGTCGTAGACCAGCTCGTTCTTGCCGATGCGGGACATGCGCGAGCCGGTGTCCTCCAGCCCGAGCACGAGCCCGCCGCGCATCTGCCCCTTGCCGCGCATGATCTCGTCGGCGGTCAGCCCCTCGGCCACCACCCTGGACACCTCGTCGCGGCAGATCTTGAGCACGTCGTCGATCTTCGACGGCAGGCAGCCCACGTAGATGCCGAACTGCCCGGTGTCGGCGTAGGCCGAGGTGTAGCTGTAGGCCGAGTAGGCCAGGCCGCGCTTCTCCCTGATCTCCTGGAAGAGCCTGGACGACATGCCGCCGCCCAGCGCCGCGTTGAGCACGCCGAGCGCGAACCTGCGGTCGTCCGTACGGGCCAGGCCGGTGGTGCCGAGCACCAGGTTGGCCTGCTCGGTGGGCCGGTCGAGCACCGCCACGCCGGAGTGCGTCTCGGCGCCGGGGCCGGTGGTGCGCGGCGGCGCGAACTCGGCGGGGCCGCTCAGCGCGCCCGCCCGCTCGTACGCCCTGGCCACCAGCTCGACGACCTCCTCGTGCCGGACGTTGCCCGCGACGGACACGACCGTGGTACGGGGCCGGTAGTAGCGGCGGTAGTACTCGGCGATCCGCTCCCGCCCGAGGGCGTTGATCGAGTCGACCGTCCCCAGGATGGGCCGGCCGATCGGCGAGTCGCCGTAGAGGGCCGCCGCGAACTGCTCGTGCACCACGTCGGACGGGTCGTCGTCGTGCATCGCGATCTCTTCGAGGATCACGCCCCGCTCGGACTCGACGTCCTCCTCGGTCACCAGCGAGCTGGTCACGACGTCGGCGAGCACGTCGACCGCGATCGGCAGGTCCTCGTCGAGGACCCGCGCGTAGTAGCAGGTGTACTCCTTGGCGGTGAAGGCGTTGATCTCACCGCCGATGCCCTCGATCGAGGCGGAGATCTCCATCGCGTCGCGCGTGGGCGTGCCCTTGAACAGCAGGTGTTCGAGGAAATGGGTGGCCCCCATGTGCTCGGGGGCCTCATCACGCGAGCCGATGCCGACCCACATGCCGACCGCGACGCTCCGCACGGTCGGCATGGTCTCGGTCACCACGCGCAGCCCACCCGGGAGGACGGTGCGCCTTACCACCCCGGCTCCGTCCTTGCCGGGGTGCAGCGTGGTCGTCGTCACGAGTTCCGGTCGTCTCCCTCGGCGGAGCCGCGGGTACGCACACGGGTGCGGGTGCGGCGGGGCCGCTCCTGCTTGTCGTCACCGGCGGCACCGGCGGCCTCGGGCTGCTCGGGAGCCTCGTCGGCGCCGTCACCGGAAGCCGACTTGGCCTCCTTCTCGGCGGCCTCCTTCTCGATGACCTCGACCGGCACCAGCGAGAGCTTGCCGCGGCCGTCGATCTCGGCGATCTCGACCTGGATCTTCTCGCCGACGCTCATGACGTCCTCGACGTTCTCGATCCGCTTGCCGCCGTGCAGCTTGCGGATCTGGGAGACGTGCAGCAGGCCGTCCTTGCCGGGCATGAGCGAGATGAACGCGCCGAAGGCGGCGATCTTGACGACCGTGCCCAGGTAACGCTCGCCGACCTCCGGCATGTGCGGGTTGGCGATGGCGTTGATCGCCGAACGGGCGGCCTCGGCGGAGGGCCCGTCGGTGGCGCCGATGTAGATCGTGCCGTCGTCCTCGATGGTGATCTCGGCGCCCGTGTCGTCCTGGATCTGGTTGATCATCTTGCCCTTCGGGCCGATGACCTCGCCGATCTTGTCGACCGGGACCTTGATGGTGATGATGCGCGGCGCCGTCGGGTTCATCTCCGCCGGGGAGTCGATGGCCTCCTGCATCACGTCGAGGATCGCCAGGCGGGCGCCCTTGGCCTGCTTGAGCGCGCCGGCCAGCACGCTGGCGGGGATGCCGTCGAGCTTGGTGTCGAGCTGCAGGGCGGTGATGACGTCCTTGGTGCCGGCGACCTTGAAGTCCATGTCGCCCATGGCGTCCTCGGCGCCGAGGATGTCGGTCAGGGTGACGTAGGTGTCGCCCTCACCGATCAGGCCCATCGCGATGCCCGCGACCATCTCCTTGAGCGGCACACCGGCGTCGAGCAGCGCCATCGTGGAGGCGCAGACCGAGCCCATCGAGGTGGAGCCGTTGGAGCCGAGCGCCTCGGAGACCTGACGGATCGCGTACGGGAACTCCTCGCGCGTGGGCAGCACGGGGATCAGCGCCCGCTCGGCCAGCGCGCCGTGACCGATCTCGCGGCGCTTGGGCGAGCCCACCCGGCCGGTCTCACCGGTGGAGTAGGGCGGGAAGTTGTAGTTGTGCATGTAGCGCTTGGTCCGCTCGGGGTTGAGCGTGTCGATGACCTGCTCCATGCGCAGCATGTTCAGCGTCGTGATGCCGAGGATCTGGGTCTCGCCGCGCTCGAACAGCGCCGAGCCGTGCACCCGGGGCACCACGTGGACCTCGGCCGACAGGGCGCGGATGTCCTTGGTGCCGCGGCCGTCGATGCGGACGCCCTCGTTGATGACGCGCTCGCGCATGAGCTTCTTCATCACCGAGCGGAACGCGGCGGAGATCTCCTTCTCGCGCCCCTCGAACTCGGGCAGGAGCTTCTCGGCGGCCAGCGCCTTGGTCTTCTCCAGCTCGTTCTCGCGCTCCTGCTTGCCGGCGATGGTCAGCGCGGCGGCCAGCTCCGTCTTGATCGCGGCCTCGACGGCGGCGTAGACGTCGTCCTGGTAGTCGAGGAAGACCGGATACTCGGCCGTCTCCTTGGCCGCGACCCGCGCGATGCGCGACTGCGCCTCGCACAGCACCTTGATGAACGGCTTGGCGGCCTCCAGGCCCTGCGCCACCGTCTCCTCGGTGGGCGCGACGGCGCCCTCGGCGACCAGCTTCAGCGTGTCCTTGGTGGACTCGGCCTCGACCATCATGATGGCGACGTCGCCGTCGTCGAGCACGCGGCCCGCCACGACCATGTCGAACGTGGCCCGCTCCAGCTCGGGGTGCGTCGGGAACGCGACCCACTGGCCGTCGATCAGCGCGACCCGCACGCCGCCGATCGGGCCGGAGAACGGCAGGCCGGCGAGCTGGGTGGACAGCGACGCGGCGTTGATGGCGACCACGTCGTAGAGGTGGTCGGGGTTGAGCGCCATGACGGTGGCAACGACCTGGACCTCGTTGCGCAGGCCCTTGACGAACGACGGGCGCAGCGGCCGGTCGATCAGGCGGCAGGTGAGGATGGCGTCCTCGGAGGGACGGCCCTCACGCCGGAAGAACGAGCCGGGGATACGGCCCGCGGCGTACATGCGCTCCTCGACGTCCACCGTCAGCGGGAAGAAGTCGAACTGCTCCTTCGGCGTCTTCGAGGCGGTGGTGGCCGACAGCACCATCGTGTCGCTGTCGAGGTAGGCGACGGCGGAACCCGCCGCCTGGCGCGCGAGACGACCGGTCTCGAACCGGATCGTACGCGTGCCGAAAGAGCCGTTGTCTATGACGGCTTCAGCAGTGTGGACACCCTCCACGGGGGACCTCCTTGTGGTCGGTCACCCGCGCCCTCTTCTCACCGGCACCCTCGTTAGGTGCAGCGCCGGTCTTCGATCGAAGCGCCCGGTCAAGTGCGTCACTACCGGAAGCCACTACCGAGGACCGGCCCGCAGGCGTCGCGGGTCGCATGGTGCTGAACGGACGCGGGGGCTGTGTGTCTCGGATATTCAGTTTTACGTCAGGCGCGGGGGCGTTTCACGCCGCCACGCGTCCGACCGTATGGGGTCTTACCCCATATGAGAAGGGAGCGGCGCGGACGCCGCTCCCCTTCATGCTATCGGCGCAGGCCGAGCCGCTCGATGAGCGAACGGTAGCGCTGGATGTCGACCTTCTGCAGGTACTTCAGCAGGCGGCGCCGGCGACCGACGAGCAGCAGCAGACCACGACGGCTGTGGTGGTCGTGCTTGTGCGTCTTCAGGTGCTCGGTGAGCTCGCTGATGCGCTTGCTGAGCAGCGCGATCTGCACCTCGGGCGAACCGGTGTCGCCTTCGGCCGTCGCGTACTCACTGATGATGGTCTTCTTGGCAGCGGTGTCGAGGGACACGGCTCTCCTTCAATCTACGGACACGCGCGAATGAGATTGGGAGCGCGAACGACCGTGCGTGCCTACAGTCGCCGCGTGAAGGCCGTCATGGGCAGCGCGCAGCGCCGCCGCTACAGAGCCGACATGCAAGGTTACCACCTCATGTCCAATGCGCGGACTCACGTGGAAACGTAGTTGCCCGCGAACTCGCCGGACGGCGCGGTGGGCGTGATGACGTCCACCAGCACGCCGTTGGGGTCGGCGACGATGAAGTGGCGCTGCCCGAAGTCCTCGTCGCGCAGGGCCAGCTCGGGGACCAGCCCCGCGCCTTCCACCAGTCTGCCCCATTCGGCGTCCACGTCGTCCACCTCGAAGTTGAGCAGCAGGCCCGCGGCCGGTCTGCGGTAGGCGGCGGGCAGAGTCGGGTGGGCGTGGTCGAGCAGGGCCAGCTCGTACGAGCCGCGCCGCAGGCTGACGTACCAGTCGGCCTCGAACGTCACCTCGAAGCCGAACAGGCGCACGTAGAAGTCCCTGGATTCGGCGATCCTGGCGGTGCAGATGACCGGATAGAAGCTGCTCAGCCGCATGAAGTCCCCTTTCACATACCAGCGGTATGCGAAGGTAGGCTAGTTCGCCTACCATCGGTATGTCAAAGGGGGCGTGCGGGTTGAGCAGGGCCGAGCAGAAGGAACGCACCAGGCAGGTGCTCGTGGCGACGAGCAGGCGGCTGTTCGCGGCCAAGGGCTACGCGGCGGTGGGCCTCACGGAGATCGTGCGTGAGGCGGGGGTGACCAAGGGGGCGCTCTACCACCATTTCGAGGGCGGCAAGACGGCGCTGTTCCGCACGGTGCTGGAGGAGGTGCAGCGCGAGGTGGCCGCACGGGTGGTGGCCGCGGCGGAGGCGGCGGACGGCCCATGGGAGCGGCTCAAGGCCGGCTGCGCGGCGTTCGTCGAGGCGAGCGCGGACCCGGAGGTGCAGCGCGTCATGCTCATCGACGGCCCGGCGGTGCTGGGCTGGGACGAGTGGCGCGCCATCGACGAGGCCACCTCGGCCTCCCACCTGGCTCAGGCCCTGGCGGAGCTGGTCGCGGGCGGCGTGATCCCGCCGCAGCCGGTGGCGCCCCTGACCCGGCTGCTGTCGGGCGCGATGAACGAGGCGGCCCTGTGGCTGGCCCAGTCGGCGAGCCCCGCCGACCTGCCCGACACGCTGGCCGCCCTGTCGGCCCTGCTGGAGGGGCTCAGGCGGCAGGGCCTCAGCTCGTGAGGCGGCGGGTGGCGTCGACGTCGGCGTGGATCTGGTCGATCAGCGCCTCGATCGAGTCGAAGCGCGTGTTGCCGCGCAGCCGCGCCGCGAACTCCACCGCCACGTGCACCCCGTACAGCTCCAGATCGTCGCGGTCGAGCGCGTACGCCTCGACCGTGCGCGGCACCCCTTCGAAGGTCGGGTTCGTGCCGACCGAGATGGCGGCAGGCCACCGCTCCCCCGCGTACACGGCGGGCAGGTTGGCCACCGGCACGCACTCCATCCAGCCCGCGTAGACGCCGTCGGCCGGGATCGCGGTGTACTGCGGGGTCTCGACGTTGGCGGTGGGGAAGCCGAGCTGGCGCCCGCGCTGGTAGCCGCGGACGACCACGCCCTCCACCCGGTGCGGCCGGCCGAGCAGGTCCCTGGCCCGCGCCACGTCGCCCTCGACGAGCAGGTCCCGGATGGAGGTGGAGGAGATGCCGTCGAGGAGGGGCACGGCCTCGACCTCGAAGTCGTACATCTCGCCCAGCGTCCGCAAAGTCTCGACATCGCCCTTGGCGCCCTGACCGAACGCGAAGTTCTCCCCCACCACCACGACCGCCGCCCGCAACCGCTCGGCCAGCACGCTCTGCGCGAACTCCTCGGGCGGCGTGCGCGACAGCCCCAGCGTGAACTCCAGCACGTCCACCTCATCCACGCCCAGCTCCACCAGCAGCTCGCTCCTGCGCCGCGCGTTGCTCAGCCGGTACGGATGCGACCCCGGCCGCACCACCTCCTCCGGATGCGGCTCGAACGTCACGGCCACACCGCGCAGCCTCCGCTCCCCGGCGACGGCGACCGCGCGCTCGACCACCCGCCGGTGCCCGCGGTGGACCCCGTCGTACACGCCGATGGTGACGACAGACCTCTCCGAACCCTGCACCCTAGGCCCCATTCGCTCGTCCCCGGATCAACCCGTACAAGCCTGCCATGCGCCGCGGCCTTCCCTCCAATCGAGGGGGCTATCATCGGGCATCATGCCTCGTTACGCGCTTCTGATCCTGCCTGCCTTCAACCGGGTCTACGGCGAGAGCTCCATCCGGCTGACCCGCGCCGAGCTGGCCGTCTTCAGCGCGCGTGCCCTCGAAGGCGAGGTGCTCGACAGCGCGGAGACGCGGATCGGCGGCGTGCCGTACGTGACGTTCGAGACCGCGCGCCCGCTGAGCGAGCCCGACGTGCACCTGCTGTCCAACCTGTCGTCGGTCTACGCGGTGTTCGGCGTCGAGGGCGACCTGCTCAGACCGCTCGGCATGCGCTCGCGCGACCGGCTGAGCAGCGATCTGATCACCATCCAGAAGTACGCGGGCAAGACTAACGAGCACTTCACCAAGCTGCTGCTCAACGTCACCGCGCTGGCGGGCGACAAGGGGCTGGGCGACGGGCTGCAGGTGTTCGACCCGATGTGCGGCCGCGGCACCAGCCTCAACCAGGCCCTCATGTACGGCTACGACGCCTACGGCATCGACGTGGACGGCAAGGACTTCGAGGCCTACACCGGCTTCATCAAGACCTGGCTGCGCAACAAGCGGCTCAAGCACACCGCCGAGACCGTGCCGGTGCGCCGCGAGCGGGCCCTGGTCGGGCGGCGGCTCAACGTCACGTTCGGCCTGTCGAAGGAGGCCGTCAAGGCAGGCGACGTGCAGCACCTGACCGTGGTGAACGCCGACACGCTCAGGAGCCGCGAGTTCTTCAAGCCGCGCTCGTTCGACGTGCTGGTCACCGACGCCCCGTACGGCGTCCAGCACGGCAGCAAGGGCGGCGCCGGCCTGTCGCGCAGCCCGCTGGAGCTGCTGGGCAAGGCCGTGCCCGGCTGGGCCGAGCTGCTGCGCCCCGGCGGCGCCATGGGCATCGCCTGGAACACCTACGGCGGCAAGAGCGAGGAGCTGGCCAGGATCCTCACCGAGGCGGGCCTGGAGGTGATGGACTACCCCGACTTCGAGCACTGGGTGGACCAGGCCATCGTCCGCGACATCATCGTGGCCAGGAAGCCCCGCTAGCGGCACCGCCTACCGCGGGCGCAGTAGGTCCGCTACGGCGTGCGCGGCAGGGGGAAGTGCCTCCATCAGTGGGATGACCTGCGGCTGGTCTGGCGGACATAGTTCTTGGCGTCCAGTCGTAGACGAAGGAGCCCCTCATGCCCGTGCTGTCCATGCTCGCCTCACCGATCTGTACGTCGGCCGCCGAATGCGCGGGCCAGGGCGTCGACAACTTCCTCGGGACCCCTCAGAGGATCTGGGCCAGCGTGGCCGCGCTGGTGGCGCTGGCCGCCGTGGCCGCCGGCTGGCTGGCGCTGCGGCGCTCCAGCCGCGGCATCGGCAACGGCGGGCGGAACGGGGCCGTCGTGGCGCTGGCCGGAGGCCTCATCGGCGCGGTCAACGGCGTGGTGAACCTGGCCGTCGCCGACGGTGGCCTCGGCACCGGCAACGGCGTGTTCGGCGGCGCGGTGGCCCTGGCGCTCGGGCTGGCCGGTACGGCGCTCGGCGGGCTGGTGCTGGCCCGCTCGCGCCGTACTCAGCCGAGCGGCTAACCGACGAAGACGGCGATGGGCCTGGCCGTCCGGCCCTGCTCCTCCACCAGCGCCAGCAGCTCGCCCTCCGGCCCGAACACCCCGATCGGGCCCTTTCCCAGCCCCACGGAGGGCAGCCGCCCGCCGTGCCCGATGACGCGGGCCTCCTCCGCCGTGACGTCGCGGCGCGGGAAGGCCGCCGCCACCGCCTCGCCGATCGGCAGGATCACGCACTCCTCGGCGAGCTGCTCGACGCTCCTGGCCAGCGACAGATCGTACGGCCCCACCCTGGTACGCCGCAGGCTCGTCAGATGCCCGCCCACCCCGAGCCCGGCCCCCAGGTCGCGGGCCAGCGAGCGGATGTAGGTGCCGCTGGAGCAGGTCACGACCGCGTCCACGTCCACGACGTCGCCGCCGGCCCTGATGTCGAGCACGTCGAACTGCCGCACCGTGACGGGCCTGGCCGCCAGCTCGACCTCCTCGCCCGCGCGGGCCTTCTTGTAGGCCCGCTGACCGTTCACCTTGATCGCGCTGACCTGCGGCGGGACCTGCATGATCTCGCCGGTCAGCGCCGCGACGCCCTTGTGGATCTCGGCCGCGGTGACATCGGCCGCCGAGGCCGTGGCGATGACCTCGCCCTCGGCGTCGTCGGTGTTGGTGCTCACGCCGAGCCGGATCGTCGTCTCGTACACCTTCTCGGTCAGCGTCAGGTGCCCCAGCAGCCTGGTCGCCTTCTCCACGCCGACCACCAGCACGCCCGTCGCCATCGGGTCGAGCGTGCCCGCGTGCCCCACCCTGCGGGTGCCCGCGATGCGCCGCATCTTGGCCACCACGTCATGGGAGGTCCACTCGGCCGGCTTGTCGACGATGATCAGACCGCTCCCGGCCATCTAGGAAACCCTCCGCAGCTCGCGCCGGAACTTCGCCATGGTCTCCTCCACCGTCTCGTACGAGGTGTAGCCGGCGGCGTTGTGATGGCCGCCGCCGCCGAGCGCCGCGCACACGGCCGCCACGTCCACGGTGCCCTTGGACCGGGTCGAGACCTGCCAGTCGCCGTGGTCGTCCTCCTTGAGCACGACCGCCACCTCCGCCTCGTCGGCGCGGCGCACGATGTCGATGATGCCTTCCAGCTCGGAGTACGGCAGCCCGTACGCGGCCCGGTCGACCCGGGACACGTACGTCCAGACCAGCCCGCCCTCCAGCGTCACCCGCTCCAGCGCGTGCGCCAGCACCTTGAGATAGCCGAACGGGGAACGGTCCCACAGCTCGCGGGCGATCTCGTCGGTGCGCAGCCCGGTCGCCACCAGCCTGGCCGCCATCTGGTGCACGGCGGGCGTGGTCGAGGAGTAGCGGAACGACCCGGTGTCGGTCACCAGCCCGGCGTACAGGCACGTGGCGATGTCGCGGTCGAGCCGCCCGCCGAGCCGGTAGACGAGCTGCTCGGCCAGCATGGCCGTGGCCGCCGCGTTCGCGTCGATGAGGTCGAGCGTGCCGAACCCCGTGTTGGACGGGTGGTGGTCCACCACGATGACCTCGCGCGCCGAGGCGGCGTTGGCCCCCAGCAGCCCCACCCGCTCGAACGTCGAGCAGTCGAAGACGATCATCAAGTCGGGCGCCGCCGGATACTGCTCGGGCGGCACCAGCATCTCCTGTCCGGGCAGGAACCGCAGCAGCCTCGGCACCGCGAAGATCCGGTCGCCGAACGAGGCCACCACGCGCTTGCCCAGCGAGCGCAGCACGAACGCCACGGCCAGCATCGACCCGAGCGCGTCACCGTCGGGATTCACGTGGCAGGCCAGCGCGACCTCGTCGGCCTGACCGATCAGCCGCAGCGCCCGGTCCCACGACGCCTCGGGGATCGGGCAGCCGTCGGCGGGGGGCCGCTCCAGGCTCGCCGGGCGGTCCGTCCTGTCGCGTACGTCGGGCGTCACGCCTGGTCGTCCTTGATCACCTCGACGTCTTCCTCGTCGTCAGGCTTGCGGTAGGGGTCGGGCTCGCCGGCGTAGGAGGCGGTCTCGGCCTGCCGCGCCACCTCGGCGTCACGCGCCCTGGCGGCGTTGATCAGGTCGTCGAGGTGGCGCGCGTTGTCGGGCAGCGGGTCGTGCTTGAACGTCAGCGTCGGAGCGAAGCGCACCCCGGTCTGGCGGCCGACCTCGGAGCGGATGATCCCCTTGGCACTCTCAAGAGCGGCGGCACTGTCGGCCCGCTCGGCCTCGGAGCCGAACACCGTGTAGAACACCGTCGCGTCGCGCAGGTCAGCGGTGACGCGCGTGTCGGTCACGGTGACGAAGCCCAGACGCGGATCCTTGATCCGGCGCTCCAGCATCTCGGCGACGATCTGCTGGATGCGATCGGCGAGCTTGCGCGCTCGTGCGGCATCCACCATGTTCGCTCCCCCTCACGCACGACCTGGCCGTGCAGTCGTTCAATCTTCCATCAGTCAGTCTTCGTCGTTGTAGAGCCGATGCCGGGCCGACAGCAGCTCGATCTCGGGGCGGAAGGCCACCATGCGTTCGCAGGCGTCCAGCACCTCCTTGCAGTTACCCGCGGAGGCGGAGACAACCGCCACACCGACCTCCGCTCTGCGATGCAGGTCGAGATGGCCGGTCTCAGCCACCGCGATGCTGGGATAACGGCGCTGCAGCTCGGCGATCAGCGGCCGTACGACAGAGCGCTTCTGCTTCAGCGATCGAACGTCGCCGAGCAGGATGTCCAGGGTCAGAGCACCCACATACATCGTTGGCAACCACCGCTTGGCTGGGTGAGTGAGCACGCCCGGCCTGCTGCGGTGGGAACCAGGCCAGGGCGTGCGAGAGGCGCCCGGCGGATGTCCCGCCGGGCGCCCGGCCGCGCGTCAGACGCGCGGCTTCTCCCGCATCTCGAACGTCTCGACCACGTCGTCGATCCTGATGTCGTTGTAGCCGACACCGATACCGCACTCGAAGCCCTCGCGGACCTCGGTCGCGTCATCCTTGAAGCGACGCAGGGACGAGACGGTCAGGTTGTCCGCGATGACGACGCCGTCGCGGATGAGCCTGGCCTTGCTGTTGCGGACGATCACGCCGGAGCGGACCAGCGAACCGGCGACGTTGCCGATCTTCGGCACCTTGAAGACCTCGCGGACCTCGGCGGTGCCCATCTGGACCTCTTCGAACTCGGGCTTGAGCATGCCCTTGAGCGCCGCTTCGATCTCCTCGATCGCCTGGTAGATGACCGAGTAGTAGCGGATGTCGACGCCCTCGCGCTCGGCCAGGTCGCGCGCCCGGGGCTCGGGGCGGACGTTGAAGCCGATGATGACCGCGTTGTCGTCGGCGACGGCCAGGTTGACGTCGTACTCGGTGATCGCGCCGACCGCGCGGTGCAGGACACGGAGCCTGACCTCGTCGCCGACGTCGATCTTGAGCAGGGCGTCTTCCAGGGCCTCCACCGAACCGGACACGTCACCCTTGATGATGAGCTTGAGCTCGTCGACGCGGCCCTTCTCAAGGTCGCTGAACAGCTCTTCGAGGGTGCGGCGACGGCTCGACTTCGCCATGTCGGCGCTGCGCTTGCGCGCCGCACGCTGCTGGGCGATCTGCCGGGCCATCCGGTCGTCGGTGACCACGATGAAGTTGTCACCGGCGCTCGGCACGGCCGTCAGACCCATCACCAGGACGGGACGCGACGGCGTGGCCTCCTCGACCGGCTCGCCGTTGTCGTCGAGCATCGCGCGGACGCGGCCGAAGGCCTCGCCACACACGATCGAGTCGCCGACGCGCAGCGTGCCGCGCTGGACCAGGACGGTCGCGACGGGGCCGCGGCCACGGTCGAGGTGCGCCTCGATCGCGATGCCCTGGGCGTCCATCGTCGGGTTGGCCCGCAGGTCGAGCTCGGCGTCCGCGGTCAGCAGGATGGCCTCGAGGAGGTTGTCGATGCCCGTGCCGTTCTTCG
Organism: Nonomuraea gerenzanensis; assembly: GCF_020215645.1. Classification (NCBI taxonomy): domain Bacteria; kingdom Bacillati; phylum Actinomycetota; class Actinomycetes; order Streptosporangiales; family Streptosporangiaceae; genus Nonomuraea; species Nonomuraea gerenzanensis. Next base: position 2,326,413 of record NZ_CP084058.1, on the reverse strand, counting down.
CCGAGATGTCGACGAAGAGGGTCGAGCCGCCGTACTCCTCGGCCACCAGGCCGTACTCGGTGAGCTGGGCACGGACCTTGTTGGGGTCGGCGCCCTCCTTGTCGACCTTGTTGACCGCGACCACGATCGGCACCTCGGCCGCCTGGGCGTGGTTGAGGGCCTCGATCGTCTGCGGCTTCACACCGTCGTCGGCCGCGACCACCAGCACCGCGATGTCGGTGGACTTGGCGCCTCGGGCACGCATGGCGGTGAACGCCTCGTGACCCGGGGTGTCGATGAAGGTGATCTTCCGGTCTTCGCCCTCGTGCGTGGCGGCGACCTGGTAAGCGCCGATGTGCTGGGTGATGCCACCCGCCTCGCGCGCCACCACGTTGGTCTTGCGGATGGCGTCGAGCAGCTTGGTCTTACCGTGGTCGACGTGACCCATGACGGTCACGACCGGCGGGCGCGCGGCCAGGTCGGCCTCGTCGCCCTCGTCCTCGCCGAACTCGATGTCGAAGGCCTCGAGAAGCTCGCGGTCCTCCTCCTCCGGGCTGACGACCTGGATGTCGTAGTCGAGCTCGGCGCCGAGCAGCTGCAGCGTCTCCTCGTTGACCGACTGCGTCGCGGTCACCATCTCGCCCAGGTGCAGCATGATCTGCACGAGCGAGGCGGGGTTCGCGCCGATGCGGTCGGCGAAGTCGGACAGCGACGCGCCGCGCGGCAGGCGGATCGTCGCGCCGTTGCCACGGGCGACCTGCACACCGCCGATCGCCGGCGCCGACATGTTGTCGAACTCCTGGCGCCTCTGACGCTTGGACTTGCGGCCACGCGCGGGACGGCCGCCGGGACGCCCGAAGGCTCCCGCGGTGCCGCCACCACGGCCACGGCCGCCGCCACCGGGACGGCCGCCGAAGCCACCGCCGCCGCCACCGCCGCCGGGACCACCGGTGCCGGTGCGCGGACCTGCGCCGCCGCCACCCGGGCGACCGGCGAAACCGCCGCCGCCACCCGGACGACCGCCGCCGCCACCACCGGGACGGCCACCGCCGCCACCGCCGGGACGACCGCCGCCGCCACCGCCACCCGGACGGCCACCGCCGCCGGGGCCGGCAGGACGACCCTGCGGCATCATCATCGGGTTGGGACGCGGGCCACCCGGACGGGGACCGCCCGCACCGCCACCGGCGCCGGGACCAGGACGCGGGCCGCCGGGGGGCGGGCCCGGACGCGGACCGGGAGTGGGCCTGTCGCCACCGCGGCCCTGCGGCGGACGCGGCATCGCGCCGTCGCGCGGCGGGCCGTCACGGCGCTCGCGCTGGCCGGGGCCGCCACCGCCCTCGCGGTTGCCGCCCGGACGCGGCGGCCGGGACTGACCCATGCCGCTGGCGTTGGAAGAGAACGGGTTGTTGCCCGGACGCGGGCCACGCGGACCCGGCCGCGGGCCGGGGCCCGGACGAGGACCGCCACCGGCGGGCGCGCCGGGACGCGGCGCCTGCGCCGAACCGCCACGGTCACCGCGGTCACCACGGTCGGGACGGTCGCCGCGGTCACCACGCTCGCCGCGGTCACCACCGCGCTCGCCACCGGCGGGGCCGGGACGCGGGCCGGGCTTGGGACCCGGACCAGGACGCGGGCCGCCACCGGCGGGGCCGGGACGCGGACCGGGGGCCGGACGGGCGGGCGCGCCGCTCTCGAAACGCGCCTGCGGGGCACCGGAGGTCTCACCGCGAGCGGCCTCGGGGGCCTGCTGCGGCGGCTGGTGCGGCATCGGCACCGGCGGGCGCGGCTGACCGCCGCCCTGCGGGCCGGGACGCGGACCGGGCTTGGGGCCCGGACGCGGTGGGGCGGGAACAGGTGCCTGCCCGGCACCGTTACCGGCCTGGCCTTCGGCCGGCCGGGGCGCAGCCCTTGGCGGCTGCGGCTTGTTGGACGGCTGACCGCCGCCCCTGGAGGAGCCTCCCTTGGAGACCCCGAGCGCTTCGGTGAGCCTGCGGACCACCGGCGCCTCGATGGTGGAGGACGCCGAACGGACGAACTCTCCCATCTCTTGGAGCTTGGCCATGACGACCTTGCTCTCGACGCCGAACTCCTTAGCGAGCTCGTATACCCGGACCTTCGCCACTGCACTCCCTTACTCGGCCCGGGAGGCTGGCTGTGCCGTCCGGACCGTCGCTACCTTGACGTCTTCATCGCCGCGTGCTCATCAGGCGCTCATAGCAATCTGACTCCGCCCATCAACTCGGCGTCCTACATGACATTTCTTGGTCTCCCTCCAGGTGCGCTCGCACGGGCGAGCTGTCAAGCGGCCCCGGCACGCGGAACGCGCGCGGGAACGCTCGGCGCCGCTCGGCAAGCTCCAGACAGCTCACGGACGGGTGCAGCGATGCACCTCGCCCCGGGAGCCGTCCGCGCAGGTCAGGGACCACTTGGCCCTCGACCCGCACCAGACGGAGCAGCTCGGACTTAGCCTCGCGAGCCCTGCAGCCCACACAGGTGCGCTGCGGGACCGCTCGGCCACCATATTCCAGCTTACCGTGTTGACGCATCTACGGAACCGGCGGCGTCCTCGGCTTGTGTATCGGGCCGGATGTCGATCCGCCATCCTGTGAGTCTCGCGGCTAGCCGGGCGTTCTGTCCCTCTTTGCCGATGGCCAGCGAGAGCTGGTAGTCGGGCACCGTCACCCGTGCGACACGACCTTCGAGATCGAGAACCTCGACGTGGGAAACGCGCGCGGGCGACAGGGCATTCCCCACGAACTCGCCCGGGTCCTCCGACCAGTCGATGATGTCGATCTTCTCGCCGTGCAGCTCGGTCATCACGTTGCGGACCCGCGAGCCCATCGGGCCGATGCAGGCGCCCTTGGCGTTGACGCCGGGCTTGCGCGACCTGACGGCGATCTTCGTGCGGTGGCCGGCCTCGCGGGCCACCGCCGCGATCTCCACGGTGCCGTCGGCGATCTCCGGCACCTCCAGCGCGAACAGCTTCTTGACCAGCCCGGGATGCGTGCGCGACAGGGTGACCGAGGGGCCCTTGTGGCCCTTCTTCACCTGCACGACGTAGGCGCGGATGCGCTCGCCGTGCACGTACTCCTCGCCGGGCACCTGCTCGGCGTGCGGCAGCACGGCCTCGATCTTGCCGAGGTCGACCAGCACCACGCGCGGGTCCTTGCCCTGCTGGATCACGCCGGAGACCAGCTCGCCCTCGCGGCTGGCGAACTCACCGAAGTTGATCTCGTCCTCGGCGTCGCGCAGCTGCTGTAGGATGACCTGCTTGGCGGTGGTCGCGGCGATCCTGCTGAAGTTGCTGGGCGTGTCGTCGAACTCCCTGACGACCTCGCCCTCCTCGTCCAGCTCGGCCGCCCAGATCGTGACGTGACCGCTGCCGCGGTCGAGCTCCGCCCGCGCCTTGGAGGCGGCGCCGTCGGTGCGGAAGTACGCGATCAGCAGCGCGTCCTCGATCGCCTTGACGACCAGGTCGAAGGAGATGTCCTTCTCCCGCTCCAGGCTGCGCAGGACGCTCATGTCGATGTCCACGACGGCTCCCCCCTTAGCCTTCGTCGCCGTCGACGTCGTCGAACCGGCGGAATTCCACCTGCACCCGTCCGCGGGTCAGGTTCTCGTAACCAAGCCTGTGCGGCGCGCCGGAGACGTCGAGATCGACGCCGCTCTCGTCGGCGGCCATGATGCGACCCTCTACCACGGATCCGTCCTTCAGCTCCGCCTTCACCAGCCGCTTGGCGGCACGCCGCCAGTGGCGCGGCTCGGTGAGCGGGCGATCGACGCCCGGCGAGGACACCTCCAGCGTGTAAGCCGCCTGGCCCATCGCGTCGTCGTCGTCGAGCGCCGTGGAGACGGCCTGGCTCACGTCGGCCACGTCGTCGAGGCTCACACCGCCGTCACGATCCACGATCACGCGCAACAGGCGTCTCTTGCCCGCCTGGGTGACCGTGATGTCCTCCAGGTCGAGGCCCTCCGCGCTGACCACGGGCTCCAGGAGCTTCATCAGGTGGTCGCGGGGTGATGCGCTGCCCATATCGACCTCCCCTATTGTCATGTCTCAGCCGGGCGGACCTCGCCTCTGGCTCTCCCGCCGTCTGGCCGCTCAGCCAGCGACGACAGTTGACACCCTATCCGTATGAGGGCACGGAGAGAGCGCCACTCGTCACGGTCGAATGGCGGAGCGTCGCCGGACGGCGATCCCGGGCACTGGCCGTACGATGCTACCGAGGCCCCAACGAGGCCGGTGACACCTGGAGGTTTCGAGTCCGTGCGCGTGCGTCAGCTCTCCCGCCGGACCTTGCTGGCAGGCGGGGCCTTGCTGGCGGGCGGGGCGGCCGCTCTGTCGGCCTGCAGCGCCTCCGGCCCGCCTGAGCCACCCGCCGCTCCGCCTTCCGACTCGCCCGAGACGGTCCTGCTGAAGGGGCTCATCGCGGAGAAGGAACGCACGATCGCGCTCTACGCGTCGCTGATCAGCGACGGGGCCGAGAAGCTGGCGCCGTTCCGCGACCGCCACCAGGCCCATCTGAACGAGCTGCGCAAGTACGTGCCCGCCTCCGCCTCCGCCTCGCCCCCGGCTTCGTCCTCCCCGTCGGTCACCGCCTCGGCGGGCAAGGTGTCGTTGTCCCGGTTGCGGGGGCTGGAGCGCAAGGCCGCGGCCCAGCGGCCGCGGCAGCTCGGCGGGGTCTCGCCCGGGGTGGCGCAGCTCATCGCCAGCATCGGGGCCTGCGAGGCCGCCCACGCCATCGCCCTACCCAGCTCCTTGTGAGGCCCTGGTGAGCTCTGCCGACGACCTGGAGAAGCTACGCAAGGCCCTGGCCGCCGAGCACGCGGCGCTGTTCGCGTACGGGCTGCTGGCGGCGCGCACGTCGGGGGGCGTGCGGCGGCGGATGAGCGCTGCCTACGACTCGCACCGGGCGCAGCGCGATCGGCTGCGCACGCTCATCACGACGCGGGGCGGGCGCCCTGCCGAGCCCGACGCCTCCTACGCGCTGCCGTTCTTTCCCTCCGACGCCGCGCTGGCCGTCAAGCTGGCGGTGCATCTGGAGAGCGGGGTGGCGGCGGCCTACCTGGAGCTGGTGTCGGCGGGTGACGCGAAGCTGCGGGAGCACGCGGCGCTGGCCATGCAGGAGGCCGTGACGCGGTCGTACGCCTTCAAGGCGGATCCGCCGGCGGCGTTCCCCGGCATGCCCGTCGCCGCGCCTTCCCCACCGGCTTCGGCGTCACCCGGCCAGGCCGGCGGCTGAGCCCCCCAGCGCCGGCCCCAGCCTCCGCGAAGCCCCACGGCGCTTCCTCCGAGAAGGCCGACGCGGAGCCGCACGGCACTTCGTCCGGAAAGCCGAGGAGCTGAGCCGTTCGGCGCAAGGCGGGCGGCGCAAGGCGGAGCCCCCCGGAGGGGAGGGGCTCCGGGACGGTCAGGCGCCGACGGCGGTCATGATGCGGTCGGCGGCCTCGGCGAGGGGGATCTCCGTCTTCTCGCCGGAGACGCGGTCACGCAGCTCCACGACCCCCTGCGACAGCCCGCGCCCGACGACCACGATCGTCGGCAGCCCGAGCAGCTCGGCGTCCTTGAACTTCACGCCGGGCGAGACCTGCGGCCGGTCGTCCACCAGGACCCGCAGCCCGCGCGACTCCAGCTCGGCGCCCAGCTCCAGGGCGGCCTCCACCTGGTTCTCCTTGCCGGTGCCGACGATGTGCACGTCGGCGGGCGCGACCTCGCGCGGCCACACCAAGCCCAGCTCGTCGTAGGCCTGCTCGGCGATGACGGCGACCGCGCGGGACACGCCGATGCCGTAGGAGCCCATGGTGACGCGGATGGGCTTGCCGTCGGGGCCGAGGGCGTCGAGGCCGGCGGCGTCGGCGTACTTTCGGCCGAGCTGGAAGATGTGGCCGATCTCGATGCCGCGGTCGATGGACAGCTCGGCGCCGCAGCGGGGGCAGGGGTCGCCGGCGCGCACCTCGGCGGCCTCGATGGTGCCGTCGGGGACGAAGTCGCGGCCCGCGACCACGTTGGCGGCGTGCTTGCCGGGCTCGTTGGCGCCCGTCACCCAGGACGTGCCGGTGACGACGCGGGGGTCGACGAGGTAGCGGATGCCGAGCTCGCGCAGGATCTGCGGGCCGATGTAGCCGCGCACGAGGCCGGGGTGCTTGGCGAAGTCGGCGGCCTCGAAGATGGCGGGCTCGCCGGGCGCCAGCGACGCCTCCAGGCGCTTGAAGTCCACCTCGCGGTCGCCGGGCACGCCGACGATCAGCGTCTCGACCTTGTCGGAGCCGGGCGTGGTGACCTTGACGACGACGTTCTTCAGCGTGTCGGCGGCGGTGACGGAAAGGCCGTGGTGCTCGTTGACGTACGACACCAGCGTCTCGATGGTCGGGGTGTCGGGGGTGTCCAGCACCTGCAGCGCGGGCAGGTCGTCGAAGGCGCGCGCGGCGGGGGCGGGCGTGACGACTGCCTCGGCGTTGGCGGCGTAGCCGCAGGAGTGGCAGGCCACGAACGTGTCCTCGCCGGTGGGCGTGGGCGCCAGGAACTCCTCCGAGGCCGACCCGCCCATCGCGCCTGACGTCGCGAACACGATCTTGTACTTGATGCCGAGCCGGTCGAAGGTGCGGATGTAGGTCTCGCGGTGCTGCTCGTAGGAGCGCTTGAGGCCGTCGTCGTCGAGGTCGAAGGAGTAGGAGTCCTTCATCAGGAACTCGCGGCCTCGCAGGATGCCGGCCCTGGGCCTGGCTTCGTCGCGGTATTTGGTCTGGATCTGGTAGAGCGTGACCGGATAGTCCTTGTAGGAGGAGTATTCGCTCTTGACCATGTCGGTGAAGAGCTCCTCGTGCGTGGGACCGAGGAGATAGTCGGCGCCCTTGCGGTCCTGGAGGCGGAAGAGAGTGTCGCCGTATTCGGTCCAGCGGCCGGTCGCCTCGTAGTATTCGCGGGGCAGCAGGGCGGGGAAGAGCACTTCCTGGCCGCCCATGCGGTTCATCTCCTCGCGTACGATCTTCGCGATGTTCTCCAGGACCATTTTGCCGAGGGGGAGCCAGGAGTAGATCCCGGGTGCGACGCGGCGGACGTAGCCGGCGCGGACGAGGAGCTTGTGGCTCGGCACTTCCGCGTCTGCCGGGTCGTCCCGCAGGGTGCGAAGAAACAACGACGACATGCGCAGCAACACGGCTACTCCTTGCTCGAACCCGGAATGTGGCGGACTGCAGCGGACTACAGAGGGCTGCAGAGGTCTACAGGCTATCGAGTCGGGGGAGCGCCGCGCTCGGGCTTATCCGGGCGGGCTCGGCAGGAGCGCCGCGGCCGGGCGTATCGGGCGGGCTCAGGCGGCCGGCGGGAGCCAGCCCGCGACGAAGGCCGCCAGGCAGACCGTGAACAGCCCGGCGAACACCGCCGACATCGCCAGCGCCCGCACCCGCCCGCGCGCGCTCCTGCGCAGCCCGAGCACCAGCGCCACGGACGCCAACCCGACCGCCATCGCGGGCCCAGGCCAGAACGTCTGCTCGCTGTCGATGAACCCGGGCGTCGCCCGGTCCACCACGTCGGCGATCAGCGCCGCGCCGACCGCGCCCGCCGCCACGTCGCCCCAGCCGTCGTCCCTGCGGGTGGCGTAGGCGAGCAGGCCCAGGCCCACGAGCAGGGCGAGCGTCCAGTTGAGCCCGGCGGCGCTGCCGCCGATCACGTCGAACGCCTCGTGGCCGCGCAGCGCGCCCGCGCCCATCGCGGCGACCAGGGTGGACACCGCCGCCAGGAACGTCGTCACCAGCGCCCAGCCGAACCCGGAGGCGGTCGCGCCGACGATCAGCGACAGGGCGAGATAGGCGTAGGGGTCGTAGATCTGGCCGAGCCAGCCGGGGCCGTTTCCGGAAATGAGCATGCCGATCAAGCCGACGGCCAGTCCTCCTAGGAAGGCCGTCACCAAATGGCGCTCGATGGCGCGCTGCCGCCGGTCGTATTCGGCGAAGTCGGCGTAGTCGATGGTGGTGTTGTTCATGTCCATTTCCCTGGTCAACCCCTCCCCCGGAATGGCCTGGGGATGACCACATCCACATTATGTGACCATCCAAAAAAGGCAAATTTCGGTCATATCTGTTCTAAAACAAGCAAATGCTTGGTTATGATCGGGCGCGTGGCACTCGCCGATGAGCTTCGCGCCGCCGTCCGCGGCTACCTGGCCGGGCGTCCCGGCGCGTCGTGGCAGGAGTTCGCGCGGGACGTGGGGGTCGCCGGGCTGCTCGTGCCCGAGGAGCACGGCGGCGCCGGTTGCGGGCCTGGCGAGCTGGCGGCCGTGGCGGAGGAGCTGGGGCGGGTCCTGTCGCCGTATCCGTTCCTCCAGTCGGCGGTCATGGCGGTGGCGGCGGCCAGAGCCTGCGGCGCCGACGACCTGCTGAAGTCGCTGGCGGGCGGGGCGAGCGCGACCGTGGTGCTCCCGGGCGACGGGGAGCTGCGCCTGGACGGGGACGTGCTCACGGGCGCGGTGCCGTACGCGCTGGAGGGGGAGCTGGTGCTGGCCTACGCCGGCGGGGCGCTGGTGGAGGCCGTGCCCTCGCGGCGCACGCGGCACGTGACGATGGACGAGAGCCGGCCGTTGCAGCGGCTCGACTTCGAGAGGGTCCCGGCGCGGCGGCTGGGGTCGGGGGCGGCGTGGGGCCGCGTGCGCGACCTCGGGATCGCGGCGCTGGCGGCCGAGCAGGTGGGCGGGGCGCAGCGGTGCCTGGAGCTGGCGGTGGAGCACGCCAAGCGGCGGCACCAGTTCGGGCGGCCGATCGGGTCGTTCCAGGCGATCAAGCACAAGCTGGCGAATCTGCTGCTGCTGGTGGAGTCCGCCAGGTCCGCGGCCTGGGCGGCGGCGGAGGACGAGGTGGCGGCGGCGGTCGCGGGCTCCTACTGCTCGGAGGCGTACCTGACGGTGGCCGGGGAGAACATCCAGGTGCACGGGGGGATCGGGATCACCTGGGAGCATCCGGCGCACCGGTACTTCAAGCGGGCGACCTCCGACGCGCAGCTCTTCGGGCCGCCGCAGGGCCATCGCGCCCGGTTGGCCGCGCACGTGCTCGGGACGGGCTGAGGGTCAGCCGCCGAGGAGTTCTTCCCAGGGGTGGCGGGTGTTGGTGCGGCGGGTGGTGTCGAGGGCCTCGGCCAGCCGCCAGAAGCCCGGCCGGGCACGGACGCTCGCCCGCCCCATCGGGTCGATCGCCCGCAGCTCGAAGCGCACGCCCATCACGTCGAGCACCGCCGAGCCGCCGGTGCCCGGCCCCGCCTGGGTGACCAGGGAGCCGTCGTAGTCGGGGTCGCGGACCTGCTCGGCCAGCAGGGCGGCCACCTCGTACGCGTACGGGCCGTCGCGCCACTCGATGTGCCAGCTGTGGTCGGACCCGCGCCACCACGTCAGGTCGCGGCACGACTCGATGAAGTCGGCCTCGGAGGCCAGCGCCGCCATCACCCGGCCGAACGCCTCGTACCGGCGCGCACTGGTGAGCGAGAGCTCGTCGCCTTGATCGGGAGACGTGCCGGTCTTCGGCCGCCGCAACGCGTGCTTTCGCTTCACGAGCATCCACTCTGATCGCCGCCGTGCCCTTCCCGCAAGTCTTTGCCGCTGATACGCTCTACCAAGCGAGCGCTTGGTTTCCTACTTCGCCGGAGGCGCGATGACGTCGTCCCTACGGATCAGCCTGGGGTATGAGCTGGAGGTCCGCGGTCGCACCCGCGAGGTCGAGCAGCAGGCGTTCCAGAACGTGATCGACCAGGTCGTCCTGGGCGACCGGCTGGGCTGCGAGGCCGCCTGGTTCGTGGAGCACCACTTCACCAGGGGTTTCTCCCACTCCTCCGCCCCCGATCTGGTCCTGGCCGCCATCTCGCAGCGCACCGAGCGCATCCGCCTGGGCCTCGGGGTGGTGCTGCTGCCGTTCCAGTCACCGATCCGCACGGCCGAGCGCGTGGCAACGCTCGACATCCTGAGCGGCGGCCGGGTCGAGTTCGGCACCGGGCGGGGCGCCTCGCCGCTGGAGTACCAGGCGTTCCAGCGCCCCTTCGAGAAGTCGCGGCAGATCTGGGAGGACTCGCTGGAGGCCACGCTGGCCATCTGGCAGGCCGACGGCGAGCCCGTCAGCCGGTCGAACGAGTTCTTCGAGATCCCCGACGTGGCCGTCTACCCGCGCCCGGCCCAGCGGCCCCATCCGCCGGTCTGGGTGGCCTCGACCTCCCTGGAGGGATATCTGGCCGCCGCCAGGCACGGGTACAACCTGCTCGGCATGACCATGCTCAAGGGCATCGACGACGTCGCCGCCGACATCGCGAAATATCGGGAATGTCTGAGCGAGCATGGCTTCGACCCCGACACCCGGCGCGTCGCCCTCATGATCCCCTGGTACGTCGCCCCCACCCGCGACGAGGCCAACGCCACGGCCGCCGACCCCGTCCTGTGGTACATCCGTCGCCAGGTCAACCTCGTCACCCCGCCCGACTACTACGACGCCCGCCACGCCACCCACCGGGTGCTCGGGCAGCTCGCCGCCGGCCTGCCGCCCGACGAGGCGATGGCCACGCTGCGCGAGCACCTCATGGTGGTCGTGGACGACGTGGAGGGCTCGCGCAAGGCCCTGGCCAGGATCGCCGAGGCGGGCGCGACGGACCTGATCATCCAGGCGCAGGTGGGCGGCCTGGCGCACGAGCGGGTGTGCGAGTCGATCTCCCTGTTCATGAAGGACGTGATGCGTTGATGGCACGCTGGCTGACCCGGGACGACCTCGGGGCCGCCGCGGGCACCGCCACCGGGCTGCTGCAGGTGAGCCCCGACGTGTCCAGCGTGTTCCCGCTGTCCCCCGGCGACCGTACGGCGGCGGCGGGGCTGACGGGGGCGGCGCTGCGCGAGGCGGGGGTCGGCGAGCGCGACCGCGTCGTGGTGGCCCTCGCCGAGCCGGCCGGCGCGCTGTGGGCGACGGCGGCTGCGGACGTGGCCGAGGCGGCCGCCCGCGTGGACCCGCGCGGCCGGATGCGGCTGCACCACGCGCTGAGCGCGCTGAAGGCCACCACGCTGGTGGCGACCCCGACGGGCGCGATGGATCTGCTGGCCCGCCTGCACCTGGAGTTCCTGCTGGACCCGCTGGATCTCGGGCTCAGGCACGTCGTGCTGACCGGCGAGATCGCCTCCAAGCGCACGCTCGGGCACCTGGCGGGCGAGTTCGGCGCCACGGTCACGGAGGTGCTGGCCAGCCCGTTCAGCGGCGGCGCGCTGGCGTGGCGCCAGGCCGAGGAGGACCCGCTCCGGCCGCTGGCGGACGGCGTGCTGGGGCTGGCCGCGCCGGCCAAGGACGGCCCACCGGACGGGGACGGGCCCGCCGAGCTGGTCGTCACGCCGCTCGGGCACTCGACGCTCGGCGACGCCGTGCTGCGGACCGGGCTGGCAGCCAGGGACGCGGGCACCGGGGGGATCCCCGCGCCCGCGCACACGGTGGGCGACCACGTGCTGGTCAGAGGGGTGTGGCTGGCGCTGCCGCGCATCGAGAAGGCGCTGGCGCGGATCGACGGCGTGGCGGGCTGGGAGCTGGCGATCAGCCGTCAGGGCACGCTGGACACGGCGGCGCTCACGGTGAGGTTCGCCCGGCGGAGCCTGATCGGCAACCCCATGTGGCAGGCCCGCATCGAGCAGGCCCTGCGGGCGCTGACCCCCGTGTCGATCACCGTGGAGATCGCCCAGGACGTCTGCGAGACACCCTCGCCCGGCACCGTGAACGACCTGCGCGGTCACCACCTCGGCAGGGACCGGGCGCTCATCACCTAAAAGGGGCAGCCGATGGGATCGATGCCGGACTGGGGGACGCTCCCCCGCATGCTGCGCGACCAGGCCGAACGCCATCCCGGCCAGCTCGTGGTCGCCGATCCCGCGGGCCCGCGGCTGACGCTGGCGGGGCTGCGCGAGGCGGCCTCCGGGATCGCCCGCGGCCTGCTGGCCCTCGGGGTGGAGCCCGGCGACCGGGTGGCGCTGTGGGGGGCGAACTCCCCGTACTGGGTGACGCACGCGTTCGGGATCTGGGACGCGGGGGCGGTGATCGTGCCGCTGTCGGCGCGGTACAAGGGCATCGAGGCGGCGCAGCTCCTCGCCAGGACCGGCGCGAAGGTGCTGGTCACCGGTGCGGACCCGCTGGCGGGCCTGCTGCGCGGATCCCCGGTGCCGCTGCCGGAGCTGCGGCACGTCGTCGAGCCGGACGGCCCCGGGCTGGCCGCGCTCGGGGCGGGCGTGCCCGAGGCGGAGGCCGAGGAGCGGGCGCTGGCCGTGCGGCCGGACGACCTGTGCGAGATCATGTCCACCTCCGGCACCACCGGCCTGCCCAAGGGCGTGATGATCGACCACTCGCAGGTGCTGCGCGGCTACTGGGACTGGTCGGAGATCGTCACCCTCGGCGAGCATGACCGCTATCCGGTGATCGCGCCGTTCAGCCACGGGTTCGGGCTCAACGCCGGGCTCGTCGCCTGCGTGCTGCGCAGGGCCGTGATGATCCCCATCCCGGTCTTCACGCCGGACGCGCTGATGTCGCTGATCTCCGAGGAGCGGGTCACGGTGCTGGCCGGGCCGCCCACGCTGTTCCACCGGATCCTGGACGAGCTGGACCGCGGCTCCTGGGACGTCTCCTCGCTGCGGGTGGCCATCTGCGGCGCCGCCGCCGTGCCTGCGAGCCTGATCACGCGGCTGGTCGAGCGGGTGGGGCTGCAGCGCATGATCAACGCGTACGGGCTCATGGAGGGCACGGTCGTCTCCATGACCAGGGCGGGCGACCCCATCGAGGTGATCGCGAACACCACCGGCAGGCCCGTGCCCGGCATCGAGGTGCGGATCGTGGACGACGACGGCAAGCCGGTCGCCCCCGGCGAGCGCGGCGAGATCCTGCAGCGCGGCTACGGCGTGATGCGCGGCTACTGGGGCGAGCCCGGCAAGACGGCCGAGGTGATCGACGCGGACGGCTGGCTGCACACCGGCGACGTCGGCGTGCTGGACGATGCGGGCAACCTGGCCGTCGTGGACCGCAAGAAGGATCTCTACATCGTCAACGGGTTCAACGTCTCCCCCGCCGAGGTGGAGTCGCTGCTGCTGCGGGAGGGCTCGCTGGCGCAGGCCGCGGTCGTGGGCGTGCCCGATCCGGTCTCCGGCGAGTCGGGGCTGGCCTACGTCGTGCCCCGGCCGGGCGTGACAGCCGACCCGGAGGCGCTACTGGCGTGGGCGCGCGCCAACATGTCCGGCTACAAGGTGCCCCGGCGCGTCCTCGTGCTGGACGCGCTGCCGACCAACGCCAACGGCAAGGTGGACAAGCTCGCCCTGCGCCGTCACCAGGCGTAGCGGAGTAGCGTGGAGGTACGCCCTCGTCCGGGAGCCGCCATGTTGCGCCTGCTCGCCGGTGAGGCCGCACGTAGGTTCGGGGGGCGCGCGGCCGTGGTCACCGGCTCCGCCATGCTGTCCTTCGCCGACCTCGACCGGCTCTCCGACCAGGTCGCCGCCGGGCTGGCCCATCGCGGCGCGCGCATCGGCGACGTCGTGGTGCTGGCGCTGCCCGACGGCCCCGAGTTCGTGATCTGCTACGTGGCGGCGGCCAAGATCGGCGCGGTCACCGCGGGGATCGGGGTGGAGCGCCTGGGGCTGCTGACCAGCCTGGACCCGGCCATCGTGATCACCGCGCCGAGCGTGCTGCCGCCGCTGACCGGGCTGGACGTGGTGACGCTGCCCACCGACCGGGGCCGGCGCTCGCCGCAGACCTACGACCCCGTCCGGCTCACCGGCCTGCGCAGGCCCGAGCCGCCCCCGCCGCCGTTCCCGCCGGATCCCGCGCGGCCTGTCGTGATCACGTTCACGGCGGGCAGGACGGGGCCGCCGAAGGGGGTGGTGTTCGGCAACCGCCAGTTGGAGGCGATCCGCGCCCACGGGGCCGGGCTCCGGTGGGGCACCGGGGACGCCAGGCTGGTGCCGTACTCGCTGGGGCAGCTCGGCTTCGCCACCCGGCTGCCGGTGTTCCTGCAGACCGGTCGGACCTGCCACGTCGTGCCCCAGTGGAGCCCCGACGCGGCGCTGCGGGTGCTGCGCGAGCACAAGATCGGCGTGCTGCAGGGCAGCCCGTTCCAGCTGTCGCGCATCCTGGAGTCGGGCGAGGACCTGCCGTCGCTGACGCTCATCCTGTCCAGCGGCGCGCCCGCCACGCCCGCGCTGATCAGGGCGCTGCGCACCAGGTACGGCGTGCCCGTCTGCAATCGCTACACCTGCACGGAGGCCGGGCTGGGGCTCGGCACCACGCCCGACGACGCGCCCGAGGACGCGGAGCTCAGCGTGGGCAGGCCGCGCGCCGGCGTGGACGTGTCCATCAGGGACGGCGAGGGCCGCGCGCTGCCCGCCGAGGACCAGGGCGAGGTGCTCCTGCGCTCGGAAGCGGTCATGAGCGGTTACGTTGGCAGGAGCACCGATCATGCGGTATTCGCCAGGGACGGGTTCATCCGCACCGGCGACCGGGGATACATCGATCACACTGGCCGGTTACGTCTGGTGGGACGTGTCACACGTAGACCGGCATAGGGAGGCGGCGTGACGTTGCACGTGGCGGTCATCGGGTCGGGCCCCGCCGGGATCTACACGGCCGAGGCACTGGTCAAGCAGTCGGCGGAGCCCGTCGAGGTCGATGTCGTGGAGCGGCTGCCGACCCCGTACGGGCTGGTCCGGTACGGCGTGGCACCCGACCACACCTCGATCAAGTCGATCGCGAACTACCTGCGCAAGGTGCTGGAGCTGCCCCAGGTGCGCTTCCTCGGCGGCGTCAGCCTGGGCTCGGACGTGTCCGTCGAGGACCTGCTCGGCGTCTACGACGCGGTCGTCTACTGCACGGGCGCGATGGTCGACAGGAGGCTCGGCATCCCCGGCGAGGACCTGCCGGGCAGCGTGGCCGCGACCGACTTCGTCAACTGGTACTGCGGGCACCCCGACGTCGATCCCGGCCGGTTCACGCTCGACACCGCCGAGATCGCGGTGATCGGGGTCGGCAACGTCGCCGTGGACGTCGTACGCGTACTGGCCAAGACCGCCGACGAGCTGCGCGCCACCGACGTGCCGCACGAGGTGCTGCAGCGGCTCGGCGAGAGCGAGGTCAAGGCCATCCACATGGTCGGGCGGCGCGGCCCCGAGCACGCCAAGTTCACCCTGAAGGAGCTGCGCGAGCTGGGCGAGCTGGCCAACGCCGACGTGTGCGTGCGCCCCGACGAGGCCGTGGTGCTGGGCGGCGACTTCCCGCGCCAGGTGCAGGGCAACATCAAGGTGCTGCAGGGCTGGGCCGACCGCGAGCCGGTGGGCCGCCCGCGCCGCCTGGACGTGCGGTTCTGGATGCGGCCGGTCGAGATCCTCGGCACCGAGCGGGTGGAGGGGCTCAAGCTCGAACGCACCCGGCTGTCGGAGGAGGGCCGCGTGGTCGGCACCGGCGAGTACGAGACGCTGCCCGTCGGCATGGTGCTGCGCTCGGTCGGCTACCAGAGCGTCCCGCTGCCCGGGGTGCCGTTCTCCGAGCGGACCATGACCGTGCCGAACGAGGCCGGGCGGGTCCGCGACCGCGAGTACGTGGCAGGCTGGCTCAAACGCGGGCCCACCGGGGTGATCGGCACGAACAAGTCCGACGCGGCGGAGACCGTCCGCACGCTCCTCGCCGACCTCGACGGCGGCGCGCGGGTGGGCTCGGGCGGCGTCGACGCGCTGCTGGCCGAGCGCGGGGTCCGGCCGGTCACCTACCAGGAGTGGCTGGCCATCGAGGCGGCCGAGGCGGAGCTGGCCCGGTCGCTCAGCCGGGGCGAACGCGTCAAGCTCGTCGGTCTGGAGGCCATGCTCCGTGCCTGCCGTCCCTGAGGGTTTCGCCGGGACCTACCGGCTGCAGCAGGCCCGCTTCCCCATGGCCGAGCCCGGCTGGCAGCCCGTCCACACCGTGTACGTGCCGGCCGACCGCTTCTCCGCGCGCACGGTCACCGAGTGGGGCGACCAGGCGCTGGCGCTGCTCAAGGCGCACCTGGCGGGGCCCGACGAGGTGGCCGAGGTCTTCGGCGCGCCGTCCGGGCTGGCCGCCGTCGTGCACGAGATGTTACTGCGCAAGCTGTCCACCGAGCCGGTCGAGGACCTGCGCGTGGACTTCGAGGACGGCTACGGCGTGCGGCCGGGCCCCGTCGAGGACGGCCACGTGAGGCAGGCCGTCGAGGCGGTGGCCACCATGCACGCGGCAGGGGCGCTGCCGCGGCGGTGGGGCCCCCGGGTGAAGTCGTTCGCCGACGGGGACCCCGAGCGGTCGGTGCGCACCCTGCACGGGTTCGTGGCCGGGGTGGTGGAGCGGGTCGGGGAGCTGCCGGGCGGGTTCACGGTGACCTTCCCCAAGGTGCTGATGGAGGACTATCTGCGGCAGTTCGCCGGCGTGCTGGCCGAGCTGGAGGCGGAGCTCGGGGTGCGGCTGCGCTTCGAGATGCAGGTGGAGGCGCCGCAGACGCTGCCGTTCCTGCGCGGCGAGCTGAACGAGTCACTGGGCGGGCGGCTGGCGGCGGCGCACTTCGGCGTCTTCGACTACACGGCCGCGCTGGGGCTGCCGCCGCACGAGCAGCGGCTCGACCATCCGGCCTGCGACCACGCGCGGCACGTCATGCAGACGGCGTTCGCGGGGACGGGGGTGGAGCTGTCGGACGGATCGCTGGCCGCCTCGCCGGCCTCCGACCGTACGGGGGACGTGCACGGGCTGTGGCGGCGGCACGCGGAGCTGGTGCGCCACTCGTTGCGGCACGGGTTCTACCAGGGGTGGGACATGCATCCGTCCCATCTGGTGAGCCGGTTCGCCACCGTGTACGCCTTCCACCTGGCGCGCTACGACTCCTACCGGGAGCGGGTGCTGGCCTGGGAGGAGCGGCGCTCGGCCGGTGGCGGCGTGATGGACGAGCCGGCCACGATCCGCACCCTGGCGGCCGCCCTGCACCGGGCGGACGCCGCCTTCCCCTGAGGGGTGGCTCAGTCGCGCTCGACCAGGGCCCGCCACTGGCGTACCAGGCGCCACTCCACCGGGTCCGACCAGCTCGCCCGCACGGCCGAGCCGACGTGGAAGGCGCGGATGCCGTAGTCGAGCAGGGCGGGCACGTGCGCGGGCCGCAGGCCGCCGCCCGCCAGCACGATCGAGCCGTCGCCCGCGTCGGCGCGCGCCTTCAGCACGGGCAGGCCGTCCCCGACGCCCGTGGGCGCGCCGGAGGTGAGCACGGTGGCCAGGTTCGGCAGCAGCCGCACGGCCCGCCAGGCGGCCTGCACGTCGGCGGCGTGGTCGACGGCGCGGTGGAACGTCCACGGCAGCGGCGAGACCGCGTGGATGAGCGCCTCGGTGGCGGTCAGGTCGACGGCTCCCGCACCGTCGAGGAACCCGAACACGAACCCGGCCGCCCCGGCCTGCTTCAGCGCCTTGGCGTCGCGGCTGAGCCGCTCGACGACGTCGGGGTCCGCGGCGAAGTCGGCGTCGCAGCGCAGCATCACCATCTGGGGCAGGGGGCACTCGGCGGCGATCGCGGCGACCGTCTCCGGTGCGGGGGTCAGCCCGTCGGCCGCCATGTCGGCCACGACCTCAAGTCGGTCGGCTCCGCCCTGTTCGGCGGCCACGGCGTCGCGCACGTTGAGCGCGATCACCTCGAGGAGGGATCCGGTCATGTGGGAGAGGTTATATGGCGCTTTGCGCCTTTGTGCCAGAGAGTTGACCCCAGCCCCTCCCCCAGCTCGGCGAGCGGCGTCCCGGATCCCACCGGCTACGGGGTCCGCACCTGAGCGGCGTCCCGGATCCCACCGGCTACGGGGCCCGCACCAGACCCACGCCCCTGTCGGCCACGTCCACGCCGGAGGCCAGCGGGCTGACGACGGCGCCGGCGAGCAGGCGCGCGGTGACCGT
This sequence comes from Nonomuraea gerenzanensis, assembly GCF_020215645.1. Classification (NCBI taxonomy): domain Bacteria; kingdom Bacillati; phylum Actinomycetota; class Actinomycetes; order Streptosporangiales; family Streptosporangiaceae; genus Nonomuraea; species Nonomuraea gerenzanensis. The sequence continues at coordinate 2,308,530 of NZ_CP084058.1, read as the reverse complement.
GGACGCGGCCGCCGGCACGGGCGACTTCAGCACGTCCTCCCACCACAGCGCCGCCACGCCCGCGACGTGCGGCGTGGCCATGCTCGTGCCGCTCAGTGAGCGCAGCCCGCCCCCGCTGCGCGCGGAGACCACACCCACCCCCGGCGCGCTGACCTGCGGGAAGGTGTTGGAGAACGGCGCGACGACCAGGCCGTTGCCCGTGGGCGACTGCGCCAGCGCGCCGACCGCGATGACCCCCTCCGCGGCGGCCGGCAGCGACACGGCGATCTCGGCGTCGGGCCCGCTCTGGCGCTCGCTCTCGTTCCCCGCCGCCGCCACGACGACGGTGCCGGGCCCGACCGCCCCCCGGGCGGCCACCATCCGCATGAGCGCGTCGAAGAGCCGCAGGTTCGCCCGGTACGCCTCCAGGGCGAGCGACGTGGCGAACCTCGGCTGCCGCCCCATGTCCACCAGCCGCTGCACCATGCCGGGGAAGTCGAACCCCAGGGACATCGAGATCACCTGGGCGCCCTGGTTCAGCGCCCACTCCATGCCGCGCAGCAGCCCTTCGGTGTCGCCGCTGCCGTCGTCGGCCAGCACCTTGCCGATCAGCGCCCTGCTCACGCCGGGGGCGACGCCGATCCGCGTGCCCTCGACCGCCCGGCCGAAGATCGTACCGGCGCAGTGGGTGCCGTGGCCCTGCTTGTCGCCCACGCCCGAACCGCTGAAGTCCTCCTGGAGGAGCGTCACCCCGGTGAAGGCCGGATGGCCCGCGTCGATGCCGGTGTCCAGGACGGCCACGATCGTGTCGGCGCCCGTCCGCGTCGTGACGTCGGCGCCCACGGCCTTGACGCCCCACGTGGCCGCGGCGGCGGCCGCCTCGGCCTCCGCCCGCCCGTCGGCCGCGTCCTCGACCGGCTGGATGAGCGTGGTCGGCATCACCGGCGCCACCGCCCGCACCTCCGGGTCGCGCGACACCGCGCGCAGCTCGTGCTTGCCGAGCTCGACCACCTCCACGTGCGGCTCGCTGCCCGCGCCGGACACCTGCGGCGGCACCGGGCCGCCCGGCCGCGCCGACTCCAGTGGACTCGCCGTGCGCACGCCGCTCAGGTCGCGCAGCACGCTGTATCTCTCCCCCATGGCCCTTCACTCCCGCTCGACGCCGTTTCCCCACGGAACACTGCCCCCGGCCGGTTCCGCTGCTTGCCAAGCCATGCTGAAATGCCGCCCAAACGGGGCGCGCCCCTCTGGATCAGGGAAGGGGTACGGGCTCCCGGCGCCTGTCCTTCTTCGCCGCCAGCTCGCGGGCCAGGTGCTGCTGCAGCTCGACGTGCCTGAACTGGTAGTACGGACCCTCGGTGCGCAGCAGGCCGAGGCGGTGGGCGTCGTCCAGGAAGTCCATCGCGCGCAGCGGCAGGCTGCCCCTGGTGGCCAGGCGGGGGACGGTGAGGTTGTAGGCCAGCCAGGCGTGGTGGCTGCCCAGCAGGAGCCCGAACAGCAGGCCCACCAGCCCGACCCCGATGCCCTCGATGAGGTTCAGCTGGCCCCTCCAGACGATGAAGCCGCCGATGACCCCGACCGCGAGCCCGCTGACGATCCTCATCACCGTCAGGTTGCGGTCCGCCTGCCAGGTCGAGCGCGGAGATCTGGCGGTGGCGTCGGTGGCCGGGCGCTCGACCCACTGGATCAGGCTGAGCACGACGACGAACCCGATGCCCGACAGCAGGCCGACCTGCTCGGCGGCCACCATGCCGGCCTCCTCGTCCTTGAGCAGGCTGCCCGTCAGCCACCCGATCACCGCGCCCAGGACGCCGACGCACAGCCCCGCGGGCAGCACACGTGCCAGATCGGACAGCTTGCCGCGCAGGTGGAAGTCCGCGTGGCCGGGCGTCTCCCTGAACCAGGAACCGGTCATGAGCACCATCAGGAGCATGGCCAGCACGCCGACCCCGGCGCCGACCGGCGGGGAGCCGCCCACGAGGACGAAGACCAGGCACGCGACGGCCCCGACCGCGATGCCGCTCCACCATCGCGCCGACCAGTTGGGGGTGTGCCGGGCCAGGTGCCACCACGCCAGGTCCCGCGTGTCCACCTCGCTGACCGACAGCTCGCGGCACAGGTACGTCAGCCAGCGGTCCACCTGCTCCGGTGTCCACGCGTGCTGCGGGCGGAAGGGCTGGGCGGGGCCGTCGGCCGGTGGGCGCGTGCTCACCAGGGCGGGGATGAGCTCGTCGCACAGGTGGTCGCGCAGGTCGGCGGCGCTGCCTCGGCCGTACTCCAGCAACGGCGCCGGATCGGCGCGGGTGGCGATGTAGGTCACGCGGACCAGCCACAGCCCCAGGGACGTCGAGGTCACCTGGGCCAGGGCGGGGGCGGCACCCGTGCGCAGCGACTGCAGCACCTGTGACCAGGCCGGGCGCGGGATCGAGGGCAGGCAGGCCTCCAGGTAGTCGGCCGCGGCGCCGGGGTCCATGGGCTGCGGCTCGATGACCGCGGCCGCCCTGAGGACGTCACCCAGCTCGTCCACCGACTCGGCGAACTGGTCCGTGCGGCAGGTGAGGATGAGCTGGTCGTTCTCGCACATCGAGCGGTTCAGCGCGCGCAGCATGTCGGTACGGGCGTGCTCGGGCAGCTCGTCCAGCCCGTCGATGACGGGCAGCAGCTCACCGCGGGCGGCCAGCGCCTCGGGGATGCCGGGGCCCAGCGCCTCCGCGCGCAGTGCGGGATAGTCCATCGCCAGGAACGAGGCCAGCCAGTCCTGCAACCGCGGATGCACCCGCTCGTCCCAGCGGGCGGCCGACACCAGGACCGGGACGCGCTCGCCGGGCTCCCGCGTGCGGAGCAGCTCCAGGAGCAGTTGCACGGCCAGGGTCGTCTTCCCGGTTCCCGGCCCGCCCAGGATGACCAGCCGTCCGCAGGGCAGGGCCCGGAACCTGCTCGCCATGTCCTTGATGTGCATCGGCAGTCCGGGGAAGGCGACGGCGCCCCTGGCGATGACGCCGGGGCGGTCCACCAGCTCACGCCGCTCGGTCGATCGCCAGGGCAGCGGCATGGGCTCCGGATCGCCCAGCGAGCGCAAAACCGTCTCCTCCCGCCACTGCTCGGTCACCAGCCCGGCGAGGATGTCCTTGGCGGTGTCGATGTCGGCGGAGGTGGGAGCGCGCGCGGGCGCGCGGAAGCCGCGCCACCAGGACAGAAGCTGCATCGAGCCGGTGCCCAGCGAGATCACGCTGGTGACCATCGCCACGATCTGGGAGAACCCCACCGCCCCCGCCTGCCGACCGGACAGCTGTCGTGACAGGAGGAAGAGCCCCACAGCCACGATCAGGAGCAGGACGCCCCCGACGAGCGCCCCCACGGCTCTCGACTTCTGCTGCACATATTGCCCAGACATATATCCATTATGAGAGAAATGGCGTCCAGAAAGGGGGTTCACAAATGCACGCCGGTGGCAAAACAGGGCCGGGTCATCCAGCGGAATGCCAATCTCGTGGCAGCGATCCGGAAACCCCGCCGCGCGACTGAAAAGCCGCCTCCCGTCCCCTGGGCCCCGGGACGACGAGGTTGCCGTCCGTGACGAGCATGAAGCGCTCCAGGCCCGGCACCATCACATGCACGGCGACCACACCCCCCGGCAGTGCCCGCGGCGCCCGGACGTACACCCTGAACCCCCGCACCGCCAGCCTCGCGGCCACCGCCCGCAGTTGCGCGCCGGGCGGCCCCAGCACCGGCCCGGCGCCGGGAAAGGGCACCACACGGGCCCGGCGCAGGGCCGCGGTGAGCTCGAACCGCCCGCAGGCGGCCAGTGCGGGGTGCGCGTCCAGGGCGGCGGGATCGCCGCGGGCGCCTCCCAGCTCCTCGCCCAGGGTGGTCTGGACGAGCTCGGTGAGGGCGCGCCAGGCGGCGTGGGCCGGGCTGAGGGAGGTGCCGGTGCCGCGCCGGTGCGGGTGGTGGGGGGTGGGCGCCGTGTACGCGAGCATGGTCGGCACCCCGAGATCGCTGGTGATGTCCAGCAGGTGCACCGGGGATTCGGTCAGCTCCGCCGCCACCGCGTACGCCCGGGCGGCGTCAGGCGGCAGAGTTTCCGGGTCGACGATCGCGGGCCTGCAGCGGTGCCCGCAGAGGAAGGCCCTGACCAGCAGCAGGGACAGGGCGTCGCGCTCGATCGCCTCGTTGAGGGCGTGCAGCACCGCCTCGGCGGTGGTGAGGCCGACGGCCGAGCCGCTGTTGCAGCTGTAGCGCATGAGGTCGGTGTAGTCGCTGTCGTCGCCGGCGCGCTCGCGCAGTGGCGCTGCCCCGGCTTCGAGGTACCAGGGCGCGGACAGGAACAGCGGAACGAGCGCGTCGTCCGCGCCCAGGAGGGCGTGGTAGCGCCGGCAGGCCATCCGCCGTCCCGGCATGGTCGTCAGCAGCGGCGCGCAGGCCTCCGCGCGGAGCGGGCCCGTGGCGAGCGCGGCGGGGACGGCGGGCTCCACCTCGTCCGGGTCGAATCCGGCGGGTCCCGTCAGGTGGTGCTCGATGGCCTCGAAGAGCGCGCCCAGCCTGGCCTCGTCCCGCGCACCCTTGCCCATCCCGCACGCGACTGGAGCGGAGGCCGCCCGGTCGGTAAGCCCGCACGCGGCCGGCGTCCAGGCCGACCCGTCGGCGATCCCGGACGCGGCCGGCGCCGGGCCTGGTTGGGGCAGCAGCCCGCACCACCAGGCGGCCGGATCACGACCCCCGCCCAGGTCGACGAGCTGTGCCCGCAGGCCCAGCGCGGCCAGTGCCGCCACCGAGCGCCGGCCGGCCTCGGTGAGCGGCACCTCCCGCTCCACCGGGCAGCGAGCGGGACGGACGGCGCTACTCCTCGCCATCCCCGGCCGTCAGCTCCTCCAGCCGGGCCAGCTCGGCCTCGGTGAGGTGCTGGCTCCACCGGTCCAGGGACGCGACGGAGACGTAGTCGACCACGTTACCCATGAGGCTCCCCTCTCTCCTCGTCTCTCACGGTAGCCACCCCCCACCGAAAAACCAGAAAAGCCGAAATAAGCCATCTCAATGACATTTTCCATGACGGCCAGTGAACGCCGAAATATGCGCAAAAAAGCGGTCAATTACCCACCCCGCACCTGGACGGCCCCGCCAACCGACGCACACATTCGAGAGGAGATGCCTGCTTTATCGGGGGGCGGCGCACCATCATGGAAATTTCAACGGAAGTCAGCGCAAGCAGGGTGCGGCAGACCAGGGCCGCCGCCGAGCGGTACCGCTGGAGCGGCTCCGAGCGCGACGAGGCCTGCCGCAGGCACGAGCGGGGCGAGGCGTTCCCCGACTCCCCGGAGATGCTGGCCGCCCGTACCGCCCGCCTCATCCAGCGCAACGGCCTCCCGGTGGAGGCGGCGCTGGAGGCCACCAGGGCCGACGCCCTCGACCAGCCCCAGCTGTACGAGCGGGTCCTCGGCGTGGCCAAGGACCTGCAGTCGTGGAGCTTCCTGCCGCGCGGGACACGGGCCGCCCGCACGGTGGCCCGCATCTCCGTCGCCGAGAACGGCCGTGAGCTGCCGATCGGCACCGGATTCCTGGTCTCGCCCAGGCTGCTGCTCACCAACCATCACGTGCTGCCCGACGCCGCGGCGGCCGGCTCGGTGGTCGTGGAGTTCGACGCCCAGGTCAGCGTGGACAACACCCCCGAGGTCTCCCGGCGGTTCGTCCTGGCCCCCGGCACGTTCTTCGTGGCCGACGCCGCGCTCGACTTCGCGCTCGTGCTCGTCGGCCCCGACGCCGACGGCCGCCCGGCCGGGGAGACGTTCGGCTGGAACCGGCTCAGCGTCCAGACGGGCAAGCTGGTCATCGGCGAGCCGGTCAACATCATCGGCCATCCCAGCGGCCGGTTGAAGGAGATCTCCATCCGCGAGAACCGGCTGGAGGCCCGGCTGGACGACTTCCTGCAGTACCAGACCGACACCGAGCCCGGCAGCTCCGGCTCCCCCGTCTTCAACGACCAGTGGGAGGTCACCGCGCTGCACCACAGCGGCGTGCCCAGGACGGACGACCAGGGCCGGATCCTGCGCCGCGACGGTCAGCCGTGGCGGGAGGGCGACGGCGACGACGCCGTGGACTGGGTCTCCAACGAGGGCGTGCGGATCAGCGTCATCCTCAAGCACCTGGCCGCCCTGCCCCTCGACGAGGCCCGGCGGGCCTACCTGGCGGAGATGGGCCCGGAGTCGGGCCTCGCGGACGCCGCCACCCCGCACGCGGCCACCACAGTGCCGCCGCCAGCCGCCCAGCGAGCGGCCATCACGGTGCCGCCGCCCGCCGCTCCGGTGGACGGGCCGGTCATCGAGACGGGGGCGCGGAGCGCGCCTCCCCACGCCGGCCTGCCCGCCGCCCCCGGCGCCTTCGGCGGGTCCAGGCACGTGATCTTCCTGCACGGCCGCAGTCAGGAGAAGGCCGAGCCCGAGCGGTTGCGCCGTTACTGGACCGCGGGGCTGAACGGCGGGCTCACCAGGGCCGGGCTGGACCCGATCGCACCGGCCGACGTCTGCTTCCCCTACTACGCCAAGCACCTGCTGCACGCCATGCGCCCGCTGGAGGCCCTGTCCCTCGCCCCGCCAGGCGACCCCGCCGAGGCGATGGCGCCCACCCCCGACTCCACCCGGCGGCTGTACGAGCAGCTGATCGTCGAGGCGGCCGGCCGGGCCGGCATGCCAGGAGCCCGGCCCGACAGCAGGGAGGGGCTGGCCGACACCGTGCACCGCGGGCTGAGCTGGCTGGCCGACACCACCGACCTGGACCGCCTGCTCATCGCCGCGATCTTCGGCGACGTGGCCGCCTACCTCGACGACCCGCGCGTCCGCGAGGCCGTGCTGGACTGCGTGCTGCGGGACCTGCCCCGCTCCGGCCGGCTGGTGCTGGTGACCCACAGCCTCGGCACGGTGGTGGCCCTGGACCTGCTCACCCGGCTCGACCCGGCGGTGGAGGTCGAGTTGCTCGTCACCGCCGGGAGCCCGCTCGGGCTCGACAGCGTGCACCGGCGCCTGCTCATCGGCGAGCCGCGCCGCCCGGACCGGGTGGCGCGCTGGGTCAACGCCTGGTGCCCCATCGACCCGGTCGCCATCGGGTGCCCGCTGGGCGACCACTGGACCGGCGCTCCCGACGAGGTCGCCGTCGCCAACCCGGCGACCAGGGCGCACGACATCGAGGAGTACCTGGCCCACCCCGAGGTGGCTGAGCCGATCGGTGCCGCGCTGAGCGGGGCGCTCACCTCATGACCGCTCCCCGTGCCACCGCTCGGCGTGCCGCTGGTGCGCGTCGGTCATGCCGTCGGCGAAGAACCGCTCGTAGTACTCGGTCTCGACGTGGTGGGCCTGCAACCAGATGCCGGGCACGTGGATGGCCTCGGTGTGGGCCGGGAAGCGGCCGTGCGTCCGGTGGATGTAGACGCAGACGTCCCGCGCGCAGTCGATCACCGCCTGCTCGTACGCGCTCGCCTCCGCCAGGTAACGCCGCCCGTAGTCGCCCTTGTAGATGCGGGCGAAGGTCTGCTCGTCGGTGTAGATGCCGCCCGGGCCGAACTTCGCGCGTACGACCTCGTCCACCGCCGCCTCCATCGACGGGTAGTTGGGCGGGCAGGCGGCCTTGATGAGGTGCTCGCCGTTGACCCGCAGGCCGACCGGGTGGGAGCGCAGGGTGGCGTACTTCGGCAGCGGCACGTGCCAGCGCAGGAGGTCGGCGAGGCGGAAGCGCGGCGTGACGAAGTCGAAGCCGAGCATCCGGCCGTAGGCGCGGGAGAACTTCGGGTCGCCCAGCATGATCTGCGGATGGATCGTTCCATGGATCCAGGCGCCCAGCCCCATCGCGTCGGCGGCCAGCATCAGGTTCTGCACGAGCAGGTCGGCCTCGACCTGGGTGCGCATCGTCCCCATGGCGCCGAGCGGCAGCTTGATCTCAGGGTTGAGGAACCCGTTCTTGACCCACTTGGCCACGCCTGCCAGGCGGTAGAAGTTGCGGTCGTCGACGAACGCCGGCCTGGCCCCGTCGGGCTGGGTGAGCAGGAACATCAGGCAGTTGATGTACTGGTGCGACAGGTCCACCACGGGCAGGAAGATCGTGGTGCCGGGCAGGTTCGACAGGAACCGGTTCGAGTCGAGGTAGGCGGGGAAGTCCCGCAGCCCCTCGGCCACGTCGAGGCGACGGTCGAGCACCCGCACCTTGGCCTGGCCGGCCCGCTCGATCAGCGAGCCGGCGGTGAAGGGGACGTCCGCGGCGGGCGGCAGCTTCCTCAGGTAGTACGTGCCGGTGTCGTTGATCATGAAGAAGTGGGTGCCCTGCGCGTTGTCGGGGCTGCCCGCGGTCCGCCCGGCCATGGTGAGGTTGGGCTTGGCCATGATGGGGTCGCCGTCGCGCGGGTCCTCGAACGGCCGGTCGGGCATGGTCAGGCCGGAGCAGCCGGTGAGCGCGATGAGCAGCGCCTCCTCCAGCTCCGTCAGCGGCATCGGCGGGTGCGGCGACCGGTAGCTCATCGAACCCGCCGGCACGGACGCGCCCCGGCTGACGCGGTGCGTGCGGCGTTTCCAGATGCTCTCCAGCAGCGGCCGGGACAGCAGCGCTGCCAGCCCCTCCTGCCTGACGGCGGGCTCGACGTCCATGAACGGCTCGCTTTCAGTCGCGTGGGAGGCCGGTGTTCGCCTCGGGCCTGGCCGGACGCCACGGCGCGAAGGCGCTCGTGCTCCGGGGCAGCACCGCCGCCAGCTCGGGGCAGTGCCGCAGGATGACGCTGGTCATGCCGTTGCGGGCGACCCAGTCCATCCCCAGCGGGGTGTAGATCTCGGGCCTGAAGTCGACGGTGAGGAAGCGGTCGCTCTGCAGCCGCCTGCTGGCCATGAGGATGAAGATGCGGAACGCGGTGTCGCTGAAGCCGAAGCGCTCGGGCGGGTTCTCCGCGAAGAGCCCGACCATGGTGTCGATGTCGTCGACCGACCGGTAGACGTCCTTCAGCCGGGCCAGGCGGTCCGGATCGGTGGTCAGGTCCTCGAAGCGCCGCAGGCGCGGCTGGTGCAGGCCGGCGCGGAAGTCGTTGTAGCGCGGCACGGCGCGGCGGCGCGTGCGCACCAAATCCACCACGGACAGGTCGATGATCTCGCCGTCGCGCTCGAACGCCTGCAGCGCGCGCGGGAAGTTGCGCAGCGTGATCGCGCCGGGGTGGGCGATGCCGAAGGAGTAGAGCGAGTTCGCCAGACCCGTGCGGCGCATGACCGCCTCGGTGGCGGCGCCCTGCACGTCGCCGAAGCCGAGGCTCTCCAGCCGCCGCCCGCTGCGGTGGTCGGCCAGCTCGTAGTCGTCGGGGATCAGCGGGTGCATGCGGTAGACGGTGACGAAGTCCTCGGTCAGCGAGTACGGCGCGGCGTGGTGGTCGGGCAGGGTCTCCGGGATGCCGGTGAGCGCGTGCGCGTCGGTCAGCCACAGCCCGAGATGGGTGAGCCAGTTCTTCGGCGGCCCCTGCCAGTTGGCCTTCAGCCCGATGTCGATCAGCTCGGTGGCGAGGATCGCGGGCGTCCACTCCACGGTGTGGATCTTGGCGATGAGCGCGGAGACGACGAGCCTGGCCGTGTGGTAGACCGCCTCCTCGTCCATGCCGGGATACTCCGCGCGCAGGGCCCGGCACACCTCGTTGTGCTCGCGGGCGAAGAGCGTGTGCATGACGCTGAGCCCGAGCCACCAGTTGTCGCGGAACCCGGTGATCGGGATGCCGTCGGGCCCCGGCACCAGGTGGCCGCCCTCCAGCCGCAGCGACGCGCCGCCGTCGGGCTCGCGCAGGGACCTGGCGACGGTCTCGTTGCCGCCGTAGACCTCCGAGCCGTCCCACCAGTGGGAGGCCGCGTTGGCGAACAGGACGGGCGGCCCCGTGGCGCCGGCCGGGCGCAGGCCCTCGTTCTCGGCGAAGCGCATCACCCGCTCCGGCGTGCCGCCCGGGGTGTTGGTCCAGGTCATACCGTACGGGAGCGGCACCTCGACGCTCGGCCCGCCGGGCGGGAAGCGCTTGTGGTCCACCCAGTCGTGCACCTGGAACTGGATCCAGGCGGCGGCGAGCACGTTCAGCGACCGTGCCGGGACGAAGACGTCGCGGTGCAGCAGCTCCCTGCTGACGACGACCGGGTTCGGCTCGTCGTACAGGTCGGGCCGGTGGACGGGCGGCAGGTTGCGGCCGAAGGGCGAGCCGAGCGCCCCCATCGCGGGGGCGGACAGGTCGTTGTAGGTGCCGTCGTAGGTGCGCCTGACGAGCACGCTCTCGTCGAGGGCCGGGGGCACCGGATGCGGCTCGGGCGGGGCCTGGCGCACCTCGGTGTCGATGAGGTTGTCGCGGCGCAGCACCTGCCGGATGCTCTCGACGTTGAGCAGGCCGAGATAGGTCGGCAGCCGGTGCCACGGGACGTACCGGTTGAGCAGGCCGAACGCGCCGCGCAGCAGCGCGCTGACGACGAGGTTGCGCCGCGGCGTGGGCGTGACGAAGCGGTGCCCGCGGCGATGGGCGCTGCCGGCCTCGTAGGCGGCCTTGCGTGCGCGGTTCAGGTTGCCGAGCGGGCGGAAGGCGTCGGTGGTGTTCCACGGGTCGAACGCGAGCCGGTCGATGCGGGCGGCGGCGGCGCGGGCGTCGGCGGTGTCGAGATCCTGGCGCGGGATCGTCAGCGTGGCCACGGGGACGACGGGGACGTCCGCGTCCGGCCATTCGGCGGCGCCGTCCTCGATGGGGGTCAGCCGTTGGTCCTCGTAGCGCTGCACGCACAGCTGGAGGACGACGTCCTGCCGGGCCAGCCGGGCCGCCAGCTCGTGCGCCAGGTAGTCGGGGTCGCCCTCCGGCGGAGTGGGCGCAGGCGGAGCCGCCGGGGCGGGCCGCAGCCGGTAGCGCACCGGGCCCGCCTCGCCCCAGAGGATGGCGCCCCGGCTCCAGTACGTCTCCAGCGCGAGGCTGCGCACCTCGCGCCGGCTCCCGGCCATGACGTTGCGCCGCATGCGGGTGGCGGTCTTCAGGCCCAGGGCCCACGGCAGCTCGACGTACAGCGCGAGCGCCTTGCGCAGGTTGCTGTTCGCGCCCGCCATGACCTGCGCGAACACCACGAACTCGCGTGCGTTGCGGGCGTGGGAGACCGGATGGTTGGTCATCAGCAGGTCGTGGGTCTCCTCCGGGCCCACCTGGACCCGCAGGGCCGCGCCCCGCATGTCGGGAGCCTGGTCGGGCTGGCGGGTGCCGCTGGCGTTCGACAGCCGGACGACGACCGGATATTCGGCGCCTGGCCGCGCGAACCCGGCCCGCAGGTCCTCGGGCAGGTCGTCGTGGAAGCGCAGGGTGGCGTTCTCGACGCCGAGGATCGCCTTGGCGTGGAAGGCCCGGTCGACGCCGGGGGCGTGGGCACGGTCCTTGATCTTGAGCTGGACCCGCATGAGGTCGCGGGCGAGCTTGTCGAAGATCACCCGTTCCCTCTCGGGCGACCCCCCGACATAACGCTCGTACCGCTCGGCCGCGGACGATGTACGCGGAGCCGGCACAGGCTCGCCGACAAGGTTCTCCCGCTGCTTGGCCATGTGCACGCTCCCCCGAGATGCGGCTGTCTTCCCAGGCTAGGGGAACTACGCCGCCTCGGCACCCTTCTCCACACCACGCGAGGCGTCCCGCACGTTACTGAGCACGTTCTGTCCCTGTTCGTCCACCAGCCGGGTGATGAGTTGCTGCGCGGCGCCGAAGAGCGCCGCCCAGCCGAGGATCTGCGCGCTGCTGTCGAGGTCGCTCAGCCCGGGGACGAAGCGCGCCTGGATCAGCATCAGCCCGATGACCGCGGACACCGCTCCGGCCGGGAGCTTCAGCAGTGCCAGCACGATGGGCAGGGTGTAGGGGGCCGAGGTGCCGTAGATGTGGCGCAGGCCGATGGCGCCCACCAGCGCCGCCGCGGACAGGCCGACCAGCTCCACGACGGCGACGTCCCAGGCGGTCGGGACGAGCCCGATCGGGCACGCGGGCCCGGCCTTGGGATCGTCGAAGCACAGGCTGATCGCATGGGGGTGCAGCGCCCCCACCACGAACAGGGCCACGGCCACCAGGGTCAGGATGAGGGTGGAGGTCAGGATCGTGTTGCGGAAGCTGCGCAGCCGCACCTTCTCCTGCTGCGCGGCGATGTTGGCCGCCTGGAGGGTGATCACCGCCAGCGTACGGTCCTGCGGCGACAGCTTGCCGTCCTGGCCACGCAGGTGCTCCTCCAGCTTGGCCCGGCGCGGGTCCTGCGGCCCCAGGTGCTGCAACGCCCGCGCCAGCACGTCGCTGCCCCACCAGGGCAGCTCCGCGTCGGGGAGCAGCTTCAGCAGGGCGACCTCGACCTTGTTGACGTTCGCCCAGGTGCGGTCCACGGCGAGCCCGGACCAGGCGCCCTTCAGCGTCGCCCGGCCGGCCGCCGCCTCACGGGCCGCGTCGAGATGCCGCTGCGCGCCCCTGGCCAGCGCGGACCCGTCGTCGTAGCCGTCGAGCTGGCTCTGCAGCTCGGCGATGTAGGCCAGCGCGCGCTGGCGCCACGAGAACGCCTTCTCCCCGGCCACGTCCTGCATCGCTGTGCGTCTCTCCGCGTGCGGTCCCGCTGTCTACCCGACGAGGTGCCCGGGACGGCGCACCGGGGAACGATCACGCGCCCAACCACGGGAGAATCCGGGCCGGTTGTTGACCTTTATCGGGCTCGGCCCGGCCCCGTTCTGGCAGGGCCGGGCCGGGCAACGGAGCTAGGCGCTGATCAGCTCGGCGACCGTGAGGTCACGGAACGCCGTGGTCGTCACGTCCTCCGACGGCCGCTGGAAGAGCGCCCCGGACGACCTGTGCGGCAGATCCACCGTGCGGACGTGGCGGAAGCCGCGGTCACGGTAGTAGCCCTGCAGCCGCGGGTTGGCCTTGGCGCAGTCGAGGCGGAGCCAGGGCAGCCCCGCCGAGAAGGCCACGGCGCAGGCCCAGTCGAGCAGGGCGTCTCCGAGGCCGGAGCCCGACCAGGGCCGGGCCACGGCCAGCTTGTGGATGTAGAGCGCCGCTCCCGGGTCGTCGGCGCGGGTCCAGAACTCCGGGTCCGCGTGGTCGTCCAGGGCGATGGTGGCCACCGGCGGAGCCGACTCGTCGGGGTCCAGGTATCTGAGCTCGTCGTCCAGCAGGAACAGCACCCGCTCCTCGATGAGCGGCTCGATCCGCTCGGGGCCGAACCCCCCGCGGGGCCATTGCCGCACGCCCTGCGTGTGCAGCCACTCGGCCGTGTCGGCGAGCAGCGTGAGTACGCCGGGAAGGTCCGCGGGTTCCGCTCTGCGGAGTGAGAGCGGGTGAAGGAGGGTGTTCGTGTGCATAGTCGTACCCTTCGTTGCCTTGGGTGTTCGCGCCTGCGCACAGCGTGATGACGCAATGTCGCATAGGGGCGAAATGGGGCCTCAACCCGATATATATGGATAAATGGCGATTTAGGGGAGTATGCACGACTCCCCCAGGCCAGCGAGGCGGCTATTTCTCGCTGCGCCCGGCCGGCGGGATCACCCCTTCACCCACGAGCTCGTCAGCGGCGATCGAGCTCGTATCTGATCAGATGTTTGTCGGCTGGCAAAACCGACACGGCGACACGCACAGGCATGTCTGCCCCGTCGTACCCCACTCGGACGTACACCATGACTGGCGTACCGAGCTCAAGTTGGAGGCGTTCGGCTTCCTCCTGGTTGGGCATGCGCGCCCAGATGTCGTCCACGACGCGGATCTGCGCATGGCCCAGCTCTTCCAGCACCCGGTTCGCCCCTCGCGCGATGTCTCCGGGCCTGGCGATCTCGGAGTCGGCAACCAGATCGCGGGGGTAGTAGGAATCGTTGGTGTTGTACGGCTGTCCGTCCACGAAACGCAGACGGCGTCTCACCACCGCCAATTCGCCGTCGGCCAGCTCCAGCCTGCTGGCGATCTCCTCGACGGGAGAAACCGTCAGCACCTCGATGTACTGGCTGGGGGCCCGGCCTTCCTGCGCGACGGCGTAGGCGAACGCCTCGCGCAACTCCCCGCTGGGTTGCGGCTCCAGCTCCCGCTGCGGATAGATCAGCAGCGGTCTGCGGTCTCTGACCACGGTGCCGCGCCGCGGCGTGCGCGTCACCAGACCCTCGTTGACGAGTTCGCCGAGGGCCAGCCTCACCGTGTTCCTGCTCACCCCATGGTCTTCCATGAGCTGCGCCTCGGTCGGCAGCTGTGCCCCGGGGCCGAGGACACCCGAGTAGATGGCTCGTCGCAACTCCGAAGCCACCTGCTGATACAGCACCGACCTTGCCACTTTCACCCCTTTTGTTCCAACAATTTAGACGATCTGGTTCTAGCAGGCCACAACCCCTTGACCGAACCGCCTCCACCGGCCCATCATCCATTCGTTGGTACAAATCCATCTAAAGGCCGGTGAGGGGGTGAAGGCCAGTGTTGCCGGTCCGCACGGGTACGCCATACCTGCCCTGGCATGACCCCCGCGAAGCAACACGTTTACTGCGTTACGCGTTGACTCGCCAGGGGTTCACCCACACCTACCAGAGCATTGGCGACGGCATGCCCGCGCCCTCGGTGCTGACTGAGCTGACCGTGTGCTGCGACGACGGATCCTTAGTCGGGAACAAGGAGGGTGGCGCCCCCGTCACGCATCGCATCGATGACCCGGTTGGTGCAGCTCGACGCATCGCCGCACGTCGCCGGCAACAGGGACCTTCGCGTTCCCCCATCGACTCCGTGTGCGAGTCAACGGTCTAGGACTCCATCCCTCGCCGGAGTCCTGGCGCCGTCGCACGCGGGGCAGGAAGCGCGTCCTGGCGGGTCCCCCACGCCCGCCAGGACGCGCTTTCCTCCGAGGACCGGCCCGCCGCCTCCATCGTCGCGATGGGGGCTTTTTCGTTGCCCGCGCCGGCGGGTCACGCGACCGCCATGTCGCGCCCGCCACGGAATGCTTACCACTCACGTCTGCCACCAAGTCCGGGTCGTCCTCTTCGACGACGCCTGCTTGTCACACATCATCAACCCTGGAGGGCCAACCCGGGGGCAGCTTCGTGATGGTGGGACTGGTGGGATTTTCCGGTACCAATCCAATTTCCGGAGCAAGGTCAGCCGGCGGCCGGATTTTCAGCCGGACGCGCCGGGATGAAGCTTTCCGGCATCCAGTCCAGGACGGTCAACGCCTCGTCCACCTGCGTGAACACCCCGCGCACCCGCTCGCCGGGCTCCGGCGGCCGCTCCGCGCGCCAGTTCCCGTACATCAGACAACCGGGAACGGGCGTCAAACGGACCATTACCACTAGGTATGGATCGCCGAGCCCGGGAACGAACGGCCGGCGGTTGACGATCCAACTCTCAACCTTTCCCTCGGGTGCCACCTCCCGCCAGTTCCACCCCTCCGTACGGCACGCCGCGCAGAACGCCCGCGGCGGGAACCGGAGGGTGCCGCAGGCGCCACATTCCTGGACCGCGAACTGCCTCCTGGCCACCCGCTCCCACCACCCCAGGGAGTCACGGTCGGGCTGGGGACGGTAGCCGGGCATCAAGCCCTCCTCAGGATCAGGGCGGAGGTGGCGGGCAGGACGTAGCCGGGCTGCGCCGTGGACAGCGCGACCTCGGCGCCGGGCACCTGGCGGTCCCCCGCCTCGCCCCGCAGCTGGGAGACCGCCTCGGCGATGTGGTTGACGCCGTGGACGTAGCCCTCGGACAGGAAGCCGCCGTGCGTGTTGACCGGCAGCTCGCCGTCCAGCGCGGTGGCCCCCGACGCCACGTACGGGCCGCCCTCGCCCTTGGGGCAGAAGCCGTAGTCCTCCAGCTGCACGATCACCGAGTAGGTGAAGCAGTCGTACAGCTGCGCCACGTCGATGTCCCCCGGCCCGAGCCCGGCCTGCGCGTACAGGCGGGGGGCCAGGCCGGCGGCGCCCGTCACCGTGGGGTCGTCGCACGACAGGTGCGAGGTGCCGCCGCCCCAGGCCGCGGCCGAGACGAGCACCGGGGGGCGGCGCAGCGAGCGGGCGCGCTCGGCCGTGGTGACGACCACGGCGCAGGCCCCGTCGGTCTCCAGGCAGCAGTCCAGCAGGCGGAACGGCTCGGCGATCCACCTGCTGGCCAGGTAGTCGTCGAGGGTGATGGGGGTGCGCATGAGGGCGCGCGGGTTCTTGGCGGCGTTGGCGCGCTGGATGACGGCCAGGGCGCCGAAGTGCTCGGCCCTGGTGCCGTAGCGCAGCATGTGGGCGCGGGCGTACATGGCGAACTGCTGGGGCGGCGCGACGTACCCGTACGGGGCCTGGTACTGCACCTCCGGGCTGACCGGCACGCCCCGCCCCGTGCCGCCCATGCGGAACTCGGAGCGGGCGTTGATGGCCCGGTAGCAGACGACGGTCTCGGCCAGGCCGGCGGCCACGGCGAGCGCGGCCTGGCCGACGACCGCGTGCGAGACGCTGCCGCCGCCGAACTGGTCGAGGTGCCAGGACAGGTCGCCGAGCCCCAGCGCCGGGCCGACCAGGGTGGGCGGCGCGGAGTCGCCGACCCGGTGGGTGGCCAGGCCGTCCACCTCGCCGGGTGAGAGCCCGGCGTCCTCCACCGCGGCGAGCACGGCGCGGCAGGCCAGCGTCAGGGTGCTGACGCCGGAGTCCTTGGAGAACGGCGTGTAGCCGACCCCCGCGATGGCGGTTCGATCCCGGAATTCAAGCAAGCGCTTGGGCACATGCGTCACGGTAGGCAGGCTCTTTCGTGCCTGTCAACGCAGGTCCGGGGAGGCGACTTGACACCTTTTCCCGCTTCCCCCTACCGTCCAAGCAAGCGCTTGGTAAGATGACTTCTGACGGCGCACCGAGGAGGCGGACCATGAGCACACACGCTGCCCGGCTCATCGCGCCGGACGGCTGCCGCAGCCTTCCGGCGCCCCACCAGCGCAGCAGGATTCGCAACGGAGCCGCCATGCCGACGGGGCACTCGCACCACAGCCAGAACGGCCAGCTCGACAGCCGCCGTTTCCGGCAGGTGCTCGGCAGGTTCGCGACCGGCGTGGTGGCGATCACGGCCGTCGACCCGATGGACGGCCAGCCGTGCGGGCTGGCCGCCAACTCCTTCACCTCCGTCTCACTGGACCCGCCGCTGGTGGCGTTCTGCATGGCCTACAGCAGCACGAGCTGGCCCAGGCTGCGCGGCGCCAAGGCGCTGACGGTGAACGTGCTGGCCGAGCACCAGCAGGCCGTGTGCGCGCAGATGGCGACCAAGGGCGGCGACAAGTTCGCCGGTCTGGCCTGGACGGTCTCCCCCAGCGGCAACCCGGTGCTCGAAGGCGCGCTGGCCTGGCTGGACTGCGCCGTCGAGGCCGAGCACCCGGCGGGCGACCACCTCATCGTGGTGGCCCGGGTGCTGCAGCTCGACACGCTCGGCGAGGGCGGGCCGCTGGTGTTCTTCCGCGGTGGCTACGGCTCGTTCAACGGGGGGTTCGTTGAGCCTGCGTGAGCAGGCACGGGCCTGGCTGGAGGAGAGCCTGAGCGGCGAGTTCGCCGGCGCCAGGGGGCTGGGCGGCCCGGGGCGCGAGCACGAGGCGTACGAGCTGCGGCGGGCCTGGGAGCGCCACCTCGGCGCGCACGGGTGGACCTGCCTGGGCTGGCCGCGCCGCTACGGCGGCCGTGACGCCGCCATCGAGGATCAGGTCGCCTTCCACGAGGAGTACGCCAGGGCGGGCGCCCCCGCCCGGCTGGGCCTGATCGGCGAGGGCCTGATCGGGCCGACGATCCTGGAGTTCGGCACCGACGAGCAGAAGGAGCGGTTCCTGCCGCCGATCCAGCGGGGCGAGGAGCTGTGGTGCCAGGGCTACTCCGAGCCCGAGGCCGGCTCCGACCTGGCCAACGTCCGGACCAGGGCCCGCCTCGAAGGCGGCGAATGGGTGATCACCGGACAGAAGGTGTGGACGTCGCTCGCCCAGTGGGCCGACTGGTGCTTCGTGCTGTGCCGGACCGAGGAGGGCTCGCAGCGGCACCGCGGGCTGTCGTACCTGCTGGTCCCCATGCGCGGGCCCGGCATCGAGGTCCGCCCGATCGTGCAGCTCACCGGCACCTCGGAGTTCAACGAGGTGTTCTTCGACGGCGCGCGCACGGCGGCGGGCAACCTCCTCGGCGCCCCCGGCGAGGGGTGGCGGGTCGCCATGGCCACGCTCGGGTACGAGCGCGGCGTCTCCACGCTCGGGCAGCAGATCGGGTTCGGCCGGGAGCTGGACACGGTCGTCGAGACGGCGAGGCGGACCGGCGCGATCGACGACCCGGTGCTGCGCGACCGGCTCGTCCGGGCCTGGCTGGAGCTGCGGATCATGCGGCTGAACGCGCTGCGCATGCTCCGTCCCGACCCCGGCCCCGAGGCGTCGATCGCCAAGCTGTACTGGTCGGAGTGGCACCGCAGGCTGGGCGAGCTGGCACAGGCCGTCCAGGGCAGGGCCGGGCTGGTCGCGGACGCCGGCGGCGAGCTGAGTGACCTGCAGCGGCTCTACCTGTTCAGCCGGGCCGACACCATCTACGCCGGCTCCAGCGAGATCCAGCGCACCGTCATCGCCGAGCGCACCCTGGGCCTGCCCCGCTGATTGGAGCCGCCGATGTCACCGCCGTACCCCAGGTCCCACGGTCTGCTCGACGGCAAGGTCACGCTGGTCACGGCCGCGGCGGGGGCGGGCATCGGCTACGCCACGGCCAGGCGCTGCGCCGAGGAGGGCGCCACGGTCGTCGTCTCGGACAAGCACGAGCGCCGCCTGGCGGCCGCCGCCGAGTCGCTGGCCGAGCTGACCGGCGTCAAGCCGCTCGCCGTGCCGTGCGACGTGACGTCGCAGGCGCAGGTGCGGGCGCTGTTCGAGGCGGTCGCCGAGACGCACGGGCGGCTGGACGTGCTCGTCAACAACGCCGGCCTCGGCGGTACGGCGCCGCTCGCCGAGATGACGGACGAGCAGTGGCACGCGGTCATCGACGTCACCCTGACCGGCACCATGCGCTGCACCAGGGAGGCCCTGCGCCTCATGATCCCCCATGGCGGCGGCGCGATCGTCAACAACGCCTCCGTGATCGGCTGGCGGGCCCAGCACGGGCAGGCGCACTACGCGGCGGCCAAGGCCGGGGTGATGGCGCTGACCAGGTGCGTGGCGCTGGAGGCCGCCGAGCACGGGATCCGGGTCAACGCGGTGGCGCCGTCGCTGGCCGTGCATCCGTTCCTGGCCAAGGTGACCGGTGAGGAGCTGCTGGCGGAGCTGGCGGCCAAGGAGGCGTTCGGGCGGTCGGCCGAGCCGTGGGAGGTGGCGAACGTGATCGTCTTCCTGGCCGGTGACCTGGCGTCGTACATGACCGGTGAGGTGGTGTCGGTCTCCTCCCAGCACCCCTGACGATATCCTGCTCGACAGGATATGGTGGGATCATGAATATGACGGAGCCCATGTTCCTGGCGCTGACCGCGCTGGTGGGCGAGCCCCGGCACGGCTACGGCATCGTCCAGGAGGTCGATCGCCTGTCCGAGGGGCGGGTGCAGCTCAAGATCGGCACCCTGTACGGCGTGCTCGACCGGCTCGCCGCCGCCGGGCTGGTGGCCCTCGACCGGGAGGAGGCACAGCAGGGGCGGCTGCGGCGTTACTACCGGCTGACCGACGAGGGGGCCGCGGCCCTGTCGGAGGAGGCCGCCAGGATGGCCGCCACCGCCGCTGCCGCCACCGCCCGCCTGCGCGCCAGGACGGCGGGAGGCGCCGCATGAGCGGGCACGACCGCGGCAAGGTGGAGGCCGTGAGCAGGCACGATCACGACGAGGTGGAGGCCGTGAGCGAGCATGACCAGGGTGGGCCCGAGCCCGTGAGCCTGCTGGAGCGGCGTTACCGGGCCGTGCTGCGCCTGCTGCCCGTCTCCTACCGCGCCGAGCGCGAGGAGGAGATGGTGGCCGCGTTCCTGGAGGCGTCCGGGGACGTGCCCGACGAGGAGAACCCGCGCCCCAGGTGGGGCGAGATCGCCAGCGTGCTGGCCCTGTCGGCGCGGGTGCGCCTCGGTGGCGCGGGCGCCACGCCCGGTCAGGTGGCCCGCGGGGACGCGGTCCGGCTGATCGCGCTGCTGGGAATGGGCGCGGTGGCCGCCTTCTCGGTGGCCGGCCTGGTGCGCGTCGCCGTGCTCGGCTCCGAGCTCTCCCTGGCGGGCCCGCCGGAGTCGGCCGAGCGGCTGGGCTTCATCACCGACCTGGCGGCAGCCGTATGCTCCGTCCTGGCGTTCGTGGCGATCATGCGTGGCCACGTCCGGACGGCGAAGGTCGCGGCGCTGCTGGGCCTCGTGCCCACGCTGGCCGCCTTCGTCGTCGCGGTGGCGCGGCACGGGTTCCCCGGCCTCCCGCCGCTGCAGGACCTGGCGAACCTGGCGCTGCTGCTGGTGCCGCCCGTCGCGCTGCTGGCCGGCTTCCACAGCGACGTCACGCCGCGGCGGCGGTCGTGGGCCCTGGCCCTGTCACCGGTGGCGGCGGGCGCGGCGCTGATGGGCCTGACGCTGCTGCTCGTCGCGGCGGACGCGACCGAGCCGCTGTGGTTCCACCTGTGGCTGGACCACGGCGCGACGATCGCGGTGTGGGCGGCGGCCTCGGTGACCGTCCTGGTCCGGCGCGGCTCCCCGTCGTGGGCGCTGGCGCTGTCGGCCACCGGGCTGCTCCTGCTGGCGATCCGGCTGCCCATGCTGGGCTGGCTGCCGGACGCGATGTGGCCGACGGGCGCACTGCAGTGCGTGCTGCTCGGGACGCTCGCGCTCGCGCTGGGCGGCACGGGCACGTGGGCGCTGGCGCGCGCCGCCCGGCCGGCAGCCCAGCCCTGACTTTCCGCTGTCAGGGAAAGATCAGGGTAGGCGACAGGGGATACGGGATCTAGTGTCCGGAACATGGGCACACGCTCCTCCTTCCTGCTCGATGTCCTGATGACGGAGTTCGGCGAGTCGATCAAGCGAGACCCCGCGGCGTTCAGGCGGAAGTTCCGGAAGATGGCGGCCTCGCCGTTCGCCTTCTACCGGGGCAGCGCCTGCCTGTTCTACGCGGACATGGTGGGCGCGTACGCCGACGGCTCCTACCTCGACGGGCCGACCAGCAGGGTCTGGATCCACGGCGACCTGCACGCGGAGAACTTCGGCACGTACATGAACGCCTCAGGCGAGCTGGTCTTCAACGTCAACGACTTCGACGAGGCGTACGTGGGGCCCTACGTCTGGGACCTCAGGCGGTTCGCCGCCAGCGTGGCCCTGCTCGGGTACGCCAAGGCGCTGTCGGACGACTCGATCAGCATGCTGGTGACCGATTTCGCCGGGGCGTACCTGGTCGAGCTGGCCGCCATCGCGGCGGGCGGGGACGAGGCGATCGGCGCGCTCACGCTCGGCACCACCAGCGGGACGCTGCATCGGGTGCTCCAGCGGGCCAGGCTGCGCACCCGCGTGGCGCTGCTCGACGCCGAGACGGTGATCGACGACTACGACCGGCGCTTCGCGCTCATGGAGGGGCGCGAGCCGGTGGACGAGGCCACCAGGCGGTCGGTGCTGGAGGCGTTCGCCGACTACCTGACCACGCTGCCCGTGACGGTGAGCCCGGTCGAGCACGTGATCAAGGATGTGGCGCTGCGCAAGGGCGTGGGGATCGGGTCGGCGGGGCTGCCGTCGTACAACCTGCTGCTGGAGGGGCGCTCGCAGGCGCTGGAGAACGACGTCGTGCTCTACATGAAGCAGGCGGCGGTGCCGGCGGTGGCGCGGCACGTCACCGACGAGCGGGTGGCCGCCTACTTCCGGCACCAGGGGCACCGCACGGCCGAGTCGCAGCGGGCGCTGCAGGCCTACGCCGACCCCTGGCTGGGTTACACCACGCTGCACGGGGTGGGGCAGCTCGTGGCCGAGGTGTCGCCGTACTCCGCCGACCTGGACTGGGACGACGTCAACGAGCCGGACGAGCTGCGCTCGATCATCC
Organism: Nonomuraea gerenzanensis; assembly: GCF_020215645.1. Taxonomy (NCBI): domain Bacteria; kingdom Bacillati; phylum Actinomycetota; class Actinomycetes; order Streptosporangiales; family Streptosporangiaceae; genus Nonomuraea; species Nonomuraea gerenzanensis. The sequence goes on along the minus strand of NZ_CP084058.1, from coordinate 2,286,608 downwards.
AGGACCTGGGGCGGGCGGTGGCGCGCATGCACTCGGTGGCCGACGACGAGTCCAGCCACGATCTCGTGGACTTCTCGACGGAGGAGGCGATCGTGGCGGTGATCGGCGGCGACAGGTCGGGCTTCGTCGGGACGCTGGTGGACTTCGCCCACCGGTACGGGGCGCAGGCCAGGGACGATCACCAGCGGTTCGTCGACCTGTTCCGCAACGGGCGGCTGCCCGGCGTCTGACAGATGGCAACCGACCAGTCGGTATGGCATGCTCCCAGAACATGACTCTGTTCTCAGTGGAAGGCAAGACCGTCGTCGTCACGGGCGGGTCGCGCGGCATCGGGCGCATGATCGCCGCCGGGTTCGTGGAGGCGGGGGCGACCGTCTACATCTCCGCCCGCAAGACGGCCGAGGTCGAGAAGACGGCCGCCGAGCTGGGCTGCTTCGCCGTCCCCGCCGACCTGTCGACGCCCGAGGGGCTGGAGCGGCTGGTGTCGGCGGTGGACGGCCCCGTGCACGTGCTGGTGAACAACGCGGGCGCGACCTGGGGCGCACCGCTGGAGGAATATCCGGAGCACGCCTTCGACAAGCTCTGGAACATCAACGTCAAGGGCGTCTTCTACCTGACCCAGCGGTTCCTGCCCCGGCTGAGGGAGGCGGCGAGCGCCGACGACCCGGCCCGGGTGATCAACGTGGGCTCGATCGACGGCATCAGGGTGCCCGCCCTGGAGAGCTTCGCCTACTCCTCGACGAAGTCCGCCGTGCACATGCTGACCCGCCATCTGGCCAAGCGCCTGGCCAAGGAGCACATCACGGTCAACGCCATCGCCCCCGGGCCCTTCGAGTCGAAGATGATGGCCTTCGCGCTCGACGACCCCGACACCCGCGAGGTCATCGCCTCCGGCGTGCCGCTCGGCCGCATCGGCAGGCCCGAGGACATGGCGGGCGCCGCGATCTACCTGTCGTCGCGGGCGGGGGCGTACCTCACCGGCACGGTCATCCCGGTGGACGGCGGGATCTCCTGCTGATCAGAGCAGCTCGCGCAGCGCCGTGGCGAAGCGGGCCGCCGCGTGCTGCTCGTAGCGCAGGAAGAGGTACGGCTCGGTCAGCTCCGCCTCGATGACGGCGGGCGTGCCGTCGGGCAGCCGGACCAGGTCGATCCTGGCGTAGAGAAGGCCATGGGGAATGGCGGTGAGCACCTTCTCGGCGAGTTCGACCTGGTCCGGGGCTGGGGTGCGGAGCTCGGCCCGCGCGTTGTCGGCGGACGTCGCCCCGGCGGCGAGCATCGCGCTGCGGCGGACGGCGTGGCTGAGCCGGCCGTTGAAGTACAGCAGCGAGGTCTCGCCCTCCGACTCGACCATGTCGAGGTACGGCTGCACCATCGGCGTGCGCCCCGTGGCCTCCAGCTCCGCCGCCAGGCGCGCGGCCTCGGCGCGGTCGGCGGTCCTGGTGGTGTCGCGGGCGCCGCCCGAGACGGACGGCTTGACGACGTACTCCGGCCAGTCGGGCAGCTCCCGCGACGACCAGTGGGTGGGCACGATCGGCACGCCCAGGTCGCGCAGGTAGGTCTTGTCGGTGTTGGACTCGAGCACGGCGTAGGGGTTCAGCAGCTTCGTGACGGCCGCCACGCTCCGCGCCCACCCGAGGAACTCCTCCCGCCTGAGGATGTAGTCCCAGACGGAGCGGACCACCACGGCGTCGTACGCGCTCCAGTCGACGGCCGCGTCGTCCCAGCGCTCGATGCGGCCCTCGATGCCCGCCTCCCGCCAGGCGGCCAGCGTCAGGTCACGCTCGTCGTCCGTCTCGAAATCCGCAAAAGTCACATAAGCACAGATAGCCACGCAGCGATATTAATGTGGCGCGAGCCGGGCCATTTCGGACCCGGCTCGCACGCGTCAGGGGCGCGCCGCGAACCGGCGATCAACGGCGGCGCGCGCCCGCGCGGTCAGCCTGCCCGGTCAGCCGGCCCGGTCAGTCGTGCACGTCGTCGACGACCACGTCGCTGCCGTTGGTGCCCGTCACCGAGTTGGCGTTGACGTTGTTGACCCCGGTCGCGCCGTGGCCGTTGACGTTGGCGTTGACGACGTTGCCGAAGTTGTTGCCCGACTGGGTGGAGTCGCGGTTGTCGCTGGAGTTGCCGGCGTTGGTGTCGGCGTACGCGGGGGCCGACAGCAGGGTCACGCCGGCCGCGGCGGCGATGAGGCCGGTCATGCAGAGCTTCTTCATCATGTCGATGTCCTTTCCGAATGCTGTGCTCGGGCGTCAGCCGGTCAGTCGAAGATGTACGTCACCGCGATGCCGCCGTTGGTGGCGGTCGTGGCGAAGCCGTTGACGTTGTTGACGTTGGTCGAGCGACCCTCGCCGTGGTTGCCGGCGAGGACGTCACCGAAGTTGTTGCCCGACTGGGACGAGTCGTCGTTGTCACTCCGGTTGGCGGACCAGGTGCCACCGGTCAGGGGACCGGCCCAGTCGTCATCAGCGTGAGCGGGAACCGCAAGTAGTGCGCCACCGGCCACTGCCGCCAGCACGACCGCGACGGCGCACGCCTTTCTGATCACTTCTGCTCCTTCGCCTCTGGGGAAGCCCTGCGGGCGGCGGCGGCCGGGCCCTGACGCACCACCGCTCCCTTTGGGTCTTCCTTGACCTCAAGGATCAAGGTCAGTGCGAGCATATAGCTTTGCGTGGTCAATTGGTAGCAGTGAGTAGTCAGAACATAGTTCGGGCCTTACCCTGACACGGGGTGTCAGTGACCGGGCCCTACCGTTCCCGCATGATCCACGAACTGCGGCGCTACGCCATGCGGCCCGGGCGGCGGGACACCCTGATCTCGTTGTTCGAGCGGGAGTTCATCGAGGCGCAGGAGGCCACAGGCATGCGCGTCACCGGCAGCTTCCGCGAGGTCGGCGAGCCGGACACCTTCCCGTGGCTGCGTTCCTTCCCCGACATGGGCACCAGGAAGGCCGCCCTGGAGTCCTTCTATGGCGGCCCCGTCTGGCAGGCCAACCGCGACGCCGCCAACGCCACCATGCTCGACTCCGACGACGTGCTGCTGCTGCGTCCGGCGGGGCCCGAGTTCCCCTCCCGGGAACGTCCGCCGGTCGGGGCACCCATCCCGTCGTCACTCTACGTAGTCACCACCTATCACGTGGACGGGGACGACTTCGCCCAGCTCTTCCACCGTGAGGCGGTGCCCGCACTGGCGGACGCCGGGGTGGTGCCGGTCGCCTGCCTGGAGACCGAGCACGCGGAGAACACGTTTCCGCGACTGCCTGTGAGGGCGGGTGTGCAGGTGTTCGTCTGGTTCGCCAGGTTCGAGACGCCGGAGGAGGAGCGGGAGGTGGACCTGACGATGCTGGAGCGGCGCTTCACCGCGCCTCCCGAGCGGTTGCGCCTGCGACCCACCAGCCGGTCGACTCTGCGCTGACGGGCGACTGAGCCGGGCAGGCCGGTGTTCAGACCAGGTGCCGCCAGGCGGGGACCTCGCCGCCGCCGTCCACGCGCACCTCGGCGCCGGTCACGTAGCCGGGGGCGGCCAGCCACAGGCAGGCCCTGGCCACGTCGTCGGGCGTGGCCATCCGGCCCGCCGGGATGGCCCGGCCGTCCAGGTCGGAACGGCCGCCGTAGTGGTCGGCGGCGTCCGGGGTGGCGGCCAGGCCCACGACGACCGTGTTGACCCGGACGAGCGGCGCCCACTCGGCGGCCAGGCAGCGGGCCAGGTGGTGCAGGCCGGCCTTGGCGGCCCCGTACGCGGACGTGCCGGGAGAGGGCCGGGCGCCGCTCGCGCTGCCGATCATCACCACCGCCCCGCCGGACGCGGCGAGCAGCGGATACGCGCGCTGCGCGACCAGCAGCGGCGCCGTCAGGTTGAGCTCGATGACGCGGGAGTGCAGGCGCGGCGAGGTGCCGTCCACCGGGGCGGGCGGCGAGCCGCCGGCGTTGTTGACCACCACGTCGAGCCGGTCGAGCCCGCCGATCAGCCGCTCGATCTGATCCGGGTCACGCACGTCGGCCCGCACGAACCGGATCGGCCCGTCGCCATCCGGATCGCGCGCGGACCGGTGCCCGGGGTGCTCGGGAGCGGTGCGGGCGCAGACGGTGACCTCCGCGCCCACCGCGCGGAAGGCCGCGGCGATGCCCGCGCCGATCCCCCTCGTGCCACCCGTCACCAGGACGGACCTGCCCGTGTAGTCGTAAGTCACGGTCACGGGTGCTACCGTACCAAGCAAGCGTTAGGGAGGTACATTGGGCATCTCACTGCGGGCCGGGCCGATCGCCGAAGTGATCGTGGATGTGCCGCCGGTGAACGCGCTGCCGGTGCGGGGCTGGGAGGAGCTGGCCAGGACGGTGCGGGCGGCCGGCGACGACCCGGCGACCAGGGTGGTCGTGCTGCGGGCCGAAGGGCGCGGTTTCAACGCCGGGGTGGACATCAAGGAGATGCGAGACAGCGAGGGCTTCACCGCCCTCGTCGGCGCGAACCGGGCGTGTTACGCGGCCTTCGCCGCCGTCTACGAGTGCGCGGTCCCCGTGATCGCCGCCGTGCACGGCTTCTGCCTGGGCGGCGGCATCGGGCTGGCGGGCAACGCCGACATCGTGGTGGCCGCCGAGGACGCCTACTTCGGGCTGCCCGAGGTGGACAGGGGCGCGCTGGGCGCGGCCACGCACCTGGCCAGGCTGGTGCCGCGGCACCTGGTCCGGGCCATGGTCTACACGTGCAGGAACGTCACCGCCCAAGAGCTGCACGCGTTCGGCTCGGTGCTGGAGGTGGTGCCGCGCGACAAGCTGCGGGAGGCGGCGCTGGGCGTGGCCGAGCAGATCGCGGCCAAGGACCCGTACGTGATCCGCCGCGCCAAGGAGTCGCTCAACGGCATCGACCCCGTGGACGTCAACCGCAGCTACCGCTTCGAGCAGGGCTTCACCTTCGAGCTGAACCTGATGGGCATCGGCGGCGAGCACCGGGAGCGGTTCGCATGACCAAGGTGATGACGGCCGCGCAGGTGGCCGCCACGGTGCGCAGCGGGATGACGGTCGGGATCGGCGGCTGGGGCTCGCGCCGCAAGCCCATGGCCCTGGTCCAGGCCCTCGCCGAGGCCCCGGCGGACGACCTCACCATCGTCTCCTACGGCGGCCCGGACGTCGGCGTGCTCTGCGCGGCGGGGAAGGTGCGCAGGGTCGTCGCCCCGTTCGTCACGCTCGACTCCATCCCTCTGGAGCCCCACTTCAGGCGGGCCAGGCAGGCGGGCGAGATCGAGTTCACCGAGTACGACGAGGGCATGTTCATGTTCGGGCTGCTGGCCGCGGCGCACCGGCTGCCGTTCCTGCCGACGCGGGCGGGGCTGGGCTCGGACGTGCTGCGGGTCAACCCGGAGCTGCGCACGGTGCGCTCGCCGTACGGGGACGGGGAGGAGCTGGTGGCGGTGCCCGCGCTGACCATGGACGTGGCTCTGGTGCACCTCAACCGGGCCGACGCCCGGGGCAACGCCCAGTACCTGGGCCCCGATCCGTACTTCGACGACCTCTACGCCAGGGCGGCCGGGCGCTGTTACGTCTCCTGCGAGCGGCTGGTGGACCCAGCGGAGCTGCTCAAGGAGGGGCCCGTGCAGTCGTTGCTGATCAGCCGCTCGATGGTGGCGGGCGTGGTGGAGGCGCCGGGAGGGGCCGGGTTCACCTCGTGCGAGCCGGACTACGGGCGGGACGAGGCGGCGCAGCGCGAGTACGTGGAGGACGCGCGTGAGCAGGGCTGACGTCTGTGTGGTGGCGTGCGCGGAGGCGTTCAGGGGCGACGGGGAGATCCTGGCGGCCGGAATCGGCGGGGCGATCACGGTGCTGGCGGCGCGGCTGGCGCGGCTGACGTTCGAGCCCGAGCTGCTCACGCACGACGGGACCTGCCTGCTCACCGGCGACGTGCCCGCGCTCGGTCAGGCGCCCGAGGTGGTGGAGGGCTGGCTGCCGTTCCGCGAGCACCTGTGGCTGGTGCTGAACGGGCGGCGGCACGTCATGCTCGGTGCGAGCCAGATCGACCGCTACGGCAACACGAACATCTCCTGCATCGGCGACTGGACGCGGCCCAAGGCGCAGCTGCTCGGGGTGCGCGGGGCGCCGGGCAACACCCGGTGCGACCCGACGAGCTACTGGATCCCCCGGCACTCCAAGCGGGTGTTCGTCCCCGAGGTGGACCTGGTCAGCGGCATCGGGACGGATCGGGGGGCGTTCGAGCTGCGGCGGGTGGTGACGGATCTGGCCGTGCTGGACTTCGCGACGGCCGACGGGTCGATGCGGCTGGTGTCGGTGCATCCTGGGGTGAGCGTGGCCGACGTGGTCGCGGCGACGGGCTTCGAGTTGCACGACATTTGCGGAAATGTCGCCCAGACCCGGGAGCCCACCGACGAGGAGCTGCGCGTCCTCGACCGCCTCGACCCCGGCCGCCTGCGCGACCGGGAGGTGGCGGCGTGAGGACCGCGCTGACCTCGCTGGTCGGCTGCCGCCACCCGATCGTGCAGACCGGCATGGGGTACGTGGCGGGCGCCCGGCTCGCGGCGGCCACCTCGCAGGCGGGCGGGCTGGGCGTGATCGGCGCGGCCACCATGTCGGTCGCCGAGATGCGGGCGGCGATCCGCCGGGTCAAGGAGCGCACGGACGCCCCGTTCGGCGTGAACCTGCGGGCCGACGCCGACGACGCGGCCGAGCGGGTGGAGGTGCTGGTCGCCGAGGGCGTGCGGGTCGCCTCGTTCGCGCTGGCCCCGCGCAGGGAGCTGATCGCGCGGCTCAAGGACGCCGGGGTCGTGGTGATCCCGTCGGTGGGGGCGCGGCGGCACGCGGAGAAGGTCGCGGGGTGGGGCGCCGACGCGGTGATCGTGCAGGGCGGCGAGGGCGGCGGGCACACCGGGCCCGTGGCGACCACACTGCTGCTGCCGCAGGTGGTGGACGCGGTGGACATCCCGGTGATCGCGGCCGGCGGCTTCTTCGACGGCCGGGGGCTGGTGGCGGCGCTGGCGTACGGGGCGTGCGGGATCGCCATGGGCACCCGCTTCCTGCTGACCAGCGACTCGCCGGTGCCCGACGAGGTGAAGAAGTGCTACCTGGCGGCGCGCGAGACGGTGGTGACCAGGAACGTGGACGGGGTGCCGCACCGGGTGCTGAGCACGCCGTTCGTGGCCTCGCTGGAACGCGCGCGGCTGGTCAGGGCGGTGGTGAACGGCGCCAGGTTCAAGCGCCTGTCGGGCCTGTCGTGGCGCTCGATGCTGCGCGAGGGCCGGCGGATGCGGCGCGGGCGGGAGCTGACCTGGGCGCAGGTGCTCCAGGCGGCGAACACGCCGGTGCTGCTGCGGGCGGCCATGGTGGAGGGTCGGGTGGACCTGGGCGTGATGGCCTCGGGTCAGGTGGTGGGCGTGCTCGACGACCTGCCGTCGTGCCAGGAGCTGATCGAGCGCGTCATGGCGGAGGCCGCGACGGCCCTGGCCCGCCTGGGCGTCACAGGACCGTGATGCCGCGGGCGGCCAGGATGGCGTTGGCCTGCGCCTGGTTGATGACGGCGCCCGCGAACGCGCGCAGCTTGGCGTCGTCGGGCTCGCCCAGATCGGCCCCGCGCAGGTCGGCCTTGTGGAACTTGGTCTGCAGCAGCCGCGTGCCGATGAGGCGGCAGTCGCTCAGCGTGGCCTCGGTGAAGTCGCACCCCGACAGGTCGGCGTCGTCGAAGCGCACGCCCTCGATGTGCTCCTTGCGCAGCGAGCAGCCTCCGAGGTTGGCCAGCGTCAGGTTGGAGCGGCTGACCTTGAACCCGGTGCCGCGCGAGCCGGTCAGGGCCGCGCCGATCATGCGGCAGCCCTCGAACGAGACGTCGGTCAGCAGCGCCCCCGCGAACTGCGCCGACGACAGGTCCACGTCGGTGAAGACGGCGTCGATGAGGTCGGCGTCGTTGAACCTCGTGCGCATCCCGCCGCCGCCGGTGAACACCGCCCCGTCGAGGTCGGCCTTGCGGAAGTCGGTCTGCTCCAGCACGCACGACTCGAAGCGCGCGCCCGCCAGCGAGGCTCCCCACAGGTCGGTCTCGGTCAGGTCGCACTCGCGGAACACGTGCGTCTCCCCCGGCGGGAGCCGATCGCCCAGGGCCTTGCGGGACAGGTCCTCGCCGTCGAAGTTCACGGCCTAGAGCCTACCGGTCAGCACCTCCGCCGCCGCCCGGCCACAGACGCCCGCCGACCCGTACGTGGCGACGTGCACGGCGCCCAGGTCCGAACGGGCGGGCAGGCCCATCTCGACCACCACGGCGTCCGGGCGGGCGCTGAGCAGGTGCCGTAGCGCCTCGGACTGCCAGGCGTAGCGGTGCACGTCCCTGACCACCACGACGAGCGGCCGCCCGGCCGCCAGCCCGATCAGGCGCTCCAGCTCAGGCCCGGTGGCCTCGCCGGCGGACAGACGGGCGACCTCGGTGCCGGGCAGCAGGCCGGCGAGCGGCTCGCCGACGCCCCACGGGGTGTTCCTGTCGATCGCCAGGTTCATCACCGGCTTCAGCTCCACCACGTACGGCTGCCCCGCGATGGGCAGGACGGGCGCGGTGGAGCGCCGGGTGACGCGGATCGCCCGGCGGGCCGCGTCCAGGCCGATCCGGCCGTCGGCGGGCGCCGGGCTGCCCGAGGAGGCGGCCCATGCGGCCAGCTCGCGGACCCTTCGAGCGGCGTCGGCCAGGCGCTCCTCGGGCAGCAGTCCCTCGGTCACCGCCGCCGCGATCGCGTCGCGGATCCCGGCGGCGGTGGCCTCGTCGGCATGCTCGCCGCCGACGCAGATCGCGTCGGCGCCGGCGGCGATGGCGCGGGCGGAGGCACCCCCGATCCCGTACACCCCCGACACCGCGGCCATCTCGATGCCGTCAGTGATGATCAGCCCGTCGAACCCGAGCTCCTCGCGCAGCAGCCCGCTGAGCACCTTGGGGCTGAGCGTGGCGGGCCGCTCGGCGTCGTACGACGGCACGAGGAGGTGTCCTGTCATGATCACCTTGACCCCCTCCTCGATCACCTCCCGGAAAGGGAGCAACGCGTCCTCGATCCCGCTCTCGGCGACGACGGGCACGCCGTGGTGGGAGTCCACGGCGGTGTCCCCGTGCCCGGGGAAGTGCTTGGCGCTGGCGGCGACCCCGGCCGACTGGAGCCCGCGCACGAACGCCCTGGCGTGCCGGGCGACCAGCCACGGGTCGGCGCCGAACGCGCGCAGGCCGATCACCGGGTTGTCGGGGTTGGAGTTCACGTCGGCGGAGGGGGCGAAGTCCAGGTTGATGCCCGCCCTGGCCAGGTCGCCGCCGAGGTCCCTGGCCAGCGACTCGGTGAGCGCCACGTCGTCCACGACGCCGAGCGCGTACGCGCCGGGGCGGCTGCTGCCGGTCGCCACCTCCAGCCGGGTGACCTCGCCCGACTCCTCGTCGGTGCCGACCAGCACCGCCGGGTTCTCGGCACGCAGCGCGGCGGTGAGCGCGGCCACCTGGCCGGGGTCCGCGAGGTTGCGCGAGAACAGCGCGACGCCTGCCAGCCCGTCGCCGAGCCGGCGGCGCAGCCAGTCGGGCGGGGTGTGGCCGGGGAAACCGGGGAAGAGGACGGCGTCGGCAAGGCGAAGCAGGTCACCGCTCATGGGCATGACCCGAAATCTAATAGGAAAGTTTCCTATTTGCTAGAGGCATTTTCTGATGTCAGCCCGTTCCCCTTCGTGACGAACTCCCCCACCGTGCGCACCGGAGCCCCCCTGCGGTCCACGAAGTCCACCGCGCGGAACGCCACCCGCAGCTCCTCCGGACCGGCGGAGCACGACAGGTAGCCGCGCCGGTCGTCGAAGAAGCGCAGATGCGGGTTGGCCGCCAGCACGGCGGGCCCGTCGGTGTCCGGGGGCGCGCTGCTGATCGAGCTGCTCACGAACTCGACCCCGACCGTGGCCGAGGCGGGGTCCAGGAAGTCGGCCTTCAGCTCCCCCGCCCAGGCGTTGTGCACGTCCCCGCTGAACACGGCCAGCCCCGGCGCGTTGACCCCCAGGATGCGCCCGCGCTGCGCCGGATGACCGTCCCAGGAGTCGGGGCGCAGGTTCGGCGCGGGCCCCGGCACGAAACGGCGGGCGAAGAACAGCGGCTGCACCAGCACCCGCCACCGCACCGGGCTGGTGACCAGGCGGGACAGCAGCCACTGCTCCTGCGCGGCCCCGAGCATGGTGGTGGCGTCGCGGTACTGGCGCGCGTCGAGCACCATGAAGTCGGCGACCGTCCCGTACGTGCGCCTGCGGTACATCTGCAGGTTCCCGTCGTCGGGGCGCACCCTGATCGGCTGGTTCTCGTAGTACGCCTGGTACGCGGCCCCCCTGCGGCGCAGGAACGCCGCCGACCCGTCGCCCCGGCCCCGGTAGTTGTCGAGCACCTCGTGGTCGTCCCAGGTCGGCACCCACGGCGCGGCGGCGTGCGCGGCCTGGAGGTCGGGGTCGGTCTTGTAGCGGGCGTAACGCTGGCGGTACTCGTGCAACCGGCTCGTCTCACCCGGCAGCGGCCCCAGCGCGCGCACCACGCGGGCCGACTGGCGGGACTCGTAGATGTAGTCGCCCACGTGGAAGACGACGTCGGGCCGCTCCTCCGCGAGATGCCGGTAGGCGGTGTAGAAGCCGTGCTCGTAGCGCTGGCAACTGGCCACCGCGAACCGCACCGGCCGCGTCGAGTCGGCGGCGTCGGCTGTCCTGGTGCGGCCGACCGCGCTCTGCTGGCTGCCGGCCTTGAAGCGGTAGAAGTAGTCGGTGCCCGCCGCGAGGCCGGCGACCCTGACGTGCACGCTGTGCGCCCACACCGGCAGCGCCTGGGCCGTCCCCCGGCGCACGCCCCGGGTGAAGCGCTCGTCCTCGGCGAGCTGCCAGCTCACCTCGACCGCCCTGGGCGCCATGCCGCCGGGCCGCCGGGGGTCGGTGCCGAGGGGGTCGACGGCTAATCGGGTCCACAGCACCACGCCGTCGGGCAGCGGCTCGCCGGAGGCGATGCCGAGGGTGAACGGGTTCGCCATATCTTCATGGTGCGGGAGTCAGGCGCTCGATGACGGTGACGTTCGCCTGTCCTCCGCCCTCACACATCGTCTGCAGGCCGTACCTGCCGCCCGTGCGCTCCAGCTCGTGCAGCAGCTTGACGGCCAGCACGGCGCCGGTCGCGCCGAGCGGGTGGCCGAGCGCGATGGCGCCGCCGTTCGGGTTGACCCTGGCGGGGTTCGCGCCGGTCTCCTTGATCCAGGCCAGCACCACCGGGGCGAACGCCTCGTTGATCTCGATGGCGTCGAAGTCGCCGATGGACATGCCGGTCATGCCGAGCGCGTGCACGGTCGCGGGGATCGGGGCCGAGAGCATCATGATCGGGTCGTCGCCGCGTACCGACAGGTGGTGCACGCGGGCGCGCGGCGTCAGGCCGTGCTCGCGGACGGCCCTGGGCGAGGCGAGGAGCAGGGCGGCGGCGCCGTCGGAGATCTGGGAGGCCAGGGCGGCGGTCAGGGTGCCGCCGTCGGTGAGCGGCCTGAGCGCGGCCATCTTCTCGCGGGTGGTGTCCCTGCGCGGGCCCTCGTCGGTGGTGACGCCCTCGTAGGGGACGATCTCGCGGTGGAAGTGCCCGGCGTCGATGGCGTGCAGGGCCCTGCGGTGCGACTCGTACGCGTACGCCTCCATCTCCTCGCGGGAGATGCCCCATCGGGCGGCGATCAGCTCGGCCCCGGCGAACTGGGAGACCTCCTGCGTGCCGTACCGCTCCGTCCAGCCCTTGGAGCCCGAGAAGGGGCTGTCGTGGCCGAGCGGGCGGCCCGCGAGCATCGCCGCGGAGATGGGGATCATGCTCATGTTCTGCACGCCCCCGGCCACCACCAGGTCGTTCGTGCCGGACAGCACGGCCTGCGCGGCGAAGTGCAGCGCCTGCTGCGAGGAGCCGCACTGGCGGTCGATCGTCACGCCCGGCACCTCCTCCGGCAGCCCGGCGGCCAGCCAGCAGGTGCGGGCGACGTCCCCGGCCTGCGGGCCGATCGTGTCCACGCAGCCGAAGATCACGTCCTCGACGGCGGAGGGGTCGGCGTCGGCGCGGAACATCAGCTCCTTGAGCACGTGCGCGCCGAGGTCGGCGGGGTGGGCTCCGGCCAGGCCGCCGTTCCTGCGCCCGACGGGGGTGCGGACGGCTCCGACGATGTACGCCTCGCTCATCCACGCATCGTAGCAAGCGCTTGGTCTACACGGGAACGCCGTATGAGCTGGGCCAGTTAGGCGAACAAGCGATTGTCTCAGGGCCCATAATGGGAACGTGACCACGCGAAAGAACTCCGGCACGACCACCACCCCGGCGAAGCGCCAGCGCACGACCTCGGGAGCGGCGTCCGAGCGCCGCGACCACCTCGTCAAGCTCGCCGCGGAGCTCTTCGCGCGCAAGGGCTTCCAAGCCACGACAGTACGCGAGATCGCCGACGAGGCAGGCATCCTGTCCGGAAGTCTCTACCACCACTTCGACTCCAAGGAGACGATCGTCGACGAGGTGCTATCCACCTTCCTCGACGACCTCATCGCCCGCTACCGCGCCGCCGTCGACACCAGCTCCGACGCCCGCACGGTGCTGTCGGAGATGGTCCGCATCGGCTTCGGCACGCTGGAGCCGCACCGCGCCGCGATCACGGTGATGCAGAACGACTGGAACTACCTGCGCCAGTTCGAGCGCTTCAACTACCTCGTCAAGGCCGAGGACGAGGTCGAGCAGATCTGGGTGACGCAGATCAAGGCCGGGCAGGCGGCCGGGCTGTTCAGGTCCGACGTGGACCCGAAGCTGACCTACCGGATGATCCGCGACACGATCTGGGTCGCGGTCCGCTGGTTCCGCCCCGGCGGCAGGCTCAACACCACCGGCCTGGCCGAGCACTACATCACGGTGCTCTTCGACGGGCTCGCGACGGGCGAGCGCACCACCCAAAAGGGATGAGCCTCGGCAAGGCGGTGCGACTGGCACTGCAGGAGGCGGCCGAGCCGGGCAAGGCCGAGGCCATGCGGGCCTACATGAAGTCACCGATGCCGTTCCTGGGCGTGCAGGCCGTGCCCAGGCGCGCCGCGCTGCGCCGGGTCTTCGCCGAGCACCGGCTCGACAGCGCGCCGGAGTGGCGGCGGGCGGTGCTGACCCTGTGGCGGGAGGCGGAGTTCCGCGAGGAGCGGTACGCCGCCGTCGAGCTGTCCGGCTACCACCTCTACCGCGAGTACCAGACCCTCTACACGGTGCCCATGTACGAGGAGATGATCGTCTCCGGCGCCTGGTGGGACCTGGTGGACGAGCTCGCCACCCACCGCGTCGGCGGCCTGCTGACCACCTACCCCGACTCGATGCGCCCGCTCATGCTGGAGTGGGCGCACGACGCCGACCTGTGGAAGCGCCGCACGGCCATCCTCTGCCAGAACCGGTTCAGGTCGCGGACGGACACCGCCCTGCTCTACGCGTGCATCGAGCCGAGCCTGTCCGACAACGACTTCTTCGCGCGCAAGGCGATCGGGTGGGCCTTACGCGAATACGCCAAGACCAACCCGGCCGAGGTGATCCGCTACGTCAAGGCGAAGGGCATCTCCGGGCTCAGCCGGCGCGAGGCGCTGAAGAACCTCCCGCTCACCTAGTCGCTCATCTGGTCCACAGGGCGTCCTGGACGGCCTGCACCAGGGCCATCAGCTCAGGGGTGACCCGCTCCCGCGACCACGCCAGCGCGTACGTGATGCGCAGGTCCCCCGCCTCCAGCGGCACGAACCGCACGTCCTCCCGCCTGACGGTCCTGGCCAGGAGCTGCGGGATGGGCAGCAGCCCCGCGCCGGCCGCCACCAGGTCGAGGGCGGCGCCGAAGTCGTCGTCGGCCACCAGCCGGGAGCGGCCGGGCAGCCCCGGCCAGGGGCGGGTGCCCGGGGTGAGGAGCACCTGGCCGCCCAGCTCCTCCGCCGTCACCCGCGGGCGCGACTCCAGCCGGTGCCCCACGGGGACGGCCAGGTGATCGACCGTGACGTGGAACCTGGCCGCCGTGACGAACTGCGCGGGCGCCGGCGTGGCCAGGATCGCCGCCGAGACCTCGCCGTCCGCCAGCGCCCGCGCCGCCGCGCCGCGACCGGCCGCGCGCAGCTCCACCCCGATCGCCGGCGTACGGCTCGCCAGCCGTCTGACGATCCGCGCCGCCAGCGTGCCGACGAGGGATGGATAAGCCAGGTGAATGGTCGGCCGGGCCAGCCGGGCCGCCTCCCCCTCGAACGCCCGCACCGACTCGACCACCTGCTCCGCGTGCGACAGCAGCGCCTTGCCCTCGGCCGTGAGCCGCACCTCCCGGGCGGAACGCTCGAACAGCCTGGTGCCCGTGGCGCGTTCGAGGCGGGTGATGGCCTGGCTCATGGCGGGCTGGGACATCCCCAGGTCGGCGGCGGCAGCCGAGAAGCTGAGCCGTTCCGCCACCCTGGTGAAGCAGTGGATCTCCCTGAGCATAAGCAGCACCAATCCATCGTGCACCATCCCCGTGGGCGTCGGCAGGATGCCAGCGATCTGACCCACATCCAGGGAGCTGAAGTGATGTCGTCCTTCCCCACGTCCACCGTGCTCGGATACCCCCGCATCGGGCCGCGCCGGGAGCTGAAGCAGGCGCTGGAGTCGTACTGGAGCGGCCGCTCCACCCGCGCCGACCTCGACCGGGCGGGCGCCGAGCTGCGGGCGCGCACCTGGCGGCGGCTGGCCGAGCTCGGGCTCGACGGGCTGCCGTCGAACACGTTCTCGCTGTACGACCAGGTGCTGGACACGGCGGTGCTGCTCGGGGCGGTGCCCGCGCGCTATCGCGACGCCCCGGACCCCTACTTCGCGATGGCCAGGGGCACCGACGGGCTGGCACCGCTGCGGATGACCAAGTGGTTCGACACGAACTACCACTACCTCGTGCCCGAGATCGGCCCCGACACCGTGTTCAAGCTGGACGCCGGCAAGCCGCTGGGCGAGGTGCGGGAGGCGCGGGCGCTGGGGTTCGAGACGCGGCCGGTGGTCGTCGGGCCGGTGACGTTCCTGCTGCTGAGCTCGGCGCTGGAGCGGCTGGACGAGGTGCTCGGGTGCTACGAGGAGCTGCTGGCCGAGCTGGCGGCCGAGGGGGTCGCCTGGGTGCAGCTCGACGAGCCCGCCCTGGTGGGGGATCGCACGCCGGAGGAGCTGGCGGCGGTGCGGGCCGCCTACGAGCGGCTGGGAGCCGTGCGGGAGCGGCCCGGGCTCTTCGTGGCCTCCTACTTCGGCGATCTCGGGGAGTCGCTGCCGGTGCTGGCGGCGACGCCGGTGGAGGCCATCGGGATCGACCTCGTGCGGGGTGGCGTCCCTGGCGCCGATCTCACCGGTAAGACCGTGGTCGCGGGCGTGGTGTCCGGGCGGGACGTGTGGCGGACCTCCCCCGGGCGGGCGCTGGCCGCGCTGGCCGCCGTGCGTGCCTCGCGGGTGGTGGTGAGCACGTCGTGCTCGCTGCTGCACGTGCCCTACTCGCTGGCGGAGGAGACCGGGCTGGAGGCGGGGTTGCGGGGGCGGCTGGCGTTCGCGGAGGAGAAGGTGGCCGAGGTCGTCGCCCTGGCCGAGGCCCACCTCCGCACCCCGGCCCCCCGGCTCGGCCCTCCTTCTGGACACGGCGGCGGTGGGGTGCTGTACGAGGGCGACGAGGACGAGCCCTCCGTGCCGCTTCTGCCGGACCCGGACCCGGCCGCGGAGCGCTCCCCGTACCCCGTCCGCGCCGCCGCCCAAGCCGAGCACCTGCGGCTCCCCCCGCTGCCCACCACCACGATCGGCTCGTTTCCCCAGACCGGCGAGCTGCGCGCCGCCCGCGCCGCCGTCTCCTCCGGCACCCTGTCGCAGCCGGACTACGAGCGCCGGGTCGAGGCGGAGATCGAGCGGGTGATCAGGGCCCAGGAGCGGCTGGGGCTCGACGTCCTCGTCCACGGGGAACCGGAACGCAACGACATGGTGCAGTACTTCGCCGAACACCTCGACGGCTTCGCGGTCACCAGGAACGGCTGGGTGCAGTCGTACGGATCCCGCTGCACCCGGCCGCCGATCCTGCACGGCGACGTCAGCCGTCCCGCGCCGATCACGGTCCGGTGGGCCACGTACGCGCAGTCGCTCACGCCGAAGCCGGTCAAGGGCATGCTCACCGGCCCTGTCACGATCGTCGCCTGGTCGTTCGTCCGCAACGACCTGCCGCTGCGGGACGTCGTGTTCCAGGTGGCCGACGCGATCGGGCAGGAGGTGCGCGATCTGGAGGCGGCGGGAGTGTCGATCATCCAGGTGGACGAGCCCGCCCTGCGCGAGCTGCTCCCCCTGCGCCGGGCCGCCCAGGCCGACTACCTGAAGTGGGCGGTGGCGGCCTACCGGCGGGCCACGTCCGGAGCGGGCGACCGCACCCAGATCCACACGCACCTGTGCTATTCGGACGCCGACCAGATCCTCGCCGCCATCGACGGCCTGGACGCCGACGTCACCACCATCGAGTCGGCCCGTTCGGGCGCGCGGATCCTGGGGGCGGTGTCGGCGTTCGGGCGGGGGCTCGGGCCCGGGGTGTACGACATCCACTCGCCCCGGGTGCCGTCGGCCGACGAGGTGGAGGCGTTGCTGCGGCGGACGGTCGAGGCGCTGCCGGTGGAGCGGGTGTGGGTCAACCCGGACTGCGGGCTGAAGACGCGTACGTACGAGGAGGTCGAGGCGTCCCTGGCCAACGTGGTGACGGCGACCGGCCGCCTGCGCGCCACCCTCGACGCCTGACCTCCCGGCCCCGCGACACACGGCCGCCCGTGGGCGGCTCAGTGCGGCGCCGCGTGATGGTCGGCCACCCGGGTGAGCAGACTGATGAGCTGCTCGCGTTCAGCCACGTTCAAGGACGCGAGCAGCTCGTCCTGCGCCCCGGACAGCAGCCGGTCCAGCTCCTCAAGCTGCCGGCCACCCGCCGCCGTGACCGTGATGACGTTGCGCCGCCGATCGTCAGGATCGGGACTGCGCTCGACCAGCCCCCGCTCGGCCAGCTCGTTCACGGCCGCCACGATGTCGCTGCGGTCGATCCCGGTACGCCGCCCCAGCGCTGCCTGGCTGGCGGGCCCGAACTCCGCCAGCGCGGCCAGCAGCGAGTAGTGGTAGCGGCGCAACCCGGCCGCACCGAGCGCCTGGTCGACGAGCCGATTGGCCGACAGCGCGACCTGGTTGACCAGCCGGCTCGGCAGGGCACGCAGCCGCTGCGGAATCCGGTCCTGAGCTCTCTCCACCCGATCAAGCTACCAACACCATTGGCGCGCCCAACCATCACGAGGTATCGTTAGTCTCGTAAACATTGGCCAAGCCAACAAATCAACGGGAGCCGCGATGACCACCCCAGACGAGCGCACGGACGTCACCCAGCTCATCTACCGCCTCTACGCCTGCATGGACGAAGGCCGCTTCGCCGACCTGCACGCGCTCTTCTCGGACGCGATCAGCGTGCGCACCCCCGGCGGCCTCGCCACGGGCCGCGACGCCGTCGTGGCCCAGGCCACCCGCGGCCACTCGACCGGCGACCGCGTCCAGCACCTCGTCCACAACCCCATCGTGGAGGTGCACGGCGAGCACGCCACCGTGCGCGCGGACGTGATCGTGACCTTCACCCCCGACGACACGCCGGAGGGCCGCCCCGCCCCGGAGCCCCGCTACACGCTGAGCGAGCGCTTCCGCTACGAGGCGGTCCGCTCCCCCGAGGGCTGGCGTCTGTCACACGTCGACGGCGCCCCCGTCTGGGCCGTCGGCACCAGCCCGCGGGCCGCCACCCCTGCCGGACGGTAACCGCCCCCGCGTCAGGCGTACCGTTCGGTGTACTCCTCGACCGTCATCCCGAACAGGAACTCGTCGTCATAGCGGCCGTTGGCGTAGCGCCCCCTGCGCCGGCGGCCCTCCTCCACGAACCCGAGGCGCCGGTGCAGGGCCAGCGACGGGTCGTTGGAGCTGTAGACCCACGCCTCGGCCTTCTGGAAGCGCCGCTCGAAGAACATGTACCGCAGCAGCAGCACGATCGCCTCGCTGGCGTAACCCTTGCGGTGGTGCGGCGTCCCGACGAAGATCCCGTAGGCGAAGGTGCCGTGCACCCGCTCCACCGCGTGCGTGTTGATCGAGCCGATCGCCGCGTCGTCCTGCTTCGCGGCGATGATGAGGGAGAACTCGTCGAGGTCCCGCTCCTTCTCGGCGTTCTCGGCCGCCTCCTTCTTGGCGCGCGCGACCGACCTCGGCGGCTCCAGCCGCCAGCCGTTCCGCACGGCGTCGGAGTCCTCACCGAAGGCGTGGAACGCCTCCCAGTCCACCGGCTCCCAGCCCCGCAGCCGGACGCGCTCTCCCACCCAGACCGACGATGTCATGAGAGGGAGCCAAGCAGATCCATCGGGCGATCCGCGAACCCTTTTCCAGCCGCGGCGCCGCCATCGCCTCTCGGTGACACGTACGCCCCTGGCGGCCCGACCACCCCTCATTCAGCACAGGCCCGCCGCCTGCCCACGCGCCGGTACACCGAAGCGAGGACCACTCGGGGCGGGGTCCCCACGGCCGGCCACCTGCACGGGCAACGGGTGGGCGAGCGGGGTCAGGTGCCGAAGGTCCAGGTCAGGTGGGAGAGGGCGGCGTCGGCGTAGTGGCGGGGGCCGGTGCTCAGGCCGTACGCGAGGTCCTCGATCAACGCACACCTCGCATAGAAGAGAACCCGCTCCCGATCTTCACCTGTCACCGTGAACTCGTAATGCTCCAAGGTCAGCTCGAAGAGGCCGGGGCCGAGGTCGCGGTAGATGAGGGCGAAGTCGTGAGCAGGGTCGGTGATGGCCGCGTCCGTCCAGTCGATGATGCCGGTGATCGTGCCGGTGGACGGGTCCACCAGCACGTGTTCCGCGCCCAGGTCGTTGTGGCAGAAGCGTAGCGAGCGGGGCTCGTCCGGTGGGGTTTCGCGCAGGAAGCGCTCCACGAGCGGGCGCTGCGACTCCGGGACGTGTCGTTCCACGTCCCGGTAGTCGAGCTCGGCGTCCTGGAGGAGGGTGGGGGCCGGGTAGACGTCCAGCGGGGCGAGGTCGCGCATGGTGCCGGGGGCGGCGCCGTGGATGGCGCTGAGGAAGGTGCCCAGCGGCTCCGCGAGCCGTCGCGGGTCGAGGTCGTTCTTGAGGTGCTGGTTGAGGGGGGTGCCGGGGAGTTTGCGGTACGCGATCGTGCCGGTCTCGTCGTCGGCGAAGACGACTTCGGGGACCGGGAGCGGGGACAGCTCCCTGACAGCCGCCAGGCGGGCGACCTCCTGCCGATTGGCCTGGGGGTCCGCCACTCTGCTCCGCCGTACGAGCAGCTCGTCGTTGACCTCGTACACGAAGTTGTCGAGGCCGTGGCCGAGCCGGCTGACGGAGCGCACCCGGTAGTCGGGCAAGTGGCGGGCCAGCAACGCGCGGATGTCGCCAGTCACACTCCGCACCCTAAGCCGGTGAAGTCCGGCATGCGACCTATTTCAGCCCGCTGAAGGCAAGGTCCGGCATGCGACCCGTTGCAGCGCACCGACGGTGGAGCCCGGCGTGCGCCATTTCAACGCGCCCACGGTGATGGTGCGAGCTATTTCAGCGCTCCCGCAGTAAGACCGGACTGGATCTGGCGCTGGAAGACCGTGTAGACCACCAGCATCGGCAGGATGGCCAGGGTCAGGGCCGCGAACAGGGCCGCCCAGTCGGCGTCGTAGCCGGCCGCGGTGGAGATGTCGGCGATGCCCTGCGTGAGCACCCATTTCTCGCGATCCTGCAGCAGGATCAGCGGTTTCTGATACTGGTTCCACTGCCCCAGGATGTTGAAGATCGTGATGCTGATGATGCCCGGCTTGGCCATCGGCAGCATGATCTGGAAGAACACCCGGGTGTGCGAGGCGCCGTCGACCATCGCCGCCTCCGCGACCCCCGTGGGCAGCGTACGGAAGAAGGCCGACAGGAAGAAGATCGTGAACGGCATCGAGTACGCGATGTAGACCAGGATCGTCCCCGCGTACGTGTTCAGCCCGATGAACGGCCCGATCACCGGCACCGAGCCCATGTTCTGCACCACGAAGAACAGCGGGCTCAGCGCCAGGAAGAACGGGAAGGCCATGCCCGCGACGAACAGCATGTAGATCACGCGGTTGCCCCGGAAGGGGTAGCGCGCCAGCACGTACGCCGCCATCGAGCCGATCAGCATCGTGCCGAAGGTGCTGAACGAGACGATGATGACGCTGTTGAGCATGTACTGGCCGATGCGCGCCTGTTCCCAGGCCCGGGCGAAGTTGTCCCAGTGCAGCGTGGACGGCAGTGACCACGCGGCGCCGAAGATCTCGTCCTCGCTCTTGACCGAGGCCAGGAAGGTCCAGATGATCGGCACCATCACGAGGAGGGTCCAGATCGCCAGCGTGGCGTGCGTCAGCACACCCAGCGGACCGAGGCGCCGCTTGCGCTCCGCGCGGGCGGCGCTCCTCGACGGCGTCCCCACGGGCGCCACTGGGGTTGTCGTTGCCATCTTTCAGTACTCGATTCGTTCGCGCCGCGACAGGCGCAGCGAAAGGATCGCGAAGCCCACCGTGAAGAGGAACATCACCACGCCGAGGGCGGAGGCGTATCCGAAGCGGAAGTACCCGAAGGCGTTCCGGTAGATCTCGGCCGCCATGACCGTGGTCGACCAGTCGGGGCCGCCCTGCTGGAGGGTCATCACCCAGACGATCGCGAAGGCGTCCATGGCCAGGATGCCCAGGTAGACCCAGGCGACCTGCACGGTGTCCCACAGCAGCGGGAGCGTGATGCGGAAGAACAGGGTGAACCGGCTGGCCCCGTCGATCTGCGCGGCCTCGAACACGTCCCGGGGGATGCCCGCCAGGCCGGCCGAGAAGAGCACGACGTAGAAGCCGACGGCCTGCCAGACCAGGACGCCGAGCACCGACCAGAACGCGATGCCGGAGTTCGACAGGAATCCGACCGGTTCGATGCCCAGCGCCATCAGCGGCCCGTTCAGCATGCCGCTGCCGTCGGGCCTGAAGACCTGCTGGAACAGCACCGCCACGATCGTGACGGCCAGGACCTGCGGGAAGAAGAAGACCACCCGGTAGAAGGTGGACCCGCGGATCCCCGACACTCCCTTGTCGCCGCCCAGGTTCAGGAGATAGGCGAAGAACAGGGCGATGATGATCGTGATCGCCGGCAGCAGCACCAGGAGGCCGAGGTTGTGCGTGACGGCCTTCCAGAAGACGCTGTCGCCGAGCACCCGCTGGAAGTTGTCCAGGCCGATGAAGTTCGGCGTGGCGGTCACGCCGCGCCAGTCGGTCATCGCCATGTAGAACGCCTGGATGTTCGGCGAGATCACATAGATGACGTAGAGAATCACCGGGGCTGCCAGGAACGAGGCGATGAACAGCCCACGGCGATATCTGTTGAAGAGCATCAGCGCTGGTACTTCTTGATCGAGGAGTCGTTCTTGATCTCGTCGGCCTTCTTCTGCATGCGCTCGAGGTAGGCGTCGGGGGTCAGGCCGCCGGTCATCAGCTCGCCGGTGGCGGCCTTGGCCTCGTCGTTGAGGGGGCCGTACCAGGCGAAGGCGCGGTAGTAGACGGTGTTGGCGCCCGCCGCCGCGACCGCCGCCGAGGCACTGGTCACGCCGGACGAGATCGTCAGGCCCTCGCTGGCGCCCTTGACCACGGTGACGGTCTTGACCAGGGTGCTGAACTCGCCGGCCGCCTTCTTGGACAGCATGGCCCGCAGGTACTCCATGCCCGCCTGCGGGTGAGCGCTCTTGGCGGAGACCATGAACTCCTCGCCCGGCTGGGTGTGCAGCGTGCCGTACGGCATCGCGTCGGAGCCCGTGATGTCGGGGATGGGGAACATCGCGTAGTCGAAGCCCTCGGGGGTGGTCGACTTCTGCTCGTTCTCCAGCCAGGAGCCGCAGGGCAGCATGGCGACCTGGTACTTGTTCTGCGCGGTCTGCGTCTGCACGTGGTCGAGGCCGGCGGTGCCCTGGAGGAGGTACTTGGAGCCGATCTCGGCCATGTTCTCGGCCGCGGTCTTCATGGCCTCCTGCTTCCAGGCGCCGTCCTCGAGGTTGTCGATCTTGCGCAGCACGTCCTTGCCGCCGATCTTCGCGGCCATGGTGAGCAGCGGCTCGTAGGCGTACTGGGGGTGCTTGCCCGCGTAGGTGAAGGGCGCCATCTTGCCGGACTTCTTGATGGTCTCGCACAGGGCGAGGAACTCGTCCCAGGTCTTGGGGATCTCCCAGCCGTTGTCCTTGAAGACCTTCTGGGAGTACCAGATGCCGTGGATGTAGTTGACGTAGCCCACGACGCTGAACTTGCCGTCGTAGGTGCCGATCTCGATGACGGACGGGTCGATGGTGTCGCGCACCTTGACGTTGGGGTCGTCCCAGGAGGGCGCGTCGAGCAGCGGGCTCAGGTCCTGGAGCTGGCCGTCCTGGGCCAGGGCGCCGAAGTCCATCTTGTTGGCGCCGGAGTTGTCGATGACCTCGGGCGGGTTGCCGCCGGCGAAGCGCGGCTGGAGGACCTTCGTGATCTCCTTGGTCGAGTTGTGCTTGATCTCGACGCCGGCGTACTTGCTCTTGAACAGCGGCTGGTGGATGTCGGTGGCGTACTGCTGGCCGAAGCCGCCGTCGAAGATCCACACCTCCAGCGGCTTCTTGGCGTCCACGCCGAACGGGTTGGCGGCGCTGGTCGCGACCGGGACGGCGGAGCTCGTGGAAGCCGGCGGGGCCGCCGGGGTGGCGCAGGCGGCCAGTGCGCCCGCGACGGGCACGAGGGCGGCGCCGCGCAGGAGTTCGCGCCTGCTGATCTGGGGGGTGTGAGACATGGTGACTATTCCTGACCTTTCATTTTCCGCGTCTGATGCGCCCTGCGTAGCGGCTCTCCAGGGCCTTGTTGTGCTCGTCGCCGCCGGTCACGTTGACCGACAGGTAGATCGGCGGTGTCTCGCCGAGCGCGAGGAGCGCGTCCACCGCCTCGGTGACCACCAGTTGCGCCAGCAACGCTGAGGTGATGGTGGATACCGCACCGTAGCTGCCGCCGCCGGGCAGGTCGAGGATGGCGTCGCCGTACGGCGCGCCGTTGTCGAGCACGACGTCCGCCAGGTCGAGCAGCTTGCCGCCCGACGGGTGGCGGGAGGTCATGCGGGTGCTGTGCTCCACCGAGGTGATCGCGATCAGCGGGTGGCCGCGGTCCTTGACGATCCTGGCCAGCTCGACGACGGTGCCGTTCACGCCGGAGCTCGACACCAGCACGAACACGTCCTCGGGCGCGATCGGCGCCAGGTCGTAGATCTGCCGCGCCACGGCCGGGTCCCGCTCCAGCTCCGGGGTGAGCACGCTCGGCGGCTGCCCGCCGTACAGCACGAGGTCCCTGGGGCTGAGGCGGTTGCTCGGGACGAGGCCGCCCGCGCGCCCGGCGATCTCCATGGCGATGGCCTCGGAGTGGCCGGAGCCGAAAGCGTTTACGACACCGCCTGCCCTGATGGACGCGACGAGCAGCGCCGCCGCCCGGCTCACCGGCTCGGCCTGGCTCCGCGCGACCTGGTGGGCCAGGTCGAGGACCTTGGTTGCGTACGTCATGGGCTCCTCTCCACCCGATGGCTCTCGACTGCGCTGATCGTGCGCTCGAACGCCTCGTTCGTGCGTTCGTAGGTGCGCTGGGCCACCGCCACGTACACGGCGTCCAGCACGAACAGCTGCGAGTGCACGGCGGCCAGCCCGCCGAGCCTGAACGTGGTCTCCCTGCTGGCGGTGGTCAGCACCAGGTCGGCCAGCTCGGCCAGCGGCGAGCGGGCGAAGGAGGTGACGGCGACGGTGAGCGCGCCGTGGCTGCCGGCCTCGGCCAGCGTCTCCATGACCTCCCGCGTACGTCCGCGGTGGCTGATGCCGATGGCCACGTCGCCCGCCTTCAGCAGCGCCGCCTCCGACAGCGCCACGTGCGCGTCGCCCGCGCTCCAGCCGGAGATGCCGATCCGGCGCAGCCAGCCCTCCAGCATGTTGGCCACGATGCCGCTGGTGGAGACGCCGACCAGGAGCACGCGGGGGGCGGCCACGATGGCGTCGGCCACCCTGGCCAGCACGTCGAGGTCGAGGCCGGCGGCGGTGTCCTGGATGAGCCGGGTGTCGGCGGCGGCCATGACCTCGATCGCCGCGTCGAGCGGGTCGTCGGGGCCGATCTCGTGCCCGACGCCCGCGCCCCATCCGGCCTGCGCCGCCCGGCCGGTCTCGGTGGCCAGCGCCACGCGCAGCTCGGCGTACCCGGAGAACCCGAACGCCCGGCAGAACCGCGTCACGGTCGCGGGCGAGCTGCCCGCCCGCTCGGCCAGGGCGATGATGGTGGACCGGGCGGCCTCGGCCGGGTCACCGAGGATGACCTCGCCGACCCTGCGCAGGGCCTCCGGCAGGCCGGGTAGTTCCGTTTCGACGCGCGCGAGCGCTCCTGAAGTCACGAATATTCCTTCCGAATACCCGGTCTTCTGGCGAAAATTATTCTTGCTTCTTGGTCGCGTCAACCCCCAGACTCGGACCGTGACGCAATCGCTAGTGGTGGGCGTCGACGCCGGCGCCACCTCCACGCGGGTCGCCGTGCACGCGCTGGACGGCACCCGGGTCGGCTACGCCCGCGCCGGCGCGGGCAACCCGACCGCCCACGGGCTGCGCAAGGCCGTGGCCTCCCTCGCGGAGGCGCTGCGGGCGGCCCTCCCGCAGGGCAGCGGGCCGCGGGTGGTCGCGTCGATGGTCGGCATGGCGGGGGACGTCGCCGAGATGGTGCCCGAGCTGGCCAGGGTCTGGGCAGAGCACGGGATCGCGAAGCCGCCGCGCTACGAGGGCGACCTGACCATCGCCTACGCCGCCGGCTCGGCGGAGCCCGACGGTACGTTGCTGCTGTCCGGCACGGGGGCGGGTGCGGCCCGGATCGTGAATTACGAGCTCGCGCGGGTCGCCGACGCCATGGGCTGGCTCCTCGGCGACGTGGGCTCCGGCTTCTGGATCGGCAGGCAGGCCGCCAAGGCGGTGGTCGAGGCCATGGACCGGGGGCTGCCGGTCGAGGCACTGCTCCCCGACGAGCTTCCCGCGCCCGGTGACGGCGGGCTGCTCCGCACTCTCGTGGGGCGGCACTTCCTCGGCACCGAACGGCCTCCCACGCCACGCGCCGCAGGCGCCCGCATCGTCCGCCTGGTCCAGGCCGACCACATGCGGCTGGCCGCGCTGTCCTCGCTGGTCAGCGAGGCTGCCGCGGCAGGCGACCCGCTGGCGGTGAAGATCTCGCACGAGGCCGCCGACCATCTGGTGGCGACCCTGCGGCGGGTGCACGTGTCGGGGCCGGTGGTGCTCGCGGGCAGCGTGCTGACGAGCGCCGGTCCCGTACGGGAGGCGGTGCTGGAGCTGCTGTCGGGCGAGACGGTCACGACGGCGCGGGACGCGGCCGGGGCGGCCGCCTGGTTGTCGGCCCGCACCGTGCTCCCGGACCCGGAGGCCAGGGCCTTGCACGCGGTCTTCACCGCCGTCGCCTGAGCTAGCCCGTCGCCTGAGCTAGCCCCTCGCCTGAGCTAGCCCCTCGTCTGGGCTAGCCCCTCATCTGAGCCAGCCCGCCGCCCCGATCAGCCCTCGCCGTACCAGCGCCACTCCGTCAGCCGCGGCCGGCCGGGCAGCTCCGCGCGCCCGGTCGCCCAGAGCAGCACCTCCCAGGCGTCCCCGTCCACCGTGACATGGGGGAAGATCCTCCTCAGCACCCGTTCGCACGCGCCCCGCGGCGGCGACCACCGCACGTCCAGCCCCTGCAGCACGTCATGGGTGTGCACGAGGGTCTCGACGATGCCCATCGCGGCGAAGCCCTCCGGGTTCGAGGGCCCGTAGACGTGGTAGGCGACGGTCGCCGGGTCGGCCGTGTGCTGGACGGAGGCGAGCAGGCCGCCGCACGCCTCCAGGATGGTCAGGAGCCCTTCCGGGCCGGACTCGGGGTCGGTGGAGATGATCGTCTGGGGCCCGTCGTCCCGGTCCGCCCGGGGACGGAACGGCATCAGGCCGGACACCGGCGGCTGTGCCAGGCCGAACCGCACGGCGTAGGTGAACAGGACGTTGGCGACGTGCTCGGCGGTCTCCCAGCGGGTCCAGTCGAGCTCGGCGGCCGGGGCGTGCCAGGCGTCGGGGCTCACCTGCCTCAGGGTGCCGACGGCCAGGGTGACGACCTGGCGCACGTCCTGCCCGGTGACGGCGTTCGCGCTGCGCATGCCCCGCAGCGTAGCCCCCGTGAGGGCGAGCCGGCCCAACGTCACCCGACCTCACCCCGCAACAGCTTGGCCCAGACCTCCATCGTCTTGGCGGTCCGGCCGCGCGCGCATTCGTCCACCAGGACTTCTCCGTTGATGCGGCGGGTTCTGCGGATGAAGCACTGGCCACCGCTGTGGCACAGCTCGTAGAAGGTCACCTTGCAGTCGCAGGTGTAGTCGCGGACGCGTGCGCGGCGGCCGGGCCGCAACGGCTCCCAGGGGAGCGCTTCGCGCCCGGGACGGCGCACCGGCACGTGGGCTGAGTGGTGTCGGTCGAACTCCGGCAGCGGCGAGGACTGAGCCATGCCGTAAACGTACAACCAGTTGTCTTCTCCTGTCTGCATGAAGTGAGCACTTCGTCTGTTCAGCCGAATCGATTTGAGCGCTCTTGCCCCGCCTTGGCCTATGTTTTCTTACGTGCTGGACTACGAAGGCGACACCCACATCTACCTCCAGATCGCCGACATCCTGCGGGATCGGGTCTCCGGGCTCGCCGCCGGTCACCCCATTCCGAGCGAGGCGGAGATCCAGGAGGAGTTCGGGGTTGCCAGAACCACCGCAAGGCGGGCGGTCCACGTACTGCGGGAGGAAGGGCTCGTCTACACCGTTCAGGGCGAAGGCGCGTTCGTCGGGCCACCCTCGGAAGCACCCCGCAAGAAGCGCAAAGTGCCCTTCTACCAGCAGATCGCCACAGATCTCGCCGGGCAGATCAAAGCTGGGAAATATGCCCCTCGACGGCCTATACCCGGCGAGACGGCGCTGGTGAAGCAGTACGGGGTGGCACGGGAGACGGTGCGGCGGGCGATGGCGCTGCTGCGGGAGCAGGGCTGGATCTACACCGTGGCGCAGCGCGGGAGCTACGTCAGCCAGCAGGAGTCGTGGCCGGACGAGTGAGGCTGCCTATCCGGTTGTCGCGGTACGTCTGCATGTATCTAGAGGTCGGCGTCGCCGCTGGGCAGCCTGTCCAGCCACCCGGGGGCCGGCCGGCGTACTTGTCCGTGAGGCGAGCGACCTCCTGCGCGTCGTCGGTGAAGTAACCCGGCATCGAGGCGAACCGGTCCAGCGTGCGGCCGTCGCGCATCAGCGCATGGCTCCAGCACCACCGTCCACCGGGGGATGGACGGGCACGTCGGCGCCGGGGGAGCACCCTAGGCCATCCTCACCCCTTCACCGCCCCCGCCGTCATCCCCGTCCCGACATGCCGCTGCAAGAACAAGAACAACAGCAGCACCGGCAACGCGAACAGGCTGGCCGCCGCCATGGTGGCTCCCCAGTCCGTGCCGAACACGTCCCTGAACGACGACAACCACACCGGCAGCGTCCGCAGCTCCTGGTCCTTGATGATGAGCACGTTGACGAACGCGAACTCGTTCCACGCCGTGATGAAGCCGAACAGCGAGGTGGCCATCAGGCCGGGCGCCAGCAGCGGGAAGACCACGCGGCGGAAGGCGACGAGGCGGCTGCAGCCGTCCACCTGGGCCGCCTCCTCCAGCTCCGGCGGGATCGCGGCCAGGAAGCCGCGCAGGGTCACGATGGTGAACGGCAGCGTGATCATGAAGTAGACGCCGGTCAGCATGGCCAGCGAGTCCAGCAGGTCCATGTCGCGGGCGATGATGAAGACCGGCACCAGCAGCGCCTCCCACGGCGCCATCTGCGCCGCGAACACCGCCACGACGAACGCGCCCCGGCCGCGCCAGCGCATGCGGGCCACCGCGAAGGACGCCATCAGCGCCACCAGCAGCGCGAGCAGCACCGCGCCCGCGGTGACGAGCAGGCTGTTGCGCCAGTAGGTCCAGAAGCCCGGGGCGTTCACGGCGGTGACGAAGTGCTCGACGGTGGGGTGGGCGGGCCAGAAGGTGGGGGTGTCGGACTGGATGTCGCGGGTGGGTTTGAAGGCGGTCAGGAACATCCAGTAGACGGGGAAGATCGTCACGATCAGCACGCCCACCGCTGAGGCGTTCAGGAGGAGTCGTTTCACGAGCGCACCATCCGGCGCAGGTTGGAGATCAGGGCGACTGCCAGGAGGATGACGGTGAGCATGGCCACCGCCGAGCCGAGGTCGTAGCGGTGCAGCACTCGGGCGATCTTGAACGCGTACACCGGCAGGGTGGTCGTGGCGTCGTCGGGGCCGCCCTGGCTGAGCACCCAGATCTGCGGGAAGCACTTGGCCACCCAGATCACCTCCAGCGAGGCGACGAGGGCGAAGAGCTGCCGCAACATGGGGAAGGTGACCTTCCAGAACACCTGCCAGCCGGTCCCCCCGTCGATCCTGGCCGACTCGAACAGCTCCACGGGGATCGTGGTCAGGCCCGCGTACAGGGTGAGCGCGGCGAACGGGACCGACTGCCAGACCACGAGGATCACCAGGACGGCGAACGTGGCCGTGCCGTCCGCGAACCACGTGTAGCCGCGGAAGGAGTCGAAGCCGAGCGTGACCAGCAGCCAGTTGACCACCCCCAGCTCCGACTGGAACAGCCACTGGAAGACGGTGGTGGCCGCGATGATCGGCGTGGCCCACGCCAGGGCCAGCGCGCTCATCAGCGCCAGCCGCAGGCCGCGGCGCAGGCGCGGCAGCATCAGCGCGATGCCCGTGCCGAGGCCGACGATGAGCACCACGTTGATCGCGGTCCAGGCGAGGGTGCGCAGCAGCACCTGCCAGAACTCCTCGCCGGCCAGCAGCTCGGCGTAGTTCTCCAGGCCGATGAACGCCGCCCCGCCTCTGATCAGCTCGCCCATCCGGAAGTGCTGGAACGAGATCACCGCCGCCTTGAGCAGCGGGTAGAGCAGGAGGAAGGCCCCGCCCGCCACCGTGGGCGCGATGAGCAGGTAGGGCCAGGGCGAACGAGCGCGCATCAGGATCCGCTGTTCAGCGTCGTGGTGATCGACTCCGAGACCTTGCGTGCCTCCGCCGCCGGGTCGCCGCCGGTGAGGACGGCCGTCATGTACTGCTTGATGACGGAGGTGGCCTCCACCGCGGCCCAGTTCGGGGTGTTGGGGGTGGCGCGGCCGTTGGCGGCGCCCTTGGCCATGGCGGCGGTGCCCTCGTCGCCGGAGAGCACCCCGGCCAGCGAGGTACGGTTCGGCACGAAGCTCATGGCCTTGGCCAGCTCGGTCTGGAACTGCTCCCCGGCCAGGGCCTGGACCACCTCGTACGCCTCCTCCTGCCGCTGCGAGGCGGCCGGGATGATGAGGTCGGAGCCGCCGGTGAAGACGGTGCCCGGCTTGTCGGCCGTCTTGCCCGGGATGGGGAAGAAGCCCATCTTGTCCTTGAGCTTCGCGTCCACCTCCAGGACGCGGGCGGCGATGCCCGGGACGGCGATGATCTGGGCGACCTTGCCCTGGGCGAAGACCTCGTGCTGGGGCGGGTTCGCCTCGTCGGCGTCCTTGGGGCCCTTGCCGAGGGCCTGGAGCTGCTTGTAGAACTCCATGCCCGCCAGCGCCTGCGGGGTGTCGAGGGCGCCCTTCCAGGTGCCGCCGCTCTCGACCGCCAGGTCGCCGCCCTCGTCCCAGATGAAGCCCGCCAGGGCGTACCAGGTCTGGCCGGTGAGGTAGATGCCCTGATTACCGTCCTTGTTGAGCTTTTTCGTGACTTCCAGCCATTCGTCGCGAGTGGTGGGGGGTTGCGCGATGCCTGCCTCGGTGAACAGGTCCTTGTTGTAGACGACCACGCGGTTGGCGGCGTACCAGGGGATGCCGTACTGCTTGCCGCCGATGTTGCCCGGCTGGGCCAGGCCCGGCAGCCAGTCGGCGCCGTTCAGCTCGCCCACCTTGGCGGTCAGGTCGGTCACGCCGCCGCTGGCCGAGTACTGGGCGACCTGGGTGTTGCCGACCTCGATCACGTCGGGGGCGTCGGTGCTGGCCAGGGCCGCGGTGACGCGCTCGCCGATGCCGTCCCAGGCCTGGATCTGGATGTCGAGGTCGATGCCCTGGTGCGCCGCCTCGTACTCGGTCTCGAACTTCTTCAGCAGCTCCTGCGTGACGCTGCCGTCCATGATCCAGACGGTCAGCTTCGTCGGGCCGCTCGCCTTGGGCTCCTCGGCCGGGGTGCCGCACGCGCTCAGCGCCAGCACGGCCGCCAGGGCCAGGATGCGGTGTTTCATGGCGTTCCTCTTCACGGGGGGTGCCCGCGCCCGCGCGAGGCGGGCGCGGGGGGTATGTCACGGGTTGGGGACGGTGTCCTTGAACGCGGTGCCGCCGGCACGCAGCGCGGCGACCCTGCTCAGGACGGTGGCGGGCGCGACGACCTCGTTCTTGCTGTGGTAGAGGTAGTCGACCTGCTGCCGGTACGTACGGGTCCCCGTGGCCGCCTGCAGATCGATGAACCACTGGTTGAACATGATCCACATCGGGGTCTCGGGATAGTAGATGTCACCGTGGTCGGCGAACAGGCGGCCGTCCACGTAGTACTTGATCCGGCCACCCGAGACCTGGATCACCAGGTCGTGCCAGCCGGCGAAGCTCGTGCGCTCCTCGGTGTGGGTGTTGACGGCCTGCCACGGCTCGCCCTGGTAGGTCTCCCAGCTCGTGGCGTACAGGATGTTCGACGGCTCGCCCCAGCCGCCGTTCGGCAGGTACTCGAAGTCGAGCTCGCCGTAGTCCGGGTCCAGGTTGAAGCGCAGCGGGGTGATGGTGAAGAACGTCTGCACGACGTGCTCGCCGTCGGGGCCGGAGGTGGGGGCGTCGCTGAAGCGCACGCGAGCCGCGTAGGTGCCCTCGCGGAACTTGCGGCTCGCGGTGGACAGCTCGGTCTGGACGGTGCCGGCGGCGGTGCCGTTCGTGGAGGAGTCGAGCGTCAGCAGGCCGCCGGGGAACGAGACGGCGCCGGGCGACCAGGTGGCGCCGGGCACGCCGGGGCCGCCGGAGCTGGAGCGCACGGTCCAGCCGCGCTGGGCGAGGAGCGGGTCGTTCGGGCCCGAGTAGGTGAAGTCGTCGAACAGCTCGCCGGTGCCGCCACCCGGCGGGTCGGTCGGGTCGGGATCGGGGTCGGGGTCGGTGCCCGTGGGGTTGCCCCAGGCGAGCTGGCCGTTCACGTAGACCGTGATCTTGTCCCAGTTGGTGTACGCGGTGTTCGGGCCGTAGGAGTAGTCGTCGCTCTGGGTGAACGTCTGCCAGTCGGCGCGGTAGAAGCGCAGCTGCATGTCGTTCGTGTTCTGGCCCGGGTTGAGGCTCCCGCCGGTGAAGCCCACCTCCAGGTACTGCTTGCCGCCCTCCTGGGGGGCGAACCTGCCGGTGATCGTGGAGCAGCCGACCACGGCCCAGGAGCAGGCGAAGCGGTAGGTCTCCGTACCGGTGAGGTAGTAGCGGATCTTGACCTGGTTGAGCGGGATCGTGGTGGTGCCGTCGTTGAACAGGCGCAGCCAGGGCTCGGCCTGGGCGGTGGTGGGGCCGGGGGCGCTGGTGCGGTACTGGAGGCGGACGGCTTGGGCGGCGTTGGCCGGCGCGGCGATCAGGGTTGCTGCGACGAGGATGGCGGGGAGGGCTAAGGAGAGGAGGAGTTTTCCGAAAATTCGGGACATGGGTGGGGTTCTCCTTGCAGGTTGTGCGGCCCCCGAGATTTGTGCATGCCGAAGAGAGCTGGTGGCGCTGTGTGAGCCGTCGCGGCCCAGCCCCGTGCGGGGTCAGGCGCCGCGGCGGATGCGGCCCGCGTACCGGGCCTCCAGGCGCAGGTTGTGCGCGTCGCCCTCGGGGACGTTCGCCGAGAGGTAGACGGGCGGCACTTCGCCTGCTTCGAGCAGGTTGCGTACGGTCTGCGTGACCACGAGCTGGGCCAGCAGCGCGGAGGTGATCGTGGAGACGGCCCCGGTGGCGCCTCCGTCGGGCAGGTGCAGGACGGCGTCGCCGTACGGTGCGCGGTTGTCCAGGACGACGTCGGCCAGGTCGGTGAGCTTGCGCCCCGAGGGGTGACGGGACGCGGCGGCTTCACCGTGGGCTCGGGAAGTGATCGCGATCAGGTCGTGACCGCGCTCCTTGACGAGGGTGGCGAGCTCGACGACGACGCCGTTCACGCCGGAGTTGGAGATGATGACGAACAGGTCGTGGCGCTGCACGGGAGCCAGGTCGAGCAGGGTGCGGGCGATGGCGGGGTCGCGTTCGAGGTCGTAGCGGTCGAGCTCGGAGCGGGGCGCGTCGCCGTACAGGACGATGTCCCTGAGCGCGAGGCGGTTGGTGGGGACGAGGCCGCCGGCCCGGCCGGCGATCTCCATCGCGACCGCCTCGGAGTGGCCGGAGCCGAACGCCTGGATCACGCCGCCGCCGGTCAGGGCCTTGGTGAAGAGGTCGGCGGCGCGGGTGATCTCGGGGTCGTCCGGGATGACCTGGACGAGGTGGGCGATCTGGTCGGCGAAGTCTCGCGGGTCTATGGTCATGCGTTCCTTTCCTGGTTCGTGCTCCCGGCGGTCTGCTCCCGGCTGTCTGCTCCCGGCGGTCTGCTCCCGGCGGTCTGCTCAGTCGCCTGCGGGGAGCCGGTGGCCGGCCACCGCCCTGACAGTGACGTCGAAAGCCTGTTTCGTACGTTCGTAGGTGCGTTGCGCGACCGACACGTACACGACGTCGAGCACCAGCAACTGCGAGTGGATCGCGGCGAACCCCTCCGACCGGAAGCTCGTCGCCCGGCTCGCCGTGGTCAGGACCAGCTCGGCCACCTCGGCCAGCGGCGATCTGGGCTGCGAGGTGACGGCCACGGTGATCGCGCCGTGGCTGCTCGCCTCCGCCAGCACCTCGATGACCTCGCGGGTCCTGCCGCTGTGGGAGATGCCGATCGCCACGTCCCCCTGGCCGAGCAGCGCCGCGTCGGTCAATGCGCTGTGCGCGTCGGACCTGCTCCAGGTCGGTACGCGCATGCGCTGCAACCGGTACTCCATCTCGCTGGCCACGGCGGCGCTGCTCGACACCCCGAACAGCAGCACCCGCCCCGCCCGCGCCACCGCCTGCGCGACCTTCTCCACCACGGCCAGGTCGAGCTGGTCGCGGGTCTCCTGGATCAGGCGGATGTCGTTGCCGGAGACGACGCCCAGCACCCGCTCGAGGCTGTCGTCGGGCAGGATCTCCTGGCCGATGTCGGTCTCCCAGGTCTGCTGCGCGACCCGGCCGGTCTCGGTGGCGATGGCCACCCGCAGCTCCGCGTACCCGGCGAAGCCGAGGGCGCGGCAGAAGCGGGTGATGGTGGCCGTGGACGTCCCGCTCCGCTCGGCCAGGTCGACGATGGTCAGCCGGGCGGCCTCCGCGGGGCCGTCGAGGATGGCGTCGGCCACCTTGCGCAGGGCCTCGGGCATGTCGTGCTGGTCGGCTCTGATGCGGTTGAGGAGTTCCACGCGGTGATAATTATGCTCAGGGGATGGTGCCGTCAAGGCGGCTGGGCAATAATTTTTGACATGCGACTGGTTCTTGGGGTGGATGCCGGGGGTACGTCGTCGCGGGCGGCGCTCTTCACTGTGGCGGGCGAGCCGGTGGGGCGGGGGTGTGCGGGCGGGGCCAACCCGGGGGCGCTCGGCCGGGAGCCGGCCGCTGCCCATCTCACCGCTGCTGTGCGGGGTGCTCTGCTTGACGTTGCCTCGTCGCAGGTGGAGGCGGTGGTGGTGGGGGTGGCCGGGAATCCGGAGGCTTGTGCCGCGCTGGCGTCCCGGGTCTTCGGTGAGGTGCTGCCCGGGGTGCCGGTCGTCTCCGTGGGCGACATCGTGACGGCCTTCGCCGGTGGTACGGCGGAGGCTTCCGGGAGTGTGCTGATCTCGGGGACGGGGGCGATCGCGGCAAGAATCATCGGCCATCGGGCTGTTGCCGTCGGCGATGGGTTCGGGTGGCAGCTCGGTGACGAGGGGTCGGCCTTCTGGCTCGGCCGCGCCGCCGCCCGTGCCACGATCCGCGCCCTGGCGGACGGCGGTGGGGGTGCTCCGATGGGGCACGGTGCGGTGCTTGCCGGGGTGGGGGGAAGCGGCGTGGTGGCAGGTGGAGCGGTGAGAAGCGCCGCAGGAGGAGGCGGCACGGCGGCAGGAGGCGGGGCAGGGCTTGGGGGTGAGCTGGTGGCGCTCGTCGTGCGGCGTCTCCTGCCTGAGGGGCTGGGTGAGGATCCCGTGGCGCGGCTGGCGGCGGCGGTGTACGCGCGGCCGCCGCTCGCGCTGGCCGAACTGGCGCCGTTGGTCAGCCGGGCGGCCACGGCGGGTGATCCGGTGGCTTTGGAGATCGTGCATGAGGCTGCCGTTCGCCTGGTGGCGACCTTGCGCAGCGTGCACGGCTCCGGGCCTGTGGTGCTCGCCGGAAGCGTGCTCACCAGCGAGGGGCCGGTGCGGCAGGCCGTCATCGAACTGCTGTCGAGCGGGGTCGCGCCGGCGACGGGCGGCGCGGGAGCTGCAGGCGGCCCCGGAGCGGCAGACGGCGCCAGAGCGGCAGACGGCGCCGGAGCGGCAGACGGCGCGGGAGCTGCAGACGGCGCGAAGGCGGCGTCCGCGGCGGGGCGGCACGCGGCGGAAGCGGCGCAGCCGATCGCGGTGGCGGGTGACGCGGCCGGTGCGGCGGCTTGGCTGGCCGCCCGCATGGTGTTGCCGGCCGAGAGGGCGAAGGCGCTCCACGCGGCCTTCACCACCCCCGCATGATCCACCCGCGAGCCCTCCCCGGCCGGCCGCCCCGCGACCACCGACGCCACCCAGCCACCTAGCCGCCGACCGCCACCCGGCCACCTAGCCACCGACCGCCACCCGGCCCCCTAGCCGCTGGACCGTCACCCGACCGGCGGCTCCATGTCCCCGTACACCGGACTCTTAGGCAACCGCTCCTCGGTGACCAACAGCCTCACCACATCCGCCGCCACCGACTCCGCCTCCCACACGAACCAGTCATCCCGAACCCCACCCGACTTCTCCCCCCGCCGAATGGAATACCCCTCATAGTTCTCCTGCGGCGTGATGACCTGAAGAACCACCCGCACCCCCCGCCTGCGAGCCTCCTCCCTCATCTCCCCCACAGTCCGCCCGCTGACCACGACCCCCTCCAACGGCTCCCCCGCAGCATTGGCCCGCCCAGGAAGGTCGTAAGCCTCCCCCGGCCGGGCCAACCGGCCGAACTTGACCCAAGCCCCACCCGCAGCACCGACGGGCACCCTGATCACCAAGGCGCATCCCGGCCGCCCCGCCTCGCACGACTCGGGCTCGGTCCCGGTCGAGACGCGCATGCCCGGGCCGGACCCGCCGAGCTGGAGCATCTTCCCCGCCCGGCTGGGCGAGGTGGGCACGATCTGTACGCGGACGTCCAGCCCGACCGCCGCGAAGCCCCGGGTGAACTTGTCGTGCTCGGCGTAGGGATCCTTGATCCGGGCCACCCATTCGCCGCCCTCCCGGGTGATGTCCAGCTCCGCGCTGGCGTAGGACACCGTGGCACCCCCTGTCACGTTGACGACCGTCACGCCGGCGGCCAGCGCCGTGGCGGCGGCGACGCTCACCAGGAGACGCCTGGCGCGACGGCGCGGCCTGGCGGGCGCCGGCAGAGCCTCCGGGCTCTCGGCGGTGATCGCGTCGAACAGGGCCCGCGCCCCCGCGCCGGACGCCCGCCCCGACAGCTGCTCGTCCCTGACTCTGGCGAGGTTGCTCAGCTCGTTCATATGAACTCCACAGCGAAGCCGTCGGTCGTGAATCCGGCGTTGGACAGGGCCTTGGACAGGCGTTTGCGGGCGCGATGGAGGCGGATGCGCGCGGCGTTGCGCGAGCAGCTCAGGACCCGGGCGATCTCCCCGTGGTCCAGCCCCTCCCAGGCGACCAGCGAGATCAGCTCGCGGTCGTCGTCGGACAGCTCGCGGAACGCGTGTGCGATCGTGCTCAGCTCGACGCTGCCCTCCGGCGAGTACGCGTACAGGTCGGCCACGTCGGCGACGAGGGTCAGGCTGCTGTGCCGGTGCCGGGCCAGGCCGCGCCGGTGGTTGGCCAGCACGTTGCGGGCGACGCCGTACAGCCAGAGCCTGGCCTCGCCGCCGGCCGGCAGGGCGTCGAAGCGGCGCCAGGCGATGGCGAAGGTCTCGGCGACCACGTCCGCCGCGTCCTCGGGGGACTCGCAGCGGCGTACGGCATAGCCGAGTATGTGCTCGTACGTCTCCTTGTAGACGGCCTCGAACCGGTGTTTCCGGTCGTCATCCACGGGCGGTCCCCATGGTCGGCCTCCTCGGGCTCGGGACTGGGACACCCGTTACATGTCACAGCATCCCCCGGCATTTCACCGTACGAGCAAAGCCGCGCTCCCGTAACTGCCGCCGAACCCCGTCACCAGCGCCACCTCACCACCCGAGCGCAGCGAGCGCACGGCCTGGGCCACGTTGTTCAGCCCGTGCACGTACCCCTCGGACAGCAGCCCGCCGTGCGGGTTCACCCAGGCGTGGCGGCGCTCCAGCAGGTACGCCCCCAGCTCCCCCCGCCCCACCAGCCCGAAGTCCTCCAGTTGCCGGGGCACCAGCCAGGAGTAGGCGTCGTAGAGCAGCGCCACGTCCACGTCCGCCGGCCGC
Organism: Nonomuraea gerenzanensis; assembly: GCF_020215645.1. NCBI lineage: Bacteria > Bacillati > Actinomycetota > Actinomycetes > Streptosporangiales > Streptosporangiaceae > Nonomuraea > Nonomuraea gerenzanensis. The sequence continues at coordinate 2,249,861 of NZ_CP084058.1, read as the reverse complement.
AGCCCGGACGCCTCCCAGAGCATGGGGGCCACGTACGCCGAGAAGACGGCCGTGACGTCGGGCGCGCGGTCCATCGCCGAGCAGCCGGGGCCGCCGCCGCGCACCACGGCCCGTACGCGCGGCCCGTCCAGCACGCCGCTGACCAGCAGGGCGCACGCCCCGTCGGTCTCCTGGCAGCAGTCGGCCGTGCGCAGCGGCGTGCACACGTACGGTTTGGCCAGGTAGCCGGCGAGTTCGAGCGGCTCGCGGCGCAGGGCGCGCGGGTTCGTCCCGGCGTTCTGCCTGGACTGGGCGACGACGGCGTGCAGGTGCTCGGCCGTGAGGCCGGTGTCGTGCAGGTAGCGGGTGGCGGCCAGGGCGAACATCGGGATGGGCCCGGCCAGTCCGTACGTGAAGCGTTCCTGGGGGCCGGTGGAGACGGTGTTCATGCGCTTGCCTGAGCGGCCGTTGAGGGCGCGGTAGACGAGGACGTTGCGGGCCAGGCCGCAGTGGATGAGCATGGCGGCGTCGCCGAGGATCGAGGCCGTCTGGGTGCCGCCGCCCGCGATGTCGTTGTGCCAGCCGAGCCGTTCGATGCCGAGGGTCCTGGCGACCTGGACGACGGGGGCGGAGTCGTTCAGGTGGTAGCTGAGGACGGCGTCCACCTCGGCCGGCGCGAGGCCGGCGTCCGCGCACGCCGCCCGGCACGCGTCGGCCGCCAGCTCCAGCTCGCCGCGGCCGGACTCCCTGCTCAGAGGGGTCATCCCGATGCCGGCCACGGCCGCCCGCCCCGCGAAGGGCTGCATGCGCTCTCCTTCCCCCCGGTGCGTCCTGATCGCTCGCCACGCTAGTGGCGGGATTCCGCTTTAGGCAAGCGCTTGCTTGGCATCGCCCGACGCCGCACCCCTCCGCCCCAGCCTTTCACCGGCCCATTTCCGGTCACCCGAAATGGCGATATTTCCAGTCCCAAGACATTCTCCGCCCGCCCGGACGAAATCCCCCACAACCCATCCGACCAGGGATTTAACCGGATATGACGGAAATATCCACGCGAACAGGTGACTGGACATCTTCACGGAAGCTGGCCCCTCTTGTAATACGGAGGTGCGATCTACCGATAGCTCATCATCATTACGCCGAGGTGAGCGATGGATCTACGCTATGTCCGGTACGCGATGGCGATCGCGCGAGCAGGCAGCCTCCGCCGGGCCGCCGCCGCGCTGCACATCGCTCAGCCCACGCTGTCGGAGCAGCTCAGGGCGCTGGAGAAGGAGATCGGCGTCGAGCTGTTCAGCCGATCGTCGAGCGGGGTGACGCTCACCGAGGCAGGCGAGGCGTTCCTGGCCCAGGCGACCGTGGCCGTGGACGCCTTCGAGCGGGCCGTGGCCGCCGCCAGATGCACGGGCGCCACCGCCCGCCTGGGCGTGGCCGACGGCCTGGCGGACGTCGCCGCCCGGCTGCTCTCCCAGATACGCACCGGCCGCCTGCGCATGGCACCGATGGGCACGGCCGAGCAGATCGTGTCGATCGCCGACGGCGCCCTGCAGGCGGGGCTCGGCTACGCGCCCGGCTCGCTGCCGCGCGGGGTGGGCCGCATGCTCATCCACCGCTTCCCGGTACGCGCGCTGCTGCACCGGGAGCACCACCTGGCGCAGCACGAGGCGCTGTCGCTGTCGGACCTGGCGGGCGAGCCGCTGGTCATGCCGGCGTCCGACGCCGTGGCCGGGGCCCGCCGGTTCCTGGAGGCCTTCGTACGCCAGCGCCTGCACCCCCGCCTGGGCCCGTCGGCGCCCAGCCACGACACGGTCGTCACCATGGTCAAGGAGGGCGCGGGCTACGCTTTGTGCGTGCGCGAGGGCACCACCGTGCCCGAGACCCTGGTGTTCGTCCCGATCAAGGAGGACGTGCCGCCGATCGAGGTGGTGTTCCTGTGGAACCGCCAGGCCGACGTGCACGAGCTGGTGAGCGCGGCCCGGCATCTCGCACGGTCTGGATAGCATTATTATCTAACGATGCGGATCTCCGAACTCAGCGCCAAGTCCGGTGTGGCCATCCCCACGATCAAGTACTACCTGCGTGAAGGCATGCTCCACCAGGGCGAGCAGACGGCCGCGACCAGAGCCGAGTACGACGAGACGCACCTGCGCAGGCTCCGCCTGATCCGCGCCCTGCTCGACGTGGGCCGGCTCTCCGTTGCCGCGATCAAGAAGATCGTGGCCGCCGTCGAGGACGAGTCGATGCCTGTGCACCAGATGCTGGGCACGGCCCACTGGGCGCTGAGCCCGGCCGTCGAGCCCGAGCCGGGCGAGGAGTGGCAGGCCGCCCGCGCCGAGGTGGACGCCTTCGTCGCCGACCTGGGCTGGGACGTCCACCCCGACGCCCCCACCCGCGACGAGCTGGCCCAGACGCTGGTCAGGATGCGGCAGCTCGGCGTGCCCGTCGATCTGGCGCCGTACGTGGAGGTGGCGCGGAAGCTGGTCTCGGAGGTGGAGATGGACAGCATCCCCTTCGACGGCCCGCGCGACGCCGCGGTGGAGGCGCTGGTGCTGGGCACGGTCCTGTACGGCAGGGCGCTCGACACGCTGCGCCGCATGGCCCACGAGTCGGAGTCCGCCCGTCGCCTGACGCCCTAGATCTCGAACACCTAGACCAGTTCGTTCGCCCGCAGGATCCGCACGGCGCTGACGGTGGCGGCGCCGCGCCATTCGAGTGACCCGGCCGGGGAGATCCGCGCGTAGTCCACGGTCCACCCGCCGTCGTCCTGCTGCTCCCCCGCCAGCCGGACGAGGTCGGCCGCGATCACCGAGGGCTCGAACAGGTCGCGCACCGGCCGCCCGGGGAACGGCGCGAAGTCCAGCGGGCGCAGGGCCTCGTTCTCCGTGCCGCCCGCGACGGGCACCCGGCCGTCCTCGGGGATGAGCGCGCCGAGCCGCTTGAGCAGGTCGGCCGCGCCGGGCCTGTCGTACACGGCGTCCAGGAACCGCACGGCGAACAGCAGCACGTACGCGTGCGGCGGCTCCTCCAGCGCCCGGATCGTCTCGAAGCAGTAGCGCGTGGCCTTCTCCAGCCACGGGTGCCCGGCGACGGCCGGGTCGTGCGCGGCCACCTGGTGGGCGACCGCCGCGGTGATGGCGGTGATCTGCAGGGACGAGGTGGCCGAGTCGCCGCCGGTCCACCAGGGCGCGGTGGCGGCGGGGACCGTCAGCGGCAGGGAGAACGGCAGCCCGCCGTCGGGCAGCGTCACCGCGTCCAGCCAGTCGCACAGCGCCGCCGCGTGCGGCGAGGTGAGGGGGCCCGCCTCCGCGAACGCCTCGAAGGCGTGCAGCGCGGCGCCCGGCTGGCTCTCGGGCGAGCGCAGGTCGGGCTCCAGCCCCCAGCCGTAGCCGCCGTCGGCGTTGCGGTACCCCTCCAGAGCCGCCAGCACGCCGGCCGCGTCTCCCGTGCCGACGAGCAGGTCGTAGCGGCGGCGGTCGAGGACACGCCCGTGCCCGGCCAGGAATCCCGGGATCAGGGAAAGGTTCACGTTCATGTGGTCATCGTGCCCAGCTGGGCGCCGGTCGGTCTTGTAGGTTCCGGACATGTCCACCCGGCAGCGGTTCGCCGCGCAACCCGTGGCGCGCCTGGCCAGGCTCGCCGCCGACGGCACCCCCCGCGTGGTGCCCATAACCTTCGCCCTGCTCGGCGGCGCCCTGCTCGACGACACCCTGCTCTGCGACACCCTGCTCTGCGACACGGTGGTGACCGCCGTCGATCACAAGCCCAAGACGACCACCGACCTCGCACGGCTGCGCGACATCAGGGCGAACCCGGCCGTCAGCGTGCTGGCCGACCACTACGAGGACGACTGGACGCGGTTGTGGTGGGTCCGCGCCGACGGCCTGGCCTGCGTCGTCGAACACGGCGAGCAGCGGGAGCGGGCGATCGACGCGCTGGCCGCCAAGTACCCGCAGTACCGCGAGCGCCGCCCCGGCGGCCCCGTGATCGTCATCCGGGTCACAGCCTGGAGCGGCTGGTCGGCTACTCCGTGATCGTGACCGGCCGCTTGAGCAGCCACAGCGCCGCCCGCTGGAGCAGCGTCCGGTGGATCTCGTTGTCGTAGGAGCGCGTGTCGTGCCCCAGCGCGTCGTAGAACACCCGGCCCCGCCGCACCGGCCGCGCCCAGACGAGCGGCTGGCCGTTGGCGGAGGCCAGCGGCTCCACGTCGGGCAGCACGTCGAGGTCGCTGTAGACCTCGTCCACCACGTCGAAGTCGCGCAGCCCGTCGACCACCGGATGCTTGCCGTGCACCCGCACGCCCGTCCAGCCCAGCGGCGGGTGGTGGGACTTGGGCCAGGTCCAGCAGCCGCCCAGGACGCGCGGCCAGCCCTGCCAGTCGTCGAAGCAGATCGAGGCCGAGTGCATGCACAGCAGCCCCCCGCCCCGGTCGAGGTGGTCGAGCAGGGTGGTGCGGGCCTGGGCCGGCAGGCCGAAGCGCCACTGGTCGCGCAGGTCGGCGAAGCGGTCCTGGGTCATCTGCCAGCGCAGCGCGTTGACGGTGATGAGCTGGACCTCCGACGGCTCGCTCAGCGCGCCCGCGATGTCCTCGGTGATCTCCGACTCGACTCCCACCTCGGCCAGCGTCCGCGCGAGCGCTTCCGACGTGGCGGCGAAGTCGTGGAACAGGCCTCCCGACAGGATCAAGTTTCTCGCCACTTGCCCAGCTCATCATGCTTGCCGTTGCTTTTCCACCCCGTCGGCCGTCACAACACCCCGGCACGCGGCCCACTCCTGCGACAGGGCATGATGCCGATCGTGGACGACTTCGAGGAGCACAGGCCGATGCTGCTCGGCCTGGCCTACCGCCTGCTCGGCAGCATGTGGGACGCCGAGGACGTGGTGCAGGAGGCCTGGCTGCGCTGGCAGGCCACCGACCACGCGGAGATCAGGGAGCCGCGCGCCTTCCTGGTGACCGTGGTCTCGCGGCTGGCGCTCGACCAGCTCCGCTCGGCGCGGGTCAAGCGGGAGGCCTACACCGGGCCGTGGCTGCCGGAGCCGGTCGAGACGGCGCAGGCGGGGCCGCTGGACACGGCGGAGCTGCGCGACACGGTCTCGTACGCGACGCTGCACCTGATGGAGCGGCTGTCACCGCCGGAGCGGGCGGTGTTCGTGCTGCGCGAGGCGTTCGAGCTGCCCTACGACGAGATCGCCGAGATCGTCGGCTCCTCGGTCGCGAACGCCCGGCAGCTGCACCACCGCGCCTCCGTGCGGCTGGCGCAGGGGCGTGACCGGTTCCACCCGTCCAGTGAGGAGCACACCGAGCTGCTGACCAAGTTCATCCGGGCGGCCGGGGGCGGCGACCTGGCCGCGCTCACCGAGCTGCTGCACGAGGACGTCGTGTCCTACAACGACGGCGGCGGCAAGGTCAGGGCGGCGCTGCGGCCGATCGTCGGGCGGAAGAAGGTGGCCACGTTCCTGGTCGCGCTGCAGGCGCGCTACGCGTTCAAGGGCTGGCGGTTCATCGAGGTCAACGGCATGCCGGCGGTCGCCACCCAGGTGGGCGGCCACCCGCAGCTCGTCATGATCGACATCAGGGACGGCCGCATCAGCGAGATCTACGGCGTGCTCAACCCCGACAAGCTGGCACGCGTGGGCCTGGCCTGAGCGCCTCCGGGGGCGCCCGATCGGTAGAGTCGCCCCATGGATCTCGGCATCTCGGGCAAGGTCGCCCTCGTCACCGGAGGCAGCGCGGGCCTCGGGCTCGCCGCCGCGAAGAGCCTCGCGCGGGAGGGCTGCGACGTGTGCGTCAGCGCCCGCGACCCGGAGAAGCTCGCGGACGCGGTGGTGGAGCTGCAGGAGTTCGGCAAGGTCGTGCACGCGGTGCTGGCCGACGTGGAGGATCCGGCCGCCGCGCGGCGGCTGGCGGAGGAGACGCGCGACGTGCTCGGCCCCGTGGACATCCTCGTCGCGAACGCGGGCGGGCCGCCCGCCGGCCGCTTCGACGCGGTCGGGCTCGACGACTGGGACGTGGCCGTCCAGCGCAACCTGCTCGGCACCGTGCGGCTGATCCACGCGGTGCTGCCGGAGATGCGCTCGCGCGGCTGGGGCCGGATCGTCACGATCACCAGCCGGTCGGCCCGTGAGGCGCTCGACAACCTGGCGCTGTCGAACGCCATGCGCTCGGCGGTGGCGGGCGTCGTGCGCACGCTGGCCCGCGAGGTGGGGCGCGACGGCGTACGGGTCAACAACGTCATGCCGGGCCCCATCGAGACCGAGCGGCTGCGTGAGCTGTCCGGCGGCGAGGAGGCGCTGCGCGAGCGGGGCGAGGGCGTGCCGGTGGGCCGGATCGGGCGGCCCGAGGAGGTGGGCGACGTGGTGGCGTTCCTGGCCAGCGAGCGGGCCTCGTTCGTGAACGGGGTCTCGCTGCTGGTGGACGGCGGGGAGAGCCGCGTCATCGCCTGAACAGCGTACGCACGATGGTGGCGGCCCAGCTCGCGTCGTCGTCGGGCAGGTCCACGAAGTGGGTCAGGTTCGCCCGGTGGAAGCAGGCGCCCATCAGCAGGCAGGCGGCGGCGTCGGGATCGACGTCCGCCGCGATCCGGCCGGCCTGCCGCTCGGCCCGCAGGATCTCGGCCAGCGCCTGGATCGGCAGGTGCGGGCCGAGGTCGGCCTTGGCCAGCATGGTGCGGAACCCCGTCAGCAGCGGCGGGTCGCCGAGCACGCCCCCGGCGACCGGGGCGGCCCTGACGTAGAACTCCAGGGTCCTGCACGCGAACTCGGCCAGGTCGGCGGCCAGGTCGCCCTGCCCCACGCCGAGCCGCAGCTTCGTCAGCGCGGGGCCCAGGCCGGGCGAGCGCTCCAGCAGCACGGCGAGGACGATCTCCTCCTTGTTGGCGAAGTGCTTGTAGAGCAGCGCCTCGGAGCAGGCGGCCTGGTGGGCGATGCGCTTGGTGGTGGCGCCCGCGATGCCGAACTCCTGAATCGCCTGCTCAGCCGCGTCGATGATGCGGTCGCGTGTGCCCATCCGCCCATGATATGAGCGCGTGCTCACCCACACCGGCGTACATGACATCCTCTGAGTAGGAAGACCATGAAGAAGGACGTGGGGCATGGACAAGCCGGTCATCGTGACGGTGGACGACGACCCAGGCGTGTCGCGGGCGGTCGCCCGTGACCTGAGACGCCGTTACGGCCAGGAATACCGGATCGTGCGTGCGGAGACGGCCAGGGACGGCATCGACGCGGTGCGGGAGATGCGGTTGCGGGGCGACGAGGTGGCGGCGATCCTGGCCGACTACCGGATGCCCCAGATGAACGGGGTGCAGTTCCTCGAGGCCGCGATGGACCTGTATCCGTACGCGCGCCGCGTGTTGCTGACCGCCTACGCCGACACCGACGCGGCGATCCAGGCGATCAACGTCGTCGATCTCGACCATTACCTGCTCAAGCCCTGGGACCCGCCGGAGGAGAAGTTCTACCCGGTGATCGACGGCCAGCTCGACGCCTGGTTGCGTACCGACCGGGTGGAGCGCACCGAGCTGCGGGTGGTGGGCGACCGGTGGTCGGCGCAGTCGTACAAGGTGCGTGACTTCCTGGCCCGCAACCACGTGCCCTACCAGTGGATGCTGGCCGAGGACCCGGAGGGCGCGCAGCTGGTGAAGGCGGCGGGCGAGGGCTGTCACCTGCCGCTGGTGGTGACCTCCGACGGCACCACGCTGGAGTCGCCCGACCAGGCGACGCTGGCCACCGCGGTGGGGCTGTCCACCACGCCCGCCACCGACTTCTACGACCTGATCGTGGTGGGCGGCGGCCCCGCCGGGCTGGGCGCGGCGGTGTACGGCGCCTCGGAGGGGCTGAACACCGTGCTGGTGGAGGCGTACTCCTCGGGCGGGCAGGCGGGCCAGAGCTCCAGGATCGAGAACTACCTGGGCTTCCCCGACGGCGTCTCCGGCCAGCAGCTCGCCGACCGGGCCCGCAGGCAGGCGCTGAAGTTCGGCGCGGAGCTGCTGACGGCGCGCAAGGTGACGAGCCTGGAGCCGCGCGGGCAGGCGCGGGTGATCGGGTTCAAGGACGGCGGGGAGATCGCGGCGCACGCGGTGATCCTGGCCACCGGCGTCACCTACCGGCGGCTGGAGGCGCCGGGGCTGGACGAGTTCGTGGGCCGCGGCGTCTTCTACGGCGCCGCGCTGACCGAGGCGCCGGCCTGTAAGAACACCGAGGTGTTCATCGTGGGCGCGGCGAACTCGGCCGGGCAGGCGGCCGTCTACCTGTCGGGATTCGCGAGCAAGGTTCACTTGTTGGTGAGGAGTGATGGTTTGGAGAAGTCCATGTCGCACTACCTCATCGAGCAGATCGCCGCGATCCCCAACATCGAGGTGCACGTCGAGACCCAGGTCGTCGGCGGTGGCGGCGACGGGCACCTGGAGCGGCTGACGCTGTCCACCAAGGGCGAGGAGCGCACGGTGGACGCGCAGTGGCTGTTCGTGTTCATCGGGGCGCAGCCCTACACCGAGTGGCTGGGCGAGACGATCGAGCGCGACTCGCGCGGGTTCGTGCTGACCGGGCCCGATCTGGTGCAGGGCGGGCGGCGGCCGCGCAACTGGCCGCTGCGGCGCGAGCCGTACTTCCTGGAGACGAACGTGCCGGGGGTGCTGGCCGCGGGCGACGTACGCGCCGAATCGATCAAGCGGGTGGCCTCCGCCGTCGGGGAGGGCGCGATGGCCGTCGCGCTCGTGCATCGGTACCTGGAGAAGCAATGATCGACATAGACGAGCTGCGCAAGCTCTTCCTCTTCGAGCGGTTGTCCGACGAGCAGCTCACCAAGCTCGCGATGAGCGGCGCCGTGCAGACCTACGCCCAGGACGAGGACATCGTCCGCCAGGGCGAGCCCGCCGAGTGCTTCGCGGTGCTGCTCGAGGGCGAGATCCAGATGATCAGCGAGACGGTCAGCGCCGGCACCGTCGCGATGCCCCGCACCTCGCAGCCCGGCGTCTACGGCGGCGCCACCTCGGCCTACCTCGGCGACCGGGCGCCGCAGACCTACCAGCACACGCTGCGCGCGACCGCGCCGTCACGCATGTTCATGCTGCCGGCCAAGAAGTTCGCCTACATCGTGGCCGAGTGGTTCCCGATGGCGATGCACCTGCTCGACGGGCTGCTGTCCGGCGGGCGCATGCAGCGCGAGATCATCGACCGGCGGCAGCGGCTGACCGCGCTCGGCACGATCACGGCGGGGCTCACGCACGAGCTGAACAACCCGGCCGCGGCGGCCGTGCGGGCGGTGAGCGAGCTGCGCACGCTGATCAAGACCTCGCGCTTCCAGCTCGCCCAGCTCGCCGAGGACGGCATCCCGCCCGACAAGCTGCGCGCGCTCATCGAGGCGCAGGAGGCGTGCACGAGCAACCTGGCCCAGCAGGACAAGCGCTCCCCGCTGGAGATCTCCGACGCCGAGGACGAGCTGGGCGAGGCGCTGGAGGAGGTGGGCGTCGAGGACCCGTGGGACTTGGCGCCCGCGCTGGTCAACGCCGGGTTCACCAGCGCGTACCTGCAGAAGATCCGCACCAAGGTGGGCGCCGAGCACACGCCGAAGGCGCTGCACTGGCTGGCCGAGGCCATCGAGATCTCGCAGATGCTCAACGAGGTGACCGAGGCGACGGAGCGCATCACCACGCTGATCCGCTCGGCCAAGCAGTACTCCCAGATGGACCGGGCGCCGTTCCAGCTCGTGAACGTGCACGACCTGCTCGACAGCACGGTGGCCATCTTCCGCGGCAAGATCCCGCCGGGCATCAGCGTGGTCACCGACTACGACCGCACGCTGCCCGACCTGCCCTGCTACGCGGGCGAGCTGAACCAGGTCTGGACGAACCTCATCCACAACGCCCTCGACGCGATGGGCGAGGAGGGCACGCTGACCATCCGCACGGCGCACGACGAGGACGAGGCGATCATCGAGATCGGCGACACCGGCCCCGGGGTGCCCGCGGCGATCAAGGACCGGATCTTCGAGCCGTTCTTCACGACCAAGAGCGTGGGTGAGGGCACGGGGCTGGGCCTGGACATCTCCTACCGCATCGTGGCCGGTCGGCACAGCGGTGAGATCAAGGTGCGCTCGGTGCCCGGCGAGACCTGGTTCGAGGTACGGCTGCCGCTCCGGGAGCCGGCGGCCACCACCTGATCGCGCACTACCGGGGGCACCGCGGTTGAGAGCGCTCTCATCGTCAGCCGAAAACGTGGTCGCGGGCCTGGTCGAGTGCCGTGAGCACGGCGCCCTGCAGCACCGCGTTGCCCGCCACGGTGCTGGCCCGCACCTCGGTCGGCGCGGGCGCCAGCTCCCGTAGCCGGGCGGCGACCTCGGCGGCCAGCCCGTCGCCGCCCGCCTGCCCCGCCTCCCCGCCCAGCACGACGAGGCCGGGGTCGAGGAGCGTGACGAACGCGAAGGCGCCCTTGGCCAGGCGCGCGGCGAACTCACCGCGGCCGAGGTCGCGCGCCACGCTCTCGGTCACCAGGTTGCAGAACGCCGTGCCGTCCACCTGGAGGAACCCGACCTCCCCCGCACCGCCCGACACCCCGCGCCGCAGTCGGCCGCCGAGCACGACCGCCGCGCCCACGCCGTCGCCCACCCACATGAGCACGAAGTCCTCGGCGCCCTGCGCGGCTCCGGTGCGCAGCTCGGCGATGGCGGCCAGGTTGACCTCGTTCTCCAGGGTCACCGGCACGCCCAGCCGCTCGCTCCAGGCCGGCACCAGCCCGGTGCGCCATCCGGGCACGTCGTTGGACGACACCAGCTCGCCGTCGCGCGGCGCGACCAGCCCGGGGGCGCCGACCACGACCGTGTCGACCGCCCGCTCCCCCGCGGCCTCCGCGACGACCTCGGCCACGAGGTCCACCAGGTCGCCGCCGACCGGCCGGGTGCGGCTGCCCACCGTCCGCCCGGTGATGTCGGCGACGGCCACGGAGATCGTCTCGCGCCGCAGGTCCACCCCCGCCACGTGGGCGCGGCCCGCCACCAGCCCGTAGACGCGGGCGTTCGGCCCCCGCCGGTCCTCGCCGGACTCACCCGTGACCTCGATCAGCCCGCCCTGCGTGAGGCGCTCGATCAGGTCGGACACGGTCGGTCTGGACAGGCCGGTCAGCTCGCGGAGCTGGGGCGCGGTGAGGGGGCCGCGGTCGAGGAGCAGGTCGAGGGCCAGCCGGTCGTTGATCGCACGGGCCATGGCGGGGGTCGCGGTCTTCACGCTCCCATATTAGTCAGGGTCCCTGCCTGAAACTCTCTTTTCATCAGGAAGCCTGCCTGATAGTTTCTGACACATGAGTCACCATCGTGCGATCGCCGTTGTCTTCGCCGTGCACGGAGCCGTCGCGGGCACCGTGTCCACGCGCATCCCGTGGATCCAGGAGCACCTGGCCCTCGACCCGCGCACCCTCGGCCTGGCGCTGCTCTGCCCGCCGATCGGCGCGTTCATCGGCATGCCGATGGCCGGGCGGGTGGCGTACCGGTTCGGCAGCCGTGCCGCCACCCGCGCCTTACTCGCGGCGTGGTGCGTGATCCTGGCCCTGCCCGCGCTCGCGCCGTCGCCCGCCTGGTTGTTCGCCGTGTTCTTCCTGTCGGGGGTGGGCGCGGGGATGTCCGACATCACGATGAACGCCCATGCCGTCGTGCTCGAACGGCGGCTCGGCCGCTCCGTCATGTCCGGGCTGCACGGCATGTGGGCGGTGGGCAGCCTGGCCGCCGGCGCCGTCGGCACCCTGGCCGCGCAGTCCGGCGTCGACGCCAGGATCCACCTCGGCGTGGCCGCCGCCGTCCTGCTCGTCGTGCTCGGGCTGGCCGGGCGCGGCCTGCTCAGGGACGACGCCGCCCCCGGCACGACCCAGGACGCCCCCGCGCCGCGCCGTTTCGCGCTGCCGTCGCGGGCGATCCTGCCGCTCGGCCTGGTCGGCTTCTGTGCCGTGTTCGCCGAGGGCGCCAGCGCGAACTGGGCCGCCGTCTACCTGACGCACGTCACCGACGCGGGGCCGGGCGTGGCCGCCGCCGGCTACACCGTCCTCATGCTCTGCATGGCGGGCACCCGCCTGCTGGGCGACCGGGTGATCCGGCTGCTCGGCCCCGTGCGGACCGTCCGGGTCGGCGGGATCGTGGCGGTGCTCGGCGGCGTCGCCGTGGTGACGGCCCGCACGCCCGCGCTCGGCGTGGCCGGGTTCGCGCTGATCGGGCTGGGGGTGGCCGTGGTCATGCCGCTGGTGCTGGCGGCGGCGGGCAACACGGGGACGAACGCCAGCGAGGGGGTGACCGGGGTGGCCACGATCACCTACATGTCGGGCATGATCGCGCCGCCGGTCACCGGCTGGCTGGCCGGCACGCTGTCCTACCCGGCCGCGTTCATGATGATCACCTGCGTGGTGGCGACGATGACGCTGCTGGCCCGCGTCGTACGGCCCTCGGGCGGCGGGGCCGCGCAGCCCGCCGGCGCGGGCAGCCTCGTCGCGAGCCGCGACTGATCCCTACCGGACGTGCGCGGCGACCGTCCGCGCGCACTCCAGGGCGGCCGCGTGCGTGGTGTCCACCTCCACGTCGTAGCGCACGCCCTGGTGGACCACCTCGGCCTGCAGCTCGGCCATGCCCTGGGGGCGGTCCTGCCGGGCCAGCTCGCGCTCGGCGGCCACCGCGCTGTCGCACCTGACGCCGACCCACAGCACGTCCAGGCCCGAGAGCACTTCCCGCCACTCCTTCTGGGACGAGGGCCCGCCGAGGAAGACGTCGTCGACGATGACCGGAGCGCCCGCGCGGGCCATCGCGGCGATCCCCTCCCGCCAGGCCAGTTGCAGCCTCCTGAAGTCGGGCCCCACATTCACCTCGCCGTCGGAGGTGATCTCGATGCCGGTGTCCACGGCCTGCATGGCCGCGGGCATCGCATCCACGAGGTCGTCGATGGAGATGCTGAGCCACGGCTCGGGCAGGACGGCCTGCAGGCTCCTGGCCATCGACGACTTGCCCGCGCTCGATCCGCCGTTCAACACGATCACTTGCGTCACACGGACACGCTAGGGGCACCCTGCGGTGATGCGGAACCGCATTTCGGCTGATACGCTCCCAAGCGAGCGCTTGGTTTACCTGCTGAGGGGTTGCCGCATGAAGTTCTCGACCTTCCATCTCTTCCACCGGTTCGACGGGCAGAGCTTCAAGGACGTCTACGACTACCATTTGGAGCTCATCGGACTGGCCGAGGAGCTGGGGTTCGACGGGGTACGGCTGGCCGAGCACCACTTCAGGGACTACGGGGTCGTGCCGAACCTGTTCACCATGCTCGCCCACGCCGCCGCCCGGACCAGCCGGATCAGGCTCGGCACCGGCATCGTCGTGCTGCCGCTGCACAACCCGGTGCACGTCGCCGAGGAGGCCGCGCAGGTGGACGTGCTGTCGGGCGGCCGGCTGGACCTCGGGATCGGGCGGGGGTACCAGAGCTTCGAGTTCGAGGGGTTCGGGATCGACCTGGCGGAGGCGCGCGACCGGTTCAACGAGGCGCTGGAGGTGATCGTCGGGCTCTGGACGCAGGAGGCGTACCAGCACGAGGGCAAGTTCTACCGGACCGGCGCCGAGGTGTCGCTGGTGCCCAGGCCGCTGCAGACCCCGCATCCGCCCCTGCACGTGGCGGCCGTCTCGCCCGAGACCGTGACCATGTACGCCGAGCGCGGCCTGCCCATCCTGGCCGACCCGGCGGCGCCGTTCAGGAAGGTCGTCAAGGCGGCCGAGACCTGGCGGGAGACGGCCGCGCAGGCCGGGCACACCGGTCACGCCGACCTGGTGGTGGCCCGCAGCGTGTACGTCGCCCCCACCCTGGAGCAGGCCCGCGCGGACCAGGAGCGGTTCGAGGCGTCGTTCGACCGCTCGCGCATCTTCAACGAGCGCAGCGCGCCCATCGACCCCAGGACGGGCAGGGCCGCCCAGGGCTTCGAGTACTACCAGGACCGTTACCTCAAGGGCGGCACGCTCTCCGCCGACTTCCGGTGGGAGCAGCTGGAGGTGATCGGCGACCCGGCGCGGGTGATCGAGCAGATCTCCCTGCTGCGGGACGCCGGGTTCACCGACCTGCTGTGCGACTTCGGCAGCACCCGGCCGATGCCGCTGGAGGAGATGAAGCGGGTCATGCGCTTCTTCGCGACCGAGGTCATGCCTGCCTTCGGAGGCGCACGATGATCCACAGCCTGACTCTGTCGGACGTGCTCGCCGACCACGCCCGCAGCCGCCCCCAGGTCACCGCGGTGGTGGACGGGGAGATCCGGCTCACCTACCCCGAGCTGGACGAGCGGGTGAGCCGCCTGGCCGCCGCCCTGGACGGGCTGGGCGTGTCCGCCGGCGACCGGGTGCTGTGGCTGGGGCAGAACGCGTCCGCGGTGCTGGAGCTGCTGCTCGCCTGCTCCAGGCTGGGCGCCGTGTTCTGCCCGGCGAACTGGCGGCAGTCCGAGGACGAGCTGCGCTTCGTCCTCGGAGACCTCACGCCCTCGGCCGTCTTCTGGGAGCACTCCGAGCCGGTCGCCCCGCTGCGCGAGGCGAGCTGGATCCAGGCGGGCGAGGAGTACGAGCGGCTGATCGCCGGGGCTTCCGTACGGGAGTTCGCCCAGGTCGCCGACACCGAGCCGGTGCTGGCCCTCTACACCGCCGCCTTCGCGGGCCGGCCGAACGCCGCCCTGCTCAGCAGCGCCGCGCTCGTCGCGCACGCCACGTCCCTGCTGGTCGTGCGGCAGATGGAGCCCGGGTTCACCTTCCTCAACAACGGGCCGCTCTTCCACGTGGGCACGATGATGTTCTGCCTGGCCACGCTGCAGATCGGCGGCACGAACGTGTTCACCCCCGCCTTCGACCCCGAGGAGGTGTGCCGGCTGGTGGACGCCGAGCGGGTGACGCAGGCGTTCCTGTTCGGGGGGATGATCGACGCGGTGGCGAAGGCGAACGCGGGCGGCAAGTACGACCTGTCGTCGCTGCGGTTCGTGGCCCACTCCGCCGAGTGGGACGACATGATCACCGTGGACGACTCGCCCTGGTGCCGGTCCAAGATGGGCGGGTACGGGCAGACCGAGGTGGGCGGGATGCTCACGTTCCTAGGGCTGGCGGAGGGCGGGGCCGGGTTCGCCGGGCGGCCGTCGCCGCTGGTGCAGGTGCGCATCCTCGGTCCGGACGGGAGCGAGGTGCCGGCGGGTGAGACCGGGGAGATCTGTGCGCGCGGCAAGACCCTCTTTTCCGGATATTTCGCCCGGCCCGACTTAAATGCGGAAAAGACGGCTCACGGCTGGCACCACACCGGCGACCTCGGCCGGCGCGAGCCCGACGGCACCATCACCTTCATCGGGCCCAAGCTCAGGATGATCAAAACGGGGGCGGAGAACGTCTATCCGGCCGAGGTGGAGCGGGCGCTGAAGGCCCATCCCGCCGTGGCCGACGCCGCCGTCATCGGCGTGCCCGATCCCGACTGGCACCAGGCGGTCAAGGCCGTCGTGGCGCTGAAGCCGGGGGCCGGCGTCTCGGAGGACGAGCTGGTCGAGCACGTCAAGGGGCTGCTGGCGTCGTACAAGAAGCCGCGGCACGTGACCTTCGTGGACGCCGTCCCGAAGCGCGGATTCACCCCCGACTACGACGCCCTCGACGCGGCGCACGGCGGAGGCAACTACCCGGGAAGCTGATCAGGGGGCGCCTGATCACGGGCGGGGCAGGGGCAGGCCCGCCTCCAGGTGGGCGAGGGCCTCGTCGAGGCGGGCCGGCGCGTCGAGGTCGCGGTCCTTCACCCACTCGGCCCAGACCCCCACCATGACGCCCATGACGGCCCCCGTGACGTTGCGGATCCCCGGGTCGTCGGCGGGCCGCCCCTCGCGGGCCGCGAGCCGGTCGCGCAGGGTGGTGGCGACGGCGGTCACGTTCGCGACGCTGGCCGCCCACAGCTCGGGCACCGTGAGCATGAGCAGCTCGCGCTCCAGGCTGTCCGCGCGCTCCTCCGGGGTCTGCGCCTCGATCATGGCCCGCATGGCCAGGCGCACGGCCCGCACGGGGGGCACGTCGGGCGGCACCTGGTCGAGCGCCTCCACGAAGGGCGGGAACTGGTCGACGATCACCAGGTCCTCCTTCGTGGCGAAGTAGCGGAAGACCGTGCTGGGCGCCACCTCGGCCGCCTCCGCGATCTGCTCGACCGTCGTGGCGGTGTACCCCTGCAGGCGGAACAGCCGCAGCGCCTCCTTCTGGATCAGCGCCCTCGTCTTGGCCTTCTTCCGCTCGCGCAGGCCCGGTCGATCACTCATGTCTCCGCATTCTCGGGGGTACGGCGGCCCGCGTCCACTTCAAGGAGATCCTCACCATTTGCTATACAACCTTCTTTTGAGAGTCTACTCTCATAATCATGCGACTTCCCACGACCCGTGACCCGCGATGCCCCTTCGACCCGCCCGCCGAGCTGCGCGGCCTGCCCGCGATGAGCAGGCTGGAGTTCGCCGACGGCCATGTGGGCTGGCTGGCCACCACGGCCGAGGCGGCCAGGGCGGTGCTCGGCGACCCCAGGTTCAGCGCACGGCGGGAGCTCAAGCACGCCGCCGTGCGGTTCACCACACCGGGCGAGACAGGACGCCCCGCTCCCCCGGGCTTCTTCGGCGCCATGGACCCGCCCGAGCACACGCGTTATCGCCGCCTGCTCACCGGCCAGTTCACGCTGCGCCGCATGCGCCTGCTGGAGCCACGCATCGAGCGCATCGCCGCCGGCCACCTGGACGCCATGGCGGCGGCGGGGCCACCGGTGGACCTCGTCAGCGCCTACGCGCTGCCGATCCCGTCGATGGTCATCTGTGAGCTGCTCGGGGTGCCGTACGCGGATCATGAATTCTTCCAGTCCCGCAGCCTCCAGCTCGTCACGGCGGACGGCGACGTGGCGGGGGCGTCCGCCGACCTGGCGGGTTATCTGGGTGAGCTGATACGGCGCAAGCACGCCGAGCCGGGCGACGACCTGATCAGCGGTCTGCTCGGCGAGCTCACCGACGAGGAGCTGATCAACGTGGCGATGCTGCTGCTGGTGGCGGGCCACGAGACCACCGCGAACATGCTGGCCCTCGGCGTCCTCGCCCTGCTGGAGCAGGGGCTGCCCTACGAGGAGGGCCTGGTGGAGGAGCTGCTGCGCTGGCTGGCGATCGTGCAGTTCGGCGCGCCGAGCAGGGCCGCCCGGGAGGACGTCGAGGTGGCGGGCGTGCTGGTGCGCGCGGGCGAGACCGTCGCGCTGTCCGTGCCGGTGATCAACCGCGACCCGGCCGCGTTCGCGAACCCGGACGCACTCGACCCCGGCCGCGAGGAGGCCCGCAGGCACCTGTCCTTCGGGCACGGCGTGCACCAGTGCCTGGGGCAGCAACTGGCCAGGATCGAGCTGCGCGTCGGCTACGGCGCGCTGTTCGAGCGCTTCCCCGGCCTGCGGCTCGCCGTCCCGGCGGCGCGGGTGCCGCTGAAGCAGGACGCCGCGGTGTTCGGCGTCACGTGCCTGCCGGTCACCTGGGGCTGAGGGCACAGGTCAGAGGATGGCGAGCGGGGTGAGCGGGCTGCCGGTGCCGCCCTCGATCCGCAGCGGCGCCGCCACGAACACGAACTCCGTCCGCCCCGCCGCTGCCAGCTCCTCCAGCCACAGCATCTCGATCAGGTGGATGCCGTGCCGGTGGAGCAGCAGCAGGTGCAGGTCGTCCTCGACCGGCTCGGCGGCTAGGCCGCGCGCGTCGAGCCCGCCGATGGCGGCGTTGTCCGAGGCCACGGCCGCCACGTCGTGCGCCGCCAGCCACCGCCCCGCCTCCGCCGACAGGCCCGGCTGGCCGGACCAGTACTCCTCGCGCGAGCGCTCCCACACCACCGGCCAGCCCGTACGGATGACCGCCACGTCCCCGGCCCGGGGCACGGCGATCTCCTCCAGCAGCCCGGCCGTGATCCGGTGGTCGGCGGGCAGGTGGCCGAGGCCGAGCAGCCGTGGCACGTCGTACAGCACCCCCCTGGCCACCACCCCGCCCACGTGCTCGATCCCGCACCGCGTGGCCCCGTACGAGCGGACCCTGGCGGCCGGATGGCCGTTGTAGAGCTCGTCGCCGGACCACATGTGGCACAGCGCGTCCATGTGCGTGGTGGTGCCGTGGTGGGTGACGATCAGGGCGTCGTCGGCCACCCGCAGGCCGGCGCCGATCGGCCGGGCGCCGGCCGCGTAGTCGCCGCCGTCCACCGACATGAAGTGCTGCGGCAGCGGCCGGCCCGGCAGGTGCGGGACCGTGCCGGGAGCGGGCGAGGAGGTGGCGCCCCTGATCGGCATGGCCAGGCTCAGCACCTCACCGGTGGTGGCGCTGCGCAGGGCGGCGAGGACGACGGAGGGGGTGAGCAGGTTCAGGGTGCCGCGCTGATCGTCTGGGCCGAATCGTCCCCAGTTGTTAGGCTCGGTTGCCAAGTAAGCGCTCCCTTTCTCTGCGGAGGTCTGATGCACTGCGATCCTCGGTTCTCCCGCGTACGCGAGGTGTTCGAGCGGCAGTTCGCCGACGGCGAGGAGCTGGGTGCCGCCTTCGCCGTCTACCTGGACGGCGAGCTGGTCGTGGACCTGTGGGACGGCGTCGCCGACCGGCACACCGGGCGGCCCTGGGAGCGCGACACGCCCGCCTTCGCCTACTCCTGCACCAAGGCGGTCACCGCGGCCGTGCTGCTGCACCTGGTGGAGCGGGGGATGGTGGACGTCGCGGCCCCGGTCGCCGAGGTGTGGCCCGAGTTCGCGGCGGAGGGCAAGGGGGCGGTCACCGTCGAGCACCTGCTCACCCACCAGGCGGGGCTGCCTGCGCTGGAGGAGCCGGTGCCGGTCGAGGAGTTCGAGGACCAGCCCGCCATCGCGGCCAGGCTCGCCGGGCAGCGGCCGTTGTGGGAGCCGGGGACGGCGCACGGGTATCACGCGCTGACGTACGGGTTCCTGGTGGGGGAGGTGATCAGGCGGGTGACGGGGAAGTCGGTGGGCGAGCTGGTGTCGGCCGAGATCGCGGGGCCGCTGGGGCTGGAGCTGTGGGTGGGGGCGCCGGAGCCGGTGATCGAACGGGCGGCGCGGCTGACGGCCGGCGAACGCGCCGGGAGCGGCAGGCCCGCCACCACCGTCACCGAACCGGTGCCGCAGGGCGCCGAGGTGGCGGCGCCGACGGACGCGACAATCCCAGGCGGCGAGCCGACGCCTGGTAGGGCGGGTGGTAAGTCGGCGGCTGAGGCGGCGGGAGGGGGGCGGGCGCCGGATGTGCTGGCCGAGATGGCCAGGGCGGCGCTCGACCCCGGCAGCCTGATGAACCGGGCGCTCGGCAACCCCGCCATCAACCTGCTCAAGGGCGGCGCGAACAACCCGGTGATCCTGCGGGCGGGCTGGCCGGCGGCCGGGATGGTGACCACCGCCCGTGGCCTGGCCGGCTTCTACCGCGCCCTGATCGCCGGCGAGATCCTGCGCCCCGAGACCCTCCAGGAGGCGCTGCGGCCCCGGGTGCACGGCCCCGACCGGGTCCTGTGCCTCGACACGTCGTTCGGGCTCGGGTTCATGCGGCCGTCGATGACGTTCCTGGTGCCCTCGCCGAGCGCGTTCGGGCATTCGGGCGCGGGCGGCTCGATCGGCGTCGGCGACCCGGGGCGCGGCCTGGCCATCGCGTACGTGATGAACAAGATGGCCAACGCGATCTCCGGCAACCTGCGCGGCCACCGCCTGCTGCAGGCCGTCTACGAGTCCTTGTGAGCGCACGGGCGGTCAGTGCATGGTCACGCCGCCGCTCACCGACAGGGTCTGTCCGGTGATGTACGCGGCGCGTTCCGTGCACAGGTAGGCGACCAGCCCGGCCACGTCGGCGGGCGTCCCGAGGCGGCGCAGCGGGATGGCCCGCGCGATCCTGTCGACCAGCCCCGGCTCCGCGTCCGACACCCGGCGGAGCATCGGGGTGTCGGTGGGCCCGGGGCAGACCACGTTCGCGGTGACGTGCGCCCTGGCGGCCTCGCGGGCGAGCGTCTTGGCCAGGCCGAACAGCCCCGCCTTCGTCGCCGCGTACGCCCCCTCGCCCCCGGACCCCGCCCTGGCCCCGTCGGAGGAGACGAACACCAGCCGCCCCCACCCCCTGGCCATCATGCCGGGCAGGAGCAGCTTGGTCAGCAACATCGGCCCGCGCAGGTTGACCTGCCACATGAGGTCCCAGCCCGCCGGGTCGCTCTCGATGAACGGCTCCACGATCGCCACCCCGGCGTTGTGCACCAGGATGTCCACCTTGCCCACCGCACCCGCGAACTCCTCCACCGCGCGCGGCGAGGCCAGGTCCAGGTGCAGGTGCAGAGCCTTGACCTTGCCCGCGTTCGTCAGGTCCACGTCGGCGATCACGACCTCGGCGCCCAGCCCGGTCAGATCGGCGGCGATGGCCGTGCCGATCGCGCCCGCTCCCCCGGTGACCACCGCCACGCGCCCGTCCAGGCGCAGCCCGTCCATCATCGTTTCCACGCCTCGACCAGGTCGGCGGTGGTGGCGCGGGTGGCGAGCAGGCTGATCGTGTGCTTCAGCACGGCGCGCGCGTACTCCTCGGGGATGCCCGCCACCGCGTCCGTGACGACGGTCACCCGATAGCCCAGGTTCACCGCCTCCAGGGCCAGGCCGGGGATGCCGAGGTTGAGCGAGACGCCGAGCGCGACGACGGACGTGACGCCCAGCGAGCGCAGTGTCATGTCGAGCGCGGTGCCGGTGAAGGGCGAGAACCCGTGGTGGCGCCGGCTCTCCAGGTCCGTGTCCGCGCGCAGCTCGGGGAGCACCTCGGTGGCGGGCGTGCCCTCCAGCATGTGCCGGGGGTCCTTGAGCAGGGAGACGATGAACGGGCAGTTCGCGGTGTGGGAGCCGGCGCGGTCGGGCCGGAACGCGGCCGTGCAGTGGATCACCGGGAGCCCGGCCGGCCGGGCCGCCTGGAGCAGGCGGGCGGCGTTGGCGGTGACGTCGTGCCGCGCGCACGCCTCCACCAGCTCCGGAAATCTCGTCAGATCGCCGACCACGCCCCGCTGCATCTCCATGACCAGCACCGCCACGCGCTCCACCGGCGCCCTCCACCTTCTTAGCCGAGCGCTTGCTTGGTTATCCGGATCAGCATAACACCGGCTGAAATCTCCCGCCTCGTGACAACCGGAACCCCGGGTGAGACCGTCGAATCCATGACGGCTGCCTGATGGGGGTAGGACTTGGTCCCTGGTTACCGTGAAGTGCGCCAGCTCGGCGCCGGCCGCACCGGCCGCGTGTTCCTCGCCACCTACCAGTCGACCGGCGCGTACGTGGCGATCAAGTACCTGAACGCCACCCTGCGCAGGGACACCGAGTTCATGGACCGCTTCCGGTCGGACACCCCGCACCTCGTCGAGCTCGACGACCCCGGCGTGGTGCGGCTCCACGAGTACGTCGAGACCCCCACCAGGGCCGCCGTCGTCATGGAGCTGGTGGACGGCGTGTCACTGCGCACGCTGCTGGCCGAGCACGGCCACGTCACCCCGGAGGCGGCGCTGGCCATCCTCAAGAGCACGCTGCTCGCCCTGGCCGCCGCCCACGAGCGCGGGGTGTCGCACCGGGACGTCACGCCGGGCAACATCCTGGTGCAGGCCGACGGCACCGCCAAGCTGGGGGACTTCGGCGTCGTGGTGCACGCGGAGGAGCCGGGCGTACCGGCGGGGACGCCGGCGTACATGGCGCCCGAGCTGTGGACGCAGGGGCGGGCCGGGCCGCTCGCGGACCTTTACGCGGCGGCGTGCGTGCTGTTCGAGGCGGTCAGGGGACGGCCGCCGTACGTGGCGCGTCGGGGTGGCGGGGGCGACACGCCGGACGGGACGCTCGCCACCGGCGGGGACGGCACGCTCGACGCAACGCGTCCGATCGGGGAGGGCGGCGCACCCGAGGTAGCGCATCAGGTCCACAGAGGCCGCACGTCCGACGTAGCGCATCAGGTCCACGGAGGCGGCACGTCCGACGTAGCGCGCCAGGTCGGCGGCGAGGCGGCGTCGGACGTGCCCGCGTTGCGCGCCATGCACGTGGCGGAGCCGCTACCGCTGGAGGTCGCGCCGGACGCGCTGCGCGACCTCCTCAGACGGGGCCTGGCCAAGGACCCCTCCGACAGGTACGCCTCAGCCAGGCAGTTCGCGGCCGAGCTGGAGGAGGACGCCACCACCGGCTACGGCCCCGACTGGGAGAAGCGCGGCCGGCGGCACCTGGCGGAGCTGGCCACGCTGCTGGCCCTGCGCTTCCCCCTGGCCAGGACCGACAACCGCACCTCCGTCGCCGCCGGTCTCCGCGAGCGCGTGCCCCGGTTACCACCGCAGCTCTGGGTGGCCGGCGCGACCGTGGCGGCGGCGCTCATCGCGATCCTGCTGTCCGGCGGCCACCTGCCCTCCGGCCCCGGCACCATCCTCATCCCGCCACCCCAGGCCGGCACCGAGGCCCAGACCGAGCCCCCGGCCACCCCCTCCCGGCCCGCCACCTCCACGCCCCCCACCTCCGCCCCGACCACCCGCGCCACCACCCCTCCGCCCGGCACCGCCGCACCACCCCCGCCCACCCCGCAAGGCGGCACCTCCGTGGCGCTGCCCACCGTGCTGGCCGCCGGCATCACCGGCTGGAACGGCACCACGGGCACGGTCTCCGTCTCCGCGGACGGGACGGGCCCCGTACGGCTGCTGATCTCGTACACGCGGCGGGACGGCGACGGCGGGGCCGCCAGAACGGTCCGGGAGGAGAGCCGCACACTACGCGGGCAGACCTCGTACAGCGTCGCGGTCTCGCACCCGCCCGGGGAGCCGGAGTGCGGCGAGCGCGCGCATCTCGGCCTCCTGGTGATGACGGAGCCGGCCGCGTCGAACGGGCCGCAGGTGAGCGAGGCCACGATGAACGGCCCCGCCTGCCCGCCGCCGGCCACGACGCGCTCAGCCACCCCGACCCCGAAACCCACCCCCACTCCGTCGCCCTCGGACACCCCCGTCGCGCCACCACCGGCCTCCGGCACCCCGGCCGCGCGGCCCTCCGACGCGCCCTCACAGGCACCCGCCCTACAGCCCTCGCACCCAGCGCCGACGCGACTCTCGGACGCCCCAACCGGACAACCCCTCGGCGCGCCGACCGCACAGCCCTCCGGCACCCCGATCGCACAGCCCTCCGGCGCCCTGGCCACGCAACCATCCGGCACGCCCCCGGAGAGCCCGCCCAGCGTGCTGCGGCGCTTCGTCGAGGAGCCCGCAGCCGCGCCGCTCCTGCCCGCCGTCCCGAAGCCCTCCGCGACGGAGTGACGCGCGGCAGGCGAGCGGCAGGCGGGCGGCGGGCATCGGGCGGGCAGCAGACGGCAGACGGCAGACGGCGGGCAGCAGGCGGCAGGCGGGCAGCAGGCGGCAGGCGGCAGGTGGTGGGATCATCGCGGGCCTTGTCGGGCAACCAAGCGTGCGCTAGCTTGGCAGCGATGAGCGGTGACACCTCCCCCTACTGGGCCGCCTGCGCGCGCGGCGAGCTGGTCATCCAGCGCTGTACGTCCTGCGACCGCCGCATCCACCTCCCCGAGCCCGCCTGCCCCTGGTGCGGCGCCCGGGAGTTCGCCTACGACCCCGCCTCCGGTGAAGGCGTGGTGCACACCTACACGGTCGTGCACCGCTCGTTCGCCCAGGGATACCGCGGGCGCGAGCCGTACGTGATGGCCTGGGTGGACCTGCCGGAGGGGGTGCGGGCGTTCGGGCACGTGGTGGGGTGCCCGCCCGAGCAGGTGCGCATCGGACTGCCGGTGCGGGTGACGTTCCGCGACGAGCTGCCCCATTGGAGGCCCGCGTGAAGCTGGGCAACGTGCTGATCCCCGTCGCCGACCTGGATGAGGCGATCGCCTTCTACGGGCTGCCGGTGAAGTTCCGCGACGGTGACAGGTTCGCCGCGCTCGACGGGGGCGGGGTCACGGTGGCGCTGGCGGGCCCGGCCGAGCAGGTCACGGACTCGGCCGCGCCGTCGTACAAAGTGGACGACGTGCCCGCGGCCGTGCGGGACCTGACGGCGCGCGGCGCCGAGGTGGTGCGGGAGCCCGAGGCGGGGCCGCACGAGACGCGGGCCGTGCTGCGCGATCCCTCCGGCAACGTCTTCGTGCTCTATGCGCCGCTCTGACCTGCCCCGGCCCGCTCACTAGGGAGGCACCCCCCATGGCCCGATCACCCTACGGCAACTACGGCCACGCGATCCTGACCACCGGAGCGCTGCGTACGCCCGACCGGGTGGCGCTGACCTACTGCGGCGAGCAGAGCTTCACCTACGACCAGCTCAACAGGAACGTCAACCGCCGCGCCCACGCCCTGCTCGCCGCCGGGATCGGCCCGGGCACGCGGGTGGCGGCGCTGCTGAACGAGACGTTACGGGTGGCGGAGGTGTACCTGGCGCAGGCCAAGATCGGGGCGGTCACGGCGGCGCTGAACCCGTACTGGCCGGTGGAGACGCTGCGTGACGTGGTGGCGGCGGCGCGGTGCACGGCGTTCGTGTACGACGCGACGGTGGAGTCGGTAGTCGAGCAGATCAGGCCGGCCCTGCCCGGGATCACCGCCTGGATCCACGTCAGGGACCTGGAGGGGGCCTCCGACGAGGAGCCGCCGCTCGGCGCGTTCCACGACGACCCGCTCGCGCTGTACTTCACCTCGGGGACGACCGGGCTGCCGAAGGCGGTCGTGCACACGCACGCGTCGTCGCTGGCCACGGCGCAGATCTGGCTGGACGTGCCGCGCGGGCCCGGCTCGGTGTTCGGGACGGGCGCGATCATCTGGGGCATCGGCTTCCCCGCCATCGCCGGGCCCGCGCTCTACGCCGGGATGCGGCTGGTGCTGGAGCAGGACTGGGGGCCGGCGAACTTCCTGCGCGTCGTGCCGCGCGAACGGGTCACGCACCTGTCGCAGATCCCCTCGTTCTACTCGGCGCTGCTGGCCTCGCCCGACCACGAGGGCGTGGACCTGTCGTCCATTCAGGTGATCATGCTGGGCGGGGAGCCGCTGACGGCGACCATGCTGGACCGGATCAAGGCCAGGCTGCCGCAGGCCGGCGTGTACTCCTACTACGGGCAGACCGAGGCCCCGTACACGTGCATGGGGCGGGTGGACGACGGCTCGACCCCGCTGGGCTCCTCCGGCCGGGCGCGCACGGGGAACGCGGTGCGCATCACCGACCCGCAGGGCGCCCCGGTGATCGACGCGGTCGGCGAGATCAACCTGGCGGGGCCGCACCGGATGGCCGAGTACGACGGGCTGCCCGACAGGACGGCGGAGGTGCTGCGCGGCGAGTGGTACGTCGGCGGCGACCTCGGCACGCTCTCCGCCGACGGCGTGCTGCGCGTGCTCGGGCGGCGCGAGGACTCGATACTCAAGGGCGGGATCTGGACCCAGCCGTCCGTGATCGAGGAGGCGGCCTCCGCGCTGGACGGGGTGGCCGAGGCGGGTGCCGTCGGGGTGCCCGAGGGGGCGGCCGAGCAGCAGGTGCTGCTGGCCGTGGTGCCGCGGGCCGGCCACTCGCTGGACGCCGCCAAGCTGGCCCTGGCCCTGGCCGACCTGCTGCCCGCGCATCAGCGGCCCGATCACATCGTGGTGGCCGCCGAGCTGCCGCACTCCCAGGACGCCTCGGGCGGGCCGGGCAAGCTGCTGCGCAGGAAGATCCGCGAGCTGCTGCCGTGACCGCGGGCCCGTACGAGCACGAGGTCAAGGCGCTGCTCGCGGAGGCGGGGGTGCCGGTGCCGCGCGGGGTCGTGGTGCGCGGGGACGGGTTCGAGATCGCCCGGGAGCTGGCCGGGCCGCTCGTGCTGAAGGCGTTCGGGCCGGGGCTGACGCACAAGTCCGAGTCCGGGGGCGTGGTGCTGGGGCTGGCGCACGAGGAGCTCGGGGCGGCGGCGGCCGGGATGCGGGCGCGGCTGGAGCCGGCGGGCTTCCTGGTGGAGGAGCAGGCCGAGGCCGGGGTCGAGCTGATCGTGGGGCTGGTGCGGGATCCGGCGTTCGGGCCTGTGCTGCTCGTCGGGCTGGGCGGGGTGTGGACGGAGGCGTTGCGGGACAGCGCGCTGCGGCTCTGCCCGGTCTCGGAGGGGGACGTGCGGGGCGCGCTGGCGTCCCTGCGCGGGGCGGCGCTGCTGGACGGGTGGCGCGGAGGGCCGCCGGTGGATGTGGACGCGGTCGTCAAGCTGGTGATGGCGGTGGGTGGGTCCGGTGGGTTGTGGGAACGGTTGGAGCTGGGCGAGTTCGAGCTGAACCCGGTCATCGCGGGGCCTTCTGGGGCGATCGCGGTGGATGCCCGCTACCTCCCGGGTGCGGCGGTGAACCGCACCCCGGGCGTGGCACGGCCCCCGGCCGACTTCCTGCCGCTCTTCGAGCCCAGAGCCGTGGCCGTCGTCGGGGCGTCCACGTCCCGGCCGAACTTCGGGAACATGTTCCTCGGTTTCTACCGTGACACGGGCGTGCCGCTGGTGGCCGTGCATCCCACGGCGGCGGAGGTGGGCGGGGTGCCCGCCGTGCCCTCCTTGGCGCACGCGGACGTGGACTACGCCCTGGTCGCCGTGCCCGCCGAGCGCTGCGCCGAGGTCGTACGGCAGGCGGGCGGGGTGCCGTTCGTCCAGGTGATGAGCGGCGGGTTCGGCGAGGCGGGGCGGCAGGACCTGGAGGCGGAGCTGGTCGCGGCGGCCCGGGCGGCCGGGACGCGGCTGCTCGGCCCGAACTGCATGGGCGTGTACTGCCCGCGAGGGCGGCAGACGTTCGTCGGCGGCGGGACGGGGCCGGCGGGGGCGGTCGCGTTGGTTTCGCAGAGCGGTGGTCTGGCCGGTGAGGTGATCAAGGTCGGGGAGCGGCGGGGGCTGGCGTTCAGCCGGGTCGTCACCGTCGGGAACGCCGCCGACGTCACCCCCGCCGAGCTGCTGCGCTGGCTGGCGCGCGACGACGAGACACGGGCGATCGGGCTGTACCTGGAGGACCCGAGGGACGGGCGCGAGCTGTACGAGGCGCTGCGGGAGGCCGGTAAGCCCGTGGTACTGCTGGTCGGCGGGCGCAGCGGGCAGGGGCAGCGGGCGGCGGCCTCGCACACGGGCGGGCTGGTGAGCGATCGGCGGATCTGGGAGGCGGTGGCCGGGCAGACCGGGGCGACGCTGGTGTCGAGCCAGGACGACCTGATCGGGGTGCTGGCGTACTTCCAGGCGCACGCCACGCGGGTCACGGGCAGGCAACAGGCGCATGCAGGCGGGCAGCCGCCGCACGGCGCGGAGAGCGCGGGTGGCGAGCAGGTGCTGGTGGTGGGGCCGAGCGGCGGTGCGAGCGTGCTGGCCGCCGACGCGTTCGACCGGGCCGGGGTCCGGCTGGACCCGCTGCCCGAAGACCGCCTGGACGCGCTGCGCCGCCTAGGGGTGGTGGCGACGGGCAACCCGCTCGAAGTGCCCGTGGGGCCGCTGGGCAGGGCCGAGCTGGTGTCCGACGTGATGGACGCACTCGCGGGGCCGTACCGCGACGTGGTGGCGCACGTGAACGTCCAGGCTTTCTTCACCTACGGCACCACCCCCGAGCCCCTGTACGCCTACATGCGCGCCCTCGCCACCGCCCAGGCGGCCCGCCCCGGCCTGCGGATCACCCTGGTGACCAGGAACGGCGAGTGCGCCCCCGCGGGCGTCGAGGACGAGGTGGGTCGGATCGCGGCGGCGGCGGGCATCCCCGTCTACCGCACCATGGAGGCGGCCGCCGTGGCCGTCGCGGCAGGAGGACGGCATGGGGTTGCTTGACGGCAAGGTGGCGCTGATCACCGGCGGGGCGCGGGGCATGGGGGCGGCGCACGTGCGGCTGTTCCTGGAGGAGGGCGCGCGGGTGGTGTTCGGGGACGTGCTGGACGAGGAGGGCAAGGCGCTGGCGGAGGAGACGGGCGCCACCTACCTGCGGCACGACGTGACGAGCCCCGAGGAGTGGGAGCGCGCCGTGGGGACGGCCGTGGAGGTGTACGGCAAGCTCGACGTGCTGGTCAACAACGCCGGAATCCTGAAATTTCGTCGTATTCAGGAGATGTCGCTGGAGGACTTCGACCGGGTGATCGACGTCAACCTCAAGGGCACCTGGCTGGGCGTCAGGTCGGTGATCGAGCCGATGCGGGCGGCCGGGCGCGGCTCGATCGTGAACATCTCCTCGATCGAGGGGTACGTCGGCGCCGAGGGCCTGTCGGCGTACTCGGCCTCGAAGTTCGGCATCCGCGGGATCACCAAGTCGGCGGCCCGCGAGCTGGCCAGGTTCAAGATCAGGGTGAACTCCGTGCACCCCGGCGCGATCAACACCGCCATGGTCATGGACCCGGACCTCGCACGCGAGGTGGACGCCGACGCGTTCGTGAAGTCCATGGTCATCAAGCGCTTCGCCAAGCCCGTGGAGGTCTCGCACGTGGTGGCGTTCCTGGCCTCGGACCGGGCCAGCTACTGCACGGGCACCGAGGTGACGGTGGACGGGGGCCTGCTGACGGGCGCGGGGTACTGAGACCTTACCCCAAGGTAGATCTTTTACGGTTAAACCGCCTAGCTTTGGACATTTCTGGCAACATCACTGACCTGCGGTTTCTAACCCCGGAGAGACATGGTTTCTCCGGGGGACGTGCGCAACCTGGGGTTACGACTTGATAACCTCACTCAGCACGGAAGACGACAGGCCTCCGGTTTTGTCACACCAGTCCCGGGTTCCCCTCCTTACCCAGTGCTGCGTGGATAAACCCGGTCTTGCCCGGAAGGTGCCCCCATACTTCCATGACGCCAGAGATCCAGAAGTACATCGAACTGCTCGAGAGCCAGCTCGGGTACTCGGAGAAGTCCGGGTCCTACACCAAGTTCGGCGACTGGTACGGCAAGAACGTCGAGTTCGACGCCGACTACAGTGCGGCGCCGTGGTGCGACATGTACCTCTCGTGGGCCGCCCACAAGCTCGGCTACGAGGAGTGGATCGGGCAGTTCGCGTGGACGGTGGCGCACGCCGAGTGGTTCAAGGAGCAGGGGGCCTGGGGCAAGACGCCCAAGCCCGGCGCGTTCGTCTTCTACGACTGGAGCGGCTCCAACGACATCGACAACATCGACCACGTCGGCGTCGTGACGCGGGTCGAGGGCGGCAGGATCCACACGATCGAGGGCAACATCGACGGTGGCGTCGCCAAGCGCAAGGAACGCGACACGAGCAAGGTGGTCGGGTACGGCTACCCCGACCGCATCAAAGAGCGGCTCGACGCCGCCGCGGCGGCGAAGAAGGCCAAGGAGCAGGCGAACCAGGTTGGCACGCTCCAGATCCCCGAGGAGTCGCTCAGCTCGCTGATCCCCAGGGCGGAGGCGGGCCATTCCGCCCAGTTCCCCCAGGGCACGGGCCGAATCCAGGCGCAGAACCCGACCCCGGAGCAGCCGGCGGCCAGGGGCCAGGTCGAGGGCCGGACCCCGGCCGAGGCCCAGGGGCGGTCCGGGGCCGAGGCCGCGGACTCCGCCGCCGAGGGCCGCTCGGACTCCGCCACCCAGCCGTCGGGCCCCCGCGCCGGCGCGACGCCGGAGCCGGCCGCCACGCAGCAGAGCCCGCAGGCCGCCGCCTCCCCCGCCCCCGGCGCGGTCAAGAAGGGCAAGCACGCCAAGCCCGCCACGGCCGACACCGAGGCGGCCACCGCCGAGCCGCTGCCGTCCCACACCGACACCTCCGCGACCGGGCCGCTGCCCGCCATCGACTCGCCGACGCTGATCGGCTCCGCGCTGGTCGCCGCGCTCGCCCTGCTCGCGGTGGCCAAGACCCGCCGCCTGCGGCTGAGCCCGGCCGCCGCCACGGCGGGCAAGCCGGCCCGCCCGTCCCGCGCCAAGGGCCGCCGCCGTCGCCGCGGGACCGCCCCTGTGACGGCCGTCGCCGCCGTGAACACCGCGGTGGAGCTGCGCGAGGACGCCGACCGGCTCGCCACCGCGGCCGCCCTGCGCTCCCTCGGCGCCGTGGACGCCGTCACCGACACCCGCGAGGACGCCGCCTCGCACGTCCTCGACTCCGTCACCGCCTCCCAGACCCGCCACCGCGCCACCGGCCGGAGCGCCGCCCGCCACGCGGCGGGCAGGGACGCCGCCGCCCGCCACGCAGCAGGCAGGGACGCAGCGGGCAGGGACGCCGAGCGGCACGTCACGAGCCAGGGCGCGGCCCGCTCCGGCGGCGCCCGGCACCGCAAGCTGCCCCTGGAGACCAGGCCGTTCGACCTCACCACCGACGCCCCGCAGCACCACCGCAACACTTCGGACGCGGCCTCGTTCCCCCAGGACCACCGGCCCGGTTCAGCCCCGTTCACCCCGGCCTTCGACAGCGAGCCGTACGAGCCGGACTTCGACCAGAGCCGGTTCGCGTTCACCGACCAGACCGGCCCGCTGGAGCGCATCACGCTCTTCGACGAGACGGGCCCGCTGGAGGTCGTCCTGGACACGGGCCCGCTCCAGCGCCTGGTGGACACCGGCCCGTTCGAGCGCATCCTCATCCCCGGGGCGACCAGCGCGTTCGACGCCTTCAGCCCGCCGCGCAGCAGGCGCGGCAGGCGGGGCGGCGGCGACCTCCTCGACTCCCCCGAGCTCGCCGCCTACCGGGGCAGGCGCAGGCGCGCGGGCGCGGAGGAGCACGCGGGACACGCGCCGGACGTCCCGCTCAGGGGCCGCCGCCACCGCAGGACGCACGCGCAGGACGAGCAGCGCCTGGTCGGCGGGGGCCGCCACCGCGCCTGACCAGGCACAGGGAACTCCCTTCCGACGGCTGTCGTTGATCCGTCCAGTGATCACCGACCCACACACAGCTGGGAGCACCTTGTCGCAGACCGCCGTCCGCGCCACCTCCTTCGGCCTGGCCGTCCTCCTGACCGCCGGCTGCGCAGCCACCGCCTCCGAGGCGCGACCGGCACCGCCCACGAGGACGGCGACGCAGCGGAGCCAGGGCGTCGTCGACCACGCCCGGATCTGCCTCGCGCAGGTCACCAGGCTCAGGGTGGCGGACCAGCGCTGCGACGACCGTGAGCAGGGCCACGTCTGGTTCTACGTCCCGGTGACGTCGGCGGTCCCCGCCGTCGGGACGGCGGCGGCCGAGGGCCTCCCCTACGCGCCGCCCCGCCGCCCCTACCGGGCCTCGGCGAAGGGCGGTTCGGGGCAGGGCGTCCTCGTCGCCGATGACGGGGATCGCGTCAAGATCTGCGTACGGGTGACCACGCGCGTCCGGGTCCCCGACGAGCGCTGTGACGACCGGCTCGACGGCCACGACTGGTACCACCTGCCGATGGAGCGCCGGGTGCCCGCGATCGGCGGGAAGGCCGAACGGGGCACGTTCGTCCCGCCCGGCTCCGTGGCGACGTTCAGGGCGCGGCCCGGCGGCGGCAAGGGCAGCAAGGCCGCGATACGGCCGGCCACCAGCCCTCCCGGGACGGCCGAGCCGCGCCCCACGCGGTCCACCACGACACCACGCCCCACAAGCAGGCCCACCACCAGGCCCACCACCAGGCCCACAGCCAAGCCCACGGTCCAGCCCGCCCCGACGAGATCGCGGAAGTGCCGGACGGTCAGGTCGGGCGGCAGCTCCACTACGAGGTGTTCCTGACCCCGTACTCCTCGGCGAAGGCGGCCAGCCGGGACACCGCGTCCCTGCTGCGCGTCCAGGGCCGGACGATCAGCCGCTCCACCCCGAGCGCCGCCCAGTCGCCCACCTCGGCGGGCGAGGCCAGCTCGTACGCGTGCGCCGTCGCCGGCACCCCCGGGCCGAGCCGGGCGAGCTGCGGCTTGATCGACTCGATGGTGTGCGGCATGCTGATCCACCCGTCGCACAGCGTGGCGGCCCTGCGCAGCGCGGCGGCAGACTCGCCGCCGGCCAGCACGGGCAGCCGCCGCTGCACCGGCTTGGGCTCGAAGGCCACCTCGGGGAAGCTGTAGAACCGCCCGGAGTGGGCGACCAGCGGCTCGCTCCACAGCCGCCTGACCACCTCTATCGCCTCGTCCAGCCGCGCGCCCCTGGTCGCGAACGGCACTCCGGCCGCCTCCCACTCCCCCCGGTACCAGCCGGCCCCGACCCCGCAGACGGCCCGGCCGCCGGAGACCACGTCCAGGGTGGCGAACGCGCGGGCCGAGACGAACGGGTGGCGCAGCGCGAGGAGCTGCACGGCGGTGCCGAGCCGGACGCGGGTGGTGAAGGCGGCCAGCCAGCACAGGTAGGCGGGCGCGTCGAACAGCGGCGTCCGCGGCTTGATCCCCGGGTCGGTGGTGCCCGGGTAGACGGCCAGGGACAGGTCGGTGGCGAAGACGAGGTGCTCGGGCAGCCACACCGACTCGAACCCCAGCTCGTCGGCCGCCACCGCCACGTCCTTCCAGGCGGCGGGGTGCACCAGGCCGAGGGGGACACCGAACTTCACGGGCGCCGCCCCGTGATCGCGGTGCGCAGGCGTTCGCGGTGGGCGGCCGTGGTGCCGTACGCGGCGGACAACGACCAGGCCCGGGCGAGCCAGAACCGCAGGTCCAGCTCCTCGGTGTAGCCGATCGCGCCGTGGACCTGCAACGCGACCCTGGCGGCCAGCGTGGCGGCCTCGCCGGCGGCGGCCTTGGCGGCGCTCGCGTCCCGCTCGGCGCTGCCGGCGTCCACCGTCAGCGCCGCCCGGTACACCAGCGGCGCCGCGAACTCCACGGCCACGGCCACGTCGGCGAGCTGGTGCTTGACGGCCTGGAAGGAGCCGATCGGCGCGCCGAACTGGGTCCGCACGCGGGCGTAGCCGACGGTGACCGCGAGCAGCTCCCTGGCGACCCCGACGAGCTGCGCGGCGGTGGCCACGGTCGCGCGGGCCAGCACCGGCGCCACGGGCCCTGCGAGGGGCTCGGAGCGGGAGAAGGCCACCTCGAACAGCGGCCTGCACGGGTCAACGCCGCGCCGGGGCGCGAGCCGTACGTCCTGGCGCGGGACCACCCGTGCCCGGCCGTCCCGCACCACCACCAGCAGGTCGGCCAGGTCGGCGTCGGCCGCGTACGCCTGCCCGGGCGGCAGCACGCCGACGCACACCGCGCCGGCGGCCAGCTTGGGCACCTCGGCGAGCAGGCCCGGCGCCACCACGGCGGTCTCCACGACCGGCCCGGGCAGGCAGGCGCGCCCGGTCTCCTCCAGGGCGGGCAGCACGTCCACCAGGCCGAGCCCCAGCCCGTCCGTCTCCTCGGGCAGCAGCAGCCCGAAGAACCCCAGCGCGGCGAGCTGCTCCCACGCGGGCCGCCGCTCGGTGCGCAACGAGCCTGGCGGGCAGTGCGTACGCAGCACGTCCCGTACGGTCGCCGCCAACGCGAGCTGATCCTCACTGAAGCCGAAGTTCATCGCGGCAGCCCCAGCACCCGCTCGGCGACGATGCTGCGCTGGATCTCGTTCGTGCCCGCGTAGATGGGCCCGGCCAGCGAGAACAGGAACCCGTCGAGCCAGTCCTCGGCCCTGTCCCCGAGCAGCTCCAGGGCCAGCGCGTGCATGCGCAGGTCCAGCTCGGACCAGAAGATCTTGCCCAGGCTGGCGGCGGAGCCGATCTCCTCCCCGGCCATGATCCGCCTGGCCGTCCCGAACGTGTGCAGCTGGTACGCCTCCGCCTCCACCCGGCAGCGGGCGGCCCGGTCGGCGAGCACCGGGTCGGCGTCCCCGGCCAGCTCGACGAGCCGGTCGGCGGTGGCCAGGAACCGGCCGGGGCTGCGCAGGGTCAGGCCGCGCTCGGAGGAGGTGGTGGCCATCGCGATCCGCCAGCCCTGGCCCACCTCGCCCAGCACCATCGACTCGGGGGTGAACACGCCGTCGAAGCGCAGCTCGGCGAAGCCGGGCAGCCCGTCGAGCTGCGCGATCGGGCGTACGGCGACGTCGGTCATGGGGAACATGAAGTAGGTCAGCCCCCGGTGCCGCGCCCCCGAGGTGCGGAAGAGGCCGAAGCCGTGGGTGGCGAAGGCGGCCCGGGAGCTCCACGTCTTGTGCCCGTACAGCCGCCAGCCGCCCTCGCAGGGCTCGGCGCGGGAGGTGAGGGCGGCCAGGTCGCTGCCCGCCTCGGGCTCCGACCAGGCCTGGGCCCACACGTCGTCGCCCCTGGCCATCCGGGGCAGCCAGTGCTCGCGCTGCTCGGGGGTGCCGTGGCGGAGGAGGGACGGGCCGAGCAGGAAGATGCCGTTCTGGGTGACGCGGGCGGGGCAGCCGGCGGCCCAGTACTCCTCCTCGAAGATCAGCCAGTCGATGAGGGAGGCGCCGCGCCCGCCGTACTCCTCGGGCCAGGAGACGACGGACAGCCGCGCGCCCGCCAGCTCCGCCTCCCAGGCGCGGTGTGCGGCGAAGCCGTCGGCGGTGTCCATGGGGGGCAGGGGCGGCGGGGCGTGCCCGCCCAGCCAGTCGCGTACCTCGGCGCGGAAGGCGAGCTCGGCCGTGGAGTAGTCGAGATCCACAGAAACCAAACTAGCGCACGCTTGGTATCGTGGCCAGGCTAGTCTGGTGCTCGTGCAGGGACTGCTGCTGCGGCTCTCGACCCTCGACTCGGACGCGGAGAGCGCGGTGCGGGTCATCGCCTACTTCGACTCGCTGGTGCGCGACCACGTCAGCGTGCCGGTGCTGCTCACGGCCACGGCCCGGCTGACGCAGTGCCCCGTCGGCCTGCTCGACGCGGCCACCGGCCGGCGCACCCGCGTCGCCGCCGACGGCTCTGTCGACGGAACCGTCGTCACGCCCGCCGTGCCCGGCTCGGCCCGGGAGCTGAGCTCCGGGCTCGGGGCGGTCTGGATGGAGCGCGAAGGGCCCGCGCACGGCCTCGACGAGATCGTCCTGGAGCGCTACGCGGCGGCGGCCGAGGTCACCCTCGAACGCGCCGCCGCGCTCGCCGGTACGCCGAAGGACCCGGCTCTGGTCGAGCTGGCGCTGTCGGCCGAGACCGGCGAGGCCGAGCGCGCCCGTGCCCTGCGCCTGCTCGGCTTCGACCCGGCCACCCCGCTGCAGGCCCTGGCCATCGCGCTGCCCGGCCAGGAGCCGGCCTCGGGGCTACGGGCGATGGGGCACCACGTGCGCGCCGCCACGATCGGCGACACGGCGGCGGTCCTGGTCGCCACCGCCCTGGAGGTCGGGCTGCCCGAGGGCGCCAGGGTCGGCATCGGCCCCGAGCTGCCCGGCGCGCGGGCGGCCGAGTCGTGGGCCGGCGCCCGCACGGCGCTGCGCTTCACCGGCCCGCACGACCTGGTGATGCGCTGGTCGGACCTGGGGGCGCTGGCCCTGTTCGCCGACCTGCCCGAGCAGGCGATCGCGGGCCTGCCCGACGTGCGGGCGATGTCCCGGCTGGGTGAGGAGGCGCTGCTCGCGGTGCGCGCCCTGTGCCTGGCCGGCTCGGTGCGCGGCGCCGCCCAGGCCGTCCACCTGCACCACAGCTCGCTGGCCGCGCGCATCGCCCGCGCGGAGTCCGTGCTGGGCTTCTCCCTGGGCGACCAGCCGGGCCGGATGCGCGCCCACCTGGCCCTGGCCCTGGTCCGGCTGCTCTCCTGACCTCCGCCGATCAGATCCCGAACGCCCGCTTGAGCGCCGCCTCGCGCGCCTGCCGCGCCCTGACGCTCAGCGCCGCGCCAGGCACCAGCATGTCGAACCCGTGGAAGGCCCCCGGATACAGGTGGAACTCGGTCGACACCCCGGCCCGCGCCAGCCGCAGCGCGTAGTCGGCGCACTCATCCCTGAACACCTCCAGCTCCCCCACGTCCACGAACGCCGGCGGCAGCCCCGACAGGTCGGCGGCCCGGGCCGGCGCCGCGTACGGTGACACGTCGTCGGCGCCGATCCGGTCGCCGAGCAGCGCCGTCCAGCCGAAGAGGTTGGCCTGCCTGTCCCAGACCACGGCCTCGGCGAACTCGTGGCTGGACGGCGTGGTGTTGCGGTCGTCGAGCATCGGGCAGACGAGCAGCTGGAAGGCCACCTCGGGCCCGCTCCTGTCCCTGGCCAGCAGCACGGTCGCGGCGGCCAGCCCGCCGCCCGCGCTGGCGCCGCCCACGGCCAGCCTGCCCGGGTCGATGCCCAGCTCGGCGGCGTTCTTGACGGTCCAGACGAGACCGGCGTAGCAGTCCTCGACGGGGGCGGGGTGCGGGTGCTCGGGCGCCAGGCGGTAGTCGACGGAGACGACGACCACGCCGAGCCGCTCGACGTACTCGATCATCGGCCCGTCGTCGCCCTCCGGCATGCCCATGATCATGCCGCCGCCGTGGATCCAGTAGAGCGCCGGGCGGCCCTGCCCCGGCTCCTCAGGCCGGTAGATCCGCACGCGGACGTCCGGCGCCCCCTCGGGCCCCGGGATCATGCGGTTCTCGATCGAGATCCGCGTGTCGGGCGCGGGCGCGGCGGCCATCATCGCGTTCATCTGCGCCCGCGCGCCAGGCAGGTCCGCGAACACGGCGGACAGGTCACCGGGCGGCATCGGGAACTGCTCGATCCCGGCGCGCAGCTCCGGATCGAGGTTGGGGTGGGCCATGGGGGTTCCCTTCCACGGGGGCGGTCGCATTACTCCTCGATGGTCGGATCACACGCCCTTGCCGCACAACCGCCATCCGGCGGCGATTGTCCGCCTCAGACCCGCCGTTCGGCGAGCAGCTCGACGACCTGCTCGGCCAGGGGGGCGGCGCTGGCCGGGTTCTGGCCGGTGGCCAGGCGGCCGTCCACCACGACCTGGGCCTGCCAGTTGTCGCCCGGCTCGTGGGTCGCGCCGCGCGCGACCAGGGCGTCCGCCAGCAGGAACGGCACGACGCCCGCCACGCCGCGCAGCTCCTCCTCGGCGTTGGTGAAGGCCGCCACCCGCTTGCCCGCCACCAGGTACGACCCGTCGGACAGCGTCA
This sequence comes from Nonomuraea gerenzanensis, assembly GCF_020215645.1. Taxonomy (NCBI): domain Bacteria; kingdom Bacillati; phylum Actinomycetota; class Actinomycetes; order Streptosporangiales; family Streptosporangiaceae; genus Nonomuraea; species Nonomuraea gerenzanensis. The sequence goes on along the minus strand of NZ_CP084058.1, from coordinate 2,213,063 downwards.
GGTTCACCAGCGCGGACGGGCCGTGGCAGACGGCCGCCACGACGCCGCCGCGCTCGTACACCTCGCGCCCGATCCTGATCACGTCGGGGTCGTCGGGGAAGTCCCACATGGTGCCGTGGCCGCCGGCGTAGAGCACGGCGTCGTAGCGGGCGGCGTCCACGTCCGCCAGGCGGGCGGTGTCGCGCTGCTCGGCCGAGGCGACGAAGGCGGCCTGGGCGGGGTCGCCGGGGTCGTAGCCGTCCTGGGGCGGCTCGCCGCCCTTGACGCTGGCCACGTCCACCTCGAAGCCGGCCTTGCGGAAGATCTCCCACGGGTGGGCGGCCTCGGGCACGTAGTATCCGGTCCGCTCCACGCCGCCGAGGTCGTCGTGGCTGGTCAGGGCGATGAGTACACGCTTGGTCATGCACTCAGGATGACTCCGGCGAGCCATCAGCAACAAATCACCGGAACCGCCCCGAGCCATCAGAATACTGATATGTCACCGCTCTCGCTCGACCTGCTGCGCACCTTCCTGGCCGTGCACAGGACCGGCTCCATCACCGCCGCCGCCCAGACGCTCGGCCTGTCGCAGCCTGCCGTGACCGCGCAGGTCAAGGCGCTGGAGGCGACGCTGGACCGGCCGCTGTTCGACCGGCTGCCGCGCGGCGTCGCGCCCACGCCCGCCGCCGACGAGCTGGCCCGCCGGGTCGCGCCGGGGCTGGACGCGCTGGACGAGGTGGTGGCCTCGGAGCTGCCGACCGACGAGCCCGTGCATCTGGGCGGGCCCGCCGAGTTCCTGAGCGAGGTGGTCATGCCGATGCTGGCCCCGCTCGTCCGTGACGGGCTGCGGCTGCGCGTCACGCTGGGGCTGTCCGACGACCTCCTGCACGACCTGGCGGCCGGGCGGCTGGACCTGGTGCTGTCCACGATCCGGCCCCGGCTGCGCGGGGTGCAGGCGGACCCGGTCTACGACGAGGAGTTCCTGCTGGTCGGCGCCCCGGACGCGGGGCCGCCGCCGCGGCCGCTGGTCGCCTACGCCGAGGACCTGCCGATCGTGCGGCGCTACTGGCGCACCGTGTACGGCCGCCGCCCGGCCATGTCGGCCCAGGTCGTCATGCCCGACCTGCGCGGCGTGCTGAGCGCGGTCCGGGCGGGGATGGGCGTGTCGGTGCTGCCGTCGTACCTGTGCCGCCGGGACCTGGCGGCGGGCACGCTGGTGACGCTGGCCGAGCCGGCGGAGGCGCCGATCAACACCGGCTATCTCGCGGTCCGCGCCGGCGCGCGGGCCAGGCCCGCCGTGGCCCGCGTCCGCGAGCACCTGATGCGGGAGCTGCGCGCCGCCCAGTCGTTCTGACCGGGCTCCTCAGCCTGCGACCTGGATAGCCTGGATCGTCCACGGGCATGCTGGTTCCCATGTGCCATTCCACCGACAGCAGGCCGCCCGCACCGCCCGTCCAGGGCGAGGTGGCCTCACACGAGCAGACCGAGCTGACCGCCGCCGACGGCAACCGGCTACTCGCCTACCGGGCCGAGCCCGCCGAGCCGAACGGCCGCAACATGGTCATCCTGCCCGACGTGCGCGGTCTGCACCCCTTCTACCGGGACCTGGCCCAGCGCTTCGCCGAGGCGGGGTTCCGGACGATCGCGATCGACTACTTCGGCCGTACGGCGGGCCTGGGCTCCCGCGACGACGACTTCGCGTTCATGCCGCACGTCCAGCAGGTCACCCTCGAAGGCGTGCGGGCCGACGTGCGGGCGGCCACCGACGCACTCGGCGGGCCCGTCTTCACCACGGGCTTCTGCCTGGGCGGCGCCCTGTCCTGGTGGCTGGCCGCCGGCGGCAACGGCCTGTCGGGCGGCATCGGCTTCTACGGCGCGCTGCGCTTCATCGAGGCGCCGGAGTCGGGGCCCGGCGCGCCGCTGCTCCTGCTGCGGGGCGGGGCCGACACGGCGTCCTCGCCCGAGGAGTTCGCCGCGTACGAGGCCGCGCTCGACCGGGTGGGCACCGAGCACGAGACGCACATCTACGAAGGCGCCCCGCACTCGTTCTTCGACCGCTCCTACGGCGAGTGGGCCGAGGCGTGCCAGGACTCCTGGCGGCGGATCCTGTCGTTCACCGAGCGGCACGCTCAGCCCAGATAGGCCGCCCGCACGACGGGGTCCTCCCGCACCTGCGCGGGCGTGCCGGTGGCGATGACCTTGCCCAGGTCCAGCACGACGATCCGGTCACAGGTGTCCATCACGAACCCCATGTCGTGCTCGACCAGCAGCACGGTCGTGTCCAGGGACCTGACCACCTCGGCCAGGCGGGCGCTCTGCCCGGCGTCCAGCCCCGAGGTGGGCTCGTCGAGCAGCAGCAGGCGGGGCCGGTCGGCCAGGGCCCTGGCCAGCTCGACGAGGCGGCGCTGGCCGACGGGGAGCGCGGCGGCGTAGGCGTCGCGCAGCTCGGTGAGCCCGCACAGCTCCAGCACCTCGGCCACGCGCTCCTCCCGCCGCCGCTCCAGCCGCCGCCTGGCCGGCCAGCCTGCCAGGTCGGCGGCGAGCCCGCCTCCGCCGCCGTGCCAGTCGAGCGCGGCCAGCACGTTCGCGGCCACGGTCAGCCGGCCGAACACCTGGGTGCGCTGGAACGTGCGGCGCAGCCCCGCCCTGGCCCGCTTGATCGCCGGCACCGCCGTCACGTCCTGGCCGTCGAGGCGCACCCGCCCCTCGCCCGGCCTGCGCAGCCCCGACACCACGTCGAAGAGCGTGGTCTTGCCGGCCCCGTTCGGCCCGATCACCCCGCAGACCAGGCCCCGCCCGACCTCGAACGTCACCCCGTCCAGCGCCCTGACCCCGCCGAACGCCACCGACACGCCGTCCACGGCCAGCATGCTCACCGCACCCCCAGGTAGGCGGCGGTCAGCCGCTCGCTGTCCACCTCGGCCCGCGGCCCCACCCAGGTGACCCGGCCCAGCCGCATGAACGCCACCCGGTCGGCGATCGCCAGCGCCTCGGTGGCCTTCTCCTCCACGAGCAGCAGCGCGACCCCGCGTTCGCGCAGCTCGGCGAAGACGTCGAAGACCTGCCGCACCACCATGGGCGCCAGCCCGAGCGACGGCTCGTCGGCGATCAGCACGCGCGGCGGGCGCACCAGCGCCGGGGCGAGCGTGAGGAGCTGCTGCTCGCCGCCGGACAGGGCGCCGGCGAGCACGGTACGGCGCTCCGCCAGGTGCGGCAGGCGCTCGTAGACGGGCTCGGGGTCGGGCAGCCAGGTGCGCAGGTTCTCCTCCACGGTGAGGCCGGGGAAGACGCCCCTGCCTTCCGGTGCGAGCAGGATGCCGGCTCGGGCCCTGCGGTGGGCGGGCCAGGCGGTGACGTCCACGCCGTCCAGCAGGATCCGGCCGGCGCTCACCGGCAGGTCCCCGGCCGCCGCCGCGCACGTGGTGGACTTGCCCGCGCCGTTCGCGCCGAGCAGCGCGACCACCTCGCCGGGATGGACGTGCAGGTCCACGCCGCGCAGCACGGTCACGTCGGCGTACCCGGCGACGACCCCCTCCATGGCGAACAGCGCCGGCTCGCGCGGCCCGGCCGGCGCCCGCGTCACCGGCGGGCTCGGGCGCCGGTGACGCAGCTCGGCGAGCTGGGTCAGCACCCCGTCCGGGTGCTTGGCCAGGATCATGCCGCCGAGCCCGAACAGGATGGCGCCGACGTGCGCGGAGACGTCCCAGGTGGACAGCAGCTCGGGGACGGCCACCGCGATGAGCCCGCCCAGCACGGCCCCGCCGACGCGCCGCACCCCCTGCAGCACCACCACGGCCAGCCACACGAACCCGGAGAACGCCGGCAGGTCGGTCGCCGTGATCGACCCCTTGGAGATCGCGAACAGCACCCCGCCGAGCCCGGCGACGGCCGACGCCAGCACGAACAGCGTGATCTTCGTCCGCGGCGCCGACAGCCCCGACGTGGTGGCCGCCGCCGGGGCCGACCGCACGGCCAGGATCGCCCGTCCGGACGCCGAGCGCTCCAGGTTCCGTACGAGCAGCGCCACCGCCCCGATCAGCAGGAGCAGCACCACCACCCGCACCCGCGCGTCGGAGGTGTCGGCGAAGCCGAACCCGAGCGCGGGGATCGACCACCCGATCGTCCCGTTGCTGAACGCGTCCACCTGGAACAGCACCTGATCGGCGAGCAGCGCCAGGGCCAGCGTGGCCAGCGTCAGCACCCGCCCGCCCAGCCGCAGCGCGGGCAGCGCCACCAGCATCCCCACCGCCGCGGCGGCCAGCACGCCGAGCAGGATCGCCACGAAGAACGGCAGCCCGGACGCGAAGGCCCACCCGCAGGTCAGCGCCGCCATGGCGGCGAAGGCGGCCTGCGCCAGGTTCACCATGCCGCCGATCCCGGTCACCACCACGAACGAGCAGAAGATCAACGCAAGCACGAGCCCTTGGGCCGCGACGCCCACGTAGTACGGCGGCCCGGCGAACGCGAACACCACCAGCGCCGCCACCCCGGCGGCCCACGGCAGCCTGCGCCGCCACGGCGGCAGGCCGGCGAGGTGGTCGGGCGGCGGCACGTCCTCCGCCGCGCTGCCCGCCACCCGCTCGCGCGACCTGTTCAGCAGCACCAGCCCGGCGAACAGCAGGATCACCGGCACCGCCGTGCGCAGCCCCGTCACCTCTTCGAGGAAGTCGGTGTAGCCGGCGACCAGGTTCTGCACGACGCCGAGCGCCAGCCCGGCCGCGAACGTCCAGGGGATCGAGCGCAGCCGCCCGAACACCGCCGCCGTCGCCGAGGCGAACAGCAGCACCGTGTACGCGGTCGCGTCCAGCCCCAGCACCGACACGGCCAGCACCCCGGCCAGGCCCGCCAGCCCCGAGCCGAGCATCCAGGCCAGCGCCGAGGTGGCGTCCACGTCGATGCCGCGCAGCGTGGCCAGGCGCCGCCGGTCCACGGAGGCACGCATGCGCAGGCCGTACGGGGTGTGCCGGATGAACACCCACAGCCCGGCCGCCGCCACCGCCGAGAAGCCGAACGTGATGAGCTGGTCGCTGTCCAGCCGCACGCCGAGCACGTCGAACGCCTGCGCGGGGTGCGGCCCGACGCCGCGCGGCAACGCGGTGGCGTCCGCAGGGGGCAGCCCCGCCAGGTCCACGACCAGCAGGCCGAGGGCGGGCAGCGCGATCGTGAGCCCGATGGTGGCCACGATCTGCGCGGTCTCCCCCGCCTGGGCGAGCCCCCTGAACATGGCCTTGTGCAGGCCGTAGCCGAGCGCGGGGGCGAAGAGCACCACCGACACCAGCGCCGACAGCCACGCGGGCAGGCCGGCCTGGTTGAGCTGGTAGAACAGCAGGGCCGTCAGGAACCCGATGGCGCCGTGGGCGAAGTTGAACACGCCTGTGGCGGCGTACGAGAGGGTCAGGCCGGAGCCCATGATCGCGAAGACGGCCCCGGTGACCAGGCCGCTGAGCACGTAGTCCAGGATCATCTCAGCGGCACGCTCACTTCAGCGGCACGTTGTCGAAGCACTTCATGCTCTTGGCCACCTGGAAGGCGCCGCCCTCCAGCTTGACCAGGGCACCGCACCCGTTCGGCTCGTCGTGGTCCTTGGGGTACTCGATCCTGCCGAAGCCCGCGTTCTCGTACAGGTAGGAGCCGTTGCCCGTCTGCAGGAACTTCGCCCTGGTCAGGTCCTTGCCGGTCTTGTTCAGCATGTCGAGGAAGATGTCGGCGGCCCAGTAGCCGATGGCCAGGTGCTGGGTGAGCTGGGTGCCGGGGGCGACCTTCTCCACGTCCTGCTTGAGCTTGGCGATCTCGGGGGCGGTGGACTCGAACGGCTCGAACATGGGGGCCGCGATCACGCCGTCGAGGGCCTGGGCGCTGGCCGGGTCCTTGAGGATGGCGACGTCGTAGCTGGTGGCGTCGGTCAGTACGCCCCGGTAGCCGGCTCGCTTGAGTGCCGCGTACAGGCCGACGTTGAACTTCGTGCCCGCGATCACGGAGACGACCACGTCAGGGGGGCCGCCGCCGTCCGAGGTCATGATCTTGTTCACGTACGGCAGCCAGTCGGGCGGCGGGGCGGCGGCCGGCAGGCCGGAGTTCACCCCGGCCAGGTCGAACCCGGCGGCGGTGAACGACTGGGAGATGGTGGTGCCGCCGTACTTGCTGCCGCTGGAGTCGGAGGTCTGGACGTAGACGCTCTTGCCCTCGGAGCCGCCGAGCAGGTCGGCCATCTGCCTGCCCCACCACGTCTGCGACCCGGCCCCCGGCTTGGGCGCCAGGCAGCCGTTGTAGCCGAAGCCCGTCTTCGTCCCGCACCACTGCGGGCCCGTCGCCCAGCCGAACCACGGCACGCCCTGCTGCTCCAGGAACGCGGCGCCGCCGAAGTTGGGGGCGTGCACCGGGACGAGGGCGAACACCTGGTCCTTCTGCACGAGCTTCTTGGCCGCCGCGTCGCCCTTGGCCGCGTCCTGCCCGTCGTCCTCGGCGCCGAGGAACTCGATCTTCCTGCCGTGCACGCCGCCCTCGGCGTTGGCCCGCTCGAACCTGGCCTTCGCCCCGATCTCGGCGTCCTTGGTGGAGTAGCCGCTGGCGCTGGTCTTGGTCAGCACGCCGCCGACCCTGATCGTCGTGGCGGTGACGCCGGCTGTCGCGTCCTGCCCCGCTCGGCTTCCCTGTTGCTGCGCCGCGCATCCGGCGACGGCGGCCAGCACCCCGACCACGACCGCCGCCGACTTCCTCCGCACCATGACGGCCTCCCACCGTGTCGAGCGTTCAGCACTTCTTCGGCCTGGCACTTTGTCGGCCTAGCGCTCGCTTGGTTAGCGCGAGCGTAAGTTTCCGCACCATGGACGTCAACGGGGGTGATCGGATTTACCTACCAACCGCTTGTTTGTTACGGGCGGCCCGGCTAGCGTGAGTCGCATGCTGATGCGCGCCGCCGTGCTCACCGCATTCCACGCCCCCATGGAGCTGCGCGAGGTCGAGATCGCCGACCCGGGGCCGGGCGAGGTCCGCGTACAGATCAAGGCGTCGGGCGTGTGCGGCTCCGACCTCAAGGCCATCGACGGCAAGAGCCCCGTCGTCAGCAGGCTCCCCTACATCCTGGGCCACGAGAGCAGCGGCGTGGTGGAGTCGACCGGCGCCGGCGTCACCGCGGTGCAGCCAGGCGACCACGTCGTCATCGCCATGAACGGCCCCTGCGGCCGCTGCCGCCCCTGCACCGCCGGCCGCTCCCACCTCTGCGCGGGCCCCGCCCGCCTGCCCACCATCATGGGCGGCCTGCCCCGCATCACCCTGGACGGCGAGGAGGTGCGCCGCTTCATCGGCATCGGCTCGTTCGCCGAGTACGCCGTGGTCCCCGAGCCCATGTGCGTCAAAGTCGCCGCGTCCCTGCCCTTCGACGCCATGTGCCTCCTGGCGTGCGGCGTCATCACCGGCGTCGGCGCCGTCCTGAACGTCGCCCAGGTCCCGCCCGGCGCCACGGTCCTCGTGGTCGGCTGCGGCGGCGTCGGCCTCAACGTCATCCAGGGCGCGGTGCTGGCCGGCGCGACCACGATCATCGCCGCCGACGTGGCCGACCAGAAGCTCAAGCAGGCAGAACGCCTCGGCGCCACCCACACCCTGCCGGCCACGGACCTCCCCCGCCAGGTCGGCGAGCTGGTCAGGGGCGGCGTCGACTACGCCTTCGACGCCACCGGCGCCCCCGGCGTCCTGGCCCAGGCCTTCGCCGCCACCCAGCCGGGCGGCACCACGGTCATGGTCGGCAGCCCACCGGCGGGCCACCCGATGGAACTGGACACGGGCCTGCTGTTCGCCTCCCGCCGCCTGATGGGCACCCAGGGCGGCGACGCCAACCCCGGCCACGACCTCCCGATGCTCGCCGCCCAGTACGTACGCGGCCGCCTGGACCTCGACGCCCTGATCTCAGAACGCCTCCCCCTCGACCACCTCAACGAGGCCGTCGACCACGTCCGCCAAGGCACTGTCGCCCGCACGGTCATCACCTTCTAAAAGCGCGGTCCTCCCATTGAGGCGCTATCGCGCCTTTCGAGGGCTCGGGCCCTGCCTCCCAGGGGCTGCGCCCCTTCGACCCCCCCAACTGCAAGGGCCTCGCTGATCGCTCGGGCGTTCTTCCAAACCCCAGCCCGCCCCAATCCCAGTTACCGGCTTGCCCGTTGGGAGCCCACCCCAAAGAAGGGCCTCGCCTTCGGCTCGGGCTGTGTTCATCCGGCTTCGCGGCTTCGCCACGAAACCGGGGCGAGAGGGCTTTCCAGCCCCCTCGCGCTCCCCCGAGCCATCACCATGACAGACCACCCCGTCCACACCCTGAGGACACAGCACGCCAATCCCAGCGGACCCTCACTTCGAGAGCCTCTCTATCCCGCTCTGGTGAGCGTCACCATCACATAAGCATGCGCCCCGGTCACGGTGGCCTTCATTGCCTTGGCAATCTCAGCATGCTGCTCAGCAGGAAACGAGGCGAGCAGGCTCGGGAAGCCGGCGTCGAGGCGAACGTCGGCCGACTCGGCCGACCTCATATCCAGGTGATTCAGCCCTGCGTCAGTCACCACCCATCCGCGCTCTCGCAGCCGATCGCGCACGACATCCAGCGCCTCGGCGAAGTCGCTTCTCCCGACGTCGGAGATCATCGTCTCGATGACCATGGTGGTGTTCTCGTATGACAGCTCCTGCGTGGTGCGGGCGACGACCACGCCGAGGGCGCTCACCTCCCGGACCGCGGCCGGGTCCACTTCCGACCGGGTGTGAAAGAGCTGAACCTCGCACCCGAGAGAGCTCATGAGCGCACACGTCACGACGGCGGTTCGCACTGCCCTCCAGAACCGCGTCGCACGATGATCGATCCGCATGACCAGCACCACCACCGCCACCTTGCCGACAGAGCGCACCGGGACAGTCGATCACATCCGCCACGGCACGACGGCCCGTACGGTCATCACATCTTGACCTCGGGCAGGCGCGCGAAACTGGACGCGCCACCGGAGCCGGGTTATCCGGTGGTGCATGACAGAAATCACGGCCGCCCGCTTCGCCGTCTCCCTCCCCCAGCAGATCGCCGACGGCACGTTCGAGCCCGCCGCGTTCCGCGCCTACCTGCGGCGCGCAGAAGAACTCGGCTTCCACAGCGCCTGGGCCCGCGAGGGCACGCTCAACCCCGTCCCCACGCTCGGCCCGATCGAGGTCATGACGTACGCCGCCGCCTGCACCGAACGCCTGCGTCTCGGCTGTGCGGTCTTCGTCAGCGTCGTGCACAACCCGCTGCTCCTGGCCAAGAGCCTCAGCACCCTCGACCAGCTCAGCCGGGGGCGCCTGGAGGTGGGTTTCGGACTGGGCTCCAGGAGCCTGCTCGGGCCCTTCGGGGTGTCGCCCGAGGGGTTCGTGACGCGCTTCACCGAGGGCATCGAGCTGATGAAGGCGTGCTGGAGCGAGCCGAAGGTGGCCTTCCACGGGCGGTTCTTCCAGGTGGAGGCGGCCATGGAGCCGAAGGCGTACCAGAAGCCGTATCCGCCGGTCTGGATGGGCGGGCACCAGCCCGCAGCGATCAGGCGGGCGGTGCGGCACGGTGACGGGTTCGTGGGTGCGGGAGGGGCGACCACGGCGGCGTTCGCCGAGCAGGTGCGGGCGCTCAGGGGCGAGCTGGAGCAGGCCGGGCGCGACCCGGCGGGGTTCCGGGTGGCCAAGCGCGTCTACGTCTCGGTGGGTGAACGGGGCAGGATCGAGGGGTCACTGGCTCGCATGTACGGCAACGCGGACATGGCGGTCAGCGGGCCGCCTGACGCGTGTGCGCAGGGGCTGAGCGAGGTGCTGCGGGCGGGGGCGGAGCTGGTGCCGCTGGATGCGATGTCCGACGAGACGGAGCAGCTCGAACGGCTGGCGGGGGAGGTGCTCCCCCTACTATTCTAAGGTTCTTTAGAAGAGTAGAGGAGTTTGCCATGTCCTACCCCGAGCCGCGCTACTTCGCCGAACAGGGCGAGCACAGCGGCACCTACGCCTTCGCCGACCGTGCCCCCGACCTCACGATCGGCACCAACACCCAGGTCCACTACCTGGCCACCGGCGGCTCCACGAACGGCGCGTACGGACTCTACCGCTGGGAGATGGGCCCCAAGCCGGGCGGGCCCGGCGCCCACTTCCACCGCACCATGACCGAGTCGTTCTACGTCCTGTCCGGCACCATCCGGCTCTTCAACGGTGACAAGTGGGCGGAGGGCAAGCCGGGCGACTTCCTGTTCGTGCCCGAGGGCGGTGTGCACGCCTTCCGCAACGAATCGGGCGAGCCGGCCACGATGCTCATCCTGTTCACCCCGGGCGCTCCGAGGGAGTCGTACTTCGAGGAGCTGGCCGCGATCGTCGAGAGCGGCCGGCAGCTCAGCCCCGAGGAGTGGACCGACGTGTACCTGCGCCACGACCAGTACATGGTCTGATGTTCGCGGAGGAGCCGATCTACGCGCAGCTCGCGCGCCTCGGCAAGGCGCTGGCCAGCCCGGTGCGGCTGCGGCTGCTGGACGTGCTCGACCAGCGGGAGCGGACGGTGGAGGAGCTGGCGCAGGCGGCCGGGGTCCCGCTCAAGAACACCTCGGCCCAGCTGCAGCACCTCCGCGCCGCGCAGCTGGTGGCCAGCAGGCGGGACGGCACGCGGGTGTACTACCGGCTGGCCGATGAGCGGGTTTCGCGTTTCCTCGGGGAGTTCGAGGCTTTCGCGGAGGGACGGCTGGCCGGGCTGCGCGAGGCCGTGCGGGCCCGGCTGGGCACTCTGGATGGGGTGACCGTCGAGGAGCTGGCCGCGCGGCTGGACGATCCCGGCACGATCGTCGTGGACGTGCGGGCGGCGGCCGAGTACGCCGCCGGGCACGTGCCGGGGGCGGTCTCGGTGCCGATGGCGGAGCTGCGGGACCGGCTGGGAGAGCTGCCCGCCGGGGCGGAGATCGTGGCGTACTGCGGGGGGCCGTACTGCGTGGTCGCGCCCGAGGCGGTGCGGTTGCTGCGCGAGCACGGGTACGAGGCCCGTCCGCTGGACGGGGGCTTCCTCGGATGGCGACGCGACGGAAAACCATTGGCACGGTGAGTGACCGACCCCTTACCGTGAGCGATGGAACTCATGGAAGGAGGCGCGGTGCACATCAGACGAGCCACCACGGCCGGCCTGCTCACGCTCCTGGCGGCGAGCAGCCTGGCCCCCGCCACAGCCACAGCCACAGCCACGGCCACGGCCACGGCCACGGCCACGGCCATGCAAGCGCAGACACAGGCGCAGACACAGGCGCAGGCCAGGCGTCTGTACGACTTCGGCGCGCAAGGCGTGATCATCTGGAGTGAGCCCCGGGCCGGGTCCGGCCGTAACGGGCTCGGTTACGCGGGGCAGGGGTTCGAGTCGGACCGGTCGGAGGAGCACGGGCTCTACCGCTGCGACCACTTCGAGAGCACCCTGTGGCACCACGGCACGAACGCGACCACCGGCATCGTCGGCTGGGTCCCCGCCTGCAACCTCGCCGACCCCGACTGAGACAGGCACCGCCGCGACCGGCGCAGCCACCCGCAGACCGATGGAGGCATGCCGTTGATCCGCCTCGTTCCCGCCACAGCCGCCGCCGTCCTCGCCCTGATGGGCCTGGGCTCGCCACCGACCTACGCGACCACCGCCAGCAGCACGCTCCCCCCGATCCTCCAGCCCACCTACACCTGTGACTCCGTACGCGGAGATCCCGGCCGCACCGTGCTGTTCGGCAACTGCACGGCCTCGCTGGGCGCCGTGACGAACGGCGACTTCTCCGGTGAGGCGGTCGGCGTCGCCCGCCAGACCCCGCTACGGATCAAGTGCACCGGCGGCGGCACGGCCGACGCCCCCGGGGAGGTCGCCCTCCAGGACTGCACCCGGATCGACTGACGCGCCGCACCGCCGCAGGCTCTCCCGGGGTCGTGCCCCGGGAGAGGGTGGCGCGGTACATTCCGGTTGACGGACTCCAGGAACGGGGGCGCTCGTGACCGTCCAGCTGCGGATCGACGGCGACAATCCCGGGGACGAGCTGCGCGACCTCTACGCCTGGCTGGGCGAGGAGCCCGAGCTGCGCGGCAGGGTCAGGATCGTCGAGGCCCCGCCCGAGCCCGGAGCCCTCGGCACCGCCCCCGACGTGCTGAACCTGCTGCTCGGCGCCGGCGGCGGGCTCGCCACCGCCGCCACGGTGCTGGTGGCCTGGCTGGGCACCCGGCGCGGCGAGGTGAGCGTCAAGGTCACGCTGGGCGAGCGGTCGGTGGAGGTGACCGCGAAGGGCGTCAAGGCAGCGGACGCCGCCGGCGCCGGAGACCTGGCCGCGCAGCTGATCCGCATGCTGGAACCAACCCCGGCCGACCAGCCTGACGAAACCACCGGACCAGCCTGACGAGACCACCGGACCAGCCTGACGAGACCACCGGACGACCGTGACGAAACGACCGGACGATCCTGACGAAACGGCCGGGTGAGCGGCCGTTACACCCCGGCCGTTACACCCCGGCCGTGACCGGCTCCCGGCGCTCCACCTCCACCGGCTCGTCCTCCTCGTGCCCCTCCACCGACAGGTTCGGCAGGATCCGGTCGAGCCACCGCGGGCACCACCAGTTGAGCCGTCCCAGCAGCACCATCGTGGCCGGCACCAGGAACCCGCGGATGATGGTGGCGTCCACCGCGATCGCCACTGCCAGCCCCACCCCGAACGTCTTCACCATGGCGTCCGGATAGGCGATGAACGCCACGAACACCGCCACCATGATCAGCGCGGCCGACGTGATGACCCGCCCGGTGGACCCCAGCCCCTCGGCCACCGCCCTGGCGTTGTTCCCGTGCCGCAGGTACGACTGCCGCACCGCCGTCAGCAGGAACACCTCGTAGTCCATCGACAGCCCGAACAGCACCGCGAACAACATCAGCGGCACGTAGCTCTCGATGGGCACCGAGAAGAAGATCGTCTGCAGGTAGGAGGAGTTGACCGGCGGGTCCATGCCCACCAGCCCGCTGCCGAGCCCGATCGAGAACACCATGGCCAGCGCCCCGAACGCGGCCCCCAGCGACACCAGGTTCATCACCGCCGCCTTGACGGCGACGATCGGCGCCCGGAAGGCGAGCAGCAGGAGCAGCGCGCTGAGCAGGACGACGACGCCGATGACCAGCGGGGTGCGCTCGTTCATGCGGTCGCCTGCGTCGGTCAGGCCGGCGACCTTGCCGCCGACGTGCACGTCCACCCCGGGCAGGGAGATGGCGCGGACGTCCCTGACGACCTGGGCGGAGCGTTCGTCGCTGGGCGCGTACTCGGGGATGGCCTGGATGAGCACCGAGCGGCCGGAGGTGTTGACCTTGGGGTCGGCGACGAACTTGACGCCGTCCACGTCCTCCACCTCGCGGGTGAGGTCCTGCACGAGCGGGTCGTCGGCGTCGCTCACCTTGGTGGGCAGCTCGGCGACCACGATGAGCGGGCCGTTGAAGCCGGGGCCGAAGCCGGTGGCCATCAGCTCGTACGCACGCCGCGGCTCGGAGCCCTGCGTCCCGTAGCCCTCGTCGAGCGGGCCGAGCTGCAGCGCCAGGGCGGGGGCGGCGAGCGCGCCGAGCACGACGACGCTGCCGAGGAGCACCCGCCAGGGGCGGCGCGCCACCCAGGCGCCGAGCCCCGCCCAGCCGGTGCCGGCGGCGTGGGAGCCGCCGGCGCCGCGCAGCAGCGGGACCTTGAGCGAGTTGATGCGGTGGCCGAGCAGCCCGAGCAGGGCCGGGACGAGCGTGACCGAGGTGAGCACGGCGGCCACGACCGAGATGCCGGTGACCCAGCCGAGCGTGGCCAGCAGCGGGAACCCGGCCAGCAGCAGCGCGCTCAACGCGATGATCACGGTGCCGCCCGCGAACACGACCGCGCCGCCCGAGCTGGCCACGGTGCGGCGGACGGACTCCACCACCGGCACCCCTTCGGCGAGCAGGCGGCGGTGGCGCGACAGCAGGAACAGCGCGTAGTCGATGCCGACGCCGAGGCCGATCATCGTGGCCATGATGCCGGCCTGCTTGGGCATGTCCACGACCCAGCCGAGCAGGCCGATGATGCCCAGGCCGGAGGCGACGCTGATCAGGGCGGCGAAGATGGGCACGGTGGCGGCGACGAGCGTGCCGAACGCGAACACCAGCACCAGCAGCGCGCAGACGATGCCGATGATCTCGCTCGGCCCCGTCTTGATCTCCTTGTCGGCCGGGGTCGAGCTGTCGGCGGGCACCACTTCGAGGCCGGCCTCCCGGGCCGGTTCCGCGGCCTTGGACAGCTCCTGGGTGGTCTGCGCGATCTTGTCGCTGTCGTTGCCCTCCATGCGGACGGTGATCAGGCCGATCTGCAGGTTGGAGGAGATGCCGCCGGCGCGGAACGGGGTCTCGACCTTGGTGACGTGCGGCATCGCGCGCAGCCGGTCCATGGCGCGCTCCACGGCCTGCTTGCGCTCGTCCTCGATGAGCGGGCCGTCGGCGGAGTAGAGGAGGAGCTGCACGGTGCCGCCGGCGGCGTAGCCGGTGCCGAAGCCGGTCTTCATCAGGTCGTGGGCACGCTGGGCGTCGGTGCCGGGGATGCTGGCGTCGCTGTTCGTGGGGCTGGGGAAGGCGAGGCTGCCGCCCATCAGGGCCGCGGCGGCGATCATCCAGGTGACCAGCACGATCCAACCGTGCCGCGCGCACCAGCCGCCCAGCCGTCCCAGTAACCGCGTCATCGCTCAGCTCCCACTCGACGCCCGTCCTGTACGGTCGTACAGGACCTACGATAAAACGGGAGATGTCCGGAAGGCTCGCTCCCGCAGGGAAATGAGACGATGACCACATCATCCGACGACACCCGCACCCGAATTCTGGCGGCTGCCAGGGAGTTGTTCGCCGAGCGTGGCTACGCGGCCACGTCCCTGTCCGACATCGCCGCGGCCGTCGGGCTGACCAAGACAGCGGTCGCCTACCACTTCCATCCGAAGGACCGGCTGGCGCTGGAGCTGCTGTCGCCGGTGGCGGGTGACATGCTGGCGCTGCTCGACGCGCCGTACGCGGACCGCGGTGCGTTCGTGGAGGCGCTGGTGGAGTTCGCGGTGCGCTACCGGTCGGTGATCCGGCTGTTCATGGAGGACCTGGCGGCGGACGACGCCACGGCCGCGCCCGGCTCCGAACGCGACCAGATCAGGACGTTCAAGGACACGATCTACGCCAAGCTCGTGGGCGACGACCCCAGCCCCGAGATCAGGCTCAAGAGCTGGGCGCTGCTGGGCGCGTTGCAGTGGGGGGCGGTCAACACGATGGACCTGCCGGAGGAGCAGGTCCGCGACGTGCTGCTGGAGACCGCCCGCGGTTTCTGAGAGCGGCTCTAGCCCTTCCTGACCGCCTCGCTCACCTGGTCCGGCGAGATACGCCAGGGAGCGCCGTGGCCGGGCAGCACCCAGGATGCCGACAGCCCGGCGAGCCGGTCCAGGGAGGCCAGGGCCGTGGCCGGTTCGTCGGTGAAGGGTGCGGGCTGCGGGCCGGTACGCCCGGTGAGGACGTGCCGCGTGGTCAGGGCGTCGCCGACGAAGACCGCGTCGGCCACCGGGACGTGCACCGCGACGCTGCCCGGCGAGTGCCCCGGCATGCTCACGATCACCGGGCTGCCCGGCAGGTCCAGGACGTCGCCGTCGGCGATCTCGGTGACCTCGCTGACGTAGCGGGTGCGCAGGCCGTTCTTGCGCAGCGAGTAGCCGAAGAAGCCGAGCGTCGGGCCGAGACGCATGGGACCCGTGGCGACCTTGGGCTTCTCTCCCGTCCGGGTACGAACGGCGTCACCGGCATGCACGAACACCGGAACGCCGTGCTCGCTGCGCAGGCGTTCGGCGAAGCCGATGTGATCGGAGTCGCCGTGGGTCAGCACCAGCCCGCGGATGTCATCGACGGATTTGCCCAGCGAGCGGAGCTCGTCCTGCAGATCCCGCCAGTGGCCGGGCAGTCCCGCGTCGATGAGGGTGATGCCCTCGTCGGTGTCGACCAGGTAGCACGCCACGATGTCGTTTCCGAGGCGGTGCAGGTGAGGGGCGAGTTTCACGAATTCTCCCACGATGACTGATATCAGCGGTCCTTATTGTGGGGCAGGTGCCGCGGCAGCAGCAGACCGGCCCACCTTCAGCCCTCAGGTCCCCGCGGCCCCGGCAGGAGCGCCTCAGAGCCCCAGGATCTCCCGCTCGACGTGGTCGAGCGCGAGGCGGACCGCGCCGATCGCCACCCCCTCGTCCCCGAACGTGGAGGCCACCACCTCCGGCGCGCTCACGCACAGCTCGGCCAGGTGCCGGCGCAGCGGTTCGAGCAGCACGTCGCCGGCGCGCGCGTAGCCGCCGCCGAGCACCAGCAGGTCGGGGTCGATGGCCAGGGCCAGGGCGGAGGCACCGATGGCGAGGTTCTCGGCGTAGCGGTCCACCCGGCGCACGGCGTCGCGGTCGCCGCGCAGCGCCGCCTCGAACACCTCCGCCGCCGAGGCGTCCTTGACCAGCTCGCGGGCGGCGTCCTCCCAGCCGACCTGCCGCAGCGTGCCGATCTCGCCGGCCGCGCCGGTGCGGCCCGGGTGCAGCCGGCCGCCGATCAGGATGCCGGCGCCGGCGCGGTGGCCGATCAGCACGTACACGACGTCGGAGGCGTGCTGGGCGCTGCCGCGCCAGTGCTCGGCGAGGGCGGCCAGGTTCGCGTCGTTGGCGGCCAGCGCGGTGCCGCCGAACCAGCGGCCGGCCAGCCCCGCCAGGTCCACGCCCGTCCAGCCGGGCAGGGTGATCGACAGGGACACGCGGCCTGTCCTGTCCACGATGCCGGAGGTGCCCGCCGCCACCGTCCAGATCCGCCTGCGGGCCACGCCGGCGCCGTCCACGCAGGCCAGCGCCGTACGCTCGGCGGCCTCCAGCCGCTCGTGGGCAGCGGCGTCGCCGGAGACCTCGGCCCGCTCCCAGGCGATCACCTCGCCGTTGAGGTCGGCCAGCGCGGCCACGATGGAGTCGCCGCCGACCTCCACGCCCACCACGTAGCCGGCGTCCGCCCGGAACCCGAACCGCCGCGCGGGCCGCCCCATCACGCCCTCGTCGGGCGGCACCTCCCGGACGTAGCCGCGCTCGCCCAGCTCGTCGAGCACCGCCTCGACCGTCTGCCTGGACAGCCCGGTGACCCGCCCGAGCTGGGTCAGCGTGGCCACGCCCGCCCGGCGCAGCGCTCTGAGCGTGACCTGGGTGTTCACCTTGCGCAGCAGCGACGCGTCACCCGGCCGGAGCTCGGTCACTTATGAGACCCTTTCCCATAACTTCCCTATTGACGGCTACCAGCCCGGATCCTAGCATCGGCCGACATACGTGAATTGGTTACATATGTGGGAGGCGCTCGTATGGTGACACTCGCCGTCGTCGGGGCGGGGTCGCGGGGGACCTCCTATGCCCGCCACGCGACCGCGACCGGCAGGGCCCGGGTGGTCGCGGTGGCCGATCCGCTGGCCGGCCGCCGTGACAGGTTCCCCGGCGCGGTGCCGTACGCGGACTGGCGGGAGCTGGCGGCGCTGCCCCGGCAGGCGGACGCGGTGGTCATCGCCACGCAGGACCGCGACCACGTCGAGCCCGCGGTGCGCTTCGCCGAGCTGGGCTACGACATCCTGCTGGAGAAGCCGATGGCGGTCTCCGAGGACGACTGCCGGGCCATCGTGACGGCGGCCGAGCGCTCGGGGGCGGTGTTCGCGGTGTGCCACGTGCTGCGCTACACCCCCTACACGCGGGCGCTGAAGGCGCTGCTCGACGAGGGGCGGATCGGCGAGATCGTCAGCGTCCAGCACCTGGAGCCGGTCGGGTGGTGGCACCAGGCCCACTCCTACGTGCGGGGGAACTGGCGGCGGGCCGACGAGTCCACGTTCATGCTGCTGGCCAAGTCCTGCCACGACCTCGACTGGCTGGTGCACCTCACGGGCAAGCAGGTCACGCGGGTCTCCTCGTTCGGCGGGCTGCACCACTTCCGGCCGGAGAACCGGCCGGAGGGCGCCGCGGACCGCTGCCTGGACTGCTCCGTCGAGCCGTCCTGCCCGTACTCGGCCAAGCGCATCTACCTGCCGCTCGCCGGCGACCACTCCTGGCCGCTGTCCGTGCTCACGGACGACGTCTCGGAGGAGGGGGTGCTGGCGGCGCTCAGGACCGGCCCGTACGGCAGGTGCGTCTACGCCTGCGACAACGACGTGGTCGACCACCAGGTCGTGAACCTGGAGTTCGAGGGCGGCACGACCGCGTCGTTCACCATGACCGGGTTCACGCCCGCGCAGCACCGGCAGACCCGCATCTTCGGCACCCGCGGCTCCATCGAGGGCGACGGCGAGCACCTGACCGTCCACGACTTCGTCACCGGCCGCTCCTCCGTCGTCGACACCCGCCCGAGCGGGGACGGCACGGCCAGGGGCGGGCACGGGGGCGGTGACGAAGCGCTGGTGGAGGCGTTCCTGACGGCGGTCGCCACGCGGGACCGCACCCCGATCCTCTCCTCGCCTGCGCAGAGCCTGCACAGCCACCTCATCGCCTGGGCCGCGGAGCGGTCACGGCTGACCGGCGAGACCGTACCCCTGAAAGAAGGAACCCCCCGATGAAAGCCATGCACGTCACCGCCGCCGCGCTGGCGCTCGGCGCGGGCCTGGTCGCCTGCGGATCCTCCACCCCCGAGGCGCCCGCGCAGACCCGCGGGCCGATCACGTTCCTCGGCGGCAAGTTCGAGGCCGAGTCCGTGCAGAAGATCGTCGACGCCTGGAACGCCGCCCACCCGCAGGAGAAGGTCAGCGTCGTCCTGCTGCCGGAGAGCGCCGACGAGCAGCGCCGCAAGCTCATCCAGAACGCGCAGACCAAGTCCGACGCCGGGGACGTCATCCTCATCGACGCCGTGTGGACCAGCGAGTTCGCCGCGAACCGGTGGGTGGACGAGCTCAAGCTGGACACCACCGGCTTCCTGCCCACCACCATCGAGACGGCGAAATATCGCGACAAGCTGTATGCGATGCCGATGTTCACCGGCACCGGCCTGCTCTACTACCGCACCGACCTGGTCAAGCAGCCGCCCAAGACCTGGGCCGAGATGAAGCGGATCTGCGAGGAGGTGCTGCCGAAGCAGAAGGACATGAGCTGCTACGGCGGCCAGTTCGACAAGTACGAGGGCCTGACCGTGAACTTCGCCGAGGCCGTCGCCTCGGCCGGCGGCGAGCTGCTCGACGCCTCCGGGCAGCCGCAGCTCACCAGCGACGCCGCCAAGCAGGCCGCGCGGTTCCTGGCGGACGGGTTCAAGAGCGGGATGATCCCGAAGGAGGCGATCACGTACAAGGAGGAAGAGGGACGGGTCGCCTTCCAGGAGGGCAAGCTGCTCTTCTACCGCAACTGGGCCTACGGCTACGAGGCGGCGCAGAAGACCGACGGCTCCAGCAAGGTGAACGGCAAGTTCGACGTCGCCCCGATCCCCGGCCTCGACGGGCCGGGCGCGGGCACGCTCGGCGGCAACAACCTGGCCGTCTCCGCCTTCTCCAAGCACAAGCAGACGGCGCAGGACTTCGTCGCCTTCATGACCAGCGAGGCGCAGATCAAGGCGTTCGCGCAGACCAGCTCGATGCCGGTGCCGCGGGCCGCGGTCTACGAGGATCCCGCGATGATCGAGAAGTACCCGTACCTGCCCGCGTTGAAGGAGGGCATCCTCGCCGCCGAGCCGCGCCCCAAGGCCGTCAAGTACGGTGACGTGACCGCCGCCATCCAGGAGTCCGCGTACGCCATCGTCACCGGCGCCAAGCCGGTCGAGCAGGGCCTGTCGGAGCTCCAGGCCGCGCTCGGGCCACTGCTCAAGTGACGCCCCGATCGTCGCGGTGGGCGGCGGCCGCCCTGCTGTCGCCCACCCTGCTCGTGCTCGCCCTGGTGGTCTTCTACCCGCTGGTCGCGGCCATGCGGGAGTCGTTCTACGAGAGCGGGCAGCGGCTGGACGCCGACGGGTTCGTGGTGGAGGGCGAGTGGTTCGCCGGGCTCGCGAACTACGCGGGCGTGGTGCAGCAGCGCTTCCTGAACGCCGCGTTCAACACGACGCTCTTCACCGTGGTGACGGTGTCCCTGGAGGTCGTGCTGGGCGTGGCGATGGCGCTGGTCATGCGGCGCGCGTTCAGGGGGCGGGCGCTGCTGCGGGCCAGCATCCTCATCCCCTGGGCGGTGCCGACCGCCGTGGCGGGGCTGATGTGGAAGTGGATCTTCCAGGCGGACGGGGTGGCGAACGCGCTGCTCGGCACCGAGATCCTGTGGACGGCCGACGGCCCCTGGGCCAAGCTCGCGGTCATCGTCGCGGACACGTGGAAGACGGCGCCGTTCGTCGGGCTGCTCGTGCTGGCCGGGCTGCAGATCATCCCCGCCGAGGTGTACGAGGCGGCGAAGGTGGACGGGGCCACGCCGTGGCAGACGTTCTGGCGGGTCACGCTGCCGCTGGTCAAGCCCGCCCTGCTGGTCGCCGTGCTGTTCAGGCTGATGGACGCGTTGCGGATCTTCGATCTGCCGTACGTGCTGGTGGGGCCGCGCAAGCAGTCCGTGGAGACGCTGTCCGGGCTGATCTGGGACGAGGCCACCCGGGTGCACTACGGGCCCGCGTCGGCCTACGGGACGGCGTTGTTCTGCTACATCGCGGTGATCGCGTTCGTGTTCGTGAAGCTGCTCGGGGCGGACCTGCTCAGTGACGTACGGGCGCGCCGGCGTGAGGGGAGCGCCCGTGTGGGCTAGGGCCGGGATGATCGGCATCGCGCTGTACTGCCTGGTGCCGTTCTACTGGATGGTGGTGTCGAGCTTCCGCCGCACCGCCGACATCCACGACAAGTCGCCGCTGCCCGCGCCGTGGTCCCTGGAGTCGTACGAGGCGGTGTTCGCCGCCGACCTGGGCTTCGGGCAGTCGCTCCTCAACAGCCTCATCGTCGCGGGCGTCACCACGGCGGTGACGCTGCTGGTGGGCACCCTGGCGGCCTACGCGCTGGCCCGGCTGGACTTCCGGGGCAAGAACGTCGTGCTGGCCCTGGTGATCGCCGTGTCGATGTTCCCCGGGGCGCTGCTCATCGTGCCGCTGCTGGAGCTGTTCACGGCGATCGGGTGGATCAACACCTACCAGGCGATGATCGTGCCGTCGATGTCGTTCGCGCTGCCGCTGACCATCTGGAACCTGACGGCGTTCTTCCGGCAGCTCCCGTACGACCTGGAGCAGGCCGCCATGATCGACGGCTGCACGGCGTTCGCCGCGTTCCGCCGCGTCCTGCTGCCGCTGGCGGCGCCGGGCATCTTCACCACGGCGATCCTGGCGTTCATCGCGACCTGGAACGAGTTCATCATCGCGGTCACCATGATCAACGATCAAGCCCGGCAGCCGGCCACCGTGCGGATCGCCCAGTTCACGGGGGCGGCCAAGTTCGACACGCCCTTCGGGACGCAGATGGCCGCCGGGGTGCTGGTCACCCTTCCCCTGGTGCTGCTGGTGCTGTTCTTCCAGCGCCGGATCGTGGCGGGGCTGACGGCGGGGGCGCTGAAGTAGCCGCATCCGCTCAAGTGGCCCCCTCGGCGGCTCCGTACCCGGAATACTGATATGCCGGACCTCGCCCGTGGGAGGAGGCACGCGGTTGCGTACGTGGTTCGAGCCTCAGGAGACGGAGGAGTACGAGGCGGCCAGGACCGTCCTGATCAGGCGCTGTCTCGCCTGGGCGGACGAGCACGGCCGCCCCGCCGACGCGCCGCTGCTCCGCGCCGCCCTCGACGCCCGCCACCGCAGCCGTGACGGCCGCCTTGCCTACTGGGACGAGCCGCAGATCAGGCGCTACCTGCTAGGCTGGATCCCCAAGTACGTGGTGACCCCCAGGGAGATCCTGGAGATCGCGCCGGAGATCCTGCGCACGTTTCTGCACTACCTCGCCGCCACCGGCCTGCGCGACCCGCGGGGCGCCACACCGGCGCAGGCCGACGACGCCATCATCCGGGCGCTGCCCGACTTCCGCGCGGCCCTGGACGACCCCTCCCTGCAGGGGCTGGCCAAGTTCTGGGCGCAGACGGCCCTCGACCACGGCAACGACCTCGCCGGCCCGGGCGCGCTGCGGGACTTCCA
This sequence comes from Nonomuraea gerenzanensis, assembly GCF_020215645.1. Taxonomy (NCBI): domain Bacteria; kingdom Bacillati; phylum Actinomycetota; class Actinomycetes; order Streptosporangiales; family Streptosporangiaceae; genus Nonomuraea; species Nonomuraea gerenzanensis. Next base: position 2,190,988 of record NZ_CP084058.1, on the reverse strand, counting down.
GCTCGACCTCGACGCCGGCCGCATCCGCTACGACCAGGAGCTGCTCGACCGGCTCCTGCGGGCCCGCTGCACCCGGACGGACCTCGACCTGGAGGAGGAGCGCGGCTGCCTGCCACCGCCGGTCGCGCTGCCCGCGCCCGCCGACCTGGCCGAGGCCGCCGCCCGCAGCACGACGGTACGGCGCCTGGTCGCGCTGGCCACCTGGGCGGGCGAGGTGGGCCGCCCCCTCACCAGGGCGGGTGACCTCACCCTCGCCGACGCCCGCGAGCTGTCGATCCTCCTCGGCACCGGCGAGGAGCAGCTCCAGGTCCGCGGCTCCGCCGGCCTGCCGCGCCTGAGTCTGCTGCTGGCCTGGGCCAGGAGGCTGGGCCTGGTCCGCGTCAGCAGGGGCCGCCTGTGCCGGGTGGCCAGGGCCGCCCCGCTGCTGCGCGACCCGTCGGCGCTGTGGGCCCGCGCCTTCGACGCGCTGCCCCACCTGATCACCGCAGGCGGCCACACCGAGTGCTTCGACCAGATGCTGGACGCCCTGTACGGCATGCGGGACGTGCCCGTGGCCCGCGTGGCGGAGCTGGTCTGGCTGACCTGCCAGGAGCACACGGCCAGGGACGGGACACCCGAGCGGATCAAGGACCTCCGGCGCCGCTGGGCCGCCGTCGAGCTGGACGGCACCCTGGAGATGCTGGCCGACCTGGGCGCCGTGGACCTCACCCGCGGGCCCCCGGACGAGCAGCCCGACGACGATCGGCCGCTGCCGCCTGACGCGCTGGAACGCCTGCGCGCCCGCCTCGCAGAGCCCGACCTCCTCCTGGCCCGCCTCACCCCGCTCGCCCTGGCACACCTGCGGGACCGCCTGCTCGCGCAGGGCCACGACGCCCCGCTGATCGGCGAGCTGGCCACCGCACCTCCGGCGGAGCTGCTCGGCGTCCTGTTCCAGCACTACCCGCCCCGCGAGGCCGCCGTCGAGCTGAACGCCTGGCTGTCCCGCCCGGGCCAGGACCTGGAGGTGCTGCTGCGGGCGATCCGCGACTGCCCGTTCCGCACCCGCGCCGCCGCCATGCTCGCCGTGCTCGCCGAGGTGCATCCCCAGGGTGCGGCCCTGGTCCGGGCGTTGCGCCACGATCACGTCCTGGCCGCCACCGCCCTGACCCTGCTCGTGGACGCGGGCGAGGTGGACCCGGCGACGCTGGACCGGCACGAGCACCTGCTGCTGGGCGCGGAGAACTTCCTCACCCTGCTGGAGCTCGGCGGTGCCCGGGTCCTCATCGATCAGCTCAGGTCGATGGCGGGCGACGACGCGTACGAGCTCGCGACGGCGGTCCTCACCTCCGGCCACCACGACGTCACCGGGCTGGAGGAGCTGCGCGAGCTGGTGGCGCAGCCGCTGCGCGAGCGCCCGTTGCGCCTCATCCCGGGCACGGGCCAGGGCACCCGCCGCTCCGCCCGCAGAAGACGCCGCTCGTAGGGCCGCCGCACCGCCTCACCGGCCTTCACGCGCCCTTCGTGACGTCCATGGCCGGCTGGTCAGGCGGGGCCGAGCTCGATGACGACCTTCCCGAACGGCGAGCCCTCCCGGTAGTGGCGGTAAGCGGCGCGCACGTCGGTGAAGGTCCGGTCGATCACCGGCCGCAGCCCGGCGGCGGCGACGGCGGCGCACAGCTCCTCCAGGTCCGTGCGGTTGCCGACGAAGACGCGGCGCAGCGTGGCCAGGCTGGAGGCGTACGCCTCGTGGGAGATCGCCAGGTGCTCGCTCGTGTCATCCCTGGTGATGAGCACGACCACCTCGCCGTAGAGCGCGGCGGCCCGTACGGAGCCGTCGATCGTGGCGGGCCCGGCCGTGTCCACCACCAGGTCCGCCCCCTTGCCGCCGGTCAGCTCCCGCACCCGCCGCCACCACTGCGGCGTGGCGGTGTAGTCGATCACGTGGTCGGCGCCCAGCGCCTTCAGCCGGTCGGCGTGGCCCGCCCGCGACGTGGTGACGATCACCCGGCACCCGAGCAGCCGCGCGAGCTGCACCCCGAACAGCGACACCCCGCCCGTGCCGAGCAGCACCACGGTCCTGCCGGGCAGCAGCTTCCCGCCGCCGGTCAGCGACGTCCACGCGGTCAGCGCGGCGCACGGCAACGTCGCGGCCTCGGCCCAGCTCAGGTGCTCGGGCACGGCCACCGCCGCCTGCTCGTCGAGCAGCGCGTACTCGGTCAGCATGCCGTCCGACGTGCAGCCGGGCTGGTCCACCAGCTCGGGCCGCAGCCGGCCGTCATGCCAGCGCGGCCAGTACGACCCCATCACCCGGTCCCCTGCCCTGAACCTGCTCACCCCCGGCCCTGCCGCGACCACCTCCCCCGCCCCGTCGCTGACCGGGATCACCCCCGGCCGGGCGGGCAGGGCGTAGGTGCCGTCCAGGATGAGCAGGTCGCGCTTGTTGAGCGCCGCCGCGTGCACCCGGACCAGGAGCTGCCCCGGCCCCGGCTCCGGCACGGGCGCCTGGCTGAGCACGATCTCCGGCCGTTCCAGTCGATGAGTACGCATGCCGGGATCCTGCTGGCCCGCCCGCCGGCCCGGCAATTCCCGGCGGGGAATCGTCGCCCGGCCGTCCCCGCACCGCTACGCCACCGCGCCGGCGGCCGAGCCCTCCCGCAGGACGCGGCGGGGCCGCGCGGGCATCCCGAACATCGGGTGGGCGACGCCCCAGGCGGCCCCCTTGCAGACCAGCTCCTTGTAGACGGCGGCGAACCGGCCGGTCAGGGCCGCGCTGACGGCACGGTCGTCGGCGGTGACGTACTGGATCAAGCCCTCCTTGCGCCCCAGCGAGACGCACTGGTTGAAGTAACGCAGCGGCGCGTGCGGGAGCTTGCCGCCGGTCAGGCGAGCGGCGATCGCGTCGGCGGCCTGCCAGGCGGTCGGCAGTCCCGAGGCGCACGACATGCGCAGCGGCTTGTCCCCCGGGCCCATCACCCTGGCCGCGTCGCCGATGGCGTACACGTCCGGGTGCGAGACCGAGCGCATGGTGTCGTCGACCACGATCTGTCCGTTGGCGGCCAGCTCCAGCGCGGTCGCCGCCGCGATCGGGTGGACAGCGAAACCAGCGGTCCACACGGTGACCGCCGCCGGGATGGCGGTGCCGTCGGCGGTGGTGACGCGGTCCGGCTCGACGGCGGCGACGGTGGTGTGCTCGTGGGCGGTGATGCCGAGCCTGCCGAACACCTTGCGCAGGTGGGCGCGGCCCTTCGGGGAGAGCCAGCCGCCGAGCGCGCCACTGGCGGCGAGGGCGACGCGCAGGTCGGGGCGGGCCTCGGCGATCTCGGTCGCGGCCTCCACACCGGTGAGCCCGCCGCCGACGACGACCACGCTCTGGCCCGCGCCGAGACCGTTCAGGCGCTCGCGCAGGCGGAGCGCCCCGGGGCGGCCGGCGATCTCGTAAGCGTGCTCGGCGGTGCCGGGGACGCCCTGGGGGTTCCAGGCGCTGCCGAGGGCGTAGACGAGCGTGTCGTAGGGCAGCTCCTCGGCACCGTCCGCCGCGACGACACTGACGGTCTTGCGATCCACGTCCACGCCGGTCACGCTGCCCAGCCTCAGCTCGACCCCCGTGCCCGCGAACATCTCGCTGAACGGCCGCGGCCTCAGCTCCTGGCCGGTCGCGAGCTGGTGCATGCGCACCCGTTCCACGAAGTCGGGCTCGGCGTTGACCAGCGTGACGGCGACGTCTTCACGGTGCAGCCGCCTGGCGAGGCGGCCGGCGGCGAAGGCTCCGGTGTATCCGGCTCCGAGGACGACGATTCGGTGCTGCATTTCCTCGCTCCTGTCTTACGCGGTTCCGCCCCCTGAACCGGACGGCCCCGCGATTCCTGACAGGAACCCGTTGTGATGCCCCTCACACTCCACTCAGTACGCGACGAACAGCGGCTCACCGTGGTCGCCGGCCGCCCACCGCTCGGTCGCGCGCACGAGCTTGTCGGGGTTGATCTGGTTGCGGAACGCGGCGATGCCGTCGGCGGTGATCTCCAGGCACATGACGCCGACGACCCGCCCGTCCACGACCGCCACGACGGCCGGGCCCCCGTTGGCGGTGGTGATGTGCACCTCGGGCCGGCCCCCGAGCATGGCCCGCTTCGACTCGGCGGGCTTGAACAGGCCGCGCAGGAACTTCGCCACCGCCACGGCCCCCTCGAACGCCTTGGCCCGTGCCGGGACCTTCCCGCCGCCGTCGCCGACGGAGACGGCGTCCGCGGTGAGCAGGCGGACGAGCGGCTCGGTCCGGCCGCTGGTGGCCGCCGCCAGGAACTCCTCGACGATCTTCCTCGCCGCCGCCTCGTCGATCTCCGTGCGGGTCCGGCCGTCGGCGACGTGCTGCTTGGCGCGGTGGAAGATCTGCTGGCAGGCGGCCTCGGTGAGGTCGAGGATCTCGGCGATCTCCCGGTGCCGGTAGCCGAAGGCCTCCCGCAGCACGTACACCGCCCGTTCGTTGGGCGTCAGGCGCTCCATCAGGGTCAGCACCGCGTACGAGACCGACTCGCGCTGCTCGGCGGTGTCGGCCGGGCCGAGCATCGGGTCCCCGGCGAGCAGCGGCTCGGGCAGCCACTGGCCCACGTAGGTCTCACGGCGCGCCCGCGCGGAGGTGAGCTGGCTGAGGCACAGGTTGGTCAGCACCTTCGTCAGCCACGCCTCGGGCACCTCGACGCGCTCGACGTCGGCGGCCTGCCAGCGCAGGAACGTCTCCTGCACCGCGTCCTCGGCCTCCGCCGCCGAGCCGAGCAGGCGGTAGGCGATGGCCTCCAGGCGCGGCCGGGCGGCCACGAACCGGTCGACGTCGTCCGCGGTCAGGGGCATGGCCTCGATCATAGGCGGTGCCGCCTTCCGGCAGCCCGCGTGGCTACCTCGGCGCAGCGGCTCTGCGGTACTCGGTCTCCTCCGCACGGCGGTGCCGCTTGCGGCGGGCCAGGAACCAGCCGAGGACGAGGGCGGCCAGGCCCAGCGGGGAGGCGGCCAGGCGGCGGGCGAACAGGAGCTTGAGCAACTTCTTCATGCGCTCGCCCCTGCCCGCGAGAGATCGGGGCACGCCTGCGCCGGCTCGGGATCACTCCTCGACGATCGGGCCGGTCGTGGTCGGTGAGGGGGTGGTCTCGCCGGGATCGGGGTTCGGCTGCGCGAACACGCCGACCGTGATGGTGACGTCGGTGCCGGGCTTGGCGCAGGTGCCCGGTGACAGGCTCTGGGCCAGGACGGTGCCCGCACCGGCCTCGTCCTCCACCGGCTGCTCCCGCACCTGCACGGACAGGCCCGCCGCCACGAGTGCGGCACGGGCGTCCTCCCGCTGCCGGCCGACGACCGACGGGGCGGGGCTGCCGTTGCGGGCCACAGTGAGGGACACCGAGGTGCCACCCGTGACCCGGCGCCCCGCCTTGGGCCGGGTGCCGAGGACCTGGCCGTCCGGCTGCTGCGAGCAGGAGCGGGTGATGCCGCCCGGTTCGAGGCCCGCGCGAGCGAGCGCCGCCTCGGCGGCCTTGCGCTGCATGCCCGCCAGGGCCGGGACCGGCAGGCCCGCCGAGATCTGGAGGGCGACCTTGGTGCCCTGGTTCACGGTCGTCCCGGGGGCCGGGTCGGTGGACAGGATCCGGCCGATCCGCTGGGGGGCGTCGCGTTCGGTGATGCGGCCGGGGGTGAGGCCCGCTCGTTCGAGCGCCTGGGTGGCGGCGGCCCTGTCGAGGCCGATCAGGGGCGGGATGGCTGCCGTGGCCGGACGGATCAGCGTCGGCGGGTCGCTGGTGGAGGGCTCTTGAGGGCCGCGGGATTGGGGCTTGGGTCTGGTGGGCGGTTGCGTGGAGGGGGCGGAGGCCGAGGGTGGGGAGGTGATCGGCTCGGAGGTGAGTGGGCCGCCGCCTGCTTGGGGGGTGGGGGTTGCGGCGTTGTTCCTGTTGATCGTGGGGATGATGACGGTGAGGAGCACGGCGGCGGTCGCCAGCAGCGCTACGCAGACCGCGACGGCGGCCCTGGGCCAGCCCCGGCGACCATGAGGGGGGCTTTCCATCGCGGCCCCGGCACCGAAGCCCGGCCCGGAGCCATGCCTGAGGCCGTCGTCGGTGCCGAAGCCCTGTGCCGCCCCGCCGGCGCCGGGCGGCTCACCGGTGTTCGTGCCACCTCCTGGAGAAGCCCCAGGGGCGGCGGCTCCCGGTAAGCGGCCGGCGGCGGAGCCTGGCAAGGGCATCGGAGCGTCGGCACCCGAAGGCAGGTGGTAGGCGCCGCCCGGCGCGCCCGTCGCCTCCGGCTCGGCCATCGGGAACGCCGCCGCGCCCGGCCCGCTCGCGCCCGGCCCGCCAGTGGGCACCCCGCCCGCGCCCGCCCCCGTCCCACGTTCGTGCGTCTCGGGCGAGCGCTGCTCCGGAATCAGCGGCGGCGGCGCACGGAGAATGTGCGGCGGAGGCGAACGAAGCACCTCAGCCGGCACCCCCTCGGTCGCCTCCCCCAACAGCTCGAACAGCAACTCCCGACTACTGGGCCGATTACGGGCATCCTTGTCGAGACACGACTCCACCAGCACCCGCAACCGCCCGTCCAGCCGCCCCAGCTCAGGCGGGGCGGTGAGAATACGGTGCAGCACCGGCGCCACCGAGTCCTGGCCGAACGGAGCCGAGGCGTTCGCCGCGAAGCACATCGTCGCGCCCCACGAGAAGACGTCGGCCGCGCCGGTGACCGCCAGGGCCGTGATCTGCTCGGGAGCCATGTACGCGGGCGTGCCCACCCCCCGCCCGCTCACCGTGGCCGCCGCGTCCAGCGCCTTGGCCAGGCCGAAGTCGATCACGCGCGGACCGTCGGAGCCGAGCAGCACGTTCTGCGGCTTGAAGTCACGGTGGACGATGCCCGCCCGATGGATCGCCGCCAGGGCCGTGGCCGTGCTGACCGCCAGCCGCTCCAGCGCGCCACCCTGCCGGGGGCCGGTGAGCGTGACCTCGCGGGCGAGCGAGGGCCCGTCCACGTACTCGCTGACGATGTACGGCCGCCCCTCGTCGAACCCGGCATCGATCACCTGGGCCGTACAGAACCTGGCCACGTGCTTGGCCAGCTCCACCTCCCGCAGGAACGCCGCCCGCTCATCCCCCACGGGCCCGTGCAGGAGCTTGACCGCGTACCTCTCCCCGCCCCTCGAACCGAGGAACACCGCGCCCTGCCCGCCTTCACCCAGGCGCCCGGAAAGAAGGTACTCCCCGAGTCGCTGCGGGTCCCCCGTTCGGAGCGGCTGCGCCGTCGGCACGGGCGCCTCCCCTCGCCGCCACCCGTTCTGCCTTCTACTGAAAGCAACAGCCCGCGAACAGTCAACGGTGCCCGGCCCAATCGCCGCCTGAACGTGACACAGCCAGTCAGGACGTACGCGCGACCTTGCCCGAATACGTCACGTCGTCCTTACCGCCACGTGTCACCTTGATGGCCATCTGGTTCGGATCAGCGGTGGGCGACATCCACACCGTCCCCGGATGACACTCCTTGCCCTGCACCTGCTCAAGGGCGAACACCATGCCACTGCCCGTCCGACCCAGGCGACCCGAGCAGTGCAGGTCAGCGCCCCACCGCATCATCCCGCCGTCGTCGCTGGTCAGGTGCAGCTCGATGGGAAAGACCCGCTCGGCGGTGAAGTGCTCCGCCGACCCCGTCCACGTCCCCTCCACCCCCTGCTCGGCCCCCCGCGCCCACACCAGGAACCCGGCCACCGCCGCCACCAGCCCACCCACCACCACGACCACCTGCCATGGCCGGAACCGCCGCCGTCCACCTCCAGGAGGAGAGGTCTTCTCAGGGCGGCCAGTAAGGGCCACTGCCTCAGGCCGGGTGGTCGTGTCGGCACCGTCTTCGGCTGCGGCACTTTCGCCACCACCCCGCGAGACGACACTCCCGCCTCCGCCCGACGAGGCGACGCTCATCTCTCCGCCCGCCGAGGCGGCGCTTTCGCCCCCGCCCGAGGCAGCGGCGCCTTCGTCACGGCCGGCAGCGGCGGCGTCAGCCCGGGCCTGGGCCGCACGCTGCTCGCGGGCTTTTCCCTCGGCGCGCGCCGCGATCAGCGGCGCGGTGATCGCGGGAAAGCTCGTGGTGGGATCGGGATCAGTGATCTCACCGGGCTCGGACTCGGCCGCCCCCAGCCCGACAACCGCCCCAAGCGGACCAGTGCCCTCCGACCTACGACCCCCCGCACCCGAAACCGCACCCGAACCGGGGATCGAACCCGAGCCCGAGACCTGCCCGCCACCCGCCCCCGACGACCGCCCCGCACCCAGCTCACCACCCACAGCGGCCATCGCCCCCGTGGACAGCACATCACCCTCCACCACGTCCTGCCCGAGCAGCAGCCGCAACACCCCCTCGGCGTCCGGCCGCTCCCCCGGCTCAGGAGCGAGGCAAGCCTCCACGATCTCCCGCAGCCGCCCGCTCAACGACCCGAGATCAGGCTTCCCGTACAGAACGCGGGCCAGCACCTCCTGATGCGTGTCCGCCGTGAACGCCTGCCGCCCCGTAGCCGTGTAAGCCACGGTCAGCCCCCACGCCCACATGTCCGCGGGCGGCCCGGCGGACTCCCCCTTCATCCGCTCGGGAGCCATGTACGCGGGCGTCCCCATCGGCAGGTGCGTCGTGGTGGAAGCGGTGTCCATCAACCGGGACACCCCGAAGTCGATCACCCGCGGCCCGTCGATGCCGAGCAGCACATTGCCCGGCTTGAAGTCCCGGTGCACCACCCCGGCCCGGTGAATCGCCCCCAGCGCGGTGGCGGTGCCGATGGCCAGCCGTTCGAGGGATCCGCCCTGGCGAGGCCCCTCCTCGATCACCAGCTCGCGCAGCGAGGGCCCGTCGACGTACTCGCTGACCAGGTAGGGCCGGTCACCGTCGAGATCGGCGTCCAGAAGCTGCGCCGTGCAGAACGCCGCCACCTTCCTGACCGCCTCGACCTCCCCCAGGAACCGCCGCCGGGCGGCCGGATCCCCGGAAAGGCTGGCATGCAGCAGCTTGACCGCGACCAGTGTGCCTTGCGGTGATTCGCCCAGGTAGACGACCCCCTGGCCGCCTTGACCGAGCTTGCGTGTCAGCCGGTACGCTCCCAGCTGCCTGGGATCATCGGCACGTAGCTCGGACATATCCTCCCATTATGCCGCCCACCTGGGGATGCGGGCCGCGTCCCCGTTCAGGAACCACGTAAGACCTTCCCCGAATACGTGACCCCGCCCTGCCCTTCACGCGTCACGTTGATGACGATCTGGTTCGGATCAGCGGCGGACGGGACGACGCGGAGCGTGCCCGGGTAACACATGTCGCCTTTGACCCGGTCGAGCCGGAACGTCAGCGCGTTCTTCCCCGGGGTGAGCCGTCCGGAGCAGTGCAGGTCGGCGCCCCAGCGCATGCTCGACGAGCCCTCGGCACGCAGACGCAGCTCCACCGGGAAGATCCGCTTGGCGGTCGGGTGCTCGGCCGAGCCCGTCCACGTGCCGTCCAGATCCGGCCCCGCCGCCGTGGAAGCAGGCGTGGAAGCAGGCGTGGAAGCAGGCGTGGAAGCAGGCGTGGAGGCGGACGTCGCAGCGGTGGTCCGGGCGGGAGTCGGGGCGGATGTCGAAGCGCGCGTCGAGGTGGCGCTCAACGGAGCGGCTGTTGGCGGCGTGACCTGTGACGTCCCGGCCGCTTCCGGCTGCCGCTGTTCGGCCCACCAGAGCACGCCTCCCGCCACCGCCACGGCCAGCCCCGCAGCAGCCGCCATCACGACCGGCCGCCCCCGCCACCACCGTCGCCCATCCGGCGCCCCAACCGACAACCCAGCCGTCTGCCCAGCCGGCGAGCCAGGCGATGGCCCAGGCGGCGGCCCGCCTTCCGGCTCCGTCCTGGCGTCCGCCCCGGCCCGAGGCCCGGTAGCGGCGGACAGCCCAGCCCGCCCCACGCCCCGCAGCCCGGCGGTGGAAGGCACCGCACCGAGCGCCTCAACACCAGCCCCATCGGCGACCTGGCCGACGGGCTCATCACCAGGTGTGGCGGCGGCCCGGCTGTCCGGCCCGGAGGCAGCACGGCCGTCAGGCGCGCCAACAGCGCGATCGTCGGGCCCGGCGCGATCCCGGTCGGACCGCGTGGCCGCGCGGGCACCGGTCGTGAGCACATCGCCGGCCCCATGCCCCAGCAACCACCGCAGCACCTCCTCCGCATCCGGCCGCTCCCCAGGATCGTGACGCAGGCACCCTTCCACCACCTCCCGCAGGACCCCGTCCAACCCCCCGAGATCCGGCTTCCCGTACAAGATCCTGGCCAGCACCTCCTGGTACGTATCAGCCAGATACGCATGCCGCCCCGTAGCCGTATAGGCCACGGTCAACCCCCAGGCCCAAAGGTCCGCAGCAGGCCCCGCAGACTGCCCCTGCACCCGCTCCGGCGCCAGATAAGCAGGAGTCCCCAGGGAAAGCCCAGTAGTGGTGGTAGCAGCCGCGTCCATCATCCGGGACACCCCGAAGTCGATCACCCGCGGCCCGTCGAGCCCGAGCAGCACGTTCGGCGGCTTGAAGTCCCGGTGCACCACCCCCGCCCGGTGGATGGCCCCGAGGGCGGTGGCGGTGCCGATGGCCAGGCGGTGCAGGGAGCCGCCGGAGCGCGGCCCCTGCCGGGCCACGTGCTCGGCCAGCGACGGTCCCTCGACGTACTCGCTGACCAGGTACGGCCGGTCGCCGTCGAGGTCGGCGTCCAGGAGCTGCGCCGTGCAGAAGGCGGCCACCCGCCGCACGGCCTCCACCTCGCCGAGGAAGCGGCGCCGCACGTCGGGCTCGCCCGACACCCTGGCGTGCATGAGTTTGATCGCGACCAGCGCCCCCTGCGGCGACTCGCCGAGGTAGACGACCCCCTGGCCGCCCTGCCCGAGCCGGCGCAGGATCCGGTACTCGCCCAGCCGGGCGGGGTCGTCAGCGCGGGACATAGGCCGCCATTATGACAGCAACCCCTGCTGTCACATCAGTGCCGCGTACTCGTCCAGGAGCGGCAGCACCACGTCGGCGGGCCCGCTGGGCAGGGTGGCCACCACCTGGGTGATGCCGAGCGAGGCGTAGTAGTCGAGCTTGTCCCTGCTGGGCCGCGTGCCGAAGGGGATCACCTCGCAGGCCTCCGGCCGCCCGGCCTGCTCGCAGGCCGCCCGCAGCGCGGGCAGTGCCGCCTTGATACCGTGCCCGCCGATCGGCATCCATCCGTCGGCGTACTCGGCGACCTGGGCGAACAGCTTCGGCCCCGCGGCTCCGCCCAGGTAGACGGGCGGCGTCCGGACGGGCTTGGGCCACGACCAGGACGGCTCCATGCCCTCGATGTGGGCCACCTCGTCCCGCCACAGCGCCTGCATGGCCAGCACGTTGCGCCGGGCCACCTCGCGGCGCCGCCCGTACGGGACGCCGTGGTTCTCGATCTCCTCCACGTTCCAGCCGAACCCGACGCCGACGACCACGCGCCCGCCGGAGAGGTGATCCAGGGTGGCCAGCGCCTTGGCGGTGACGATGGGGTCGCGCTGGGCGGCGAGCAGGATGCCGGTCCCGACCCGCAGCTCGCGGGTCACCGCCGCCGCGTAGGACAGGGCGACCAGGGGGTCGAGCGTGCGCCTGTACTCCTCGGGCAGCTCACCCCCGCCGGGGTACGGGGTGCGCCGCGAGGCGGGGATGTGGGTGTGCTCGGGCACGTACAACGAGTCGAAGCCACGCTCCTCCGCCGCCCTGGCGAGCTCGTGGACCGGCATGGCCAGATCCGTCGCGAACATCGTGACGCCAAGCCTCATACGACACTCCCCACAGCGAACCAAGCGATTGCTCGGTTAAGATTTCCAGAGTACCTTGCAGAAGACCATCCCGCGGAAAGAGGTCCACGGTGAAGTTTTCTATCTTCCTGAATCCGCAAATACCAGGCTCTGGTTACGCCGCCGAGGAGAACGCCAGGGCCAAGCGCCCGATCGGGCGCGACACGGAGTCGTACCAGAGACTGCTGCACGAGGTACGGGAGATAGCCGTCCACGCCGACCAGATCGGGTTCGACGCGCTGATGATGACCGAGCACCACTTCCATTCGGAGGGCATGGAGTTCTCGGTCAACCCGCTGATGTTCCTCACCGACCTCGCCGCCAGGACCGAGCGCATCCTGCTCGCGCCGCTGGGCCTCGTGCTGCCCGCCTGGGACCCGATCAGGGCGGCCGAGGACGTGGCGTTGCTCGACCAGTTCAGCAAGGGCCGGCTGCGGCTCGGCGTGGCACGCGGCTACCAGAACCGCTGGATGAACGTGCTGGGCCAGCGCTGGCAGGCCGCCGCCGCCCGTTCCGACGGCTCGGCGTCCGACACGCGCAACTTCGACGTCTTCGGCGAGGTGCTGAAGATCATGAAGATGGCGTGGACGCAGGAGACGCTCCGCTACAAGTCGGACGTGCTCGACTACCAGGTGCCCTACCCGTACGAGGGCATCGAGGGCTGGCCGGCCCAGGAGTGGACCCGCACGTTCGGCTCGCCGGAGGAGATGGACGGCAGCGGCACGATCAAGGCCGTCTCCGTCTGCCCCAGGCCGTACCAGAACCCGTACCCCGAGCTGTGGCAGCCGTTCACCATCTCCGACCGGTCGGTCATCAGGGCCGCCCAGGAGAACATCCTGCCGTGGATGTTCACCCCGAACCCGGACGACCACGCCCAGAAGGCCAAGCTGTACCAGGAGGAGTCGGCCAAGCAGGGCCGCCACTACAAGCTGGGCGAGCACACCGGCATCCTCAAGATCGTCGGTATCGCCGACACCACCGAGGAGGCCATCAACACCTTCGGCCGCAGCATCCCGAAGGACTTCGCCGCCTTCTTCGGCCCGTTCGGCTACCTGGAGGTGCTGCGCAAGAAGGAGGACGAGAAGCACAAGCCCATCTCCCCGGAGAAGGGCGACGCCAAGCGCATGAACGACGTCGAGATGGCCCTGTTCGGCACCCCCGACGACGTCAAGCGCGGCATCCAGCGCATGCTCGACCGCATGCCGGACCTGGAGTGGTTCGGCCTCTACATGCAGGGCCAGCAGGGCGTGCTGCCGCTGGACACGGTCAAGCGGAACCTGGAGCTGTTCGCCACCAAGGTCGCCCCGGAGTTCCGATGAGATACTGGCTGGGAGCCTCGTTCTCCGACACCGAGCACTTCGTGGAGCTGGCGCGGGCGGCCGAGCGGTGCGGGTTCGACACGCTGACGCTCTCCGACCACCTCTTCTACGCCGACTTCGCCACGCCGTACCCGTACTCGAAGTCGGGCAGGCCGCGCTGGGACGCGAGCACGCACTGGCCGGACGTGTGGGTGACGATCGGCGCCATGGCCGCCGTCACCACCACCCTGCGCTTCTCCCCGAACGTGTACATCGCCCCGGCCCGCGACCTGTTCACCGTGGCCAAGCAGGTCTCCACGGCGGCGGTGTTGTCGCACGACCGGGTGACGTTCGGGGTCGGGGTGGGCTGGTGCGAGGAGGAGTTCACCGGCACCGGGCAGGACTTCCACACGCGGGGGCGCCGCCTGGACGCGATGCTGCCCGTCCTGCGCTCGCTGTGGGCGGGCGAGACGGTCACGCTCGACGGCCTCCCGCCGCTGTCGATCTGCCCAGTCCCCGCCCGGCCGATCCCGGTCGTCGTGGGCGGCGACAGCGAGGCGGCCCTGCGCCGCGCGGCCAGGCTGGGCGACGGCTGGATCGGCAACCGCATCTACACCGAGGAGCAGTTCGACGAGGTCCTGGCGTCCCTGCGCGGCCGTCTCGACGCCGAGGGCAGGTCAACGGACGGCTTCGAGATCATCGCCCCGCTCGCCGTGATCCCCGACGCGGACACCTACCGCCGCTTCGAGGCCAAGGGTGTGACGGGCACGATGGCCGCCCCGTGGTGGCTGGCCACCCCCGAGGAGAAGGCCAGGTACGGCGAGGGCACCCTGGAGCTGAAGATCGCCACCATGGAACGCTTCGCGGAGGAGGTCATCGCGAAGACCTGAGGCCACAAGGTCGCTGACCACCCGGAACGAGACGGCCGCGCCGTGCCGGTCACCGAAAGGCCCGCCCCAGTAGGGCCCGCATGCGCGCCACCGGCCCGCGTACCGTCTCCAGCTCCGCGACGACCTCTCGGCCCCCGGATCCGCCATCGCCGCAGGACCGCCCGCACCCGGGTTCCGCTCAGCCTTCCATACGAGGAATGCGAGAACGTATGGAAGGCTCCGCAGCGAGGCCCTCAGTATCTTGGTCGCGTCCGGGAGGCGGCCAGCCTTTGCACGTGGGCGCAAAGGGTGGACACGCCTACCGGCCCGCCGACAGCAGCGTGCGCCCCAGCGGGGTCGTCACGTGCAGCACCGCGGTGCCGTGGCGATGCGTCTCGATCAGCCCGGCGTCACGCAGCACCCGCGTGTGGCGGCTGACGGAGGCGGGCGACGTCGCGGCGCGCTCGGCCAGTTGCGTGGTGGTGGCGCCGCCGTCGATGGCGGCCAGCACCGTCGCGCGGGTCGCGCCGAGCAGCGCGACCAGCGACTCGCTGCGGTTGGCCTGCCAGTGCGAGTGGCAGTCGATCGGATACACCAGCGTCGGCGGCAGGTCCGGGTCCGCCAGGGCGACGGGGACGCGCCGGCAGAAGTACGACGGGATCAGCAGCAGCCCGCGCCCGTGCAGGTACAGGTCGCGGTCCACGTCGTAGTCGACCTCCAGCAGCGGCGGCTGCCAGCGCATCAGCGGCGCCAGCCCGCGCAGCAGGCCCTCCGGACCGCCCGCCGCCAGGTCACGCCGCCTGCGTGACACCTCCGCCGCGACGGCGGCGTCGATGGTGTCCTGGTAGGGCTCGATGGCGATGGCGTGGTACGACCGCAGCGTGGCGGCCAGGTTCATCAGCGTCGCCGTCTCCCCCTCGGCCAGCCGCCTGCCCCAGCCGGGCAGCGGCGCGGTGCGGGCCAGCGTCCGCATCTCGTGACGCAGCCGCGCGCGGGGCGTGCCGAGGATCGCCTGCAGGCCGGCGTCGAGCCCCTGCAGCCCTTCGGGTGGCGTGATGAAGTCGGGGAAGTACGGGCCGAACGGCGTCAGCGCCGCCACCACCCGCTCGTGGCGGCGCAGCTCTCCCTCCTGCCGCACCGCCTCCAGCCAGGGACGCAGCGCCGCCGGTGGCGCCGGGTCGGCGAGCCGATGCCTGCTGAAGACCAGCTCCCAGAAGGGATCGACGCTCTCCGCTAATCGGATGCGCCGTAAGTCCGCGCCGGTGAAGTGAATCCTGAGCATCGATCCCTCGATCCCCTCATCCGGTCCCAACTCTACGACGGCGGGCCGCCTTCCGGCAGCGGGCCGCGCGAGCACCCCTTCGCCCCGATCAACGCAGGCGGCCGGGGGCGATAGCCTCATCTGGTGCTGGAAAAGATCGCAGCGACCCGTTACGTCACCCCGCTGCGGGAGGGCGGGTCGCTGCCCGGCGTCGTCGAGGCCGACGACCTGGGCACGTACGTGGTGAAGTTCCGCGAGGCCGGCCAGGGCAGGCGGGTGCTGGTCGCCGAGATCGTCTGCGCCGAGCTGGGCCGCCACCTCGGGTTCAGGACTCCGGAGCTGAAGCTCATCGACCTCGACCCGCAGCTCGGCGTCAGGGAGCCCGACTACGAGGTCCAGGAGCTGCTCAAGGCCAGCACCGGGCTCAACCTCGCGGTCGACTTCCTGCCGGGCGCGCTCGGCTTCGAGCCGCTGGCTTGGGTGGCCGATCCGCTGTTCGCGGCGCGGGTGATGTGGTTCGACGGCCTCATCCACAACATCGACAGGAGCTGGCGCAACCCCAACCTGCTGGTCTGGCACGGCGACACGTGGCTGATCGACCACGGGGCCGCGCTCTGGTTCCACCACAACTGGCGCACCGCCGACCCGCAGCGCCCGTTCGACGCGGGCGACCACGTGCTCGCCCCGTACGCGGGCGACGTCGAGGCGGCGGGCGACGAGCTGGCCGGCCGGATCACCAGGGAGCTGCTGGAGAGCGTGACGGCGCTGGTGCCCGACGAGTGGCTGGCCGGCGAGCCGGGCTTCGGCTCACCCGGCGAGGTGCGCGAGGCGTACGTCGATCACCTGCTCCAGCGGGCGCACGGGCCGCGCGAGTGGCTGGTACGCGGCGAGCACAAGCAGCGCAAGCAGGGCCCGGGATCGGTCGGCGAGTTCTGGCGGGGAGGCGGCGGCCGGTGAGCAGGGACGTCTACGAGTACGCGGTGATCCGCGTGATGCCCAAGGTCGAGCGGGGCGAGCTGATCAACGCGGGCGTGCTGCTCTACTGCCAGCCGCGCGAGTATCTGTGCGCCCGCGTCGAGCTGGACCCCGGCCGGCTGCGGGCGCTCGATCCGCAGGCCGACGTCGAGGGGGTGCGCCGGGCGCTGAGTGCGTACGAGCTGGCCTGCGGCGAGGAGTGCGGGCCGCTGGCGGGAGAGCCGCTCGGCGGCCGGTTCCGCTGGCTGACGGCGCCGCGCAGCACGATCGTCCAGGCGGGCCCCGTGCACGCGGGCCTCACCGCCGACCCCGAGCTCGAACTCAGTCGCCTTTTCGCCAAGCTCGTCCGCCTTTAGGCCCTTGACCAGCGGCGATGCTGGGTAGGAGCAGGAAGGAGGGAAGGAGGGCCGGCCGTGGGCGACATCGAGCAGTCCGTCGTGCCGCGTTCCTTCCGGCTGGGCGATCTCTCCCACGCGGGCACGTACGTGGTCGACGACCGCGGGCGGATCGTCGAGGTCAACCCGCAGGCCGAGCGGCTGCTGCGCCGCGGCGCGGGAGAGCTGCTGGGCCGCGACGCCCACGACCTGCTGCACCGGGGCGAGAGCGGCGAGCCGCTGCCGCGCAGCCGGTGCGTGATGCGGCAGCCCCTGCTCACCAACGACTCCGCCCACGGCCAGGACGTGTGGCTGCAGCGGGGCGACGGCTCGCTCGTGGAGATCGCCTGGGTGGTCACCCCGTGCCGGATCGGCGACGGCGGGTCCGGCGCCCTGGTGCTCTTCCACGAGATCGGCTCGGCCGGGCTCGGTGAGCGGCAGCGGGCGCACCCCGCCCCGGAGATGTCGCAGCTCGACCGGCTGGCCCTGCTCGCGGAGACGACCACGACGCTCACCGCCAGCCTGGACGTGGACGAGACGCTGCGCCAGCTCGTCCGCCTGGTCGTGCCGCTGCTGGCCGACTGGGCGGTGGTGGACCTGCTCACCGAGGAGGGCGAGGTGACGCGCGCCGCCGTCGTCCACCACGAGGACGGCGTCCTGGCGCACCGCGCCGACCTGGAGCGGCCGATGCCGCCGCTGCCGCGCGAGTCCACGATGCCGCTGGCGCGGGCGCTGCGCGGCGTCACCGCGACGCTGGTGAGCCCCGCCGACTACGACCGGCCGCTCGAGTCGCGGCTCGCCGCCGTCCAGCGGGACCTGTTCAAGGCGACCGGCATCTGGTCGGCCTGCACCGCGCCGATCCGCGGCGTGCGCGACGTGGTCGGCGCCATGACGCTGGGGCGCTCCGAGCAGTCCCGGCCGTACACCACGGACGACCTCCTGCTCGTCGAGGACATCGCCCGCCGCGCCGGGCTGGCGCTCGACAACGCGCGCCTGTACGAGCGGCAGCGCCGGGTCGCCGAGACCATGCAGCGCCACCTGCTGCCCCGGCTGCCGTCGGTGCCCGGGCTGGAGATGGGCGCCTGCTACGTGCCCGCGCCGCACGCCTCACAGGTCGGCGGCGACTGGTACGACGCGTTCGTGCTGTCCGACGGCGCCACCGGGCTGGTGATCGGCGACGTGGTGGGGCACGACCTGGACGCCGCGTCCGGCATGGCGCAGGTCTGCAACATGCTGCGCGCCTACGCCGGCGAGCTGGAGGAGCCGCCCAGCGTGATCGTGGACCGGCTCGACCAGGCGGTGGCCAGGATGTCGGAGACCACGATGGCCACCGTCGTCTTCGCCAGGGCCGAGCGCATGGACGGGAGCTGGCAGCTGCGCTGGACCAACGCGGGGCATCCGCCGCCGCTGCTGGTCGACGGCGACGGGCGCACCCGCTACCTGGAGGACGCCGGCGGCCTGCTGCTGGGCACCGGCTTCGCGCCCGTCCGCGAGGACGCGGTCGTCGAGCTGCCGCCGCGCTCCACCGTGCTGCTCTACACCGACGGGCTGATCGAGTCGCCCAGCCACTCCCTCGACGAGGGCCTCGACCGGCTGCGCCGGCAGGCCGCCGCGCTGACCCGCCACCCGCTCAGCGTCTACTGCGACCGGCTGCTCACCCGGGTCCGCCCCGCCGACAACGACGACGACGTCGCCCTGCTCACCCTGCGGGTCCCGGGCTAGCGCCTGGCAGATCGCTGGTCAGCCGAACGCGCCCGCGTTGTCCCGCGCCCACTGCGCGAACGTGCGCGGCGGGCGCCCGGTCACCTCGTCCACCGTGGGCAGCACCGCCGACTCGTCCAGCTCCCCGCGCGCGAAGAACCCGTAGAACGCCTCCGCGTACGCCTCCGGCATCCCCCCGGCGACCATCTCGGCCCTGGACTCGGCGTCGCTCATCCCCTCGAACCGCAGCTCCCTGCCCAGCACCTCGCCCAGGATCCGCACCCGGTCACCGGGCCGCAGCGGCTGTGGGCCCGTCAGCCCGTACACCTGCCCGTCATGCCCCTTGTCCAGCAGGGACGCGGCCGCCACGGCGGCGATGTCGAGCGGATCGACGGTCGCGACGGCCACCTCGGGCCAGGAGTCGCGCACGACGTCCCCTGACCTGAGCTGCCCGGCCCAGCGCAACGTGTTCGACATGAACGTGCGGGGCCGCAGGATCGTCCACGGCACCCCCGACTCCCGCACCAGCGCCTCGGAGCGCACGTGGTACGCCGAGATCGGGTTGCTCACGTCGGCGGCCTCGGCCGCGCTCGCCGACAGCAGCACCACGTGCTGGACGCCGGCTCGCGCCACGGCCGCCAGCGTCTCCTCCATCCGGTCGTACCCGGCCAGCAGGAACACCCCGCGCACACCGCCCAGGGCGGCCGCCACCGACTCCGGATCGTTCAGGTCGCCCAGGACCAGCTCGGCTGGCAGCTCGGCCTCGCGCCGCACCAGGGCCCGCACCGGCGCGCCCGCCTCGGCCAGTGTCCGCACCAGCGCGCTACCCGCGTTCCCCGTTGCACCCGTGACAAGGATCATGCCCGGATGCTAGAACAACACGGACATGAAGGTGTCGATCTCCCGGAAGCCCACCTTGCGGTAGACCGCCCTGGCGGCGTGGTTGTAGTCGTTGACGTACAGCGAGACGACGGGCGCGAAGCAGCTCATCGCCGCCTCCACCACGGCGGCCATGCCGGCCACCGCGTATCCCCTGCCCCGCAGCTCCGGGGCGACCCAGACGCCCTGGATCTGGCAGGCGTGCGGGGTGACGGCCCCCACCTCGGCCTTGAACACCACCCTGCCGTCGTCGATGCGCGCGTAGGACCGCCCGATCCTGATCAGCTCGGCCACCCGCGTCCGGTAGAGGGCGCCGCCGTCACCGAGGTTCGGCGATACGCCGACCTCTTCGGTGAACATGGCCACGCACGCCGGCAGCAGCATGTCGAACTCCTCGGGCCGCACCCGCCGCACCATCGGGTCGGCGGCCACGGGCGGCTTGCTGGACGTCGCCATGACAGGCTGCGCCCAGCGGATCGCCCTGGCCCGCCCCCAGTACGGCTCCAGCCGCTCCCACAGCAGCGAGACCGCGTCGACCGGCCCCACGATCGACGAACAGCGCCGCCCCTGTTTGCGGGCACGGTCAGCGAACGCGTGCACGGCCTCAGGGCCGGCGTTGACGGGCACCATGTTGGCCCCGGCGTAACAGAGTGACACGAGGCCACCGCGCGGTCCGAACCCCCACATCTGCCCGCCGAGCCTCGCCGGATTGAGTCCGACGGCCCGCACCCGAGAGGACACGAAGACGTTGGCGACCGGATCGCTGTCCAGGAGGGCGAGGACCTCGTCCCGGTCGTTGTCGTCGAGCACGCGCGACGCCGATGTACGCAGCATCACATGGTCAGACTACGCGAAGGGTTACCGAATACGGCATCCGGCGCTGCCCACGGTAACCCTTTCTTGACGTCAGCCGATGGGCAGGCCCTCCAGCACGCCCAGGATCCCGAGCAGTCCCTGCTGCTGCGGGCCCTGCGACGTCATGTGCGCGGCCGGGCGTGGCTCGGCCGAGGCGGGGCAGGTCGTGTCACGGCGCGGCAGCGTGCCGTCCCGCAGGTACGCGGCCAGATGCCCGTCCAGGCACTTGTTGCCCGCCAGCGACACCCCGTGGTTGCCGCCCTCCTCGAGCACCATGCGCGAGCGGGGGAACAGCCGCGCCATCTGCAGCGCGCCCTGGTACGGGGTCGCGGCGTCGTGCCGTGACTGCAGCATCAGGAACGGCGGCAGCTTGCGCGAGGAGTGCACCTCCACGGGCTTGCCGCCCCGCACCGGCCAGAACGCGCAGGGGGCGTTGAACCAGGCGTTCGGCCAGGTCAGGAACGGCGCCTGGCGGTGCATCGCCTTCATGTCGGCCCGCCACCTGTCCCACTGGCGCGGCCAGCGGGCGTCGCGGCACTGGACGCTCAGGTAGATGGCGTAGCCGTTCTCGTCCGCCGCGTCGTTCTTGCCGTGCTTGGCGTAGATCTCGGTGAGCCCCTTGATGTCGCCCTGCCGGACGTAGGAGGACCACGCCTGGGCGAACTGCGGCCACACCTTGTCGCTGTAGCCGGCCACGGTGAAGGTGTCGTCGAGCTCGCTCGGGCCCACGAGCCCCCCCGCCGGCCTGGCACGCAGCCGGTCGCGCATCGCGTAGTAGGCGAAGGAGGTCTGCTTGACCGTGGTGCCCAGCTTGTAGGCCGCGTGGTGCTTGGCGGTCCAGGCCAGGAACTGGCGGTGCCGGCGTTCGAAGGCGCTGTCCTGCTTGAGGTTGGAGTCGTACCAGACGCCGGTGGGATCGACGGAGCTGTCCATCACCAGGCGCTTGACGCGGCCGGGGAAGAGGGTGGCGTAGACGGCGCCGAGGTAGGTGCCGTACGAGTAGCCGAGGTAGCTGATCTTCTCCTCGCCGAGTGCGGCGCGGATGGTGTCCATGTCCCTGGCGGAGTTCTCGGTGGTGAGGTGCGGCAGCAGCCAGGACCAGAGCTGGCCGCAGCGGGAGGCGTACTCCTCGGCGCGCGCGAGCAGCCGCTTCTCCTCCGCCCTGTTGTGCGGCACCGCGTCCGGCCGCGGGGCCTTGTAGTACGTGGCGGGGTCCACGCAGTGCACGGACGGCTCGCTGGCGCCGACGCCGCGCGGGTCGAACCCGACGACGTCGTACCGCTCGGCCACGTCGGCGGGCAGTGACGTGGCCACGTACTCGGTCAGGTCGCGGCCCGACGAGCCCGGCCCGCCCGGGTTGACCAGCAACGTCCCGAGATGGTTGCCGTCCCTGGGCACCTTGGCCTTGATCCGGTTGAGCGCGACCTTGATCGACTGCCCCATCGGATGGCGGTAGTCGAGCGGCACGCGTACGGTGGCGCACTCCAGGGCGGCCGAGGCCGTCTTCCCCGCCACCTTGGGACAGGCCCCCCACACCACAGGCGCCTTCCTGCCGGCCACCGCTGCTCCGTCCGCGCTCACGACCCCCGCGACGAGCACCACCAGTCCGGCGACAACCCCCATTACCCGCTTCACCCGGCCCCCTTCCTTGTCATAGGCCTTGCGATGCTCCCGTGCGCGACCACGCGGTGACTGCGAGTATGGAGACATGTTTGCCGATCTGTAATGATCCCATGACACAGCGCAACCGTCCCCGGTCCCGAAACTTTCGCACCTACGCTCTCCACACCTCCAGCCCGCCCTGCCCGACGCGGGCTCCTTAGCCACCGTCTCCCGGCTCCCCGACCCCTTCGCCAAGCTGAACGGCACCCGCGTCGCCACCCGGGCCGACGGGCGGTGCAGGCGCCAGGAGATCAGGAAGCTGGCGGAGAAGTTCGTCTACGGCGAGAAGCCCGCCAAGCCGTCCAGCGTCACGGGGACGGTCTCCAGGACCGGCATCACCGTGAACGTCTCGCACAACGGCAGGACCGCGAGCTTCACGGCCGGCGTGGACCTGCCCAGCGGCACCGGCCCCTTCCCCGCCGTGGTCGTCCTGGGCGGCCTCGGCGCCGACACCGCCACCATCAAGGCGGCCGGCGCCGCCGTCATCAGCTACGACCCCCTCGCGGTCGGCAGGGAGGGCACGCCGCGCACCAACAAGCAAGGTGCCTTCTACACCCTCTACGGCACCTCCAGCGGCACCGGCCTCCTGGCCGCCTGGGCGTGGGGCGTGAGCCGGATCATCGACGTCATCGAGCAGTCGGGCGGCAGCGTCCTGCGCGCCGACGCGACCGGAGTGACGGGCTGCTCCCGGTACGGCAAGGGCGCCTTCGTCGTCGGCGCGTTCGACCAGCGCATCGCGCTGACCATGCCCATCGAGTCGGGCAGCGGCGGCGTCGCCGCGTTCCGCTCGGTCCCGGGCGAGGGCGGCGCCCAACCGCTCAGCAGCACCTACTCCGAGCAGCCGTGGCTCGGCGACGCGTTCGGCTCCTTCACGGGCAGCCCGGCCCGGCTGCCGGTGGACACCCACTCGGTGGTCGGCATGATCGCGCCGCGCGGCCTGTTCATCATGGACAACCCGCACATCGACTGGCTCGCCGCCAGGTCCGCGAGCGTCGGGGCGCTGGGCGGCGCGGAGGTCTACAAGGCGCTCGGCGCCGGCGGCAACATCACGTACTGGTCGGCCGTCCAGGACGGCACCCACTGCGCCACCAGGTCGGAGTGGCGGACCCCGCTGCAGCAGAGCATCCAGCGCTTCCTGCTGAACACCGGCAGCTACACCGGCTCGATGCGGATCGCCTCGAACAAGAGCGGCAACCTGGCCGAATGGCGCGACTGGACGACCCCCACCCTGCCCGACGGGGGCACCGACACCACCGCGCCCAGCACCCCCGGCGCCCCGGCCGCCTCCGCCGTCACGGCCACCGGCGCCACCCTCACCTGGGCCGCCTCCACCGACCAGGGCGGCTCCGGCCTGGCCGGTTACGACGTGCACCACGAGCAGGGCGCCACCGACCCGCGGCTCGGCCAGTCCACCACCGACTCCATCACCCTCACCGGCCTGACCGCCAATACCCGGTACCAGGTCTACGTGCGGGCCCGTGACGGCGCGGGCAACCTGTCGGCGAGCTCCCCGGCCGTCACCTTCACCACCACCGGCACCGGCGGCGACACCTCACCGCCCACGGCCCCGACCGGCCTGTCCGCCTCGGCGACCACCGCCACGGGCACGACGCTGACCTGGACGGCCGCGACGGACGACGACGGCGTCACCGGCTACGACATCCTGCGCGCCACCGGCACCGCTTTCACCCAGATCGACACCTCGCCCACCACCACGTACACCGACACGGGCCTGACCCCGAACACCACCTACCGCTACCAGGTCCGCGCCCGTGACGCCGCGGGCAACACCTCACCGGTCTCCAACACGGCCCAGCTCACCACCCAGCCCGGCACGTCCACCGGCACCTGCACCGCCACCGGGACCGTACAGACGCAGTGGTCGACCGGCTACGGCGTCCAGCCCCTGACTATCACCAACCCGAGCACCGTCACCATCACCGGCTGGACGGTCACCTTCACCCTGCCCGCCGGCCACACCCTGGCCGGCTCCTGGAACGGCACCGTCACCACCAACGGCCAGACCGTCACCATCCGCAACGTCGCCCACAACGGCACGATCGCGGCGGGCGCGAGCAACAGCAGCGCCGGCTTCCAGGTCAACCGCCCGAGCGGCAACACCTCGACTCCGTCCGGCTACACCTGCGCCTGACGGCCATCCCCTCCGGCCCGCCCGTTCCTTACCGGTACGGGCGGCCCTCCCCTACTCGATCAGATCGCAGAGGCCGGGGCCCAACTCGTCGCCGACCATGCGCAGCGCGATCTCGGCGCGGGACGCGAGGACCAGAGGCGGGACTCCGGCCACCAAGTCGGCATGCGCGAGCCGGTCGAGTGCGGCTCCGACCAGCGGCGGGGTGACACGCAAGGTCGCCTGGAGTGCGACGCCGCCGGTCGAGCCGCCGTGCAGGATGATGTTGCGGCTGCGGTAGAGCCTGCGGAGCGAGGTCTCGACATAGCGCCGCACGCGGGCGAGGACCTGCGTGCGGTCGGCGAGCAGCGCGCGCATGCGGGCTACTGCCGCGACATCGTTCGCCCTGCGCCAGGAACGTTCGAGCGGCAGGGAGTGCCCGAGCTCCAGCTCAGCGGCGATCACCTGGGCACGTTCACGGTTGGACGCGCAGCGGTCCAGCCTTTCGGCGAGGTCTCCTGGCCCGGTACGCCGGATGCGGTGCGACAGCGCGGTCAGCTCGGCCCGGGGCCAGGAACAGGCGACCAGGGCGGCGGCACGGGTCGCGGCGACCACGCGCTCCCGCTCGTCGGGATCCCGCGCCTCGGTCAGCAAGGACTCCAGCGCGCTCCACGCTCCGGCGATGGCGGGAGCAAGCGGGCCGTGGTTGAGAGCGGAGGCGATCTCCAGCGCTTCGTCAACGGCGCTGCGCCGCCGATCGCTCAAGTGCTGCGGTTCGACTCCGACCAGGTAGAGCTGCCGTTCCGCCGCGAGGGATAGCACTCGAGCCCCTCTCGCGGGCATCCGCAGTGGCATCGCGCTGCCGTGGTTGAGCACGGCGGCCCGGTCGAACGGGGTGACCGTCTCCGACCCGGAGAAGCGGGCGCGCGCCTGCAGCCGCTCGACGACGTCGGACACGATCTCCAGCGCTCGTTCGGCGTCTCTCGCCTCCACCTCGTAGGAGAGGGCACCGACGGCGGGGGCCGTCAGTTTCGCTCCGGCGGCGGCCATGATCTCCTCGGCCGCCCTTCCGTCGACCCAATGGGGCAGGTTCGCCGCCAGTTCTTCCCAGCCGTGCAGAGCGGAGAAGGGGACGACCACCTTCCAGCAGGTCGGCGGCGCGGTCAGCAACCCCGCCATCTCAGTGATCAAGTCTGTGGCCGACAGGCCGAGCCGGCCCTGCCGCAGCCAGTGATTCAGGCCGTCCATGCTGTACCCGCTGTCGAGCAGGTGAGCGGCGACAGCCCTCGCGACCTTCTCCGGTGACGGCGGGTCCTCCTCCGCCGCGCACGTGGCCCAGCGTTCGAGGTATCCCGATCGGCCCACGTCGATCAGGTGCCGTAGCCTCCTGCGGCCGTCGCTGGCGGTCGTGAGAGTCGTACGGAGGCACCCTTGCAGCTCACGCCGGAACGCTTTGGTGCCGAGCGCCGGGTCCTCGCCGAACAGCCGCTCACTCTCATGCCGTTGCCAGTCGACCGAGGCCTGGGAGAGCACGCGCCGGTCCACCCACGTGCCCGCTTCGTACAACTCCTCCAGCGTTAAGAAGCTGCTGACGTCCCAAAGGCGGCGCGGCCAGGGCGTTCTGGCACTGCTGAAGTCCAGCATGCGCGTCACGACGTGCCGGGAGTAGGCGGAGGACGGGTCGCGTCCGGGGGAAGTGCTGGGCATCCTGCAGCCTCGGGCTCTTGTTACTCAAAGTGTTGATGTGACGACTCTGAGCATAAGGAAGCGCCAAGGCCCTCGTTCGGGGTATGCTGAAATCAGCCGCACAAGAGGGCACCAAGAACTTGTCCGGGGCTACGGCCCCCCAGAGGGCGCGACCGACGAGGTCGCGCCCTCTGTTTTTGTCTGGGGGCGGGCTCACCCACGAGCCCGCCCCCAGACACTCGACCTCAGCCGACCGTGACCGTCGGCCCCGTGCTCTCATCGTCGAGATCCACCTCGACACCCATCTCCTCCGCCAGCCGCAACGCCTCTTCGATCAGCGTCTCGACGATCTGCGACTCGGGCACGGTCTTGATGACCTCCCCCTTGACGAAGATCTGCCCCTTCCCGTTCCCGGAAGCCACCCCCAGGTCCGCCTCCCGAGCCTCCCCGGGCCCGTTCACGACGCAGCCCATGACCGCGACCCGGAGCGGCACCTTCAGCCCCTCCAGGCCCGCCTGCACCTGGTCGGCCAGCGTGTAGACGTCCACCTGCGCCCGCCCGCACGACGGGCAGGAGACGATCTCCAGGCCGCGCTCCCGCAGGCCGAGCGACTCCAGGATCTGGGTGCCGACCTTGACCTCCTCCACCGGAGGGGCGGACAGGGAGACGCGGATGGTGTCGCCGATGCCCTCCGCGAGCAGGGCGCCGAAGGCGACGGCGGACTTGATGGTGCCCTGGAAGGCCGGGCCGGCCTCGGTGACGCCCAGGTGCAACGGGTAGTCGCACTTGGCGGCCAGCAGGCGGTAGGCGTTGATCATCACGACCGGGTCGTTGTGCTTGACCGAGATCTTGATGTCGCGGAAGCCGTGCTCCTCGAACAGCGAGCACTCCCACAGCGCCGACTCCACCAGCGCCTCCGGCGTGGCCTTGCCGTACTTCTGCAGCAGGCGCGGGTCGAGGGAGCCGGCGTTGACGCCGATGCGGATGGGGACACCGGCGTCGGCCGCCGCCTTGGCGATCTCGCCGACCTTGTCGTCGAATTTCTTGATATTTCCGGGATTGACCCGGACGGCCGCGCAGCCCGCCTCGATGGCGGCGAAGACGTACTTCGGCTGGAAGTGGATGTCGGCGATGACCGGGATCTGCGACTTCCTGGCGATGATCGGCAGGGCGTCGGCGTCGTCCTGCGACGGCACGGCGACGCGGACGATCTGGCAGCCGGACGCGGTCAGCTCGGCGATCTGCTGGAGAGTGGCGTTGACGTCGGCGGTCACCGTCGTCGTCATCGACTGCACCGACACGGGGGCGTCGCCGCCCACCGGCACGCTGCCGACCATGATCTGGCGGGAGTGGCGGCGTTCGGCGAGCGGCTTGGGGCGCACCGTCGGGATGCCGAGAGCTACAGAAGACATTTCAACCCTTACTGTGACGACGCTTTCCAGTTTAGGTAGCTAGCGGGACTGCCCGGCTGTGAGTTCGGCCGCACGGGCCCGGGCCCAGGCATCGGCCGCCAGTACCTCTTCGACGGTGTCGGCAGGGGTGACCTGGTGCTCCTCCACGACCTTGGCCACGGTGTCGACGATGGACAGGAACGGCAGCCCGCGCTCCAGGAACGCGTCGAGGCAGACCTCGTTGGCGGCGTTGTAGACGGCGGGCGCGGTGCCGCCCTCGCCACCGACGTGCCTGGCCAGCGCGACCGCCGGGAAGGCCAGGTCGTCGAGCGGCTCGAACGTCCAGGTGTGCGCCTTGGTCCAGTCGATGGGCCTGGCGGCGCCGGGGACGCGCCCGGGGTGGCCGAGCGCGAGCGCGATCGGCAACCGCATGTCGGGCGGGCTGGCCTGGGCGATGGTGGAGCCGTCGACGTACTCGACCATGGAGTGGATGATCGACTGAGGATGCACCACGACCTCGATGCGGTCGAAGCCGAGGTCGTAGAGCAGGTGGGCCTCGATGACCTCCAGGCCCTTGTTGACCAGGTTCGCGGAGTTGACGGTGATGTAGGGGCCCATGGACCACGTGGGATGGGCCAGCGCCATCTCGGGGGTGACGCCCGCCATCTCCTCGCGCTTCATGCCCCTGAACGGCCCGCCGCTGGCGGTGATCACCAGCTGCTTGACGAGCGAGGCGTCGTAGCCGTCGGGCCCGGCGGCCCACAGGCACTGCAGCACCGCCGAGTGCTCGGAGTCGACCGGCAGGATCTGCCCCGGCCGGGCCAGCCGCTTGACCAGCGGCCCGCCGATGATCAGCGACTCCTTGTTGGCCAGCGCCAGCGCCCTGCCCGCCTCCAGGGCGACGAGCGTGGAGGTCAGGCCGAGCGCGCCGGTGATGCCGTTGAGCACCACGTCGCACTGCCACGCGGCCACCTCGGCGACCCCTTCGGGGCCGCCCAGCACGGTGGGCGCGGCGCCGTGCGCGGCCAGCGCGTCCTTCAGCGCCGGTACGGCCGCCGCGTCGGCCACCGCCACCGCCTCGGCCCCGAACCGCGCCGCCTGCGTGGCCAGCAGCTCGACCCTGCCGCCCCCGGCCGCCAGCGCGGCCACCCTGAAGCCGCCGGGGTCGGCGGCGATGACATCGAGGGCCTGGGTGCCGATCGAACCGGTGGAGCCGAGCACGACGACGGAGCGGAGGGTCTTCTCATGCACCTGTCCATTGTCCCCGCTGCACGGCGCACTCGGGCACGCGGGACCGGTCGACCTAATATTCCCCCACATAAGTGACACGCGGGAATGCAGTGGATTTATGCCGGAATATCGTCATATCGGAATGTGCATAGCCCGAGAAAAGTGGTCATTGCGACGGCTACCTTCCCAACCCACCGTCCGGTTTTGGGAGGTTCGTAATGTACCGCCGCTTCGCCCTGCTTGCCGCCGCAACCCTGCTTTCCGTCTCACTCGCCCCAGGGCCCGCCGAGGCCCGTCCCAAGCCCGCCCAGCGGGCCGCCGCCGACACGGCCGCCGAGCGGCGGCAGGTGCTGACGTACTGGACCGAGGGCCGCATGGAGGCGGCCCGGCCGGTGACGGCCCCGGCACCGAAGACGCAGGCGGGTGAGCCCGAGCGGGGCGCCCCGTTCACCGCCCCGCCCACCCGGGAGCTGCTGGCGGCCAGAACCCCGGGTGAGCCGTGGACCGGCGGCGGCGCGGTGGCCCGTACGACCGGACGGGTCTTCTTCACCACGCAGGCCGGCCGCAACTCCTCCTGCTCGGGCACCGCCGTGACCAGCGCCAACAAGAGCGTGGTGCTGACCGCCGGCCACTGCGTGAAGATGAACGGCGCCTTCCACACCAACTGGGTCTTCGTCCCCGGCTACGACAGGGGCAGCCGCCCGTTCGGCACCTGGGCCGCGACCAGGCTGCTGACCACGCCGCAGTGGAACGCCCGTGAGGACGTGAACTTCGACGTCGCCGCCGCCGTGGTGGCGCCGCTGGACGGCAGGACGCTGGTCGACGCCGTCGGCGGCCAGGGCGTGGCCTTCAACCAGCCCAGACGCCAGCAGCTGTACGCCTTCGGCTACCCGGCGCTGGCCCCGTACGACGGCTCGAAGCTGATCCACTGCAGCGGCAGGGCGTTCGACGACTTCATGGGCAGCGACGACCTCGTGCTGACCTGTAACATGACCGGAGGCTCCAGCGGCGGGCCGTGGATGCTGAATTTCAACGAGTCGACCGGTCTCGGCACCCAGAATTCGGTGAACAGCTTCAAATACAGCTTCGCCCCCACCTGGATGCTCGGCCCCTATTTCGGGAACGACGCCCAGGCCGTCTACCAATCAGCCCAATCGGCCGACGCACTCTGAGCAATTTACCGAAAGTAGTCACAAGAACACATCTCGTGGTGCACACTCGGTGGGCATGACCTTGAGCACCCCCCTGCTGGCGGCTGCGCCGCTCCTCGCGGGGCTGATCGGCCCCGCGCTCCTCGGCGCGGCACCCAGCCGCCAGCAGGCCGACCGACCGGCCGTCGTGCCCGCGCACACGGCCAAGCGGAGCGACATCGTCGAGCACGTCGCCGCCCGCTCAGCCGCCGACCACCGGCGCGTGCTCGACTACTGGACTCCCGAGCGCATGGCCAAGGCCCTGCCGATCGGCCTGCTCGACATCGTGACGGACGTGACCGACGGCGGCGACCTGTTGAGCGGCGTCACGGGCGGCGCCGGCGTGCGCACCACCCCCGACCTGTCGGGCAAGCAGGCCGACCTGGCGCTGCCGCGCAAGCTCATGGGCGTGCGCCACCTGGCCGCGGCCAGGCCCGACAGCAGCACGGCCGGCTCCCGCTGGATCACCGGCGGCGCGGTGGCCAGAACCACCGGCCGGGTGTTCCTCACCGTGGCGGGGGCCGACTTCGTCTGCTCGGCCAGCACCGTCGACTCCGCCAACAAGGACGTCGTGGTCACCGCCGGCCACTGCGTCAAGGACGGCGCCGGGGAGTGGGCGGCGAACTGGACGTTCGTCCCCGGGTACGGCACGAGCGGCCTGCGCCCGTACGGGCAGTACACCGCGCGCCGCATGTTCGTCGCCGGGCCCTGGTCACGCAGCGGCGACGACAACTACGACGTCGGCATGGTGGCCCTGTCCACCTCGCGGGGCAAGCACGTGGCCGACGTGGTGGGCACGCAGCGCATCGCGTTCAACGCGGGGCGGGGCGGGCAGGCGTTCGGCTTCGGCTACCCCGCCGATCCGCCGTACAGCGGCGACCATCTGGTCTACTGCGCGGGCCGGCTGAAGAACGACCCCTACGGGCAGACCCGTGACCAGGGGCTCGGCTGCGACATGACGGCGGGGGCCAGCGGCGGCCCGTGGATGACCGGGTTCGACACGGCCACCGGGAAGGGCACGATCACGTCCCTGAGCAGCTTCAAGTACAGCGACGACCAGCGCACGATGTACGGCCCGTACTTCGGCGACGCCGTCAAGGCGCTCCTCGACACCGCACAGCGCGCCTGACCGGACGGGCGCCCGTCAGGCTCAGCGACGGGCGCCCGCCACTGAGGCTGACGGGCGCTTCTCAGAGTGTCAGCCCGGTCAGCACCATGACCTTCTCGTACGTCAGGTCCTCCATCGCCGAGTGCAGCCCCTCGCGCCCGATCCCCGAGTCCTTCACCCCGCCGTACGGCATCTGGTCGGCCCGGTACGAGGGCACGTCGCCGATGATCACACCACCCACCTCCAGCTCCCGGTTCGCCCGGAAGGCGGCGTCCAGCGAGCGGGTGAACACCCCGGCCTGCAGCCCGTACTTGGAGTCGTTGACCATCGCATAAGCCTCGTCGATCGAGGCGGCGGGCTGGAGGATCATGACGGGCCCGAAGACCTCCTCGCACGCCACCTTGGCGTCGTGCGGCACGCCGGACAGCACCGTCGGCGCCACGGTCGCACCCTGCCTGGTGCCGCCCGCCAGCACGGTCGCCCCGGCGGCGACGGCCTCCTGGACCCACTGCTCGACCCGCTCGGCGGCGGCCTCGGAGACCAGCGGGCCCACCTGGGTCTTCTCGTCGGCCGGGTCGCCGGTGACGAGCGCGGCGACGGCGGGCAGCAGGCGCTCGACGAACGCGTCGTAGACGGGCTGCTCGACGATCACCCGCTGCACGGCGATGCAGCTCTGTCCGGCCTGGTAGTTGGAGTACAGGGCGATGCGCTGGGCCGCCCAGTCGAGGTCGGCGTCGGCCAGCACGACGGCCGCCGCGTTGCCGCCCAGCTCCAGCGTGACGTGCTTGCGCGGCACCTGGTCGGCGATGGCGTAGCCGACGGGCGCGGAGCCGGTGAACGACACGACCGGGAGCCTGGGGTCCTGGACGAGCGCGGCGGCGCGGTCGTTCTCGATCGGCAGCACCGAGAACATGCCCGCGGGCAGGTCAGTCTCGGCCAGGATCTCGCCGAGCAGCAGCGACGACAGCGGCGTGGCGGGCGCGGGCTTGACGATGACAGGGGCGCCGACGGCGATGGCCGGGGCGACCTTGTGGGCGACCAGGTTCAGCGGAAAGTTGAACGGGGTGATCGCCAGCACGGGGCCCTTGGGCACGCGGGAGACGTAGGCCAGGCGGCCGGCCGCGGCGGGCTCGGTGTCGAGCCGCTGCACGCCGCCGGACCAGCGGCGGGCCTCCTCGGCGGCGAAGCGGAAGGTGGCCACGGCCCGCCCGACCTCGCCGCGCGCCCACACGATCGGCTTGCCGTTCTCGGCCGTGATCAGGTGGGCGATCTCGTCGGCCCGCTCCGCGAGCCGGCGCGAGACGTGGGCCAGGGCCTCCGCCCGCACGTGGACGGGCAGCGCGGCGGCCTCCTTCGCCACCGCGCAGGCGGCCGCGACGGCCTCCTCGACCTGCGCGTCGGTCGGCACCGAGTGCCTGCCGACCTCGCGGCCGTCGTGGGGGTTGGTGACAGTGAGCTCGGAGTCCCCGGTCGCGGCGCGGCCGGCCAGCCAGAAGGTACGCACGTCCATGTCTCCGACGTTATGCCAAGGCATGGACCGGGGATTTACACCACGATGCACAACACCCCCGCGAGGGCTCACCGTTAAGTACAAGCCCCGTTGTATACCCACGATGTAACAGAAGTAGACCTAATTCGGGATGTTTACCATGCGGAGTGGTTTGAGCGATCTCCGCCATGGCTAAGTCATCGGTGCGGGTCTCCAGCGCGGCGGGCCCCCGATCTCAGAAAGGCGTGGGCCCCGTGACCGAACAGCGTGAGGTCACAAGGACGCATGGTTCCTTGGCCACCAGGGAGGTCTCATGACCTCGGCGCCGCTGGGGCTGCAGGGCGCCTACCTCATGGGTGAGCGCGCCGGCCACGACGAGCTGCGCTCCCGCCTCCTCGACGTCGCGGTGAACCTGCTGCGCACCGACGGGCCCGACAGCCTCACCATGCGCCGGATCGCCGCGGAGGCAGGCTGCACGACGACCGTCATGTACACGATGTTCGGCAACAGGGAGGGTCTGGCGGAGGCGCTCTATCTGGAGGGGTTCGAGCGCTTCCGCCGCTTCCTGGAGGCGGTGCCGCAGCGCCGCAACCCGCTGGAGCAGCTCGGCGCGCTCGGCCCCGCCTACCGGCAGGCGTGCCTGTCGGAGCCCGGCTACTACAGCCTGATGTTCGAGCGCGCGATCCCCGGCTTCGAGCCCAGCGAGCGCGCCAGGACCCTGGCCCGCGCCGCCCTGAACATCCTCGACCGCGTCATCGCCGACTGCATCTCGGCCGGCTACCTGATCCCCACGCAGCCGCGCAAGATCGCCGACGCGCTGTGGGCGGCGGCGCAGGGGGCGATCTCCCTCGAACGTGCCGGGCACCTGCGTGACGGGCGCACCTACGAGGCGGTGACCACGGCGATCATCTGCTGCTACCTGGTCGAGAAGCAGGAGTAGCGGCCGTCCCCCTGGCCGCCTCCAGGGCCAGCCACAGCTCCGCCCGGGTGCCCGGGTCGTCGAGGTCGCGGCCCAGCAGCTCGGCGACGCGTCTCATGCGGTAGCGCAGGGTGTGGCGGTGCACGCCCAGCCTCTGCGCGGCGGCGTCCCAGTGGCCGTTGCTGTCCAGGTACGCGCGCAGCGACTCGACGAGGTCGGCCCGGGAGCCGTACGCGGTGAGAGGGGCCAGGACGGCGGCCGAGAACGCCTGGGCGGCGGCGGGGTCGAGCAGCCCCAGCAGCCCCTGCCCGGCCAGCTCGGCGAACCTGACGACCGGCCCGCCCGCCCCCGCGCCCCGAGCCCCGGCCCCCACCGCGCCGCGCCCTTCACCACCGCGTCCCGCAGCACCGCGCCCCGCACCACCGCGCTCAGCACCACCCCGCCCTCCGCCACCGCGCCCGGCGCCGCTGCGGCTCCATGCCGCCTCCAGGGCGCGCTCCGCCTGGTCGAGCGCGTTGCGCAGGCCGATGCCCGCGCCCTCGTACGGCTGGCTGACCCCCACCGGCGCCTCCGCGCCCAGCGCCACCTCCTCCGCCGCGCTCTCGGCCACCAGCGCGACGGCGACCTCGCCGAGCAGCGCGGCGAAGGCCTGCGTCTCCAGGGCGTCCAGCGCCTCCGGATCGGCCGCCAGCGCCACCACCGGCCCCTCGGGCAGCCGCCCGCCCAACGCCTCCAGCACCGCCGCCGCCCGCTCCCGCTCCCCCGCCACCAGCAGCTCCAGCACCGCCGTGCGGACCCGCCGGGAGGCGGCGAGCTGGGTCCTGCCCTGCTCCATGGCCAGCGTGAGCAGCGAACCTGCCGCGTTGACGACGGTGTGGGTGACGGGCGTGAAGGGCTGCGGAGCGCCGACGGCGAAGAACCCGCGCGGCCGGGCCCCGCCGCCGAGCGGCTGCACGACGATGTGCTCCCCCGGCCCGGACAGAGCCAGACTGGCAGGCAACCGCTCCCCCTGCCGCGCCTCGCCGCCTTCGGCAGCGGGGCGGGCGCGCAGGCGGCCCTCGACAGCGGGCCGGGTGCCGCGCAGGCGGCCCTCGGCGCTCTCGGCGGCGGGCCGGGTGCCGCGCAGGCGGGCCAGCTCGGCCGTGACGGCCCGCACGTCGGCCCCCCGGGTGGCGTGCCGCACCTCGCCCGCCTCGTCCAGGAGCGCGGCCCAGCCGCCGACCTCCCTGGCGAGCCGGTCGATGACGGCGTGCACGCCCTCGGGCCGCAGCGCCGCCCGCGTGAGCCGGCCCTGGGCGGCGAAGGCCCGGCTGATCTCCTCGTACTGCTCGGCCGCCAGCAGCTCGCTGACCGCCTTGCCGACCGCGATGAACGGGGTCTCGCGCGGCACCTCCAGGAGCGGCAGCCCCGCCGACTCCGCCGCCTCGACGAGGGCGGGCGGCACCTCCTCGTGCGAGACGCCGACGCCGAAGCCGAGGCCCGCCACGCCGCGCCGCACCAGCCGCGCCACGTACCCCGTCAGGTCGCCCTCCATCCGCATGCCGGTGGTGAGCAGCAGCTCCCCGCCCTCGAGGTACGGTGTCGGGTCCGCCAGCTCGCTGACCGCGACCCAGCGCACGGCGGCGTCCAGCACCCCGGGGCGCGTGGTCCCGGCCATCGGCCGGAGGTTCATGCGGCGCACGACGGTCTGCAACGAAGGCGGCATGAGAGTTTTGTCCATTCCGGCAAAGACGAGCACTCCCAGTGTGACATATCGACGTATCGGCCCTGGTGGGAGCCCGCCGTACCGTCGGAGCCATGAGCATTCCCCAGGAGCGGCGCGTCGTGACCGCGATCCCAGGCCCCAAGTCCCAGGAGTTGCTGGCCCGCAAGCAGGCGGCCGTCCCGCCCGGCATCGGCACCACGCTGCCGGTCTTCGTCACGCGCGCGGGCGGCGGCGTGGTGGAGGACGCCGACGGGAACTCGCTGATCGACTTCGGCTCGGGCATCGCCGTGACGAACGTCGGCAACGCCGCCCCCAGGGTCGTCGAGCGCGTCCAGAAGCAGGTCGCCGACTTCACCCACACCTGCTTCATGGTCACCCCCTACGAGTCGTACGTGCAGGTCTGCGAGCGGCTCAACGAGCTGACGCCGGGCGACCACGACAAGCGCACGTTCCTGGTGAACTCGGGCGCCGAGGCCGTGGAGAACGCCGTCAAGATCGCCCGGCACGCCACCGGCCGTCAGGGCGTGGTGGTGTTCGACCACGGCTACCACGGCCGCACGCTGCTCACGATGACGCTGACGGCCAAGAACATGCCGTACAAGCAAGGGTTCGGCCCGTTCGCGCCGGAGGTGTACCGGGTGCCGCTGGCCTACCCGTTCCGCTGGCCGAGCGGCC
Organism: Nonomuraea gerenzanensis; assembly: GCF_020215645.1. Classification (NCBI taxonomy): domain Bacteria; kingdom Bacillati; phylum Actinomycetota; class Actinomycetes; order Streptosporangiales; family Streptosporangiaceae; genus Nonomuraea; species Nonomuraea gerenzanensis. The sequence goes on along the minus strand of NZ_CP084058.1, from coordinate 2,155,817 downwards.
CGGAGAACTGCGCGGAGGAGGCCGCCGAGCAGGCCATCGACATGATCACCAAGCAGATCGGCGCCCAGAACGTGGCCGCCGTGGTGATCGAGCCCATCGCGGGCGAGGGCGGCTTCATCGTGCCCGCCAGGGGGTTCCTGCCGCGGATCGCGGAGTTCTGCCGGGCGAACGGGATCGTGTTCGTGGCCGACGAGGTGCAGACGGGCTTCGCGCGGACGGGGACGCTGTTCGCCTGTGAGGACGAGGGTGTCGTCCCGGACATCATCACCACCGCCAAGGGCATCGCGGGCGGCCTGCCGCTGGCCGCGGTGACCGGGCGGGCGGAGATCATGGACAAGGTGCACGTCGGCGGCCTCGGCGGCACGTACGGCGGCAACCCGCTCGCCTGCGAGGCGGCCCTCGGCGTGCTGGAGACGATCGAGGCGGAGGACCTGGTCGCCAAGGCCCGCCGCATCGGCGAGATCATGCTGCCCCGGCTGGAGGCGCTCAAGGAGCGCTTCGAGGTGATCGGCGACGTGCGCGGGCGCGGCGCGATGATCGCGATCGAGCTGGTCGAGCCGGGCACCAAGGAGCCGAACCCGACCGCCGTCCAGGAGATCGTCAAGCGCTGCCACGCCGAGGGCCTGCTGGTGCTGACGGCGGGCACGTACGGCAACGTGCTGCGCTTCCTGCCGCCGCTCGTGATCCCCGAGCACCTGCTGGAGGAGGGGCTGGGGATCCTGGAGAAGGCGATCGCCGAGGTCTAGACGAAAGCCAACCAAACGGGCATCCAGCTTGGGCTGGATGCCCGTTTTTGTGGTGTAAACGGCCCCATCAGGGTAGAGAATTCACCCTGACTTGACGCTCAGCTAGCCGCTCACGGCCTCGGTCAGGGTTATAACGGTTCCGACATACGGAGGGGCGATGGCAGCTGGGAGCGTGATGAACTGGGGTCCGACCAGAACGGCGCGGAATATGTTGACGTTCGACCCTGAGGGCCTGACCTGGGCCCAACGCGACGGCGACGCCTGCGTCGTCTGCCACAAGAGGTGGCCGCGGCCACGCGTGCGCGTGGGCCGCCTGCCCGACGACGCGCCGGTGCTCGCCTGCGCCGACTGCGCCGAGGCCCTTCTGCCCGCTCCCATGGCCACCGTCGTGGCCTTCCCGTCCCGCTAGCCCGCGGCGGCGCGACCTCCAGGATGGGGGAAGGCTCGGGGCGCCGCCGATGAGCCACGCCCAGCGGCGGACGGGCGGGCGCGTGGCACTGCTCAGCCGCTCACTTGAGCAGCTCACTCCACTGCGTCTCCCAGCCGCGATAGTCAGTGCATTCCCCGTCCTCGGCCCGGCAATCCCCGGGCGGGCGCACGGCGAACACCACGCGGTCGAGCCGCTTGTCGTCACCCACCCCGTACGTCTCGCACATCGTCCTGGCACGGCCCTTGCACGCCTTGGAGTTGGCCGGCGCCATGCCCGCCCACGCCGCCGCGTCGCGCTGCGCGTTGGCCGCCGTCACCCAGTTGAGCCACCGGTAGGCGCAGGTGGTGTCGGGCACGTTGGCGCCCAGCATCCAGGAGTCGACCCAGCCGGTCGTCCTCGGCGCCGGGATGGTCTTGATCGGTATGCCGGCCTGCTGCAGGAGCTGGCGGTAGTACGGGGTGACCTGCGCGTAGTCGAGCGCCCCGGTGGCGAAGCCCTTGACCAGGTCGACCGGGTTCTGCCAGTAGGTGCGGTCCTTGTTGCGCCCCAGCAGCGCCATCGCCTTGCCGAGCTCGGCCTCGCTCAGCTCGTACGGCTCCTTCACCGACCCCTCGGCCAGCGCCGCGTCGGCGATCGTCAGCGGGCTGTCGCGCAGCGCCGCCCTGCCGGAGGCGAACACCTGCTCCACCCCGTTGCCCCTGACCTTGGCCGAGTCGTAGACGAACTCGTGGTAGGCCCACAGGTACGGCACCCCGTACGCCTCGCCCGACACCGTGGTCAGGTCACGGAAGCGCTCGGCGAGGTCCTTGTAGTCGCTGACCTTGGCCGGGTCGATGGGCTGCACCTGCTTGTTGGCGATCAGGTCGGCGGCCAGGGCGGGCCCGGCCGTGATCACGTCGTAGGGCCGCTGGGTGACCTGGCCGGCCAGTTGCTCGGCGGTCTGCACGGTGTCGAGCCGGGCGATGCGGCAGCCCGTCTCCTTCTCGAAGTCGCCCACCCAGTTGACCTTGGGGCTGACGCCGCCGTACTCGGCGTAGCCCCGGTAGGTGAGGATCTGCAGGGTGCCGTCGCTCTGCGTCGCGGTCGGCGTGGGAGTGGGCGTGGGCGTGGCCGTGGGCTTCGGGGTGGGGGCGGGCGTCACCGTGCCCATGCCGGTGACCAGCGCCGTCGCCGTGAGCGCAGTCACGGCGAGCGCCAGAGCCTGAGCACGGCGACGAATCACGATGTCCCCCCTTGTCCTGTCTGCTGGAGCTTACCGGTGTCAGGACCTGGAGGGACGCCGCTCGTGGCCCGCGGTTACCCGTTCGTGGGGAAGCCCAGGTTCACGCCGCCGTGCGAGGGATCCAGCCAGCGTGAGGTGACGACCTTGCCGCGGGTGTAGAAGTGCACGCCCTCGGTGCCGTGCACGTGCGTGTCGCCGAACAGCGAGGACTTCCAGCCGCCGAAGCTGTAGAAGGCCATGGGCACCGGGATCGGCACGTTGATGCCGATCATGCCGACCTCGACCTCGTTCTGGAAGCGCCGGGCCGCGCCGCCGTCGTTGGTGAAGATCGCGGTGCCGTTGCCGTACGCGCCGCCGTTGATCGCCTCCAGGCCCTCCTCGTACGTGCCGACGCGCACGATCGACAACACCGGGCCGAAGATCTCCTCGGTGTGCGTACGCGAGCCGGCGGGCACGTGGTCGAGCACCGTCGGGCCGAGCCAGAAGCCCGGCGTGTCCGCGGCCTTGCCGCCGCCCAGCACCGGCGTCTCGCGGCCGTCCACGACCAGCTTGGCGCCCTCCTCCACGCCGAGGTCGAGGTAGGAGGCCACCTTGTCGCGGTGCGGCCCGGTGACCAGCGGCCCCATCTCGGACCTGGGGTCGTCGCCGGGGCCGACGGTCAGCCGGCCGACCCGCTCGACGATCTTCTCGACCAGCTCGTCGCCGATCGGGTCCACGGCCAGCACGACGGAGATCGCCATGCAGCGCTCCCCCGCCGAGCCGAACCCCGCCGACACGGCCGAGTCGGCCACCAGGTCGAGATCGGCGTCGGGCAGCACCAGCATGTGGTTCTTGGCGCCGCCGAGCGCCTGGACGCGCTTGCCGTGGGCGGTGCCGGTCTCGTAGACGTACTGGGCGATGGGGGTGGAGCCGACGAACGACACGGCCCGCACGTCCGGGTGCTCCAGCAGCCGGTCCACGCTCACCTTGTCGCCCTGCACGACGTTGAACACGCCGTCGGGCAGCCCGGCCTCCTGCCAGAGCCGCGCCATGAGCAGCGAGGCCGACGGGTCCCGCTCCGACGGCTTGAGCACGAAGGCGTTCCCGCACGCGATCGCGATCGGGAACATCCACATCGGCACCATCGCCGGGAAGTTGAACGGCGTGATGCCGGCCACCACGCCCAGCGGCTGCCGGATCGAGTAGGAGTCGACCCGGGTCGAGACGCCCTCGGAGTAGCCGCCCTTGAGCAGGTGCGGGATGCCGCAGGCGAACTCCACGACCTCCAGCCCGCGGGCCACCTCGCCGAGCGCGTCGGAGTGCACCTTGCCGTGCTCGGCGGAGATGAGCGCGGCCAGCTCGTCGCGGTGGGCGTACATCAGCTCGCGGAAGCGGAACAGCACCCCCGCCCGCTTGGTCAGCGAGGCGTCCCGCCAGGCGGGGAAGGCCGCGACGGCCGCCGCGACGGCGGCGTCCACGTCGGCGGCCGAGGCCAGCGCGACGGAGCCGCTCACCTCGCCGGTGGCCGGGTTGAAGAGCTCCCCGGTACGGGCGGCGTCGCCGTCCGCGAGTGCTCCGTTGATCCAGTGCTTGACGGACTTCACTGCGCTGCTGCCTCTGCGTTGATCGTTTCGAGGGCGGTGACGATGATCCCGAGGCCCTCGGTGGCCTCGTCCACGGAGAGCGTGAGGGGCGGGGCCATCCGGATGGCGGTGCCGTACAGGCCGCCCTTGCCCGCCAGCAGGCCCGCCTGCTTGGTCAGCTCCATGAAGCGGGCGGCCTGGGCCGGGCTCCGCAGCTCGACGGCGAACATCAGGCCCTTGCCGCGCACGTCCGCGACGACGGGCAGCCGCTTGGCGGCCTCCTTGAGCCCGCCGATGATGATCTTTCCGGTACGCGCGGCGTTGGCCTGAAGGTCGTGGTCGAGCACGTAGTCGAGGGTGGCGTTGGCGGCGGCCATGGAGATCGGATTGCCGCCGAACGTGGACAGCCCCACGGCGTGCGGCGCGTCCATGAGGTCGCCGCGCGCCACGATGCCGCCGACCGCGAAGCCGTTCCCGAGCCCCTTGGCGAACGTGATCATGTCGGGGGTCACGCCGTGGTTCTGAATGCCGAAGAACGCGCTGCCGGTGCGGCCCCAGCCGGTCTGCACCTCGTCGGAGATGAACAGGATGCCCTGCTCGTCCAGCACCTCCTTGTACGCGGCGAACAGCCCGTCGGGGGCCATCGTGAACCCGCCGACCCCCTGGATCGGCTCGGCGATCAGCGCCGCCACGTCGTTGGAGACGGACGTGGCCAGCACGTGACGCAGGTCGTCCACGCACGCCTTGATGTAGTCGTCGTCCGACAGTCCCTTGAACTGGGTGAGGTGCCGGTCGGCGCCGTGCAGGAAGTGCACGTTGAGCGGGGAGAGCGAGTTGTTCTTCCAGGACCGGTTGGAGGTGACGCTGATCGCGCCGAAGCTGCGCCCGTGGTAGCTCTGGCGCATGGCCAGCACCTGGTCGCTCCTGCGCGCGTAGGTGGCCAGCAGCAGCGCGGTCTCGTTGGCCTCGGTGCCGGAGTTGGTGAAGAACACCTTGGCGTCGGGGATGCCGGACAGCCGCGCGATCTTCTCGGCCAGCTCGATCTGGCCGCGCAGCAGGTAGACGGTGCTGGTGTGCACCACGCCGGTGGCGAGCTGGCGCTCGACGGCCTCGCGGACCTCGGGGACGTCGTACCCGATCATGTTGGTCAGGATCCCGGCGAAGAAGTCGAGGTAACTCTTGCCGTCCGCGTCGATGACACGGTTGCCCTTGCCGCTGACGATCTCGATGGGGTCGTTGTAGTTGAGGGCCAACCAGTTCGGCATGACTGCCCGGTGGCGCGCGAGAAGCTCCGACATGTTACCGAGTATCCCTTTTCACTGGAGAGCCTCCTACCTGCAGCCTGTCGGCGCGGAGATGCCTTGGCTTACATGATGTCAAGAGCTGACGGGGCGGGACACCTCCACCCCCGCCTCCTGCGCCTCCACCGGCGACGGGACGACGGCAGCCGGGCCGGGACGCAGCACCGTGACGGCGAGCAGCGCGGCGGCCACGCAGAAGGCGGCGCCGACCCACGAGCCGAGATGCATGGCGGAGGTGAAGGCCTGGTTGCCCGCCTCGGCGAAGCCCAGCGTGTGGGCGCCGCCGATCGACTCCCTGGCCAGAGCCGGCAGCCCCGCGGGCATCTCGGAGGTGTACCGGGTGGCCAGCACGCTGCCCAGCACGGCGATGCTGAGCGCCATGCCGACCTGCTGCACGGTGTCGTTGAGCGCGGAGCCGACGCCGGCCCGCTCCACGGGGATGGCGCCCATGAGTGAGGTGTAGGCGGCGGGGCCGGCCAGCCCGCCACCCATCCCCATGATCACCAGCCCGGTGGCCAGGGGCAGGAAACCGGTGGTCAGCGCCATGACGACGAAGCCCCCGGCCATCAGCAGCAGCCCCGCGAACACCAGCACCCGGTTGCTCAGTCTCTTGCCGAGCCCGGCGCCCACGCCGTTGAAGACCGCGGCGGCCACGGCGTACGGCAGCATGGCCAGACCGGCCTGCATCTCCCCGTACCCCAACACGAACTGCAGGTACTGGGTGAGGATCAGCATCACGGCGCCCGCGCCGAACGACATGAGCAGGATCGAGAACGAGGCGCCGCTGAAGTTGCGGTTGGCGAACAGGAAGAGCGGCAACATCGGCTCCTCCTGGCGGCGCTCCCAGATCACGAAGGCCACCAGGGCGACGACGGCCAGCGCGATGACGGGGATGTTCCACTCGCGCTCGATGATCACGTAGACGGCGGCGGTCAGTCCGACGATCGACAGCACCACGCCGACCGGGTCGATCTTCCTGCCCTCGCTGCGCGTCTCCGGCATCAGGACGACGGCGGCCACGACGGCGACCGCCGCGATGGGGATGTTCAGCAGGAAGACCGAGCCCCACCAGTAGTGCTCCAGCAGGAAGCCGCCCACGGTGGGCCCGGACACCAGGCTGATCAAAGCCACGGCGCTCCAGGCGGCCATCGCCTTGCGCCGCTCCTCCTCGTCGAAGACGGTCATCAGGATCGACAGCGTGGAGGGCATGACGAGCGCGCCGCCGACGCCCATGAGGCCGCGGGCCGCGATGAGCTGCCAGGGCTCGGTGACGAGCACGGCGAGCAGGGAGGCGCCGCCGAAGAAGACCAGGCCGATGATCAGGAAGCGGCGGCGGCCGTACTTGTCGGACAGGCTGCCCGAGGTGAGCAGCAGGCCGGCGAAGGCCAGCACGTAGGCGTCGATGATCCACTGGATGTCCGACGGCGTCGCGCCCATCTCCTGGTTGAGCGAGGGGATGGCGAGGTTGAGCACGGTGTTGTCGATGCCGAGGACCAGCAGCGCCAGGCAGAGGACGGCGAGGATCCACCATCGCCGTGGGTCTCGTACGGTGTTCGAGTTCACTCGCACAGCGTACGACAAACCTCGAACGGCGTGCGAGTGCCTTTATCCTTGGGGTATGACAGGCAAGACGTTCTCCTCGGTGTGGCTGCGCGAGCCCCGCAAGGCCACCAGTCCCGGGCGCAGCCGCGAGGAGATCGTCAGAGCCGCGGTCGAGCTGCTCAACGAGGAGGGGCTGTCCGGGCTGAGCATGCGCAAGCTGGGCGCGAAGCTGAGCGCGGGGGCCACCAGCCTCTACTGGTACGTCGCCAACAAGGACGAGCTGCTGGAGCTGGTCTACGACGAGGTGTGGGGCGAGATGATGGTCCCCGACCCCGACGAGGTGGGCTGGCGGGAGGCCGTCTCCGTCCTGGCCCACAGCATGCGGCAGGTGATCCTGAGCCATCCGTGGTCGGCCGAGCTGATCGGCCGGCTGCCCGCGCTCGGCCCCAACGCCCTGCACGTGGCCAACGAGATGCGCGGGATGTTCAAGCAGGCCGGGTTCACCGGGGCCGACACCGACTACGCCATCGCCACGCTGACCGCCTTCATCTTCGGCATGACGATCCCCGAGATCGCCTGGAACGCCAAGTCGGGCGCCGCGCAGCTCGACGTCGAGCAGATGCGCTCGATGGTCGTCCAGGTCTTCGAGCGATATCCGCACATGCGCGAGGGTTACGAGCTGAGCCGGGTGGAGGATCCGCGCGTGGTGCGGGAGGTCGCCTTCGACTTCGGGCTCGTGTCGGTGCTCGACGGTCTTGAGCGGCGGCTGCCGACGTAGCAGGATCCACGGCATGAGCGATTTCCGTGCCGCCCGTGACTTCCTGCTCGAGTCCGACGCCACCACCGCCCGCCGCGACTTCCGCTGGCCCGCGCTGGAGACGTTCAACTGGGCGCTCGACTGGTTCGACGGCGTGCTCGCCGCCGAGACGCCCGGCGCCGTCGCTCTCAAGATCGTGGGCGAGAGCAGCGCCACCTACACCTTCGCCGAGCTGTCGGCTCGCTCGGGCCAGGTCGCGAACTGGCTGCACGAGCAAGGCGTGCGCCGGGGCGACCGGGTGCTGCTGATGCTGGGCAACCAGGCCGAGCTGTGGGAGTCGCTGCTGGCCGTGATGAAGCTGGGCGCGGTCGTCATCCCGGCCACCACGCTGCTGACCGGCAAGGACATCGCCGAGCGGATCGAGCGCGGCGGCGTCTCGCACGTCATCGCCAACGCCGCCGACGCCGGGAAGTTCCCGGCCGGCGCGTACACGAAGATCGCCGTGGGCGACGCGTACAACTGGCTGCCCTACCACGACGCCTATCACGCGCACGAGCGGTTCACCCCCGACGGGCCGACACGCGCGGGCGACACGCTGCTGCTCTATTTCACCTCCGGCACCACCTCGCAGCCGAAGCTGGTCGAGCACACGCACGCCTCCTATCCGGCCGGGCACCTGTCGACGATGTTCTGGATCGGGGTGCGGCCGGGCGACGTGCACCTGAACGTGTCCTCGCCCGGGTGGGCCAAGCACGCGTGGAGCAACGTGTTCGCCCCGTGGAACGCCGGGGCCACCGTGCTCGTCCACGACTACCGGCGCTTCTCCGCGCCCGCGCTGCTGGAGGTGCTGCGCGACGAGCGGGTGACCACCTTCTGCGCGCCGCCGACCGTGTGGCGGATGCTCATCCAGGAGGACCTGGCCGCGTGGCGGCTGCCCCTGCGTACGGCCGTGGCCGCCGGCGAGCCGCTCAACCCGGAGATCATCGACCAGGTGGCCAAGGCGTGGGGGATCACGATCAGGGACGGCTACGGCCAGACGGAGACCACCGCCCAGATCGGCAACGCCCCCGGCGAGGCGGTCAAGCCCGGCTCCATGGGGCTGCCGCTGCCCGGGTACGACATCGTGCTGATCGACCCGGTCACGGGCGAGCAGGGGAATGACGGCGAGATCTGCCTGCCGCTGGACGACCGCCGACCCCTCGGCCTCATGTCCGGATATGTCGGTGGATCGGCGGAGGCCATGCGTGACGGCTTCTACCGCACGGGCGACGTCGCCACCCGCGACGACGACGGCTACATCACCTACGTGGGCAGGACCGACGACGTCTTCAAGGCCTCCGACTACCGCATCTCGCCGTTCGAGCTGGAGAGCGTGCTGCTGGAGCACGAGGCCGTCACCGAGGCCGCCGTGGTGCCCGCGCCCGACCCGGTGCGCCTGGCCGTGCCGAAGGCGTACGTGACGCTCGCCCCCGGGTTCGAGCCGGGCGAGGAGACGGCCCGGTCGATCTTCGAGCACTGCCGCCGGGAGCTGGCCCCGTACAAGCGGGTGCGGCGGCTGGAGTTCGACGAGCTGCCCAAGACCATCTCGGGCAAGATCCGCCGCGTTGAGCTGCGCGTACGCGAGCCTCGCCGGGAGTATCGCGAGGAGGACCTCAACCCATAACAAAGGGCGCAAAGTGTAAATTGACCCATGGCCGTTCTTACAGGCTGATCGGCTAGGCTCTGCCCCGTGTTGCCCACCATCGCCGACGTCCTCGCCCTGGAGACCGTGCGCCGGGGCAGCCCGCGCGTGGTCGCGGGCGCCGACCGGCTCGACACCAAGGTGCGGTGGGTGCACGTCGGCGAGATCGCCGACATCGCCCACCTGCTGCGCGGCGGGGAGCTGGTGCTCACCACGGGGGTGGCCCTCCCGGAGGACCCGGAGAAGCTCGCCGACTACATCGGCGAGCTGTCTTCTGTCGGGGCGTCCGGGCTGATCGTGGAGCTGGGCCGCAGGTTCGTCCGCGAGCTGCCGCGCGCCGTGGTGAAGTCGGCGGAGGAGCACGGTTTCCCGGTCATCGTGCTGACCCGCGAGACGCCGTTCGTGCAGATCACCGAGTCGGTGCACGAGCGGATCATCGACATCCAGCTGGAGGAGCTGCGCGCCTCCGAGCAGCTGCACGAGGTCTTCACCGAGCTGTCGGTCGAGGGCGCCTCGCCGGCCGAGGTGCTGGCCCAGGTGGCGCGGCTGTCGGCGCGGCCGGTGCTGCTGGAGAACCTCGCGCACCAGGTGCTGGCCGCCGAGTCGGCGGGGCGCGACGCCGGGGCCCTGCTGGCCGGGTGGGAGACCAGGTCGCGGGCGGTGGCCCCGGCCGAGCGCACGGCGTACGACCCGGCCTCCGGCTGGCTGGTCACCACGGTCGGCGCGCGCGGGCAGGACTGGGGGCGGCTCATCCTGATCTGCGACGCGGCGCCGTCGCCGCGCGACCTGGTGCTGGCCGAGCGCGCCGCCACCACGCTCGCGCTGGGCCGCCTGCTGGAGCGCCACCAGGAGTCGCTCGAACGCCAGGCGCACGGCACGATCATCACCGGCATCCTCACCCACGCCTACGCCGACCCCGACGAGGCCGCCGCCCGCGCCCGCGCGGTCGGGGTGCCGCTCACCGGCCGCAAGCTGATCAGCGTGGTCATCAGGCCGACCGAGCACATCGATCAGGCGCTCGACGGGCAGGCCCAGCTCGGGGAGCTGGCCGAGGCGACCGCCGCCGCCTGCCGCGACGCCCGCCTGCCCGCCCTGGTGGGCGCGCTCGACCAGGAGCGGGTGGGGGTGCTGCTGCCGCTGCCGCCGCGCACCCAGGCGGAGCCCGCGCTGACCTCGCTGGCCGAGCGGCTGCGCGTGCTGTGGGGCCCCGGCTCGGCGTTCGTGCTGGCGGCGGGCTCGGTGGTGGAGTCGATCAGGGACGTGCGCCGCAGCTTCCTGGAGGCCGAGCAGGTGGCCGACGTGGCGGTCCGCCAGCCCGACGGCCGTCCCTTCTACCGGCTGCCCGACCTGCGCCTGCGCGGCCTGCTGCACCTGCTGCGCGACGACGCGCGGCTGCAGACGTTCGCCGAGCGGGAGCTGGGCGCGCTGCTGGCCCACGACGCGCAGCGGGGCGGCGACCTGACCCGGATCCTGCGCGTCTACCTCGACTCCGGCCGCAACAAGGCGGTCGCGGCGCAGAAGGCCCACCTGTCCAGGCCCGCCTTCTACGACCGCCTGCGCCGCCTCGAACGCATCCTCGACACCGATCTGGACGACGTCGAGTCGTGCCTCTCACTGCACGTGGCACTGCTGGCGCTGGAGTCGTTCCGCCGGGAGAGCCGCTGATGTGCTGGAATGGGCGATATGTCTGATGTTTTGGTGCCCGACGTGGCCGATCTCAGCCGGATGCTCGCCACCGGAGGAGCCTTCGCCATGCCCGTCCACGACGTACGGCTGACCCCCGACGAGCTCGACCCGGCGCAGATCGTCGCGGGCGACCCCGTCACCTCCTCCCTGGAGCTGGGCGGCGGCCGGGGCATCTGGGAGATCACCCCGGGCGTCGTGACGGACGTGGAGCGCGACGAGCTCTTCGTCGTGCTGTCGGGGCGCGCCACCATCGCCGTGGCGGGCGGCACCACGATCGAGGTCGGACCGGGCGACGTGTGCCTGCTGGCCGAGGGCGCCAAGACCACCTGGATCGTGCACGAGACGCTGCGCAAGGTGTACCAGACGCGCTAGCCCGCCTCCCGCGACCCTCCGTGGCGGACGCGTCAGCCCTCTCCCGCGACCTACCGTCGCAAGTGTGCCCCTCTTCTACAACCCCCTCGAAGCCGCGGCCCACCGGCTGTCGGTCGTGCCTCCGATGTTCGACTACTTCGGCGCCATGGGCCTGCACGCGCTCGTCGCGGCGGCCAGGACGGGGGTCTTCGACGCCCTGCGCGAGCGCCCGTCCACGGCCGGCGACCTGGCCGCCGCGCTCGGCCTCGACCCGCACGCGACCGGCGTGCTGTTACGCGCCCTGACCGGCCTCGGCTACCTGCGGGTCAGGGGCGGCCGCTACCGCCTGACCCGCACCGCCCGGCGCTGGCTCACCACCGGCTCCACCACGTCGCTGCTGCCGGGGCTGGTGTTCTGGGAGCGCACCGCCCGCGTGCTGTGGCCCGGCCTGGAGCAGGCGGTGCGGGACGGCGCCCCGGCCAGGCCGTTCTACGCCTCGCTGGCGGACGACCCGGAGCTGTCACGCTCGTTTCACGCCTGGACGGCGGCGGTGGCCGCCCGGCAGGCCCCGGCCGCGGCACGCCGCATCCCCGTGCCGCGCGACGCCCGGCTGGTGCTGGACGTGGGCGGCGGGCACGGCCTGTTCAGCCTGGCCCTGCTGCGCCGCCACCCCCGCCTGCGCGCCACCGTGATCGACCTGCCGGACGCGCTTCCGCCCGCCGCCGCCCACCCCCGGCTGACGCCGCGTGCCGGCTCGTTCCTGGAGGACGACCTCGGCAGCGGGTACGACGTCGCCCTGCTGTTCAACATCGTGCACGGCCTGAACGACGAGGAGGCCGCCCGGCTGCTGCGCCGCGTGGCTGCGGCGCTCGACCCGGGCGGCGTGGTCGTGGTCGGCGACCAGTTCGGCGACAGCCTCATGCCGGGCCGGGCCAGCCGCGCCCTCGTGCACCTGCTCGACCTGAACTACCTGGTCACCGTGGGCGGCCGGGTACGCGGCCTGGCCGAGGTGACCGGCCTGCTGCGGGCGGCCGGCTTCGGCCGGGTCCGCCACCGGCGCCCGCTCGGCTCCCCGACGACGGAGCTGGCCATCGCCCGCAAGCCGCTCCGCTAGCTGAGACCCATCGCCTCCTGAACCTCCGCCAGGGTCCGGACCGCACGCTCCCGTGCCCGCTCGTTGCCCTCCGCCAGGATCCGCCTGACCTCGCCCTCGCCGAGCTCGGCCCGGCGCTTCCTGATCGGCCGCAGGAACTCGTTGACCGCCTCCGTCACCACCCGCTTGAGCATGACGGCGCCCCCGTCGCCGATCTCCCCGGCCAGCTCCGCCGGCGGGCGGCCCAGGCACAGCCCGGCCAGCGTGAGCAGGTTGGCCACCTCGGGCCTGCGCTCCTCCTCGAAGGTGATCAGCCGTTCGGCGTCGGTGCGGGCCTTGCGGATGAGCGCGGCGGTCTCGTCCTCGGTGGCCGACAGGGCGATCGCGTTGCCGCGGCTCTTGCTCATCTTGCCGCCGTCCAGGCCCTTCAGCAGCGGCTGCGCGCCCATCATGGCCTCCGGCAGCGGGAACACCTCGCCGTACCGCTCGTTGAAGCGGCGCGCCACCAGCCGCGCCACCTCCAGGTGCGGGAGCTGGTCCCTGCCGACGGGCACCAGCGTGCCCTTGCAGAACAGGATGTCGGCCGCCTGGTGCACCGGGTAGGTGAACATCAGGCCGTTCACGGCCGTCTGCGAGCTGTGCGCGATCTCGTCCTTCACCGTGGGGTTGCGCCGCAGCTCGGCCACCGACACCAGGCTCAGGAACGGCAGCAGGAGCTGGTTCAGCTCAGGGATCGCGCTGTGCTGGAAGATCGTCACCTTGGCCGGGTCGATGCCGACCGCCAGGTAGTCGAGCAGCAGCTCGGTGGTGTTGCGCCGGATCTCGCCGGGCAGGTCGCGATCGGTGATCACCTGGTAGTCGGCGATCAGCACGTACATGGGGTGCAGGTCCTGCAACCGGACCCGGTTGGCCAGCGAGCCGAAATAGTGGCCCAGATGCAGCGGCCCGGTGGGGCGGTCGCCCGTCAGCACGACGTCGTTCATCAGGTCTCTCTCCTTCTCGGATCACGCCGTCCGAGAGAAGAGCCCTCGTCGCTTCCGGGCCGTCTCCAGGACGGCCCGCACAGCGGAATTCAGCGGCCGTCTATCGGCCGCCACCACATGCGGAAGCGAGTCATGCCTCAAAGGGTACCCGGTTCTTGTGTCGATTCCGTAACCTCTTCAAGCGTTTGGCGCGTTCGGCTGCCCAGGAGACCTTGATCTCGCCACTATGGTGCGGTCCCTTTTCCGCCCTCTGGAGAGTTCATGTCTCGACGCACCCTCGCCGGCGGCCTGGCCATAGCCGCGGCGCTCACCCTCACCGCGTTGCCCGCGACAGCGGAGCAGCAGTCGGTGCGGTTCCCGTCGGCGAAGTTCCCGCTGGGCGCGCGGGCCGTGCCGACCAAGACGATGACCACCGTGGCGCAGGGCATCGACCTGTACGACGTGAAGGCCGGCACGTCCACCGACGGTTACACGGTGAGCATCCTGATGCCCAACGGCCGCGACGCCGGGTCGCTCACCGCGGCCGAGACCGTCGCCGCGGAGGTGGAGGCGGCCGGCGAGACGCCCGCCGTGCAGAAGGTCGTCCGGCCGGGCGTGGCCGACGCGCCCTCCCAGACCGTCTACATGGTCCGGGTCGGCCTGTGGCCGTTAAAGGACAAGAAGAAGGCCGACGAGATGGCCAAGAAGCTCAAGGACGCCGGGCTGAAGGTCAAGGTCGACTATCTCGGTGACGACGGGGTGCAGACCACCGGCCCCTGGCACGTCAAGGTCGCCCTGATCGACGTCAGGACGTTCCGCGGCTCGTACGCCGCCTCGCTCGGCGCCAGCGTGGCCAAGCGGGAGACCGTCTCCTCGATGGTCAAGGCCCGCAAGGCCCTGCTCGGCGTCAACGGCGGCTTCTTCAACATCCACACCTCCCCCGCGCTGCGCGGCGAGCCCCTCGGCGCGTCCGTCGTGGGGGGCAAGCTGCTCAGCGAGGCCGTGCCCGGCCGCTCCGCCGTCGTGCTCAAGGGCCGCACCGCCAAGATCACCGAGCTGAAGTCGACGGTGACCGCCATCTCCCAGGACGGCGAGAAGGTCGAGGTCAACGGCATCAACCGGGCCGCCACGACCGACGAGCTGGTGCTCTACACCGAGGAGTACGGCGCCAAGACCCCCACCGGCGGGGTCGACGCCGTCATCGACGCGAGCAACAAGGTCGTCGGGCTGCGGGCCTCGGGCGGCGCGGTGACCGCCGGCATGCGGGTGCTGCACGGCAACGGCGTGGCCGCCGACTGGCTGAACGAGCACGCCTGGCAGGACTGGAAGGTCCAGATCGACACCAAACTCGTGGACCTGCGCACGAAGCGGGCGCTCCAGCTCACCCCTGAGCTGAACGTGGTCGCGGGCGGCGTCGGCCTCGTCCGCAACGGCAAGGTCAAGATCACCGCCAAGACGGACGGGCACGACTCGATCAACATGATCCTGCGCCGCCACCCGCGCACCCTCCTCGGCACCACCCGCAACGGCAGCCTGATCCTGGCCACCATCGACGGGCGCCAGCCCGGAGTGACGGTGGGGGCCAACTTCGTGGAGGCCGCCCAGTTCATGCGGTGGCTGGGGGCCACCCAGGCGATCAACCTGGACGGCGGCGGCTCCACGGCCATGGTCGTCGGCAACAAGGTCGTCAACCGGCCCTCGGACGGCGCCGAACGCGCCGTCGGCGACGCTCTCCTGGTGTTGCCCCAGTAACGCCGGCTCGCTCGGGGCCTCGTGCGGACGGGGCCTCGTGCGGACGGGGCCCCGCGCGGACGGGGCCCCGCGCGGACGGGGCCCCGCGCGGACGGGGCCCCGCGCGGACGGGGCCCCGCGCGGACGGGGCCCCGCGCGGACGGGGCCCGGTGTGGCCCCGCTCCCCTCAGCCCGTGGCCGGGTGCGGCCCCCTCAGCCCGTGACCGGCAGCCCGGTGTCGGGCTTGACGGCCTTCATCGCCAGGTGCGAGGTCACCTGCGCCACACCGGGCAGCCCGGACAGCGTCTCGGAGTAGAACCGCTCGTACGCCGCCACGTCCGCCACCGCCACCCGCAGCAGGAAGTCCGGATCCCCGAACAGCCGGTACGCCTCCACCACCTCCGCCATCTCCGACACCCGCCGCTCGAACTCGGCCACCGTGTCATGATCCTCATACCGCATCACCACGGTGACGAACGCCTGGAACCCCCGCCCCACGGCGCCCCCGTCGAGCAACGCCCGGTAGCCGCGGATCACCCCCGTCTCCTCCAGCTGCCGCACCCGCCGCAGGCACGGCGACGGCGTCAACCCCACCCGGTCGGCCAGCTCGGTGTTGCTCAGCCGCCCGTCCCGCTGCAGCTCCTGAAGGATCCTGCGGTCAATCCGGTCCATGACGCAACATCCTGCCACGCACGGCCATGTGCCAGCACGAATCCACCATCGCGTGCCACCCCTGCTCGGCTACCGTCGCAAGCACGAGGAGGTACATCATGGACATCGAGCTGCTGCTCCTGTTCCTGGGCATGGACCTGCTGCTGATCTGCACCCCCGGCCCGGACATGCTGTACGTGCTGGCCCGCTCCCTCGGCCAGGGCCGCAGGACCGGGCTGACGGCGGTGGCGGGCATCTGCTGCGGGTACGCCGTACACACCGTCCTGGCCGCCGCCGGGCTGGCCGCCGCCCTGCGTGCCGTACCTGCCGCGCTGCCCGCGATGCGTTACGCCGGGGCCGCGTACCTGATCTTCTTGGCCGTCAGGACGCTGCTGTCGCTGCGCACCCGCACCCGCACCGGCCCCGCGCTCGCCGCGCCGTCCGCCGAGCCGCGCGGCAGGGTGCTGCGGCAGAGCGCCCTCACGGCCCTGCTCAACCCCAAGGGCCTGCTGCTCTACCTGTCGCTGATGCCGCAGTTCATCTCGCCCGGGACCGGCGTGCCGCTCGGGATCCAGCTCACCGCGCTCGGGCTGCTGCACGTCGTGAACTGCGCCGTCCTCTACGGGCTGGTCGCGGTCGGCACGGCGCGGGCGAGCTCCGCACTGACCGGCACCCCGAAGGCGGCACGCCGGATCTCGGCGGTCTCCGGCACGCTGCTGCTCGTCGTCGCCGCCGCCACGCTGAGCACCCGCTAACGCCATCGCGTCGCTCTGCGAGCCGCGCCACTCCACCAGCCCCTCCTGCGTGTGGTCACCCCCCAGGCCCGGCATCAGGCCCGCTCGCTCCAGTAGGCCAACTGCTCCCGGGTCGTCCGCGTCGCCGGATGCCCGGGACCGAGCACGCGTTCCCTGACGGGAAGCAGAGCCGCGCACTGGTCTCGGGCCGCCACCGGATCCCCCGCCTGCCCCGTCCAGTAGGCCAGGTTGGCGCGCGCGGTCAGCGTGTCCGGGTGCTCGGCTCCCTGCACCCGCTCCCGGATCGGCAGCAACGCCGCGTACCGATCACGGGCCGCCGCCGCGTCCCCCAGCTCACCGATCCACCGCGCCAGCTCATGCCGGATCGTCAGCGTGTCAGGATGCTCGGGACCCAGCACCCCCTCCCGCACGACGAGCAGCCCCGCGTACTGGTCCCTGGCCGCCTGCGCGTCACCTGCCTGCCCCGTCCAGTAGGCCAGGTTGTGCCAGGTGATCAGGGTGTCCGGATGCTCGGGACCGAGGACGCGCCGCCTGACATGCAGGAGGGCCGCGCACTGGTCGCGGGCCGCCGCCGGGTCACCCGCCTGGCCGGTCCAGTAGGCCAGGTTGTGCCGGGTGGTCAGGGTGTCGGGGTGTTCGGGGCCCGAGGCGTGCTCACGGCGGATGAGCAGCTCCGCGTACTGGTCGCGGGCGGACGCGGCGTCGCCCAGCTCGCCCGTCCAGCGGGCCAGCTCGTGCCGGGTGATCAGGCTGGACGGGTGCTGCGGGCCGAGGACCCGCTCCCGGATCGGCAGCAGGGCCGCGTAGTGGTCACGAGCCGCCGCCGGGTCTCCGGCCTGCCCCGTCCACTGGGCCAGGTTCGCCCTGGCCATCAGCGTGTCGGGGTGATCGCGCCCCTGGACGCGTTCCCTGATCGGCACCAGCTCCGCGTACTGGTCGCGGGCCGCCGCAGCGTCCCCCAGCTCGCCCGTCCACCGGGCCAGCTCGTGCCGGATCGTCAGCGTGTCGGGGTGCTCTGGGCCGGACACGCGCTCCCGCACGACCAGCAGGGCCGCGTACTGGTCCCTGGCCGCCAGCGCCTCGCCCAGCTCGCCCGTCCAGCGGGCCAGCTCGTGCCGGTTGGTCAGCGTGGACGGGTGCTGCGGGCCCTGGACGCGCTCGCGGATCGGCAGCAGCGCCGCGTACTGGTCGCGGGCCGCCGCCGGGTCGCCCGCCTCGCCTGTCCACTGGGCCAGGTTCGCCCGGGCGGCCAGTGTGTCGGGGTGGTCGGGGCCCTGAACGCGTTCCCTGATCGGCACCAGCTCGGCGTACATGTCCCGCGCCGCCGCCGCGTCCCCCAGCTCACCCGTCCAGCGGGCCAGCTCGTGCCTGATGGTGAGCGTGTTCGGATGCTCGGGGCCCTGCATCCGCGCGCTCACCGGCAGCAGCTCGGCGTACTGGTCCCTGGCCGCCCTCGCGTCGCCCAGCTCGCCCGTCCAGCGGGCCAGCTCGTGCCTGATCGTCAAGGTGATCGGGTGCTCCGCCCCGAGCTGGCCCGTGCGGATGGGCAGCAGCTCAGCGTACTGCCGTCGCGCCGCCGCCGCCTCGCCCAGCTCGCCCGTCCAGCGGGCCAGCTCGTGCCGGGCGGTCAGCGTGGACGGATGCTCGGCGCCGAGCTTCGCGCTCAGCGCGTCGCAGATCTCCTGGAACAACGACCTGGCCGTACGGTAGTCGCCGCTCGCCCCCAGATACCGCGCGGTCTTGTCCATGCCCGGCGAGACCGGGCCCAGCGCGGCGAGGATGTGCGGCAGGAGCAGCGCGTACCGGGGCCAGGCCCGCTTCCGGATGGGATCGTCGGGCAGCACCGACTCCAGCAGCACGGCGGCGGCGTCCCGCCAGCGCTGCTGCTCGTGGGGCGCGAGCTGATCGAGCGTGACGGCCTGGACCAGGCGGTGCACCGACACCGTGCCCTCCCCCGGCTGCCCGATCAGGCTGTGCCCGCGCAGCGCGCCGACGGCGGTGTTGATCGCGAGCGGATCGCGCGGCAGCTCCTGCAACACCGCCACCGCGCTCATCCACGGCCGGAAGTCGCGCACCAGCCGCACCCGCGACCCGGACAGCCGCCCATACGCCCGCTGCCGCTGCACGTCGTCGGCGAACAGCTCCCGCGCCGTCCGCCCTTCGAGCTGCGACAGCAGCAGATGGTACGGGATGGGCTCGTGCGAGTAGCAGGCCAGCACCCGCAGCAACGCGATCGCCTGCCGGCTGGTGCCCGCCAGGTGTCTGAACGCGAGCTGCCACGTGGTCGTGATCCGCTCCTCGTACCCCCAGGCCTGCCCCTGGGCGAGCAACCCGGCCCGCTGCTCGTGCAGGAGGTCGAGGTACTCGGCCAGCGTCAGCCCGGTCTCCACCATGAACGCCGCCGCCTGCTCCAGCGCCAGCGGCAGCGCTCCCAGCTCGGCCGCGACGGCGGAGGCCGCCTCGGCGTCCTCCTGCCCCGACCGCCCCAGCAGCAGCGCCGCCGCCGGCTCCGGCTCCAGCACCGGCAGCTCCAGCCCCTGCTCGCGCGGCCAGTTCCCGGACCTGCTGGTGATCAGCACGTGCCCGGGCCCCGCCGGCGGTAGAAAAGGGCGCAGGGCATCAGCCTCCGGCGCGTTGTCGAAGATCAACAGCCAGGGCTCGGTACGGGCCGCGAGCGCGGCATGCACCTGATCGACGGGGTCGGCGGCGTCCACGGTGTCCCGTAACCCCAGCAACGCCGCCAGCCGGGCGAACGCGGCGGAGAGCACCGCCGGGTCGGCGGCGGGCAGTTGCCAGACGAGCTGGTAGTCACGCAGGTGCCGGTGCGCGTACTCCAGGGCCAGGCTGGTCTTGCCCACCCCGCCGAGCCCGTGCACGGCCACCACGCACGGCTGCCCCTTCCCGCCGGCCAGCCGCCTGCGCACTTCCGCCACCGTCTCGTCCCGGCCGAGCAGTCGCGGCGGGCGGGGCGATAGCTGTACGGGGCGGGTGGGGACCTGCGGGCGGGGCGGCAACCGCACGTCCCCCACGACGTCCACGTGCCCGACGTTCACGGCCGTGGCCCTGTCGCCGGTCATCGCCACCCCGGGGTTGTCCCCTGCCACCTCGATGGAACGTTCCACCTGCTCGGCCACGGACCCGTCCCGCTCGCCGTCCTGGGCGTCCGACCTGCCACGCCGGCCTCCATGCGCAGGCGACCCGTCCCGCTCGCCGTCCTGCACGACAGATCCGCCGCACAGCTCACCGACCTGTGCGGCGTCCCGGTCGCCCTCGCCGTCCTGCGCGGCGGACAGCCCTGGCGGCACCACGCCCGCCCCCGCCGCGCCGACGCCTTCCGCCGGCAACGCGGGACGGGCACGCTTGCCCAGCCCGTATCGACCGGGCCGGCCACCACTCCTCGACGGCCTCCTCGCCGTGCGGCGCCGCACCATGACGACCACGGCCGCCACGAACAGCCCGAACAGCCCAAGGGAGACGCTGACCAGGCTGTCCTGCTCACCCAGCACCATTAACAACGAGCCGGGCATCCCATACAGGTCAGCGACCATGTCGATCACGCCCGCCGCAACCAGAGTGAGCGAGATCGGGGTGAGCGTCCAGAGGAGGAGACGCGGGCGCCGGCGACCAGGTCGCTCCGGCCCGGAGCTCCGTCTTGAAGGGGGAGTCACGCTTCCAGGGTGACCCGGGACCCCGGAGGGTCGCCACCGGAATTCCAGCATGCCCGGAAAGCGCCCTATGCGCAGGGAGA
Organism: Nonomuraea gerenzanensis; assembly: GCF_020215645.1. Lineage (NCBI taxonomy): Bacteria > Bacillati > Actinomycetota > Actinomycetes > Streptosporangiales > Streptosporangiaceae > Nonomuraea > Nonomuraea gerenzanensis. The sequence goes on along the minus strand of NZ_CP084058.1, from coordinate 2,135,599 downwards.
AATGAAAAAAGCCCCGACCGGTGCTGGTCGGGGCTTTTCCCAGATAAAGATTGTCCGGCGGTGACCTACTCTCCCACACCCTCCCGAGTGCAGTACCATCGGCGCAGAGAAGCTTAACTTCCGGGTTCGGAATGTAACCGGGTGTTTCCTTCCCGCCATAACCGCCGTAACCCTGCGAAACAGCGCGTTTGCTGTCTCAGAATTGCGTAGTGGACGCGAGCAAGAAGTACCTTGATGTGGCGCAGCTCCGGACCCGGCGAAGAGTAACAGAGCGCAGCACACACCAAGCACAATGCTTTGTGGTCAAGTCCTCGGCCTATTAGTACCGGTCAGCTCCACACGTTACCGTGCTTCCACCTCCGGCCTATCAACCCGGTCGTCTACCGGGAGCCTTACCCACTCTCGTGGTGGGAGACCTCATCTCAAGGCGAGCTTCCCGCTTAGATGCTTTCAGCGGTTATCCCTTCCGAACGTAGCCAACCAGCCGTGCACCTGGCGGTACAACTGGCACACCAGAGGTTCGTCCGTCCCGGTCCTCTCGTACTAGGGACAGCCCCTTTCAAGTCTCCTGCGCGCGCAGCGGATAGGGACCGAACTGTCTCGCGACGTTCTAAACCCAGCTCGCGTACCGCTTTAATGGGCGAACAGCCCAACCCTTGGGACCTACTCCAGCCCCAGGATGCGACGAGCCGACATCGAGGTGCCAAACCATCCCGTCGATATGGACTCTTGGGGAAGATCAGCCTGTTATCCCCGGGGTACCTTTTAGCCGTTGAGCGACACCGCTTCCACACGCCGATGCCGGATCACTAGTCCCAGCTTTCGCTCCTGCTCGACCCGTCAGTCTCACAGTCAAGCTCCCTTGTGCACTTACACTCGACACCTGATTGCCAACCAGGCTGAGGGAACCTTTGGGCGCCTCCGTTACCCTTTAGGAGGCAACCGCCCCAGTTAAACTACCCACCAGACACTGTCCCCGATCCGGATCACGGACCAGAGTTAGACGTTCAAAACGACCAGAGTGGTATTTCACCAATGACTCCACCCGAACTAGCGTCCGAGCTTCCCAGTCTCCCACCTATCCTACACAAGACGCTCCAAACGCCAATGTCAAGCTGTAGTGAAGGTCCCGGGGTCTTTCCGTCCTGCTGCGCGTAACGAGCATCTTTACTCGTAGTGCAATTTCGCCGGGTCTGCGGTTGAGACAGCGGGGAAGTCGTTACGCCATTCGTGCAGGTCGGAACTTACCCGACAAGGAATTTCGCTACCTTAGGATGGTTATAGTTACCACCGCCGTTTACCGGCGCTTAAGTTCTCACCTTCGCCCAGCAAGCTGAGCTAAGCGGTCCCCTTAACGTTCCGGCACCGGGCAGGCGTCAGTCCGTATACATCGTCTTACGACTTCGCACGGACCTGTGTTTTTAGTAAACAGTCGCTTCCCCCTGGCCACTGCGACCCCCACCAGCTCCGAGTGCAAGACTCATCACCAGCAGAGGTCCCCCTTCTCCCGAAGTTACGGGGGCAATTTGCCGAGTTCCTTAACCACAGTTCACCCGATCGCCTTAGTATTCTCTACCTGACCACCTGAGTCGGTTTAGGGTACGGGCCGCCACAACACTCACTAGAGGCTTTTCTCGGCAGCATAGGATCATCCACTTCACCACAATCGGCTCGGCATCACATCTCAGGATATCGCGCGGCGGATTTGCCTACCGCACTCCCTACATGCTTACCCCAGGACAACCATCGCCTGGGCTGGACTACCTTCCTGCGTCACCCCATCGCTTACCTACTACCCAATCAGGCCGAGCGTTCACTCTGACCCCAAGCCCGAAGGCTTTAGGCGAGTTAAGGACTCTTAGTATCAAGGGGTTCAGTATGGGCGCATTGAAGCGGGTACGGGAATATCAACCCGTTGTCCATCGACTACGCCTGTCGGCCTCGCCTTAGGTCCCGACTTACCCTGGGCGGATTAGCCTGGCCCAGGAACCCTTGGTCATCCGGCGCGAGGGTTTCTCACCCTCGATTCGCTACTCATGCCTGCATTCTCACTCGCACAGCCTCCACAACTAGATCACTCTGCTGCTTCACCGGCTGCACGACGCTCCCCTACCCACCAACAGCGCATAGCTGTCAGTGCCACGACTTCGGCGGTGTACTTGAGCCCCGCTACATTGTCGGCGCAGAATCACTTGACCAGTGAGCTATTACGCACTCTTTCAAGGGTGGCTGCTTCTAAGCCAACCTCCTGGTTGTCTCTGCGACTCCACATCCTTTCCCACTTAGCACACGCTTAGGGGCCTTAGTCGGTGATCTGGGCTGTTTCCCTCTCGACTACGAACCTTATCGCCCGCAGTCTCACTGCCACGCTCTCACTTACCGGCATTCGGAGTTTGGCTGACGTCAGTAACCTTGTCGGGCCCATCGGCCATCCAGTGCTCTACCTCCGGCAAGAAACACGCGACGCTGCACCTAAATGCATTTCGGGGAGAACCAGCTATCACGGAGTTTGATTGGCCTTTCACCCCTACACACAGATCATCCCCCAGGTTTTCAACCCTGGTGGGTTCGGTCCTCCACCCAGTCTTACCTGAGCTTCAACCTGCCCATGCGTAGATCACTCCGCTTCGGGTCTACAGCATGCGACTCAAACGCCCTCTTCAGACTCGCTTTCGCTACGGCTCCCCCACACGGGTTAACCTCGCCACACACCATAACTCGCAGGCTCATTCTTCAAAAGGCACGCAGTCACATCACACAGAAGCAAGCTCCTGTACGCTCCTACGGCTTGTAGGCACACGGTTTCAGGTACTATTTCACGACCCCTCACCGGGGCACTTTTCACCTTTCCCTCACGGTACTCGTGCACTATCGGTCATCAGGGAGTATTTAGGCTTACCAGGTGGTCCTGGCAGATTCACACAGGATTCCTCGAGCCCCGTGCTACTTGGGATCCCCTCCAGCAGTCCATCCGATTTCGCCTACCCGGCTCTCACGGTCTACGGCGCCCCTTCCCAGAGGCTTCAACTATCGGAAGGATTTATCACTGCTCGAAGCAGCGGCAGCCACTTCAAGAAGGTCCCACGACCCCGGACATGCAACGCCTGCCGGCTATCACACACGCCCGGTTTAGCCTCATCCGCTTTCGCTCACCACTACTCACGGAATCACTGTTGTTTTCTCTTCCTACGGGTACTGAGATGTTTCACTTCCCCGCGTTACCACCAACCGCCCTATACATTCAGGCGGAGGCAACACCACATGACTGGTGCTAGGTTTCCCCATTCGGACATCCCCGGATCAACGTCTGGTTGGCGACTCCCCGAGGCTTAACGCAGCCTCCCACGTCCTTCATCGGCTCCTGATGCCAAGGCATCCACCGTGTGCCCTAAAAAACTTGGCCACAAAGATGCTCGCGTCCACTATGCAAATCTCAAACAACAAACAGCAAACCACCGCCACAGACATATGCATGCCTGCTTGAGTGGTCCTGTCCCAGAAGAACCGGTCGCCCGTTTCCTCAGGACCCAACAGTGTGTCCAGACACCGCATCACCCCTGCACCGTCGTTCCCACTCCCCTTACGAGGCGGTACTTGCCGGCCAGCGATCACGCTGCGCTGAGTAGCCAGTGCTCCACTAGTGAGCTGTCACCCCACCACACATTCGGCGGTGATAGGTGAGAGTGCTCCTTAGAAAGGAGGTGATCCAGCCGCACCTTCCGGTACGGCTACCTTGTTACGACTTCGTCCCAATCGCCAGCCCCACCTTCGACCGCTCCCCCCCTTACGGGTTGGGCCACGGGCTTCGGGTGTTGCCGACTTTCGTGACGTGACGGGCGGTGTGTACAAGGCCCGGGAACGTATTCACCGCAGCATTGCTGATCTGCGATTACTAGCGACTCCGACTTCATGGGGTCGAGTTGCAGACCCCAATCCGAACTGAGACCGGCTTTTAGGGATTCGCTCCACCTCACGGTATCGCAACCCTCTGTACCGGCCATTGTAGCATGTTTGCAGCCCAAGACATAAGGGGCATGATGACTTGACGTCATCCCCACCTTCCTCCGAGTTGACCCCGGCAGTCCCCCATGAGTCCCCAGCACGCCGAAGCGCCTGCTGGCAACATGGAGCAAGGGTTGCGCTCGTTGCGGGACTTAACCCAACATCTCACGACACGAGCTGACGACAGCCATGCACCACCTGTCACCCAGTCCGAAGAGGGCTCTGTCTCCAGAGCTTTCCGGGTGATGTCAAACCTTGGTAAGGTTCTTCGCGTTGCGTCGAATTAAGCAACATGCTCCGCCGCTTGTGCGGGCCCCCGTCAATTCCTTTGAGTTTTAGCCTTGCGGCCGTACTCCCCAGGCGGGGCGCTTAATGCGTTAGCTCCGGCACGGAGATCGTGGAAGATCCCCACACCTAGCGCCCAACGTTTACAGCGTGGACTACCAGGGTATCTAATCCTGTTCGCTCCCCACGCTTTCGCTCCTCAGCGTCAGGTAAGGCCCAGCAAGCCGCCTTCGCCACCGGTGTTCCTCCTGATATCTGCGCATTTCACCGCTACACCAGGAATTCCACTTGCCCCTACCTACCTCTAGCCGGCCCGTATCCACCGCAGACCCGCAGTTAAGCTGCGGGCTTTCACGGCAGACGCGACCAGCCACCTACGAGCTCTTTACGCCCAATAATTCCGGACAACGCTTGCGCCCTACGTATTACCGCGGCTGCTGGCACGTAGTTAGCCGGCGCTTCTTCTGCAGGTACACGTCAACTTCGTCCCTGCTGAAAGAGGTTTACAACCCGAAGGCCGTCATCCCCCACGCGGCGTCGCTGCGTCAGGCTTCCGCCCATTGCGCAATATTCCCCACTGCTGCCTCCCGTAGGAGTCTGGGCCGTGTCTCAGTCCCAGTGTGGCCGGTCGCCCTCTCAGGCCGGCTACCCGTCGTCGCCTTGGTAGGCCACTACCCCACCAACAAGCTGATAGGCCGCGAGCCCATCCCCGACCGAAAAACTTTCCACCACCACCCGATGCCGGAGGCGGTCGTATCCGGTATTAGACCCAGTTTCCCGGGCTTATCCCAGAGTCAGGGGCAGGTTGCTCACGTGTTACTCACCCGTTCGCCGCTCGAGTACCCCGAAGGGCCTTTCCGCTCGACTTGCATGTGTTAAGCACGCCGCCAGCGTTCGTCCTGAGCCAGGATCAAACTCTCCAAACAATGTCTGGATTATTCATCCGAGCAAAATCCATCAAGAATCATGTCTTGACGAGGTGTTGCATGAAAATCATGCACTGGCTTTTAACACACTGTTGAGTTCTCAAGAAACGGACGCGTACTTCCTCACCGGGCCCGCTCTCGCGGCCCCCGCTCGGAGGCGTTCATTTCGTCGTTGTGGTCTTAATTCTTTCAGCCGTTCAAGTTCCTGTCAAATTGACCGGACTTGCTCGACCTGCGGGAATTAATCCCTGCCCCCTTTCGGAGACAACCCCTCTAACTTACCAGCCGATCCGAGTGGACGCGCACGCCTCACCGCGGTGGTGGAGTCTGGAGGTGGCCCCCGAGTGGGGCCGGCGATCACGCCGTCCCCGTGGGACTGCTGAACTCTATGTACGCCTACGGGAACCGTCAAATCGATGGTTCGCCCTGCGCACAGGGGTAGGTACGGGTGCGTGCGAGATCAATCCGTGCCCCGGGCGCTCGTCATCCTGGTGGGCATCGCCGCCGCGGTGGTCGTGCTCTTCGGCATCCGCGAGGTCGCCTCCATCGCCGGGCCGGTCGTGCTCGCGCTGGTGCTCGTCATCGCCGTCTCCCCGGTACGCGGATGGCTCCGCACCAGGAGCGCCCCGATCTGGCTCCAGGTCGCCGTGCCGTTCCTCATCGTCGTGCTCGTCCTGGTCGGCATGGTCGGCATCCTCACCATCTCGGTCACCCAGCTCGTCTCCTTGCTGCCCACGTACACCGACCAGTTCGAGCGGCTCCTGGCCGACTCCGAGCGGTGGGCCGCCGCGCACGGCATCAGCAACGACGTGCTCAACAAGGGGCTGCAGGCGTTCGACCCCGGGCGGGTGCTGGGGCTGGCGCAGAGTCTGCTGGGCAGTCTGATCGGAATTCTGTCCGCGCTCTTTCTCATCGTGGTGTTGTTGCTGGCGATGTCTCTGGACGCGCCCACGACCGCGCGCATTCTCACCGCCGGGGAAGGCAGCCGGCCCCAACTGGTGACAGCACTTGCCACGTTCGGCCACAAAACGCGGCGTTATTTGATTGTCTCGACCGTCTTCGGGCTCATCAACGCGATCCTCGACATGATCGCCCTGTCGTTGCTCGATGTTCCGCTGCCGCTGTTGTGGGGTGTGCTCGCGCTCATCGCCAACTACATCCCGAACATCGGTTTCGTCATCGGGCTGATCCCGCCCGCCATGCTCGCCCTGCTGGACGGCGGCGTGCAGACGATGTCGCTGGTGATCGCGGCCTACATCGTCATCAATGTCGTGACGCAGTCGTTCATCCTGCCGAAGTTCCTGGGTGACGCGGTGGGGTTGTCGACGACCATGACGTTCATCTCGCTGATCGTCTGGACTTTTGTGCTGGGGCCGCTCGGTGCGATTCTGGCCATTCCGCTGAGTCTGCTGACGCGGGCGCTGCTGATCGACAGCGATCCGAGCGCCAAATGGGTGCAGGCCTTGGTTTCCGGACGGATTCCGCGCGAGTGAAATGCCGCGCGGTCAGAGCAGACGGCTCATTTGTACGCCGCTCAGGCGCTTGACGTCGTTGGCCAGGTGCGCCTGGTCGGTGTAGCCGGCCGTGGCCGCCACCTCCGCCAGGGGGAGGCCGGAGCGGGCCAGGCGCAGGGCTCGCTGGAAGCGGACGATGCGTTGGAGGGTCTTGGGGGCGTAACCGAAGGCGAGCAGGCTGCGGCGCTGGAGCTGGCGGTCGCTGTAGCCGAGATGCCTGGCCACCTCAGCCACCGACTCGCCCTTGGCCAGGGCGGTGGCGAGGGCTCGGGCGGCGGGGTCGGCGGATGTCGGGCTGCCGGTGGTCGTCAGGCGTCGGCCCACCGTCGTCTGGAGGAGCTGGACGCGGGCTTCCACCAGCGCCTGCAAGTGCGGCCGAGCCCTCAGGTCGGGTGACGCCGCCTCCGGCCGAGCGCTCGCCGTGGGCTGCGCGGCGGACGGGATGTCGGGCAGGAGCCGGTCGCCGGGCAGGGCGTCGGCCGTGACCCGCTCGCCAGGCGGCACGCTCGCCGTGAGCCGCTCCGCAGGCGCAACCGGCCCCGCGGGCCGGGCGCCGACCGTGGTCCGCGCCGGCCCGGCCGGACAGGTCTCCGCCGCCTCCGCGAGGTCGGCCAGCAGGCCGGGCCCCACGGGCAGGTCGCTCAGCCGTACGCGGCTGTCGCGCAGCTCGTGGAGCGGCACGCCGAAGAAGTCGCCCACCGCGCCGGGCCGGAACCGCACCCCGGCCAGCGTCTCCCCCGCACCGATGGCGGCAGGCATGGGCCCGGTGTCGGGGCCCGCGACGTAGAGGCCCTCGGGCCCCCAGATCAGGTCGACGCACGCGTCGGGCACCACGAGCTGCGTGAAGGCGGCCTCGCTGACGCGATGCCACCCGCAGGCGAGGCGACCGGCCAGGCCGGCGCTCGGGGGCCGTTCGACGTACATGCCCCCAACGTACGCCAGGCCCCCGACAGAAGTGCCTCAGCCGGGCAGCCGCCCGTAGGCGCGCAGGGTGTTGAGGCGGGCCAGGGTGAGGTAGCCGCCCCACTCGTGCTCCACCACCGGCGTCCACATCGGCCAGTTCCCGCTCCAGCCGCCGTCGGCCGACTGGGTGGCCAGCAGGGCGTCGAGCCCGGCGTCCAGGACGTCCTGGCCGAACAGCGGCAGCCGCAGCGGTCGCGGCGCGAAGTCCAGCGGGTGGTGCACGTGGCCGGCGGCGTTCAGGTCGAAGGTGACGGTGGCGAGGATGGCGTCGCGCAGCCGGGCGAACTCCGACTCCGCGCGCCTCCTGTCGGGCACCCAGTTCAGGAACGTCACCGCCGCGCGGGCCGCGTACGGCTCGAACTCCCCCTGCGCGTACAGCTTGGACCAGCAGAAGTCGGTGGCGGCGTCGAGCCACGGGTGGGTGACGGCGTGCTTGTGCAGCAGCGCGACGATGGAGGCGGTGGGGATGAGGTCGCCCGGCGGGTTGTCGTCGCTCTGCCACCAGGGCGCGCGCACGGTGTCCCGCACCGAGGGCAGCACGAACGGCACGCCTCCGTCGCCGGTGGTGATGGAGGAGAGGTACTTGCAGGCGGCGGGCACCATGGGCGAGTCGAACGCGTCGAGCTCGTCCAGGATCCAGAACGCCACCTCCACCGGCTCCGGCTGGCTCCCCGGGCCGCGCAGGTCCGGTTCGAGGGCGTTGCCGAAGCCGCCGTCCTCGTTCTGGTAGCAGCTCAGCACGTCCAGCACGCGAGCGCGGGAGCCGCCCCTGAACAGGGCCTCGAAGCGCAGCCTGTCGATGAGCCTGGCGTGGTGGTGCAGGTACAGCTCCGCCCGGTCGACGATGTCCATGACGGCGGTCCTTCCGTTGGGGGTCAAGCCGGCCATGACCGCGAAGGTATCCCCTTGCCGAGGCCGCTCTCTTGTAACTATCGGACGTGTGGCTCCCCTGATGCCCGGCGACCCTCCCGGCAGGTTCAGGTCGCACGGGCATCCCGTCACCGGTCACTGCGTGGCCAGGGCCTCCGTGGGGGACATCCGGGCCGCCCGCACCGCCGGGTAGAAGCCGGCGACGCCGCCGATGGCGAGCGTGGCCAGCACCCCGCCGGCCATCGCCCAGACCGGCACGATCGCCGGCCACCCCTGCAGGCCCGCGTACGCGGCCGTGACGCCGATGCCGAGCAGCACCCCGCCGACGCCGCCGATGGCCGACAGCAGCAGCGACTCGGCGAGGAACTGGACGCGGATCTGCCCGCGGGTGGCCCCCAGGGAGCGGCGCAGGCCGATCTCCGCGCGACGCTCCAGGACCGAGATCACCATCGTGTTGGCCACGCCCACGCCGCCGACGAGCAGCGCGACACCGCCGAGACCCAGCAGCAGCGCGTTCAGGGTGGCGTCGGTGGCCTGCTTGGCGGCCAGCGCGTCGGAGGGGCGGGAGACCTCGACCTCGTTGGGCTGCTCGGGGTTGGCGGTGGCGCCGAGCACGCCGCGCACCTCGACGACGTACGCCTCCTGGGCTCTGGCGTAGATGGTGGTGGCGTAGCCGTCGAAGCCGAGCCGCTCCTCCGCGACCGGCCAGCCGACCAGGGCGGCCGTGTCGAGCTCGGGCGCCAGGGGGGCGGGGGCGAGCACGCCGACGACGGTGAACCACTGCCCGCCGAGCCAGACCCGCTGGTCGGGGCCCGCGTGGACGACGCCGAGCCGGTCGGCGGCCTTGGCGCCGAGCACGGTGGCCGGGTAGCGGTGGGTGGCCGCGTTCAGCCAGGTGCCGGTGGCGACGGCGGCGCCGGCGTCCTCGATCAGGTCGAGGCGGGCGGCGGTGACGGAGATGCTGCCGCTCTCCCCCTCGGGGACGTGGTCGTTGCGGTAGACCCTGGCCTGCGTGGTGCCGGTCGCGGTGACGGCGGTGACGGGGGCGATCTGGCCGATCATGCCCTCGGCCTCGGCGGGCAGGTGGGAGGACTCGCCGAACAGGGTCTTGCCGGGCGAGACGGTGAGCAGGTTCGTGCCGAGCGCGGCGAGCTGCCGGTTGAGGTCCTCCTGGCTGGAGGCGGAGATGCCGACGACGCCGAGCATGGCGGCGATGCCGATGGCGATGCCCAGCGCCGACAGGAACACGCGCAGCGGCCTGGCGCGCAGGCCGGCCCCGCCGACCCTGACGACGTCGCGGGGGCGCAGGCGGGCGGGGACGAGGGCGGTCATCGCACCATCCCGTCGAGCATCTCCACCTGGCGGGGCAGCGACGCGGCGATGTCGCGGTCATGGGTGATGACGACCACGGTGGTGCCGGCCGCGTTCAGCTCGCGCAGCAGCGCCATCACGCCGGCTCCCGAGCGGGAGTCGAGGTTGCCGGTGGGCTCGTCGGCCAGCAGCAGGCGCGGGCCGCCGACCACGGCGCGGGCGATGGCGACGCGCTGCCGCTCGCCGCCGGACAGCTCGTGCGGGCGGTGGCCGGCCCGGTGCCCGAGGCCGACGCGTTCGAGCGCCTCGTACGCCCGCAGCCGCCGCTCACGCAGCGGCGGGCCCGCGTACAGCAGGCCGTCGGCCACGTTGTCCAGCGCGGGCACGCCGGCGGCCAGGTGGAACTGCTGGAAGACGAAGCCGATGACGGTCGCGCGCAGCGCGGACAGCTGCCTGTCGGTGAGCGCGAGCACGTCGTGCCCGGCGATGCGGACGATCCCGGCGGACGGGCGGTCGAGGGTGCCGAGCATGTTGAGCATCGTGGACTTGCCCGAGCCGGACGGGCCGACGATGCCGACGAGCTCGCCGTGACCGATGCCCAGCCGGACCCCGCGCAGCGCGGCGACGTCGCCGTAGTGCTTGCTGACGTCGCGCAGCTCGGCGATCACCGGGGCACCGCCACGGTGGCGCCCTCGGGCAGGCCTTCGACCTCGACCTTGCCGTCGGCGAACAGGCCCACCTCGACCGCGGCGTAGCGGGTGGCCGTGCCCTGCACGACCTGCACGCCGTAACCGCCCTCGGCCAGGGCGAGCAGCGCGCCGACGGGAACGGCCAGCACGTTCTCGCGCCGCTCGGAGACGATGGTGACGTCCACGGGGGCGGCGTCGTACGGCTGCTTGAGCCCGCTCACCGACACCTTCACCTCGACGGTGGTGGCGGTGTCGTTGCCGCTGGTGGTCTCGGTGGCGACCTTGCCCACGCCGGTGACCTCGCCGTTGACGGTGGCGCCGTCGGGCAGCTCGACGGTGGCCCGCATGCCGCGCTCGACGAGGTGCTCGTCGGCGACGTCGAGGGCGACGCGCACCTCGCGGGTGGTGCCGGTGGCGTCGAGGACGGGGCCGCTCGCGGTGTCGCCGAGTGCCTTGCGCAGCTCGGCGACACGGATGCGGCCGTCGGCCACGACGACGTCGCCCGGCTGTACGGTGCCGGTGACGTCGAGGCCGAGGTCGTCCTGCCAGTCCTCGACCGCCTCCCTGGTGGCCCAGGTGAAGGTGCCGTCCACGTCGAAGCCGTCGTAGCCGAGTTCGTCGAGGTTGCGTTCGAGCAGTTCGACGTCCTTGCCCTCGACACCGTCGCGCAGCTCGCGGTACAGGGGCATGGTGCCGTACAGCAGGGGGCGGCGGTCGGCGTCCACGCTGTAGACGGCGTGGCCGCGGGTGATGGTGGAACCCTCCGCGGGCAGCCAGGTGATCGTGCCCTGCGACTTGGCGCTGACCGTGACGGTGTCGCCGTAGCCGAGGGTGCCGTCCACGGTCTTGGTCGCGGTGAGCGTCGTGCGGGTCACCTGGGCGGTGGCGGGCGGGGTGCGGCCCGTCACGGCCGTACCGGCGCTGCCGCCGCCGAAGCCCACGGCGGCGGCCCCGACGGCGGCGGCGAGCAACGCGGCGCCGCCGGTCCAGGCCAGGGCCCGCAGAGGGCCGCGCCGGCGCGGCGGCAGGGCACGCAGGGCCGTCTCAGAGGCCGGCGCGGGGGTCTGCCCGGAGGCTTGCGCGGAGGCCGGCGAAGGGGCCGGCGAAGGGGCCGGCGAGGGGGCCTGCCCGACGTCGGTCACTTGGTCGCTCCCATCGCGGGGAAGCTGCCGCGGCAGGCCTCGAACGCCTTCTGGAACGCCGGGTCGTCGCGCTTGATGGCGCCCGCGCCGCCCCCGAAGGTGCCGTCGGGGCTGGGGTCGGGCATGTCCACGCCGTTCTCACGCATGCACCGGGCGAACTCGCGGAGCTGCTCGACGTCCTGCGGCGAGGCCGCCTTGCGGTCCTTGAACGGGGCGAGGTGACGGCACGCCTGGATGGCCTGCTTGGTCTTGCCGTCGGCCTTGCCGGTGATCAGGGAGAGCCCGCCGCTGCCGTCGGGCGCCGGGTCCTCCATGGGCACGCCGTGCTCGCGCATGCACTGGGCGAACTTCCTGCCCTGCTCCTGGGGATCGATGGAGGCACTGGGGCTGGGGGCGGAGGTGGCGCCAGAGGTGGCGCCAGAGGTGGCGCCAGAGGTGGCGGCGGTCACCGAGGCGACGCCGGTGCCGCTCTGCTGGGTGCCGCAGCCCGCCGCCAGGACGGCGAGGACGGCTGCGGCCAGGAGTGTCCTTGTCATGACTCCGAATGTGCCGAGCGCCGTTCAGAGCGGGCTCGGAGTCACCTCGGAGCCAGGTAGGAGTACGCGGAACGTGGTGCCCTCGCCGGGCGCGGTGTCCAGCTCGACGCGACCGCCGTGGGCGCGCACGATGGCGGCGACGATGGCCAGGCCGAGCCCGGCGCCGCCGTCGGCCCTGGAGCGGCCGGGGCCGACCCGGTAGAGGCGGTCGAACAGGTGCGGCACGTGCTCGGCCGGGATGCCCGGCCCGGTGTCGGAGATCTCCAGCACGCCCTGCCGCCCCGCGCTGCCGACCTTGACCGTGATGGACGCCTCGGGCGGGGTGTGGCAGAGCGCGTTGCCGACGAGGTTGGCGGCGACCTGGCGCAGGCGGGCCTCGTCGCCCACGACGGAGACGGGGGTGAGCCTGCCGTCCAGCCCGGCCAGCCTGACCTGCCGGTCCGGCACGCGTACGCGGGCGTCGCGGATGGTGTCGGCGGCCACTTCGAGCAGGTCCACGGGGCGGCGGTCGAGCGGGCGTTCCTCGTCGAGCTGGGCGAGCGTGAGCAGGTCGTTGACCAGCACGCCCATCCTGGCGGCCTCGTCCTCGATCCGGCGCATGGCCTCGTCGGCGTCGCCGCCGCCCCTGCGGTGCAGCTCGGCGAAGCCGCGCACGGAGGTGAGCGGGGTGCGCAGCTCGTGGGAGGCGTCGGCGAGGAAGCGGCGCATACGGGCCTCGGAGTCGGTCCTGGCGGCGATCTCGGATTGCAGCCGGTCGAGCATCACGTTCATGGCGATGGCCAGGCGGCCCGGCTCGGTGTGGGGGTCCTCGGCGTGGACCCGGCGGGCGAAGTCACCTCTGGCGATGTGCCCGGCCGTGGACTCCATCCGGGTCAGCGGGCGCAGGCCGAGGCGTACCACGGTGCTGGCGGCCAGCCCGAGCAGGAGCAGCACGGAGAGGCTGACGGCGACGGCGATGGCGGCGGCCGCGGTCTGCGTCTGCTCCAGCTCGGCCAGCGACTGGGCGAAGACCATGGTGCCGCCGTCGGGCATCCGCACGGCGCGGACCCGCCACGACGGGCCGGTGGTGCCGGGGACGGTGCGGTTGACGTCGACCTCGATGTCGCCGACGACGGGGCGGGGGCCGGAGTCGGCGCTGCCGGAGGAGCGGAGGGTGCCGTCGGGGCCGAAGATCATGACCGCGGGGAGGGCGGCCAGGCGCTTGCGCAGCACCTCGTTCCACCCGGTCGGCAGCTGGGTGAGCGACTGGATGGCCTTGACGCTGGAGACGCGGGTGAGCTGCTGGAGCTGGCCGTCCACGCGGTCCATCAGATGGTCGCGCAGCAGGGCGATGCCGATGACGTTGGACAGCACGAGGCCGAGCGCGGCGAGCCCGAGCACGGCCATCACGAGGCGGGCGCGCAGGCTCCAGGCTCTCATCGGGGGGTCCTCAGGGTGTAGCCGACACCGCGCACGGTGTGGATGAGCTGCGGCTCGAACGTGTCGATCTTCTTGCGCAGGTAGTAGACGTAGGACTCGACGATGCTGGAGTCGCCGTCGAAGTCGTAGCGCCAGACGTTGTCGAGGATCTGCGCCTTGCTGACCACCCGGCCGGCGTTGGTGAGCAGGTATTCGAGCAGGTTGAACTCGGTGGGCGACAGGTCGACCGGCACGCCTGCCCTGCGTACCTCGTGGGCCTGCGGGTCCAGCTCCAGGTCGGCGTAGCGCAGCACGTCCGGCTCGGGGGCGGCGCGGCTGCGGCGCAGGATGGCGCGGATGCGCAGCACGACCTCCTCCAGGCTGAACGGCTTGGCCACGTAGTCGTCGGCGCCCAGCGTGAGCCCCTGCACGCGGTCCTCGACGCCGTCGCGGGCGGTCAGGAACAGCACGGGGACGCTCTCGCCGAGCCGTCTGGCAACCTCGAACCCGTCGAAGTCCTCCAGCATCACGTCGAGCACCACGAGGTCGGGCCGGAACTCCCTGGCGGCCGTCACCGCCTCCGCACCCGTCTCCGCCGTCCTGACCTCGAACGAGACCAGGCGCAACGTCTGGGAGAGCAGGGCGCGGATGTTCGGCTCGTCGTCCACGACGAGCACCCTGGCCGGTCGGTCCATGCTCCAAGGTTTACCCGAGCCACTTCAAAGCGGGCTCAAAGCGTTTATTCGGTTGCCCGGCCGCGAACCGGCCGCCTACCGTGGCGGGCATGTCATGCATGTTCACCTGCCAGGTTTTCATTCGCATCCGCCGCGGCCGGGCTCTGGCCCGCTAGCGGACGCGGTGACTGCACAGACCTGAGCCGAGCGTCCGCAGGCGCGCCCAGGGCCCTTCGAGACCCGTTTCATCTCGAGGACCCGGAAGGGCAGTGCTGTGGCGCAGAATTTCGCGCACGGAAACTATTCACACACCCAGAAGAAGGCCAGGAAAGGCGGCGGTGGCGGTCGCACGCCCGTGGATCGGGCGCGGCGTGAGCTGTCGCAGAACTTCCTGGTCGACAGGCATGCCGTCGAGCTGATGATCAAGGCGGCCGCGCCCGAGGGGCTCGTGCTGGAGCCCGGGCCCGGCGAGGGGGCGCTCACCCTGGCGCTGGCCGAGGCGGGCGCGCGGGTGATCGGCTACGAGCTCGATCCCCGGCTGGCCGGGCGGCTGGCCTCCCGTACGCGCGGCGACTCCCGCATCGACGTGGTCAGGGGCGACTTCACGGCGGCGCGGGCACCGCGCGAGCCGTTCGCGGTCGTGGGGAACATCCCCTACTCCGTCACGTCGAAGATCGTGGACTGGTGCCTGCGGGCGCCGGCCCTGACCTCGGCGACGCTGCTCACGCAGCGGGAGTACGCCCGCAAGCGCACCGGCGACTACGGCCGGTGGAGCCTGGTCACGGTGGAGTCGTGGCCGTGGTTCGACTGGCGGCTGGGCGACCCGATCGGCAGGGAGAGCTTCCGTCCCGTGCCGTCCGTCGACTCGGCGATCGTGCGCCTGGAGCGCAGGCCCGAGCCGCTGGTGTTCGGCCGCCGCTCCTACCAGGAGCTGGTGGAGCTGGGCTTCGGCGGCGTGGGCGGCTCGGTGCGCGCCTCGCTGAAGGCCCGCTACGACGGCGTGGACGCCGCGCTGGCGGCTGCCGGGGTGGCGCGCGACGCCGTCGTGGGCCACGTCCACCCCGACCAGTGGGTCACCTTGTGGGGGCGCCTATGCCGGTGACCTGAGGGGAGAGCGACGTCTGCAGTGCCGGGACCGCCGCGACGCGGCGGCCCCACGGCATGGCCAGCGCGAGGATCGGCAGCAGCACGATCGAGGCCCGCGACCAGTAGGAGTGCTGCAGCCACCAGCCGTTGACGTCGAACTGCGTCATGACGAGGTAGCCGTAGCCGGACCACAGCGAGACGCCGATGATGGCCGGCCAGGCGAACCGGGTGGGCCTGGCCACCAGGAACGGCATGAACCACAGGAGGTACTGGGCGCCGAGCCGGGGCGTGACGACCATGAAGACGAGCAGGATGGCCGTCGTCATGTCGATCGGGTCGGCCCGGCGCCACCACAGGACGACCAGGACGACGCAGACGTAGATGAGGTTGGTGCCGAACGAGGCCAGCTCGGGCCGCAGATCCCAGCTGCCCCCGGTGAACCACGGGGTCCAGCCCCACTCGCCCACGATGGGCCGGATGTCGCGGATGGTGTCGATGACCGCCGGGAGCTGGTTGATCGACGTGCCCGCGAAGATCGGCAGCGTCACGAAGAAGAAGATCGGCACCGCGCCGGTGGTGAACAGGGCGGCGATGCGCGCGCGCAGGTTCGGCAGGAGCAGCAGGAAGCCGGGGATCAGCCAGATCGGCCAGCTCTTCGCGCACAGCGCCAGGCCCATCAGCACGCCGGCCAGCAGGCCGCGCTTGAGGTCGGCGCGGTCGTCGGGGCCGGGCAGCAGGGCCCGGTGCAGCATGCCGCCCCGGCCGATCACGCG
Organism: Nonomuraea gerenzanensis; assembly: GCF_020215645.1. Lineage (NCBI taxonomy): Bacteria > Bacillati > Actinomycetota > Actinomycetes > Streptosporangiales > Streptosporangiaceae > Nonomuraea > Nonomuraea gerenzanensis. The sequence goes on along the minus strand of NZ_CP084058.1, from coordinate 2,119,430 downwards.
CGGGACGGAGGCCCGCACGCCGTACGCGGCCACCCCCGCGCGGACCCTGCCCACCACGTCGGTGACCAGGCCCGGCCTGTCGGGGTCACCGGGACCCCTGGCGACCACGAACGCGGCCACGCCGAACACCAGCGCGACGGGCTCCACCTGGCCATGGACGGAGGCGATGAGCACGGCGAGCGGGTTGAGCGCGTACTGCAGCGCGCACAGCGACGCCTTGGGGCCACCGGCCAGCTTGGCGACCAGCGGGATCAGCACGATGTCGGCGACCACGGTGACCAGGCGCCCGGCGTACTCCCACGGGATGCCCAGCCACAGCAGGATGCCGTACACGTACGGGATGGTCGGCAGGAAGTGCCAGCCGCCCTCGCTGGCCAGCACCGGGTCCTCGCCCCGCAGCACGGCCTCGCCCGCCGGCTTGAAGCTCTCGACGAAGTCGACGGGCTGCCAGCTGTCGATGGCGGAGGTGTACATGATGAGCACGCGGACGGCGACGCCCACGAGGATGGCGACGGCGAGAGGCGGACGCCAATCACGCCATTGAGCGACAAGGGCGAGCACGACACCGGCGACGAGGACGATCCCCGTGAGAACTGCGTAATCCATGGCGGCCTCTAGCCTGCCGTAACCAGAGGACTACTGCCACCAGGGCTTCCAATTCTTATCCCCGACATGCCGACACGTATCCCGATACGACATCACCGTCTGTGTTGAACTTTTTCCATGGGGGGATCGCAGGTCAACCAGGCACTGGTCAGGCTCTACTTCGAGGTGAGAGATGGGTTGCGCGACCCGGTCGCGGCCTGGGCGAAACTCACAGGGAACTCACAGCTCTACCAGCGAGCCCGTGGTGAACGGCGGGTACCGCTGGACGAGGCGACGGCCGCGGAGCTGACGGCGGCGGCGATGGCGTACACGGCGGCCTGCCACGGGGCCGAGCAGGTGGCGGCGCTGGCCACCTCGCCGCTGGCGCGGGTGGTCGGCGGGCTCGGCGGCGCGGTGCTGACCGAGCAGCCGTGCGCGCCCGAGCAGGTGCTGGGGCCGCGCTTCGCCGGTCCGGGGGCCGACGACTGGGCGCGGGCGGCGCATGTGCTGCTGTGGGGGGAGAACAACCGGCTGGTGCGGTCGGCGGACACGCCGTGGGTGATCGCCGGGCGGTACAAGGGGCAGAAGGTGGTGGCGATCGGCACGCACCCGACGCGGCTGTCCGACGAGACGCTCGTGGTGCGGCCGGGCACGGACGGGGCGCTGGCCATGGCGATGGGGCACGTGCTGCTCAAGGAGTTCTTCCTGGACCGCACGCCGTTCGCCGAGCACGCCATGGCGCGCACGGACCTGCCGTTCCTGGTGCGGCTGCGGGAGCGGGAGTCGGGGTACGTGCCGGGCGGGCTGACGGGCGGGGCGTACGGGCGGCTCAGCCTGTACGGCGAGGAGAGCGTGGAGGTGCTGCTGCCGCGCTTCGACGACGGGCCGGGGGTGCTGCGGCGCGGCGTGCCGGTGCTGCGCGACGGCGGCGAGCTGGTGACGACGGTGTTCGATCTGGTCCTGGCCTGCTACGGGGTGGCGCGGCCCGGGCTGCCGGGCGTCTGGCCGGGCGGGTACGACGACCGGGCGCAGCCGTACACGCCCGCCTGGCAGGAGGCGTACACGGGGGTGGCCGCGTCGCGGGCGCTGAAGACGGCGCGCGAGCTGGGGGTGACGGCGGAGAAGACCGGCGGCCGGTGCGTGATCGTGCCGGGCCGGCTGGAGACGCCGCACGCCGACACCGCCTACCGGGCGATGCTCGCGCTGCTGGTGCTGACCGGGTGCGGCGGCGGGTGGGCGCAGGCGGGGCAGGAGGGGATCCCGCTGGTGCCGTACCTGTGCCTGCACGCGTGCGGCGAGGACCGCTCCGACGTGGGCGCGCTGAGCTGGGCGCTGGCGGAGGGCCTGTTCGCGCGCAGGTCGGCGCGGTCGGTGCTGCTGGAGGCGGTGGCCGACGGCTGGCCGATGGCGCCGCCGCCCCGGGTGCTGGCGCTGCCGCGGCCGATCTACCCGCTGCCGCCTGCCGTGGACCTGCTGATCGGGCCGGACGAGCACTGCGACCTGTCGCCGCCCGACGCGGACCTGGTGGCCGAGGCCCTGACCAAGCTGGCCGGCGGCATGCCGCTGACCGAGCCGGGCGGCCCGGCCGAGGCCGGGCGGATGCGGATGCTGGTGGATCACGCCTGGATGCACGAGTACGGCGAGGCGCTGCCCACCTACCGCCCGCCCGGCCTCGGTCTGCCGGTCAAGCCGACGCAGCTGGTCAGGTGAGCCCGTCCAGGTACGCCCGATGGCTGCGGGAGAACTCGTGCCCGTTGTACCGGTCCCAGTTGATCGACCAGGTCATCAGCCCGCGCAGGCCCGGGTAGACCCCGCGCGGCCGGTACGGCCCGCAGTTGCTGCCCTTGGCCAGGCAGTCGAACGCCTTCTGCACCTCCGCGACGCCGGTGAAGCCGTTGCCCGCGTTGACCGAGGCGGGCAGCCCGATGGCCACCTGGTCCTGGCGCAGCGGCGGGAACACGTTGGCCGGGTTGCCCATGATCGGGAAGCCGGCCAGCAGCATGTCGGTCATGGCCACGTGGAAGTCGTGCCCGCCCATCGTGTGGTACTGGTCGTCCAGGCCCCTGATCGGGCCCGAGTTGTAGTCCTGCACGTGCAGCAGGGTCAGGGCGTCGCGCATGGCGTGGATGACGGGCAGGTAGGAGGCGCTTCTGCTGTCGGCCGCGCCGTTCGGGCCGGGGCCGTAGAACTGGTAGCCGAGCTGGACGAAGAACGTCTCCGGGGCCATGGTCAGCACGAACTTCGCGCCGTAGCGGCTCTTGAGCGTCCTCAGCGCGGAGATGAGGTTGACGATGACCGGGGTGGTGGGGGCGGCGAGGTTCGTGTCGCCGGGGTTGAGGTAGAGGGAGTGGCCCTCGAAGTCGATGTCGAGGCCGTCGAGGCCGTACCTGTCGATGATCGCGGAGACCGACTCGACGAACTTGTCGCGGGCCGCCGTCGTGGTGAGCTGGACCTGGCCGTTCTGGCCGCCGATCGAGATCAGCACCTTCTTGCCGGCGGCCTGCTTGGCCTTGATGGCGGCGAGGAAGTCGGCCTCGGGCTCGACGTTCGGGCACTCGGCGGCCGGGCACTGGCGGAACCTGATGTCGCCCGAGGTGACGGTGGTGGGCTCGCCGAAGGCGAGGTTGATGACGTCCCATTCATTCGGTACGTCGCTCATCCTGATGTATCCGGACCCGTTGGCGAACGAGGCGTGCAGGTAACCGACCAGGACCCGCTTCGGCAACTCGCCGCCGGGGCCGCCACCGCCGCTGGCCGTGGTGCCGGTGACGGGGTTGGAGTAGGCGGAGCAGTTGCCGGCCGCGTCACAGGCCCTGACCCGGAAGGCGTAGGACGTCTGGGCGGTGAGGCCGCCGGCTGTGTGGCTGGTTCCGGAGACCGCCGTCGGCGTGCCGTTGTCCCTGGACACTTCGTAGCGGGTCACTCCGACGTTGTCGGTGGAGGCCGACCAGCTCACGGTCAGGCTGGACGCCGTCGCGCCGCCGACGGCCACGTTGCCGGGCACGGTCGGGGCCTGCGTGTCCGGGGTGCCGCCGGGGCCGTCGAGCACCACGTCGTCGGCGTGGTAGGCGCCCTGGCCGTACCAGCCGTTGACGTGGATCGACACCGACGTGGTGGAGGCGCCCGTGGTGAAGGACGTCCTGAGCTGGGCCCAGGCCGCGCCAGGCGAGGCCCAGGTGCTCGCGTTCACGCCGGTGCCGGTCGCGCCGAGGAAGACGTAGCCGCCCTGGACCCAGGCGGAGAGCTGGTAGGCGGTGTTCGGCTGGACGGTCACGGTCTGCTGGCACCTGGCGGTGTCGCTGCCGGCCGGGGTGGCCCGCAGGGCCTTGGTGCCGCCGTGGACGGGTGCCGAGACGGTCTGCGCGGCGGCGGACGCTGAGCACGTCCAGCCGGTCAGGCCGTCCTCGAAACCCGGATTTATCGCGATATTGGCGGCGTGGGCGGGGGCGGCGGTCAGCCCGAGGGCCAGCACCACCCCCGACACGACGCCGATCAGGCTCCTCATCCGGTGAACCCCTTGAAGATGTTCGTGAACTCGTAGCTCGACTGCGCGATCCCGCTGCACGTCGGCGACACCCTGCCGTCGGGGCAGCCGCCGTTGTCGCGGGCCGCGGACCAGAAGCCGACGAACCCGATGTGGTTGGCGTTGGCCCAGGCCAGCAGCTTGCGCGCGTCGGCCTGCGTGGTGGTCATGCCGGTGTCGTTCTTGCCGATCATGGGGGTGACACCGAGCATGCGCCTGAGCTGCGCGTCGGTCCTGCCCGGCCAGACGCCCTTCATCTGGCCCAGCGTGGCCTGCGCGGCGGCGATCATCGCGTCGCCCCAGTTGCCGGTGTAGCCGAAGTTCATCAGCATCGGGTTGACGACCACCTCCAGCCCCTTGGCCGCCGCGTCCTGGAGGATCTGCAGCGAGAACGGGTCCACGCCGTAGTCCTGGCCCTGCACCCGCAGCGTGTAGCTGACGACGGTGCCGCGCTCGCTCTGGAGCTGCTTGAGCGCGGTGTTGACCTTGTTGACGTCGATGCTGGCCTCGACGTCCACGTCCAGGTGGTTGGTGCCCACCGTGTCCAGCACCTTCTTGTACGCGCCGACGAGCGCGGCGACGCTGCCGCACACGTGCTCCAGGTACGGCCCCAGCGCCCCGCCGCTGGCCACGACCACCTGGCCGCCCTGCGCCTGCAGCGCCTTGACGTCGTTGATGACGCGCGCGTCGCCGATCGGGATCGTGCCGCCCCAGGACGGGTTGCAGCCGGAGCTGTCGCCGAGCGCGAAGGCCAGCGTGTAGTGCTTGACGCCGGTGGCGTTGGCCGCGCTGACCAGGGACGGGGTGGGCATCGTGATGTCGATGTACGGGGCGTACCCGATGTCGCCGGTGGGCGGGGTGGTGTCGTCGGTGGTGCGGCCGGTGACGGGGGTCGAGTAGGCGGAGCAGTTGCCCGCGGCGTCGCAGGCCCTGACGCGGAAGGCGTAGGACGTCTGCGGGGACAGGCCGGTCGCTGTGTGGCTGGTTCCGGAGACCGCCGTCGGCGTGCCGTTGTCCCTGGACACCTCGTAGCGGGTCACTCCGACGTTGTCGGTGGAGGCCGACCAGCTCACGGTCAGGCTGGACGCCGTCGCACCGCCGACGGCCACGTTGCCGGGCACGGTCGGGGCCTGCGTGTCCGGGGTGCCGCCGGGGCCGTCGAGCACCACGTCGTCGGCGTGGTAGGCGCCCTGGCCGTACCAGCCGTTGACGTGGATCGACACCGACGTGGTGGAGGCGCCCGTGGTGAAGGACGTTCTGAGCTGGCTCCACTGACTGCCGGGGGCGCCCCACGTGCTGGTGCTGACGCCTGTGCCCGTGGCGCCCAGGAACACGTAGGCGCCCTGGACCCAGGCCGAGAGCTGGTAGGTGGTGTTCGGACGGACGGTCACCGCCTGCTGGCAGCGGGCCAGGTCGTTGCCCTGCGGGGTCGCCTGGAGCGCACGGGTGCCTCCGTGCACCGGGGACGACACGGCCTGGGCTCCGGAGCAGGTCCAGCCCGTCAGGCCGTCCTCAAAACCCGGATTTATCGCGATATTGGCGGCTGAAGCGGGGGTGGCGTGGAGGGCGAGGAGGGCGGCGGCGAGCAGGACCGCCGGTGCTCGGAGTCTCATGGGTTTCCTCACTGCGGCCCGCCCCCGGGGTTCGCGGGGGCGGGCCGCTCAGCGGGCTAGAAACCCGCGGTGATGCGGGTGAACTCCCAGTCGGACTGCGCGATGCCGCTGCAGTTCGAGGTCACGCCGCCACCGGGACAGGGGCGGTCGCGGTTGACGGCCCAGTACGCGAGCCTGGTCAGGCCCTTGGACCTGGCCCAGTCGCGGATCTGGGTCCAGGTGGCGACCGAGGTCAGCTCCTGCTGGTCGGACAGGCCGTTCATGCCGGAGATGCCCATGTGCGCGTACGCCTGGGCGTCGGTCCAGCCGAAGGCGCTCTTGAGCGCGTTCTTCAGGCCCTCGGAGGCGTTGACGGTGTCCTGGTAGATGTCGGCGCTGCCGAAGTCGAACGGCATGATCGTGTAGTTGTCGATCGGCACGCCGAGCGCCCTGGCCTGGTTGATCAGGCGGATGCCGTGGCTGTTGGGGCCGGTCCTGGTGGTGCCGAAGGTGACGACGACCTTGACGTTCGGGTTGTTCGCCTTGACGATCTTGAGCGCGTTCAGGATGCGGTCCTGGACGGTGTAGTTCTCGAACTCGTCGGTGTTCTCGATGTCGAAGTCCACCACGGCCGGGCCGACGGCGTTGATCACCTGCTGCACCGCGTTCGCGAACGCCTGCGGAGTGGAGCAGTTGGGGCCGAGCTTGTTGCCCTGCCAGCCGCCGAAGGAGATCTGGACGCTGCCGCCCTTCGACTTGATCGTGTTGATCGCCTGCTGGTCGGCGCCGCCGGTCAGCGGCCGGTTGCCGTCCCAGGCCGGGGTGCAGCCGCCGCTGGACAGGATGAACGCCATCGTGAACGACTTCACGCCCGTCGCGTCCATGACCGTGCCGGGGTTGGGCGGGTTGCCCCAGCCCATGTAGAGGTACGGCGCTCCGGCCATCTTCGTCGGGTTCTCCCCGCCACCGCCGCCGGTGGAGGTCGTCGCGGTGACCGAGTTGCTGGTGCCGGACAGGTTGCCCGCCGCGTCCCGGGCGCGGACGGTGTAGGTGTAGGCGGTGCTCGCGGCGCGGCCGGTGTCGGTGTAGGACGTGCCGGTCACCGTCGTGACGAGGGTGCCGCCGCGGTAGACGTTGTAGCCGGTGACGCCCACGTTGTCGGTGGAGGCGTTCCAGGCCAGGGAGACGCTGCTGGAGGTGACGCCGGTCGAGCGGAGGTTGCCCGGCACGGACGGAGCCGTGGTGTCGTTGCCGCCACCGCCGCCCGAGCCCTGCTTCCACAGCGCGGGCACGTTCGGCGGCTCCCAGCCGGGCTGGGAGGTGTGGGCCTGCAGGCACACGTAGTCCACGCCGTTGTAGGTGACGACCGCGCCGGTGGCGTAGGAGGTCCACGGCGCCCAGGCGGCAGCCAGCTGCTGCACCGCCCCGTACGCCGCAGGCGCGGCGGAGGTCAGCCCGGCGCCGGTCAGCGCGAGGACGACGCCGGCCACCAGTGCGGTGAGTTTGCTACGAAATTTCATGGCATTCCCTGGAGGTGGGGCTTGACGGTCTTGGAGAACGACCAGTTGTTGCTCGCGTCCCAGTTGATGGACCAGGTCATCGCGCCCCTGATGTCGGGGTAGGCGCGCGGTGGCACGAAGGTCCCGCAGCTGGTGCGCTTGGCCAGGCAGTCGAGTGCCTGGTTGACGAGGGAGGGCGCGACGACGCCGCCGCCCGCGGCGCCCGGCCCTGCCGGCAGCCCGAGCGCCACCTGGTCGGGGCGCAGGCCGTTCTCGAGCTGGATGCAGGCCAGGGCGGTCATGAAGTTGACCGACCCCTGCGCGTACGCCTGGGCCTGGTCGCAGCCGAGCATGGAGCCGGAGTTGTAGAACTGCGTGTGGACGACCGTGAGGATGTCCTTGATGGACAGGGCGAGCTTGAAGTACTCCATCCCGGTCGACTGCATGTCGATGGTCTGCGGGGCCATCGTGATGATGAGGTCGGCGCCGGCCTTGGCGCGCAGTGACCGGAGTGCCTGGGCCATGTAGGTGGCGTTCAGGCCGTTCTCCAGGTCGATGTCCACGCCGTCGAAGCCGTAGCTCTGCATGAGCGCGTACACCGAGTCGGCGAAGCGCGTGGCCGCGGCGGCGCTGGCGACCTGGACGCGGCCGGCCTCACCGCCGACCGAGAGGATCACCTTCTTGCCGCGCTGGTGCAGGGCGGCGACGTCGGCCTTGAACTGGGCGTCGGTGTAGCCGCCGACGGCGGTGGCCAGGCCGGGGTCGACGGTGAAGACGACCTCGCCGGCGTTGGCGGTGGCCTCGCCGAACGCGATCGCGATGAGGTCGTACTCGTTCGGGACGGCCGAGAGCTTGAGCTCGGCGGCGGGGTTGACGAAGTTGTGCCAGTAGCCGGTGAGGAAGTGCCTGGGCAGCGTGCCGCCGCCGCCCGTGCAGCCGGTGGTGGTGGCGGTGGCGTCCCGGCCGGGTGACTCGCCCTGGGCGTTGTACGCCTTGACCGTGTAGGTGTGGGTCTCGCAGGCGGCGAGCCCGCTGATCGTGGCCGTGGTGGCGGTGGTGGTGGCCTTGACGGTGGTGCCCTCGTAGACGCGGTAACCGGTCACCGTGCCGGTGGCGGCGCCCCAGCTCAGGGTGATCGCGTTGCCGGTGGTGGTGGTGCTGACGGCTCCGGGTGTGCCGGGGACCCCGGGGTTGGAGCCGCCGCCGCAGGAGGCGCCGTTCAGTGTGCAGCCGGTGATGCCGGGGAAGTTGCCGGGGTTGCCGTTGAAGCCGAAGCTCACGCTGGCTCCGGGGGCGAGCGGGGAGGCCCAGCTCGGGTTGGTGAAGGTGTAGTGCTGGCCGCTCCTGGTCAGCACCGCGTCCCAGGCGGAGGGGATGGTGAAGCCGGAGGGTACGTCGAACTGCACGTTCCAGCTCGGCAGGGCGGTGGTGGTGCCGTTGGTGACGGTGACCTTGCCCTCGAAGCCGGAGCCCCAGTCGGACACCTTGACGAAGGTGGCGGTGGCGGAGGCTGCGTGGGCGGGCAGGGCGGGGAGTCCGAGTGCGAGGGTGGCCAGCGCTAAGAGGATCGCGCGTAGTCTCACGGTTCGTTCCTTTGGGGGTGTGCGTGCCGTACGGCTTGCGCCGGGGGGTGAGAGCGCAAGCCGTACGGCACGGCCCGCGGAGGTGAAGACACGGGCCTGGGGGGTGTCGGCGCGAGTAACCTTGCAGCGGTTGTTAGGTTTTGTCCGATTGAAGATTACTTTTAGGAAAGTTTCCTAAGAGTTGTCGCGATCGTAGCTTTGACATCGGGTCCTTACAAGACCCAAACATGACTCCGCCGCACGGGATCGGGATCCCGTGCGGCGGAGTGGTGAGGGCGGGGTTACGGTTGCTGGGTGATCCTGACGTCGTCCACGCCGGCCTCGACCAGGGAGGCCCCTGAGGCGTCGGCGGCGTCCACGAGGATGCGGACGGTCTGGCCCGCGAAGGCGTTCAGGCTGGCCGTGGCGGTGGCCCAGGCGCCGTTGCGGTTGGTGGCCGCGCCCGCCTGGTTGAAGACCGTCGCGGTGGTGCTGCCGACCACGCGCACCCGCAGGTAGTCGGCGCTGGAGGCGTTGGAGCCGTGCGCCAGGTACCACGAGAACGACAGGTTCAGCGCGCCCGTCGCGGGCAGCGTGATCGGCGGCGACTGGATCGAGGTGGTGCCGCCGTCGATGTCGTTGGCGCCCGCCGAGGAGCCCGCCAGGCGGCCGGTGACCAGGTCGTTGGTGCCGCTGACCGTGGTGCCGAGCTGCTTGGCGCCGCTGGAGGTGGTGGCCTCGGGGTCACCGCGCTCCCACTGCCCGAGGGTGGCGGTGTCGGTGGCGGACGGGTTCACCGTCCAGCCCGTGGCCGTCTCGAACGTGTCCTGCCAGACGGTGACCGGCGGGTTGCCGGTGCCGCAGTATTGGGCCTCCTTGCCGATGATGCGGTAGACGCAGTCGGAGTACTCCAGGAAGCGCAGCACCGCCTCCCTGTTGCGGGTCGTCTGCGGCACGATCTGCTCGTCCGGCGGGTAGAAGCCCGGGTTGGAGCCGGTCGGGTACATCTCGAAGGTGAAGCTGAAGATCTTGTAGACGCCCCACATCCAGTCGTCGATGGTGCCGTCGGTGATGTAGAGGTCGCTGGCCTGCTCGGGCGTGTACCCGTTGGTGGCGGCCATGTTCTGGCCGAGGGTGGCGTGCGCGTCCCGGTCGTCCTGGGTCAGGCCGGGGGCGGTGTCGTTGAAGGTGTAGCCGTAGGGCCACAGGATCAGCTCACTGTAGGTGTGCCAGTCGATGTGCGACTTGATCTGCTGCACGCCGCCGACCACGCGGCTGCGCACCCAGTTGGCCGCCGCCCTGACCTCGGGCGCCGACTCCGCGCTGGCGCCCCGGTACGTCTCGCTCGACGTCGTGCCGGAGGAGCCGCCGCAGCAGCCCCAGTTGTAGGCCCAGTTGCGGTTCATGTCGGTGCCGACGGCCGACGAGCCCGAGTTGGGCTGGCGGTTCTTGCGCCAGGAGCGGTAGGTGCCGGTGGCGATGTCGTACTCGCCGCCGTCCGGGTTCATGTCCGGCATGATCCAGATCTCCCTGGTGTTCACCAGGTTGGTGATCCTCGCGTCGCTGCCGTAGTTGTCGGTGAGCAGGTGCATGATGTACAGCGCCATCTCGACCGTGAGGTGCTCGCGGGCGTGCTGGTGGGCGGTGAACAGGACCTCGGTCTCGTTCTCGTCCGTGCCCACGTTGTCGCTGATCTTGATGAGGCGCAGGTTCCTGCCCTCGTACGAGGTGCCGTAGTTCGACTGGCTGATGATGCCCGGATGGGCCGCGACCAGGGCGTTGATCTCCGCGTTCATCTCCGCGTAGTTGTGGTACTGCGAGTCCGCCGGCGGGAAGTCAAAGGCGTCGGCGGACGGGGGTGTCGGGCGCGGCACCTCCGCGACCCGGTAGCCGAGCCGCCTGATGGCGGCGACCTCGGCCTCCGTGGCCGTGACCAGGACTGACTCCGTGGCCACCTCCTCGATCGCGGCCCCGGTGGCCGCGACGGCACTGCGCTGCTGGGCGTTCGCCGGGCCCGACACGCGGTACTGCTTGTTGGGCGGCGGCTCTGCGGTGGCACCCGCGCCGGTCATGCCGGTCAGGCTGATCAGGCTGAGGGCTGCCAGCAGGATGACAAATCGGCGTTTCACCTCGTCCTCCTCAGGCGCTCGGGATGGGGTAGCTGACTCGCGCCTGAACTGAGAGTGATGAGGTTGGATGGCCTAGGAAAGGCCCAAATTTACGGACATGGGGATGAGGGCTTCTTCTAGGGGTTTCCTGACCAGATCCGGCACTTCGGTCCCCTCGGCCGCGTACCCGACGGGGAAGAGGATGTAGGGCCGCTCGTTGGGCGGGCGGCGGCAGATCTCGGTGAGGAAGGCCATCGGCTTCGGCGTGTGGGTGAGCGTGGACAGGCCCATGACATGCAGCGCCGTGATGAACAGGCCGCAGGCGATGCCGACGCTCTCGTTGACGTAGTAGTGCCGGACCTTCTCACCCTCGGGGGTCAGGCCGTACTTCTCGGCGAAGCAGACCACCAGCCAGGGCGCCACCTCCAGGTAGCCCTTGTCCGAGCCGGTCTCGAGCGGCTCCAGCGCCGCCCGCCACTCCTCGGGCAGCCGGCCGCCCTCGTAGTTCTGCCGCTCCTCGATCTCGGCCGCCTCGCGCACGCGCCGCCTGGTCTCCGCGTCGCCGATGACCACGAACTTCCACGGCTGCTGGTGCGCCCCCGACGGCGCGGTGTTGGCCGCCCGCACGGCCAGCTCGACACACCGGTACGGCACCGGCTCCGGGCTGAACTGCCGCACGCTGCGCCGCCGGTCCACCAGCCGGTGGAACTCCTCGCCGCGCCTGACCATCTCCTCGGGCTCGTGACGCTCGGGCTTGTAGGGAACGAACGGGTGCCGGTGCTCCATAAGATCGCAAGTCTCGACCCGGGTGCCGGATCTGACAACAGTGCCCCTTACGTACTGCCGATCTGACAGCCGAACACCTCTTTGGGAGGCGAATATGCCAGCACGCCGCCACGGTCTCGACGATCTCGACCGCGCCCTGCTCCGCCTGGTCGCCGAGCGCCCGCGCAGCGGCCTGCTGGAGATCGCCCGGCTGCTCGGGGTGGCGCGCGGGACCGTACAGGCCCGGCTGGACCGCATGGTCGCCGACGGCGTGATCACCGGTTTCGGCCCCGAGCTCTCCCCCGCCGCGCTCGGCCACCCGGTGCAGGCGTTCACCACGCTGGAGGTCGAGCAGGCGGCCCGCGAGCACATCTCGGCGACCCTGGAGGCCATCCCCGAGCTGCTGGAGGCCTACATCGTGACCGGTCCCGGCGACGTGCTGTGCCGGCTGGCGGGCCGCGACCACGAGCACCTCCAGCAGGTCATCGACCGGATGCTGGCCATCCCCGGGGTGCGGCGCAGCACCACCGTCATCACGCTGTCCACGGTGGTGCCGCACCGCGTGATGCCGCTGACAGCTCTCTGACAGGCCGATGCCAGGGCGGCCCGGCACCGTTCCTGGCATGACCTACGCGATCGAAGCAGAAGGGCTCGCCAAGAGGTACGGCGACAAGGCCGCCCTCGACGGCATCGACCTGAGAGCCGGGGCCGGCACCGTGCTCGGCGTCCTGGGCCCCAACGGCGCCGGCAAGACCACCGCCGTCCGCATCCTCGCCACCCTGACCGCCCCCGACGCCGGGCGGGCCGTGGTCGGCGGGCACGACGTGACCCGCCACCCCGCCGAGGTCCGGGAGCTGATCGGCCTGACCGGCCAGTACGCCTCCGTGGACGAGCAGCTCACCGGCACCCAGAACCTCATGCTGATCGGCCGCCTGCTGGGCCTGTCCAGGGCGGCGGCCACGGCCAGGGCCAAGGAGCTGCTGGCCAGGTTCGGCCTGGAGGAGGCCGCGGGGCGGCGGGCGGGCGGCTACTCGGGCGGCATGCGCCGCCGCCTGGACCTGGCCGTGAGCCTGGTCTCCAGGCCGCGGATCCTGTTCCTCGACGAGCCCACCACCGGCCTGGACCCGAACGCGCGCGGCGAGCTGTGGGAGGTGGTCAGGGAGCTGACCGCCGACGGCGTGACCGTGCTGCTGACCACCCAGTACCTGGAGGAGGCCGACCAGCTCGCCGACGACCTGCTCGTCATCGACCGGGGCCGGGTGGCGGCCTCGGGCACGCCCGCGCAGCTCAAGTCGCTGGCGGGCGGCCACCGGCTCGACGTCAGGCCGCTGCACGCCGGCGACCTGGACAAGGCCGAGGCCGTCCTCGGCGTGCGGGCCGCCGACGGGCTGCTCACCCTGCCGGTCCACGACCTGGCGGAGCCGCCCGCCCTGCTGCGGCGGCTCGACGACGCGGGCATCGTGCTCGCCGAGCACGCCCTGCGCCTGCCCTCCCTCGACGACGTCTTCCACACCCTCACCGGAGGATCCCGATGACCACCGCGCTCTCCCAGGGGCTGACGCTGGCCTGGCGCAGCCTCGTCCCGCTGCGGAACAACCCCGGGCAGCTCTTCGGGCTGCTGTTCCAGCCCGTATTCATGATCGTCATCTTCGTGTACCTGTTCGGCGGGGCGGCCGGTGGTGACCGGGCGGGCGCGGTGGCGTACATGCTGCCCGGCGTGCTCGTCCAGGTCGCGCTGATGGCCACGATCACCACCGGCATGAACCTGGCCACCGACCTCGGCAACGGTGTCTTCGACCGGTTCAGGACCATGCCGATCGCCAGGTCCGCGCCGCTCCTGGGGCGCATCCTGGCCGACCTGCTGACGATGCTGATCACGATCGCCATGTCGCTGGCCGTCGGGTACGCCGTCGGCTTCCGCGTCACGACGAGCCCGTTCGCCGCGCTGGCCGGGATCGGGCTGGTGCTGCTCATGACCATGGCGCTGAGCTGGGGCTCGGCCTGGATCGGGCTGGTGGCCAAGTCCGTCACCTCGATGCAGGGCGTGGGCACGGCCGTGCTGCTGCCGCTTACGTTCGGCAGCAGCGCCTTCGTGCCCGCCACCGACCTGCCGGGCTGGCTCACCTGGTGGATGGGGGTCAACCCGGTCTCCCACCTGGCCGGCGCCCTGCGCGGGCTCCTGGGCGGCGGCCTGGCGACGCACGATGTCTGGATCACGCTCGGCTGGACCGCCGGGTTGCTCGCCCTGTTCTTCCCGCTCGCCCTGCGGGCCTACAACAGGAGGGTCCGGTGACGGACCTCGGCCATCGGCAGGGCGGCCCCCTCGGCGAAGCAGGCGTCGAAGCGCTCCTCGCCCAGCGCGGCCCTGGCCGCCAGCACGCCCCGCTCGGTCTCGGGCGAGGTGTCGTCCGGCCGGCTCGCCGAGGCGGCCCCGAACAGCACGGCCGCCCCCTCCTGGTCGCCCCCCGCCTGTGCGATCAGCCCGAACCCGGCCAGCACCACCGACTGCGCCGGCCGCTCGGGTGCCACCTCGGCGAGCGTCTCCATGGCCAGGCGGTGCTGGGCCAGCGCCGCCTCCCTGTCGCCGCTCCACAGCAGCGCGCGGCCGTACCCGGTCCTGAGCGAGACCGCGAACTGCGCGATCGGCACGACCTCCGGCAGCAGGCCGAACAGGTCCCGGTAGAGCGCCAGCGCGCGCTCCAGGTCGCCGGTCCTGGCGGCGTGCGCGGCCTCGGCCTGGCCGAGCTGCATCCGGGTGAACGCATGGGTCTCCTCGTCCACGGCGGCCCGCGCCCTGGACAGGTCCTCGCCCGCGCCGTCCAGGTCACCGGCCCTGGTCCGCAGGTCCGCCAGCCTGACCAGCGTGGAGACGGCCTCGTCGGCGCTCACCCACGGGTTGGCCAGCGACCAGATCTCGGCGAGCAGATCCCCGGTCGGGGCGCCCCGCGCGGCCCGCAGCTCGGCCAGCCCGAGCAGCGACTCGGTCAGGCCCCAGCGGTCGCCCAGCTTCCTGAACCCGGCGACGGCCCGCTCCAGCCGCTCCTCGCTGCGGTCCCTGCCGCCGATCATGAGGGCTGAGCTGGCCAGCCAGAGGTCGTCGCCGGCCTCGTAGCGGCCGAGCAGCCCGGCCGCGTGCTCGTCGAGCCCGGCGCCGTAGGCCATGACGACCCTGCTCAGCCGGAGCATCGGGTGCACCGGCCCCTCCCGCTCCGCCAGGCCGACCAGGTCCTCGATCCGCCGCCACAACACGCGCATGGCGGGCCGGTCCTCGACGATCGAGCCGAACGCGTCGATGGCGCAGGCGAACACGCAGGCCGCGTACGCCTCCGCCAGGCCCGGCGGCGGGGTCTCCCCCGCCAGGTCGAGCACCTGCGTGGCCCAGGCGGCGCTCTCCCGCCGGTGGCCGCGCATCCACCAGAACCAGTTCAGCCCCGCGCACAGCCGCAGCGCCGTCCGGACGTCCCGCGCGTCGATCGCCCAGCGCAGCGCCGCCGCGCAGTCGTCGCGCTCGGCGGCCAGCCGCTCGACCCACCCGAGCTGGGCGGCCGTCCGCAGCCCGGGTACCGCCCGCTCGACCAGGTCGCGCAGGTACGCGGCGTGCCGACGCCGGTAGAGGCCGGCCTCGCCGGCCTCCTCCAGCCGCTCGGCGGCGTAGGCGCGGATGGTCTCCAGCATCGAGTAGCGGCCCTCGCGCGAGACCTGGACCAGCGACTTGTCGGCCAGCGCGCCCAGCACGTCGGCCGTGCCGCCGCACACCTCCTCCACGGCCTCCAGCGTCGCCCCGCCCGCGAACACGCCCAGCCTCCTGGCCAGCACCCGCTCCTCGTCGTCGAGCAGGTCCCAGCTCCACCCGACCACCGCCCTGAGCGTCTGCTGGCGCGGCAGCGCGGTCCTGCTGCCGCCGGTCAGCAGCCTGAACCGGTCGTCGAGCCGATCGGCCAGCTGCCCGGGGGTCATCGTGCGCAGGCGTGCCGCCGCCAGCTCGATCGCCAGCGGCAGGCCGTCCAGCCTGCGGCACAGCGCCACGACGGCGGCCACGTTGCCCTCGTCGAGGGCGAAGCCGGGCCTGACGGCGGTGGCGCGGTCGAGCAGCAGCCTGACGGACGGGTAGCCGGCCGCCCGCGCGGGATCGGCGCCGGGCGGCGGCGGGTCGAGGGGCGGGACGGGCGCCAGCCGCTCGCCCGGCACGCTCAGCGGCTCCCGGCTGGTGGCCAGCACGCGCAGCCCGGGGCAGCCGGTCAGCAGGCGCTCCACCAGCTCGGCGGCGGCCTCGACGAGGTGCTCGCAGTTGTCCAGCACGAGCAGCGCCCGCCTGCCCGCCAGCGCCTCGACGACCCGGTCCTCGGCCGCCTGGCGGGTGGGCCGGTCCCCGTCCCCGTGGCGCGGCCGATCCCCGTCCCCGTAGCGCAGCCGATCCCCGTCCCCGTAGCGCAGCCGGTCTCCGTCCCCGTAGCGCAGGCGGTCCTCGCGCAGGCCGAGGGCGTCCAGCAGGGCTCCTGCCACGTCTCCCGGCTCGCTCACCGGGGCCAGCTCCACCAGCCACACGCCGTCGAGCCCGTCGCGCAGCCGGAGCGCGGCCTCGGTGGCCAGCCGCGTCTTCCCCGCGCCGCCGGGGCCGACGAGCGTCACCAGCTCCGCCCGGCCCAGCAGGTCGAGAAGCTGTGCCAGCTCGGCCTCCCTGCCGATGAAGCTGGTCCGCGGCGGCCGTACGTCGCCCTTGTGGCGAGCGGTCCTGTGTACCGGAGCACCTTCCCCCGACACCACGGCGAGATGCGCCTCTCGCAGCTCGGCACCCGGGTCGACACCCAGCTCGTCGGCGAGCGTGCGGCGGGTCCGCTCGAACAGCTCCAGCGCCTCCGCCTGCCGCCCGGCGGCGGCCAGCGCCCGCATGGCCAGCGCGCACAGGCTCTCCCGCAGCGGATGCGCCGCCACCTCCACCCCCAGCTCGACCGGCAGCCCCGCCGCCAGCCGCGCCCGGGCCCGCGTCTCGACGGCGGCCAGCCGCTCCTGCTCCAGCGTGGCCGCCACGTTCGCCAGCCGGGGGACGGCGGTGAGACCGGCCAGCGCGGCCCCGCGCCACAGCTCCAGCCCCTCCCCCGTGGCCGCCAGGCGCCTGAACCGCAACGCGTCCACGTCGTCGCCTGCCACCGCCAGCGCGTACCCGCCCGGCCGGCTCTCGACCACCTCGTACGGCCGCAGCGCCACCCGCAGCCGCCGGACCAGCGTCTGCAGGGCGTTGGGCCCGTTGGCGGGGGGCTCCTCCGGCCAGAGCGCGTCGATCAGCCGCTCGGCCGTGACGGTGCGGCCCGCTTCGAGGGCCAGCAACGCCAGCAGCGCGCGCAGCCGGAGCCCGCCGACCTCGATCGGCCCCGCGTCCCCTTCGACCTCCATCGGCCCCAGGATGGATATCCGCACATGTCACATCTTGCCCGGTCAGACCTGGGCCAACGTGATGACCCCGGCCACCACCAGGGCCAGCGCCCACATCCGGTCCACGTTGAACCAGGCCCGCCGCAGCACGGTCAGCCCGGCCACCTGGTAGACGACCACGGCGATCGTCCCGGCCACCCCGAACATGGCCAGCGTGTGCAGGGCCGCCACCCCCAGCCCGCCGGAGGCGGCGTGGCCCGCGTGGCCCTGCGCCTGCAGGCCGGTGAAGACCGGCAGCAGCATCAGCCCGGCCCCGTGGGCGGACGACATCAGGAACGACCAGCAGGTCAGCTGCCACAACGACAGCCGCATCCCCACCCACCGGAAGTGCCTGCGCGACAGCAGCCGCCACAGGCCGAAGCCCACCAGCACCACCCCGCCCCCGATCGCCAGCACGCTGCCGGTGACCAGGGAGCCGGTGGCGGCGACGACGAGCGCCACCAGGGCCACCGAGGCGAGGTGGCCCAGGGCGATCACCGGGATCGACTGGAGCAGCCGGTCCAGGCTGCGCTCCTGCAGGCCGCGGGCCACGGCGAAGAGCCAGCCCATCGCGGGGTTGAGGCCGTGGAAGGCGCCCAGCAGGAGCACGGCGGTGAGCGTCACGGGTAGCAGTAGGAGTCGGAGGAGGCGTCGCCGCCCTGCAGGCGCACCTGGTGGGGGCGCAGGCCGCGGAAGTCGTCGCCGTGGGGGAAGAAGCGGGTGTCGAAGGTGAACGAGTCCGTGTCGATCTTGGCCATCCAGGCGCCCACCCCATCGGGGTAGAACTGGTCGTCCCAGGCGCCGTACAGGGAGTTGGTCAGGTAGACGCGGCGGCCGTCGCGGCTGACCTCGACCATCTGCGGCCCGCCGCGCAGCGGGAGCGCGGGGTCGGCGGGGTGCGGGTTCCGGTGGGCGATGCCGCCCACCCGCAGCGAGGCCAGCTCGACCGGCTTGAACGGGTCGGAGACGTCGTACTGCTTGATCTCGCCCGTCCCCCAGCACGAGACGTACAGGCGCTGGTCGTCCACCGACAGGTCGATGTCGCTGACCAGCGGCGGCACCGCGCCGAACGGCTGCAGGACCGGCGGCAGGCGGTCGGGGTCGGCCGGCTCCGCGGGGATGGAGATGACCTTGCGGGCCTGCCAGCGGCCGTCCTGGTGGAACCAGGTCCAGACGGACGCCGACAGGTCCTCGACGCTGACGACCACGCCGGCGAAGCCGTACATGCGGGTGGGGTCGTGGGCGGGGCGCAGCTCCAGCGGCATCTGGTGCTCGTCACCCAGGTCCACCTCCTGCACGTGGCTGCGCTTGCGCAGGTCCCAGAAGTGCAGCTTGTGGCCGTACTTGCGGCCGAGCAGCAGCTCGCCGACCAGCCCGTCCTCGATCATGGACGGCGTGCCCCACTCGGAGGAGATCAGCACGTCCTGGTTGATGTGCCACCAGAAGTCGTAGGCCAGGTACTGCGGCCCCCGGTCCAGCTCCCACTGCCCGAGCACCTCGAAGGAGGTGTGGTCGAGCACCGCGATGCCGCCGGGCCCGTCCCTGCCGTCGGCGCCGCCGAGCGCGGACACGTACAGCCCCTCGGGGCCGCAGTGCACGGTGTGCGGGCGCGAGTAGCCGGCGCGGCGGGCCAGCGTCTCCGCTTCGATCACCTTGACCAGCTCGGGGCTGATCCGGTCCTTGGTGTCGAAGATGTGGATGCGTGAGGAGCGCAGGCCCGGCACGACCAGGTAGCGCCGTTCGACGTGCGGGTGCGGCGCGTTCGGGCACAGGGCGCTGCTGCACGCGTTCCAGCCGAAGTGGTGCAGCTCGTCGCCCGTGCCGGGCAGGTCGGTCCAGCCCACGACGGTGCCGTAGGCGGAGGAGGACGGGTCGGTGTCGATGACGGCCAGAGCGTCCGGCCGGGCACAGCTCCGGTCGAACGCGGCGACGTACGCCAGCTTCTCGGCGGGGGCGCCGGCGGCGTCTCTGGGGGACGGGTAGAACGTGGGATCCGGAGTCCAGAGAGTCATCTCTCCAGATATAGACCGATTCCCTACCCGGTCAATAGGTAATGATCTCCGCGATGCGCTCCACCAGTCCGTCCGTGTCGTAGCCGATCGGCTGCCACAACACGTGGTCGGCGCCCAGCGCCCTGGCCCGCGCCAGGTCCCCGGCCACCTGCTCGGGCGAGCCGGTGAGCGGCGCGCGCTCGTCCAGCGGCCGCTCGCTGACCGTGCCGTTCACCTGGATCACCAGCGGGCCCTGGCCACCGGCCTTGCGGTAGGCCTCGACGCCCTGCCCGAGCTGGTCCCAGTCGAACACCACCGTGATCAGCCCCATGCCGAGGGCGGCCACCCGCTCGACCGCCGCGGGCGCCGCCGCGCCGCCGATCAGGGTCAGCCCGGCCGGCTTGGGCCCGATGCCCGACTCGGGGATCGAGTAGAAGCGGCCGGAGAAGCTCACCGGGTCGGGGCCCCAGCACGCGCGCATGGCCTCCAGGTGCTCAGCGAAGCCCGCCCCGCGCCGCTTGACGGGCACGCCCACCGCCTCGAACTCCTGCTTCATCCAGCCCTGGCCGAGCCCGGCCCACAGGCGCCCGCCGCTGAGCCGGTCCAGCGTCGCCAGCCGCCTGGCGAGCACGACGGGCGGGTGGAACAGCGCGTCGATGACGTCGATGCCGAGCTTGATCGTGCTGGTGGCGGCCGCGACGTAGGCGAGCGTCTCCAGCGGGTCGTACACCGAGGCGCTCTCCTCGGGCAGCGGGATGACCTGCTCCAGGCCGAGCATCCACGGCTCGGCGGGCCGCAGCAGCCGCTCGTAGGCCCACACCGCGCCGAGCCCCGCCCGCTCGGCGGCCTGGGCCACGCGGACGATCTCCTCCGGGTTCGCCTGGGGGCCCGTCACGGGAAGTCCGATTCCGAGATCCATCTCGTACTCCTTCCTTGTCTGCACTTCTGACCAGGGCAAGAGCGGAAAGTCATCGTTTACACGCGCCGACATTCGTGATGCATTCGGGAAATGACCGTGCATGGCAGTTGTGATCCCATGTTCTCCCAGGTACGCGAGGAGTTCGAGGTCAACCTGGCGCACCGCGGCGAGCTGGGCGCCTCGGTGTGCGTGATCGTCGACGGTGAGGTGGCCGTCGACCTGTGGGGCGGGCAGGCGGCGCCCGGCCGCCCCTGGGCGGGCGACACGATCGGGCACGTGTGGTCGTGCACGAAGGGCGCGACGGCGCTGTGCGCCCACGTGCTCGCCTCGCGCGGCGAGCTCGACCTGGACGCGCCGGTGATCCGCTACTGGCCCGAGTACGGCGTGCGCGGCAAGGGCGGCACCCTCGTCCGGCACCTGCTCTCCCACCAGGCCGGGCTGCCCGCGCTGCGCGAGCCGCTGCCGCCCGGCGCCTTCTACGACGGGAAGCTGATGGCCGGGCGGCTGGCGGAGCAGGAGCCGTACTGGGAGCCGGGGACCAGGCACGGCTACCACGCGCTCACGTTCGGCTATCTCGTGGGCGAGGTGGTGCGGCGGGTGAGCGGGCGCTCGCTCGGCACGTTCTTCCGCGAGGAGGTGGCGGAGCCGCTCGGGCTGGACTTCTGGCTGGGGCTGCCCGAGGAGCAGGAGGGGCGGGTGGCGCCGACCGTCCCCGCCGATCCGCCGCAGGCGCCCGCCTCGTTCTACCTCAAGGCGTTCGGCGATCCCGGCTCGGCGCAGGCGGCGGTGCTGGCCCACGAGGGCGGCTACATGGCCGCCGGGGAGTCCGACAGCAGGGCCGCGCACGCCGCCGAGATCGGGGCCGTCGGCGGGATCACCAACGCGCGGGGGCTGGCGGGCATGTACCGCCCGCTGTCGCTCGGCGGCGGCGACCTGGTGAGCGGGGAGCACCTGGCGCTCATGTCGCTCACCGCCTCGGCCGGCGCCGACGCGGTGCTGCTCGCGCCGACCCACTTCGCGCTGGGCTTCGTCAAGACGGTGGACAACCGGCACCTGCCCGAGCCCGACAGCGAGGGGGTGCTGCTGTCGCAGAGCGCGTTCGGGCACGTGGGGATGGGCGGCTCGATCGGGTTCTGCGACCCGGCGGCGCGGCTGGCGTTCGGCTACACGATGAACAAGCAGGGGGCCGGGCTCGGCGTGAACCCGCGGGGCCAGGCGCTGGTGGACGCGGCCTACCGGGCGCTCGGCCACCGGCAGGTCTACGGCGGCAGCTGGTACGCACCGGACCGCTGACCACCGGATACCGTGATATGTCACCAGTTCTTCCCCAGGAGCAAGCGGCATGTTCTTCGGTATCACGGATTTCTGGGCCTACGTCGTCGGCGCCTTCCTGATCATCCTCCTGCCCGGCCCGAACTCCCTGTACGTCCTGTCCTTCGCCGCCCAGCACGGCGTGCGGCAGGGATACCGGGCCGCGGCGGGCGTCTTCCTCGGCGACACGGTGCTGATGGCGCTCACCGCCGCCGGCGCCGCCTCGCTGCTGCGGGCCAACCCGCTGCTGTTCACCGTCGTCAAGTACGTCGGGGCGGCCTACCTGGCCTGGATCGGCTTCCAGATGATCCGCGGAGCCTGGAGGTCCTGGCGCGCGGCCCGGACGGCGACGGCCGCGCCGGTGGCGGAGCCGCTCTCGACGGACGTCCGCACCCGCCCGTTCCGCAAGGCCCTGGTGATCAGCCTGATGAACCCGAAGGCCATCCTGTTCTTCGTCTCGTTCTTCGTGCAGTTCGTGGACCCCTCCTACGCCCACCCCGCGCTGTCGTTCGTCATCCTGGGCGCGGTGATCCAGCTCTTCAGCTTCCTCTACCTGACCGGCCTGATTTTCTGCGGCACTTTCCTGGCCGCGCAGTTCCGCCGCCACCGCCGGCTCAGCGCGGGCCTCACCTCCGGCGTCGGCGCCGTCTTCCTGGGCTTTGGCGCGAAGCTCGCCACAGCGTCACTCGGATGAAAGCCGTATTCAAGGTTGCGCTGTTTTCGTGGAGACAGATGGAACGCGTCAAAAGAGGCAGTCCCATCCCCCGCCCTCGGGTACGGTAAGCCACCGGCGTGCTTCCCGGGACGGCGGTGATGGACGCATCGGTGACATCGAGCGAGCCATCCGGAATGCCTGGTCCCCCGAAGCCCGGGTAGACGCTGATCGTCGGCCTATCTGCGGAGCAGCCTTGAACCATCCACAGGTAACTCTTCCACGCCTCACCGCGCTCGCCCGACAGGCGGCACCCCGGCTGCTCGAAGGCGTGGTCGCCCCCCTCGCCGTCTTCTACCTCGCCATGGTGGTCCTCGGCTTCAAGTGGGCGCTGGCCCTCACCGTCGCCTGGGTCTACCTCGGCGTCGCCTGGCGGCTGGTAAAGCGGGTCAAGGTGCCCGCCACCATGTACCTGGCCGCGTTCGCGATCACCATCCGGGCCATCGTGGCGTTCTGGACGGGCACCTGGATGTGGTTCTTCATCCAGCCGGAGATGGGCACGATCTGCATCAGCATGGCCTTCCTCGCCTCCGTGCGGCTGAACAAGCCGCTCGTGCAGAAGCTCACGCTCGACTACATCCATCTGCCGTCGTCGGTGCTCAAGCACGAGCGGGTGCGCCGGTTCTTCGCCAGGATCACGCTGCTGTGGGCGTTCGTGCTGCTGATGAACTCCACGCTGAGCATCTTCCTGGCGGTCTACGAGTCGATCGGCGGCTCGCTG
The DNA here is from genome assembly GCF_020215645.1 of Nonomuraea gerenzanensis. Taxonomy (NCBI): domain Bacteria; kingdom Bacillati; phylum Actinomycetota; class Actinomycetes; order Streptosporangiales; family Streptosporangiaceae; genus Nonomuraea; species Nonomuraea gerenzanensis. The sequence continues at coordinate 2,096,733 of NZ_CP084058.1, read as the reverse complement.
GGCGCTTTCATGATCATGCGTACGTCAGCGGTGGCCGTGATCAGCGGGACGGCGATCACGTTCTCCGTCATCGCCTTCAAGCGGCTCCTGCAGCGGCTGCACGTCTCGCACGCCTGACCGCTCCATCAGCAGGAACGCCCCGCACATCCCCATGACCAGGCCGGTCAGCAGGCCGAACAGCTCCACCAGGTCCCCCGCGCCGCCCGTCCCCGCGGCGAGCGGCCCGCCCACGGACCGGACGAGCATCGCGTAGAGGCCCCAGCCGAACAAAGAGCCCGAGCCCAGCCAGGCCAGCACCAGCGGGCGCCGGAACGGGCCGTGTCCCCGCCGCCGGACGAGCGCCACGAGCGCGGCGGCGCCGGCGACGGCCAGCAGGCCCTTGAGCCCGTTCTGCACCGCCGCCGTGGGCGGGCCCTGGAAGGCCCACACCAGCCGTACACCGCCCACCACCACGGCGACCGGCAGCGCGCTCCAGGCCAGGATCGCCTGCAGGGGGCGGGTGGGGCTGGGGAAGGCGAGGTCCGTGGCCGTGGTGAAGGGGGCGGGCCAGCGGTCGCGGGCGTACAGGGCGAAGGCGGCCATGAGGCCGATGCCCTGCGTCAGAAAGCCGCTGTAGACCGTCATGTAGACCCAGGGCGCGATGGGGCCGACGCTGAAGGCGGCCGTGCCTGCCGAGGCGACCACGAGCGGGGCGGCTACGACGATCACCGACAGCAGGCCCGTGCCGACCCACAACGGGAGCAGCACCAGCGGGGCGGGCAGGCGCATGCCCCAGCGGGCGGTGAAGGCCAGGGCCAGGAGGAGGGCGACGGCGTCCATGCCGAAGGTCATCGCGTTCAGGCCGATCATCGCCGGGTCGGTCATCAGGCCTGGATCGCTGACACCCAGGGAGCTGCCGGTCAGCCAGAGGATCTTGAGCGTGAGGTAGGGCAGCATCGCCGCCACCGCCACGATCGCGGCGGTACGGCGTCCGATGCCCGGCCCGGCGACCGCGCCACCCGTGACCTCGCGCGGCCGGCCGCCGGCATCCCGCAGATCGGCATCCCGCAGACCGGCATCCCGCAGATCGGCATCCCGCAGGCCGGCGCCCTCGCGTGGCGAGTAGCCGGCATCCCGCAGGCCGGCGCCCTCGCGTGGCGAGCGGCCGGCGTCCGGGAGGCTCGCCGCCTCGCGTGGCGAGTGCGGGGTGGCGGGTGCGGGAGTGGTGCTGGAGCGGGGTGGGGGTTGCGTCATGCTCCGAGCGTCGCGTGCCGGGGCGGGCGGCGCCCTCCCGCCTAGCGGGGATCCTCCTCCCCCGCGCGGGGGAGCGGCCCGTCGCCGGGAAGCGACACCACCAGCTCGAAGCCGTCGCCCGCGGGCCCGGCGGTGAGCGTGCCCCCGGCCAGCCGGACGCGCTCGCGCAGGCCCGCCAGCCCCAGCCCGCCGGTCCGGGCGGTGGGCCGGGAACGGGGCGGCCCGTTGCGCACGCGGACCTCGTGCGGCGCGACCGCGACCGTCACGGCGGCCCCCGGCGCGTGCTTGGCGGCGTTGGTGAGCGCCTCCTGCACCACGGCGCGGGCCAGCCCCGGCACCGGCCCGGGAGCCAGGTCGAGGGAGATCGACATGCCGGAGTCGGCTGCCCGGCGCACCAGCTCCGACACCTCCTCCTGCACGGGGGACAGCGGCGCCGCGTCGGCGTCCTCGCGCAGCAGCCCGATGATCTGGCGCAGCCGCTCGGTCGCGTCGGCCGCCGCCAGGCGCAGCTCCCCCGCCGCCTTGACCTGGGCGGGGGCCAGCCCGGGAGACAGCTCCAGCCCGCCCGCCCGGACGGCGATGAGCGCCAGGTCGTGGCCGAGCGAGTCGTGCATCTCACGGGCGATCCTGGCCCGCTCGCGCATCCTGGCCTGCGCCTCGGCCGACGTCCTGGCCTGCCTCCGCTGCTGCAGCAGCCTGCGCCGCAGCACCCCGAACAGGTGCGGCACGACGTAGGTGCCGACGACCGCGGTGAGCATGGACACCCACAGGGCCAGATCGCCGCCCTTGCTCAGCACCACCACCACACCCACCACCGCGATCAGGCAGAACGCCACCAGCGCGGGCCATCCCCTGGCCATCCGCCGCCCGGTCAGGTACGCGTACCAGGCGATGAACGGCGACGTCGGCAGCAGCGGCAGGATCTTCACGTTCCGCCGGGGCAGCAGCCAGCTCAGGTCCACCGTCGCGAACCCCTCGCTGAACCGCCACGGCCCCAGCGGCAGCAGCAGCACCAGGGCCGCCAGCGGGTAGGGCCGGCCGACGAGCACGGCCACCGCGGCGAGCACCCAGCGGGGCACGGTCACCACGCCGAAGCCGGCGGGATCCGTGAACGGGTCGGGCCCCATGGCGGCGATGCAGATGCCGAGTGCGAGGAAGAGCAGCACGTCATAGACCACCTGGCGGCGGCTCTCCCGGCGAAGACGCTTCACCGCACCGACGTTATCGGCGGCGCGGCCGGGCCGGTGCCGTCCGACGTCGGGTGGCACCCCTGACGAAAGTAAGGGTAGGGCGCCGTCCACCTTCGAGGTAGGGCTAGCCCCACCACGAATGCGCCTATCTCCACTCCTGATTTCACCTGCGGAAACCGATTGGATCGTAGTGGTCATCCGGAGGTCGCGCGCAGGCCCCCCGACGAAAGTAGGGGGTAGTGCGTGCCGATCGTCCGATGTGCCGTGACCTGCGGGGTTTCTACCTTCAAGGGGTACCGGCCCTGACCCGTATAGGGGAAAGGGCCGCGTTCGACCGGGGGCATCCCCGATGTTCCCGAACGACCCACGCCAGCAGGCTGTGGGGGTGCCCTAATGATCGGAGTTCACACTGATGTCGCACGCCGTCCTCGACCTCGTCGAACAGGTGATGTCGTCGCCGTGGCTGTATGCCGCGCTGTTCGCCCTGGCGCTGCTCGACGGCTTCTTCCCCGTCGTGCCGGCCGAGACCTCCGTCATCACGGCGGGGGTGTTCGCCGCCACCGGCGAGCCGAACCTGGCTCTGGTCATCGTGGTGGCCGCGCTCGGCGCGTTCGCCGGCGACCACATCTCCTACCTGATCGGCCACAAGTCGGCCGGCAGGCTACGTGACAAGAAGGCGTTCGTCTGGGCGCGCGGGGCGCTGGCGGAGCGGGGCGGGCTTGTCCTGGTCGTGGCCAGGTACATCCCCGGCGGGCGCACCGCGACGACGCTGACGATGGGCGCGGTGCGGCACCCGCTGCGCTCGTTCACCTTCTTCGACGCGATCGCGACCAGCTCGTGGGCGGTCTACTCCGGGCTGATCGGCTTCTTCGGCGGGATGGCGTTCGAGAACGACCCGATCAAGGGCCTGCTGCTCGGCCTGGGGATCGCGCTGTCCATCACCGCCGTGGTGGAGATCGTGCGCTGGGTGCGGAAGCGTCGCGCCATCCAGGCTTCCTCAGAACGTCTTCCGGCGGACACGTCCGTTTGACCCTGCCTGGCAACCATCCGTGTGAAAGGAGTGCGCATGACTGTGCTGGCCGCGGTGATCGCCCTGGTCGGTTCGCTGTTCTTCGCGCTCGGGGCCGCACTGCAGCAGTTCGAGGCGGTCGGCTCCGCCAAACCGGGGCTGCTCGCCCTGCTCCGGAGGCCACGCTGGCTGATCGGCGGCGTGTCCATCCTGGCGGGTGGTGGCCTGCACATCGTCGCACTCGGGCTCGGACCGCTCACGATCGTGCAGCCGATGGGGGTGGCCAGCCTGCTGTTCGCGCTGCCCATCGCCGCCACGCTGCACGGCCGTAAGCCGTCGCGCAAGGAGCTGGCGGCGGCGGGGGTGGTGGCGGCGGGGCTGATCGGCCTGGTGCTGCTCGTCCCCGAGTCCGACGGCCCCACCCGGCTCGGCCCGAACGGCGTGCTGACGCTGCTGGGCGTGGCCGGGGTGGCGGCCGTGCTGCTGTGGGCGGGCTCGAAGGCGGCCTCGCCCACGGGCCGGGCGGCGCTGCTGGCGACCAGCTCGGGCGTGCTGTACGGCGCCACCGCCACCCTCATGCGGGTGCTGGTGGACGGCGGCTGGAACTGGTGGTACCTGCTGGCGCTGCCGGTCCCCGCGCTGCTGGCGCTGGTGATGCTCCAGCGGGCCTACGCCGTCGGGCACTTCGGCGTCTCCTTCGCCTCGCTGCAGATCGCCGACCCGCTGACCGCGGTGGCGTTCGGCGCGCTGCTGCTGGGCGAGCCGCTGCCGACCGGGATCCTGCCGGTCCTGGCGGCCCTGCTGACCGCCGCGGGCACCGTCGCCCTGGCACGGACCAGCCCGCTGGAGGCCCGCACCGATCACGCATGAGATCCCCCACCTCACGGCTCTCCCCAAGCCACCTCTGAAACCGGAGTACATCGACATGGCCATGCCCCTGCACAGCGTCCCCGACCTGACCGCGCTGTCCCCCGCCCCCGAGCGTCCGCGCCGGATCCTGATCTCCTCCGACACCTACCCACCCGACGTGAACGGCGCCGCGTACTTCACCCATCGCCTGGCCACCGGCCTGGCGGCGCGCGGCAACGAGGTGCACGTCGTCTGCCAGTCCGACCAGGGCCCCGCCAGCGCCGACGTGTGCGACGGCGTGATCGTGCACCGGCTGCGCTCGGCGCCGCTGCTGGTCCACCCGACCATGCGGTTCACCGTGCCGACCCGGCTCGACCGGCTGGTGTCCATCATCAAGCCCGACGTGCTGCACACCCAGGGCCACTTCGTGGTCGGCCGGGCCGCCATGGCCGCCGCCCGCCGGGCCGGCGTGCCGATCGTGGCCACCAACCACTTCATGCCCGACAACCTCTTCCAGTTCGCGCACATCCCCGCGGGGCTGCGGGCGAAGGCCGGCAAGCTGGCCTGGCGTGACTTCAGCCGGATCTTCAGCCGGGCCGACCACATCACCACGCCCACCCCGCTGGCCGCCAAGCTGCTGGCCGACCAGGGCTTCGGGCGCGGCGTCGAGCCGGTCTCCTGCGGCATCGACCTGACCAGGTTCCACCCGCACGCCGAGCCCAAGGCGTGGGCGCGCAAGATGTTCGACCTGCCCGACCGGCCCACGATCCTGTTCGTCGGCCGCCTGGACGAGGAGAAGCGCCTCGACGAGATGGTCCGCGCGCTGCCGCTGGTGCTCAACGAGACCGACGCGCAGATCGCCTTCGTCGGCAAGGGCAACCAGCGGGAGGAGCTGACCCGGCTGGCCCGGCGCATCGGCGTGAGCGAGCGGGTGTTCTTCCTCGGCTTCGTGGCCGACGAGAACATGCCGCAGGCCTTCGCCGCCGCCGACGTGTTCGCCATGCCGGGCGTCGCCGAGCTGCAGAGCATCGCCACGCTGGAGGCCATGGCCTCGGGGCTGCCCGTGGTGGCCGCCGACGCGATGGCGCTGCCGCACCTGGTGGACGGCAACGGCTACCTCTATCAGCCGGGCGAGGTGGTCGCGCTGGCCCGGCACCTGACGGAGATTCTCGCCGACGACGGCCTGCGCGCCCGGTTCGGCAAGGCCAGCAGGGAGCTGGCGCTCACCCATGACGACCAGGCGTCGCTCGCCCGGTTCGAGCGGATCTATGACGAGGTGATGCGATGACACCCAGGCAGAGCGTCTGGGGCACCATGATCGGCACGCTGGTGTCGGCCGGTGCGCTCGCGTACGCGGACGTGGCGCTGCCCACCCAGGTGCTGCTCAGTGACTACGCACTGGTCTCCGGCGGGCTGGTGCCCGTCCTGATCGGGATGCTGGCGCTGGCGGGGGCCTGCCTGTGCCTGGCGTACGGGCTGGCCACCCTCGACCCGGCGCGCACCGCGCCCACCCGGGTGCTGCTGGTGGCCGGGGCGGCGGGGCTGATGATGAGCGCGATCTTCCCGACCGACCCCGGCACCTCGCAGATCGGCACGGTGTCCGGCGAGATCCACCGGTGGTCGGCGGCGGTCGTGTTCACTTCGCTGCCGGTCGCCGGCTGGATCCTGGCCAGGGGGCGCAGGGCCACGCCCGGGTGGAACGCGGTGCGCGCGCTCAGCGTGGCCGCCGCGGCGACGCTCGCCGTCTACCTGGCCGCCCACCCCGCCTCCTTCACCTCGTCGCTGATCAACGGCGGCGCCTACTACGGGACGCTGGAGCGCGGGGTCGTGCTGGCCGAGATGGCGCTGCTCATCGCCATGGCGCTGGCCACCGTCCCCCGCCGGAGCGTCGCGCGCAGCGAGCCCGCACCCGTGGAGGCCGCCCCCGAGCACCAGGGCCAGGAACGACTGGCCGCCTGACAGGCCATACTTCGACCGCCGCCGAAAGGACCTCGCCCTAGCGTGACCTCATGCTCATCACACGCCATGCCGAAGCCGAGGCTGTCCTGTCCGACACCCGGTACGTGCCGCCACCCGTACGCCAGGACGGCGCGGAGGGAACGCTCGCCTGGCTGCGTGCCCGCGTCTCCCGGTTCAGCACCGGCGAGACGCACGCGCGGCGGCGGGGGGAGCTGGTCGCCCTGCTGAGCGGGCTGGACCCCGCCGGGCTGCGCACGGCGGCCGAGGCGCTGACCAGACGACGGGGTGGTGACTGGCGCGGCGTGCCGGTGGCCGTGCTCGGCGCCGCGCTCGGGGTCGAGGACACCACCGCGGTGCCCGCCGCCGCGGCCGGCTACCTGTCGGGCGAGGAGAGCCCGCAGGCCGACGCCGCCGCGGCCGAGCTGCTGAAGCTGGCCGGCCTCCCGGTGATCACGCTGCTGCTGCAGGCGCACGCCGCCACGGAGGGGCTCATCGAGACCGCCTTCACCCGCGCCACCGCCCGTCAGCACGAGACCGCGCCCCCGCGCGCCGCCACCGGTCAGGACGAGATCGCGCCCCCGCACGCCTTCACCGGTCAGGACGAGACCCCACCCCCGCGCGCCTTCACCGGTCACGACATCGACGCGCTGCTGTGCGAGACGCTCAGGCAGGACCCGCCGCTCAAGGCGACCCGCCGGCTGGACACCCGCACCGGCGGCGAGGTGACGATCGACCTGGTGGCCGTCAACCGCGACCCCGACGCCCACGACCCCGCCCTCGGCCACGTCCCGCACCTGACCTTCGGCCACGGCGTGCGCCCCTGCCCCGCTCCCGAGCACGCCCTCGCACTGGCCGCGGGCGTCCTGGAAGGACTGCTCACGTGAACTTCCACGACCTGCACCGCCCCGGCGACCCGCTCCTGCTGCCCAACGCCTGGGACTACGGCTCGGCCGCGTACCTGGCCGCGCACGGCTTCCCCGCGATCGGCACGACCAGCCTCGGCGTGGCCGCCGTGCACGGCAAGCCGGACGCCGCCGGCGCCACCAGGGCGGAGACCATCGAGCTGGCCGAGGCGATCAGCGGCCTGGGCGTCCATGTGACGGTGGACATCGAGGGCGGGTTCAGCGACGATCCCGCCGAGGTGGGCGAGCTGGTGGCGAGCCTGGCCGCGCTCGGCGTGGCGGGCGTGAACCTGGAGGACGGCCGCCCTGACGGCACGTTGCGCCCCGTCGAGCTGCACCAGCGGATCATCGAGGCGGCCACGGGCCACGGGGTGTTCGTCAACGCGCGTACGGACACGTACTGGCTGGGCGACGGCACGGGCACCTACGAGCGGGTGGCGGCCTACGGGCACGCCGACGGCGTCTTCGTCCCCGGGCTGAGCGACCTGGGCGAGATCGAGAAGGTGGCGGCGTGCACCCCGCTGCCGCTCAACGTGCTCTACCAGCAGGGCGGCCCCAGCCTGGCCCGGCTGGGCGAGGCCGGGGTGGCCAGGGTCAGCACCGGCTCGCTGCTCTACCGGGCCGCGCTCGGCGCGGCGCTGGGCACGGCGCTGGCGGCGCGCGGCGAGCAGGGCCCGGGGATCCCGTCCTATGCCGAGATCGTCGCCGGGTTGCCGCGATAATCGGGGCATGCGCTTCCAGATCCTCGGGCCCACCAACGTGCTGGGCGAGGACGGCGACCCGGTCGCACTCGGCGGCCCCCGGGTGCGTGCCCTGCTGACCCTGCTCGCCCTGCACGCCGGCCGCATCGTCGGCGCGGAGCAGCTCGTGGACGGCATGTACGGCCCCCGTCCCCCGGAGGGCGTGGCCAACGCGCTGCAGTCGCAGGTGTCCCGGCTGCGCCGGGCGCTGGGCAGGGAGCTGGTGGAGTTCCACCCGGCGGGCTACCGGCTGGTCGCCGACCCGCGTGACGTGGACGCGCGCGCGTTCGAGCTGCTGGCGGGCGAGGGCAGGCAGGCGCTGGCCGGCGGCGACCCGCGGCGGGCGGCGGCGCTGCTGCGGCAGGCGCTGGAGCTGTGGCGGGGCGCGCCGCTCGCCGACGCGCCGCACGCCGGCGCGGCCGCGGCCGCCCTGGAGGAGCTGCGGCTGGCCGCCACGGAGGATCGGGTGCAGGCGGACCTCGACCTCGGCAGGCACCGCGAGCTGGTGGCCGAGCTGAGCCAGCTCACCGCCGCGCACCCGCTGCGCGAGCGGCTGCGGGCCCAGCTCATGCGGGCCCTGTACGGCAGCGGCCGGCAGGCGGAGGCGCTGACCGTCTACGAGGAGACGAGGAAGCTGCTGGACGAGGAGCTGGGCGTCGAGCCGGGCGCCGAGCTGGCCGCCGCGCACCTCGCCGTGCTCAGGGCCGACCCCGCCCTCGGCCCGGCGGCCCCTGGCGGCACGCACCCCCAGGCTCCCGGCGGCGAGGCGGCGGCGGGCGTTGCCGGGCGGCCGGTGAGGCAGGGGTTGCGGGCCCAGCTCACCAGCTTCGTGGGCCGGGCCGAGGAGCTGGCGCAGGTCGGCGCGAGGCTCCGCGACAGCAGGCTGGTCACGCTGATCGGCCCGGGCGGCGCGGGCAAGACGCGGCTGGCGACCGAGGCGGCCGAGCAGCAGCCGGGCGACGTGTGCTTCGTGCCGCTGGCCCCCGTCTCCGGCGCCGACGGCGTGCCGCAGGCCGTGCTGGCCGCGCTCGGCGTCCGCGACGCCCTGCTGAACATCCACGAGCGGCCCATGCTGGACCCCGCGGCCAGGCTCGCCGCCGCGCTGGGCGACCGCGAGCTGCTGCTGGTCCTGGACAACTGCGAGCACCTCGTGGCGGCCACCGCCGAGCTGGCCGACCACCTGCTGGCCGCCTGCCCCGGCCTGCGCGTGCTGGTGACGGGCCGCGAGGCGCTGGGCATCACCGGCGAGTCGATCCTGCCGGTGGGGCCGCTGCCGCTGCCGCCCGCCGAGACCGGCGATCCGCTCGGCTACCCGGCGGTGCGGCTGTTCGCCGACCGCGCCGCCGCCGTGCGGCCGGGCTTCGTGGTGGACCCGGGCAACGCCGCCCAGGTCATCCGCATCTGCCGGGCGCTCGACGGGCTGCCGCTGGCCATCGAGCTGGCGGCGGCGCGGCTGCGTACGCTGTCGATCGCCGACGTGGCGGCGCGGCTCGACGACCGGTTCAGGCTGCTGACGCGCGGCAGCCGTACGGCGCTGCCCCGCCACCAGACGCTGCGCGCGGTCGTGGCGTGGAGCTGGGAGCTGCTGGACGAGAGCGAGCGGGAGATGGCCAGGCGGCTGAGCACGTTCGTGGCGGGAGCCACCCCGGAGGCGGCCGAGCGGGTGTGCGGGCTGCCGGAGGAGGTGCTGTTCTCGCTGGCGGAGAAGTCGCTGGTGGAGTTCGCCGACGGGCGCTTCCGGATGCTGGAGACGATCCGGGCGTTCTGCGCGGAGCAGCTGGAGCAGTCGGGTGAGGGCGACCGGATCCTCGACGCGCACGCCCGCTACTACCTCGACCTGATCGTGACGGCCGACCCGATGCTGCGCACCGCCGCGCAGATGGAGTGGCTGGCCAGGCTCGACGAGGAGAGCGGCGACCTCGACGCGGCCATCCGGTGGGCGACCTCGTCCGGGCAGTTCGAGCTGGGCATGCGGCTGCTGGCGCACAGCGCCTGCTACTGGTGGATGCGCGGGCACCGCACGGCCAGCGCGAACCTGGCCGCCGAGCTGCTGGCCGCGCTGGGCGAGACCCGGGTGCCCGGCCTGGAGGAGGAGTACGCGATGTGCGTGCTCGTCGTGGCCTGGGCCGGCGGCACGGACGACCTGCTGCGCGCGCGGCTGGAGGAGGTGCGGCGGTTGCTGCCCGTCGACTACGTGCCGGTGCGGGTGGAGTTCATGATGATGCTGCTGTCGATGTTCACCGGCCCCCCGGCGGACTTCGGCTCGATGCAGCAGTTCTACCTGGACGCGGTCAGCGGCCTGACGCCGTGGAAGCGGGCCCTGGCGAGCTGCGGCCACGCGTTCGTGCTGGAGCTGCTCGGCCGGATCGACGAGGCGCTGGAGCACTTCGAGGCCAGCCTGGCGGGGTTCCGGGCCATCGGCGAGCGGTGGGGCATGGTGCTGGTGCTGTCCGGGCTCGGCTCCCTGCGGCAGCGGGAGGGCGACTTCCGCAGCGCGCACGCGCTGGCCGACGAGGCGCTCGCGCTGGCGCGCGAGCTGGGCGCGGCCACGGAGACGGCCGAGGGTCTGTGCCGCCGCGGCGACGCGCGGATCAGGCTCGGCGACCTGGAGGGCGCCCTGGACGACTTCACGCAGGCCACCGAGCTGTCGCGGCGCAACGGCTCGATGGAGATCCTGGGCTGGGCGTTGCTCGGGCAGGGCCTGGTGGAGCTGGAGCGCGGCGCCTTCGGCCCCGCCCGCGCACTGCTGGTGCAGGCCCGCGAGGTGTGCCCGGACGACTGGTACAGCACCGAGGACACCCGCGCCCGCATCGACGCCGCGCTGGCGCAGATCAGCGGCCCGGTCAGCGGACGGTAGGCCCGCCGTCAGCCGCGCCGATCACAGTGTGCGGCATGAAGAACAAATGGTCCTGCCTGGCCGTCGCCTGCCTGGCCACGCTGCTGCTCTCCCTCGACCTCACGGTCCTGCACCTGGCCCTGCCCCGGCTGGTGGCCGACCTCGGCGCGAGCTCCACGCAACTGCTGTGGATCGGCGACATGTACGGCTTCGCGCTGGCGGGCCTGCTCGTCACCATGGGCAACGTGGGCGACCGCATCGGCCGCAAGCGCCTGCTCCTGATCGGGACCGTGGCCTTCGGCGCCGCCTCCGCGATCACCGCGTACGCGCCCACCCCGGAGCTGCTGATCGCGGCCAGGGCGCTGCTCGGCGTGGCCGGCGCCACGATCATGCCCTCGACCCTGTCGATCATCCGCAACGTGTTCACCGACCCGGGCGAGCGTACCGCGGCCATCGGCGTCTGGAGCGGGATGAGCGCGGCGGGCTTCGCCATCGGCCCCGTGGTCGGCGGGCTGCTGCTCGACCACTTCTGGTGGGGCTCGGTCTTCCTGATCAACGTGCCGATCATGGCGCTGGTGCTGGTCGCGGGCCTCCTGGTGCTGCCGGAGTCGCGCAACCCGGACGCGGGACGGCTCGACCTGGCCAGCGTGGCGCTGTCGTTCGCCGGGATCGTGGCCGTCGTCTACGCGGTCAAGGAGGCGGCGCACCAGGGTGTCGGGCGCGCCGACGTGCTGCTGGCGGGCCTGGCAGGGGTGGCGCTGCTGGCGCTGTTCGGCTGGCGGCAGACCAGGCTGCCCGAGCCGCTCATCGACGTGCGGCTGTTCGCGCGCCGGGCGTTCAGCGCCTCGATCCTGACGAACCTGCTGGCGATCTTCGCCATGTCGGCCATGATGCTGATGTTCGCCTGGTACCTGCAGCTCGTGCTCGGCTGGTCGCCGCTGCAGGCGGGCCTGGCCCAGCTCCCCGGCGGGCTGAGCGGCGCGGTGGGCGGGGTGCTGGCCGCCAAGCTCATCCCCTACCTCGGCAGGAACGGCGTGGTCGCGCTGGGCCTGGCCATGAACGCGGGCTCGTTCCTCTACTACGCCACGCTCAGCACCGAGCTGAACTACCTGGCGCTGCTGCCCGTCATGGTGGTGGGCGGCATGGGCGTCGGGTTCGCGTTCACCGTCAACAACGACAACGTGCTCGCCACGGCGCCACGGCAGCGTGCGGGGGCCGCCGCCGCGGTGTCGGAGACCGCGTTCGAGCTGGGGGCGGCGCTCGGTATCGCGATCCTGGGCACGGTGCTGACCAGCGCCTACCGGGCCAACCTGGAGCTTCCGGCGGGGGTGCCGGGCGAGGCCGCCGGCGAGTCGCTCGCCGGCGCGCTCGGCGTGGCCGCCACCCTGCCCGCCGGGCAGGCCGACGCGCTCGTGCGGGCGGCGCAGGCGGCCTTCCTCGACGGCGTGCACCTGACCTCGCTCGTCACGGCGGGCCTGCTGGTCGCGGTGGCGGTGCTCGCGCTGGTGGGGCTGCGCGGCGTGCCGAAGGTCATCCCGGAGGACGTCCTGGCCGGCGCACGCTAGCTCAGGCGAAGGGGTTGCGCGGGCAGGAGCGGGTGGTGGTCGGGGTCAGGCCGTCCAGGCGCTGTCCGATCATCCGGGCGACGCCCTCGATGGTCTGGATCCCCGTGCCCTCGCCCGGCTGCCGGTCCGTCTGCACCGACAGCAGCAGGTCGCGCCCCGGCCCCACCACGCGGCCGTAGCTGGTCACGGCCCAGGTGTGGTGGATGAACGGCCGGGGGGTCCATCCGTTCTTGAGCGCCACCCGGTCACCGGGCCTGGCGGCGGCGCTGACGCCCCACGCCTGGTCCCGCTGCACCCGCTCCATCAGCCCGAGCACCATCCCCCTGTCGGCGGCGGTCAGCCGCCCCTTTCCGCCCTTGATCAGCACCTTCAGCAGGCGGATCCGGTCGGCGGGGCTGGTGTTGGTGCCGCCCCAGAACTTGCTGGGCCCCGGCGTGGTCTCCTTGAGCCCGATCCTGGCGTAGAAGTCGCTCATGGCCCCGCCGCCGCCGACCCGCGACCACAGCGCGTCGGCGGCGCTGTTGTCGCTCTCCCTGATCATGCGGGAGGCCAGGTCGCGCTCACCCTCGCCGAGGCGGGAGTCGCGGCCGGCCAGCAGCGCGGCCAGGATGTCCACCTTGGCGCCGCTGGCGGTGATCATGTCGTGCTGGTGCTCCCCCAGGCCCAGCCGGATCCCGGTCTCCAGGTCCTGGGCGCCGTAGACGACGCGGCCCGGCCGGCCGCGCACGTACGCGGCGAGATCGCGTTCGAGCCGGGCCCTGGCCGCCCCGGCCGCCCGGTCGTCACGGAGTTTCAGCACGCACCGCGCGACCTTGACCGGCGGCTCCACGGCGGCGGGCACGACCGGCGCGCTGCCCGCCCCGCAACCGGCCGCGACCGCCAGCACCGGCCAGGCCATCCACTTCCCACGCACGCGCGAACCCCCGTGAAGTCGTCGGGGGTCGTACGCATGATGCCCGGCCCTGCGGCCCCGCCATCACCCTGCCCAGCACGCCAGGCGGTTTCCTGGCGAGACCTTCAGCACGACCTTGCCGGGCTCAGAGGTGCCCGGTCAGGAAATCGGCGGTCGCGTCCACGGCCTGGGTGACGTACGGCTCGCGGTCGTACAGGTCGATGTGCTGCTTGGCGTCCACCCAGACGATCCGCTTGGGCTGGTCGAGCCGCTTGAACACCTCCTCCGCCCCCTCGGGCGCGCAGAACCGGTCCACCAGCCCGTGCACGATCAGCCCCGGCTTCGGCGACAGGAAGTCGCTGCCCGTCATGTTGTCCAGGGTGAGCAGTTCGAGCACGCTCGCCCTGGTCACCTCGTTCGACCAGTGCGGTGAGGCGCCGCGCTCGCCGCCGTAGTAGGCGTACGGCTCGTCGCCGGGCATCGCGGCCTCGCCCTGCCCGGCGACCGCGGGCAGGTACTCGACGGGCCCGCCGAGGTCCTGCCGCTCCAGGACGTCCAGGTAGGGCGCCAGGTCCGCGCCGCGCATCGCGTACGGGTTGTTGTAGGCCCCGGCGATCCCCGCGAACGCCTTCACCCGGGGGTCGAAGGCGGCGAACTTCAGCGCGTACCCGCCGCCGAGGCAGATGCCGACCGCCCCGATCCGCTCCCGGTCCACCTCGGGCCGCGACCGCAGGAACGACACCGCCGCCCGCAGGTCGTGCAGCTTGCCCTGCGGGTCCTCGTGGTGGCGCGGGAGGCCCTCGGACTCGCCCCAGTTGCGGTGGTCGAAGGCCAGCGTGGCGTAGCCGCGCTCGGCCAGCCGGGCCGCGTACAGGCCGGTGACCTGGTCGCGCACCCCGGTGAACGGCCCCGTGAACACCAGCCCCGGCCACGGCCCCACGCCGTCCGGCACCCGCAGGTCGCCGGCCAGCGTGAGACCGTCAACCACGAATTCCACTCTCATACGCACAAGTGTGCGCTACGAGTCGAACCCGAGGCCCATCCGGTCGAGCGCGCGCAGCCACAGGTTGCGCCTGCCCTGGTGCTGGTCGGCCTGCGCGATCGACCAGCGGGTGAACTGGATCACCCCCGAACGCACCGGCTCGGGCGGGAACGGGACCGGCTTCTCCTTCACCATCCGCAGCTCGGTGCGGTCGGTGGGCTTGCCCGACAGCAGGTCCAGCATGACGTTGGCGCCGAACCGGGTGGCGCCGACGCCCATGCCGGTGTAGCCGGCGGCGTAGACCAGCCGCCCGCCGTGCGCCTGCCCGTAGAACGCGCTGAACCGGCTGCACGTGTCGATCACGCCGCCCCACCTGTGGGTGAAGCGCACCCCGTCGAGCTGCGGGAAGGTGTCGTAGAAGTGCCGCGCGAGCTTGACGAACGTCTCGTCGCGCTGGTCGTACTCCGGCTTGACCAGGCCCCCGTTGTAGTAGACGGCGTCGTAGCCGCCCCACAGGATCCGGTTGTCGTCGGTCAGCCGGTAGTAGTGGAACTGGTTGCCCGAATCGCCGACGCCCTGCCTGTTGCGCCAGCCCACCGCGTCGAGCTGGGCCCCGGTGAGGGGCTCGGTCATCAGCACGTAGTCGTACACCGGGACGACGAGGTGCCTGAGCCGCCGCAGCAGCGGCGGGAACACCCCGGTGCCCAACGCCACGTGGCGCGCGCCCACCGAGCCGTGCGGCGTGCGCAGGGTGATCGTCGTGCCGTCGTCGCTCAGCGAACGAACGGGACTGCGCTCGTGGACGCGTACGCCGAGCCGCAGGCAGGCCGCCCGCAGCCCCCACGCCAGCCGCGCCGGGTCGAGCATGGCGCAGCCGCTGCGCTCCCAGAGCCCGCCCAGGTAGGTCGGCGAGTTCACCTCGGCCCGCACCTGCTCCCTGTCGAGCGGCAGGTAGTCGAGGCCGAGGTCGGAGATCAGGTCGAGGTGCTCGTTGAGCCCGTCGAGCTGCCACTCCTCGGTGGCCACGTGCAGCTCGCCGGTGCGCTCGAAGGAGCAGTCGACGCCGTAGCGCTCCAGCGTGCGCTCGATCTCGTCGAGGTTGTCGACCCCCATGCGTTCGAGCCGGTCGATCTCCTCCGGCCACCGCTCCAGCCCGTTGGCCAGGCCGTGGGTGAGGGTCGCCATGCAGAAGCCGCCGTTGCGGCCGGTGGCCGCCCAGCCGATCCTGCGGCCCTCCAGCAGGACGACGTCCAGCGAGGGGTCACGTTCCTTGGCCATCAGGGCCGTCCACAGCCCCGAGAAGCCGCCGCCGACGACGACCAGGTCGGCGGTGGTGTGTCCGAAGAGCCGCGGTCGCGGCTCGGGTCTGGCCGGGCTGTCCAGCCAGTACGGCTTGCGCTCCGCGTCAGCCAGCGCCTTCAGCGGATCCACAAATCCCACTTCCCTTACGAAAGCTTGAGTTCTATGAAAATTGCGGGACCAAATAGGTGATCACGCGCGGGTTCCCCCCGCCGGAATCCGATCTCGCCTCCCTGTTCTTGGCCAAGCCGAAACCCCTCCGCGGCCTGCGGAGGGGAATCCGGAAGAATGCTCTCAGCTACGGCGGCGGGCCGCGACCGCGTTGCCGATCGCGATCAGCACCCCGATGCAGAAGATCAGCGTACCCATGACGTTGACCTGCGGCGGGATGCCGGTCTTGACCGCGCCGACGATCCACAGCGGGAAGGTCACGGTCGAGCCGTTGACGAAGCTGGTCACCACGTAGTCGTCGATGGACAGCGCGAAGGCGAGCATCCCGCCCGCCAGCACGCCCGGCATGATCGCCGGCAGCGTCACCTGCCGGAACGTGCCCCACGCCGTCGCGCCCAGGTCCCTGGCGGCCTCCTCCAGGGAGGGGTCCAGCGTGACGACCCGCGCCCGCACCGTGACCACCACGAACGACAGCGAGAACAGCACGTGCGCGATGATGATCGTGTTGCCGTCGCGCGGCACGTTGCCGGAGACGAACAGCGACAGCAGCGAGGCCCCCATGACGAGCTCGGGCGTGGAGATGGCGGCGAAGACCAGGAAGTTCGTCGCGCCCTGGCCGCGGAAGCGGTGCCTGCCGAGCGCCAGCCCCAGCATGGTGCCGATGACGACCGTGATGATCGTGCTGAGCAGGGCGATCACCAGCGAGTTCCACAGCGCGGTGGTCAGGTCGGAGATGTCGAACAGCTCGCTGTACCAGCGCAGGGTGAAGCCCTGCCAGGTGGTGTTCGACTTGCTCTTCTTGTCGTTGAACCCGAACAGGATCATCACGGCGATCGGCGACGACAGCCAGACGATGATCAGCCACGTGTAGATGTGCAGCAGCCGGTCGCCGGCTCGGATCCCTCTCATCGGGCCGCCGCCTCCAGCACGTTCTCCGTCCCCAGGGCGCGGGCGTAGATGAAGATCCCGACCAGCAGCACCGCCATCAGCGTGAAGGACAGCGCCGAGGCGGTCGGGTAGTCGAGGTTCGTCAGGTACTCGGTCTGGATGATGTTGCCGATCATCGTGGTGGACCTGCCGCCCAGTACGGCGGCGTTGATCGGGTCGGCCGTGGCCGGCACGAACGTCATCAGCACCCCGGCGAACACCCCCGGCAGCGACAGCGGCAGCACCACCCGGCGGAAGGCCGCCGCCCGCGTCGCGTACAGGTCCTGCGCCGCCTCCACCACCCGCGGGTCCACCCGCTCCAGCGCCACGTAGATCGGCAGGATCATGAACGGCAGGAAGTTGTACGTCAGCCCCGCGATCACCGCGAACGGCGTGGCCAGCACGTGGAAGTCGTCGGGCAGCAGCCCCCAGCCCTTCAGCGTGCCGAACAGGATGCCGTTGTCCGACAGCAGGAAGTTCCACGAGATCGTGCGCAGCACGAACGAGACGAAGAACGGCAGCAGGAGCAGGAACAGGTACATCGACTTGCGCGCCCCGCCCTTGAAGGCGATGAAGTACGCCACCGGGTACCCGATCACCAGCATGGCCACGGTGGCGAGCCCACCGTAGATCAGCGACCGGACGAGCTGGGTGCTGTAGCGGCCGAGCGCGTCGGAGTAGTTGGAGAAGCTGAACGTCATGGCGAAGCCGTCGATGGCGTTGCCGGTCTGCAGCGACACCGACGCCATCGCGACCATGGGCACGACCAGGAAGATCGCCAGCCACATCCAGCTCGGCAGGGCGAGCAGGTAGGGGGTGAGCCGCCGCATCGGTTACGCCTGGGTGATGGACTGGAAGATCGGGTTGAACACCTGCTCCTGCTGGGTGGTGAGCTGGGTGTAGTTGTGCAGCTTGGCGTAGTCGGACTCGGAGGGGAACATGAGCGGGCTGCCCACCATGTCCTCCAGCGCCTTCTTGTCCTCGCCCTTGGCCGTCCTGGCCTTCTCGCGCAGCAGGTCCTGCACGGCGGGGACCGGCGTGACGTACTGGATGTACTCGTCCAGCTCGGCGGCCACGGCCGGCTGGTAGAGGTAGTCCATCAGCATGAGGGCGTCCACCGGGTTGGCCGCGCCCTTGGGGATGAGCATGTTGTCGGTCCAGATCGTGCCGCCCTCGGCGGGCACCACGAACTTCACCGGCTCGCCGGCGAGCTGCCGCTGGAACACGTCGCCCGACCAGGCCATGGTCAGCCAGACGTCGCCCTTCGACACCGCATCGATGTACGACTGATCATAATATTTCCGGACAATTCCGGCGTCGCTCTGGGCCTTGAGCTTCTCCCCGGCCTTGCGCCAGTCCGCCTCCGTCGACTTCTCCGGCGCGATGCCCAGCGCGATCATGCCGAAGTTGGCGATCTCCTGAGCGTCGGCCATCATGCCGACCCGCCCCTTGTACTTGGGGTCGAACAGCGACTCGATGCTGGTGATCTCCTCCTTGACGAACTCGGTGTTGTACGCGATGCCGGTCACCCCGGAGGTGTAGGGCACCGTGTACTTGTTACCGGGGTCGTAGGAGCGCTCCTTGTACTTCTGCCCGGCGTTGGCCTGGAAGTTGGGCAGCTTGGAGTGGTCGAGCGGCACCACGTAACCCAGCTCGATCATGTGCTGGAGCTGGATGCCGTTGGTCATGACGACGATGTCGTAGCCCAGCGACTGGCCGGCGCGCAGCACGGGGTCGGCCTTGCCGAAGAACTCGGCGTTCTCCTGGATGACCTCCTTGTACTCGTACGCGATGCCGGTGTCCTGCTTGAACTTCTCCAGCGGGCCCTTGTCCTCGGGCATGTACTCGGGCCAGTTGGCGAAGACGACCTTGCCGTTCTTCTTCTGCTTGGCCCAGTAGTCGGCGACGGCGTCGGCCTTGGGCGGCGCCGCCTTCTGCCCCTGCACGCCGCAGGCGGCCAGGGCTAGCCCGGCGGCGGAGTAACCGGCCAGGCGGAAGACGTCACGACGGGTGCGGGGCTGCGTCATTCCACGCATGAAGGGGTTCATGGGGTGCTATCAACTTCCAATCACGTACGAGTGCTGCGCCTGCCACGACAGCCAGACGGAGTCGCCCCGCTCCGCCGTGGCCGTCGCGTCATGCGCGTTCTGCTGGAACACGGTGACCTCGGCCCCGTCAGCGAGACTCACCGCATAGCTGTTATACGTGCCCAGATACACCACTTCGGCCACGGTGCCCCGCACGGCGCTCAGCCCCTGCTCGGGCTCCTCCGTGCCGATGGTGATCTTCTCGGGCCGGACGGTCACCGTCACGTCGCCGTCGTGGCCCGGCACCAGCACCTTGCCGCCGCCGACCTTCAGCTCGCCGCCGGTCGCGGCGCCGGCGAGCAGGTTGGACGTGCCGATGAAGCCGGCCACGAAGGCCGTGGCGGGCCGCTCGTAGATCTCGCGCGGCCCGGCGAGCTGCTCGACCGCCCCGTCCTTCATGACGGCGATGCGGTCGCTCATGGTCAGCGCCTCGCTCTGGTCGTGCGTGACGTACACGAACGTGATGCCGACCTCGCGCTGGATGCGCTTGAGCTCGATCTGCATGGCCTGGCGCAGCTTGAGGTCGAGCGCGCCGAGCGGCTCGTCGAGCAGCAGCGCGCGCGGCTGGTTGACCAGCGCCCTGGCGAGCGCCACCCGCTGCTGCTGGCCGCCGGACAGGGCGCGCGGCAGGCGCTTCTCCCTGCCGGTCAGGCCGATGATCTCCAGCATCTCACCGACCCGCTGCCTGATCTCCGCCTGCGCGACCTTGCGCTGCTTGAGCCCGAAGGCCACGTTGTCCCAGACGCTCATGTGCGGGAAGAGCGCGTAGGACTGGAAGACCATGTTGACGTCGCGCTTGTTCGGCGGGACGTTCGTGACGTCCTGGCCGTAGAGTCTCACCACGCCCTTCGAGGGCGCCTCGAAGCCGGCGATCATCCTCATCGTGGTGGTCTTGCCGCAGCCGGAGGGGCCGAGGAGGGAGAAGAACTCCCCCTCCTCGATGCCCAGCGTCACGCCTTTGACCGCCTGGACGACCTCGCCATGCGAGTGATACTCCTTGACGACGTCCGCAAGCTCGATCGCACTCAGCCCGGTCATATCCAGGTTCGTTCCTTGCCGCTATTCGCCGATGTAGTGCATGACGTGCTTGACCCGGGTGTAGTCGTGCAGACCGAACACCGACAGGTCCTTGCCGTACCCGGAGTGCTTGAAGCCGCCGTGCGGCATCTCCGAGACGAAGGGGATGTGCGTGTTGACCCAGACGACACCGAAGTCGAGCCGGTTCGACATGCGCATGGCCCGGCCGTGGTCGGAGGTCCAGACCGAGCCGCTCAGGCCGTACTTGACGTCGTTGGCCTTGGCCAGGGCGTCGGCCTCGTCGGTGAACGTCTGGACGGTGATGACGGGGCCGAAGACCTCGTTCTGCACCATCTCGTCGTCCTGGCGCAGCCCGTCCACGATCGTCGGGGCGAAGAAGTAACCCTTGTCGCCGACGCGGTGGCCGCCCGTGAGGACCTTGGCGTGCGCGGGGACCCGGTCGATGAAGCCCTGGACCCTGGCGAGCTGGTTCTCGTTGTTGAGCGGGCCGTAGAGGGCCTCCTCGTTGCCCAGGTCGCCGGTGACGGTGCCGGCGGCGGCCTCGGTGAGCGCGGCCACGAACTCGTCGTGCACGCTCTCGTGCACCAGCACCCGGCAGGCGGCGGTGCAGTCCTGGCCGGCGTTGTAGAGGCCGGCGGTGGCGATGTCGGCGGCGGCCTTGCGCAGGTCCTTGACGTCCTCGAAGACCACGACGGGCGCCTTGCCGCCGAGCTCCAGGTGCACCCGCTTGAGGTCGTCGGCGGCGCTCTTGGCCACCGACATGCCCGCGCCGACCGAGCCGGTGATGGCCACCATGGCGGCGGTGGGGTGGCTGACGACCATGGCGCCGCTCTCGCGGTCGCCGGTGACGACGTTGAAGACGCCGGGCGGCAGCACCTCGCCGAGGATCTCGGCCAGCTTGAGCGTGGATACCGGGGTCGTGTCGGACGGCTTGAGCACGATCGTGTTGCCGGCCGCCAGCGCCGGGGCGATCTTCCAGACCGCCATCATCATCGGGTAGTTCCACGGCGTCACCTGGCCGACCACGCCGATCGGCTCGTGCCTGATGACGCTGGTGTGCTCGGCCAGGAACTCGCCGGCCGTCGGGCCCTCCAACGTGCGGGCCGCGCCCGCGAAGAAGCGGAAGTGGTCGGCGGCGACCGGCGTCTCGTCCTCGGCCATGCGGGCGCGGGGCTTGCCGGTGTTGCGGCACTCGGCCTCGTTGATCTCGTCGGCCCTGGCGTCGATCGCGTCGGCGACCTTGAGCAGCAGGTTCGCCCGCTCGCCCGGGGTGGTCCTGCCCCACGACTCGAAAGCGGCGGCCGCGGCGGCGAAGGCGGCGTCGATGTCCTCCTGACCCGAGACGGGAGCCTGGACGTAGGCCTCGCCCGTGCACGGATCGATGATGTCGGAGAATCGGCCGCTCTTGGCGTCCACGAACTCACCGTTGATGAAGTTCTGCAGACGGGTGGTCAAGGTTAACGACCTCCTCGTGAGGTGGCTGAGTTGCCGCGACTCTGACAGAGCAGATGCATCACGACAAGGGATTTCGTGGTGAAGATATCAAATTGCTACGAATTCGCTTGACAGACCGCGAAGAACTGACAACATGTCGCACCAGGACGGCAACCCGGCGGGAACGCCCCCGTAACGCCGGACCGCTAGGAGGATCCGACCGATGACGACGCCGCCCCGCGTACGCCGCAACAGCGCCGGCTCCGGCGGCCCGGTGGTGCTCGACGACCTGTCCAAGCAGATCATCGAGCAGCTCCAGGCCGATGGGCGCAAGCCGTACGCGGCGATCGGCAAGGCGGTCGGCCTGTCCGAGGCCGCCGTACGCCAGCGCGTCCAGCGGCTCCAGGACGCCGGCGTCATGCAGATCGTCGCGGTCACCGACCCGCTCACGCTCGGCTTCCCCCGGCAGGCCATGATCGGCGTCAACTGCGAGGGCGACCTGGAGAAGGTGGCCGACGAGCTGGCCGGCATCGAGGAGATCGACTACGTCGTGCTCACGGCGGGCTCCTTCGACGTGATCGTCGAGGTGGTCTGCGAGGGTGACGGGCACCTGCTGGAGATCCTCAGCAAGATCCGCGCCATCCCCGCCGTCCGGGCCACCGAGTCGTTCGTCTACCTCAAGCTGCGCAAGCAGACCTACTCCTGGGGCACCCGCTAGCCGACCCGGGCGACCGCCCGCACGGGCGAGCCGTCACCTCCGGCGATCCGCAGCGGGAACATCGACACCTCGATCTCCCGCTGCCCGATCAGCCGGTCGAGACCGGACAGGTTCTCGGCGATGACGGCGTGCGCGCGCAGCAGCGCCTCGTGCGCGGGGAAGGCGTCCGCGGGCGTCGGGTCCACGCTCAGCGCGTCGGTGCCCACTGTGCGCACGCCCCGCTCGACCAGCAGCGCGGCGGCCTCCGCGGTGAGGTACGGATGGCCGTGGCCGCCGAACGGCCAGCCTGTGGCCACCAGCACGATCACGCCCGCGCGCACCTCCTCGAACAACTCGGGACCGATCACCGGCCCCCGCCCCCTGGCGTCCACCACCGTGGCGGGCCCGTGGAAGCGCTCCAGCGGCAGCTCGTCCAGCGTCGGCAGGGAGTCGTCGAGGTGGTAGGGCGCGTCCACGTGGGTGCCGGAGTGGGAGCCGAGGTGCAGGCCCAGCACGTTCACGCCGTCGCGGGCCACGGTGAGCGCCGGGCCGACCGAGACCTCCGGGTCGCCCGGGTAGACGGGCATCCCGGTCTCGATCGGCACCGACAGGTCGATCAGGCGCGTCACGTCGCCGGCTCCACGATGGGCAGCACCGGCGTGTCGGCCGAGCGGACCAGGCGCGGCCCGTCGGGGCCGTAGACCTCGCGCGGCTCGGGGAAGAGCGCCAGCAGCACGAGGTAGAGCAGCCCCGCCACGGCCAGGCCGACCGGCAGCGAGATGTCCACGCCGCCCGCGAGGTTCCCCAGCGGCCCGACGAACTGCCCGGGCAGGTTGACGAACATCAGCGCCAGCCCGGCGGAGACCAGCCAGGCGCTCAGCCCGCGCCAGTTCCAGCCGTGCGTGAACCAGTAGCGGCCGCCGCGCTGGCGCCGGTTGAACACCTGCAGCGCCTCCGGGTCGTACCAGCCGCGGCGCGTCACGTACCCGAGCATCATGATCACCATCCAGGGGGCCGTACACGTGATGATCAGTGTGGCGAACGTGGAGATGCTCTGGGTGAGGTTGGCCGCGAAACGCCCGACGAAGATGAACACGATCGACAACACGCCGATGAAGACCGTGGCCTGCACCCGGGAGAAGCGCGGGAAGACGCTGGAGAAGTCCAGGCCGGTGCCGTACAGCGAGGTCGTGCCGGTGGACATGCCGCCGATCAGGGCGATCAGGCAGACGGGCACGAAGTACCAGCCAGGGGAGACGGCCAGCAGGCCGCCGACGTAGTTGGGGGCGGCCGGGTCCACGTACTCGGCGGCCTTCGTGGCGATGATCGAGGCGGTGGCCAGGCCGAAGAAGAACGGCAGGATGGTGGCGAGCTGCGACAGGAACGCCGCCGCCATCACCCGCCCGCGCGGCGTGTTCGCCGGGATGTAGCGGGACCAGTCGCCCAGGAAGGCGCCGAACGAGACCGGGTTCGACAGCACGATCAGGGCCGCGCCGATGAACGAGGGCCAGAACAGCGCGTCACCCGGCTTGACCGCCCCGGCGTAGGACGGGTCGAAGTCGCCGGCGAAGGCGAAGACGCCCAGCACGAACAGCAGTGACGCCGCCGCGACCGCGATCTTGTTCACGAACAGCATGAAGCGGAAGCCGTACACGCAGACCACGAGCACGAGGACGGCGAAGAGGCCGTAGGCGACCCCGTACGTCAGGTCGGTGTCCGGCAGCCCCGCCAGCCGGTGCGCGCCGCCCACGAGCGCGTCGCCCGACGACCACACCGAGATCGAGAAGAACGCGATCGCGGTCAGCAGCGACAGGAACGAGCCCACGACCCGGCCGTGCACGCCCAGGTGCGCCGAGGAGGAGACGGCGTTGTTGGTGCCGTTGAGCGGCCCGAACAGCGACAGCGGCGCCAGGATCAGCGCCCCCGCCACCAGCCCGAGCACGGTGGCGGCCAGGCCGTGCCAGAACGACAGGCCGAACAGGATGGGAAAGGCGCCGAGCACGCAGGTCGCGAACGTGTTGGCGCCACCGAAGGCGACCCTGAACAGGTCGACGGGGCGGGCGGTGCGGTCGGCGTCGGGGATGCGCTCGACGCCGTAGGTCTCGATCTCCGTGAGGGAGCCGCTGCTCATGTCTTCTCCTGGAGCGCCAGCAGGCTGACGAGGTCGTAGGCCACGTGGGAGGCGGCGATCGAGGTGATCTCCGCGTGGTCGTAGGCGGGGGCCACCTCGACCACGTCGGCCCCGATCAGGTTGAGCCCGGCCAGGCCGCGCAGGATCTCCAGCAGCTCGCGGCTGGTGAGCCCGCCCGCCTCGGGGGTGCCCGTGCCGGGGGCGTGGGCGGGGTCGAGCACGTCGATGTCGATGGACAGGTACAGGGGGCGCTCGCCGACCCGCTGCCGCAGCAGGTCGATCACCTCGTCCAGCCCGCGCCGCAGCACGTCGGCCGCGGTCACGATGCCGAACCCGAGCCGCCGGTCCTCCTCCAGGTCCTTCTTACCGTACAGGGAGCCCCTGATCCCGACGTGGCTGAGCGCCTCGGTGTCGAGGAGGCCCTCCTCCACGGCCCGCCGGAACGGGGTGCCGTGCGTGTACTCGGCCCCGAAGTAGGTGTCCCACGTGTCGAGGTGCGCGTCGAAGTGCACCAGCGCCACGGGGCCGTGCTTCCTGGCCGCCGAGCGCAGCAGCGGCAGCGCGATCGTGTGGTCGCCGCCGATGGTGACCAGCCTGGCATCCAGGTCGTCGGCCGCGCCCTCGATGGTCTCGATGGCGGCGCCGATGTCGAACGGGTTGACCGCGATGTCGCCGGCGTCGGCGACCTGCGCCCGCTCGAACGGGGACACGTCCAGCCCCGGGTGGTAGGGCCGCAGCAGCCGGGACGCCTCCCGTACGGCGGCGGGGCCGAACCGGGCGCCGGGCCGGTAGGAGACGCCGGTGTCGAAGGGCACGCCCACCACCGCCACGTCGGCCCGCTCCACCTGGTCGAGGCGGGGCAGGCGGGCGAAGGTGGCGGGGCCCGCGAAGCGCGGGACCTTGCTGGAGTCGACGGGGCCGAGGTTCATGCGCCTCAGTGTTCGTCACGCTTCTGACCTGCGGCAATTGTGGTCATCACGAAGTATTACGGTGTGTGTTGTGGCCGACCACAAACTGACCGTGGAGGATCTCCTCCGCTCCCCCGCACTCCAGCTCCGCGTGCTCGCGGGCGAGGCCGGGCTGTCCCGCTCGGTGTCGTGGGCGCACGTGAGCGAGCTGGACGACCCGACGCCGTGGCTGCTCGGCGCCGAGGTCATCATGACCACCGGTCTCGGCGTGCCCCGCACGGCCGCCAGGCAGCGGGCCTACCTGGAGCGGCTCGACGACGCCGGCGTCTCGGCGCTCGCCCTGTCGGCCCAGCTGCACGTGCCGCCGCTGCACCCGGCCTTCTTCGAGGCAGCCGAGGAGCGCGGCATGCCGGTGCTGGAGGTGCCGCTGGCGGTCCCGTTCATCGCGATCGCGCAGGAGGTGGCCGCCGCGCTCCAGGAGGACGCCAGCCACCGCCTCGGCGCCCAGCTCCAGGTGTTCGGGGCGCTGCGCTGGCTGGCCGCCGAAGACCTCGACACGGCCACGCTCTTCAAGCGCCTGGAGCGCCTGTCCGGCTACGACGTCTACCTGTCCACCCGCTCGGGCCGCCCCCTCCTGCCGGGCGTGCCCGTCCCCGCGCTGGACGTCCTGCCCGCCACGCCCGACGCGCCGCCCACGATCCCCGGCGGCTTCGTGCTGCCGGTCTCGGCGCCCGGCGGCCCGGCGGGCTACCTGGTGGCCTTCGAGCGCGAGGGCGCCCGCCCCGCCGGCCTGGCCGTGGTCCAGCACATCGCCACGGTGGCCGCGCTCCAGGTCGCGATGGCCAGGCACGAGCGCGAGACCCTGCGCAGGGAGGGCGCCGAGACGCTGGCCGAGCTGCTGCAGGATCTCCTCGACCCGCCGGCGGCCCGCCGCCGCCTGGCCCGCCTCGGCCTGTCCATGGACGCCGACGCGGTGCTGCTCGTGGTGCGCGGCGTGCCCGACGACGCCCTGCGCCGCGCCCTGGACGACCTGCCGCACCTCATGCTGCGCCGCGGTGACGACCACTACCTGCTGGGCCCCCCGGCGCTCGGCCCCGCCGTCGCCGGGGTGCCGGGGGTGGCCGCCGGGATGAGCCGGCCGTTCCCGCCCGGGGAGCCGCTGCGGGTGGCCCAGCGGGAGGCGGCCTGGGCGGCCACCCACGCCGCCGAGTCGGGCAGCACGCTGGTCGTGTACGGCGACGACACGACCGGGCGGTGGCTGCCCGAGGATCCGGCCACGCTGGCCGCGCTGGTGGACTACGTGCTGGGCAGGGTGCTGGCCTACGACGAGGCGCACCGGTCGCAGCTGCTGGTCTCCGTGCGCACCTGGCTGGAGCACAACCGCCACGTGCGCGACGCCGCCGCCGCCCTGCACGTCCATCCCAACACCCTGGCCTACCGGCTGCGCAGGTTCAGCGAGCTCAGCGGCAGGGACCTCGAGTCCAGCGCGGCCTTCGCCGAGGTCTGGCTGGCCATCCGCGCGGCCGGCCAGCTCGGGCTCAGCACCTGACTCAGCCCGAGAGCTGCCCAGAGAGCTGCCCAGAGAGCTGCCCAGAGAGCTGCACCGTCGCGATCTCCCAGGCGCCCAGCGGCAGCCGGAGCGTCCCGTCCGTCACGTCGAGCGGCTCGCCCGGGCGTCCGCGCAGGTCGGCCCGGCGGGCCTGGGTGAAGGAGCCGGTGACGACCGCCTGCGTGGCGTCCGGGGTGAGCGCGACGACCCGCAGCTCGCGCCACCCGTCGCGCTCGCGCAGCGAGGTCATCACGACCCCGTCGCCTGCCACCGACAGGCCCGGCGCGGGCTCGGGCAGCGGCAGGGACGACTCGCCGAGCCCGGGGACCACGAGCAGGTCGTGGCGGAAGGCCTCCGCGTGCGGGAGCACCTCGCCCCAGCCCTCCTGGTACGGCATCAGCGCCAGGCTCACCGACCGAGGGCCGCGCGACTGCGCCGCGGGGGTGGGCAGTTGCGGGCCGGCGGGCTCCGGCCGCAGGGCGTTGCGGTTGCGGGACAGGTAGCCGACCGAGCGCAGCAGCGTGAGCGCCAGCTCGCCGTCCGCCAGCTCGTACTCGGTCACGTGCTCCAGCAGCGCCGCCACCCCGCCGGCGGCCACCCACGAGGAGGCGGGGAAGGTGGGCAGCGGCGTCTCGCCGCAGCCGGCCTCCGCGGTGAGGCCGCGGCTGACGACCGCGAACTGCCCCTCGGCGTACGACTGCGTGGCCGCCGCCGGCAGTGGCACGTGCAGGCGCACCCGGTGGTCGGCGCAGCGGTTGTCGAAGTCGACCCGCAACCGGACGAACGGCTCCCCGGCGCGCAGCTCGACCCGGGTGGTGACGGCGATCTCCTCCATCCTGGCGGCACGCGTCATGGCGGGCACCTCGGGAGCGCCGTCGAGGTCCTCGCCCGAGGCCGGCCACAGGTACGTGCGCCGGACGTCCACGATCGACACCAGCGGCCCCGCGCAGATCAGCTCGGACTCCACCTCCACCGGCTCCGACACCGTCGTGTCGTGCAGCGGCGGCGCGTAGTTGTAGGTGTCGCCCACGTCGCCGCCGTCGACGATGCGCCCGGCGCCGGTGACCGTGGTGCCGTCCTGGCCCACCAGCGTGAGGCTGCCGTCGGGCGCGATCGTGACTCTGAGCAGCCCGTTGTCCAGCACCTCCTCGTCGCCGCGGACCGGCAGGGGCGCCGAGTCGGAGCTGAGCCAGCAGGACGGGTGGTGCGTGCCGGGCAGGCGCTCCGCCTCGTCGCCGCCGTACACGCGCTCGCGCGGCGCGGGGCGCAGGCTCGTGTGGCCGAGCGGCGGGGCCTCCACCAGGGCGGCCACCGTGCGGCGCGGCTCGGCGACGATGCGGACGCGGGTCACGCCGCCGATGGCGGCACGCAGGTCGTCCAGGTCGACGACCACGGAGGTGTGCCTGGCCACGGTGAAGGTGAGGGTGCCGTCCTCGACCGTCCAGTCCGTGATGTGCTGCCCGTACAGCTCGGTGCCGTGGACGAAGGTCAGCGCGGTGGCCGGGTCCATCTCCTCGTCGAGCAGCAGCGTGGCCGCGTACTCCAGCGGCTGCACCGGCACCGGCGCGCCCGACGGGTCCACCAGCGGGTCGGTGCCCGCCACGTCCACGACCACGACGCCGCGCCGGGCGGCGGGGGTGGGGTTGACGATCAGCATGCCGTCGGACGGCACGTCCTGGGCCAGGCGGGCGGTCACCATGTCGCGCACGGCCTGCCCGAGCTGCTCGGCCTCGGCGATGCGGGCGGCGACCTGCTGGGCGGTGTCGTCCACGCCGCAGCCGGTCACCGAGTCGTGGCCGCTGGCGTCCACCAGCCGCCACCAGGCCATGTCGAGGAAGCGGCCGGGCCATTCCTGGCCCCAGAGCGCGGCCAGCGGCTCTGCGTAGCGCTCGACCATCCGCTCGGCGCGGCTCATGGCCTGCTTGACGTGCGGGCGGATGGAGATGACGCCGGGCAGGATGTTGGCGCGGGCGTGGGAGCGCAGCTCGCCGTGCACCTGCGGCAGCCCCGCCACGTCGCCGGAGTATGCGCCGATGTATCCGGACAGGGTGTCCATGCGGGCGCCGATCGCCGCCACCATCTCCGGCAGCCCGCGCACGGGCGCCGAGTGGTCGGTGCCGTACATCGCCAGCAGCGGCCCCTCGGGCCCGTGCCACTCCCGCATGGTCCGTACGAACCCGGCCGCCCGCTGCTCGAGCCCCTCCGCGTCGGAGAACAGGTAGGCCCCGTTGCCGTAGCCGCCCACCGGCAGGTACTGCGTCCGCAGCGCCGTGCCGTCGGGCGCCACCCAGGCGAAGGCGTCGGTGGTGACGGAGGAGGGCACGCCGCGGTAGACGCACGCGTGCAGCAGCCCGGCCTTGCGCAGGATCTGCGGCATCTGCGCGGTGTGCCCGAACATGTCAGGCAGGTAGCCGACCGGCATGGCGCCGCCGAGCTTGTCCGACCTGGCCATGCCCAGCTCCAGGTTGCGGATGATGTTCTCGCCCGAGCAGAGGAACTCGTCCAGCAGGATCTGCCACGGCCCCACCGCCAGCCGCCCCGACTCCACCAGCGCCGCCACGCGGTCGCGGTTCTCCGGGCGCACCTCCAGGTAGTCGTCCACGCAGGCGAGCTGGCCGTCGAGGGTGAAGTGGTAGGCCGGCTCGCGCTCCATCGTGTCGAGCACCTCGTCGAGCAGGGCCACCAGGCGCAGCCTGAAGCGCTGGAAGGGCTCGTACCACTCCCTGTCCCAGTGAGTGTGCGGTACGACGACGATCTCCGTGCTCACGCTGACTCCCCTCCGATGGGCAGACCATGTTGTACGGCGTAGCGCGCCGCGATGCGCTGCGCCGTGACGATGTCCTCCAGCCCGCCGCCGGCGTCGGTGAGCGGCGGCTTGCCATCGTTCACGTAAGCATGGAAAGCGACCAGCTGTACCTCGAACGCCTCGGTCACGTCACGCCAGTGCGTACGGCTCTCGCCCCCGGACACCACGGTGAGCGTGGTCGGCGCGTTCATCAGGTAGGGCGAGGGGAAGACCAGCTCCAGCGAGCCCCGGTCGTGGTGGATGGCCACGGTCTCGCGGTAGGCCGGATAGTCCTCCAGGTAGTGCCACCTGACGGAGAAGCGGCCCCGGACCGGCAGCGGCCCGGAGATCTCGATCGAGCCGGGCGCCGCCCCCCACATCTCGACGTACGAGATCTCCTCAGGAGAGCCGGTGAAGCGCCTCAGGAGCGACAGATCGTGGCAGATGGAGCCCAGCGCGACCCCGTACAGGTTGCGCACCTGCTCCGGGGCCTGCTCGCCCAGCGCCCGCGACACCAGCTCGCCCTCGGCCGCACGCAGCGAGGCCAGCAGCCCGGCGTCCACATCGTTCGCCTGCGTCAGGTTCGCGAACGCGAGCTGCGACTCCCCGCTCGGGTGCAGCACGGTCACCTCGACTGACCTGATCACCTCGGGCCCGCCCAGCTCGGCCAGGATCTCCTCGGCCCGGCGCACGGCCGGGTCGTACTGCTTCATGTAGGCGACCATCAGCCGCCCCTCGGGCAGCGCCGCCACCTCGGCCCTGGTCAGCGCGAGCGGCTTCTCGCAGAGCACCGCGTACCCGGCGGCCAGCGCCTGCCGCACGGTCTCGCCGTGCGAGCCGGACGCCAGCACGACGACGGCCTCGAACCCGCCCTCGGCCAGCATCTCGGCCACCGCGGTGTACCGCCGCGCCGCGCCCAGCCGATCGCCCACGGCGTCGGCGAGCGTGCGCGACAGGTCGCAGACGGCGCTCACCTCGAACAGGTCGCGGCGCCGCGACAGCAGCGGCACGTAGACCGCCTGCGTCACGGCCCCGCAACCCACCAGCGCGATTCTCAAAGCCCCAAATCCTTCAGTTTCCGGCGGTTGGCCGCCTGGTCGGCGATGTTCTGGGCGACCGTGCGCCGCCCCGGCAAGGTGTCCTGCTCGATCACGATCCAGCCCGCGTAGCCGATCTCGTCCAGCGTGCGCACCACGGCCGGCAGGTCCAGCTCGCCCTCGCCGAGCGGGGCGAACCCGCCGCGGCCCATGAGCTCGCGCAGGTCCACGCCGTCGGCCAGGGCCTGGGCGAGGATCGCGGTGTCGCCGTCCTTGATGTGCACGTGCCCGACCCGCTCGGCCCACGCGCGCAGCGCCGCCACCGGGTCGCCGCCGCCCAGCAGCAGGTGCCCGGTGTCCAGGCAGAGCTGCACGTCGGTCAGCTCCAGCAGCCGCTCGACGTCCTCGGGCGTCTCGACGTGGGTGCCGAGGTGGTGGTGGAAGACCGGCTCGAAGCCGCGCGCGCGGCAGCGCTCGGTCGTGTCCTGGATCCGGGCGGCGAACGCGGGCCACTCGTCGGCCGGCAGCCCTGGAGCGGTCCCGCCGGGCCGCGCGAAGCGTTCGGGCGTGCCAGGGCAGGCGATCGTGGGCCGCGGCGGGAGGTCACCCGGAGGCGCGGCTGCGAACACGTCCAGCGCCGCATCCAGTGTGGGCAACGCCCGCTCGTACCCGTCCGGGTCATGGAAGGGCAGGTCCACCCAGCCGCCGCAGAGCAGCAGCCCGGCCCCGCTCAGCCGGTCGGTCAGCTCGGAGCCGGTGCCCAGGTAGCCGATCGGCCCGGAGTCGATGCCCTCGTAACCGGCCTCGGCCAGCGCGTGGACCATCTCGTCCGGGGTCAGCGGTGGCGGGCCGTCGCTCAGCTCGAACACGCCGAAGCTCACGGGCGCGTTGGCGACTCTCCTCACGCGCATAGGGCGATCACCTCGTTCTCGTAGGTCTCCAGCCGGTGGGGGCCGTCGATGGCCGGCAGCAGCACCCGCTCGCCGCGCACCACCTGCCGCGTGCCGTCGGGGCGGACCAGGACCAGGCCGTCGGCGTCCAGGACGATCAGCTCGTCGCCCAGCCTGAGCAGCAGCGGCCCGTCAGGGCCGGTGGACACGGCGGTGCGGCCCGCGCGCACGCCGTCGAGGACGGCGGCGGGATCCTCGGCCAGCACCCAGGTCGTGGGCGTGCCGGGCAGCCCGTCGGAGCCGTGCCGGTGGAAGTCGCTGCCGCCGATCGCGATCACGTCGTCGCGCCAGGCGTCGGCCCAGGCCAGCGGCGCGCCCCAGCGGCGGTCCCACCAGCCGGAGCTCCACACCTCGGCCACGCGCGGCCGGCGGCTGATCGGCAGCAGCCAGGCGCAGTCGCCGCCGAGCGGATGGTTGATCGAGATCAGCCCGCCCGCCCGCTCGGCGTGTTCGACCCAGGAGTCGGCGGGCTCGCGGAAGTCCACCCAGCCGACGTCGCCGAACACGTTCGCGTGCCCCCGGTCGGTGGTGACCTCCTGGCCGGGGATGAGCGTGAGGCCGCGGCCGGTCCCGGCGAGCCAGGGGTGGTGGCTGACCGTGTTGTGGTCGGTGACGGCCAGGAAGTCCAGGCCGCGCCCGCGGGCCAGCTCGGCCAGCTCGGCGATGGTGAGGCTGCCGTCACTGTGGACGGTGTGGGCGTGGAAGTCGCCGGCGTACCAGCGCAGGCCGCCCACGTCCGGGATGTCGCGGCGCGGCGGCCGTTCGCCGTGCGGCGGCTCCTCGGCCACCGGCTCGGGCGGCGCGGCCCGCTCGAAGGAGATGTCCAGCGTGTAGTCCAGGCCCTGCGGCGGGATGCGGTGCAGCCGCAGCCACACGTTCCAGGTGCCGGGCTCGGGCTCGCCCGGCAGGTAGCCGGGGGTGGCCCAGTCGCGGGTGATCGTGTACTCGTCGCGCGCGCCGCCCGACCAGCCGCGGAAGCCGCCGGGGGATCCGCAGCCGAGGTCGATCACGCCCTGCGACCTGTCGTAGGAGAGCTTCACGTGCACGGCGGCCGTCCCCGGCGGCACCTCGAACGGCACCTCGCGCAGGATGCGCTCCAGCCGGTCGTCCAGCGACCAGTGGCCCCTCACACCAGCTCTCCGTTCCGGTAGACCAGCGCCCGGTCACGCCGGGGCAGCGCGTAGCCGTCGTCGCCCACCGCGGGCTCGCTGCCCTCCGGCACCACGACCTGCACGCTCACGTCGTTGACGTCGAGGGTCACCAGATGGGAGGCGCCCAGGTTCTCCACGATGGCCACCTGCCCGCCGAACGCGCCCTCCGCGGGCTCGGCAGAGTAGGCCAGGTATTCGGGCCGTACGCCGTACACGATCTCCTCCCCGTCGGACAGCGGCCCGCCGGCGGAGGCGGGGACCGCGATCTTGCACCCTGCCACCTCCAGCGTGTCACCTCGCACGGTGCCGTCCAGCAGATTCATCGGCGTGGAGCCGATGAACCCGGCCACGAAGGTGTTGGCGGGCCGCTGGAAGACCTCGGCCGGGGTGCCGATCTGCCGGATGTGCCCGGCCTCCATGACCGCCATCCGGTCGGCCATGGCCAGCGCCTCGGCCTGGTCGTGGGTGACGAAGACGGTGGTCACCCCCAGCTCGCGCTGCAGCTTCTTGAGGAACGTACGGGCCTCCAGGCGCAACCGGGCATCCAGGTTGGACAGCGGCTCGTCGAACAGGTACGCCTGCGCCTGCGTGGCCATCACCCTGGCCAGCGCGACCCGCTGCTGCTGCCCGCCGGAGAGCTGCCCCGGCCGCCGGTCCATGAGATGGTCCAGCCCGAGCCGCGCCCCCACCTCGGCGGCCTTGTCGCGGCGCGTGCCCTTGGGGACCTTCTTGATGCGCAGCGGGTAGGCGATGTTGTCCGTGACGTCCATGTGCGGGAACAACGCGTAGTCCTGGAACACCATGGCCACGTCCCGGCCGCCCGGCTGCACGCCCGTCACGTCGCGCTCCCCGATGACCACGGCGCCGCCGCTGGCGGTCTCCAGGCCGGCGATCGTGCGCAGCAGCGTGGTCTTGCCGCAGCCGGAGGGCCCGAGCAGGGCGAAGAACTCGCCGTCGGGG
This sequence comes from Nonomuraea gerenzanensis, assembly GCF_020215645.1. Classification (NCBI taxonomy): domain Bacteria; kingdom Bacillati; phylum Actinomycetota; class Actinomycetes; order Streptosporangiales; family Streptosporangiaceae; genus Nonomuraea; species Nonomuraea gerenzanensis. The sequence continues at coordinate 2,063,452 of NZ_CP084058.1, read as the reverse complement.
ATGGCCAGGTCGAGCGCGTCGAGCGCTTTCACCCCGCCGGGGTAGACCTTGGTCAGCCCGCGTAGTTCGATGGCGGCCATTAACGCTTGATCCCTCCGTGGAAGCGGAAGCCGTACTTCTTGCTGACGAACAGGTACATGAGCACCACCGGGATGGAGTAAAGCAGCCCGAAGGTGGACAACATGCTGAGGTTGGCCTGCCCGCCCTCGGTGTACAGCGTGTACGTGATCACCGCCGCCGGTTGCTTCTCCACGTCGCTCAGCAGCAGGTACGGCATCAGGAAGTTGCCCCACACGTTGGCCACGGCCCACACCGCGATGGTCGCCAGCCCCGGCCGTACCAGGGGGACCACCACGTGCCGCACGATCTGCAGCGGCGTGGCGCCGAAGACGCGGGCCGACTCCTCGTACGACTTGGGCGTGGAGTCCATGAAGTCCTTCAGCATGAAGATCGCCGCGGGCAGCAGGCCGCCGGTCAGGATGAGGATCAGCCCGAGCTGCGAGTCGATGAGGTTCAGCTCCACCGCGAGCTGGAACAGCGGCACCATGGCCGCCGTGCCGGTGATGATCGACGACAGCAGCAGCAGCGCGTACAGCAGGGCGTCGCGGCCGGGCAGCCGCACCCGGCTGAGCGCGTAGGCGGCCAGCGCGGAGAACAGGACGACCAGCAGGGCGGTGCCGACCGACAGCACGACCGAGTTCCACAACGACGGCAGCGCGTACGGGTGCTCCGCGACCGCCGCGAAGTTGTCCCAGGTGAAGTCGGGCACCGCCACCTCGTAGGTGGGGTCGGTGGTGAAGGGCGCGGTCACCAGCCACAGCAGCGGGATGGTGAAGAAGGCCAGCAGCACGGCGATCAGCGTGTAGAACCCGATCCGGCCCAGGACGAACCGCGTCATTTCTTGCTCCGCAACAGCCGCAGGTAGAACACCGCGACGACCAGGTTGATCAGCAGGATGATCGTGGAGACGGCGGCGCCGTAGCCCAGCTCGCCACCCTGCAGGGCCACCTTGTACACGTGCACGGCCAGCACCTCCGACTTGCCGTCGGGGCCGCCGGCGGTGAGCAGGAAGGGGGTGAAGTCGTTGAACGTCCACAGGCTGATCAGCAGCAGGTTCGTCAGGATGTGCCCTCTGATGTGCGGGAACACCACGTCCCTGAGCTGCTGCCAGCCGGAGGCGCCGGCCAGGCGGGCGCTCTCCAGGTGCGAGGGCGGCACGTTGCCGAGCGCGGCGCCGTACAACATCATCGAGAACGCGGTACCGCGCCAGGTGTTGAACACGATGATCGACAACATCGGGTGGTCCAGCAGCCAGGCGGTGCCGGGGATGCCGAGCAGCGCGTTCAGGGTGCCGCCGTCGCGGTCGAGCAGCGCCACCCACAGGAACGACACGATGGCGCTGGGCAGGATCCAGGCCAGGATGACCAGGCCCTCGACCACCCGCTTGAGCGGGCCGCGCCGGTCACGCAGCAGCCACGCGATGGTGAAGCCGAGCCCGACCTGCCCGATGACGGCCGAGCCCAGCACGAACTGCGTGGTCAGCCAGGTGGAGCTCCAGAACGTCGGGTTCGCGACCGCGTCGAGGAGGTTGTCGAGGCCGACGAACTGCGGCTCGGCGGCGGCGATCCCGGTCAGGCGGTAGTTCGTCAGGCCCAGGTAGAGCACCCAGAGCGCGGGGAAGACGAGGAAGGCGGCGATCAGCAGCAGGGCGGGGGCCATGAAGACCCCTGCCCGCGCCTTGCCGAGACCCGCCGCGTCCGAGCTGTAGCGGGCGGGCTCCTTCGTGCCGGGGGCCGACTCAGGAGCCCCAGGAGCCTCAGGAGGCGATATTGCCTGCGCCACCGACGATTCCCTCAAGCTTCTTCTGGTAGTCGGCCGCGGCCTGGTCCGGAGCCGTGCCGCCGGCGACCGCGGCGGTGGCCTCCTGCAGCGCCACCGACACCTGCGGGTAGAGCGCGACCGGCGGCCGGTAGGCCGTCACGGGCAGCACCTTCTCCGAGATGAAGGTCAGCAGCGGCTCGCCCGCCAGGATCTCCTTGTTGACGTCCGTGCGCGGGGTGATGCGGACGTTGCCGTCCTTGGTCTCCTCCTTCAGCGCCTCCGGGGAGAGCGTGAAGGCCAGCAGCTCGAACGCCTCCTTCGGGTGCTTGCTGTTGGGGTTGACCGTGCGGAGGGCGCCGCCGGACATGCTGACGAAGTCCTGGCCCTTGATGCCCTTGCCGGGCTCGATGGCCGGGATCATGGCGTACCCGACGGTCTGGTCGCGGTCGGCCATCTTGGCCACGCCGGTCTTGGGGTTGACCACGCCGCGCCAGAAGTAGTCGCCCTCCATCAGGATGCCGACCTTGCCCTCGGCGAACTGCTGGAACGACTTGTCGCGGCCCTTGGCCTCCTGCTGGAGCCTGGGATCGCCGAGGCCGCCGCCGTAGATCTTCTGGTAGAGGCCGAGCGCGTCCTTCAGCGGCTGGGAGGCGCCGCTCCACTTGCCGTCCTGCTGCACCTCGCCGCCCGCGCCCGCGAGCAGCGGCAGCACGCCCTGCATGGAGGTGGCCTCGCCCATGGCGGTGCCGGCGTTGATCTGGATGGGCACGGGGACGCCGGAGGACTTGAGCTTGGCGCCCGCGTCGAGGATCTCCTGCCAGCTCTTGGGCTGCCAGTCGGCCGGCAGCCCGGCCTTGGCGAACAGGCTCTTGTTGAAGTAGAGCACGCGGCCGTCGGTGCCGACGGGCAGGGCGTACTTCTTGCCGTTGAACTCGGCCATGGCCTGCACGGCCTCGGGGATCTGGGCCCAGCCGTCCCAGCTGTCGGCCTCCGCCCCGACCAGCTCCGCCAGCGGCTTGATGTAGCCGGCCTCGGCGAACTCGCCGGCCCAGATGCCGTCGATGTCGATCACGTCCGCGCCCTTGCCTGACTTGAGGTCGAGGGAGAGCTTGGTCTTGTACTGCTCGTCGTCGACGCCGCTGGGAACGAACTTGACCGTGACGTCCTTCCCCTTCGCCTTCTGCGCCGCCTCGAACTTGGGGATCACCCAGTCGGCGACGAACTTCGCCGCGGCGGCGTTCTTGCCGCCGGCGATGGCGTTCTGGGCGATCGTCAGCTCGATGGTGTCGCCGCCCCCGCCGGAGGACTGGCCGCACGCGGCGAGCCCCAGACCGGCGGCGGTGATGACCGCGACCACACCCATCGACCGTTTCCGCAATGCCATGCAAACCCTCCGACGTGTCCTAAAGGGAGGAGGCCATGGGCCAATATGTCATGACATTCATATGACGTAAAGACCTGGCCGTTATTCGAGGACGTGCCCACATGCTGCGCCTATGCCCGTGCGGGGGCGATCTTCACTACCCACGATGCCGGGTAGTGAACGACCGAGAACTCTGAAGGGGCGTGATCCGCAACATAGCGGACATCCGAATGTCATGACAATATGCCATAGTGACGAGGTGAGCTCCGTCTCTGGAGGTGCTGTTGTACGACCTGATCACGATCGGCCGCTCCGGCGTCGACGTCTATCCGCTGCAGACCGGGGTCGGCCTGGCCGACGTCGAGACCTTCGGCAAGTTCCTCGGCGGCAGCCCCACCAACGTCGCCGTCGCCGCGGCCCGGCACGGGCTGCGCTCAGCCGTGATCACCGGTGTGGGCGCCGACCCGTTCGGTGACTACGTGCGCCGGGCGATCCGCGGCTTCGGCGTGGACGACGCCTTCGTGACCACCATCGAGGGCCGGCCCACGCCCGTGACGTTCTGCGAGATCTTCCCGCCCGACCACTTCCCGATCTACTTCTACCGCGGCGAGCACCCGCCCGACCTGCAGCTCTCCCCGTCGGTGCTCGACCTCGGCGCGATCGCGGGAGCCGGGCTGTTCTGGTTCTCGCTGACCGGGCTGAGCCAGGAGCCGAGCGCCGCCACCCACGCCGCCGCGCTCGCGGCGCGCACGTCCGGGTGGACGGTGTTCGACCTCGACTACCGGGCCGTGCTGTGGGAGTCCCGGGAGGCCGCCCACGAGGCGGCCCAGCGGATGCTGCCGCTGGCGAACGTGGCCGTGGGCAACCTGGAGGAGGTCGAGGTCGCGGTCGGCGTACGCGACCCTGAGGCCGCCGCGCAGGCCCTGCTCGACGCCGGCGTACGGCTCGCGATCGTGAAAATGGGCCCGGAAGGGGTTTTCGCGCGTACCTCCGAGGAGAGCGCACTGGTGGAGCCCATGGAGGTGAAGGTGGTCAACGGGATCGGCGCGGGAGACGCGTTCGGCGGCGCCCTGTGCCTGGGCCTGCTGCGCGGCTGGCCGCTGGAGCGCACGCTGCGCTTCGCCAACGCGGCGGGCGCCTTCGTGGCCGCCCGCCTGGCCTGCGCCGACGCGATGCCGTCCACCGCAGAGGTGGACGACCTGCTGAACGGGGCGCGCCCGTGAGCGACCTCACGCTGTCCCAGTCGGCCGACTACGAGCGGCTCACCCGCATCCGCGCCACCCAGCCGGAGGAGATCGCCGCCTGCGCGGCCCGCCGGCAGCGCCGCGGCCTGCCCGCCGAGGGCGAGAGGCTGCTGATCATCGCCGCCGACCACGCGGCCCGCGGCGCCCTCGGCGTCCGCGACCGGCCCCTGGCCATGGCCAGCCGGGCCGACCTGCTCGACCGGCTGCGGCTGGCGCTGTCCCGGCCCGGCGTCGACGGCATCCTGGCCTCCCCCGACGTCCTGGAGGACCTGCTGCTGCTCGGCGCCCTGGAGGGCAAGCTGGCCTTCGGCTCCATGAACCGCGGCGGGCTGCAGGGCACGGTCTTCGAGGTGGACGACCGCTTCACCGGCTTCGACGCCGCCTCCATCGACGCCATGCGGCTCGACGGCGGCAAGATGCTCTGCCGCATCGACCCGTCCGACCACGCCACCGTGACCACGCTGGAGTCCTGCGCCCGCGCGGTCACCGAGCTGGCCCGCAGGCGGCTGGTGGCCATGGTCGAGCCGTTCTGGTCGCTGCGCTCGGAGTCGGGGGCGCTGCGCAACGACCTGTCGCCCGACGCCGTGATCCGCGCGATCAGCGTCGCCCAGGCGCTCGGCGTCACCTCGGCCTACACCTGGCTGAAGATCCCGGCCGTGGCCGAGATGGAGCGGGTGATGGCCGCCACCACGCTGCCCGCCCTGCTCCTGGGTGGCGACCCGCCCGACATCGACGCCGCCTACGCCGACTGGCACCGCGCGCTGCGCCTGCCCGGCGTGCGCGGGCTCGTCGTCGGGCGCGCCCTGCTCTACCCTCCCGACGACGACGTGGCGACCGCGGTGGACGGCGCCGCAGCACTGGTACGAGAGGCCCGCACATGACTCACCTTCCGTACGGCAAGACCGCCAGCGGCCCCTGGTCGGTCGAGATCACCCCCTCCACGGCCGGCTGGACCTACTCGGGCCTGCGCATCGCGGACCTGACGGACGCCCCGCTGTCCTTCGACACGGGCGAGGAGGAGCTGCTCGTCCTGCCCCTGGCGGGCTCCTGCACGGTCACCATCCCCGGCGACACGTTCGTGCTGACGGGCCGCGCCTCGGTCTTCGACGGCCCCTCCGATTTCGCCTATATCCCGATTTCTACGCAGGTGACCATCGAGGGGGCGGGGCGCATCGCGTTCCCCTCGGCCCGCGCCACCCGCGCGCTCCCCCCGCGTTACGTGGCCGCCGCCGAGGTGTCCGTCGAGATCAGGGGCGCCGGCCAGGCCACCCGCCAGGTCAACAACTTCTGCTCCCCCGACGCCTTCGCCGGCTGCCACAAGCTCATGGCCGTCGAGGTGCTCACCCCGGGCGGCAACTGGTCCTCCTATCCCCCGCACAAACACGACATCCCGGGCGAGGGCGAGGCCGTGCTGGAGGAGATCTACTACTTCGAGGTGGCCGACCAGGGCCTCGGCTACCAGCGCGTCTACTCCTCCGAGCGCGGCCACATCGACACCCTCGCCGAGGTCTCCTCCGGAGACGTGGTGCTCGTCCCGTACGGCTACCACGGCCCCTCCATGGCCGCACCCGGCTACGACCTGTATTACTTGAACGTCCTGGCAGGCCCGGCGGAGCATCGTTCGATGGCGTTCTGCGACGACCCGCGCCACGCGTGGATCCGCTCCTCCTGGGACGCCCAGCCCATCGACACCAGACTGCCGTTCGGGAGGACTTCGTGATCCGGTTGACCGTCGCGCAGGCGGTGGTGCACTTCCTGGCCCGCCAGTGGAGCGAGCGCGACGGGGTGGAGCGCCGCTTCTTCGGCGGCTGCCTCGGCATCTTCGGCCACGGCAACGTGGCGGGCCTGGGCCAGGCGCTGGCCACCTCCACCGAGGACCTGCCCTACCGCCTGAGCCGCAACGAGCAGGCCATGGTGCACACCGCCGCCGCCTACGCCCGCGCGGGCAACCGGCTGACCACGCTGGCCTGCACCACCTCGATCGGCCCCGGCGCGACGAACATGATCACCGGCGCGGCCGGCGCCACCATCAACCGCCTGCCGGTGCTGCTGCTGCCCGGCGACATCTTCTCCACCCGCGCCGCGAGCCCCGTGCTCCAGGAGCTGGAGGACCAGCGCTCGTACGACATCTCCGTCAACGACTGCTTCAAGCCGGTCTCCCGCTACTGGGACCGGATCAACCGGCCCGAACAGCTCCCCAGCGCGCTGCTGGCCGCCATGCGGGTGCTCACCGACCCGGCCGAGACCGGCGCGGTGACGCTGGCCCTGCCGCAGGACGTGCAGGCGGAGGCGTTCGACTGGCCGGATGAGCTGTTCGCCCGGCGCGTCTGGCACATCCCGCGGCCCCGGCCGGAGCGCGCGGCCCTCGCCCGCGCCGCCGAGCTGGTCAGGTCGGCCGCCCGCCCGATCATCGTGGCCGGCGGCGGCGCGATCTACAGCGAGGCCACCGCGCGGTTGCGGGCCTTCGCCGAGGCGTGCGGCATCCCGGTGGCGGAGACGCAGGCGGGCAAGGGCGCCCTTCCGTACGGTCACCCGCTCGCCCTCGGCGCGATCGGCGCCACGGGCACCACGGCGGCCAACACGCTGGCCCGCGAGGCCGACCTGGTCATCGGCGTCGGCACCCGCTACAGCGACTTCACCACCGCCTCCCGCACGATCTTCGCCCCCGACGCCGCGTTCCTGAACCTCAACATCACCGGGTTCGACGCCGCCAAGCTCTCCGGCCTGCAACTGGTCGCCGACGCCCGTGAGGGGCTGGAGGAGCTGGCGCAGGCGTGCGCGGGCCACAGCACGCCCGCCGCCTACCGGGAGCGCGCCGCCGAGCTGACGCGGGCCTGGGACGCGGCGGTGGACGAGGCGTACGCGCTGGAGGGCTCGCCGATCCCGCAGGCCGCCGTCATCGGGGCGGTCAACGAGGCGGCCGGCGACGACGGTGTGGTGGTGTGCGCGGCCGGATCGATGCCGGGCGACCTGCACAAGCTCTGGCGGCCCAGCGGCCCCGGCAGCTACCACGTCGAGTACGGCTACTCCTGCATGGGCTACGAGATCGCCGGTGGCCTGGGGGTGAAGCTGGCGGCTCCGGAGCGCGAAGTGTTCGTGCTGGTGGGCGACGGCTCGTACCTCATGATGGCCCAGGAGCTGGTCACGGCCGTCGCCGAGGGTGTCAAGCTGGTCGTGGTGCTGGTCGACAACTCCGGGTTCGCCTCGATCGGCCGTCTGTCGGAGAGCGTCGGCGCCGAGCGGCTCGGCACCGCCTACCAGCGCCGCGACGGCGGGCCGCTGCCGGTGGACCTGGCCGCCAACGCCGCCAGCCTGGGCGCCGCCGTGCTGCGCCCCGAGACCGTCGCGGATTTGCGCAAGGCGCTCGACACGGCGCGCGCGTCCGCCGGCACCACGGTGATCTACGTGCGCACGGACCGGCTGGCCGACGACGTGCCGTCCTCCGAGGCGTGGTGGGACGTGCCGGTGGCGGAGGTGGCGACGACGAGCGCCACGTACGCGGCGCGGGAGACCTACGAGACGAACAAGCGCTCCCAGCGCCCCCACCTGACGCCGCCCGGCTGATCAGGGTTGCCCGCGATCACCCCGGGGAACTCCTCTGACCAGGCACGATCGGGGGGTCGGGATGGGGCCGTGGCGGCTGCTGGGGTGGTTCGCGGTCATCGCGGTGGCCTTCTTCTGCCTCTATCACGTGCGCACGGTGGCCATCTCGATCGTCATCGGCGTCTTCCTGACGGCGTTGCTGCTGCCCCCGGCCCGCTGGCTGCGCTCGCGCGGGCTGGGCCGGGCGGCGGCCACCACGATCGTCTTCGTCGGCGGCCTGCTGCTGGCAGGCGCGCTGATCGCGCTGGTGGTCCCGCCGACCGTGGCCAGCGTGTCGGAGCTGCGGGCCAGCGTCGGCAAGGTGCTCGACGACCTGCACGTCCTGACGTCCCGGCTGGGGCTCGACGACCAGCAGCTCATCGACCAGGCCAGGGAGTACCTGTCCACGCAGGGCCGCCAGATCACCACCGGGGCGCTGGCCGGGGTCAGGACCGTGGGCGAGATCGTGGTCGGGGCGGTCCTGGCGGTCATCCTGTCGGTGTACTTCGTGCACGCCGGCGACCGGCTCTTCCGCTGGCTGGTGGAGCTGGTGCCGGCCGGCGCGCGGGCCCGCGTGACCGGGACCGGTGAGCTGATCTTCTCGGTGATCGGCCGGTACATCCACGGGGTCGCCCTCGTGGGGCTGGTGGACGCGTTCTTCATCGGGATCGCGCTGTGGATCCTGGGCGTGCCGGTCGCGCTGCCGCTGGCGGTGCTGACGTTCGTGGGGGCGTTCCTGCCGGTGGTGGGCGCCTTCTTCGCGGGGCTGCTGGCGGCCGTGGTCGCGCTGGTGGCCAAGGGGTGGCTGGTGGCGCTGATCGTGGTCGCGGTGACCCTGGCGGTGCAGCAGATCGAGGGGCACGTGCTGGCGCCGCAGATCTACGGCAAGGCCCTGGACCTGCCGGGCGCGGTGATCCTGGTGGCGATCACGGTGGGCAGCGTGATCGCGGGGATCACGGGGGCGTTCCTGGCCGCCCCGGTGACCTCGGTGATCGTCGCCCTGATCCGCCACCCCCGCTCCGCCTGAGCCTGCTCATCCGAGCGCCGCCGTCACCGTACGCAGGCACTCTACCCTTCAGCACCGCCGCACGTGGCACGCCCACGGCGACCAGCCCCTCCTCCAGAGCGGCCAGCGTCGCGGCCCCCCTCCTCCAGGGCGGCCAGCGTCGCAGCCACGGCGTGCTCGCGCCGCTCCAGCGCCTCGGCCGGCTCCTCCTGGGCGAGCATCAGCGCGTTCGACACTTACGAGGCGAAGCGCCGCCCCGTCGCCCCGGAGCTGGCCGACGTCGAGCAAGCCCGCCTCGCTCCCGGACGTGCTGCGCAGCGCCCTGCTAGGGGCGTAGCTCAAGCTCCAGCTCGTGCCTGATCGGGATCCCGTCGGACTCCGCCGGGATACTGGGCTTGAGCGCCCGCACGCGGTCCATGGCGTTCCTGTGCAGGGCGACGAGGTCGAATCCGTAGCGCTGGTAGAAGCGCAGGGCGTGGGTGTTGTCGTTGGTGGTGATCAGCCACAGCCGGGTCGCGCCCCGCTCGGCGGCGGCCGCACGCACCGCGTCGAGCAGCGCCCTGCCCACTCCCCTGCCGGGCAGCACGGCGTTCAGCGAGGCGATCTCCACGGCGCCGTCTTGCTCCAGGTAGGTGACCAGACCGGCTAGCTCGCCGTCCACCTCGGCGACGAACCCCGGCAGCTTGGCCACATCCACCAGCTCGCCGCTCCCCAGCACCATCAGCGTGGTGCCGCCCCAGCTCTCGGTGAGCACGCGGGTGACCGCCGGCAGGTCGTCGGGACGGGTGTCACGGACGGAAATGCTCATGACCGTCATTATGGGAGCCATGCGATGGATCACGTTCGACTGTTTCGGAACCCTCGTCGACTGGCGGCACGGCATCCGCACCAGCGCCGAGCTGATCGCGCCGGGGCAGGGGGCGCGGCTGCTGGAGGCGTACAACCGGCACGAGCACGTCGTCCAGGCCGAGTCGCCCGCCATGCGCTACCGCGACGTGCTGGCCGAGACCCTGCGCAGGGCGTGCGAGGAGGAGAAGGTGGAGCTCGGCGCGGACGACGCCACGGTGCTGGCGGCGACGCTGCCGTACTGGCCGGTCTTCCCCGAGGTGGGCGCCGAGCTGTCAGCGCTGCGCGAGGCCGGGTGGCGGCTGGCGCTGCTGACCAACTGCGACCGCGATCTCATCGCCGGGACGCGGCGGCGGCTGCCCGTGCCGTTCGACGCGGTGGTGACGGCGGAGGACGCGGGCGCGTACAAGCCGTCGCCCGCGCACTTCGAGATGTTCAGGCGCTCGTACGAGCCGGAGGTGTGGGTGCACGCGGCCCAGAGCTACTTCCACGACATGGAGCCCGCGCACCGGCTCGGGCTGCCCCGCGTGTGGATCAACCGCCACGGCGCGCGGCCGGACGACGCCGCGATCGTCCCGCACGTGCAGCCCGACCTGCGCGGCCTGCTCGCGACGGCGGAGACGGCTGAGACAGCGGCCTAGAGTGCCCGCTGCTCCAGGACGTCGGCGATGCCCGCGAGGAACGCGTCCACGTCCGCGATGAGATAACCGGCCTTGAACATCACGGTCGAGAACTTCGCCCCCCGCACCTCCTTCGCCGTCACCGGATAGTCGGTCGTGCCGCGTAACGTGGCCACGATGCGGTCGAGGAAGGCGTCGATCTCGTCCTCGTTGTAGCCGGTGCCCATGCGGCCGGGCCTGAACGCCACCCGCTCCACCCGCGCCGCCTGCGTCTCGAACCACTGCTCGCGCAGCATCTCACCGGTGGGCTCGGCCATGGCCAGGCGGATGGGCCGCTTGGCCTGGGTCTCCAGCGCCACCACGAACGCCTCCAGCGCGAAGTCCACCGCGGTCTCCTGGTAACCGCCGCGTTTCGCGCGGAACGTGGCCGTGCGGACCTCGTCGGCGGTGACGGGCTCCACCAGGTGCGAGCCTCGCCCGAGCGTGGACTCGATCCGCCCGATCAGGGCGTCCACCTCGACGGGGTCATAGCCTGAACGCATACCCATGACGCGCGGAAAGCGGTTCAAGCCTCACTCCTCTTGGGTCTTACGTGCCGGGGGTTCCTCTATTGTCGGACCTTTACGCCGAACCTGCGACCCGACATATACCGTTACGGGATCATGCGGCTGTCCAAGGTCTCCTTCCGTTACCGAAGACGTGATCCACTCGTCATCGAAGACGCCGACGCCCACCTCGCCCCCGGCGAAGTGATCGAGCTGACCGGCGTGAACGGAGCAGGCAAGTCCACCCTGCTCCGCCTCCTGGCCGGCCTCGCCCGGCCCACCACGGGTGCCATCGCCGACCGTCCCCCGGTGGTCGGCTTCGCGCCCGACCGGTTCCCTGCGAGCCAGCCGTTCACGGTCACGGCGTACCTGCGGCACATGTCCCGCGTCCGCGGCGGCGCCCGCTGGGAGCCGTGGATCGAGCGGCTCGACATGGGGCACCTGCTCGCCACCCCGCTCGGCGACCTGTCCAAGGGCAGCGCCCACAAGGTCGGCCTGGCGCAGGCGCTGATGGCCGAGCCCGGGCTGCTGATCCTGGACGAGCCGTTCGCCGGTCTCGACGCCGACACGCGTGAGGTGTTGCCGTCGATCGCCACCGAGGTGGCGGGGCGGGGCGGGATCGTCATCGTCAGCGATCATCAGGGCGGCCTGCGCGGGCTGCCCGGCCTGCGTCACTGGTCCATGGTGGACGGCCACCTCAAGGAAAGCACCACCGCGCACACCACCCCGCACGTGACAGCGTCGGCCTCCGCTCACACCACCGCGCCGACCACCCCGCACGCCACCGCGCATGCCGCGGCGCCCGCCACCGCGCATACCACCGCGCCCGCCACCGCGCACACCACCGCGCACACCACCGCGCACACCACCGCGCACGCCACTGTGGCCGTCACGGTGCCCGCCGATGAGCTGGCGCGCTTCCTGGCCAGGATGCGGGAGGAAGGCTTCCAGGCCCGCGAGATCGAGGCCCCCGCCCACGAGCCCACCCCCCGGACCGCGCAGACCGAGGAGACCGGTTGATCCCCCTCGCCGCCTACCGCCTGACCGCCTACGTCCGCTCCCACCGCGTGTACCAGGCGCTCCTGCTCACCCTCGCCCTGCTGGCCATCGTCCACGGCAGCCGAGCGCCGAAGGGCGCCGAGGCCACCGTGCTCGTGGACGGCGCCGTGCTCCTCGTCCCCATCCTGGCCTGGGCGGCCAGAAGCCTGCTCGATACCGAGCCGGACCGCCAGCGCGAGATGTCGGCGATCCAGGTGGGCGGCCGCGGCAAGGAGGTGGCGGCGGGGCTGCTGGCGGCGTTCGCGGCCTGCGTGGTGTTCGCGGCGCTCGGCCTGCTCTGGGCCCTGTTCGCCGGCGTCTCCGGCTCCCCGCCGTCCGGCCTGCTCCTGGCGGCACTCCTCCTGTACGTGGTCTCCGCGCTGGCGGGCACCGCCCTCGGCGCCCTCACCAGCCGCGCCATCCTGCCGTCGCCGGCCATCTCGATCATGAGCCTGCTGCTCGGCTTCCTGGGGATGCTGCTGCTGAGCTCGACCTCGCTGTACTGGCTGACGGTGCCGCTCATCTCATGGATGAAGGCCGCCAACTCCGGCGAGCTGCTCGGCCACTTCCCGGAGCTGACCGCGATCTCGCTGGCGTGGTGCCTGATCGGCCTGGCGGCCTACGCCTGGCTCCGCCGCCGCTCGTGACGTGGCCGTACGTCCGCGGGCCGTGCCCCGTACGTACCGGCTATTCGGCGGCGGCGAGCTGCCCGCAGGCGCCGTCGATCTCGCGCCCGCGCGTGTCGCGCACCGTCACCGGCACGCCGTGGAACTCCAGCCGCCGCACGAACGCCCGCTCGTCCTCCGGCCGCGAGGCCGTCCACTTGGAGCCGGGCGTCGGGTTGAGCGGGATCAGGTTGACGTGCACGAGCTTGTTCCTGACCAGCTTGCCGAGCAGGTCGGCCCGCCACTCCTGGTCGTTGATGTCCTTGATCAGCGCGTACTCGATCGAGACCCGCCGCTTGGTCTTCGCCGCGTACGCCCAGGCGGCGTCGAGCACCTCGCCGACCTTCCAGCGCGTGTTGATCGGCACCAGCGTGTCGCGCAGCTCGTCGTCCGGCGCGTGCAGCGACAGCGCGAGCGTCACCGGCAGCCCCTCGTCGGCGAGCTTGTTGATGGCGGGCACCAGCCCCACGGTGGAGACCGTGACGCCGCGCGCGGAGATGCCGAGCCCGTGCGGCGCCGGCTCGACCATGCGGCGCACCGCCCCGATCACCTGCTTGTAGTTGGCCAGCGGCTCGCCCATGCCCATGAACACGACGTTGCTGACCCGCCCTGGCCCGCCGGGCACCTCGCCGGCGGCCAGCGCGCGGGCGCCGGCCACGACCTGCTCGACGATCTCGGCGGTGGACATGTTCCTGGTCAGCCCGGCCTGCCCGGTGGCGCAGAACGGGCAGTTCATGCCGCAGCCGGCCTGCGACGACACGCACATCGTGACGCGGTCGGGGTAGCGCATGAGCACCGACTCCACCAGCGCCCCGTCGAACAGCTTCCACAACGTCTTGCGCGTGGTGCCGCGGTCGGTGGTCAGCTCCCTGACGGGCGTGAGCAGCGTGGGCAGCAGGGCGGAGAGCTTCTCCCTGGCCGCAGCGGGCAGGTCGGTCATCGCCTGCACGTCGGTGGTGAGGCGCTCGAAGTAGTGGCGCGAGAGCTGGTCGGCGCGGAACGCCTTCTCTCCCAGCTCCGTCACGGCGGCCCGCCGGTCGGCCATCGACAGGTCGGCCAGGTGCCGTGCGGGCTTGGCCCGCCGCGGCGCGATGAAGGTGAGCTGACCTGGAGGCTGGGACACTGTGCTGCCTTTGCTTAGCTTGAGGGGTTTGCGACCAGGGTAATCAACGTTCGGATCGGAGGTGGCATTCCTGGTCTCACTACGGCTCGCGTCTTGGTCTCCGACCGATCTACAGTCATCTCGTATGGCGATTTTTCGGTCGGCATCTGGCGAGGGTGGCACCGAGGTCGTGCTCGCCGCCGGCAACCCTTACGGGAGCCGGACGCTCGTCGTCGAGCGGGACGAGGACTCCTCGGTAGCTTACCTGTGCTCGCCCGACGGCACGGTCCACGGAGCCGTCTGGCTCGCCAACCATCGCCCCGCCCCCGCCGTCGTGGACCTGGCGCGCATCAACGCCGGCCTGCCGCCGCTCATGCCCAGGGCGAACACGCTGCACCCCGACGGCCGCCGGCCGCTCGGGCAGCTCAGCCCGCTGTGGTTCGAGGAGGGCGACGGCGTGGCGCTGTACGAGGACGACGAGCTGCTCGCGGTCATCCCCGGCTGGGCCGACATGAGCAGGGGCATGCCCGGGTACGCCCGCGACGCCGTGGGCGAGTCACCGTTCGCCTGGGCGCTGTCGGAGGCGCTCGAAGGGCTGCGTCCCCGGATCACGAACGCCAGGTCCTACTGGCGCTGGCGGCACGGCGAGGGCTCGTGGCCGTCTTTCCAGCAGTTCGTGATGGGCCATCTGGACCGGGTGCTGGGGCCGGCGGGCCGCTACTGGGACGCAAGCGGCGAGCGGCTGCCGACCGTCGGCATCACCGAGCGGCCGCCGCACGGGGATCGGGGCTTCACCGTGCTGTCCACGGTGGGGATGAGCTGCCAGCGCATGCCGACGGTGGAGCAGTGGATCGACAAGCCGGGCGCGTACGCCAGGATCGAGCTGGCCGTGGCCACCCGCGACGACCCGAAGGACGCGGCGCTGCTGCTGGTGTGGCTGTCGCAGTACCCGTGGCACTCGGTGACCTGGCTGGGCCACGGGCACACGGCCAAGTGGTATCACGAGCCTTCGACGTTCCCGCTGGGGCCGCAGTACTCGGGGGTGCTGATGCAGGCCAACCCGGCCCACATGCCCGACATGTCGGGATTCGCGTTCGGCGGTGAGATCGTCCGGTGGCTCTGGCTCTCGCCCGTCACCACGCAGGCCCTGCAGTCGCACTAGGTCATGAAACCACGCAGACCCTGCAATCACACCAAGCCATGAAACCACGCAGACCCTGCAATCACACCAGGCCATGAAACCACGCAGACCCTGCAACCACACCCAGGTCAGAAGAACAGCGTCATCAGCAGCCAGACGGGCACCAGCGTGGTCACCAGCGAGTCCAGCCGGTCCATCAGTCCGCCGTGCCCCGGCAGGATCGTCCCCATGTCCTTGATGCCGAGATCCCGCTTGATCATCGACTCGATCAGGTCGCCCACGGTCGCCAGCAGCGCCGCCAGCGCCCCGATCAGCGCGCCCTGCCAGAGCTGCCCGCCCAGCAGCCACATCACCAGCCAGGCCCCGACCGCCGTGCAGGCGACGACCGACCCGGCCAGGCCCTCCCAGGTCTTCTTCGGGCTGATCACCGTGAGCTGGTGCCGGCCGAACAGCACACCGGCGGCGTACCCGCCGATGTCGCTCGCCACGGTCACCGCGATGAAGATCAGCACCCGGTGGTTGCCGTCGTCCGGGTGCAGCATCAGCGCCACGAACGCGCTCAGCATCGCCGGATAGAACAGCGTGAACACCGACGCCGACGCGTCACGGACGTAACCGGCCGTCCCGTCGCTGAACATCCGCCAGATCAGCAGCACGAACGCGAACACCGCGAACGTGGCCAGCAACCACTCGGCCCCGCCCCAGTAGGCCCCCACCTGCATCGCCACCAGGCCCGCCAGCACGGGCACGGCGGGCACCTTGATCTCACGGGTGGCGAAGGCCTTGACCAGCTCCAGCACGCCGACGCCGACAGCGCCCACGACCACCAGGAGGAACAGCTCCTTGATCGTGTAGACGGTGCCGATGACCAGCCCGGCCAGGACCAGGCCGACGGCGATCGCGGCGGGCAGGTTCCTTCCGGTACGGCTGCCGCCGCTCGAGCTGGTGCCAGCCGTACGTTCTTCCACAGACGTCTCCAAGAGCCACGGCCCCCGCCATCGGGGCGAGGGCCGTAGGTGACCCGCTACCTGCGACGGACCGCTCCGGGCGACCCGCCGTGCGGCGCGCCGCTCAGACTTCGAGCAGCTCGGCTTCCTTGTGCTTGAGCAGCTCGTCGATCTTCGCGACGTGCTTCTGAGTGAGGTCGTCGAGCTCCTTCTCGGCCCGCCTGACCTCGTCCTCGCCCGCCTCGCCGTCCTTGATCATCTTGTCCAGGGTCTCCTTGGCGGAGCGGCGGATGTTGCGCACCGACACCTTGGCGTGCTCGCCCTTGTTCCTGGCGACCTTGATGTACTCCTTGCGGCGCTCCTCGGACAGCTCCGGGAACGTCACACGGATCACCTGACCGTCGTCGGTGGGGTTCACGCCGAGGTCGGAGTCGCGGATGGCCTTGATGATCGCATTCGTCGAGCCCTTGTCGTAGGGCTGAATGGTCACCATGCGCGCCTCGGGCACGTGGAAGGACGCCAACTGCTGGATCGGCGTCGGCGTGCCGTAGTACTCGGCGTTGATCTTGTTGAACATCGAGGGGGTGACGCGGCCCGTACGGATGGTCGCGAAGTCCTCCTTCGCGACCGATACGGCCTTGTCCATCTTTTCCTCGGCTTCGAGGAGGGTTTCGTCGATCACAGCGGCTCCCTGTCTTCTAGCTGGCGGTGTCGGGCTCGCTCCGTCATTTGCCTGCGGGACTCACCAGCGTGCCGATTTTCTCACCGCGTACCGCTCGCAGGATGTTGCCCTCGCCCATCAGGTCGAAGACCACAATCGGCAGATCGTTGTCCTTGCACAGGCTGATCGCGGTGGCGTCCATGACCGCGAGGTCGCGCAGCAGCACCTCGCCGTAGTCGAGGTGGTCGAAGCGGACCGCGTCCGGGTTCTTGCGTGGGTCGGAGTCGTAGATCCCGTCCACCTGGGTGCCCTTGAGCAGCGCCTCCGCGCCGATCTCCAGGGCCCGCTGGGACGCCGCGGTATCGGTGGAGAAGTACGGCGAGCCGAGGCCCGCTCCGAAGATGACCACGCGGCCCTTCTCGAGGTGCCTGATCGCCCGGCGCGGCAGGAACGGCTCCGCCACCTGCTGCATGGTGATGGCGGTCTGCACGCGGGTCTCGACCCCCCGCCGCTCCAGGAAGTCCTGCAGCGCCAGGCAGTTGATGACCGTGCCGAGCATGCCCATGTAGTCGGCCCTGGCCCGGTCGATGCCGCCCTGCGAGAGGGTCGCACCGCGGAACATGTTGCCGCCGCCGACCACGACCGCGACCTGCACACCCTCCTTGACCGCCTCGGTGATCGAGTCGGCCAGGTGATCGACGATCATCGGGTCGATGCCCAGCGGCTCGCTCCCGGCGAACGCCTCCCCTGAAAGCTTCAGCATCACCCGCTTCCACCTCAGGTGGTTCTGCGGGTTTTGAGATGAGGAAGCCGCCGTCCGTGTGGATTCGTGGGCTGACTCCCGGTGGTCCTGCACGGCGGCGGCCTCCTTCATTCGGTGGATCGTTGAGCTGGCAGCTTGCCTAAGCCTAAGCCTGACCGACCTTGAAGCGGACAAAGCCGAGGACCTCGACGCCGTTCTCCTCGGCGTACTTGCCCACGCTCTTCTTGTTGTCCTTGACGAAGGCCTGCTGCAGCAGCGTGAAGTCCTTGTACCAGCCGTTCACGCGACCCTCGACGATCTTGCCGATGGCAGCCTCGGGCTTGCCCTCCTCGCGGGTCATCTCCTCGAAGAGCTTGCGCTCCTTCTCGACGACCTCGGCGGGAACGGACTCGGCCTTGAGGTACTGCGGCGCCATCGCGGCGGCGTGCTGCGCGATGTCCTTGGCGACCTCGGCGTTCGGCTTGTCGAGCTGCACCAGCACACCGACGGCCGGCGGCAGCGCCGGGTCCGTCTTGTGCATGTACGCACCGATGTAGCCACCCTCCAGCACCGCGAAGCGCCGGATCTCGATCTTCTCACCGAGCGCGGCGTTGGCGATGTCGAGGTGCTCCTTGACGGTCTTGCCGTCGAAGGAGGACTCGACCAGCGTCGCCACGTCGGCGGGCTTGGTCGCCAGCACGTGCGCGACGACCTGGGCGGCCAGCTCCTGGAAGCGCTCGCCCTTGGCCACGAAGTCGGTCTCGCAGTTGATCTCGACCAGCGCGGCGGCGGAGTCACCGTCCTGCTTGAGTGCCACCAGGCCGTTGGAGGCGGTGCGGGCCTCGCGCTTGCCCACGTCCTTGGCGCCCTTGAGGCGCAGCAGCTCGATCGCGCGGTCGAAGTCGCCCTCGGACTCCTCCAGCGCCTTCTTGCAGTCCATCATGCCGGCAGCGGTGATCTCACGAAGCCGCTTGACGTCGGCCATGTTCACGGAAGCCATTGCTCTTTTTCCTTGTGGGATTTCGTCGTCGTCATCGTGGTTCGGGCGAGAGCCGGGGATCCGGCCGCCCACCCTGGGTTCGTACAGGAGCCTTGTCTTGCTCGGGGCTCGGGCCGGCCCGGCTTCGCTGCTGCTTCGCCCGGCATACTGCCCAGCCTCGCCTCGGCGTACCACCTGAGCTCGGCACCACCCAGCGCGACACCTCAGCCCTTGCCTCAGCACCACGCCTCAGCACCTGCTTGAGCACCGCACCTCAGCACCGCGCCCCAGCACCGCACCTCAGCCGTGCCTCAGCACCGCGCCTCCGCGTGGCACCTCAGCACCTGCTTGGGCGCCGCACCTCAGCCATACCTCAGCCGTGCCTCAGCGCTGCGCCCCGGCACTAGCCGCAGCGCCACACCTCGCCATCGACCTTGGCCTCAGCGTCAGCCTTGATCTCAGCATCGGCCTGAGCCTGAGCCTGAGCCTCAGCCTCCGCCTCAGCACCAGACACCAGCATCCGCTGCAGCGCCGCGCCTCAGCATCCGCCTCGATGTCGCGCTCCTGCCTCCAAGCGTGCAGGCGAAGAGCCCGATCCCGACTCGGCGCGAGGAGCCAGGACACCCTGGCCTCACCGCCACCTCGCCCTGGCCTGGCTTACCGTCCGAGGTCTCGGAGCGACCCGCCCGGCATGCCGTCCAGGCTCAGCCATTTGCCGATCCAGAACGCCAACCTTGCCTGACCGCCCACCCGAGACTCGCGGCCACCCGGTGGTTTGCCTTATTCAGCTGTCACGTTGCCTTGCTTGCTCACTCGCCCGCCGACCAGCAGAACACCGGCCGACAAGCCAGCACAGCCACCCCAGCCCAGCCCGCCGTAACCCGGCCCGGCCCAGCGCCGCAACAAGCCCGACCAAGCCGGACCCCGCGGCGACAACTCGCCGGCCCAGCAAGCCACGCCGTCGCTCCGGGGCGCCGCATCTCCACCACATCCGCCCTCAGCCGAAACCAAGGACCTCGCAGCAGCCCAGCGGCACCCCGTACGCGCAGTACGTCAGGCCTGCTGCTCGGTCTCGGTCTCGCCCTGAGCAGCGACCTCGGCCTCGCCGGCGGCCTCAGCCTCGGCGGGAGCAGCCTCGGCGGCCTCAGCCTCGGCCGGAGCAGCGGCCTCGGCAGCGGCGCCCTCCTCGGCGGCGGCCTCGGGAGCGGCAGGTGCCTCGTCGGCCGCACGCTCGCCGGTGCCCTGCTCGATGAGCTCGCGCTCCCACTCGGCCAGCGGCTCGGCGGCGGCCGGCTTCTCGTCACCGCGGGCGGCGCCGGAGCGCGCCATCAGACCGGCGGCGACACCATCGGCGACGACCCTGGTCAGCAGGCCGACGGCGCGGATGGCGTCGTCGTTGCCGGGGATCGGGTAGTCGACCTCGTCGGGGTCGCAGTTGGTGTCGAGGATCGCGACGACCGGGATGCCAAGCTTCTTGGCCTCGCTGATCGCGATGTGCTCCTTCTTGGTGTCGACGACCCACACGGCGCTGGGCACGCGGCCCATGTCGCGGATACCGCCGAGCGTGCGCTCGAGCTTGTCCTTCTCACGGCGGCGCATGAGGAGCTCCTTCTTGGTGAGCCCCGAGCCCGCGACGTTGTCGAAGTCGAGCTCCTCGAGCTCCTTCAGACGCTGCAGCCTCTTGTGCACGGTGGAGAAGTTGGTGAGCATGCCACCCAGCCAGCGCTGGTTGACGTACGGCATGCCGACCCGCGCGGCCTGCTCGGAGATGGCCTCCTGAGCCTGCTTCTTCGTGCCGATGAACAGGATCGTGCCGCCGTGCGCCACGGTCTCCTTCACGAAGTCATAGGCACGGTCGATGTACGACAGAGACTTCTGCAGGTCGATGATGTAGATGCCGTTGCGCTCGGTGAAGATGAAGCGCTTCATCTTCGGGTTCCAGCGCCGAGTCTGGTGGCCGAAGTGAACGCCGCTCTCGAGCAGCTGTCGCATGGTGACGACGGGGGCCATGTGCTGGTCCTCCAGGTCTTGGCGCCCTGCGGATGGGCGCGGTTCTCGGTTGTGCCGCGACAGCGCGTTGTCTGCCGCCCTGATGCCCCGAACCCGCTCCCGCCGGGCACATGGCCCGGACCGATGGCGCGGTCCGCAATGGGGCATGCGAAGTCGGCCTGTGGTCACAGGCCATCGAAAAGTCTACCTCCCACACCACCCCAGGCTGACCGTCTGCGGTCAAACGGACATCCGCCCCTACCTCGTCCCCACCACGCACTCATCCCCCGATCACCACACAAACCCCCGCTCCTCTCCATCAAGCCGCGCTCCGAGACCGAACCCCCAAAAACCGCGGCCACCCCCGAACGGACATACCCCACTCCAACACCACCCACAACACCTGTCACCAGCACTTCAACGCCCCAACCTCACCCCCATGCCGACACGCCGTCCCCCACGTCCGCACCTTCGCGCCGACACGCCTTTCCCTGGTGACGACGCCCCGCCCCTCGCGTCGGCACGCCGCCCTCTCAGACGCGCAACGCCGCCGCGCTCCCTCTCACTCGTCTCCCCGCCCAGCATCGTGGTCCTCGGTGGGCAGCCCCGGAACCACCCTCGCCGCCACCGGAAACAGATTGATCTGCGCCTCCACGAGCCGGGCCCCCGCAGGCGCGACCTCCGCACCCCGGTCCCGAGCGAAATACGGCTCGATCAACTCCTCGATCTGCCGATTCAGCCGCGCAAGCTCCTCAGGATCGACCCGGAGACGATGCCGGCTGAACAACGTCACCTCCCGCCACTCGTCCGGCTCCAGATCGGAGTTCGCCAGCGCCCGCTCCGCCTCCTCGTTCGCATCCCGCCGGAACGCCGCGATCAACAACACCTTCGCCGCCCGCACCTCCGGCTGATCATCAGGCCGCGTCCCCACACTCAGCGGCCGGTCCACGCCCTGCCACACCCGCTCCCTGCCATCCCCCCGCGGCGGCGCGTCCTCCACGAACCCGTACTTGGCCAACATCCGCAGGTGATAACTGGCGGCACTGGGCGTGATCCCCGCGATCTCCGCCACCTCGGTCGCGGTCGCGCTCCCCTGCACCCGAAGCCTGTTGAGGATCATCAACCTCGCCGGATGAGCCAGCGCCCGCATCGCCTTGGGGTCGCTGAGCCCTTCTCTCTCCTGCGTCATGCGCCAAACGTACCCATCCCGAGACCTGAAACGTTGCTTTCATAACTATGAAGGGTTACCTTCATAGTTATGAAGCGTTCCCTTCACAACTCGCCCAGCAGCACCTCCCCCACACCAACCACCAGTCGCAGCACCAGAACCGCCACGCCACCTCCCCCCGCAACGGCACAACCGCCCGCTCCCCAACCCACCGCCCCCCTCCCTCAGCCAGACCGAACAAATCCGCCCCCACCTCCCCTGCGCAAGCAACGCGACTACCGCCTCCTCTGGACGGCCCGCACCATCTCCGTCACCGGTTCGGAGGTCTCCAAGCTGGCCATCCCGTTGACCGCGGTCACCCTGCTGACCGCCTCCCCCTCCCAGATGGGCATCCTCACCGCCGCCGCCTCGGTCCCGGTCCTCCTGTTCGGCCTCCAGTCGGGAGCCATCGCCGACCGGCTCACCCGCCACCGCCCGCTGATGATCGCTTGCGAGCTCGTCTCCTGCGCCGCCGCGGTCACGATCCCCATCGCCTGGCTGCTCGGCATACTGAACGTCGTCTGGCTGGTAGCCGTTGCCCTGGTCATCGGCACAGCAGGCGTACTCTTCAAGGCCGCGAACTTCCCGCACCTGGCAGCGGTGGTCGACCCCTCCCAGCGAACGGAGGCCATGGCCGGCTTCCACGCCTCCTATTCGGTGGCGTCAGTCAGCGGCCCCGGCCTGGCGGGCCTCCTGGTGCAACTCCTCACGGCTCCTCTGGCCGTACTGGCTGAGGCGTTCGCGTTCCTGACCTCGGCCCTCCTGCTGCGCACCATCAGAACCCCCGAGCACAACACCCCCTCGGCGTCCAGGAGCATGTGGCGCGACGTCGTGGAAGGCCTGAAGACCAGCGTCACCCACCCGGTCCTGCGCGCACTCCTGGGAGCCGGCGTCACCATCAACTTCTTCGCCATGGCCTACACGGCCGTCTACATGCTCTACATGCTGAACACCCTCGACATCCCCAAAGCTCTCATCGGCGCCCTCATCGCCCTGAGCGGCGCCGGCGGCCTCCTCGGCGCCTGGCTGACGGCCCGCCTGTCCAAGCGCTACGGCGAGAACCGCGTCCTGCTCATCTCGGTGATCTTCTTCCCCATCGAGATCCTCGCAGTGGGCCTGCTGACCGGCCCGTTGTGGTGGAAGCTCTCCCTGCTGGCCCTGACCAGCACGATCACGGGCGGCATCGTCGTCGCCTTCGCCACCTGCATGGGCGCCATCACCCTCAGGGAAACCCCTCCAGAGCTACGCGGCCGCGTGAACGCCACCACGACCTTCGCCGTCCAAGGCGTCCTGGCCCTGGGCGGGCTCGCCGGCGGCTTCCTCGCCGAACTCGTGGGCCTACGCCCCGTCATCCTCATCTGCGCAGCCGGCATAGCCCTCAGCACCATCTGGATCTGGACGTCCCCCCTCCGCCCCCATCACCGCCGCACCGTCAACACCTGATCATCTGGCGCACCTCACACGCCCGTACTTCGCCCCATCCCTCCGCCCACATCCACGCCTTATCCACAGAACGACGTTCGCCCTCCCGCGCCCCCGCCCGCTTCAGCCAACCTCCCACCATGAACACCCAACCCTCCATCCCCCGAGCAACCCCGCTCCCCTTGCTCCCATCGCCCAGTCCCCTGACGAGACTCACCTCTGCCGCCTCGATATTGCTCATCTCGACAACCCTGCTCCTGTCCACCACCCCCGCCCACCCAGCGAGAGCCTCTCCCCCGACATGGCGCTGGCCCCTCGATGGAAATCCCAGAATCCTGCGCCGCTTCACCCCACCGCCAGAGCCATGGCTCGCAGGCCACCGCGGCCTCGACCTCGCCGCCCCAGCCGACACCCCAGTCCTGGCAGCCGGTCCAGGCACGATCCGCTTCGCCGGCCCCGTAGCCGGCAAGGGCGTGGTCACCATCGAGCACGAAGGCGGCCTACGCACGACCTACCTCCCCGTCACGCCCTCAGTACGCCGAGGCCAACCCGTCACCCCTGGCACCAAGCTCGGCACCGTCGAGCCTTCGAGCAAGCCCCACTGTGAAGAGTCCTGCCTCCACTGGGGCCTCCGCCGCGGCACCACCTACCTGAACCCACTCCAACTCCTGGGCCAAGCCCCCACCCGCCTCCTCCCCTTCTGGCCCACCCCTCCGCACCTCCACGCCCTCCACCCCCACCCCTTCCACCCCCGCGCCCTTCACGCCCGACATCCCTCACACCTTCGCGCCCTCCGCCCCAGCGATCTTCTCCGCCATGCCCTCCCCCGCCGCGCCCTCCAACGCCACACCGCCCATCTCCACGCCCGCCACCCCCGGCACTTCCACCTTCACGCCCGCCACCCCCGGCACTTCCACCTTCACGCCCGCCACCCCCGGCACTTCCACCTTCACGCCCGCCACCCCCGGCACTTTCACCTTTAGGCCGGTCATCCCCGCCGCCTTCACCGCCGCATCCTCCGCAGCCGTAATCAAGACCGCAGCCATCGCAGCCACCGCGCACCCACTCAGCGCCATCACGCTGAACCAGACACCAACCACGACCGCCCCCATGTCCGCCACCATCGTCAGCACCAATCCCAACGCCAACTCCCCCAGCACCTCACCACCGATTGCCGCGCTCATTTCGCATTTCCACCGCAGCCCAAGCACAACCGGCGCTCCAAGCCCCAGGGACGACAAAAGCCTCCACCCCAGTCCTCCTCAGCCGAGCCCCAACAGCGGCCTAACGCCCCTGCCACGACCTTCATGCGTCACCGTCCCCATCCCTCAGCCCCCTTACTGGCTTGGAACGCTCCAAGAGCTACGCCGCAACCTCTCCCCTCACCTCGCCATCACCGCCATCGGCCTCTCCACCTCCGCCATAACCCTCCTCCTCATCACCGCCGCATTTCTCCGCCGCCGCCGCCGCACACCCCGCTCCACCCCGAACCCACAAAGTCGCATCAAAGGCCAGCACCGCAAACAACGGCTCCCCAGACCCAGCAACCGCGGACACCACCCCAAGCCCCCTCAAGCCTGCGTCAACCAGCTCACGCCCGACCAACGCATCAGCCCCAAATAACCACCCCTACCAACCCACCGAACGCATCATCAAGCGCTCATCAAGCCCTCGGATGCGCCTGCCGATACGCCGCCCGCAACCTCTCGATAGAAACGTGCGTATAAATCTGCGTCGTACTCAAAGACGCATGCCCGAGCAACTCCTGAACACTCCGAAGATCAGCCCCACCCTCCAGCAGATGCGTCGCCGCACTATGCCGCAACCCATGCGGCCCCATATCCGGAGCCCCCTCCACCTGCGCCAACCGCGCATGCACCACCCGCCGAACAGTCCCCGCATCGATACGACCACCCCGCACCCCGAGAAAAAGCGCCGCCCCCGATCCGGCCCGCATCAACAACGGCCGCCCATGAATGCACCACCGATCCAACGCCCGCAGCGCAGGCGCCCCGAACGGCACCGACCGCTCTTTCCGCCCTTTCCCCAGCACTCTGATGACGTTCCGCTCACGATCCACGTCGTCCACATCGAGCGCACAAAGCTCACCCACCCGCACACCCGTGGCATACAGCAGCTCCAGCAGCGCCTGATCCCGCAATTCCTTGGGCTCCCCCTCGGAAGGCACCGCCAGCACAGCCTCCGCCTGCCGCTGATCAAGCACGGCAGGCAACGCCCGAGGCGACTTCGCGCTGCCCAGCAGCAACCCGGGATCCGCCACCAGCCAGCCCCGTCGATGGCAGTAAGCGGTGAAGGTACGAGCGCACGCAGTCCGCCGCGCCAACGTAGCCCGCGCTTTCCCAGCAGCATGCTGCCCCGCCAGCCACTCCCTGAGCACCCCGATGTCCAGCCCCTCGACCTCCCCGCCAGTGTGGTCGAGCAGAGAGTTCACATCAGCCAGGTACGCCCGAACCGTATGCGGCGAAAGATCACGCTCAAGCCGCAGATACCGCCCGAACTCCGCCACAACCTCGTCCCTGTCCACGCCCGAACCCTCCCGTCTCTCCCTCCCCACCAACCTCTCACCACTGCCCGAACCACACCACAACTCTCACCCTCTCCAAGGCCCGACCCCAGCCACCCAGCCACCCACCCAGCCACCCAGCCACCCAGCCAGCCACCCAGCCACCGAGCCAGCCGCCCACCCACGCGCCATACCCAAACAACCTCCCCAAGTGCGCGGCTACGACAACCGCACACCAGCCCCCCGCACCGCGGCAACCCACTCCGCGACGTCCTCGACCACAGCCGGATCGACATGTTGCGCAGCCTCGTACTCCTCAGGCGTGGAAACACCCTCACCAGGAAAGAAGAGGTGGTTATCGGCGTCGTACACCCGAATCGTCACATCGGAACGGTGGCCAAGGCCCGCACGCCACCCGGACAGATCGTCCGCGACAGTGACCTGATAATCCCGGCCTCCCTGAAGGATGAACATCGGCTTGTCCAGGCCCGCCGCAGTGGCGACCGGGTCATAGTCACGCAGATCCAGCCAATACGAAGCGGGCAACCCGAAAGGCAGCTCCGTAGCCGGCGTGGAGAGCGAGAAGTCGGGGCTGTCGACCACGGCCGCCTGCCCGACAAGACCCTCGACCGCAGCCTCCGGGACCATGCCCGGACTCACTCTGGCGAGGTAGCGCACCACCCGCACAGCGGCGCGATGCATGGGCTGCGTATCACCAGCCATGATCACCAGTCCGGCCACGGAACTCTCCTCGGCGGCCACCCGCGGAGCCACCTTGCCCCCCATGCTGTGCCCCACCAAGAAGACCCGCCCGGCATCCACTTCGGGCCGCCCCTGAAGCAACCGAACGGCAGCCACCGCGTACGGGACGTACTCGCCGGTCATCGTGAAGTCCGACGCGGTCATCATCTCCCGATGCGTGTAAGTCACCTTGTCGAAGCGCAGCACGGCCACACCCCGACTGGCCAGCCCCCAAGCGAGATCCTTGAGCGGCTTGTTGGGCCCGCTCGTCTCATCGCGGTCGAACGGCCCCCCTCCACTGAGCACCACGACAGCAGGCCACGGCCCCTCACCATGCGGCAAGCTCAACGTGCCCGGCACCGCGTGAGTACCGGCGGCAACGGTGACGTCCTGCTCGAAGAAGCGCTCAGGCTCAACATAAGACGGCATCGTCCACGCCCCCGTCCCCGCTGCCGCCAACTGCAGCCCATGCAGACTGCCACCCTCATCGACCACCACAACGAGGGCGAACTCACCCTCCCGGCAGTCGATCGGAACGCTCACCCGCACCAACCCCGCACCGGCCCCCTCACTCACCGGCCGCCCGACGCCGGCCACCCCACCCCGCTTGGCGACCACCTCGCCGTGCCACGCCTCCTGCAACAGTCGCGCAGACACGACAGCCCGCAGCGACGGAGCAAGCAACTGCTCGATCTCCTCAAAACGCCCCGCACCTGCCATCTCCACAACAGAGACGGCAACCGCACCCGGCTCGACGGCTTCTCCCACGCCCACCCACCCAACCTTTCTCATTTATGAGAAAGGTAGCACATATGAGACCATATGCCGGTGGACACCTTGGAACTTCTGGCCCACCCGGTACGGCTCCGCATCGTCCACGCGATGCGAGGCGGTCGCATGCTCACGACGTCCCAACTGTGCGCGCGCATCCCCGACGTCTCCAAGGCCACGCTCTACCGCCACATCGAGCTGCTTGCGCTCGAGGGAGTCCTGGAGGTGGCCGAAGAGCGGCGGGTACGCGGAGCCGTCGAGCGCCGCTACCGCCTACGCCAGGACCTCGCGGTGATCGACCCCGCCATGGTCGAATCGCTGACGCCCGACGACCACCGGCGCGGCTTCGCCACAGCCATGGCCATCCTGCTCGCCGAGTTCAACGCCTACCTCGACCGGGACGAGGCCGACCCGGTCGCCGATCTCGTCGGCTACCGGCAGCACGCGATCTGGCTCAGCCACGACGAACTGCACGAACTGATCAGCGAGCTACGCGCCGCCATCGCCCCCCGCCTCTCGAACCCCTCGGCTCCCGACCGCACGCAATACCTGCTCAGCCCGATCCTGTTCCCGATCGAGTCACCGTCGTCAGCCCTTGATCCGGACGGCAGCGGGGAAGCTCTCGATCGTTGAGCCAACAACGAAAACGCCCTCAACGCGGGAGCCCGCGCACGTCCACCGGCGTTGGGGATGGAAAGGACCGGGGTTGTGCGCCGCGAAGAAGGGCGGGCAGGCCTGACCGACCGGACGACACCACGAACTCCACGCGCAAGGGGCGGTGCTGGCAGCACTAATGCCAGTCAATACACCGCAAGCCCGGAACAAGGGCGGAGGCTGCCGACCGGTCAGGAACGCTTCGAAGGCCACCGACCGCCTCGGAAACGAGGGCGAAAGTCGCCGACCGGCCAGCAGCGGATCCGAAGGCCACCAAATAGCTAGAGGACGAGAGGCACCGACCCGGTGAAACTCGGGTCGAGGCCGCCGACGGCTTGCTGCTCGCGGTCGCGCTGGAGGGCAGGTGGACGTTCGGCTTGGTCAGGGCCGAATCGGCGTAAGTATGGTGACGGCCATCGCTTGATCCTTGGAGGGCCTATTCAAACCGAGGAGAGCAGAACGATGGCCGCAGACAACAGTTTGGCCGGTGAGCGGCGCTGGAGAAGCAGATCGTGCACCAGTGACCCCCACTTTCTCGCTACCGAGTTCAAGGTGCTGCTTATCTAGGGCGGCGTGATGGGCGGACATGTCTCGCGGGACGCAACCGCGGAGTGGTGTGATCGGTCCTCGCGGGAGGCCCTACAGGGTCGAGTCGCCGCCATATGACGTCACCGTCGCAGCTCGCCTGGCCGGGACTTCGGCCGGGCATGCGCGGTCACGCACACGTCAGGTACCGGGGTCGTGCTGCGTGTCGCTCTCGGGGCGATCTTGAGCTGGGGTCAGCCGCCGTTCGGTCAGGGGATTCGGCGTCGCGGGGCGGAAGTCGTCGTGGGGTGGCGGGTGATGGGGTGGCGGGTCGTGCGGTGGCGGGTCGTGCGGTGGCGGGATGTCGGTCGGGTCTGGTTCCGGGAGAGGTGGGGGTTCGAGGGCTGCGGAGTCGGGGGCCTTGCGGTACGTGGTCGGCTGTTTGCGGAGGCGCCAGCCTCTGGGGGTGCGTTCGATGTAGCCGGCGGCTGCCAAGCCGCCGAGGGCGCTCAGGGTCGTGTCGAGGCTCAGGCCGGCTGCCACCGCGATCGAGGCGGGGCCTGCGCCGCCTCTGGCCGGGACCGCGTCCAGGACTCTCTTGGTCGGCTCGTTGAGTCTGTCTCTGGGAACGGCGGGGGCGCGGATCTGCGGGGCGAGGTCGTCGCCGAGCATGCCTACGAGGTCGATCATGTCTTCCGGGGAGGTGATGCAGACGGCCTTGCGTTCTCGGAGGAGTTTGTGGCAACCGGCTGACATCGCGGAGGTGATGGGGCCCGGGACTGCTCCCAGGTGCCTGTTGAGGGACAGGGCGTGGGTGGCTGTGTTGAGGGCGCCGCTGCGGATGGCGGCTTCGACGACGACCGTTCCTCGTGACAGGGCCGCTATCAGACGGTTGCGGATGAGGAAGCGGGCTCTGGTCGGGTGTACGCCGGGCGGGCACTCGCTGATGAGGACGCCCTTCTCTCTGATCTCGGCGAACAAGGGCTCGTGGGCGCTCGGGTAGGAGACGTCGACGCCGCAGGCCAGGACCACGACTGTGGGTGCTCCGGCGGCCAGAGCGCCCTTGTGGGCCGCACCGTCCACGCCGAAGGCGCCGCCGGAGACGACGGTCCAGCCTGACTCGCTGAGACCGACGCCGAACTCGGCCGCGATGTGGGAGCCGTACGAGGTGGCGGCCCTGGCTCCGACGATGGCCACGGATTTGAGGCAGGAGAAGCGGAGGTCGGCGTTGCCGTGCACCCAGAGGCCGAGGGGGCGGCTGCGGCCCAGTTGGTTGAGCTGGGTGGGCCATTCCGGGCTGCCGGGGATGATCAGCCTGGCTCCGGATCGTCGGCCGGCTTCGAGGTCGGCCGCGGGGTTGGCGGCTGCCAGGCGGGTGTACCAGGCGTTCAGGCAGGACGTGAGGTTGGGTGGGCGTTCGTGCTGGGCTTGTCTGGCGATGAAGTCCGGAGGGAGGGTGCGGGTGCGGATGGCTTCCACTGCCTGTGGGGCGCCGTACTGGGCTACGAGGCTGCCCATGGTGACGTCTCCGACGTCGGCGGCTCGCATGAGAGCGGCTCTCGCCTCGATCTCGCTTTCGGACTCGATCTCGCTCTCGGACTCGATCTCGCTCTCGGACTCGATCTCGCTTTCGGACTCGACTCCCCTGACAGCCTCAACTCCCCTGGCGGTCTCGTGTTGTCTGTCGGATTGAGTCGCGCTCTCCGTCATGACCCCTCCTTCCTTATCGGCTTGCCAAGCGGCTCGGGTCGCCCATACAGGGTTGGCCATCCCTTGGTCCTCGGCTCTCCTGGTGGCGATGGCCACCTCCTCGACCTTGCTCTCTGTGGCTGTGGAAGGTGTGGCGGTCACGGGTCCTCCCGAAAGTGTGTGGGGATGGCGGTTCGCCCGGAGGGCGGTGGGCGAGGCGGGAGGAGCAGGAGGAGGAGGACGTGGCGCCTTGGGAGGACCGTTCGGACGTGATGGCTGGGGAGGTGCTCTGAGGTTGCGGGCGGGTCATCGCACACCGAGCCAGAAGCTGAGCGCCGCGTTGGTTTCGTCCTGTCCTGGGAGGTCTTTGCCGGCCAGGTCGGCGAGGGTCCAGGCCACTCGTACGACGCGGTCGAGGCCGCGGGCGGTGAGGGTGCCGGCGTCCAGGCAGGCCGTCATGGGCTGCATGGCGGCGTCCGAAGGGCGGTAGTCGGCGTGGAGGACGGAGGAGGGGATCTCGGCGTTGGAGCGCCACTGCGTGCCCGCCAGGCGCTTGGCGGCTCGTTCACGAGCCACCAGGACCCGTTCTGCGACCGTCTTGCTCGTCTCCACGAACTGGCGGTCGGCCAGGAGCTCGCGGCGGGAGGAGCGGGCGACCGTGACCTTCATGTCGATGCGGTCGAGGAGCGGGCCGGAGAGGCGGCCCAGGTAGCGGCGTCTGATGGTGGGAGAGCATCTGCAGGTCTCCCCCTGGTCCTCCGCCTGGGAGCAGGGGCACGGGTTGGCCGCCAGGACGAGCATGAACCGGGCGGGGAACGTGACCGAGCCTGCGGACCTCGACACCGTCACCCGGCCGGACTCCAGGGGTTGTCTCAGCCCGTCCAGGACATGCCGGGGGAATTCCGGGGCCTCGTCCATGAAGAGCACGCCTCTGTGGGCCAGGGAGACGGCTCCGGGGCGGACGATCGTGCTGCCGCCGCCGATGATCGCGGCGGCGGTCGCCGTGTGGTGCGGGCTGACGAACGGAGGGTGGCTCATCATCGGCGCGTTGGGCGGCAGGACGCCGGCGACCGAATGGATGGCGGTGACCTCCAGGGCGTGATCGAGCTCCAGGTCCGGCAGGAGGGTGGGGAGGCGTTCGGCCAGCATGGTCTTGCCGGTGCCCGGCGGGCCGAGCATCCACAGGTTGTGGCCGCCGGCCGCGCACACTTCGAGTGCTCGCCGGGCGACCGGCTGGCCGACGACGTCCGCCAGGTCGACGCCGGGGGCGCAGGTGGTCTTGGGCGGGTCGGCGTACTCCTCGATCTCGATCTCGGGCTCGGGTGGGGCGTCGCCCTTGCGCAGCCACTCCACGAGCTGGCGCAGGTCCGCGACCGGGATCACCTTCACGTCGGGGACGAGGACGGCCTCGGCGCAGTTCGCGGAGGGAACCACGACCGTGACGTCACCGTGCTTGGCCGCGCCCAGGACGGAGGGGAGCACGCCGCGTACGGCTCTGATGCGGCCGTCGAGGCCGAGCTCTCCCAGGAAGAACGGCTCCGCGATGCGCTCTGCCGGGACCACGCCGGCCGCGCCCAGGATGGCCATGGCGATGGCGAGGTCGAACTGGGAGCCCCGCTTCGGCAGGCTGGCCGGGAAGAGGCTGACGATGATGCGGGCGTCGGGCCAGGGGTAGTTACTGTTGACCATCGCCGATCTGACGCGGTCGCGGGCCTCGCTCAGCGCGGTGTCGGGCAGACCGATGAGATGGATGCCTGCCAGGCCGTTGCCCACGTCGGCTTCGACCTCGACCGTGCGGCCCGCGACTCCTACCAGGGCCACGCTGCGCGTGCGGGCCACCGCCATCTAGATCGCCCCCCTTACGTGGTGGAGGGCGAAATCTCCTGCGAAGCGTTCCAGGGCTATGACGTCGACGCGGACCGTTTCGAACGTGCGGGGTTGTGCGGAGAGCCATTTGGCGGCGAGCATGCGCAGTCTGGCCAGTTTGGTGGGGCTCACGGATTCCAGTGCTGTGCCGTGGGATCTGCCTGAGCGGGTTTTGACCTCGACCACGACGAGGGTGGGGCCTTCTTCCGCGAGGATGTCGATTTCGCCGTGGCGGCAGCGCCAGTTGCGGTCCAGGACCTTCATTCCGTTGGCTTCTAGGTAGGTTACGGCTGCTTGTTCGCCGCGTTTGCCTAGTTCGAGCTTGGTTTCCTTGGCCATGTGCCGCCTCCGTGGGGGTTGGGGTTGGGCATGACCTTGGCGGATGGGGGGTGGGGGTGGAGGGGCCGAACGGGGTTCTGTGGATGGGGCGGCGAGGAGGTGGTGAAGCTGTGGATAAGTGGGCTGGCTTTGGGGCGGCCGCTCGTGCGTGCTGGGGGCCGGGGTTGAGGGCTGGGTGGGGGAGTTGCTGGGTTTGGCGTTGGATTAGGTGTGGGCGCTGGAGCTGGCGGTGTGGAGGAGTGGTCGAGTGGACGAACTGGAGCGAGGTGGACAAGGAAGCGGGATGAGGGGCGCGCGCTGGTCCGAGGTGGTGCGTGCTACGTGAGGCGGGCATGGGCACGCGTGAGAGGCGGGTGCGCGTGAGGCGGGCGCGGATGCGCGTAAGGCAAGGCGCGCAAGGGCGCAAGGGCAAAGAGAAGCAGGTAGCCCGGAGAGGGAGCAAACGGGTGGCGGTGGAGGTGAATCCCGCGGACGAGGCACCAGTACGGCCCCCCGGCCAGGGCATGAGAGCGCGCCCGCACCGGCACACCCCAAGAACGGCAAACCCCGAAACCAACACCCAGCCCGAGCCAGAAGCCCGCACAGCCCCCAAGAACAGCCTGAAACCTAGGCAGGCATACCCACCGCAAGCCCAGACAGGCTACGCCCCACCGGCGAATACCATCCTCACGCCGGTCAGGCGGCCCCCGCACTCAGCAGGCCAACAACCGCCCCACCCCCGACACCCCCCGCCTACCCAGCAGAGAACCCTTCCTTAGGCATCTCCAGATCCGCCTTGGCCAGCTCCTCCACGTTCACATCCTTGAACGTCACCACCCGCACGTTCTTCACGAACCGCGCCGGCCGATACATGTCCCACACCCACGCGTCCTGCATCTTCACATCGAAGAAGACGTCGCCGTTCTCGGCGGTACGGACGTCGAGGTCGACCGAGTTGGTCAGGTAGAAGCGCCGCTCAGTCTCCACCACGTACGTGAACAAACCGACGACATCACGGTATTCGCGGTAAAGCTGCAGCTCCATCTCGGTTTCGTACTTTTCGAGATCCTCTGCGCTCATCGCGGTCCTCCTGTCGTACCGGTCCCCCGGTTCGCCTGGTCAGGCAACCCCGGCCCCCATTTCATTCTCACCCATCTCCCTCGCCACCGTGACGAAGGAGTAACGGTGATCAGGACACGGACCGTGCGTTTCCAGCGCGAGCCGGTGTCCTGGTGTGACATACCCCTTGTGTTCGGCGAAGCCGTACTGCGGGTAGCGCTCGTCGAGCGCGACCATCAAGCGATCCCTGGTCACCTTGGCCACGATCGACGCGGCCGCCACGCACGCGGCCACCTGGTCCCCCTTCCACACGGCCAGGGACGGCGCCGGGAGCCCCGGGACCGGGAAACCGTCCGTCAGGATGTACTCCGGGTCACAGGGCAACTGCGCGACCGCCCGCCGCATTCCCGAGACGTTGCATCTGTGCAGACCTTTGGCGTCGATCTCCCCCGGAGGGATGATCACTATGCCGACGTGCGCGACCCGCATGATCTGGTCGTGCAGGCGTTCGCGCACCGCGGGGCTCAGCAGTTTCGAGTCGCTCAGGCCGTCGAGCTGCTTGCGCAGGATGACGGACGCGACCACCAGGGGCCCGGCGCACGCGCCGCGGCCGGCCTCGTCGACGCCCGCGATGGGGGTCAGGCCGCGGCGGGCCAGTGCCCGTTCGTAGGCGTAGAGTCCGGAATCGCGCCGGACGACGCTCGGACGAGGGCGGAACGCAACTGTCATGACACAGGCAGCGTACGCCCCATTCGCCGCATACCGCGACTGGAAGACGTCTCTACTTGACCTTGTCGAAAATGTCGGGACGGGAGAAGAGATAGCCCCGCGACAGCGGCCAGTAGCGCACCACGGCCTTGCCGATCACGTCGTCCTCCGAGATGAAGCCACCTCCCGGCTCGCCCATATGGGCCCGGGAGTCGGCCGAGGCGCTGCGGTGGTCGCCCATGAGCCAGAGCTTCCCGGCGGGCACGGTGACGTCGAAGTCATCGCCAGAAGCGAAATCGTCCGGGTAGAGGTAGGACTTCTCGTCCAGCGGCGTACCGTTGACGGTGATGCGCTTCTGCTTGTCGCAGCACACCACCTTGTCGCCGCCGATGCCGATGACCCGCTTGATCGTGTCCTCGCCGTTCCAGCCCTTGAAGACCACGATGTCGCCGCGCTCGGGCTTGCCCGCCAGCTTGTTGACGAAGACCCGGTCGTTGACCAGGAGAGTGTTCTCCATCGACACGGACGGGATGTAGAACGACCCGACCACGAACGCCTGAAGCAGCAGCGCGATGCCGACGCCCATGACCAGCAGCAGGACGGTCTCGCGAAAGCCGCCCTTCTTCTTCTCTTTCCCCACGCCCTCCGCCTTCTTGGTGTCGGCCATCAGCGCCTCCTCCGCAGGCGCCGACGGACCAGCACCAAGGGTACGGCCATGCCGAACCCGGCGACCAGCGGTGCCGAACCGCCCAGCGCCTGGAGTGCGGGCTGTGCGAACGTGTCAGGGATGTCGATCGTGTCGAACCTGTTGAACGGCCACACGATCACGAAGGCCCGCCCGATGACCTGGCCTTCGGGGATGGAGCCGCCACCCGGATCGCCGGTGTGCGAGCGCGAGTCGAGCGAGACCGAGCGGTGGTCGCCCATGACCCACAGCCGCCCCTGCGGCACCGTGACGTCGAAGAACTCGTCGGAGGGCACGTCGCCCGGGTAGAGATAGCTCTCCTCGTCGATGGGCGTGCCGTTGACCGTGATGCGCCCCTTGGAGTCGCAGCACTTGACGTGGTCGCCGCCGACGCCGATGACCCGCTTGATGTAGTCCTTCTCGCCGGGGATGATGCCGAACGCCGTGCCCACCCACCGGAAGAAGCCCTCGACCGGGTTGGACGGCTCCGCCATCTCGAACTCACCGTCCCAGGAGTCGACCCCCGAGAAGACCACCACGTCGCCGCGCTCGATGTCACGAGTGTGGTAGACGAGCTTGTTGACCAGGACCCGGTCGTTCGTCAGGAGGGTGTTCTCCATCGACTCCGACGGGATGTAGAAGGCCTGGACCACAAACGTCTTGATGATCAGCGCCAGCACCAGGGCTACGACGATGAGAACGGGAAGCTCTTTCCAGAACGACCCCTTCTTCTCTGGTTTATCGCCCTTGGCCGGCTTCTGAGTCTCTTCGGCGACCACGTCCACCTCGTCCTCGACAGGGCGGCGCGCCGCGCCGTGCTCCTGGCTTTCGTTAGTCATCGCTGACGAGCCTAGATGATGCCTCGGCTCGACAAGCCTCGACCGACGTTACACCGTGCACGAGTCGCTCCACATAAAGGAAACGGCCCTGTAAAGGCGAATGGCCCGCGCGTTCGCGCGGGCCATTCCCAAGACGAAGACCACCGGGTTTACTTGGCGGCCGCGGTCTCGCGCTTCTCGCGGATGCGGGCGGCCTTGCCGCGCAGGTCGCGCATGTAGTAGAGCTTGGCGCGACGCACGTCACCGCGGGTCACGAGCACGATCTTCTCGATGACCGGGCTGTGCACCGGGAAGGTGCGCTCGACGCCGACACCGTAGCTGACCTTGCGGACCGTGAAGGTCTCGCGGGCACCGCTGCCCTGGCGGCGCAGCACGAAGCCCTTGAAGACCTGGATGCGGGAGCGGTTTCCTTCGACGACTCGGACGTGGACCTCGAGCGTGTCACCGGGGCGGAACGCCGGCACGTCGCCGCGCAGGGTCGCCTGCTCGAGCTCCTGGATCTTCGTGTGCATGAGAGCTGTCCTCAAGTCCTCGTGAGCACGCGGAGGTCCACCCGGCCGGAGCTCGCGGCGGACACGCTTGCTGGTTTGATGAGCCCGGGACCGTTTCCCGGGCATGACGGACCAACCGATAGACGGTTGGCAGCGATTCAGTTTGCCATATCTTCCGGCTGGAGGCGAAACGAGAGCTCTTCGAGCAGCTTTCTGTCGTGCTTGTCGAGCGTCTCGGGGTCGAGCGCCGCCGCCAGCTCGGGCCGGTTCCGTACGGTGCGCCGGATCGCCTCGTCGCGCCGCCACCGGGCGACATTTCCGTGATGCCCGGACAACAGCACCGCCGGCACCTCGTGCCCGCGCCACACGGGCGGCTTGGTGTAGACGGGCCCCTCCACCAGGTTCCGCATCGAGCCGGGCGCGAACGAGTCGTCCACGGCCGACTGGGCGTTGCCCAGCACGCCTGGCAGCAGCCTGCCGATGGCCTCCACCATCACCAGCACCGCCACCTCGCCACCGGCCAGCACGTAGTCGCCGATGCTGACCTCGTCCACGCGCATCCGCGAGGAATACTCCTGCATGACCCTGGAGTCGATGCCCTCGTACCGGCCGCAGGCGAACAGCAGCCACGGCTCCTGCGCCAGCTCCTGCGCCAGCTCCTGGTCGAACGGCCGCCCGCTCGGGGTCGGCACGATCAGCCGGGCAGAGCCGTCGCCGACGACGGCGTCGATGGCCTCGCCCCACACCTCGGGCTTCATGACCATCCCGGGCCCGCCCCCGTAGGGGGTGTCGTCGACGGTCTTGTGCACGTCGTGGGCCCAGTCGCGCAGCTGGTGCAGCCGTACGTCGAGGGTGCCGCGCTCACGGGCCTTGCCGATCAGCGAGACGTCCAGCGGCGCGAAGTACTCGGGGAAGATCGAGACGATGTCGAGCCGCATCACAGCAGCCCTTCGGGAGGATCGACGACCAGCCGGCCCGCCTCCACGTCCACCTCGGGCACCAGCGCCCTGACGAACGGGATGAGCGCCTCCTCCTGGCCCTTCCTGCGCACCACGAGCAGGTCCTGGCCGTGGTGCAGCACATCCGTCACCTCGCCGACCGGCTCGCCTGAGACGGTCTGCACGGCCAGCCCGATGAGCTGGTGGTCGTGGAACTCGTCGGGGTCGTCGGACGGCGTCACCTCGGAGGAGTCGATGACCAGCATGGTGCCGCGCAGCTCCTCGGCGGCGTCGCGGTCGGCGACCCCCTCGAACGTCAGCAGCAGCACGCCCTTGTGCCACCGGCGACCGGCGACCACGAGCGGCCCGCGATCGGCGGGGTCGGTCGTGATCGGCGTGCCGGCGGCGAAACGCAGCTCGGGATCGTCGGTGCGCACCTCCACGGTCACGTCACCGCGTACCCCGTGCGGGCGGCCTATCCGGCCGACGACCAGCTGCACGTGAACCTGCCTTCTCTCTCAACGCGGAGCGCCCCCATCGGAACGAGCCGATGAGGGCGCACAAACCTGACGCTAACGGACCGCTTCGTGCAGATCGAGCAGATCGACCCGCACGTACTTCCCGTCGGCCAGGGCGTTCACGACCGTGCGCAGCGCCTTGGCGGTGCGCCCGCCGCGTCCGATGACCTTGCCCAGGTCCTCGGGGTGCACCCGGACCTCCAGGACGCGCCCGCTGCGAATGCGGCGTGCGCGGACCCGGACATCGTCGGGATGTTCGACGATGCCCTTAACGAGGTGCTCGAGAGCCTCCTCGAGCACGTCAGGCCTCGCCCTCGGACGGGGTCTCGGCGGCGGCCTCGGCCTCGTCCTTCTTCCTGCTCTTCTTGGGCGTGGTGGCGGCCGTGCCGGTGTCGCCACCGGACAGCGCCTCCTTGGCCGCGGCCTCGTAGAGGGCGTGGCGGTCGGCCGCCGGCTCGGCGACCTGCAGCGGCGCGGGGGCGGGCTCGCCCTTGAACTTCTGCCAGTCACCGG
The DNA here is from genome assembly GCF_020215645.1 of Nonomuraea gerenzanensis. Classification (NCBI taxonomy): domain Bacteria; kingdom Bacillati; phylum Actinomycetota; class Actinomycetes; order Streptosporangiales; family Streptosporangiaceae; genus Nonomuraea; species Nonomuraea gerenzanensis. Next base: position 2,025,693 of record NZ_CP084058.1, on the reverse strand, counting down.
TGAGCTTGAGCAGCTTGAGCACCGGCTCGGTCGGCTGCGCGCCGACACCCAGCCAGTACGCCGCGCGCTCGGCGTCGATCTCGATGCGCGACGGGTTCTGCTTCGGGTGGTACAGGCCGATCTCCTCGATCGCCCGGCCGTCACGCTTGGTGCGGCTGTCGGCGACGACGATACGGTACTGAGCGTTGCGGATCATGCCGAGCCGCTTGAGCTTGATCTTGACTGCCACGGGTGTGGTCTCTCCTGCATTTGAGCGTGGGTGAACGGCACCTCGCCGAGTGGGGCACGACGGGATGACGCTCCAGGGACAGGCGTGCCCGGCGGGAGGTGAGAGGGCACCCGCATGGCCACGGTGTTCCAACATGCCATTGTGCCAGATCGACGGCACTGCCTACGACCCGTCACGACAGCACACCGCAAAGGTCCGGTAAGGGGTGGACTCGCCCACCCCGCCGCCGGACTACTTCTGACCGGGCAACCGCAGCTTCGACGGGTCGAAGCCGGGCGGCAGCTCCATCCCCGGCGGCAGCTTCCCGCCGAGGTTGCCCAGGACCCCGCCCTGCTTGGGCGCGTCGGGGGCCTGCTCGCCGGAGGACGCCTTGCCCAGCGCGGCCTTGCGCGGGTCGCCGCTGACGCGCCGCCCCTTCTTGGCCTTCTTCTGCGCCTTGGCGGCCTTGCCCTTGCCGCCGGGCATGCCGGGGATGCCCATGCCGCCGGCCATCCGCTTCATCATCTTCTGGGCGTCGAAGAAGCGGACGACGAGGTTGCTCACGGCGCTCACCGACACGCCGGAGCCGGCGGCGATGCGCGCGCGGCGCGAACCATTGATGATCTTGGGGTCCTGCCGCTCGGCCGGGGTCATCGAGCGGATGATGGCCGCGATGCGGTCGAGGTCACGATCGTCGATGGAGTTGATCTGGTCGCGCATCTGCCCCATGCCGGGCATCATGCCGAGCAGGTTCTTGATGGGGCCCATCTTCTGGACCATCATCATCTGCTCGAGGAAGTCTTCGAGCGTGAAGTTCTCGCCCGAGGTGAGCTTGCCCGCCATCTTGGCGGCCTGCTCCTCGTCGAACGTCTTCTGGGCCTGCTCGATCAGGGTGAGGATGTCACCCATGTCGAGGATGCGCGAGGCCATCCGGTCGGGGTGGAAGGCGTCGAAGTCCTCGAGCTTCTCACCCGTGGACGCGAACATGATCGGCCGGCCCGTGATGTGCCGCACCGACAGCGCCGCACCACCGCGGGCGTCGCCGTCGAGCTTGGTCAGCACCACGCCGTCGAAGCCGACGCCCTCCATGAACGCCTGCGCCGTCGTGACGGCGTCCTGGCCGATCATGGCGTCGACCACGAACAGGGTCTCGTCGGGCGAGACCGCGTCGCGGATGTCGGCGGCCTGCCGCATCATCTCCTGGTCGATGCCCAGGCGGCCGGCGGTGTCGATGATGACGATGTCGTGGTTGAGGCGCCTGGCCTCGTCGAGCGACCTGCGGGCGACCGCGACCGGGTCGCCCACGCCGCTGCCCGGCTCGGGCGCGAAGACGGCGACCTGGGCGCGCTCACCCACGACCTGGAGCTGCTGGACGGCGTTGGGCCGCTGCAGGTCGGCGGCGACGAGCATGGGCGCGTGGCCCTGCTCCCGCAGCCACCGGGCCAGCTTGCCCGCGAGCGTCGTCTTGCCCGCGCCCTGCAGACCCGCCAGCATGATGACGGTCGGCGGCGTCTTGGCGAAGCGGAGCCTGCGGGTCTCGCCGCCGAGGATCCCGATCAGCTCGTCATTGACGATCTTGACGACCTGCTGCGCCGGATTCAGCGCCTGGGAGACCTCGGAACCGCGGGCGCGCTCCTTGACCTGGGCGACGAACGCCTTGACCACCGGCAGCGCGACATCGGCCTCGAGCAGGGCGATGCGGATCTCACGGGTGGTGGCGTCGATGTCGGCATCGGACAGCCGCCCCTTGGATCGGAGGGAGGAGAAGACCGATGTCAGCCGGTCGGATAGCGTCTCGAACACGTGGTTGGCCAGTCCTCGAAGCGAATGTACGTCTAAGACTCCAGCCTATCCGCTCCGCTAGCCGCTCCAGCCTGGCACGGCCATCCGGACCGTCAGCGCGTGCTCGACGAGCTGGATCAGGACGGTTTTCACCGAATCCTTCTTCCGCGCGTCCAGCCGCACCATCGGGATGTGCGGCGACAGCGTGAGCGCGTCGCGCACCTCCGTGTCGCTGTGCGGGTACGACCCGTCCCAGCCGTTGATCCCCACCACGAAGGGCAGCTGCGCCTCCTCGAAGTAGTCGATCGCCGGGAAGCTGTCGGCCAGCCGCCGGGTGTCGACCAGCACGACCGCGCCGATCGCGCCCCGCACGAGGTCGTCCCACATGAACCAGAACCGGTGCTGCCCGGGCGTGCCGAACAGGTACAGGATCAGGTCGCGGTCCAGCGACACGCGGCCGAAGTCCATGGCGACGGTCGTGGTCGACTTCAGCGGCGTCATGCCGAGGTCGTCGATGCCTGCGGAGGCGTCGGTCATGACGGCCTCCGTCGTCAGCGGCATGATCTCCGACACCGCGCCGACGAACGTCGTCTTGCCCACTCCGAACCCACCGGCAACGACGATCTTCGTCGAGGTGAGGCCCGGGCTAGAGCCTGCGTAGTCCACTGAGCACCCTTTCCAGCAGGTTGACGTCCGGTCTGCCTGCCTCAAGCTGCGGCTGATGCACCCGAACCAGACCCTCCGCCGCCATGTCCGCGATCAGAACACGCACCACGCCGAGCGGGATCCGCAGCAGCGCCGACACCTCGGCCACCGACCTCACCTGGAGGCAGAGCTGGCTGATCGCTTTGTACTCGGGCGTGATGTGGGAGAACTCCCGGTGCTCGGCGGTCGCCGAGGACACCAGGGCCTCCATCGCCAGCTTGACCTTGGGCGCGGTCCGCCCGCCCGTCACGGCGTACGGCCGCACCGGGGAGGCGGGGTCATGGCTGGGAGGCGGGGGCGGGGGCTCCCAGCCACCGCTGTTCCACGAATTCGTCACCTACATCACCTGGTCTGGCTGGCGCGCAGCTCGGCACGCACAGCCGGGGTCAGCACCTGGCCGGCGCGGTCCACCATCAGCGTCATCTGATAGGCCACCAGACCCATGTCACAATCCGGCGCCGCCAGTACGGCCAGGCACGAGCCGTCGCTGATCGACATGATCAGCATCAGGCCGCGCTGCATCTCCACGATCGTCTGGTTGACCGCGCCACCCTCGAACACCCTGGCAGCGCCCTGGGTCAGCGAGACCAGGCCCGACGCGATGGCGGCCAACTGGTCGGCGCGGTCGGCGGGAAAGCCCGCCGACGCCGCCAGCGGCAACCCGTCGGACGAGACGACCACCGCGTGCGCGACGCCCGGAACGGTGCTGACGAAGTCGGTGATTAACCAGTCCACCCCGCGTGCCGCGTGGCTCAGGTCGTTCATGCGCTCTCCTTCGTCGATCGCATGAACGACAGTCGGCTGTGTGTGACTGGCCGCTCGTTACGCTCGTTCACGCGCCCTCATCCCTACTGTCACTCCTCGGGCCGGACCCGTACGTCCTGCCCTCGCTGATGTCGTCACGCGCGGCCCGGAAGCCTTGCTGGAAGCTCGACAACCGGCTGCGCACCCGGTCGGGCGAGACCGCCGGCATCGGTGCGACGCCCTTGGGCGCCGAGACGGTGTCGGCCGAGCCGGGCACCAGGTTGGCCTTGGGCACCCGCTTGGGCAGGCCCGAGGCCGTCGCGCCGTCGCGTACCGGCTCGCGTACGGCCTCCGCCGCGCTCCAGCCCGCGTCGGCCTTGGCCGAGCCCCACGTGGAGTTGGCCTCGGCCGCGTTGTGGTCGAACCAGGCCGACTCCACCGAGGCGAAGATCGGCAGGTACTCGTCGCCCGCCGAGGCCGGCTTGACGGCGGGCATCGGGCCGGTCGCGGCCGACTCGGTCTCGGGGAAGCTGTTGAAGCTGCCTCTGGGCGAGTCGCTCTCCGCGAAGCCGTTGAACCCGCCCCTGGTCGGCAGCGGCTGCTCGGGGCGCGTCCACGGACGGGTCTCGTCGGGCAGCGCGCCACGCTGGGGCAGGCTGCTCTCCCGCTGCGGCAACCCGCTGTCGCCGGTCATGGGGCCGCGCGAGGTCACCCAGACGTCGTTGGAGGAGTCGGCCGACATCCAGCCGCCTGCCTCGGCGGGGAAGGCCGGGCCCGACGCCCAGGAGCCGCCGCCCTGCGGGACGGGCTCCGCCGACGGGTACGAAGGGTAGGACGGGTGGCCGGGGCCGAGCTGGAACGAGGAGGCGGGCCAGGGGCTGGCCGCCGCGGGCTGCGGCGTCTGGAAGGACTCCCTGGGCGGGCCGCCCGCGGCCGGGGTGCCGGCGGGCGCGGTCTGCGCGCCGAGCAGCGACTCGGGGATGAGGACCATGGCCGTCAGGCCGCCGGAGCCGTGCGGGCGCAGCTGCACGCGGATGCCGTGCCGGTGCGCCAGCCTGGCGACCACGAACAGGCCCATGCGGCGCGAGACGGAGACGTCCACGGTGGGCGCGTCGGTCAGGCGCGCGTTGGCCTGAGCCAGCTCCTCCGCGGTCATGCCGATGCCGGAGTCGCTGATGGACAGCATGATGCCGCCGCCGTCGATGCGGCTGCCGGAGACGGGGACGCGGGTCTCGCGGGGCGAGAACGACAGGGCGTTCTCGATCAGCTCGGCGAGCAGGTGGATGATGTCGTTGACGGCCTGGCCGGCGATGGAGACGCCTTCCGGCACCTCCAGCACGACCCGCTCGTAGTTCTCGACCTCCGACAGGGAGGCGCGGGCGACGTCCACCAGCTTGACCGGCTGGCTCCAGCGGCGCGGCGGCTCCTGGCCGGCCAGGACCAGCAGGTTCTCGCTGTTGCGGCGCATGCGGGTGGCCAGGTGGTCCAGCTTGAACAGGTTGCCGAGCCGCTGCTCGTCCTGCTCGCCCTGCTCCAGCCCGTCGATCAGGGTGATCTGCCGCTCCACCAGCGTCTGGCTGCGCCGCGACAGGTTCACGAACATCGCGTTGACGTTGCTGCGGAGCTTGGACTCCTCACCGGCCAGGCGGACGGCCTCGCGGTGGACCTCGTCGAAGGCCCGGGCGACTTCACCGATCTCGTCCCTGGAGTTGATCTCGATGGGCGGGACCCGTAGCTGGTCGGGATCGACGTCGGTGTTGCGGAGCTGGCGCACCAGGTCGGGCAGCGTGTGCCCGGCGATCTTCAGGGCGTCGCCGCGCAGCCGCCGCAGCGGGCGGACCAGCGAGCCGGCCATGAGGGCGGTGATGGCCAGGACCAGGATCAGCAGCGCCACCACGATGCCGATGTTGATGGCGGCGAGCTGCCTGTCGCCGCTGGCGACGTCGGCGCTTCGGGTGGCCACCTGCTCCGACAGCGACTTCTGCACCTGGTGGTGCCGGTCCACGGTCTCGGAGATGGCGTCGAACCAGCTCTCGGTGTCGTTGACCGTCTTGCTGTCGAGCCTGCGCAGGGACGTGCCCTCGTTGTTCAGCAGCACGGCGCGGCTGATGTAGAGCTCGGCCAGGCCGATCTTCCGGCTGGCGACCGTGTTGTTGAAGTCCTGGCGCTGCCGCGCCGAGGCGACCGTGTTGAAGGTGTTCCGCTCGCTCTCGCGGCGGGAGCGGGCGTCGAGGAAGGCGTTGAACTCCGGCTCCTCGAAGGAGCCGCGTACCAGCGCGATCGTCAGCAGCGCGCGCTGCTTGGAGGCCTCCTCCTCGGCGCGCGCGATGGAGCGCAGCGCGGCGGCCGTCGCGGTGAGCTGCTCGTCCGTGGAGCCCTGTCCGAGCTCGTCGTAGATCTGCAGCATGTCGGCGACGGTCTCGGAGTACTTCTCCACGGTGGGCAGCGGCGGGAGCTGCGAGCCGGTCACCGTCTCGCGCAGCGAGGGCAGCTGGCTGAGCCGGACCTCGATCCGGTCGAGGGTCCTGCGCCCGAGGTCCGACAGCGACGGCTCGACGGTCTTGGCCAGGGCCAGCGTGCGGGTGACGTTGGCGTCCACGATGCCCTGCTGGCTGCTGAGCTTGTCCTCCTCTCGCCTGCCCTCGGCCACGTAGCGGGCAGCGAGGTCACGCTCCATGCCGAGATCGCGGGCGAGCTCGCCGAGCTGGGCGACCAGCTTTCCCGAGTCGCTGATGAACTGGTACTGCTGCGCGCTGCTGATGGAGGTGGTGACGCGCAGCGCGCCCAGGATCACGGCCACGATCGTGGGGATGGCGATGAGAGCGATGAGGCGGGTACGCACGCGCCAGTTGCGCAGCGCGAACGAGCTGCCCGAACGGGGCGCTTGCTGGGGCTGCGGCGGCGCCGCACCGCCGGCAGGCTCTTCCGGAGCATCCGGAGCGCTACCACGACCGGAGCCGGTCGTTGTTGTCCTCACTGGTGGCAACCTCTCGCCATGGCCTGCTCTAGGGGGGTCTTCAGCGGCTTCGTCGCGCGGACGAGTGATCGCAGGCAAGTTCGAGGCCCAATTTGAGCACAAACCTCATACTTAGGCCAACGTCTCGACCGTTTTCAACCGTTCCAACTCACACATTGTTCACGTGGCAAACCCCTGGACACGGAGCGCAACCAACACGCCAATCCGGACATACAGCACCTAAGCATCCTTAATGGCACTATTTACATCTATAGCGGGGCACAGTCATATTTCGTAGATAAACGGCATAAATGTGGCATAGTGCTGCCGTTCCGATCTCCCCTCCGGTACGCTTCACGCCCGGCAACCTGTGCCGATCTCCAGAAGACTTCCCCCTGGTAGGAGAACCCCCCCATGACACGCAAACTGCGCTGTCACGCCATTGTTCTCGGCGTCACAGTCGCTCTCGCCCTTGCCGGCTGCGGCGGATCCGACACCCCGGAGACCTCCGCCAACAGCAACGGCTTGGAGAAAACCAACATCACGGTCGGGGCGCTCCCCATTCCGGACCCGGTGTCGCTCTACATCGCCAACGCCAAGGGCTTCTTCAAGGAAGAGGGCCTGACCGTCACGCCGAAGATCATCACCGGTGGTGCCGCGGCCATTCCGGCGATCGAGAACGGCTCCCTCGACATCTCGCAGACGAACTACGTCTCGACGTTCCTCGCGGTCAGCACCGGCAAGAAGATCAAGCTGGTCGCCGACATGTACCAGGCCGGTCCGAACACCTTCAACATCATGGTGCCGAAGGACTCGCCCATCAAGACGGTGGCCGACCTCAAGGGCAAGACCATCTTCGTCAACAACCTGCGCAACGTCGCCACGCTCGCGGTCACCTCGCAGCTCAAGGTGGCCGGTCTCACGGAGAGCGACGTCACGTTCAAGGAGAAGCCGTTCCCCGACATGGGCAACGCGATCCTGAGCGGCCAGGCCGACGCGGGCTGGATCACCGAGCCGTTCATCACGGCCAACCAGAGCGCGCACGGCTTCCGCAAGCTGGCCGACACGATGACGGGTCAGACCGCCGACCTGCCCATCGCCGGCTGGATGGCCACCGAGGAGTGGGCCTCGAAGTACCCCAAGACGCTGGCCGCCTTCCAGCGGGCCATCTCCAAGGCCCAGCAGGTCGCCTCCAGCGACCGCAAGGAGATCGAGGCCATGCTGCCGAAGTACACCAAGATCGACGCCAAGACGGCCTCGGTGATCACGCTGGGCGCCTACCCCAGTGAGCTGAACGCCAACCGCCTGCAGAAGGTCGCCGACCTCATGCTCGAGTACGGCTACCTGAAGAGCGCCATCGACGTGAACTCCGTCATCGTGGCACCCCCGACAAGCGGATGACCGGTGCACGACTGCTCCGCGGCGCCATCGGCGCCGCGGGCTTCCTCGTTGTAGGGGAGCTGCTCATCCGCTTCGGCATCAGCCCGGAGCTGGCCTTCCCCGCTCCCTCGACCATCCTGCTCGAAGCCGTGCGCCTGCTGGCCGACACCGAGTTCCTCGCGGGCGTCGGCACCACCCTGACGAACTGGGTGCTCGGCCTGCTTGTCGCCACCGCCATCGCGGTGCCGCTGGGCGTGCTGCTCGGCGCGCTGACCCCGCTGGAGCGCGCCATCCGGCCGCTGCTGGAGTTCATGCGCCCGATCCCGTCCGTGGCGATCATCCCACTGGCGATCCTGCTGATCCCGGTGGACGAGCTGATGAAGATCTCGGTCATCGTGTACGCCTCGGTCTGGCCGATCCTCATCAACACCCTCTACGGCATGCACGACGTCGACCCGCTGGCCAAGGAGTCGCTGCGCAGCTTCGGCTTCGGCCGCCTGGCGGTGCTGGCCAGGGTGAGCCTGCCCAGCGCGGCCCCGTTCGTCGCGACGGGCGTCAGGATCGCCGCCGGCATCGCGCTGGTCCTGGCCGTCAGCGCCGAGCTGCTGGCGGGCGGCTTCAACGGGATCGGCGTCTACGTGACGGTCGCGGGCAGCGGCAACAGGACGGACCTGATGATGGCGGCGACGTTCTGGGCCGGCGTCATCGGCGTGCTGGCCAACGTGCTGCTGATGGCCGGCGAGCGCCGCCTGTTCCACTGGCACCGGATGCGGACGGGGGCCGCGGGATCGTGAAGAACCTGCCCAGATTCCTGGTGATCCCCGCCGTGCTCGTCGTCTGGGAGCTGGTGACGCGGGCGATCGGCGACACCGATTTCCCGCCGCCCACGACGATCGTCGTGCGCATGTACGAGCTGTGGTTCTCCGGCCCCGTCGGCCGGGTGTTCCTCACCGACGACGCGATCGACAACATCCTGCCGAGTCTCGGCCGCATGTTCGGCGGCTGGATCCTGGCGGCGCTGATCGGGGTCCTGGCGGGCATGCTGCTCGGGCGCTCCCGCGCGGCGACCGACTACGTGGACCCGCTGATCGAGTTCGGCCGGGCGCTGCCGCCGCCGCTGCTGATCCCCGTCTTCCTCGTGCTGATGGCGGGCCTGTCCACCGAGGCGGTGAGCGGCGTGCTGATCACGCAGCTCTCGACGATCGTGTTCGGCGTGGTGTGGCCGGTGCTGCTCAACTCCATCGACGGGGTCAGGGCCGTGGATCGTACCTACACGGAGACGGCGACGGTCTTCAACCTGACCAAGCTGCAGTACCTGCGTGTGGTGCTGCTGCCCGCCGCCTCGCCGAAGATCTTCGCTGGGCTGCGGCTGAGCCTGTCGCTGGCGCTGATCATGATGGTGATCAGCGAGCTGCTCGGCGGCGGCGACGGCATCGGATACCAGCTCCTGCAGTTCCAGCGCAGCTTCGACGGCGCCGGCGTGTGGGCGGCGATCGCGCTGCTCGGCATCCTCGGCTACGTCGTGAACTCCCTGTTCGTGCTGGCCGAGCGCCGCGTGCTCGTCTGGCACCGGCAGGCCACCCGCAACCCGTGATTCTTCCTGGAAGGACATATGCCGCATTCCGATGACCTCCTGTGGGGAGCCGTAGGAGACATCTCCCGTTTCGCGGCCCTGCTGACCATGGCGGAGCTGGGCCTGGCCGACCACCTCGCGCACGGGCCGCTGGGCAGCGCCGACCTGGCCGAGCGTTGCGGGGCACACGCCCCCTCGCTGCGCCGGGTGCTGCGCGAGCTGGCCAGCATGGGCGTCATCACGGCGGCCGGGCCCGACACCTACGACCTCACGGAGAAGGGCACGGCCCTGCGCTCGGACGTGCCCGACTCGGTCCGCTCGTCGATCCGCATGCTCGGCGAGGAGAGCTTCTGGTACGCCATGGGCATGCTGCCCGCCACCGTGCGCGACGGCGGCTCGGCGTTCATGAAGCGGTACGGCCCCCTCTACGACCACCTCGCCGCGCACCCGGACGTGAGCCGGATGTTCGACGACTACATGACCGCCAGGGCCATCCCCTTCACCGAGGGCCTGGCCAAGCGGTACGACTTCCCCGCCACGGCGACGATGGTGGACGTGGCGGGCGGCAAGGGTCACATCCTGGCCACGGTCCTGCACGCCAACCCGCAGATGCGCGGGATCCTGTTCGACCTTGAGTACGTGACGGAGCACGCCAGGCAGACGCTGGCGGCCGAGGGCCTGGCCGACAGGTCGCAGGTGGTCTCCGGCGACATGTTCGCCGAGGTCCCCGCGGGCGGTGACGTCTATCTGCTGGCGAGCGTCCTGCACAACTGGGACGATGACGATGCGGTCAAGATTCTGCGCAACGTCCGCGAGGCGATGAGCCACGACGGGCGCGTCCTCATCCTGGAGGTGGTGCTCCCCGACAGTGAGGAGCCGCACCTCGGCAAGGACATTGACATGCGGATGCTGGCGATCTTCAATGGCGGCACCGAGCGCAGCCGCGAGGAGTACGCCGCCGTGCTCGACCAGGCGGGGCTGGTCATCAGCGACGTCGTCGAACTCGGCTCCGGCGCCCATCTCATCGAGGCGAGGCGCCGCTGACCTCTTCCCAGCCTCCGCCGGACCACCGGACTCAGAAAGGCAGTGGCGATGCAACTGGCCAGGATCGTAGTCGCGGGTATGGCAGTGGCGCTGGCGATCAGCGCGTGCGGAGGCGGAGGAGGAGGCGAGACGGGCACCACCGGCACGACGTCGTCCAGCGGGCTCGAGAAGACCGAGCTCCTGGTGGGCGTGGTGCCGGTGCCGTCTTCCGCGTCGTTGTTCATCGCGGAGAAACGCGGGTTCTTCAAGGAGGAGGGCCTGACGGTCAAGACGGAGATCATCCAGGCGCCGACGGCGGTCATGCCGAAGATCGTTAACGGCAGCATGGACGCGTTCATGACGAGCTATGTGGTGCTCATGACCATCAACGACTCCGGCGCGGCCAAGCTGAAGCTGTTCCAGCACACCATGGGCGGCGCCCCGAACGTCTCCGGGGTGGTCGTGGCCAAGGGCTCGCCGATCAAGTCGGTCACCGACCTCAAGGGCAAGACGGTCGCGGTCAACGTGCTCAAGGCCCTGGGCCAGACCGTCACCAACGCCCATCTGCAGGAGGCCGGGGTCAAGCCGGAAGAGGTCAAGTTCGTCCCGGTGTCGTTCGCCGACCAGCTCGGCGCGCTGTCCACGGGCAAGGTCGACGCGGCCTGGCTGGTCGAGCCGTTCCTGAGCGCGGCCAAGAAGGGTGGCGCCACCCAGATCGTCGACACCACGAGCGGCGTCACCGAGGGCGTGCCGATCGACGGGTGGGGCGTCACCGAGCAGTGGCTGGCCAAGTACCCGAAGACGGCCGAGGCCTTCCACCGGGCACTGGCCAAGGCCCAGGAGGTCGCCGGCGCCGACCGCAGGGCCATCGACGAGGTGGTGCCGACGTACACGCAGATCCCCGCGGAGACGGCGGCGGCGATGACGCTCGGCACGTTCACCATGGAGCCCGACAAGGCCAGCGTGCAGAAGCTGGCCGACCTCATGCACGGCTACGGCTACCTGAAGGCCAAGGTGGACGTGGCCACCCTCTTCGCGTCGGTCGGCGGATGATCCGTCGGCGGACCGGGCGCGGCGCGGTCGGCGCCGCGCCCGGGCACGGGGTGCTCGGCTTCGCCGGGGTGGTGGGGTTCCTCGCCGCCGCCGAGGTCGCCGGGCGGACCGGGCTGATCCCGGACTTCCTGCCCTACGTCTCGCACGTGCTCGCCACGGCGGCCACGCTGCCGCTGGACGCGCAGTTCAGGACCGACGTGCTGGCCACGCTCGGCCCGTGCCTGCTGGGGCTGGTGATCGCGATCGCGGTGGCCGTGCCCGCCGGGCTGGTGTTCGGGACGGTGCCGTTCATGGAGCGCTCGGCCCGGCCGCTGGTGGAGTTCCTGCGGCCGATCCCGTCGGTGGCGCTGATCCCGCTGGCGGTCTTCCTCTTCCCGGAGGGGCACGACGCCAAGACGGCGCTGGTCGTCTACACCTGCTCGTGGCCGCTGCTCATCAACACGATGTACGGCCTGAGCGACGTCGACCCGCTCGCCAAGGACACGCTGCGCAGCTTCGGCTTCGGCCCGCTGGCGGTGGTGCTGCGGGTGAGCCTGCCGAGCGCGGCGCCGTTCATCGCGACGGGGGTGCGGATCGCGGTGGCGGTCACCCTCATCGTGGCCGTGAGCGTGGAGCTGCTCGCGCCGGGCGGTGGCGGGATCGGCGCGTTCCAGTCGCTGGCGGGCAGCGCCAACCGGCTGGACCGGGTGCTGGCGGCCACGGTGTGGGCCGGGGTGCTCGGGCTGGCGGCGAACCTGCTGTTCACGGCCGGCGAGCGGCGGCTGTTCCGGTGGCACCACGCGCGGACGGGGGTGGACACGTGAGTGTCGTGCGGCGGGTGGCGTGGTTCTGGCTGCTGCCGGTGGCGGTGCTGGCCTGGGAGCTGGTCACGCGGAGCCTGCAGGCGACCTACTTCCCACCGCCGTCGCAGATCGTGGCGCGGCTGCACGAGCTGTGGTTCTCCGGGCCGCCCTCGCGGGTGTTCCTCACCGACGAGGCGGTGGCGGACCTGGTGCCGAGCCTGTCCAGGCTGTTCGCCGGGTGGTCGATCGCGTGCGCGGCCGGGGTGCTGGTCGGGGTCGTGCTGGGGCGCTCGTCCTGGCTGTCGGGGCTGGTGGAGCCGCTGGTGCACTTCGGCCGGTCGGTTCCGCCCGCCGCGCTGCTGCCGGTGTTCCTGGTGTTGTTCAAGGTGGGCACGCCGATGCAGGTGGCCTCCATCGTGTACGGCGTCGTCTGGCCCGTGCTGATCAACAGCATGGACGGCGCCCGCCACGTGGACCGGCAGTACATCGAGACGGGCGCGGTCTACCGGCTGAGCTCCTGGCAGCGCCTCACCAAGATCATCCTCCCCGCAGCGGCCCCGAAGATCTTCGCCGGGCTGCGGCTGAGCGTGTCGCTGGCGCTGATCATGATGGTCATCTCCGAGCTGGTGGGCAGCAGCGAAGGGGTCGGGCACCGGATGCTGGAGGCGCAGAGCCAGTTCGACATCCCGGCCATGTGGGCCGGGATCGTGCTGCTGGGGCTGCTCGGCATCGGCCTCAACGCGGCCTTCCTCGGGGTGGAGCGGGCGGTGCTGGGCTGGCACACGAGCGCGCGCACCGGCGACACCTGAGCGGAGTCAGCCGAACAACCGGGCGATGGCCGCCACCTGCCTCGCCCGGAGCGCCGCCCGATCGGGTACGCCTTTCGCGGGCCGCTCGACGTCGTGCCTGGCGTACTCCTCGGCCCACAGCCCGGTCTTGACCCGGCTGAGCAGGTTGGCCATGCCGGGCCGCAGCCGGGCGCGCCGCAGCGCGGCCAGGTCCAGCTCGGCCGCCGCGACCAGGGTCTCGCCCGGCCCGGCCTGGGCGAGCAGCCGCCCCTGGTGGTCGATCACCTCCGAGCCGCCGTTGGTGGAGTCGCCGGGGATCGCGATGCCGGTCAGGCCGCCGCTGTTGGCCGAGACCACGCAGGCCAGGTTCTCCACGGCGCGGGCACGGCGGGCCACGGCCTTCGGGGTGAGCTGCGGGGACGACGCCTCCGAGGTGGGGTTGCAGAGCACCTCGGCGCCGCGCAGCGCCAGCGCCCGGGCCAGCTCCGGCATGAGGATCTCCTCGGAGGCGACCACGGCGAGGTTGCCGATCTCCGTCCGCGCCACCGGGAGCACGCCGTCGATGCCGTAGACCTCCAGGTAGCGCTCCCACACGTCGTAGGGCGTGGGCGAGAACAGCGAGTGCAGCCTGCGGTAGCGCAGCACGGCCTGCCCCGACGGCGCGAGGATCACCGTGGATTGGAAGAACAGGTCGGGGAAGTGCTCGTCCCGCTCGTAGGCGTTGACGCACAGGAACACGTCCTGAGCCGCGGCGACCTCGCCGAGCGCGCGGTACTCGGGGCCGCCGGGGTCCAGCGCCGCCCGGTCCCGCCACTGCTCGACGCTCTGCCCCATGGGGAAGCCGGTCAGCACGTACTCGGGCAGCACCACCAGGCGCAGCTCCGGCCCGAGCCACGCCTTCGACCCCGCCACCTGGGCGCCGATCCGCTCGATCGCGGCCCCGATCCCGGCGCCGGTGCGCGTCTCCACCTGCAGGGCCAGCGCGGTGTACGCGGTCATCCCGCCCGCCGCTCATCGATCAGCGTCCGGCGCACGCACACCCCGTCGCGCAGCCACTGCCACACCCGGCTGCGCGAGCGGCCGTCCTCGCTCAGCACGATCAGCTCGAACAGACGCAGGTCCTGCCCCTTGAACCGCCAGGTCAGGTACATCGTGCTGTCGTCCAGCTCCCAGAACTCGCCCTTGAGCCGCTCGGTGTCGAAGCCGCACCGCCCGCCGCCGAGATAGGTGCCGGGGAACTCGTGCACCTCCGTGCGGCCGTCGTCCCAGGTGTAGCGGTTGGTCTGGTGGTAGACCTCGCCGCGGATCTCGCAGGTCATCCGTACCCGGTGCCGGTCGAGCAGCTCGCCGTCGGGGCCGACGTGGCGGTACTCGCCCTCCCACTCGCCCTCGTGCCTGGCCAGCAGCGGCATCTGCTCACGCAGTCCCATCCGGTCACTCCTTCGTGCTGTGCCACCAGGGGTCGGCGGCGTCGGATCGGTTGACCAGGAAGGCCCGGCGGCGCAGGAAGCGGCTGATGGAGGCCGCGCCCATGCGCGAGCCGCCCAGGCCCGACAGGCGGAAGGAGTTCTTCTCGCCCTCGTGCACCAGCGCGGTCAGCCCGGCGTCGTTCACGCTCACCGCGCCGGCCTGGAGGCGGGCCGCGACGGCGCGGGCCTGCTCCTCGTCGGCAGCGAACACGGCGGCCGACAGCCCGTAGACCGAGTCGTTGGCCAGCGCCACCGCCTCGTCGGGCCCGGACACCGCCATGACCGGCAGCACCGGGCCGAACGTCTCCTCCGTCATGACCAGCATGCCGTGATCGACGCCGGACAGCACGGTCGGGCGGCACCAGTGGCCGCCGCCGTGCCGCTCGATGCGCCCGCCGGTGTGCACGCTCGCGCCCTTGGCCACGGCGTCGGCCAGGTGCTCGGCGATCACGTCCGCCCGGCCCGGCTCGATGAGGGGGCCGATCGGGCCGCCCTCGCAGGTCAGGCCGACCTGGGCGGCCTTGGTCACGAGCCGGTCGAGGAACTCGTCGTGCGCCTCGCGGGCCACGTAGACGCGCTCGATGGACTGGCAGGACTGCCCGGCGTTCGCGGTGCCGCCCCACAGGACGGCCGACGCGGCCCGGTCGAGGTCGGCCCCGGC
Organism: Nonomuraea gerenzanensis; assembly: GCF_020215645.1. Lineage (NCBI taxonomy): Bacteria > Bacillati > Actinomycetota > Actinomycetes > Streptosporangiales > Streptosporangiaceae > Nonomuraea > Nonomuraea gerenzanensis. The sequence continues at coordinate 2,010,569 of NZ_CP084058.1, read as the reverse complement.
CAGCACGATCGCCGGGTCCTTGCCGCCCAGCTCCAGGAACGCCGGCACGAAGGCGCGGGCCGCGGCCAGCGCCACCCGCCGCCCCGTCTCGACGCTGCCGGTGAACACGACGGCGTCCACCAGGTCCACGAGCGCGGCGCCGGTGCCGCCGTCGCCCTCGACGACCCGCAGCGGCAGCTCGTCGGGGACGAGCCGCATGAGCGGCTCGATGAAGCGGGGCGTCACCTCGCTCGGCTTGACCAGCACCGTGCAGCCGGCCGCCAGCGCGGGCACGGCGTCGATCAGGCCGAGCAGCAGCGGGAGGTTCCACGGAGTGATCATCCCGACCAGCTCGTACGGCACCGCGTCGCCCGCCACGAAGACCCCCGGCAGCGAGGCGGCGTGTTCGGCGGGCGGGGCGAGCAGCGCGGGCGCCTGGCGTACCCATCGCTCGACGAGCGCGGCCACGAGCCGGCGCTCCAGCAGCGACTCCCCCACCCTGCCGGTGTCGGCGACCAGGGCGGCGAGCAGGGCGTCGTCGTCGGCCAGCGCGGCCCCGAAGCGGGACAGCACCGCCCCTCGATCGGCACTGCGCCAGGCGGGGGCCCGCTCGCGCAGCCCGGCCGCGACGGCGGCCAGCCGGTCGGGCGGGATCGGAGCGAGCGGTCTGTCGGATTGCCCGGTGATCGGGTTCCTCACGTTCATGCGGTGCGGGCTCCTGCGATGCTCGGCGGGAGCCATTGTGATCATGTGATCGGGCCCGCGTCAACGGGCCCCGGCGATCAGCCGCCCCAGCCGGGGACGGCCATCCGGACCGTCAGGGCGTGCTCGACGAGCTGGATCAGCGCGTTCTTGACGGAGTCCTTCTTACGGGCGTCCAGCCGCACCATCGGGATGTGCGGCGCCAGCGTCAGCGCGTCGCGCACCTCGGAGTCGCTGTGCGGGTACTGGCCGTCCCAGCCGTTGATGCCCACCACGAACGGCAGCTGCGCCTCCTCGAAGTAGTCGATCGCCGGGAAACTGTCGGCCAGACGGCGCGTGTCGACCAGCACGACCGCGCCGATGGCACCGCGGACCAGGTCGTCCCACATGAACCAGAACCGGTGCTGCCCGGGCGTGCCGAACAGGTACAGGATCAGGTCGCGGTCGAGCGAGACCCGGCCGAAGTCCATGGCGACGGTCGTGGTCGACTTCAGCGGTGTCATGCCGAGGTCGTCGATCCCGGCGGAGGCGTCGGTCATGACGGCCTCCGTCGTCAACGGCATGATCTCCGACACCGCTCCCACGAACGTCGTCTTGCCCACCCCGAAACCGCCAGCCACCACGATTTTCGTCGAGGTGAGGCCGGGGCTAGAGCCTGCGAAGTCCACTGAGCACCCTTTCGAGCAGATTGACGTCCGGCCTGCCGGCGTCCAGCTGTGGCTGATGCACGCGGACCAGACCTTCGGCGGCCATGTCAGCGATCAGCACGCGGACCACGCCGAGCGGGATCCGCAGCAGGGCCGACACCTCTGCCACGGACCGGACCTGCCGGCACAGTTGGCTGATCGCCTGGTACTCCGGCGTGATGTGGGAGAACTCCCGCTGCTCGGCGGTCGCCGAGGACACCAGGGCCTCCATCGCCAGCTTGACCCGCGGCGCCGTCCGTCCACCTGTCACCGCGTACGGGCGGACGGGCGATGCGGGGTCGGGATTCAGCTGCGACTGGGACTGGGGCTGAGGCGGAGGGGCCCAACCGCCGCTGTTCCATCTCGGGTCTGTCACGTACATCACCTGGTCTGGCTGGCGCGCAGCTCGGCGCGCACAGCCGGGGTCAGCACCTGGCCGGCGCGGTCCACCATCAGCGTCATCTGATAGGCCACCAGACCCATGTCGCAGTCCGGGGCCGCGAGCACCGCCAGGCACGAGCCGTCGCTGATCGACATGATCAGCATCAGGCCGCGCTGCATCTCCACGATCGTCTGGTTGACCGCGCCCCCCTCGAACACCCTGGCCGCCCCCTGCGTCAGGCTCACCAGGCCCGACGCGATGGCGGCCAGCTGATCGGCCCGGTCTGCGGGAAAGCCCGCCGACGCCGCCAGCGGCAACCCGTCGGACGAGACGACCACCGCGTGCGCCACGCCCGGGACCGTGCTGACGAAGTCCGTGATCAGCCAGTCGACGCCGCGTGCCGCGTGGCTGAGGTCGTTCATGCTCCCTCCTCTCTCTCACTCTGCTTCGGGCCGGTAGGCGGGAGCGCCCTGCCCTCGCTGATGTCGTCACGTGCTGCCCGGAAACCCTGCTGGAAGCTGGAGAGCCGGTTGCGCACCCGGTCGGGCGAGACCGACGGCATCGGTGTCACGCCCTGCGGAGAGGCGGAGGTGTCGGCGGAGCCGGGCACCAGGTTGGCCTTGGGCACCCGTTTCGGCAGGCCCGCCGCCGTCGCGCCGTCACGTACCGGTTCCACCACTGCCTCCGCTGCGCTCCAGGCCGCGTCCGCCTTCGAGGAGCCCCAGCTCGCGCCGTTCGCATCACGGCCGAACCAGGCGGACTCCACCGCGGCGAAGATCGGCAGGTAGTCGTCGCCGGCGGACGCGGGCGGTGCCGCCGGCATGGGGTCGGGGCCGGCCCCGGGCTCGGAGTCCTGGAAGTCGAACCCCGGCCGCTGCGGCGGGTTGGTGTCCTGGCTCCAGCCGCCTGGGGGCGGCGCGGGGACGGGTCGTTTGGGCAGGCCGCGCTCGCCGTTCCAGGCCGGGCCGCGGGGCGGGGCCCAGACGTCGCCGCCGTGGAAGCCGCTGCGCGGCTCCGGCGGCCAGGCGGACGGGTCCGGCTGCCACGGCGGATCCGGGTTGCCCCAGTTGCCCCCGGCCTCCGGGTTGGACGGGAACGACGGGTGCCCAGGGCCGAGCTGGAACGTCTGCTGCGGCCAGTCGGTGGCCGGCGGGGCGGGATGCGGCCCCGAGTACGGCTCACCGCCCGGCCCGCCGGGCCCGCCTGCCGCCGAGCCGGCGAACGCCGGGGGCTGGTCGCTGGAGAAGGCCGGTGGCTGGTTGCCCGAGAAGGCGGGCGGTTGCTCGCTGGTGAACGACGGCGGCTGGTTGCCCGAGAAGGACGGCATCCCGGCGAAGTTCGGCGCCTGGGAGCCCAGCATGTTCTCCGGGATCAGCACCATCGCGGTCAGCCCGCCCGAGCTGTGCGGGCGCAGCTGGACGCGGATGCCGTGCCGGTGCGCCAGCCTGGCGACCACGAACAGGCCCATCCGCCGCGACACCGACACGTCCACGCTGGGCGCCTCGGTCAGCCGCTCGTTGGCCTGGACCAGCTCCTCCTGGGTCATGCCGATGCCGGAGTCGGTGATGGACAACATCACGCCGCCGCCGTCGATCCGGCTGCCCGACACCGTCACCCTGGTCTCGCGCGGCGAGAACGACAGCGCGTTCTCGACCAGCTCGGCGAGCAGGTGGATGACGTCGTTGACGGCCTGCCCTGCCACCGACACCCCGTCGGGCACCTGGAGCACCACGCGCTCGTAGCTCTCGACCTCCGACAGGGAGGCGCGGGCGACGTCCACCAGCTTGACCGGCTGGCTCCAGCGGCGCGGCGGGTCCTGGCCGGCCAGGACCAGCAGGTTCTCGCTGTTGCGGCGCATGCGGGTGGCCAGATGGTCCAGCTTGAACAGGTTGCCGAGCCGCTGCTCGTCCTGCTCGCCCTGCTCCAGCCCGTCGATCAGGGTGATCTGCCGCTCCACCAGCGTCTGGCTGCGCCGCGACAGGTTCACGAACATCGCGTTGACGTTGCTGCGCAGCCTGGACTCCTCGCCCGCCAGCCGGACGGCCTCGCGGTGCACCTCGTCGAAGGCCCGCGCCACCTCGCCGATCTCGTCGTGAGTGTCCACGCCTATCGGCTCGACGGGGCCGGCGGTGCCCTCACCGCTCTCACGCAGTTGCCGCACGGTCTCCGGCAGGCGCTGCCCGGCGATGTCGAGCGCCTCGCGGCGCAGCCGGCGCAGCGGCCTGATGAGCGAGCTGGCGATGAGCGAGATGATCGCGACCACCACGATCAGCAGGAGCAGGATGAGACCGCCGGAGATCAGCGCCGAGCGGTTGGCCGCCTCCTCCAGGCCGCGGGCGCGCAGGATGACGGAGGAGGACAGCTCCTTCTCCACGACCCGCAGCGCGTCGATCTTGCCGGTGCTGACCTCGACCCAGGTGGCCACGTCCCGGTCGGGCCGCAGGCCGATGCTCAGCTCCTTGCCCTCGGCCGACTGCGCCATGGCCCGCAGCCTGAACAGGTCGGTCTGGTCGACGTCCTGCCCCACGACGGTGTTGCGGTAAAGCTCCAGCTGGTCGAGGTCGGCCAGGACGCCGAAGAGCGTCTCCTCGCTCTCCTCGCGCGACTTGGCGTCGGTGAGCGCGTCCAGCTCGCCGCTGTCGAAGCTCTTGTTGTGCAGCGCGCTGGCCAGGATGCCGCGCTGCTTGGACGCCTGCTCCTTGGCGCGCGAGATGGCGGCCATGGCGCTGGCGCTGTCGGCCACCTGGTCGTCCACCGCCACCTGGCCGACCTGGTCGTGGAACTGCAGCAGCCGCGCGATGATCTGGGAGTATTTCTGGATCATCGGCAGCGGCTGGATCTTGCCGTTGACGGCCGTCTCTCGCAGCGTGGGGACCTCCTCCAGCCGGCGCAGCACCGGCCGCACCGCCTCGGCGTGGGTCCCGGTGAGCGCTGACGCGCGCTGCTTGGCGTCCTCGATGAGATTGTCCACCTGGCTGTGGGTGGTGCCGAGCTGCCCCTCCAGGTCCTGCGGCCGCCCCTGGGCGATGAAGAGCGCGGTCTGGTCACGTTCGAAGGACAGCTCGTGCGTGACGGCTCCGAGCTGCTCGCTGAGCTCGGCGACCTCTCGGAGGGTCTGGTACGTGTTGGCGTCACTGAGTGAGGTGACGACGTTCAGCCCGCCCAGGCCCACGGCGACGGCCGTCGGAACGACGATCAGCGCGATGAGGCGCGATCGCACGTGCCAGTTGCCCAATCCGAATCTCCTGGATGGCGGATGGGGCAGCCGTCGCTTCTGATGGCCGTGCGGCTCGCGGTCAGCGGAAGCTTCAGCGCTCTGCGTTCTCACTTGCCTTCGCAACCTCTCGCCCTTGAGGGAATTCTCGGTGACATGCGGTTTTTCACGTCGGGCAATTGTGTCCAGCGAGATAAGCGCTATTTGAGCACACGGGTCGACCAGGGCCAACCACTACTAGTGCCCCGATGAGGTGTTTATCCCTAGATGTCCAGAAAATGCGACAGAATCGGTAAAGTGCCTCCCACCAGGCGATATGCGGCAACGATCGACCGCTCCGCGAGCCTCGTCCTGACACGCGGAAAGAATCGACAGAATCACCTCATCAGCAACCGAGGTCCCGCCAGCCACCTCCTTTACCAAACCGGACAAACACCTAGCCCCTTGCGGGCCGTCGAATTTTCACGATAGAGCGGCAATCGGACATTGCAACCACAAGTGTTATCTTCACGATAATGACCACCCATTTGGTGCTACGGTCAATCCCTGTTGTGCGTCAGGCACACAGCCCCCGGGAGCAGAAGCCACCCGGTCCCCCCCTGGCTCCATCTGAAGGGAGTCCCTGACATGAGGCTTGGCCGTTCTGCCAGAGCCGCCATCATCGGGTTCGCTTTGACCCTCGGCGCCGTGGCGTGCAGCACGGGCTCCGAAACGACCGCCAGCGCGCCGCCCTCCGCCTCCGCCGGCGGCAGCGGCCTGGAGAAGACGAAGCTCAAGATCGCGACCCTGCCCGCCATCGACAGCGCGGCCATCTACGTCGCCATCGACCAGGGCCTGTTCGAGCGGGAGGGGCTGGACGTCACCCCCGAGGTCGTCCAGGCCGCGCCCGAGGCCATCCCCATGATGGTCAAGGGCGAGATCGACGCCATGTTCGGCAACTACGTCTCGATGTTCGCCGCCCATGACAAGCAGGCGCTGAAGCTGCGCATCCTGGCCGAGGGCTCTCGCGCGGCCCCCGACTCGCTGAGCATCATGGCCCTGCCCGACTCCCCCATCAAGACGCCGAAGGACCTGGAGGGCAAGACGATCAACGTCAACGTCCTGCACAACTTCCAGGAGCTGGCGCTCACCCAGGTGCTCAAGGCCAACAACGTCGATCCGGCCACCATCAAGTACGTCCAGGTGACGTTCCAGAACATCATGCCCTCGTGGAAGGGCGGCCAGATCGACGCCGCCTACCTGGGCGAGCCCATGGTCACCGCCGCCACGTCCGCCATGGGCGCCCGCAAGATCCTCGACCCGGCCTCCGGCCCCGCCGCCGAGTTCCCCATCTCCGGCTACGTCAGCACGCAGGAGTGGTACGACAAGAACCCGAAGACGGCGGCGGCCTTCCAGCGCGCCATCCACAACGCGGCCAAGCTCATGGAGAACAACCGCGAGGTGGTGGCCAAGGTGCTGCCGAACTTCACCCAGATCGACGCCGCCACGGCGGCTACCGTGACCTTCCCGTACTTCTCCAGCAACGACAACCCGGTCCGCCTCCAGCGGGTGGCCGACTGGATGTGGGAAGCCAAGTGGCTGACGAAGGAGATCGACGTCAAGTCACTCATGTCGCCCACCACGTCCGGGTGAGCACTCAGACCCTGCCCCGCGTCCGCCCGGCGTCCTCCGCGTCCCGCTGGTACCGCCGGGCGGCCGGGGCTCTCGCCTTCGCCGCCCTGATCGAGCTGGCCAGCAGGACCGGGCTGGCCGACCCCGAGTTCCTGCCGCCCGCCTCCGAGATCGTCGGCCGCGCCGCCACGCTGCTGCTCGACCCGGCCTTCGGTGTGCACGCCCTGACCAGCCTGCTCGCCTGGGCGATCGGGCTGTGCGTCGCGGCCCTCATCGCCGTGCCGCTCGGCCTGCTGCTCGGCAGCGTGCCGATCATCGACGCGGCCATGCGCTCGGTCGTGGAGTTCCTGCGGCCGATCCCCTCCGTGGCGCTCATCCCGCTGGTGGCGCTGGTGATCGGCACGGGGCTGCAGCACCGCGTCGCGCTGGTCGTCTACGCCTCACTGTGGCCCATCCTCTACAACACGATGTACGGCCTGCGCGGCGTGGACCCGCTGGCCAAGGAGTCCCTGCGCTCCTACGGCTTCGGCCCCCTGTCGGTGCTGCTGCGGGTCTCGCTGCCGTCGTCGGCCCCGTTCATCACCACCGGCTTCCGGCTGGCCGCCGGCGTCGCGCTCATCCTGACCGTCAGCACGGAGATCGTGGCCGGCCGGGGCGAGGGCATCGGCGTGTTCATCTTCTTCGCCGGCATTGCCGTGCCCGCGCGCATGACGGACATCCTGGCCGGGGTGTTCTGGGTGGGGTTGTTCGGCGTCGCGGTGAACGCGCTGCTGGTGGCCGTCGAACGGCGGGCCTTCCGGTGGCACCACGCCCGGCTCGGGGAGCGCTCATGAGGAGGCGGGGAATGCGGACCGCCTTGTTCAGGACGCTGGTGCTGCTCGTGCTCGTCCTGCTCTGGGAGATCGGCACGCGGATGGCGGCCAGCGCCTTCTTCCCGCCGCCCAGCACGATCGTGGCCAGGATGCACGCGATGTGGTTCTCCGGGCCGCCCGGCGCGCTGTTCCTCACGGACCTGGCCGTCGGCAACATCCTGCCGAGCCTCGGGCGGATGGCGCTCGGGTTCGCCGGGGGCGCGCTGGCCGGGGTGGTGCTCGGGCTGGCGGTGGGGCTGTCGGCGCGGGTCTACGACTACCTCGACGGCGTGCTGCAGTTCCTGCGCGCCATCCCGCCGCCGGCGCTGGTGACCGTCTTCCTGGTGCTGTTCGGGTTCGGGCTGCGGATGCAGCTCGCGTTCATCATGTTCAGCATCGTGTGGCCGGTGCTGCTCAACACCGCCGACGGGGCCCGCTCGGTGGAGCCGCTGCACCTGGACACCTGCCAGGCGTTCCGGCTGTCGCGCACCGAGCGGCTGCTGCGCGTGGTCCTGCCCTCCGCGCTGCCCAAGATGTTCGCCGGGCTGCGGCTGGCCCTGTCGCTCTCCCTGATCGTCATGGTCTTCTCCGAGCTGCTGCCCGGCACCACGAACGGCATCGGCTTCCAGCTCACCGACGCGTACGCGACCTTCGACCTGCCCGCCATGTGGGCCGGGATCGTGCTGCTCGGCGTGCTGGGCTACCTGCTCAACGAGCTGTTCCTGATCATTGAGCGCCGGGTGCTGGGCTGGCACCACGCCGCCCAGCAACTGGTCGATTAGAGTCCTTGCCGCGGGGACGTCGTCGCGTCTGGGGGCGCCATGAGGACGATGATCGTGGGCGGGGGCATCGGGGGGCTCAGCACGGCGCTGAGCCTGCACGCGGCCGGGCTCGACTGTGTGATCGTGGAGTCGGCCCGGACGTTGCGGCCGCTCGGGGTGGGCATCAACATGCAGCCGCACGCCGTACGCGAGCTGACGGAGCTGGGGCTCGGCCCCGTGCTGGCGGAGCTGGGCGTGGAGACGAGCTTCATGACGGTGGCCGACCGGCACGGCAACATCATCATGGCCCTGCCGCGCGGCCGGTCGGCCGGCTACCGCTGGCCGCAGTACAGCGTGCACCGGGGCGAGCTGCAGATGGCGCTGCTGGCGGCGGTCGAGGAGCGGGTCGGGCCGGTGCGCACGGGGGTCGCCTTCGAGGACTTCACGCAGGACGGCGACGGGGTCCTGGTCACCTTACGGCAGGGCGGGCGGGGCATCCGGGAGCGGGTGGACGTGCTGGTCGGCGCCGACGGCGTGCAGTCGGCGGTGCGGGCCCGGCTGTGGCCGTCCGGCGATCCGCTGCGGTGGGGCGGGATCAGGATGTGGCGCGGCGTGGCGGAGAGCGACCAGGTGCTCGACGGCGCCACGGTGCTGGCCGCCGGCTCGAACTCCGGCGCGAAATTCATCAGTTATCACCTCTCGGCGCGCAATCCGCGGCTGCTCAATTGGGTGGCCGAGGTAAAGGTGGCCGAGCCGGGGATCGTCCCGGAGGCCGATTGGTCCCGCGAGGGCACCCACGCCGATGTGTCCCGACATTTCGCATCATGGAAGTACCCGCTCGTGGACATCCCGGCATTACTCGGCGCCACGAAGCGGATACTCGAATACCCGATGGTCGACCGCGACCCCCTGCCCCGCTGGAGTGAGGGCCGGGTGACGCTGCTCGGCGACGCCGCGCACCCCATGTACCCCATCGGCTCGAACGGCGGCTCCCAGGCCGTGCTCGACGCCCGGTTCCTGGCCCGCTGCCTGGCCACCTACGACGATCCGGGGGCGGCGCTGGCGGCGTACGAGGCGGAGCGGCGCCCGCCCACGTCGGCGCTGGTGCTCGCGAGCCGGTCGCTGCCCCTGGAGCGGACGATCGCGCTGGTCGCCGAGCGCGCGCCCGGCGGGTTCGGCCACATCGGCGAGGTGCTCACCGCGGAAGAGGTGGCCGCCATGGAGGCCGCCCAGCGCACCATCTCCGACGCCGACGTGCGGTCACTGAACGAAAGGGAGTCGTGGAGTGTTTGAGCCTGTGGCTCCCATGACAGGCCGGTTCGTGCGAGAGTAAGATCGCGCCAGATTAGGTTTACCTGACTGACATGTCCAGCATTTACCGCTCCGCTAGAGTCATTTCCACGACTCTGAAAGAGTCGCCGTGCTGACCGCGGTCTCGCCCCCTAGGAATTCCATTGCTCGAGATAGACAACCTTTCCCATGTGTACGGCGGCGGTACTCCCAACGCACACCACGCCATCGAAGGGCTCAACCTGAGCGTCGCCGAGGGCGAGCTCCTCTGCATCGTGGGGCCCTCCGGCTGCGGTAAGTCGACGCTGCTCCGCTCCATCGCCGGCCTGATCCAGCCGACGGGCGGGCAGGTCAGGGTGGAGGGCGAGCTCGTCCGCCAGACGCCCGACAACCTCGCCGTGGTCTTCCAGGACTACAGCCGCTCGTTGTTCCCGTGGATGTCGGTCGCCGACAACGTGGCCCTGCCGCTGCGCCGCAAGAACATGGACAAGAAGCAGCGCCGCGAGGCCGCGGCCGAGGCACTGGAGTCGGTGGGCCTGGCCAACGCGGGCCGCAAGTACCCGTTCCAGCTCTCCGGGGGCATGCAGCAGCGCGTCGCGATCGCGCGGGCGCTGGCCTACCGGCCGACGCTGATGCTCATGGACGAGCCCTTCGGCTCGGTGGACGCCCAGACCAGGGAGGACCTGGAGGACCTGGTGCTCAAGGTCCGCGGCCACCACCAGATGACCATCGTGCTCATCACCCACGACATCGACGAGAGCGTCTACGTCGGCGACCGCGTGGTCGTGCTGTCCAAGGCGCCCGCGCACGTGGTGGGCGACCTGAAGGTGGACCTGCCCGAGCCGCGCGACCAGATCTCCACGCGCGAGCACCCCGACTTCGTGCACCTGCGCGCCGAGGTGGGGCGGCTCGTCCGCGGCCACGCCACCGTCTAGGACCGTGACCGGGCGATCACCTTGCCGGTCGTCGCCCGGGCCTCACTTCGGCGTTCCGGTCGCCGCGAGCCTGGCACCGACGCGCGCGGCCACCACCGCCGTCCCGGCCGCCGCGGCGGTCACCAGCGCGAGCATGAACGTCGGATAGAGATAGACCACCTGGATCCACGCGATGTCGCGGCCCCGGGCGAGCACCCGGAAGACCGGAGCGACCGTCACGCACAGCGCGAGCGGCGCCAGATAGAGCGGCAACACCCACCACCGCGCCCGCCACCGGGCGGTCCACCGCCGGGCGCGCACCACGCCCCGCACCCCCAGGGCGATCGCCACCAGGGCCGACAGCAGGAACAGCAGGTCGGTGACCAGGAACGGGGAGCCGTCCGGCAGCGGCGGCGGGGCTCCCTCCACCAGGGCGACCAGGCCGTCCATGAGCTGGCCCGCGTCCTCGAACGCCGTGCCGGTGTTCGCCATGACCGCGATCCCGTATCCCGAGGCGGGGATCAGCAGCTGGTGGGCCGTGGAGGTGAACAGGTCACCGCCGTGTTCGAGCGTGGCGGCCCCGCGCGGGGTTCTGCCGAGGGACCAGCCCAGGGCGTAGCCGGGGTTCTGCCGGGACGGCGTGCGCAGTGCCTCGACGCTGCTCGGCGACAGCACGCCGTCGCCGGTGCTCTGCGCGATCAGCCAGCGGGCCAGGTCGTGGGCGGTGCTGAGCACGCCGCCCGAGCCGTTGCCGAACCCCGTCGGCTCGGGCAGCGGGATGGCGTGGCCGAGCACGTACAGGTGCCCGCGGGCGCTGCCGGGCAGGTCGCGGTCGGTGTCGATGGTGGTGCTGTGGCGCATGCCGAGCGGCTCGAAGACCTCCGCGTCCAGGAACGCCGCGAACGGCCGGCCGCTCACCACCTCGACCAGCCGGGCGGCGACCTGGAAGTTGGTGTTGTGGTAGCTGTAGGCGGTGCCCGGAGCCGCCGCGAGCCTGGCCGTCCGCAGCCGGGCGACGGCTCCCTTGAGCGTCGACGGCTGGGGCAGGCTCTTCTCGCGGAAGGTCGAGTCGGCCATGCCCGAGGTCTGGTCGAGCAACTGGCGCACGGTGATGCCGGCCGCCCGGGGATCGGCCATCGTGAACTCGGGCAGGTAGCGGCGTACGGGCTGGTCCAGGGCGATCTCTCCTTGCTCCACGAGCCGCAGCACGGCGGTGGCCGTGAAGGACTTGCTCACGGACGCGACCGCCATCGGGGTGTCCGCCGTGAGCGGGTCGCCGGTCGCGGTCCTGCCGTAACCGGCGGCGCGCACGATCCGGTCGCCGTGGGTGACGGCGACGGCGGCGCCGGGCAGCCCGGTCTGCTCCCGGTAGCGGGTGACGAACTCGTCCACCGCCTGTGCGGTGACGGGTTCCCGCGCGACCGCGGGGCCGGCGGGGAGGAGGGTGATGGTGAGGGCGGCGAGCAACGTTCTGAGCACCCGCCGACGCTAACGACGGTGGTGCCGCGGCCACCATTGCGTCCTTCATCAGCGTTTCTTACGGCAAACCGCCATTCGCGCGCGAGGGCCTGCCGGCCGGGGATCCGCCGCGTACGCTGTGGTGGTGGAGGATGTCTTAGCCGGCTCGCTCCGGCTGAAGGTGCGCGGCCGGCGCATGCCCTCCGACCCGGCCAAGGATCCGGCGTCCGTCGTCTTCAGCCTGGGCTGGGGTGCCACCCACAAGTCGCTGCCGTTCGCCGCCGCCGTGCTGGCCGCCGTCCCCTCCTCCAGGCGCCGGCTGTCCCCCGCACGCGGGCTCCAGGTGGCCGAGCTGATCGCCAAGCTGGGCGAACTGCGGGACGCGGGGGTGTTGTCGGAGGAGGAGTTCCAGGCCAAGAAGGCGGAGTTGTTGTCGCGCATGTGAGCCGAGGTCACCCTCCGGAGATCTCGACGGTGGCCCGCCTGGTTGCCCGGTCGTCGAGGTGGTGGAGCAGGTAGTGCGCGAGGTCGGCCCGCGAGAGCGACCGCGTGCGCGGCAGGTGCCCATCGACCGCCGTCACATACTGTCCGGTCAGCGCGCCGTTCGTGAGCCGCGGTGGCCGGACGATCGTCCAGTCCAGGTCACCGGCGGTGGCGACGATCCGCTCCAGCTTCTCCATGTCGGCGTACACGTGCCGATACAGGGGCCGCACCACCCGTACGATCAGCAACCGCTGGGGCACCGGCGCGGCCGGGGACAGCCCGAGACTGGCCGACGTGACGCAGGACAACCGTCGCACCCCGCACCCCCGCATGGCGGCGACGATCGCGGCCGTGCCCTGCGAGTACACGACGGTGGGCCGCCGATCCGCACTGCCGAGGCAGGAGATCACGGCGTCGTGCCCCGCCAGCTCGTGCCGCCACCCCTCGGGCCGCAGCACGTCGCCACGCACGATGGTCAGCCGGGCCTGGCGCGGCATCGACTCGGGCCGGCGGGCCAGTACGGAGACCCGGTGACCGGCGTCGAGCGCCTGAGCCACCACCTGGGCTCCCGTACCGCCGCTGCCACCGAGGACGAACAGCCTCACGCGTCCACCGCCCGCTGCCGCCGGTGGGCCAGGAACGCCGCGACGGCGAGGATCACCAGCGTGACCAGCGCCATGAACAGCTGGCCGTGCAGCCCGAGGACGAACTGCGTCTCGTCCCTGAACTCCGGGTCGTAGCCGGCGGTGCCGGGGAACAGCAGCGCCGGGAACATGCTCGCCCACGGCACGGCCACGATCCCGGCCGCCCACAGCAGCCGGGAGTGCGGGTCCCCGCGACGCCCGGCGAGCAGGGCGAGCGCGAGCAGCCCGAAGGCCAGCGACATCACGATGTACTGCGCGTCGTGGAACTTCGCGTGCGGTGACCAGGCCGGGTTGTACAGATGCTCGTGCGCGGTGTCGTGCAGCACCAGGTCGAACAGGAGCGCCCCGAGGGCGGTCTCGGCCGCCATCAGCGCGACGAGCGCCCGGGGCAGGGTCCAGTGCCGTGTCATGTGTACCTCGATCCGGATCGTTGGGGTCGGCACATGACTATAGTCACTACATCAATGTAGTCAATACACGCATGTAGTGACCCGGCCGACGCCGTACGCTTGCCTTCATGAGCGAGGCGACGACCACGACGCGACGAGACCGCAAGAAGCAGCAGACGCGGCAGGCCATCGGCGAGGCGGCGATGCGGCTCTTCCTCGAACGCGGCTTCGACGCCGTCACGGTCGCCGACGTCGCCCGGGAGGCCGACGTGGCCGTGCAGACGGTCTTCAACCACTTCCCCACCAAGGAGGACCTCTTCTTCCAGGAACGCGACGGCTACGTGTCGTTGCCGAGCGCCGCCGTCCGGAGCCGGGGTCAGGACGAGACGGTCGCGCAGGCCCTGGCCCGTGGCTATCTGCGGCTGCTCGGCGACTATCACGTCGCCGGGCTGCTCGTGCACTCCATCGACTACCAGCGCACCCTCGACGCCAGCCCCGCGCTGCGCGGCAGGGAGCTGGAGTTGCGTCAGGAACGCGAGAGCCTGCTCGCCGCCGCGCTGGCCGAGGACGCGCCGCCGCTGAGCGAGGGGCTGCGCCCCGGCCTCATGGCGGCCTTCGCCTCGGGGGTCGATCGCGTGCTCGACGCGGAGGTGCGCCGCCGGCTGCTCGCCGGTGAGCCTGCCGGAGAGGTGCAGGCCTCGGTGGAGCCGATGGTGGTGGAGCTGTTCGGGGTGGCCGAGGCCGCCTGCCGGAAGGTGCGCGCACCTGCGTGAACGCCTGCGGGAAGGCGGTCACCTGCCTGCACGCCTGCCGAAGGCCACCGCCCAGGCCGGCCTCGGCAAGGAGCTGCACCACTTCCACGAGGGCGACACGGCTCGCAAGCCCCCGATCGAGTGACGGCTCACCCCGTCCACGTCATGCCGGCTCCGCGGCAGGTCGTGCGGCCAGGACGCACACGACGGGCGGATCGAGGCCGAGCGTATCGGTCTTCTCGTGGCGCAGGCCCACACTCTCCAGGAGGTCCTGAATCTCGCGAGCCACCTTGAGCGAGGTCTGCGCCGTGGCTCCGGGAGTGCGGGGCTGGGAGACCAGGGCCATGCGGCCGCCGGGGACGAGCCGGCCGCCCAGCTCCCTCAGCCGCTCGGCAGGATCGGGCCAGTGGCCGAGGGAGTTGACGGCGTAGATCACGTCGAAGGGGCCGTTCAGGGTGGCGGGCAGGTCGGCGACGGAGGCGCAGGTCAGCGTGACCCGGCCGGCCATGATGGCGGCGGCGTTGCGGCGGCTCGCCTGCCGCAGCATCACCTCGGAGTGGTCGACGCCGTAGAGATGTCCTGCGCTGCCGATCCGGCGGCTCAGCTCGGCGATCGCGATCCCGGGGCCGAAGCCGACTTCGAGGATCCGGTCGGTGGGGCGCACGTCGAGCAGTGCGGCGATCCACAGGTTGCGGCGGCGGTTGGAGGAGCGGTGCGCCATCACCCAGCCGACGGCCCGCCCTGCCAGGCCCCGGGGGTGGCCGAACTGGCCGACGAGGGTCTTGATGATCGATCGCTTCAGTGGCGCCATCGCTGTTCGCGGTTGCATGGCTCCGCAGTCAACACCTTCAAGGCGGCTTGAAGGCAAGCCCGCGTGCGGTCACTTCGCGGCGGCTCGCGTCTTGACGGCCTGCCGGACGGCGAGCGCCGCGAACAGCACCACCCCTGCCAGGCACAGCATGACCACCGGGTTCACGTAGCCCGGCACGAGGTCGTAGTCGGCGTTGCACCTCTTGCTCAGCGGGAAGAAGCGCTCCCCGTGCCCGGGCTCCCAGCCCTGCCCGTGCTGGAGCAGGCACGTCTCCCTCACGTCCAGGGTGAACAGGTGGAACGCGCCCCAGACGTACATGGCGCCGCCGGCCAGCGCGGTGTACGCGGCAGCCTGCACCCACCGGCCCACCGGAGCCGGGAAGAGCTTGCCGGTCAGCACCCGGATCATCATCACGATCAGCGCGAGCGCGCCGAGCGGCACGGCGATGAGCGTCAGGAACGTCACGACGAGTTGCACTTCCAGGCCCATCGGAGCGGCGGCACGCTGCTGCCGGGTCGCACGAAGCAGAGGGGTGTCCCGTCACCCGCGTGGGCAACGGATGGGTGCCGCCCCGGCCGGCGAAGCCTCGGACGAGGGCGGCACCCGTACGATGCGGTCTTTAGACCGGGGTGTGCATGTGGCGGGTCAGGGCGTGTTCCACCAAGGTGATCAGGGTGGCTTTGACCGACTCGCGTTGCCGCGCGTCCAGGCGGACGATCGGGATGTGGTCGCCGATCGACAGCGCCTCCCTGATCTCGTCCTCCGCGTGCGCGAACTGGCCGTCCCAGCCGTTGATGCCGATGACGAACGGCAGTTTCGCCTCTTCGAAGTAGTCGATGGCGGGGAAGCTGTCGGCCAGGCGGCGGGTGTCGACGAGGACGACCGCGCCGATGGCGCCGCGTACCAGGTCGTCCCACATGAACCAGAAGCGGTGCTGCCCGGGCGTGCCGAACAGGTACAGGATCAGGTCACGGTCGAGCGAGACCCGGCCGAAGTCCATGGCCACGGTCGTGGTCGTCTTGTTCGGCGTGAGAGAGACGTCGTCGACGTGCGCCGAGGCGTCCGTCATGACCGCTTCCGTGGTGAGCGGCAGGATCTCCGAGACCGCTCCCACGAACGTCGTCTTGCCCACGCCGAAGCCCCCGGCCACGACGATCTTCGTCGAGGTTAGGCCGGGGCTAGAGCCTGCGAAGTCCACTGAGAACCCTTTCGAGCAAGTTGAGGTCCGGCTTTCCCGCGTCCAGCGCAGGCTGGTGCACGCGGATCAGGCCCTCCGACGCCATGTCGGCAATGAGCACCCGGACCACACCCAGAGGCTGGCGTAAGAGGGCGGAGATCTCGGCAACCGACCGGACGTTCCGGGTCAGGTTAATGATCGCCTGATACTCCGGACTTAGTAGGGAAATGTCTTGGTATTCCGACGTCACAGAGGACACGAGTGCCTCCATGGCGAACTTCATCCGCGGCGCGGTGCGCCCCCCGGTCACGGCATACGGCCGCACCAGGGAGCTCGGCTTCTGCGGACGGGGAGCCGCCGGATGCGGCGGAGTGCTATCACCAGCCCAACCCTGCTGACCTGACACCATTCTTCTCCTTCACCGCCCCGCTAGCGGGGGCGGGCCGCTTGCAGCTCAGCGCGTACGGCCGGAGTCAGTACCTGACCCGCCCGCTCGACCAGCAAGGTCATCTGGTACGCGACCAGACCCATGTCACAGTCGGGAGCAGCCAGGACCGCCAAGCAGGATCCATCACTGATCGACATGATCATCAAGAGCCCACGCTGCATCTCGATGACGGTCTGCGTCACCATACCGCCCTCGAAGACCCGCGCGGCGCCCTGGGTCAAGCTGATCACGCCCGAGGCGACCGCAGCGAGCTGGTCGGCCCGGTCCTTGGGGAAGCCTTCAGAGTAGGCCAGCGGCAACCCGTCGGACGACACCACGACCGTGTGGGCGACGCCCGGCACGTTGTTCACGAAGTCCGTGATCAACCAGCTTATGCCGCGCGCTCCCTGGCTCATTTCTCTCATTTGTCCTCCTCATTCTCTTCTCCGCGGGTGAACGCCCGGCCTTGCCGGACACCCTGCTGGAAGCTGGAGAGCCGGCTGCGCAACCGCTCGGGTGAGATCTGCGGTGCCGGAGACGTGGGCTGGGGCTCGGCGAGGCTCGCCGTACCGGGCACCAGGTTGGCCTTGGGGACGCGGCGGGGCAGGCCCGACGGCGTCGTGCCGGCCTGCTGCGGCTGGGCGGCGGCCTGCGCGGCCTGGAAGCCCGAGTCGGCGGGCGAGGACCAGGACGCGCCGGCCCCGGACTGGCCGGGCGTGCGCTGCGGGAGCCCGGAAGAGCGGCCCGGCGTCGCGGCGGGAGGCATCGCGGCGGGCGGCGGGTCGGCGGGCACGGCCGGGTGGACGGCGGTGACCTCCGGCTCGCCCTCGAGCTCGGGGCGCGGCTGCAGGATCTCGGGGTCCGGCCGGCGGAACCAGTCGGACCCGACCGACGAGAAGATCGGCAGGAACTCCTCGCTCTGCTCCTCCAGCGGCGAGTTCCGCACCACCGGGAGCGGCCCCGTCATGTCCTGGGAGGAGTACTCGCCGGGACCGAACGGGTTGTAGCCGGGCTGACCGTTCTGCTCGAACTGGTCGGCGGGCTTGGGCTCCTCGTCGAACGGCGAGCGGTAGGTGTCGCCGAACTGCGGCCGCGGCCGCTCCTCGGCCTCGAACAGCGACCTGCGGGGCAGCGGGTCGGCGAACGAGGACCAGCGCGGCTCCTCCTGCTGCGGCTGCGCGGGCGGCGGCTCGGTCGCGAAGGACGGCCAGCGCGGCTCGTCGCCCGGCTGCAGGGGCGGCGGCTGCTCGGCGAACGACGGCCACCTGTTGTCGGCGAACGGCGACGGCTCCGCGGCGGGCGCGGCGGGCGGCTCCTCCGTGAACGACGGCCAGCGCGGCTCGCCGAAGGCGGCGGGCTGCTGCGGAGCGGCGGCGGGCGGCTCCTCGGCGAACGACGGCCAGCGCGGCTCGTCGGCCCTCGGCGGCTGCTGCGGCTCGCCGAAGGCGTCGCCGAACCCGTCACCGAAGCCGGGCGCCGGCTGGTCGCCGAACACCGACGGCTGGTCGCCGAAGGCGGACGGCTGCGGGTCGGGGGTCGCGGGCTGCTCACCGAACGAGGGCCAGTTGCCCGTGCCGGGCGCCGGCAGCGAGCCGGGCCACTGGGTGTCGACGACCTGGCCGGGCACGTCGTCGAAGGACGGGTGCGAGCCGTTGCGCGACGGCGGCTGCTGCTGGAACATGCTCGGGTCGAACGTGGTGAACGCTTCGTACTGGCCGCCCTGCTGCGGCAGGCCCTGCCCGTTGCTGATGAGCATGTCGGGCATGAACACCAGGGCGCTCAGCCCGCCGGTCTCCCGCATGCTGAGCTGGACGCGGATGCCGTGGCGCAGGGCCAGGCGGCCGACCACGAACAGGCCCATGCGTCGCGAGACGGACACGTCCACGACGGGCGGGTTGGCCAGCCGCCAGTTGGCCTCGGCCAGCTCCTCCTGGCTCATGCCGATGCCCAGGTCGTTGATCGTCACCATCACGCCGCCCTCGGCGGGCGTGCTGGTCACGGTGACCTTGCTCTCGCGCGGGGAGAAGGAGATGGCGTTCTCGATCAGCTCGGCGAGCAGGTGGACGGCGTCGGTGACGGCCGGGCCGACGATGAGGGTGCCGGACGGGATCTGGATCTGGACCCGCTCGTAGTTCTCGACCTCCGACAGCGAGGCGCGGGCGATGTCGACCAGCGGCACCGGCTCGCTCCACTTGCGCGCGGCCTCCTGGCCGGCGAGGACCAGGAGGTTCTCGCTGTTGCGGCGCATGCGGGTGGCCAGGTGGTCGAGGCGGAACAGGTTCGCGAGCCGCTGCTCGTCCTCTTCACCCTGCTCCAGACCTTCGATGAGCTGGAGCTGCCGCTCGACCAGCGTCTGGCTGCGGCGGGAGAGGTTGACGAACATCGAGTTGACGTTGGCCCGCAGCTTGGCCTCGTCGCCGGCCAGCCGGATCGCCTCGCGGTGGACCTCGTCGAAGGCCCGCGCCACTTCACCGATCTCGTCACGGGTGTTGATGCCGATCGACGGCACCTCGGGCACCTGGGCGCCGTCGCCGGACTCGCGCAGCACGCGGACGGTGTCGGGCAGCCGGCTCGTGGCGACCTGGAGCGCCTCGGCCCGCAGCCGGCGCAGCGGCCGCACCAGCGAGCCGGCCACGCGGGTGGTGATGATCAGGACCAGGAGCAGCAGGACGAGGATCAGCGCGCCGGAGATGATGGCGCTGCGCTGCTCGTTGTTGCTCAGGTCGGTGGTGGAGTTCACGATTTTGCCGGCCAGGTTGCCCTCGACCTTGCGCATGGCGTTGACGGTGACCGTCGTGCTCTCGAACCAGTCGTTGAGGTCGCGGTTCGTGGTGACGTCGAGGTCGCTGATCCGGTTGCTCTGGCGCACCTGCGCCAGCGCGCGCTGGCGCATGGCGTCGGCGAGGTCCACCTGCAGGCCCTTGACGCCCTGCTGGTACGCCTTGAGGTCGGCCGGCTTGGCCTCGGCCTCGAAGGAGGCCAGCTCGGCCTGCTGCTTGTCCCAGGAGCCGAGGAAGTCGGCCCAGTCGGCGCTGTCGACGCGCCGGTTGGGCTGGAGGAGCGTGACGATGAGGATGATCTGCTGGCGCGAGACCTCCTCCTTCATCCGCTGCAGCGAGCCCAGCGCGGCGATGTCACCCTGCAGGGCGTCGTCGCTGACGCCGTCGCCCAGGTCGGCCTGGATGCCGGAGAAGATCTCGATCATCGTGCTGTAGGTGCTGATCGAGGCTCGCGCCGGCACGTTGTCGACCATGGAGTCACGCAGGCTGTCGAGGCCATCGAGCCAGCGGCGGGTGTTGTCGACGCCATCGCGGACACGGGCGGAGTGCGCGGCGTCGATGGCGTTGGCCGCGCTGAGCACGTCCTGCTTGGTCTTGTCGGTGGCCTGCCGCTGGGTCTTCAGCTGGACGAAGCGGCCGCCCCTGCGGCGGTCGGCGACGTACCACGCGGTGAGCGTGCGCTCCTTGGCGAGCTCGTGGTTGAGCGCGCCGATGCGCTGCACCAGCTCGGCCACCTGGGTGAGCCGGCGGTACTGGGCGCTGGTGCCGATGGCGTCGGCCAGCTGGATGCCGGCGAGCAGCACACCCACGACCGTGGGGATGAGGATCAGGGCGACCAGCCGGGAGCGCACACGCCAGTTCGCCAGCCGGAACCGTCCGCCTGTGTACTCCCCTGACCTCGTGTGCCTGGGGTCTTTCGTCCTCACTGAGTCTCGCAACCTCTCGCCGGTACGTGCTCGAAGAAAATCAGACACGCGTGGGGCGCATGGGATTCTGTCCGGCTGGGTAATTGGAACACAACCCGTACCAGATCGGCCAACCGAACATATCCCATCACGCGCACCCAAAGGGGCACTTTGGGTGCATATCGCCTTACGTGTTTTAGGCCGGCCGGAAAGAATCCCGCTCGGCCGGCGCCGCGTGCTTGATCATCAGGTGCCGCGTCACTGAATACTCCTGCACCGCTTCCTGGCTCATGTCCTTGCCGAACCCGCTGCCCTTCACCCCGCCGTGCGGCGCCTCGCTGGCGATGGGCAGGTGATCGTTGACCCAGGTCACCCCGACATCGAGCCGATGCGAGACCCGCATCGCGCGCCCCACGTCACGTGACCACACCGACGAGGCGAGGCCATATCTAGTGTCGTTGGCCAGCCGCACCGCTTCGTCCTCGCCATCGAATGGGAGCGCTACCAGGACCGGTCCGAACAGCTCTCCCTGCACGATCTCGCTGGTCTGTGCGACATCGGTCACCAAGGTAGGCGGGTAGAAAAACCCGGGGCCCCCGATTGGGGAGCCGCCGTGCAGCACCCGTCCACCGGCCCGCTCGACGAACCCGTGCACCCGGTCGCGGTGCGCGGCGGAGATCAGCGGGCCGATGTCCGTGGCCGGGT
Source organism: Nonomuraea gerenzanensis (assembly GCF_020215645.1). Lineage (NCBI taxonomy): Bacteria > Bacillati > Actinomycetota > Actinomycetes > Streptosporangiales > Streptosporangiaceae > Nonomuraea > Nonomuraea gerenzanensis. Next base: position 1,989,648 of record NZ_CP084058.1, on the reverse strand, counting down.
CCCAGGGGTCGCCGACGGAGATTTCGGCAAGAGTTGCCCGAAGCGCCTCCACGGCCTCGCCGTAGACCTCGCGGGCGATGTAGACGCGGGTGGCCGCCGTGCAGTCCTGCCCGGTGTTGTACGTCGCCCCCATGGCCACGCCGTGGGCCATCTCCGCCAGGTCGGCGTCCTCGAACACCAGCGCCGGCGCCTTGCCGCCCAGCTCCAGGTGCACCCGCTTGAGCGTGGCCGCCGCGCCGCTCATCACGGCCCGGCCGGTCTCGGTGGAGCCGGTGACGCTGACCATGTCCACGCCGGGGTCGGTGACCAGCGCCTGGCCCACCGCGGCGGCGCCGGTGACCGCCTGCACGAGGTGGTGGGGCGCGCCCGCCTTGGCGAACAGCTCGGCCAGCCGCAGCGTCGTGCGCGGCGTCTGCGGCGCCGGCTTGATCACCACGGCGTTGCCCGCCGCCACCGCCGGGCCGACCTTCCAGACGGCCATCACGAACGGGAAGTTCCACGGCGCGATCGACCCCACCACCCCGACGGGACGGCGCTGCAGGACCGAGGTGTAGCCGGGGCTGAACACCCCGGCGCCGGTGCCGTCCAGCGAGCGGGCGGCTCCGGCGAAGAAGCGCAGGTTGTCGACGGCGAACGGCAGCTCGCCGTCCCTGAACACCGCGGCCGGCTTGCCGGTCTCCTCCACCTCCAGCCTGGTCAGCTCCTCGGCGTCGGCCTCCACGAGGTCGGCCACGCGCAGCAGCAGCCGCTGGCGCTCGGCGGGGGTGGTCTGCGACCACTCCTCGAACGCCGCGCGTGCGGCGCGTACGGCCGACGCCACCTTCTCGACCGGCGTATCCGGAATTTCGGCACATGCGAGGCCAGTGGCGGGGTTGATCAGTTCACGCATCAGGAAGACTTCATCTCTCAGGGTTGTGCTGAGTGCTACTGGCCGAGCTGCTCGATCAGGTCGGCGGCCTTGCGCAGGCCGTCACGACGCCGGATCTCCTCGCCCGCGGCGGCGAGCCGCGCCCGCAGCTCGGTGTCGCCGAGCAGCTTGGCGACCGCCCCCGTGAGTTCCTCGTCGGTGAAGGTGTAGGTCGAGAGCCTGACACCATAGCCGAGTTCATCGACCCTCTGGGCGTTGTCGTACTGGTCCCAGAACAGCGGCAGCAGGATCATCGGCTTGCCGAAGTGCAGCGCCTCGGTGGTCGTGTTGTTGCCGCCATGGGTGATGACCAAGTCACACAGTGGGATGATCTTAGTCTGCGGAACGAACTCCGCGCCCCACATGTTGTCGGCCAGCTTGATCTCCTCGTGCAGCGGGCCCTTGGAGACGATGTACTGGTGCGGGGTGGTGGCCAGCACGTCGATCACCCGCTGCATCAGCTCCACGTCGGAGGAGCCCAGCGAGCCGAGCGAGAAGTACACCAGCGAGCCCTCACCCCGCTGGAAGGGCAGCGTGAAGTCCTCCTCCGTCTCGCGCACCGAGGAGTCGAGGCGGTGCCACGCCGGGCCCAGCGGGCGCTCGTCGGTGTAGTCGAGGATCTCGGGGTAGACGTAGAGGTTCAGGTCGCCCTCGTGGATGAAGTCGAGGTCGGGCAGCGGGGCGGTGCCCTGCTCGACGCACCACTCGTTGAAGGCGGTCCACAGCTCGCGGTGGGTGCGCTCGTACTCGGCGCGGAAGGCGTCCCACTCGGAGCGGTCGCCGGCGGGCAGACCGGAGAAGACCGGCGGGATGTTCTCGCCGCGCATCTCGAGCGGCTGGCAGGAGACGATGCGGACGAACTTCTTGCCCGCGGTGAGCAGCGCCGGGAACGTGATCACGTTGTCCTCGACGATGACGTCCGGGTTCACCCGCTCGATGATGGCCTTGAGCTGCGGCTCGCAGTACTTCACGCCGTCGATCAGGCTCTCCCAGATCGGCTTGGTGACGGTCTCCTGCTGCTCCAGCGTGGACTTGCGGTACTCCGGCGCGGTCTCGCGGATGAAGTCCTTCCAGAACTGGCCGGGGTCCTGCTCCTGCTCCTCCTCGGCGGGCGGGGCCAGGTCGACCAGGTCCTCCTCGAAACCGAGCGCTTCGAGCTTGCCCTTCCAGGACGCCTCCGCGGCGAAGACGACGCGGTGGCCGCGGCGGCGCAGAATGTCGCCGATGCCGATCGAGTTGTTGGTGGGGCCGTAGGCGCTTTCCGGCATGAACAGGAACGTGAGAGACATCGCGACTCCGGGGGAACTCGTCAATTTGAAGAGGAATTCAAAAACGGATCTAGCGTGAAGGTCAACTTAAGGGCACTATGGTCACGGCTAACTGAACAGCAGCCAAACGAGTGAAGGTGGTGAGGGTGGCTCAGCGCAAAAGCCGCAGCGACCGGCGGCTCGATCTGATCGAGGCCGCACGCAGGGCCATCATCCGCCATGGCATCGACGGTGTACAGCTGTCGCACGTCGCCGAGGAGGCGGGCCTGACCTCGGGCGCCGTGCTCTACCACTACCCCGATCTGAGCGAGCTGCTCGTCGAGGCGCAGCACGCGGGCATGGAGCGTTTCTACGAGCAACGGCTGCGCCAGCTCGCCACGCTCACCGACCCCGTCGAGAAGCTGGTCGTCACGATCAGGTCGGGGCTGCCCACCGGGCCGCTCGACCCGGACGTGCGCCTGCTCAACGAGCTGGGCGGGGCCGCGGGCCGCATCCGCGTCTACGGCGTGCTGCTCACCTCCCTCTACGACCGGCAGGTGTCGATGTACCAGGCGATCCTGGACACCGGGGCGGCGCTGGGGGTGTTCAGGCTGAGCGCCGGCTCGCTGACGATCGCGCGCAACCTGGTGGCCCTGGAGGACGCCTACGGCTACCGCATCACGGCCAGGCACCCCCTGATCGGCCCTGACGAGGCGGCCGAGCTCATCCTGTCCTACGCCCGCGCCGCCACGGGCAACGACCTGAATCACTGATCGGCCGCCATGATGACGGCGTCCTCGGCGTTCCAGCGCACCTTCACCTTGGCGCCGGGACGCACGGAGGCGGCCCCCTGCACGGCCACGAGCACCGGCTTGGGGTGGTCGGGCACCTCCACGGAGATGTGTGAGACGCCGCCGTAGAAGCTCACGTCCAGCACGTCGCCTGCCAGGCCCCTGGCCGCGGTGCCGTCCGCCAGCTCGATCTTCTCCGGCCGGATGGCCAGCAGCGCCGCCGCGCCGGCCTCCAGCTCCGCCAGCGGAGTGCCGGCCAGCATGCCGAACTGCTCGCTCTTGATGCCGTCGAGGCCGCTGGCCTCGCCCCGGAAGAGGTTGTTGGCGCCGACGAAGTCGGCCACGAAGGGCGAGCGGGGCCGCTCGTACAGCGGGATGGGCTCGTCCACCTGGCGCACGGTGCCGCTGTCGAAGACCGCGATGCGGTCGGCCAGCGACATGGCCTCCTCCTGGTCGTGCGTGACGACCACGAAGGTGATGCCCACCTCGTGCTGCAGCCGCTTCAGCTCCAGCTGCATGTCGGCGCGGACCTTCTTGTCCAGGGCCGACAGCGGCTCGTCGAGCAGCAGCAGCCGGGGCCGCTTGACGATGGAACGCGCCAGCGCCACCCGCTGCCGCTGGCCGCCCGAGAGCTGGGCGGGCCTGCGGGAGGCGTGCGCGGACAGCCCCACGGTCTCCAGCACCTCGCCGACCCGCTGCTTGATCTCCTGCCGGGGCAGCTTCTCCCGCTCCAGGCCGTAGGCCACGTTCTTGGCCACCGTCAGGTGCGGGAACAGCGCGTACGACTGGAACATGAGGCTGATCGGCCGCCGGTTCGGCGGCCGGGACAGCAGGTCCTCGCCGTCGAGCGTGACCCTGCCCTCGTCCGGCGTCTCGAAGCCGGCGATGATGCGCAGCAGCGTGGTCTTGCCGCAGCCGGAGGGGCCGAGCAGGGCGAAGAACTCACCCTGCTCGATCTCCAGCGATACCTGGTCGAGCGCGGTGACGCTCCCGAACCTGCGGGAGATCCCGTCAATCTTGAGCACGCGACTCCCCGATCTTGGTCAGGCGCTGCCCGGCGATCACCGCCGTGAAGCTCACGAGGAGCAGGATCGCCGCCAGCGCGTTGATCTTCGGGGTGACCCCGAAACGGATCATTGAGTAGATGACGATCGGCAGCGTCTGCTCGTTGTTGCCGATCGTGAAGTACGCGATCACGAACTCGTCCAGCGACAACGTGAACGCCAGCAGCGCCCCCGCCACGATGCCCGGCGTCAGCTGCGGCAGCGTGACCTTCATGAACGTCACCACCGGCCCCGCCCCCAGATCGCGCGACGCCTCCTCCAGCGAGGTGTCGGCGCCGGTCAGCCGGGTGCGCACCACCGCCGCGACGAACGCCATCGAGAACAGGGCGTGCGCCAGCACCACGGAGTACAGGCCGAGCGTGAGCTGGATCGTCCCGTAGAAGACCAGCAGCCCGATGGCCAGCACCAGGTCGGGCAGCACGGCGGGCATCAGCGCGAGCGCGTCCATGATCTTCGACTTGGTGAACCTGGCCAGGCCGACGGCCATCATCGTGCCGAGCACGGTGGCGATCACGGTGGAGCCGGTGGCCACGATCAGCGTGTTGACCAGGCCGTCCAGGATCCGCTCGTCCTCGGCGAGCACGCCGTACCACTTGAGGCTGAAGCCGTCGAAGGTGTACGCCGACTCGCCCGAGTTGAACGACATGATGACGAGCACGGCGATCGGCAGATACAGGAAGACGTACGAGAGCCAGAACGGCACGTACAGCAGTTTCGGTCTACGCACGGCGGGCCGCCCAGGCTTGCACGATGAGCAGCACGACCAGCACCGCGATGAGCGCCAGCGACAGCGTGGCGCCGAAGGGCCAGTCGCGCGCCGACAGGAACTGGTTCCTGACCAGGTTGCCCACCATGATCGACTTGTTGCCGCCCAGCATCTCGGGGATGACGAAGTTGCCGAAGCTCGGCACGAACACGAACAGGCTGCCGGTCAGCACGCCCGGCACCGTCAACGGCAGCGTCACCTTGCGGAACGTGGTGAACCCCGACGCGCCCAGGTTGGCCGAGGCCTCGCGGAGCTGCGGGTCGAGCTTCTCGATCGCGGCGTACAGCGGCAGCACCATCAGCGGCAGGTACGAGTACAGCAATCCGGCCACGATCGTGCCCTGGTTGTAGAGCAGCTCGAACGGCCCCAGCCCCAGCTTGGCCAGCGCCGAGTTCACCAGCCCCGGCCCGCTCAGCAGGATCGTCCAGGCGTAGACCCGGATGATGAAGTTCGTCCAGAACGGCAGCACGATCGCCACCAGCGCCAGCGTCTTCCACCTGCGGGGGAGCTGCGCGATGAGGTACGCCGTCGGATAGCCGATGAGCAGCGCGGCCACCGTCGTGATCGCCGCGATCTTCAGCGAGTCGCCCAGCACGCTGAGGTAGAGCGGGTCGAACAGCCGCTCGAAGTTCTCGGTGGTGAACTCGTAGACGACCCCGCCGAAGCGGCCACGCTGGAAGACGGTGTAGCTGAACACCAGCGCCAGCGGCACCAGCATGAGCACGACCAGGTACGCCAGCCCTGGCGACAGGAAAACGAACGCGCCCAGCCAGCGCCCGCGCGAGCGGGACACTGGCTGGGTCTTGACTTTCGACTTCACAGTGACAAGGGCTTAACTGGCCGTGACGTCCTGCTGGAGCCGGGTGTACTTGGTCGACGCCTGACCGAGGTCGATGGCGGCCTCACCGGCGAGCAGCTCGGCCGGCGTGGTGCCGAGCAGCGAGCCCTTGGCGATCTTCACCTGCTCCATGGCGGCCTTGTTGGGCACCTTGTAGTTGATGTTCTCGGCGGCCCAGGAGTGGATCTCGGGGCTGAGGATGTAGTTGATCAGGGCGTGCGCGGCCTCCTTGTTCTTGGAGGACTTCATGATCACCATGGTGTCCACCCAGAGGTCGCTGCCCTCCTTCGGCACCGCGAACTTGATGTTGCCCTTCGGGTCCGTCGTCGGGCACCAGCCGTCCCACGCCTCGGCCATCACGGCCTCGCCGGACACGAGCCGGTCGCCGAAGGTGGTGTCGTCGTAGCGCAGCAGGTGCGGCTTCTGCGCGACGAGCAGCTCCTTGGCCTTCTCCAGCTCCTCGTCCTTGTCGGTGTTGATCGAGTAGCCGAGGGACTTGAGGGCGGGCAGGGCCAGCCAGCGCTCGGTGGCGAGCATGGTGACCTTCTTGTCGGCCCAGGCCGGGGGCTTCAGCAGATCGTTCCAACTCGTCGGCTCGGACTTCACCAGGTCGCTGCGATAGCAGATGCCGGTCGTGCCCCAGGTGTAGGGGACGGAGTACTTGTTGCCCTTGTCGTAGGAGAGCTGGGTGGCCTCGGGGTAGAGGTTGGCCAGGTTGGGGATCAACTCGTGGTGCATCGGCTCGAGCAGGCCCTGCTCGTTGAGCGCCTGGGCGTACTGGCCGGAGACGAACGCCACGTCGATGCCGCTGTCACCGGGGGCGGTGAGCTTGGTCATCGCGACCTCGTTGGTCTCGTGCAACTGGATCTGCACGTTCTTGATCTTGAGCTGCTCCATCGCCTTCTGGGGCAGCTCCTTGGGCGTGTAACCGTCCCAGACCGTGATCTGCACAGACTGCTTGGAGAGGTCCGCGTTGGGCTTGAGCTGGTCGGCCGCCGCTACCGTCGTGCCATCTGAGCTTGACGACGACTCACCGCCGCACGCCGCGACGGCAAGCGCGAGTCCGGCCGCCGCGGCGGCGGCCGGGAGACGACGGGTGAACCGGGTACGGGACACGGCCGCTACTCCTTCTGAAATTTGGCTGTTTGAGGGGTCGCGCGACCTTACCGGACACAGCGGACCAGACCAGGAGTGTTGCAGCAGAAATCAACATGAGCAAGACTTTTGATGACATTGCTACCTGGAAGTTTGGTCCACCTGTTGAATTGGGATTCAATAAGTCGTCGCTTGATCTCTCTCGGTGAGAGGCCCCTCACCGCGCGAGATCGAGGGCTCACAGCCGCGCTCCTGGCGCAGTTGGCGGACGAGGTGCCACCGCCCTTCGCCGTACGACGCTTCCTCCCGCTGCCCACCTTCTCGCACGGTCCTGGAGATCTCCACACTGGGGCCCCAGGTGAACGGGATTTCGGATCACACGTCGACCAGACCAACTACTCGGTGGTGGTCGGCGAGCGCGTCGTGGTCAAGTGGCTCACGCCACCCGTGCCGCTCCCGCATCCCACCCCCGACATCTTCGCGCACCTCGTTGATTCAGGATTCAACGACACTGCGCCGCCTTACGCGGCTCTGACCGGGGTGTTGGACGGGCGCGAGCACCTTCTGGCTCTGGTCACCGGGTATCTGCCCGAGGCTCGGGACGGGTGGGAGTGGTGCGTGGACGAGGCGGTGGCGGGCTCGGTCTCCTTCGCCACGGAGCTCGGCCGCCTGGCCGCCGACCTGCACCTCGCCCTGTCCACCCTGCCGCCCACCGCCCCGGCCGGCCCGGCTGCCGTAACCGTGGCCGGGGGCGAGGGCGAGGGCGAGCGTAACGATGCCCTTCGCGGCGACCGCTCTGGCGCCGGTGCGGCGAGAGGGCGTACGGCGGAGCCCGGCGCGACGCGTACGGCGACCAGGGCGTACGAGGCACTGGCCGAAGCGCTGGAGCTGACGGGCGGCGACGACGGCGAGTGGCTGGCCGCCGCGGCACCGGCCATGCGCCAGGAGCTGGCAGCCCTGGAAACCCCCACCACCACCCCCCGGATCAGGATCCACGGCGACCTCCACGTGGGCCAGATCCTCCGGTGGCGCGACGGCTACGCCGTCATCGACTTCGACGGCAACCCCACGGTCACCGACGCCGACCTCCACCAACCGGCGGCCAGGGACGTGGCCCAGCTCACCACCAGCCTCGAACACGTCGCCCAGGTGGCGATCAGAAGACGATCCACCCCACCGGCCGACGCCGCAGCCTGGGCGAACAGGGCCAGAGCAGCCCTGCTCACCGCGTACAGAGAACGCCTGGCCGCCAAGCACCGCCCGGACCTGCTGGACGAGACCCTGATCCGCCCGTTCGAGGTGGAGCAGGAGTGCCGCGAGCTCATCTACGCCGCCCGCCACCTCCCCCGCTGGCGCTACGCCCCCATGGGCGTCCTGCGCACCTGGTACGGAGCAGACCTTCGCAAGGAGAACATCGCGTGAATTCTGAGCTCTACCTCTCCGACCTGGAGTCCAAGCCGGCCCATCTGGCGGCCCTGGCCGACGCTCTGCGTACCGGGGACCCCTTCCTCCACCTGCCGGAACGCATCGACCGCGTGCTGTTCCTCGGCATGGGCAGCTCCCGCTACGCCGCAGGCGTGGCGGCCCTGCGGCTGCGCACGCTGGGCGTGAACGCGCACGCCGAGTACGCCTCGGCCGCCGCGAGCCTGCCGAACGCCGAAGGCACCCTGGTCATCCCGATCTCGGCCACCGGCTCCAGCAGGGAGACCATGGACGCCACAGCCAGGTACGCGGGCGGCCCCGCCTTCGTGGCGGCGGTCACCAACCAGCCGGGCTCCCCGCTGGCCGAGGCCGCCGACCTGGTGGTGGACCTGCGGGCGGGCGAGGAGCGCGGCGGCGTCGCGTGCCGCACGTTCCAGCACACGCTGGCCCTCCTCCTGGCGCTGGAGTCGAAGCTGACCGGCCGCGCGAACGACCTGCCCGCCCTGCTGGACCGGGCCGCCAAGGCCTCCGCCGACCTGCTGGACCGCAGGGACGAGTGGCTGCCACTGACGATGGAGCTGCTCGACGGCCCGAACGGCGTCTACACGATCGCCCCCGCCGAGCGGCTGTCGTCGGCGGAGCAGTCGGCGCTGATGTTCCGTGAGGGCCCGCGCCGCCCGGCGGACGCGTGCGAGAGCGGCGACTGGTCGCACGTGGACGTGTACCTGACCAAGACGCTCGACTACCGCGCGCTGCTGTTCCCCGGCTCCCGCTACGACGATCAGGCCATGGACTGGGTGCGGCGGCGCGGCTCCACGGTGATCACCGTGGGCCCCGAGGTGCCGGACGCGACGGCCGCGATCAGGTACGCCGACGACGAGGACCCGGACGTCGCCCTGCTCACGGAGACGCTGGTGGCGGAGCTGGTCGCCGCCTACTGGTGGTCAGCCCAGTAACGCATCAGGACCGGTAGCGCGTCAGGCCGGGTGGCGCATCAGTACGACCGCACGGTCAGCGCGTGCTCGACCAGCGTGATCAGGGTGTTCTTGACGGCCTGCCGCGCACGCGCGTCCGTCCGCACGATCGGCACGTGCGGGGAGAGTGTGAGCGCCTCCCGCACCTCGCTCTCGATGTGCGGGAACTCGCCGTCCCAGCCGTTCAGCCCGATCACGAACGGCAGCGCGGAGTCCTCGAAGTAGTCGACGGCGGGGAAGCTGTCGGCCAGCCGCCGGGAGTCCACCAGCACCACGGCCCCGATGGCGCCGCGCACGATGTCGTCCCACATGAACCAGAACCGCCGCTGCCCCGGCGTGCCGAACAGGTAGAGGATCAGGTCCTGGTCGAGCGAGACCCGGCCGAAGTCCATGGCCACGGTCGTGGTGGTCTTGCCGGGGGTGTGGCCGAGGTCGTCGATGCCGTGCGAGGCGTCGGTCATCACCGCCTCGGTGGTCAGGGGCATGATCTCGGAGACGGAGCCCACGAACGTGGTCTTCCCCACGCCGAATCCGCCCGCCACGACGATCTTCGTGGAGGTGAGCCGGCTAGAGCCTGCGAAGTCCACTCAACACCCTTTCGAGCAGGCCCCTGTCAGGCAGGCCCGCCTCAAGCTGCGGCTGGTACACCTTGACCAGCCCGTCGGCCTCCATGTCGGCGACCAGCACCCGCGCCACGCCGATGGGCACGCTGAGCAGCGCGGAGATCTCCGCGACCGAGCGCACCTGCCGGCACAGCTCGCTGATCGCCCGGTATTCGCGCGCGTACGTGGTGCCGAGCTGCGCCGAGGTCGCCGACGAGACCAGGGCCTCCATGGCCAGGTCCGTACGCGGGCTGGTGCGCCCTCCGGTGACGGCGTACATGCGCACGAGCGAACTTCGTTCGGGTTCCTGCTCGCCGTTGTGCCACGATGCCATGGTTCACTCCCCATTCACCACGGGCGCGTGGCGGAGAGCTCCGCCCGTACGGCAGGTGTGAGCACCTGCCCCGCGCGCTCCACCAGGATCGTCATCTGGTACGCGACCAGGCCCATGTCGCAGTCGGGTGCGGCCAGCACCGCGAGGCAGGAGCCGTCGCTGATCGACATCACCAGCATCAGGCCGCGTGCCATCTCGATGAGGGTCTGGGTGACACCGCCGCCCTCGAAGACCCGTGAGGCTCCCCCGGTCAGGCTGACCAGGCCGGCCGCGATGGCGGCGAGCTGGTCGGCGCGGTCCTTGGGGAAGCCTCTGGAGTAGGCCATGGGCAGGCCGTCGGCGGAGACGACGACGGCGTGCGCGACGCCGGGGACCTCCTCGACGAAGCCGCTGACCAGCCAGTTGATGTCCCTGGCGGCCTGGCTCAGCTCCTTCATGAGTCCTCCTCGTCGAGCTCGGCGCGTCCCTTGCGCATGCCCTGCTGGTAGCTGGCCAGCCTGCTGCGGAGACGGTCGGGGGACACCGGTGGCCCGGGAACGGGTGGCGGCGGCTGCGGGCTCGCGGTCCCCGGTACCAGGTTCGCTCGCGGCGTGCGCTTGGGCAAGCCCGAGCTCGTGGTACCGCCGTTGGCGGGCTCCGCCGTCGCGTCGGCGGCCTGCCAGGCCTGGTCCGATGGGGTGGTCCAGGCGGTGTCGCGGTGGTCGGCGGTGGGCGCGGGCTTGCTGAACCAGCCGCTCTCCTCCTCGACGGAGGCGAAGATCGGCAGGTACTCCTCGCCCGTGGGCGGGGCCGCGACGGGGGGCAGGTCCGCGGGTGACTGCCCGTTGGAGGAGTGCGGGCGGGCCGAGCTGAACCAGGACGACGGCTCGGGCGCGGGTGGCACGGTGTCGAACGACGGATGCCCTCCGGTGGCGAACGACGGGTACCCGCTGGGCTCGACCGGCGGCGCGGAGGGGTAGGAGGGCAGCGGCCGGAGCACCGAGCCGGGACGCGGCACGTCCAGCGGCGGCTCCAGCGGCGGCTCCATCGGCCTGTCCATCGGCCTGTCCATCGGCCTGTCCATCGGCCTGTCCATCGGCCCTGCCCCACCGCCCTGCCGCGGCACCTGCACCCGCGGATCCGCCCCCGGCACCGCGGTCAGCAACATCGGCGGGATCAGCACCATGGCGGTCAGCCCGCCGATGTCCTGCCGCCTGAGCTGCACGCGGATGTTGTGCCGCAGCGCCAGCCGCCCGACCACGAACAGCCCCATCCGCCGCGACACCGACACGTCCACGACGGGCGGGTTGGCCAGCCGCCAGTTGGCCTCGGCCAGCTCGTCCTGGGCCATGCCGATGCCGTTGTCGGTGACCGACATCATCAGGCTGCCGCCGTCGATCCGGCTGCTGGAGATGATCACCTTGGTGTCTCGGGAGGAGAAGGAGACGGCGTTCTCGACCAGCTCGGCCAGCAGGTGCACCACGTCGGTGACGGCCTGCCCGGCGATGGCGACGTCGGACTGCACCTGGATGCTGACCCGGTCGTAGCTCTCGACCTCGCCGAGGGCGGCGCGCACGATGTCCATCAGCTCGACGGGCTCGCTCCACTTGCGGGCCGCCTCCTGGCCAGCCAGGACGAGGAGGTTCTCGCTGTTGCGGCGCATGCGGGTGGCCAGGTGGTCGAGCTTGAACAGGTCGCCGAGCCGGGCGTCGTCACGCTCGCCCTGCTCCAGCCGCTCGATCAGGGTGAGCTGCCGCTCGACCAGCGTCTGGCTGCGCCTGGAGAGGTTGACGAACATGGCGTTGACGTTGGAGCGCAGCTTGGCCTCGTCGCCCGCCAGCCGCACGGCCTCGCGGTGCACCTTGTCGAAGGCGCGGGCGACCTCGCCCACCTCGTCCTTGGAGAAGATCCCGATGGGCGGCACCTCGGCGGTGACCTCGCCGTCGCGCGTCTCCCGCAGGTGCTGGACGAACTCGGGCAGCCGCCGCCCGGCGATCTCCAGGGCCTCGCCGCGCAGGCGGCGCAGCGGCCGGACGAGTGACCGGGCGACTCCGGTGGTGATCAGCAGGATGGCGACGAGCAGCGCGAGCACGGCGCCGGCGGTCAGGAACGCCCGGCTCCGCTCGTCGGCGCTGAGCGCCTCGCTGCGGGTGACGATGCCCTGCGCCTGGCGCTCCTCGACCTTGCGCATGGAGTCGACGACCACGCCGGCCGCGTTGAACCACTCGGTGGCGTCGTCCTTCCTGGCCTGGTCGAGGCCGCGTAGCGGCAGCCCCTTGGTGGCTCTGATCAGCACCAGCTCGCGCAGGAACAACATGCGGTCGGCGGATCTGCCGTTGACGGTCTCGTCGAACAGGCGCCGCTCTTCCGCGGTGGCCTCGGCGGCGAAGCCTCTGCGCTCGGTGGCCTCCACGGACTGCTCGCCGAGGAAGCGCTTGAGCTGGTCCTGGTCGAAGGCGCCTTCGACGAGCACGACGGTGACCAGCGCCTGCTGGTAGGAGACGCTCTCCTTGGCGCGGGCCAGCCCGTCGAGCATGCTCGTCTGGCGGAACAGCTCGTCGTCCACGCTGCCCTTGACCAGCTCGTTGTGCACCGAGAGCAGGTCGTCGACGACCGTGGTGTAGAGCTCCACGGCCGGTCCGGGCAGCAGGTTGGCCTCCAGCGCCTGCTTGCGCAGGGAGGAGAGGTCGTCGAGCCGGTTGAGCAGGTTCTCGAGCTGGTCGGCGGTACGGCCGGTGGACTCGGTCATGAGCTGCCCGGCGATGCCGCGTACCGTCCTGGCCGCCAGGTCCACCTGGTCCATCTGCGCCTGCACCTCGGACAGCCCGTCGGCGGGCCGGTTGCGGGCGATGTACCAGGCGGTCCTGGCGCGCTCGCCGGAGACGAGGTGGGTGAGCCCGGCCAGCTCGGCGGAGAGCCGGGCGAACTGGTTCGTCCGCGCGTAGTCGGAGGCCGCGGACGTCGAGGCGAGCACCTGGATGCCGCCCAGCAGGACGGCCGCCGCCGTCGGCACCATGATGAGGGCGACGAGTCGTGCCCGGACACGCCAATTGCGCAGCCGCCAGCGGCTCTCGCTGGCCTGCTTGACGCCCAGCTCTCTACTCACCGCACGCACCTCGCCCGAATCGGCGTATTTGAGGAGTCTGTGTCCTGGGGGAAATCAGCAAGTGCCGGTTATTTGAACACACCAGATGGCTCGTGGCCAAGCGAACATAACGCGACAAAAGATGGTTCGCGTGACTCATGAGGATAGAACCTGGCGCTCCATGCCGGAAGCACCATCGACACGAAATAAACCTTTAACAGAATAAATGTCCACTTATGGGCGATTAGCGCGTTCCAATCGAGTAACACGGTTGACCCTCCGCCATCTCTTGACAGCCGCGGCGTTGAGAATCTCGCCATTGGCGACATATGTTGAGCCACGTCAAACGAGGAGGCGAGTGTGGGAGTTTCTCCCGACAACGCGGCAATCACCGTTGCGGGCCTGTGGAAGATCTTCGGCTCCAAGGCACAGAAAGTGCTGGACAGCGAGGACAGACACCTCGAACCCGCCGCGCTGAGGGAGAAGACCGGCTGCACCGCCGCCGTCCGTGACGTGAGCTTCGAGGTACGCCCCGGCGAGGTCTTCGTCGTCATGGGCCTGTCCGGCAGCGGCAAGTCCACCCTCGTCCGCTGCCTGACCAGGCTCATCGAGCCCAGCGCCGGTGAGATCAGGATCGCCGGCGAGGACATCCGCGCCGCCTCCCCCGCCCGCCTGCGTGAGATCCGCCGCCACCGGGTCAGCATGGTCTTCCAGCACTTCGGCCTGCTGCCGCACCGCAAGGTGATCGACAACGTGGCGTACGGGCTGGAGATCCAGGGCACCGCCAAGCAGGCCAGGCACGCGCGCGCCGGCGAGATCCTCTCGCTCGTCGGCCTCGACGGCTACGCCGACGCCTACCCCGACCAGCTCTCCGGCGGCATGCAGCAGCGGGTGGGCCTGGCCAGGGCGCTGGCCGTGGAGCCCGAGGTGATGCTGTTCGACGAGCCGTTCAGCGCGCTCGACCCGCTGATCAGGCGCGACATGCAGGCAGAGGTCATCAGGCTGCACCGGGAAGTCGGCAAGACGATGGTGTTCATCACGCACGACCTGTCCGAGGCGCTCAAGCTGGGCGAGCGCATCGCCATCATGCGGGCCGGCTCGATCGTGCAGCTCGGCACGGCCGAGGAGCTGGTGGGCGCGCCGGCCGACGACTACGTGGCCGACTTCGTGCGCGACGTGCCCAGGAGCCACGTGCTGACCCTGCGCTGGATCAGCCGCGACCCCGAGCCGGGCGAGCCGCTCGACGGGCCCGCGTTACCGGCCACCACCCTGATCAAGGACGCCGTCGGCGTCGCCTCCTCCTCGTCCCGGCCGATCAGGGTGGAGGACGGCGGCGAGCTGGTGGGCGTGGTGGACCGGGTGGACCTGCTCGCCTTCCTGTCGGGCCAGGCCGCGGCATGAGCAGCACGGCCGTCCCGTCGCCCACCCGGCTCGCGGGGCTGCCGCGCTGGGCCGCGCCGGCGGGGGTCGCGGTGCTGTTCGTGGCGGCGTACCTGGTCTTCCGTGGCACGGGGACGTTGCCGCACGACAAGGAGGCGCCGCAGTTCCTGGCCGTCACGGAGCTGCGCGAGTGGATCGACGACCACCGCAACGACAACCCCCTCTTCCTGTACTTCCTCAACTACATCCGGCTCTTCGTGGGCTCGCTCTACACGCTGTTCGAGACCGTCCTGTACGCGCTCGGCTGGCCCGGCATCACCGGCGTGATGGGCGCGCTGGCCTGGCTGGCGGGCGGCTGGCGGGTCGCGCTGCTGGCGGTGGCGGGGGTCAGCGCGTTCGGCGTGCTGGGGCTGTGGGAGTCGAGCGTGGACACCCTGGCCCTGGTCGCGGTGGCGGTGCTGCTGTCGCTGGCGATCGGGATCCCGATCGGCGTGTGGGCCGGGCTCAACGCCCGCGTGCGCAAGGCGGTCACGCCGGTGCTGGACGTCATACAGATCATGCCGACGTTCGCCTACCTGGCGCCGCTCGCGCTGTTCTTCCACATCGGGGCGCCGGCCGGGGCCATCGCGACGATGATCTACTCGATCCCGCCCGCCATCCGCATCACGGCCCTGGCCGTCTCGGGGGTCTCCCCCACGGCGGTCGAGGCGTCCGCCTCGCTGGGCGCCACGCGGCGGCAGACGCTGTTCAAGGTCTACCTGCCGCTGGCCAGGCCCACGATGGCGCTGGCGATCAACCAGACGATCATGATGGCGCTGTCCATGGTCGTCATCGCCAACCTCATCTCGGCCCCCGGGCTGGGCGGCGACATCATCCGCGGCCTGTCCAGGGCGCAGGTCGGCATCATGCTGCCGGCCGGCATCGCCGTCGTCGTCATGGCGGTGGTGCTCGACCGGATGATGATGGCGGTCGCGCGCCGCGACCCGCACGCCAGGATCGGCCGCGCCCGCCTCGTCGGCGCCGGCGTGCTGGCGGCCGCCGGGCTGGCGCTCATCCCGGTCCTGCCGAAGCTCTGGCCGGAGAGCCTCACGCTCAACCTGGTCGCCGAGGTCAACGACGCCGTGCGCTGGGCCGAGGACAACTGGTTCGCGGTGACCACGTGGATCAAGGACACCACCTCCCACCTCCTGCTCAACCCGCTGGAGTCGCTGCTCACCTCGGCGCCGTGGTGGCTGGTCGCGCTGGCCGTGCTGACCGTCGCCTGGCGGGTCAGCGGCGTGCGTCCCGCGCTCACCGCGCTGGGCTGCCTGCTGGCGATCGCGCTGCTCGGCGTGTGGGAGCACACCATGCAGACGATGACCACGGTCGCCGTCGCGGTGCTGGCCACGCTCGTCATCGGCCTGCTGCTCGGCGTCGCCGCGGCCCGCTCGCCGCGTTACTCGGCCGTCCAGCGGCCGCTGCTGGACGCCGCGCAGACGATGCCCGCTTTCGTGTACCTGCTGCCCGCGCTGGCGTTGTTCGAGACGACCAGGTTCACCGCCATCTTCGCCTCCGTCATCTACGCGGTGCCGCCGGTGGTGCGCCTGGTCGAGGACGGCATCAAGGCCGTGCCCGCCCCGGTCGTCGAGGCGGCGCTCTCGGCCGGCTCCACCCCCGGCCAGCTCCTGTGGAAGGTGCAGCTCCCGATGGCCAGGCGGGCCATCCTGCTCGCGGCCAACCAGGGCATCGTGATGACCCTGGCCATGGTGGTCGTCGGTGGCCTGGTCGGGGCGGGGGCCCTCGGCTACGACGTGGTCACCGGGTTCTCCCAGCGCACCGACTTCGGCATGGGCTTCGTCGCGGGCGTCGCGACCGTCCTGCTCGGAGTCATGCTCGACCGCATCACGCAGGGCGCCGACAGGCGTCCTTCCCCCCGAAAGAGGAAGCTCACATGAAGATTCGCCTGCTCGCAGGCCTCGTCGTGCTGGGACTGGCCGCCGCGGGCTGCGGCGGGGCCACCGTCGACACCAGCACCTCCGGCACCTCCGCCCCCGCGCCCGGATCCAGCGCCCCCGCCTCGGCGGCGGGCGGCACCGTAAAGATCGCGATCAACCCCTGGGTGGGGTACGAGGCCAGCGCGAACGTCGTGGCGTACCTGCTGAAGAACGAGCTCGGCTACACCGTCGAGCTGCCCGAGATCAAGGAGCAGCTCGCCTGGGAGGGCTTCGAGACCGGCGACGTGGACGTCATCATCGAGAACTGGGGTCACCCCGACCTGAAGAAGCAGTTCATCGACGAGAAGAAGGTCGCCCAGGTCGCGGGCTCCACCGGCAACAAGGGCGTCATCGGCTGGTACATCCCCAAGTGGATGGCCGACGAGCACCCCGACATCACCGACTACAAGAACCTCAACAAGTACGCGGAGCTGTTCAAGACCTCCGAGTCGGGTGACAAGGGCCAGCTCCTGTTCGGCGACCCGTCGTACGTCAGCAACGAGGAAGCCCTGATCAAGAACCTCAAGCTGAACTACAAGGTCGTCGTCGGCGGCAGCGAGGCGGCCCTGATCAAGGGCGCCCAGCAGGCGCAGGAGCAGAAGAAGCCGCTGCTGTTCTACTTCTGGGACCCGCACTGGCTGTTCAGCAAGACCGACCTGGTCCGGGTCAACCTGCCCGCCTACACCGAGGGCTGCGACGCCGACCCCAAGAAGGTGGCCTGCGACTACCCGGAGATGGACCTGGACAAGATCGTGAGCACGAAGTTCGCGCAGACCGGCGGGAAGGCGTACGAGCTGGTCAAGAACTTCAACTGGACCAACGAGGACCAGAACGCCGTCGCCGACGACATGACCAACAACGGCATGACCGGCGAGGAGGCCGCCAAGAAGTGGGTCGAGGCCAACACGGCCAAGTGGCAGGCCTGGATACCCAAGTGATCACCGCCCCGCGCGCCAAGACGCTTTCCGGCATGCTCGTCGTGGCCCTGCTCCTGGCGGCCTGCTCCAGCGGCGAGCCGGAGTCCACGGCCCAGGCCAAGGGCACGGTCAACATCGACATCCACGCCTGGGTCGGGTACGAGGCCCAGGCCGCCGTGCTGGCGTACCTGCTGGAGCACGAGCTGGGTTACCGGGTCAACAAGCGGGCCGTGAAAGAGGACCAGTCCTGGCGCGATTTCGAGACCGGCAAGGTCGATGTGATCGTGGAGAGCTGGGGTCACAACGACTGGAAGAAGGAGTACATCGAAGAGAAGAAGGTGGCGTTGTCGGCCGGTCTCACCGGCAACAAGGGAGTGATCGGCTGGTACGTGCCGGAGTGGATGGCCAAAAAGTATCCCGACATTACGGACTACCGAAACCTCAATAAGTACGCCCCTCTCTTCCGGACCGAAAAAACCGGAAATGCCGGACAGGTCCTGGACGGAGATCCGACATTCGTCACAAATGACGAGGCTCTCGTCAAGAACCTCAAGCTCAATTACCAGGTCGTCTACTCGGGCAGCGAGGCCGCGCTGATCAAGGCGGCCCAGGCGGCGACGAAGAATCGGACACCGCTGCTCATGTATTTCTACGAGCCGCAATGGCTGTTCACCAAGGTCAAACTCGTCAAGGTCGCGCTCCCGGCCTACGCCGTGGGCTGTGACGACGTGCCGTCCGCGGTGGCCTGCGACTATCCGCCGTACCTGCTGGACAAGATCGTCAGCCGGCGGTTCGCGGAGCGGGGCGGGCAGGCGTACGAGCTGGTGCGCAACTTCAACTGGACCAACGACGACCAGAACACCGTGGCCGGCTTCATGGTCAACGACAAGCTGAGCGCCGAGGACGCCGCGCGGCGGTGGGTGGACGAGAACAAGATCGTGTGGAAGGACTGGATCCCCCGTTGAGGTTCGACTACGTCATCGTGGGCGGCGGCTCGGCCGGCTGTGCCCTGGCCAACCGGCTGAGCGCCGATCCCTCGACGTCGGTGCTGGTGCTGGAGGCGGGGCGGCCCGACTACCTGTGGGACGTCTTCATCCACATGCCGGCGGCGCTGATGTTCCCGATCGGCAGCCGGTTCTACGACTGGAAGTACGAGTCGGAGCCCGAGCCGCACATGAACGGCAGGCGGATCTACCACGCCCGGGGCAAGGTCCTGGGCGGCTCCAGCAGCATCAACGGCATGATCTTCCAGCGTGGCAACCCCCTCGACTACGAGCGCTGGGCCGCCGACCCGGGCATGAAGCACTGGGACTACGCGCACTGCCTGCCGTACTTCAAGCGGATGGAGAGCTGCCTGGCCGACCCCGGCACCTCCTTCCGCGGCGGCGACGGCCCGCTCAAGCTGGAGCGCGGCCCGGCGCGCGGCCCGCTGTTCGAGGCGTTCTTCGAGGCGGTCCAGCAGGCAGGCCATCCGCTGACCGACGACGTCAACGGCTACCGGCAGGAGGGCTTCGCCGCCTTCGACAGGAACATCCACCGCGGCCGCCGGCTCAGCGCCGCCCGCGCCTACCTCCACCCCGTGCGCCACCGGCCCAACCTCACGGTCAGGACCCGCGCGTTCGTGGAGAAGGTGCTCTTCGAGGGCACCCGCGCGGTCGGGGTGCTCTGCGACGGCGAGCGCGTCGACGCCGCCGAGGTCGTCCTCTGCGGCGGCGCCATCAACACCCCGCAGCTGCTCCAGCTCTCGGGCGTGGGCCCGCGGGCGCTGCTGGAGCCGCTGGGCATCGACGTCGTGCACGATCTGCCGGGCGTCGGCGAGAACCTCCAGGACCACCTGGAGGTCTACGTCCAGCACGCCTGCCGGCAGCCCGTCTCGCAGCAGCCCTCGCTGGCGCTGTGGCGCCGCCCCTTCATCGGCGCGAACTGGCTCTTCCTGCGCCGCGGCCCCGGTGCCACCAACCACTTCGAGGCCGGAGGGTTCATCCGCTCCAACGACGAGGTGGCCTACCCGAACCTGATGTTCCACTTCCTGCCGATCGCCGTCCGCTACGACGGCTCCGCCCCGGCGGGCGGGCACGGCTACCAGGTGCACATCGGGCCGATGTACTCCGACGCCCGCGGCTCGGTCCGCATCACCTCCGCCGACCCGCGCAGCAAGCCCGCGCTGCGCTTCAACTACCTGTCCACCGAGCAGGACCGCAGGGAGTGGGTGGAGGCGATCAGGCACGCCAGGCGGATCCTGTCGCAACCGGCGTGGGCGGGCCTGGACGGCGGCGAGATCTCACCCGGCCCGTCGGTGCAGACGGACGAGGAGATCCTCGCCTGGGTCGCCAAGGACGGCGAGACCGCGCTGCACCCGTCGTGCACCTGCCGGATGGGCACCGACGAGCGGTCGGTGACCGATCCCGACACGATGCGGGTGCACGGGCTCGACGGGCTGCGGGTGGTGGACGCCTCGGCCATGCCGTACGTGACGAACGGCAACATCTACGCGCCGGTCATGATGCTCGCCGAGAAGGCCGCCGACCTGATCCTCGGCAACACGCCACTGCCGCCGGAGCCGGTGGACTTCTACCGGCACCGGTGAGGGTCAGCCGGCCGGGTTACGCCGGTTCACCAGCACCTCGACGCCGTCGAGCACCCGCTGCAGGCCGAACTCGAAGGCGTGCTCCGGGCTGTAGGCGGCGTTGAGCGCCTCACCGGCGGCCTGCCCCACCCGGGCGGCCGTCGGGTAGCGGGCGGTGTCGGCGATCCGGCTGAGGAAGGGCGCGTGCGCGGCCCACCACTGCTCGTCGGTGATCCCCGTCATGCTCTCCGCCTGCGCCGCCTCCACCGCACCCCTGGCCGTCCCGTGCACGAAGCCGGTGATCAGGGTGATCACCGAGTCCATCTCCAGGTCGGTCAGGCCGATGCCGTCGACCGCGCGCAGCTCGTAGTCGTACTTGGCGGTGACGTTGGGCCCGAGCACCGGCCGGTTGGCCGCCACCTGCAGCAGCCACGGATGGCGCAGGTAGAGCGCCCAGTTCTCCCTGGCGATCTGCTCCAGCCTGCCCCGCCAGCCGCCCGGCACGTCGTCGGGCCTGGCGGTCTCGCCGTAGACCGTGTCGAGCATGACGTCGAACAGCTCCGGCTTGCCCGGTACGTACGTGTAGAGCGACATCGTCCCCACCCCGAGCCGCTCGGCCACGCGGCGCATGGACAGCGCCTGCAGCCCCTCGGCGTCGGCCACCTCGATGGCGGCGCGCACGATGCGGTCGACGCTCAGCTCCGGCTTGCCCTTGCGGCTGGTGCGCTCGCTGGTGCGCCAGAGCAGCGCGAGGCTGCGGGCGGGGTCGCCCTTCCCCGAGAACTCAACTGTCACCTTCGTACGGTACACCGTACGGTTGCCGATGCAGTCCGTATTGTGTACGGTACGACGTACGATTCGGAAGGGTGACAGCATGACAGCGGTACTCGCGCAGGGACTGCGCAAGACGTACGGCGAGCAGGCGGCGCTGGACGGCATCGACCTGGACGTGCGCCGCGGCACGGTCTACGGCCTGCTCGGCCCCAACGGAGCGGGCAAGACCACGGCCGTCCGCATCCTCACCACGCTCCTGCGGCCCTCGGGCGGGCGCGCGGAGGTCGCCGGGTTCGACGTGGCCACCCAGCCGCGCCAGGTACGCCGCACCATCGGGCTGGTCGGCCAGCACGCCGCGGTCGACGAGCTGCTGACCGGCCGGCAGAACCTGGAGCTGTTCGGCCGCCTCTACCACCTGAGCACGGCCGAGGCCCGCTCGCGGGCGACCGAGCTGCTGGAGCAGTTCGGCCTGGAGCACCAGGGGCCCGCCAAGGAGTACTCGGGCGGCATGCGCCGCCGGCTCGACCTGGCGGCCGGGCTGATCCTGGCGCCGCCGGTGCTCTTCCTCGACGAGCCGACCACGGGGCTCGACCCGCGCAGCCGGGCGGAGATCTGGCGGGCGGTGCGCGAGCTGGTGTCGGGCGGCACCACGGTGCTGCTGACCACCCAGTACCTGGAGGAGGCCGACCAGCTCGCGGACCGCATCTCGGTGATCGACGCGGGCCGGGTGGTGGCCGAGGGCACCCCGGACGAGCTCAAGTCCAAGCTCGGCGGCGACCGGCTCGACGTGGTCGTGCACGACCCCGGGCTGCTGGCGCGGGCCGCCGAGATCATCGGCCGGGTCGCGACGGGGCCCGCCGAGGTCGATCGCGACACCCGGCACGTCAGCGCGCCGGTGAGCGAGCGCGTCCAGACGCTCACGGAGGTCCTGGCCGCCCTCGCGGCGGCCGGGATCGAGGCCGAGGACGTGGCGGTGCGCCGCCCCACCCTCGACGAAGTCTTCCTCAACCTCACCAGCGCCTCCGGAGGTGGCACCCGATGACCACGACGACCCTCGCGGAAGGCCCGCTGACGCGGCTGCGCTGGGCCCTGGCCGACGGCTGGACGGTCGCCCGCCGCGACCTGATCCACTGGGCCAACCAGCCCATGACGGTGGTGTTCGGCATCGCCTTCCCCATCGTCATCACCCTGGCCTTCGGCTACCTGTTCGGCGGCGCCGTGCGGGTGCCCGAGGGGGCGGACTACTTCGCCTTCCTCATGCCCGGCATGTACGGCATGACGATGCTCTTCGGCCTGAGCGCCACCATGATCGCCGTCACCACCGACGCCTCCAAGGGCGTCACCGACCGCTTCCGCTCCATGCCCATGGCCCCGTCGGCCGTCCTGATCGGCCGCGCGATCGCCGACCTGCTCAACTCGGTGCTCGTTCTGGCCGGCCTGCTGGCCTGCGGCCTGGCGGTCGGCTGGCGCCCGGCCACCTTGGAGGGCGCGCTCGGCGCGGTGGGCCTGCTGCTGCTCCTGCGCTTCTCCCTGCTGTGGGCCGGCATGTACCTCGGCCTGCTCAACCGGGACCCGGGCGCCGTGGTGGCGGTGCAGACCCTGGAGTTCCCGATCGGCTTCCTGTCGAACGCCTTCGTCGCCCCTGACACGATGCCGGGCTGGCTGGGCACACTGTCGGAGTGGAACCCGCTGTCCTCGACGGTGGCGGCCGCCCGGGAGCTGTTCGGGAACCCGGGCTGGGGCGGGGACTCGTGGGTGGCCCAGCACGCGATCCTGATGGCCGTGGTCTGGCCGGTGGTGATCACGGCGGTGTTCTTCGTCTTGTCCGTACGGCTCTACCAGCGCCTGGATCGCTGACGGGTCGCCCGTTCCAGCATGACGAAACAGCTCCAGCATCAAGGCTTGCACATGAGATCGCGGAGGCCGTCACGGTACTCCTCCAGCTGGCACCAGGCTTCCGGCGGCCGCTGTCTCATGGAGACAAGCGCAACTTGGACAGCAAGGAGTTCTACGGCGAGCTGATCGACGTCGCCCTGCGACGCGACCAGGGCTGGCTCGACCGCAAGGAGGAGGGTAAGTGAAGTACGACGACAGCGCGCTGGCCGAGATCTTCGACGAGCCCGGCGAGATGGAGGAGATCCGCCGGCGGGCCTCCCGCAGGATGGCCGGGCTGCGCCTGGCTGAGATTCGCAGAAGGATGGGCCTGACGCAACAGGTCGTCGCCGAGCGCATGGGTGTGAGCCAGAAGCGGGTGTCCGCCATCGAGTCGGCCATGCTCCCCCACATCAAAGTCTCCAGACTGGCGGCCTACGCCGAAGCCCTGGGCGGCACCCTGGACGTGTCCATCGACATCGACGATCTCCACTTGACGGTGGCGTGAGAGACCATCCGCACCTGGACCGCTAACCCGACAGAGCCTTCTCGTAGGCGAGCAGCGTGTCGACGAACAGGCGGCGCTGCTCGGGCGTGAGCGGCTCCAGGGCCTGCCGCCACGCCTGGGCGCCGTGGCCGAGCCACTCGTTGATCGCGCCCTGGTGCCGGTCGGCGATGCTGACGATGGTGCGGCGCCGGTCGGCGTCGTCCTCGCGCCGGTCCAGCACGCCCTTCCTGCTCAGCTCCCCCACCATGAGGCTGACCGTCGCCGGCGCCACCTCCAGCCGGGCGGCCAGCTCGTTGACCGTCATCGAGCCGTCGAACAGCAGGTACGCCAGCAGCGACAGGTGCCGGGGCGCCAGCGACAGCTGCCGCACCGCCCGCCAGGCCGCCCTCGACCCGGCCTTCGCCGCCTACCAGGCCGGCACCTCCCGCGTCATCCCCGTCGTCGCGCTCTACCCGGAACGCGAGCGGCTGCGGGCGGTCGGGCAGGAGCTGGTCAGGATCCACACCTACCTCAGGGGCGAGCTGGCCAGACTGCGAGCCGGCGCCTCCGCCGTCGGCGCCTCCGATGCCGGCGCTACCACCGGCGGCGAGGACTTGTGGGCGCACTGCGCGGCCTTCTGCGAGGCGCTCACCTTCCACCACACGGGCGAGGACCGCGTGGCGTTCCCGCACCTGGAGCGGCTGTTCCCCGAGCTGAAAGAGCCGCTGGACCGGCTGCGCAAGGAGCACGCCGTGATCGCCCGGCTGGTCGAGGAGGTACGCGCGGCCCCCGACGCGGCGACGCTGGAGCGGATCGCCGCGGAGCTGGAGGCCCACTTCGCCTACGAGGAGGAGCAGCTCGTGCCGGTGCTCGACTCCTTGGAGGAGGTGCCCTGGGCGAGCTAGTGGACGGCGGTGGCGCGCAGGCGTACGACGTGCTCGACCAGCGAGATCAGCGTCGACTTGACCGACTCGCGGTTACGGGCGTCCGTGCGCACGATCGGCACCCCCGGCGACAGCGCGAGCGCCTCCCTGACCTCGTCGTCGGAGTGCGGGAACTGCCCGTCCCAGCCGTTCACCCCGATGACGAACGGCAGCTTGGCCTCTTCGAAGTAGTCGATGGCCGGGAAGCTGTCGGCCAGGCGGCGCGTGTCGAGCAGCACCACCGCGCCGATCGCGCCCCGCACCAGGTCGTCCCACATGAACCAGAAGCGGTGCTGACCGGGCGTGCCGAACAGGTACAGGATCAGGTCGCGGTCGAGCGACAGCCTGCCGAAGTCCATCGCCACGGTCGTGGTCTGCTTGTTCGGCGTCAGACCGAGGTCGTCGATGCCCGCGGACGCGTCGGTCATGACCGCTTCCGTGGTGAGCGGGAGGATCTCGGACACCGCCCCCACGAACGTCGTCTTCCCGACGCCGAAGCCTCCGGCGACGACGATCTTCGTCGACGTCAGCCCGGCGCTAGAGCCTGCGTAGTCCACTGAGCACCCTTTCGAGCATGTTGAGGTCTGGCTGTCCCTGGCTGAGGCGTGGCTGGTGCAGGCGGACGAGCCCCTCATCGGACATGTCCGCCACGAGCACCCTCGCCACGCCCAGCGGGACGCGGAGCAGGGCCGAGATCTCGGCGACCGACCGGAACGACCTGCACAGCTGCATGATGGCCTCCTGCTCGGGGGTGAGCATGGCCATCTCGTCGTCCGGGATCGACATCGACGAGATCAACGTCTCCATCGCGAGGTGATAGCGCGGCTCCGACCTGCCGCCTGTCACCGCGTAAGGACGGAACAGGGGCTCTTCGTCCCCGGCCCCGTCAGCGCCGTACACGGCCCTCTCCCATCAGTTCCATCACATCACCGGGTCCTGGCGGCCTGCAGCTCCGCGCGCAGAGCCGGCGTGAGCGCCTGCCCAGCTCTGTCTACCAGCAACGTCATCTGATACGCCACCAGCCCCATGTCACAATCAGGACCCGCCAAGACCGTCAGCACCGAGCCGTCGCTGATCGCCATGACGAGCAGCAGGCCGCGCTGCATCTCGACGACGGTCTGCGTCACCGCACCGCCCTCGAACACCCTGGACGCACCCACGGTCAGGCTCAGCAGGCCGGCGGAGACCGCGGCGAGCTGGTCGGCCCGGTCCGGAGGGAAGCCCTCCGAAGCGGCCAGGCAGAGCCCGTCCGCCGACACCACGACGGCGTGCGCGACCCCGGGCGTGTTCCGCACGAAGTCGGTGATCAGCCAGTCGAACCTGTGCGCCTCATGGCTAAGGGTTGTCACGCATCCTCCCCGGCGGGACGCTTACTCACTTCGTTCCTCCTGTCCACGTACTTCCTGGCGGCCCCGGCGGACACCCTGCTGGTAGCTGGCCATCCTGCTGCGCATCCGGTCCGCTGAGACCGGGGGCATCGGCGCCTGCCGCTGCGGCTGCTGGGCCGGCGCGGGCTTGCTCGCCGTGCCGGGCACCAGGTTGGCCTTCGGGGTCCGCTTGGGGAGCCCGGCGGCAGTGATGCCGCCGAGGCTGGGCTCGCTGGCTCTGGCCGCCGCCTGCCATCCGGCATCCGCGGCCGTTCGCCACGCTTCCTCCCCAGAGGGTACGGCTTGCGCGGAGCTGGGCTCGCCACCGGGCTCGCCCGCTCCCGCCGGCTGGGGCGCGGCCTCGCCCTGTGGCCTGCGGAACCAGGCCGACTCCACCGAGGCGAAGATCGGCAGGAACTCCTCCTGCTCCTGCTCCAGCGGCGAGACCTCCACGGACGGCGCCGGATCCGGCTGCCGCACGTCGTTCGTCGGGAACGACGGGGGCGGCGTCTGGAACGACGGGGGCGGCGTCTGGAACGCGCCATTACCAGACGGATGAGCAGGCGCGCTGGGGAACGAGGGGTAGGACCCGGTGTCGTGCGAGGGCGGCTGCCTGCGGTAGGAGCCGCCGTCGGTGTCGGCGGTGAAGCCGCTGATGCCCGCCCTGCCGGGGTCTGAGTTGAACGACCCCGCGCCCGGCCTGGGCAGGCCCGGCGTGCTGTCGTACGTCCTCGGCCCCTGCCTGCCGGGCAGGCTGTTGTAGGCCCCGCTGTCGAACGCGCCGGTGCCCTGGGCGGGCGTCCCGGTGTCGAACGCGCCGGGACGCCGGCCGGGCGCCCCGCTGTTGAACGGGCCGGTGCCCTGGGCGGGCGTCCCGCTGTCGAAGGGACCGGAAGGCGGTCCCGCATGCCGCGGCCTGCCGTTCTGGTACGGCGGCGCCTGCGTGCCCGGCCCCGCCTCGAAGGAGTCGAAGCTGGCGAACGACCGGAAGGAGCCGTTCTGCGCGGGCGGCGTGAGCGGCGGCGCGGGCTGGCTGGGCACGGTCCCGCCACCGAACGCCGGGCGCTGCGGCAGCGGCTGCTGCGTCCCGTCGGCGATCAGCGCGGGCGGCAGCAGCACCATGGCGATCAGGCCCGCGCCCTCGCCCTTGCGCAGCTGCACCCGGATGCCGTGGCGCAGCGCCAGGCGGCCGACCACGAACAGGCCCATGCGCCGGGAGACCGACACGTCGACCACGGGCGGCTCGGCCAGCCGGCGGTTGGCCTCGGCCAGCTCCTCCTCGGTCATGCTGATGCCGGTGTCGCTCACCGACAGCAGCGCGCCGCCGCCCTCGATGAGGCTGCTGGTGACCGTGACCTGCGAGTTGTTCGGGGAGAACTGGATGGCGTTCTCGACCAGCTCGGCGACCAGGTGGACCAGGTCGTTGGCGCAGCTGCCGAGCACGGACGTGGCCCGGTGCACCTTGACCTGGACGCGCTCGTAGCCCTCGACCTCCGACAGGGCGGCGCGCACGACGTCCACCAGCTTGGCCGGCTGGCTGCGCCGGCGGGTGGCCTCGTGGCCGGCCAGGACCAGGAGGTTCTCGGAGTTGCGGCGCATGCGGGTGGCCAGGTGGTCGAGCTTGAACAGGTCGGCCAGCCGGCCGCCGTCCTGCTCGCCCTTCTCCAGGCCGTCGATCAGCGAGATCTGCCGCTCGACCAGCGTCTGCGTGCGGCGCGAGAGGTTGACGAACATCGAGCTGATGTTGCTGCGCAGCTCGGCCTCCTCGCCCGCCAGGCGGACGGCCTGCCGGTGCACCTGGTCGAAGGCCCTGGCCACCTCACCGATCTCGTCGTTGCCCTCGACCTCGATCGGCGCCACGTCGCGCACGGTCGTGTCGCCGCTGACGCGCAGCTGGCGCACCACGTCGGGCAGCCGGAAGCCGGCGACCTCCAGCGCCTCGGTACGCAGCCGGCGCAGCGGGCCGACCATGGAGCGGGCGATGGCCACGGTGAGCAGCAGGACGATGATCAGCAGCGCCACGATGAGCGAGCCGGCGATGATCGCGCTGCGCGTCTCGGTGGAGCGCAGCTCCTGGCTGCGCAGGCTGACGCGGGAGGCCAGGTCCTTCTCGATGTTGTGCAGCACGTCGATGGCGGCTGTGTTCTGGTTGAACCAGTCCAGGCGCTCGGCCCTGGCGGAGATGAGGTTCTCGGTGATGCGCGCGCCCGGCTCACGGCTGCTGACCAGCGCGATCGCGCGGGCCTTGGTGAGCTGGACGTTGACGTACTCCTGCTTGGAGGTCAGCGCCTTGGACAGCCGCAGGCCCACCTCGACGCCGGCCTCGGCGCCCACGGAGGCGATCTCGCTCTGCTGGACGGCGTTGGACGCGATGAACTGCTCGACGTCCTTGGCGTCCGTCCTGTTCGGGTTGTAGGAGTTCTGGATGAGCTGGACGCGCTGGCGGGACATCTCCTCCTTGGCCGAGGCCAGCGCGCTGAGGGCGCGGAACTGGCCGACGATCTGGGAGTCGTCCGACATCAGGGCCAGCTCGTCGTGCAGGTCGAGCAGGGTGTCGGTGAGGAAGTCGTACCGGATGGTCTCGGTCTGACCCTCGGTCCTGATCTTCGACAGGCGGCTCAGGTCGTACTTCGCCTGGCCGGCGGCCCTGACCACGCGCGGGCCGTAGGAGTCGTCCATGGTGGCGAGGTCGGCCCGCACGGTCTTGACCAGGGAGTCGACGGCGGCCTTGCGCTGCGTGTAGTCCGCGGCGAGCTCCTTGCGCATCGCGCGGTTGGCGCCGATCCAGCCTCCGGTGTCACGCTCCAGGCCGATGGCCTGCACGAGGTCGCGGATGTGACCGGCCTGCTCCGCCGCGGTGGCGGTGCGGTCGTAGACGTCGATGCTCTGCACCGACTCCACCACTCGTGTTCCCCCGAGCACGACGGCGGCGATGGTGGGCACCAGGATGAGGGCGGTCAGCCGCCATCTCACGCGCCAGTTCCGCAGGCCGAGCCGCGACAGCGACCGCTTGCCGCGGTCCTGCCGCACGGCTGGGCCGCCTAGTGGGCCACCGCCCGAATTCCCCGTAGTCACCGCTCCCGCTACCCCTCAATCGTCCCGCCCGCAACGGGTCATAAGCCGTCCACAAGGTATCCGCAGCATCTGACTTATCAGGCATATCGGACACAATCGTTACAAACGTGACCGGTAGTTGTGTGTTGTTGGTTATCGCAGTGCGGCAAGGACGTGATCGCGGACTTGCGCCCTCTGCGCGTCGTCGCTGAGGGGGCGACCCGCGCGGTCCACAACATAGAAGACGTCCACCGCCTCCGCGCCGAGAGTCTCCACTCGGGCGGCTCTCACGTCAAGACCACACTCACCGAACGCCCGTCCGATGCGCCACAGAAGTCCCGGCCTGTCATGGGCCCTGACTTCCACCACGGTGGCGGTCGCGGAGGCGTCGTCCACCAAGGTCACCCTGGGTGGAGCCACGGGTACACGAGGTGGCCTGATGGAGCGGGTACGGCGGGCCAGACGTTGTTCGATGTCAAGACGTCCAGCAAGGACCAGACGCAGATCGGACTCCAGCGTCGCGGGGTCCGGCGGGGACCCGTACTCGGGGATGACCGAGAACTCGATCACCGCCGTGGAGCCCGCGGAGGCGGAGGAGGCGGAGCGCACCACGAGCCGGTGCGCGGACAGCACGCCGGCCGCGCTCCACAGCAGGCCCACCCGGTCGGGGGCGACGACCGTGACCGCTCCCCCGTTGACGCGCACGGCCCCGCCGCCGTGGCGGGCCAGCGCGGCCTGCTCGGCCGAGAGCGTGGGCGGCTTGGGCGGCGGCGAGCCCGCCAGCACGGACCTGACCCGGCGCACCAGGTCGGCGACCAGGCCGGCCTTCCAGCTGTTCCAGGCCGCCGGACCGGTCGCGTTGCCGTCGGCGACCGCCAGCGCGGCCAGCAGGTCGAGCACCTCCCGCGAGCCGACGGTCGCGGCGACCTTCTCGATCGTGACGGGGTCGTCGAGGTCCCTGCGCGTGGCGGTCTCGGGGAGCAGCAGATGGTGGCGTACGACGGTGGCCAGCGTCTCGACGTCCTGCGGCGGCAGGCCGATGCGCGTGGCGATGTCGCGTACGACGACCTCGCCTGTCGCCGAGTGGTCGCCGGGCCAGCCCTTGCCCACGTCGTGCAGCAGAGCTCCGATGAGCAGGAGGTCGGGACGGGAGACCTCGCGGGTGTGGCTGGCGGCGTTCGCGGCGGCCTCGATCAGGTGACGGTCGACCGTGAACCGGTGGATGGGGTTGCGTTGCGGGCGGTGCCGTACGCGCTCCCAGTCAGGGAGCAGTTTGACAAGGATGCCCGCCTGGTCGAGCTCCTCCCACACGGGCACGGCGGCGCGCCCCGCGCCGAGGATCGACACCAGCGCGTCGCGCGCCTCCTCCGGCCACGGCACCGGCATCGGCGGCGACTGAGCTGCGAGGACGGAGACCGTCGCGGGCGCGAGCGGCAGCCCGGAGTCGGCCGCCGCGGCGGCGGCGCGCAGCACCAGGACGGGGTCCTTGCGCGGGTTGACGCCCCGGGCCAGCACCACCTCGCCGCCGTGCTCGACCACGCCGTCGGCCAGCGGGCGGCGGCCCCGCGGGGCGGGCCCTGACAGGAGCCTGTCAACGGTGCGCCAGGTGGCGTCGAAGGCGTGGGAGATGGTCCGGCCGGCCTCGGCCAGCCTGCGCATCAGCGCCTCGGCGTCCAGGAGGCCGAGCAGCCCGGCCACCGCGTCCTGCTCCTGCAGGACCAGCCGGTCGGTGCCGCGGGCGGTGACGATGTGCAGCGCGTGCCGCACGTCGAGGATGAACTCGTACGCCTCCCGCGCCCGCGGGCCCGGCGCCGAGGCGACCCAGGCGGCAGCCACCGCCTGCATGGCCTGAACGTCGCGGAGCCCGCCGCGGCCGTCCTTGAGATCGGGCTCCAGCAGGAACGCCAGCTCACCGCTGTTCTGGGCCCGCTTGTCGGCCGCCTCACGCAGCTCGCCGAGCCTGCGCCGGGAGTCGGCGCGCCATTCGGCCAGCACCGCCTCCCTGGCCTTCCTGGTCAGGTCGGGGTCGCCGGCCACGTGCCTGGCCTGGATGAGGCCGAGCACGGCCTTGAGGTCCTGCCGGGCGACGGAGACCGCCTCTTCCACCGTGCGTACGGAATGGTCGAGGTTGGCCGCCGAGTCCCAGATCGGATACCAGATCCGGTCGGCGATCCTGGCCACGTCCGCCCGGCCGTTGTGCAGCAGCACCAGGTCGAGGTCGCTGCCGGGCGCCAGCTCCCCCCTGCCGAGGCTCCCGACGGCGACCAGTGAGACGTGGTCGCCGTCGCTCGCCGTGCGGAAGAGATCCTTGAGCCAGCGATCGGTGTCCGTGGTCCGCTCCTTGCGGGCCGCGGCGTACGAACGGGCCTCTCCCCTCACTGTCGTGCCCCCTTGCCGAGCTCCGCCAGGACCCCGTTGTCCTGGCTTCGCCACGGATCCGTGTGAAGAGCCCTGTCGTGCTCTGCCGGGACGCCGTTGTCCGAGCTTCGCCGCATCACAGGGCTTCCGGACCCCGTTCTCCCGTACGCACCCGGATGACGGTGTCGACCGGCACCGACCAGACCTTGCCGTCACCGATCTTGCCGGTGTGCGCCGCCTTGACGATGACGTCGATCACGTCCTCGGCGTCATCCTCGTCGGCGAGGACCTCCAGCCGGACCTTCGGCACCAGGTCCACCTGGTACTCGGCGCCGCGGTAGACCTCGGTGTGGCCGCGCTGGCGGCCGTAGCCGCTCGCCTCGCTGACCGTCATGCCCTTGATGCCGAACTGCTCGAGTGCGGCCTTCACGTCATCGAGCTTGAAGGGCTTGATGATCGCCGTGATGAGCCTCATGCGTCCACCTTCTTGGGAGCGGGTGCGGTGGGACCGTTGGCGGTGTGACCGGAGGCGTAGACCGTGCCGAGGTCGTAGCCGGTCTCGGCGTGCGTCGAGACGTCGACGCCGGTGACCTCGGCCTCCTGCGGGATGCGGAAGCCCATGGTCTTGTCGATGATCTTACCGATGATCCAGGACATCACGAAGGAGTAGCCGCCGACGGCGACCGGGCCGAGCACCTGGAGGCCGAGCTGGCTGATCTGCCCGCCCTCGATCAGGATGCCCTTGTTCTGGCCGGGCAGGAACGGGTAGGCCGCGACGAAGCCCAGCGCGACCGCGCCGATGACACCGCCGACCAGGTGCACGCCGACCACGTCGAGGGAGTCGTCGAAGCCCAGCTTGTACTTCAGGCCCACGGCGTAGGCGCAGCCCACACCGGCGAGCAGGCCGATGACCACGGCCGCCCACGGGTCCACGAAACCACAGGCCGGCGTGATGGCGACCAGACCGGCCACCGCGCCGGAGGCGACGCCGAGCGTGGTCGCGTGACCGTCGCGCAGCTTCTCCACCACGAGCCAGGCACCGGCGGCGACGGCCGTGGCGACCTGGGTGTTCATGAACGCCAGACCCGCGGTCTGGTCGGGGGCCAGCTCGGAGCCGGCGTTGAAGCCGAACCAGCCGAACCACAGCAGACCGGTGCCGAGCAGCACCAGGGTCAGGTTGTGCGGCCGCATGGGCTCCTTGCGCCAGCCCGTGCGCTTGCCCAGGACGAGCGCGAGCGCGAGGGCCGCGGCACCGGCGTTGATGTGCACGACCGTACCGCCGGCGAAGTCCTCGATGCCGAGCTGCGTCAGCCAGCCGCCGCCCCAGACCCAGTGGGCGACGGGGAAGTAGACCACCGTGGCCCAGACGAGGGAGAACAGCACCCACGCGCCGAACTTGGCCCGGTCGGCGATGGCGCCGCTGATCAGCGCGACGGTGATGATGGCGAAGGTGAGCTGGAAGGCGGAGAACACCATCAGCGGGAAGTTGTCGGCGGCGGCGGCCTCGGCCGTCACGTTTCCGCCTTCGACGATCAAGCCTTCGTAGACGGCGTTGAAGACCCCGCTCAGACCGACGTAGTCGAGTCCTCCGATGATCTGGTTGACACCGCCGCCTTCACCGGCCGTGTCGAAGGCGAGGGAGTACCCGTACAGGACCCAGGCGACCGTCACGACGATGATGGCGACGAACGACATCATCATCATGTTGAGAACGCTCTTGGCCCGGGTCATGCCCCCGTAGAAGAACGCGAGGCCTGGAGTCATCAGCAGCACCAGGGCGGTGCATACCAGCATCCAGGCGGTAGTGCCGCTGTCGATCATCGAAGCGACCCTCCTTCTTACATGTGACGTGTGGCCACAGCGTGTTCGCCTGGGGTTTCGTGGCTCGACCAGGCGTGTTTCACATTCGTGAATCTCGCCGCACTGGTGTTTCACGTTCGTTTCGGGCTTCTCACAGGGCCGTTTTCGGCTTCGCCAAACCGGACATGCGATACTTAGGGTTGCCTTACTTAAGCGATCAAGGAATGCTCATGCGTCTCCGCCTGGCCATCGCCGCCATGCTCCCGGTGTTAGCGCTTACCGCGTGCGGCACCTCGACCACCGCCCAGGAAGCCGGTCCCACGAGGACCGTCAAGCACGCCATGGGCGAGACCAAGGTGCCCATGACCCCCAAGCGCGTCGTCGTGCTCGACACGGACAAGCTCGACACCATGGTCTCCCTCGGCCTCTCCCCCGTGGGCGCCGCGCAGGCGCAGGAGAACCAGACCTGGCCGGAGTACCTGGGCTCGGCCCTGGCGGACACCAAGCCGGTCGGCACGCTCCAGCAGCTCAACCTCGAGGCCATCATGGCCCTCAAGCCCGACCTGATCCTGGGCTCCAAGTTCCGGCAGGCGGCGTTCTACGACAAGCTCGCCAAGATCGCCCCGACCGTGTTCACCGAGAAGGTGGGCATCACCTGGAAGGAGAACTTCCTGCTCGACGCCGAGGCGCTGGGCAAGAAGGACCAGGCCCAGCAGCTCCTGTCGGCGTACGAGACGCGGGCCGAGGAGGTGGGCGCCAAGTTCTCGAAGCTGCAGGTGGGCATCGTGCGTTTCATGCCGACCGAAATCCGCCTGTACGGCCCCGAGTCGTTCAGCGGCATCGTCCTGGGCGACGCGGGCATCCCGCGGCCGGAGGCGCAGCAGCTCGCCGATCAGGAGGACAAGCGCTTCGGCAAGATCAGCCAGGAGAACATCGCGAAGGGCGACGCCGACGCGATCTTCTACACGGCCTACGGCGAGGCGGCGGCCAAGTCGCAGGCCGAGGTGACGGCGGGGCCGCTGTGGAAGAACCTCAAGGCGGTCAAGGCGGAGCACGCCTTCAACGTGGACGACGAGATCTGGATGACCGGGATCGGCGTCACGGCGGCAGGCAAGATCCTCGACGACCTGGACAAGCACCTGACGCCGCTCGCCTGAGGCTGCTCAGGCGAGCCGCACCAGGTCGCCCTTCCTGACGACCCCGGGCCGCAGGACCCGCGCGTACACCCCCGCGCAGGCCTGCGGCTCCAGGTCGAAGACCGGGACCCGGTTGTGCCGGGACACCGTCCGCAACGCCTCGGTGTCGCGCTCCAGCGCCCCGTGCGCCAGCGTCGGGATCGCGCAGCGCGGGCTGGCCACGATGACGTGCAGCACCACGTCCTCGCCGAGGTGCAGCTCCCGCCCCACCCAGTCGTTCTCCACGAAGCCGGCCGCCTCGGTCGCGATCACCACGTTCGGCCGGTAACGCACCGCCTCGACGTGCCCGCGCGGGCTCAGCTCGCCGATCCGCTCGACGGTGGACGTCGTGATCAGATGGATCGGCGCGAAGTCGAAGAACGTGCCCGCGGGCGAGCCCCTGCCGATCGTGGTGATGGTGTGCGGCACCTCGGCCTCGATGCCCTCGGCCAGCACCTGCTCCGGCACCGACCGCTCCAGCTCGGCGCCCTCCGGCGGCACGTCGATCAGCCGGACCTCGCGCCCGAGCAGCTCCGACAGCTCCGCGTCGCCCGGCACCCGCGAGCCCTCGACGGTCAGCAGCCCGCGCCAGAGCCGGGGGTTCTTGGCGCTGGCGATCTTGCCGGTGGCGACGTCGAGCACGGCCCGCACCCGATCCCCGTCGAGCCCGCGCTCAGTGACGCGGCTCTCGGCGACCTCTTCCCCCAGCATGGATTTGACCGGATAACGACGCAACGTCTCGACCAGCATGCCGCCGATCCTATGCCGGAGCCGGGAAACGATCTCACGTCTGCGCCCAGAACCGCCGCAGGTGAGGCACCAGCTCGGCGGCCCGCTCCTCGGGGAAGAACAGCCGCCCGCCCTCGATCTCCACGATCTCCCTGACGCCCGGGATCGTTTCGCGCAGCCAGCGCGCCCAGCTCAGGTCGAAGAACGGGTCGGCCGTGCCCCACACCAGCAGCGTCGGCACGGTCAGCACGGTGAGCCGCGGCTCGATGGCGACCAGGTCCTCGGCGTCGATGGCGGCCAGCAGCCGCTCGAACGCCCGCCCGCCGCCCGGCTTGCTCAGGATCGGCCTGAGGTAGGCCTCCACCACCGCCTTCGGGTCGTCGATGCGCTCGTACCCCTCGCCGAAGGCCGTCTGCACCAGCAGCTCGGGCTGGTCGAGCAGCAGCGCGGCCAGCCCGGCCAGCTCGCCCTTGGCGGCCAGCTCGACGGTGGGCCTGAACGCCTCCGGCGGGGTGTTGGTGTGCACGTCGCAGTTGGTGAGGGTGAGCGTACGCAGGCGCTCGCGGTGCCGCACGGCGAAGATCTGGCACACCGCGCCACCGGTGTCGTTGCCGACGAGGTCGATCCCGGTGAGGCCGAGGTGCTCGCACAGCTCCTCCACGGCCTCGGCCAGCGCCGGGATCGACAGGTCGGCGCGCGGCTCGCTGCCGCCGTGCAGCGGGAGATCGATGGCCACGCAGCGGCGCTCGCCGCGCAGCTCGCCGATGACGTCGCGCCACAGGTGGGAGCCGGTGCCGACGCCGTGCACGAACAGGGCCACCCGCCCCTGCCCCTCGTCCACGTAGGTGATGCCGTCCATGGTTGATCCGCCTTTTCACAGACCGACTGTCGGTCTATGAAATTACCGACCGATAGTCGGTTTGTCTACAGTGGAGTCCATGAACCTCAAGGCGGAACGCGGCGCGGCCACCCGCGACAGGGTCCTGACCATCGCCACGCGGCTGTTCGCCGAACGCGGATACGACGACACCTCGATCGAGACGGTGCTGCAGGAGTCGGGGCTGAGCAGGGGGGCGCTCTACCACCACTACGCCGGCAAGGACGCCCTGTTCGAGGCCGTGCTGGAAGGCACGGAGGCCGCCGTGGGCGCCAAGATCGTGGAGGCGGTCCGCGGCGCGGGCAGCCCGGAGGCGGCCCTGCGCATCGGCATCCGCACCTGGATCCGGCTCGCCGGCGACCCGGTCGTGCAGCGCATCGTGCTCATCGACGCGCCGGCGGTGCTGGGCTGGGAGCGGTGGCGGGCGCTGGAGGAGCGCTACTCGTTCGGCATGCTGAAGTCGGCGCTGGCGGCCACGAAGGCGGTGCGGGAGGAGTTCCTCGACCTGCACGCGCACATGCTGCTGGCGGCGATCAACGAGAGCGCGCTGCTGGTGGCCAGGGGCGGCGATCACGCCACGGCGGAGGCGGCCGTCGAGGAGTTCCTGCGCCGCCTCCTACGCACCGACTGACGCGAGCACCATGCGCTGGAACGAACGACGGGCCGCCGCCGACGCGCCACCTCCCCAGGTGCGTCGGCGACAGCCCGTCGGAAAAGCTCAGGCAGCCGCGGTGGCCATCTTGCGCAGCCGCGCCAGCGCGTCACGCTCGATCCGGCGGGCCCGGTCACGGCCGATGCCGTAGCGCTCGCCCACCTCCGTCAGCGTGTGCTCGCGCCCGTCCACCAAACCGTACCGCCACCGCAGCATCTCGCTGGTGACGCCTTCGAGCCCGGTGAGCCACTGGTCGAGCCGCTCCCGCTCCAGGATGTCGATCGCCTGCTGCTCGGGATCGGCCCACGTCTCATCGGCGATCATGTCGCCGAGCTCCGTCTCGTCCTCGTCGCCCACCCCGAGCTGGAGCGAGACCGGGTCGGACGCCCAGCGCCGCAGCTCCCGCACCCGCTCGATCGGCAGGTCGAGGATCTCGGCGAGATCGTCGTCGGTGGGCTCGGCGTCGAACTCCGCCAGCAGGTCGCGCCGCACCCGCATCAGCCGGGTCATCTGCTCCCCGGCGTGCGTCGGCAGGCGCACCGGCCGGGCCTGCTCGTGGATGGCCCGCCCCACCGACTGCCTGATCCACCACGTCGCGTAGGTGGAGAACTTGTATCCCCGGCGGTAGTCGAACTTCTCCACCGCGCGCACCAGGCCCAGGTTCCCTTCCTGGACCAGGTCGATCAGCGGCATCCCGCGCCCTGAGTACTTCCTGGCCACCGCCACCACGAGGCGCAGGTTGGCCTGGATGAACTCCTCCTTCGCCCGCTGGCCCGAGATGGCCAGGCGCTCCAGCTCCTCGTCGGCCGCGTCCCCGATCCGCGGCTCCGAGCCTCCGCTGTCGAGCAGCTGCTCCGCGAAGAGACCCGCCTCGATCCGCTTGGCGAGCTCCACCTCCTCCTCCGCCGTGAGCAGCGGGACCCGGCCGATCTCGGCCAGGTATGTCCCCAGCAGATCGCGATCAGCGACGTGCTGCTCCTGCGTGCGACTCCCCGTAGGCCTTGCCATCCCCAGGCACCTCGTTCCGCAGCTGCGTTCTATACCCGGCCAACGTCCGGCCAGAAGCAAAGATTCCCTCAACAACTACGCCTGCGGGATGGTTCTGGATGTCCTCCTAAAGGAGGAGACCGCCGTGAAATACCTGGTGAACGAGGGGAACGCCGGGCCGGTAAGCCAGATGGACATAGGAGGGGGCATCGAGGATGACGAGGTCCGCGCGAGTGCCGCGCCGCAACCAGCCTACGTCCGTACGGCGCAGCGCGCGCGCCCCGCCGTACGTGGCCGCCCTGATCGCCTCCAGCGGCGTCATCCGCATCTCGCGCACGGCCAGCGCCACGCAGAACGCCATCGACGAGGTGAACGACGAGCCGGGGTTGCAGTCGGTGGCCAGCGCCACGGTCACCCCTGCGTCGAGCAGCCGCCGCGCGTCGGGATACGGCGACCGCGTGGAGAACTCGGCTCCGGGCAGCAGCGTGGCCACCGTCCCCGACGAGGCGAGCGCGTCCACGTCGGCGGCGCTCAGGTGGGTGCAGTGGTCGGCGGAGGCGGCGCCCAGCTCGCACGCGATGCGCACGCCGGGGCCCTCGGAGAGCTGGTTGGCGTGCACGCGCACCCCGAGCCCCGCCTTCTGCCCGGCGGACAGGATCTCCCGCGTCTGGTCGCCGTCGAACGCGCCCCGCTCGCAGAACACGTCCACCCACTTGGCGTACGGGGCGCACGCCTCCAGCATCTCCCCCGCCACGAGCCGGACGTAGGCGTCGGTGTCCATGTCCGCCGGCACCACGTGCGCGCCCAGGAAGGTGGTCTCGTCGGTGAGCGTGGTGGCGATCTCCAGCGAGCGCCGCTCGTGCTCGATCGACAGGCCGTAGCCGCTCTTGATCTCGACGGTGGTGGTGCCCTGCGCGCGCATCTCGCGTACCAGGGAGAAGGCGTGCGTGGCCAGCTCGGCCTCGCCGGCCTCGCGGGTGGCGGCGACCGTGGTCCTGATGCCGCCCCCGGTGTACGGCTCTCCGGACATGCGGGCCTGGAACTCGGCCGTCCGGTCACCGGCGAAGATCAGGTGGGCGTGGCTGTCCACGAAGCCGGGGATCACCGCCCGGCCCGCCGCGTCCACGCGCTCGTCGGCGGCGGGCGCCTCGGCGGCCGGGCCTGCCCAGGCGATCAGGCCGTCCTCGATGACGAGCGCGGCGTCGGCGAGCTCCTCGCGCTCCGGGTCGCCGGTGTAGAGCAGCCCGATCCGGTCGATCAGCGTGGTGGTGGTCGTGGTCATCGCAGCTCCTCGATCGCTTCGGTCAGCAGGGCGGCGACGTCGCCCAGCACGTGCCTGCCCTGCGCGACCACCCGCCGCCCGCCGGACACCACGGAGTGCACGTCGGCCGCCGTCGCCGCGAACACCACGGCCTCCAGCCCCGACGTGCCCGCCGTACGTACGGAATCCAGCCGCACCGACACCAGGTCGGCCCACGCGCCGGGCACGAGCAGGCCGGCGTCGGGGAAGCCGAGCGAGGTGTGGCCCGTGCCCGCGGCGGCGGCGAGCAGGTCGGCGGCGGGCCAGTGGCCGCGCCTCCTGCTGGCCAGCCGCTCGTTCAGCTCCATGGCCCTGGCCTCCTCGAACAGGTCGATCATGGCGTGGCTGTCGGAGCCCAGCGTGAGCTGCGCGCCCCGGTCGGCCGCCGCCCTGGCGGGGCCGATGCCGTCGGCGAGGTCGCGTTCGGTGGTGGGGCACATGCAGATGTAGGTGCCCGACTGGCCGAGCAGCTCGATGTCCACGTCGGTCAGGTGGGTGGCGTGCACGGCGGTCGAGCGC
This sequence comes from Nonomuraea gerenzanensis, assembly GCF_020215645.1. Taxonomy (NCBI): domain Bacteria; kingdom Bacillati; phylum Actinomycetota; class Actinomycetes; order Streptosporangiales; family Streptosporangiaceae; genus Nonomuraea; species Nonomuraea gerenzanensis. Next base: position 1,950,834 of record NZ_CP084058.1, on the reverse strand, counting down.
GGGCCGAGCGCCCCGCGTTCGTGCAGCACCTGCACGGGGGTGGCCGCGTACCTCTCCACGCAGGCCGTGTTCTCCGCCCGCTGCTCGGAGACGTGCATGTGCAGCGGCGCCGCGTGCCGGTGGGAGAAGTCGGCCACGACCGGCATCTGGTCGGGAGGCACCGCGCGTACGGAGTGGATGGCCGCGCCGATCTCCACGTCGGGCTGCCCCTCGTAGGCCGCCGCCAGCAGCCCGGCCCTGGCCGCCCAGCGCTCGGAGTCGCCGTCGCTGAAGCGGAGCTGCACCTCGGACAGGGGCACGCCGATGCCGCCCGAGAGGTAGCAGGTGTCGAGCAGCGCGATGCGCAGGCCGGCGGCGCGGGCCGCGCGGATGAGGGCGTGGCCCATCGCGTTCGGGTCGTCGCGGTACGGCCGCCCGCCCTGGTCGTGGTGCAGGTAGTGGAACTCGCCCACGCACGTGATGCCCGCCAGCGCCATCTCGGCGTAGACCGCCGTGGCCAGGCGCTGGTAGGAGTGCGGGTCGAGGCGGGCGGCCACCTCGTACATGTGCTCGCGCCAGGTCCAGAAGTCGCCCGCGCCGCGCTGGGTGGCGCCGCGCAACGCCCGGTGGAAGGCGTGGGAGTGGGCGTTGGCCAGGCCGGGGATCGTCAGCCCCGGCAGGCGTTCGGCCGATCCAGGCGGGCCCTGGTCGATGCGGGTGATCCTGGCGCCGTCGATCTCGACGAGCACGTCGTCGGCGACCCCGTCGGGCAGCCAGGCCCGCTCGCACCAGTAGGTCAGCGACACAGCTCCTCCAGCACGTCCGCGAGTGCCACGACTCCCGCCTCGCAGTCTGCCCGCTCGGCGTGCTCGCCGGGGGAATGGGACACGCCCGTGGGGTTTCTGACGAACAACATCGCGCTCGGGACGCCCGCCGCGGCGAGGATTCCGGCGTCGTGCCCGGCGCCCGTGGGCAGGATCGGCGCGGGCGTGTCGCCCCCGGCGGCCCGCGCGATCCGGTCCCGCAGCGCCGGGTCGAAGGTGACGACCGGGGTCCACGACTCCTCGCGCACCTCCGCGTCCTGGGACAGCTCGGCCACCAGGGCCCGCACCTCGCGCTCGTCCGCGCCGCGCGCGTCGAGCCAGGCCGAGACCAGGCCGGGGATGGCGTTGGCGTTGCCGGGCGAGACGCGCAGCTTGCCCACCGTGGCCACCACCCCGCGCCGCCCGGCGGACTCGCGGGCGGCCAGCACCATGCGGGCCAGCGGCAGCATCGGGTCGTCACGGTCGGCCAGCCTGGTGGTGCCCGCGTGGTCGGCCCGCCCGCGGAAGTCGAAGCGCCACCGCCCGTGCGGCCAGATCGCCTCGGCCACGCCCACGGGACGGCCCTCGGTGACGAGCCCGCGGCCCTGCTCGACGTGCAGCTCGACGAACGTGCCGACGGCGGCCAGCGTCTCGTCGTCGCGGCCGAGCAGGTGCGGCTCGCGCCCGGCCCGCTTCAGCACGTCGGCCAGGGTGTCGCCGTCGTCGTCGGTGAGCGCGAGCGCCCGCTCCGGCGGCAGCACCCCGGTGAGCAGCCGCGAGCCCACGCACGGCACGCCGAACCTGGCGCCCTCCTCGTCGCTGAAGCAGGCAACGCCCACGGGCACGGACGGCGTCACGCCCCGCCGGCGGAGCAGGTCGAGGGCGGCGAAGGCCGACACCACGCCGAGCGGGCCGTCGTACGCGCCGCCCTGCCGTACGGAGTCGAGGTGGCTGCCGGTGACGACGCCGGGCCGCTCCGGCGACGGGTCGCCCCACCAGGCCCAGAGGTTGCCGTTGCGGTCCTCGCGCAGGGCGAGGCCGCGCCGCGCGGCCTCGCCCCGGAACCACTCCCGCAGCTCCAGATCGGCTTTCGACCACGCGTCGCGGAGGTAACCGCCGGTCTTCGGATCTCGTCCCAGGTGCGCGAGTGGCTCAAGCATGGAGCCAACTCTAGTGAATGGATCCATTCACCTCAGTTCACCGGCCCTCCTCTGGGCCGCAGGGTCAGCTCGGTGAGGTGCGCGTCGGGCCCGGCCGTGACGACGGCCAGCACCGCCCTGGCGACGGTCTCCGGCCGGAGGTACTTCTCCGGCTCGAACTCGCCTCCTTCGAAGGCGCGCACCTGGCGCTGCATGTCGGTGGCCGTGCGGCCCGGGTAGACGGTGGTGACCCGCAGCGCGGGCTCCTCCAGCCGCAGCGCGTCGGCGAACGCCTTGAGGGCGAACTTGCTGGCCGCGTACGACGCCCAGTCGGGGTTGGCCCGCTGCCCCGAGCCCGAGTTGACGCACACCACGTGGCCGGCGGCGGCACGCAGCGCGGGCAGCAGCAGCCGGGTCAGCTCGGCGACCGCGACGACGTTGACCTCCATGGTCCGCCGCCACACCTCGGCGGGCTGGTCGGCGATGCGGCCCAGCACGCTCACCCCGGCGCTGTGCACGAGGACGTCGAGCCGCTCGATGCCCTCGACGTCGGCCGCCGTGACCCGGGTCAGCTCCACCGGCCAGGGCCGGGAGCCGGGCAGCTCGGCGGCCAGCGCCGCCAGCGAGGTTTCGTCCCTGCCGCCGAGGAGCACGTCGTGGGTCGGGGCCAGGGCTCTGGCGACGGCCGCGCCGACACCCTTGGAGGCGCCGGTGACCAGCGCCTTCGGTCGATCAGTCATAGGACGAAGCTTAGGGGCCGTGATCGCGGGGATCACCCGGGCAGGAACGTGCCGGTCTCCTCGGTCATCCGCTCGTACTCGTCGAGCCTGGCCTGGGTGCGCAGCGGCGCCGCGTCGGCCATGGCCTCCACCAGGGCCATGGCCAGCGCCAGCGGCGCCGCGTGCGAGTCGAACACGAGCCGGTCCCCCACGGGCGCGTCCAGCACGATCTCGGCGGGGAAGTCCGCCTTGTCGGTGATGGCGGCCACCCTGAGCCCGAGCTTCTCCGCGTACTCCAGCCCCTGCAGCACCTCCGCCGGATAGCGCGGCAGCACCACGGCCACCACCCACTCCGCGCCGGCCCGGCGGGCCGCGTGCAGCCCGTCGATCAGCTCGGAGCCGCCGTGGGTGAGCAGCCGCACGTCGGGGTGGATGCGGCGGGCGTAGTAGGCGAACGTGGTGGCCAGCCCGCACGAGACGCGCAGCCCGAGCACGGGCAGCGGCTCGGTGGCGGCGAGCTGCTCGCCCAGCTCCTTGAGCGGGAACGCCGCCAGCCGCTCCCTGACCAGCGCCAGGTTGCGGATCTCGCAGTCGATGGCGCCGCGCAGCAGGCTCTCCTGCGGCGCCTCCACGCCGCCCCCGAGCACCAGCGGCCGCAACGCCTGCCGCAGCTCGGGGTAGCCGGCGAAACCCAGCACCATGGCGAACCTGGTCACGGAGGGCTGGCTGACCCCCGCCCGCTCGGCCAGCTCCACGCTGGACAGGAAGATGGCCTCGTCCAGGTGCTCGCTGAGATAGTGCGCGATCCTCCGTTGTACGGGCGACAGCCTCCGGCCATCCAGGAGCACGTCAAGCCCACCGTGATATCCGTCCGCCACGCCACCTCCAACGCCGCAGACCCGGCATTCTCATCCCGTATAAGAGTCACGACGTCCGCATGGGAATACGTACTCCTCGGTCGGCGGCGACCTGTGCGGCCTCCTCGTAGCCCGCGTCCACGTGCCGCATCACGCCGGTGCCCGGGTCGTTGGTGAGCACGCGGTTGAGCTTCTCGCGCGCCAGCGCGGTGCCGTCGGCCACCGTCACCTGACCGGCGTGGATGGAGCGGCCGATGCCGACCCCGCCGCCGTGGTGGATGGACACCCAGGCGGCGCCGGAGGCGGTGTTGAGCATGGCGTTGAGCAGCGGCCAGTCGGCGATCGCGTCGGAGCCGTCGGCCATCGACTCCGTCTCGCGGTAGGGGGAGGCGACGGAGCCGCTGTCGAGGTGGTCGCGGCCGATCACGATCGGCGCCCGCAGCTCGCCGGAGGCCACCATGTCGTTGAACCGCTCGCCTGCGACGTCGCGCTCGCCGTAGCCGAGCCAGCAGATGCGTGCCGGCAGTCCCTGGAAGTGCACCTTCTCGCCGGCCTTGGTGATCCACCTGGCCAGCGCCTCGTTCTCGGGGAACAGCTCCAGGATGGCCCGGTCGGTGGCGGCGATGTCGGCCGGGTCGCCGCTCAGCGCGGCCCAGCGGAACGGGCCCTTGCCCGCGCAGAACAGCGGCCTGATGTAGGCGGGCACGAAGCCGGGGAAGTCGAAGGCCCGCGCGTAGCCGGCCAGCTTGGCCTCGCCCCTGATGGAGTTGCCGTAGTCGAACACCTCGGCCCCGGCGTCCTTGAAGCCCACCATGGCCTCGACGTGCGTGGCCATCGAGGCGCGGGCCCGCTCGGTGAAGCCGGCCGGGTCCTTGTCGCGCTCGGTGGCCATGTCCTCGAAGGCCACGCCGAGCGGCAGGTACATCAGCGGGTCGTGGGCCGAGGTCTGGTCGGTGACGATGTCGATCTCGGCGCCGCGGGCCAGCAGGTCGGGCAGGGCCTCGGCGGCGTTGCCGACGACGCCGATCGACAGCGGCCTGCGGGCGTCGCGGGCCTCGTACGCCAGCCGCAGCGCCTCGTCCAGGGAGGCCGCCTCGACGTCGAGGTAGCGGTGCTCGATGCGGCGGGTCACCGAGCGCGGGTCGCAGTCGACGCAGATGGCCACGCCGCCGTTCATGGTGATGGCCAGGGGCTGGGCGCCGCCCATGCCGCCGAGCCCGGCGGTGAGCGTGATCGTGCCGGCCAGCGTGCCGCCGAAGCGCTTGGCGGCGACGGCGGCGAACGTCTCGTAGGTGCCCTGGAGGATGCCCTGGGTGCCGATGTAGATCCACGAGCCGGCGGTCATCTGCCCGTACATGGTCAACCCGGCCGCCTCCAGCCGCCGGAACTCCTCCCAGTTCGCCCAGTCGGGCACCAGGTTGGAGTTGGCGATGAGCACCCGGGGCGCCCACTCATGGGTGCGGAACACGCCCACGGGGCGCCCCGACTGCACCAGCAGCGTCTCGTCGCCCTCCAGCGTGGTCAGCGTCCTGACCAGCGCGTCGAACGACGCCCAGTCACGCGCCGCCCGGCCCGAGCCGCCGTAGACGACGAGCTGCTCGGGATGCTCGGCCACCTCGGGGTCCAGGTTGTTCTGGAGCATGCGCAGCGCGGCCTCCTGCGGCCAGCCCTTCGCGGTGATCGTGGTGCCTCGCGGGGCGCGGACTGTCCTGCTCATGGGTGGTGGTCCCTTCGTGAATGAACCCATTCACGAAGAGACTAACCCGGAATGCCGCCGTCAGCCGCAGTGGAAGACCGGGCTGTTGTAGTTGGCCCACGAGTTGTCCTTGGCCTGGACGCCCGCCTGGACCTGGACGCAGCGGCCCCTGCCGGGGACGGTGACCGGGCCCGCGTACTGGCCGAACTGGCCGCTGTCCTGGCCGACCTTGTAGAAGTCGCGGTGGCACCTGCTCACCGACCAGCCCTTGCCGCAGGCGTACAGGGAGAGGATCATCCCCTTCTTCGTCCCGTAGTTGACCACGCGGTCGAGGCGGGCGCAGTTCTTGCCCGTGGCGGAGCTGTAGTAGAGCTTGAGCGTGCCGTAGGTCTTGCCGCCCTTCTTCACGGCGATGCTGTCGACCAGCCTGCCGCCGCAGGACGCGGCCTCGGCCGGGGTGGCGCCGACGGCGAGGGGAGCGACGCCGCCCCCCACCAGCGCGAGGGCGGCCAGACCGATCTTGGCGAGCTTCACAGAGATCATTCGCCCGACCGTAGCCCTCAACTCCTAATTATGGATGTCCGTAAACCGACAAGATCGTTAACCCACCAGGAACTGGGTGGCCGCCAGCTCCCTGTAGAGCTCGTCCGCGCCCACCAGCTCGTCGTGCGTGCCCACGGCCCGCACGCCGCCCGCCTCCATGACCACGATCCGGTCGGCGCCCGTCACCGTGGACAGCCGGTGCGCGATCACCAGCACCGTGGTCTCCCGGGCGACCTCGGCGATCACCTCGCGCAGGCGCAGCTCGTTGACCGCGTCGAGCTGCGAGGTGGCCTCGTCGAGCAGCAGCAGCCTGGGCTTGCGCAGCAGCGCCCTGGCGATCGCCACGCGCTGCCGCTCGCCGCCCGACAGCAGCACGCCGCGGTGCCCGACCGGTGTCTCCAGCCCCTCGGGGAGCCTGTCCACCAGGTCGTCGAGCCTCGTGCGGACGATCGCGCGGCGCAGCTCGTCCTCCGTGGCGTGCCTGGCGGCGAAGAGCAGGTTCTCCCGCAGCGTGCCCGCCAGCACGGGGGCGTCCTGCTCGACGTAGCCGAGCGCGCCCCGCAGCTCGCCCAGCGGCCAGTCGCGGATGTCCCTGCCGCCGACGAGGATCGTGCCCGCCTGGTGGTCGTAGAAGCGCTCCAGCAGCGCGAACACCGTGGACTTGCCCGCTCCCGAGGGCCCGACCAGCGCGGTCAGGCCGCCCGGCGGCACCTCGAAGCTCACGCCGTCGTGCACGACGGGGCGGTCGTCGCCGTAGCGGAAGACCACGTCCTCGAAGCGCACCCCGACCGGCCGGCCGTCCTCCGGCGCGGCGACGCTCACCGGCTCGGCGGGCAGGTCCTCGATCTCCTTGATCCGCGCCATCGCCGCCAGCCCCTGCTGGAGCTGCACCCCGCCCTGGACGAGCTGCCCGATCGGCGGCACCAGGTAGAACAGGTAGAGCAGGAACGCGATCAGCGACGACACGTCCAGCGTGCCCGAGGCGACCCGCGCGCCGCCCACCGCCAGCACGGCCAGGAACGAGATCTGCACCGCCATCCACGTCGCCACCCCCGCGAGCGACGTCCAGCCGGCGACCTGCAGCCCGCGGTCGCGGGCGCGCGTGGCGGCCTGGCCGACCTCGCCGATCTCCCGCTCCTCCGCGCCGCTGGCCTTGACCGTCCGGTACGCCTGCAGCGCCCGGTCCAGCACGGCCCCCATCTCGCCCACGGCCTCCTGGGCGTGCGACTGCGCCCGCTGGATCCTCGGCATGATGAGCGCGACCATCCCGCCGATCACCACCACGATCAGCAGCGTCACCAGCAGCAGCACACCGTCCATCGCGGCCATCATGACGATCGCGCCGACCAGCATGAACGCCGCGCTGACCGACTCCACGATGCCGTTGGTGAGCACGGCGCGCAGCAACGTCGTGTCACCGGTCACCCGCGACAGCAGGTCGCCGGGCTTGAGCCGGTCCACGTCGGCCACCTTGAGCCGCAACATCCGGTCCACGAGCCTGCGCCTGGCGCCGAGCACGATGCCCTCGCCCGTGCGCTCCATCAGATAGCTTCCCCCGGCCGAGACGACCGCGCCGACGAGCACCGCCACGGTCAGCCAGAGCAGCGGCCCGGCCATCGACCCGCCCTGGCCGAAGGCGTCCACCACGTACTTGGCCAGCAACGGCATCGACAGGCCCGCCGCGGAGCCGATCAGGCTCAGTAACCCGCCCAGCAGCAGGACCTTCCGGTGCGGGCGGACGTAGGCGAGCAACTCCTTGACCACCGCGTCTCCTTTCATCGCTCAACTCCCCGACAACGAACGGTGTGCCGCGATCGGCACCCCCGATACAGCGTCAACTTAAATTGACGACCTAAGTATGTCAACCTTGGTTGACCCTCATTCTCAAGGAGGAGACCGACATCCGGCGGCGGCCCACGGACGAATAGGGCGTCGAGGAATCCGGCCGGAACCTCGAACGTCACGATCAGCCCTTCCGAAAGGACCGAACATGGAGCTCCGGATCAACCGGCGTGCTCTAGTCGGACTTGGTCTCGCCGTAGCGGTCGCCGCGTCGTCGATGGCCGTGCTCCGCACTGACTCCGGCACCGCTTCCTCACACCGCGAGGCCCCAGCGATCTCGAACGACCCGCAGCACGACAACACTGACGTGTACGCGTTCGTCAGTCCTGACAAGCCCGACACCGTGACCTTGATCTCGAACTGGATCCCGTTCGAGGAGCCCAACGGCGGCCCGAACTTCTACCCGTTCGCCACCAAGTCGCGGCACAACATAAAGATCGACAACAACGGTGACGGCAAGTCCGACATCGTCTACGAGTGGACGTTCCGCAACGAGGACAAGCGTGGCAACACCACCTTCCTCTACAACAACGGCCCGGTCACCTCGCTGGACGACGAGAACCTGCTCTTCCGCCAGCGCTACACGCTCAAGCGGATCACTCCGGGCGGCTCCAAGACCCTGGTCAGCGACGGCATCGTCGCCCCCAGCAACGTCGGCGCCGCCTCCATGCCCAACTACGCGAACCTGCGCAACCAGGCGATCAAGAGCCTTCCCGGCGGGGGCAAGACCTACTCCGGGCAGGCCGACGAGGCCTTCTTCCTGGACCTGCGCGTGTTCGACCTGCTCTACGGCGGTGACCTGTCCCTCGTCGGCCAGGACACCCTCAAGGGCTACAACGTCAACACCGTGGCCATCCAGGTGCCCCAGGCCGACCTGGCGCTCAAGGGCGACCCCAAGCGCAACCCGGTGATCGGCGTCTGCTCCACCACCGACAAGTTCAACGGCAGCTCGTTCGTGCAGGTCTCCCGCCTGTGCAACCCGCTGGTGAACGAGCTGGTGGCCGCCGCCGGCATGAAGGACGCCTACAACGCGCTCGACCCGTCCAAGGACGCGGACGTCAAGGCGCTGGTCGACCGGGTGACCAACCCCGAGGTCGCCAGGCTGCTGGAGTCCATCTACGGCATCAAGGCGCCCGCGACGCCGCGCAACGACCTGGTCCAGATCTTCCTGACCGGCATCGCCAAGAACAACGGCCCCATCAAGGCCGACCTCAACGCCCAGTCGCTGAACAAGGACGCCGGCAAGCAGCGCGGCTCCGAGCAGCTGCGGCTGAACATGTCGATCCCCGTCACCAAGGACCCGAACAGGCTCGGCGTCCTCGGCGGCGACCTGCAGGGCTTCCCGAACGGCCGCCGGCTCGCCGACGACGTCGTGGACATCGAGCTGCAGGCCGTGGCCGGCGCCGCGCAGAGCGGCAAGCTCATCCCCGGCCTGACGGACAAGGTGGACGCCAACGACAAGCCCTTCGACAAGACGTTCCCGTACATCCCGCTGCCGAGCAACGTGGCAGTGAACCAGCGATGACCGCTTGACCGGCCGGTTCCCTCTCCAAGCCGGCCGGTCCTCCCCAGGCGGCAGACCTCCCGTCTCCCATCGTCTGCCGCCACAGAAAAGGGCCGGCCGGCCGTGTTCCCCGTCACGGCCGGCCGGCCCCACTTCCAGCTTCGGAGTCCCAGCACATGCGCGCGTTCGCGATCTTCGCCGGCCTCGCCCTCATCGGGGCCCTGCTCTTCACGATCGTCTCCTTCTCCTCCTCGCCCGCGACCCCGCCCTCGGCCGACCGGCCGGGGCGCGAGACGCTCCAGGAGCGGCTCAAGCGCCTGCCCGGCGACTACCGCGGCTGGGCCGAGCTCGGCCTCCAGTACGTCGACCAGGCCCGGGTCACCGGCGACCCGGCCTTCTACACCAAGGCGGAAGGCGCGCTCGTCACGGCCGCCAAGCTCAACGACCGCGACGACACGGTGCTGACCGGCCAGGCGGCGCTGGCCGCAGGACGCCACGAGTTCGCCGAGGCCGTACGGCTCGCCGAGCGCGCCATCGGCGCCAACCCGTACGGGGCCCCGGCCTACGGCGTGCTGGCCGACGCCAGGACGCAGCTCGGCGACCTGAAGGGCGCGCAGCAGGCCGTGGACAAGATGCTGAACCTGCGCCCCGGCGTGGCCGCCTTCGCCCGCGCCTCGTACGCGGCGGAGCTGCGCGGCGACAGGGACGCGGCACGCAGGTACCTGGAGTACGCCCACGCCGACGCCTGGTCGCCCGCCGACCTGGCCTACAGCCGCTACTACCTGGGCGAGCTGGCGCTGCACGCCGGCGACCTGAAGACCGCCGCCGACTGGTACACCAAGGCATTGCAGGCCTACCCCGCCTACACGCCCGCCCTCGCCGGTCAGGCCAGGGCCGCGGCGCTCGGCGGCCGGCTCACCGAGGCGCTCGACCTCTACGACACCGTGGTCCAGCGGCTCCCCCTGCCCCAGTACCTCATCGAGCAGGGCGAGACCCGCATCAAGGCCGGGCAGCCTGCCGACTGGACGCTGCTCGACGCCCAGCGCGAGCTCTTCGAGGCCGTGGGCGTGCGCGACGACCTGACGTGGGCCGAGTTCCTCGCCGACCACGGCGACCCTGAGCAGGCCGTCGAGCTGGCCAGGGCCGAGTACGCCCGCAACCCGAACCTCGTCGCCGCCGACGCCCTCGGGTGGGCGCTGTTCAAGGCCGGCAAGCCGAAGATGGCGCTGCGCTACGCCGAGCAGGCCACCGCCACCGGCTGGCAGAACCCGCTGCTCGCCTACCACCGCGCCAGGATCGAGCAGGCACTCGGCCGTTCCGCGCGGGTGGACCCGGGCTTCGACCCGGCCCTGTCGGCGCTGGCGAGGTTCTCATGAGAGCGGCCAGGCTCGGCCTGCTCGCCGCCCTGGCTGGCCTGCTCCTCACGCTGTTCGCGACCGCGCCGGCCCAGGCGCGGAGCAACCTGCACCCGCTCGGCTGGTTCACCGTCAACCACTACAACGGCCTGCGGGTCTCGCCCGCCCAGATCCACAACCACGCCGTGGTGGACCTGGCCGAGCTGCCGACGCGGCAGGCCAGGCCGGAGGTCGACGCCGGCTACGCCACCCGCCGCTGCGCCGCGCTGGCCGCCGCCCAGCGGCTGGAGGTGGCCGGCCGGGTGGTGCCGTGGCGGGTGACCCGCACGGCGTTCGCCTACGCCCCCGGAGAAGGAGGGCTGGAGACCAGCCGCCTGTCCTGTCAGCTCGTGGCGGAAGTTCGCGCCTCGGGGGCCGTGAGGTTCAGCGACGGGTTCGAGCAGGACAGGATCGGCTGGCGCGAGATCACCGCGACCGGCGACGGCGTGCGCCTGACGGGCTCCTCGGTGCCCGCGACCAGCGTCAGCCGGGAGCTGCGGGCCTACCCCGACGACCTGCTGTCGAACCCGCTCGACCAGCGGGTGGCCACGTTCACGGCGGCGGGCCCCGGCCTGGCCGCGGGCTCCCCCGCCGGTGACGGCGGGCCGTCCGGCGGCCGCACGCTCGGCGTCGAGCTCGGCGGCCCGATCGGCGAGGCGCTGGCGGCCCTGGACCGCACGTTCACGGACCTGATCGGCTCGGACTCGCTGACGCTGCCGCTGGGGCTGCTGGCGGTGGGGCTGGCCGTGGTGCTCGGGGCGGGGCACGCGCTGATCCCCGGGCACGGCAAGACCATCATGGCGGCGTACCTGGCGGGCCGGCGCGGCCGGCCGCGCGACGCGCTCGTGGTGGGCGCGACGGTGACGGCCACGCACACGGCCGGGGTGCTGGTGGTGGGGCTGCTGCTGACGGTGTTCACGGCGCTGGCCGGGGAGTCGGTGCTGGCCTGGCTGGGGGTGGCCAGCGGCGTGCTGATCGCCGTCATCGGCCTGCGCCTCCTGCTCAACTCGCGCCGCCCCGCCCTGCACGGGCACGGGCACGGGCACGGGCATGGGCATGGGCACGGGCACGGGCACGGGCACGGGCATGGGCATGGGCACGGGCACGAGGGGCCGGGCAAGCGGGCGGGGCTCATCGGGCTCGGGGTGGCGGGCGGGCTCGTGCCCAGCCCTTCGGCGCTCATCGTGCTGCTCGGCGCGATCGCGCTGGGCCGGACCTGGTTCGGGGTGGCGCTGGTGACCGCCTACGGCGTCGGGATGGCCGCCACCCTCACCGTCACGGGGCTGCTGCTGGTCAAGCTCGTGGACCGGCTGGAGCGGCGCGCCTCGGCCGGGCGGCGGCTGGCGGCCGGGATCTCGGGGCTGGCCCCGCTGGGCACGGCCGCCATGGTGATCCTGCTGGGGGCGGGGCTGGCGCTGCGGTCGGTGGCGGCTCTCTAGTCGATCTCCGGGACGTCGTCGGAGTCGTAGTCGACGTCACCGTCTTCGGCCCGCCGCAGCTTGATGTCGTCGATCCAGCCCTGCGTGAACCGCCGGATCTCCTTGATCTGCTCCTCGGGCACGCCATGGACCTCGAAGTTCTCATCCGGCATGAGGTCGACGAACTCCAGCCGCGAGAGCAGCTCGTGCACGGAGAAGAAGTCGTGGTGCATGGCGGCGAGTCGTTCGAGCGCCCGGTAGGAGAAGTGCTGGGAGACGGCCGCGATATCGATGATGTCGCGGGCGAGACTGCGCTCGTGCAGGGCCCGCATCTTGAGCCCGACGGCGTCATCCAGGCCGAGCACCTTCAGCGTGCCGCAGGTGACAGGCCGCTGCTGCAACGCCTCGCGCAGAAGATCGAACTCGCAGGTCTCGCCGGTCGCGAGGTCGCGCACCATCAGCCTGCCCATTCGGGGCGTGACCTCGATGACCGACGCGTCCAACGCCGCCTCTCGGAACGCTCCGATGACACCTTGCGCGACGTCGGGCAGCGGCATGTCGATGGCGGTGGCGAAGTCGAGGCCCTTGCTCGGCCGGTCGGTGAAGCCATGCGCCTTGAGCGCGTAACCGCCCGCGAGCACCAGGCCGTAGCGATCACAGACGGGGCGCACGGCACGCAGCAACCGCTCCTGAAAGGGTGGGAACCGCATCAGCCGACGCTCTTCCGCAGAGGAAGCTTCTTCTCCCAGGCGTGCCGGTAGCCCGGCCCCAGCCCTCGGCACAACGTCGGCCAGTCGGACACGGGGGCCTTCTCGTCCAGCCCTTCGTGGAGCGACGGAAGTGCCATGCCTCAAGTATGCCTGCGACCCCGCCGCGTGGAAGGCAGATCATGCCGCCCGGACAGGAACTCCTGAAAGGCGATCTTCGCCCTGATCACCGGCCTCCGCCACCGCTCCTCCCGATGGATCGCCCGGGCCATCTTCCGCGGCGACCGCTTGGCGAAGAACCAGTGCGCCCACGGCGACCCGGGCCGCGCCAGCCGGATCGCCCCCACCAGCAACATCGGCGGCACGAACAACCCCGCCATCCCCGTCCAGATCTTCCCCTTGAGCAGGGTGACGACGGCCAGCGCCAGGTTGGCCACGATCAGCGCGGCGGGGTTGACGGGGGTGCCGTAGTCCCAGGTGAGGGGCCTTAGCCCGATGAGGAGCAGCCCGGTCACGGCGACCGCGATGAAGACGGCGTCCACCGACGTGCGCCCCTCCTCCTCCCAGTACACGTCGTGCAGGTGCAGGATGAGCGCGAACTCGTCCAGCACCAGCGCGGAGCCGACGCCGAAGACGGAGGCCGCGACGGCGGTGCCGACCTGCGAGTCTGGCGAGACGATGAGCGTGACCCCGCCGACTAACATCAGCACCACGCCGAACACCACGTGGTGGATGTGCATCTCGCCCACGTTGACGTTGCGGAACCAGCCGACCTTCGCCCTGATCAGGCGGACGTTGATGCGGGTGGCGATGAAGGCGGCGATGAGCATGACGAAGTAGCAGAACAGCGGCAGCCGTCCCGTGGCGACAATGCTTTGCTGAAACCAGTTGCCCATATGACCCTGGTTTCGATGGTACGAGCCCCGCGGATGTCCCCGGTGACTCAGGACAGGAAGGCCCTCAGCAGCGCGGCCGTCCCCTCCAGGTGCTCGACCACCGCCCGGCGGGCCGCGTCGGGGTCGCCGGCGAGGATGGCGTCCACGATGGCCCGGTGCTGCACGGCGGCGTGGTCCAGGTTGACCTGGAGCATCGGGATGGCGTTGAGCAGGTCGCTGACCCGCGAGCGGGCGTCGGCGCAGGTGGTGGCGAGCAGGGTGGAGCCGGTCAGCTCCGCGATGGACAGGTGGAAGGCGGTGTCGAGGCGGCGGTAGTCCTCCAGCCCCGCCTCGTTCAGCTCGGCGAGCCTGCGGGTCAGGACCGCCCGCTTGTCCCCGGCGAGCCCGGCGGCGGCCAGCACCTCGGCGGCGCCGCACTCCACGGCCAGCCGGAAGGTCAGCGCGTCGGACAGCTCCGCCATGCCCATCTCGTTGACGGCCTGGCGCAGGTCGCCGGCGTCGGGCGTGGGCGGCACGTAGGTGACGAACGCGCCCCCGTACCGGCCGCGCCGCACGTCGAGATAGCCCGCGTCGGACAGCGCACGGATGGCCTCGCGCAGCGTCACCCGGCTGATGCCGAGCTGGACGGCCAGCTCCCGCTCGGGGGGCAGCTTGTGACCGGGCGGGACGACGCCCAGCTTGATCGCCTGAAGCAGCCGTTCCACGGTCTCCTCGAAGGCGTTGCCCGCCCTGACCGGGCGCAACACCGTCATCAAACGCGCCGACTCGTCCAACGTGTCCTCAGGCCTTGACAAGCGATCCCGCCATGCACATCAATGGTCTGAGACTAGCCCAATCAACGGGAAAGCGCCTCTGCCGGATCGGAGCTGCACAGCGTGGACGATCGAGCGAGCACCGGGTTCCTTTCCGTCGCCGAGCTGCGCGACGAGGTGGCGTCGGGCCGGATCGACACCGTGCTGCTCGCGATCGCCGACATGCAGGGCAGGTTGCAGGGCAAGAGGCTGTCGGCGCGCTACTTTCTCGAAGAGGTGCTGCACCACGGCTCCGAGGGCTGCAACTACCTGCTGGCGGTGGACGTCGACATGAACACCGTCCCTGGTTACGCCATGTCGTCCTGGGAGCGCGGGTACGGCGACTTCGTGATGAAGCCGGACCTCGGCACGCTGCGCCGGGTGCCGTGGCACGAGGGGACGGCGATGCTGATGGCCGATCTGGCCTGGGAGGACGGCGGTGACGTGACCGCCTCCCCGCGGCAGATCCTGCGCAGGCAGCTGGCCCGCCTCGCCGACCGGGGGCTGGCCGCCTACGTCGGCACCGAGCTGGAGTTCGTCGTCTACGACGACAGCTACGAGGACGCCTGGCGGCGCGCGTACCGCGACCTGACCCCCGCGAACCTCTACAACGTCGACTACTCCCTGCTCGGCACGGCCCGCGTGGAGCCGCTGCTGCGGCGCATCAGGCGCGAGATGGAGGGCGCGGGCCTGTACGTGGAGTCGGCCAAGGGCGAGTGCAACCTGGGCCAGCACGAGATCGCCTTCCGCTACGACGAGGCGCTGCGGACCTGCGACCACCACGTCATCTACAAGACCGGCGCCAAGGAGATCGCCGCCCAGGAGGGCCGGTCGATCACGTTCATGGCCAAGCCGAACCAGCGCGAGGGCAACTCCTGCCACATCCACATCTCGCTGCGCAGCCTGGACGGCGACCCGGTGATGGCGGGCCAGGGGCCGTACGGCCTCTCGCCGCTCGGCGCGAGCTTCGTCGCCGGCCAGCTCGCCTGCATGCGGGAGCTGACCCTGCTGTACGCCCCCAACATCAACTCCTACAAGCGGTACGTGCCGGGCAGCTTCGCCCCCACGGCCGTCAAGTGGGGCGTGGACAACCGCACCTGCTCGCTGCGGCTGGTCGGCCACGGCCAGTCCCTGCGCGTGGAGAACCGGGTGCCGGGCGGCGACGTGAACCCGTACCTGGCGGTGGCGGCGCTGGTCGCGGCCGGGCTGCACGGCATCGACGCCGAGCTGCCGCTGGAGGACCCCTGCGAGGGCAACGCCTACGCCTCCGGCGCCGAGACCGTGCCGCACACGCTGCGGGACGCGCTGGCGCTGTTCGAGGGCTCGAAGCTGGCCCGTGAGAGGTTCGGTGAGGACGTGGTCGAGCACTACGCGAACAACGCGCGGGTGGAGCTGGCCGCCTTCGACGCGGCGGTGACGGATTGGGAGCTGTTCCGTGGTTTCGAACGGATGTGACGGGAGCGCATGAAGATCGTCAACCCGGCGACGGAGGACGTCATCGCCGACGTCGAACTCGCCGACGAGGCGGAGGTCGACCGGGCCGTGGAGCGTGCCAGGAAGGCGCAGGCCGCCTGGCGCGAGGTGGCGCCCGGCGACCGGGCGCGGCTGCTGCGCGGGTTCGCCGACCTGGTGGACGAGCACGGCGAGGAGCTGGCGCGGCTGGAGCTGGCCAACGCCGGGCACACCATCGGCAACGCCCGGTGGGAGGCCGGCAACGTCCGCGACGTGCTGCACTTCTACGCCGGCGCCCCCGAGCGCGACCACGGCAAGCAGATCCCGGTGCCGGGCGGCGTGGACCTCACCTTCCAGGAGCCGCTGGGCGTCGTCGGGATCATCGTGCCGTGGAACTTCCCCATGGTGATCATGATGTGGGGCGTGGCCCCGGCACTGGCGGCGGGCAACACGGTGATCGTCAAGCCCGCCGAGTGGACTCCGCTGACCGCGCTGAGGCTGGCAGAGCTGGCCCTGGCAGCGGGCCTCCCCGAGGGGGTGCTCCAGGTTCTGCCTGGGGCAGGGGAGGTCGCGGGGGCCCGCCTGGTGGCGCATCCCGGCGTGGCCAAGATCGTGTTCACCGGCTCGACCGAGGTGGGCAAGGAGATCGGGGCCACGGCGGCGCGGCAGGTCAAGCGGGTCACGCTGGAGCTGGGCGGCAAGTCCGCCAACATCGTCTTCGCCGACGCCGACCTCGACAAGGCGGCGCGCACCGCGCCCTACGCCGTCTTCGACAACGCCGGACAGGACTGCTGCGCCCGCTCCAGGATCCTGGTCCAGGCGAGCGTGTACGACGCCTTCATGGAGCGCCTGGAAGCGGCCGTCCGCGGCGTCGTGGTCGGCGACCCCCTCGACGAGGCCACCGAGATGGGCCCCCTGATCAGCGCCGAGCACCTCGAACGCGTGCGCGGCTTCGTCCCGCCGACCCCCTACCTGCAAGGCTCCTGCCCGCAGGGCAAGGGCTACTGGTTCCCGCCGACCGTCCTGACCCCCGAGGTCACCGACCGGGCGTTCACCGAGGAGATCTTCGGGCCCGTGGTGTCGGTGGTCAGGTTCGAGGACGAGGCGCAGGCCGTACGGATCGCCAACGACACCCCGTACGGACTGAGCGGCTCCATCTGGACCCGCGACGTCGGGCGGGCGCTGCGCGTGGCCAGGGCCGTCGAGTCGGGCGCCCTGTCGGTGAACTCCCACTCCTCGGTCCGCTACTGGACCCCGTTCGGCGGCTTCAAGCAGTCCGGCCTCGGCAGGGAGCTCGGCCCTGACGCGCTGGCGGCCTTCACCGAGACCAAGAACGTCTTCATCTCAACGGAGTGAGTGCGCACATGCAGCGGTTGCAGGATCGGGTGGCGGTCATCACCGGCGCGGGCAGCGGGATCGGGCTGGCCACGGCCCGCCGCTTCGCCGACGAGGGCGCCAGGGTGGTCTGCGCGGACATCGACGAGGAGGCGGGCGTCAAGGCCGCGGCCGAGGTGGGCGGCCTGTTCGTCAAGGCCGACGTGACCAGCGAGGACGACGTCGTCAGGATGTTCGCCGCGGCCCACGACACCTACGGCAGCGTGGACATCGCCTTCAACAACGCCGGCATCTCGCCGCCCGACGACGACTCGATCCTGGAGACCGGCCTCGACGCCTGGCGCCGCGTCCAGGAGGTGAACCTGACCAGCGTCTACCTGTGCTGCAAGCACGCCATCCCGTACATGCGCCGCCAGGGCAAGGGCTCGATCATCAACACCGCGTCCTTCGTGGCCGTCATGGGGTCGGCGACCTCGCAGATCTCCTACACCGCCTCCAAGGGCGGGGTGCTGGCGATGTCGCGGGAGCTGGGCGTGCAGTTCGCCAGGGAGGGCATCCGGGTCAACGCGCTGTGCCCGGGGCCGGTGAACACGCCGCTGCTGCGTGAGCTGTTCGCCAAGGACCCGGAGCGGGCGCAGCGGCGGCTGGTGCACGTGCCGGTGGGCCGCTTCGCCGAGGCGTCGGAGATCGCGGCGGCGGTGGCCTTCCTGGCCAGCGACGACGCCTCGTTCATCACGGCCAGCGAGTTCCTGGTGGACGGCGGCATCTCCGGTGCCTACGTCACGCCGCTGTAGGAGGACGTCCCATGGGTCCCGTCATCGGCATCACCTGCTACGCCGAGAGCGCCTCGTTCACGGTGTGGCAGGACACCCGGGCGGCGCTGCTGCCGTACATGTACGTGGAGCAGGTCGTGCGCGCGGGCGGCCAGCCCGTCCTGCTGCCTCCGGCGGGCGAGCCCGCCGGGCTGGTGCGCCGCCTGGACGGGCTGATCCTGGCCGGGGGCGGCGACATCGACCCGGCCAGGTACGGCGCGGAGCCGCACGAGCGCAGCGGCTACGTCCGGAGATTTCGTGACGAGGCGGAGTTCGCCCTGCTCGCGGCCGCCCTCGACGGCGAGCTGCCCTTCCTGGGCGTCTGCCGCGGCCTCCAGGTGCTCAACGTGGCCCTGGGCGGCAGCCTGCACCAGCACCTGCCCGATCTGGTCGGCCACACCGAGCACTGCCCGGGGCCCGGCGTCTTCGGCCACCTGCCCGTCACCCCCGTCCCGGGCACCGGCCTGGCCAAGGTGCTGGGCGAGGAGCCGGTGCCGGTCCCGCACTACCACCACCAGGCCGTGGACCGGCTCGCCCCCGGCCTGACGGTCACCGCCACCACCGACGACGGCACGATCGAGGCCGTGGAGGCTCCGGGGGCGTTCACCATGGCCGTGCAGTGGCATCCCGAGGCAGGCGAGGACCACGCGTTGTTCGAGGCGCTCGTGCAAGCCTGCTGAATCCGCGCTCCCCCGGGATTCACGTGCGGCCCGCGACGCGACAACAGCCCCGTCGCGGCACTAGGCTGACGGACATCACCGACGAAACCGTGCGGGAGAGCACCCTGACAGCCGGTCAGGGTCCCTGAAGGAGCAAGCCCTCCCCGCGAACCTCTCAAGGCAAAGGACCGCACGGACGAGGTGTCCTCTGGAAAGCAGGCCTCCGGGCCTCGCCGAAGGTGAAAGTCCGGCAAAAGTCGGGCGAAGCTCTCAGGCACCGATGACAGAGGGGGAGGATGCTGGCATCCACTCCTGTCCTGAGGTGCGACACATGTCCCGACCGACACCGCTACGAGACGTTCACCAGAGCCTCGGCGCCACCCTCACCGACTTCGCCGGGTGGCTGATGCCGCTGCGGTACGGCAGCGAGTCCGCGGAGCACCGGGCCGTGCGCGAGGCGGCGGGGCTGTTCGACCTCTCGCACATGGGCGAGATCTTCCTGACCGGGCCGCAGGCGGGCCAGGCGCTGGACTACGCGCTGGTCGGGCACCTGTCGGCGCTGGCGCCTGGCCGGGCCAGGTACACCATGATCGTGAACGAGCGCGGCGGGGTGCTGGACGACCTCATCGTCTACCGGCTCGGTGACGAGGAGTTCATGGTCGTGGCCAACGCCTCGAACTACGAGAAGGTCGCCGGCGAGCTGCGCGAGCGCGCCGGGCCGTACGACGCGGTGGTGGAGGACCGTTCGGACCGGTACGCGCTGATCGCCGTCCAGGGGCCGCGCGCCCAGGAGATCCTCGCCACGCTCACCGACGCCGACCTCGACGGGCTCAAGTACTACGCGGGGCTGCCGGGCCAGGTGGACGGCCGGCAGGCGCTGATCGCCCGTACGGGGTACACCGGCGAGGACGGGTTCGAGCTGTTCGTGGCCAATCAGGACGCCGTGCCGCTCTGGCACGCGATCACCGCGGCCGGCGAGCCGTACGGGCTCAAGCCCGCGGGCCTGTCCAGCCGCGACACGCTCAGGCTGGAGGCCGGCATGCCGCTGTACGGCAACGAGCTGAGCGCGGAGCTGACCCCGTTCGACGCGGGGCTGGGCAGAGTGGTGAAATTCGACAAGCCGGGCGACTTCGTCGGCAGGTCGGCGCTGGAGGCGGTCAAGGACGACTCGCCCCGGCGCAGGCTCGTCGGCCTGGTCGCGCGGAGCCGCCGGGTGCCGCGCCACGGTTACCCGGTCACCAAGGACGGCGTCGTCGTCGGCGAGGTCACCAGCGGTGCGCCCTCCCAGACCCTGGGAAAGCCCATCGCGATGGCCTACGTGGACACCGGCGCCGATTCAGGCCTGGCTGTGGACATCCGGGGCAGCCATGAACCTATGGACCTGGTTGAGCTGCCCTTTTACAGGAGGAACAAGTGAGCAACATCCCTGACGACCTGAGCTACACCAAGGAGCACGAGTGGGTGGCCGGGCTGGACGACAGCACCACCGTGACGATCGGCATCACGGCCTTCGCCGCCGAGTCCCTTGGTGACGTCGTCTTCGTGCAGCTCCCCGAGGTCGGCTCGACCGTCGAGCCGGGTGACTCCGTCGGCGAGGTGGAGTCGACCAAGTCCGTCAACGAGATCTACTCCCCGGTCGGCGGCGAGGTCACCGAGGTGAACCAGTCCGTCGTGGACGACCCGGGCCTGGTCAACAGCGACCCGTACGGCGAGGGCTGGATGTTCAAGGTGCGCGTGGAAGGCGACCCCGAGGACCTGCTCTCTCCTGAGGAGTACACCGCTCTCACCTCGGGCGAGTCCTGACCTAACCGCCGGGGCCCGCGCGGGCCCCGGCCTCTCATGAAGGGCGCACATCAATGGCGATCAGCGTCTTCGACCTCTTCAAGATCGGCATCGGCCCGTCGAGCTCCCACACGGGCGGCCCGATGGCGGCGGCGCACAAGTTCGTCCGCGGCCTGCACGAGGACGGCCTGCTGGAGCGGGTGGCGCGGGTGGAGGCCATCCTGTACGGCTCGCTCGGCCTGACCGGCAAGGGCCACGGCAGCGACAAGGCGGTCCTGCTCGGCCTGTCCGGCGAGAAGCCCGAGCTGGTGGACGTCGACACCGTCGACGCCCGCATCGCGCAGATGCGCGAGTCGGGAACCGTCAAGCTCTACGGCAGCCACGAGATCCCCTTCGTCGTCGGTGAGCACCTCGTCTTCGAACGCAAGATCTCCCTGCCCGAGCACCCGAACGGCATGCGCTTCACCGCCTGCGACGCCTCCGGCGAGCGGCTGCGCGAGAAGGTCTACTTCTCGGTCGGCGGCGGCTTCGTGGTGGACGAGCAGGCCACCGGCGCCGGCCGCATCAAGCCCGACGACACCGTGCTGCCCTTCCCCTTCACCACCGGCGAGGAGTTGCTCAAGCACTGCTCGAACACCGGCCTGTCGATCTCCGCCCTGATGCTGGAGAACGAGCAGGCGTTCGGCCGCACCGAGGAGGAGATCCGCCGGGGGCTGCTGCACCTGTGGCAGGTCATGTCCGAGTGCGTGCGCCGCGGCATCTCCAAGGAGGGCGTGCTCCCGGGCGGCCTGAAGGTCAAGCGCCGCGCCAACCAGCTCCACCGCCGCCTGCAGTCCGAGCCGCCGGAGAAGGACCCGCTGCAGGCCATGGACTGGGTCACGCTGTTCGCGCTGGCGGTCAACGAGGAGAACGCCGCCGGCGGCCGCATCGTCACCGCCCCCACCAACGGCGCCGCCGGCATCATCCCGGCCGTCCTGACCTACTACACCCGCTTCGTCCCGCACGCCGACGACGACGGCGTGGTCCGCTTCCTGCTGACGGCGGGGGCGATCGGCGTGCTGTTCAAGGAGAACGCCTCCATCTCCGGCGCCGAGGTGGGCTGCCAGGGCGAGGTGGGCTCGGCCTGCTCGATGGCCTCCGCCGCGCTCACGGAGGTGCTCGGGGGGACGCCGGAGCAGGTGGAGAACGCGGCGGAGATCGGCATCGAGCACAACCTGGGGCTGACCTGCGACCCGATCGGCGGCCTGGTGCAGATCCCGTGCATCGAGCGCAACGCCGTGGCCTCCAACAAGGCGATCACGGCGGCGCGCATCGCGTTGCGGGGTGATGGGAAGCACTACGTGGCGCTGGACAAGGCGATCAAGACGATGCGGGACACGGGGCGGGACATGCTCGACAAGTACAAGGAGACGTCGCGGGGCGGGCTCGCGGTCAATGTGATCGAGTGCTGAGCCGCTAGCGGCGCACGTGCAGCCGGACCAGTGTGGGCGTCTCGTCGTCGCGTACCTCGCGCCGGATGCGCCCCACGATGTCCTGGTCCAGCTTGCTCACCACCGCGCCCACGTCCGCCGCCGACGGGCAGGTCAGGCCGATGCTCAGGCGGTCCTCCGCGACCCGCACGCCCGTCCTGCTCAGCCCGTCCACACCCTTGAGTCCGACGAACAGCATGGCCGTGCCGGTGCCGTTGTGGGTGCCGCGGCGGCCCCAGCCGAGGCCGACCAGCAGCCAGCGCAGCGTGACCAGGGCCAGGAGCAGCAGGCCGAGGGCGAGGAACCACAGCGGCCACGGGTCCTCGGCCAGTGCCCTGTGTGCGTGGGCGGGCAGGACCTTGGCGGTGGGCGGGAGGTCGAAGAAGCGGTCGTGGCCGCGGAGCCAGGCGTATCCGCCCGCGCCCAGCAGCGTCGCTCCGACGACCGCCAGGCCGACGCGGTGACCAGGGTACTGACGCATCAACCGGCCCTCCTGCGCAGCCGTACCACGACCTCGCCGGTGCCGAGCGTGCCCACGCCCGCGAGGCGGTCGCCCACGGCCGTGCCGACCTGCCTGAGCATCTGGCCCGAGCTCTCCGTGCCCGTCCTGACCGTGACCTCGATGGTGCGCCGGCGCAGGCGTACGCGGGCCTTGTCCACGCCCGCCACCTGCCGAGCCGCCGCGCACAGCGTGCGCCGCAGGCCCGAGCGGGTGATGCCGATGACGATCAGCGGGTCGGACGTCTCCACCGGCACCAGCCCCGAGCGGCCCGGCACGAGCGCCAGCAGCACCATCAGGGTGCCCGCCCCGGCCGAGACCAGGGCGGCGGTGGCCGTCTCCGGCCAGGTGGTGCGGCCCGCGAGCGCGACCACCTCGTCCACCGGCACCCAGCCGAGGGGGGCGCCGAGCAGTGCCGACACCACTTCCGCCGCGGTCGCCCCGAGTCCGGCGGTCAGCGTGAGCGCGACCAGGGCTCCCGGGACGGTACGCGCCGGCCTGAGCACTCTGCGCGCCCTGCGCAGGCCGGTGTCCCGCGGGGCGACGACGGCGCCGGGCAGTATCTGCTGAAGCGTGGTCATCACAACGACAGACGTACATGGGCCCCGCATGGCCTGAACCGCGCCCTCGCCGCCGATTTGCCCGAACATTACGGGGACGGCGACTAACGCGAACAAGGCTCATGTTCTTTTGCCCCTTATGCGGTTACGCTGCCGGTATGGATGACCGCCAGCGCTACGACCGCGCCACAGCGGCCCTCGAACCCCCGTTCGCCGTCGTCGATCTCGCCGCGATGCGGGCCAACGCCGCCGACCTCGTGCGCCGCGCCGCGGGCAAGCCGATCAGGGTGGCCAGCAAGTCCGTCCGCAGCCGCCCCCTGCTGGAGCGGGTCCTGGCCATGGACGGCTTCCGCGGCATCATGGCGTACACGCTGCCCGAGGCGCTCTGGCTGGCCGCGAACGGCTTCACCGACGTCCTCGTCGCCTACCCCACGGCCGACCGGCAGGCGCTGGCCGCGCTGGCAGGTGATCCGCGCGCCGCCGCGCGGATCACCGTGACCATCGACTCCACCGCCCACCTCGGCCACATCGAGACGGCCGTGGCCGGGGTGCGCCCGCGGGCCGAGATCCGGCTCTGCCTCGACCTCGACACCGCCTACGTCGCCTTCGGCCGGCGGGTGGGCGCCCTGCGCTCCCCTGTCAGGGAGCCGCACGAGGCCGCCGACCTGGCCGCCGACATCGCCAAGCGGCCGGGCCTGCGGCTGGTGGGGCTGCTGGCGTACGAGGGGCAGATCGCCGGGGTCGGCGACGCCCCGCCCGCCAACGCCGCCCGCGCCCGCCTCATCCGGCTCATGCAGTCGCTGTCGGCCAGGGAGCTCATCCTGCGCCGCGGCCGGATCGTGAACGCCGTACGCCAGTTCGCCGACCTGGAGTTCGTCAACGGCGGCGGCACCGGCTCCCTGGAGCTCACCACCCGCGAGAAGGCCGTGACGGAGCTGGCGGCGGGCTCCGGCCTCTTCCACCCGCGGCTGTTCGACTTCTTCCGCCGCTTCACCGGACACCCGGCCGCGCTGTTCGCCCTGCCGGTGGTGCGCCGCCCGGCTCCGGACGCGGTGACCGTGCTGGGCGGCGGCTACCTGGCCTCAGGGCCGGTGGGCCCGACCAGGGCGCCCCAGCCGTACCTGCCCGCGGGCCTGCGGTACGCGCCCGAGGAGGGCGCGGGCGAGGTGCAGACGCCGCTGCTCGGCCAGGCGGCGCAGGACCTGCGGATCGGCGACCGGGTGTGGTTCAGGCACGCCAAGGCGGGCGAGCTGTGCGAGCACTTCGACGCGCTGCACCTCATCGACGGCGACGCCGTGGTGGAGTCGGTGCCGACGTATCGGGGCGAGGGGAAGACCTTCCTCTAGCGGCGCCGGCGGCGGCTGCGGCGCCACAGCACGATGGCCGCCCCCACGACCAGCACCGCGCCGACCCCGATGAGCAGCGGCCCCACCTCCGGCCGCTCCTCCTCCCACACCTGGTCGGGGTTGTCGCCGAACTCGACCGGCCGCGGCGTCACCCCGAGCGCGTCGCCCACGGAGGCCACGAAGTGGCCCGCCCTGGTCTTGACGTCGGCCACCGTGCGCTCGGCGACCCGCTTGGGGCTCACCCGGTCGGCGATGGCGTCGACCGTGTGCGCCAACTCCGCGCGCGTCCGTGCGATGCGCCGCTCCAGCTCGTCGGGATCGGTGTCAGCCATGGCTCTCCTTCCGACCGTACGCGTGCCCCGCACCGCATGCCGAGCGGGCTCCGTCCGTTCTGGTCGTGATCAGTCTGTCAGGTCGGCGTGCCGTCCGGCACAACGGCCGGGCCGGTAGGTTGGCGGGAAGAACCCAGGAGGGCCCATTGACCGAGACCAGACTCACGCCCGGCGACGCCGCGCCGGAGTTCACGCTACCCACCGCCGACGGCGGCACCGTGTCACTCGACACCTACCGCGGCAAGCGGGTGATCCTCTATTTCTATCCTGCCGCGATGACTCCCGGTTGCACCAAGCAGGCCTGTGACTTCCGCGACAACCTGGCGCGGCTCACGGCCGAAGGTTTCGTCGTCCTCGGCGTGTCGAAGGACAAGCCGGAGAAGCTGGCCAAGTTCGCCGAGCGCGACGCGCTCACCTTCCCCCTGCTGTCCGACCCCGACCTGGCCGTGCACCAGGCGTACGGCGCGTACGGCACCAAGAAGCTCTACGGCAAGGAGGTCGTGGGGGTGATCCGGTCGACGTTCGTCATCGACGGCGACGGGAAGGTGGAGCAGGCGCTCTACAACGTGAAGGCGACGGGCCACGTGGCCTCGCTCACGAAGAAGCTCGGCCTCTCCTGACCGCCTGTGGGCCCTCCGTCCAGGAGGGCCCCGGCGAAGGTCTCCGCGTCGTCACAATCGCCTCCGGCTCCCATGCGGAGCGCTAAACTGTGTCCAGCCCGCTGCGGCGGGGGATGCGCGGGCGTGGCGAAATGGCATACGCGGCAGGTTTAGGTCCTGTTGGTGGAGACACTGTGGGGGTTCGAGTCCCCCCGCCCGCACACCTGTCAGCCCGTGTACGTGGGCTCCGGAAGCAGATCGTCCTCCGGGACGGGCTCCACCTCGGCCGGCGGCGGCAGCACGCAGTAGCCGTGGTCCTCACCCGCGTAACATTCCGGCCCCATCCGTCCGGGGCCCCAGTCGTGGTGCCGGCCCCAGCCCGGCGCCTCCATCCACACGTCGTACCTGTCGCCGTCGTCGGCCAGGTCGTTGAAGGCCGCCACGGTGACACCGCCGAGCAGGCCGCCGACGAAGAGCCCGGCCAGGGCGGCGCTCATGACCTGGGTGCGTCTGCGGCGCAGGAAGCCGCCGAACAGGGAGGAACCGCGCTCCCATGGGGCGGGTTCCGGCTGGGCGGGCGGGATGTAGGTATAGGCGTGATCAGCCTGTTCGCCGTACTTGAGCGGGCCCGGCTCGGGCAGCTCTCTGGTCGGCCCACTGGTCGGCCCACTGGTCGGCCCAGTATCGGGCCCAGTAGTCGGCTCCGACGGGGTCGGGTCGCGCGGCGCTTCCTCTTCGCCGCGCGACCCGGCGTCGCGATCATGATCCGCCATCACGATCTCCCTTTACTCGCCCCGCAAGGGGCGCTCCCAGTAATAGAGGATGCCAAAGCCACCGTAAGCCCCATGTAAGAGCAAATCCATGTAAGACCTGGGTCGTAGTCCTACTTCCGCCTCCAGGCGGACCAATGTCCCACCGGCGCTACATATCGTGATGATGTGTTCGGCAGGGTACGGGCGTGGTCCACGCGCCACGCGAAAATGGCCGGTGTCCTCAGGGTGGCCCCCCTGGGGGTGCTGTGCGCCCTCCTCGCGGTGCCGTTCGCGGCGACGACCCCGCCGGGGGGCGACGTCCTCCTCCACGTGGCCGGCTACCTGGGGCTCGCGGCGGCGCTGATCGTGCCGCTGTGGTGGCGTGACAGGCCGCTGACCTCGTTCGCCGTCGTGGCGCTGGTCAGCTTCGGGCAATGGCTGGCGGAGACCGCTCCGCAGCCCGCCAACCTCGCGGTGCTGGTGGCGCTGTGGGGGGTGGCCTACCAGTGCACGTTCCGGTGGGCGCTGGCCGCGTGCCTGGTGGCGGAGCTCGGGGTGTTCCTGGTGCTGCTCAACTGGGAGATGGCCACGTTCGGGATGTTCTTCAGCGGCTCGATCTTCGTGGTCACGGTCTGGCTGACCGGCCTGTACGCCAACACCCGCCGCCGCTACCTGGAGGGCCTGGAGGAGCGCGCCGAGCGGGCGGAACGCGAGCGCGACCAGCAGGCCAGGATGGCGGCGGCGGCCGAGCGCGCCAGGATCGCCAGGGAGCTGCACGACGTGGTGGCGCACAACGTCAGCGTCATGGTGGTCCAGGCCGACGGCGCGGGCTACGCCATGGACAGCGACCTGGAGCAGGCCCGCCTGGCCGTCAGGAACATCTCCAAGACCGGCCGCGCCGCGCTCGCCGAGATGCGCAGGCTGGTGGGCGTCCTGCGCGAGAACGAGGCGGTGGGCACCGACTACACCCCCCAGCCGGGCCTGGGCCAGCTGGCGGAGCTCGTCCACGACTCGGCCGTGCCGGCCAGCCTGCGGGTCGGCGGCGCGCCGGCCGAGCTGCCGGAGGGCCAGCAGCTCACGGTCTACCGCATCGTCCAGGAGGCGCTGACGAACGCGCTCAAGCACGGCGGCCCCGGTGTCGAGGCCGCCGTGGAGATCGACTACCTCGGCTCCGAGCTGCTCGTCCGCGTGACCGACAACGGCCGGGGCGCGGCGGCCCCGGTGAGCTCCGACGGGCACGGCCTGATCGGCATGCGTGAGAGGGTCGGCATGTACGGCGGCGCCGTCTCGGCGGGCCCCCGGCAGGGCGGCGGCTTCGAGGTGCTGGCCAGGTTGCCCATGGCGAAGGCGGCGTGAATGATCAGAGTGATGCTGGTCGACGACCAGGAGCTGTTGCGGGCCGGGTTCAGGATGGTGCTCGGGGCGCAGCCGGACATCGAGGTGGTGGCGGAGGCGGGTGACGGCGCCACCGCGCTGGAGATCCTGAAGACCACCGAGGTCGACGTGGTGCTGATGGACGTGCGCATGCCCGCCATGGACGGCGTGGAGGCCACCCGGCACATCGACGGGCCGAAGGTGCTCATCCTGACCACGTTCGACCTCGACGAGTACGCCTTCGCGGCGGTCAAGGCGGGCGCGGCCGGGTTCCTGCTGAAGGACGTGCCGCCGGCCGACCTGGTCAACGCCATCCGGGTGGTGCACGCGGGCGACTCCGTGGTGTCGCCGACCACGCTGCGCCGGATGCTCGACCGCTTCGCCGCGCAGCTCCCGACCGACGCGCCCCTGACGTCGGGGGTGGGCGAGCTGACGCCGCGCGAGCGGGAGGTGCTGCTCATGGTGGCGCGCGGCCTGTCCAACCTGGAGATCGCGGCGCGGCTGGAGGTGGCCGAGGCGACGGTCAAGACACATCTGGGGCGGGTGCTGGCCAAGCTGGGGCTGCGCGACCGGGCTCAGGTGGTGGTCTTCGCGTACGAGGCCGGGCTGGTGGTGCCCACGCATCGGCCGAAAGTCTGACCCGGGTCATCCACCGGCGCACATGAAGTCCCTCCTCAAGGCCCACAAGATCTGAAATTTCCACTCCTAGCGTGAGTCGCGGCTGCAAATCACGACAAGGAGTGAAAGTGACGCTCACTGAGACCCGGCGCCAGGCCCCGCCAGCCGTGGTGGCCACCGATCTGACCAAGGTGTACGGCCAGGGCGACGCCCAGGTGCACGCGCTGCGCGGGGTGAACGTGGCCTTCGCCACCGGGGCGTTCACCGCGATCATGGGCCCGTCGGGCTCCGGCAAGTCCACGCTCATGCACTGCCTGGCCGGCCTCGACGCCGCCACCTCCGGCACGGTGCACATCGGGGACGTGGAGCTGACCGGGCTCAGCGACAAGCGGCTCACGCTGCTGCGCCGGGAGCGGATCGGCTTCATCTTCCAGGCCTTCAACCTGCTGCCCACGCTCACCGCCGAGCAGAACATCCGCCTGCCCCTCGACATCGCCGCCCGCCAGGCCGACCAGGTGCTGTTCGACAAGGTGATCGAGACCGTCGGGCTGCGCGACCGGCTCTCGCACCGGCCGACCGAGCTGTCCGGCGGCCAGCAGCAGCGGGTGGCCGTGGCCAGGGCGCTCATCAGCAAGCCCCAGGTCATCTTCGCCGACGAGCCCACGGGCAACCTGGACTCGCGCAGCGGCGCCGAGGTGCTCTCCTTCCTGCGGGCCTCGGTGCGCGAGCTGGGCCAGACCATCGTCATGGTGACGCACGACCCGGTGGCGGCCTCGTACGCCGACCGCGTGGTGTTCCTGCGCGACGGCGAGCTGGTCACCGAGCTGGCCGCGCCCACGCCGCAGAGCGTGCTGGACACCCTCGTCCGGCTGGAGGCGTGAGGTGATCAGGACCGCGCTGGCCGGGCTGCGCGCGCACCGGCTCAGGCTGCTGCTCACCTCGCTGGCCATCATGCTGGGGGTGGGCTTCATCGCGGGCACGTTCGTGCTGAACGACACGGTCGAGGCCGGCTTCGCCCAGCGCGTCACGGCCGACGCGGGCAAGGTGGACGTGGCCGTGCTGCCCGCGAAGTCCGACGGGACGGTGCCCGAGGAGGTGCTGGAGCGCGTGCGCGCGCTGCCCGGCGTGACCGAGGCCCAGGGGCTGATCAGGGCGAGCGCGCCCGTGCTCGGCAAGCACGGCAAGGTCGTGGGCAACCTGCCCACCACCGGCCTGTCGATCGTGCGCGGCCCGCTCGACCGCTCCGACGTCGTCTCCGGCACCGGCCCCGGCACCGACGACGGCGCCGCCGTCCTGGACGAGAACACCGCCAAGGCCCAGGGCTTCCGGCTCGGCGACACGATCACCGTGCTCGACCACGAGCAGCGGCGGCACCAGTTCAGGCTGGTCGGCCTGATCGACACCGGTGTGGACCAGCTGCTGGCCTACACCGGCGCGGTCGGCTTCACCCCGGCCGTCGCCCAGCGCATGACGGGCGCGCAGGGGTACGCCGAGATCGACGTGGCGGGCACGGTGTCGAAGCAGGCCGTCGCGGCGGCCGTCGGCGGCTCGTACACCGTCAAGACGGGCGCCGAGCTGGCCGACGACCTGGGCGCCGCGGCCGGCGTCCAGACGCAGATGCTCACGCTGGGCCTGCTGCTGTTCGGCGTGGTGGCGATGATGGTGGCCGCGCTGGTCATCTACAACACCTTCAACATCCTCGTCGCCCAGCGCACGCGCGAGATGGCGCTGCTGCGCTGCATCGGGGCCACGCGCGGGCAGGTGTTCGGCTCGATCCTGCTGGAGTCCGCCCTCGTCGGCCTGCTGGCCTCCGCGCTGGGCCTGCT
This sequence comes from Nonomuraea gerenzanensis, assembly GCF_020215645.1. Taxonomy (NCBI): domain Bacteria; kingdom Bacillati; phylum Actinomycetota; class Actinomycetes; order Streptosporangiales; family Streptosporangiaceae; genus Nonomuraea; species Nonomuraea gerenzanensis. Next base: position 1,921,131 of record NZ_CP084058.1, on the reverse strand, counting down.
CATCGGGTACGGCCTGGCGACGGTCACGCTGACCGTGCTCGGCGCGCTCGACGCCCCGCTGCCCACGGATGCGGCCGTCTCGCTCACCCCGGTCACCATCGCCACCGGGCTGGCCGTGGGGCTGGTCGTCACGGTGTGCGCGGCGCTGCTGCCCGCCCGCTCCGCCACCCGCGTGCCGCCGATCGCGGCGCTGCGCAGCCAGGCGGAGGAGCAGACGTTCCGCGCGGGCCTGGCGCGCGCCGGCTTCGCGGGGCTGTTCCTGGTGGCGGGTCTGGGCGCGACGGGCTTCGGCGTGTTCGGGCTCGAACCCGGCGAGGCCGCGCTCTTCGTCGTCATGGGCGGGGGCACGCTGACCTTCCTGGCGGTGCTCATCCTGGGCCCGGCGCTGGTCCGGCCGCTGAGCGCGTTGGTGGGCTGGGCCCCGAGGCGGCTGTTCGGCGTGCCGGGCCGCCTGGCGGTGGACAACTCGGGACGCAACCCGAGGCGGGCCGCCACCACCACGGTCGCGCTGACGATCGGCGTGACGCTGATGACCCTGATCACGGTGGTCACCGCGTCCACCAGGCTGACCATGACGGTGAAGCTGGACGAGCAGTTCCCCGTCGACTACCTGCTGGCCACCCAGGAGCGCGAGTCCGTGATCCCGAGGTCCGTGGCCGGGGAGCTGCGCGGCCGGCCTGAGCTGGCCTCGGTGGCGACGATCCGCGAGGTCAGCACCACGGTGAACGGCGAGCGCGTGGACGCGGGGACGTTCAGCGGCGGCATGGAGCCGCAGGCGTCCGAGGGCTCCATGCGGGGCTTCGGCCCGGGACAGGTGGCACTCGACGACGTCACAGTGGACAGGCTCGGCGTGCGGGTCGGCGACACGGTCGCGATGCGGACGAAGCACGCGGGCACCGTGTCGCTGAAGGTGGTCGCGATGCTCGACAGCTCGGAGTCCACGCTGCCGCCTGTCACGGTGGCGGAGCAGGCGTTCGAGTCGTACTTCGGCGCGGTGCCCGACTCCCGGGTGATGGTGGCCATCGCGGACGGCGTGTCCCCTGACACGGCCCGCGCCGTGGTGGACGCCGCCGCCGCGCCCTACCCGGCCGTGCAGGTGACCAGCTCGACGGAGGTGCGCGGGCAGTTCGACGAGACCCTCGACATGCTGCTCATGATCATTACCGGGCTGCTCGGACTGGCCGTCCTCATCTCGCTGCTGGGCATCGCGAACACGCTCTCCCTCTCCGTCCACGAACGGACCAGAGAGTCCGCCCTGCTGCGGGCGCTCGGCCTCAGCCGGCCGCAACTACGCCACATGCTGTCGGTCGAGGCGCTGATCCTCGGGCTGATCGGGGCGCTGGTGGGCGTGGTGCTGGGGCTGGTCTTCGGGTGGGCGGCGATGCGGGCGATGGTGGCGGGGGCGCTGTACTCGGTGCCCGTGGCGCAGGTCGCGCTGTTCGTGGTGCTGTCGGGGGTCGCGGGGGTGCTGGCGGCGGTGCTGCCTGCTCGCCGGGCCGCGCGGGCCTCGATCGTGGACTCCCTCGCTACGGGGTGACACCGGACGAACGTGCCGAAGTCGAATAAATACGAAAAACCCGGATAGAGGGTATCTGCGGGTCGGGCGTCTTATGGGGGCGGCGCCCGGCCTGGCTCTGCGGCGACCAGCGGGGCGTTCGGCCAGACTCCGCTCCTGCGCCAGCAGGGCCTCCGGCCCGGCCCTCGCTCACGCGGTCAGCGGGGCGTGCGGCCGGGCCCTTCTCAGGCGCTGTCCCCGCGGCTCAGCGGGGCGTGCGGCCGGGCCACAGCTCGGCCACGGTCTCCGGATCCAGCAGCGGGCGGGCCACCACCTCGCCCGTCGCCCGGTCGATCACCACGCAGCCACCGCCGGCCGTCTCCGGCAGCCGCGCCGGGTCGTCGGGCTCCAGGTCGCGCACCCACGCCACGTACCCACCGTCGAACGAGAACACCCCCACCGGCAGCGTCTCCGCCGCCGAGCGCACCCCGTTGTAGTACTCCTCGGCCACCGCCCTGGCATCCTCCAGGTTCATCGCGGCCGCCCCCGCCGGTCGAGTATCACGCAGAACACCCCGGTCACGGTCCGGTACGGCGGCTCGACCGCCATGTGCCCCCGCTGGGCGTCGATCCAGATCACCTCGCCGTCGAAGTTGACCGCGTTCCAGGCGTGGGAGCCACCGCCCGGCCAGCGCACCACGATGACGGCCGCCGCGCCGTGCCCGGCGTCGGACAGCCGCCGCGCGATCAGGGGGTAGGCGTGCCGCCCCTGGCCCGCGTACTGGAGGCGATGCCCCATCCAGCGCTCGATCCTGGCCACGCTCCCCTGCTCGCCGGTCAGCACGGGGCGGCCGATCCGGTCGTACTCGGGCAGTCTCGGCGCGGCCGTCGCGGGCTCGCCGTGCCAGGTGGACAGCACCGCCAGCGCGCAGTCGGCGGCGTTGGACGACCGGAACGGGTCGTCGGCGGGGCCGCCGCCGTTGACCAGGCGCACCCAGGTGCCGCGCGGGTCGGGGAACCGGGCCCCGGGGCGCAGTGCCTCGGCGAGGTCCCTCTCCACCTGCGGGTCCGGCTGAGCCAGCCCGCCCGGCACGCCGTACGGGCGGCTGTCGGCGAGCCTGGGCGGCCGGCGGGAGCCGTCGAACCAGTCCTCGCCCCAGCGGTCCTCGGGAGCGGCCACGTCCGGCTCCGAGCGGCCACCATCCCGCTCCTGACCGGCGGCCGGCCCGTGACCCGCCCACTCCTGACCTGCCACCGGGGCGTGGCCGGCCCGCGCCGGGTAGGCGGCCAGCTCGTAGTCGAGCCACCGCACGCCGTCGGCCACCACGGGGTTGTACTGCTCTGCTTGAAGGGCCCACCGGACACCCGGCTCGCGCTCGCGGGACACGGCCTGCCTCCTGTCATCTTCGACGACCGATCGTAGAGGCGACGCCGTGTCAAGGGGGCGAACTCCGCCGAGATTCTCCACCCCCGCCACTGCCTTTACCTGCTAAAACACCTCAAACCACGACCTCAGGCCACCTGCACGGTGACCGCATGCCAGCCGGTAGCGCCGTCGGGCGCGGGCGGGGCGAGCTGGTCGGTCTGGGTACGCCCGGCGGCGTCGGTCGCCCGCACCTCGATCGTGTGCTCGCCGGGCGTCGCCGTCCAGTCGATCGCCCACTGCCGCCACGTGTCCGGCCCGGGCACCTCCGCCAGCCTGGCCTGCCGCCACTGCCCGCGGTCCACGCGCACCTCCACCGCGTCCACCCCCGTGTGCTGCGCCCATGCCACCCCGGCGATCGTGGTGGCGCCCGCCTTCAGCGAGCCGCCCGCCCTCGGCACGTCGATGCGCGACTGCGTCTTGATCGGGCCCCTGGCGGACCAGCCTCGCGGCGTCCAGTACGCCTCGTCCCGGTCGAACCGCGTCACCTTGATGTCCACCACCCACTTGGTGGCCGACACGTAGCCGTACAGACCGGGCACCACCTGCCGCACGGGGAACCCGTGGTCGACGGGCAGCACCTCGCCGTTCATCGCCACCGCGAACAGCGCGTCCCGGCCGTCCATCACCACGTCCAGCGGGGTGCCGCAGGTGAAGCCGTCGGCCGAGGTGGACAGCAGCATGTCGGCGTCGGACCTCAGCCCGGCGCGGCGCAGCACGTCGGCCATCCGGGCGCCCAGCCAGCGGGCGTTGCCCACGTACGGGCCGCCGACCTCGTTGGAGACGCAGGTCAGCGTGACGTCCGCCTCGGTGAGCGGCAGCTTCAGGAGGTCGGCGAAGGTGAGCTCGACGGGGCGGTCCACCATGCCGTGGATGCGCAGCGTCCAGTCGGAGGGGTCCACCTGGGGGACGACCAGGGCGGTGTCGACGCGGTAGAAGTCCTTGTTCGGCGTCACGAACGGCGACAGCCCGCCGATCCTCAGGTCCGCCCCGGCCGGTAGGGCCTTGGCGGGGGTCGCCGGCCTGGGCAGCCGCACCCCGGTCCGCGCCGCGTCCACGGCCTGCCTGCCACCCAGCTGCTGCCCCAGCACCGCACCCACACCGGCCACCACCACACCCCCGGCCACGCCGGTCAGCAACCGCCTCCGGTCGAACGTGGGCGCCTCGCCCCCGGCCCGCATGACCGCCGGCCGCTCCGCCACTAGGCCGCCGCCGCTCCGTGGCGCCGCCTCCTGGCCGCTGTCGTCCTGCGGCGCCGTCTCCGCACCGCTGCCGTTCCCTGGCACCGCCTCCGGGCCGCCGCCGTCCTGCGGCGCCGCCTTCACGCCGCTGCCGTTTGCAGCCCCGCCGGACGCAGCCCCGCCGGACGCAGCCCCGCCGGACGCGGTGCCGGCCGGCGCCGTCCCGGTGTCGCCTCTCACCGCCCGCCGCAACAACCACCCCAAAGCCCAAGCCCCGACCACCACCCCCACCACGGTCGGCACCACATCGAGCCCCCCAGCGTCCGGCCGGGTGACCACCGCCGAAGCACCGACCACCCCGAACACCGCGAACCCCAGATACCCGACCACCACCCGCCCCCGCGCCACCACCCCGATGAGCGCGGCCACGCAGGCGAGCACCACGAGCACCCCGCCCACCAGCACGGCCTTGTCGTTCTCACCGAACGTACGGATGGCGAAGTCCTTGACCGGAGCAGGCGTCAGATCGACGGTCGCATCACCGACCGCCACCACGGGAAACGTCGTGGGCCCCACGATCCCGGCCACCAGCTGCGCGACCCCGAGCGCCACGCCCCCGGAGACCAATCCCGCCAGGGCCCCCGCCCACGCGGGGACCGTTGAGTTTCTCTGCACAAGCACGACGCTACGTCCCCTCGGGCAGAGCAATTCTTACGCGCGGGTTACGACGCGAGCAGCTCCCGCACCACGGGCGCCAGCGCGCGGAAGGCGCGGCCCCGGTGGCTGATCGCGTCTTTCTCCTCGGGGGCCAGCTCGGCGGTGGTGCGGGTCTCCCCCTCCGGCACGAAGATCGGGTCGTAGCCGAAGCCGCCGGACCCCCGGGGCGTACGGACGAGGCTGCCCGGCAGCGTGCCCTCCACCACCCGGAACTCCCCGGACGGCAGCGCGAGCGCGGCGGCGCAGGCGAAGTGGGCGGTCAGCTTGTCGTCGGGCACGTCGGAGACCTGGGCGAGGAGCAGCTCCAGGTTGGCGCGGTCGTCGCCGTGGCGGCCCGCCCAGCGGGCGGAGAAGACGCCCGGCATGCCGTTGAGCACGTCGACGCAGAGCCCCGAGTCGTCGGCCACGGCCGGCAGCCCCGAGCCCTGGGCGACGGCGTGCGCCTTGAGCAGGGCATTCTCCTCGAAGGTGACCCCGGTCTCGGCGACGTCGCCGATCGAGGGGAACGCTTCGAGCCCGACGATGTCGAACCCGGCGAGGATGCGGCGCAGCTCCGCGATCTTGCCCGCGTTGCGGGTGGCGAGCACGATCTTCATGACCGCAGGGCCTCCTGCTGGATCAGGGTCAGCTCCGCGCAGCCGGCCACGGCCAGGTCGAGGAGCTGGTCGAGCACGCCGCGGTCGAACGGCGCGCCCTCGGCGGTGCCCTGGACCTCGACGAACTTGCCGTCGCCCGTCATCACCACGTTCATGTCGGTCTCGGCGGCGACGTCCTCGGTGTAGCAGAGGTCGAGCATCGGCACGGCGCCGACCACGCCGACGGAGACGGCGGCGACCGAGCCGATCAGCGGGTCGCCGGGGCACATGCGGCGCTCGCGCATCCAGGCGACCGCGTCGGCCAGCGCGACGTAGGCGCCGGTGATGGCGGCGGTCCGGGTGCCGCCGTCGGCCTGCAGAACGTCGCAGTCGAGCAGAATGGAGTTTTCCCCCAGCGCCTTGTAATCGACGCAGGCGCGCAGTGAACGGCCGATCAACCGGGAAATCTCATGGGTGCGCCCGCCGATTTTGCCGCGGACCGATTCACGATCGTTACGTGTATTGGTCGCCCGCGGCAACATCGCGTATTCGCCCGTAACCCAGCCCTGGCCGCTGCCCCGGCGCCACCGTGGCACGCTGTCCTGGACCGATGCCGCGCACAACACCCGGGTGCCGCCGAATTCGACCAGCACCGACCCCTCGGCATGCGTCAGCCATTGCCTGGTGATGGTGATGGTGCGTAGCTGGTCAGGGTTGCGGCCATCCTGTCTGGACATGCAGATCACCCTATCTCCGCGCCACGACGCTCTTGACCAAATGTGTCCGCCACATGGATCCTTACGCAATGACAACGGGGGTGTTGCGAAACCCTGACTTCCTCCGGTTCCTCAGTTCGCATGTGGCGAACGAGCTTGGGGCGAATATCTCGCGTGTGGCCCTTCCGCTGGTAGCCGTGCTGGTGCTGCATGCCGGGCCCGCGGAGGTGGGGCTGCTGTCGTCTCTGCAGACGGCGGCTTTTCTGTTGATCGGCCTGCCCACGGGGGTGTGGGTGGACCGGATGCGCAAGCGCCGGGTGATGATGGTCTCGGACCTGGTCAAGGTCGTGCTGCTGGGGAGCATACCGGTGGCGGCCACGTTCGGGGTGCTGACGATCGAGCTGATGTTCGTGGTGGCGCTGCTGGCGGGGGTGTCGCAGGTCTTCAACGACGTGGCCGACCAGACGTACCTGCCGCATCTGGTCAGCACGCCGCAGCTCAGCGACGGCAACGCCAAGCTGGAGGTCGTCCGGTCGGGAGCGTTCCTGGCGGGGCCGGGGGTGGGGGGCGTGCTGGTGCAGATGCTGGGCGCGCCACGCACGATCGTCGTCACCGCGATCGGCGCGCTGGCCTCCGTGTTCCTGCTGCTGGCCATCAAGGTGCCGGACAAGCCGCCCGCCGACACCGAGCACGGGCCGCTGCTGCGGGGGATCCGCGAGGGCTTGTCGTACGTGTGGCGCAACCGGCTGTTACGGGCGTTCGTCGCCTCGTCGGGCATCAACAACCTGTGTGTGAGCGGCGTGCTGGGCCTGTCGGTGCTGTTCCTGGCCGAGACCGTCAGGTTGTCACCGGGCGCCGTTGGCGTGCTGCTGATGTCCGGCGGCATCGGCGGCGTGCTGGGCGGGCTGACCGGCGGCTGGCTGTCGAGGCGGCTCGGCAGCGCCAGGGCGACCTGGCTGGCCATCCTGATCGGCGCCCCGTCCGGCCTGCTGCTGCCCATGACGCAGGCCGACTGGCGGGTGGTGTGCTTCGCCATCACCTCGATGGTGATCTCCTGGGCGGCGACCATGTCGAACGTCGGCCAGACCACCTACCGGCAGACCGTCACCCCCCCGCACCTGCTCGGCCGGGTCAACGCGTCGGTGCGCTTCGTGACCTGGGGGGCGATGCCGCTGGGCGCGCTGTTCGGCGGGCTGGTCGCGCAGCAGCTCGGCGTGCGGGAGGCGCTGTGGCTGCTGATGATCGGCCGGATGGCGGCGTTCGTGCCGCTGCTGTTCTCGCCGCTGCCGCACGTGCGCGACTACACCGACCTGCAGGCGACGGCCTGACGCCGGCGTCAGGCCCGGTATCAGGCGAGGTCGTAGACGGCGCCGCTGCGGGCCAGCTCCACCGGCCCGGCGAACCCGCCGCCCGCGGCCTCCTCCAGCACGGTGGCCTGGTCGTTCCACGGGACGAGGTGGGTCAGCACCAGCCTGCCCACGTCGGCCTTGGCCGCGTGCTCGGCCGCCTGGCGGCCGGTCAGGTGCAGGTCGGGAGGCAGGTCGGGGCCCTCCACGAACGACGCCTCGCACAGCAGCAGATCGACGCCGGTGGCCAGCTTGACCAGCTCGTTCGACTCGCCGGTGTCACCGGAGTAGGCCACGCTCCTGCCGCCGTTGGCGACCCGGAACCCGTACGCCTCGACCGGGTGGTTGACCAGCCCGGCGGTGAGCGTGAACGGCCCGATCTCGTACGCGCCCGGCGTCAGCGCCACGAACTCGAACGCGGTCTCCAGCCCGGGCTCCTCCGGCATGCCGTACGCGGCCGCCAGGCGGCCGGGCGCGCCGGCGGGCGCGTAGACCGGCACGAGAGGGTACGGCGCCGCGGGCCCGTACGTCCTGGCCACGTGGTAGCCGCAGATGTCGAGACAATGGTCGGCATGCAGGTGCGATAGGCAGATGGCGTCCACGTCGTACAGGCCGATGTGGCGTTGCAGCGCGCCCAGTGACCCGCTGCCGAGGTCGAGCAGCAGCCTGAACCCGTCGGCTTCGAGAAGGTAGCAGGATGCGGGGCTGTCGGGGCCGGGGTAGCTCCCGGAACAACCGACGATGGTCACCTTCATGTGGGCCTCCCGTTATAGGTAGTACCCCCCACTGGTGCGACTTCGACCACGTCGATCTCCGGGCCCAGGAATCGTCGCCCGAGCCGGGCGAAGAGCAGGGAGTCGCCGGTGGCGCGGAAGCGGTGCCGGGGGGTGGCTCCGACCCGCGCCGCCAGATCGCGGTCGTGCAGGATCCGGTAGACGTCCTTGGCCGTCTCGTCCGCGCTGGAGATCAGCGTGACCCCTTCACCGGTGACGTAGGAGATGGCGCCGGTGAGCAGCGGGTAGTGCGTGCAGCCGAGGATGAGCGTGTCGCACCCGGCGGCCCTGATGGGCTCCAGGTACTCGCGCACGACCTCGATGAGCTCGTCGCTCATCGTCTCTCCGCGCTCGACGTAGTCCACCAGGCGTGGGGCGGCCACGCCGGTGAGCTGGACGTCGGGCGCCGCGGTGAAGGCGTCGTGATAGGCCAGGGAGTCGATGGTGGCCCTGGTGGCGATCACGCCGACCCTGCCGTTACGGGTGGCGCGCACCGCCCGCCTGGTGGCCGGCATGATCACCTCGACTACGGGGACGTCGTAGCGCTCGCGGGCGTCGCGCAGCACGGCGGAGCTGGCGCTGTTGCACGCGATCACGAGCATCTTGACGTCCTGCTCGACCAGGTGGTCCATGACCTCCAGGGCGTAGGCGCGCAGCTCCGCGAGGCGTTTGGGCCCATAGGGCTGATGGGCCGTGTCGGCCACGTACGTGATCGATTCGTGGGGCAGCTGGTCGATGATCGCACGGGCGACCGTCAGGCCGCCGACCCCGCTGTCGAAGATCCCAATACTCGCGTCCGGCACGCTCTAGAGGGTAGGCGACCTGCACGATCAACACTGCGTAAGAATGCTCACACTGCGACACGCGTGGCGGAAAAGGCTGTTGCCTTGCTCACAGTAAGCCCGCATAAAGCGCGATATTTCAGCCCCTTCCGACGCGGGCGAGCTGGCGCGACTGGGCGATGAGCCGGCCGGTGGAGTCGCGTACCTCGACCTCCTCGTCGAACCAGCCGTCGGAGATCAGCCGGCCGCTGCCGACGAGCGTCAGCCAGCCGGGCGCGGGCAGCGCGCGCAGGTGCCAGGTGAGGTCCACGGTGGGCGCCCAGCCGCGCATCCCCGCGGAGAACACCACGGGCGGCAGCACGTCCACGGCCAGCGCCAGCACGTACGGGTCGGGGTCCTGCGGCTCGGCCATCCTGAAGTAGGCCCGCGACTCCGGCCGGCCGCTGGGCTCGCCCTTCAGCCAGCCGATGGTGGGCGGGTCGAAGAGCAGCTCCAGCTGGGCGTTCAACGTCATGCCCGACTCCGGCTTGGGGTCGGGCAGCTTGGCGCACTCCTCGATCGGCGGCATGCCGGGCGCCGCCGCACCGCTGTAGACGGGCTCGACGTCCTGGAGCGTGGCCGTCGTGATCAGCCCCTCGATGTGCGCCACCCCGTCCTGCACCAGCGTCGCCCTGGCGAACGCGGCCGTCCTGCCCGCCTTCAGCGGCTCGATCCTGACCTGCGCGGGCCCGGGGACCGGCGCCTTCAGGAACTGGGCCGTCTGGCTCACGGGGTGCTCGAACGGCGAGGCGTCCACCGCCGCACGCAGGATCACGGCCATCAGGTAGCCACCGTTGAGCGGGCCGCCGATCGCGTACCCGGGGTCGAGACACACGTCGTAGGTGTTCTCGTCCACCCTGATCGCCTGCGTGGCCTCGTCGAACTTGCTCATCCGCCCTGCCTCATATCTGGAACTATGTTCTAGACACTCTAGAGCATTCTTCCCTCAGCGCGCCTACCTGCGAAAACACGATTCGGCTGACAACGTTTGATCATGGCAAGTGTCACCGAACTCATCGGTCAGTCCGTTTGGGACTCCAACGGGGTGTGGGTCGGTTTCGTGGTGGACATCCGGGTCGTCAAGCACCGGGGCGAGCTCCAGCAGAGCCACACGGTGTACGGGCTGGTGGTCTCCGTGCGCCGCGCCCCGCTCCTGCTCGGCCTCACCCGTGATCGCCAGGGCCGATCGGCCTGGCTCTCGCAGGCGCTGGCGCGCCTGGTCTACGCCGGCTGCACATTCGTGCCCTGGGAGAACGTCATCGACTACGGCGACGGCGAGGTGCACATCGATGTCCTGCGAAAAGAGCTGAACAGGGTCTAATTCCAACTTCAGCACATTGCAAGCGCCCGTCTAGCAACATCAGATACTTTCTCTGTGGTCAAAAGTCCACATTGTGAGTTGAGTGATGTCTGCGAACAATCCCCCCTATGGCCAGGATCCTGACCGGACCACGGCGTACAACTGGAACCAGGGGCAGCCGGAGCAGCAGCCGACGGCTCAGTATCCGGGCCCGCCCTACCCGCCGCAGCAGCCGTACCAGCAGCAGCAGTACGGCCAGCCGCAGTACGACGCTCAAGGTCAGGGTGCCTACGGTCAGCAGGCGTCGTACGGCCAGCAGCCCTCCTACGGCCCCCAGTACGGGCAGCAGCAGCCCTCCTACGGCGGCGCACCCCAGTACGGCGGCCAGCAAGGCCAGCAGCAGCAGCAGGGCTGGCAGCAGCAACAGCAACCCCAGCAGGGCTGGCAGCAGGAGCAGGTCGGCTGGCAGGACCAGGGTGGTTGGCAGCAGCAGGGCCAGTACGCCCAGGGCGGCTGGCAGCAGCAGGGCCCCGACGGTTTCGGCGGCCAGGAGCCGGCCAAGAAGGGCCGCAAGAGCTGGATCATCGCCGTCGCGGCGGCACTCGCCGTGATCCTGCTCGGCGGCGGCGCGGTCTGGGCCGTGGGCGCCTTCGGCGGTGGCGGCACCCAGCCGAACGACGTGCTCCCCGCGAACTCGATCGCCTACGCCCGCCTCGACCTGGACCCGGCCGCGAACCAGAAGCTGGCGCTGTTCCAGCTCGCCGGCAAGTTCACGGTCACCAAGGACGCCTTCACCGGCGAGGACCCGCGCAAGGCGCTGTTCGACCTGATCAACGACCAGGACTCCGACAGCAAGCTGGACTTCGCCAAGGACGTCGACCCGTGGCTGGGCAGCCGGCTCGGCGTCGCCGCCGTCCCCTCCGGCAAGGAGGAGCCCGATCTCGCGGTGGCCGTGCAGGTCAAGGACCAGGAGCTGGCCAAGGCCGGCCTCGCCAAGCTCATGGAGGGCGAGAAGTACGGCGTGGCCTTCCGCGAGGACTACGCGCTGCTCAGCACCACCCAGGCGCTGGCCGACAAGTACGCCAGGAGCGAGGGCAGCCTGTCCGACAACCCCGAGTTCGACGAGGACATGGGCGCGGTCGGCGAGCAGGGCGTGCTGTCGTTCTGGGCCGACATGGGCGGCCTCGTCGAGCTGGCCAAGAAGGAGATCCCCGCCGACCAGCAGGCGGCCGTCGACCAGGTCAAGGACGCCAGGTTCGCCGGCGCGCTGCGCTTCGACAGCGCCTACGTCGAGCTGGCCGGCCTCGTGCGCGGCGCCAAGGGCATGGCCCCGCAGGGCGAGCTGCCCAAGGCCGACCTCGGCACCCTGCCCGCCTCCACGGCCGGCGCGCTGTCGATCTCCGGGCTCGACCAGGTCGTCACCAAGCAGTGGGCCGAGATCGAGAAGCAGGCCACGGCGGCCGGCAGCACCGAGATCAGCCAGATGCTGCAGCAGGCCAAGACGCAGTTCGGCCTGGAGCTGCCCGGCGACCTGGCCACGGTCTTCGGCAAGAACTTCACGATCGCCGTCGACAGCGAGGGCCTGGACAGCGACCAGATCAAGGGCGGCGTGCGGGTGATGACCGACCCGGCCAAGGCGCAGGCCATCCTCGACAAGGTCCAGGCGGCGCTGACGCAGAGCGGCGGTGCCGCCCCGCAGATCGCCAAGGTCTCCGGTGACGGCGTCTTCACGGTGGCCACCACCGACGCGTACGCCAAGCAGCTGGCCGGGGAGGGCACGCTGGGCGACTCGGAGACGTTCCAGACCGCGATCCCCAACGCGGCCGACGCGAACTACGCGTTCTTCGTGGACCTCGACAAGGTCGAGAAGCTCTACCTGGCCTCCATGGAGGGCGACGACAAGGCCAACGCCGAGGTGCTGCGCGCCGTCGGGATGAGTGGCACGCAGACCGACACCGAGGCGACGTTCTCGCTGCGGCTGCTGTTCAACTGAGGGCGGTAGAACGAAGGGGCGGCCGGTCGATGACGACCGGCCGCCCTCTTTCTTCGGCTCTCAGGCCCAGAGCTGGCCCTCCAGGCGCTCTTCGGCCTCCTCCAGGGTGCCCTCGTAGGCGCCCGTGGACAGGTACTTCCAGCCGCCGTCGGCCACCACGAACACGACGTCGGCCCGCTCGCCGGCCTTGACCGCCTTCCTGGCCACGCCCAGCGCCGCGTGCAGCGCGGCCCCGGTCGAGACACCGGCGAAGATGCCCTCGGCGGCCAGCAGCTCGCGGGTACGGCGCAGCGCGTCGGCCGAGCCCACCGAGAAGCGGGTGGTCAGCACCGACTCGTCGTAGAGCTCGGGGATGAACCCCTCGTCCACGTTGCGCAGCCCGTACACCAGCTCGCCGTAGCGCGGCTCGGCCGCGACGATCTGCACGCCCGGCACCTGCTCGCGCAGGAACCGGCCGACCCCCATCAAGGTGCCGGTCGTGCCGAGGCCGGCGACGAAGTGGGTGATCGTGGGCAGATCCTCGAGGATCTCGGGGCCCGTGGTCTCGTAGTGAGAGCGCCAGTTGGCCGGGTTGCCGTACTGGTAGAGCATGACCCAGTCGGGGTGCTCGGCGGCCAGCCCCTTGGCCACGCGCACGGCCTCGTTGGAGCCGCCGGCGGCGGGCGAGGAGATGATCTCGGCGCCCCACATGCGCAGCAGCTGGCGGCGCTCCTCCGAGGTGTTCTCCGGCATCACGCAGATCAGCCTGTAGCCCTTGAGCTTGGCCGACATGGCCAGCGAGATGCCGGTGTTGCCGCTGGTCGGCTCGAGGATCGTGCAGCCCGGCGTGAGCAGCCCGTCCTTCTCGGCCTCCTGGATCATCCACAGGGCCGGCCGGTCCTTGATCGAGCCGGTCGGGTTGCGGTCCTCCAGCTTGGCCCAGACGCGCACGTCGGCGGAGGGCGACAGCCTGGGCAGCCCCACCAGCGGGGTGCGGCCGACCGAGTCGATCAGTGAGTCGAAACGCATGTCACCCGCCGGCGACTGCGGGGAGCACGGTCACCGTGTCGCCGTCGGACACCGGCGTGCCCAGGCCGCCGAGGAACCGCACGTCCTCGTCGTTCAGGTAGACGTTGACGAAGCGGCGCAGGCTGCCGTCGTCGACGAGCCGCGCCTTGATGCCGGGGTGCGCGGCCTCGAGGTTGCTGATCAGCTCTTCGAGCGTCGCGCCCTCGGCGTTCACGGCCTTGGCGCCGTCGGTGTAGTTACGCAGGATGGTCGGAATGCGAACCTCGATGGCCATCGCGGTCAGTCTCCTCAGATCAGGTCGTCGTCCCATCGGCATGCAACGCCGATGGCTGGATGCGGATTCCGAGTCAGCGACAGTCGTAGACGACGACAGCAGGAGTGTGCGCAAAGAGGAAGCTCTGCACCGGCCTGACCATCATGGGAGAAACCTTACCTCTTCCTCCGTGACGACACCGTCGAGGATGCGGTAGGAGCGGAACTCCACCTCCTGCTCGTCCCGGGTGGAGACCAGCACGTAGTGCGCGTGGGGCTCGGAGGCGTAGGAGATGTCGGTGCGCGACGGGTACGCCTCGGTGGCGGTGTGAGAGTGGTAGATCACGACCGGCTCCTCGTCCAGGTCGTCCATCTCCCGCCACACGCGCAACTGCTCCATCGAGTCGAAGCGGTAGAACGTCGGGGAACGCTCGGCGTTCGCCATGGGGATGAATCGCTCGGGCACGCCGTTCTTGCCCGCGATGACGCCGCACGCTTCGTCCGGGTGATCGGCCCGGGCATGGGCGACGATCTTGTCCACCAGTTCCTGCGAGATCGACAGCATGCCCGGAAGTTACCAGAGCGCCCGGACCAGGCTGTCCTGGAGGTAGGTCAACCAGTCGTAGGTCACGTAGGCCGGGTAACGGGGGTCGTCCTCGGACATCATCGCGATCTCGTCGTGCACCTCTTCGGTCACCTCCAGCTTGGTGCCGAGCGTCAGGCGCAGGTCGTTCAGCGAGCGCAGCCACGCCTGGGCCTCCTCCGGCGACAGCTCGAAGCGCCCCGACCGGGCGGTCTCGTGCACGGTCTGCGCGTCGGCCCGCTTGCCGTCGCGCAGCGTGGCCTCGGTGTAGCGGCGGAACTCCGCCGACTCCTTCTCGTCCTCGTACGCCGAGGGGAACAGCCTGACCAGCACCGGATCGGACGGCGCCGCGCCGTCACCGATGCCCAGCGCCCGCTCCAGCGGGTCGTCGCTGGTCTGCCCCGGCGAGACGATGCCGAGCATCATGGAGACGAGCGAGCGCAGCAGCGAGATCTCCGCGGCCTCGAACACCGCCACGACGCTGCCGTTTCTTCCCCGCGAGAACCCCGAGCTCACCGGTGCCGCCTCACTGATCTCGTGCGATTCACTTGACCGAATCCGGCTGGAGCGTCGCCCACAGGCCGTAGGAGTGGAGAATCTGCACATCGCGTTCCATCTCCTCGCGCGTGCCGCTGGACACGACAGCCTTGCCCTTGTGGTGCACGTCCATCATCAGTTTCTCGGCCTTCTCCCGCGTATAGCCGAAGACCGTTTGGAAGACATAGGTCACGTAGGACATGAGGTTGACCGGGTCATTCCAGACGATGGTCACCCATGGCAGATCGGGCCGGACGTCCGATGACGGACGCTCGACGGTGATTGGAGCGGTGCTACCCACATCCCCGAGTCTGCCCTATCTGGGCCGTAGTCTTCGAGTCGTGACAATGACCATGAGCACTGCGTTGCTCACAGATCACTATGAGCTGACGATGCTGCAGGCCGCGCTGCGGAGCGGCGCGGCCCACCGCCGCGCGGTCTTCGAGGTGTTCGCCCGCCACCTGCCAGGAGGGCGCCGCTACGGGGTTGTCGCCGGCACGGGACGTGTCCTGGACGAGCTCGAACGCTTCCGTTTCGGTGACGATGAACTCACCTACCTGCGTGAGCACGGCGTCGTGGACGAGCACACTCTGGCGTTTCTGGCCGATTACCGCTTCTCCGGGAACATCTACGGCTACCGCGAGGGCGACCTCTACTTCCCCGCCTCCCCGATCATGGTGGTGGAGGGCACGTTCGCCGAGGCCGTGCTGCTGGAGACCGTCACGCTGTCCATCTTGAACCACGACTGCGCGATCGCCTCCGCCGCCTCCCGCATGACGAATGCCGCCTGCAAGCGGCCGCTCATCGAGATGGGCTCGCGCCGCACGCACGAGGCCGCCGCGGTGGCCGCCGCCAGGGCCGCCTACATCGCCGGGTTCGCCTCCACCTCCAACCTGATGGCCGGCCGCCTGTACGGGGTGCCCACGGCCGGTACGGCGGCGCACGCGTTCACGCTGCTGCACGACTCGGAGCGGGCGGCGTTCGAGGCCCAGATCGCCTCCCTGGGGCCGGAGACCACGTTGCTGGTCGACACCTACGACGTGCCCGCCGCCGTACGGACCGCCGTCGAGCTGGCAGGCGACAAGCTGGGCGCCGTCCGCATCGACTCCGGCGACCTGGCCGCGGCGGCGCAGGAGGTGCGCGAGCAGCTCGACGCGCTCGGCGCCCGCGACACCCGCATCCTGGTCACCTCCGACCTCGACGAGTACGCCATCGCCGCGCTCGCCGCCGCCCCCGTGGACGGCTACGGCGTCGGCACCTCCCTGGTGACCGGCTCGGGCGTGCCGACGGCGGCCCTGGTGTACAAGCTGGTGGCGCGGGAGACGGCCACGGGCAAGCTGGAGGCCGTGGCCAAGCGGTCGGTGGGCAAGCCGTCGCGCGGGGGCCGCAAGGAGGCCTACCGGCTGCTCGACGAGCAGGGCCACGCCGAGACCGAGCTGATCACCACCGGCGGCCTCGTCCCCGAGGGCGGCATCCCCCTGCTGCACGAGCTGGTGCGCGACGGCGAGGTCGTCGGCCGCGAGCCCCTGACCGCCGCCCGCGACCGCCATGCCGCCGCCGTCGCGACCCTCCCCCAGGAGGCGCTGCACCTCGGCCGCGGGTATGCGGCGATCCCCACCGAATTCGCCTGACGTATCGTGCTGCCTATGGGCACCACGTTGATCATCGTCGATGTGCAGAACGACTTCTGCGAGGGGGGCAGCCTGGCTGTGACCGGGGGCTCGGAGGTGGCCGCGGCGATCACCCGGCACGTGGCCGACCACGGCTACGACCACGTCGTGGCGTCCCGCGACTATCACATCTCCCCCGGCACGCACTTCTCCGACAACCCCGACTTCGTCGCCACATGGCCTGCCCACTGCATCGCCGGCACGCCGGGAGCCGACTTCCACCCCGCGTTCGACGTGTCCGCGGTGGAGGAGATCTTCAGCAAGGGCACGTACGCGGCGGCGTACAGCGGGTTCGAGGGCACTTCCAGTGACGGGGTGCCGCTGGCCGACTGGCTCATGGAGCGCGGGGTGCGCGAGGTGGACGTGGTGGGCATCGCCACCGACCACTGCGTCCGCGCCACCGCCCTCGACGCGGTCAAGCACGGCCTGGCGGTGCGCGTCCTGCTGGACCTGACGGCCGGCGTCTCCCCGACGACGACCGAGGCGGCGATCGCGGAGCTGCGCGAGGCGGGCGTCGCCCTGCGGGGGGCGCCGCTGCCGATCACGAAGCGTACGCCCTGGGCAACGCTCAGCTCATGTGATATCGAAGAGGGCGAAGCCACTCCGAAACCGGAGCAACACGGAGAGTAATCACTCTTCCCTCACGTGGGAGGTCCCACATGCTGCCCCTCTCCCTCGGCATGGCCTGGCTCCTGCTCGCCCCCCTCTGCCTATGGCTGCTCATCAGGGGCAGCACCAAAGAGCGCGCGGGCGCGCTCGTGACGTTAGCCCTGCTGGAGATGGGGACGATCGGCATGGACGCCCTCCCGCATCCCGCCGTCCCCGTCCGCTCGGCCGCCGCCCGCGCCGTGCCGATGCCATCGTCCTGTGACGAGCGCGCCCAGGTCCCGCACACCGCCGGGATCGAGGACGGCGGGCTGCTGCTGAGCTGGCCGGCCACGTCACGCGAGTGTGCGTGCGCCGAGGTCACGCTCCTGGCCAGAGACAGGAAGCTGCTGATCTGGCTGCACACCCGCCGGGAGGCCCAGCCGGGCTCCCCGGCGCTGCCGGTCCGCGTCGAGGACGGGACGGCGTCGCTCCGGGTCCCGTTACCGGGCAAGGCGCGCCACGCCCCGGCCGACGGCCGCAGCGGCCGCCTGATCCCGCAGCAGGCCGCCTAGCGAGGCAGGGGGTTCAGGGGTGCGCGACCGCCATCCGCAGCGCGTCGTCGAACACGGCGAACACTTCGAAAGCGTGCCGCAGCCCGGTGATCGACAGAACCCGGGCCATCACCCCCTGAACCCCGCCGAGCAGCAGCCGGGTGCCTCTGGACTCGCACCGCTGCATGATGTCGACCAGCTCGTTCATCCCCATGGAGTCGCAGAACGAGACCTCGCCGAGATCCAGGATCAAGAAGGACTTCGGGGGCAGATCCCAGATGCGCTGCAGGTGCTCTCGCAGGAGCGGCAGCGCGTTGACGTCCAGCTCGCCCTCGAGCCTGATGATGATGGCGTTTCGAGAGAGGCCTGAGGTGACGCTCAGCGTCGATTTTCCGGTGGCCTCAGACGACATGGGCAACGTCCTTCTGCATATCCGGCGAGACAGCCAAGAGTGGTTGTTGCCGTTCCCGTCGAGCTTCTAACAGAAGGCCACTGCTCTGTGTCCAAATGCGCAGAGTCACGCTTCGTGACCATCGGCCCGGCGGCCGGTTCGTACGGTTCGACCTGCGAAGACACGTGTCGCCGGGCCTCCGCCCTCATACCGCGCGATAGGTGACCACGTACGCCAGGGTGAGGACGGCGAGAACGCCGAGCATGACGGTGGTGCCGCCGATCACCATGACGACATGCGAATGGCGGGACAACTTACGCATCGCGGCCACCGTTAGCCCGATCAGGACGCTCAGGATGAGCAGTGACACATGTCTTGAATCGATGACCGTGGAGATCGCCGCCGCGAATGCGAGTGACAGCGTCTTCATTTTCGTCCTTTCTCCCACGAACCGGTGTTGTATAAATCGGCGCACTTCATGTCATCCGGGAAACCGAATGGCCATGCCCTACCCTTCTTCGCCGGACGCAGGCTGTTTTCACTGCGCGCGAACTCCACGGGCGCGCCCTCGCCCGACGGGATGCACTGAACTTCCGAGCGGATCAGCGCGCTCGTACCCGGCCAGGCCGCCGCCCTCTACCGGTTCGCCGCTCTGGACTCGCTGTTCGAGCTGTACGGCCGGCTCCGCGCGATGAACCCGCGCAGCCGGGTGACCCTGCGCACGGTGGCGGCGCTGACCGACCACCGCTTCCGCTCGCGGAACGCCGCCTACCTCCGGTCGCGCTTCGGTGGCGCCGCCGCGTACAGCGCCCTCACCCGGGTACGGACGGCGGGCCGCATCGTCCTGACCCTGGACTGGACCCGCGCCTCCTACCGGCTCCACGAGTGGTCGCAACCCGCCACCACCGACTGAGCGGCCCGCCCGTCACCGTCGCGAGTCAGCGGCGCTGCGTGGCCCAGCGGCGGATCGTGGCGATGCGCTCCTGGATCTGCTCCACCGTCGCCTGAGCGATCGGCGGCCCGCCGCACGCCCGCCGCAGCTCCGAGTGAATCACCCCGTGCGGCTGCCCCGTGCGATGGTTCCACGCCCCGACCAGCCCGTTGAGCTCACGCCGCAGCTCCGCGACCTGCTCGTGCGGCGCCAGCTCCTGCTTGGGCGCCTCCGTCTGCTGCTTGCGCTTGGCCGCCTGCTGATCGGACTGCCGCTTGCGCAACAGCTGGGCCACCTGGTCGGGCTCCAGCAGCCCGGGCAGGCCGATGAAGTCCTCCTCCTCGGCCGAGCCGATCTCCGCGCCCGTGCCGAACTCGCCCCCGTCGAACAGCACCCGGTCGAACGTCGCCGACGTCTCCATCGTCTCGAACGGGAGCTCATCACCAAGGACGTCCGGATTGTCCTGCTTGCGGTTGGCCTGCTCCAGCAGCGAGTCGTCGAGGCCGTCCTCCGGAGGCCGCTTGTTGAGGACGTGGTCGCGCTCGACCTCCATCTCGTTGGCCAGGCCCATGAGCGTGGGCACCGAGGGGAGGAAGACCGAGGCGGTCTCGCCGCGCTTGCGGGCACGCACGAAGCGGCCCACGGCCTGGGCGAAGAAGAGCGGGGTCGAGGTGGAGGTGGCGTAGACGCCGACGCACAGGCGCGGGATGTCGACGCCTTCCGACACCATGCGGACGGCCACCAGCCACCGGTCCTCGGAGGCCGCGAACGCCTTGATCTTCTTGGACGCACCGGGGTCGTCGGACAGGACCACCGTGGCGCCCTCACCGGTGATGTTGCGCAGGTGGCGGGCGTAGGCACGGGCCGTCTCGTGGTCGGTGGCGATGACCAGGCCGCCCGCGTCGGGCACGCCCCTGCGCACCTCGGTGAGCCGGCGGTCGGCGGCCTGCATGACCTGGCGGATCCAGTCGCCCTTCGGGTCGAGCGCGGCCCGCCACGCCTGGGAGAGCTGGTCCTTGGTGAGCGGGGTGCCGAGCGTGGCGGCGATCTCGTCGCCGGCCCGCGTGCGCCACTTCATCTCGCCGGAGTACGCCAGGAAGATGACCGGCCGCACGACGTTGTCGGAGAGCGCCGGGCCGTAGCCGTAGGAGTAGTCGGCGACGCTGCGCTTGAGGCCCTCCGCGTCCTCCTCGTAGGCGACGAACGGGATCGGGTTGTCGTCGGACCTGAACGGCGTGCCGGTGAGCTGGAGGCGGCGCGTGGCCGGCTCGAACGCCTCGCGCACACCGTCGCCCCAGGACTTGGCGTCGCCCGCGTGGTGGATCTCGTCGAAGATGACCAGCGTCTTGCGGTGCTCCGTGCGGGCTCTGTGCAGCGCGGGGTGCATGGCGACCTGCGCGTAGGTCACCGCCACCCCGGTGTAGTCGCGTGAGGTCGTGCCCTGGCTGTTCTTGAACTCGGGGTCGATGGCGATGCCCACGCGGCCGGCCGCGTCGGCCCACTGGCGCTTGAGGTGCTCGGTGGGGGTCACGATGGTGACCGCCCTGATCACCCCGTTGGCGAGCAGCTCGCTGGCGATGCGCAGGGCGTAGGTCGTCTTGCCCGCGCCCGGCGTCGCCACGGTGAGGAAGTCACGCGGCTCGCGCCTGAAGTAGAGGTCGAACGCCTCCTGCTGCCAAGCACGCAACTTGGGCGCGGTGCCCCACGCGGCCCGGTCGGGATAGGAAGGCGATAGGTGGGACGCGGCGAAGGTGCTCACCGCATCACCTCTGGGGTTCGTGTGCTTCGCTCTCTCACAGTGACCCAAGAGTAATCGGGCCCACCGACAAGACGTGCCGTGAGCCGAGGATTCTGGCCAAGGTCTTCCTCACGTGCTATGCGGCTTATCGGAGACTCGTCATCACCGCGTCGAGCGCCTGCCTGCGACTGGTTTCCTCAGGTTGCAGCAGCCCCACCAGCAGGACGGGACGCGACTCGCGAGTGAGCAGCATCACTCTCAGGTACGCCGGGCGATTCACCACGTCCCCGTATTCCGCTCGTAGCGCACGGGTGTGGCCGTCGGGCAGCCGCCGGTCCTCGACCACCGTCACCCGGTCCCCTCTGAGCAGGAGCCTGGAGTACAGGTCCGCCGCCTCCTGCGTGGCCTTCTCCGCGTCCTTCACCGGGCCCTGCATCGGCCTGGCCATCACCAGGCCCCCGTGGCCGTCCCGTACGACCGACGTGAACCCCGTCACCGGCGGCACCGCGCCCTGGCTCCACCCCTGCGGCAACGTCGCCGCCACCCCGGCCAGCGCGTCGCTCAGCCTTCCCGTATCCCCCGGAGGCGCGGTCAGCCACAACGCCGCCGCCGTCGCCGCCGCCACCAGCCCCGCTCCCGCCGCCAGCGCCGCCAGCACGATCCCCACGCGCCGCCCCAGCCGTTTCCCGCCCAGGCGTCGCCCGCGCTCGCTCGGGTCCTTCGGGGAGCCGTGGAGGTGGGCGGACGGCGGGAGCGCGTCGTCCCACCGGTCTTCCCCGGCGGGGCCCAGGTCGTGGCGGATCCGCGGGCTCCACGCCGGCTCCTCGAACTCCGGGCCCGTCCCTGGGTCCAGCGCTGGGTCCAGGTCTAGGTCGAGGGGGTGTGGTCGCCGGGGGTCGTCGTGGGGCGGGTCTTGCCAGGACGGGCCCCGGGGCAGGTCTTGCGAGGACCGGTCTTGCCGGGGCAGGTCTCGGCGAGGGAGTCCGTGCCGGGGCGGGTCGCGGCGGGGCAAGCCCTGACCAGGCGGGTCAGGCAGCGGGCCCCAGCCGGAGTCCCCACCGGGATCCCCTCGCGCGCGGTCCCCTCGCACGGGGTTTTCTGGCGCGCGGTCCCCTAGCGCGGGGTCCTGCCGCTGCGAGGCCGGCCGCACGGGCTCGTCCGCGTACGGTCGCCCACGACGCCCCCAGGCCGGCGGCGGTTCCGGCGGACGCCCCCACCCGCCTCCCGCCCCTGACCCTGTGTCGGAACGTTCCCGATCCCCCGCCGAGGCAGGAGGAGTACGGCGAGGCCCCGGCTCAGGGGGCCAGACCCGGTGATCACCCTCCATGACACCTCCTTGCCCGCTGTCCTATCACTCCCGGCCACCCCGCTCAGCAGAACAGTGATCACTGTGACAGGAGGGACGGAATTCACCGGACGCGCCCCGCGAGCAGGGTCGCGCCCAGCGCGATGACCGCCATGAGCGCCGAGATGACCAGGAACCCGGTGGCGATCTGGGAGGAGGCGTGCCCGATGACGTTCACCAGCGCCCCGCCGATGCCGATGGACAGCGCCGAGCCGAGCTGGTCGGTGACGGAGAGGGAGGCGGAGTTGGCGCCCTGCTCGTTCACCGGCGACTGCCGCATGGCCGTGACGCTGATGGTGGTGATGCCGAACCCCATCCCGAAGCCCGCCACGATCCACGCGGGCACGGAGATCCACCCGCTCACCCCCGGCACGACGGCCAGCATGCAGACGAGGATCGCGGCGGTGACGCAGCCCGCGCCGAGCCTGATCCTCTTGTGCGGCTCCCCGGTGCGCCTGCTCTGCAGGAACGACCCCGCGGACCAGCCGAGCGCCCCCGTCGTCAGCGCGATGCCGGCCGACGTCGTGTCGAAGCCCTTGACGTGCTGCAACGCCAGCGGGATGAACGCGTTCACCCCGAAGAAGGAAGCCGAGAAGAACCCTCGCATGAGCACGGTGGTGGACAGCCCGCGCCGGAAGCGCAACGCGCCCGGCGGCAGCAGCCGGTACAGGCCGTAGACCAGCAGGGCCAGCCCTGCCACGGTCTCCACGCTCGCCCCCACGGCGGCGACGTGCAGCCGGTCCACGCCGTACAGCAGCAGCCCCGCCCCGCCGGCCGTCGCCGTGGCGGCCAGCGTCATCGCGACCGGCCTGGAACGCGGCCCGGTGCCGGGCTGTGCCTCGGTGGCGGTGCCCATCCGCAACGCCGGTACGAGCATCACCAGCGCGGGTATGACCAGCGGCACGATCCCGTAGAAGACGTAACGCCACCCCCACTGGCCCCCGACGAACCCGGCCACGGACGGCCCCACCATCGCGGGCACCACCCAGGCGGCCGACACGGCGGCGAACGCCTTGGGCCGCACCTCCATGGGGTACACACGGGCGATCATCACGTACAGCGCCACGATGGAGGCCCCGCCGCCCAGCCCTTGCACGGCCCGCGCCAGCAGGAACATCCCGGCCGAGCCCGCCGCGCCGGCCAGCGCCATGCCCACGGCGAACAGCACCACCCCGGCCAGGAACGGCACCGGGTAGCCGCGCCGGTCCGACCAGAGCCCGGCGACCACGTTCATGAACAGGCTGGCGATGAGGAAGGCGGAGAAGCTGAGCCCGTACAGGTCGAGGGCGTCGAGCTCCTCGGCGATGGCGGGCATGACGACACCGACGGACATGCCCTCGAAGGCGATCAGCGTGACGACCAGCAGGATGCCTAAGGTGGCGGTGCGGTACTCGGGGCCGAGGATTCCCGCGGGCTTGTGGGGAGCGTCGAGTGCTTTTGGTGCTGTCACCTGCACATCGTAGACGGGCCCGACATGTCAGACAGCGGGCGTCCTGGTGCGGTACGCCGCCCACATCTCATGCATGCGATCCGCCTGTCCCACCGTGAACTCCCACATGCACCGGTCGTGCGCGTAGTCCATGTAGTTGTGCGCGGGGTCCTGGCCCGGGTGGTCAGGGCAGGTGTCCTTGCCCTGCGGGCACGCCTCGGTGGGCCTGGCCTCGGGCGAGGTGTCGTCGATGCCGTCGCCCGGCGCCTTGCAGCCGTTCTCGAACGTGTGGAACAGGCCGAGCCAGTGGCCGATCTCGTGCACGCCGGTGAAGCCCTTGTTGTAGTCGCTCATCGCCCCGCCGGGCAGGCTGCGCCAGTCGATCACCACGCCGTCGAGCGCCGGCGCCCCCGCGTACCAGTAGGGGTAGCTGGCGAAGCCCAGCATGAGCTCGCTGAGCTGGGCGATGTAGAGGTTCAGGGTGTCGGCGCCACCGAGGTGCAGGGCGCTCTTCATGTCGCGCTCGTGGCCGACCGGGTCGGCGAGCCAGGCGGGCTGCTCCTTGACCGAGATGCCGTCGAGGCGGAAGCGCACGCCGGTGTCCACGCCGCCGAACTTGCCGCCGTACGCGGAGTTGAGCGTGTCGATCTGGGCGCGGACCGCCGCGTCGGAGACCCGGCGCTCCGGGCCGGCGGAGATGATGTGCACCCGCGTGGGCACGGTGAACTCGCTGGGTGGCGTCACCCCGTCCAGGCGCTCGCCCAGCTCGGCCATCACCATGGCCACGTCGCGCGGCTTGGGCGAGCGCGGCCCCGGCCGCCCCGGAACCCGCGACCCCATGACAGGCCCGTGTACCCGCGGCGATCCCACAGTCGGCCCATGCGTACGTGACGCGGCAGCGGATCCGCGCGTGCGTGACGCGGCGTCGGGGCCGTGCGGGTGAGAGGCGGAAGTACGTACGGCCGGGTGCGGTTGCGCGGCGGCGCAGGCGACCGCCAGGGCGGAGCCGGGGTCGAGCGGCGGGAGCAATCCGGCCGCGAGCAGGCATGCCAACGAGACGGCGGTCGCGCGCCGGGCCATGCGGTCCTCCCACTACGAAAAGAGCTGGTCTGGCTACAGACCGTAGCTCCACGCGAGAGGATTACCGCACAGCAACACTCACTGCTTGTCGTCGCCGCCTTCGCCGCCACCCGGGGGCAGGCCCTCGTAGATCTCCTTGCACTCCGGGCAGACCGGGTACTTCTTGGGGTCGCGGCTGGGCACCCAGACCTTGCCGCACAGGGCGCGGATGGGCGTGCCGGTCACCATGCTCTCGGTGATCTTGTGCTTGTCCGCGTAGTGGGCGAACCGCTCGTGATCGCCGTCGCCGTGCGACGTCCGCGGAGTGGTCTCCTGCTCTGGGAGGATCTTCGTGCTCACCCCATTGAGTTTATGCCCGCCCACGACCGCCCCCCGCAACACACCACGCCCTCCCCCCAGTACACGGCGCCCTCCCCGCAACACACCACGCCCTCCCCGCAGTACACGCCGCCCTCCCCGCAGCGCACCACGCCCTCCCCGCGCGCACGACGTCATCCTCGCAGCGCACGACGTCCTCTTCGCGCACGCGACGCGACCCGGCACGAGCGGACGCGTCACGCCCTGCGCGAGGGCGCGGCACACCTCCCCCGAAACGCGACACGGCCCCCGCCCGAACGGGCGGAGGCCGCATGACGAGGCGGCTGTCAGCCCAGGTGGACCGCCGCACCCTCGGTCTTCCTGCCCGCCCTGACGAAGAGCGTCAGCGCGGCGGTCAGCACCGCGATGCAGGTGCTCACCAGGAAGGCGACGTGCATGCCGTCCATGAACGACAGGTGGATGGCATCGCCGATCTGCTGCGGCAGCCCGGGAGGCGCCTGCCCGAAGGCGGCGGCCTTCTCCAGCCCCTCCAGCTGTGCCGGCGGGATCTGCGCCGCCGCGGGCCCGAGGTAGCCCGGCAGCGTGTCGGAGATCTCGGCGGCCATCACGGCGCCCAGGATGGCGGTGCCGAGCGCGCCGCCGACCTGCATGGCCGACTGCTGCAGCCCGCCGGCCACCCCGCTCAGCTCCACCGGCGCGTTCCCCACGATGATCTCCGTGGCGCCCACGAAGACCGGCGAGAGCCCGAAGGCGAGCAGCACGAACGGGATGCCGCTCTCGATGAAGGAGGCGTCGATGCTGAGCCGGGACATGAGGAACATCGCCAGCGCGGTGACCAGCAGACCGGCCGCCATCGTGATCTTCGGCCCCAGCCTGCCGAGCGCCATGCCCGCCAGCGGCGAGGCGACGATCATGCCCGCGCTCATCGGCAACATGCGCAGACCGGCCTCCAGCGGCGAGAGCCCGTGCACGCCCTGGAAGAAGAAGCCGAGGAAGAACATCGCGCCGAACATGGCGAACGCGACCATCATCATCAGGAAGGTGCCGATGGAGATGGACGGGTTCGCGAACAGCGACAGCGGCACCAGCGGCTGCCCCGCCCTGCTCTGCCAGAAGACGAACGCGGCGATGAGCACCACGAACGCCCCGACGAAGGAGAGCGTCGTGCTGTCGCCCCAGCCCCACTCGGGAGCCTTGATGATCGTCCAGACCAGCGAGAACATCGCGCCGGACAGCAGCACCACGCCGAGCCAGTCGATGCGCGCGAACGTCTTCGAGCGGTTCTCCTTGATCAGCAGGATGCCCATGATCAGGGCGATGATGCCGACGGGAGCGTTGATGAAGAAGACCGACTCCCAGTTGACCTTCTCGACCAGCACGCCGCCCACGATCGGCCCGGCGGCGCTGGACAGGCCGATGATCGCACCCCAGGCCCCCATCGCCTGGTTCAGCTTCTCCCCCGGGAACGCGCCACGCAGCAGGGCCAGCGCGGCCGGCTGCAGCAACGCGCCGAACAGGCCCTGCAGCACCCGCAGCCCGATCAGCGCGCCGATCGGGGTGACACCGGGAATGATCTCGGCCAGTTCGGCGCTGAGCCCGATGCCCACGGAAGACAGGGCGAAGCCCGCCACCCCGATGAGAAACACCCGCTTGTGCCCGAACAGGTCGCCGAGCTTACCGGCGGTGATCAGGAAGACCGCGAGCGCGAGCAGGTAACCGCTGGTCACCCACTGCAGGTCGGAAAGTGTCGCCTTCAGGTCGGCCTGGATGACCGGGTTGGCGATGCCGACGACCGTGCCGTCGAGCATCACCATGATCACACCAAGGCTCACCGCCAGCAGCACAAGCCACGGGTTGGTCCCCGTCCCCGGCTTGCCAGGGCCGGACGAGGACGGCGCGGTGACCGCCTTCGTATCAGCCATGAATCCCCCTCAAGTACCCGTATCGCCCCACACCAGGGCATAGATCTCGTAAGTCTCAGGTAATCTACTGTCAGTCTGTGACGTGTGACAAATGACTTTTATTCGTCGTCCTATGACTTATGGCACACTGTGACAGAAAGGTTTCGAGGGAGTGACCACAGTGGGTCTTCGGGAACGCAAGAAGGAGAAGACGCGCCTGGCGATCCTCGACGCGGCGCTCGACCTGTTCCTCGAACAAGGATACGAGTCGACCACCGTCGAGCAGATAGCGGGGGCCGTCGAGATCTCCCCCCGCACCTTCTTCCGCTACTTCACCGGCAAGGACCACCTGGTTCTACTGTTCCACGACCACGCCGAGGACCTCATGCTGGAGGCCCTGGCGCAGCGGCCGCCGGACGAGCCGCCCTTCACCTGCCTCATGCAGGCGATGCGCGCCGTCCTGGCCGACCTCGAGGGCGCGACACCGGAGGACGCGCAGAGATTCCTGAAGCTGCGGCGGCTGCTCGACGACCATCCGCGCCTGGTCGGCCTGTCGGCGGCCAGGGGCGCCCAGACGGAGCAGCACCTCGCCGAGGCGATCGCCGCCCGCAGGGGCGTGAACGCCGACGAGGACCAGCTCACGCACCTGATCGTGGCGTTCGCGATGTCGACCATGCGCGTCGGGTTCGAGTGCCCGCGCCGCGACGGCACGATCGGGGACGTTCAGCACAGGATGGCGGAGAGCATCGCACTGGCGGAGCGTTCCCTGCGGCCGGACTGGGACCTGTAGCCGGCCCGGGGTGCAGCCAGCCCGGCGTGCAGCCAGCCCGGCGTGCAGCCAGCCCGGCGTGCAGTCAGTGCGGGCCTGCGGCCAGTCGATCGGGAGTCGCGGCTAGTTCATCGTGGGGTCGTCTGGGCAGGTCGCCACGAACGCCAGCTCGCCGCGCTGACGCCGGAGCACCCGCCGCCACAACGAGGCCGGATCGGCATGGAAGGTGTCACCCACCTCGGAGTCCACCACGTACCAGGCCCCCTCGGCGATCTCGCTCTCCAGCTGCCCCGAGGTCCAGCCCGCGTACCCCGCGAAGATGCGCATCTGCGCGATCTCACCCTGCAGGATCTCCGGGGGCGCGTCCAGATCGACCGTGCCCAGCCGGGCCACCGCGTCGGTGCCCGCGTGCAGCCGACGCCACCCCAGCGGCTCCTCCCCGCTGGGCACCGCCGCCAGCGCCAGCGCGCTGTCCGTCTGTACGGGACCGCCCTCGAACAGCACGGAAGGACCGGTCACGAGGGGATCCCACACAGGCAGCACCTGTGTCACCGAGATGTCGCTGGGCCGGTTGAGCACGACGCCCAGGGTGCCGCCGTCGTGGTCGTGTTCGAGAATCAGCACGACGCTACGCCGGAAGTTGGGGTCGTCGAGGAGTGGCGTCGCCACCAGCAACCCTCCGACGTAGATCGCTTCCGCCATACCTCCATCATGAAGTACCTGCGGGGGTGCGCGCTCCCCCAGCGTGTCGATGTTACTTTTCGTGCACACTTGGGAACTTTAGGTAGCGGAAATCGCGCTTGGGGGAACATATGCGTACCAGAATCCGCCTCCTGTTGGCCGCCCTGCCGGTGGGCGCCATCGCGCTGCTCCCCTCCGCCTCCGACGCCCGTCCGACGGACTGGCCCTGGCCCCAGCACGACGTCGGCGACCCGTTCACGATGACCGTCGACGACGTGGCGTGCCGCTCGGGCCGGGTGCCCGTACGGCTGCACAACCAGACCCGCCAGCTCGCCCGCTTCGACCTCAAGGCCGACGGCACCAGCGTGGCGAGCGGCTCGATCCCGGCCCGCAAGACCATCGTCCGGCACGTGCCGGTGGGCAAGGGCAGCGGCGCCGAGATCGAGGCGTACTCGGTCGGCGACGACACCCCGGAGACGCTGATCGACTCCAGCCACGTGGAGAACGACTGCCCCTGGGGGCATCGCCGCCACGGCCACCTGCCCTACACGGGCCCGCCCGCCGACCTGATGGGCAAGCTGGCGACGGCGGGCGGGCTCGTGGTGGTGGGCGGCATCCTGTGGTGGTACGGCTCGATCTGGCCGCGATCGAGCCCGTGACCCGCACCGCACCCGGCCGGGGCCCTCCCCTGGCCGCGATCAGCCGGGCGGGGCCGCCACGACGAAGGCTCCCGCCCTGGCGGCGGCCAGCGTGCGGGCCACGGACTGCTCGGCGACCACCCGCGTCACCGGCTCCCTCGTGACCACCAGGCGGTAGTAGAGCGGGGCCGAGACGGCCCTGATCACCTCACCGCCGTCGGTGCCCTCGGGCAGCTCCCCCCGCCGCACGGCCAGGTCCACGACTTTGGCCCACTCCTCGATGCGGCGCAGATAGAACCCGCGCAGCGCCTGCGCGGCCTGCTCGTCGGAGGTGGCGGCGGCGATCACCGCCTGGAACGTCACCCCGAGCCGCCCGTCGTTGAGCGCGTCGAGCACGGCCAGCGCGTTGGCCCGCAGGTCCTCCTCGACGCTGCCCGTGTCGGCGTGGTCGGCGGACTGGTTGGCCAGCTCGTTCATGAGGTCGGCCACCAGTCCGGGTGTGCTGCCCCAGCGCCGGTAGACGGTCGTCTTGCCGACGCCTGCCCTGGCCGCGACCTGATCCATGGTCAGGCCGTGGAAGCCGCGCTCGACCAGCTCGTCCTGGGTGGCCTCCAGGACGGCCGCGCGGACCCGGGCGGTGCGGCCCCCCGGCCGCACGGTTCCCGCCGAGCGGGAAGGTTGGTCCATCAAGTCTCCTTCTCGTACCAGAAACAGCTTACCGGCACACTTTTCCCGTTAACTCGGTGTTCGACAATGCCGAACTGCGTTAGGGTTCCCGTTGTGGGAGAGACGATTCAATCGGTGGAGCGCGCCGCCGCGATCCTACGGCTGCTCGCCTCCGGTCCACGGCAACTGGGGGTGGCCGAGCTGGCGCGGGCCCTGGGCCTGCCGAAGGGCACGCTGCACGGCATCCTGCGTACGCTGGTGCACGTGGGTTTCGTCGAGCAGGACGCGGCCACGGGCAAGTACCGCCTCGGCGCCACGCTGCTCCATCTGGGCAGCAGCTACCTCGACGTCAACGAGCTGCGCACCCGCTCCATCAACTGGGCCGACGCGCTGGCCGGCCGCAGCAGGGAGAGCGCCTGGATCGGCACCCTGCACGAGGGGCACGTGCTGGTCATCCACCACGTCTTCCGCCCCGACGACAGCATGCAGACGCTGCAGGTGGGCACGTACCTGCCGACGCACGCGAGCGCGCTGGGCAAGGTGCTGCTCGCGCACGACCCGTACGGCGAGGCCACGCAGCCGCTGGAGCCGGCCACCAAGCACACGATCGTCGACCCGGCGGCCTTGGAGGCGGAGCTCGACCAGGTCAGGGCGCGGGGCTGGGCGGCCGAGATGGAGGAGCTGACGGAGGGCGAGGTGGCCGTCGCCGCCCCGATCAAGGACGCGCGCGGCATCGTGGTGGGCGCCATCGGCATCCGCGGCGCGGTCGAGCGGCTGGTGCCGGACGGCGGGCTGGACATGCGGTTCGTCTCCTACGTCCGCGACGCCGCCCGCGCCATCACCCGCGACCTCGCCCGATGACACTTGAACAAGCTTCGGCGGACCACATACCATTCGTTCGGCATTGTCGAACCATGAGCCTTGCGAGGAACCCAGTGCCTCGACCGCACTACGTCGCAGCCATCGACCAGGGCACCACGTCCAGCCGGTGCATCGTGTTCGACGAGGCCGGCAACATCATCTCCGTCGCCCAGCGCGAGCATCGCCAGATCTTCCCCAAGCCGGGCTGGGTCGAGCACGACGCGGAGGAGATCTGGCAGAACGTACGGGCCGTCCTCACCGAGGCGGTCGGCGGGGCCGGCATCGAGCACTCCCAGATCGCCGCCCTGGGCATCACCAACCAGCGCGAGACCACCGTCCTGTGGGACCGCGCGACCGGCCGCCCGGTCTGCCCCACGGTCGTCTGGCAGGACACCCGCACCGACGCGCTCACGCGCGCCCTTTCCGAGCACGAGGCCCTGTTCAAGGAGCGCGCCGGGCTGCCGCTGGCCACCTACTTCGCCGGGCCCAAGATCCGCTGGCTGCTCGACGCGTACGGGCTGCGGGAGCGCGCGGAGCGCGGCGAGGTGCTGTTCGGCACGATGGACAGCTGGCTGCTGTGGAACCTCACGGGCCGCCACATCACCGACGTGACCAACGCCAGCCGCACGATGCTGATGAACATCCACACCCTGGCCTGGGACGACGAGCTGCTCGACGCGATGGGCGTGCCACGCGCGATGCTGCCGGAGATCCGCCCGTCCGCCGAGGTCTACGGCCACACCGAGGACGGCGTCCCGGTGGCGGCGGCGCTCGGCGACCAGCAGGCGGCGCTGTTCGGGCAGACCTGCTTCGAGCCCGGCGAGACCAAGAGCACCTACGGCTCGGGCAGCTTCCTGCTGATGAACACCGGCCGCGAGCCGGTCGTCTCCAAGCACGGCCTGCTGACCACCGTCGGCTACCGGATCGGCGAAGGCCCCGCCACGTACGCGCTGGAGGGCGCCATCGCGGTCACCGGCTCCCTGGTGCAGTGGCTGCGCGACAACCTCGGCCTCATCTCCAGCGCGGCCGAGATCGAGACGCTGGCCAAGACGGTCGACGACAACGGCGGCTGCTACTTCGTACCGGCCTTCTCCGGGCTGTTCGCGCCGCACTGGCGCGCCGACGCGCGCGGGGTGATCGCGGGGCTGACCGGGTTCGTGAACAAGGGGCACCTCGCGCGGGCCGTGCTGGAGGCCACGGCCTGGCAGACGCGCGAGGTCGTGGACGCCATGAACGCCGACTCGGGGCTCGACCTGACGACGCTGCGGGCCGACGGCGGCATGACCGCCGACAACCTGCTCATGCAGACCCTGGCCGACGTGCTGGCCGTGCCGGTGATCCGGCCGATGGTGGCCGAGACGACCGCACTGGGCGCCGCGTACGCGGCGGGGCTGGCCACCGGCTACTGGCCGGATCTCGACACCCTGCGCGCCAACTGGCACAAGGCCGCCGAATGGCGGCCCGCGATCGACGAGGCGGCCCGCGAGCGCGAGTACCGCAACTGGAAGAAGGCCGTGGCCCGCACCCTGGGCTGGGTCGAGCAGGAGGGATGACGGCGATGACGACCGCGATCGGCACCGATCGGGCGGAGGTCCGGCAGGAGCTCTCCACCACCACCTACGACCTGCTGGTGATCGGGGGCGGCATCCTCGGCACCTCGGTGACCTGGATGGCCGCCCAGGCGGGGCTGCGGGTGGCGATGGTCGACGCCGGCGACTTCGCCGGGGCCACCTCCAGCGCCTCCTCCAAGCTCGTCCACGGCGGCCTGCGCTACCTGCAGACCGGCAACGTCAGGCTGGTGGCGGAGAACCACCGCGAGCGCCGCGCCCTGGCGGCCGACATCGCGCCGCACCTGGTCAAGCCGCTGACGTTCCTGGTCCCGATCTACAAGGGCGGGCCGCACGGGGCGGCCAAGCTGGGCGCGGGCGTGTTCCTTTACTCGGCGCTGTCGGTGTTCGGCGACGGCATGGGCAAGGTGATCACGCCGCAGCAGGCGCTGGCCAAGGTGCCGGCGCTGCGCACGGAGGGCCTGCGGGCCGCCGCCGTCTACGGTGACCACCAGATGAACGACAGCCGCGTCGCCGTCATGACCGTACGGGCCGCCGTGGACGCCGGCGCGACCGTGCTGAACCACGCCGAGGTCGTCGGCCTGCGCAAGACGGCCGGCAGCGTGACGGGCGCCGAGCTGCGCGACCGGCTCGACGGCACGGAGTTCGGCGTGTCGGCCCGGCTCGTGCTGAACGCCACCGGCCCGTGGGTGGACCACCTGCGGCGCATGGAGGACCCGGACGCGGCCCCGAGCATCCGGCTGTCCAAGGGCGCCCACCTGGTGCTGCGCCGGCACGAGCCGTGGAAGGCGGCGCTTACCACGCCGATCGACAAGTACCGGGTCTCCTTCGCCATCCCGTGGGAGGACCACCTGCTGCTGGGCACGACGGACGAGGCGTACGAGGGCGATCCCGGCGCGGTGAGCCCGACGGAGGCCGACATCGCGCAGATCCTCGACGAGGCCGGCCACTCCGTGCGCGACGAGCAGCTCAGGCGCGAGGACATCACCTACGCCTTCGCCGGCCTGCGCGTGCTGCCCGGCGGCCCCGGACAGGTGACGGCGGCCAAGCGCGAGACGGTGCTCAGCCGCGGCTCCGGCGGCATGCTGTCGGTGGCCGGCGGCAAGTGGACGACCTACCGGCACATCGGCAAGCACGTGCTCGACATCCTCGCGCACCTGCCCGGCCACCCCCTGGGCGACGACCTGGCCGACATCCTGCCGGCCGTGCCGCTGCCCGGCCTGGCCAGCCCCGACGCGGTCGCCATGCGGCTGTGGACCGACCGCGACCCGGGCACGCGCATGGACCCGCTGGTGGCCAGGCACCTGGCGACGCACTACGGGTCGCTCGCGTTCGAGCTGGCCCGGCTCATCAGGGAGGACCCCGCGCTCGGCGAGCGCATCCACCCCGACGGGCCGGACATCTGGGCCCAGGCGGTCTACGCCCGTGACCACGAGTGGGCGGCCACGGTGGACGACGTCGTCCGCCGCCGCACCACGCTGACCGTGCGCGGCCTCGACACCGAGAACGTACGCACGAGGATCGCCGGGCTGCTCACCTCATAGGACCTGCCTGGCGGCGTACGGACATCAGCACTCCACCGCCGCCAGGGCCGTCCCCCGCGTTCCCTGGACGACGCGGTCGCCGAGCAGGGGCGCCGGCATGGCCTTGGCCGGCTCCGACCGCTGCAGGTCCAGGCCGCCGAGGGACAGCCACGACTGGGCGCCGTTGGCGGTCGTGCCCAGCAGCACGTTGGCGAGCTGCCTCCTGAGGTAGGTCTGCGGGTCCTCCCCCGCCGCCGCAGGGCGCCACGCATGCGCCCACCACTGCCTCGCCCGAGCCGGGTGAGCGTGTCCGTGGCCCTGGGAGAGTACGCCTCCGCCGTGCCGGGCTTGCCCGGCACCGCGAGCTTCCGATCTCGGTTCCGGTTCCTGCATGGCAAGTCGGGTCCAGGGGGAGGTGGCCAGGCCCTCCGTCGGGGCAGGGGGTGGACATGCGCACTCCCATCAACGAAGCCCTGCTCAGGCACTTCACGGACCTGCGCGACGGCGACCACGGCCACGCCGTCACGCGGGAGGACAAGGAACGGGTGTTCATCAGGGCCGTCGAGCTCCTCGACCCCGTGGCACGCCGAGCCCTCGACGAGGCCAACGCCGACCTGCTGCGCGGCAGCGGGCAGGTGGTGTCCAGCGGGGTCACCCGGTCACGGGAGGGCGGCCTGAACGCGATGTGGTCGCTGACGTGGCGGGAGCAGCGGGAGAGCGGTGTCCAGCCGATCGCGGTGGTGGCCCACTTCGGCTGCGACTTCCACCACCCGCACCTGCGCGGCAACACGGTCGGCGACTGGCCGCTGAACGTCTTCGACGAGGCGGACGCGGCCGGGCAGCTCGACACACTGCGGGTGATCGCGGCCGGTGACGCGCACAACCTGGTCTTCCAGGAGAGCTACCGCCTGATGCCCGCGATCACCGCATCCGACAACGTCACGTCGTAGGCCGTGCACAGGCACGACCTCGAATCACCGGCGGTCCGGCACGCCGGGTCACCCGGCGAGGGCCCGCCGTCCGGCTACTGCCCGGAAGGGCGGCTCACGCCTCGGTGAAGCCGCGCGCCCGGCCGCCCGCGGACTCGCGCACCGCCGCCGCGACCGCCGTGGCCACATCCGGGTGGAACACGCTCGGGATGATGTAGTTCGGCCCCAGCTCCTCCGGCGTGACGACGGCGGCCAGCGCGCCCGCGGCGGCCAGCAGCATCTCCTGCGTCACCCCGTTGGCCTGCGCGTCCAGCAGCCCGCGGAACACCCCGGGGAAGGCCAGCACGTTGTTGATCTGGTTGGGGAAGTCGGAGCGGCCCGTCGCCACCACGGCGGCGTGCTGGGCGGCCTCGTCCGGCGAGACCTCCGGCTCGGGGTTGGCCAGCGCGAACACGACCGCGTCCGTCGCCATCGCGGCGATGTCGTCGCCGGTCAGGATGCCGGGCGCGGAGACCCCGACGAACACGTCGGCGCCCTTGACGGCCCCGCGCAGGTCGCCGGAGTAGCCCTCGGCGTTGGTGTGGTCGGCGATCCACTGCAGCGACTCGTCGAGGTCGTCGCGGCCCTTGTGCACGGCGCCCAGGTAGTCGCAGACGACGACGTTGCGGGCGCCGGCGGCCAGCAGCAGCCGCAGCACGGCGTTGCCCGCCGCGCCCGCGCCCGCCATGGTGATCTTGACGTTCTCGATGTTCTTGTTGACGACCCGCAGCGCGTTGGTGAGCGCGGCCAGCACGCAGATCGCGGTGCCGTGCTGGTCGTCGTGGAAGACCGGGATGTCGAGCAGCTCGCGCAGCCGCCGCTCCACCTCGAAGCAGCGCGGCGCGCCGATGTCCTCCAGGTTGATGCCGCCGAAGCCGGGGGCGATCACCTGCACGGTGCGGACGATCTCATCCACGTCCTGCGTGTCGAGGCAGATCGGCCAGGCGTCGATGCCCGCGAAGCGTTTGAACAGGGCCGCCTTGCCCTCCATGACCGGCAGCGCCGCCTCAGGCCCGATGTTGCCCAGCCCCAGGACGGCCGAGCCGTCGGTCACCACGGCCACGGTGTTGCGCTTGATGGTCAGGCGCCGCGCGTCCTCCTTGTTACGGGCGATCGCCATCGACACGCGCGCCACGCCCGGCGTGTACGCCATGGACAGCTCGTCGCGGTTGCGCAGCGGCACCTTGGACTTCATCTCGATCTTGCCACCGAGGTGCATGAGGAACGTGCGGTCGGACACCTTGTGGATGACGACGCCCTCGACGGCCTCGAGCTGGTCGACGATGGCCTGGGCGTGGTCGGTGTCGCGAGCGGCGCAGGTGACGTCGATGCGGAGCTTCTCGTGACCCGCGTTGGTGACGTCGAGGGCGGTCACGACGCCCCCGGCCGACTCTACGGCGTGGGTGAGCTGGCTGACGGCCTTGCCGCCGGCCGGCACCTCGAGACGCACGGTGATGGAGTACGACACACTCGGGACGGTCGCCACGTCAATCGCTCCTTCGGGACTGACCAAGAATGCATCCATGTTAGGGGCTGTTGACTGTGGCCTGACTCGACGGCGGGTCAATCGAGCGCCTCGGCCGCCGTGACGATCAGCTCGACGCACGTCCCCACCGGGATCGTGGTGCTGTCGAGAACCAAGTGATATCTACAGGGATCGGCGGGATCGGCACGATAGAAGTGCCGCACGTAGGCGCTGCGGGCCCGGTCGTTGTCCTCGATGATCCGGCGCGCCTCCCGCTCGCTGAGCTCGCCCAGCGTGGCCGTCTGGCGGACGCGGCGCCGCAGCGGGGCGTCGAGCCTGACGTGCAGCGCGCCCGGGTGATCGGCCAGCACCATCGCGCCGGCCCTGCCCAGGAAGACGCCGCCCTGGTTGCGGGCCATCTCGGTCAGCATGCGCTCCGTGCGCCGGACGAACTCCTCGGGGGCGAGCGGCATCGCCCCCGGCACGTACATGTCCACGCCGCCGAACGTGACCGTCGGCAGCCGCACGGCGCCGGAGAACAACCGGCTCAGGCCGCGCTCGGCGCGGTCGTCGTGGGCCAGCGCCTCCTCCAGCGTGCAGCCCAGCTCCTCGGCCACGGCGCTGGGGATGGCGCGGTCGACGAACGGCACGCCGAGTCGCTCGGCGACGGCCGGGCCGATCTGGCTGCCGGCCGTGCCGTATGTCGCCGATATGGTGACGACCCGCATATCTCCAGGTTAGAACAGTGCGCTGGCCAACGCCCTGCGCGCTTTGGCCAAGGATGGGTCTTCGGCGGGCAACGCTTCGAACAGGCCGAGCAGGTGGCGCCTGGCCTTGTCGCGGTCGTCGCCCGAGGTGCGCTTGACCACGGCGATGACCCGCGCGAACGCCTCGTCCACCGCGCCGGACAACATCTCCAGGTCGGCGGCGAGCAACTGGGCGTCGAGGTCGGCCGGATCCTGTGCGCGCCGCTGCACGTCGGCGGGGTCCACCTCGGACGTGCGCTTGATCAGGTTGACCCCCGCGAGGCCCATCTTGGCGTCCTCGTTGCCGGGCGCGCGGGCCAGCAGCCGCTCGTAGGCCGCGATCGCCGCGTCGAAGTCACCCGCGTCGATGGCCTGCTCGGCCGCGACCAGGTCGGGGTCGGCCGGCGGGCCCGCGGGCGCCTCCTGCCCCTCCTCCGCCTCTCCTGGCGGCCTGGCGCCGGGGTTGGCCTGGTAGAACTGCTCGACCGCGGCCATCAGCTCGTCGAGCCAGCGGCGCACCTCCTGCTCGGGCAGCACCTGCTGGAAGCCGGTGACGGCCTGCCCCTGGAAGATCGCCAGCACGGTCGGCACCGCCTGCACGCGCAGCGCCTGCGCGATCTGCGGGCTGGCGTCGACGTTGACCTTCGCCAGGACTGCCTTGCCGCCCAGGTCACCGACGACTTTCTCCAGCACCGGGCTGAGCTGGGCACTGCCGGGCGCCCTGGGCGACCAGAGGTCGAGAACCACCGGCACGGTCATGGACCGGTCGATGACGTCGGTCGTGAACGTCTCCTCGGTCACGTCGACGATCGAGGCCGACGAGGCCGCCTGGGGACCTGCCGCCTCCCGCCGGGCCTGCGACTCCAGAGCCTGCTTGCGCGCGCCCAGGTCCACCGCTCCGTAGAGGGACCCAGGCCTAGAGAAGTCCGCCATGCCCTTCATCTTGCCGCATGGAAGAAGCCGGGAAGTCACCCGCCGCCACCCTGAGGGTGCGCAACTGGTCGAACATCCGGTGGAGTTCGTCCTCGGCGTACATCGTCAGGCCGAACTCGGCGGCCATCAGGTCGGCCGTGGCCCGCCCCACGACGGCGCGGCCCGCCTCGGTGATCTCGGCCAGCACGCCCCGGCCGTCGCGCGGGTTGGGCAGGCGGCGGACGAACCCGGACTTCTCCAGCCTGTCCACCGTGTTCGTGACGCTGGTGGGGTGAACCATGAGACGCTCACCGATCTTGGACAGCGGCAGCGCCCCCGTCTTGCTGAAGGTCAACAGGACCAATCCCTCGTACCTGGCGAAGGTCAAGTCGTATGGCTTCAGGAGCGAGTCAAGTTGCGACAGCAGGATCTGATGCGCTCTCATGATCGAGGTAACGGCTGCCATGGCGGCGGAAGGCCCGAAGTGAGCGCGCCAGCTCTCCGCGGCGCGGTCGATGGGGTCGAACGGCAGGTTGAGCGGCTTCGGCTGCGACACAGCGCTACGGTAGCGCGCCTCTCGTCCCGGTTCGTCTGGTCACTCTCTGCGACAGGCTTCTTCGCTTGACCAAGAATCCGGACATCAATCATCACGCTCAGTTATGGTTCTCCTACGTATGGTGACGCGGATGCCAAGTCCAGCGGCCGTGGGGACGGCCGGGACCGCATGTGTTCCGCGGCACCGAGGGGCACGGGGGGTGCGCTTGATGAACTTCAACGGGGAAAAGGGTGCGTGAGCACGCGGGCGTTTCACGAGAGGAGCTGAAGCACAGCGCGGCCGTCACTGTTGCCGTGCTGCTGGCTGTCGGCCTGTTCGCGGCGTGGAACGTCCTGATTCCGGGCGTGGACGCGTGGGAGAACATCGTGGCCGCGGTCATCGGATCGCTCCGGCTGACCGGGCCGGTGGCGGCGGCCTTCGCCGCCTGGGTGGCGCTGCGCAAGCGCCGGGCGCTGCGCGGACGCTCGCTCACGACGTGGCGGGCGCTGAAGGCGCCGCTGGCGATCGTGATGGTGGTGGTGGGCTCGTTCGGCGCCACGGTGCTGGTGCTGGCGGTCAAGACGGTGCTGACCGACCAGGCCGGCAAGCTGAGCCTGACCGGGCTGGCGATGGGCATGGCGGGGCTGGCGCTGTACTCGGTGATCGGGTGGGTGGCCGGCTGGCTGCTGCCGCGGCCGTTCACGCCGCCGCTGGCCGGGCTGGCCTGCTACGGGCTGTTCTCCTGGCTGGCCGACGACCGCGGGTGGGCCGACAAGCTCGCGCCGGGGACCGGGGAGCCGTACGACCTGTTCCAGGGTCTGAACGGGGCGCCGTTCTTCGACCAGACGATCTGGCTGCTGGGCATCACGGCGGCGCTGCTGCTCGGCTGGGCGGCGCTGGTCACCAGGCAGGCCCTGGTGCTGGCGTGCGCGCTGCTGGCGGTGCTGGCCGCCGGGATGGGCGTGTCACGGGTGCTGGCGCAGCCGAAGCCGGCCGCGGCCGTGGACATCGCCTACGCCTGCCAGGAGTGGCCGATCACGGTCTGCATGCATCCGGGGATGCGGGCGGGGCTGACCGAGCTGGGGGCGGCGTTCACGCAGATCGCCTCGCGGCTCGCGGGGACGCCCGCCGCGTTCACCCGGGTGGAGCAGCGCCCGCTGGACGACCCGCTGAAGCCGTCGAACGGGCTGGCTCCCGTGCACGTGCCCGACCTGTCGTCCGGGTTCGCCGAGGAGGCGGCGCACGAGTACATCGAGGCGCTGGCCCCCAGGTGCCAGAGCCCGGTCTCGGAGGGGTACCGGCAGATCGTGGTGGCGTGGCTGCGCGGCGAGCCGCTCCCGGGCACGCCGCTGCCCGAGCACCACTACGCGACGACGTCGTTCTCCTCGTGGAGCGAGCACCAGCGCAGGGAGTGGCTGCGCATGTTCTACAGCGACTTCCAGGGCTGCCGGCTGTCGGGCACGCACTTCGGCGGCGGCCCCACGCACGCGCAGATGGCGCCGTCGGTACGGCCGACCCCCGAGTCGAGCCACGTCTACCCGGTCTATCCGGGCCCCGGCGACACCACGCCGACCGGCACCGCTCCGGGCACACCGGGGGTGGGCTCCGCGCCCGGCACCCCGCGTAGTGGCTCGACACGGGAGGCGCCCGCCGCCCGGTGGACCCCCGACACCTCGGGGGTGAGCTGGCCGGTGTTCGAAACGGAGCCGCAGCAGGAGCCCGCGACCGTGCAGGCCGGGGAGGCCGCGCCCGCGCAACCAGCGGCGGACCCAGACCCGGCCCCGGCCCCGGCTGAGGCGTCGGCGCGGGAAGGCAAGCAGGACGCCGCTGAGGCAGATGAGCAGGTCCCCGCCTCGCACGGCCGCCCGGCGCACGCTTCGCCAGGGAACGCCCACGGTTGGGGAGCGAAGATGTCACCAAAGGGCTGGCACTGATGATCGCCTGACGGGTAGTCATGCTCGCATGACGACTTCTCGAACGGCGCCGCCCGAGGTGACCTCCGGGCGGCGCCGCCGGTGGCGATATCTGGCCGGGCTCCTCGTGCTGGCCGTCCTGCTGGTCGTGGGCGGCCGGCTGGCCTGGACCTGGCTCAACCCGATGGGCGAGCAGAGCATCGACCGCAGCCAGCCGGTGCTGCTGCAGTCGATCAAGGACCTGAGCCGGTTCGAGGCCGCGACGGGCACCTTCCAGGTGGTCGTGGACCTGGAGAAGGACGCCAACTTCCTGCCCGACGCGATCAAGGGCACGCGCACGTTGTTCGTCGGGGCGGGCGGGGTGGACGCCTACGTGGACTTCTCCGCCATGGCGACGAACGGCGTGACCGTCTCGCAGGACCGCACCGAGGTGACCGTACGCCTGCCGCGCGCTCAGCTGGAGAAGCCCAACCTCGACAACAGCCGCTCCTACGTCTTCGCCCAGCAGCGCGGCCTGTTCGACCGGGTCAGCGACTTCCTCTCGGGCTCCCCCACCGACCAGCGGGAGCTCTACCTCCTGGCCGAGAAGAAGATCAGCGAGGCGGCGGTGGCCAGCGACCTGCGCGCCAGGGCCGACGCCAACACCAAGACCATGCTGACGGGCATGCTGAAGTCGCTCGGCTTCACGAAGGTCACCGTCAAGTACACCGACGAGCCCTGAGCGCCCGCATCCGACGTGCCCTAGGCATGCCTCACCTGTGCCTTAGGCGTCCCGTGCGCCTACCTAAGTACCTCCCTATCTGTGCTCATGCCGAGAGATAAGGCATACACCCGATGTGCCGGTGGGGGCCTTAGGACGAACCTTGAAAGTGCAGGGAACGAGACAAGGGAGCACGTCGGATGAACGCCGAACTCGAATACTCCGTGATGCAGCACCACGCCGCCGAGCTGCGCCAGGCCGCCGCCGAGCAGCGGCGCGTCCACGAGGCGAGCAGGAGCCGCCGGTCCGAGCGCCGTCACCGCTCGGTGTTCGCCCGGTTCCTCACCTCATGACCGTCCACAAGCAGCCCGGCCGCATCCTCCCTCGCGGCCGGGCTGAAACGCCCCCTTAGGGGGGCTGAGGTGCCTCCGGCCCGAATTCCTGGTCGAGCCGGTGGCTGTACGCCACGAGGCCCCGGTCCGCTCCTGGTCGGACCGGGGCTTCGCGCTGCCCGGAGCACACTCAGAGCGGCTGCCGCTGCATGCCCTGATCACTGGGCGCGGGCGCCGCGCTGGCCTGCCCCGCAGGCACGTCCAGCCGCCAGGCCACCCTGGGCTCGGGCGCCGGGTCGAGGTAGCGGCCGGAGCTCCGATGCCACGCGCACGCCCCGGCCTGCCAGTCACGCAGCCCCTGGACGTAGCGGGCGATCCTGGCCCGCTCCGCCGGATCCAGCCCGCTCTGCGCCACCAGCGCCGGCAGCTCCGTCAGCGCCACGGCCTCGAACAGCCGCAGCCGGGAGGTCCGCAGCTCGTTCACCCGGTCGACGGCCTCCTGCGCCCCGCAGCCCAGGAACCGCCGCAGCCCCAGTACCTCGTTGGCGTGCGCGCACTCCTCTGCGGCCTCCCGCCGGTAGGAGTACAGGTCGTTGAGCAGGTGCACCCCGTCGGAGAACGTGTCGCGCAGCACCGTGACCGGCTGCGTGCCGACCACCCGCACGGGCACCTCGGCGCCGATGACGCGCTCCACGAGATCCGCCGCCCACGAGGCGCCGCCGGTCGCGCGGCGCAGGCCGGCCAGCTCGGTGGGCGTGGGGGCGCGCCCGTCCCTGACGTTCTCCAGCGCGCGCAGGAACCCCCGCATCAGCCCTTGCGTACTGGCCGCGAACCGGCGCCGCCAGCCCCGCGAGGACCCGGCGAACGTGCGCGGCCACAGGTCGGCCAGCCCGCGCTCGGCCGGGTTCGACGGGCGCGGCGTGCGCGGGGAGTCGGGCGGGGTGAAACGGCGCAGCCGGTGCAGGTACGCCTTGGCCTGGCGGTGCGCCCCCTGCCGGGTGAACGCCTGGGTGAAGTGGTCGTCGAACCAGCACGCCCAGACGTACCAGTCGGCGGCCAGCTCCAGCTCCCTCTCGCCGGCGTCCGGATGGCCGTAGGCCGCCAGCATCGGGATCGCCATGGACCCGAACCGGGCCTCGTCCCAGAGGCCGGCGTGGTCGAGCAGGCCCATCGCCCTGGCCCAGGCCGTGGAGTGGCGGTGCGCGGCGTCGGCGTGCGGGCTCAGGAGTGCGGGGGTGGGCTGGTAGAGGGCGGGCAGGACGAACGGGGCGGACGGGGAGCCGCCGGGATCAGGGGGCATGAACGGGATCCTCCGCTCGAACAGTTTCTTCGACCAGAACGGATGACCTCTGCGGAGGCTCGAGGAGTTGACGCTCTTGTTGGGGCGGTTGCGCTTTTTCTGGTGGGTGTGACTCCATTATGCACACGAGTCGTATTTGATTGGCAACTCTCTGTGACCATTCCGTTGTCACTCCACCGCGCCGGCCCCGGCGAGCAGGCTCAGGTACCAGCCGTCGTACGGCCGGTTCGTCGCCGGATAGCTGGCCGGCGGATCGGTGGCGTCGCCCGCCGAGTCGAAGTCCCAGCCCCGGGCCAGCTTGCCCGCCCGCCGCGCCGCGACGATGAACGCGGACGCGGACGCCGGCGCCGCGTGGAACAGCGCGCCCTGCTGGAGCTCGGCCGCGTCGCCCTGCTGGAACTCGACGAAGGCGACCTGCGGGTAGCGGACGCGGTCGCCCGCGTGCCTGTCGGTGTCGATCCGCAGCGTGCGCGCCGGGGTGGGGCCGTCGGCGCCGGTCCACACGCGCACGCGGGACGTGCCGCTGGTGGAGGTGGCCTTGTCGGGTCGGGCGTCGGAGGTCCTGGCGTTGCCGCTCCACGTGGCCGCCATGGCGCCGGCGTCGAGCACGCCGTCCCACTGCCAGTTCTGGCTGGAGCTCTGGCTGCGGTGGATCTCGCGCAGCCGCGTGCCGGCCGGGTCGGTGAACCTGATCGTCGGCAGGACGCCGTTGTCGTAGCGGCGGCTGGCGG
Source organism: Nonomuraea gerenzanensis (assembly GCF_020215645.1). NCBI lineage: Bacteria > Bacillati > Actinomycetota > Actinomycetes > Streptosporangiales > Streptosporangiaceae > Nonomuraea > Nonomuraea gerenzanensis. Next base: position 1,878,162 of record NZ_CP084058.1, on the reverse strand, counting down.
ACCAGGTGATCTCGCCGTCCGCGCCCAGCCGGCCGACGCGGTACCACAGCGTGGTCGCGCTCTGTGACTGGTGGACCTCCACCAGGTCGCCCCGGTCGTTCAGCGCGACGGCCGGGGTGACGCCGCTGTCGTACCTGCCGTGGCGCAGCCAGGTGACGCGGCCGTCGGCGCCGTACACGCCGGTCCAGTACCACAGGTCGCCCGAGCCCGAGTCGTGCACCTCCACGACCTGGCCGCGGCCGTTGATCGCGACGGCCGGGTTCTGACCGACGTCGCGCCGGTACGCGCTGCGCGTCCCCCCGTCACCGGAGATCACCGCCAGGACGCGGCCCCGGAGCGCGTCCACCGTCGGCGCGGTCGCCGGGTAGTCCTCGGCCCTGAGCAGCCGCGTCCCGAAGACGGAGGTGAGCTGCTGGTTCAGCGCGGCCAGGTTGCCCGCGGCGTAGGAGGGGTTGTCGGTGAGGTCGTCCTTGACGTCGAGCGCGACGACGATCGGGGCGGCGGCGGGGTGCTGTTGCGACCAGGCGCCGATGGCCTCCAGCCAGTCGCGCAGCAGGTTCGAGGCGGGGTTGCCCGCGTGGTCGACCTCGTCGCCCGGCGCGTCGTGGCCGATGGCGTAGTCGCGGGAGGTGGCGTAGCCGTTGTCGTGGAGGTCGAGCTCGATGAAGCGGATGCCGTGGTCGAGCTGGTAGATGATCGAGTTCCGGGCGCCGGCGAGGTTGCCCGAGTAGCTGTTGTGCGTGGCGCGGAAGACGGCCGAGGGTAACGGCACGTCGGCCGCCGCCTCAGCGGATCCGCTGGTCAGCAGGGTGGCGGCGAGGAGGGTCAGGGCGGCGGGGACGGCTGCGAGGCGAGGCACTCCCCGATCTTCTTCTCCGGGGTTCCCGGCGGCAATGGGGCGCGGCGAGCCGACATCTCGGCGTCACGTGCCGTACATGCCGTCCGGGGCGTGGGCCAGGTCGCCGGGTGCGGGCGTGGACACCCGCGCGGAAGCCGGGCGATGATGCCTGTATGGGCAGGCGCGGGCTGGTGTGGGGCGGGGTCGTGGTCGCCGTGGTGGCCGCGGGGGCGCTGATCTGGTACTTCGTGCGGGTCGGGCTCGACGACGCCGACAAGCTGGCCAGCGTGATCGGCCTGTTCTGCGCGGTGGCGGGGCTGGGGGTCGCGATCTACGGCCTGCGCGCCCGGCCCGAGCGGCAGAGCTCCGAGCCCGGCGCGCCGGCGTCCGGGCAGCAGGGCCCCGAGCCCGGCGGGTCAGCGTCCGGACAGCAGAGCCCCGAGCCCGGCGTGACCGCGTCCGGGCCGAGGTCGGTCGCCGTCGGCGGCGACAACACGGGCGTCATCTCCACGGGCGACGGGGCGACCACCATCGACATGCGGGCCGAGGCGTCCGGGGAGGGGCGCGTCTACCAGGCCGGCGGAGACCAGACGATCAACGAGAAGTGACGGCGCCCGAGCCCTGCCCCCGGCGCGCTTCGAGGCCGTCCAGGATCAGGTCGAGGCCGTAGCCGAACTCGCCGGCGTAGTCGTAGCCCGGCCGCATGGCGTGCTCGACGATGATCTCGGTCAGGTACGGCAGCTCGCCCGCCGGCAGCTGCTCCAGGATGCCGCCGGCCACCTCCTCGGCCTCGTGCGGCGTCATCACCGGCAGGTTCGACTCCTGGACGACGAAGCCGTAGACGTAGCTGTCGATGAGGGAGACGGCGTGCGCGGCCATCCGCAGCGTGAACCCCGCCCGCCTGAGCACGCCGAGCACGGCGTCGTGGTGGCGCAGCGTCGCGGGCCCCGGGTTGCGGCGGGAGTCCATCAGGCCCAGGGCCCAGCTGTGCCGCGCCAGGACCTCCCGGGCGGAGCAGGCCCGCGCCCGGATCGCCGCGCGCCAGTCGTCACCGTCGGCCTCCGGCAGCCGGATCGCGGTGAACACCAGGTCGACCACGCCGTCGAGGATCGCGTCCTTGTTCGGCACGTGGTGGTAGAGCGACATCGCCTCCACGCCCAGCTCCTGTGCCACCCGGCGCATGGTGATGGACTCCACGCCGCCGCGGTCCGCGACCCTGATCGCGGCTTCGAGCACGAGGGCCTTGCTGAGCGGCTGGGACGGTGGCGGCACGACGGCTCCGGCGGGATCGACGGTTGACAACCTTACAAGCGTAAGCCAGCCTTACGGGTGTAAGCCGGCCGACACGAAGGAGATCGCGATGCCGATGCCGTTGTGGTGGGGGCACGTGAACAAGCGGGTGTTCAACCCGCGTGCGATCGCGAGCGGGAAGTACCCGGTGCTGATCCACGTCGGGCGCACGTCAGGCACGACCTACCGGACGCCGATGGACGCGCACCCGGTGGCCGGGGGCTACCTGTTCGTGCTGGTGTACGGGTCGCGCTCGGACTGGGTGCGCAACGTCCTGGCCGCCGGGAGCGCCCGGCTCAGGGTGGACGGGAAGGAGGTGGAGCTGACGGCCCCGCGGCTGGTCGGCAGGCAGGAGGCGTTCGAGGCCATGCCGAAGGACGTGACGCGCCCGCCGAAGGTGCTACGCATCACCGAGTTTCTGCGGATGGACCTGGCCGCGGGCTGACCGGGCGGCGGATCAGACCTTGGGGACGCTGATCAGCAGGGCGTCGCCCTGGCCGCCGCCACCGCACAGCCCCGCCGCGCCCAGGCCGCCGCCGCGCCGCCGCAGCTCGTACGCCAGCGTCAGCACGATCCTGGCCCCGGAGGCCCCGATCGGATGCCCCAGGGCGATGCCGCCGCCGTTGACGTTGACCTTGTCGAGCGGCACGCCCAGCTCCTTGGCCGACTGCAGCACCACGCTCGCGAACGCCTCGTTGATCTCCACGAGGTCCAGGTCGGCGACGGTCGCCCCCTGCTTGGACAGCGCGTGCTCGATGGCGTTGGCGGGCTGCGACTGCAGGGAGGCGTCGGGGCCGGCGACGTTGCCGTGGCGGCCGATCTCGGCCAGCCAGGGCAGGCCGAGCTCCTCGGCCTTCGCCCTGGACATGACGACCACGGCGCAGGCGCCGTCGGAGATCTGGGAGGCCGAGCCGGCGGTGATGGTGCCGTCGGGGGCGAAGGCGGGGCGCAGCTTGGCGAGGGTCTCGGCCGTGGTGTCGCCGCGCACGCCCTCGTCCTCCTTGACGACCAGCGGCTCGCCACGGCGCTGCGGGATCTCGACCGGGACGATCTCGTCCTCGAAGACGCCGTTCTTGATGGCGGCGGCGGCGAGCTGGTGCGAGCGGGCGGACAGCGCGTCCTGCTCCTCGCGGCCGATGCCGAGCCGGGCGTTGTACCGCTCGGTGGACTCGCCCATCGCGCACTGGTCGAAGGCGCAGAACAGACCGTCGTGCGCCATCGAGTCGACGACCTGCGAGCCGCCGTACTTGACGCCCTTGCGCAGGCCGGGCAGCAGGTGGGGGGCGTTGGTCATGGACTCCATGCCGCCGGCCACCACGATGTCGAACTCGCCCGCCCTGATGAGCTGGTCGGCCAGGGCGATGGCGTCGAGGCCCGACAGGCAGACCTTGTTGATGGTGATCGAGGGGACGGTCATCGGGATGCCGGCCTTGACGGCGGCCTGGCGGGAGGGGATCTGCCCGGCGCCGGCCTGGAGGACCTGGCCCATGATGACGTACTCGACGGCCTCGGGGGCGACCCCGGCCCGCTCCAGCGCGGCCTTGATCGCGATGCCGCCGAGGTCGACGGCCTGGAGGCCGGACAGGGAGCCGAGGAGCTTGCCGATGGGGGTACGAGCTCCGGCGACGATGACGGAACTGGACATGACAACGGCCTCCTGTGCTCGCGCGTCCGGTCTTTGACACGATACCCACGAGTACGACGTCGCTCGCCATGGAGGTAGGCCACACATGTTCATGCGGATCGACCACATCGGGATCGCCTGTCGTGACCTGGAGGAGAAGATCGAGCTCTTCTCCCGCACGTTCGAGCTCACGGTCGTGGCCAGGGAGATCAACGAGGAGCAGGGTGTCAAGGAGGCGATGCTGCACATCGCCGACGGCGAAGGTGGGGGCTCCTACATTCAGCTCCTGGAACCCCTCTCCGACGACTCTCCTGTGGGAAAATTCCTGGCGAAGCGGGGCGAAGGCGTCCATCACGTGGCGTTCGGCGTTCCGGACGTCGAGGAGGCCATGAGCAAGATCGGCGAGAAGGGCGTGCGACTGCTGGACGAGCGTCCCCGTCACGGGTCGATGGGCTCGCAGATCGCGTTCCTGCACCCCAAGGACGTGGGCGGGATGCTGACCGAGCTGGTCCAAGCGGCCAAGCAGGAGTAAACCCCCACAAAACGTAAAAAACGTTCATATGTAACTAGTCACGCAGAAAGTTGGACGGGGCTTCGCAGGTGGCACCAGCGGAGTACGCTTGACCTTCCACCGGACATGGGGCCTGCCGAGAGGCACAGGCTCCTGGTACGGATGCCCCGAACCCCCCGTCCGGCCCGTGTAGCCGTCTCGACAACCCAGGATCGAGCCTCCATGCAGTCCGACATCGACGCCCAGCTCAACAACTTCTTCGAGGACGCCCCAGCACGCGAGTTCGACGTCGTGCTCCGGGGCTACGACCGGCACCAGGTCCACGATCACCTCAAGCAGCTCGACGGGGAGCTACGCCAGGCCCGCGAGCAGGTCGCCAGCCTCCAGCGCGACCTGTCCGACTCCCAGCGCCAGCTGCAGGAGCAGGAGCGCCCGACCTACTCCGGTCTCGGCGCCCGCATCGAGCAGCTGCTCCGCCTGGCCGAGGAGCAGGCGACCGAGCTCGTCCAGGCCGCCCGGTCCGAGGCCAACGAGATCAAGGCCGCCGCCAAGGTCGAGGCCGCCGATGTACGAGCCGCCGCCGAGGCCGAGGCCGCCGAGAAGCGCGCCCAGGCGGCTCGCGAGAGCGACGAGATGCGGACGACCGCCGAGCGGGAGGCCGAGGACATCCGCTCGACCGCGCGCCGCGAGGCCGACGAGCTGACCAACACCACCGAGCGGGAGGCCGCCAAGCTGCGCGCCACCGCCGACCACGAGGTGGCGGAGAAGCGGGCCGACGCCGAGCGGGAGATCGCCAAGCTGCGCACCACCACCGAGCGCGAGGTGGCGCAGCTGCGCGCCTCGACCAAGCGCGAGCGTGACGAGGTGCTGACCACCGCCAAGCGGCAGGCCGATGAGATGCGCGCGCAGGCGCAGCGGGTGCTGGAGGAGTCGGAGGCCAAGCGGGCGCAGGACGAGGCGGAGTTCGAGATCCAGCTCGCCTCCCGCCGCGAGGAGGCCGAGCGCCAGGAGGCCGAGCGCCATGCCACCGCGCAGGCCGCGACGCAGAAGCTGGTCGCCGAGGCCGAGCAGCGCGCCGCCACCGCCGAGTCGCGGGCCACGAAGGCCACGCAGCAGGCCGAGCAGACCCGCCGCGAGGCCGACCTGCACGCCAAGCAGCTCGTCGCCAACGCGCGCAAGAGCTCCGAGAGCATCGTGGCCGAGGCCAAGAGCAGCGCGGAGACGATCGTCACCGAGGCCAAGAACGAGGCCGAGCGCACCCGCTCGGCGATGCAGCGCCAGGTCGACGAGCTCACCCGCCAGCGTGACAGCATCACCAGCCACCTGGCCCAGCTCCGCCAGCTCCTCGGCGGCGCCGCCCTGCCCGGCATGGAGCCGGAGCCCGCGGTCACCGCGGCCCCGCCCAAGCCCGCGCTCGCCGCGCCGGCCGCCGAGCCGGTGGCTCCGGCCACGACCCCCGCTCCCAAGGTGGAGGTCAAGAAGGCCGACGACGACGCCGAGTGGTGGCAGGAGTAACGCCGGGCGATCTGACACACGGGGCTGAATGACGGCTGGGGAGAGCCTGGCGGCCGGATGGTCGCTAGGCTCTCTCTTTGCCGTCGGACGTGTACGAAGTGGTACGAGTCCGTCATGCTGTGTTGCCGATCCCCCTGGAGTGCCCTTTGTCCGCAGACGTCGAGCCGGTGACCGAGCAGAAAGAGCAGGAGCCGAAGGCGAAGGAGGCGACGGCCGAGGACGAGGCGGGGTCCGGCTCGTACGGGCTGCCCGGCAAGCCGCTGGCCCGCGGCCCCTTCCTGTTCGGCCTGGTCGGCGGCCTGGGTGTGCTGACGGCGATCGCGCTGGCCCAGATGATCGTGGCCTCGCTCAGCACGATCATCCTCATCGTGGTGGCGATGTTCCTGGCCGTCGGCCTGAACCCGGCCGTCGAGGCGCTCCAGCGCCGCGGCCTGGCCAGGCGGGGCGCGATCTCGATCGTGTTCGCCGGGGTGATCGTGGCGTTCGTGCTGTTCGGCCTGGCGATCGTGCCGCCGGTGAGCAAGCAGCTCACCGAGTTCATCGACGCGGTGCCGGGCTACATCACGGAGCTGAGCAACCATCCGACGCTGCGCCAGCTCGACCAGGACTACCAGATCCTGCCGCAGCTGCGGACGTTCGTGACGGGCACGCTGGGGCCGTCGCTGGCGACCGGCATCATGGGCGCGGGCCTGGTGGTGCTGAACGGCGTGTTCACCACGGTCACGCTGCTGGTGCTGATGCTGTACTTCCTCGGCTCGCTGCACACGATCAAGGACTACCTGCTCAAGCTCGTCCCGGCCTCGCGCAGGACGCGGACGCGCTCGATCTCGGAGGAGATCCTGTCCGGCATCGGCGGATACGTCGCGGGCAACGTGCTGATCTCGGTCATCGCGGGCGTGGTGACCTGGATCTTCCTGTCCATCGCGGGCGTGCAGTACGCGCTCGCGCTCTCCCTGGTGGTGGCGCTGACGGACCTGATCCCGCTGGTGGGCGCGACGATCGGCGCGGTGCTGGTGACCGCGGTGGCGCTGCTCGACTCCTGGCCCGCCGGAATCGCGTGCGCCATCTTCTTCGTGGCCTACCAGCAGGTGGAGAACTACTTCATCTACCCCAGGGTGATGAAGCACTCGGTGAACGTGACGCCGGCGGTGACCGTGATCGCCGCGTTGTTCGGCGGCGCGCTGCTGGGCATCGTCGGCGCCCTGCTGGCCATCCCGGTGGCCGCCGCGATCTCACTGATCATCCGCGAGCTGGTGCTGCCGCGCCAGGACCGGGCCTGACCTACCTCCGTGTCCCGCCCAGCTCCGCCTTGAGGAACCCGATCACGGCGGTGTTGAACGCCTCCGGCTGCTCGACCGCGCTGAGGTGCCCGGCCCTGGGGATGATCTCCACCTTGCCTTCCGGCACGCACTGCGCCATGGCGTCGGCGTCGGCGGGCGGCGACAGCTCGTCCTCCTCCCCCACGATGATCAGCAGCGGCACCTTGAGCGCGCTCAGCGTGTCGAAGGAGTCGGGCCTGGCGGCCATGGCGCGTTGCGCCCAGGCCACGGCGCCGGGCGGCGCCGACTGCACGAGCCCCTTGACGCGGCCGAACACCATGGCCCGCCGTTCTCTGGTGGTCCGCCCGATGAGCGCGGGCAGCACCTCGGTGACCAGCACCTCGCTGCCGCCGGACAGCGCGGCCTGCGCGATGCGCTCCCTGTTGGCCCTGGCCTCGGGCGGGTCCGCGGTGGCCTTGGTGTCGGCCAGGATCACCCCGAGCACCCGGTCGGGGTGCCGGCGGCAGAACGCCATGGTCACGTAGCCGCCCATCGACAGCCCGCCGACGACCGCCCTGTCGATGCCCTCCTCGTCGAGCAGCCTGGCGACGTCGTCGGCCATCAGGTCGAGCGAGGGCTCGTCCTCGCCCAGCCGCGACCCGCCGAAGCCGCGCAGGTCCGGGGTGATGACCCGGCAGACCTTGGCCAGCCCCTCCCGCTGCGCCAGCCACATGGCCGACGACAGCGGGAACGCGTGAAGCAGCACAACCGGGATCCCGGTCCCGGCAGATCTCGTGTAGAGCTGCACGGATCACACGGTAGCCCGGTTCACGGCGACAATCACTCAATGGCCCATGCCGATCGGTCCTTTGTGTACTGACAAAAGCCGCACTTCGCCAATGTCCGCCATAAAACTGACATTGCCCGACGAATAATTCACGCGCACAATCCAGGCACAGCGACGTGCATCCCGAGGTGACAGGCATGACAGGTCCGACAGGCATGGCAGGCACCCGACCCGCGCTCCCCGACGCCACCAACGCCGCCTTCCTCCTGGAGGCGCTGCGCGAGGCGAACGCCCGCCGCGACCGCCACGGCGTCCCGCCCCTCGCCATGGACCCCCTGCTGGTCGAGTACGCGAAGACCAGGGCGGCGGAGCTCTCCAGCCGGACGGGGTCAGGCGCGGTGCGAGCGGGCACCGGCGAGATCGCCTACCGCAGCGAGGGCGACGACATGAGCCAGGCCGCCGAGGCCGTCGCCTCCTGGTACGCCCAGTCCGCGGCCTACGACCACGACGACCCGCGCCCCTGCGGCTTCAGCCAGCTCATCTGGAAGGCCAGTAAGGCGATGGGCGCCGCCCGCGTGGCCGGCCAGGGCCCGTCGCAGCACGAGACGTACATCGTCTTCGTCTTCGAGCCCCCGGGCAACGTCGAGGGCACGTTCCAGGAGAACGTGCCCCGCGCGTGAGAAGGGCTCCGGCGGCCGGTCGTCGGACCGGCCACCGGAGATCAAACGGGTCAGGTCGCCTTGTCGATCGGCCTGAAGAGCTGCCAGATGCGCCAGATGATCGTCTTACCCTTCGACCCCGAGGCCGGGTAGTCCGACGTCCACGGCTTGGACGCCGGGCCCCAGCCGGTGCCCTGGTCAGCGATGCCTTCCGTCTGGGTCCTGCTGCTTCTCGTGTGGGCCCCGGTCGGCTGCACCCTGCCGAGCTGCTCGTCGATCGAGCGCCTCTGTGCCTCGGTCAGTCCGCGCGACTGCGACTGCGTGGTGTTCGGTGACGTCCGCTGCGCCTTGGGCGGAGCCTGCCGCTGGGTCGCCCTGCGGCTGCTCGGACGGACGGCCGGCCGATGCCTGACCGTGGTCTTGGGCCTGCTCGCACGCCTGGTCACGGCCCTGCGCGCGGCCTCGGCCCGGCGCCTGGCCGCCGCGGCCCTGCGCTGTGCCGCCGCCGCCCTGCGCCTGGCAGCCGCGGCTGCCGCCCGCTGCCTGGCCAGTGCCGCCTTCTTCCTGGCCTGCATCGCGGCCCGCTTCCTGGCCGCCTCCGCGGCTCTCTTCCTCGCTGCTTCCGCCGCTCTCTTCCTGGCCGCCTCCGCGGCCCTTCTCCTGGCCGCCTCCGCGGCCCGCTTCCTGGCCGCCTCAAGGGCACGCTTCCTGGCCGCCTCGGCGGCCCTTCTCCTGGCCGCGGCGAGCGCCGCCCGCCTGGCAGCGGCCTGCGCCGCCCGCCTGGCCGCGATCCGCGCCGCGATCCTGACGCCGATGGCCACTGCGAACCACACCCACTGGCCGTCGGGGTCGGTCATCGTGATCGGGCTGTTGTTGGCGTAGGCGTAGGCGTTGAGCTGCTGCGGGTCGCTCTCGTCGATGATCGGGTCCACCGAGAGGAAGCGGCCGTTCTTCGGGTCGTACTCGCGGGCGCCGAGGTGGACGAGGCCGGTGGTCGCGTCCTTGGTGCCGCCGACGAACCCGCGCTGTCCCGGCCACCACGGTGGCGCCGTCCCGCGATCCTCGCCGAACGGGGTCTGCCTGCGGACGGCGATGTCCCCGGTGCCGGCGTTCACCATGGCCTGCGCGGTGCCCTGGTGGTCGTTGGCCATGAAGTAGACCTGGTTGTCCGGCATGCGCACCGCGATGGCCTCGCCGCCGATGGTGTAGTACCGGGTCTGCTCGACGACGTCCTTGGCGTAGTCGAGGCGCAGCTCCATGTCGTCGATGTAGAGGGTGGCGTCCGTGGCGGTCTTGCGGAGCAGGCGGTCACCGTCGGCGTCGTAGACGAACGAGGTCGTCTTGCCGGCCTCGGTCACCGACTCCAGGTTGCCTTCCGCGTCCCACACCAGGCTCTGGTCGGAGGTGCCGACCTTGCGCCGGGTGGTGTTGCCCGCCGCGTCGTACTCGAACAGGTCGGCACCCACGCTCTTCAGCGCGTGCGGCTGCTTGCCGCCCGCCGCCGGGTAGCTGAACGTGCGCTCGCTGTCGGCCAGGCCGCCCCAGCCGTGCTTGGTCTCCTTGGTGCGGTTGCCGGTGGCGTCGTAGGCGTAGCTGAACGCGTACGGGGCCACGCCGCCGATGGTCGCGGCGGTGGGGTTGCCACTGGCGCAGCCGTCGGTGGCCGTCCACGCCGAGGTCAGCCGGCGCAGATGGTCGTACTTGAAGCACTGCGTGTCCTGGTTGACGGCATCGGCGATCTTGGTGATGTTGCCCGCCGTGTCGTAGCTGTAGTGCAGGTCCAGGTCGCTGGCCGCGGCACCCGACCGGTCCAGCCGCATGCCGGTCAGCCTGCGGGTGCCCTCGTCGTGGGTGTAGGTGAGCCAGGTCTTCTTGGTGCCCTCGCCCAGCTCGTGCTGCAGCGTCTCGCCCATCTTGGAGTAGCGGGTGGCGCTGACGTACGCCGACAGGCCGGTGACCTTGGTCGGCTGGCTGAGCCCGTCGTAGCTGTAGACGACCGACTCCTCCGCCAATCCGCCGCCCGCCGGGAAGCTGATCGACTGGACCTGGTCGTCGAGCGTGTAGCGGGTGTTGAGCTGGTAGGAGCCTGCCAGCTTGCCCTCCCGCTGCGGGATGGTGATGGTCTGGCGCAGGGTGCGGTAGTCGGCGTCGATGGCGTTGATCTCGGCCGTGTACGCCTGCCCGCCCACGTAACGGATGCTGGCGTGCAGCTCGCCCTTGGCCAGCGCGTCGTACTTCCACTCGGCCAGCAGCGTGCCACTCGCCGAGCCCTCGCGCAGCTGGGTCTTGCGGCCCAGGTCGTCGTAGCCGTACCAGAGGGTCTTGCCCCGCGAGTCGGTCGTGGTGACGACCTCGTCGGCGTCGTTGTAGGTGGTGGTCGTGACGCCCTTGTCGGGGTCCTCCGTCCTGATCTCGCGACCGCGCAGGTCGTAGAAGTGCCGCCAGACGTTGCCCGCCGGGTCGGTCACCGAGGCCAGACGGCCGGCCTGGTCGTAGGTGTACTTGGTGGACTCGTACTCGCCCGTCGGGGTCGCGCCCTTGTACTGGCGCAGCTCGATCAGCCGGTCCTCGGCGTCACCGATCCGGGTCGTCGCCGTGCCGCCCGGTGGCGGGGTGACGTGCAGCCGGTCACCCTCCTCCTTGGCGGTCACGCGGTACTTCTCCGCGCCCTTCACCTTGAGCACCTCGGCGTTGACCTCGCCCGTGCCGTCGAACAGCGACACGACCTGGTTGGGCACCGCGGTGTCGGACACCGCCAGCAGCTCGGTGGAGGGGGTGCCGGTGGCGAAGTAGCCGGTGTTGGTCTTGTACTCCTCGCCCTGCGAGTTGTAGAACTTGTCGGTTATCGTGCGCCCGTCACGCAGCGCCGGGTCCGACGTCTGGTCGTCGGTGGGCGCGGGCTCCTGGGTCTGGCGCTCGCGCATCAGGCCGTCGTACAGCTCGTGGCTGACGGTGTAGCCGCCGTCCGCGCGCAGCGTCTTGGTGGTGACGATGCTCGGGCCGTCGTTGCGCACCGTGTAGCTGTATTCGGTGCTGGGCGACTGCCCCGCGGCCTTGCTGCGGTCGGCCTGCCAGACCTTGGTCAGGCGGCCGAGCGCGTCGTACTCCATGTCGACGCGGCGGTTGTTGGCGTCCACCTCGGAGACGGGCTCGCCCCAGGCCGGCTCGACCTGCGTGCGCTCGACGTGCCCGAGCTGGTTCGTCTCGATGGTCTCGCGCACCGGGCCGCCCGTTGCCGGGCTGTAGGCGGTGACGGACTTGGTGCCGACCGGGTCGGTCTCGCTGGTCTCCCGGCCGTAGACGTCGTAGGTGTGGCTGCTGCCGGTGATCGTCTGGCCCTCGGCCGAGACGAGCTCCTGCACCGCGGTCACGTCGCCCTTGGTCGGGGCCTGGCCGTTCGCCTGGCCGTCGTAGTGGATCTTCTCGTCGGACAGCACCTCACCGGCGGCCAGCGTGGAGACCCCGGTGCCGCAGCCGGCGGCGACCTTCTGGACCCTGCTGGGGTACTCGATCATCCAGGAGGTGTCGTTGCGGGCGTAGCTGTAGCGGGTGCACGCGTCGTCGTCCGCGCTGGCCAGGTCGCCCTTCTCATCCACCTGGAGCAGCACGCCCTTGGTGTCGTACGCGCGCTCCTCGCCCGTACGCCGCCACGTGTCCCCGGGCATCGCGGTCCGGGTGACCATGGCCTTGGGCTGCACGACGTAGGCGGTCTTGGTCACGCCGCCCTGCGTGGACTCGGCCGTCTTGGCCGACCACGGCTCCTCGACCGTGGCCGTCTCGATCGCGCCGCCGTCACCGTCGTAGAGCACCTCCTCCCGCTCCAGCCCGGCGTACTGGTCGAGGTCGTCCAGCTTGACGCCCTCGGTGTCCTCCACCTGGACGCTGCGCTTGGAGCCGTCGGCCTGCTTGTCGCCGTGCATGCCGCGGAAGTAGCGGAACTCGGTGAGCGTGCGCTTGGTGTCCTGCCCGTCGCCCTCGCGCACCTTGACCCGGCCGAACCCGCGGAAGTCCGACCACGTGCGGTGCTCGGGCTTGACCAGGATGTTGTCGGCGTAGCGCCAGGCGGCGCCGTCCAGGTACTCGTAGCTGGTGACGACGCTCGGCGAGCCCGCGACCCGGTCCACCTCGACGGTCTGCGCGACCACGTACTTGTGGAACCAGTCGGTGACCTCGCCCTCGTTCGGCGGCGCCCAGCGCTGCGGGAAGCACCGCTTGGTGTTCTTGTCGGCGGCCGGCAGCGCACCGGGCTGACACTCGGCGGGCGCGTAGTTGATCCGCAGCTCACCGCCCGACTCGTTGTTGATGGCCTGGACGCGCCACTTGACCAGGGGCGCCCGGCCCTCGGTGGTGTCCACCCTGTTGGGCAGCTGGACCCCGATGAAGGTGATCGGCGGGAGCGACAGCGTGCCGCCCACGTGCCCGGTCTGCTGGATGGAGGCCAGCCACAGCGCGGGGCTGAGGCCGTCGCCCGAGGCGGGGAACTGGTGCTTCAGCGTCCAGGAGTCCACCGGGTAGTACTGGCCCGACGCGTTGAGCACCTGGGTGGTGACCTTGGTCAGCCGCTTGCGGCTGAAGAACGTCGGGGTCGTGCGGTCGACGCACTTCACCCCGGAGTCGCAGATCTGGTCGAACGGGACGTCCGGCCAGTGGCTGGCGGTCTCCTTCTTCAGCTCGGCGGGGGCGCAGGTGATGGTGCCGCTGGGCAGGCAGCGCTCGGCCACCTCGAACAGCACGCGGGTCGCCGGCACCTTGGTGAACAGCTCGCCCTTGAGGTAGCCGTAGTCGATCCTGGTCAGGTACGCGCCGCGGTCGTAGACGGTGCCCAGCTCGGGCTTGCCGTTACGGCCGTAGTAGTTCTTCTCCTGGGTGTACCAGTACGTGGTGGCGTTGCCGTGGGTGTCCACCACGTAGTCGAGGTTCCACCGGTAGGCCTGCTGGCACCAGGCGTTGGCCGGGGTGCTGTTGTAGCAGGGCTCGCCGCTGTTGTTGCCGAACACCGGCACCGTCTGGACCGACTTGGTCTCGGCCTTGCCGGTCGCCCAGCCGGGCAGGCGGTTCAGGCCGAAGGTGTACTGGGTGCCGTCGGGCGTGGTGACCCGCCAGTACTCGCCGTTGTTGTCCCCGTTGGTCGCGCCCGTCAGGACCTCGACGCGGGTGCCGTCGTCGCGCTTGGGCCGCCACTGCTTGGTCGTGGCGTCCTTGATCAGCTCGACGGACGTGCCGCCCAGCGACACGACGGCGTTCTCCTGGTCCCAGCACAGGTCGCCGGTCTTCTTGCCGTCGATCATGCAGGACTTGTAGCGGCGCTCGATGAAGCCGCCGGGGCTGAACTCGAAGCCCTCACCGGCCCAGGACGCCTGGTTGTTGGTGGAGGCGGTGCGGCCGTCCACGCTCTGCGCGGAGTAGGCCAGCGACAGCTCGGGTTCGTCGCCGCCCAGCGCCGGCGGCATGCGCAGGTCGTAGCTCCAGGAGAAGTCGCCGGACTGGGTGCCGACGCTCCAGTCCGCCGAGGGCGACAGCGAGGTCGCGGAGTGGTCGCCGGACTGGCCGGACGGGGCTGCGGCCAGCGCGTACACCGCGCCGGACTCGACCTCGGCGCTCAGCGTGCCCGTCTTGGGGTCGTTGGTGCTCTTCACGGGCTCCGGCTGCGGGCAGCTCGCGGTCGCGGTGGCCGACTTGAGCGCGCACTCCTGCAGCTTGACCATGCCGAGGCGGGCGCCGTAGTCGCCGCCGTAGGCGTAACGGAAGCCGGAGTAGTCGATCTTGAGGGGCGTCTTCCTGTTCGCGGCCCTGGCCGCCACGACACCCTGCCCTGGCGACACCCGCATCGCCAGGCCGAGCCGGTCGGTGTCGAGCAGCTCCACGCTCACCGGGTCGGCGCTCAGGTCCGCGCCCTTCTCTGCGGCCACCTGCACGGGGAACCCCGCCACCGACTTGGCGCTCTTGCTCAGCTCCGCCTTCTGCGGCTTGGGCCAGGTGATGCCCGGTGGCGCCTTCCACGCCTGTTTCTGTACGGGGTCGGCCAGCGGCGGCTGCACCGGCACGCTGGTGCCCGTGACCGGCTCCTCCTTCTGCACGGACGGGGCCGACCTGGGCTCGGCCTGCGCGGGCAGCGCGTAGACCATGGGGACGGTGACGGCGATCGCGAGGCTGGCCGCGAGCCTGCGCGGCCAGGGGGACACGGGCTTGGCCTCGTCCCGGTAGTTGTTCCAGGACGTGTCGGGAAGGTGGGGTTCGTCGGTTTCCGGAAAACGATTCCAGCGGGATTCGGGCAGGTCTAACTCATCCTGCGGGTCCATGTACCTCTCCCAGTGAGGGGTGCGGAAACGGGACTTACTGGGCGGCTAGCTGGGCGATCTGCTCGGCGCTCAGGACGCCGTCGTACGTGCGGACGTCATCGACGATCCCCGGCCAGTAGCCGGTGAAGACGCCCGCCGCCTTGGTCCGGCCCAGTTGCAGCGGGCCGGTGGCGTTCCACGTACTCAGGTGATCGGTGACGGTGGTGGTGGACAGGCGGCCGTTGACATAGATGCGGAGCTGACCGGCGAGCGGGTCGTACACGCCGGCGATGTGGGTCCATTCCAGGGGGTTGGGGATGGCGTCGGAGCGGGTCCGTACGAGTGCGGCGGTGTCGGTGTCGGCGGCGGCCATGCCGAGCGTCCACCGGCCCTGTTCCTTGTCGAAGCCGAGCTGGAACCCGGCGGCCCGGCTCCCCGGCTGCGCCACGGCCGAGGTGTCCTTGGTGGGCAGGTAGTCGAGCTGCGTCCAGGCGGTGACGGTGAAGCCGGTCCTGGTGTTGACGGCCGGGGCGCTCGCCTGGGCGTGTCCGTTCACGCCGTCGAGCGCGAGCGCCCCGTCCAGCCAGCCCGACGTCCACGAGGCGGCTCCGGACAGCGTCGCGGCGGTCGCCCGGCCCGAGGAGTCGGCCGCCGACGAGCCGGACTCCTCGTCCAGGCTCCAGTGGCCCACCAGCGTGGCAGCGCTGTTGACCAGATCGGCGATCTCGTCGGCGAACATCGCGCGGCCGTAGGCGCGCACCTCGTCGACGTCCCCGGACCAGTGGTCCGAAGCCGCCCCGGCGACCTTCCCTCGGCCGATCGTCAGGGGGCCCGTGGCGTTCCATGGTGTCGTGACGGCGGCCGTGCCCTCCAGCCGGCCGTTGACGTAGAGGGAGATCTGGCGGGCGGCCGAGTCGTAGACGCCTGTCAGGTGGGTCCATTCGTTCAGGCGCGGCGCGGCGGCCGACAGGGCGCGCACGGTGGGCGCGGTGTCGGTGTCCGAGCCCGCCATGGTCAGCGCCCAGCGGTCGTTGGCCTTGGCGTACTGCAGGGCGAACGCGCCCGTCCTGCCGCCTTCCTGCGTGACGGCGGTGGCGGAGGCGGCGTTGCCGGTCAGGCGGGCCCAGGCGGTGACGGTGAAGTTGCGGCTGGTGTCGATGACCGGAGCGGCGGTCTGGGCGTAGGAGTTGGCCAGCTTGAGCGCGGTGCCGGTCTTGCCGGTGGTCCAGGTGGCCCCGTTGAGCGTGGCCGGGTGCGCTCCCGTGGCGTCGGCGGCCGTGCCGCCCTGGCCGTCGTCCAGCGTCCAGTGGCCGCTGGGGCCGGTGCCCGCGTTGACGTTGAAGACGTAGGTGCGGATGGGGCCGAGCTGGCCCGCGCGGTCCTTGCTGCGCACGGCCAGCACGTTCGGGCCGTCGTGGCGCGGGGTCAGCGCGATCGTGGCCGTGCCGTCGGCCGCCGCGGCGACCTCCGTGCTGGGCGTGCTGTCCAGGCCCCAGACGTAGGTGGCCACGTCGGCGACGCCGTTCGGGCCGAAGGAGAACGTGCCGGGCAGGCCGACCCCGTCACTCCAGGAGTCCTCGGTGTACTGCGGCGAGGAGACCGCCGGCTCCCTGCCGGGGGCGGTGGCGTCCACGGTGGCCTCGCACCAGGGGCTCCACGCGCTGGTGGCCTTGCCGTCCTCGGCCCGCACCCGCCAGCGGATCAGCGCGCCGTCGGCGTACAGGGTCTGCGGGATGGTGGCGGAGAAGGCGGTGCCGGTGGAGCCGACCGGGCTGAGGTACTCACCGGTCTTCACGCCGGCGGCGTTGTACCACTCGAAGCGGCCCCTGACCGAGTTGTCGGTGTCCTTGAGCTTGGCCCACAGCTTGGGCGCGACGGTGCTGATGACCGGGCGCCCGTCACCGGAGACGCACGGGCCGCCCGGGTCCGACCACACGTCGGCGGCCACCGGGTTGGCCGGGATCGAGTTGTACTCGATGACCAGGCTCGGGTTGTTCTTGAACTTCTTCCACGCGTAGACGTCGGTCTCGCTGGTGGCCCGCAGGCCGATCGTGACGTTCGGCCAGCTCTTCGCTGCGGCGTTGACCACCTGCGGCGTGACGTCGAACTCGACGCCGCCGGGCAGGCAGCTCGCGCCCCAGCCCTTGGCCACGTTCTTGGTGTCCAGCAGCGTCACCCAGGTGGGCTGCTTGTTCCAGGTGGTGGCCGTGCTGATGGCGTTGGTGGCCCACGCCTCGACCTTGCGGGCGCTGCACGAGTACGACCACGTCTCGTACGTGCGCAGCGTCGCCTTGATGATCTGCTTGCCGTGGATGGTGGAGCCGGTGTTCATCTGGAAGAACGAGCGGTTCTTCTGCGACTCGACGTGGCCCACCCGGGCGACGTCGCTGGAGTTGAGGTAGTTGGAGTTGGGCCAGTTGCTCCAGACGGCGGTCCAGGCGTTGCGGGCGGCCGAGAAGTACGGGTCCAGGTAGACGGGGAACTCGGTGCCGGCGTCCGTCAGCATCTTCCTGTCGGGCTTGAGCCGCAGGCTCCTGCCCGACAGCTCCACGCCCATGGTGGCCTCGCGGGCCTCGGGCGAGCGGCCCTCCTTGAGCGCCTTCGGGCTGGTGATGCCCTCGGAGTCCCACATCTTCGGAGTGGGCGCGATGAAGAGCGTGCCCTCGCTCCCGTCGGTGGCCTCCAGGTTGCCCGCCTTGTCGGCCTTCAGCTTCAGCCCGTCGGCCGACAGCGGGTAGGTCAGCTCGGTCAGCCCCGCCGCGGCGGCCCGTGACTTGACCACCAGCAGGTGCGAGAAGCCGTCCACGTCGGCGGTGACCTGGAGGTCCACGCCCGGCATGACCTCGGCGTAGGTGGCGGTGTCGCCGCTCAGCGTGGGCTTGGGCAGCGTGCCTGTCCAGCCCAGCGCCATCGACTTGCCGCCGCGCGACAATCGGGCGAGCGAGGCGTCACCGCCGCCGGAGAACGTCAGCCCGACCGCGGCGGCCACCGGCTCCACCGCGCCGTCGGGGCGCACGCGCAGCGTGGTGTCCACGGGGACCCAGCGGCCCTCCTTGCGCACCCTGATGGGCCGGACGTTCAGCTCCATGGACAACGTGCCGTCGGGCTGGGCGAAGACCGTGCGCGTCTCGCTGCGCATCGACTCGATCTCGACCGGCTTGCCCGCGGAGCGCGCCGCCGCCACCGCGACCCGTTCCTGCGCTGGTGGAGCGGCTGCGGGCCGCTCCGGTTCGTCCTGTGCGGCCACCGGTTGAGGTGCCGTCAATGCCGTGATAGATAACGCCGCCGCGACCAGTCCATGCACTACCCGCATACGTGCCTCGCCCATGCCGAGCAGGGATTACGTCCGGGACGGAGGCCGCCCGGCGTCTCCACGATCTTCAGTTGACGATCGGATTCTCACTCCGGTCCGTACACGCGGTCCATAGTTCTGGTCATTCTGCTCAAAGATTTCTTCATGACCGCACTATGCGCGGAGATTACCGTCAAGCCTCCGTCGGCAGCGGCCAGGCGGCCGGATTGACCCGCTTGACGATCTCGTCCAGCACGATGCGCACGTACGGCTCCCCCACCCACAGGTGCTTGGCCCCGTCGACCCCGATCACCTCGGCCTGCGGCACCCTGGCGAACCGCGCGCGGGCCTCCTCCGGCCGCAGGTAGTCGTCGAACTCCGGCACCAGCGCCGTCAGCGGCCGGCCGAACCCGGCCCACGCGTCGAGGTCGGCGTCGGTGGCCCTGTGCAGCGGCGGCGAGAGCAGGATCGCGCCCTCCACCAACGGGTCGTGCGCCCACTTCAGGGCCAGCTCGGTGCCGAACGACCAGCCGACCACCCACACGTGCGGCAGGTCGTGGTACTCGGCGTACTCCAGCGCCGCCGCCACGTCGAACCGCTCGCCCTCGCCCCCGTCGAACGTGCCCTGGGAGGTGCCGCGCTCGGAGGAGGTGCCGCGGGTGTTGAAACGCAGCACGGCCAGGTCGGCCAGCGCCGGCAGCCGGTTGGCGGCCTTCTTGTAGACGTGGCTGTCCATGAACCCGCCGTGGGTGGGCAGCGGGTGCAGGGTGACCAGCGTCGCCACCGGCGGCCGGTCGAGGGGCTGGGCCAGCTCGCCGACCAGGGTCAGGCCGTCGGCCGTGTGCAGCTCGATCGGCTCCCGCCGGGCGGGCAGCACCGTCGCCGCGCGAATCTCCACCGGATGGTCCCTTCAGTAACGGGTGCGGCCTGGGCCGCGGTCGAGTCTCTTACGCCAGCAGGTCTGGTGCCAGTGGCGGCGCTCCTCGTCGCCGCCCGGCCAGTTGGGCCAGGCCACGAGGTGCGGCTGGCCGCTGCGGATCTCCTGGTCGCAGCCGGGGCACCGGTAGTTCTTGGTCGAGGAGGCGCCGGTGAGCATGCGCACCTTCCACTCGCCGTCGGGCCACTCCTCCACCTTGTCCAGGCCGGTCGGGAAGCCGAAGGGACGGGAGGACTCCCTCCGGCGGGCACGGCGGGGGCTCATCGGCGGGGGAACTCGCTCGCGCCGGCGGTGACGAGCTGATCGAGCAGGGGCGCGGGGGCGAAGGCGGGCTCGCGGTACTCGGCGTACAGCGCCCGCAGGCCGTCGCGGACCCTGGCCAGGCCCAGCGACTCCAGCATCTCGAAGGGACCGGCCGGATAGCCGCAGCCCAGCCGCATGGCCGCGTCGATGTCGCCGATCGAGGCGTAACCCGCGTCGTACATGCGCACGGCGTCGTTGAGGTAGGGGAACAGCAGCGCGTCCACCACGAACCCGGCCCGGTCCTTGCACGGCACCGGCGTCAGCCCGGCCACCTTCATCAGGTCCGTGGCCGCTCCCACGGCGTCGTCGGCGGTCAGGGCGGTGGCGGCCAGCTCGGCCACCTGGTCGCCGACGAGGTGCACGCCGACCAGCCTGGCGGGGTCGGCCAGGCCCACGGCGTGCTCGACCACCGGCCGCTCGGTCAGCCGCAGCACGACGTCGGCACCCTCGCCCGTCCGCTTGAACCCGGCGGTCGCCAGGCGCCGCGCCAGCTCGTCGCCGCCCGGCCCCGCCACGTCGAACGAGATCACCCCCGACCGCCCGGGAGCGCAGGCCCGCGCCTGCTCCTCGGCGTAGAATCCGCGCCCCGACTTGCGCCCCAGCAGCCCGGCCGTGACCAGCTCGCGCAGCAGCGGCGCCGGCGCGTGCCTGCGGTCGCGGGTCTCCTCGAAGAGCACCCCCATCACCTCGTACGCGGTGTCGAGCCCGATCAGGTCGAGCAGCGTGAACGGGCCCATCGGCAGCCCCACCCCGTGCTTGACGGCCAGGTCGATGCCGTCGCGCCCGGCCACGCCCTGCTCCATCAGCACGACGGCGTGGTTGAGATAGGGCAGCAGCAGGCGGTTGACCACGAACCCGGCGCGGTCGCCCACGCTCACGACGGTCTTGCCCAGGCGGCCTGCCAGCTCACCGACCTGATGCACCACCTCCGGCTCGCTCACCACCGTCCGCACGACCTCGACCAGCCTCATCACCGGCGCGGGGTTGAAGAAGTGCATGCCGACGACCCGGCCGGGCCGCCCGGTGGCGGCGGCGAGGGCGGTCACGGACAGGGAGGAGGTGTTGGTGGCCAGCACGGTCTGCGGCTTGCAGATGCCGTCGAGCTCACGGAACAGCGCGACCTTGTGGTCAAGGATCTCGGGGATGGCCTCGACCACCAGGTCGGCGTCGCGCAGGTCCTCGCGGGCGGTGGTCAGCGTCACCCGGCCGAGGATCTCCGCGCGCCCCTCGGCGGTGAGCCTGCCCTTGTCGACGGCGCGCGCGGTGGACCTCTCCAGGTGCCCGCGCCCCCTGGCCAGCGCCTCGGCGTCGGCCTCGACCCCGATCACGCGCAGCCCCGCCCGCGCGAACACCTCGGCGATCCCGGCACCCATCGTGCCGAGACCGACCACACCCACCCGTTCGAACGCCATGCGTCCAGTTTTCCAGAGGCACTAAGGTGGACGGTCATGCGGCTGGTCATCGCGCGATGCAGCGTGGATTACATCGGACGGCTCACGGCTCACCTGCCGATGGCGCCGAGGCTCGTCCTCATCAAGGCGGACGGCAGCGTGAGCATTCACGCCGACGACCGCGCCTTCAAGCCGCTCAACTGGATGAATCCGCCGTGCAAGCTCAAGGAGGACGGCGAGACCTGGACGGTCACCCACGGCAAGACCGGCGAGAAGCTGGTCCTGACCATGGCGGAGATCCTCCACGACTCCAGCCACGAGCTGGGCGTCGACCCCGGGCTGATCAAGGACGGCGTGGAGGCCCACCTCCAGGAGCTGCTCGCCGAGCACATCACGACGCTGGGCGAGGGGTATTCGCTGATCCGGCGCGAGTACATGACGGCGATCGGCCCCGTGGACATCCTGTGCAGGGATGCCCTGGGCGCGACGGTGGCGGTGGAGATCAAGCGGCGCGGTGAGATCGACGGCGTCGAGCAGCTCACGCGCTACCTGGAGCTGCTCAACCGCGACCCGCTGCTGTCGCCGGTGCGCGGCGTCTTCGCCGCCCAGGAGATCAAGCCCCAGGCCCGGGTGCTGGCGACCGACCGGGGCATCGACTGCGTGACGCTCGACTACGACACGCTGCGCGGCATCGAGCCGGAGAACCCGACCCTCTTCTAGCCGTCCTCCCGTCAGGGGTGGGCGGCTTTCCCACGCCCTCACATTCCACTGTTGACATGTCGCTGGTGGACGTTTTACCTTCGACATATCAACATTGGAGGATTGATGACGCCCCCGTATCTCAGCGGCAGTCTGGCTCCCGTCCCCGACGAGATCGACGCCCATGACCTGCCCGTCACCGGCGCGCTGCCGGAGGAGCTGACCGGCCGCTACTTCCGCAACGGCCCCAACCCCCGCCCCGGCGAGGACCCCGGCCACTGGTTCGCCGGCCACGGCATGCTGCACGGCGTGCGGCTGCGCGACGGCCGCGCCGAGTGGTACCGCAACCGGTGGGTGCGCACGAAGGCGTTCACCGAGGGCGCGCCGTTCGTCGGCGAGACCGGGGTCGACCTGGCGGCCGTCACCGCCAACACGCACGTCATCCGGCACTCGGGGCGCATCCTGGCCCTGGTGGAGAGCGGCCTGCCGTACGAGGTGACGCCCGAGCTCGACACCGTCGGCCCGGTGGACTTCGGCGGCCGGCTGACCACGGCGATGACCGCGCACCCCAAGCAGGACCCGCTCACCGGCGAGCTGCACTTCTTCGGCTACGGCTTCTTCCCGCCCTACCTCACCTACCACCGGCTCTCGGCGGCCGGCGAGCTGGTGGAGAGCAGGGAGATCGAGGTGCCGGGGCCGACGATGATGCACGACTTCGCCGTCACCGAGCACCACCTCCTCTGGCTCGACCTGCCCCTGGTCTTCGACCTGGAGCGCGGCGGCATGCCGTACGCCTGGGAGGACGGCTACGGCGCCAGGATCGGCGTGACGCCCAGGGCGGGCGGGCCGACGCGCTGGTTCGAGGTGGACCCCTGCTACGTCTTCCACGTGGGCAACGCCTGGGAGGACGCTCACGGGCGCATCGTCCTTCACGCGGCCCGGTACACCCGCGACCGCTTCACGGCGCTCTGGGGCCAGATCGGCGGCGAGCAGGACCCTGCTGTGGCGGCCGCCGCGTCCGGCGCGGCCGTGCTGCACCGGTGGACGCTGGATCCGGCGACGGGCGCGGTGAAGGAGGAGCCGCTGGACGATCGCAGCGTGGAGTTCCCCACCTACAACGAGGACCTGCTCGGGCGGCCGAGCCGCTACCTCTACACGGTCGGCGACGACGGCGTGGTCAAGTACGACCAGCGCGACGGCGGCTCGCAGGTCAGGAAGACCGGGGGCGACACGGGCGAGGCGGTGTTCGTGCCGGCCGAGGGAGCGGCCGAGGAGGACGAGGGCTGGCTGTTGTCCGTGGTCACCGGGGACGACTCGGCACATCTGCTGGTCCTGGACGCGCGCGACCTGTCCGACGTGGCCTCGGTGCGGCTGCCGCGCCGCGTGCCCGCCGGTTTCCACGGATCATGGCTGGAGGAGAAGTGAGCGACATGCCGATCAGAGCAGCACGCTGGGAGCACGAGG
Source organism: Nonomuraea gerenzanensis (assembly GCF_020215645.1). Taxonomy (NCBI): domain Bacteria; kingdom Bacillati; phylum Actinomycetota; class Actinomycetes; order Streptosporangiales; family Streptosporangiaceae; genus Nonomuraea; species Nonomuraea gerenzanensis. Next base: position 1,855,315 of record NZ_CP084058.1, on the reverse strand, counting down.
CGGAGGCGATCGGCGACGCGCTCGCCAGGGCCTTCCATGACGATCCGGTCATCTGCTGGCTGCTGCCCGACGGGAAGGGCGTCGCCGCCATGTTCGTCGCGCTCGCCCGGCACGTGCACGCCATCACCGACGTTGCGGGGGAGATGGCCGGCGTCGCCATCTGGGACCCGCCCGGGCACCGGCCCGACGAGGAGAGCGCCGTCCCCGGCCTGATCGCCGCGATGGGCGATCGGGTGTCGTACGGGATCACGCTCGACGAGACGATGGCCCGGTACCGGCCGGAGGAGCCGCACTGGTACCTGGCCCAGCTCGGCACGGTGCCGGAGCTGCAGGGCACGGGCGTGGGCAGCGCGCTCATGCGGGCGGGGCTGGCCCGCTGCGACGGGCCCGTCTACCTGGAGAGCAGCAAGGAGTCGAACATCCCGTTCTACGAGCGGCACGGCTTCGCGGTGACCGAGCGGTTCACGCTGCCCGACGGCCCGCCGGTGTGGGGGATGTGGCGACCTGCCCCCTGATTGTGGTAAGTGACGCCTTACCGGTTTATCGTGACGCCATGACGACGCTGACGTTCGACTCACTCAACCCGGCGACCGGCGAGATCGTCGGCAGTCACCCCAAGCAGACGCCCGACGCCGTGCACGCGGCGGTCGGCCTGGCCGAGGAGGCCGCCGTCTGGTGGGCCGCGCTCGGCCCGGCCGAGCGCAGGCGGCGGCTGCTCGACTACAAGGCGGTCCTCGCCCAGCATCTCAAGGAGCTGGCCGAGCTGATCCACCAGGAGACCGGCAAGCCGGCGGGTGACGCCACGCTGGAGCTCGTGCTCACCCTGACGCACCTCGACTGGGCCGCGCGCAACGCCCAGAAGGTGCTCGGCCGCCGCCGGGTGGCCACCGGCATGATCGGCCTCAACCTGGCCGCCACCCTGGAGTACCTGCCCCTCGGCGTCGTCGCCGTGATCGGCCCGTGGAACTATCCGGTCTTCACCCCCATGGGCTCGATCGCGTACGCGCTCGCGGCCGGCAACGCGATCGTGTTCAAGCCCAGCGAGCTGACCCCCGGCGTCGGCGTGCGGCTGGCCGAGCTGTTCGCCGAGTCGGTGCCCGAGCACCCCGTGTTCCAGACCGTGACGGGGCTGGGCGAGACCGGCGCCGCGCTGGCCGCCGACCCCCGGGTGAAGAAGGTCGCCTTCACCGGCTCCACCGCCACGGCCAAGCGGGTCATGGCGGCCTGCGCCGAGAACCTCACGCCGATCGTGGCCGAGTGCGGCGGCAAGGACGCCTTCATCGTGGACGCCGACGCCGACCTCGGTGCCGCCGCCGACGCCTGCCTGTGGGGCGCGATGGCCAACGCCGGCCAGACCTGCGTCGGCGTCGAGCGCGTCTACGTCGTGGACGCCGTCTATGAAAGTTTCATGCGCGAGCTGTCCGAGCGGGTGACGAAGGTGAAGGCCGGCGAGCACTACGGGCCGATCACCATGCCCGGTCAGGTGGAGATCATCAAGCGGCACATCGACGACGCCACGAAGGCGGGCAAGGTGGTCACGGGCGGGCCCGACGCGGTGCGGGCGCCGTACGTGGACCCGGTGATCGTCGAGGACGTGCCCGAGGACTCGCCCGCCGTGCGCGAGGAGACGTTCGGCCCGACGATCACGGTGCGCCGCACCCGCGACGCGCAGGAGGCGTTGTCGCTGGCCAACGCCTCGACGTACGGGCTGGGCGGGACGATTTTCAGCCGGAACGCGCGCCGCGCGACGGAGCTGGCACGGCTCATGCGCAGCGGGATGACCGCGATCAACTCCGTCATCTCCTTCGCCGGGGTGCCCGCGCTGCCCTTCGGCGGCACCGGCGACTCCGGGTTCGGCAGGATCCACGGAGCCGACGGCCTGCGCGAGTTCGCCCGGCCGAAGGCCATCGCCCGGCAGCGCTTCGCGATGCCCGGGATGAACCTGACATCGTTCAATCGGGGCCCCGCGGAGCTTGAGCGACTGGTCAGACTCGTCACGTTCTTGCACGGCCGACGTAAAAGATAATCTTCTTACCCTTTCCCTAAACGGATCATCCGTCCATAATTGTGTGCTCTGGGGGCCACGATCATGTTGGACGGGTGGAATGTGAACCGGTCTTACCGGGGAATGTCGGCTGAGCAAAGGCTGGCAGACAGACGCGAGCGGCTGATGACGGCCGCGTACACGCTATACGCGAAGCCGGGTTTCACGGCGACGACCATCGAAAGGCTGTGCTCGGAGGCCAGGATCTCCAACCGGGCCTTCTACGAATGTTTCGGCGGGCGCGAGGAGCTCCTGCAGGCGTTGCACGAGCGCTGCGTGGAGGAAAGCCTGTCGGTCGTCGCCAAGGCGTTAGAGGAGGCGCCGAACACGCTTGACGGAAGAGTCAAGGCCGGGATTCGCGCCTATATCGAATTCACAACGGCCGACTGGCGGCGGGCCCGGATCATGCACGTCGAGGTACGCAGGTCCGGGGACGTCCTGACACTCTCCCGTCAGCGTGCGGTGGCCGCCTTCGCCCAGCTCGTGGAGGAGGCCTCCGCCGATTTCCCGCTCGGCTCGGAGCTGAATCGGCGCCTGGTGGCACTGGGAGTAATTGGGGCGTTACAAGAGTTGCTCATCGAATGGCTGCTCTCCGAAGACCAGCCGGACATCGACGAACTCGTCGCGGTCGCCGTGCACATCTTCAACCGCAGCCTCGGCACCGGGGTGAACGCGTAATCCACCGGTCATTCATCGGGCGTTTAGCGGACTCGGTCAACCGAAATCTACATTCTGTCTAAGTATGGAAAGAGCGGGTAACGGCTGATCGTCACCCGCTCCGATATGCGACCTCAGGCCACCGCGGCCGCCGGAGCCTCCACGTGCAGCACCCGATTCAGCCGGGTCACCGCGAGTATCCGCATGATCCTCGGTGGCACCCCCCGAAGAACGAGTCGGCGCTCGACGCTCAGCGCGCGCCTGTGCGCGCCCACGAGCACCCCGAGCCCGGTGGCGTCGATCATCTCCAGCTTGGAGAGATCCAGGATCAGGTCGCCTTCACCGGAGTCGAGGGCCTTGTGCAGGCGCTCGCGTACCCCGGCCGACGTCCCGGCGTCGAGCCGGGCACCGATCCGCACCACCTGGGCACCCGGATTGCCCCGGACGCGCATGCCACCTCCTCAGTCACGCACGTACGCGTACTACTCCCCTACCCATTCAGCGGCAATGACACGACCGCGGTGAGCAGGAACTGTCCTTGGCCCGTCGGCGCGGCCGTCACCGCGCCGCCCACGGCGCCCAGCCGCTCGCTCATGCCCGCCAGACCGCTCCCCAGGTCCACCGCCTGCCGGCGGGCCACGCCGTCGTTGCGGACGCTCAGCTCCGCCTCCTGCTCGGTGAAGCGGATGGTGATCTCGCAGAACGTCGCCGTGCTGTGCTTGAGCACGTTCGTCACCGCCTCGCGCACGGCGTAGGCGAACACCGGCGCCACCCCGCTCGGCAGCTCGCGGTACGGCAGGCGGACCGTGCAGCGGACCCCTGCCGCTTCGAGCACTCCTTTCACGCTATTCAGCTCAGCGGCCAAGTCAAGCTCGCGGTAGCCGCGCACGGCCTGCCGCAGCTCCTTGAGCGCCTTCCTGGTCAGCGTGTTCACCTCGGCCATCTCCGCCCTGGCGGCGTCGCCGTCCACGTCCGACAGGCGTACGGCCAGCTCGGTCTTGACCGCGATGGCGGAGAGCTGGTGCCCCACGAGGTCGTGCAGGTCCCTGGCGAACCGCAGCCGCTCCTCGGCCAGCGCCAGCTTCGTGTGCGCCTCGCGGCCCTTGTGCGCCTCCTCCGCCAGCATCCAGATCCACACCCACAGCCGGTTGGACGGCGGCACCACGGCGCAGAAGACCCCGTAGACCAGCGTGTTGAGGAACAGCATCTCCTCGAACGTCAGCTCCAGCCCGACGGCGAACAGGTTGTCCTGCCAGGTCAGGGCCGACACTCCCACGCTGACCAGCCACGTGCCCAGCGCGACCAGCAACGAGGCCCGGCGGGAGATGTGCAGGGTGGCGATGGACAGCCAGGCCACGACCACGAAGCCCCACGCCGTCGGGTCCGGCCCGCCCAGGACGGCGGCGGCCAACGCGAGGACCGCCGCCACCACCACCAGCCCGGTGGGGTAACGGCGGTCCAGGACCGCGCGGATGACGCGCGGGCACAGAGAGGTGAAACCGATCGCGGCGATCAGCGCGAGCGCGGTGCGCCCCCAGTCGAGCCGCCCCGCGTCGAGCCTGACGGCGATGCTGATGGCGATGACCACCCACGTGGCGGCGATGCCCGAGATCAGGACGTGCCACGTGTACCGTCGCGCCCGGTCGATCTCGTTCATCTAGCGGGAACGCAGCACTTCGCCGAACTTCAGCCGGGCCCCCGTCCGCAGCACGGCGCGCTCGTACACCGTGGAGCCGAGCTTCAGCACCACGAGCACGGCCAGCACCATGGCCACCATGGACACCCCGGTCTGCCACATCGGGACCTCGGTCGCGGCCATGCGCACCGGCATGACCATGGAGGAGAACGGCGGCACGTACGACAGCACCACGGCCAGCGTGCTCGACGGCTCGTTGGTGACGTAGAACGACACGAAGTAGGTCGCCATGATCATCATGGTGAGCGGGGTCAGGACGCTGTTCACCTCCTCCTGCCGAGAGACCAGCGAGGCGAAGGCCGCCGACAGCGTGGCGAAGAAGGCGTACCCGAGCACGAACCACAGCAGCACCGCGACCACCAGCCCCACCATGCCCGGCGGGAAGTCGGCGGCCAGCCCCGAGACCGTGGAGGCGGCCAGGCCGATCACCAGGATCGTGACCAGGTTGATCAGGCCGAGCACGCCCAGCCCGAGGATCTTGCCGCCGAGCAGCTGCCACGGCCGGACCGCGGCCAGCAGGATCTCCACGATCCGGCTGCCCTTCTCCTCGACCACCCCCATGGCCACCATCACGATCTGCCCCATGAGCAGCATGAACAGCAGCAGCACGAGCACGGTGGCGATGCCCTGGCGGGCGTCCTCGTACCGGGTGTCGGCGCCCACCGACTGCATCTCCAGCGGCGGGATGGCCACGCCCGCGGCGCCCAGCTTGAACTCGCGGTTGACGCTCTGCAGCAGCACCTCCAGCTCGGTGCCGAGCTGACCGTCGGTGAGCACCCGGCTGTCGTCGACCAGGGCCGCGTCCACGTCGCCGTCGAGCACGGCCTGCTTGGCCGCCGCCTCGTCGGCGAACTTGCGCCACTCGAACTCGATGTCGGGGGCGGCGGTGTGCAGCGGGAGCTGCTGGGAGTTGACCAGGCCGAGGGTGTAGGTGTCGCCGCCGCCCATGATCCTGGGCAGGAACGACACCGCGGCCACCAGCACGGCCGTGACGAGCAGGCCGATCACGAACGCCCTGGTCCTGACCTGGGTGCTGATCTCGCGCCGGGCGACCAGCATCAGTCCGTTCACGCCACGGCCTCCTTGAAGATCTCGGTGAGGGTCGGCTGCTCGACGCCGAAGTGCTCGACGTGGCCGGCCTTCATGGCGCGGCGCAGGATCTCCTGGTCGTCGCCCTCGCTGGTGAGCAGGATCTGCCTGTCACCGCGTACGGTGACCGTGCCGGGCAGGCCGTCGGCCCAGCCGGGGGCGGGCTCGCGGACGACCACGCGCAGCGTGTCGCTCTCGGCGGCCCGCAGGTCGGCCACCGTGCCGGAGGCCACCATCCGGCCCGCGGAGACGATGCCGACGGAGTCGCACAACCGCTCCACCAGCTCCAGCTGATGGCTGGAGAAGATCACCGGCACGCCGCCCCTGCACCGCTCCTGCAGCGCCGTGGCCAGCGCGTCCACCGCGATCGGGTCGAGGCCCGAGAACGGCTCGTCCAGGATCAGCACCTCGGGGTCGTGCACCAGCGCCACGGCGAGCTGCACGCGCTGCTGGTTGCCCAGCGAGAGCGCCTGCACCATGTCGCCCCTGCGCTCGGTCAGCCCGAGCCGCTCAAGCAGGTCGTCGGTGGCCTGCTTCGCCGCCTGCGTGCTCAGCCCGTGCAGGCGGCCGAAGTACTCGATCTGCTCGGCGACGCGCATCTTCTGGTACAGGCCGCGCTCCTCGGGCATGTACCCGAACCGCTGCCGGTCGTCGTAGCCGAGCGGCCTGCCCTGCCAGCTCACCGAGCCGGAGTCGGCCTGGAGCACGCCCATCACGATGCGCATCGTCGTGGTCTTGCCCGCGCCGTTCGCACCGACGAACCCGAACATCTCGCCCGGCCGCACCGTGAAGCTGATCCCGTCGAGGGCGACCTTGCCGCCGGGGGTGTCGGGGCCGCCCGCGAAACGCTTGCGCAGCTCGCTGATCTCGAGCATCAGGTCATCTCCTTCATCATGGGTCAATAGTGGCTTCAGTCGGGTTCGCCCAGGTAGTCGTGGAAATCACCGGCCCGATATGGATCTCGCGGAGGATTCGGATGACATTTGTCACTACGCTGAAACCATGACGCGCGCTGACAAGGACAAGCCTGTCGTTCTCTCACATATCTACACCCGGGGCGGAGACGACGGCACGACGGCGCTGGTCGACATGAGCCGCACCCCGAAGACCGACACCCGGCTGGCGGCCTACGCCGACGTGGAGGAGGCCAACGCCCACCTGGGCCTGGCGCTGTCGCACGGCACGTTCCCCGACGACCTGGCCCAGTGCCTGGTCCGGGTGCAGAACGAGCTCTTCGACGTGGGGGCCGACCTGGCCACGCCGGTCGTCCCCGCTCCTGAGTTCCCGCCGCTGCGGGTGGAGCAGTCGTACATCGACCGGCTGGAGGAGCAGATCGACCGCTTCAACGCCGGGCTCCAGCCGCTGCGCAGCTTCATCCTGCCGGGCGGCGACCCCGCCACGGCGGCCCTGCACGTCGCCCGGGTCACGGTACGCAGGGCCGAACGCACCGCCTGGGCGGCCCTGGAGACCCACGACGACATGAACCCGCTGACGGCCAAGTACCTCAACCGGCTGTCGGACCTGCTGTTCGTCGCCTGCCGCGTGGCTCACGCCGGCAATGAGCTGCTCTGGAAGCCCGGCGGCACCCGCTGATCGCGGGCTAGGCGACGTCCAGATAGGCGCTGGGGGGCGCGGACTCCAGCCAGGCCAGGAACCCGGTCATGGCGTCGGCGCTCATCGCCAGCGAGATCCCCCGGGTGCTGCCCGAACAGTCGACCGCGTACAGGCCCCCGTCGATCTCCCGCCTCGCGGAAACAACAAGGCCGCGCCTCGCGATTGCGTGACGCGGCCGGAGTCGGACGCCGAGCAGCGGAATCCAATGGAGCTCCCCGTCGGCATAGCGGGCTACCCCGCTCTGCCATCCGCCCTCTCCCACCCGCAGGCGACAGGGCACACTGCCGCGCGAACGGGCGAGCGTCACCCCGCGCAACACGATGAGGGCGGCCAGCAGCACTACGAGAATCACCATCGTCGCCACCATGCCGCCCCCTGATCGCCGCTTGCTATGTATTAAACCTCTTCGCCCGCCGCACGCAGCCGGGCCCTGGCACGCTTGGCCTCGATGGCCGCGTCGGCGTCCTCCTGGTTGGCCTCGATCGAGGCCTGCGCCCGGTCGAGAGCGTCACGAGCAGCCGCGACGTCGACCTCGGAGCCGAGCTCGGCGACCTCGGCGAGCACGGAGACCTCGTCGTCGGCCACGGAGATGAAACCCCCGTGCACCGCCGCCACCAGCTCCGGCTCACCTTCCCGCTTCACGCGCAGCACCCCGCCCTCGACGAGGACGCCGAGCACAGGTGCGTGTTGCGGCATAATACCGATCTCGCCGTCCACGGTCTTGGCAATCACCATGTCGGCCTCGCCCGACCAGATCTCACGCTCGGGTGAGACAACCCCTACGCGTAGCTTCGCCACTTGTGTAGGTTCCTTTCCGATCAGGTGGTGGTACGACGATCATGCCGTACCACCACCGTGGGGCGATTAGCGACGCTCGAGTTCCTTGGCCTTCGCGATGGCCTGGTCGATGCCACCGACCATGAAGAACGCCTGCTCGGGCAGGTGGTCGTACTCACCCGCGCAGAGGCCCTTGAAGGAGGCGATGGTCTCGTCGAGCGGCACGGTCTCGCCCGGCTGGCCGGTGAAGGCCTCGGCCGCGTACATCGGGTGCGACAGGAAGCGCTCGATGCGGCGGGCCCGCTGGACGGTGACCTTGTCCTCTTCGGACAGCTCGTCGATACCGAGGATCGCGATGATGTCCTGGAGCTCGCGGTACTTCTGCAGGATCCGCTTGGTCTCCTGGGCCACCCGGTAGTGCTCCTCGCCCACGATCTGCGGGTCGAGGATCCGGGAGGAGGAGTCGAGCGGGTCCACCGCCGGGTAGATGCCCTTCTCCGAGATCGGCCGCGAGAGCACGGTCTGCGCGTCGAGGTGCGCGAACGCGTTGTGCGGGGCCGGGTCGGTGATGTCGTCGGCGGGCACGTAGATCGCCTGCATGGAGGTGATCGAGTGACCGCGCGTCGAGGTGATGCGCTCCTGGAGCACGCCCATCTCGTCGGCCAGCGTGGGCTGGTAACCCACGGCGGACGGCATGCGGCCGAGCAGCGTGGAGACCTCGGAACCGGCCTGCGTGAAGCGGAAGATGTTGTCGATGAACAGCAGCACGTCCTGCTTCTGCACATCGCGGAAGTACTCCGCCATCGTCAGCGCCGACAGGGCGACCCGCAGACGGGTGCCCGGCGGCTCGTCCATCTGGCCGAAGACGAGCGCGGTGTCCTTGAGGACGTCCGCCTCCTCCATCTCCAGCCAGAGGTCGTTGCCCTCACGGGTGCGCTCGCCCACACCGGCGAAGCAGGAGGTGCCACCGAAGTTACGGGCGACTCGGCGGATCATCTCCTGGATGAGCACCGTCTTGCCCACGCCGGCGCCGCCGAACAGGCCGATCTTCCCACCCTGAACGTACGGGGTGAGCAGGTCGATGACCTTGATACCGGTGACGAGCAGCTCGGTGCGGGACTCGAGCTGGTCGAAGGCCGGCGACGGACGGTGGATGCCCCACCGCTCCTCGATCTTCAGCGAGGAGGTCGGGACGTCGAGCGTCTCGCCGAGCGCGTTCCACACGTGACCCTTGACGACGTCGCCGACGGGCACCGAGATCGGCGCGCCGGTGTCGGCGACCGCCTGGCCGCGGACCAGGCCGTCGGTGGGCTGCATGGAGATGGCGCGGACGAGGTTGTCGCCCAGGTGCTGGGCGACCTCGAGCGTCAGGGTCTTGGTCTCGCCGCCGAGGGTCACCTCGACCTTGAGCGCGTTGTAGATCTCGGGCATCGCCTCGACGGGGAACTCCACGTCGACGACGGCGCCGGTGACACGTGCCACGCGGCCAGTGCCGGCCGCGGGGGCTTCTACAGTTTCAACAGCCTCTGCAGTCATTTCACTCTTTCCCCGCTGCGGCGTCAGCGAGCGCGTTGGCGCCACCGACGATCTCGCTGATTTCCTGGGTGATCTCGGCCTGGCGAGCCTGGTTCATCTGCTGGGTGAGCACCCGCATCAGCTCGTTGGCGTTGTCGGTCGCGGACTTCATCGCGCGCCGCCGCGCGGCCTCCTCGGAGGCCGCCGACTGGAGCAGCGCGGTGAAGATGCGCGACTCCACGTACCGCGGCAGCAGCGACTCCAGCACGTCGCCGGCGGTCGGCTCGAACTCGAAGTACGGCGGGATCACCGTCGAGTCCGTCGCCTCGGTCTCCTCGACCTCCAGCGGCAGGACCCGCTTGACCACGACGTTCTGCGTGAGCATCGAGACGAACTCGGTCGAGACGATGTGGATCTCGTCGATCCCGTTCTCGTCCTTGAACGAGTCGATCAGCGTGTTCGCGATCTCCTTGGCGTCGGCGTAGGCCGGCTTCCGCGAGAACCCGACCCAGCTGCCGCCCATCTCCCTGTTGCGGAAGGTGTGCCAGGTGACACCCTTGCGCCCGGTGACGAACGGCACCACGGTCATCCCGCGGCCCTCCAGCAGCCCGCGCAGGGCCTCGGCCTCGCGCAGCACGTTGGCGTTGAAGCCACCGCAGAAGCCGCTGTCGCTGGTGACGACGAGGACGCCCGCCTTGGCGGGGTTCTCCTTCGCCACGGTCAGCGGATGGTCGACGCTGGCAGCGTTGCTGACGACGCCCGTGACGGCGCGAGTGATCTCGCGCTCGTACGGCAGCGCCTCCTGCATCCGCTGCTGCGCCTTCACGATCCGTGAAGAGGCGATGAGCTCCTGGGCGCGCGTGATCTTCGCGGTCGACTTGACCGAGCTGATCCGCCGCCGCAGCAGCCTTAGCTGGGCACCCATGTCCTACTTCTCCGCCGCCGGACGCACGACCTTCTTGATCTTCTCCTGGCCGACCTCGTCGGCCCCGAGCGGCGCCACCGGCTCGTCCTTGACCAGCAGCTCACCCGAGGAGGTGGTGAAGCCCTTCTTGAACTCCGTGATGGCGTCCTTCAGAGCGGTCACCGTGTCGTCGGACAGCTCGCGGGTCTCGCGGATGGTGTCGAAGATGCCCTTGTGCGACGACTGGATGTAGTCGAGGAACTCGCCCTCGAAGCGGCGCACGTCCTCGATCGGCACCTCGTCGAGCTCGCCCGTCGTGCCCGCCCAGATGGAGGCCACCTCGCGCTCCAGCGAGAAGGGGCTGTACTGGGCCTGCTTGAGCAGCTCGACCAGTCGCTGACCGCGCTCGAGCTGGGCCTTGGAGGCGGCGTCGAGGTCGGAGGCGAAGGCCGCGAACGCTTCGAGGTCACGGTACTGCGACAGCGACAGCCGCAGCGTGCCCGCGACCTTCCGCATGGCCTTGGCCTGAGCGGAGCCGCCGACTCGGGACACCGACACACCGACGTTGATGGCCGGGCGCACACCGGCGTTGAACAGGTCGGTCTCGAGGAAGACCTGCCCGTCGGTGATGGAGATGACGTTGGTCGGGATGAACGCCGAGACGTCGTTGCCCTTGGTCTCGATGACCGGCAGACCCGTCATCGAGCCGCCGCCCAGGTCGTCGGAGAGCTTGGCACAGCGCTCCAGCAGCCGGGAGTGGAGGTAGAAGACGTCACCGGGGAACGCCTCACGACCCGGCGGGCGGCGCAGCAGCAGCGAGACGGCGCGGTAGGCGTCCGCCTGCTTGGTCAGGTCGTCGAAGACGATCAGGACGTGCTTGCCCTGGTACATCCAGTGCTGACCGATCGCCGAGCCGGCGTAGGGCGCGATGTACTTGAAGCCGGCGGCCTCGGAGGCAGGGGCGGCGACGATGGTGGTGTACTCCATCGCACCGGCCTCCTCCAGGCGGGCGCGCACCTGCGCGACGGTCGAGCCCTTCTGGCCGACCGCGACGTAGACGCAGCGCACCTGCTTGGTGGGGTCGCCGGAGGCCCAGTTCTCGCGCTGGTTGAGGATGGTGTCGACGGCGATCGCGGTCTTGCCGGTACCGCGGTCACCGATGATCAGCTGGCGCTGGCCGCGGCCGATCGCCGTCATGGCGTCGATCGCCTTGATGCCCGTGGCCAGCGACTCCTTCACGGGCTGGCGCTGGACGACCGTGGGGGCCTGCAGCTCGAGGGCGCGCACGCCCTCGGCCTCGATGGCGCCCTTGCCGTCGAGCGGGTTGCCCAGGGGGTCGACCACGCGGCCGAGGAAGTTGTCGCCGACGGGCACGGACAGGACCTCGCCCGTCCGGCGGACCGTCTGGCCCTCCTCGATGCCGCTGAACTCGCCCAGGATGACGACACCGATCTCGCGGGTGTCGAGGTTCAGTGCCAGGCCGCGCGTACCGTTCTCGAACTCGAGCAGCTCGTTCGCCATCGCCGAGGGAAGGCCGGAGACATGGGCGATACCGTCGCCGGCGTCGACGACGGTCCCGATCTCCTCGCGCGCGGCGCCTTCCGGTTCGTACGCCTGGACGAAGCGCTCAAGCGCGTCCCGGATCTCGTCCGGCCGGATCGTAAGCTCCGCCATCTCTACTCTGTCTCCCTCTTCGCCTAGCCGGCCAACCGGCGGCGGACTTCTTCGATTCGTCCCACGATTGTGGTGTCGATGATCTCGTCGCCGACGCGGACCGAGAACCCACCGAGCACTCGCTTGTCCACCTCGACATTCAGGTGCACGTCACGGCCATAGGAGGTGCGCAGATACGCCGCCAGGCGCTCCTTCTGCGCCTCGGTCAGCTCGACCGCGCTGCGCACCACCGCCACGAGGCGCTGGCGCTGCTGGGCCACGAGGTGACCGACCTCATCCAGGCCCACCTCCAGGCTACGCCCCCGCGGGTGCACCACCAGCTGCGTGATGAGCCGCAGGCTGGAGGGGGCGACCTTGCCCTCGAGCAGGGTGCGCAGCAGCTCGCGCTTGCCCTCCTCGGGAGCGGCCGCGTCGGCGAGCGCACGGCGCAGGCCGGGGTTGGCGGCGATGATGCGGCCGAAGCGGAAGAGCTCGTCCTCCACGTCGTCGAGCCTGCGCTGGCTCTCCGCCTCCGCCGCCGCGGCGACGACGCCGAGCCGTTCGAGCACGTCGGCCAGGTCACCGGCCCGCGACCACCTGGCCGAGACCGCGGCCTCGGCGGTGGCCAGGGCAGCGGCACCCACCTTGCCGTCGAGCAGCGAGCGCAGGACGCCCGCCTTCTGCTCGGCCGGCCTGGCCGGGTCGGACAGGGCGCGGCGCAGGCCGTGCTCGCGGTCGAGCAGATCCGCGACCGCGAACAGCTCGTCGGAGAGCGCACCGAGGTCGGCACTACCGGCGACCGCGTTGAAGCGCTCTTCGACGTCGGCCAGCGAGGTCCTGCTCAAACCGCGCATCAGCGCACCGCCTGCACGTTCGAGCTCTCGAGCTCGTCAAGGAACCTGTCGACGATGCGGCTCTGGCGGACCTCGTCCTCCAGCGACTCGCCGACGATGCGGCCGGCCAGGTCGGTCGACAGGCGACCGATCTCCGTGCGGAGCTGGGCGAAGGCCGCCTGGCGGTCTGCCTCGATCTGGGCGTGTGCGGCCTCGACGAGGCGGCGGGCCTCGGCCTGCGCCTCCTCACGAAGCTCGGCCTTGATCTGCGCGGCCTGCTCGCGGGCCTCCTCGCGCAGCCTGGCGGCGTCGCGACGAGCCTCTTCGAGCTGCTCGGAGTAGCGCTTCTGCAGGGCCTGAGCCTCTGCCTGCGCCTCCTCCGCCCTCCTGATGCCGCCCTCGATCGCGTCGGTCCGCTCGGCCAGCGTCTTCTGGATGCGCGGTACGAGCATCCGGCCGACGACGAAGACGACGACGGCGAACGAGAAGATACCGACGACGAGCTCGTAGGTGTGCGGAATGAGCGGGTTGGCACCCTCCTCCGCCGCGAGGAGCGTAGCTGCCTTAATCATGGATGCAGCCTTTCGTCAGAATTCTTCTGGTCTTAGATGCCCGCGAAGATGAAGGGCGCGACCAGACCGAGCAGGGCGAGGGCCTCGGTGAGCACGAAGCCCAGGAGCATGTTCTGGCGGATCAGGCCGTAAGCCTCGGGCTGGCGCGCGATGGCCTGCACGCCCTGACCGAAGATGATGCCGACGCCGATGCCGGGGCCGATGGCGGCGAGACCGTAACCGATGGCGGTGACGTTGCCGGAGACCTCAGCGAGAACGCTCATTGCTGTATTTCCTTTACTGGACGGCCGGTGAAGCGGGTTGTCCACCGGTCATGGATATTCCGGTAGGTGGTTCTCAGTGATCCGGGTGCAGCGCGCCGCCGATGTACATCGATGCCAGCATCGCGAACAGGAACGCCTGCAGGAACTGGATGAACATCTCGAACGCGGTGAAGATGATGGTCATCACCACGCCGATGATGCCGACTGGGGCCCCCAGCGGGGTCAGCTGCTCGAACAGGAACCAGAAGCCCACCATGCTGAAGAAGGCCAGCAGCATGTGGCCGGCGAACATGTTCGCGAACAGTCGGACCGCGTGCGTGAACGGGGCGATGATCATGTTGGAGAGGAACTCGATCGGCGCCAGCAGAACGTAGATGCCCTTCGGCAGCCCCGGGGGGAACATCATGTTCTTGAAGTAGCCGACCCCGCCCTGGTGCTTGACGCCGAGGTAGACCTTGAGCACGTAGATCGAGATCGCCAGCACCGCCGGGAAGGCGATGTGCGAGGCGACGGGGAACTGCGCGAGCGGGATGACGCCCATGATGTTCCAGACCAGCACCAGGAAGAACAGCGAGACCAGCAGGCCCATCCACCGGTCGGCGTCCTTGCCCAGGAAGGGGCGGGCGACCTGGTCGCGGACGAACATGTAGCCGTACTCGACCACGTTCTGCATACCCCGCGGCACGACCTTCGGATTACCGAACGCCGCCCAGGTGACACCGATCACCAGGAGCGCGCTCAGCAGCGCCAGCAGAACCGGCTTGGTGAACCATTCGACCCCGGGGATGATCGGTGGCAGGTTGAACAGTTCTTCAGGCGTAGGTGCCTGGAACTGTGGGGCGGGAGCTGGGGCCGTCAGCGCACTCACGCGGCGTTCCCTTCATCAACGTCGTAGTGTGGATCACAAGGGTTTCCCTCGGCGGAGTCTCCGCGAGTCAGCGAGAGAACTTCCGGTAGGCCAGGTAGCCAGCGAGCACCAGCCCAAGGACGATGCCTATGGGGAAGAACGCGGACATGTCCAGCCACCGGTCCAGCAACCACCCGATGCCGCCGTAGATGGCCATCCCTGCAAGCAGAAGGCTGGGGATCGACCACATGGCATCGGCGAAGTCGCGACCGTCTTCTTCCGGTCGGCGTTCCTGTGCGCTCATCGCGGCCCCGACGATAGCAGGCGAGTAGAGGACTAGTCATATCGGACCCCGTCCGCGTGACAGCCTCATGAGTCGCCCTTACCGGGGACCTTGGCGTCGGGGTCGACGTAAAACATCTTGGCCTTCATGAAGGCGCGGACTTCGAAACCCGTCCAGACCAGCGTGCAGACCACCACGGCCCACGCGAAAGCCAGCGTGTTCCAGAGCGTCGTATCGCGGAAGGCGGACAGCACGATCATGATGACGACCACCTTCACCAGGTAACTCACCATGGCCGCGATCGCCATCAGCTGCGGGGAGACTCGGGCCGCATACGACACCGCTACCACGCTGATGGAGAAGAAAACTCCGACGAGCAAGGTGCCCAGGGCCGCGCCCAGCGCGCCCTTGCCTCCTGCCGTCAGGAAAGCCACGACGACGGCGACCACCCCAACCAGTGCGGTCGGAATCGCGGCGCTCTTGAGTACGCGCACGTCGTTGGCCTGCATCGGTGCTCCATCAGCGAGTTATCAAGCGAGCGTTTGCTACCTCCAGAACCGGTCAGTCTGGAGTCCCTGCTCGTGAAAGATATCACAAGCTCACGGAAGACCGCTTTTACCTGCCGTTTCTAGTTCCCGATCAAGGACGGCTCGGAAAGGCGGGAATGACCGGATTTCCCTCGGCCGTCGCGCGCTCGCGGGAAGAGCCGTCGGCCGGCGGCATCTGCGGTCTTCTGACCTGCGTGTCCGGCAGGATCGGCGGCATCGGACCGGTCGGCGGGCCGTCGTCGTCATCGGGCTGCTTGTTGCGCGGAGCGGAGTGCGCCCCGCCCCTGCCCCGCCAGCGCGGAGCGGCCATCAGCACCAGCACGGCCAGCGCCAGGACGATCACCACGAGGAACCACAGCACCGGCACACCCACGCGTGCCAGCAGCACCACGCCGAAGGCGAACAGGAACGCCCACGCGTACATGATCAGCACGGACCGGCGCATCGAGTGGCCGATGTCGAGCAGCCGGTGGTGCAGGTGGCCGCGGTCGGGCGCGAACGGGGACAGGCCCTGCGAGGTGCGGCGCACCACGGCGGTGATGAGGTCGATGAGCGGCAGGACCAGCACCGCGGCGGGCAGCATCAGCGGCAGCAGCACACCGACCTTGTTCACGCTCTCGATGGCGGCGGGGTCGAGCGGCGTCACCGTCACGATGGAGGAGGCGAGCACGAGGCCGATCAGCATCGCCCCGGTGTCGCCCATGAAGATCTTGGCCGGGTGGAAGTTGTGCGGCAGGAACCCCAGGCAGGTGCCGATGAGCACGGCCGCGATGGCGGCGGTCGTGGTGATGTTGCCGGCGCTCATGCTCTGCGCCAGGAAGATCGAGTAGGCCCAGGTGGCCATGGCGGCGATGCAGACGATGCCCGCCGCGAGCCCGTCGAGACCGTCGACGAAGTTGACCGCGTTGATCGTCACGACCACGACCAGGATGGTGATGATCGTGCTGAGGGTGTAGTCGAGGCTGGTGGAGCCGCCCCAGTCCTTCGGCAGCGGGATGTAGAGCAGCCGCATGTTGAAGGCGACCAGCACGCCGGCGGCCGCGATCTGCCCGCCGAGCTTGATGAAGGCGTCCATGCCCCACCAGTCGTCGAGGAACCCGGTCACCGTGATCAGCCCGCCCGCCACGATCAGCGCCGTGACGACGTCGGCGTTGTGGCTGGCCAGGGTCTCGCCGGTGTGCGGGAGCCGGCTGGCGGTCAGCAGGCCGATGACGAGACCGCCGTACATCGCCAGGCCGCCCAGCCTGGGCGTCGGCGTGGTGTGCACGTCGCGCTCGCGAACCTCGGGCATGGCGCCGATACGGATGGCGAAGCGGCGCACCAGCGGCACCAGCAGATATGTGACCGCCGCCGAGATGAGCGCCATGAACAGGTATTCGCGCACGAACCTAGTTTCCCGGATGCTCCGGCCAGCTGTGACCGGAAATCGACACAGAACCGCTTAATATTCGCTGAGATATGGACGATGGATGGCGAGCAGCGCCGCAACTCTTTCCCTGACCTCCGCCGAGCTGCCAGGATGCAGCACCGCTCGGGTCACGAGCGTGCCGATCTCCTTGAGTTCCTGGGGCCCCATCCCCTGAGTGGTCACGCACGGCGTGCCCACGCGGATGCCCGAGGTGATCGCGGGCGGCTCGGGATCGTACGGCACCGCGTTGCGGTTCAGCGTGATCCCCGCGTCCGCGCACCTGCGCTCCGCCTCCGCCCCTGACACGCCCGCCCCGCGCAGGTCGATCAGCGCCAGATGGGTGTCCGTGCCGCCGGAGACGGCCCGCATCCCCTCCACCCCCAGCGCCTCGGCCAGCGCCCGCGCGTTGGCGACCACCCGCCTGGCGTAGTCGGCGAACTCCGGCCGCGCCGCCTCCGCGAACGCCACCGCCTTGGCCGCCACCACGTGCATCAGCGGCCCGCCCTGCACGAACGGGAACACCGCCCGGTCGATCTTCCCGGCCAGCTCCCGCGTGCACAGGATCGCGCCGCCGCGCGGCCCGCGCAGCGCCTTGTGCGTGGTGAACGTCACGACGTCCGCGTACGGCACCGCCGACGGGATCGCACCACCCGCCATCAGCCCGATCGGATGCGCCGCGTCGGCCAGCAGCCACGCCCCCACCTCGTCCGCGATGCCGCGGAACACCGCGTAGTCGATCAGCCTCGGGTACGCCGTCGCGCCGCACACGATCAGCTTCGGCTGGTGCCGCAACGCCAGGTCCCGCACCTCGTCGTAGTCGATCAGCTCGGTGTCGCGACGCACTCCGTACGGCACGACGTCGAACCATCTTCCCGAGAAGTTCACCTTGGAGCCATGGGTGAGATGGCCGCCGTGCGGCAGCGCCATGGCCAGCATGGTGTCGCCGGGCTGCAGCAGGGCGGCGTAGGCGGCCAGGTTCGCCGAGGCGCCGGAGTGCGGCTGGACGTTGGCGTGCTCGGCCCCGAACAGGCCGCACGCCCGCTCCACCGCCAGCCGCTCGGCCCGGTCCACGACCTCGCAGCCGCCGTAGTAGCGCCTGCCCGGGTAGCCCTCGGCGTACTTGTTGGT
Organism: Nonomuraea gerenzanensis; assembly: GCF_020215645.1. Classification (NCBI taxonomy): domain Bacteria; kingdom Bacillati; phylum Actinomycetota; class Actinomycetes; order Streptosporangiales; family Streptosporangiaceae; genus Nonomuraea; species Nonomuraea gerenzanensis. The sequence goes on along the minus strand of NZ_CP084058.1, from coordinate 1,837,484 downwards.
GAGGGTGGAACCCAGGGCGGCCAGGACGGCGGGCGAGGTGAAGTTCTCGCTCGCGATGAGCTGGATCCCGCCGCGCACCCGGTCGAGCTCGTCGAGCAGGATCTGCGCGATCTCGGGATCCCGGCTGCGCAACATCCCGAAATCCGGCCCGTAGTAGGGCTCCGCACCCATTTCTCCACTGTACGGCGCAATGTCCGTTTTGCCCATATGCCGGATATTCCCCGAAATTTCACCAGAACGGTTGTGGCACATCCGTGGTCCGCACCCACCGCGGCGTGTCCTCCGCCGCGTCGCTGATCGACGTCAGCACCGAGTGCCGGTAGAGCGCCAGCCTGCGCCGCCACTCCCTGATGTCCTCCACGTACCGCTCCCCCACCGGCGCGTCCCACGTCTGCGGGCTCCTGGCCAGCGAGTACGCCTTGTCGAGGGTGGTCCTGAGCGTCTCCAGGCGCGGCAGCACCTCGTCCCAGGCCTCGACCAGCTTCTGGTAGTCCGGGTTGAACTTCCAGGGATGCTGGACGCCGTCCAGTCCGTCCGGGGAGGGGGGCGGGGACTCGTTCCTGCCCTTGGCCCTGGGGGGCGGCGGGTCGGCGTACATCTACTCGCTCCTCTCCGGGTGGCCGGGGGCGATCGAGCCCGGGGGGCCGTCCGGGCCGACGTCCTCGGGGGTCCATTCGCCCTTGCCGTACTCGCCTGGGGGGATTTGGACGGAGGGTAGGTCTTGGGGCTGGATGTCGCGGTGGTGGTCGATGACCGTTTTGAGGGCGTCGAGGGTGGGTGGGGTGGTGTGGTGGCTGACGACGTCGCCGCCGTCGGTCGCCCAGGCGGCTGCTTCCGCGCCGGCGGGTACGTCGGCGCTCACGCCCGTCGCCACGTCCAGCGTCACATCCCCCGACCCGCCCGCCGCTGCGTCCAGCGTCACATTCGCTGCCCCGCCCGCCGCCGCGTCGATTGCGGCGTCCGCTGTCACGGTTACGGTCGCATCCGTGGTCGTGTCGTAGCCGGGCTCCACGTCGTAGGCGATCAGGATCTCGTACTCCGGTTGCGTCCTGTTTCCGGGCTGCGCCTGCTGCGGCGGGCCGTAGGCGTCCGCACCGGTGCCGCCTGCCGTCGTCCCTGCGCCCGCCGCTCCCTGAGCCTCCGAGGACCGGCCTGATGTGTCGGCGGTGCCGGTGGACGTCTCGGCGGGGTCGGTCGGCGGGATGGCGACGGGTTCTCCCGGGCCGCCGCCGCCCTGCTCCGGCTGGTCGTCCGTGCGCGCATCGCCGTCCGGCTGGTCCTCTGTACGTCCGTCGCCAGCCGGTTGGTCGCCTGTACGTCCGTCGCCAGCCGGTTGGTCCGGTTTCGTGTCCTGGTCCGTCGGTGGGACGGTGGTTTGCCCGCCTGTGCCGTCGCCGTTCGGCGGGGTGTCCGCGTCCTTGCCCTGGTCGCAGGCGTCATCGCCCGTGGTGGCGGCGCCGCCGCCCGACGCCTCCGCCGCCGAGCCGCCGTCCGGCACCACGCCGACTGTCGAGCCACCGTACGCACCCGCACCGTCGTCCGAGACTGTGCCACCGTCCGAGACCGTGCCACCGTCCGAGGCCGTGCCACCGTCCGAGGCCGTGCCGCCGACGCTCGTCGTGTCGGCCGGTGGCGGCGTGGTCGGCGTGCCTCCGCCCGTGCTCGGGTTGCCGGCGTCGACCGAGCCCGCGGGGCCGTCCGGGCGGATGTCGCGTTCGACCCATTCGCCCTTGCCGTACTCGCCCGCCGGGACTTGCACGCCCGGCATGTCCTGGGGCGCGATCTGGCGATGGTCCTCGATGACCGTCTTGAGGGCGTCCAGGTCGGGCGGGTTGGCCTCGGCGGAGATGACGTCGCCGTCGGCGGCGGGGAGCTTCGGCATCTCGGCCGGTTGCACCTTGTCCGGGTTCTCCAGCATGTCCTCGATCACCGCCGCCTGGGGCGCGTCGAGCGGCACCTGCAGGACCTTGACGCCATCGACCACCACCACCCGGGGCTGGCCGGCGCCCTGTGCGTCGGCGGCAGGAGCTTCCGTGCCCTGATCCGGGGTGTCCGAGCCCTGGGCCGGAGGAGTGGCCTCCTGGGCCGGCGGATTGGTGTCCTGGGCCGGGGTGTCGGTGTCCTTGGCGGGCGGTTCGGTCACGCCCCGATCCGGTTCCGTCCCCTGATCGCGCCTGCTGCCCCGATCGTCGTCCTTGGGCGTCTCAGCGGGCTGGTCCCCGGTCTTGCTCTCGCCGCCGGTCCCCGCGTCCTCGGCGTCATCGCACGCCTTACCGTCAGAGCCGGTCTTGCCGTCCGAGCCCGTCGCTGCGTCGGAGCCCGTCTTCCCATCGGAGCCGGTCACCCCGTCGGAGCCCGTTTTCCCGTCGGAGCCCGTCTTCTCGTCGGAGCCCGTCTTCCCATCCGAGCCGGTCACCCCATCAGAGCCCGTCTTCCCCTCGGACTCCGTGCCCTTGTCGCCCCCAGTCGTCTTCTCCCCGTCCCCATCCCCCGCCCGCGGATTCCCGTACTGCTCCCGATCCCCCCGCACCTCCTTGGACTCATCGACCCGCTTCTCCAGCACGGCCAGCCGCCCACCGACGTCCTTGACCATCTCCCCCACGGCATCAGCCACCTGAGCAGGCCGATGCCCGGCCTCGATGGGCACCCCCGCACGCTGCATGGTGGCCCTGACCCGGTCCTCGACCGTGCGCATCTCCGTGGCCGCGTGTTTCACCTCGGCCAGCAGGTCACGGACCAGCTGGGGATCCATGCCGTCGTACTTGCCCATGGGCCACTCCCGGACGTATCGCCGCTCCGGGCCTCACCGTAATCACGGCCCGAGCGCGATAGCAGCCGGAATAAGCAGCCGGTATACGTCAGTCGTCGGTGGCGACGTACCCGATGATGCCGCGCAGCTTCTCCACCGGGATGGCCCCGCGCCGCAGCAGCCGGGGCACGGCCGTGGTGAGGTCGAGGATGGTGGAGGGGGTGTGGTCGGTGGTCTTGCCGCCGTCGAGGTAGACCTCGACGGAGTCGCCGAGCTGCTCCTCGGCCTCCTCCGCGGTGGTGGCGGCGGGCGCGCCGGAGCGGTTGGCGCTGGAGACGGCCATGGGGCCGGTCTCCTTGAGCAGGTCGAGCGCGACCGGGTGCAGCGGCATGCGGACCGCCACCGTGCCCTTGGTGTCGCCCAGGTCCCAGGAAAGGGCCCTGTTGGCCTTGCAGACGAGCGTGAGCGGCCCGGGCCAGAAGGCGTCTATCAAGTCCTGCCCGTACGCTCCGAGGTCGTCCACGAGCGCTGTGGCGGCTCTGACGGTGCCCACGAGCACGGGCGGCGGCATGTCGCGGCCCCGGCCCTTGGCGTCGAGCAGCGACTGGACGGCCGCCGGGGTGAAGGCGTCGGCGCCGATGCCGTAAACGGTGTCGGTCGGCAGCACCACGAGGTCCCCGCGGCGGACGGCCGCGGCGGCCTCCATCAGCGCGATGGTCCGCTGGTCGGGGTCGGAGCAGTCAAAACGTCGTCCCACGGCGTGCATCCTAGTCCTGGCCCAGCCGGGCCGTGACGAAGCGGTCTCTTCTGGTGAGGTCCTGGCGCAGGCGCACGTCGCGCCAGCCGTTGTCCTCGGGGAAGGTCAGGTAGACGGCCCTGCCCTGTTCGTCGGCGTGTTCGACGGCCACCCAGCCGCCGGGGCGCAGCAGGCGGCGGGCCGTGCGCTCCACCGCGCGCACCTCGCCGAGCCCGTCGTCGCCCGAGCCGAACAACGCCCGGGACGGGTCGTAGTCGCGCACCTCGGGGTCGCGCGGGATGGCGCCGGGCGGGATGTACGGCGGGTTGGAGATGACCAGGTCGACCTTGCCGTTGAGCTCCGGCAGCGCCTCGGCGAGGTCTTCCGGGTGCAGGTGGGTGCGGCCCTGGCCGAGCTCGGAGATGTTGCGCTTGGCCCACGTGTACGCCGCCGGATCGACCTCCACGGCGTGCACCTCGGCCAGCGCCACCTCCTGGGCGATGGACAGGGCGATCGCACCTGAGCCGGTGCCGAGGTCGACCACGAGGGGCGCGTTGACGTCCATCTCGCGCAGCGTCTCGATGGCCCAGCCGGCCATCACCTCGGTCTCGGGGCGCGGCACGAACACGCCGGGCCCGACCGCCAGCTCCAGGTAGCGGAAGTAGGCGTGTCCGGTGATGTGCTGCAGCGGCTCGCGGGCCTCACGCCGGGCGACACCCTCCCAGAAGAGCGCGTCGAACTCGGAGTCCTTGACCGTGTGGAGCTCGCTCCTGCGCACACCGTGGACGAACGCCGCGATCTCCTCCGCGTCGGTGCGCGGCGAAGGAACGCCTGCCTCGGCGAGCCGGGCGGTGGCGAGCGCGATCTCGTCCAGCAGAAATGTCATGAGTGTTGTGCGAGCTTCTCCGCCATTTCGGCGTCGATGAGGGCCTGGGTGACGGCGGTCAGCTCGCCGTCGAGAACCTGGTCGAGGTTATACGCCTTGAAGCCGACGCGGTGGTCGGAGATCCGGTTTTCCGGGAAGTTGTAGGTGCGGACCCGCTCGGAGCGGTCGACGGTGCGCACCTGCGACTTGCGCTCGGCCTGGGCCGCGGCCTCGGCCTCCTCCTGCGCGATGGCCAGCAGCCGGGCGCGCAGGATGCGCAGGGCCGACTCCTTGTTCTGCAGCTGGCTCTTCTCGTTCTGGCACGAGACGACGACGCCGGTGGGCAGGTGGGTGATGCGGACCGCGGAGTCGGTGGTGTTGACGCTCTGGCCGCCGGGGCCGCTGGAGCGGTAGACGTCGATGCGCAGGTCGTTGGGGTCGATCTGGACGTCGACCTCCTCCGCCTCCGGGTAGACGAGCACGCCCGCGGCGCTGGTGTGGATGCGGCCCTGCGACTCGGTGACGGGCACCCGCTGCACGCGGTGCACCCCGCCCTCGTACTTCAGCCGCGACCAGACGCCCTCGTCGCCCTTGGCCCGGATGCCGACCGTGACGTCCTTGTATCCGCCCAGGTCGGAGGGCTGGCTGTCGATGATCTCGGTCTTCCAGCCGAGCCGCTCGGCGTAGCGGAGGTACATCCGCAGCAGGTCGCCCGCGAACAGCGCGGACTCCTCGCCGCCCTCGCCCGCCTTGATCTCCATGATGATGTCCTTGTCATCGTTGGGATCGCGCGGGATGAGCAGGTGCCTGAGCTTCTCCTCCAGCTGCGGGATGCGCTCCTCCAGCTCGGCGGCCTCGGCGGCGAACGTCTCGTCCTCGCCGGCCAGCTCCTTGGCGGCCACCAGGTCCTCGCGGACGGAGTCGAGCTCGCGGTAGGTGCCGACGATCGGCGTGAGCTGGGAGTAGCGGCGACCGAGCGTGCGGGCCTTGTTCTGGTCTGCGTGCACGGCGGGGTCGGCGAGCTGCAGCTCCAGCTCGGAATACTCCTTGAGCAACTCGTCGAGGTTCACCGTGGGTCCTTTTTTCGTAAAAGTATGGCCGTTCACCAACAACGCCGACCCAGGGCGCACCGGGGTGCGTCCGGGCCGGCGTGGGTGGAGCTACTTGCCCGTGGCCTTCTTGCCGAAGCGCTTCTCGAAGCGGGCCACCCGGCCGCCGGTGTCGAGGATCTTCTGCTTGCCCGTGTAGAACGGGTGGCAGGCCGAGCACACGTCGGCGTGGATGACGCCGTTCTTGGCGGTGCTGCGGGTGGTGAACGTGTTGCCGCAGGAGCAGGAGACCTGCGTCACGTGGTACTCGGGGTGGATGTCGCGCTTCATCGCTGTCCTTTCGGGGTGCGGCCGCCGGGTCGCCTTCACGCATGGCGTGAACCGGAACCGCAAAATGGTCAGCTACCAGTGTGCCAGATCGTGTAACCATCCCAGGCCATCGGACATTCCCCTTCGGGATCAGCGCCCCAGGTACGTCAGGACGGCCAGCACCCGCCGGTGGTCCTCCGGCGCGGGGCCCAGCATGAGCTTGGCGAAGATCCCGGAGATGTGCTTCTCCACGGCGCCCTCGGTGACGACCAGGCGGGCGGCGATGGCGGTGTTGGAGCGGCCCTCGGCCATCAGCGCGAGCACCTCGCGCTCGCGGGGCGACAGCGAGTCCAGCGGCGCGCCGCGGCGCTGGCGGCTCAGCAACTGCACCACCACCTCGGGGTCGATGACCGTGCCGCCGCCCGCCACCTGCCGCACCGCCGCCAGGAACTCCGCCACGTCCGCCACCCGCTCCTTGAGCAGGTATCCGACGGCCCGGCCGATGAGGTCGCCGGCGTAGCGCTCCTCGACGTACTGCGACAGCACCAGGATCGGGAAGTCGGGCCGGGCCGCGCGCACCTGCAGCGCGGCCCGCAGGCCCTCGTCGGTGTGCGTGGGCGGCATCCGCACGTCCACGATCGCCAGGTCGGGTGCGTGCTCGGCGACGGCGGCCACCAGCGCGGGCCCGTCGGAGACGGCCGCGACCGTGTCGATGCCGCCGTCGGCCAGCAGCCGCGCCAGCCCCTCCCGCAGCAGTACGGAGTCCTCGGCGATGACCACGCGCATGACCCAGGCTTACCACTCGCAGGGCAGCTCCGCGCGGATGATCGTGGGCCCGCCCACGGGGCTGTGCACGACCAGCACACCGTCGATGGTGGCCGCCCGGTCGGCCAGCCCCGACAGGCCGCCGCCGGGGATGGCGACGGCGCCCCCGATGCCGTTGTCCCACACGTCCACGATCACGCCGCGCCGGTCCCTGAACACGGTGACCGACGCCTCGGTGGCACCGGCGTGCTTGGCCATGTTCGCCAGCGCCTCGGCCACGGTGAAGTAGGCGATGCTCTCCACGGCGGGCGGCGGCCGCTCGTCCAGGTCGGCCGACACGTCCACCCTGATCGGCGCCCGCGCGGCCAGCCCCGACAGGGCCGCGTCGAGACCCCGGTCGCTCAGGATGGCCGGGTGGATGCCTCTGGCCAGGTTCCGCAGCTCGGCGATGGCCGCCTTGGTGCCGGCGTGGGCCTGCGCGATGAGCTCCCTGACCGTCTCGGGGTCGCTGTCGAACTTCGACTGCGCCCGCCCGAGGTCCACCGCCACCGACAGCAGCCGCTGCTGGGCGCCGTCGTGCAGGTCGCGCTCGATCCTGCGCCGCTCGGCCTCGGCAGCGTCGATGCCGCGGGCCCTGCTGGCCCGCAGCCGCTCCTCCTCGCCGCCGCCGAGCAGCACCGTCGCCAGCGTCCCGTGCAGCCAGGCCATCCCTTTGGCCAGGTACGCGCTGAGCACCAGCAGCAGCGCGCCGAAGAAGCCGGCGCCCCAGGCCCCCGTCCAGTCCTCGACGAAGTAGCCGCTGCCGCCCGCCCCCTCCTCCAGCGGATACACGAGGGGCGCCAGCAGCAGCCCGCCCGTCGCCATCCACATGGCGAACGACACCACGCCCTCGATCGCCCCCAGCGGCAGCAGCATGAGCAGGTAGCCCAGATCCCGCCAGGTCGCCGGGTCCTTCAGCAGCCACTGCACGTGCGCGCCGAGCCCGCGCGCCGGACGCGGCCGGTACGGGTCGGCGATGTCGATCCCGAACGCCAGCCGCAGCAGCCGCCGCTCCAGCCGGGCCCTGCCGCGCCACAGCAGCACGGTGGCGATCGCGAGCGGCACCCCGACCCAGACCACCGCCAGAGCGAGGGAGACGGAGATCGTGATGGCCAGCACGAAATACCACATCAGCCCGAGCGCCCCGCTGACCAGCAGGTACGGCGCCGCGCGCCACGTCATCGGATCCACCAGCACGCCGAGCGGCCCCATCGGCCCCAACGGCACGCGGTTCTTCAACGCCACCGTCCGCATGCTGCAAGCCTGCACCGGCGGCGCCGCGGCGGGAATACGGCAGGCAACCGTCGGGGGGTGGGGCTAGCCCCACCCCCCGGGCGCAAGCGAAGGGGGCGGCAGAACCAGCCTGCCGCCCCCTCAGCCACGGACTCGCTAGTCGCGGTCGTTGCTCACCGTGGTCTTCTGGACCTGGAGGAGGAACTCCGCGTTGGACTTCGTCTCCTTCATCTTCTCCAGAAGCAGCTCCAGCGCCTGCTGCATGTCGAGCGCGTGCAGGACGCGCCGCAGCTTCCAGACGATCTGCAGCTCCTCCTTGGCCATGAGGATCTCTTCCTTACGGGTGCTGGACGCGTCGACGTCCACCGCGGGGAAGATGCGCTTGTCGGCCAGGGAGCGGTTGAGCTTGAGCTCCATGTTGCCGGTGCCCTTGAACTCCTCGAAGATGACCTCGTCCATCTTGGACCCGGTCTCGACCAGGGCCGTGGCGAGGATCGTCAGCGAGCCGCCGTTCTCGATGTTGCGGGCGGCGCCGAAGAACCGCTTCGGCGGGTAGAGCGCCGTGGAGTCGACACCACCCGACAGGATGCGCCCGGACGCCGGCGCGGCCAGGTTGTAGGCGCGGCCGAGACGGGTGATCGAGTCGAGCAGCACGACCACGTCGTGGCCCAGCTCCACCAGGCGCTTGGCGCGCTCGATGGCCAGCTCGGCGACCGTGGTGTGGTCCTCGGCGGGACGGTCGAAGGTCGAGTGGATGACCTCGCCCTTGACCGACCGCTGCATGTCGGTGACCTCTTCGGGCCGCTCGTCCACAAGCACGACCATGAGGTGGCACTCGGGGTTGTTGCGGGTGAGCGCGTTGGCGATGGACTGCAGCACCATCGTCTTGCCGGCCTTGGGCGGGGAGACGATGAGGCCGCGCTGGCCCTTGCCGATCGGCGAGACGAGGTCGATGATCCGCGTGGTGAGGATGTTCGGCTCGGTCTCGAGGCGCAGGCGCTCCTGCGGGTAGAGCGGCGTCAGCTTGTTGAAGTCGGGCCGGTTGCGGGCCTGCTCCGGGTCCATGCCGTTGACGGTGTCGAGGCGGACCAGGGCGTTGAACTTCTCGCGGCGCTCGCCCTCGCGCGGCTGCCTGACGGCGCCGGTGATGACGTCGCCCTTGCGCAGGCCGTTGCGGCGGATCTGGGCCAGCGAGACGTAGACGTCGTTGCTGCCGGGCAGGTAACCGCTGGTCCTGACGAAGGCGTAGTTGTCGAGGATGTCGAGGATGCCGGCGATCGGGATGAGCACGTCGTCGTCACCGATGACGGGCTCGCCCGTCTCGAAACGCTCGCGGCCACGGCCGCGGTTGCGCTCCCTGAAGCGGCCCCTGCGGCCGCGCCCGCCGCGCTCGTCGTCGTCGCCGTCACGCGCGCTGTCGCGGCCACCGTCGCGGCCACCGTCACGGGCGCCGTCACGGCCACCGTCGCGGGCGCCGCGCTGGTCGCCCCGGCTGCCGGAGTCGGCGGCGACGCGGTCACGCTGCTCGCCACGGCCGCCGTCGCGACCGTCACGGTCACGACCGTCACGACCGCCGTCGCGGGCGCCATCACGGGCACCGTCACGGGCGCCGTCACGGTCACGGCCGTCACGGCTGCTCTCGGCGCGGCCGCCCTCACCGCGGTCGCTGCCGCGGTCGCCGCGCTCGCGGCGCTCGCCACGGCTGCGGCGCTCGCGCCGGCTCTCGCCGCGCTCGGAGCGCGACTCGCCCTGCTGCGTCTCCACGGGCTGGGACTGCTGCTCCACGACGGGCTCCGCCGGGGCTGCCGCGACCGGCTCCGGCGCGCTGACCGCGGGCGCGGCAGCCGCCTCGGCGGCCTGCGCCACGGCGGGCTGCGCGGCGGTCTCCTCGGCGGGCTTGTCGGCGGGCTTGGTACGGGAACGTTCCCTGCGCGTACGGGTGGGCCGCTCGGCCGCGGGCGCCGCCTCCGTGCTCGGGGCGGGCGACTCGGCCACAGCCGCGGCCGTCGGTGCGCCGTCTCCGGATCCGCCACCCTGCTTCTCCTGGATGGCCGCGATGAGCTGGCTCTTCCGCATGCGCCCGGTCCCGCTGATGCCCAGCTCCGCTGCCATCTTCTGCAGCTCGGGCAGCACCTTGGCGGACAGGCCGGTGCCGGAGCGACGCGCACGCGGCTTGGCCGCGGCGCGGGTGGGGGTGTCGCCGGACGCCGGCTCAGCGCCTGACGCGTCGGAGAGGAGTTCGGTGGTGTCGCTCAACTAAAAGGTCCTTCCCAGGGGTCGGGCGCCGGATTTGTTCTTCCGGGCGTCCCGGAGGTGCTTGCGATCCGGCGGGACAGACCGGGTCGGGGTGCACTTTGCGATCTTCGGCTGTCGATGCAGACGGCCGCCACTCTTGGGGAGGGGTTCTTCCACGCCGCCGATGGCCCTTGGCGCGTGGCTGACACCCCCCAGATTGCTGTCGCCAACCAGATGTCGATGTGATTCGAACGCGCAGATCCCCGTCGTCGCCACCTCACGTTGAGCCAACCGGGTGTGGGCCAACCGGAGGCAACGGATTCCGGGGAGACAGCCGCGCTGCTTCCGCCTCGCGACGTGAAGCATGATGCAGCGATGTGTGGCTGACAAGCACGCACCCACCAAGGGGGCATCTGGTGCGGCTATCAGCCTAACATCACCAGCGCACACGGCTATTCCCTGAAGGTCTAAAGAGGCATCAGCGTGTCTCGGGGAACTGAACGTCCGCACCAACCGGGTCGACGTCCATTAGCTGGATGTGCCAGTCATTACCCACTTCTGGCGCGATCAAATCCTGCGTATCCGATGTCGAAAACGCAAGAACCGTGGGACCCGCTCCCGAAACGACCGCGGGCACGCCCACTGCACGGAGACGTTCTACCAGATCCGCGCTCGCCCTCATCGCAGGCGCGCGGTAATGCTGGTGGAGCCGATCCTCCGTGGCGGCGAGCAGCAGCTCTCGCTCGGGCCGTTGGGTCAGCGCGGCGATCAGCAACGCGGCCCGGCCGGCGTTGAAGGAGGCGTCCTTGTGGGGCACGTCCTTCGGCAGCAGCCCCCGTGCGGCCTCCGTGGACAGCCGCGTCGAAGGAATGACGGCGACGGGACGGATGCGCTGGTCGGGAGCCAGTCTCACCATATGCGGCAGCCCGTCGTGGTCGGACCATGAGACGGTCAGCCCGCCCGCCAGGCAGGGGGCGACGTTGTCGGGATGCCCTTCCATCTCCGTGGCCAGGGCGTAGACGTCGTCGTCGGAAAGTTCGCTATCAGCCAAAGCGCGCGCGGCGAGAATGCCCGCGCACACGGCCGCGGACGACGATCCCAGCCCCCGTGCGTGCGGGATCCGGTTGCGGCAGTGCAGGCGTATGCCCTCCGGCTGAGGCACGCCCATGCGGTCGAACGCCTTGCGCATGGCCTTGACGACCAGATGCCCCTCGCCGGAATCCACCTCCCCCGCACCCTCGCCCTCCACGGTGACGTGGACGCCGCGCTCCCCGGTGAGCGTGGCGCGCACGTCGTCGTGCAGGCTCAGCGCGAGCCCGAGCGCGTCGAAACCCGGCCCCAGGTTCGCCGACGTCGCGGGCACGCGAATGTCAACGGTCCTCATTCGTTCACTTATCCTCGTCACTCCCCGTCAGGCGAGGTTGAGCGCCGCCGCGGCGGCGTGGACGTCGATGGGGATGACCACCGGCGCGGGAGCCCCCGAAATGGCCCAGTCAGGGTCCTTCAGCCCGTTGCCCGTGACCGTGCACACGATCCGCTGCCCCGACTCCACCATGCCCTGCGCGTGCGCCTGCAGCAACCCCGCGACGCTGGCGGCCGACGCCAGCTCCACGAACACGCCCTCTTCCTGCGCCAGCAGCTTGTACGCGGCCGCGATCTGCCGGTCGGTCACCGCCTGGATGGTGCCGCCCGACTCGTCGCGCGCCGCGGTGGCCAGGGACCAGGAGGCGGGGTTGCCGATGCGGATGGCGGTGGCGATGGTGTGCGGGTGGGCGACCGGCGCGCCGTCGACGATGGGCGCCGCGCCGCTGGCCTGGAAGCCGAACATGCGCGGCCGCCTGGTCGAGACGCCGTCGTCCGCGTACTCCTGGTAGCCCATCCAGTACGCGGAGATGTTGCCGGCGTTGCCCACCGGGATGCAGTGGATGTCGGGCGCGTCGCCGAGCGCGTCGACGATCTCGAACGCCGCCGTCTTCTGCCCCTGCAGCCTGAACGGGTTGACGGAGTTGACCAGCGCGATCGGATAGCTGGACGACAGCTTGCGGGTCATCTCCAGGCAGTCGTCGAACGACCCCTCGACCTGCAGCAGCGTGGCCCCGTGAACGAGTGCCTGGGCCAGCTTGCCCATGGCGATCTTCCCCCGTGGCACCAGCACGGCGCAGGTCAGCCCCGCGCGCACCGCGTAGGCGGCGGCGGAGGCCGAGGTGTTGCCGGTGGAGGCGCAGATGACCGCCTTGGCTCCCTCCTCGACCGCCTTGCTGATGGCCATCGTCATCCCGCGGTCCTTGAAGCTGCCCGTCGGGTTGGCCCCCTCCACCTTCAGGTAGACGTCACACCCCGTGAGAGCCGAGACGCGGTGCGCGGGCACCAGCGGCGTACCGCCCTCGAGCAGCGTGATGACCGGCGTCTTCGCGGTGACCGGAAGACGCTCGCGGTACTCCTCGATGAGGCCACGCCACGACCTGCTCATGATGACTCCCTACCTGCGGTGTTGGGCACCGAGTGTACGGGGTGTATGCGCGTGGCGCGGAGCCGCGTCCACGGGTCGGACTCCGCCGCGGGATCCGCGTTGGACAGGAGCACTATTCAGGAAATTCTCAGCATCTCCCGATAAGGTCTCGGCAGGGGGTCACGACCATGAACGCGCGTCCTGCTCTGAGGCAGAACGACTATTCACCACTGGCGGCACCGCAGCTCGGCGCCTGGTCACCCGCCCTATCCGTGAGCGTGGTGATACCCGCGCACGGCGGGCAGGACAAGCTCGACCTGACGCTGGCGGCGCTCGCCGCGCAGACGTACCCGGCGCACCTCATGGAGGTCCTGGTCGTCGACGACGGCAGCCGGCCGCCCATCCGCCTGCCGGAGATCCGCCCGGTCGGCACCCGGCTGGTACGCGTGGAGGACGGCTGGGGCATCTCCAACGCCGTCAACACCGGCGCGAAAGCCGCCGACGGGGAGATCATCCAGCGGCTCGACTCCGACATGGTCGCCTGCCGCGAGCACATCGAGGCCCTGGCCCGATGGCACCACGTGACCGACTACCTGGTCACGATCGGCATGAAGAAGTTCGTCGAGGCGCCACCCGTCACGCCGCGCCAGGTCTTCCGGGCGGGACGTCTGGGAGAGCTGTTCGACCTCGGAAGCGCCGTGGCCAGCTCGACCGAGGCGACGATCGCCAAGACCGACGGGCTGCGCAAGAGCCGCAACCCCTACCACGTGTGCACGGGCCCGACCTTCGCCCTTCCCAGGGAGGTCTTCCACGCCGTGGGCGGTCTGGACCCGACCGTCATCCGGGGCGAGGACACCGAGTTCTCCTACCGGCTGGCCATGCACGGCGTCGTCTTCGTGCCCGACATGGACGCGCAGGCCGTGCACCTGGGGCTGCCCTCGCAGCACCGTGACAGGGAGCGCGCCGTGCGGGCCGTGGAGCCGTACCTGGCGCACCGGATCCCCCTGCGCCGTGACCTGCGCAAGGACCGGGGGCGGCGGTGGCTGGTGCCGTACGTGGAGGTGGTGCTCGACGTCACCGGCACCAGCGAGTCGGTGGTGCGGCAGGCGGTCGCGGCGGCGCTGGACGGCAAGCTGCAGGACGTCGTGGTGACGCTGGTGGGGCCGTGGTCGCGGCTGTCGTCCGGGGAGCGCTTCGGCCTGTCGGACCCGTGCTTCGAGCTGCGGCTCATGCGTGACCTGTTCGCCGACGACCAGCGCATCAGGCTCATCGACGAGGCCGCGCCCACCCCGGCGCCGATCCCGTTCCGCTACCGGGGGCCGGTGGACGTGCCGCTGCATCGGGCGACGCTGGAGCGCATGGTCGAGTCGGTGCAGAAGGACCTCACCGGCGTGCTGGTCGTGGACCTGCCCGACGGGCGCACGGCGCGGCTCGAACGGACCTCCGCGCTGGGGCGGGCCTGCCTGCTCACCTCGCCGGGCGACGACGTGGACGAGGTGATCTCGGTCACGCACGGGGTGCGGCACGAGCCGCCGGACCGGTTCTGGCCCGCGCCCGCGCAGCCCGAGCCGGTCACCATCCCGGCGCCGCCTGCGGCGTCCGCACCCGTGGCGCTGCCGGGGGATCCGGCGGAGAACTCGCTGCTGCGGCGGCTGAAGTCCGCCCTGCGCCCCAACTGACGAGGGTCTGGCGCAACTGACGGGGGTCCCGGCGGGGCGCCGTCAGCCGCGCAGCCGCTTGCGCAGGGCGCGTCGCATGGTGGTGGAGACCAGCGTGCGCAGCCCCTGCTGCGCCCGGGTGACGGCGGTGAGCTGGCGGCGCAGGGTGCCCACCTCGCGCCGCAGCTCCACGGTGGACTTGCGCCACCGCCCCGCCTCCTCCCGCCACTTGGTGACCTGCCCGCGCAGCCGCTCGACCTCCTTGGCCAGCCGGGCGGCCTCGGCCTGCGCCTCCTCGCGCGCCCGGTACGCCCCTCGGCGGCCCTGCGGGGCGGCGGGCTCGGTGGTGAAGCCGTACGTCTCGCCCTCGACCCAGGCCACGCCCGACACCTCGTCCACCACGTCGTCCAGGTCCTCGCCGGGAGCGGCGACGATGCGGGCCCGGGCGAAGGCGGACGTACGCTCCAGACGGGCCGCGACGACGCCGTCGGCGGACTCGTGCAGCAGGACGTTGACCAGCCCGAGGCCGTCGTCGCGGGCCAGGTCGAGCAGGCGGGCGAGGGTGTCCTCGGCGGGGGCCCAGCCGGCCGGCAGGTGCAGGACGAAGGGCACCGCCGGGTCCACCTCCGCCTTCTCGGCCAGGCGGACGCGGCCCTCGTGCAGGTAGTGCCCGTGGACGAGCACCGGCTCCAGGTCGGGGTCCTGGAGCGGGGCGCGGCGGTCGCGGTCGAGCGCCGACCAGGGGCCGGTGAGCAGCACCGACACGTCGGGCACGGTGCCGGCGAGCACCGCGTCCACGCTGGCGCGCACGTCGTCGTAGCCGCGCGTGCCGTCCACGACCACCGTCACGTACGGCACCTTCCACTGCCGCCCCGGGTGCCCCCTGAGCCAGCGGTAGGCCGGGATGCGGTCGGCGACGAAGGCGTGGCTGACCCGGTCGATGGGCTGCTTGTCGCGCATGCGCATCGTCGGGCCGAGATGGTAGGCGCGGGCGGCGGGCTCGGGCACGAAGACGGCGCCCGCCTGCGCCAGCCGGTAGCCCAGCTCCGTGTCCTGGCCGAGGATCAGGTCCTCGTCCATCGGCCCCGCCGCCTCGATGAGCCGGGCGCTGACCGAGGTGGCGCCGCCGACGTGCAGGCTGAAGGGGCGCTGCGGGTTGTCGGTGAGCCCGTCCGTGCGCTCCACCAGGTCGACGATCCAGGCGTGCGGCTCGGCCGGCTCGAACGCCGCCTCCAGGTCGTCCGGCAGGACGGCGGGCAGCGGCGCGCCGGTGAAGCGGAGGTAGCCGGTGACGACCAGGTAAGGGGCGGCGTGGTGCCAGCGCATGTGCGCCTCGACGGCCCCGGGGGTGAGCACCACGTCGGAGTCGAGCCAGTGGACGACGTCGCCCGTGGCCAGCGCCAGCCCGGCGTTGCGCGCGCTGGCCCGGCCGGGACGCTCGCACACCACCAGCCGGGCGGCCGTGCCGGCGGGCAGCCGCAGCGGCGGCGAGCTGCCGTTGTCGACGACGATGATCTCGGTGAGCCCGGCCGGGTAGGTCTGTCTGGCCAGCGCGGCGAGCACCAGGTCGAGCTTGTCCTGCCCGCCGTAGGCCGGGATGACGACGCTGACCGTGAGCCGCGGCGTGAAGTGTTCCTCGGGGGCGAGCACCCGGTAGTCGTTGCCGCGCACTCTGCCGCGTCCGGTCATGCGGCTTCCATCAGCAGGCTGGGGCGGAAGCCGCGCCACTGGTTGACGGCCACCTTGAGGAAGTGGGACAGCGGGAGCTGCCAGGTGTGGTCGGCGCTGAGGCCGCGGCGCAGCACGTAACCGAGCCCGTGCGTGCGATAGACGCGGGCGCCCGCCTTCTGCGCCGCTTTCAGGAATTCGAGATCGACGGCACGCGGCAATCCCGGAAATCCGCCTATTTCATGGAATTTCGTGCGAGACACCATGATCGTGCCACCGGCCACGTGATCGGCCCAGACCTCGCTCGGATAGCTCGCCCCGCTCGCGAACGTCGTGCGCCGCACCGTCGCCTTCAACGGCTCCAGGTAGAAGAACTCGGCCGTGGTGCCCACCACGTCGGCCCCGGCGTACGACGCCGCCATGAACAGGTCGGCCAGGTGGCGGGGGCCGTACCAGTCGTCGTCGTCCCACTTGGCCAGGTGGTCGCCGCTCGCGAGCGCCGCGGCCCGGTTGAGCACCTCGCCGAACGGCACCGACGCGTCGGCCTCCACCCACCGCACGGGCAGCGAGCAGGCCGCGACCGCGTCGCGTACCTGGTCGTGGCGCACCCCGTGCAGCCCCAGCAGCACCTCGGCGCGGACGTCGCGCTGGCTCTCCATCTGGGCCAGAGCCTGACCGACGAGGGCCGGTCGCCTGGTCGCCATCAGGATGCTGACCTGCGGGACGGCGACGGGGTGGGCCAGGCGGCGCAGGCGTACGCTGTGCTCCTCGCGGCGCAGGTCGGCCAGCGACCGCGCGGTGCCGTCGGCGGCGTGGCCGAGCCAGTCGCGGTCGGTGAGCAGCGCCGCCAGGTCGTCCGGCACCCACGGCGGCGCGTGCCCGGCCGTCAGCGGCACCCCGGCGGCGGCCAGTTCGAGCAAGCCGTCGAGCGGCACCCGCCTGTCCGGCCACTCGACCTCCAGGCCGCGCAGCGGGCGCAGCGCGGGCACGTCGAGCGGCTCGCCCTCCGCCGCCCAGCCGGTGTCGCCCCAGTGCAGGCGGGCCAGCCCCTTCTCCGGCGTACGCGTGAAGCCGCAGGGGGTGACGGACATGGGTGGTGTGCTCCTCGGCCGTACGGGATGTGATCGGCGCCTACCTTACGCCCGTTTTACTGGCGAGTAGACGCGCATGCCAGATTCGGCAGGAGACGTTCGGCGCAGGCCGTGAGCCTGATGATTCGCTGGGAACCTGCTGGAAGATATGGCACGGTGGTTGCCAATGTTGAATAAGGTGTCAATACTCCCCTGATGTCCGTGAAGCCTCCGATGTCCTCCCAGTCGTGAACTACGAAAGGTATGCGCGGATGCTCTCGCCCCGCCGGCTGGCGGCGACCGCCGCACCCCTCGCAGCACTGGCCCTCGGCGTGCTCGCCCTCCTCGTCCTGGCCGACCTGATCACGCTCGGCGCCGCCGCGGCCACCGTGGCGTTCCTGGTCTGCCTGGCAGCGCTCGCCCTGCTCCTGCTCACCGTGCGCCGCCTCGACGGCAAGGCGCACCGCATCGACCTGCGCGTCAAGAAGCACGAGGCGGAGCTGGCCAGGACCACCGCCGCGCTGAAGACCATCGAGACCAGGCTGGACGTGCTGGTGCAGGCCGTCGAGGACTCCGCCGCGCGGCGGGCCGACGACATCGGCGCCATCCTCGCCTCCCTCGGTGAGGACCGGGTCAACGCCATGGCGCGGGCCCGCGAGGTGGCGGAGCTGCGCGAGGAGATCAGGGGCCTGGCCAAGGACGCCGTATGACGCGGATCAGGCACAACGACTACGGCGTGCTGCGCCCGCCGGAGCCGGGCACGTGGCGGCCGTCGCTGCGGGTGTCGGTGGTCATCCCGGCCTACGACTGCCAGGAGGCGCTGGAGCGCACGGTGCCCGCGCTGGCGCGGCAGACGTACCCGGCCGAGCTGGTCGAGATCATCGTGGCCGACGACGGCAGCGAGCCGCCGCTGCGGGTGCCGGGGGCGCGGGTCGTACAGGTGCGCGACGGGTGGGGACGCGGCGCCGCCAGGCAGGCCGGGCAGCTCGCGGCCACCGGCGACGTGATCCACTGGCTGGACTCCGACATGCTCCTGGCCGACGACCACCTGGAGGCGCACCTGCGCTGGCACCACCTGATCGACTACGCGGTGGTGATCGGTGAGACGAGGTTCGTGGACGCGCCGGGCGAGGAGGGCACGCAGAGCGCGTACACGAAGAAGATCCTCGAATCGACCAGGCGGCTCAAGGACGCGGGGGCGAACCCGTACCTGCTGCACACCGGCGCCTCCACCTCCGTCCGCGCGGACCTGCTGCGCGCGGCGGGCGGCGTGGACGCCACGCTGAACATGGCCGAGGACACCGAGCTGGGCTACCGGCTGGCCCAGGCGGGCGCGGTGTTCATCCCCGACGCCGAGGCCAGGGCCTGGCACGTCGGGCCCTCCACCGTGATGTCGCGGGAGCGGGAGGTGCACCGGCACAACTGGTCCTACCTCGGTGACCTGATCCCCGATCTGCGCTGGCTGCGCAAGCATCCGCGCCGCCACTGGCTGGTGCCGTACGTGCGGGTCGCGGTGACCGCCACGACGTACGAGGAGACGCGCGCCACCGTGGACTCGGCGCTGGCCGGCACGCTCACCGACGCGGCGGTCACCCTCGTCGGGCCCTGGAGCAAGCTGACCGGCGAGCGGCGCTCGAACCTCGACGACCCCCTGCTGGAGCTGCGCCTCCTGCACAACCTCTACGCGCACGAGCCGCGGGTCGAGTTCGCGCAGAGCGTACCGGAGTCGGCCGCGCCCGCCCCGTTCCTGGTCACGCTGCCCGCCGGGTGGGTGCTGGGCGCCGACACGCTCGCCGGGCTCGTCCGGCACGCCGACCGCGACCTGCTCGGGCTGATCTGCGTGGCGCTCGCCGAGTGCCCGGACGGGGTCGTGGCCGCGCGCCTGGAGCGCACCGCCGCCTTCGCCCGCGCCGCGCTGTTCACCGGCGCCGCCGACGACCTGGTGGACGAGATGTTCGGGTCGCAGTGGGTCAGCGGCTCCGAGTACGGCTTCGCCCCCGCCGACGAGGCGGAGCCCCTGACCGGGGAGCCCGCCAAGTGGCGGGCGCTGGCCGGGCAGCGGCTGGCCGAGATCAAGGAGCTGAAGGCCACGGTCGAACGGCTGTCCGCCGAGGTCGAGCGGCTCAGCGAGCCACCCGCCGAGCAGGAGCCGCGCGGGCCGCTGAACTCGCTCATGCGCCACCTCCGGAGCGCCGGATGATCGAGCGGCTGCTGGCGGAGCTGCGCGAGGCGCGGGTGTTCTTCGCCGGGATGGACGACGTGCCCCACCTGCACGCCAGGGACGGCGCGGTGGACCTCGACCGCGACCTGCTGGAGCCGCACACCGAGCCGGAGCGCTGCCGCGACGTGCTCGTGCTCGCCATGACCCCCGCCGACCTGCGCAGGATCGCCACCCTGCACAAGCTGCTGCCGCACGCCGAGCGGGTGGTCGTCGCCGTGCTCGACACGCCCGCCTCGCACCCGGCGCCCGTCCCCACGCCCACCCCGGCGCACCGGTGGCGGGCGCTCACCGACCTGCGGGTCCACCAGCCGAAGAACCGGGTCTGGGTGGTGGACGCCCGGTTCTCCGCCGCCACGCCCGCCGGCCGTACGGTGACGGCCACGGCCCGCGCGTTCGCCGGGCACCGCCTCGACGTGATCGCGGCACCGGCGGCGGCGATCGCCGGCGTCGGCGCGGCCGACTGGCGGCCGGGCGACCCGAACGCGACGCCCGCCGAGGTCGGCGGGCCCGTGCCCGAGCGGGTGGGCGCGCCGGGCGGTGACGTGGTGCTGCGCACGCTGACGGCGGACGCGCTGGATCCGGCGCCCGGCCAGGACGCGCCCTCGGCCGCCGGCGCGTCCCTCACGGCCTCCGAGCCCGGACGGGCACCCAAGCCCTCCGAGGCCGGATGGGCTCTCACCGCGCCCGAGACCGCGTGGGCGGGGGCCGGGACGCCGATCGAGCGGCCCGCTCTGGAGGCCGTGAGCTGGGAACAGCTCGGCCGCCCCGGCATGGCCGCCTCGCCGCTGGCCGACCCCGACGTGCTGGCCGAGCCGTCCATGATCCCGCCCGTGGACGAGCGCCTGGTCAACCCCCAGGGCTTCGTCACCACCCCGTCCCGTGGCCTGGCGTCCCTGGCCGAGCGTGACGGGCGCTGGTCGGTGGTGCTGGACGGGAAGGTCGTGACGTCGTTCGCCGAGTCGGGCGGCGTGACCGACGCAGACGTGGCCAGGCTGCGCCAGATCAGGGGCGTGGAGGTGGACTGGCGGCACGCGCACAGCGGCCCGCTGGCGGCCGTGCGGGTGCTCGCCGGGCTGAGCGCCGCCGGGGTGCCGCTGGTGTCCGGCCCGGTGCCGCGCTGGGCGGGCGCGCTCGGCGGCGAGCTCGTCGAGCTGCTCACCCGTACCCCTGACCTCGCCGACGACCTGCGGCGGGAGGAGCACAGCATCCTGCTGCGCCGCGCCGCGCTGCGCACCCACGGGGTGGCCGCGCGGTGGGAGCAGCTCGGCGCGCCCGCGCCCGCTCCCCCGCTCACGTCCGTGCTGCTGGCCACCCGCCGCACCGACATGGTGTCCTTCGCGCTCGGCCAGATCGCCCGCCAGCGCGGCGCGGAGCTGGAGGTCATCCTCGCCCTGCACGGCGTGCCGAAGGGCCATCCGGACGTGGCGGCGGCGATCGCCGCGTTCGAGGGGCCGCTGACCGTGTACGAGGCCGACCGCCGGGCCGTCTTCGGCGAGGTGCTGAACCTGGCCGCCGCCAGGGCCGCCGGCTCGTTCCTGCTGAAGATGGACGACGACGACTGGTACGGGCCCGACTTCCTGGCCGACCTGCTGCTGGCGCACTCGTACTCGGGGGCGCAGGTGGTCGGCACGGTGCCGGAGTTCGTCTACCTGTCGTCCATCGACGTGACCGTGCACCGCCATCAGATCACCGAGCAGATCACCAGCTTCGTGGCGGGCGGGACCATCCTGGTGGAGCGGTCGGCGTTCCAGGCGGTGGGCGGGTTCAGGCCGCTGCCGCGCTCGGTGGACACGCAGTTCCAGGAGGCGCTGCAGGCCGCGGGCGGGCAGATCTACCGTACGCACGGGCTCGGCTACATCCTGCGCAGGGGCCCCGCGGCCAACCACACCTGGCAGGAGCCGATCGGCACGTTCCTGCAGCGCAACCGGCGGCAGTGGCGCGGCTTCCGCCCGAACGCGCTGATGGCGCTCGACGGGAGCCCGCTCCCGTGATCCCGCGCATCCCCCACAACGACTTCGGCGTGCTGACCCCGCCGACGCTGGGCGACTGGGAGCCTGCCCTCACCGTCACCGTCGTCATCCCGGCGCACGACCGCCAGGAGACGCTGGACCTCACGCTCGCGGCCCTGTCGGCGCAGAGCTATCCCGGGCACCTCATGGACGTGGTCGTGGTGGACGACGGCAGCGCCACGCCGCTGAGCCTGCCGGAGATCGTCCCGGCCAGGACGAAGCTCGTCTCCAGCCCGCCGGGCGGCTGGGGACGCGCCTGGGCTGTGCAGGCGGGGATCGACGTGGCGACGGGCGAGGTCGTGTTCGTGCTGGACGCCGACATGGTGCCGCACCGCCGGCACGTCGAGGCCCAGCTCCGCTGGCACCACCTGGCCCCGTACGTGGTGGCGCTGGGCTGGATCGACTTCACCGGGCCCGGCCCGCTCCCCTCGCCCGAGGAGGTCGTGGGCGCACTGGCGGCGGGCTCTGAGGAGCGGCTCTTCCCGTTGGCGGCGCACCGCCATGACTGGGCCGAGCAGATCATCGGTGACCACGACGGCCTGCGTGCCGCGCCCTCCTCCCTGGCCACCAGGATCCATGTGGGGGCCACCGTGTCGTACCCGGCGGCGCTGCTGCGGTCGGTGGGCGGGATGGACACCTCGCTGGTGCTGGCCGAGGACACCGAGCTGGGGTATCGGCTCACGCAGGGGGGCGCGGTGTTCGTGCCCGACCCCGAGTCCAGGGCGTGGCATGTCGGGCTGCCGACGGCGATGCGTGATCATCGGGCGTTGAAGCGGTACAACGATCCGTACGTGGCCGATCGGGTGCCGTACCGGCGCTACCTGCGGATGGACGCGGGGCGGCAGTGGCTGGTGCCGTACGTGGAGGCGACGGTGCCGGCGACCTCCTGCGAGGACGCGACGGTGCCGGCGAGCTCCTACGAGGACGTGCGCGCCACGGTGGACTCCCTGCTGGCCGGCTCGCTCCCCGACGTCCGGGTCACCGTCACCGGCCCCTGGGAGCTGCTCACCCCCGACCGGCGCGCCCCGCTCGCGGACCCCCACCTGGACCTGCGCCTCATTCACGCCTCCTTCGACCACGACCCCCGCGTCCACCTCGCCCCGCCCGCCCACGACCCGCACGCCGGTCCCGGCAGGGCCCCGTTCCGCCTGTCGGTCCCGCCCGGGTGGGTGGTGGCCGAGGACACCGTGGAACGCCTGGTGGCGCACCTGGAGGAGCACGACTCCGGCTCGCTCTGCGTCGCCCTGGAGGAGACCGCGCAGGGCGTCACGATCGCCCGCCTGGACCGCACGGCCGCCCTGGCGCGCGCCGATCTGGTGCGCGCGCCGGGCGATCGCCTCGACGACCTCGTGGACGAGCTGTTCGGGCTGGAGTGGGTGGACGGGGAGACCTGGGGCTTCAGGCGCCGGCCCGCCGTCTACCCGCCGCGCCGGCGCCCGCCGTCCGAGGTGGCCGTCCTCAAGGCCGAGCACGAGAAGGAGGTCGCCCGCTACCGCAAGCGCGTGGCGGCGCTGCGGGCCGAGCTCGCCCAGGCGCGCAGGGAGGCGGGCAAGCACGGGCGGGACGCGGCACGGTGGCGTGAGAAGGCCGAGGCGTGGCGGCGGGAGGCGGTGCGGCTCGCCGGGGAGCGCAACAGGACCGTCATCAGACGCGCGGTCCGCCGCGTCCGCGACCTGGCGTTCCCTGGCGACTGAGCCCTACGCGTCGGTGTCCTTCGGGTGCCGGTCAGAGGCGTACACCAAGTGGACGGTGCGCCGGTCCGCGTCGATGAGGTATCTCACGCGTCCAGCAGCAGTCACCTCGAACTCCCATTGGGGCAGGTCCCGGCCACCGAAGCTCGCGGTGGCCAGACGGCCGCGCAGCCGGTGCTGCCGATCAGGGTTCTCCGTGAAGAGCGGGTCGTTTCTCAGCCTCTCGTAACAGCGACGGGCATTCGACGGAGCTTGCGCGCACAACGCCGCCCATCCTTTGGCCGCTTCGTTCGTGGCGAACCGTACGCGCCATTCGTCGCCGATCGGAGGCGGCGCCACGTCGTCCCCGCGCTTCGGGCTCACGGCGCGAGCACCTCACCATGGTCCTCGTCCGGCAAAGGGCGGGTGAGGCTGGCGGTCAGAGCCGGGTCGGCCAGGATGCGAGCGGTCGCCCGCCACTCGGCGATCACCCGGTGCAGAGTGGCGTGGACATCCAGCTCAACGGCGTCCTTGGTGGCGTCGACCAGGTCCCGCACGAACTCTCGCTGCTCGTCGGCCGACAGATGCCGGGCCCACGAGAAGACGGCGGGGAGCGCGTGCTCGACCGCCCGGACGCCTACCTCACTCAGGACGAGCGCCGAGAGCAGGTGAGCCACGACACTCGCGGTCTCCTCCCGCTCCCGGTCGTGCCGGGCGGTCGTGAGGTAGAGGTCCTCACCGTCACGCCGCCTGATGTGCACGCGATGCGCACGGCTGACGGTCTCGGCGACTTCCTTGGAATGTTTGGAGAGATCGCTGAAAGGAACCGTCGGCGTATCCATGCGACGACAGTACTTCGGAACTTATTCCGAAGTCAATTGCGCTACTCGTCGCCCTCCACCCGCATCACACTCGCCACAGCCCGAACGATGTCCAGCTCCCGCAACCCCGCCATCGTCGCCGACAACGCGGCATCCGTGGCCCGGTGGGTGACGATGACGAGCTGGGCGTCGTCACCGTGCCCCTCCTGCCGGACGGTCTGAATCGACACGTCGTGCTTGGCGAACAGCTCCGCCACCTGCGCCAGCACGCCCGGCTTGTCGGCGACGTCCAGGGCCACGTGGCAGCGGGTGACGGTCTCGCCCATGGGATGGACGGCCAGGTCGGCGTAGGTGGACTCCTCGGGGCCGCGGGTGCCCGCCAGGCGGTTGCGGCCGACGGCGACCAGGTCGCCGAGGACGGCGGAGGCGGTGGGGGCGCCGCCCGCGCCCTTGCCGTAGAACATGAGCTGGCCCGCCGACTCCGCCTCGACGAAGACCGCGTTGTACGCCTCGCGCACCCCCGCCAGCGGGTGGGAGCGCGGGATCATGGCCGGGTGCACCCGCACGCCGAAGGAGCGGCCGTCGTCGGAGCGGGCGCAGATGGCCAGCAGCTTGATGACGTAGCCCATGGCCTTGGCGGAGGCCACGTCGGTGGCGGTGATCTCGGTGATGCCCTCGCGGTGCACCTCGTCGGCACGCACGCGGCTGTGGAAGGCGAGCCCCGCCAGGATGGCGGCCTTGGCGGCGGCGTCGAAGCCCTCGACGTCGGCCGTCGGGTCGGCCTCGGCGTAGCCGAGCGTCTGGGCCTCCTCCAGGGCGTCGGTGAAGGAGGCGCCCGTGGAGTCCATCTTGTCGAGGATGTAGTTGGTGGTGCCGTTGACGATGCCGAGCACCCGCTTGACGTGGTCGCCCGCCAGTGACTCGCGCAGGGGCCGCAGCAGCGGGATGGCGCCGGCCACGCTGGCCTCGAAGTACAGGTCGCCCTTGCCCGCCCTGGCGGCCTCGTGCAGGGTCGAGCCGTCCTCGGCCAGCAGCGCCTTGTTGGCGGTGACCACCGACTTGCCCCTGGACAGGGCGGCGACGATGAGCGAGCGGGCCGGCTCGATGCCGCCGATGACCTCGATCACGATGTCCACGTCGTCGCGGGTGACCAGCGACTCGGCGTCGGTGGTCAGCAGCGCGGGATCGACGTCGATGTCGCGCTTGCGGCCCAGGCGGCGCACGGCGACCCCGGCCAGCTCCAGCGGCGCGCCGACGCGGGCGGCCAGGTCGTCGGCCTGCTCGTGCATGAGCCTGATGACCTGCGAGCCGACGACTCCGCAGCCCAGCAGAGCCACTTTCAGCGGTTTCACAGCTGCCCCCTCAACAGGTCGTCCTCGGTCTCGCCCTGCATGATCACCCGGGAGGCGCCGTTGGAGACGGCGACCACGGCGGGTCTGGGCAGGTAGTTGTAGTTGCTGGCCAGCGAGCGGCAGTAGGCGCCGGTCGCGGCCACGGCGATCAGGTCGCCGGGGGCGAGGTCCGCCGGCAGGTGGAAGTCGCGCACGATGATGTCGCCGCTCTCGCAGTGCTTGCCGACCAGGCGGCTGAGCATGGGCTCGGCGTCGCTGGCCCGGCTGACCAGCGCGGCGGTGTACTCGGCGCCGTACAGGGCCGTGCGCACGTTGTCGCTCATGCCGCCGTCGATGCTCACGTACGTGCGCAGCCCCTCGACGTCCTTGATGGTGCCGACCTCGTAGAGGGTGATGCCGCCTGGGCCGACGACGGTGCGGCCCGGCTCGACGGTCAGGCGGGGCACGGGCAGGCCCGCGTCCACGCACACCTTGGCGACGATCTCACGCAGACTGTCGGCCAGCTGCTTGATGTCGGGCGCCTCGTCGCCTTCGACGTAGGCGATGCCGTAGCCGCCGCCGAGATCCAGCTCGGGCAGCACCACGCCGTGCTCGTCCTTGATCTGCACGAGCAGCGCGGTCAGGCGGCGCGCGGCCACCTCGAACCCGGCTGTGTCGACGATCTGGGAGCCGATGTGCGAGTGCAGCCCGACCAGCTCCAGCTGGGGCAGGGCCAGGATCCGGCGGACGGCCTCGGCCGCCGCCCCGGTGTTCAGCGAGAGGCCGAACTTCTGGTCGTCGTGCGCGGTCGCGATGAACTCGTGCGTGTGCGCCTCGACCCCGGTGGTGACCCTGATCATCACCTTGGGACGCTTGCCGTGCTGCTCGGCGAGGTAGCCGAGGCGGGCGATCTCGTCGTAGGAGTCGACCACGATGTGCCCGACCCCGGCCTCCAGGGCCCTGGTCAGCTCGGCCACGGACTTGTTGTTGCCGTGCATGGTGATGCGCTCGGCGGGGAAGCCGACGCTCAGCGCGACCGCCAGCTCGCCGTTGCTGGCCACGTCGAGCCCGAGGCCCTCCGCCTCCAGCCAGCGCACGATCTCCTTGCACAGGAATGCCTTGCCGGCGTAGTGGACCTCGGAGCCGGCGAACGCGGTGGCGTAGTCACGCATGCGCGAGCGCACGTCGTCCTCGTCGAGGACGTAGAGCGGCGTGCCGTACTCGCGGGCCAGGTCGCGGACGTCCACGCCGCCGACCGTGAGCGCGCCATCGGTCCGGGTCGACGTTCGGGGCCAGATCGCGGGGTTGATCCGGTTGAGGTCGGCGGGCGCCAGCGGGGGGCGCTCCTGGGGCAGCATCTCGGCGTGCCGGTCCCCGGCGGGATGGGCGAATCGACTCACCCGATCGAGGCTATCGGAAGCGCAAGTACGCCATGACCCTCTGCCCACGTATCGAGACGCGATCAAGCCCGAGAAGGGATATTTTTACGATTTTTCGCCGTTTAGCCGGATATTTTGTGACGCGTTAGATGCGATCCGGTCCCGGAAGCACCTTGCGCACCACGTCCGCGACCCGCACGCGAGCCGCGTGCACGGCCCCCGGCTCCTCGTCACCCTTCGGAACGGCGGGCGCCCGCTCGTGCGCGTCGTGGTAGGCGAGCGCGAGCCGCAGGAGATAACCCTCCCACCCCGGCTCCCTGCTGACCAGCCGTCCGGGCAGCTCGGCCAGCACCCGCAGCACCGCCCGGTGGTGACGATCGGACAGCTCCCGCGCCTCGAAGCCACCCGGCACCCCCAGTTGCCCGGCCCACCTGAGCACGGCGCAGGCCCGCGCGTGCCCGTACCGCACCACGAAGCCGGGGTTGTCCCAGGTACGCGGGAAGTCCGGCCAGACCGGCTGAAAGGGGATGGCCGCAGGCTCGGCGTCCAGCGGAGGTTCCGTCAGGACGATCCGCAGGAAGCCCCGCCCCTCGACCGCCACGCCGGCCACCCCGTCGAGCCCCCGCACCCGGGCGGCCAGCTCCTCGGCGGGCACGCGGCGGCGCAGGGCGGCGGCCGAGACGTACCCGGCCGCCCGCTCCCACGTGCCCTCGGGCACGGGCGGCTCCCCCAGCACCTCGGCCAGCTCGTCGGGCAGCGTCATGGGAGCGACCCTACGCGCCCCGGGCGAGCACTCAGATGAGCGCGTGCGGCTCGGCCGACCCGTACTCGACCAGGTGCGCGGCCCCGAGGAGCCAGCGGTCCTCGTCACGCACCCGCACGTAGCCGAACCGGTCGGCCGAGAAGACCTTGATCCCGTCCGTACGGCACTGCCGCATGAGGACCTCGTCCCAGCCCTCGGTGAGGTCGGCGAAGCCCAGCTCGCGCAGCGTGTTGCGGCGGGCCAGCAGGGTGCCGCCGGTGATCTCGGGCAGGTAGGCGTACTCGGCCTCCGGCTGCTTGAGCAGCGTGGCCTGCGGCTTGCGCAGGTGGGCGTAGAAGGCGGCCTTGCCGACGATGTCGGCGGTGCTGAACAGGAAGGCGCGCCGCAGGTCCGACAGATAGTGCGGGCCGTAGACGTCCCGCGGGTCCATGACCGCCACGAGGTCGGCCTCGCACAGGTCGATGCCGGCGTTCAGCATCGCGCCCTCGGTCATCGCCGCCTGCGGGCGGCGGTGGATGACCTCCACGTCCGGCAGCACGTCGCGGGCCCGCAGCTCGGCCTCGGGCGGGCCGATGATGACGACCTGGTCGACGCCGGACTGCTTGGCGACCTGGGCCAGGGCGTGCTCCAGCAGGTACGGGTCGAGCACGGGCAGCAGGACGGAGGTGTTGAGCGTGGCGCGGGCACTGGGCAGGCCGATGGCGTCGAGCAGCTCGTCGACGCGCTCGCTCATCGTGCCCATCGCGTACGCCCTGCGCAGCGCCACGTGCGCGCGCCGGGAGTCGGCCTCGGTGCCGATCGGCGTGCCGCAGGCGGCGATCTCGGCCAGCCGCCACTGCGGGGTGCCCGGCGGGCAGTCGGCGGCGGCGGGCCAGCGGTAGGAGGTCAGCACGTCGGGGTAGGCCAGGTGCTCGGGCAGCAGCTGGTCCAGCGTGAGCACGCGGTCGATGCGGCCCCCGGACAGCGGCAGCGGGTTGTGCACCCGGGGCTGCACGCCGTACTGCAGCCGCGGCCAGGCCACGGTCAGGTCGGCGGTGAAGCGGTGCTCGAACAGGTCGGCCGCCGCCGCGTACGCCGACACGTCGCCCTTGGTGTGCCAGAACACCGTGCGGATGCCGCGCTCGGCGCACCAGGCCAGCAGCGCCTTGAGCCCCTCGCCGGGCTCGCCGGTGATCTCCTCGGCCCACGGGCCCTGGGTGACGGACTCGACGACGAGCAGGTGCGGCACCTCCAGGGGCAGCACCCTGGCGAAGTCGCGGGGCGTGAAGCCGGTCGTCTGGCGCCACTCGTAACGCAGCAGCGCCTCGGCGTGCGGGTCGGCGATCACCGCGGCCGTCAGGTGCGGGCGCGTGTTCGGACCGGTCGGCACGCGGAAGGGCTTGAGCTTGAAGGAGGCGCCGCCGAGCGTCCTGGTCGTGGTGGTGGCCTGGAAGGCGGCTCCGGGGCGCTCGTCCTTGGGCTTGGCGGTGCCGGCGACCGGCTTGCGCTTGGGCGCGCTGGGGCGCTTGACGGGCTTGGCGGCGCCCTTGAGGCCCCTGGCCAGGCGGACCGGATTGCTCTTGCCGCTCTTGATGGCGTCGCCGAGCCTGCTCCAGCGGGCGACCTTCATCGAGGAGAGCTTCCACTGCGCCACCTCGGCCTGGAAGCGCTGCTCCGCCAGCTCCCTGCGCAGCTTGTCGGAGGTGGCCTGCTCGGCCGACAGCCGCTCCTCGGCCTCGCCGAGCTGCTCGGCCAGCACCTTGGCCGCCTCGGCGCTCTCCTGCGCCGCGGCCAGCTCGGCCTGGGCGGCGTCCAGCAGCCTGGCCAGCTCAGCCGCCCGCTCGGCCTGCGCGATCGCATCGCGCAACGCCCGTCGCGTGCTCTCCAGCTCTGTGGACACCAGCCCTCCTCCGTCGGTCCGGTGTCAAGACACTGCGTCTCATCGTTCACTCACTACGTTCGCGAACCGGACCTCCGCTCTCGTAGCCCGCCAAAGGATACTCTTTGCCGAGAAGCGTCTCGAAGGGATTGAGATCCGGTGCAGTTCAACGTGCGGCCCTACGTCTGCGGCGCTCTAGGCCGGATCGACACCGCCGTGCTCGGCAAGCTGATGGCGGCGGGGCCCAAGGTCTGGCCCGCGCTGCAGTCGGCCGATGCCGCGCTGTTCAGCTCCTCGCCGTTGCCGCCCTACCACCGGGCCGGCGACGCGTACGCCTTCGCCTGGGGCGAGCGCAGGCCGAAGACCGCCGAGGACGAGTGGATCACGGTCGCGGAGACGTACGAGACGCCCGGGCTGATCGGTGACGGGCGGAAGGTGACGCTGCACACGGGTGCGCTGGGCCTGGTGGACGTCTACTACGTGCGGCTGGGCGAGGCGGTCTACTTCTCGTCCCTGATCCAGCCGCTGCTCAGCCTGGTGCCCGTCCGGATCGACTGGTCGGCGTGGGCCTCGATCCTCCAGGTGACGTTCCCGCTGGGCGAGGCGACGCCGTACACCGAGGTCAAGCGGCTGCCGGGGGCCAGCGCGCTGGTGTTCGAGCACGGCCGGCCGGCCACCGAGCGGCGGTTGCCGCGGTGGCTGCGGACGGAGCCGTACGAGAAGTGGATCAGCCCGCGGGAGATCGTCGAGCTGCTGCACGGCGTCTACGAGGACTACGCGGGGCGCAGGCTGCTGGTCCCGGTCAGCGGCGGCTACGACTCGCGGCTGCTGGCGAGCGTGGCCTCGGCGCGCGGGTTCGACGTGGAGTCGTGGACGACCAGCCCCGACGACGGCACCGACACCGACATCGCGTTCGCCAGGTCGATCACCAGGGAGCTGGGCATCCCGCACCGGGTGGTCACGCAGGACCCCGCCGACTACCCGGCCGACGCGATGGAGGTGGCGCGCAGGCTGGAGTATCTGACGCCGCACCACGCCTGGTACGCGCCCTTCGCCAAGGAGGTGCACGGCGCGGGCCGGATCCTCGTGGACGGGCTGGCCGGCGGCCCGCTGCTGAAGAACTTCATGGTCAGCGGGGCCGCGCTGGAGGCCAGGACCCAGGCCGACCGGTCGGCGGCCGTGCTGGCCTCGCTCTCGCTGGGCCAGCCGACACAGCCGTTCCTGTCGAAGGCCGCGCTGCAGTGGATGGACGAGACGGTGCGCGAGCAGTTCCTGGCCACCACCTCGATGCTGCACGGGCACCGGGCCGAGCTGCCGCTGTCGGTGCTGCACACCAGGACCGTGCGGGGCATCGCGCGCTCGGCGGTGAACCTGGTGGGCCCGGAGGCGTCGTTCGCCGCGCCGTTCATCCACCCGGAGTTCTTCGACGCCGCGCTGTCGGTGGGCGTGGCGCGCAAGGACAAGGGCCGCTTCTACCGCGAGGTGCTGTACGCGGCCAACCCGCGGGTCGCCGCTCTGCCCTCGACGAACGTGATCAAGCAGCCGCTGCAGCGGGTGCCGTTGCGCTCCACGGCGGCTCCGGCCCGCGCCTATTCGCACCGCATGCTGGAGGTTCTGGCCACCCGGGTACCGAGCCTGCTGTCGGATGAGCTGCACGAGGTGGTCGCCGGCGGGCCCGACGCGCTGACCAGGTTCAACGGCTGGAACGATCGATTCTGGGTGCGCGGTCTGGTGCTGTTCGGCCTCTGGCTGAACGACTTCGAAACCGACCTCTCCGACCTGGCCACTCCTTTTTAGTGAACTCTCGGTAACAGGGCGATTACATCCTGATCTCGCGGGTATTACACGTCGCACAGCAGAAGCGGGTTCCGGAAAGCCAACGGGCTGGTAGTGTTCGGCCCGTAAGCGCCGCACAAACGGGCACCAGATCACAAATCAGGTCCCGGTTTAGGGCAGTGGAGTTCGCAGGGATGACGACTCCACGCGGCGCGGTCACCAGATAACAACGCCGGGGCAACCGGTGACTTCGTCCTGCCCACATCTCTTCCTGTGAGCGACATCATGATCAACGCATCCCCAACGCCGGAGCCGATCTCCGAGGCCTTCGTCTCGGAGGACCCAGCCTGGTACAAGCGGGCGGTGTTCTACGAGGTTCTCGTCCGGGGGTTCAAGGACTCCAACGGCGACGGCACCGGCGACCTGCGCGGCCTCATCGAGAAGCTGGGCTATCTCGAGTGGCTCGGCGTGGACTGCCTGTGGCTGCTGCCCCTGTACGAGTCGCCGCTGCGTGACGGCGGATACGACATCTCGGACTACATGAAGATCCTCCCTGACTTCGGGGACCTGGGGGACTTCGTGGCGCTGATCGAGAAGGCCCATGAGAAGGGCCTGCGGATCATCACCGATCTCGTGATGAACCACACCAGTGATCGGCACCCGTGGTTCCAGGCGTCCCGGCACGACCCTGAGGGGCCGTACGGCGACTTCTACGTCTGGTCCGACAACCCCGGCGGCTACCCCGACGCGCCGATCATCTTCATCGGCGCCGAGGAGTCCAACTGGACCTACGACCCGGTGCGCAAGCAGTACTACTGGCACCGCTTCTTCCACCACCAGCCGGACCTGAACTATGACAACCCGGCGGTGCAGGAGGCCATGCTGGAGGTGCTGCGCTTCTGGCTGGACCTCGGCATCGACGGCTTCCGGCTGGACGCGGTGCCGTACCTGTTCGAGCGCGAGGGCACGGCGTGCTCCGGGCTGCCGGAGACGCACGCGTACCTGAAGAAGATCCGCGCGGAGGTCGACCGCCTCTACCCGGACCGGGTGCTGCTGGCCGAGGCCAACGGCTGGCCCGAGGACGTGGTGGAGTACTTCGGCGACCCCACCACGGGCGGTGACGAGTGCCACATGGCCTTCCACTTCCCGCTCATGCCGCGCATCTACATGGCGGTCAAGAAGGAGACCCGCGAGCCGATCTCCGAGATCATGTCCCGCACGCCCAAGCTGCCGGAGAAGGCGCAATGGGGCATCTTCCTGCGCAACCACGACGAGCTCACGCTCGAGACGGTGACCGAGGAAGAGCGCGACTACATGCACAAGGAGTACGCCAAGGACCCGCGCATGCGGGCCTACCTGGGCATCCGCCGCCGCCTGGCCCCGCTGCTCGACAACGACCGGGACCGGATCGAGCTGTTCACCGCGCTGCTGCTGTCGCTGCCCGGCTCGCCGGTCATCTACTACGGCGACGAGATCGGCATGGGCGACAACATCTGGCTGGAGGACCGCGACTCGGTCCGCACCCCGATGCAGTGGAGCCCCGACCGCAACGCCGGGTTCTCCTCGGCCGACCCGGGCCGGCTCTACCTGCCCGCCGTCATGGACCCGATCTACGGCTACCAGGCGGTCAACGTGGAGGCCCAGCAGCGGCACGAGGGGTCGCTGCTGCACTTCACCCGCAAGATGCTGGAGATCCGCCGCAGGCACCCCGTGTTCGGCGTGGGGGCCTACACCGAGATGTGGTCGTCGAACCCGTGCGTGCTCACGTACGTGCGCGAGGACGGCGACGACGTCATGCTCTGCGTCAACAACCTGTCCAAGTTCCCGCAGCCCGTCGAGCTGGACCTGCGGCGCTTCGAGGGCATGACGCCCGTCGAGGCCAGGGGCGGGGTGCCGTTCCCCGCGATCGGAGAGCTGCCCTACCTGCTCACCCTGCCGGGGCACGGCTTCTACTGGTTCGCGCTGAAGAAGCCCGAGGACAGCCTCATCGAGAGGTGACCGGCACCTGGGCACGGGCCGCGCGGCGCGCCGGGATGAGCGCCACCGCGAGGGCCGTGCCCACGGCGACCAGCACCGCCACACCCAGCGTCAGGGGCGACGGCGCGCGGCCGATGCCCGCGCCGACGCCGCTGGTGTGGCCCTGCCAGTCGATCAGCCCGGTGACGACGGAGACCCCCGCCGCCGCGCCCACGCCCACGCCCAGCACCACGAGCAGCCCCGTGCCGGTCACCAGCGTGGCCATGACCTGGCGCGGGGTCAGCCCCATGGCCTTGAGCACGGCCAG
Source organism: Nonomuraea gerenzanensis (assembly GCF_020215645.1). Classification (NCBI taxonomy): domain Bacteria; kingdom Bacillati; phylum Actinomycetota; class Actinomycetes; order Streptosporangiales; family Streptosporangiaceae; genus Nonomuraea; species Nonomuraea gerenzanensis. The sequence continues at coordinate 1,804,547 of NZ_CP084058.1, read as the reverse complement.
GTCGAAGGCGTGGTCACGCAGCCCCAGCGCGCTGGCGGTGAGCAGGTTGGCCAGGCCGATCAGGGTCAGCACCGCGATCAGCGCCACGATCACCACCCTGATGATCGACAGCCGGTCGGCCGGGTTGACCGCGGCCTGCACGTCCAGGCCCTCCCGCGAGCTGGCCAGCAGCCGGCCGCGCACCTCCAGCGGGTCGGCGCCCGGCTTGAGCGCCAGCGCGTAGTACTCGGGCGGCACCGCGTCCTTGGCCGCCAGGCTGTCGAGCCCCACCGACAGCACCTCGCCGTCCTGCTCGGGCTCGACGGTCCTGCCGACGATCCTGACGATCAGCGGCGTGCCGCCCACCGTGAGCCGCACCCGGTCGCCGATCTTGAGGCCGAGCAGGTCCAGCAGGCCCTGCCCGGCGACCGCCTCGCCCTGGCGGGCGTACATGCGGCCCTCCACCACCGGGAACGGGTACGGGGCCGTCGAGCTGCCGATGGCCCGCACCCGCACGGACCGGGCCTCGCCCGGGGCCAGCGCGTTCACGTCGGTGCCCGGGTAGACCTCGGTCACGTCCTTGTCCTGGCCGGCCAGGCGCTCGGCGACGGCCGGCTCCTCCTTGCCCGGCTTGACGTACAGGGCGGCGTGCTGGCCCACCTGCTCGGGATGGGCGGAGAAGTTGTCGAGGGTGGCCCACACGCCGAGCCCGATCGTGGTCATCATCATCGGCACGGCCAGGCCGAACGCCGTCAGGAACGCCGGGACCCGCCGGGTGAACGCGTCTCTGGTGCCCAGGACGAGGGCGGGCGGCAGGCGTACGAGCAGGGCCAGGCGCGCCAGCCGGGACAGGTGGCCCCGGGGCGGCGCGGCGGGCACGTCGGGGATCGGCGGCGTGCGGCCGCCCCGCCAGGCGGGCACGCCGACGGCGGCCAGCACCACCAGGGCCGTGCCGGCCACGATGGCCAGCACGGGGATGGGCGCGACGGAGCCCGCGCCGAGCATCGCCGCCATCACGCCCCAGCCCGCCACGGCGCCGATCGCGACGCCGGACAGGCCGAGCGCGCCGTGCTCGACCAGGAGCAGCAGCGCGACCTGGCCCCTGGTGAAGCCCATGGACTTGAGCGTGGCCAGGTCGCGGAGCTGGCCCAGCACCCGGCCGCCGGCGGCGTTGGCCAGCGCGAGCGCGGCGGCCACCAGCCCGACCACGCCGAACAGCGCGAGCAGCGTGCCCAGCAGCCGGTTGTCCAGCTCCATCGCGGACCTGACCTCGCGCCAGGTGTAGACGCGCTGGAGCCGGTCCTCCAGCAGCACGACCACGCGCTGCGAGACGACCTGTGCGGCCTCGGGGTCGGTCAGGCGCAGGCCGGTGACCCACTCGCTGCGGCCCAGCATGGGCTCGACGCGGTCGAGCATCACGGGCAGCACGTAGGCCAGGCCGGGCGTCCACTCAGGGTAGAAGCCCTGGTCGGCGGAGTCGGCGATGCCGCGCACGTACAGGGTGTGGCGCTCGCCGTTGATCGTGATGATCGTGAACGGCGCGCCGAGCCGCAGCCCCAGCGAGCGGGCGAACGAACGCTCGACCACCACCCCGTCGGGCTGCGACGGGTCCAGCCAGCGGCCCTCCGCCACCAGAGGGTGCGCCGCCGCGGCCGGGGTGGCCGGCATCGCGCGCAGCGAGGCCGGCTCCTTCTTGCCGTTCTGCGCCACCGTGACGGGCGCGGAGCGGTACGGGCCCGCGGTCTGCGCCACGCCGTCGATGCCGCCCAGCGCGACCTGGGGGCTGTCCTTGGTGTAGATCCACACGTGCGCGCCGTCGGTCTGGGCCGACAGGCTGCGCCAGGGGTTCGTGCTGTCCTCCAGCAGGGTCGCGGCGGTGATGAGCGCGGCCACGATGCCGGCCACGGCCAGCACGGTGAGCACCGCCTGCCCTGTCCGGGCCCGCAGGTCGGCCCTGATCCACCGGCTACCGGCCCGCAGCGTGCTCATCGGAGGTCGATCACCTCGCCGGCCGTCCGTGTACGGCGGCGCGCGATGCGGCCGTCGTCGACGATCTCCCCGTCGAACAGCGACACCAGCCGGTCGGCCAGGCTGGCCACCCGGGCGTCGTGGGTGACCATGACGATGCTCTGCCCCTGCTTGTGCACCTCGCCCAGCAGGCGCAGCACGTCACGGGTGTTGCGGCTGTCGAGGTTGCCCGTCGGCTCGTCGGCCAGCAGCAGGCTGGGCTCGTTGGCCAGCGCCCTGGCCAGCGCGACCCGCTGCTGCTCGCCGCCGGAGAGCTGGGCGGGCGCGGCGTCGGCCCTGTCGGTCAGGTTGAGCGCGGCCAGCAGGCTCTCGCGGCGCTCGCGGGCCACCTTGGGCGAGGCGCCGGCCAGCAGCGCGGGCAGCTCCACGTTGTCGCCGACCGTCATGTTGGCGACCAGGTTGAAGAACTGGAAGACGAAGCCGATCTTCTTGCGCCGCAGCAGCGCCCAGGCGCTCTCGGAGAGCGTGTCCACGCGCTTGCCGTCGAGCCAGATCTCGCCGCTGGTGCGCGCGTCGAGGCCGCCCAGCATGTGCACGAGCGTGGACTTCCCCGAGCCCGACGGACCCATGATCGCGACGAACTCCCCCGGCTCGACCTGCAGATCCACGCCGCGCACGGCGGGGACGGGCACTGCGCCATCCTGGTAGATTTTGACCAGATTGACCGTTTTCACAACCGGGCTCATGCCAGATCCTCCTGGCAGCGTTCGAGCCAGTCAAGATCTGCCTGTAGATGCAACATGGCCCCTTCGATGAGCAGCATCGCCACCCGATCGGTCGGCGCGGTGCGGGACAGCAGGTCGTTCAGGTCGCTCATCAGCGACAGGTAGTGCCGGCGCTGACGGCTGATCAGCGCCATCCTGTCGGCGATGCCGGTGAGCGGGGCGAGCACGAGCTTCATGAAGAACTCGTCACGCACCCTGGGGCCCTCGGTCGGCTCGTCCACCCAGGCTTCGAGCGACTCACGGCCCTTCGCCGTCAGATAGTAGACCTTCTTGTTGGGCCGGTTGGACTGCTCCACGTCCACGGCCCTGATGAGGCCGTCCTTCTCCAGCCTGCCGAGGGTGACGTAGATCTGCCCGATGTTCGGGGACGGATAGGCGCTGCCGAAGGTCTGCTCAAGCGCTTGTTTGAGCTCGTAGCCATGGGCAGGCTCTTTCGCCAGGAGCGCCAGCAGGTGAGGCCGCACCGCTCTCCCCTCCTCGCTCTGTTACGTACGCGTTACAGAGCAATCCGTTGACCTACAGATTACCGCTGTGCATAACATGAATGCATCTACCTAACACGTATGTAATTCGACCTGAATGCGGAGGAAACAGGGTGTTTCGCTCGCTGGTGGCGTTGCTGGCCGTGTCCCTGGCGGCCGGCTGTGCTGCGGCGGGCGACGAGGGCGGCGGCGAGACGGGGACGGGCGGAACAGGCCCGATCACCTTCGCCACCGGACGCGACACCACGGCGTACCTGCAACCCCTGCTGGATCGCTGGAACCAGGCCCACCCGGCCGAGAAGGTGACGCTGCTGGAGCTGCCCGAGGCCGCCGACGAGCAACGCGCTCAGATCGCGGCCAACCTGCAGGCCCAGAGCAGCCGGTACGACGTGCTGGGGCTCGACGTGGTGTGGACTGCCGAATTCGCGGAGAACGGCTGGATCATCCCCCTGGAGCGCGGGTTGTTCCCGCTCGACAGGTTCCTGCCGCCCGTCGTGGAGACGGCCGTCTACAAGGACAAGCTCTGGGCCGTTCCGTACACGAGCAACGCTGGGCTGCTCTACTACCGGAAGGACCTGGTCAAGAAGCCGCCCCGGACGTGGGCCGAGCTTCGCGACCAAGCACGCGCAATCACGAAAAAGCACAACATTGGGGGGTACGCGGGACAGTTCCTGGCCTACGAGGGGCTCACGGTCAACTTCTCCGAGGCCGTCCAGTCGGCCGGCGGGGAGCTGGTCAGCCGTGACGGCACCGAGGTGACCCTCGATCCGGCCAAGGGCGGGATCGCACTCGAGTTCCTGCTCCAGGGTCTGCGCGAGGGCTGGATCCCCAAGGAGTCGCTGAGTTACAAGGAGGAGGAGTCACGCCTGGCCTTCCAGGAGGGCCGGCTGGCCTTCGCCCGTAACTGGCCGCACGCGTACGGACCGGCCAGGGCCGAGCTGGGCGACAAGCTGGGCGTGACCCGGCTGCCCGGCCTCGACGGGCCCGGCTCCAGCACGCTGGGCGGCGCCAACCTGGCCATCAGCGCCTACTCCAAGCACCAGCACACCGCGCAGGAGTTCATCCGCTACTTCACGAGCCTGGAGAACGAGCGCCGGGTCCTGACCGACGGCTCGTTCCCGCCCGTGTGGACCGAGCTCTACGACGACGCCGAGCTCATCGAGCGCTTCCCCTACCTGCCCGTGCTCAAGGAGAGCATCCTCGCCGCCCGGCCACGGCCGGTGAGCGCGAACTACAACCAGCTGAGCCTGGTGATCGCAAGCTCGGTCGCCAAGGCGCTCGGCAACCCCTCCCCCGAGTCCGCCGACGATGTCGCGGCCTCCATGAAGTCCGAACTCGAAGAGATCATCAGAACCCAGTGAGGCAGCCATGCGAAAAGGCAGTGCAGCAGCGATCCTGGCCGGGCTCGCGGTAGCCGTCGCCGCCTGCGGCAACGCACCGACGACGACCGAGCCCACGGCCGCCGGATCGGCGTCGGCGACCAGCGGCGGCGCCAAGCCGCTCCAGGGCGTCAAGATCGAAGTGGCCGCCAAGTGGACCGGCGCCGAGCAGAAGAACTTCGAGCAGGTGCTGGCGGCCTTCACCGCCAAGACCGGCGCCGAGGTCACCTACGCCTCCACCGGTGAGGACACCGGCGCCTACCTCGGCCCGCGCATCCAGGGCAACAACCCGCCGGACGTCGCGATCCTGCCGCAGCCCGGCCTGGTGGAGCAGTACGTCGAGCAGAACGCGCTCAAGCCGCTGACCCCCGAGGTCACCAAGGAGATCGACGCCAACTACACGCCGTACTGGAAGGAGCTCGGCTCCGTCGACGGCAAGGTGTACGGCGTGCTCGTCAAGGCGGCGCACAAGTCGCTGGTGTGGTACCGGTCGCAGGCGTTCGAGGACGCGGGCGTGCAGCCGCCGACCAACTGGGACGAGCTGGTCAAGGCCGCACAGACCGTGGCCGACTCCGGCACCCCGCCGTTCTCGCTGTGCGGCGCCTCCGGCTGGACGCTGACCGACCTCTTCGAGAACGTCTACCTGTCCACCGCGGGCCCGGAGAACTACGACAAGCTCTCCGACCACGAGATCCCGTGGACCGACCCGACCGTGGGCGTGGCGCTGGAGAAGATCGCGCAGATCGCCTCCAAGAACGACTACCTGGTCGACGGCACCTCCGGCACCATGCAGACCGACTTCCCGACCTGCGTGACCAAGGTGTACGGCACCGACAAGGCCGCCATGGTCATCGAGGCCGACTTCGTGGCCGTCGAGGCCGTGAACGCGGGCGCCAAGGTCGGCGAGGAGGCCAAGTACTTCCCGTTCCCGAAGGCCGGTGACACCACCCCGGTCGTGCTCGGCGGCGACGTGGCCGTGGCCATGAAGGACACCCCCGGCGCGATGGCGCTGGTGCAGTTCCTGGCCTCCAAGGAGGGTGGCGAGGTCTGGGCCAAGCTGCCCGGCTACCTGTCGCCCAACAAGAACGTCTCGCCCGACAACTACCCGGACGAGCTGACCAAGCAGCTCGGCCAGACGATCGTCTCCGCCGGCGACGCCGTCCGCTACGACATGTCCGACCTGGCGCCCAGCGCGTTCGGCGGCACCGACGGCAAGGGCGAGTGGAAGGTCCTGCAGGACTTCCTGCGCGACCCGAGCGACGTCAAGGGCACCCAGGAGGCGCTCGAAGCAGAGGCCAAGAAGGCCTGGAAGTAAAGAGGTAAGGCCGTGACCGAACGGTTGGACGGCCGGCAGGACCCGCCCGCGGCGCAGACCGCGGGCGGCACCTCCACCGGACCGGCTGAAACCCCCCGTACCAGAAAACGCCTCGGCCCCTCGCCGGCGGTCGCCATCGCCTTCCTCCTCCCGGCAGCGGTGCTGCTGGGGATCTGGGTGGTCTATCCGATCGTCTACTCGATCATCCGCAGCCTCTACGGCGCCAACGGGTTCACCGAGTTCGTCGGGCTTGGCAACTACATCTCGATCTTCACCGATGCGGGCACGCTGACGACGATCCGCAACAACCTGATCTGGGTGATCGTCGCCCCGATCATCGTCACCGTGCTGGGCCTGATCTTCGCCGTGCTGACCGAGCGCATCAAGTGGTCCACGGCGTTCAAGCTGATCGTGTTCATGCCGATGGCCGTCTCGCTCATGGCGGCGGGGGTCATCTTCCGCCTCGTCTACGAGCAGAGCCCGGACAAGGGCCTGGCCAACGCCATCCTCACCACCGTGGCCGACACGTTCTCCTCCTCGCAGGGCTATCCGGACGCCCGGCCGCGCGAGGGCGACCAGTCGCAGGTCGCCGCGCAGGACGGCGCGGTCGTCACCAAGCAGCCCGCCCAGGCGGGCACGCCGGTGCTGATCCCGATCGTCGGCGTCAAGCCGGAGATCATGCCGTCCAACGCGCAGCCCGCCAAGCCCGCCCCCGCGGGCGACGCCCTGTCGGGGACCGTCTGGTTCGACTTCACGCAGGGCGGCGGCGGCCAGAGCGGCGTCGTGGACGGCACCGAGAGGGGCCTGCCCGGCATGACCGTCGAGGCGGTGCAGAACGGCCAGGTCGCGGGCACCGCCACGACGGCCGAGGACGGCACGTTCCGCTTCGAGGGCCTGGCGCCAGGCGCCTACACCGTACGGCTGCCGCAGTCGAACTTCCAGGCCTCGTACGGCGGCCTGCAGTGGCTGGGCCCGACACTCATCACCCCCGCGATCATCGGCGCGTTCGTCTGGGTGTGGGCCGGCTTCGCCATGGTGCTGCTCGCGGCCGGGCTCGCGGCGATCCCGCGCGACGCCCTGGAGGCGGCCCGCATCGACGGCGCGACGGAGTGGCAGGTGTTCCGCAAGATCACCGTGCCGCTGCTGTCGCCGGTCCTGCTCGTCGTCTTCGTGACGATGATCATCAATACGCTGAAGGTGTTCGACCTGGTGTTCATCATCGCGCCGGCCTCGGTGCAGCCGCAGGCGAACGTGGTCGCGCTGGAGATGTGGCGCGTGTCGTTCGGCGGCGGGAACAACCAGGGGCTGGGCAGCGCGCTGGCGATCTTCCTGCTCATTCTGGTCCTTCCCTTCATGGTCATGAACATCCGGCGGTTCAGGAGGGGAGAGTCATGACGACCGCGACAGCCACAGCGCCACCCGCGGGCTCGTCCGGGCTGGAGTCGGGAGCGCCGCGCAGGGGCATCGCCAGCAAGATCGTCGACAAGCTGGGCAGCGGTGCCGTCCAGGTCGTGATGATCCTGCTCGGCCTGTTCTGGCTGGTGCCGACGCTCGGCCTGCTGGTCGTCTCGCTGCGCACCAACCAGGTCAACAGCGCGGAGGGCTGGTGGACGATCTTCACCAAGCCGGCCGAGCTGACCATCCAGAACTACGCCAACCTGCTGGGCAGCGGCTTCTCCGCGTCCTTCTGGAACACGGTCGCGATCACGGTGCCGACCACGGTGCTGGTGATCGGCATCGCGGCCATGGCCGGGTACGCGTTCGCGTGGATGGACTTCCCCGGCAGGGACGCGGCGTTCCTCGTGGTCGTCGGGCTGCTGATCGTGCCCATCCAGATCGCGCTGATCCCCATCGCCTCGTTCTACGGCAGCACCGGGATCTTCGGCAGCATCCCCGGCGTGGTGCTGTTCCACGTGGCGTTCGGCCTGCCGTTCGCGATCTTCCTGCTGCGCAACTTCTTCGTCGGCATCCCGGGCTCGCTCCTGGAGGCCGCGCGCATGGACGGGGCGTCGGAGTGGAAGATCTTCGTCTCGGTGGTCTTCCCGCTGGGCAAGCCCGCCATCGCCTCGCTGGGCATCTTCCAGTTCCTGTGGGTGTGGAACGACATGCTCATCGCGCTGGTCTTCGCCGACACCGGGAACCAGCCGATGACCAAGTACCTGCAGTCTCAGATGCGGCAGTTCGGGTCGAACACCGACATTCTCTCGTCCGGTGCGTTCATGTCGCTGATCATTCCGCTGGTCCTGTTCTTCGCGTTCCAGCGGTACTTCGTGCAGGGCATGATGGCCGGCTCCGTCAAGTGACGGCGGCCTGAACGGGCGCCCGCTCTCGGGGGCGGGCGCCCTCGCATGTCTGTGGGGAATCCCAAGTAACGCCCATTCGGGCATTTTCGATGCTTTTTCATGAAGCGTCTTCTCGCCCTCACCGCGGCAGCCTTCCTCACGCTTCCCCTCACCCCCGCCGCCGCCGACCCGGCGGGCACGCCCGGCGCACCGGGCGCGGGCGACCCGTACTTCCCCGGCCAGGGCAACGGCGGCTACGACGCCCTGCACTACGACCTCACCCTCGGCTACGACCCCGACTCCGGCCGCCTGTCCGGCCGCGCCGTCATCGCGGCGCGTGCCACGCAGGCGCTGAGCCGCTTCAACCTCGACCTCGTCGACACGCTGTCCGTACGGTCCGTGACCGTGGACGGCAGGCCCGCCTCGCACGCGCAGAGCGGCTCCGAGCTGGTGGTCACGCCGGCCAGGCCGGTGCGCGACCGGCGCGGCTTCTCGGTCGTGGTCCGGTACGACGGCCAGCCCACCCACGTCATCGACCCCGACGGCGCCATGGACGGCTGGATCAAGACCGGCGACGGCGTCTACAACGCCAACGAACCCCAGGGCGCGATCACCTGGTACCCCGGCAACCACCACATGACGGACAAGGCGACCTACCGCTTCACCGTCACCGTGCCCAGCTCCCGGGTGGCGGTGGCCAACGGCGACCTGGTGCGCAAGGCGTCGAAGGGCGGGCGCACCACGTACGTGTGGAACTCCCGCGAGCCGATGGCCGGCTATCTGGCCACGGTGTCGATCGGGATCGCCCAGCTCACCGACCGCCGGATCGGCGGCTACCGGGTGACCACGTCCGTTGATCCCCAGGCGGCCGGTGACGCCACGGGCTTCGCCGAGCGGCATCCGCCGGTGCTGGACTTCTTCAGCGGGCTGTTCGGGCCGTACCCGTACTCCTCGACGGGCGGGATCGTGGACCACGCGCCCGAGGTCGGCTACGCGCTGGAGACGCAGACCAGGCCGATCTACCCGCGCGTGCCCAGCCAGTCGCTGCTCGCGCACGAGCTGGCGCACCAGTGGTTCGGCAACTCGGTGACGCCCACGCTGTGGCGCGACATCTGGCTGAACGAGGGCTTCGCCACGTACGGCGAGTGGCTGTGGGCCGACAAGCTCGGGACGCAGAGCGTGCAGGCAGCCTTCGACGAGGCGTACGCGCGGCCGGCCGAGGACGACTTCTGGCAGGTCCCGACCGCCGACCCCGGCGGCCCGGAGAACCTCTTCCACGCCCCCGTCTACGACCGCGGCGCGATGACGCTGCACGTGCTGCGGGGCGCGGTCGGCGACGCCGCGTTCTTCGCGATCCTGCGGGCCTGGGCGGGCGAGCACAGGTACGGCAACGCCGACACCGCCGCCTTCGTCGCGCTGTCGGAGCGGGTGTCGGGCCAGGACCTCGGGGCCCTGTTCGACGCGTGGCTCTTCAAGCCCGGCAAGCCGTCGTTGTGATCATTCTGGTACGGCTTGTCCCTGGGTTTGGGCCGCAAGCCGTACCAGACCTGACTAAGCTCAACGGCCATGGCCGGTCGTCCGTTGAACGAAGTCGTCGAAGCGGGTTGGGCACGCGCGCTGGAGCCCGTGTCCGAGCAGATCTCCGTCATGGGAGAGTTCCTGCGCAAGGAAATCGCCGAAGGCAGGCAGTACCTGCCCGCCGGCGCCCACGTCCTGCGTGCCTTCAGCCAGCCCTTCGACGAGGTCAAGGTGCTGATCGTGGGGCAGGACCCGTATCCGACGCCCGGGCACCCCGTCGGGCTGTCGTTCTCGGTGGCGCCCGACGTGCGGCCGCTGCCCGGCAGCCTGCTCAACATCTACAAAGAGATGGAGACCGACCTCGGGCTCCCGCGCCCCTCCAACGGCGACCTGACGCCGTGGGCCGAGCAGGGTGTCCTGCTGCTCAACAGGGTGCTCACCGTGATGCCGGGCAAGCCCGCCTCGCACCGGGGCAAGGGCTGGGAGCAGGTCACCGAGCAGGCCATCCGCGCCCTGGTGGCGCGCGAGAAGCCGATGGTGGCGATCCTCTGGGGCCGCGACGCCCGCAACCTGGCGCCCATGCTCGGCCAGGTGCCGCGCATCGAGTCCGCGCACCCGTCCCCGCTCTCCGCGCGCAGCGGATTCTTCGGCTCGCGGCCGTTCAGCCGGGCCAATGAGCTGCTTGTCGCGCAAGGCGCGGCGCCTGTGGAGTGGAAGCTGCCCTAGCATCGTCGCCATGAGTGATGAACCGAAGTTCCTGCGCCTGACGGTCGAGCTGACCGTGGAGGTGCTTGACATGGACGCGCTGCAGGCAGCGGCGCTGGCCGAGATCCGGCATCCCGACGCCGATCTCACCGATGAGGAGCGCACCGAGCAGGCCGAGCTGGTCGGCTCCGACGACTCCGGCGCCTCGGCGCTGCAGTGGCTGATCGAGCCCGACCACGTGCTGCAGCTCGTCGACCACATCAGCGAGATCGAGCCGCGCGAGGCCGTCCTCGGCGTGGAGCCGTCCGAGGGGCCGAGCGAGGAAGAGGACGACGAAGAGCACGACCACGCGTGATGTACGGCGGCGGCCACGGCGTTCTGCGGACGTCGTGGCTTTTCGCTGTCCGGGCCGGGGTGCGCTGATGAGCGTGGCCTTCGGCGGCCCGGCACAGGATGCGCTGGTGATCGTCGTTTCTCGCTGCCCGGCGTAGGGCGCGCTGATGATCGTCGTTGCTTGCCGCCCGGCGTAGGATGCGCTGATGATCGTCGCTTTCTCCATCACCCCGCTGGGCGTCGGCGAAGGGGTCGCCGAGCCCGTCGCCCGCGCCGTCAAGGTGGTCCGCGACAGCGGGCTGCCCAACCGCACCGACGCCATGTTCACCACGATCGAGGGCGAGTGGGACGAGGTCATGGCCGTCGTCAAGCGCGCCGTGGACGCCGTGGCCGAGGTCGCTCCCCGGGTGAGCCTCGTACTCAAGGCCGACCTGCGCGAGGGCGTCACGGACGGTATGACGTCCAAGATCGAGTCTTTGGAGCGCCACCTCTCCTGACATAACGCGATATATCTTGACCTCTCCACCGACGCGTCATATCGTGTTGCCCTGTGACGCGATACTACGCGTGCTCGGAGGTGGAGTCCATGGAACGAGTGCCCGTCCTGGTGGTCGGCGGCGGCTACGCGGGGCTGAGCGCCGCCACGCTGCTGGCCTGGCGCGAGGTGCCCGTCATGCTGGTCGAGCGGCATGCGAGCACCTCCGTTCAGCCCAAGGCGTTCGGGGTCGGGCCGCGGGCGCTGGAGCTGCTGCGGCCCGTACCGGGGATCGAGGAGGAGCTCGCCGCCATCTGGGCGGGGATCGGCGACGGCATGCGCATCGCGATCGCCCGGGACCTCGCCGACCCCGAGCCGCACCTGATCACGGACGGCGCCCAGGCCGAGCGCGCCTTCCTCGCCGGGCTCACCCCGGTGGGGATGGTGGGGGCGCCGCAGGCCGATGTCGAGCGGTTGCTGCGGGTCAAGGCGGAGGAGCTGGGGGCGGATCTACGGTTCGGCACCGAGCTGGTCTCGCTGGAGCAGGACGAGGACGGGGTGACGGCGCTCATCCGTGACCAGGGCGGCGAGCGGCTGGTGCGGGCCGAGTATGTGGTGGCTGCCGATGGGCACCGGAGTCGGGTGCGGGAGGCGTTGGGCGTGTCCACCTCCGGGCTGGGGGAGCTTGGCCGGATGTGCTCGATCATGTTCGATGCAGATTTGTCGGAGTTTGTTCGGGAGAGGGAAGTTACGCTGTGGTACTTGCGTAATGAGGCCTTTACCGGGGTGGTGGTGACCGGGGCTGGGGCGGGGGCGCATGTGCTCGGCGTTCATTATGCGGAGGGCGAGGAGCCCGACATCCCCGCACACCAGCGCGACACCTCCACGGACCAGAGCGGTGCCTCCACGCACGAGCACGGCACCTCCACGCGTCGGCCCGATGCCCTTCCGCACCAGCCCGGCACCACCACGCGTCGGCCCGATGCTCTTCCGCACCGGCCCGGCACCACCACACAGCATCCCAGCGCCCAACCACACGAGCCTGGCGACTTCACCCCGGAGCGCTGTGTCGAGCTGGTCCGGCTGGCGACCGGCCGGCCCGACCTGGAGGTGCGGATCCTCGACCGGACCACGTTCGGCATCGCGCACGTCCTGGCCGACACCTACCGGGTGGGGCGGGTGTTCCTCGCCGGCGACGCCGCCCACACCATGCCGCCCACCGGAGGCCAGGGCGGCGGCACCGCGCTCCAGGACGGCGCTGACCTGGCCTGGCGCCTGTGGCTGGTCCTCACGGAACAGGCCGGCCCAGACTTCCTGGACACCTACGACGCCGAACGCCGCCCGATCGGAACACTCACGGCCGACGCCCAGCTGGCCGAGCTCGGCACCCGCATGCCCCCCGCCGCCCGCATCGGCTACCCGGAGCCGCTCCCGAACCTCTGGCACACCCTGCTCGGCCACCGCTACCACTCCACGGCCATCCTCGACGAGCCCGGCGACGACGGCTCCATCCTGGAGGACCCGCGTCTGGCAGGCGGGCGACCCGGCAGCCGAGCCCCGCACGTCGTGCTCGACTGGGGCGGGCAGCACCTCTCCACCATCGACCTGTTCGGATCCGGCTTCGTCCTCATCGCCGCCAAACAGGGCAGTCAGGCGTGGATGGAGGCGGGGCGGCTGGTCAAGGAACGGCTCGGGGTGCGGCTGACGCGGCTGCCGGTGGACGACGAGCTGCTGGACGTGGAGGGGTGCTTCGAGGAGCGGTACGGCGTCCGCGGGGGCGGCGCCGTACTGGTGCGGCCGGACGGCTATGTGGCCTGGCGCTCCCCGGGCCCGGTCCAGGACCCGATGGCTACGCTGGAGCGGGTGCTGCGACAGCTCCTGAGCAGGGCTCCGGCTCTCCAGGAGCCGGCACTCAGCCACTGACCAGGGCTTACGCTTTCCGCCGACGTTCGGACGCAACCGCTGCGGCAGGGGTGTTCACATACCCGGAAGCAGCGCCTCGCGGCGGGTGAGCAGTGCTGACCAAGTCTCCAAAAGAGACCGATGATGAACTAGAGTCCTCCCATGGTCAGGGAGCTACGCGAACAGGACGCCCAGTGCTCGATCGCCCAGGCGGCCTCCGTCATAGGTGACTGGTGGAGCCTGCTGATCGTGCGCGAGGTGACCCGCGGCCACCGACGCTTCGACGACATGCTGCGCGAGCTGGGAATCTCCCGCAAGATCCTCACCGAACGCCTGAAACACCTGGTAACACACGGGGTGCTGACCCGAGAGCCCTACCAGGAGCGGCCGGTCCGCCATGAGTACGTACTGACGGAGACAGGTTGGGCCCTGGCACCCACGCTGGTCAGCATGCAGGACTGGGCCGATCGATGGCTGCTGGGCGACGGGTCCGCCACGGGAGCGCCCCGCGCGGGGAGCACGGAGACCGCCCGCGTACGGGCTCTCCTCATCACCAAGATCCCCGCCCCGCTCCCCCTCCCCGCCACCACCCCGCCCCTTGAACCGGCTCGCGGTACCCCTACACCCACAACCCGCGACACCGCAGCCCGACCTCCCACCCCACTCGACGTCGTCCCCGACACGGGCACCGCCACGATCTTGTTCACCTACCCCTCGACCGGCCCGGCCACCTCCCTCCCCCCGGACTGGAACCAGGTGCCAGGCGCAGCCGGCTGCACGCTGGAGAACCGCCTGTTCCGCGACCACCACCCGGAGCTCACCGCCGCCGGCATCACCCTCCACGGCGTCAGCACCCAGCGCCCGGACCAGCAGGCCGCCTTCGCCACCGCAGAAGAGATCCCGTTCCCCCTCCTCTCCGACATGGACCTGCGCCTCACAGCAGCCCTGCGCCTCCCGACCTTCCGAGCCGGCCAGGACCTGAAGCTCAAGCGCCTGATCCTGGTGATCGACCGCTCCCGGCTCATCCGCCACGTCATCTTCCCGGTTCTGGACATCCCCTCGGCCATCGCCGAAGCCACCGAAGCCGCCCGCACCCTCCGCTAACCCCCACCCAGCGCGGTCAAGGGGCTTCTTGGGGTGTGCTGGCGGACATGCCGTTAGGCAGGTTCTCGTAGGTGCCGCTGCCGGCGAGGTAGAGGCCGAACCCCCGGATGGAGGCCGGTCCGCCGTAACGAAGGCGTATGAAGGGCGCAGCCGGTCAGTTCGTCTGCGAGGTGGGCGAGCTGGCCGTGGTAGCGGACGGGCGGGCCTGCCGGCTGTGGCCAGTGATCGCGGGTGTGCCGGCGCAGTCGCTGGGCCAGGGAGGTCTTGGTCGACTCCGGGGTGGCGGGGCATGACGGCCCCATCCTGCCGTCCGGCGTGTCGATCACGCCCCCGGGCGGTGCAGAGGGGGCCACAGCGGCAGCGCCCCTCGTCAGATCACCGAAAGCGTCCCTTGTGCCCGTCCACTTTTGTCCGGCGCTGCTGGCCCGCTGACGTGAGGAACGAGTGGAACCACCCACCCCCAACCAGATCGAGCGGTTACAGGCGCGGGCAAGGCGGCGGCCCCAAGCACCTCAGGTCACCGCGGCGACCCGATCGAGGGACAAGTCGATCAGGTGCTGCTCCAGATTCACGACATTGTGCAGATGCCGATCCATGACCAGTGCGTTCACTCCAACAACAGCGATCGACGCTCGGAATGATCTTGATTGCTGGACTTGTGGCTGAAGGCTCTTGATCAGCTGGTGGTCACGCGGGACTCCGCGGCGGTCTTGATCGAGCCGAGCCAGCGCGTCAGCTCGGCGTGCAGCTTCGCCCGATCAACGACGAGTCCGATAACCTTTTCTTAACCGAACGCTTAAAGATCAGGACAAAGGCCCGTGGAGCTCCGCGATATCGAGATCTTTCTGACGCTGGCCGAGGAGCTGCACTTCAGCCGCACCGCCGAACGCCTCCACGTCACCCCGGCCCGCGTCAGCCAGTCGCTGAAGAAGACCGAACGCCGGATCGGCGTACCCTTGTTCGACCGCACCAGCCGCGCTGTGGGGCTCACCGCTGCCGGGCAGCGGCTCTATCAGGCCCTGCGGCCCGCCTACCAGCAGATCGTCGATGGGATCGAGGACGTGTCGATCTCCGCCCGCGACCTCAACGGCACCCTCACCCTGGGCACCATGGGACCTCAGGGCTGGATGATCAACGACATCGTCGAACGGTTCCAGGCCAGGCACCCGACCGTCCGGCTCGTGCACTGCGAACTCAACGTCGTCGACCCGCTCACACCCCTGCGGGAGGGCACGATCGACGTGGCCCACCTGTGGCTGCCGGTGCGCGAACCCGACATCACCGTCGGACCGATCACCCACACCTCACCAGTCGTCCTGGCCATGGCCGCCACCCACGCCTACGCCGGCCGCGACTCGGTCAGCCTGGAGGACTACGGCGACCTGACCTTCATGACGCCCCAGTCACCGATCCCGGCGTCCATGGAGGAAGCCTTCCAACCCTTCCGCACCCCGTCAGGCCGCCTCATCGCCCGCGGCCCGACTGTCTCCAACTGGGAGGACGAGCTCAAGGCGACCACCACCGGACATGCCGTCGCCGCCGCTGCCGCCGAGGCCGCCCGTTTCTACGCCCGGCCCGACGTGGTCTACATCCCCGTTCGCGACGCCCCACCCATTCGATGGGCCTTCGCTTGGCTCACCGCCAACGCCAACCCCCTGATAGGCGCCCTCACGGACGCCGCCACCCACGAAGCCTGAGCCGACGCGACCGCTCGCCGCCGCCGGGCGACGCCCAGCGTGGCGATGAGGAGCCGCTCAGGCCACCGACCTGCTGTGTGAGAATGGGCCGGCTTCTGCAACCGCCGCCGTTCGGAGGCGGTCGCGACGCTCTGACGAGCGCAAGGGACGGGCGCAAGGGACGGGCACGCGGAAGGCTTTCGGTGATCTGACGAGGGGCGCTGCCGCTGTGGCCCCCTCTGCACCGCCCGGGGGCGTGATCGACACACCGGACGGCAGGATGGGGCCGTCATGCCCCGCCACCCCGCAGTCGACCAAGACCTCCCTGGCCCAGCGACTGCGCCGGCACACCCGCGATCACTGGCCACAGCCGGCAGGCCCGCCCGTCCGCTACCACGGCCAGCTCGCCCACCTCGAAGACGAACTGACCGGCTGCGCCCTTCATACGCCTTCGTTACGGCGGACCGGCCTCCATCCGGGGGTTCGGCCTCTACCTCGCCGGCAGCGGCACCTGCGAGAACCAGATCCTGCCTAACGGCATGTCCGCCGGCACACCCGAAGAAGCCCTCGACTGCGCCTGCTACCACTGACCCCTGAAGCACTTACGGGCGTCACCACTTAATTATCCACAACCCCCGCCACCCCTCCCGCCGCTATCCACAGAACCCCGTTCGGATCCACGGCCACCACCCCTGATCCCAGATCCTGAGTGCCTCCGAATCCCACCGAGGCCGGAGCTGACTCCAGCACCGCCCCGACTCCACCCGCCCGGAGGCCCACCATGAAGATCACGATCCCTCTCCCCGGCACCATGACAACCCACTTCATCGTCGCCATGGAGCAAGTGCCCTTCGACGTAGAGTCGTTCATCCCGTGGCGCGTCGGCGGCCCGTTCAAACGAGCCGCCATCACCTCAGCAGCCCACGGCACACTCTCGGTCGCCTGTCACGCGACCCCATGGAAACCCACGACCACCACCTTCACGGACGACGAGAGACGCCGCCTACGCCGTACGAGACAACACGTGATCGTCTCCGCCACCGCACCCCCGCACCGGCTCCCCACCACCGTGCAGGTGGCCCGCGCCTCGGCCAGAGCCTTGGCCAGGGAGAGCGACGGCCTCCTCATCGACCCGCTGACCGACTCGACCATCCTCACGTGCGGCCGATGCGCAGGCGAGCCCACCCATTTCCGCCTGGACGACGACTGGCTCTCCTGGGACGTCCAGGTCCACGACGCCGCCACCTGCCCGCCCTGGGATCCGTCCGACCTGGGAGCGTGCGACTGCCTGCGCGTCACGTCCCGGGGCCTGCGCCGCTTCGCCCTCCCGGAGATCACCCTCGACGGCGCCGCCTGCGCCCACAACCTGTGCGCCACCAACCTCCTGCGCACGGTCGCCAACCGCCTGCTGACCGACCACCTGTCCTACCTCACCGCCCACCCGGAGGCCACCACCCACCGGATCGACGACTTCCTCCACATCCAGCCCTCCGACCAGCCAGACGGCGGCCTCCCCTTCGGCGTCCGCCTCACCCCGTACGACGCGGACGCGGGAGAGCTGGGCCGCACCGGCAGCATCCGCCGCCTGAAGGTCGGCCCGGCGCCAGGGGCCGGCCAGATCACCTGCCTCAAGGTCGGCCCACCCTCAGGCTTCACGGGCTCCCTGAACGACTGGCTCTGCGCCACCCAAGCCCCACACCACGCCACCCTGACCTCGATCGAAATCAACCGAACCGAGCCGGCACGAGTCCTCGCAGCGTGACCCACCCACCCGAGCCGGAGCCGCCGCGACTTCTCACCGCGTGACCCACCCACCCGAGCCCGAGCCGCCGCGACTTCTCACCGCGTGACCCACCCACCTGAGCTGGCGCAGCTCTTCGCAGCGTGACCCACGTGCCTCCCACCGCGGTCAGCCTTCACCCCCAACACACCTCACCACACCAGCCGCCGCCCTCCCGGCCTCCCCGGACGCGTCATCACGTCATCCCTCACACGCCCGCATACCACCACGTCACCCCCGCATACCTGAACCCCTACCGCCGCGTCGCGCCTCGTGCGGCCACGACCCCAGAAGCCGCTACCTCATCAAGAAGCAGGCCGACAGATCACCATGGACTGCGCACGCAGCCGCAACCCCTCCTCATCCACCGTCACCGGCTCGTCCGAGGCCAGCAGCACCGTCCCGGGCGTCACCGGCAAGGTCACCGACTCCTGCGAGAAGTTGACCGCGACCGCCAGCTCCCCCCGCCACACCAGCAGCCACTTCTCCAGCGGATCCATCTCCACCCGCACCCGATCCAGCCGCGGGTCCGACAGCTCGGGCAGCGCCTTGCGCAGCGCGATCAGGTCGCGATACCAGCACAGGAGCGACCAGTGAGCCTCCTCCTTCACCTCACCCCAGTCCAGCTTCGACCGCAGGAACGTCTCCTCCTCCGACGGATTCGGCGCCTCCCACACGTACCCGAACCCGTCGAACTCGCGCTCCCTGCGCACGCCCTCGCTGTCCCGCAGCTCGGGCTCCACATGATCGGAGAAGAACAGGAACGGCGTACGGGCCCCCCATTCCTCCCCCATGAACAACATGGGCGTGAACGGCGAGGTCAGGAGCAGTCCCGCGCCGAGCTTGAGCGCCGGGATCGGGAGCCGGTCGCCGATGGGCCGGTTGCCGATCTGGTCGTGGTTCTGCAGGCAGGCGACCAGCCGATAGCCTGGCACGCCCGCGAACGAGCTGCCGTGCGCGCGGGCGCGGAAGCTGGAGTGGGTGCCGTCGTGCACGACTCCGTGGGTGAGCACCTTGGCCAGGGCCGTGAGCTGGGCGAAGTCCTGGTAGTAGCCGTGGCTCTCACCGCTCACGGCGCAGTGCAGGGCATGGTGTACGTCGTCGTCCCACTGCGCGGTCATGCCCAGGCCGCCGGCGTCCAGCGAGCGGACCATGCGCGGGTCGTTGAGATCGGACTCGGCGATCAGCGACAGCGGCCGGCCGACCGAACAGGCCAGCGCGTCCACCTCCGCCGACAGCTCGGCCAGCAGGTGCGTGGCGCGTTTGTCGTGCAGCGCGTGCACGGCGTCCAACCGCAGCCCGTCGATGTGGAAGTCGCGCAGCCACTGCAGGGCGTTGCCGATGAAGTAGCGCCGCACCTCGTCGGACTCCGGCCCATCCAGATTGACCGCTTCGCCCCAATAGCTGCCGTCAAAGCCGGAGAAGTACGGGCCGAACGGCCGCAGGAAGTTCCCCGAGGGGCCGAGATGGTTGTAGACGACATCGAGGATGACCCCGATCCCGGCCCGGTGGCACGCGTCCACGAAGGACTTGAGCCCATCGGGCCCCCCGTATGTCTCGTTCACGGCATAGAGGTCCACGCCGTCGTAGCCCCAGTTGCGCCCGCCGGGCACCGGCGCGACCGGCATGACCTCCACGAAGTCGACGCAGAGCTCCACCAGGTGCGGCAGCTTCTCGATGGCCGCGGCGAACGTCCCCTCCTGCGTGAACGTCCCGATGTGCAGCTCGTAGATCACGGCTCCGCGCAGGTCGCGGCCCTTCCAGTCGTGGTCGGACCAGGTGAAGCGGGCGTGGTCGTACACCGCGCTCTGCTCGAAGATCCCCTCCGGCTGCCGCCGGGTGCGGGGGTCGGGGTACGGTCCGTCGCCGTCCACCACGAAGGCGTACCGGGTGCCGTGCTCGGCGCCCTCCACCTCCACCGACCACCAGCCCCCCTCGCCTGGCGACATCGCCCGGCGCCCGCCGAGGACGTCCACTTCGACCGCCGTGGCCTTCGGTGCCCAGACCTCAAAGATCATGTCTCTCCAGGAGTGAGACCGGATACTGACCGAGCAGGTGCGCGAGCGGGATGCGTCCGGTGAACAGGCCGCCGGTGAGCAGGTCGCGCCAGGTGCCCGCGGGCAACGTCAAGGTGGTGCCGCCCCATCCGCCTGAGGCGGCCAGGCGCACGGGGAGGCGGGTCGCGACCACGACCGCACGCGGCCGCACCCCGGCCTCGCCGACGGCTCGGGCCCGTTCCTCGGTGATGGGTGATATGCGCTCCTCTGCGGGGGTCCGCAAGCGGTGCTCGACGGCAGCCTGGGCTCTGTTCTCGGTGGCGGCCCAGGTTCTGTGCTCGGTTCCGGCCTGGACGTCGCGCTCGGTTCCGGCCTGGACGTCGCGCTCGGTTCCGGCCTGGACGTCGCGCTCGGTTCCGGCCTGGACGTCGCGCTCGGTTCCGGCCTGGACGTCGCGCTCGGTTCCGGCCTGAACTTCATGCTCGTCAGAAGCCTGGACTCGGTGTCCCGCGTCGCCCAGCGCCTGCGCGCCGTCCGATCGCGCGTCACCCTGCGCCGTGCCATCGTCCTCTGCCCGCGCCCGAGCCCCGGACCCCCCGTCCACCTCCGAATTCCCGCCCGCACCGGCGCCCGAGCCCACACCCGAGCCCCCACCTGAGCCCACACCTGAGCCCACGTCCGAAGCCGAGCCCACGCCCCAACCCGAGCCCCCGTCCGGGCCCAAGTCGCCGCGCGTGCCCGCGTCCACATCACCGCGTCCCCACGCGCCCCCCTCCCCCACACCAGGCTCCCCCCAGGCGCCGACACCGGCCTCGCCCTCCGACCAAGGCCCGAAACCAAGGTCAGGCCCAGTGGCGGCGCGGGCGAAGGCGATCACGTGGTCCGCCCGCGCCCCTTCCGCGTGCAGCGGCAGGTACGCAGCCGCACCCCCCAGCCGCCGCCGCAACCGCAGAGCCTGGGTGGTGACCAGGAGCTTGGCCGAGTCCCACGAGGTGTCGGGCTTGCGTGGGTACGTCACCGGCCGCCGGTTATCCGGATCGACCAGGGAGAAGTCGGTCGTCTCGTTACCCTGGTACACGTCCGGCACCCCCGGCATCATGAGCTGCACCAGCTTGGCTCCCAGGGAGTTGGACATGGCGTACGGGTCGATGCGCTCGGTGAAGCCGCCGATCGGGAGGCGGACAGCGGCCTCGGCGAAGGCGCGCAGGCGGCGTTCGTAGTCGGGGTCCGGGTTCACCCAGGAGATGGCGGTCTTGGCTTCGCGGGCGGCCTTGAGCAGGTAGTCGGTGAAGCGTTCGGCGGAGATGGGCCAGGCGGCCATGAGGTTCTGCCAGGCCAGGTAGTCGAGGTGCGGGTCGAAGCTGACCTGCGCCGACCACTCGGCCACGGCCGCCGCCCACTCGCCGGGCAGCTCCGAGAGCACCGACAGCCGGGCACGCACGTCCTCCGACCGCTTGGTGTCGTGGGTGGACAGCGTGGTCATGGTGTAGGGGGGCAGCTCCGCGCAGAACTCGTGGAACTCCGCCACCGACACGCCGAACACGTCCGGCTCGCCGCCGACCTCGTTCAGGCAGGCCAGCGGGAACCACCGGTAGAGCGCCGTGTCCTCCACGCCCTTGGCCATGACGGGCCCGCACGCCTGCTGGAAACGCACGATCGCCTCGGCGGAGCCGTACAGGACCTCCTGCACCAGCGGGCGGACGGCGGGTGAGCAGGAGGCGGCGGCCAGCTCGACGGTGTCGACGGCCGAGGCCGGCGGGGGCTCGCCCGGCACCACGTACGCGCGGTAGACCGGCATGGCGGCGAGCAGCTCGCGGACGGCGGCGGGGTCGCAGGAGGCGGCCCTGGCCAGGCGGTTCACCTCGGCGCCGAAGAACAGGTCGAGGACTTCGTGCTTGGCCTGCGCCATGACCGGCCGGTAGTCGGCGGGCTGCCCGGTCAGCTCGGCGAACAGCCGGATGAGCGGCTCCTTGCCGGCGGGGTCGACGAAGAGACCGTTGACGCGGTTCAGTACGTCGTAGCCGGTGGTGCCGTCGCAGGCCCAGTCGGCGGGCAGCCGCTCGGGGCCGATGAGGATCTTCTCCACGACGGTCCAGGCGCTGCCGGCGCGGGCGCGCAGGCGTTCGAGGTAACGGCGCGGGTCGGCGAGGCCGTCGGGGTGATCGACGCGCAGCCCGTCCACGAGCCCCTCGTCGAGCAGCCAGAAGATCACCTCGTGCGTGGCGAAGAGCACGGCGGGATCCTCGACGCGCAGCCCGATCAGCGACGACACGTCGAAGAAGCGCCGGTATCCGGGCCCCTCGCGCCAGTCGACGAGCCGGTAGTGGCCGGGGTAGGGGAAGGCGTGCTCGTGGTAGCGCAGCACGTCGCCGTCCACGACCGGCGGAGTGTCGTCGCCGAGCACGGGCAGCGCGACCTTGCCGTCCACCCAGTCGATGTCGAACCAGGAGGCGTACGGCGAGGCGGGCCCGTCCTTCAGCACCGACCAGAACTGGGCGTTCACGGTGTTCATGTGGTTCGGCACGATGTCGACCACGATGCCCAGGTCCTGGGCGGCCAGCTGCTGTGCCATCTCCCTGAAGCCGGTGGCGCCGCCGAACTCGTCCCTGATCCTGGAGTGGTCGGTGACGTCGTAGCCGTGCCGCGACTCGGGCGTGGACTGCAGGATGGGTGAGAGGTAGACGTGGCTCACGCCGAGGTCGCGCAGGTAGCCGGCGATCTCGGCCACCTGGGCGAAGCCGAAGTCGGGGGTGAGCTGCACCCGGTAGGTGGACACGGGCCTGGACATGCCCGGCGGCCTAGACACGGCGGAGCACCCGCACGCTGCGGCCCGGCACCGCGATCGCGTCGCCTGCCTTCACCATCCGGGCGTCCAGCCTGATCGGCATGGCCGTGTCGATCTCCGTATGCCACATCTCGCCATAGTCCTTGGGGATCGTGAACTTGATCGTGTCGTAGTGGGCGTTGAACAGCAGCAGGAACGAGTCGTCCCTGATCGGCCGGCCGCGCCGGTCGGGCTCGGTGATGGCGTCGCCGTTCAGGAAGACGGCCAGGGACTTGGCGTAGCCGACGTGCCAGTCGCCGTCGTTCATCTCCTCTCCCGCGGGGGTGAGCCAGGCGATGTCGCGCAGCCCGCGTACGGGCTTGCCGTAGAAGAAGCGGCGGCGCCGGAACACCGGGTGTTTCTTGCGCAGCTCGGCCAGGCTCTGGGTGAACTCGAGGAGCAGCCAGTTCTCGCGCACGTCCGACCAGTCGACCCAGGTCAGCTCGTTGTCCTGGCAGTAGCCGTTGTTGTTGCCGCGCTGGGTGCGGCCCAGCTCGTCGCCGTGCGAGAGCATCGGCACGCCCTGCGAGAGGAACAGCGTGGTGAGGAAGTTGCGTTTCTGCTGCTCGCGCAGCGACTCGACGGCGATCCCCGCCGGGCCTTCCTCGCCGCAGTTCCAGGACCTGTTGTCGTCGGTGCCGTCGCGGTTGCCCTCCTTGTTCGCCTCGTTGTGCTTGTTGTTGTACGAGACGAGGTCCTGCAGGGTGAAGCCGTCGTGGCAGGTCACGAAGTTGATCGAGGCGGCGGGGCGGCGGCTGTCGTCCTTGTACAGGTCGCTGGACCCGGTGAACCGGGAGCCGAACTCCGGCAGCGTGGCCGCCTGCCCGCGCCACAGGTCGCGGATCGTGTCGCGGTAACGCCCGTTCCACTCGGTCCAGCGGGACGGGAAGTTGCCCACCTGATATCCGCCGGGCCCCACGTCCCACGGCTCGGCGATGAGCTTGACCTGCGACAACACCGGGTCCTGCTGCACCAGGTCGAAGAACGCGCTCAGCCGGTCCACCTCGTGCAACTCCCGCGCCAGCGTCGAGGCCAGGTCGAACCTGAACCCGTCGACGTGCATCTCGATGACCCAGTAGCGGAGCGAGTCCATGATCATCTGCAGGACGTGCGGCGAGCGCATGAGCAGGCTGTTGCCGGTGCCCGTGGTGTCCACGTAGTACCGCCTGTCGTTCTCGACCAGGCGGTAGTAGTTGAGGTTGTCGATCCCCCGGAACCCCAGCGTGGGCCCCAGGTGGTTGCCCTCGGCGGTGTGGTTGTAGACGACGTCGAGAATGACCTCGATGCCCGCTTCGTGCAGCGAGCGCACCATCGCCTTGAACTCCAGCACCTGCCCCCCGCGCTGCCCCTGGCTGGAGTAGCGGTTGTGCGGCGCGAAGAAGCCGATCGAGTTGTAGCCCCAGTAGTTCGACAGCCCGCGCTGCTCCAGGATGTGATCGGTGACGAACTGGTGGACCGGCATCAGCTCCAGCGCCGTCACGCCGAGCTTGGTGAGATGGTCGAGGATCTCGGGGTGGCCGAGCGCCGCGTACGTGCCGCGCAGGTGCTTGGGGATCTTGGGGTGGCTGATCGTGAGCCCACGCACATGCGCCTCGTAGATCACGGTGTCGTGGTACGGGGTCGCGGGCGGCCGGTCGTGCCCCCAGCCGAAGAACGGGTTGATCACCACGGAGCGCGGCACGTAAGGGGCCGAGTCACGATCGTTCTTGATGTCCGGCGAGCCGAACCGGTAGCCGTAGACCGCCTCGTTCCAGTTCACGCCGCCCTCGATGGCCATGGCGTACGGGTCGAGCAGCAGCTTGCTCGGGTTGCACCGCATACCGCGCGCCGGGTCGTACGGGCCGTGGACGCGGTAGCCGTACCGCTGCCCGGGCCCGATGCCGGGCAGGTAGCCGTGCCAGATGAACCCGTCCACCTCGCTGAGCGGCACCCGTGACTCGACGTTGTCCTCGTCGAACAGGCACAGCTCCACCTTGTCGGCGACCTCGGTGTAGAGCGAGAAGTTGGTGCCGGCACCGTCGTAGGTCGCCCCGAGCGGATAGGGGTCTCCCGGCCAGATCTCGATCATCGAGGCTCCCTTGCGGTCTCTCCCCATGTTCCGTTCCCCCGCTCCACCGGACAACCCCGGGCCGCACTAGATCACCCTGTTCCTTCCCACCTCCACGGCGTCATTACTCCGGGTTGCTTCATACGAGGTCAAAAGGGGTGGGCCGCCCCGACGGCGCGGTATCGAGGCGGCCCACGAACCAAGCATCCTCCTCGCGTCAACCCGTGCCCGAGGTCACGGAGCGCCGCCCGCCGACGCGGCCGAGACCCAGGCAGTCCCGGCAGGGGCCGCGCGCGGTGACGCCCTCGCCGTCGCAGGGGACGCAGGGGGTGCGGGTGTCGAAGGCGGGGCTGCGATAGACGCGGACGAACCGCGCGGGCCGATGCACCCGCAAGCCGAGCGCCACGGCCCGTGCGTCGGGGCCGTCGAAGGCCAGGGCGTCCAGGGCTTCGAGGGCCGCGTCGAGCCAGCGGCGGACGACATTCCGCCATCCCCCATTTACGGGCATGTTGCTACCATCCATGGTGGATTGTCCTTTTGCTTCGAGAGCAAGGGCGTCTTCAGCTGGGCCGATGGGCCAACATCGGCCCAGCACTCCGCGCAGAGCCGAACATCGCATGTCATACTGCGCTTTTCTCACATTTACCCGAGACGGTCGGCATCGGCACGTGTCTATGGCAATTGCCACTGGCACTTTCGGTGACAGTTACCTTACGCCCGGACCCAGCGGGATCTACGGCGATATGATCGCGTCGTAACACTGGATCAACAATCGTCCATCGGCCCACGACGAGCCCGAGAAGACCACCAGCCGACATCGGACAAGATGGACGACGCGCGAATGGCGAATCCCACCCTCCGCCAGCGTCAGCTGGCGAAAAGACTCCGCGAGCTCCGACATGACAGCGGCCTGAGCATCGCCGAAGTGGCCCACCGGCTGCTGTGCTCACCGGCCAAGATCAGCCGAATAGAAACCGCACAACGCCGGGTCAGCCTGCGCGACGTACGCGACCTGGGCCGGCTCTACGGCGTGCCCGATCCGACGGAATTGATGGCGCTGGCCAAGGACGCCAGACAGCAGAGCTGGTGGCAGGAGCCGGAAGAAGTGGATTTCCGCCCGCTCACCGGCCTGGAGAACGAAGCGGTCGCCATAACCGAATACGAGACGACCACCATCCCCGGATTGTTGCAGACCGAGGATTACGCCCGCGCCGTCATCAGCGGCGTCGTCCCCGATATCAGCCCGGAGGCCCTCGGGGAGCGGGTGGACAAACGGATGCGGCGCCAGGACGTGCTGCGCAAGGCCACGCCGCCGCGTTATTGGGTGCTGCTCGACGAATCCGCGCTGCACCGGCACATCGGCGGCCCGGCGGTGATGGCGGGGCAGCTCGGCCACCTGCATGAGCTGGCTCGGCTACCGCATGTCCAGGTGCAGGTCATCCCCTATACCGTCGGCGCGCACGTCGGCCTCGACAGCGCATTCATGCTGCTCGAGTTCGACGAGCCGGCGGGGCTGCCCGACACCGTTTACCTGGATACGCTGGCCGGTCAGATCTTTCAGGAGAAGCCCGGGCAGTTGCGCTACTTCAGGGAGTTGCTCAATCATCTGCGATCCGTGGCACTGGGGCCGAGCGAGTCGGCGGGGCGTATCCTGCAAAGGCAGGCGAAGTTCGCCGAGCTGGCACATTGAAAACGTAAAGAACTTTCTGGTAATATGCGTTACCCGAGCTGTCGTGCTCATTTGTCAAAGTGGCGTCCATAATCTCCCATCGCACGGGCGGAGGCCACTAGGCGGTTGAATTCACGCTTGGAGTGCACATGCAAGACGGTCGTCCGGCGTGGCGAAAATCCACGTTCTGCAACAACGTCAACTGCGTCGAGGTCCGGCTGGAAAATTCCGGCACCGTGGCGGTGCGCGACAACAAGAACCCACACGGTCCCCTGCTCCGCTTCGCACCTGAGGAGTGGACGGACTTCATCGACGGCATCAAGTCAGCCGTCTAGCACCATCCCGGGCGGGCACCCTCCGTGGCGGCCCGCCCGTCTCGGCCGGTTTCGAGACGCCGTCTGCGGCAAGAGGCCGACTCCATGGGCGGTTTCAAACAGTTCTTACTCCGTGGCAACATCGTCGAACTCGCCGTCGCCGTGATCATCGGCGCCACGTTCAGCGGCCTCATCCAAGCCTTCGTACGCGACCTGATCACCCCGCTGATCGGCGCGGTGACCGGCGGCCGGCAGCCGAACTTCGCCGAGTACTCCTTCACCGTCAACGGCAGCGAGTTCAAGTACGGCGACTTCCTCAACCACCTGATCACCTTCCTGATCATCTCGGCCATCGTCTACTGGCTGGTCGTGGCCCCGATGACCCGGCTGCTCAGCCTCCTCGACCGGAACAAGTCGGCCACCACCAAGCAGTGCCCCGAGTGCCTGTCCGACATCCCGACGGAGGCGCGCCGGTGCATGTACTGCACGGTCGAGCTGGTGCCGGATTCGGAAAAACCCAGGACGTGACGCGCGGTGACGGCACCGGTCCGTCAAGATGGACCGATGAGCGTTGAGTTGATGGTCTGGGACGAGCCGGTGCCGATCAGCAGGGACCAGGCGCGTGCGACGTACCTGGCGGTCAAGCGCACCGCGCCCGGCGCCGACGTCGCGCCCGACGTGGCCAAGGAGCTGCCCGGGGAGATCACGCTCTATCCGGGGCACGTGCTGGTGAGCATGGACCTGGACACGATGGACGAGCTGTCGGCCCAGGTGTTCACGGTCGCGCGGGCGCACGGGCTGGTGTGTTACGACCCGCAGCGGGACCTGGTGCACAACGTGGCCCCGCTGGGGGTGTACGAGGGGATGCAGCTGCACACCGGCGACGGGATGGTGGTCAACGATCCCGACCTGGGGCTGGTCCATGACGTGCTGGGGACGATGTCGGCGCAGAACCCGTTCGTCGCGCTGGTGAACTTCGGGCGGCACTTCCTGCAGGTCTCGCCCGGGTTCGAGCTGGAGTACAAGGAGGGGGCGATGGTCCGGGCGATGGTGCCCGAGCTGGAGGGGGTGCGGCAGGCCTTCAACGAGTACGCGACGGGGGATCGGGCCTTCCTCAGCCGGTACGCGTGGACTCAGGAGTAGAGGCCGGCATCACCGGCCTCGCGGGATGCGGCAGGATCGGGGTGTATGAGAACCCTGTACCCGCCCATCGAGCCGTACGACTCGGGCCTGCTCGACGTCGGCGACGGCAACCAGATCTACTACGAGGTCTGCGGCAACCCCGACGGCAAGCCCGCCGTCATGATCCACGGCGGCCCCGGAGGCGGGTGCAGCGCCAAGCACCGCCGTCAGTGGAACCCCGAGCTGTACCGGATCGTCCTGTTCGACCAGCGCAACTGCGGGCGGAGCCTGCCGCACGCCGCCGACCCCGCCACCGACCTGTCCGCCAACACCACGTGGCATCTGGTCGCCGACATGGAGAAGCTGCGCGAGCACCTGGGCATCGAGCGGTGGCAGGTGTTCGGGGGGTCGTGGGGCAGCGCGCTGGCGCTGGCGTACGCGCAGACGCATCCCGACAGGACGAGCGAGATCGTGCTGCGCGGGATCTTCATGCTGCGGCCCAAGGAGCTGCGCTGGTTCTACCAGGAGGGCGCCTCCTACCTGTTCCCCGATCTGTGGGAGCGCTACCTCGCACCGATCCCGGAGGAGGAGCGCGCGGACCTGATCGCGGCGTTCGGCAGGAGGCTGGAGGGGGCCGACGACGAGGAGCGGCTGGCGGCGGCCAAGGCGTGGTCCGGGTGGGAGGGGGGCACGGTCACGCTGCTGCCCGATCCGGCGCTGGTGGAGGAGTTCAGTGAGGACAAGTACGCCGTCTGCTTCGCCAGGATCGAGAACCACTACTTCCGGCACGGCGGCTGGTTCGAGCCGGCCGACCAGCTCCTCACGAACGTGGACAGGATCCGGCACATCCCGGCCGTGATCGTGCAGGGCCGCTACGACTCCTGCACGCCCATGACCACGGCCTGGGAGCTGCACAAAGCGTGGCCCGAGGCCGAGTTCCACGTGATCCCCGACGCCGGGCACGCCTACTCGGAGCCGGGCACCCTGGATCGGCTCATCGAGGCGACAGACCGGTTCGGGGCCTCCGCGACGGGCTGATGCGGGAAGGCGGCACCCCTCGGAACGCGAACGCCGGGCACGCCAGGCCCAGCGGGCACGCCAGGCCCAGCGGGCACGCCGGGGTCAGCGGGCACGCCGGGGTCAGCGGGCACGCCAAGGTGGCCCGGGGCGCCGAGGTGGCCCGGGGCGCCGAGGCTGACGGGCGGCGGGTTGCCGCCCGTGAGGCGGGCGCGGGCGAGCCGTACCGCAGGGGTGACCGCCCCCACCAGCAGCAACGTGAACAGCGGCGCGAGCACCGCGCCCAGCAGGAAGCCCGCGGCCACGTCGTGCGGGTAGTGCACCCCCACGAACACCCGCGAGAACGCCATCACCGCCGCCAGCGGGAACACCACCCACGCCAGCGCACGCCAGGCCAGCACGAGCGCCGCCGCCGCGCCCGCCGCGATGACCGAGTGGTTGCTGGGGAAGGACCAGTCGCCGGGGGGCGGGCAGGCGGCGATGGTCGTCACGCCGCCCCGGCACGGCCGCTCCTCCCTGACGAGGAGCTTGACGACCTCGCTCACCACGTACGCGCCCACGATCCCGGCCGGTCCGGCGATCACGAGCGCCAGGTCCCGCGCCGGCCCTCGCCACGATCGCACGGCGGCCACCACGAAGAGCGCCGCGAAGAGGAATAACCCGGCATCGGTGCCGACCTCGGCGAAGGTGTGCAGCCATGCGGGGGTGGTGAGGGAGAAGCCGACGATGTCCTGGTACACGCGTGTCCAATCCGTGAACGACGAATGCACAAGACCTTACGGACTGAACGCGTCAAATGCCTCGGTCATCCGACCGAAACCGCCCTATCACTTAAGTAAGGGGCTTACGTGAGGAACTGGCGGGCCAACGCGGCCTGCTTGCTCTCCAGCTCACCGCGGGTGATCAGCCCGCGGTCGAACGCCTCGGTCGTGGCGTCCCGCTCGGCGACGTAGTACGCGGCCATGATCTCACTGCGCAGCGGCGTGAACCCGCGCTCCACGCAGTCGGAGAAGACGGTCACCTTCCGCTCCACGGCGTCCGCGGCCACCGTGCACGCCAGGTCGTGCGCCCGGAGCTGCTGAACCGCTTCACGAAGGGTGACAGGACCGAGGGACCCGTTGAACCGGGTATCAAGGGTGATCTTCACTTTCTTTGCGCCTCCGTAGGTTTGCAACGTTCGGAAGAAGGCCGCGTATTCCCAGTTCAGAGCGGGTAAGAGGGCAATCGTGATCGGAGCGCACGTGATCGTCGGATACACGAACGACGCGGGCGGGAGAGACGCTCTCGCCCTCGGTTCCGCGATCACCCGTGTCACCGGCGGGGAGCTGACGATCGCCACGATCTACCCGCCCGGCAGCCCGGGGGCGGCGGTGGAGGCGCAGGCCAACCTGGCGCACGCGGGCGAGGAGCTCGGGCCGGTGCTCGCCGAGTACATCACCTACGAGAGCAGGGGCACCGGGCGGGGCCTGTCGGTGCTGGCCAGCAGGATCAGGGCCGATCTGATCGTGGTCGGCTCGGCGGCCGGCGGTCAGCACGGCCGCATCGCGATCGGCACGACCGCCGACCACCTGCTGCACCTGTCGTCCGAGGCGGTCATGCTGGCGCCCGCCCGGTACGTGCCGCCCACCGAGCCGGGTCGCCTCACGCTGGCGTACGTGCACCGCCCGCAGTGCGACGCGGCCGTCGGGCAGGTGGCGCTGGCGGCGCTGCGGCTGGGTGTGCCGCTCCGGCTCATCACCCTCGACCTGCGCACCGACGACCAGGGCAGGCTGCGCGACGATCTGGCGCTGGCCGTGCGGCTGGCGTGGGAGAAGACCGGGATCGAGGCGGAGTCGGAGGTGGCCGAGGGCCACGACGTGGCGGCGGCGCTGGCGGACGTCGAGTGGCTGCCCGGCGAGCTGCTGGTGTGCGCGGCGAGCGAGGACGCCCAGCCGCACCGGGTGTTCCTCGGGGAGCTGGCCATGAAGGTGCTACGGGCCTCGGCCTGCCCGGTCACCGTGCTGCCGAGAGGCTTCTCCTAGGCTTGCCCGGTCACCGTGCTGCCGAAGGGCTTCTCCTAGGCTTGCGGGTGTGTTCCTGGCGCGGGTGATCGTGGTGGCGGTGCTGGCCGCGTTGTCCAGCGTGTACGTGCTGGCGGGCGCGCCAGGGGCGGTGCTCGTGTTCGCGGTGCAGTGCCTCTACACGCTCTGGTCCAGGTCGTGGTGGCTGCTGGCCGCGCAGGCCGGGCTCGTGTACTGGGTGACGCTGGGGGCCGGCTCGTCGGTGGTCGTGCTCGGCTTCCTGGCCGGGTCGCTGCTGGTGACGCGGTTGTGGGCGGTGGCGCCCGCCGTGGTGCTCAGCGCGGTGGTGATCGCGTACGCCCGGGGCGGTGACGTCGGCACGACGCTGGACCTGGCGATCACCACGGTGCTGATGACGCTGATCGTGCCGGGGCTCATCCGGCTGGTGGAGCGCGTGGACGAGTTGCACGCCACCCGCCAGGCGCTGGCCGCGGCGGCGGTGGGCGAGGAACGGCTGCGCATCGCGGCCGAGCTGAGCGACGGGCTGGGGCGCGGGCTGGCGACGATCATGGACGGGGTACGGCGCGCCCTGCGCGACTCCACCACCGCCGAGCCAGGCGACGGGTTGGGCCACGGGCTGGGCGACCGGCTGGGCGACGGGCCGGGCGACGGGCCGGGCGAAAAGCTTGGTGAGGTGGTGGCGGCGGCGCGACAGTCGCTGGCCGAGGCGCGAGCCGCCGCCGCCGGCTACCGCGCGATGTCGCTGACCCCCGAGCTGACCACGGCCGGAGCCATGCTGTCCGCCGCAGGAGTGAACGCGGAGGTGCGCGCCGCCCACACCGAGCCACTGGGCCCGGCGGGAGCGCTGCTGGCGACCGTGCTGCGCGAGGCCGTCACCGACGTCGTACGCCGGGGCACGGCCACCACCTGCCTGATCGAAACAACGGAGCAGCCGGGCACCGTCACCCTGCGCATCACCGACGACGGCCGCCGCACCGCCGAGGACGACGCGCTGAGTGACCTGGCCACCCAGGTCACGGCCGCGGGCGGCAGGCTCGCCGGTGGCCTGTCCGACCAGGGCCGGCACACGGTGGAGGCCACGCTGCCCGCCCCGCGACGCGAGCCGGAGCAACGCCCGCCCGCCGACCTGTCGGTGCTCCTCCTGGCCGCCGTCCTGGTCGGCTTCACCCTCAAGGCCCTGCTCCAGATCCCGGCGAACCTCCTGCTGCCCGCCGCCGCGCTGCTGGCCGTCATCGTGGTCATGCAGCTCAGGTCCGTGTCGGGCCGGCACATGACGGCGCTGGGCGTGATGGCGGCGCTGGCGTTCGTGCCGATCCCGCTGTTCGGCCCGATCTGGCTGGGCACGGGCGGCTTCCTGGCGGGCCCGGTGCTGCTGGCCTTCCGGCCACGCACGGCCTGGCCGCTGGTGGCGGCGATCGTGGCCGCCACGGCCGCCGTCGCCACCGCCTACGGCCTGCCGCTCCCCCAGGCCGCGAACCTCACCGTGAGCAACCTGGTCACCGGCCTGGTCGTCTACAGCCTGCTGCGCCTGGCAGGGCTGGCCAAGGAGCTGCAGGCGGCCAGGGAGGGCCTGGCCCGCGCCGCCGTCGTGGAGGAGCGCCTGCGTGCCGCCCGCTCTGGAGACGGGGTTGCGCGGCACGGTCGCGCCCGAGCGGTACGCGGGCGCGCCCGTGATCGTGGCCGCCGACCAGTACGTGCGCGAGACCGTCGACAAGGGCGACGGCGAGGCCAAGACGAAGGCCAAGCCGCTGGCCGAGCGGGCCTGGCTGCCCGAGTCGGTCGTCGGGACGCTGCGGCGCACGCCCGGCGTGTCGAAGGTGGTGGCCGAGGTGACGTTCCCGTTCGGCACGTACACAGGGCACGGCTGGGAGTCGGCCGCGCTCACCCCGTTCACGATCGCGCGGGGCCGCGAGCCGCGCGGCTCCGGCGAGGTCGTGGTGGTGGGCACGTTCGCGCTGTCGATCCA
Source organism: Nonomuraea gerenzanensis (assembly GCF_020215645.1). NCBI lineage: Bacteria > Bacillati > Actinomycetota > Actinomycetes > Streptosporangiales > Streptosporangiaceae > Nonomuraea > Nonomuraea gerenzanensis. The sequence continues at coordinate 1,771,887 of NZ_CP084058.1, read as the reverse complement.
GCAGCGCCAGCGCGAGCTGGCGCTGCTGCGGGCCGTGGCCGCCACGCCGCGGCAGGTGCGCGCTCTGGTCGGCGGGCAGGCGCTGGTGGTGGGCGTGCTGGCCGGGGTGCCGGGGGCGGCCGCGGGCGTCGGGCTCGGGCTGGGGCTGCACGCGGCGTTCGTGGCGCTCGGCGCGACCCCGGCGAACCTGCCGCTGGTCGTCAGCCCGTTCCCGCCGCTGGCCGCGCTGCTGGCCACCGTCGCCGCCGCCTGGGCCGCGGCCCGGGTCTCCGCCCGCCGCCTGGCCAGGATCCGGCCGGTCGAGGCGCTCGGGGAGGCCGCGATCGACGACGGGCGGCCGGCCCGGTGGCGGCTGGTGGCCGGGCCGGTGCTGCTGGCCGGGGGCGTGGCGCTCACCCTGGTGCTGTCGGGGCTGGACACGGAGGCGGCGGCCACGCCGGTGACGATGCTGACCGCGCTGCTCTGGACGATCGCCGTCACGGTGCTCGGCCCGCTGGTCGCGCGGATGGCGGTCGCCGTGCTCGGCCCGCTGCTGTCGGACGCCGCCCGGATCATCCCTGCAGGCAAGGCCGGAGCGAGCGGTCTCCTGGCCGCCAGGAACCTGCGCGCCACCCCGAAGGCGCTGGCCGCCGTGCTGTCGCCGCTCACCCTGATGGTGGCGATGACCTGCACGATCCTGTTCGCCCAGACCACGATGGCCGCCGCCGCGCAGGAGCAGGCCGCCGCCGGCATCCGCGCCGACCACGTGCTGCCCGGCGCCGCCGCCGAGGAGATCCACCAGGTGCCCGGCGTCCAGGCAGTCACGCGGGTGCTGCGCACGTCGGTCCGGTTCGGCCTGGACAAGTACCCGGCCCAGGCCGTCACCTACGACCCGCGCACGCTGGACCTGGGCGTCGTGGCCGGCACGATGGACGGCTTCGGCACCGGCTCGGTGGCGCTGAGCGGCACCGCCGCCGCCCACCTCGGCCTGCGGCCGGGCGACAGGGCCGAGCTGACGCTGGGTGACGGCACCCCCGCCACGCTGAAGGTCGCCGCCGTCTACGCGCGCGGCCTCGGCTTCGGTGACGTGACGCTGCCGTACGAGCTGGTACGCGGCCACGTGGACGACCCGGCGGGCACCCTCCTGGTCGTGGCCCCGGGGATCACCCTGCCGGAAGCGACCGCCGCGACGGCCTCGGCCGGCCCCGCCGACCCGCAGGTCACGTTCGTGGCGCTGGGCCTGATCATCGCGTTCACCGCCATCGCCGTGGTCAACACCCTGGCCATGGCCACCTCGGGCCGGGCCAGGGAGCTGGCCGTGCTCCGCCTGGCGGGCACCACCCGGCGTCAGGTCCTGCGCATGCTGCGGCTGGAGACGCTGGGCGCCGTGCTGACATCCGTGGTGACGGGCACGGCGGTGGCGCTGGTGACGCTGGCGGCCTTCGGGGCGGGGATGACGGGCTCGGCGGTGCCGTACGTGCCGCCGGTGGCGTACGGGCTGGTGATCGCCGCGGCGACGGCCCTGGCCCTGCTCGCCACCTCCCTCCCCGCCCGTCTGGCCCTCAGGACCCGCCCGGCGGAGGCGGTGTCATCGCTGTGAGATGGTCTTCTCGTACAGCTCCACGTACCGGTCCGCCATCACCGACGGCGAGAAGCGGCGGCGGGCCTCCCTGCGGCACTCCTCCGGGTCCAGCTCGTCCACCCGCAGCACCCACTCCGCCAGCTCCTCCTCGGTGTCGGCGAGGAAGCCGGTGCGGCCGTGGTCGATGAGCTCGGGCAGGCAGCCGCGCCGCAGGCCCACCGGGGGCACTCCGAGTGCCATGGCCTCGACGACGGCCGTGCCACCCGGCTCGTCCCACTGGATCGGGAAGAGGGCGGCGCGGGCCGAGGCGTAGAGGTGGTCCCGCTCCTGGCCGCCCACCGCGCCGACCCACCGCACCAGGTCGCCGTCGAGGTAACGGGAGACCTGGTCGAGGTGGTAGCGCACGTCCGGGTGGCTGTGCAGCGGGTGGTAGGGGTTCTGGGTCACGACGTCCAGCTCGGCGGGCGAGTTGCGGCCGCTCACCGGGCCTGCCAGCACCAGCGGCAGGCCGAGCTTCTGGCAGATCCTGGCCGCCACGTGCTGGCCCTTGAGCCCGCAGATGCGGCCCATCACCACCAGGTGCTCGCCCCGTTCCGCGCGCAGGTCCTGGTCGGCGAGCGGGGTGGCGAGGTGCACGGCGCCGAGCGAGGCGGCGCGCAGCGTGTCGGGGGCGCGGGCGATCTGCGACTCCGAGACGCCGTTGACCGCGATCGACGGCGGGAACGCGCCGTAGAAGGCGGGATGTTTGTGCAGGTCCCAGTGCAGGGTGTGCAGGACGGGCGGGCCGCCGAGCGCGGAGAGCATCGCCGGGCCGACCACCTCGACGTGGTCGTGCACGAGGTCGATGTCGTCGCGCCCGCGCAGCTCCGCCACCACCCTGGCCAGATGGGCGTGCGTGATGCCCATGACCTGGTTGTACGGCTTCTGCAGCTCGGCGAACTGCTCGTCGTCGTACACGCTGATCAGCTCGTCCACCTCAAGGGTGCTGGAGCCGACGGAGGCCAGCACGACCTGCACGCCGCGCGCCCGCAGCGCGGGCACGAGCGTGGCGACCACGTTCTCGATCCCGCCGTAGCCGGCGGGCGGAACCGCGAGCCACGGCCCCGCGTTCACCAGGACTTTCACGCCACATCCTCCTTCAGGACGAGGGAGGCGAGCGGCGGTCGCTCCGCCACGCCCACATCCACCAGGTCGGCCTGGCCTTCGAGCCCGAACTGCAGGAGCGTGTGCGCCGGGGGCTCCGACGCCAGCACGCGGCCCTGCCGCTCCAGGCGGGACCAGGCGGTGAGCATGATCTGCCCGGCCATGCGGCCGAGGGCGGGGATCGACTGGTGCGTGTGCGTGCGGTGTCCCAGGTCCACCTGGGCCATCGCGTCCAGCCCGACGAGCTGGAGCAGGTCGACGAGAAGGCCGAACTCGACGCCGTACTCGGTGACGAACGGCACCTGTTCGAGCACTTCGCGCCGGGCGGCGTACTCGCCGCCGAGCGGCTGGGCGAAGCCCGCCAGCTCCGGCCAGAACATATTGAGCAGCGGCCTGGCAACCAGCTCGGTCACGCGCCCGCCGCCGCCCTGCTGGGCGACGCCGTCCGAGCCGATGTACGGCCGTTCGTAGGTGGCCTTGACGAAGTGGATGTCGCTGTCCACCAGCAGGGGGCCGACCAGGCCCGACACGTAGTGCGGGCCGAAACTGCGCAGGTCGGCGTCGATGTAGACGATGATGTCGCCCTTGGCGGCGGCCAGGCCCTTCCACAGGGCCTCGCCCTTGCCGGTGAGCGGGGGAAGGTGAGAGAGGACCTCACCCTGTGCCACCACCCGGGCGCCCGCCTCACGGGCCCGGACCGCGGTGGCGTCGGTCGAGTTGGAGTCGACGACGAGGATCTCGTCGACCAGCGGCGTGCGTTCGACGAGGTCGCGGCGGATCGCGGCGACGATGTCGCCCACCGTGCGTTCCTCGTCACGTGCGGGAAGGACCACGCTTACCGTGGTGTCTCCCTTGGCCATCATTAAGGCATCCACCGGCCACTCCGCCGCGGTGCTCGAGTGCGGGCCGTACCACTCCTGGACCCTGGCCAAGGCTCGCATATCTGTCTCCATGCATCAGCCCCGATCTCATGAGGTCACGGCTTCTGCCCGGTCTGCTGGGAGTTGAACATGTTTGTTTGATTCCGCACAGACGTGGCATATGCCGGGTTGTGTCCCCTATGACCCGTGTCGGCATCGTAGGTGCCGGAAATGTTGCCGCTCGTCATGCTGACGTCCTGTCCGGGTTCCCCGATGTCACGATCGCTGGGATCGCCGACACAGATTCCCGCAGGGCCGAGGCGCTGGCCTCGAAGCATGGCTCCCCCGCCTATGGCGACCATGCCGACCTGCTCAGTGCGGGCGGTCTTGACGCTGTTTACGTCTGTGTGCCTCCTTTCGCGCACGGTAACCCGGAGCATGACGTTCTGTCGTGCAATCTCCCGATTTTCGTGGAAAAACCCCTTTCGCTAGATCTCAAAACCGCAGAATCCATCGCGTCCGAAATCGAGCGGAGATCCCTCCCCTCGGCGGTGGGCCACCACTGGCGTTACCTGGACATCCTGGGCCAGGCCCGCGACCTGCTCGCCGACCGCCCCGTGCGGCTCGCGCTCGGCCACTGGCTGGACAAAGTGCCGCCCGTGGGATGGTGGCTGGACCCGAGCAGGTCCGGCGGCCAGATCCTGGAACAGGCCGTCCACGTGCTGGACCTGGCGCGGCTGCTGGTGGGCGAGGTGTCCATGGTGCACGCCGTGCCCGCGCACAACCCCGTGGACGGCGAGGTGGACCGGGCCACGGCCGCGGTGCTGCGCTTCACCGGCGGGGCCGCGGGCCTGCTGGCCACCTCCTGCCTGCTCAGCCACAAGCACCGCGTGGGGCTGGAGGTGTGCGCCGACGGCATCGCGCTGGAGGTCAGCGAGACCCGCCTGCTGGTGGACGGCGAGCGGGTGATCGAGGACGACGGCCAGGCGAAGGTGCGGGTGGACCGCGAGTTCATCAACGCCGTGCAGGGCAGGCCGGCCGATGTCCGCGTACCGTACGCGCAGGCGCTGCGCACCCATCGCCTGGCGCTGGCACTGGCACGATCCGCCGTCGAACAGAGGCCGGTGACGCTCGATGATGACCAGTAACGTGCTCAGCATCGACCAGCCGGGCGAGGTCTGCCTGGTCGAGGAGAAGCTGCCCGACGTGCCCGAAGGCGGGTTCCTGGTGCGGACCGTCTACAGCGGGATCTCCGCCGGCACCGAGCTGACCTACGTCAAGGGCACGAACCCCTACTTGTCGGCCACCTGGGACCCGGCGCTCGGGCTCTTCACGGAGGGCGCGCCGTCGGTGTCGTATCCGGTGCGCGGCATCGGCTACATGCAGGTCGGCAGGGTGGTCGAGACGCGGACGCGGGCGGTGCGCGAGGGCGCGCTGGTCGCGATGTGCTACGGGCACCGCACGGCGTACGTGGCCGACCCGCTGACGGACCGGTTCGTGCCGCTGCCGGACGACCTCGACCCGATGCTCGGCATCTACGTCGCTCACATGGGCCCCATCTGCGCCAACGGCCTCCTGCACGCGGCGCACGACCTGCACGGGCCCGCGGTGCGCGACCTCGGCGACGGCGTGCGGGGCCGGCGCGTGGTGGTGGTCGGCGCCGGCGTGGTCGGGCTGCTGACGGCCCTGTTCGCCGTCTCCGGCGGCGCGGCCGAGGTCGTGGTCGTGGACGAGACCCCGGCCAGGCTGGAGATCGCCGCGGCGCTGGGCGTGAACGTGCTGTCCGCCGACGACGACCCCGCCGTGGAGCTCAAGCGCCGCTGGCGGCACGGCCAGAACGACCGCGGCGCCGACGTGGTCTTCCAGTGCCGCGGCCGTCCCCGGGCGCTGGCGCTCGGCCTGCGACTGCTGCGCCCCCAGGGCACCCTGGTGGACCTGGCCTTCTACACCGACGGCGCCGACGAGGTGCGGCTCGGCGAGGAGTTCCACCACAACGGGCTGTCGCTGCGCTGCGCCCAGATCGGCCGGGTGCCGCGCGGGCTGGCCCACGCGTGGGACAGGGAGCGGCTCTCGCACGAGACCGTCTCCCTGCTCAGACGGCACGCGGGCCCGCTACGCGAGCACGTGATCACTGACGTCGTCGGCTTCTCTGACGCGCCTCGGCTCCTGAGCGGCCTGGCGAGCCGGCGGCTTCAGGCCGTTCAGGCTGTGCTCAGCGACGATGTCGAGGACGAGGGCGGCTGACCAGCTGAAGTCCCGGCAGCCGTGACCGCGCAGCGTGAGCGGGTTGAAGTACTCGCGGAAGCCCGACAGGCTCACCGAGCGCAGCATCGCGTCCGCGAGCGTCCCGGCCAGGTCGGGGCGGCGCTCCCGCAGGCCCTGCCAGACCAGCCAGCTCACGTTGACCCAGCTCGGGCCGCGCCAGTAGCGGGCGGGGTCGAACTCGGGTGCATCCAGGGCGTAGCTGGGCAGCGGCATGTCGTTCAGCCCGAACCGGACGAGCGCCGTGCCGATCAGCGCGTCGGCGACCTCCGGCGGCAGGCCGGGCAGCATGAGCGGCGTCAGCCCGGCCACGCTGCTGGAGTCGATCAGGGTGCCGCTGTGCACGTCGCGCGGCTGGAACAGCTTGCCGTCGAACAGGTGCCGCACCATCGCCCGGGTGACGGCCTCGGCCTCGCGCCGGTGCGGCTCGGGGTCGAGGCCGAGCTCCTCGGCGATGCCGGCCAGCGCCGACTCCGCCGACCCGTACGCGGCGTTGAACAGCGGATCCTCGACGTGGAACGCGCCAGGCTCGCGGTAGCCGGATTCGCGATAGGCCTGGGCGAGCTCGACGTACTGGACGTAGTCGCGGTCGGTGGGCCGCTCGTCGGCGCTGACCGTCTGCAGGTCCCTGCGGACGAACCCGGTCGCGCTCGCCTGCACCGCCGCCAGCGGCAGGTCCCACGCCGGGCTGTTGTCCATGCCGGACTCCCAGGGGTGCACGATCGAGATCAGCCCCTCGGCGGAGCGGCGCTGGGTGCGCAGGAACTCCTGCTGCGCCACCAGCCGAGGGTAGATCCGGCGCAGGAACATCGGGTCCGGATCGGCCTGGTGCGTCTTCCACGCGGCCAGCGCGTGCACCGGAGGCTGGACGATGCCGGAGGTCCGCGCCCCGGAGGGGGCCGCCGCCTTCCAGAAGTCGGAGCTCGGGAAGTAGGCGTCCTCGGGCACCTGCGGGTTGAACACGATGTGCGGCACCCTGCCGTCGTGCCACTGGGCCCCGAACAGGCTCAGCAACTCCGTCCTGGCCCTTCGCGGCGACCACCGGGCGTTGCCGATCGCGATGAAGGCGGAGTCCCAGCTCCACTGGTGGGGATAGAGGCGACGGGAGGGGACCGTGTAACTGCCGTCCCAGTTGCTGGCCAGGACGCGCACGGCGTCGCGGAGGATCATAGATACTTCCTCACGAATGCTGCGGTTTGGGGAAGAACGATCTCGGGCTCGCCGCGGAGCCGGCACTCCAGGGCGAGGTAGCCGTCGAAGCCCACGGCGTCGAGCGTGGCGAGCTGCGCGCCCCAGTCGAGGTGCCCGGTGCCCGGCTGGTTCCTGTTGGACTCGCTGATCTGCATGTGCGCGAGGTACGGGGCCGCCTCGATCAGCGCGCGGCAGGGGTCGTCCTCCTCGATGTTCATGTGGTAGGTGTCGCCGACGATCCTGATCGAGTCCATGGCGCAGTACGAGACGGCCTCGGCCAGGGTGTTGACCATGTGGTTCTCGTACCGGTTGAGCGGCTCCAGCATGATCAGCACGCCGTTGCGGTGCGCGTGCTCGCCGAGGATGCCCAGCGCCTCGGCCAGCACCTCGCGGTCCTCCTCCGGGCTGCGTGGCGGCTCGAACGGCGGCAGGCGGCGGGAGAACTGCCCCCAGGAGGCGGGCGTCATGACGCCGATGCCGCCCAGCTCGGCGATGACCGTGAGCTGGGAGCGGAGCTGCTGGATGGCGTCCTTGCGCTTGGCGGGGTCGAAGTCGCCGATGAAGTGCGGCATGTCCACGCACACCGTCGGCATGACCACGCCGTCGGCCAGTGCCCGCTTGAGCTCCGTCAGGCGGCCCGCGAAGTGGAAGTCACCCTTGCCGCGCAGCTCGATGGCGTCGAATCCGGCATCGAGGGCGAACGCGAACTTCTCCTGCAGCGAGCGACCGGGCAGAAGCTGCTCCTGTACGGCGAGCTTCACTGTTTACTCCTTGAATTCGAAGACGAGCTGGAGGACCTCGGACTGGTGCTTGTCGAGCAGGTCGAAGGCCGCGGCGGCGTCTTCGACGGGCATGATGTGGCTGACGAGCTCGCGGGCGTCGACCTCGCCGCGGTGCACGAGCTCCATGAACGTGAGCTGCAGCCGCTCGACGTCCCACCGGTGCGCCAGCCACGAGGCGACGCCGCCGATCTGGGAGGAGACGAGCTGGACCTGGTTGTGGTGGAACTCCTCGCCCAGCCGCAGCCCGATGCCGTCGCCCTGGTAGAAGCCGGCGGCCACGACCCGGCCGCCCTTGCGGACGGTGCGGATCGCCTCGTGCAGGCCGAGGTGGCTGCCGCTGAGCTCGATGACGGTGTCGGCGCCGACGACGCGCTTGCGCATGAACTCGGCCACCGAGCCGGAGGCCACGTCGAACGTCTCGGCCGCGCCGAACTTCCTGGCCAGCTCCAGCCGGTCGGGCAGGGCGTCGGCGGCGACCACGCGGGCGCCGCTGAGCACGGCCAGCCGGGTGGCGAGCAGCCCGATGACGCCCTGGCCGAAGATCGCGATCTGGTCGCCGAGATGCACGTCGGCGGCGTGCACGGCGTTGAGCGCGATGGCGCCCACCCGGGCGAAGACGCCCGTGAGCGGGTCGGCACCGGGCGGCAGGACGTGGCCGACGAGCTTGTCGGCCGGCACGACGGCCTCCGCGCGGTGGCCCCAGATGCCCCACACCAGGCTGCCGACCGGGGGGTCGGCCACATCGGGCGCGGCCTCCACCACCTCGCCGACCTCCTGGTAGCCCCAGCCGCTGAGTGGGTAGGCATGCGTCTGGCCCTCGACGAAGAGCCGGCGATCGATGTCCCACTTACGACTGAGGTAGGGGTTGGTGCCGCGGTAGGCGGTGAGTTCGGTGCCCGCTGAGACTCCTGAATAGAGAGTGCGAACTCGCACTGTGCCCGGCTCTAGCTCGGCGGGCGACTCCAGGCTCACGCGGACCCGGCCTGGCTCTTCGAAGGTGATGACGCGCATTCCCCACACTTACGCTTATTGATCATACAAAAGTCGAAGATTTAGCGTTACTTTGCACACGATAGTTGCGCACGTAACACTCTTAAGTCTACGACTTCCGTCGGAGGTGACTGATGAAATTGGGGTTTCTGACAGCGTGTCTTCCGGAAAGCGACCTTACCGACATTGCTCGCTGGGCCGCTAGCCAGGGCTTCGAGGCTCTGGAAGTGGCCGGCTGGCCGGCGCCGGATGACCGAAATCACATCAGAGTAGATCGTTTCGACGACGCCGAATGCGAGCGGATCCGGCGGATCCTCACGGAGACCGGACTGTCGCTTTCCTCGATCGCCTACTACGAGAACAATCTCCACCCTACGACAGGGAAAGAGGTGAACGCGCACGTCAGGCGGTGTATTGACGCCGCTGCGGCACTCGGCTGCCCGACCGTCGGCACGTTCGTCGGGCGTGATCCAGGGCTGCCGGTCCGCGAGAACCTGGACAGGGCCACTGACGTCTTCGGGCCGCTCGTCGAGCACGCCCGGGTCAACGGCGTCGAGATCGTCATCGAGAACTGCGTGATGAAAAGCTGGCATCCCGATGGTTATCCGGGCAATTTGGCCTACTCGCCCGAACTATGGGAATGGATGTTCACCTTGGGCCTCAAGCTCAACTACGACCCCTCCCATCTGGTCGCGCTCGGCATCGATCCGGTCACGGCGCTCCAGCCGTACGTCGGCAACATCGCGCACGTCCAGGCCAAGGACACGCAGTTCCTTCCAGGACGTATCGACCACTACGGCTTCTACGGCCCGATAAGCGGAGAAAAGGGGTGGTACCGCTTCCGCGTGCCGGGGCTCGGGCAGGTCGACTGGACCCGGGTGATCGACGCGCTCTACGAGGGCGGATACGACGGAGTGGTCTCTGTGGAGCATGAGGATCCCGTGTGGAGCGGCAGCACGGAGAGGGTACAGACCGGTCTCGGAATCGCCTACCGCACGTTGCGGCCTCTTGTGCACGGGTAAGGGCGGCATATCCCCAACCAGAGGAGCGTGCCATGCCGACGAAGGTAACCGCCGTCCTCTCTGTCGCCCTGCTGGCCGCCGCCTCCCTGACGGCCTGCTCGGGCGGCGGCGGCGAGCAGTCGTCAACGAGCAACGAGATCACGGTCTGGACCGAGGAGAACCTCGAGGACCGGATGGCCGTGCAGAACGCGATCGTCGCCGAGTTCACGCAGAAGACCGGCATCAAGGTGAAGCTGGTCGGCGTCGCCGAGGACCAGTTCAGCCAGACCCTCACCGCGGCCGCCGCGGCCGACGACCTGCCCGACGTGATCGGCGCGCTGCCGCTGGCCTCCATCCGCGAGATGGAGGCCAACGACCTGCTCGACACCGAGACCCCCGGCCAGATCGTCGATCGCCTCGGCCGCGACACGTTCTCACCGCGCGCCCTGGAGCTCGACACCTCGGGCGGCAAGCTGCTCGCGGTGCCCAGCGACGGGTGGGCGCAGCTCATCCTCTACCGGAAGGACCTGTTCGAGAAGGCCGGGCTGCAGCCGCCCGACAGCTATGAGGCGCTGGAGGCGGCGGCGGCCAAGCTGAACACCGGCGGGGTCGCCGGCATCACGCTCGCCATCGCGCCTAAGGACTCCTTCACCGCGCAGAGCTTCGAGCACGTGGCGCTCGCGAACAACTGCCAGATGGTGGACAACTCCGGAAACGTCGCCCTCAACTCGCCGCAGTGCGTGAAGTCCTTCGACTTCTACTCGAAGCAGGTGATGAACCACTCCGTCAAGGGCAAGCAGGACGTCGACACCACCAGGGCCACCTACTTCTCGGGCAAGGCGGCCATGATGGTCTGGTCGTCCTTCATCCTCGACGAGATGGCCGGGCTCCGTAAGGACGCGCTGCCGAGCTGCGCGGAATGCCGCGAGGACCCGGAGTGGCTGGCCGAGAACACCGGCGTCGTCACGGCGCTGAAGGGGCCCGACGGGAGCGCGCCCGCCCAGTACGGCGAGATCGTCTCCTGGGCGATCACCAGCGACGCCGCCAAGGAGCCGGCCGCCACGTTCGTCTCGTACATGATGAACGAGGGCTACGTGCGCTGGCTCGGCATGGCGCCGGAGGGCAAGTTCCCCACCCGTAAGGGCTTCGAGGAGCAGTGGAACAAGCTGCCGGCCGGGGTGGACACCAAGAAGCCGCTGGCCGACATCTATCCGGCCGAGGTGCTCGACGCCCTGCGCGCCAGCCCCGACACCTTCGCCCGCTGGGGCATCGCCCAGGGTCAGGGCAAGCTGATCGGCGCCACGATGGGTGAGCTGCCGGTGCCCAAGGCGCTGAGCGCGATCGTCGATGGCACGCTGACGCCGCAGCAGGCCGCCCAGCAGGCCCAGCAGGACGTGGAGACCATCAAGCGCGGGATCCGCCAGTGACCGGGCAGAGCGCGCCGCCACGCCCCAGGCGGGCGGCGCCTCCTCCGCGGCGCAGGCGGCGCGGGCGCACGCTGCGGGAGCAGGAGGCCAGGGCCGGGCTGCTGCTCATCTCCCCCACGCTGATCATCACGCTCGTCGTGGTGGTGCTGCCGCTGCTGTGGGCGATCATGCTGGCGTTCCAGAGCGTGCGGCTGATCAACATCCGCCGGACCGGCGTCTTCGGGCAGTACACGCTGGAGAACTTCACCTACGTCATCTCCGAGCCGGGCTTCTGGACGTCCCTGGCCAACACGCTCGTCTACACGGTGGCCGGCACGGGGCTGTCGATCGTGTTCGGGCTGGTGGCCGCGCTGGCGCTGCGGGAGAGGTTCATGGGCAGGACCCTCATCAGGGCCTCGATCCTGATCCCGTACGTGGCGCCGGTCGTGGCCGTGACGTTCCTGTGGGAGACGATGCTCAACCCCCAGTACGGCATCGTCAACACCTGGCTGAGCGAGCCGATCGCGTTCCTCACGCAGGCCCAGGGCGACTTCCTCGGCTTCAAGATCCCGGTGGCGCTGCTGACGGTGATCCTGTTCGAGGCCTGGCGGTACTTCCCGTTCGCGTTCCTGTTCATCCTGGCCAGGCTGCAGGCCATGCCGGCGGACCTGGAGGAGGCCGCGGTGGTCGACGGGGCCGCGCCGACGCAGCTCTTCCGCTACGTGATCCTGCCGCAGCTGTGGTCGGTGATCGCGCTGCTGGCGGTGCTGCGGTTCGTGTTCACCTTCACCAAGTTCGACGACGTCTACCTGCTGACCGGCGGCGGGGCCGGCACCGAGGTGGTCAGCGTGCGCGTCTACAACTTCCTGACCTCGCGCGACGACATCGGGGCCGCTGCGGCGCAGGCGATCGTGCTGGCCGTCTTCCTGGTCGTCTTCCTGGTCATCTACCTGAGGTTCTTCGCCGGGGGTGAACGTGAGCAGAGATAGGTTCGAGCGCGGGCTGCTCAGGCTGGCCAGGCCACTGGTGATCGCGTTCCTCTTCCTGATCACCGCGTTCCCGTTCTTCTACATGGTGATGCTGTCGGTACGCGACATCCAGGAGCTCATCCTGGAGCCGGGCTCGCTCTGGCCGAGCAGCATCACCCTGGACACGTACGCGAACGTGCTGACCCGGCAGGGGTTCCTGACCTTCCTCAAGAACAGCGCGATCATCTCGGTCGCCTCCGTGGCGGTCACGCTGCTGATCTCGATCCCCGGCGCGTACGCGGTCGCGCGGCTGCGCTTCTTCGGCCGCCGCCAGGTGCACTTCCTCTTCCTGGCGGTGTACCTGTTCCCGGCGATCGTGCTGGCCATCCCGCTGTTCGTGCTGTTCACCATGATCGGGCTGCGCGGGTCGCTGATCGGACTGATCCTCGTGTATATCGCGCAAACGGTGCCCGTCACGGTATACATGCTCCGCAACTACTTCGAGACCGTGCCGCAGAGCGTGGAGGAAGCGGCGGCGATCGACGGGTGCACGAGGTTGTCGACCATCTGGCGCGTGGTGCTGCCGCTGTCCAAGCCGGCGCTGATGGCCACCGGCCTCTACGCGTTCATGATCGCCTGGAACGAGTTCCTGTTCGCTCTGCTCTTCCTGGTGGAGAGGAGGGAGAGCTGGACCGTCTCCCTGGGGCTGTCTCAGCTGGCGGGGAGCATAGAGATCCCGACGACGGTCCTGATGGCTGGATCGGTGGTGCTCACGCTGCCCATCGTGATCGTGTTCTTCGCCAGTGAGCGACTGCTGACGGAGGGCCTCACCGCAGGAGCGGAGAAGGGATAGACCATGCTGACGGCAGGGCAGATCCTCCAGCTCATCCGTGATGGCTCCTGCCGGACCCGCAAGGAACTGATCGAGTTCACCGGCCTGTCCCGGTCGACGATCACTGATCGGGTCGACCGGCTCATCGACGCCGGCTACATCCACGAGTCCGGCGTCGGCACCTCCGGGGGCGGGCGACCGCCCTCGGTGCTCGACGTGGACGCCACCAGGCGCCTGATGCTGGTGGCCGACCTGGGAGCCACCCACGCCAGGGTGGCGCTCACCGACCTGGCCGCCCGGCCCATGGCCGAGGAACGCACGGAGATGCGCATCGAACTCGGCCCCGACGCCGTGCTGTCGTGGGTGCGGGAGGCGTTCCAGCGCATGCTGGACCGGGTGGGGCGGCCGGCGGACGAGGTGTGCGGGATCGGCCTCGACCTGCCCGGCTCGGTCGACCACACGACCGGGCGGGTGATCAGGTCGTTCCTGATGCCCGGCTGGGACGACCACCCGGTGCGCGAGGCGATCGGCACCACCTTCGACGTGCCGATCCTGGTGGAGAACGACGCGAACGCGATGGCGCTGGGCGAGTGGTGGTCGTTCTGGCGCGACACCGACTCGCTGATCCTCATCAAGGTCTCCACCGGCATCGGGACCGGCATCATCCTCGACGGGCAGATCTACCGCGGCGTCGAGGAGGCCGCGGGCAACATCGGGCACGTGCGGCTGCGCGAGACGGACGACCGGGTCTGCACCTGCGGCTCGCGCGGCTGCGTGGCGTCGCTGGCCAGCGGCCACGCCGTGGCGACCGACCTGGGCGTGACCTCCAGCCGCGACGTCGTCAGGCTCGTGCAGGCGGGCGACCCGGAGGCCATCGCCTGTGTCCAGGAGGCCGGGCGCACGCTGGGCGTGGTGCTGGCCACCGCGGTCAGCCTGCTCAACCCGGGCGTGCTGGTGCTGGCCGGGGACATGGCGCAGACCAGGGAGCACTACCTGACCGGCATCAGGGAGATCGTCTACCGGCGCAGCCTGCCGTACACGACCCGGAACCTGGAGATCGTCACCAGCTCGCTCGGCGACCGGGCCGGGATCGTCGGGATGGCGGTGATCGTCATGGAGCACGTGCTCTCCCCCGCCTCCGTGGACGCGGCCCTGGCCGCCAGGGCGGACCTGGTCAACTGAGCGCGCGCAGCAGCAGGGCGGGCGCCTCGACGAGGGAGGGGCCGTACCAGGTGAGCAGCCTGCCGCTGACCGGCGCGCAGCGCAGCCCGGGGAAGGACTCGGGGCCGTCGCTCGGGCTGAACGCGTAGGGCTCGTCGGGCAGCACCACGAGGTCGGGCCGGCGCTCGTTCAGCTCGGCGAGCGGGACCTTGGGGTAGCGCTCGGGGTGGCCGGCGTAGAGGTTGTCGACGCCGAGGCGCCGCAGCACGTCGCCGGTGAAGGTGTCGCGCCCCACCACCATCCACGGCCGGCGCCAGATGGGCACGATCGCCGTCCGTCTCGGCCCGTCGTAGGGCGCCCGCCACGCCTGCCGTGCCCGCGCCAGCCACGCGGGCGGCTCCGTACGGCACGCGACCGCGAACATGCGCTCCAGCGAGGCGAAAGCCTCCTCCACCGTCTCGATCCTGGTCACCCACACCGGCACGCCCGACTCGCGCAGGGCCTCGATGTCGGGCGGCCGGTTCTCCTCGGCGTTGGCCAGCACCACGTCGGGGGCGAGCCGCCTGATCGCGTCGAGGTCGGGGTTCTTGGTGCCCCTGACCCTGGCCACGTCGAGGCCCGGCGGGTGGGAGCACCAGTCGGTCGCCCCGACCAGCGCGCCGGGCAGGGTCGCCGCCACCGACTCGGTCAGCGAGGGCACCAGGGAGACGATGCGCCGCACGGTGCCGGGAATCTTCACGGCGATACCGGTGTCATCCACATCGGTAAGCCTATGATGATCGTTTGTCGGCCCGGGGCCGTAGACTCCGGACCAAAGATCGTTGACTCGTGATCGGGGGACGACGGTTGCAGCGTGAGTCGCTCGGCTTCGATCCGAAGACGCCCAGCGTGGCCAGGCTCCACGACTACTACCTCGGCGGCAAGGACCACTTCCCGGCCGACCGCGCGGCGGCGGAGCGGATCCTGGAGGTGGCCCCCGAGCTGCGGGCGGCGGCCCGGGCCAACCGCGCGTTCCTGGGCCGGGCGGTGCGCTTGCTCGCCGCGTCCGGCGTCGAGCAGTTCCTCGACATCGGCACGGGGCTGCCCGCCCGCGGCAACGTGCACGAGGTGGCCCCCGCGGCGCGGGTGGTCTACGTCGATCGCGACCCCGTGGTGCTCGTGCACGCCAGGGCGCTGCTGGCAGGCCAGGGCGACACGACCGTGGTCAAGGGCGACCTGCGTGAGCCGGAGGCGCTGCTGAAGGATCCCGAGGTGCAGCGGGCGCTCGACTTCGACCGGCCGGTGGGCGTGCTGCTGACGGCGGTCCTGCACCACGTCACCGACGCCGACGGCCCCGAGGAGATCGTCGCGACGCTGCGCGACGCCCTGGCGCCCGGCAGCCACCTGGTGCTGTCGCACGGCACCAGCGAGGCCAGGGCCGCCTTCGTCGAGCGGGCCACCGAGGTCTATCAGGGCGCCGACGCGCCGCTCACGCTGCGCGGGCGGGAGCGGATCGCCGGGCTGTTCCGGGGGTTCGAGCTGGTGGCCCCTGGCCTGGTCTGGCTGCCCGAGTGGCGTCCCGAGCAGGCCGACCTGATCGACTTCGTCGACGGCCCCGAGTCGTCGCTGACCCTGTGCGGCGTGGGCAGGAAGGGCTGAGGCCGTGGAGATCGGGCTGGCCGTGCCGCAGTTCGGCAGGTTCGCGCAGCTGTCCAGCGTGCTGCGGGTGGCACGCGCGGCCGAATCCATGGGCCTGCGCAGCCTGTGGGCGGGCGACCGGCTGCTGACACCGCTGGAGCCGAAGGACCGCTACCCGGGGGGCGACGGCACGATCCCTGAGGCGCACCGGGTCTTCCTCGACCCGTTCGCGGTGCTGTCCGTCGCCGCGTCGGCGACGTCCGCCGTGCGGCTGGGCACCAGCGCGCTCAACGCCTGCTGGTATCCCCCGGCCGTCCTGGCGCGATCGCTCACCACGATCGACCACCTCAGCGGCGGCCGGCTCGAGGCCGGGCTCGGGCTGGGCTGGTCCTCCGACGAGTACGCCGCCGCCGGCGTGCCCTGGCGCGGCCGGGCCCGGCGCTACGAGGCCACGATCGACGCGCTGGAGGCGATCTGGGGCACCGACCCGGTGTCGTACGAGCACGAGCTGTGGACGATCCCGCCCAGCCACATCGAGCCCAAGCCGGTCCGGCGCCCGCCGCTGCACCTGGCCGGCTTCTCCGAGGCGGCGCTGAGCCGCGTCGGGCGCAGGGGCGACGGCTGGCTGACGGCCGCGCTGCCGATCCCCGCCCTCACCTCGATGTGGCGGACCGTGTGCCGCGCCGCGGAGCAGGCCGGCCGCGACCCCGCCGGGCTGCGCATGATCCTGCGCGCCAACCCGCTGGTCACCGAGCACGGCACGCCGCCGAGGAGCGGCACCGTCGCCGAGATCGCCGCCTACCTCGCCGCCGCGGCCGAGGCCGGGGTGCACGAGGTCATCCTGGATCTGCAGCACACCGCCACGAGCGATGAGCACCTGCTCGACCTGGCGGCGGCCTTCCAGGCCGAGCTGGCGGGGCGTCGCGGGCCTACTTGAGCGCGGCCAGGGCGCTGTCGTAGTCGGGCTCCTGGGTGATCTCCGGCACGAGCTCGGAGTAGACCACCTTGTTGTCGCCGTCGAGCACGACCACCGCGCGCGCGGCCAGGCCGGCCAGCGGGCCCGACTCCTGGGCGACGCCGTAGTCGTTGAGGAACTCGCGCCCCCGCATGAGCGACAGCGTGGTCACCTTCTCCAGCCCCTCGGCGCCGCAGAAGCGCTTCTGGGCGAAGGGCAGGTCAGCGGAGACGCACAGCACCGCCACGTCGGGGTGCTCGGCGGCGACCTCGTTGAAGCGGCGCACGGAGGCCGCGCACACCCCGGTGTCGACGCTCGGGAAGATGTTGAGGATCTTGGTCTGCGTGCCGAAGTCCTCCAGCGTGCGCTCGGCCAGATCGGCGCCCACGAGGCGGAACGCGGGCGCGCTGTCGCCGGGCTTCGGGAAGGTGCCGGCCACGGTGATGGGGTTGCCCTTGAAGGTGACGGACATGGAAAGCCTCCTGATAACGATGTTCCACCCAGCATCGTGATCCTATCGGCGCCGCCTATCAGGCCCGGTCGTGGCGGGCCGCGTGCCAGCCGAGCTGGCCGCGCGTGCGCACGCCGGCCTTGACGCCGGTGCCACCGAGCCCCGCCGGCGGCGGATCCCCTACACGTTGCGGCGGTACTGGCCGCCCGCCTCGAACAGCGCGTCGGTGATCTGGCCCAGCGAGCAGTGCCGGACCGCCTCCATCAGCACCGCGAACGCGTTGCCGTCCGACATCGCCACCTCGCGCAGCCGGGCGAGC
Organism: Nonomuraea gerenzanensis; assembly: GCF_020215645.1. Classification (NCBI taxonomy): domain Bacteria; kingdom Bacillati; phylum Actinomycetota; class Actinomycetes; order Streptosporangiales; family Streptosporangiaceae; genus Nonomuraea; species Nonomuraea gerenzanensis. The sequence continues at coordinate 1,754,388 of NZ_CP084058.1, read as the reverse complement.
TGGACGGGCGCCTCGGAGCGGTTGCGCTCGTGGAAGTCGCGCAGCCGCCGCAGCTGCGACTGCTTCTCCTCCTCGGTGCCCCTGGCCAGCTCCAGCTGGTGCGGCGCCGGCTCGTCGGTGTCCTTGGTGAAGGTGTTCACGCCGACGATGGGCAGCGAGCCGTCGTGCTTGCGCATCTCGTACAGCATGGACTCGTCCTGGATCTTGCCGCGCTGGTAGCCGGTCTCCATCGCGCCGAGCACGCCGCCCCGGTCCGACAGCCGTTCGAACTCGCTCAGCACCGCCTCCTCCACCAGGTCCGTCAGCTCCTCGACGATGAACGCGCCCTGCAGCGGGTTCTCGTTCCTGGCCAGGCCCCACTCGCGGTTGATGATGAGCTGGATGGCCATGGCGCGGCGCACGGAGTCGGCCGACGGGGTGGTCACGGCCTCGTCGAAGGCGTTGGTGTGCAGGCTGTTGCAGTTGTCGTAGATGGCGATGAGGGCCTGGAGGGTGGTGCGGATGTCGTTGAAGTTCATCTCCTGGGCGTGCAGGGAGCGGCCCGAGGTCTGGATGTGGTACTTCAGCTTCTGCGAGCGCTCGCCGGCGCCGTAGCGCTCGCGCATGGCCACCGCCCAGATGCGGCGGGCCACCCGGCCGAGCACGCTGTACTCGGGGTCCATGCCGTTGGAGAAGAAGAACGACAGGTTGGGCGCGAAGTCGTCGATCCGCATCCCTCTGGCCAGGTACGCCTCCACGTAGGTGAAGCCGTTGGCCAGGGTGAAGGCGAGCTGGCTGATGGGGTTCGCGCCGGCCTCGGCGATGTGGTAGCCGGAGATCGAGACCGAGTAGAAGTTCCTCACGCCGTTCTCGATGAACCACTGCTGGATGTCGGCCATCATCCGCAGCGAGAACTCGGTGGAGAAGATGCAGGTGTTCTGCCCCTGGTCCTCCTTGAGGATGTCGGCCTGCACCGTGCCCCTGACCGTCGCCAGGGTGCGGGCGCGCAGCTCTTGCTCCTCCTGCTCGTCGGGGTCGCGGCCGTGCTCGCCGCGGAAGCGGTCGAGGGCCTGGTCGACGGCGGCGTTGAGGTAGAAGGCCAGGATGGTCGGGGCCGGGCCGTTGATCGTCATGGACACCGAGGTGTTGGGCGCCGACAGGTCGAAGCCGTCGTAGAGCACCTTCATGTCGTCGAGCGTCGCGATGGAGACCCCCGAAGTGCCGACTTTTCCGTAAATGTCGGGCCGGAGGTCGGGGTCGTGGCCGTACAGCGTCACCGAGTCGAACGCCGTGGACAGCCGGGTCGCGGGCTGCCCCTGCGACAGCAGCTTGAACCGCCTGTTGGTGCGGAACGGGTCGCCCTCGCCGGCGAACATCCGGGTCGGGTCCTCGTCGTCGCGCTTGAACGGGAACACCCCGGCCGTGAACGGGAACAGGCCCGGCAGGTTCTCGCTCCTGAGGAAGCGCAGCAGGTCACCGTGGTCGCTGTAGCGAGGCAGCGCCACCCGGGGGATGCGGTTGCCGGAGAGCGTCTCGCGCCAGAGCGGGGTGTGGATCTCGCGGTCGCGCACCTTCACCACCAGCTCGTCGGCGGTGTAGCGCTCCTTGACGGCGGGCCAGCCGTCGAGCAGCGCGCGGCTCTCGTCCGACAGCTCCCGCCCGGCCCGCTCGATCTCCCGCTCCCCCTCCTCGGTCAGCAGGTCGCGGACGGCGGCCAGCTGCTGGCGGCGCCGCGCCACCTCGGCCTGCGCGAGCGTCTCGGCGTGGTAGGCGCGCACGGTCTCGGCGATGTCGGCCAGGTAGCGCGACCTGGCGGGCGGGACGATGGCGGCCGACGCCTTGGAGACCCGGCCCTCCACCGGCGCGAGCAGCCCCGAGCCCTCGGCGCCGGTCGGCAGCAGCGGCTTGAGGTGGTGGTAGAGGGCGGTGACTCCGGCGTCGTTGTAGCGGGCGGCGATGGTGCCGAAGACCGGCATGTCGTCGGGGGCCGCGCCGAACGCCTCGCGGTTGCGGACGAGCTGGCGGCGCACGTCGCGCAGGGCGTCCTCGGCGCCGCGCCGCTCGAACTTGTTGATCACCACGGCCTCGGCGAAGTCGAGCATGTCGATCTTCTCCAGCTGGGAGGCCGCGCCGAACTCCGGCGTCATCACGTAGATCGGCACGTCCACGTGCGGCACGATGCCCGCGTCGCCCTGGCCGATGCCGGGCGTCTCCACGATCACCAGGTCGTGGCCCGCGGCGCGGCAGGCGGTGATCACGTCGTCGAGGCAGGCGGGCACCTCGTTGGCCGCGCCCCTGGTGGCCAGGGAGCGGAAGTAGGTCTGGGGGCTCAGGCTGTTCATCCTGATGCGGTCGCCGAGCAGGGCACCGCCGCCGCGCCTGCGGGTCGGGTCGATGGCGATGATCGCGATGCGCAGCTTGTCGTCGTTGTCCACGCGGAACCTGCGGACCAGCTCGTCGGTGAGCGAGGACTTGCCGGAGCCGCCCGTACCGGTGATGCCGAGCACGGGAGCCTGCCTGCCGGCCGCGCGCAGGCCCTCGACCAGCCCCTCGGGGGCGCGGCCCGCCTCGATGAGGGTGATCGCGCGGGCCAGCGCGGCCTGGTCGCCGGAGACCACGGCCTCCACCGACGGCGGATCGCCCAGCTCGACGTCGCAGTCCTCGATCAGCTTGTTGATCATGCCGGGCAGGCCGTACCGCTGCCCGTCCTCGGGGGAGAAGATGCGGGTCACGCCGCGCGAGTGCAGCAGCTCGATCTCCTCGGGGACGATCACTCCCCCGCCGCCGCCGTACACCTTCACGTGCCCGGCGCCGCGCTCGCGCAGCAGCTCCACCAGGTAGGAGAAGAACTCCACGTGGCCGCCCTGGTAGGAGCTGATCGCCACGCCCTGGACGTCCTCCTGGATGGCGGCCGTGACGATCTCGTCCACCGAACGGTTGTGCCCGAGGTGGATGACCTCGGCCCCCTGTGACTGGAGGATGCGCCGCATGATGTTGATCGCCGCGTCGTGCCCGTCGAACAGGGCCGCGGCGGTCACGAAACGGACTGGGTGAACCGGGACGTGCACGCCTGATCACTCCTTCGTGGAGGCCTCTCCTCCGAAGATACTAGGACGTCCTACTATTTCCCAAGAGTTGCAGGGTAGGGGGTCTGCGAGGGGGGTGACGCCGATGCGCGCGCTGACGTTCGTACCGGGTGAGAAGGGCACGCTAGAGGTGGCGGAGGTGCCCGACCCGGAGCCGGGGCGGGGCGAACTGCTCGTCGAGGGGCTCGCCCTGGGCATCTGCGGGACCGATCGGGAGCTGGACCAGGCCGAGTACGGCTGGCCGCCGCCCGGCAAGGATCGCATGGTGATCGGGCACGAGTCGCTCGGCCGGGTGCTGGAGTCGCCGGAAGGCTCCGCGTTCTCGCCCGGGGACCTGGTGGTGGGCGTGGTCCGCCGGCCCGACCCGGAGCCATGCGGGGCCTGCAGGCACGGCGAGTTCGACATGTGCCGCAACGGCCGCTACACCGAGCGGGGCATCAAGGAGATCGACGGGTACGGCAGCCAGCGGTGGACCGTCGAGGCCGCCTACGCGGTGCGGCTGGACCCGGCGCTGGCGGACGTCGGCGTGCTGGTCGAGCCCGCGTCGGTGGTGGCCAAGGCGTGGGAGCAGATCGAACGGATCGGCTCGCGCTCCTGGTTCGAGCCGCGCACGCTCCTGGTCACCGGCGCGGGGCCGATCGGGCTGCTGGCGGCGCTGATCGGGCAGCAGCGCGGGATGGAGGTGCACGTGCTCGACCGCGCGCCGCGCGGCCTCAAGTCCGACCTGGTGGAGGCGCTCGGCGGGACCTACCACTCGGACTCCTCCCTGGCGTCCTTCACGCAGGCCAAGCCGGACATCATCATCGAGTGCACGGGGGCGGGGCAGCTCGTCATCGACTCCCTGGTCACCACGTCCGCGGTGGGCATCGTGTGCCTGTGCGGGCTCGCCCCGGGCGGGCGTACGCACCGGGTGGACGCGGGGGTGATCAACCGGGACATCGTCCTGGAGAACGACGTGATCTTCGGCACCGTGAACGCGAACCTCCGGCACTACCGGGACGCGGCGGCGGCGCTGGCGGGGGCGGATCGGGGGTGGCTGGAGCGGTTGATCACGCGGCGGGTTCCGCTGTCACGCGCGCTGGAGGCCTTCGAGGCGGCTCAGGACGATGTCAAGGTGGTCATCGACCTGACGCAGTAGGGAGCCGCGGCTGCGGCGCTCAGGGGCGCACGAGTTGCGGCGCTCAGGGGCGCACGAGTTGCGGTGCTCAGGGGCTCGGTGCTCAGCCGGCGTCGTAGGGCTTGCGGCGCTTGGGCGCGGTGGGCCGTTCCGGCGCTCGCGCGGGCGATCCCGCCGGAACCGGCGCCTTGTCCCGTGGCCGCGCTCGCGCAGGGGCCGGCGCCTTGCCGCTCGCGGAGGCTGCGGCCTTGCCGTTCGCGGGAGCTGGCGGCTTGCCGTTCGCGGGAGGCTGCGCGAGCGGATTCCTGGGTGAGGGAACGCGGGGCCCGGCCGGCGGGACCGGCCCGCGGGAGGACCGCAACGGCAGCCACGACAGGCGCCGATGGCTGCCCCGCCGCCGCCCCGTGACGCGTAAGGAGAGCACGATCGTCATCAGCACCATCGCGGCCAGCAACGCGGGCGGCGTGCCCAGCACGTCCAGCGGCGACCCCTGCCCGGTCTCGGACCTCGGGGGCGCCACGAAGGGCCGCTCGGTGGACCGGATCTCGTCCAGCCGCTCCAGGTTGCCCTTGACCATGCGCGGCAGGCCGTACCCCACGACCTTGTCCGTGTCCCTGGTCTTGCGCTTGAGCCAGACCCGGTCCACGTTCGCCTCGATGGTGTGGATCTTCTTGCCCTCGACCCGCTCGACGACCCCGACGTGGTCGATGCCCTTGTAGCTCTTGCCCCCGCGCCAGTCGAAGAAGACCAGTGCTCCCGGCTCGGGCTGACGGCTCCAGGCGTTCTGCTGGATGAACCAGGCCGCGTGGGAAGGGGTCCAGGCGAACTCGCCGACGTAGTCGGAGAGGCCGGCCTTGTTCGCGGCCCAGGCGAGGAACATGTCACACCAGGGCGCGTCGCGGTACTGGGTGTCTTGGACGCGATCCGCGTACCACTGACCGAACTTGGTGAGCTGGCCGCTCTTCTCCTTGTAACCGAGTTCCTGCCGCACCGTTTTCAGCAGCTCGTCCGCGATCGGGTCCAGGGTGACTCCTCCCAGAAAACCGACAAATCACGATGGACTGTAGTAGCGCCATCGCGGAATTGCGCGTATCACCCGGAAAGTGTCTGGTTGTGAGCAGAAATTGTGCGTATGTGGCTCCTGTGACTGGTGAGACGACGTACTACTCTCGTTAGGAGCCGGCGCCCACCCGGTAGACACCCTCGTCACCCATGCCGGGCGCGACCACGTCGGCCACGATCACGGTGACGTTGTCCGGCGAACCTCCCTCGTTCGCCAGATCGATGAGCCGCTGGACGCACGCCGCCGGGTCTGTCACCGTGGTCAGCACTTCGTGCAGCATCTCGGGCCCGAGCACGGTCGTGAGCCCGTCGGAGCAGAGGAGGTAGCGATCATCAGGCTCGGCTTCGCGCAGCGCCATGTCGGGCTCCGCCCTGCCTTCGCTGCCCAGCACCCGCAGCACCATCGAGCGGCGGGGGTGCACAGCGGCTTGATCCTCCGTTATCCGGCCTTCGTCCACCATCGACTGCACAAGTGTGTGATCCTTGGTCATCTGGTAGAGCGCGCCATCGCGAAGCAAGTATCCGCGGGAGTCACCGAGATGAGCCAGGGCGAAGTGGTAGCCATCCCACAGCATGGCGGTCACCGTGGTCCCCATGCCCCTGCGCGCGGGGTCGATGTCGGCCAGCTCGACCAGCCTGCGGGCCGCCTCGTGCACGGCGCCCTCCAGGGCCGCCTCCAGGTCCGAGCCCGTCTCGGGAAGCGTGGCATCCAGCTCGCGCATGACGGCGATCGCCGCCGAGCTCGCCAGCTCGCCGGCCGCGTGTCCACCCATCCCGTCAGCCACCACGAGCAACCGGCCGCTCGCGTAGCCAGAATCCTCGTTCTGCTCCCTGCGGCGGCCCACATCTGATCCGGCGGCATAGCGGATGTTGTGCTTCATACCCTGCAGTAAATCATTGGTTGAAAGACTTCACAAGCAGATGCGCTGAAGACTCTTGTGAACTACTGTGGGTTGCATGAGCCACGACCCGACCGTGAACGCCGGGGACATCGCCCGGCTCGCGGGTGTCGGGCGTGCCGCGGTGAGCAACTGGCGACGTCGCCACGACGACTTCCCCCAGCCCATCGGCGGCACCGCCAACCAGCCGCTGTTCTCGCTGCGGCAGGTCGAGTCATGGCTGCGGCGCTATGGGAAGTCCTACCAGGTATCGCTGGGAGATCGGGTCTGGCAACGCCTGAAAGCCGCGGGCGATTTGCGGCTGGGCGAGCTGGTGGCCCAGGCCGGGCTCCTGCTGACCAGGTCCGACACCCAGGCAGGCCCGCTGATCACGAAGGCGGGTCGCGCCGCCGACGATGACGACGGCGATGGCGTGGGCGTGGGCGCCACCGGCGGGCTCGACAGCGAGCTGGCGGAGCTCGTCCGCGAGCTGGGCGAGCAGCACGGCGCGCCGGCCGCCTACGAGTTCCTCTGCGAGCGCTACCTCGAAGCCCACTCCCGGCAGCTCTCGGTCACCCGCGAGGACGTGGCCGCGCTGATGCGCCGCCTCGTCAGCGCCGAGGGCACGACCGTGCTCGACCCGGCCTGCGGCGTCGGCACCCTGCTGCTCGCCCCCGGCTCGGCGGCACGCGTGCTCGGCCAGGAGCTCAGCGCGACCTCCGCCGTCATCACCGCCTCCAGGCTGCTGCTGCGCGGCGTCGAGGCCAGGGTCGTGGCCGGCGACACCATGCGGCACGACGGCTTCGCGGGCGAGCGGGCCGACGCCGTCGTGTGCGATCCGCCGTTCAACGAGCGGGCCTGGGGCTACGAGGAGCTGACCGGCGACCCGCGCTGGGAGTACGGCCTGCCGCCGCGCGGCGAGCCCGAGCTGGCCTGGGTGCAGCACTGCCTCACGCACGTCAAGCCGCGCGGCCTGGTCGCCATCCTCATGCCACCCGCCGCCGCCAGCCGCAAGGCGGGCCGCCGCATCCGCGCCAACCTGCTGCGCGCGGGCGCGCTGCGGGCCGTCGTCGCGCTGCCCGGCAGCGACCTGTGGCTGCTGCGCCGCCCGGCCGCCGGCGAGCGGCCGCCGTCCGACGTGCTCATCCTGGACGCCACGGCCGACCTGTCGGTGGTCGAGCCGGCCTGGCAGGCGTACCTGGAGGACCGTTCCGACCAGACCGTACGCATCATCGACCTGCTGGCCGACGAGGTCGACATGACCCCGGCGCGGCACCAGCGGCGCGACGACGTGGGCCGGGCGTTCGCCGAGGCCCGCGACCGCTTCCTGGCGGCGGCGGCCGTGCCGCCGGACCTGAAGGTGCTGGAGCAGCCGCTCGACCAGCCCGCCACCACGCTCGGCGACCTGATCAAGGAGGGCCTGGTGACCACGGTCCAGGCTCCGCCCAAGATGTCCGCCGACGGCGGCGACGTGCCGGTCCTGACGACCGATGACGTGCTCAACGGCGGCGCCCCCTCCGGCCTGACCACGATGCAGCAGGGCCTCGTGCCGGTCCAGCCGGGCGACGTGGTGGCGTCCTACTCGGCCGTACGGGTGCTGGAGGACGGCGGCGGCGCCGTGCTGGGGCCGCACCTGACGCTGTACCGGGTCGACTCGCGCAGGCTCGACCCCGACTTCCTGGCCGGCTTCCTGCGGGCCGCCGGCGGGCGGGTGACGACCGGCTCCAGCAGGTTCGACGTGCGGCGCACCCGCCTGCCCCGGCTGTCGCTGAAGGAGCAGAAGGCGTACGGGGAGGCGTTCAGGCAACTGGCCGTGCTGGAGGACGCCATCCGTGAGACCTCGACGCTGGGGCAGACCCTGATCCGGCTGGGCCTCGACGGCCTCGCCGACGGGCACCTGCACCCGCAGTCCTGACGGTGTAGTTTTTCCCCGAAAGGCTGCGGGAGGGGCGTTGATGGTCATCGGTGACCGCTATGAGCTCGACGACCTCCCCCTGGGGCAGGGCGGCATGGGAGCGGTCTACGCCGGCCACGACCGCCACCTCGACCGCCGGGTCGCGGTGAAGCTGCTGCGGCTGCCCAGCGGGCCCGATCACGAGCTGGAGCGCAGGTTCATCCGCGAGGCGCGCATCCTGGCCAGGCTGGAGCATCCGGGCGCCCCCGTCCTGTACGACTTCGGCACCCACGAGCAGCGCCTCTACCAGGTGATGCAGTTCATCGAAGGCGTCACCGTGGCCGACGTGGTGCACGAGCACGGGCCGCTGCCGGTGCCGTGGGCGGCGGCGATCGCGGCGCAGGCGTGCGCGGTCCTGTCGGCGGCGCACGCGCTGGCGATCTGCCATCGCGACCTCAAGCCGACCAACCTCATGCTCTGCCCCGACGGCAGCGTGAAGGTGCTGGACTTCGGGCTGGCGATGTTGCGGGAGTCGGACGTCACGACGTTCACCAGGATCGGCCAGATCCTGGGCACGCCGGCGTACATGGCTCCCGAGCAGATCCAGCACGGCGTCGCCGAGCCGCGCAGCGACCTGTACTCGCTCGGCTGCGTGCTGCACGAGATGCTGAGCGGGCGGCAGCTCTTCACCGGGCCGACCGACTACGTGGTCTTCGAGAAGCAGGTCAAGGAGCGCCCGCCGCAGATCCCGGGGCTGCCGGAGCCGCTGAGCGCGCTGCTGGCGCAACTGCTGGAGAAGCAGCCCGGCGACCGGCCCGCCGACGCCGACGAGCTGTACGAGCGGCTCGACCCGTTCGCGGTGGACCTGCCGATGTTGCCGGGCTTCCTGACCGAGGCGCCGAGCCCGGGCCGCATGTACGCCCGGATGGCCGGGCGTGCGCTGACCTCCTGACCTCCCCCCTTCCGGCACCGCGAAGGTGAACGAGGAGTGCACGACCTCCGCCTGCCGCGCACGCTGCTCGGCCGCTGCGTCGGCCTGGCGCTGGGCCTGGCGAGGGCGCTCATGCAGGGGCTGACCCGCAACCCGCCGGCCGACCCCGGGCTGCTCGGCGTGGACTCGGGCGCATCGCTGGCCGCCGTCTGCTCGATCCTGTTCTTCGGGGGCTGCCGGGCCGATCGGGTTCCCACCTCACCAGCCGAACGGGCCCTACGAGGGGTGCGCCCCGAAGAACGCGCTCTCTCAGGTAACACGGATCGTTATTTAACCTCGATTGACAGCAGCATGTGAGCACCGGGACTCTCTTGAGAGAGCGCTCTCTCACCAGCCCAAGCATGACCCCAGGAGGGTTTCCCATGGCCCCTCGCATCCGGCGGCTCGGCCTGCCGTTGCTCACCGCGTCCGTCCTCGCCCTGGCGACGGCGTGCGGCGGTGGTGGAGGCGGCGGCGACACCGCCACCGAGTCGAGCGCCAAGCCCGGAGAGAAGATCAAGCTGACGGTCGACCTGTTCGGCGACTTCGGCTTCAAGCCGCTCTACGAGGAGTACAAGAAGTCGCACCCGAACATCGAGATCGTCGAGAACGTCACGCAGTTCAACGACCACCACAGCAACCTGGTCAAGCGGCTGGCCACGAACGCCGGCGCGGGGGACGTCGCGGCGGTCGAGGTGGGCTACATCAGCACGTTCACCGCCCAGCCTGGCAAGTTCACCGACCTCAAGCAGTACGGGCTCGACAAGCGCCAGGCCGACTACCTCGACTGGAAGTGGCAGCAGGGCCTGAGCAAGGACGGCGCGCAGGTGCTCGGCCTCGGCACCGACGTGGGCGGGCTGGCCATGTGCTACCGCAAGGACCTGTTCAAGAAGGCCGGGCTGCCCGAGGACCGCGAGGAGGTGTCGGCGCTCTGGCCCACCTGGGAGCAGTACATCGAGACGGGCAAGAAGTTCGCCGCCGCGAACGTGGCCGGCGCCAAGTTCGTCGACTCCCCCGGTGAGATCTTCCGCGCCATGGTCAACCAGGCGCCCGTCGGCCTGTACGACGCCCAGGACAACATCATCGTGGAGTCCAACCCCGACGTGAAGAAGGCCTGGGACCTGTCGAACCAGCTCACCGCGGACGGCCTGACCGCCAAGCTGGCCGCCTTCTCGCCGCCGTGGAACACCGGCTTCGCCAAGGGCTCGTTCGCCACGATCATCTGCCCGGCCTGGATGACCGGCTTCATCCAGGAGCAGGCCAAGGACTCCGCCGGCAAGTGGGACATCGCCAGCGTGCCCGGCGGCTCCGGCAACAGCGGCGGCTCGCACCTGATGGTGCCCAAGCAGAGCAAGCACCCGAAGGAGGCGGCCGAGCTGATCGACTTCCTCACCTCCAAGGAGAACCAGGCCAAGGTCTTCAAGGAGGAGGGCACCTTCCCGTCCATCCCGGCCCTGTACGACGACCCGTCGATCCAGAACTTCACCAAGCCGTTCTTCGGCGACGCCCCCATCGGCAAGATCTACTCCGACGCCGCCAAGGCGCTCAAGCCGCAGCACCTCGGCCCGAAGGAGGCCGACGTGCGCACGGCCATCGGCAACGGCCTGGGCCGCGTCGAGCAGGGCAAGCAGACGCCGGAAGAGGCGTGGGCGCAGGTGCTCGAGGACGTCAAGAAGATCAAATGAGCACCCTTCCCCTCGCGGTCACGCGACGGCGTAGGCGCAGCGTGCGGCACACCCTCGACGTGAGGGTGTCGCCGTACGCCTACGTGGCCCCGTTCTTCCTGCTGTTCTGCGCCTTCGGGCTGTTCCCGCTGGTCTACACGGCCTGGGTGAGCCTGCACGAGTGGACGTTGCTCTCCGAGACGCAGGAGTTCATCGGCCTGGGCAACTACTCGACGCTGCTCACCGACGCCTACTTCTGGAACGCCACCTTCAACACCCTGTCGATCGGCGTGCTGTCCACCGTGCCGCAGCTCGCGCTGGCCATCTGGCTGGCGCACCTGCTCAACCGGCGGCTGCGCTTCCAGACCTTCTTCCGGATCGCGCTGCTGCTGCCGAACGTCACCAGCGTGGTGGCGGTCGTGGTGATCTTCAGCCAGCTCTTCGGCCGGGACTTCGGCATGATCAACTGGATGCTGTCCTGGTTCGGGGCCGGCCACATCGACTGGGCGGCGGGCACGGCCACCTCGCACATCGCGCTCTCGGTGATGATCATGTGGCGGTGGACCGGCTACAACGCGCTGATCTTCCTGGCCGCCATGCAGGCCGTCCCGCGCGAGCTGTACGAGGCCGCCACCCTCGACGGGGCGAGCAACTTCACCCAGCTCCGACGCATCACGATCCCGATGATCCGGCCGACGATCATCTTCGTGGTCATCGTCTCCACGATCGGCGCCATGCAGATCATCGCCGAGCCCATGCTGTTCGGGCAGAGCAGCGGCGGCGGTGGCGGCATCGCCACGGGCGGCCCCGACCGCCAGTTCCAGACGCTGGCGCTGTTCGTCTACGAGCAGGGCTTCGCGAACTCGACGTTCGACTTCGGCTACGCCTCGGCGGCGTCGTGGCTGATGTTCGTGGCCGTGGTGGTGGTCGCCGGGATCAACTTCCTGATCACCCGCAAGGTGAAGGGAGGTCTGGTGTGAGACTGCGTTACCTCACCCTGACCGCGGTGGCCTTCTTCTCGGCGTTCCCGCTGTACTACAGCGTCGTGGTGGCCTCCAGGCACAACTCCGCGCTGGCCGAGGTGCCGCCGCCGCTGATCCCCGGCGGGAACTTCTTCGCCAACGTCTCCCGGGTCTTCGACACCGTGCCCTTCGGGCTCGCGCTGGCCAACTCGGTCATCGTGGCGGGCTCGATCTCGATCGCGGTGATGTTCTTCTCGACGCTGGCCGGATTCGCCTTCGCCAAGCTGCAGTTCAGGGGCAGGAACATCATGCTGGTGATCACGGTCGCGACCATGATGGTCCCGGCGCAGCTCGGCATCATCCCGCTCTACATGCTCATGGTGAAGCTGGAGTGGACCGGCACCAACTACGCGCTGATCGTGCCCGCGCTGGTCAACGCGTTCGGCGTGTTCTTCATGACGCAGTACCTCTCACGCGCCCTGCCCACCGAGCTGCTGGAGGCCGGGCGGGTGGACGGCTGCTCGACGTGGGGGCTGTTCTGGCACGTGGTGCTGCCGGCCGCGCGGCCGGCCGCGGCGGTGCTCGGCATGCTGACGTTCATGTCGGCCTGGAACGACTACTTCTGGCCGCTGGTGGTGCTCACCCCGGACAATCCGACCGTCCAGGTGGCGCTGTCGACCCTGGCCAGCGGGTACGTCAACGACTACGTGCTCGGGCTCGCGGGCACCGCGATCGGGACCCTGCCGCTCGTGGCCGTCTTCGCCCTGTTCGGCAAGCAAATCATCGGTGGAATCATGCAAGGAGCTGTTAAGGGATGATCTTTCCCGAGGACTTCGTCTGGGGTGCCGCCACGGCCTCCTACCAGATCGAGGGGGCGGTCAAGGAGGACGGGCGGGGCCAGTCGATCTGGGACACCTTCTCCCACACCCCCGGGAACGTGGCCGACGGCGACACCGGCGACGTGGCCTGCGATCACTATCACCGCTTCCGTGACGACATCGGGCTGATGCGCGAGCTGCGGCTGGCGGCCTACCGCTTCTCGGTGGCCTGGCCGCGCATCCAGCCGGACGGCGTGGGCCCGGTCAACCCCCGCGGCCTGGCCTTCTACGACAAGCTCGTAGATGAACTACTAGCCGCCGAAATTTCGCCTTATGTCACGCTTTATCACTGGGATCTCCCCCAAGCCCTCGAAGACCGCGGCGGCTGGACGAACCGCGACACGGCCTACCGCTTCGCCGACTACGCCGAGGCCGTCCACGCCCGGCTCGGCGACCGCGTCGCCGACTGGGCCACGCTGAACGAGCCCTGGGTGGCCGCCTTCCTCGGCTACGGCAACGGCGTGCACGCGCCGGGCCGCCGCCGCCCCGCCGACGCCATGCGCTCGGCCCACCACCTGCTGCTCGGCCACGGGCTGGCGGCCAGGCGGCTGCGCGAGGCCGGCGCGCCCACGATCATGCTGGTCGTCAACTCCTCCCCCGTGCTCACCCCCGCCCAGGTCAACGACCCGTCGGCGGTGCCGAGCGAGGCGGACGCGGCCGTGGCGCACCGCATCCACACGCTGCTGACCAGGCAGTTCCTCGACCCGGCGGTCTACGGGACGTACCCGGAGGAGGTCTTGGAGGCGGCGGCCCGCAACGGCGGGACGGCGCACATCCAGGACGGCGACCTGGAGCTGATCAACGCCCCGCTCGACCTGGTCGGCGTCAACTACTACAACCCGTGCGTGGTCGAGTCGGGCCCCGGGCTGCCGGCCGACGCCGCGTGGCCGGGCTCGGAGGACGTCAGGTTCGCCACGGCGGACGCGCCGACGACCGCGATGGGCTGGCCGATCGTGCCGGACGGGCTGTCGCGGCTGCTCGTCCGGCTCTCGCAGGACTACCCGCGGGTCGGCCTCATGGTGACCGAGAACGGCGCGGCCTTCGACGACGTGGTCCGCGACGGCCAGGTGCACGACGACGAGCGGGTGGCCTACCTCGACGGGCACCTGCGCGAGGTGCACCGGGCCATCGAGGCGGGCGCGGACCTGCGCGGTTACCTGGTGTGGTCGCTGCTGGACAACTTCGAGTGGGCCGAGGGCTACCGGCGGCGGTTCGGCATCGTGCACGTGGACTACGCGACGCAGGAGCGGGTGCTCAAGGACAGCGCGCTGTGGTACCGGGACGTGATCGTCAGGAACGGCCTGTAGATTCTTTGACGTGCTCTCCCTCCTGGTGCAGACATGAGACGCCCGACCCTTGAGGCGGTCGCCGCCCGCGCGGGCGTTTCGCGCGCCACCGCCTCCCGGGTGGTCAACGGGCAGACGACAGTGGCGCCGCACATCCGCGACGCCGTGCTGCGCGCGATCGACGAGCTGGGCTACGTGCCCAACTCCGCCGCGCGCAGCCTGGTCACCCAGCGCACCGACTCGGTGGCCCTGGTCGTGAGCGAGCCGGGGACCAGGGTCTTCTCCGAGGACCCGCTGTTCTCCACCGCGATCAGGTCCGCCTCGGTGGAGCTGGAGGCGATCAACAAGCAGGTCGTGCTGATGCTGGCGTCCTCGCCCAAGAGTCACGCCAGGGTGGAGCGTTACATCTCCGGCGGCCACGTCGACGGGGTGATGCTGCTGTCCATGCACGGCGCCGACCCGCTGCCGGCCGCGCTGTCACGGCTGCGCGTGCCGGTGGTCTCCTACGGGCGTCCCGCCGTGCCGGTCGACATCCCGTTCGTCGACAACGACAACGTCGGCGGGGCCGAGGCAGGGGTGCGGCACCTGGTGGAGACGGGGCGGCGCAGGATCGCCACCATCGCCGGCCCGCAGGACATGATCGCCGGCCAGGACCGGCTGGCCGGCTACCGCAACGTGCTGCGCGACTCCGACCGCCGCTCGATCGTGGCGGTCGGCGACTTCACCCGCGAGTCGGGCGCGATCGCGATGCGCCAGCTCCTCGGCGACGACCCGGCGCTGGACGCCGTGTTCGTGGCCAACGACATGATGGCGGTCGGGGCGCTGCAGTCGCTGCGGCAGGCCGGGCGGCGGGTGCCCGACGACGTGGCGGTGGTGGGCTTCGACGACGTCGAGGCGGCCAAGTACACCGAGCCGCCGCTGACGACGCTCCGGCACCCGATCGCCGAGCAGGCGGCGGCCATGGTCAGGCTGCTGCTCAACCTGTTCGAGGGCGGGCCGACCGATCCGATCATCCTGCCCACGGAGCTGGTGATCAGGGAGTCGGCCTAGGCCATGGTCTCCCGCAGCGCCGCCGTGTCCGCCGCCGTCGCCGTCGCCGTCGCGCGGGAGCACGGGGTGCGGGTGCTGGAGCCGGTGGTGCTGAACGACTCCTTCAACCTGCGCGTCCTGCTGCGGCCCGCGCCCGTCGTGGCGCGCGTGCCCACCACCACGGCACTCGGCCGGCCTGACCCGGCCGACGCGCTGGAGCGCGAAGTGGCGGTGGTGTCGTACCTGCACGGGGCGGGTGTGCCGGTGGTGCCGCCCAGCGGGCTGCTGCCCGCCGGTCCTCATCGGCGCGACGGGGTCGCGATGTCCTTCTGGGCGCACGTCCCGCACGATGCCGGGCGGGTGATCACGCCCGAGGAGGCCGGGCGGATGCTGGCCGAGCTGCACGAGGCGTTGCGCGGGTTCCCCGGCGAGCTGCCCCGACTGGGGCCGGTGCTGGACGAGCCCGCGCGGCTGCTCGGCCTGCTGGCGCGGCAGGGCTCCTGGCTGGTCGGGGACGGGGAGCTGGCGCGGCTGCGGGAGGCGCACGCGGGGTGCGCGGAGCGGCTCGGTGGGCCGGTTGTTGAGACGGATGGGCTCGGCGGGCCGGTGCAGGCGGTGCACGGGGACGCGCATCCCGGCAACCTGCTCGCCACGCCCGGCGGGCTGCTGTGGAACGACTTCGAGGAGTGCATGACCGCGCCCGTGGCGTGGGACCTGGCGTGCCTGCTGCGCACGACGCGGCTCGACGGGCGGGCCGCCGTGCGGGCCTACGGGGCCGATCCGGGCGAGCCGGAGCTGCGGGCGTTCCTGGCGGCGCGCGGGCTGCAGGGCACGCTGTGGGTGCTGGCCAGGGCGCTACGCTTCCCCGACCAGGCGGACGCGGCCCGTACGGTGCTGCGGACGTGGCTGGACGATCCCAGCGGCGCCACCCGCTGAGCCGGCCTCACACCCGGAAGACGCGGAGCTGGAGAGCCAGCGTGGAGTAGTAGCCGACCAGCGTGGTCAGCTCGAACACCTCCCGCTCCCCCAGCACGGCGTACTCCTCCTCGTCCAGATCCCCCTTGGTCACCAGCGCCCGCACCACGCGCAGCACCGCCGCCTCGCCCGGGTCGTCGAGCGCCGGCGGCGAGCCGTCGCGCAACGCCCGGAGCTGCTCCTCGGTGAAGCCCAGCTCGCGGGCGATCGGCTCGTGGGCGGCCTGCTCGAAGGCGCTGTCCTGGTGCCCGGCCACGACCAGGATCGCCAGCTCCCGCGCCCGGTCGCTGAGCGTGGAGCGGTAGCGGACGGCGGCGCCCAGCTCCTGGAGCGGGTCGCCGAGGGCCGGGCTGAGCAGCATCGCGTTGAACGGCCCCGTGAGCCCGCCCTCCGCATCGACCATGAACCGGCCGCGCGGCCCCGAGGTGATCTTGTCGTAGAGCGCCCGGGCCTCCGGGTCCAGCTCGTGCGGTGGTGTCCTGCGCAGCCGTGCCATCCCGTGATCGTAACCACCGCTGCTCCGCGCCGGGGAGGAGGTCCGGCCGGGGCTGTCCTGGGTGCCGCTCATCGCCGTGAGCGTCTCCTGGACGGTGAGGGTGATGACCTCCTCGTCGCGAGTCGTGAGGGTGCGGGAGCGGCGCAGCTCGGTACGAACCGTGCGGCTGACCACGTCCGGCGACGGCGTGTCCGTCTTCTTCCTGAGGTCCTGATAGACCGTCCAGGCCAGGGCGGCGGCGCTGACGATCAGGGAGGCCAGGGAGACGGGGTCCAGGTACTGGTCGGGGCGGCGGGCCTGGAGGGCGCTCTCCACGTCGGCGGTGAGGCCGAGGCGGCGAGCGGCGGCTCTGGCACCGTCGGCTACGGGGTCGGGCACGGTCAGCTCCTCCTCAAGGTGTCCAGCGATCCGCGCTCACGGTCGATGTCCGTACGCAGGTCCAGCGACTGGGCGAGCGCGAGTGCCCGGGTGAACCACTGCTCCGCCTCCCGCGGCCGGCCGAGCTGCACCGCCATGACCCCGAGCTGGTGGTAGTTGGCGACCAGATGGCCGCCGCGGTTGAGCTCCTCGTTGACCTCCAGCGCCGCGAGGTACCACCGCTCCGCCTCGGCCCAGTGCTGCCGCTCCTGGGCCAGCAGGCCGAGCTGGTGGTAGGTGATGGCGGCATGCGGGCGGTTGCCGACGTCCTCGTTGAGTGCCAGGGATCGGTGGTACCACCGCTCCGCCTCGTGCCACCGCCGGCGCTCCTGCGCGATCATGCCGAGCTGATGGAAGCCGTCGGCCATGCGAGCCTGGTCGCCCAGCTCCTCCTCGACGGCCAGCGCCTTGCGGAACCAGCGCCCCGCCTCCTTCCAGCGCCGCTGCTCCTGCGCGCATCGGCCGAGCTGGTGGTAACACCCGGCCAGACCCGCCCGATCGCCGCACTCCTCGTGCATGGCCAGGGACGTGCGGTGCCACCGCTCCGCCTCCTCCCACCGCTCCCGCTCTCCCGCCACCACGCCGAGCTGGTGGTAGACGCCCGATAACAGCCGTTGCCGGTAGGGGCCCGGCGGCTGCCGCTCGAGGTGCTCCAGGATCGCCGTGTACCTCTCCTGGGCCTGGCCGATCCGCTCGTCGAGCACCGATCTGGTCGCTTCGGCGCTCGCCACGAAGGCCCAGCACCGGCCGGCGTCGCTGTCCAGACCTGGCGGGCTTCCGTCAGCGCCTTCGAGCGCGAGCCGCATGCGGTCGGTCCAGCCTCGCGTCTCCTCGCTCAATCCACGGATGTCCCAGTATTCGACCAGCGTCTGCACGATGCACTGGGCGCGGTCCCAGATCTTCTCCTCGATGGCGTGGGCGAGCATGCCGGTGAGATTGCGCGCATGCAGCCGCGTCAGCAGGACACCGGCCTTGGCGCTCCGGCCCGACAGCTGCGGCAGCAGGAAGTCGGCCAGCGCGGAGCAGGTCTGCAGCATCGCGCCCGCGGCGGCGGCGTGCTCCGCCGCGAAGGAGTCCTCGGCTCGCCAGCGCTGGGCCAGGAAGGCGGGCAGAGCAGGATGGATGCGGTACATGCCGTCGGCGAACCGGGTGAGCAGGCCGACGGCGGCGGCGCCGTCCAGGACGCGGGTCCAGTCGTCGGCCGTCAGCCCGCGCACGCGTTGCAGCACGTCGGAGATGCCCGACAGCCACGCCAGCAGGTTCGCGTCCACCACGCCGTGGAACAGCGCGACCATGGTCAGGGCGCGCCGGTCGGCCTCGGGCAGGCGGTCGAAGGAGTAGCCGATGCTCGCCGTGAGCGAGCTGCGGCGATCCCCGTCGTCCCGCCCCGGCAGCGGGGCGGCGCCGCGTAGGGCGGCGAGCAGGGCGGCCGGGCCGGTGGTCGCCAGGTGGGGCAGGATCAGGCGCATGCTGAGCGGGTGGCCGTCGAGCCACTCCATCAGCTCGGCGAACGCCGGGCTCGCGCGCCTGCGCCCGGCCTCGGGGAACGGTTCGAGGAGCTGGTCGGCGTACAGGACGGCCTCGTCGGCGCTCAGCCCGTCCACCTCGACGCGGCGCAGGTCGCCGAGCCACTCCTCCGGGTTGCGGCTGACGATCAGGACCGTGCCGGCCTCGCCCAGGAAGCGCTTGAGCTCGTCCAGCTCGGTGGCGGACAGCGGCGGGGTGACGGGGTCGGGCATGGTGTGCACGGACTCGAAGTCGTCCCAGATGAGCAGCAGGCGGCGCTCCCGCAGCAACCGGCGCACCACCGCGAGCCGCTGCGCGGGGTCCCTGCGCGCGAAGTCCGTCCCGAAGACCCGCAGGCCGATCCCGTCGATCACGCCGCTCAGCCCGAACGAGGCGACGCCCGGCTCGAAGGAGTGCCAGATCACCCAGTCGGGCCGCTCGACGCCGCCCGTGTCGCGCCACCAGCGTCCGAACGCCTTGGCCAGCTCGGTCTTGCCGGCACCGCCCGAGCCGTGCAGGATCACGACCCTCTGCAGCCGGGCGGCCGATTCGAGGGTGTGGAAGAGGTCGTCACGGCCGACGAACACGCCGACCGGCGCCAGGTCGTCGTCCGATGGGGGCTCGTCGGGCGGCCGGTCCAGCAGGTCGTCCAGCGAGGCGCCCCGGCGCTCGGTGCGCAGGCCGGGGAAGCCGAGGTCGCGCCGCAGGTAGTGCACCGGCACCACCCAGTCCTCCAGCGGCAGCCTGCCCTTGGGGCTGGGCCGGCCGTCGCGCAGTGCCAGGCGGGCCCGGCCGGCGGTGACGGCGTCGGCCACCCGGTCACCGGCGAACAGGCGCTCGTAGAAGGCGGCCATGAACTCGGCCGCCGCGACCGCGTACACGCTGTAGGCCATCGCCACCACGGACGCCGCCCCGCCCCGCACCAGGTGGGCCGCGACCTGCGCGGAGCGGCAGGCGTTCAGCACCACCACGGGGACGCGGCCCTCCGCCAGCACCCGCGCCACCTTCTCCGCGGGGACGGGATCCGCTCCCCCGCCCTCCTGCTCGAACACGACCCCGCCGTACGCGGCGCCGTGCCCGTCGAAGTGCACCACCTGGAACGGCTCCTCGATCAGCACCCGGCGCAGGTGCTCAAGGGTCGGCGGGCGCAGCACGACCAGCTCGACGTTGCCGCGTACCGCGTCGAGCATGCCCAGCAGGGGGCGGGCGATCAGCCCGTAGCCCACGTCGTCGCGCCCTTCGGGGCGGGAGATGACCATCAGCACCCGCAGCCGTCCCTCTGCCGCGGGGAATGATCCACTCAGATCCTGTACGGGCAGGCTCCGGGTCACCGACACGCCGTCGAGCACGATCGGCCTCCTCCGGCTGGGATCGCGCATCAGCTCCCACGGCAGCCCGAGCGACTGCGTCGACGCGGACCTGATCACCACCTCGGCGTGGTCGCCCCTGGCCCGCACCGCCGCGTACGCCGCCCGCGTCTCGGGCGTGCCGAAGACCGCGTGGAACAGGCCCTCCCCCCACGCCGGCAGCCGGGCCGCGATGCCGGAGCCGCGGTCGGCGTACCCGGCGTAGGGGTGTCTGAGGTAGTCCTCCAGATACCAGCGGAGGTCTTCCAGCGAGTCACGGTCGAGGGGCAGCACCAGCGGGGCGGGCTCGCCGACGGGCTGCGGCAGCTCGCCGGCCGGCCACATGGACACCGACAGCATGCCGTCGTCGGCGATGTCGAGCAGCAACCGATCGACCATCGGCACACCCCGCCCAGGCTGGTTGCCCCCAGGCTAACTCTCCGGGGAGAGCCAGGCCGTCGTGTCGGACGGCAGCAGCCCGTCCACGACCGGGCCGCTGGCCAGCAGCAGCCTGCCCGCCGGCAGCGGGACCGGGTCGGCGCCCAGGTTCGTGACGCAGGTCAGGCCCGAGTCGCGGGTGAAGGCCAGCACCTGCTCGCCCAGCGGTAGCCAGGTCAGCGTGCCGTCACCGAGCAGCTCGCGCCGGATGCGCAGGCCCGTACGGTAGAGGTTCAGCATCGAGCCGAGGTCCGTCCGCTGGGCCTCGGCGGTGAGCTTGCGCCAGCTCTCCGGCTGCGGCAGCCACGGCGTGCCCGTGCCGAAGCCGAACGGCGGCTCCTCGCCCGACCACGGCAGCGGGATGCGGCAGCCGTCGCGGCCCGGGTTCCTGCCGCCGGAGCGGGCGTACATCGGGTCCTGGCGCACCTCGTCGGGCAGGTGCTCCACCTCGGGCAGGCCCAGCTCCTCGCCCTGGTAGACGTAGACGGAGCCGGGCAGCGCCATCGCCAGCAGCGCCGCCGCGCGGGCCCGGCGGTAGCCCAGCTCCAGGTCCGTCGGGGTGCCGTGCAGGGCGCCGCCGTGGGCGAAGGAGGTGTCGGCGCGGCCGTACCGGGTGACGGGTCTGGTCACGTCGTGGTTGGACAGCACCCACGTCGGCGGGGCGCCGATGGGGGTGTGCGTGGCCAGCGTCAGCTCGATCGACCTGCGCAGGTCGGCGGGCTCCCAGGCGCAGGACAGGAAGTCGAAGTTGAAGGCCGTGTGCAGCTCGTCGGGACGCAGGTAGCGGGCGAAACGCTCCTGGTCGGGGAGCCAGACCTCCCCGATCAGGATGCGCTCGTCGTACTCGTCGGCCACCTCGCGCCACCGACGGTAGACGTCGTGGACCTCGTCGAGGTCTTCGTAGGCGGTGTCGGACTTGATCAGCAGCGCGGCGGAGTCGATGCGCACGCCGTCCACGCCCCGGTCGAACCAGAAGCGCAGCACGTCCTCGAACTCCTGGTGGACCTCCGGGTTGTTCCAGTTGAAGTCCGGCTGTCCCGGGTCGAACAGGTGCAGGTACCACTGCCCGTCGGGCACCTGCGTCCAGGCCGAGCCGCCGAAGATGGACTGCCAGTCGTTGAGCGGCTCGTCGGCGAACCAGAACCGGTCGCGGGCCGCCGGGTTCGCCAGGGCCTCCTTGAACCAGGCGCTCTCGGTGGAGCTGTGGTTCGGGACGACGTCGATGATGACCTTGATGTCGAGCGCGTGCGCCTCCTCGATGAAGCGCTCGGCCTCGCCCAGAGTCCCGAAGACCGGCTCGATGTCGCGGTAGTCGGCCACGTCGTAGCCGCCGTCGGCCATCGGAGACGGGTACCACGGGTTCAGCCAGATGGCGTCGATCCCCAGGTCCTTCAGATACGGCAGGCGGGAGCGCAGCCCGGCCAGATCGCCGGCGCCGTCGCCGTTGCCGTCGGCGAAACTACGCAGGTAGACCTGGTAGATCGCGGCCCCCCGCCACCACGTTTGCGACATGCGCTTATCCCTTGATGCTTCCGGCGGTGAGACCCGCCATGATGTGCCGTTGGAAGATGAAGAAAACGATGATCATGGGGATGCTGGTGATCAGCAGCCCGCCCATGACCTGGTTCTGGGTGACGGCCCCGGCCGTCTGTGACAGGCCCACGCTGATCGTCATCTTGTCGCTGTCGGTCATGACGAGCAGCGGCCAGACGAAGTCCTTGAACGAGGTGACGATGGTGAAGATCGACACCACGCCCAGGATGGGGCGGGAGATGGGCAGGACCACCGAGCGCAGGGTCCGTACCGCGCCCGCGCCGTCGATCTGCGCGGCCTCGATCAGCTCACGGGGAATCGAGTCGAAGAAGCGCTTGAGCAGGAAGATGTTGAAGCCGTTGGCCGCCGCGGGCAGCCACAGCGCCCACGGACTGTTGAGCAGGCCCAGGTCCACGACCGTCACGTACAGCGGGATGAGCACGACCATCGCCGGGATCATCAGCGTGGCCAGCATCATGCCGAGGATGACGTTGCCGAACATGGGCCGCAGCTTCGACAGCGCGTACGCCGCCGACACGTCCACGGCCATGCAGACGATCCAGCCGCCCAGCGAGTAGTAGCCGGTGTTCAGCAGCAGCGTGCCGATGTCGAACAGGTCCCACGCCTCGAAGAAGGCGTCCGGCGTCGGATCGGCGGGGAAGAGCGTGGGCGGCATCTGCGCCAGCTCCTCCGGCGTCTTCAGCGCGCCCGTGACCATCCAGTACAGCGGGAAGACGAACGCCAGCGTGAACAGCAGGAGCACCGCCGCCAGCACGATCCAGTAGATGCGCCGGCCCCATCTGCTGTTGAGCTGGTGCGGCGAGACGATCGTACGGAACTGCACCTCGATCGGCCTCGGTGACCGCTTCCTGCCCCGCTTGCCCCGGGTCGTCACCTGGGCCCCGACGGAGATCACGCCTTGTCCTCCCTCGTCAGGCGGAGCTGGAAGGCGGCGAACACGAGCAGCACGATCATCAGCATCATGCCGAGCGCACCCGCCGAGCCGTAGTCCTGGAGTGTGAACGCGTTCTGGAACATCAGGTACGCGACCGTGACGGTGGCGTTCTCCGGGCCGCCGCCGGTCAGCATGTACGGCTCGATGAACACCTGCATGGTGGCCACGATCTGCAACATCAGCATGAGCAGCAGGATCAGCCGGGTCTGCGGGATCGTGACGTGCCTGATGCGCTTCCAGATGCCGGCGCCGTCGAGCTCCGCGGCCTCGTACAGCTCCGGCGGGATGTTCTGCAGCGCGGCGAGGTAGATGAGCGTCGCGCTGCCCATGTTCATCCACGTCGAGACGATGACCAGGGAGATCAGCGCGGTCGAGGAGCTGTCCAGCCAGGCCAGCGGCGGCAGGCCGAAGACGTCGAGCACCTGGTTGAACAGCCCGGGCCCCGGATCGTAGAACCACCTGAACAGCAGCACCGCCACGATCGGCGGCAGCATGACCGGCAGGTAGACCACGAACCGCAGGTAGGCCCGGGCGTGGCGCAGCTCGTTCAGCACGAGCGCGACGACGAACGGCACGGCGTAGCCGCAGACCAGTGCGAGGAACGTGAACTCCAGCGTGTTCAGCCACGCCTCACCGAAGGCCGGGTCCCGGAAGGCCGTGACGAAGTTGTCCAGGCCCACCCAGATCGGCTCGTTGATCAGGTCGGTCTTCTGGAAGCTCAGAATGAACTCCCTGACCATCGGATACCAGGCGAACACCGTGAAACACGCCAGCGCCGCGCACAAGAACCCGTAGGCCGTCAGATTGCGCCTCAAGATCTGCATAGGGTCAGCCCTTGGCCGCCAGCACCGAGTTGGCCTTCGTCTCGGCGTCCGCGAGGAGCTGGTCGATGCTGGCGTCCTTGCGGCTCAGCACGCCCGACATGGGCACGTCGAGGATCGCGTACAGCTCCTGGGCGTACAGCGGCTCGGCCTTCGGCGGGATCGTGCCGGCGGCCTGGACGTAGGTCTCGTAGTTCGCGACGGGCAGCGAGGCGTTCTTCACCCGGTCGGCCTGGATGGCCTGGCCGGTGGGCGAGTCGCCGTAGACGGCGTTGTCGGGGACGCCGACGGGGTTGCCGAGGGTCTTGCCGCGGGCGAAGTCGAAGCGGCCCTTGCCGACGGTGTTGAAGCGGAAGTCGATCCACTCCAGCGCGGCCTTGGCCTCCTCCGGCGTGGCCTTCGGGTTGATCATGAACGCCTCGCCGCCGCTCAGCGACGCCTTGGCCTCGGGGAAGCCGGTGATGCCGTAGTCGGCGACGTTGCCCTTGAACTTGTTGACCACGTCGGTGACCACGTCGGGCGCGCCGAGCATCATGCCGACCTTGCCGCTGCCCATGGCGACCATCAGCGACTCCCAGCCGACCAGCAGCTTGGTGCCCATGCTGTTGTCCACCCAGCGCATGTCGTGCAGCGTCTGCAGCACGGCCTTGCCCTCGGGCGAGTTGAACGCGGCCTTCTTGTTGTCGGGCGTCAGGATGTCGCCGCCGCGGCCGTAGATGGCCTGCGTGAAGTGCCAGCCGCCGGTGTTGCCGCCGGAGTACTCGCCGTAGCCGACGTAACCGGCACCCAGCCCGGCGATCTTCTTGGCCGCCTCGCGGACCTCGGCCCACGTCTTGGGCGGGGCGTCCGGGTTCAGCCCGGCCTTGGTGAACAGGGCGCGGTTGTAGACCAGGCCGACGCTGTAGTGCACGTTCGGGACGCCGTAGACCTTGCCGTCCTTGGTGACCAGCTCCTTGTGGTCGGGGCGCAGGTCGTTCCAGTTCTTGATCACATTCGTGTACGGGGTGATGTCGAGGGCCTGACCCTTGGCGATCACGTCGTTGTAGTTCGTCACGGGCACCACGAACGCCGTCTCCATCTGGCCGCCCGCGAGCTTGGGACCGAACGTCTTGGGGTCGAAGCACGGCTGCTGGTCCGTGCTCTTGACCGTCACGCCGGGGTGCGCCGCCATGAACGCGGCCACGTCGTCGTCCCAGGCCTGCCGTTCCTTGGGGGCCGACTTGGCCGGCTGGCAGGCCACCGTGATCGACACGGCCTTGGCGCCGCCGGCGGAGGGGGTGGCGGGCTCGCTGCCCGAACCGCAGGCTGCGGTGGAGAGGGCTAGTGCGGATGCGAGCAGGAGTCCGGTGGATCTCTGCATGGTCTGACCCTTCTGATGCGAGGTGCCCACACCATAGGATCCGTGACGGATGTTCGCAATATTTCGACTTCATATTGCAAGATAACGACTGCGTTACGCCTCGCCCGCGCGGCACCGCGCCCTCCCCGAACGCCGTTTCCCTGCCTCCAGCAGCCGTCCCCCGGGCCGAGCCCGCACCGGACGCCCTCCCGCCGCCTCGCCGCACGCCTTGCGCCGAGCTCCACCGCACACCGTCCCGCCGACCCGGCGCAGGCACAGCGCGACCGCCGCACGGCGCCGCATCGTGCGCGCCCGGCACCCGCACCCGGCCGTTCCGCGCCCGCGTCACTCCAGGCGCGCGGTGAAGGTCAGGAGCGGGCGCGGGTGGTGGAGGCGCGGACGACGAGTTCGGGCTCGAAGAGGAGCTCGTCCGCCGGCACCACAGCCTTGTCGATCTGCGCCACCAGCAGATCCACCGCCGCCCGCCCCATGGCGTCGATGGGCTGCCGGACGGTGGTCAGCGGCGGCTCGGTGCAGTTCATCAGGGCGGAGTCGTCGAAGCCGATCACCGAGATGTCGGCGGGCACGGCCAGCCCCGCGCGCCGGGCGGCGCGTACGGTGCCCAGGGCGAGCAGGTCGGAAGCGCAGATGACGCCCGTGACGCCGCGCCTGACCAGGCGGGCGGCGGCCGCGTGCCCGCCTTCCAGGGAGAACATGGTGTGCTCGACCAGCTCGGTGTCACCGCCCGACGCCTGGAAGGTGTCGAGCTTGCGCCGCGACGGCATGTGGTCCTTGGGCCCGAGCACCATGCCGATGCGCTCGTGGCCGAGGGCGCGCAGGTGGGCGATGGCCATCTCGGCGGCCACCACGTCGTCGCACGACACCTGCGGGAAGTCGAGGTGTTGCACGGCGGCGTTGACCAGGACGGTGGGGAGCTTGCGCTCGTGCAGCAGCTCGTAGTGGCCGTGGGAGGCGTCGGCCTGGGCGTACAGGCCGCCGGCGAAGACCACGCCGCTGACCTGCTGCTGGAGCAGGAGGTCGACGTAGTCGGCCTCGGAGACGCCGCCGACGGTGCGGGTGCACAGCACGGAGGTGAAGCCCTGCTGGGCCAGCGCGCCGCCGACCACTTCCGCGAAGGCGGGGAAGATCGGGTTCTGCAGCTCGGGGAGCACGAGGCCGACCAGCCGGGCGCGGTCGCCGCGGAGCTGGGTGGGGCGTTCGTAACCGAGCACGTCGAGCGCCGTGAGCACGGCCTCGCGGGTCGCGTCGGACACCCCCGGCTTGCCGTTGAGCACGCGGCTCACGGTCGCCTCGCTCACTCCGACCTTCTTGGCCACCTCTGCGAGTCGTCGCGTCATGCGCAAACTATACGACCTTTCACGCAAGCGCTTGCAACGGCTTACGTGGATCGAACGTCGCGGCTTGCACTGCGTCCACACCGGGCTTCCTGCCGCTGACCGACCCCTGACCAGCGGCAGGAGATGCCAGCATACTCCCGGAGTCAGTCGATTGTTTGCGAAATGAAGTCGAAATATTGCGGCTATCTGCTCGACATCTTATGGTTCGGCCATCCGCCTTACCCGAAGGGCCACCCCCATGAGAGCACTGCTAGCCGCCCTTACGTTATTCATCGGATTCCTCGTCGCACCCGCCGCACACGCGGCGGCCGACACCAACCTCGCCGCCGGTAGACCCGCCACCGCCAGCAGCCACACCGACGTCTACCGCCCCGCCAACGCCACCGACGGCAACCAGGCCACCTACTGGGAATCGGCCAACAACGCCCTGCCCCAATGGATCCAGGTCGACCTCGGCGCCCCCGCCGGCCTGAGCAAGGTCGTCCTCAAACTGCCCACCGGCTGGCCCAGCCGCACCGAAACCCTGAGCGTCCAAGCCAGCACGAACGGCACCACCTTCACGACCGTGGCCGCCGCCGCCACCCACACCATCAGCCCGGCCGCCACCATTCCCCTGCCCGCCGACACCACCGCCCGCCACCTGCGCATCCACATCACCGCCAACTCCGGCTGGCCCGCCGGCCAGCTCTCGGAACTGGAAGTGTGGGGCACCACCCAGACCGACCCAGGCCCCGGACCCGGCCCCGGCGGCCCCAACCTGGCCCTCGGCAAGACCATGACCGCATCCGGCCACACCCACACCTACGCCGCCCCCAACGCCAACGACGACAACCTGCAGACCTACTGGGAAGGCACCGCCTACCCCGCCACCCTCACCGCCCAGCTCGGCGCCGACGCCGACCTCAGCGCTGTCACCGTCAAGCTGAACCCCGACCCCGTCTGGGGCCGCCGCACCCAGACGTTGCAGGTCCTCGGCCGCGAACAGGGCGCCACCGCCTTCACCGCCCTGGCCGCCCAGGCCACCCACACCTTCGACCCGGCCACCGGCAACACCGTCACCATCCCGGTCACCGGCCGGGCCGCCGACGTGCGCCTGCAGTTCACCGCCAACTCCGGCGCGCCCAGCGGCCAGGTCGCCGAGTTCCAGATCTTCGGCACCCCGGCCCCCAACCCCGACCTGACCGTGTCGGGGCTGGCCTCCTCCCCGGCGTCCCCCGTCGAGACCGACGCGGTGACGCTGTCGGCGACGGTCAGGAACGCCGGCACCGCCGCCTCGGCGGCGACCTCGGTGAACTTCTACGCCGGTGACACCAAGGTGGGCAGCGCCGGCGTGGGCGCGCTGGCCGCGGGGGCGTCCGCCACCGTGTCGGCGAACATCGGGGCCAGGGACGCGGGGACGTACCAGCTCTCGGCCAAGGTGGACGAGGACGGCAGGGTCGTCGAGCAGAACGAGGCCAACAACGCCACGACCGGCACCCTCACCGTGCGGCCCGTCGACACGGCCGACCTGATCGCCTCCCCCGTCGCCTGGACGCCGGGCAACCCGGCCGCGGGCACCACGGTGACGTTCTCCGTCGCGATCAGGAACCAGGGCACCGTGGCCTCCAGCGGCGGCACGCACGGCATCACGCTGACCGTCACGGACGACGCGGGCACCGTCGTCAGGACGCTGACCGGCTCCACCAGCGGCGCGATCGCCGCCGGGGCCACCACGAGCCCGGTGAGCCTGGGCACGTGGACGGCGGCCAACGGCAAGTACACGGTCAGGACCGTGCTCGCCGACGACGCCAACGAGCTGCCGGTCAAGCGGGCCAACAACACCAGCACGCTGCCGTTGTTCGTGGGCCGCGGCGCGAACATGCCGTACGACACCTACGAGGCCGAGGACGCCGCCATCGGCGGCGGCGCGGCCAAGGTCGGCCCGAGCAGGGAGATCGGCACGATCGCCGGCGAGGCGTCGGGCCGGCGCGCGGTCACGCTCAACCAGACCGGCGCCTACGTCGAGTTCACCACCAGGGCGGACACCAACACCCTGGTCACCCGCTTCTCGATGCCGGACGCGCCGGGCGGCGGCGGCCAGAGCTCGACGCTGAACGTCTACGTCAACGGGACCTTCCTCAAGGCCGTCAACCTGACCTCGCGCTACGCCTGGCTGTACGGCCCGGAGGCGAGCCCGAACAACAACCCGGGCTCCGGCCCGCCCCGGCACATCTACGACGAGGCGAGCCTGCTGCTCGGCACCACCGTCCCGAAGGGCAGCAGGATCAGGCTGCAGAAGGACGCGGCCAACCCGCTGAACTACGCGATCGACTTCGTGGACTTCGAGCTGGCCACGCAGACCGCGAACCCGGACCCGGGGAAGTACGCCGTACCGGCCGGATTCACCCACCAGGACGTGCAGAACGCCCTCGACAGGGCCCGCATGGACGCCAGCCTGACCGGCGTCTACCTCCCTGCGGGCGACTACCAGACGAGCTCCAAGTTCCAGGTGTACGGCAAGTCGATCAGGATCGTCGGAGCGGGCCCCTGGTTCACCAGGTTCCACGCGCCGTCCGGCCAGTCGAACACCGACATCGGCTTCCGCGCCGACGCCACGGCCAACGGCTCGACGTTCACGGGCTTCGCCTACTTCGGCAACTACGTCGAGCGCATCGACGGCCCCGGCAAGGTGTTCGACTTCAACAACGTGGCGAACATGACGATCGACGACGTCTGGATCGAGCACCAGATCTGCATGTTGTGGGGCTCGAACGTGGACAACCTGACGATCAGGAACGCGCGGATCCGCAACGTGTTCGCCGACGGCCTGAACATGACCAACGGCAGCACCGGCAACCACGTCACCAACATCGAGACCAGGTCCACGGGCGACGACAGCTTCGCGTTGTTCTCGGCCATCGACAACAACTCGGGCGAGCAGTTCGGCAACGTCTACGAGAACCTGACGTCGCTGCTGACCTGGCGGGCCGCGGGCCTGGCCGTGTACGGCGGCTACAACAACACCTTCAGGAACATCTACGTGGCCGACACGCTGGTGTACTCGGGCGTCACGATCAGCTCGCTGGATTTCGGGATCCCGATGCACGGCTTCGGCGCCAGCCCGCCCACGACGTTCGACAACATCTCGCTGGTCCGGGCGGGCGGGCACTTCTGGGGGCAGCAGACGTTCCCGGCGATGTGGCTGTTCTCCTCCTCGAAGGTGTTCCAGGGCATCCGGGTCAGCAACCTGGACATCGTGGACCCGACGTACAGCGGGATCATGTTCCAGACCGGCTACTCCAACCCTTCGACGCCGCTGAACCCGATCAAGGACACGGTCTTCACGAACGTGTCGATCAGCGGGGCGCAGAAGAGCGGTGACGCCTTCGACGCCAAGTCCGGGTTCGGCATCTGGGTGAACGAGTTGCCCGAGCCCGGTCAGGGCCCGGCCATCGGCTCGGCCACGTTCAACAACCTGCGGTTCAGCAACAACCACACCGACATCAGGAACACGACCTCGACGTTCACCCTGAACGTCAACTAGAGCTCGGCCCTGGTGGGCAACCCCTGCCAGTCGCTCACGCTGGTCACCGCGGCGGCGCTCAGCAGCGCCCCGCGGTGCAGGCGTTCCTGGGGGATGAGGCCGTCGAGGGCGGCGCTGATGTAGCCGGCCGCGAACGCCTCCCCCGCCCCCGCGGTGTCCACCACGGGGACCTGCCAGCCCTGCACGTCGTAGCGCATGCGGTCGGCCCGCACGCTGGCGCCCTTGGCCCCCCGGTCCACCACGACCTCCCGCTCGGGGATGAGCGCGGGTTTGACCAGGTCGAGCTCGTCCTGGCGGAGGAAGAGCAGGTGGGCCTCGCAGGCCAGCTCGCTGAGCACCTCCTCGGCCTCGCGCACGGAGGGCCACAGCTCCGGGACGTACTCGACGGAGAAGGAGATCGGCACCTCGGCGTTCCTGGCGGCGGAGACGGCGGCGCGCACGGCGTCCAGCGCGTCCCTGCCCAGGGCCGCCGTGAGGCCGGTGACGTGCAGCATGCGCGCGGCGGCGATGCGGTCGATGGGCACGTTGCCCGGCGCGAGCAGCGCGCCGGCCGAGCCGGTGCGGTAGTGGGTCGTCACGGTCAGCTCGCGGCCGACGCGCGACTCGCGCAGGAGCAGTCCCGTACGCGCGCCCTCGGCCACCCGCATGTCCGAGACGTCCACGTCCTCGCCCCGCAGCACGGTCAGCGCCCTGGCGCCCAGCTCGTCGTCGGCCACCTTGCCCAGGTAGGCACAGCGGTGGCCGAGCCGGGCCAGGGCGATGGCCAGCGTGAACTCGGGCCCGCAGACGTCCAGCCTGGCCTCGCTCTCGTGGCGGACGCGGCCGCTGGAGACCACGCCCAGCGGCTCGCCCAGCGTGTAGACGTCCATCATGGGCTCAGACTGTAGTCGGTCAAGGTCCACCAAAAGAGATTTTTCCGCATATGCCCTGGTTAAGACCGTGATCAAATATTTTTCGTAACTTTAGCCAACTTTTCCCCTTGATCGTGCCTCAAAGTAGTAGAGGGAGCCGGCCGCCCCGAAGCCGGCTCCGAAGTCAATACGGGGAGAGGAATCAGCACCCTCATGAGAAAGATCGCAGTAGGTATCCTTTCCGCCACTATCGGCGGTGCCATGCTGGTGTCCGGAGCGGGGATCGCCTCCGCTGCCACCAAGGCCGACACTCAGCTCGTGATCCGCGACATCAGCCCGAACCCCGTCGTGGTCAAGAAGGGCTCCGAGACGACGGCGTACTTCGACGTCGGCGCCAGCTCCGACGTCCAGAAGGTCGAGCTCAGCGTCGCGCCCGCGGAGAACAACTTCCGCACCCTGCGCACCAAGGACGTCAAGGACCTCGAGGGCTGGCGTTGGGCCATCGGGTTCAACGAGAACGACTACGCCGGCAAGTGGAAGGCCACCGCCGTGGCCTTCGACAAGGACGGCAAGGAGATCGCCAAGGACGACGCGTTCTTCTCGGTGGAGATCGAGAAGGGCAAGCTCGAGACCACGATCTCGCGCTTCAGCGCCGACCCGTCCAAGGTCCGCAAGGGCAAGTCGATCTACTTCTCCGGCCGTCTCCTGGTGGACGACGACGGCTGGGAGGGCGTCCGCGGCGAGAAGGTGAACATCTACTACAAGGCCAACTACCGCAGTGGCTGGAAGTGGGTGGCCTCCGACTGGACCGGTCGCGGCGGCAAGTTCTACGCCAAGACCAAGGCCTACAAGAGCGGCACCTTCCGCGCCGTCTTCAACGGTGACGACGAGCTCGACGGCGCCAAGAGCCGCTCGGACTACGTGCGCGTGTACTCCTGGCGCCGGTAGTTCCAGCAGCTCCTGACACACCACGCTGGGGCCCAGTCCTTCGGGGCTGGGCCTCCGGCTTTTTCGCCTTCGGCAGGTTTAGCGATCACTCATTCGCAGCATGGGAAGTCCCATTGCGTTGATCGAACCCCCGAAGGAGCCTCCGCATGCCGCATCCCGTCATCGCCCTCGTCCTCAGCATGACGAGCACGCTGGGAGCGGCCCCCGCGGCAGAGCCGTCCGTGCGGTACGAGCGCCCCGGCTCACCCCGCGCCGAGCAGGCCGAGCGGCTGCTCAAGGAGAGCGACGCGCTGAAGACCGGCGTCCGCCTGCCCGAGCGGGTCAAGGTCGTGGCCCGCGACTGCGACGCGCCGAAGGCCACCTGGGATCACGGCAAGCGCGAGATCACCATCTGCTACTCGCTGGTGGACCAGGTGCACCGCACGATCAAGGGCATCTCCGAGACCGAGGAGACCGGCGGGAAGGCCGCCAAGGCCCGGGTGCGCGGCGCCCTGTCCGTGCTCTTCCACCACCAGCTCGGCCACGCCCTGACCACGCTGAACGGCATGCCCGACAGCGAGGAGCAGGCCGACAGGTTCGCCGCGCTGACGCTCACCGCCGACACGCCGAAGCGCGTGGTGGCCGCCGCCGAGGCCCGTCACCTGCTGGCCGGACACGCGGGCATCGACCACCTGTCGGGCATGGCCGAGTCGGCCACGTTCGCCTGCCTGCTGCTCGGCGCCGACCCCGGCAGGTACGACAAGATCGCCAAGGGTGGCTGGGTGCCGGCCGGGCGCGCGCCGGCCTGCGCCGACGAGTACAGCCGGGCCAGGTCCGAGCTGGGAGATAAAGTCAGGACCTGAGGGGTAGCGTCCGGGTATGGCCCACGACCTGCTCAAAGACTTCAACCCGTTCGACCTCTTCGACGCCGAGGCCGCCAGGCTGGACCGGTTCTTCACGAGCCTCGACGACGCCGGCTGGCGGCGGCCCTCCCGTTGCGCGGGCTGGTCGGTCAGGGACGTGCTGGCGCACCTGGCGGGCGAGGAGCTGTACAACCACGCCTGCCTCGACGGGACCGTGCAGGACCTGATGGGCGGGCTCGCCGACCAGGGCATCGGCGACTACAACGACTTCAACGAGTGGTCCGTACGCCGGCGCGCGGACCTGCCCGTCGAAGAGGTCCTCGCGGAGTGGCGCACACAGAACGGCGAGACGCGCGAGCGCATGCGGGCCCTGGGCGAGCACGCCATGCTCGACACGATGGCCGGCCCCTACCCCGTCGGGCTCCAGGCCTTCCACTACGACTCCGAGTACGCCACCCACGCCGACGACGTGGGCGCGCCCGTCGCCGAGGACGAGGCCGACGAGCGGACGTTGTGGCGGGTGGCGGTCGGCCGGTTCGTGCTGGCGGAGCAGGACGCCAAGGTGCAGGTGGACCAGACGGCGGAGCAGATCTTCGCGGCCGTGGACGGGGTCACCGCCACGCTGTCGTACCCGGAGTTCGTCGAGGCCACGGTGGGCCGGCTGCCTGCCTCGCACGACCTCGATCCGCGCATCGCCTCGTCGCTGAGGTGCCTGGCCTGAGGAGGAGGTCATGTGGCTGCGTAACCGCGAGGGCACCGAGCCGGTGACGGCCCGCAGCCCGCTGCGTGCCCGGCGCGTCCTGTCGATCGTCGCCCTGGTGTTCGGGGTCGTGGCGGCGGTGTTCTGCACCGTGCAGGCCATGCGGACGGGCGAGGAGGTGTGGCGCTGGGAGGCCGCCATCGCCGCCCTGGTCGCCCTGTGCGCCGCCGCCAGCCTGGTGGTGCTGCGGCACCACCGCTCAGGTGGTCAGCACGGCCAGCAGCAGTAGCACGATCACCAGCGCGGCGGCCCAGAACAGCGCCCAGACATGGGCCAGCGCCCACATGCGCAGCCGGTCGCCGTACGGCTGCGAGGGCAGCGGCTCGCCGCCTGCCTCGACCCTGTTGATGGCCGCGACGCGCCTGGCCAGCTCGGGGTCGTCCCGCTCTAGGGCTCGCTCGATCTCGGCGAGAATACGGCGTTCCCTTCCGGAGAGACTCATCGCACCACCACTGCTCTCACGCCGATGACCGTGTTTTACCCACCGGTAGGCCCCGCATGCCCGGCCGTTGACCCGGGCGGGTGGTGATCACTCCGTGTGCCGGACTCGGAACGCAGGATAATGAGGGCATGCCGACACCGCGACAGCGTTACCGGGAGCAGGTCAGGAGGGAGATCAAGCAAGCCGCGCTCGCCCAGATCAGCGAGGGCGAGACCGTCAGCCTGACCGCGGTGGCCAGGCGCCTGGGGATGACCGGCCCCGCGCTCTACAAGTACTTCGCCGGCCGCGACAGGCTGCTCGCCGAGCTGATCGACGACGGGCTGGGCGAGCTGGCGGCGGCCGTACACGTGCCCGCGTCGGGAGGGCCGCGCGAGCAGTTGCACGTCCTGGCCCGTGCCTTCTATGACTGGGCCGTGGCGAACCCCGGCCTGTTCCAGCTCGTGGCCTCGGACCCGCACCCGGCGGGGGTCGAGGAGGTGCTCAGGCCGTTCCTGCCGGTGTTCGCGCAGGGGCAGCCGGCGCCGGTGCCCGCGACCGTCCTGCTCTGGAGCAGGTTGCTGGGGGTGCTGAGCGTGGAGCTGCGCGGCCCGTTCTCCGGGCTCGGCGGCGCGTTACTCGCGGCCGAGATCGACTCGCTGGCCGACCTCACGCGCCTCTAGTGCGGGAACGCCCGCGGCGGCCACGACCTTCACCGGCACGTCGAGCGCGTGGGCGGCGGCCAGGCTCGTCATGTCGTCGGCCGGGGTGCCCAGGCCGGCCTCGTCGCCGCGCATCAGGATGTCGGTGCCGCCGTCCACCAGGACCACCGCGTCCAGGCCGAGGTGCTCGGCGAGCTCGGCGTACGCGGCGCGCAGCGGCCTGACGCCCACCTTGGGGAAGGCGTACACGGTGGCCGGCTGCCCCTGCGCGGCCAGCCAGCGGGACAGGCAGCCCTCGGGGAAGTACCAGTCGCGGGCCTCGGTCTCCGGCGGCGTACACGTCGGAGCCCCCGCCCGCGCCGGCGACGAGGATCCGGCTGGAGCGCTCGAGCCGGGCGGACAGGGGCGAGTCACGCGCGCCTCACATCCTGCCCTACCGGCTGTCTTACTGGGCCTTTCCGTAGCGCTGGTTGAAGCGCTCGACGCGGCCGGCGGTGTCGAGGATGCGGCCACGGCCCGTGTAGAACGGGTGGCTGGCGGACGAGACGTCCACGTCGATCACCGGGTACGTCCTGCCGTCCTCCCACTCGATCGTCCTGTCGCTGGTCAGGGTCGAGCGGGTGAGGAAGGCGAAGCCGACGCTGGGGTCGCGGAAGACGACGGGGCGGTAGTCGGGGTGCAGGTTCTTCTTCATGGACCCTGCAACCATGTGACAACGGTTTTCATTCCCTGGCTTCCGGGTCCAGCCCGAGCACCGTACGGCCGCCGTCCACCGGGATGGTGGCGCCGTTGACGAAGGCGGCGTCCGGCGAGAGCAGGTGCGCCACCACCGAGGCCACCTCGGCCGGGGTGGCGACGCGGCCCAGGGGGTGCAGCCAGTTCAGCTCCGCCTCCATCTCCGGCGTGCGCGTGCGCTCGTACCGCTCCGTGGCCACCGAGCCGGGCGCCACGGCGTTGACCCGGATGCCGTGCCGGCCGTACTCGACCGCGAGCGCCCTGGTCAGGCCCTCCGTGGCGGCCTTGGCCGTGGAGTAGGGCAGGCTGCCGGGCACGGCCCTGGTGGCCTGGTGCGAGGTGACGTTCACGATGGCGCCCGGGGTGCCGGCCTCCAGGAAGTGGCGCACGGCGGTGGCGCAGCCCACCACCGCCAGGTCGAGGTTGGCCGCGATCAGCGCTCTGACCTCGGAGATCGGGGACGAGTGCACGGAGGCGTCGCGGAACACGGCGGCGTTGTTCACCCAGCCGGCCAGCGGGCCCGACTCCTGGGCCAGGTCCGCGGCCCAGGCGGCGACCTCCTCGTCGGCCGCGTCGCCGATCACCGGGACGACTCGCCGGCCGGCCCAGCCGAGGGCCTCCTTGTCCCGTTCGACGGCCACCACGACGTTCCCGTCACCGAGCAGGCGCTCGACCACGGCCCGGCCGATGCCGCGCCCGCCGCCGGTGACCACGTACGAATGCGTCATGATCCGACGCTATGACGGGAAAACGCGAATTCGCGAAACTCTTCGGCGGCGAAGTGACATTTATCACCGTATTTACAGCAGATGAACGGGAACAACTCCGGGCGTGATCGCCACCGCAGGACCTAAAGCGCCGGCGCGAATGATCGGCGCACTCGCGATCACCCAGACCGCCGGATACGGCATTCTCTATTACGCCTTCTCCGTGTTCATCCCGCCCATGTCGCGCGAGCTGCACGCCGGGGTCGCGCAGCTCACCGGGGCGATCACGCTGTCGGTGCTGGTGTCGGGGCTCGTCGCGCCGTTCGTCGGACGGCTGCTCGACCGGCGCGGCGGCCGGGGGCTCATGACGCTCGGGTCCGTGCTCGGCGCGCTGGCGGTGCTGGCCTGGTCGCAGGTGCGCTCGGTGGTGCAGCTCTACCTCGTGTGCGGGGTGCTCGGCGTCGCGTCGGCCATGGTGTTGTACGAGGCGGCGTTCGCGGTGATCGTGGCCTGGTTCGACGCGAGCAGGCGGGCGCGGGCGCTGCTGGCGGTGACGGTGGTCGCCGGGTTCGCCTCCAGCATCTTCCTGCCGCTGACGGGGCTCCTGGTCGAGCTGTACGGGTGGCGCCGGGCGCTGGTCATCCTGGCCGTCGGGTACGCGCTGACCGCCGTGCCCCTGCACGCGCTGGCCGTACGGAACCGGGCCGCGCCCGCCCACGTGGACCGGGGGGAGATCGTCGGGGCGGCGCTGCGCGAGCGGCCGTTCTGGCTGCTGGCGGCGGCCTTCCTGACGCAGACGGGCGCCGTGGCGGTCATGGGCGTGCTGCTGGTCACCTACCTGATCACGCTCGGGCACGAGCCGGTCTTCGCCGCCGCGGTCGCCGGGCTGCTCGGGGTGCTGTCGGTGACCGGGCGGCTGGTGACCACCGGGCTGCAGGCGCGCTGGCCGGTGGCGCTGATCACGGCCGCCATGTTCGGGCTGCAGGGGCTGGCGGCCGTGCTGCTGCCGCTGGTCGGGCGCGGCAGTGCCGGGGCGGTGGTGGCGGTGGTGCTGTTCGGGCTGGGGTTCGGGGTGGGCACGATCGCGCGGCCCGCGCTGCTCGCCGATCGGTACGGTACGGCGGCGTACGCGTCGCTGAGCGGGGCGCTGGCGTTGCCGATCACGGTGGCCAAGGCCGTGGCTCCGCTGGTGGCGGCCGGGGTGGCGCAGGTGGCCGGGTATCCGGCGGTGATGGGGGTGGTGGCGGTGGCGTGCGTGCTCGGGGCGCTGTCACTGATCCTGTACGCCAGGACGCACCCGGCTGCCACGCCCGGGTAGCCGCGCGGCCCTTGACCATGAAGTCGGGAAGCAGGCGAGGCTGTCGGTCGCGGCGGCTACGATCGCCAGAGGCACGCGGACGAGCGCCGCCGCTGCCCCTCTCCGCCAACGGCGGAACTGACGATCCGCTCACCCCCGAACACGTAAGGTAGCCGCATGGATACCCCCACCGAGGTTCTGCACCGCGTGTTCGGCTACGACTCGTTCCGGGCGGGTCAGCAGGAGATCATCGACCAGGTCGTGGCCGGCGGCGACGCCCTCGTCCTGATGCCCACCGGCGGCGGCAAGTCGCTCTGCTACCAGATCCCCGCCCTGGTGCGCAAAGGCGTCGGGGTGGTCATCTCCCCCCTGATCGCGCTGATGCAGGACCAGGTGGACGCGCTGCGGGCGCTCGGCGTGCGGGCGGGGTTCCTCAACTCCACGCAGGGCTTCGACGAGCGGCAGCTCGTGGAGTCGGAGTTCCTGGCGGGCGAGCTCGACCTGCTCTACCTCGCCCCCGAGCGGCTACGCGTGGACGCCACGCTGCGGCTGCTGGCCAAGGGCGACATCTCCGTGTTCGCGATCGACGAGGCGCACTGCGTGGCCCAGTGGGGTCACGACTTCCGGCCCGACTACCTGGAGCTGTCCAGGTTGCGCGAGCTGTGGCCCGAGGTGCCGCGCATCGCGCTGACGGCCACCGCCACGCCGGCCACGCACGCCGAGATCTCCTCCAGGCTCGGCCTCGACCAGGCCCGCCACTTCGTGGCCGGCTTCGACCGGCCCAACATCCACTACCGCATCACGCCCAAGAGCGAGCCCAAGCGGCAGCTCCTGGAGTTCCTGCGCACCGAGCACCCGGGCGAGTCCGGCATCGTCTACTGCCTGTCGCGCTCCTCCGTGGAGAAGATCGCCGAGTTCCTGGTCGACAACGGCATCGCGGCGGTGCCGTACCACGCGGGGCTCGACGCCCGCACCCGCGCCCACCACCAGGCCCGCTTCCTGCGCGAGGACGGGCTCATCGTGGTCGCCACGATCGCCTTCGGCATGGGCATCGACAAGCCCGACGTGCGCTTCGTGGCCCACCTCGACCTGCCGAAGTCCGTGGAGGGCTACTACCAGGAGACCGGGCGGGCCGGGCGTGACGGGCTGCCCGCGACCGCGTGGATGGCGTACGGGCTGCAGGACGTCGTGCAGCACCGCCGCATGGCGATGGAGGGCGACGACGCCCACCGCCGCCGCCAGGTGCACCACCTCGACGCGATGCTCGCGCTGTGCGAGACCGTGGGCTGCCGCCGCATGATGCTGCTCGACTACTTCGGGCAGAAGGGCTCGCAGCCGTGCGGCAACTGCGACACCTGCCAGAGCCCGCCCGAGTCGTGGGACGGCACGATCCCGGCACAGAAGGTGCTGTCCACGGTGCTGCGGCTGCTCAGGGAGCGGCGGCAGAAGTTCGGCGTCGGCCAGGTCGTCGACATCCTGCTCGGCAAGCAGACCCCCAAGGTGCTGCAGCACGGCCACGAGACCCTGAAGGTCTTCGGCATCGGCACCGACCTGGGCAACGCCGAGTGGCACGGAGTGGTCCGGCAGCTCCTCGCTCAGGGCCTGCTCGCGGTGGAGTCCGACTACGGCGCGCTGGTGCTGACGGACGACAGCGCGGCGGTGCTGCGCGGCCAGCGCGAGGTGCGCCTGCGCCGCGACACCCACCGCCCGGCCCGCGCCAAGACCGCCTCCGGCACCAAGTCCGCCCAGCCCGCCGTCGAGCTGCCCGCCGAGGCCGCCGCCGTCTTCGAGCGGCTGCGCTCGTGGCGGGGCGCCACGGCCAAGGAGCAGGGCGTCCCCGCCTACGTCATCTTCCACGACGCGACCCTGCGCGAGATCGCCACCCAGGCGCCCGCGTCGCTGGCGGAGCTGAGCAAGGTGAACGGCGTCGGGGAGAACAAGCTGGCCAAGTACGGCGAGCAGGTGCTGCGGACGTTGCACGGCGACGACCTGCCACCGGAGGAGGGCGAGCAGACCCTCCTGTGAGACCTCACGTGCCAGGTCACGTCCTTGGCCTGCGTGCCACCTGGCATGAGCGGCGTGGTGGTGGCGACGGCCGCACGAAGAACGGTCGTCGCCACCACGTTGGTCGGCCTGTCCGCGGCGATCGCCTGCGCCGCCTCGCGCGGATCGGGCCGGACGGGTCCCGTCGCCCCTGGCACGGTGTGGTCTGCGTGGTCGTCCCGTGACGGGTCGGCCATTACCGATCTTCTCACCGTATCGGGCATGACGTCGCGGGTTCCGCCAAGAGTGGTGCCGCGATCTGTGGTCTGACTCTGCCGTACATGCTGATCGTACGGCGTGGCGGTGGCGGATGTGCGGGCGGGCGGGTGCTCAGTTGACCGCGGGCCAGGCGGGGTGACGACCGAGGTGGGCGAGGAGGTGATCCTGGGCGGGCGCCCCCATGGGCAGCCGCACCGCCGGGCCGAACCTCGCGGGGCGATCGGCGCCGGTGACGAACAGATGGGCCAGATCCAGCAGCTCCTCAGCCAGGAGCGGCGGGATCGGGTGGTGCTCGCCGCACGCCCTGGCCACGTCCCAGGCGTGCGCGGCGACCTCGATGGCGCCTACCGCGGCCACCATCGGGCTGGTGAGGTGGCGGTCGTGGATGGTGATGAGGTCGCCGGTGAGCACGGCTGCCCATCGGCCGAGGACTTCCGTGGCGGTGTCCCTGAGGGTCAGGGCGGGGTTGCGGAGAGGGAGGTGCGGTGGGTGCTCTTGGGTGCGGGCGGGAACGGCCATCGTCCGCGAGCCGGCGGACCGGCCGCCCGCGCAACCACCTGCGGTTGTGTCACCACGCACCTGGGCCATCCCCGCATCCCCCCGCACCTCGGCCACGCCGGCATCGCCAGGATCGGCGGCACGCGGCATGGCGCCGCGCGGATCGACGGCACCCGACACAGCACCGCGCGGATCGACGGCACCCGACACAGCACCGCGCGGATCGACGGCACGCGGGACGGCGCCGCGAACGCCTACGTCGAGCGGAGCCGCCGTGACCTGGCCGAGGGCGGCCTCGTTCAAGGTGTCGAGAGAATCGCCCAGATGGTGAAGCAGTTGCTGGAGGTTCCA
This sequence comes from Nonomuraea gerenzanensis, assembly GCF_020215645.1. NCBI lineage: Bacteria > Bacillati > Actinomycetota > Actinomycetes > Streptosporangiales > Streptosporangiaceae > Nonomuraea > Nonomuraea gerenzanensis. The sequence continues at coordinate 1,714,545 of NZ_CP084058.1, read as the reverse complement.
AGCCGCGCAGGGCGTCGGGCGGCAGAGGGCCGCCGGGGACACGATGCGCAGGCTGCCGAGCGCGTAGTCGATCGCCCGCTCCAGCAGCGCCACGCCTGCCGTCAGTACCCGTCTCTGATCGCTCATGTCGCCTCCTCGTGGATGGAGACCGAAGGGGAGGTGAAAAGTCATCGCCTCTCAGGAACCGGACGGTCGAGCCGTACTCTGGGGCGGAGCGGAGGGATCTGCCATGAGGATGCTCAGCAGACTGTTCGATCGGCTCCTCGGCCTGCCCGAGGCCACCACGCCCGACATCGAGCTCGCCCGCGACCTCCCCGTGCCCATGCCCGACGGGGTCGTGCTGCGTGCCGACCGTTACCGGCCGCGCGGGTCGGAGCCGCTGCCGGCGGTGCTGGTGCGCACGCCGTACGGGAAGCACAAGCTCGACGCCAGGGCGACGGCCCGGGTGCTGGCGCGGCGCGGCATGCAGGTCGTCGTGCAGGACGTGCGGGGCACGTTCGGGTCGGGCGGGCGGTTCTCGGCCTTTCACCAGGAAAGGGATGACGGGCTGGCCACGGCCGCCTGGTTGCGGGCGCAGCCGTGGTGCGACGGGCGGCTGGCGATGGCGGGGGCGAGCTATCTCGGGTTCACGCAATGGGCGGTCGGGCCCTACCTCGATCCGCCGCTGGAGGCCATGTGTTTGGGGGTGACGGCCAGCGAGTTCAGAACGACGTTCTATCCGGGTGGTGTGTTCGCCCTGCACAACCTGCTGACCTGGGCCTCGATCATCGGCACGCAGGAGGAGGCGCCGCTGGGCGGGCTGCTGCCGGCTCCGCGCAGGGACCGGCGGGTGCGGCGGGCCATGGCGCACGTGCCGATCGGCAGGTCGGACGTGGCCGCGATCGGGAAGCGGGTGCCGTTCCTGCGGGAGGCCGCCGCGCACACCGGAGCGGGCGACCCGTTCTGGACCGACACCGACCACAGTGCCGCCGCGGTCAAGATGACGACGCCGACCAGCATGGTCACCGGCTGGTGGGACCTGCTGCTGCCGGCGCAGCTGCGTGATTACGCCGCGCTGCGCGGGGCCGGGCGCCGCAGCAGGATCCTGATCGGCCCCTGGGGGCACGACCTCGGCGTGCTGCGGGCGCTGCTGGCCGAGGAGGTGTCATGGTTGTCGGCGCACCTGCTCGGCGACACCGCCCAGCTCCAGCGCGCCCCCGTACGGCTCTACCTGCAACGGGCCGGCCGCTGGCTGGACTTCGACACGTGGCCGCCCCCGCAGTCCGCGCCGACGGCGCTGTACCTGCTGCCGTACGGCAGGCTCGGCTGGAGCGCGCCCGGCGAGGCCGCGCCCGGCGGGTTCACCTACGATCCCGCGCGCCCCACCCGCTCCGTGGGCGGGCCGCTCCTGGACGGCCGGGAGGCGAAGCAGCGCGACAACCGCGCCGTCGAGGCCCGCCCCGACGTGCTCGTCCACACCGGCGCGCCGCTCCAGCGCGACCTGGACCTGATCGGCCCTGTCTCGGCGACCGTGTACGTGCGGACGGACACGGGACACGCGGACCTGTTCGTCCGGTTGTGCGACGTGGACGCCTCCGGGGTGTCACGCAACGTCACGGACGGCATCCTGCGGCTGCCTCCTGGGAACGACGGCGTGGTGGAGGCCGAGGTGGAGCTGCAGCCGACGGGGTACCGGTTCCTGCGCGGGCATCGGCTGCGGGTGCAGGTGGCGGGCGGGGCGTTCCCGCGGTTCGCGCGTAATCACGGGACCGGCGAGGCGGTGGGAGAGGCGGTGCGGACCCGGCCGACGCGCTTCGAGGTCTTCCAGGACGCCACCCGTCCTTCGTCGCTCACGTTGCCCGTCTTCGGCGGCCTGTAGGTGTTTCCAGGCCGGTTGCGTGGGCGCGGCCGATGCTCGTTCGGTGCGGTGGAACCTTTCGCCCGGGGGGTCGGTAATGGGGGCGAGGAGGTTCGATGCGGTCGTTGAGAGTGAGTGCCGGGGTTGGGGTGACGGTCGCCGTGATGGTGGCCGTGATGGTGGCCGTCGGTGGGTGTGCGGCCGGTGCGGGAGGGGCGTCCACTGCGGGCGGTGAGGGGACGCGGCCGGGCTCGGCAGCGAGCACCGGCACGGGCGCGGAGGCGAGCACGCAGGCGGGCACCGGCACGGAGGCGAGCACCGGCACGAGCACGCAGGCGGACGCGAGCCCTCGGCCTACGGCCACCGGTGCGGGCTGCGGCGGCACGCCGGTGTTCGAGGGGGACGGCTTCCCCGAGGTGCAAGGAACGGCGCAGGACGCGGAGCTGTGGGGGCTGCTGTTCGTACGGGCCACGCCGCTCAGCGCGGGAGACGAGGTGAAGGTCGTATGGCGGATGACCGGCGAGGGGCCGCTGCGCGTCCGGGCCGTCCACCCCGACGGGACCGTCGCCAAGCTGCTCTGGGGCCCGGAGGAGCACGGCGGATCGACCTGGCGGCGTCCCGGGCAGGAGTGGGGCACCGGGTTCGTGTTCCAGAAGCCGGGGTGCTGGAAGATCGAGCTGGCGCGCAGCCGGGGGTCAGGGCACGTCCGGCTGCCCGTCGCCGACGCCGGGAAAGGCGGGTGATGCTCGCCGCGAGCCAGGACGGCCACCGCCACCTCGCGGTGGACGGCACGGGGATGACACCCGGGGAGACCGTGGCCGTGATCGTGCGGGCGTTCCCCGAGATCCACGGCACGCGGCCTCCGGATGGCGTCGGGGTCAGCCTCCCGCCAGCGCGCCGTCGATGAAGGACGTCACGTCGTCGAGCACCTCGTCCTTGTTGACCTCGTTGAAGACCTCGTGCCTGGCCCCCGGATAGATGCGCTCCGTCAGCTCGCTGCCCCTGACGTCCGCGATGCCGGCGCGGCTGCCCGGCAGCGGCACGAGCTGGTCGTCGTCGCCGTGCACCCACAGCGTGGGCAGCGCGCCGAACGTGCCGCCCTTGGCGATCGTGTCCAGCGTCGTCGCGAACGCCTCCAGCGTCGCGCGCTTGAACGGCCCGTGCCACACCAGCGGGTCGGCGGCGTAGGCCGCGCCCACCGACGGGTCGCGGGAGAGCGTGCCGGGGTCGATGGGCACGTCCGGCGGCTCCTCGAACGCCAGCAGCGTGGACACCGCCTCCCAGGCCCCGATCACCGGCCCCGACAGGACGAGCGCGGCCAACCCCGAGCCGTACCGCTGGGCGTAGCGGGCCGCGATCATGCCGCCCATCGAGTGGCCGATCAGCACGACGGGCACGCCGGGATGCTCGGCCCTGGCCCGCTCCTCGACGGAGTGCACGTCGGTGACCACGTCCTCGAAGTCCTCGATGAGCACCCTGTCGCCCTCGGACTTGCCGTGCCCCATGTGGTCGAGGCCGTAGACGGCGGCGCCGTGGCGGACGAGGCGGTCGGCGACGTACTCGTAGCGGCCGATGTGCTCGCCGTACCCGTGGACGAGGATCGCCAGGTATCGCGGGCGTTCGTGGGGCCATGCGCGGACCGTGTTGCCGCCTCTCGTGCCGGTGAAGGTGTGCTCGCGGGACTCGGCCATGCTCACTCCTAGCTCGAAATCAAGGTGAGCGTACGTCAGGGAGGGCGGCTGCCGCGACGTCCGAAAACCGCCGACCTTTCGTGGGTGCGGCGGTGTTGTGGAGAGTATGGACATCTACACGACGATCGACAGCCCGCTGGGCGAGATCCTGCTCGCGGGGGACGGCACGGCGCTGACCCGCGTGTCGTTCGGCGTCACTCCGGAGGTAGCCGGGCGGGCGGGGTGGCGGCGGGAGCCGGACGCCTTCGCCGAGGCCGGGCGGCAGCTCGGGGAGTACTTCGCGGGTGAGCGCACCCAGTTCGACCTGGCCGTCAGCCCGCGGGGCACCGCGTTCCAGGAGCGGGTGTGGGCGGAGCTGGCGCGGCTCCCGTACGGGACCACGATCAGCTACGGCGCGCTCGCCGCCCGCGTCGGCGCGCCCGCCGACCGGATCCGCGCCGTCGGGGCCGCCGTCGGCGCGAACCCGCTGCTCGTCCTGCTGCCCTGCCACCGCGTCGTCGCCGCCGACGGCGCCCTGACCGGGTACGCGGGCGGCCTCGAACGCAAGCGCGCGCTGCTCACGATCGAAGGCGTGCTGCAGCCCCAGCTCTGGAGCACGCTGTGAACACCGACGAGAAGCAACCGCAGGCCGCTGACCGGATGACGACCTTCGTTCAGGAGGAGCCGGCGGCCGGGGACGGGCGAGACGCGAATGGACGGGAGCCGGTGGCCGGGGACGGGCGAGACGCGGATGGACGGGAGCCGGCGGCCGGGGACGGGCGGGGGCTGGTGGATGCGGATTGGGGGCGGCTGGCGGCCGAGCTGGACGCGTACGGGTGCGCGCCGACCCCTCAGCTCCTCACCCCCGAGGAGTGCGCGCAGATCTCCGCCCTGTACGACGAGGCAGGCTTCTTCCGCGCCACCGTCGACATGGAGCGCTACCGCTTCGGCGCCGGACAGTACCGCTACTTCGACCACCCCCTCCCACCCCTGGTGGAGCGGCTGCGGGCGGCGTTCTACCCCCGCCTGCTGCCGATCGCCAGGGACTGGGCGGCCCGGCTGGGGCAGCCCGCGCCCTGGCCGGACGACTTCGGCGACTGGCTCGACCTGTGTCACCGGGCCGGACAGACCCGCCCGACGCCCATCCTGCTGCGCTACCGGGAGAACGACTGGAACGCGCTGCACCGCGACCTGTACGGGGAGCTGGTGTTCCCGCTGCAGGTGGTGATCGGGCTGGACCGGCCGGGCGTGGACTACACGGGTGGTGAGTTCCTGCTGGTGGAGCAGCGGCCCCGGGCCCAGTCGCGGGGGACGGTGACGCTGTTGCCGCAGGGGCACGGGCTGATCTTCACCACTCGCGATCGTCCCGTGCGGTCGTCGCGTGGCTGGTCGGCCTCGCCGGTGCGGCACGGGGTGAGCACCGTACGGTCCGGGCTGCGGCACACGCTCGGGCTCGTCCTGCACGACGCGAAGTGAGTGGCCATGATGTCCAGGCTGATCGGTGCCGATGGGCGACCGTATCTCGGTCCGGTGCCCGGGGCGCCGGGCGGGCAGCGGGGGGCCGCCCGAGCGAGCGCCCCCTCACCGCGAGCCGCCGTCATGTCCCAGCCTGAGCCTGTCCCACCCACCGCCGCGGAACTGGCGACCGTAGTGGACCTCATCCGCGCCCGGCGAGCCCGCACCATCGTGATCGGGCAAGGCCGGGACGCGGCGCCCGTGGCCGAGGCGTTCACCGCAGCCTGGCCGGAGGGCGAGGTGCTGGCGGTGGTCGAGTGGCCGGAGGAGGCCGCGTCCTGGCTGAGGCAGGCCAGGAGGTTCACCGCGCACGAGCCCGATGCCTGGGTCGTGGCGGGCGGGCCGCGCGGCTGGGCGGGGATGAGCCGGCGGTTGCGGCGCGACACCGCTTGGGAGCCGTCGCGGACGGTCGGGTTCGCGGCGACCGCCCGGGCGGTCGCGATGGCGCCGCCTGGGACACTGGAGGGGATGCGCGGCGCCGACCCCGATGGGAACGTGTGGCGCATCGGTCGCAACGTGATTGTTCTGGAGCAGTCGTGATCCCGCTGCCGATGAGGGAAATCGCACCCGGCGCGGTGCACGTGCCGGGCTGGCTGACGCTGGAGGAGCAGCGCCGGCTGGTCGAGGCGTGCCGGGGGTGGGCGCGGGGCCCGGTGCCGATCCGGCACACTGTGCTGCCGAGCGGCGGCGTCATGTCGGTTCAGACGGTGTGCCTGGGCTGGCACTGGCAGCCGTACAGGTACACGCGCGTCGCCCACGACGTGAACGGCCGCCAGGTGGCGGAGCTGCCCGGGTGGCTGGCCGGCCTGGGCCGCCGCGCGCTGGCCGACGCCTACGGGCACGAGGTAGCCTACGACCCCGACACCGCGCTGATCAACTTCTACGACGGCCGGGCCAAGATGGGCATGCACCAGGACAAGGACGAGCGCTCCGACGCCCCGGTGGTGTCGTTGAGCATCGGCGACGCCTGCCTGTTCCGCTTCGGCAACACCGAGACGCGCGGGCGGCCGTACACCGACGTGCGGCTCACCTCGGGTGACCTGTTCGTGTTCGGCGGGCCGTCCCGCTTCGCCTACCACGGCGTGCCGAAGGTCTACCCGGGCACCGGCGATCCCGCCACCGGGCTGGCCTCCGGCCGCCTGAATCTCACGCTGCGGGTCACCGGCCTGCGGTGACGTACCCGAACTGGTCGTCGGAGAGCGTGCGCCGCAGCGTGCGCAGCACCTTGGCGGCGTCGTCCTGCGGCCCCTCCAGGTAGAACGGCTTGCCGTCGCGGCCGAAGGTGACGGCCGACTCCTCCTCCCACTTGCCGAGCAGGTCGGAGCCGAGGGCGAACAGGTCGTTCGGCTCGAACCCGAGCGTGCGCGCGTGGTCCACCGAGCCGAACACCAGGTGCCTGGCCAGCTCGATCGGGGCCTCCTGCCAGCCCGGGTACTCGCCGAAGAAGTACTCGCGGAAGCGCACCAGGTCGCGGTCGTCGAGCACGTCAGGGCCGATGACGCTCTTGACGCCCATGCAGTAGACGTCGGCCAGGTAACCGCAGACGGACAGCCGGTCCCAGGTGTGGCGCCGGGCGACGAGCACGCACACCATGCCGCCCACGCCGGAGCCGGGCGCCTCGTCCACCCAGCCGCGCGCCGGGTCGACGCCGAGCCCTTCGCTCCAGCCCACGTTGATCCAGCACCCGACGACCTCGGCCTCGCCCGGGCCCTTCGCCTCGGCCGTCTCGGCGGTCTCCGTGGCGATGGCGCGGACGAGCGGCGCCACGACCGACGGCGACACCTTGAGCGCGCGGGCGATCTCCTTGGGCGACTTGCCCTGCAGGCGCAGCTCGCGTACCTGCTCTTTCAGATCCATTGCGGCAGCCTAGCGTCATGGACGGGCGCGGCGTGGCAGCGTCACCGCAGCGGCCGGACCGCCGCCTCCGAACGGCGCGGCGCGGCGCGGCGCGGCGCACGCAGCTCAGGCCCGATTAGGCTCAACCGGGACATCTCGCTGCGACGAAGGGCGATAGACGTGCTGCTGACGCGGCTCCGCGTTCCCCGCCTGCCCGCCGACTGGTCCGCCGAGCTGCCCGCCGTCCGCCATCTGCACGCACACGGCCTGACCTTCGACCGCCAGGTCACCTTCCTCGTGGGTGAGAACGGATCGGGCAAGTCCACCCTGGTGGAGGCCATCGCGGACGTGTGCGGCATCAACTCGGAAGGCGGCAAGGCAGGCACCCGGTACGCCTCAGCAGGAGAGCCCTCACCGCTCGGGCAGTCCCTCGACGCCGAGCTCACCGTCACGGGGCTCGGCCTCCTGCGCGGCCCGCGCCGCAGGCGGCGGGGCTTCTTCTTCCGCGCCGAGACCCTGTTCAACCTGGGGCAGCGGGTGTCCGGCCTGCCCGGCTACTGGGAGGGCAGCCTCGCGGAGCAGTCACACGGCGAGGGGTTCTTCACCGTGCTCGACCGGATGCTGGCCGGGCCGGGGCTCTACCTGCTGGACGAGCCGGAGGCGGCCCTGTCGTTCCGGTCGTGCCTGCGCCTGGCCGGCCTCATGCACCGGGTCTCGCGGGAAGGCGGGCAGATCATCTGCGCCACCCACTCGCCGATCCTGGCCGCCCTGCCGGGGGCCCGGATCGTGGAGCTGGGCGAGGACGGCGTGGGCAGCGTCGCGTGGGAGCAGCTGCAGGTGGTCGACGACTGGCGGCGCTTCCTGGCCAAGCCGGACTTCTATCTGCGGTACGTCCTGGAGGACGACTGACACCGTGACCGGCGGGCGGGTCGGCGTCTGCGATCATCGCGGGATGAGCGAGTGCACCTTCTGCGAGATCGTGGCCGGTCGATCGCCGTCCCACCGCGTCCTGGAGGACGAGCACACGCTGGCGTTCCTGGACATCAGGCCCGCCTCCCCCGGGCACACGCTGGTGGTCCCGCGCGTGCATGCGCGGGACGTGTGGGAGATCTCCCAAGCCTCTCATGGCCAGGTCGCCGACATGGTGCATCGCGTCGCCGGCCTGCTGAGGACGGCTCTCGCACCCGACGGGGTGAACGTGCGGCACAACACCGGCGACGTCGCCGGGCAGGACGTCTTCCATTTCCACGTGCACGTGATTCCTCGCTGGCGCACCGGTGAGGCGGGGCCGGCGGGTGAGCTGGCGCACGTTCTGCGGCGGATCACCGGCGATCGCCCCCCGCCCGCTACGTGAGGCGATGGGCGAGCCAGGCCAGGGCGAGCGGATACCGGTACTCGATCCCCCCGTGGCCCGCCTCGAACAGCTCGAAGTGCACCCGCTCCCCCGGCACCCCCGCCTCCTCCAGCGCCCGGTTGAAGGCGACGGCGGCGAAGTCCAGGTAGTACTCGTCCTTGCTGCCCGCGTCCACCCAGATCGCCCGCATCGAGCGCAGCGCCTCGGCGTGGCGCGGCTCCCGCGCCATCACGACCGGGTCGAGGGTGAGCCACCGCTCCCACACCTCGGGGACGACCGCGCCGGTGTCGTCGAACGGCAGGCGGACGATGCCGTTGTCCGAGTACGCGGCCGCGTAGGCGTACATCTCCAGCAGTTCGAGGTCCCCGTCCCTGGTGCCGGCCAGGCGGCCGCGGAAGTCGGCGAGGAACTTGTCGTAGGAGCCGTCGTACATGTCGCGCAGCCTGCGCGCCAGCGCCGGGAAGCGCGGCCGGTTGCAGACCTCGAACAGCGCGTCGCCCGCGTGCGTGGCCAGCGCGCCGAACACGTCCGGCGCCAGCATGGCCGTGACCATGGCCCCGTAGCCGCCGCTCGACTTGCCGGTGACGGCCCGGTGGTCGCGGTCGGCGAGGGTGCGGTAGCGGGCGTCCACGAAGGGGACGATCTCGTCACGCAGGTACGAGTGGTAGCGGCCGGTGGCGGGCGAGTCGAGGTACTGGCTGCCGCCGAGCGAGGTCCACGCGTCCACGTACACGACGATGGCGGGCGGCGCGTCCCCGGCGGCGAACATGGCGTCGGCCAGCTCCGGGTACGGCTGTCTGAACGGCGCCCGGTTGAACCACATGCCGACGTGCCCGGTGTAGCCGAGCAGCACGTACATGACCGGGTAGCGGCGGCCGGGCGAGTCCTCGTAGCCGGGCGGGACGTACACCACCAGCGGCCGTTCGTGCGGATCCCCCAGCGGGTTGCCACGCAGGAGGTCGCTCTCGACGACGTGGTGGTCGAGGCGGCCGGCCAGTTCGGCGGACCAGGGCAGCATCAGGTCTCCTCTCAGGAACGTTCAGCCCACGGACGAGGTCACGGTGTCCACGCCCGACTGCCCGACCGAACGGCCGGAAACCAGCACGAGCGCGAGGTTGCGCAGGTCGGAGATGCGTTCGAGGGGGTCGCCCGCGACCGCGATGAGGTCGGCGCGCTTGCCCGGGTCGAGGCTGCCGGCGACCGCGCCCACCCCGCAGGCGTCGGCGGCCAGCACGGTGGCCAGCTCGATGATCTCCGCGTTGCCGTAGCCCACCATCGCGAACGTCTCCAAACCGCCGACGTACCCATCGGTGGCGTTCGGGATGTCACCCACGGCGAAACCGGAGTCCGTGCCCGCGATCAGCCGCATGCCCGCCTCCCGCATCGCGGCGACGCCGGCCAGCCAGGCGTCACGCATCGCCTCCCCGTGCACCTGGGCGATCCGCTCGTGCACGCCGTGCACGGTGGGGCACACGTACGTGCCGCTGGCCGCGACGAAGTCGGCGAGCCGCGCGTCGTACTCGTGGCCCGACGGCGTGAAGAACGTGCAGTGCTCGATGGTGGTGACGCCGGCCTCGACGCAGCTCCTGATCGAGGCGTGCGCGTGGGCGTGCGCCGCGACGTGCTTGCCGCGCGTGGCGGCCTCCTCGACGACCACGCGCAGCTGCTCCGTGGTGTACTGCGGCACCCAGCTCGGCGGCGCGCCCGGCGTCATCAGGCCGCCCGAGGCCATGACCTTGAGGCAGTCGGCGCCGGCGCGCAGGTTCTCGCGGGCGACGCGGCGGATGGCGGGCTCGTCGTCGGCCTCGCCGCCCATGTACCAGCAGTGGCCGCCGGTGACGGTGATCGGCCTGGTGGCCGCGACGAGGTGCGGGCCGACGGCCAGGCCCTCCTCGATGGCGTCGCGCAGCACCACGTCGAGGAAGCCGCGCCCGCCCAGGTCGCGGGCGGTGGTGACGCCGGCGGAGACGAGCTTGCGGGCGTTCTCGGCCATGCGCAGCAGCAGGTGGTGGTCGCTCTCGGTGCTGCGCCTGGTCACCGGGTCCACCTTGGCGTCGAACCCGAGGTGCACGTGCGCGTCCACCATCCCGGGCAGCACCGTGTGGCCGGGCAGCTCGATCACCTCCGGTGCCTCTCCCGCGCTGCCGCGCGGCCCCACGGAGACGATCGTGGCCCCGTCGATGAGGACCTCCCCGTCCGCGATCACTTCTCCTGGACGCCCGGTCAGCACCTTGGCGGCGCGAATGATCCGCATGGGTCCCAGCGTGCCATCGCCTAAAGGCCGCGAGAAGGGGATCGTAAGCCCTGCCGGTCATCGTGGAGTCATCGACAGCAAGGAGGGCAGCACGATGACCCAGACCGCCGAGTACGAACTGATCCGCCTCTTCGACGCGCCCCGCGAGCGGGTGTGGGCGGCGTGGACCGAACCGGAGCGGTTCGCCCGCTGGTTCGGGCCGGCGACGCTGGCCACGCCGGTCGGCCGGATCACGCTGGACGCCTGGCCGGGCGGCGTCTGGCGGGCCACGCTGGTGGGCGAGGAGGGCTTCGAGGTGACGCTGGACGGGACGTACCGGGAGGTGGTGGCGCCGGAGCGGCTGGTGTTCACGACCGGCGACCCCGACGATCCGGGTGACGGGCCGGCGTCCGTCGTGACGGTCGGCTTCGCCGACGCGGGCGGGAAGACCGAGATGCGCTTCCACCAGTACGGGGTCAACACCGACCCGGAGCACGCCGAGGGGGCCAAGGCGGGCTGGACCGAGTTCTTCGACCGCCTGGCCGCCTGCTTCGCATGACTACAGCAGGCCGCCTGCTCCGCGTCACTTCAGCAGGCTCTGGACCGTCACTGCAGCAGGCTCTGGGCGTCGTCCAGCTTGTAGGTGCCGCCCTTCGCGAACGCCACCGCGAACGCCTCCTCCCCGAGCGCCTCGCGCGTCCGTGCGGTGGCGCGCTCGATGTCCTCCAGCTCGGCCGCGCCCAGCGGCAACTGGTAGCTCTCCCTGACCGCCGCCGCCAGCCCCAGCAGCAGGGCCGACTTCTCGGTGGGCCCCGCGGCGGCGGCAGCGCCCTCCACGGCGCCGACCGTCGTCCTGGGGTCGCCGATGCGCCAGGCGAACGCCATGGCCTCCGCGTGCAGCGCCATCGCTCCGGCCAGGTCACCGCGCAGCTCGGTGAGCCAGCCCAGCTCGATGAGGGTGTCGGGCAGGTGCAGCGCGGGATCGCCGTCGGGGTCGCGGGACAGCCCTTCGAGCAGGTGCAGCAGGTGCCGCTCCGCCAGGTCGAGCCGGCCCGACCTGCGCGCGGCGTAGGCCAGGCCCATCTCGGCCATGGTCGCGCCCTTGCTGTACCCCTGCGCGTCCGCCTGCTTCAGCGCGCTGCCGCACAGCTCGATCGCGCGGTCGAACTGGGCGCTCTGCAACGCGACCCAGCCGAGCCACGCGGTGTGCGTGGCGACCTCGGGCCACAGCCCCAGGTCCTCGGCCAGCCGCAGCCCCTCGCCGAACAGCCGGTTCGCCTGCTGGGCGTCGCGCCGCATCTCGGCCAGCGAGGCCAGCCACTCGGTGGCGCGCAGCAGCCCCCACCGGTCGCCCAGCTCGGTGAACAGGCGGGCGCTCTCGCTCGCGATCCGCTCGATCGCCTCCTGGTCGCGCACCGTGAAGGCGTCCATGGCCTGCCGGGTGAGCGCGGTGGCGATGCCCCACCGGTCGCCGGCCTCCCTGAACGTGGCCAGCGCCAGCTCCGTCTGCTCCTGCCCGGCCGGCATGTCGTCCGCGTGCAGCCCCACGAAGAGCCTGGCCCTGGCGCGCTCACCCGGGTCCTCGACCGCGTCGAGGACGGGCCGCCAGTCGGGCTGCTCGCCCAGGCACAGCGCGAACCCCGCCTCCCAGGCCGCCGCCCTGGCCCGCGCCGGGTCGGCGTCGGGCCGCGGCACGGCCAGCGCCTGGGCCATGGCCCGCCTGCCCTCGGCGAGCCTGCCCCGCAGGAACCAGTACCAGGCCAGCGCGTTCACCAGCCGGGCCGCGTCGTGCGCGTCGCCGCGGGCCGCCGCCGTGTCGAGGGCCGCCCGCATGTTGGCTGCCTCCGCGTCCAGGCGCAGCAGCCAGTCGCGCTGCTCGGGCCCGTACAGGCCGGGCTCCGCTCGTACGGCGAGGTCGAGGTAGTGGCGCAGGTGCGCGTGACGTACGGCGTCGAGCTCGCCCACGTCGGACATCCTGGCGCGGCAGTACTCCGACACCGACTCCAGCAGGCGGTACCTGACGCCGGTGGGGGTGTCCACGACCACCACGAGCGAACGGTCGACCAGCCGGGCCAGCAGGTCCAGCACGTCCAGGGTCCGGTCGCTGTCGCAGACGGCCTCGGCGGCCTCCAGCGTGCAGCCGTCCACGTGCACGGCCAGGCGGCGCAGGACGACGCGTTCCTCGTCAGGCAGCAGGTCCCAGCTCCAGTCGATCACCGCGGTGAGCGTCTGCTGGCGGGCCGGCGCGCCACGCTGCCCGGAGGCCAGCAGCCGGAACCTGTCGTCCAGCCGGGCCACCACGCCCTGCACGCCCAGCGCGCGCACCCTGGTCGCGGCCAGCTCCAGCGCCAGCGGGATGCCGTCGAGCCGCCGGCAGAGCTGCGCGACGGCCTGCGCGTTGCCCGCCTCCAGCCGGAAGCCGCGCGCCGAGGCCGCCGCCCTGGTCACGAAGAGCCGCACGGCGTCGGAGCGGGCCATGACGGCCAGGTCGGCGCCGGTGGGCACGTCGAGCGGCGGCACGCTCCACAACACCTCGCCCGCCACGGCCAGCGGCTCCCGGCTCGTCGCCAGGATGCGCAGGTCGGGGCAGCCGCGCAGGAGCACCTCGGCCAGCTCGGCCACCTGCTCGACGACGTGCTCGCAGTTGTCGAGCACAAGCAGCATCCGCCGGGGCCTGAGCACGGCGGCCAGCCGCGCCGCCAGCGCGGCATCGGCCCCGCCCCCAACGGGCGTGACAGTCGCGGAGGCGGGGTCGCCCGGAGCCGTCGGAGCGCCTGCCTCTTCCCTGATGTCCAGCGCCGCCATGACGGCCTCCGCCGGTGAACGAGGGCCCTGGTCGAGCGCGACCAGCCAGGCACCGTCCGCGAACGTGTCGAGCAGCCGGTTCGCCGCCTCCAGCGCCAGCCGCGTCTTGCCCACCCCGCCGCTGCCCGTGAGCGTGACCAGGCGCTCCTCCTCGATCAGCCCGCACACCTCACCCAACGCCTCGTCACGCCCGATCAGCTTGCTGACCGAGGCAGGCAGGTTCGTGACGGGCCGGTCGGCGGGCACGCTCAGCGCCGGGTCCTGACCGAGGATCGCCTGGTGCAGCGCGACCAGCTCGGGCCCAGGATCGAGCCCCAGCTCGTCGGCCAGCCGCTCGCGCAGCTCGCCGAAGCTCGCCAGCGCCTCGCTCTGCCGCCCAGCGCGGTACAGGGCCCGCATGTGCACGGCCCGCAGCCGCTCCCTCAGCGGGTGACGGTCGACCAGGTCGCCCAGCTCCCCCACGAGCAGCCCGTGCTCGCCCAGCTCCAGCCGCGCCTCGGCGTGCTGCTCCAGCGCCGACAGCCGCTGCTCCTCCAGGCGGTGGATGGCCGACCTCGTGTACTCCTCGTCGGCGAAGTCCGCGTACGCGGGGCCCCGCCACAGCGCCAGCGCGTCGGCCAGCAGCCCGGCCTTGGCCCGCGGGCTGTCGGTGGCCTCGGCCTTGGCCAGGAGGGCGGCGAAGCGCACGGCGTCCACGGCGCCCTCGTCGGCGCGCAGCAGGTAACCGGGGGCGCGGGAGACCACGAGGTTCTTGCCGCCGGGCTCGGCGTCCTCGAACGCCTTGCGCAGCTGCGAGACGCGCACCTGCAGCGCGCCCGCCGGGTTGGCCGGCGGGTCCTCGCCCCACAGGTCGTCGACCAGCCGGTCCACCGAAACCGGATGGCCCTCGTGGACGAGCAGGTCCACGAGGAGCGCCCGGACCTTCAGGCCGGGGACCGTGACGGTCTCCCCGGCGTCCGTCCAGACGGCCAGCGGGCCAAGCACCCCAAATCGCATGCCCGTCACCTTACGAGAAGCGTCCGACAAACGTCAGGGGCCGCCCGCCTGGTGACCGAGCAGCCCGCGCGTCAGGCGCGCGGATCACGACAAGCGCGTCAGGACGGTGGGGCCTTCCTGGCGGAGCCCCGGTAGAGGTCGGCGTCGTAGCGGCGGTCGTTGTCGTCCAGCTTGGCCCGCGCCGCCTCCAGCAGGTCCACACCGAGCACATCCGCCAGCCGGACCAGGTAGAGGGTGACGTCGCCCAGCTCGGTCCGCATCCTGGCGAGCGTCTCCGGCCCGGGGTCGCGCGACTCCTCCGCCGTGAGCCACTGGAACTCCGCCACCAGCTCCCCGACCTCACCCGCCAGCGCCATCGCCAGATTCTTCGGAGTGTGGAACTGCTCCCACTCCCTGACCCGCGCGAACTCCCGCAGCCGCTCGGCCAGACACTCCAACTCCGTCGTCACGCCACCCGACCCTACCGAGCCGCGCAGGTATGTTGCGTAGCGTGAATGGGGTCGAACTGTTCCTGCTGGGCCGGGCATTGATGAAGATCGGCGAGGAGGCGATGCCGTCCGAGGGGATCGGCGAGCAGCCCACGAGCGCCCGCACCGTCCTGATCGTCGTGAGCGACCTGCGCGCCCACCCGCGGACGACGGTGGGCGAGATCGCCGCCCGCACGGGGCTGCCGCAGAGCGCGGTGTCCGCGGCCATCGGGCGGCTGCGCACGGCGGGGGCCGTGATCGCCGAGACCGACCCGAGGGACCGCCGCCGGACGATCATCACGGAGGCGCCCGAGGTGTCGGAGCGGGTGACGCGGGTGCGGGACACCCCGATCGACGCCGCGCTGGCCGCCGCGCTGGGCACGGACGATCCCCAGCGGGTACGCGAGACCGTGGCAGCCCTGGAGGAGCTGGCCGATCGGCTCATCCCCCAGCTCCGCCAATAATCCATCAAACTTGATACATCAAGAATGATGAATTAGGGTTCATGGCATGACGATGTTGAGCGTGCACGAGGCCGACCTTTACTACGAGACCCGCGGCACCGGGCCGTACCTGCTGATCTCGCAGAGCGGCGAGGGCGACGCCGGCCGGAGCGTCGACCTGGTGGACCACCTCGCCGACGCGTACACCGTGATCACCTACGACCGGCGCGGCCTCAGCCGCAGCAGCACCAGCACCGGGACGGCGGCGAGCGCCCGCGAGCACGCCGACGACCTACCGGCGAGCATCCAGCAGCACGCCGACGACGTGCACCGGCTGCTGGCCCACCTCACCGACCGCCCCGTCATCATGCTGGGCCTGAGCCTGGGCGCCTCCATCGGCCTCCACCTGGCCATGCGCCACCCGGAGCAGCTCAGCCTGCTCATCGCCCACGAGCCCGTCTCCCCCTGGCTCCTGCCGCCCGCCGAACGCGAGAGGCACCGGGCGGAGCTGGCCGAGCTCCGCGACCTCTACCTCCGAGCGGGCCTCCCGGCCGCGATCAAGGAGGTGGCCCGGGTCCTGGGCATCACCGGAGGCACCGCACAGGGCGGCACCGGCGCCGATCCCGAGCCCGGCCTGACCCCGCACCCCATGACCCCCCGACGCCAGGCGAACTTCGACTACTTCATCCGCCACGACTTCCGCGCCGTCATCGAGGACGACCTCGACCTGACCGGCTGCCGCACCCGCATCCTGCCCGCCGCCGGCCTCACCACCCCGCCCGCCGTCTTCGACCGCCGCTGCGCGGACGAGCTGGCCGCGCTCCTGCGCACCGAGGTCGCGATGCTGCCCGGCGGCCACAACGGCAACCTCACCCACCCCCGCGCGTACGCCGCCCGCCTGCGCGATCTTCTCCCCGAACTCCTGCCTGTCCCCTGACCCCACCCGTGTACGCTTCCGCGCGTGTCGGAATTATCGGTCCCGGGTTACGAGATCAAGGGCGTGCTGGGCCAGGGCGGCTTCGGCGTGGTCTACCTCGCCCTGCAGTCGGCCGTCGGCCGTGAGGTGGCGCTCAAGGTCGACAACCGGGTGCTGCTGTCCGAACGCGACCAGCGCCGCTTCCTCCGTGAGGTCACGGCCGCCGGCGCACTGTCGGGCCATCCGCACGTGGTCCCCGTCTACGACGCGGGCGTGCTGCCGGACGGGCGCCCGTACATGGTGCTGGAGCTGTGCCCGGGCGGCTCGCTGGCGGGGCGGGTGCTCTCCCCCGCCGACGCCAGGGACGTCGGCGTCCGCATCGCCGACGCGCTCGCCGCCGCACACGCGCAGGGCGTCCTGCACCGCGACGTCAAACCCGCCAACATCCTGCTCAACCGGTACGGCCAGGTGGCGCTCTCGGACTTCGGCCTGGCCACCATGCCCGCCTCCGGCCCCGACGCCTCGGTCACCCGCGAGTCGCTCACCCCGTCCTATGCCCCGCCCGAGGCGTTCGAGCTGGCCGAGCCGTCGCCGGCGGGAGACGTGTACGCGCTCGCGGCCACCGTCTACGCGCTGCTGTCCGGCCGCCCGCCCCGGTTCCCCGAGAGCGGCGTCCCCAACCTGGCCATGATCCTCGCCCTGCACCGCCTGCCCGTCCCCGACATCCCGGGCGTCCCCCCGGAGCTGACAGCCGTCCTCCGCCGCGCACTGACCAGCGACCCCCGGCACCGCACCCCCAGCGCGGCAACCCTCCGCGACGAGCTGGCCGCCGTCCCGCTCCCCCCACTACCCGCTCGGCCCGTCGCGCCCCCGATGCACCACCCGGCCTCCTTCACCCCAGGACGCCCGCCCCAGCCCACCAACCCCCCGAACGAGCAGCCCACCAGCCCCCCGGCGGCACCCCACGGCGTCAACAAGGTCCTGGTAGCGATCATCGCCGCCCTGTCGCTGGTGATCGTGGCCGGCGCGGGCGTGTTCGTCTACACCCAGATCATCCAGCAGCCTCCCGCGCGCGAGCAGGAGACCGCCGCCGCCCCGGGCACCGCCACCACGACCCCGAAGAAGAAGGAGCCCAGCGTCTTCACCGGCCTGGACACCTACACCGAGAACTGCCCGGCCGCGAGGATCAAGGGCGGCGGGGCGGCGTGCGTGCGGGAGGCGGAGTGCTGGGGCGGCCTGGTCATCATCGTGGGCGACACCAAGGCCAGACGGCTGGGTTGCGAGGAGTCCCACTCCTGGGAGACGTTCGCGGTCGCCCCGATCCCGAAGGACGCCGAGACGTACGTGCAGCAGGACCTCGCCAGGCATCCGACCGTGAAGAAGGTCTGCAGCCGCACGGTCCTCCTGGCCACCAGGACCGGCACGGCGCGGAGCCTCGCCGCGGGGTGGGAGGCGGACGTGATGCCGCCGTCGCAGTCCCAGTTCGAGGACGGGGTGCGGTTCTACCGCTGCATCGCCAGCCGGACCGGGGTGGACTCACGCAAGTCCTACTTCCACTGACCGTGCATGGCCGGCGGGGCGCGATGGGAGCCACCCCGACGAGTCCGACCAGCCGGCCATGCACCGCCCGTCCCGGCGATGCGCACCCGCACCTATCCGCCTCGCACGATCCGGCCGCTGGAGGCAAGCCCAGAACAGCGCGCCACCGGAGATCACCGGCACTGTCCTGCTCGACGACGCTCCTCCTCAGCCGCTTGCTCCAAGCGCTTCGAGGCTCTCGCCAACGGCGGCTGGGCGATGTGGCGACGTCCGACGGATCGATCAGGCGAGGCGGGCATCGTAGGTCTCGCGGTTGGCGAGCACCTCGTCCATGTTCGTCTGCGCCCACTCCTTGAGGCCGCGCATCATGCCGTGCAGGGAGAGACCCAGCTCGGTCAGCTCATAGGTGACCGTCACGGGCACGGTCGGCGTCACGGTGCGGGTGATGAGCCCGTCGCGTTCGAGGGAGCGCAACGTCTGCGTGAGCATCTTCTGGCTGACACCGGCCAGCAACCGGGACAGCTCCGAGTAACGCATCGGCCGGGGCTCACCCACACAGGCCACGCCACCCCGCCCGTCGGAGCCGCCACCGCCGAGCGCGGCCATGATGAGCATGACCCACTTGCTGGAGATCCGGTCGAGCAGCTTGCGGCTCGGACATGCCGCGAAGAAGGCGTCGTACTCCGCCTTGTCCTGTGCCCTCTGCTGAGCCGCCGTCGTCGTCGCCATCAACCCGCTCCTCTGACCCGCCGGTTTGTTACGCACTTCGAAGTGCCTACTTCCCGCTAGAAAGTTACCTCCAGATACTGGAGCAACAAACTGTTGGGAACTACCTGAAGAGACAGAGGCATGAGCACGTTCACCACTGCGCTTCCCGGCGGCACCTGGAACCTGGGCGACCTGACCGTGACCCGGTTCGGCTACGGCGCCATGCAGCTCGCCGGCCCCGGGGTGATGGGCCCGCCGGCCGACCGCGACAGCGCACTCGCCGTCCTCCGCGAGGCCGTCGACCTCGGGATCACCCACATCGACACCAGCGACGCCTACGGCCCGCGCATCACGAACCAGCTCATCCGCGAAGCGCTGCACCCGTACCCCGAGTCGCTGCGCCTCGTGACCAAGGTCGGCGCGACCCGCGACGAGCAGGGCGGCTGGCCACCGGCGCGCAAGCCCGAGGACCTCCGCCGGGCCGTGCACGAGAACCTCGAAGCCCTGGGCCTGGACGTCCTCGACGTGGTCAACCTCCGGCTCGGTGACGCTCAGGGACCGCAGCCCGGCTCGCTCGCCGAGCCCTTCGAGGCGCTCGTCGAGCTGCAGCGGCAGGGCCTCATCCGGCACCTCGGCGTGAGCAACGCGACGGCGGAACAGGTCGCGGAGGCGCAGGCCATCGCGCCGATCGTGTGCGTGCAGAACATGTACAACCTCGCCTATCGGCAGGACGATGCGTTGATCGACGAGCTTGCCGAGCAGGGGGTGGCTTACGTGCCCTTCTTCCCGCTCGGTGGCTTCAGTCCGCTGCAGTCGTCGGCGCTGTCCGCGGTTGCCGGGCGGTTGGGGGCGACGCCGATGTCCGTCGCTCTGGCGTGGCTGCTGCATCGGGCGCCGAACGTTCTGCTGATTCCCGGGACGTCGTCGGTGGCGCATCTGCGTGAGAACGTCGCCGGGGCGGGGCTGTCGCTCTCCGATGAGGACCTCGTCGAGTTGGACAAGATAGGCCGGTAGCTGGGCGACGGGGGCGGGCTCCCGACGGCCGACCGCCCCGTCGAGTCACGGGTGGGCCGTGCTGTCCCGGACGATGAGCTCCGTGGCCAGTTCCACCCGCTTCGTCTCCGGCACCTCCCCATGCCCCATCGCCAGCACCGTCCGGGTCGCCAGCGCCGCCATCTCCTGCAACGGCTGACGGACGGTGGTGAGCGGGGGCCAGGCCGACTTGGCGAGGGGGAGGTCGTCGAAGCCGACCACGCTGAGGTCCTCGGGGACGCGCAGGCCGCGTTGCCTGGCCGCCTCGAAGACGCCGAACGCCATCAGGTCGCTGCCCGCGAAGATGGCCGTGGGCGGCTCCGGGAGGGAGAGCAGGGCGTGGCCCTGGTCGTGGCCGGACTCGACGAGGAAGGTGCCGCGTCTGATCAGCTCGGGGACGACCGGGAGGCCGGCCGTTTCCAGGGCCGCGCGGTAGCCGTCTATCCGGGCCTGGCTGCACAGCATGTCGGCGGGGCCGCTGATCATGCCGATCCGCCGGTGGCCGAGCTCCAGCAGGTGGCGGGTGGCCGCCAGGCCGCCGTTCCAGTTGGTGGCGCCCACCGAGATGACGCCGGGGGCGGGCTCGCCCTCCGGGTCCACCACCGCGAACGGCAGGGAGCGCGCGCTGAGCTGGGCCTGGATGCCGGTCGAGAGCCGCGAGGCGACTATCACCACGCCGTCCGTGCGCCGGGCCGCCAGGCGTTCGAGCCAGTCACGGCCCGGGCCCGCGTGCGTGTGCAGGACCGAGATGACGACGCTCGCGCCGGCCTCGTGGGCCGCGCTCTCCGCCCCTCGGACGATCTCCATGGCCCAGGGCGACTCGATCTCCGCGAAGACCAGGTCCACCAGGCCGGCCGGGGTGTCGTCCTGGCTGATGCGCCGCTGGTAGCCATGCTCCTGCAGCAGCCGTTCGACCCTGTGGCGGGTCGCCGGAGCGACCTCCGGACGCCCGTTGATGACCTTCGAGACCGTCGGAATGGAGACTCCGGCCTCCTCCGCGATCAGTGCGATCGTCACCCGCCTCTTCGCTGACACAAATCGGGAGTGTATCCGAAAGTTTCGGTTTGGGATCGCTCCCGGTCGAGGTGTTGACGCTTTACCTGGCATTTACCTACGATCACGCCAAAGAAATTATCGGGGGGTTCACGAAACTTTCGACCCAACTGAGGAAGGGACCCCGATGAAACGCAGTCTCGTGTTGGTCGCGGCCGCGGTGCTCCTGGCCGGCTGCGGTGGCGGCGGAGGTGGGGAGACCACTCCTCAGCAGAGCGCGGGCGGTGCGCCCGCCAAGGTCACGCTGGAGTGGTGGCACCTCTCGACCGCCGAGCCGCTGAAGTCGCTCTGGGCACAGCGCGCCAAGGAGTTCGAGGCCAAGAACCCGCACGTCACGATCAAGGCCACGGTTCTGGAGAACGAGGCCTACAAGGCCAAGCTGACCACGATCACCCAGTCGGGCAACGCCCCCGACGTCTTCGCCTCCTGGGGCGGCGGCGTGCTGAAGCAGCAGATCGACGCCGGCCTGGTCAAGGACATCTCGGCCGACGTCGCCGACGTGCTGCCGAGCTTCACGCCCGCGGCGCTGAGCGCGTACCAGCTGGACGGCAAGACCTACGGGCTGCCGACCGACATCGGGCTGGTGGGTTTCTGGTACAACAAGAAACTTTTCGAGAAGGCCGGCATCACCGAACCGCCCGCGACCTGGTCGGCGTTCCTGGAGGACGTCAAGAAGCTCAAGGCGGCGGGCGTCACGCCGATCGCGCTGGCCGGCAAGGAGAAGTGGCCCGGCCACTACTACTGGGCCTACCTCGCCATGCGCATCGCCGGGCTGGACGCGCTCAAGCAGGCGGCCGTCGACCACGACTTCACCAAGCCCGACTTCGTGGCCGCCGGTCAGCAGGTCAAGGCGCTGGCGGACCTGCAGCCGTTCCAGAAGGGCTTCCTGGGCGCGGCGTACTCCACCCCGGACGGCCAGTCCGCCACGGTCAGCAACGGCAAGGCGGCCATGGAGCTGATGGGCCAGTGGGCGCCGAGCGTGCAGGCGGACTCGGGCAAGGGGCTCGGTGACGACCTGGGCTTCTTCCGGTTCCCCGCGGTCGAGGGCGGCAAGGGCTCGATCGACGACGCGTTCGGCGGTGGCGGCGGGCTGACCGTCGGCTCGGACGCGCCGAAGGAGGCCATCGACTTCGTCAAGTTCATGACCGAGATGGGCAACCACTCCAAGGCCGTGGAGTCCGGCGGCGTGCTGCCGGTGCTCAAGGGCGAGGAGAGCGCGGTCAAGGACCCGAACCTCAAGCAGGTGGCGACGCTGCTGGCCAGCGCGAGCGGCTACCAGCTCTACCTGGACCAGGCCTACCCGCCGGCCGTCGGCCAGCAGGTCAACGACAGCGTGGCCGAGCTGATCGCCGGGACGAAGACGCCTGAAGAGGTCGGCGCGGACATCACCGAAGTGGCCAAGAGCGAAGCCGGATGACGACGCTCACGAAAGGGCCGGAGGCTCTCAGGCTTCCGGCCCCCGCGCCTGCCGCCAGACGCCGTGGCCGCTGGGTGACCATCGCCCTGTTCCTGCTGCCGGCGCTGGTGCTCTTCGTCATGCTGGTCGTGGCCCCGATGCTGGTGGCCCTGTACGCGAGCGTGTTCAGGTGGAACGGGTTCGGCGGCCTGCCCACCAACTTCATCGGGGTGGACAACTTCACCAGGCTGTTCAGCAGCGAGATCTTCGCCCAGGACATGCAGCACCTGCTGGTGCTGGTGGTGTTGTCGATCGGCGTGCAGTTGCCGTTCTCGCTGGCCATCGCCATGCTGCTGAACCAGCGCATCCGCGGCCGGGCGCTCTACCGCGTGCTGTTCTTCGCGCCGTACGTGCTGTCCGAGGTCATCACGGGCGTGCTGTTCTCGCTGATCCTGTCTCCCGAGTCGGGCATGGCGAACCAGGTCCTGTCGGTGTTCGGCTGGGAGTCGGAGTGGCTGGCCGACCCCGACACCGTGATGATGTCGCTCTTCCTGGTCATGACCTGGAAGTACTTCGGCTTCCACATGATGATCTACCTCGCGGGACGGCAGAACATCCCGAACGAGCTGGTCGAGGCCGCCCAGATCGACGGCGCGACGGGCTGGAAGACGTTCAGGTACATCACGCTGCCGCTGCTCGGCCCGACGATCCGGATCAGCATCTTCCTGTCCGTCATCTACACCATCCAGCTGTTCGACCTGGTCTGGATCCTGACCGGCGGCGGGCCCTCGCACTCCTCGGAGACGATGGCCGTCACCATGATGGACTGGGGCTTCAAGCGCTCCCAGGTCGGCTACGCCAGCGCGATCAGTGTCGTGATGTTCGCGCTCAGCCTCGTCTTCGCCCTCGTCTACCAGCGGTTCGTGCTGCGCCGCGACCTGGAGGGCGCGATGACCTCCCAGGGAGCCCGGCCATGAACCACCAGAAGCCGCTCAAGCGCCGGCGCAACACGCTGCCCCTGCACGTGATCGCGGTCATCGTGGGCGTGTTCATGGTCATCCCCGTCGTCTACGCGCTGCTCGGCGGGTTCAAGGACAACAGCGAGCTGTCCGCCAACCCGTTCGGCCTGCCGACCGAGTGGATCACCGCCAACTACACCGACGTGCTGGGCTCCGGCTCGTTCTGGCAGCAGTTGTGGAACAGCACGTTCATCGCGGTCGTCACAACCGTGGTGACGGTCGCGCTGTCGGCGCTGGCCGCGTTCGTCTTCGCCCGGTTCGCCTTCCGCGGCAGGGAGCTGTACTTCACGCTGTTCACCGCGGGGCTGATGTTCCCGTTCGCGGTGGCGATCCTGCCCATCTTCGTGATGCTGCGCACGCTGGGGCTGCTGGACAACCCGCTCGGCGTGATCCTCACGCAGGCCGCCTTCGGCCTGCCGCTGACGATCATCATCCTGCGCGGCTTCTTCCGCAGCATCCCTGGCGAGATCGAGGAGGCGGCCACGATCGACGGGTGCTCGCCGTTCGGGTTCTTCTGGCGGATCCTGCTGCCGATGGCCAGGCCCGCCATCGCCACCGTCTCGGTGCTGGCCATCGTGGGGAGCTGGAACAACTTCATGCTCCCGCTGGTGGTCTTCAGCGAGGAGACGAGCTGGACGCTGCCGCTCGGCATCCAGCAGTTCCAGGGCCAGTACGCCTCCGACACCGCCCGCATCCTGGCCTATCTCATCCTGGCCATGGTGCCCGCGCTCGGGTTCTACGCCATAGCGGAACGTCACCTGGTCGGTGGGCTCACCGCGGGTGCGACGAAGGGGTGACTCCATGCTGCATGTGTCCGGAACCCAGCTCGTGACGGACGACGACGCGCCGGTACGGCTTCGGGGGGTGGGTCTCGGGGGCTGGATGAACATGGAGAACTTCATCACCGGCTATCCGGCCAACGAGAGCTCCATGCGGTACGCCCTGCGCTGCGTGCTCGGCGACGACCGGGCCGAGCTGTTCTTCGACCGGCTGCTGACCTCGTTCTTCACCGAGCGGGACGCCGCCCTGCTGGCCGGGCTGGGCATGAACTGCGTGCGCATCCCGGTCAACTACCACCACTGGGAGTCCGACGACCGGCCTCTGGAGATCGACGAGCGCGGCTTCCGCCACCTGGACCGGGTGATCGACCTGCTGGGCGAGCACGGCCTCTACAGCGTGATCGACCTGCACGCGCTGCCCGGCGCGCAGAATCAGCACTGGCACTCCGACAACCCCACCCACGTGGCCGCGTTCTGGCAGCACCGGCACTTCCAGGACCGGGCGATCCACCTGTGGGAGGTCATCGCCGACCACTACCGCGACCATCCCTGGGTGGCGGGCTACAACCCGGTCAACGAGCCGGGCGACATGACGGGCAAGGTGATCGGCCCGTTCTACGACCGGCTGGTGAAGGCGATCAGGGCCGCCGACCCCGGGCACGTCCTGTTCCTGGACGGCAACACCTACTCCACCGATTTCTCGATATTTCGTGAGGTGTATGAGAACACCGTCTTCGTCATGCATGACTACGCGCTGGCCGGTTTCGCCCACGGCGGCCCCTACCCGGGGTACACCCGCGGCGAGTGGTGCGACCGGGCCGAGCTGGAGCGCACGTTCGCCAAGCGCTCCCGCTTCCAGCGCGAGACGGGCACGCCGCTGTGGGTGGGCGAGTTCGGGCCCGTCTACACCGGGGATCCGGCCGTGGACCGGCAGCGGCTGCAGATCCTGCGCGACCAGCTCGCCATCTACGACGAGCAGGACGCGGGCTGGTCGCTGTGGACGTACAAGGACGTGGGGCTGCAGGGCCTGGTGCACGCCGCGGGTCCGTACCTGGACCGGTTCGGCGACTTCATCGCCAAGAAGCGGCGGCTCGGCGTGGACCGGTGGGGCTCGACCATGGAGGAGTCGGCGGACGAGCTGGCCCCGCTGCACGCGCTGGTCGAGACTGAGTTCCCCGGCTGGGACCCGTACCCGTGGGGCGCGCGTTACCAGGCCGACGACCTGATCAGGCACATCCTGCTGGCGCAGGCGATGCTGCCCGAGTACGCCGAGCTGTTCCGCGGCCTGTTCGACGACGAGCTGCTCGACCTGGCCGACTCGTTCCTGCTGGAGCGGTGCGTACGCCGGGAGCCGCTGCTCGACCTGCTGGCCGACAACCTCAAGGCGTGACGCCGTCGCCCCCGGGGCCTGCCCGCCGACCGTCAGGGACGCGGGCGGCCACTGGGGGCGCCGACTTTTCAAGGGATAGATCCTGAAATGTCGGGTGGATCTGGTAGGACAGGAGCCTCTGAGACCCCCCGGACCCTAGGACCACCCGTGATCTTCGACATACAGCCCACGAACAGCGAGGACTACCGCGAGACCTACGCCGGGCTGCCGGTGGCGGACACGCCCCTCGACGAGGAGGAGCCCCAGCCCGACCCCGGCGCGGTCGCGTGGCGCCTGAGCGCCTGCGAGGGGGACGAGTTCGAGGAGATCTCCGAAAGTTTCGACTGGTTCTTCGACAATGTCGACACGGAGAAGGTCAAGGCCATCGTGATCGGCGAGTGGGAGGACTGCTACGACACCGACAGCGCCGACATCGTCGCCCGCCTGGCCGAGCACGCCGACCGGCTGCCCGAGCTGCGCTCCGTCTTCCTCGCCGCGATGACCTGGGAGCAGTCGGAGATCTCCTGGATCCAGCAGTGCGACGTCACGCCGCTGCTGGAGGCGTTCCCGAAGCTGGAGCGGCTGGAGGTGCGCGGCGGGTCGGGGCTGGCGTTCCCGCCGGTGCGGCACGAGTCGCTGCGCGTGCTCAGGTTCGAGACCGGCGGCCTGCCCGCCGAGGTCGTGCGCGGGGTCGGCGGCAGTGACCTGCCCGCGCTGGAGCACCTGGAGCTGTGGTTCGGCGTCGATCAGTACGGCGGCGACTCGACGGTGGACGACTGCGCCGGCCTGCTGAGCGGGCAGCGGCTGCCGAGCCTGCGCTACCTGGGCCTGCAGAACTGCCCGTACGCCGACGAACTGGCCGCCGCCGTGGCCGCCGCACCCGTCGTGGCGCGGCTGGAGGCGCTGAGCCTGTCGATGGGCTCGATCGGCGACGAGGGCGCCGAGGCACTGCTCAGCGGGCAGCCGCTGACCCACCTGCGCCGGCTCGACCTGCATCACAACTACCTGAGCAACGCGATGGCGGAGCGCCTGCTCGCGGCGCTGCCCGGGGTCGAGCTGCGGCTCGACGACCGGCGCAGCCGCGAGGAGGACTGGCGCTACGTCGCGGTGAGCGAGTGACGTGGACGACTCCCGCGACGACTCCCGCGACGACTCCCCCGACGGCTCCTGCGGCTCCTACGAGGACTTCGACGAGGACTTCGACGAGGACTTCGAGGACAGGCCGGCCGATCCCCGCGACCCCGGCGACACCTTCCTGCCCCAGGAGGCCGTCTACCGCTCCGATCTGGGCGGCGACCACCGGGAACGCTTCGCCGGCCTGCCGGTCAGGAGCATCGAGGAGAAGGTCCCCGGCCGCCCCGACCAGGTCGCCTGGCTGGTGACCGACGAGACCGGCTTCGGCTTCGCCGACGACAAGGACGCCACGGAGCTGGCCACGGAGCTGGACCTCCTGTTCCGCCAGGTGAACCCCGCCCAGGTGACGGCCCTCGCCGTCACCGGCCACGGCGCCGTCAACGCGCCCCTGCTGCTGGCGCGGCACGCCAAGCGGCTGACCCGGCTGCGCTCGGTGTTCCTCGGGTTCATCGAGCCCGAGCACTGGGAGATCTCCTGGATCCGGCACGGCGACATCACGCCGCTGCTGGAGGCGTACCCGAAGCTGGAGCGGCTGGAGGTGCGCGGCTCGCAGGGGCTGCGGCTGCGGCCGGTCACCCACGAGCACCTCAGGGTGCTGCGTTTCGAGTCCGGCGGGCTGCCGGGCTCCGTCGTCCGGGCGGTCGGCGCCGGTACGTTCCCCGCGCTGGAGCACCTGGAGCTGTGGCTCGGCGTCGAGCAGTACGGCGGCGACTCGACGGCCGCCGACCTGGACGGCATCCTGTCGGGCACCGGGCTGCCCGCGCTCAAGCGGCTCGGGCTGCGTGACGGCGAGCGGATGGACGAGGTGGCCGCGGCCGTGGCCACCGCTCCCGTGGTCGCCCGGCTGGAGGAGCTCAGCCTCGGCATGGGGACGCTCACGGACCGGGGCGCGGAGGCGCTGCTCAGCGGGCAGCCGCTGTCCCACCTGCGGGTGCTCGACCTGCGCCACCACTTCCTCGGCGACGACATGGTGCGCCGCGTCCGGAACGCGCTGCCCGGGGTGACCGTCGATCTGGCCGAGCAGTGGCGCCCCGAGGACGACGGCTGGATGTACGTGGCGGTGAGCGAGTGACGGTGTCCTTCGCCGTCGTCGGGACGCCGCAGGACCGCCGGGTCACGCTGTTCCGCGACGCCGTGCTCGCCCGCGGCCTCGCGGAGCCGCACGTCATCGCCTGGCGCGACGTGCTGGCCGGGCGGGAGCTCAGCGCACCCACGGGCGCGTCGGCCGGGCGGGAACTCGCAGCGCCTTCGGACGTGCTGCTGCGCATCGACTCGCCCGGCGAAGATCCGCAGGCCGACGCGTTGCTGCGCGGCCCCGGCGAGCCGTCGCGGGTCGGCGGGGGCGCCGCCTGGTACCGGGCGTTCACCGCCGGGCTGGCGCGGATCACGGCCATCCCCGGCGTACGGCTGCTGGGCGACGCGGGCGAGATCGGCGTGATGTTCGACAAACGGCGCTGCCACGCGCGGCTGTCGGCGGCCGGGGTGCCGGTGCCGGAGGGCTTCTCCGCCGGTTCGTACGAGGAACTGCGGGACGCCATGGCGGCCCGCCGATGGGCCCGCGTGTTCGTCAAGCCGGCCCACGGCTCGTCGGCGTCCGGCGTGATCGCCTTCCAGGCCCACGCAGGCCGGGTGCACGCGGCCACGTCGGCCACCTGGGTCGGCGGGGTCCTGTGCAACACGCTGCGGGTCAGGGCCGTGACCGACGAGGCGGAGGTGCGGCGCCTGGTGGACTTCCTGGCGCCCGACGGGCTGCACGTCGAGCGGTGGTTCCCCAAGGCGTCCGCAGGCGGGCGGGCGTTCGACCTGCGGGTGGTGACGGTGGCGGGCAGGCCCACGCACGCCGTCGTGCGGACCAGCCGCAGCCCGATGACGAACCTGCACCTCGGCGGCTCGCGGGGCGACCTGGAGGTGGTGCGGGGGCGGGCCGGGCTGTGGGAGCGGGTGCTGGAGGCGGCGGCGCGGGCGGCCGGGTGCTTCCCGCGCAGCCTGAGCACGGGCGTGGACGTGATGGTCGGATCGGACTGGCGGTCGGTGGCGGTGGCGGAGGTCAACGCGTTCGGGGACCTGCTGCCGGGCTTGGGGGATTTTTCGGGACATGGGCGAGACACATACGCCGAACAGGTCGAGGCGGTGCTGACCGGCGCATGGACATGAACGAGACGGGGCCGACCCGCGCGCTGGGCATGAACGAGACGGGGCCGACCCGCGCGCTGGACATGAACACGATCGTGGGTAGCCACGACATCCTGCTCGTCACGCTCGACACGCTGCGCTACGACGTGGCCGCCGCCCAGGCCGAGGCCGGGCTGCTGCCCGGCCTCCTGCCACCGGGCGTGCGCTGGGAGCGGCGGCACAGCCCGGGCAGCTTCACCTACGCCGCCCACGCCGCGCTCTTCGCCGGCTTCCTGCCCACGCCCGTCACCCCTGGCCCGCACCCCCGGCTGTTCGCCGCCACGTTCCCCGGCAGCGAGACGACGGCGGCGGGCACGTGGGTGTTCGACGCGCCCGACCTGCCCGCCGGGCTCGCGCGGGCGGGCTACCACACGGTGTGCATCGGCGGCGTCGGCTTCTTCAACAAGCTGACCCCGCTCGGGTCGGCGCTGCCCGGCCTGTTCGCCGAGAGCCACTGGGAGCCGGAGTTCGGCGTGACGAACCCCGCCTCGCTGGAGCACCAGATCGACCGCGCCGCCGAGGTGCTGACCCGCGTGCCCGGCCCCGTCATGCTCTTCCTCAACGTCTCGGCCCTGCACCAGCCGAACCACTTCTACCTGCCAGGGGCCACCGGCGACTCCCTGGACAGCCACGCCGCCGCGCTGCGTTACGTGGACCGCCACATCGGGCGGCTCTACGCGCTCATGCGCCGCCGCCGGCCCTGCCTGGCCATCGTCTGCTCCGACCACGGCACCGCGTACGGCGAGGACGGGCACGCCGGCCACCGCATCGGCCACGAGGTGGTGTGGACGGTCCCTTACACCCATTTCGTCCTGGAGAGCCATGCGGCCGTATGAGAGTTACGTCTACGCCTACCCGCACAAGACCGCCTACCGGCCGCTCGACCCCCGGCCGCGGCTGAAGGAGGTCTGGGCGGGCGAGCGGCCGGGCGCCCTGTACGTGCACATCCCGTTCTGCGAGATGCGCTGCGGTTTCTGCAACCTGTTCACCCGCACCGGCGCCCCCGAGGAGCTCGTCACCGCCTACCTCGACGCCCTCGAACGGCAGGCCGAACAAGCCCGCGAGGCGTTGCAGGAGACCGGCTTCGCCACGGCGGCGTTCGGCGGCGGCACGCCGACCTACCTCAGCGCCCGCGAGCTGACCCGCCTGTTCGACCTGACCGAGCGCACGATGGGCGTGGACCTGGCGCGCCTCCCGCTGTCGGTGGAGACCTCCCCCGCCACCGCCACCCCCGACCGCCTGTCCGTGCTGGCCGAGCGGGGCACGTCGCGGATCTCCATCGGCGTGCAGAGCTTCGTGCCCGAGGAGGCCCGCTCGGCCGTGCGCCCCCAGAAGCGCGCCGAGGTGGACGCGGCGCTGGACACGATCAGGGCGTCCGGCGTGCCGGTGCTGAACATCGACCTGATCTACGGCATCGACGGCCAGACGCCCCGCTCGTGGCTGTACTCGCTGGACACCGCGCTCGGCTGGCGGCCCGAGGAGCTCTACCTCTACCCGCTGTACGTCCGGCCGCTGACCGGGCTCGGCAAGCAGGGCCGCGCCTGGGACGACCAGCGCCTGGAGCTGTACAGAACGGGCCGCGACCACCTGCTGGCCGCCGGCTACGAGCAGGTGTCGATGCGCATGTTCCGCCTGCCCGGTTCGCCCGGCTCCACCGGCTACTGCTGCCAGACCGACGGCATGGTGGGCCTGGGCTGCGGCGCCCGCTCGTACACCAGTGCCCTGCACTACTCCTTCGACTACGCCGTCGGCGCCCGCCACGTGCGCTCGATCATCGACGACTACGTCACCCGGACCGACTTCACCACCGCGAACGTCGGCTTCGCGCTCTCCCCGACCGAGCGCAGGCGCCGCCACCTCATCCAGTCGCTGCTGCAGGCCGAGGGCCTGTCACGACGCCTGTACGCCGACCAGTTCGGCACCGACGCGCTGGCCGACTTCCCGCTCCTGGACTCCTTCGGCGAGTGGCTCACGGTCACGGACACCGCCGTCACGCTCACCCCCGACGGGCTGGCGTACTCGGACGCGATCGGCCCCGCCCTGTTCTCGCCGCGGGTCAGGCAGCTCATGGACGGATACCAGGCATGCTGACCATCCTCTACCGCGGCCCCCTGGCGAGCTGCGACTACGACTGCGCCTACTGCCCGTTCGCCAAGCGCCGCGACACCCCGGAGCAGCTCCGCGCCGACCGGGCGGCGCTGGAACGGTTCACGGCCTGGGTGGCCGGGCGGGACTTCGAGGTGTCGATCCTGTTCACGCCGTGGGGCGAGGGCCTGGTCAGATCGTGGTACCGGCGCGCCCTCGTGGAGCTGTCCGCGCTGCCGCACGTGGCCAGGGTCGCCATCCAGACGAACCTGAGCTGCCGTACGGACTGGCTCGCGCAGGCGTCGGAACGGGCCGCGCTGTGGGTCACCTACCACCCGACGCAGGTCCCGTACGAACGGTTCCTGGCCAAGGTCCGCTCCCTGCCCGTCCGGCACAGCGTCGGCATCGTCGGCGACCCGGCGCACCTGCCGCACGCGCGACGGCTGCGGGCCGACCTGCCGCCGGAGACGTACGTGTGGGTCAACGCCGAGGAGGGCCGTCTCTACACCGACGCCGAGGCGGCCCAGTGGGCGGCCATCGACCCCCTCTTCGCCTACAGCCGCTTCCCGCACGCCAGCGCGGGCCTGCCGTGCCGCACCGGCGACAGCGTGATCTCGGTGAACGGCGACGGCACGGTGCGCCGCTGCCACTTCGTCCCGAAGGTGCTGGGCAACCTCTACGACGGCTCCTACCTGCCCGCCCTGCGGCCCCGCCCGTGCCCGGCCACCGCCTGCGACTGCCACATCGGCTACGTGCACCTGGAGCCGCTGGGCCTGTACGACGTCTTCGCGGGCGGCGTCCTGGAGCGCATCCCACGCCTCTCGTAGGCCCCGTCGGTCAGGTCTCGCGCTCCGGCCGGTAGTCCGCCTCGGCGAGCCCGAACGTCCACGCCACCCCCTCCCTGGCCCGCCGCACCCACGGCGGCACCCGCAGGAAGTAGGTGCGGCTGGTGCCGTCGGGCTCGGGGGTGGAGTTGACCACCTCCACCATGACCAGCGCCTCGTCGTCCGGCAGCTCGATCCGCCACAGCACGCCGGTCTCGTCGGACTGCACCGGCTCGGCGCCCGACTCGGCCAGGTAGCGCTCGATGCCGAAGTGCTCCAGCATGGCGCGGCGCAGCTCGGCGTTCGGCTCGGCGCGGATGCGCTCCGGGGTGAGGCCCGTCATCGTGGCGCCGAAGCCGGGCGGGACGGGCATGCCGTGCCAGGCGTGCAGGGCGAAGCCGTCGGCGTAGGACACGGCCGGGCCGTCGGCGCGGTGCGGGCGGCCCAGGTCGTCGAGGTGCAGCTCCACGGGACGCTCGGTGACGATGGCCAGCCGCTCGTACGGCCACCACCAGCCCGCCCGCTCGGCCACCCGCATGAGCCCGCCAAGCCCGTCGGCGTCGTCGAACGCCGACAGCCAGGGCGCGTCGTGCTGCCCGAGCACGGCGTCGAGCGTCACCCGGCGCAGCCGCTCGCCGTCCTGGTCGGCCCCGAGGTCGGTGATGCGGCCCCGGCCGGCCGCGACCGCGCTGTCTCTGCCCGAGCCCACGGCGCGCCCCGCGCCCCAGTCGGCGATGGCCCGCCGCAGGTCACCGACGAGCCGCTCGACCTGCGGCCACAACCGCCCGCCCGTCTCGGCCCACCGCTCCGCCCACCCGCCCGGCCCCAGCTCGGCGTACGCGGCGGCCCTGGCCCGCTCCCACGGCCCGGTGCGCACGGCCTCACGCACCGACCGCCCCGGATCACCACCCCCGTGCGCCGGCACCGCCGTGCCGTTCTGCTTCACGATGGCCTGCTCCAGCGACGCGCGCACCTGCTCGTCACCCGTCAGCCACGCCGCCGCGACCGCGCCGGCCAGCGGCGACGGCAGCACGAGCACCCGCTCGGGCTCGGCCAGCCCCGCCTCCCGGTACGCCTGCCGCACGGCCTCCTCGGCGCCCTCGCCCGGCCCGGTGGCGACGGCGACCCGCTCCCACGTCAAGGTCGTCATCAGTCGGCCACCACGCGGTAGGAGCCCGGCACGTACTCCCGCTGCCGCACCACGCGGTACCAGCCCTTCGGCAGCGAGATCGCGGCGTGCTCCTCGTGCACCAGCCTGCCGCCCTCGGGCAGGTGCAGGAAGCCGCGCGACAACGTGCCGGGGCCGGGGATCGCGTGGCAGTGCCCGGTGGCCTCGCCGTGCGCCAGCACGAGCCGCCCGCGGGCGTCACGCGGCGCGGGCCGCAACCCGCCGGGAACGGACTCCTCGGGGACGGGCACGATCAGGATGTCGCCCTGTCGGTACATCGACCAAACCTCCATCGATCGGGGGGATGATCGGAAACTAGCGGCGGGCACCGACAGAAACCGGCTGCCGGGGATCCTGAGGCGGCGTCAGCGGCTCGCGTAGCCGCTGGTGCTGGTGTGACCGGCCGCGTTCGTGGCGGTGACGGAGGTCCACGGCCACGCGTACGGGACCCAGGCGGAGTCGAGCCGCCCCCGCGAGTGCCACTCCTGCGGCACCACCGCGCCGCCGGGCTCGAAGCGCAGGGAGCCGCCCTGGAGGTGGTACCCCTCGACGAGCACGCCCGGCCGCCCGTCGCGGGTCTGCTGGGAGGCGTGGACGATGATCGGCTGCTGCCACCCGGCCGCGATGTCGTCGGCGAGCGACGGGGTGTCGTGGCGGGCCTGGCAGGTGAAGAAGGGGTCCCAGCCGTACGAGATGATCTTGACGGGGTGCGGCCCGGACGCCATCACCTGCTGGTCGAGCCGGGCCTTGGTGGTGCGCCCGCGGGGCGGCAGCGGGTCGGCCCTGCCGCACTCGCCCTCGGCCGGGGTGGGCTCGAAGCCCTCGACGTTCACCCACAGCTCGACCCCGTCGGGCATCCGCCGGGCGGCGGCCGCCACGTACGCGCTGGTGGGCCCGTAGTACGCCTGCGCGTTGGACACCTCGCCCACGACCGGCACCAGCCGGGGCACCACCTTGGCCGCGCCCTCCCCCGGCCCGTGCACCGGCACCTTGCCCGTGCCGCGCCCGTCCTGCACGGCGACCGCCATGGGCAGGCCGGCCCGGGTGCCCGCGAGGTCGGCCAGGCCCTCGGCCACCTGTGACGGCGGGAAGCCGCGGCCCCTGCGGGCGTCGATGTACGGGCTGACCACGATCTTCTTGCCGGGCAGGGCGGCGGCGACCACGGCGTGCTGGGCGGTGTAGAGGGAGATGATCGGGTCGCGCTCCGCCCGCGCCCGCATGGCCAGCTCGAACGACTGGTACACCCCGCCGAACGCCGGCAGCCCGGCGAACCGTGCCCGGTAGTCGGCCAGCACCCGGGCGGTGAAGGTGTTGAGCGCCGCGAGGTGGGCGGGGTCGGGCTCCCACGGCTTGTCGGCCCGCTGCGAGGCGGCGGGCAGCCCGGGGAAGACGGTCATGCCGTACGCGCTCGCCTCGCGCATGAGGTGGCCCAGCCCGTCGCCGTCGGTGGCCACGAGCACCAGGTCGTGCTCGGCGGCGGTGCAGGACTCGGCCAGCGTCAGCCGGTAGAAGGTGCGCCCGCCGCTGTCGATCCGCCGGTCGATGCCGGGGCAGCGGAGCAGGCCTGGCCCGAACTCCTCGCCCGTCAGGTACGTGTAGACCTGGCGGACGCGCTGCCCCGGCACCTCGGCGCAGGGCCGCCCGTCGGCCAGGCAGTCGGGGAAGTCGGGGTCCTGCCCGGCGTTGAACCGGGGCCCGAACGTGATCAGCGTGTCGCCGCCGATCGCGTGGATCGCCTCGACCATGCGCTGGGTGACGCATCGGTCGGCGCGCGGGATCACCCAGTAGCCGGTGACCGCGTAGGGCGCCACGACCCGGGTGTCACGCGGGGGGCACTCCCCGGCGGGCTCGGGGTCGTCGGCGGGAACGACCATGCCCACCACGAAGGCGACCGCCACGATCAGCCACAGGATCCGGTGCACCCACGCCCCTTCCACGCCCGGCCTCCAGCCTACGCGGCGACCCCCGCCGCGCACCGTCACGATCTGGTCGCGGAGAATGACATCATGCGTATCGATCTCAGCGGCAGGACCGCGCTGGTCACAGGCTCGACCCAGGGCATCGGAGCGGCCATCGCCACGGGGCTGGCGCGGGCGGGGGCCCGCGTGGGCGTCAACGGCCGGAGCGAGGGCTCGGTGGCGGCGGCCATCGAACGGATGGACGACGAGCGCATCGAGGCCGAGCGGGTCAGCGGCGAGCAGTTCCGCTACGACCTGGTGGCGGCGCCCGGCGACGTCGCGACGGCCGAGGGCTGCGAGCGGGTCGTGGAGTTGCTCCCGCACGTGGACATCCTGGTCAACAACCTGGGCATCTTCGGCGCCAAGCCGGCGCTGGAGATCGCCGACGACGAGTGGCGGCGCTACTTCGAGGTCAACGTGCTGGCGGCGGTCCGGCTCACGCGGGCGTACCTGCCGGGGATGCGGGAGCGCGGCTGGGGCCGGATCCAGTACATCGCCAGCGACTCCGCCGTCGTCATCCCGCAGGAGATGATCCACTACGGCATGACGAAGACCGCGCTGCTGGCGGTCTCCCGGGGGTTCGCCAAGGAGGCCGCGGGCAGCGGGGTCACGGTCAACTCGGTGATCGCGGGGCCGACGCACACCGGAGGCGTGGAGGAGTTCGTCTACCAGCTCGTGGACAGGGAGCTGCCCTGGGAACAGGCGCAGCGGGAGTTCATGCGGCTGCACCGGCCGCAGTCGCTGCTGCAGCGGCTGATCGAGCCGGAGGAGATCGCGAACCTGGTGGTCTACCTGAGCTCTCCGTTCGCCTCCGCGACGACGGGCGCGGCGGTGCGGGTGGACGGCGGCTACGTGGACGCGATTCTGCCCTGACCAGGCGCTACGGACAGGCGTCCATCACACCGGCAACAACCGTTCACAAATGCCTCACAAGCACTCTTTTCAGGTCCATACAGATCATGTTAGAAGGGAGGGAAGCAGAGAGGACCGGGCACAGTGACGGTGATTCTCGACGGCATCTCCGTACGGCAGCGCGGAGAGACCTGGCTCGACGACATCAACCTCGAATTATCCGACGGAATGACCACCCTCATCGGTCCGATGACGGCGGGAAAGACGACGTTGATGCGCGTCGTCGCCGGTTTGCTGACCCCCGATTCCGGCCGGGTGCTGGTCGGCGGGGAAGATGTCACGAAAATCTCGGTGCGAAAACGCTCGGTCGCTTTCGTCTATCAGCAATTCATCAATTATCCCTCGCTGACGGTCTACGAGAACATCGCCTCCCCGCTCCGCCTCGACCCCCGCTTCCGCGGCGGCGACCTGGACCGGCGGGTCCGCGAGGTGGCCGAGCTGATGGGCATCGACGCCCTGCTGGAGCGCCGCCCGTCGGAGCTGTCGGGCGGGCAGCAGCAACGCACCGCCATCGCCCGCGCGCTGGCCCGGCCGGTGGACGTGCTGCTGCTCGACGAGCCGCTCGCCAACCTCGACTTCAAGCTGCGCGAGCAGTTACGGGCCGACCTGAAGGCCATGTTCGCCGGCTCCTCCGGCGTGGTGCTCTACTCCACCGCCGACCCGAACGAGGCGTTCACGTTCGCCGCGCCCACCGTGGTGCTGGGCGAGGGCCGGGTGCGGCACGTCGGGGACGTCGCCGACATGTACGCGCACCCGCCCACCCTCGCCGTGGCCGCCACGCTCAGCGACCCGCCGCTCAACCTGCTGCCGGGCGTGGTCCGCGACGGCCGGATCGAGCTGCTCGGCACGTCGTTCCCGGCGCCCCGCGCGCACGCCTCCGGCCACACGGTCATGCTCGGCATCCGCCCCCACCAGGTGACGATCGAGCCTGACGGCCCCGGCCTGCTGGAGCTACCGGCCGAGATCAGGCTCGCGGAGGTGACGGGCAGCGCGACGTTCCTGCACCTCCTCCTCCAGGGCGGCCGCCACCTGGTCGCCCACCTGCCGGGCACCCAGCTCTTCACCCCCGGCGAGCCCGCGGTCGCCTACGTGGACCCCGCGCACATCTTCGTCTTCGACGAGGCGGGCGGCCGGCTGCTGGCCACCAGTGCCGCGGAGGTGGACCTGCATGGCTGACATCCGGCTGGAGGGCGTGGGCCACAGCTACGACGGTGGCCGGACGTGGGCGGTCAAGCCGATGACGTGGACCTGGCGCAGCTCGCGGGCGTACGCGCTGCTGGGCCCCAGCGGCTGCGGCAAGACGACGCTGCTGAACATCATCTCCGGCCTGATCACCCCGACCGAGGGCCGGATCTACATCGACGACCGCGACGTCACCGGCGTGCCCACCAAGGGCCGCGACATCGCGCAGGTCTTCCAGTTCCCCGTCCTGTACGAGGAGATGTCGGTCTACGACAACCTCGCCTTCCCTCTCAGGAACAGGAAGGTGCCCAAGCCGGAGGTGGACCGGCGGGTCCGCCAGGTCTCCCGGCTGCTCGGTCTCGACCACGTGCTCAACCGCAGGTCCCGCAGGCTGGACGCGGGGCGCCAGCAGATCGTCAGCCTGGGCCGCGGCCTGGTCCGCTCCCAGGTGGCCGCCGTGCTGCTCGACGAGCCGCTGACCGTGGTGGACCCGGCGCTGAAGTGGACGCTGCGCAGCAAGCTCAAGGAGATCCACCGCGACACCGGGCACACGCTGATCTACGTCACCCACGACCAGACGGAGGCGCTGACGTTCGCCGACGAGGTGGTGGTGCTCAACGACGGGGCGATCGTGCAGGCCGGCGAGCCGTCGGAGCTGTTCCTGTCGCCGGCGCACGAGTTCGTCGGCCACTTCATCGGCTCGCCCGGGATGAACGTGCTGCCCGCCGAGGTCGCCGGGGACGTGGTTCGTGTGGGGCAGGAGGCCGTGGGCACCGTCGTGGAGCCCTTGCCGCCGGGCCCCGTGCGCATCGGGGTGCGGCCCGAGTTCGTCCGGATCACCCCGGTGAGCGTCTCTCCCGGCGTGCCCGCCCGGGTGACGGGGATCGACCGGATGGGCGCGTACGACCTGGTCCACACCCTGGTCGGCGAGCACCCGGTGGTCGCCAAGGCCGAGGCGGGCTGCGCCCACCGGCCGGAAGCGGTCGCGTTCCTGCACTTCCCCGCCGACCGCACGTTCCTGTTCCGCGACGAGGTCAGGTGCGGCTCCCTCGCGCCGCTGAACGGAAGGGGCCAGGTGTGACCGTCGTAGGCGACCAGGTGAGCGGCGAGGTCGTCGCCCCGGAGCCGCCCGTGGAGGAGGAGCAGTCGTACGCGCCGCCCAAGCGCCGCACCAACCGGGCCTGGTGGCTGGTCGTGCCGGTCGTGGTGTCGGTGGCGTTCACGGCGGTGATCCCGCTGATGACCGTGGTGAACTACTCGGTGCAGGACGTCTTCAGCCCCGTCGACCGGGTCTTCGTCGGGCTGGAGTGGTTCCGCGCGATCGCCCGCGACCCCGAGGTGCACGCGGCGCTGGTGCGCACGCTGCTGTTCTCGCTGCAGGTGCTGCTGCTGGAGATCCCGCTCGGCGTGGCGCTGGCGGTGGTCATGCCGCGCAGGGGCATGGGGGTGTCGCTGGCGCTGGTGCTGGTCGCGCTGCCGCTGCTGATCCCGTGGAACGTGGTGGGCACGATCTGGCAGATCTTCGCCCGCGGCGACATCGGGCTGGGCGGCTGGACGATCAACAACGTGCTGGGCATCAACTTCAACTACACGCTGGACTCCACGGACGCCTGGATCACGGTCCTGCTCATGGACGTGTGGCACTGGACGCCGCTGGTGGCGCTGCTGGCGTACGCGGGGCTGCGCTCGATCCCCGAGCCGTACTTCCAGGCCGCGCAGATCGACGGCGCCTCGGCGTGGGCCACCTTCCGGCACATCCAGCTCCCCCGGCTGCGGGGCGTGCTGACGATCGCGATCCTGCTCAGGTTCATGGACAGCCTGATGATCTACACCGAGCCGTTCGTGGTGACCGGCGGCGGGCCGGGCAACGCGACCTCGTTCCTCAGCATCCTGCTGTCGAAGATCGCGGTCGGCCAGTTCGACGTGGGGCCCGCGGCGGCGTTCTCGCTGCTGTACTTCCTCATCGTGCAGGTCATCTGCTACGTCTTCTTCACCGTGCTCACCAGGTCGGGCAGGTGAGCGGGGTGAACAGGAGCCTGCCCTGGGCGCGCACGGTCTTCTGGCTGTACGTGGCCACGCTCATGCTGCCGCTGCTGTGGATGTTCGGCATGTCGATCCGGCCGAACGAGGACATCCTCGGCGCTTTCTCGCTCATTCCGCAGCGCGTGACGTTCGACAACTACGTCACTTTCTTCACCGACTCCGCGTGGTATTCGAGCTATCTGAACTCCATCATCTACACCTCGCTGAACGCGGTGATGTCGCTCACCGTGGCGTTGCCCGCCGCGTACGCGTTCTCGCGGTTCCGATTCGCGGGCGACAAGCATCTGTTCTTCTGGCTGCTGACCAATCGCATGGCGCCGGCGGCGGTATTCCTGCTGCCGTTCTTCCAGATTTACCAGAGCGTCGGGCTGTTCGACACACATCTCGGCGTGGCCATCGCGCACATGCTGTTCAACGTCCCGCTCGCGGTGTGGATCCTCGAAGGATTCATGTCCGCGATTCCCCGGGAAATCGACGAGACCGCGGCGATCGACGGCTATTCCATGCCGCGCTTCTTCATCAGGATCTTCCTGCCGATGATCCGGTCCGCGATCGGCGTGACCGCGTTCTTCTGCTTCATGTTCAGCTGGGTCGAGCTGCTCATCGCCAGGACGATCACCTCGGTGAACGCCAAGCCGATCGCCGCCACCATGACCAGGACGGTGAGCGCGGCGGGCGTCGACTGGGGGCTGCTGGCCACGGCGGGCGTGCTCACCATCGTCCCCGGCGCCATCGTCATCTGGTTCGTCCGCAACTACATCGCCAAGGGCTTCGCGCTGGGGAGGGTCTAGCGATGCTCGACTGGATGGTCTGGACCGTCCCCACGGCGCTGGTGTTCGCGGGGCTGGCCCTCCTGCTCGTCGTCATGGCGGTCTGGGCCCGCCTGTCCCCGCCCGTGGCCAGGCGAGGCTTCCTGCGCATCGAGACCGACCGGGGCGACCGGCTCTACATCGGCCTGATCAGCGCCGCGGTCGTGCTGGCCGGCTGGATAGCGATCACCGACCTGTCCATGTGGCTCGCGCTCGGCTGCGCGCTGCTGGTGGTGGCCGTGATCGGCATATGGGGCTAACAGAAGAGGAGCCAAGCGCATGAGGCATCGGGCAGGCAGGTCCGCCGCCGTCGGCGCGGCCGTGATCGCCCTGTTGGCGGCCGGCTGCACGCAGAGCGCGGAGAGGCCGGCGAGCGACTTCAAGGAGGCCGACGGCAAGGCCGCGGCCCAGCGGTGGGTGTCGCAGGAGTTCACGCCGAGCACGCTGAGCAAGGATCAGCAGCTCGCCGAGCTGGACTGGTTCATCAAGGCCGCCGCGCCGTACCGCGGCATGCAGGTCAACGTGGTCTCCGAGACGATCACCACCCACGAGTACGAGTCCAGGCAGCTCGCCAAGGCGTTCACCGAGATCACCGGCATCAGGATCAAGCACGACCTGATCCAGGAGGGCGACGTCGTCGAGAAGCTCCAGACGCAGATCCAGTCCAACCAGAACATCTACGACGCCTACGTCAACGACTCCGACCTGATCGGCACCCACTCGCGCGGCGACTACGTGGTGCCGCTGTCGGACTACATGGCCGGCGAGGGCAGGAACGTCACCTCGCCCACGCTGGACCTGAACGACTTCATCGGCATCAGCTTCACCACCGGCCCGGACAAGAAGCTGTACCAGCTCCCCGACCAGCAGTTCGCCAACCTCTACTGGTTCCGCTACGACTGGTTCACCGACCCGGAGATCAAGAAGCAGTTCAGGGACGCGTACGGCTACGACCTCGGCGTCCCGGTCAACTGGGCGGCCTACGAGGACATCGCCGAGTTCTTCACCAGCAAGGTGAACGGCAACGGCACCATCGACGGCAAGAAGGTCTACGGCCACATGGACTACGGCCGCAAGGACCCGTCGCTGGGCTGGCGCTTCACCGACGCCTGGCTGTCGATGGCCGGCAACGGCGACCCGGGCATCCCCAACGGCCTGCCGGTGGACGACTGGGGCATCAGGGTGGAGGACTGCCGCCCGGTCGGCTCGTCGGTCTCCCGGGGCGGCGACACCAACGGCCCCGCCGCGGTCTACGCGCTGACGAAGTACGTCGACTGGCTGAAGAAGTACGCGCCCCGCGAGGCGGCGGGCATGAACTTCAGCGAGGCCGGCCCCGTCCCCGCGCAGGGCAACATCGCCCAGCAGATCTTCTGGTACACCTCGTTCACGGCCGACATGACCAAGCCGGGCCTGCCGGTCGTCAACAGCGACGGCACGCCCAAGTGGCGCATCGCGCCGAGCCCGCACGGCTCGTACTGGAAGACCGGCAACAAGCTGGGTTACCAGGACGCCGGCTCGTGGACGCTGCTGAAGAGCACGCCGCAGGACCGCAGGGCGGCGGCCTGGCTGTACGCGCAGTTCGTGACCTCGAAGACGGTGTCGCTGAAGAAGTCGATCGTCGGGCTGACGTTCATCCGCGATTCCGACATCAAGAGCGAGTACTTCTCGCAGAACGCCGAGAAGTACGGCGGCCTGATCGAGTTCTACAACTCCCCGGCCCGCAAGCAGTGGACGCCGACCGGCACGAACGTGCCCGACTACCCGAAGCTGGCCCAGCTCTGGTGGCAGAACGTGGCCACCGCCGTGACCGGCGAGACCACGCCGCAGCAGTCGATGGACAACCTGGCCAGGCAGCAGGACGAGATCCTGTCCCGCCTGGAGCGGCTCTCCCGCGAGCGGCAGGGGTACGGCGGCCAGTGCGCGCCCAAGCTGAACCAGGAGCGTCCCGCCCAGTACTGGCTCGACCAGCCGGGCGCCCCGGCGCCGAAGCTGGCCGACGAGCGCGGCAAGCCGGAGACGCTCGACTACGACAAGCTGGTCGCCACCTGGAAGCAGGGCGACTAGGGACGCGGCAACTGCGCGGCGAGCCAGTCGAAGGCCCGTTCCTGCATCGGCACGTCGAAGCTGTGCGGCACGTCGGCGAAGACGGCCTCGTAGGCGCCGGGGGCGTCGCGATACCGCTCGCCGATGATGGCGTGCGCGCGCCGCATGCCGGTCTCGGGGAACAGCTCGTCGCGCATCGCGTACTGCACCATGAGCGGCTCGGGCGCGCGGGCGGCCATCAGGTCCGGGTAGTCGCCCAGTCTTGGCAGGCCGGGCGGCCAGAGCAGCCAGGTGTGCCGCTCGACGTGCCCGCCGAGCATGTCGCGGTAGGAGGAGGCCATCGCGGCCACCACGACCGCGCGCATGTCGGGGTCGAACGCGCCGAGCAGCGCCGCCCGCAGGCCGCCGCCCGACAGGCCCGCGCAGCCGACCGCGCCGACGTCGGGGCGGGAGCGCAGGTAGGCCGCCGCCGCCAGGTCCTCGCCTGCGACGACGCCGGTGAACGAGGTGCCGAGCACCGCGCAGTGTTTGGCCACGACGTGCTCGTGCTCCCGCGCCGCCAGGTCGTACCGGTCGGCCTCGC
Source organism: Nonomuraea gerenzanensis (assembly GCF_020215645.1). Classification (NCBI taxonomy): domain Bacteria; kingdom Bacillati; phylum Actinomycetota; class Actinomycetes; order Streptosporangiales; family Streptosporangiaceae; genus Nonomuraea; species Nonomuraea gerenzanensis. Next base: position 1,672,665 of record NZ_CP084058.1, on the reverse strand, counting down.
TGAGGGGCGCGTCCGGGGCGTCCCCACGCGCCGCGCCGGACGGCCCCTCAGCAGTCTCCAGGGGGAAGCGGCGGCTGCCCCAGCCGAACACGTCGTGCGCGAGCACCACGAACCCGCGCCGGGCCAGCGCGCCGGCGAAGGCCCGGCCGCCGTAGATCTGCGCACGCAGCCGCCGCACCTCGGGTGACGGCGGCTCGGGCCCGTCGGCGATCTTCTCCTTGCCGGCGTACTTCATCCCGGCGTGGCAGTGCAGCGCCACCACCCCGGGCAGCGGCCCGTCCGCGTCGCGCGGTTTGAGCAGGTACGCGTGCGTGCGCGGCCCGAACCCCACCGACCACGACAGCTCCTCGCCGTGCAGGTCGCCGTCGGTCCAGGTGCGTTCGACGCGCACGTCGGCGGCGGCCAGGTCGAGCACCCCGACGGCGTCCCTGGCCGCCGCCCGCAGCTCAGCCCCGGGCAGGACGGGGTAGAGCCCGCGCTGGGCGGCGGCGATCCCGGCCAGCTCAGCGAACACGCGTGCCGTCGTCGGTCAGGTGCACGGGCGCCCCGGTACGCGCGGAGACGTCGGCCGCGTAGCCGGTCAGCACGCTGCGGATGCCGTCGCGATAGCCGGCCTGCCGGGCCAGCGGGTCGTCGCCCGGGCCCCGGAAGACGTCGTTCAGCAGGAGGCGGTCACCACCGCCGTGCCCACCGGCCCTTGACTCGATGGGCACCTCCTCCGGCTCGCGCCAGTGCCGGCGCAGCAGCAGCCGCTCCGAGGCGCCGCTCGCGTGCTCCTTGGAGGCCGCGCTGGGATCGACGGCGGCGTGCGGCGGCGTCCACTCCCGCTCCACGACGTCCAGCTCCAGCCGCCCCGCCGTGCCGTTGAAGGCCACCCGGTACCCCTCCCAGGGCGCGTGGGCGTGCAGCGAGTACGTCAGGACGGCCCGGTCGGCGTAGCGCACCATGACCGACATGTTGTCGTCGATGTCGATGCCCTCGCCGAAGACGTCCTGGTCGCGGATGTAGCCGTCCTCGTGCTCGGCGTCCAGGTAGAGCCGCTTGAGCCGCTCGTCCCTGGAGATGTCCAGCAGGAACGGGTCCGTGCCGAGGCCGGGCGCGCCGTGGGCCCGCTCGGGACGGCCGGTCAGCCCCCGGTTCCTGGCGTTCTCGGCGCCGTAGAAGCGCAGGCCGGTCTGGGCGAAGACCAGCTCGGGCGCCGCGCCCAGCCACCAGTTGACCAGGTCGAAGTGGTGGGTGGACTTGTGCACGAGCAGCCCGCCCGAGCTGGCCCGCTCGCGGTGCCAGCGGCGGAAGTAGTCGGCGCCGTGGATGGTGTCGAGCAGCCACTCGAAGTGCACCGAGGTGACCTCGCCGATCGCGCCCTCCTGGAGGAGGCGGCGCACGGCGGAGTTGCGGGGCGAGTACCGGTAGTTGAACGTGACGATCAGCTTGCCGGTGCTGCGCTCCGCGGCGGCGGCGATGGCCGCGCAGCCGTCGGCGTCGGTCGTGAGCGGCTTCTCCACGATGACGTCGCGGCCGGCGTCGAGCGCCGCGCACACGTACCGCGCGTGGGCGGCGTCGACGGTGGTGACGATGACCGCGTCGGCGAGCTCGAGCACCTTGCCGAACTCATCGGGTGCGTAGCACGGCACCTGCCGGCCGATCCGCTGGACGTAGTAGTCCATGCGGGTGCGGTTCGGGTCGCACAGGGCGACGATGGTGCCGGCGTCGCGCCACTCGCCGAGCAGCGCGTCGACGTACATCTGCGCGCGGTGCCCGAGCCCGACGAACGCGTACCTCATGTCTCTCCTTCGACGACCGCGCTCAGCCCGCGATGGAGGCGTTGACCTCGGTGATCAGCTTCTGCGCGGCCTCGTCGGGGGTCATGCGGCCGAACATGACCTCCTCGGAGTAGCGGGTGATGATGTCCTCCGTGGCGCTGGAGCCCTTCGGCGGGGCGGCCGGCGGGTCGGACAGCTCGCTCTTGTTCTCCTCCAGGAACGTCAGCGTCTTCTGGTCGGCCTCGGGGAGCTTGTCGCGGACCGCGGCCAGCACCTTGGAGCTGGCCGGCAGGCCACGGTCGCTGAGGATGATCGCGCCCGCCTCGGGGTCGTTGATCATGAAGTCGATGAACTTCGCGGCCTCGGCGGAGTGCTCGGTCTTGGAGGAGGCGCTGTAGAACATGGCCGGCTGCGTGAACATGCCGCCCACCGTGGCGCCCTTGATCTTCGGCATCCGCAGCAGGTCGAGCGGCTGGCCCGACGCCTTGGTGGCCGCGCCGAGCTGGTTGCTCCACCACATGCCCATGGACCCGGTGTTGGTGCCCAGCAGCGACTGGTCGATGCTGGTCGCGCCGATCTCGGCGCTCTTGGCGGCGTCGGGGGCACCCTTGCCCTTGATCAGGCTCTGCATGATCGCCCACCATTCCTTGATGGTCTCAGGCGTCACGCCGAGCTTGTTGCCGTTGTAGAACTGCTCGCCCTTCTGCGTGGCGTAGATCTGCAGGTAGGCGGGGTTCCAGCTGAGCTGCGTGCCGATGACCTTGCCGCCGCTGCCGGCGGTGACCTTGTTGGCCAGGGTGACGTAGTCCTCCCAGGTCCAGGTCTTGTCGTCGGGGAGCTCGGCCTTGGACTGCTCGACCAGCGCCTTGTTGACGATCAGGGAGAAGGCGTTGACGCCGGTGGGGATGGCGTACTGCTTGCCGTCGATGGCGCCGGTGGCCAGCACCTTGGCGTCGATGTCGCCGGTGTTGACCTTGCCGGTCACGTCGGCCAGCGTGCCACGGTCGGCGTACTCGCGCAGGCCGCGGATCTCCAGGCTGATGACGTCAGGGGCGTCGCTGCCCGCGACCTTGGTGGACAGCGTCTCGTAGTAGCTGGCCCAGTCGGAGAACTCGCCCTCGACGTCGATGGTCGGGTTCTTGGCCTCGAACTTCTTGATCGCCTCTTCGGTCATCTTCTGCCGCGCGTCACTGCCCCAGTAGGAGAAGCGCAGCTTGATCTTGCCGTCGGCGGTCTCTCCGCCGCCGCTGCCACTGCCGCAGGCCGCGGTGACCGCCAGCACAGCGGTGGCGAGCAGGGCCGCCGACCACATCTTCTTGCCAGAGCTCACGGCTCTACCTCCTATGGGTGTTCACTGTTGGGGGGTGGAGGATCTACTTCAGGCCCGTGGTGGCGACACCACGGATCAGGTATTTCTGGCCGGCCAGGAAGAACCCGAAGATGGGGCCGAGCGCGATGATCGACATGGCGAACATCGGGCCCCACGACGAGTCGCTGCTGGCGTCCAGGAACGTGCGCAACGCTACCGGTACGGTGAAGTTGTCGGGATTGTTGAGGTACAGGAGCTGGCTGAGGAAGTCGTTCCAGGTCCAGATGAACGTGAAGATCGCGGTGGTGGCCAGCGCCGGCATGCACAGCGGCATGACGACCCTGATGTAGATCCGCCAGTAGCCGGCGCCGTCGATCTCCGCCGCCTCGTCCAGCTCGCGGGGCAGGGTCCGGATGAACTGCACCATGAGGAAGATGAAGAACGCGTCGGTGGCCAGGATCTTCGGCATCACCAGCGGCCAGATCGTGTTGATCAGGTCGAGCTCGGAGAACATGATGTACTGCGGCACGATCGTCACGTGGTGCGGCAGCATGATGGTGCCGAGCATGATCGCGAACCAGAACTTCTTCAGCGGGAAGTTCAGCCGGGCGAAGGCGTAGGCCGCCAGCGAGCACGCCACCAGGTTCGCCACCACCGAGATGGCGGTGACGACCGCGGAGTTCCACAGGTAGTAACCGAAGGGGTGCTTGAGCGCGTACCAGCCTTCGGTGTAGTTCTCCAGTGTGACCTCGCTCGGCCACAGGCCCGGCTCGCGGAAGATGAGCTCCTCCGGCTTGAGCGAGCTGGAGATCATCCACAGCAGCGGATAGAGCATGACCAGGCCGAAGCCGATCAGCAGGATGTGCTTGGCCACCCGCCCGCCCCTGAACGGGCGGAACAGGACCGGGACCGGCCTACTTGGTGTCGCCATAGAAGACCCAATACTTGGAAGCGAGGAAGTTCACCCCGGTGAGCCCGGCGATGATGATCAGCAGGACCCACGCCATCGCGGCGGCGTAGCCCATGTCGTAGTTCTTGAACCCCTCAAGGTAGAGGTAGAGCGTGTAGAACAGGGTGGAGTCGGCCGGGCCGCCCTTGCCGCCGCTGACGATGAAGGCCTGCGTGAACGACTGGAACGACTTGATCAGCTCCAGCACCAGGTTGAAGAAGATGATCGGGGTCAGCAGCGGGATCGTGATCGACTTGAACTGCCGCCACTTGCCGGCGCCGTCCACGGAGGCGGCCTCGTAGTAGCTGCTCGGGATCTGCCGGAGGCCGGCCAGGAAGATGATCATCGGGGCGCCGAACGTCCACACGTGCAGGAGGATCAGCGTGCCCAGCGCGTAGTCGGGGTGCCCCACCCAGCCGGGCCCCTCGATGCCGAACATCGCGAGCACCGCGTTGACCAGGCCGTCCGCGCCGAAGACCTTCCGCCACAGGATCGCGATGGCGACGCTGCCGCCGAGCAGCGAGGGCAGGTAGAAGACCGAGCGGTAGAAGGACAGGCCGCGCAGGCCGCGGTCGAGCACCAGGGCCAGGGCCAGGGCGAAGGCGAGCTGCAGGGGGACCGAGACGATCACGTACACCGTGGTCACCCACAGCGAGTTCATGAACCGCTCGTCCTCGGTGAACATCTTGACGTAGTTGTCGAAGCCGACCCACTGGGCCTCCTCCAGGAGGCTGTAGTCGGTGAACGACAGGTAGAGGGAGGCGAAGATCGGTCCGATCGTGATGACGAGCAGGCCGACGAACCAGGGGGCCAGGAAGAGGTAGGCGGCCCGTGCCTCCCGGCGGGACCGTTTCGTGGAGCGATGACCGCCGCGGGCGGGTTGCTTGACCGCACGCTCCGGTTTCACCGCCACCGAAACTTCAGTCATCACGGACCTTCCGGCGAGAAGTGAATGGATAGCGCTTTCCTATAGCTGGCAGGAAAGTTTCGTCAACCCTTTGCAGGCGTTACATAGCCGTTACCGATATATCGCCAGCACGTTCGCCCAGCTAGCAAGCATGTCCACCCAATAAGTCTGATGAATTACGATCCGGTTTAGTACAACCGTTTGCAGACGCAGAGCTATCACAGAACTACCGCGGAGCTGCGGTGGAGTCCCTGATGACCAGGCGGGTCTCCAGCGAGGTGGTGGCACTCACCTCCTGGATGAGCAGATCGACCGCGAGCCGCCCGGCCGCGGCCGTCGGCATGGCCACCGTGGTGAGCTTCGGGCGGTTGAGCCGGCCGGGCACGATGTCGTCTATCCCGACCACGCTCAGGTCCTCGGGCACGCTCAGCCCCAGCTCGTGCAGCCCCTCGATGAGCCCGATGGCCACCAGGTCGTTGTAGGCCAGCACGCCGGTCACCCCGGACTCGCGCACCCGGCCGGCGGCGGCGAACCCGCCCCGCTCGGTCGGCGCGTTCGGCCCGAGGACGACCAGCTCGACGCCCGGCACCTGCTCGGCGGCCGTACGGATCTCGGCGCTGGTCCACGACCCGGCGGGGCCCGACACCAGCGCCACCTTCCTGTGCCCCAGCCCGGCCAGGTGCTCGACGGCCAGCCTGGCCCCGTGCCCGACGTCCATCAGGACGGTCGCCGCGCCGCGCAGCCGCCGGTTGATCACCACGAACGGCACCCGCTCCGCCAGCCGTTCCAGCGCCTTGTTGGAAGAGCGCGGGCTGCACAGCACCACCCCGTCCACCTGCTTGGAGAAGGCCTGGATCAGCTCCTCCTCGGCGGCCGGCTCCTCGTCGGTGTCGGCCACGAACAGGTGGTAGTCGCGCTGGCGGGCCGCCGAGTGCGCCGCCTTGATCAGGGGCGGGAAGAACGGGTTGGCGATGTCGGCCACGATCAGGCCCAGATTGTGGGTACGCCCCGTCGTGAGCGCCCTGGCCGCCCGGTTGGGCCGGTAACCGAGCTCCTCGGCCACGGTGAGCACCCTGGTGCGGGTGGCGGCGTTCACCATGTGCGGCGCGGAGAACGTCCGGGACACCGTCGAGACATGCACGCCCGAGGCCCTGGCCACATCACGAATCGTCACTGTCACAGTCGCACACCCTAACGCAACCGCTTGCAGAACCCATGAGTACGATGAAAGCGCTTGCCGTACGCCCGTGACTCAGAAGTCCCTAGGAACCCCCAGCTAGACGGACGGCCAAGAAATCGCCTCTTGACGCCTCACCCTTCCGGACCTGAAGGTTTAGTGCAACTGTTTGCAGTCTTGAAGGAGCCCCACACGGTGAGCAGAGTCCTCGTCACCGGAAGCGCAGGACGCCTCGGCCGCAGCGTGGTCAGCACGCTCGCGGCGGCCGGGCACGAGGTCATCGGCGTCGACCGCGCCCCCGGCACCCCACCGGAGGCGGCCGTCACGCTGCCGGCCGACCTCACCGACACCGGTGAGACGTTCGAGGTCCTGGCCAGGTTCAGGCCCGAGTCGGTGATCCACCTTGCCGCGATCGCCACCCCGTTCAGCGTGCCGGAGTCGGTGATCTTCAAGGTCAACACCCAGCTCGCGTACAACGTGTGCTCGGCGTCGGTGGCCCTGGGCGTGCCGGGCGTGGTGGTGGCCAGCAGCCCCACCGTCATGGGGTACGGCGCCCCCGGCGGCTGGGTGCCGCACTACCTGCCGATCGACGAGGAGCACCCGGTGCGCCCGTGGAACGCCTACAACCTGTCCAAGGTGACGGCCGAGGAGACGATGAAGGCGTACGCCAGGGCGGGCGGCACCAAGCTGGCCGCCGTCCGGCCGTGTTTCGTGATCCCGCCGGAGGAGTGGGCGGGCGCGCCCACGCAGTCCGGCCACACGGTGCGCGAGCGGCTCGACCGGCCGGAGCTGGGCGGGGTGTCGCTGTTCAACTACATCGACTCCCGCGACGCGGCCGAGATGATCGCCGTGCTCGCCGAGGCGCTGCCCGACCTGCCCAACGGCGAGGTCTTCTTCGCCGGCGCGGCCGACGCGCTGGCCAGGAAGCCGCTGGCCGACCTGCTCCCCCAGGTCGTGCCGGGCACCGAGGCGCTCGCGGCCGGGCTGACCGGCTCCACCCCCGCCTTCTCGACCGCCAAGGCAGAACGCCTGCTCGGCTGGCAGCCCAAGCGCAGCTGGCGTACCGAACTCAAGGAAGAAGCCGAATGAACCTCAGCGGTGTGCTGTTCTTTCCCGTGACCCCGTTCGACGCCGACGGCTCGCTGGCCGAGCAGGTGCTGGCCGAGCACGTCCGGCAAGGCATGGAGCACGGGCCCGGCGGCGTCTTCGTGGCGTGCGGCACCGGCGAGTTCTCGGCCCTGTCCGAGGCCGAGCACGCGCGGGCCACGCGGATCGCGGCGCAGGTCGTGGACGGCCGGGTGCCGGTGTTCGCGGGCGCGGGCGGGCCGCTCGGCGCGGCGCTGAACCAGGCGCGGGCCGCGCGCGAGGCGGGCGCCGACGGGCTGCTGCTCATGCCGCCGTACCTGGCCCAGGGGCCGGCGCACGGGTTCACGGCGTACGTGCGGGCGGTCGCCGAGGTGCTGCCCGTGATCGTCTACCAGCGCGGCTCGGTCGTGCTGGAGCCGGACGCCGTGGTCGAGCTGGCCGGCCTGCCCGGCGTGATCGGCCTCAAGGACGGGCTGGGCGACATCGACCGCATGCAGCGCACCGTGCTGGCGGTGCGCGAGCAGTACCCGGACTTCCTGTTCTTCAACGGGCTGCCGACGGCCGAGCTGACCATGCCGGCCTACCGGGGCATCGGCGTGGAGCTGTACTCCAGCGCGGTGTTCGCGTTCGCGCCCGAGATCGCGCTGGCCTACCTGAACGGCGACGAGCGGCTGCTCACCGAGTTCTACGCTCCGCTCGTGCGCCTGCGCGGCAAGGTGCCCGGCTACCCCGTCGCCCTGGTCAAGGCCGGCGTGCGGCTGCGCGGCCTGGACGTCGGCGCCGTGCGCCCGCCGCTGGTCGAGGTGAGCGACGAGCACCTCGCCGAGCTGGAGGCGCTGATCAAGACCGGGCTGGAACTGGCCACGCCATGACGATCGCCGACCTGCGTACGGAGCTGCGTTCGGCCCCGCTGCCGCGCCCGTGGGGCGAGGACGTGCCGTACAACCATGTCATCGTCACCCACGTCACGCTGAAGGACGGACGCACCGGCACCGGGTTCTCCTGGACACCGCAGATCGGCGCGCACGCCGTCCGGGCGCTGCTCGACCACGACCTGCGCGAGGCGCTGATCGGGCTGCCCGCGCAGCCGGAGGTCGTGTGGGACCGGCTGTGGCGGCACCTGCGCGAGGCCGGCCCCGGCGGGATCACCACGGTCGCGCTGGCCGGGATCGACCTGGCGCTGTGGGACCTGCGCTGCGGCGAGCGGGCGCTGCCCGACGTGCTGGGCAGGCGGCGCGACGAGGTGCCCGTCTACGGCAGCGGCGTCAACCTGCACTACCCCCTGGAGGAGCTGGTCGCCCAGGCCGAGCGCTGGGTGGCGGCCGGCTACCGGGGCGTCAAGATCAAGGTGGGCCGTCCCGACCTGGCGGAGGACGTGGCGCGGGTGGCCGCGGTGCGCGAGGTGATCGGCCCCGACCGGCTGCTGATGATCGACGCGAACCAGCGCTGGGACCTGCACAGGGCCCGCCGGGCGCTGGCCGCACTGCGCGAGTTCGACCTGCACTGGATCGAGGAGCCGCTGCCCGCCGACGACGTGGCCGCGCACGTGGAGCTGCGCCGCGCCATCGACGTGCCGGTCGCGGTCGGCGAGAACGTCTACACCACCTACGGCTTCCGCGACCTGCTGGCGGCCGGGGCGTGCGACGTGGTGCAGCCGAACGTGGTGCGGGTGGGCGGCATCACGCCGTTCCTGCGGATCGTGGAGCTGGCCAGGGCCTACGACGTGCCCGTCTACCCGCACCTGCTGAGCGAGGTGTCGGGGCAGCTCGCGCTGGCCCTGCCGCTGCCGGTCATGGCCGAGGACGTGGAGGACGCCTCCTTCGGCCAGCTGGGGCTGCTGGCGGAGCCGTACCCGGTGGAGGTGTCAGGTGGCGTGCTGCGCGCGGGCGGGCACGCGGGGCTCGGGCTGAGGTGGTCGTGATGGCACCGGTGAAGGTGGTCCTGGCAGGTGCCACGGGCCACGGCAGGCACCACCTGGACATCCTGCGCGAGCTGGCCGGCCGCGGCGTGGTCGAGCTGGCCGGGATCTGCGACCTGCGTCCCGTCGAGGTGGACTTCTGCGCGCCGCCGCAGTCGTCCGACCTGGGCGAGCTGGTCGCCAAGACCGGCGCGGAGGTCACGATCGTCTGCACGCCGATCAACACCCACGCCGACCTCGCGATCGCCGCGCTGCGGGCCGGCTCGCACGTACTGCTGGAGAAGCCGCCCGCGCCCAGCCCGGCGGAGCACCGCAGGATCGCCGAGGTCGTGGCGGAGACGGGGCTGGCCTGCCAGGTCGGCTTCCAGTCGCTCGGCTCGGCGGCCGTCCCGGCGCTGCGCGGGCTGATCGCGAGCGGCCGGCTCGGCCTTGTGCGCGGCATCGGCGGCTGGGGCGCCTGGCACCGCCCGTCGGCCTACTTCACCCGCGCCCCCTGGGCGGGCCGGCGCCGGCTCAACGGCGTGGACGTGATGGACGGCGCGCTGACCAACCCGTTCGCGCACGCCCTCGCCACCGCGCTGGCCCTGCACGACAGCCCGATCGCGGAGATCGAGACCGAGCTGTTCCGTGCCCATCCGATCGAGTCGGACGACACCTCCTGCGTGCGCGTGCGGCTGGCGGACGGGTTCGTGATCACGATGGCGGCGACGTTGTGCGCGCCCTACGTGGAGCCGCCGCCCGGCAGCGGCGGGCGCGGCCGGGCGCACCTGGTCGTCACCGGCGACGCGGGCCGGGCCACGCTGACGTACACGCACGACCGGCTCAAGGTGGAGCTGCCCGACGGCTCCGTCACGACGACCGTGCACGACAGGGCCGGGCTGCTGGAGAACCTCATCGACCACGTCCGCACGGGCGCCGAGCTGCTGGTGCCGCTCGCCGGCACGGAGCGGTTCACGCAGGTGCTGGACGCGATCCGGCTGGCTCCCGAGCCGACGCCCATCCCCGAGCGCCACCAGTTCGTGCGGCGGGACGCCGGCGGCGAGGTCGTGGCCAGGGAGCTGCCCGGCGTGGCCGAGCTGACCCGGCGCAGCGCGGCCGAGCTGGCGCTCTACTCCGAGCTCGGCGTGCCGTGGACGCGGGTGGAGCTGCTGGTGTCGGGCGAGCCGGTGGCCGCCTACGAGCCGCGCCCCGACCTGCCCGCCACCGACTCGCCCCGGCCCTACCTGCACGCGGTGCGCACCCTCGGCGGCGTGGAGGTCACCCAGGTCCGGCCCGAGGATCACGTGCACCACCTCGGTGTCGGGGTGGCCATCTCCGACCTGGGCGGGGTGAACTTCTGGGGCGGGCGCACGTACGTCAAGGACCAGGGGCCGACCTGGCTGGACGACCACGGCACGCAGCGGCACGTGGCGTTCGCCCGCCTGGACGACGGCGGCTTCACCGAGCACCTGGAGTGGCTCGGGCCCGGCGGCCGCCCGGTGGTGCGCGAGGAGCGGACGGTGACCGCGCGGCCGTTCGGCGAGTTCTGGGCCCTGGACTTCGCGTTCACCCTGACGAACCTGACCGGGGCGCCGCTGGAGGTCAACAGCTCGGCCACCAAGGGCCGCGCGGGCGCGGGCTACGGCGGCTTCTTCTGGCGCGCGCCCGGCACCTCCACCGGGCGGATCACCCTGCCGGGGGACGAGGCCGCGGTGCACGGCAGCACGAGCCCGTGGGTGGCGATGTCGGGCACCACTGCCGGGGGACGGGACTGGACGCTCGTCTTCGCCCAGGCGGACGGCGATCCCTGGTTCGTCCGGGTCGAGGAGTATCCGGGCGTGGGGCAGGCGCTGGCGTGGGATCGGCCGCTCACGTTCGAGAGCACGCTGACGCGGCGGGTGGTCACGGCGGTGCTGGACGGCCGCCTGAATCAGGCCGGTGCGGCGGCCGTCGCCGGCACCCTGCTCTGACGGAGATTCAGGACGGTCCGGGGGGCTCGCTGATCGGCTGGTGCGAGGTCGCTCGCAGCAGCCGCAGCGCCCCCCGTGACAGGGCCGTCAGGATGTCGGCGGCCTCGTCCAGATCGGGGTAACGCCCCTCCAGATGCCCCATGGCCAGCGCGTTCGTGGCCGCGTTGATGCCGTCGGCGATCATCTCCAGCCGCCGCCTGTCGCGCTCGTTGTCGGCCGTGTAGCCCAGCGCGGCCAGGTCGGCGGCGTGGTGCTCGCGGTAGGCCGCCGCCGTCTCCGCGGCGAAGTCGCGCAGCGAGGAGGAGGGGTCGTGCCGGGCCCTGAGCTGGATGCGCAGCAGCTCGGGGTGCCGGCAGATGGACTCCAGGGGGATGCGGAACGTCTCGCGGTGCAGGTCGAGGTCGCCGGGGTGCTCGCGGGCCCGGCGCCGCGCCTCGCGCATGGAGGCGCGCAGCCGCTGGCCGCCCTCCTCGGCGAGCTCCCGCAGCAGCTCCCCCATGTCCTTGAAGTGCACGTAGAAGCTGGACTGCGCGATGCCGGCGGCCTTGGCCACCTTGACCGTGCTCAGCCCGGCCTCGCCCTCCTCGTCGAGGATCGCCAGCGCGGCTCGGATGAGCTTGCGCCTGGTCAGATCCTTCGCCTCGCTCCTCGTGAGCGGCGTGCTCGTCATGAGTCCCCTCCCCTCCCGTAACGATTCTCTCGCGCCACTTGTGCGGAATTTCACCGATAGTACTATCGGTGAAATTGCTCTCGGGGGATCTGCCGGGAGGAGGCGTGGATGAAACGCTGGAGGACGCCGGCCACGTTGTTGCTGGCCGCGACGGTGATGCTGGCATGCAGCGGCCAGCGACCGGCCGAACCGCAGGCCCAGTCCAGCGCGCCGGCCGCGACAGGCCCGGCGCAGGGCGGGCGGCTGGTCTACGCGCTGAGCGCGGACGCCAACGGGTTCAACCCGGTCACCGACCAGTTCGCGGCGCAGAGCTACAGCATGACGGGCACGATCATCGAGACCCTGGTGAGCGTCGCAGCGGACGGCAACTGGAAGCCGTACCTGGCCGAGTCGCTCACCCCCAACAAGAAGTACGACGAATGGACGATCAAGGTCAGGTCGGGGATCTCCTTCTCCGACGGCATCTCGCTGACCGGTGACATCGTCAAGGCCAACCTCGAGGCGCAGAAGCGGTCCCCCCTGACCGCCGCCGCGATGATGCCGATCAAGTCGTTCGAGCTGACCGACCCGATGACCGTCAAGGTCATCCTGAACCAGCCGTGGGTGGCCTTCCCCTACCTGCTCGCCGTGCAGACCGGCATGATCGTCCCGCCGGCCTCGCTCACCGACCCCAAGACGGCCAGCCTCAAGCCGGTCGGCACCGGGCCGTTCGTCTTCAAGGAGTACGTGCCGGACAACCGCATGGTCGTCACCCGCAACCCGCACTACTGGCGGGACGGCCTGCCGTACCTGGACGAGATCGAGTTCCGCATCCTGCCCGACACCCAGACCCGCGCCCAGACCCTCGAAGCGGGCGGCGTGGACGCCATCGGCACCTCCCGCGACGAGGACCTGACCAAGTTCGGCGCCATGAAGGACCAGTACACGGTGAACCGGGCGCAGGGCATGGCGGTGGCCGAGTACATGTTCCTGCTCAACACCGCCGTGGCCCCCCTCGACGACGTACGGGTGCGCCGGGCCATGGCCCACGCCATGGACCGTGAGACCGTCATCAAGACCCTGCGCGGCGGCATGACCGAGCCGGCCGACGGCCCCTGGTCCAAGGACTCCCCGTGGTACGCCCCCGGCGGCTACCCCGCCTACGACCTGGCCAAGGCCACCGCCCTGGTCAAGGAGGTCGAGGCGGAGAAGGGCCCCCTCCGCTTCGAGCTGATCTCCACCCCCGACCCGAACACCATGCAGGGCGTGGAGCTGGCCCAGGACATGTGGCGCAAGGCCGGCATCGAGGTCTCGATCAAGCAGGCCGACCAGGCCGACCTGATCAACCGGGCCATCACCGGCAACTTCGCGGCCACCGTGTGGACCCAGTTCTCCGCGCAGGACCCCGACGGCGAGTACGTCTGGATGCACCAGGCCTACGCCAAGCCCGTCGGCGCCATCTCGCTCAACATGACCAGGCTCAAGGACGACAAGCTGAGCGCCGCCCTGGACGCCGGCCGGATGAGCCCGGACGAGGCCACCCGCAAGCAGGCGTACGCCACCGTGCAGCAGCGGCTGCGCGACCAGGTGCCGTACGTCTTCGTCGACCACCTCGACACCGGCGCCATCATCGCCAAGACCAAGGTGCGCGGCATCGGCGAGCACGTGCTGCCCGACGGCGAGAAGGGGCTGCCGCTGACCGGCTCACCCATCCCGTACCACCCGTTCGGCCAGCTCTGGGTCAGCGGCCAGTGATCGTCCTCCACCGGCTGGTCCGGCTCCTGGTGGTGCTGCTCGTGGTGACGTTCCTGTCGTTCGCCCTGCTCAACCTGCTGCCCGGTGACCCGGTCACGCAGATCCTGGGCCTGTCGGCGACCGAGGAGTCCCGCGCGCAGCTCCGCCAGGAGCTCGGGCTCGACGAGCCGCTGCTGGTGCGCTACCTCGACTGGCTCGCCGGCCTGGGCGTCGGCGACTTCGGCAACTCCTACATCACCCGGATGCCCGTCGGCGTGGAGCTGGCCGAACGACTGCCCGTCACGCTGGAGCTGCTGGTCGCGGCGCAGATCGTGGCGCTCGGCCTGGCGATCCCGGTGGGCGTGGCCGCCGCCCGCCGCGCCGGGCGCGCCCTCGACCAGGTGCTCACGGCGCTCAGCTTCGCGTTGCTGTCCACGCCCGTGTTCGTGCTCGGGGTGCTGCTGATCCTCGTCTTCGCCGTCAACTGGCAGGTGCTGCCCGCGACCGGCTGGACCTCCATCTCGGTCGATCTGGGGTGGAACCTCACCTCCGTGATCCTGCCGGCGATCACGCTGGGGTGCGGGCAGTTCGCGGTGTACGCGCGGCTGCTGCGTACCGATCTGATCGCCACCCTCCAGGAGGACTACATCACGCTGGCACGCGCCCGCGGCCTGTCACCGCGGCGCATCCTGTGGCGGCACGCGCTGCGCCCCTCCGCGATCACCCTGATCACCGCCATCGGCCTCAACCTGGGCGCGCTCATCGGCGGCACCGTGATCATCGAGACCCTCTTCGGCCTGCCCGGCGTCGGGCGGCTCATCGTCGACTCCATCTTTTCCCGCGACTACCTGACGGTTCAGGGAGGCGTCGTGCTGATCTCGGTCGGCTACGTGGTCGTGAACTTCGCGGTGGACCTGGTGTACGCCGCCGTGGACCCCAGGATCCGTCGTGCGTAGGCGGCTGCGTCGATCTCTGGGCCTCGGGGTCTGGCTGGCGGCCGGCTGGATCGGGCTGGTGCTGCTCGCCGCGCTGCTGGCCGACCTCCTGCCGTTCGCCCGCTACGACGAGACGCTCGCCGGGCCGCCGCAGTCGGGGCCCAGCGCCGCGCACCCCTTCGGCACCGACGGGCTCGGCCGCGACGTGCTCAGCCGGGTCGTGTACGGGGCCCGCGTCTCGCTCGGCGTCGGCATCGGCGCCGTGCTGCTCGGCCTGGGCATCGGCGCGCCGCTCGGCATCCTGGCCGGCTACCGGCGGCGGGCCGCGGACGCGGTCATCATGGCGGTCAACGACGTGGCGCAGGCGTTCCCCGCGCTGGTGTTCGCGCTGGCCGTGGTGGCCTTCGCGGGCGCGAACCTGCGCAACGTGCTCATCGTCCTCGGCGTGCTCGGCGTGCCCTCCTGGGTGCGGCTTATCAGGGGCGCCACCCTCACCTTCGCCGAGCGCGAGTTCGTGCTGGCCGCGCGCGTGCTCGGCACCCGCGACCGGCGCATCCTGTGGCGCGAGATCGTGCCGAACGTGGCCGTGCCCGCGGCCTCGTACGCCTTCATCGGGATGGCCGTGGTCGTGGTCGCCGAGGGCAGCCTGGCCTTCCTCGGCCTGTCCGTCCAGGCGCCCACGCCGACCTGGGGCGGGCTGATCAACGAGGGCCGCACGATCATGGAGACCGCGCCGCACGTGGTGCTGGCCCCGTCGATCGTGATGTTCCTGACCGTGCTGTCGTTCAACCTGGTGGGCGACCGGCTGCGGGCGATGACCGACGTACGCGAGATCGGCCTGGAGCCGGTACGCCAGGCCGCCGCCACCCCGATGCCGACCGCCACCCACGCCATCCACGACACCCTGCTGCAGGCCGAGGAGCTGCGCACGCACTTCGTCACGCCGCGCGGCGTCGTCAAGGCCGTGGACGGCGTCTCCTTCACCCTCGACCGCGGCCGCACCCTGGCCATCGTCGGCGAGTCGGGGTCGGGCAAGTCCATGCTGATCCGCTCCATCCTGGGCCTGCTGCCCGGCACCTCGGTCAGGGGCGGCCACGTGTACCTGTCGGGCGACGACCTGACCACCTACAGCCCCGCGGAGATGCGCTCCGTGCTCGGCCGGCGGCTCGGGACCGTCTTCCAGGACCCGATGACGGCGCTGAACCCCGTCCGCACGATCGGCACCCAGGTGATGGAGCCGCTGCGGGTGCACCTGCGCATGTCGCGCAGGCAGGCCCGCGCCGAGGCCGTGCAGCTGCTCGCCTCGGTCGGCATCCCCGACCCCGCCCGCATGCTGCGCCGCTACCCGCACCAGCTCTCCGGCGGGATGCGGCAGCGGGTGACGATCGCGATGGCGCTGTCGTGCCGGCCCGACGTGCTGTTCGCCGACGAGCCCACCACCGCGCTGGACGTGACCATCCAGGACCAGGTGCTGCGGCTGCTGCACCGGCTGCGCGAGGAGCGCGACATGGCCGTGGTGCTGGTCAGCCACGACCTGTCGGTGGTCGCCGAGTGGGCGGACGAGGTGATCGTCATGTACGCGGGCAAGGTGGTGGAGCGGGGCCCCGCCGCGCAGGTGTTCGAGCGTCCCCGGATGCCGTACACCGAGTCGCTGCTCCAGGCCGCGCCCCGGCTCACCGACCCGGTGCACCACCGGCTGCGCGTCATCCCCGGCCGGCCGCCGGACCTGGCGCACCTGCCGCCGGGGTGCGCGTTCCGGGCGCGGTGCCCGTACGCGCAGGAGCGGTGCGAGCTGGAGGCGCCGCCCCTGTTCGAGGACGGCCCGCACCACCACCAGTACGCCTGCTGGTATCCCAGGCAGACGCGCGACAGCGAGCCGGCGGACGTCGAGTCAGGAGTTGAGAGCCGTGGCCGGTAGCGGAAGCGCGCACCTGCGTCCCCGTGACGAGGTGCTGCTGCGGGTGGAGGATCTGGTCGTGGAGTTCCCCGCCGGCCGGGGCCGCACCGTGAGCGCGGTCTCCGGAGTGAGCTTCGACCTGATGCGCGGCGAGACGCTGGGCATCGTCGGCGAGTCCGGCTGCGGCAAGTCCAGCGCCGCCCGCGCCCTGGTCCAGCTCCCGCCGCCACGCTCGGGCTCGGTCAGGCTGGACGGCCTGGAGCTGACCGCGTTGCGCGGCGAGGCCCTGCGGATGACCCGCCAGCGCCTCCAGATGATCTTCCAGGACCCCATCTCCTCGCTCAACCCGCGCCGCCGCGTCCGCGACATCGTCGGCGAGGGCCCCCGCGTCTGGCACCTGCCGGGCGACCGCGTGGACGAGGTCCTGGAGGCGGTCGGCCTCGACCCGGTGACGGCGGCCGAGCGCAGGCCGCACGAGTTCTCCGGCGGGCAGTGCCAGCGCATCTCCATCGCCAGGGCCCTGATCCTGGACCCCGAGGTGGTGATCTGCGACGAGCCGGTCTCGGCGCTGGACGTCTCGGTGCAGGCACAGATCCTCGGCCTGCTGGAGGACCTGAAGGCCCGCTACCGGCTCACCCTCGTCTTCATCGCCCACGACCTGGCCGTGGTGAAGAACGTCAGCGACCGCATCATGGTCATGTACCTGGGCAAGGTGTGCGAGCTGGCGCCGAGCGACGACCTGATCGGCCGGCCCGCGCACCCGTATACCCGGGCCCTGATCGCCTCCATCCCCGGCGGCGGTCTGGACCTGCCTCCCGCCGACACCCTGATCAGCGGCGAGCCTCCCTCACCCGTCGATCCGCCCTCCGGGTGCCGCTTCCGTACGCGGTGCCCGCGCGCGGCGGCGAGATGCGCGGAGGAGGAGCCGCAGATCCGGCAGATCGGCGACGACCACTGGCTCGCCTGCCATTTTCCCGTTAAGGAGTAGAAGACCGATATGGCCATCGATTTCACTCTCGCCCCTGAGCACGAGGAGATCCGCAAGCGGATCCGTTCCTTCATCCAGGGCACCGTCGTGCCCGCCATGGAGGAGGTGCAGGAGGGCGAGCGCGACCAGTACCTGCGCACGATCTTCCGCCTGCGCTCCCAGGCCAAGGCGGAGGGGCTGTGGCTGCCCCACATGCCGAAGGAATGGGGTGGCATGGGCCTGGGCCACGTGGAGCTGGCGATGGTGCAGTCGGAGGCCGCCAAGACCCGCATCGGGCCGTGGGTGCTCAACTGCCAGGCCCCCGACGAGGGCAACATGCACACCCTCCTGCACTGGGCGACCGACGAACAGAAGGAGAAGTACCTGCGGCCGCTCCTCGACGGTGTGCAGATGTCCTGCTTCGCCATGACCGAGCCCGAGGTGGCCGGCTCGGACCCCACGCTGATCCGCACGCACGCCGTCCAGGACGGCGACGAGTGGGTCATCAACGGCCACAAGTGGTTCATCTCCAACGCCCGCCGCGCCAACTTCGCCATCCTCATCGCCAGGACGGAGCAGGACGTCCCGGAGGGCTCGCGCGGCGCGAACACCGCCTTCCTGGTCGACCTGCCCAACCCCGGCTGGAACGACGTGCGCGAGGTGGAGACCATGCACGGCTCCACCGGCCACAGCGAGATCGTCATCAAGGACCTGCGGGTCCCCGACAGCGCCGTCCTCGGCGGCCGGGGCAACGGCCACCGCCTGGGCCAGTACCGCCTCGGCCCGGCCCGGCTGGCCCACTGCATGCGGTGGATCTCGCAGGCGGAGACGGCGCTGGACATGATGGTCGACCGCGCGCTCAACCGCTACAGCCACGGCTCCCTGCTGGCCGAGAAGCAGGGCATCCAGTGGCTGATCGCCGACTCGGCCATGGAGCTGTACCAGTGCAAGCTGATGGTGCTGCACGCCGCTTCCAAGATCGACCGGGGGGAGGACTTCCGTACGGAGGTGTCGATGGCCAAGCACTTCGTGGCCAACAGCCTCAACCGGATCGTGGACCGCGCGATCCAGGTGCACGGCGCCCTCGGTTACTCGACGGACACTCCGCTGGCGAACATGTTCCAGCACGCCCGCTGGGCCCGCTTCGCCGACGGCGCCGACGAGATCCACCAGATGCGCATCGCCGAGCGCACGATCGCCGCCTACCAGGCGACCGGCTCCACCAGCTCCGCCACCGGCGGCCTGCCCCTCTGACCCTCGCCCGCACGCGAATTCGCCATGAGAGGCGTCATGGGGCACATCCTGGTGACCGGAGCCACCGGAGGCATCGGAACAGCGCTGGCCGGCGCTCTCGTGGCGGCCGGTCACCGGGTGACCGCCGTGGGGCCGAGGCCGACCCCGGGAACCGGCGGCGCACACTGGCGGTGACGTCCGGCGCCCCGCCTTCGAGCGCGACCTCACCGACGCGCTGCCGGCGATCGACCCCACAGGCCGCTACCCGGAGCCGGTGGCCCTGCGGGTGATAGCGGTCAGACGCTGACCCGGGGAGCGGGCAACGGCAGGATCTCCCTCTCGTAGTACGGCCGGAACTCCTCCCCCCGCTCGAACAGCTTGTCCAGCTCCCCCTGGCAGGCCGCGATGACCTCCCGGTCGTCGATCCGCCGCGCCCCGCTGTGCCTGCCCGACTCGTCGTACGTCACCTCGTACATCGCCACAGTGCCCAGCACGACCAGCTCCGGCAACCGCCGCCCCACCTCGATCTCGGCCACCTCGCCCGCGTCGAGCACCCGCACCTTCTCCACGGTCGCCGCCCGCAACGCCAGGAGGTGCATCTCCCACTGCAGGTAGGGCGTGATCGGCTGCTCGACGATCCTGATCCGCCGCCGGCGGACGCGCTTGGCCGGGCGTTCGCGTCTGCGGGCCGGCCGGCACCCGTCGTCGACCAGCTTGAGCGAGCGATCCCAGTCGCCCTCCACCATCGCCACCCAGCTCGGCCGGCTCCGGAAGCTCTGGATGCGTTCGAGCTTCCAGAACACGTCGTCGAGCTGGTGGAAGTTCGGCCAGAAGTCGTCGAGATACTCATCCGCACTCAGCATGACGCCTGGTATCTCATGAATGCGCTCAAGCACCTTTCCTGCCTATCACCCAGGCACGCGCGGAGGCGAGTTTCCGCAGCTCAGCATGGGCGAGTCTGTACCAAACCGATCAATTCCCCGCACGCTCGCGCGGCCTGGCCCGTACGTGCATCCGCTCGCCCTGACGGCCGAACAGGTTCAGCACCTCCACCGGAGAGTCGCCGGCGGCCCCGAACCAGTGCGGCAGCCGGGTGTCGAACTCGGCCGCCTCGCCCGGCCCCAGGACCAGATCGTGATCCGCCACGACGAGCCGCACGCGCCCGGAGAGCACGTACATCCACTCATAGCCCTCGTGCGTGATCGGCCGGGGCTGGTTCTGCTCGGCGGGGATGATCGACTTCCACGCCTGCAGCGGCCCCGGCTGGGCGGTCAGGGGGATCACCGTCCGGCCGTTGCGGACCACCGGCTTGCAGCGGACGCGCGGATCGCCCACGTCCGGCGCGCCGACCAGCTCGTCGAGCGGCACCTGGTGCGCCTCCGCGATCGGCAGGAGGAGCTCCAGGCTGGGGCGGCGCTGGCCCGACTCCAGCCGCGAGAGCGTGCTCTTGGAGATGCCGGTGGCCTCCGACAGCGCCGACAGGCTCACCTCCCGCTGCGTACGGATGCGCCTGAGCCGGGGGCCCACCTGCGCCAGCGTCTCGGCCGTCGAGGGTCGCTTCCTGTCCGCCATGCCGTTCCTCCGTGCGGGCTTGTGCTGTTGCGGAAACAGCAACGGAAGTTGTCATCCTAGCTCCCCGGGCCACACCATCGGCGCCGGAGGTGATCGCTGTGAATGAGGCGATGAACAGGCATGACGTGGCGATCGTCGGCGCCGGCGCGACCGGGCTGAACGCCGCCCTGCTCCTGGGGCGCGCGCGGCGCAGGGTCGCCGTGATCGACGCGGGGGAGCCGCGCAACGCTTCCGCCCAGCACCTGCACGGCTACCTGTCCCGCGACGGCCTGCCGCCGTCCGAGCTGCTGGAGCTGGGACGGGCCGAGATCGCGCGGTACGGCGTGCGGCGCTCGACAGGCTCGCAGCGCCGCACACGCCCGGCAGACTCGCAGCACCGCACCTGTCCTCGGCCGGAGCCCTGATCTCGGCGTTCGCCGCCGCCGTGGTCGTCGGCGGCCCGCCCCTGGCCATCGCGACCCTCCGCTGGCCCCGGCGCACGACCCTGGTGACCACGCAGATGGCCTTCGCCGCCTGCGTGGTGGCCGGCGGCCCGGCCGGCACGCTGATCAGCTACTTCACCGGCTGGCGCGGCGGCTTCTGGGCGGTGGCCGTCCTCACGGTCGCCGGCGCGTTCCTGACGCTCGTGGCGCTGCCCGCCACCCGCGCGCGCGGCGGGACCAGCGTGCGGGACGAGCTGCGCACCCTGCGCCGCCCCCACCTCTGGGTCGTGTACGCCGCCACCCTCCTCAGCACGGCCGCATACATGATCACCTTCAACTACCTCTCGGCACTCCTGACGGACGTCACCCGCATGCCGGGCGTGTGGATCCCCGCCGTCCTGACGTTGTTCGGCGCCGGCGCGTTCATCGGGCTGTCCGTCGGCGGCCGGATCGCGGACCGGCTGCCCACCCACGCCCTGCTGGCGGGCGCCCTCGGGATCCTGGCCTGCTCCGCCCTCCTCGGCGCCTTCGCCCGGTACACGATCGCCGTCGTGCCCCTCGTGCTGCTGCTGGGGATCGCCGGGTTCGTGCTGAACCCGGCGATCTACGGGCGGGTGTTCGCCGTCGCGACCCAGGCGCCGACCCTCGCCGGCGCCACCACCGTCTCGGCCTTCCATCACACCAGCCACCGAAAGCCACTCCAGTCACCGACCACCCAACCCTGCACGACCCCGGGGGCTACCCGCCCGCGTAAGGCTGGCCACCGTCGTCGATGGTGGTGGCGCCATCGGAATCCTCGTTCACCGAGTCGTCCCCCAGCGGATCATCACCGGTGTCGCCATTGTCCGGGCCGCCGCAGCTCGCCGGGTCGGTGGCGCAGGCCGGATCCGCGCCGGCGTCGTCACCGGCGTCGTCACCGGCGTCCTCGGACGGGTCCTGCGTCGGCTTGGGCGCCGGCTGCCGCACCAGATCGTGCCGCTCACCGGCGAACGCAGGCGCCGGGAACTCCTCGACCGGCTTGCCGTCCATCGCGATCGCCATGAAGTCGCGCCAGATCTTGGTGGGCGTGTCGGCTCCCTGGATGTCGCCCAGGGAGACCTCCCTCTTCAGCGCGTAGCCGTTCTCGTCCTTGAGCACCTTCTTCGTCTTCGGGTCGAGCTGCGCGACCTCCTTGTACATCCCGACGGCCGTGGACAGCTGCGGGGTGTAGCCGACGAACCAGGCCTCCTTGTTCTCGTTGTTCGTGCCGGTCTTGCCGGCGATCGGGCGCCCGCCGGGCAGCACGGTGCCCCTGGCGGTGCCGTACTTGACCACCTGCTGCATCGCGTAGGTGGCGTCGGCGGCGGTGTCGGGGCTGATGACCGTCCTGGAGAGATCGGCCTCCTTCATGACGGTCTTGCCGGTGTACGCCTTGACCGCCAGCACCACGTGCGCGTCGTGGTGGACGCCGCCGTTGGCGAAGATGCCGTACCCGGTGGCCTGCTCGACGGGCGTGACCAGGCCGGCGCCGATGGACATGCCGTAGGCGTGGTCGCTGATCGCCTGCTCCAGGTCGTCCTTGTCGATCCCGGCCCCCTCGGCGATCTTCGCGACCTCCTCCAGCCCGACCTCCTGCGCCATCGTGGCGAACGCCGTGTTCACCGACTCGGCGGTGGCCCGGTCGATCTGCACGGCCGCGCCCACGTCGTGCGAGTTGCCGATCGGCTTGGTGCCCGGCAGCGTGACCGGCCCGTCGCCGGACACGTAGCTCCTGAGGCTGTACCCCTTCTCCAGCCAGGCGGCCAGCACGTACGGCTTGAAGGCCGACGCGGCCTGCTTGTTGGCGTCGAAGGCGTTGTTGGTGAAGCTCTTGAGGTAGTCGTGGCCGCTGTAGAAGGCGAGCACCTGGCCGTTGCGCGCGTCCACGGTGGCCAGGTTGGCGTGGATGTTCTTGTCGCCGACGGCGGCGAGGTTGCTCTCGACCGTCTTCTTCGCGGCCTGCATCAGCTTCTTGTCGAACGTCGTCGTGACGCGGAACCCCTCCTTGCGCAGCCGCTCCCGGCTGATCCCGCGTTTCTCCAGCTCCCGCTGGACGATGTCGACCATGTAGCCGTTGATGCCCTTGAGCGTCTCCTTCTTGTCCAGCCTGGCCAGCTTCGGGAACTTCGCCGTCTGGGCGAACTGCCCGTACCTCCCCGGATCGACGATCGCCATGCCACGCACGGCGTAGTCGAACCGCTCCCGCGTCGGCGCCCAGTTCTTCGCCGCCTCAGCCTTGTCGAACGCGTCGGGGCTCTGGATCCGGCCCGCCAGGTACGCGCCCTCGGCCGGCGTCAGCTTGTCCACGTCCTTGTCGAAGTAGGCCTGGGCGGCGGCCTGGATACCGTTCGCGCCGCGGCCGAAGTAGATCGTGTTGAGGTAGGTCGCCATGATCTGGTCCTTCGACAGCTCCTTGCCTGCGCGGATGGACACGAAGATCTCCTTGACCTTCCGCGTGACCGTCCGCTCCTGGCTCAGCCCGTCGTAGTACCCGCGCGCCATCTCCTGCGTGATCGTCGAACCACCCTGAACCTGCTCGCCCGTCACCGTGCTCCACACCGCCCGCATGATCCCCGACACCGAGATACCGGGGTCCGTACGGAACGTACGGTTCTCGACGGCGATGAACGCGTCCTGAACGTGCCGCGGGACCTTGGAGATGGGGACGATCTCGCGCTTGGTGCCCAGCCTGGCGATCTCGGTCTTGCCGTCGCGGTAGTAGATGATGCTGCCCTGCTCGGTGGCATGCTGCTGCACGCCCATCGGCAACGGCGTGTAGGCGTACGCCACCATGAACATGCCGAACAGCCCCGCCACCAGGACCGTCAGCCCGACGAGCACCATCTTCCAGCTGGGCACGAAGCGCTTCCACCCAGCATGCCCCCCATCCCACCGAAAACGCCCACCGCCACCACGCCCGCCAGCTCCTGGGGAACCGTCATCAGCGCTCGACCGGCCAACCCCATCAGCGCTGCCACTGGCGCGAAGCCCACGAGATCCACCCGACCGCCCACCGGCCCGCCGCCCACCGGAATCACCCTCGACACGACGGCCACCGGAAGCACCCTCGGCACCAAACCCACCGGAAGCACCCTCGGCACGAAGCCCACCGGAGGAACCCCCAGCCCGAGGCCCACCGGCACCACCAGCCGCACCAGCGAGGCCGCCCGACCCTTCGTTCGGGGAGCCGTAGCCAGCCCCACCCTCCCGAGCCGAACGCCGCCGCCTGCTCGGACGATCCGATGCCCCGGAGCGCCCCTCACCGTCCTGTCCGCGACCGGTCGGCTCCGGCCCATAGCCACTGCTGTTACTCACGGATCCTTGCCCATTCATCCGGCGACACGGCCCACGACGTCATCGTCACGAAGGGAGCACCCTGGCTCACTCACCATGACGAACCTGCCGCCCTCTCGACGGCCCTTCGACGAGCATCGCCAGCACTGCGCGCCACACCCTCCCCCTAACAGCTAGCCAATAGATAGCGGTTAGCTATAACTGTGTCAATCGCCGCACTTCCCAGCTCCGGCCGCCACCAATGACCACGCAAGCCACGAACGCCCCCTCCCGCCAGCACCAGCCGACCAGCAGTGCACTCAACCCCGTCACGCCAACCGCCACACCGACGCGCCCAGCCCCGTCACGCCAACCGCCACACCGACGCGCCGGGCCCCATCACGCCAACCGGCAGCCCCCGCTCTGCGCTAAGGGCGACAACCACCTAAGCGACCAACTCGACCCATCACCCGCGGATAGTCGCATACAGCCACGACCGCAGCCCTCAACAACCAACCGAACCACGTCCAGCAACCGCACCAGCACAGACCGACAGCGCTGTCACCGACAGCCTCCCAACCAGGCCGACGACCTCGACACACTCACGACGCATCACACCCGCACCCCCATGCGGCCCGACCTCCACACCTGAAACACAACATCCACTATGACCAGGAGACCACCTCCAAGTCCCCCGAATCCCACAATCCGATGCGATCTTCCCCCCTCATGACAGGCGAATTTCCCCTCCCGCGGCGTGATCCGAAGCAACGGACCGAGCCCCCCGCGCCCTCACCCCATGCGTGAGATACCGCTGCAAAACCGGATGCCACCGATTAGCCGGCAACTCCCGGAGAGCAGCGACCGCCAGGCAGTACTTGCTCACACTCACCGGCCGCACCCCCAACCCCCGCAACACCTTGTCGACCACCGCCTTCCCATCCACCGACTTCGACTCCAGCAGCACCAGATCCCCGCGAGCCGGAGTGCTCCGCGCCCCGTCGCGGAACACCAGCCCGGTGTCGCAGGTCACCCGGGCCGTGCCGGAGCGGTCGACGAGCGTCACGCGTTTGTAGTCGGTGGCCAGCACCGGCTGCAGCGTCTCGGGGGCGATGAGGCGCAGCTCGCTGAGCAGCGTGTCGCGGACGAAGTCCAGCGCCTGGCTGGTGAGCGTGTCACCGGGCACGCCGTCGTAGGGCATGCGGTGCTTGTCGGTGCCGCCCCGCGCGCCGCTGAGCTTGAGCTCCAGCCACTGGCCGCCCCCGTCGAGGTAGGTGCGCGTGCGGAGCTTGAACCTGCGCCGCCGGTCCTGCCGGTGCTGGTGGTAGGTGAGCAGGCCGGGGGTGTCGAAGTAGGTGGAGGTGTAGCGGAACTGCCGCCGGCCTTCGATCCGCAGGGCGAGGAAGCGGTCGCCCAGCTCCGCCGCGAGCCGGGCCATGGTGGAGGCGGTGACGAGGTACTTGCAGTCGACCCGGCTCAGCAGCTCCGGCACGTCCTCCAGGCCGACCGCCGGCACCGCGGCGGCGACCCCCGCGAGCAACGCGTTCGCGTACGGCTCAGCCACGCGGCCCCCTGCCTGCCCATCCCCGCGCGCCTGCCCATCCCCGCGTGCCCGCCCATCCCCGCGTGCCCGCCCACCACCGCGGCGCGGGCATCCGCACCTGCGGCGACCGCCGCTTCACCGCACACCGACCCGCGCGGTCGGCGCCACGTAGCGCACGTCCACCACCGTCACATCCCGTACGTAGTCCACCTGCGTGACCTCGCACTGCAGCACCCGCGCCCGCAACCGGCTCTCCAGGTCCACCCGCAGCGCCTCCGGGTCGGCGTGCACCACGTCCAGCGTCACCACCTGGTGCCTGGTCCGCCCGAGCAGGCCGGGGTGGTCGGCGAGGTACATGACCGCCAGCAGCACCCCGTTGAGCAGGAGCGCCGTCATCGGCCAGGCGGCGGCGATGCCGTTGACCAGGCCGAGCACGATCGCCACGAAGTAGTAGGCGATCTCCTGCTGGGTGATCTCGCTGGATCTGAGCCGGATGATGGACAACACACCGAACAATCCGAACCCGACGGCGATGTCGACCCGCTGGACCAGCAGCAGCGACACGACCGCGAAGATGCCCACGTTGAGCGCGATGTAGGCGAACAGCAGGTCGCGCCGATGGTGGCGCCGGTAGTAGAGGCCGTAGGCAAGCAGGACGATCGCCCCGAGGTCCATCGCCAGTCCGGTGATCACAACCGCTCCTTCCGCAGTGTTCCTGATGAACAGCTTGGTGGTGGGGGGTGAAGGGGCGGTGAGCTGACGATTAGGCGACTCTCATGCGGTAGCCGGTGCCCCGGACGGTCTCGATCCGGTCGGCCCCGATCTTGCGGCGCAGGTAGCGGACGTAGACGTCCACCACGTTGGAGCCGGGGTCGAAGTCGAACCCCCACACGTGGCTGAGCAGCTGCTCACGCGTCAGCACCTGGTCGGGGTGGCGGCAGAAGATCTCCGCCAGGGCGAACTCCCTGGTCGACAGGTCCACCGCCCGGTCCCCGACGTACACCCGCCGGGTGCGCAGGTCGAGCGACAGGTCCGCCACCCGCAGCACGGTCACCTCGGGCGTGCGGTCGGCCCGCAGCCGCAGCCGCACCCTGGCCAGCAGCTCCTCGAAGGCGAAGGGCTTGGCGATGTAGTCGTCGGCGCCGCCCTCCAGCCCCGCCACCGTGTCGCTCACGCTGTCACGGGCCGTAAGAATGATCACAGGAAGGGTCACCATGGCCTCACGCAGCCGCCGCAGCACCGTGAACCCGTCGCTCAACGGCAGCCCGATGTCCAGGATGAGCAGGTCGAAGCCGCCCGCGCTGGCCAGGTCGTACGCCGCCACCCCGTCTCCCACCACGGCCGTCACGAAGCCGTTGGCCCGCAGCCCCTTCTCCACGAAGGAGGCGATCCTGGCTTCGTCCTCGGCGATCAGAATCCGGTTCACTTCAGCCTCCACAGCTCCCACAGCGGAAGAGACATGACAAAGCAGGCCCCTCCTCCCGGGGCCTCCGTCACCGTCACAGTGCCTCCATGGGCTTGGGCGATAGATCTGACGATGGCCAGGCCGAGCCCGGCCCCGTCGTGGGCCCCGGTGCGCCCGGCGCCCCGCACGAACCGCCCGAAGATCCGCTCGCGCTCGGCCGGGGCCACCCCGGGGCCGCTGTCGCGTACCCACAGCTCGACCCGCCCGTCACGCACGGCGGAGCCGACGGCGATCAGGTCGCCGTCGGCGGTGTGGCGCACCGCGTTGGCCACGAGCTGCATGAGCGCCTGCGTGAGGCGGTGGCGGTCGGCGGGCAGCCGCGCCTCGGCCACCTCGTCGACCCGCCACTGGCGATCGCCCAGCGCCCGCGCCTTGGCGACCACGCTGACCGTGAGGTCGGCCAGCTCCACGTTGTCGAGCGCCAGGAAGCCCGGCTGCTCCGACTTGGCGAGGGTGAGCAGGTCGTCGACGATGCGGTTCATCCGGTCGAGCTCGTCGGTGACCAGGGCGAGGGTCTCGGCCCGGTCGTCGGGGTCGTCGCTCATCAGCTCCAGGTGGCCGCGGACGACCGTGATCGGGGTGCGCAGCTCGTGGCCGGCGTCGTCCATGAAGTGGCGTTGCACGACGAAGGCCTGCTCGAGCCGGTCGAGCATGTGGTTGAACGTCGACGCCAGCGCCGCCACGTCGTCGTCGCCGGGCACGTCGAGGCGGCGGGTCAGGTCGCTGGAGTCGCTGATCTGCTCGGCCGTCTGGCGGACGAGCCGCACCGGCGCCAGCACCTGCCCCGCCACGAACCACCCGGCCGCCCCGGCCAGCCCCATCGCCGCCAGCGCGGACAGCCCGAGCACGCCCACCGCGTCGACGATGTCGTCACGGTTGAGGTCGTAGAAGTGCGCCACGACGAAGTGCCCGCGCCGGGGGTCGCCGGACACGCTCACCGGGATCACCGCGTAGTGGACCGTTCCCTTGCTGGTCTCCATCTCGTGCCGCTCGACCCTGGTCGCCATGGCCATCCGCGCGACGAGCTTCTCGTCGGTGTCGAGCTGCACGGGCGGCGGGATCGCGGTGATCTTGTGGGCCTTGCCGTCGAGGATGCTGAAGAAGGTCTCCCACCGGTCGGGCGCGTTGAGCTGGAGGTAGCCGATCAGCAGGTCCTCGACGTCGGTGAAGGGCTGCCCCGACTGCAGGTCGTGCGCGGTGGCGGCGTAGCGCCGCAGCTTCTCGACCTCGTTGCCCAACTCGAGGTCCATCCGGTGGTCGAGGCGGGTGAGCAGGGTGGACCAGGTCACGGAGACGGCGACGGTCAGAGCGATGCCGACGACGACGAGCATCCAGCCCACGATCCGGGCACGGGCGCTGAGCCGCATGCGATCTCCCCATCAGTCGTCGCCGTCATCGTCGCCACCATCATCGTCGTCATCGTCGTCACCGCCACCCCCAGGCCGGGGAGAAGGCGGCTTGACCGGCTCGGCCTTGGTCTTGCGCGGCGTCGGCCGCTCGCTCCTGACCGGCTCCCCGCTCACCGTCGGAGTGGCGCTCGGTGACGCCTCCGCCTGGGGCGGGGGCTCGGACGTGGCCCCGTCCTCCGGCGCGCCCGCGTCACCCTCACGCACGGATCTGGACGCGCTGGCGCTGCCGGGCGAGGACGACGGCGAGACCACGACGGGGCCGCCCAGGTCGAGCTCCTCGTCGGCCGCCCGCACCAGCTCCACCGACATGACCCCGGCCGCCGCCACCGCCAGGGCCAGGAGGATCACCGCTCCTCGATGCTTCATGGGTTCGACCTTGGCGGCTTTTGAGGAGACCACGCTGAGGTACAGATGAGAAACCTCTCATCTGTCGGGCGACAGGACCACACAGTAGAATCTTGTTCTAAAAGTGGTGGGCGTGATCCCGCCGCATCCGTTCGAGGAGAGCGCTCATGCTGGTACGGGACAAGGTCGTCGTCGTCACGGGAGCCGCCAGCGGGATCGGCCGCGCGCTCGCGCTCAGGTTCGCCGCCGAGGGCGCGGCCGGGGTGGTGGTGGCCGACCTGGACGAGGCGGGCGCCGCCGCGGTGGCCGGCGAGATCGGCTCGCGCGCCGTCCCCGTCCGCGTGGACGTCTCCTCCGAGCCCGAGGTGGCCGCCCTCGCCGACACCCGGTTCGGCCCCGTGGACCTGTTCTGCTCCAACGCCGGCATCATCGGCGGCCACGGCCTGGACGCCCCCGCCGAGGAGTGGAGCAGCCTGCTCGCGGTGAACGTCATGGCGCACGTGTACGCCGCCCGCGCCGTCGTGCCCTCCATGGTGGCCAGGGGCGGCGGCTACCTGCTCAACACGTGCTCCGCCGCGGGCCTGATCAGCTGCCCCGGCGACGCCCCGTACGCGGTGTCGAAGGCGGCGGCGGTCGCGTTCGCCGAGTGGCTCGCCATCCACTACGCCGCCAAGGGCGTCAAGGTCAGCGTCCTGTGCCCGCAGGGGGTGCGGACTGCGATGCTGGAGCACGGCATCGACACCGACCACCTGACGGCCAGGGCGGTGCGCGCGTCGGGCGCAGTGCTCGACCCTGCCGAGGTGGCGACGGCGGTCATCGACGGCCTGGCCGCCGAGCGCTTCCACATCCTCCCGCACCCGGAGGTCGCCGAGTACGCCCGCCGCAAGGCCGAGGACCCGGACCGCTGGCTGACCGGCATGTCACAGTTCGTCACCTCACTCCAGCCTTGACCCCCGCCACCTCACCGACACGGTGTCATGCCAGGTCCCGACGACCGACCCCGGAAAATGGTCAGACCAAGCAGGCACATTGGCTGGCCGATGCCCGTGACGATGGACAATGCGTCGAGCACGCCCTGCGCTCGCCGACGAGATGTTCTGGCTTCGCTCCGCGACCGGACGCGGGCGCAGACCGATCCGCTGAGCCGCGCGGATGACGACGTGGCGCGTCCGGCCGGGAGCAGGTCAAGAAACTCGCGGCGAAAGTCGAAGGCGGCGGCCGGCGAAAGGACAGGGTGCATAACGAGCCCTGACGAATGCGGCAAGCAGGCCTGGCCTGGCCCGGCAGGTGGGTCCTGGCACTGTCGTCGCGCTGTTCGCCGCCGCCTGTTCTTTCTTCGAGAGACGCGCGAAGGGCCGGCCATCAGCGGCCTTGCACAACTTGAAAGCCCCACCCAATCGGCTGACCTATTTTCCTGCCTGGTAATTGACAGCCGCTGAAATCGCGATATGACCAATGGGCGTCTCGACCCTCATATGAGGAGCTCGCCGAGCGTGGCATAGTTGTTGGCGGGATGACATGGGAACCATCCTCAACAGCCTTTGCATGAAGCGGGGTTCTCGTCGTGAATCGGCTCGTGATTCCGTATCAGCTGTTCGACGCCCTGGCAGGTGGGCAAGGTGGGTCGCAGGCCGGCCGCTTCCTGTCGGCCGCGGCCCGCGATCGCCATCTGATACTCATCAAGGTAGTGGCCGACACAGCCGCATCCGCGGAGGTCAGCAGATCCTTCGACGAGCTGGCGCGCATGCACGTGACGGCACCCGAAGATGTCGATGCCCTTCTCCGGTATCCCGCCGTTGGCGGGTGGGCACTGGCGACCGTGGGGGCCTTACGCCAGGGAGGAGGCGCTCGGGAAGCCTCACAGCTGGCCGTCCTGGCTGCCACGGCGGGGATACGGGCAGGGCTCCCCTTCGAAGCCCGATTGTCCCATCAGTGTGAATCCGTCATGTTCCCCTCACTCGGCGCCGCAGTGATCGGCTCGGAAGACTGTCTGATCCGCGTCACATCGTCCAACAGCACGGTCAGCTCCCCCCGATCACGCGTCGGCCTTCCCGTCGACTATGCTCGCGACGCTGATGGATGGTTGGGGCTTCGGCGCATAGTGGCCGAGCATCCGCATGGTGTCTTGCGCCTCGCCCTGGACGATCTCGATCCATATCGCTTCCCCGCCGGCCCTCAACTCGCCACGCGCCTCACCGGCGCCGAGGTCCTGGAGTGGCAGAGGTTGTTCCAGGAAGCGTGGACGATACTGTGCGACAGCCATGCATCGACGGCCGACGAGATCATGTCGATGCTCTCAGCCGTCACTCCTCTGTCGCGCGGCGGGTGGGCGGCCAGCGGCACTTCGCGCACCGTTTTCGGCTGCGTCGCGCTGGCCCGCCCCACGTGTGCCCGGACGCTGGCCTCGGCACTGGCTCACGAGGTCCAGCACGCCAAGCTCACAGTGCTCCTCTATCTGGTCGATCTGATCAAGCCGGATCCTGAGGCGCGTTACTACGCGCCGTGGCGGCGTGACCCTCGCCCCCTGTCCGGTCTGCTGCACGGGACCTACGCCCATCTCGGTGTCGCTGATTTCTGGCGGCGACAGCGCCAGATAGACGACAGCCCCATGGCGCACGCCGAGTTCGCCCGATGGCGGGAGGCCGCGGCGAAGACCGCGCGGGTGATCTACGAGAGCACGGCCCTGACGCCGATCGGACGCCGATTCGTGGACGGCATGTTGCGGAGGCTGCACACATTCGCCGAAGAGGAAGTACCTCTTTCCGCCGTCGAACTCGCGCGTGCCGCCGCCGCCCGGCATCAACGCGACTTCGATGCCGCGAGCACACGACGGCCGCGCGAGGGTGAGCGCGCTTAGATCGGCAACGCGTCGAAGTCGAAGTCCAGGCGTTCACCGTTGCCCACCGCAGCAACCGTCGGATGCCCCTCACCCAGCCGTCGCTGGAGACTGGTCAGCGCATCGGCCTGCAGGGCGATGGCCTCGTCCGTCCTGCCCAGCTTGGACATGTCGAGTGCGAGGTTGGCCATGCATCCCAGCGTCATCGGGTGAGCGGCTCCGAGCAGCTGCCGCAGGTCAGCCAGGGCGTCCTCGCCCAGGGCCACGGCTTTGTCCCAGTGGCCGAGCGACGCCAGATCACTGATGTAGCCGAGCACAGCGGTCAACGTGTAGTGGTGAGCGGGACCGAGCAGCTCCGTCAGCCGGGAGACGACGAATTCATGCATCTCACGAGATTTCCCGTGGTCTCCCGCCAGCCTGATCAACAGCGCCAGATTGTGCCGGCAGCCATGCGTGTAGGGATGATCCGAGCCGTAAACCTGGGCATAGGCCAAGGTGATGAGCTCGGCGGCGGCTACGGCGTCAGGGATGCGCCTTGCCTCACGGTAGGCGTTGACCAAGGCCATATCGGCAGCCAGTTTGTCGGGGTGCTGATCGCCCATGAGACGCCGATAGCGCTGCACGAGATCCTCTGCGTAGTGGAGGACATCGCTGCTGCCTCCTTCGGCCTTGCGCATGGCGATGGCCAGGTCGCTGGCTGCCCTGAGCGTGGTCGGATGGTCGGCACCGAGCGTCGCCACGCCGACCGCGTAGACATCCTCTCCGAGCTCGCGCGCCTCGGAGTAGTCGCCACGCAGCCTGATGACCCGGACCAGATTGTTCATGACGATCTGAGCGGTGGGATGGTTCGGAGAGCCGTAAAGGTCGCGTAGTGCGCTGTAGACGCGCTTGAGCAGCCGCTCGGCCTCTTCGTACCGGCTGGTGAGCGTGAGGTCGAGGGCCAGGCTGGTCCGCATCCGTAGCGTGCGTTCGTCCTCGTCACCGAACGCGGCACGATGCCTCTCCACCGCAGACGAGCTCAGTGCGAACGATTCGGCGAACAACCCCATGGCCCGCAGGTCGGTGCAGTGATTGTTGGTCAGCCGCAGCGTCTCCTCGTCCTCGGCGCCAAGCGAGTGCTCGGCCTCCGTGAGGGCCTGGGAGCCTACTTCGAAAGCCTCTTTGTATCGGCCCACGAACCGCAGAGAGATGCTGAGATGCCGCTGCATGGTGCACAACTCGCGCGAGGTGGCTCCCGGATGAGCCTGCCAAGCGGCCACGCATTCTGCTGCGAGGGCAAGGGCACCTGGCGCGTTTCCGGACTGGTACAAATACCGGACCACATTGTGCATCAGCGGCCGGACCGTCGAGTCGGGCGACTGCGCCATCTGCGCCGGCTCCAGATGCGGCATCAGTCGTGCGAACGTCGGCCAGGTGGTGGTGTCGTCCGGCTGGAGCGGCACGGCGGCGGCCAGGAGCCGTTGCACGTTGCGGCGGAATCGCTCGCGTTCGTTCTCGCTGACGTCCTCCCGCAGCAGGGCCTGGACCAAGCGATGGACGAGGATGGTCTGGTTTTCCCTGTCGATCTGGACGAGCGCGTAGCGGCCGAGCGCCTGGACTGCCCTGCTGAACTGGAGCGGATCGTCGAGGATGTCGGACAAGGGGGGATCGACCGTACCTCGGCCTGTGCTGAGTACGTCGCGGGGAATGGGGTCGGCGCCGAAGAAGGCCAACAGATGCAGCAACTCGACCGCGTCGGGTTGCTCCTCATGCAAGGTCGACACTGACAGAGCCCATGTCGCCGTCAGCGGCACGTCGTACTCCATCGGCCGGCCTTCGGCCAGGAGTTTGCCGGTCTGATCGCGAAGAAGCGTGAGGTACTCCCCTACCGGCATGCCCGTCTCCGATTGCAGGGCACCGGCCTGGTCGAGGGCCAACGGCAGGTCGCCGAGCGCCTCGGCCAGCGCGTCGGCCTCACTTCCTCCGATGCCCGGGACGCGCCGGTCGAGGAACCGGCGGCTCTCCTCACGGGAGAACACGTCCACGGTCAGCGTGTCCACGACGCCGTCCCATGCGAAGTTGCGCGACGTGATCAGGACACCGCCCGGTCCGTCGGGGACGTACTGCATGATCGACTCTGGGTCGTGCGCGTTGTCGAAGATGAGAAGCCACTGGTCGTATGGCTCACCCTTGCGCAGCGCCTCGATCACCCCTTCCGCGGCTTCGGCCACCCCGATCTCGTTGGCCTTGGGCAGGTTGAGGTGAGGAGCGAGCCGGGCGATCGAAGAGGGGATGAGCATCGGCTGATCGGATGGGACCCACCAAACGACGTCATAGTCCGCTTTGTGTCGATGTGCAAATTCAGCGGCGATTTGCGTCTTTCCTACCCCGCCGAGTCCATGGAGCGCGGTCGGCAGCACTGCGGTGACGCCGCCGCTTACACCGCGCAGAAGCCGTTCGAGAAGGTGCTCCCGTCCAGTGAAGTCCTTGTTACGCGGAGGGATTCGTCCCCAAACGTGAGGTTTGCGCCGCATCTCGGTCATGTCTGCTCCAAAAAACTCAGCACACAGTCATCCTAAACATGGAAGCCAACGTTTTTGAGCAAGGGAGACAGTAGCCACGGCGGCGCCCGTCGATGATGATTGTCGGGGCACACGGAAGGGGGCAGAGGCCACGATGGCGCACTCTGAGCGCGACGTCGAGACCGAAATCATCGATCTGAGCAATTCACTCTTGTCCGAAATCGAGGCGATCGGACCACTTTGTCTGGATCAGATTGTCACCCGGATCCTGGCGGCCGACACAGATCCAGCGGAGCCGCTCTTCGGCGGCGACCCTCCTGGTGAGCCCACCCAATCGGATGAGTCACCATGAAGGATGCACATGCGCTACGGGCGTCGCGGGCCGCTTCACCGACCAGGCAGAGCGGGCGTCGGAGAGTGAACTTCCTCTATTGTTGCTACAGTGTCCCTCCTCGCCAAGGTGTCGGCTATGGCCGTGAATAATATGACGGCCAGTAGCGTTCATTGTCCGTTTCCCGGCATGCGCCCTTATCGACAGTCCGAAGAACTGTTGTTCGAAGGGCGGGACCAGGAAACCGCTCGCGCTTCGGACCTTTGGCGTACGAGGACGTTGACGGTGCTACACGGTGCGCCGGGAACGGGGAAGTCCTCTCTGCTGCACAGCGGTGTCGTGCCACGCATGCAGCGACTCGGCGCGCGTGTCCTTCCAGTCGGCAGAGTGGCGGGTGGGCCACCATTCCCAGAAGCCTCGGCTCTGTCGCCGAACCCGTTGACTCGCACCTTGCTCAGGAGTTGGGCGCCAGAGAGACCGCTGCCACCCCTGAGCATCGGCCAGTTCCTGCGACAGATCCAACACAGGTCGAAGCCCGTATTCGCCTGTATTGACCATATCGAAGACATGTACCTGGGCGACCGGAGCGACGAACGGCGCGAGCTCCTCCACGCCTTGACCAGCGCTCAGCACGTCCATCTGCTGCTGTGCGTTCGTGACGATCGACTCGACGCTCTCCGGCGCGAGATCGAGCAGTTCATTCCGGACATCGCCCTGTTCGAGCTCACCGGTCTGTCCCCGCACTCCGCCGTCGAAGCCATCCGGGATCCCGTGCGCGACACCACCAGCCGCGTCGTCTCGCCCAACGTGGCGGAAGCGCTGGTGGAAGACCTGACCACGGTCAGGATCGTGGACCAGGCGGGCAGAATACGCTCGGAGCGGCGCTTGTCGACTGTGCACCCATGGCATCTGCAAGCAGTCTGTACCCATATGTGGCGAGTATGGCCGGAGGACGAGAGGTCTCTCACCGAGACGCAGCACGTTGCGGCGAACGACGCCCTGCGGGAGGCGTTGTGGCTGGCCATCCAGGAAGTGGCCACCGGCTTCGGCTACGATCCCATCCGCTTGTGCTCATGGCTGGCCACCACCTTCATCTCCTCTTTCGGGGCGGCACAGCAGCTGACCGAGGGCTTGGCGGAAACGGCGGGAATGCCCAACTCTCTGATGAGAGCGCTGGTGAACCGGTCGATCCTGCAAGTGCGGGTCACTGATGAAGCACGCGTCTACACGGTGGGCAGCGATCGGTTGCTGGAACCTCTCGGGCAACTCGGCCAACGAGCAGGCGCCATCGTACCCACGATCATCTTGCCGGCCGATCGGTTGTGCGCCGCCGTCGACGCTCTTGTGGACGGTGATCAGGACAGGGCCGAAAGGCATGTACGGCAGGCCGCCGCCGCGTCTCAAGACATGCGAACGCAGATCGGCGCGCACACCATCCTCGGCAACATCTTCTACGCTCGCGGAGATCTGAGCGAGGCCCTGGACGCCTACCAGCGGGTGCTTGTCCTGCTGGAGACGCAGCAGGACAAGGCCGCAGTCGGAGTCATGCTCGCGGCAATCGGCCGGATCTCGCTCGCCCGAGGAGATGTCGCCGCCGCCCAGGGCCAGCTGCGTGCCGCAGCGGCCCGCCTGCCTGTGGACCCGTCCATCAGAATCGAACTCGCGAGGGCGCTGGCGCAGGCGGGGCAGCAGATGGCGGCGCTCAGCATCCTGCGCACTGTCATGACAGTGGCCGAGGACGATGAGGCCCGCATCCTGCACGACCACATCCAGGACGAGATCGGCGACCCAGCTACGTGAAACGGCGCGCGAGTCAGTGAGGCCGTGCACAGCTCAGCCCCCACGGCGGACTGATCCGTCCGGTTCCCGCTGCCAACCGGACGGCAGGCGAGTAGTGTCCGTCGCCACGGCTCCGCTGAGATCCAGCCCCATCAGTTTCACTCTGGTGAGATCCACGCCGTTCATCAGGGCTCCCGCGAGCCGGGCACCGGAGAGATTGGCGTTGTCCAACCGGCAATCACTCAAATCCGTCCCGCCCAAGAACGCGGTGCTGATCACGGCGTCCGTCAGAATGGCTGCGGCGAACACCGCCCGGTCAGCTCGGGCGCCGGACAGCACCGCCTTGTTCAGCGTGGCTCCGGCCCATCTGCTGTCCATCAGGGTCGCTCCTGTGAAGTCGGCTGAAGTCAGTTCAGCGCAGGCCAGATCGGCTCCAGTCAGATCCGCTCCGCAGAACCTCGCCTGCTCCCCCTTCGCGCCGCCGAGGTCGGCCTGCCTCAGGCATGCATCGCTCAGATCCGCGTCGGCGATCTCCGCCTTCACCAGCCCGGCGGCGGACAGGTCAGCCCCCCGAAGAACAGCCTGTGTGAGCTGCGCTCCGCCCATACGTACCTTGCACAACCGCGCCTTGCTCAGGTCAACCCCGGCCAGCGTGGCTCCCGTCAGATCGGCCCGGCTAAGGTCTGCTCCGGCAAGCCGGGCTCCGGTGAGATCGGCTCGGGCTAAATGCGCATCGATGAGGTCCAGACCGTCCATCCGCGCACCGCGTAGATTCAACCGTCCCCGATCAGAGTCCGGCAGTCTGCGTACCAGCGTCGTCACGGCTGCTTGCAGATCCTGTGGCACCTCCTCCGAGCGTGTTTTCGATACTCGTCGTACGAAGGCCGTCAGAGCCTCCATGACCGCCGGATGATCTCGAGGAGAGTCCTGCGCTATTCGCTCCAGCGAATGAATGCCGCCGAGCCGGATGTCGGCCGCCTCACTGCCCAACTGGTCGATCGCTCGCATGAACCGATCGGTCATCTGCGCGCTCTCATTTTGGGTGAGTGACCGCCGAGTGGTTTCCATCTGCTCGTGTGCCTGCAGCGTGGCCAGTTCCAGGGTTCGTCGGTTCAGTTCGCTCTGCTGCCTGGCCAGCGTGAAGTTGCGAGCGGTGTAGACGAAACCACCGACGCCCAGTATTCCAAGGATGACCTGAATGATGCGCCCGCGCGCGGCATCCCGCGCGATGCGTAACTCCTTCGGCCGATCGGCACTCGCCACATTGGCCACGTCGTGCAGGGCGATCATGTCAGTGAGAGGCCCGAACAGGAGAACCGACGTAGCGGCCACCACTAAGCAGCAGGCCAGCGCCATCACCCCCAGCCTTACCTTTTTGACCACGCCGGAACGGGCGGCGCCTTTTTCTGAGTTCTCCACGAGAGGCACCATAAAGGCTGTGTGTCACCATGGGCGAAAAAATGCTCACATCAGTCTTGGTTCGCAAATCTCCGCTACGCGATGGGGCGGGCGCACTTCCGGGGCTCGCCGGCTGCTTAGCCGGCGCATGCAGCAGCGGACCGACGCGAAGTCACCCCGCAAGCCGCACGAAGGGCATCTCCTGCTGCCGCACGAGAACCACCGGTGATCAGCACCAGCACCGCGGACCGGTGCTTACCTGCACAGGAACGGCACTGTGTTCACCGAATCAAAACATGGGGATCAGGGTGACTGGTGTGGCGTTTTGGGGTTGACCATCACGGTTAAGTTCACGGGGATGAACCTGTGGGAGTACATCGAGGACCGATGGGACCTCATCGTCTTCGAGACCGTGCAGCACGCCAGCATGGTCGCCCAGTGCGTGCTGGTCGCGACCGTCCTCGGCGTGCTGGTCGGCGTGGCCACCTACCGCCGCCCCAGGCCGTCGGCCTTCGCCACGGCGGTGGCGGGGGTGCTGTTCACGATCCCGTCGCTGGCCATGCTCGGCCTGCTGATCCCGCCACTCGGCCTCGGGGTGGCGCCGAGCGTGACCGCGATCGTGCTGTACGCGCTGCTGCCGATCATCCGCAACACCGTGGTGGGCCTGCGCGGCGTGGACCCGGCGCTGGTCGACGCCGCGCGTGGGATCGGCATGAGCCGCCACAGGTCGCTCACCAGGGTGGAGCTCTCGCTGGCCTGGCCGGTGATCCTGACGGGCATCAGGGTCGCCACGCAGCTCGCGATGGGCATCGCCGCCGTGGCCGCCTACGTCTCGGGCCCCGGCCTGGGCGAGCAGATCTTCTCGGGCCTGGCCAGGCTGGGCGGCGCGAACGCGGTCAACTCCACCCTGACCGGCACCATCGGGGTGGCGATCCTGGCGCTGCTCTTCGACGGCTGCTTCGTCCTGCTCGGGAAGCTCACCACGCCGGGCACGGGAGCCGTCCGTGGCTGAGCAGGCCACCGGCGGCGTGCCGATCGAGCTGCGCAAGGTGACCAAGGCGTTCCCCGGCGGCGGCGAGCCGGCCGTCCAGGAGCTGGACCTGAACATCCCGGCAGGCGAGATCGTGGTCCTGCTCGGCCCCTCGGGCTGCGGCAAGACGACCACCATGCGCATGATCAACCGCCTGATCGAGCCGTCCTCCGGCGACATCCTCATCGGCGGCCAGAACTCCCGCGACATCGACCCCGACCGCCTGCGCAGGCACATCGGCTACGTGATCCAGCAGGCCGGCCTGTTCCCGCACATGACGGTCGCGGCCAACATCGCCCAGGTCCCGAAGATGCTCGGCTGGGAGCGCGGGCGCGTCGCCGAGCGCGTGGACGAGCTGCTCACGCTCGTGGGCCTGGACCCTGGAACGTTCCGGGAGAGCTACCCGCGCCGGCTGTCCGGCGGCCAGCAGCAGCGGGTCGGCGTGGCCAGGGCGCTGGCCGCCGACCCGCCCGTGCTGCTCATGGACGAGCCGTTCGGCGCCCTCGACCCCATCAGCCGCGAGCGCATCCAGGACGAGTTGCTGCGGCTGCAGGAAGAGCTGGCCAAGACGATCGTCTTCGTCACCCACGACGTGGACGAGGCGCTCAAGCTCGGCGACCACATCGCCATCATGCAGCGGCCCGGGCACGTCGTGCAGTACGCCAGACCCGCCGAGATCCTCACGAACCCGGCCAGCGACTACGTCGAGCAGTTCCTCGGCGGCGGCTCCTCGATGCGGCTGCTGCGCCTGACTCAGGTGGGCGACATCGAGCTGGACGCGGTGCCGTACGCGTCGGAGGACATGGACGCCCGCGACCTGCTGCGCGAGGTGGAGCTGGACGGCCGCGGCTACGCGCTGATCCTCGACGGCATGCGCCGCCCGCTCAGGTGGGTCACCCAGGCGGCGCTCGAAGGCGTGCACGGCCCGGTCGGCCCGGCCGGCGACCCGATCACGGGCTCCATCGGCCACCGCATGACCCTTCAGGACGCCCTGGAGACGCTGCTCAACGCCGACACCGACTTCCTGCCGGTGCTGAGCAGGCGCCGGGCGTACGCGGGGGCGCTGTCGCTGGCCACGGTGCAGAACGCGATCCAGGCCATCAAGGCCCGCGAGCGGGAGCGCCGCCTGCGCAGGGGCGAGGCGCGGTGACGGTCGAGAGCGCGGCGGCCAAGGAGGCGACCACCCCGGAGCCCCGGATCGGGCGGTCGTGGCACGTCGTCCTGCCCCCGCTGTGCTACCTGGCCGTCGCGGTGGCGATGGTCGCCTACACGCAGATCGTGCCGCTCGACAGCATCGAACGCGGCTCGCTGAACCTGCCGTTCCTGCTCAGGCGCACGTGGGAGCACATCCAGCTGGTGTTCTTCTCCACCGTGCTGGTGCTGGTGGTGGCGCTGCCGCTGGGCGTGCTGCTGACCAGGCGGGCGCTGCGCCGGGCCACCCCGGTCGTGCTGGCCCTGGTGAACCTGGGCCAGGCCACCCCGGCGGTGGGCCTGGTGGTGCTGCTGGCGGTGCTGTTCAGCATCGGGTTCTGGACGGCGGTGGCCGCACTGTTCGCCTACAGCCTGCTGCCCACGCTGCGCAACACCATGGTGGGCATCGAGCAGGTGGACCCACGGCTGGTGGACGCGGGCCGGGGCATCGGCATGTCGGCGGCGGGGGTGCTGTTCAAGGTGGAGCTGCCGATGGCGGTGCCGGTCATCCTGTCGGGCGTGCGGACCACGCTGGTGCTGAACGTGGGCACGGCCGGCATCGCGGCGTTCATCGGCTCCGGCGGGCTCGGCGATCTGATCACCGCGGGAGTGAGCACGCAGCGCAACCTGGTCCTGATCACCGGATGCGTGCTGATCGCGGTGCTCGCGCTGATCATCGACTGGCTGGGCGGGCTCGCGCAGCGCTACCTGTCGCCGAAGGGGCTGGCGTGAGAGCGCTGCTCGCCCTGCTGGTGCTGGTCGCGGCGTGCGGCCTGCGGCCCGCCTCGTCGTTCGTGCCGCCGGTCGAGCCGGGCAGCATCCGGCCGGTGCCCGGCCTCGACGGCGCGCCAATCCGGGTGACGTCCAAGGAGTTCACGGAGCAGCTCGTGCTCGGCAAGATCGCGGTGCTCGCCCTCACCGCCGCCGGCGCGGATGTGGCCGACCAGACGAACGTGCAGGGCAGCGTCAACGCCCGCGCCTCGCTGACCAGGGGCGACGCCGACCTCATGTGGGAGTACACCGGCACCGGCTGGATCACCTACCTCGGCCAGGCCCGCCCGATCCCGGACCACACCCGGCAGTACGAGGCCGTACGCGACCTGGACCTGCGCGAGAACGGCATCGTCTGGCTGCCCCCCGCTCCGCTGAACAACAGCTACACGATCGGCGTCACGCGAGCCACGGCCGAGAGGTACGGGCTGACGAAGATCTCGGACCTGACGAAGATCCCCGTGGCTCAGCGTACGTTCTGCGTCGACCACGAGACCTTCGGCCGCGACGACGGCTTCCTCGGCATGCTCAGGGGCTACGGGCTGACCTACGGCGAGGACGTCCCCAGGGCGAACGTGCGCAGGGTGTCGGTCGGCGTCCTGTACGACTCGGTCGCCGGCGGCCAGTGCGCGCTCGGCATGGTCACCACCACCGACGGCCGGATCAAGGCACTCGACCTGGTCCTGCTGGAGGACGACCGGCACTTCTTCCCGCTGTACAACGCGTCGGTGACCCTGCGCCGCCCGGTCGCCGACGCGCATCCGGAGATCGCCCGCATCTTCGCCCCGATCAGCGCGAAGCTGACCGACGACGTGATGCGCGCGCTCAACGCCCAGGTGGACGTGGACGGCGACGTGCCCGTGCTGGTGGCCCGCGACTGGCTCAGGTCACAGGGATTCGTGAGATAACTGGCGTTAGGCATACCCGGCCAGGGGCAGGCCGCTGGACATGTCGCAAACACCACCACCGCAGAACCAGCCCTACCCCGGCCACACCGGCGAGATGGCGCCAGAGCCGCGCGACGAGATGCGCGACTACGTGGGCCGCGCCCTGCTCGACGGCAAGAAGGCACTGATCACCGGCGGTGACTCGGGCATCGG
The DNA here is from genome assembly GCF_020215645.1 of Nonomuraea gerenzanensis. NCBI lineage: Bacteria > Bacillati > Actinomycetota > Actinomycetes > Streptosporangiales > Streptosporangiaceae > Nonomuraea > Nonomuraea gerenzanensis. The sequence goes on along the minus strand of NZ_CP084058.1, from coordinate 1,631,208 downwards.
GCGGGCGGTCGCGGTGGCGTTCGCCAAGGAGGGCGCGGACGTCGCGATCGCGTACCTGACCGAGCACGAGGACGCTGCGCACACGCGCAAGCTGGTCGAGCAGGCGGGGCGGCGCTGTGTGCTGCTGCCCGGCGACCTGGCCGACCGCGCCCACTGCTCCTCGGTCGTCGAGCAGGCGGTCTCCGAGCTGGGCGGCCTGGACGTGCTGGTGAACAACGTGGCCTACCAGGCGCCGGTGAGCGGCCTGGAGGAGCTGGACGACGAGCAGTGGGAGCACACGTTCGCGGTCAACATCCACAGCTACTACCGCGTCACGAAGGCCGCGCTCGCGCATCTGCGCGAGGGCGCGGCCATCGTGAACACCTCGTCGATCAACGGCCTGCGCGGCAACAAGTCGCTCATCGACTACGCCGCCACCAAGGGCGCCATCAACGCCTTCACCTACTCCATGGCGCAGAACCTGGTCGAGCGCGGCATCCGCGTGAACGCCGTCGCGCCGGGCCCGGTGTGGACGCCGCTGATCCCGGCGACGATGCCGGAGGAGAAGGTGGAGAAGTTCGGCAAGCAGGTGCCGATGGGGCGGGCGGCCGATCCGGACGAGATCGCCCCGTCGTATGTGTTCTTCGCCTCGAACCGGCTGTCGTCGTACTACACGGGCGAGGTGCTGGCCCCCATCGGCGGCGAGACGCTGCCGGGTTAGGCCCGGCCGCTGTCCTTGATGGACACGATCGAGGCGGTCTGGAACTTCTTGTGCCCCTTGCCATTGCCGCCGACGGTGGCCGTGTAGGTCTTGTAGGTCCAGCTCAGGCTGTACTTGATGGTGATCTTGTGCTTGGTCCTGCAGCGGTTGTGCCAGTACACGGTCACCGAGGTGTTGCCGTCACCCCAGGACCAGGCGAAGCACCCGGCCACGCCCCGGTGCACGTCCGCGGCGGCCGGGGTGGCGGCGAGCCCTGCGGCGACGACGGACGCCGCGGCGACGGCCGCCGCACGAGTTCTGATCGACATGAGAGATCCTGCCTTCCGGTGGTCGTGGGAGCCCCGGCGCCCCTGCCGCGCCGGGCTCACTGTCACGTTGCCACCGAAAGAGCGGCAGTCCCCGCCATCAATGTCCAGACCTGCGGCTTCGGACATTGGACAAAGGCTCACTCCACGTAGAGCGTGCCTCCGAGCCGCCGGAACTCGGCCGCCTTCTCCGCGTACCCCGCGTCCCTGATCTCGTGGCTGATCCGCATCGAGCAGAACTTCGGGCCGCACATCGAGCAGAAGTGCGCGGTCTTGGCGGGCGCCGCCGGCAGCGTCTCGTCGTGGAACGAGCGGGCCGTCTCGGGGTCCAGCGACAGGTCGAACTGGTCCTCCCAGCGGAACTCGAACCGCGCGTCCGACAGCGCGTCGTCCCACGCCTGCGCTTGTGGATGACCCTTGGCCAGGTCCGCCGCATGAGCGGCGATCTTGTACGTGATCACGCCGGTCTTCACGTCGTCCTTGTCGGGCAGGCCGAGGTGCTCCTTGGGGGTGACGTAGCAGAGCATGGCCGTGCCGTACCAGCCGATCATGGCGGCCCCGATGCCCGAGGTGATGTGGTCGTAGCCGGGCGCGATGTCCGTCACGAGCGGGCCGAGCGTGTAGAACGGGGCGTCGTCGCACAGCTCGCGCTGCAGGTCCACGTTCTCCTTGATCTTGTGCATGGGGACGTGGCCCGGCCCCTCGATCATCACCTGGACGTCGTGCTCCCTGGCGATCCCCGTCAGCTCGCCCAGCGTGCGCAGCTCGGCGAACTGGGCCTCATCGTTGGCGTCGGCGATGGAGCCGGGGCGCAGGCCGTCGCCGAGCGAGTACGACACGTCGTAGCGGGCCAGGATCTCGCACATCTCGGCGAAGTTCTCGTACAGGAAGCTCTCGCGATGGTGCGCCAGGCACCAGGCGGCCATGATCGAGCCGCCGCGCGAGACGATGCCGGTCTTGCGGCCGGCGGTGAGCGGCACGTGCGCCAGCCGCACGCCCGCGTGCACGGTCACGTAGTCGACGCCCTGCTCGCACTGCTCGATCAGCGTGTCGCGGTAGACCTCCCACGACAGCAGCTCCGGGCGGCCCTTGACCTTCTCCAGCGCCTGGTAGATGGGCACGGTGCCGACCGGGACCGGCGAGTTGCGCAGGATCCACTCGCGGGTCTCGCGGATGTCGGCGCCGGTCGACAGGTCCATGATCGTGTCGGCGCCCCAGCGCGTGGCCCAGGTCATCTTCTCCACCTCCTCCTCGATCGAGGAGGAGACGGCGGAGTTGCCGATGTTGGCGTTGATCTTCACGAGGAACTCGCGGCCGATGATCATGGGCTCGGTCTCGGGGTGGTTGACGTTCGCGGGGATGATGGCCCGGCCCGCGGCGACCTCCTGGCGGACGAACTCGGGCGTGACGCCCTCGCGTACCGCCACGAACTCCATCTCCCTGGTCACCAGCCCGCGCCGGGCGCACCCGACCTGCGTGACCGGGTGACCCACCGCCTGGCGCTCGCGGACCCACTGCTCGCGCAGGCGCGGCAGGCCACGGCGGAGGTCGGGCTCGTAGGCGGGGTCGGTGTACGGGCCCGAGGTGTCGTACAGCGTCACCGACGAGCCGTTGGACAGGTGCACCTGACGCATCGGCACCCGCAGCTCACCGGTGTAGATCTTGAAAAAGCGCGCGTCCGTCATCGCGCAAACTCCCTTCGCCGGCATTATCCGGAGCAGGTTCTGGCGGTCGGCGGCTGTCAGCCGTCCTCTCAGCCCGGTCCGCACCGGGCTCCCGCGTTGGTCGGCGATGATCGTACCCACGCCCCCGCCCACCTGAAACCCGCGCCGCGAGGTTTGGCGATCGCCGTGAGCGGTACGGTCCCCATCAGGGGAAACATGAAGAGATTCGCCGCTGTCGCAGGACTACTCGTCGTGATGGCCGCGTCCGGCGCCACCGCCGCCGCCGGGGACGGCATGGATCAGCACGAAGTCAGCCAGGAACAGTACGACACTCTGATCGCCCAGTGCCGCTACGCCGACACGGGGAAGGCGAAGTGCCGTGCGGCGGTCAAGCGCATGTACCGCGTCGGCCGGACCGACCCGACGCTCGACTGCCGGACGTACTCCGGCGTGACCGTCTGCGGCACGCTCCGGCTCAGCAAGGCCGAGCGCCGATGCGCCCGCGACTCCGAGGCGCAGGGGCTGCCGTTCCGCCGCGCCGAGGTGGAATGTTACGCACTGTCATGATCATCGTCGGTGTGGACGGCTCCCGTACCGGGCTGGAGGCCGCCGGCTGGGCCGCCGCCGAGGCCCAGCTGCGTCAGGAGCCGCTGACCGTGGCGCACGCCGTGCCGAAGTGGGTGTGCGAGGGCGCCGTCCGCTACGCCGAGGTGGCCCAGTGGATGCGCGACGGCGCCGAGACCGTGCTCAACGCCGCCTGCGACCGCGCGCGACGGGTGTGGCCGCAGGTGTCCATGGAAGGCGTGTTGCTGCCGGGCGACCCCCGCTCGGCGCTGGTCAAGGCCTCGGAGGGGGCCACGCTGCTGGTCGTGGGCAGCCGCGGGATCGGCGGGGTGCGGGGCCTGCTCGTCGGGTCGGTCGCGTACGGGGTGGCGGCGCACGCGCCTACGAACGTCATCCTGATCCACGACCCGCCCGCTGCCCCGCGCGCGGAGGTCGTCGCGGGCACCGACGGGTCGCCCTGCGCCGCGCGGGCGATGGAGTTCGCCTTCGCCGAGGCCGAGCTGCGCGGCGCGCGGCTGCGTGCCGTGCAGGCGTGGGCCTGGCCCCATCCCGGCGGCTTCGAGCCGGCCTCCCGTGAGAGCGAGCAGGACACGCTGCGTTCCCTGAAGGAGTCGCTGAGCGTGCACCGGGAGCGGCACCCCGGCGTGCACGTGGTGGCCGAGGTGGTGCACGGGCATCCGGTGGAGGTGCTCAAGGAAGCCGCCAGGCGCGCCGACCTGCTGGTGGTGGGCTCGCGCGGGCACGGGCAGCTCGCGGGCATGCTCATCGGCTCCATCAGCCAGGGCCTGCTGCACCATGCCCCGTGCCCGATGGCGGTGGTGCGCGGCTGAAACTTACATCCGTCCTCCCAGGTCAGCACCGCGTCATGATCGCCGTGCTTCCCGGCGCCGAACCGCCGCTCCTACGATCTGCGCAGGTTCATGGAGCCGCTGCGGCTCCTCCGTTCCGCGCTGTCGTACGACGGGAGAGCATGGATGCGCAGCAGGATCGCCTCCGTAACGGCCGCGCTGGTGGCGCTGGCCGCAGCGGTGTTATTCGCCACCACGGCCACGGCCAGCGCCGCCCCCATCAGGATCATGCCGCTGGGCGACTCGATCACCGGATCCCCCGGCTGCTGGCGGGCCCTGCTCTGGAACCGCCTTCAGAGCGCCGGCCACACCGACATCGACTTCGTCGGCACCCTGCCCCCGCAGGGCTGCGGAGTGGCCCACGACGGCGACAACGAGGGTCACGGCGGCTATCTCGCCACCAACATCGCCAACCAGAACCTGTTGCCCGGCTGGCTCTCCGCCACCCGGCCCGACATCGTGGTGATGCACCTGGGCACCAACGACGTGTGGAGCAACATCGCCCCGGCGACGATCCTCAGCGCGTTCACGACGCTGGTGAACCAGATGCGGGCCGGTAACCCGAACACGAAGATCCTCGTCGCCAAGATCATCCCGATGAACCCGTCCTCCTGCGCCGAATGCGCCCAGCGCACCGTGAACTTCAACGACGCCATCCCCGCCTGGGCCGCCGCGACCACCACCCCGCAGTCGCCGATCACGGTCGTGGACCAGTGGACGGGCTTCAGCACCGCCACCGACACCTACGACGGGGTGCACCCGAACGCGGCCGGCGACCAGAAGATGTCCGACAAGTGGTACCCGGCCCTGGTGACCGCCCTGGCCGGCGGTGGCACCGCCACCCCCACCGTCACCAGCACCGTCACGCCGCCTCCCGGCAAATGCACGGCCACGTACCAGGCGACGGGGCAGTGGCAGGGCGGCTTCCAGGGCGAGGTCACCGTCAAGAACACCGGCACCACGCCGAGGTCCGCCTGGACCGTGGCGTGGACGTTCGCCAACGGTCAGCAGATCACCCAGCTGTGGGGCGGCACGCTGAGCGCCACCGGGTCGTCGGTGACCGTGCGCAACGCCGCGTGGAACGGCACGCTGGCGCCGGGGGCCTCGACCACGTTCGGCTTCCTGGGCTCCTGGAACGGCGCCAACACCGCTCCGGCCCCTAGTTGCTCGTGATGGGTGCCACGCGGGGTGCCGCCAGCCGTACGTAGTCGGCGGTGGCGAGCGCCACGGAGCGGTCGAGCCTGGCAGCGTTGAAGTACAGCTCGGGCTGGTCCAGCAGGGACGGATCCGCGACCAGCTCGAGCCGGGGGTCGTAGCTGAACGGGAGCACGGTCCCGCTCACGCTGCCCGCCAGCTCCTCGGCCTTCTCCGTGCCGGCGAAGGCCACGTACGTGCCGTCGAGCAGCGCCTTGACCGCCTGCAGATCGAGGCGCGCGTCGCCGGGGACGACGGCCAGCACGTGCCTGGTCCGCTTCTTGCCGATCTTGACCATCACGATCAGGCACTTGGCCGCCTGCGCCACGTCGTGCCCGCGCAACGCGCTGACCTGCTCGGTACGGCCCTCGGGCGCGTGGTCGATCAGCCTGTACCGCGCTCCTGCGGCGTCCAGGTCGGCGATCAGACGCTCGTAGGCGGCGTACGGCGACGCCTTCGCGCTCAACGGGCCGCCTGCACCACAGGAGCCCCCTCACTGGCCTGCACCAGCACGAACCCCTGCCCCGTGAACGCCAGCTGCATGGCCTCCCCGCTCCCCCGCCCGATCAGCGCCCCCGCCTTCAACGTCCGATTGACCCCGACCTGCAACCCCGCGCTCCAGCACACAGCCGACTGCCCGTCCGCGAAGGTCGGCATGCGCGCCGCATCCAGCAGCACCGGCGTGCCATGCGTGGTCACCGCCACCCACCCGGTCCCCGTCACCGTGGTGTTGAACAGCCCACCGGCCGCCATCCCGGCCCCCTGAACCCGCTGGATGTCCCAGGTGAGCTGCGGCTGGAAGGCCAGCAGGTTGCGCCCGTTGACCGTGATCCCCTCGTTCTCCAGGTAGAACAGGTGGATGTCGTCGGCGTTGTCGGCCAGGTAGAGCAGCCCTTCACCACGCACCCGCATCAGCGAGGCGCCCTCACCCGTCATGGCCTTCTTGAACATCTTCCCGATGCCGCCGGAGCCCTCGTAGTCGAAGTCCATCCGCCCCTGGAAGGCGACCATGGACCCCTGCTTGGCCAGCACCTCGTGCGGGAGCTGGACCCGCAGCATCTTGCCGTTCTCAAGCGCGAACCCCGGAGGCAACTGCTGCGGATCGAGATTCCGAAAGACCGAACTACGCACTTCTCAACCTTCCCTGGCTGTTTCCCGGGCTCTCCACCGGCTCCCACCCGCCGCCGTGACGGCGCCGGCAACCGCTCGCCCGCCCGCCGCTTCAAGAGCGATATGAGCCAATCCAACCAGGTTGTCCACCACCCCCGCCAGGAACCCTCACCCCCGCGCCCCAGCCGCCAGCTCCCGCACCACCTCGATCAACTCAGCCGGATCGAAGGGCTTGGTCAGATACGCGTCCACCCCGATCCCCCACCCCCGGATCTTGTCGTCGTCCTGCGCCCTGGCCGTGATCAGCACCACCTTGATGTGACTGGTGTCCTCCTCCGCCCGCAACCGCTGCGCCGTCGTCCACCCGTCCAGGAACGGCATCATCACATCAAGCGTGATGACATCGGGCATGACGTCCCGCACCCGATCCAGACAGTCCTGCCCATCCGTGGCGGTCACGACCTCGAACCCCTCCAGGTTCAGGTTCACCGCGATGAGCTGCCGGATGACCTCGTCGTCGTCTACTACCAGTACTTTCCCAAGAGCGTCGCCCACGGGCGCAAAGTTAACGCGTAGCGGCCTGGTCACGCCGGGTTTCGCTGGAAGTGTTCGCGAGCCTTTATCTGGTGACGAGTGGTGCTCAGAAGCTGATAGCCTTTCACTCGTTGAGCCCCCTTAGCTCAGGGGATAGAGCACCGGCCTCCGGAGCCGGGTGCGCAGGTTCGAATCCTGCAGGGGGCACACAGATCTTCAACCGCCGATCCTCCCTCGGGAGGGTCGGCGATGGCGTTTGTCGAGGCCTTGGTCGCTGGCCACCGCCCGGCGAGGCCGTGCTCGCGCACCACCCGCTTGTGGTTGACCTTCATCCCGGCCGCACGCAACCCGGCCGTCCGACTCAAGGCCCCAGGCATGGTTCAGGGGAGACATGCGGTGACGAGCCCGGCAAGCCGGGAGACACCCTCCTCGATCAGTTGCGGGTTGAGCAGGCTGATCGACAGCCGAAGCTGGTTGAACCCATCCTTCCCACCATAGAAGTGATGCATCGGCGTGAACAAAACGCCATGATCGCGGGCAGCGTGTTCCAACAGCTCGTCATCCACGACGAAGGGCACGGTGACGGTGATGAAGAACCCGCCCGTCGGCGCGTTCCAGGTGACTCCCGGGACGGCGCCGAGCCGGCGGGTGAGTTCGTCCAGCGTGAGGTGGAGGTTGCGCTGGTAGATGGCGGTCTCGCGGGCGTTGGCCCGGGCCAGGCTGAAGTCGTGGCGCAGCAGCTTGCCGGCGATCACCGCCTGGGCGATGGGCGAGGTGTTCACGGTGAGCATGCCCTTGAGCTTCGCGAGCTCGTCGGCGAGCGAGCCGCCCCCCGCTACGTGCTGGTCCGCCACGACGTAGCCGACCCGGGCGCCGGGCATGCCGGTCTTGGCGAAGGAGCCGAGGTAGACGACGGTCGCCGCATGGTCGAGGGACTTCAGCGTGGGGAGGCGGTCCTGGCCGAGGAGTCCGTACGCGTTGTCCTCCAGGATCAGGATGCCGTGGGCCGCGGCGACCTCCAGGAGGCGATGGCGGGCGGGCAGGTCCATGCTGGTGCCGGTGGGGTTGGCGAAGTTCGGGGTCACGTAGCAGGCCCGGACCCGGGCGCCCTGGTCCTGGGCGCGTTTCAGTTGGTGCTCAAGGTGGTCGAGGTCGATGCCGTTGTCGGTGGACTGGACCGGCCAGACAGGGGTGTCGGTGAGCAGCGCCGCTCCGGTCAGGCCGACGTAGGTGGGCGTGGGGGCGAGCAGGACGTCCCGCTCGTTCGCTCGCAGCGCGCGAAGCACCAGGAACATGGCCTCCTGGAAGCCCACAGTGATGACCACGGAGGCCGGGTCGGCCTCGATGTTCTCGTCCTCGGCGAGGTGCCGGGCGACAAGGTCGGAGATGATCCCCTTCGTGGTCCCGTATTGGAAAAGCATGCGGCTGATCCCGGCGTCATCCATCCGCCGGTCGTTGCGGAGATGGTCGCGGTAGGCCTCCAGATAGTCGTGGATGAGGCCGACGTCGAAGAACTCCTCGTACGGCCGGCCCGCGGCCATGGAAATGGCGTCGGGGTAGTTGCCGGCAATCTCGTTCAGTAGATTCATCGACTCGATGGCCGGGTCCATCAGCGATCCGTGCAGCGTTTCCTTGCTCAATTGATGGGCGAGAACGTGGGAGTCCATGGAAGCAAGGGTTTTCCCTTTGCCGACCAGGCGTCAAGTGCGACCTGGGCAGACTCGTGCCGCATGCCCGCCGATGAGTGGACGGACATACTTTATGGCGGTGCAGGCATATAGTCAGGTCACCAGGATTGACCCAAGACCATGATATGAGGCCGAAGCGAGGCTACATGTCCACCTGGTTTCGGTGTTTCGACAGGCGGCCGCTCGCCACGATGCGGCTGATCTGTTTTCCGCACGCGGGCGGTTCGGCGGTCTTCTACCGGAATTGGCACCGGCTGGCCGCGCCGGAGATAGAAGTGCACGCGGTTCAGTATCCGGGCCGCGCCGACCGGTTGCACGAACCCCTCGTCGGTGATGCCCACCGGCTCGCGGAGTCGGTGGGGCGTGAGCTGAGGCCGCTCCTCGACCGGCCGGTGGCGCTGTTCGGGCACAGTATGGGCAGTTTGATCGCTTACGAGACGGCGCGGCTTCTCACCGGGTCCGGTATCCCGCCGGCTCATCTCTTCGTCTCCGGAGGTGTGGCCGCGCACGACCGTGGCCGTCTCGCGCATCGGGTGGCGCCGGCCTCCGAGGAGGCGCTCATCGACAGGCTGCGCCTGTTGGGCGGCACCGATGCCGAGGCGCTCGCGAGCGCGGAGTTCCGGGCGTTCGCCCTCCCCTACGTGCGCAACGACTTCCAGCTCGTCCAGTCCTACCGCCACACGCCTGGGCCGCCCCTGACGGTGCCGATCACGGCGTTCACCGGTGCGGACGATCCCGTCGTACGGCTCGACGCGGTCGCGCGATGGGCCGAGTTGACGGCTCGGGAGTTCTCCTGCCACGTCCTGCCCGGAGGCCACTTCTTCCTGGGGCACGAGCAGGCTGCTCTGTGGGCGCACCTGCACGCGCGGCTGGGCATCGCGACCCCGGCCCACTGTGGCTGAGCCGGCACCGGCCACCACCGTCCGGCTGCCGGCCTTGTCGTCGGGCACGACGATCCCGAGCCGTCGTCACCGTACGTCTTCCCGGGCCTCGCCGGGGCGCAGCCCGTAGGCGAGGAGGCGGGCCTCCTCCTCGGCGGTGGCCTCGATCCTGGTCATGGCCAGGCGCAGGAGTGGCGGGGCGAGCAGAGAGGTGATCACCGCCACCACGATGATGATCGTGAAGATCTCGTCAGTGATCACCCCCAGCCGCAGGCCGACCGTCGCCACGATCATCTGGATGACGCCACGGGCGTTCATCCCCGCCCCCAGCGCCAAGGCCTCCCATCGGCTGAGCCGGCTGGTCCAGGCGCCCAGGAAGGCGCCCAGGAACTTGCCGATGATCGCCAGGGCCAGGACCAGCAGCCCCACGGCGAGCACCTCCGGCCGCGCCAGGGCCGTGAGATCGACGCGCAGGCCCATGGTGGCGAAATAGAGGGGAGCCAGCACCCCGAGCGTCACCGTGCGCAGCGGTGCCAGTCTGACCGGATTCGGCATGGCCGTGCTCACCAGCAGCCCGGCGACGAAGGCCCCGAAGATCGGTTCGAGGCCCAGCGCATGCGTCCCGGCCGCGGCCGCGAGCACCAGCACCACGACCTGGCCGGCGATCACCCCCTGATCCTCCGTCGTCCGCAACGCCACCCGGACCGCCGGCCTGCCGATGACGACGCTGAAGACGATCACCCCGAGCAGCGACGCGATCGACAGCACCACGGTCCCCGCACCGGCTCCGGCGGTGGCCATCGCCGTCACCACCGAAAGCAGCACCCACCCGAAGGCGTCGTCGATCATGCCGGCGGTCAGCGTGAGCTGGCCGACGTTGCGATGGAGCAGGTTCATGTCCATCAGCGTCTTGGCGATCACGGGGATCGAGCTGACACACATCGTCACCCCCAGGAACAGGGCGAAGACGGCCGAGCCGCCGGTCCCGCGGAACTCGGCCGGCAGCAACAGGCCGGCGCCGATGCCGAGGGCCATCGGCACGACCAACCCGAAGGCGCTCACCCGCACCGCCGTGGCGCCCTGCCGCCGGATCAGCCGCAGATCCAGATGCGCGCCCGTCAAGCCGATCAGCAACAACACGCCGAGCTGCCCGACGGCGTCCAGCATGTGTGACGACGGCGAGGGAAACAGCCACTGCTCCGCCCCGGGCGCGACCTGCCCCAGCACGGAGGGGCCGAGGATGACGCCGGCACACAGTTCGCCGACGACCGCCGCCAGGCCCAGCCGTACGGCCAGGCGGCCCAGGAGCAACGCGAGCAGCAGGAGGGCCGCAGCCTGAACGAAGAAGACCAGCAACGTGTGCGGGGGGATCATCTCGACGTCCAGACCGGGTCCCTCTTCTCGACGAACGCCCGGACGCCCTCGATCGCATCGCCGCTACGCCGACGACGCTCTTCCCATGGGTAGGACGTGGTGAACGCCTCCTCCAGGGGAATGTCGAGCGACCGCATGGCGGCCTCCTTGATCGCGCGAACAGACAGCGGAGCGGCGCGTACGAGGTCGTCGGTCCATCCGGCCACGCACCGATCCAGCTCATCAAGCGGTACGACCTCGTTCACCAATCCGTACCGGAACGCCGTGGCCGCATCCATCCGGCGCCCGGTCAGCAGATGGCCCATCGCCACCTTCTGCGGCAGCTGCCGCGGCAGCCGGAACACGCCTCCCGCCCCGGGGATCAGGCCGAGCCGGACCTCCGGCAGGCCGAACACCGCCTCCTCGGAGGCGATGACGAGGTCGCAGGCGAGCACCAGCTCGAAGCCGCCACCCAGCGCGTAGCCGTGCACCCGGGCGACCACCGGCTTGGACAAGGTGAAGCGGTCGGTCAGCCGGGGATGACCTGCCTGCCCCCGGCTGCCGAACGTCGAGGCCTGCGTGCCCGCCTCGTCCAGCAGCGCGCGTTCCTTGAGGTCCTGGCCGACGGAGAAGGCCCGCGTTCCCGCACCGGTCAGGACGACCGTCCTGACGTCGTCGTCGGCCTCGACGTCGTCCCAGATCTCGGCGAGCTCCTCGTGCATCCGGCGATCCATCGCGTTCAGCACGTGGGGCCGGTTCATCGTCACATGGGCGACGTGTTCCTTCTTCTCGTAGCGCACGCGAGGCTCGCTCATGCCGATCCCGCTGCGAACCTGCCGACCTTGCCGATGACGTCCCTGCCGTAGATGCGCAGTGCCTGCTGCAGGGCGAACTCGGCCAGGTACCGGCCGAACGCCTCGGGCGGCTCCTCGGCCAGGTTCAGCATGCGCCGGTTGGCCGGCACCGCATCTCCGTCGAGGCGGGCCAGTGCGCGATCGATCGCCGCGTCCATCTCCTCCGGCGGGACGACCTCGTCGATCATCAACCGTGCGTCCGGCTCGTCCGCCCGGATCCGCCGCCCGCCGAGGATCATCTGCCGGGCCGCGCGTGGCCCGGTGAACCGGGTGAGCCGGTAGTTCGCGACCCCCGGAATGATCCCCTCCGTCGCCGCAGGCAGGCTGATGTAGGAGTCGGACGCCGCCAGCACCTGGTCGAAGACCAGGAGGAGCTGAGCCCCACCGCCGATGGCGAAGGAGTCGACGACCGCCATCCAGGGCTTGTCGGTCAGCTTCGAGTGCCACGAACCGTCCGTGTACACGCCGCGAACGATCTTGTGGATGTAGCCCAGCTCGCGCCGTAGGAGGAAGTCGACGAGGGAGATGTCGCCCGAGCTCAGCTTCTTGAGGTTGACGCCCGCGCAGAACACCCGGCGCCCCCGGTACCGGGGATGGCTCATCTCGCCGCCCCGCAGGAGCCCCACCCGGACCTGGGGGTCGAGCAGCGCCAGGTCGACTGCGGTCTCCATGTCGTCCACCTGCTGCGCGTCCTCGGCGTTGAGGCAGTCGTCCCGGCACAGGGTCAGGTACGCGACACCGTCACGGCGCCGCAGCAGGACCGCCTCCATCCGCACCTCGCCGGACTCGATGAATTCAGGGAGCAGCTCAAGGGCCCTGGGGGTGGGCCGGAGCATGGCGTCGAGCAGGTGCGGGCCCGCCTTCGGGGCACGCAGGACCCCGCGCAGGAAGATGCCCTGATCGATCTCGCGCCCTTCCTTCTCCGCCTGTGGCCGCGCGCGCTCGGCCGCCATCTGCTCATCGGTGGGCACCAGGCCGGGGTAGGCGCGGGCGGCGGCCCGTACGAGCTCGTCGATGCGCAGGTGCCGGGTGCGGCCGGAGGTGAGCTCGCCGTAGATCTCCTCGGCGTGCGCCTCCATGTAGTCCGCGCGCATCCGCCTCACCTTGTCGAGTGCCGAGGCCGCGGCATCGCGCTGGGCGGAGGTTCTGGCAGGAGGCTCCGGCAGCCCGGCGAGCAGGTCGTCGACTCGCTGGGCCTCCGCCGTCAGGGTCCAGAGGGCGAGCGGCGCCCTGGGCGGCAGCGCCGGCCAATCCGTCGTCACGAGAGGGTCTCCCGTCGTAGGGCCCGGTCCACCGCGGCCAGGTGAGCACCGAGCGCGTCCTCGAAAGTGGTTGAGCTCGCCTCGAACATCAGCTGCCTGCGAATCGCCAGCTCCGCGCCGTCCCCGGCACCCGCCAGGCCGGCCAGGGACGCCGCCGGGTCCGCGGACACCTCGTCGATCAGGTTGAGGGCGAGCGCGCGGTCGGCGTCGATGGGTGCCCCGAGCAGCACGGCCCGCCGGATGCCGCCCGTACCGGCCTGCTGGGTGAGCCGGTAGACGGCCATCCCCGGCCACGCGGCGCCGCCGGCCCAGGAGGGCAGCAGCCGGGTCGCCGGAGCGGCGATCCGCACGTCGGCAGCGAGGAGGAGGTCGAGAGAGGGTCCCGCGCAGTCGCCTGACGCCACGGCGACGGTGAGCCGGCCGAGCCGTTCGAACCGGCGCACCACCCGCTCCCACTTGGAGACCAGGCCCACCGTCAGCCCCTTCGACCAGCCAAGGCGCGGCACGCCGGTGACGTGGACGATGACCGGGCCGGGTGCTCGATGGTCCTCGGCGCGGTCGCAGAGGCCGTTCAGCTCCTCGACCGACGCGGTCAGCGCCTGGGTGCCGTCGAGGCTCAGCTCCAGTTCGCCGTTCATGTCACTGCCACTCACCATTGGATCAGCGCCGTTTCGATCGTGGAGCCGGGCCCCATGGTCATGAGCACCCCGTAGTCTCCGGGCCTGGTCACGCCCTCGCCGGCGAGCCGTTCGTAGGAGAAGAGGAAGGAGCCGCTGGAGAGGTTCCCGTAGTCGCGGAGCACAGCGGTCGTGTGGCGGACGTCATGCCGGCTCAGGCCGAGGTTGACGACGATGGCGTCGATCACCTTCTTGCCGCCGGAGTGCACCAGCCAATGGCCGATGTCGCTGCGGCGCAGCCCCGTACCGGACAGCAGCTTGTCGACGACGATCTCGGCGTGCGCGCCGACCACGTAGGGGATCTGCGGATCGAGGAAGAAGCTGAACCGGTCCTGGTCGCGGTCCCAGTCGTAGCGCATCGCCTCGATCGCGTCGGTGATGACGTAGCTCGCGAACTTCAGGACGCGCGGGCCGGCAGCGCGCCCGTCACCGGAGACGACGGCGAGGGCGGCGGATCCGTCGCCGAACAGGCTGTTGACCACCGCGGTGCGCATGGTGCCGTCCAGTGCGTAAGCAGCGGAACACGCCTCGCTGCACAGAACGACGGCGAGCTCGCCCGGGTGCGCCGCGGACCAGCCCGCGACCAGGTTGAGCGCGTTCAGCCCCGCGTTGCATCCCATGCCGACGATGTCGGCGCGGCTGCAATGCGGGTCGAGCCCGAGCTCGCGGATGATGAGTGCGCTCAGGCCGGGGGTGAGAAAACCGGTCGAGGTGACGCAGCACAGGTGGCGGACATCCGAGAGCGTCGCGCCCGCCGACTTCAGGCAGGACTCGAGGGCCCGGCATCCCATATCGACGGCGAGCTTTTTGTGCTTGTCCAGGAGATCACCCTGCGGTTCCGCCACGCGCTCCCCGTCCCGGCCCTGGGGCGGAAGCGCGAGAAAACGCCGCTCGATCGCGCTGTTCAGGAACAGCGATCGGATCCTGGGATCGCGTATGTCGAGGATTTCGAGCAGCTCGGCTTGCGAATAGGACGTGGCGGAAACGGCTGTCCCCACGCCGGCGAACGTGGTGATCTCGCTCAGTCCGGTGAGGACGGAAAGGTCTTCTGCCGACGCGATGCTGGTCGTCATCGATACATCCACCCCCATGTCCTGAGCTTGCTCCGGAGCACTTGCTTGACCTCGGACGCGGCCATTGAATTCACCTTTCCGGTCGCAGCGAACACCGTGAAGGTAGGCTCGGCCGATCTCGGCGGTCAAAATCGTCCAACGCCCGGAGCCGCGGCCGGCAATGGAGAAGTCACATCAGCGCAGGTAACGCTTGAGAAAGGTGCGCTCGTGCAGGGTGAGGCGCCGCGGCTTGGCGGTGTGCGTGTCGAACCCCATGATCATCGAGCGGGCTTCGACGAACACCTCCCCGTCCGAGCAGATCTGCGCGGCCATCTCGCAGGTCACCCTGTTCACCTTGGTCACCCACGACTCGACCCGCACCGACCCGTGCCGGAACCTGAGCGGGCGCCGATAGAAGATCTCGTGGCGCACGACGGCGAACCCCACGGCGGGCAATCCGTCGCGGTCCTCCTGCGGCGGGCCCGCATTGTCGAGATAGAGGGCGATCCAGGCGTCCTCCAGGTATTCCAGGAAACGCACATTGTTGACGTGGCCGTGGGCGTCGATATCGGAGAATCGCACCTGGCGGTGATACAGGTGCCGCCCGGAGGTGCTCGTCATCTCGACCAACCGGCGGGGGCTCTGAGCCGCAGGACGGATTTGGCCGTCGGGCTCTTGATCGTGTGGATGTCCCATGGTGTTCCCAGTCGTTTGGCAGAAACTGGCTCAGGACGGCACCGTCCAACTGACGGCCTCCGTGGTTGGACACCACGATTCCGTCGTCACCCGCCTCGACGGCGAGTTTTCCCGTGAGCGCGCGTTCGCGGCGGCGTCACCTGGAATGCGCTGACGGACGCGTTCTTCAACAGGTGACCGTACCTTCAGAGATCGGAAATCTGTAGGCGATGGACAGCCACGTACGGCCACGGCGTGAAGAGATCGCTTACGTCCAGTCAGACAGCGAGTTGATCGAATCGAACCGATAGTAACGTCGCCGCCATGACAAAACTGAACCGACGTAGATTGCTGAGTGCCTCCCTTGCCGGGGGCGCGGCGGCGGTGGTGACCGGCGGCACCGGAGCGGACGCCGCGTCGGCCGGCGCCTCGTCCACGCGACCGGAGCTGCGGGGCGAGCGCTGCTTACCGCCGGCCGGCCCGGTCAAGGTGACTCCGGACGACCCGCGCTACCTCAACCTGAAGCTGCGTGGCGCCAACAGCCGCTTCAACGGCGAGCCCGACTACATCCACCTGGTCGGCTCCACCCAGCAGGTGGCCGATGCCGTCGAGGAGACGGTGCGCACCGGCAAGCGGGTCGCCGTCCGCAGCGGTGGGCACTGTTTCGAGGACTTCGTCGACAACCCCGACGTCAAGGTCATCATCGACATGTCGCTGCTGACGGAGATCGCGTACGACCCGTCGATGAACGCGTTCCTGATCGAGCCGGGCAACACGCTCTCAGAGGTGTACGAAAAGCTCTACCTGGGCTGGAACGTGACCATACCGGGTGGGGTCTGCGGCGGGGTCGGCGTCGGCGGACACATCTGCGGAGGCGGGTACGGCCCGCTGTCACGGCAGTTCGGCTCCGTGGTCGACTACTTGTACGCGGTCGAGGTCGTCGTCGTCAACAAACAGGGGAAGGCACGCGTGATCGTGGCGACCCGTGAGCGCGACGACCCCCATCACGACCTGTGGTGGGCGCACACCGGCGGTGGCGGCGGGAACTTCGGGGTGGTCACGAAGTACTGGATGAGGGTGCCGGAGGACGTCGGCCGGAATCCGGAGCGGCTGCTGCCGAAGCCGCCCGCGACGTTGCTCACGAGCACGGTGACCTTCGACTGGGCGGGGATGACGGAGGCGGCGTTCTCCCGGCTGCTGCGCAACCACGGGGAGTGGTACGAGCGGAACAGCGGGCCCGACTCGCCGTACACCGGGCTGTGGAGTCAGCTCATGATCGGGAACGAGGTCCCGGGCATGGGTGAGAGCGGCTTCATGATGCCCATCCAGGTGGACGCCACCCGGCCGGACGCCCGGAGACTGCTCGACGCGCACATCGAGGCGGTGATCGACGGCGTCCCGCCGGCCGAGGTGCCCGAGCCGATCGAACAGAGGTGGCTGGCCTCGACGCCGGGGCGAGGAGGCAGGGGCCCGGCGTCGAAGACGAAAGCCGGCTACCTGCGCAAGCGGCTGACCGACCGGCAGATTCAGGCCGTGTACGAGAACATGACCCACATGGACGGGATCGACTACGGCGCCGTCTGGCTGATCGGCTACGGCGGGAAGGTGAACACCGTCGACCCGGCGGCCACCGCCCTGCCGCAGCGCGACGCGATACTCAAGGTGAACTACATCACCGGTTGGGCGAATCCCGGCAACGAGGCCAAGCATCTGACGTGGGTCCGCAAGCTCTATGCCGATGTGTACGCCGAGACCGGCGGGGTGCCGGTGCCGAACGACGTCAGCGATGGGGCGTACATCAATTACCCCGACAGCGACCTCGCGGATCCGGGCTTGAACACCTCGGGCGTGCCGTGGCACGACCTCTACTACAAGGGGAACCACCCGCGGCTGCGCAAGGTGAAGGCCGCCTACGACCCGCGTAACCACTTCCACCACGCGTTGTCGATCCGGCCCTGATATCGAACGATCCGAACCGCCGGGCGGTTCACGCGGCCGGTTGCGCTGAGAGGCCGGTGACGCGCCCTCTGGCACCGGCCTCGACGAGCACGGCGTCGGCGAGCACGGGCACGGCCTGGGCGAGCACGGGCACGGCCTCGGCGAGCACGGCCTCGGCGAGCACGGCCTCGGCAGCTGCTTGCGACCGCGGCCCTGCCCGCCTGAGCGAAGGCCGACCGGCGGGCCACCGCGATCACCTGGATGACGACCAGTGCCACTCATGCTGGTCGAGCAGATGAGCGGCCTTCACACCCTTGCGGGAACACCATGCCTCGAACTCGGCGATCTGCTGGAGCTGGTAGGAGTCCTCGTTGTAGCTGGTGGCCATGACATGCCCCAGCCAGCTCTCCTCCCCCATGGCGTAGATGTACGCCTCCTCGGCGCCCAGCTCGGTGACGATCGCACCTGCCTGCTCCGCGTTGGAGCCGGACATCTTGCGGCTGTCGCTCATCTTCTTCGGCAACGCCTTGGTGATGAACGGCTGGTACTGCCAGTTCAGCGGCGCGCCATCGCATTCCATCCCGAGGAAGGCGATGTTGACCGCGCCGAGATGCCGGCGGATATGGCGGTAGAGAACCGGATCGAGGCCTGAGGAGTCCGCGCCCACCCAGATCGACTTGCCACCGAGGTTGATCCAATACGTCGACTTGGCCCGGATGTCGAGATCGGCGTGCTCGCCGAAGAACGGGGTGGAGACGATCTTCCCGCCGGGGAACTCGATCTCATCGAAATCGTCCACCTCGATCGCGGGCAGCCCGAAGCTTCTGAGATAGAGCGCCAGCGAAGGATCGCACAGGTTGCCGCGCGAGGTTCGCGGCACGACGAACGTGCCCACCCGGCCGCGCAGTTGAAGCAGCGTCTCGGGCACCAGATGGTCGGAATGCCCGTGCGTGATGAGGACGTAGTCGAGGCGGTCAGGCAGGTCGTTGTAGGTGTAGCGGCCGGTCGCGTCGGTATCCGCGCTGATGAACGGGTCCGTCATGATGGCCACGTCGGGCGTCTGCATGAGCAGGCAGGCGTGCCCCCAGTAGCGGATCCGGGCTCCGGCCGCGACATGGCGGTCGGAGGCGAGCGAGGGCTCCGGGACCAGCAGGTCGGCGAGCCGCGCCGCTTCCGCGTCGCCGAGCTCCAGCGCCTCGCGGAGGGCGGCCAGGGTGGTGGGCCGGATCCTGGACAGGAAGAGCTCCTCCAGACCCGGATGCCGGAACGGGATGTTCAGCTCGAGCACGTCGGGTGAGGGCAGTCGCGGGGTGCTCATCACGAACGGCCGCTCGATCCCGGTCTCCACGGAGAGCTGAACGGACTGGCAGTCCTCGGCGTAGGCCTTGCTCTTGTAGATGAGCGGCTCCAGGAAGTGCAGCGAGGCCGCGTTGCCGGTGTCATAGGCGATCTCCACCAGACCCGACAGCTCGGGAGGCAGCTTCGGGTAGAGCGGCCTGAGATCGTATCCGGTCGCTTCCTCGCGGATGATCTTCTCGGCCTCCGCGATCGCCTCGGCGAACCGGAGCACGTCCGCGCTGTCGCGCCGGATCGCAGCGAGCAGCGCCTCGACCTCGTTCTTCCGCTGCTCCTCGATGTTGACGAAGAATCCGCCGCGGAACTTCGGATCGCGAGCGGCTGCGAAATGCCATTCCGGGGATGCGAGGTAGGACTCCAGCATCGGCAGGTTACGGAAGGCGAGATTCATGGCGGCCGTGACGGGAGCCGTCGCGTACATCGAGGCGTAGAACCGGTTGGCCAGCGGTTCGATAATGGTGTCGGGCCGGAGGAAGAGGAGCTCCTCACTCATTTCTGTTCCTCACTGTCGAATGACTGCAGAAAAGTACACAAGCGCTTTCCCCGGAGGGCTCTAATGCGCGTCTTCCACGCTGCCCCATTGCGCTTCCAGCACCAGTTCGTGATTACGCACCCCGGGCAGTGGGGTCCGCGCGACCACGTCGAATCCGGCTTGCTCCAGCTCTCGTGCTATCTGATCCGGGGTGATGACTCTGAAGCGATTGACGCAGATGACGAAGGGGTCCGCCGATTCATCCGCAGGATGAATGGTCACGTCGCGGATCTCCTCCGACGGGTAGACCTTGGCGTGCAGCACGTATCGGCGGCCGCTCCTGCCCGTGAACTCCTGGGTGCGCTCCAGCGGCTCCTGCCTGCCGGACGCGTCGGGGTTGGCCATGCCGAGCAGGAATCTCCCGCCGGGCCGCAGATGCTCACGGACCGACGAGTACAGCCCTGGTCTGTCGGCATCGTCCAGGAGGTCGATCGTGGACGGGCTGAGAATCGCCGTTCCGAAGCGTTCTCCCAGTTTGAAGGCGGTCATGTCCGCGTGAACGAGGGTGCACCGATCCCGGAGGTCCGCCGGCGCGTCCGCCAGCCGCGTCCGCAGGGTGGTGAGCATCGCGGTCGACAGTTCGAGGGCGGTCACCTCCCAGCCGAGCTCCAGGAGCGGAATCGTCAGCCTGCCTGTTCCGGCCCCGAGCTCCAGGATCGCCCCCGACTCCGGGCGGACGAGCGCCGCGAACCCGTGGGCTTCTTCCGTGCCGCCCGCGTCCGCCTCCAAATCACGGAAGATTTCCGAGG
Source organism: Nonomuraea gerenzanensis (assembly GCF_020215645.1). NCBI lineage: Bacteria > Bacillati > Actinomycetota > Actinomycetes > Streptosporangiales > Streptosporangiaceae > Nonomuraea > Nonomuraea gerenzanensis. Next base: position 1,611,272 of record NZ_CP084058.1, on the reverse strand, counting down.
CGTTCTCGTCGTAAAAGTCACACAGAATGCCTCGCTCGCCTACCGAGGCCAGCAGGGTATCCGCGCGGGCGGGCCGAATCGGTCCATGCATTGCTTTGCTTATCATTGAGCCAACCTACTCATGGGCATACGTCATTGGCACGACAGGATGTTGGACAACTCGCAGGCTGCCGGCACACCGTGCGCGGCGCCCGCTTTCGATCAGCGCAGAGAATGACGTTCGTCGTCGAATTCGGCCTCGAACTCCGCTATCTCGTCCTGCGCCAGGCCGAGCAGGTCGGAGTCCGATGGGGGATCAGCCGGACCTGCCGCGGGCTCGCCGCCCACGTCGACGATCGTCGCGAGCCCCGCAGGCGTCTTGTGCTCGAACACCTCGACCACGGTGAAGGGCATGCCGGCACGCGTGGCCCGCGCTGCCAGCTTCACCGAATGGATGGAGTCCCCGCCCAGCTCGAAGAAGCTGTCGTCCGGCCCCACCGCCGTCACCCCCGGCAGCCCGAGCACCTCGGCGAAGAGCCCGCACAACGCCCGCTCGACCTCCGTACGCGGCTCCCGGCCCGAAACCCGCCCGCCGAAGCCCGGATCCGGCAACGCCTCCCGATCCACCTTCCCGTTCGCCGTCACCGGCACCGCACCCAGCACCACCACCGCCGCCGGCACCATGTACTCCGGCAACACCCGCGCGACCCCCTCACGCAACCGCACCGGATCCACCCCACCACCGGAGACGACATAACCCAGCAACCGCCCCTCACGCGCCACCACCACCGCCTGATCCACCCCCGGCTGCCCCGCCAGCACCGCCTCCACCTCACCCGGCTCCACCCGATACCCACGGATCTTCACCTGGTCGTCATCCCGCCCGGCGAACACCAGCTCGCCCTCACCCGTCCAATACGCCAGATCCCCCGTCCGATACATCCGCTCACCAGCCACGAACGGATCCGCCACGAACCGCTCAGCCGTCAACGACGCACGACCCAGATAGCCGTGGGCCACTCCGGCGCCTGCGAGGTAGAGATCACCCGCGATGCCCGGCGGCAACGGCCGCAGGAACGCGTCCAGCACGTACAGCCGCCGGCCCGGCAGTGCCCGGCCGATGGGCAGCACCGGCCCCACCTCGTCACCGGGCTCGATCGCCTTCCACGTCGCGCACAGCGTGGTCTCGGTCGGGCCGTAGGTGTGCCAGACCCGGAGCCGCGGGCACGCCCGCCGTACCCGCTCCACCACATCGAGCGGCACCACGTCGCCACCCGCCGCCACCTCGCGCAGCCCGGAGAACGACTCCGGCGACTCCTGCGCCAGCGCGCGGAAGTGCCCCGCGGTGAAGTTGACCGCGGTGAGGCCGTCGGCCACATGCCCGGCGAGCCGCTCCGCGTCGACGACCCCCGGCTCGGTGATCATGACCCGCGCGCCGGAGACGAGCGGCACCCACACGTCGTACAACGACGCGTCGAAGGTGTGCGGGGCGTGCATCAGCACCGCGTCGCCGGGTCCGACGCCCCATCCCGGATCTCCCGCCAGCGCCGCCACGCCGCCGTGCGGGATCGCCACGCCCTTCGGGGTCCCGGTCGATCCGGAGGTGTACATCACGTAGGCGAGATCGTCCGCCCCGATCGGGACCAGGGCGGCCTCGCCGTCGTCGGCGTCGTTCACCAGGAGCTGCTGGTAGCCCGGGGGCACCACACCCGAGGTCGCCTCCTGGCACACCACCATCGCGACGGCGGAGTCGGCCAGCATGAACGCCACCCGGTCCGCCGGGTAGTCCGGGTCGACCGGCACGAACGCCGCGCCTGCCTTCCACACTCCGAGCCAGGCTGCCAGCACCTCTGCCGACCGCCCCAGCACCACGCCCACCCGGTCGCCGCGTCGCACGCCGCGTTCCGTCAGTGCCCGCGCCAGCCGGCCGGACCGCTCGTCGAGCTCCGCGTACGACCAGGCCAGGTCCCCGGCCGTCACCGCCGTCGCGGCGGGTGCCCGTGCAACCTGGCGCCGGAACAGGTCCACCGCGGACGGCGCACCGATCGCGTCGCCCGTCTCGTTCCACCGCTCGACCACCAGCTCGCGCCCCGCGTCACCGACCACGTCCAGGCGGCCCACTGCGGTCTCCGGCTCGGCGATCATCCGCTCGAGGACGCGGGCGAGCCCGTGGAGGGCCTCCTTGGCGACGCGGGCGTCGAGCAGCTCGGGCCGGTACTCCACGTCGGTCTGGAGGCTCTCACCTGGCATGATGCCGAGGAGGAGCGCGTACGGCGCCGACTGGTGAAACTCCTTCAGTCTCAGGCGCAGCTCGCGATCGGAGCCCGGACCCGCCCCCGGATCGACGTAGTTCTCGAACGACACGACGGTGTCGAAGCTCACCCCGGAGAGCTTCTGGATCTCCTGCAGCCCGAGATGCTGATGCGAGATGAGCGTGGACTGCCGCTCCTGCAGCTCCGTCAGCAGCTGGATGACCGGCTGCCCGCCGTCCAACCGGACGCGCACCGGCACGGTGTTGATGAACAGCCCGACGGCCTGCTCCACGCCGGGCACCTCCGCCGGACGTCCCGAGACCACCGCGCCGAACACCACGTCACGACGGCGCGTGAGCCGGGCCAGCACCAACGCCCACGCCCCCTGCACCAGCGTGTTCAGCGTCAGCCCATGGCGGCGGGCGAAGTCCACCAGAGCGGAGGTGAAGTCCGGCGCGTAGCCGAGCACCTCCCGCACCCGCTGCCCCTGGGTCTTCCTGGACGCTTCGGGGATGCCGAGTGTCGAACGGTCGGCGCCCGCCAGCTCCGCACGCCATGCCGCGCGGGCGGCCTCCTTGTCCTGCCGCTCCAGCCAGGCCAGATAGTCCCGGTAGGAGCCGGCGGGCCGCAGCCCCGGCTCGGCGCCACCCGCGGCGTAGAGCTCGAGGAGCTCCGACTCGAGGATCGCCCGCGACCACCCGTCCATGACCAGGTGATGGCTCGTCGTCACCAGACAGTGCTTGTCCGGACCGAACCGGATCAGCACCTGCCGCAGCAGCGGAGGCTTGGCCGGGTCGAATCTCGTGGCGCGCTCCTTCTCCGCGATCACGCTCGCCTCGGCCAGCGCGTCCTCCTCGGACAGGCCGGACAGGTCGCGCTCGGACCACGGGAGCGGCACCTTACGGGGGATGAGCTGGACCGACTCACCGGACTTCCGCCGGTGGAAGCACGCGCGAAGCGCCGCATGCCGGTTGAGGAGGCTCTCCCAAGCCAGGCGGAACCGCTCGGTGTCCAAGGGTCCTTCGATGATCTGCGACTGCTGGATGAGGTAGAGGTCAGGGGCCTCATCGAGTGCGGCGTGATAGAGGATCCCCTCCTGCATCGGTGACAGCGGCCAGACTTCCTCAAGCGCCGATCCGGCGGGTGTGCTCGGCGTGTTCACGATGTCTGGCCTCCAGAGAGTTCCGCTGCTATGGCTTCGAAGCCCTCGATCTCGTCCTGGTCGAGGTCGAGTAGGGCGAAGTCGGACGCGGTGTGTCCGCCTGCGGAAGGATCCTCCGCTTGGCGGGACAATCCGGACAACATGTCCAGCCACACCTGGCACAGTCGTTCGATGTCGGTCTCCTCCAGCAGGTCGTCCCGCCAGTCCACCGTGAGCACCAGCTCCGGGCCCGCCAGCCTGTCGTGGACGATCGCATTGACCTCCAGCGCATGCGGCAGGCCCATGCCGGGGTCCAGCGAACCGCCGATCCCCCCGACCGGCTGCCACGGCCGCGCACCGCCCTGGTCGACGGTGACGAACCGGCCCATGTAGTTGAACCCGATCTGCGGTGACGGCAGGGCCGCCAGAACGGGGCCCGTCTCGGGATTGAGATGGCGCAGCAACCCGTAACCGAGCCCGTCGCCGGGCGCCGCCCGCGACTGCTCCTTGACCGCCTTCAGCAACTGCCCGGCCGCACGGCCACCGGCCGGCACCGCCGCCAGCTCGATCCCCGCCACATCCAGGCGCACCGGATGCATGCTGGTGAACCAGCCCACCGTCCTGGACAGATCCATCCCCTCGGCCGGATGACGCCCGTGGCCTTCCACATCCACCAGGACCCCGTCGTCACCGTGCCAGCGCGCCACCGCTCCCGCCAGGCCCGCCAGCAGGACCTCGTGGACCCCGCAGTGGAACGCCACCGGAACCTTCCCCACCAGGAGCGACGCCTCATCCCCCGACATCACCCACGACCGTGAACGCACGCCCCCGGCCGCATCCCCTGCGCTCAGCCGCCGCCGGCCGACCGGCCGATCCTCCTGATCGACGATCGTCCGCCACGTGTGCAGCTCCCCGACCCGCTCCCGCGAGAGCGCCGACTCCTCCAGCAGAGCCGCCCAGCGCCGGAACGACCCCCACACCGGCTCCAGCACCGGATCCCGCCCCTCGGCCACCGCCTCACACGCCAGCCGCAGGTCGGGCACCAGGATCCGCCACGACATCCCGTCGACCGCCAGATGATGCACCACGACGACCAACCGCCCCGTCCGCGCCGGCCCCGCATCCACCCAGACCGCCTGCGCCATCACACCCGCCACCGGGTCCAACCGCCCCACGGCCTCCCGCACCGCGCGCTCCACGACCTCGTCCGGCGGACGGCCGCCGCACTCGAGCCGCGTGACCAGCCCGGCCGTGTCCACCGACCCGCGCTCGCCCACTGCCAGCCGGCGGCCCGCCCGGTCATCGACGACCCGCAGCCGCAACACGTCGTGCGTGTCCACCACCGCCGCCAATCCCGCGGCCACCACGTCCGCCCGTAGGTCCGGCGGCGCACCCAGCACCACCCACTGGGCGAACCGCGACCCCACGATCCCGTCCCCGAGCGCCCGCATGATCGGCGTCCACGCGATCTCCCCCACGCCGTCGGCCGGACCTGCCGCAAGCTCGCCGCCCACATCGACGATCGCCGCGAGCCCCGCAGGCGTCTTGCGCTCGAACACCTCCCGCGCGCCGAAGAGCATCCCCTCGCGGCGAGCCCGCGACGCCAGCTGCATCGAAGTGATCGAGTCCCCGCCCAGCTCGAAGAAGCTGTCGTCCGGCCCCACCGCCGTCACCCCCGGCAGCCCGAGCACCTCGGCGAAGAGCCCGCACAACGCCCGCTCGACCTCCGTACGCGGCTCCCGGCCCGAAACCCGCCCGCCGAAGCCCGGATCCGGCAACGCCTCCCGATCCACCTTCCCGTTCGCCGTCACCGGCACCGCACCCAGCACCACCACCGCCGCCGGCACCATGTACTCCGGCAACACCCGCGCGACCCCCTCACGCAACCGCACCGGATCCACCCCACCACCGGAGACGACATAACCCAGCAACCGCCCCTCACGCGCCACCACCACCGCCTGATCCACCCCCGGCTGCCCCGCCAGCACCGCCTCCACCTCACCCGGCTCCACCCGATACCCACGGATCTTCACCTGGTCGTCATCCCGCCCGGCGAACACCAGCTCGCCCTCACCCGTCCAATACGCCAGATCCCCCGTCCGATACATCCGCTCACCAGCCACGAACGGATCCGCCACGAACCGCTCAGCCGTCAACGACGCACGACCCAGATAGCCGCGCGCCAACCCGATCCCGGCCACGTACAGCTCACCGGTGATCCCCGGCGGCAACGGCCGCAGGAACGCGTCCAGCACGTAGCAACGGCCGCCGGCGATGGGTGTCCCGATCGGGACCACCTCCCGGCTGCCCGTCAACGGCCTGCTCATCGCCGCGCAGACCGTGGCCTCGGTCGGCCCGTACGCGTTGACCAGCCGCCGTCCCGCCGACCAGCGTTCGGCCAGGCCCGGCGGGCAGGCCTCCCCCGCCACCACCACCGTCTCCAGCCCGGCCGGCAGCGCATCGGCGGTGGCCAGCACCGACGGCGGAACCGTGACGTGCGTGACCTCCCACCGCCGCAACGCCTCGGCCAGCGACACCCGCGGTGGCAGGGCCGGCTCCGGCGCCATCACCAGCCTCGCCCCCGACAACAGCGCCATCAACATCTCCGACACCATCGCGTCGAAGCCCAGCGCCGCGAACTGCAGGACTCGCGACGACGGCGACACGGCGAACCGGTCGATCTGCGCCATCGCCAGATTCCCGAGGCCCGCGTGCGAGACGACGACCCCCTTGGGAGTCCCCGTCGATCCCGACGTATAGATCACATAAGCCGCGTCATCCGGGCTCACCCGTGGCAAGCCCGCATCGTCGCTCCCCGCGAGGTCCAGCTCGTCGACCACCACCAGCCGGTCTGCGAACTCCTCCGGCACCGCCTCCCGCGTCGTCCCCGCGCACAGCACCAGCCGTGGGTCGGAGTCGGCCAGGATCCACCTGACGCGCTCAGCCGGATACGCCGGATCCACCGGCATGAACGCGCCGCCCGCCAAGCAGACGCCCAGCACCCCGACCGCCCACCACGCCGACCTGCCCACCATCACGGCCACCCGGCTCTCCGGCCCGATCCCGTGAGCCCTCAGCTCGGCCGCCAGCGCCGTCGCCCGTTCCCACAATTCCCCGAACGACAGCTCACCGTCGCCGTCCACCACCGCCACCTCGTCCGGCCGGTCCTTCACCACCCGCCGTAGCAGCACCGGCAGCGGCTCCCCCGCCGCCATCGCCCGGTCCGAGCCGCCGGCCCGGGCCTCACCCACACCGATCCGGCCCACCGGCCCGTGCGGATCAGCGGCCATCGTCATGAGAGCGCCGGTGAACCATCCCAGGATCGACTCGGCGACGCTCTCCCCGACCTGCCCGCGCCGGTAGACGAGCTGGATCCTGAAGTGATCCCCCGGGATGATGCCGAGGGTCAGCGGGTAGTGGGTCCCCTCGATCGTGCCCAGGTAGGTGAACTGGCCGGCGAAGTCCCGCGGGTAGTTCTCGAAGACCAGCAGCGTGTCGAACGTCGCGCCAGGTCCTGCCGCCCGCTGGATCTCCGTCAGCCCCAGATGCTGGTGCGGCAGCAAGGCCGCCTGCCGTTCCTGCAGGCCGGTGAGCAGGTCCACGACCGATTGCGCGCCCTGCAGCGGCACCCGGACCGGAACCGTGTTCATCATGAGACCCGGCACCGACTCCACCTCGGGGAGCTCGGCGGGACGGCAGGCGACCGTGGTGCCGAAGACCACGTCAGTGCGCCGCGCGAGCCGCGCCAGCACCATCGCCCATGCGCCCTGTGCCAGGGTGTTCAGCGTCAGCCCGTGGTCGCGGGCCAGCTCCGTCAGCCGCGTGTGGAGGTCAGGGGTCAGGAAGGCGATGCGATATTCGTAGCCCGTCCCGGCGCCGGTCGTGGTGGCGGCCTTCGCGATCGGCGCGGGCCCTTCGAGGCCGGACAGCTCCGCCTGCCAGGCGGCACGTGCGGCGTCCTTGTCCTGCCGGTCCAGCCAGGCCAGGTAGTCCCGGTAGGAGGCCGCGCCCGTGCGGTCCGGGAGACGGCCGCCGTTCGTGTACGCCTCAGCCACCTCGTTGAGGATGACCGCCACCGACCAGCCATCGGTCAGGATGTGGTGATGGACGACCAGCAGGCGGTGCCGGTCCTCGCCGTGACGGACCAGCACCAGCCGGAACAGCGGTGCCTTGGCGAGGTCGAACCGCTGCTCCTGTTCCTCACTGATCAGGGCCGCCACGGCCGCGTCGATATCGCCCGCATCCGCCAGATCCACCTCTCGCCACGGCAGGACGACGTGCCCGGCGACGACCTGCAGCATCGTGCCTGACGCGCGCCGGTGGAAGCTCACGCGAAGCTCGGGGTGCCGGGCGAAGACCGCTTCCCACGAGGCCCGCAGCCGGGCGGCGTCCAGCGGCCCCGCCAGCTCCAGGATCCATTGCGCCTGGTAGATGTCGTGACCCTCGTCGTCGAGGGTGGCCTGGAAGTAGAGCCCTTCCTGGAGCGGTGCGAGTGGCCAGACCTCCTCGGCCCCCGGGACGGCGGTCGCCAGCTCCGCCTCCTCCTCCGCCGTGAGGGTGATCAGCGGGCCGTCGGCGGGTCTGCCGGCCGGTACGGCACCCGCGACGGCTGCCAGCCGTGCCGGAGTCTTCTCCTTGAAGATCTGGGCGGGCGTCACCAGCAGCCCCACCCTGGACGCACGTGCTGCCAGCCGGATCGCGACGATCGAGTCCCCGCCCAGCTCGACGAAACCGTCATCGACCCCTACCCCCCTTCCCTCCGGTTGCAGAAGCTCCGCGAACAGGTCGCACAGGACGCGCTCCGGCTCGGTGCCGGGTTCGCGGCGCGGCGCGGCCGACGCGAAATCGGGCTCGGGCAGCGCCCTCCTGTCCACCTTGCCGCTGCCGGTCAGCGGCAACGCGTCCAGCGTGACCAGAGCGGCCGGGATCATGTACTCCGGCAGCGACGCCGCCAGCCGCCGGCGCATCAGTACGGGATCCACGTCCCCGTCCGCCACCACGTAACCGATCAGGCGCCCGTCGATCGCCACCACCACGGCCTCGCGGACGTGCGGCTGAGCGGTCAGCGCGGCCTCGACCTCGCCCGGCTCGATCCGGAATCCGCGGACCTTCACCTGGTCGTCGGCCCGGCCCGCGAACAGCAGCTCACCGTCCGCGGTCCACTGAGCCAGATCCCCCGTCCGATACATCCGCCTCCCCGCCGCGGACGGATCCGCCACGAACCGTTCCGCCGTCAGCCCCGCCCGGTCCAGGTAGCCGTCCGCCAGACCGGCGCCGGAAAGGTACAGGTCACCGACCACCCCGGGCTCCACCGGCCGCAATGACGCGTCGAGCACCCAGGCCCGGCGGCCCGGCAGCGGGCGGCCGATCGGCAGGACGGGCCCCACGACGTCACCCGGCTCCAGCAGCTGCCACGTCGCGCACAGGGTCGTCTCCGTCGGGCCGTACAGATGCCGGATCCGCACGTGAGGGCAGGCCGCCCGCACCTTCTGCACTGCGTACGCGGGCACCACGTCACCACCGGTCAGCACCTCACGGAAGTGCGCGAACGACTCCGGCGACTCCTCCGCCACCGCGCGGAAGCTGCCCGCGGTCAGGTGCACCCTCGTCACCCCGGCGGCGACCGCCTCGCGCAGGCGCCGGGCGTCCACCGCACCCGGTGCGGCGATCACCACCCGGGCGCCCGACACGAGCGGCACCCAGATCTCGAACAGGGAGGCGTCGAAGGTGTAGGGCGCGTGCATGAGCACCGCCTCGCCGGGCTCCACCCCCCAGCCGGGGTTTCCCGTCAGCTCCGCGACGCTCCGATGCGGGACGGCCACCCCCTTCGGGGTGCCCGTCGAGCCGGACGTGTACATCACGTACGCCAGATCCCCCGGGTCCACCGTGACCGCCGACGTGCCGCATCCGCCCTCGCCGGTCAACGCGATCGACTCGACCCCTTGCGGTACCGCATCGCGCGTCGCCTCCGAGCACACCATCAGGCAGGCTCCGGAGTCCGCCACCATGAACGCCACCCGCCGGGCGGGAAGGGCGGCGTCCACCGGCACGTAGGCCGCCCCCGCCTGCCACACGGCGAGCAGCGTCACCACCAGGTCCGCCGAGCGGTCCATCATCACCGCGACGCGATCACCCCGGCCGACACCCCGGCCGATCAGGCGCCCGGACAGCGCTCCGGCGAGCTCGTCCAGCCGCCGGTAGGTCAGGACCCGGTCCCCGTCGACCAGAGCCACCGCATCGGGTGCCCGGCCCACCTGGCGGGCGAAGAGGTCCAGCACCGTCGTCGGTGTGGCCCGCGTTCCGGCGCTCATCGTTCCCCTCCACCGACCACCTCTTGCACGGGCTCCGCCCCGTCGCCCTGTCCCGGCCGGGTCCCGTTGACGCCTGACTTGGCGAACTGCGTGTGGTACAGGTCGGCGTAGAGACCGCCTTCCGCCAGCAACTCCTCGTGCGTCCCGCGCTCCCTGACCCTCCCGTCGTCGATCACGAGAATGTGGTCGGCCTCGCGGATCGTGGACAACCGGTGGGCGATCACCAGGGAGGTACGGCTGCGCAGGGCTGTCGTCAGTGCCCGCTGGACGGCGGCCTCCGACTCCGAGTCCAGGTGGGCGGTGGCCTCGTCGAGAACGACGACCGAGGGTGCCTTCAGCAGCAGCCGGGCGATCGCCAGCCGTTGCTTCTCCCCGCCTGACAGGCGATAACCGCGATCACCCACGACGGTGTCGAGCCCGCGTGGCAGGGATGCGATCAGGTCCCAGATCTGCGCCCCTCGGCACGCCTCGACCAGCTCGTCCTCGGTGGCGTCGGGGCGGGCGTAGAGAAGGTTCGCCCGAATCGTGTCATGGAAGAGGTAGGTGTCCTGGCTGACCACCCCCACCGTTTCGCGCAGCGAGTCGAAGGTGAGGTCCCGCAGGTCGTGTCCGCCGACGCGAACGGTTCCGGAGGTCGGGTCGTACAGCCGGGACACCAGGTGCGTGAGGGTGCTCTTCCCGGCGCCGGACGGGCCCACGAGCGCGGTGAGGGTGCCGGCCGGCACGTGCAGGCTCACGTCGCGCAGCACCTCCGGCGTCGCTTCACCACGCTCCTGCCCGGTGCGCACGTTCTGTTCCAGCGACGGCAGCGAGACCTCGTCCGCGCTGGGGTAGCGGAACGACACGTTCTCGAACTGGACGTCCGAGGCCTTGCCGGCCTTGAGCGCGACCGCGTCGGGGCGTTCCTCGATCAGCGGCTTCAGATCGAGCAGCTCGAAGATCCGCTCGAAGCTCACCAGGACCGTGAGCGCGTTCTCCTGAATGCTGGCCAGCTGGGTGATCGGCCCGAACAGCCGCCCGAGCAGGGTGGCCAGGGCGACCAGCGTGCCGAGCTGGAACGCCTGCGAGAGCACGAGCCCGCCGCCGACCCCGTAGACGAGCGCCGTGGCGAGCGCGGCCATCAGCGCGAAGATGGCGGGGGCCATCCGGCCGTAGAGGGTGACGCTCACGGCGAGCCCGCGGATCCGGCCGGCCCTGCTCTCGTACTCGGCCATCTCCTCGGCCGGACGGCCGAAGAGCTTGGAGAGCATCGCCCCCTGGACGTTGAACCGCTCCTGCAGCAGCCCGGCCAGGCCGGCGTTCTCCTCCATCAGCCCTCTGGTGTAGCGCTGCATCCGCCGTCCCACGTAAGACCAGGGCACCAGGAACACCGGGATCAGCACCAGCGTGAGGAGGGCGACGATCCACGACAGGTAGAACAGCTCGGCCAGCACCAGCAGGACCGTGACCGCGCTGGCGGCGGCCGTCAGCATCTGGGTGAACGCCATCTGCGTCATGACCAGCTCCGTGTGCAGCCGGCCGACCAGCACGCCCGTCTGGGTCCGGGTGAAGAACGCGATCGGCAGCCGCTGGACGTGGTCAAGGGCCTGAACCCGCAGGTCGTAACTGACCCCCTGCCCGATCCGGCCGGAGATGTAGGCCGACACGAGCTGCAACAGCGTGCTCATCACGGCGAAGCCGGCGGCCAGGCACGCCAGCAGGATGACGAGCTCCAGATCGTTCCCCAGAACCCCCTTGTCCACCAGGTCCTTCAACATCAACGGAGACGCGACGACGAAGATCGAATCCAATGCGGTGACGAGAACGAAGAGCGCCACCTTGCCGACGTGCGGGCGGAAGTATCCGAGCACTCGTCGCAACGTCCCCGGGCGGATCCTGGACGGCGCGGGATCATCCTCTCCGTCGCCCTTCAGCAAACCTCCGAACGGCGACACTATGGCCATGCGGGACTCCTCTCACACGCGCACGCAAGTCAGCGACCTCAATCGTGCTGAGCGGAGCCGATGTCCACGAGTGGGTCCAACTGAACAGTTCGCGCGCTTGGACGCGTTCACCGGTGGTGGTGACCAAGCGTTCACCTGGACCGGCTTGTAGACATCGAGTCCGTTGAGCACGCTTGCGATCAAGCAGGCTCTCGTCCGCGGGTGCGACCTTCGAGGGCTGCGCAGCACCTCGATGACGCGGGAGTTGCCATGGAGCGCCCGGCACCCACCGAACAGATGTCCCTTCCGACCTGCGCATGCGGGCTGACGCCGCACGCCCCGTCGTGTGCGCCGCGAAGCGAGCACGCCGGCGGCCGGAGCTCCGAGTCCCGCACGGACATTCAGGGCCTCCGGGCGATCGCGGTGGCGGCGGTGGTCGCGTTCCACCTGTGGCCCGGCGGGCCGACCGGCGGGTACGTGGGGGTAGACGTCTTCTTCGTCATCTCCGGGTACCTCATCACGAGCCACCTGCTGCGTCAGCCGGGACACGGCGGCGGGAGACTGCTGGACTTCTGGGCACGCCGCGTCCGCCGCCTCATCCCGGCCGCGAGCCTCGCGCTCCTGGTCACGCTCGCCGCGTCGGTGGTCTGGCTGCCGCTCACGGTGCTGGGGACGGCGGCGCGTGAGGTGATCGCCGCCACGGTGTACGTGGAGAACCTGAGACTCGCGCTCACGCAGGCGAACTACCTCGACGTCGACCAGCCGGACTGGCCCGCGCAGCACTACTGGTCGCTGTCCATCGAGGAACAGTTCTACCTCGGCTGGCCGCTGCTGCTGGGGTCGGCGGCCTGGCTGGCCGCCCGGGTGGCACGGGGGCGTCGCCCTCCGGAGAACTTCACGAGGTGGAGCGCGGTGGTGGTCACGGGTGCGGTCGTGGCCGCGTCCCTCGCCTGGTCGGTGCAGAAGACGGCGACCGATCCGGCCGCCGCGTACTTCGTGTCGACGACCCGCTTCTGGGAGCTCGCGCTCGGCGGTCTGCTCGCCGCGGTTCTCACCGTACGCGCGATGCCGCGCGCGCGGGCGGTCCGGGCCGGGCTCGCGTGGGCCGGCCTGGGCATGATCGGGTGGGCCGTGGTCCGGTTCGACGCCGAGACGGCCTTCCCCGGAGCCGCCGCCCTGGTGCCGACAGTGGGGGCCTGCCTGGTGATCGCAGCGGCCGCGGACGGTCTGCGCGGCGGACCCGGGCGGGCGCTGGCGTGGCGGCCGGTCCAGTGGCTCGGCAACGCCTCCTACGCGGTGTACCTGTGGCATTGGCCGCCGATCATGATCCTCCCGTACGCGCTGGGCCGCTCGCTGACCGTGATCGAGTCCGTGGGCGTGATCGCGCTGACCCTGGTCCTCGCCGCGCTCTCGCAGTACCTCGTCGAGGACCGGCTGCGCTGGCACCCGGTCCTGGTCCGCAGCCGCAGGCTCACGTTCGCGATGCTCGCGTCGTGCGTGGTGGTCGTCGCAGGAGCGGGAGCGGGCGTCGTCGCCTACGCCGACGCCGCCGAGCGTACGGAGAGTGCCGCGTTCGAGGCCGCGGCCTCGCGGGCAGGGTCATGCCTGGGTGCCGGCGTCGTGCGCGACCCGGCGTGCCAGGATCTGGGCCTGCTGATGCCTCCTCAGGTCGCGTTGAAGGACAAGCCCGCCGTGTACGCGGACGGGTGCGTGAACAAGGAACCGTTCATCGCCCGGAACACGTGCACGTACGGACCTGACGCCGCCGGCAGGCGCATCGCCCTGGTCGGGAACTCCCACGCGGGACACTGGGTCCCGGCCCTGGAGAAGGCGCTGTGGAGCGAGCGCTGGCAGCTCACCACCTACGTACAGCTGGCGTGCTACACCGTCGATCAGCCGCTCGTCCTCGAAGGCGCGGGGGTCTCGGAGAACTGCCAGAAGATCAACAAGTGGGCGGTCGGGTCCATCGTGAACGGCGGCTACGACCTGGTGATCATGTCCAACCGTACGCATGTGCCGCTCGCCGGCGTCTCGCCAGCCGGCCAGCAGGCCGCGGCCGAGCGGGCCTACCGCGACACGCTCCGGGCCTTCACCGGCGCCGGCCTTCCGGTGCTCGTCCTGCGTGACACCCCGGCCATGCCGGACAGCGTGCCCCACTGCATCGCCAAGCACCCGGACGATCTGGACTCCTGCGGCGGCCCGGCCGGCGTCGTGCTCCGGCCGGATCCGCTCGCCGCCGCCGCCCGCGCCGACGACACCGGCCTCGTCTCCGTGGCGAGTGTCGATCACCTGGTGTGCGGCGAGCGGTGCGGCCCCGTCATCGGCGGCCTGATCGCCTACTCCGACCGCAGCCACCTCACCACCACCTTCGCCCGCACCCTGGCGCCCGAGGTCACGGCAGCGGTGCGCGGTGCGCTGACTCGGTAGGCGCCCGACTCGCGGCATCTCGGCCTCGGCCCGGGGCCGCGATCGTCGGCGCCGTGGGCTCCTCCGGCCGGTCCTGGTCTCATACCATCGGAACAGTGGCCCATCGTCTCCGACGCCTGACAACAGCCTTCCGCAGCGTACGGCTGCGCCTCACGCTCGTCTACGGCGCGTTGTTCGCCGCCTCAGGGGTGGTCCTGCTCGCCATCACCTACCTGCTCTTCCGCGGCTCCAGACCCTTCGTGCTGGTGGACGGTGACCCTGGCGGCAGGTTCCGCGCCTTCGCGCGGCAGCAGCAGGCGGCCATTCTGGAGAACCTGCTGTTCCAATCGCTGATCGCGCTGGCCCTGATGACGGTCATCTCGTTCTTGCTCGGCTGGCTGGTGGCAGGCAGGATGCTGCGCCCGCTACGGACGATGAACACCACGCTCAAGCGGATCTCCGCCCGCAACGTCCACGAGCGGCTCGCCCTGCCCGGCCCGCGCGACGAGCTGCGCAACCTCGCCGACACGGTGGACGAGCTGCTGGAACGTCTCCACAGCGCCCTCGACGCGCAGAAGCGCTTCGTCGCCAACGCGGCCCACGAGCTGCGCACCCCGCTCACCCTGGAGCACGCGTTGCTGGAGGAGAGCCTCCTGCATCGGGACGCCGACACCCCGTCCATGCGATCGATCATGGAGCGGCTGCTCGACCTCAGCCGGCAGCAGGGGCGCCTGCTGGAATCGCTGCTGACGCTGGCCAAGAGCGAGGGCGGCCTCGATCACCGCGAGCCCCTGGATCTGGCGGAGATCGCCGAGCACACGATCCGCACGATGGAGGGGACCGGCCCCGGGGCTGACGGGAACAACCCCAGGGCCGGCGTGAGTGCCGATCGGAGGGCTGACGGGAACAGCCCCACGGCCGGCGCGGCAACCGATTCCTGGGCCGACGGGAAGTCCCTCCGGGCCGGTTGCCCACACCCCCGATTGGTGACCGGGATCGCTCATGCCCCCACCACGGGCGACCCGGCACTGGTCGAACGACTCATCACCAACCTTCTGGACAACGCCATGCGCTACAACGTGCCTGGCGGCCAGGTGGAGCTCTCCACCCGGGCCGAGGCCGGGAAGGCCGTCGTCTCCATCGCCAACACCGGCCCGGTGGTGCCCCCCGAGCAGGTCCACCGCCTCTTCGAGCCCTTCCAGCGGCTCGACCGCACCCGCGCCGACGACCACCACGGCCTCGGGCTGTCCATCGTCCGCGCCATCGCCGTCGCCCACGACGCCACGTTGACCGCGCACGCGCGCCCGCAGGGTGGCCTCTCGGTAGAGATCCACTTCCCCCTCATGCGGCGCGCGCTGCGCCGGCTGGCGCCATCCTAGAGGCCGCGGTCGCCGACGTGAGCCCGGCGAAGGCGTCGTTCGATGCGACCGAGGCGAGGTCGTGCGGCTGCGCTCTTCCCACTCATCTTCTCCTGCCCGGTGTCGGCGTTGACACCAGTTGTACGCAGCAGACGGTGACAGGCTGGTCAGAGAACGTGTGACTGCGACGTGACCGGGTGACTCATCGTGGTGCCCGGCCCGCCCGGAAATTCTCCACGCGTGCGAGGTCCCGTCCAGTTCCGCTTTATTGCAACGGGGCAGGGCCGACACCAGACTGACAACCATGTTGCAGGACGCCGACCGAACCCGGATATTAGCAATCTCCCCTCATTTGGATGATGCCGTCCTCTCCGTCGGAGCCAGCCTCGCCCAAGCGGAGCAGGACGGTGGAAAAGTAACCGTCTTCACGGTGTTCGCCGGCAGCGCGGCGCCCCCTTATTCCCCGGCGGCGGAGCGATTCCACGCACGCTGGGGTCTGTCGCCGACCGAGGACGCGCCGCTGCGCCGACGAAATGAGGACATCGCCGCCCTCGATCAGCTCGGTGCGGGCCATCGGCATGGCCGTTTTCTCGATGCCATCTATCGAAGGTCACCGGATGGCCAGTGGCTGCTGCACCACAACGAAGGCTCGATGGTCCGCCAGCAGTCGCCGGCGAACAACCACGACCTGGTCGCCGCGATCAGGGAGGACATCGAGTCCATGATCGCGGAGTGCGATCCGACGCTCGTTCTCACCTGTGTGGCCATCGGGAAACACCCCGACCACAAGGCCACGCGGGATGCCACGCTGCTCGCCGCACGCGAGCGAGGTATTCCGCTGCGACTCTGGCAGGATCTCCCGTACGCGGCGTATTCCCAGGACCTGGCTGAATTGCCTGACGGCCTCCGGCTCGGCTCTCCGGAGCTGAGTTTCGTCGATGAGGAGGCGCGGACGCGGAAATTCCAGGCGATGAAGCACTACGCGACGCAGTTGTCGGTGCTCGACGGGCCGAACAAGAACCTGTTCGCCAAACTCGATGAGCATGCCAGGAACGCCGCACCGGACGGCGGATATAACGAGACCACCTGGCCGGTCATTCGCTACGCAGCCGAGTAAAGGCAGGGAACTGCCGAAGGAAACGCCTGGGAGTTCCTCATGTCGCACATCACCATGACTCCGCCGTCCGCGTGCCGGGACCCCGCACCCGCCGGCAGATTCCCCCGCTGGGCGGTGTGGCGCTCGCCGCCCGGCCAGCCGTGGTGGGCCCGGCCGGCGCTGCTCTGCATCGCGGCCACGGCAGCGGTGCTCTACGCCTGGAACCTGCCGCTGGTCGACTACGCACCGAGATACTCGGACGCCGTCAAGAGCATGTCCGAGAACTGGAAGGCGTTCCTGTACGGCACCGTCGACGTGCAGGCGACCTACACGCTCGACAAGCTCGCCGGGGCCTTCGTGCCGCAGGCCATCTCGGTCAAGATCTTCGGCTTCCACGCCTGGGCCCTTGCCTTGCCGCAGGTGATCGAGGGCGTGATCTCGGTGCTGGTGATGTACCGGATCGTGCGGCGATGGGCGGGCGTGGTGCCAGGTCTGCTCGCCGCCGCCGTCTTCACCATCACCCCCGTGGCCGCGTCCATGTTCGGGCACAGCATGGCCGATGGGGCGCTGGTCATGTGCCTGGTGCTCGCCGTCGACTCCTATCAGCGGGCCGTGCTGGAAGGACGGCTGCGGTCGCTGGTCTGGGCCGGCGTCTGGGTCGGGCTGGGTTTCCAGGCGAAGATGTTGCAGGCGTGGATGATCCTGCCCGCCCTGGCGATCGGTTATCTCCTGAGCGCGCCGATCGGACTGCGCCGTCGGCTGCAGCACCTGGGGATCGCCGGAGTGGTGACGCTCGTGGTGTCGCTGTCGTGGATCACGCTCTACCACGTCACTCCGGCCGCCGACCGGCCCTACATCAGCGGCACCACGAACAGCAGCGCCGCCGCGATGGTGTTCGGGTACAACGGTCTCGGACGCCTGGGCATCAATCTGCCCGGCGCCCTGCCGCCCAACTACATGGGCTCGGTGATCGGCCCGGCGCCTCCGAAGAGATCGACGCAGCTGCCCCGGCCACGCCCTGGCATGGTCATCCCCGAGATAGGCATCGAGCATGGGGGCGGCTGGGGCAAGCTGTTCGGCGGCCGCCTCGGCGTCGCGTCCGGTTGGCTGTATCCGCTCGCGCTGATGGCTCTGCTGTGCGGGCTGTGGTGGTGGCGCCGGGCCGAGCGTACCGACCCGGCACGCGGCGGAATGGTGATGTGGGGCGTGTGGCTTCTCACCTTCGCCCTGCCCTACAGCGCGGTCTTTGTCATCCCGCACAGCGCATATGTGGCCGTACTCGCGCCGCCGGTAGCCGCTTTGTCCGGAATCGGCATTGTAATGTTCTGGCGGGCGTATCGGAGCGGAGGCAGGATGGCGTGGATATTTCCGCTCGCGATCGTGGCCGAACTCGCCTGGGCCGTCTGGTTGTGGTCCTTCTACCCCACTTTTCTGCCGTGGGCGATGTGGGGCGCGGTCGCGCTCGG
The DNA here is from genome assembly GCF_020215645.1 of Nonomuraea gerenzanensis. Taxonomy (NCBI): domain Bacteria; kingdom Bacillati; phylum Actinomycetota; class Actinomycetes; order Streptosporangiales; family Streptosporangiaceae; genus Nonomuraea; species Nonomuraea gerenzanensis. Next base: position 1,593,341 of record NZ_CP084058.1, on the reverse strand, counting down.
CGTGGTCGCCGTCGTCGCGCTCGCGCTGGCGCGGCTGGTCAGGCCCCGTCGTAGTTCGCTGGTCAGCGCCGGGCTCACCATCGGCGTCGCGGCCATGCTGGCCGCGCCCGCCACGTGGTCCGCATCCGTGCTCGACCCCAGGTACGGCGGCAGTTCCTTCGACGCCAACGCCGGACCAGCGGCCCGGACACCCGGGGGCTGACCAGGGAATGCCGCCCGTCCGGTGCAAGCACCCTTCCCACAGTCGCCAAGGAACTCGGCATCCACAGTCTTGACTATTACTCCGCACGGCGCCCTGCTTCAATTTGGAACCGTTGGTGCCCGGCCGACTGCTCGTCTACGATGGATGGCGCTTTGCGGAGTACCAGCACGACTACCAGCCTTGGCGCGAAGAATAGCGCCATGAAGCCGTCAATGATGGCTTTCTGCTCATGCATGCCGACTGTACGCAAGCACAATCGAAGGGTGCTTCTATATGACCGGACAGCGAGCCGCTCTGGAAACCGTGGCGGCCAGCGCGCGAAACCTGACCAAGGTGTACGGCCAGGGTGAAACCCGCGTGCATGCCCTGCGCGGCGTCGACCTCGACCTCCCGCGCGGCAAGTTCACCGCGATCATGGGGTCGAGCGGATCGGGCAAGTCCACGTTGATGCACTGCCTGGCCGGGCTCGATCAGGCGAGCGATGGCACTGTCACCGTGGCCGGCACCGATCTCGGATCACTCGACGACAACGAGCTCACGGTCTTCCGCCGTGAGCACATCGGCTTCGTGTTCCAGTCTTTCAACCTGCTGCCGATGCTCACGGCGTTCCAGAACATCACGCTCCCGCTCGAGCTCGGCGGCCGGCGCATCGACGACGCGGCGACCGAGCGCGTGCACGTGCTCGCCGAAACCCTCGGCATGGCCGACCGGCTCGGCCACCGGCCCTCCGAGATGTCCGGCGGCCAGCAGCAGCGGGTGGCCATCGCCCGGGCTCTGATCACCGGGCCGGATCTGCTGTTCGCCGACGAGCCCACCGGAAACCTCGACAGCACCACCTCGGCGGAGGTCCTGGGGTACCTGCACAAATCCACCCGCGAGCTGGGCCAGACCGTCGTGATGGTCACCCACGAGCGTGAGGCCGCGGCCTACGCCGACGGCGTGGTCACCCTGGAAGACGGACGGATCGCCTGATGCGCACCGTCTTTCTCGCGTCGCTGCGCACCCATGTCCGCAGGTACGTCGCGGCGGCGATCGCGGTCACCGTCGCCGTGGCCTTCGTCGTCGGGGTCGGCGTGCTCACCTCCGGGGCGCAGAGCGGCATCATGGCCGGCTTCGGGGCGCCGTTCCGCAACTCCGACCACGTGGTGTCCAAGCTGACGAACGAGGATGCGTTCGAGCTCGTCGAGCGTCATGGCGCGAACGCGTCACCGCTCGGCAGGGCCATGCTGACGGTGCGCGCGGGTGACCGGTCCTACCCCGAGATGGGCGTGGGGCCGGTCGCCGAGTCCAAGGACCTGCGCTGGCAGCAGCTCACCTCGGGCCGTTTCCCCGAGCGCAAGGGCGAGGCCGTGGTGGACCTGTGGGACGCCCAGAACTGGGACGTCGCCGTCGGCGACCGCATCCGGATAGGTGAGCGTGCCACGGCAGCCGACTTCACCGTGGTCGGCATCGTGCGGGCGCCTTCTCCTGTGGCGCAGGCGTCGGTGTACGTCACCTGGCCGCAGCTCATGCGCTGGGCCGACGATCCCTCCCTCGGCATCTACACGGTGACGGTGCGCGGCGCGGTCGGTCCGGTGCCCGAGACCGCGAAGGTGCAGACCCCGGAGCAGGAGATCGCGGCCCGGACGGCGCAGCTCCAGAACGGCGTGGACACCTGGTCACTGCTGCTGCTGCTCTTCGCCGGCATCGCCGTGTTCGTCTCGATCCTGGTCATCGCGAACACCTTCTCCATCCTGCTGGCCCAGCGCATGCGCGACTTCGCCCTGTTGCGCTGCGTCGGTGCGACCCGCCGCCAGGTGGTGAGTTCGGTACGCCGGGAGGCGGCCGTCGTCGGCCTCCTGTCGTCGCTGGCCGGCGTGCTGGTCGGCGCCGGACTCGGCTACGGGCTCATCGCCCTGATCAAGACCCTCTCACCGATCACCCCGATCGCCGCCCCGGCACCGCCCGCGCCGTGGCTGCTGGGCGGGCTCGCCATCGGGCTGACGGCCACCCTGGTCGCGGCCTGGCTGCCGATCCGGCGCGTGGTGCGGGTGAGCCCGCTGGCGGCACTGCGTCCCGACACCGCGACCGACCCGCGTACAGCCACGGGGCGGGCACGGCTGGTGCTCGGCGTCTTCATGTTGATCGCCGGGCTCGTCCTGCTCGCGTCGGCGATGGCTTGGCACAGCACGGTGCTCATGCTGGCCGGCGGCGGTTCGTTGTTCACCGGCGTGCTCCTGTTCGGGCCGGTGCTCATCCCCCGTCTGCTGGAGATCACCGGTACGCGGCTCGGCACCATCGGGCGGCTCGCGACGAAGAACGCCGTGCGCAACCCGCGCCGGACCGCCACCACCGCCGCCTCACTGCTGGTCGGTATCACCCTGATCACCGCCGTCCTGACCGGCGTCGCCATCACCTCCGAGGCGCTGAACGAGAGACTCGACGGCCAGCACCCCATCGACGCCGCGCTGGTCTCGACCGGCAAGCCGTTCTCCGCCGACTTCCTCGACAAGGTCCGTGGCACTTCCGGGGTGGATCAGGCCATCGCGGTGGACGGCGCCGTCGCCACGGTCTCCGGCCTCGACAAGCCGATCCCGGTGGTCACCGCGCCGGATGCCCAGCGGGTGGCCCACGACGGCGGGTCGTTCGCCCGGGTGGAGCCAGGCGTGCTCAGGCTCGATGAGTCCGCATTCCGCCAGCTGCGCCTGCGGGCCGGTGACAAGGTCAGGGTCACGGTCGGCGACCGGCGGGCCGTGCTGCAGGTCTCGCTCGCCACCGGCTGGGGGCTGCAGGCCGTCGTCGCGCCGGAGACGCTGGCCCGGCTCACCGACTCCGCCGCGCCGCGTGCCGTCTGGATCCGCGCATCCGCCGACGCCGACTCGACGCGGCTCGTCGGTGAGCTGGGCGACCTGGCGGCCGCGGCCGGGGCGAACGTGAACGACCAGCTGGAGGCCCGTGAGACGGAGAACGCGCCGCTGATGATCCTCACCTGGGCCATCGTCGCGCTGCTCGGCTTCTCCGTGGCGATCGCCCTCGTCGGGATCGCCAACACCCTGGGCCTGTCCGTTCTCGAGCGTGTTCGCGAACACGCGCTGCTGCGCGCGCTCGGGCTCACTCGCAGGCAGTTGCGGCGGATGCTGGCCGCCGAGGCCGTGCTGCTCTCCCTGGTGGCCGCCGTGCTCGGCACCGTGATCGGCATCGGGTTCGCCTGGGTCGGTTACGAGACCTTCGTGAAGCAGGCTCTCGACAACGCCACCATGCAGGTCCCCTGGCCACTGCTCGCCGTCGTCGTCCTCGTCGCCGCCCTGGCGGGGCTCCTGGCCAGTGTTCTCCCGGCACGCCGGGCCGTCCGGGTGACGCCGGCCGCGGGGCTTTCCTTCGAGTGAGGCCGCGCTCGATCGAGCGGTGAACCTGGCTACGGCGCGCCATCCAGCTGTGGATGGCGCGCCGTAGCCATGTTGCTCGCCCGCAAGCCGCCACGTTCCGCGTCGGCGGCCTCCTTCGACCCCACCCGGATCGGTGACGGCAGTCACGGATGGACAGATTGTCCGGGTCAGACCCATCAATGGATGATTCCCTCTCGGGCCGCTTTGCTGATTGAGGGAGATATTCATCCATGGCTCAGTCGCGGATCGAAGATTTCTGGCCGCTGTCACCACTCCAGCAAGGGTTGCTCTTCCACACGACCTATGACGACGACTGGCCCGGCCTTTATGTGGGCCATTGGATCCTGAACCTGAACGGTCCGGTGGAAGCGGACAGACTGCGTGCCGCATGGGAGGCGCTCCTGGCGCGGCACGCCGCTCTCCGGGCTTGTTTTCGGCAGCGCAAATCAGGTGAGACGGTGCAGCTCATCGCCAGGCAGGTGGAGCTGCCGTGGCGGGTGGTGGACCTCTCCCACCTCAGCGAGCCCGAGGAGGCCGTGCGCGCGGTGGCCGAGGAGGACAGGACGCGGAGGTTCGACCTCGCGAAGGCGCCGTTGCTGCGGCTGACCCTGATCCGTCTCGCCGGCGACGACCACCGCCTGGTGATGACCTGCCACCACGCGATCATGGATGGCTGGTCGATGCCCATCATGCTCGACGAGCTGTCGATGCTGTACGCGGCCGACGGGAGCCCGCTGGACCTGCCCGCGGTGCCGTCGTACCGGGATTACCTGGTGTGGCTGGACCGGCAGGACAAGGAGCGCACGCTGTCGGCATGGGCGGCGGAGCTGCGGGGTGTCGAGGAGCCGACGCTGGTGGCGCCCGCCGATGCGAACCGGGCGCCCGCCATGCCGGAGAACATCACGGTCGAGCTGCCCGAGGACCTCACGCGAGCCCTGAGCGAGCTGGCTCGCACCCATGGGCTGACGCTGAACACAGTGGTGCAGGGCGCGTGGGCGTTGCTGCTCGCCCAGCTCGCGGGCCGGACGGACGTGGTGTTCGGTGCGGCGGTCTCGGCACGCCCGCCGGATCTGCCCGGCGTCGAGGGGATGGTGGGGTTGTTCCTCAACACCGTCCCCGTACGCGTGCGGCTGAGCGGTTCGACGCCGGTCATCGAATTCCTGGCGGATTTGCAGAAGCGGCAGTCGGCGCTCATCCCCCACCAGTACATGGGATTGGCGGATATTCAGAGGACGGCCGGCGCCGGCGCCGTCTTCGACACCTTGCTCGTTTTCCAGAACTTTCCCCGTGAGCTTCGCCCATCGGATGCCGCGGCAGCCTTCGATATTCGAATAGACCAGGGCCGGGAAGCCGCCCATTATCCGCTGACGCTGGTCGCCGTCCCCGGCGAGTCGATGCTGCTCAATCTCGACCATGTGACGGACCTCTTCGACCGGGAAGCCGCGCTCGCCATCCTGGAGCGATTCACCGGGATTCTGCGGCAGCTGGCGGGCGCGGGCGACCTCACGGTGGCCGAGGTCGACGTGACGAGTGCGGCCGAGCGTGCGCTGGTGGTGAACGCATGGAGTGCGGCACCCCGCGTGGCGCCGGGCGAGCTGGCTCCGGATCTCTTCGACCGCCAGGTGGAGCGCGGCCGTGACCGGGTGGCGGTCGTCGAGGGGAAGCGGGCGGTCTCGTTCGGTGAGCTGGCCGAGCACGCGGAGAGGCTCGCCGGCTACCTGAGCGGCCGGGGCGTCCGGCGCGGGGATCGGGTGGCCGTGGTGATGGGCCGGTCACCCGGCCTGATCGCGACGCTGCTGGCGGTGTGGAAGGCGGGAGCGGCGTTCGTGCCGGTGGATCCCGCCTACCCGGCGGAGCGCGTGCAGTTCATGCTCGCGGACGCGGAGCCGGCGGCAGTGGTGACCGAGCGAGCGTGCCAGGCCGCCGTGCCGGCCGGCGGGCTCGATCCGATCGTCCTGGACGACCCGGACACGCTGCGGGCGGTGGCGGAGCACGCCCGTCTCTCCGCGGGTGCGCACGCGGACGACCTCGCGTACGTGATGTACACGTCGGGATCGACGGGCAGGCCGAAGGGCGTCGCGGTCTCGCACGGCAACGTCGCGGCGCTGGCCGGCGAGCCGGGATGGGGGCTGGGGCCCGAGGACGCCGTGCTGATGCACGCCTCGCACGCGTTCGACATCTCGCTGTTCGAGCTGTGGGTGCCGCTGCTGTCGGGCGCCCGGGTCGTGCTCGCCGAGCCGGGCGCGGTGGACGGCGAGGCCCTGGCCGGGTACGTGGCCGGCGGTGTCACCTGCGCTCACCTGACGGCGGGGACCTTCCGGGTGCTGGCCGAGGAGTCACCGGAGTCGGTCGCCGGGCTGCGCGAGGTGCTGACCGGTGGGGACGCGGTGCCGCTCGCGGCGGTGGAACGGGTGCGGCGGGCGTGCCCGGACGTCCGCGTGCGGCATCTCTACGGCCCGACGGAGGCCACGCTGTGTGCGACATGGTGGCTGCTGCAGCCGGGCGAGCCGACGGGGCCGGTGCTGCCGATCGGGCGTCCGCTCGCGGGGCGGCGGGTCTATGTCCTCGACGCGTTCCTGCGGCCCGTGCCCCCGGGGGTGACGGGCGAGCTGTACGTCGCCGGGGCCGGGGTGGCGCAGGGCTATCTGGGCCGCCCGGCGTTGACGGCCGAGCGGTTCGTCGCCGAGCCGTTCGTGCCCGGTGGGCGGATGTACCGGACCGGAGACCTGGCGCGCTGGACGGATCAGGGTGAGCTGGCGTTCGCCGGGCGTGCCGACGACCAGGTGAAGATCCGCGGGTACCGGGTGGAGCCCGGCGAGATCGAGGCGGTCCTCGCCGGCCTTCCAGGTGTCGGTCAGGCCGTGGTGTCCGCGCGGGAAGAGCGCCTGATCGGTTACGTGGTCGCCGAAACAGGGGGGGACCTCGACCCGGTGCGGATACGCGAGCAGCTCGCCGCGACGCTGCCCGAGTTCATGGTTCCGGCCGCGGTGCTGGTGCTGGACGCGTTGCCGCTGACCGGCAACGGAAAGGTGGACCGCCGGGCCCTGCCCGAGCCGGACTTCGCTGCCGGGGCGGTGGACCGGGAGCCGGCCACCGACGCCGAGCGGATCCTGTGCGGAGTGTTCGCCGAGGTCCTGGGGGCGGGGCGGGTCGGGGTCGCAGACAGCTTCTTCGAGCTGGGCGGGGACTCGATCTCGTCGATGCAGGTCGCCGCCCGCGCGCGGCGCCAGGGTATCCCGCTGACCCCCCGACAGGTGTTCGAGCACCGCACGCCCGAGCGGCTGGCGGCGCTGGCTCAACAGGCCCCGGGGAGGCGAGCCTCCTCAGTGGAGCCGGGCGTGGGCGAGATCCCGAGGACGCCGGTGATGCGTGCCCTCGGCGATGACGCGGTGCGCCCCGGTTTCGCGCAGGCGCGGGTCGTCGTCACCCCGGCCGGCTTCGCCCCGGACGCGCTGGTGACCGCCCTGCAGGCCGTCCTGGATGTGCACGATCTGCTACGGACGCGGGTGGAGCCCGACGGACGGCTGATGGTGGCCGAGCCGGGTGCCGTGGACGCGGCCGGCCTGGTGACGCGGGTGGCGGCCGGGAACGGGAACCTCGCTGAGCGCGCCGAGCGCGAGGCCAGGACGGCGGCGGGCACGCTGGACCCGTCCGAAGGGATCATGGTCCGGGCCGTGTGGGTCGACGCGGGCGACGCCGAGCCGGGCCGGTTGGCCTTGGTGGTGCATCACCTGGTCGTCGACGCGGTCTCGTGGGCGATCCTGCTGTCGGATCTGCGGGCGGCCTACGACGAGGCGGTCTCCGGCGGAACCCCCGTCCTCGAACCCGCGGTGACGTCGTACCGGCAATGGGCGCGGCGGCTGGCCGGGCAGGCGCTCAGCGAGAGCACCGTGGCCGAGGCCGGCCATTGGGCCGGCGTGCTCGAAGGCGGCGACCTGCCGCTGGAGCGGCACCCCGGGCAGTCGGCGTCGTGGTCGCGGACACTGTCCGATGCCCAAGCGCGCAACCTGGTGGCGCGCGTGCCGGCAGCCTTCCACTGCGGGGTTCAGGACGTCCTGCTGGCGGGCCTGGCGGGTGCGGTGGCGCGGTGGCGCGGTGCTGACGCCGGGATCCTGGTGGACGTGGAAGGCCACGGCCGCCATGCCGCCGACGGAGAGGATCTGCTGCGTACCGTGGGCTGGTTCACCAGCGTTCATCCGGTCCGCCTCGATGTCTCCGGTGTCGGTCCAGGAGCTGCGGCGGCCGGGGAGTTGCTGAAGGCCGTGAAGGAACAGGCGCGAGCGGTGCCGGGCGACGGGCTCGGCTACGGGCTGTTGCGCTACCTCAACCCCGAAACCGGCGCCCGGCTGGCGGAGCTGCCGTCGGCCCAGATCGGATTCAACTATCTCGGACGGTCCGGCGTCGCCTCCGAGGACACCGCGTGGCAGGTGTGCGAAGGGGCTCTCGGCGGACAGGCGGCCGGGCCGGACCTCGTCCAGTCCCACGCCCTGGAGGTCGGCGCGGACGTTCAGGACACGCCGGCCGGCCCCCGGCTGAGACTCGCCATCGACGGCAGGGACCTCGACCCTGCCGCGGTGGAGCGGCTCGGCGAGGCGTGGCTGGACACGCTGGCCGGCCTCGCCGCTCTCGCCGACACTCCCGGCGCGGGCGGACACACACCGTCCGACTTCGAGCTGGTCGAGGTGCGGCAGCGGGACGTGGACGAACTGGAGGCCGTGGCGCCCGGCCTGACGGACGTCTGGCCACTGTCGCCGCTCCAGGAGGGCATCCTCTTCGAGAGAGCCTTCGACGAGGACGGCGTCGACGTCTACCAGACCCAGCGGATCCTGGACCTCGACGGGCCGCTCGACGCGCAACGGCTGCACGCGGCGTGGCAGTCGGTGATCGACCGGCACGAGACGCTCCGGACGGGCTTCCACCAGCTGGGATCCGGCGAGACGGTGCAGGTCGTCGTGGGCGAGGCCGAGGTCCTGTGGCGTGAGGCGGACCTGTCGCGGCTCGATGAGCCGGACGCGGAGGTGGAACGCCTGCTCGCGGCGGATCAGGCGGAGCGGTTCGACGTCAGCAGGGCGCCGCTGCTGCGGTTGCTGCTGATCCGTCTCGGTGCGGCGCGGCACCGGCTCGTGGTGACGTCGCACCATGTGCTCGTGGACGGCTGGTCCACGCCGATCCTGCTGGGCGAGATGCTGACCGCCTACGCCGACGGACGGGTCTCGCCGGCGCCGCCCTCCTACCGGGACTACGTGGCGTGGCTGAGCCGTCAGGACGAGGACGCGGCACGATCGGCGTGGCGGGCCGAGCTCGCCGGGCTGGACGAACCGACCGTGGTGGGCCTCGACGCGGGCAAGGCGCCGGTGATGCCGGACGGGCATGCCGAATGGCTGTCCGAGGAGGCGACCCGCGCCCTCACCGGCTTCGCCCGTGGTCATGGGCTGACGTTGAGCACGGTCGTGCAGGGCGCCTGGGCCCTGGTGCTGGCGCGGCTGGCGAGACGGACGGATGTGGTGTTCGGCACGGTCGTGTCCGGGCGTCCGGCGGACGCGTTGCCGGATGTCGAGCGGATGGTGGGGATGTTCATCAACACCGTTCCGGTCCGGGTGCGCCTCGACGGGGCTGTTCCGGTGCTGGACCTGCTCCAGGACCTGCAGCGGCGCCAGTCGTCCTTGACGGAGCATCAGCACCTGGGGCTGCCGGAGATCCAGAAGGCGGCGGGGCCGGGCTCGATCTTCGACACGATCCTGATGATCGTCAACTACCCGCTGGACGCCGACGGTCTCGACGACGGTGGCGTGGCGATCAGCTCGATCCGCACGCGGACCGGCACCACCTATCCGCTGTCCGTGAGCGTCATCCCGGGCGCGCGCCTGCAGATCCAGCTGGACTACCGGCCCGACTGGATCGGCGGGGACCTGGCCGCCGAGATCACCGGGCAGGTCGTGCGGGTCCTGGCCCGGATGGTGGCGGAGCCCTCGCTTCCCGTCGGCCGCCTGGCCGTGACCAGCCGATCCACCCGCGGCTCCGTGACGGAGCGCTGGAACTCGACCGGTGCGGCGGCCGGCGGTTCATCGGTGCCGGAGCTGTTCCGGCGCCAGGCCGACGCGGCGCCGGACGCGACGGCGGTCATCGGCGACGGACGCACCCTGTCCTACGCCGGCCTCGACCGGGAATCGGACCGGCTGGCGGGGCACCTGGCCAGGAGGGGCGTGCGGCGCGGCGACCGCGTCGGCGTGCTGATGGAACGCGGCGCGGACCTGATCGTCGCCCTGCTCGCGGTCTGGAAGGCGGGGGCCGCGCAAGTCCCGGTGAACGTGGACTACCCGGCGGAGCGCATCGAGCGGATGCTGGCCGACGCCGGCGCGTCGGTGGCGGTGTGCGCGGGAGCGACCCGGCACGCGGTCCCGGACGGGATCGAGCCGGTGGTCATGGACGCACCCGCGACCGAGGCGGAGCGGCACGAGGCGCCACCGCTCGCGGTCGGAGCGCATGACGTGGCCTACGTGATGTACACGTCCGGATCGACCGGGGTGCCGAAGGGCGTCGCGGTGCCGCATGGGAGCGCCGCGGCTCTGGCCGGCGACCCGGGCTGGTCGCAGGGCGCCGGCGACCGCGTGTTGATGCACGCGTCGCACGCGTTCGACGCGTCGCTGCTCGAGATCTGGGTGCCGCTGGTCAGCGGAGCCTGCGTGATGGTCGCGGAACCGGGCGCGATCGACGCGCAGCGGCTGCGGGACGTGATCGCACGGGGCGCGACCACCGTCCATCTGACGGCGGGGACCTTCCGGGTGCTGGCGGAGGAGTCGCCGGACTCCTTCAGCGGGCTGCGCGAGGTCCTCACCGGCGGGGACGTGGTGCCGCTCGAGTCCGTCGCACGGGTGCGCCGGGCATGCCCGGAGGTCCGGGTCCGGGAGTTGTACGGCCCCACCGAGGTCACGCTCTGCGCCACCTGGCACCTCATCGAGCCGCACACGGAAACGGGCGACACCTTGCCCATCGGCCGTCCGCTGGCCGGCCGGCAGGTGTACGTCCTGGATGCCTTCCTCCAGCCGGTGGCGCCGAACGTCACCGGTGAGCTCTACCTCGCCGGCGCGGGCCTGGCACACGGTTACCTGGGCGCCCCCGCGGCGACCTCGGAGCGGTTCATCGCGGTGCCCGCTTCGGTGAACCCCGCGGCCTCCGGTGAGCGGATGTACCGCACCGGCGACCTGGCGCGCTGGACGGACCGAGGCGAGCTGCTGTTCGCCGGGCGGGCCGACTCCCAGGTGAAGATCCGGGGCTACCGCGTCGAGCCAGGGGAGATCGAGGCGGCGCTGGCCGAGGTTCCGCACGTCGCGCAGGCGGTCGTCGTGGCGCGGGAGGACCGTCCCGGCGAGAAGAGACTCATCGCCTACGTGACCGCGGAGGAGGGCTCGGGCCTGGATCCCGACGCGGTACGCGAGCACCTCGCGGGACGGCTGCCGGAGTTCATGGTGCCGGCGGCGGTGGTGCTGCTGGACGGCGTCCCGCTGACGCCCAACGGGAAGATCGACCGTGCCGCGCTGCCCGTCCCCGAGTTCACCGGGAAGGCGGCCGGCCGGGAGCCGCGTACCGAGGCCGAGCGGGTGTTGTGCGAACTGTTCGCCGAGGTCCTGGGCGTGGCGCGAGCCGGAGCCGAGGACAGCTTCTTCGAGCTGGGCGGCGACTCGATCCTCTCCATGCGGTTGGCCGCCCGCGCGCGACGTGAGGAGCTCGTCTTCGGCGCGAAGGACGTCTTCGAGCGCAAGACGCCCGCCGGGATCGCGATGGTCGCCGAACGCGGCGGTGCGACGCGGGCGAGCCTCGACGACGGCGTCGGTGAGGTGATGTCGACGCCGGTGATCCGGGCACTGCTCGAACGCGATCCCGACGCGATGACCCGGGGCGCCCTGTCCCAGTGGGTGACCGCCGGTGCGCCCGACGACCTGTCGGTGGACGTGCTGGCGGCCGGATTGGGCGCGGTCATCGACGCGCATGACATGCTGCGCAGCCGGATCGTCCGCACCGGGGCTGCGCAGCCCCGGCTGGTCGTGGCCGGCCGCGGAGCGGTGGACGCGGCGACGCTGGTCGAACGGGTCGAGGCCGGCACCGGTGACGTGGATGAGATCGCGGATCGCTGCGCCCGCGACGCGGCCGCACGGCTGGATCCCCACGCCGGCGTGATGATCCGGGCGGTCTGGGTGGACGCGGGGCCAGGGCGGGTGGGACGGCTCGTCGTGGCGGCGCACCATCTCGTGGTGGACGTCGTGTCGTGGCGAATCCTGCTGCCGGACCTGCAGGTGGCCTGCGAAGCCGTGGCCGCCGGCCGGCGGCCGGTGCTCGACCCCGTCGACGTCTCGTTCCGGCGCTGGGCGCGAACGCTGGCCGATCAGGCGGTGACACGGGCCACGGAGCTGGAGACGTGGACGGAGATCCTCGACGGGGCGCGATCGCGGCTGGGCGAGCTCGACCCGGCGCGCGACACCGTCTCGACCGCGGGACGCACATCGTGGACGCTGCCGCATGACCGGGCGGGCGTGCTCGTGGAGCAGGCCACCTCCGCCTTCCACTGCGGTGTCCACGAGGTGTTGCTGGCGACGCTGGCAGGCGCGGTGGCCCACTGGCGCGGCGGCACCGCGGTCGTGGTGGACGTCGAAGGTCACGGCCGCCGGCCCATCGACGAGCTGGACCTGTCGCGGACGGTCGGCTGGTTCACCGACGTGCATCCGCTCCGGCTGGATGTGACAGGGATCGATCCGGCCGAAGTGATCGCGGGTGGCGGTGCGGCCGGTCACCTGCTGAAGCAGGTCAAGGAGAACGTGCGGGCCGTGCCCGACGGCGGGCTCGGCTACGGGATCCTGCGCTATCTCAACGCCGGGACGGGGCAGGCTCTCGCGGCGGCGCCGAAGCCGGAGATCGGGTTCAACTACCTCGGCCGCTTCCCGTCCCGGTCCGCGGGCGCCCCGGAGCCCTGGCAGCTGCTGGGCACCATCGGCGGCACGGCGGAGCAGGACACGGCGTTGCGGCACGCCGTGGAGATCGACGCGGCCGTGCTGGACGGTGCGGCAGGACCTGAGCTGAGCCTGACCGTGACCTGGGCGGGGCGGCTGCTCGGCGAGGCCGAGGCGGAGTCGCTCGCGCAGGCCTGGCTGGCCATGCTGACCGGCCTTGCGGCACACGTCGGTGGCGGCGGCGCCGGCGGGCACACGCCGTCGGACTTCCCGCTCATCTCGCTGACGCAGCAGGACGTGGCGGAGGTCGAGGCCGCCGTACCGACCCTGCTCGACATCTGGCCGCTGTCTCCGCTCCAGGAGGGCCTGCTGTTCCACGCCGCCGACGAGCGCGGCCCGGACGTCTACGCGGGGATGCGCAAGCTCGCCCTCGACGGTCCGTTGGACGTCGCCCGGTTCCGCGCCTCCTGGCAGGCTCTGCTCGACCGGCACCCCGCCCTGCGGGCGAGCTTCCACCAGCTCGGGTCCGGCGCGGCCGTGCAGGCGATCGCTCGCGAGGTGCCGCTGGACTGGCAGGAGACCGATCTGTCCCGGCTGCCCGAGGACGAGGCGCTGGCGGAGTTCGACCGCCTCGCGGAGCAGCTGCACACCGAGCGGTTCGACCTGACCCGGGCGCCGCAGCTGCGGCTGCACCTGGTGCGCCTCGGCGAACGCCGGCACCGGCTGGTCCTGACCTCGCATCACATCGTGGCCGACGGCTGGTCCCTGCCGCTGATCACCGAGGACGTGCTGACCGTGTACGAGTCCGGCGGTGACGGCCGGGCCCTTCCGGCCGCGACGTCGTACCGCGACTATCTCGCCTGGATCGCCCGCCAGGACAAGGCGGCCGCCCGAGAGGCGTGGCGGGCCGAGCTGGCGGGGCTCGACGAGGCGACCCACGTCGTGCCGCCGGAGACGATCACCACTCCCCTGGAGCCCGAACGTGTCGGGTTCGAACTCGACGAGGCGCTGAGCCGGCGCGTGGTGGAGTTCACCGGTCGTCACGGCGTGACGGCGAACACGCTCTTCCAGGGGATCTGGGCACTGCACCTGGCCCGGCTGACCGGACGCGACGACGTGGTCTTCGGCGCCGCGGTGGCCGGGCGCCCGCCCGAGATCCCCGGTGTGGAGTCCGCCGTCGGCCTGTTCATGAACATGTTGCCGGTCCGGGCTCGCCTGGCCGGTGCGGAGCCGTTCCTCGACATGCTGACAGACCTTCAGGAACGGCAGGTCGCGTGCATGCCGCACCAGCACGTGGGGCTGAGCGAGATCAACCAGCTCGCCGGTCCGGGCGCGGCGTTCGACACGATCGTGGTGTTCGAGAACTACCCGCCCCCGCCGCCTCGGCCCGAAGGCCCCGACGCGCTCGTCATGCGGCCCGCGGGCATCCCGAACGACACAGGGCACTATCCGCTGTCCATGCGCGCGTCCGTGGCGGGCCGCGTCCACGGTGAGTTCATCTACCGGCCGGACGTGGTCGATCGGGCCGAGGCCGAGGAGATGCTCGCGTCGATCCTCCGGGCACTGGAGCAGGTGGTGGCCGAGCCGCGCGTGCCGGTCGGGCGCGTGGGCCTGATCGGTCCTGAGCAGCGCCGCCTGGTGGTGGAGGAGTGGAACAGGACCGGCGTGCCGCCCGCCGCGGAGCCGGTGCCGATGCTGTTCCGCCGGCAGGTGGAGCGCTCGCCGGATGCGGTGGCGGTGGTGGACGCGGCCCGGAGCCTGTCGTACAGCGGACTGCTGGACGAGGCGGAGGAGCTGGCGCGGCTGCTGGTGGGGCTGGGCGTGCGCCGTGAGACGCGGGTGGGCGTGCTCGTGGGACGCTCGGCCGAGCTGGTGGTGGCACTGCTCGGGGTGTCCTCGGCGGGCGGGGTGTTCGTCCCGATGGATCCCGATTATCCGCGCGAGCGCATCAGCTTCATCCTGGCGGATTCCGCGCCGGAGGTGCTGCTGTGCACGAGCGAGACCAGGCAGGCCGTCCCGGAGGAGTTCGCGGGCGCGGTGGTGGCGCTGGACGCGCCGCTCGCCGCCGATCCGCGCACTGCGCTGCCCCGGGTGGAGGCGGGTGACGGGGCGTATGTGATCTACACCTCGGGGTCGACGGGCGTGCCCAAGGGAGTCCTCGTCCCCCATGCCGGGCTCGGCAATCTGGCGAGCGCGCAGATCGAGCGCTTCGGCGTCACGTCCGCCTCGCGGATCCTGCAGTTCGCCGCTCTCGGCTTCGACGCCGCCGTCTCCGAGCTGTGCATGGCCCTGTTGTCGGGCGGGACCGTGGTGCTGGCCGACGCGGAGAGCATGCCGCCCCGGGTGTCGCTGGGCGACGCGGTACGCCGGTGGGGCATCACCCACGTGACCGTGCCGCCGAGCGTGCCGGCCGTCGAGGACGACCTGCCGGACAGCCTGGAGACCCTGGTCGTGGCCGGCGAGGCCTGCCCGCCCGCGCTGGTGGACCGCTGGTCGCCGGGCCGCCGGATGATCAACGCCTACGGGCCCACCGAGACGACCGTCTGCGCGACGATGAGCTCCCCGCTGTCTCCGGGACGCGACGTGGTGCCCATCGGCCGGCCGATCACCGGCCTGCGAGCCTATGTGCTCGACGCCTTCCTGCAGCCCGTGCCGCCAGGTGTGACCGGCGAGCTCTATGTGGCGGGGGCCGGGCTCGCCCGCGGCTACCTCGGCCGTCCGGGCCTGACAGCGGAGCGGTTCGTCGCGGTGCCGGCCTCGGTGAGCCCTGCCCGTCCTGGTGAGCGCATGTACCGCACCGGCGACCGGGCCCGCTGGACCCGGGACGGTGAGCTGGTCTTCACCGGCCGGGCCGACGCGCAGGTCAAGGTGCGCGGCTATCGGATCGAGCCGGGTGAGATCGAGGCCGTGCTGGCGGACCATCCGGGGGTCGCCCAGGTGGCGGTCGTCGCCCGCGAGGACGGTCCGGGCCAGAAGTACCTGGTGGCGTATGTCGTCCCCGCGGCCGAGCAGGTGGCCGGCGCTCCCTCCGAGGCCGGGCAGGACGGCGCGTTGATCTCCGCCCTCCGCGAGAGCGCGGCCGGACGCCTGCCGGAGCACATGAGGCCGGCGGCGTTCGTCCCGCTGGACACGATGCCCCTGACCCCGAACGGCAAGGTCGATCATCGGGCGCTGCGGGCCCCCGATTTCGCGAGGTCGTCGTCAGGACGCGACCCGCGCTCGGCCATGGAGGCGAAGTTGTGCGAGCTGTTCGCGGAGGTGCTCGGCCTGGAGGAGGTGGGCGCCGGCGACAGCTTCTTCGAGCTCGGCGGCGACTCGATCACCTCGATGCAGCTGTCGGCCCTGGCCCGCCGGAAGGGGCTGGACCTCACCCCGTGGCAGGTGTTCGACGAGAAGACGGCGGAACGGCTGGCGGCGGTCGTCAAGGAGCTCCCGGCCGACGGCGAGGGCACCGGGGAACCGGAGCCCCCGGCCGGCACACTCGTGGATCTTTCGCCTGATCAGCTGGACCAACTCGAGGCCGGACCGGCCGGCGGATGACTCCATAAGGAGCAGATCGTGACCATTGACGACACTCGTGCGAAGCCGCGCTCCAGCGTGGAAGACGTCTGGCCCCTCTCGCCGCTGCAGGAGGGCATGCTCTATCACACCGCCCTCGACGACGACGGGCCCGACACCTACACGGTGCAGACCGTGTACGGCATCGACGGCCCGCTGGACGCCGGGCGGCTGAGGGCGTCGTGGCAGGCGCTCGTGGACCGGCATGCCGCGCTGCGGGCCTATTTCCGCTATGTCAGCGGCGCGCAGATGGTGCAGGTCATCGCGCGGGAGGCGGAGATCCCCTGGCGTGAAACGGATCTCCACGGGCTGCCGGACGACCTCCTCGACAGCGAGGTGGACCGGCTGGCGGCGGACGAGCTGGCCGAGCGGCTCCCCCTCGATGCGGCACCGCTGATGAAGCTGCACCTCATCCGGCTCGGCCCGGCCAGCCACCGGCTCGTGCACACCCTGCACCATGTCCTGCTGGACGGCTGGTCGATGCCGATCCTGCACCGCGAGCTGGCCGCGATCTACGCGGCGGGCGGCGACGCGTCCGGGCTGCCTGCCGCCGTGTCCTACCGGGACTACCTCGCCTGGCTGGGCCGGCAGGACAAGGAGGCGGCCCGGGCGGCCTGGCGGCAGGAGCTCGCCGGACTGGACACGCCCACGCTGGTCGCCCCGGCCGATCCGGCCCGCGTGCCGGACATGGGCACCGCGGTGATCGAGCTCTCCGCGGAGCTGACGGACGGGCTGGCGCGGCTGGCGCGCGGCCACGGCCTCACCTTGAACACCGTCGTCCAGGGTGCGTGGGCCATGGTCCTGGCGCAGCTCGCCGGCCGCACCGACGTGGTGTTCGGCGCGACCGCCTCGGGGCGGCCCGCCGAGCTGGCCGGTGTGGAGTCGATGGTCGGGCAGCTGCTCGGCACCCTGCCGGTACGGGTCCGGCTCGAAGGCGGCCGGCGGGTCGTCGAGCTGCTCGCCGAGCTGCAGCGCAGCCAGTCGGCACTCATGGCGCACCAGCATCTCGGCCTGCAGGAGATGCAGGCCGCCGTCGGGCCCGGGGCGGTCTTCGACACGCTCGTCATCTACGAGAACTTCCCGCGCCAGGGACTCGGCCGGGCCGAAGAGGACGGCGGCCTGGACCTGAGACCGGTGCGGCGCGGACGCAACTCCTCGCACTACCCGTTCACCCTGATCACCGGGCCCGGCGCGCAGATGCCGCTCATCCTCGACTACGACCGCGGCCTCTTCGACGAGGCGGCCGCCGAATCGGTCGTGGGCGCGCTGGCTCGCGTGCTTGAGCGGCTGGTCGCCGAGCCCGACGTCCTCGTCGGCCGGCTGACGCTGCTGAGCGAAGCCGAGCGCGCCCTGGTGGTGGAGGACTGGAACGCGACGGCGGGCCCCACGCCGGGGCAGTCCGTGCTCGATCTCTTCGGACGGCGGGTGGCCACGGCGCCGGACGCGGTGGCGATCACCGATGCCGGCGGCGCGGACCTGACCTACGCCGAGGTCGACCAGGCGGCGAACCGGCTGGCCCGCCACCTCGCCGCTCGTGGCATCGGCCGTGGCGACCGCGTCGGCGTGGTCATGGACAGGTCGCCTGACCTGCTGATCGCGTTCCTGGCGAGCTGGAAGGCGGGCGCCGCGTACGTCCCGGTGGACGTCGAGCACCCGGCCGAGCGGATCGAGTTCGTGCTCGCCGACTCCGGTGTCTCGGCCGTCCTGTGCACCCGGGCCACCAGGGAAGTGGCGCCGGCGGACGCGATCGTCATCGACGCCCCGGAGACCCGCGCGGCCATCGACGCGGGTGCCGCCACGGCGCCGCAGATCCGGCTGAGCGCCGACGACCTGGCGTACGTGATGTACACCTCCGGCTCCACCGGCCTGCCGAAGGGGGTGGGCGTCCCCCATGGGGCCGTGGCCGGCCTGGCGGGCGACGAGGGCTGGCGGATCGGCCCGGGCGACGCCGTGCTGATGCACGCGACGCACGTCTTCGACCCTTCGCTCTACGCGATGTGGGTGCCGCTCGCCATGGGTGGCCGGGTCGTGCTCACCGAGCCGGGAGTGCTGGACGCGCTCGGGATGAGACAGGCCGTCGAACGGGGCGTGACCTTCGTCCATCTCACCGCCGGTACCTTCCGGGCCCTCGCGGAGTCGTCCCCGGAGTGTTTCGCGGGCCTGGTCGAGGTCGGGACCGGTGGTGACGTGGTTCCGGCGCAGTCCGTGGAGCACCTGCGGCGGGCCGTGCCCGGCCTGCGGGTGCGCAACACGTACGGACCGACCGAGACCACCCTGTGCGCGACGTGGAAGCCGATCGAGCCCGGCGAGGAGGTCGGGCGGGAGCTGCCGATCGGCCGTCCCATGACCAACCGCAGGATCTACATCCTGGACGCCTTCCTGCGCCCGGTCGCGCCGGGGGTGGCGGGCGAGCTGTACATCGCGGGCACCGGGCTGGCCCGCGGGTATCTCGGCGGGCCGGGCCTGACGGCAGAGCGGTTCGTGGCCGTTCCGGCCTCCGTGGACCCTTCTCCTGGTGAGCGCATGTACCGCACCGGCGACCTGGCGCGCTGGAACCGCGACGGCGAGGTGGTGTTCCTCGGCCGCACCGACGACCAGGTGAAGATCCGCGGCTACCGGGTGGAGCTCGGCGAGGTGGAGGCCGTGCTGGCGGCCCAGCGCGGCGTGGTCGAGGCGGTCGTCGTGGCGCGGGAGGACCAGCCGGGCGAGAAGCGCCTGGTCGGCTACTTCATCTCCGACGGAACCGATGCGGGGCCGGCGGAGATCCGGCGGGAGATGGCCCTGGTCCTGCCCGCGTACATGGTTCCCCTGGCGGTCGTCGCCCTGCCCGCGCTGCCTGTCACGCCCAACGGCAAGGTGGATCGCCTGGCTCTGCCCGCCCCCGATCTCGTGGGACGTGCGCCGGACAGGGCACAGGAGAGCGAGACCGAGAAGGTGCTGTGCGCGCTCTTCGCCGAGATCCTCGGCGTCGACCGGGTGGGCGTCGACGACGCCTTCCATGATCTCGGCGGCAGTTCGGCACTGGCCATGCGGCTCATCGCGCGGATCCGTGAGGAGCTCGGTGCGGACCTGCCCATCCGGCAGCTGTTCTCCGCGGCCACCCCCGCGGGTGTCGCCCGGGCGCTGGCCGCGAAGTCACGCCCCGCGCTGGAGCCCGCCGAACGGCCGGGCCGGGTACCGCTCACCGCCCAGCAGCTCAGCGCCTGGCTGCTGGCGAGTCCCGGGGAGGCCGCCGGCCTGCACGTCTCGGTCGCGCTGCGCTTGCGCGGCCGGCTGGACGTGCCCGCGCTGGAGGCGGCGCTCGGCGACGTCGCGGCGCGGCACGAGATTCTCCGGACGACCTTCCCCGGCCACGCGCAGAGCGTTCACCAGCACGTACACGACGCCTCGCCGGTTGACCTGACGCCGGTTCCCGCCACCGAGGAGAGCCTGCCCGGGCTGCTCACCGAGCTGCGGGAGTCGGTCTTCGACCTCACCCGGGAGGTGCCGTGGCGCGGTGACCTGTTCCGGCTCTCCGACGGGGAACACGTCCTGCACCTGATGGTGCACCGGATCCTCGCCGATGACGAGTCGCTGGATGTGTTCCTCCGGGACCTGTCGGCGGCGTACGGCGCGCGGCGTGCCGGCCGGGCACCGGAGCGGGCGCCCCTGACACTGCAGTTCGCCGACTACGCGATCTGGGAGCGGCGCCTGCTCGAAGGCGAGCGCGATGCGGACGGCCTGATCAACGAGCAGCTGGTGTTCTGGCGCGACAATCTGGCGGGCATCCACGGGGAGACGGTGCTCCCGTTCGACCGCCCCCGGTCGGCCGTCGCGTCGCGGCGGGCCGGCACGGTGTCGTTGCGACTGGACGCCGGCCCGCACGCCAGGCTGGTGGAGGCGGTGGACCCGATCGGCGCGCACCCGTTCCAGATCGTGCATGCCGCGCTCGCCATGCTGCTGACCAGGCTCGGGGCGGGCCACGACCTGGTGATCGGCACGAAGCTGCCACGGGACGACGACCTCATCGACCTGGAGCCGATGATCGGGCCCTTCGCCCGGCCGCTCGCCCTGCGCACGGACCTCTCGGGCGACCCCACCTTCCTGGAGGTCGTCACCCGGGCGCAGGAGGCGATCCGGTCCGCGCGCCAGCACCTGGACGTGCCCTTCGCCAGGATCGTCGAGCTGCTCGACCTGCCGGTCTCGCTCTCCCGCCATCCCGTGTTCCAGGTGGGGTTGGAGGTGCACGAGGAGGACCTCGGCGCGTGGGACGCGACGGAGCTGCCCGCCCTGCGCACCAGCGTCGAACCTGTCGGGCCGGAGGCCATCGAGCTGGATCTGGCGTTCAGGCTCACCGAGCGCCGCGACGAGGACGGCATCGAGGGCACCCTCCACTATGCCGCCGACCTCTTCGATCAGGCCACGGCCGAGTCGCTGGCACGGCGGCTGGTCAGCTTCCTGGAGCAGGTGGCGGAGGATCCCCAGCGGCGCGTCAGCGACCTGGACGTCCTGCTGGACGACGCCGAACGCGAACGTCCGGCCGAGGCGCCGGCGAAGTGGTCCGAGGCCGTGCCCCCGGTGGCCGCCGACCTGGCCGAGGGCGGTCCGCTCGGCGCGCTCGTGCTCGACGACCGGCTGCGCCCCGCCGTCGCCGTCGGCGAGCTCTACCTCACCGGCGCGGCGGTGGACGCGGAGCCGGGCGACCGGACCCTGGCCTGCCCCTTCGGGGCCACGGGGCGGCGCATGCTGCCCACGGGCCTGCTCGCCCGCTGGACAGCCGGGGGCACCCTGGTCGTCGTCGGCGAGCGGCGGGGATCGAGCGGCTCGGTGAAGACCGGCACGGGCGACTTCGAGGTGCTGCTGCCGCTGCGAGCCGGCGGTAACCGTCCGCCGCTGTACTGCGTCCATGCGAGCGGAGGGCTGAGCTGGAACTACGCGCCCCTGCTGCGGAGCCTGCCCCCCAACCAGCCGGTCTACGGCGTGCAGGCGCGCGGCCTGGCTCGTACGGAGCCGCTGGCGGCCGGCGTCGAGGAGATGGCGGCCGATTACGTCGAGCAGATCCGCGCCGTGCAGCCGACCGGGCCGTACCACCTCCTCGGGTGGTCACTGGGCGGGCGGATCGCGCAGGAGATGGCCAGGGTGCTGGAGGAGCAAGGGGAGCAGGTCGGCCTGCTCGCCCTGCTCGACGCCTATCCCACCGACGTGGGCAGGCTCCGGCGCCCGCGCGGCGACGCGGCCGATCAGGAGGCCGCGGACTTCGACAGGCAGCAGGAGCAGCAGGCGCAGCTCGCCGCCGCGGTGGCCACGGAGGCCGGCGCCAGGAAGCGCCTGGACGAGGTCATGGAGCACCTCGCCCGGGTCGGGCCGCTGCACACCTCCCGCAGCTTCGGCTGCGACATCCTGCTCTTCGTCGCCACAGTGAACCGCCCCTCCCATCTGCCCGTCGCGGACGCCATCGCCAGCTGGCGACCCCTCACCACCGGAACCGTCGAGCCTCACGAGATCGAGATCGACCACATGCAGATGCTGCAGCCCGCGGCGCTGGCCCGGATCGGGGCCGTCGTCGCCGAGAAACTCCGGCCCCGGCCGGACGGTGAAAGGACACAGCGATGACCAACCCGTTCGAGAACGAAGACGGCTCCTTCCTCGTGCTCGTCAACGACGAAGGACAGCACTCGCTCTGGCCCTCGTTCGCGGAGGTGCCGCCTGGCTGGACCCGCGTCCACGGCGTGGCCACCCGCCAGGAATGCCTCGCCTACGTCGAGGAGAACTGGACGGACATCCGGCCGAAGAGTCTCATCGCGGAAGCCGGCGCCTGAGCGAGGGTGTCCAGCCGCTTGATGTGGACGGTTGGACGGGCCCAGCGCCCGTCCGACCGGCCTGAGACCACCGTTGAGGCGGAAGGACCTGTGACGTGGAAGTGTTCGAGGAGCTCAACGTCGTCCTGCCCGGGGAGCTGCACTGGAGGGACCGGTTCGATCCGGTGCCACAGCTGCGGTCCTTCATGGCCGAGGGCCCGATGACCGAGCTGGGCGCCGAGGAAGGCCCTGGAGGGCGGACCGCGTGGCTCGCCACCGGGTTCGACGAGGTCCGGCAGGTGCTGGGCTCGGACAAGTTCAGCTCCAGGTTGCTCTACGGCGGGACCGCGGCCGGAATCGTCTTTCCCGGCTTCATCACCCAGTACGACCCGCCGGAGCACACGCGACTGCGCCGGGTGGTCTCGCCCGCGTTCACCGTCCGGCGGATGGAGCGGTTCCGCCCGCAGGTCGATCAGGTCGTCGAGGACTGCCTGGACGCCATCGAGTCCATCGGTGGCCCGCTGGACTTCGTCCCGCATTTCGGGTGGTCCATCGCGACGACGGCGACCTGCGACTTCCTCGGCATTCCACGTGATGATCAGGCGGAGCTGTCACGCAGCCTGCACGCCAGCCGGTCCCAGCGGGCGGCCAGCAGACGCGGAGCCGCCGGGAACAAGTTCATGACCTACATGGGCCAGGTCGTGGCTCGCACGCGCCGTGATCCCGGCGACGACATGCTCAGCGTCGTGGTGCGCGAACACGGTGACGAGATCACCGACGCGGAGCTGACGGGGCTGGCCGCGTTCGTCATGGGCGCGGGCGGTGACCAGGTGGCTCGTTTCCTCGCGGCGGGCGCGTGGCTGATGGCCGAGGTCCCCGAGCAGTTCGCGCTGCTTCGGGACAAGCCGGACGTCGTGCCTGACTGGCTGGAGGAGATGGTGCGCTATCTCACCATCGACGAGAAGCTCACTCCGCGGATCGCGCTGGAGGACGTGCGCATCGGTGACCGCATCGTCAAGGCCGGCGACACCGTCACGTGCTCGTTGCTGGGAGCGAACCGGCGGCACTTCCCCGGCCCGGACGATCAGTTCGACCTCACCCGCGACAGAGCGCCGAATGTCGCGTTCGGGCACGGCATCCATCACTGTCTTGGCAGACCCCTGGCCGAGCTCATCTTCCGGTCGGCGATCCCGGCTCTGGCACGCCGCTTCCCCGCACTCCGGCTGGCCGAGCCCGAACAAGAGATCAGATTGGGGCCGCCGCCGTTCGACGTGAAAGCACTGCTGCTCGACTGGTAACGCCGGAAGCTGAGGAGAATCATGGTGGTTCCGCTGCCGCATCAGCGGCTGAGGCTCGATCCCGTGCCGGCGCTCTTCGACCTGCAAGAGGACGGGCCGCTGCACGAGTACGACACCGAGCCGGGGCTGGACGGCCACAAGCAGTGGCTCGTCACCGGATATGGCGAGATCAGAGAGATTCTCGCCGACGCCAACCGGTTCAGCTCGATGCGCCCGGTCGAGGACGAGGCGGAGCGCGCCTGGCTGCCGGGAATCCTGCAGTCGTACGACGCGCCCGATCACACCCGGTTGCGCAGGACCGTGACCAGGGCGAACACCGCCCGGCGGATCGAGAGCCTGCGGCCTGTCGTCGAAGAGACCGTCGAGGACTGCTTGGCCGATCTGGAGAGCATGGGGTCGCCGGTCGACTTCGTCAGGAACGCCGCCTGGCCCATCCCGGCGCTGATCGCCTGCGACTTCCTCGGCGTCCCCCGTGACGACCAGGCCGAGCTGTCGAGGATGTTCCGGGACAGCCGGGAGAGCCGAGTCCCCAGGCAGCGGAACGTGTCGGGCCTGGGCATCGTCGACTACGCCAGGAAACTGGCGGCTCGCGAACGCCTCGATCCCGGCACCGGGATGATCGGCGGCATCGTGCGCGAGCACGGAGGCGAGGTCACCGACGAGGAGCTGGCGGGGCTCGTCGAGGGGATCATGATCGGGGCGGTCGAGCAGATGGCCTCGCAGCTGGCGATCGCGGTGCTCCTCCTCGTGACCCACCCCGACCAGATGGCGCTGCTGCGCGAGCGTCCGGAGCTCGCGGACAGCGCGGCCGAGGAGGTGTTCCGCTACGCGTCGATCGTCGAGACCCCCTCTCCCCGGACCGCACTGGTCGACACGCGCCTGGCCGGACGGGACATCCACGCCGGTGATGTCCTGACCTGCTCGATCCTGGCGGGCAATCGTGCGCGCGAGGACCGCTTCGACCTCACCCGGGGCAACCCCGAACACCTCGCGTTCGGGCACGGCGTCCACTTCTGCCTCGGGGCACCGCTGGCCAGGCTCCAGGCGCAAGTGGCGTTGCCGGCGTTGGTCCGCCGGTTCCCGTCGCTGCGGCTGGCGGTCCCGGCAGAGGACCTGCGGTTCAAACCGGGGAAGCCGGCCCCCTTCGCCGTGGAGGAGCTTCCCGTTGAGTGGTGACGGCGCGCGGCCCCTCCATACTCGGCGGCAGGACCTGGATCCGGCGGACGAACTGCGCGCCGCCGGAACGCTGACGAGGATCACCATCGGATCAGGAGCGGACGCGGAGACCACCTGGCTGGCCACGGGGTACACCGTCGTGCGGCAGGTGCTCGGCGATCACCGGCGGTTCAGCACCCGGCGCCGCTGGAACGAACGGGACGAGATCGGCGGAAGAGGCAACTTCCGGCCGCGTGAGCTGGTCGGGAACCTGATGGACTACGACCCGCCTGAGCACACGCGGCTCCGCCAGAAGCTGACCCCGGGATTCACCCTGCGCCGGATCCGGCGGCTGAAGCCGTACATCGAACAGATCGTGACCGAACGGCTCGACGCCCTGGAACGGGCGGGCCCCCCTGCGGATCTGGTCGAACTCGTCGCCGACGAGGTGCCAGGGGCCGTGCTGTGCGAGCTGATCGGGGTGCCACGGGACGACCGCGCCATGTTCATGCAGCTGTGTCACGGCCATCTCGACGCCTCGCGCAGCCAGAAGAGGCGGGCGGCCGCCGGCGCGGCGTTCTCCCGCTACCTGCTGGCCATGATCGCCAGGGAGCGGAAGGATCCCGGCGAGGGGCTGCTCGGAGCCGTCCTCGCCGAGTACGGTGACACGGCCACGGACGAGGAGCTGCGGGGCTTCTGCGTTCAGGTGATGCTGGCCGGCGACGACAACATCTCCGGCATGATCGGGCTCGGCGTGCTGGCCCTGCTCAGACACCCCGAGCAGATCGCCGCGTTGCAGGGCGACGACCAGTCGGCGGATCGGGCGGTCGACGAGCTGATCCGCTACCTGACCGTCCCCTATGCGCCGACGCCCCGGGTCGCCATGGAGGACGTCACCATCGGGGGCCAGGTGATCAAGGAGGGAGAGACCGTCTCCTGCTCTCTGCCCATGGCCAACCGTGACCCTGCCCTGCTGCCGGATGCCGGCCGCCTCGATGTCCGGCGCGAGCCCGTCCCCCATGTCGCGTTCGGGCACGGCGTCCATCATTGCCTGGGAGCCGCTCTGGCCCGCCTCGAACTGCGCACGGTCTACACCGCCCTGTGGCGGCGTTTTCCCACGCTGAGGCTCGCGGATCCCGATCGGGAGCCATCGTTCCGGTTGACCACTCCCGCGTATGGATTGACCAGTCTGATGGTCGCCTGGTGATCGCGGAATTCCCGTTCCCATCGTCCATTTGACGACGCTGGAAATATCTTCCGCCCGCGACCAGGATCGGATCAGCCGAGCGTGCGGATCGACAGCGAATGGAGTTTCGACCCGGGTATGGATGACGATATCGATGCGGGCGCGCCGGTCCTGCAGCCGACGGCGAACTACATGATGCGGACGCACTGTGATCCGCATGAGGACATGTTCGCGCTCAGGGCGCATGGCCCACTGGTCCGGATAGGCGGTGACGCGGCCACTCAGCTGCGTGTCGACTATGTCTGGCAGGCTTTGGGATACGACGTCGTGCGCAGAATACTCGGCGATCACGAGAA
This sequence comes from Nonomuraea gerenzanensis, assembly GCF_020215645.1. NCBI lineage: Bacteria > Bacillati > Actinomycetota > Actinomycetes > Streptosporangiales > Streptosporangiaceae > Nonomuraea > Nonomuraea gerenzanensis. The sequence continues at coordinate 1,567,502 of NZ_CP084058.1, read as the reverse complement.
CTTCACGACGCGCCCCCGGTGGAGTTCGGCGCCATCGATCGCCGGAGAGCCCATACCGCCGAATCTGGTCGGTCAGCTGTCGGTCTATGATCCGCCCGAGCACACGCGGCTGCGCGGGATGCTGACCCCGGAGTTCACGGCCCGCCGGATCCGCCGGCTGGAGCCCGCCATGCAGGACCTCATCGATGACCGCATCGACGAGCTGGAGGCCGCGGGGCCGCCCGCGGACGTCCAGGCGCTGTTCGCCGATCCGGTCGGCGGAGGAGTGCTGTGTGAGCTGCTCGGCATCCCGCGTGATGATCGGATCGAGTTCATCCGGCGTGTCAGGCAGAACGTCGATCTCAGCCGCGGGTTCAAGGCCCGGGCGGCCGACAGCGCGGCGTTCAACCGGTATCTGAACGGCCTCATCATCCGGCAGCGGAAGGACCCTGACGAGGGGTTCATCGGGATGCTGGTGCGGGAGCACGGAGACGATGTCACGGACGAGGAGCTGAAGGGCGTACTCACGGCGCTGATCCTGGGTGGTGTCGAAACCGTCGCGGGGTCGATCGGCTTCGGGGTTCTCGCGCTGCTGGATCATCCCGACCAGCGACAGTCTCTCTTCGCCGGACGCGAGGAGGCCGACCGGGTGGTCGGTGAGCTGCTGCGGTTCCTGTCGCCCGTGCAGCAGCCGAATCCACGGCTCGCCGTCCGGGACGTGGTCGTCGACGGCCAGCTGATCAAGGCCGGGGATTACGTCCTGTGCTCGATTCTGATGGCGAATCGCGACGAGGCGCTGACGCCGAATGCCAACGTCCTCGACGTGCGCCGTGACTGCGGCTCGCACGTCGGGTTCGGGCACGGCATCCATTACTGCATAGGCGCGGCGATAGCCAGGACGCTGCTGCGCATGGCGTATCAGAGTTTGTGGCGCCGGTTTCCCGGGCTGCGCCTGGCGGTGTCCGCCGAGGAAGTGAAGTTCCGTAACGCGTTCATCGATTGCCCGGACGAGTTGCCGGTCACCTGGTAGCGGCCTGCGGCCGAAATGCCGGGCGACTTCGCATGACCACAACGAAAAAGGAGAAGTCCGTGGAAGAGTTCGATGTGGTGGTCGCCGGCGGCGGCCCTGGCGGTTCGACCGTGGCGACACTGGTGGCCATGCAGGGTCATCGGGTGCTGCTGGTGGAGAAGGAAGTCTTTCCGCGGTATCAGATCGGCGAGTCGTTGCTGCCCTCGACCGTGCACGGGGTGTGCCGGATGCTCGGGGTGACGGACGAGCTCGCGGCGGCGGGGTTTCCCGTGAAGCGCGGGGGCACCTTCCGGTGGGGGGCGCGGCCGGAGCCGTGGACGTTCTCCTTCTCCGTCTCTCCGCGGATCACGGGTCCGACGACTTTCGCCTACCAGGTGGAGCGGGCACGCTTCGACGAGATCCTGCTCGGCAACGCCAGACGCAAGGGCGTGGTGGTGCGTGAGGGATGCTCGGTCACCGAGGTGATCGAGGACGGCGATCGGGTCACCGGCCTGCGTTACGTCGATCCTGACGGCGGCGAGCACGCGGTGTCCGCGCGTTTCGTGATCGACGCGTCGGGCAACAAGAGCCGGTTGTATTCCAGCGTCGGTGGCACGCGGAACTATTCGGAGTTCTTCCGCAGCCTGGCGCTGTTCGGTTACTTCGAGGGCGGCAAGCGGCTGGCGGAGCCGTACTCGGGCAACATCCTGAGCGTGGCCTTCGACAGCGGCTGGTTCTGGTACATCCCGCTGAGCGACACGCTGACCAGCGTGGGCGCGGTGGTGCGCCGGGAGATGGCGGAGAAGATCCAGGGCGATCGGGAGAAGGCGCTGGCCGCGCTGATCGCCGAGTGCCCGCTGATCTCGGAGTACCTCGCGCCGGCGCGCCGGGTGACGACCGGCAAGTACGGGCAGCTGCGGGTCCGCAAGGACTACTCCTACCACCAGACGAAGTTCTGGCGGCCCGGGATGATCCTGGTGGGCGATGCCGCGTGCTTCGTGGACCCGGTGTTCTCCTCCGGGGTGCACCTGGCCACCTACAGCGGCCTCCTGGCGGCCCGGTCGATCAACAGCGTCCTGGCCGGTGACGTCGAGGAGAAGATCGCGCTGCATGAGTTCGAGGCGCGATATCGCCGCGAGTACAGCGTGTACTACGAGTTCCTGCTGGCGTTCTACGAGATGAACGTGAACGAGGAGTCGTATTTCTGGCACGCCAAGAAGGTCACCAACAACAAGGAGTACACCGAGCTGGAGTCGTTCGTGGACCTGGTGGGCGGTCTGTCCTCCGGCGAGACGGCGCTGGCGACCTCAGGGCGGATCGCCGAGCGCAGCGCCGAGTTCGCCGCGGCCGTCGATCAGATGGCCGACGGCGACGACTCCAGCATGGTGCCGCTGTTCAAGTCACAGGTGGTCAAACAGGTGATGCAGGAGGGCGGGCAGGAGCAGATGAGGGCGGTGCTCGGTGCGGACGCCGAGCCCGAGCAGCCACTGTTCCCCGGCGGGCTGGTGACCTCACCCGACGGGATGAGATGGCTGACACATCACCCCTGAGGCTCCGGCCTTCCGATCGATCCGCACCAGAATCCACGGAACAGGGATACGACATGCGCGTGTTGTTGTCGACGTCCGGATCACGCGGGGACGTCGAACCGCTGCTGGGCCTGGCGGTCCAGCTGCGTGAGCTAGGCGCGGAGACACGGATGTGCGCCCCGCCGGACTGCGCGGAGAGACTGGCCGAGGCCGGGGTGCCGCTGGTGCCGGTCGGCACCTCGATGCGCGCGAAGCTGCACGGGAAGAGGCCGCCCTCGCTCGAGGACGTGCCCCGGCTCGACGCCGAGGCCATCGCCACGCAGCTCGACCAGGTCCTGCCGGCCGCCGAGGGGTGCGAGGTGATGGTGGTGAGCGGCGTGCTGTCGGCGGCGGTCGCCGTCCGGTCGGTGGCCGAGAAGCTCGGCATCCCCTACGTCTACGTCTTCTACTGCCCCATCTATGTGCCGTCGCCGTACTACCCGCCGCCGCCACCCCTCGGTGAGCAGCCCGCGCGGGACGTGACCGACAACCGGGTGCTGTGGGACCGCAACAACCAGGGCGCCTACCAGCGGTTCGGTGCCGCGCTCAACAGCCGGCGGGCCTCGATCGGCCTGCCGCCGGTGGACGACATCTTCAGCTACGGCTACACCGATCGCCCCTTCCTGGCCGCGGACCCGGTCCTGGCCCCGCTGCAGCGGACGGACCTCGACGTCGTGCAGACCGGTGCGTGGATCATGCCCGACGAACGGCCCCTGCCCGCCGAGGTGGAGGCGTTCCTGGAGGCCGGCCCGCCACCGGTGCACGTGGAGTTCGGCAGCGGGCCCGCCCCCACCGACGCCGCGAGGGTGGCCATCGAGGCGATCCGGGCCCATGGCCACCGGGTGATCGTCTCCCGTGGCTGGGCCGGCCTAGCCCCGCCCGACGACCGGAGCGACTGCCTGACCGTCGGCGAGGTGAACCACCAGGTGTTGTTCGGCCGGGTGGCCGCCGTCGTCCACGCCGGCAGCGCGGGCATCACGACCGCGGTCACCCGGGCGGGCGCTCCCCAGGTCGTGGTGCCCCAGATGACCGACCAGCCGTACCACGCCGGCCGGGTGGCCGAGCTGGGCATCGGCGTGGCACACGACGGGCGGGTGCCGACCGTGGAGAGCCTGTCGGCCGCGCTCACCACGGCGCTGGCTCCCGAGACCCGCGCGCGGGCGATCGACGTGGCCGGGAAGATCCGCGCCGACGGGGCGGCCGTGGCCGCGAAACTCCTGCTCGACACGGCCGCCGGGGCCGGGCGGAACAGAACGGAGTGACGATGGATGCTGAGAGCGTGCGCAGGCAGCTGCGGCTGGGAGAGAACGCCACGGCGTGGCTCTCCCGGCTCGAGGAGCTCGGACCGCCCCCCGAGCCGGTGCGCCTGCCTCAGGGCGATGAGGCTCGTGATCTCTTACACCGGCTGGAGGTGCCGGCTCCCGACGTCGAGGAGATCGTGGCGGCCACCCCCGGCCCGGATCGCGACCCGGCCCTGTGGTGGCTGCTCGAACGCGCCCACCACGAGCTCGTCCGGCACATGGGCGACTACAAGGTGAAGGTACGGGGTGGGCCGACCCTGCCGTACGAGACCGGGGCCGCCGCCCGCTACTTCCACGTGTACGTCTTCCTCGCGACGCTTCCGGCGTTGCGGCGCTTCCACGCGACACGGGACATCCCCGAGGCGACCACCTGGGAGACCCTGACGCAGCTGGGGGAATCGGTGGCCATCCATCGCCGCAAGTACGGCGAGGGCGGCACGAACATGCCGTGGTGGCTCACCCTGCTCGTGCGCGGCCTGGTCTACCGGCTCGGCCGGCTCCAGTACAACCTGGCCGTCGCCAAGGACGGCACGCCCGTCCTCGGCCTGCACATCCCCGAAGTGGGCGGGCCGCTGATCCCCGACATCTATTACGACTCGCTCCGTCGTGCCCGCCCGTTCTTCGAACGGCATTTTCCCGAGCACGGCGCCCGGGCGGCGACAGGCACCTCGTGGCTGCTCGATCCGCAGCTGGCCGAGTATCTCGCCGAGGACTCCCACATCCTGCAGCTCAGACGCGGCTGGACGCTCCTCGACTCCGAACCGCAGGACGGGGACGACGCGATCCTGGAGTTCGTCTTCCGCTACAACGGCCAGCCGCTGGAGGAGCTTCCGCAGCGCTCGACGCTGGAGAAGGCGGTCGTCACCCATTTGCTGGCGGGCCGTCACTGGTATCAGCGGAGCGGCCGCATCGAGCTGCCCTAGCGCCGAAGCCGGCCGGGGACCGATCCCCGCGGCGACCCCGTGCCCTAGCTAGACCCGGCCCCCGTTCCGGCTCGCCCAGGCCGCGCCTGGGTGGGGTAGCCGCCGTGGTGGCGTGCCACCGCACTCCGGGCGGTGTTCGAAGTGCCACCACTCGTTGTCGTAGATGCGGTAGAGGTCGTAGCGGGCGCCGTGCGCCTCCAGCCAGCGCGCGCCCTCGTGCGGGCGTACGTCCAGCGCCATGCCCTTGACGTGGTTGGACTCGGCCGGCGGCGCCACGAACATCCGTGCGGCGGCCACGGACCCTGAGCGGCGCACCTCCTCCTCGAACATCCGCTGCTGGACCCGGGGATCGCGGTATCCGGAAGTGAGACCGACGAGCTGGCCGTGACGCCACAGCGCCTCGGCCCGCGCCGCGGTGAACGCCGCCCTGGCGCCGTCGGTGAGCCCGGTGAGGTCCTCTGCCGGGAATCGCATCCTCAACGCCCAGCCGCAGGCCAGCTCGCGGGCGCGGCCGGGCTGACGGACGAACGCCACGGGCAGCAGGAGCACGGCGAGCACCCGCGTGACCGCGGTGTACACCCGGTCCCGGGCCCGAGGCGGGAGAGTGCGTGGTTCGTCGTCACCCTCGCTTCTCCTCATCCCTCTCCTCCAGTCTGGTGATCTGACACCAGTTCTACGGAGCAGAAGGTGACACGAGGGTCAGAGAACGTGTGACCGCTCTGTGACCGCGCGGATCAGATGCGATATCCCTCGCGCGGGACGGTTTCGATCACCGGCGGCTGGCCGAGCTTCGAGCGCAGCCGGTTGATCGTCGCCTTCACGGTGGTGGTGAACGGGTCGGCTTGCTCGTCCCAGACCCGTTCGAGCAGCTCCTCGGCCGACACCACCCGGCCGCGCGCGGTCAGCAGATGCTCCAGGACCGCCAGCTCCTTGGTGGTCAGCGGCAGCCGCATGCCGCCCCTGATCGCCACCCGTTGCGCCGGATCGAGCCGCAGGTCGCCGTGGACCAGGATCGGCGGCGCGGGAGGATGCGCGCGCCTGCCCAGGGCGCGGATGCGCGCCACCAGCTCGGCGAAGGCGAACGGCTTCGGCAGATAGTCGTCGGCGCCCAGGCTCAGGCCCGCCACCCGGTCAGCGGTCGTCCCGGACGCGGTGAGCATCAGCACCCGGGTCCTGCGATCGTCCACGGCGATCTCAGCGCACAGCTCGTCGCCATGGACGCCGGGAATATCCCGATCAAGCACCACGACGTCGTAGTCGATCACGGAGAGGCGCTCCTGTGCGTCATCGCCGTCATGACTGACATCGACGGCCATGCCCTCGCGACGCAGCACCCGCGCCACCGAGTCGGCCAGGTCGACTTGGTCCTCCACCACCAGAACGCGCATTCGTGTCGCCGTCTCGATCGGGGGCTGTCAGTCTGACACCATAGCTCGCGTCCGGTCGATCCTCGAGTTGCCGTCGGGGACGGGCGGGACGTGCCAGCCGTGGAAGCGCAGTGCCTCGGTGAGCCGGCCGGTGTCCTCCGGGCGCACGGAGACCTCGACCACCCCGACCGGCAGGCCGGCCGAGTGCTCCAGGCGGATGTCCTCGATGTTGACGTCCGCGAGCCCCGCCGCGTTGAAGAGCCTCGCCAGCTCTCCCGGCCGATCCTGCAGCACCACCTGGATCACCGTGTAGTCACGCGCCGGGCCGCCGTGCTTGTCGGGGATCCGGCCGTGGCCGTCCACGCCGCGCCGCAGCAGATCCGTCACATCGTCGAGATCGCCGGACCGCAGCGCCGAGGCCGCCGCGGCGAGATCGGCCGCGATCCGCTCCAGCACCCCGGCCACCGGCAGGGCGTTCGCGGCGAGAATCATCCGCCACAGCAGGGGGTCCCCTGCGGCGATCCGCGTCACGTCGCGCAGCCCCTGCCCCGCCAGGGCCAGCGCGACGTCGTCGCCGTCCCTCAGCCGCGCCGCCACCGCGGACGCGGCCACGTGCGGGGCGTGCGACACCAGCGCCACCGCCGTGTCGTGCTCGCCCGCACTCACGGTGTAGGGCTCCGCCCCGCACATCGAGACCAGCTCCCTGGCCAGCCGCACGGCATCCGCACCCGTCTCAGGGCGGGGGCAGAGCGCCCAGGGACGTCCCAGGAACAGATCGGCACGGGCGGCGGCCGGGCCGGACCGCTCCCGGCCGGCGAGCGGGTGTCCGGGGACATAGGAGGTCAGGTCGCAGCCGAGCCGCTCCGCGTCGGCGATCGGATCGACCTTGACGCTGGTCACATCGGTGTACGCCCGCGCGGCCCGCCGCTGCTGCAGATCGGCCAGCCGCTGCCCCACGCTGGGCGGGGGCACGGCGATCAATGCCAGGTCCACGCGCTGACCGGTCCACTCCTGGCCCGCGCCGAGCGCTCGCGCCAGCCGTACGGCATGTGCGTCGACGTCGGACAGGTAGACCGCCACCCCCTTCTCGCGAAGGGCGAGCGCGGCGGAGGTGCCGATCAGACCGGTGCCGACGATGAGCGTCCTCTCCAGGGTCACGGCTACTTCTTAAGCCCGCGCACCGGGCGGTGTCCATCGGCGGGCCTGGGCACCGCGCCATTTGGACACGCCGGATCGCCGGGCGAGTTCCGTGGCCACCGGCGCCATTGATGAGTAATCCATTCCCTTACTCGGCAGGTCAGAGGTGGCCGCGCTCCTTTCTGCATTCACGCCTGTCAATTGCCAAAGGACAGGCCGCCCGCATGCCCGGCGAAGGCACCCCGCCCACTCCCCTAGATCGCCGAGAAGAACTGACGTACGTTGTACCGGGAGCCGGCCGTCCGGCGGGACCTCACCGTCGGCCTGCTGGTCCATGGGCAGATCAGCATGGCCGCCGCTGCGGCAGCGCGCCCGTGGCCGGCTACCGCGATCACCCTCACCTGGAGACGGTGTCATGAGCGAAACCGTGGGACCGCCGCGGCCCCGCCGGGCTCGCGCCGACGGCGCATGCCAATACACACGGATTGACACGCATGGTGACCGCTCGATTCGGGCGGTCCAGCACCGGATACTCCGCTTCGCGACAGAGGCGCAACCCCGCGCATCGGTCTTATCCGAAACTAGGGGGGTGGATGTCCGGGATAGGGGGTGGTTCGACCTGCACAGCCTCCTTTAACCTTCCGGAGGAAGGCCTAACCGAAAGTCGGAGTGATCGGAATGCTAACGGGAAGCGTTCTGCAATTCGATGAGGTAGACGGCTACGGATTCGCGGCGACAGCGTCCAATTCTTTGCCGCGTGGAGTTGCCGAAGAAAAGAGGATGCGACGCATTCTCTCGACAGAGCACTTGGCCGATCGATTTATGCAGCTCGCGCCGGGAAGTCCAGGCTTGCCCGGGACCAGATGCTGCAGGCGCGACGGGGAATCGTCGAAGGTGCGCGCGGCGCACGCGGCTGGGTTGTTTTTTGAACGCCCCCGGCTCCGATATGACGCTAATCGAATCGGAGGCTAGGTGGACCCGACGGGAGTTGACATAGCCACTCTCCCTGTCGTCGAAATCGAGCTGTCCCGGCTGTCCTCTGTGTACTCACCCCGGACTTCGGGCGAGGATCCAGAGCACGTCGAGACCCTGTTGTCGGCACAAGGGGAGCTTCCGCCCATTCTCGTCCACCGTCCAACGATGCGGGTGATCGACGGCCTGCACCGGTTGAAGGTGGCGCGGGTCAGGGGTGAAACAACAATCTCGGTGAGGCTGATCGACGGCACCGAATCGGACGCCTTCGTCCTGGCCGTCGAGGCGAACGTGCGGCACGGGCTGCCGCTCTCACTGGCCGACCGCAAGCGTGCGGCCGTCCGGATCATCGGGACACATCCGCAGTGGTCTGATCGACGGGTGGCCTCGGCGACCGGCATCTCCGCCGGCACGGTGGCCGACCTGCGCAGGCGCAGAGGACAAGGCGGTGACGAGGCCAGAATCGGGCGGGACGGGCGCATCCGTCCGGTGGACAGCTCAGAGGGGAGGAGACTCGCCGCCGAGCTCATCCGCAGCCATCCGGACCTTTCGCTCCGCCAGGTCGCCAAACAGGTCGGCATCTCCCCGGAGACGGTCCGGGATGTGAGAGGCCGGTTGGAGCACGGTGAGAGCCCGATTCCGGACGGGAGCCGGAGATTAAGGACCAAGCCGGAATTACTGCGTCGGGCAGAACAGGATTTCGGCCACGTCGACGGCCGAGACCGCCAAGCCGTGCTGGAAAGGCTCAAGGCCGATCCCGCATTACGTCTGACCGAAACCGGCCGAATTTTGTTGCGAATGCTATCATTGCACTCCATCGACGGGCAGGAATGGGAAAGGATCTTGCGCGGAGTGCCGCCGCATTGGGGCACCGTTGTCGCGAGATGCGCCAGGGATCATGCCCAGATCTGGGCAGCGTTCGCGGATCGCCTGGAGGGGCGGGCGACCGATCTGGCCGCTGGATGAGCACGAGTGGATGAGCCGGGCGGCCGTATGTAGAGCGACGGGACCAGGACCAGATCAGGCACACGGCAAACCAAGTCGACGAACCGCTTGGGGGACGAGCAAGAGTGCTGTTCGGGCGAGATCGTGAACTGAAGAGTCTGACGAGGTTGCTCGATTCCACCGCGGCCGGCCGCGGTGGAGTGGCCGTCATCACGGGGCCTGTGGTCGGCGGCAAGACCGCCATCCTCCACGAGCTCGGCATGCGATCCATCGCGGCCGGCATCCGGCTGGTCACGGCCCGCTGCACGCCGGCGGAGCAGTCGCTGGACTGGGGGGTCGCCGACCAGATCCTGGGCCGCGGGGCAGCGGAGCGGCTGACCGCGCGCAGGGGCGGTGACGCGGTCGAGGACGTCTGCGTCTCCCTGTTCCAGATGGCCGAGGCGAACCCGATCCTCCTGACGATCGACGACGTGGATCTCGCCGACGATCCGTCCCTGCTGGCCATCCTGTCCATGACGCCCCTGCTGACGGACACCAGGATGATGATCGCCGTCACGATCTGCCAGGACCGGCCGCCGGCCCCTCTCCCCCATGTCGCCGAGTCCTTGCTGCGCCTGCCCGGCATCGAGCTGGTCGAGCTGCCGCTCCTGCCCCGTCCGGCGGTCAGGCAGTTCGCCACCGAGCACCTCGGGGCCGAGACGGCCGACCAGCTCGCCGACGACCTCTACCGCTTCAGCGGCGGCAGCCCGCTGCTGGTCCGGGCGCTGATCGAGGATCAGGAGGCCGGCGCGCCCGGGCTCGTGGTCGGCGACTCCTTCATGAGCGCGGTGGCAGCGTGCGTTCATGGCTGCGAGCCGGAGGCCGTCCGCGTCGCGGAGGCGGTGGCCGTCCTCGGCGAGCACGCCACGCCGGACGCGGTGGGCGAGCTCGTGGGCATCGCCCCTCCTGCCGCGACACGCTCGATGGGGATGCTGGAGCGCGCCGGGCTCCTGGCCGGGGGGCGCTTTCGTCATGAGGCGGGCCGCCTGGCCGTACTCGGGCGCATGACCTCCTACGGCAGGATGGAGATCCTCCGGCGGGCCGCGGAGATCCTCCATCGGCGGGGAGGCCCACCGTCGGCTGTGGCCACGCGCTTGCTGGAGGCGGGCTGGTCGGGTGAGGAGTGGGCTTTCGACGTCCTCGTCGAAGCGGGAAGGCAGGCGTTCGACGAGGGTGATTTCGTCGCTGTCATGAAGTGCTTACGGCTCGCCCTGGCGTCCGGCTGGGGCACGCCTCGCCGGCTGGACGTGAAGGTGATGCTCGCCGCGGCGGAGTGGCGCGTCGACCCGGCAGTGGCGGCACGTCACGTGCCCGATCTGCTCGACGCCACGCGCTCGGGTGCGTTGCGTGGATCTCACGGGATGGAGCTGTTCCGCCAGCTGCTGTGGTACGGCCGGTTCGCCGACGCGGCGGAGCTGATCGATCGGCTGAGGCCGAGCGTCGCCGACAGGGACGCCGACGCGTCCTTGATCGCGATGTGCCACGTCCACCCGGTGCTTCTCGACAGATTGCCCCGGTCCGCCCGCGGCTCGATGGGCCAGACAGTCGAGGACGCGCGCCGGATCCTGCGTCAGGCGGAGCCGACGGATGAGGCGATGGACAGCATCATCTCGGCTCTGATGGCACTGCTGCTGGGCGGAGTGTCGGAGGTGGCGGCCTCCTGCGAGACGCTCCTCAAGGAGCCCGGGGTGACGAAGGCGCCCACCTGGAAGGCGATCATCTCCGCCATCCGGGCGGAGACGGCGTGGCGCAAGGGCGACCTGGCGGGGGCCGAGGCCCATGCGCAGGAGGCGCTGACCATACTGCAGCCCAGCGGCTGGGGCGTCGCGATCGGCGCGCCACTCAGCACCCTGCTCCATGCCCAGACCGCGATGGGCCACCTCGACGAGGCGAAGGCGACCGTGGCGGTGCCGATGCCCCGCGAGACGGCGGAGACCGCCTTCGGGATCGGCTACGAGCTCGCGAGGGCGCACTACCACCTGGTCACGGAGCAGCCTCGCGCCGCCTTCGCCGGCTTCCTGGCATGCGGGCAGGCGGTCCAGCGCTGGGGCAGCAGCCTGTCCGACGTGGTCCCCTGGCGCCTCGGCGCGGCGCGAGCGTGCCTGCAACTGGGCTGGCGTCGCAGGGCGGCCGATCTGGTCACGGCCCAGATCGCCCACACCTCCTCCGGTGACCTGCGGACGTACGGGGTCGCCCTCCGCCTGCACGCGCAGCTGAGCAAGCCCGCACAGCGCCAGCGGTTGCTGATGCAGTCCGTGGACGCGCTGGAGGCCGCCCAGGATCGCTACCAGCTGGCCCTTTCCCTCTGCGACCTCGCCGGGACCCCACAGCTCAAGGGCGGCAAGGACGAGGCCCGGGCCTACTGGGTGCGGGCGCAGGAGCTGGCCCGCGAGTGCAACGCGAAGCCCTTGATGAGGAGGCTCGCCGCACAGCACGATCATGGTGAGACCGCACCGTTGAGCGGCGCCGAACGGCGGGTCGCCGTGCTCGCCGCCCGTGGGCACACCAATCGTGAGATCGCCGAGGCGCTCTACATCACGCGCAGCACGGTCGAGCAGCATCTCACCAGGATCTATCGGAAACTCCACGTACAGACTCGGGGTGACCTGGGCAACCTCTTCGCCGCGGACATCGCCGATAAGGCGACGGCCACAGCCGGCCGCGAGCCGCGTGAGGCAGTGCGGCTGTAGAGCGAAGAGTTCGACAAGCCGAATTCGCCGGCCTCGGGCAGGATATCCATCGGGGTTGATTAACCCGAGAATACGCCAGGGCAGGCTTTTTATGAAGCCTGATCCGCCGACCGTCCACGCCGGCCTGAAAAGGCCTCGGGAATGTACCGGAATCTGCTGTGAGCGCGGCCTGCGAGCGCGTCCAATGGACACGGTGCGAACCTCCCCGCCCGGCCGTAGCGTCGGAATATGGAATCGCTTCCGCCTCTCGCCGTTGATTACGTCGAAATGTACGTAGCGGATCTGAAGGTCGCCACTCTCCCTTGGACCGACGAATACCGCTTCGCCGTCGTGGGCACGGCGAACGCCAGCGACCATCGCAGCGTCGCGCTCCGGCAGGGCCGCATCACCCTCGTCCTCACCCAGGCCACGTCCGACGGCCATCCGGCTTCGGCCTATGTGCGGACGCACGGCGACGGGGTCGCCGACATCGCCCTGCGGACCCCCGACGTCGACGTCGTCTTCACCCATGCCGTGGCCGCCGGCGCCCGGCCCGTACGGTCCCCGTCCCGGCACCCCGGCCCCGGGCCGGCCTGCTCCGCCGCGATCGGCGGCTTCGGCGACGTGGTCCACACCCTCGTCCAGCGGGACCCCGGCGACGACCCCGGCCTGCCGGTCGGCTTCTCCGAGGCTCCGTCCGCCGCCGAGTCCGGTGCGGACGCGGCGGAGCTGCTCGACATCGACCACTTCGCCGTGTGCCTGCCCACGGGTGACCTCGACATCATCACCGACTTCTACGTCGCCACCCTCGGCTTCAGCGAGACCTTCAAGGAACGCATCGAGGTCGGCACCCAGGCCATGGAGTCCAAGGTGGTGCAGAGCGCCTCCGGCGCCGTCACGCTGACACTCATCGAACCCGACCCGATGGCCGAGGCCGGCCAGATCGACATGTTCCTCGAACGGCACGCCGGTGCCGGGGTGCAGCACGTCGCCTTCTCCTCCTCGGACGCCGTGCACGCCGTGAACACCCTGTCCGAGCGGGGCGTCCGCTTCCTCAGCACGCCGGGCAGCTACTACGACCTGCTCGAATCACGGATCCAGATCCGGGGTCACACGGTGGACCAGTTGCGCGCGACGGGACTGCTCGCTGACGAGGATCACGGCGGACAGCTCTTCCAGATCTTCACGGCGTCCACCCATCCGCGCGAGACCCTCTTCTTCGAGGTCATCGAGCGGCAGGGAGCCCGCACCTTCGGAGGCGCCAACATCAAGGCCCTCTACGAGGCCGTCGAGGTGGCGAGGTCCCAGCAGCGTGCATGAGCGTCCCAGCAGCGTGCGGGAGCGTCCCGGCAGCGGGCCCGAGCGTCCCGGCAGCGGGCCCGAGCGTCCCGGCAGCGGGCCCGAGCGTCCCGGCAGCGGGCCCGAGCGTCCTGACAGCGTGCACGAAAGTCCCGTCTGCCTCGCCGAGTACGAGGAGATCGCCGCCAAGGTCCTCCCCGCCGACGTCCGGGACTTCATCGACGGCGGGAGCGGCCGCGAGCAGACCCTCCGTGCGAATCGGGCCGCCTTCGACCGGGTGTTCCTGGTGCCGCGGGTGCTCCAGGACGTGTCGGCGTGCTCCACCCGTGCGACGCTGCTGGGCCACCCCGCGACGATGCCGGTGGCGGTGGCCCCCGTCGCCTACCACCGGCTCGTGCATCCCGACGGTGAGCTGGCGACGGCCCGGGCGGCGCGGGACGCCGGGGTCCCGTTCACCGTCAGCACCTTGAGCAGCGTCCCGGTGGAGGACGTCACCGCCCTGGGGGGACACGTCTGGTTCCAGCTCTACTGCCTTCGCGAGCACGCCGCCACCCTCGGCCTGATCCGCCGGGCCGAGGACGCGGGGTGCCGGGCGTTGATGCTCACGCTCGATGTGCCGTGGATGGGCCGCAGGCCACGTGACATCCGCAACCGGTTCCGCCTGCCCCCGCACGTGCGGCCCGTGCACCTGACGGCGAACTCCGGGACCGAGGCTCATCGGGGTGCCTCCGGCGGCTCCGCGCTGGCGGCGCACACGGCCATGGAGCTCTCCGCCGCGGTGGACTGGTCGTACCTCGAGACCCTCCGGGCCGCCAGCGGGCTCCCGCTGGTGGTCAAGGGCATTCTGCACCCCGAGGACGCCCGCCGCGCCGCGGACCTCGGCATCGACGGCATCGTGGTCTCCAACCACGGCGGACGTCAGCTCGACGGCGCCGTGGCCAGTCTCGACGCGCTGCCGGGGGTGGCGGAGAGCGTCGGGGGCCGCTGCGAGATCATGCTCGATGGTGGCGTCCGGTCGGGAGCCGACGTCCTCAAGGCGCTGGCGCTCGGGGCGTCGGGTGTGCTCGTCGGACGCCCCGTGATCTGGGGTCTGGCCGCGGACGGCGAACGGGGGGTCCGTACGGTGCTCGGCCTCCTGGGTGCCGAGATCGAGGACGGGCTCGGCCTGGCAGGCTGCGGCGACGTCGCCGCAGCCCAGGCACTCAGGACGACCCGCCCCGGCGCGGGGTTCGTCTCCTGACCGTCAGCCCGCTCGCGAGCCGCAGCAGGCCCAGCCCCCTCACATGCCGGCGATCAGTCTGTCGACCCTCTCATCGACCGAGCGGAACGGATCCTTGCACAACACCGTGCGCTGAGCCTGGTCGTTGAGCTTGAGATGCACCCAGTCGACCGTGAAGTCGCGCCGCTTCTCCTGGGCCTTGCGGATGAACTCGCCGCGCAGCCGCGCCCGCGTGGTCTGCGGCGGCACCGACTTGGCCTCGAAGATCTTCACATCGGACGCGACCCGCTCCACCAGGCCCTTGCGCTGCAACAGGTAGAACAGCCCCCGCCGGCGATGCACGTCGTGGTAGGCCAGGTCGAGCTGGGCCACCCGCGACGAGGACAACGGCAGGTCGTACTTGCTGCGATAACGCTCGATCATCTGGTACTTCGTCACCCAGTCGATCTCCCGGGACACCAGGTCGAGATCTCCCGTCTCGACCGCGCGCAGCGTGCGTTCCCACAGCTCCAGCACCCGGAGCGCCGTGGCGTCGCCGCCGCGGCGATCGACGAAGTCCGCGGCCTTGGACAGGTACTCCTGCTGGATCTCCAGCGCGGACGCCTCCCGCCCGTTGGCCAGCCGGACCTTGCGGCGGCCCGTCATGTCGTGGGAGACCTCGCGGATGGCCCTGATCGGGTTCTCCAGCGACAGGTCGCGCATCACGACGCCGGCCTCGATCATGCGCAGCACCAGGTCAGTGGCGCCGATCTTGAGCAGCGTGGTGGTCTCGCTCATGTTGGAGTCGCCGACGATCACGTGCAGCCGGCGGAAGCGCTCCGCGTCGCCGTGCGGCTCGTCGCGGGTGTTGATGATGGGACGGCTGCGCGTGGTGGCGCTGGAGACGCCCTCCCAGATGTGCTCGGCCCGCTGGGACAGGCAGTAGACGGCGCCACGCGGCGTCTGCAGGACCTTCCCTGCCCCGCACACGACCTGCCTGGTCACCAGGAACGGGATCAGCACGTCGGCCAGCCGGCCGAACTCGCCGTGCCGGCCCACACAGTAGTTCTCGTGGCAGCCGTAGGAGTTGCCTGCCGAGTCGGTGTTGTTCTTGAACAGGTAGATGTCCCCGGCGATGCCCTCCTCGCGCAGCCGCCTCTCGGCGTCCACGGCCAGCCCTTCCACGATGCGTTCGCCGGCCTTGTCGTGCGTCACCAGCTCCACGACGTTGTCGCACTCGGGAGTGGCGTACTCCGGGTGACTGCCCACGTCCAGGTACAGGCGCGCGCCGTTGCCGAGGAAGACGTTGCTGGATCTGCCCCAGGACACCACCTTCCGGAAGAGGTAGCGTGCCACTTCGTCGGGAGAGAGCCTGCGCTGCCCTTTGAACGTGCAGGTGATCCCGTACTCGTTCTCCAGGCCAAAGATGCGACGGTCCATCGCCACCTCATTCCCCTTCCTGTCCGTTATACGTGCTGAGAGGGATCGCGGCCACTTCCCGCCGGGGGACGGCCTCGTAAAACGTCGGCCGTAGAGGCATAGATCGGCGCATCCCCCGCGTCCTTGCCCCTGTGAACATCGCGAGGAGGACGGGTGGATCCAGGATTCGAGGCGGCCTTCCGGGACTTCGTCGTCGGCCGGTCGGGGGCGTTGTTCCGCACGGCGTACCTGCTGACCGGTGAGCGGCACGCCGCCGAGGACCTGGTGCAGTCGGCCCTGGCCAAGACGGCCGCGAAGTGGCGCGGTCTGCGCGATCCCGCCGCCATCGAGGGGTACGTGCGCCGGGTCATGTACCACGAGCAGGTGAGCTGGTGGCGGCGGCGGTCACGGGTCGCGGAGGTGTCCACCGGGTGGCTGCCCGACCAGGCCCGTGACGGGCACGCCGACGGCGCGGACCTGCGGGTGATGATGCGCGCGGCCCTCGGCCGGCTCACGCCCAGGCAGCGGACCATTCTGGTGCTGCGCTACTTCGAGGACCTGTCGGAGACCGAGATCGCGCGGGTGCTCGGCATCAGGGTGGGATCGGTACGCAGCCAGATCCACCGCTCGCTGGAACGCCTGAAGCAGACGGCGCCTGAACTGACCATCATGAGGGAGTTCGGATGAACATCGAGGACCTGCTGCGCGAGACCCTCTCCGAGATGGCCGACGAGGAGCGGCCACCGGCGCCGAGCCGGTTCCTCCAGGGCCGGTCCCTCCAGGCACGCGAGCACCGGCCCAGGCGTCGCGGCCTCGCCCTGATGGCGGCGGCCGGGGTGGTCGCGCTGGCCGTCGGAGCCACGTTCGTGGTGCGAGGGTTGTCGCCGGGCACCTCCGGTGAGGCCGCCGGGCAGCCGGACGCCGTCGCGAGCGTGGTGCCCGAGCAGCGGCCGGCCATCACCGTGATCGTGCCACCGGGGATGCGGCTCGCGCAGCTCCTCAAGAGGTTGTCGTCCGTGACCGGCAGGCCGGTGGCGGAGTTCGAGCGAGCCGCCAGGGACGGCGCGGCACTCGGCCTGCCGCCGTACGCGAAGGGGAGGCTCGAAGGGTTCGCCGCCCCCGGCAGCTACGAGATCTCCCCCGCCATGAGCCCCGGCGAGATCCTCGGGGCGATGGTGACCGGTTTCGGGCGCCTCGCCGAGGAGACCGGCCTGGTGGCGGGCGCCGGCCGGGCGGGCAGGACGCCGCTGGAGATCCTCACCATCGCCAGCATCGTCCAGGCCGAGTCCTTCCGGCCGGAGGACATGCCGAAGATCGCCAGGGTCCTGCACAACCGGCTGGATCGGAAGATGCGGCTGCAGGTGGACAGCACGGTCCTGTACGGCCTGGGCAAGTACGGCTCCGCCGCGACCCCCGAGGACGTCAGGAGCCCGTCGCCCTACAACACCTACCGGCGTCCCGGGCTGCCGCCCGGCCCCATCGGCAGCCCGGGGGCCGACGCCGTCCGCGCGGCGCTGGAGCCGGCCGCCGGTCGCTGGCTCTACTACGTGGCGACCGACCCGAGGACGGGCGCCATGAAGTTCGCCACCACCCAGACGGAGTACGCCGCACTGGTCGAGGAGCGCGACAGGAACCAGTGACGGGCGCCCAAGGGGGGGACCGGCCAGACCTAGGCACGGGACAGGCCAGACAACGTCCGCCGCAGCCCCGCGCGCCGGTGTTGCACCAGGTGAGCGCCCCGGAAATACCGGGAGCACCGATCCGACCCTCCTCGGAGGCCACCGTGCAAGCACACCTGGAGCCCGGCACCTGCTGGATCCTGCCGCCCGAGTCCCGCTCCGTGGCCCGGGCACGCAGGCTCACCCGGGCCACGCTGACCGCGTCGGGCGCGCAGCCGTCCAGCATCGACGACGCCCTGCTCGTCGTCAGCGAGCTCGTCACCAACGCCCTGGCCCACGCCGCACCGCCCGTCGCGTTCCGCCTGGTCCCGACGCCGGAGGGCGTGCGTGGTGAGGTCATCGATCACGGCCGTCCCACGTCGCTGGCGCCGGGCAGAGCCGGTCACGCGGCCACCGGTGGCCGCGGCCTGCGGCTGGTCGAGGAGCTGACCGACCGGTGGGGTGTCGATCTCGCCCCCGGCCGGGGCCGCAAGACGGTGTGGTTCGAGATCACCACCGGCAGCCGCGCCCTGTGACGGCCCTCAGCGGCCTCACCTGCGCAGATGCGATACTGACGGTATGAGCCGGCAGGACGAGCTGCGCGAGTTCCTGCGGTCGCGGCGGTCCCGGGTGGCCCCACGCGACGTGGGCCTGCCCGCGCGGGCCGGCGGCCGCCGGGTGCGCGGGCTGCGCCGCGAGGAGCTGGCCCTGGCGGCCGGGGTCAGCGCCGACTACTACACCCGGATGGAGCAGGGCCGGGCCGGCAACGTGTCCGACCAGGTGCTGGAGGCGGTCGCGGGCGTCCTGCGGCTCACCGCCGAGGAGCAGCGCCACCTGCGCGAGCTGATCGGCGACCGGCATCACGCGCGCCCGCGCCCACCGGCACGCCCGCGCGCCGCGCTGCGCATGATGCTCGACATGCTCGGCCCGGCCCCCGCGCTGCTGATGACCGGGGTCCTGGACATCCTGGCGCTCAACCGCATGGGGGCGGCCCTCCTGACCGACTTCGAGGCCATGCCGCGTCCCGAGCGCAACGAGATCCGCTGGATCTTCCTCGACCCGCGGGCCCGCGACGTCTTCCCCGACTGGGAGGAGGTCGCCGTGGAGGCCGCCGCCTGGCTGCGGGGCGCGCTGGGCCGGTCCGGCGACGACCCGCGCCCCCAGCAGCTGGTCGACGAGCTGAGCGCGCGTTCCGCCGACTTCGCCCGTCACTGGGCCGATCACCGAGTGACCTACTGCACGTACGGGACGAAGCGGCTGCGCCATCCGGAGGTGGGGGTCATGACGCTCAACTGGGAGTCGTTCGCGCCCACCGCCGATCCAGACCTGTATCTCGTCGTCTACACCGCGCCGACCGGCTCCCCGTCCGAGGAGAGGCTCGCGGCGCTGGCGGGCGGGCAGGTGAGCTGAACGGCCACGGCGCTCAGGCTTCGACGGGCAGCTCGCCGATCCGCTGGCCGAGAACCGGCTGCGGTTCACCGCCTCGGGCCTGCTCGCCGCCACCGGCCTGGACGACATCGCCGCCGAGGCCGAGCTGACCCGGGCCATGCTGTACCGGCACTTCGACTCCAAGGCCGACCTGTACCGGGCCGTGCTCGACCGCGCCTGCGTCCGGCTGGCCGAGGCCACCGGCGCCGACGACTTCGGCGAGGACGCCATTCCCGCCCTGCTCCGCGCCGCCTCCCGCGAGGTCGGCCGCCGCAACCTGGCGCGCGTCATCCCGGAGGGGCCGTGGCTCGGCTGGGCCGCCAACCTGATCCCCGGCTTCACCCTGGAGGCCGTCATCGCCTGGCTGAACGCCGGCCAGCCCGATCCCGACCAGGCCGCGGAGCGGATCAGCCAGGCCGTGCACGGCGTCATGGCCGCCGCCCATCCTCCCGCGTGACCGCCGCACAGAAGTTTTTTCGCGCGACCGGGAATGACCGGATAACTTCTAACGGTTGCGAGTCGATATAACCGTTAGAAACCGACGGACTCACCGCGCTAGGAGCACCCCGACATGACTCGCCACACCACGGTTCAGATCCAGGGCCTGCCCGTCTTCTACCGGGAGGCGGGAGACCCGGCCAACCCCACGCTGGTGCTGCTGCACGGCTTCCCCAGCAGCTCCGCCATGTTCCGGAACCTGATCGCCGACCTGGCCGACTCCTACCATCTGATCGCCCCCGACCACGTCGGCTTCGGCCAGTCGGCCGCGCCGTCGGTGGAGGAGTTCCCCTACAGCTTCGACAAGCTCACCGAGATCACCCTCGAACTGCTCGACACGCTGAACATCGACCGGTTCGCCCTCTACATCCACGACTACGGCGCCCCCATCGGGCTGCGCATCGCCAGTCGCCACCCCGAGCGGGTGAGCGCGATCATCACCCAGAGCGGCAACGCCTATCTGGACGGCTTCACACCGTTCTGGGAGGTGCTGTTCGCCCACGCCAAGGACCGCGCCACCCACGAGCCGGCGGTACGCGAGCTGCTGACCGCCGACGCCACCCGGTGGCAGTACACCCACGGTGTGCCCGCAGACCTGCTGGAGCGCGTCAGCCCGGACTCGTGGGTGCTCGACCAGGCCTACCTGGACCGGCCCGGCAACAAGGAGGTCCAGCTCCAGCTCTTCTGGGACTACCAGTTCAACCTCGACGGCTACCCGGCCTTCCAGGAGTACTTCCGCACGCACCGCCCGCCCGTGCTGGTCGCCTGGGGTGCCAACGACGAGATCTTCGGGGCCGCGGGCGCCGAGGCGTACGCCCGCGACCTGCCCGACGCCGAGATCCATCTCCTCGACGCCGGGCACTTCGCGCTGGAGACGCACGGCCGCGAGATCGCCGGGCTGATCCGCGACTTCCTCCGCCGCAGGCTCCCCTGACCCCATCCGGCCGGCGCCTCGGCCTGTCGGCGCCTCAGCCTGTCGGCGCGAGCGGGACCTGGTGATCGACGGGCCGACGGAGCTGGCGTTCCCGCTGCACACCCGCGTGGTGGCGGGGCACTTCGGATAGCGGCCACGCCGAACCAACCCGGCCCCTTTCTCGACTAACGGCATGGGGACCGTAGGAAGAGACGGGGGTCGGGACATGGGTGGTTCGGCCGAGCTGCTCCCGGGCGATCCGGCGCGCCTGGGCGACTACTGGCTGGCGGGGCGGCTGGGGTCGGGCGGGCAGGGAGTGGTCTACGAGGCGTACGACGAGGGCGGGCGGCGCGTCGCGATCAAGATCCTTTACGGGGTCGAGCTGCGGCACGGGCTCGCCAGGGAGCTGGCCGCCGCCGAGCGGGTCGCCCCGTTCTGCATCGCGCAGGTGCTCGGGCACGATCTTCAGGCGCCCAGGCCGTACCTCGTCAGCGAGTACGTCGAAGGGCCGAGCCTGCGTGCGTTCGTCGCGGAGCGTGGCCCGCTGGACGGCGCCGACCTGCACCGGCTCGCCGCCGGCGGCGCCACCGCGCTCACCGCGATCCACGAGGCGGGGGTCATCCACCGCGACCTGAAGCCGGACAACGTGCTGCTCGGCCCGGACGGGCCACGGGTGATCGACTTCGGCATCGCCAGGACCGCCGAGATGTCGCTCACCTCCACGGGGGTGGTGGCCGGCACGCCCACGTACATGGCGCCCGAGATCCTCAACGGGCAGCGGGCGGGCACGGCGGCCGACGTGTTCGCGTGGGGGGCGATCGTCCTGTTCGCGGCCACCGGCCGCGACCCCTTCCACGCGGAGAACCTCGGCGCGGTGATGTACGGCGTGCTCACCGCGGAACCGGACCTGGGCGACCTCGCCGACCCGCTGCGTTCCCTGGTGGCAGCCGCGCTCAGGAAGGAGCCCGCCGACCGGCCGGCCGCCCGGGAGCTGCTGCTCAAGCTGCTGGGTGCCGTGCCCGATCCGCTGGCGGCGGGGATCGAGCAGGCGTCGGAGGTACGCGCGGGTTCGGACGATCCCGCGCTCGGGACGCGCGCCGAGGAGGTGTACGCGGGCCTGACGCCTGCCGCCCAGGAACTGGTGCCCGAGGTCTTCCTGCGCATGGTCGCCGCCGGCCCCGACACCGAGGACACCGTGCGGCGGGTGTCGCGTGCCGACCTGCCGCCCGGCGCCGGCGACGTGCTGGCGGCGTTCGAGGAGGCGGGGCTGCTGGCGGCCGGCGGCGGGGACTTCGTGATCTCCCGGCCGGCGCTGCTGCGGGCCTGGCCGCGCCTGCGCGACTGGGTGGACGCCGAGCGTCCCGGCCTGGCCGTGCACCGCGAGCTGGCGGTCGCGGCCCGGCGCTGGCAGGAGGGGCAGGGCGACCCCCTCCAGGGCAGGACCTTGGAGTCGGCGCTGCGCTGGGCCGCCACGGGCCGCCGGCACCTGACCCTGAACCCGCAGGAACGTTCGTTCTTAGAGGCCGGCACGGCGGCCGCCCGCCGCCGCGGGCGCGTGCGCCGCCTGGTGACCTCCAGCCTGGCCGTCCTGCTCGTGCTGGCGCTCGTCGCCGGGACGATCGCCGTCCGGCAGAGCCTGGACCTGACCGAGCAGCGGGACGAGGCCGCCGCCCGGGCCGTCGCCGCCCGCGCGGAGACGCTGCGGGCCGAGGACCCGGCGACGGCGATGTTGCTGAGCGCCGCCGCCTGGCACATCTCCCCCGCGCCCGAGGCGCGCACGGCCCTGTTCGGCTCGCTGGCCCAGCCCGCCCTGGACGTGCTGGCGCTCGGATACGGCCGGTTCGGCGCCGACGGGCGTACCTTCCACACGTGGGACGACCGGCAGGTGCACGTGTGGGACCTGACCACCCGCAGGAGGACCGGCACGGTCGCCGTCGAGCTGCCCGGCGAGGACGGCGAGGTGTCCCTGAGCAGGGACGGCCGGCTGGCGGCGCTCGCCGGCAGCGTCGAGGGCGAGGGGGTCCTGCTGTGGGACCTGCAGTCCGGACGGCCCGCCGGGGGCCTCGACACCCGCCTCACGGGCGCCGAGTTCGGCGACGGGAACCGGGTCTACGCGGCGACCACCGTGGGCGAGCGTACCCAGCTCTGGCGGGTGGGCGGGCGCGAGCCCGTCCTGGAGCGCGGCGCGTTCGAGTCGGTGGCGATCAGCCCGGACGACCGTTTCGTGGCCCTGTTCCAGCAGGAGGGGCCCGGCGAGATCTGGGACCTGTCGCACGGCGAGCGGCTGCGCGCGCCCGAGGCGGGGAAGGGCCAGGACGTCATCGCCGTGCGCTTCTCGCCTGACGGCCGCACCCTGGCGATCGTGCGGCCGGCCGAGGTGCTGCTCTGGGACGTGGCGTCGGGCGAGCCCGCCGGCCCGCCGCTGAAGAGGCCGGGCGCCCTGAGCCGGAGCTCCTACGGGCCCGGCCTGGTGGCCTACAGCCCGGACGGCCGCCGCCTGGCCGTCCTCGATCCGGACGGGATCACGCTGTGGAGCACCGACGACCGGCTCGCCCTGACGACCATCCCCCTGGGCCGCCAGGACGTGCA
Organism: Nonomuraea gerenzanensis; assembly: GCF_020215645.1. Classification (NCBI taxonomy): domain Bacteria; kingdom Bacillati; phylum Actinomycetota; class Actinomycetes; order Streptosporangiales; family Streptosporangiaceae; genus Nonomuraea; species Nonomuraea gerenzanensis. The sequence goes on along the minus strand of NZ_CP084058.1, from coordinate 1,544,591 downwards.
CACCCTGAGCTTCGACCGGGACGGCCGGACCCTGCGTTACCTGCGCATGGACGACATCATGGCGGTCGTCTCCCTCGACGTCTCCACCCACACCCGGCCCCCGTCCCTGGGCGGCGACGACACCCTGCCGGCGCGGACGACGATCGCGGGGCACGCCCTCAGCCCGGACGGCCGCCTCGCCGCCCTGTTCGACCGGGACACCGCGACCGTCCAGCTGTGGGACGTGCGCGGACGCCGCCTGCTGGGCCGGCTCGACGGCCTGGGCGAGCCCGCCACCGTCACGGGCGCCTGGATGCTGTTCAGCCCGGACGGCCGCACCCTGGCGATCACCGTCGGCCCCGAGCCCATGCGGACGAGCCTGTGGGACGTGACCGCCCGCCGCCGCCTGCCGGATCTGCACGACCCGGGCCGCGTCATCGAGCACGTCCAGGCGTTCAGCCCGGACGGCAGGACGCTGGCGGTCGCCGTCGGCCAGGACGGCACGGAGCAGTCCCGCGCGTGGGACTTCGCCGGACGCGGCATGACGGGGACCTTCCCGATCCAGGACAGGCGGGTGCTCGCGTTCGTGGCGGACGACCGGGTCCTCACCTCGGGCGCCGAGCTCGTCGAGCTGCCTTCCGGCAAGCGGACGCCCCTGGCGGGGACCGGCCCGTTCTCCGGGAACGTCGTGGCGCTCAGCGCCGACCGCCGGCTCGTCGCCGTCGAGGAGGAGGGGCGGGTCGGCATCTGGGACACCGCCACGGGAGCGCTCCGCGCCCGCGTACGCGACGTCCGCGCCGGGGCTCCCGCCAGCATGGACGGCGGTGGCGCCGCCGCGCTCGCGTTCTCTCCCCGTGGAGACCTGCTGGCCTCGGCCGCGTTCGGCGAGATCCGGCTGTGGGACACCACGACCGGCCAGCAGGTCGGCCCGCCGTTCCCCGGCCCCGCCTTCACCGGGTCGCTGGCCTTCGACGCGGCCGGCACGCTGCACGCGACCAGCGGCGGGCACGATCTGCTGGACTATCCGACCGATCCCGCCAGGGCCGCGCGGGCCGTCTGCGCGAGAGCGGGACGGTCACTGACGGAGGCCGAGTGGCGGCGCTACATCCCGTACGTGCCTTATCGGCGCGAGGTGTGCGCCTAGATTGTTTCCTCTCCGGGCCAGGTCGCCGTATCCGGGTCGATGCCGTGACGGCGGGCGTTGGCGTCGATGAGGTCGCGCAGCCAGGCGGCCAGGCCCGGCTCCATCGCGTCGTAGTACTCCGTGAAGCCGGGATCGGCCGCCTGCCGCCTGCCCAGGCAGACCTGCATCGCGTGGGTGCAGTCGAAGTACACGCCGATGGAGGCCCGGTGCCGCTCCGCCAGGGCGCCGGCCTCGGCGCTGCCGGGCCCGACGCCGGCGCGCTTGGCCGCCGCCAGGTCGTGCTCCAGCGTGGCGATGTCGCCGGCGACGCGCTGCCAGTCGTCCGGGGTCATGCTCGCGGCGCGCTCGGCGTACTGCGTCCACTGGGCCGTGCCGCCCCAGCGGTCGCGAGCCGCCACGACCGAGGACGGGTCCCAGCGCTGCCCGAAGATGGCGACCTGCTCCTCCGGGGAGAGCAGGATGCCGGCGCTCGCGGCCTCGATCATGCGATCGACCGCCTCGACCATCGCCCGCAGGCGGGAGATGCGGTCGAGGAGCTGGGCGCGCTGCTGCCGCAGCGGCACGGCCATGTCGGCCGTCGGGGCGTCGAGCAGCTCGCCGATGTCGTCGAGGGGCAGGCCCAGCTCGCGGTAGATGAGCACCCGGTGCAGGCGTGAGACGTCGGCCGCGGAGTAGAGGCGGTAGCCACCGGTGGTGCGGCCGGACGGGCGGACCAGGCCGACCGAGTCCCAGTGGTGGAGGGTGCGGATGGTGACACCGACGTGCCCGGCCGCGGCCCCGACGGTCAGCCCGCCGGGCTCCTCCACCTCCATCACGTCATCAAGTCTGGCACGTGCGTACACGGTTCCTGCGTCGGGAACGGTGAAACGCTTGCTAGGCGGGCAGGTGGTCCTCCGCCCACTGGGACAGCTCGTGCAGCGCCGGCATCAGCGCCCTGCCGCTCTCGGTCAGCTCGTACGTGACCGCGACCGGCGGCCCCTCGTCCACCGTGCGCGCGATCAGACCGGCCTTGGTCAGCTCCGACAGCCGGTCGGACAACACCGAGTCGCTGACGCCCTCGATCGCCCGCGACAGCTCGCGGAACCCGGCGGGCCCGGCCCGGAGGCTGCCCAGCACGAGGCCGCTCCAGCGCTTGCCGAGCAGGGTGAAGGCGCGTGTCAGCGCGGCGTCACCGCGCTGGCAGTCCGCCACGGCGTGCCTCGGGTCTGCCTTTGCCATGCCTTCCATGCTAGTAGCAGCGTCGCTGCTTTGCTTTTCCTAGCGCCTGGGCCGGGCCGGGAGATCCGCGTGACGCGTTCATGCGTGGCGGCTTGGGAACACTGTCCTCGTGGCCGACCGCGGCCACGAGGACAGCGGACATCATCGGGAGCCCGCCCATGAACCTCGAACACGTACTGGTCAGCCGCGACGCCGACTTCGTCACGATCACGATGAACCGGCCGCGGCGACGCAACGCCCTGTCGCTGGCCCATCTGCGTGAGCTGATCACCGCCTTCGACACCGCCGGCGGCAGCGACGCCTCGGGCATCATCCTGGCCGGCGCGGGCCCGGTGTTCAGCGCCGGTCACGACTTCGCCGACGTGGCCGAGGCCGACGTGGACGCGGTGCGCGCCATGCTGGACACCTGTCTGCACCTCATGCAGCTGATCGAGTCGGTGCCGCAGCCGGTGATCGCCCGGGTGCACGGCCTGGCCACCGCGGCGGGCTGCCAGCTGGTCGCCACCTGCGATCTCGCCGTGGCCGCCGATTCCGCCGGCTTCGCCGCGCCCGGCGGGAAGGGCGGCTGGTTCTGTCACACGCCCATGGTGGCCATCGCCCGCAACATCGGGCGCAAGCGCGCCGCCGAGCTGGCCTACACCGGTGACACCATCACCGCCGCGCAGGCGCTCGAATGGGGGCTGGTCAACCAGGTGGTGCCCGCCGATGAGCTCGACGCCGCCGTTCTGGACCTGCTCGGGCGGGCCACTCGGGGCAGCCGGGCCTCCAAGGCGCTGGGCAAGCGCACGCTGTACGAGCAGTTGTCGCTGCCCGAGGCGGAGGCGTACGAGCTGGCCACCAGGGTGATGGCCGAGTCCTCGCAGTCGGCCGCGGCCCGTGAGGGCATGTCCGCGTTCCTGAGCAAGCGGCAGCCGAAGTGGAGCGACTGACACATCCCCCTCAGAGATGCGGGGCGAGGCGCTCGGCGATCTCGTCGGTCTCGGTGAGGCCGAGCCGAGGCACCTCGCCCGAGCGCGTGCCACCGCCGGGCAGCGTGCCGGTGACGTGGAAGTGCACGTGGGGGACGTGCTGGTGGGCGGGCGCCCCGTTGTTCTGCCAGACGGAGACGCCGCCGGGGTCGTAGGCGGCCGCGATGGCCCGGGCAGCCCGCCGTACGGCGTTCATCAGCGCCTGCTCCTCGGCCGGGGCCACGTCCAAGATGGTCGGGCGGTGCGCGACCGGGATCACCAGCACGTGCCCCGGCCCGCGCTGCCAGCGGGTGACCAGGATGGCGACCTGCTCCCCCCGCTCCAGGACGGTGACCGGGCTCAGCCCGGCGAGGTAGTCGCAGAAGGGGCACCCGTCCGCGGCGGGCATGGAGATCGGCATGTTCCCGATCTTGCCGCAGGGTGGCACTACCGGCATACCCGGACACATGGTGACGGATGGCAAGCTTTGCTCTGTGCAGATCTCTCTCCTCGGCCCGATCGAAGCCGTCTCCGATGACGCCGCCCCGATCGACATCCCGGGCGCGCGCCTGCGGATGTTGCTGGCGGCGCTCGCGCTGGAGGCCGGCCGCCCGGTGTCGGCCGGCTCCCTGGTCAACGGCATCTGGGGCGAGGATCCCCCCGCCGAGGCGGCCGGCGCGCTGCACGGCCTGGTCTCCCGGTTGCGCAGGACGCTGGGCGGGCGGGAGACCGTGGAGCTGGTGGCCGGCGGCTACCGGCTGCCGGTGCGCCGCGAGGACGTGGACGCGCACCGCTTCGAGCAGCTGGCCGAGCAGGCCAGGCGGGAGCTGGCGGCCGACCGGCCGCGTGAGGCCGCCGCGCTGCTGCGCGCCGCCCTGGACCTGTGGCGGGGCGCCGCGCTGGCGGACGTGCTGGAGGCCCCGTTCGCGCGGGACGTCGCGGCCCGGCTGGAGGAGCTGCGCGCGAGCGCGAGCGAGGACTACTTCGACGCGCAGGTACGGCTCGGCCGGGCCACCGAGGTGCTGGTCGACCTGGGAGCCGCGGCCGCCGCCCGCCCGCTCGCCGAGCGCCTGGCCGAGCTGCGCATCCGTGCCCTGTCGGCCGCCGGGCGCCAGTCGGAGGCCCTGGCCGTGTACGAGGAGATCCGCGGCAGGCTGGCCGGCGAGCTGGGCATGGATCCCTCGCCCGAGCTGCGCGCCGTCCACCTCGCCCTGCTGCGCGGGGAGCTGGACAGGCCGGCCGCGCAGCCGCAGGCCGCGCCCAACCGGATCCCGGCCAGGCTGACCAGCTTCGTGGGCCGGGAGCGCGAGCTGGGCGCGCTGGATCAGCTCATGTCCGGGGCACGGCTGGTGACGATCATCGGGCCGGGCGGGGCGGGCAAGACGAGGCTGGCGCTGGAGGCCGCGGACCGCATGGAGGAGCGGGTCTGGTTCGTGCCGCTGGCGGGCGTCGTCCAGCCGGACCAGGTCGCGGACGCGGTGCTCAGCGCCTGCGGCGGCCTGTTCGAGGGCGGGCTCAAGCCGCAGGCTCCCGCGCTGGCGCGGCTGTGCGGGCTGCTCGACGTCGGCCCCGCCGTCCTGGTGCTGGACAACTGCGAGCACCTGGTGGAGGCCGCCGCCCAGCTCACCGAGCAGCTGCTGGTGCGGCTGCCGCAGCTGCGCGTCCTGGCCACGAGCAGGGAGCCGCTGGCGATCATCGGTGAGGCGCTGTGCCACCTCGGCCCGCTCGACCTGCCCGTGGAGAACGCGGACCTGGCCGAGGCCGCGGAGTCGGCCGCCGTGCGGCTGTTCGTCGAGCGGGCCGCCAGTGTGCGCGCCGCGTTCGCGCTCGACGCGGAGACGGTGGAGCCCACGGTGGAGATCTGCCGCCGGCTGGACGGCATGCCGCTGGCGCTCGAACTGGCGGCGGCCAAGCTGCGGGCGATGAGCGTGGCGCAGATCTCCCAGCGGCTGGATGACCGGTTCCGCATGCTCACCTCGGGCAGCAGGACCGCGCTGCCGCGCCAGCGCACGTTGCGCGCCATGGTGGAGTGGAGCTGGGACCTGCTGGAGGAGCCCGAGCGCGTGCTGGCCGGCCGGCTGGCCGCCTTCCCCGGCGGGGCCGACCTGGCCGCGCTGGAGTCGATCTGCTCCGACGCGTCGCTCCCCGTGGGCGACCTGGTGTACGTCGCGAGCACGCTGGTCGAGAAGTCCATGATCCAGCAGGTCGGCGACCGGTACCGGATGCTGGAGACCATCCGCGCCTACGCGGCGGCCGGGTCGGCCACGCCGGTCACCGGCCGGTTCCGCGCGTACTTCCTGGCGCTGGCCGAGCAGAACGAGCCGCTGCTGCGTACCAGGCAGCAGCTGCGCGCCGTCGAGGTCTTCGACGCCGAGCACGACAACCTGGTGGCCGCGCTGCGGGCCGCCATCGAGGCGGGCGACGCGGAAGCGTCGGCCCGGTTCGTCAGGTCCATGTTCTGGTACTGGAGCATGCGCGGCATGTCCACCCAGTTCAACGCCTTCCTGAACGAGGTGCTGGCCTTCGGCGAGGAGCTGCCGGCCGACGCGCGCGCCGCCTTCGAGGTGGTGCGCGCGACGTCCGGCAGGGGGAACGAGCCGGAGGTGCTGGAGAACCTCCGGCGTCCCGGGGTGACGCAGTTCCACACCGCGCTGCCGCTGCTGCGCATGTCCAAGCTCGCCAGCGGGGACGCCCCCGACCTCGAGGCGCTGAACTCGCCCGACCCCTGGGTGCGCGCCGGCGCCAACTGGGCCTACGACTTCCTCCTCACCGAGCAGGGCGACCAGGAGACCGGCGCCCGCCACCGGGACGAGGCGCTGCGCCTGTTCGAGCAGGTCGGCGACCGGTGGGGGCTGATGATGGGCCTGGTACGGCAGAGCCGCGTGCACGGCCTGCGCGCCGAGCACGAGCAGGCGATCGCGTACTGCGAGCGCGCCGTCGCCATCGCCGCCGAGCTGGGCACCGAGGAGCACCTGTTCATCACCAAGTCGCATCTCGCGCAGAACCGGATGCGCGGCGGGGACCTGGAGGGCGCGCTGCAGGACGTGCGCGCCGCGCGCCGCCAGGGCCACGAGCACGGGCACCGGCGGCTGGAGGCCACCATGCTGTTCCCGCTCGCCGAGGTGCACCGCCACGCCGGTGACCTGGAGCGGGCCCATCAGGTCCTGGACGAGCTGGAGACGGTCGTCCACCGGCTGCCCGGCCCGCCCGGGCTGAACGGCGACCTGATCGCCTCCTCCCGGCTGGGCGTGCACATCGCCGAGGGGGCGGCGGAGCAGGCGCGCGAGCTGCTGCCCCGCGCGTTGCGCGGCGTCTTCTCCAACGCCAACGCCAACGCCCTGGCCAGGGGCGCGGAGCTGCTGGCCAGGCTGCGCGGGCTGGAGGGCGACCCCGAGGGGGCCGCGACCGCGCTCGGGATGAGCCACGTGGTCAGGGGCGTCTTCGACGAGGGCGACCCCGACGTGTGCCGGCTGGTGCCCGTCCTCACCGGGGCGCTCGGGCAGGACGGTTACCTGAAGGCGTACCGGCGGGGCGCGGAGCTGCCGCGGCAGGAGGCGATGGACCGCCTCGCGTCCCACGCGGCACCGAGGTAGCGGAAAAACCAGTGCTGAACGGGCGCCGCGCTGGAGTATTCTGCGCCAATGCCGCAGGCGGACATTGACCGGATCGCCGAGGAGACCGGCTTCTCCGGCGTGGTCTGGATCGACCGGGCCGGTGAGGTGGAGTTCGCGAAGGCCTACGGGCTGGCCAACCGCGCCTACCGCGTCCCCAACACCGTGGACACCAGGTTCGCCGTCGCCAGCGGCGGCAAGGGGTTCACCGCGCTGGCCGTGCTGTCACTGGTCCGTGACGGCGTGCTGGAACTGGGCACCACCGCCCGTTCCCTGCTGGGTGCGGACCTGCCGCTGATCGCGGCCGACGTGACCGTCGAGCACCTGCTCACCCACACCTCGGGCATCGGCGACTACCTGGACGAAGAGGTCCACACCGACATCACCGCCTACCTCATCGGCGCGGCGCACGAGCTGACCACCACGGAGTCCTTCCTGCCGCTGCTGGACGGGCATCCCGCCAAGTTCCGCGCCGGTGAGCGGTTCAGCTACTGCAACGGCGGGTTCGTGGTCCTCGCCCTGCTGGCGGAGCGGGCCTCCGGGGTGGGCTACCACGACCTGGTCCGCGAACGGGTGCTGCGCCCGGCGGGCCTGACCAGGACCGGATTCCTGCGCTCCGACGAGCTGCCCGCCGACGCGGCCGTGGGCTACCTGCCCCTCGACGGGGTCGACCGCTCCAACGTCTTCCACCTGCCGGTGCTGGCCACCGGCGATGGCGGCATCCACACCACCGCCGCCGACGTCTCCGCGTTCTGGCGGGCGTTCTTCGCCGGCGACATCGTGGCCGACGTGGCGCAGGTGGTCCGGCCGCGTTGCGACGTGCCCGAGGAGTCGCTGCGCTACGGGCTCGGCTTCTGGCTGCACGAGAGCACCGACGAGGTGATCCTGGCCGGCTACGACGCGGGCGCGTCGTTCAAGTCCACCCACGATCCGCGCACCGGCACCACCCGCACCGTGCTGTCCAACACCTCCCCGGGCGCCTGGCCCCTCGCTCGGGCCCTGGACCGGTGAGCGGCCCTCACACCACCTGAGCCAGGCAGGCCAGGGCGACGGCCACCGCGATCGTGACCACCATCAGCGAGCGCACCATGATGCCTCCCCCCTTTCACAGGCAGTACCGCACGAGCCATTCGTCCTCGTCGTAGGCCCCGCGTGCGGGGTCCGGCGGGGTGGCCGCGTGCTCCTCCGTCAGGTCCTCCAACCGGACCCGCTCCGGCAGCCGGCCGAAGCGGGCCCGCCGCGCGAGCGCGGCGGCGTCGCGTGCCGGCTCCATGTCAGGCGGCCTTGGCGTTGATGGTGACCGGGATGTTGCCGCGGGTCGCCTTGGAGTAGGGGCACAGCTGGTGGGCCGCCGCGCCGAGCTCCTCGGCCGTCGGCTGGTCCACGCCGCCGAGCTCCAGGTTGAGCACCGCGCTGAGGCCGAACTCGCCGTCCTCGCCGTGGTTCAGCGTCGCCTCGACCGTGATGGCGGTGCTCGTCAGCTTGATCTTGCGCTGCGCCGCCGCCCTCCTGACCGCGCCGAGGAAGCAGGCGCCCCAGCCGGCGGCGAAGAGCTGCTCGGGATTGGTGGCGCCGCCCGCACCGCCCAGCTCCTTCGGGATGGCGAGCGTGGTGTCCAGCATGCCGTCGTCGGCCTGGATCCGGCCGCCGTTGCGACCCTCGCCCGTGACGGTGACGACCCCGGTGTAGCTGACAGCCATGGCTATCTCCCTTTCTGAGCGGGTACGCCGGGAAGCACCTCTTGCGTCACCGACTTAACTGGTGACGATGTTGGCATCGCTCGCGTCACCTGTCAAGGTGGTGACGCGACGGGTCAGCGGGACTGCGGGGCACCGGCGCCGCGCAGCAGCGTGTCCACCACCACGTCGGCGGCCTGCGCGGCACTCAGTTCGGGCAGGTCGTCGGCGGCCTGCTCCATCAGCGGCGGCAGGATCGTCGCCACCCAGCCCGGCGGCAGGTCGGAGCGGAGCAGCCCCTCCTCGGTGGCACGCCGCAGAAAGGCGTCCACCTCCTCGATCAGCCGGTTGCGGCGCTCGCGGAGCGTCTCCTCGCGCAACATGCGGCTGGTCTCGACCGGCCACTTGCGGTTGACGGCGACGATCCCCTCGACATAGCGGTGCAACGCGACGGCGACCGGGGCCTCGCGCAACCGGGCGGCGGCGACGGCCTCCTCCACCGCGTCGTAGCGCGCTCCGTAGACGGCGGCCATCAGCTCCTCGCGGGAGGCGAAGCGGCGGTAGACCGTGCGCCGGTCCACTCCCGCCGCCGCGGCGATGGCGGCGATCGTCACCGAGGGGTCATCGGCCAGCATTCGGGCGCCGGTGCTCAGGACACGTTCAAGGTTGCGTGCCGCGTCTGCTCTCACGCCACCAAGATACCCCCCGCCGTAGCACATCCCGCATACATGTGTCACATTGAGGAGGATGTTATATATATAAGTGTTACATTAACGAGGCTCTTATGGGATGGACCCCGACGAGAACGGCCCCCCGCGTGAGGGTCACCGCTCTACGTGTCTTACCGTCATGTGACTGATGTGCCGGATTCTCCCGCCGGAAACAGTGGACGATGTCGCATTTTCCCGGCGACATGACAGGGAGGACCACTCATGATGAACAGGCGCACTTTCGGCAAGACCCTCGGGCTGGCCGCCGGCGCGACAGCCGCCTCGCTGGCGGGCTTCCAGGCGCTCCCGGCCGCCTCCGCCACCACGCCCCGCACCGCACCGACGGTGCCGCCGGTCACGCCGGGGACACACACCTCTTTCGGAAAGCTGAAGCAGGTCAGGGCCGGGGTGCTGGACATCGGTTACGCCGAGGCGGGGCCGGCCCACGGGCCCGTGGTCATCTGCCTGCACGGCTGGCCGTACGACATCCACAGCTTCGTGGACGTCGCCCCGCTGCTGGCGGCGCGGGGCTACCGGGTGATCGTGCCCTACCTGCGCGGGCACGGCACGACGCGGTTCGTGTCCGCCAAGACCTTCCGCAACGCGCAGCAGTCGGCCATCGCGCTCGACATCGTGGCCCTGATGGACGCCCTCAAGATCGACAAGGCGGTGCTCGCCGGCTTCGACTGGGGCTCGCGCACCGCCGACGTCATCGCCGCCCTGTGGCCGCAGCGGTGCAAGGCGCTGGTGTCGGTGAGCGGCTACCTCATCACGAACCTGGCGGCCAACCTCGAACCGCTGCCGCCCAAGGCCGAGTACGCCTGGTGGTACCAGTACTACTTCGCCACCGAGCGGGGCAGGAAGGCGATGGACGACCGGACCAAGCGCCGTGAGCTGTCCCGCCTGGTCTGGGACACCGTCTCCCCGACGTGGAAGTTCGACGACGCCACCTTCGACCGTACGGCCGCCGCCTTCGACAACCCCGACTACGCCGCCATCGTGCTCCACAACTACCGCTGGCGGCTGAGCCTGGCCGAGGGCGAGCGCCGTTACGACGCCGTCGAGCGGCGGCTGCAGGCGCGGCCGGTCGTCAAGGTGCCGACCATCGTGCTCGACGCCGAGCTCGACCCCTTCACGGGGCCGGACGACAGCGGTTACCGCAGCATGTTCACCGGCGCCTACGAGTACCGCAGGCTGGCGGGCATCGGCCACGACCTGCCCCAGGAGGCCCCCACGGCCTTCGCCCAGGCCGTCGTGGACGTCGACCACCTCTGACGACCCGCCACGGCCCTACGCCGAGACAGCCTGCCGGATCCGGTCCGGCAGGCTGTCGGCGTTCCGCGGCGACACCGACTGAACCGTTGAATGGCTTAGGCCGCCCAGGCGCGGACCTCCTGCGCGGGACCGCCACGCAGGGCCGTACGGCCCGCCGGCCAGCACTGATGCCTGGCCGGGCGCCCGCCGGACGACTGCCCCATGACTGACCGTCATGCGACGGATGTGACCACGCCCCCTCCCGGACGACAGTGATGACACCAGATCGCTGAAACCTCCGTGAAAGGGGAAATAGTCGTGGTCAGCAACAAGGGTGTACGCGGGCTCATGCTGGGTGTGCTGTCGGCGGGCGTCACGATCGGCGCCCTCGCGATCCCCGGGCCCGCCCACGCGGCGGCCGGGCCCGCCAAGCCGACCGTCGTGCTGGAGCACGGCGCCTTCGCCGACGCCTCCAGCTGGAACGGGGTGATCGAGGAGCTGCGCAAGGACGGCTACCCGGTCGTCGCCGCGGCCAACCCGCTGCGCGGCCCCGCCCAGGACGCCGCCGCGCTGCGCAGCGTCCTCGAGCATGTCAAGGGGCCGAAGATCCTGGTCGGCCACTCCTACGGCGGCTCGGTCATCAGCGTCGCCGGCGCGAACGACCCGGACGTCAAGGCCCTCGTCTACGTGGCCGCCTTCCTGCCCGCCCCCGGCGAGACCGCGCTGGAGCTGACGAACAAGTTCCCCGGCTCCACGCTGCCCGACGCCCTGGACCCCGTGCCGGTCAAGCTCCCCGGCGGCGGCACCGGCACCGACCTCTACATCAAGGCCGACAAGTTCCGCCACCAGTTCGCCGCCGACGTGCCGGCCCGCGAGGCCGCCCTGATGGCCGCCACCCAGCGGCCCATCGCCCAGGCCGCCCTGGAGGAGAAGACCGAGGCCGCCGCCTGGCGGGACAAGCCGAGCTGGGACATCGTCACCACCCAGGACCTCAACATCCCCGCCGAGGTGCAGCGCTTCATGGCCAAGCGCGCCGACGCGCACGTCACCGAGGTCCGCGCCTCCCACTCCGTCGCCGTCTCCCACCCCAAGACCGTGGCCGGCGTCATCGAGAAGGCCGCCCGGGCCACCCGATAGCAGCAGAGAGGAATCATCACCATGGACATGAAGCTCGAAGTCGTCGTGCTGCCCGTCTCCGACGCCGACCGCGCCAGGGACTTCTACGCCGGTCAGCTCGGCTTCCGCCTCGACGCGGACTTCCCCGTCAAGGACGGTTACCGGATCATCCAGGTCACTCCCCCGGGCTCCGGCTGCTCGATCATCTTCGGCGAAGGGCTCACCGACGCCGAGCCGGGTTCTGTGCAGGGGCTGCACCTGATCGTGTCCGACATCGAGCAGGCCCAGCGGGAGCTGGCCGGCCGCGGTGTCGAGGTCACCGGCCCGTTCCACGACGCCACGGGCGCCTTCCACCAGGCCGGCGACGCCGGGCGCGTGCCGGGCCCGCACCCGCAGCGCGCCAGCTACGGCTCCTTCGCCTCGTTCGCCGACCCGGACGGCAACCGCTGGTTCCTTCAGGAGATCACCGAGCGGCTGCCCGGCCGCTGACCCCGGGACACGACCACACCATGGAGAACCAGTGACGATCGAAGACACCCGTACCTATGACGTGGTCGTGATCGGGGCCGGTCCGGTCGGCGAGAACGTCGCCGACCGGACGGCCGCCGCCGGTCTGAGCACCGTCATCGTGGAGAGCGAGCTCGTCGGCGGCGAGTGCTCGTACTGGGCGTGCGAGCCGAGCAAGGCGCTGCTGCGGCCCGCGCTCCTGCGTGCCGAGGCCGGCCGGGTGCCCGGCCTGGCCGCCGGAGCGCTGGACACCGCCGCCGTGCTGGCGCACCGCGACCGCATGTCCGCCGACTGGAACGACGAGGGCCAGGTCGAATGGCTCAAGTCGGCCGGGATCGAGCTCCAGCGCGGCCACGGCCGCCTCGACGGGCCCCGGTGCGTGGCCGTGACCACCCCCGGCGGCGACACCGTCCGCCTGCTGGCCCGGCACGCCGTGGCCGTGTGCACCGGCAGCGGCGCGGCCCTGCCGGACCTGCCGTGGATCGCCGGCCTGCGCCCCTGGACCAGCCGCGAGGCCACCAGCGCGCGGCGGCCGCCCGGACGGCTCGTCATCGTCGGCGCGGGCGTCGTGGCCACCGAGATGGCCACCGCCTGGCAGGCACTCGGCTCCTCGGTCACCCTGCTCGTGCGGGGCGGCGGCCTGCTGCCCAGGATGGAGCCCTTCGCGGGCGAGCTGGTCGCGCAGCGCCTGCGAGAGGCGGGCGTGGATCTGCGGTTCGGCGTGACCGTGGCCACCGCCGCCCGTACGGGGGGCGAGGTGCACCTGATCCTGTCCGACGGCGACCGGCTCGGCGCGGACGAGATCCTCTTCGCCACCGGCCGCGCGCCGCGCACCGGCGACCTCGGCCTCGAAAGCGTCGGCCTGCCTCCCGGGGACTGGCTCACCACCGACGACACCTACACCGTCACCGCCGCTCCCGGCGGCTGGTTGTACGCGGCGGGCGACGTCAACCAGCGGGCCCTGTTCACCCACCAGGGCAAGTACCAGGCCCGCATCGCGGGCGCCGTCATCGCCGCCCGCGCCGCCGGGGCTCCCGTGGACACCGGGCCCTGGAGCGCCCACGCCGGCACCGCCGACACCGCGGCCGTACCGGCGGTCGTCTTCAGCGACCCCGAGGTGGCGAGCGTCGGCCTCACAACGATGGAGGCCGCACACACCGGCCGCCGCGTGGACGTCGTGGACTACGACCTCGGCCACGTCGCCGGCGCCCTCCAGCACGACCCCGGCTACCAGGGCAGAGCGCGCGCCCTCATCGACCCGGAGCGCCGCACGGTCGTCGGCGTCACCTTCGCCGGGCCCGGCGTGGCCGAGCTGCTGCACTCCGCCACGGTGGCGATCGTCGGCGAGATCCCCATCGAGCGGCTCTGGCACGCCGTACCGGCCTTCCCCACGATCAGCGAGGTGTGGCTGCGGCTGCTGGAGGCTTACCGAGACCGTTGACCGAGACTTGTGTCACGCTTATGAGCTTCTTATCTCTATAAGTGCTACATTAATGAGGCAGTTAGGAACTGTCGATCAGGGAGATCCCCATGGCCAAGACCTGGCTCATCACCGGAGCGTCACGCGGCTTCGGCCGCCACCTCACCGAAGCCGTCCTCGAAGCGGGCGATCGAGTCGTCGCCACCGCGCGCAGCCCCAAGCAGCTCGAAGACCTGGTCGCCCGACACGGTGACCGGGCGCGGGCGGTCGCGCTCGACGTGACCGACACCGCCGCTGCCGCCCGGGCGGTCAAGGAGGCCACCGACGCCTTCGGCCGGCTCGACGTGGTCGTCAACAACGCCGGCTACGGCAACAGCGCGCCGATCGAGGAGATGGCGGAGGAGGACTTCCGCGCCCAGATCGAGACGAACCTCTTCGGCGTCGTGAACGTCACCAGGGCCGCCCTGCCCGTCCTGCGCACCCAGCGGTCGGGCGTCTTCGTGCAGTTCTCCTCCGTGGGCGGACGCGTCGGCGGCACCCCGGGCATGGGCGCCTACCAGACGGCGAAGTTCGCCGTCGAAGGCTTCTCCGAGGTCCTGGCCAGTGAGGTCGCGCCCTTCGGGGTCAAGGTCGTCATCGTGGAGCCGGGCGCGTTCCGTACGGACTGGCAGGGCTCGTCCATGGAGCTGCACGCCGTCGGCCCCGACTACGAGCAGACCGTGGGCGCCCTGCACCGCTACCGGCGCGAGAGCGACGGCGCCCAGCCCGGCGACCCCGCGCGCGCGGCCAGGATCATCATCGACGTCGTCGGCCACGAGGACCCGCCCCGGCGGCTGCTGCTCGGCAGCGACGCCGTGGCCGCCGCGCAGAAGGCCGGGGAGGTGCGCGCGGCCGAGACCGAGCGGTGGGCCGCCGTGAGCCGCTCCGCCGACTACCCCGCAGACGAACGCTGACAGGAGCAAACCCCCATGAACCCCAGAACCTGGCTCATCACCGGCGCGTCGAGCGGCCTCGGGCGGGCCCTCGCCGAGTACGTCCTCGACCGCGGCGACCAGGCCGTGGTCACCGCCTCCAGCACCAGGGCCACCACCGAGCTGGCCGCCCGCCACCCGAGCACCGCCCTGGCCCTGCCCCTCGACGTGACCGACCCCCAGCAGCGCGCAGCCGGCGTCAAGCAGGCCGAGGAGCGCTTCGGCGGCATCGACGTCCTGGTCAACAACGCCGGCATCGACTTCATCGGGGCCCTGGAGGAGCAGGAGGAGAGCGACTACCGCCGGCTGTTCGAGGTCAACTTCTTCGGTGCCGTGGCCCTGACCCGGCTCGTGCTGCCCGGCATGCGCGCCCGGCGCCGGGGCATCGTCGTCAACGTCTCCTCGATGGACGGCCTGGCGAGCCTGCCCGCCAACGGCTACTACTCCGCCAGCAAGTTCGCGCTCGAAGGCTTCACCGAGGCGCTGTGGCAGGAGATCGAGCCGCTCGGGCTGCACGCGATGATCGTGCAGCCGGGGTCCTTCCGCACCGGCATCGAGCACCGTACCAAGGCCTCCGGCGCGCCCATCGACGACTACTCGGCGACGGCGGGCGCGTTCAGGGCCATGATGGGCACGCTCACCCCCGAGATGTTCCCCGGCGATCCCGTGCGGGCGGCGGCGGCGATGTACGACGCGGTCACCGCCGGGCGGCCCCGCCACTGGCTCGTGCTCGGCAGCGACGCGCACCGCCGGATCGACGCCAAGCTCCGCCTGCTGCGGGCGGAGTTCGACGCGGGCGAGCGGGTCGCGGTCGGCACCGACTTTCCGGGGAGTGCCGAGCACGCGGTCCTGTGACGCCGGGGCCACGCGCTTGGTCCCGGGATCAGGCGGCGTCGAGGGCCTCGGTGATCTTGCGGGTCATCTCGGCCAGGGCGGGGCCGGGGCCGCCCTTCTGGGCGCCGGCGGCCGCCTCGACGGCGACCAGGACGGTGCCGCGGAAGTTGCCGGCCTCCTCCGGGGCCTGCTGCTTGAGCAGGCTTATGGCCTCGGTCAGGGCCGGCAGCACGTGGTCGGCCAGCTCGGCGACGGACTTGCCGTCCAGCTTGATGTCCTTGGACTTGGCCGCCAGCACGTGCCCGATCGGGCCGGTGGCCGACGACAGGGCGATGGTGCCCTCGGTGGCGATGCGGTGCGGCGAGCCCGCGGCGCCCGCGGCGGCCATGAGGGAGACGGCACCGTAGGCGGCGTTCCGGATGGTGGCCTTGTCCTGGTCGGTCAGGGTGAGGGACATGTCGGATGCTCCTGTCGGAAAGTGACTGCGGTGCCGCGGGTGCCGCACCGCTCATGTCCGTAACGATCGCCGACCGCTCTGACACGGGGCCCACATCGCGCTGACGCGGCCGCTGACAGCTGACTGTGAGCGCGGGACCGACCGGAGCCCGCTCAGCCTGCGCGAGGGCGAGGTGCCGCGGCTGTCGGCCGCGGAGGCGCAGCCCGCCGAGATCGCCGAGCGGTTGTTCCTGACCTGCGGCACGGTCCGCGACTGCCTGGCCTCGGCGATGACCAAGCCGGGCGCCCGCAACCGGGTGCGCGCCGGTAGGTTGCGGCCATGCACACCGTCGCCGTCCTCGCGCTCGACCGGGTGATCCCGTTCGACCTCTCCGTGCCGCTGGAGGTCTTCACCCGCACGCGGCTGTCCGACGGGAGCCCGGGCTACCGGGTCCGGGTGTGCGGCGAGCGGGATGAGCTCGACGCCGGCGCGTTCACGGTACGCGTGCCGTGGGGGCTCGACGGGCTCGGCGACGCGGACACGATCATCGTGCCGGGCACCTCGGACCCGTTCGCGCCGCTGCCCGGCGGTGTCCGCGATGCCCTGCGTGCGGCGGCGGCGAACGGCGCCCGCATCGCCTCCATCTGCTCGGGCACCTTCCCGCTGGCCGCCACCGGGCTGCTGGACGGCCTGCGGGTGACCACGCACTGGATCCTGGCCGAGCGGCTGGCGGCCACGTACCCGCTGCTGGAGGTCGCCCCCGACGTCCTGTACGTGGACACCGGCCAGTTCCTCACCTCGGCCGGCGCCGCCGCCGGGCTGGACCTGTGCCTGCACCTGATCCGCCGCGACCACGGCTCCGCCGTCGCCGCCGGTGCCGCCCGCCTGTCCGTCATGCCGCTGGAGCGGGAGGGCGGGCAGGCCCAGTTCATCGTGCGCGACCATCCGGCCGTCCCGCGCGGCTCGGAGCTGGAGCCGCTGCTCGCCTGGCTGGAGGACAACCTCGCCGGCAACCTCACGCTGGACGACATCTCCGCGCACGCCGGGATGAGCACGCGTACGCTGATCCGCCGCTTCCGGGAGCAGACCGGCAGCACGCCGTTGCAGTGGCTGCACCGCGCTCGCGTCCGGCGGGCCCAGCACCTCCTCGAGACCACCCGCCATCCTGTCGAGCGCATCGGCGCCGAGGTCGGCTTCGGCTCCCCCACCGCCTTCCGCGACCGCTTCAAACGGACGACCGGCGTGAGCCCCACCGGCTACCGGCGCGCGTTCGGCTCCTGAGCACACGGGGGATGCCCCTGCGCGACCGATCCTGACCGCACACAGGAGATGCCACACCGCGGCCGATCCTGAGCACACAGGGAGATGCCCGTCGCGGCCGATCACGATCGACTGGGTGCCATGACAGGCAGAATCGTGTTGGCGGCGATGCTGGTCGCCGCCGTGCTCGGCCTCGCGCCCTCGCCGGCGGCGGCGCAGTCGGCCTGCACCTGGCAGAAGCAGCTCCTCCCGGCCCCCGCCGGGACGACCCAGCACCAGGTGGACGCCACCGACCACAGCGGCGGGTTCGCCGGCAGGGCCTACTTCTCCGCCACCGGCTGGCGGGTCGTGTACTGGAAGAACGGCCGGGTCATCGACTACGGCTCCTCCGGCCGCGGCACCGACCGCGTCGTGGCCCAGAACCGCGCCGGGACCATCGCCGGGATGGCCCTGAAGGGCCTGCAGGGGGCCCAGGCGGTCTCCTTCCGCATCCGCAGCGGCCAGTGGGAGCTGTTGCCCGGCTTCCCCGGCGCGGAGACCAACAGCCGGGCCGTCGGCATCGCCGGGAACGACGACGTCTACGGCCACGCCACGGTGTGGCAGGACGGCGGCTGGGAGACCTTCCCGATCCGCTGGCCGCACGACCGGCCCGGCGTCGTCGAGCAGGTGACGGGGCTGCCCGACGACATGGGCGTGGTCGGCGTGGACCACGACGGCACCCTGCTCGTGGGCGCCGGGAGCACCTATCCGTGGCCGCACCTGTGGCGCGACGGCGTGCTCACCCGCCTGCCCGCGCCGCCGGACACCCAGCACGGGTACGCCCAGGTCATCGCCGACGGGCTGGTCGGCGGGTCGCTGCGGCTGGGCACCGCGCCCAACCGGCCCGCGTACTGGGACAGGAACGGTCAGCCGCACGTGCTGCCCCAGGGCGCGCAGGTCGCGCAGCTCAACGGGGACGGACTCGTCGTCAGCTCGGTGAGCGGCGCGCCGTTCCAAGTGTGGCGGTACGGGACGCTGCTGGGGCAGCTCGACGGTGCCGCGACCGTCACCGCGGTGGGGGACGACGACTCCATCGGCGGCACGACGCGTAACCCGGGCAGCTCTCTGCCCGCTGCCGCCGTCTGGCGGTGCGCGGGGACTGTTATGGGGTAGTTGGGGCGCACGGGGTGGATGTGTCCGACAATGGGGTAATGGCACACCCTCAGCAGCCTCGTCCCGACCAAGGGCCCTGGGGGCCTCAGGGGAACCACGGGTACGGGCCGCCGTCCGGCCAGGGCACTCCCGGCTACGGCCCCCCGCAGGCCCCTGCATCCGACCACCCCGGCCACCCCGGATACGGCCCGCCACCCGGCCAGAGCGGCCCGCATTCCGGGCAAAACGTCCCGCACTCCGGGCAAGGCGGCCCATATCCCGGCCATGGCGGCCCGTACCCCGGCCAGGTCGGCACGCAGCAGGGTTACGGGCAACCGCCCGGCGCGGGCCAGCCCGGCCACCCCGCACAGCCCGCACAGCCCGCACAGCCCGCACAGCATGGGCAGCACGGCCAGTACGGCCAGCCCGCACAGCAGGTCCTGCCCGCACAGCACGACCAGCACGGCTACGGACCCCAGGGCGCGTACGGCAACCAGAGCGGCCACGGAAGCCCGGGCGGCCCGCCGCCGCCCTACGGCCCGCCGCCCGGCAACCGCAACAACCCGGTGCTCATCGGTGTGATCGTCACCCTGTCGGCCCTCCTCCTGCTCGGAGGCGGCGCCTTCGGCGCGTACGCCTACCTGAACTCCTCCACCCCCCAGCCCACCCGCATCGCCCAGCCCACCACGTCCACACCTCCCACGACCGCACCCCCCACGACCGACCCCCCGCCGCCCGACCCCACCCCGACCGACTCCCCCACCCCGTCCAGCACGCCCAGCACCAGCTCCGACACCCCACTGGAGCACACGGAGTTCGGCAACTGGAACTACTCCTTGAAGGGCGAGAAGTACGCCGCCCGCAAGGTCGCCGGCTGGACCTACGACTCGTGCGCCCCACTGGACGCCGAGGGCGTGATGGCCGACAACAACTGCGCGAGCGCCGTCCAGCTCGCCTACACCGCCTACGGCGGCAACCTCAAAGCCGTGCAGATCATCTTCCAGTTCGACGCGGCCGGCGACGCCAAGAAGACCGCGAACCAGCTCAAGAACAGCGCCGACAGAAAGGTGGCCTGGCGCCGGGCCAGCGCCCACAGCAGGTACGCCTACGGCGCCATCTACACGGGCGCCTACCTGAACTACGTGGTCGTCACGGTCGTCACCACCAACGAGTCGGCCAAGCCGAAGGCCAAGAAGTTCCACACCGCCATGCAGACCGACCGCGGCATCTCCTTCTTCCTGAACCGCCGCGAGGACGAGCAGGTCGTCACGAGTTAGCCGGCTCTGTCGGCCGAGGCGGCTATTGTCCTTGGCCGTGACCGAACCGACCTACCTCCATGAGACCCGGGTGGCCTACGACACCGTCGCCGCCGACTACGCCGAGCTGCTCCGCGACGAGCTGGACGGCAAGCCGCTCGACCGCGCCATGCTGGCGGCCTTCGCCGAGCTGGTGCGGGGCCCGGCAGCCGGGCAGGTCGCCGACCTCGGCTGCGGGCCCGGCCGCGTCACGGCCCACCTGCACGCCCTCGGGGTGGACGCCTTCGGCGTCGACCTGTCGCCGGAGATGATCGCCGTCGCCAGGAAGAGCCATCCGGGGTTGCGGTTCGAGGTGGGCTCGATGACCGCCCTGGACCTCGCGGACGGAGCCGTCGGCGGCGCCGTCCTGTGGTACTCGACCGTGCACACGCCACCGGAGCTGCTGCCGAAGGTGTTCGCCGAGGTCCACCGGGTGCTGGCGCCCGGCGGGCAGTTCCTGATCGCGTTCAAGGCCGGCGCCGAGCGCCGTCACCTCAGCAGAGGGTACGGCCACGAGCTGTCGCTCGACGTCTACTGGAACCCGCCCGAGCTCATCGCCGACCTGCTGGCCGGGGCCGGGATCGTCGTGGACGCCCGGCTGATCCGCGAGCCCGACGCGAGCGAGCGGCCCCGGTCGGGACAGCAGGCCTTCTTCCTGGGGCACCGGTCCGACGAGCTTCTGGGGCACCGGTCCGACGAGCTTCTGGGGCACCGGTCCGATGAGTCCTGATCCGGCCCGCCCGCTGATCCGCGCCCTGGTCGCAGGGATCCGCCCGCACGACGAGCGGGAGGCGGCGGACCGCCGGTGGACGCTCGACTGGGTGGACTCCGGGGCGCCGCTGTTCCGGGTCGCCAAGCCGGCGACGCCGCCGCGGCACCTCGTCGTGTACGCCGTCCTGGTGGACGAGCGGCGGGCGTCGGTGCTGCTCGTGGACCACCTGAAGGCGCGGGCGTGGCTGCCGCCAGGCGGGCACGTCGATCCGGACGAGGATCCGCGCCGAACGGTGGTGCGGGAGGTGGAGGAGGAGCTGGGCATCGCCGCGCCGTTCCATCCGGGGCTCGGCCGGGATCCGTTCTTCCTCACCGTCACGCCGACCCGGGGGGCTGATCCGCACACCGATGTGACGCTCTGGTTCGTGCTGGAGGGTGATCAGCGGGTGCCGGTCACGCCGGACCTGGGCGAGTTCGCCGAGGTGCGCTGGTTCGGCTTGGAGGACGGGGGCGGCTGGGCCGCGGACCGGTTCGACCCGGAGATGTCGCGTTTCATGGCGAAGCTGGGGAAGGCGGGCGGACAGGTGGCCTAGGCACGCACGTCCACGGACAGGTGCGCGGACAGCGCGCGCAGGAAGTCGGGCGCGTCGAAGATCTCACCGGCAGAGACCACCCCGACGGCCTTGGTCCGACCCGTGAGGATGCGCTCGACCGCCTCCACCACGAGCGGCGCGGTGACGGCGTAGATGTCCTGCCCCGTCGCCACGACGCGCCGCTCGGCCTCGCCGGAGCGCACGACGACGTCCACGAGGAAGGTCTGCGCCGACCGCCCGGACTCGTCGGCCGGAGCGGGCGTCGGGCTGTCCGGGGCCACGACGTCCTTGGCCGCCTCGACCGTCATGTACGTGCGCACCTCGGGGATGGGCAGGTGGCTGGGCACGGTGATGACGTCCGCCATGGTGAACTCGCCGATGACGGGCCGCGTCCCCATCGGCTCCGGGAAGGCCCAGTCCAGGGTCGGGGCCTGGTCGTCGCGGTACTCCAGCCGCCCGCCCGAGAAGCGCACGCGCCGGCCGTCGCGCCGCTCCCGGGAGATCACGCCCGAGGCGCGCGTCCCGGCGGTGGGGTGCCAGCTGCTCAGGCCGTAGGCGATGTGCGCCTCGTCGGCCGACGTCCAGTCGCCCATCGCGGTGGTGACCAGCAGGTCGCCCAGCCCGCCGTAGAAGGCCATCGCGGGCACGACCACCGCTCCGGCGGCGCGGGCCTTGTCGGCGAAGTGCGCGAACGTGTCGGCGTTGGCCTCGATCTCGGCCGCCACGTCCACGTACGGGATGCCGGCGCGCAGGGCCGCCTCGATCACGGGGGCGCCGGTCGCGGCGAAGGGCCCCGCGCAGTTGATCACAGCCGCGGTGCCGGAAAGCGCGCGGTCGAGCGCGGCCGGGTCGTCGACCGACGCCGGGCGGGCCTCCAGCCCGGTCTCGTACGCCTGCGCCTTCAGCTTGTCGGCGTCCCGCCCGGACAGGACCGGGACGAACCCGCGCGCCCGCAGCTCCGCCACCACGAACCGGCCGGTGTGCCCGTACGCGCCGAAAACCGTCACCATCTGACCCGCTGCCATGGGTTTCTCCTCATTCGGTCGATCTGATGTGAACATCCTGGCAAGGGTCACCCGGCTCGCACGAGCGTCCGGAACGCCATTACCCATACAATTCCGGACATGCACACAGTGGCCCTGGCCGTCACCGACGGGATGTTGCACTTCGAGCTGTCCCTGGCCTATGAGGTCTTCGGCTCCGACCTGACCCACCTGGCCGACCCCTGGTACGACTTCGTGGTCTGCGGGCCGGGCGCCGTGACGGCCGGGCGGTTCAGGCTGGAGCCCGACCACGGCCTCGACCACCTCGCGCGCGCCGACACCGTGATCGTGCCCGGCTGGGCCGACGTGGATGTGGACCCGCCGGCCGAGCTGGTGGACGCGGTGCGCGCGGCGTACGAGGCGGGCGCGCGGGTGGCGTCCCTGTGCACGGGCGCGTTCGTGCTGGCCGCCGCGGGGCTGCTGGACGGCAGGCGCGCCACCACGCACTGGGCGCACACGCGCGAGCTGTCCGCCCGCCACCCTCGGGTGGAGGTGGACCCGGACGTCCTGTACGTGGACAACGGCCGCGTGCTGACCTCGGCCGGCAAGGCCGCCGCCATGGACCTGTGCCTGCACCTGGTCCGCCTCGACCACGGCTCCTCGGTCACCAACGCGGTCGCCCGCCGCCTCGTCGTGCCGCCGCACCGGGACGGCGGCCAGTCCCAGTTCGTCACCACCCCGGTGCCCGCCCCCGACAACCATCCGCTGGCCGAGCTGTTCCCCTGGGTGATGGAGCGGCTGGACCATCCGCTGACCGTGGAGGATCTGGCCCGTCAGGCGCGGATGAGCGCCCGCAACCTGGGCCGCCACTTCAGGTCGGTGACCGGCACCACCCCGCTGCAGTGGCTGCTGGTCCAGCGGATCCGCCACGCCCAGCAGTTGCTGGAGACCACCGACGACAGCGTGGACACGATCGCGGCGGCCACCGGCATGGGCACCGCCACGACGCTGCGCCGCAACTTCAACCGCACGGTCGGCGTGCCCCCGGACACCTACCGCCGCACCTTCCGCTCGCGCACCCGCCCGCCACGGGCGCACTAGGGAACCAGCAACCCCCAGTACAGCGCCCAGGGCACGAACACGACGCCGCCCGCGACCAGCAGCCCGAGCCGCACCCGCTCGCCCCGCGACGCCGCCCGCCGCCACCGCGCCCCCGTGACGGCGGTGGCGACGACGGTCACGACCGCGACCGCCTGGAGCACGAGCCACAGCAGCGGCCTGTCCCCCGCCATGGGCCCGGGCGCGGCCAGCTTCCCGCCCGTCATGACTACGTAGAACAGGTACGCGAACCCGCCCACCGGCGCCAGCAGCCCGCCTGCGCAGGCCAGCCTGGCCGCCCTGGTCACCGGCGCGACCGGCCGCCGCCTGAGCCGCCGGACCAGGGCCACCACGGGATAGCCGCCGAACGCCACCAGGAGCAGCACCAGCGCCAGGACCTGCACGGCGGCGGACTCCCACCAGGCGGTGGGCGGCACCCCGAAGCTGTCGCTCGCCTGCTGCGGCGCCGGCCCGGACACCTGCGCCACGGGCGCGCGCCCGGCGGTGACCTCGCGCACCCACGTGCCGACCAGCTCCGCGTAGCCGGGCGCCAGCTCCGGCTGCCGGGTGACGCCGCCGTCGGGCGTCAGGTGGGCGGCGTGGTCGGCGTCCGCGAAGAACCGGAACGTGTAGCTGCGGTTCCCGCCCTTCTCCAGCGCCCCGGCGAGGATCGGCGGCGTCTCCCTGGGTGGGGTGAGCAGGTCGTGCACCCCCCAGATGCCGAGGACGGGCTGCCGCAGCCGCTCGATGACCGGCTCGGGGTCGTGGTAAGGCTCGGGGAACAGGCCGCCGTCGGCGATCACCCGGTACAGGTTGGGCTCCGCCCGGTCCACCAGCGACCCGCCCACGCCCGCCTTGCGCAGCCCCGCCGCCACCGCCCAGGCCTGCTGCCGCAGCGGTTGCAGCGCGTTGGCGCCGACGAGCACGACGAAGGCGATCCCGGTGGACCGCGTGGCGGCGATCGGCGCCACCCACCCGCCCTCGCTGAGCCCCCAGATGCCGACCTTGGCCGGATCGACGCCGGGCTGCCGCCGCAACGTCTCGACGGCGCCCAGCGCGTCTCGGGCGAGCTGCGCGTACGACCGCTCGAACAGCGAGTACCCCACCGAGCGCTTGTCGTAGACGAGCACGGACATGCCCTGCCGGGCGAACGCCTCGGCCTCGGCCAGCAGCTTCTCCCGGGGCGTGCCGGTGCCCGCGCCGTGCACCAGCACGATGCCCGGCCGCCCCGCCGGGGCGCCGGTCGCGGTGATCACGCTGCCGTTCAGCCGCAGGTCCCCGTCTCCGAGGAAGCTCACCTCGGTGGACGTCAGGTCACCCGGCAACCCCGGCGGCGCCAGGACGGCCGCCTGAGCGGGAACCGCCGAGGCGAGTAACACGGCGAGAACCGCCATCAGAATTCTCCACATATCGCAGAGGTTAGTCTGCAGAGAGATCTCGGCAAAGGTGTGTCTGCAGATATCGTTCTGGAGGACTAGCCTGCTCCTCATGAAGGATGACGAGCCGTACACGCTCGACGACACCGAACGGCTCAAGGCCCTGGCCCACCCGATGCGCCGCCGCATGCTGACCCATCTCAACGTGCACGGCCCCGCCACCTCCACCACCCTCGGCGAGCTGCTCGGCGCCAAGACCGGCACCACCAGCTATCACCTGCGCCAGCTGGAGAAGTACGGCTTCATCGAGGAGATCCCCGAGCGTTCGACCGGCCGCGAGCGCTGGTGGCGCCGCGCCAAGACCCCCCGGGACATCCGCCTGCCCACCCCCGACCAGGTCGCGCCCGAGGACCGGGCGGTGCTGGAGGAGTTCCACCGGATCGGCTACGAGGAGGACCGCGTCCTGTTCGAG
The DNA here is from genome assembly GCF_020215645.1 of Nonomuraea gerenzanensis. Classification (NCBI taxonomy): domain Bacteria; kingdom Bacillati; phylum Actinomycetota; class Actinomycetes; order Streptosporangiales; family Streptosporangiaceae; genus Nonomuraea; species Nonomuraea gerenzanensis. The sequence goes on along the minus strand of NZ_CP084058.1, from coordinate 1,519,849 downwards.
CGCTTCCCCGCCGCCTACCGGGCCGACCCGGCCTGGGCGAAGGGCTCGCGCGGGCTGGCCCGCATGACCAGGCAGGATCTGGACGCGTTCTACGAGGAGTACATCGCCCTGCTGCTGCGCTACAGCCGGCCGGCCGACGAGGCGCCGCCGGACGCCCGCCCCGTCTACGTCCGCCTCTTCACCCTGCCCGCGGACGAGAGCTGAGACCGCCCGGGCGCGGCGGCGGTGTCCCGCGCCCGGGCGATCATCACCTCCCGCTCAGAGCGCCCGGGCGATCATCACATCCCGCTCAGCGCGTCACCGCGCAGGTGTCCCTGTTGAGCGTGAACCTGGTCGGCGCGGACGCGTCGCCCGTGTGACTGGCGAGGTAGCCCATGGTGACGCTCTGCCCGGGCGCGATGGAGCCGTTGTGACCGGCGTTGACCGCGGTCACCATGTCGCCGCTCTGGGTCAGGTCGGTGTTCCAGTCGGAGACGACGCTCTGCCCCCTGCCGAGCGGGAAGCGCAGCGTCCAGCCGTTGATCGGCGCGGTGCCGGTGTTGGTGATGGTGAGGTCGACCGTCATGCCGACGCCCCAGGTCCGCGTCGTGTACGCGATCCGGCAGGTCGGCCGCGCGTGCGCGAAGGAGAGGCGGTGCAGGCCGCCGGGCAGGTCGTTGACGACGTACAGCTCGCCCTCCGGCGTCGCGCCGAAGGCGGTGACCTGCGTGGGCATCTCGCCGATCTCGGCCGCGGCGTAGCCGCCGGCGGCGTTCTCGCGCAGCGCCCACACGGTCATGTAGCAGTAGTCGGCGGCGATGTAGGTGCCGCCGACCAGGTCGGCGAACTGCTTGCCGCGGTAGACCTGCCCGCCGATGACCGCGCAGCCGCCGGTGTGCGGGGAGTAGGTGAAGACGGGCTTGGTGTACGTGGCGTCGGCGCGGCACTGGGCCTGGTCGAAGACCTCCAGCCCTTCGTAGCAGGACCAGCCGAGGTTCGCCCCTGCCTGCTGCCCGGCCTTGACGTGGTTGATCTCCTCCCAGCGGCCCTGACCGACGTCGGCGACCCACATCGAGCCGGTGGCGTGATCGACGGAGAAGCGCCACGGGTTGCGCCCGCCGTACATCCAGATCTCGCCCCGCGCCCCCGCCACGCCGACGAACGGGTTGTCGGCGGGGATGCAGTAGGCCAGCTCGCCGCAGCTCCTGCGCACGTCGACGCGCAGGATCTTGCCCAGCAGGGTGTCCAGGCGCTGCCCGGTGTCGAAGGGGTCCCCGGCGGCGCCGCCGTCGCCGATGCTCATGTAGAGGTTGCCGTCGGTGCCGAAGGTGATCTGGCCGCCGTTGTGGTTGCTGTGCTCGGCGTGCTCCTGGGCGAGCAGGGGCTCCAGGCGGGCCTCGTCCAGCCGGTAGCGGCCCAGGGTCACGGCGCCGTCGGGCAGCGCTGTGTAGGCCAGGTAGAGGTCCTGGCTCTGGGCGAAGTCGGGGGCCAGGGCGATGCCGAGCAGCCCGCGCTCGTTGCCGGACTCGTCCACCGAGGCGGTGATGTCGACGATCGGGGCCTGCGCGAGGCCGGTGTCGGGGTGGTAGACGCGTACGGTGCCGCGCTTCTCGGTGATGAACAGCCGCTTCGTGCCGTCGTCCGGGGCGGCGATGGCGGTGGGGCGGCGTAAGCCGAAGGCGACCTGGGTGGCGGTGGCGTTGATCTCCTCCAGCGGCGGCACGGCGGCCGCGACGGCCGGTGGGGCGCTCAACGGGGCTAGCAGCGGCAGGGACAAGGCGAGCAGCACGGGAACTGCCCAGCGTTTTCCTGGCATTCACGGCTCCAGCGGCGAGGCTTCGTCGAGATCGGACGGTATCCGCTCCCCGTGATCACCGGAACCACGCCACCCTCCCGGCGGCCATCGCCGGGCCGTTCCCGCCCTCTGACCGGGGACGACGCGGGGGCGGCCCGGCGGGGCCGATGAAACGTACATCGCCCCGGCCCGGCCACGCGCATGGTGAGGGGCCGCCTCCTCCTTCCCCGACAGGAGGCGGCCCCTGCGTCACACACCAAGGACGGGTGAACGAGCCTGGACCGGGATCAGTCCAGGTTCGGCCACCACCACTTGTCGTTGTTGTTGTGGTCGTCCTTGATCGGCTCTTCCTTGATCGGCTCTTCCTTCACCGGCTCTTCCTTGACCGGCTCGTGCTTGACCGGCTCGTGGCGGCGGTGCTCGTGGTGCCGCTCGTTGCGGGAGCGGTTGTTGTTGTGGACGATGATGTCGATCCGCGGCATGTGGTACCGCGGGTTGTGCAGGACCGGCTTCTCCCTCGGGACGTACTTGGTGACGTGCCGCACGGGCTCGGAGGGCGGGCCGCCCGCCTGGACCGCGGGGAAGCCGGCGCTCGCGCTGGCCACCCCCATGCCCAGCGGGAGGAACATGACACCGGCGACCGCGCCGGTCAGAACGAGTGCCGCGAGCCGCCCTTGGCGCGGGGCCGGTGATTGCCGAATTTGTGTGTTCACGTGCTTTTTCCGTTCATGGATCGATCGGCCAGAGTCCGGCGTCGCCCTGCCGGGCGAATCGCCTAGACGGAAGCAGACGTACCCATGCGAATACTCTCAGTTACCTCCTTAAACCCAAACAACCCGTCAAAGCCCACAGATCTCATGCGATAACCGGGTTCACACCACGCAGGGTGCTCAAGCGATGGGGCCCTGGAGCCGCGTGCGCTGTTGAGGTCTCATGGGATGGGCGATGATCCCCCCGACCAGAAAGGTGACGGCCGATGCGTACCCTCCTCTCGGTCGTTCTCGCCGCCGTGCTGTGCGCGGCAGCGGCCCCGCCCGCCGCGGGAGCGACCCCCGACGTCCCCGACGACCAGCCCTTACCGGGCTACACCATCGACAACCCGCCCCTCGCCCCCGCCACCGTGCACGGCAGGCCGAGCCGGGTGCTGCAGGGCGTCCACGAGCACGCGGCGTTCGCCATCGAGGTGCCGCCGCGCTGGAACGGCGAGCTGGTGATGTGGGCGCACGGCTACCGCGGCGACACGACCGTGCTCACCGTGGACCCGCCCGCCTACGGCCTGCGGCAGCGGCTGCTGGAGCAGGGCTACGCCTGGGCCGCCTCCTCCTACTACGCCAACGGCTACGACGTGCGGGCGGGCGTGCTCAGCACCCGCGCCCTCGTCACCCGCTTCACGCGGGAGGCCGGCCGGCCGCACCGGACGTTCCTGGCCGGCGTCTCCATGGGCGGTCACGTCACGGTCCGCTCGATCGAGCAGTACCCCGGCGTGTACGACGCCGCGCTGCCCATGTGCGGAGTGCTCGGCGACCACGAGCTGTTCGACTTCTTCCTCGACTTCCAGCTCGTCGCGCAGGACCTGGCGGACCTGCCCGCGTACCCGATCCCGGCGGACTACGCGACCTCGGTCGTCCCGAAGATCAAGGAGCGGCTCGGGCTGACGGGCGGGGCCGAGCCGGGCAACGAGCTGGGCAGGCAGTTCCGCGACGTCGTCACCGAGCTCAGCGGCGGTGAGCGGCCGGGGGCGGCGGAGGCGTTCGCGTACTGGCAGGACGCGCTGTTCGGGCTGGCGGGCGCGGACGGGGGCGGCACGCTGGCGCAGGAGCCCGGCAGGGTGGCGACCAACCGCGACACCCTCTACCGGCCCGCGACGCCGGTGAACGTCAACGCGAGCGTGCAGCGGGTCGATCCCGCCGATCCGGTGGCGCGCCGCACGGCGCGGCTGACCGAGGTGCCCGCCGTCTCCGGCAGGATCGGCGTGCCCGTGCTGTCCCTGCACAACCTGGGCGACAACTTCGTGCCGTTCTCGATGGAGCAGCACTACCGGGCCGACCTGGCCCGCCACGGCAAGTCCTGGCTGCTGGTGCAGCGGGCGATCCGCGCGGTGGGGCACTGCGAGTTCAGCGCCGCCGAGGCGGGTGCGGCCTGGGACGACCTCGTCCGCTGGGAACGCACCGGCAAGCGGCCCCAGGGCGACGACGTGAGCAACCGGGCCGTGGTGGCCGCGCCATCCTACGGGTGCCGCTTCACCGACCCGTCGGCCTACGCGACCGGCACCCGGCCGCTGTACGCGCCCTGCCCCTGAACCGACGGGGAGGTGGCCCGCGCACCTCCCCGCCTCACTCGGCCTTGACGGCGGACAGGTCGAACTCCAGCGTGATCTTCTCCGACACCATCACCCCGCCGGTCTCCAGGACGGCGTTGAAGCTGACCCCGAAGTCCTTGCGGTTGATCACGGTGCCGCCCTCGAAACCCACCCGCTTGAGCCCCATGACGTCCGTGGCGGACCCGGTGTACTCCAGCGGGATGGTGATCTCCCGGGTCACGCCCCTGATCGTCAGGTCGCCGGTCACCTCGAAGCCGTCGCCGCCGGTGTGCTTGATCGCGGTGCTGGTGAACGTGAGGTGCGGGTGCGCGGCGACGTCGAGGAAGTCGCCGCTGCGCAGGTGCTCGTCACGCTGGTCGTTGCCGGTGTCGACGCCGGCGGCGTCCAGGACCACGCGGACGGTGGAGGCGGCCGGGTCGGCGGCGTCCAGCGTCGCGGTGGCCTCCACGACGGGAAAGCTGCCACGGACCTTCGTCACCATGGCGTGCCTGGCCACGAAGCCGAAGCGGCTGTGCGCCGGGTCGATGGTGTAGGCGCCGCCGAGCTCACTGGGATACATGTCTGCTCCTCGCACATTTAGTTCAGCACTGGAATGTTCAGCACGACAGTAGGCCGATTTATTTCAGCGCGCAACTATTGAGTAGGATGCCTGGCATGACGAGGTGGCTGAACGACGACGAGCAACGCGCCTGGCGGGCCTTCGCGCAGGCCACCCGCCTGGTGAACGACCGGCTCGACCGCGACCTGATGCGCTCGGCCGGCATGCCGCCGACCTACTACGAGCTCCTGGTCCTGCTCTCCGAGGCGCCCCGGCGCACCATGCGCATGAGCGAGCTGGCGCACTGGACGCGTTCCAAGCCCAGCCGCATCTCCCACGCGGTCAACAAGCTCGAACAGAGCGGCTGGGTGCGCAGGGAGCACTACGAGGGCGACCGCCGCGGCTGGCTGGCCGTGCTCACCGACGAGGGCCTGGCCGCGCTGGAGGCGGCGGCCCCCTGCCACGTGGAGAGCGTGCGCGCGCACCTGATCGACGCGCTGACCCCCGAGCAGTTCAGGCAGCTCGGCGAGCTCAGCCAGGCGCTCCTCGACCACCTGACCAGGGCCGAGTGAGCCGCTGGCCGCCGAACGAGCGCAGCTGCCGGTAGGCGGCGTCGAGCGCCACGCGCAGCGGCTCGACGTCCTGCCGGGTCCTGGCCAGCAGCAGCCCGCCCTGGACCGCCGCGAACACCACCATGGCCGACTGCTCCGGATCCGCCTCCCGGACCAGCAGGCCGCGCGCCCGCATGCTCGCCAGGCCGTCGGCGAGGTGGCGTTCCGCCCTGATCTCCATGGTCCGCGCCCTGGCCGTCGAGCCGGCCGCGCGGCCGGGTCGGCGCCGACGAGGACGTCGCCCACGCCGTCGCCTTCCTGGCCTCCCCCGCCGCCGGCTACATCACGGGCGTGAACCTCCCCGTGGACGGCGGCCTGTCCGTACGGGTCTGACCTCCTAAGGCGTGACCACGACCTTGCCCCTCGCATGTCCCCGTTCGAGGTAGCGGATGGCCTCGGCGGCGTCGTCCAGCGAGTAGGTCCGGTCGATGACGGGGGTGACCTCGCCCGACTCGATGAGCTTCCCGATGACGGCGAGGTCCTCCCGGCTGTTGCGGCTCAGGAAGAACGTCATGCGGGGCATCGCCATGATCTTGAAGACGCCGAGCAGCGGCCCGATCCACTGCCCCTTGTACGGCGCGGCCTCCACGAAGACCCCGGTGCGGGTCAGCACGCGCCGGTTCGCGAGCACGCCGTGGTTGGCGACCAGGTCGAGCACGACGTCGTAGCGGCGGCCGGCCCGCGTGTAGTCCTCCTCGGTGTAGTCGATGACGTGGTCGGCGCCGATCGAGCGGACCAGCTCCACGTTGCCGGTGCCGCACACCCCGGTCACCTCGGCGGCCCCCAGCGCCTTGGCGAGCTGCACCGCGAACGTCCCCACCCCGCCCGCCGCCCCGTTGACCAGCACCCGCTGCCCGCGCCGCAGCCGTCCCTTGTCCCGCAGTCCCTGCAACGCGGTGAGCGCCGCCACCGGAACGGCCGCGGCCTGCTCGAACGTCAGCCCGGCCGGCATCTTCAGCACCAGCCCGTCCTGCTTCAGGCAGGCGTACTCGGCCAGGCCGGTCGTGCCGGGCACCAAATCCAGGCCGCAGCCGCCGTACACCTCGTCGCCCGGGGCGAAGGCGGTGACACCGGGGCCCACCGACTCGACGACGCCCGCCAGGTCGGCGCCGAGCGCGGTGAGCCTGGGACGGGTCAGGCCGCTCGTCAGGCGGGCGAAATACGGCTTGCCGCGCAGGTTGTGCCAGTCCAGGGGGTTGACGGAGGCGGCGCGGACGCGGATCAGCACGTCGCCGGGGCCGACGGCGGGCAGGTCCGCGGCTTCGAGCCGGAGCACCTCGGGCGGGCCGTAGGCGTGGTAGCGGATGGCTTTCACGCGTTCCAGGGTGCGATCGGGCGGCGGGCCCGGGAAATCACGTGAATTCGTGATTCGAGAGGTAGTGTCCGAGCCACGATGGCCAGACCTCCGCGACGCCCGGGCAACCTGCCCGCCGAGGCGACCAGCTTCGTCGGCCGCCGTCGCGAGCTCGCCGCCGTCAGGAGCAGGCTCGCCGAGGCCCGCCTGGTCAGCCTCGTGGGGCCCGGCGGGGTCGGCAAGACGCGGCTGGCGCTGCGGGCGGCCGGTGAGCTGGGGCGCGCCTTCTCCGGAGGCGCCTGGGTGGTGGAGCTGGCCGACGTACGGGATGCCGGCCTGGTGGGCGACGCCGTCATGGCCGCCCTCGACCTGCGGCCACAGGCGGCGGTGGAGGCGCTCGGGCCGTACCTGCGGGACAAGAGGCTGCTGCTGGTGGTGGACAACTGCGAGCACCTGCTGGCGGCGGTCGCGCGGCTGGTGGCGGAGGTGATGCGGGCGGCGCCGGGGCTGCGGGTGATCGCGACCAGCCGGGAGCCGCTGTCGGTGCCGGGCGAGCACGTGATCCCCGTACCGCCGCTCGACCTGCCCGCACCACCTGGCCGGGTGACCGCCGCGGACGCCCGGGCGCCGCTGATGGAGCTGCGGCGGAACGAGGCCGTGCGGTTGTTCACGGAACGGGCGGCGGCGTCGTCCGGCACGTTCGAGCTGACAGCGGCGAACCAGGAGGCGGTGGCCGGGCTGTGCCGGCGGCTCGACGGCCTGCCGCTGGCGATCGAGCTGGCGGCCGTGCGGACGCGCGTGTTGTCGGCCGAGCAGATCCTCGACCGGCTCGACGATCGGTTCGGGCTGCTCACCGGGGGGACGGTCGTCCCGCCCCGGCATCAGACGCTGCGTACCACGATCGACTGGAGCCACGATCTGCTGGATCCGGTGGAGCAGGCGCTGCTGCGGCGGCTGTGCGTGTTCGCGGGGCGGTTCACGCTGGAGGACGTCGAGGGGGTCTGCGCGTCGCGCGAGCCCCCGTGGCGCGCGCTTGTCCCGCCGGACGGGGCGCACGTGCTGGCCCGGCTCGCGTCGCTGGTGGACAAGTCGCTGGTGATCAAGGAGGACGCCGGTGACCTGGCGTGTTACCGGCTGCACGAGACGATGCGCGAGTACGCCGCGCTCAAGCTGCGCGCCGCCGGCGAGGAGGAGGCGCTCGAACGGCGGTTCACCGACCACTACACCGAGCGCTGCCTCCAGGCCGCCCCGCGGATGCGGCACCACCTGGCCGAGTGGCTCGACTGGATGGACCTGGAGATCGACAACGTGCGCGCCGTCCTGCGCGCCTGCCTGGCCGCCGGCGACACCGCCCGCGGCATGAACCTGATCTACGCCGTCGGCTACTACTGGATGACCCGCGCGCTCAACGAGGGCGTCCGCTGGGCCGACGAGCTGCTGGCCCGCCCCGGCGGCGGCCCGGCCGAGCGGGCCAGGGCCGCCTTCATGCGCGGCTTCCTCGCCGTGCTGCAGTCGGACGCGGCGAGTGCGGGCCCCGCGCTGGACGAGGCGGTGGACAGGTCCCGGGAGGCCGGGCTGCGGTCCGTGGCGGCGCAGTCGCTGGCGCTGGCGTCGATGGCGGCGAGCATGTCGGCGGATCACGCGACGGCCCGCGCGCTGGGCGAGCGGGCCAGGGTCGCCCTGGAGGAGACGGACGACGACACGGCCGTCCTCATGTACCTGCAGTCGCGTGCGCTGAACGGGCTCTTCGAGGGCGATGCCGGCACGGCCGGGGAGGCGGCGGCGGAGGGGGTGCGGCTCGGCAGGGAGACGGGCGACCTCTACAGCCTCGACATGATGTTGCTGAACCTGGGCTGCGCCCGGCTGATCGCGGGGGCGTTCGAGGAGGCGGGGCCGCTGCTGGCGGAGGCGCTACGCGTGGCGTACCGGATCGACGACCGGGTGGGCCAGTACGTCCTGCTGGACGCGCTGGGCTGCGTCGCGGCGGGCCGGGAACGGACCGCCTCCGACGGCGCGGGCGACGAGCGGATGCGGCGGGCGGCGTCGTTGATGGGGGCGGCCGAGACCGTGCGGGTGGAGGCAGGGGCGAGCGTGCTGCCCTTCCTCGCGCCGCTGCTGGCCAGGGCCGAGGGGAGGGCCAGGGCGGAGCTGGGGGCGGCGGCGTTCGAGCGGGCGTACGCGGCCGGAAGGCGGCTGAGCAGGGACGACGCGATCACCCTGGCACTCGGCGAGCCCACGGCGGCGCATCCTGAGGAGAGCCCGCCGGACAGGCGGCACGTGGGGGAGGTTGCGCTGGGCAGGCGGCAGGCGGAGGTCGCGCGGCTGGTCGCCGAGGGGCTGAGCAACAAGCAGATCGGCGAGCGGCTGTTCATCTCCGAGCACACGGTGGACAGCCACGTCCGCGTGATCATGAACAAGCTGGGCGTCGACTCGCGCGCCCAGATCGCCGCCTGGATGGCCACCACGCACCCGTGACGGCCCTCTTTACCTCCGCCGTATGCTGCGTTATCTACAAAGACTAGAAGACTAGCTCAATGGAGTAACCGGTGATCGAGTTCCACCTGGACAGCGGCTCGGGCGTGTCACCGTACCTGCAGCTCGTCCGGCAGGTGCGGCACGCGATGCGGCTGGGCCTGCTGCGCGAGGGCGACCGGTTGCCGACGGTCAAGGAAGTGGTGGCCCAGCTCGCGATCAACCCCAACACCGTGCTGAAGGCGTACCGGGAGCTGGAGCACGAGAAGCTCGTCGCCGCCCGCCCCGGCGTGGGCACGTTCGTGACGGCGACGCTGACGGACGCCACGCTCGCCGCGCACGGCCCGCTGCGCCTGGAGCTGCGGCGCTGGCTGGCCAAGGCGCGCGGGGCCGGGCTCGACGAGGAGAGCATCGAGGCCCTGTTCATGACCACCTTCCGCACCACCGCGCAGGAGGACATCGCGTGACCGCTGTCCTGCACGCCCAGGAGCTGGGCAAGAGGTACGGCCGGCGCTGGGCGTTGCGTGACTGCACGGTCGACATCCCCGCCGGGCACGTCGTCGGCCTGGTCGGGCCCAACGGGGCGGGGAAGACCACGCTGCTGAAGCTGGCGTCCGGCCACCTCGCCCCGACCTCGGGCCGCATCTCCGTGCTCGGCGGCCCGGCCGGCGGGCAGGAGCAGCTCGCCAGGGTCGGCTTCGTCGCCCAGGACACCCCCACCTACGCCGGCCTGACCGTGGCCGAGCACCTGCGGCTGGGCGCCCGGCTCAACCCCGGCTGGGACGCCGCGCTGGCGCGGGAGCGGATCGAGCGGCACGGCCTGGACCCCGGCCGCCGGGCGGGCAGGCTGTCGGGCGGCGAGCGCGCCCAGCTCGCCCTCACGCTGGGCCTGGCCAAGCGCCCCGAGCTGCTGATCCTGGACGAGCCGGTCGCCGCGCTCGACCCGCTGGCCCGCCGCGAGTTCCTGCGGGGCCTGATGGAGGCCACCGCCGAGCACGAGCTGAGCGTGGTGCTCTCCTCGCACCTCATCTCCGACCTCGAACGCACCTGCGACTACCTGATCGTGCTCGTCGACTCGCGCATCCGCGTGGCGGGCGAGGTGGACGAGCTGCTGGCCACCCACCACCGGCTCACCGGCCCGCGCCGCGACCCCGGCCGCCTGCCCGCCGACCAGCACGTCGTCTCCGCCCGGCACACCGACCGGCAGAGCACGCTCATCGTCAGGACCGATGGGCCGATCCTCGACCCCGTCTGGACGGTCAGCCGACTGACCATGGAGGACCTCATCCTGGCCTACCTGGAACAGGCCGTCGCCGCTCCCCGCCGCCGGCCCGCGCTGGCGGTGGTGCGGTGATCTGGCTGGCCTGGCGGCAGTTCCGCGCCGCCGCCGTGATGACGGCGCTCACGCTCGGCGTGCTCGCCGCCGTCCTGGCCGTGAGCCACGTCCCCCTGAGCGTCCAGTACGGGGAGGCCCTCGCCGCGTGCGGTGGGCGGAGCGGGACGTGCGCGCACTTCCTGGAGCGGTTCTTCGACGAGCACCGGGTCCCGTTCCTCGGCGTCACCGCCGCCGCCCTGGTCCTGCCCGCCCTCGTCGGGCTCTTCTGGGGCGCGCCGCTGGTCACGCGGGAGCTGGAGGCGGGCACGCACCTGCTGGTGTGGAGCCAGAGCACCAGCCGGGCGCGCTGGCTGGCCGTCAAGCTCGCGCTCATCGGCGGGGCCGCCGCGGTGGCCGGCGGGCTGATGAGCCTCATGGTGACGTGGTGGGCCACCGAGCTGGACCGGGCCGCCACGGACCTCCCGCTGATGGGGCCGCTGGTCTTCACGGGGCGGGGGGTCGCTCCCCTCGCGTACGCGGCCTTCGCGTTCGCCCTCGGGGTGGCCGTGGGGATGTTCGTCCGCCGTCCCCAGCCCGCCATGGCCGTCACCCTGGTGCTCTTCACCGCCGTCCAGGTCGCCGTGCCGCTCCTGGTCCGCCCGCACCTGCTTCCCCCGGCCCGCGCCACGTACGAGCTGACCTCCGAGAACGTGGACCAGCTCCTCAGGAAGCACGACGGCACGCTCACGGTCGTCCTGAACGACCGGGTGCCCGGCGACCCGGCTGCCTGGACGTTGTCCAGCCGCCTCATCGGCCCGTCGGCCTCGGCGAGCACCGGCGTCCTGTCCGGCCTGGCGCCTTCGGACCACGCGGTCGCCCCGATGGGCGCGGCGGCGAGCCCGTGCCACCTTCAGGCCCAGCCCGACGAGCGGCCCGAGCAGCGCCGTGACACGTGTCTCGACGAGATCAACCGGCTCGGCTACCGGCAGGACGTCACCTTCCATCCCTCCAGCCGGTTCTGGGCGCTGCAGTGGTTCGAGACCGGCATCTACGTCGTTCTCACCCTGGGGCTCATGGGGTGGTGCCTGTGGCTGATCCGGCGGCGGCAGTTCTGAAGGAGTGTGTCGCCGGCCTCACGGGGATCAGTGCTCGCGGGTCCAGGCAGGCATGATCCGCTGCTCACGGAACCTCCAGCCCGCGGGCGTCCGCGTCAGGGTGCCCGCCATACGCAGGCCGCCGGTGAAGTGGGGTGCCTGGCCGTCGCGGTAGTAGAACACGAGCGAGTACGCCGAGGCTTCCGCCTGGTCGCCGTCGAGGTCCACCAGCAGGTCAGTGGTCAGGTGCTGGGCTTGCTGCCCCTCGACCGCGCCCTGTCGCATGAAGCCGACGACCTTGTCGAGGCCGCGCAGCTCGCCCCCGCGCGGCGAGTGCACCACCACGTCGTCGGCGAAGACGGTGCCCGCATCCTCCCATCGCTTCTCGTCGAGCAGGCGCGCGAAGCGGGCGAACAGGTCGGCGATCTCGATGCGGTCGGTGATCGAAGTGTCCGTGGACATGACTTCCTCTTTTCGTGTTCGAGGGGTTCAGGAGGTGGCCAGCACCGCGTTGGCCCTGGCCAGGACGGTGCTCAGGACACGGCCCGCGGTGGCCAGGTCCTCGGCCGGCAGGTCGCCCCACAGCTCCTGGGTGATCGGGCCGATCGCGGCGCGGACCCGCGTCCAGCGCTCGCGCCCTTCGTCGGTGACCTGGACGCTGCCGTCCCCGCCGTCGCGCAGGAAACCCGCGGCGCTCAGTTCGGCGATGCGTTCGGCCACCGACGCCTGGCTGAACTGGGTGGCGCCGCTGACCCGGTGGATGAGCTCGGCCCGGTCGATGCTCCCGCCGCCGACCACGGTCAGGGTGAGGGTCACCCATTGGGGCTCGGTGATGCCGGTGCCGGCGAGCTGCCGGTCCAGGATCGCGTTGAGCGCCTTCTCGGTCTGGCCGACGAGCGCGGTGCCGAAGATCTGGCCTGTAGTCGTCATGACCTTCCAATCCGTTTCAGGGTCTAACGTTCGTCGCACTAACGTTTTCGTCGCAAACGAAGCTACATCGTTCGTCCGACTAACGCAACCCGATAGGATCGGCGTCATGAGCAGCAGAGCCGAAGCGGCGGACATGCCGCATGACGGCGAGACGAACACACCGGAGAGACTGCGCCGGCGGGCCAGCCGCCTGCTGTCAGGCCTGGCCGCACAGTCGGACCGGCTGGTGAACGAGGGGCTGGCCCAGGTCGACGCCCGCAAGTGGCACTATGCCGTGCTGGCCTCGTTGTACGAGCACGGTCCCGGCAGCCAGGCGGCGCTGAGCCGGCGCACCGGCATCTACCGCAGCGACATGGTCGGCGTCCTCAACGAGCTGGCCGAGCGCGGCCTCGTCGGGCGCGAGCCGGATCCCGACGACCGCCGCCGCAACGTCATCACGATCACCGCTCAGGGCCGCCGGCGGCTGCGCCGCCTGGACAAGGTCCTGGACGACCTTCACGACGAGCTGCTCGCCCCGCTGACCCCGGACGAACGCGACCAGTTCGTGCACCTGCTCACCCGCTTGCTGGAGCACCACACCCAGCGGGCGCCGCACGCCCCGGCCTCACGGTAGGAGGCGGAACCACACGTCTTCGGTCGTGCGAGACACCGAAACCCATCCTGCCGGTCCTTCTGAGTGCCGCCTCGCGGGCGTCAGTCACAGGAAGTCGGACACGGCCTGGAGCCAGGCGCCGGGCCGGTCCACGTGGGCCATGTGGCCGGCGTCGTCCAGGAGCACGGCGCGGGCGCCCGGGATCAGCTCCGCCGCCTGCTCGGCGAGGGCGGCGGGGAACGTCATGTCCTGCCTGCCGTGCAGCAGCAGGGTCGGCACGCCGAGCGCGGCCAGGCGGGCGGCGGCGTCGTCGGGGCGGGCCGAGGGCAGTCTCCCGGCACGCCACGGGCGCAGCCACTCGGCCGAGAAGCGGACGCGGGAGAGGCGTTCGCGGTAGCCGGCGAGGGACTCCGCCCGCCACACGGCGGCCTCGGCCCCGGCGAACGCCGCCGCCCGCGTCACCTCCGGCCCGCCCACCTCCGGCCCGCCCACCTCCGATCCGCCCACCTCCGCCCCGGCCAACTCCGCCCCGGCCAACTCCTTCGGGGTCGGCGCCGCGTTCGCCCACACAGCCGCCTCGGCGGCGATGCGCCGGTCGCGCTCCGCCCAGCCCGCGAACGCGTCGGCGGGCACGGGCAGCACGCTGCTGGAGGCGATCACCAGCCGCCGCACCCGATCAGGCACCGCCAGCACCAGCCGCTGCGCGATCAGCCCTCCATAGGAGAACCCGAGCACGTCCACCCTCCCCACCCCCAGCACGTCCAGCAGCGCGACGAGATCACCGGTCGCGGCGGCCGGCGTGTACTGGTCGTCGGGCAACCCACGAGTGGAGCGCCCACACCCCCGCAAGTCCGGAAATATCAGGTCACGGCGGTCGGCGAGCCGCACGAGCGGGTCACGGAGATAGGAGTGATCCCAGTCAGGCCCACCATGAATCACCAGCAACGGATTCCGGACAGGCGTCTCAGCCGTGAGCGCGGCGAACAATGTCACCACCGGCTCCCCAGAAACTCCGACAAACCTCTCATAAAGCAACTCTTTCAACACCTCCGACATCCGACGCTCGATCCCGTCCCATGGAGGAATGGACGCCCCCGGAGTGGACCCACCAAACCCAGCATCCCCCGTGGCCGCCCGCTCGGGCTGCTGCCCGTCTCCGTGCTGCACCACGTCAACGACGACGAGGACCCGCCGGCGTGATGGACCGGTTCCGCGCGGTCGTCGCGCCCGCCAGCCGGCTGGCCATCGTGCACTTCCACAACCCCGGCGGCGAGCACCCGGAGGCGTCCGCGATCGCAGCCGAGGCGCTGCGCAGCTTCAACCGGACCCTGTGCCCGGGGCGGTGGCGCACGCGCGGGATCGTGTCCTACTTCGGCGACCTGGAGCTCGTCGCGCCTGGCCTGGTGCCGCTGACCGATTGGCGCAGCGAGCCGGGCGAGGCGATCCGCCTGGATGTGACCCGGCACAACGTGCCGGCCCGGCGTCGCCCGCAAGCCCTGAGCAATTTGTCGCGCTTTTCCTTTTGGACCGAATCAATGCATTTCACTCGGCCGTCCCGGCCGAAATACGATGACCGGGACTAGGAGGTGGCGCCGAAATGAGCGAAGAAAAAGCGCTCGATGTCGGTCCTTCGAAGATCGAGATGACGTACGAGCGGCTCGGCGACCCGCAGGCACCACCCGTGCTGCTGGTGATGGGCGCCGGCGGGCAGCTCATCCACTAGCCCGACGACTTCTGCGCCGAGCTCGTGGCCCGTGGCTGCGCGCCGATCCGGTTCGACAACCGCGACGCCGGCCTGTCGACCCACTTCCACGACGCGCCGGTGCCCGACCTGTCGGCGGCGCTGGCCGGTGACCTGTCCTCGGCCGCCTACACCCTGTCCGACCTGGCGGCCGACACCGTCGGGCTGCTCGACGCGCTGGGCCTGGACAGCGCGCACCTGGTCGGCGCCTCGCTGGGCGGGATGATCGCCCAGACGGTGGCCATCGAGCATCCGGCCCGGATCCGTTCGCTGACGTCCATCATGAGCACGACGGGCGCCCCCGGCGTCGGCGGGCCCGACCACGAGGTGCTGTCCCAGCTGGCGGGGCCGCCGCCGACCGGGCGCGCGGACGTGATCGAGCACTCGGTCAAGGCGTTCCGGCTTCTCGGCTCGCCCGGGTTCCCGACCGACGAGAGCGAGCTGCGCGAGCGCGCCGCCCTCGCCTACGACCGGGCCTACGACCCGCTCGGGATGATGCGGCAGACCGTCGCGGTCGTCGCCTCCGGTGACCGGACGGAGCGGCTGCATTCCGTACGGGTGCCGGCCCTGGTGATCCACGGGGCCGACGATCGCATGTGCGATGTCAGCGGGGGCAGGGCCACGGCGGAGGCGATCGCCGGGGCCGAGCTGGTGGTCATCGACGGCATGGGGCACAACCTGCCCAGGCAGCTGTGGTCCGACCTGGCCGCCCGCATCGCGAGCCTTGTCCACCGCACCGAGACCGACCGCACCGGCTCCGGCCGCACTGAGGGCGACCGCTCTCGGGCCGACCGCTCTCCGGCCGACCACACCAGCGGCAACCGCACCTTGGGTAACCGCACCTTGGGTGACCGCACCTGGGGTGACCGCGTTGGAGGTGGCCACGCCGAAGCCGACCGCACCGGGACCGGCCACGCTGAGGCCGACCGCACCGA
This sequence comes from Nonomuraea gerenzanensis, assembly GCF_020215645.1. Classification (NCBI taxonomy): domain Bacteria; kingdom Bacillati; phylum Actinomycetota; class Actinomycetes; order Streptosporangiales; family Streptosporangiaceae; genus Nonomuraea; species Nonomuraea gerenzanensis. The sequence goes on along the minus strand of NZ_CP084058.1, from coordinate 1,504,233 downwards.
TACCGGAGGCTGAGGCGGGTCATGGACGAGGTGCGGCAGCGGCTCCAGGAGGCGGCGGACGAGCTCGTCCGCTCAGGGGCCGAGCGCGGGTTGCAGATCGCCGTCTACCGGCACGGCGAGCAGGTCGCCGACGTGGTGGCCGGCCTCGCCGACCCCGGCACGGGGCGGCCGGTGACGTCCGGCACGCCGTTCCACGCCTTCTCGGCGGGCAAGGGCCTGACGGCGACCCTCGTGCACGTGCTCGCCGAACGCGGCGCCCTCGACTACGACCTGCGGATCGCCGACGTCTGGCCGGAGTTCGGCGCGCACGGCAAGGGCGAGGCCACGTTGCGGCACGCCATGACGCACGCGGCGGGCGTGCCGGGGCTGCCACCGGACCTCACCCCCGCGGACCTGTGCGACTGGCAGCGGATGTGCGCGCTGATCGCCGGCGCCCGGCCGTGGTGGGAGCCGGGCACCGGCACGGGCTACCACTCCTACACCTTCGGCTACCTCGTCGGGGAGGTCGTGCGGCGGGTCACCGGCGTGCCCGTCGCCAGGGCGTTCGCGGAGGAGGTGGCCGGGCCGCTGAAGGCGGCGGGCGAGCTGTTCCTCGGCGTGCCGGAGGCCGAGCTGGGGCGGCTGGCCCGGCTGGAGGACGGTTTCGAGGACCAGCCCGAGGAGGGGTCCGCGACTCTCGCGGTGGCGCCGCGCGGTGTGCGGCCGACTGCCGCGTTCGCGAACCGGGCGGACGTGCTGTCCGCGGCGATCCCGGCGGCGGGCCAGTTCACGGCGCGGGCGGCGGCTCGCATGTACGCCGCACTGCTCGGGCCCGTGGACGGGGTGCGGCTGATCTCGGCGGAGCGGTTACGCGAGGTGAGCACCCCGATCGTGGACGACGTGGACCGGGTGTTCGGCAACCGCGCGGTGCTGTCGAACGGGTACGCCGTCGGCCGCCTGGGCACCGATCCCGGCGACACCCCGACCGTGTTCGGCTGGGCGGGCAGCGGCGGCAGCTACGCCTGCGCCGACACCGCGACGGGCGTGGCGTTCGCGGTCGCCAAGAACCGGCTCGCCGCCGACTTCACCACCGCCCAGACGATCGCCGCCATCGTGGCGGAAACCACCTGAAACCGCACCTGGCCTGCCCCGCTGGCGCGCCACCGCGATGAGTCAGCGCACCGACCGCCCGAGCAGCACCGCTCCACCTCAGCCGACGGTCACGCTGCTGTCACCGTCGATGAAGTAGAAGAAGTCACCGTCCCCACCCACCGAAGCATCCGTGTACTCCCCCCGATCCGACCACGCCTCCTCACTCACGACCGGCTCCCCCGCAGGCACCCCCACCTCCCACCCCTGCTCCCACCCATCCCCCCACTCCTCCGGCTCCCCGCCCATCACGACAGCACCCCCGGCCACCACCCCGGCGGCGGCAGCGGCGGGAAGCCAGAACCGGCTCTCCCCCACCTCCCCCGCGTAGGCCCGCGACTCCCCCCGCACCCCCTCGAACTGGCTGGTGAACAACCCCATGCCGCCCCTCCCTCAGAAGTCCAGGAACCGCGGCGTCCGTACGGACTCCCGCGCCGCCCGCAGGTGATCGGCGATCTCCCCCCGCCGCAACCGCACCCCGGCCCCGCCCGGATAGCGCCGCATCACGTCCAGCACGGCCAGCCGCCGCGCCACCGCACGCAGCGCGAGCGGCCGGGCGGGTGGCGGCGCGGCGGCCAGCTCCTGGCCGATGCGCCGCGCGCTCTCCCAGCGCGACGGGAACACGTTCTCGGTCAGCACGTACGCGAGCACCGGCAACGACGCCCCGACCAGCGCGTTCCACCGATCCAGCACCACCGCCCACCCCCGCTCCGCCTGGGCCGTCACGTGCGCCTTGCGCTGCTCGCCCTGGGCGTGCGACGAGTACGCCTGCGAGATGCCCGACACCGCGAACACCGGGTTCAGCAGCGCCGCCGCCCCCAGCGACAACGCCGCCCCCGCGTAGCTGACCTTCGGCAGCGCGTCGGGGTCGAGGTCCATGACGCGGGCGAGCTGCGCGCTCAGCGCCGCGGTCTCGGCGGCCGCGCGCTGCGCGGGGGCGAGCGCGGCCCGCAGCTTCGGCTCCTGCGCCTTCAGCCAGCCCGGCTCGGCACCGCCCGTGAGCGGGGACAGGAGCAGCGCGTCGCGGTGCCGCAGGAAGGCGGGCAGCACGGTGGTGACCTGGTCGAGGTGGGTCTGCAGCTCCCGCAGCCCGACCTGGAGCACGGCGGCGACCCTGGCGCGTTCGTCACCGGGCTCCGGCAGCTCGACGGGGCGCCCCAGGCCGTCGGCGCCGACGTCGCCGAGCAGCGCCGCGTGCAGCTCGTAGAACGGGCCGAACACGGTGTAGAGCAGGTAGTCCTCCTCCAGCCCGACGGCGGCGCGCAGCATGCCGGGCACCTGCGCCGCGCCGGCGCACGCGTTGCCCCACGCCCGCACCTCGGTGTGCAGGGCCTGGACCAGCTCGGGCTGGGCGACGACGCGCAGCTCGGTGCGGTCGGTGGTGAGCCGCAGCTCCGCCCTGGGCGGCCCCGGGTCGCCCTCGACGGTCCTGATCCGCTCGTACGGGATCCGCACGTTCACCCCGTCACCCTTGACCCGCATGCCGTCGGGCGCGAACGCGCACGCGACCGGCCGCCCGTCGGCCAGCTCCGCGGGCAGCACCCCCGAGCCCAGCGTGCGCTCGGCGGCGGCGCGCAGCTCGGCGTTGCGGTGCAGGCGGCGCCCGAACACCTCGGAGGCGCACTCCACGGTGACCGGCCCGTGCGCCGGGCTGAACACGACGAACCGCCCGGCCGTCCCCGCGATGCGCAGCTGTGCGTCGCCGAGGTCGAACCGGGCGAGCACCCGCTGCGTGTCGGGCGCCTGGAACTCCAGCGCGTGCTCGCTCAGCACGCAGTCGGCCCGCACCGCCCCCGTGCCGCCCGTGCCACCCGTGCCGCCCAGGCCGCCCAGGCCGCCCCTGCCACCCGCCCCGCCCAGGCCGCGCAGCGACACCGGCGCGGAGGTGCCCACCGTGCGCGGCCCCGGCCCAGCGGATCCGACGACGCTGAGGAAGGCCGCCCTCACCTGCGGGGTCACCAGATGCAGGGTCGCGCCGGTGAGGAAGTGCCCGCCGAGCAGGGCGCCGCCCCGCAGCTCGACCGCGCTCGGCCCGGCGGGGCTCGCGGTGACCCGGTTCACGGGCCACTCCAGCGGGATCCGGCCGCGGCTGCGCAGTTGCAGGCGACCGCCCGTGACGACCACGTACGCGGCCAGCTCGGCCGGGGCGTCGTCCCCGGTGCCGTCCTCGTAGTAGGGGACGATCGAGATCGCGCACGGGCTGACGAAGTCCGTGGCCTCGGCGTCCGGCATGAGCCTGCCGCGCAGGCCGGTCAGCGTGGCCAGCGCGGGTGGCGGCAGCTCGCCGGACGTGAGCTCGATGGTCTTGCCGTTCGGCAGCCGCAGGTCGGCGACCAGTCGGGTGCTGCCGTCGACCAGCTCGATCGTGGCGTCGGGGTCGGCGGCCGGGTCCAGCGCGAAGACGGCGGGGTTGCCGAGCCCGCCGGTGTCGTGCACGTACACGGCGGGGTGGTCGGTCAGCAGCAGCGAACGCGTGCCCGTCCAGGAGAACCCGGACGACTGGCGTTCCAGGAGCACCTCGTGCAGGGAGCTGTCGAAGACGACCCGTCCGCGCACGCTGCCCCAGGCGACCGCCACCGCTGCTCACCCCCTCGTCCAGGATGGTGCTCTCCTAGAGGGGGGACGTACAGGGAGAAATACGTACTGGCTTCACCCCCTCAGCGGGCGCAGCGCCGAGCCCCACGCGTTCACCTGGTCGAGGACGGCGTTGAGCCGGTCCTCGTGGAAGTCGGCGGGGTTGAAGCCGTCGACGAAGTCGGTGTGGATCGACAGGCCGACCTGGTTGGACACGGTGGCCACGCTGAGCAGGCCGAGGACGTGCCGCAGGTGCGAGATCGCCCGGGGCGCGCCGTCCACCCCGTAGCCGACGAACCCGGCCGCCTTGTTGGTCCACTCTGCGTACAGGAAGTCCAGGGCGTTCTTGAGCCCGCCGGGGTAGGAGTTGTTGTACTCGGGCGTCACGATCACGAACGCGTCCAGGGACGCGATCTTGGCCGACCAGCGCTTGGTGTGCTCGTGCTGGTAGTTGCCCGTGGCGGGGTGCTCGGGCTCGTCCAGGACGCCCAGGTCGTAGTCCTTCAGGTCGACGATCTCGTACTCGGCGTCGCCCCGCTTGACCGCCAGGTCGCGGACCCAGTGCGCCACCACCTCGCCGATCCGGCCGGGACGGGTGCTGCCCAGGATGATGCCCACCTTCAGCATGACGGTGCTCCTCTTCAGGGATTCGGTTACCGGATTCACCGTAGAAGGACAGGCTGAGATACTGAATGCGCTGCTGTCCCAGATTTATACGCCATCGTCTCAGCCGTTAGACTCGTCACATGGATGTGCTGAGCGACGTGGTGGCGTTCATGCGGGCGGGGCGGCCGACCTCCGCCCGCATCTCCTGGCGTGCGCCGTGGGGGGTGTCGTTCCCCGCGGAGCCCGCGTCCGCGGGTTTCCACGTCGTGCTGTGCGGCTCCTGCTGGCTGCTGCCCCCGGAGGGCGAGCCGGTCAGGCTGAGCGTGGGCGACGTGGTGTTCGTGCCGCACGGCGACGCGTTCGGGCTGGCCGACGATCCCGCGCGGCCGCTGGTGCGGTCGGAGTGCGGGCCGCATGCCGAGCTGTTCGGCTCGGCCGGCTTCGAGGGCAGCGGGGCCGAGACGGTGCTGCTGTCGTGCGGGTACCGCACCTACGCCGACCGCAGGCATCCCATCCTGAGCTCGCTGCCCGCCGTGATCCACCTGCCCTCGACGCTCGGCCGCCACCCCGAGCTGCGGGCCGCCGTCGACCTGCTGGCCGGCGAGATCGGCGACCCGCGCCCCGGCGCGGACACGATCGTGTCGTCCCTGCTCGACATGGTGCAGCTGTACATCCTGCGGGCCTGGTTCGACAGCGACGGCGAGCCGTGCACGATGTCCGGCTGGGCTGCCGCGCTGGCCGACCCCGCCATCGGCCGGGCGCTCAACGCCATCCACTGCGAGCCGGGCCGCCGCTGGACGGTCGAGTCGCTGGGCGCCCACGCGGGCCTGTCGCGGGCCGGCTTCGCACGCCGCTTCACGGCGCTGGTCGGGCAGGCGCCGCTGGCGTACCTGACCTGGTGGCGGCTGGCGAGCGCGGCCCGCATGCTGCGCGAGTCGGACGCGTCGGTGGCGGAGGTGGCCGAGCGGGTGGGCTACAGCTCGGAGTTCGCCTTCGGCAACGCCTTCAAGCGGGAGTACGGCGTGGCGCCCGGCCGGTTCCGCCGCTGCGGCACGGCGGCCTGACGTCCCGGCCGACTCCGCCGCCTGCGGACCGCTGCTCAGCGTCCGATCGTGATGCGGCGCAGGACGTACTCGACCGGCCCGTACCGATGCGTACGCAGCCACCAGGCGCTCAGCCCCAGCAGGACCGTGTAGATCACCAGAGCCACGCCCATCACGGCGAGCGGCGACAGCGTGCCCGCCAGCGCCAGCCCGTACCCGGTGAAGACCAGGCAGCACAGCACCGACTGCCCGACGTAGTTCGACGCCGCCACCCGCCCCGCCGGAGCCAGCGCGCGCCCGGCGGCGGGGAAGCGGCGCGTCACGCGCAGCAGGGTCACCATGTACGCGGCGGCCAGCAGCACCGAGGTGACCGTGCTCACCGCCAGGCCGGCCAGCTCCCAGGCGCCGGCCCGGCCGGCCGTCACCGCGAGCAGGACCCCGCCTGGCAGGCCGAGGCCGAATCCGATCCACTGGATCCTGGGCGCGAGGTGCCACCACCGCCCTGTCTCCTCCAGCACCTTCCTCTTGCCCGCCGCCAGCCCGAACAGGAACATGGCCAGCGCCGTCGGCCCCTGGAAGAGCCACACCATCGCCGCGAGCGGCGGGTACAGCTCCAGTTGCAGGGTCAGCACGTCCAGCGGGCTGCCGGTGGCCAGCGCCATCGTGCGTGCCGCCGCCGCGGCGTCGGCCGGCGGGAGCTGCCCTGCCGCCGGGTCGAGGGCGGACAGCGCCGACAGCCCCGCCCACAGCAGGGTCAGGCAGCCCAGGATGACCGACCCGGTCACCACGGCGGTCCGCGGCCTGATGCCGCGCATGGCCAGCAGGATCAGGCCGAGCACGGCGTACAGGGTGAGGATGTCGCCGATCCACAGCAGCAGCCCGTGCGCGACCCCGATCACGAACAGCCCCAGGCACCGGCGCAGCGTCCTGGCCCGCGCGCTCGCGCCCGCCCGCTCCGCCGAGCGCAGCTGCAGCGTGAACGAGTAGCCGAACAGGAACGAGAAGATGATGTAGAACTTGGTCAGCACGAGCGCGGTGATGACCGAGGCCACCGGGCCGTCGGGCATGGGCATGGTGCCGTTCGCGGCGTAGCCCGGGTCGGCGAAGTAGCCGATGTTGGCCACCAGGATGCCGGCGAGCGCGAACCCGCGCACCACGTCGATCTCGTGCACCCGGGTGGCGGGCGGCGTGCGCACTTCTGTCATGCGCCTGAAGCTACGGACGGCAGGCCCGCGCGGGCATCCGACCTTGGTACGGCGGGGAGCGACCGAAGCATCGCGCGGCTGCGACGCATCGTCATTGGTGGGGTAATTGGGGCGAAAGGTGGGGGGCTGCACCACAATGGGGGCATGGCATACCCTCCACAGCCTCCGCAACCGCAGCCCCACCAGCCTGGACCGTGGGGCGGCGGACAGGCGCAGGGGGTCCCGCCAGGAGGCTACGGCCCGCCCCAGGGCCATGGCCCGCACCCCTACGGCTCCGGCCCCGGCCCTTACGGCAACCAGCCGCCACACCCGGGCCAGCCACCACACACCGGCCAGCCACCGCACATGGGCCAGCCGCCGTATGGGCACCAGCCACCGCAGACGGGCCATCCCTACGGAAACCAGCCGCCGCACCCCGGCCAGCCACCTTACGGAGCGCCCGGCCACCCCCCTCGCCCACCGGTCAAGAACAACAACGCGCTGATCATCGGCCTGGTGACCGGCCTCGCGGTGCTCCTCCTCGGCGGCGGCGGCTGGGCCGCCTACGCGTTCCTCAGCTCCCCAGCACCGACCCCGAAGCTCGCCCTGCCAAGCAGCACCCCCACCACCTCCACCCCCACACCGTCACCCACTCCCACCCCCTCGGACACCCCAGCGGAGACCCCCGCGACCACGAAGCAGGCCCAGCCCGGCTCACCCCTCACCCACCAGGAGTTCAACGACTGGAACTTCGCCCTGGGCGGCATCAAGTTCAAGGCCGACAAGGTCGCCGGCTGGACCTACAGCTCGTGTGCCCCGGTCGACGGCCAGGGCGTGCTGGCCAGGAACAAGTGCCAGCGGGCCGTGCAGCTCGCCTACTCCGCCTACAGCGGCCACCTCAAGGCCGTCCAGATCATGATGTCCTTCCCCACGGACCAGGCCGCCAAGACCACCGCGAACAGGCTCGCCAAGCTGTCGTCGAACGCCGTCAAGTGGCGCCAGGACAAGGCGCTCACCCGTTACGTCTACGGCAAGATCCTCTCGGGAGCGTCCAAGAACTACGTGGTCGTCACGATCGTCACCGCCGACAAGTCCGCCGGCACCATGGCGCCGAACTTCCACGCCTACCTGCAGACCGACCACACGAGCTACTTCGAGCTGCGTGACCAGACCATCACGAGCTGACCCGTTCTGAGGGGTGCGGGTGGCTTGGTGACCGGACGCCGATAACGTCGGCATCATGTTCGACTCGCACCACGACAGCATCGACACCAGGCCGGCGGGGCACCGATGATCGGCGCCATCGCGGACGACTTCACCGGCGCGACCGACGTGGCCGTGGCGCTGCGCCGCCGGGGCATCCGCACCCTCCTGTACTTCGGGCTTCCGCCGCAGGGCGCGCAGCCTCCCGAGCACGACGCCGTCGTGATCGCGCTCAAGACCCGCACGATCCACAAGGCCGACGCGGTGGCCCGCTCCCTGCGCGCGCTGCGCTGGCTGCGTGCGCACGGCGCCGCTGAGCAGGTCTACTTCAAATACTGCTCGACCTTCGACTCCACCCCCGACGGCAACATCGGCCCGGTGCTGGACGCGCTGGCCGACGCCATGGAGGCGCCGATCGTCCCGATGACGCCGAGCTCGCCCGAGCACGGCCGCACGCAGTACAACGGCTACCTCTTCGTCGGTGACGTGCTGCTCGGCGAGTCCCACATGCGCCACCACCCGCTCACCCCGATGACCGACTCGTACCTGCCGCGCCTGCTGGAGGCGCAGAGCGCCTACCGGTCGGGGGTGGTGACGCTGCCGCACGTGCGCGGGCGGGCGGTCGAGCGGCGGCTGGCCGAGCTGCGCGAGCAGGGGGTGCGGTACGCGTTCGTGGACGCGCTGGAGGAGGAGGACCTGATGACGGCCGGCCGCGCGCTGGCCCGGGCGCCGCTGGTGGCGGGCGCGGCGGGGCTGGCGGGCGGCCTGGCCGCGGCGCGGGCCGGCGCCGGGTACGACGACGAGCCGGCGCCCGAGCCGTCCGGTCCTGCCGCCGTGCTGGCCGGTAGCTGCTCGGCCCGTACGCTCCAGCAGGTCCAGGTCATGATCGAGGCGGGCAGACCGGCACACCGGCTCGACGTACTGGCCGACCAGGACCCCGACTCGCTCACCAGGCGGGCCCTGGCCTGGTACGACGCCCTCGACCCCGGCACCGGCGCCCCGCTGGTCTACTCGTCGCTGGAGCCGGCGAAGCTGCGCCGCGTCCAGGACACCCTGGGGGCCGAGCGGTCGGCCACGATCCTGGAGACGGCCCTCGGCCGCATCGCCCGGGGGCTGGTCGAGCGGGGTGTCACCCGGCTGGTCACGGCGGGCGGTGAGACGTCCGGCGCGGTCGTGAGCGCGCTCGGCGTGCCCGGCGGCGTGATCGGGGCCGAGGCGGCGCGCGGCGTCCCGTGGATCTTCGCCCCGTCGGGGCCGGCGCTGCTGCTGAAGTCCGGCAACTTCGGCGACCCCGATCTGCTGCTTGAGGCCTCCCGCTGAAATCGCGCCCCGGCATTCACCCCCGGACACCCGCCGATCCGCACAACTGATCGATTACGCTGGCTCCATATTCGCCGTATCGGAGGAATATGGAGAGCTACATGGTGTTTCTCCTCACCGGGGCGATCTCTTGATCCCCCGGCTGCTTCCCCGCAACCCCTTTGACAGCGCGTTATTCTGCGGTTTTCTCGGCGTGACCGGGCTGATCCTGCTCGCGGAGGCGGCCGGCCGGCTCGGCCTCGTTTCCACCGTGCAATTCCCGCTCGCCTCCACCGTGCTGATCACCACGGCCGAATTGGCGGCCGATCCGGAATTCCTGCTCGACGTCGGCGCCACCTTCGCGGCGTGGGCGCTCGGGCTGGCGCTGACGGTGGCGTTCGCCGTCCCGGCCGGGCTGCTGCTGGGCAGCGTGCCGGCGGTGGAGCGGGCGTTGCGGCCGGTGATCGAGTTCCTGCGGCCGATCCCGTCCGTGGCGCTCATCCCGCTCGCGGCGTTCGTGTTCACCGAGCGGCTGGACATGAAGATCGCCATGATCATGTACGCCGCCACGTGGCCGATCCTGATCAACACCATGTACGGCCTCAGGGAGGTCGACCCCCTGGCCAAGGAGACCCTGCGCACCTTCGGCTTCGGCCGGCTGGCGGTGCTGCTGCGGGTCTCGCTGCCGAGCACGGCCCCGTTCATCGCGACGGGCATCCGGGTGGCCGCCACGATCGCGCTCATCCTGGCCATCAGCACGGAGCTGCTCGCGGGCGGCTCCGACGGCATCGGCGCGTTCATCATCCTGGCCGGCAGCAGCCCCGACGGGCTCACGCTGACCGTCGCCGCCACCGTCTGGGCGGGGGTGCTGGGCATCGCCACGAACGGCGCGTTCGTCCTGGCCGAGCGGCGGCTGTTCCACTGGCATCCGGGGGTGGCCGCGTGATCGCGCGCGTGCTGCGGTGGTGCGCCAGGTTGTGGGTGGTGCCGGTCGTGCTCGTGCTGTGGGAGCTGGCCACGCGGGCCATGGCGCACCCGTTCTTCCCGCCGCCGTCGGTCATCGTCGGGCACATGCGCGAGCTGTGGTTCACCGGCTCCCCCGCCCGGCTCTGGCTGAACGACACCGCCCTGGGCAACTTCCCGCAGAGCCTGGGCAGGCTGCTGGCGGGCTGGGTGCTGGCCGGGGTGGGCGGGGTGACGATCGGCGTGGCGCTCGGGCGCTCGCCGCTGCTCCACCGGTTCCTCGACCCGATCATCCAGTTCGGGCGGGCGCTGCCGGCGCCGGCGTTGCTGCCGATGTTCCTGGCGCTGTTCTCGACGGGCACGCGCATGCAGATCGCCACGATCACGTTCGGCATCGTGTGGCCGGTGCTGTTCAACGCGGCCGACGGGGCGCGCGGCGTCGAGCCGCTGCATCTGGACACGGCGCGGGTGTTCGGGCTGACGCGCGGGCAGCGGCTGCTGCGGATCATCCTGCCGTCGGCGGCGCCCAAGATCTTCGCGGGGCTGCGGCTCAGCCTCTCGCTGGCGCTGATCCTCATGGTCATCGCGGAGTTCTTCAGCACCGAGGGCATCGGGTTCCAGCTCAGGGCCGCGCAGCGGGCGTTCGACCTGCCGGGCGTGTGGGGGGCGATCGTGCTGCTCGGAGTCCTGGGTTATCTGCTCAACCAGGGCTTTCTGTTTCTTGAGAAAAGGGCGCTCACCTGGCATGACGCAAAGATGTAGCGAATCTGACACAGGTCACGGTTAAGCTCGCAGTTCTGCCTTTGTCTCATGTGTTTACTCCACGAGGAGCGCTCATGTCAGATATCCGGCGCCTGTCCGTCCTCTGCGTCGCGGCATTACTGCTCACCGCCTGTGGGGGCGGCGGTAATCCGGCCTCGCAATCCACCGGCCCGGAAAAGACCGAAATCAGGATCGGAATGTTGCCGCTCCCGGAGGTGGCGCCCATTCAGCTCGCCATCGACAAGGGCTATTTCGCCGCCGAGGGGCTCAAGGTGCGGACGGAGCTGATCTCGGGCGGCGCGGCGGCGATGCCCGACCTGGTCTCCGGCAAGCTCGACGTCCTGCACAGCAACTACGTCTCCGCCCTGCTCGCCTCGGCCAGCGGCACCGTCAAGATCAAGGTCGTCGGCGACGCGTACGCCGCCCAGCCCGGCAACTTCCTGCTCATGACGAAGAAGGGCTCCCCGATCACCCGGGTGGCCGACCTCAAGGGCCGCACGATCGGCGTGAACACCCTGAACAACATCTCCACCCTGTCCGTCAGCGCCCTGCTCAAGCCCGCCGGGCTGCGACCCGACGACGTCAAGTTCGTCGAGCGGCCCTTCCCCGAGATGGCCGGGGCGCTGGACAGCGGCCAGGTGGACGTGGCGCTGCTGCCCGAGCCGTTCCACCAGGCGGCGGCCAGGACGCTCGGCGCGGTCACGCTGAGCGACCTGTTCACCGGGCCGCTGGCCGACTTCCCGATCGCCGGCTACCTGGTCACGGAGACCTTCGCCCAGCAGAGCCCGAAGTCCGTCGCCGCCTTCCAGCGCGCCCTGCGCAAGGCGACCGAGCTGGCCCGCTCGAACACGGCCGAGGTCACCGCCGCCCTGCAGAAGTACACCAAGATCGACCAGGAGACCGCCGCCACCATGAAGCTCGGCGGCTTCTCCACGGCCGTTGACCCGGCCCGGGTGCAGCGCGTGGCCGACCTGATGCTCGAGTTCGGCTACCTCAAGCAGCGCTTCGAGGTGTCCTCGATCCTCGCCGGCGGAGCGTCGGGCTAGCCACCGCTACTCCAGCAGCCCCAGCCGCCGGGCCGCGGCGACCGCCTGGGTGCGGGTGGAGACCTCCAGCTTGCCCAGGATGTTGGACACGTGCACGCTCACCGTCTTCTGCGCGATGAACAGCCGCTCCGCGATCTCGCGGTTGGTCAGCCCCTCGGCCACCAGCCGCAGCACCTCGGCCTCCCGCGCCGTCAGCCCGCCCTCGCCGTGCCCGGGGCCGCCCCCCGGCACGGTGAAGCGGGCGCGGCGGCCGAAGTCGAGCAGCGCGTTCTCCAGCGGCACGGCACGCAGCTTGCCCGCCACCTCCCTGGCCCGCTCCCACTCCGCCTGGGCCGCGTCACGGTCGCCGGCGGCCAGCAGCGCCTCGGCCAGCCGCCACCGTGAGCGCGCGGTCTCGTAGACGAAGCCGAAGTCGAACGCCGCCACCACCTGCCGCCACAAATCCACGTCGAGCCGCCCGTGCACGCGGTGCCACTCGGCCTCCACGCGCAGCGCCCACGCCTGACCCTCGGGCCCCAGGTGCACGCCCTCGCCCGTGGGGCCGGCCTCGACGGCCAGGCGGGCGTGCGCGCGCAGGTCGTCGGCGCCCTCGGTGCTGCCCAGCTCGGCCAGCGCCCACAGCCCGATGGCGGCCATCCGGATGTTGCCCGAGTCGCCGTCGATCTGCGCCGCGATGACCGCCCGCACGTGGTCGAGCGCCGTCGCCGGGTCGCCGCGCCACAGCGCGTGCTCGGCCGCCAGCCCTCTCGACATGTACGAGACCAGCTCGTCGCCCCAGAAGGGCCGCAGCCAGCTCAGCCGGGCCTCGACCGCGGGCAGGCCCCGCGCCACCTCGATGAACAGCGCGAACGACGACAGGGTGGCCTCCGGCGCGGTGCCGACCCTGGCGCCGAAGCCGGCCGCGACCGCCTCGGCCTGGTCCCACTCACCGGCCACGTAGTGGATGAGGAAGCGCAGGAACCGCAGGTCGGTGCCGTAGGTGCTCCACTTGAGGCCGTTCTCGGAGGCCAGCTTGATGCCGTCGTCGGCCACCTCGGCGGCGTGCGCGAGCAGCCCCTGCTCGTAGTGGATGCGGGCGTGGTGGAAGCGGGCCCGCAGGTCCATGGCCAGATCGCCGCTGGGCCTGGACATGGCCAGGTCGACCAGCTCGTGCGCCCGGTGCAGGTCGCCGCGGTACTCCACGACGATGGCCAGGGTGAGCAGCGCGCCCACCTCGGCGTCCCTGGCGCCGGCCGCGCGGGCCGTCTCCAGCGCCCTGCTCGTCAGAGCCTCGACCTCCTGATGCCGCGGGCTCCACACCAGCGTGCGGGCCTGGGTGGCCATCGCGCGGGCGAGCGTCGCCTCGTCGTCCGCGCTGGCCACCGCGTGCTCGGCCGCCACGATCGCGCCTTCGGCGTCGTCCGACTCGTACAGGTAGTAGGCGAGCCGCTCGCTCACCTCGGACGTCTGCGGCAGCGCCTTGAGCTGCACCACGGCCCGGTGCTTGTCGCCGCTGTCGGCGGCCATGACGGCGCTGCGGAAGGCCAGCTCCACGCGGCTCTCCCCGGCCAGCCGCGCCGCGTCGTCCACCCGGTCCCACAGGCCGAGCGCCCGGTCGTAGTGGCTGTGGGCCTCGGCGGGCGCGCCGACCCGCTCGGCCTGCCTGCCCGCCTCGACGGACGCGGCCAGCGCGCCGGCCAGGTCGTGGCCGGCGAGGTGGTGGTGGGCCAGCTCGGCCGGGGAGGTGAGCAGGCGGGCGAAGGCCGCGTGCAGCCGGGTGCGCTCGCCCGGCAGCAGGTCGGTGTAGACGGCCTCCTGCAGCAGCGCGTGGCGGAAGGTGTAACCGTGGCCCCGCACCTTGAGCAGCCCGCGCGAGACGATCTCCCTGACCGCCTCCTCGAACTCGTCGAGCGGCAGCCCCGACACCTCGCGCAGCAGGTCGTCCTCCACCCGGCGCCCGGCCACGGCGGCGGCCCGCAGCACCCGCTGACCGGCCTCCGAGAGCACCTCGACCCGCGACATCAGCAGGCTGGCCAGGCCGTCGGGCAGGCTGTCGCCCTCGGCCATGGCCGCGAACAGCTCCTCGGCGTAGAACGGGTTGCCGTCGGCGCGGGTGACGATGAGGCCGAGCTCGTGGGCGTCCACCTCGCCGAGGGTGGCGACGTAGTCGGACATCTCGCCGGAGCCCAGCGGCCCCAGCTCCACGCTCATCACGGTCGGCAGGCGCTTCAGCTCGGCCAGCACGGAGCGCAGCGGGTGGCGGCGGTGCAGGTCGTCGGTGCGGTAGGTGCCCACGACGCAGACGCGCTCGCTCTGCACCATGCGGCTGAGGAAGACCAGCAGGTCACGGGTGGAACGGTCGGCCCAGTGCAGGTCCTCGATCACGAACAGCACGGGCTGCACGTCGGCGAGCAGGCCGAGCAGCGAGCCGAACAGCCGCTGCTGGGTGAGCCCCGCCGAGGGCGCGCTCTCGGTGCCCGGCAGGAGCTGGCCCAGCATGGGATGGGCGGCGGCGGCCTCGCGCACGGCGGGCTCCGCGCCGCGCAGCGCGTCGGCCAGCGGGAGGTACGGCAGCGCGTCGCCGAGCTCGGCGCACTGCCCGACGAGCACGTTGAACCCGCGCTCGCGGGCCTCGGCTGCCAGCTCGGTGATCAGCCGGGTCTTGCCGATCCCCGCGTCACCGCCGACGAGCGCCACTCCGGCCACACCCTCGCCGGCCGCGGACAGCACCCGCACCAGGCCTGTCAGCTCCGCGGATCGCCCGACGAGAAGACCGTTCACGTCAGAAACTATGCCATGACGCTCCGACAACCGATTGGTCCGGGATTCCGGTGCGAGATTGGCCCTCTTTCGACATACCAAAACCACCCTACGCTGCTCCCTTGTGATATCCCCCGCCACCTTCGCTCTCTTCCTCACAACCTCGATCGTCCTGGTCCTCATCCCGGGGCCGAACCACCTCTACATCACCGCCAGGGGCCTGTCCCAGGGCCGGGCGGCGGGCCTCGTCAGCGCGCTGGGCGTGGAGCTCGGCACGCTGGTGCACGTCGCGGCCGCCGCCGCGGGCCTGTCATACGTGATCGCGCAGTCCGCCACGCTCTACACGATCATCAAGTGGGCCGGCGTCGCCTACCTCGGCTACCTGGCGGTCCGCGCGTTCACCAGCAAGCAGGCGGAGGCGGGGCGGCCAGAGCCGCAGCCGCTGCGCAAGGTGTTCGCCGAAGGGGTGCTGGTCAACGTGTTCAACCCCAAGACCCTGCTGTTCTTCCTGGCGTTGCTGCCGCAGTTCGTGCGGCCCGAGTCGGGCTCGCCCGCGCTGCAGGTGGTGGTGTACGGCCTCACGCTGATGCTCCTGGGGCTGATCTCCGACCTCGCGTACGCGTTCGCGGCCGGCGCCCTGGGCCGGCGCCTCACCCGCGCGGCCAGGAGCCTGCGGTACACGAGCGGCTTCGTCTACCTCGGGCTCGGCGTGCTCACGGCGTTCACCGGGAGACAATGAGCCGCATGGCGCCGAGGAAGCAGCAGGAGATCTTCGATGCGACGTTGCGGCTGGTCGCCGAGAAGGGCTACGACGGGCTGACCGTCGAGGGGGTCGCCGAGCGCTCGGGCGTCAACAAGACGACGATCTACCGGTGGTGGCCGTCGAAGGCGGCGCTGCTGGGGGCGGCCCTGGTCGAGTCCGACGTGCTCGGCTTCGACGCCCCCGACACCGGGAGCCTGCGCGGCGACCTGGTGGCGCTGGTCGAGGGCGTGGTGCGGCTGCTCACCGAGCCGCCCGGCAGCGACATCGCGGTGGCCGCGCTCGGCGCCGCCGTCCGCCATCCCGAGCTGGACGCGCGGCGGTTCTTCGCCGACCGGTTCGCCAGGGAGCGGGAGATCTTCGAACGCGCGGCCGGCAGGGGCGAGCTGGCGGCGTCGGTGGACCCGATGCTGGTCGTCGACCTGCTGGCCGGGGCCGTGTGGATGCGGGCGGTCTTCCGCGGGCTGCGACCGGGTGACGACTTCGCCACCGACGCGGTCTCGGCCCTCCTCGACGGCATCTGATATCCGACCGTTTTTATGACGGGCGGCAACCTGGACGTGGGGCACTTCGGCACCTACTCCCAGCCCAACGGCGGCGAGCTCGGGCGAGTCGGGGCGCTCTGGCTGAAGCGGCAGCTCAAGGGCGACGCCACGGCCAGGGCCGCGTTCGTCGGCCCGAACTGCGGGCTCTGCTCGGGGCCGTGGCAGGTCAGGCAGAAGAACCTGTCGTGACCGGCAGAAGCGCAGGCAGGAGCGCCGGCTGCAGCGCCGAATAGAGCGCCGAATAGAGCGCCGATCAGAGCGACAGGGCCGCCGGGATGCGGTCGAGGACCGGGTGCGGCACCAGCCCGTACGCGTAGAAGTCCACGGCCAGCGCCCCGGCCGCCCTGGCTCCCCTGGCCTTGGCCACCAGCCGGTCGGTGGAGTCGCTGTCGGGGTAGCCGGGCCGCAGCACCGCCCGCACCTCACGGTCCTTGCCCACGGACCGCAGGTAGGCGCCCACGTCGTCGGCCACCCGCGCCGCGTCACGGGCGTAGGCCAGCACCCCGAACGCGGGCACCAGGTCGCCCAGCGCCACCAGGTCCACCCCGAGCTGCCACGCGTCGTGCGCGGCCAGGCCGGGGGTGGGCAGCCCGTCGGTGTAGCCCTTGACCGCCCCCGTCGAGTCGATGAACACCAGCTTCGAGCCCTCGTCGGCCACCGCGGAGGCCACCTCGGACACCAGCGTGGTCACCGTCTCGGAGCGGGCGCGGGCGTAGGCCACGACGTCGGGCCCCGCGTACGCCGTCAGCGCCGCCCTGGTGACCTCGCCCTGCGCCGGCGGGTCGCCGTCGAAGACGCCGCCCACGATCCGCGCGCACTCCTCGCGCGCCACCTCGGCGTTGACGCCCAGGTCGGTGGCCCGGCGCATGCAGTAGTCGCAGAAGCACAGCGCGAACAGGTAGGCGTCCATCGGCCCGAGCGGCACGAACGAGCGCTGCGGCTTGAGCGGCCTGAAGTGCAGCGACTCGGCCACCACGCTGTCGACCCCGAGCCTGGCCACCGCCCTGGCCAGCGCGACGGCGTAGTCACGCACGTCGGGGTGGGCGGGGCACAGGTCGGCGAGCGAGCCTCGGTCGCCGAAGCAGTCGCGTACGGTCACGTCCGGATGCTCGGTGCCGATCGTGGCGTTGCGCAGGAAGACCGTCCAGCCGTGCAGCTTCAGCGAACGTTTCGCGCAGGCCTCGCGCAGCCCGTCGAGGGCGTCCACGTAGCCGGGCACCGGAGCCAGGCGGAGCCCGTCGAACAGCTCCGGCGGCGGGGTGAAGTGCGCCCCGTCGTGGCGCAGCGTCAGCCGGGACAGTCCGTGCGGGGTGACGTCGCGGGAGGCATGGTGCACGGCGCCGACGGTGACGCCGGACACGCCGTACCCGCTGATCCTGTCGAGCACCCGCTCGACGCCCTCGCCGCGCAGGTCCTCGACGAAGACGTACACCGAACTGTCCACAGCCGGGCCTCAGGCGCTCTTGTGCGCGACGAAGTCGATCTCCACCAGGATGTCCATCAGGTCGGACCCCACCGTGGTGCGCACGGGGTAGGGCTGGTTGAAGTAGGACTTGTAGACCTCGTTGAACGCGGCGAAGTCACGCTTGAGGTGCTGCAGGTGCACCGTGGCCTTGACCACGTCGTCGAAGCCGAGGCCGTGCGCGGCCAGGATGGCGCCGAGGTTCTGCATGGTGCGGTGGGTCTGGGCGGCCACGTCGTCGCCGACGACCTCGCCGGTCTGCGGGTCGAGCGGGCCCGCGCCGGAGGTGTAGACGAAGTCGCCCACGACGAGGCCCTGCGAGTAGGCGCCGATGGGGGCGGCGCCGTCCGTGGTCCGGAGCTCCTTTTTCACTGCATCTCCTAGAAATTCGTGCTTATCGTGCCAACGACACGGTAGTCGCGGTCCACCAGCGGCAGCACGCGCCACTTGTCGAAGGCCGTGCAGGGATGGGAGATGCCGAAGGCCAGCAGGTCACCGGGCTGGAGCCCGGTGGCGCGGACCACGGTGTGCTGGTCCTGCATCTTCACGATCGTGACGCCGCCGCGGCGCGGGATCGGCAGGCCCTCGTCGTAGGGCGCGTCACGCTTGCCCATGCCGACGACGGCCAGCCCCGGCTCGGGCACGGACAGCACGTGCGCCCACACCTCCAGGGCCGGGCGCAGCTCGCCGTCGATGCGGTTGAACGGCGTGCGCTCGCGGTAGTAGCCGTCGTCGTGGGTGACGTAGGCGCCGCTGCGCAGCAGGATGCGGGCCTGGGTGGCGACCAGCTCGCGGCCGATCACGTCGAACCACTGGCTGCCGCCCACCGACAGGATGGGGCTCTTGACGCGGACGTACTCGACGGCCTCCTGCAGCGCGTCGAGATACTTGCGCACCTCGGCGGCCGTGCGCAGCCCGCCCTCGTAGCCCGCCACCCCGGCCAGCTCGACACCGGGCGTGGCCTGCGCGTGGGCGGCCACGTCGAGCAGCTCGCCGAGTGTGCGGCAGCCGGCCCGCCCGCCCTCATGCCCCAGCTCCGCCAGCACCCTGAACGGGCGGGAGCCGGCGTGCGCGGCCAGGATGTCGATGCCCGCCGTGGAGTCGGCGAAGCTGAGGAACTCGAAGCCCGGATCGCGCTCCAGCTCGTGGGCGGCCCAGGTGAGCCCGGCGGGATCGACCACCTGGTTCGCCACCAGGACCCGATCCGTCCCGAACGCCCTGACCGTGGCCGCCTGGCGGGGCGTGGCGACCGTCAGCCCCCACGCGCCGGCCGCGAGCTGCATCGCGGCGATCTCGGCGGACATGTGCGTCTTGGCGTGTGGCGCCAGCTCCATGCCGTGGTCGCGGACGAAGCCCGCCATCGTCGAGATGTTGTGCTCCAGCGCGTCGCGGTGCACCACCATGGCGGGAAATTCGAGCCCGCCGTCGAAGACCGACTGGCCGAGGATCGCCGGCACAACACCCCCTCTGATTCCGGCTCCGACCTTATCGCTCACGAGGGCCGTACCGCGCGCCCCGGAGTGGCACCCGTCAGCTCGCCCCCTGCCAGCACGGGCACGCCGGACACGAGCACGTCGTCCACCCCCTCCGCGAGCGTGCGCGGCGCGGGATAGGTGGCCAGGTCGCCCACCGTGGCCGGGTCGAACACCACCACGTCGGCGGCGAAACCGCGCCGCAGCAGCCCCCGGTCGGCCAGCCCGAAGCGCCTGGCGGGATGCGCGGCCAGGTGCACGGCCGCCTGCTCCCAGGTCCAGTCGCCCAGCTCCCTGACATGCCTGCCGAGGAACCTGGCGAACGCGCCGAACCCACGCGGGTGCGGGTGGCCGCCCACGTAGATGCCGTCGGAGCCGCCGGTCTGGGAGGGGTGGCGGAGCATCCGGCGTACGGACTCCTCGCCCTGCGGCCCCTCGTCGGGACGGGCGATGACGACCCCCGCCTCCATCCGCGTCTCCGTCAGCAACCGGCGGCAGAAGGCGGCCGGCTCGGCCCCCGCCCGCTCGGCCGCGGCCACCACGGTCAGCCCCTCGGCCCACTCCAGGCCGGGCGCGTGCGAGATGGTCAGCCGGGGCCACAGCGCGCCCTGGGCAGGCCACCAGTCGTCCAGCGCGTCGGAGGCGATCATCTCCAGCGCGGCGCCGGTGTCGGCGCCCGGCACGGACGGCGGCAGCGCGACCATCGCCAGGATCGTGTTGCCGCGCAGGTAGGGGTAGGTGTCGAAGGTCAGGTCCACGCCCTTGCCCAGGGCGTCCTCGACCAGCGGCAGCAGCACGCCCGCCGGCCCGTGCAGGTGCGAGACGTGCACGGCCGCGCCCGAGCGCTCCGCGATCTCCACCACCTCGGCCATCCCGACGCCGGCCCGCTCGCCGTAGGCCCGCATGTGGGTGACGTACGGCAGGCCGCCGAGCGGCGCGCACAGGGCGGCCAGCTCCTCGGCGTCGGCATAGCGGCCGGGCAGGTACTCCAGCCCGCTCGACAACCCGACCGCGCCCTCGGACAGGCCGCGCTCGACGTGCCGCAGCATGCCCGCCACCTCGCCGGGGCCCGCCCGCTCCGGCGAGGGGCCCATGACGTCGTACCGGATCGTGCCGTGCGGCAGCAGGTACGCCGTGTTCAGCGCCACCGCCCTGTCGTAGCCGGCCAGCAGGTCGGCGACGGTCAGCGGCCCGTCCACCAGGGCGCCGTTGACCGCCGCGAAGTACCGCGAGGCGTAGGCCACGGTCGCGGCGGAGCCCGGCGCGAACGACAGCCCGTCCTGCCCCAGCACGAATGTCGTGACCCCCTGCCGCAGCGCCGCGCGCTGCACGCCCGCGTCGAACACCGCCGCGTCGCCGTGCGCGTGACAGTCCACGAAACCCGGCGCGACGAACCTGCCCGCCGCGTCGATCACCGTGCCCGCCCGCGCGCCGTCGAGCCTGCCGACGGCCGCGATCCTGTCGCCCGCGATCCCCAGGTCCGCCCGGTACGGCGGCGCGCCCGTGCCGTCGAGCACCCGCCCACCGCTGATCACTATGTCGAAGGTCACTCCGTGATTTAATCAGTCACCCTGCTCGCCACCCTCGGACAGTCGGACTGCGCGCGCACGGGCCGCTCGGCCAGCACGTCGCGGGCCATGGAGCGGGCCAGGTTCCAGCCGTTCCACGGGTCGGGGCGGTCCAGCCCGTTGGCCGCCACCACGGCCGAGAGCACGCAACTGCGCTGCGGCTCGGGCAGCCGGTCGAGGGCGGGCACCGCCTCCGCGCCCAGGTCGCCGAGGTAGTCGGAGTCCATCTTGGCCGGCCCGCGCACCTCCACCTGCGTCTGCGCGACCCGCAGATCGGGGTTGACCAGCGCGAACACGCCCAGGCTGAGCCCGGTGACCAGCACGATCGTCCGGGGCAGCCAGGCGGAGCCGCGGCCCATCAGCCGCGCCGCGCCCCCCAGCAGCACCAGCGCGAACAGCGCGCCCAGCCACCACACCGTGGCCTGCACCGACAGCCGCAGCCGGGACAGGCCGTAGGCGTCGGTGTAGAGGTTCATCCGGTGCAGGGCCGAGGCCAGCACCACCATGGTCAGCCCGCACAGCACGCCCAGCAGCACCGCCAGCAGCCAGCGCTCGCGCCGCTCCACCTTCAGCAGCCCGGCGGCCACCGCCACGATGCCCAGCACGAACACGCTGACCACCACGAGCTGGAAGAAGCCCTGCCTGGCGTACTCGGCGTAGGTGAGCCCTGCCGTCTTCAGCACCCAGGTGTTCCCGCCGAACAGCGCCGTGATCTGCACCGCCACGAACGAGGCGAACAGCAGGTTCACCGCCGTCAGCGGCAGCAGCCAGACACTCGTGCTCACCCTGAACTTCGTCTCCGGCCCCACCGGGTCCACCACGGGCCGCAGCGCGACCAGCACCACGGCGGCCAGCAGCACCGCGAACAGCCCGAACAGGAAGATCCGCACCGGTGCCGACTCGGCCCAGTCGGGGGCGGTCGTCAGACGCTCCACGTACGAGGCGAACACCGCGTCCGCCGACGAGAACAGCAACCCGAACACCAGCAGCAGCACCGCCGTGATGCCCAGCGCGGCCACCATCGGCATCACCCGCCGCCTGGCCGTCAGCCGCCTGAGCGGCTGCGCCAGGAACCACGGCACCGGCCCGAGCGCCAGCAACACCGAGATGCCGCCCCTGATCACGCCCAGCCAGCCGGTGCCCGCACCCGAGACGGCCAGCGCGCCCAGCCCTGCCCCCGCCACGAGCAGGATCGCGACCAGCCAGTCCGCGTCGCGCACCGCCGCCATCGCGATCAGCCAGTACGCCATCGCGCCGAACGCCACCGTCCACGGCGTCATCCGCCGCAACACGGCCGGCAGCGCCGCCGCGCCCAGCACCATCGCGACCAGCACGATCCCGAGCCCCACCTGCGCCTCGGGCAACGCCACCGCCGCGAACACCCCGGCTCCCGCGGCTGCGGGCAGCAGCCACCTCGGCGGGTCGGGGAGATCGGGGCGGGGGAACAGCGGGGGTGGCACGTAGGGCGGTACCGGTGTTCCAGCCTGGCCGCGATGCGGGGCCGCCGCCTGGTACTGCGCCGCCTGGTATTGCGCCTGGTATTGCGCCGCTGCTGCTCTGCGGCCCGAACCTGCGCCCAGCGTGGCTCCCACGACTGTCAGGAGCACGGTGCAGCCTGCCAGGGCCACCAGACCCATCCCGTCGCCCATGACGACGCTGGCCATCACGGCGGCGAACATCCCCACCAGGAGGCCTGCCAGGAGGCCGATGATCCCGCCGCCGAACATCCTGGCCAGGCTGGTGCCGGGGGTGGGGGGTTGGGGCGGCTGCCCGTAACCACCCGCGCCCGGCGCGCCCATCCCGGGGCCGCCTGGTCCCGCTGGGGCGCCGGCCGTGCCTGGGACGCCCGTCGCTGTGGGAGTGCCCAGTGCCATGCCGCTCGCTGCGGGGCCGCTCGCCGTGGGGCCGCTCGCCATGGCGCCGCCTGCTGTGGCGCCGCCTGCTGTGGCACCGGCCGTTGCGAGGCCGCTCGTGGTGGCGGCCACCGCATCGGCCGGGACGCCGGCGCCGACCGGCCACCCCGCCACACCGCTCCCGCCAGGCGCCGCCGCAGCCACGGCAGCCTCGCCGGACACCGGCTGCGCCCCAACGCGCTCACCGGGCGCGCCGCTCGCCATGGCGACGGGCGCCGCAGTGCCGCTCGTCGTGGTAGCGGGCTCCGTAGTGCCGCTCACCGTGGTAGCGGGCGCCACACCGGCGCTCACCGTGGTAGCGGGCGCCACACCGGCGCTCACCGTAGTAACGGGCGCCGCAACGGCGCCCTCGCCGGACACCGGCTGCGCCCCAACGCGCTCACCGGGCGCCCCGACCGCCCCGGGCGCGCCGCTTGCCGCCTCGACGCCACTCACCGCAGCACCGCTCACCACCGCGCCAGGCACGGCAGCGCCACCCCCATCAGCCATCGTCGTCCTTCCCGGTAGCTCGACGACCATCCGGCACCCCGCACAGTCATCGATCCCAATGACCCCACCATGCAGCTCGACGATCTCCTTCACGATGGCCAGCCCCAACCCGGCCCCACCGGCATCCGCCGCCCGCCCCGCATCCAGCCGCGAGAACCGCTCGAAGACCCGCCCCCGAGCCGACGCCGGGATCCCCGCCCCCTGATCGGCCACGACGATCCGCACCCCCGCCCCCGAAGCCGCACCCAGAACACTCACCACCCCGTCGGAAGGACTGTGCCGGACAGCGTTGTCGAGCAGGTTGGCCAGGACCTGGGCCAGCAGGTCGGGGTCGGCGAGGACCACGAGGTCGGCGGGGACCGACGGCCGGATCACCACGTCCTCGCGCGCCAAAGACGCCTCCAGCACCGCCTGCTCGATCAACGGCGCCAGCTCCACGGCCTCAGCCTCCAGATGGCGCGCGCCGGAGTCGAGCCGGGACAGGTCGAGGAGCTGGGCGACGAGGCGGCCGAGCCGCTCGGTCTGGGCGAGCGCGGTGCGCATGGTGACGGGGTCGGCCGCGGAGACGCCGTCCACGACGTTCTCCAGGACGGCGCGCAGCCCCGTGATGGGGGTGCGCAGCTCGTGGCTGACGTTCGCGACGAGCTCGCGCCGCTGCCGGTCCACCTCGCCGAGGTCGGCCGCCATCGCGTTGAACGCCCTGGCCAGCTCGCCCACCTCGTCGCGGGAGGTGGCGCTGACGCGCAGGGTGTAGCTGCCCTTGGCGATGGTCTGGGCGGCGCGGGCCATCTGACGCAGCGGTTTGGTCATGCCCATGGCCAGCACCTGCACCATGATCAGCGCCAGGACGACGGCGACCGCGATGCGCACCTCGCGGGAGAAGCCGGAGTTGATGCCGACCTCGTTGACCACGAACGCGGTGCCCACCGCCAGCACGATGACGATGCCGAGCTTGACCTTGATCCGGCCCAGGAAGTCGAGGGGGTTCATCGGCGCACCAGGGCGTAGCCGACGCCGTGCACGGTGCGTACGACGTCGGAGCCCAGCTTGCGGCGCAGCGCGCGGACGTGGCTGTCGACGGTCCTGGTGGCCGCCGCCTCGGAGAAGCCCCAGACGTCGGACAACAGCCGGTCGCGCTCGAAGACCTGCCCCGGGCGCTCGGCCAGGCGGCGCAGCAGGTCGAACTCGGTCCGGGTGAGCTGTGCCTCGGCCCCGCGCACGAACACGCGGCGGGCGGCGGTGTCGATCTCGACCTCGCCCACCCTGATCACGGTGTCCTCGGCGGCGAGCTGGGCCGCCCGCTCGACCCGCCGCAGCAGCGCGTGGATCCTGGCCACCAGCTCGCGCATGCTGAACGGCTTGGCCAGGTAGTCGTCGGCCCCGACCCCGAGCCCGACCAGCACGTCCGTCTCGTCGCCGAGCGCGGTCAGCATGAGCACGGGCACCGGCCTGGCGGCCTGCATCCTGCGGCACACCTCCAGGCCGTCGAGCCCGGGCAACAGCCGGTCGAGGATCACCAGGTCCGGTTCCGCGTTGCCGTACTGGACGAGCGCGTCCTGCCCGTCGCCCGCCACCCTGACGTCGAAGCCTTCGGCCGCCAGGCGGTTGCGCACGGCCAGCGCGATCGTCACGTCGTCCTCGACCACGAGGATGCGTCGCTGCTCTGCCACGTACGAAAGACTAGAAGGGCGCTGTGCAGACGACACTCCCAAATTCGTGCACAAACCGTGCAGACTTGGCTGGTGAACACCGCCGCATACCTCCGCCGGCTCGGCCTGTCCGGAATGCTCACCGCCCCCATCAGCGCGGAGTCGCTGCGCGCGCTGCACGTCGCGCACGTCGAGAAGGTCGCCTACGAGGCGCTGGAGATCTGGCTCGGCCGCCCCACGACCGTCGATCCCGTCGAGTCCGCCGAACGCATCATCAGGGGCCGCGGCGGCTACTGCTACCACCTCAACGGCGCGTTCTCGCAGCTCGCGACGGCGCTCGGCTACGACGTGACGCGGCACCGCGGCGGCGTGCAGCCGCGCGGCAAGGAGCCGGGCGTCTCCGGCAACCATCTGGTGCTCACGGTGCGCGGCCTGCCCTCGGACGACAACCCGGGCGGCGAGTGGCTGGCGGACCTGGGGCTCGGGGACGCGCTGCACGAGCCGCTGCCGCTGGTCGCGGGCACCTACCGGCAGGGCCCGTTCCAGTACGTGCTGCGGCCGTCGGAGGTGGCGCCCGGCGGATGGCGGCTGGACCACGACCCGAGCGGCTCGTTCGACGGCATGGACTTCGCGCCGGCGGCGGTGGGGATGGCGGCGTTCGCCGACAAGCACCACGAGCTGACCACGTCCCCTGCGTCGGGGTTCGTGCGGGTGGCGACGGTGCAGCGGCGCGACGCGTACGGCGTGGACTCGCTGCGCGGGCTGGCGCTGACGCGGCTGGGCAGGGGCGCGCACTCGGTGACGCTGGACACGGCGCGCGACTACTACGCGGCGCTGGCGGACGTCTTCCTGCTGCCGCTCGACGACGTGAGCGCCGGGGAGAAGGACAAGCTCTGGCGCAAGGTGTACGAGGCCCACGAGAGCTGGCTGGCGGGCGGCACGGCATGACGTCGGCGTGCGTGTCCCATGGGTGAGACCAGGAAGCTGAACGACCGCTACCGCCTGCTGAACCCGTTGGGCGCCGGGGCGGTGCGGCTGGCCTTCGACGAGGCCCGGCACCGTGACGTGGCGGTCAGGGAGCTGCGGGTGCCGCCGGAGCTGCGCGAGGCCGCGCTGTTCGAGGCGCGCCGGGCGACCGGGCTGCGCCACCCGTCCGTGGTGCGGGTGCTCGACGTGCTGATCGAGGACGGCGTGCCGTGGCTGGTGATGGAGTTCGTCTCGGGGGTGTCGCTGGAGCAGGCGGTGCGCTCGCGCGGCCCGCTGCCCGTCCAGCAGGCCGCCAGGGCGGGGGTCTGCGTGCTGGCGGCGCTGACCGCCGCGCACGGGGCGGGGGTCGTGCACGGCCGGGTGGATCCGGGCAACGTGCTGCTCACCGCGACGGGGCGGGCGGTGCTGGCCGGGTTCGGGTTCCCCAGCCTGAGCATGCTGCCCTCGGCCGACCTGTGGTCGCTGGCCGCCACGCTGCACTTCGCGGTGGAGGGCCGGCCGCCCGGCCAGGTGCCGGCCGCGGGCGCGGATCCGCTCAGGTCGCTGATCAGGGCGATGCTGCATCCGGCGGGGCCGCCGCCGGTGGAGGTGGTGCGCGAGACGCTCGACCGGCTGGCCGTGGACCGGCCGCTGGACGCCGTGGTCGGGGCGTCGGGCCCGCTGCCGCCCGCGCGGGTGGCGGCGATCGGGCTGGCCGTGCTCGACCGGCTGGTGGCGGGCGGCGCCTTCCACGGCGGGGTGCAGCCGGGCAACGTGCTCATCGACGGGGCCGGGCAGGCCCGGCTGATGCCGCTGCTGCGGGCGGGAACGCTCCCGGCCTACACGGCCCCGGAGGGCGCCGCGACGCAGGCCGCCGATCTGTGGTCGCTCGGCGCGACGCTCTTCACCGCCGTCGAGGGCGCGCCGCCCGCACCGGGAGCGCCGCTGACGCGGGCGGGAGCGCTGGCTCCCGTGCTGCTCAGGCTGCTGTCGGGCGATCCGGCGCACCGCCCCACGATGGACGAGCTGCGCGGGGAGCTGCTCGCGGTCATGGCAGGCGACCCGAACGGCAATTGAGATACATCGCGACACGGAACCTCATGAGGGGTTCACACGTTGGACAGGCGACGCAGAATGTGGAAGAGGCGGGGCGCGCGCTCCGCGTTCGGAGGATGTTGAGGATGTCGCCCATTCAGAAGTACGCGATCGGCGCAGGCGTCGCGGTCCTGCTCTCGTGGCTCATCTTGCCCGGCTGGGTCACCCTGCTGGTCGTCCTCGGCGTGGTCGCCGCCCCGGTGGTCGGCTACCTGATGCTCGACCCTTCGCAGCGCGAGCGCCTCAAGAGGGCCCGCAGGCGCGGCCTCGGCCGCTGAGCCCCGCCTCGCGGCGGGGGTCTCACGCCTCCGCCGCGGCCAGCGCGGCCTGCACGCGCTGGGTCACCCTTCGCTCCACGTAGAAGGACAGGAACGGCACCGTGCCGCCGAGCATGATGCCCGCCATGTACGGCCACGACCAGCGTGCCTTCATGCCCAGGTTCATGACCGCGATGAGATAGATCATGTAGAGCCCGCCGTGGATGGGGGCGATCGTCTGCGACAGGGACGGCTCACCGAAGCCGTACCTGAGGACCATGCCCACGCAGAGCACGAGCAGCATGACCCCGACCACGTACGCGAGCGCCCGGAAGGGCTTGAGAGCCGATTCCACCGTTAACCTTCCAGAACCATCTCAGGGGACGACTTGCCGCGGTCCCGGTCACTCCGCACGGCGTCGCGTACGAAGTGGAACCACATGAAGACGGCGAATCCAGCGAAGATCCACCAGTTGGCGGCATAAGCCAGGTTACGCCACGTCAGCGTGCCGCCGACCACCGGCGGAGCCACCTTGACCTGCGTCAACGAGCCCGAGGGCGGCTGCGCGACGAGGTAGCCGGTGCGGACCTGCTGGCCGGTCCACAGGTTGACCAGCTCGCCCGTGGACACCGTCTGCACCTGCCCGGCGGGCAGGCCCTCCGCGCGCCGCTGCACGCTGTCGGTGCCCTGCTGCGGGCGCAGCCGCCCGGACACCGTGACCCGGCCCTGCGGCACGGCGGCCACGCCGGGGTCGTCGGCCCTGGCCACCCAGCCGCGCACGACCGGCACGAGCGTGCCGTCGTCGAGCCTGATCGGTGTGAGCACCCAGTAGCCGTCGTCGCGTGAGACGTTGCCGCCCGGCGCGTCGACGTCGGGCCGCCGGTCGGCGACCAGGAGCTGGCGATCGGCCTCGTAGACGCCCTCGGCCGTGACCCTGCGGCCCACGTGCTCCCCGTCGAGCTGGGCGCCGGGCCTGGCGAGCGTGGCGACGGCGACGGGCTCGGGGTCGGTGGAGACACGCGGCTTGCCCGAATCTTGGAAGACGCCGAGCTGCCAGCGGCCGAGCAGGATGAACGCGACCAGGACCCCGATCGTGAGCAGGTGCAGCCCCATGAGGCGCGCGGAGAACAGGGTCCTGAGCATGCTTCAAAGCTATCCGGCCGGTGGGGTGGTCCCCTAATCAGCCCATCCCGATGGATCCCACCAAAAGACGCAAACGGCGCAGGCGCGCACGCTAGGCTGCTGCCCATGTCTGACCAGCACATCGACCCGGCGGGCAACACCCAGGCCTTCCGCGCGTTCGCCAACGCGCGCGAGCAGGAGGCCGTGGCCAAGCCGAAGAAGTCGCCCCTCATCCCCATCATCGCCGTGGTGGCCGTCATCGTGATCATCGGCGTCGCCGCCTTCCTGCTGCTCCAGTAAGCCGGCCGGTAGCTGCACCCGCCGCGGAGGCCGTGGCGGGTTTTCGTCGTTCCCGGCAACGGCTACATTGGACTAATCGTCCAATAAGTCCGGGAGGAGCCCGTGGCTGAGCCAGGGATCGTGATCGTCGGGTCCGGATTCGCCGGGATCTGCATGGCCATCAAGCTCAAACAGGCCGGTTACCACGACTTCGTCGTCCTGGAGAAGGCCGCGGAGCTGGGCGGCACCTGGCGTGACAACACCTACCCCGGCTGCGCGTGCGACGTGCCGTCGCACATGTACTCCTACTCGTTCGAGCTGAACCCGGACTGGTCGCGGATGTTCTCACCGCAGGCGGAGATCCAGGCGTACCTGCGGTCCTGCGCCGCCGAGTACGGCGTCACCCCCCACATCCGGTACGGCAAGCACGTCGCCTCCCTGGAGTACGACGACGCCACCCGATCCTGGACGGTCACCACGGAGGACGGCGACACCCTGCGCCCGAACGCCGTCGTCTCCGCCATCGGCGCCCTCCACATCCCGAAATTTCCGGAAATAGCCGGGCGCGAGTCGTTCACCGGCCCCGCCTTCCACTCCGCCGAGTGGGACCACTCGGCGGACCTGGCCGGCAAGCGCGTGGCCGTCATCGGCACCGGCGCCTCCACCGTCCAGTTCGTCCCGCAGCTCGCCCGCACCGCCGGCCACGTCACCGTCTACCAGCGCACGGCCCCCTGGCTGCACCCCAAGCCGGACTTCGCCTTCTCCCCCGCCGCGCGGCGGCTGCTGCGCCTGCCCGGCGCCGCCAGGGCCCTGCGCGCCGGCATCTACTGGGCCCTGGAGACCAGGGCCCTGGGCTTCGCCGTGGACCCCCGCCTGATGAAGGTGCACGAGCGGCTCGCGCTGCGGCACCTGCACGCCCAGGTCCCCGACCAGGAGCTGCGCCGCGCGCTCACCCCCGACTACCTCATCGGCTGCAAGCGCATCATCGTCTCCAGCGACTACTATCCGGCCCTGACCAGGGATAACGTCTCATTGGTCACGGACGGGATCACCGAGATCCGCGAGCGCTCGATCGTGGCGGGCGCGGCCGAGCGCGAGACCGACGCGATCGTCTACGGCACCGGCTTCAAGGTGACCGACGCGCTCGCCGGCCAGCGGATCACCGGCAGGGACGGCCTGAAGCTCCAGGACGCCTGGCGCGACGGCATCGAGGCCTACCTCGGCATCACCGCCTCCGGCTTCCCCAACCTGTTCTTCCTGCTCGGCCCCAACACCGGGCTCGGCCACAACTCGGTGGTCTTCATGATCGAGTCGCAGGCCCGCTACGTCGTCGAGTGCCTGCGCCTGCTCTCCCGCACCCAGGCCAGGGCCGTGGACGTGAAACCGCGGGCGCAGCGCGCCTTCAACGACCGGCTGCGCGCCCGGCTCGACCCCCTCGTCTGGAACGCGGGCGGCTGCCGCTCCTGGTACCTGGACGCGCACGGCGTGAACCGGACGATCTGGCCGGGCTTCACCTTCGAGTACTGGGCGCGTACCCGGAGGGTGAAGCCCGGCGCCTACGAGCTCATCTACTAGGCGAGACCACCATCGCGCTGCCCCCGCCCCGGCGGGACGGCTCCGCCACGGCCTGGATCCGGCTCCTGCCGAGGAACTCCAGCGCCGTGGCGGCCCCGATCTCCGGGTTCAGCGCGAAGCTGTGCCCCTTGGCCTCCAGCTCCGCCCGGTACCGGTCCAGGAACGCCTGCTCGGCCTGCGTCTGCGCGGTGTTGCGCTGGGTGGCGCGCGGCGCGGCCAGCGCGTCGGGCAGGCTCATGCCGAGCTCGTAGCGGTTGACCAGGATCTGCAGCACGGTCGTGATGATCGTGGAGCCGCCGGGCGAGCCGGCCGCCAGCACCGGCCTGCCGTCGTCGAACACCAGCGTCGGCGCCATCGACGAGCGCGGCCGCTTGCCGGGGCCGGGCAGGTTCGGGTCGCCGGGGGCGGGGCCGAAGGTGAAGTCGGTCAGCTCGTTGTTGAGCAGCACGCCGCGGCCCGGCACCACGATGCCGTTGCCGCCGGTCGACTCGATGGTCAGGTTGTAGGCGATGACGTTGCCCCACCGGTCGGCCACGACCAGGTGCGTGGTCTCCGGGCCCTCCTGGGCGACCGGGGTGGCGGTGCCCGTGGGCGGCGCGCAGGCCCCGTACGAGCCGTCGGGCTCGCCCGGCGCGGCCGGGTGCGGCATGGCCGTGCCGCCGACCAGGCAGGCCCGCTCCTTGGCGAAGCCGTCGGACAGCAGCTCGCGCAGCGGCACTCCCGGGATGTCGCCGACGTACTTGCCGCGGTCGGCGAAGGCCAGCCTGGACGCCTCCAGGTACTCGTGCAGGCCGACGCGCGGCAGCGCCTCCAGGATGTTCAGCGCCTCGCCGACCGTGGAGCCGCCGGAGGAGGGCGGGGCCATGCCGTACACGTCCAGGCCCTTGTAGGAGATCTTGGTGGGCTCGCGCAGGAGCGCGCGGTAGGCCCGCAGGTCCGACAGCTCCATCAGGCCGGGCCGCACGTTGCGGGTGCTGCCGGGGGTGACCGGCGGGTTCTTGACGGTGGCCACGACCTCCTTGCCGAGCTGGCCGCCGTACAGCCAGCCGGGGCCGCGCCTGCCCAGCTCGCGGTAGGTGTCGGCGAGCTCGGGGTTCCTGAAGACGGAGCCGACGGGCGGCGGGGCGCCGTTCGGCAGGTAGAGCTCGGCCGTGGAGGCGATGTCCTTGAAACGGGGGGCGTTGGCGGCGGTCTGGTCGTAGAACGTCTGGTCCACCACGAAACCCTTGGAGGCCACCTCGATCGCGGGCTGGAGCGCCTGCTTGAGCGAGATCGTGCCGAACCTGCGCAGGGCCAGGTCCCAGTTGGCGACCGTGCCGGGCACGCCCGCCGACAGGCCGCTGGTGACGCCCTCCTCGAACGGGATGCCCTCCAGCGAGGTGGCGGTCATGGCCTGCGGGGCGGTCTCGCGGCCGTCGATCGTGAACACCTTGCGCTGCCTGGCGTCGTAGTAGACCATGAAGCCGCCGCCGGCCAGGCCGGCCGAGTACGGCTCGGTGACGCCCAGCACCGCACCCGCCGCGACGGCGGCGTCCATGGCGTTGCCGCCCCTTCTGAGCACGGAGATGGCGGCCCTGCTGGCGTCGAGGTCGACGGTGGCCACCGCGCCGCCGTACCCTTCGGCGACGGGCACCTTCTGTGGTTGCTGCGCCAGCGCGGCGGGCGCGGGCACGAGCGAGACGAGGACTGCTGCTGCGGGAATGATCGCACGGCGCATGGTCCCACCATGGCCCAGGTACGCCCGTCGTGGTAGGGCCTGCTCACACATGGGGATGATGCGCTGGTCAGCAGGGGTGCTCTAGCGTGGGTGGCGTGCGCAGGAAGTACGGGTTCGACCCCTATCTCGCCCTCATCGTGGCGGTCGCCCAGCTGGTGATCGGCAGGGGCGCCTCGTGGGGGCAGCAGGGCCTGCGGGAGCCGCTCGACCCCTACGCGATCGCGCTGCTGCTCGTCGGCCCCGTGGCGGTGCTGCTGCACCGCCGCTTCCCGCTGCTCACGACCGCCGCCGGGCTGGCCGCCTCCGACCTGTTCCTCATCGGCGGGTACGCCTACGGCCCCAGCTTCATCAGCCCCGCCGTGCTGCTGATCCTGTCAGTGCTGCGCGGCAGGCGGCTGATGGCCTGGGCGATGGCCGGGGCCACGCTGCTGTCGTTCCTCACCTACGCCTGGATGGTCGGCAACCGCGACATCTTCCACAGCGTGTGGATCCTGACCTCCATCATGCTGCTGATGGTCATCGCCGAGCTGGTCAGGAACGTCAGGGAGCGCAGGGCCGAGCGGGAGCGGGTCGAGCAGGAGGAGGCCAGGCGGCAGGCCAGCGAGGAGCGGCTGACGATGGCGCAGGAGCTGCACGACGTGCTGGCGCACAACATCTCGCTCATCCACGTGCAGGCCTCGACCGCGCTGCACCTCATCGACGCCAACCCCGAGCAGGCCAGGACCGCCCTGGCCACGATCAAGACGGCCTCCAAGGAGGTGCTCGGCGAGATGCGCTCCGTGCTGAGCGTGCTGCGCGAGGGCGCCCCCCGCTCCCCCACGGCCGGGCTGGACCGGATCGACGAGCTGATCGAGCGCTGCGGCCTGGACGTGACGCTCAAGCGCGTCGGCTCCCGCCCGCTGCCGTCGCAGGTGGAGCGGGCCGCGTACCGGATCGTCCAGGAGTCGCTCACGAACGCCGCCAGGCACGCGCCGGGCGCGGCGGTCAGCGTGCGGCTGGAGTACGGCGAGCGGGAGCTGGCCGTGAGCGTCACCGACACCGGCTCAGGCACCCCCGGCGCGCTGTCCGAGTCGGGCAGCGGCAACGGCATCCCCGGCATGCGCGAGCGGGCTTCCGCGCTTGGCGGCACGCTGGTCGCCGGGCCCTCCGGCACCGGCTTCCAGGTCGAGGCCCGGCTGCCCCTACCGGAGGAGACGTCATGATCAAGGTTCTGCTGGCGGACGACCAGGCGCTGGTCCGCGCGGGCTTCAAGGCGCTGCTCGACGCCCAGCCTGACATGACCGTGGTGGCCGAGGCGGCCGACGGCGCCGAGGCCGTCCGGCTGGCGGGCGAGCACCAGCCGGACGTCGTGCTCATGGACATCCGCATGCCGGGCACCGACGGCCTGACCGCCACCCGCCGGATGCCGCCGGGGCCGCACATCATCATCCTGACGACGTTCGAGCTGGACGAGTACGTCTTCGAGGCGCTGCGCGGCGGCGCCAGCGGCTTCCTGGTCAAGGACACCGAGCCGGCCGAGCTGATCCAGGCGGTGCGGGTGGTGGCGGCCGGCGAGGCGCTGCTGTCGCCCAGCGTGACCCGCCGGCTGATCGCCGAGTACGCCTCCCGCGCCAAGGAGCCCGTCGCCGCCGACGGGCTCGACCAGCTCACCGAGCGGGAGCGGGAGGTGCTGGCGCTGGTGGGCACGGGGATGACGAACGACGAGATCGCGGCCAAGCTGTTCATGTCGCCGGCGACGGCGAAGACGCACGTCAGCCGGGCCATGATGAAGCTGCACGCCCGCGATCGGGCTCAGCTCGTCGTCATCGCCTACGAGTCGGGGCTGGTCAAGCCGGGCTGGCTGTGAGGCTCGGTCCGAACCACCGCTCGGCCGCCTCGGCCAGCCCTTCGGTGCCGGCCCAGGCCACGTAGCCGTCCGGGCGGATCAGCAGCGCGTCGGCGGGCGGGGCGTCGCAGCGGGCGCGGACCACGTCGATCCAGTCGTCGTCGAGGTGGACGCCGCCGCCCAGGTCGAGCAGCACGGGGCGGGCGGCGCGCATCAGCTCGGCCACCCGGCCGCCGCCGGCCAGAGCCAGATCGGGCACGAACCGCCCGACCAGCGGATGCCCCGGCACCCCACCCGCGCCGGCCGGCGACGGCTTCGGCAGTCCGCCCGCGCCGGCCTCCGACGGCTGCGGCGCCCCGCCCGCGCCGACCACCGACGGCTCAGCCGCCCCGTACACGACCCCTGAATCCTGCAGCAGCCCGGCCACGTGCCGCGCCGGCTCCTCGAAGGCGAACACCTCGCCGAGCAGCTCGCCCTCGCTGAACCGCTCCAGCAGCCCGCGATGGTCGAGCACGTCGACGATCTGCCCGCCGAGACCGTTGGCCCTGGGCAGCTCGCTCGGCTCCGCCCTCTTCTCCAGCACGACGGGGCGCACGCCGGCCAGGCTCAGCTCGCACGCGAGCATCAGCCCGACGGGGCCCGCCCCCACGATCAGCACATCTTCCATGTCTGTCAGGCTAGATTGACAAAATCGGCGCTGTCAATCTAGCCTGACAACGTGGACGTTACAGAGCTGACCGAGCGGATCCGCGCCAATGACCCCGCGATGGGGCTGCGTGCGGTCGGAGCGCTGCACCGGCTGGCCGAGCAGGTCGAGGCGGTGTCCGTGGCGCTGGCCAGGGAGCAGGGCTGGACCTGGGAGCAGATCGGCGACGCGCTCGGCATGTCGCGGCAGTCGGTGCACGCCAAGTACGGGAAGTGAGGGGGCTGACCATGTTCGGCAAGCAGAAGAGCCCGGTGTCGGTGATCATCAAGGCCGCGTTCGAGGAGGCCAGGCTGCGCGGCGACCGGCGGCTGGGCACCGAGCACATGCTGCTCGGCCTCCTGCACCACGACGAGTCGGCGCGGGCGCTCGGCGTCGACCTGGCCGCCGCCCGCGCGGCGCTGCAGGAGCTCGACCGGGCCGCGCTGCGCATGCTCGGCCTGGAGGTGGGCGACCTGCCCGACACGCCGCGGAGGCATCCGGCCGTCCCCGGCACCGCGCTGACCTCCAGCGCCAGAGCCGTCTTGAACGACGCCATCAAGGCCACGAAGGTGAAGACCAGGGACACGGAGGCCCCCCGGCACCTGGCGCTCAACCTGCTGGCGCAGAAGCGGCCCGACCCGGTCGCGCAGCTCATCGACCAGCTCGGCATCGACCGCGCCGCCGTGCGGGAGCGCATCGCGTGAGGAAATGCGCTTGATCGGCGGGCCGGCCGCTGACAGGGTTCGAGGATGCGGCGTACGTATGACGACCTGGTACGCGAGGCCGGCTCCGTCTCCGTGGACGGCTGGGACTTCTCCTGGCTCGACGGCCGGGCCACCGAGGAGCGGCCCTCCTGGGGATACTCCCGGCTCCTCGGCGAGCGCATGGCCAAGGCGCGGGCCGCACTCGACATCCAGACCGGGGGCGGCGAGATCCTCGCCGGGCTGCCGTCCCTGCCCCCGGTGACCGTGGCCACCGAGTCGTGGCCGCCCAACCTGCGGCTGGCCGCCTCCCGGCTGCGCCCGCGCGGCGCCTGGGTGGTGGCCGACGACGAGCAGCCGCGCCTGCCGTTCGCCGACGCGGCCTTCGACCTGGTGACCAGCCGCCACCCGGTGGCGACGTGGTGGGCGGAGATCGCCCGCGTGCTGGCGCCCGGCGGGTCGTACTTCTCCCAGCAGGTCGGCCCCTGGAGCGTGGCCGAGCTGACCGAATACTTCCTCGGCCCGTACGAGGGCGGCCACCGCGAGCCCTCGCTGGCCAGGGCCGAGGCCGAGGCCGCCGGGCTGGAGGTCGTGGACCTGCGCTCGGAGCGGCTGCGGATGGAGTTCCGCGACATCGGGGCGGTGATCTACTTCCTGCGCAAGGTGATCTGGATCGTCCCCGGGTTCTCGGTCGAGCGCTTCGCGGGCAGGCTGCGCGCGCTGCACGAGCGGATCGAGGCGGACGGGCCGTTCGTGGCGCACTCCGCCCGCTTCCTCATCGAGGCGAGGAAACCCGATGGCCCGGCTGCGTGACGTGGTGGTCGACTGCCGGCATCCGGCCTCGCTGGCCCGGTTCTGGGCGGCGGCGCTCGACGGGTACGCCGTGGCGCCGTACGACGAGGCCGAGTTGACCCGGCTGCGCGAGCAGGGCGTCGAGGACCCGGAGGACGATCCCACCGTGCTGGTGGAGGGCGGCCCGGTGCGGCTGTGGTTCCAGCGGGTGCCCGAACGCAAGGTCGTCAAGAACCGGCTGCACCTCGACCTCGAAGCCGACGACCCCGACGCGGAGATCGCCCGGCTCGTCGGGCTGGGGGCCCGGGTGTGGCGGACGCACGACGACTGGGTCACGCTCCTCGACCCGGAGGGCAACGAGTTCTGCCTGTTCCAGCGGTAGCCGGCACCGTCCGGACGGCGGAGGCCGCCCCCGTCCTGAGGACGATGGAACGCACCGGCGCCCTACCCCCGCTGTCGTACGGCCGGCCCGCCCGAAGCACTCCAGCGGGCGCAGCACGATCAGAGCCCGCCGTGCGATTCGCCGCGCGCCCCTCCGGCGGACCCTTGAGGTACACGTCAAGGAGGAGACATGAACACTTTGACCATGGCAGGCCCGCACTGGGGCGCCGCCGGAGGCATCGCACCCATCTTCCCCATCGTCTGGGCCCTGCTCTGGGCCGGCTTCATCACGCTGGCCGTGGTGAGCTGGCGCAGAGGCTGGTGGGGGCCGCGCCGGGCAGCCACCGCCACCACGCACCCCGCCTCTCCGACGGCCTCCGCCGAGCAGATCCTCGCCGAACGCTACGCTCGCGGCGAGATGACCGACGAGGAGTACTTCGAAAGGATGTCTGTGCTCCGGGGCGGTTCCGCCTAAACGTCACCATGAGTGCGACAACTGTCACTGGCCGCATCCGAGAGGTCGCGTTACCTTGCGAGTGAACCGGCCCGAGAGAGAGTGAGGACGAGGATGCGGTCCATCGCCAAGTTCTGCGGCCAGTGCAGTTGCGGGTGCCCCGAGCTGTTCGTCGACGAGACGGCCCCCGCCGACCGCCGGGTCGTCATCGTGGACGACTTCGGGCAGCGGGTCGAGATGAGCCTCGACCAGCTCGGCTCCATCGTCGAGGCCGCCAAGAGCGGGTCGCTGGACGACCTGGCGCTCACCCGCTGACCCGTGCAGACCCTCACCCTGCTGGCCGGCGGGGTGGCCGCCGGACTGCTCGCGGGGACCGCCACGTGCACGGCGGCGCAGGGCGGGCTGCTCATGGGCCTGGCGGACGGCCGCCGTGGCGCCGATCCGGCGCTGGTGTGCTGGTTCCTGGCGGGGCGGCTGGCCTCCTACACCGCCGCCGGCGCCCTGCTCGGGCTGCTCGGCTCGGCCGTCAGCCTGCCACCGCAGGCCAGGGCCGTGCTCCTGGTCGTGGCCGGGGCCACCGTCGTGGGCTTCGCGATCCGGCTCATGCGGCGTACGCGCTGCTCCGCGCCCGAGCCCCCGCCCGCCTCCCGCTACCAGGCGCCGATGCTGGGCGCGGCCACCATCCTGGTGCCCTGCGGCGTGACGCTCGGCGTCGAGATGCTCGCCGTCTCCAGCGGCTCTCCCCTGGCGGGCGCGGCGGCCATGGCGGGCTTCGTCATCGGCACCGCACCGGCGTTCGCCCTGCTCGGATACGTGCTGCGGCGCGTCTCCCGGACCCGGCTGGCCCGCGGGGCCGGGCTCGTCGCCGTGGGCGCCGGCCTCTGGACCGCCGGGACCGGCCTCAGCCTGGGCGGCTGGCTCACCGTCCCCGCCGCACCCGTCGCGTCAGGACCGGGAGCGGAGACCGTCACCGTGTGGGCCACGCGAGACGGCTACCGGCCCTCCGTGGTGACGGCACGGGCCGGCGTGCCCGTCGAGGTGGTCTTCGAGGTGGTGGACCGGGGCTGCACCGGCACCGTCACGATCGGCGGGCGCGACGTCGCACTCCCCGCCACCGTCCGGCTGCCACCGCAACCGGCCGGGTCGCTGCGGTACGTCTGTGGCATGGGCATGTACGCGGGCTTCATTCACTTCTCTTAGAGGCTTCGGCGATTACCGTTCGCGATCGGGCGATCACGTGCCAGTCTGTCGCCATGTCCTGGCAAGGAGAGGTGGGGCTGCCGTCCGTACCGGCGCCGCGCGTGGGAGACGAGCCCGAGCTGATGGCCGCCGCGCTGGCGGGCGACGCCGAGGCCGCGCACCGGCTCGGCAAGCTCTTCGCCCAGCACGGCGACCGCGCGGCCGCCCGGCACTGGTGGGAGCGGGCCGCCGCGGGCGGCAACGTCGACAGCGCCTACAACCTGGGCATCTGGC
Source organism: Nonomuraea gerenzanensis (assembly GCF_020215645.1). Lineage (NCBI taxonomy): Bacteria > Bacillati > Actinomycetota > Actinomycetes > Streptosporangiales > Streptosporangiaceae > Nonomuraea > Nonomuraea gerenzanensis. The sequence goes on along the minus strand of NZ_CP084058.1, from coordinate 1,466,506 downwards.
ACGAGAAGCACGGCAGCCTGGAGGACGCCGTCACCTGGTACGAGGCCGCGGCCAGCACCGGTGACGCCGAGGCGGCCACGAACCTCGCGCTGCTCCTGCTGGAACAGCGGGGCGACGTGGGCGCGGCCCGGGTGTGGTTCGAGAGCGCGGCCACGGGCGGGTCCAGGACGGCAGCTCGCAGGCTGGCGCTGATGTGCGAGGACGCGGGTGAGCTGGGCACGGCCCGCGAGTGGCACCGCAGGGCGGCCGAGGGCGGCGACGCGGCGTCCGCGCACGACCTGGGGTTCCTGGCGTACTGCGCGGGTGAGGACGCGGAGGCCGTGCACTGGTGGGAGTGCGCCGCCAGGGGCGGGCACGCGGACTCCGCCTACTGCCTGGGCCTCTACCTGCACGCCAGCCGCGACCCCGAGGGGGCGGAGGCGTACTACCGGCTGGCGGCCAGGAGCGAGCATCCGGGTGCCGCCTCGCGGCTCGGCGGGGTGGCGCTGTCCAGGGGTGATCTGCGGGCCGCGCGGGCCTGGTTCGAGCAGGCGGCGAACGCCGGGCGGGCCCATGACCAGCGGATGGCCGGGTTCGTGTGCGTGGAGCTGGACGACACGGCGGCGGCCAGCCACTGGTTCGGGCGGGCGGCGGCCGGCGGGGACGCCGAGGCGGCCTTCAACTACGGGCTGCTGCTCATCGCCGAGTTCGGGGATCTGGCGGGCGGGCAGCACTGGTTCAGGCAGGCGGCGCGGGCCGGGCATCATCGGGCCGCTGTCGAGCTGGGCGGGCTGCTGTCGGTGGTCGGGGAGCACAGGGAGGCGCAGGTGTGGCTGTCCGACCCGCCGCCGCCCTCCTGGGCCCGCCCCGCCGAGCCCGAGCTGACCGCCCGCGCGGAGCTGGCCGCCTCGGCCACCAGGCGCAGGGACGGGGCCGAGCTGGAGGTCGCGGACCTGGCCGAGGTGCTGTCCACGTGGGATCTGATGACCAGGCCGTTGCACGATCATTCCGAGGTGCTGGCGTGGCTGGTGGAGCGGAGCGGGGCGCACGCCAGCGCGGTCGAGCACCTGGCGTCGGTGCGCGGGGCGCTGGTGCGGCCGGGCAGCGCGCCCTGGCCCAGCCCCGGTGAGCTGCAGCACGTGCTGGTGACGGCGCGCGACCTGCGGTGGCGGCTCGGCATCCGGTAGCCGGCTAGCGCTGCCCGAGGTGGAACAGGTGGCCGTCGTCGTCCTTGAAGACGGCTGACCAGCCCCACGGCTGCTGGTTGGGCGGCTGGGTGAACTCGACGCCGCGCGCCACCAGCTCCTGGTGCGTCTTGACGATGTCGTCGGCGTGGAACAGCACGTAGTTCGGCAGGTCCTTGACGAGCGCAGGCCAGTCGGGGTCGGCCTTGTGCACGACCAGGCGGGTGCCGCCGGCGGGCGGCTGCACCTCGATCCAGCGGTGCTCGCCGTACGGCATGTCGCGCACGACCTCGAAACCCATCTTGCGGCTCCAGAAGTCCAGCGCGCGCTGCTGGTCCTCGACGTAGACGGTGACCTGGCTGATGCCGAGCGTCATCGCTCCTCCTCAGGTGTGCGGGGGCGCGGCCGGGCCGTGCCCCCCTCACCCCATCACACCACTTCGGAGACAGGCGTGTACGCCAGGCCGAGCGCCTCGGCGACCGGCTGGTTCGTCAGCTTGCCGTCGTGCGTGTTGAGGCCGCCCGCCAGGCCGGCGTCCGACTTGACCGCGTCCCGCCAGCCCAGGTTCGCCAGCTTGACCGCGTACGGGAGCGTCGCGTTGGTCAGGGCGTAGGTGGAGGTGTTGGCCACGGAGCCGGGCATGTTCGCCACGCAGTAGAAGACGGACTCGTGCACCTTGTACGTCGGGTCGGCGTGCGTGGTGGGGCGCGAGTCCTCGAAGCAGCCGCCCTGGTCGATGGCGATGTCGACGAGCACGGAGCCCGGCTTCATGCGCGCGACCAGGTCGTTGGAGACCAGGGTGGGGGCCTTGGCGCCGGGGATCAGCACCGCGCCGATGACCAGGTCGGCCTGCAGGACCTCCCGCTCGATGGCGTACGCGGTGGACACCAGCGTCTTGAGCCGGCCCTGGTAGACGGCGTCGATGGAGCGCAGCCGGTCGATGTTGGTGTCGAGCACGGTGACGTCGGCGCCCATGCCGACGGCGATCTGCGCGGCGTTCAGGCCGGAGACGCCGCCGCCGATCACGACCACCTTGGCGGGGGCCACACCGGGCACGCCGCCGGGCAGGACGCCCCGCCCGCCGTTGAAGCGCATCAGGTTGTAGGCGCCCACCTGCGGCGCGAGCCGACCGGCCACCTCGGACATGGGGGCGAGCAGCGGCAGCGCGTTGCCCACCTGCACGGTCTCGTAGGCGATGCCGGTGGTCCTGGCGCTGAGCAGCGCGTCGGTGCAGGGCCGGGAGGCGGCCAGGTGCAGGTAGGTGAACAGCACCAGCCCCTCGCGCAGCCGGTGGTACTCCTCGGCGATCGGTTCCTTCACCTTGAGCACCAGGTCGGCCTCGGCCCAGACGGCGTCGGCACTGTCGATGATCTTCGCGCCGGCCGCGAGGTACTCCTCGTCCGTGATCTGCGAGCCCAGGCCCGCGCCCCGCTGTACGGTGACGTCGTGCCCGTTGCGCACCAGCTCGTGCACGCCTGCCGGGGTGACGGCGACGCGATACTCGTGGTTCTTGACCTCGGCTGGAACGCCGATCTTCATGGCGGTGGATCCTTTCGGGAACCGGCACTCCGTCGTACCGGATTGAGGGGTGTCAGAGCTGAGCCCAGGCTTCGGCGAGCACGCCGCGGAGGATCGCTCCGATCTCGTCGAACTCCTTCTGCCCGGCGATCAGCGGTGGGGCGAGCTGGATGACGGGGTCGCCGCGGTCGTCGGCGCGGCAGTAGAGGCCCGCGTCGAACAGCGCCTTCGACAGGTACCCGCGCAGCAGCCGCTCCGACTCGTCGGCGGTGAACGTCTCCTTGGTGGTCTTGTCCTTGACCAGCTCGATGCCCCAGAAGTAGCCGGAGCCCCGCACGTCGCCGACGATCGGCAGGTCGCGCAGGTCGTCGAGGGTCTGCTTGAAGCGCGGCTCGTTCGCCGTCACGTGGCCGAGGAGGTCCTCGCGCTCGAAGATGTCGAGGTTGGCCAGCGCCACGGCGGCGGAGACCGGGTGACCGCCGAAGGTGTAGCCGTGGGCGAACATGGTGTCGCCCTGCTTGAACGGCTCGAACAGCCGCTCGTGCGCGATCATCGCCCCGATCGGGGAGTAACCGCTGGTCATGCCCTTGGCACAGGTGATGATGTCGGGCACGTAGTCGAACTTCTGGCCGCCGAACATGGTGCCCAGCCGGCCGAAGGCGCAGATGACCTCGTCCGAGACGAGCAGGACGTCGTACTCGTCGCAGATCTCGCGCAGGCGCTGGAAGTAGCCGGGGGGCGGCGGGAAGCAGCCGCCCGCGTTCTGGACGGGCTCGGCGAAGACGGCGGCCACCGTGTCGGGGCCCTCCATCTCGATGGCGCGGGCCACGCGCTCGGCGGCCCAGATGCCGTACTGCTCGGGCGTCATGCCCGGGACGCCGGTGATCTCGTCGGCGCGGTAGTGGTTGGTGTTGGGCACCCGGATCGACCCCGGCACCAGCGGCTCGAACATCTGCTTGAACGCCGGGATGCCGGTGATCGACAGGGCGCCCTGCGGGGTGCCGTGGTAGGCGATCTGGCGGCTGATGACCTTGTGCTTGAGCGGCTTGCCGATGAGCTTGTAGTACTGCTTGGCCAGCTTCCAGGCGGTCTCGACCGCCTCGCCGCCGCCCGTGGTGAAGAAGACGCGGTTCAGCTCGCCGGGGGTGTGGGCGGCCAGGCGCTGGGCCAGCTCGGCCGCCTTGGGGTGGGCGTAGGACCACAGCGGGAAGAACGCCAGCTCCTGGGCCTGCTTGGCGGCGGCCTCGGCCAGCTCCTGCCGCCCGTGGCCCACCTGGACCACGAACAGGCCGGCCAGACCGTCGAGGTAGCGCTTGCCGTGGATGTCGTAGACGTAGGATCCCTCACCGCGCACGATGGTCGGGATCTCGGACTGCTGGTACGCGCTGTGCCTGGTGAAGTGCAACCACAGGTTGTCCTGCGCGGCCTTCAGGACGTCGTGTTCCGGCTGCGTCATGGTTATCTTCCCTCGTGTCTGAACTAGCCACAGTGTGACGGTTCACCTGCGGTTTTGCCAAGCGAATCGGTCGCAGCACTCTGCAAGAAAATCGGTATCCGCAGAACCGGTATGTAACAACGACGAAATCCGCAGGTAGATTGGCCCGCGGGTCAGACCGGTCCTCGCCTCGTTTCCGCAGCACAGGGCCGGTTGTGATCCAATGAGACGAATCGCTGTGTATAGGTGAAGAACGACCCCGGGGGACCCTCCGTGACTCCAGATCAGATCGAGAGCGCCGTCCGCGCCGCGATGCCACAGGCCGTCGAGGAGCTCAAGCGGCTCTCCGCCATCCCCTCCGTGGCCTTCCCCGGGCACCCGGAAGAGCCCGTGTTCGCCGCCGCCGCCATGACCGAGGAGCTGCTGCGCTCCACCGGGCTGCCGCGCGTGCAGCAGGTGCCCGTCGAAGGCAGCTTCCCGGCCGTCTTCGGCGAGGCGCCCGCGCCTCCCGGCATGCCCACGGTGCTCCTGTACGCGCACTACGACGTGCAGCCGGCGGGGGACCCGGCCGCATGGCGTACCCCGCCGTTCGAGCCGACGCTCATCGACGGCCGCCTGTACGGGCGCGGCACCGCCGACGACAAGTCGGGCATCATCTCCCACATCACCGCCCTGCGCACCTTCCAGGGGCGATTCCCCGTGGGCATCAAGGTCATCATCGAGGGCCAGGAGGAGTACGCGGGCGACCGGCTGGAGGCGTTCGTCGAGCGCAACCCCGACCTGCTGCGCGCCGACGCCATCGTGGTGGCCGACACGGGCAACCCGCGCGTCGGCGACCCGTCCGTCACCACGTCGCTGCGCGGCATGGCCGCCTTCACCATCGAGGTCCGCACCCTGAAGGAGGCCGTGCACAGCGGCTCCTTCGGCGGCGCCGCCCCCGACGCGCTGGCCGCGCTCATGCGCATGCTCACCTCGCTGCACGACGACAACGGCGACATCCGCGTCCCCGGCCTGCCCCGCGGCTCGTTCCTCGGGCAGGGGCCGTCGGAGGAGGAGTTCAGGCGGACCTCAGGGGTGCTCGATGGGGTGTCGCTGGTGGGCTCCGGCTCGCTCGCGGACCGGCTCTGGTCCTCCTACGCCATCACCGTCACCGGCCTCGACGTCCCCACGGTCTCGGGCGCCGTCAACGCCGTCCAGCCCACGGCCCGCGCCCGCGTCACGGTCCGCGTCCCACCGGCGGGCGACCCCAAGACCACCGTGAACGCGGTCGTGGAGTTCCTGCGCCAGGTCGCCCCGTGGGGCGTGCAGGTCTCGTTCGGCGACTTCACGGTCGGCTCCGGCTACCAGGCGGACTCGGGCGGCAAGGCCCGCGCCGCCCTCAACCGCGCCATGGAACGCGCCTTCGGCCGCCCGCCGCGCGACGTCGGCGCCGGAGGCTCGATCCCGCTCGTCAACACGCTGCTCCGGCAGTTCCCCGCGGCCGAGATCCTGCTGTTCGGGGCGGAGGACGAGGAGGCGGCGATCCACGCGCCGAACGAGCGGGTGGATTTGGAGGAGCTGCGCCGGGTCGCCACCACGGAGGCCCTCTTCCTCCAGGAGCTCAGCCTGCCTTCCGCCCTCGGGGTCTAGGCTCCCCACCCGTTGCTCGATGGGGTGGTTGGCCAGCTGACTCCCACCCCGATCGGGCTTCGCCGGGGGCGCTTCGCGCGAAAGGGCTTCGCCGGGGGCGCTTCGCGCCAAGGGGCTCAGGCGTTCCTGATCAGGCGCCTTACGGCGCATCCATGCGCCTCCGGCGCCCCCGCCCGCCCATCGCCGTGGAGGGATGCACCACGCCGGCACGCCCTACCGAACTGTTCGGTCAAGCCCCTGAATCGCTGCCAGCAACTCCCCCATGGCGGACGACGGATTGTCGTCGGGACAGCTGCTCTGGTGCCGAGCATGCCGTTGCGCCAGCAGTAACGCTCGCCGGACCGCCTCATGCCGCCGCGGCATGTACTGGTTGGGGTCGATGCGCTTGCCGCTGCGCCCGTCGAGCTTGCGACTCCTGCTCTCGGCCTCTTTGGTGCCGATGAAGGCCGTCTGGTCTTCGAAATGCAGAATCAGCCACAGCTCGAAGCACGGATTGGAGATGGCGAGCCGGATCCCGTGTTCCTGTGCTAACCGGATCGCCTGCTTCAGGTTCGGGTGGTTCTTCGGCCACTCGATGTCGAACACGCACCAACATTGGTCAACCTCGTCGTCGCGGCTCCGCGCGACTTGCCGTCCTCCGCCGGAGATCTTTCGCCTTGGTTCTCCGTGGTGCCATCCGGGTCAGCCGATCAGGCCGAGAGCCCGGAGGAGGTCGGTGCGATCCACTTCGGGTATCGCACCGAAACGTCCGTGCAGGTACGCCTTCTCGAGGTTCTGCGACTTCCGCACCCGCTCACCGGCGAAGTCCGCCAGCGCGCCGAGTCTGGTCACCGCGTCCTCGGCCTTCTCGGTCAGCCAGACCTCGTCCCTGTTGAGGTGGTTCAGCAGACTGGTGTCGTGTGAGGTGAAGACCAACTGCGCGCCCTTCGGGTTGGTGGCGGGGTCCTGGAACAACCGCAGCAACTGCTTGGAAAGTGTCGGATGCAAGCTCGCGTCCAATTCGTCGAACAGCAGCAGCGAACCGGTCATGAGCGCCGCCAGCACGGGACCGATGAGATGGAACCAGGTACGTGTCCCCTCCGACTCCGCCTCGAAGTTGAGCGGTGCCCTCTCGTGGGCCGTTCGATGCACGAGGCGTATCCGCCGTCGCATCCGCGGCCCATCCGGGTGATCAACCGCGTAATGATCGATCAGCACGTCGTCGATGCCCAGATCCGCCAACCGGAGCAGGGCCAACGCCTGAGCGCGATCTGCTCGGAAAGGCAGTGGCAACTGGTCGCCACGTGGTTCTTCGAACCAGCGGGCGGTCGAGCGCGCCGCTTGGTAATACGAGCCATGCGAACGACTCGCAGGCAGGCCGAGCGTCTGTGCCGCAAGCAACCAGTCCGCGAAATCGGACACAACCGGCTCGTCGAATCGTCTCGCGATCGACAACGCGAGCGCGCGGGGGCTCAACAGCCCGCGCGTGCCGGACAGGCTGCCCAGGCCGCGCTGGAGCTTGAACTGACTTCCCTCGCGTTCGAAGATCCGCCGCCGTTTCTTCTCCGGATAGTGGAACAGCGCCTCATATCGCACCGTCTGACGATCAAGCTCGACCACGTATTCGTATCTCACGCCGGCGATGACGGACTCGATCGTGAACTCTGACGGGCGTTTCCAGCCTGCGGCGAAAGCGAACGGCTCAATGGGGATCTCGTCGTCCCACTCGCGCAGGGACTCACGCACGGCCATGCGCAACCACGTGATGGCGGCGATGACGTTGGACTTGCCAGAGGCGTTCGGACCGAAGATCGCCGCAACTGGTAGCAAGCTCTCGCCGAGATTGGGCACCGGATGCGCCTCCGGTCGGTCTCGGTCGACAGCCACCATCGACAGCTCGACGGGATCGAGCATCGAGCGGAAGTTCGCCACCTCGAAGCGGATCAGCAAGGGTCACCTCTCAGCATCCAGGCGGCCAGCATAGGCGGGATTCCGTCGAAGATGAGCGAAAACCTGCTTCTCTTTGCATCATCGCCGCGGACATAAGGGGAAAGGTGGTCCAACACCGCCTGGTTCTCAGGCGCCGCGCCGATCTCGACCGTGAGCTGCGGGGGGACGCCGCGCTGTTGCGGACCCTGAGCCGCGATTCGGCCCGGATGCGGACTCCGGGCCGGGATCGGCAATCCTGCTCAGTTCGACATGCTGCTGAACATGCCGGGCTCGTAGGAGCCGCCCTGGTTGCCGATGATCACGTTGAGCCGGTTGGCGGCGTTGATCATCGCGATCAGGGCCACCAGCGCGGCGAGCTGGTCGTCGTCGTAGTGCTTGCGGGCCTGCGCCCAGGTCTCGTCCGACACGCCCAGGTGGGCGTCGGCGAGCCTGGTGCCTTCCTCGGCGAGCGCCAGGGCGGCCCGCTCGGCGTCCGTGTACACGGTGGTCTCGCGCCAGACGGCGACCAGGTTGAGCCGGACCGCGCTCTCGCCGTCGGCCGTGGCGTCCTTGGTGTGGAAGTCGACGCAGAAGCCGCAGCCGTTGATCTGGCTGACGCGGATCATCACCAGGTGCTGCGTTGCCTTGGGCAGCGACGACTGCTCGATCACTGTGCTGACGCCGTAGATCCGCTTGCTGATCTTGGCGCCGAGGTCGTTGGCGAACATGTTGAAACGGAGGTCCATGGGGTCGTCCTCGCTCATGGTCTGGTGTGCCGTCCGGATCGCTCTCCCCGGTGGCCTGACGACATGGAGATGCCGGGCGGCCCGTCCTTGTGACAGCGGAAGTTTGTGACGTATGCCACCGGAGAGGGGTGTCACGGATCGCTGGGGAGCGGCATCTCGTGTGGGAAGAGCTGGGCGGAGCAGGTAGGAGTCAGCCGTGAGTGAGCCCACCGAGCGGGAGCAGGTTGTCGCTTCAGGCGAGCCGGGCGCTTCCGGCAGTCGCAGGTCTGAGTCGGGCGCCGCTGAGCCGCTCGCCGGCGACGGTCGGTTGGACTCCGCCACCGAGGCGTTCGTCGCCCACCGCAACCTGCTGTTCACCGTCGCCTACGAGATGCTGGGCTCGGCCGCCGACGCTGAGGACGTGCTGCAGGAGACCTGGCTGCGGTGGGCGGGCGTCGATCTGGACGACGTACGGGATCAGCGGGCGTACCTGGTGCGGATCACCACCCGGCAGGCCCTGGGGCGGCTGCGGTCGCTCGGCCGGCGTAAGGAGTCCTACGTCGGCCCGTGGCTGCCTGAGCCGTTGCTGACCTCGCCCGATGTGGCCGAGGACGTGGAGCTGGCCGAGAGTGTGTCGATGGCGATGTTGCTGGTGCTGGAGACGCTCAAGCCGACCGAGCGGGCGGTGTTCGTGCTGCGGGAGGTGTTCGGGCTGGACTATGAGGAGATCGCCGAGGCGGTGGACAAGAGCACGGTCACGGTGCGGCAGATCGCGCATCGGGCGCGGGCGCATGTGGCGGCGCGACGGCCGCGTAGTGTCGCTTCTCCCGCCGAGTCCCGGGACGCGCTCGCGGCGTTCCAGCGGGCCGTCGAGACAGGGGATCTGCAGGGGTTGCTCGACATTCTCGCGCCGGACGTCGTGCTGCTGACGGACGGTGGCGGGGTCGTGCAGGCCATCCCGCATCCTGTCGTGGGGGCCGGGAAGGTGGCTCGGCTGATGGAAGGCGGGCTGCCCAGGCTCTGGAGGCGGGTCGCGATCACGCCGGCGCAGGTCAATGGTTGCCCGGCGCTGGTCGTTCGGATCGATGGGGAGATCGACAACGTGGTGGCCGTGCGGGTGGACGATGGTCTGGTGACCGGGCTGTACTTCGTGCGCAATCCGGAGAAGTTGTCGCGGGTGCAGCGGGAAGAGACTGCGGTCAGTCGCTGAGCGTGCCGAACGCGGGGCCGGGGCCGGGCCGGGCTCGCCCAGGGACGAGGCCGCGGGGTCGCGGGCGGGGCATGGGGTCGGGGCATGGGGCCGGGGCATGGGGCCGGGGCATGGGGCCGGGGCACGGCGTCGGAGCGGGGGCAGGGCGCGGGTCGGTGTTGACCTTCCCCCTGGGTGAAGCCGCACCATCGTCCGTACCGGTCGTGGTGGCCGGGACGAGGAGGAGTGGTGCGGCTGCTGACGATCGGGGCGTTCGCCCGGGCGGCGCGCCTGTCGCCGAAGGCGTTGCGGCTCTATGACGAGCTCGGCCTGCTGCGGCCCGCCGCGGTGGACGGGGAGTCGGGATACCGCTTCTACGACCCGGCGCAACTGGAGCGCGCCCGGCTGATCGCGTGGTTGCGGAGGCTGGGCATGCCGCTGGCGCGGATCAGGCGGGTGTGCGACCTGCCGGCGGGGGCCGCGGCCGGGGAGATCGCCGCGTACTGGGAGCAGGTGCTGGCGGAGACCGCCGCCCGTGGCGAGCTGGCGACCTTCCTCGTCGACTATCTGTCGGGAAGGGGCAGCACCGTGGAGGAGACGGCGACCCTGCTGGGGATCCGGTACGCCGCCCGGTCGGAGTCGGGGCTGGGGCGGACGAGCAACGAGGACACCGCGTACGCCGGCCCGCGCCTGCTGGCGGTGGCCGACGGGGTGCGGGGGTCGAGCGGCGACCTGGCCAGCGCGGCGGCGGTCGAGGCGCTCAAGCCGTTGGAGACGATGACCGTCCCGGCCGAGGACCTGCTCGGCGCGCTGGCCGACGCGGTCGGGAACGCGGACCGGGCCATCGGGGAGATCGCCGCTTCGGCGCCGTCCGGTGAGGCTGTGACCACGTTGACGGCGCTGTTGTGGTCGGGGTCGCGGCTGGCGCTGGTGCACATCGGTGACACGCGGGCGTATCTCGTACGAGGTGGGGAGCTGTTCCAGATCACGCACGATCACACGTACGTGCAGGCGCTGGTGGACGAGGGGCGGCTGACGGCGGCGGAGGCGGCCTCGCATCCGCGGCGCGCGCTGCTCGTGCGGGCGTTGACCGGTACGGGTGGTATCCGGCCGCAGCTGGCGCTGCACGACGCGGCGGCCGGTGATCGGTATCTGCTGTGTTCCGATGGATTGTCCGCCGTGGTGCCGGCGGGGTCGCTGCGGGAGGTGCTGGTCGGGCCCGGTGCGCCGCAGGAGGTGCTCGATGAGCTGGTCGCGCGGGCGTATACCGCCGGGGCGCCCGACAACATCGCCTGCGTCGTCGCGGACGTGGTCAGCCTGGAGACGCCGGCCACGGGCGCCGGTCAATGAGCCCACGGATCTCCGCCCCTGACGACGGCCGATCGGGCCCGCGAACCGCTGCCTCTGGCGAAGGCCGATCGAACCCGCGCACCCCAGCACGCCGCAAGCCGGGCATCTCGCTGGGCACCTGGGCCATCGACCGCCGCCCCCTCACCGTCCCCGCCTTCAGAAGGCTCTGGATCGCCTCGGCGATCGGCGCGGTGGGTGGTTCGTTCGGTGTGGTGGCCGTGCCGGCGCAGCTCTACGCGGTAAGCGGCTCCTCGGCGGCGGTGGGCGCGGCGGGGGCGGTGTCGTTCGGGGCGCTGGTCGTGGCGGGCGTTGTGGGCGGGCGGGCTGGCCGACGCGCGGGACCGGCGGACGGTGCTGCTGGCGGCTCACTGCGGCCTCGGGGCGACGTACGCGGCTCTGTGGGTGCAGGCGGCGCTGGGCGTGGGGTCCGTCCCGCTGCTGATGGTGCTGGTCGCCTGCCAGAGCCTGGCCCTGGGCGCGATCATGACGACGATGGGCGCCGCGGTGCCCCGGCTGGTTCCCGCGGAGCTCCTGCCCGCGGCGAACAGTCTCGGCTCCCTCACCCGTTACGCCGGCTCGATCATCGGCCCGGTGCTGGCCGGCGTCCTGATCCCGGTGGTGGGGCTCGGCACGCTGTACCTCCTCGACGCCGTCGCGCTCCTGGCGGTCGTCTGGGCGGTCGTCCGGCTGCCACCGCTGCCGCCGCGGCCCGGTCCCCGCGCCGGCACGGCCGGGCTGCGACATCTCGCCGGCAGCCGGCTGCTGGTGGCCGTGCTGCTGGTGGACCTGGCGGCGATGGTCTTCGGCATGCCGGTCGCGCTGTTTCCCGAGCTGGCCTGGCACACCTTCGGCGGGCCCGTGGGAGGCGGCCTCGAACTGGGGCTGCTCTACGCCGCCTACCCGGCGGGGGTGGTCGCGGCCGGGCTGCTGTCGGGGACGTTCACCCGCGCCCGGCGCCACGGTGCCGTCATGGCGGGGGCCGCGGCGGCGTGGGGCCTGACCGTGGTGGTGCTGGGGCTGGCGGGGTGGCTCTGGCTCGCGCTGGTGGCGCTCGTTGCCGGGGGCGCGGTCAACTTCGTGCTGAGTACGTTCCGTAACGCCATCACGCAGGCGCACACCCCCGATGCCCTGCGCGGCCGGATCCAGGGATCGCTCACCGTGGTTCTCTTCGGCGGCCCCCACCTCGCGAACCTGCTGCACGGGGCCGCCACCACCGTCCTCGACCACCGCGCGGTGATCTGGGCCGGCGGGCTGCTCACCACGGTCACCGTGGCGGCTGTCACGTGGGCGTTCCCTGAGCTGCGGCGGCTCGGAGCGGTGGCGGCCGGAGACACCGGGTGATCAAGGCCGGAGTGTCCACGTAGGCCGCTGGAGATGCCAGATGATCAGGGCGGGGGTGTCCTCGTAGGCCGCCGCGGCCGCCTCCGGGCATCGCTCCTGGGCCAGAGGGCCGCCGTGCCCGCCGGGTGTCCTGCCCCAGCGGGGCTCGTGGCAGCTCAGGATCCGCAGCCCCGCCTCGTGGATCGCGGTGATGTAGTCGCTGGCCAGGAAGCGTCCGGCCGTCATGGTACGGACGCCGTCCCGCCCGGCCACCGTGGGCACGCCACCCAGGTAGAGCGAGAGAGGATGGACGTCCGACAGCACCACGTGCCCGCCGGGCCGGACGACCCGGGCGAGCTCCGCCAGCGCCGGGCCGAGGGTGGGCTGGTGAGTGAGGGCCAGGGCGCAGACCACCACGTCGAAGCTGCCGGGCGCGGCGGGGAGGTCGTGCAGGTCGGCCTGGTGGAACTCGCCGCCCGGCACCTTGGGCCTGGCCTTGGCGAGCATCTGCGCCGAGGTGTCCACGCCCACGACCTCGTGCCCGAGGCCCGCCAGGAACGCGGCGTGGCGGCCCGTCCCGCAGGCGGCGTCCAGGGCCCTGCCCGGCGGGAGCGCGGCGAGAATGCCCTGCACCAGGGGCTCCTCCGCCGCGATCAGAGGGTTGCCGTCGGAGTCGTAGTGGGCGGCCCACTGGGCGTAGCCCTCCTCGGTGGTGGCGTGGCCGAGTGTCGTGCCCGCGTTCAGCGCCGGGCCGGGGTCCGTGACCAGGGCGCGGATCTCGGCGATGCGCCGCTCGACGTAGGCGGCGTCGCCGAGGTCGCCGGCCTGCGCGCGCAGCAGCGCGGCGCCTTCCAGGCCCAGGAGCCAGGCCAGGGGGTGGGAGTAGGAGGGCATGCCGACACCGTACGGATCGGATCATCGCCCTCGCGACCCGATTTCACCGCGAACGCCGTTGCCCGCCGAACCGCAGCGCGAACGGCGTGAGCATCGACTCCACCTGCACCGCGAAGCTGATCTTGCTGGAGCCGGCGTTGCGCTCCTCGAAGTGGATCGGCATCTCGACGATCGCCCGGCCCAGCCGCTTGCACCGGTAGTTCATCTCGACCTGGAAGCTGTAGCCGTCGCTGCGGATGGCGTTCAGGTCGATGCCTTCGAGCACGTCGCGGTGCCAGATCTTGAAGCCGCCCGTCGGGTCGCGTACGGACAGGTGGAGGATCGTGTTGACGTAGAGGCCGGCGAAGCGGCTCAGCAGCCGCCGGTGCCAGCCCCACTGGGTGGACAGGGAGCCGCCCACGACGTACCGGCTGCCGATCACAACCCCGGCCTGCGTGGCGAGGATCGTGCCGAGCAGATGCGGGATGTACTCGGGGCGATGGCTCAGGTCACCGTCCATCTGCACCACGAACTCGTCGCCGCGCCCCAGCGCCTCCTGCATCCCGGCGAGGTGCGCGCGCCCGATGCCCTCCTTGACCTTGCGGTGCAGCACCACCATGCGGTCGGGGCGCCCCTCGTTCGCGTGCTTGGCGAGGTCGTCGGCGAGCGTGCCGGTGCCGTCGGGCGAGTCGTCGTCGGCGATGATCAGGCGGAGGTTCGGCAGGTCCAGCGCGAGGATCCGCTCCGTCAGCTCGCCCAGGTTGCCTGCCTCGTTGTACGTCGGCACCACGACCGCGACGGGCGCCTCCCGCCACGGGGACGGCAGCGACCAGGCTCCTTCGTTCAAGACGCTCTCCTTGTCCGGGCACGGTGGCCCCAACACCCTACGGGCCCGAAAGATCGGGCGCCGCCCGGTCCGGCTCAGCCCGCCTCCGGGGGTGCTCGGGCCGGATCGTGGACGAGGCGGGCGACGCCCCCGGCCGAGGGGTTCGCGTCAGCGCGCGAGCAGGCGCAGGCCGGTTTCGATCAGGAGCCAGCCGAGGCGCCGCTCCCACGCACGCGCCTCGGAGCGGGCCGGTGGAGCCGGCGACCGGCGCCCTGCGACGGGGCGGTGGCGGGCGGCCTCGGCCTGGAGTTCGCGAGCTCTGAACCGTTCGACCTGAAGGTATTCGTCCGGATGCAGCATCGCTGCTCCTCGCTTCCTCGAAGACTAGGTACGGAACGGGAACCCGTACGTCTGCACGGCGACGTTCTCGCGCCCCTCCGTGTCACCCGCGTCACGCGCGGCCTCGGCGCGCAGCCGGTAACCGCGCACCACCTCGGTGATCTCCTCGCGCAGGGCGCGCAGTTCCGCCGCCTTGAGCGGCATCAGGGACTCGGAGGAGAAGGCCGCGTTGCGCCAGTCGTCGCTCCACACGGCCTTCATGTCGAGGTAGCTCTCGTACAGCTCGCCGCGCTGCCGGGCGTACACGCGGGAGACGGCGGTGTGCACCGCAGCGCGGTCGGGGGCGTCGCGGAAGTCCTCGTCCGTGGTGGAGATGCTGGTCATGACGGGACGCCACCATCGCTCCCTGGCGTCACCGCTGCCTCCTTCGACCTCCTCGATGACGCCGTGCTTGGCCAGCTTGCGCAGGTGGTAGCTGACCAGCGACACGGCCTCGTCCACCTGGTCGGCCAGCTGCGAGGCCGTCGCCGTGCCCGCGACGTAGAGGGCGCGGTAGAGCTTGATGCGCAGCGGATGGCCGAGGGCCTTGAGGGTGTCGAGGTCCTTGACGCGGTGGGTGTGCTCCGTGGAGGACATGCCTCCACCGTAGAAGCGAAAGAAAAATTGCGCAAGTTTATTTTTGGAACTGCCACCGCATCTGCGCGTAGTCGCCCTTGCGGAAGCCCAGCACCTTGGCCGGCGCCACCGCGAAGACCAGCGCCTCTCCCCCGTGGCTGTTCACGAACACCCCGTCGCCCACGTCGAAGTGCCATTCGGCGGTGTACTTGGCCTCCCAGGCGTCGGCCAGCCGCTTGAGCCTCGCGGGGTCGGTGACGCGCTCGGCCACCCCCTCCACCACCAGGTCCAGGCCCGTGCGCAGGGCGCTGGCGCCCGTGGTGAGCACGCAGTTGCGGTTGCCCTCCAGGTTCCTGCCCTTCTGCTCCTCAGCCCCTGTGCAGAAGTGCAGGGCGTCGTCCTGCCAGACGGCCATCAGCGTGGTGACGTGCGGGCGGCCGTCGGCGCGTACGGTGCTCAGCCAGAACGTCTCGGCGTGTTCGAGCTGCTCGCGGGCCTCGGCCCAGGGGGTGGCGGTGGCGTTGTCGGCGCTGAAGCGGGCGTCCAGCTCCGTCGTGGGTTCCATGGTCGCTCCCTCGGATCGGCTGTCACAGGGGCAGACCCGTGGAGCGCGGGAAAGTCATCGGACCGGCAGGTCGTACGTCCGGCGCACGCTGCTGCCGAGCCTGCGCACGTCGGCCCCGTACACGTGCAGCGACACCCCCGTCTCCGAGCTGGTGTTGCGCACCTTGTGGATGTCGCCGGGCGGCGCGAACCCGCTGACCTCCCCCGGCCGGTTCTCCGCCCGCCCGATCTCCACCAGATGGTCGCCCATGTCGCGGTAGAGCGTCTCGTCCTCGATGCCGCTGAGGATGCCGAACGTGCACCACGACACGTGGTCGTGGATCACCGTGTCCTGCCCGGGGCGCCAGACGACGCCGACGACCGAGAAGCGTTCCTCGGCGTGCAGGATGTGGGAGACGTACCGCTCGGGCGAGCCCGCGCGCTCCTGCGGCGTGAGGAGGTCGAGCCCCGGGAGGCGCTCGCGGAGCAGGGCGGCGACGGCGTGCGCGGTCCGGTGGCCGTCGAGCCGGTGGGCGACGATGCGCGACACGCCCGAGACGATCGGCGCGAGCCCCGGCCTGGTGACTGTGGTGGCGGCGGCCATATTCATGGGATTCCCCTAGGGAAAATCAGTAATCTGCCTTCCCCTCCCACGGTCCTGCATTTCCACCGATAGGTCCAACAGAAGTCTTCTGGTCGATCAATAGATAGGATTGATGAATGCTGGATGTCGCACGCCTGCGGGTGCTCGTGGCGGTGGCCCGCAAGGGCTCGCTGACCGCGGCGGCCAAGGAGCTGCACTACTCGCAGCCCTCCATCAGCCACCATCTGGCCCGGCTGGAGGCCGAGACGGGGGCCAAGCTCATCCAGCGCGCCGGGCGCGGCATCCGGCTCACCGAGGCGGGGCGGCTGCTGGCCGAGCGGGCCTCCGACATCATCGGCCGGCTCGACGCCACCGCCGAGGAGCTGGCCGCGCACGTGGGGCTGCGTTCGGGGCGGGTGCGCCTGGCCGCCTTCCCGTCCGCGCTGGGCACGTTCATCCCGAAGGCGGCCGGCCTGCTGGCCGGCGCGCATCCCGGGCTGCGCCTGCAGCTCACCGAGACCGAGCCGCCGGAGGCGCTGCGGCTGCTGCGGGCCGGGCGGGTGGACGTGGCGGTGATGTTCCGGTACGACGACACCGCGCCCGAGGACAGCGGCCTCCACCTGGTCCACCTCCTCGACGACCCCAGCTACCTCGTCTCCGGCACGCCGCCCGGGGAGCCGGCCGACCATGCCGAGTCCGCCTGGATCGCCGGGTGCGACCGGTGCCGCAGCCATCTGCTGGACATCTGCGAGAAGGCCGGGTTTGAGCCGCGCATCGCGTTCACCAGCGACGACATCGTGGCGGTGCAGGCGCTGGTCGCGGCCGGGCTGGGGCTGACCATGCTGCCCGGGCTGGCGCTGGCCGCGCACCGGCATCCGGACGTGCAGGTGGCGGAGGTGCCGGGATCGACGCGGCACGTGTACGCGGCGGTCTACGGCGAGCCGCCCCACCCACCGGCCACCGAGGCCCTGCTCACGGCCCTTCGCGAAAGCCTCTGACAGCGCATCCACCGGCACCGCGAACGCGCCTGAGCAGCGGCACCGCGAAGGCCCCTGAGCAGCGGCACCGCGCGGGCCTTCCTTCGGCCACCGGCACCGGAAAGCCCTTTGACGCCGGTCCTACGATGGCCCCATGCCGGATATCTCAACACTCGCCGTCTTCTGCGCGGCCACGCTCGGGCTGCTGCTCGTGCCCGGCCCCGCCGTCCTCTACATCGTCACCAGGAGCGTCTCCCAGGGCCGCACCGCCGGCCTGATCTCCGTGCTCGGCATCCACACCGGCTCCATCGTGCACATCGCCGCCGCCGCGCTGGGCATCAGCGCGTTGCTGGCCGCCTCGGCCACGGCGTTCACGATCGTCAAGTACGTGGGTGTGGCGTACCTGCTCTGGCTCGGCGTACGGAAGCTGATGCAGAGGGGCGGCGAGGAGAAGGTTCTGGAGCTGCAGGTGCAGTCGAGGCGGCGGTTGTTCTGGGAGGGGTTCGTGGTGAACGTGCTCAACCCCAAGACCGCGATCTTCTTCCTGGCGTTCCTGCCGCAGTTCACCGACCCCGCGGCGGGGCCGGTGGGGCCGCAGATCCTCGTGTTCGGCCTCGTGTGGCTGCTGCTCGGGATGGCCTCGGACGGCACGTACGCGATGCTCGCCTCCGCGCTGGCCGGTCGCATCCGCCGCTCGGCGCGCGCACGGCGGCGGCTGGACGTCGGCAGCGGCCTCGTGTACCTGGGGCTGGCCGCCTGGCTCACGACTGAGAAGGCATGACAAGCCGGGAAATTTCGCTGCCTTGATGCGATAGTGAGAAGGAGATCAGGCGCTGATCGGGGGCTTATCTTCCGTACGTAGCTGACAGGTAGCGGACCCATGGACACGCCACCACTCCGCCTCGGGCTCGACCGGGCCGTCGAGGTCTTCTCCGGCCATGACGACCTCGTCGGCGTGACCGGCTCCGGGTACGCGGTCGGTGCCGACCTGGTGCTGACCTCCGGGCAGGTGGTGGAGCCCGGCGCGCCCTGTCACGTACGGCCCTCGTGGTCCGGGCGGTGGCTCGCGGCCGAGCCGGTGTGGCGCGGGCGCGGTGGCGCGGACGCCGTGCTGCTGCGCGTGGTGGAGGCGGCCTGGGGGGAGCTGCCGGGGATCGAGCACAATCGCTGGGCCAGGGTGGCGGGCGGCGCCTACCGGCTGCGTTGCCTGGCCCGGGGGTTTTCGCGGGTCGGGGAGCGGCGGGGTGGGGCGCGGGATCCGGAGACGTTGTCCGGGCTGGTGAGCCCGCCGATCGGTGCGGTGTCGAAGGTGCTGGGGGTGAGTGTGCTCTCCCCCGAGCCTGATGCGGCACCGGCCTCGCTGTGGCACGGCATGTCCGGAGCCGTTCTGCTCGCTGAGCCCGCCGGGCAGCTCGTGGGCGTGGCCCTCCCCGGCTCCGGCGACGACACGCAGCGCCACGTCCTCGATCCGGACGCGCACGGGCGCCGCCACCTGGCCGCCGCACCCGGCCCCGGCGGGCCGGCGCAGCGCCGCCTGGACGCCGTGCCCGTGACCGCGTTGCTACGGGATGCGCGCTTCCGCGAGCTGGTGGGGGTGCCGCCAGGGCCGTTGGAGACCGTGTCCGAGCAGGACCGTTCGGTGGCCCTGCCCGCGCTGCTCCTGCCGGCCCGTGAACGGTTGCCGCAGGACTGCCCCGACTGGGTGTTGCTGATGGCGCGGCACGCGGTGGTGCCGTTCCTGGGGCGGGGCGAGGAGCTGGACGAGCTGCGGTCCTGGGCCGCCGAGCCGGTGCCACTGTCGATCGCGGTGCTGAGCGGGCGGGGCGGGACGGGGAAGACGCGGCTGGCGGGCGAGCTGTGCGGGGAGCTGGCGGGGGCCGGGTGGGACGCGGGGTTCCTGAGCCTGGACGCGGTGAGCGGGCTGTTGGCCGATGACGTCGTGGTGCTCGACGCGGTGCGGCCCACGCTGGTCGTGGTGGATCGGCCCGAGCGGTCCTCGCCGGTGGTGGGTGAGCTGGTGCGGCGGCTGGCCAAGCACGGGCACAACGCTCGCGTACGGGTGCTGCTGGTGGCTCGTGAGCCTGGGGAGGCGGAGTGGTGGCGGCGGCTGGACACGGCGGCGGGGGGCTGGCTCAGGCGGCTCAACACCACGACCGTGCAGCTCAACAGCCGTCCGCTCACGCTCGCGGAGCGGACCGAGCATGCGCTGGCCGCCATGAAGGCGTTCGCGCCCAGCCGGGCCGCTCTTCCCTCGCCGCCTCCTCTCGATGACCCGGAGTACGGTCTTCCGCTGCACGTCCATCTGGCGGCGTTGCTGCGGCTGTGTGATGAGGGTGCCGAAGGTGGTGGGGAGCCGGATCGGGCGGCAGGCGGGGCTTCGGGCGGTGGCTCGGGCGAGGCCGGAGGGCGCCTTACGGCTGTTGCCGAAGGGAGCCTTCTGGGCGGGGCCGCCGCAGGTGCGGGCGAAGGGCGTCTGCTGGGCGGGGCCGCCGCAGGTGGGGAGGGTGGCAGTGGGCTGATCGGGCGGTTCCTGGCGCGTGAACGCGGTCAGTGGGCGCGGGTCTGGCCGGAGGACGAGGAGCGTCTCGGCGACGCGACCGCGTGGCAGGCGGTGGCGGTCCTCACGCTGACCACGCCGACCCCGGCCGAGCTGCCCGGCCTCCTGACGACCGTTCCTGGCCTGCGCGCCCGGACCTCCGGCCGGTCGAGTGACGCCGCGCCCGCCCCCGGAACCGAGACCTGGGACGGCACGCTCGTTCCCGGCACCGCAGCCCGCGACGGCGCACTCGCTGCCGGCACCGCAGCCCGCGACGGCGCACTCGCTGCCGGCACCGCTGCCCGCGACGGCACGCTCGCCGTCGCCCGCTGGCTGACGCGGCTGTTCCCGGCCTCTCCTGAGCACCTGCGCGGCGGGAGGACGGCTCCGCTCGGGCCCGATCTGGTAGCCGAGCAGCTCCTGGCCGAGACCGAGGACCTGGACGCGCTGGTGCTCGCCGTGCACGACCACGAGGGGTGCACCGTTCATCACCTCGTCCGCATGCTCGACGTCCTGCGCCTGTCGGCGGGCAGGAGGCCGGTCAGGGCGGCACTGTGGTCGCTGGTCGCCAGCCGCCTGGGCAAGCTGGTCGAGGAGGCCGTGGCGCATCCCGCCACCGGGCTCGGTGACGCGCTGAATGCCGCGCTCGTGCTGTTCGCCGGCGACCGGCAGCTCGCCGAGACCGCATCTGCGATCTCGGCCGAACCGCCGGCGAAGGCGAGCGGGCCGCAGACGCGCGAGGCCGGCGGGCAGACGCGGGAGGGCGGGCTGGGGTGTCGGGCGCTCGATGTGACGCTGGCCGAGCTGGTCGTACGGCATCGGCGCGGTAGCGGAGGGCGGCTGGCGCTGGCCCGGGCGCTGACCTGGCTGTGCGGGGCGCTGACCGCCGTGGGCAGGGGCGGGGAGGCGGTCGTCGCGGCGGCCGAGGCCGTGGAGACGTACGCGGGGGCTCCCCCGTACGAGGAGGCGGCCGGGCGGGCGGAGGCGTTGTGCTGCCTGGGGGCGTGTCTGCTCCTCGGTGGTGAGGCGGACAAGGCGTTCAAGCCCGCGCAGGAGGCGGCGGCCCGCTACCGGATCCTGGCCGAGGAGGATCCCCGCTACGCGGAGCAGGCGGCCAGGGCGCACTACAACGTCGCCTGCGCGTCGCTGGAGCTAGGGCGGCTGGGTGAGGCGGTGGAGGCGTTCGAGGCGGCGGGCGGGGACGCGGCGCTCGCGTCCCAGCTGCGAGGGATCCTGGCCGTGCTGCCCGCGTCGATCGCAGGCACGGTCGCAGGCACGGTCGCAGGCACGGTCGCAGGCACGGTCGCAGGCACAGGCGCAGGTACAGGCGCAGGTGCAGGCGCAGGCACTGCGCGCTCTCCAGGCCCGCTGACCCCGTTCGAGGGGATCGGAGTCGCCACCGCGTTGCCCGATCTGGCCGCCTGCCTGGCCGCCGCTGCCACGTCCGCCGTCAAGAACACCGCCCCCACCAGCAGGAACGTCGCCCACGACCTCCACCTGACGGCCGGCTGGCTGGAGCGGCACGACAGGCAGGCCGACGCCCGCGCCCCGGCCGCCGAGGCCGTCGCGCGGCTGCGTGGCCTGGCCGCCGAGGAGCCGGGGCTGCGGGCCATGCTGGCGTCGGCGGCGGCCGTGCTGTCCAGGTTGCATGTCAGCCTGGACGACCTGGACGCCGCCGCGCGCTCCGCCGCCGAAGCCGTACGGAACCTGCGCGCCCTCGTCACCCTCGAACCCGGCGAGCACCGCCCCGCCCTCGCCGACCGGCTCCTCGACCTCGGCGAGCTGCTGCTGATGGACGACCGCCCGGAGGAGGCGCTCGCCCCGCTGCAGGAGGCCATGACCGTGACGGCGGAACGGGGCACGGACACCCTGGCCAGGGGCAGGTGGCTGCTCGGCCTCTGCCTGGACGAGCTGGGCAGGACCGCCGACGGCCTGGCGCAGCTGGAGCTGGCCGCCGAGCTGTACGACGTGCTGGCCCTGGAGGACGACGCCTACCTCGCCCACCGCGACGAGGCACGCGGCCGGCTCGGATCCGCCCCGCGGCCCGAGGAGCGCACCGATCACCGCGCCGAGGAGCCCTGGTTGCCGCCGGGGTCCCAGCAGGAGGAGGCGGTGGAACGGGCGGAGCGGCGACTCGCCGAGTGCAGGGAGGCCGTCGAGAGTGCCGGTACGCCGGGGAACGAGCAGGTTCATGCGTACCTGTCCGCTCAGGCGACGCTAGCCCGGGCCTGGGCGGATGCGGGGCGGGCCGGGGACGGGTTCGTGCTGGCGATGCAGGCGGCCGGGCTGCTCCAGCGGCAGGCCGGGGACGACCGTCCGCACGCGCTCGCCGTCGGCATGGTGGCCGCGGCGCTCGGGCGCTCGCTCGTGGGGCTCGGACGGTGCAAGGAGGCCATCCCGCACCTGCTCACGGCCATCGAGTCGTACGACCCGCACGCCGGGGCGAGCGCCGGGTTCCGTACGGAGCTGGGCCGGTTGATGGTGCTGGAGACGGTCGCCCTGGCGCGCGCCGCCTGCCCGTCCGACGCGGAGGCCGCCGCGGACCGGGCGGTCGAGCTGTACGAGCGGCTCGTGGCCGAGCGCGCCGCGCCGCCTCCGGCCCTGGCCGGGGTTCTGCGGCTGCAGGCCGGGATCCGGTTCACCGCGCGGAACCCCGACGGCGCGCTGCGGTCGGTCACCCGCGCGCTCGACCTCGTCCCGTCCCCAGCCACGGACGAGGAGCGGCTGCTCGCCGCCACCTGCCTGGAGCTGGCCGGGCTCTGCCTGGCGGAGCTGCACGAGAGCGACGCCGCCCACGACCGGCTGGCCGAGGGGACGGCGGCGGCGGCCCGGCTCGGGAGCGTTCCGCACGATCTCGTCGGGGTGCATCTGCTGGCGCTGGTGCGGCTGGCCAGGATGCGGGTCGAGGAGGAGGGGGCGGGAGCGGGAATCGCCCTGTACGCCCAGGTCCTCGGGCTGCGGCCGTTGCCCGGGGTGGCGGTGCTGGATGACGTGGTGGCGGAGCTGGGCCGGTTCGCCGGGCAGCCGGGGGTGGTGGTGGACGGGCTGGTGGGGCCGCTCACCGCGTTCACGGAGGCGCTGGAGCGGGAGGTGCCGCTGAGCGGTGCGGTGAGGCTGTACGACCGGTACGGGCGGTGCCTGGCGCGGCTCTGCGCCGGGGCGGTGCGGGCGGGGGACGTCGCCAGTGCCGTCGCGGTCGGTGAGCTGGGCGTGCGCGTCCACCGGGAGCCGGCCACGGTCTCGCCCGCCTACCGCTTGCCCCTCGCCTCGGCCCTCGCCACGCTCGCCGCCCTGCCCGGCGCCCGCACCGGCATTCGGACGGGCGCCCAGCACAGCGCCCAGCACGGCGCCCAGCACGGCGCCCAAGTCGGTGTTCCGTCCGCCCCCCGGACCGGTGCGGGCCTGGTGGGGCTGGCCGTGCACGAGCAGGCCATCGACCTGCTCACCCAGTACCAGGCGACGCAGGCGGGCGAGGAGTGGCCGGCCCGGATGCTCGCGGCCACCCTGCACCGCTACGCCGCCGAGCTGCTCGACCGGGGCCGGACCGTCGAGGCGCTGGCCCATGGCGAGCGGGCCGCCGATCTCTGCGACGAGCTGGAGGACCCGGCCGTCGCCGCCGTCACCTACGCGCAGCTCGGCTCCACCCTGGCCGCGCTGGACCGCCCGCAGGCCGCCCTGGACGCGATCGCCTGGTCACTGGCCGAGCTGGACCGCGCCGAGGAGGCGTCCCCCACCGAAGTTGCCCGAACCGGAGGGGGACCTGCAGGGGAGGCGTGGCAGGAGATCCCGGTGGAGATCGATCCGCGGCGGGTGCGGGCGCAGGCGATCCAGGTGCGCGGCCGGGTGCTGCGGACGTTCGGGCGCGAGCAGGAGGCGATGGCGCACCTCGTGGAGGGCCTGCGCCTGTTCACCGACCTGCGGGAGCCGCTGCCCGCGGCCGAGACGGCGGCGCTGATCGCCGACGACCTCCTGACCGCCGGACGACCCCAGGAGGCCGCCGAGTACGCACGAACCGCCACGACCGGCCACGAACCGGGCACCGTGAAGCACGCCCTGGCCACCCAGCGGATGGCCAGGTGCCACATGATGCTCGGCGAGCTGGCGGCGGCGAACGAGCTCGTCGAGAGCCTCATCCCGCTGGCCAGACGCTCCCCCGACGACCTGACGCACCGCGCGATCCTGGCCGACTCCCTGGCTCAGAGCTCGGAGCTGATGCAGTTGCTGCGGCTGGACGGCGGAGATGAGGCGGAGGCACGGGCGCGCGAGGCCATCACGATCTACGACGAGCTGCTGACCACGGGCATGAACGCGCAGGCCCTGCACACCAGCCGCGCGGGCGCCTGCCTCACGCTGGCCTCGGCGCTGCGGATGCGGGAGCTGGCGGCCGAGGCGATCCTGCCGTTGCGGGAGGCGGTGGCGGCGCTGGAGCGGTTCTCGCCGGGGAACCCGATGCAGGCGGGGCTGCTGTCGCGGGCGATGCTCATGCTGGGCGACGCGCTGATGGAGGCGGGCCGGGCGCTGGAGGCCGGGCTCGTCTTCCACCGCAGCACGCAGGTGACGCGCGACGAGCTGACCAGGGCGGTGGCGCACGCCCGGCTCGGCTTCTGCCAGCAGGAGCTGGGCAGGGACGACGCCGCCGACGCCGCCCTGCGCGTCTCCGCCGACCTGCTGCGCGAGCTGCCGGTCGCGGTCGCGGAGCCGGACCTGCTGCGGGACGTGCTGCTCGGCCGGCTGAGGCTGCTGGAGAAGACCGGCCGGACGCACGACGCGAAGGAGGTGGAGGCGGAGATACGCGGCCTCAACTAGGACGACCAGGGGTCACGAGCGGAGGAAGGCCAGCAGGGCCGCCGCCACCTCGTCCGGCGCCTCCTCGGCCATGTGATGCCCGCTGCCGATCACCTGACCGCTCACCTCCTCGGCCCACGCACGCCAGATCTCCAGCGGATCACCGTAGAGCTCCTCCATGTCGTCCTCGGCCGACCAGAGGAACAGGGTCGGGCAGGCGAGACGGCGCCCCGCGGCGCGGTCGGCGTCGTCGGCGGCCCGGTCCACGGTCAGTCCGGCGCGGTAGTCCTCGCACATGGCGTGCACGGTGGCCGGATCATGGATGGCCCGCCGGTAGTCCTCGAAGGCCTCCTCGCCCATGTGCTCGGCCGTCCCCCGGTACCAGGCGTCGGGATCGGCGTTGATCACCCGCTCGGCGGGCTTGGCGGTCTGGCCGAGGAAGAACCAGTGCCACCACGCCGCCGCGAACCTGGCGTCCGCGCGGGCCAGCGCCTCGCCGATGGGGATGCCGTCCATCACGACCAGGCGGGTGACCGCGCCGGGATGGTCGGCGGCGAGGCGGTGGGCGACGTACGAGCCGCGGTCGTGGCCCGCTACGGCGAAGCGGTCGTGCCCGAGCGCCCGCATGAGCGCCACCAGGTCGCGGGCCATGGCGCGCTTGGAGTAGGGCGCGTGGTCGGGGGTCGTGCGCGGCTTGCCGGAGCGCCCGTAGCCGCGCAGGTCAGGGCAGATCACGGTGTGGTGCGGGGCGAGGAGCGGGGCCACCCGGTGCCAGGTCGCGTGCGTGCGGGGGTGTCCGTGCAGGAGCAGCAGCGGGCTGCCGGAGCCGCCGTACCGGACGAACAGCTCCGTCTCGCCCACGTCGATCAGGCCGGCCTGGAAGTCGTCGAACATCCGCCCGCCCCTACCCGCGGCGGATGCCGATCCACCCCCTATCCGGCCGCCTGCTCCGCCGTCTGCCGGGCCCATCGGTAGTCGGCCTTGCCGGCCGGCGAGCGCACCATCTCGGTCACGAACGCGTACGTGCGCGGCACCTTGTACCCGGACAGCAGCCGCCTGCAGTGCGCGTCCAGCTCGGCGGAGGTGAGCTCCACCCCGGGCCGCGGCTCGATCACCGCCGCCACCCTGCTCCCCCACCGCTCGTCCGGCACCCCGGTCACCACCGCGTCGAACACGGCCGGATGCCCCTTCAGCACCGCCTCGACCTCCTCGGGGAACACCTTCTCCCCGCCGGTGTTGATGCACTGGGAGCCGCGCCCGAAGACGTTCACCGTGCCGTCGGTGTCGACGGTGGCGAGGTCGCCGGTGAGCAGCCACCGGGTGCCGTCCTCGTCGGTGACGAACGTGCGGCTGGTCTTGTCGGGATCGTTGTAGTAGCCGAACGCCACCCGTCCCGACCTCGCCACGGTGCCGAGCTGGCCGGAGCCCGGCTCGACCGGCCGGCCCTTCTCGTCGAGCACGGCCAGCTTGACCACGGAGTTCGGCTGGTAGCGCAGGCCCTTCTCGGGTGAGGAGCCGGCCACGCCGGAGGCGGTGTAGCCGGACTCGGTGGAGCCGAAGCTGTCGATGATCATGACGTTCGGCAGCAGCTCCTGGAGGCGGTCGCGGACGGCGCCGGTCAGGATCGCCCCGGTGGAGCTGATCGCGAACAGCGAGGAGACGTCGTACTCGCCGTCCGCCAGGGCTTCGGCCAGCGGCCTGGCCATGGCGTCGCCGGTGATGCTGATGGTGTTCACGCGCTCCCGGCCGACCGCCTGCCACACCGCGCCGGCGTCGAACTTGCGCACGAACACGATGGTCGAGCCCATCCACCAGGTGAGGAACATGGCCATCTGCGCGGCCCCGTGCATGAGCGGCGAGGCGGCCAGCATCACCATGGGGTTGGCCTTGACGGCCTCGTCGACGACCTCCTGCGGGCTGGTGCGCGGCTCGCCGTACGGGTTGCCGCCGCCGAAGCCCATGAACAGGTCCTCGACGTGCCACATCGCGCCCTTGGGCATGCCGGTGGTGCCGCCGGTGTAGATGATGTAGACGTCCTGGCCCGAGCGGGGCGCGAAGCCGCGTTCCGGCTTGCCGCGCTCGATCGCCGCCCCGTACGGCACCGCCGAGGCGATCGCCGACGGGCCGCCCGCGACGACGAGGTGCTCCAGCAGCGGCGCCTGGTCCAGCACGGCGCTCACCCTGGGCTCGAACTCGACGTCGTAGATCAGCGCCCTGATGTCGGAGTCCCGGTAGAGGTAGAGCAGCTCGGCCTCGACGTAGCGGTAGTTCACGTTGATCGGGACGGCCCGGATCTTCAGCGCGGCGAGCATGCCGGCGACGTACTCGATGCCGTTGTAGAGGTGCAGGCCGACGTGCTGGCCGGGCTGGATGCCGAGGTCCAGGAGGTAGTGGGCGAGCCGGTTCGACTCGGCCTCCAGCTCGGCGTAGGTGCGGCGTTCCTGGCCGCAGACGACGGCCGTCCGCTCCCCGATCGTGTCCGCGAGCCCTTCGAACAGGTCAGCGTGGTTGAACTCCATCAGGGTCTCTCCCGTCCGACGATCCACATCGCGAAGAACTGGGCTCCCCCGCCGTAGGCGTGGCCGAGCGCCGTACGGGCGCCGTCCACCTGGTGCTCGCCCGCCATGCCGCGCACCTGCAGCGCGGCCTCGGCGAACCTGATCAGTCCCGACGCCCCGATCGGGTTGCTGGACAACACCCCGCCCGAGGCGTTCCACGGGATGTCGCCGTCGAGCGCGGTGGCGCCCGACTCGGTGAGCTTCCAGCCCTCACCCTCCGCCGCGAACCCGAGGTTCTCCAGCCACATCGGCTCGTACCAGGAGAACGGCACGTACACCTCGGCCACGTCGATCTGCCGCCGGGGGTCGGCGATGCCGGCCTGCCCGTAGACGTCGGCGGCGCAGTCCTTGCCCGCCTGCGGGCTGACCGTGTCGCGCCCGGCACGGAAGATCGGCTCGGAGCGCATGGCGGTGCCGTGCACCCAGGCGGGGGTGCCGGTGACGGCCGACTCCGACGACAGCACCATTGCGCAGGCGCCGTCGCTGGACGGGCAGGTCTCCAGGTAGCGGATGGGCTCCCAGAGCATGGGCGTGGACTCGACCATCTTCTGGTCGATGCCGGGGATCTTGAGGTGCGCGTACGGGTTCTTCAGCGCGTTCAGCCGGTCCTTGACCGCCACCAGCGTGCCGATGTGGCCGGGCGCGCCGGACCTGCGCATGTACTCGCGGATGTGCGGCGCGAAGTAGCCGCCCGCGCCCACCACCAGCGACGCGCTGAACGGCAGGTGGGTGGACAGCGCCCAGGTGGCGTTGGACTCCGACTGCTTCTCGAAGGCGACCACGAGCACCCGCTCGTGCACGCCGCCCTGGATCAGCGAGGCGCCGACCAGCGCCGTGGAGCCGCCGACGCTGCCCGCCGTGTGCACGCGCATCATCGGCTTGCCCGCCGCGCCGAGCGCGTCCGCCAGGTACGCCTCCGGCATCATCACGCCCTCGAACAGGTCGGGCGCCTTGCCGATCACCACGGCGTCGATGTCCTTGAACGTCAGCCCGGCGTCCTCCAGCGCGCGCAGCGCCGCCTCCCGGACCAGACCGGCGATCGAGACGTCCCTGCGCTTGGTCGTGTAGTACGTCTGGCCGACGCCGATGACCGCACACCGGTTACCCATGGTCATGCCTCCAGGACGGTCACGAGGTTCTGCTGCAGGCAGGGGCCGCTCGCGGCGTGCGCGACCGTGCGGCCCGCCGTCCCGTCGTGGATGCGGCGCGCGGCCTCGCCGATGCGGATGAGCCCGGCGGCCATGACGGGGTTGGCGGCCAGCGGGCCGCCCGACGGGTTGATCACGGTCTCGCCGCCCAGGTCGAGCGCCTGGCGCAGGATGATCTCCTCGTGCGGGAACTGCGCGTGCAGCTCGGCCACCTCGACGGGCCCCTTTCCGACCCCGGCGGCACGCCCGGCGTCGGCGGCGGAGGCCGACCTCGCCAGGTCACGCATGCCCAGGTAGTGCGGCTCCGTGCGGTGCGCGATGCCCCTGATCCAGGCGGGATTCGCGTGCAGCCGCCCGGCCAGGTCCCCGGCCGCGAGCACGATCGCGGCCGCGCCGTCCGTGATGGGCGGCACGTCCGTCCTCCTGAGCGGCTGTACGGCGAACTCCTCGTCCGAAGGGTCGGGCAGGTCGAACGCGTACGGGTTGCCGCGCCCGTCGGCCCGGCTGCGCCGGACGATCTCGTCGAGCTCCTGGCGTTCGGCGCCCACGGCGGCGGCCTGGAGCGCGGCGTAGGAGAGCTGGTCGAGACCGAGCGGGGCCAGGTAGTACGGGTCGAGCTGGAGCGTCATGATCGTCCGCAGGTCGCCCAGCGACGACTTGCCGAAGCCGTAGACCAGGGCGGAGTCGAGGTCGCCGTGCTGCAGCCGCACCCACGCCTCGTACAGGGCCCAGGCGCCGTCCATCTCGACGTGGCTCTCGGAGATCGGCGGCCAGGCGGCCAGCGCGTCGAGCGCCGAGACGAACGAGAACGGTGCCCCCGCCAGGTAGTCGCAGCTCCCCGAGCAGGTGAAGCCGAAGCGCCTGAGCCCGGTGCGCTCCTTGACCTCGCTGATCACGGGGTGGATCAGCTCGTGCTCGCTCAGCCCCGTGTCGGTGCCGGTGTGCCGCGTCTGCGCGAACGCGACGATCGCCACGTCTCTCATGCCAGCTCCACATCAGGCTCGCCGGTGGGGGCGAACCAGCGGATGTTCGCCATGGACGCCGTGCGCTCGCTCTCGGGGACCCAGACCGCCTTGACCCGCATGCCCTGCCGCACCTCGTGCGCGGGCACGTCCCCGATGAGCGCGATCATGGGGATGTCGGCCCCGTCGAGCAGGATGTACGCCGACACGAACGGCACCTGCGGAGCCCGGGGGTCGGGCAGGTTGTTGATGGCGAAGGTGGTGATCGTGCCGGTGTCGGGGAGTTCGAGCGTGTCCGGCAGGGTGTTGCCGCACTCGGGGCAGGCCAGCCGGAGCGGGACGTACACCTTCTCGCACTGCTCGCAGCGGCTGCCGAGCAGGACGCCGCGCTCGACGCCTTCCAGGAAGACGCGCAGCGCGCCGCCGGCCTGGAGGCGGTACTCGGCGCGCACGCTGGACACGATCTTCGTGACCTCTGGGGCGAAGTGGGACAGGTCGGTGATGTGGCCGGTGGGCCGGTCGCGCCAGACCGGCCAGACCCGGGTGCCCGCCGCGAGCGCCTTGGGGTTGTCGGCGGCCACGGCGTGCAGGAGGTCGGTGTCCGCGCCGTCGAGGCGGATCAGCGCCCAGGCGAAGGGGGTGTCCAGGGGGTGGGCGTCGAGCGGCTCGGCCACCCAGGCGAAGGTGGTGATCGTGCCCGCGGGGCCGACCTCGACGTACTCGCCGGTCACCGGCTCGCCGGTCGCGGGGTCGTACTCCAGGGGCGGGACGAGCACGCGCCCCTCCACCGTCCGCACCCCGACGATGCGGCGGGCGCGCAGCTCGGTGAGGAACCGGCCGATGACCGGTCCGGTCGTACGCGTGTAGCCGCCGGGGAACTCCAGGACGTGCTGAGCGACCAGCGGATCAGATGGCACGGTCGTGTCCCTCCCAGTACGGGGCGCGGAGCTTGCGTTTGAGCAGCTTGCCGTTCGGCTCGCGGGGCATCTCGGCGATGAAGTCGATGCTCTTGGGCCACTTCATCCTGGCCAGCCGGCCTTCCAGGGAGGCCAGCAGCTCGGCGGCCAGCCCGGGGCCCGGCTCGGCGCCGGGGGCGGGCTCGACGACGGCCTTGACCTGCTCGCCCCACTCCTCGTCCGGGATGCCGAACACGGCCACGTCGGTCACCTTCGGGTGGACCATGAGCTCGTTCTCGATCTCGGCGGGATAGATGTTCGTGCCGCCCGAAATGATCATGTCGGCCTTGCGGTCGCAGAGGAACAGGAAGCCCTCGTCGTCCAGGTAGCCGATGTCGCCGACGGTGAAGTAGTCCTTGAGGCGGTTCGCGGCGGTCTTGGCGGGGTCGCCCTTGTACTCGAACCGGACGCCCATCATCTTCATGTAGATCGTGCCCGGGGTGCCGGCCGGCACGGGCTCGCCCTGCTCGTCGGTGATGAGCAGCTCGCTGATCGGCCAGGCCCTGCCGACGGTGCCGGGATGGGCCTTCCAGTCCTCGGGCGTGGCCAGGGTGCCGCCGCCCTCGGTGGCCGCGTAGTACTCGTACACGCAGTCGCCCCACCAGTCGAGCATCGCCCATTTCACCGGGACGGGACAGGGGGCCGCCGCGTGGATCATCCACCGCAGCGACGACAGGTCGTACTTCTTCCTGACCTGTTCCGGGAGCGCGAGCAGGCGCTTGAAGTGGGTCGGGACCATGTGCGAGTTGGTGACGCGGTGGCGCTCGCAGAGCGCGAGCATGCCCTCGGCGTCCCACTTGTCCATGTAGACGAGCGTGTGCCCCATGTGCAGGGCCGTGCCGCCGAACTGCGTGACGGCCGTGTGGTAGCTGGGCGAGGTGACGAGGTGGGCGTTCGGGCGGCCCGGGGTGATGCCGAACAGGCCGAGCAGGAACGTCATGAGCTCGGCTGAGTCGTCCGGATCGAGGCCGTTGAGCGGTCGTCTGACGCCTTTGGGCTTGCCGGTGGTGCCCGAGGTGTAGTGCATCGTGGCGCCGGCGGTGCGGCCGTCGGGCGCGGTGTCCGGCTGACCGTCGGCCAGCTCGCTCGCCGCCCTGAACCCCCCGCCCGCGTCGCCCAGCATGAAACGGCGCTCGGGCGCGATGGCCTCCGCGCCCCTCGTGCCCTCCTCGGCGAAGCGCGGGTGCACGAAGAACGCCTTGGCCTCGCTGTCGGAGACGATGTAGGCGATCTCGGGGCCGGTCAGATGCCAGTTGACCGGCGTGTAGTACCAGCCGGCCTGCATGGCGGCCAGGTAGAGGACGAGCCCGTCGGCGCCGTTCGGCACCAGGCCGCAGATGCCGTCACCGGGCTGGAGGCCCAGTGCGCGCAGCCCGTGCACGAGCCGGTTCGAGCGGGCCAGCAGGTCGCCCGCGCGGTGCCGGGTGCCATCGGGGTCCACGGCCGCGATCCACTCGGGATCCGCCTGCGCGAGCCTCCAGAAGCCGAGCGTGCCCATCTGATCTCCTCAGCGCGGGAGTGAGCAAAACAGGAACCTGTTCTCGTTTGTCGGAGCGTATCCTGGGCCAAACTTCGTAGCAAGCGCTTGATCTAGTCACTCCGGAGGCGTCCGTGGAGCTCCTGCCGATCAGCACCCCCCACTGCCGGATCGAACGTGACGGCCACGTCCTGACCGTCACCATGAACCGGCCCGAGGCCCGCAACGCGCTCTCCTCCGACATGCTGATCGGCCTGGCCTCCGCATGGGCGTACGCGTCGAGCGAGCCGGGCGTGCGGGTCGCCATCCTGACGGGCGCGCAGGGCACGTTCTGCGCCGGCGCCGACCTCAAGGCCATGGGCCAGCCGTCCACCGACCCCGACGTTCAGGCCAGGGCGGCCCGGATCCCCAACTTCCACTGGAAGGGCCTGCTGCGCGAGGACCTGCCGACCAAGCCGATCATCTGCGCGGTGGAGGGCTACGCGGTGGCCGGCGGCACGGAGCTGCTGGTGGGCACCGACCTGCGGATCGTGGCGGAGTCGGCCACGCTGGGGCTGTTCGAGGCCAAGCGCGCGCTGTTCCCGATGGGCGGCAGCGCCGTGCGGCTGCCCCGGCAGATCCCGTACTGCCACGCCATGGACCTCCTGCTCACCGGCCGCGCCGTCACGGCGGCGGAGGCCCTGTCGATGGGGCTGGTCAACCGGGTGGTGCCGGACGGGCAGGCGCTGGCATCGGCCCGCGAGCTGGCCGAGGACGTCGCGGCGTCGGGGCCGCTGGCGGTGCAGGCCATCCTGCGGACGTATCGGGACACGCTGGGGATGGCGGAGGCGGAGGCGTTGAAGGTGTCGGACGAGCTGGGGTGGCCGGTGATCGGGTCGGAGGACGCCAAGGAGGGCACGCGGGCGTTCCGGGAGAAGCGGCCGGCCGCGTACGAGGGGCACTGACGTCTTGATGCACAGAGGGGCACTGGTGCCGAGGCCGCGGAGTCGCGACCGCCGTCACGGTGGTGCCCCTCCGAGCCGTCACTCCCCGGTGAGGCGCTCCAGCCGCTCCAGCGCCTCCCCGTACTCCGCCACCAGCCCGAACACCACGTCCTTGGCCGACCGCACCTGATTCATCACCCCGATGATCTGCCCGGCGGGGAAGGTGGCCAGCTCCGAGGCGTCCGAGCGCCCGATCCGCCGCAGCGCGTCCGACACCAGCATGAACTGCAGCGGCATCGGCAGCGTCCCCGGCGACTCCTCCGACTCCCACGCCTCGGTCCACTCGTTGCGGAGCAGGCGGGCGGGCTTGCCCGTCCAGCTGCGGGAGCGGACGGTGTCGCGGGAGGTGGCCTCCAGGATGCGGCGCTTGGCCATCTCCGGGGTGTCGGCCTCCTCGACCGTGAGCCACAGCGAGCCCGTCCAGACCCCTTCGGCGCCCAGCGCCATCCCGGCGGCCATCTGGCGGCCGTTGCCGATGCCGCCCGCCGCCAGGACGGGCACGTCCACGGCGTCCACCACCTGCGGGATGAGCACCATGGTGGAGATCTCGCCCGTGTGGCCGCCCGCCTCGGTGCCCTGGGCGACGACGACGTCCACGCCCACCTCCACCTGCTTGAGCGCGTGGCGCGGGGTCGAGGCGAGCGCGGCGACCTTGACGCCGTGGGAGTGGGCGAGCTCCACCACGTCGGCGGGCGGCGGCCCGAGGGCGTTGGCCAGGAGCGCGATGGGGTGGCGCAGGGCCACCTCGACCTGGGGGCGGGCGGTGGCGTCCGTCCAGCCGAGCAGGACGCGGCCGGCCTCCGCGTCGCCCGACAGCGGGGGGACGCCGTGCTTGGCCAGGAGGTTCTCGACGAAGGCCCGGTGGCCTTCGGGGATCATGGTCTGGAGGCGGCCGACCAGCTCCTCGGCGGCGAAGTCGGCGCCCTCGTACGAGGCCGGCATGACGACGTCCACCCCGTACGGCTTGCCGTCCACGTGGTCGTCGATCCACTTGAGCTCGGTCTCGAGCTCCTCCGGCGTGAAGTAGAGCGCTCCGAGCACCCCCATGCCACCCGCCCTGCTGACGGCGGCGACCACGTCCCTGCAGTGGCTGAACGCGAAGATCGGGAGCTCGATTCCGAACATGTCCGTGACACGTGTCCGCATGGCCCGACAATACGTCCGGCATCACGCAAACTGCAACGCGTTCTAGACTAGAACCTTTGGTCTGGTACCGGTGAGTAACCTTGGACTATAACTGGTTCTAGTTAAGGTTGCCTGTCAATGAAAAAGGGCCCGTTTTCACGGGCCCTGAAATTGCGCCGCTGTTTACTCGGCCGGCTCCCGGCGGCGCAGGCCGAGCACCACGCCGGCGGCGACGAGCACGAGGCCCACGATGAGCAGCACCAGCGGGATGATGTTGCGCAGCAGGTTGATGGTGCTCTTGCCGTCCTGCGCGTTCTTGACCAGCTCGTTCACGGTCGCGTCGGTCATCTTGGCGGTGGCGATGAAGGCGGCCGTGCGCTCGACGCCGTCCTGCGTCTTGAGCACCTCGTGCCGCTGCACCTCCTGGCGCACCGGCGAGCCCGTGACCGGCTCGATCCAGTACGTCGTCTTGCCGTCGTACCAGCGGTCCACCTGCACGTCCCCGGTCTCGCCCGTGATGCCGAGCACGTTGGCGGGGGCGGTGCGGGTCTCGGTCTTGGTCGGCGGGACGTCCTGCTCGAAGACGTAGACGGGCAGCCCGTTGACGGTGTCCTCGCGGACGAAGGTCGCGTCGAACGCCTTCTGCGCCGTGGCGTTGAACACCTTGTAGGTCTTCTTCTCCACGTCGAAGGGGAACTTGTAGATCTGCCCCTCCAGCGTCACCGGCGCCTTCTCGATGTTGACGGCGCAGCAGTTCACCGCCAGCCCCGTGTACTTGTTGAAGGCGCTGCGGCGCTCGGAGATGTCGATCTGCGGGCGGCTGTTGGTGACGTCGTTGACGACCGTGGCCTCGTCCCAGACCACGTGGTCGTCCTTGGCCTCCTTCACGTCCCCGCGCGTGGTGACGATGATGTCGAGGTCACCGGTCAGCACCTTGAGGTCCTGCATGGAGAAGTACTGGGCGCCCTTGGCCTCCAGCCGCGAGATGCCGAACTGGTTCGCCGGCGCGGAGATGATCTGGCCGGCCGCCCAGAATTTCAGCAGCGGTGCCAGCGCGATGAAGAATGCCCCGAACCCGATGAGGACGAGCGTGGAGATACGACCCATCGAGGCCTCCGCATTTTGTAGAACATGTTGTCGTTGTCTGCGATCGTCGAGCAACAAAGTATGACAGTGCGTGATGTCCGTCACCGGCGGCCCTGGCACCGCAACCAAATCGATAGAAACAAGTTCTATCGTGGTTTCGGCCCCGGCCGACGGGTCGTGGGACGGTCAGGAAAGCGGGAAAGTGGGAGCAGCGATGAGAAGCAGGGACGCCGCGCTCGACGGCATCCGCGCGATCGCCGCACTCGGCGTCTGGCTGCTGCACGTCGGGAGCAACACGGGCGTCATGTACCGCGAGGGCATGCTCCCCTGGATGATGAGCCGCCTGGGCATCGCCGTACCCATCTTCTTCCTCCTGTCGGGCCTGCTCCTGTACCGCCCGTGGGCGCGCGCGGTGATCGAGGATACGCCACGGCCCCGGCCGATGCGTTACCTGTGGCGCCGGGTGCTGCGCGTGATGCCGGTCTACTGGCTCGTGACCGGGCTGGCGCTGTGGGCGTGGAGCTCCTTCGACTGGACCGGCTGGCTGAAGTGGATGTTGCTGGCGCAGAACTTCTTCCAGGCCGACCCCGTGCCCGACGGGCTCTACCAGATGTGGACGCTGCCCATCGAGATGTCGTTCTACGTGCTGCTGCCCGTCATGGCCTGGCTGCTGCACCGCTTCGCGCGCGGCGGCAACCGGCCGGTCCGGCTGCTGATGGGCATCTCGGTGCTGCCGGTGATCTGCGTGGTCACCGTGGTCGTCACCCGGCTGTTCGAGCAGCCGCAGCTCGCGCTGCTGCTGCCGTACCACCTGGTCTACTTCGCCTGCGGCATGGCCATGGCGGTGCTGTCGGTGTGGATCGGGCACAGCCGCGTGATCGACTCGCTGGCGCCGCAGCTCCTGGTGCTGGCCGGGCTGCTGTACGCGCTGCTCAGCACCGAGCTGGCCGGCCCCCGCACGCTCACGCTGCCCACCCTGTCGCAGTCGTTGTGGCGGGTCAGCCTGGAGACGGCGGTGGCGGTGCTCCTGGTGACGCCGTTCGCGCTGGCCTCCCGCCCCGGCTCGCTGCGCAACCGGGTGCTGGGCAACCCCGTCAGCGCCTACCTGGGCCGCATCTCCTACAGCTTCTTCCTCTGGCACGCGCCGGTGATCACGCTGCAGCTCAAGCTCACGGGCGCGCAGCCGTTCCAGGCCGACTTCGCCAGCGTGGCGGTGGTCTCGTTCGTCGTCACGCTCCTGCTGAGCGTCGGCAGCTACCACCTGATCGAGGTCAGCGCGCTCAAGCTCAGCGAACACCGGTCAGCACCTGCTCTGCCGCCGAAGGCTCAGCCGGCGCTGCCGGCCGCGCCGGCTCCGTGACGAGCTGGCCGAACAACACGCCCACGGCCGCCACCGCAGCGAGCTGCGGCACCTGCTCCATGAACGGCCCCGCGGCCAGGCCGTAGTCCCGCAGCACCATGGCGGCCGCCTGCGACGCCGCGGCCACGCCCAAGGCCCCGGCCGCCGCCCAGTGCGCGGGCAGCCCCCGGGCCCGCAGCAGCAGCGTCACGAGGACGGCGGCGAGCACCGCGATCATGCCCTGCCAGTTCGCCGCCCAGCCGCCGAACGCCAGCGCGAGCACCACGACGACCGGTACCCGCGGCCGTGACAGCCTGCTGGCAGGGGCGGCGGCCGTCTCGCGCACGTGCTCGGGCCGCGG
Source organism: Nonomuraea gerenzanensis (assembly GCF_020215645.1). Lineage (NCBI taxonomy): Bacteria > Bacillati > Actinomycetota > Actinomycetes > Streptosporangiales > Streptosporangiaceae > Nonomuraea > Nonomuraea gerenzanensis. Next base: position 1,430,197 of record NZ_CP084058.1, on the reverse strand, counting down.
CCCGCGCAGCGCCAGTGCGAGCAGCGCCAGCAACGCGATCCCCGCCAGCCCGAGCAGCAGCGCGAGCCGGTAGGGCCGGTCGGGCAGGTATTCGAGCCTGGCCGTGCCCTGAGTGCCCGCGGGCAGCTCCCAGCCCTGCTTCCAGCCATCGATCCGGACGGGTTTGAGCGTCTTGCCGCTGATCTGGGCCCGCCAGCCGGGGTTGTAGTTCTCGTTGACGACGAGGAAGGAGTCCTTCGGCGCGCTCACCGTGACCTCGCGCGTGGAGGTGCTCCACGTGCCGCGCACCGCCGAGCCCTCCACACCGTCCGGCTTGCGCGGCAGCGTGCCGAGCACGAGGGAGTCCATCGTGTACGGATCCCACCCGGCCACCCGCACCCGGTTGTCACCCTCGGCCAGCTCCGCCCTGGAGCAGCCGAGGATCTGCACGGGCCGCTGCTCGAGCAGGTCGGCATGGGTGCCGGCGACCTTGGTGGGGATGGATTCGCCGTTCACCTCGATCCTGGGCCCGAGCCCGCAGGCCAGCCGCAGCGGGATGTCGGCGGGCCGGCCCACCGGATCGACGCCGGGCACCACCAGCTCGGTCACCTGCAGCCGCTTGGAGAAGGGCGCGAAGCGCAGCTTGATCCGGGAGGTGGACATGGCCTTGAAGGTCAGGTTCCCGCGCTCGTCCACCCGCCCGCCGCGCACCTGGCCGGCGTCGCCGCTGACGATCACGTCCAGCGGCTGCTGGTCGCCGCTGGGGCGACCGATCTGGACGCGGGAGAGCTTCCGCTTGCCCTTCCAGGCGATGGTCAGCGTGGGCTCGGTGTCGTCGGCGTGCGGGATCCAGGTGGTGGTCGCGTCGCCGTCGAAGGCCGATCGGGGCGAGACCACGGCGTCGTCGCTGAGCTGGGAGGAGCCGGTCACGGTGGTCAGGTCCGCACGGACCCGGGTGAAGCGGTCGACCAGCTCGGGATCCTTCAGCACGGCGGTTCCCCGCACGTTCACGGAGGCTTCGGACGCGGCGCTGAAGGTCCGGTCGAACCCGGTCTCCTCCCCCTTCCTGGCCAGCGTCACCTCGTTGCAGACCCATCGGGACGGGTTGCGCATGCACGCGGGCCGCTCGTCCAGGCCCCGGTCCATGACGTACACGTCGCCCTGGCCGGGCAGCCTGATCGTGCGGCCGGCCGTGACACCGGGGATGGACAGCTCGATGACGCCGATCCGCTGGCCGTAGCTCCACGTGGCGGAGGAGGTCGCGACGACCTTGAGCCGCACCCAGGACGTGGGCCCGGCGGGCACGCGCAGCCGCTGCGGCTCCGTGCTGCCGGTGACGTCCTGCACGAGGCTGCCGGCCTCGGTCTCCACCGCGATCCGCCTGACCGACTGGCCGAGCAGCAGGTCGGGCGCGAACATGACGTCCACGTACGCCGGCCGCAGCTGCCCGGTCAGGTCCACGCGCAGCCACTCGCCCTGCGGGGCCGTGGAGCCGTCGTTCTGCCAGCCGGTCCCGACGTTGCCGTCCATCGCCGCCCACGGACCGCTGCCCGAGCTGCTGATCCCGGCGATCGCGTACGGGTCGGCGACCGAGGAGGAGGCGCTGACGCCGGCGATGCCGTGGTACTCGGCCACCGCCGTCTCGTCCAGCCAGCCGTCCTCCAGCAGGTCCAGCTCCCTGACCCCGCCGAAGTCCGCCTTCTTGTCGGCCGTCAGCGTGGGCGACCAGTTCGACCGGATCTCGCCGAACGAGCGCTCGCGCAGCCGCAGCGCGTCGCTGACCACGGTGGGCGCCTCGCGCTTGCCCGCGTCGCCGTTGACCAGGACGGGGCCCTCGCCCAGCAGGCCGAGGTCGCCCATCGCGAGCAGCGAGTCGGGGCCGCCGCGCACGGCCAGCGCGTCGGCCGCGGGCTGCACGGAGACCAGGTCGGCGCTGCCGGAGACCTCGTACAGGTCGAGCGCGGGGAACGGCGCGTCCACCTGGTTCACCGCGTCGTCGGTCTCCCTGTCGCCGACCAGGTCGCCGAACGAGCGCACCTTCCTGATGCCGGGCGACTCGCGCAACGCCTCGTACATCCTGGACGGCCAGGCGCCCTGGAGGTTCGCCCTGTTCAGGTCGTTCCTGACCAGCAGGTAACGCACGCCCAGGCGGCGCAGCACCGCCGTCACCCCCGCCGAGCCCTGACCGGCCGTGAGCCGCTGATCGATGACGTCGAGCAGCCTGGTCAGGCCCACGGAGCCGGGCGGCGTGATCTGCCTGGCGGTCCAGCGGGCGGTGGTCAGGGCCTGCAGGGGCTCGTCCATGGGGCGGCCCCAGACGTACTCGCCGAACTTGGCGCCCGGCACGACCAGCACGCCGTCGTCGCCGGCGTTGCGGTCGAGCCAGCCGGCCGCCTCCCGCCAGTGGGACGGGATCTGCTGGAAGTCGCCCGGCGCGGCCAGGCCCTGGTTGAAGACGGGCAGCACGAGGGCGGCGAAGGCCGCCACGGCGGTCGTCCGCACCGGGATCCTGGCCCTGACCAGCAGGTGGGCCAGGCCGAAGGCGAGCGCGAGCCGCACCAGGGGGTCGAACTTGCGCAGGTTGCGCAGCGGCGCGAGCGGCCCGTCGAGCAGCCAGCGCACCGGCTCGGCCACGACCGGCTCCAGCGCGCCGGCGTGCCCGGCGATCAGCGCGACCACGCCGACCAGGAACATCGCCACCACGAACCCCTTGGCGGGCAGGTCCCTGCGCGACAGCCCGGCCAGGCCGAGCGCGGCGATCAGGCCGGTGACCACGACCATGGTGGCCGAGGTGGCGATCGCGAAGCCGGGCGGCTGCTCGAAGACGCCGTTGAGCGGCAGGTAACGCACCCAGTCGGAGGCGCCGCGCAGCACGTTCGTGAGCGAGGTGACAGCGGTGGTGGTGCTCGCGGTCTCGGTGTACGGCAGGAAGTTGAAGGCGTAGCGGCCCACCAGCAGCAGCGGCAGCGACCAGAACAGGGTGGCCACCGCGACGGCGGCCGACCACCAGCCGAGCAGCCGCCAGCGCGGCACCGGGTACGGCCTGGTCACGATGTACAGGACGGGCGCGACCAGCACGGCCAGCACCGCGACCGCGTTGACGCCGCCGCACAGCGCCACGGCCAGGGCCGAGCGGATGGCGCCGCGGGCCCGCTGGCCGGTCTCCGAGGCGGTGAGCAGCGGGATGAGGATCCACGGCAGCATCGCTGCGGGCAGCCACTCGATGGAGATCTCGCCGAGGATCGACAGCGTGCGCGGGGCCAGCGCGTACGCCAGCGCCCCGGCGATCCTGGTGCCCGGCGTGCCGATGCCGAGCTGCCTGGCCAGCCGCTCCACGCCGAGGAAGGCCACGCTCATCAGCAACGTCAGCCAGAGCCGCTGCGTCACCCATGGCGCGACGCCCGCCAGGTCGCCGAGCGCGAAGAAGGGGCCCATCGGGAAGATGTAGCCGGCCACCTGGTTCTGGAGCTGGCCGAAGTGCTGCAGGTCCCACAGGTGGGCGGCGCGTTCCAGCCAGCCGACCGGGTTGAGCGCCAGGTCCATCTTGGTGTCGGAGATGAGGTGGCCCGGCTTGGTGGTGAACGCCAGCAGGCCGAAGCCGAGGCAGCACAGCAGCAGCCACAGGCGGCGCCTGGCGGGCTCCCCCACCGGCCGGCCCGCGCCCGTGCGCCGCCCGGCCACCAGCTTGTCGGTGGGCAGGAGGGTCACCGCTCCTCCCAGCCGGGCCCGGGGTCCTCGCCCCGCATCAGCGCGAGGAGGCGTTCGGCACTGCGGTCCCAGGAGAACCGTCCGGCCCATTCCCGACATCTCACCGTATAAGTGTGGTCCAGCTCGTCGAGTGCCGAGGCAAGGCCCTTCGCCAGCCCCGTGCCCTCCGGCACCAGCCAGCCCGTCTCGCCGTGCCGCACGGCGTCGCGCAGCCCGTCCACGTCGAAGGCCACCGTCGGCACACCGAGGGCGGCGGCCTCCAGCACGCTCAGCCCCCACCCCTCGCCCTGCGAGGCGCTCACGTGCAGCCACGCCCGGGCGACGAGCCGCGCCTTGTCCTGCTCCGGCAGGTACCCGTGCAGGGTCACGCCCTCGGGCAGCCGGGCACGCAGCGCCGCCTCCTCCGGCCCCCGGCCGATGATGTCCACGACCAGACCGGGCCGGTGCTCGCGCAGCTCGGCCACGGCGTCGAGGAGCAGGTGCACCCGCTTGTGCGCGACGAGCCGCCCGAGGCAGACGAGCCGGGGAACCGGGCTCTTCCCGATGTCCCCGGGCTGCGCGATCGTCACCCCGTTCGGCACGATGTGCACCGGGCCGCGCCAGCCGAGCCGCTCCCGCATGGCCCGCACCGTGGACGGCGAGACCGCCACGCTCGCGTGCCGCCGGTAGCTCCACCGCGACACGGGCCCCTCCAGGAACCGGCCGAACGCGGCCAGCCAGCCCGGCAGGTGCACTCCGAACTGCCGGTCGTGCACATGGTGCACCACGCACAGCACGCGGGTGCGCCGCCGCAGCACCCAGGGGGTGAAGAACGGGATGCCGTTCTGGCAGTCGAGCACCGCGTCGAAGCGGCCCCCGTACAGCAGCAGCCAGCCCAGGACCAGCGGATAGACGGTGAAGACCCCGCCCATCCGCACGAAGCGCACGCCTTCGGCGCTGTCGCGCCGGGCCTGCCCGGGCGCGCGCGCCGTGACGTAGCACACCTGGTGACCCGCCCGCGCGAAGCGGCGGGCCACCTCCCAGGCGAACGTCTCGGCGCCGCCGGCCTGGGGGTGCCAGGGGTCACGCCAGTTGACGACAGCGATCTTCACGGATATCCGACGGGGTCGAGCGGCGGCTCCCAGGCCGGGTGCACCGGGGCGGGCCGTGGCCGGGCGTGCAGCCGCACCCAGATCCGGCCCAGCTCCAGCACGATGCCGAGCGTGTGCCTGGCCGGGGAGAACCGCGAGCCCGGCATGTCACGCCAGCGCACGGGGATCTCCCGCACCGTCGAGCCGCGCTCGACGCAGCGCGCGAGCAGCTCGACGTCGAAGGCGAAGCCGGGGGTGCGCAGCCGCGCGGCGCTGTCGCGGGCCAGCACGCCGTCGAAGAACTTGAAGCCGCACTGGGTGTCGCTGACGCCGTGCACCAGCACGCCCGCCAGCGCCCGGAAGCCGAACGCGCCCAGCTCGCGCACCTTGCTGTGCCGGTTCTCGACGTGCGAGCCGCTGTGCGCCCTGGAGCCGATCACGACGCGCTCACCGGACAGCAGCAGCCCCAGCGCCACGTCGATGGCGTCGAGGTCGGTGGCCATGTCGGCGTCGCAGAAGCCGACGAAGGGCGCGCTGGTGCCGAGCAGCCCGGCGCGCACGGCGGCTCCCTTGCCGGGAGTCGCGCACTGGACGAGGCGGACGGGCACGGGGCCGCGCGGCCAGCTCCTGACGATCTCGGCCGTGCGGTCGGTGCTGTTGTTGTCCACGACGATGACAGAGGTGGGGAACGGCATTCGGGCAAGCTTCGCGCACAGCTGCAGGAGCCCCCCGGGAAGTCGTCGTTCCTCGTTGTAGGCGGGAATGACGATCTCAAGCAGTGGTGGCCGGCTCGCCCTCTCGTCCCCTTGTGGAGAGGGTGGCATGTTCGGCTCGGTCTTACCGGTCGCCGTAGTTGTAGAGCGGCTGGTTGACCGGCGTGGCGGTGGCGCCGGTGAAGGTGACGGTGGTGACCGTCATCACGAGTGCCGCAACGGCGACGCCGATCATCGCTGCTAAGAGGATCTTGATCACGGGGTTCCTCCTCGAGCGGACAGTGGTGCGGGCGTCCCTAAACCTAGAACCAATTCTTGCTACTCGGAAGTAGCTAGACGAAATCTTAACAAAGTCGCTGATCAGCGTAGCTATCCGGACGGAACCCGCGCCACCGGACCGTCGAAGCGATACAACCGCAGGTCACCGGTATCGACCAGGACCCTCGCGCTGCGTAGCCACATACCGAACCGCTGCCGCTCTTCACCTGTCCCCGCGTCGACTATCACGTAGCGAAATCCCGCGGCCGGCAGGTTGGGCGAGGCCCCTTCTAGTACGTGTTCTAGCGCCTGGACCCGCGGGTCCTCGCTCCCTACGACCAGATTCCCCACCCGTACGACGTCGTTGGAGACCACCCGCCGCCCCGGCGTCGCGAAGAAGCGCTGCGCCGGGTCCAGCACCGCCCGCCCGCCGTTCCACGGGAACTGCCGGTAGGACTCGAACGGCAGCACCAGTACGTCGCCCGCCTCCGGGTCGCGCCGGATGACCTCCCGCGCCGCCGTCCAGCTCTCCGGGTACGGCACCGCCCCGAGCCGCCCCAGCGAGCCCCACGCCATGGTCGGCAGCACCGCCACCGGCACCAGCACCAGCGCCACCACCCACGCCCGTTCGCGAGCGACCCGCTCGGCCAGCAGCCCCAGCCCCAGCGCGGCCACCAGCGCCAGCGGCGCCACGTACTGCTGGGCGTCCCTGAACACCGCGAACCCGCCCCACACCTCCACCACGACCCACCGGAACGCCGCCCGCCCCGGCTGGCTCACGCCCACGCACGCCACGGCCAGCCCGATCCCGGCCGCCACGGCCAGCCTCCCTTTGAAGGGCAGGTCCGAGCGCACGAAGACGACGACGCCGACGAGGGTGAGCGCCAGCCTGGCCGCCGCCCCGACCGCGCTCTCGTAGCCGGGCGGCACCGCGTACAGGTTCCAGATCCCGCTCAGCGACAGCAGGCTGCCCACCGTCCCGAACGGCGTGTCGGCCCTGGCCGCGAAGGCGTCCACGCCGGCGGGATCACCCTCGATGCCCTGCGGCCGCAACGCCGTCGGGATGAGCCACGGCAGGCTGAACAGCGCCAGCACCGCCACCACCCGCACCAGCACGTGCCGCCGCGCCAGCGGGAGCGCCGTGAGCGCGGTGACCGTCATCGCCGCGAACCCGCCCACCGCCGCCGGCAGCACCGACAGGGCCACCCTGCGCCCCGACCAGACGGCCCGCACCACCCAGGGCAGCCCGGCGTACCCGAGCAGCAGCGCCCACTGCCCGATCAGCAGCCGCTCGGCCACGTACGGGTTCCACACGTAGAACGCCCCCGCCACCAGCCTCGGCCCCAGCGACTGCGACGGCAGCAGCAGCGCCGCCCCCGAGCAGCCCAGCACGAAGACGCCCAGCAGGATGGCCTTCTGCACCAGCTCGACGGGCAGCACCTGGGCCAGCGCGGTGACGACGGCGTCGCTCGGCACCACCCGCGCCGCGCCGCCCGCCAGCCCGAACGTGAACCGCGAGAACGCCGGGTCCGGCACGAACACCATGTCCTGGAGCAGCGTGAACCCCCACCCCAGCGCCGGTCCGAGCGCCAGGCAGCCGAGGGCCAGCCCGAGGAGGGCGGCGGCGAGCCCGGCTCGGGCGGTGTGGGGCATCCCGCAATGACATCACAACAGAGCCACGGCCATTCCCTTGATCACGTTCTCGTGGTTACTCTCGCCGGGACGGGAGGCTGGGGGCCATGACCGTACAGGGGATGCGATCACGGGGCGGTGACACCGTGCTCGCCACCGCGCTGGTGATGGTGGCGGTTCAGCTCGTGTGGAAGTTCGAGCTGGTCAGGAGGACCTACTTCCGCCAGGACGACTTCCACTACCTCATCAGGGGCCAGGAGAGCGGGTTCACCTGGGACTACCTGATGTGGGTGGACGTGGGCCACCTGCTGCCGGGCGGCTTCGGCATCTCGTGGGCGATGGCCCGGCTCGGCGGCTACAACGAGCTGCTGGCCCACGGCATGACGATCGCGCTGCAGGCGGGGGCGAGCCTGGCGCTGCTGCGGCTGCTGTGGCTGCTGTTCGGGGCGCGGCCGGCGATCCTGGTGCCGCTCGGGTTCTACCTGGTCACGCCGATGACGATCCCGTCGTTGTCGTGGTGGGCGGCGGTGCTGGAGACGCTGCCGCTGCAGCTGGCGCTGCCGATGGCGCTGTCCTCGCACGTGCTGTACGTCCGCACCGGCCGGATCAGGCACGTGGTGGCGGCGTGCGCGTGGACGCTGTTCGGGCTGGTGTTCTTCGTCAAGGCCGCCTTCATCCCGGTGCTGATGCTGGTGATCACCGCCGGCTGGCTGACCCCGCGCTGGGTGCGGCTGTGGCGGGCCTGGGTGCCGTACGCGGCGCTGCTCGCGGCGTACTCGTGGGTCTTCTTCACCGGGCTCTACAGCTCGGTCCAGATCAACGACGCGACGCAGACGCCCGGCCTGCCGGACGCGGGGGTGGCGGGCGAGTTCTTCTGGATGCTGGGCTCGCGCGGGCTGGTCCCGTCGGCGCTGGGCGGGCCGTGGCAGTGGCGGCCGATCGGCGACGACTACGCCATGGCCGCCCCGCCGGAGCCGCTGGTCTGGGCGGGGCTGGTGGGCGTGGCCGCCGTGGTGGCCGTGACCGTGCGGTGGCGGCGGCGCGCCTGGCTGGCGTGGCTGACGCTGCTCGGCTACTTCCTGCTCGCCGACGTGGTGCCGGTCCTGCTGGGCCGGATCGAGCTGCTCGGGCCCGGCATCCTCGGGTACGAGCTGCGCTACCTGGCCGCCACCGCCACCGTGGTGGCGATCGTGCTCGGGCTGGCCTGCATCCCCCTGGTGGGCGAGGAACAGCCGTGGCTGCGCCCGCGCACGCGGCTGCGCTGGGCCTGGGTGCCGCTGGCCGCCGCCGTCACGGCCGGCTCGGTCTGGTCGGTGGCCGCGTACGCCGACCGCCCGCTGGGCGGCACCGCCCGCGACTACGTCCGGACGGCCAGGCTCGCGCTCTCCCGCGTGCCGGCGGGCACGGCCGTGCTCGACACGCACGTGCCGCCCGGCCTCGCCGCCGCCGCCTTCTTCCACGACTACGCCCTGCACTCCAAGGTGCTCGGGATGCCGGACCCGTGGCCGGTCACGTGGGTGCGCGAGCTGTCCGGCCCCGTGCGGGACCCGCTGGTGTTCGACGCGCGGGGCCGGCTGCGGCCGGTCGCCATCCAGGGCCTGCGGGTGCCGCAGCGCGGGAACTGCGTGCCGGTCGGGCCGGCCGAGACCCGCTTCCGGCTGCCCGCGCGGCTGCCGGGCGGCGAGTACACCGTGCAGATCGCCTACCTGAACAGCGCCGAGACCACCCTGTCGGTGCGGCTCGGGCTCGGCGTCGCGCAGGTGCGCGCGGGCGAGGGCCTCGGCAGGACGTTCGCCCGTGTCCCCGGCGAGGGCGCCGAGCTGGCCCTCCGCACCGCCGGCGGCGGCCCCGACGCCTGCGTCGGCGAGATCAGGATCGGCCGCCCCGTCCCCGACGAGGACGGCGCGGCCATCCCGCCCAGCCCGCTCGAAAGCTAGCGCGGGCCGGGGAACGAGCCCTACTTGCCCGGCTCCGGATCCCTGGGCAGCCCCAGCATGCGCTCGCCGATGATGTTGAGCTGCACCTCGGTGGTGCCGCCGTAGATGGTCATCGCCCGCGTGGCCAGCACCGCCCGGTTCCAGTAGCCGGCGTCGCCGAGCTTCATGTCCGCGGCGGTCACGGCGGCCGTCCCGAGCAGCTCCACGGCCGTCTCGGACACGTGCTGGGCGTGCGAGGTGGACAGCAGCTTCCGTACGGACGCGTCCGCCCCAGGCTCGGCCCCGGCGAGCTGCTTGAGCGTCACCCGCAGCGACAGCGCGTTGATCGAGTGGCCCTCGCAGACCACCTCGGCCACCCGCTGCGCCTCGACCGGCGTCAGCTCCCGCCCCAGCCGCCCGACCAGCCCGAGCAGGTCGGGCACGGACGCGCCGGTGCCACCCGAGCCGGACGACAGCGAGACGCGCTCGTTGGACAGCGTGTTGCGGGCCACCTTCCAGCCCTCGCCGACCTCGCCCACGACCAGGTCGTCCGGCACGAAGACGTCGTCGAGGAAGACCTCGTTGAACAGGTTCTCGCCGGTCATCTCGGTCAGCGGCCTGACGGTGACGCCGGGGGCCTTCATGTCGACCAGGAAGTAGGTGATGCCCTCGTGCTTGGAGCCCTCGCTGGAGTTGCGGGCGATGCAGATGCCCCACTCGGCCACGTGCGCGACGGACGTCCAGATCTTCTGGCCGTTGAGCTTCCAGCCGCCCTCGACCTTCTCCGCCTTCATCTGCAGCGAGGCCAGGTCGGAGCCGGCGCCGGGCTCGGAGAAGAGCTGGCACCAGATCATCTCGCCGCTGAGCGTCCTGGGCAGGAAGCGCTGCTGCTGCTCGGGCGTGCCGTACGCGGCGATCGACGGCACCACCCAAGCACCGATGATCATGGCGGGCAACCGCACCCTGGCGGCCTTGAGCTCCTGCGCGATCAGCACCTGCTCCAGCGGCTTGGCGTCGCGGCCCCACGGCTTGGGCAGGTGCGACATGACGAACCCCTGGTCGGCCAGGGCCCGCTTCTGCTCCTTGCCCTCCAACTGCGCGATCTGCGCGATCTCTGCGCGGATCGACTCGCGCAGCGCCTCGGCGCCCTCGGGCAGCTCGATCTCCATCTCCCTGGAGACGCCCTGCAGCGACAGCTCGGCCACGGTCGCGGCCCACTCGGCCGACGAGCCCAGCAGGGCACGCAGGGTGAGCGCGCGGCGGTAGTAGAGGTGCACGTCGTGCTCGAAGGTGTAGCCGATGCCGCCGAAGGTCTGGATGGCGTCCTTGGCGCACTGCACGGCGGCGTCGGGCGCCATGACCCCGGCCACGGCGGCGGCGAAGCGCAGCTCCTGGCCCTCGGCGCGGGTGGCGTCCCACACGGTGGCGCGGGCCTGCTCCAGCGCGACGAGCATCCGCGACAGCTTGTGCTTGATGCCCTGGAACTGGCCGATCGGGCGGCCGAACTGGACGCGGACCTTGGCGTACTCGGCGGCGGCCGTCACGCACCACGAGGCCAGGCCCGCCGCCTCGGCGCCGAGCAGGATCGCGGCCAGGTCGCGCACGTCGGAGCTCTCGACGCCCTCCAGGACGCCCTCGGCGGGGACGACCACCTCCGACAGCTCCACCTTGGCGGCCGGCCTGGTCAGGTCGAGCGACTTGATCTCGGTGACCGTGGCGGAGGCGGCCTCGACGAGCACCCACTCCTCGCCCTCGGGCGTGCTGACCGGCAGCACCAGCGAGTCGGCCAGCGAGCCGCCGAGCACGGGCTCGGCCGTACCGGAGACGACCAGGGAGCCGTCGTCGCGGCGGGTGGCGGTCAGCGAGCCGGTCAGCGCGACGGCGGCGGTCAGCGTGCCGTCCGCGAACGACTCCAGGTGCTCAGGGCGCTTGGAGGCGTTGATCACGGCACTGGCCAGCACGGTCGGCACGAACGGCCCCGGCGCCATGCGCTCGGCCAGCGCCTCGACGGCCACCGCCGCTTCCAGGAGCCCGTATCCGGAGCCGCCGTACTCCTCGGGCACGTGCAGGCCGAGCAGCCCCTGCTCGGCCAGGCCCGACCAGAACGCGGGACGGCCTTCCGCCCCGGCGCGCAGCAGCTCCGAGGGGATGTTCCGCTCCGCCCAGCCGCTCACCGACTCGCGGAGCGCCTCGTGCTCCTCGCTCAACCCGATCGCCATTGTCCATCCTCCAGCCAGGTCCGAGTCATGCCCAGAATCATATTCTAGAGGATACTTCTGGCATATTGCTCTGGCGTGACGGGTTTCGCTCTTCCTTCCTGACGCGCTCCGCTACAGCGGGCGGACCTGCTGCACCAGCGTGTTCAGGTCGCGCCAGCGCTCCTTGTTCGTCTCGGGGATCGAGGCCATGAGCATGGCGGGCTTGGTCTTGCCCACCTCGATCACCGTCACCATGGCCTGCGCCTCCTGCTCCTTGCCGCCGACGGTGTAGGTGACCTTGTAGCCGAGCGTCCAGCCCTTGCCGACCGGGATCTTCTGCGAGGCGGTCCACTCGTCCAGCTTCGCGCCCTCCGGGTACTGGGTGCGGATCGTCCAGCGGGCCGCCTGGGTGGCGATCTCCCGGTAGTCGGCGTTCGAGCTGGGCTTCTTCTCCGGCGACTCGCCCGGGTACATCGCGGAGGCGATCACCGTGTGCGGCACCGCGACCTTGCCGATGCGCTGCGCGATCGAGAACGGCGGGAACGACTTCGCCTTCCACGGCGAGGCCAGCCTCGGGTAGGAGATGCCGCTGTTCTTGTCGGTGATCGTGCCGGAGACGGTGGACGCCGTGCCGGACAGCGTGGCGTACTTCTTGGCGTCCGGTACGGGCGGGAGCACGATCGGGGTCTCGGTGGGGGTGGGGCTGGCCGACACCGTGGGGGTGGCCGAGACGGACGGCACGGGGGCGACGCGGACGATCTGCTCGTTCGACTGCTGGTTGGTGGGCACGTCGCCGCGGAACACGACGAAGACCAGCAGGACGGCCAGGACTGTGCCGAGGATCGCGCCTACCAGGTAGACCGCCCTGATCGGGATGTCACCGAAACGGCGGCCCCGGGGGGCGGGTGGGAGTGGGGGGACTGTGGGCAGGGGTTGCATGTACTGCTGCTGCGGCGGCTGCCCCAGCCTCAACCCGGGCCCCTGCACTGACCCCTGCACTGACCCCTGCACCGGGCCCGGCATCGGCCCTGGGACGGGCGCCGGCCCCTGCCCCGCTCCGGGCCCCGGCCCCGGCCCCATGCCCTGCCCCACGCCCTGCGCCGGGCCCGCACCATGCGCCGGGCCCGCACCCTGGGTCGGGGCTGCGCCTTGCGCCAGCTTCGCGCTCTGCGCGCCCGCGCTCGCGGCCGGGCCCGCGCCCTGCGCCTGCTTCGCCCCTGCGCCCTGCGGCCGGCGCGTGCCGGACGGCTGCCCAGCGCCTTGCTGCTCCTGACCGGTGCCCTGCTCGGCGCCCTGCGCACCCGCGCTCGGGGCCTGGCCGGCACCCTGGCCGGTGCCCTTCCCCTGCCCAGGAGCGGCGGGCGGAGCGGAAGGCCCGCTCGGCGGCTGCCGCTTCGGGGTCGGGTTCGCCGCCGGCGCGACGACCTTGCCGGGCGACGGGGCGGCCGACTTCCCAGGCGTCTTCGCAGGAGCCTTCCCGGACGACTTCGCAGGCGTCTTGGCGGGCGTCTTGGCAGGCGTCTTCGCAGCAGCACCCTTACCCTCGGACGAACCGGCGGACTGCTCCTCACCCTCCTCCGGCGCCTTCACCGGCCCGGAAGAAGCCCCAGGCACGGCCGACCGCGAGATCCTGACCGTCTCCTCTGCTGCGGGCAGGACGACCTTGCGGAACGGGGTGGTGGGTGAATCGTAGGTGCGCCTGCGCTCGCCGTCGTCCGCCATGGCCTTGAGGTTACGTCACGACGAGGCGGGATAATTCCTCTATTCCCCCAGCAGAATCTAATTCTGTAAGGTCTGCGAACATGAGGGGTTTCTACGAGATCGCCGCCAACGACCCTGAACGCCCCGCCCTCCTCGGCGACGAGGGCACCACCTACGGACGCTTGCTCGACCGGGTCAACCGTGCCTCCCACGGCCTGACCTCGCGCGGAGTCGCACCGGGCGACTGCGTGGTGACCGTGCTGAAGAACGGGGCCGACGCCCTGACCATGATGCTGGCCACGTACCAGACAGGGGCCTACCTCGTCCCTGTCAACTGGCACTTCACCGCCGAGGAGATCGACTACATCATCGGCGACTGCGGCGCCAAGGTGGTGGTCGCGCCGGACGCCCTGACGGTGGACGAGCTGGCCGCGGGCCAGCCCGGCAGCGCGCCCGAGCACCGGCGGGCCGGGTCGATGATGCTCTACACCTCGGGCACCACCGGACGCCCGAAGGGAGTGCGGCGGCGGCTGCTGGACCTGACGCCGGAGGAGCTGTACCCGATCCTGATGCGCAAGAGCTGGCGGCACTTCGGGCTGCCCATGGGCGGGGTGCACCTGGTGTGCTCGCAGCTCTACCACTCGGCGCCGTACGGGCAGGCGATGATGGCGCTGCAGTTCGGGCACTCGATCGTGGCGCCCGAGCGGTTCGAGGCCGCCGCCGCGCTGGAGCTGATCGAGCGGCACCGGGTGACGAACGCGTTCATGGTGCCCACGATGTTCCACCGGCTGCTGGCGGTGCCGGACCGCGAGTCGTACGACCTGTCGTCCCTCACCCACCTCTACCACGGCGCCGCGCCGTGCCCGCCGGCCACCAAGCAGGCGATGATCGACTGGCTCGGGCCGGTGCTCTGGGAGTACTACGGCTCGACCGAGGCGGCGGTGGCCACCATGGTCTCCTCGCAGGAGTGGCTGGCCAAGCCGGGCACGGTCGGCAAGGCGCTGGACGGCATGTCGTTCACGATCGTGGACGAGGACGGCAACGAGGTGCCGCCCGGCTCGCCCGGCCTGGTCTACATCGGCGGGATCAACCGCTTCGAGTACCACGGCGACCCGGACAAGACGGCCGCCGCCATGCGCGGGCGCGAGTACACCCCGGGCGACATCGGCTACCTCGACGAGGACGGCTACCTGTTCCTGCTGGACCGGCGGACCGACCTGATCATCTCGGGCGGCGTCAACATCTACCCGGCCGAGATCGAGGCGGCGCTGCTCGAGCACCCCTCCGTGTCCGACGTCGCGGTGATCGGCGTGCCCGATCCCGAGTGGGGGCAGAAGGTGGTGGCGCTCGTCCAGCCGGTGGCCGGGGTCTCCGGTGGGGAGGACCTCACGGCCGACCTGCTGCGGCACTGCGCGCCCCGGCTGGCCAGGCTCAAGCACCCGCGGCTGATCGAGTACAGGGAGTCGCTGCCCCGGACGCCGACGGGCAAGCTGAGCAGGCGAAACGTCCGGGAAGCGTATCTTTCGAGCTGAGCTGGGCAGGATCTCCGCATGAGGGAGATCGTCGCGGGGCTGGCCGCCGCAGCCGTACTGGTCGCCGGCTGCGGGCCGCCGCCCACATCCACAGGCACCGCCAGCCCCACCGCACCGGCCACCGACACGGCCTCGCCGTCGGCTCCCAGCTCGCCCGCGGCCTCGCCCACCGCGTCGCCGCAGGCGCTCGAAGCGGCCTACGAGAAGGTCATCTCGGACGTCCTGCCGTCCATCGTGCAGATCAACACGAAGGTCGGGCTGGGGTCCGGCATCGTGTTCGACACCCAGGGCCACATCGTCACCAACGCGCACGTGGTCGGGCAGGCCACGCAGATGAACGTGACCATCGCCACCGGCGGGGCGCCGCGACCGGCCAAGCTGGTCAAGTCGTTCCCCGCCGGGGACCTGGCCGTGATCAAGGTGGACCGGCCCGACGGGCTCAGGCCGGCGCGGTTCGGCGACTCCTCGAAGCTGCGGGTGGGGCAGATCGTGCTGGCCATGGGCAACCCGCTGGGGCTGTCCGGCAGCGTCACGAACGGCATCGTCTCCGCGCTCGGCCGTACGGTCACCGAGCCGCAGAACCCCGACTCGCCGGGCGCCACCATCGCCGGCGCCATCCAGACCTCCGCCGCCATCAACCCGGGCAACAGCGGCGGCGCCCTCGTGGACCTCTCGGGTCACGTGATCGGCATCCCGACGCTCGCCGCCACCGATCCCGCCCTGGGCGGCGGGGCCGCGCCGGGCATCGGTTTCGCCATCCCGAGCAACACCGCCACGGACATCGCCCGCCAGATCGTCAAGGACGGCCGGGTCACCAACAGCCACCGGGCCGGCCTGGGCATCCGCGGCAGCACCGTGATCGGCTCCGACGGGCAGCCGAGCGGGGTCGGGGTGGCCAGCGTCGAGCGAGGGGGCGGCGCCGAGAAGGCCGGCATCCGCGCGGGCGACGTGATCGTCTCCCTCAACGGCGAGGACACGCCGACGATGGCCGCCCTGGCCGAGACCATCACCACGTTCAAGCCGGGCGACCGCGTCAAGGTGGGCGTGATCCGTTCGAGCGGCCGCACCGAGACGGTCACCGTGACGCTGGGGCAGCTCGCGGGCGACTAGCGGCGCGCCGGGGTCACTGCTTGGCGGTGAAGACGATCTCGACGCGCCGGTTCCTGGCCCGGTTCTGCTCCACGGGCTTGCCGTCGATCACGTTGGGCACCTTGGGGCGGCTCTCACCGTAGCCGCGCGCCTGCAGCGTCACCCCGGCCGCTGACAGCAGCCGCCGCATCTCGCTCTCGACGGCCTGCGCCCGCCGCTGCGACAGCGTGCTGTTGTACGCGTCCGTGCCCTGGTCGTCGGTGTGTCCCTCGATCTTGACGACGCCGCCGGCCGCCTCGGCCTCGACCTTGCCCGCCACCTCGGCCAGCCGCTGCCGGGCCTTGGCGGTGAGCTGCCACTTGTCCAACGCGAACAGCACGTCGCTGGTCACCGCCACCGTCACCTGCCGGCCCACCTTGCTCTCGCTCTGGGTGCCGTCCATGGACTCGACCTCGCCGACGATGTCCTCGACGGGCAGGACGAGGTCCTCGACCGCGCCGGTGGCGTCCGCGGGCGGGCTGGGAGCCGGGGTCGGCGACAGGGCGAGGGCCAGCGCGACGCTAAGAGATCGGAACATCGGTGAACACGCCGAACATCGGCATCTCGATGTTGATCTTCGTGACGTCCGCCGGCGGGGCCGCGAACACCGCGTACAGCGTGGAGGCCTCCTCCGGCTCCAGGAACTGCCCCTGCGTGCCGGAGCAGACGCACTCCGCGTCCTGGCCGGTGCCGTTGCGGGCCACCCGGTACCGCTTGGCGTTGACCGGGTCGATCAGGGAGACGGACGAGACCGTGAAGTCCAGCGGGCCGCCGCCCAGGCCGTTGTGCAGGTTGACCTTGCCTTCGGTGGCGGTGACCGTCCAGTTGAGGCTGAGCGTGCGGCCCTGGCGCCTGAGCGCGGTGACGTCCACACGCGCCTTGCCGTACATGTCGCCCGCGCCCACCTTGACCTCGCGGCTGGCGATCACCTCGGCGTCCTGCGGCGGCGCGCTGCGCGCCTGCTGTGTCTCGGGGGCCGCCGACGTGGGCGTGGCCTGCCCCTCCACCGCGGCCTGCGACTGCCGCTCCTCGCCGCCGCCGCCCTGCGCGCCCGGCAGCATGCCGCACCCTGCCAGCGCGACCGCCGCCACCGACAGCGCGAACGTCTTCCGTATCACCTGGTCACCTTCGTACTCGGGGAACGTGGCCCTCACCCTAGGGAGGCGACCTTCAGGATCCGCATAGTGCGCTATATGCGCCGACCACGCCGCCTGCCCGCCTCCCGCATGAGCCTGTCGGCCTCCGCCTTGACCTGGTCATCACCAAGGCGGTCAAACTCTTCCATACCACGCACAAGGGTCTCAACCGCCTCTTCCGTGTCGCCCAGCCGCAACGCGGCCCCCGCCGACGCCAGCCGGGCCCGGGCGGCGCTCCTGCGGTCGCCGTACGCGGTGAACGTCTCCAGCGCCGCCCGCGCCGCGCCCGCAGCTTCCCTCACGGCACCCGCCGCGTCCTCTATCTCGGCCAGGACGAGCAGCGCCACCGCCTCCGGGAGCCGGTCGCCGAGGCGGCGGTTGATGCCCAGCCGCTGGATCGCGCAGTCGCGGGCCGCGCGGTGGCGGCCGGCGGCGAGGTGCAGCCGCGCCAGGTCGAGCAGCGCCTCCGCCTCTCCGCGCAGGTCACCCAGGTCCTGGTACGCGGCCAGGCTCTCGCGCAGGGCGGCCTCGTCCGCGCGCAGGGAGCCGAGCGCCCGCAACGCGTCGGCCCGCCCCCGCCGGTCCCCCGCCTCCTCGAACACCCGCAACGCCCGTACGAACGCCCGCTCCGCCTCCAGCACCCTGGACGACCTGCGGCCCGCACCGCCATCCACCCGCGCCTCCGACGCCCCGGCCTGCCACGCCCCGCCCTCCGACACCCCACCCTTCGACGCCCCGCCCTCCGACACCCCACCCTTCGACGCCCCGCCCTCCGACACCCCGCCCTCCGACACCCCACCCTTCGACGCCCCGCCCTCCGACGCCCCGCCCTCCGACGCCCCGGCCTGCGATGCCGCGGCCTTCGACGTGCGGCTGCCCTCGGCCGCTTGGACCAGGCCGAGTCTGAGGGTGATCCTGGCCAGCTCCAGCCCGTCCACCAGCGGCTGGGCCGCGCGCAGTGCCGCGGCCGCCGCGTCCGTGCGGCCCTCCGCCCGGTGGAGGTCGGCCAGGCCGCGCAGCAGGAGCGCCTCGCCGTGGCGCTGGCCCGCCGCCCTGGCCGCGTCCAGCCCGGTCGCCGTCGTCGTGTGCCAGTCGTCGTGGTGGGCGCCCAGCTCGAACAGCGGGGTCAGGTAGAAGGCCAGCCGCCACGCGGGCTCGTACAGGCCGGCCCGGTAGAAGTCCCCGACCATCGCCACCAGGAACCGGCGCTCGGCCCCCAGCCAGCGCGCCTCCTGCCGCAACCACCCGGTCTCCAGCCCATCACCGGAGAGTACGGGCAGGTGCGCCTCGGCGCGGGCGGTGCCGGGCGGTGCGGGCAGGTGCACCTGGGTGCGGCCGGTGCCGGGTTCGGCTGGGAGGAGGGCTTCGCGGGCGTGGCGGGTGCGCTCCAGGATCTCGCCCGCCACCGCCGCCAGCACGCCGGCCGGGCCACCGTCCTCCTCGGCCAGCCGTTCGGCGGCGTACAGCCGGGTCAGGTCGTGCCAGCCGTACCGTTCCTGACCCACCTCGTCCAGCCCGCGCGACTGCAGCAGCCCGGCCTCCACCAGCGGCTCCAGGTCGGCGCCCAGCGCCCAGGGCGCGAAGTCGGGCGCGGACAGCGCACCCAGCCGGCGGAACAGCCGCCGCTCCGGGTCCGGCAGCCCGCGGTAACCGAGGGCGAGGCTGCCCCGGACGGCGAGATCGCCCGCGCTGAGCTCGTCGAGCCGGCGTCGCTCGTCGCCCAGCCGCCCCGCCAGGTGGGCGAGCGTCCAGCCCGGTTTCCTGGCCAACCGGGACCCGGCGATGCGCAGAGCCAGCGGCAGGAGACCGCAGAGCCGGACGATCCGCAGGGCGGCCTCGGGCTCGGCGCGGACGCGTTCGTGCCCGGCCACGCCGCCGAGCAGCGCCACGGCCTCGTCCTCGTCGAGCAGGCCCAGCTCGTACGCCCGCGCCGCCTCCAGCCCCGCCAGCGGCGACCGGCTCGTCACCAAGGTCAGGCTGCCGGGCCCGGTAGGCAGCAACGGGCGCACCTGGGCCTCGTCGGCGGCATCGTCCAGCAGGACGAGCAACCGCCTGCGCGCCGTCATACCCCGGTACAGCCGCACCCGGTCGTCCAGCGCGGGCGGCACCGCGCCGTCCGGGCAGCCGAGGGAACGCAGCAGGTCCTCCAGCACGGCGCCGGGCGGACGTGCGCCGAGCACGGCGTAGAGCCGGTCGTCGGGCAGACCGCCGGGCAGATCGAGCGCGGTGGCGGCGTGCACGGCGACGGCCGACTTGCCGCAGCCTGGCGGGCCGTGCAGGACCAGGTGCACGGGCGCGCCGGCGCGTCCGGCGGCCATCCGCGCGATCCAGTCGAGCACCGGCCGCCGCCCCGCGAAGTCGGAGATGTCGGGCGGCAACTCGTTGACCGACCGCACCAGAGCGGTGGGACCCGCACCGGCCGCGGGGCCTGCGCCGGGGTCGGTGCCCGTGCCGGCGTCGTCCAGTACGCGCCGGTGCGCGGCCACCAGCTCGGCCCCCGGCTCCAGCCCCAGCTCCGCCACCAACGTCCGCCGCACATCCTGATACGCGTCCAGCGCCTCCGATCGCCGCCCCGCCCGGTGCAGCGCCTCGATGAGCAGCACCCAGGCCCGCTCGCGCATCGGATGCCCCGCGACCAGCGCCCGCAGCTCGCTCACCACCTCGGCCCCCCGCCCCAGCAGCAGGTCGAGCTGCACCCGCTCCTCCACCGCGGTCAGCCGCAGCTCCTCCAGCGGCACCCCGTACGCCCGCCGCAGCACCGACGACTCGACGTCGGCCAGCGCGCTCTGCCCCCGCCACAACCCCAGCGCCGCCCTGAACCCGTCGGCCGCCTCCGCCACCCGCCCCGCCTGCCTGGCCTGCCTGGCCGCGGCGACCAGCCGTTCGAAGCGGTGGCAGTCCACGTCGTCCCGCGCCACGTCGATCAGGTAACCCCCTGGCACGGTACGGATGCCGCCGACGACCTTGCGCAGCCCGCTGACGTACACGCGCAGCACCGACTCGGCGGACGCGGGCGGCCGGTCGTCCCAGACGGCGGACAGCAGCCGCTCGACCGGCACCTGCTCGCGCGCCGACAGCAGCAGCGCGGCCAGCAACGTGCGGTGCTTGGCCGGCCCGGGCGCCTGACCGCCCTCGACGCGCAGCGGGCCGAGCACGCCGAAGCGCACGCTCACCGGCTCCCCGACCTCACGTGCCGGTCACCGGCCGGGCGGCGAAGGACTCGAAACGGACGCGGGCCTGCCGGGTGGCACCGGAAGCCGCATGCACCCCGGCCTCACCGGCACCGTACGGGGCCTCAGCGTCGGACACCTCGGCGACCAGGCTCTCGTTCAGCCACATCCGCAGCCTCACCTCGCTCCCGCGCTGCCCGCACTCCACGACCACGCGCCCGGCGGCGGCCTGCCCCGGCACGTCCGCCGGGCCGTACAGGACCCTGCCCGCGGTGCCCATGCGGCGCTTGACGATCGAGACCCGCCCCGCGCTGCTCACCCCGAACTCGTACCGGTCACCGGAGCTCGCCGAGCCGTGGCACCACACGCCGTACTCCCCTTCACCCTCCTCCAGGCTGGCCTGCGCGCTGACGATCACGCCGGACTCCGGCTCCCGGACGGGGGCCGACTTCCACAACCGCCACCCCGGCTCGACGGTCAGCTCGTAGCCGGTGCCGTCCAGGCGGGCCTCGCCGCCGCCGGACGCGCCCACGGCCCACCCGTCCGCGAACCCGGCCTCGTACGGCCAGGTCCGCGCGGTCAGACCGGGCAGAGCGGCGGCGGCCAGAGCCAGGACCAGCGCCCCGCTCCCGGCCACCACCCACGGCCACCGCCTCCTCCGCCTCCTCCGCCGGCTCACCGGCCGCTCGCCGGTCCCCGTCCACGTGCGTTCGACCACTTCGGTGGCCGTGGCCAGGCGCGTGCCGCCGACCAGCTCGGCCAGCAGTTGCTGAGCCGTGGGCCGCTGCGCCGGGTCCTTGGCCAGCGCCCGCTCCACGATCGCCCTGATGCCCTCGTCCAGCCCCTCCAGCCGCGGCTGCGCATGCGTGATCCGCCACAACGCGGCCTCGGGCGACTCCCCGCCGAACGGCAACCGTCCCGTCCCCGCGAAGGCGATCACCCCGCCCCAGGCGAACACGTCGGCGGCGGGCGTCAGCGCCTCGCCGCGCACCTGCTCGGGCGCCATGAACGCGGGCGTGCCGAGGATCGCCTGGCTGGACAGGGCGTCGTTCCCGACGAGTCGCGCGATCCCGAAGTCGATCACCCGTGGCCCCAGCGGCGAGAGCAGCACGTTGGCCGGCTTGAGGTCCCGGTGGATCACCCCGGCCCCGTGGATGGCGCTCAGCGCGGTGGCGACGCCCACGGCCAGCGCCTCCAGGTTCCCGCCCGACAGCGGCCCCTGCTCGCGCACGGCCCGCGCCAGGTCGGGCCCCTTGACGTACTCGGTGACGAGGTAGGCCACGCCCCCGTCGATCCCGGCGTCCAGCACGGGCGCGGTGCAGAACCTGGCCACCCGCCGCGCCGCCGCCACCTCGCGCTCGAAGCGCCGCAGGAACGCCGGGTCACTGGCCAGGCCGGGGTGGATGAGCTTGACCGCGGCCAGGCCGCCCGTGGGCGTGGCGGCGAGGTGCACCTCGCCCATGCCGCCGCGCCCGAGCAGGCGCCGCAGCGTGTAGCCGCCAATGACCCGGTCACCGTTCATCGCAGACACATTAGCCAGAGTCCGGATCAACCAACCGCTTGCGCCAGCCGGTAGCGGGAGGGCGGGATGCCGTACCGGTCGATGAAGGCCTGGCGCAGCGTCTCCGCCGTGCCGAACCCGCAGCGCACCGCCACCGCCGCCATCGGCAGCGAGGTGGAGGCGAGCAGGTGGGCGGCGGCCTCGGTGCGGGCCTGCCTGACGTAGCGGCCGGGCGTCTGGCCGAGGTGCTTGAGGAAGAGCCGGGTCAGGTGCCGCTCGCTGACGCCCGCCTCGACCGCCAGCGCGGCCGTGCTCAGGTCGTCGCGCAGGTGCGCCGAGATGTGTTCGAGGGTCCGCTTGACCAGGCTGTTGGCGGGCGAGGGGGCGCTGACGAACATGCTCATCTGCGCCTGGTCGCCGGGGCGTTGCAGGTAGGTGACGAGGTTCCTGGCGACGGTCCTGGCCAGCTCGGTGCCGTTGTCCTCCTCCACGAAGGCCAGCATGAGGTCCAGGGCGGCGGTGATGCCGGCGGAGGTGGCGACGTTGCCGTCCCTGATGAAGATGGGGTCGGGGTCCACGAGGACGTCGGGGTAGAGCTCGGCCATCCGCTGCGCCTGGTGCCAGTGCGTGGTGGCGCGCCGGCCGTCGAGCAGGCCGGCGGCGGCCAGCACGTACGCGCCGGTGCACACCGAGGAGACGCGGCGGCTCTCCTTGGCGAGCCGGCGGACGTGGCTGACGATCAGCGGGTTCGCGGCGGCGTCCTCGTGGCCGATCCCGCCCGCCACCACGAGCGTGTCGAGCGGCCCGGTGACCCGCTCCAGGACGAGCTGCGCGTGCAGGGTCAGCGCGGTGGCGGTGGTGATGGGGTGGCCGCCGGGGGTGGCGACGCGGTATTCGTAGTACGGCGCCGCGCCGTGCCAGTTCGCGCTCTCCAGCGTCGAGGTGATGCCGGCGATCTCGAGCAGCTCCGAAGCCTCGTAGGCCACGATCACGACCCGTCGTCGATCCATGGCCCCGACTGTAGGTGCGAAGGACGCAGAACCCAAGTTTCCGGACCTCCCCGGCCGCTTTCCTTGGCCGCCGCCGCCCGTACGGGACACAGTCGGGGCATGACGACGACGACCTCCCCCAAGACCGGGCGCCGCTGGGGCAAGTTCGCCCTCCACTACGTCGAAATGATCATCGCGATGTTCGTCGGGATGTTCGCGCTCGGCATGCTGCAGTCAGCCGTCGGCCTCGGCGTCTCCCACGCCGAACAGCCCGAGCTGTGGTACCTGTCCATGGCGCTGAACATGTCGATCGGCATGGCCGCGTGGATGCGGTTCCGCGGCCACGGCTGGGCGCCGACGCTGGAGATGTGCGCGATCATGTTCGCGCCCGCCGTCCCGCTCTTCCCCCTGCTGTGGACGGGCGTCATGGACGCCGACGGGCTCATGCTGGTCTCGCACGTGGTGATGTTCCCGCTCATGCTGGTGGCGATGCTGCGCCGCCTCGACGAGTACGCCGGGTGCGCTCATTGAGCGTCTCCCGGTTACCGGCGAGAACACGCCAGCCGCCCGCCCGCGTCGGTGATCGTCTCGCCGACGCGGCTCTCGCTCCTGCACGCGAACGAGGGCGGGAACCGCAGCCGGCGCACGTCCCCGGCGGGCGCGATGGGATTCAGGCCGCTGCGCCGGAGCTCGTCGTGGACGCGATGGGATTCAGGCCGCTGCGCCGGGGCTCGTCGTGGACGCGATGGGGGTTCAGGCCGCTTCGCGCTCGCCGTCGGCGGCGCACAGGAAGGCCGCCAGCCCCGCCAGGTCGTCGGTGTTGATGTGGTCGACGTCCGCGGCGACCAGCTCCCGCCACAGCGCGTCCCTGGCCGGCCCCGCCACGTCGGGCGTGGCCCAGAAGCGCACCCGCTGCCCGTCGCGGTGGGCGGTGGCCACGATCTGGCGCAGCTTGTCGCGCTCGGCGGCGGGCATCTCGCCCGCGCCGGTCCAGGTGAAGTGGTTCGTCCAGTTGTCGCTGATCAGCGGGATCAGCGACGGGTTGCCCTGGCCCAGGTCCGCCATGCGGCCGTCGTAGAAGGCGTAGCGCCGCTCCTGCGCGGCCATCAGCTCGCGCGGCCGGTCGCCGCTGATCACCACGGTGACCGCGCCGGGCTTGACCCTGCCCTTGTGGTAGGAGGTGAGCAGCTTGCGGTAGCCCTGGAGCACCTTGTCCAGCTCGGTGTAGGTGGCCGCGCCGTTGTTCTTGATGTCCACCAGGAGCTGGAGCTGCTGGCGGCTGCGCGGGTAGACGCCGCCGTGGCGGACGAGCCGCGCCAGCGGGTCGAGGTAGAGCGACTGCAGCGTACGGCCCGGCCGCAGGTCCTCGGGGTCGTGCCCGACGCGCAGCTCGCCGTCCACCAGGTAGATGTCGGCCTCGACGCTGGTGAAGCCGTGGTCGAGGGCGTCCAGGAGCGGGCGCTCGTGCTCGTAGTCGTTGTGCGCGTGCGCGCGGGGCAGGGGCTCGACGGCCGTCGCCGAGGCGGGGACGGCCATCAGCAGCAGCGCGCCGGCTGCGGCCAGCACGCCCAGGGTTCGACGCAACATCGCATCTCCTCAAGGGGGACGATCGAGACGCGTGTCACGGTATGCGGGGAAGATGTGACAGGAGTGACGTTCGTCTGAATTATCGGCCCCGTGCCTTGATCTTCCCCAACGTGGCCTGCCGGTCCCTGATGTCCGAGATCAGCACGTGCGCGACCAGCAGCAGCCCGAGGCAGAGCACGTCGGCGGCCCACCACGGGATCTCCGCCAGCAGCAGGTACCCCTGCCCGTCGCTCAGCGACCTGATCACCACCGTGACCACCGCCACCACGAGCGTGACCAGCCCCCAGCTCCACAACGGCGGCAGGTTGCCCTTCCTCCACAGCCGCACCCGCCAGTTCATGAACACGGCCAGCACCCCGAGCAGCGCGCAGAAGCCGATCAGCCACCAGGGCAGGGCGAAGGCGGTCTGCTCGGAGATCTGCTCGCGGGTGGTCCGCAGCTCCGCCTCGGCCTCCCGCCTGGCCTGCTCGGCGGCGGCGAGCTGCCGTTCGAGCTGGGCCACGCTGCGCTGCTGCCGAGGGGGCGAGGCGGCCTGCTCCGTCGGCAGCATCCGCGTCACCACGGTCAGCATGATCGCGACGAACGACAGCGCCAGCACGATGGCCATGAACAGGTCGATGAAACGCAGGTCGAGCGGGGGCGCGAACGACCTCGCGGCCCGCTTCCTCACTGCTCCCTCACCAGCGTGTAGCGCTGCGGCCGGCTCTCGGCGGCGGTCAGCCGCTCCACGGCGGTGCGCAGCGCGTCGAGCCCCTTCACCAGCTCCTCGGTCCTGCCGCGCGAGTGGGCCAGCTCCTGGGTCAGCCCCTGTACCTGGGACAGCTCCTTGGTCAGCCCCTGGGCCAGCTCGCGGGTGAGCCCCGCCTGTGCGGGCGCCGCCTCCTTGCCGGGCAGCCGCGCGAGGTAGATCAGGAACACCTCGTCGGCCGCTCCGACGTTGGCCCGCTCGGCCCGCTCGACCAGGGCCATCGCGCCGAACGCGAGCACGCTCAGGAACAGCGCGATCATCGTGACGCCGAAGGCGGAGGCCAGCTCGGGCAGCACGTACTGCTTGAGCGCGGCGATCAGCACGCTCGGGTCGCCCTTGCCGTCCAGCGCGTTGCCGAACGAGCCCACCATCGCGGCCATGGTCAGCGCGGTGCCGATGAAGCCGAAGACCGGCAGCGCCCAGATGAGCGCGTGGTCGAGGTGGTGCTTGTTGGTCAGCTCGCCGTCGTCCAGCGCGGAGCGGGCGCTCAGCACGGCCTCGCAGTCGCCCCCGGCCTCCGCCGCCTCCTTGAACAGCTTGAGCCGCCGTGCCACCAGCGTGTCCTCGGCCGGCCGCACCGACCCGATGTTCGCCACGGCCCGCGCCGTCGCGGCGCTCTCCCGCCGGATGTCGGGCACCGCCCTGGCGATCCTCAGCACCGTGGTCAGGAACACCGCGATGACGAGCGTGACCACCAGCTCCGCCGCCGCCGGAGCCGTCGTCGCGCCCACGAACCTCAGCAGGGCGGCCACCGCCCCGCCCACCAGCAGCACCCCGGACACCAGCAACCCCAGCAGCGGCGCGAACGCCGAGTGACGCCAGTCGTACCTTGACACGCTTCAACCCCATCCGGAACACAGGAATGTCAAAGCAACACCTAAGCACACGTAGAGCAATGATTGGTGACAGAGTGGCAGATTCGTGACTCAATGCGGCGGATTGATCGCTTATCGGGTGTAGTCGAGGGGTCCGTCGTTGAACAGCTTGAACGGGCCGTTGAGGATCGCCCGCTCCAGCCCCTGCCGGTGCTCGTAGACGATGTCACCGCCGTCGGCGCCGTAGCCGGTGAAGTCGTTCGCACCGTAGGTGGCGCGGGCGTCCTCCTCGTAGCCGAGCTGGGCGCCGAAGCGGTAGGCCGCCCGGTTGGCCGCCTCCTCCTCCCGGCCGCGCGCCTCGGCGTACTCGCCCGTGTCCATCCCGAGGGGGCTCGGGGCCCAGCGGCTCTTGGCGATCTCGACCTGCCGGACGAACTCCCCCGCCATGGCCTCGGGCGTGGACCAGTCGGCGCCGCCGATCTGGATGACGTTGAGGTTGCGGTTGTAGCCGGAGCCGTACTGGTTCTGCCCGTTCTGGTACAGGGTCGTGATGCCGTGCTCCTCGGCGTAGGCGAGCGCCGCCCGTCCCTCCGGCGTCTGCTTCAGCACCAGCTCGGCCTCCTCGCGGGCGCGGGAGTTGTCGTCGAACGGGTTGAGCGAGAGCGTCTCGGCCGCCACCAGGACCGTCTGCATGCCCGGCACGATCAGGCCGCGGGCGAGCATGCGCTTGGCGAGCTGCAGGGCGGCGACCGCGTTCGAGCCGATGTTCCGCTCGATCTGGGCCAGGGTGGCCTGGAGTGCCTTGCGCGTCCCCATGATCCGCATCCTGCTGAAGAACGCGCCCAGCGCCGGGCCGAGCGCGAACCCCCGGATGATCGACAGCAGCAGCGCGATGAGCGCCAGCACGACGACGTACTTCCACACCGTGCGGAACACCACGACCGCGGTCGTCCCGGTGCCGACCAGGGCGTTGGCCAGCGCCCCGTCGCTCATCCGCTCCTCGGTGCCGCTCCATGAGCTCTCGAAGACGGAGACGTCGCCGCTGTGGTTGCCCGACGCCCGCACCTGGGAGACGGCCGAGGCCGACTCCGCCTGGCCGCCCTGTGTGGCGGCGGCGAGGTCCAACCAGGAGCCGGCTCCGTCCATGCGCCGGGTCTCGTCGGCGCGCGGCCACGGGGCGTCCGAGGCGACCAGCCCGTGCACCGTCCGCAGGCCCGGCGGCAGCTCCCAGCTCAAAGCTCCTCCAGCCCGGTTCGTACGCGCTCGGCCGACTCCAGCCCGGCCTGCTCGGCCCGCGCGTAGTTCTGCTCCGACAGCTCGTTCTTGGCGGCATGGTCGCGCAGCGTCCGCGCCGTGGCGTCGAACGCGCCCCGCACCAGCTCGGTCAGCCCGGCGAACTCGACGTCGAACTGCGCCCCCGGCCGCTCGGGGGCCGCTCCGGCGCCGCCCGCGTACCCGGCCCGGCCCAGCGCGCCGCTCAGCGCCCGCTCCAGCTCGTCCGCCTGGTCCCTGAGCCGGCCCGCGGACACGGCCCGGCTGCCGTGGACGACCCTGATCCCGCTGCCGTCCGCATTCATCGCTGATTCCCCTGCCGCATCAGCCGGTCCAGCCGGGCGGTCAGCTCGTTCGCGGCCAGGAGGATCTCGTTCATGTTGCCGCGGGCGTCGGCCTCGATGTCGCGCAGCATGGCGGTCAGCTCCGGCGTCTCCTGGCGCAGCACGTCGGGGACGGCCTGCATGGCCCGCTCCTGGGCGGCGGCACGGGCCCGCCCGAACGCCTCCCTGACAGCGGCGGCCAGCTCCTCGGACGCCAGCCGCATCGCCCTGGGGTCGATCACCAGCCCCACCAGGTCGCTGGTGCCGTCGACCTCGACCTTGACCAGGCCGCCGGCCGCCGTCGCGACCTCCCGCAGCTCGGCGAACCGGTCCAGGAAGTCGGCCTCGTCCGGGGACGCCATGGGCTCCTCACTTTCGGTCATGCTCGATGGCAAATTCCGGCCATGGAGATCCAACCAGAAGGGGGCGGCGCTCCCCGGAGCTGATCTTGAAAGTTCGCCCACGGTTCACCGGCGGTTCCACCGGAAACGGGGCCGCAAACGCCGAAAACCGCCCCTACCTGCGGCGTTTCCGCAGGTAAGAGGCGGTCTTGAATGGTGGAGGTGGCGGGAATCGAACCCGCGTCCTTCAACCCCAAGTCAGGGCTTCTCCGGGCGCAGCCTGCTGTGTTTTTCTCAGCCCCGGCGATCACGCAGGCGAGTCGCCGACGGGCTCAGCCACTGTTTGATTTCCCGATCGCCCCCGTGGCCGGGTTGATCGGTTGAGCCTTCTAGCGATGCCAGACACCGGGCCGAAGGCACTCCCGGGCTGACAGTGGTTTCGCTACTTAGGCAGCGAGCGCCAGGGAGTCCCTGGCAGCCACAGTGCTCTTGGAATTGGCACTTATAGTTCGCGGTCACAGGATTAACGAGGTTATGTCCGCAGTCCTCGGCCCGCTTCACCTGGCTTGCAAGGTCAAAGTCGAAGCCAGTCACCCCCTGTGCAGTTATCAACACGCCCTCGTCCGGGGACGAGGCTCGCGCATTGATGAATGTACATGGGACAACACCCTCAACGCCAACTTAATTCCCCATGTAGCTGGGGGGACGGCGAAACCCCCGGGAGCGCGGCGCAAAGGCACGCACTCCCGGGGGCCGACCGGCAGGGTCGAGCCGGTCCGGACGGCAGGACTTCCCCCGAGATGAAGTCCTGATCTCATCACGGCGACTGGGACCGCAACCCCCCGAGCGGGCCCAGTCACTAAGAAAGACGCAACCGGACCCCCGGATGGTTGCTCCGCGTCACGACAATTTCACGCCGGGTCGCGCAGCCCCGCGAAGAAGGTGCCGGCCACGGCCGCGGGGTCGTAGTTCTTCGTCAGCACCGCGACGGCCACGTCGCCCTGCCAGCCGACGAACCAGCCCTGCTGGCCGTCCGCGGAGGCCCTGACCCCGTAGACGCGGCCCTTGCCCGCCTGGGCGGGCGTGCCGGCCGCGCCGGCCCGCATCATGCCCACCAGCGCCGCGCGCACCTTCGGGTCCATCGGCACGGGGGCCGGCTGGACGGCCGGGGTGGTCTCGGCGGCCGGGTCGGGTGACTTCGGCGAGGTGACCAGCACCGGCGGGCGCCACGTGCCCGAGCCCACCGCCGCCGCCACCAGCGCCATGCTGAGCGGGCTCATCTGGACGTTCTGGCCCGCGATGGCCTTGGCCTTGTCGGCGTCGCCGGGCAGCGCGGGCAGCGACCCGCTGAACGACTTCAGCGGCAGCCGCCACGGCTGCTCCACGCCGAGCGCCTTGGCACTGCGCTCCAGCTCGTCGGCCGTGACCCGGCGGGCCAGCGAGGCCAGCGCGGTCACGCAGCCCCTGGCGAAGTTCTCCTGGAGGGTGGCCGACGTCGTGACGCCCGTGGACTGCCCGGCGTAGACGAACTTGGCGCCGCCCACCGTGCGCTCCTGCGGGCAGGCCAGCTTCTGCTTGGTGCTGACGCCCTTCTTCAGCAGCGCGTCGGCGGCCACGATGGAGAACGCCGTGCCGGCGGGGAACTTGCCGGCCAGCGCGTCGCGCTCCTGGTGCAGGCCCTTGGTGCTGACCGCGAGGATCTCGCCGGTGTCGCGCTGCACCGCCACCAGCGCGCTGGTGCCGGTGTCGGCCACCGCCCGCTCCGCCGCGGACTGGGTGACCCGGTCGATCGTCGTCTTGACCGAGACGTTCTGCCGGCCCGGCCACTCCTTGAGCTGTGCGACCTGCTGGCCGGTCTTGAGGTCGAGGGTGATCACCTTGGTCTCGGTGGAGCCCGTCAGGTAGTTCTGGTAGGCCTGCTGCAGGCCGTTGCGGCCCACCGAGTCGCCGGCCCGCTGGGGGCCGCCGAGCTTCTGCTCGGTCTCGGGCGTGAGCGCGCTGACGTTGCCGACGAGCTGGCGCGGCGCGTCGGGCTCGACGGGCTGCTTCTGCGGCCGCACCTCCAGCCCGTCGATGGCCGCCAGCTTCGACTGCATCGACAGGTAACGCGAGCGCCCGAACGTGACGAGCTGCACGAAGTCGTCGGGCGGCGAGGACCTGACCCGGCTCAGCAACCGGTCCTGGGCGTAGCCGGTGACCTCCGACAGCTTGGCGACGACCTCCTCGGCCCTGCTGCCGAGCTCGTTGGGGTGCACGCCCGCGACGTAGAGCACGGTGTCGCTCTGCAGCGGGTCGTCGTCCCTGTCGACCACCGGCTGGCGCGGCCTGGGCTCGGTCGCGACCGCGAACCGCTGCCCCTCCTTGAGCTGCGGGTGCAGCACCGAGGGCGACCAGCGCACCTTCCAGCTGCCGTCGACCAGGTGCAGCGGCAACACGCCTTCGTACTGCCACAGGGGGTTGTTCTCGCCCAGATCGACCTCGGCGTGGAAGTCGGCCTTGGACTCCTCGCCGGTCACGCCGATGCTGGTGATCTTGAAGCGGAACGAGGCCGCGTCGAGCTGCAGCTTGGCGTCGGCCAGCGCCTGGCGCACCGTCGCCACGTCGCCGTCGGTGCGGCCTGCGGCCAGGTCGTAGTCCTCCGTCTGCCAGCCCACGAGGAAGTCGCGCACCGCGTCGTGCGGTGACGGCTCCTCGAAGCAGCCGGTCAGCGTGGTGCTCGCGACCGCCAGGGTGACGGTCGCGGCCAAGGTGCGGCGGGCGCGTCTCATCGGTTGCGGTGTCACACTCTCATCGGTTGCGGTGCCGCATTGCCCGGGCCATCTCCCGCTTGGCCTGCTGCTCCGCCAGCGCCTGCCGCTTGTCCCAGTCTTTCTTGCCCCGGGCCACGGCGATCTCGACCTTGGCCCTGCCGTCCTTGAAGTAGAGCGTCAGCGGCACGATCGTCAGCCCGCCCTCCTTCGTCGCGGCGGCGAGCTTGTCGATCTCCTTGCGGTGCAGCAGCAGCTTGCGCTTGCGGCGCGCCGCGTGGTTGGTCCACGTGCCCTGTGAGTATTCGGGAATGTGGACGTTGAGCAGCCACGCTTCGTTGCCGTCGATGCTGGCGTAGCCGTCGGCGAGCGAGGCGCGGCCCTCGCGTAGCGACTTGACCTCGGTGCCCTGCAGCACGAGACCCGCCTCGAAAGTGTCCTCGACGTGGTAGTCGTGCCGAGCACGTTTGTTCTGGGCGATGACCTTCCGCCCGGTCTCACGTGGCATGCTTCGACTTTACCGGCGACCGGGGCGGTCACGACCCAAGCGCACCCCTACACCCTGAGGTAGCGGCGCAGCGTCACGAACGAGGCCAGGATACAGATCACGACGCCGATGACCATGGTGAGCGTGATCGTCTGAGCCAGGTCGTTCCAGCCGAGCCCCGTGCCGAAGAACTTGACGACCTCGTCGAACAGGAACACCTTCGCCAGGATCAGGATGACCGCGGCGAACACCCCGCCGACCAGGCCGGCGATGACGCCCTCCATGACGAAGGGGAGCTGGATGTAGAGGTTGGAGGCGCCCACCAGCCGCATGATGCCCGTCTCCCTGCGCCGGTTGAACGCCGACAGCCGCACCGTGTTGCCGATCAGCAGGGCGGCCGCCAGCACCAGCACGACGGCCACCGCGAGCGCGGCGAAGGCCAGCGTGTTGAGCAGGCTGAAGAACGGGGAGATGAGCTGCTTCTGGTCCATCACCTGCGCCACGCCGGGCTGGCCCTTCATGGCGTCGATGACGGGCTGGTAGTTGTCGGGGTCCTCCAGGCTGATCCTGAACGACTGGGGCAGATCCTCGACCTTGGTGGCGTCGACGAGGGCCTTGTTGGACGAGAACGACTGCTTGAAGTTCTCGTACGCGGCGGCCTCGTCCTCGAAGAGCACGCCCTTGACGCCGGGGGTCTGCTGGATGTGCTCCTGGAGGGCCTTGGTCTGCGCGGGCGTGATCGCCTTGCCGTTGCAGGCCGGCATGGCCGTCCCCTTCTTACAGAGGAAGACCGAGATTTCGACCTTGTCGGCCCAGTAGCCGTTCATCAGCCCGACCTGGCTGTTGATCATCAGGCCGACGCCCAGGAGCGCCATGCTGACCGCCACGGTGATGACAACGGCGATCGTCATGGTCAGGTTGCGACGGAGGCCGATCCAGACCTCGGAGAAGATGAAATTCGCCCGCATGTCTTGTCTGCAGCTCCCTGTCAGTACGCCTGGCCGTACACGCCACGCGACTGGTCACGGACGATCTTGCCGTCCTCCAGCTCCACGACACGCTTGCGCATGGAGTCGACGATGGCCGCGTCGTGCGTGGCCATGACGACCGTGGTGCCAGTCCTGTTGATGCGGTCGAGCACCTTCATGATGCCGATGCTCGTCGCGGGGTCGATGTTGCCCGTGGGCTCGTCGGCCAGCAGGATCATCGGCCTGTTGACGAACGCGCGGGCCATGGCGACGCGCTGCTGCTCGCCGCCGGACAGCTCGTCGGGCATGCGGTGGGCCTTGCCCTCCAGGCCGACCAGCTCGACGACCTCGGGCACCACCTTGCGGATGAACCGCCGTGGCTTGCCGATGACCTCGAGGGCGAACGCCACGTTCTCGTAGACGTTCTTGTTCGGGAGCAGCCTGAAGTCCTGGAAGACGCAGCCGATGCGGCGGCGCAGGTGCGGCACCTTGAAGTTGGAGAGGCGGGCCAGGTCCTTGCCGGCGACGTGGATCGCGCCGGAGTTGGGCCGCTCCTCCTTCAGGATCAGACGCAGGAACGTCGACTTGCCTGATCCCGAGGGACCGACGAGGAACACGAACTCGCCCTTGTCCACGTCAACGGATACGTGGTCGAGGGCGGGCCGGTTCTGGTTCGCGTAGACCTTGGTGACATTATCGAAATGGATCACGAGAGCATCACGGCATGCCAGTCTAGGGGTCAGGACGGAAGCGAGGGTGGCACATGCCCACTTCCCGCCACCGGCCGATCGGGGGCGTTGACTTTACTGATGATCGACGTTCCGATTGGCCAGACGACAGTCTAGGGGGAAGACTGGCATGGAACGTCCATAACGGAAACAAAACGATTGTGCGGCTAGACTTGGGGCTGTCATGAGTTGTGAACACCTCGTATGCGCGCAGTGCGCTCACCCCGTGGTCGAGGGGCGCTGCCCCGTCTGCCGCGCCAACAGGGAGCGGATGCACAACCACGGCTTCGCCGGGTTGTCACCCGCCCTCATCGCCCTGCTCCTCGTCGCCCTGCTGCTGCTGACCCTCGCGGCCCAGCACCTGCTCGGCGCCTGACCCGACCCCTCTTCGGCCCGGCCCCCTACTCGGCGCCCGACTCCTGGCGCCGCATCCAGCGGATCTCCGACTCGATGAACTCGTCGAGGTCGCCGTCGAGCACCGCCGACGGGTTGCCCGCCTCCGTGCCCGTGCGCAGGTCCTTGACGATCTGGTACGGGTGCAGCACGTAGTTGCGGATCTGCGTGCCCCAGGAGGTGGTGGAGGCGCCGCGCAGCTCCGACATCTTCTCGGCCTCCTCCTGCCGCTTGCGCTCCAGCAGCTTGGCCTGAAGGACGTTCATGGCCGTCGCGCGGTTCTGCAGCTGTGAGCGCTCGTTCTGGCAGGAGACCACGATGCCGCTCGGCAGGTGCGTGATGCGCACGGCCGAGTCGGTGGTGTTGACGCCCTGGCCGCCGGGGCCGCTGGAGCGGTAGACGTCGACGCGGATCTCGTCCTCGTTGATGTCGATGTGGTCGGTCTGCTCGACGACCGGCACGATGTCGACGCCCGCGAACGAGGTCTGCCGCCGCCCCTGGTTGTCGAACGGGCTGATGCGGACCAGCCGGTGGGTGCCGTGCTCGCCGCGCAGCGTGCCGTACGCGTAGGGCGCCTTGATCGTGAACGTGGCCGACTTGATGCCGGCCTCCTCCGCGTAGGAGGTGTCGTAGACCTCGGTGGCGTAGCCCTTGCGCTCGGCGTAGCGCAGATACATGCGCAGCAGCATCTCGGCCCAGTCGGCCGCGTCTACGCCGCCCGCCTGGGAGTTGATGGTGACGAGCGCCTCGCGGGCGTCGTACTCGCCCGAGAGCAGCGTGCGCACCTCCAGCGCGCCGATGTCGCCCTTCAGCCCCTCGAGCTCCTTGTCGGCCTCTGCGCGCGTGTCGTCGTCGCCCTCCTCGGCCGCCAGCTCGTACAGGACCGTGAGGTCCTCCAGGCGGCGCGCGACGCCGTCCACGCGGTTGAGCTCACCCTGGAGGTGGGAGAGCTTGCTGGTGACCTTCTGGGCCTGCTCAGGGTCGTCCCAGAGGTCGGGCGCGGCAACCTGCTGCTCCAGCTCCGCGATCTGCTTGCGCATCGCGTCGAGGTCGAGCACGTCCTGGATGCTGCGGAGCGTGCCCCGGAGCTCGTTGATCTCTTCTGCCGGATCGATGCCTGCCACGTCTCCCAAGGGTACGCGACCCTCGCGGGCCCGAATAACATGGCGAGGTGCGTGCATACGGTCGGCGAGTGATGCTGGCGCTCGCCGCCGGCCTGCTCGCCGCGGTGACCGCCTGCACGAGCGATGCCCCGCCGTCGTCTTCCAGCCCCGCCGCCGCCCCGGCGAGTCCCTCGCCCTCGGCCGAGCAGCCCGCCGTGACCCTCGTGGAGGCGGGCGGCGAGTTCACCGCCTTCACCCAGACCGACGACCGGCTGCGGCGCGACAGCCCGCTCCAGGGCCGGCTGCTGCAGGTGCAGGACATCACGACGGGCGGGCAGTGGCCGCTCACCCGGGCCGCGTTCCTGTCCAGCGACTTCGCGCCGCCGCGCCACCAGTGGGGCCCGCCCACGCTGTACGTGCCCAGGTTCGTCAGCGGGGTGACCGCGCTCTGGTTCAGCGCCCTGGCGACGCGCGACGGCCGGCCCACGCTGCTGACCTTCGCCAAGTCCGGCGCCGACGGCTGGCGGCTCAGCTCCGCAGCCGAGCTGCTGCCTGGCCAGACGCTCCCGGAGATCAAGCTGGACACCGACGGTTACGCCACGGCGGTGGCGCCTGACGACAAGACCGTCACGATCAGCCCGCAGTTCATCGGCCCCGTGCACGCCAGCGTGGCCGAGACCGGCAAGTCCGGGGTCACGGCGGGGCTGCTGGCGCCCGGGCCGTACACCACCGTGGTGGCCGAGCAGATCGCCAAGTCGCGCACCGACGCCAAGCGCAGGGAGCTGAGCTACGACTCGATCTTCAGCGCCGACAACTACCCGGTCTACGCGCTGCGGACGCAGGACGGCGGCGCGCTGATGCAGTATTCGCTCTCGCGGACCAGCACCACCCGCAACGTGCTGGACAAGACCTACCGGATGATCCCCGTGCCCGCGCAGGCGAGCTGGTTGATCAGCGACCCGACCGTGCCGCTCAGCCTCAAGCTCACCGAGGTCCACCAGTACGCGACCACGGTCCCCCCGCTCACGGCCCCCGCCGCGGCCACCGTGATCGCCCACGACGGGGCACTCACGGGCGCCTCCGGCCAGTGACCGCCTCGTTGACCGTCCCGCATTAGTCAACTACGGTTGCCTACATGCCGGACGTCCCCGCTCCCCAGGATCCCGCCGACGCGCTCGCGGCCGTGGTGGCGCTTCGCCGCCTGGCCGACCAGCTGGAGGACTCCGCGGTCGAGCAGGCGATGCGGGCGGGATGGAGCTGGCCGCAGGTCGCCGAGGCGCTGGGCATCACCCGCCAGGCGGTCCACAAGAAGCACGCCAAGCGGCTCATCGCGGCCGGGGTCACGCTGAGGAGGCGCACGTGAGCACGATCGACCACTACATCAACGCGGTCCTGGAGCGGGGCACGGCCGAGGCGCGCGCGGACGGGTCGGCCACGATCGACGCTCACCACCTCCTGCTGGGCATCGCCGCCGAGCAGGGCGCGGCGGGCCACGCGGTCCTGGCCGAGGCGGGGCTCGACCGCGCGGCGATCAGGGCGGCGCTCGACCGGGAGTTCGAGCACAGCCTGAGCGCCGTCGGCGTCTCCCCCGCCGCGTTCGGCCTGCCCCGGCCGAGCCCCGACCCCGAGCGCCGGCCGGGCGTGGGGGCCTCGGCCCGGCTCGCCCTCGAACGCGGCTTCGCGCACGCCGCGCGCAAGCGTGACCTGCGGCCCGCGCACCTCCTGCTCGGCCTGCTGGAGGCCGAGGTCGGCACCGTCCCCCGGGCGCTCGCCCTGGCGGGGGTGGACCGGGAGGAGCTGGCGGGCCGGGCGCGGGAGGCGGCGGCACAGGAGGACTGGTGAACGCGGGCTGGTGAACGAGGGCTGGTGAACGCCCCGCCCGCCTGGGCGGGGCGTACCGGGTCAGGCCTCCGTGTGCGGGAGGTTGCTGGCCGACACCAGCGTACGGATCGCACGCAACGCGACCGACAGCGTGGCGAGGTCGAAGTTGTCGCTCTCCCAGATCTCCGACAACGTCTGGCGCGCCCGCGACACCGCCGCCGAGTTGGCCTCCGACCACCGGGCCAGCCGCTCCTCGGGAGGCAGCCCCGGCTTGCTGTGGGCCAGCACGTTCCGGGTGAGCGAGGCGTGCGCCGCGTAGAGGTCGTCCCGCAGCGCGGACCGGGCGATCGAGTTCCACCGGTTGTCGCGGGGCAGCGAGATGACCCGCTCCCGCAGCCGGGCGAGCTGCAGCCGGTCGGCCAGGTCGAAGTAGACCTCGGCGACCTCGCTGACCGGCCGTTCCGTCAGCGACGAGATCTCCACCAGGTCCAGCGTCGAGTACGCCGGCACCATCCCGGCCACCCGCTCGGCCAGCTCCAGCGGCACCCCCCGCGCCACGAACGCGTCGCGCCGCTCCTCGTAGGCCGCCAGGTCGGGCCCGGTCAGCAGCTTGGGGATGTGCATGAGCAGCCCGTTGACGCCCTTGACGAAGAAGCTCACGGACCCGGCCAGGTCCAGCGGCGGCCGGCGGTTGACCAGCAGCCACCGGGCGCCGCGCTCGACCAGCTTGCGGGCCTCCAGCAGCATGGCGATCTGCGTGCCCGTGTCGATCTTGTTGTCCAGCTCCTCCACGGCCCGGTAGAAGTCGGGCAGGTCGAAGACCTCCCGCGCCACCAGGTACGCCCGCACGATGTCGGGCGTCGAGGCGCCGGTCTCCTCGCCGAAGCGGAACATGAAGGTGGTGCCCGCCGAGTTGACCAGCTCGTTCACCACGCAGGTGGTGATGATCTCGCGCCGCAGCGGGTGCTCGTCCATGTACGTGCGGAACCGCTCGGGCAGCGCCGACGGGAAGTAGGACACCAGCCACGAGGCCAGGTACGGGTCGTCGGGCAGGTCGGAGGCGAGCAGCTCGGCGTCGGCCACCAGCTTGGTGTAGGCCAGCAGCACGGAGAACTCCGGCGCGGTCAGCCCCAGCCTGGCCTGGCGCCGCTCGGCCAGCGTCTTGTCCGAGGGCAGGAACTCCAGCTCCCGGTTGACCAGCCCGTCGCGCTCCAGCTTGCGCAGGTAGCGGGCGTGGATGTGGAGCATCTCGACGGCCTGCGTGCGGGCGGCGTCGAGGACCACGTTCTGCGCGTGGTTGTCGCGCAGCACGAGGTCGGCCACCTCGTCGGTCATCGAGGTGAAGACCTGGTTGCGCTGCTTGTCGGTCAGCTCGCCGTCGCGGACGACCTGGTCGAGCAGGATCTTGATGTTCACCTCGTGGTCGGAGGTGTCCACCCCGGCCGAGTTGTCGATGAAGTCGGTGTTGACCAGCCCGCCGTTCAGCGCGAACTCGATCCGGGCGAGCTGCGTGAAGCCCAGGTTGCCGCCCTCGCCGATGACCTTGCAGCGCAGCTCGGCGGCGTTCACCCGGAGCGCGTCGTTGGCCTTGTCGCCCACGTCGGAGTGGGACTCGCTGCCCGCCTTGACGTAGGTGCCGATGCCGCCGTTCCAGAGCAGGTCCACCGGGGCCCGCAGGATGGCGCTGATCAGGTCGTTCGGCGCCAGGGACGCGACGCCGGACGGGATGCCGAGCGCCTCGCGCATCTGGGGCGTGATCTGGACGGACTTGGCCGTGCGCGGGAAGACGCCGCCGCCCGCGGAGATCAGCTTGGCGTCGTAGTCCTCCCACGAGCTGCGCGGCAGCTCGAACAGCCGCTGCCGCTCCGCGAACGAGCTTTCCGCGTCGGGCGTGGGGTCCACGAAGATGTGCCGGTGGTCGAACGCGGCGACGAGCCGGATGTGCCTGGACAGCAGCATGCCGTTGCCGAACACGTCGCCCGACATGTCGCCGATGCCGGCCACGGTGAAGTCGGTGCTCTGGACGTCCACGCCCATGGTACGGAAGTGGTACTTGACCGACTCCCAGGCGCCGCGGGCGGTGATGCCCATGGCCTTGTGGTCGTAGCCGACGGAGCCGCCGGAGGCGAAGGCGTCGCCCAGCCAGAAGCCGTACTCCTTGGCCACGCTGTTGGCGATGTCGGAGAAGGTGGCGGTGCCCTTGTCGGCTGCGACCACGAGGTAGGTGTCGTCGCCGTCGTGCCTGACCACGTCGGGCGGCGGCACGACCTTGCCGTCCACGAGGTTGTCGGTGATGTCGAGCAGCCCGGAGATGAACATCCGGTAGCAGGCCACGCCCTCGGCGAGCAGATCCTCCCGTGAACCGGACGTGGGCGGACGCTTTACAACAAATCCGCCCTTGGACCCAGTCGGCACAATAACGGTATTTTTCACCATCTGTGCTTTGACCAGGCCGAGAATCTCCGTACGGAAGTCCTCCATCCGATCCGACCACCGCAACCCGCCGCGCGCCACTTTCCCGAAGCGCAGATGCACACCCTCGACCCGGGGCGAGTACACGAATATCTCGAACTTCGGCCGCGGCAACGGCAGCACGCTGATGGCCTGCGGGTCGAATTTGAGAGATATGTACGGTTTACGCGCTCCATCCACCGTTTGGAAGTAGTTGGTGCGCAATGTCGCCTGAATCATCTCCAGGTACGCCCGCAGGATGCGGTCCTCGTCCAGCGAGGCCACCTCGTCCAGCGACCGCAGGATCTCCTCGTTGAGCGCCTCCACGAGGTCCACCCGCACGTCCTCGCCGCGCCGCGGGTCGAGCTTGGCCTCGAAGAGCCGCACGAGCAGCCGCGCCACCCGCACGTTGTCGCGCAGCACCCGCTCCATGTAGGGCTGGGAGAACGTGCTGCCCGCCTGGCGCAGGTACTTGGCGTAGACCCGCAGGATCTCCACCTGCTCCCAGGTGAGCCCGGCCCGCAGGATCAGCGCGTTGAAGTCGTCGTCCTGCACCCGCCCCTGCCACAGGGCGGCCAGGCCGTCCTGGAAGAGCCGCTTGAAGTCGTTCCTGTCGACCTCCTCGGAGGGCGTGTAACGCAGGCCGAAGTCGTAGATCCAGGCGTTCTTGGTGCCGGGGTCGTTGTCGCGGTCCACCTCGTACGGGCGCTCGTCCACGACCTCCACGCCCAGCCGCTGGATCAGCGGCAGCGCCTGGGACAGCGAGATGGGCGAGCCGACCTTGTAGATCTTCAGCCGCCGCTCGCCCTCCGCCGCGTCGTACGGCTCGTAGAGGTTGA
Source organism: Nonomuraea gerenzanensis (assembly GCF_020215645.1). NCBI lineage: Bacteria > Bacillati > Actinomycetota > Actinomycetes > Streptosporangiales > Streptosporangiaceae > Nonomuraea > Nonomuraea gerenzanensis. The sequence continues at coordinate 1,390,943 of NZ_CP084058.1, read as the reverse complement.
TCCCGACCTGCTCGCCGTCGCCCGCCTCGACGAGCTGCTCCAGCCGCCGCAGGTCGACCACGGCCACCTTGGGCGGGAAGTCGGCCTTGTAGCCCTCGGGGAAGGCGGAGGCGTAGCGCCTGATGAGCGTGGGGGCCTCCTCCTCGGAGGTCATCTCGGTCAGCGCGGTGGCCAGGTCGTCCTCCCAGGAGCGGGTGAGGGCGGCCAGGCGCGCCTCCAGCTCCTCCACGTCCACGCTCGGCGGCGGCAGCGGGGTGCCCCGCTCGCCCCTGACGACCACGTGCAGCCGGGCCAGCACCGACTCGCCGATCATCGCGCTGTAGTCGAGCGACTTGCCGCCGAGGGCCTTGAGCAGCACCTCCTGCATCTTCAGCCGCACCTTGGTGGTGTAGCGGTCGCGCGGCAGGTAGATCAGGCAGGAGATGTAGCGGCCGTAGTCGTCGCGCCGCAGGAACAGCTTGACCTGCTTGCGCTCGCGCAGCCGCAGCACGCCCATCGCGATCGGCAGGAGCTGGTCGACCGAGGTCTGGAACAGCTCGTCGCGGGGGAAGGTCTCGAGGATCTCGATCAGGTCCTTGCCGTCGTGGCTGTCGGGGGCCAGCCCGGCCTCGTTCAGCACGCCGGCCAGCTTGCGCCGCAGCACGGGGATGCGGGAGATCGACTCGTTGTAGGCCACGTGGGTGAACAGGCCGAGGAAGCGCCGCTCCCCGATCACCTCGCCCTCCGGCGAGAACAGCTTGACCCCGATGTAGTCGAGATAGGTGGCCCGGTGCACGGTGGCCCTGGAGTTGGCCTTGGTGATGATCATGAGCTGCTTCTCGCGCGCCTTGGCCCGCACCTCGGCGGGCAGTGCGGCGAAGCTCCCCGAGCCCACCTTGTCGTCGCGCAGGATGCCCAGCGCGGCCCCGGGCAGCGCGCGCAACGTCTCGCCCTCGTCGGTGTCCTCCAGGCGGTACTCGCGGTAGCCGAGGAAGGTGAAGTGCCCGTCGGCGAGCCAGCGCAGCAGGTCGATGCTGTCCTCGACCTCCGCGGGCTCCAGCGGCGGCGGGTTCATGCTCAGGTCTTCGGCGGTCTGGACGGCCAGCGCCCGCATCTTCCTGAAGTCCTCGACCGAGTGGCGCACGTCGGTGAGCACCCGCTGCAGGTCGGCCTCGATCGCCTTGAGCGCCCCGGGGTCGGACTGGCGGTCGATCTCGATGTGGATCCACGACTCCACCAGCATCTGGCCGGTGACGTCCTCCTGGCCGCGGCCGAGCATCCGGCCCGTCATGTCGCGGCGCACCCTCATCTGGGGGTGGACCACCAGGTGCACGCCGAGGTCGTGCCGGTCGAGCTCCATCGTGACCGAGTCGACCAGGAACGGCATGTCGTCGGTGACCACCTCGACCACCGAGTGGCCCGGGTCCCAGCCGTTCTCGTCCAGCGTCGGGGTGTAGGCCCGCACCACGGCCCTGCCCTGGGGGCGCACCTCGGCGAGCTGCCGCTGGGACATCGCGGGTCCGTAGACGTCAACGGGGTTGCGGTCGAGCAGGTCCTCCGGTGCGACATGCCGGTAGTAGAAGCGCAGGAAGGACAGGGCCTCCTCGGGGCTCACATGGTCACTGCCCACCGCGCAGCTCTCGGCGGCTCGCTGGAGCAGCTCATCCTTGGCCTCGTCGAGCGGCATATCGCTCTCACTCCTTTGTGAGGGTTTGCCAACGTGTTCATAGCCAGGCCCTAAGTTCCCACAGCAGCGGGAAGTAGTGCAGGCGGGTTCTACCGCGCAGGTAGGGGGCGCCGGTCGAGCCGCCTGTGCCCGACTTGGTGCCGATCTGGCGTTCGACCATCTGGACATGACGCATCCGCCACAACGCGGCGGTCTCGTCGTGCGTCAGCAGGTCTTCGGCCAGTTGCCACAGGTCGTCGTAGGACCCGCGGTTTCTCGCCACGGCCAGCAGCGAGGCCATGATCTCGTCGTCGGAGACCGGCAGGCCACGCCGGGAGAGGGCTGTCAGATAAGCATCCCACAGCGTGGGCTCGGCCAGCCTGCGGCGCAGCCGGGCCAGTTCCTCCTCCGAGACGTGCCGGAACGAGCCGAGATACCGCTCGTCGCGCAGCCCTGACAGGAACTCCAGCTCCCGGAACTGCACCGACTGGAACCCGCTGGCGGGCGCCAGCTTGGCGCGGAACTCCATGAAGTCCTGAGGCGTCATCGTCTCCAGGACCTCGACCTGCTCGATCAGCACCCGCTCGACCGCGTGCACCCGTTTGAACAGGTGCCTGGCCTTCCACAGCTCGCCCTCGAACATCGCCTCGCGCGCGCTCTCCAGCTCGTGGAGCAGCAGCTTGAACCACAGCTCGTAGACCTGGTGGATGGTGATGAAGAGCAGCTCGTCGGGTGCCTGCGACTGCGGCTGCTGCTGGGCGAGCAGCTCGGGCAGGCAGAGGTAGCCGCCGTACGACAGCCGACCGCCTTCCTCGCCGAACTGCCGGCGCGGGGGACCGGAAGCATCACCGTCGATGCCCACCGAACACCTCCCCCTGACCGCCCGGCCACGCGGAGCCGGGCGCAACGCCTTACCTAATCGATACCACCCGAAAAGGGGACAGACGTCAACGTGACATCGACATCGGGGGATCGTCGCCGGAAGTCGAGGAGGGGTCGTGCTTGAGCTCGTCGAGCTGTTCCGGCAGCTCGGCCAGCTCAATCAGCTCCGCCTGGCACTGCTCACACGAGTCGAGGTGGCGTTCGAAGGCCTCATGCTCCTCATCATCGAGGACGCCGAGGACGTAGGCGGCCACCCCGTCATGCATCAGCCGGCTACCCCCTTGTCCCGCAGCAGCTCACGGAGAGCCCGGATGCCGTAGTAGAGCCGGGACTTCACCGTGCCCGGCGGGATCCCCAGAATCTCCGCCGCTTCACTTATCGTACGGTCTCGAAGGTAGGTCTGCTCAATGACTTCGCGGTGTTCTTCAGACAGGGACCGCAGCGCGTCCGCGACGACCATCGCCGATAAGGCGCGCTCCGATCCATCGGGCACCGACATCATGTCGACTTCAGGTGGCTCGACCTCCTGCGGCCGGACACTCTTCCGCCGACGACCATCAATGACTATGCGACGGGCCACTGTCAGCAGCCACGCCCAGATGAGGCTCGGTTCCCATTGCAGTCTTGCCGAGTTACGCCAAGCTCTGACGATCGTCTCCTGCACGACGTCTTCAGCCCACTGAAGGTCGTTACCTGTTGATTTGCGTACGTGGCGCAGCAGAGGGCCGCCGAACTCCTGGTAAAGCACCGCGATGCGATGCTCCGCCTCGGCATCCGCACTCTCGAACCTGCCGTCGAGGTGACCTAGCACGGGGCACATCTTTACACCTTCGTTATCCAAGCGGTAGCCACTCCGATAACTCCAGTCATTTCTAACTATTCCCGGCCATGCGTGAACCTGGACCGAGACGGCCGCGTACCTCCGACCATGCACAGGCTTTTGCGCGGCGAGTTGTTCATGCTCGGCGGCTTCGTGGTTGCCGCCGCCGTGACGATCGCGCTGGTCATGCCGCCGGCGATCGATCCCGCGGCCGCCCAGTGGACGCAGACCTCATCAGGGCCGCTCACGGCCGCTGATCGCGATCTGCTGATCAAGGTACGTCAGGCGGGCCTCTGGGAGATGCCCGTCGGCGAGTACGCCCAGACCCGCGCCGAGTCCCAGCGTGTGAAGGAAGTCGGCAAGCTGATCATGGAAGAGCACATGGAGCTCGACCTGATCACCCGCCAGACCGCGAAGAAGCTCGGCGTGGCACTGCCCGACGAGCCCAACGCCGACCAGCAGAGCTGGATGGCCCAGCTCGCGGCGGAGAGCGGGCCGGCCTTCGACAAGGACTTCGCGAACCTGTTGCGTGCCGCGCACGGCAAGGTCTTCACCGTCGTGGCGGGCGTACGGTCCGGGACGCGCAACGCCGAGATCAGGAAGTTCGCCCAGGAAGGCATCAACTACGTGATGCGCCACATGGGTTACCTCGAATCCACCGGTCTGGTCGATCACAGCCAGTTGCCCGAACCCCCGACGCCCTCACCCGCTCCACCCGTCGCACTGGCGGTTGAAAAGAGGAGACACACATCATGAGATCCAGACGCATGGCCGCGGCCGTGACCACCCTGGCGGTGGTGGCGAGCGGCCTGGTGTCCGCGGCCGTCATCGGCGTCGGCCCGGTTCTGGCCGACCACTGCGATCCGGCGGAGGCCACCCAGTCACCTCAGGCGAGCCAGACCCAGCAGCCGAACCAGAACCGCAACCAGGACCAGAACCAGGACCAGGGCCAGCAACAGGATCAGGACCAGCAGGGACAGCAACAGGACCAGCAGACCGACCAGAACAACCAGCAGAACGACCAGCAGCAGAACGACCAGCAGAACGACCAGCAGGGCACCGGCCAGAACGGCGACCAGCAGGGCGACGACCAGCAGGCTCCCCAGGGCGGCGGCATCGCGCTGCTCGACCCGGCCCAGTCCCCCGACGGCACCGGCGACAACGGCACCGGCGACAACGGCACCGGCGACGCCGCCGACCCTGACGCCGGCAACACCGAGGCCGACAACCCCGAGGCCGCGCCGGAGGAGACGGCGAACACCTTCGGGCGCCGCCGCGGCGGCAACCAGTCCACCCGCACCCCCACCCCGAGCCCCAGCCAGACCCAGAGCCCCACCGCCTCGCCCACCGCCTCGCCCACCGGCTCGGCCTCGCCCTCGCCCACCGCGACGGGCGGCGAGGAGGAGCAGTGCGCCGACCTGGGCCCGTTCCCCGAGGACTTCGTCGACATCCGGCAGGTCGGGCGGGTGAACAACAACGTGCGCTTCAACAGGAACGGCTCGCGCGGCACGTTCGTCTCCCGCTGCGGGACCAACCAGAACGGCCACAACAACCCGGACAACTTCATCGTCGCGCCGGGTGTGAGCAACGGTGCGCACCACCTGCACGACTACGTGGGCAACCTGTCGACGGACGCCTTCTCCACCGACGAGAGCCTCGCCGCCGCGGGGACGACCTGCCAGCGGGGCGACCTGTCCACCTACTTCTGGCCGGTCCTCAGGGACCGCAGGTCGGACGCGAACGCCAGTGACCCGGACGGCAACGTCGGCCAGGTGCTGCGGGCCCGCGCCGTGTCCCTGGAGTTCCGCGGCAACCCCAGCTCGAGGGTCGTGGCCATGCCGAGGTTCCTCAGGCTGATCACCGGCGACGCCAAGGCCGCGACGAACGGCGGGGCCAACGCCAAGGCGGCCTGGACCTGCACGGGATTCCAAAATCGCATAACTACCGATAAATATCCGCTTTGCCCGCGCGGCAGCCAGGTCGTTCGTATCCTGGACTTCCCCAGCTGCTGGGACGGTCAGAACACCGACAGCGCCAATCACCGCACGCACGTGGTCTTCCCCGGCCAGGGCGGCGCCTGTCCGCAGGGCACCAGGGCGATTCCGCAGCTCCGCATGACCCTCACGTACTCCGTGCCGCAGGGTCCGTCCTTCGCCTTGGACGCCTTCCCGGAACAGAAGCACAACCCGGTCACCGACCACGCGGACTTCGCCAACGTGATGCCCGACCGGCTGATGCAGTTCGTCGTCTCATGCATCAACCGTGGCCGCCGTTGCTGATCTGAAAGTCGCCCCTCACGGGCAACGCAGCTCTCCGAGTCGCACCCTCACCCGACCTTGGAGGGAAATAGATGCTCCACAGACGACACCCCAGGCACGCCCCCACCTTGCTGGACACCAGGAACGTCCGGCTGGGGGCGAGCGCCTCCATCGCGGCCCTCGTACTGACAGTGTTCGCGCTGACCAGGACGGAACGCGGGATCGCGCTGCTCGGCCGAGGGGTCGGCTTCCTCGAGTTCTACGCGGGCGTGTTCGCCCTGGTGCTGCTGACCGCGACTGTCGCGCTCGGCCTGCTCACCACCGAACGCGTCTTCCTGTCACCGGCCAACCGGGTCAGGGCCCAGCTCGCCCACCGGGCCACCGCGCTCATCGGGCTGGCGTACCTGGTCACCCACATCTCACTCATGATCAGCCTCGGGCACGTGCCGCCGGGGGCGGCGGTCGTGCCGGTCGCCGGAATCTACGTGGGGCTCGGCACCCTGGCCTTCGACCTGATGGTCGTGGCCGTGGTGACGGGAATGCTCAGGGGGCGGTTCGCGACGCGGACCAGGCCGTGGATGTGGCGGATTCTGCACTCCGCCGCGTACCTGGCCTGGCCCGTCGGGATCATGCACGGACTGACGGCCGGCCGCCCGCCGGCCGGCTGGGTGGCCTGGTCGTACGTGGCCAGCATGGCGGCGGTCGGCGGCGCGCTGATCGTCCGCGTGCTGGCGACGGTACGCAGGCCGCCGGTCGTACCCGAGAAGGTCGCCACACCCGCCGCCACCGCACCGGCCGCCATGGGCGTACCGGCGGAGCGGCCCCAGAAGGCGCCGCAGCAGGCGCCCCAGCAGGCCCCTCAGCAGGCCCCGCGGAAGGTCGCGGCCGGCGCCGCCGCCGGCGCGTCGGCCGTGCCGAGACCCGTGAGCCTCGCCGAGGCCCGTCGCCGATACCGGGAGGCAGGATGAGCCCGCTGGTGATCCGACCGGTTCCCACGTCCCGCGAGGAGCGACTGTGATCCCGGCCAGAGTGCCACGGGTGTTACGCATGGGTCCGGCCCGGCTGACCGCCGGGCTGGACCACTGCCGTCGCCTGGACCTGCCCGCCCACCGCACGCTGCACGGCGTCATGGAGCCCAGGGAGCTGGGCGACCTCATCGCCAGTGCCAACGAGGTGGACATGCGCGGCCGGGGCGGCGCGGCCTTCCCGTTCGCCCGCAAGCTCAGGGCCGTGGCCGACGCGGCCCGCTCGGGCGGCGAGTGCGTCGTGCTGGTCAACGGCGCCGAGGGCGAGCCGGCCAGCTCCAAGGACGCCATGCTGCTCACCCGCAACCCGCACCTCGTGCTGGACGGCGCGGTGCTGGCGGCGGAGGCGCTGGGCGCCCGCGAGGTGGTCGTCGCCACGGCAGGCGGCGAGGTCGCCGAGGCGTCCGTGGCCGCCGCCGTGAACGAGCGCCGCGCCGCCAACGTGTCCGGCGGAGCCGAGAGCCGGGTCCCGATCAGGGTGGTCGGGATCAAGGAGCGGTTCATCTCCGGCGAGGGCGGCGCGCTCGTCAAGGCCGTGAACGGGGAGGAGGGCATCCCACCGGGCAGGAAGAAGCGGGCCGCGACGAGCGGCGTGGACGGGCTGCCGACGCTCCTGTCCAACACCGAGACGTTCGCCCAGTTCGCCCTGCTCGGCGAGTACGGCCCGGAGAAGTACGCCGAGGTGGGCACCGCCAAGGAGCCGGGCACGATCCTGCTCACCGTCAGCGGCGGCGCGGCCCACGGCGCGGTCATCGAGGCGCCGACCGGGACGTACCTGTCGGACGTGCTCGGACTGTGCGAGGCGGAGATCGGCGACGGCGTGCTCATCGGCGGCTACCACGGCGCGTGGCTGTCGGCGGACGTCGTCGAGACGGCCGTGCTCTCGCGCGAGGGCATGAAGCAGGCCGGCGCCACGCTCGGAGCCGGGATCATCGTCCCGCTCGGCGAGTCCACCTGCGCCCTGGGCGAGGCCGCCAGGGTCGCCGCCTACCTCGCGGCCGAGTCCGCGGGACAGTGCGGCCCGTGCCGGCTCGGCCTGCCCGACATCGCCAAGGCCATGTACGCGCTCGTCGAGGGCACCGGCTCGGTCGACGCGGTACGGCGGTGCGTGCGCGGGGTCGAGCGGCGCGGGGCGTGCTTCCACCCGGACGGCACGGCCAAGTTCGTGCTGTCGGCGCTGGACGCGTTCGAGGTCGAGATCGCCACGCACCTGGAGCAGGGCTCGTGCGGCCGTCCCGTGCGCGGGGTGCTGCCGATGCCGGAGCGCGAGGCCGAGGCCCAGTACCGGCTGGAGGTCGACTGGTCCCGCTGCCAGGGGCACGGGCTGTGCGCGCACCTGCTGCCGGAGTTCGTGGACCTGGACGACTACGGGTTCCCGTCGTTCCGCCAGATCCCCGGGTTCATGGCCAAGGAGGCGCGGCGGGCGGTCGACATGTGCCCCGCGCTGGCGCTGCGGCTGGCCCAGACGAACGGCGGGGACCACGGCGGCGCGCCCAAGCCCGCCGGCAAGCCGCTGCGGCTGGTCAAGGACGGAGTGATGAAGAAGGCAGGTGAGAGCGTGCCGCGGCTCGGCCGTGTCGGCATCGCGCGCGCATGATCGTCAGGGGGAAGTGACGAACCCGGCGGATCACCCGCGCGTCTCACGAGAGGTCACCACGAGCTCCAGGGAGACGCCATGGACCGCCGGGCCTTTCTGCACGCCACCACGCTCGCGCCGCTGGGCCTGTCCGCGTTTCCCGCCGGGGACGCGGCGCCGCCACCCGAGTGGACGGGCTTGCGGCGGCGGCTGGCGGGCACGCTCGTGCTGCCCGGCGACGCCGGGTACGCCGCCGCCCGCCGCCTGCGCAACCCGGTCCACGACGGGATCAGGCCGCAGGCGGTCGCCTACTGCGCGAGCGCGGCGGACGTCTCGGCGTGCCTGGCGTTCGCGCGGGCGCACGCGGTGCCGCTCACCAGCCGCTCCGGCGGCCACTCCTACGCGGGCTGGTCCACCGGCACCGGGCTGGTGATCGACGTGTCCAGGATGAGCTCGGTCGCCCACGCGGGCGGCCGGGCCACGATCGGCGTGTCGCACCTCGCCTACCGGCGGTTGCCGGCGGACGGGGTGCGGGCGCTGGTGAGCGGCGTGGCGCGGAGCGGGCGGCACTCGGTGCTGCTGGACGCCATGGGCGGCGCCATCGGCCGGGTCAGCCCGTCGGCCACCGCGTTCCCGCACCGGGCGGCGCTATTCAGCGTGCAGTATTACGCGGAAGGATCGGATCGGAGGTGGGTGCGGAAATTGCACGGCGACATGTCCGGATATTTCGGGGACCATGCCTATGTGAATTATATTGACGCCGATCTGGCGAATTGGCGGAGTGCGTACTACGGGACGAACGCCGCGCGGCTCGCGGAGGTGAAGGCCACCTACGACCCCGACCACCTCTTCCGGCTGCCGCAGGGCGTGTGAGTCACATGATCGAGCCGCGCACGTAGACGGGCTCGCCGAGCTTCACCATCTCGAACAGCCGCTTGGACGTCGTCAGCGGCACGCGTACGCAGCCGTGGGAGGCCGGGCGCAGCGGCACCTTCGTCGAGCCGTGCATGGCGATGCCGCCCACGAAGTACAGCGAGTTGAACATGGAGCCGAGCCGCCCCGTCGTCCAGCCCGGCGCCCGCCGCGCGACCCGGAAGTCGCCGACCGGCGTGACGGCGTTGCCGCACCGGCCGTCCTCGCAGTAACGCACCTCGGCCCCGGACGAGATGTGCGAGATCAGCGCCGGTTTGCGGTCGCGGTAGACGATCAGGAGCTGGTCGCGCAGGTTGATCTCCACCCGGTTCGCGCCGCCGTTCGGCACGAGCGGGCGGCGGCGCGACGGCCGCTCCAGCGCCGTCCACACCCGCGACCCGACCTCGCCCTGCGGCATCAACCTGCGGTGCTTCTGCAGCGCCCACACCGCCATCTTGGTCTGGTCGTCATAGACGCCGTTGATCTTGCCGAAGTAGTAGCGGCCCCGGTGCAGCCGCTCCTGCAGCGCCTTGACGGCCTCACCCCGGTCGCCGGGCTTCAGCACGAGCCCTTCCGCCTGCCCGGCCTGGTCCGTGTGGTCGGCCGCGGCGGGGGCCGGGAACGCGCAGAAAGTGGCGGCCGCGATACCAAGGACGGCTATTCTTTGAAGCTTTATCCTCATAAATCAACGCCTACCCGCACGCCTGAGAATTCATGGCTTTTGTCAAGCAAAGCCCCGGCTAATAACCGGATCCCGCCAATATCGGGTATTTCGTATTTAGGCGTCACGTCCGCGCCGGGAGGCGGGCCTCCGGCGAGGCGGGGCAGGCGGTGCGGCGGTACTTGCCCGGGGCCAGGCCGTACTCCCGCTTGAAGGCGTTGGCGAAGGCGAACTCCGAGGCGTAACCCACCCTGGCGGCGATCTCGCTCAGCGGCGCGTCCGTCTCGCGCAGCAACCGCCCGGCACTGGACAGCCGCCACCAGGTCAGGTACGCCAGCGGCGGCTGCCCCACCAGCGCGGCGAACCGGCGCGCGAACGCCGCCCGCGACAGCCCGGCCCGCGCCCCCAGCTCGGCCACGGTCCACGGGCGGGCCTGGTCGCGGTGCATGGCGTCGAGCGCCGCGCTGACGGCCGGATCGGCCAGCGCCGCCGCCCAGCCGGTGACCTCGCACTGCCCGTGCTCAGCCGTGAACCAGGCCCGCAGGATGTACAACAACAGCATGTCGAGCAGGGACGACACCACGGTGTCCGCCCCCAGCCCCGGCCGGTGGATCTCGGCGCCCAGCAGCTCGACGGCGGCACGCACCCCGGAGTGCGACCCCGGCCCGGCCGGCAGGTGGATCAGCTCGGGCAGGTCGCGCAGGAGCGGATGCGCGCGGCTCGGATCGAGCCGGTACCCGCCGCACAACAGCACCGTGGTGGCGTCCCCGCTCCCGATCGAGGCCGAGGCGAACAGGCCGTCCTCGTCGGTGTAGGGGTCGCAGCCGGGCTCGGCCACCGGCGTGGACGGGCTGTCGGCCATGGCGTAGCCGTGCCCGTGCGGGAAGAACACCACGTCCCCCGCGGACAACGCGACCGGCGGCCCGTCGGACGGCAGCAACCAGGCCGACCCCCGCAGGATCATCTGGAACCCTGCCGACCCGGGCGCCGACGGGAATCGCTGCCCCCAGGGCGCCCGCCACTCGACCCGGGCCGAACGGGGCCGGCCCGTCCGCATGACGGCGATCACGTCGCTGAGCACGTCCATATCGCAGACTCTAGCCACGAAGACGCTGACGTATGAAGGGAAGACCTGAACGCATTGGCCATCTCTCCGCCGCTCCCTACGGTGTTCCTGCGACGAGAGGAGAGCGGACGTGGAACAGGTTCTGGTGACCGGGGCGACCGGCACGGTGGGGCGGCACGCGGTGGCGCTGCTGCGGGAGGCCGGTGCCGAGGTGCTGACGTTGAGCGGGCGCGACGGCGACCTGCGCGACCCGGCGACGTTCCCGCCGCTGGGCGGGGTGACGTCGGTGCTGCTGGTGTGGCCGTTCGCCACCGCCGAAGGTGCGCCGGAGGTGTTGCGGGCGCTGGCGGGGCGGCGGGTGGTCTACCTGTCGTCCGCCGCGCGGCGTGCGGGCGAGCGCGAGGTCGAGCGGCTGATCGAAGAGGTGGCCGGGGAGGCGGCGGGGAAGGCGGCCCGGGACCCGGCCCGGGAGGCGGCCCTGGACGCGGCAGGCGACGCGACCGGGGAGTGGACGTTCCTCCGCCCGCACGCGTTCGCGGCCAACGCGCTGCGGTGGGCGCGGCAGGTGCGGGCGGGCGTGGTGCGCGGCGCGTACGGGGCGGCGGGCATGCCGGTGGTGCACGAGCGGGACGTGGCGGCCGTCGCCGTCCGGGCGCTGCTGGAGGCGGGACACCACGGCAAGACCTACACCCTGACGGGCCCGGAGACCCTCTCCCAGGCGGACCAGGTGCGGATCATCTCCGAGGTCACCGGGATCCCGGCGCGGTGGGAGGAGCTCGCGCCCGAGCAGGCCCACCGCGCGATGGTCGCCCAGGGCTGGCCGCCCGTCGTGGCGGACGAGGTGCTGCGGGCGCAGGCGGCACTGGTGCCCGCGCCGGTGCCGGTCTCACCGGCGGTCGAGGAGGTCACGGAGGCCGCGCCGCGCTCGTTCCGGGAGTGGGCGGAGGAGCACGCCGACGCGTTCCGGGAGTGGGCGGAGGAGCACGCCGACGCGTTCCGCACCGCCCCACGACCGGCCCGGCCCAGCGGCGACGCACGCCGGGCGCACGTGGGAAGCGACACGCACCCGGCGAACGGCGCTCGCCCTGCCCCCGGAGCGGCACCCCTGATGCGAGCCGCGCGCATCCACAGCTTCGGCGACGCCTCGGTGATCCGCCTCGACGACCTCCCCATCCCCCGCCCCGGCCCGGGAGAGGTCCTCATCGAAGTGGCCGCCACCTCGTTCAACCCCTCCGAGATCGGCCTGCGCGCCGGCCTGCTACCAGAGGTGTTCCAGGCACCCCTGCCGCACACCCTCGGCTGGGACGTCTCCGGCACGATCCTCGAAACCGGCGCACACGTCACCACCTTCACCCCGGGCGACCGCGTGTTCGGCATGGTGAGCGGCGCGGCGGCCGAGTACGTCATCGCCCCCGCCGACGCCCTCGCCAAGGCTCCGAAGACCATCCCCCTGGCCGACGCGGCCGCCGTCCCCGTGGCTGGGCTCACCGCCTGGCAGGCGATCCACGAGCACGCCCGCCTCACCCCCGGCCAGCGGGTGCTGGTCAACGGCGCGGGCGGCGGCGTCGGCCTGTTCGCCGTGCAACTCGCCAAGCTGGCGGGCGCCCGCGTGCTCGCGACCGCGAGCCCGCGCAGCGCCGCCGCGGTCGCGCGGCTCGGCGCGGACGAGGTGATCGACTACACCACGGCCCCCCTGCCCACCGACGTGGACGTGCTCCTGAACCTGATCCCCGACGCACCCCAGCCGGCCCGCACGACCGTCTCGATCGCCGGCGGCGCCGGCCACTTCGTGATGCGCTACGACCCGGCCCACCTGACCACGCTCGCCACCCTCATCGACGACGGCGCGCTCAAGGTCGAGATCGCGGAGTCCCACCCCCTGCCCGACCTGGCCGAGCTCCACCGCAGAGCGGAAGCAGGCGACCTGCGTGGCAAGGTCACCGTCCTCATGGCGTGAAGTGCCGCAACACCTCCGGGTTGGCCATGGCGTCGGGATTGGCCGCGTCCTCCACGGGCGTGCCGAGCAGGATCTTGCGTACCGGAACCTCGAGCTTCTTCCCGGACAGCGTCCGGGGGATGCCCGGCACGACGCGGATCTCGTTCGGCACGTGCCGCGGCGACAGCTCCGCGCGCAGCGCGTCGCAGAGCTCCCGTTCCAGGGCGGCGCCCAGCGTGGCGCCCTCGGCGAGCGTCACGTACAGCAGCAGCCGCCCCTCCTGCCCGAGCTGCCCCGTGTCGATCACGAGGCTGTCGGCGATCTCCTCGAACCGCTCGACGACCCGGTAGAACTCGCTGGTGCCCATCCGCACGCCGCCGCGGTTGAGCGTGGAGTCGGAGCGGCCGTAGATGACGCAGCTCCCGTCCTCGTTGATCTTGATCCAGTCGCCGTGCCGCCACACCCCGGGGTAGACGTCGAAGTAGCTCTCGGTGTACCGCTCGCCGCCGGGGTCGTTCCAGAACATGACCGGCATGGACGGCATCGGCCTGGTCAGCACCAGCTCCCCCACCTCGCCCACGACCGGCTTGCCCGCGGGATCGTACGACTCCACCTTGGCCCCCAGCGACCGGCACGGGATGATCCCCGCCCTGATCGGGTGCAGCATGGTGGCCCCCACGAACCCGGTGCACACGTCGGTCCCCCCGGAGAACGACCCGATCGGGACCCCGGGCAGCTCGGCGGCCACCCAGGCGAAGCCCTCCGGCGGCAGCGGCGAGCCGGTGGAGCCGACGCCGCGCAGCCGCTCCAGGCCCTCGGGGTGGATGCCGGCCTTCAGCGAGGCCATGATGTAGGGCGCCCCGACCCCGAAGTACGTCACGCCCTCCGAGGCGGCGATCCGCCACAGCGCGGCCGGCGAGGGATGGGTGGCCGAGCCGTCGTACAGCACGGGCGTGGCCCCCACCAGCAGGGCGCCGATGAGGTAGTTCCACATCATCCAGCCCGTCGTGGTGTACCAGAAGAACACCTCGCCCTCGCCCAGGTCCTGGTGGAAGGCGAGCGACTTGAGGTGTTCGAGGACCACGCCGCCGTGGCCGTGCACGATCGGCTTGGGCAGCCCGGTCGTACCGCTGGAGTAGAGGATCCACAGCGGGTGGCCGAACGGCACCCGCTCGAACTCCAGCGGCCCCTCCTCGGCCCGCAGCCCCTCCCAGCCGATCACCTCGCCGTGCGGCACCTGGCCGCCGTGCCCTGGCGCGGGCTCGGCCTGCTGCGGCGCGCGGCCCTCCGCTGCCGCCGCCAGGTACGGGATCCACACGGTCGCCCGCAGGGAGGGCAGCGCGGCGGCGATCTCGTTCACCGCTGCCGAGCGGTCGTAGCTCCTGCCGTTGTAGTGGTAGCCGTCGACGGCGATGAGCACCTTGGGCTCGATCTGCTTGAACCGGTCGACGATGCTCGGCACCCCGAAGTCGGGCGAGCCGGCCGACCAGACGGCGCCCAGCGAGGCGGTGGCCAGGAAGGCGATCAGGGCCTGCGGGATGTTGGGCAGGTAACCGGCCACCCGGTCACCGCGCCCCACGCCCAGCCGCACCAGCCCGGCGCGCACTCTGGCGACCTCCGCGCGCAGCTCGGCCCAGGTCAGCTCCTGCCGGCCGCCCTCCTCGGAGACGAAGACGAGCGCGGTGCCCTCGGTCCGCCGCAGCGCGTTCTCGGCGTAGTTGAGCGAGCTGCCGGCGAACCACACGGCGCCGGGCATCTCCCCCGACAGCACGTCCCCGTCACTGCGATCGCCGATCACCTCGAAGTAGTCCCAGATCGACGTCCAGAACTCGGCGGGCCGATCGACCGACCAGCGCCACGCGTCCTCGTAGTCGACGGGCCGGCCCAGCCATCGCAGGTAGTGGGTCAGCCTGGCGGACTCGACGATCTCTTCGCTCGGCTCCCAGAGAAGCTCGCCCTCAGCAACCATATGCCTCATCCTGTCGCCCGTCCGGGGGAATGTCATACCCGGTCTCCCCCATAACTTGCTACCTCCGTAGGTGGTCCACCGCCATACGGGCGGCCGTGCCGATCACCGCGTCGGCGCGCGGCTGGTTGAGCGCGGTGCTGAAGGAACGGGTGAAGACCGACACCGCGTACCGGCCGCCGTCGGGGTACTCGACGACGCCCGTCTCGCAGCGCAGCGTCGGCATCGTGCCCGTCTTGCCGCTGACGGCCACGTCGTCGTACGGGAAGCCGGAGGCCATGCGGTGCGGCCACACCTGCATGTTGAGCACGCCGCGCATCCACGCGCACGACGCGGGGGAGGCCGCCTCGTCGCGCCAGATCATCCCGAACAGCCGCGCCATCTCCCGCGCGGTGCTGCGGTTGGTGCGCGCCGGGTCCAGCACGCTGAGCCGGGCGATGTCGTCGGGATCCACGAAAGGCCACGCGTGGCCGGTGTCCACGTCCATACTGCCGAGCATCTCCCCCGAGCCCTGCACCACCCTGGTCCGCGCCAGCCCGAACCCCTCCAGCATGGCGCCGATCACGTCCAGCCCGACCCTGCCCAGCAGCTTGTCGGCCGCGGTGTTGTCGCTCAGCGCGATCATCAGGTACGCCAGGTCGCGCAGGGAGATCGTCACGTCGTCGAGCATGGAGGAGATCCCGGTCGGCCCGGACACCCGGTCGGCCGCCGTCACGGTGACCCGCTCGGTCAGGTCGAGCAGCCCGGCGTCGGCCTGCCGGCACAGCGCCACCAGCAAGGGCACCTTGAACATCGAGGCGGTGGGCATCGGCTCGTCGGCGCCGTGCCCGAGGTCGTGCCCGGTGTCGATGTCGGCCGCGTACAGCCAGCCGGTGACCCCGGCGGCCCGGAACAGCTGCTCGAAGGCCGGCGTGCTCATGCCAGCATCCCCGGCCTGCGGCTGACCCGCCGCACGGGTGCGGCGCCTTCGTCGGTCATCCCGGCGCTCTCCTTCAACGTACGTACGGCCGCGGCGGAAAAGCCGGCGGACGCAGGCGTCAGCGCGCGCCAGGCGGTGGAGACCCGGCTCGTGATCGGCGAGCCTAGCAGCGGCCGCCAGCACAGCCCCGGCAGCTCCACCCTCGGCCCGAACGCCACCGCCGCGCCCGCCAGCACCAGCCCGAGCCCGGCGCCGTCGTGCACCTGCGCGGGCACGAAGCCCTGGCGGCGGCACTCCGCCAGCACCTCGGCGCGCCAGCCCGGCTCGCCCTCCTTGGGCGGCATCAGCAGCTCGCGGCCCGCCAGGTCGGCCAGGTGCACCTCGCCGACGTTCGCCAGCGGGTCCCCCTCGGCCACCAGCACGCCCTGCGCCTGCACCAGCACCTGGCCGAACGTCAGGCCGGGCGCGGTCACGGGATGGCGGACCAGGCCGACGTCGATCGTGCCCTCGGCCAGCGCCGCCACCTGGTCGGCCGTCCAGATCTCGGCGGGCGCCAGGCGTACCTCGGGGCTGCTCTCGCGGAAGGCCGCGACCAGGGCGGCCAGCACCGTCGCGGCCAGGTCGGGCGGCACCCCCACCTTCAGCACCGTGCCCCGGCCGCCCTGCCTGGCCAGCTCGTGCAGCCGCTCCACGCGGCCGACGATCTCGCGGGCCTCGCCCAGCAGCAGCCGGCCCGGCTCGGTCAGCCTGACCTGGCGGGCCGAGCGGTCGAACAGCCGCACGCCCAGCTCCTCCTCCAGCCGCTTGATGCGCTGGCTGAGTGGCGGCTGGGCCATGCCGAGCCGGATCGCCGCGTTGCCGAAGTGCAGTTCCTCCGCCACCACGATGAAGTAGCGGAGATGCCGGACCAGGTCCATGACCAGCCACTATATCCAGATTTATATCTGGAATCCGGTCATATCAATATTGGACACCAGTGTGGCGGCTCTGGTGTTCTCTCCGTCATGGCACCACAAACGGGGAGAATCTATGGCAAACGGCGCCGAAGGCGGTGGCCGTGGCTCGTGGCGGCGCTCCTGGTCCCGGCCCTCGTGGCGGGCGGCGTCGTCTGGGCGCTGCGGGTCGAGGGCTCGCCGGAGGAGACGGCCGGGCGGTACCTGGCCGCCTGGTCCGCGCAGGACTACGCGGCGATGCGGGCGCTGGTCGCCGACCCGCCCGCCGACTTCGAGCGCCAGCACCGGCGCTTCCTCACCGACCTCAAGGCCACCCGCGCCACCTTCCGCCCGGGCGAGGTGTCGGACGACGACACCGTGGCGTTCAAGGCGGGCCTGTCCGGCGCGCGTGCCTGGGCCTATGACGGCAGGCTCCGGCTCGTCGAGCACGACCGTACCTGGAAGGTGGCCTGGACCCCCGCCACCCTCCACCCTCTGCTGAAGAAGGGCATGTCACTCAAGCTGGTCGCCCAGCGGGGCGACCCCGTGCGCGTCCTGGCCGCCGACGGCACCGACCTCAACAACGCGAGCGCGCCCGGCTCGGTGCAGCAGCTCGTCGAGGGCATGAAGCAGACCTTCCCCGACCGGTTCGCGGCGCTGTCCCGCACGAGGATCGACCTCTACCAGGGCGACGAACGCGTCAAGACCGTCGCCGCGCAGCAGGCCGGGCAGGAGCCGATCCAGACCACCATCGACCTGAAGGTGCACCGGGCGGGGGCCGAGGCACTGGAGGGCGAGGACAAGCCGGCCTCCCTGGTCGCGCTGCGGGCCTCCACGGGGGAGATCCTGGCCGTGGTCAACGCGCCGGGCGGGTTCAACCGGGCGCTGCTCGGCAAGTATCCGCCGGGCTCCACGTTCAAGGTCGTGACGGCCTCCGCGCTGGTCGCCGACGGGGTCGAGCCCGGTCAGCAGGTCACCTGCCCGGCCGAGAAGAACATCGGCGGCTTCCCGTTCCACAACGCGGGCTTCAAGGACTTCGGCACGCTCTCCTTCCGGGAAGCGTTCGCGCACTCCTGCAACACCACGTTCGGCGAGATGAGCGTGGCCGAGCTGAACGGCGGCCGGCTGGGCCAGGTCGCCAGGAGCTTCGGCTTCGGCACCGCCATCACGCCGGGGGTGCCGGCCGTGCGCGCCGAGTTCCCCGACCCCAAGGACGACACGGACCTCGCCTCCGCCTCGATCGGGCAGGGCCGGGTGCTGGCCAGCCCGCTCAACATGGCCTCGGTCGCCGCCGCCATCGCCTCGGGCTCCTACGTCCCGCCCCGGCTGGTCACCGGCGAGCCCATCCCGGACGGTCGGACTGCCTCGACACGGCCCCTGGAAGGCGGCGTGGTCAAGGCCCTGCGCCGGCTCATGCCCGCCGTCGTCACCGACGGCACCGCCCACGGGGTCAGCTTTCCCGCCGGAACGGCGGGCAAGACGGGGACGGCGGAGTACGGCTCGGGCAAGGAGCCGCCCGCGCACTCGTGGTTCATCGGGTATCGGGGGGACCTGGCGTTCGCGGTGATCGTCGAGGGCGGCGGCGCGGGCTCCGCCGTCGCGGCCCCGATCGCGGCCCGCTTCCTGCGCGCCCTCCCCTGAGGCGGGCGGCGGCCGGCCGTACGCCGGCCGCCGCCGTCAACCGGCCGCGCGGTCCAGCGGCGCGGTCAGGGCCGCGACAGCCGCCACCACCTCGGAGGCGTTGGACAGATCAGGCAGCACGATGTCAGCCCCCGCCTCCCGCAGCTCGGACGCCATCGACCGCCCGGAAGCCACCCCGATCATCCCAGCCCCACCGATCTTGGCAGCCTGCACATCCCGGGTGGAGTCGCCGATGACCACGGTGTTGGCGGCCGTGAACGCCACCCCCAGCCGCTGCTTGGCCCGCGACTGCGCCACCTGCAGCAGCGTCGCCTTGGGATACACCTCCTCGCCATACCCCCCGAGCTCGAAGTCGACGTACTTCTCCAGCCCGAAAGCCTTCAGCTTGTGCACGGCGTTCGCCCTGATCGTCCCGGTGAGCACCGTCTGCACCACGCCGTCGAGCCGCGAGACGGCCTTGAGCGCCGCCTTGGCCCCGGGCATCATCCGCCCGTCGGCCGCCAGCCGCCCGCGCCGGTCGGCGAAGGCCGTGGCGAGGGCCGACAGGAAGCGGGGCAGGTGGTCGTCCTCGGCCACGATGCCGTTGACGGCGAGCGTCTCGAAGACGATCTCGGAGTCCGGACGGCCCGCTGGGGGCACGAGCTTGACCAGCGGTCGCCCGGTCACGAAGCGGAACGCCTCGGCGTAGGCGTCCCTGGTCACGATGGTGACGTCGACGAGCGTCAGATCGACGTTCCACAGCACAAGGCGGTTGATGGCAGCCTCCTGAGGGGTTCCCTGCAAGGGTACGGCCGTCGGGGCTCCAGCCTGAGCGATTGCGGCATGCTCAGGCGTAGTCGAGCGCGTCGGAGAGCCGGTCGACCACCGGCAGCCCCGTCTCCTCCAGCTCGGCCCTGGTGGTCATGCCGCCGGTGTAGAGCACCGCCCTGGCCCCCACGTGCTTGGCGGCCAGGCCGTCGTCCACGCTGTCACCGATCACCAGGATCTCGCCGGGATCGACGTCGAGGGCCGCGATGTGCGCGGTCATGTGGGCGGCCTTCTCGCCGCCGGTGGCGCCGGTGAGGCCGTCGATCCTGGTGAAGTGCCCCGTGATGCCGAACGACTCGACCTTGGGCACCAGGTGCTCGTGCGGGGCCATCGAGCACAGCGACTGCGTGCCCGGCCAGGTCGAGAGGATGACCTCGGCGCCCGCGGCCAGCCGGCACACGTCGCACAGCCGGAAGTAGTGCTCGTGGAACCCGTCGTCGAGCTGCTGCCACTCGCCCTCGGCCAGCGGGCGGCCGAGCAGGCGCTCGTAGGCCACCCAGATGGGGCGGGTGAAGACGGCGCGGAAACCGTCCAGGGTCAGCTCGGGCAGCTCGTACGGCCTGAAGATCTCGTTCGTTGCTGCGACCACGGCGTCGGAGTCGTGGAACAGCGTGCCGTTCCAATCCCAGATGATGTGCTTTGTCATGTCATACCAAGCCTAATTGGCCGGTGTGACATTCGCATGAACCGGGGGCTGCGACAGTGCGGCCGCAGCCCCTCACCCGGCGTTACCGGCAGGCCTTGCCCGTGGTGCCCGAGCCGTTCTGGCCGCCCCTGCCGCCGTTCCACTGGACGAACACGCTGCCCCAGGCGCACATGTCCTTGGCCCAGAGCATGTCACCCCAGTGGCGGCCGCCGTTGCCGGCCTTGAACCTGAACGACCCGGACCGGCCGTCCGCGGTGTAGACCTTGATGGTGCCGCTCGCGGAGCTGGCGGTCCTGACCTCGATCCAGTTGGTCTGGCACTTGCCGGACCACATGAGCCTGATCGTGCCGACCTGGCCGTTGGCCCGGCTGTTGATCTTCGCGCTCTTCACGACCCTGGCCGAGTTGCCGCAGCCCGACCGGTAGGGGTCCTGGTGGTCGTACGGCTTGAGCGCGGCCTGGGCCTGCGCCGGCGTACCCGCCAGGAGGGTCACCGCACCTACAGCGATCGCTGCGACTCGACGCATCACGTGGAACCGACTCCTTCAGTCAGACGAATCGTGCTGGGTGGCGACCCTAGCGAGATTCGGCCGTGCATGAGCGAGAACCACGCCTGTCCGTAACTCCACCGTTATGGGCGCAGCAGATCCGGGATCTCCTGGGTCGCGTACCACATGAGCTCGTGCGCCTCGGCGCCGTCCACGGTGAACCGCGCGTCGTCGTCGCCCTCGTCGGCGGCGGGCAGCGCGGCGACGGCGGCCTCGACGTCGGAGACGGCGTACTCGTCGTCGATGTGCACCGCGGCCACCTTGGCCAGCGGGATCGGCTCCGCGAGGCGTACCCTGGCGCGTTCCTCCAGGTCGACGCCGACCGTGGCGGAGCGCTCCGGCACCTCGGCGGCCACCACGACGCGGCGGGGCGCGGCCTCGACGCCGTCGGCGCGGTCGGCGGCCAGCATGCGCAGCGAGGCGCGGGCCGCCTCGGTGAGCGCGACGTACTCCAGCTCCTCGGTGTCGCCCGAGGCGTACCACTCGATCAGCGCGGGCGTCACCGCGTAACCGGTCAGCGGGGCGGGGCCCAGCTCACCGGCCTCGACCGCCGCGGCCAGGGCCGGAAGAGTGCACGGCAGATAGACGCGCATGACGAACCTTTCCAAGACCTCTGCTGTGGGAGACCTGTCTCACCAGGCTCCGCCACCCTACTCATGGTGCCTGGTCACGACCGCATCGACAGGCTACTTGCGCAACGTGAGCCGCAGCACGGTCTCCAGCTCCGCGATGGTGGTCGCGGCGTCGCGGTGGTGGATCCCGGCGATGCCGAGGGCGCGGGCCGCGACGATGTTGGCCTCGATGTCGTCGATGAACACGCACTGCTCGCCGGTGAGCCCGATCCGGCCGAGCGCGTGCTCGAAGATGCGCGGCTCGGGCTTGCGCATGCCGACCTCGCCGGAGATCACGACCGCGTCGAAGACCTCGTCCCAGTCGTCGCGGGGGTAGGTGTTGGACCAGGAGTTGGACAGCAGGCAGGTCCTGACGCCGTTGCCGCGCACGTCCCGCAGCATGTCGTACATGGCCTCGACGCGCTCGAAGCCGGCGAACATGCGGTCCAGCAGCCCGTCGGGCACCGGCGGCACGCCGTCCACGGTCAGCAGCCGGGCGGCGAGGTCGCGCTCGAAGGCCGCGCCGTCGATCTCGCCCCGTTCGAGCGCGTGCACGAGGCTCTCCCCGTCGCCGCCCCGGTAGGCGTGGTCGATCATCTCGCGCATCACCGTGTAGTAGCGGTCGGCGTCGATCCTGTCGGCCGCGATCCACCGGGCGATGGAGTCGGAGAGGCTGGTCGTCAGCACGCCGCCCCAGTCGATGAGCACACCCGTCACCATCGTTCCAGGGTAGAGCGTCACGGATATTACTTTTACCGGGATCCGCCCACTTTTATACGGATATAAACCTGTAAAAGGGATGGGCGAAATGTCCAGTTAAGGTGTCCTTCCAGCGTAGAGTCGCTACCCAGAAGGGACCGCCGTGCGGACGACGATCCTGATCATCTCCCCTGAAGAATGGACCGCCCCGGGCTCCGAACTCTTCGAGTTCGCCCCCATCATCCCCGGTGGACCCGAATGGTTCACCAAACCGGTCCTCCTCGCCCTCCTCAGCTCGGCCGTGGTCATCGCCTTGTGCTGGGCCGCGTTCGCCAAGCCCAAGATCGTGCCCCGGGGCTGGCAGAACCTCGGCGAGTACGTCTACGACTTCGTGCGCGACCAGATCGCCAGGCCCAACCTCGGCAAGGACTCCGACCGGTGGATGGGCCTGCTCCTGACGATCTTCCTGACGGTGCTCGTCTGGAACCTGATGGGCGTCGTCCCGTTCATCCAGTTCCCCGTCGCCTCGCACATCGCCTTCCCTGTGGTGCTGGCGGTCACCGTGTACGCGATCAAGGTCTACCTCGGCGTCCGGCACCACGGCGTGCGCGGCTACCTGCGCGGCGTGGTGTACCTGGAGGGCCTGCCCGGCTGGGCGTACGGCATCTACGCCCCGCTCATCCTCGCCGAGGTCTTCCTGACCTCGCTGTTCACCCACTTCATCCGGCTGTTCGCGAACATGTTCGCCGGCCACATCCTCGTGGCCTTCTTCAGCTCGGTGGGCTTCTGGTTCCTGCTGGAGCACCTCACGCCGCTGGGCGCGACCCTGGGCGTGCTGGGCGTGGCGATGACCATCCTGATCACCGCCTTCGAGATGTTCATCATGTTCCTTCAGGCGTTCCTGTTCGCCATGCTCGCCGCGATGTACCTCGCCAGCGGCCTGCACGGCTCGCACTGACCCCCTGCTAGGCGCGGGCGGCCAGCTTGCGGTGCTCCGGCGAGCGCAGCACCTCGGCCGCCCGCTCCGCCGAGGCCACGGGCGCCTCGGTGAGCAGCCCTCTGTTCTGCTTGAGCGTCAGCAGCCTGGTCACCGACTGGTCGAGGCGCTCCTTGGAGATCCGGCCCGACTTCACCGCCGCCAGCACCGCGCCGTACGCCCTGGGCAGGTCGTTCGGCATGAGCAGCAGGTCGGCCCCGGCCAGCACGGCCCGCACCGCGATCTCCCCGTCGTTGTACTTCATGCGCACGCCCGCCATGTTCAGCGCGTCGGTCGAGACGACCCCCTTGAACCCGAGCTTCTCCCTGAGCAGGCCGGTCAGGATCGGCTTGGACAGCGTGGCCGGGTCGCCCGACGGGTCGAGCTTGGGGAAGACGATGTGGGCGCTCATCACGGCGTCCACCCCGGCCTCGATCGCGGCCTTGAACGGCGGCGCGTCGAGGCGCTCCCACTGCGCTTTCGTGTGCTTGATCACCGGCAGCCCGGTGTGGCTGTCGACGGACGTGTCACCGTGTCCGGGGAAGTGCTTGGCGGTGGCGGCGATCTTCGCGTCACCGAACCCCTTGACCGCCGCGGCCACCATCCTGGCCACCTTCTGCGGGTCGTCGCCGAAGGCGCGGCGGCCGATGACGGGATTGCGCGGGTTGACGTTCACGTCGGCGACCGGCGCGAAGTCGAGGTTCACGCCCAGCGAGCGCAGCTCCGTGCCCGTCGCCTCGGCCACCTCCCGCGACAGGCCGGTGTCCCGGGTCGCCCCGATCTCCGCCGCTCCGGGGAAGTCGGTCATCAGCGCGGACATCCTGGAGACCAGGCCGTTCTCCTGGTCGGTGCCGATGAGCAGCGGGACCCGCTTCGAGGCCCGCTGCATGCCGTTGGTCAGGCCGACGACCTGGCCGGCGCTCCTGACGTTCTGCGGGAACAGGATCACGCCGCCCAGGTGGTACTTCGCGATCACCTTGGCCGGGGTCTGGGCGGCGTACCTGGCCTGGTTCTCGCCGGAGACCGTGTCGGCGGCGGTGCCGTACAGGACGGGCATGAAGAGCTGGCCGACCTTCTCCTCGACGCTCATCCTCGCCAGCACCCGCTGCACGGGGCTCTGCGCCGGGGTGGGGCTCGCGGCGGGAGTGGTGCTCTGGGCCGGCGGGGCCGCCTTGCCTCCGGTCGGCCCCACCTCCGCCGCGCCGCCGCCACCGCCGCACGCGGTGAGCGCGATCACCAGGAGCCCTGTCGTACCGATCCGTCGAAGCATGACTCCAAAGGTATCCAGCCGGGGACCCCGCCGGGGCGCCCGCCCGCCGGGCTACAACCCCAGCCGGTCGAGTCCTGGCAGGTGAGCGCGGGCCTCCTCCCGCGCGCCGGCCGCCGAAGATCGGGTCCGTGCCGCGTCGGCCGCCGCCTCGCACTGCTCCAGCGTGTGCGCGGCCAGTCCCGCGCGTACGGCGGCCAGCGCCGAAGGCGCCATCGACAACGACGAGACCCGGAGCCCGGCCAGCACGCAGGCCAGGGCGGGATCGGCGGCGGCCTCACCGCAGACTCCGCACGGCTTGCCTGCCCGGGCCGCCGCGAGGGCGGTGCCGGCCACCAGGTCGAGCAGGGCGGGCTGCCACGGGTCGTGCATCCCGCTCACGGCGCCGAGCTGGCGGTCGGCGGCGAAGGTGTACTGGCTCAGGTCGTTGGTGCCGATCGAGACGAAGTCGACGGCGGCCAGCAGGTCGGCGGCCCGCAGCGCGGCGGACGGGATCTCGATCATCACGCCGACGTCGGTCAGCCCTTTGTCACGGCACTCCCCGGCGAACCAGGCGGCCTCCTCGGCGGTGGCCACCATCGGCGCCATCACCGCGGGCCCACCGGCCGCCGCCAGCGCTTCGAGCTGCGCGTCCATCACCTCGGGGAAGCGCGCGAACCTGCGCAGGCCGCGCTCCCCCAGCGCCGGGTTCGGCTCGGCGGCCGCGGGCAGGAACGCCAGCGGCTTGTCGGCGCCGCTGTCGAGCGTGCGCACCACCACCTTGCCGCCGGGGAACGCCGCCACCGCCGCCCGGTAGGCCCGCTCCTGCTCCTCGGCGGAGGGCGGCTCGGGCCGGTCGAGGAAGAGGAACTCCGTCCGGTACAGGCCGATGCCCTCGGCCCCGGCGGCCACGGCGGCGTCGAGCTCGGCCGGGCCGCCCACGTTGGCCAGCAGCGGCACCGGGTGCCCGTCGGCCGTCACGCCGGGCCCGGTCCACGTCGCGAGCGCGGCCCGCCTGGCCGTGGCGGCGCCGACCGCGTCGGCCACGTCGGAGTCGGCGGGCTCCACGCGTACGTCACCTGAGGTGCCGTCCACCATCACCTGCACACCCGGCGCGATGGTCGTGGCACCGGGGCAGGCTACTACGGCGGGCACGCCCATCGACCTGGCCATGATCGCGGTGTGGCTGGTGGGGCCGCCCTCCTCGGTCACGAACGCGACCACGTCGTCCCTGGACAGCAGCGCGGTGTCGGCGGGGGCCAGATCCTTGGCGACCAGCACGTACGGCTCCTCCGGCGCCACCGGCAGCCCCGGCATGGCCTGCCCGTTGAGCAGCGCGATCACCCGGTCCCTGATGTCGATCACGTCGGCGGCCCGCTCGCCCAGGTATCCGCCGGATCCCCTGAGCACGTTCCGGTACTTCGTGAAGGCCTCGAAGACCGCCCTGGGGGCGGCCAGACCGCGGTCGATCAGTGATCTCACCTTCACGACCAGCCCGGGGTCCTCGGCCATCAGCGCCTGGGCCTTGAGAATCTCCTCGGCCTCGCCGCCCGCCTGGTTGCCGCGGGCCTCCAGCTCGCCCGCGACCTGCGTGAGCGCGGCCATCGCGCGCTCCTTCTCCTGCTCCGCCTCACCGGTGTAGGTGGCGCCCTCGGGGGGTTCGGGCACAGAGACGGTCAGCACGTACGAGGGGCCGTGCCCGATGCCCGGGCTGACCCCCACCCCCCGGAGGTTCATGGCGTACTGGCTATCTTCGCCAGCTCGTCGAGCACCTCGTCGGCGCCCTCGCCCTCCGCACTGATCACGACGGACTCGCCCTGACGGACGTCGAGCGCCATGATCGCGAGAATGCTCTTGCCGTTGACCGGCCCACCGCCGTGGGACTTCGTCACCGTGATGTCCATCGGGGCCAGCTTGGCCCGCTGGACGAACGTCGCCGCGGGACGGGCGTGCAGCCCTACCTCCGCCGCCACGGTGACCTTGCGCTCACCCATGTTGCTGCTCCTCCTTCTCATGCCGGTCCAGACCGGCCGGACCTTCGTCCGCTATCGCGGTAAACACGGACAACCCGTTCATTGTGCCGGGTGGACCCGATCTCGGGCGAACGGCCGCTATCCCCACACGAAGAGCTCGTCCCCAACGTGCACCGCCCCCTCCGCTACCCCCGTGAGCTCCTCGGAAAGCGCGTCCAGCGCGACGACGGGACAGACCGGCGAGCGACCGCCCGCCTCGATGGCCGACGGGTCCCAGGCCACCACGGGCTGCCCCGCGCTCACCCTGTCACCCTCGGCCGCCAGGAGCTGGAACCCCGCCCCCTTGAGCTGGACCGTGTCGATCCCCAGGTGCACCAGCACGCCCTTGCCGTCGTCCCCCACGATGACGTACGCGTGCGGGTGCAGTTTCATGATTTTTCCCGCTATGGGGGCCACGGCCTTGCCTGGCCCCCGCAGCGGATCGATCGCCGTTCCCGGCCCGACCATGCCCGCGGAGAACACCGGATCGGGCACGGCCGCCAATCCCACAGCCGTCCCCTCCATCGGAGCGAGAACAGTCGTCATGGTCTCGCCCTCAGCCGATGACATCCTCGATGTCGCTGGCGATCGTGTCCGCCTCCGGCCCGACGACGACCTGCACCACGTTGCCCGCGGCCATCACGCCGTGGGCGCCCGCCGCCTTGAGCGCCGACTGGTCCACCTTCGAGGCGTCGCGCACCTCCGTACGCAGGCGGGTGATGCAGGGCTCTATCTCGATGATGTTGTCGGCGCCGCCCAGCGCGGCGATGATCGCGTTCACGTCCGCCGCCATCCGGCCCTCCCTAGGGTTAGCACTCTGACCAGGCTAGATCAGTCGGTCTGGGTGACCTTGTTCAGGCCCCGCGGCGCGTCGGGGTCGATACCGAGCCGGCGGGCCAGCGCCTCGGTGAGCAGCTGGCCGGGGATGATCAGGCCCATCGGGGCCAGCCACTCGGGCAGGTCGGGGCCGTTCAGCGCGGCCGTGCCCGCCTGCGCGAGCGCGCCGCCCCCGCCGATCGTGTACGCCGCCGCGCCCGCGGCCACCACCCGCTCGGCCAGCGCCACGGTGCCCTGCAGGGTCGGGCTGTGCTCGGCGGCCACCAGCAGCGCCGGCGTGTCGGCGTCCACCACGGCGATGGGGCCGTGCAGCAGGTCGGCGTAGGACAGGCCCATGGCGTGCAGGTAGCAGGCCTCCTTGAGCTTCAGCGCGGTCTCCAGCGCCGTCGAGAACGCCAGCCCGCGCCCCGACACCACCACCCCGGGCTTGTCGGCCAGCCCCTCGACCACGGCCTCGATGTCGCCCGGCTCGGTGATCAGCTTCTCCACGGCCTCGGGCACCCGCCGCAGCTCGGCCACGTCCACGTCCGCGCCCAGCCCGATGGCGAGCACGGCCAGCGCCGCGAGCTGCGTGGTGTACGTCTTCGTCGCGGGGACGGCCTTCTCCTCGCCCGCCACCGTGCACAGGGCCACGTCGGCCGCCTGCGCCAGCGGGCTGTCCGGGCCGCCGTTGGTGACGCCGACGGTCCGCGCGCCGCAGTCCTTGGCCCAGGTCAGGGTCTCGACGATCTCCTCGGTCCTGCCGGACTGCGAGATGGCCACGGCCAGCACCCCGTCGAGGTCCAGCTTGCGCTTGTACGTCGTCGCGATCGAGGGGGCGGCCAGCGCCGACAGGCGTCCGGCGTGTGATTCGACCAGGTAGCGCCCGTACACTGCTGCGTTGTCGGAGGTGCCGCGCGCGATGAACAGCAGCTGGCGAGTCTGCTCGCCGATGGCCTTGATCTCGTCGATCTTGGGGAGCAGTGCGTCCAGCGTGGCCCGCAGCGCGGTCGGCTGCTCGGCGATCTCGCTGCGCATCTTGGTGGTCATCTTCGGCCCATCCCTCGGGTCATTGCGGTTCAGACTTGACCGTCTTTCGCGACATGTGGTCTAGTCCGGACTAGACCAGTACGAACCATAGCCCATTGCCCAGGTAGAGACGAGGGGAGGATCCGTGGCGCACATCGATCCGGACAGCCCGGTGCCCAAGTACTTCCAGCTTCGCGAGATCCTGCTGGACCTCATCGACAGCGACGAGCTCAGCATCGGGGCGGCCATCCCGTCCGAGCGGGAGCTCTGCCAGCGCTTCGGCCTGTCCAGGATGACCGTACGGCAGGCCGTGGACCACCTCGTGTCCGAGGGCCGCCTGCATCGCGTGCCCGGCAAGGGCACGTTCGTCGCCCGGCCGAAGATCGAGCTGGCGCTGCAGCTCACGTCGTTCACCGACGACATGCGGGCGCGGGGCATGATCCCCGGCTCGCGCGACCTCGACCGCCGCATCGTGCGGGCCAGCGCGCACCTGGCCAAGGAGCTGGGGATCCAGCCGGGCGAGGAGGTGCACTTCATCGAGCGCCTGCGTACGGCCGACGGCGAGCCGCTGTCCATCGAACGGGCCCACATCCCGGTCAAGCTCGCCCCCGACCTTGCCGATCACGACTTGTCGGAAAAATCGCTATATGAGCTGCTGGAGCGGCGCTACGGGCTCGTCATGGACGCCGGGGAGCTGACCATCGACGGCGGCATCGCCGACCCCAGCGACGCCGACCTGCTGAAGCTGCCGCGTGGCGGGGCCGTGCTGCTGCTGCAACGCCGGTCGTTCTCCGGTGGGGTCTGCGCCGAGCTGGGCGTGTCCACCTACCGGGCCGACCGCTACCAGCTGCGTACCAGCCTGGAAATGCCCAGCCGGCGTGGCTGACCCCCACCCCGACGCCCACCGGGCGCGGCTCTTGAGTCGCGCCCCGATCGCCGCCAGACTCGGCCGACGAGCCGCCGCGTCCGGCGCCTCATGACTCCTGGCACTTCCACGCCTTGGAGGAACGCCCGGTGAACGAGCATGTGAACGAGCATGTGAACGAAACCCCCTCCGCCACCGCCCGGCCCTCGCCGTTCGCTCGCGTGATGACCGTGCTTCAGCGGCTGGGCCGCTCCCTCATGCTGCCCATCGCCGCGCTCCCCGCGGCCGCCCTGCTGCAACGCTTCGGCCAGCCCGACATGCTCGGCTCCAACGGCGCGGAGCCGGGCGGCCTGGCCGACGTCGCGGGAATGGCGTGGATGAACGAGGTCGCCGCCGTGCTGGCCGCCGCCGGGGCCGCCCTGTTCGACAACCTGCCGCTGCTGTTCGCCGTGGGGGTGGCGATCGGCTTCGCGCGCAAGTCCGACGGCTCCACCGCGCTGGCCGCCGTGGTCGGCTACCTCGTCTTCGACCGGGTGACCAAGGTCATGTTCTTCGGCTCGGACATCAGGGACACCGTCGCCGTCAAGGTGGTCGAGGCCCAGGGCATCAAGGAGATCGTCGACAACGGCATCCAGAACCCCACCAAGGTGCTCGGCGGCATCGTCATCGGCCTGGTCACCGCGCTCCTGTGGCAGCGTTTCCACCGCATCAAGCTGCCGTCCTGGCTGGCCTTCTTCGGCGGCCGGCGCTTCGTGCCCATCATCACCTCCATCGTGGCCCTGCTGCTGGGCGTGCTCTTCGGCTGGCTCTGGCCGGTGATCGGCGAGTGGATCCGCCACGCGGGCGAGGCCCTGGCCGCCATCGGCCCGATCGGCACCGGCATCTACGGCCTGATCAACCGCCTGCTCATCCCGCTCGGCCTGCACCACTTCGTCAACTCCGTGGTCTGGTACGTGGTGCCGCAGTGCGACGTCGGCGGCCAGGTGCTCGGCGGCGACTGGAACTGCTACTTCGGCGGCGCTCCCCACTCCGGCCAGTTCATGGCGGGCTTCTTCCCCGTCATGATGTTCGCGCTGCCGGCCGCCGCGCTGGCCATGTGGCGCGCGGCCCCCGCACACCGGCGGGCCACCGTGGGCGGCATCATGCTGTCGGCGGCGCTGGCCTCGTTCGTCACCGGGATCACCGAGCCGATCGAGTTCGCCTTCATCTTCGTGGCGCCGCTGCTGCTGGTCGTGCACGCGATCCTGACGGGCCTGGCGATGGCGCTGACCACGCTGATCGGCGGGCAGCTCGGCTTCGGCTTCTCCGCCGGGCTGCTCGACCTGCTGCTGAACGCCAGCAAGTCGAACACCGAGAACCTGACCGGCATCCTGATCCTGGGCGTGATCTACGGCCTGGTCTACTACGTCGTGTTCACGTTCCTCATCCGCAAGCTGAACATCATGACGCCGGGCCGCGAACCCGAGCCCGACCTCGACTCGGGCGAGACCTAGCGCGGTTCGGCGAGATCCCCCGCGGGGTAGTAACCCCACCGGACCCCCACGCCGGCACTCACGTGGGGGTGACCACGGCCATGCAGCACCCGGCCCCGCCCCGGTCCGGGCTACCGTCGTGGGCGGCGCTCTTCGCCGTCCTGCAACGCATCGGCCGCTCCCTGATGATGCCCATCGCCGTGCTCCCCGCCGCCGGGCTCCTCTACCGCTTCGGCCAGGACGACCTGCTCGGCGCGGACGGACTCGGCGGCGCGCTCCCCTGGCTCCTGCCGGTGGCCAGGGTGATGGCGGCGGCGGGCGGCGCCCTGTTCGACAACCTGCCGCTGCTGTTCGCCGTGGGGGTGGCGATCGGCTTCGCGCGCAAGTCCGACGGCTCCACCGCGCTGGCGGCCCTGGTCGGCTACCTCGTCTTCGACCACGTGACCAAGACGCTCTTCTTCGAGGCGGGCAGCGGCGCCGTCTATGCCAAGGTCTCGACGACCCTCCGGAACGGCACCCCCGCGCTCGACCTGGCCGCCCCGAACCCCACCGGCGTCCTGGGCGGCATCCTCATCGGCCTCACCGCCGCGCTCCTCTGGCAACGCTTCCACCGCGTCAAGCTGCCGTCCTGGCTGGCCTTCTTCGGCGGCCGGCGCTCGGTCCCGATCATCACCGCCGTGGCGGCCCTGCTCCTGGGCGTGCTGTTCGGCCTCCTGTGGCGCCCGGTGGGCGACTGGCTGGAGCAGGCGGGCGACTGGCTCTCCGCCCACGGCACGGCCGGCACCGGCATCTACGGCGTGGCCAACCGCCTGCTCATCCCCATCGGTCTGCACCACTTCCTCAACACGATCGTCTGGTTCACGGTCCCCGCGTGCCACGCGGGCGTGGACGGCGCCACCCGGGACGCGGCGGGCGACCTGAACTGCTACTTCGCCGGGGAGCAGGGCGCGGGCGTCTTCATGACCGGCTTCTTCCCCGTCATGATGTTCGGCCTGCTGGGAGCCGCGCTGGCGATGTGGCGCGCCGCCCCGCCGGAGCGCAGGAAGGCGGTCGGCGGCATCCTGCTGTCGGCCGCACTGACGGCCTTCGTCACGGGCATCACCGAGCCCCTGGAGTTCGCCTTCATCTTCGTCGCCCCCGCCCTCTTCGCCACCCACGCGCTGCTGACCGGCGTGTCCATGGCCGTGCTGGCCGAGCTGGGCGCCCGCCTGGGCTTCACGTTCTCGGGCGGCGCCATCGACCTGCTGCTGAACGCCAGCAAGTCCAACACGCACGGCCTGGGCCTGATCATCGGGTTCGGCGTGGCGTACCTGGTGGTCTACTACACCCTGTTCACGCTGCTGATCCGCTGGCTCGACCTGCCCACTCCGGGCCGCGAGCCGTAACCCCGCGATTCATCCATCCCAAAGGCCCGCGCCCGCACCAGCTTTTCCCTACAAACCCGGACCAGCTACAGCCACGGGCCCGCAAGTTGGCGTGCTTCGTATTCTTGGGCCGGACCGAAAACTCCTTTTATCGACTCTTTCTTTTATGTCGAGAATCGGAGATGCCATGTCCGCGGAGACCGATGGCGCGCTGGCCCTGACCCCGATGACCTGGGGAGCCCCGGGTGCTCAACCCGACGAGCGCAAGCTGCGCCACCTGACCCAGGCCCTGGCAGAGGTGCTGGCCGGCCGCCGCCCGCCGCAGATCCTGGCCGACCGGCTCACCGGCCGCGCCTACCAGGCCCTGGTACGGGCCGGCCAGATGATCCATGCCAGCCGCCCGCCGTTCACCGGCAGCGTGCACCTGAAGCAGCCACAGGACGGCGCCATCGAGATGTGCGCCCTGGTCCACTGCGGCGACCGCAACCACGTGCTCGCGCTGCGCCTGGAACGGCACGGCCATCAATGGTTGGTCACCGATTTCGAGACGGCCTGAGCCTGACCCGGCTTCGAGGCGGCGTGAGCCTGACCCGGCTTCGAGACGGCGTGAGCTTGGCGAAACCGCCAGACCCCCGCCTCCGGGAGAATCGGAAGCGGGGGCCTGGGAAGGTCAGGTCAGGCGGCGTTCTTCGGGTCGCCGTGGCAGCGCTTGTACTTCTTGCCCGACCCGCACGGGCAGGGCGCGTTGCGCTCCACGTTGCCGTACGCCGCCCGCTCGGCCTGAGTCGTGCGGACGCGGACGTGCTCGACCTCGCCCTGCTCGCCGGGGGCGGAGTACTCCAGCTCGGCCGGCCGCTCGGGGCCGCGCAGCCCGCGCGCGATGATCGAGCGGGTCTCCGCGATGGCCGCGTCCTCCTCCTCGACGATCGGGTTCTCCTGCACCTCCACTTCGAGGTTGAACAGGAAGCCGACCGAGTCCTCCTTGATGCCCTCCAGCATCGCGTTGAACATCTCGAAGCCCTCGCGGGCGTACTCGATCTTCGGGTCCTTCTGCGCGTAGGCCCGCATGCCGATGCCCTCGCGCAGGTAGTCCATCTCGTAGAGGTGCTCGCGCCACTTGCGGTCGAGCACCGAGAGGATCACCCGGCGCTCCAGGTCGCGCATGGTCTCCGGGCCGAACTCCGCCTCGCGCCGGTCGTAGGCGGCCAGCGCGTCAGCCTTGATCTTCTCGCTGATGAGCTCGGCGGACAGGTCCTCGCGGCCGCCGGCCTCCTCGACGAGGTCGTCGATCCGGACCGTGACGGGGTAGAGCTCCCCGAACGCCTTCCACAGCTTCTCGAGGTCCCACTCCTCGGCGAAGCCCTCGGCCGTGGCGCCCTGGACGTAACCCTCGATGACCTCGCCGATGAAGCCGCGCACCTGCTCGTGCAGGTCGGCGCCCTCCAGCACGCGGTGGCGCTCGGCGTAGATGACCTTGCGCTGGCGGTCCATGACCTCGTCGTACTTCAGAACTTCCTTGCGGATCTCGAAGTTCTGCTGCTCGACCTGGTGCTGCGCGGAGGCGATCGCCTTGGAGACGATGCCGGACTCGATCGGCTGGTCGTCGGGGATCTGCAGCCTGGTCATGATCATCTCGACCCTGGCCGAGTTGAACAGGCGCATCAGGTCGTCGCCGAGCGAGAGATAGAAGCGCGACTCGCCGGGGTCGCCCTGACGGCCGGAACGGCCGCGCAGCTGGTTGTCGATGCGGCGCGACTCGTGGCGCTCGGTGCCCAGGACGTACAGGCCGCCCAGCTCCGTCACCTCGTCGTGCTCGGCCTTGACCGCCGCCCTGGCCTTCTCCAGCGCCTCGGGGTAGGCCTTCTCGTACTCCTCCGGCGTCTCGACCGGGTCGAGCCCGCGCTGGCGCAGCTCCAGGTCGGCGCGGAACTCGGAGTTGCCGCCGAGCATGATGTCGGTGCCTCGGCCGGCCATGTTGGTGGCGACGGTGACGGCGCCCTTGCGGCCCGCCTCGGCGATGATCGACGCCTCGCGCGCGTGGTTCTTCGCGTTGAGCACCTCGTGCGGCACGCCGCGCCGCTTGAGCGCCTTGGACAGCCGCTCGGACTTCTCCACCGAGGTGGTGCCGACGAGCACCGGCTGACCGGCCTCGTAGCGCTCCTTGATGTCCTGCACCACCGCGTCGAACTTGGCGTCCTCGGTCTTGTAGACCACGTCCGGCTGGTCCTTGCGGATCATCGGGCGGTTGGTCGGGATCGGGACGACGCCCAGCTTGTAGGTCTGGTGGAACTCGTTGGCCTCGGTGGCGGCCGTACCGGTCATGCCGGCCAGCTTGCCGTAGAGACGGAAGTAGTTCTGCAGGGTGACCGTGGCGAGAGTCTGGTTCTCGTCCTTGATCTTCACGCCCTCTTTGGCCTCGATGGCCTGGTGCATGCCCTCGTTGTAGCGACGGCCGTGCAGGATGCGGCCGGTGAACTCGTCGACGATCAGGACCTCGCCGTCGGCGACGATGTAGTCCTTGTCCTTCTTGAACAGCTCCTTGGCCTTGAGCGCGTTGTTCAGGAAGCCGACGAGGTGGGTGTGCTCCGGCTTGTAGAGGTTGTCGATGCCGAGCCAGTCCTCGACCTTCTCGACGCCGGCCTCCAGGATGCCGACCGTGCGCTTCTTCTCGTCGACGATGTAGTCGCCGGTGCTCTCCTCGCCCGGGTTCTTCGCCTCGACGCCCCTGCGCAGGCGGGGCACGATCTTGGCGAACTCCTGGTACCACTTGCCCGACTGCTCGCCGGGGCCGGAGATGATCAGCGGCGTGCGGGCCTCGTCGATCAGGATCGAGTCGACCTCGTCGACGATCGCGAAGAAGTGGCCGCGCTGCACGCACTCGTCGAGCGACCAGGCCATGTTGTCGCGCAGGTAGTCGAAGCCGAACTCGTTGTTCGTGCCGTACGTGATGTCGGCCTCGTACTGCCTGCGGCGCTCGTCGGGCTGCTGGCCGGCGATGATGCAGCCGACCTCCAGGCCGAGGAAGCGGTGCACGCGGCCCATGGTCTCGGCGTCACGCTTGGCCAGGTAGTCGTTGACCGTGATGACGTGCACGCCCTTGCCGGCGATGGCGTTGAGATAGGACGGCAACGTACAGGTCAGCGTCTTGCCCTCACCGGTCTTCATCTCGGAGATGTTGCCGAGATGGAGGTTGGCACCGCCCATGATCTGCACGTCGTAGGGCCGCTGGCCGAGCACGCGGCGGGCCGCCTCGCGCACGGTCGCGAACGCCTCGGGAAGCAGATCGTCCAGGCTTTCGCCGTCGGCATAGCGCTGCTTGAACTCGTCCGTCAGCGCACGCAACTCCGCGTCGGACAGGCTCGTGAAGTCGTCCTCGATGGAGTTGACCTGGTCTGCGATCCGCTTGAGCTTGCGCAGGATCTTGCCTTCGCCGGCACGTAGGATCTTGTCGAGAATGGCTGCCACTTTATGTAAAGCTCCTCGCAGGTCTACCCCGGCGGCGCCGCCAGGAGGAGAGGCCGAGACAAACTTCCCCGTTAGCCATCGTAGGCGGTTCCGCAACCAGACACAGCCACCGTGACGACGAGGGCGCAGAACCCGTCTGGGAGAATGGGGGCAAGGCAGAGGGTATGCCGGTGGAGAGCCGGCTCGCACCAATAGCGGGAAATCCGGCAAAGGAAGGATTTGTCATGGTTGAGGGGAAGAAGTCGGAGCATACGGAGAATCTCGGCAGCCACGGCGGGCGGGCGTCCTCGTGGCTCGCGGTGACGGTGATGCTCGTGGGCACCGTCGTGGCCGGCTTCGGGATGACGGCCGCGAACTGGACGCTCATCTGGATCGGTGCCGGGCTGTTCGTCGTCGGCGGCATCCTGGCCCTCGTCTTCGACATCTTCACCGACGTCGTGATCGACGCTCCGCGGGTGGGCATGCGCGCCGAGGATCACCGCTGAGTCACAGCTGACCCACGCTTCTACGGCGGGCGCCCCGCATGGGGCGGCCCGCCGTTCGCGTGCCGGGGTTCGAGCGGTGGCGAGGGCGTGTCGCGGCCCGCGAGCGCCCGTTCCCGGTCAGGGCCCCCTCTCCGGCGCCGGGACGATTCTGTCGGTCCCCCTCGCTAGATTGCTCGCATGCATCGCCATCCGAAGGCGCGGGCATGACCGGCGTGACTGGCGTGACCGACCTGACCCCCGACGAAGCCCGCCGGATCGTCCTGCGCGCGCAGGGCCTCGTCGGCGCCGACGCCCGCAAGGGCGGCGTGCACGCCATGCTGCGCAGGCTCGGCGCCGTCCAGCTCGACACGATCTCGGTCCTGGCCCGCTCCCACGAGCTGGTCGCCTACGCCCGCCTCGGCGCGGTGGGCCGCCGCAAGGTCGAGCGCGCCTACTGGCACGACCCCGCGCAGAGCTTCGAGTACTGGTGCCACGCCGCCTGCATCCTGCCCATCGAGCACTGGCCCCTCTACTCCTTCCGCCGCCGCGCCTACCGCGAGCGGCGCTACCGGTGGCACGAGGTGCCCGACAATGTGGACAAGCTGCTCGACCAGGTCCGCGAGTCGGGCCCGCTGACGACCTCCGACGTGGGCGGCGCCAAGAACGGCGGCCCGTGGTGGGACTGGTCCGACTCCAAGATCGGCCTTGAGTGGCTGCTCGACATCGGCGAGCTGGTGTGCACCCGCCGCGTCGGCTGGCGCCGCGTCTACGACCTGGCCGAGCGCGTGGTCCCCGCCGGCCTCCTGGCCGACGACCTGTCCGACGAGGAGTGCATCGTACGGCTGGCGGGCGTGGCCGGGCGCGCCCTGGGCGTGGCCAACCGCACCGACCTCCTCGACTTCCTCCGCCTCAAGGGCCGCTACGCGGCGATCCTCGACGAGGTGCTGCTCAGCGGCGCGGCGGGCCTGGTGCCCGTGACCGTCGCCGGCTGGCCGGGCAAGCAGGGCCTGGCCAACGCCTGGGCGGCCCCCGAGGGCCTGGCGTCCGAGCCGCGTGGCCGCCACCGCACCACGCTGGTGTCGCCGTTCGACTCGCTCATCTGGCACCGTGAGCGCACCAGGCGGGTGTTCGGCTTCACCTACACGCTGGAGCTCTACGTCCCCAAGCACAAGCGCGTACATGGCTACTTCACGATGCCGGTGCTGGCCGGCGGGCGCCTGATCGGCCGCGTCGACCCGGCGCGCGAGGGCTCCACCCTGGTGGCCAGGCAGCTCAGCCTGGAGCCCGGCCTCTCGCCCGCCAAGTGGGCCGACGCCATGAGCGAGGCGCTGTGGTCGGCGGCGGAGTGGGTGGGGTGCGACGCCGTACGCGTCGAACGCGCCGACTCCCCTGAGCTCCTGTCCGCCCTGACCGCCACCCCCGTATCCCGGACGCCGGCGGACGGGAGCTGACCCACCTCCCGCCCCCCGACCACGCCCCAAGCCCGCGCCCGAGCCCGCGTCCAAGCTCGCGTCCGAACGGAGCCCGCGCCCGAGCCCGGCACACGGTCGGCTCGGGCGGGCGCTCCCGGGCGATCGGGCCGGTCCGGGCAGGGCGGCGCTGAGGCGGGCAAGCGCGGCCGGCGGAGGAGCACGCAGCGACGCGCGGACCGCAGCGAGACGGAAGAGATCAGGTGATCTCGAGCATCCGCTCCCGAACCGCGTACACCACAGCCTCCATCCGCGAATGCAACTGCAGCTTGTCGAGAATGTTGCGCACGTGATTCTTCACAGTGTTCTCGGAGATGAACAACTGCTTGGCGATCTCCCGGTTGTTCATGCCCTTGGCCACCAGCCGCAGCACCTCCATCTCCCGGTCGGTCAACCGGGGCACAGGAAGCTGAGGCGGACGCTCGCCCTTCTCACGGCTCATGTTGGCGAACTCGCTGATGAGCTTCGCCGCCATCGCCGGATTGATCAGCGACTGGCCCTCGTGCACACCGCGCACCGCGGCGGGGACGTCGTTGATCTGGACGTCCTTCAGCAGGTAGCCGGTGGCTCCCGCCTTGATGGCCTCGAAGAGATCCTCTTCCTCGTCGCTCACCGTCAGCATGATGATGCGGGTGCTCGGGACCGAGGCCTTGATGCCCTTCGTCGCCTCGATCCCGTCCTGCCTGGGCATGCGTACGTCCATGAGCGCGACGTCAGGCATGAGGCGATCGGCCAGTTCGACCGCCTCCTGCCCGTCGCTCGCCTCACCGACCACCTCGATGTCAGGCTCGGCAGCCAGCGCCAGCGCCAGGCTCCGCCGGATCAGCTCGTGATCGTCGACGATCAGCACGCGGATCGGCTCGCTCGCCTGCGCGCGGGTCTCGCCGGACTCGGTCACGAAGCCTCCCCGGAGAGGCTCGTGACGACCAGCCTCGTGACGGCGGGCCTGATGACGGCCTGCCTCGCGCCTGCCATTGCCTCGCTTCGCTCGCTCATCCCTACCTGACTGAGCTCGCTCACGTCTCCTCCTCGTCGGGGGGCCAGAGCCGTTCGAACCGCCATGATGGCACGTACCCGCGGTTCTCGGGTGGTCGAGAAGATCTTTCAGCGCGCGATCAGGGCTCTACGAGCCGCAACACGCCGTAGTTGTAGCCGCGTCTGTTGTAGACGACGCACGGCTGGCCGCTCTCCTTGTCACGGAACAGGTAGAAATCGTGGCCGACCAGCTCCATCTCCAGGAGGGCCTGGTCGATGGTCATGGGCTCGGCGCGGTGGAACTTCTCGCGGACGATGAGCGGGCCGTCGCCGTCCATCTCGATGGGGACGATGTCGTCGTAGAGCTGGTCGCTCTTCTGCTGCAGCTCGTCCTCGTCTGGCTCGGCCTGCTTGGGGACGTCGGGCTGCTTGCGGGGCGCCAGGTCGGCGGCGTCAGGGAGCGTCGCGGTGATCTCCGCCACCGAAGGCGGGCAGTGGTTGCCGTGGTGGACCTTGCGCCGGTCGGACAGCCTTCTCAGGCGGCCTTCCAGCTTGTCGAGGGCTAGATCGAGGGCTGCGAATCGGTCGTCGGCCGAGGCCTCGGCGCGGATGGCCGGCCCTCGGGAGTGAATGGTGAGCTCGACGCGCTCGCGCTGTCCGGCGAGGCGAGGATTACGCTCCTTCGACACCTCCACATCAACTCGGATGAGTTTGTTGTCCAGACGTTCGATCCTGGCCAGCTTGGTCGTCACGTGGTCGCGGAACCGATCACTCACTCCTGTGTGCCGGCCCTTGACGATGATGTCCATGCAACAGCCCCCCTTCGGTCTAACGACTGAGCAAGAGCGCCCGACGAGGTGCACGTCGGACGGGGTGTGCTGGCTGCCTTTCTGTCACGGTTACCCACTTCCGACGCTGCGTCACCGGGAACTCTGAAGGCACCCGCCCGGCCGACCTGGTCTTCGACCCCACATCCGCCTGCTGAGGATTTCGCAGCTCTGTCGCCACTACTGCCCTTCTCTTCTGGCGGGGGACATCTGGACCCCCGGGAAGGCAGGACTTACCCCTAAGCCGCACCGTGATCGGTCGACAAAGAGTCGCCTTACGTGGACCGTTTTGCCTGCGGCTGGCATCGGCTAGCAGAGCCGGGGACCCCGACCCTGCGCAACCACGGACCCGAACGGGTGCCATGTAGGAACGCTATCCGCATCCAGCACGAATGTCAGCCTGAGGCTCGGCAGGAGGATCACCGTCCGTGATGCCGAGCCGGTGGGAAAGCGCCTTCCGATGCCCCGTTTAACCGATCGGCAACCCTTATGCGTACGGGGCTCCCGCCACCCGAGCAGCGGGGCTGCCGGTCTAGGGAAAGTGACATGTGACCTCCGGGTTAGGATCCTGATTTGGATCTTTCTTTACCGAACGTGACCATGAAGAATTCAAGATCTTCGGCGTGTCGCGCCGACGGTCGCGGCCAGCGGTACGGCGATCCCCGCAGCGTGCAGGGCCCTGGCCGCCTCGGCGAGGGTGGCGCCGGTCGTCACGATGTCGTCCAGAAGCAGCGCACCGGCCGCTGGAGGGCCTTTCGCCGCCGGGACGACCTGGAGTGACCCTGCGAGGTTGACGGCTCTCAGAGAGCGACTCAGACCCGCCTGATCGGCCACCCGCCTGCACTGCCCCAGCCCCGCCCACGGCTCGGCGTCCAGCCCGAGCGCCCGCAGCCGGGCGGCGACCAGCACCGCCAGCCTGCCCACCGGGTCGTGACCCCGGCCCCGCACACTCCGGCGCGCACTCGGCACCGGCACGACGGCGAACCGGCCACCGCCCCACCCGCCCGCCTCCCCCATGGCGGTCAGCACCGTCCGGGTCACCGCCTCGGCCAGCACCCCGGCCAGCGCGACGGCTCCCCGCTCCTTGTACGCCACGATCATCCTGCGCACCGCCCCCTCGTACGGCGCCGCCGACCAGCAGTCCGGCAGCCCGCGCGGACGCGGCACCGGGACGCGCCGGGCGGGCGAGGCGGTCAGGGCGTCGAAGCACCGCGGGCAGCAGCACGCCCCCTTGGCGCCACAGCCCGCACAGGCAGGAGGAAGGACCAGGTCCAGGACGGCGTTCAGCACGCGCCCCAGGATGCCGGGAGCCACCGACAGTTCCCGCTCAGGACCCGGCGGCGGGGCGGCTCAGCCCAGCGGGAACAGCGGCGTGCCCGCGTTGGATTCGATCTTGACGTCCCACGCCTGCTGGTCCAGGTTGAGCGCCATCAGCTTGGTCCCGCCCTGGGTCACGACATCGGCCAGCACCTGGTCCTGGAACGCCGCCACCGACTGCAGCCGGTCCTTCAGCGGCACCCCCACGGTCTCCCCGTCCCCCACGTTGATCTCGTTGAGCGTCTGCCCGGCCGACGCCTGCACCAGCACGAGCAGGTTCTCGTCGTCCCGCCAGGCGATGTCGCGGATCTCGTTCTCGCTCTCGGTCGTGGTCAGGAACTGCAGGTTGCCCAGCTTCGTCCCGGCGCCCTCACCGGTCAGCGCGCCGATCTGGACGGTGTTCTCCCCGGTGGTCACGGCCACCCGCACGCCGTCCCTGGCGATCCTGAACTGCTTGACGTCCAGCTTGTCGAGCTCCTCGGGCACCTCGACGGGCTCCACCCGCGTCCTGGCCGGGTCGTACTTCAGCAGCACGCCGTTCTTTCCGTCGTAGGTCCACAGGGACCCGTCCCTGTTCCACGTGGGCGGCGTCAGGTCGGCGCCCTGGATGACCTCCTGCCAGACCCCTTCGGCCACCAGCCCGGCCACCGAGATGCCGGTCGAGGTCTTGGCCGCGATGAGCGGGTTGGGTCCGGCGGAGACGGCGAAGTGGCTGTAGCCCTCGCGCTGCTCGCCCGCCGCGCCCGCCACGGCGCCGCCCCGGCCGTCCTTGGTCAGGTAGTGCACCGCGCCCTTGTCGACGTAGTACGCGCTGTCGCCGACGTCGTCGTCCAGCCACTGGTCGTCGGAGTCCGGCCGGTCGACGGTGTACGCCTCCCCGTCCACGAGGATCTCGATGATGCGGCCCTTGGCCACCTCGTTCTTGTTGAGGCTGTTCCTGATCTGGCCTCTCAGGGTCTCCTCGGCGCTCAGGTCGAGGGTGTCGAGCGACCCGGAGAGGTTGATGATCACGCGGTCCTCGCCCGACCTGATCGACTCGATCTTGGTGTCGGACGGGAAGCTGGAGGTGACCGCGCCGCGCAGCGACTCGGTCGGGGGCTGGAGCAGGCGTTCGAGCACGGTCTGCGCGAAGGTCTCCGTCGTGTTGAGCCGCAGGCGCACCTGGTCGACGACCAGCCGGTCCTGGGTGCTGCGGTTGACGTAGTACAGGTTCGTCGGCCGGTAGGCGCGCGCCACGTCGGACTCGGTGAGCAGGAGCCCCGGGGGCAGGCTGCTGACGCGGTACCCGTCGGGCATCTTGACCAGCTCGAAGGGCCGCTCCCACAGCCCGGCGGTCGGCTTGTAGGAGTCGTCCTCGTTGATGAGGGCCGCCATGTGCGCCTTGAAGGTGACCTTCATCGAGGTCTCGGACTCCCGGGGCGGGGGCACCGTCACCTCGTACGCGTCCTGGATCACCCGCACGGGCCCCGCGGCCGACCACTTGGCCCGCGCCTCGGCCGTCAGGTACCTGGCCAGGATCGACGGGTCGTCCTGGTAGGCCGCCATGGCGGCCTGCAGGCCCCTGATCGTGTCCTCGGCGCCCCACTGGGGCTGCGGCGGGATGGCGATCATGCGCTGGAACGGCTTGTTCAGCGGGTCGCCGCCGCCCTCGTCGTTGTTGACGGTGTACGGCCCCGTCACGGGGATCACGGTGCACCCCGAGCCGCCCGCGACCATCGCGGCCACGATCGCGAACGCCGTGGCCAGCCGCCTACTCCTCGTCATGCTCGGCCCCGTCCCCCGAAGCGGGCAGCAGGACGGGCGTCATCGCCGTCCGCCAGGTGCGGCGCATCTCGATCTCGGGCGGCACCAGCGACAGCGGCGAGCCCTTCAGGTCCACGCCCGCGTTCCGCGGCAGTGTGAGCCTGAACTGGGAGCCCTCCCCGGGTTGCCCCCACGCCTGCAGCCAGCCGCCGTGCAGGGTGGCGTCCTCGCGCGAGATGGCCAGGCCGAGCCCGGTGCCGCCGATGGTCCTGGCCCGCGACGGGTCGGCCCGCCAGAAGCGGTCGAAGACCATGGTGTCCTCGCCCGCCTTGAGCCCGATGCCGTGGTCGCGCACGGCGATGGCCACGGCGTCGCGGTCGGCGCCCACGGTGACCACGATGTCCCGGCCCTCGCCGTGCTCGATGGCGTTGAACAGCAGGTTGCGC
The DNA here is from genome assembly GCF_020215645.1 of Nonomuraea gerenzanensis. Lineage (NCBI taxonomy): Bacteria > Bacillati > Actinomycetota > Actinomycetes > Streptosporangiales > Streptosporangiaceae > Nonomuraea > Nonomuraea gerenzanensis. The sequence goes on along the minus strand of NZ_CP084058.1, from coordinate 1,348,908 downwards.
AGGATCCGCTCGACCCGCCTGTTGTCGATCTCGGCCACGCACGGCTCGTTGGGCAGTCTCAGCTCGAAGCGGGTGCCGTGCCGCTCGGCCAGCGCCTCGGAGTCGCCGATCGCGCGCAGCACCACGTCGCGGATGTCCACCGGCTCCAGGTCGAGCGTGGCGGCGCCGGCGTCGTAGCGGCTGATCTCCAGCAGGTCGGCCAGCATCGACTCGAACCGCTCCAGCTGGGCCTGCATGAGCTCGGCCGAGCGGGCGGCCATCGGCTCGAAGTCCTCGCGGGCGTCGTAGAGCAGGTCGGCGGCCATGCGGACGGTCGTCAGCGGCGTGCGCAGCTCGTGCGAGACGTCGGAGACGAACTGCCGCTGCACCTGGGAGAGCTCCTCCAGCTGATGGATCTTGAGCGCCAGGTTGGCGGCCATCTCGTTGAAGCTGTTCGCCAGCCGGGCCAGGTCGTCCTCGCCGCGTACCTTGAGCCGCTCGTCCAGCCTGCCCGAGGCCAGCCGCTCGGCGGCCTGGCGAGCCAGGCGGACCGGCGTGACGACCTGCCGGGCGACGAGGTAGGCGATGGCTGCCAGCAGCAGCACGAGCCCGAGCCCCACCACGACGATGGCCAGCCGCACGTTGGACAGCAGCGCCTCTTCCTCGTCGAAGGGGAAGAAGTGGTAGACCTCGTAGGTGCGGCCGTTGGTGGTCAGGTGCACGATGCCGCCGACCACGTACGTCAGCCTGGGCTGGCTCTGGTCGTGAAACTTGATCACCTGGGTGAACCCGGTGACCTTCTCCCACTTGTACTCGCGGATGTTGCGTTGCAGCGTCATCCGGAGCGTGAGCGGCACGTTGGCGGGCAGCACGCTGCCGGAGGCCCGCGACTGGCCGGGGGTCGTCTCGTTGAGTATCAGCACCTCGTAGCGCTTCTCCGAGCCGTTCTCGCCCGAGCCGGTGATGGTGTCCATGACCTCGTCGAGCAGGTTGCCCGAGAGCGGCTCACCACCGGCGGCCTGCTTGGCGGGGTCGTCGGTCTCCGGTGTCAGCGCGTCGGCGATCTGCAGCCGGTCGGCGAACGCCTCGCTGGCGGCGGAGCGCTGGCTGCTGTCGACGACCGACTTGTTGATCTGCCCGAACAGGAACGTGCCGAGCACCACCACCACGATCACGGAGATCACCAGCGTGCTGGTGACCACCTGGAGCTGGAGCGAGCGCCGCCAGACGCTGCGGGTCCTGCCCGCCGCACGCCGAACCCGCCGGCGGACGCCGCCGAGTATCTGGCGGAACGTCCGTCTGCGGGTTCGCTTCTTCTTCGTCGGGGGCACGGCGGGGCGGGGCGAGGGTTAGGCGGGACCGGCTTTGTAGCCCACGCCGCGGACCGTCACGACGATCTCGGGGTGCTCGGGGTCCTTCTCGATCTTGGCCCTGAGCCGCTGCACGTGCACGTTGACCAGCCGCGTGTCGGCGGCGTGCCGGTAGCCCCAGACCTGCTCCAGCAGGACCTCGCGGGTGAACACCTGGCGCGGCTTGCGGGCCAGGGCCACCAGCAGGTCGAACTCCAGCGGCGTGAGGTTGATCGTCTCCTCGCCGCGCTTGACCGAGTGGCCGGCCACGTCGATCGTGATGTCGCCGATCTGGAGGATCTCGGGGGTGGGCTCGTCGGTACGGCGCAGCCGCGCCCGCACCCTGGCCACCAGCTCCTTCGGCTTGAACGGCTTGACGATGTAGTCGTCGGCGCCCGACTCCAGGCCGAGCACGACGTCGATCGTGTCGCTCTTGGCGGTGAGCATGACGATCGGAACCCCCGACTCAGCCCTGATCCTGCGCGCGACGTCGATGCCGTCGGCCCCCGGCAGCATCAGGTCGAGCAGCACCAGGTCCGGGCGTGTATCCCGGAACGCGTCGAGGGCCTTGTCGCCATCGGAGACAAAGGACGGCTCGAAGCCTTCCCCTCGCAGCACGATCCCCAGCATCTCGGCGAGAGCGGCGTCGTCGTCGACGACCAGCACGCGACCTTTCATGGCCCCTCATTCGTTCTACGCATTGTGGGACATACCCGCACGATCGCTGAAGGTTACCCTTGGTTGACCCGTGAGTGTGACCTGAGCCCTGCAAAAGGCGAATTTTAGGCCCGCCCCCGCGACCGCAATCTCAGTCTGCGGTAACAGAGCGACTTTCGGCCATCCCTCGACGCGAACCTTGCCCCGATTCCTCCGTGAATGCGGGCAAGATGAGGGGGCGAATCCTCTCCGTGACACCAATGCCTCGCCCAGCGTGCCAGGATTGGGATATGTCAGACGGTCACGGTCCCACGCCCGAGACGCCATCAGGCTGGTCGGCCGAACAGCCCCCGCCCTACAGCGCCCCGCCGGCCTCCCCGTGGACCGCGCCCGGCGGGCGACAGCAGGCGCCCGGTGGAGAGCAGAGCGGCCAGCCGTACGGGCTCCCCGCGCAGCAGCCTTCACAGCCACCGCAGCAGGCCCCTTACGCACCCGCACCACAAACACCATATCCGCCTTATCCGCAACAACAGCCGGGATACGGCTATATGCCGCCACCGGCGCTCCGGCCGGGCATCATCCCGCTGCGCCCGCTGGGTCTCGGCGACATTCTGGACGGCACGATCAAGCTGATCCGGTCGAATCCGAAGGCCGTGCTCGGCCTGTCGGCCGTGGCCGCCCTGCTGGCCTCCGTGCCGCTGGCCATCGGCCAGGCGTTCCTGCTCGACGCCATGCCCAGCCCGCTCGACGACCCCGAGAGCTTCGCCTCCGCCGAGGGCGACCTCTACAGCGTCTCCGGCATCGTCGGCCAGTACGCCGGCACGCTGATCTCCTACGCGATCTCGTTCGTCGTCGTCACGCTGCTGACCGGCGTGCTGACCCGCATCCTCGGCCGGGCCGTCTTCGGCGGCAACATCACCGCGGGCGAGGCCTGGCAGCTCGTCAAGGGCCGGGTGCCCGCGCTGTTCGGCGTGGTGGGCATGATGGCCGCGATCATGGTGGTGCCGCTGATCGTCTTCGCGCTGCTCATGGTGGCGATCGCGATGAACGCCTCCGGCGCCGCCTCCCTCGGCTGGATCGCCGGGCTGACGATCCTGTTCATCGTCGTCTACCTCGCCTACTACCTGTTCTTCCGGACCCGCTTCGCCTTCGCCGCCCCGGCCGTGGTGCTGGAGGGCCGCGGTCCCGTCGAGGCGATGCGCCGCTCGTGGCACCTGGTGAGCGGCGACTTCTGGCGGGTGTTCGGCATCATGCTGCTCACCTCGGTCCTCGTCGGGCTGGTGGCGAGCCTGCTGACGATGCCGTTCACGCTGGCGGGCACGCTGTTCGGGATGTTCGGCGCCAGCTCGCTGGCCACGACGATCGTGACGGCCGTGCTGATCGCGATCGGCGGCACGCTCGGCTCGATGTTCACCTACCCGTTCGAGGCCGGCGTCGCCGGCCTGCTCTACGCCGACCGGCGGATGCGCAGCGAGGCGTTCGACCTCGTGCTGCAGACGGCGGCCATCGAGCAGCAGCGGCAGGGCTGGGTGCACGCCTCGGCCGACGAGCTGTGGCACCCGTCCAACTCCGCCGGGTCGTGACCCCGATCGACAGGGGGGAGGCCGCGAGCAAGGCCGCGGAGGAGCTCCTCAAGCCGGAGTACGCCAAGGAAGCGCTGTTCGACCGGATCTACCGGTACGTCTCGCAGTTCCTCGGCGACCTCCTCGACGCGACGGGCGACGGCGGCTCGGCGGGCGGCGTCATCGCGGCGATCGTGATCACGCTGATCCTCCTCGGGCTGGTCGCGCTGATCGCGTGGCGGCTGCGCAAGTCGGCCCGCCGGCACGCGCTCGCGCCCGGCGCGCTGTTCGGCGCGCGGACGCTGACCGCGGCGGAGCACCGGCAGGCGGCCGAGCGGCTGGCCATGGAGGGCCGCTGGAGCGAGGCCGTCCAGGAGCGGCTCCGGGCCATCGCTCGTGACCTGGAGGAACGCGCGCTGGTCGACGGCATGCCCGGGCGCACGGCCGACGAGCTGGCCGCCGAGGCGGCGCTGTCGCTGCCCGCGTTCGCGCAGGAACTCGCGGCGGCGGCCCGCTCGTTCGACGACGTGACGTACGGCGGGGTGCCGGGGACACGGGAGGCGTACGAGACGATGACCAGCCTCGACGAGCGCCTGCGCGAGGCCAGGCCGGTGCCGCTCGTTCCCGCCGCGGGTGAGGGCGGGGCATGAGCGTCGCCACTCCCCAGTCACCTCCGGGGCAGTCCCGCCCGACCTCCCCCACCGCCCGCTCCACCTGGCGTTCCAGCCGCATGGTCCTGCTCCTGGGCGGCATCGTCGTGCTCGTCGCCGTGCTGGGCGTGCTGCTCGGCCCCGAGCGGGTGCCCGAGCGGCACCTCGACCCCGACGACACCTCGCTGGCCGGCTCCCGGGCGCTGGCCGAGTTACTGCGCGACAGGGGCGTCACCGTCGACCGGGTGGACTCCGTCGAGGCCGCCGCCGCCAAGGCCGCCACGGGCGACCGGGTGCTGCTGATCACCGACACCACGTTCTTCGACGAGCTGAGCCTGGCCAGGATCGCCGGCGACCGCCTGGTCGTCGGCGACGTCTTCGGCCTGGAGGCCCTGGCCCCCGGCGTGCGCGTGGAGCCGATCGGCGGGCGGGTGCGCTCGCGCGAGCCCGAGTGCGGGCTGCCCGCCGCCACCGCCGCGGGCAGCGCGTTCCTGGGCGGCATGGCGCTGCGCGGCCCCGCGGGCTCGGCCGCCTGCTACCCCACGGGTGACGGGCACGCCCTGGTCAGGTTCCCGTACGCGAACGGCGTCATCACCGTCGTCGGCGACGGCGACTTCATGACCAACCAGCGCCTGGCCGAGGACGGCAACGCGGCGCTGGCGCTCAACCTGATCGGCACGGGCAAGCCCGTCACCTGGCTGGTGCGCCCGCAGACGCCGCCCCCGCTCGACCTGCCGGGCGAGCGCGGCCAGTCGATGTACGACCTGATGCCGGACAACATCCGCTGGACCGTCTACATGGCGATCGTCGCCGTGGCCGTGGCCGGGTTCTGGCGCGGCCGGCGGCTGGGGCCGGTGGTGACGGAGAAGCTGCCCGTCATCGTCAGGGCCGCCGAGACCGTCGAGGGCCGCGGCCGGCTCTACCGGGCCAGGCGCGCCAGGGAACGCGCGGCCGACGCGCTGCGCGCGGGCACGATCGACCGGCTCACCCCGAGGCTGGGGCTGGCGTCCGGAGCGGGCCGGCAGGAGATCGTCTCGGCGCTCGCCGCCCGTACGGGACAGGATGCGCAGCAGGTGGGCGCCGCGCTCTACGGCCCGCCGCCGGCGGACGACGCGGGGCTCGTCGCGCTCGCCGGATATCTGGACTTCATGGAGAGGCAGATCAGTGAACTCTGATGAGACATACCGCGTGCCGGCCGACAACGGCGACTCGGCCAGGGAGGCGCTCGGCGCGCTGCGGGCCGAGGTGGCCAAGGCCGTGGTCGGCCAGGACGCGGTGGTGACGGGGCTGGTCATCGCGTTGTTGTGCAGGGGGCACGTGCTGCTCGAAGGCGTGCCGGGCGTGGCCAAGACGCTGATGGTGCGGACACTCTCCTCGGCGCTGACGCTGGACTTCAAGCGGGTGCAGTTCACGCCGGACCTGATGCCGGGTGACGTGACCGGGTCGTTGATCTACGACGCGAAGACCGCGGAGTTCGAGTTCCGCGAGGGGCCCGTGTTCACGAACCTGCTGCTCGCCGACGAGATCAACCGCACGCCGCCCAAGACGCAGGCGGCGCTGCTGGAGGCGATGGAGGAGCGGCAGGTCAGCGTGGAGGGCTCGGCCCGCGAGCTGCCCGACCCGTTCGTGGTGTGCGCGACGCAGAACCCCGTCGAGTACGAGGGCACCTACCAGCTCCCCGAGGCCCAGCTCGACCGGTTCCTGCTCAAGCTGACGGTGCCGCTGCCGCCGCGCGAGCAGGAGATCTCCGTGCTCGACCGGCACGCCCGCGGCTTCGACCCGCGCGACCTGTCGGAGATCAAGGCCGTCGCCTCGGCCGCGGACCTGGCCGCCGGGCGCGAGGCCGCCGCCAGGGTGCACGTGGCGCCCGAGGTGCTCGGCTACATCGTGGACGTGGCCCGCGCCACCAGGAGCTCCCCGTCGCTGCAGCTCGGCGTCTCCCCGCGCGGCGCCACGGCGCTGCTGGCGGCGGCGCGGGCGTGGGCGTGGCTGTCCGGGCGGCCCTACGTCACCCCCGACGACGTCAAGGCGCTGGCCAGGCCCGCGCTGCGGCACCGCGTGCAGTTGCGGCCCGAGGCGGAGCTGGAGGGCGCGACCGCCGACGGCCTGCTCGACGGCATCCTGGCCTCGGTCCCGGTCCCGCGTTGACGGCCGCTACGGGAAGCGTGGTGCGGGAATGGCTCTGACGGGACGTGCCGGGCTGGTCGCGGCGATCGGGATCCTCGTGGTGTTGTTCGCACCGCAGCCCGGCGCCGCGCTGGCCGGGGTCTGCCTGCTGCTGGCCGCAGGGATCGTGGTGGACCTGGTGTTCGCGGGCAGCGTGCGGCCGCTGCGCCTCCACCGCTCCGGCGACACGCTGGTCAGGCTCGGCCAGGAGGCCACGGTGGAGCTGGTGGTCGAGAACCCCGGCGGCAGGCGCGTGCGCGGCCTGCTGCGGGACGCCTGGCCGCCCTCCGCCGGGGTGCGGCCCCGGGTGGCCGAGCTGGACGTCCCGGCCGGCGAACGCCGCAAGCTCGTCGTCATGCTCGCCCCGACCAGGCGCGGCGACCGCTCCTCCGTGGCGATCACGGTGCGCTCGGTCGGCCCGCTGGGCCTGGCCGCCCGCCAGGGCAACCACCAGGCGCCGTGGACCGTGCGGGTGCTGCCGCCGTTCCTGTCGCGCAAGCACCTGCCCTCCCGGCTGGCCCGGCTGCGCGAGCTCGACGGGCAGCACCCGGCGCTGGTGCGCGGGCAGGGCACCGAGTTCGACTCGCTGCGCGAGTACGTGGTGGGCGACGACGTGCGCTCCATCGACTGGCGGGCCACCGCGCGCCGCCACGACGTCGTGGTGCGCACCTGGCGGCCGGAACGCGACCGCCGCGTGCTGATCGTGCTCGACACCGGCCGCACCTCGGCCGGGCGGGTGGGCGCCGCGCCGATCCCCATGGCCGGGGCCGAGGCGGGCGGCGGCGGGCTGTTCCTACGGCCCGACCCCCGGCCCGCGCCCGGCTGGCCGCGCCTCGACTGGTCGATGGACGCCGCCCTGCTGCTGGCCGCGCTGGCCGCCAGGGCCGGTGACCAGGTGGACTTCCTGGCCTACGACCGCGCCGTACGCGCCTGGGTGAGCGGGGCCTCCCGCACCGAGCTGCTGTCGTCGCTGGTCAACGTGATGGCGCCGATCGAGGCGGAGCTGATCGAGGCCGACTCCCAGGGCATGGTGGCCGCCATCCTGTCGCGGGCCAAGCGGCGCTGCCTGGTCGTGCTGCTCACGGACCTGAACGGGGCGGCCATGGACGAGGGCCTGATGCCGGTCCTGCCGCAGCTCTCCTCCCGGCACCTGGTGCTGGTGGCCGGGGTGTCCGACCCGTCGGTGGCGGCCATGGCGGGCCGCCGCGGGTCGGCCGACGAGGTGTACGACGCGGCGGCGGCCGAGCAGGCCCAGCTGGGGCGCCGGCGCATCACCGCCCGGCTGCGGCGGCACGGGGTCGAGGTCGTGGACGCGCCGCCGGAGGACTTCGCGCCCGCGCTGGCGGACGCGTACCTGGCGCTGAAGGCGGCGGGCCGGCTCTAGACCCGCCTGGCGGCGGGTCAGGCCGTGGGCGCCACGTCCGGGGCCCGCTCGATGTCGCCCGTCTCGTTGTCGCGCAGCGCCCGGCGGCCGAAGATGATCACGTACGCCAGGAAGATCACCTCGGCGAGCACCCCGATGCCCACCCGCACCCACGTGGGCAGCCCGGACGGCGTCACGAACGCCTCGATCAGCCCCGACGCGAACAGCACCACGACCAGCCCCATGGCCACGCTCATCACCGCCCGCCCCTGCTCGGCCAGCGCCTCGATGCGCCTGCGCGGCCCCGGGTCGACGACCGTCCAGCCCAGGCGCAGGCCCACGGCCGCCGCCAGGAAGATCGCGGTCAGCTCCAGCAGGCCGTGCGGCAGGATCAGGCCGAAGAAGATGTCCAGCTTGTCCCTGGAGGCCATCAGGCCGCCGGAGACGGCCACGTTCTCGGCGTTGGCGTAGAGCGCGTACGGGATCGGCAGGCCCAGCACCACCGCGTACATGATCATCTGGGCCGCCACCCACGCGTTGTTCGTCCACACCCGGCTGGCGAAGGAGGCGGCCGGATGCTCGGAGTAGTAGTCGGCGAAGTCCTCGTTGACGAGCTTGGTGATCTCGTCGGGGCTGGCGATCGAGGCCTGCACGTCCGGGTTGGCCGCCACCCAGGCGCCCATCACCCACGCCACCACCAGGAACGCGACCGAGACCGCCAGCCACCACCACCGCGCCCGGTAGGCCACCACGGGGAACGACACCGTGAAGAAGCGCGTCGCCTCCCGCCAGGCAGGAGTGTGCGCGCCCGTCACGGCGGACCTGGCCCTGGCCACCAGCGCCGACAGGCGGCCGACCAGCGCCGGGTCCTTGGCCGACGAGCGGACCATGGACAGGTGCGTGGCCACCCGCTGATACAGCTCCACCAGCTCGTCCACCTCGGTGCCGGTCAGCGAGGAGCGGTGCTTGACCAGGTGGTCGAGCCGGTCCCACACGGGGCGGTGTGCTGTGACGAACGCATCGATGTCCACCCGAACATTCTGGCCGCTCGATCACCCGTACATAGCCGTTAGGCTCCACATATGTCGGAGGTTGTGACCGGCGACGCGGTCGTCGTCGAAGTGCGGGTGGCCCAGATGCCCTCGCGAGCCCTGGCGATCATCATCGACATGGCCGTGCAGTTCACCGTCCTGGTCGCCGCCTACGCCCTGTTAGGAGCGTTCGCGGCCATCACGGACTCCGCCATGTTCGGTGCCGTCATGATCGTGCTGGTCGTGCTGGTGCTGGTCGGCTACCCGGTCATCTTCGAGACCCTGAGCAGGGGCCGCAGCCTCGGCAAGCTGGCGCTCGGGCTCCGGGTGGTCGGCGACGACGGCAGCCCCGAGCGCTTCAGGCAGGCGCTGTTCCGGGGGCTGGCCGGGGTCCTGGAGTTCTGGATGTTCTCGGGGGCGCCGGCGCTGATCGCGTCGCTCGTCTCGCAGCGGGGCAAGCGGCTCGGTGACGTCTTCGCCGGCACGATCGTGATCTCCGAGCGCGCGCCGCGCGAGTCGGGGCAGGTCATCGTGATGCCGCCGCAGCTCGCGGGCTGGGCCACCGCGCTGGAGCTGTCCCAGCTGCCCGACGAGGTGGCGCAGGCCGCCCGGCAGTACCTGACGCGCTGGCACGACCTCACGCCGCAGGTGCAGCACGAGATGGGGATGCGCATCGCGACCCAGGTGTCGGCCTTCGTCTCGCCGGCCGCTCCGGGCGGGGTGCCGCCGCACGCGTACCTGAGCGCCGTCCTGGCGGAGCGGCGGCGGCGGGAGCAGGTGCGGTTCGCGCAGCGCCTGGGCAACGGGCAACCGCAGCAGGGCCCGTACGCGCCGCAGCCGCCGTACGCACAGCAGCAGCTGCCCCATCCGCGACCGGCACCGCCCGCGCAACCCGGTCCCTACCGCCAGCAGCCCCCGCCACCGGCGCCGTTCGCGCCTCCGCCTGGGCCTCCATCTGGGCCTCCGTCTGGGCCTCTGTCTGGGCCGCCACTCGGGCCGCCGCCCGCGCCGGAGCCGCCGAAGGCGACTCCGGGCGGGTTCGCGCCGCCTCAGTGAGCCGGAGCCGTCACCTCAGCCGTGCCTGCGGCCGTGGTACGACTCCTGCGTCTGCGTGTTCAGCCGCTCGGTACGCACGTGCCTGGCGCTGTCGGTGAGCGGGTCGTTGATCTTGATGACGTCGAGGCCCTCGTGGAAGTCGGCCCCGTAGATGTAGCCGTTGTAGTAGTAGGCGGACCAGATGCCACCACCGCCGCCCGCCGAGCGGGGACCGCGGTCGAAGTAGCCGATCTCCCTCGGGTTGGCGGCGTCGGTGAAGTCCCAGATCGACACCCCGCCCATGTACCAGGCCTGCACCATGATGTCGCGGCCCTTGACCGGGATCAGCGAGCCGTTGTGCGCCACGCAGTTCTCGCTGTCGTCCTGGTGGCGCGAGATCTTGAAGTAGCTCTTGAAGACGAGCTGCCCCTTGACGATCTCGTAGATCGCGTCCGCCCCGCGGTTCGGCCCGGTGGCCTCGTTGCAGGTCGCGCCGCCGCCACCGCCCAGCTCGTCGGTGAAGACGACCTTCCTGGCGTCGTTGCTGAAGGTCGCGGAGTGCCAGAACGCGAAGTTCGGGTCGGTCATCCTGGCCGTGACCCTGGGGTTCAGCCGGTCGGAGATGTCGAACAGCACGCCGTCACCCATGCACGCGCCCGCGGCGAGGTCCTTCTCGGCGAAGGTGGTGATGTCGTGGCAGCCGGTGGTCGGCAGGAGCAGGCCCGGCTGGGTCTCGTTGCCGCCGTCGGGGAAGACGACCGGGGTCGCGGCGACCGCGGCGGCGGCCGGGTCCCTGAGCGGCACCTTGATGATCGAGATCTTGTCGTGCGGCGGCCGGCAGTCGGGGAAGTTCGTGGCCGGCAGGTACGACGACACGTAGACGTAGACGTTCCTGTGCCGGTCGCGGCCCTTGCCCGGCACCAGGGTCAGGGTGTGGGAGCCGCAGTCGGTCTCGACCGCCTTGATGTAGCGCGGGTTGGCCTTGTCGGAGATGTCGAAGATGCGGACGCCCTCCCACGACTCCTTGACCGAGGCGCTCTGCCCGGTGCTGCTGCACGAGTCGTTGTTGCGCGAGGAGTCCACGGCCGCGAACAGCAGGTCGCCGTAGACGGACACGTCCATCTGGGCGCCGGGGCAGACCACGGAGCTGACCGGCGTGGTCTTCCGGGGGTTCCTGATGTCGTAGATCGAGAAGCCGCCGTAGTTGCCGACGTAGGCGTAGTCGCCCTGGAAGGCGATGTCGGTGTTGATGGTGGCGGCGATCGCGGCGGGCTTGGGGACGTTCAGGACGTGGGTCACGTTGGGGCTGGTGACCACGGTGTCGGGAGGCGGGATGTCGGCGGCCAGCGCGGGCAGGCCGGCCAGCGCTAAGACGGCCGCCGCCGCGGCCATGACGAGGGAACGGCGTTTCAGGGACACTCGGGAGCCTCCTTGCTCACGTTCGTCGGGTGGGAACGTGCACGTCGGATGCGGAAAACGGCGGGGCCCCTGTGGGAGCCCCGCCGCACGATCTACCAGTGGCCGTGCCCGCGCTCGGGGTACGACGCCTGCGTCTGCGCGTTCAGCGAGCGCATCTTGACGCCGTTGGCCTTGTTCGTCCGCCAGTCGTTGATCTTCAGCACGTCCAGGCCCTGATGGAAGTCGGAGCCGTAGATGTAGCCGTTGTAGTAGTAGGCCGACCAGACACCGCCGAACAGCGGCCCGGCGGTCTCGTCGGGGCCGCGCTCGAAGTAGGCGATCTCCTGCGGGTTGGCGGAGTCGGTGAAGTCCACCACCGAGATGCCGCCCTGGTACCAGGCCTGCACCATGATGTCGCGGCCCTTGACCGGGATCAGCGAGCCGTTGTGCGCCACGCAGTTCTCCGTGTCGGCCTGGTGCCGCGCGATCTTGAAGTAGCTCCTGAACTGGAGCTGCCCGCCGACGATGTCGTAGTAGGCGTTGGCGCCCCGGTTCGGCCCGATGGCCTCGTTGCAGGTCGCCCTGGTGCCGCCGCCCAGCTCGTCGGTGAAGATCACCTTGGTGCCCTCGTTGTTGAACGTGGCGGAGTGCCAGAACGCGAAGTTGACCTCGTCGCGCACGGTCGCCGTGACCTTGGGCCGCTCGGGGTCGCGGATGTCGAGCAGGATGCCCTCACCCATGCAGGCGCCCGCGGCGATGCCCTTCTCCGGGTAGGCGGTGATGTCGTGGCAGCCGCTCGTGGCCGACTTGCCGTTGGGGTAGGGCAGCTGGACGCCGGGGTACCCGCCGTCGGGGAACAGGTTCGGTGTGGCGATGACCGAGGCCGCAGCCGGGTTCCGCAGCGGGACCTTGATGATGGAGATCAGGTCGTGCGGCGTCTTGCAGTCCGGGAACGTGTCGCTCGGGCCGTAGGAGGAGATGTAGATGTAGACGTTCTGCCGCCTGCGGTCGGGCACCAGCGTGTGGGTGTGCGAGCCGCAGTTCGTCTCGACGGACTTGATGTACGTCGGCGTGGCCTTGTTCGAGACGTCGAAGATCCGGATGCCCTCCCACGACTCCTTGACCGTGGCGCTCTGCCCGGTGCTGCTGCACGAGTCGTTGTTGCGGGAGGAGTCGACGGAGCCGAACAGCAGGTCACCGTACACGCTGACGTCCATCTGGCCACCGGGGCAGACGACGGAGCTGACCAGCGAGGCCCTCTTCGGGTTCTTGATGTCGTAGATCGAGAACCCGGAGTAGTTGCCGACGTAGGCGTAGTCGCCCTGGAAGGCCAGGTCCGTGTTGATGTCGGTCAGGGCCTCGGGCTTGGGCACGTTCGTGACGTGCTGGATGTTGGGGCTCATGACGATCTCGCCGGGAGCCGGGATGTCCGCAGCCTGGACGGGGGCCGTGACACCCACGCACGCGACGAACGCCGCTACCAGGATGAGGGTTTTGCGGGGGGTTAACACCGAACCTCCTATAAAGGGGGCATAAATCTACGCAATCCTCACCCCTACCGGCCGTTCCGGCCAGCGTCCAACATGTCAAATTTTGTTCCGAATCGCCCTCTAGGAATTAGTACGGTTTTCACCTAGAGTGCGCATGCCGTACCGAGTTCAGTCAGGAGGCTGAGTGCGCGCTGCGCTCGTCGTCGTCGTGGCCTTGGCCGTCGCCCTCGCCGGTTGCAGCTCCGACCCGGCCCCGCAGGCTCCCAGGGCCGGCTCCTCGGCCCCGGTGATCGCACCGGGACGCCCTGGTGAGCAGGCCAAGACCCTCTCCCCGCAGGAGGCCGCCACCGCCGTGCCCTCCCCCACGGCCAACGCCGCGGACGTGAAGTACGTCCAGGACATGATCGTCCATCACCGGCAGGCCGTGGACATGGCGCTGCTCGCCCCGAACCGCGCGCAGTCCGCCAAGCTCAAGAGCCTGGCCGACCGGATCCAGGACGTGCAGGGGCCCGAGATCCAGTACATGTCCACCTGGCTGCGGGAGCAGGAGCAGACGGTGCCCGACCACCACGCCCGTCACGAGGGCATGCCGGGCATGGCGACGCCCGAGCAGCTGGAGGCGTTGCGGGCGGCCGAGGGGGCGGAGTTCGACCGGATGTTCCTGCAGCTCATGATCGATCACCATCTGGGGGCGATCGAGATGTCGAAGCAGGTGCTGACCGGCGGGTCGCACATCAGGATCGAGGAGCTGGCCACCGACGTCAGCGTGGAGCAGGCGGCCGAGATCCGGCGCATGCAGGAGATGCAGGCCGCCGCCTGAGCCCGCCGGCCGGACGCCGCCTGAGCCCTCCGGCCGGACGCCGGCCAGCCCCGGCGAGGCGTCCCGAGCAGGGCTCAGCGCAGTCCCGAGCAGGGCTCAGCGCAGTCCCGGGCAGGGCTCAGCGCAGGGGGCGGAAGAAGGCCCTGATGTCGTCCACGAGCAGATCGGGCGCCTCCATCGCGGCGAAGTGGCCGCCCCGGTCGAACTCCGACCAGTGCACGACGTTGTGCTCCCGCTCCGCGATCCGCCGGACCCCGCCGTCCCCGGGGAAGACGGCGACGCCGTGCGGCAGCGCCGAGTACTCGGCCACCGCGCCCCAGCCCTTCTGCCCCTCCTTGTAGAGGCGGGCGGCCGAGGCCGCGGTCTCGGTGAACCAGTAGATGCTCACGTCGGTGAGCAGCTCGTCCCGGTCCACCGCGTCCTCGGGCAGGTCACGGGCCGGATCCGTCCACTCCTTGAACTTCTCCGCGATCCACGCGAGCTGCCCCGCGGGCGAGTCGTGCAGCCCGAACGCGAGGGTCTGCGGCCGGGTGGCCTGGATGATCGCGTAGCCGGCGCCGTCCTGGTCCTGGTACTGGTCGAGGCGGGCCAGCTCGGCGGGGGTGAGCGCGGCCAGCTCGGCCGGGTCGCCGGTGGGGAAGCCGAGGGCGCCGTTGACGTGCACGCCGACCACGTGCTGCGGGGCGGCGCGGCCGAGCATCGGCGAGATCACCGAGCCGCTGTCGCCGCCCTGGGCGCCGTAGCGGGGGTAGCCGAGCCGCTCCATCAGCCGCGCCCACGCCCGCGCGACCCGCTCCAGGTCCCAGCCGGTCTCGGTGGTGGGCCCCGAGAAGCCGAAGCCGGGGATCGACGGGGCGACGACGTGGAAGGCGTCGGATCGGTCGCCGCCGTGTGCCGCCGGATCGGTGAGCGGGCCGATGACGTTCAGGAACTCCGCGACGGAGCCCGGCCAGCCGTGCGTGATGATCAGCGGCAGCGCGTCCGGCTCGGGCGAGCGGGCATGCACGAAGTGCACGCGCTGGCCGTCGATGGACGTCGTGAACTGCGGAAAGGCGTTCAGCCTGGCCTCGGCGGCCCGCCAGTCGAAGCCGGTGCGCCAGTATTCGGCCAGTTGCTTGGCATAGCTCGTGGGGACCCCGTAGGACCAGCCCACCCCGGGCAGCTCGTCCGGCCAGCGGGTCGCCGCCAGCCGGGCGTGCAGCTCGTCGAGCTGCGCCTGCGGGATCTCGATGCGGAAGGGACGAATGGCTGCGTCTTCGGTCATGTCAGTCAGGCTAGGGACGGCCTAGGACAGGTTCGGTCCTAGCATGGAGGTCATGTTGGAGACCTCGGCGCGCCTGCTGCGGCTGCTGTCGCTGTTGCAGACCCCCCGCGACTGGCCGGGCGCCGAGCTGGCCGAACGGCTCGGCGTCTCGCCCCGCACGGTCCGCCGCGACATCGACCGGCTGCGCGAGCTGGGCTACACCGTGCACGCCACCGCGGGCGCGCCCGGCTACCGCCTCGGCGCGGGTGCCGGGCTGCCGCCGCTGCTGCTCGACGACGACGAGGCCGTCGCGGTCGCCATCGGGCTCGGCACCGCCGCCGTCTCCGGCGTGACGGGCATCGAGGAGACCTCGCTGCGCGCCCTCACCAAGCTCGAACGGGTGCTGCCGTCCCGGCTCCGGCACCGCGTCGGCAACCTGCGCTCGGTCACGGTCCCGCTGGCCGGGTCCACGGCGGCGGCCGTGGAGCCCGGCGTGCTCACCGCGATCGCCGCAGCCGTGCGCGGCCGGGAGAGCCTGCGCTTCGGCTACCGGGCCCACGACGGCACCGAGGACACCCGCACCGCCGAGCCGTACCGGCTGGTCAACGCGGGCCGCCGCTGGTATCTGGTGGCCTGGGACACCGGCCGGGCCGGCTGGCGCACGTTCCGCGTCGACCGGCTGCGCCTGCACACGCCCAACGGGCCCCGCTTCACGCCCCGCCGGCCACCCGACGACGACCTCGTCCGCTACGTCTCCGAACGGATCTCCGTCACCCCCTACCGCTACCGCGGCCGGTTCACGGTGCGGGCGCCCGCCGACGTGGTGGCCGCCCGGATGCCGCCGACGATGGCGCTGGTCGAGCCCGCCGGCGACGGCGCCTGCGTGCTCAGCACCGGGTCGAACTCCCTGGACGAGCTGGCCATGTGGGTCGCGCAGCTCGGCGTGCCGTTCGAGGTGCACGAGCCGCCCGAGCTGGTCGGGCACCTGCGCGACCTCGGCGCCCGCCTCACCGACGCGGTCAGGGACCATCCGCCGGCCTGACGGTCAGGAGCCCACGCGCCAGGAGTGCAGGTAGTCCTCCTGCTCGGCCGTCAGCAGGTCGATGCCGATGCCTGCGGCGGCCAGCTTGAGCCTGGCCACCTCGTGGTCGATCTCCTCGGGCACGTCGTAGACGCCGGGCGCCAGGTTCGCCCGCTCGCCGGCGAGCCACGCCACGGCGAGCGCCTGTGCGGAGAACGACATGTCCATGACGGCCGCCGGATGCCCCTCGGCCGCCGTGAGGTTCACCAGCCGCCCCTCGGCCAGCAGCAGGAGCCGCCGCCCGTCGGGCATGACGTACTCGTCGGTGTTGGGCCGTACGCCCCTGTGCACCTCGTGGGCCAGCTCGTCCAGGGCCCGCACGTCGATCTCCACGTCGAAGTGCCCCGCGTTGGCCAGGATCGCCCCGTCACGCATCACGGACAGGTGCTCGGCCCTGATCACGTCGCGGTTGCCCGTCACGGTGACGAACAGGTCGCCGAGCAGCGCGGCCTGCGCCATCGGCCGCACCTCGTAGCCCTGCAGGGTCGCGTCCAGCGCCTTCACGGCGTCGATCTCGGTGACGATGACGCGGGCGCCGAACCCCTTGGCCCGCTCGGCCACGCCCCGCCCGCAGAACCCGAACCCGGCCACCACCACGGTGCGCCCCGCGAGCATGGTGTTGGTGGCCCGCATGATGCCGTCCAGCGTGGACTGGCCGGTGCCGTACCGGTTGTCGAACATGCGCTTGGTGCGAGTGTCGTTCACGGCCACGACGGGGAACCGCAACGCCTCCTCGGCCGCCATCTGCCGCAGCCGGATGATCCCGGTCGTGGTCTCCTCGCACCCGCCGGTGACCCCGTCGAGCAGGTCCGTACGCTCGGTGTGCAGGATGTTCACCAGGTCACAGCCGTCGTCGAGCACCAGCTCGGGGGCCAGGTCGAGCGCCTGGTGGATGTGCCGGTAGTAGGTCGCCCGATCGACCCCGGCGCGGGCGTGCACGGCGATCCCGTAGCCTCTGAGCGCCTCGGCGACGTCGTCCTGCGTGGACAGCGGGTTGGAGGCGGCCAGCGCGATCTGCGCTCCGCCCGCCTTCAGCGCCCCCAGCAGCACGGCGGTCTCGGCGGTGACGTGCAGGCAGGCCGCGATCCTCAGCCCGTCGAGCGGTCGCTCCGCGGCGAACCGCTCCCCGATCGCCGTGAGCACCGGCATCGAGCGGGCGGCCCAGGAGATCTGCCGCTCACCGCTTTCACTGAGGTCCATGGCCAACCTTAAACCGAAGGAGCCGGCCAAGGTCACGCTCGTCACGGCGCCCGGCCCGTGAGCCTTCACGACCGGCCATGACGGACGGAGGTGGCGTCGGCGCGTGCGGGTGACCCGGCCCGCCGTAGAAGATCGGAAACGGAGAGCTCCGAGAGGCGATCAGCCTCCCGGAGCTGCTTCCAGAAATCAGTACCGGTAGTGGTCGGACTTGTAGGGGCCCTCCACGTGCACGCCGATGTAGGCGGCCTGCTCCTTGGTCAGCTCCGTGAGCTTCACGCCCAGGGCGTCGAGGTGCAGGCGGGCGACCTTCTCGTCCAGGTGCTTGGGCAGCGTGTAGACCCCGATCGGGTACTCGGAGGTCTTGGTGAACAGCTCGATCTGCGCGATCACCTGGTTGGTGAACGAGTTGGACATGACGAAGCTGGGGTGCCCGGTCGCGCAGCCCAGGTTCATCAGCCGGCCCTCGGCGAGGACGATGATCGAGTGTCCGTCGGCGAAGACCCACTCGTCGACCTGCGGCTTGATGTTGTTCTTGACGATGCCGGGCAGCTTGGCCAGGCCCGCCATGTCGATCTCGTTGTCGAAGTGGCCGATGTTGGACACGATCGCCTGGTGCTTCATCTTCGCCATGTGCTCGGCGGTGATGATGTTGAAGTTGCCCGTGCAGGTGACGAAGATGTCGGCGATGCCGACGACCTCGTCCAGCGTCGTGACCTGGAAGCCGTCCATGGCCGCCTGGAGCGCGCAGATCGGGTCGATCTCGGTGACGATGACGCGGGCGCCCTGGCCGCGCAGCGCGTCGGCGCAGCCCTTGCCGACGTCGCCGTAGCCGCAGACCACGGCCACCTTGCCGCCGATCAGCACGTCGGTGGCGCGGTTGAGGCCGTCGATGACGGAGTGGCGGCAGCCGTACTTGTTGTCGAACTTCGACTTGGTGACCGAGTCGTTGACGTTGATCGCCGGGAAGAGGAGCTGGCCGTTCTTGTGCATCTCGTAGAGACGGTGCACGCCGGTGGTGGTCTCCTCGGTGACGCCCTTGATGCTCTCGGCGATCTTCGTCCACCGCTTGTCTGCGCCGACCGTGCGGGTGAGCAGGTCGATGATGACGTGCCACTCCTCCGGGTCGTCGGCGGTGGCCGCGGGGACGGCGCCGGCCTTCTCGTACTCGGCGCCCTTGTGCACCAGGAGGGTGGCGTCGCCGCCGTCGTCCAGGATCATGTTGGGGGCGTCGCCGTCAGGCCAGGTGAGCGCCTGCTCGGTGCACCACCAGTACTCCTCCAGGGTCTCGCCCTTCCAGGCGAACACCGGCACGCCCTGCGGGTCGTCCACCGTGCCGTTGGGGCCGACGACCACCGCGGCGGCGGCGTGGTCCTGCGTGGAGAAGATGTTGCAGCTCACCCAGCGCACCTCGGCGCCGAGGGCGACGAGCGTCTCGATGAGGACGGCCGTCTGGATCGTCATGTGCAGGGAGCCCATGATCTTCGCGCCGCGAAGGGGCTGGGAGGCCGCGTATTCCTTGCGAACCGCCATGAGGCCGGGCATCTCGTGCTCGGCGAGCCGGATCTCCTTACGGCCGAAGTCGGCAAGTGAAAGGTCTGCGACCTTGAAGTCCATCGGGTTTCCCCTCGCGTCACTGATGGTTGTCGCCGATGAGTCTAGGCGGCGCTCGTAGGGGGGCGCATCTCGTGGAGCGCGAACCTGACGTAAGAATGTAAGAATGCGCATCACGGAAGCGGCCAAGCGGCTCGGCATGTCCCCACGGATGCTTCGTTACCGGGAGGCTCTCGGCCTGCTGCCACCGGTGCGCGAGCAGGGGGCGCACCGGCGGTTCGGGCCCGAGGAGCTGGCCGCCGTGGCTCAGGGGGTGGAGCTGGAGAAACGGTTCGACGTGTCGCCGGCGGAGCTGGCGTTCGCGTTGCGGGTGCTCAGCGAGCCCGCGGTGGCCTCCGCCGTGCGGGACCTGGGGATTCGCATCGGGCGCATCCAGGTGCCGCGCCGCGCCCTGGACTTCGAGAAGGAGAAGGCCCTGCGCCTCCTGCGCCCGTCCAACGGCGCCCGCTGAGATGGGCTGCCGCTGACGGCGCCCGCGGAGGGGGCGGCCCTTGACGGCGCCCGCGGAGGGGGCGGCGGTTGAGCCGCCGCCCACCTCAGGGTTCGTCAGCTGGAGGCCGAGGTGCTCCTGAGGCGGTCGAGGTCCGGCTCCAGGTAGATCACCCGGGCGATCGGCTCGGCCTCCCTGATCCGCCGCTCGGCCTCGTCGATGCCGTGCGCCACCTCGGCCGCCGTGTCGTTGTGCTCCACCGCGATCTTCGCGGCCACCAGCAGTTCCTCCGGCCCCAGGTGCAGCGTGCGCATGTGGATGACGCGCGACACCTCAGGGGCACTTTCGAGCGCGGCCCGGATCCGCGCCTCCGCCTCGGGCGCGGCACCCTCGCCGACGAGCAGCGACTTGGTCTCGATGGCCAGCACGACCGCGATCACCGCCAGCAGCACACCGATCATCAGGGTGCCGATGCCGTCCCAGACGCCGTCGCCGGTGATGACCGCCATGGTCACGCCGAACAGCGCGAAGATCAGGCCGAGCAGCGCGCCCAGGTCCTCCAGCAGGATGACGGGCAGCTCGGGCGACTTCGAGCGCCGGATGAACGCCCACCACGACTGGTTGCCCCGGACCGCGTTCGACTCCTTGATCGCCGTACGGAACGAGAACGTCTCGGCGATGATCGCGAAGATCAGCACCCCGAACGCCCAGATGGGCTGCTCGACCGGATGCCCTTCCTGGATCTTGTGCACGCCCTCGTAGATCGAGAACACGGCGCCGATCGTGAACAGCACCACGGCCACCACGAAGGCGTAGAAATAACGCTCGCGGCCGTATCCGAACGGGTGCTCCTTGGTGCTGGCGCGGGCCGCCCGCTTGCCGCCCACCAGCAGCAGCACCTGGTTGCCCGAGTCGGCGACCGAGTGAATGCCTTCCGCCAGCATCGAGGAGGACCCGGTGAAAGCCGCGGCCACGAATTTCGCCACGGCAATTGCCAAGTTCGCGGTCAATGCCGCAATGATCGCTTTGGTTCCGCCGCTCGCGCTCACCGGTCTTCTCCAGTCATGAAGATCACTTACAAAGGCCTGATAGGGGATCCTATGGGGAAATTCTTGCCTTTACCTCAGTGATCGCTGACACAGGGGTCGGATCGATGTCATAACCCAACGCCAGATACGTGCTCGCGAAGTCGCCGATCCCGATGAGACTCGCCAGCCGCTCCAGCGGATGCACACCCTCGGCCGCCAGCTCGGTGACTGGCACGTCGCGCTCGCGCGCCAGCCGCAGCGACGCCTCGCGCCGCCGCGTCACCTGCGGGTGCTCCTCGGCGTCGCGCAGGATCACGAGCCGCAGCGTGCGGCTCGCCGTGTCGGCGAAGATGTCGCGCTCGGCCATCGGCCCGTCGAGGGCCGCCACCTGATGGTGGCCGGCCTCGGGCAGCTCGCCGTGGATCGCGGGATACTTCGCGTTCGCACCGAGCTGGCACCCCAGCCGGTACGCCGCCACGGCCGCCACCTGCGACGACCCCCAGATCACCGGCACACTCTCGGCCAGGTCCATCGCGAGCGATTTGCCCGGATTGATGAACGACTCGCTCGACGGCCGGCACCGGTGCGCCAGGTCCTCCAGCAGCCTGGCCACCCGCTCGACCAGGTCGGCGTCCACCGACACCAGCCGCAGCGCCGCCGCCGCCACGATCGGCGGCATGGCCAGCAACCACAGGTTGGCCCTGGACTGGCCGGTGACCGGCACCGGCACGTAGACGGCCGAAGCCTGTGTGGCGATGGCCTCCAGCGGCGAGCCGGGGGCGCCGACGCCGAGCAGCGTGCAGCCGCGCCGCACCGCCTGCGTGGCGACGGCCAGCGTCTCCTCGGTCTCGCCCGAGCCTGAGACGGCGACGACCAGGTCCGTGGCGCCCACCCAGCCGGGGAGCTGGTAGGAGCGCAGGGTCACGATCGGCAGCGGCGCGCCGTTGCCGACGACCGCCGCCAGGATGTCACCGGCGACACCGGAGGCGCCCATGCCCGCGACCACGATGGCGCGCGGGCGCCCGCCGTCGGCCAGGCGGTCGACGCGGGCCTCGACGGCGCTGCGGTAACCGGTGCGTACGTGCGCCGCGGAGGCCGCGACGGCCGGGAGCATGCCGCCAGGATCGCCCTCACCGAGGTGACGCTGGTCGTCAAGCCGCTCCGGCTCCCAGGTCACGGCTTCCTGGCCTCATCGACGAGCAGGACGGGAATGTCATCCCGGACCGGGTAGATCAGGCCGCAGCCGGTGCAGACGAGCTCCTCCGCCTCGTTCTCGGCCCGCAGCGGGGCCTTGCACGCCGGGCAGGCGAGGATCTCCAGCAGCCAGTCGTCGATCTTCACTCTGACACCTTTCCCACAATGGCGAGGACTTCGTCCCTGATCGCCGTCATCTTGCTCTCGTCGGCCGCCTCGGCGTTCAGCCTGAGCAGCGGCTCGGTGTTGGACGGCCGCAGATTGAACCACCAGTCGGGCCCGCTCACGGTCAGCCCGTCGAGCTCGTCGAACTCCCCGCGCCCGGCGAACGCCTCCCGCACCCGCCGCAGCGCCTCCGCCTGGTCGGACACCTCGCTGTTGACCTCGCCGGAGGCGTGGTAGCGCGCGTAGGCCCCGACGACCTGCGACAGCGGCCGCTCCTGCTCACCCAGCGCGGCCAGCACGTGCATGGCGGCCAGCATCCCGGAGTCGGCGAACCAGAAGTCCCTGAAGTAGTAGTGGGCCGAGTGCTCGCCGCCGAACACCGCGCCCGACCTGGCCATCTCGGCCTTGATGAAGGAGTGCCCCACCCGCGTGCGCACCGGCACGCCGCCGTGCTCGCGCACGATCTCCGGCACGCCGAGGGACGTGATCAGGTTGTGGATGATCGTCGCACCGGGATACTTGGCCAGCTCGCGCACCGCGACCAGGGCCGTGATCGCCGACGGGGACACCGACTCGCCCCGCTCGTCGATCACCCAGCACCGGTCGGCGTCGCCGTCGAAGGCGAGCCCGAGGTCGGCGCCGCTGTCGAGGACCGCCCGCTGCAGGTCCACCAGGTTGCCGGGCTCCAGCGGGTTGGCCTCGTGGTTGGGGAAGGAGCCGTCGAGCTCGAAGTACAGGGGCGTCAGCTCGATCGGCAGGCCCTCGAACACGGCGGGCACGGTGTGGCCGCCCATGCCGTTGCCCGCGTCGACGACCACCTTCAGCGGCCTGATGCCGCTCAGGTCCACCAGCCCGCGCAGATGGTCGGCATAGCCCTGGAGCAGGTCCTTCTCGATCAGCGATCCGCTGGGCGTGGCCGTCACCCCGACCAGCTCCGCCGCCCTGTCGCGGATTTCCGTGAGCCCCGTGTCGCCGCCGATCGGCACCGCGCCCGACCGGCACATCTTCATGCCGTTGTAGCGGGCCGGATTGTGGCTGGCGGTGAACATCACCCCGGGCAGCCCCAGGCTGCCGCTGGCGTAGTAGAGCAGGTCGGTCGAGCCCAGCCCGGCGTGCACCACGTCGGCACGGCGCGAGCGGGCGCCCCTGATGAACGCCTCGGCCAGCAGCGGGGACGACTCGCGCATGTCGTGCGCGACCACCACCGACTCAGCCCCTGTCACCTCGACGAACGCCGCCCCCACGGCCTCGGCGGTAGGCTCGTCCAGCTCGTCGGGCACCACCCCGCGAACGTCGTACGCTTTGAAGATCTTGGCGAGGTCGCCCACTCTCCAGCTCCGCCCCTAGGTCGTTTCCGCCGTACAGGACGAGCCTACCGGTCGCGGTGCTGCTGGGCCGATCTCAGAACACGCAGGTGCCCGCGACGGCTCACCTCGACGCCCTGGCCGACCGGCTCACCTCCACCGGGCGACGTGGGCCGGGCGGCCTCCCTGACCGCATTGGCCAGCGCTTCGAGATCGTCGGAGCTGGGCGAGGCGCCGTCCGTCGGCAGCCGCACCACCTCCCAGCCGCGGGGGGCGGTCAGCCGCTCGGCGTGTTCGGCGCACAGGTCATAGCAGTGTGGCTCCGCGTACGTCGCCAGAGGGCCGAGAACAGCGGTCGAGTCGGCGTATACGTACGTGAGCGTGAAGACGGCAGGCTGGCTGCAGGCTGTGCGGGAACAGCGTCGGACGGGGCTCACGGAGGGACCGTATCTGGTAAGAGTGCGAGGCGCCACTACCTGAGCGCTCTTAACGAGCGTGTCGCCACAATTCGGACACCTGTCGCAGCGTTTCCACCCACATGCCCTGAACCCTCCTCACGTTGCCCCGGCGTCGTCCTTCCGGGCCTCCCCATCACGTGACCAGCCCAATCCTCCGCCCCGGCTCGATCTTCCCGCGGTGCTCCCGAGGTTCGCGGAAGTGGCCCCGTACACTTGCACCCGTGACTCACAAGCGCGGTCCCCGACGGCGCGATCGCCACGGTCGCGGCCTCCGCGGCCCGCTCGCCCCCTCCCACGTCCCCATGGCCAAGTCCCGCAGCGAGCGCTTCGACGACCTGGTGCTCGACGCGGTCGATCGCCTCAGGCCCCGCTGGGAGCGGCAGTTGTCGGCGGTGGAGTTCGCGGTGGAGGACGTCCCGCCGCTGAGCGAGCTGGGAGACGGCCCCCGGCTCAACTCCGACCCGATCCCCTTCGGCCGCGCCGACGCGGCCACCGGCCAGACGCCCGCCTCCGTCGTGGTGTACCGCCGGCCACTGGAGGCCAGGGCCAGAGACAGGGACACGCTGGGAGCGATGGTCCACGACACGGTGGTGGAGCAGGTGGCCACGCTCCTGGGCCTGGCCCCCGAGACCGTCGACCCGGGCTACGACGACCGCCGCTGACCGATCCCCTTTCCACGGGGCTCCTGCCCACCGATGAGTTTCCCGGCCCCCGCGGGTCCAACCGCCGAGACTCGACGACAGGAGGCCCGAAATGGGCGAGCAAGCCAACACCGCGATCACCGGCATCAGGACGGTCGGCGTCCCGGTCACCGACCAGGACCGCGCCGTCGCCTTCTATGTGGACGTGCTGGGCCTGGACAAGCGCCTGGACGCCCCGGTCGAGCAGCTCGGCGGGCGGTGGATCGAGGTGGCGCCGGCGGGGGCCGCGACCACGATCGCCCTCGTCCCGGCCGGCTCGGACGCGGAGGCCGGGGTGCGGACGGGCATCCGCCTGACCGTCGCGGACGCGGCGAGGCTGCACAAGGAGCTGGCGGAGCGCGGGGTGCAGGTGGACGAGCTGCTGCAGTGGCCGGGGGTGCCGCCGATGTTCAGCCTGCGGGACCCGGACGGCAACGGGCTGGAGGTCGTCGAGGAGTAGGGGAGCGTGACCGGGTGGCGGGCTGCTGACAAACGTCATCTCTGACAGGTGAGACCGGTGTCTACTGCCAGGAACCCGCCACCCGCGATCATCGACGCATGAAGAAGAACTGCACCGGCAACGCGAACTGGCCCGGCGGTCTCGGCGCCGGCCTCTGCATCGGCATCGCGGTCGGCGTCGCCCTGTCCGACCTCGCGGTGGGCATCGCGCTGTCGATCAGCCTCGGGCTCGCGCTCTCGAACGTCCTGGGCAAGAAGCCCGACCCCGAGGCGAGCGACTGAGACCTCCGGCGATCACCCGGCTCAGAGCGTGGCACAGCCCACCAGCGGAACCTCCGGCGGTATCACCACGGCAGCGGCGGGATCGGCGGCCGTGCCGGTGGCGCAGTTGGCCATCAACACCGGATCGATTCTCTGGGCCGAGTCCAGCACCGCGAGCTTCGACGGATCGACCACGGCGTGGGCGGCCGGGACAGGCAGGATCGGCAGCCCGGCCACAGCGGCGAGCACTCCGGCGGCGACGAGCCTGCGGGGGGACGTCTGCATGGGAAACCTCCTTGATCGGTATACGGACTATCACCCTCCGACACCACCCCGCCATGACACAAGGTGACTGATGGTTACGTTGGGTTAGCCCCTCCGCCGTGGGTCTCTGACGGCCCCGGCGACTCCTGTCACGGCCCGCCCCTGCTAACCCGGTTGACGAGCCGCCCCTCCGCGCCACATGATGAACGTACGTTCATGAACGTTTGTTCATCACGACTGGAGTGCCGATGGGATCGATCGTCAACACCGAGCAGGCAGCCGCATGGAACGGGTACGAGGGCGAGCAC
The DNA here is from genome assembly GCF_020215645.1 of Nonomuraea gerenzanensis. Taxonomy (NCBI): domain Bacteria; kingdom Bacillati; phylum Actinomycetota; class Actinomycetes; order Streptosporangiales; family Streptosporangiaceae; genus Nonomuraea; species Nonomuraea gerenzanensis. The sequence goes on along the minus strand of NZ_CP084058.1, from coordinate 1,323,722 downwards.
TGGGCCGCGCACTTCGACCGCTACGACGCCGTGAACAGCGGCTTCAACGCGACGCTGCTGGACGCCGCCGCGATCGGCGCCGGTGACCGGGTCCTCGACCTCGGCTGCGGCAACGGCCAGGTCACCAGGCTCGCCGCCCGCCAGGCCCGCCACGCCGTGGGAGTGGACCTGTCGGAGCCCATGCTGGCGCGGGCCCGCTCCGTCGCCGCCGCCGAGAGCGTCGCGAACGTCACCTTCGAGCAGGGCGACGTCCAGGTCCACCCCTTCCCGGAGGGGTCGTTCGACGTGGCGATCAGCAGGTTCGCCGTGATGTTCTTCGGCGACCCGGTCGCCGCGTTCGGCAACGTGGCGCGGGCGCTGCGGCCCGGTGGCCGCCTCGCGTTCGTCACGATGGACGACCTGGACGGCACGGACCTGGGCACGATCATGGCGACGCTCGCCGCCCACCTGCCCGGCAGCTCGTGGCCGGCGCCCGTACCGGACCGCTCGGGCCCGCTCTCCCTCGCCGACCCGGGCCGCGTCCGCGAGGTGCTCACCCGGGCGGGCTTCGCGAACGTCACGGTGACGCGCGTGGAGGCGCTGGCGAACTGGGGCGAGAACGCCGCCGCGGCGGCCGATTTCTTCAGCGGCTGGGGCCCGGTGCGCCACCACCTCGCCGGCGCCGACCCCGCGCCGGTGCGCGAGGCCCTGGAGGCGGCGTTCCGCAGCTTCGAGGACGGCGGCGCGGTCCGCCTGCGCGGCACCGCCTGGCTGGTCCGCGCCGACCGCTGAGACCTCGCTCTCGGTACGGTGTCCTGGTGTCACCGAGAAAAGCCCCGGCCCTGCGCGGAAGCGACCTCAGCCTGCGCGATCACCTGGTAGCCACGGCCGAACGCCTGATCGCCGAGCACGGCACCACCGGCCTGACCGTCCGCACGATCGCCCGGGAGGCGGGCGTCGCCGACGGGGTGCTCTACAACCACTTCGCGGACAAGGAGGAGCTCCTGGCGCTCGCGTTGCGCGCCCACGTCCGCACGGTCGGACGCGGGCTCGGCGAGTTGCCCGGGCCCGGCGCGCCCGGCTCCGTCCGGGAGCACCTGCGGGCCTACGTCGTGTACGGCATCGCCTTCCACAAGGCGGTGCTGCCCGCGTTCGCCGGCCTGGTCGGCCAGCCGAAGGTCCTCAGCGCGTTCGCCGCGATCAGCGTGCCGGGCGAGGACTGGCGCGACCGGCTCCACGGGTATCTGCGGGCGGAGGTCGAGCTGGGGCGGCTCGCGCCCGGCGCCAAGGTCGACGCTGCCGCGGCGATGATCGCGGGGGTCTGCCACGAGGCGGTCCTGGCGCGGCTCCTGTACGACGTCGCCGCGCCACCCGAACCGACGGCCGAGTTCGTCGACGACCTGGTCGGCACCGTCCTGGACGGCATCGGCCCTTGATCCGCCCGTCCATGGGGAGATCGGGCTCTCCCGGGACGGGGCGGGGGCGGGTCTGCGATGCTGAGGGCATGTTCCGTCATGGGCTTCGGCGTCGGCACAGCGGGGAGCAGCGGTTCTACTACCGGCCGAGCCGCCGGAGGTGGTGGTGGTGGGAGCGGCCTGTCGAGGAGGATGAGGGGTTCGCGGAGCCGGAGGGTGAGGAGCAGCTCTGGCGGGTGGCCTGGTGGCAGGACGGGTGGGGAGTGTGGCCGGGGGACGCGGATCCGACCACGACTCCGCCCACTTATGCCACGGTGAACATCACGCGGGCCAACTCAGACGCGGCCAGTTGCTGGGCGCTCGGCGTCGTGCCGCCGCATCCCAGGATCCACATCTCGTGCTCCCATGGCGGAGATCCGGCCGCTCCCTTCAGGTGATCGGCTCCGGGTGCTCGCAGTCCACAGTCGTGCTGGGTGTCTCCTCTGTCACCTTGAAAGGCTCACCGTTCATGAAGGTTCCGGTGATCGAGGCCTTGGCGCGGTAGCTGCCCTCGCGGCAGGGATCCGACAGCAGCGTGTATGAGCTGGCGAGGCCCGGGAGCTGTTCGTAGTAGTCGTGCTTGATCTCGTACCAGTCGGCAAAGAGGCCGTCCTTGTGCTCGATGGCGATCCTGGCCATGAACGTCGTGATGAGCTCCTTGTCGCACTTGACGCGGAGGCTGGCACGGACCTTCGGCTTGGCCGGCGCGAACTGGACGGCCACGAGCGGGCCCCAGGCGTTCTGGCAGCCGTGCTCGCCCGCCGGATGGGTGGTGCTGTTGCCGGCGGGCGCGCATGCGACGGGGGCGGCGGCCAGGGTGACAGCCATCGCCGAGGCGGCAGCTAACGTGATCCACATGGGGACCTTTCCTGCGGAAGTGTTTCGACCCGCCACAGGCTAATGTGTTCGAATGCTCAACGTAGTGATGTATGCACATTAAGTGATATGACCAGCTCACTGAACGCGAGATGTGGTAGGCGGGATCGCGTCCGGGGAGCGCGAGGGGCCGGCAGGCCTCTCGCCGGGGGTGTGGGGGCCTGTCCCACAGGGCGCTGCCCGACCTCCGTAGCACGAAGCGCGCCTCAGTGGGAGTACCGAGCAGTCCCCCCCGAGGACCTCAGGGCAGAACCACCCCGTACGTGCCCGTCAACGGCGGCAACATCGTGAACATCCGGGCCGGCGCCAGCGGTTGCGTCGTGAGCAGGACGCCGGTCCGCTGGCGTTCCTCCACCAGCCTGCCACCGTAGACCTCCCCCGCCACCGGCGTGACCACCACCGCGAAGTCCCCCCGGGCCTTCAGCTTCACCGCCCGCGTCCGCCCCGCGGGTACGTCCACGTCGAACGCGGCTTCGGGGGTCCCCTTCCCCGGCACCACCTGGACGCGGACCTTGCCGGGCTGGGTGCCGAGGGTGGTGAGCAGGAGCTGGGAGCCGGTGGCGTTGCGGGCGACGGCGCTGCCCAGGGCGAGGGACGGGGTGCCGGCGGTGAAGGCGACGTCCGGGCGTGCGCCGGTGCCGGTGGCGATGAGGCCGGCGACGATCGGAGTGCGGGAGGTGAGGACGAGGGCGGCCGGGGAGCCGGCCACGCCCGTGGTGACGTCCAGGGCGGTGATGCTGCCCGCCGGTACGTCGAGGGTCTCCCTGCCCTTCATCGCGTACTCGGCGTCCTGGCTGACCGCCTTGATCTCCACCGTCGCGTCCGTCTCGCCCGGGGTGGCCACGAGGAGCCTGCGCAGGCCGCCGCCTCCCGGGATGCCGGGGACGACGACGCGGGTGGCCGGGAGGGCGGCAGGGGGGAGCCAGTCCACGCCGCCCGTCTCCAGCGTGGCCCTGGCCGCGACGGCGACGCGGCCGTAGGTGGTGGTGACGCTCACGGCCATCACGTCGGCGGACGGCGCCAGGGTCCTGAGGTCGATCTCCCTGTGCTCGCCGGGCGCGAGGTCCAGGCCGAGGCCGGCGTCGCCGGAGACCCTGCCCTCCGCCGCGTACACCTGCACGTCCACCAGCGCGGGCGCCTTGTCGGCGTTCGTCAGGTGCAGGCGGACGTCGGCGTTCGCCGGGCCCGGGCCCACCAGCCACGTCTCCGGGGCGGGCTCGGTGCAGCGGACCCCCGCCAGGCCGCGCCCGGCGCCGGCGGTGGCGCGGGTGAGGTAGCCGGCCTCCAGGCCGCCTGGGCCCTTGGTCACGTACGGCTTCCCGTTCTCCATGGTCTCGCCGTTCAGCTCGCCCGGCAGGTACACGTTGACCTGCTCCCCCTTCGTCCCCGGGCACACCGCGGTGACCGACTCCACGGCCACCTTGCGGGGGCCCTCCGGGGTGGGCGGGGTGACGGCGGGCCTGGTGACGTACGCGATGCCGTACATGGCCGCCAGGGACACCACGACCAGCGCCAGCAGGCCGAACCTGTTCTCCAGGAAGCGCCTCATCACGCACCCGCCAGCGCGACGGCGGGTGCCTCGGCGGGCTCGGGCTGGCGGCGGCCGGGCGAGGCCAGGAGGGCCACGACCAGCAGCAGCGCGCCCTGCGTCCACAGCCACACCGCGTGCAGGACGCTCACCGGCTGGGCGGGCACCCGGGTGACCGGCTCGGCCAGGCGCCACAGGCCGCCGCCGGTGTCCGACAGGCTCATGCGTTCGAGGGACGGCTGCGAGTCGAGGGTCCTGGCCAGCTCCGGCGTGACCGGGGGCGCCACGGCCACCATCGCGATGCCCTGCGCCGCCAGCGTGGCCGCGTCGCCGCCCCGGCCGCCGACCAGCCCCTGCACGGCCGCGCCCACGCGGTCGCGGACCTGGTCGGCGACGGGCAGCTCGGCCTCGCCGATCAGCGGGGTCCGGCCGTGCAGCACGGTGAACCCCGATCCCCTGATCACCAGGGTGCGCTCCCCCTGGGTCGTACGGGCGGCGGCGAGCGCCGGCATGACGTCCCGCGCGTCGCCCACGAGCGGCCCGCGCACCCCGTTGACCACCCAGTAGCCGGCCGCCAGCAGCGGCGTGCTGAACGCCACCGCCACCATGACCGTCGCGCCCAGCCGCCGCATCCCGCCGCCGGCGCGCAGCTCGGCGAGCCGGTGGGCGGTCAGGCCCACCAGGACCACCAGCCCCGTCCCCGCGAACGCCAGCGGCACCCCTGGCCACACCTTGGCTCCGTCGATCGTGATGCGGCTGACCAGGACGGCGGCCAACATCCCGTACAGCGCCACGGCCCAGCCGATCGCGACGATCAGGCGCTGGCGGCGCATCAGCAGCGCGGCCAGCGCCGCCGCCACCAGGCCGGCCGTCACCCAGAACGGCGGCAGTCCGGGGCCGCCCGGGCTGAGCGCCAGCAGGGCTTCCGGTGGGAGGGACGGGTTCACCAGGGCCGGGTCGTGCAGGCCCGCTTCCAGGAGGATTCTGCCGGGGTCCGTCACGAGGCTTGCCGTCCAGGGGAGCAGGAGGATCGGTGGTACGGCGAGCGCGATCGCCATGGACACCAGCGCCTCACGGCTCACCCGGCCGCCCGCTCCCCTGCCGCCCCTGGCTCCCTTGCTCGGGGCACCGCCACGGGCTCGGCCACGCCGTCCACCGGCCCGCTCCCGACGGCCACCGGCGTCACCGCTGCCAGGGCCGCCCCCGATGCCGGTGCCGGTAGCGGAGCCGCCCGACGCCGGGCCGGCACCACCGAAGGCGCCTGCCGGACCGGCGCCCGCGAATGCGCCTGCCGGGCCAGCGCCCGTGAAAGCGCCCGATCCCGGGGCGGCGCCCGCAGCGGTGCCGGTGCCCCTGCCGGTGCCGGTGCCGGTGGCGGTGGCGGTGGCCGAGGCGTCGGTGCCAGCCGGGCCCAGCCCCCGCCCGCCGGCGACCAACCGTCCGAGCCCAACCGCCCCCAGCACCCCCACCACCGCGAACAGCGGATACACCAGCGGCACGAACGCCATCCCCACACCCAGCCACAACCCCAACGCCCACGCCGCCCGCCGCCCCCGCCGCCGATCAGGGGCGAGCAGAATGATCCCGAGCAGCCACGCGTACACGGGCAGCAGCACGAACACCACAGCCGTCCCCAGCCGCCCACCGGAGACGGCCCCCGTGGCGACCGGCAGCAGCGCGTACGTCCCCGCCGCCCAGGCCCGGGCGGGCACGGACGGGATGAGATGCCGGGTCGCCAGGTAGGCGGTCGCCCCGGCCAGCGGCACGGACCCGAGCAGCAGCACCGACACGGCCAGCCACGTCTTGCCGAAGGCGAGCGTGGAGAGCGCGGCCAGGACGGCCACGTACGGCGGGGCGGGCGCGGTCGAGCCGAGCCCCACGTCGTGGAAGCCCTCCAGGTAGAACGCCCACAGATCGGCCGCGCCGCCCGTCACGGGGACGAGTGCGCCCCCGCCGAGCCGTTCGCCGCCCAGCAGCGACCGCTCGGCCACGAGTGAGACGACGGTCAGTGCGAACATGAGGATGACCCCCGGCCGGCCGATGAAGCGCTGGAAGGCGCCGGTGTCGGAGGGCGGGACGGCGTCCTGGTCCTCGCTGTGGGCGACGTGGTGGTGCTGGCCGGCCGCGTCGACCGGGGCCTCGCCGGCGAGGAAGCTCTGCACCATGTCGGTGAGGCGCCGGTAGGCGGCCCCGCGAGGGGTCATAAGCCGCTTTATGCGGATAAATCCCCTTTTGCGGCCGTGGCGGCGGGCCCGTCTCGCCCGCAGCAGCCTGAACGGGTGCACCAGGACCGAGCCCATGGCCACGACCTCGTCCAGCGCGTTCGCCGGCTGTTTGCTGACGATGAACAGCAGCGTGCGGAAGAACGAGCCGAGCACGTTCCTGAACAGCCCTCGCACCATCGCGGCGAACGGCAGGTTCGCCAGCACCACGAAGATCGCGTTGCGCCGGTCGAGGCGGCGCGGATGGTCGCCGCTGACCGTGATGCGCCGCCGCCTGCGCGTCGCCGCCTCGGCGTGCCAGGCCACGGCGGAGGTCACGTTCAGGACCTTGTGACCGGCGTTGCGCACCCGCCAGCACAGGTCCAGGTCGTCGCGGAACAGCGGCAGGAACGGATCGAGCCCGCCCACCTGCTCCCACACGTCCCGCCGGATCAGCATCCCGGCCGTGGACACCGACAGCACGTCCCGTGTCCCGTCGTGCTGCCCCTGGTCGAACTCGCGCGGCTCCAGCCCCGTGTCCCTGCGCCCCGTGCGGCCGACGGTGACGCCGATCTCCAGCAGCCGCCTGCGGTCGATCCAGTCGAGCAGCTTGGGGCCGAGCACGGCGGCCTTGGGGTCCTGCTCGGCCGCGCTCAGCAGCATCTCCAGCGCGCGCCTGTCGGGGGCGCAGTCGTCGTGGAGCAGCCAGAGCCACTCGTCGCGCCCACCAGCGGGCAGCCGGTCGAGCACCTTGGCGACCGCCTCGCCGAAACCGGTGGACCGGGGCAGGGAGACCAGGTTGCCGGGGCCGAGCGTCTGTCCCAGCAGGTCGGCCGAGCCGTCCCTGCTGCCGTTGTCGACGCCCGCCACGCGGTCCGGCCTGCGGCTCTGGTTGATCAGCGCACGCAGGGTCTCCCCGAGCCAGCGCGCGCCGTCATGGGCGACGACGATCGCGGTGACGTAGGGACGGGACATGTGCAGGTGACTCCTGGGGGGAAGATCAGGCGGCCCCACCCTACAGGTGCGAGCCATTCAGGAGATGCGAAAAGGGCCACACGGCTTCCCGCGTGACCCCTTCCCCCCTCTATCCCTACACCGCCTGGCGCTTGATCCGTCTCCGCTCCCGCTCGGACAACCCACCCCAGATGCCGAACCGCTCATCGTGCTCGAGTGCGTATTCCAGGCACTCTGCACGGACCTCGCACGATCGGCAGACCTTCTTGGCCTCTCGGGTGGAGCCGCCCTTCTCCGGGAAGAACGCCTCCGGATCCGTCTGAGCGCACAACGCACGCTCCTGCCAGCCGAGTTCTTCAGCGTCAAGCTGATCCTGTGCGATGACCGGATCGGTCACTGCACACCTCCCTGCCGCCCGCCCGCAATGGAGCCCCCCATGGACGCCTTCCTTATTACCCACCCACCGGAAGGCGTAACAACATGGTTGTAATTACACGCGTGTGCCGCACGTGGCGTCAAGCGGCATGCAGCTATCCGGGGAAAGACCAGATCTCGCCCCGGTGTGCTCGGCATGTGATGTTCGAGCCGGGCCGGCGCCCTCGGGCAGGGCGTCGACCTGACTCGGTCAAGCTCTCAGCGGTCGGAACCGTACCAGGGCGGGATAGACACCCGCCCGTGGCCCACCTTCTCTCTAGCCGTCCATTGCCGGTCCGTTACCTGCGTGGCTCGTTGGGGGTGTATATGGCGGTCGGGTCGATCGGGTCGTCCCCGGGGCGGCGCTGGTCGCCGCCGTAGCTGCCGCCGAACGACGCGGGGTCGATCCGCATCGTCGACTCGCCGCCCTGCGCGTCCGCCCAGCCGCCCTGCTGCTGTTGCTGCTGGTGGGGGGCCTGGTGGGTGGGCTGGTACTGGCCCTGCTGCGGCTCGTACCCGCCCGGCTGGGGCTGGGCGTGCTGGGGCGTGTGCTGAGGGGCGGGCGCCTGCGGGTGGCCGAACGGGTCGTCGTACGGCCGGGCCTGCTGCGCGCCGTAGTCGGGGACGCGCAGCTCGGGCTGGGTGCCGACGTTCGACTGGTACGTCTCCGCCTGCTGGTAGGCGTCCATGAGCTGCTGCGAGCGCGGGTCCACCGGCGGGTCGGGCTCCTGGTACGCCGACGGGGCGGCGAACTCGTGGCCCGAGTAGCCCGTGAACGGCTGGCCGCCCTGTTGCTGCTGGTCGAACGCGCTCTGCCCGAGGTACGACTGCTGCTGGCCGAACTGCTGGGGCTGCTCGGTCTGCGGGTAGGGCACGTTCGGCGTGGTGTCGCCCGACGGGTAGCCCTGCTCGGCGGGGGGCGCGTAGGGGTTGGGCTGCTGGTCCGCCGGGGCGTACGGGCTGGGCTGCTGGTCGGCGGCGGCGTAAGGGGCGGGCTGCTGGTCCGCGGGGGTGGGGAAGGGGTCGTTCGCGGGGGGCGCGTACGGGTTCGGGCTGGGCTGGCCGTACAGGTTCGGCTGGCTGTCAGCCGGGACGTACGGGGCCGGGGTGTACTCGCCGGCGGGCGGGGTGGCGTACTCCTGCACCGGCGGGGTCGAGGGGGCCGTGTCGGCCGGGACGTACTGGCCGAAGCCCTCGGGGGCGTAGGGCTCGGGCTGCTGCTGGTCGGCGGGGGCTGCGGGCAGCGCGCCCCTGATGTGCGGCGCCGGCTGCGGAGTGTAGGCCGCGGCCTGGGGCTCGGGCTGCTCGGGCCGGCCGCCGAAGCCGGGCTGGCCGTAGCCGGGGGTGGAGGGCGGCTGCTGGCCGTAACCGGGCTGGGGCTGGCCCGGCATCGGCTGCTGACCCGACAGGGGCTGGGGGCCGTAACCCGGCTGGAAGTGCTGGCCGGACGGCGGCTGCTGACCGTAACCAGGCTCAGGCTGCTGCTGGGCGGAGGGAGGCTGCTGGCCGTAGCCGGGCTCAGCAGGCTGCTGACCGTAGCCGGGCTCGGCAGGCTGCTGACCGTAGCCGGGCTGGGGCTGCTGACCGGACATGGGCTGCTGACCATAACCAGGCTCAGGCTGCTGACCGGACGGAGGCTGCTGACCGTAGCCGGGCTGGGGCTGCTGACCGGACATGGGCTGCTGACCATAACCAGGCTCAGGCTGCTGACCGGACGGAGGCTGCTGGCCGTAGCCGGGCTGCGACTGCTGACCGGGCTGCGGCTGCTGACCAGACGGGGGCTGCTGGCCGAAGGCGGCGGCGGGCTGCTGCTCCTGGGGGCCGCCGAAGCCCTGCTGCGGCTCCTGAGGACCGCCGAAGCCGGGCTGCCCCTGCGGGCCCTGCTGGCCGAACCCGGGCTGGGGCTGGGGGAAGCCGGGGCCCGCCTGCGGCTGTCCCTGCGCGTTGTACTGCTGCTGGTCGAAGAACCCGGGCTGCGGGCCGAACTGCCCGTGGTACACCTGCGCCGCCGGCCGCTCGGGCAGCACCTGCGGAAGCAGGTAGACCAGCGCCAGGGCGGTCAAGGCGAGGGTGGGCACCCCGAGCAGCACGAACTCGATCGTCGCCCGCGCACCGACACCGGCGAACAACCCGGACAGCAGTGCCAGCATGCCGAACACCGACGCCAGCAGCAGCCCGGCCGCGGAGCCGTACGTGATCGGCTTCGCCTTGGGCGAAGGCTCGCCCACCTTGGTCACCAGCAACACGGCACCGAGCAGCAACGCGGTCACGACCGGGCTCGTCACGCTGGAGAAGTTCGCGACCGCACGCTCCGTGAAGGACGAGCCGGCCGAGCCGATCAGGATGTGCCCGATCGCCAGCACCACGTTCAGCAACCCGGCGACGAGCATGACCCAGGCGGCCGGCTCCTTGAGCCGGGCAACGTCAAATTTGCTCACAAGTACCCCCATCGGACCCTTTAGCCCGAAGGGAGTTTGCCACATCACTGACTCACCTGCCGGGAGTCCCAGGAAGCTCTTCCCTATCAAATCGTCCAATACCTGGCAGTACACAGCTGACAAAAACCGGAAAACCGGTCCCGAGACGGGCTTGTCGGAGCCCGATGGAAGACTGGGCCGCATGCACATCGTGTCACTAGCCGGCGGCATCGGCGGCGCCCGTTTCCTCCGGGGCCTGCGCGCCACCGCACCCGACGCCTCGATCACCGTCATCGGCAACACGGGTGACGACATCACTCTGTACGGCCTGCGGGTCTGCCCCGACCTCGACACCGTGATGTACACCCTGGGCAACGGCATCGACGAGGAGCAGGGCTGGGGCCGGGCCGGGGAGAGCCACGTCGTCAAGGAGGAGCTGGCCGCGTACGGCGTCGAGCCGCAGTGGTTCGGGCTCGGCGACCGCGACTTCGCCACCCACATCGTGCGCTCGCAGATGCTGGAGGCCGGCTATCCGCTGTCGCAGATCACGCAGGCGCTCTGCGCGCGCTGGCAGCCGGGCGTGCGGCTGCTGCCGATGAGCGACGACCGCTGCGAGACCCACGTCGTGATCGAGGACGAGCGCGGCAAGCGCGCGATCCACTTCCAGGAGTGGTGGGTACGCCTGCGCGCCTCGGTGCCCGCCCAGTCGTTCGCCCTGGTCGGGGTCGACTCCGCCAAGCCGGCCCCCGGCGTGCTGGAGGCCGTCGAGCAGGCCGACGTGGTGATCCTGCCGCCGTCCAACCCGGTCGTCAGCATCGGCACGATCCTCCAGGTGCCGGGCATCCGCGACGCCCTGCTGGGCAAGACCGTGGTGGGCGTCTCACCGATCATCGGAGGCGCGCCGGTGCGGGGCATGGCCGACGCGTGCCTGACCGCCATCGGGGTGGAGACCTCCGCGCAGGCCGTGCTGGAGCTGTACGGCTCGGAGCTGATCGACGGCTGGCTGGTCGCCGAGGAGGACTCCGGGGTCTCGCTCGACGGCGTGCGCGTGCTCGCCCGCCCGATCCTCATGCACGACGCCGAGGCCGCGGCCGACATCGCCCGCTCGGCCCTCGACCTGGCCCGGGAGCTTGCCCAGTGAGTGAGGTGACGCGGGTCGAGGTGATCCCGGTGACCGGCATCGGCGAGGTGCGGCAGGGCGACGACCTGGCGGCGCTGCTGTCCGGCGCCGCCCTGCGCGACGGCGACATCGTGGTGATCACCTCCAAGATCGTGAGCAAGGCCGAGGGCAGGGTGCGCCGGGCGCCCGACCGCACGGCGGCCATCGAGGAGGAGACCGAGCGCGTGGTCGCCAGGCGCGGCGACACTGTGATCTCCCAGACCAGGCACGGCTTCGTGATGGCCGCCGCCGGGGTCGACGCCTCCAACACCGAGCAGGGCACCGTCCTGCTCCTGCCGGAAGACTCCGACGCCTCGGCCCGGCGGATCAGGGCGGGGCTGGGCGGGCGGGTCGGGGTGATCGTGTCCGACACGTTCGGCAGGCCGTGGCGGCACGGGCTCACCGACGTGGCCATCGGCGCGGCCGGCGTGCGGCCGCTCGACGACTACCGCGGCGCGGCCGACTCCTACGGCAACCAGCTCAGCGCCACGGTCACGGCCCTGGCCGACGAGATCGCGAGCGCCGCCGAGCTGGTCAAGGGCAAGCTCGCCGGGGTGCCGGTGGCGATCGTGCGCGGGCTGGCCCACCTGGTGACCGACGACGACGGGCCGGGGGTCCGGCCGCTGGTGCGGGGCGCCGACGAGGACCTGTTCCGTTACGGGTCGCGTGACGTGGTGTTCGCCCGCCGGACGATCAGGGAGTTCTCGCAGCAGCCGGTCGATCCCGAGGCGGTGCGCAGGGCGGTCGCGGCGGGCATCGCGGCGCCCGCGCCGCACCACACGACGCCGTGGCGGTTCGTGCTGCTGGAGTCGCCGCAGACCAGGACGAAGCTGCTCGACGCCATGCGTGAGGCGTGGATCGCCGACCTGCGCGGCGACGGCTTCTCCGAGCAGTCGATCGCCAAGCGGGTCAAGCGGGGCGACGTGCTGCGCAACGCCCCCTACCTGGTGGTGCCGTGCCTGGTGATGGAGGGCTCGCACACCTACGGCGACGATCGGCGCAACGCCTCGGAGCGGGAGATGTTCATCGTGGCGACGGGCGCCGGGGTGGAGAACTTCCTGATCCAGCTCGCCGTCGAGGGGCTCGGCTCGGCGTGGGTGTCGTCCACGATGTTCTGCCGCCCGGTCGTCCGCGAGGTGCTCGACCTGCCCGAGTCGTGGGATCCGATGGGCTGCGTGGCCGTGGGCCATGCCGCCGCGCCGCCGCGCGACCGGGCGCCGCGCGATCCCGCCGACTTCATCGTCACACGCTGACAGGCGGTAAGCCAGGCGTTTACCGTTAGGAAACTTTCCTTTACATTGGGGCCAACCCCCCATGTGAAGGAGCACTTCATGAGAAGGACCCTCACGTTAGTCGCCGTGGTGGTGATCGCGGTCGCCACCACGGTGTTCAACACCACCCCGGCGTTCGCCCACGGCTACGTGCTCACGCCGCCCTCCCGCCAGGCCAACTGCGCCCAGGGCAAGGTCTCCGGCTGCGGCAACATCATCTACGAGCCCCAGAGCGTGGAAGGCCCGAAGGGCCTGCGTAGCTGCCACGCCAACCTCGGCCAGTTCGCGCAGCTCAGCGACGAGAGCAAGGCCTGGCCCGTCGCCTCCGTCGGCAGCTCGGTGACCTTCACCTGGACGTTCACCGCCCGGCACGCCACGCTCAACTACGAGTACTACATCGGCAGCAACCGCGTGGCCGTGTTCAACGGCAACGGCCAGCAACCGCCGGCGACGATCTCCCACACGGTCAACTTCTCCGGCTACTCCGGCCGCCAGAAGGTCCTGGCCATCTGGAACATCTCCGACACCGCCAACGCCTTCTACTCCTGCATCGACCTGAACATCGGCGGCGGTGGCGGCAACCCGACCCCGACGCCCACCCCGACCGTCACCCCCACCCCCACCCCGACGCCGACCCCGACGACCACCACGCCGTCCGGCACCTGGCGGGCCGGCACCGCCTACGCCGCCGGCAACACCGTCACCTACAACGGCGCCACCTACCGGTGCCTCCAGGCGCACACCGCCCTCGCGGGCTGGGAGCCGCCGAACGTGCCGGCACTCTGGGCACGCGTGTAACACCTTTTGAACCGCCGCGGGGCGGGCAGGGGCACGCGTCATGAACAAGACCCTGCTCGCCACCGCGCTCGCCACCGCGCTCGCCACCGGCGCCGCCGCCCTCGCGGGCTCGCTGGCCACCGCCCCCGGCACGGCCTGGTACCAGCGCCTGCGCAAGCCCTCCTGGCAGCCCTCCCCTCGCGCCTTCCCCCTGGTGTGGACCCCCCTTTACGGCCTGATCGCGTACGGCGGCGCCCGCGCGCTGAATCAGGAGCCAGGCGCGGAGCGGGACGCCCTGGCCCGCGCCCTGGCCGGGAACCTGGTGTTGAACGCCGCGTGGCCGGCCCTGTTCTTCCGCGCCAGAGCGCCGCGCCTGGCCCTGGCCGAGCTGCTGCTGCTCAACGCCTCCAACGCGGTGCTGATCCGCCGGGCCCTGCGCGCCGACCGCACGGCCGGCGCGCTGCTGCTGCCCTACGCGGCGTGGACGGTGTTCGCCACCGCGCTCAACGCCGCCATCGCCCGCCGCAACCCCTGAGCCGCCCCCCTGAGCCGCCCTGAGCCGCCCCGTAGGGCCGCCCCTTGGGCCGCCCTAGGCCGTCGGCTTGCAGGTCGGATGGCACAGGCGCCGGGCCAGGGCCGCCAGGAAGACGTCGATGATCTCCCCCGGCTGCTCCGCCTCGTGCAGGGACCCGTTCGTGACGGCCGTGATCTGCGACAGCGCGGCCCGATCGACCCCCTCGCCGAACGCGATCACGATGATCTGCACCGGCCGGTCCGGGTTCCACTCCCGCTTCAGCCGGTCGAGCAGCGCCCCCAGGTCCGTGCCCGTGCCGTCGTCCCGCCCCGCCGTGATCACGAGCAGGGCGTTGTTCATCTCCTCGCGGTAGCCGCTGCTCATCGTGCGGAATCCGCCGAGTATCGCGTCGTACAGCGAGCTGTCCCGCTTGGGATGCGCGGCGATGGTGCTGGTCAGCTGGTCCAGCCGGCTGCGGCGGATGACCTGCCCCGTCTCGGGCTCGGTGATGGGGCCGAGGCCGACGTGCTGCCGGTAGCTCTTGATGCCGCCGACCTTGTCGGCGAACTCCCACAGCCCCATGTGGGTGGAGTCGGGGAAGAGCTGCAGCCCGATCTTGGCCGCGTCGAGCGCCACGCTCACCCGGGTTCGGCCGTTCAGCGGCTCGGCCATGTGCTTGGAGGTGTCGGCCAGCACGAGGATGTTGGTCGGCGGGGCGAGCCTGCTCCAGGCGCGCAGCGCCTCGTCGATGTCCTGCGGCGACACCGAGGACCTGGTCCTGGGGGCGGCGGAGGGGATCTGCGGGCCCGGCGAGATCGGCCCCTGCGTGCCGTCGCCGGACCGGAAGCCGGCCCGCCGCACGATCTCCTGCGCCTGCGCGCCCTTCAGCCAGCCGGCGAAGACGGTGGAGGCCTCGGCGACGTCGGGGTCGGCGGCGGTGACGACGTACGGGTAGTCGAGGTTGATCGTGCCCTCGCGCGGGTGCAGGGCCACGACCGGGTCGGAGGAGGGCCGCAGGTTGTGGTTCCACACCGACTGCTCGGGCACGATGACGACCGGGCGCCGCCAGAACGTGTGGTCGTCCACGGCCGCCAGCATGCTGCGGTAGTCGGGCGCGGAGCCGGCCTGCGCCCAGCGTACGAACGCGGTCAGCGCCTTGTCGGCGTCGGGCCCGGTGCCCACGACGTCCCTGGCGGCGGCCACGGTGGCGATGCCCGCCCCGGCCAGCGAGGGGTCGGGCACGCGCACGACGTCCGGCTCGTCGGCGTTGGGCGTCAGCCGCCCGCGCACGGTCGAGGGGAAGACCATCCGCCAGTTCATCTCGGTCCTGCCCACCGAGAAGCGCTGGGCCAGCGACGACCGGGTGGCGAACACCAGCGGCGAGGTCGCCACCACACTCTCCCCCGCCGGCAGCGAGCTGGCCCCCTGCTGGCGGGCCAGCCTGATCCAGGCGGAGGAGTCGGCGATCCAGCCGTCGGGCCGCTCGGCCAGCACGCCCGCCCGGTCGCCGATCAGCGTGCGCAGCACCGTGGCCGGCGGCTGCTCGGTCACCTGGACCAGCACGCACCGGCCGCTTACGGCCGTCCGCGTCTCGTTGAACCGGCCCGCCGCCTCCATGACCGCCGGGGCCACGTCCACCGCGGCGGCCACGTTGACCAGAACAGGCTCTCGTGTGCTGCACAGCACGCCACCGCCGCCGAAGATCACGACGAGGCCGGCCGCGACGATGGCCACGGCCGTCAGCCCTGCCAGCATGCCGCGCTGGAACGCCTTCCTGCGTCGCTGCTCGGGGGCTAACGCGGCGCGGTGCCGACCCAACCGCACGGTGAACCTCTCTCCACGGGGAGGAACGATTCTCCCAGCGCCTCACAGGGCAGGCGCAAGTGCTTGTTAGAACATGTTACAACTAGGCCAGCGGCAGGACCCTCCTGACGCTCTGGCAGACGCCGTCGCTGGCCTCGGAAGCCGCCAGCCGCTCCTGGCTGGGCACGCCGTACTCGGTGGTGCGCTGCCTGACCGGCCGGCCGGTGACCTCGACCATCGCGCGCAGCTCGCTGATCGTCTTGTACGAGCCGTTCTCCGACCCGGCCATCCGGCTGATCGTCTCCTCCATCAGGGTGCCGCCGAGGTCGTTCACCCCGCCCTGCAGCACCTGGCGGCACAGGTCGTCCTGGAGCTTGACCCAGGAGCACTGGATGTTCCTGATCGCGCCGTGCAGGAGGATCCTGGCCAGGGCGTGCACGGCGCGGTTCTCCTGCGCGGTCGGGCCCGGCCTGGCCACGCCCGCCAGGTAGATCGGGGCGCTGGTGTGCACGAAGGGCAGCAGCACGAACTCCGAGAAGCCGCCCGTCTCCTCCTGCAGCTTCCTGATCAGCTTGATGTGCCTGACCCAGTGCAGGTGGTTGTCCACGTGCCCGTACATCATGGTCGAGGTGGTGGGGATGCCGACCCGGTGCGCCGTGGTGATGACCTCGATCCACTCCTTGGCCGGCAGCTTGCCCTTGGTCAGCACCCAGCGCACGTCGTCGTCGAGGATCTCGGCCGCCGTGCCGGGCAGCGAGTCCACGCCCGCCTCCTTGGCGGCCTCCAGCCAGTCGCGGATCGACAGGTTCAGCCGCGACGCGCCGTTGATGACCTCCATCGGGGAGAACGCGTGCACGTGCATGCCCGGCGTCCTGGCCTTCACGGCCCTGGCGATGTCGAAGTAGGCGGTGCCGGGCAGGTCGGGGTGGATGCCGCCCTGCATGCACACCTCGGTCGCGCCGGCCGCCCACGCCTCCTCGGCCCGGTCGGCGACCTGCTCCATGCTGAGCGTGTAGGCGTCGGCGTCGGTCCTGCGCTGGGCGAAGGCGCAGAAGCGGCAGCCGGTGTAGCAGACGTTGGTGAAGTTGATGTTCCGGTTGACGACGTAGGTGACCTCGTCGCCCGCCGCCTCCTGGCGCAGCGCGTCGGCGAGGGCGGCCAGCTCGTCCAGCGCCTCGCCCTCGGCGCCGAGCAGCGCCACGGCCTCGGCGTCCGTCAGGCCCGCCGGGTCGGCCTCGGCCCGCCTCAGCGCCTGGCGCACGTCGCTGGGGGTGGCGGCGGCCGTGGTGCCCAGGCGCTCGCGCAGCGCGTCCCAGTCGCCGTAGACGTGGTCGAAGTCGTCGCGGCGGTCGTTCGTGCGGCCCGTGGTGTCCACCTCGACGTGCAGGTCGACCCGGCCGGACGAGGCGAACCCGCCGTCCGGTTCCTGCCAGGGGCGGCCCTCCAGCACGGCGTCCTCGCGGGCCAGGCCGGTGGCAGGGTCGGCCAGGGCGGAGACGTGGGCGATGAGGCGGGGGTCGAGCCACGGCT
Organism: Nonomuraea gerenzanensis; assembly: GCF_020215645.1. NCBI lineage: Bacteria > Bacillati > Actinomycetota > Actinomycetes > Streptosporangiales > Streptosporangiaceae > Nonomuraea > Nonomuraea gerenzanensis. The sequence goes on along the minus strand of NZ_CP084058.1, from coordinate 1,306,845 downwards.
CCCCGGCCAGCACGTACTCCGGATAGATGGTGAGACGTTCGCGGAGCTGGAACCCGGACTCGCCCGTACGGGCGGCCAGGTCGTCGATCTGCGGCCACGGCCGCTCCGGGTTGACGTGGTCGGGGGTGAGCGGCGACACGCCGCCCCAGTCGTCGATCCCGGCCCTGATCATCAGCTCGTACTCGGAGTCGACCAGGTTGGGCGGCGCCTGGAGGCGGACGCGCGGGCCGAGCACCAGGCGGGCCACCGCGATGGTGGCGGCCAGCTCCTGGAGGTCGGCGTCGGGCAGGCCGCGCATGGCGGTGTCGGGCTTGGCGCGGAAGTTCTGCACGATCACCTCCTGGATGCCGCCGTACTCCCTGGCCACCCTGCGGATCGCGAAGATCGACTCGGCCCGGTCCTCGACGGTCTCGCCGATGCCGATCAGGATGCCCGTGGTGAACGGCACATTCGTCCGGCCGGCGTCCTCCAGCACGCGCAGCCGCACGGCCGGGTCCTTGTCGGGCGAGCCGTAGTGCGGCTGCCCCTTCTCCTCGAACAACCGCCGCGACGTCGTCTCCAGCATCATCCCCATGGACGGCGCGACGGGCTTGAGCCGCTGGAGGTCCCGCCAGCTCAGCACGCCCGGGTTCAGGTGCGGCAGCAGCCCGGTCTCCTCCAGCACCCTGATCGCCATCGCCCGCACGTAGGACAACGTGTCGTCATAGCCGTGCGCGTCCAGCCACCCCCTGGCCTGGTGCCAGCGGTCCTCCGGCCGGTCCCCCAGCGTGAACAGCGCCTCCTTGCACCCCATCGCCGCCCCCTGCCGGGCGATCTCCAGCACCTCGTCGGGGCTCAGGAACGGCGCGGGCAGCTTGTGCGGCGCCGTCGCGAACGTGCAATAACCACAGCGGTCCCGGCACAGCCGGGTCAACGGGATGAACACCTTCCTGCTGTAGGTGATGATCCCCTCGCGCCCGGCGGCCCGCAGACCGGCGTCGCGCACGCGGGAGGCGTGTTCGAGAAGCGTGTCGAGATGCCCGTCCCTGGCGTGCAGGAGCACGGTCGCCTCGGTCACGTCGAGCGTCTTGCCGTCCCTGGCGCGGGCGAGGGCGCGGCGGAGCGCGGAGTCAGAACTCATAGAGGCACAGTACGACGGGCTGAGTTCAGCGTACGCACCCAGGGCGCGCTCAGAAGGCCCGGTAGTCGCGCGCGGCCATCCTCGGCCCCCTGGCCGGCGGGCGCAGGCCGCTGAGCCAGACGAGCACCGTGGCCCGGTGCCGATGCCCGGTGTACGGCTCCAGCAGCCGCATCATGCCGGGGTCGTCGGTCTTCTCCCCCGTCAGCGCGTAACCGACCAGCTTGGCCAGGTGGAAGTCGCCCACGCTGACCGCGTCGGGATCGCCGAAGGCCCGCTGGCGCACCTCGGCCGAGGTCCACACGCCGATCCCGGGCAGCGCGCGCAGCAGCCGGTCGAGCTCCTGCGTGGTGGCGGCGGCCTCCAGCTTGTCGGCGTGCCAGGCGGCGGTGGCGATCGTGCGGGCGCGCACGGCCTCGGCACCCGCCCGGTGCCAGTGCCAGGACGGGATCTGCCGCCACACCACGGGCTCGGGCACCACCCGCATGCCCTCGGGGGCGGGCCCCGGCGCGGGCTCGCCGTACCGGCCGAGCAGCCACCGCCAGGCCCGCCACGCCTCCTGCCCGACCACCTTCTGCTCCAGCACGGCGGGCACCAGGGCCTCCATCACCCGGCCCGTGCGCCCGATGCGCAGGCCGGGATGCCTCCTGACGACCTCGGCCAGCACCTCGTGCCTGACGCTGAACCCGGACACGTCGTCCTCGGCCCCCAGCAGGGCCGGCAGGGTCTCCAGCGCCCATCCCGCGCCGGGCCCCCACGCCTGCCCGTGCACGCCGTCCGCCTTGACGCTCACCCTGAGCGTGCAGGGGCCGTCGGGGGTCCTGGACGTGCGCCACACGGCGCCGTCAGAGGCTCGGCGCCAGGTGGGGTCGCCGCCGCCGCGCTGGTGCGGCTGCAGGGCCAGCCCCGCGTCGAGCGGCCCGTCGGGCACCCACCTGCGCTCCATCACCCGTCCAGTCTGCCGCGCCCCCCGGGGTGGGTCAGACGTCGCTGGAGTAGCGCAGCGCGCGCCCGGGCAGCTCAACGCCCGGCCAGACGCGCACGCCGTGCTGCAGCTCGTTGCCCGGCCCCACGATGGCGCCGTCGCCGATCACCGCGTCGCGCACCACCGTGCCGGCGCAGACCCGCGCGCCCCGGCCCAGCACGGAGTCCGTGACCGAGGCGCCGGCCTCGACCACGGAGTCGTCGCTGAGCACCGAGCCCGCCACGGTGGCGCCGGCCTCGACGACGGCGCGCGCGCCGACGGCCGTGCCGCCCTGGACCTTCGCCTCGGACGAGATGCGGGCCCCGTCGAGCTGGAGGTACTCGCCCGTGGGCCCCGGCAGCGCGGGCGAGGCCAGCCGGCCGAGCACCAGGTCGCGGGAGCCCCGCACGTAGGCGCTCGGCGTGCCGACGTCGAGCCAGTAGGTGCGGTCGGCGTACCCCAGCACCAGCTCACCGGACTCGATCAGCCCGGGGAACGTCTCGCGCTCGACCGAGACGACCTCGTCGCGCGGGATCGAGTCGATCACCGACCGGGTGAAGACGTAGCAGCCGGCGTTGATCCGGTTCGTCACGGGGTTGGGGGTCTTCTCCAGGAACGCCGTGACCCGCCCCGCCTCGTCGGTCGGCACGCAGCCGAACCGGGAGGGATCGTCGACCTCTGTCAAATGGAGCGTTACAGCGGCCTGGTGCTCACGGTGCGCGCGCACCTGCTCGCCGATGTCGTGACCGGAGAGGATGTCGCCGTTGAGGATCAGCACCGGGTCGTCGGGGCCGGCCGTGAGCGCCTCGGCCGCGTTACGGATCGCGCCGCCGGTGCCCAGCGGCGTCTCCTCCGTCATGTATTCGAGCGAGAGCCCGAACGCCGCCCCGTCGCCGAAGGCGGGCTCGAACATGGACGCCTTGTAGGAGGTGGCGAACACGATCCGGCGCACGCCGAAGGATCGGGCGCGCGCCAGTTGGTGGGCCAGGAACGGCACCCCGGCGGTCGGCAGCAGCGGCTTGGGCGTGCCCAGTGTCAGCGGACGCAGGCGCGTGCCCTGCCCCCCGACCAGGAGGATCGCCTCGAGGTCTGGCAAAGAGCTCTCCATCACTCCGTGAGGTTACCGAACTATTCGATGGCGCGTTGATAGGAGCTGAGATGCGCCTCGGCCGAGGCGTCCCAGGTGAACTCGCGGGCTCGGGCCGGCCCCGCCTCCCGCAGCTGCTTCCTGCGCTCGGGAGAGGCCAGCAGGTGGCCCAGCGCCTCGGCGATGCTGCCGGCGTCGGGCTCGGTGTAGGCGACCGCGTCGCCGCCCACCTCGGGCAGCGAGGTGCGGTGCGTGGTCAGGACGGGGGCGCCGCAGGCCATGGCCTCCAGCACCGGCAGCCCGAACCCCTCGCCACGCGAGGGGAAGGCCACCACCAGCGCCCCGCCCAGGAAGCCGGGCAGGTCGGGCGCGCGCAGGTAGCCGGGCCTGATGACGCGCACGGTGGCCTCGACCTCGCGGCAGGCGGCGTCCACGTCGTCCTCGTGCACGCCGCCGCCGAGCACCAGCGCCGGCGGCTCGTCCAGCCGCTTCACGGCGGCGGCGAAGCCACGGATGAGGTTGGGCACGTTCTTGCGGGGGTCGAGGGCGCCGAGGAAGGCGACGTACGGCTGGCCGTGCAGCCCGCACCGCACGGCCGCCCTGCGGATCTCCTCCTCGGTCGGCGGGTGGAACTGCGCCAGGTCGACGCCGTGGTAGGCGACGTCGATGCGGGTGGGATCGGCGGCCAGCACGCGGGCCAGCTCGTCGCGCGTCGCCTTGGACGGGACGATGACCCGCTGGGCGTGGCGTACGGCGGTGCGCGTGGCCGAGCGGAAGAACGCGGCACGCGGGCTGTGCTGGTCGGGCTCGGTGAACCAGGTGGCGTCGTGCACCGTCACGACGGTAGGCACGCCCGACCTGAGCGGGATGGAGTAGTAGGGAGCGTGGATCACGTCTGCGCCGGCCTGGCGGGCGAGTAACGGCAGGCCCGTCTGCTCCCACGCCAGTCTGGCGGCTCTGTTGGTGATGGCCACGGGCCCGGGAAGGATCTGGGCCGAGGGCGCGAGGCGCCGGTATCGCTCGGCTTCGGCACGCTGGCAGACCACTGACAGATCCGCACCGGCCCGATCGAGCGCGGCCACGAGCCCGTCCACATACCTGATCAACGCGCCGCGGTCCGCGGGGACCGCCGCCGCATCGACGAGCACTCGAGGCATTACGAAGATCTTCTCCCCTCAAGATCAACGTGGGACTGGTCGTCCCCCTCTGAAGTTCAGCTTATGACCAGCCTCCCCTAAATCGTGGGCCAAATCACACCGAGTCGCGACGCGCCGCAATTCCCGCCAGGCCCGCGCAGATGAGATCCCCTACGATGATGACAATGCGGGACGAAAGGGCGACCGCAATTGCGGCACCTGACTCCAGATGGGGCGCAAGCACCGCAACCATGGCCGCTTCCCTGACCCCGGCGCCCGCCGGGATCACGAACGTCAGGATGCCCAGGCACCACGACAGCGCGAACGCCCCGACGGCGAAGAGCAGGCCGACCTGGGGGGCGATGAAGTACAGGTGCACGCCGTAGGCGAGCCAGCCGGCCAGCGCCCAGCCGAGCGCGGTCAGCATGCCGCGCCTGGTGAGGGGGCGTTCGAGCGGCTCGCGCTTGAGCCGGCGCAGCGCGTATCCGATGACCGCGTTGACGACCTTGGGGTCGAGCAGGACGAGCAGCAGCGGGATGAACAGCAGCAGCCAGCCGTACCGGTCCCAGCCCAGCGTGACGAGGGTGACCAGCAGGCCGGTGGCGAGCTGGACGGGCATCATCAGGAAGAACGCCGCCGCGCTGCGCGCGCGGGGCACGCCGAGGTCACGGCCCATCTCCATCTGGGCGAGCACCGGCCAGACGGCGCCGGGGATGTACTTGCCGAGCTGGCCGACGAAGAACACCTTGGCCGCCGGGCGTGCGGGCAGCGGCGAGCCCAGGTCGGCCAGCAGAGTGCGCCAGGTCAGCATGGCGCCGAGCAGGGCGGCGACCACCGCGACCAGGGCCCCGGCCAGCGCCCCCCACGACAGCCTGGCGAACCCGGCCACCACCGCGTCCCACTCCCTGGCCACCGCCCAGGTGCCGAAGCCGAGCGCGACCGCCAGGAAGCCGTATCTGACCAGCCGGCGAGCCAGAGGGCGCCGCGGCACCGGTTCCACGGGGGCCTTCACCACGGGCGCACCCGTTCGGGCGGCTGCGGCAGCCGCGCGCCCACCGGGCGGCGCGGCGTCTTGGTCGCCACCCACAGGTACGTCGGCACGACCGGCAGCAGCAGCCTGAGCACCTCGCGCGGCATGCGCGACAGCACGGCCGCGACCACCTTGCCCAGCACGCCGGGGAACAGCTCGCCCCCCGCGAACCGCGTCGGCGTGGCCAGCACGGGGAAGGTGTAGTCCCACACGTGGAAGGCCCGCAACATCCGGCGCAGGCCGCGCCGGGTCCTGAACCGCTCGTAGTAGTGGTCGGCCCGCCCGAACGCGCGCACGTAACGGTCGGCCAGCGCCGGCGGCAGGTACGACAGGAACGGCAGCTTGTAGTGCGGCTCCATCACCCCGAGCCGGTTGCCCAGCCCCAGGTAGAGCACCCCGCTGTCGGACAGCACGCGGTGCATCTCGGCCACCACCGCGTCGGGGTCGACCACGTGCTCGTAGATGTGGTTGAACACCAGCACGTCGATCGAGCCGTCGGGGAACGGCAACGCCGTGCCGTCGCCGCAGACGAAGGCCACCCGCTCGCCGAACCGGTCGGCCGCCTTGCGCAGCCCCGGCACGTCGATGTCGATGCCCAGCGTGTGCCGGGCCCCGGCCTGCGCCAGCTCGTCGGCGATGAACCCGGCCGAGCAGCCCACGTCGCCGACGGTCAGCCCGCCGAGCGGCCCGTTGAAGTGCTCCAGCACCGCGATGATCTTCGCTGCCTTCCGCCTGCGCTTCGCCTCGTCGAGCATGGCGGACTGGAACTCGGAGTATTCGAGCTGCGCGACCCGTTGCTTCACCACGGTTCCCCACCGTACCGACCCCGTACGGACGCGGGCGCCAATCGCCGGCTCCCGGCTGCTGGATTTGGCCGGAGAACCGCGCGTAACCTGAGCCAATGCTCCGCCGCCTGCTGCGCGTCGTCCTGGCCCTGGTAGCGATCGCCTTCCTGGGCTACGGGCTGGCCACCAACTGGGACGAGACCACGACCGCCCTGGCCGCGATGTCGCCATGGGCGGTGTTCGGCTCGTTCGTGGCGGTGCTGATCGGCCAGTTCTGCATGCTGCTGGCCTGGCGGGAGATCCTGTCGGGGCTCGGCACGCGGGTGCCGGTGCGGATCGCCGGGCGGATCATGTTCGTGGGGCAGCTCGGGAAGTACATCCCGGGCGCGGTGTGGGCGTACGCGGCGATGATGGACCTCGGGCGCGACCACGGGAGCCCGCCGCGGCGCACGTTCGCCACCATCTCGCTCGGGCTGGTGATCAACCTCGGGGTGGCGATCTCGATCGCCGCCGCGACGCTGGGCACGCTGGAGGCGGTGCGGCAGGCCTGGTACTTCGTGCTGCTCGTGCCGGTGATCATCGTCTGCCTGCACCCCCGGGTGCTCACCTGGGGCCTGAACCTGGCGCTGCGCATCGCGCGCAGGGAGCCGCTGGAGAGCGTGCTGCCCGGCCGCACGGTGGTCGTCGCGGTGGCCTGGACGGTGCTGGGCTGGCTCGTGTACGGCCTGCACATCTGGCTGGTCGCCGGCCGTCCCGAGCTGTACGTGCTGGCGACAGGGGCCTACGCGTTCGCCTGGGCGACCGGGATCCTCACCGTGGTCGTGCCCGCCGGGGTCGGTGTCAGGGAGGGCGCGCTGGTGCTCGTGCTCGGGCCGGTCGTCGGCACGCCCACCGCGCTGGCCGTGGCGATCGTGTCGCGGCTGGCCTTCACGCTGGCCGACGCGGTGGCCGCGGGCATCTCCTTCGTGCTCGGCCGTCAGAGGCCCAGCAGCGCCGTCGCGTACGCCGACCAGAACGGCTCGGGGTCCACCGCCTTGACCCCCGACCGCAACCTCTCCGGCTCCCCGGAGGCGTAGAACCGCTCGATGGCCGCGCGCAGCGCCCCGGCGTCGCCCGGCTCGACCAGCAGCCCGTCCACGCCGTCGGTGACGTGGTCGGCCAGCGCGCCGACGCGGGTGGCGATCACGGGCACGCCGTGCTCGTGCGCCAGCCACACGTTCTGGCTGGCCGTGGCGTGGCGGTAGGGCAGCACCAGCGCGTCGGCCGCGGCGAACAGCTCCGGCACGTCCTCGGCCGCGACGTAGCCCGGCCGCAGCTCCACCCGGTCGCCGAGACCCAGCTCGCCGATCAGCGCCTCGGTCTCGTCGAGCCCGCCCCAGAACTCGCCCGCGACGGTCAGCGCGACCCCCTCGGGCAGCGCCCGCAGCAGCAGGTCCAGCCCCTTGTACGGGCGCACGATGCCGAAGAACAGCAGCCTGCGGTGCACCACCCCGGCCGGCGTGTCACCGGAGGTCGAGGGCAGGTGCGGCGGCAGCCCCGCCACGCCGACCGGCCTGGACGTGAGCCCCCTGGCCAGCGCCGCCTGCGGCTCGGAGTGGGCCAGGACCCCGTCCACCCGTTTGAGCAGGGCCTTCATCAGCGGCTCGTCGTACGGCTTGCGCTCGTGCGGCAGCACGTTGTGGCACAGGGCGACGGTCCTGGCCTTCCGCCCGATCCCGTAGAGGATGCCCAGGTAGGCGGGGACCTGCACCGGGCTCAGCACCGCCAGCACCACCAGGTCCGCCGACCGCAGCCGCCTGCCGGCCGCGACCCAGCCGTCCGGCCGCCGCCAGTCGAGCCGCCGCACGGTCCGCGGGTACGGCGTGCCCTCGGGCGCGTCGATCGTCTGCTGCCCGGGGTAGAGGAACGACGGGTACTGCGCGCGCCACGACTCGATCACCACGTCGTGGCCGAGCGCCGCCAGCCGGTGCGCCAGCTCGGTGGTGTGCTGCGCCCCGCCGCCCTTGTACGGATAGGTCGGGCCGACGATCGCGATCCGCAACGTCACTCTCCCCGCGAGCGCACGATCAGGTCGGCCAGCAACGCCACGGAACCGATCAGCAGCCCCGACAGGAAGATCATGACGGTGTTGGCGGGGAAGTAGAACGGGTGCTGGATCATGTCCCAGACGCCCTTGACGAACCCGATGGCGACCAGCCACAGCGCGGGCGGCATGAGCACCTTGAGCGGGTTGAAGTACATGATCATCCGCAACACCTGGAGGATGTAGCGGTAGGCGTCGGAGACGAAGCTGAACTTCGACTTGCCGGCCCGCTTGGCGTACTCGGTGGGCAGGTAGTAGACGTCGTGCTGGTTCGACAGGAACGACAGCGTGATCGTCGTGACGCAGGAGAAGCCGGGGGGCAGCAGCCGCAGGTAGGGCTTGGCCACCGACTTGCGGAAGGCCCGCAGCCCCGAGTTGAGGTCGGGGATCTTCTGCCCGGCCAGCATCTCGGCCACCTTGCGGATCACCCACTTGGCCGGCACGCGCAGCAGCTTGTGCGAGCCCTCCTCGCTGGTGCGCGCCCCGACCACCATGTCGATGGTCGCGTCCTTCTCCAGGATCTGCACCAGCTCGGGGATGCGCTCGTTGGCGTAGGACATGTCGGCGTCGGTCCAGACGACGATCTCGCCCCTGGCCTCCTGGGAGCCGATGCGCCGCACGGTGCCGGCGCCGCCGTTGCGGTGGAAGGCCCGGATGCGCAGGTGCGGGTAGTCGGGCGCGGCCTGCTTGAGCTTGGCCAGCGTGGCGTCCGTCGAGCAGTCGTCGACGGCCACCAGCTCGTAGGTGTAGCCGCTCGAGTCCATCACCTTGGTGATGCGCTCCACCTCGTCGAGGACATGGTCCTGCTCGTTGTAGCAGGGCAGGACGATCGTGACGTACGGCGCTTCTTCCACGGCAGTTCCACTCTTGGGGGTCTCAAGCGTGCTCACGGGGGTCGAGGTTACTCTGCCCAGCCGAAAGTCGAGTCCACATCGGGCCAGCGGGAGCTCCCGATTCTGGGCCTCTTTCACCAGTGTCGCCCATGTCACGCCGTGCTCGGCGGCGGACGGTCAGGCGAGCGCCATCCACACGTTCATCCGCAGGGACCACGTGCCGTTCGGCGCCTCGGTGAGCGAGCGCTCGTCCTGCCGCGTGACCAGCCTCATGACCTGTGACGGCGTCCCGTACGGCGCGACGTGCCAGTCCTCGGCGCCCAGCACCACCGGCACCCGGCCCGCCGCGCGCACCCGCTCGGCCAGCCGCCGCACCTCGCTCTCCGGCGCCAGGTCCGAGGCCCCCCTGCGGGCCACCTGAGCGGCCGGTCGGCCGCACATGCCCCGGACGACCTGGACGAAGCGGTCACCCGTGACCCGCTCCACGGTCAGCACCGAGGCATCGGCAGGGATCCGGGCGCACATGGCCTCGACCGCCGCCGCCTCGCCCCGCTCGACCGGCGTGAACGCGGTCCCGATCGAGGTCACGGCCGGGGGCGCCAGCACGAGCAGCACGGCCAGCGCCATGCCCCACCGCAGCACCACCGGCCCGTGCCGGTCCGTGAGGCGGCGCAGCCGGGCCAGGCCGTACGCGGCGAGCAGGATCAGGCCGGGGATCACGACGGGGACCAGGCGGCGGGCGGCCCACGGGTGGTCGGGGGTGATCTCGGGCCGCAGCAGCGTGGTGACGGTCGTCCAGCCCACGATCGCGAGCGGCAGCAGCCACTCGAACGACGAGCCGCCGCGCAGCAGCCTGCGCACGAGCAGGGCGGCGGCGATCGTGGCCAGCAGGACGGCGGGGGCGCCGACGTACCAGGTGACCCAGTGCAGCGAGTTCTCGAAGTAGAGCCTGGTGCCGTCGGCGGGCAGGCCGTTGGCGCGCTGGATCTGCTCGATCATCTCGAACGTGCGGCGGTCGTCGGGGTTGTCGGGCACGCGGGTCACGGTCTGCACCCACGGGCGCGCGTACAGGGCCGCCATCAGCAGCACGACCAGCACCGCGCCCGTCCTCGGCAGCCACGGGGGCAGGCGGACGCGGGCCAGGGCGGGGGCGGCGGCCGTCCCGGCGGCGGTCAGCACGAGGACGCCGGCGCAGATGAGCAGCAGCGGCCGCACCGAACCGGACAGATAGGAAAGATAAGGACGGGCCAGCAGGTACGCCGCCAGCATCCCCAGCCCGGCCCCGGCCACCAGCCCGGCCAGCAGCGGCGGCCCCACCACGCCCACCGGCCTGCGCAACCGCCGCATGCCGATCAGCAGCCCCGCGAACGCCAGCACCGGCAGCACGTCGCGCAGCCCGTCCACCCTGACCAGCACCGCCAGCCCGAACACCAGCCCCGCCAGCAGCGCCCTGCCCCGCTCCCGCCGGGCGAGCGCGTCGTGCGCCAGGGCCACGCCGCCGAACAGCAGGATCAGCGACGGGATCTCGCTGAACGTGGTGCGCGAGGTGTAGAGGATCGGCAGGCTCACCGCGAACGCCGTCGCCCCCACCAGCGCCCACCGGGCTCCCGCCAGCCGCGCCACCACCCCGGCCACCGTGAGCACGGCCAGCGCCCCCAGCACGGCCGGCACCAGGAACGGCACGCCCAGCCAGTGACCGATCGCGAACAACATCGGCGGGCCCGGCATGAACTGGGGCACCACCGCGCCGTCCGCAGCGAAGAACCCGACGCTCTTGAACACCAGCGCGGGGTCGGGGCCGCCGAACGCCTCCACCTGGGTGGGGACGGGCAACTCTCCGTGGGCGGCGATCCAGGCGGCGTACTGGGTGTAGGTGGCGGGGTCGCGCCTGACGGCGACCTGCTCGCTGTGCATGATCGCGTTGACCACGCCCGACGCCGCGGCCACCCCGACGACGCCCGCGACCTGCCACGGCGCGCCGCCGTCCCCTGGGGGATCGCCCGCGATGGCGCCCAGCCTCCGTGCGCCCGCCCAGCACAGCAGCGCCGCCGGCGGGACCCCGAGCAGCGTGGCGGGCAGCGGGGCGAACCAGCCGAGCAGCAGCAGTGGCAGGCCCGCCAGCAACCAGCCCGCCACGGCCAGCGCGGGCAGCACGGACAGCCTGGCCAGCGTGGGAAGCACCGGCTGCGTGGCCAGCCTGGCGAGGACGGACGGCGTGGCGGGCACCCGGCCGGCGCGATCGAGTTCCATCGGTGAGCGAGCGTATCCAACCTCGGCCCGCACTCCGGCCGCAGGCACGGCTCGCGTGCGATCGCCGGTAGCGTACGCACGTGCTGGAGAAGCGGGAGGGCATGCGGTGAGGCCGGAGGCTCACGACGGGGAGCCCGGGAAGTCCGGCCGCGGCCGGTGGCGCCTGCCGCGCGGGCACCGCTGGTTCCTGGCCGTCCTGGCGCTGGGCGCCGCGCTGCGGGCGCTGGCGATGCTCGGTTACCGGCCCGCGCTGTGGTTCCCCGACTCCTACACCTACATCGTCACGGTCTTCAAACCCCGCCCCGACCTGGTGCGCCCGGCCGGCTACTCGATGTTCCTCAAGCTGCTGGAGCCGCTGCACGCGTTCGGCGCGGTGACGGCGGCCCAGCACCTGCTCGGCCTGGCCACCGGCGTGCTGGTCTACCGTGCCGCGCTCCGGGTCGCCCCGGGGGCGCCGAGGTGGGTGGCGACGCTGGCCACGGTGCCGGTGCTGCTGGACGCGTACCAGATCGAGCTGGAGCACCTGCTCGTCTCGGACACGCTGTTCATGTTCCTGGTGGTGAGCGCCGTGGTGCTGTGCACCACGCGCCGGACGGCGACGATCGCCGCGATCGGCCTGCTGCTGGCCGCCGCCACGCTGACCAGGACGGTCGGGCAGCCGCTGATCGTGGTGCTGGCGGCCTGGTTCGTGCTGCGCGGGTGGTTGCGGCCGCCGGGCTCGCCGCGCAGGCGGCCGGGACCGGGCCCCGTGCGCCTGCTCAAGCCGGCCGGTGTGCTGCTGGCCGCCGCGCTGGTGCCGATCATCGCCTACGGCGCCTGGTTCTACGCCACCTACCAGCGCGTCGGCCTCGTGGGGGCCAACGGCGTCTTCCTGTACGCCCGCACGATGTCCTTCGCCGACTGCGCCAGGATGGACCCGCCGCCCGACCTGAAGGTCCTGTGCGACCCGCGCCCGCCGGAGCGGCGCCCGCCCTCGCAGGAGTACATCTGGGCCAAGGACGCCCCGCTGGTGCTGCTGCCGGGCATCACGTTCTCGAAGGAGAACGACGACCTGGCGGCCAGGTTCGCGATGCTGGCGATCACCACGCAGCCGCTCGACTACGCCGTCTCCGTGCTGGAGGAGCTGAGCCGCTCGTTCACCTGGGACCGGCCGATCTACCCCGACGCCGAGATCTACGGGTATTACCAGTTTCCGGTGACCCGGCCCGAACCTCCTGGGCGCTATCCCGCGCAGGTCGGCGCGGAGTATGCCAAGCTCTACGAGCAGGGTGCGATCGGCACGGAGATCGTGGAGCCCTTCGCCGGATGGTTGCGGGCCTATCAGAGCATGGTGCGGCTGCCCGGCCCGGTGCTCCTGGGGATCCTGCTCGTGCCACCGGTGGCGGCGATCGCCCGCAGGCGCGCTGGAACGCGTCTCGCGGCGGGGCCGGCCTGGCTGGTGCCCTGGTCGGTGGCCGTTGTGCTGCTGATCACACCGGCTGCGGCCGCCGAGTTCGACTACCGGTACGTGCTGCCGGCCGTACCCCTGGCCTGTTTGGCGGCGGCCCAGAGCATCAGGCCTGACCAGCTCCGACCGTCCGGTGGCGATCCGAGGGTGAAACAGTTTGGCGATGATATTCCACCCAATGTCCAACTCTGAGTATGCTTTGCCGCGGAAACATCACGTCCGGGTCACGGCCGTTCCCCGCGATCATGGCTCGGGGCACGCCGTACGTGACCTAGTCTCGTGGCGCGGAGCGACCAATCCGGCGGCGCAAGGAGTGAGGCTAGGGGGCGTATGAGTGACTACAGGAGCGTGCCGGTAGTCGATTCTTTGCAGGACCGCCGTACCGCCGTCACACAACCGGGCAGCACCCAGCCGGGCAGCAGGATGGCCCGCCGCCAGGCGGCCGCCGCGCCGCCCCCGCCGCCCGACGACCGGCCACCGCGCAGCCACCGCTCCGGTGGCGGCCAGAACGGCCAGACCAGGATGCGCGTGCTGGCCTGGGTCAGCATCGGCGTCACCACGGTCATGGTCGCGGGCGCGCTGACCGCGTACACCACCTACCGCGACGCCTTCGGCAACATCAACCAGAAGAGCGTCAAAGAGGACATCATCAACCCGCGCCCGCCGGAGACGGGGGCGCTCAACGTGCTGCTCGTCGGCTCCGACACGCGCGCCGGGGCGGGCAACGCCAAGTACGGCCAGCAGCTCGCCCGCACGGCCGACGCGGGCGGCAAGCGCACCGACACGATCATCCTCATGCACATCTCGCCCAACCGCGACAAGGCCCGCCTGATCAGCTTCCCGCGCGACTCGATGGTGCAGATCCCCCGGTGCAAGAACGAGGCCACCAAGCAGGAGATGGCCCCGCGCCGCGACATGATCAACTCCGCGTACAACTCGGGCGGCATCGCCTGCACGATCTCCACGATCGAGACCCTCACCGGCATCCGCGTCAACCACTTCGTCGAGGTGGACTTCAGCGGGTTCAAGAACATCGTCGACGCGCTGGGCGGCATCGAGATCTGCCTGAAGACGGGCGTCAACGACAAGGCCTCCAAGCTGGTGCTGCCGGCCGGCAAGAGCCTGCTCAACGGCGAGAAGGCGCTGGGCTACGTACGCCTGCGCAAGTACGGCGACGGCAGCGACATCCAGCGCATCAAGCGCCAGCAGATCTTCCTGAGCAAGGTCGTGGCCAAGGCCACCAGCAGCGAGCTGCTCACCGACGTGGGCCGGCTGCGTGACTTCGTGGCCGCCGCGGCCGGCTCGGTCACCATGGACCCCGAGCTGGCCAACGACACCGAGCAGCTCATCCAGATCGCGCTGAGCGCCAAGGAGATGACGGCCAACGGCGTCAAGTTCACCACGGTGCCGTGGGGGCCCGCCCCCGACGACCCGAACCGGGTGGTCTGGAAGGAGCCGGACGCCACCGAGCTGTTCACCTCGATCAAGACCGACACCGAGGTCACGGCGCCCGAGCCGAGCGCCAGCGCGAGCACCAAGCCCAAGGTGGCGATCAAGCCGGAGCAGGTGCGGGTGCAGGTGCTCAACGGCACCAAGACCGTGGGCAAGGCCCGCGAGGTGGCCGACGAGCTGGCCAAGCAGGGCTTCAACATCGCCGGGGTGGGCAACTACGAGACCCCGGACGGCGCGAGCCTGGCCAAGAGCGAGATCCACTACGCCAAGACGGTCGAGTCGGCCGCCGACCACGCCATCACGCTGGGCGGCTCCGTCCTGCCCAAGCCGCAGGCCGCGTCGGGCAAGGTGGCGGGGGTCAACGTGCAGCCGTACACCTCGGCGACCGGCGCCACGGCGGGAGCCCCCGCGAAGGGCACGCCGATCATCCAGCTTCTGGTCGGCGAGGACTTCGAGTCGGTCAAGGTGACCAAGCTGCCCGACAGCGTCAACAACAGCACGATCACCGCTTCTGAGCAGAAGAACGTGTGCACCTGAGGCTCCAAATCTCCTGTGTAACCGGGCATTCTGGTCCTCTGCGAGAGACAGGACCCGCGAGGGCGGGATAGTCTGTCGTGGGTTGGCGACGCAGCGCGACGCAAGCCGCATGGGTTTCCCGGTCCTGCTGCCGTCGTGGTTCCCCGGCCCCGAGCGAAGCTGAGCGACTTCTTCTGTGTCTGACACCAGGTTCTCCCCATCGGCCACGCCCCAGCGCAGCCCCGAGGAGCAAGGGCCCGCCAACACGGGGGCCCGCTGGCCGTTGCCGGAGGAGGCGTTCTGGAGCGAGTCCACCGACCCGCACGGAGCCGGCCCGGGTGAGCGCACCGCGCCGCAGGCGGCGATCACCGAGAGCCCGTCGTCCGGCGAGGGGCACCAGGAGCAGCCGCAGCCGGCCGCCGAGCCGGCCAAGCAGCGCAAGCGCGACCCGTTCCTCGACAACGTCAAGTTCGTCCTGATCGCGCTGGTGCCGATCGGGCACGCGCTGGTGCCGACGCTGGCCGCCGACTCGGCGCGGGCGGCCTACATCTTCATCTATGTCTTCCACATGCCGCTGTTCGTGGTGATCAGCGGCTACCTGTCCAGAAACTTCTGGAACTCCAACGCGAAGACCAACAAGCTGGTCGACACCTTCCTCGTGCCGTACGTGATCGTCGAGGTGGGCTACGCCGCGCTCCGCACCGCCCTCGGGTCGAAGTGGAGCCTGACGATCATCGACCCGGCATGGCTCAACTGGTACCTGCTGGCGCTGCTGTTCTGGCGGTTGTCCACCCCGGTGTGGAAGCGGATGAAGTATCCCGTGCCGGTGGCGATCGCGATCTATCTGTTCGCCGGTTTCTCGCAGATCTCCGGCGACTTCAGCATGGACCGGTTCTTCGGCCTGCTGCCGTTCTTCGTGATCGGCCTGGTGCTGCAGCCCGAGCACTTCGAGCTGCTCAACCGGCGCTGGATCAAGATCGTCTCGGGGTTCATCCTGCTCGGCGCGGCGGCGGTGGCGATCTTCATCGCGCCCATGGCCAAGCTGGGCCCGGTCTACTACAAGAACAGCTACCAGGATCTCAACCTGTCCTGGTACATGGGCCTCGGCCTGCGCATCGGGCTGCTGGTCTGCGCGCTGGCCATGTGCTTCGCCGTGCTGGCGCTGGTGCCCAGGAAGGAGACCTGGTACACCGACCTCGGCACCCGCACGCTCTACTGCTACCTGCTGCACGGCATCCCGGTGCTGATCGCCAAGGAGATGGGCTGGCTGTCGGTCCCGTGGCTGTACGGGCCGCTGGGCGTGCTGGCGATCAGCGCGAGCTGCTTCGCGCTGGCCATCATCCTGTGCCTGCCGGAGACCCGGACGGTCTTCAAGTGGGTGCTGGAGCCCCGCCTGACCTGGCTCTATCGTCGCCCCTCCCGAAGTTAAGCAGCCGTTCCACCCGCATTAACGCCATTGACCTGGTTAGCGCTCAGCATCGACACATGCGCGCATGTGTCGCCACGACCGTCCACCATCCCGAGGACGCCCGGATCATGCACCGGCAGATCCGGGCGCTGCTCGACGCGGGCCACGAGGTGACCTACGTCGCGCCGTTCACCTACTTCAACGTGACCCCCGCCATGGGGCTGACCGCGATCGACGTGGCCCGCCACGCCTCCTACAGCCGGGCGCGCGCCGCGCTCAGGCGCGGCGTGCGCGACGCGGACCTGCTGATCGTGCACGACCACCGGCTGCTGCGGGCGCTGCCGTACCGGCGCCCTCCGGTCGTCTGGGACGTGCGCGAGCAGGCCACCTCCAAGCAACTCTCCCGCGCCGCGAGGCGCCACCGGGTGATCACTCCCTCCGTGGTCCCCGAAGCGACCCTGGTGTCGCCCAGTCCTCCCCCTCCTGGCGACACCAGGGTCGTGCACATCGGCCGCCTGGCGTCCGAGTGCGGCGTGAGCGAGCTGATCGGGCTGGCCGAGCGCCTGGTCCCGCACGGCATCCGGCTGGACCTGATCGGCGCGGCGGCCCGCGACGTGCGGCCGCTGCTGCGGGACGCCCAGCGGGTGGGCCTGCTCGACTGGTTCGGCTACGTGCCGAACCGGCACGCCCTGCGGATGGCGGAGGGCGCGCTGGCCGGCCTGGCGCTGGCCGACGACACGGTCGGCACCGTGCCCACCAAGATCATGGACTACATGGGCAGGGGCCTGCCGGTGATCACCACGCCGCACGGCGCCTCGCTGGTCGAGGGTGCCGGGTGCGGGCTGGTGGTGCCGCTCGACGTGGACGCGGTGCTGAACGCCGTACTGGACCTGAAGGAGAACCCGGAGCGGCGGGTCAGGCTCGGCGCCCAGGGGCACGCGCAGGCGCGGCTGCGTCACCACTGGCCCGACCACGCCGAGGCGTTCGTGCGCCGCGCCGAGCGGTGGGCCGGGGTGACCAGGCACGCGCTGGCCGTCTAGGGCCGGTCCAGGTCGAGGGCGGCGTCCGCCAGCCGGATCGTGCGCACGCGCGGGTCGTCGATCAGCTCGCGCAGTCTCTCGATGCTGGACGTCTCGTCCACGTACGCGTAGGCGAGGCCGTCGCGCGACGCCTTGCGCAGCCGGTCGAAGGTCAGGTCGAAGCGGCGCAGATCCGGGTCGTCGTCCTTGTCGAGCCGGGCCACCCAGGAGCGGAAGTTCGACAGGCCGACGCCGCATCCCTCCCTGTCCTCCACGAACGTGCCGCGGTCCCACGTGATCGCGCCCCAGGTGATCGGCAGCGCGCCCGGCCTGCGCTCGTAGACGACGCTCTGCGCGCACCGGCCGCTGAGGCCGAGCCAGCTCTTGAGCTCCTCCGGCCTGAGCGGGGCGGTGAACTCGACCACCGCCAGCGCCCGCAGGTCGCCGTCCAGCCGGTTCAGCACCTTGCGGACGTCCTGCTTGCGGGCCAGGTCGGTGCCCACGTCGTAGAGGCTCTGGGAGAGCCTGGTGTTGGCGTTCCTGCCCAGGGGCAGGTGGCCGACACGCCCGAAGAGGCTCTGACTGATCGTGTACGTGCTGACGGGCGACACCGCGCCGACCGGCCGCAGCGGCTCCGCCGTCACCGTGAACGACATCGACAGCGGCGTGATCTCGCAGCAGTCGTTGGTCACCACCCGGTAGGCCGGGTTGTAGACCTTGAAGGCGGTGCCGAGCACGTCCGTCATCCGCTGCTCACGACCGTCCCGCGTCTGCAGGAGCATCGGGCCGACCGTGGCCACCAGGGCGAGCGCCAGCAGGACCGCCAGGACGTTGGTGGTCGTCCTGACCAGCCCCCGCCGCACGGCCTTCCGGGTCAGCTTCGGGTCGAAGTCCGGCATTTCCGGAAAATCATCACTCATGGGGGACTCCATAGACGTCGGCGAACGCGTTCCTGGCCCGCCAGAGGGCCGTCTTGATCGAGGCGTGTCTCCTGCCGGTCATCGCGGCCACCTCCACCAGCGAGAAGCCCTCGAAGTAGACCAGCGTGAGCAGCCGGCGATGCTGCTCCGGCAGCCGGCCCAAGGCGTCGCGCACCTCCAGGGAGTCCACGTGGAACCCGGGCGCGCCCAGCTCGTCGGCCTCCGGCAGGGGTAACTCGCGGCGGGTGCGGCGGACGTGGTCGATGAGCACGTTGCGCGCGATCGTGAGCAGCCAGGCGGCCGGGCTCTCCCCGCGCCAGCCCAGCAGCGCCCTGGTCG
The DNA here is from genome assembly GCF_020215645.1 of Nonomuraea gerenzanensis. Classification (NCBI taxonomy): domain Bacteria; kingdom Bacillati; phylum Actinomycetota; class Actinomycetes; order Streptosporangiales; family Streptosporangiaceae; genus Nonomuraea; species Nonomuraea gerenzanensis. The sequence goes on along the minus strand of NZ_CP084058.1, from coordinate 1,288,459 downwards.
CCTTGACGAACGTCTCCTGTGCCAGGTCCTCCGCGAGGTGGGGGTCACGGGTCCTGCGCAGGAGGAACCCGCACACGAGCGGCCAGTGCTCGCGGTACAAGTCCTCGATGATGGTGCCCCCCGTGGTCTGTCCATTGTCACATCACACGTAGACGGGACCGGGGCGGGAATGGTCACACGCCTTCCTGGTTGATGTACTGGGACTCATGGCATCGCATCAGATTCAGGGCCGGGCGGTGGGCATGCCCGTACGGGTGAGGGACGCCGAGGTGTGCAGTGCCCTCTACCCGGTGCGTGCCGACGCCGCCAGGGCGGTGATCGCGTACTCAGGGCTGGACGTGGCCGAGGTGCTGCCCGGCAAGGCCGTGTGCATGCTGGTCTTCGTCGACTACCGCGACGGCGACCTCGACACCTACCACGAGTTCGGCATGGCCTTCCTCGTCCGGCCGCCCGGCGCGGCCGGATCCGTGGGGCCGGGCGAGCTGCGGCACGCCGGGGTGTTCGTGCACTGGCTGCCGGTGGACCAGGCGTTCACGCTGGAGGCCGGGCGCACCCTGTGGGGGTTCCCCAAGGAGCTGGCCGACATCGAGCTGCGGCTGTCGTCGCCGTACAAGAGGTGCATCCTGCGCAAGGACGGGCGGCTCGTGCTCGACATGCTGATCAAACCCGGCCTGCCGGTGCCGGCGGCGGGCGCGATGGCGCCGCTCGACGCCTACACGCACCGCGACGGGGTGACGCGGCGCGTGCCGTGGTCCGTACGGGCCAAGGGCGCCAGGATGCGGCCCAGCGGCGCGCTGATCCGCCTGGGCAACCATCCCATCGCCAAGGAGCTGAGCGAGCTGGGGCTGCCCAAGCGGGCGCTGTTCAGCACCACGATCTCGCACGCCGAGATGAGCTTCGGCGAGGCGCAGCAGGTCTAGCGGCGTTCGGCGACGCGGCGACGCGGCGCTAGACGATCGGCGGGCGGCCGAGCTTGACCATCCGCCACGCCGTGCGCCAGGCCATCGGCCGGCGCTCGCCCGCCGGGCTGCGCAGCCCCTCGAAGAACCCGGAGAACCACGCCTTCAGCGCCCCCGAGGCCCCGCGCTCGCGGATCACGGTGAGCACCACCCAGTTGGTCAGGTACAGGAACGCCAGCGGCCACGGCAGGTTGCGCCGGGCCAGCCAGACCCGGTTGCGGGCGTTGAGCCGGTGGAACTCGGCGTGCCTGGTCGGCGGGACCTGGGGGTGGTACATCACCGTCTCGGCGTCGTACTCGATGCGGTAGCCCTCGCCGAGCAGCCGCCAGGCCAGGTCGGTCTCCTCGTGCGCGTAGAAGAAGCGCTCGGGCAGGCCGCCCACCTGGAGGAAGGCCGAGCGCCTGATCGCCGAGGCGCCGCCGAGGAACGTGGTGACGGCGCTGGAGCGCTGCGGGTCACCCGCGCGCAGGCGCGGGACGTGACGGCGCTGGCTGCCGCTCCCGTCAGGGTCCATGATCCGGAAGGAGATCACGGCCAGGTCGGGCTCGGTGGCGAAGCGGTCGCGTACGTGGGAGACGACCTTCGGGTTGGCGTACCAGCCGTCGTCGTCGAGGAACAGCACGACGTCTCCCGAGCACTCCTCCACGCCCCGGTTGCGGCCGGCGGGGATGCCCGTGTTCCGATCGAGCCGGATGGCCTTGACGACCGCGGCCGATCCCTCGGGTGGCGTCGCCGACACCTCGGGCACGTCGGCACCGTTGCCTACGATCACCACCTCGACGTCGCCGTCGACCTGGTTCAGCGCGGACTCGACCGCCCGGTTCAGCTCCGCGACCCGGTTGCCCATGGTGAGGATGACGCACGAGATCTTCAACGAATCACTGTCCTGACGCGTTGAGAGCACGGGCGGAGCATTCTTTCATGATCACCGAGTCTGCTGGTCTGCATGGTCTGGGAATGGTGAAGCTAAGCGTATCGGAACCGACGATGAACCCCCACCGAACGGCGGACGTCCGATCAATACGACGGACGAAAGCCCCCCTCGGTTCCAGGCGCGTCATCAAGCCAGTCGCCTCGACGCCATGATGCTGATCAGGTGCAGCACCGTCTGCAGCGCCGCGGCGATCAGGCAGGCCACCACGAGCACCCGCGTGGCCGTCGGCTCGCCGATGACCAGGTCGATCACCGCGGTCACCACCGCCAGCATGGACAGCTCGATCGGCTGCACGATCCGGTGGAACCTGGTCGCCGCCAGCACCCGCCGCCCCAGCCCCAGCAGCCCGGAGCGGAACTGCACGGCCGCCGCCTCGCTCGCGGCGCCCAGCCCGCCCTTGGCCCTGGCTACCTCCACCAGGTCGCTCTCGGCCTTGATGAGGATGGCGCCGAGCGCGGCGGCGAAGCCGCACACGGTGTACCAGTCGGGCAGCACGGCCGAGGCCCGCCAGCCCAGCCCGGCCAGCACCGCGGCCTCGGCGAAGTACGCGCCGACCCGGTCGAGGTAGACGCCGGCCAGCGAGGTCTTGCCCGTCCAGCGGGCCAGCTCGCCGTCGGAGCAGTCGAGCAGCAGGTAGACCTGGATCAGCAAGGCCGCCAGCACCGCCGCCCAGAGCCCCGGCAGGGCCAGCACGAAGCCCGCCGCGACCCCCGCCACGGTCATCACCCAGGTGAGCTGGTTGGGCGTGACGGAGGTCTTGGTGAACAGCCAGGTGACGTAGATGGACAGGCGGCGCATGTAGAGCACGCCCGCCCAGTGCTCGCCGTTCCTGCGCTCCAGGTGGCCGGGTGGCTGGGCCACCTGGCGCAGCTCAGCTACCGAAGGCCCGGACATAGTCCCCCACCCGATCGCGGATCTCCGAGTCCTGCATGCGCAGGTGCTCCAGGATCGTGTAACGGCCGGGGCGGGTGGCCGGGGCCAGCGCGACGACCTCGGCGAACTGCTCGGGGCTCAGCCCGATGTCGCCGGGGACGACCGGCAGCTCGTGCCGGCGCAGGCAGTCGACGACCTGTTTGGTGCGGGCTTCGTCCTGCCGGAGGAAGAAGCAGAAGGCGGCGCCGATGCCGGCGAGCTCGCCGTGGTTGGAGGTGCCGGGGAAGAGCTGATCCACGGCATGAAGGATCTCATGATCTCCACCGCTCGCGGGCCGGGACGAGCCCGCGACCACCATCGACATGCCCGACAGGATCAGCGACTCGGCCAGCACGGTCAGGAACGCGTCGGACTCGATGGAGTCGGTGCGCCCGACCAGCGCCTCGGCGGCGGTGCGGGACATCGAGCAGGCCAGCCCGTCGATCGGCTCGCCGCGCTCGACGTTGCCGAGCTGCCAGTCCTCGATGGCCGACAGGTTGCTCACCACGTCGCCCACGCCCGCCCTGACCAGCGACTCCGGCGCGTTGTGCACGAAGTCGAGGTCGACCAGGATGGCCAGCGGCATCGGCACGCCGAACGAGCCCTTGCCGCCCTCGTAGACGAGGGAGGCGGTGGGCGAGCAGATGCCGTCGTGGGAGAGGTTGGTGGCCACCGCGACCATGGGGATGCCGGCCAGCGAGGCGGCGTACTTCGTCACGTCGATCGTCTTGCCGCCGCCCACGCCGACGACCACCTCGAAGGCCGCCTTGCGCAGGTCGGCGCCGAGCGAGACGGCCGCGTCGACCGACCCGTCGGCCACCCTGAACACCTCGGCCTCGCCCAGCGTGGGCGCGATGAGGCTCTCGATGTGGTCGCCCTGGCCCATGCCGACGGCCACCGCGACCCTGCCGGAGGTCGCCACGCGGCTGTCGGCCAGCAGGGCGCCGAGCTGGGCGACCGCGCCGCGCCTGACGTCCATGGTCAGCGGCGCCGGCAACATCCTCGCTAGAAGCGGCATCCGCGCCCCCTCAGTAGTGAACGGCTATGGCGCGGGCCTTGGCCAGGTCGTCGTGGTTGTCCACCTCGACCCAGTCGACCTCCCCGATGGGCGCGGCGTGGATCAGCTCGCCGCGCTCGACCATCTCCTGGTAACCGTCCTCGTAGTAGAGCTGCGGGTCACGCTCGAACGTCGTCTTCAGCGCGTCGGCCAGCCGGTCGGCGGCGGCGGGCCTGATGAGGGTGGCGCCGATGTACTCGCCGTACGCCTGCGCCGGGTCCATCAGCTTGGTGATGCGGCGCAGCGCGCCCTCCGGCGACAGCGTGACCTTCATCTCCTCGTCGGCCAGCGTCTTGACGTTGTCGACGGCGAGCAGGATGTCGCTGGTCTCGGGCGCGGCCAGCAGCGTCTTCTCGATCGAGACCGGGTGCACGGTGTCGCCGTTGACCAGCAGCGCGCCCTGGGCGAAGTAGTCACGCGCGCACCACAGGGAGTAGGCGTTGTTCCACTCCTCCGCCTTGTCGTTGTGCACGAGGGTGAGCTTGACGCCGTGGCGTTCCTCCAGGGCCTCCTTGCGCTCGTGTACGGCCTGCGCCGCGTAACCGACGACGACCACGACGTCCCGCAGGCCCACCTCGGCGAGATTGCGCAACGAGATGTCCATGATCGTGGTCTCGCCGTCGACCGGCACGAGCGCCTTGGGCAGCGTGTCGGTGTACGGCCGCAGGCGTCGTCCGGCCCCAGCGGCCAGAACCATTCCCAGCAACGTGCACTCCTCAGTCGAGCATGACTCCGATGGCCCAAAGAGTATTCGTCTTTGGGCCCCGTGCGGGTAATCCGGCGTTAGTCTTGCGTTCCCATATCGGTCGCATCCACCCCGGATCGGGGCGCGGCGAGCCAGCACGTGAGGCTCTCCCAGCCGAACAGCCCCCACAGGTAGACCGCGAGCAGCGCGTAGCCCCCGGTCAGCCAGCCCGACAGCGCGACCAGCGAGACCACCATCATCCGCCCGTCCCAGCCGAGCCCCAGAGTGGACAGCCACGGGGGCGCGTAGACGCGCTGGCGCAACCGGTAGACCAGATCGTAGTGGTGGAACGCCAGCGCGGCGAGCAGCATGAAGATCACCACGGGGTGCACCGCGTGGGCGAACCCGACGGCCGCGATGAAGGTGTACTCGATGAGCCGCAGGATCGGCGGCACGAGCCAGTCGAACCTGCCGTCGTGCGGATGCGTGCTGCCCGGCCCGGCCAGCAGCAGCGTCACGGCCGGCGCGAACACCGCCAGGCCGTCCGTCCCCGCCACGCCGAGCAGCAGCAGCACGCCGGTGACGAACGTGCCGGCGATCACCGGCGGCAGCGGCGGGAGCTGCCCCGCCACGAGCAGCCCCATGGCGCGCGAGAGCGGCCCGTCGTCGCGGTAGGCCACGACCGTGCTGCTGGGGACGGGGGTCATGTGGACCGATATCACCGTGCCGACCTCGCGATCCGTCCGACGAGCTGGTAGAGCGCCGCCACGCCGCCCCAGCCGAGCAGTGCCAGGAAGGTGACCCTGGCGTCCCAGAACGCGGCGGTGACGGCGATCAGCGCCATCCGCTCCCCGATGGGCAGCACGATCATCTTCTTCAGGTAGCGGGCGATCGTGTCGCGTTCGAGGCGCTGGGCGAGCTTGAGCATGCCGCCGGGGGCGTGGCGGACGTCCTGCGTCTCCAGCAGGGAGCGCGCCGGTCTGCCCCACATGGCGCCGACCCGGGCGGCGTCGGCGACGGCGCCCGCGTAGGTGTAGTCGATGGCGTGCCTGACGACCTGCAGCACCATCGCCGCCACGGCCAGGTACCAGCTGTCGGCGGCGGCGGAGCCGAAGGCCAGGCCCACGTACACCGCGTACTCCTTGAGCCGGTCGGACATGCCGTCGGCCCAGGCCCCCAGCGGGGAGAACGTACGCGTGTAGCGGGCGAGCTGCCCGTCGAGGCAGTCGAGCGCGAACGACAGGTACAGCAGCCCCGCCCCGGCCAGCCGCCCGCCCTGGGTGCCCGCCGAGAACCAGACGGCCGCCAGCAGGGCCAGCCCGGCCGAGACGCCGGTGACCGTGTTGGGGGTGAGCTTGAGCCGGACGCAGGGCCTGATCAGGTAGCGGGTCCAGGAGGAGACGAAGAAGGTGGCGAAGAAGCCGTCGTCCTCCTTGACCGAGGCGTCGAGCCTGACCTGGGCCTCGTCCACCTCGGCGAGCCTGGCCAGGGCGGCGTCGGCGGAGATCTGGCCGGTCACCCGGTCGGCGTGCAGCTGCCCGATGCCCGCGGCGCGCACGGTCACGCCGGACCTGACCAGCCCGACCAGCAGCAGGTCCACCGCCTCGACCGGGGTGACGGGGCCGAGCTTGCCCGCCTCGGCCAGCTCCGCCAGCTCCTCGGCGATGTCGGCCAGCGAGGCCAGGTCGGCCTCCCCCGCCTGGAGCACGCCCCTGAAGGTGGCGTTCGCCTCGGGCACCAGGTGGAAGGAGCTGCCCGCCGCGACGACCCTGCCGCCCTCCACCCGTACAGGCGGGCGCAGCGGCCCGGCGGTGGCGTCGTGCGAGATCAGCGCGGCGGTGCCGTGCGCGGGATGCTCCAGCAGCACGGCCAGCGCCTCGGTGTGCAGCACCAGGTCGGCGGGCAGCACGGCGACGGGGCCCGCGGCGGTGCGGACGATCTTCGCCACGCCGCGCAGGTCGGCCGCCAGCCCTTCGGCGGCGGGCACCACCTGCACCTCGCGCACGGGCAGCGTGGCGAGCTGGTCGCCGAGGCGGTCGAGCAACGTGCCGTCGCCGCTGTGGAGCCTGCACGCGGGTGTCGTGGCGAGCAGCAGGACCGATGTGGTCGTGCTTTCGAAGGTCAATGAGTCGGGCAAAGCTCAGGTCTCCTCCCGGGTCGGGGTGGAGCACGTGGTCTCGGGGGTGCGTAGACACAGCGTAGCGACAGGTCAACGCGATATCACGGAACAGCACCGTTACGCTGCCGGTATGGATTCACGGCTGCGGTCGGTAGGAGTGCTCCTCGCGGGCGGGGTGGGACAACGGGTCGGGCTCGGCACGCCCAAGCAGCTCATCGAGGTGGCGGGCAGGACGATCATCGAGCATTCGCTGGCGGTGTTCGAGGCCGCGCCGGAGATCGACGAGATCGTGGTGCTGATGACGCCCGGGTACGCCGGCCGGGTCCGCGAGATCGTGGCCAGGGGCGGGTACCACAAGGTCAGCAAGGTCGTGGACGGCGGCTCCAGCCGTACGGAGAGCACCTGGCGGGCGCTGGCGGCGCTCGGGGCACAGGAGTGCAACGTGCTGTTGCACGACGCTGTACGCCCCCTCCTGGAGCCCCGGATCATCACGGAGTGTGTCAGGGCGCTGGAGGCCCACCAGGCCGTCAACGTGGCGATCCCGAGCTCCGACACGGTGCTGGTGGCGACCCCCGAGGGCGCCATCGGCGAGGTGCTCGACCGGTCGCGGCTGCGGCGCAGCCAGACCCCCCAGTGTTTCCGGCTCTCGGTGATCCGGGAGGCGTACGAGCGGGCCATGGCCGACCCGGGCTTCGCCGGGCTGCCCGCCACCGACGACTGCGGGGTGGTGCTGCGCTACCTGCCGGAGGTGCCGATCCACCTGGTGCAGGGCAGCGAGCGCAACATCAAGGTGACCCACCCGGCCGACCTGCACATCGCGGACCTGCTCTTCCGGCTGCCCGCGCCCGTGCCTGCGGGCGACAGGGGCGCGCTGGCGGGGCAGGTGATCGTCGTCCTGCCCGCCGCGCACCCTCTCGCCCCCGACGGCCCTCAGCCGGAGCACGGCGCGTCGGCGATCGCGCGGGAGGCGGCCCGTCACGGCGCGATCGTGCATGTCCTGACCAGGGCCGACGGCGTTCGCGTCGAGGACTTCGACTCCGTGGCCAAGGCGCTCGACGACGTGGGCGCCGCCGACCACGTGGTGCTGGTGGCGGGCCGGGGGCACGCCGGCGACCTGGCGCACGCGAGCGGCGAGACCGTCGCCGACGCGGTCGGCACCGGCCACCTGGGCGCGCTCAACGTCGCCCGCGCCGCCCGCCCGCACCTGCGCGGAGCCGGGCCGGCCACGGGGGCCGCTCCCGGCCCCCGGCCCAGCCTGCTGCTGCAGGTCCCGCCCGGCTCCGGCGCGCTGCACGAGTCGGGCGCGGCGGCCGTGGCCGGGCTGACCAGGGCGCTGGCCGGCGAATGGGCCGCCGGCGGCATCCGGGTCAACTGCGTCAATACCGGCGCCTCTCCGCTCGTGGTCGCGCAGACCTCGCTGGACATCCTCATCTCCGACCTTTCAGGGCAAGTCATAGACGCCCGCGTGGACGCCGTTTGACCTGAGGCTTGTTACCGTGCGATCACATGAGGAGACTCATCGTGATCGCGGCGTTGCTCGGCTGCTACCCGGCGCTGCTGGTGGCGGCGCTGTGGCCGGCCCCGGTCCTGTTCGGGGCGGTGGCGGCGGCCTCGTACCTGATCGAGTACGCCGCCCCGCGCGCCGCCCGCCCGCTGCCCGAGCTGCTCGGCAAGGTGCACCTCGGGATCACGCTGCGCTTCGCGGCCCGCGAGACCATGGCGCTGCTCCTGGTCGCCCGGACGGCGGGCGCCGAGCTGCCGTGGTTCGCGGCGCTGGCGGCCGGCCTGCTGGCGATCCACGTGGTGCGGGCCCTGCACACGGGGCTGGCGCTGCGGCTGCGCCAGATGCTCAGCAGGATGCCGGTGACCACCCGCAACCTGGACGTCTCCGCGCTGCGCATCCCCAGGATGCCGCCGGGGCCGCTGCGTGACGCCGGCAGCGTGCCGTTCCTCTACCTGGACGCGCTGCCGGTGCTCGGGGCCGTCCTGGGCGCCGTCCCGGCCACGGCCGGCGCCGGCGTGGCGCTGGCGGCGGGGCTGGCGGGGGCGCTCGCGCTCATCCCGTACGTGCGCCGCGCCACGCCGCTGACCGACCGGGCCAGGGTGCTGGAGGTCGTCGGCGAGCAGGTCGAGAAGTACGGCCCCGAGGTCATCCTGTACTTCTCCGGCGCCACGGCCGCCGCCTACCAGGCCAGGATGTGGCTGCCCACCCTCGAACGCCTCGACCGCCGCGCCATCGTGGTGCTGCGCGAGCGCGGCATGGCCAGGCACCTGGAGTCCACCTCACTGCCGATGGTGTGCATCCCGTCGTCGGCCGACCTGATGAGCTTCCGCGCGCTGACCGGGGCCAAGCTGTGCCTGTACGTCGCCAACGTCGGCAGGAACGTGCACATGCTGCGCATCCCGACCCTGCGCAGCGTCTTCCTCAACCACGGCGACAGCGACAAGGAGGCCTCGTTCAACCCGTTCTCACGCGTGTACGACGAGGTGTGGGTGGCGGGCCCCGCCGGCCGCGACCGGTACCGCCGGGCCAGGGTGGGCGTCAGGGACGAGAACATCCACGAGGTCGGGCGGCCCCAGCTCCAGGGCATCTCGACGCAGGGGCCCGGGCTCCCGTACCGGACCGTCCTGTACGCGCCCACCTGGGAGGGCTGGAGCGACGACCTGTTCCACACCTCGCTGATCACCATGGGCCCGCGCCTGGTGCGCGCCCTGCTCGACCACCGGCCGCCGCTGCGCGTCATCTACAAGCCGCACCCGCTCACCGGCCACCGCGACAAGAGCGCCACCCGCGCCCACCGGAAGATCGTCGCCATGATCGAGGCGGCGGAGCTGGCCAAGTCGAAGGCCCGCCATCCCTCCGGGGCCGCCGGGTCGGTGCCGCACATCCGGCATCTGGTCGTCTCGGGGCCCATGCCGCACCTGTACGAGTGCTTCAACGAGTGCGACCTGCTGATCAGCGACATCTCCAGCGTGGTGGCCGACTTCCTGGCCAGCGAGAAGCCGTACGCGGTGACGAACGTGACGGGGCTGCCCGAGCGCGCCTTCCACGAGCGGTACCCGAGCACGGAGGCGGGGGTGCTGCTGGGCGAGGACCTGTCGGGGCTGGCGGAGTTCCTGGACGGGGAGGACACGCTGGCCAGGGCCCGGATCAAGCTCAGGAGCCACCTGCTGGGGCCGGAGTACCCGGACGCGATGACCCGCTTCAACGCGGCCGTGGAACGGGTGCTCTCCGGCGGGTGACCGGGAAGGACCCCGCCGCGGGACGGCGGGGTGCGGCGGACGACGGGAAGGTCAGCGCGGCGGCCGGGCCAGCTTCTTCGGGCTGGTCAGGAAGCCCCAGCCCCACGAGCAGTGCATGGCCGCGTACACCAGCGGCAGCCGCAGCTTGGCGCTCGTCGGCAGCCCGCTGCCGGTGACCGCCGAGCCGGCGACGATCGCCAGGGCGTATCCGCCCGGCACGATCAGCGCGAGGGGGAAGAACGGCGAGACGACCAGCCCGAGCAGCATGGCGAGCACGGCGGCCGGAGGCGCGAGGTAACGCAGATTGATCGTGCCCTCGTGGGTGCGCGCGACCACCCGCCGCCACCTGCCGTAGTGGAAGTACTGCTTGGCCAGCGCCTTGGCGTTGGGCCTGGGCCGGTAGGAGACCCGCATGCGCGGCTGGAACCACACGAGCCCGCCTGTCTGGCGGATGCGGTGGTTCATCTCCCAGTCCTGGGCACGCTGGAAGTGCTCGTCGTAACCGCCCACGCGGTCGAGCGCCGAGCGCCGGAAGACGCCGAGGTAGACGGTGTCGGCGGGCCCGGCCGTGCCTCCGACGTGGAACGCCGCGGCGCCCACGCCGATCTTGGAGGTCATGGCGCAGGCGACGGCCTGCTCGAAGGGGGTGACGCCCTCGGCCGCCATGATGCCGCCCACGTTGTCGGCGCCGGTCTCGGCCAGCGTCTCGACGGCCACGCGCAGGTAGTCGGAGGGCAGCATGGCGTGCCCGTCGACCCTGGCGATGATGCCGTTGCGGGAGGCGGCGATGGCCGCGTTGAGCGCGTTGGGGGTGCGGCCCGTCGGGTTGGGCACCACCGTCACCCGCCGGTCGGCCGCCGCGATGGCGTCGGCGACCTCCTGGGTGCGGTCCTGGGACGGACCCACGGCGAGAACGACCTCGATCTCACCGGGGTAGCTCTGGGCGAGGACCATCTCGACGGCCTCGCGGAGGTGCCGCTCCTCGTTGAGGACCGGCATGACGACGGAGATGGGGGGCCAGCCGCGCGTCTGCGCGGGCGCGTGCGGCGAGTCGGGGAACTGCTTCATGGCGGGGCTCACGCTACTGTACGACCGTGGGAGGAGGGCAATCGAAAGGCCGACCTCCCGGGTGACAAAAGGGGGACCAGATGCGCGACCCGGACGAGGAGGACGGCGGTGTGCTGGTGGGCGGAGACGCCTACGGCGGCGTCAAGCTGACCACACCTGTCCGCACTCGGCGCCCGCCGCGCAGAAGTGCCAGGGCCCGCCGCCGCAACGTGCTGCTCGCCGGTCTCCTGTCCACGGGCGTGCTGATCACCACGGGGGTGGTGTGGGCGACGCCGCGCCAGATCGGCACCGTCGACGCGGGCGTGACCGCGCCCGCCTCCCGGGGCGCCGAGAACATCCTGCTGGTCGGCGTCGACAAGCGCGACGACCTCACCCGCCAGCAGCAGAACCGGCTCAAGCTGGGCCGGGAGAGCGGCCAGCGCACCGACACGATGATGGTGGTGCACCTGTCGGAGGACCACAGCAAGGTCACCGTGGTGAGCCTGCCGCGCGACACCTGGACGACGATCCCCGGCAAGGGCGACCACAAGATCAACTCCGCGTACCAGTTCGGCGGGCCGAAGCTGGCCAAGCAGACCGTGGAGGCGGCCACCGGGCTGGAGATCAACCGCTACATCGAGGTCAACATCCTGGGCTTCATCGACGTCGTCGACTCCCTCGGCGGGGTCACCGTCTGCACGCCCGTCCCCATCAACGACACCAAGATCGCGCTCAACCTGCCGGCCGGCACCCACCAGCTCGACGGCGTGCAGGCGCTCGGCTACTCCCGCACCCGCGCCACCGCCCGCTCCGACCTCGACCGCATCGACCGGCAGCAGCAGGTCATCTCGGCGCTGCTCAACCGGGTGCTGAGCGCCGACACGCTGGCGAACCCGGCCAAGCTGGCCTCGTTCGTCAACTCGACGCTGAGCACGGTGAAGGTCGATCCGGACGACGGCCTGCTCGGCCTGGCCACGCAGCTGCGCGACGTCTCGCTGGAGGACGTGAAGTTCGCCGAGGTGCCGCTGGCCGACGTGGACTTCAAGACCCCGACGGGCGAGTCGGCGGTGCTGTGGGACAAGCAGGCCGCCCGCGAGCTGTTCACCAGGATCGACTCCGACCAGGACCCCGCCAGGCCCACACCGTCCGCCTCGACCTCCACCTCCGCCTCCCCCAAGCCGTCGGCGATCACGCCCGGCCAGGTGACGCTGGACGTCAAGAACGGCACGCTGATCACCGGCCTGGGGGCGCGGACGAAGGAGGCGCTGGTCGCCTACGGATTCAAGGTGCCGGACAAGCCCGGAAACACCTCGAAGAAGGACTACAAGCAGACCTTCATCCGGTACGGCGAGGGTTTCGAGGCGCAGGCGAAAGCCGTGGCCGCCGCCATTCCCGGCGCGCAGCTGCGAAAGGTGGATCTCGACGGCATCGAGCTGATTCTGGGCAGCGACCAGTTGAAAGTCCAGCAACAGAAGTCAACCGGCACCCCAACTGCGAAGCCGAGTGTTACACCAACCACCAAAACGGCAATGCAGAACATATGTAAGAAATAGGCATAATTATCTCGGTGTCGGGCAGGTGAGGCCCATGGTGGTCAGGTACTGGCGGGAGGAGCCCTGTACGGTTCTGCACGTCGTAGGCGATCTCGACGTGGCAGGAGCGCCCAGGCTGCGGGCGGAGCTCGAACAGGCGCTGGCCTCCGCCGATCCCCTCAACGTGGTCGTGGACCTCACCGAGGTGCCGTTCTGCGACTCCGTCGGGCTCGGCGTGCTGGTCGCCACGCTCAACCACGTCCAGGACCTGAACGGGCGCATGATCCTGGTCCTCGCGCCGGGCATGATCCGGCACCTGCTGACGATCACGAACCTCGATCGGCATTTCGAGACGAGTCATTCCCTCACGGAGGCGCGGACCGCGCTGGAGAGCGCCGCCTGAGCGGTAACGGGTAAAACTGGTAAGAGGCGTGCGAGAACATGGTCAGGTCATGTCGGCACGCCTCTCCACGACCCTTGTGAAGTCGCGGGAGAGCCCCCTCGTCAGCGGAGGCTTTCACGTTGTTCGACCAGTTCCCCGAGCCTGCGCGCTCCCAGCTTCGCGCCGCCTTCGACGAGGGCAGGACGCGGCCTGAGTGGTGCTTCACGCAGGGGCAGGCCCGCCTGGCCTACTGGGCGCCCTTCCCCGGCTCGGAGCCGGAGATCGTCTGGCAGTTCGACCCGGGCTCCGACCCCGTCGCCGCCGCCGGCCTGCTGCGCGGCAGCCTTGAGGCGATGGGCCTGACCAAGGTGATCCACGACATCTCGCTGCAGCCCGGGCTCGATCCCGTCGTCGACCGGGCGGTCGAGCACGAGGCGCTCATCGAGGCCGGGTTCACCATGGAGGTGGAGCGGCTGCTGCTGGAGTGGGTGGCCGTGAGCGACGTGCCCGAAAATCCTGGCCGGCTGACCTTCCACCCCGCGCGCCGCATGGACCCCGCCGAGGTGATCGACATCCTCATCCGCGTCTCCGAAGGGTCGCTCGACCACGACACCCAGGTGGAGGTGGCCACGTCCGGCGCGGAGAAGGAGGCCCGCTGGATGTACGACGACCTGATGAGCCGCAAGGCCAAGCCCGACTGGTTCAGCATCGCCTACCTCGGCGACTCCCCCGTCGGGCTGGTCGCCCCCGACGACCACTCGATCGCCTACATCGGCGTGGTGCCCGAGCACCGCGGCCACGGCTACGTCGACGACCTGCTCGCCTGGGGCACCCGCACGCTCGCCGAGGCCGGCCTGCAACGCGTCGTGGCCGCCACCGACGTCGCCAACGTGCCCACTGCCGACGCCTTCCTGCGTGCTGGATACTCGGAGGTCGGCCGGCTGTACCGCTATTACTGGAGGGCATCGTGAGACTCGGCGTCATGTTCGACCGGGGGCTGCCGCCCGAGCAGCTCATCCCCTTCGCCAGAGCGCTCGACGAGACGTCCGTGGCCGACCTGTGGGTGGTGGAGGACCTGGGCTGGACGGGCGGTCTCACCTCCGCCGCCACCGCGCTGGCCGTCACCTCCCGGCTGCGCGTCGGCCTCGGCATCGCCCCCGCGCCCCTGCGCAACCCGATGCTGCTGGCGATGGAGCTGGGCAACCTGGCCCGCGTGCACCCCGGCCGGTTCGCGGCCGGTATCGGGCACGGCGTCCAGGACTGGATGCGACAGGTGGGCGCCGCCCCGGCCTCGCCGCTGACCCTGCTGGAGGAGACGGTCACCGCGGTGCGCGCGCTGCTGCGCGGCGAGACGGTCACCCTGCACGGCAAGGCCGTCCACCTGGACGGCGTGTCGCTGGTGCACCCGCCGGCCGAGCCGCCGCCCGTGCTGACCGGGGTGAAGCGGCCGCGCTCCCTGGCGCTGTCGGGGCGCGTGGCGCAGGGCACGATCGTGCCCGAGGGGGTGGGGCCCGAGCAGGTGCCCGGGATCCTCGAGACGATCGGCGCCGGGGAGGATCACGAGCTGGTCGTGTTCACGTTCCTGCGCGTCGGCTCCGGTGACGACGGGGAGAGCGGGGAGATGGTGGCCGGGCAGGCCGGGTTCCTGGGGGTCGCGCCGGAGGACGTGGCGATCGCTTCCGGGACCGCCGAGGAGGCCGCCGCGCACGTCAACAGCCTGTGGACGGCCGGGGCCACGTCGGTGGTGGTGCGCCCGATCGGGGCCGACCCGCTGGGGCAGGTGAACGCGCTGCTTTCGGCGCTGTAGCCGCCGGCGTCATCGAATGGCCGAATGGTGGAGGCGGGCGGGGCTCGGCTCGGCCGGACGGTCGATGGCCGGTCGGGACCGTTCGGCCACGATCGGGTGCCATGAGGCAGATTGCGGCAGCAGCGGCATGCGCGGCGCTCCTGGCGACGGCGACCGCCGGTTGCGGCGTGGACCTGGCAGCGGACGAGGTCCACGCCGCCCAGTCGTTCCCCTTCACCGGGGCCGACCTGAAGATCGACGTGCCCCTGGGCGGCGTCCGCGTCCTCCAGGGCACCGGCGGCGCCGTGCAGGTGGAGCGGTGGGTGCGCGGCAAGGCGGCCGACTCCCCCGCCTGGTCGCTGCGCGACGGCACCCTGCGGCTCAGCGCGAGCTGCAACCTGGTGTTCGGCGACTGCGGCGCCCGCTACCACGTCAAGGTCCCGCCCGGCGTCCGGCTCTCGATCGACGTGACGGACGGGCTCATCCTCAACGGCCTCACGCAGGACGTGGCCGCGAGCAGCCGCGACCGCATCCAGGTCACCGGCGCCTCCGGGCGGCTGCGGCTGCGCAGCGACGGCTCGATCACCGGCGAGGGTCTCAAGTCCGGGTACGTGCGCTGCCGCACCTCCGACGGGGCCATCGACGTGGCGTTCGCCGCCGCGCCCGCCACCCTCGACCTGCGGTCGGGCGACGGCAGGGTGACCGCGAGGGTGCCCTCGGGACGGTACGCGGTGACGGTCGCCAGCACGGACGGGAGCACGCGCTCGGAGGTCGAGCACGACAGGAAGAGCGAGCGGAGGATCACGGCCGGCAGCAAGACGGGCGACGTCCGGATCCTGACGAAGTGACAGGGCGCCGCCGTCGCCCCCCGGCGGCCCGGCGGCCCAGCGGCCCGGCGGCCGGGCGGCCCGGCGGCCGGGCGGGGTGCGGTGGGGTGCGGTGGGTGCGGTGGCGCAACACGGCGGCCCGGCGGAGTGCGGTGCCCCAGCACGGCGGCCCGGCGGTGCCGTCCACCGGGCCCGTGCGCCCGTGCCGGTGGCGGCTACTGCCAGATGGCGGCGTACTTGCCGTTCTCGGCGTTGACCTGCACCGGTGCGAGCCCCTTGGCCTTGAGGTCGTCGAAGCGCTTCTGGTAGCCGGAGGCGCTCATGTCCACGTAGTGGGCCCAGGACTTGTCGCCGTCCTTGCGCCACACCGCCGCGTACGTCCCGTCGGGCGCCACGGCGATCCTGACCGGCCGGAAGCCCTTCTCCTTCTTGGCGTAGAACTCGGCCTCGTGCTGCTTGAGCGACTTGCCGTAGGTGTAGTACCAGGCGCCGCCGCCGTTGGCGCTCCACACGCCGACGTACCGGACGTCGTCCGCCGTGCCGTACGCGTCCACCGAGGTCAGCGCCAGCCCCTTGGCGGTGGCCTCCTTGTTGGCGGCGGCGAAGCCCGCCGGGGTGAGCCCGGCCCTGGCCACGAACGCGCCCTTCTTCTTCTCGAAGACGGCGGTGAACACGGGCGAGTCGGCCGGCCCGGTGGCGGAGACCGAGGTCGGCTGCGCCCCCTCCTTCACCCCGGCGTCGAACCGCTTCTGGAACCCGGACGCCGACATGCCCTGCCAGATGCCCCACTCGTGGGCCGAGCCGCCCTTGACCCAGACGGCGGCGTACCGCTCCCCGTCGGAGACGTTCACCGTGATCGGCCGGTAACCCTGGTCCTTGAGGCGGGTCACCCGGGCGACGCTCTGGCTCGCGCTCAGGTCGTGGTAGGCGACCCACGCCTGCGCCGCCTGTGCCCCGGCCGGGGTCGCCAGCGGAACGGCGGCCCCGGCCAGCACGGACGTGACGATCGCGATCTTGCCTGTGGTCCGCATGACTCTCCCGTGCAGAAATCTTTACTCGTTCGAGGAATGAGTCACGACCCTAACAGCCCTTACCGGCCGACCGCAGGCACAGCCCCGGATGCCGCGAGGGCGTCAGCCGAGGCGCTCGAAGGGCGTCGGCGACTGGCCGGTCCAGCGGTAGAGCTGGGCGTGGCCGGTGTGCTTGGAGACGCCGTCCTCGGTGACCTTGCCGGCCTTGGCCACGTAGTAGCGGCCGCCGCCGAGCGAGACCAGGCCGTACTCGCCGGTGAACTGCCAGCCCCTGATCCCCGTCGCCGGGTCCTGGAGCCCGCCGGGCGCCGGCGTGAGCAGCTTGCCGCGCTCGGGCTGCGGCTGGCCGACCAGGTCGCCCGTCCTGGGGCGGGCGCCGCCGTCCACCATGAAGAAGGTGTAGTTGGGGAACTGCGGCTTGGTGCCCTTGTAGACGGCCATCATCCAGTTGCCGGTGTGCTGGTCGTACTGGAGGTTCTGCACGCCGTAGGTGGTGTTGCCGGTGTAGGCGAAGTACTTGCCGTCCACCTGCTCGGGGCCGCTCCGGTGCGGGGCGCTTTCGGTGAGCGGGCGCTCGTACTTCCTCCACTGCTGGATGTCGTACTGGAGCAGGACCTGGTAGTCGTTGTCCTGTCTGGTGGTGTTGGCGTAGATGCCGTAGGCGACGGTCAGCTTCTGCTTGCCGTGCTTCTTGCCGAACTCGGGGCCGAACGAGACGCCGTCGATGCCGCTGCAGCCGTAGCGGTGGTCGGGCGTGTTGCCGACGTTGCCGTCGAACGTGCCGTCCCCGTTCATGTCGGCCACGTAGTCGGCGACGACCTCCTTGAGGTAGACGGTCTTGACCACGTCGGTGGTCTGAGCGTCCATGTCGGGGGCGGTGATGCGGTCCACGTCGAAGATCGCGATGTAGAACGACTCCTGCTCCTTGTACTCCAGCGACCCGTAGACGCGGCCGTCCTGGGAGTTGAAGTCGAGGTCGCCGAGGTGGCCGGTGAAGCCGGTCACGGAGCCGACGAGCTTGCCCTGGAGGTCGGTCTTGACGAGGAGGTTGGTGAAGGAGAAGTACATGTACCCCTTGCGCTGGTCGATGGCCATGCCCTGGACGTGGCCGGCCGTCCAGGCGCCGCCGTAGATCTCCGCGGGCAGCTCGCGGGGACGGTCGGCGGCGCCTGCCGGGGTGGCGGCGAGCAAGGAGAGGGCGGAGGTGGCGGCGAGGGTGAGTGTCAGGACCTTGCGCATGGTGCGATACCCGTCTTCGTCGTTAACTGATCAAAAATCGACGTTATACCGCGCCTATGCGCATGTCTGACTATTTCCTGAACTGTCAGTGAAGTGGCGCCGAACCCTCCCCGTTCACTCCATGGCCGTCCTGACCCGGCGCGCCCGGTACTCCGCCTCGCGCAGGCCGCTCGCCCGCACCTCGCGCAGCAGCTCGCGCCACGGCTCGCCCCACCCCGCCCTGAACGCGCACGACTCGGCCAGCTCGACGGCCAGCAACGCGCCCGCCTCGCCCTGGCCCGCCAGCCACCGCGCGTGCGGCAGCAGCCGCTCCGCCGGCACGTTCCGCGCCGAGACCGCGAGCAGCCTGCCCGCCTCGACGGCGGCCAGCACCCCGGTGATCGTCCCGAGCAGCCGGGCCAGGTCGTCCCGCGGGTCGTGGGCCCAGTCCACGGTGGTGGCCAGCAGCTCGGCCGCCAGGTCGGCGGGCAGGTCGGCGACGACGGCCCGCGCGACCGCGCGCACCGACTCCGGGTCCGCGGCGTGGCGCGTGCCTGGGTGGTACGCGGCGTGGTGCGCGCCCCGATGGTACGCGGCGTGGTGCGTGCCCGGATGGTACGCGGCGTGGCTCATGCCCGGGTCCAGGCGCCGCCGCCGCTCCGGCTGGAGGTTCAGGCGCAGGCCCAGGACGAGGGCCGCGAGCCGCTGGGCGGCCGGGCGGTCGCGCTCGGCCCCGGCGTCCGGGCCGTCGGGCGCGGCGGTGAGCGCGCGGACGGTCCGCCGCAGCTCCGCCACCCCGCTCCCCGCGCACGCCACCCTCACCAGCCCGTAGGCCGCGTCCCGCCACCCGGCCGTCTCGTCGAGCTCGCGGACGATCCCGGCCAGCCGCTCCGCGGCCCCTCGCACGTAGGAGCCCCAGCGAGGCAGCGCCTGGACGGCCGCCAGCCGGGTCCTCAGGTCACCCGAGCGGGTCGCGGCGGCGACCAGGTCCCCGTACGCCGGCCGCCACCGCTCCGGCAGGCTCAACGGATCCGGCTTGAGCGCCGCGGCGGCCACGTCCTCCGCCGCGACCGCCTCCTTGAGCAGCTCCCAGGCCGCCGGCTCGGGAAGCAGCTCCGGCAGCGCCGACACGATCGCCGCCCGGACGTCCTTGTGCTGGCCCGGCGCGTCCCACAGCTCCCGCAGCACGCCCATCGCGCCGGGAGCCCGGTGCCTGGCCAGCAGCCGGACGGCCTCCTTGCGCGCGGTGACCTTGCCGCCCGCCAGCACCGGCTCCAGCGCCGCCGCCAGCTCCCCCGGCCGCACGAACCTGGCCGCCCGCGCCGCCCCGTACACCGCCACGTGCGCGTCGTCCCCGCCCGCGTGCGCGAGCAGGTCACCCAGCACGTCCTGCGGCGCCGCCGTCCACGGCAACGCGGTCAACGCGGCCCGCCGCACCACGGCCTCGCCCGGCAGCACGTACGCCCGCAACCGCTCCGCCGCGACGCCGGGCACCTCGCCCAGCTTCCGCACGGCCCGTGCGCGCTCCCACACGGGCAGCGTCGTGTCCCGCGCGGCCCGCTCCAGCAGCCCGAGATACGCCTCGCGCTGCCGGGCCGTCCAGCGCAGCACCGCCCGGCGCGGCACGCGGTGCAACCGGCGCGCGCCGGTCCTGCCGAACCGCCCCTCGGGATCCCGCGGCCCGAGCGCGGCCTCCAGCAGGTCGGTACGCCGCCACGCCAGCACCTCGAACACCTTGTCCAGGTTCACCACGGACGGATCGGCCGCCAGCAGCCTCGCCACCCGCTCGCCCCTGGTCCGCGACGGCTCCAGCCAGTGCTCGACGGCCTCGATCGCCTCCGGTCCCTCGACGGCGTCCAGCGCGCGTTCCAGCGCCCGCCGCAGCTCGGGCAGCTCGTGCCCGCGCCGGCCGAACGCCGCGGCGAGCAGGAAGGCGAGCCGGTGGCGGTCGTGCCTCGCCGCCGCCTCCAGGTACGGCTCCAGCCTGCGGACCAGCTCGACCTCCTGGCCGCGCCGCAACACCTCCGGCAGGTGGCTGAGCGTGGCCAGGCCCACGTTCTCGATCACCCGCTCGAACGTCCGCATGCCGAACTCCAGCAGAGCCGCGTCCTCCCGCGTCGCCCCCTGCTCGAACGCCAGCGCCGCCAGGCCGCTGACGGCGTGCCGGGTGCGGGCCGAGCAGTCGCGGGCCGCCAGCGCGTCCTCGACGAGCCGGTCCAGGAACGGCACGTGCGCGGGCCGCAGGAGCCGGCAGGGGATCACGGCCAGGGTCGAGACGGTCGCGGCGCGCACCGGGTCCTGCTCGTTGCGCAGCCGGGTCAGGGCGTCCGCCAGCCGGGTGAGCACCTCGGGGTCGCGGCTGCGGCCCGCGCAGAGGATCAGGTTGACGTAGCCGTCGATCCGGTCCCCGGGGTCGGAGCGGCGGGTGGCGGCCCGCAGCACCGGCTCCGCCTCGTCGTACGGGAGGAAGGCGGTGATCTCCAGCGTGCGCCGCTCGTCCTCGCCGATGGCGCGCAGCCCGAGCATGCGGCGGGCCTCGGCGACGCGGCGGCGCAGCGGGAGGAGGCTCAGCAGCTCCTCGGGGAGAACGTGCTGGGACAGGTCGAAGCCGTGCATCGCCGCAGTGAACACCGCGTCCCTGCGGGCGGGCGGCAGCGCCCGCAGCAGGTCGGTGACCCCGCCCTGCTCGCGCACCGCCCTGCCCAGCTCGCCCAGCCGCTCGTCGGTGAGCGCGGCCAGCCGCCTGCGCACGGCGGGCCACCGGAGGAGCCCGGCGAGCTGGGCCTGCCGGCCAGGGGCCAGGTAGACGGCCAGCGTACGGTCCGGGTCGGCGTCCAGGAGCCGCCCCGCGCAGCGCCACGACCTGGGCGTCCAGTGGCGCTCCAGCAGCGCGATCACCCGCTCGGGGGCGTGCGCCGCAGCGGCCTCCACGCCCGGGGTCAGGGCCAGCCACCAGGTGTCGCGCAGGTCCTGGGTCAGGCCGTCCAGCGTCCGCTCGGCGTGGTCGAGCACGAGGAGCGGGTGCCGGCGGGCCAGCGCCGCCCAGTTGGGCACCGCGTGGGCGAGGTCGGCCAGCCTGGTCGCGACCGCCTCGGCCCCGCAGGCCGCGAGCAGTGTCGCGGCCTCGCGGTCGCCCCACCGCTCGCGCACCTCGTCGATCAGCAGCTCGGCCAGGTCGGCGCGGCGGTGGCGCCTGAGGGCGCGGTAGGCGGTCATGCGGTGGTGCAGGGGGGCGGTGCGGGTCAGGGCGCGGATGGTGGCGGCCGGGGCGCCGAGCTTGACGGCCTGCTCGATCGCGAACCCTGAGATGTCGGGATCCGGGTCGGTCAGGGCGCGGGTGAGGTGGCGCAGGTCCTTCACCATCGTGGCCATCCGCACGGCCAGCAGGCGCTCGTACGCGCCGCCTCCGGCCAGCTCGTCCAGCAGGGTGGCCAGGTTCGGATGGCCGGACAGCTCGCGGGCGCGCAGCGCGAGGTGGCGGCAGCGCTCCCCGTGGGGCAGCGGCTCCACCTCGTCGAGCAGCTCCTGGGATCGCATCTCGTCACCCCTCACAGGTCGTCAGAAAGGCGTTCATGGCGTCGCGGAGCTCCTCGTCCGGCTCCACCGCGTGCGCCGCCCGCACCCACGCGACGCCTTCCGCCGGCGGCTCCGGCCAGGCCCGCAACGCCCGGAGCGCGCACCGGCGGACCCGCGGACCGCGGTTGCGCAGTGCCGCCCCGATGAGCGGCAGGCCGAGGCCCGGATGCCGCTCCAGCTCCGTGACGATCAGCTCCAGCGCGTGCTCGTGGCCGTCGCCGCCGAGCACCACGCCGGGGCCGTTCGCCAGGTCGTCCAGCGGCAGCAGCTCCTCGGCCAGTGCCACGAGCGCGCCGGTGTCGGTCAGGCGGAGCACGTTCTGCCAGGTGAAGCCGTCGTCCGGCGCCACCCGGAGCCGGGCCACGAGCTGCGGCAGGATCGGCAGGCCCAGCCGCAGCGCGCAGTGCTGGGCCTGCCCGAAGCCGTCGCCGCCTGGGTCCGCCACGCCCGCCAGCGCCAGCTCGGTCCAGCGCGGCTGGGCGAGCACGTCGGCGTAGCGGCGCCGCAGGGCCGCCACGTCGGCGGGGAGCCAGTGCGCGGCGGGTTCGCGCAGGTGGCCGCGGATGGTCAGGAGGTGGTCGAGGCGCTCGAGGGTGAACTGTCCCGCGGCGGCCAGGTCGGCGTAGCGGGCCAGGGCGGGCACCGCGTCCTCGTAGGCGTCGAGGCCCGTGGTGGGGCCGCCCTCACCGCGGGCCAGCGCGGACAGGATGCCGCCCGCGCCGTCCACCAGCGCCTCGTCCGGCTCCGGGTCGAGCAGCGCGGAGTACAGGTCACCGGTGGTGGCGGCGAGCGGCGCCAGGTACTCGTCCATGACGTGGTTGCGGAAGCCCTCGCGCAGCAGCCAGGCCCTGATCGCGGGGTCGTCGCTGCCTTCCAGCCGTTCGACGGCGTGGATGCGGCCCCATCCGGTGACGCGCCTGGCCAGCTCGAACACCGCCCGCTCCCGCTCCTGCGCCGGCTGGGTGCGCAGCAGGGCGACGACCGCGTACAGGGTCAGCTCCTCCAGCGTGCCGAGCAGGAGCAGCAGCTCGCGGTCCCGCTCGTCGCCGGTCACGCCGACGAGCACGATGCCGGTCTTGACCGCCTCGCGCCGTGTCCCGTGCTCGGCCAGCCGGCGGCCCGCCTCGTACACCTGCTGCCTGCTCAGCCCCCTGCGGGCCAGCTCGCGCGGCAGGTCGTCGCAGATCTCCAGCGCGCGGGCGCGCGCGAGGCGATCGTGCAGCATGGCGTGCGGGGCCCCCTCCTCCAGGAGGCCGGCGATCTCCTGGACGGTGCCGGAGTCGGGGGTGAAGCCGAAGTGGTGGGTGCGGACGCCGTCCATGACGACGGAGGGCAGGTGCAGCTTGCCGTCGTCCGCGCGCGGTGGCTCGTCGGGGAGGTCCATGGCCTCCGGCGGCCAGGGGCCGGGGCCGTGCAGCGCGGACAGGGAGATCGCGTGTGCCAGGAAGGTGAGCGGCTCGGCGCTCAGCTTCCTCGTGCCGGGGGTCACCGGCTGGGGCGGTGGCCGCCCTTCCTGTAGAAGATCATGGACGCCATGATGCCCTAGCGCGCCCGGTTCGCGCCAGTCGGTTTCCGGACAGATTTGGACTTGCGGGTCCATTTTTCGCGTCCGGGTCAGCGACATCCCCGACGAGGTCGCGGCGGCCCTGATGTGCAGGGCATCACCGCCCACCACTTCACGGCGAGGCCTTCGTGCGGCCCGTCCTGGAGCTCACCGGCGGCCGGGGCGTGCACACCGTGTTCGACGGCGGAGGGGAGACCACCTTGCTGGCCTCGATGCAGGTCCTGCGCCGCCACGGCACCTGCTCCACTACGGGGCCGTCATCGGCGACCCGCCCGTGGTGAGCATGCGCGAGCCGCCGCGCAGCATCAGGGTGAGCTACCCGGTGTTCTTCGACCACATCCCGACCCGCGAGCAGCTCCTCGCCCGCAGCGCCGAGCTGTTCGACCTGGTCCGCAGGGGCCGGCTCAGCATCGAGATCGGCGGGCGCTACCCGCTCGGGGACGCCGCACTGGCCCACCGCGACCTCGAAGCGCGCACGACCACCGGCAAGCTCCTGCTCCTGCCCTGACGGGTCAGGGCAGCCTGATCAGGCGCCGCTCCACGGCGGCGGTGACGGCGGCGGTCCGCGTGTCCACGCCGAGCTTGCCGTAGATGTGCACCAGGTGCGTCTTGACCGTCGCCTCGGTGATGAACAGCCGCCTGGCGATCTCCCGGTTGCCGGCCCCGCTCGCCAGCAGCTCCAGGATCTCCACCTCCCGCACGCTCAGCGCCGGGCCCGGATCGCGCAGCCGCCGCATCATCCGCGCCGCCACCTTGGCCGACAGCACGCTCTCGCCCCTGGCCGCGGCCCGGACGCCCTGGAACAGCTCCTCCGGCGGGCACACCTTGAGCAGGTAGCCGGTGGCCCCCGCGTCCACGGCGCGCATGACGTCCGCCTCGGTCTCGTACGTCGTCAGCACCAGCACCTGCGGCGGCGAGGGCAGCGCCCGGATCCGCCGGGTGGCCTCGACCCCGTCGATGCCGTCACCGAGCTGCAGGTCCATGAGCACGACGTCGGGCCAGGACGCGGCGATCCCGCTCAGCGCCTCCTCCGCGCCGGACGCCTCGCCGACGACCTCGATGTCGTCCTCGCCGCCGAGCAGCGCCACCAGGCCCGCCCGGACGACGGGGTGATCGTCCACCAGGAACAGCCTCACCGCACGCCCACCTCCTCCGACGGACTCACTGGCACCCTGGCCGCGACAGCCGTGCCCTCCCCGGGGGCGCTCTCGACGATCAGCACCCCGCGCACCTCCTCCAGCCGGTCGCGCATCGCGCGCAGGCCGTATCCGCGTCCCGGCGCGGGGGACGGCTCGGCGAACCCGGCCCCGTCGTCGAAGACGTCCAGCGTGACCTCGCCGTCCAGGTAGGACAGGGTCACGGTGGCACTCGTGGCGCCCGCGTGGTCGCGGACGTTCGCCAGAGCGCCCTGGGCCACGCGCAGGAGCGCCGTCTGCACGTCCGGCGGCAGCGGGCACTGCTCGCCCTCCAGCCGCAGGCACACGCGCGGCCCGCCGTCGAAGCTCTCGCAGAGCCGGGCGAGCGCCTCGGGCAGCGTGCCGTGCTCCAGCCCAGACGGCCGCAGGTCGCGGACGAACCGGCGGGCCTCGTCGAGGTTCTCCGCGGCCACGGCGGCGGCCCGCCGCACATGCGCGCGGGCCCGCTCGGGGTCGGCGTCCCACCCGCGGTCGGCGGCCTGCAGCAGGATGCCCATGCTGGTCAGCCCCTGCGCGAGCGTGTCGTGGATCTCGCGGGCCAGCCGCTCCCGCTCCTCCAGCACGCCGGTACGGTGCCGCGACCCGGCCAGCGTCTCCCGGGTGGCGATCAGGTCGTCGATGAGCAGCTGACGGGCGGCGCTCTCGCGCTGCAGCTCCCAGAACGTCACCGCCGTCATCGCCGCGATCCCGATGGGCGCGAGGATCAGGCTCGGGTCCAGCTCCTGCGCGATCTTGGTCTGCGCCGCGATGACCACCAGCGTGAGCATCGCCGCGGCCACCGCGAACGCCCGCGCGTCCAGCAGCCGCAGGCACAGGAAGAGCAGCGGCACCGCGCACCAGCTGAACGACGGCGCCAGCACCACCAGCCCCAGCCAGACCGCCGCCACGCAGCCCAGCCACACCAGCCGCCCGCGCCCGAGCCTGCCCCAGAACACCATGCCGGCCAGGTACGTCAGAGCGAGCGCCGCGCAGACGGCCAGCGACGTCACGGTCTGCGCGACCATGCCGTGCCGGGACACCAGTCTCCACGCCGAGGCGGCCAGCAGCAGGTAGAAGCCCGCATGCATGGCCCAGTTCAGCCAGACGCGCTCCCTCATCGCCCTCCCTGTCCGTTCTGCCCCGACCCTATGCAGTGCCGGGGACCGGCCGGGACCGGGACATCCTGGATCAACCGATCGGTTGACCTGCGGCTCAACCTCTTGACGGCGCAGGATCGCCCGTGCTTCCGATGGCTCGTGGGGCTGCCGCTGCGAGGGTTGTCGAACACATCCGCTGAGCTTGACGAACGGAAGAGATGATGAACGGTTCCCGCCGTATCCGACTGATGGCCGCCGGTCCGCTCGCGGGCCTCGCCCTCGCTACCACTGCCCTCGGCCCCATCGCTCTTGGCCCCATCGCTCTTGGACCCACGGCTGTGGGGGCGTCCTCTGCGTCGGTTCGGGATTCGCGGGCCGCCCAGCCGACCGTCCAGACCGAGGTGTTGTCAGCCGACGCCGCCCTGGAGATCGCCGGGGCGGCGATGCGGGAGGCCGCCAAGCAGAAGCAGCGCGTCTCCGTCGTGATCGTCGACCGCTCCGGCGCGACCCGGCTGGTCGTCAAGGGCGACGGCGCCGGCCCGCAGACCGAGGAGTCGGCCAGGCGCAAGGCGTTCACGGCGGTCTCCTTCGGGCGGGCCACCAGCGAGCTGGCCAAGGGCCTGAACGGTGGCGGCCCGTCCATCGCCGACATCCCCGGTACGCTCTTCCTCGGCGGCGGAGTCCCCGTCGCCTCAGGCGGCGCGCCCGTGGCGGGCATCGGCGTCGGCGGGGCACCGAGCGGCGACCTCGACGAGGCCATCGCCCGCGCCGGCCTCAAGGCGGTCTCGGACCGGCTGCGGTGAAAGGGCCGAGCGTGGCGAGGCCCGGCCCGCGGCGGCCGTGAAAGGCCGGCGAGCAGCGGAGCCGGGCCGCCTCGGCACGCTTAGCCACCGCGGCACGTCAGGCCAACTCGGCACGTCAGGCCACCTCGGCAGGCCGGGCCGCCTCGGCACGCCGGGCCGCAGGACCGTCTTGACGTCCCTGCTCGGCTCCCTGCTCACCGCATGCACCATCCGCACCCGCAAGCCCGAAGGAGAGAACGTGGCCGACGAGGAACTGCTGGCAGCCGCGGCACGAGGAGACGCCGCCGCCGTCCGCGACGCCCTGGACGCGGGCGCGGACATCGAGACCCGCGACGACCGGCGCCGCACCGCCCTGCTGCTGGCCGCCCTGGCCGACCACGTCGAGGCGGCCGAGGTGCTGGTTCGGGCAGGCGCCGACCCCGACGCCCAGGACGCCCGCCGCGACACGCCCTGGCTCGTCACGGGCGTCACCGGCAGCGTCGCCATGCTCCGCACGCTCCTCCCGGCCGGCCCCGACCTGACCGTACGCAACCGCTACGGCGGCGTCTCCCTCATCCCGGCCTGCGAGCGGGGCCACGTGGACTACGTCCGCGAGGTCCTGAAGACCGGGATCAACGTGGATCACGTCAACGACCTCGGCTGGACCGGCCTGCTGGAAGCCGTCATCCTCGGCGACGGCAGCCGCCCGTACCAGGAGATCGTCCGCCTGCTCATCGCCGCCGGCGCCGACGTGAACCTCGCCGACCGCGAGGGGGTGACCCCGCTGGCCCACGCCCGCACCAAGGGCCAGACCGAGGTCGCCGCCCTCCTGCGCGCCGCCGGAGCCCGCTGACCCCGGCACCTCAGCCGGGCCCGGCCACCAGCTCCACCTCGAACCCGTCCGCGTCCTCCAGGTAGGAGGCATAGTGCCGCTCCCCTCCCGCGTACGGGTGCCGGTCCGGGAACATCAGCGTCCAGCCGTACGCGGGCGCCCGCTCCGTCAGCTCATCGACGCGCTCGCGGCTGCCCGCGTGGAAGGCCAGATGGTTCAGGCCGGGGCGGCGGCGGTCGTGCCGGTCGGCGGTGCGGGCCGGGGACTGCTCGATGACGAGGTACGTCGCGCCCAGCCGCCAGCTCCGCCCGTCCGGCCAGTCCTGGTAGAGGGTGTAGCCGAGCTGCTCCAGCAGCCACTGCCAGCTCGTCGTGGCCCGGCGCAGGTCGGGGACCCAGAGCTCGACGTGGTGCAGCGAGCCGGTGGCGGGCGGTTCGGTCATGGCAAGGACCTTAGATCCCGCCGTAACGCACGGCTTCGCACAGATGACGCCTCACCTGGGAGCGCCTCGTGCCGTCCGCCCCGCGCGAGAACGACCAGACGCGGGTCCCGTCCCCGTCGTACCGGGACAGATGGGGAGGCCACCAGGCTCTGACCTGATCAGTGTCCGGGTCGTCCGGGTCGGTGGTGATGCCGCGGTGGCGGGCGAGCCGAGGGAGCCGGCGCAGGCATTCCGCCTTGTCGTCGAAGTCCCATCCCTCCCCGTCGGGCTCGGCGCCGGGGGTCAGGAAGGGGAAGACGCTCACGACTCCGCGCGCCCGCATGGCGTCGTACAAGGCCATCGAGTCCCGACCTGTCGCCCGTTCGTAGGCGTCCGTGGACACGTAGGAGAACGTCTCGAACTGCGGAGAGGCCTCCTCGGGCCAGAACGAGCGCCGGGTGAGGGTCACCCGGCTGAGTTCGATCCGGCCGCCCCTGGAAGGACTCGTCCGCTCATGACGGAAATTTCGCGACAGCTCGTCGAGCCGTTGCATGGCGGGCAGTTCCATCAGCCGATCGGGACAGTCGACGACCTTCTCGAAGTCCTCCCTGCCGAGACTGATGAGCCAGTCCGTGAAATATTCGAACCCGTCGGACGAGCCATAGCCGATGCTGATCCAGCACGCCGCGTACATGTCCCAGGAACAGGCTCGGTTCCGGCTGAGAGTGAACCAGGCGTGGTAGTCCACGATGTCCTCGACGGGCAGGGCGGCGAGGTGGTTCTCCAGCCATTCCAGCCGCTCCCGCCGGGTGCCGGTCTCCGCGGCGGAGCGCCCGACCAGCTCCCAGAACCCGTCGATGTCCATGACGGCGATCATGACATGCCTACTCCTCCTCGGGGGAGGTCTCGCGCCACTTCTCGGCCGCGCGGATCATGTCGTCGCTGAGATGCCGCAGCAGCCGCCCCATGCTCTTCAGCCGGGCCCCGGCCGGCGTGGCGGGGCCCAGGGCCTCGGCGCCGCCGTACGCGATGCCGGCGAGCCGGGCGTTGTGCTGGGCGCTGGCCAGCCAGGACTGGTACCAGATGTCGCCGTCGATGACGTACCGGTCGCGGCGGCGCCGGGGGTCGCGCTCGCGTCTGATCAGGCGCTGCTGTTCGAGCTGGCCGACGGCCTTGGAGATGGAGGCCGGGCTGACCTGGAGGCGCTGGACGAGCTCGGCCGCCGTGAGGCTGCCGCTGTCGGTGAGGTAGAGGCAGGCCAGGACGCGGGCGGGCGTGTGGGTCAGGCCGGTGCCCACCAGCATGGCGGTGAAGCGCTCCTCCAGCGTCCTCATGGTCTCCGGGTCGCGCCCGCGCTCGTCGGCGGCGGGGGAGGGGGCAGGGGCGGGCGACGGGCGCGGCCGGCTGGACCTGCCTCGGCGGGCCCTGGTCGCGGTCGCGTCGTGGGCCAGGTCGGCCCGGTAACCGTGGGCTCCGCCGTTGCGCATCACCTCCCGGGTGATGGTGGAGACCGGGCGCTCCAGGCGCCGCGCGATCTCGCTGTACGTGTGCCCGTCGGCCAGCCCTTGCGCGATGAGCCTGCGTTCCTCGTGAGTGAGCCTGCCGCCCGGCATGCGTGGTCGCCCCCTGATCTAGTGTCCGGGGGCCAGTATTGCCTTCACCGACACCTCATTGCAAACGACTTTTGCGTTCGCCGTCACAACCATTGCAATAACCTGCGGAAATACCGACATATCCGTTGACTCAGAACTGAAAGCAACGTAGCTTTCGTGCATGCCGAAAGACGTACTATCTCGTTCTCCCGCCGCCGCCCCGTCGTCCGACAGGTCGCTCGCGCCCGACCTCGCCCGCGGCGTCATGCTGCTGCTGATCGCGCTCTCCCACGCCCCCGCCTTCGTCGGCGACTGGAACACGGGCCCCGCCTGGCTCGACGCCACCGCGAAGTTCGTCAAGTCGCTGGTGGCCGACAACCAGGCCAGGAACATGTTCGTGTTCCTGTTCGGCTACGGCCTGGTGCAGCTGCTCGCCGGGCAGCAGGCGCGGGGCACCGGCTGGCCGGCCGTCAAGAGCCTGCTGCGCCGCCGGGCGTGGTGGCTGATCGTCATCGGGTTCTGCAACGCCGTGGTGTTCGTGCCGATCGACATCGTCGCCGTCTACGGGCTCACCCTGCTGGTGCTCGCCCCGATCGTCCGGGCGCGGGCATCGGTCCTGTGGTGGACGGGCGGGCTGACGCTCGTGCCCGCCACCCTGCTCCTGGCCTGGCAGAGCGTGGTCGCGCAGGCCGACCCGTCGACCATCGCCGAGATCATGGAGCCGACGTTCGCGGCGCACCTCCTGGCCGGCCTGCCGGTCTGGCCCGCCAACACCGTCGTCTCCACCGTCATGGTGGTGCCCGCCATGGCGATGGGGATCCTGGCCGCCCGCCGCCGCCTCCTCGACGAGCCCGAGCGGCACCTGCCGCTGCTGCGCCGCCTCGCCGCCGCGGGCCTCACCGTCGCCCTCCTCGGCCGCCTGCCGGCCGCGGCGATGGCCGCGGGCCTGTGGTCCGCCGACTCGGCCGCCGTCTCCTGGACGGTCGCCGTCGCGCACGACCTGACCGGCTACGCGGGCGGCATCGGCCTGGCCGCCGCCGTCGGCCTCGTCGCGGCCGGGCTCCGGGGTGGCCGCCTCACCACCGCCCTGGCCGCGCTGGGCCGGCGGTCGCTGACGTTCTACCTGTTCCAGGCGCTGGTGTGGGTGGTGTTGTTCTATCCGTTCACGCTGGGGTGGCACGACGACCTCGGGTACGCGGCGGCGCTCGGGATCGCGGTCGCGGTGTGGGTGGTGTCGATCGTGCTGGCCGACGGGATGCGTGCGGTGGGGCACCGGGGGCTCGCCGAGATCCTGCTGCGCCGGCTCACCTACCGGTCCAGCACCGCGAACAGGGGTGATGCCGAGGTGAAGCCGCGATGAAGCAGCAGGGTGCTGTCGTGAGGGCGTGATCGACGGTTCCGGCGATGGGAAGGGCACCGATGAAGTCTCTGCGCATGCTGACGGCGCTGGCCTTGCCACTGGTCACCGTGATGTCCCTGGGCACTCCCGCCGAGGCGCGGCCGGTGCCGCTGAGTTACATCTACAACAAGCCCGCCAACCAGATCGGGATCGGCGTCTATCAGGCTCGCGGGCAGCGGCCCTGGACGCACATCCTCCCGGCGGGCCAGCGCACGGACTCCTATCTCGACTGGCAGCGAGCCGGGGGCTTCTACATCGGCCCCGGCTACTGCGCCGAGCCCTACTACTTCGCCAACGGCGACTGGCAGCCGTACGGGGTGACCGTGCGCGGGCCCGACTACTTCGACGTGTTCGACTCCGTCGTGGGTGAGACCACGTCCCGCAACGAGGTCCGCAGTCTGCGCGCCTGCACCGGCTGACGCCGGTCCCAGCCCCGCCTCAGGAGTCGAACGGGTCGATCAGCGTGGCCGCGCGGACCGCCGCCGCCAGCGCGTCGGGATCGCCGGTGCGGTGGTGCACGTCCAGCGCCGTGTCGGCGAACTTGATCACATGCTCGTCCCCGTGCCGTACCGCCAGCTCGAACACCTCCTCCGGGCCGGCGGCCGGCTCCGCCCCGGCCACCGGCTCAGCCGGGGCATAGGTGGCGGCCACCGGCTCGGCCGGGGCATAGGTGGCGGCCACCGGCTCGGCCGGGGCGTAGGCGGCGGTCACCGCGGCGCCCGCCGCCCAGGCGGCGTCCAGGCTGACACCCCACAGCCGGGACGGCAGCGCGGGCAGGGTCCGCAGCACGGCGGTCGGCGCGGTGGCGGCGTGGACCAGCATGACGGGGTTGCCGTGGGCGTGGGTGAGGTAGCGCAGGGTCGCCGCGTCCGCCAGCTCGGCGAGGCGGGCGCGGGCCTGCTCGGCGTCGGCGGCCGGGGCCAGCGCGGCCACGGCCGGGCCCCACCCGGCGACCCCCGCGAGCTGGTCGAGCCGGTGATTGATGCCCTGGCTCTGGTCCGGCACGCGCGGGACCCCGGCGAACGCCCGCGCCGCATCGGCCGTGCCGGACGGCGCACCGAAGGCGGCGATGGGCTGCCAGCGCGCCGCCCAGTACCCGAGCGCCTGCCCCAGCTCGGCGAGCCGCGGCTCGTTCTCATGATGGAGCAGCAACGCGTGCACCGCGTGCCCCGTACGGATCACCCCGTGCGTGGCCCCGGCCGCGATCCCCGGCAGCAGGCGCGGCCACCACGTCTCCAGCACGTCCCGCCACGGCCGTTCCCGCACCTCCCTGTCGAAGAACGCCAGCCAGTCGCCCAGCCGCCGCGCGTCGCCGAGCGCCTCCCGCCACTCCTCCTCGCCGACCGGTGCGGTGCCGCGCGGCAGCTCGTCCAGCCGGGTGACGTAGCCGTCGAGCCAGCGGTGCACGTCCCGGTCGTACCCGTGCCTGACCATCGCCTCGACCGCCATCGGCCCGTGGTTGGACAGCCACCCCTCGAACTCGGGGCCCGTCCTGTGCAGCCGTTCGTACGCTTCTTCCAGCGTCCCGGTGTCGTCCATGACACGGACGCTAGCCGCCGCCTACGGCCCGCACGTCGGTCCCGCGGTCGAACGCCCCTCCGCCTTTGGGCCTAAGCCCCCGTGCAACAGTTTCCGGCGATGCCTCCGCTCTGGAGTGATGGAGGGACGGGGACGTCGGCCGATCTCGGTGAGCGGGCCGAGCGAGGTGGCGTCCAGGTGCCGGCCGTGGCGCGTGACGACCGCCTGCTGTCGTACCAGGTGAGTGACGACCTCTACGTCATCGACCTCGCGAAGATCCGCTGAGGCGCGGCCGGTGCCAGAATGGGGCGGTGGATCGAGCTGTTCAGACCGGCCGGGTCGAAGGACTGCTGGATCTCGACCCGGCCCGGGTCGCCGTCGTCCTGATCGACTTCCAGCGCGACTTCTGCGGCACGCCCGGCGATGCCGCCCAGTCGCCCGGCACGTCCGGCACGTCCGGCACGTCCGGCACGTCCGGCACGTCCGGCACGTCCGGCACGTCCGGCACGTCCGGCACTTCCGGCAACGCGAGTGCGGCGAGGCGGGCCAACGCGTTCGCCGAGCAGGCCGCCACCCGGTTCGGCACGCGGGTGATCTACTCGCAGCAGGTGCTGGAGCTGGACCGGCTGACGGCGCGGCAGCGGCGGTGGGAGGAGACGAGCCGGTTGTGCGTGGCCGGTTCGGCGGGCGCGGAGCTGTTCGTGGAGCCGGTGCCGGGCTCCCGGGTGGTGCGCAAGTACCGCTTCGACGTCTGGCAGAGCCGCGAGTTCCTGGACACGCTGGCGGAGTGGGACATCGACGGGCTGGTGATCGGCGGGGTGGAGCTGCAGTGCTGCGTCCTGTACGCGGTGCTGGGGGCTGAGGAGCGGGGCTACCACTACGTGGTCCCGCAGGATCTGGTGTCGGGGATCGACGCCTGCGAGACGACCTCCAACCCGGCGGTCCGCGACTATCTGCGGTTCACGCATCCGTCACCGGAGTCGGCGCAGCTGCTGCTGGACGGGTGGCGGCGGCGCCTCGCCGGGCACGACTCGACGGCGACCGGCCCTTCGCCGCAGCCTTGAAAACGGATGGCCGGGCACCAGCGCGGTGCGCGACCATTCGTCCCATGGAAGCGATCGCCGAAGCGGTGGCCATCCTCAGGAACGCGACCTGCCCAGGCGATCACGACCAGGCCTGGGAGCTGGTCACCAAGGCCACGCAGGACCTGGAGAGCGCGTCCGCGCTGGCGTTCACGATGGTGCGGTCGGCCGACGCCGTGGACCGCAAGGTCGGCTGTGACCTGCTCGGCAGCCTGGTGGAGCGCGACGAGTCGCTGCGGGAGCCGGTGCTGCTCGCGGCCCTCGAACTGGCGGCGTCCGAGACCGACCACGCGGTGCACGCCTCGATCGCGCGCACGCTGGGCCGCACCGGCGACGAGCGCGCCCTGCCCGAGCTGCTCCGCCTGGCCGCCCACCCCGACGCGGACGTCAGACAGGACGTCGCCGCCTCACTGCCTCTGGGGGTGGATGCGAGTGAGCCGGTGATCGAGGCCCTGATCCGGCTGAGCGCCGATGCCGACGACGACGTACGCAACTGGGCGACCTTCGCTCTGGGCCAGCAGTGCCAGGCCGATGGGACGGCGATCAGGGCGGCCCTTTGGGCGCGCGTCGATGACGCGTTCGGGGAGGTGCGGGAGGAGGCCATCGCGGGGCTGGCGCGGCGCAGGGACGCGCGGGTCGTGCCGTACGTCGCGCGCCTGCTGGAGACGGGCGCCTTCTACCCTTACCAGCTCACGGCTTTCTCCTGTCTCGCGGAACCGGCGCTGCTGCCGTATCTCAGGGAGTACGAGGAGGATGAAGGGATCGTCGCGGCGCTGCGCGCCTGCGATCCCGAGGCGCGGGGTGCCCGTGACGCCTTCGCCGCCGACCTGGCCGAAGCGCTGCATGATCGTGCGCCTGATCTCGGGTTCGGGGTGTTCGGGGAGGTGTGTGAGCCTGGGCTGGTGCTGGCTGTGGCCGGGGGCGGTCTTGATTGGTCTCTTGAGCCGCTGTACGACCGGGCGGGCGGGGATCCAGCGAGGGCGGCGGAAATGATCATCGGCGCGCTCCCCGGTGGCACGGCGTCTGCGGCATCGGCCTGATCATTGGGACTATCTCTACGGCTACTCCAGACTCTTGCCGAAGTGAGCCGCACCCGCCCGAGTCTGCACAGACGCTGCTCGAAGACAGCGCACCCGATCAGCCGTCCTCCTCGCACCGCTGGGTCGAGACGTGCTTCGTGGCCTTGGCGGCGCGCTGGGTGACGGCGAGGATCTCCTCACCGGCCAGGGCGTAGCCCTCCTCCGGGTCCTCCTTGGCCGCCGCGAAGACCATCCCGGCGACCGTGCCTTCCTCAAGGATCAGCGGGGCGCCGCTCAGACCGGCGTTCGCCTCGGCGGAGAACCCGAGCACCACTCTGGTGACCTCGCGCTCCTTGTACAGGTCCAGGCTCTTGGCCTCCAGCCGCTGCTCGATGTCGACCGCCTGCGTTTCGAGACGCTTCGCGCCCTTCGGATAACCCAGCATGCGAGCCTGGGCGATCGAGAACCCGGGGATCCGCAGCAGCGGCTTCGGTGCCGCGGTGATGCGCAGCGGAGGTGCGGGCAGCTTCGGCACGTACAGGACCGCGACGTCCACCTCGGGATCGAAGGCCACGACCCGGCCCTCGTACTGATTGCCATCGGCAGTGGTGACGACCGGGGAGACCGGGACGGCACCGGCGACCACATGCGCGGCGGTCACCACCCGCTGAGGGGCGTAGACGAAACCCGTCCCCTCGAACTTCTTGTTGCACGACGGCGCGATCACCGAAAGCCGCACCACACTCTGCTCCGCACCCACGCCGGGCTCGGCGTCCTCCGACGACGAGACGGCCGCCTCACTCCCGGCCGCCGCCGCACTGTTGTGCACCGGCACCGGAAGGGCCGAGGTCGAGCAGCCGGCAAGGGCAAGGACGACGGGTACCCAGACCCAACGCGGCACGCCCCTACACCTCCCTCAGATCGTCTACGCCGACCGGACTTCTTGGCGCCACGGTGCACGATTGATCAATCATCGTCGCCGAACGACCACCTGTCACGCCCTGTCCGATCTTGCGCGGCCTCAGCCCGTCGCCTGCCGGCAGCGGTTACGCTTGCGGCCGGCTCACTGTCCCCGCACCCCTGGGAGGCGGCTGTGGCGATCCCGAAGAAGGGCTCACGGCTCATCGACGCCGGCGGCACCGCCTTCCGCTGGCGGGTCCGCCACCAGCCCACCTACTGCCAGGGCAACGGCTGGAGCCCCGCGACGTTCGCCGTCGAGCGGGCCGAGCAGCCCTCGTCAGCGCCTGCATCCGGCGGGCCGTCGAACGAGGATGAGACTCGGGCAGCCGTACCGGCTTCACCCTCACCGTCACCGAGGGCGACCTGGCCGCGCTCCCCCATCGCTGACCGGTGAGATGAGGACGCTCCTGCTCAAGCCACTCCTGGCTCAACCGGCAGCCCGTGGTCAGCTCGATCGTCGCCAGCGACGCCGCCCGCCAGCTCTTCCCGTTCCGCCACCTGAAGTGCGGCGCCATGGCCGTCAGCTCCGGCCAGTGCGCGAGGTTCGCCTCGTGCGTCCAGCTTCCCGGGTACATCGCATCGACCGCGAGCAGCAGCTCCCCGTCGGCTGCGAAGGCGATGCGATTGTTGCCGTTCACGTTCCAATGGACGCTGTAGGCACGGCCGCCTTCGCTGAGACGCGGCAGCACAGGAGGGAAGGCGGCGTGGAACCCGTACTCGAACAGCTCGGTCACCGAGCCGGACCGGCCGACCAGCACCGCCCAGGCTTCGTCGCCCGGGAAGGCGTTCACGGGGCGCGCCGTCTTCTGGGCCACGTGACTCTCGCCGCCGCTCAGCCGGTCGCCGATCTCGGTCAGTGTGAGCGGGTTTCCGTCGTCGGGGACGATCACGGTCCAGCAGGCGCCGTTGCCCAGCCAGTGATTCTTGAGGAGGCGGTGGTAGGAGCGGTACACCGCGGATCCCGCAGACCGGTCATCACGCAATTCACGCAACTCCGTCGATTCAGGTGGGTTGTGGGGCAAGATCATCGCACAGCGTCGGCCCGGGAGCTGCCGGGTCCCGCACAACCTCAGCCCGGAGCGGTCAGCCTCCTCACGCGACTACTGGCGGGCTCATCGCATGGCATCAGCCGGGAGACTCCGGGCGTTGAGACGCGCGGGCGGCGGTCTGGCGGCCGGTTCGGTAGCGGCCCGGCCCGGCGTCGTTCGATGATGCGTTGCCACCGATGCGACCCACCTGAATCGTGATCGATGCGTGCGCGTCGCGAGACGGTCGCATCAGACACTTGCGGCAATGGATGAGTACAACGCACGTTCCTCACCCGCCGCCGGAGGCCGGCTTGCCCAGCGGCTGGTCGCCGCCGGGCTCGCCGGCATCATCCTGCCCTTCCTCCAACTCGGCTGGCTCCTGCTCGTAGCCGCCCTGCCCGACGACTCGCAGTGCGGCCACTTCGGCTGCCTCGGCCTGCTGGCCGACGCGTGGACGGTCGGGAGCTGGGCAGCGGTCGTGCTCGCCTGGCCCCTGCTGCACCTCCTCGGGGTGCGCCCGGCGTGGCTCGTCGCCGCGCTCGCGCCCTTCTTCCTGGTGCCGATCTGGCAGCTCACCGACGTGACGGACAGCGCGGTCGCCGGGTTGTTCGCCTACCCTCTGGCCGCCCTGATGAGTGCGCCGCGCTTGTCGTGGCCGCGGCGCACCCTGGTCCCGGCGCTCTTCCTTCTGCTCTGCGTCTTCCTCGTGTTCTTTTCTGGATAGTTCTCGGCGTCACGGTGACCCTGGGCCTGCTAAGACTGTCCACGCTCGCCAGCCTCGGCATGCCGTCCTTGCCACTGGCCGAACCAGGCGGGATGCAGGCGCATGACCGTCACCTGGCCCGAAGCACCCTGCTTCGTGACGAAGCTCTACAACCCGAAGGCGCCGCCCTCGATCAGGATGAGCAGCCCGATACCGACCAGCACGACCGGCAGCAGAACGTGCCCCCACCGGCTCAGCGCCTTCGCAATGATCGGCCGAGTGGCGAAGAACCGGCCGGCAGCGCACCACACGGCCACCAACACCAGGAAGACGGTGCCGTAGACAGCCATCGAGCCGACGCCGGCGGTGGCGAAGACGGGAACGTACACGCCGATGTTGTCGCCGCCGTTGGCGAAGGTGACCGCGGCCACCTCCAGCACCTTCGGCCCACCGGCATGCTCCTCGGCCGTCTGCCCATCCCCGTCCCGGTGATCTTTCCACGCCTGCCAGCCAGCCTTGATACCCAAGGCCAGCGGAAGCAGGCCCAGATAGGGCAGGACCGGCTCGGGAAGGAACATGGCGCCGAAGGCCGCGGCCACCGCCACCGCCAAGATGCCCAGGAAGCCGAGATACTGACCGGCCACCACCCGCGCGGCGGCGCCGCGATGTCCGGCACCCTGGGCGAAGAACAACGCCAAGATCAGAATGTCATCGATGTTCGTGACGGCGAACAACCCAACCGCTTGCCCGATGATGCCCGCGCTCACGCCGAGACGTTCTCCTTGACCTCACGTTGTCCCCCGGTGACCCTACTGGCCGCAGCGGAGGCATCCGGAAAGGTGATGTGCGCCTCGGTGGCCATGTCGATGTGACGATCAGCGCAGCGCCTCACTCGGAGTAAGACGTTGTCTTGATGAAGGCGACGCGCTGGGTGCGCAGGTCGGGACGAGCTTGGTAGCCGACGTCCAACCACACGGCCTGTGTGTGCTCCGGGTCGGTGCCCCACCATGCCGGATGGCGGAAGGCGCTGTGCGGCAGGGGTGCCCCGATCACCGCCGCGACTTCGGCGAACGTCATCTCGATGCGTTCGCGGCCATCAGCCCGTAGATGCCGCTCAAGCCTTTCATACTGCTCACGTCGCACCACGTGCTCATCATTGACCGTCACGGATCCGCTGTCAGCCGTGCCAACCCGGCTACTCGGCCGACGAAGCGGCGCAAGCGGGGTTTGAGCTGGGGGTTTGGGGGGCCGCGCCCCCCCCAATGTCACAGCCTTAGCTTCCTTGCGCGAAGCGCCCCCCCTGGCGAAGACCATGCGTTTCCCCGGGCCCCCTATTTGAGGAGCTGGCGGGCCATGACCATGCGCTGGATCTGGTTGGTGCCCTCGTAGATCTGGGTGATCTCCGGTGCGCTACACAGCCACCAGCGGAAATCTGGCGATCATGAGCATGACCTGGGGCTACTGTTGCGACTGACTCTCGTCACTTCTCGCTGTTCTCGGCCACCCCACGGAACAGGGACGGAACAGCGCAGGGAGTTGCTCATGGCGATCCGAAGTTGGGTCCGCAGCTACTCAGCGTCGATGGCATCGTATGTTGCTGAACCGTCCGTCGTCAGCCCACGTCCTGTCAGGGGAACAGCTGGAGTCTGGCCTCAGGCAATCTTGCTATCGCATCGCGCTGTGCGGGGGCCAAATTTAGGCTCATCCCATGGCGATCTCGGAGCGGACCCGGAAGATCATCTGGGTGGAGTCAGGCGGGCGTTGCGCGATCTGTCGACGCCAGGTCCTGACTCCAGGTAGCGAGACAGACGATCCATCGATCTTCGGCGAAGAGTGTCACATCGTCGCTCGTGGGGCTTCAGGACCGAGAGCCGGCGGATTGCGCGAGGAACTCGTAGACCACCACTCAAACCTTCTGCTGTTGTGCAGCGAGCACCACAAGCAGATCGACGACCAGGTCGCGACGTTCGCCGTTGAACGCCTACACGAGATCAAGAAGTCGCATCGCGAGTGGATCGCGCGCCTGGGCAATCCTGATGGCGGTCCCGTTCGCCTTGTCCCGGATCCCAGCTTTCCGCGACCGCGTCTCCTGACGCCGATCACCACGGGGAACGCTCTCTGGGAGATGCTCCGCAGGGCAACAGCCTTCGAGTACGCCCACGCCGACCACCAGCCCGAAGCCGCAGAAGACTTGACAATCGAGTTCCTCGACATGATCAAGGACTACCTAGACATCGCGAGCGAACTCGACAGCATCCGGGAGCAGCGAGATGCGGCGAAGCTCCTCGGAGGCTACATTAGCCGCCTCGCCGAAAGCGGCTACATAGTCGGTGCATGGGTACGCCACATGTTGCTGACAGGCGGACCGACTCAAGCCGAGCCCTCGCCGTGGGAAATCCTTCGGGTCGAAGTGATCCCTGCCGCGGACGCTGAGGTCGTAGATAGCGAGGGAAAGCTCGTCACCATTCCCGATCCACCAAGTAGCCCTCAAGCGAGCTGAGCGTTCTTGGACAACTCCCACGCGGGCCGCCACTATTCGCCCGGGAGTCGCCTGCTGGGACTCGAACCCGAGATCCCTTTATTACGAGTGAAGCGGAGGGCCGTGGCCGAGGGCTGGCGCGGCTGCTCAGCTGTGTGTCGCCGTACGGGACGATCAGGGTACGTGTGGAGCGTTGCTGTATTTTCCTGCTGTACAGCAGACCCCCAGCAACCCGCGTATCCGGTGGCAAGCCGACCCGGAGCGCAGGGCCGCAGGCCCGAGCACCGGAAGCGGCGCGGCAGTCTGTCATTCCCATCTGCGATCTGTTCGCTCTCCAGCAAGAGCGCAGCTGATTCCCCAAGTTACAGACAACTCGTGTCCTGCCTCACATCGTCATACGATCCCCGGGAGCAAAATGGTGAGCGTAGCGATCCACATAAACACTGTCGTAGCGACTATAAAGAGCACAATGTACGTCTCATACCAGCGAATGAACGCAGTCTTCCGCGGTGGCCTGCGGAAGCCAGGGCGCACATACTCGTCTGTCAACTCGCACTCCTCTTTACGGTAGTCGAGCCAAGAGACGACTCCAATAAGGATAAGCATTACAGTAAACGCTGCGACTACGGTCTCAAGCCACATCAGAGCAATCAATCCGGATCTGGCGACGACAGGATCAATCCGCCAGCCCCGATAACCAACGAACAACGCCAGCCCCGCAGTGGCTATCCCGATGGCGAGCGTCTGATATATTGCCAAGAATCGATAGACGTTCTCGTTTGTAGCATGAACCTGTTGGAGAATGTACTTATAACGCTCGACTGCAAACTCCCGCGCATCCTCTGGTAGGTCAGCATTCTCTTGTGTCCGCCGCCAGGATCTAAGCCTCATCTGATATCGCCTCCTAAGGGACGGCGAACGCGAAAGGCTGTGACACGAGTGGAAGTACCCCTAGTTAACGTAGCAAGTTCGAGGCGCTTATCATTATATTCGTCAACGTCCAGCGATTCCATGCGCTCGATTATTTCAGAAACGTCGACTTGCCAGACCTCCGCAATGGTTCTAATAACTACGCCCGGAGCCCCAAAGTTGCCATACTCGCACCACCACGAGCCGGCGTCAGACTCTTCGCCATCCTCTGAGTTACTTGAAAATCGTTCATCACGCGGGCTCGGCACAATTTCCTCAGGGAACACCCACATCGGAAAGAAGATCATAATCAGAGCATTCTGCGGAACGTGAACCCCATGGCCATCATGGGTGTAGTAAGATCGACGATACCCGTTCACATCGGATAACGTATCGAATTGCATAAGATCGCTGTCGGAAATCAGCAATACTTCAGATTTATCCAGCAGCCACTGCCTAAGAGCGCTCGCGTCCAGTGCCCGATCTGCCGAATGCGCGCACGGAAGAGCATCAGGGGACACTCCGAGGCCGCCAACAAAGTCCGCCATAATCCATTGATGCCCGAGAGTGGACCACGGACTCGAACAAGCAACGTCGATTTGCGTGTGGGCCCAGTCTTGAAGATTCTCCGGGCGGCCGACAGGGAAGGACCTGAGCCGGTTAGCCGTCATGGGGAACCCTCGAAAGGCTCCCATGGTATAAGGGAAGTCAGACGATTCTAGCCCGCCTACATAAACTTTCCCACTGTAGCCACCGAACCACCAAAAATCCCTTGAGTCTAGCGCTTCCCTGCCGGACAGCAGCATGGCTCGACCGATGGTTACACCATTATCGTCGAGCACTCTGGTCTCGTGGTCTATAAAGAGCTTTTCTAGCTGCCCATATATCACCCGAAAGACATAGCCTCTGTCTCCGCGCCAATAGAGTCGCCTAAACAGGTCGACGGCTGGGATATCGACCCAATCATTGGCTGTAATGATTTTCTGCAGTTCTGCATCGTCCGGGCCTTTTATGGCAATATCAACCTCGGCAATCGCACACATTCGTGTTATTAGGTGATGCAATAATTCGGTACGGGATACGCGTTCGCTGGTCGTCCGGAAGATACCTTTAATAGTGCGTGGATCGTGTCGCAACCGAGCTCTAACCACAGTACCCGGTGCCCTCAAGCATTCCTCGAACTCTGCCTCACGTAACAACGGGCGGCCATCCGACAGGCCTCTTGGGAATTCGAGAACATGGGTTGAGCGCGCAGCCTCTCCCAAAGCTAGGCTGCGAACCTGTACCTCATCAGCGACCATGAAGACTGCAAAGAATCCAATACCGAACTTACCGGTGGGTGTGAAACCTTTAGCCTGAAGCCCGGGGAACTGTTCTATGGTCGCAGTAGAGCGCCAGTGCGAGTGCCCAAAGTCAGTCAGTGCTGCCACCATTGTCTCGGGACGCATCCCAATACCCTGATCAGCTACCTCCAACCACCACTCGCCGTCGCATTGCTCAAGAGTGATTGTCACGGGTAGCTCTTTGCTTGCGCCCTCGTAAGCAGCGCGCGCCTTGGTAGCGTCGGCGGCGTTCGCGATCAACTCTCTGATAGCGATGTCTGGGCGATTGCCATACATGTCGCGGCCACCAATATTCGAGATCACCTGCACCGTGTCAGTAACCCGGAGCCGTGCGTCAATTGGCTTCCAGCCGTCTGTCGGAATCGACTTCGCCAAGCGTTCTGGGGAGTCAGCTCCTACCACTGACCTAACCCTGAAACGCGTCCTGCCGCTATCGGCTAAGAGAGCGTCAACGTGCCTGAGCTCATCATTGATGAGCTGGATGGTTTCAAACGCGAGCCACCATGCCCCTGCTTCGTCCCGGCTGAACGGCGTTGCAGCGGTGTATTCCAGCCGATCGTCCACAACTATCGGCCTCAGCAGGCGCTCCTGGAAAAACCAATGATCGCGTGAGGTTCCCGTCGGCTGCCTGAACGCGTGCAATAACATTGGAGCTCTTCGGTAATCGATATGCGCCGCGTCTGCCAACCGAAGCATACAGGCCAGCTTCAGCGGGTCCACATCCCATGTCGGCGGAAGCAGGGGACATGATCCTTGCCGTCGGGCCAGCTTCTGTAATCTTTCCACTGTCCACCAATGGCTGTGCGCAATCCGACCAATTTGAGGTCCGAAAAATTGTCGAAGCTCGACATCCTGAAGCAGATAGAACGGCTGTCCTGAGGATGTGTAGAAGACCTGACTCATGAGTCGCTCTGCCTGTTTGGCGTGACGTAGCCGGAGAAGTTCCACGACCACATCCTCATACGCTATTTGCTCCAGCAACTCCTCGTTCGCCGCCACCTCTATGCTACGGAGCCGATTTTTGGCGCCCACCAAGAGGTCCTCGTATTTTGGATCCTCTTTCAGAGTAAACCCAGCTGCCGAATACGAAGCCAATCCCATTCCTAGATCATGAAAGAGAAAGCCTCCGCCTAGGACGAAAGCTTCAGCAGGATTAATAGAGATCTCTTCACCACAAATGAGTGAAGCCATTTCCCATAATGCATCTGCGTGGTCGATTCCATGTTCTGTGAACATCGGCAGTGAGTGGGCGATCGATGCCGCTAACGGCTCAACCGTGTTTCTAAGCTGAAGATACGCGGCTCGGAGTCGTGCTCGCTCCTCCTCGTGCGGATCATTTTCCTGAGGCGCGAGCGACCTTCGCCAGAGAGAGGAACGCTCAAACGAATAGCGCATGAGGACTCCGTGTCAGCCACCTGAACTGAAGTGGACTATACCGTGCCAAGTCGGTCAGAGCTGGCAGAAACCCGTCATGGTGCATAATCTTTGGTCCCGCTAACGCCTGTGCTGCGGACATACAGTACAGAAGGCCCAATCCGTGTCATACCACCGATTGTCCACGACTCAGCCTTGCTTGCACTTCTGCCCACTACAGGAGCGGCTGATCAGCCGTCAGTGGCTGGCGAGGCTTGCTATTTGTCATGACCTCGCGGCGGCGCTGGCCGCGACCGGCCGGAGAGCCGCAGCGCGGCCAGCGACCGCCCAGCGCGAGGCGCCGCAGGCGGCACGCGCCTTGATGACGTGGAGAAAAGTTGCTTTCTTGTCTGACCGTAGCCGTGTCTGATGGGGCTTCAGCTACTTGTCGCGGCACTGGGCCGCGGTCCAGATGCGGTTGAAGCCGGTCAAGTATGTGCTCGCCGGCCCTTGGTCGTCGGTCCGGTTGAGGTGCATGACGGGGGCGTTGGCTGCTGGGGTGCCGTAGGCGTGGGTGTTGATCAGTAGCTGATCGTCTGCGCGGTAGAGGGAGTTGTAGAGCACTGTGCGGTGTAGCCGGATTTCGATGCCGGGGACGTCGCGTAGCGGCCGGACCGCCTGCCTTGGCAACCACAGGCCAACTCACGATGACAGCGTCAGCATCGCCAAAACTTCTAGTCCGTGTCGCCAAAGAATCAAGGTAAGAACTATTGCGGCTATGCCAAGAATTCTGGATGCTCATTCCATGAGCACACAAACCCCCTTCCGGGACAAGGTCCTCGCGCTACGCGAGAACGGCCTCAGCTACGTCGACATGAGCCGAGAGTCACTCGGCATCCGCTCCGACAGTTGGTGGAACGCCATAGCCCTACACGGCGCATGGGGTGGCGGCCCCAGCGCACGCGTCGGGCCACCTCCTCCAGAGACCTTCGAAGGCATCGCCCATCTCTTCAGGGTGACTGAGGAGGAAGTCCAGGCCATGATCGCCGCCGATTGGTACGGCGCCTACCCCGAGCAGCAGACATCCCCCGCAGCACAACGACTTGAAGCCCCTCTCAGCCAGCTCTCCGCGAAGGATCTCGACCTTGTCGAAGGCATCGTTCGCCGCCTGGCGGACGGGAGTTCCTGAGACAACGAACTCCTGAACGGGACAGGCAAAGCGCGCGAGCACCGGATTCCTCATTGTCCGGCGGCTCGCGCGCTTCTTGATGAGCAACTTGCCGAGGCCAGCGGGTGGCAAGGCCATCTCCTCGGCGCCCGGAGAGTCGATCACCAAAAGTGCGCACCCGTCGAACTCTCACGGAACAGCCACGGAACAACCCCTCTTCCGAACGGCTTGACTGGTACGCGAAAACCCGGGACTGTACGCGCTCAGCCCCGGGTTTCTGCAGGTCGTAGACCTACTTCAGAAGCTGCCGGGCCATGACCATTCTCTGGATCTGGTTGGTGCCCTCGTAGATCTGGGTGATCTTGGCG
The DNA here is from genome assembly GCF_020215645.1 of Nonomuraea gerenzanensis. Taxonomy (NCBI): domain Bacteria; kingdom Bacillati; phylum Actinomycetota; class Actinomycetes; order Streptosporangiales; family Streptosporangiaceae; genus Nonomuraea; species Nonomuraea gerenzanensis. Next base: position 1,244,359 of record NZ_CP084058.1, on the reverse strand, counting down.
TCGCGCATCATGCGTTCCACCGGGAAGTCCTTCGTGTAGCCGTACCCACCCAGCAGCTGCACCGCATCCGTCGTGATCTCCATGGCCGCGTCCGAGGCGGCGCACTTGGCCGCGCTCGACAGGAACGTCAGGTCCTTCTGGGGCTCGCCGTGCATCGCACGTTCCGACTTGGCCGCCGCGTGGTACGTGAGCTGCCGCGCCGCCTCCAGCTTCATCGACATGTCGGCGATCATGAACTGCAGGCCCTGGAAGTCGGCCACCGGGCGGCCGAACTGCTTGCGTTCCTTGACGTAGCCGATGGCGAAGTCGAGGGCGCCCTGGGCGATGCCGAGGGCCTGGGCGGCGATGGTGATGCGGGTGTGGTCGAGGGTGGCCAGGGCCGTCTTGAAGCCGGTGCCGGGGGCGCCGATCATGCGGTCGGCGGGGATGCGGACGTTGTCGAGGATGACCTGGCGGGTCGGGGAGCCCTTGATGCCGAGCTTCTTCTCCTTGGGGCCGAAGGAGACGCCTTCGTCCGACTTCTCCACGACGAAGGCGGAGATGCCGCGCGCGCCGGCCGACGGGTCGGTGACGGCCATCAGGGTGTAGTACTCGGAGACGCCGGCGTTGGTGATCCACATCTTGACGCCGTTGAGCACGTACGAGTCGCCGTCCGCGACCGCGCGGGTCTTCATGGCGGCGGCGTCCGAGCCCGCCTCCGGCTCCGACAGCGCGTACGAGAACATCGCCTCGCCCCGCGCCACCGGCGCCAGGTAGCGGGACTTGAGCTCCTCCGAGGCCGAGAGCAGCAGCGGGACGGTGCCGAGCTTGTTGACGGCGGGGATGAGGGAGGAGGACGCGCAGGCGCGGGCCACCTCCTCGATGACGATGACCGTGGCCAGCGCGTCGGCCCCGGCCCCGCCGTACTGTTCCGGCACGTGCACGGCGTGCAGGTCGGCGGCAACGAGCGCCTTGTAGACGTCCCAGGAGAACTCCTCGGTCTCGTCGATCTCGGCGGCGTGCGGGGCGATCTTCTCGTCGGCCAGGGCGCGGACCGTCTCCCTGAGCATGTCGTGCTCTTCGGCGGGCGCGTACAAAGGGAAGCTCATGCAGTAGATACTAGGACGTCCGACCATCTTGTTACCAGCCGGTACGGTTTGCGAGGAGATGCAGGTGGCACGTAGGAGGTAGCGGGGGCCGGTAGCATGCCTGCGCGATCGAAAGGAGCTCCCTCGTGCCATATCGCCTCACGGTGATCGGGACCGGATACCTGGGCGTCACCCATGCGGCCTGCATGGCTGATCTCGGGTTCGAGGTCCTGGGCCTCGACGTCGACGCCGACAAGATCAACCGGCTCAACGCGGGCGAGCTCCCCATCCACGAACCCGGCATGGAGCCCGTGCTCCGCCGCGGCCTCGCCTCCGGCCGGCTCCGCTTCACCACCTCCTACGAGGAGGTCGCCGCCTTCGGCGACGTGCACTTCATCTGCGTCGGCACCCCGCAGAAGCGCGGCGAGTACGCCGCCGACGTGACGTACGTGGACGCGGCCATCGAGTCCCTCGCCCCGCTCCTCGATCGCGAGTGCCTGGTCGTCGGCAAGTCCACGGTCCCCGTCGGCACGGCCGAGCGGCTGGCCGACAAGCTGACCCGCCTCGCCCCCGCGGGTGCCGACGCCGAGCTGGCCTGGAACCCCGAGTTCCTGCGCGAGGGCTTCGCCGTCCAGGACACCCTGCACCCCGACCGCATCGTTCTCGGCGTGCGCAGCGAGCGGGCGGAGAAGATGCTGCGCGAGGTGTACGAGCCGCTCGGCGAGGTGCCGGTCGTGGTGACCGACTTCGCCACGGCCGAGCTGGTCAAGACGGCCGCGAACGCGTTCCTGGCCACCAAGATCTCCTTCATCAACGCCATGGCCGAGGTCTGCGAGGCCGCCCACGCCGACGTCGAGCTGCTGTCGGAGGCCCTGTCGTACGACGACCGCATCGGCGGCCGGTACCTCAACGCCGGGCTCGGGTTCGGCGGCGGCTGCCTGCCCAAGGACATCAGGGCGTTCATGGCGCGGGCCGGCGAGCTGGGCGCCGACCAGGCGCTGACGTTCCTGCGCGAGGTGGACGCGATCAACATGCGCCGCCGCGCCCGCATGGTCGACCTGGCCAGGGCGCTGGCCGGCGGCTCCTTCCACGGGTGCACCGTGGGCGTGCTGGGAGCGGCCTTCAAGCCGAACTCCGACGACATCCGCGACTCCCCCGCCCTCGACGTGGCCGTCACGATCGGGCACCAGGGCGGTCAGGTCACCGTGTACGACCCGATCGCGCTCGACAACGCCCGCAAGGCTCATCCCGAGCTGAACTACGGCACCTCGGCCGTGGAGGCGGTGCGCGGGGCGCATGTGGTGTTGCTGCTCACGGAATGGCAGGAGTTCCTGCAGCTCGATCCGGTGGAGCTGGGCGCCGTGGTGGCGACCCGGCGCATCGTGGACGGGCGGAACGCCCTCAACGCCGAGATGTGGCGCTCCGCCGGATGGCACTACCGCGCCCTCGGCCGCCCATAGTCCCGCACGCGACGTAAGGCCACCCGTAGCCGCGTTACTGCGCCTGTAGCCGCGTTACTGCGCCTGTAGCCGCGTTACTGCGCCCGTAGCCGCGTTACTGCAGGTGGCGGACCCACTGCGTCATCAGCGGACGGTACCCCCGCCGCGCCCAGAACGGCGTGGACAGCGGATTCGGCAGCGCGTGGTGCAGCAGCATGGTCGTCACCCCGCGCTCCGCCGCCTCCCGCTGCGCCACGTCCGTGAGCGCCACCCCCACCCCACGCCCCCGCGCCTCCGGCTCCACGTACATGACCCCCAGGTACGCCACCGGCCCCCGGTTCACCGCGTGCGAGATCCACCCCGACCGCGCAGGCGGCTCCACGATGACGCACCCGGCGGGCCGCCCGTCCACCTCCGCCAGCCAGCACCAGTTGAACGGCAGCACCTCGGCCTCCACCGACTCCTTGAGCCGCTCCCTGGTGGACGCCCGCACCGTCACCCACCCCCACTGAGCGTCGTAGGCCACCAGCCGCTCGTACATCTCCGTCACCGCGTCCAGATCCTCCGGCCGGGCCGCACGGATCGCGACGCGACCCCCGTCATCGGCGGCACGAACGGGCCGCAGGTGGCGGACGGCCAGCGAGGTGACAGGGGCGAAGCCGCGCACGGCCAGCGCCCGGACGGGAGCGGTGTCGCGGCTCGGCCACAGCACGCTCAGCGCCTGCCCCGCCTCGCCACCCCTGGGCAGGGCCAGCCACCGATCGAGCAGCGCCCCGAGCGAAGCCTCGGGGTCGGGGCCGGCGGCGCGGGCGCGCAGACGGTGGACGACCAGCGGGGACCAGCAGGCAGGCAGGGTGTCGGGGTGCAGCCGGTCCACGGCGGCCAGGCCGACGGCGTCGGCTGTCTCCAGCCATTCCTCGCCGCGCTTGGCGGTCAGCTCGTCCTGGCCGGCGAGGAGCGGGTCGGCGGCGTACACGCGGGCCGCGTGCCCTTTGGTCGGGTCGTCCATGGCGGCACCCTAGCCGCCGCGATCCCCGGGAAAAAAGCTCCGGGGGCTACAGCTCGGCGGCCTCCGCGCGCAGGCGCTCGCCCTTGGCGTACGCCTGCTCCTTCAACCGCGCCTGGAACTCCACCATTTTCTCCCGCAGCCCGGCGTCGGAGGCGGCGAGGATCCGTACGGCCAGCAGCCCCGCGTTGCGGGCCCCGCCGACGGCCACCGTGGCGACCGGCACCCCGGCCGGCATCTGCACGATGGACAGCAGGGAGTCCATGCCGTCGAGGTACCTCAGCGGCACCGGCACCCCGATCACCGGCAGCGGCGTGACCGAGGCCAGCATGCCGGGCAGGTGGGCGGCGCCGCCCGCGCCGGCGATGATCACCTGGATGCCCCGGCCGGCGGCCTCGCGGCCGTAGTCGATCATCTCGGTGGGCATGCGGTGCGCCGAGACCACGTCGGCCTCGAACGGCACCCCGAACTCGGCGACCGCCTCCGCGGCGGCCTTCATGACCGGCCAGTCGGAGTCGCTGCCCATGACGATTCCGATGGTCACGGCGCCTCCTTCCGCGTCACCGTGAGAATCCCGATGACGGTTCGTTCGCTGCGCTCTCTCACGTGTACTCCCCGGTCATCAGGTAGACGGCGGCGTGGCGGGCGCGGGCGCGGACCTCGTCGAGGTTGGAGCCGAGGGCGGTCACGTGGCCGATCTTGCGCCCCGGCCGCACCTCCTTGCCGTAGAAGTGCAGCTTGATGCCCGGGTCGTGGGCCATCACGTGCTCGTACCGCTTGAACAGGTCGGGGTCGTCGCCGCCGAGCAAGTTGGCCATCACGACGTGCTGGGCGGTCATCCTGGGCGAGCCGAGCGGCAGGTCGAGCACGGCCCTCAGGTGCTGCTCGAACTGGGAGGTGGTGGCGCCCTCGATGGTCCAATGGCCGCTGTTGTGCGGGCGCATGGCCAGCTCGTTGACGATCAGCCCGGTCTCGGTCTGGAACAGCTCCACCGCCAGCAGCCCGGTCACCCCCAGGGCGTTGGCGATCGTCAGGCCGATGCGCTGGGCCTGTGCGGCCTGTTCCTGGTCGAGGCCGGGTGCCGGCGCGATGACCTCGACGCAGATGCCGTCCTGCTGGACGGTCTCCACGACCGGGTAGCTCACGCCCTGTCCGTGCGGCGAGCGGGCGACGAGCACCGCGAGCTCCCGCTCGAACGGCACGAACGCCTCCGCCATGAGCTCCACCCCGGTGGCGAACGCCTCGGCGACCTCCTCGGGGGTGCGGCAGACCCACACGCCGCGCCCGTCGTAGCCACCGCGCACCGCCTTCAGCACCACCGGCCAGCCGTGCTCGGCGGCGAAGGCGGCGACGTCGCCGGCCGACGAGACCCGCGCCCAGGCCGGGCAGGGTGCGCCGATAGCGGTCAGGCGCTCGCGCATGACGGCCTTGTCCTGGGCGTGCACGAGCGCGTCGGCGCCCGGGTGCACGACGTAGCCGTTGGCGGCCAGGGCCCGGATGTGCGCGGTGGGCACGTGCTCGTGGTCGAAGGTGATCACGTCGCAGCCCTTGGCGAACTCGCGCAGGTCACCGAGATCCCGGTAGTCGCCGATGTGCGTGTCGACGATGACCCGGGCGGCGCTCTCCTCGGCGGTGTTGGCCAGCACCCGCAGCTCGATGCCGAGCGCGATGGCAGGCGGCTGCGACATTCTGGCCAGCTGACCCGCGCCTACGATGCCGACGACCGGTCCGATGGGGCTGTAGGAACTCACGCCAGGTGAGCTTACCGGGACGGAACGACTTCCCTGACTGCGGCCCTGCGCCGTCCGTCGTGGCAGGTGGGCTGGACGGCCGTTCCGGGTCGCCCGGCGAGCGTGACCGCCCGCCGCGCACGACCGTCCAGCGTTCGCGTGCCCTCGAACTGCACAGCAGCGTAAACCCTGTGAATCGGGTATGCCCGATATCGGAGCAAGTTCTGAAGCATGACCATTTTCTGACCTTTGTTCATCCCCTCGACACCCGCGCCGCATCGTGGCCGGTACGCTGGGGGCGCAAGCTCGACTAGGGAAGGGACCGAGCAGAGACGTGAATTTCGCCAGGCGCCTCTACCACCGGTTCTCCTCCCTCGTGCACGAGCTGGCGAAGTTCGGCAGCATCGGGGCCCTGGCGTTCGTCCTCGACACGAGCCTGCTCAACCTGTTCAACCTCTTTCTCGGGCCGCTGACCTCCAAGGTCTTCGCCACGATGATCTCCACCACGTTCGCGTACGCGGGCAACCGCTACTGGACGTTCCGGCACCGGGAGCAGAGCGGGCTGCGCCGCGAGTACTTCCTGTTCTTCCTGCTCAACGGCATCGCGCTGCTGTTCGGCATGCTGACGATCGGCTTCACCACCTACACGCTCGGCCTGGAAGACCCGCTGAGCTTCAACATCGCCAACATCGTCGGTGTGGGGCTCGGCACGCTGTTCCGCTACTGGTCGTACAAGAAGTGGGTGTTCCTGGAGGCCACCGACCCGATCCCGGTCGAGCTGCCCGAGGGCGGTGTCAGGCAGGACCGCTGACCACGCGGTTGCGGCCCTCGTCCTCCGCGGGCGGCAGGAAGATGGCGAACGTCGCGGGGCGGCGCCTGACGAGCTCCAGCCGGCCGCCGTCGGCCGCGGCCAGCGCGCGGGCCAGCGTCAGCCCGAGCCCGGTGCCTCCGCCGCCGCTGACGTTCCTGTCGAAGATCTTGGGGGCGATCTCGTCGGCGATGCCGGGGCCCTCGTCGGCGACCTCGGTCACCACGTAGTTGCCGCCGAACGAGGTGGTGACGGTGACGGCGCCACCGCCGTGCCGCAGTGAGTTCTCCAGCAGCGAGGCGACGACCTGGCCGAAGCCGCCCGTGGTGGCCATCGCCTTGAGCCCGCGCGTGCCGTCGAGCCGCAGGGTGCGGCCCGCGTCGCGGAAGACCGGCTCCCACTCGGTGATCTGCTGGGCGAGCACCTCGTCGATCGCGACCGGCTCGGCCTGGGCGTGCCGCTGGCGGCGGGCCGCGGCCAGCAGCTCGTCGATCACCGCGGTGAGCCGCTCGGCCTGCACGATCGCCGCCTCGCCCTCCTCGCGGACGACCTCGGGCTCGCCCGCGGCGGCCACGATCTCCTCCAGGCGCATGGTCAGGCCGGTCAAGGGGGTACGGAGCTGGTGGGAGGCGTCGGTGGCGAACTCGCGTTCGCGGGTGAGCAGGTCGGAGATGCGGGTGGCGCTGCGGTCGAGCACCTGGGCCACGCGGTCGAGCTCGGGGATGCCGTAGCGGTGTTTGCTCGGGCGCGCGTCGCCCGAACCGAGCCGATCGGCGATCTTCGCCAGGTCCTGCAGGGGCAGCGTCAGCCGGCGTGACTGCACGACGGCCAGGCTCACGGCCACCGCCAGGGCGGCGCCGGCCAGGGCCACGATGAGCAGCAGGCGGGCCCGTACGTCCTGCTCGACCTGGTCGCGGTCGCGGCTGATCCGCACGTAGACCCCGGTGTTGGTCTGGGCGTCCTCGGTCATCAGGTGACCGGACGGCGGGGGGTCGCCGACGACGGTCACCCTCAGGGGGGTTCCGCGCTCCCAGATCTGGATGAACCTGCCCGGGTACTTCTGTTCCAGTTGCTGGGGGTCGAGCGGCGTCTCCTGGACGCGGGCATACTCCACCTCTCCCACGAGACGCTTGGCTTCCGCCCCGAGCTCCTGAGCCGCCTCATCGACGATCAGACGGCTGACGACGACGCCCAGGGGGACCCCCAGCAGCAGGACCGCGATTACCGCGACGACCAGGGTGGAGGAGAGCAGTCGGCGGCGCATCTCCTACTCGCGCTCGAACCGGAAGCCGACTCCCCGGACGGTCGTGATGTAGCGCGGCTTGGCGGCGTCGTCGCCGAGCTTGCGGCGCAGCCAGGAGATGTGCATGTCGAGCGTCTTGGTGGAGCCCCACCAGTTGGTGTCCCACACCTCGCGCATGATCTGCTCGCGGGTGACGACCTTGCCCGCGTCGCGGACCAGGACGCGCAGCAGGTCGAACTCCTTGGTGGTCAGATGCAGCTCCTTCTCCCCCATCCAGGCGCGCCGCGAGTCGGCGTCGATGCGCACGCCCTGGACGACCGGGGTCTCGGAGGTGCCGCGGCGCAACAGCGCCCGCACCCGGGCCAGCAGCTCTGCCAGCCGGAACGGTTTGGTCACGTAGTCGTCGGCGCCGGCGTCGAGGCCGACGACGGTGTCCACCTCGTCGACACGGGCGGTGAGTATCAGCACCGGGGTGCCGTGGCCCTCGGCCCGGATGCGACGGGCGACCTCTAGGCCGTCCATCTCCGGCAGGCCAAGGTCAAGAACGATCAGATCGATGCCGCCCGACAGGGCCCTCTCCAGGGCCTGCGGGCCGTCCGGGCTCACTTCGACCTGATAGCCCTCGCGGCGCAACGCACGCGCGAGTGGCTCGGAGATCGAGGTGTCATCCTCGGCGAGAAGTACGCAGGTCATGAAGCAATCGTAGGACCTTAGGCGATCGTTTCCCGGGCGCAGCGCGCGGTTTGACTCGTCGTTGACCTATCCATTGACCTGGGCAAACACAGCTAAAATACGGTAGGTCGTGATTAAAGCACCGCTGCTTTCGGCCCGGAATTCATCGGACGATCATGTACGGCCGCGCGCGTCCCCACCCTCGCGCCGCGCGCCGAGGGGGTCGATGTCCGAAGTGCCCGGAAACGGAGAAAGGTGAGCCCTTGGCCCACCTCACCCCCTGTGCTCTCCGCCGAAATCAGTCGTCGTGGGACGGCGGCTCGGCGTAGCGCGCCAGGTAGAGCTGCTCCCCGAGACTGCGGATGAGCCCCAGCTCCGTCTCCAGGTAGTCGATGTGCTCTTCCTCGTCCTTCAGGATGTCCTCGAAGATGTTCGCGGAGGTGATGTCACCCTTCTCGCGCATGAGCTGGATGGCCGGCCGCAGCCGCTCCACCACCGACATCTCCACTTCGAGGTCCGCCCGCAACTGCTCCTCGACGGTCTGCCCGATGTGCAGCGTGCCCAGCCGCTGATAGTTGGGCAGGCCCTCCAGAAAGAGAATGCGATCAGTGAGGCGCTCGGCGTGGCGCATCTCCTCGATCGACTCGTAGCGCGTGTGCTCCGCGAGCTTGGTGTACCCCCAGTTCTCCTGCATCTTGGCGTGCAGGAAGTACTGGTTGATCGCAGTGAGCTCCGCGGTCAGCTGTTCGTTGAGCAATTCGATGATCTGTTTGTCGCCCTGCATGACGGGGCCCCTCATCGCTATCCGGCTATGCGGTCGTCAGTTCGTCAGACCGTTTCAGGATCGCACAGATCTTCCGCACACAACGGGCACAGTCCCCACCAGCACCGGTGGTGTCGCGGATCTGCTTCGCGCTCTTCGCCCCGGCGGCGATGCAGTCGTGGACCTCGTTCTCGGTCACAGCACGACAAATGCACACGTACATCCAGGGACAAGCCTTCCGCGAAAGAATGGGCACCATAAGGTTAGGCACACCTAAGGTAGCCCACTTTGGTTAGGCTTGCCTACGTTGGGTGGGTCACAGATCCCTATCCTCCGCTGTCAGTGGCCCCGGGAGATCCACTCCTCCAGGTGCGGAGCCTCGGCTCCGATCGCGGTGGAGTCGCCGTGCCCGGTGTGCACGACGGTCTCCGGGGGCAGGACCAGCAGCCGCTCTCTGATCGACTCGATGATCGTCTCGAACGAGCTGTAGGACCGCCCGGTCGCTCCCGGCCCGCCCTTGAAGAGGGTGTCGCCGCTGAACACGGCTCCCGGCTCCGGCGCGTACACGCAGACGGCGCCGGGCGAGTGCCCCGGCGTGTGCAGGATCTGCAGGCTCACCCCGCCCACCACCAGCTTCTCCCCGTCGGAGAGCGGCTCGTAGGCCACCTCGGCCCCGTACACCTGCTCCCACAGCACCTGGTCGGCGGGGTGCAGCCGGATCGGCGCCCCGGTCAGCGCGGCCAGGTCGCGGGCGGCGTTGATGTGGTCGTTGTGCGCGTGCGTGCACACGATGGCCTTGACCGCGCGCCCGCCGACCCGCTCGGCGATCGGCGCCGCGTCGTGGGCCGCGTCGATGACCACGACCTCGCGCGCGTCGCCGACCAGCCAGACGTTGTTGTCGACGTCCCAGGTCCCGCCGTCCAGCGAGAACGTCCCCGACGTGATGACCCGGTCGATCATCAGAGCACCACCACGGACCGCAGCACCTCGCCCCGGTGCATCTTCCCGAACGCCTCCTCGACCTGGTCCAGCCCGATCGTCTCGGACACGAACTTGTCGAGCGGCAGGCGGTTCTGCAGGAACAGGTCGATCAGCATGGGGAAGTCGCGCGAGGGCAGGCAGTCGCCGTACCAGGAGGACTTCAGCGCGCCGCCGCGGCCGAACACGTCCAGCAGCGGCAGGTCGATGCGCATGTCGGGGGTCGGCACGCCGACCAGCACGACCGTGCCGGCCAGGTCGCGGGCGTAGAAGGCCTGCTCGTAGGTCTCCGGCCGGCCGACCGCCTCGATGACCACGTCCGCGCCGTTGCCGCCGGTCAGGTCGCGGATCGCCTCCACCGGGTCGCCGGCCCGCGAGTTGACCGTGTGGGTGGCGCCGAAGCCGCGCGCCCACTCCAGCTTGCGGTCGTCCACGTCCACGGCGATGACCTTCGCGGCGCCCGCCAGCGAGGCGCCCAGGATCGCCGCGTCGCCGACGCCGCCGCAGCCGATCACCGCGACGCTGTCGCCGCGGGTGACGCCGCCGGTGTTGACCGCGGCACCGATGCCGGCCATCACGCCGCACCCGAGCAGGCCCGCGACCTGCGCCGGGGCCTCGGCCGAGACCTTGGTGCACTGCCCGGCCGCGACCAGCGTCTTGTCCAGGAACGCGCCGATGCCGAGCGCGGGGGACAGCTCGGTGCCGTCCTTGAGCGTCATCTTCTGCCGGGCGTTGTGGGTGTTGAAGCAGTACCAGGGACGGCCGCGCAGGCAGGCGCGGCACTGGCCGCACACCGCGCGCCAGTTGAGGATCACGAAGTCGCCCGGTTCGAGCCCGGTGACCCCTTCCCCGACCGCCTCCACGGTGCCCGCCGCCTCGTGGCCCAGCAGGAACGGGTAGTCGTCGCTGATCCCGCCCTCCCGGTAGTGCAGGTCGGTGTGGCACACGCCGCAGGCCTGCACGTTCACCACCGCCTCGCCCGGTCCCGGGTCCGGCACGAGCACCGTCTCGAGGGAAACTTCCTGACCCTTGCCCTGGGCTACCACGCCCTGCACTTCGTACGGCATGCCAGTCATCTTGTGTCAGGAGGATGATCTCCGCAAGACATACGGCTGCACCACGCCGAGACCTCTCGCCGGGCGGCGCCTGATCCTGTGCACCTCGTACGCCGCACCACCGAGCCCGCCGGCCAGCGCCTCGTCCACCAGGATCGTGCCGGGCCTGGCGATGGCGGTGAGCCGGGCGGCGAGGTTGACGGTCGTGCCGAAGACGTCGCCCATCATCGGCAGCACCGGCCCATAGGCCATCCCGATGCGCAGCTCCTCGGTGCCGACCAGGTCCAGGGCGACGGCCGCGGCCTGCTCGGGGCCCTGCGCGGTGAACAGCACCTCGTCGCCCAGCGTCTTGACCAGCCGGGCGCCGTGCGTGGCGACCACGTCGGAGGCCCGCGACTCGAACCCCTCCACCAGCCCGGCGAACTCCTTCTCGTCGAGCTCGCGGCTGCGCCTGGTGAACGACACCAGGTCGGCGAACCCCACCGCCATCGTCACCCTCGTCGGCACCAGCTCGTCGTTGTCGTCGGCGATGGCCAGCAGCCGGGTGCCCGCGGCGGCGAGCTGGGCCCGCCAGACGTGGATCAGCACGTGCTCGAAGTCGGGGATCAGCCCCTGCGCCGTGCCGAGCACCGCCGCCAGGTCGGCCTCCGACGGCTCGGCCGGCAACATCGTGCCGATCATGATCTCGGCCTGCCACTGCGCCAGCCTGGCCGTGGTCTGGCCGAGCGCGCGGGCCATGCGGATCACGGTCGGCTCGTCGAGCAGGCCGCCGTCGAGCATGCTGCGCACCCGGCGCAGCGCGTCGACGTCGGCCTCGGTGAACGCCACGGCGTCGTCGGCCCGCTGCGCGAAGCCGAGCGCGCGCCAGATGCGCTCGGCCAGCTCCGGCGGCACCCCGCTCCTGGCCGCGACCTGCGCCCGCGTGTACAGGGGCGGCCGGCCGACCAGCAGTCGCTCGATCTCCTCGGCGCTCGGGCGGCCGGGACGGGCTTGGCTCACCCGAGGAGGCTACTTCACCGCCCGTCGACCTCGCCGTCGGAGGCGTCCTCGACGAGCCTGAACAGGTCGGTGCGCACGTCCTGGATCTTCGGGATGTCCTTCAGCACGATCTCCCCGCGGTCACCGGCCGACTCGACCGTCAGCGTGCCGCAGCCGAGCAGCCGCTCGGGGAAGGTCTGGTCCGAGCTCACCGTGTTGACCTTGGTGATCGGGATCTCGTCGGTCGACTTGTTCAGCACGCCCGTGCTGATCGTGAAGCGGTGCGTGGTGAGCACGTAGCCGGTGTTCTTCCACTGCAGGTACGGCACGAACGACCAGATCGTGAGCAGGATGAGCCCGATGACGACGACCGCGATCCTGGCGTAGGTCACGTACTCGAAGTCCGGGATGACATACAGCGCCGCGCCCGTGGCCACGGCGATGAGGACCAACGCGATGAGGGGGACGACGAGCCGCTTCCAGTGAGGGTGGAAGGATCGCACACGCCGCTCACCCTGCGTCAGATGGTGGTCGGGAAGGGTCATGGGCAGCATCGTGCCACCATCGGAGGGCCGGGGCCATGCCCATGCCACATCGGCTGGCTCAGCCCTGCGCCCGCACGTGCACGACGTCGCCCGCGCTCAGGGTGTACCGCTCGCCGCCGGCGTCGAGCCGCAGGTGACCCGAGGCGTCGATGCCGGTCGCCAGGCCGGTCAGCGCGTGACCGTCGGGCAGCTCCACCCTGACCTGGCGGCCCACCGTGGCGCTGGCGGCGAGGTAGGCGGCGCGCAGCCCCGAGGCGTCGGCGTCGCCCTTGGCCTCGGCCCACTCGCGGTAGTGCACCTCGACCTCCCTGAGCACGGCGCGCAGCAGCGGGTCGCGGTCGAGGCAGGCGCCCTCGGCGATGCTCAGCGAGGTGGCCGTCTCGGTGGGCAGCTCGTCGGGCCGCAGCGTCACGTTCAGGCCCATGCCGACGACGACGGCGTCGTCCACCCGCTCGGCCAGCACGCCCGCCAGCTTGCGCTCGCCGATCAGCAGGTCGTTGGGCCACTTGAGGCGCACCTCCACCTCCGCCAGGCGGCGTACGGCCGAGGCGGCGGCCACGCCGTACAGCAGTGGCAGCCAGCCCTGCGCGAGCGGCGGCACCGCGGGCCTGAGCAGGATCGAGAACGTCAGCCCCGACCGGGCCGGCGCCGACCAGGTGCGGCCGAGGCGCCCGCGGCCCTCCTGCTGCGCCTCCGCGATCAGCACCGCGCCCTCGGGCGCGCCGTCCCTGGCGGCGGCGGCCAGGTCGGCGTTGGTGGAGCCGGTGCTGTCGACGACGGTGACAGCCGTCCACAACGAGCCGGGGCGGACCAGGGCCCGCCGGAGCGACGCCTCGGACAGCGGAGGGCGGTCGAGGTCGGAGTAGCGTGAGTCGGCCATCCCCCCATCTTCCCTGATGACGGGCGCCGTAGGGCGGAGGAGGCAAGATGGTGGGGTGAGCGAGCGCCCCGGGCCCACCACCCGGATCAGGATCACGGAGCTGTCCGGCTCGTCCGCCCGGGAGCGGCGCGACGACCTGGCCACGGAGGAGCCGCTGGAGCTGCGCCTCACCGCGCCCGACGGCACGCGCAGGACCGTGGCGATCACCATGCGCACCCCGGGGCACGACTTCGAGCTGGCCGCCGGGTTCCTGCACGGCGAGGGCCTGGCCCGGCACGGCGACATCGCCTCGATCGCGTACTGCACCGACGAGGACCTCCCGCCGCACGCCCGCTACAACACCGTCACCGTGCGCCTGCGCGGCCCCGTGCCCGACCTGCCCGCGCTCGACCGGCACTTCCTCACCTCCAGCGCCTGCGGCGTCTGCGGCTCGGCGAGCCTCGACGCGCTGCGCGAGCGGTGCGCGCCCGTGCTCGCCGGGCCGCTCAAGCTCACCCCCGAGGTGCTGTACGGGCTGCCGGGCGCGCTGCGCAAGGCCCAGGGCGGGTTCGGCAAGACGGGCGGGCTGCACGCGGCCGGGCTGTTCTGCGACGACGGCGCCCTGGTGACGGTGCGCGAGGACGTCGGCCGGCACAACGCGGTGGACAAGCTCGTCGGCTGGGCGGCGCTGACCGGGCGGCTGCCGCTGGCCGGGCACGTGCTCATGGTGAGCGGGCGGACCAGCTACGAGATCATGCAGAAGGCACTGGCGGCGGGCGTCCCGGTGGTGTGCGCGGTGTCGGCGCCGTCGTCGCTGGCGGTGGAGCTGGCCAGAAAGTTCGGGCTGACGCTGGTGGGCTTCCTGCGCGGGGAGCGCTGCAACGTCTACGCCGGAGCGGAAAGAATCCTCGCCTAGGTGTGGAATGAAGCATTCCGTTCTGATACTCTTAAAACAGAACGAAACATTCCGTTCCTCTCGGAGGTCAGATCATGAGCAGCATCACCCCCTTCCGCGTCGAGATCCCCCAGAGCGACCTCGACGACCTCCAGGCCCGCCTCGCCCTCACCCGCTTCGCGGACGAGATCCCCGGCGCCCAGCAGGGCGTCAGCGTCGAGCGGGTCAAGCGCCTGGTCGCCCACTGGCGCCAGGGCTTCGACTGGCGGGCGGTGGAGGCCACGCTCAACTCCCACCCGCAGTTCACCACCGAGATCGACGGCCAGAACATCCACTTCCTGCACGTCCGCTCGGCCGACCCCGACGCGCTCGCCCTCATCCTCACCCACGGCTGGCCCGGCTCGATCGCCGAGTACCTGCGCGCCATCGAGCCCCTGTCGCGCCACTTCCACCTGGTCATCCCGTCCCTGCCCGGCTACGGCTTCTCCGGCCCGACCCGCGAGCTGGGCTGGAACAACCAGCGCATCGCCAGGGCGTGGGCCGAGCTGATGGCCCGCCTCGGCTACGAGCGCTACGGCGCGGTCGGCAACGACGCCGGCTCGATGATCTCCCCCGAGATCGGCAGGATCGACCCGGAGCACGTGGTGGGCGTGCACGTCACCCAGCTGTTCTCGTTCCCCTCGGGCGACCCGGCGGAGTTCGCTGACCTGAGCGAGGAGGAGCAGGCCGGGCTGGCCGTGCTCGACCGGTTCTGGAAGGAGCTGGGCGCGTTCAACGTGCTGCAGTCGCAGCAGCCGCAGACGCTCGCGCACGCGGTCATGGACTCCCCCGCCGGCCTGGTGGGCTGGCTGGCCCAGCTCCTCGACGAGGACCTGGACGACGACTTCGTGCTGACCAACGCGGCCATCTACTGGTTCACCGGCACGGCCGCCTCGGCGCTGCGCCTGTACTGGGAGAACGCCCGCGCCGAGCAGCCCAAGGAGCCGACGACCACCCCGACGGCGCTGGCCATGAGCGAGGGCGACTTCAAGTCGATCCGCCGCTTCGCCGACCGCGACCACGCGGGCATCGTCTCCTGGAAGACGTTGCCGGCTCCGGCCCACGGCCACTACACGGCCCACACCGCCACGGACGCCCTCACCTCGGACGTCATCCGCTTCTTCCAGAGCCTCGGCTGAGCGCGGGAGGCGCCCCCTCCGGGGGGCCACCTCCCGCCCGGGAAGGTCAGCCGGTGTTCTGCAACCCCGCCGCCACCCCGTTCACCGACAGCAGCAGCAGCGTGGACAGGCGGTCGCGCTCCTGGTCCGACAGAGTCTCCGTGCGCAGTGCGCGCAGCGCGCGCAGCTGCAGGTGCGACAGCGCGTCCACGTACGGGTCACGCAGCTGGACGGCACGCGAGAGCACCTTGCGGTTCTCCAGCAGCCGCGTGTGCCCCGTGACCCGCAGCACCAGCTCCCTGGTCCGGTCGTACTCCTCCAGCACCTGCTGGGCGAAGTCCTCCCGGCCGCCCAGCGCCAGGTAGCGCTTGGCGATGGAGCGGTCGGTCTTGGCCAGGGACATCTCCGCGTTGTCCAGCATCACGTTGAACAGCGGCCACTCCGCGTACGCCGCCCGCAGCTCGTCCAGGGAGTCGACGGCCGCCAGGCCGGTGCCGAGGCCGTACCAGCCGGGGAGGTTGACGCGGGTCTGGGCCCAGGCGAAGACCCAGGGGATCGCGCGCAGGTCGTCGAGAGAGCGGGGGGCGCCCAGGCCGCGGCGGGCCGGGCGGGAGCCGAGGCGCAGGGTGCCGATCTCCTCCAGCGGGCTGACCAGGCCGAACCACTCGGGGAAGCCCGGGGCCTCGGTGAGCGCGCGGTAGGCCTGCTCGGAGGCCGTGGCCACCCGCTCGGCCAGGCCGCGGAAACGTTCGGCGGCGGTCGCGGTGCGGGCGCCGACCGTGGGCGAGGAGGCCAGCAGGACGGCGTTGGCCACCTGCTCCAGATGACGGCGGGCGATGGCGATGTGGCCGTAGCGGGCGAAGATGACCTCGCCCTGCTCGGTGACCTTGAAGCGGCCCGCGACCGAGCCGGGGGCCTGGGCCAGCACCGCGCGGTTGGCCGGACCGCCGCCGCGGCCCAGAGCGCCGCCGCGGCCGTGGAACATGCGCAGCTGCACGTCGTGCTCGGCGGCCCAGGCCGTCAGCTCCTCCTGCGCCTCGTAGAGGCGGAGCGTGGCGGCGGCGGGGCCGAGCTCCTTGGCCGAGTCGGAGTAGCCGAGCATGATCTCCATGCGCCGCCCGGTGTCGGCCAGCCGCCGCTGCACCTCGGGGATGTCGAGCATGCCGGACAGCACCTGCGGCGAGTTGGCCAGGTCCTGGCCGGACTCGAACAGCGGCACCACGTCGAGCACCGGCGCGCGGTCGCCGAGCGCATGCCTGGCCAGCTCGTAGACCGCGGCGATGTCCTCGGCGGAGCGGGTGAAGGAGACGACGTAACGGGAGCAGGCGGTGACGCCGAAGCGCTCCTGGATCCAGCCGATCACCCGGATCGTGGCCAGGACCTCCTCGGTGCGCTCCGACAGCTCGCCGCCGGCCCGCAGCTCCGCCAGGGCCGCCGCGTGCACCTGGGAGTGCTGGCGCACCTCCAGCTCCGCCAGGTGGAAGCCGAACGTCTCCACCTGCCAGATGAGGTGCTGCAGCTCCCCGTACGCCTGCCGCGGCGCCGAGGCGGCCAGTGACTCCTGGGCCAGCCGGAGGTCGGCCAGCAGCTCGTCGGGTGAGCGGTAGGCCAGGTCGGCGTTGCGGCGGTGGGTGGCGGAGATGCGCGCGGCCACGAACAGCAGCCACTGCCGGTGCGGCTCGCGCGGCGAGCGGGTGGCCAGCTCCGACACCACGTCGGGGTGGGCGTCCACGACCGCCGCCAGCGCCGTCCGCAGCTGCGGGGAGCAGGGGGCGAACTGGGTGGAGGCGGTCAGCGTGCGGGCGATGCGCGCGCAGGCGGTCTCGAGGGCCGTCAGCACGTGCTCGGACTGGATCTGGATGGTCTCGCGGGTGACCTTGGAGGTCACGTTCGGGTTGCCGTCGCGGTCGCCGCCGATCCAGCTGCCGTACCGGATGAAGGGCGTGGCCAGCGGCGGGCGGGTGCCGCTGCGCTCGTCGAGCGCGGCGTCGAGCGAGCGGTAGACCTGCGGCACCATGCGGAACAGCGTCTCGTCGAAGGCGGCCATGGCCGTGCGCACCTCGTCGAGCGGGTCCAGCTTGGTGGAGCGGAGCTGGGCCGTCCGCCACAGGATGTCGATCTCCTCCAGCATGCGCCGCTTGCTCTCGGCGCGCTCGGAGGCGCCGCGGCCGGGCGCGTTGTACTCGCTGAGCTGGCCGCTGATGCGCTGGATCGCGGTGACGACGGCGCGCCTGCGCGCCTCCGTCGGGTGCGCGGTGAGCACCGGATGCAGCTCCAGGCCCTCCAGCAGCTCGGTGACGCGCTCGTGCCCGAGCTCGTGCACGGCCTGTGCCAGCGACTCGCGCTGCACCCTGCCCTCGGCGTCCCGCTCCCGCAGCGTACGGATGCGGTAATGCTCCTCGGCCAGGTTGGCCAGGTGGAAGTAGCAGGTGAACGCGCGGGCCACGGCCACGGCCCGCTCGATCTCCCATCCGGCGACCATCTCGGTGATCACGTCGGCCGAGATCTCGCCCTTGCGCGCCGCGATGACGGCCTTGCGCAAGCGTTCGACGTCGGCCAGCAGGTCCTCGCCACCCTGTTCGGCGAGCACCTGGCCGAGCAGTTTGCCCAGCAGACGCACATCGTGGCGTAGCTCGTCCGGCATCTCGGTTACGGCGGCACTGCGACGCTCGAGCCCCTGGTCAATCATGTTTCGAAGGGTATCGAGTCGGTTCGGGCCGCCGTAGACCGGTCTCAGTTATTGGACTAGACCACTGCTCACGTGGGCTTCGACACCGCCGCGAGCAGCTCCGGCGTACGGGCGAAGCCGATCCTGGCGGCCAGCCGCCGGCCGAGCACCTCCGCCAGCACACCGTAGAACGGCGCCAGCACGGACACCCACAGAAGCCCGAACAGCAGCGGCACCACGAACGGCAGCACGAGCAGCCCGATCCCCACCATGGCGCCCATCGCGGAGGCGAACGCCAGCCCGCCCTGGCCGGGAGCGGCGCCGCTGAAGGCGTTCATCCGCTCCGGCGCGGTGTACGGCAGCACCACGCTGGTCACCGAGCCGACGCCGAGCCCGACCCCGAGCGCGCCCCACCCGGTCAGCATGCCGGGCAGGATCGCGTCCGGCTGGCCGGTGAGCAGGCCGGTCGCGACGGCGATCACCGCGATCACGGGCACGGCGATCAGCGCGTTGGCCAGGTGCCGCCCGGCCAGGTCGGTGGTCAGGCCGCGCTCGGAGCCGAAGGCGACGGCGTTCATCCAGAGCGAGCGGCCGTCGATGCCGAACGCGTTGATCGACTGCAGCGCGATCATCAGGGCGCCCAGGCACGACAGGGTGATCGGCAGGCCGGCGCCCGCCCCGGCCGTCCTGGTCAGGGAGAACGACAGCACGATCGTCACCAGGACCGCGCTGAACCAGCCGACGCGGTAGCGGGGGTCGCGCCTGATGTACTTCAGCTCCTTGGTCACCACCGCGGCCAGCGGCCCGTCGGGCAGGAACCGGTCGATCAGGCCGCTCTCCCTGCGTACGGAGGCGGCCTGGGTGGAGGCGTCGGGCGTGACCAGGGCGCGGCCGAGCGCCTTGATCCACAACCACGCCAGGAACACGGTGAACAGCGCCACGAGGACCACCTCGGCCAGCCCGATCAGGCCGCCGTCGACGATGGCGTGGGCCAGCATGCCGGGCGGTGACCACCGCAGCACGGCGGCCATCGCGTGCAGCATGGTCGCCGGATCGCCGAAGCCGCCGTTCATCAGCAGGTTGGGCAGCTGCGCGAGCAGCACGACGAGCAGCGCGGCCACGGCCAGCACGTCGCGCCCGCGGCGGGTGCGCAGCGCGCCGGACAGCGCGGTGGTGATCAGCCGGGACGTCACCACGCAGAGCGCGAACTGCACCAGCACGGCCGGCACCCCGAGCAGCCAGCCGCCCGCGCTGGAGGCCAGCCCGACCAGCGCGCCGAACGTCACGAACAGCATCGCCGCCGGCCAGACACCGGTGACGGAGGCGGTGAACAGCCCGATCGCCAGCCGCCGCGTGCCCAGCGGGAAGAGCGCCAGCTTGGCCGGGTCGAGCGTGTCGTCCAGGCCGAACGCCATCAGCGGCACGACCATCCAGCCGATCAGGAACGTGCTGAACGCCACGATGACGAGGGAGGCGGCGATGTCCGGCGGAGCCAGCCGCAGCAGGCTCATCAGGAAGAAGCCGAGCACGGCCAGGCCGGCGGCGGCCAGCAGGGTGAAGACGAAGCCGAGCTTGCGCTGAAGGTCGCCGCGCAGGTTGCCGGCCATCAGGCGCAGCTTGAGCTGCGCGAAGAGCGTGACGGTGGTCATTGGGGGGCCTGCTGCGAGCCGGCCTGCGGCGCCGTCGGCCGCTGGGCGCCGAGCCAGCCCAGGCCCGGCTCGCCGCCCTGGTGCCCGCTCCCGACCAGTTCGAGGAACGCCTGGTTGAGCGAGGGACGGTCACCGCGTACGTCCGCCAGCGCCCCCTGCGCCACGATGTGGCCCGCGCTCATCACCGACACCCAGTCGCACAGCCGCTCGACCAGGTCCATCACGTGGCTGGAGAAGATGACGGTGGAGCCGGAGGCGGTGTAGCGCCGCAACACCTCGGTCAGCGTGTTGGCGCTGACGGGATCGACGCCCTCGAACGGCTCGTCGAGGAAGAGCACGGACGGGTTGTGCAGCAGCGCCGCCGCCAGGCCGATCTTCTTGCGCATGCCGGTGGAGTAGTCGACGACGAGCTTGTCGGCGGCCTCGGTCAGGTCCATCACGGCGAGCAGCTCGGCCGCGCGCTGCTCGACGTCGGCCTTGGGCAGGCCGCGCAGCCTGCCGTTGTAGACCAGCAGCTCGCGCCCCGACAGCCGCTCGAACAGGCGCAGCCCCTCGGGCAGCACCCCGATGCGCGCCTTCACCTCCACGGGGTCGCGCCAGACGTGGAAGCCGTCCACCTCGGCGGAGCCGCCGTCGGGACGGATCAGCCCGGTGATCATGCTGAGGGTGGTCGTCTTCCCCGCCCCGTTGGGCCCGACCAGGCCCGCGAAGCTCCCGGCGGGCACCACCAGGTCCACCCCCGCGACAGCGATCTGCTGCCCGTACCGCTTGAAGAGGGCGTGCGTGCGAACCGCGTCCGACATGGCTTCACTCTAGGAGGAGGACTAGCCTTGCGCGCATGAGCACTGCGGAGGAGATGCCGGCGGAACCGGATATTCACACCACCGCCGGCAAGATCGCCGATCTGGCGCGGCGGCTCGACGAGGCCGTGCATGCGGGCTCGTCAGCGGCGGTGGACAAGCAGCACGCCAAGGGCAAGATGACGGCCAGGGAGCGGGTGCTGGCCCTGCTGGACGAGGGCTCGTTCGTGGAGTTCGACGAGTTCGCCAGGCACAGGTCCACTATGTTCGGGCTGGAGGAGCGGCGACCGTACGGCGACGGGGTGATCACCGGGCACGGCACGGTCGACGGCCGTCAGGTGTGCGTGTTCTCGCAGGACGTGACGGTGTTCGGCGGCTCGCTCGGCGAGGTGTACGGCGAGAAGATCGTCAAGGTGCTCGATCTGGCGCTCAAGACCGGCTGCCCGATCATCGGCATCAACGAGGGCGGTGGCGCGCGCATCCAGGAGGGCGTGGTCGCGCTCGGCCTGTACGCGGAGATCTTCAAGCGCAACGTGCACGCCTCCGGCGTCATCCCGCAGATCTCGCTCATCATGGGCGCCGCGGCCGGCGGTCACGTCTACTCCCCCGCCCTGACCGACTTCGTGGTGATGGTGGACCAGACGTCGCAGATGTTCATCACCGGGCCCGACGTGATCAAGACGGTGACCGGCGAGGAGGTCACGTTCGAGGAGCTCGGCGGGGCCCGCACGCACAACACCAGGTCGGGCGTGGCGCACTACCAGGCCGCCGACGAGCAGGACGCGCTCGACTACGTCAAGGCGCTGCTGTCCTACCTGCCGTCGAACAACCTGGACGAGGCCCCGGCCTACGAGCCCGCCACGGACCTCGGCCCGGTCCCCGAGCTGGACGAGATCATCCCCGACTCGCCGAACCAGCCGTACGACATGCACGAGGTGATCGGGCACGTGCTGGACGACGGGGAGTTCCTGGAGGTCCACGCGCTGTTCGCGCCGAACGTGGTGGTCGGGTACGGCCGGGTGGACGGCCAGCCGGTGGGCGTGGTCGCCAACCAGCCCATGCATTTCGCGGGATGTCTGGATATCAACGCATCTGAGAAGGCCGCCCGATTTATTCGAACATGTGATGCGTTTAATATTCCGATCCTGACTTTTGTTGATGTACCGGGTTTCCTTCCCGGCACCGATCAGGAATGGAACGGAATCATCCGCCGCGGGGCCAAGCTCCTGTACGCCTACGCCGAGGCCACCGTCCCGCTGATCACGGTCATCACCCGCAAGGCGTACGGCGGCGCGTACGACGTCATGGGCTCCAAGCACCTCGGCGCGGATGTGAACCTGGCCTGGCCCACCGCGCAGATCGCGGTCATGGGCGCTCAGGGCGCGGTCAACATCCTGCACCGGCGCAGGCTCGCCGCCGCCGCCGACCCCGAGGCCGAGCGGGCCGCCCTCGTCACCGAGTACGAGGACACGTTGGCCAACCCGTACATCGCGGCCGAGCGCGGCTACGTCGACGCGGTGATCCGGCCGGCCGAAACCCGGCCCCAGGTCGTCAGGGCGCTGCGGGCCCTCAGGAACAAGCGGATGACCCTGCCGCCCAAGAAGCATGGGAACATCCCGCTGTGACGCCCGATCTGCGGATTGTCCGCGGCGACGCCACGCCGGAGGAGATCGCGGCTCTGACTGCTGTCCTGGCGTCCAGGAACGTGCGCGACGAGCCGGAGAGACCTGCCAACCCGGGAAGACAAACATGGCGAAACCCGGCTAGAGCTATGCGTAAGCCTGTCGCACCAGGGAAGTCGGCATGGCGGATGAGCGCACTACCCTAGATAGATCCTGCGAATCGGGTGTCAAGTTCCCCGGGAGTTGGGACTATCTAGAGAAAGTAGGCGTATATAGTCGGCCGATCAACTAACACCGCGGCCTGGAGGACGACATGGCCATCCCAGACCTCATGCCGCATCCTGTGGCAGCCAAGTACGCCGTCCTAGTGGATGTCGGTTATCTGTACGCCGCGGCAGGTGAAGTGCTGCTCGGCGCGAAGGAGCGCAAGGAATATCGGGTGGCCGCCGATGAGCTCATCCAGAGTCTACAGAAACATGCAGAGGAACGTATTTCGGGCGAACTTCTGCGGATCTATTGGTATGACGCAGCCCGTGACCGCGTGCCCACCGTCGACCAGCGGGTCATCGCCCAGCTTCCGTGGGTCAAGGTGCGACTGGGCAACCTGAACGCCCGAGGCCAGCAGAAGGGTGTGGACGCGCAGATCCGGAGCGATCTGGAGGCTCTGGCCAGGCATCATGCGGTCACTGACACGATCCTGCTGGCGGGTGATGAGGACATGGTCCCGGCGGTGGAGGCGGCGCAGGCGTACGGCGTGCGCATCCATCTGTGGGGCGTGGAACCGCCTTACGGCACCAACCAGGCCGAACGGCTGGTGTGGGAGTCCGACACCGTCGAAGTGATCAGCGCCGATTTCCTAAGACCGTTTTTCAGCCGCGCTCCCCAGCCCGTCCCCGTCACCCCGCCCGCCGCCGCGCCCTCGCCCGCGCAGGTCTTCGCCGGGCGCGCCCCCGTCAAGCCGCACGCCAAGCCCGGCCAGGTCGCCAAGCTCGGGCCGAGCAGACCGCGGGTGGAGGACGTGGGCGAGCACGTGGCCCAGAAGTGGATCCTCACCCGTGGCCGCGACAACATCCGCGACCTGCTGCCCGGGCCCATCCTGCCCACCGTGATCGACACCGAGCTGCTGATCGAGGCGGAGAAGGAGCTCGGGCACTCGCTGCGGCCTTACCCGGAGGCGCGGGTGTGGCTGCGTGACGGGTTCTGGGCGCGGGTCTATCGGGAGTTCGACCTGGGGGTGGGCGTCTCGTCCAAGTAGGGGGCCTGCGCTGTTCCTGTCAGGAGGGCCTCGGCAGCGTGCTGTCCGTCAGGAGGGCCTCGGCGGTCGCCGTGCGGGCGTACAGGACGTATCGCCCCGTACGGTGAGCTGAGCACAGGCCGGCCCTGCGCAGCGCGGTGAGGTGCTGGTTCGCGCCCGGCTCCGACAGCCCCGTGCGCCGGGCCAGCTCGCGGGTGGAGGCCGGCTGGTCCAGCTCGGCCAGCAGCCGCGCGCGGGTCCTGCCCAGCACGGCGGCCAGCGCCTGCGGCGGCTCCAGCTCGCGCCGCTCGAAGAGCGTCGCGACGCCGCGTGGCGCGTACCGCACGGTCGGCTGGTACGGCGGCACCGTCACCGAGAACACCTTCGGCCAGACGAACACGCTCGGCACCAGCAGCAGCCCGAGGCCGCGCAGCGGGCGCGCACCCGAGACGTAGCGGTGCCGGATGCTCAGCGTCCCGTCGTGCCAGGTGACGGCCTCGTCCAGATCGGCCAGCATGCGCTGCGCGCCACCCTCGGCCAGCAGCCTGGCCCGGTGCAGGATCTCACCCTCCAGCAGGGCCCGGACACGCGGCCAGTACGGGGCCAGCGCGGCCCGCCAGTAGCCGGTGACCTCGGCCGCCAGGCGCTCCAGCCCCTGCTCCGGGTCGTCGTAGAGGGCTTGCACCCGTTTCGTACGCGGACCGGGCACCTCGTCCAGATCCGGCCGCACCCGGGCGGCCGCACCCCGCATGGTGGCGAGTTCGAGCTCCAGGTCCGGCATGGACGTGGCCGGCGGGGTGCAGGTGAAGCCCGCGATCGTGATCGTCGGCACCGGCACGAGGTCGGACAGCAGCCGCCACTCCACGTCCGCCAGGCGGCGGCGCACCTGCTCGGCCCAGGGGCGCAGGAGCGGATGCGCGGACGGGTCCTTCAGCACCCGCACGCTCGCCACGACCTCACCGAGCGGGGAGATCGCGAACCGGGTGTTGGCGATGTCGTGGGCGGTGAAGACGAGATCGAGCGTCATTGGATTAGCGTCTCACTTAATCGATGGTGACATCACCGGCTCTTCACCATCGTGGCGGTCATGACGACCACGGTGACGAACGAGCCGCTGCTGCGGCTGCGCGGCTTCCGCAACCTCTTCCTGGCCGGCGCGGTCAGCCAGCTCGGCTCCCAGATCAGCTACGTCGCGCTGCCCCTGCTCGCGGTGACCGCCCTCGGGGCGGGCGCGGGCCAGCTCGGGCTGCTCGCCGCGCTCGGCACGCTCACCGTGCTGGTGCTCGGGCTGCCCGCCGGGGCCTGGGTGGACCGGGTCAGGCGCCGCCCCGTGATGATCGCCACCGACCTGCTTCGGGCCGGGGTGCTGCTGTCGGTGCCGCTGGCGTGGTGGGGCGGGTGGCTGTCGATGGCGCAGCTGTACGTCGTCGCGGTGCTCACCGGGGCCGGAACGCTGCTGTTCGACGTGGCCGCGTACAGCATCGTGCCGGGCTTGGTCGGGCGGGAGCGGCTGACGGCGGCGAACACGCTGCTGGTGGGCACCGGGGCCGGGATGGACGTGGCCGGGCGGAGCGTGGCCGGGGTGCTGGTGCAGGTGGCGGGGGCGCCGGTGGCGATCCTGCTGGACGCGCTGAGCTACCTGTGGTCGGCGGCCTGGCTGCGCGGCGTCCCCGAGCCCCGGACGACGCCGCGCGAGCCCGAGCCGCTGGGCCGGCAGATCGCCGAGGGCGTGCGGTTCCTCTTCGGCGAGCCGATCCTCGTCACGGCCCTGCTCCAGGGCACCATGGCGAACCTGGCGTTCCCGCTCTGCTCCGTCCTCCTGCCGATCGTGCTCGTCCAGCAGCTCGGCCGGCCCGAGTGGGTGCTGGGCGCGTTTCTGGCGGCGGGCGGGCTCGGCGCGCTGGCGGGCTCGGCGTCGGCGCACGCCATCGGCCGCCGGCTCGGCACCGGGCGGGCCGCGTGGCTCACGAGCCTGCTCACCACGCCCGCCGCGTTCTTCGTGCCGTGCCTGCCTCTAGGCGGGGCGTGGGTGTGGGCCGGCGCGGTGGCCTGGTTCGTGCTCACCTTCCGCACCGGGCTGAACAACGTGCTGCTGGTCAGCCTGCGGCAGCGGGTCACGCCCGACCCCATGCTGGGCAGGATGACGGCCACGATGCGGCTGCTGCTGACGGGCGCGCTCGGGGCGGGCGGGCTGCTCGCCGCCGCCGTCGGCGAGCTGTGGGGCACCGGCCCCGCGCTGGCGCTGGGCGCCTGCGTCATGGCGCTGAGCTGGCTGCCGTACGTACGCTCCCCGCTGCGCCACCAGCCATGAACGGTGGTGTCTGATTTCCGCCAGTCAGTCCCCTTGGGGAGCGCATACTGTCGGAGGCATGTCACCACTAGAGCTCGACTTCGACTCCTGCTACCGGGCCGTCTCCGCCAGGGACGCGCGGTTCGACGGGCGGTTCTACACGGCGGTGACGACGACGCGCATCTACTGCCGTCCCATCTGCCCCGCCCGCACCCCTTCGGCCCGCAACGTGCGCTTCTACCGGCACGCGGCGTCGGCCGAGGCCGCCGGGTTCCGCCCGTGCAAGCGCTGCCGGCCCGAGCTGTCGCCCGGCGACCCCGGCTGGGACCTGCGCGGCGACCTCGTCGGGCGGGCGCTGCGGCTCATCGACGACGGGGCCGCCGACGAGCGCGGCGTCGCCGGGCTCGCCCAGCGGCTGCACATCACCGAGCGGCACCTGCACCGGCTGTTCGTGGGCGAGCTGGGCGTCGGGCCGCTCGCGGTGGCGCGGACGAAGCGGCTGCTGCTGGCCAAGCAGCTCCTGACGGAGACGGGGCTGCCGGTGACCGAGGTGGCGTTCGCGGCGGGGTTCGGCAGCGTGCGGCAGTTCAACGCGACGATGCGGGAGACGTACGGGTTCACGCCGAGCGAGCTGCGCGCCACGGCCGGGCCCCGGGCGGCCGAGGTGGCCGGGGCGGCCTCCCTGCGGCTGCGGCTGCACCGGCGGGAGCCGTACGACGTGGAGGGGGTCTTCGCCTTCCTCGCCTCCCGGGCGATCCCGGGGCTGGAGGTGGCGGACCACACCTCCTACGCCAGGGCCGTGCCGGGCGGGACGATCACGCTCACCCCGCAGCGCGGGCACATCGCGCTGGACGTGACCGTGGACGACACCCGCCAGCTCGCCCGCGTCGTGGCCCGCTGCCGCCGCCTCCTCGACCTGGACGCCGACCCCGAGGCCATCTCCGACGTCCTCGGCCGCACCTCACTCGGCCCGCTGGTAGCGGCCCGGCCGGGGCTGCGGGTGCCGGGGGCGTTCGACGGGTTCGAGCTGGCCGTGCGCGCTGTCGTGGGCCAGCAGATCTCGGTGGCGGGCGCCCGTACGCTGCTGGGCCGCATCGTCGCCAGGGCCGCCGCCCCAGGCGGCCTCTTCCCCACCCCCGACCACCTCCTGGACACGGACCTGACCGGCCTCGGCCTCACCAACCGCCGGATCGACACCCTCAAGGACCTCGCCGCCCGCCTGGCGGAAGGCCAGCTCGACCTGGACGGCGGCCAGGACCCGGCCGAGGCGGTGGCCGCGCTGCTCGACGTGCGCGGCATCGGCCCGTGGACCGCCAGCTACATCGCCCTGCGCGCACTGCGCGACCCGGACGCCTGGCCCACGGGCGACCTCGTCCCGAACAAGCGCATGGCCGCCCTGGGCATCCCTTCCGACCACATCGAGCGGTGGCGCCCGTGGCGGGCGTACGCCGCCCTGCACCTCTGGAGCTCCTCATGATCGCTGCCCAGCTCGTCCCGACGCCGGTGGGCCCGCTGGCCCTGCTCGCCCGCGAGGGCGTGCTCGTCGCGGCCGGCTTCACCGCCGATCCCACGGAGATGTTCGTCCGGCTCACGCCCGCGCTGCAGGCCGAAGGGCTGGAGGTGGTGGAGGATCTCGGACTGGCCGCCGAGGCTACCCGGGCTTACTTCGGCGGGGAGTTGGATGCGTTGGATGCCGTGCCGGTGTCGCAGCCTGGGTCGGCTACGCGTAAGCGGTTGCATGCCGCGTTGCGGGAGGTGAAGGCGGGGACGACCGTTTCCTACGCTGAGCTGGCCGAGCGGGCGGGGATGCCGAGGACGGCGGCTCGGGTGGCTGGGTCTGCCTGTGCGCAGAATCTGATTGCGCCGTTTGTGCCTTGCCATCGGGTGTTGCCGAGCTCTGGGGGTTATGGGGGGTATTACTACGGCGTACCGGTGAAGGAGTGGCTGATCGCCTACGAAAGCGGAGGTATCGTCAACTCCCTGTAATGTATCGGCTGCTCTAGGTAATGTATCGGCCATGTCGCCGACATTAGAACATGAGTACTTGATCGAGCTCGTCCGCAACCGTCCGTCCCTGGTCACGGCGCTACTGGCCAGGGTGGACGTCGACATGCCCGCCTTCGACGAAGCGTTGCTGGGTAACTGCGACTTCACCGACTTGCCGAAGGAGTTCCGGTCCGACTCGGTCGTCGTATTCAGGCGGAACAAGGAGTCTGTGGCGTCGGTCATCGTGGAGGTCCAGCGGAAGTACGACCCCCACAAGCAATGGTCCTGGCCGGTCTACATGGCCACACTGCGAGCTCGCGAGAAGTGCCCGGTGACGCTTCTGGTCTTCTGCGAGACGGAGGAAGCCGCCCTGGCCTGCGCCGCCCCCATCCACATGGGGCATCCCGAGTGGGTGCTGCGCCCGTCCGTCGCCGCGTTGCGCGACGTACCCAGGATCACCGACGTGGCGGAGGCCCGAGCCAATCCCGAGCTCGCGGCACTCTCGGCCATCGCGTACGGCAGCCTCGGAGGTGACGAGGCGCTGGATGTGCTTCGGGCGTGGGTCGACGCGGACAAGCAACCGCTCGAAGGGCAGCCCAGTTATGCTGCGCTTGTATACACCCTGCTGTCCGGTTCCGACGCCGTCCAGATGTTCAAGGAGCTCGAAGTGGCCGTAGGCATCCCTGACGCCATGATAAATCCGATCATCCGCGAGGCCGTCGAGTACGGCGAGGCCAAGGGAGAGGCCAAGGGAGAGGCCAAGGCCGTCCTCATCATCCTGCGCACGCGAGGCATCCCCCTCTCACACCAAGCCGAAGAACGCGTCCTCACCTGCACCGACCAGGCAACACTGGAAACCTGGATCGACAGGGCGATCAAAGTCACCAGCGTCGACGAACTGTTCGACTGATCCAAGCCCACAGGGCTGGCACGGCACCCGGCCGCACCAGCCCTGACCACACTCAAGCAGTCACCAGCCGCCGAGCCTGCACCCCCGCGACCCCGGCCACCCCCAGCCCCACCAACCCGAGCAGAGCAGCAGTCCACGCCGGCGCCGTATACCCGAGGCCCGCGTCGATGGTGAGGCCCGCAGCGAACGACCCGATGGCGTTGCCCAGATTGAAGGCGCCGATGTTGGCGGCCGAGGCCAGCGTCGGGGCGCCCGCCGCCGCGTCCAGGACGCGCGTCTGCAGGGGCGGGACAGTGGCGAAGGCGGCCACGCCGAACAGGGTGATGGCGACGACGAAGGCGAGCTGGTGGGCCGAGACGAGCGCCACCACGACGGCCAGCAGGGTGAGCAGGCCGACCGAGCCGTAGATGCTCGGCATGACGGCCCGGTCCGCGAGCCGGCCGCCGATCAGGTTGCCGGCCACGAGGCCGACGCCGAAGACGGCCATCACCACCGGCACCGTCCCCGGCGAGAAGCCGCCCACGCCGGTCATGATCGGTGCGATGAACGTGATGACGGCGAAGACGGGCGCGAAGCCGAAGACGGTCATGGCCAGGGCCAGCCAGACGCCGGTCGTGCGGAAGGCGGCCAGCTCGCGCAGCAGGCCGCCGCCCTCGGGCCGGGGCTGGCGGGGCACGAGGGCCAGGACGCCGGCGAGGCCGGCCACGCCGATGGCGACCACGACCCAGAACGTGGCGCGCCAGCCGAACGCCTGCCCGATCCACGTGCCGAGCGGCACGCCGAGCACGTTGGCCAGCGTCAGGCCGGTGAACATCAGGGCGATCGCGCTGGCCCGCTTCTGCGGTGCCACCAGGTCGGCGGCCACCACCGAGCCGACGCCGAAGTAGGCGCCGTGGGCGAAGGCCGCCAGGACGCGGCCGGCCATGAGCACGCCGTACGAGGGGGCCAGCGCCGACAGCAGGTTGCCCACGATGAACAGCACCATCAGCGCCAGCAGCATGGTCTTGCGCGACAGCCGGCCGCCGAGCATGGTCAGCGGCGGGCCGCCGACGGCCACGCCCAGGGCGTACCCGGAGACGAGCAGGCCGGCGGCCGGGATCGTGACGGCGAAGTCCTGCGCCAGCTCGGGCAGCAGCCCGTTGATGATGAACTCCGTGGTTCCGATGCCGAAGGCGCTGATCGCGAGGGCGAACAGGGCGAGAGGCATAGAATTCTCCTCAGACGACGTTAGTAAGCGTAGACATTATTTGCACACGCCGACTAACTGACCATACAACCATGCCGGAGGAGGCTGTCCACATGCCCATAGCCGATGACGCCGCCGAGGCGCGCGCCCAGGGCTGGCGCACCCTCGCGGCGTTGCACGCCAAGATCGAGGACCGGCTGGAGAAGTGCCTGCAGAAGGAGCACGGGCTGAGCGTGAGCGAGTACACCGTGCTCGACGTGCTGGCCAGGCAGGACGGCTGGCACATGCGCATGCAGCAGCTCGCCAGGGCGGTGGTGCTCAGCCAGAGCGCGACCACGCGGCTGGTGGCCCGGCTGGAGAGCCGCGACCTGCTGCGCCGCTACCTGTGCGAGGACGACCGCCGGGGCATCTACTCCGAGGTCACGCCCGCCGGGCGCGAGCTGCTGGAGCGGGCGCAGCCCACGCACGACACCGTGCTGAAGGAGGTGCTGGCCGAGGCGGCGCAGGAGCCCGAGCTGGCCCCGCTAGCCGCCGTTCTGTCCTGACGGCGGGGTGACGTTGCTCTGGATCTCGCCGACCGGCACGTCACGCGTGGTCTCCAGCTCCACGGGGTCGAACTGGAACGGCACCACACCACCCTGGGCCTGGATGTCCACCGGCCACACGGTGGTGACGGTGAGCGTGTACTGCTCGCGCGGCTGGTCGATCGACGAGCGCAGGTAACGCACGCCGCAGGTGAACGCCGCGCCCTTCGCGTACGGCTTCCCGGCGGCCCCGCACCCGCTCTCGGTCACCTCCGCCCGCTCCGGCGTCGTCCCCGGGTCGATCTGGATGTCGTCGAGGGTCGCGACCAGGGTCACGCTCATCACGCCGGGCAGCTCGGCCGTGACGGTGCGGCGCTGCTCGCCCACGCCTTCGAGCCAGACGAAGGTGGGCAGGTTGACGTAGCTCTTGGCATCGGGGTTCAGCTTCACGGCGGGCTCGGGCACGGTGAGCGCGGCGCGGGCGATCTGCGCGAGCTGCTCGATCGTCAGGCCGGCGGGCGGCGTGGTGCCGGTGGGCACGAAGACGAACTGCTCCAGGTTCGTCCAGCAGGCCACGCCGTTGGGGTCGGCCTCGTTCAGCGCGGGCAGCCACCACCGGCCGTCCTCGCCGAGCTTGTCCTTGAACTGCTGGATGAACGCCTGGTGGCTCTCCTCGTCGATGCGCGCCCTGTTGGCCGCGTCACGGCCCTCGCCGCGCTGGCGGAGCATCTCCTCCGGGGTCGGCCCCGGCTCGTACCAGCACGGTTGCGGGATGCGGTAGCCGTCGCCGCTGCCGCCGACGTCGCCGCTGACCCTGATGCTCGTGTGTTTGCCCCGCCACCCCACCGTGTTGCCGGTCTGCTCCTTCTCCTGGGTCGTGTTCTCGCCGGGGCCCGGGACGGGGTCGAGGAGCAGCGGTGCCATGAGCAGAGCCGCTAGCCAGGCTTTCATCGGGTGCATCTCTCTCTGGAGGGAACGTAGGTCCTGATGCGCCACACCCCGTCGGCGCCGCGGCGGGCGGCCACGCTCTGGCCGTAGGGGGTGCGCAACCACTCGGGCTGGGGGCTGACGGCCTTTCCCGTACGGGTGGAGACCATCCGCACCCCCGATTCGTCCACACAGGCGTCGATCTGGGCGCCCTTGCCCACCCGCGCGCTGACGCGCAGGTTGTACAGCCGCCCGACGCCGCGCATCGACCACTGCTCGCGGGCGAACGACTCCACCCACTCGCTCGCCTGCACGGCGGCGTCGAGCTCAAGGCCTTCCTTGTACGTACGTTGCCGCTCGGCCACCGCCTTACGGGTGCCGACGTACTGGTCGACCATCACCTTCAGCAGCGGATCGGGGTTCGCCGGCCATTCGATGCGGGCCTTCAGACCCGCCGCGACCTGGATCGTCCGGGGCTGCGACGGCAGCCGCGTCCTGGGTGTGGCGCTCGCGGTGCCGGCCGCCGCCGGGGGCGGGGGCGCCTCCTGGGGCCGGTACGGCCGTTCCTGCGCTCCGCAGCCCGCCGCGAGCAGCAGGCACAGCACCATCGCCGCACGTCTCATGCCGACGACTCCCTCACCACATGCATGCGCCACGTGGGCAGCAGCTCCTCGATCAACGCCTCGGTCTCGGGGGCCATCGCGCCGCCGTACGCGTGCGACGCGGCCCGCCGGGTCAGGCCCTCGACGACGGCGCGCAGGCGTACCGTGTCCTCCGTCGCGTGCGTGGCACGCAGCAGGTCGCGCCAGAGGCCCTCGTCGTCGGGCGCCAGCAGCAGCGCCGCGCGCACGGCGGCCACCGCGGCGTCCGGCTGGCCGTGCGCCAGCCGCAGCTCGCAGAGCTGGTGCGCGGCGTCGGCCACGGCCGCGGTCACGTCGTACTCCAGGTCGTCGGCCGCCAGCCAGGCGTACCTGCCGGGGCCGCGCGCGGCCAGCAGCGGGCCCCTGACCAGGCCGAGCGCCTTCTCCAGCAGGACGGCCCTGGCCGTGGGGTCGTGCTGCGAGCGGCGCACGAGCTCCCTGAACAACGCCCAGTCCGTACGGACGTCCGGCCCCAGCCGCAGCCTGCCCGCGTCGTCGACGAGCAGGTGCTCCGGCCCGAGCCACTCGGCGACCCTGGCGATCGTGGCGTCCCTGACCAGGTCCTGGACGCCGCGCGGCCACAACACACCGCCGAGCACCACGGGATGCACCCCGCCCACGTGCGTGGCCAGGTACACCAGCAGCTCCGTGGCCAGCTCCATCCGGCCCTCCTCCAGCGGGGGCAGGCCGGAGATCTCGACGGGGCCGAGTATCCCGATCTCGACGACGGGCGGATGCAGCCCCGCCAGCGGCTCGGCCTCCGGGATCGCCTCGCCCTCCAGCCGGCCGGCGGTGCGGAACAGGTCGATCAGCGCCTGGTAGTGGCGGCGCGGCAGGAGCTGTGCCGTCACCTCGAAGCCCAGCTCGGCGATCCTGGCCCTGCCGTCGTCGGTGATCTCCAGGGTCCAGGTGGCGTGCGGGACCTCGCCCGCCACCACGTAGCCGGCGGTGTCCCTGCGGGCCAGCAGCGCCAGGCGGCGGGCCTCGTCGTGCGTGGGCGCCACCGCGGACAGCAGGTAGTGGGCGCTGCGCGGGCTGCCGGTGATGCGGCCGGTCAGCACCTCGCTGCGCGGCGCGGCGCCGGCCTCCAGCTCGGGCAGCACCTCGGCCAGGCTGCCCACCGCCCTGACGCGGCCCGGCGCGATGGCGGTCAGCTCGCCGCCGAAGCCGACGAGCGTGATGCGCATGCGGTCGGACCACAGGTTCGTGGCCAGCTCGACCGCCAGGGCGGCCAGGGCGGCGGTGGTCTGCGGGCCGCGGACGTTGATCAGGCCCTGCGCGGCCTCCAGGTCGATCAGGACGCGGCCGGCGGCGTCCGTGCCGATCGAGACCAGCCCCGGATACGGCGCCCCGCCCGGCCGCGGACCGGCGTCGAGCTGCGGCACGCCGCCCGGCCGCGCACTGGCGTCGGGCTGCGATGCGCCGCTCGGCCGCGCCAGGGCGTCGGGCTGCGGTGCGCCGCTCGCTGGCGGGCTGCCCTGCCGCGCGCCGCTGTCCGCCTGCGGCGCCTCGCTGGGCTGTGCCCGGCTGCCGGGATAGGGCGCTCTGCCTGCTTGCGGCCGACTGCCGGGGTACGGCGCCTTGATCGAGGGCGGCCGGCTGTCGAGGTACGGTGTCCTGCCCGACGGTGACCGGCTGTCGAGGTACGGCGCCCTGCCCAGCGGCAGTTGGCTGCCTGACTGCGGCGCCCCGCCCGGGTGCGGTGGCTCACCGGGCTGCGGCCTGGGAGCGGGGGCCGGGCTGGGGTTCGTTCTCGGGTCCGGCAGGAGGCGGCCCTCGTGGGCGGGCAGGCGCCAGATCTGGCCGCCGTCCGCCGCCGTCCACGGGGCGGGCGGGTCGTCGTCCGCCGGATGGATCCACAGGTCGAGCGAACGGGCCGACAGGTGCGCCCCGTACACCACGGGCGGGGTGCGGTGCTGGGCGGCCAGCTCGGCGCCGAGCGTCCGCAGCCCGACGTCCAGGATGCGGGCGCCCGGCGCGTCGCTCCCGAGTCGCAGCGCGATCTCGGCCTGGGCGGCGTCGTCGCGCGGCCGGACGATCCGGCGGCCGAACAGCCGCCGCCAGAGCTGCTCCCTGCGCCGCCTGGCCAGCACGAGCAGCAGCCCGGCGGCGGCCAGCGAGGCGGCGGCGAGGTACTGCGTCAGGTCGCCGCCCTGCGGCTCGGCGATGACGACGGGCTGCCGATCCGTCGGCGTCTCGTCCTCCTGGTCGGCGCGCCTGCTCTCGCCCTGCTCGGCGCGCTCGCGCTCCTCCTGTTCGGCGCGCTTGCGCTCCTCCAGCTCGGCGCGCCGATCGGCGTGCTTGCCCCCCGGCTGGTCCGTGCTCCTGCCGTCCTGCCGGTCGGTGCTCCTGCCGTCCTGCTGGCCGGGCTGGCGGTGCTTGGCCTCGCCCTGGTCGCGGGGCTCCGGCCGGTCCACGTGCGCCCTGCCGGGGTGCTCGCGCAGGGTCTGCTCGCGGGGCTGGCCGGCGGGGACGATGTGGACGTTCCTGGCGTCGTCCGGCATGTCGAGCACCCAGCCGGGCCTGATCAGGTCGGCCATCCGCAGGCGGGTGCCGTCCGGCTGCTCCTTGGCTTGGTTGAGTCGGTAGATTTCGGGATATCGGCGGCCGTCTCCCAGGCACTTCTCCGCGATCTCCCACAGGCTCTCGTGGTGCCGGCCGTGCGGCGGCTGCACCACGTACACCTTCTTGGTCTTGGGCGTCTCCAGCGTCTGCTCGACGATCGGCGCCGAGTACGCGACCGCCGTCACCGGCGGGGCGGCGGGCGTGGGCGCCGACTTCACCAGCGGCACCACCATCGCCCCCGCCGTGAACAGCAGCAGCACGGCCGAGACGAGCTTGTTCGCGAGGAACTGCATCCCGCCGGAGAGCGGCACGCGGGCGGGCATGCCGACCCGGCGCACCCCGGCGTACACCTCGACCAGCACGCACACGAAGAGCTGGAACCAGGCGCCCCACACCATCAGCACCAGCACGGCCATGATCGTGCTGTGGCCCACCTTGCCGGTCCACACCTGGGGGTCGAGCAGCTCGGCCCTGAGCGGCGGGCCGACGTAGCTGAGCAGCGCGTACGGCACGCCGCCCACCAGCGCCACCAGCACGATCAGCGCCCCGATCCCGGCGAGCACGTCGCCGAAGCTGCGCCTGGCCGGGACACGTACGGGAACGTGACGTCCGGGTGGACGCGCGGGCTCTCGCGTCGGCATCGCCTCTCCTTTCCCCGGTCCAGCGTCGTGCCTCTGGTGTCCCGCATCCATCGAGTGGCGGGATTCGGTCTATCTCGGTTCGGCTATCGCGGTTCGGCCATCTCGGTTCGGGTTACCTGGCCTCGGGGGCCGCGGTGGCCTCGCCTGTCATCTCGGAGCCGGGGAAGCCGATCGCGCTGAGGAAGAACGCCTCCCACCGCACCGACACGGTGACCGTGACCTGCGCCTGCCCCTGGCCGACCACGCACTCCCCCGACGACACCTCGTCGCCGCCCACGGCCGTGACGATCTCGTCTGCCCTGGCGCACACCAGCGCCTCGCCGAGCAGCCGCGCCTGCCCCGTCGCGCGCAGGTGGTCGACGTCCAGCTCGTCGGCGCCGGCCCGGGCGGCCTGCTCGGCCACGTCCGCGGCGCGCAGCCGGGCGTTGATCGCCGAGCCGCCGTCCACCAGGAGTCCGGCCAGCAGGAACACGACCACGGAGAACAGCACGGTGAACACCGACATGGAGCCCCGCTCGCCGGCTCTCATTCGACCCTCCTGAACTGTTCGAGCGGCACCACCGCCGTTCCCGTGAGCCGCTTGGTGCCGCCGAAGCCGAGGAAGCCGAGGTCCAGCTCGCACGACACCTCGGCCTGGACCTGGCCGCCCTGCTCCCACTCCGAGCCGTCCAGGGAGACGGCGGCGGACTGGCAGCGGCTCTGGAGCACGTTCGTGGTGATGGCCTCGGCGGCGGCCTCCGCGTCGTCGAGCGTGCGCTGCACGGACGCGGCGCGGGCGGCGTCACGCGCGGCCCCGTTCACCCGTCCCTGCGACTCGACCAGCACCCCCGCGCCGGCCAGGAACATGAGGAACAGCAGGAAGACCGGGGCCAGCATGACGGTCTCCACGGCCATCGAACCCCGCTCGTTCATGCGCAGTCCTCGCCGCCGTCGTCGGGGCGGAAGCACTCGACGGGCCCGCCCGCGGTCGCGGTGATCGTGAAGGCCAGGTCGGGCAGCAGCGGGATGACCTGCACGGCGCTGCCGGTCACGGTGACGAACCGCTCGTCGGGCTCCCGCTCCGAGGTCGTGGCGGTGGCGTCGCGCAGCAGCCGGGGGCCGACGGCCTGGATGATCTCGGTGGCCTTGCCGGTGGCCTCGCCCTGCCAGGCCCCCGAGTCGAACGGCGCCGCCCTGGCCACCCGCGCCCCCTCCTGGGCGGCGGCCTCGGCCACCTCGCGGGCGTGGAACCAGAGGGCGACCTGCACGATGAGCAGCACGGTCGCGAGGATGACCGGCATCAGCAGCGCCAGCTCGATCACGGTCGCGCCGCGCTCGTCGCGCGGCGGCCCGGCTGTCACGGCTGGCCGCCGCCACCACCGTCACCACCGCCGCCGAAGGTCTGTTCGAGGTTGCTCTGCTGCTGCTCCACCAGGGTCCTGATCAAGGTGGCCAGGCCGAGCGCGACGCCGGCGATGATCGCGGTGATGATCACCCATTCGACGGCGGAGGCGCCCCTGGTGGGCGCGGTGCGGGCGCGGCGGACCCGCTCGCCCAGGTAGGCGTTGAGGTAGACGATCCACGGGTGGTTCATGAGACTCCCAACATCTTCATCGCGGCGGGGTAGCTGAGAAAGATCACGAAACCGGCGCAGAGCAGGAGCTGGGCCACCAGCATCGACTGGGAGCGCTCGCCCGCCCGGCCCTCGATCTCGGCCAGCTCACGGCGGCGCAGCGTGGCGGCCCTGGCCGTGAGCGAGGCACGTACTTTGGCGCCGTCGTCGGCCACCAGGCCGAGCGCGGCGGACAGGTCGCGCAGCTCGTCGACGTTGATCTCCTCGCCGAGCTGGCCGAGGGCCTGCCACGGCGTGATGCCGACGATCCTGGCGCCGCTCAGGGCGTCGCGGATGCGGCCCATGGCCCAGTTGGGCTGCTCGCCGCTGACCGAGACGGCCATCATCAGGGCCTCGGGGACGCCGCGGCCGCCCGCCAGGTTCATGGAGACGAGGTCGAGGAAGGCGCCGACGACGTGGCGGAAGTCGCGCCGCTTGGCCGCCGCGTCCCGCTTGACCTGGAGGTCAGGCAGGAAGAAGAAGACGACGGCGACGAGCACGGCGCTCCAGAACGGGATGGCCAGGGACACGCCCCACTCCATGAGCACCAGCCAGGCCAGCAGCAGCGGGAAGGCCAGCAGGCCGCTGGCCGCCAGCAGCACCTTGGTGGCCAGGAACGCCTCGAACGAGCGGCCGAGCAGGGCCAGGTCCGACCTGACCGGCCTGGCCTCCCAGCCGCGCGCGCCGTACAGGCGGGCCAGGCGGGCGCCGAGGCCGCGCCGGAACGCGCCGACCTCCTCGTCGGGCAGCACGAGCTGGATGCGGGGCGCGCCCGCGTCCTCGCGGACGGCGTCGAGCGCGAGCAGCCGCGCCACCAGCCCGGGACGGGCCGGGAACAGCGCTCGCAGCAGCACGAACAGCCCGAGCCCGAGCGCCGCGCCGGCCAGCGCGCTCTCAACCATCGCCGCCACCTCCCATGAGCAGCCGTGTGGGCTTGTCGAAGCGGGCCAGCCGCCGCATCCAGGCGAACCCCGCCCCGAACAGCCCCGCCACGACCACCAGGACGGCCTGGCCGAGGTAGCCCTCGTACTCCTTGACGTACTCGGGGTTGAACAGCACGAGGATCCCGGCGAAGGCCAGCGCCGTGATGACGACGATCTGCACGCTGCGCCTGGTCGCGCGGCGCTCGGCCTCGACGCGGCGGCGCATGTCGAGCTCCTCGCGGGCCGAGACGGCCAGCGCGCCGAGCACGTCGCGCAGCCCGGGGCCGCGCAGCTTGGAGTTGAGGATGAGCGCGGCGACCACCAGGTCGGCCGAGGGGTCGTCGAGCTCGTCGGCGAAGCGGGCCAGCGCGTCGGGCAGCGCCATCCTGGTGTGCAGCCGGTCGATCAGGGCCCGCAGGTGCGGCCTGAGCGTGGGCGCGGCGGCCCTGATGGAGGAGGGGATGGCCTGTTCGAGGCCGGCGGCTCCGGCGATCGTGTCGCGCAGCGACTCCGTCCAGGCGGCCAGGCCCTCCAGGCGGCGCATGGCGGCCCGCTCCTCGGCGGCGCCGCCCGCCAGGCCGCGCCAGGCGAACACGAGCAGCACCGTGCCCACCGCCATGACCGGCCAGTGGGTGATGATCAGAACGAGCGTGGCGGCCACCGCCGCGACGGCGCCGCGGGTGGTCAGCGCCTTGATCAGGTCGCTCCTGGGCCGGGTGGGGCGGGGGCGCAGGCCGTACAGGGCCAGGACGAACAGGAACAGGCCGCCGCCTGCTGCCGCGCCGGCCAGCAACGCCAGCGGGTCGATCGTGAACGGCATGCCTCACCACCCTCCCGGGGAGTAGCCGTGGGCGGCGAGCTCCTCCAGGCAGGAGATCGGCGCGTGCGGGACGGCGCCGCCGTCGGGGCCCGGCACGAACACCTCGCTGGACAGCACGCGGCCGTCGCAGCCGTTGACCTCGCGGATGCTGGAGACGTAGCGGCGCAGCCGGCCGCCCACGTGGTAGTCGTTGCGCTTCTCGATGAAGACCACGAAGTCGATGGCGCCGGCGATGAGCATGTGGGTGGCGTCGATCGGCAGCCGCTCGCTGGCCTGCAGGGCGTAGGTGGAGATGCGGTTGAAGACCTCCATGCTGGAATTGGCGTGGATGGTCGACAGGGAGCCGTCGTTGCCCTGGGTCATCGCGTTGAGCATGGTGACGATCTCGTCGCCGAGCACCTCGCCGACGATGACGCGGCTGGGGTTCATCCGCAGCGAGCGGCGGACGAGCTCGGCCATCGTGATCTCGCCCTGGCCCTCGGAGTTGGGCAGGCGCTGCTCGAAGGCGACGACGTTGGGGTGCAGCTCGGGGAACTGGTCGAGGCCCAGCTCCAGGGCGCGTTCGACGGTGATGAGCCGCTCGGTGGGCGGGATCTCGTTGGCCAGGGCACGCAGCAGCGTCGTCTTGCCCGCGTTGGTGGACCCGGCGATCATGATGTTCTTGCGGGCGGCGACCGCCGCCCGCAGAAAGCGCCCGATGTCCTGACTTATCGTGCCGTTGCCCACGAGATCGGACATGAAGACCTTGCCCAGGCGGGCCCGGCGGATCGACACGGCCGGCCTGACCGTGACGTCCATGACCGCGCTCAACCGGGAGCCGTCGGGCAGGCGCAGGTCGAGCTGCGGGTTGGCGGTGTCGAAGGGCCTGCTCGACAGCCCGGAGTACGCCGCCAGGATCTGGATCAGCTCGATCAGCTCGTCGTCGGACTCGGCGACCGGGTCGTGCATCAGCTCCTGGCCGTCGGCGTAGCTGACGAACACCCGGTCGCAGCCGTTGATGTCGATGTTCTCGACCTCGGCGTCGTCGAGCAGCGGCTGCAGCCGGCCCACGCCGAACAGCGCCGCGTGGATGCCCGCCGCGAGCGCCTCTTCCTCCTCCACGGTGGGCGGCGTGCGGCCCAGGCCGATCTCGCCGCGCGCGTGCTCCTCCAGCACCTGGGAGATCAGCGCCCTGGCGAACTGGCGCTCGTCCTCGCCGGTCATCGGGGGCAGGCCGTTGGCCTGGTCGAGCCGTCGCTGGTGGGCCAGGCGGTCGCCGACCTCCTGGCGGAAGCGCTTGACGAGCGAGTGGTCGATCATCGGGTGCTCACCAGCCTCGCCGCCAGGTCACGGGCCGTACGGATGAGCAGCGAGCGGTCCAGCCGGCCGCCCCACTGGCCGCGCAGCAGCTCGGCCCCCTTGGGGTCGTAGGCCAGGCCGTGCACGTACTGCACGCTCGGGCCGACGATCCTGCGCACGTCCTCGATGGAGCCGCGGTAGTTGCGCGGGTCGGCGATCACGACGACGCCGTGGGCCTTGGTGATCTGGAGGCGCTCGCGCAGGTGCGCCACGTGGTCGAGGGTGGCCCTGGTGAGCAGCACGACCTGCTCGGACTCGGCGATCAGGTCGGCGAGCTGCGGGTGGGCGCCCAGGCGGCCGCAGTCGGCGATCACGTCGGCGTTCGGGATGGCGGCCAGCGACCTGCCGAGCGGGCCCCACAGCCAGGTGAGCCCGGCGGCCTGCTCGCCGTGGGTGAGCCCGACCAGCACGTCCAGGCCGCCGACGACCTTCTGCGTGTGCTGGTGGATCTGCGCGGCCTCAAGGCCGCGCCGCGCGGTGGCGCCGAGCGTGAGCAGCCCTCTGCCGGGGTTGAGCACGCCGCCGCCGGCGGCGGGCAGCCGGTAGGCGAGGTCACCGCCCGCCGGGTCGCATTCGGCCAGCAGGACGGGACGGGGCCAGACCGCCGCGAGCGCCGTGGCGGCGGTGGTCACGCCCGGCGCGCCCTTGTCGGCGGCCAGTACGATCAGTGCCACGTCAGCGTGCCCCCGGGAGCTCGGCCACCGCGACCTGTCCGCTGGAGGCGGCGGCCACGATCTCCGGCGCCGCCGGAGCTTCGACGACCACGGTGATCTGGCCGGAATTTCCCGTCCGGGACTTGTCGCCGACGGAGAAGACGAGCGCGCTCGCGGCGAGCACCCGGCTTTCCCCCTCACTCGCTCTGCTGGGGACGAATATCACCTGTACGCGGTCGCCCTGCTGCACGCCCGCCGGCATTTGACCGGGTTTGAGCGCCAGCCCGACAGTGGCCTTTCCCTGCCCCAGCTCGCTGCTGGCCCGCACGCCCATCTGGTCGGTGAGCAGCGTGCCGGGCAGGATCGTGACGGCCGCGAAGCTGTCGAGCACCTGCTGTCGCTGCGCCCAGGAGACGAAGTCGACGCCGTCGTCGGCGATCTTCACTTCCTCGATGGCCTGCGGGGTGAACTTCTGCCCCGCGCCGACCTGCTGGACGACGCGGATCGCGGAGACCCGGTTGCCGCTGTTCAGCACGAGCAGGGTCGTGGCCAGCGCGCCGCCCAGGATGAGCAGGACGGCCAGCGCGGCCAGCGCCGGCTTGCGTTCCCGGGGCGGGACGGGGAGCTTGCGCGAGGCCGGCCCCGACAACCCTGCCGCCGCGTTGGCGGCAGGCTGCTTTTCACTGGTCCTCATGGGTGGGGGGCTCCCGAAAAGGTGAATTGCGGAATTCACGCCATTATGTGGGGATCATCCGAGCGGCGGAGGCGGAATTCGAAGACCCATGCTTGTTTCGCAGGTGACATGATGTCAAGCGGAAATAATCAATGCCTATTGTTTCTACCGAGTTGACGAATACCGATTTATTGGGCTACTCGCCTCTTCATCAACTTCTGTCACATCAATCACCCGGCCATGCCATTGGCGTCAACCGGCGCGCCCCGCCACGTTCTTGACGCTACCTTTGGCGCCCGAAGTCGACCGAGGAGAGACGGCACCATGCGGATCATGCTCACCGTGATCGGCGGGCAGGGCGACCGTGACGTCGTGATCGACGGTGACGGCGGCGCCACGGTGGGCAGGCTGAGCGAGGCGCTCGGCGACCAGGGCCCGCTGGCGCAGGTCGTCCGGCTGCCCAGGGCCAGGGCCCCCTACGGCCTGGCGGCGAGCGGCGACGGCGGCCCCCGGGTGCCGCGCCCGCGCCGGCCCGAGCGCGCCGACATGGGGCCGCCCACGCTGTGGCGCGACGGCCGCCCGCTCGACCCGCTCGCCCCGGTCGCCGCCGTGCTGCGCGACGGCGACAAGGTCACGCTGGAGGCCCGCCTGGCCCGCGCGACCGTCGTCGAGGAGCCCGGCGGGGTGGCCGAGGTGCGGGTGGTGGGCGGTCCGGCCGCCGGGGCGGTGCACCGGCTGGGGCTGGGCGTGCACGTCATCGGGGCCGACCCGATGTGCGCGGTGGCGGTGGGCGATCCCGCGCTGGCTCCCGAGGCGGTGACCGTACGCGTGACGCCGGAGGCCATCACCGTGGAGCGGGCCTGGCACCCGCCGGCCGACGCGCCCAGACTCAAGCTGAAGGGCCGCTGGGCCGAAGAGGTCGCCGAGCTGACCGCCCGTACGGCGGAGCGGGAGGCGGCGGCGCTGGCGGCCGGCTACGGCGAGGTGCCCGAGCTCGACGGGCAGCCGCTCACCGAGCCGGTCGAGTGGCCCGACCAGGCGGTGCTGACCTGCGGGTCCTCGGTGTTCGTGCTGACCTCGATCGAGCCGAGGGACGCCCACCTGGCGCCGCACAGGGAGGGCGGCGTCGCCTACAACCGCCCGCCCAGGCTGCGGCGGCCCGAGCCCCGGCGCACGTTCGTCCGGCCCAAGGAGCCGGTCAGGAACGAGGGGATGCGCCTGCAGCTCCTGGCCGCCCTGCTGCCCGCCGTGCTCGGCATCACGCTGGCGATCGCGCTCAAACAGCCGTACTACCTGCTCGTCGCCCTCATGACGCCGGTCATCATGATCGGCCAGTGGTGGAGCGACCGCCGCCACGGCAGGAAGCAGCACAAGAAGGCGCTCAAGGAGCACCAGGAGCGGCTGCGTGCCTACGACGAGGAGGTGGAGCGGGCCCGCGTCGCCGACGAGGCGGCCCGCAGGGACGACGCGCCCGACCCAGCCCGGGTGCTGCTCACCGCCACCGGGCCGCGCAGGCGGCTGTGGGAGCGCCGGATCCACGACTCCGACGCGCTCAGGCTGCGCGTCGGGCTCGCCGACCTGCCCGCCGACCTGGAGCTGTCGGAGGAGCAGGGCGGGCGCATCGAGCCGCCGATCTGCCGCTCCGTGCCGGTGGCGCTGCCCATGCGGCGGCTCGGCGTGGCCGGTGTGACGGGTCACCGTACGGCGGCGGCCGGGCTGGCGAGCTGGCTGATCGCGCAGGCGGCCACCCTGCACAGCCCGCGCGACCTGGCCATCGTGATCGTGTCCGCGCACCAGGACGCCGAGCGGCAGTGGGGCTGGCTGCGCTGGCTGCCGCACTGCGCGCCACGGGCCGGTGAGGAGTGCGTGGCGCTGGTGGGCGCCGACCCCGACTCGGCCGCCCGCCGGGTCGCGGAGCTGGCCGCCCTCATCGACGAGCGCCAGAACACCGCCATCCCCGAGCTGGGCAAGGTCCCCACCGGCTGGGACGACCTCGGCGGGCCCGAGCAGCCCACGTTCTCCTCCTACGACGTGCGCCCCTACGACGTGCTGGTGGTCCTCGACGGCGCCCAGGTGCTGCGCGGCCTGCCCGGCATGCCGCAGGTGCTGCGCCAGGGCCCGCGCTGCGGCGTGTTCACCCTGGCCATCGACGAGGACCAGCGGCTGCTGCCCGAGGAGTGCCAGACCGTGGCCGAGTGCGGCGCCGACGGCCTCGTCCGCCTGCGGGGCGGCGGCCTCGACGTCATCGGCCCCCTGCTGGGCGACCTCGTCTCCCCCGCCTGGTGCGACCGGCTGGCCAGGGCGCTGGCCCCGATCCGCGACGTGAGCAGGGACGACACCGGCGGCGACCTGCCCGACGCGGCCCG
Source organism: Nonomuraea gerenzanensis (assembly GCF_020215645.1). Lineage (NCBI taxonomy): Bacteria > Bacillati > Actinomycetota > Actinomycetes > Streptosporangiales > Streptosporangiaceae > Nonomuraea > Nonomuraea gerenzanensis. The sequence goes on along the minus strand of NZ_CP084058.1, from coordinate 1,201,157 downwards.
CCTGCTCGACCTGATGGGCCTCACCGTGCCCACCGGCGCCGAGCTGGCCGCCCGGTGGGGCGCGCGGGGCAGCACCGAGGCGCTGATCGGCGTCGGCCCCGACGGGCCGTTCTCGGTGGACCTGCGGCTCGACGGCCCGCACGGGCTCATCGCCGGCACCACGGGCGCGGGCAAGTCCGAGCTGCTGCAGACGCTGATCTGCTCCCTGGCGGTGGCGAACCGGCCCGACCAGCTCACGTTCGTGCTGATCGACTACAAGGGCGGGGCGGCCTTCAAGGAGTGCGTACGGCTGCCGCACACCGTGGGCATGGTCAGCGACCTCGACGGCCATCTCACCCAGCGGGCCCTCGACTCGCTGGCCGCCGAGATCCGGCGGCGGGAGCGGCTGCTGGCGGCGGCCGGGGCCAAGGACATCGAGGACTACACCGGGGCGGGGATGCCGCGGCTGGTGCTGATCATCGACGAGTTCGCCGCGCTGGTGGCCGAGCTGCCCGACTTCGTGGCCGGGCTCGTGGACATCGCGCGGCGGGGGCGGTCGCTGGGGATCCACCTGATCCTGGCCACGCAGCGGCCCGCCGGGGTGGTGACGGCCGACATCCAGGCGAACACGTCGCTGCGGATCGCGCTTCGGGTGACCGAGCCGGCCGAGTCCGCCGACGTCATCGACCTGCCGGACGCGGCGCACATCTCCAAGTCCACGCCCGGACGGTGTTACGTGCGGTCGGGGGTGGGGGCGGCGGTCGCCGTGCAGACGGCCAGGGTCGGCGGCCGCAGCCCGGTCACGCCCCCTGCGGCCGGTGACGGGGCGGCGGGTGATAGGTCGCCGGGTGGTGGGTCGCCGGGTGGTGGGGTGCGGGTGCTCGACGTGGGATGGGGTGCGCTGGGGAAGGCGTTGCCGCCGCCTCCGCGGCCGGAGGAGGAGGACTCCGCGATCACGGATCTCACGCTCGTCGCCGACGCCCTCATCGAGGCCGCCCGGCTGGCCGGTGTGCCCGCCCAGCCGAGCCCGTGGCTGGACCCCCTGCCCACCCACCTCGTCCTCGACCTCCCGGCCACGCCCCCGGCGGCGGGTGAGGTGGAGCCGCTGCCGTTCGGGATCACCGACCGGCCGTGGGCGCAGGACAGGAGCCCGCTGGCGCTCGACGTGGCGCACGGCGGTCACCTGCTGATCGCTGGGGCGGCCCGCAGCGGGAGATCGACGGCGCTGCGCACGATCGCGGGCTCGATCGCCGCCCACGCCTGCCCCGAGGACGTGCACCTGCACGCGGTGGACTGCGGCTCGGGCGCGCTGCTGCCGCTGGTGGCCATGCCGCACTGCGGCGCCGTGGTGACCCGCGACCAGCTCGACCGGGTGGAGCGGCTGCTGACCCGGCTGCGCGCGGAGGTCGGGCGCAGGCAGCAGCTCCTGGCGGAGGCCGGGCACGCGTCGCTGGCCGAGTACCGGCAGAGCGGGCATCGGCTGCCGTGGCTGGTGTTCATGCTCGACCGGTGGGAGGGCTTCGTCGCGGCCTTCGAGAACTACGACTACGGGCGGCTGATCGAGGCGGTGCTGCAACTGCTGCGGGAGGGGCCCGCGGTGGGGCTGCGGGCCGTCGTGAGCAGCGACCGGTCGGGGCTGCTCGGGCAGGTGTCGACCGTCTTCGACGATCGGCTGCTGCTGCGGCTGTCCGACGGCACGGACTACGGGCTGGCGGGCTTCCCGCTCAAGGGGCTGCCGGCCGTCATGCCGGCCGGTCGGGCGCTGTCGATGGGCGAGCACGGGATCGTGGAGCACCACATCGCCCTGCTCGCCGCCGATCCGGCCGGCCCGGCGCAGGTGGCGGCCCTGCAGTCCCTGGCCCGCGCCGCCGCCTCCGACCCTGACCCGGCGACGGAGGACGCCGCTGACCGCGCGACCGGAGCGGACAGCGCAGCCGACCGCGCGACCGGAGCGGACAGCGCAGCCGTCCAAGGCGCCGGGGGTGTCGCAAGCAGGCGGCCCGGTCGCTCGCATGCCCTGGGAGTCGGCAGGCCGCCCTGGCGCTGGGGCGGGTCGCCGCCGTTGCGGGTGGACGCGCTGCCGATGCGGATCACCGCCGCCCAGGCGCTGGCCCTCGACCCCGGGTTCGCGCCGCCGTCGCCGCTGTGGGCGCTGGTCGGCGCGGGCGGGGACGCGCTCGCGCCGCTCGGCATCGACCTTCAGGCGCAGGGCCCCGGCGCGGTGATCGCCGGGCCGTCGCGCTCCGGCCGTTCGTCGGCGCTGATGACGGCCGCCCTGTCGCTGATCGATCAGGGCACACCGATCGTGGCCGTCGCGCCCAGGCGCAGCCCGCTGCGCGAGCTGGAAGGCGCGCTGGCCGTCCTGGACGGCGACGCCACGAACCTCCAGGAGCTGCTGGCCGGGCACGACCACTACGTGGTGCTGGTGGACGACGCCGAGCTGGTGAACCCGGACGGCCCGCTCGGGACGGCGCTGGAGGAGGTCATCAGGACGGGCCGCGACGGCGACCACGGCCTGCTGATCGCGGGCGCGACGGGTGACCTGACCGTGGCCTACCGGGGTTTCGTGGCGGAGGCGCGCAAGTCCCGTACCGGGCTGTTGCTGGCCGTGCAGGGGCAGACCGACGGCGACCTGTTCTCGATCCGGCTGCCGCGCGGCGCGGGCGGCGGGCCGTCCGGCCGCGGGCTGCTCGTGACGACCGGCACCCTCACTCAGGTTCAGGCGGCGTTGCCGGACAACGGCTGATATTCACGCGGATGTCCGGAACTCCGGCTAGGCGTGCGCAATATGCTGATCCCTGCGACACGTGGGGAGAGAGATGCAGACCCGGAAGGACCTCTACCAGGCGCACAAGCTGATGCAGCAGCGTCTGGGGATGGCACTGCTGCAGGCGGAGCCGGACGTGCCCGAATCCCCGATGCGACGGCACAACGTGGCCATGTTCTGCGGCATCATCGTCGCGCTGCTGGTCACGGCGGCGTTCGGGATCTGGGGGCTGCTCAAGCCGGGCGGGGCGACGAACCTGGAGGCGGCAGGCCAGCTCCTGGTGGAGGAGGAGACCGGCGCCAAGTACGTCTACAGCCAGGACCAGAAGCGCATGCTGCCGGTCGCCAACTACGTCTCCGCACTGCTGCTGCTGGACGCACCCGACTTCGAGGTCAGGAACGTCTCCGCGGCCTCGCTCGCCAAGTACCCGCGCGGCCCGCTCGTGGGCATCGCCGGCGCCCCTGACTCGCTGCCGCCCAGGGAGAAGCTGGTCAAGGGCCCGTGGTCGGTCTGCGTGACCGAGGCGCCGGACGCGACGGGCACGGCGGTCCCGTACGTGACGCTCGTGGGCGGCAGCGACGTCGGCGGCACGCCGATCGGCACCGGCGCGCTGGTCGTCACGGACGGCCAGGACACCTGGGTGATCTGGAACGACCAGCGGATGAAGACCGGCGAGGCCGGCGTGCGGGTGCTCAACGCGCGCCCCAAGCGGGTGCCCTCCCCCTGGGTCAACGCCATCCCGCCCGGCCCCGACTTCAAGGCGCCGGGGATCCCCGGCATCGGGAAGAAGAGGCGCGGCCCCGACGGCCGCAGCGCCGCCATCGGGCGCGTCTACACCGTGAAGGGCGTCGGCGGCGCCCCCGACCGCTGGTACGTGCTGCTCGCCGACGGCCTGGCCACCGTCAACGTCACGCAGGCCACGCTGCTGCTGGAGGAGCCCGGGCTGAAGCGGGCGTACGGCGGCAAGGCGGCCATGCCGCTGGAGCTGGACGCCGCCACGGCCAACGCAGCGAGCAGCGGCCGCACCCTCACCGTGGGCGGCATGCCCACCAGCCTGCCCAAGGCGATCGCGTCCTCGGCTTCGCCGCTGTGCTCGGTGTACGCCGACACGCAGAACGGCTCGGCCAAGGCGAGGCTGACGGTCGGCGGCACCATGGCCATCCCCGCACCCAGCGTCCGGGGCGACCAGGAGCACTTCGACCAGGTGCTGATGCCGGCGGGCTCGGCGGCGCTGGGCGGGCTGCTGCCGGGCGACGGCCAGAAGCCGTTCGTCCAGACCTACTTCCTGATCAGCGACCAGGGCAGGCGGTTCCAGCTGCAGTCCGGCGATCAGATCAACAAGCTGGGGTACGGGGCCGAGGACGTGGCGCCGATCCCGGGCAACCTCGTCCATCTGCTGCCGGAGGGGCCGACGCTGGATCCGCAGGTCGCACGTTCGCCGCTGCAGATCACCGTGCAGTGACCGCACGCCGGGGGCCGAGCGGCCCCCGCACGCGCGACCGGGCTCAGACGAAGGCGCTCATGCCGCCCGCGCCGGTGGTGGGCATGGTGGGCATGCCGCCGTTCTTGGGCTGCAGGGTGCCCACGCCGGTGGAGTCGTCGCCGACGTACTCCACGGCGGCCGGCGCGAAGTCCGGCCGGGGGCGGCTCTGCTCGATGAACTGGCCCAGCGACATGCACATGAAGTTGATGCCGGCCACGACGGCGGTGAGCATCGCCACGGACTTCATCTGCTTGCCCAGCATCCCCCTGACCACCATGCCCATGCGCGTCAGCGTCACGAAGATGGCCAGCGCGATGGCCGCCGCGGCCCCGGGCCAGGGGGCGAAGAGGGGCTTGAGCTTGTTCCAGCCGGCGAGCAGCAGCATGACGGTGGCCACGACCGTCACCACCTCCGCGGCCCAGTGGTAGGCGTTGGCGATGCTGCCCATGCCCTGGCCCACACCCTGGTGGTACTGCTCGGCCTTGTCCATCTGCTCGAGGAAGGTGTCCACGGACTGGTTGAACGCCTCGCAGGCGGGCCCCTTCCACCACTCCTTCTCGTTGCACTCGTCGCGAAGGGTGCGCACCGCCTGCTTGATGCCCGCGAAGTCCATGTCCCCGCCGCCTTCAGGCTGGCTCCACCGCTCGGCGGCGAGCTGCATGCTGTGCGGGTTGGACACCATCGTGCCGATCATCAGCGCGATGTTCCTGGCCATCGGGTACTCGTACAACATCGCGGCCGCGGCGGTCGCCGTGGTGGCCGCGTAGATGAACTGCCCGCGATCGCTTCCTGTGCCGACCATGTGGTTCCTCTCAGACCTCGCCGATCACGGGCGGGGCGATGTCGATGTCGTCCAGCCAGTCCGCCTCGTCGCCGCGCACGTAGTCGGGCTTGTCCCGCTCGTTGTTCTGGTCGCCGCCGGCGCCGCCCATCGGCGGCATGAACGGCATGCCCGCCATTCCGCCCATGCCGCTCATGCCGCGCGCCGAGGCGGGGCCGGCCGTGGCGGCGGCGGGCTGCATGCCACCGGACGAGACGCCCGTGGGCGAGCCGGTGGACATCCCGGGGCCGAGCGAGGTGCTCGTGCCGGGGATGGTCGGGGTGGGCGTCGTGCCGAGCTTCGTGGGGTCGAACCCGGCCAGCCCGGTCTTGGTGGGGTCGGTCGGCAGGGAGGTGTTGACGTCGGGGACTTTGTGGTTGAGCTGGTCCTCGATGGACGGGGTGGTGGGCAGCGCGGCGTTGGCGTCCGGCAGGTTCGCGTCGGGCAGGTTCGCGTCCGGGACCTGGGCGTCCGGGAGGTTCGGGTCGGGGACGTCCGTGTCAGGCAGGTCGGTGTCGGGCAACTGGGAGTCCGGGAGCTGCGAGTCGGGCAGCTCGGAGTCGGGCAGCTTCGTGTCCGGGAGCTTGGAGTCCGGGAGCTTGGAGTCCGGCAGCTTCGTGTCCGGGAGGCTGGAGGACGGCAGGTCGCCCGCGCCGGGCAGACCGCCGCCGCCCAGTGATGCCGGGTCGAAGCCCGGCCCCTGGTTCCCGCCGAGGCCCCCGTAGGGGTCGGTCTTGATGATGCCGTCGTTGTCCTTGTCGGCCTTCTGGTAGTTCTCCTCCAGCTTGGCCAGCGCCGTCCGGTAGTCCGACAGGACGTCCCTGGCCGTCTTGAGGGTGTTGTGGGCGTTGTCCTTGAGCTGGTCGTGGGCGTGGTTGAGGCCGATGCCGATGACGCCGAAGGCGGGCGGCTCGACCCGGATGCCGCCGACGTTCTGGGCGATGGTGTTCATGTTGGGCGCCTGTTCGCCCAGGTTCTGGCCGACCTGCTTGATGCGGCCGTCCTCGAACTGGATCGTGGCACCCGACAGCGAGCCGGCCGCGTCGCCGTTGGCCATGCACACCCCTCCCCGCCCATAAATCGCGTTATGTCCGGACCTGGCTACGATATCGACAAAAATCAACTTCTAGCGTGAACAGTTGGCCAATGATCTAGACGCCTGTATGATCCGGATGGCAGCCTTTCCGCATGCGGATCAAGACCCTGATAGCAGGCGCGTGCGGCCTGGCCGTACTGCCTCTCACCGGCGTGGGCACGGCGGATGCCGCAACGGCCGCCTCCACGCTGCAACTGCCGTTCCCGTGTGGCGAGAGCTGGGTGGGCAGCAGCAAGAGCTCCGCCCACACCGCGGGCTACGAGATCGACTTCAACGGCAGCGCGACCGACGGCAACGCCGACCTCGGCAGGACGGTCGTGGCAGCGGGCGCCGGCACGGTGATCATGTCGGAGTACCGGAAGACGGACGGCTTCGGCAACGTCATCAAGATCCGGCACTCGGACGGCACCGTGACCCTGTACGCCCACCTGAACGCCCGCTCGGTCGGCAAGGGCGCGACCGTCCGCCAGGGCCAGAAGATCGGCACCGTGGGCAAGTCGTCCGCCAAGTACAACCTCATCGCCCACCTGCACTACGAGCAGCGCACCTCGTCCGGCGCCATCGTGCCCGCCAAGTTCAACGGCACCACCTACCGCTACCCGAACCAGACGCTGACCTCCCGCAACTGCGGCGGCGGCACGCAGCCGCAGACCGGCAGCAACAACGGCAACAACGGCGGCGGAAGCAGCAACCCGTACTCGGCCACGCAGGTCTGCGGCTCCGGCTTCAAGCAGATCGACTCGCAGAGCCTCGGCTCCGCGGGCAAGGTCGTGCTGCTCTACTCGGCCGCCACCGGCCAGAACTGCGTCACGACGCTGCGCAACAGCGGCTCGGGCAAGGCGGCCGTGCAGGCCTACCTCCAGGTCCAGGGCAAGGCGCGCAAGACCGACTCCGGCAGCTACCAGTACTACGCGGGCCCGGTGAAGGACACCGCCCGCAAGACCTGCGTGAAGTGGGGCGGAGCCATCGGCTCCGCCAAGTACGACAGCCCGCTCGAGCACTGCGACTGAGCTCAGACCAGCGTGGATGGGGTGGTGCCTTCGGGCCCACCCCATACGTCGTCGTCCTCGTAGAGGTTCGAGGTGCTCTCCCCGGCCGAGTCCTCGTTCCTGCCGCGGGCGGAGACGGGGGCGTGCATCATCGGCATGCCCATGCCGCCGAGCCCCGCCCGGCCTGCCGCGGAGGCGGCGCCGGCCGCCGTACTGGCGCCGGTGACCGTCCCCGCGTTGCCCGTCCCGCCGCCGCCGGGGCCGCCCGTGCCGCCCATGCCCGGGCCGTTGCCCGAGTAGGTGGTGGTGGCGTTCGGGCCGTTGGGCACGCCCGGCTGCGAGGGGTCGTAGCCCGCCAGGTTCGTGGAGCCGTAGTCGCGGGGTGCGGCCGCCGTGGGCACGGAGGCCGCCGAGGGGACGCCCGGCGCGCCTGGCGTGGCGCCCAGGGTGTTGTCGGTGAGGCCGGACGGGTCGGGGCCGCCGTAGGCGTCGCTGTCGCCCACCCCACCCACGCCGCCGACGCCGCCCGTGCCGTCGCCGGGGTTGAGCCCGCCGGTTCCATAGCCGCCCGGGTACTGCCCGGCGGACGACGGGTAGTCGCCGTCGTAGCCGCCGGCGGACGGGCCGCCGGGGATCGAGCCGGAGCCGAACGAGGCGCTCTGGTAACCGGGCGCGTCGCCCGCGCTGAGGCTGCCGACCTGCGGGCCGCGCAGCCCCGTGTTGCCGAAGTTCGGCATGTCGGGGTCGACGACGATCGGCAGCGCCTGCTGCACGTCCACCGGCAGCTCCTCGTAGTGCTGCGCGATGCGCTCGTTGACCTCGCGCAGGTGCTGGCTGGCCCGGTCGCTGCTGCGCTTGATGCCGTAGAACGGGATCTGGTCGGCCCAGTCGATGTCGTCGTCGGAGCGGGAGTCGCGGCCCCTGCTCTCCACCACGTTGGCCTGCGCCCACTGCAGCGTGTCGCCGTACGGCTTGAGCGACCTGCCCATTTTGCCGAGCTTGGCGGCCAGCTCCACCACGCTGGCGTGCAGGCTGCGGAGCTGGAGCTGCGTCTGGTACGCCGCGGGCCCCTTGTAGTGCTCGGCCAGCTCGGCGGCCTTCGTCTTGAGGTCCGCGGCGAACTCGTTCAGCAGGGGCTCGGCGGCCTGGTAGTACAGCCCCGCGAGCTGGACCGCGGCCGGGTCGGTCGCGTCGATCATGTCCCGGATCTCACCGATCGTGTCGCGGAACATGCTCTCCATGAACCCGGCTTCCTGCACCGACGTGTCGATCGGCTGGTCACCGTGTCGGAGACTGAAGGTCTGGATCTCGGGCTGGTCAGCCATGGCGCTCTTCTTTCGTCTCAGGCCTGACGCGAGGTGGCTTCCTCGGTCGCCTGCTCGGCGGTCTGGGACGTCCGCGCGATCTCCAGCACGGCGTCGAAGGACTCCTCCGCCTGCTTGTTCAGGCTGGTGTAGAGGCCGCTGGTGGTGCCGGGCTCGCCGATCAGCAGCGAGTAGGCGCTGAACGCGGCCGTGCCGTACTGCATGGCGGCCGGCCACTGCCCCATCTGCTCCTGGCTGAGCGCGCAGTGCGTCTGGAGGTCCGGTAGCGAGCCGGCGCCCGTCGGGAGCTGGGGGCCCGGCACCGGGTCGCCGGGCGCGACGGCGTACTCCGTCACCGGGATGCCGGAGGAGGTGGTGAGCTTCTTGAGCAACTCGTGCAGGTCGCCGGCGATGCGCTGCACCTCGGACCGGTTGGTGTAGGGGTCCTCGCTCTCGTCCTTGTCCGACGCCCCCGGCCAGTTCGGGTCGAACTGGATGGCCATGCCGCCTCCCTCAGTTGCGGATCACCGGCGAGATGGTGCTCTCCGTCGCCGAGTGCCAGTCGTCGCGTTCCCCTGTCAGGTTCGTCCCCTGCTCGTGCTGCTCCTGCTCGCCGGCGGGCGCGCCGCCGCCCATCGGCATGAAGGGGTAGCCCATGCCGCCCGCGCCCGCCCTGGCCGCCGCCGCGGCGCCGGGCACGCCCGGCTGGGTGTACGAGCCGGAGCCGCCGATCACGGCGGGGGCGGCGCTGCCCGTGGGCGTGAGGTAGCTGGTCTGCGGGGTCGTGGCCGGGGTGTACGTCGTCGTCGGCGTGGTGGTGGCGGTGGGCGCCGGCTGGGTGCCCGCCGTCTCGGTGGCCCGCGGGTCGTGGGTCTCCGCCCCGGTCTGCGTGGTGCGCTCGGGGTCGGTGGTGCTGCTGTCGATCACGGACGGCGTGGTGCCGTCGCCGCCGTCACCCTGGCTCCCGGCCGGCGACGAGCCCTGGTCGCCGGGCGAGCCGGCGGAGCCGTCGGAGGAGCCAGGCGTGTCGGAGCCCGAGCCGTCGGAGGAGCCCGGCGTCTCGGTTCCCGGCCGATCCCCTGAGCCCGAACCCGAGCCCGAGCCGGAGGACCCGTCGGATCCGCCGGACGACCCGCTGGAGCCGGGCGACCCCGACGAACCGGACGAACCGGTGGAACCCGTCGAGCCGCCGGAGTTGCCGACGCTGTCCCAGCCGGACGAGCCGCCGGAGGACCCGCCGCCGCCTCCGGAGTCGCCGAAGGTGTAGGGCCGCTCCTGGTCGCCCGACGGCAGGTCCCGGCCGCCGGGGTCCGTGGCGGGCGTGACCGTCGGCAGGTCGATGGTCACGCTGGCAGGGATCTGGAAGTCGTACAGGTCGACGATCTGCCGGTTGAGCGTCTCCATCGCCCGCCTGGCGGCCTGGTCGTCCAGCTCGGACGCATGCGGGGTGGGGCCGGGCGTGGGCTCCGTGCCGATCGTCGGCTCCGTGGTGGGCTCGGCGCTGGCCGAGGCCGTCGGCGCCGGGCCGGGCGAGGGCCTGGGCTCGGCGTCGGACTGCCCGGTCGAGGCCGCCGCGCGCACGTCCTCGATGGCCGTCGGCAGGTAGTCGCGCCCGTACAGGGTGAGCGCCTGCGACATCTTGGTCATCGCGTCGGCCAGCTCGGTGCCGCTGGCGTGCAGCATCTGCAGCGCGCGCTGGGTCTTCGCGGCCGCCTCCGAGCGCCAGGCGTCGTTGAGCGCCACGCCGATGTCGGGCAGCGCGTCGGCCACCGCCTTGACGGCCTCGGCCACCCGGCCGTAGGTCATGCCGCGGTCGTGCACCTCCATCGGGGAGGTGCCGTCCAGCCACTGCTGGATCTGCTCGCGGGAGGCGGTGACCGCACCGGCGGTCGGCCGCCTGGAGGGGTCGCGGATGTCAACGGTCCGCTCAGCCACTGGCTCTCACTTTCAGCTTTCGCCCCTGACGGGGTTGGTGCGCTCATAGACCGCGGCGCTGTCCCTGATCGCCTGCACGACGCGCTGGCAGCACTCGACGTACTCCTGGTAGAGGCTCGCCAGGCGCTGCCCGCGGCCCTCCAGGGACACCTGACCGCCCGGGTCGGCCCCGGTGGTGCCCACGCTGTGCGCGAACGCGGCGGCGGTCGGCCAGCTCCCGATGTGCTGCTGGGTCAGGTCGAAGTACCTGGTGAGGGCCTCCACCGAGCCCGTGCCGCCGTCCTTGGTGCCGCCCGGGCCCTGCGTGGGCACCAGGGCGATCTCCAGGTCGTCGGCGACGGCGCGCATCTTGGCGACGTTGTAGTACAGGTCGGCGTCGGTGTCGTCCAGCCCCCGCCACGGCGCGGGGTCGAGCTCCCCCATGTTCCTCTCCTCACGCGTTCGGCCACCGCGGGCGGTGGCCGAAGAAAGAACGACGGCGGAGTGACGGCTCAGCCGTCGTACCACATCGCCTTGTTGCGGGCCTCCGCGGCCTGGTAGTTCTGGTTCGCGATCTGGACGACGCCGCGCAGCTCGACGAGGTTCGTGCTCATGGTGGCGGCGGCCTTGTCCCACTTGTCCTTGTAGCGCAGGAACTCGGCCTTGGCGCCCTCGACGTCGCCGTCCCAGTTCTCCTGGAGCTGCTGCAGCAGCTTGGCCACCAGGTCGTCGAGGGCCTGGTCGAAGGCCTTGACGATGTCCTCGTAGTCCTTGGCGGCCAAGTCCATGTTCTTGAAGTTGACCTTTGTGAAATCCAGCTCAGGCATGCCGGTCCCCCTCTACTTGACGTCCGCGTTGATGAGCGCTTCGACCTTGCCGACACCGGCCATGACGTCTTCGTCGTTCATGCTGTACGTGATGGCGTTCGCGCCCATCTTCTCGGCGATGCCCTCGAGGTCCTGCCGGACGGAGCGCATCTGGGCGTCCCAGCTCTCCATGATGGTGCGGAACCGGTTGGCGGCCGGGCCGAGCCAGTCGGCCTGGAGCAGACCGTTGGAGGTGGTCTCCACGGCGACCCGCAGACCCTCGATGAACTGGGCGGTGTCAGTGACGTTCCCCGCCGCCAGGTTGATCTGGGAGCTCGACGCCCCAAAATAGCTCACTTGCTACCTCCATGGTGTGCAATTTCGGTCGCTTATCCATATAAGCACCATTTGCCTCTTGAGTAACAGGCGTCCCTATGGCGAAGGTGTAACAGGATCTCGACAAGGGAGCAAACCTGCTGGTAAATCAGAGGTCAAGGTCGCGGCGGATGCGGTCCAGCTCGCCCATGACGTTCTCGAACGCCCGGTCGTAGTTGGCCTCCGCCTGCTTGATCGGGGCGAGCAGGGCCTGCGGGTCGTTGATGAGGCGCGACGGGTTGACGGCCGTCCCGAACAGCTCGGCCATGAGCTCCTCGGTCGCCCGCTGCAGGTCCGCCGTCGCGGCGCTCACGGCTTCCTTGATCTTCTCGGACAGCTCCACGGCCGCCAGGCGCATGGCCTTCGGGTGGATGTCCAGGGTGCGGATGCCCTCCCCGGCGTACTCGACGACGACCATGCCGTCGGCGTCCTCGCCCCTGCCGACCAGCAGCGGCATGCGCCTCTGCAGCTCATCGGACTTGGCGAGCTGCTCGTCGACGCCGCGCAACAGACGTTCCACGTCTATGTTGGCGAAGTCCCCGAAATCCGTCACGAGTCACATCTTGCACCAAGAGCCACGTTCACGGCGTGGTTGTGCTCACATCCGGTGCGATCCAGTCAAAGTTCTGCGAACCAGCCGGAAGCCGTCCAGGGGCGGGCGGCTCCTTGAAGGAGGGGTAGTCGCTCACGTCGAGCCTGGCCCGCTGGAAGTCGATGGCGGCGACGCCCGTCGGCGCCACGTAGCCGAACTGGCGCTCCTTCTTGGCCATGGTCGTCAGCGTGTCGCCGCCCTTGGACAGCAGCGCCCCCATCACGCCGGTGCCGATCGTCACCGCCGTGAGCACCTTGGCGCCGGTGAGCTGCTCCAGCAGCATCCCCAGGGCCCGCGTCTGCGGCGCCGGGAACATCTTCAGCCACAGCGCCCTGACGAGCGCCGCGACGGCAGCCGCGCCCAGCACCGAGATGGCCACCCAGTACGCGCGGAAGGCGGCGGCGATCTCGTCGAGCACCTTGCCGATGTCGTCGAACATCTTGCGCAGGGCGCCGATCTCTCCGTGGAAGCGCGCGTGCACCCGCGCGTACTCCTGCTGGTCGGCCGCGATCCACCCGGTCTCGGAGGTCTTGAGTATCTGCGGCATGAGGTTCTTGATCCCGTCGTCGAGCCGGGCGCTCATGCCGACGCTCCAGATCGTGCCCGCCCGCGCGATCTCGCCCTCGTCCGCGTTGACGGTGGCGGCGACCATGACGGCGGGGACGACCCAGGCGGACATCCGGCCGGCGGCCCGCAGCGCGGACAGCCCCCTGGAGGCGGAGCTCTCGGCGCCGGCGGCCGACAGGGAGCCGAGTTTCCCGCTCTCCGGGTTGAGCGGGATCAGCGGCGAGGAGCCCCGCGAAACCGGGGAGAGCGAGTTCAGATACGGGTCGCTCATGCGCGGTATCCGACCATGTTCGCGTTCTCCGCGGCGGTCCAGTTGCGCTCGCAGTGGGTCATGGCCGTCACCCAGCTCTCCAGGGTGTCCATGGCCTGGCCCATGATCTCGTCACACCGGGCCTGGACGTCCTTGTAGGTGCCGCCGATGATCTGGTCGCCGAACGTCCCGAAGCCGTTGCCCTGGACGTCCGCGGCCGGGATCATGCCGCGGACGAAGCCGACCATGTCGTCCTTCAGCTCCCGGTCGATGCGCCCGCGCGTCTTGCGGATGGTGCTCGAGGTGATGTGGATCTCGCGTGTGGTTCCCACGGATCTGAATTCTTGCGGTGGTTTGCACCTGTTTCATCACTCATAGCGGGATTTTTCTGATCACTTCAGCGGCCGGTCATCCGGCCATCTCCAACTGTTAACCCGGACCGGGTGGCGTGCTCGCATGAGCTCCCGCGACTTCAACCCCGACGACCTCGACAGCCTCCTGCGTGACAGCGAGCGCTCGCTGCGCGAGCTGACGAGCATGATCGGCGAGCTGCAGAGCATCTCCGGCGCGGGAGAGAGCCGCAGCGGCGCGGTCACCGCCACCGTGGACGCCAACGGCCGGCTCGACCAGCTCAAGCTGGCCGCCAGGGCGAGCCGCATGGAGCTGGACGAGCTCACCGAGGAGATCGTCCAGGCCGTGCGCGCCGCCCAGGACGACCAGACCCGCAAGACCATGGCGCTCATCCCGGTCTCACCCCAGCTCACCGGCGTCTCCGTGGAGGAGATCCAGCGCCGGTTCGACGAGATCCAGGACTCCTTCACCCGGGACATGCACGAGCGGATGGCCGACCTGGAGGCCATCCGCCGCCGCTCGCTCTCGGACGACTGAGGCCGGGGCTCAGCCGCCGAGCCCGCGCACCCAGGCGTACACGTCCAGCACGCCCAGCGCCAGCGGCACCAGCGCCACGATCAGCAGCCACTCCACGATGTCGGCGGCCCGGCCCCAGAACGGCGACAGCCGCCCGTCGGGCAGCCAGACCCCCATGCCGACCACGATCATCGCGGTCCACAGCAGGCCCAGCAGCACGGCGATGGCGGCCAGGCCGCCCACCACGACGCCGATCTCCACCGCCACCGCGGCCAGCCCGCCGAAGCCGACGAGCATCAGCCACATCCGCTGGCCGACGCCCTGGAACACGCGCGCCCGCATGAGCTGCGCCAGCGCCAGCACCACGGACATGATGGCGGCGATCCACGTGCCCTCGGCCAGGAGCAGGGCGTGCGCCCCGAGCCCGACCAGGCAGATCGCCACGATCATGCCGGTCGCGTAGCGCTGCGCCGCGCCGGTGCGCTGGAGCACGGAGGCGCTGTCGAGGTTCTGGTTGTCGCCGCGCAGCTCCTCGGCGTTGGTCGGCATGGTCGGCAACGGCACCCTGGCCAGGCGGAAGGACAACACGGGCACCAGCGGCCCGAACGCCATCACGACGGCCGCCGCCACGGCCGCCACCCCGCCCGGGGACGCCTCCGCCACCATCACCACGGCCGCGCACACCGCGCCCACCATGGCGGCGATGGCCGTGCCGAGGAAGCCGGGCACGCCGTCGGCGATCGCGGTGCCGCCGATGGTGGCCACCAGCGCGGTGCACGCCAGCGCGCCGAGGAGCTGCGGCGACCCCATCGCCGCCAGCCCGCCGCCCGCCGCCGGTGCCAGCAGCCCGGCCAGGAACGCGTACGGCAGCGCGGCGTGCCCGATCACCGCGCCCGCCCCCGAGTGGCCGACCGCCCTGGACAGCGCCACGCCGACCCCGACGAGCACCAGCGCCAGCGCCCCCGCCACGATCGCGGTGACCAGCGGCGTCAGCCCGCCGAACGCCAGCGCCACGACCCCGGCGAGCAGCAGCCCGCAGGCGGCCCCGCCGCCCATCGCGCGCGTGTGCCTGGCCTCCCAGCTCCCCCTGCCCTCGCGCACGCCGGTGGCGACCACGTCGGCCACGTCGTCGAAGCGGGCGGGCGGCAGCACCACCTGGCGCGGCCGCAGGTAGAGGATCTCGCCGTCGAGCACGCCGAGCTGGGCCAGGCTCTGCCCGAGGTCGAACGGCGGCCCGCCGATGCGCTGCAACGTCCAGCCGGGCGCCGCGGCCGTCTCGCCGCCCAGCTCGCCCATGGCCCGCAACAGGCCGGGCAGCACGTGCGGCAGCGGGATGTCGGCGGGCAGCGCCAGGTCGGCCTTCCTGCGCGGGCCCACCACCGTGACATGGCAGAGCGGCGGAAGCGGCGCGGGCATCTGGTGCAGTCCGTGCGCGGAAGGCGGGATCTCGGCCAGCGAAGTCACAGGGCCAACATAGCGAGGATGAGTTAACTCATACCTCAACTCGGACGTAAGGCACATCTGGTAAGAAGGTTCTTCCGAGCATCAGAAGGGGCCTGTCCAAGGGTGAGCATCGTCGTCGTACGGCGTCCCGAGCGCCGTCCCAGCCCGAAGCCGCCGCGTGGCGAGATCCTTCTGGAGTCGCCCCCGGAGATCCCCGAGATCCAGTCACAGGGCATGATGGCGGCCCTCACCTGGCTGCCGATGGTGGCCGGCGCCGCGGCCATGGGCCTGATGTTCACCGCCAACGGCACCAACGCCAACCCCATCATGTACGTGGCCAGCGGCCTGTTCGCCTTCTCCATGGTGGGCATGACGCTGGGCCAGATCGGCCGCCAGGCGGGCGAGCGCAAGCAGCGGCTCAACGGCGCCCGCCGCGACTACTTCCGCTACCTGGCCCAGATCCGCAAGCGCGTCCGCAAGGCCGCCATCCAGCAGCGCGAGGCGCTGGAGTGGAGCGGCCCGGCCCCCGACACGCTGTGGTGGACCGCGATGGGCCCGCGCCTGTGGGAGCGCCGCCCCCGCGACGAGGACTTCAGCACCGTACGCCTGGGCACCGGCACCCAGAAGCTGGCCGTCCAGCTCATCCCGCCGGACTCCAAGCCCGTCGAGGACCTCGACGCCCTGACGGCGGGCGCGCTGCGCAGGTTCATCCGCACCCACTCCACGGTCTCCCAGCTCCCGGTGGCCGTGGCGCTGCACTCCTTCGCCCGGATCAAGCTGGACGGCGACCCGGCCATGGTCCGCGACCTGGTGCGCGCGATGGTGGCGCAGATGGTGACGTTCCACTCGCCGGACGACATGCGGATCATGGTCTGCGCCGGCCGGGAGTGGATGGGCCACTGGGAGTGGGTCAAGTGGCTGCCGCACGCCCTGCACCCGGAGGAGAACGACGGCGCCGGCCAGGTCAGGCTGATGGCCGAGAACCTGGCCCAGCTCGACCGGCTGGTGGGCGGCGAGCTCAAGGAGCGGGCCCGGTTCAAGCCGGGCGCCTCGCCGGACGCGCTGCCGTACCACGTGCTCATCCTGGACCACGGGCACGTGCCGCAGGACTCGCAGCTCGGCGCGGACGCCATCGACGGCGTCACCGTCATCGACCTGTCCAACTCCTCCGGCACGGTCGAGGAGCGCAGCACGCTGCGCCTGCGCATCAACCAGACCGGCTTCCACATGGTCAAGATCGACCACGCGGGCAAGGAGAGCACGAACCGGCTCGGCGACCCCGACGCGCTCGACTACATCAGGGCCGAGGGGCTGGCCCGCCAGCTCGCGCCGCTGCGCGCGTCCACGGCCAAGGGCGGCGAGTCGCAGGACGTGCTGTCCACCAACACCACGCTGACCGACCTGCTCGGCGTCGGCGACCCCACCAGGCTGGACGTCGCCCAGACCTGGCGGCCCCGCGCCGGCCGCAACCGGCTGCGCGTCCCGATCGGGCTCGGCAGCGACGGGCGGCTGGTCGAGCTGGACATCAAGGAGTCCGCGCAGGGCGGCATGGGCCCGCACGGCCTGGTCATCGGGGCCACCGGCTCCGGCAAGTCGGAGCTGCTGCGCACGCTCGTGCTCGGCCTGGCCGTCACGCACTCCTCCGAGATACTCAACTTCGTGCTCGTCGACTTCAAGGGCGGCGCCACGTTCCTCGGCCTGGACGGCCTCTCGCACGTCTCCGCGGTCATCACCAACCTGGAGGACGAGCTGCCGCTGGTCGACCGCATGCACGACGCGCTGCACGGCGAGATGGTGCGCCGGCAGGAGCTGCTGCGCGCGGCCGGGAACTACGCCTCGCTGCGCGACTACGAGCGCGCCCGCGAGCAGGGGGCCGCCCTGCAGCCGATGCCCACGCTGTTCGTGGTGCTCGACGAGTTCAGCGAGCTGCTGTCGGCCAAGCCCGAGTTCATCGACCTGTTCGTGATGATCGGGCGGCTCGGCCGGTCGCTGGGCGTGCACCTGCTGCTGGCCTCGCAGCGGCTGGAGGAGGGACGGCTGCGCGGGCTCGACACGCACCTGTCGTACCGGATCGGCCTGCGGACGTTCTCGGCCATGGAGAGCCGGGTCGTGCTGGGCGTGGCCGACGCCTACGAGCTGCCGTCCGCGCCGGGCAACGGCTACCTGAAGTTCGACACGACCGGGATGACCCGGTTCAAGGCCGCGTACGTGTCGGGCCCGTTCACGCCCGCCGCCGGGCACGTGGCCACCGCCGACGGGACGGCGCCGATCAGGGAGGTCGTCCCGTACGGCCCCGACTTCGTGCCCGTGCCGCTCGTCGAGGAGCCGGTGGACGCCACTCCCCAGGAGGAGAACAAGTCGCAGCAGAGCCTGCTCGACGTCGTGGTCTCCCGGCTGGTCGACAAGGGCCCGCCCGCGCACCGCATCTGGCTGCCGCCGCTGGCCGAGCCGCCGACGCTGGCGCACCTGCTGCCGCCGCTGTCGATCACGCCCGAGCTGGGGCTGACGACGCCGGGCTGGCCGGGGCGCGGGCGGTTGCAGGCCGTCGTGGGCATCATCGACCGGCCGTTCGAGCAGCGGCGGGACCCGTACTGGCTGGATCTGTCGGGCGCGTCGGGGCACGTCGGCGTGGCCGGCGGGCCGCAGAGCGGCAAGAGCACGGTGCTGCGTACGCTGATCGCCAGCATGGCGCT
Organism: Nonomuraea gerenzanensis; assembly: GCF_020215645.1. Lineage (NCBI taxonomy): Bacteria > Bacillati > Actinomycetota > Actinomycetes > Streptosporangiales > Streptosporangiaceae > Nonomuraea > Nonomuraea gerenzanensis. The sequence continues at coordinate 1,183,212 of NZ_CP084058.1, read as the reverse complement.
CACCCACACACCGGCCGAGGTGCAGTTCTACTGCCTGGACTTCGGCGGCGGCGCGCTGTCGGGGCTGGAGGGGCTGCCGCACGTCGGCGGCGTGGCCAGCAGGCTGGACGCCGACCGGGTGCGCCGGACGGTCGCCGAGATCGCCGGCGTGCTGCACCAGCGCGAGCGGATGTTCACCGAGCAGGGCGTGGACTCCATGGTGACCTTCCGCAGGCGGATCGCCGACGGCTCGCTCAAGGGCGACGGCTGGGGCGACATCTTCCTCGTGGTGGACGGCTGGCTCACGATCAGGCAGGAGTTCGACGCGCTGGAGCCGGTCATCACCGACCTGGCCGCGCGCGGCCTGGGCTACGGCATCCACGTGGTGGCGGCCACGAACAAGTGGTCGGAGTTCCGGCCCGGCATCAGGGACCTGTTCGGCACCAGGATCGAGCTCAAGCTGGGCGACGCGTACGAGTCGGAGATCAACAGGAAGAAGTCGCTGGCCGTGCCGGAGGGCGTGCCGGGGCGCGGGTTGACCAGGGACGGGCTGCACTTCCTCAGCGCGCTGCCGCGCATCGACGGCGTGCAGGACGCCGAGGACCTGACGACCGGCGTGCAGGGGCTCGTCACGGCCGTGCGGGACTCCTGGCAGGGCCCGCCCGCCAAGAGCGTGCGGCTGCTGCCCTCGGTGCTGCCGGCCGCGTCGCTGCCCGGGGCCGAGGAGAGCGGCGCCAGGAGCAGGATCGCGATCGGCGTGGACGAGGCCACGCTGTCGCCGGTCTTCCTCGACTTCGACACCGACCCGCACTTCGTCGTGCTGGGCGACAACGAGAGCGGCAAGTCCAACCTGCTCAAGGTGATCACGGAGAACGTCGCGGCCAGGTACGAGCCCCGCGAGGCGATGATGATCTTCATCGACTACCGGCGCTCCCTGCTCGACACCGCCGTGGGCGACAACCGCATCGGCTACGCCGCCTCCGCCAAGGCCGCGCTCGACCTCGTGTCGGACGCCCGCAACGCGCTGCTCAAGCGGCTCCCACCGGCCGACCTCACCCCCGAGCAGCTGCGCGCCCGCGACTGGTGGAAGGGCTCCGACCTCTACATCGTGGTCGACGACTACGACCTGGTCTCCGGCTCGAACAACCCGCTGATGCCGCTGGCCGACCTGCTGCCCCAGGCCCGCGACATCGGCCTGCACCTGATCCTGTCGCGGGCGATGGGCGGCTCGGGCCGGGCCATGTTCGAGCCGCTGATCCAGCGGCTCAAGGACATGGCCACCCCGGCCGTCATCCTGTCCGGGACCAAGGACGAGGGTTTCCTGTTCGGCAACGTCCGCGCCCAGCCGCTGCCGCCGGGACGCGGTTTCCTCGTGGACAGGAAGTTCGGCTCCCGGCTGACGCAGACGGCGCTCTGGCCACCGACGGAGGACTGACGAGATCATGGCCGGTCTGGACATCCACTTCGACGCGCTCGACGACTGCCGCACCTCGGCCAGGACGCTGATGGGCCAGTTCGGCGACCTCGCCGACGGCTACCCGGCCGAGCGCCCCGACTCGACGATCTTCGGACGGCTGGGCGGCTCCTCCGGGCTGGCCGACGCCGTACGCGCGGTGGAGACCACCTGCGACAGCGAGTTCGGCAAGGCCAAGAGCCTGCTGGGGAGCGTCGAGCGGGCACTCGACCTGGTTCAGGACAACGTACGGAGGGCGAACGACCCCGCATGAGCGCCCCTGAAGGCATCCGCGCCCTGCCCAACGGCAACGCGCTGGCCGACCTGGCCGACAGCGTCACCGGCAGCCCGGCCGCCATCCGCGGCATCGCCGCCCGCTGGCGTGGCGCCGCGAGCAGCGTGAGCACCAGCACGGGCACGCTGGGCAGCGCCGTCTCGACCGTGGACCTGGCGTGGGAGGGCGAGTCCGCCGACGCCTTCGTGACCTACATGTCCGGCTACGGCAAGGCGGGGCAGGATCTGCACGACGCGCTGACCGCCTGCGCCAAGGCACTGGACAAGGCGGCCGACGCCCTGGAGACGTCCCAGGGGCTGGTGGACGGCATCTGCGACCGGCTGCTGACGCGGGTGAGCACGTACAAGCAGAACAACCCGGACGCCGAGCAGGAGGACCTGGACCGCGAGATCGGCCGCATGGTCAACGACGAGATCGCCAACGCGCGCCCGGCGGTGCAGGACGCCATCGACGCGGTCAACGACGCGGCGAACTCCCTCGGCACCCTGATGAGCGAGCGCAAGACCAAGTTCGCGCAGATCAAGGCGGCCGGGGAGCAGAAGTTCACGCCGGGGCCCGGGCACCGCTTCGACTGGCAGCGCTCGCAGAGCTACACCGCGCAGACCGCCGCGTCGGGCGGCTCCGGCGGCAGCCCCATCGTCGGCGGCGGCCCCGGCGGCTACGGCGCCAGCGGCCTGCCGCCGGCCGGCGGCGGCCCCGTGCCGGAGGGGCGGGTCAAGGAGTGGATCGACAAGGCCATCGGCATCCTTCAGGAGCACGGCTACCCGGTCGAGAAGATGAACCCCAGCGACATCTACATGATCATCCAGCACGAGTCCGGCGGCAACCCGAACGCGATCAACCTCTGGGACTCCAACGCCGCCGCCGGGCATCCGTCCAAGGGGCTGATGCAGACCATCGACCCCACGTTCAACGCCTACTCGCTCGGCGGCAGCATCTACGATCCGGTGTCCAACATCGTCGCGGGCGTGCGGTACGCCATCGAACGCTACGGCAGCGTGTCCGCCGTGCCCGGGGTCGTGGGCATGAAGACGGGCGCGGGCTACAGCGGCTACTGAGTCCCGTTTCATCAGGCCGTCCCGCGCCGTGGTGTCACGGCGCGGGACGCCGGGTCAGCCGCAGTTGCCCCACGGGGCGCTCGTGCTGCCCGATCCGGCGCTGCCGGAGTAACGCACGCACTTGCCCTTGGCGGGCAGCTTGACCGGGCCCGCGTAGTACTCGTAGCTGCCCGAGTCCGTCTGGCTACCGCCGCCCTGCACCTCCAGCGTGGCGCTGACCGGCGTGGACTTGCCGACGTTCGCGCCCGACTTGAGGGTGACCACGCAGTTCTGGCCCGTGCTGTTGTTCCAGAGCTGGTACGTGGTGCCACCGCTGAACGAGCTCGACCGCTGCACGCTGAACCCGCTGCCGCACACCTGCGTCGCCGTGTACGGGTTCGGCTTCGGCGGCGAGGTGGTCTTGGTGGGCTGCGGCTTCTGGGTGGTCTTGGTGGGGGTCGGCTTCTGCGTCGTCCTGGTCGGGGTCGGCTCCGGCTCCGGCTCCTTGGTCGTCTTGGTGGGGGTCGGCGTGGCCTTCTTGGTGGGCTCGACCGTCTTGGTGACCGTGGCCGTCGGCTTGGCCTTGGCGGTCTTCGACGGCTTGGCCGTGGGCGTCGACTTGGGCGTCCTGGACTTGGTGGCCTGCACGGTGACGGTGGGGACCGGGACCGGCACCGGCTGCTGCGTGACCGCCGGCGGGGTCGGCACCGTCGTGAGCACCGGGACCTCCGCCCCGCCGGTGGGGCCCTCGGTGGGCAGCACCATGGGGCCGACGCCGCTGTCGTCCGGGCTCGGCGTGGTCGTCGCCCAGGGCGCGGTCACCTCGGTCTGCGGCTGCGTGGCGGGGGCCGTCCCCTGGGCGTGGGCGGCGGCGTTGTCCGGGCTCGGGCTGCTGGAGGCGGCGGCGGCCGGGGCGAACGTGACCTTGTCCGAGTACTGGCTCGCGCCCCACAGACCGAGGCCCGACAGCAGCACCACGGCCGTCACCCCGGCCACGAGGCCGATGGGGAACGGCTTGCGGGGCTGGCCGTCGCCCTGGCGGTGGAGGAGGTGCGGCGGGTGCTGCTGGTGTTGATGGTTCACGACGGGCGGCGGGCCCCACATCGGGGGCTCGTGGTGGCCGGGGCCCTGCTGGGGCGGCACGATGGCGCCCTGCTGGGGCGGCACCACGACGCCGGCCTGCGGCGGCACGCCGTCCTGGCCCATCGGGGCGGGCTCCATGCCGTCCGGGCCCATCGGGCCGGGGCCCATGGGGGCCGGCGGCATGCCGTGCGGTGCCGGGCCCTCGCCCATCGGCGGCGGGCCCCACACGGGCCCGGGAGGCACCGGCCCGTCACCCATCGGACCCGGCGCCATCGGGCCCTGTCCCATCGGACCCGGCGCCATCGGGTTCTGCGGCATCGGGTTCTGCGGCATCGGGTTCTGCGGCATCGGGTTCTGCGGCATCGGGTTCTGCGGCATCGGGTTCTGCGGCATCGGGTTCTGCGGCATCGGGTTCTGCGGCATCGGGCCGAAGCCGGCCATCGGGCCCTGCGGCGGCGGCGGGATCGGGGCGTCCGGTAGCTGCGGCACCTGCGCGCCCTCGATGGCGAGCTGGATCGGCAGGATCAGCGGCGCCTGCCCGCCGGGGCCCGGCTGCGCGGGCGGCGGCGGCAGGGGAACGCCGTCGAGCAGCGTCGGCGCCGGATCACCGGCCCCCGGCGGCGGCACGGGAACACCCCGCACGGCCGCCCCAGGCATGGGCGCGTTCGCGTCGCCGAGGAGCCGCAGCAGCGCCACGTACGCCGTGGGCCGCCCCGTCACCTCCTTGGCCAGCGCGGCCACCACCACCTGGCGCAGCGGCTCGGGCAGCTCCCCGATGCGCGGCTCCCCGCTGAGCACGCTGTCCTTGTCGTGCTCGAACGGCGCGGCGCCGGTGGCGGCGAACACCACGGTCGCCGCCCAGGAGAAGACGTCGGCGTAGGGCCCGTACTGCAGCCCGCTGAGCTGCTCGGGCGCCCGATAGCCCAGCTCGCCGGCGGGCTCGCCCAGCTCCACGTCCGTGATGCGCGGGCCGTCGGCGGTGAGGATCACATTGGACGGCGTGAGCCCCCGGTGCGCGAACCCGGCCACGTGCACGGCGGTCAGCGCCGTCAGCATGCCCACGGCCACCCGGTCCAGCGCGACGCCGCTCAGCGGCCCGTCCGCCGCGACGGCCTCGGCCAGGGAGCGTCCCTCGACGTGCTCCCTGATCACGTACGGCCGGCCGTCCTCGACGCCGGCCGCGATCGTGCGGGCCACGTAGGAGCTGGACACCCGGGTGACGTCGCGCAGCCGCTCGGCGAAGCCCGGGTCGGCCGCCGGGTCGACGCTCAGCGTCTTGACGACCACCTGCGGCGCGTCGTCGGATTCCCGGCCCAGGTGGACGACACCGCGCGGGCCCTTGCCGAGGCTCCCGACGATCTCGTGACCGCCGATTCGTTCAGGCATCGGGGAGTCCTTCTCCGCCATGAGCGTCCTTCCGGCATTACGTCATGATCGGAGGACATTTAACCAAATACGCCCCATACGCATCAGGGGTTTCGGTTAGGCGCTCTGACTGTTCACCGTCAATCGGCGCCGGAGCCCCCCGAAGATCCCGCCCGCCAGCCGCGCCGCCGTCCCATCGGCACGAAGATCCACGTCACGATCGCCACCCCGGCCAGCGACAGCCCGCCCGCCGCGACAGCGGTGGCCACTTCGATGGAGCGCTGGTCGGGCGGCACGACCTTGTCCACCACCGAGGCGGGCAGCGGATCCGGCACCGGCGGGGCCACCGCGACCTGCTCCGACGGCAGCACCGTGGTGACCGCCAGCAGCGGGTTCACCATGCCGGCGCCCGTGCCCTTGCCGGAGGCGCCGTCCGCGGTGAGCGTGATGCGCCGGCGTACGCGGAGCTGGTCGAGCTGGGGGTGGCGGGAGCGGACGAGCGCTGCCACCCCCGCCACGTACGGCGCCGCGTAGCTGGTGCCCTCCAGGTTGCCGCGGTAGCCCTTGCCCGTCCACGTGGAGCTGAGGCCCTCGCCGGGGCCGAGCACCGCGACGGCGTTCGGGTTGGAGAACGTCGAGCGCCCGCCGTTCGGCGTCGCCGAGCCCACCGACAGCACGCCGTCGTAGGCCGCCGGGTAGGCCGGGCCGGTGGAGCCGTCGTCCTTCTCCACGTTGCCGGCCGCGGCCACGATCACGATGTCCCTGCCCAGGGCGTACTCGACGGCGGACTTCAGCTCCGGCTGGTCGTGCGCCTGGATGGAGACGTTGATCACGTCGGCGTTCTCGTCCGCGGCCGTCCTGATGGCCTTGGCCAGCAGCGAGACGTCGCCCAGCGAGTCGGTCGTCTGCTTGATCGACAGCAGCCTGACGGCCGGGGCGACGCCGTAGAAGGGGAGGTCGGAGCGGGGCTGGCCGGCGATGATGCCGGCCACCGCGGTGCCGTGGCCGACGCAGTCGCGGAAGCTGGTGTTGGTCAGGTCGGCCTTGCCCGCCAGGCGGATCTGGGGATGCGTCTCGTCCACGCCGCTGTCGATGACGGCGACCGTCACGCCCTGGCCCATCGTCAGGGGCCAGACGCGCTTGACGTCCAGCCGCCGCTGGGCCCAGCTCTCCGCCACGGACGGGCTGGCCTTCTCGGGCTCGCACCGCTCGGGTGCGGCGTGCGCGGGTACGGTGGCGAACTGCAGGGCGAACGCGCCGGCCAGAAGAACGCGACCAATCATGACGAAAGAGGGTATCCCGCCCACCTGGGATCGCGGGCAGAACCCCTCGACGCGGCGCCGGCAGCGCCCTCAACGGGAAGAAGCCCCAGCAGGCTGTTCGCCAGGGCCTCCTCCGTTGCTCATTTCGTGGCGGACTCGATGTTCTGCCGGTAGGTCCCGATGACCCGCGACGCCTCTGCCAGCTCCTCGACCATGCGCTGGAACGCCGTACGGTAGTTCTGCCACGACTGCTGGAAACGCTGCGCCCCCGGCCCCGTCCACGCCGTGCCGACCTTCGCGGCCTCGCGGTCGAGAGCGGTCATCGTCGAGCGGACCGCCTCCGACTGCTGCGTGAACTGCACCGACATCTGCTGCATCTCCGCAAGGTCGCCGCCGAACATGCTCTGGCTCATGCATACCTCCTGGAACCTGTGAAAGCGCCATCACCTTAAGGAAGCACGCTGGGACATCGCCGCCGTTATGCCGAGCGGCTATGGTCTACCCGAGGAATGTTCGGATCGCGTGGGGGGCTCATGCGCGAGGTCGTGGTCACCGGTGGCGGCACGGGCATCGGCTACGCGGTCGCCGCGGCGTTCGCCTCGCTCGGCGACCAGGTGACCATCACCGGCCGCCGCGAGCACGTGCTGGCCAAGGCGGCCGCCGGCATCGGGGCACGACACCTGGCCTTCGACGCCGCCGACCCCGCCGAGGTGCGCGACGCGCTCGACGACCTGCCCGAGCGCGTGGACGTGCTGGTCAACAACGCCGGCGGCAACACCAACCTCGACCGCGGGCAGCCGCGCGAGCCGGCCGAGGTGGCCCAGGCGTGGTGGGCCAACCTCAACGCCAACCTCATGTCCGCCGTGCTCGTCACCACCGCGCTCGCGCCCCGCATGGGCGAGGGCGGCCGGATCGTCTCGATCGGCTCGATCGCCGCCAGGGGCACCGGCTCCGGCTCGTACGGCGCCGCCAAGGCCGCCCTGGAGTCGTGGACCGCCGACCTGGCCGCCGAGCTGGGCCCCCGCGGCATCACCGCGAACGTCGTCTCCCCCGGCCTCGTCCTCGACACCGAGTTCTTCAAGGGCCGGCTGACCGAGGAGGGCATCAGGGCGCGAGTGGAGAACACCCGCAACGGCCGCCCTGGCAGCCCCGCCGACGTGGCCGATACCGTGCTCTTCTTGGCCTCCCCGGGTGCCGGGCACCTCACGGGGCAGGTGCTTCACGTGAACGGCGGCGCGTACCTGGGCCGCTGACCGACAGGAAGGACAACGCAGGTGCGGAAGGTTCTGATCGCCAACCGCGGCGAGATCGCCGTACGTGTGGCCCGGGCTTGTGCGGACTCCGGGATCGGCAGCGTCGCGGTCTACGCCGACCAGGACCTCGACGCCCTGCATGTCAAGGTCGCCGACGAGGCGTACGCGCTGGGCGGCCAGTCCCCCGCCGAGACCTACCTCGACCTCGGCAAGCTGCTCGACGTGGCGCGCCGCTCCGGGGCCGACGCCGTGCACCCCGGCTACGGCTTCCTGGCCGAGAACGCCGGCTTCGCCGAGGCCGTCATCGACGCGGGCCTGACCTGGATCGGCCCGCCCCCGTCCGCGATCGCCGCGCTCGGCGACAAGGTGCAGGCCCGCCACATCGCCCAGAAGGTCGGCGCGCCGCTGGTCGCCGGCACCAAGGACCCGGTGGCGGACGCGTCCGAGGTGGTGGCGTTCGCCGAGGAGCACGGGCTGCCGATCGCGATCAAGGCCGCGTACGGCGGCGGCGGGCGCGGCATCAAGGTCGCCCGCCGCATCGAGGAGGTCGCCGAGCTGTACGAGTCGGCCGTCCGCGAGGCGGTGGCCGCCTTCGGCCGGGGCGAGTGCTTCGTCGAGCGCTACCTCGACCGGCCCCGGCACGTCGAGACGCAGTGCCTGGCCGACGCCCACGGCGGCGTCGTCGTGGTGTCCACCCGCGACTGCTCGCTCCAGCGCCGCCACCAGAAGCTGGTCGAGGAGGCACCCGCCCCGTTCCTGACCGCCGAGCAGGAGGCGGTGCTGCGCGAGTCGTCCAAGGCCATCCTGCGCGAGGCCGGCTACGTCGGCGCGGGCACCTGCGAGTTCCTCGTCGGCCAGGACGGCACCGTCTCCTTCCTGGAGGTCAACACCCGGCTGCAGGTCGAGCACCCCGTCACCGAGGAGGTGTCGGGCATCGACCTGGTGCGCGAGATGTTCCGCATCGCCGACGGCGAGCCGCTCGGCTACGACGACCCCGCCCTGCGCGGCCACTCCATCGAGTTCCGCGTCAACGCCGAGGACGCCGGCCGCGACTTCCTGCCCGCGCCCGGCACGCTGACCACCATGCGCGCGCCCTCCGGGCCGGGGGTGCGCCTCGACGCCGGTTACGAGGCGGGGATGACGGTGCCGGGGACGTTCGACTCGCTGGTGGCCAAGCTCATCGTGACCGGTCGTACGCGTCAGGAGGCGCTGGAGCGGGCGCGCCGGGCGCTGGCGGAGTTCGAGATCACCGGCATGCCGACCGTGCTGCCCTTCCACCGGGCCGTGGTGACCGATCCGGCCTTCACCTCCGCGCCGTTCTCCGTCCACACGCGGTGGATCGAGACGGAGTGGGACAACCCCGTCGCGCCGTACGCGGGCGAGGTGGCCGAGGCCGGCGCACCCGGGCGGGAGACGGTGACCGTCGAGGTCGGGGGCAAGCGCCTGGAGGTCGTCCTGCCGGCCGGGCTGGGCTCCTCCGCACCCGCCGCCGCTTCCAAGGCGCCCCGGCGTACGGGGAGCAAGGCCGGGAAGGCGTCGTCGGCGGGCGGCGACGCGCTGGTCAGCCCCATGCAGGGGACGATCGTCAAGGTCGTGGCCGGCGACGGTGACGTGGTGAACGAGGGCGACACCGTCGTCGTCCTGGAGGCCATGAAGATGGAGCAGCCGCTGGCGGCGCACAAGTCCGGCACCGTCACGGGCCTGGCGGCGGCGATCGGCCAGACGGTCACGGCGGGCGCCACGATCTGTGAGATCAAGAACACCTGACCCGCGCCCCCGGCGGCTCCTTGACCTGGAATCTCCCTGACCCGCGCACAACCGGTGCCCGGCACTTCGGCCACGATGTGCGCCTGCATGTCCCCAGACGGGTAGCGTGCCCAGTGAGGAACTTTGCCGACCGCCCATTCGTCCTCAAGGGCGAAGGAGGCTTGCTGCCATGACCCACTCGCTGCGCCGAGCAGGGGCCGCGATCGCGGCTCTGATCGCCGGTCTCATCGTCGTTCTTGCGCTGTCCCCTGCCGCCCACGCGGCGGCACCGCCGGACGCCAACACCGTGGTGTCCAACTGGAAGAATGCCCCGCTGTACGCGGTGTCCGGATCCTCTTTGTCGTCGGACCAGCAGAGCGAGATCAATGACGCGCTCAAGGGTGCCGACAGCAAGATCTACGCCGTTGCGCTGCCTGACGGCACGGTGGATAACTCCAGCATTGCGCCCTACATGAGCCAGCTCAACTCCGCGCTGAGCGCCGCGGGCCGCACGCGGGCGACGATCGCCGTCATCGACGGCACCACGCTCTTCGCCGGCTCCAGCGCCATCCGCCAGTCGGGCGTGGCCGGCGAGCTGGCCAGCCTCGCGGTGAACGCCAACTCGGGCGACATCGTGGCCGGCATGAAGGACTTCACCAACCGCGTGGACATGGCCGTCAAGGGTGACCGCTCGGCCCTCGACACCGGCAGCCAGGCCAACCCGGGCGCCGGCGGCACCGCCGCCCTGATCGCCCTCGGCGCGCTGGTCCTCGTCGGCGGTGGCGGCTACTTCCTCTACTCCAGCAACAAGAAGAAGAAGCGCGCCATCCAGGAGGCCAAGGACCTCGCCGCGGTCAAGCAGACCGTCGAGGAGGACGTCACCAAGCTCGGCGAGGAGATCACCACCCTCGACACCGACGTCTCCCTGGCCGGCCAGGGCGGCAAGCACATCGACGAGTGGCAGACGGCGCTCGACTCCTACGAGAAGGCCAAGACCCAGCTCAACGCGGTCCAGCGGCCCGACCAGGTGCGCGAGGTCACCCAGACCCTGGAGGACGGCCGCTACGCGCTGGCCGTCGTGAAGTCCAAGGTCAACAACGAGCCGGTGCCCGAGCGCCGCGCCCCCTGCTTCTTCAACCCGCAGCACGGCCCGTCCATCCGCGACGTGCGCTGGGCCCCGCCCGGCGGCGCCGTCCGCGACGTGCCCGCCTGCCGGATGGACGCGGAGGCCGTGGAGCGCGGCTTCGACCCGCAGATGCGCGAGGTCATGGTCGACGGCCAGCGCAGGCCCTACTACGACGCCGGCCCGGCCTACCAGCCGTACGCGTACGGCTACTACGGCGGCTTCGGCGACATCATGACCGGCATGTTCATCGGCACCATGATGGGCAGCATGCTCAGCGGCGGCTTCGGCTACGGCGGCTACGGCGCCGGCTACGCCGAGGGCTACGCTGACGGCGGCGGCGACATGGGCGGCGACTTCGGCGGCGGAGACGGCGGCGGCTGGGGCGACTTCGGCGGCGGCGGCGACTTCGGCGGTGGAGACTTCGGCGGCGGCGACTGGTAAGGGCGCACAGCCCCTAGCCGGTGGCCTCCCGGCCCCCGGACCCGCGAGTCTTGACCGGCTCCCCTAGCGGCGATTCAGAGCCTCAGATCCGATTCAGGATCTGAGGCTCTTCGCTGTTCACAGCCCCCGTCCAGCAGACGCGCCGCACTCCCATCGCCGCCTCCCGTCTTGACATGCAGCCAAACGGCTGCCTAAATTAAAGGCAGCCAAACGGCTGCATATTTCCGAGCGAAACCGGATACAAAGGCGGACATGGACGAGGTCTTCAAGGCACTGGCCGACCCCAGCCGACGCGCACTGCTCGACTCGCTCAACGCCCGCAACGGGCAGACCCTGCGCGAGCTGTGCGCCGGCCTCGACATGGCCAGGCAGTCCGTCAGCAAGCACCTCGCGGTGCTGGAGGAGGCCGGGCTCGTCACCACCGTGCGGCGGGGCCGGGAGAAGCTGCACTACCTCAACGCCGCGCCCGTGCACGAGATCGCCCACCGGTGGATCAGCCGCTACGACCGCGCCAGGGTCCAAGCCCTGGCGGACCTGAAACTCGCCCTGGAGGAGACCCCGATGGACGCGCCCACCTTCGTCTACACCACCTACATCCGCACCACCCCGCAGAAGCTCTGGCAGGCGCTGACCGAGCCCGCCTTCACCCGCCGCTACTGGGCCACGGAGTTCATCACCGACTGGTCCGCCGGCTCATCGATGACCTGGGACAACCACGGCGTGCTGATCAGCGACCCCGAGCAGGTCGTCCTGGAGGCCGAGCCCTACAGCCGGCTCTCCTACACCTGGCACGCCATCACCCCGGAGCTGGCCAAGCGCTTCGGCTGGGACGAGGAGATGCTCACCCGGCTGTCCGGCGAGGCCCGCTCGAAGGTCACGTTCACGATCGAGGAGGGCGCGCAGGTGGTGAAGCTCACCGTGGTGCATGACGGCTTCGAGCCTGGGTCGAGCCTGGCCGAGATGGTCAGCCATGGCTGGCCGAACGTGGTATCGAGCCTGAAGTCGCTGCTGGAGACCGGTGAGCCGCTGCCTGACGACGCGTGACCCGCCTGGTCGGGGCTTGATGCCGTCGCGAGGTGCCGACGGGAGTGTCCCGGCGAGGCGCGGAAACGAAGCGTCCACGTCGGGCGACGGCCGCCCGGCTACGAGTAGTGATGGGGGGTCAACAGGCAACGGCCGTTCCGCAGCGCGACGGACTGGATCAGGCGAGCAACCGGTCGACCAGCCCGTCGAGGTAGTCAGGGGTGAGCGGGCCCGCGCCGAACAGGACACGCATGTAGATCGGCGCCAGGAGATGGTCCAGCACCTCCAGTACGTCCGGCGGATCCTCGCCACGGTCACGGGCGCGGTCGAGCATGGCCTGCAACTGCCTGGTGCGGTCGGCCAGGAGTTCATCGCGCGCCTGTAGGCCCTGCTGGCCCTCGCCTGACAGCGCTAGGGTCAGCCGCACCAGTGCCAGACCGTCGGGCCCGGTCACCTCGCGGGCCACGTTGGCGGCGTGGGCCCGCAGGTCACCGGCCAGGCTGCCGGTGTCGGGCATCGGCGACTGCGCGTTGAGCCGGGTCAGCAGCACCTCGCCGAGCAGGGCCTGAAGGTTGCCCCACCGGCGGTAGAGGCTGGTGTCGGCCACGCCCGCGCGGGCCGCGATGTCGCCGACCGTGAAGTGCCCGTAGCCGCGCTCCCTGACCAGCTCGGTGACGGCCTGGTGCACCGCCGCGCGGACCCGGGCGCTGCGCCCTCCGGGCCGCCTGGCCCGCTCCTGCTCATCCATGCCCCTACCTTAACGCAGCCGGGACTTGCGTTAGAGCCTTCGAGGGTCTACGTTAACGCAGTCACGAACTGCTTTAGGAAGGACATGCATGAAGGGGTTGCTTGCCCTGACCTGCGCGGGCCAGTTCATGGTGCTGCTCGACAACACGATCGTCGGTGCCGCCCTGCCCGACATGCAGCAGCGGCTCCATATCGGGCTGACCGGCCTGCAGTGGATCGTCGACGCCTACGTGCTGCTGGTGGCCATGCTGCTGCTGTCGGGCGGCGTCTTCGCCGACCGGTTCGGCCGCAGGCGGGTGTTCCTGGCCGGGGGTGGTGGTGTTCACCGCCGCGTCGGTGGTGTGTGCCCTCGCGCCCTCGATCGGCTGGCTGATCGCCGGACGGGTGCTGCAGGGCGTCGGGGCCGCTGCGCTGAGCCCCGCCTCACTGGCGCTGCTCACCGCCGCGTATCCCGCTTCAAGGGAACGCGTCAGGGCGATCGGGTTGTGGGCCGGGTTCAGCGGCCTCGGCCTGGCCGCCGGACCGCTGGCGGGCGGGATCCTGGTGGAGTCCTTCGGCTGGCCCGCCATCTTCCTGGTCAACGTGCCCATCGGGACGGTCCTGCTGCTGGCCGGGCTGCGCGTGCTGGGAGAGTCCCGCAACCCGGGCGCGCCGCCGATCGACGTCCCCGGCACGGTCCTGTCCGCCGCGGGCGTGGGCGCGGTGACCTACGGCCTGATCGAAGGCGGCTCCCGGGGCTGGACCTCGCCGGTGATCCTGGGCAGCTTCGCCGCCGGGCTGGTGCTCCTGGCCGCGTTCGTGGTGGTCGAGGGTCGCGTGCCGACGCCGATGCTGCCGCTGCGGCTGTTCCGTCAGCGGCTGTTCACGGTGTCCAACACGGCGATGGTCGTGGTCGGGTTCGCGCTGATGGGGTCCTCGTTCTTCTTCTCCCAGTTCTTCGTCCACGTCCAGGGCACCTCGATCCTGGCCGCCGGGCTGCGGACGCTGCCCGTCTCGCTGGCCATGGTGATCGTCAGCCCGTACGCGGGCCGGCTCGCGGCCAGGTACGGCTTCCGCGTCGTCGTCAGCACCGGCCTGGCGCTGGCCGGGCTGGGACTGCTGGCCCTGGGCCTCGTCCACGCCGACACCGGCTACGGGAACGTGTGGTGGCGGCTGGCGGTCGCCGGCGTCGGGTTCGCGCTCACCATGTCGCCCCTGACCGGGGCCGCCATCCAGGCGGTCAGCCCGCAGGAGGGCGGCCTCGCCTCAGGTGTCAGCAGCACCACCCGGCAGATCGGTGCGGTGCTCGGCGTGGCGGTGCTCGGGGCGATCGTCCACACGCGGGAGTCCGGCGGCGCCTCCTTCGAGTCCGGGCTCACCAGCGCGTTCTTCGCGGCGGGTGCCGTGACGCTGGCCTGCGCCGTGTTCACCGGCCTGTGGCTGACCGCGACCCGAACGCCGGGTGGCGCCCGGGCCGAACGGTCAGGAGGCCACGCAGACAGTGAGCGGCCGCTGACAACTCCTACCAGGCCCACGTCTTGAGCCGCTTGGCGGGTCGTCCGCAGTCCTTCGGCGCCGTAGAACACCCGCTGCGGGGAGCGAGCCGCCGGTCTGAGCGCCAACACCGGCGGATGCGCGCTGCCGCGGAGTAGGTTGTCCGGATGGATCACGGTGATCAGCCGTCTCGCGCACGCCGTGGTCGCGTTCCTCGTGTTACCGGTTGCCGGAGCGTGCTCCGCCTCTCCCGCCGACGCGCCGCTGAAGGACCCGGCCCAGTGGCCGCTGGCCGCGGTGCGCGGGCTGACCAGCCACGGGAAGCTACCCGACGAGGCGGATCGGGCACTGGCGCAGATCAAGGTCGGCTCCTACGACATGATCGCGTGGATCAGCTCCTCAGGCCTGTGCGGGCTGGCCGGCTCTGACTGGAGCACGCACGTCGACATGGTCGACTCGGAGGGGCGCCTGGAACGGGAGGAGGGCTTCTCCGGACCGCTGGAGCCGGCCGTCGGGAGTTCCCACGAGGACAAGGTCAGCCTCTTCTGCACCTCCACCAGGATGCTGGTCAGAGTCGAGGGAGAGACGGCTGAGCCCTTCGTCTCCGGTGACGCGGTCGCACAGGTCGTCAACGGGGGGCTCAACGCCGTCGTCGGCACGGAGGAAGCGCTGAGGGAGTCGCTGCCCCGCGCCGACGTGACCAGAGGCGGATAGCGCCTGCCCCGCAGGTCCCGGCTGGTCGCCCCGGGCGTCGTACTGGGTCTGACGTTGACGAGTCTGCCACGAAGTACGTGCGGGAGCCGTCAGTCCCGCTCAGGGCGTATGGCCCGGCGACGGGCGGCCGGGTCGTGCTCGGGGGTGGCGCGGGCAGAGATCTCCTCGCCGGGCCGGATGTGGCGGCCGAGGCCGGACAGGTGCTGGTGACGCGATGTGGCCCCCGGCTCGGGGGCACGGCCGCCAGGTGGATGAGGGCGCTGTGCCGGAGTCGGTGGCGCGTCCAGCCCTCACCGTGCAGGTCGAGTGGGGCGCCATGGTGCGCGTCACCCCGATGGCGCTGTGGGGCCCGACGGTGCTCGCCCTGGCCCACGCCTACCATCGACGCCGGCGCCAGGCCTGAAGGCGGCGAGATCGCCGCTTGGACGGGCAGCCCGATGTCCGCCCCTTCGCGCCCGGACGCTGGAGCAGCGCCACGAGTTTCGAACCATCAGCCCGGATCCCCGACGATCTCTTCGCGGGACAGCGCCGCCAGCGCCTGCACCCCCCGCAGGAACCCACGCCGATCCGCCTCGGGCAACGTGGCGAGCAGCCGGTCCTCGTTCGCCTGGATCTCCCCTTGGACAGCCTGGTAGCGGGCGTGGCCCGCGGCGGTGGCGGAGAGCAGGCGGGCGCGGCGGTCGGCGGGGTCGGGCTCGCGGGTGATGAGGCCGGCCTCCTGGAGCCGGTCGAGGGTGCTGATGATGCGGGTCTTGTCGGCGCCGATGGCCTCGGCGAGCGCGGCCTGGGTGCGTACCGGCTTGTCGCAGAGCGCGCCTAGCGCGATGTAGCCCCACATCGTGATCCCGTGCTTCTCCAGCACCGGCAGCTCGGCGGCGACGAGGGACCGGAGCAGGGTGTTCAGCGTCGCGGCGAGGTCAGGGCGGTCCGCCATGCCTCCGAAGATACCCTTTGACAAATAATATACACACGCTAATCATAAGCGTATGCATATCAATCACGGGGGAGTGTGCCGTGCCTGATCTTGACGCGTTGCCGTCCGGTCTTGAGCTGGTGGCGCTCGATGCGCAGGCGGTGCGCACCAGTGTCGAGTTGGTGGGGCGGGCCACCGCTGCCGATCTGGCCCGGCCTACGCCGTGCGCGGGCTGGGAGCTGGGTGGTCTGCTGGCCCACATGACCGCTCAGCATCGTGGGTTCGCTGCGGCGTCGAGAGGGGACGGCGATCCGGAGAGCTGGA
Organism: Nonomuraea gerenzanensis; assembly: GCF_020215645.1. Classification (NCBI taxonomy): domain Bacteria; kingdom Bacillati; phylum Actinomycetota; class Actinomycetes; order Streptosporangiales; family Streptosporangiaceae; genus Nonomuraea; species Nonomuraea gerenzanensis. Next base: position 1,166,978 of record NZ_CP084058.1, on the reverse strand, counting down.
CGCCGCGGCCCATCGGTGACGATCCCGTCCACGTATATCGGGACGCTGCCCACCAGGTCATGGAGGCCTTCGCGGGCGAAGGGGTGCTGGACCGGATGTTTCCGTTGCCGGAGGTGGGTGCCAGGCCGTTCACCGCGCGGCAGGCGATCAGCTTCCATCTGGTCGACTACGTCGTGCACTCCTGGGACGTCGCCAGGACGCTGGGCGTCACCGTGGAGTTCCCGGCGGAGGTGCTGGACGCCGCCGCGACGGTGGCGCGGGCCGTGCCGCAGGGGGAGGCTCGCCTGGTGCCCGGTGCGGCCTTCGCGCCGGAGGTTCCGTGGCCGGGTGGGTCGGCTCTTGATCGGATCGTGGCCGTGCTCGGCCGTTCGCCGGATTGGACAGGTTGATGGGCGGTTCGGGTGTCAGGCTGGTGCGCAGCGCCGAGCTCGCCCAGACGGTGGAGTACGCCTACGCGGCGGTCGCGGACACGCCGATGCGGTGTGTCTGGGTGGCGGGGGCCTGTCCGCTCGACGCCGAGGGAAACACGGTGGCGGCGGGAGACTACGCCGGTCAGGCTCACCAGGTGATGCGTAATCTCGCTACCGCGCTGCGCGGGGCGGGGGCCGCAGTGACCGACATCGTCAAGACCACCGTGTACGTCGCCTCGTCGCGGCAGGCCGATCTTGTGGCCGTCTGGGAGGTGTACCGCGCGTACATGGGGGCCCATGATGTGCCCAGCACGCTGCTCGGCGTCACCGTGCTCGGGTACAACGACCAGTTGGTGGAGGTCGAGGCGGTGGCCGTCCTGCCTCAAGGGGTCGGTGGAGGCGAGGAGCGGTGACGGACGCGGAGACCGCCTCCCTGCGCAGGGAAGCGGTCTCCGGCGGGCCCTGCTCAGGTCAGGTGGTGATGGTCCTGCTCCCGCGGCCCACCCAGGTGCCGCGCTCGCCCCAGTAGGACTTGGCGGTCAGGGTGACGCTGGTGTTCTCCGCATGGCCGTTCAAGGAGATGCACGTGCCGCCCGGGTGGTCGTAGTGGTCGTTCTGGTCCGTGAGGCTCCACGACCTGCCGCCGCCGGTGGCCGTCACCGTGACCTTGCGCGCGCCCTCGGAGTCGTAGGCCCGCACGCAGAACTTGTTCGTGCTGTCCCTGTAGGAGATTGCGCCGTCGCTGAAGGTCCACGAGAGGTCGCTCGCCATCGCGGGCTGCGCCGTCACGACGGCCGATGCGACCAGGGCGGCGCCGACCACGGCGGCCAAAACTGGCCGCCGGGTAGCGGGGCGTTAGCGTCTCGCTAGCGCGGTGACCGGGATCCGCGCTGGTGGGAGTGGTGTACAGGGCGGTGGTGCTGGGGTCGTGACATACCTGCGCATACCGCCGGCTGCTGCAATGTCGCCCGTACCCATCACCTTCAGGACGGAGAACCCATGCGACGGCTCGCGATCACCACCGCGATCAGCCTGGCAGCGGCAGGAACGTTCCTCTTGGCCAACCCCGGCGCCGCGAGTGCGCTGCCGGTCTGCACCACGAAGGTCCACCGCACCGGGTCCCTCGACCACGGCCAGGCCACCTGCCGCTCCGGCGAGGACTTCCGGGTCGTCGTCACCTGCAAGCCGAGCGCCACCTCGAAGTACGGCAGCGTGTACCGGGGCCCGTGGAAGAGCAAGGGGCAGAGATCGACGAAGTACTGCCCCACCCACATGCCCTACGCGGCCCGCGTGTCCTACGAGCGCGCGGGCTGAGGCCCTCCCGCGACAGACGGGTGCGCACGGGTGTCACACACTCCGCCGGGCTGATCCTCTACTTCGGCTGCGCCCTGTACACCCATCCGCGGGTGTGCGACTTCTCGCTCCAGTCCGCCCTGCTCCGGCTCGCCGCCGCGACGCCGGCCCTGATCGGCCTCAGGTGAGCCAGGAGGGTGGCGAGCGAGGCCTGCGGGGTCTGGCCGGCCGTGTCGAGGGTGAGGTGGTCGCGCTCCCACGGCTCGTACTCGCGCTCCACCACCTCCTCCCACTCCGGCAGCCGCAGGTCCGGGATGTCGGTGGTGCGCGAGGCGACGCGGTGCCGGTGCTCCTGGGGGTCGGAGCAGGTCACCTCCACCTCGGCGATCGGCACCCCGGCCCGCTCCCCCACCGCCCGCCAGGCGTCGCGGGTGATCGTCAGCGGGTTCACCGACTCGGCGATCACCGTGAGGCCCTGGCGGAGGTGATCCTCGGTGAGGGCGTAACCGACGGCGTAGCCGGCCGGGCCGAGGGCTTGCCGGGCCAGGCCCGAGCGGACGATCGCCTGTTCGATGGTGTCGATGCGGACGTGGACCGCGCCCAGGCGCTCGGCCAGGAGGCGGGACAGCGTCGTCTTGCCCGTGCCCGGAAGGCCGCCGATGACGATGAGCATGAGTCCCATCCTGCCGGTGACCGGGAGGATGGCGCGCCGCGGCCCTGCTCGGACGCCGAGCCGCGCGATCAGAATGGCTGATGTGATCTATCTTGCCGAAGGGCCGCGCGTGGCCCTCCGTTACATCAGCATGCGCGACTTCGAGGAGCTCTCCGGCCTGCACCAGGAGAGCGCGCAGCTGCTCGCCCGGTGGATGCCCGGCGGCCCCCTCGTCGCGTACGAGGACTTCGAGCGGTACATGACCAGGTTCGACGGGCCGGTGCACGAAGGGTTCCTGATCTGCCGGCGGGACACCGGCGCGATCGTGGGCCGGGCGAACGTCAACAACATCATCCGCGGCACCCACCAGAGCGCGATGATCGGCTATTCCGCCTACGCCTCCACCCTCGGCCGCGGGTACATGACGGAGGGCCTCGGGCTGCTGGTCGGGCACGCGTTCGGCGAGATGGGGCTGCACCGGCTGGAGGCCAACATCCAGCCCGACAACGCCGCCTCCCTGCGGCTGATCAAGCGGGTCGGCTTCCAGCGCGAGGGGTACTCGCCGAACTTCCAGTTCATCGACGGCGCCTGGCGGGACCACGAGCGCTGGGCACTCACCGTCGAGATGACCACCGCGTGATCACGCGGGAGACGGCCCGGGTGCTGCTCGTCGATCCCGCCGGCCGGATCCTGCTCTACCGGGGGCGGCTGCTGCAGGTGGAGGACGCGCCGTACGCGTGGTTCACGCCCGGGGGTGGCGTCGACCCGGGCGAGAGCGCGGGCCAGGCCGCCGCCCGGGAGTTGCGGGAGGAGCTCGGGTACGCCGTCACTCCCGAGGCGCTCGGGCCGGTGGTGGCGACGAGCGAGGGCGGCTGGACCCTGGACGGGCGGCGCTTCCACGCGCGCGACTCCTACTTCATGCTGCGGGTGCCGGCGGGGCTGGAGGTGGACACCTCCGGGATGGACGAGGAGGAGCGGGAGGTGACCGACCGGTTCCAGTGGTGGACGCCGTCCGGGCTGGCGACCTGCGCGGAGCCGGTCGTGCCGCGGGAGCTGGGCCCGCTGGTGGCGCGGCTCACGGCCGGTGAGGTGCCGGCCGCGCCGATCGTCCTGCCCTGGCACCTGCTGGACGGCCCGGCGGCCTGATCGCGGGAGGGCCCCCGGCCGGCGTAACTCTCCGCGACCTCGTCCACGCCGGTCCTGGCCAGCGCCCGGTACGCCCGGATCTCCGCGCGGCGGTGCTCGCCGATGAGGTCGGCGGTGATGCCGTACAGCCAGGGCCTGGCGTCGCGGTGCGCGGGGGCGTAGCTGCCGAGCCGCCGGAACGCCGCCAGGAACGTCTCCGCCACCACGTCGTCAACCTCTTTCTCCGGCACCGAGGTCGGGCTCCGTTTCTTCCGTCTTGCCACCCCTCTTTCACCCGGAGGCGGAGTTCGGGTTCTCGGTCTGGGCACCGTGCGGCTCGGCCGGACTCGACTATCCGGGCCCGGCCACGCGGGAAGCTTGACCTCAACCTTGGTCGAGGTAGCAGCCTGGAGTCATGACGAAGAACAGAGTGATCATCTACGAGGAGGCCGGGGCCGACCCCCGGGCCGACGTCCTGACGGTCGGCGACGACCACGGGCGCACCCGGGTGCGCGCCGTCGCCGAGCCCGCCCAGCTTGAGACCCTGGTGACCGAGCTGATCGGCGAGGGGGTCGATCGCATCGAGCTGTGCGGCGGGTTCGGTGCCGTGTGGCACGCGAGGGCCCGGCGGGCCGCGGGCGGGCAGGCGAAGGTCGGCGCGATCTACTACGGGTTCGAGTCGCTGGCCGGCGTCGCGTCGTACAAGGAGCGGTTCGAGGCGGGGCAGGCGCTGTCGGAGGCGTTCCTCATCGTCCACGAGGGGGCCGACCCTGAGGCGGACCGGGTCGTGCGGAAGAGGGACGAAGGCGGCAGGACGACCTTCGTGGCGGTGCCCGACGAGGCGGCGGCGGCCGAGGTGGCCGGGAGGATGGCCGGTGAGCTGCAGCTCATCGAGCTGTACGGCGGGCCCGGGCCTGACGCGGCGGCGCCCGTCATCGCGGCCGTGGACGGGAGCGTGCCCGTGGGGGTCACTGCGTGGGCAGCAGCGTCCCCAGGGGGCCGAGATCGAGGTTGAGGTCCTCGGGGGCGAAGCCGAAGCGCTCGCGCAGGTCGGCCATCGCGCCCTCCAGCCGCATCAGGGTGACGCCGAGCGTCTCGATCTGCTCGTCCGTCAGGTCGCCCTGCTCCATCCGGCGCACGCACTGGCGCTCGACGAGCTGCCTGATCAGCTCGACGAGGGTGAGCACGAGCCGCGACAGGTCACGCTCGACCGTCTCGGGGTCGGCGGCGACGCGCCAGCGCGGAGCGTCCACCTTCTGCCCCTCGCCGACCTGCGGGCTCTCCGCGCGAACGTCCACTTACAGGATCCCTCCGTACTCGTCCACCGACGCGAGCACGGTGCGCAGCGAGATGTGCACGAGGTCGACGTCGGCGATCGACAGCACCAGGTCGCCGGTCACCACGACACCACCCGCCAGCAGCCGGTCCAGGAGGTCCACGAGGGCCACCCGCTCGGGCGGGAGCTCCTCGTAGACCGACACGTCGCGTCTCACGCCGGCTCCATGACCGTGAACGAGTACGGCGCCCAGGGGCCGGTCACCCTGATCTCCACCCCGTCACCGCCGAGCTCCCCGGCCAGCGCCGCGAACTCCCCGGCCCTGGCCTCGTCCACCAGGTAGGCACCGTTCAGCAACATCCAGTCGTGGCGGCCCGACAGGCGCGGGTCCTGGGGGCGGTGCCGGCGTCCGGCGGCGGCCAGCGCCGACAGCGCGCGGTGGATGTGGTCGGCGCGCTGCAGCACCTGCCTGCGGACCTGCTCACGACCGCGCAGGCCGGCCCTGCGGCGCTGCAGGTACGCGGTCCCCGGCCGCCCCGCCTGCCCGTCGCCCCCGCACGTCCGGGCACCACCGCGCTGGTCGGCGTGGTCCGGGTCGGCGGCCTGGGCCGCGGCGGCGGCCGGGCTGGTGTACGCCTTGACGCCCCACTCCCTGCGCCCCGTGACGTGCGCGAGCACGTCGCCGAAGGCGACCGAGCGCCGTTCGAGCAGCTCCGCCACCTGGGCGTCGTCCTCGTACACCGTGACGAGCCGGACCGGCGCGGTCGTCGTGACCGCCGCCACGGCGTCCACCACGCGATGGTGCGCGCGGGCCGTCTCCCCGAGCCAGTCCAGGTCCTCCAGCGAGCGCCGCAGCGGCTCGGCTCCGAACAATTCGGCGGGCACCGAGCTGACGTAGGCCACCAGCCCGGCGCGGGCGATGGTCCGCACGGGGTTGCCGGCCACGCCCGACGGGCAGGACAGCGACTCGCGGGCGACCGCGTACAGGTAGGTCAGGTCAGGCATCGGCCTCCTCACCCCCCTCGACGGCGGCCAGGCGGCGGCGCAGGCGGCGGTTCTCCGCCATCAGCTCCCTGTCGCGGTCCCGGCCCGACAGGTACGGGTCGTGCTCCCACCAGTCGATGCCCAGCTCCCTGGCCGTGTCGACGGAGGCGATCAGCAGCCGCAGCTTGATCGTGAGCAGCTCGATGTCCAGCAGGTTCACCCGGATGTCCCCGGCGATCACGATGCCCCGGTCGAGCACGCGTTCCAGGATGTCGCCGAGGTTGGCCGGCTCCCGGTTGGCGGGTCCCGCGCCGTACGTCGGGCGGATCGCGGGACCGGACGGCGAGATTCTGTCCATCTCAGAACGCCTCGCTCGAGTCGGCGTTCGAGCGCCGGTAGCGCCGTGTTCTTCGATATGACAACAATCTGCCCCCCTGGTCGAGCTGAGCCTGGTAAACGGCGAGGATGTCGCCGGAGGAGGGGATCCGGCGGTCCTCGATGACTTCGACGTTGACGAGCCAGCCGTCGTCGGCCGGCTCCACCGAGGTGATGCCCTCGGCCTGCTTGGTGGTCAGATCGACGATGTGCCGCAGGCCGACCCCACCGGCCGTCACGGCGTCCAACGGCTCCGCGACGGCACTCTCCTTGCTGGTCATCCTCACCTCCCCGTCGCCAGTCGCAGAACGCGCTCGACTGCCTGGCTCTCCTCTTCCTCGGTGATCTGGCCGGCCGCTCTCGCCGCCTCGATCTCCTCCAGCCGCCTGCGTACCGCGGCGGGATTGCGCAGCTCCCGGTCGGCCTGGTCCTGGATCATCTCGGCGAGCCGGACGAGCCCTTTCACGGGCAACATCGGCCAGGTGAAAATGCCGCTTACCAGGCCCACGAGCGTTCACCTCCCTAGCCTTGGGCGATGACGAAGTCGTAGGGCGCCATCGGGCCGAGCAGCCGCATGTCCACGCGGCCCGCCCAGCGTTCGCCGAACTCGTTCATCGCCTTCTCCAGGGTCTTCTGGCCGTCCCGCTTGGCGAGCAGGGCCACGTGCACGGCGTCCCACTCATGGGTGGGGTCGCGCAGGGACGCCTGGATGTAGTGCCCGGACAGCCCGTCGAGCAGCATCTGGGTGTCCATGGCGCGCTTGGCCTCGACGGAGGCGGTGATGATCTCACCGAGCCGGATCCGCTCGTTGCGCGTGGCGTCCTCCGGCTTGCCCTTGATGGCCTGCCGCAGGCCCTGGGCCTCCGGGCTCTCGGCGAGGATCTCCGCCAGCACGGTCCGCTCGTCGTAGCGGCCCTTGACGACGAACTCGGTGTGCCCCTTGATCTGCTCCAGCGCCGAGGCGAAGTCGTCGTGGTGCGGGGCGAGCAGCTCCTCCACGACGGCGTCGGCGCTGGCCAGCACGCCGCCGAAGCGGAACGGCAGCACCGCTCCCTCGGCGGCCACGGCGTCGAGCAGCCCCTCGTGCGCCAGGAAGTCCCCCGGCCTGCCCAGGGGCTGGTCCACGTTGACGTCGCTGACGAGGGCCGCGATTCCTTCGTGTTCGATGACTCTGACCTTGCCCGCCGGGTCGCCCAGCCCCTGCACGTCCGCGGGCACCTTGGTGCCGGCGGGCACGATGCCGTAGACGTAGGAGCCGAGGTTCTGGCTCTGACGAGTGGCCTGCTTGGGCACGGAGGCGCCGGATACCTTCGTAGAGCGTCCCATGGTGCTTACTCTTCCTCTCGCTTCGGCCGGATCTTCCTGCGCGGCGGGGCGGGCCGCTGCTGCTCCACGGAGACCTCGGGCTCGTCGTCCATGGCGGCCTCGGCGGCGGGATCGCTCTGCTTGCCGGTGAGCTCGTGCAGCGTGTCGCCCGCCGCCTCCACCACGCCCTGGATGACTTCCTTGGTCTTGTCCTGGCTCGGCACGCCCTTGGCCTCACTGATGACCTCGGGCAGGCCCTTCTCGCTCTGGGCCATGTCCAGCCGGTTGGCCGCCTCGGCGAAGCGCAGGTAGGTGTCGACGCTGGCGATGACGACGCGCGTGTCGATGGTCAGAATCTCGATCCCGACCAGTGACACCCGGACGTAGGCGTCGATCACCAGCCCCCGGTCGAGGATGGTGTCGATGACGTCGGCCAAGCCCGTGGGGCCGTGACCGCCCATTTGTCCGGCTGACGCCGGTTGCACAGACGTAGTCATGTGGTTTCCCCCTTGCTTCCCGCGAGCCTGCCCGCGAAAAAGGGACGAGGAACCACATAAGACGTAAAAACCGGCAGATTTGGCACACTATGCGCTTGCGCTCGATTGCTCTCCGCAAACTTGGCGCCCGCGAGGGTTTGCCTCAGGTGCTGGCGCGGACGGCCAGCTGCGGCGCCAGGAGGGTGGACTCGGGCACCGTACGGCCCTCCAGCTTCTCCATCACCAGGCGGACCGCCTCCCTGCCCACCTCCTCGGCCGGGATCAGCACGGACGTGAGCGGCGGGCCGGCCCGCTCGGCCACGTCGTCGGGGCAGATCGCCACCACGGCCATGTCCTGCGGCACCCGGCGGCCGAGCTGGCGCAGCGCGGCCAGCACGTGGCTCACCGCGGCCTCGTTGTGCACGACCAGGCCGGACAGCCCGGGACGGTCGAGGAGCAGATCGCGGACCGTCTCGTAGACCTCGTCGAACGTCTCCTCGCACGGCAGCGCGGCACCCTTGAGCCCGTGATCGTCCAGCGCCTCCACGAACCCCTCCCTGGTGCGGGTGGCGAACCCGGTCCCCCGGTCGTACACCACCGAGGGAGCCCCGAGCAGCGCGATCTCCTCGTGACCGCGTTCGGCCAGATGCGTCACGCAGCGCGCGCCCGCGGCGGCGAAGTCGAGGTCCACGCAGGTCAGCCCGGCGGGCTCGGCGGGAAAGCCGATGAGCACACTGGGCTCGGGCAGCTCGCGCAGCAGCGGCACCCGGCGGTCGTCCAGCTCCACGTCCATCAGCACCAGCGCGTCCACCAGCGCGCTCGCGGCCACCCGGCGGATGCCCGCGGTGCCCTCGTCGGCGGTCAGCAGCAGCACGTCGTGGTCGAAGCGGCGGGCGGCCGTGACGACCGCGCTGGCGAAGCGCATCAGCACCGGCACGTGCATGCCCGCGCGCAGCGGCAGCACCAGCGCGATCACGTTCGAGCGCTTGCTGGCCAGGGCGCGGGCGCCGGCGTTGGGGTGGTAGCCGAGCGCGCTGATGCTGTCGAGCACGCGCCGCCTGGTGTCGGCCGAGATCGTCCGCTTGCCGCTGAGCACGTAGGAGACCGTGCTCACGGCCACGCCCGCGTGCTTGGCGACCTGCGCGATCGTGACCGTGCGCCCGCTCAAGCCCCTGCTCCGAAGCGGGCTGCCGTCAGGGTCACGCCCTCGTTCTCGAAGACCACATAGAGATCGTGCACCCCGTCCACGCCTGTGAGCGAGGCCGTGATGGTGTGATAGTCGTACCGCTCGGTCCGCGGCACCGGGAACGCGGCCACCGGCCGGCCGTAGAGTGGGTCGCCGAGGCGGATGGTGAGCATGCCGCCCTCGGTGCTGCCCGCCGTCGCCACGCAGGTCGTCGCGCCGGTCAGGTCCACCTGGCGGAACAGGATCCAGGCGCCCTCGGCGTCGGAGCGCACCGCGTCGCCGTCCTGCCTGGTCTCGTCCACGAACGTGATCGCGTCGTACTCGTCGTGGTCCGCCGCGCGCAGCAGCCCCCGCTGCGGCGGGACGACCTCGCCCTCGACCTCGAAGCGGGCGCTCAGCCGCAGGTCGGTGGCGCTGCGGCCGACCATGAGCTGGTGCGGCGCGCGCTCCACCACGAACCTGCCCCTGGTGACGTCCCAGAACGCCAGGTCCGCGACCGGCAGGCGGAGCTCGACGGTGCGGCTCTCGCCCGGCTCCAGGCGCACCTTCTCGAACCCGCGCAGCCGGCGCAGCGGCTGCTTGACCCGCGAGCGCTGCTGGCGGGTGTAGAACTGCACGACCTCGACGCCGGGGCGGGTGCCCGTGTTGGTGACCGTGACCTCGGCCTCCAGCCTCTCGCCGGTCACTCGCACGCGCAGGTCCGCGTAGCCGAAGGTGGTGTAGCTCAGGCCGTGGCCGAAGGGGTGCAGGGGGACGCCGCGGAAGTACTGGTAGGTGGCGTCGGAGGCGATGATGTCGTAGTCGAGCAGGTCGGGCAGCTCCTGCTCGGAGCGGTACCAGGTCTGGGTGAGCCGGCCCTCGGGGTCGGCGTCGCCGAACAGCACCTCGGCCAGGGCGTGGCCGTACTCCTGGCCGCCGTGCGCCGACCAGAGCACCGCGGGCAGCTCGCCCTCGGTCCAGGTGAGCGGGTAGCCGCTGGAGACGACCATGACCGTACGCGGGTTCGCCTTGCGCACGGCGCGGACCACGGCGTCCTGGGCGGAGGCCAGGGCCAGCGTCATGCGGTCCTCGGTCTCGCGGCCGTTGACCAGGGGGTGGTCGCCGACCACCACGACCGCGACGTCGGCCTCGGCGGCCAGGCGGGCGGCCTCGTCGGTGCCGCTCCTGACCACGTCCATGGCCAGCCACGCGGCCTGGTCGGCGTCGTCCACCAGGCGCAGCACGCCGTCCTCCGCCACGCCGACGTAGCAGCCGGTCGAGATGTGGCGCAGGGCGAGCGTGCCGCGCGGGCGCTCCTCCATGCGGAACGTCTGGCGCACCTCCCACCCGTTCGGCCCCGGCTGGTCGTTGACCAGCGTCGTGCCGTCCGCCGACACGAACCGGCCGGTGGCCACGGCCCGCAGCGCGTACGCGCCGCCACCCCAGTCGAACAGGTCGAACAGCCCCGGCTCGGCAGCCCCCGCGCTCAGCGACCCGCCCGCGGGGTCGGCCGTGACGGGCCCCGCGTCGGCGGTCAGCGTCACCCGGTCCACGGCCTCGCAGAACGTGGTCTCGCAGCGCTCGGCCAGCCCGGCGCGGGCGGTGACCGCGTACGGCAGGGTGCCGCTGTACCAGTCCTCCATGAGCGTGTCGCCGAGCTGCCCGATCACCGCGAGCCGCGTGACGTCCCGCAGCGGCAGCAGGCCGTCGTTCTCCAGCAGCACGAACGAGCGCCGCGCCGCCTCCCTGGCCAGCGCCTGGTGCTCGGGGCAGTTGACCACGCTGTCGGTGATGTCGTCGTACGGCGTCGCCGGGTCGAGCTCGCCCAGCCGGAACCTGATCGACAGCGCGTGCCGCACGGCGGCGTCCACGTCGGCCTCGGCCAGCAGCCCCCGCGCGAGCGCGTCACGCAGGTGGCCGAGCGTGGCCTCGGACCGGTCGTCGTCCTGGGTGAAGCTGTCGATCCCGGCCTTGACGGCGTGCGCGTACGCCTCGGGCAGCGTGTCGTGGTAGCCCTGCAGCCCGGTGAGGTTGCCCGGCGCGTACGCGTCGCTGACCACCAGCAGGTCGTCCGGCGCCCACTCCCGCAGCACCCGCCCGATCAGCGGGCTGAGGTGCGCGGGCCGGCCGTTGACCAGGTTGTACGACGGCATCACGGCCACTGCCGCGCCCGACTCGATCGGCCCGCGGAAGGCGGGCAGCTCGTACTCGTGCAGCACCCGGGGCGGCAGGTTGCTGGAGGTCGTGCAGCGGTCGGTCTCGTTGTTGTAGGCCAGGAAGTGCTTGAGCGTCGGGGCGGTCTTCAGAGTTTCGGGAGCGCTCCCACCAAGACCGCGCGCGTAGGCCGTGGCCATGACCGAGGTCAGCCACGGGTCCTCGGAGTACCCCTCCTCGTTGCGCCCCCACCGCGGGTCGCGCAGCGGGTTGACCACGGGCGCCCACACGTTGAGCCCCGCCCCGGCGGGATCCTTGTGATGGAAGGCCAGGACCTCGTCACCCGTCGCCTCGCCGACGCGGCGCACGAGGTCGCGGTCCCAGGTCGAGGCCAGCCCGATGGCCTGCGGGAAGACGGTGGCCGGGCCGAGCCAGGCCAGGCCGTGCAGCGCCTCGGTGCCCGTGCGGAACGCGCCGAGCCCCAGCCGCTCGACGGGGGCCTGGTACTGGTGCAGCAGGCCCACCTTCTCCTCAAGGGTGAGCCTGCTCATGAGGTCGTCGATCCGGTCTCTGAGCGGGGCCGCTGGGTCGCGGAAGGGGGGTTGTTGCATGATCATCCCTCTGAGAGTGTCGAAGCGCTTCGACGACCGGCCTGGGGAAGTTACGCGGACATTTCGGTGGGTTGACTGAAGGGTGCACGTCCCCGTGACCAAGGTCAAGGGATTCGCGACAATCCTCCGGGCAATCTTCCCGAATCGACGGAGTCGAGCACCCTCGCCGCACCCCCCAGCGCGGCCGCGTCGTACCCCAGCGTCGAGGCCACCACCTGGCAGCCACCGGCCTCCGAGGCGATCACGCGCGAGCCCACCTCCTCGTGGACGGCGGGCAGCAGCCACGGCGCCAGCGGGACGTAGTAGCCGCCGAGGATCACCACCTCGGGGTTGAGCAGGTTCGCCAGCATCGACACCCCCCTGCCCAGGCTGCGGCCCACCTCGGCGAGCGTGCCGAGGGTGGCCGCGTCGCCGGCCCGCGCCAGGCGGACGACCTCCTCGATCTCGACCTGGATCTCCGCCGGTGACGGGTCCCTGCGCAGCACGGCGCCGACTCCCGCCATGGCCTCCAGGCAGCCCCGCCGGCCGCAGCGGCAGACGGGGCCGTCGGGGTCGAGCTGCACGTGACCGATCTCGCCGCTGTAGCCGCGCCCGCCGCGCCGCAGCCGCCCGTCGAGGATGATGCCGGCGCCCACGCCCAGCTCGCCCGTCAGGTAGACCAGGTCGGAGGCGCCCGCGTGCGCGCCGAACCGCTGCTCGGCCAGGGCCGCGAGGTTGGCGTCGTTGTCGACCTGGATGGGGAAGCCGGGGTCGCGCAGCGCCTTGGCCAGATCGCCGCCGAGGTCGGCGTCATGCCAGCCGAGGTTGGGCGCGATGCGTACGGTGCCCTGCACGTCGATCAGCCCCGGCACGGCCACGGCCAGGCCGAGCACCTGGCGCTCCTCCTTGGCCATGCGGCTGACCACGCGCCTGATGATGGCGCCGACGCCCGCCACGCCCTGGTTGACCGAGTCGCCGCCCGAGAACGAGCGCCGCCACGTCAGCAGCCGCTCCCCCGCCAGGTCGGTGGCCACGGCCGACACGGTGTCGATGTTGATCTCGACGCCGATGGCGGCGTACGGAGAGCCGTCGAGGACGAGCATCGTGGCCGGCCTGCCGACCCGGTTCTCCGTGAGCCCGGTCTCACGCACCAGCCGGCGGTCGATGAGGTCGGCGACCAGGCTGGAGACCGTGGCCTTGTTCAGCCCGGTGGAGGCCGCGATGTCGGCGCGCGAGCACGGCGCGTGCTCGCGGACGAACCTCAGCACGACGGCGAGATTGGTGGCTCGTACGTCGGCGAAGTCGGCCGGCTGAGGACCGGTCGTAGAAGTGATCAATATCAGCCCCGTTCCCGCCAAGAGATGACCCCAGCATGCCGCATCGCTGGCTCCCTTCACCAACCTGTGACCACCGCGCTCACTTGTGGGTACGGTCACAGTCTACTAATTTGTTTGGCCGGAATACCAACTAATTGTTAGTAGGCCATCCCCACTCGGAGAAGGGAGCGAGCCATGCCCATGTCCACGACTCGCCGCGGGTTCCTCGGCCTGGTCGGCGCGAGCGTTCTGGTGGCGGGCTGCGCCGAGAAGAGACAGGCTTCCCAGGGCACCGCCGTGGCGGCCGACAAGCTCAAGAGCCTGGTCCCCACCAGGATCCCGTTCGACATCCCCGGGCTCAAGCCCGACCTGCCCGGCAGCGAGTTCGTCCAGCCCGGCTTCCTGACCCGCCCGGCCCAGATGGTGCAGGCCGTCACCACCCCGCCGCTCACCAGCGGCAAGGAGGTGACCGCGATGACGCCGCTGTGGGGCACGGTGCCGCCCGGCCTCGGCGACAACTCCTACTACGAGGAGGTCAACAAGCGCCTCGGCGGCACGGTCCGCTTCAACATCTCCGACGGCAACACCTACGGGCAGAAGCTCAGCACCGTCCTGGCCAGCGGCGACGTGCCCGAGATGGTGATGGTCCCCGAGTGGGAGCTGGTCAAGATCGGCCACTTCACCGAGGCGGCCAACAAGCTCTTCGCCGACCTGTCCCCCTACCTGGCCGGGGACAAGGCCAAGGAGTTCCCCCTGCTGGCCAACTACGACACGGCCGCCTGGCAGTACGGCGTCTTCGGCAACGTCCTCCAGGGCATCCCCTGGCAGAACGACCCGTACCCGTTCGCCACGTTCGTCCGACAGGACATCCTCAAGCAGCTCGGCCTGGAGCACCCCAAGAGCGGCGACGACCTCCTCGCGCTCGGCAAGGCCATCACCGACGCCAAGAAGAAGCGCTGGGCGTTCGGCGGCGGCATGGAGCAGGAGCTCCAGCGAGCCTTCGGCGCGCCCCGCGAGTGGCGCAAGAAGAGCGACGGCACGCTCATCTACAAGTACGAGACCGAGGAGTGGGCCGCCTCCATCGAGTTCGTCACCAAGCTCTTCGAGGCCGGCTACGTGCACCCGGACATCGTGGCCAACAAGGACGCCGACAACAAGGCCATCTTCGGCAGCGGCGAGATGATCGTCTACCGCGACGGCCTCGGCGCCTGGCACGAGGCCCTGGGCCGCTTCCAGGCCGACAACCCCGACTTCGACATGCAGATCGTCGACCCGTACCCGGCACACGCCGGCGGCACGCCCATCATGTGGCGCAACGAGCCCGCCAGCATGTTCGTCTTCATCAAGAAGGGCCTCGGCGACGCCCGCACCCGCGAGCTGCTCGCGCTGTCGAACTGGGCCTCCGGGCCGTTCGGCACCCAGGAGTACGAGCTGTGCTACAACGGCGTCGAGGGCAAGCACTACACGGTCGAGGACGGCAAGGTCAAGCAGACCGCGCTCGGCCGCAAGGAAGTCGCGCCCACCTACCTGTTCCTGTCGGGCCGGCCCAACGCGAACTCGATGAGCCAGTACGACGGCCTCGTCCAGGCCTCCTACGACTGGCAGACCAAGGCGTCCAAGATCCTGGACAACGACCCGTTCGTGGGCATCCGCGTGGAGAAGCCCGCCAAGATGGCGGGGCTGACCGTGCCCACCGAGGACAAGATGCAGGAGATCTTCCGCGGCAAGCGGCCGATCTCCGAGTGGCCCAAGATCGTCAAGGAGTGGCAGGAGCAGGGCGGGAACGAGGCGCGCGAGTTCTACAGCAAGGTCGCGCGTGAGAACGGCCGGCTTTGAGGAGCTGTCCATGAACACGATCAGGGGCATGCAGCGGACCGGGGTGGAGGGATTGCCGTGGGCGCCGTGACCACGCGGCGGCGCTCCCCCGGACGGACCCCATCCCCATCGACCACCCCCACCAAGCAGAACGGCCCGACCTGGCGGGCCAGACTCCGCGGGGACTGGCCGCTGCTGGCGATGAACCTGCCGATGCTGCTGATCGTCGTGGCCTTCTGGTGGATCCCGGCGCTCGGCAACATCATCGCCTTCCAGGACTACAACCCGTACACCGACGGCATCCTCGGCAGCCCGATCATCGGCTTCACCAACTTCGCGCTGCTCTTCCAGGACCCGCAGTTCATCCGCGCCATCACCAACACCCTGTCCATCACCGCCTTCCAGCTCGTCTTCTACTTCCCCGTGCCGATCATGCTGGCGCTGCTGCTCAACAGCATCGTCTCGGCCAGGCTGAGGGCGTTCGTGCAGGGCGTGGTCTACATGCCGTTCTTCTTCTCCTGGGTGCTGGTCATCGCCGTCTTCCAGCAGATGTTCGGCGGTGCGGGCCTGCTCGCGCAGACCCTGCGGGCGAACGGCTACGAGGGCGTCGACCTGATGACGAACTCCGACACGTTCATCCTGCTGCTCACCTCGCAGACCATCTGGAAGGACGCCGGCTGGGGCGCGATCATCTTCCTGGCCGCCCTCAGCACCATCGACCCGAACCTGTACGAGGCCGCCGCCGTGGACGGCGCCCGCAGGTGGCGGCGCATGTGGCACATCACACTGCCCGGCCTGCGCCCGGTGATCGTCCTGCTGCTGATCCTGCGCCTGGGCGACGCGCTGAACGTCGGCTTCGAACAGTTCATGCTGCAACGCAGCGCCGTCGGCAGCGAGGCCTCCGAGGTCTTCGACACGTTCGTGTACTGGTCGGGCATCCGTACCGGAGACCTGGGGTACGGGGCGGCGGCCGGGCTGTTCAAGGGCCTGGTCGGCCTGTTGCTCATCGTCGCGGCGAACCGGGTCGCGCACGCGCTCGGCGAACGAGGGGTGTATTCGAGATCATGACCACGCTGACCACGCTGACCTCGCGGAAACCCTCGCGGCTGGCACCGTGGGAGGAACGCCCCTCGCCCATCGGCCAGCTCGGCAAGGGCACCCTGATCACGCTCATCCTCGTCGCCGTGCTCGGCCCCCTCTACACGATCGTCCTGACCAGCCTGAGCTCCTCCGCCACCGTCACCCGCGCGGGCGGGCTCGTGCTGGTGCCCGACGGGATCACGTTCGAGGCGTACCGGCAGATCTTCTCCGACACGGTCGTCAGCCGGGCCGTGCTCGTCAGCACGGGTGTCACCGTCGTGGGGACGCTGATCAGCGCCGGGGTGAGCGTCCTGGGGGCGTACTCGCTGTCGCGCCCCGGCTCGTTCCTGCACCGGCCGCTGCTGTTCAGCGTGTTGCTGATGTTCGTGTTCTTTCCCGGGATCATTCCCGTGTACCTGATGGTGAGCGGGCTGGGGCTGAAGGACAGCTACTGGTCGTTGATCCTGCCGACGGCCGTCTCGGCGTTCAACGTGGTGGTGCTGCGGTCGTTCTTCATGAACATCCCGCAGGAGATCCTGGACAGTGCCCGCATCGACGGGGCCGGGGAGTTTCGCATCCTGGTGCGGATCGTGCTGCCGATGTCGAAGGCGGTCACGGCTGTGGTGGCGATGTTCTACGCGGTGGGGTATTGGAACGCGTGGTTCAACGCGATGCTGTACATGGACGACACCAGGAAGTGGCCACTGGCCCTGATCCTGCGCCAGTACGTCGTGGACTCCAACCCCCTGCCGGCGGCCACAGCCGGGGTGACGGGAGACGCGCCTCCGACCCTGGCGATCAAAATGGCCATCGTGGTGATCGCCGTCATCCCTGCTCTCATCATGTATCCGCTGGTCCAGCGGCACTTCACCAAGGGCGTCATCGTGGGCGCCGTCAAGGGCTGAAAGCACGGTCCTCGCTGGCCGCTCGGGCGTTCTCCCAACCCCAGCCCGCCCCCGGTAACCGGGCCTCGCCTTCGGCTCGGGCTGTGTTCATCCGGGTCTCGTGGCTGCGCCACGAGACCCGGTGCGAGAGGGCTTTCCAGCCCTCTCGCACTCTCCCGGTCATGCCCAGACCAGGGGGCATACCGATGGCGCGAGAAGCACCACCACCGAGCGCCCCCCTCACACAGGCAAGCTCCACCCCGGCCCCTCAGGATCACCGAGCCACACCCGCTGACCAGTACGCGTCACAGTGAGCCCGAAACCCGACCGAGGCGGCCCACCCGCCCCCAACCAGGTCACAACCGCATCCTCCACCCCATCCCACAGCCGCAGCGGCCCATGCTGCCGCACCACCCACCCCTCCCCCCGACGACGCGTACTGGCCTGCGAGCCTGTCGCGACATCGAGCAGGATCACCTCGTCGCCCAGCCCCAGCTTCTCCGCCGACGGCGCGCCGAGCTGGGCGACGAACCTGCCGGTCGCGTCGTCCAGCACGTTCGGGTCGATCACGCTCTCGCGCTCGTCGCCGAGGCCGATCACGAACGACGATCGCGGTGGCCGGGCATGCGGTCGAGCGGGCATGAACGACACGCCGTCGGGCAGGAACCGGCCGCTGGCGGTGCCGTCCTCAGCCAGGGTGAGATGGGCCAGCGCATGACCCGGCAGCCATCCGGACAAGGGTGCGGTGATGGTGCCGCCGTCGCGCACCTGCTCCATCCAGGCCATGGGGATGTACCGCACCGAGCAGGTCGCGATGAGCCGGTCGTACTCGACGTTCCCGTCGTGGCCGGCCAGGCCGTCGCCCGTGACGAGGGTGGGCGCGTGTCCGGTGTCCTCCAGCGCCTGGCGGGCGCGGGCGGCGGCGTGCCGGTCGTACTCGACGCTGGTCACCAGCCCGTCGCCCAGGCGCTCGCACAGCAGCGCGGTGGAGTAGCCCGTGCCCGTCCCGATCTCCAGGACCTTCTCGGCGTCGCCGATGCCCGCTCGTTCCAGCATCCTGACGACCAGACTGGGCATGGTGGAGGACGATGTGGGGCTCCCCGCGACGGTGTGGCCGGCCGCTTCTGCAGGGATGCCGTCCACCTGCGTGACCCACGTCTGGTCCGAGTAGGCCAGTTCCAGCCACTCCTCTTCGGACAGGCTGCTGCGCAGCAGGGGGCGCCACTCGTCCCCGGCCATCCCCTCGTCCTGGTGGAAGACGGCCTCGCCCAGGAACCGCTCGCGCGGCACGACCTCCACCGCCCTGCGCCAGCCGGGATCGGTCAGGGCGCCCCCCTCGACCAGCAGCGCCGCCAGCTCCTGCCGGAGCCGCCCGGCTGCGTCGCTCATGACGACCCCTTTCCGCACGTCAGCGCGTCGGCGATGGCGCCGGCGATCTCGCTGGGGACGGGGTCATCGAACCACGCCCATTGCCCGTTGGGGTTGCATTCCAGGAATACCCAGGTGCCGTCCCCGGTCAGACAGAAGTCGAACGCGCCGAAGACCAGGCCGAGCCGGTCGAGGTAGGCACGCATGCCTGCGACGACGGCCGCGGGCGCTTCGACGACCTCGTAGGTGAGTGAGTCGTAGTGCAGCCGCCAGTCCAGCGCCGGAGCCCCGTTCACCCGGACCGGGAAGACCTGGCTGCCCACCATCGTCACCCGGATGTCGGCCACCTTGTCCACCTGCCGCTGGAACAGGTGCGCCGCTCCGGAGACCGACTGGTCCAGCTCCTCGGCGCCGATGGGATGCGCCCAGATCGTCCGCCACTTCCCGTCCTCGGTCCTGTAGGGCGTGGACCACAGCGGCTTGAACACCGTGCCGCCCGGTTGCGCGGCGAAGCCACGGGCCCTGTCGGGCCGGTTCGTGATCAGGGTGCGCGGGACGCTCAAGCCGGAGGCGGCGGCGGCTGTGAGCTGGAGCGGCTTGTACTCGGCGTCCCGGTTGCGGAACGGATGGTTGAGGTAGAACGCGTCCGGGAGGGCGGCCAGCACGCCTCCCAGCCCGAATCTGGCCTGGTCCGCCGCCCATGCCGCGCTGCTCTGGTCAGGCCCGGGCGCGGGCCGGTAGGGCGTGGGCTGGCGCCAGTAGACGGCGCCCACGCCGGACAGGTCCAGGTGACGGGTGGGGGTCTCGATCGAGCCTGCCAGGCCCGAGCTGTCGAACGTGGCCGACAAGGCGATCTCGGCGGGGAAGTCGGCACCCGGGTCGAACCGTACGACCCGGGCGTCCCTCTCGTGCAGTTCGTCCAGCACCAGATCGGCGGTCGGGTCGTCCGAACAGGCGATCACCAGGACGGTCGTGCTCATCCGGGATCAGTCCTGCACCCAGTCGGTGGTGCTGTCCGGCTTGCCACGGGGTGCGTTCTCGTCCTGCCCGTCACCGGTCGGCGGCGCGGTCGGGCTGGGCTTCTGCCTGTTCGTGCCGTGCCTGCCGGCTTCGATCGGCCGGTGGGTGACCGGGTCGGTGTAGACGCCCGTCTGCGTCACCGGGTCCAGCCGAACGAGGTACGCGGCATGGGGGACACCTCCGTCCTGCCTCGGGAACGGGGCCATGCGCGACACACCCCACGGGCGGGTCACGCCGGCAGCGGCCTTTTCCGTAGGAGTGGACTCCACATTCGCGAATTTCGGGCTGTGCGACATATCTGCATTCCCATCTTTCGAGCGAGTGCTGGGCCTTCGTCGCCGGGTGCTCATTTTCGGCGACGTGCTCGAACCGTAGGGCTGGAGCGGCCCGATTGGCACCCATGGGAAGGTGCGCCCACGATCGGATCTCAAGGTGACCCCTGCCTGCGGGTTTTCGTGGATCTCCAGCGGTCTCCCACCCGCATGGGTAATTTGGCCTCGCATCTGGAAGGAGGGTACGCATGCGTACTCGGCACACGGCGCAGGAAAGCCCTCAAATCGTGGGGCGCAAACTCGCACACAGAGGGTGCGAAATCTGGAAGAGAGTCAGATCCGTCAAGAGCGCCGCGATCGAGCTGTTAACCCAGTATCCGGAAATACCGCTGATTCAGGCCTACCGCTACGTGTGCGGGCTCTCTCAGACGCAGGCCGCCAAGCGGTACAACGAGACGACAGGTCACCAGACGAGCCTCGGAGGCACCACGATCAACGCTTGGGAGACGTGGGCGCGCGAGCGGGGCGGCGCCGGCTCACCTCCCAGCTTCGCCAGCCTGGTGATCCTCGCGACGGCATACGGCGGCGGGCCGCTCGGCGTCTCGGGTGAACGCGTCCATCCCATGGATCTCGTCGCCGAGACGTACGAGCGCCTGGCCCCTGAAGACCAGTTCTGCCTGGAGAGACACGCGAGCCCCGGCCCACCTCACGATGTGCCGACCCCTGACCGGTACGCGGAGCGCGCAGGCGATCAAGCGGACCGCACCGTGAACGATCTCGCCGGCCCGCACTTCGCCCTCAACGTCCCCACCATGGCCTACGGCAATCCGGACAGACTCCTCTACACACTGCCGAATCCGAGGCCGGGCCTGCTGCTCAACCAGAGCTGGTCGGCCTTCGGCTACGGAATCGAGACCCTCATCAGGCAGATCAAGAACGTCGGCCGCCGGGTGGACGTCGACGCCTGCTTCGGGATCAACGAGGCCGGCCTCGTCATGGCGGTCTTCCTGGCCTCCGCTCAGTTCGGCCGCTGCCCCATCGGATACCTCAAGTGCACCAAGATGCGGGACTCCATCACCCTCGATCCGGCCTCGCTGTATCCGGACCTGCCTGAGGCCCCGTCGATCGTCCTGTGCGACTTCGAGGTCAAGCACGCGGACGTGGTCGGCTTCGTCAGCCGGGAGATCCGCCATCGCTATCCCGGCGCGGAGCTCTACTTCGCGGTCTTCGGCGCCATGACGAAGGAGCAGGATCTCGCGGTGGCCGGTTTCGACGACCTCACCGGCGCGGGGATCATGCGAGCCGCGGCCTTCAAGGCCGTGTTCATCGCGGCCACGATGAGCCCGCCCGGGATCGAGCCGCCCCTGGAGCTACGCTGACGGCACGGAGGTACGTCGTGACAGCCGAGCACACCCTCTCCCCCCTCGCCGGGCAGCTCACCGAGCTCGTGGCCACGGTGATCCGTGAGCTGCGCCCGCGGCTCATCGACGCGGCGCTGTCGGGTGACCGCTCGGAGAGCCGCAACGTCCGGCATGCCGGCAACTTCCTGTCCACGTACGACCTGTGGGCGCACGAGCGTTACCGGGAGTTGCTGACCGAGATCCTCCCGTCCTACGTCTACGCCTCGGAGGAGGCCGACCCGCAGGTCATCGGGGACGATCCGGACCCCGACCTGTGCGTGCTGGTCGACCCGCTCGACACCAGCGAGCTGGCCGTTCGTGCGCTGTACGGCTACACGCACGTGCTCGTCTACTCGCGCGGCCTCGCCCGGCCGATCGCGGCCGTCGTGGGAGACCTGTTCCACCACCTGCAGATCTATGTCGCGGCCCAGGCCGACGACGGGCATGACGCCGCCTTCGTCCTCGCTCAGGACGGCACCGCGTACCCGCTCCGGCTGGGCCGCTCGGCACCGCTCGCCGAGTCCCTGATCACGAACTTCCTCATGAAGCCCACCGAACGGTTCGTCCCGCTCGCGCGGCAGAGCGGGCTGCTGGCGGAGTTGAGCCGCCCTTCAGCGGAAGGACCCGGCCGGGGCCGGATCGGCGTGGACTTCGGCTCGATCGGCCTGTGCCACGTAGCCGCTGGATTCAGCGACGGCATGGTCGAGTTCGCGAAGGGGTTCGCGACCTGGGATCTCGCTCCGGGGCACTACATCCTCCAGGCCGCTGGAGGAACCGTCCTCGATCTCCGTGGCCGGCCCGTCCCGCTGGCCTATCCCTTCGGGTCCATCGCCGAGATCACGAAGGCCATGGATCGTCGGTACAAGTTCGTCGCGGCCTCCGGCCTGCCTCTCGCCCAGGACATTCTCGCCGCCCTGAGCGTCGCGCCGATCGACTCCTGATCAGGCTCTCCCTTCCTCGGAGTTCGGAGAACACCCGCCTCCGCCGCCGACGAAACCCGGAACGCCTGGGGATTCCGCGTGCCGGGAGCCCTCAGCGTCGATCCAGGACCGGGCGATCAGCCGGCGCGCGTCCAGGCGGTGACGTCCACGTCCCGTGGGGTGACGGTCTCGGAGAGCACCACCGCCGTGGTCGTGTCGCCGAGCTCGCTCAACTGCTCGATCACCTGCTCAAGGTGCGCGGCGTCGCGGACGGCGATCGCCAGCTCGTAGCAGTTCTCCCCCGTGACGTGCACGCACGACAGCACCTGGCCCATCGCGAGCAGCCGTTCCCTGAGCCGTTCCGCGCCCTTGGCCGGGCGCTGGCGCGGGCGCAGCGAGACGCGGGCCTGGAGCGGCAGCCCGAGGCGGCCGAGGTCCACGTGCGCGCCGTACCCCGTGATCACTCCGAGCTCCTCCAGCCGCCGCACCCGCTCGGCGACGGCGGGCCTGCTGAGGCTGACCCGGCGGCCGAGCTCGGCGTGGGTGAGCCGCGCGTCCCTGGTCAGCTCGCGAACGATCCGCAGGTCGACGGCGTCCATCGACGATCCGACGGATGACATCCTCGGATACCTCCTGATCGCAGGCGTGGAGTACTGTTGACCTTCGACATGCTATGGGCTGGGCGGGGCCGGCCGACATACGGTTGGGCGCCATGAAAGCCGCTGTCCTGCACGGGGTGGGCGACGTGCGCGTCGTCGACGTTCCCGACGCCTGCCTCATCGAGCCCACCGACGCCGTCGTACGCGTCGCCCTGGCCGCCGTCTGCGGCTCCGACCTGTGGCCCTACCGGGGGCAGGAGGCGTTCAGGCCCGGCGATCGGATGGGGCACGAATGGCTCGGCGTCGTCGAGGACGTGGGGCGTGAGGTCACCGGGCTGCGCCGTGGCGACGTGGTGCTGGCGCCGTTCGCGTTCTCGGACGGGACGTGCCCGCCCTGCGGCGAGGGTGTCTTCACGTCGTGCGTCAACGGCGGCTTCTGGGGCGGTGCGAACGGGGGCGGGCAGGCGGAGGCCGTCCGGGTGCCGTTCGCCGACGCCACGCTGGTGCCCGTGCGGGCGTCGGCGGACGACGAACTGCTGCGCCGGCTGCTGCCGCTCACCGACGTGCTGTCCACCGGCCAGCACGCCTGCGTCCTGGCGGGCGTGCGGCCCGGATCGGCCGTGGCGGTGATCGGGGACGGGGCGGTGGGGCTGTGCGCGGTGCTGGCCGCCCGCCGGGCGGGCGCCGCCCGCATCACGGCCATCGGCCGTCACCCGGACCGGCTGGCGCTCGCCCGCGACTTCGGCGCCACGGACGTCGTCACGCTGAACGCCACGGACGTCGTCACACTGAACGCCCCAGACATCGCCACGCGGAACGCCACGGGCACCGCCGCACTGAGCGCCATGGACGCCGTCGCTGACTTGGTCGGCCGGACCGGCGGTGGCTTCGGGGCGGTCGCCGAATGCGTCGGAACGCAGCCGGCGCTCGACCTAGCCCTGTCCCTCACCCGCCCCGGCGGCACGATCGGCTCGGTCGGGGTGCCGAACGGCGTGCACGCGGTGGACCTGTACCGCTTCTTCCGGAGCAACATCACCCTGCGGGCAGGCGTCGCGCCGGTGCGCCGCTACCTGGAGCCGCTGATGGCGGACGTCCTGAACGGGACGCTCGACCCATCCGCGGTGTTCACGGTGGAGGTGCCGCTGGCGGAGGTCGCCGCCGGGTATCAGGAGATGGACGCGCGCCGGGCCATCAAGGCACTGGTGCGGCCGTGAGACGCCTCAGACCGGAACCACCTTCACGGTCTTCCCACACAACTTGCTCATCTCCACCCTCGGCCGCGGCCCGGCGCTGGAACGCGTGGCGCGTCAGCCGCTCTTCATCACCCCGATCAGGCTGGTCAGGCTGTCCTGCCCGTGGCCGGCGGTGACGCCCCGGCGGAAGAGCTCCAGGACGGCGGCGGGCAGCGTGTCGTCGACGCCCGCGCTCTGCGTGGTGCGCAGCACGTGCTCCAGGCTCGCCACTCCCATGGACACGCGATCGACCTCCCCTTCATGGTTGCCCGCCGCGATGCGGGGCGCGTAGAACTCCAGGAAGTACCGCATGTCCATGGTCTTCACCGCCTGCGGCAGGAACTCCTCGGCCGAGATGCCGTTGGCCTCCGCCACCGCCTGGCCGTGCAGGTAACCGGCCAGCGCCGTCCAGAACATGTCGATCCCGATCTGGTAGTACAGCGCCGCCAGCCCAGGGTCCTCACCGAGGTAGTCGATCCCGGTCAGCACCTCGAGCGCCGCCCGGTGCGCCTCGATCGTGTCCTTGGGGCCGCTGTAGTACGTCATGGCGTCCGGCGTGCCGATGGCCGGAGGCGGCACCTGGACGCCGCCGGTGATCTGCACGGCCCCGCGCTCGGCCAGCCACGCGGCCGCCCGGCGGGCCCTGTCGGGGGTGTCGGAGGTGAGGTTGGCGAGGGTGCGCCCGGCCAGGACGGCAGGCGGGGCCTGGGCGAGGACGGCGTCCATCGCGTCGTAGTCGATCAGGCTCAGCACCACCAGCTCGCTGGCGGTGAGCGCCGCCTCGACGGACTCCGCCCGCTTCGCGCCCCGCGCCACCAGCTCGTCCGCCCTGGCGGCGGTACGGTTCCACACGGTCACCTCGTAGCCCCTGCCGAGGTAGGCGGCGGCCATGGCCTGGCCCATGGGGCCCAGCCCGATCACGGTCACGCTGTTCATGCACGCTCTCCTTCATGCGGCTCGCTAGAACGAACGCTCTATTTAGAGGAACCGTAGCACATGACTAGAACGAACGCTCTATCCAGTACGATGGGAGCCATGCGGACCCAGCACGAGCTCGGCACCCGGGAGCGGATCGTCCGGACGACCTCTCGCCTGATGCAGCAGCAGGGGTATGAGGCGACGGGCCTCAAGCAGATCTCCCAGGAGGCGCGGGCCACGCTCGGCTCGGTCTACCACTTCTTCCCCGGCGGCAAGCGGGAGCTGGCGGTGGAGGCCGTGCGCCACGGTGACAGGGAGTTCGCGCAGTTCCTGCGCGCGGCCTTCGAGCGGGAGGACGATCCGGCCGCGGCCCTCGCCGCCTGCACCCGCGACCTGGCCGAAGGGCTGCGCGAGTCCGGCTGGCTGGATGGTTGTCCCGTCACCACCACGGCGCTGGAGAGCGTCGGCCGGGAGCCCGAGATCCAGCAGGCGGCGGAGGACGCCTACGAGCACTGGCGCGCGCTGGTGCGCGACAAGCTCACCCGCTCCGGTTTCGCCGACGACGTGGCGCACGAGCTCGCCCACACCGTGATCAACCTGCTGGAGGGGGCCGAGCTGTCGGCGCAGGTGTCGCAGAGCGAGGCGCCGCTGGAGATCGCGGGCCGGCACCTCGCGCGGCTCATCGACTCCTACCGGTGAGGTGCGGGTCAGCCCGTGAAGATGTCCTCCGGCAGGAAGGCCGAGACCAGGAAGCTGGGCACGTCCACGAGCTGGCTCACCTTGAGGTCCACCGCGACGCTGCAGATCGCGTACGCCTGCTGCGGACTCCACCCCCGATCCCCCAGATGCGAGATCATCTCCAGCAACGCGTTCCGGGCCGCCAGCGTCGCGTCCTCGGCCGCCACCTCCCCGTCCCGGCTCACCGACATCCCGGTGGTCGCGTAGAAGCGGCGCGGAGCGGCGTACGAGGGTGCCACCCAGTAGTCCGACCGGGCGAAGCGCGGGCCTTTGACGCCCTTGGCCGCCGCCTCACCCGGATGCAGGGCGAACCGCACCCGCAGCGTCGCCCGCATCTCGATCGCCGTGCCGCACGCCTCCGAGTCGCCCTGCGCGAAGTGGGCGTCACCGGCCGAGAACAGCGCGCCCGGCGTGTCCACCGGGATGTACAGGCGGGTGCCGGCGCCGAGCTGCTTGATGTCCACGTTGCCCGCCTGCTCGCGGGGCGGGATCGTACGCAGGCCGGTCCGTCCGACGGTGGCGGGGACGGCGCCGTCCGGGGAGGGCGGGAGGACGAAGCCGCCGCGTTCCAGGGCCGCCTGCTCGCGGGCGGTGATCCGGGCGAGGGCGGCGTGACCGGGTGAGAGGCCGATCGTGCCCATGAACGGGGCCGCCGGGATGCGCACGCCCGGCAGGTCGTCCGAGGTCGCCCAGCCGTCAGCGAGGTGCCAGCGCACGATGAACGGCTCGGGGAACACCTCGCGCAGGAACCCGAAGCCGGGCACCTGCACCGTGTAACCGTAGGTGTCGGGGACGATCTCCAGGATCTCGATCTCCAGGAGGTCGCCCGGTCGCGCGCCGTCCACGTGGACGGGGCCGGTGAGCGGGTGGACGAGATCGAGGTCGGGGGCCTCGACGGTCTTCAGCGTGGCGTCCGGGCCCATCTGTCCGTCGAAGGCGTCCCTGGTCTCCATGACGACCTCGTCGCCGGGGGCGCAGCGGACGACGGGCGGGATGTCCGGGTGCCAGCGGTTGTGGCCGGTGGCGGGTTCGTCGCGGAGAGGGCGGGCGGGGTCGATGCGGATCTCGTGTACGGCCATGGCGGGGCCCCTCGGGTTGCGCGTGTGAGCGTCACGCTTCGCCCGCCGCTCCCGCCTGTCAAGACGATGGCCGCCGGGAGGGCCTCAGCAGCTCGTAAGCCGCGTACGCGGTGATCCCGTACGCCAGGTGCGGGACGGCGTCCGAGATCCACGCCGAGGCCGGCCACTCGCGCGGGTCCGTCGTCCCGAGGGCGGTGAGCGGGACGTTCGAGCCGGCCATGGCGAGGGCCGTCAGGGCCGCGATCCCCAGCGGCCGGGACGGGCGGCGGCGCGCGGCGAGCAGGGCGTAGCAGAGGGCCGCGCCCGCGCCCGTGGCGTAGCCGAGGAGGGAGCCGAGGGCCTCCTTGCGGTTCTCGGCCTGCTCGCCGTCGCCGAGGCTGACGTCCGTGAGGTCGGTCAGCTTCGCCACGGCCTGCTGCGGGGTGGTGCTGGCGCCGCGGGCCCGGATCGCCATGTCGAGGTAGGTGGCGAGGTTGAGCGCGCTGGTGCCGGCCGCGCCCGCGATCAGGCTTCTGACGACTGTGTGCATGGAGGGCTGCTACCCGGGGGGCCGCAGGGCAACCGGGCTCGTGTCAGCGGCTGCGTCAGGGCGGTGACGGCCCCGCATCAGGGCGGTCGGCGAAAGTCAGTGTCATCAGCCGAACGGTTCGGCCGAGCGAAGTGAAGGAGCACACCGCCATGACCACCACCCTCACCCTCACCGACCAGGACCAGCACACCCTGCGGCTCGCCGGCTGGGGCGCCGTCTCCCTGATGTCCGCCGCCGGCGCCGCCGGTTCGGCGCACAAGGCGGGCACCGACGGGTCCATCGCCCTGACCTCCGCGACCGGCCTCGTCGGGCACGTGCTGGCCAAGGCGCCGAAGGGCGTGAAGTACGGCAGGACGGTCGCCACGCTGGCCGACCAGGTACTGCCGGCCCTGACCGCGTCCATGAGCCTGCTCAGGCGGCAGGCTCCGGAGGAGGCCGGCAACTTCCGCCGGACCGTCCTCGTCGCCGTCGAGGCCGCCAGCCGGTCCCAGCAGGGCCCGACCAGCCCCGTCATGGCCGACATGGCCGCCAAGATCACCGAAGCCCTCGATGCCGCTTGAGGGGCAGGCAGGGCGGGCGTAGGCAGCAGGTAGGGCGCCGCTCGCCAGGCTGCGAGCGGCGCCCGGCCTCCTATGCCGGGGTGCAGGTGAGGGTGGCGGGTGGGGTGTTGGTGCCGGTGTAGCTGCCGTTGAAGCCGAACGACGTCGAGGCGCCGGCCGCGAGGTTGCCGTTGTAGCCGGCGTTCACGGCGGTGAGGTTCGCCCCGCTCTGCGTCTGCGTGGCGCTCCAGATCTGGGTGATCTTCTGGTCACCGGGCCAGGTCCACGTCACCCGCCAGCCGGTGATGGCGGAGGTGCCGGTGTTCTGGACCGCGACCTCGGCCTGGAAGCCGCCCGGCCAGGAGTTGCCCGGCTTGTAGGTGGCCGTGCAGCCCGTCCCGGTGGTCGGGGTGACGGTCGGGGTGACGGTCGGGGTCACAGTGGGCGTGACCGTAGGGGTGACGGTCGGGGTGACGGTGACCGGTGGGCCGGTGCGGTCGCCGTAGATGATGCCGCGGCCGTTCGTGCCCAGGTAGACGCGGCCGTACACGCGCGGGTCGCCCGTCAGCGCCTCGCCCATGTTCCCCCACTGGTGCTTGTCGTCGTTGATGCGCACCCAGGTCGAGCCGCCGTCGTCGGAGCGGTACAGGCCGGTGGTGCCGTCCACGGTGGCGACGGCGTAGATCGCCAGGTAGGTGGCGCCGGGCGCGGCCTTGCCGAAGCCGACGTTGACGGAGCTCGTCACCCCGGACACCTTGGTGAAGGAGGCGCCGCTGTTCGTCGAGTGCCACAGGCCGCCCTCGCCGGCCAGCCACAGGTCGCCCTCGATCCCGGGCACGGCCTTGAACTTGGTGGCGGTCGCGGGCAGGCCGGTCGCGGCGGTGGCGGTGAAGGTGGCGCCGCCGTTGGTGCTGACGTACAGGCGGCCGCCGCTGAGTCCGTAGAACTTCATCGGGTTGACCCGGTCCGACTCCACGGTGGCGCCGGTGGGCAGGCCGGAGGCGGGCTGCCAGGAGTTGCCGTAGCCGACGGAGTAGACGGGGGTCACGCCCTTGGGCGCCCAGACGAAGCGGGAGCCGTCGGCCGCCGCGGCGACCGTGCCGCCCTCGTTGATCCCGCCGGGCTCGCTGCCCTGGAACCAGTTGGCGCCGCCGTCGGTGGAGAAGGCCACGTGGCTGTCGTTCGGGCGGTCGGCGTCGGTGAAGTTGCCGGCCCTGACCATGATCGAGGGCGCCTTCTCGGCGTAGTCGAGGCTGGTGGTGGAGGTGAAGTTCGGCTGGGTGAACATCATGGACGGTACGGCGTCCAGGCTCGTGTGGCGGAAGCCGGCGATGTCACCCAGGCCGCTGACCAGGGGCGCGCCGCTCGGCGGGCTGATCAGGTCGAGGACGGCCGTCTCCTCCAGGCCCTTGGCCATGGGCCTGATCGTGAACTGGCCGCCGGAGTCCCACAGCCCGAGGTCCTCGGTGCCGTAGATGGTGGCGCCGGTGCCGTACATCATCCGGTTGGAGTCGAACGGGTCGATCTCCAGCGACTCGGTCATCCAGCCGAGCTTGGGCGTGACCTCGGGCGGTTGCGGGTTGGTGCCGAAGGTCAGCCACGGGTTCGCGGAGACGTCCATCTTGTAGCGGAAGGAGCGGTCGGGGTAGGAGGTCCAGTCCCAGACGCGCGTCCACGTGGCGCCCGAGTCGGTGGAGCGGAAGAAGATGACGTCCGGCCACCAGGAGATCTGCGTGGCCACCATGATGGTGGCCGGGTCCTGGCGGTCGATGGTCAGGCCGCTGTAGCCGAAGTAGTCGTCGGCGCTGGACGACGGGATGGGGCTGATCTGGGTCCAGGTGCCGGTGGCGGTGGCGTAGCGCCACACGTCGCCCTTGGCCCCGTCGTACGGTCCGCCGGTGTCGCTGGTGGCCAGGTAGAGGTAGCCGTTGACGGTGTCCAGCACGCCCTTGTGCGCGATGTAGCCGGTGGGCTGCCCGGCCAGCCGGGACCAGGTGGCGCCGCCGTCGGTGGTGCGGTAGACCGTGTTGTCCTTGTCGGCGACGCCCACGTAGATGGTCCTGGTGGCGGTGCCGGCGGTGGACGAGCGCTTGTCGTAGGTCACCCAGACGACGCCGGGCCGGTGGCTGAGGTAGCCGTTGGGGTCGCTGGGGTCCTGGGCGTAGTTGCCGGCGTTGGGGAAGCTCGTCACCTTCGACCAGGTGGCGCCGTAGTCGGTGCTGCGCCACAGGCCGTTGCCGTTGGGCGCGCCGAAGTAGAGGACGCGGTTGTCGTTGGGGTCCACCGACAGGGCCTCGCCCATGCCGCGGCCCGGCATGTTGCCGCCCAGCTTGAACGGCAGCGCGGTGACCTGCCAGGTGTCGCCCTTGTCGGTGGAGCGCAGGATGGCGCCGTTGTTCGGGTCCCAGGAGTTGGTGTACATGCCGACGGCGGCATACACGCGGTTGGTCTGCACGGGGTCGGTGGCCATGCTGATCACCCCGTTGTAGCCCCACTTGTCCCAGCCGACCCAGTCGAGGAGCGGGGTCCAGGATTTGGTGGACTGGTTCCACCGGTACGCGCCGCCGATGTCGGTGCGGGCGTAGATGAGGTTGCGCTCCGTCGGGTTGAAGATGATCCCGGGCACGAAGCCCCCGCCGTCGATCCGCACGTTCTTGTACGTGTACGGGTCCGCGGCGACCGCCGAGACCGGAGACATCCGCACCACGGCCGCCACGAGCAGGACGGCGGCGGTCGCGAGCATGACGAATAATCTCTTTCGCATGCGCGGCTCTTCCTTTCCAGGCACGCCGGAAGGCGCCCCAAAGGCGTCAGATGACCGCCATGCACGAGCAGAGTGCACCGACCCTGACCGTCGCCGCGCCTTCGCGCATGAGCTTTCACACAGAAGGCTCACACACGCGCGCAAGACAGGTCAATAGTTTGGACATACAACCAATTAAGGGGCATCATGACGGGTTTCCCCGAGTACCGGGTGGACGGCAGGATCGCGCTGGTCACGGGCGCGGCGCGGGGTCTCGGCCGGGCGATCTCGCTGGCGCTGGCGAACGCCGGCGCCGACGTCGCGCTGGGCCTGCGGGACGCGGCGGCGGACGGCGGGCTGTGCGCCGAGATCGAGCGGATGGGGCGAGCCGCACTGCCGCTGCAGATGGACGTGACCGCCCCCGGCCAGATCGCGGCGGCCGTGCGGAGCGCGCTGGAGCGGTTCGGCAGGATCGACATCCTGGTCAACAACGCGGGCGTCGCGCCCGGCAACCCGGCCGAGGAGGTGACGGAGGAGGACTTCGACCGGACCCTCCAGGTGAATCTGAAGGGCACCTTCCTGACCAGCCAGGCGGTGGGCCGGGCGATGATCGAGCAGGGCTACGGCCGGATGGTGAACGTCGGCTCGCAGGCGGGGGAGGTGGCGCTGCCCGGTGAGTCCGTCTACTGCATGACCAAGGCGGCCATCGCCCACCTCACCCGCTGCCTGGCCGTCGAGTGGGGGCCGCACGGCATCACCGTGAACAACGTCGCCCCCACCTTCATCCGCACGCCCGGCACCGCGCCCGCCCTGTCGGACCCGGCGTTCGAGGCCGACGTGATCGAGCGGATCGCGGCGCTGCACCGCATCGGCGAGCCGATGGACGTCGCGGGCGCTGTCCTCTTCCTCGCCTCACCGGCCGCTTCCCTGGTGACTGGGCACACGCTGGTGATCGACGGCGGCTGGACGGTCCGCTGAGCGGGTGAAGAGCCCCGCGCCCCAGAGCGCGACCGCGATGTAGAGGACCTGCTCGGGGATCCGCTGCCACAGCGGCGACCCGACGTCCTCCAGGCCGAGCTGGGCCGCGTTGACGTTGGCCGGCAGCAACGCCACGAACAGCAGCGCCAGGCAGATCCCGGCGGGCTTGCGGGTGCGCTCCAGCACCAGCCCCACGGCCCCGGCCAGCTCCAGCACCCCGCTCAGGTACACCATGAGGCCGGGGAACGGCACGAACGACGGCACCATGGCCACCATGTCGTCGTAGTTCGGCATGAAGGTCACGTCGCCGGGGACGAAGTGGGCGCTCGCGGTCATGACGAGCATGACCGCGAGGCCGTGGGCGGCACTCACGCGCCAGGTGCCGAACCGGCGCACGCCGGCCAGCCCGAGCAGCCGGAACGCCACGGTGGCGACCAGCAGGACGATGACAGTCACGGGAACCTCCGTTGGATAGCAGAACTACCTAGCTCTACTAGATAACACTGCTATCCAA
The DNA here is from genome assembly GCF_020215645.1 of Nonomuraea gerenzanensis. NCBI lineage: Bacteria > Bacillati > Actinomycetota > Actinomycetes > Streptosporangiales > Streptosporangiaceae > Nonomuraea > Nonomuraea gerenzanensis. The sequence continues at coordinate 1,135,229 of NZ_CP084058.1, read as the reverse complement.
GGGAGTCAAGCGATTCGGCTCTTCGGGGGTGCCGTGATGCTCACTTTCGAGCCCCAGCCGGTGTAGGTCGTCTCGACCCGGAACCGGCCGTCCCCGACCTCGATGCCGGCGGACACGTGGCTGGCGGCGGGATGCGAGGTGACGAGCCTGCGGGGGAGGTTGTCAGGCCCGAGCGTGAGCTCGTACCGCAGCACCGTCCGGTCGCCCTGGTGGAACGGGAACGACGCCCGGAACCACGGCGACACCTTCGCCAGCACGGCGTAGCTGAGCCGGCCCGCGTACGTGCGGCCCTGTTTCCTGCCCTGGAGCAGGATCTTGAGCGTGGCGGGCTCGGCCGGGTTCACGAGCTGGGAGTAGGTGCCGACCTGACCACCGGTCATGCCGAAGGGGTCCTTCTCGAACGTGCCGCCCTCGGGCGCCTCGCCGACCGGGTGCGTGGTCCAGCTGCTGCCGTTGACCCAGATCGTGCGCCCACCCTTGAGCCCTCGCATGTAGTCGAACATCGCCCCGTCGTACTGCTTGTACGTGGCGGTGATGTCGGAGGCGACGACGCCCTGCTTGCCGAACTGCCACGTCCCCGCGCGCCACAGGAACGCGATCTTCGCCTTGTTCTGCAGCAACGCCGTGACGTCGCGGAACTTCACCCCCTTGCCCGCCCGTAGCTCGGCCCGCAAGGCCCTGACCGGGTCCGCCTGGGCGGGGGTGGCGGCCATGACCGTGGTCATGGCCGCCATGACGGCAACTGCGATCGTCCGCTTCATCGTTTCCCCTTCGTGCGCGGAGTGGATCGCAGATTCTGCCGCCCCGTGATCACGACCTGGTGAACGCGAAGTCCTTGATCCGCAGGTCGCCCTTGAACACCAGGTACACGCTCCCGGTGCCCGCCTTCACCGCGGCGTTCACCGTCCCGTACTGGTAGATCCCGCCGGTCGCGGGCACCTGCACGGTCGCGAGCAGCGCGCCGGTCGGCGAGCCGCGCCGCACCTCGAACGAGCCGCCGCCCACCGAGGCGACCGAGGCGGTCAGCCGCGAGCCCCAGGACGCGCCGGTGTAGGACACCCAGTCGCCCGCCGAGCCCTCGACGACCTCGCCGCGCACCTTGCTCTCGTCGGCGAAGGCGACGCCCGAGTAGTCGTCGAAGTCCATCGCGCGCGTCACCTTGGTCAGGTCGCGCACGGGGACGGTCTCGCCGGACACGCGCAGCGTCGTGGACTGGCGGATCCGGTCGGAGGCGGAGCCGACGAGGAGGTCGTGGGTGGCGTTCTCGACCGTCCACTTGTCGCGGGTGTGGTCCCAGACGGCCAGGTCGGACTTCTTCAGGGTGAAGGTGACCGTCCGCGACTGGCCCGGGTTCAGCGTGACCCGCTGGAAGCCGCGCAGCTGCTTGACGGGCTGCTGGAAGCGGGACTCGCGCTGGTGGGTGTAGAGCTGGACGACCTCGTCGCCCCTGACCCTGCCGGTGTTGGTGACCTTCACGCTCACCCGCTCGCCCTGCGCGCGCAGGCCCTGGTAGGCGAAGGAGGTGTAGCTCAGGCCGTGCCCGAAGGCGTAGAGCGGCTTGTCGTCGCCGTACAGGTAGGTCATGCCGGTCTTGGTCAGGTCGTAGTCGAGCAGGCTCGGCAGCTCGTCGGTGGCCGGCCAGGTCTGGGTGAGCCGGCCGCCCGGGTTGACGTCGCCGAAGAGCACGTCGGCGATGGCGTGGCCGGTCTCGGCGCCCGCGTGGGTGGTCCACAGCAGCGTCGGCGCGTCCACGATCACCGGGTAGCTGGTCTCCAGGACCACCACCGTGCGCGGGTTGGCCTTGCGCACGGCCTCGATCAGCCGCCGCTGGCCCTCGCCGAGCCGCAGGTTGTCGCGGTCGTGGAACTCGCGCCCGGCCACGAACGGGTGGCTGCCCACCACCACGACCGCGACCTCGGCCTTGGCGGCCTGCGCGGCTGCCGCGGCGACGCCGTCGGAGACGACCTCCTTGGCGAACTTCGCGGCCTGCGCCTTGGGCACCAGGCCGAGCGCGCCCTCGGCGGTGATCCCGACGTAGGCGTCGGGCAGCGCGAACCAGCCCTCGACGGTCTCGTACCCGGCGTACCTGATCAGGTGGCTGCCGTCGGCCTGCTTCTCCAGCGCGAACTGCTGGGAGACGTACCAGCCGTCGGGCTCGGCGTCGTCGGTGTCGAGCGAGCGCCAGTCGCCGCCGAGCAGCATGCCGTTGCCCGCGTTGCGCAGCGTGGACACGCCGCCGGTCCAGTCGGTGAGGTCCCACTGCGAGGCCGCGGTGGGTGCGGTGTCGGCGAGCGTCGCGTTGTCGTTCGGGCCGGTGCCGGTGGCGGTGACGTACTTGCCGGAGTCGAGGTGCTTGAGCGCGATGCGCTCCAGCCCCTCGCCGGTGGTCACGCCGGGGACCCGCTCCTTGATCCCGTCCAGCGGCGTCACCTGGTACGGGAGCTGCCCCGAGTACCAGTCACGGTAGAGCTTGGCCGACAGCGGGCCGACCACGGCCGCGGACTTCGGCTTGGCCAGCGGCAGCACCCCGGAGTTCTTCAGCAGCACCGCGGCCTTGCCCGCCGTCTCGCGGTTGAGCCGCTTGTTGGCCTCGCTGTTGATCACGTCGGCGCCGATCTTCTTGTACGGGCCGCCGTCCGGGTCGAAGTGCCCCAGCCTCGTACGGATGCTCAGCACGCTGCGTACCGACTTGTCCACGTCCGCCTCGGTGAGCAGGCCCTGGTCGAGCGCGGCCTTGAGATTGGTCACCATCACGCTGATGTCGCTGTTGTCGATGGTGAAGCTGTCCAGCCCGGCCTTGAGCACCGCGGCGAACGCCTCGGGCTTGTTGTCGTAGTAGTGCTCCAGGTCGGTGAGCGCGTGCGGCCCCCAGGCGTCGCTGGGGTTGTAGAGCGTCTTGTCGGTCCACGACCGCACGACGTCGTTCAGGTCCGGGTTGACGTGGTTGGGCCGCCCGTTGACCAGGTTGTACGACGCCATGACGCCGGTCGCCGCGTCGGCCGAGATCGCCGCCTTGAACGCCGGCTCGTAGTACTCGTGCTTCAGCTTGGGCGTCAGGTTGGAGGAGGTCAGGCTGCGGTTGGTCTCGTTGTTGTAGGCCAGGTAGTGCTTCAGCACGGGCGCGGTCTTCAGGTAGAAGGGGTCGTCACCCTGCAGCCCCTTGCCGTACGCCGTCGAGATGGCGCCGGTCAGCAGCGGGTCCTCGGAGTAGCCCTCCTCGTTGCGGCCCGCCCGCGGGTCGCGCAGCAGGTCCACCACGGGCGCCCACACCTGCAGGCCCCACAGCACCGGGTCCACGGCGTTGTAGCCGCGGGTCTCGTCGCCGACGGCCGAGCCGACCTTCTTGATCAGCGCCGGGTCCCAGGTGCTGGCCAGGCCGAGCGCCTGCGGGAAGACGGTCCCGCTGGCGAACTTCTGGTTCCAGTTGTCATTGAGGTGGTTGGACCAGGCGACGCCGTGCAGGGCCTCGGTGCCGTTCTTGTGGTAGGCGATGCCCAGGCGCGGGATCGCGGGCTGCGACTGGTGCAGCAGACTCAGCTTCTCGTCCAGGGTGAGCCGGCCGAGCAGGTCCTCGACCCGCTGCTCCAGCGGCAGGGCCGGGTTCTGGAAGGGGTAGGTCTCGGCGGCCTGTGCGGGCGCGGAGAGCAGGGACGCAGCGAGGGTTAAAGCCGCTAATAATGGGGTTTTTCGCATTGAGACTCCATCACTTGATGGCGCCGACCGTCACACCTCGGGTCAGCGTGCGCTGGAAGATCAGGAAGAAGGCGATCGCCGGCACGACGCCGAGCAGGGCCGAGGCGCTGGACATGGTGGCGTCCATGTACTTCTCGCCCTGCAGCACGCCGAGCGCGACGGGCACCGTCTGGGTGTCGTTCGAGATAAGGAAGATCAGCGGAAGGAAGAACTCGTTCCAGGTCCAGATGAAGAAGAAGATCAGCAGCACGTTGATCGTGGGCCGGCTGATCGGCACCACGATCCGCCACAGCGAGCGCAGCCGCCCCGCGCCGTCGATCGCCGCCGCCTCCAGGATCTCCTTCGGGAACTGGCCCAGCACCGCGCTCAGCAGGTACGTGCCGAACGCCGCCTGGATCGCGGTCATCACGATGATCACCGAGAGCTGGGTGTCGTACAGGCCGACGCCCTTGGCCAGGTAGTACAGCGGATAGGCCAGGGCCTCCTGCGGCAGCGTGTTGGCCACCAGGAACAGCGCGAGGATCCACACCCGGCCCTGCACCCTGCCGATGCCCAGCGCGTACGCGTTGAGCACCGACAGCACGACCGCCAGCACCGACACGGACGCGCTGATGAGCAAGCTGTTCCAGAGCTTCGTGCCGAACTCCACCCTGTTCCAGAAGTCGACGATCCCCTGGAGGTAGAGCCCGTCGGGCAGGCTCAGCGGCCCCTGTGAGCTGTACTCGGCCGGCGACTTGACCGCGTTCATGCCCACGATCAGGAACGGAAAGATCATCACGACGGCCAGCACGACCAGCGCGAGCAGCACCGCCCAGCGGCCCGGGCCCCTCATGACTCACGCTCCTGGACCCGCAGGAACAGGAACGTCACCACGACGATGATCAGCGCCAGCACCGTGGCGATCGCGGAGCCGTACCCGACGTTGCTCTTCTGGAAGAAGTTCAGGTACGAGAAGTACGACGGCACCATGGTCGCGTTGCCCGGCCCTCCGCGGGTCAGCACGAAGATCGGCCCGAACACCTTCAGCGCGGCGATCGTGCACGTCAGCAGCACGACGAAGATCTCCGGCCGGATCTGCGGGATCGTGATGTGCCAGAACTTGGCCCACCACGAGGCCCCGTCGATCTCGGCGGCCTCGTAGTAGGACGGGTCCACGCGCTGCAGCCCGGCCATGAAGATGACGACCGGGTAGCCGAGCTGGAACCAGACCATCACCCCCATGACCGTGGCCAGCGCCAGGTCGGGGTCGCCGAGCCAGTCGAGGTCCAACCCGAAGATCTGGTTGACCGCGCCGTACGACGGGTGCAGCATCCAGCCCCACACCACGCCGGCCACCGCCACCGGCAGCACCTGCGGCAGGTAGTACATCGCGCGCAGCGCCGAGGCGGTGCGCGCGCCGAACCGCTTGCCGATGTAGTCGAACAGCGCCGCCGCCAGCACGAGGCCGATCATGGTCGGCACGACGGCCATGGCCACGATCAGCCCCACATTGTGCTGGAACGACTCCCAGAACCGCTCGTCGGCCAGCAGCCTGGTGTAGTTGTCGAGCCCGATCCACCGGGGCGTGCCCACCCCCGACCAGCGGGTGAAGCTGGCGCCCACGTTCATCAGGAACGGCACGACGATGACGGCCAGGAACAGCAGCAGGCTGGGGATCAGATAGAGCCAGTAGCCCCGTCTGCCGCTCGTGCGAACGCTCATCTAGTTACCAAGGTCGGCGAGGTTGTCCTCGTACGGCTTGGCGAGGTCGTCCAGCACCTGGGCCGAGGTCTTGCTGCCGTTGATGAGCTCCTGGACCCCCGCCACCAGCACGTCGTAGTAGCCGGGCGCGGGCCAGTCGGGGTAGAAGGCCAGCCCGTCGGCGGTGGTCAGCTTGTTGAAGGTCTCGATGAGCTCCTTGCTCTTGGCGTCGGTGATCGCGGCCGGGTCCGCGGCCACGGGCACACCGCCGGAGTTGCCGAGCAGGTTCTGGATCTCCTTGCTCATCGTGATGTCGATGAAGTCGTAGGCCAGGTCCTTGTTCTCCGACTTCTCGGGCACGACCCAGATGTTGCCGCTCGAACCGGGCGACATCGTGGCACCGGGGAACAGGAAGTGCCCCCACTCGAAGTCCTTGATCTCGGAGGCGAAGCGGCCGTACCACCAGCTTCCGGAGATCATGACGGGGAACTTGCCGTTCATGAACGCCACGCCCATGTCCTCGGCCTTCAGACCGGAGGAGTTCTTGGCGAGGTAGCCCTTCTTCACCCAGTCGGCGAAGGTGTCGGCGCCGTAGGTGAACTCGGGGCCGTGGAAGTCGACCTTGCCCTTGTAGGACTGGAACGCCTCCAGCCACGGCTTCTGCGCCTTGGTGAGCGCGAGCTGGTAGAAGATCTGCTGCGCCGGGTACTCGGCGCCGGCGTTGGAGATGGGCGTCACGCCGGCCTTGACGAAGGTGTCGAGCGCGGCCGTGAACTCCTCGAACGTGGCCGGCACCGCGACCTTGTGCTTGTCGAAGAGCTCCTTGTTGTAATAGACCATCACGAACTCGCCGTAGTTCGGCACGCCGAACCACTTGCCGGAGCCCATCACGCCCCGGTCGTCGTACTTGGCGGTGGTCTGCAGGCCGCCGGGCAGCAGCTTGTCCCAGCCGCGCTTGGCGGCCTCCTCGCTCAGGTCGGTGAGCAGGCCCTGCTTGGACAGCAGCCCGGCCGTGGCGTTGCCCTTGTTGTACTCCATGATGTCGGGCGCCTCGTCGGAGTTCAGCACCATGCTGGCCGTCTTCTGGATCTGCTCGAAGCCCTTCTCCTCGAACTTGACGGTCACGTTCGGGTGCGACGCCTCGAACTTCTTGATCGCCTCGGCCCACGCCTTGCCCATGGCGCTGTCGGCCGTCTCGTAGTGCCACAGCTTCAGCACGCGCGGCTCGGTGCCGGCCGGGCTGGGGGTGCCCGAGTCTCCTCCCGAGCCGCACGCCGACAGGGCGAGCGCGGCGGCGGCCAGCACCGCCACGCCTCTCATTCTGACCATGATCCCTCCAGGGGGTGTTACGAGATGACGGCCCGCGCGGGAGCTCCGGCCACCGGGGCGAGCTCCACCCCGGTGACGCGCTTCGGGCCGGTGACGGCGACACGCAGCTCCTCGCCGTCCCTGGTGGCGGCGGCGACCGTCACGCCGTCCGCGTCGTGGATTTCGACGGTGACCTCGACAGGCCCGTCGCCGCCCCCGAAGGCGACGAGGGCGATCTCGGCCGGCACGTCCACCGTGTCCCGCTGCTCCTGGACGGGGATGAGCGCGCCGTGCCGGACGAACAGGGGGATCTGGTCGAGCGGCTTGCTGACCGTGACGTAACGGGCGCCCTCCAGCACCTCGTACGTCCAGTAGTCCACCCACAGGCCGCGCGGCAGGTACACCTGGCGGGTGCCCTCCGGTGCGGTCATGGGGGCGACGAGGAGGTCGCGGCCGAGCAGGTACTCAAGGTCCGCCTGCCAGGCCACCGGGTCGTCCGGGTGGTCCACGCACAGCGCCCGCATCATCGGCGCGCCGGTCCGCGCGGCCTCGACGGCCGCCGAGTACAGGTAGGGCATCAGCCGGTAGCGCAGCTTGAGCGCGGCCACGGCCGCCGCCTCGACCTCGGGGAACTCCCACGGCTCCCGGGTCGTGGTGCCGTGCAGGCGCAGCAGCGGGGACAGCGCGCCGAACTGGCTCCAGCGCACGTACAGGTCGTCGGTGGGGCGCCCGGTGAAGCCACCGGCGTCGTGGCTCCAGAACGGCACGCCGGACAGGCCGTGCGCGAGCCCGCCCCTGATCGTGCTGCCCATGGCGGCGTAGCTGGTGTAGGTGTCGCCGCCCCACTGGGCGCTGTGGCGCTGCCCGCCCAGGTACGACGAGCGCGCCCAGACCAGGTCGTGCCCGTTGACCTCGCGGGTGACCCCGGCGACCACGTCGTTGAACAGCAGCGTGTAGACGTTGTGCAGGTCGGCGCCGGTCATCCCGTTGTGCGCCACGGCGTCGCTCGGCACGCCCTCGGCGAAGTCGGTCTTGAAGACGGCCACGCCCTGCCGCAGCAGCGGGCGCAGCAGGCCCTGGAACCACTCGACGGCGGCCGGGTTGGTGAAGTCGACGATCCCGCAGGCGGGGAACGAGCCGTGCCAGCAGTCGGCGACGTACACCTGCCCCGCCTGATTCCTCAGGAAGTAGCCGGCGTCGGCGGCCTCCCGGAACGTGGGGCTCAGGTGGGAGATGTAGGGGTTCATCCACAGGCAGACCTTGAACCCCATCCCGTCCAGCTCGGCCAGCATGCCGTCCGGGTCGGGGAAGTTCACGGCGTCCCACTTCAGCTCCGACCAGTGCCCGTCGGCCTGCCAGTAGGTGTCCAGGTGCAGCACGTCGCACGGGATGCCGCGCTCCCTGATCGTGCGCGCCCTGGCCAGCACCCGCTCCTGGCTGTCCACGCAGAACCCGGAGGAGATCCACGTCCCGAACGCCCACTTCGGCGGCAGCGACGGCCGGCAGGTCAGCCGGTCGTAACGGTCCAGGATCTCGGGCGGCGTCGGCCCGGCGAGCACGTAGTAGTCGAGCACGTCGTCCGGTACCACGATCTGCACCGCGCTGTGCGTGGACTGGCACACGTCGAACTCGATGGGCGCGCCGCTGTCCACGAGCACGCCGTAGCCTCTGCTGGACAGGTAGAGGGGCACGTTCTTGTACGCCCGCTGCGACTCGGCCCCGAAGGCGTCGAAGTTCCACATGACCGGGCGCTGGCCGCGCTTGTCCAGCCGGGTGAACGACTCGCCGAACCCGGAGAACGCCTCGTCGGGGGCGGCGACGAAGCTCTCGTGATAGGCCACGGGCGTACCGGCCGAGCTGGAGCGCCCGAAGGGCAGCGTCCGCAGCCGGCCGCTGATGTCGATGTGCCCCCTGTCCTGCTCGACCAGCGTCCGCCCCGCCGCGTCGGTGAAGCGCAGCTGCCACGGGTGCAGGCTGATCTCGGCGCGCAGCGAGCCGGCGTCGACCACGATCGGCGCGCCCGGTGCCGCCTCGGCCCGTGCCCCTGAGTACGTGCCGGGCGACACCAGCCCGATGGCGCGCTCGGAGCGCGGCCTGGCGGTCGCGTCCTCCGACAGCCTGACCCTGATGATCCCCTCGCCCGCCGCGCCGACCTGCACGACCAGCGTCTCCTCCGCCGAGGTGACGGCCTTGAGCAGTACCTCGGCGCCGTCGGCCGCGACCAGTTCGGCGGAGATGAGCGCCGACAGGCCGCCCTCGCCCCGCTCACGGACCGGCAACTCGGGCGGGTCGGCGACGAAGTACTCGTGCGCGACCAGCGGCGGGCGATAGGGCATGGATGCTCCTTCAGAACGGCTGCGCCAACTCGTGAATTAGTTTGCTGTCCATACCAACAAACGTCAACGGGGTTACCATGCTCTGACGACCGGTATGAGGGAGGACGGCCCGGGATGAACGAGATCGCCGACCGCTACCGCAGGCGAGCCGCCGCGGTAGAGGACAAGATCGCCGCCGTGCGGCCCGAGCAGTGGGCGAACCCGTCGCCGTGCGCACGATGGACCGCCCGTGACGTCGTCAGGCACCTCGTCGACATGCACGGCGTGATGCTGCGCCCGCTGGGCCTGGCGCTCAGCCCGGCGCCGTCGGTGGACGACGACCCGCTGGCGGCCTTCCGCGCCGCGCGCGCGGACGTACAGGCGATCCTGGACGACCCCGCCCGCGCGGCGCGGGAGTGCGACACCCCCGCCGGGCGCGTCACGGCGGAGCGGAACATCGACCAGGTGGTCAGCGACGACCTGCCGCTGCACGGCTGGGACCTGGCCCGCGCCACCGGGCAGGACGACACGATCCACCCCGAGGACGTCGAGCGCGGCTGGGCGGCCATGGGCGCGCTGCCGCCCGACCTGCTGGCCACGTTCAGGACACCGGGCGCGTTCGGGCCCGGCGTGGAGGTGTTCGGGCCCGAGGTGAAGGTCGGCGAGGACGCCTCACCTCAGGACCGGCTGCTCGCCTTCATCGGGCGAGACCCCGGATGGCAGCCCTAGATCGACACCCCGGGCTGCATGAGCCGCCGCGCCGCCTCGGTGATCGACCCCGACAACGACGGGTAGACCGCGAACGTGTGCGCGAGCTGGTCCACTGTCAGGCGCTGCTGCACCGCCACCGACACGGCCAGGATGAGCTCCGAGGCCCGGGGCGCCACCACCACGCCGCCCAGCACGATGCCGGTGTGCGGGCGGCAGAACAGCTTCACGAACCCGTCGTTGAAGCCCTGCATCTTGGCCCGCGCGTTGGTGGCCAGCGGCAGCTTGACCACGTTCGCCTCGATCTCACCGGCCTCGATGGCCCGCTGGGCGACACCGACCGCCGCGATCTCGGGGTCGGTGAAGATGTTGGAGGCGACGGTGGCCAGCCGCAGCGGCTGCACGGCCTCGCCCAGCGCGTGCCACACCGCGATCCGGCCCTGCATGGCGGCGACGGAGGCGAGCATCAGCACGCCCGTGCAGTCGCCGGCCGCGTACACGCCGGGCGCCGACGTGCGCGACACCTTGTCGACCTTGACGAAGCCGCTCCGGTCGAGCTGCACCCCGGCCTCCTCCAGGCCGATGCCCGAGGTGTTGGGGATCATGCCGACCGTCATCAGCGCGTGCGAGCCCTCGGCCGTGCGCCCGTCCTCCAGCGTCACGACCACCCCGTCGGCGGTGCGCTTGACGGACGAGGCCCGCGAGCGGCCCATGACGTTCATCCCGCGCCGCCGATAGACCTCCTCCAGCACCTCGGCACCGTCGGCGTCCTCGTTGGGCATCATCCGGTCACGGCTGGACACCAGCGTGACCTCTGCCCCGAGCGACCGGTAGGCGCCCGCGAACTCGGCCCCCGTCACCCCGGACCCCACCACGATCAGGTGCTCGGGCAGCTCCTCCAGGTCGTAGAGCTGGCGCCAGGTGAGGATGCGCTCGCCGTCGGGCTCGGCCCCCGGCAGCACCCGCGGCGTCGCACCCGTCGCCACCAGCACCACGTCGGCCCTGATCGTCCGGTCGCCGGCCTTGACCACCTGCGGGTCCACCAGCCGCCCGCGCGCCTTGATGATCTCCACGCCCTCGGCCTCGACCCGCGTCGCGATGTCGGCCGACTGCGCCTGCGCCAGCTCCTTGACGCGCTTGTTGACCAGCGGCAGGTCGACCCCCACCACGCCGGCGTCGCCGTCGGACCCGCCGGAGAACGACACGCCCAGGGACGCGGCGTCGAGCAGCGCCTGCTTGCGCACGGAGGTCGCGATCAGCGTCTTGGACGGCACGCAGTCGGTGAGCACGCACGCGCCCCCTGGGCCGTCCTGCTCGACCATCGTGACTTGCGCGCCTAGCTGAGCGGCCACCAGCGCCGCCTCGTAGCCGCCTGGTCCGCCACCGATGATCACGATCCTCGTCACGTGTCCATTCTCCCGCACCTGCCAGACGAAGCGACAACGGGGCCGTACTGCTCGGCGCGCTGGTCGCTGAGGTCGCCAGGGTACGGGCCGGGATCGAGGCGCGCACCTCCCGGGACAACCTGATCGAGATCACCGAAACCGCCGTGCTGACAGACGGGAACATCGCGGCGGACGGCCACGACCCCGCGCGCCGGACCCAGCGGCGCCGCATGATCAGACAGGCGTTCCAGTCGATCCGTACCAGGCGTGCCACCGGCGCACACGGCCGGCGCCCCGCCTTCGATCCCGCGCGGGTGCTCCTGGAGCTGACACGACGCCCCGCCGCCCGATGCGATGGAACGGCGGGGCCCCCAGGCGTGGCAGGATGGCGCGGGTAGCTGGATGACGAGTGGCACCCGGCGGGAGGGGTGGATCGTGGCGTGGGCTTCGGACCGTTCGGGCAAGCCGAGTGATCTCAGACTGTACGGCGCGTACGGCACCAACATGGACCCCGAGCAGATGGCGATGCGCGCCCCCCACTCACCGATCTGGGGCGTGGGATGGCTGCCGGGCTGGCGCCTGACGTTCGGCGGCATGGACCTCGCCTGGGAGGGCGCGGTCGCCACGATCGTCGAGGATCCCGACGAGCACGTGTTCGTGGTGCTCTACGACGTGCCCGACTGGGAGGAGACCTCGCTCGACCAGTGGGAGGGCGCGGTGCGCGGCGCCTACCACAAGGTGCGGCTGCGGGTGCAGACCCTGGAGGGCGAGGTCGTGGCCTGGTTCTACGTGCTCGACGGCTACGAGGGCGGCCTGCCCTCGGCCCGCTACCTGGGCAGCCTGGCCGAGGCGGCCGAGCGCGCGGGCGCCCCCGACGACTACGTCAAGGAGCTGCGGGAGCGCCCCTGCAACTCGTTCGGCGGCTGAGCGGAGCTAGCGCAGCGGCTGGTCCTTGGTCTCCTTCAGGACGAACAGGTAGACCAGCGTCGAGACCAGCGCCAGCGCCGACATGTACCACGGGAAGAGCCCGGGGTTCTCCGCCTCCTGCAGCGCGGTGCCGATCAGCGGCGCGGTGCCGCCGAAGAGGGCCACGGTCAGCGAGTACGGGAACCCGGCCCCCGCCGCCCGCACCCGGGTGGGGAACAGCTCGGAGTTCACCGCGGCCGAGATCGAGGTGAAGCAGCCGAGGAAGACCATGCCGACGAGCTGCACGATCAGCAGGCTGGCGTAGGAGTCGGTGAGCAGGCCGAGCAGCGGCACGGGCAGGATGAGGAACCCGAGGCCGAACGTGATCAGCATCGGCTTGCGCCCCACCCGGTCCGACAACATGCCGAGCAGCGGCTGCAGGATCATGAAGAAGACCAGCGAGATCGTGCCGATCTGCAGCGAGTCGGCCTTGTCGAAGCCCACGGTGATCTGCGCGTAGGTGGGCAGGAAGCTGGTCCACGTGTAGTACGCGACGGTGCCGGCGATCGTGATGCCCACGATCGTGGCCGCCGACCTCGGGTAGTGCTTGAGGAAGTCGAACAGCTTGGGCCGCTCGGCCTCGCCGCGCCTGATCTCCTCCGCCACGGCCGAGGTCTCGTCGGCGCCCTTGCGGATCCACAGGCCGACGAGGCTGAGCACGGCGCCCACGAAGAACGGGACGCGCCAGCCCCAGGAGCTCATGTCGGCCTCGACGAGGCTGGTGGCCAGCAGTGCGGCCAGGCCGGAGGCGATGAGCTGGCCGATGGTGGTGCTGACGTACTGGAAACTGGAGAACAGGCCGCGGCGGCCGGGCGGGGCCGACTCCACCAGGAACGTGGTCGCGGCGGCGAACTCACCGCCCACCGACAGGCCCTGGATGAGCCTGGCCAGGGTGAGGATGATCGGCGCCAGCAGGCCGACGGCCGCGTAGGTCGGGGTCAGGCCGACGAGCAGGGAGCCGGCGCCCATCAGCACGATCGTGAACGTCATCGCGTTCTTGCGGCCGTACCGGTCGGCGAAGGCGCCGACGAGCAGGCCGCCGAGCGGGCGCATGAAGAAGCCGACCGCGAAGACGGCGAACGAGCTCAGCAGCGGTACCAGGCTGTTGGCAGAGCCCTTCGGGAAGACCTGCTCGGAGAAGTAGACAGCGAGGAAGGTGTAGGCGTACCAGTCGTACCACTCCACGACGTTGCCGATGCTGGCCGCCATGAGCTGACGGACGCGGCTCTTCGGGATGCCGAGTGGTGATTGAGCCAGGGGGGAGGTCGCCACGTGGGCTCCTTTGCTGACAAGTGCGGTGATGGCCTACTGTGCATTCGGGCGACCGAAACAGTCAAATATTCTTGGAAATATTTAACTTCCCGACAATGAGACGGGTGCAGGTGGACGTTCTCGACCAGCGGCTCGTGGCCGCGCTGCAAGTCAGCCCCCGCGCGTCGTGGGGTGAGATCGGCCGGGCCGTCGGCGAGCACGAGCGCACCGTCGCCCGGCGGCTGCAGCGGCTGATCGCCGACGGGGTCGTCCGCGTCACCGCCATCTACGACGACCTGCGTACCGGGCACGGGCGGCCGGTCCACCTGCACGTCCAGGTGCGGCCCGGCACGGCGGCGCAGGTGGCCAAGGCGCTGGCCGACCGGCCCGACACGCGCTCGGTCTACTCGCTCACCGGGGCGGCCGACCTCGGCTGCGAGCTGGTCTCGCCCTCCAGGGAGGACCTGCACCGCATCCTGTCCTCGCAGATCTCCGACATCGACGGCGTGCTGCAGACGCAGACCCAGGTCGTGCTGCACACGTTCAGGACCGTGGCCGAGTGGCACGCCCCGTACCTGACCGAGGGGGAGGTGGCCGAGCTGCGGCCGGACCCGCCGGTCGGCGGCCTGCCCGACGAGGAGGGGCTCTCACCCCTGGAGCAGGAGATCGCCGACCTGCTCACCGCCGACGGCCGGATCGCGTTCACCGCCGTCGCCGAGCGGCTCGACATCTCGGTGCCGACCGCGCGCAGGCGCGTCACCTCGCTCATCGAGCGGCGGCTGCTGCTGCCCAGGGCCGAGGTGGAGCCGGCGCTGCTCGGCCTGGAGGTGGAGGCCATGCTCTGGCTGAAGGTCCGCCCGCACGGCCTCGACCTGGTCGGCCAGGAACTGGCCGCACACCCCAGCGTCCGTTACTGCGCCGCCACAACGGGCACGCACTCCCTCATCGTGCAGGTCGTGGCGGCGCACGAGGCGGCGCTCTACCGTTTCATGACCGGCGTCGTCGGCCGGTACGACGAGATCACCGACGTCGACCTCACGCTCATCACCCGCGCCTACAAGCGCGGCCACCTCCACAAGTCCGGACTGCTCACACTGGAGAGAACACCATGACCCCTGCTCCGACCCCAGCTTCGAGCGCTGCTTCGAGCGCTGCTTCGAGCGCTGCCGAGAAGGAAGTGGCCGACCTGTGCGTGGAGCTGATCCGCGTCGACAGCAGCAACTACGGCGACGGCAGCGGCCCCGGCGAGCGGGCCGCGGCCGAGGTCGTCATGTCGCGGCTGTCCGAGGTCGGGATCGAGGCCACGTACGTCGAGAGCGAGCCGGGCCGCGGCAACGTGATCACCCGCATCGAGGGCACCGACCCGTCGCTGCCCGCCCTGCTCGTGCACGGCCACCTGGACGTGGTGCCGGCCAACGCCGACGACTGGTCGGTGGACCCGTTCGGGGGCGAGATCCGCGACGGCTACATCTGGGGCCGCGGCGCCGTGGACATGAAGGACATGGACGCGATGATGCTGGCCGTGCTGCGCCAGATCAAGCGCGAGGGCCGCAGGCCGCGCCGTGACCTCGTCTTCGCCTGGGTGGCCGACGAGGAGGCCGGCGGCGTGTACGGCGCCAAGTACCTCACGGCGCACCACCCCGAGCTGTTCGAGGGCGTGACCGAGGCGATCAGCGAGGTCGGCGGCTACTCGCTGGAGGTGGACCCGTCGCTGCGGCTCTACCTCATCGAGACGGCCCAGAAGGGCCTGGCCTGGATGAAGCTGATCGCCGACGGCACGGCCGGCCACGGCTCGATGCTGAACGACGACAACGCCGTCACCGAGGTCGCCAAGGCCGTCGCCAGGATCGGCGGCCACGACTGGCCGCTCACCTACACCCCGACGGTGCGCCGCTTCCTCACCGAGGTCGCCGACGCGTTCGGCATCCCGTTCGACGAGAACGACCCGCAGCCGATCCTCGACCAGATCGGGCCGCTGGTGCGCTTCGTCGGCGCGACCCTGCGCAACACCACCAACCCGACGCAGCTCGGCGCCGGCTACAAGTCGAACGTCATCCCCGGCCAGGCCACGGCCGTGGTGGACGGGCGGTTCCTGCCGGGGTTCGAGGAGGAGTTCTTCAAGACCGTCGACGGGCTGCTCGGGCCGAAGGTGCGGCGCGAGTTCATCCACCATGACATCGCGCTGGAGACCTCGTTCGACGGGGCGCTGGTGGAGTCGATGATCGCGGCGCTGAAGGAGGAGGACCCGGCGGCGCGGGCGATCCCCTACTGCATGTCCGGTGGCACCGACAACAAGACGTTCTTCGCCGACCTGGGGGTGCGCGGGTTCGGGTTCGTGCCGCTGCGGCTGCCGGCCGACATGGACTTCGCCGCGATGTTCCACGGCGTGGACGAGCGGGTGCCGGTGGACGCGCTGCAGTTCGGGGTGCGGGTTCTGGACAGGCTGCTCCTAAACTACTGAAGGTGAGCAAAGACGCGTACACCCTGGCCAGTGAGGCCGCCGCGGCGCTGCGCAGCGCCGCGGGCCTCGACACCTTCGATGTGGCCCTCGTCATGGGGTCGGGGTGGGTGCCCGCCGCCGACGCGATCGGTGAGACGGTGCGGGAGATCCCGTTCACCGACCTGCCCGGTTTCCGCGCGCCCGCCGTCGCGGGCCACGGCGGCAAGATCCGCGTCGTCCGCACCTCCGCCGGGCGGCACGCGCTGATCCTCCTCGGGCGCACCCATCTGTACGAAGGGCTCGGGGTGGACGCGGTCGTGCACGGCGTACGCACCGCGGCGGCGGCCGGTGTGCGCACGCTCGTGCTCACCAACGCGGCCGGCGGCCTGCGGCCCGAGACGCAGAGCGTCGGCGACCCGGTCCTGATCAGCGACCACATCAACCTGACCGGGGCCAACCCGATCACCGGCACCACGTTCATCGACCTCACCGAGGTCTACTCGCGGCGCCTGCGCACGCTGGTCCGCGAGATCGACCCGGCCCTGGCCGAGGGCGTCTACGTGGCCTTCCGCGGCCCCACCTACGAGACGCCGGCCGAGATCCGCATGCTGCGCACGCTGGGCGGCGACCTGGTCGGCATGTCCACCGTGCTGGAGTCCATCGCGGCCCGCGAGGCGGGGCTGGAGGTGCTCGGCATCTCACTGGTGACCAACCCGGGGGCGGGCCTGTCGGGCGAGCCGCTCAACCACGAGGAGGTCCTGGAGGTGGGCCGCGCCACGGCCGCCCGCATGGGCGTGCTGCTGGCCAAGGTGGTGGACCGGCTGTGAGCGGCGTCGGCGACGAACCGGCCGCGGAGGTCCTCCTGGAGGCCGCGCGCGCGTGGCTGGCGCAGGACCCCGACCCCGACACCCGCGCCGAGCTGTCGGCGCTGATCGACGCCGCGGACCTGGCCGCACTGGAGGACCGCTTCGGCGCGAAGCTGGAGTTCGGCACGGCGGGCCTGCGCGGCGAGCTGGGCGCCGGCCCCAACCGGATGAACCGCGTCACCGTCATGCGCGCCGCCGCCGGCCTGGCCGCCGTGCTCGGCCCGGGCAAGCACGTGGTCATCGGCTACGACGCCCGGCACAAGTCCGACGTGTTCGCCCGCGACACGGCCGCCGTGCTGACGGGCGCGGGCCTGCACGCCTCGCTGCTGCCGCAGCCGCTGCCCACGCCGGTGCTGGCCTTCGCCGTCCGCCACCTCGACGCCGACGCCGGCGTGACGGTCACCGCCAGCCACAACCCGCCGCGCGACAACGGCTACAAGGTCTACTGGGGCGACGGCTCCCAGATCACGCCGCCGATCGACGGCGAGATCTCGGCCGCCATCGACGCCGTGGGCCGGGTGGACGAGCTGCCGCTGCACGGCCCCGGCACGCTGACCGAGCTGGGCGAGGGCATCGTCGACGACTACCTCGCCGCCGTGACCGCCCTGCCCCTCGGCGACGCCCGCGACCTGCGCGTGGCCTACACCCCGCTGCACGGGGTCGGCGCGGCCACCCTCACCGACGCCTTCCTGCGCGCCGGCTTCGAGTGCCCGATGGCGGTCGAGGAGCAGCGCAACCCCGACCCCGACTTCCCCACGGTGGCCTTCCCCAACCCGGAGGAGCCGGGCGCCATGGACCTGGCGGTCGCCCTGGCCGCCAAGCTGGACGCCGACCTGGTGCTGGCCAACGACCCCGACGCCGACAGATGCGCGGTGGGCGTCCCGCTGCCGGGGGGCGGCGTCCGCATGCTGACCGGCGACGAGGTCGGCGGCCTGCTGGCCGAGCACGTCATCACGCACACCAGCGGCGACCGCATGGTGGCCACCACCATCGTCTCCTCCTCCCTCCTCGGCAAGATCGCCCACCGGCACGGCGTCCGGTACGGCGAGACGCTCACCGGCTTCAAGTGGATCATCAAGGCCGGCCCCGGCCTGGTCTTCGGCTACGAGGAGGCCCTCGGCTACAGCATCGGCGCCGACGGCGGCCTCCCGGTCAGGGACAAGGACGGCATCGGCGCGGCCCTGACGGTGGCGGCCATCGCGGCGACGGCCAAGCGCGACGGCCGCACGCTCCTGGACCTCCTCGACGACCAGGCCCGCCGCTACGGCCTGCACGCGACGGCCCAGCTGTCGTTCCGCGTGGCCGACCTCGCGCTGATCACCGCCGCCATGACCCGCCTGCGCGCCGACCGCACCCCGGCCTTGGGCGGCCTGGCGGTGGAGCGGGTGGACGACCTGGCGCGCGGCGACGGCGGCCTGCCGCCCACCGACGGCCTGCGGTACCGGCTGGCGGACGACGCCCGCGTGGTGGTGCGCCCGTCGGGCACCGAGCCCAAGCTGAAGTGTTACCTGGAGGTGGTCGTCCCGGTCACGGGCACGCCCGCGGCGGCCAGGGCGGTGGCTGAGGAGCGGCTGGCCGCCTTGAAGTCCGATGTGGGCGCCCGCCTGGGTCTGTGATGTGCGCGTCGCGAGACGCCCGGACGTGGTGCCACCACAGCCGGTGGTCTCATTCGTGAGACCAGGCCCTCCCGGCCCGCCGCCTGCCCGACGACACCGGCGCGATCGGCGGCTGCTGGACCCGCACCAACCACCCCGAGATCGACCTGGTCGGCGCCGACCGCCCGGCGCCAAGAAGATCACCTTCGTCGGCTCCGTCGCCCGCCAGCGGCCGGCACGTCACCGGTGTCACCCCCATCACCCCCGACCACCTCCTGGACCTCTGGCGCTGAGCCGCCGCCCAGCGCCAGAGCCCTCCGTCAGGCCAGGCGGAACTGCAGCTCGGTGTCCCACTTGTGCAGGTCAGGCTCCACCCGCGGGTCCGTCTGGAACAGCTCCAGGCGGCACCCCCAGTGCTCGGCCCCGTCCCGCTCCGCCATGTCCCACGTCAGCCCCTGCTCCTTGCCCCACTGCAGCAGCGCCTCGATGGCGCCGAAGAGCTGGTCGGGGTGGCCGTGGTGGGTGACGGTGGCGTAGCGGCCGGCGGGCAGGACGGCGGCGAAGCGGTCGCCCTCGCCCTCCACCGGCGCCGGCACCGGGATCCCCGCCTGCACCACCAGCCGGTCGGCTGCCAGGTCGATGCTCTCGTAGCGCAGGAACGGCGCCCCCGCCGGGTACGTGCCGCGTTCGGCCAGCCAGCCGATGATCTCCCCGATGCGGTCCGCGACCAGCCCGAAGGTGGTCATGGTGATGGTGCGGCGCACCCCGACGTACGGGCGCTCGGGAAGTTCGATGATCTGTGGCATGTTTCCTCCTTCACCCCTCAGTACGGAGCGCGGCCCCGAAACTCATCGGCAGCCCGAAGAACGGGAACAAGCCGGGATCGAGATACGTGGTCTCGCCCGCGATCAACCCACCGGAGACCTCCAGCACGACCAGGGCGAACGGCTGCCCGTCGCTGTCGTACTGGCCGAAGGCCGGGCAGCCGTTGGCCCGCGTCGGGATCAGGCGGGAGCCCGCGCACGGCGCGCCGGAGGCGAGCAGGATCGCGCGGACGGCCTCCCGGCCCCGCAGCCACCAGGTGAACGGCGGCATGGACGTGGTGGCGTCCTCGTGCAGCAGCGAGACGAGCGCGTCCACGTCGTAGCGCTCGAACGCCGTCACGTACCGGTCGAGCAGGGCCTCGTCCACCTCGGCGTCGAGCGGCGCCACCGCGGGGAGCCTGGTGCGCGCCCGCTGGAGCGCGCTGTTGACGGAGGTGACCGTGGTGGCCAGCAGGGCGGCCGTCTCGGCGGCGCTCCACTTCAGCACGTCGCGCAAGATCAGGACGGCCCGCTGCCGGGGCGGCAGGTGCTGCAGGGCCGCCACGAACGCCAGCCGCACCGTCTCGCGCGTCACCGCCAGGTCGGCCGGGTCGAGGACCCTGGCGTCGGGGACGGGCTGGATCCAGCGGCTCTCCGGCAGCGGCTCGCCCAGGGCGGCCCCTGGCGTGGCGGCGGGGCCCAGGTCCATGGCGCGGGCCCGGCGCTGGGGGCCCCGGAGCAGGTCCAGGCAGGCGTTCGTGGCCAGGTGGAACAGCCAGGGGCGCAGCGGCCCGCGCGCCGGGTCGTAGGTCCGCCAGGCGCGGACGAACGCCTCCTGCACGGCGTCCTCGGCCTCGAAACCGGAGCCGAGCATGCGGTAGCAGTAGCCCGTCAGCTCGGCGCGGTGCCGCTCCAGGTCCGCCCCCAGGTCCGTGCTCAGCACGGAATCACCTCGATCTGCAGCTCTGTGACCCATTCGTCCCTGACGCAGGGTACGTGCAGGCTGATCTCCCTGGCCAGGTCGCGGGAGCGGTAGCCGTTGTCCTCGATCCAGTGCGCCAGCACCTGGAAGGTGGACCACGCCGACTCCATCGCCCCGTGGTGGATGATCGTGGCGGCCGTCTCGATGGCCGGCAGGTCCACCACGTCGAAGCCGTACGGGCCGGGCGCCACGCTCACCGGCAGGCAGGCGTGCACCATGACCGAGCCGTCGTCCTCCTGGAGGTAGTGGGCGATGCCGGGACCGGCGGCCCGGACGCAGGCGCTCGCCAGCCGCCGGCACAGCTCGTCGAACAGCGGCGTGATGACCGGCCCGATGTGCTCGGGCTCGTAGCCGGCCGCCCTGGCGGCGAGCTGCGCGACGCGCGTGCGGGGCACGCTCTTGAGCAGCGCCTCCGCCGCGGGCATCTGCCCCTCGGTCTCGATCGTACGCAGCCGCGCCTCGACGTTGCGCAGCCTGGCCAGGTCGGCGCTGATCCTGGCCTCCAGCTCGGCCCGGCGCAGGCGCACCATGCCGTGCAGCTCCGCCGTGCTGACCTGCTCGTCGAGGATGGCCCTGACCTGCTCCAGCGTGAAGCCCAGGTCCTTGATCGCGACGATGCGGTTGAGCCTGGCGAGCTGGTCGGCCTGGTAGGACCGGTAGCCGGAGACCGGGTCCACGTGCGCGGGCCGCAGCAGGCCGATGGCGTCGTAGTGGCGGAGCATGCGTACGGACACCAGCCCCAGCCTGGCGAACTCTCCGATGCTGAACATGTCCTTCCCCGGTGTAGAGGCTGACACGGTGTCAGAGTCCACTATGGCGATTTTTCGCGCTTCGGGGTACCGTCTTGGACATAACGGGCAACCGAACGTTCGGTAGGAGCATGATCCAGGACCTCACCGACCGCGACACCGACGCCGGCCTGCGGATCAGGACGGCGGCCGTGCTGCTGTTCGCCCGCCAGGGGTACGCGGCCACCGGCATCAGAGACCTCGGCAAGGCGGTCAACCTGACCAACGCCGGCATCTACCACCACGTCACCAGCAAGGAAGCCCTGCTGGCCGATCTCATGCGGGTCGCCCAGCGCGGCCTCATCGCCTCCACCGAGCGCCTGCTCGCCCCGCACCGCCGCCCCGCCGACCGCCTGTCCCTGCTCATCAGCTCACTGACCGCCGTGCACGCCCGCAACCCCATGACCACCCGCGTCATGGACGGCGAGCTGCGCTCGCTCACCCCGGGCTCCGCCGCCCTCGACGAGATCATCGCCCTGCGCGACGCGTACGAGGCCCACTGGAAGGACGCGCTGGCCGACGGCGTGGCCGAGGGCAGCTTCCACGTCGCCGACGAGAGGCTGACCCGGCTCGCCCTGATGTCCATGTGCACCGGCACCAGCGAGTGGTACCGCCCCGACGGGCGCTCCACGCTGGAGCAGGTGTGCGCCGAGTTCGTCGCCATCGGCCTGGCCGCCGTCCGCGCCCCGTCCGGGACGCCCGTCGCGACCGCCGACCTCTCCCTGCTGCCCGAATACCCGTGGGAGCCGCTGGATGACCGAGACGATCCCCGACCTGATGAGGCACGCCGCTAGCACGTACGGCGCACGCGAGTTCCTCCGCTTCCCCGACACCTTCCCTGACACCTCCGCCGCCGCCTCCCCTGACGCCTCCCCCGGCGCCTCCCCTGGCATCTCCCTCACCTTCGCCGAGGCCGACCAGCGCTCGGACCGGCTGGCCGGCGCCCTGATCGACAAGGGCGTGCGCCCCGGCGACCGGGTGGCGATCATGCTGGACAACGTGCCCGGCTGGCCGCTGAGCTGGCTGGCCGTGCTCAAGGCGGGCGCGGTCACGGTGCCGGTGAACGTCCGCTACCGGGCCGCCGACCTGGAGCACGTCCTGCGCGACTCGGGCGCCGTGGCCACGATCACCACCGGTGAGCACGCCCCGCACGTCCCCGGCACCGTGCACCTCCTCGACGCGTTACAGGACGGCCCGCCCCGGCCCACCCCGCCGGCGGCCCCCGACGATGTGGCGAATTTTCAGTACACGTCGGGCACTACGGGGTTTCCCAAGGCCTGCATGCTCAGCCACGACTACTGGCTGAGGACCGCCCGCATCGCCGCCGGGCAGGTCGGCCTGCGCGACGACGACGTCATGATGATCGCCCAGCCGTACTCGTACATGGACCCCCAGTGGGTCACCCTGCTCTGCCTGATGGGCGGCATCCCCCTGGTGGTGCTCCCCCGCTTCTCCGCCTCCGGGTTCTGGGCCTCGGCCAGGGAGCACGGCGTGACGCTCACGTACGTGCTGGGCACCATGCCCCTCCTGCTGCACAAGCAGCCGCCGCACCCGTGCGACCGCGACAACCGCATGCGCGTGGTGCTCTGCTCGGGCATCCAGCCCGCCCTGCACGCCGCGTTCGAGGAGCGCTGGGGGGCGCCGTGGCGCGAGCTGTACGGCTCCACGGAGAGCGGCCCCGACCTGATCTCGCCCCTCGACGACACCGGCACGGTCGGCACCGGCGCGCTGGGCGTCGCCCCGCCGGGCAAGGAGGTCACGCTCGACGGCGAGACCGGCGAGATCCTGGTCAGAGGCGTCCCCATGATGCAGGGCTACTGGAACCACCCGGAGGCCACCGCCCACGCCTTCAGAGGCGGCTGGTACCACACCGGCGACCTGGGCGTCCGCGACGAGCACGGCCGCCTGCGGCACGCCGGGCGGATCAAGGACATGGTGCGCAGGGGCGGCGAGAACATCTCCTGCGCGGAGGTGGAGCACGTGCTGGCCCAGCACCCGGCGGTGCTGTCCGCGGCTCTGGTCCCCATCCCCGACGACCTGTGGGGCGAGGTGCCGAAGGCGTTCCTCCAGCTCCGTCCCGGTCACGCGGCCGGCAGGGACACCGCCTTGAGCGTGATCGCGCACGCCAGGCAGCGCCTGGCCCGCTTCAAGATCCCGGCGTACGTGGAGTTCGTCGAGGAGTTCGCGCTGACCCCCTCGGCCCGCATCGAGAAGCGCCACCTGCTCAGCCCAGGGCGCGACCAGCGCGCCGCCCCCGCCATCCCGATCCCCGAGCCCGCCAAGGAGCAGCGATGATCGACGTGACCGTACGCGACGAGGTGGCCCTGATCACGCTCGCCCGCCCAGCGAAGCTCAACGCCCTCACCGCGGCCATGCGCGCGGAACTGGCGGCGGCCGTCCGCGAGCACGGCAAGGACACCCGGGGCATCGTGGTCACCGGCACCGGCCGGGCGTTCTCCGCCGGCGAGGACCTCGACCAGGCCGTCGGCCGGTCGCTGGTCGAGGAGGTGGCGCTGTTCCACGACATGACCAGGGCCGTCCTGGAGACGCGCGTGCCGGTGGTGGCGGCGGTCAACGGGCTGGCCGTGGGCGGGGCCGCCGAATGGACGCTCTGCTTCGACGCCCGCCTCGGCACCCCGGCGGCCGAGTACTTCTTCCCCGAGAACCACCTCGGCCTGTCGATCTCCAACGCCGCGAGCTACCTGCTGCCCCGGCTCGTCGGCGGCAGGGCGCTGCGGCTGGTGCTCGACTCGACGCGGATGAGCGCGGCCGACGCCCTGGCCGTGGGCCTGCTCGACGAGATCGTGCCCGGGCCGGAGCTGGTGGAGGCGGCGATCGCCCGCGTGCGCCGCTGGAGCGCCGCCGGCGCCGCCACCGCCGTGCACCTGGCCCTGCTGCGGCCCTCGCTGGCGGAGGTGGAGCGGGCCTTCCTGGCGGAGACGGAGGCGGCCGAGCAGGTGGAGGCGTCGGGCCTCGCCCAGGCCGGCGTGACCGCGTTCGTCAACAGGAGCAGGAGCCCGGGCCGGCGCTAGCGACCGGCGCGCCGGAAACCGGCGTCAGGGGACCACCACGGCGGCGATCACCAGCGCGACCGCGACCACCAGCACCCCGATCGCGTCGTAGGACCAGCTCACGCGGGCGGGCGCCGCCTCCTGCCCGCGGCGCCTGGCCGACTCGGCGCGCTCGCGGATCTGGTCGCCCACCCAGTCGGCGTGCGTCTTGCCCGCGAACGCCTCCACCGCCGCCTGCTCGGCCTTGGGCAGCGTCGGCTCGGTCCGCAACCGGCCGCGCGACTGCGTGCCCGTGCCGCGGCGCTGCGCCTTGGCCCGCTCGCGGGCGCTGCTCATCGGCGTCCACAGCCGTAGCACCCGGTCGTCGCCGTGCCGCACGGCGATCGCGTGCGAGACCGTGACGTCCTCGATGGACGCCCACGGCAGCACCGTCGTGCGGAACGGGTTGCGCCCCACCAGCCCCTCCTCCGTGAAGACGGTGGCGGGCCGGAGCGCGACGGCGTAGACGAGCGCCGTCAGCACCCCGAGCACGGCCAGCGCGACGAGCGCCGGCTTGCCGTTGTAGCGCGCGATCAGGTCCCAGACGTTGAACGCGACGAACACCAGCCACACCCACGCCATCACGAACGCGGTCTTGGACCGGTAGGTCTGCTTCACGGCTGCCACTTGATCTGCTGGAACCCCGGCTTGATCACGCCGTTGATCAGCGCCAGCCGCTCGTCGAACGGGATGAACGCCGACTTCATCGCGTTCACCGCGAACCACTGCAGGTCATCCCAGTCGTAGCCGAACGCCTGCACCAGCTTGTGGAACTCCAGCGACACGCTGGTCGAGCTCATCAGCCGGTTGTCGGTGTTGACGGTGACCCGGAAGTGCAGCCGCCGCAGCAGCCCGATCGGGTGGTCGGCGATCGAGGCGGCGGCCCCGGTCTGCAGGTTGGACGTGGGGCACATCTCCAGCGGGATGCGCTTGTCGCGGACGTAGGCGGCCAGCCGCCCCAGCTTGGCGGTGCCGTCACCGGCCACGGAGATGTCGTCGATGATGCGCACGCCGTGGCCCAGCCGGTCGGCGCCGCACCACTGGATGGCCTGCCAGATCGACGGCAGCCCGAACGCCTCACCGGCGTGGATCGTGAAGTGGGCGTTCTCCCGCTGGAGGTACTCGAAGGCGTCGAGGTGCCGGGTGGGCGGGTAGCCGGCCTCGGCCCCGGCGATGTCGAAGCCCACCACGCCGCCGTCGCGATACCGCACGGCCAGCTCGGCGATCTCCCTGGAGCGCGCCTGGTGCCGCATGGCGGTCAGCAGCGTGCCCACCCTGATGTGCCGCCCCCTGGAGCCCTGCTCGAACCCCTCCAGGACCGCCTCCACCACCTGGTCCAGGCTCAGCCCCCTGGTGGTGTGCTGCTCGGGCGCGAACCGCACCTCGGCGTAGACCACGCCGTCGTCGGCCAGGTCGCGGGCGCACTCGGCGGCGACGCGGACCAGCGACTCGCGGGTCTGCATGACGGCGACCGTGTGGTCGAACGTCTCCAGGTAACGTTCGAGCGACCCCGAGTCGGCGGCCTCCTCGAACCACTGGCGCAGGTTGTCGGGATCGGTGGTGGGCAGCCGGGCGTAGTCGCTCTCCCTGGCCAGCTCGACGATCGTCTCGGCGCGGAGACCGCCGTCGAGGTGATCGTGCAGCAGGACCTTGGGAGCCCGCCTGATCTCGTCTAGCGTGGGGCTCATCTGGCCATGATATGAGCACGGCCCGGTCGCGCGCCCAGGCCCGGACGGAGCGGCCCGGAAGCCGTCAGCGAGCCGGAAGCCATCAGCGGCCCGAAGGCCGTCGGCGCCGTCAGTCGTCGCGGCCCGCGGCGTCGGGCGCGAACGCGGGCAGGCACACCGCGATGTACTCCGCCCCCTCGGGCCCCACGCTGTAACGCACCTTCTCCCCCGGCGACGTCACCACCGACTCCCCGGCCTCGACCCGGGTCGTCCCCCCGGCGTGCTCCACGAGCACCACCCCCCGCAGGACCACGGTGTACTCGGTGAACGTCGGCGTCTGCGCCGGCTCCTCCCACCCGGGCGGCGCGGTCATGTGGGCGATGGAGACCGCCTCGTCGCCGCTGTTGACGCGGCCGATGTGCTCGTCGATGAGCTTGCCGCCTGGTACGGGGATGCGAGCCGCTCGCTCGATCTTTCTCACCACGGACGTCAGTGTGCCACGTCGAGCACCAGCCGGCTCGGCGAGCCCTGCTCCGTGACCTGGAACGGCGCCCGCTTGCCCAGCACCAGCCCGATGCCGACGCGCCCCTCGAAGTCGCCGGTCCTGACGACGTCGGCGAGGTTGCCCAGGCGGGCCGGGTAGACGGGGCCGCCGCTCCAGGTGGACCTGCCCTCGTCGTCGTGGGCGTTCGCGGGGAAGAGCGTGAGCTGAAGGTAGGCGCCGCCGTGCACGTCGATGGGCTTGCCTGAGCCGTCCTGGACCAGCTCATCCACCCATTTCACGCTATATCCGGGGATATTGCCCTTGAGATCCACGACCAGCCGGTCGTACGTTGCGTGGGCGGCGTACCGCACGGCCGTCACGACGGCGGGCTCCACCCCGGACCGGTCGACCTCCACCTCGGCGGTGCCGGTGGGCGTGCCGGGGGTGCGCGACGCGGTGGCGCCGGACTCCGGCAGGGTCGTGGCGCTCTGCTGGGCGGAGCCGCATCCGGCGAGCAGGACGACGAGGCAGGTGAGCGGGGCGGCAGCGCGCAGGAGCGGGCGCGGGAGCGGGACGGGCGGTTGGGCGCCGGACGGGCGGCCACGGGGCGGGGATGACGAGCACATGCCCGGTAGATGCCCAGCGCACGGCCCTGCAAGCGATGTTTCCCCAGTTCACCGAGTGACTGTGGAGGCCTTCCTGAAAACCCGGGCGACCTCTACCCTGATCAACCCACAAGGAGTCATATACGTGAACAAGTCCACTGATTTATCGACTTTTCTGGATACCTACGGGCCGTCGTTCGCCCGCACCGCCTACCTCCTGACCGGCGACCAGGACCGCGCCAGAGCCCTGGCGATCGACGCCCTGGTCCGGGTGTGCCGCCGCTGGCCCGCCATCCGCACCAGCGGCCCGGCTCTCCTCGTGCTGACCGAGCTGTACAGGAGCTTCCTGGCCACCGACGTGCCACCGCCCGCGACGTACCCGCTGGCGGTGCTCCCGCCCAGGCCCCGCGCCGCCGTCGTCGCCCGCCACCACGACGCCCTGCACCCGCAGCAGGTGGCGGCCCTCACAGGCGTCTGGCTCGGCGCCCTGGACAGGGAACTGCACCAGGCCCACACCCACCTCCAGGCCACCCACCCCGACCTGTTCCCCGCCACCCCGCAGGCCCCGGCCGGGGAAGGCGACCCGGACTGGGCGGCCCCGTCCGAGGCGTGGGCGGAGGAGGGGGCGCCGCGCTCCGCCGACGGCGCGGGCCCGCGCGGCGCGCTGGTCGCCCTGGCCGCCGAGCTGCCCGCCACGCACACCGACGTGACCGGGGTGGTGCTGGCCCGCGTCGGCAGGCGCCGCAGGGTCCGCGCGGTTACCTGGACGACGGTGTCGGTGGGCACGCTGGGCGCGTTCGTGGCCCTGGTCGTGGCGGGTGTGAACACGATGGTCGCCAACTTCGAGCAGGCGCTCGCCGTCCCGACGTCCACCTCCTCCACGCCGGGCGCGGAGGACGAGGAGGACGTGCCCGACCTGCTGCCGGCCAAGCTGGACGACCCGATCCGGTACGCCTACCCGGGCTACTGCCGCAGCGAGGCGACCGGGGCGAGCGACCCGAGCGATCCCCGGCCGTGCGCCCAGTGGCGGCTGATCACCACGTCCGGCAACGAGTGGCGGCTGGGCGGCGCGCGGGCCGGCTACGACCGCGAGAGCGGCGTCGTCATGCCGCTGGCCATCAGCCAGGACGGCCGCCGCCTCGCCTACCGCCAGCTCAGCGGCGAGTTCGCGGTCCGCGACGTGCCCACCGGCGTGGTCAAGGTCATCGACGTGGCGGACGGGCAGGCGGCCCCGCACCTCACCTCCTCGCCCAACGGCCGCTACTTCTCCGTCGACTTCGGCCTGGCCGACGGGGCCACCCTGGACTTCGACACCGGCGTCACCCACTACGAGTACGGCGAAGAGGTGCGCGTCCTCGCGGTGGCGGACGACGGGACGCGGGTGGTCGCCGAGAAGGAGGACGTCCGCGACGTCCCCGGGCACGCCTCACTCACCAAGATCTTCCTGCACGGCAAGACCACGCTCGACGGCGACTACCGCGTCGATCCCGCCCTGCTCGGCCTCGGCGGCGCCCTGTCCCCTGACGGCCGCACGCTGGCCCTGATCACGGGGGACTCCGAGCTGGTCACCATGGACGGCCGCACCGGCCGCATCGGCGGGCCGCGTACGGACCTGGCCGCCAGCGACCTGGTCGGCTACGACCTGATCGGCGTCGAGCGCTGGGTCGGCCCGGAGGAGGTGCTGGTCCGCTCCTGGGACGACGACTACGTCATCCTCACCAAGGTGAACGTGAAGTCCGGCGCCGCCACGGAGGTCACCGGCGAGTGGGTCGAGTCGCTCGACTACGACTCCCCGCTCGGCGCCGTCAGACCGTAGGAAGGGCCCCGCCGGTGCCGGCGGGGCCCTGCGAATCACGAAGGATCAGACAGTCTCGTACGCCTTCACGTCCTCGGCGGCCACGGCGGGCACGCGCTTGCGGGCCCGCAGCCCGGTCGCCGAGATCGCCAGGCCGACCAGGGCCAGCACCAGCGACACCACGATCGCCGCGCGCAGCGAGCCGATGGAGATCGTCTCGCCGCCGCCCGAGGTGAGCACGGCGGTCACCACGGCCAGCACGATGGCGCCGCCGACCTGGCCGGAGGTGTTCAGCAGGCCGGAGGCCAGGCCCTGCTCGTCGTCGTCCACGCCGTTGGTGGCCTGGATGTTGAGCGAGGGGAACGACAGCGCGAACGCGATGCCCAGCAGGATCATGCCGGGGATCACCATGCCGCCCAGGCTGGGCGTGCGGTCGATGCCGAGGAAGATCGCGTACCCCCCGGCCAGCGCGGCGGCCCCGATCACGATCAGCTTGCCGGTGCCGAACCGGTCGGCGAAGTCGCCCATCTTCGTCGAGGTGACGGCGACGAGCAGGCCGGCGGGCAGGAACGCCATGGCGGTGCCGAGCGCCGACCAGCCGAGCAGGTTCTGGAAGTACTGCATGGCCACGAACTGGAAGGCCACGTACGAGCCCATGAGGATGAGCAGCCCCAGGTTGGCCCGCACGATGTGCCCGGAGCGCAGGATGCCCAGCCGCACCAGCGGGTGGCGCATCCGCAGCTCGGCCAGAACGAACAGGCCGAGCAGCACGACCACGCCCACCAGCGAGCCGATCGTCTGCAAGGAGGCCCAGCCGGCCTCGGGCGCCTGCACGACGGTGAACACCAGCAGCAGCATCGACGCGGTGATCGTCACAGCGCCGATCAGGTCGTGCCCGCCCTCGGCCCGCTCCTCCCGGCCCTTCGGCAGCACCTTCAACGCGGCGATCAACGCGATCACGGCGACGGGCACCGGCATGAGCAGCGTCCACCGCCAGCCGATCTCGGTCAGCAAGCCGGACAGCACGAGGCCGAGCGAGTAGCCGCTGGCGCCGCAGGCGGTGAAGATGCTCAACGCCTTGTTGCGCTCCGGGCCCTCGGGAAAGGTCGTCGTGATGATCGACAACGCGGCGGGCGCGGTGAAGGCCGCCGCCACTCCCTTGACGAACCTGGCCGCGATCAGCAGCCCCCCGTCGTCCACGACACCACCGAGCAACGACGCCACGGCGAAGACGCCGAGCGCGGCCAGGAACACCCTGCGCCGCCCCAGCAGGTCGGCGGTCCTGCCCCCGAGCAGAAGAAGACCGCCGTAGCCGAGCACGTAACCGCTGACCACCCATTGCAAAGAGGACGTCGTCAGGCCCAGGTCGTGCTGGATGGCGGGCAGGGCGACCCCGACCA
The DNA here is from genome assembly GCF_020215645.1 of Nonomuraea gerenzanensis. Classification (NCBI taxonomy): domain Bacteria; kingdom Bacillati; phylum Actinomycetota; class Actinomycetes; order Streptosporangiales; family Streptosporangiaceae; genus Nonomuraea; species Nonomuraea gerenzanensis. Next base: position 1,105,448 of record NZ_CP084058.1, on the reverse strand, counting down.
TCGAGACGTCCAGGGCGTCAAGAAAGATCACTGCGCAGAGCACGGCGAGCGCGCCCCAGCGGGATGAGGAAGAGGACATGGGTCAGAACAATACATGCACACACATCTAATGCAAGCGCATTTAATGTCGTTGCATGAGTTTTCTCGAAGTGGTAACCTCCGCGACATGGACGAGCGGTTCGTGGTGGACACCTGGCACTACGTCCTGGCCACACATGCCAAGGCGATGTGCCAGCTGGAGCGCGAGCTGGGCGACCGGCACGGCCTGGGGCCCAGTGAGTTCGAGGTGCTGGATCGCATCGTGCACCACGACAGGAAGCTGCGCATCCAGGAGCTGTGCGAGGAAGTCCATCTGAGCCAGAGCGCGCTGTCACGGGTGGTGGCGCGCCTGGAGAAGGCCGCGCTCGTGACGCGCGGCGTGTGCGACAGCGACAGGCGGGGGGTGTTCGTGTGCATCACGGACGAGGGGCGCGTCCGCCACGCCGAGGCCCTGCCGACGCAGCGGGCGGTGCTGGCCGAGGTCTTCGCCGACGCCCCGGCCGCCTTGGTCCCCTGAGCCCGCGCCACGCATGAGCCCGCGCCACGCATGAGCCCGCGCCACGGGTGAGCCGCGCTAGGCGGCCGTGATGCGGTCGATGACCAGCGGGAGCTGCTCGGCGGTCGTGTCCCCTACGGCGTAGCCGCCGTCCAGCGCCTCCAGCGCCCGCTCGAAGCGGGCCGTCTCGTCGGCGTGCAGCGTCATCAGCGGCTGCCCGGCCCGCACCAGGTCCCCTGGCTTGGCGTGCAGCTCGATCCCGGCTCCGAAGGAGACCGGGTCCTCCTTGCGGGCCCGCCCGGCGCCGAGCCGCCAGGCGGCCAGCCCCACGGCGTACGCGTCCAGCCGGGTCAGCACCCCGGAGGCGGGCACCTCCACGGTCATCGTCTCGGCGGCCCTGGGCAGCAGCGCGTCAGGGTCGCCGCCCTGGGCGGAGATCATGCGCCGCCACGCGTCCATGGCGGAGCCGTCCTCCAGCGCCTTCTCCGGGTCCTTGCCCGAGGCGACCCCGGCCGCCTCCAGCATCTCCCGCGCCAGCCGCACGGTCAGCTCCACCACGTCGGCAGGCCCGCCGCCGGCCAGCACCTCGACCGACTCGGCGACCTCCAGCGCGTTGCCCACGGCCCGGCCCAGCGGCCGGTCCATGGCGGTCATCAGCGCCACGGTACGCACCCCGGCGTCGGTGCCGAGCGCGACCATGGTCTCGGCCAGCTCGCGGGCCGTGGGGACGGTCTTCATGAACGCCCCTGAGCCCACCTTCACGTCCAGGATCAGCGACCCGGTCCCCTCGGCGATCTTCTTGGACATGATCGACGAGGCGATCAGCGGGATCGACTCGACGGTGCCGGTGACGTCCCGCAGCGCGTACAACTTCTTGTCGGCGGGCGCCAGCCCGGACCCGGCCGCGCACACGACGGCCCCGGCGGAGCGCAGCACGCCGAGCATCTCGGCGTTCGACAGCGAGGCCCGCCAGCCGGGGATGGACTCCAGCTTGTCCAGGGTGCCGCCCGTGTGCCCGAGCCCGCGCCCGGACAGCTGCGGCACGTACGCGCCACACGCCGCCACGAGCGGCGCCAGCGGCAGAGTGATCTTGTCGCCGACACCGCCCGTCGAGTGCTTGTCGGCCGTGGGCCGGTCGAGGGCGGACCAGTCCATGCGCTCACCCGAGCGGATCATGGCCTGGGTCCAGTCGGCGATCTCGCGCCGGTCCATGCCGTTCAGCAGGATCGCCATGGCCAGCGCCGACATCTGCTCGTCGGCCACCTCGCCGCGCGTGTACGCGTCGATCACCCAGTCGATCTGCGCCGTGCTCAGCTCGGCCCGGTCCCGCTTGGCCCGGATGACCTCGATGGCGTCCATCACGCGCTCCTGCTGAGATCCTGCGGGCCGAACGCGTACGGCAGGATCTCGGCCATGCGCTTCGGCCCGTCCTCGGTCTCGACCAGCAGGTCCTCGCCGCCGAACTCGTACAGGAGCTGACGGCAGCGCCCGCACGGCATCAGCAGCTCACCGTGGCCGTCCACGCAGGTGAAGGCCACCAGCCTGCCGCCGCCCGAGCGCTGCAACGCCGAGACGAGCCCGCACTCGGCGCACAGGCCCAGGCCGTAGGAGGCGTTCTCGACGTTGCAGCCGGTGACGATGCGGCCGTCGTCGACCAGCGCCGCCGCACCGACGGGGAACTTGGAGTACGGCGCGTAGGCGTGCCGCATGGCCTCGGCCGCCTCGTCCCGCAGGCCGTTCCAGTCGATGTTCAATGTTGTTCCCCCCGGCGGTAGACGACGCCGTCGGCCTTGGGCATCCGCAGGCGCTGGGAGGCGACCAGGAGCACGAGCAGCGTGAGCACGTGTGGTGTCATGTAGACGAGTTCCTCCGGCAGCCGGTCGACGGCCAGCCAGAGCCAGAACGTGACGACCATACCCAGCGCCGCCGCGGCCGTCACGGTGTACTGCGTGACGCTCCTGTCGCCCACCTCGGCCGAGGTCAGGCGGCGGATCTGCATGCCGAGGTAGATCAGCAGCAGCAGCGCGCCGAACAGGAAGAACGAGGTGATCGCGCCGGAGCTGCGCAGTTGCAGGCCGTCGGCGTAGCCGAACAGGGAGGCGCCGGCCATGAGACCGCCGGGCCGCCAGTTGCCGAAGATCATGGCCGCCAGGCCGATGAAGCCGCGCCCGTTCGTCTGGCCCTCGACGTACTTGGTGGAGAAGAAGACCAGGAACACACCGCCGAGCCCGGCGAAGGCGCCGGAGATGACGACGGCGAGGTACTTGATCCGGTAGACGTTCACGCCCAGCGACTCGGCCGCCCACGGGTTCTCGCCCGCCGAGCGCAGCCGCAGGCCGAAGGCCGTGCGCCAGAGCACGAAGTAGGTCAGCGGCAGCAGCAGGACGGCCAGGACCACCAGCACGCTGACGTTGTGCGTGAGCCCGCGCAGGATGCCCGCCAGGTCCGAGAGCAGGAACCAGTGGGTGCTCTCCAGCTTGCCCAGCAGGTCGGGGCCGTCGGACAGCAGGGGCAGGCTGACCTCGGTCGGCTTGCCGATGCTGGGCGAGGTGGTGATGCCCGCGCCGGCCTCGTTCGCCGGGGTGCCCTCCTTGTAGAGGACCTCCGACAGGAACCGGGTGATGCCGGGGCCGAGCAGGTTGATGGCCACGCCGCTGATGATGTGGTCCACGCCGAACGTCACGGTGGCGATGGCGTGCAGCAGCCCGCCGAGCGCGCCACCGAGCAGGCCGGCGGCCAGCGCTGCCAGGGGGCCCCACTGGTATCCGGCCCAGCCGGCGAACCAGGTCCCCAGCACCATCATGCCTTCGAGGCCGATGTTGACCACGCCTGCCCGCTCGGCCCACAGGCCGCCGAGACCGGCCAGCGCGATCGGCACCGCGAGCGTCAGCGCCGCGGCGATCGTGCCGGAGGAGGTGATGTTGTCCTGGCCGGAGGCGATCCGGACCAGCGACATCAGCAGAATGAGCGCGGCGACGCCGACGAGCGCCACGTGGTACTTGCCGACCCTGGTCATGCTGCCACCTCTGCCGGTGCGTTCGTGCCGAGCTGCTCGGCGGCCCTGCGCTCCTCCAGCCTGAGCGCCAGGCGCTTGGTGATCTCATTGGCGATCACGACGAGCAGGACGATCGTGCCCTGGATGATCGTGACCACGGAGGCCGGCACGTTCGCCTCCTGAAGCGCTCCCTGTGCCCGGTCGAGGAAGGCGAACAGCAGGGCGGCGATCGCGATGCCGACGGGCTTGTTCCTGCCGAGCAGCGCCACCGCGATGCCGAGGAACCCGAGCCCGGCGGTGAAGTTGGAGTTGAAGGCGCCCTTGTCGCCGAGGATCTCCGGCAGCCCGATCAGCCCGGCGATCGCACCGGACATCACCATCGCCGCGATGACCATCCTCTTGGGGCCGACCCCGGAGGCGAGCGCCGCCGGGCCGTTGAGCCCGCTGGCCTTGATGTTGAAACCGAAGCGGGTGCGCTCCAGGACGAGCCAGACCACCACCCCCAGCACGATGGCGACCAGCAGGAAGCCCCACAGGCCGCCCGCGCGGGTCGGGGCGGGCAACCCGAACCAGCCGAAGATGAAGTTCAGGTCGGGGAACATGGCAGACTCGGGCAGCTCGGGGGTCGTGGTCGTGAGCTGCCCCTCCTTCTGACCGCTGAACGGGCCCCTGACGAGGTAGGAGGTCAGGTTGATCGCGATGTAGTTCAGCATGATCGTGGCGATGACCTCGTTCACGCCCCTGGTCACCTTCATGACGGCGGGGATCAGCGCGTAGAGGCCGCCCACCAGCGCCGCGACGATGATGATCACCGCGATCTGGATCACCGGAGGCGCCACGAACGTCGAGCCCACGTAGGCCGCGCAGATGGCGGCCAGGCGGTACTGGCCCTCGACTCCGATGTTGAACAGATTCATCCGGAAGCCGACCGCCACGGCCAGCCCGGCGATGAACAGCGGGATCGCCCGGTCGATGAGCGCCGCGACGCCGTTCATCTGCGCCCGCTCCGTCGGGCCGAAGTCGAAGAAGGCGGCGAACGCGTCGAGCGGGGCACCACCCGCCGCGACGATCGCCACGCTGCAGATCACGAACGCCAGGATGACGGCGACGATGGCGCCGGCGACGGTGAGCAGCGCCCGGTTGAGCCCGGCGGGCATCACGTCTCCTCAGTGCCGGCGATGGCGCCGGTCATGTAACCGCCCAGCCGCTCGGGCGTGACGTCGGAAGGATCGAGCGCGGCCACGAGCCGCCCCCGGTAGATGACCTGGAGCGTGTCGGACAGCCCGATCAGCTCGTCGAGGTCGGCGGAGATGAGCAGCACGGCCAGCCCGGAGGCGCGGGCGTCGCGCAGATGGTCCCAGATGGCGGCCTGGGCGCCGACGTCCACGCCGCGCGTGGGGTGGGCGGCGATGAGGAAGACGGGGTCGCCGCTCATCTCGCGGCCCACGATCAGCTTCTGCTGGTTGCCGCCCGACAGGGCCAGGGCCAGGGTGTCGACGCCCGGCGTGCGCACGTCGTAGTCCTTGACGATGCGCTCGGTGTCGGCCCTGGCGGCCCGGCGGTTGATCCAGATGCCGCTGCGTGCGGGCTTCCTGGTCTGGTGGCCGAGCACCCGGTTCTCCCACAGCGACGCCTCCAGGAGCAGGCCCTGGCGGTGGCGGTCCTCGGGGATGTAGCCGATGCCGGACTCGCGGCGCTTGAGCGTGGACCAGGTGGTGATGTCCTGGGAGTCGAGCTCGATGCGGCCCTGCGCCGGGCGGATGCCCATGATGGCTTCGATCAGCTCGGACTGGCCGTTGCCCTCGACGCCGGCGATGCCGAGGATCTCACCCTTGTGGATCTCGAACGACACGTCGTCGAGCAGCAGGCGGCTGCCCTCGCCGGGCATGGTCAGGCCGGACACCTTCAGCATGACGGTGTCGGTCACGGTGGACTCGCGGGTCTCGGGCGTGGGCAGCTCACTGCCGACCATCAGCTCGGCGAGCTGCCGCGCGGTGACGTCGGACGGGTCCACGCTGGCGACCGTGGTGCCGCGCCGGATCACGGTGATCGCGTCGGCGATGTCGAGCACCTCGTCGAGCTTGTGCGAGATGAAGATGACCGTCAGGCCCTCGGCCTTGAGCTCGCGCAGGTTCTGGAAGAGCTCCTCGACCTCCTGCGGCACCAGCACGGCCGTCGGCTCGTCGAGGATGAGGATGCGGGCCCCGCGGTAGAGGACCTTGAGGATCTCCACGCGCTGGCGGTCGCCGACGCCGAGGTCCTCGACCAGCTTGTCGGGATCGACGCGCAGGCCATGGGTCTCGGCCAGCTCGACGATGCGCCGGCGGGCCGCGGCGGTGTCGAGGGTGCCCAGCCGCCTCGGCTCGGCCCCGAGGACGATGTTCTCCAGGACGGTGAAGTTGTCGGCGAGCATGAAGTGCTGGTGCACCATGCCGATCCCGACCGCGATGGCGTCGCTCGGCGTGCGGAAGCTGACCTCCGCGCCGTTGACCTTGATCGTCCCCTCGTCCGGTTTCTGCATGCCGTAGAGGATCTTCATCAGGGTGGATTTGCCCGCGCCGTTCTCCCCGACGATGGCGTGCACCGTGCCGGGCTGGACGGTGATGCGGATGTCGTGGTTCGCGACGACACCGGGGAAACGCTTGGTGATGCCCTCCAGCTCTACGGCGGGTTTCACCGTGGCCAGGGTGTCAGCACTCATTTCGCCTCTCCTACAGGGGGCGGCATAGACAGAAGGCCCGAAGTCGGGACTCCGGGCCCTCAGCTGTCTCTCCTACCCCGGTTACGGCTTGGCAGGAACCGTGATTTTGCCGTCGACGATGTCCTGCTTGGCAGCGTCGAGCTTGTCCTTGATGTCGTCGATCTCGCCACCGGTCGTCGACAGGCCCACGCCGTCGACCTTCAGGTCGTACGTGGTGTTCGTGCCGCCCTTGGCGCCGCCCTGGAAGGCCTTGATGAACTCGAACACGCCGACGTCGACGCGCTTGAGCATCGAGGTCATGATGACCGACTGCAGGTCGGTCTCCTTGACCGTCTGCCGCTGGTCGGAGTCGACACCGATGGCCTTCTTCTTGGCCGCGGCCGCGGCCTGGAAGACGCCGAGGCCGGAGTCGCCGGAGGCGTGGTAGATGATGTCCGCGCCGCTCTGGTACATGCTCTCGGCCGCGAGCTTGCCCTTGTCGGGAGCCTTGAAGCCGGAGAAGTCACCGTCGGGGGTGAGGTACTTGACGTCGATCTTGGCGTCGGCCTTGACCGACTTCACGCCTGCCGCGAAGCCCGCCTCGAACTTCTTGATCAGGTCGTTCTCGACACCGCCCACGAAGCCCACGTGGCCGCTCTTCGACTTGGTCGCAGCGGCGACGCCCGCCAGATAGGAGCCCTGCTCCTCGGCGAACAGCAGGCCGGTCACGTTCGGCGCGTTGGAGGCCGAGTCCACCACCGCGAACTGGATCTCCGGGTACTCCTCCGCCGCCTTCTTGACGTCCTCGGCGTAGGCGAAACCGACGCCGATGATCGGGTTGTAGCCGGCGTCGGCGAGCTGACGCAGCAGGTCGCCGCGGTTCGAGCCGTCCGAGGAGGGGCTCAGCTCCTTGATCTCCGCGCCGAGCTCCGTCTTGGCCTTCTCCAGGCCGGCGTAGGCCGAGTCGTTGAAGGACTTGTCACCGCGCCCGCCGACGTCGAACGCGAGACCAACCTTGAGTGAGCCCTTCGACGCCTCGCTGCTCGCCGCGCCGGTCGGCTCCTGGCTGGCCGTGGTCCCCCCACCGCCGCCACCACAGGCGGCCGCCGCCATGAGCAGGACGCCGGCGACCGAGCCGAGCGCCACCTTGTTGAATCGCTTGCCGAGCAAGGCGACTCCCTTCCATTTCCCCGCCGCCGATTTGGTCGCAGGCGCGACAGAACGTACGGCACCTGCACGGAAGATAGTTGCTTGACCAGGGACAACCAAACTGGGACACAGGGTCGCAACCGCTCCGTTATCGACATCACTCGCGTCCGTGACCTGAATCGTGATTCAGGCACATCGGACGCCTTTGGAAAGATTTGCCCAACTTTGGTGGTCGATCACCCCTTGCCCTGAGGGCCGATCGTGACGGAGATTCCCACCGACGGTGGAAAACTTCGTATCGGAGCCCCGCATGCACCCGTGGAGAGCCCTCTCCGTGCCCCTGGCCGCCTTACTCGTGGCGACCCTGACCGGCACCTTACCCGCCACGGCCGACACCCCGGCCGTGAAGATCGAGAACAACGCCACCCAGCCGACCTTCTCCAGGGCGGACGCCATCCTGCAGACCGTCTTCGTCGAGGTCGAGGGAACCGACAGCGACAACGACGGCGTCAACGACCGGGTCGCCGTGGACATCCTGCGCCCCAAGGAGACCGACCAGGGGCTCAAGGTCCCCGTGATCATGGAGGCCAGCCCCTACTACGCCCCCGGCAACGACGTCGCCAACCACCCGGTGGACGTGGACGAGAACGGCGTCCCGCTGCCCGCCATGACCGCCCTGGCCGCCAAGCTCGACGCGGCGGGCCCCTTCGACAGCTACTACGACAACTACTTCGTGCCCCGCGGCTACGCCGTCGCGCTGGTCGAGAACCTGGGCAGCGCCCGCGCCACCGGCTGCCCCACCTCGGGCGGCCCCAACGAGACCGCGGGCCCGAGGGCCGCGATCGACTGGCTGAACGGCCGCGCCAAGGGCTTCGACGCCGCCGGCAACCCGGTCGAGGCCACCTGGTCCACCGGCAAGGTCGGCATGATCGGCGTCTCCTACAACGGCACGCTGCCCAACGCCGTGGCCGCGACCGGGGTCAAGGGCCTGGAGACGATCGTGCCGATCGCCTCGATCTCCAGCTGGTACGACTACTACCGCGCCAACGGCGGCGTCGTCGCGCCGGGCGGCTTCCAGGGCGAGGACCTGGACGTGCTCGCCAAGTACGTCCTGACCAGGCAGAACGGCCAGGAGGCGTGCGGCGGCGTGGTCGACGGGCTGACCACCGCCCAGGACCGGATCACCGGCGACTACAGCCGGCTCTGGGACGAGCGCAACTACCTCAACGACGTGCGCAAGGTGAAGGCCAGCGTCTTCCTGGTGCACGGGCTCAACGACTGGAACGTCAAGACCAAGCAGTTCGCGCAGTGGTGGTACGCCCTGTCCAAGCGGCACGTGCCGCGCAAGATCTGGCTGCACCAGGGCACCCACATGAGCCCCTTCAACCTGCGCACCGCCGAGTGGCTGCGCCAGCTGCACGGCTGGTTCGACCACTGGCTGTACGGGATCGACTCGGGGATCATGCGTGAGCCGCAGGCGGACGTGGAGATCGGGCCGGGCCAGTGGGCCCAGCACGCCTCCTGGCCGCTGCCCGGCGCGGCGACCGTCCCGCTCTACCCGGGTGCCGGCTCCTCGCTCGGCCTCCTGCCGCGGCCCCGGTCGGCGCCGGAGACGTTCGTGGACCAGAAGGTCAGGACGGCCGAGCAGCTCGTGGAGGCGACGGGGGCCGATCCCAACCGGCTGGCGTACACGACGGGGGCGCTGCCCGCGGACGTGCGGATCTCGGGGACGCCCACCGTCTCGGTGCGGGCGTCGTTCAAGAACGGCTCCTCGCCCTACCTGACGGCGCTGCTGGTGGACTACGGCACCGACGTGCGCCCGAACGGGACGCTGGTCTCCACAGGGCAGAGCTACTGCTACGGGCAGGGGGTGCCCGGTGACACGGGCTGCACCACGCTCAGGACGCTCGGCACCGCCACCACGCCGTACAAGATCGTGACCCGGGGCTGGCTGGACGTCCGCAACCGCCACCGGGTGGACCGGTCGGAGCCGGTGCGGGCGGGCAAGGAGTACACCTTCTCCTGGGACTTCCAGCCCACGGACTACCTGTTCAAGAAGGGGCACCGGCTGGGGCTGGTGATCCTCTCGACCGACTACGACTACACCCTGCGCTACCCGCCGGGCACCGAGATCACCGTGTCGCCGGGCAAGTCGGCGCTGCGGCTGCCTGTGGTGCTCGGCAGGCTGCCGTAGCATCTCAGCACCTCGAGCCGTAGCCCTGGGCGGCGGGCCGCTGGCCGGCCCGCCGTCCGGGGGAGGCGGTGGCTCAGGCCATCGCGGAGGTGATCGAGTCGAGCGGGCCGACCTCCCACAGCGCCGTCAGCGCCGTGGCGGCCATCACCCGCACGCCCATCGCGATCGCCTGCTCGTCCACGTCGAACGTGCCCTGGTGGATGTCGTAGGTGAGCCCGTCGGGCGAGCGGGTGCCGAGCCGGGCGAACGCCCCGGGGATCGACTCCAGGTACCACGCGAAGTCCTCGCCGCCCAGCGACTGCTGGGTGGGGACGACGGCTCCGGCGCCGAGGGCCCGCTCGGTCGCCTCGGCCAGCATCTCGACGCTGACCTCGTCGTTGACCACCGGCGGCACCCCGCGGGTATACTCCATCGTGGCCTCGATGCCGTAGGCGCCGGCCACCGACTCCAGCAGCGACTTGATCAGGTCGGGCGCGGCGTGCCACGCCTCCTCGTCGAGGCAGCGGACCGTGCCCGCGGCCACACCGTCGTCCGGGATCGCGTTGGCGGCGGAGCCGGCCTCGACGCGGCCCCAGACGAGGCTGAGCGACGAGCGCGGGTCGACGCGGCGCGACAGCGCGGCGGGCAGCTCGGTGAGGATCTTGGCGAGCGCGAAGACCAGGTCGGCGGTGAGGTGGGGGCGCGCGGTGTGGCCGCCGGGCCCGGAGACCCGCACGACGATCTTGTCGCAGGCCGAGGTGATCGGGCCGCTCCTGAGGCCGACCTGGCCCACGTCCACGCGCGGGTCGCAGTGGAGGCCGAAGATGCGGTCGACGCCGCTGATGCCGCCCTGGGCCATGACCTCCAGCGCGCCGCCGGGAAGCTCCTCGGCGGGCTGGAAGATCAGGCGCACCCGGCCGGGCAGCAGCCCCGCGGCGGCCTGCTGGGCGAGGAAGATCGAGGTGCCGAGCAGCACCGTGGTGTGCACGTCGTGCCCGCACGCGTGGCAGGCGCCCGCCACGGTCGAGCGGTACGGCACGTCCTTCTCGTCCTGCAGCGGCAGCGCGTCGATGTCGGCACGCAGCGCGACGGTCGGCCCGTCGCCGCTGCCCACGTCGCAGATGAGCCCCGTGCCCCGGGGCAGCACCTGGGGCCGCAGCCCCGCGGCGGTGAGCCGCTCGGCGATCCGCTGTGTCGTGCGATATTCGGCGAAGGCCAGCTCGGGGTGCATGTGCAGGTCGCGGCGAAAGGCCACCAGCTCCTGCTCGGTCTCCGCCAGGAACGCGTCGAGTTCCCCCCGCAGCTCACGTCCCCGCATATGTCACCGTCCCGTCCCATGCCGCGCGCCCCACAGGTGCTGGCCATCGCGGCTCGTGCTCCAAGAAAAACTCTCCATCCCGCGGTGGCCACCCGGTTGAGCGGCCGCTCGGCGAATCAAAAGACACACCCACTGGTTTCGGTGCGCGAGATCGTCAGCACGGGCTTCGCAGTAACTGGCGCGAGTGCCGCTGCAGCCGGGGAGCACAGCGGTCGGCCGTGAGCCCGATGGCGATGCTTCGACTTTATCGCCCCCGTGCCGCTTCGCGGCGGCAGATACCCCAAAAGTTGCCTGACTGCAGGCCCGTAACCGCAGGTAAGTCACGTTCCGTACCCATACGGCTGATCCGGAAATAGTCACAAGGGATCAGTAGATCGTGACCCGATGCTGTCAGTTCAAACGTGGTCAGCGATTCCGAATCCTGTCACCTTCTGTCATGGTCATCACACTTCAGCGCTGGCTGCATTTGAGAAGAATGCGTGTTTCACTCGCTATATGATCACTAATATCCCGTTCGGGGAGAAGAGTGCTGGGTTGAGCATCTTCGAGCCGAGTGAGGGGACCCTGGTGGTCGTGCCCTCGCTCTCCCTTCCGCAGGATGAGCTCCGCCGCATCACGGGGGCCAGGTCGTACGAGGAACGGCTGTTGTTCCTCCTGCTCACGCTCCGCGAGCCCGGGGTCAAGGTGGTCTACCTCTCCTCCGCACCCGTCGATCCCGACATCATCGACTACTACTTCGCCTTCCTGCCGGATCCGGATGACGCGGCCAAGCGTCTGACGCTGATCAGCCTCGACGACCCCTGGTCTCAGCCGTTGACCAGGACCCTGCTCGACCGGCCCGACGCGGTGGAGCAGCTTCGCGCGGCGATCGACGGCGACGCTTGGCTCGTCCCGTTCGTGCTCAGCGAGCTCGAGGAGGAGCTCGCGTCGCTACTCAACGTTCCCCTCTACGGACCCGCGACGTCCCTTTCCTATTACGGCTCCAAGAGCGGGGCCCGGGAGGTGGGACATGAGGCGGGCGTGCCGATGGCCCGCGGGTTCGGCGACGTGCGCTCCGAACTCCAGATCGAGGAGGCCCTGGAGGCCCTGCCCGGCGAGCGGGTGATCGTCAAGCTGAACGACGCCTACTCCGGGCTCGGCAACGCCATCGTCACCAAGGCCGACAGGTCGCTGACCAGCTTCTCCGCGGCGGGCGAGACCTGGGAGCACTACCTGCGCAAGGTGCGGGAGCGAGGGGCGGTGGTGGAGGAGTTCATCGAACATAGGCCGCTCTACTACCCCAGCGCGCTGGCTCAAATCACGCCAGGCGGACAAGCTCAGGTGCTCGCCACCCACGACCAGGTGCTCGGCGGCCCCAACGGGCACGTCTACCAGGGCTGCACGTTCCCCGCGGCGCCCGAGTACCGCGCCGAGGTCGGCGAGTCGGCCGGGCGGATCGCGCGGATCCTGGCGGAGCGCGGCGTGGTCGGGCTGTTCGGGATGGACTTCTTCGCGCTGAAGGCCGACGCCGGCTACGCGGCGCTGCTGTGCGAGATCAACCTGCGGATCGGCGGCACCACACATCCGTTCGGCGCCGCCGTGCTGACGACCGGGGCCACCTACGATCCGGCCACCGGCCACCTCATGTCCGGCGACCAGCCCAAGTTCTACACGGCGACCGACAACTGCGCTTCCGGCTGCCTCAGGGGGCGCACGCCCGGTGAGGTGATGCGGACGGCCGACCGGCTCGGGATCGGCTTCGACGCGCGGCGCCGCACCGGCAACGTCTTCCACCTGCTCGGCGCCATCCCCGAGCACGGCAAGCTGGGCTTCACCTCGATCGGCGACTCCCGCGAGGAGGCCGACGAGCTGCACGCACTCACCCGGCGGCTGCTCTGCGGCCCCTGACCCCGCAGCCGCACGCTCCCGCTTCGGCGGCTGCTCTGCGGCCGATGACCGCGGAGCCGCACGCCCTCACCCGACCCCTGAGCGGCGCCACCCGCGCCAGCCGATCACAGCCAGCACCGCACCCAGGACGACGTTCACCACGATCAGCACGCCGTGCACCACGTAGAAGCTGGTCGGGTGACCGTCGGCCAAGTTAAACCCCAGGTTCACCCACTCGAAGATCATGAACGCGCCCAGGACGATGAGGAAACCGGCGATCTTTCGTGACACATGTACCTCTCTAGCATCGAACGTGGATCTTCGGGGGATGTGTCGCCACATGTGCACCAACACGGAGCTACGCTGAGACCGCCATGTGGACGAAACTCGTGCCGGTCGCGGCACTCATCGCCTCGGTCACGCTCACCGGCGGGACCGCGCGCGCCGAGCCGTCGGCGCCGGTCGGTGGCGACGCGCTGGGCAGCCGCGGCCTGGTCGCCCCCGCAGGCGTCAAGAAGCCGCCCAAGAGCAAGGCTACTTCGTACGTCGTCGCGGACGCCGACACGGGTGAGGTGCTGGCCGCCAAGGACGCCCACGGACGCTACCTGCCGGCCAGCACCCTCAAGACGCTGACCGCGCTCACCCTGATCCAGAAGCTCGACAAGAACCGCAAGGTCCGGCCCAGCCAGAACGCCTGCAACCAGGAGGGCAGCGCGGTCGGCCTGACGCCCAAGGTCACCTACAAGATCGAGGACCTGTTCAGGGCGCTGATGATGTCGTCCGGCAACGACGCCGCCATGGCGCTGGCCGAGGCGAACGGCAGCCTGGCCAAGACCATGACCGACATGAACGCCGAGGCCAGGCGGCTGCAGGCGTACGACACCGTGGCCAAGACGCCCAGCGGCCTGGACAAGCCCGGGCAGAGCAGCTCGGCGTACGACCTGGCGCTGATCGCCCGCGCCGGGCTGGCCAACCCGGACTTCCGTCGTTACATCAGCACGAAGGTCGCCAAGTTCCCGGCGCCCAAGGGTTACTACGAGATCAGCAACCACAACAAGCTGCTCTGGCGCTACGACGGCATGGTCGGCGTGAAGAACGGCTGGACGTCGAAGGCGCAGGCCAGCTTCGTCGGCGCGGCCACCCGCGGCGGTCACACGATCGTGGTGAGCATCATGCGGCACGAGGGCGGCTTCTGGGACGAGGTCGCCCAGCTCCTCGACTGGGGCTTCGCGGTGCGGGGCAAGGTCGCCCCGGTGGGCCGGCTGGTGGACCCGCTTCCGGCTTCGGCGCTCGCCGCGCCCCAGCAGGGGCAGCCGTCGGCCGCCCCGAGCGCGTCGGCCGCGCCCGGGATGTCGGTCACGCCGGCCGCGCAGCCGCCGCTGCTCGACACGGCCGCCTCGAAGCAGACCGACGACACCAGGATGGTCGGCTCGCTGGTGATCGGCGGCGGCCTGCTGTTCGGGCTGATCTGGCTGGGCTACGGCATCCGCCGTAAGCGAAGCCGGTCAGGCTCCTGACGGGTCCGGCATCGGCGCGGGGCCGTCGCCGGGCGGGCTGCCCACCTCCGTGGCCGGGATCGGCGACGGGGAGGGCGGCGGGCAGAGCCCGGCGGTGGCCGTCCACGCCGCCACGAAGAGGATGAGCCTGGCTGAGAAGTTCATCCAGACCAGCAGCCCGGCGATGGCGGCGAACGCGCCGTACACCACGTTGCCCATGGTGGTCGCCAGCAGCAGCGTCGCGATCTGCTTGAGCACCCCGAACGAGATCGCGCCCAGCAGCGCCCCCTTGGCGATCACCCGGAACGGCTGGGTGGGCCTGGCCACCCAGCCGAGCAGGATCACGAACAGCAGCCAGTCGGCCCCCACGCTGGCCGTCACCCCGGCGACCCGCAGCGTGAGCCAGCCGGCCAGCGTGTCCCCGCCGAAGACGAACTTCATCACGTGGTCGGTGGCGGTCGTGGCGAACCCGGCGACGAGCACGGAGGAGATCGCCGTGACGCCCAGCAGGATCAGCGAGGCCAGGTCGCGCAGCTTGCCGAGGAAGAAGTCGAGCGGCGGCGTGGTGGTCATCGACATCTCGCGCAGCGCCCCGCGCAGCGCGTCGAGCGCCCCGAGCCCGGCGTAGAGCAGGCCCAGCAGGCCGATGATCCCCGCCGCCGTCTTGGCCTCGGCGATCTGCTCGACGTTGAAGTCGAGCTTGTCCATGATGCCCGGCAGCCGCTCGGCGATCGCCTGCTGCATCGCCTCCCGGGTGGTCTGGCTGGTGGCCACCACGAAGCCGAGCACCGAGTAGCCCAGCACCAGCAGCGGGAAGAAGGACAGGAAGGTGAAGTAGGTGACCGCGCCCGCCAGCCGGTCGCCGGCCTGCAACTGGTAGCGCTGCGCCGCCCTGACGAGATGGTCGATCGACAGCCTGCGCACCCGCCAGTAGTCGAGCTTGCCACGCCCCCAGGCCTTCACCGACGCGACCCGCTCGGTAAGACTCGCCATCACACCCCTCTTCCGCGCCGGCGGCCTCCGCCTGGGCCGCCAGGACCGCCGCCAGGTCCTGATGAGCATCTGCCCACCACCCCTGCGCGCACGCCCCGCGACCAGGACCGGGTTCACCCGGCCGGCGGGACCGCCCCGGGCCTCACAGGCCGTGCCGCGCCGCCCAGGCCGCGACGGCCTCGGCGATGGCGTCGGGGGCGTCCTCCGGCGCGTGGTGGCCCGCCGGGCCGCAGTGCTCGGTCTCCAGGGCGGGCAGGTGCTCGGCGCACCAGGCGGCCGTCCGCTCCGTGATCAGCAGCGTCGGCGAGGAGTCGAAGGTGAGCAGCAGCTTGGGCACCTCGCCGCTGCCCGCCAGCCACTCGCCGTAGGCCTCGACCCGCTCCACCACGTCGGCGGGCTCCCCGTCGATCGGCTGCGAGCGCGCCCACTGCAGCAGCGGCCACCGGCTCTCCCGCGTCGGGTACGGCTCCAGGTACGGCCGCCGCTCCTCCTCGCTCAGCGGGTGCAGCACGCCCCCGGTGAACGCGCTCTCCAGCAGGTAGTTCCGGTCCAGCGCCAGCGTCTCACCCTCGGCGCTCCTGATGAGCTCGCGCCTGGCGCGCGGCCCCTCACCCAGCTCGGCCGAGCTGAGGGGCCGCACGAAGGTCTCCATGAAGGCCACGCCCCGCGTGCGGCCGGGGTGGCGGGCCGCCCAGTCGAAGGCGAGCGCGCCGCCCCAGTCGTGCCCCACCAGCACCACCTCGTCGAGCCCCAGCGCGTCGAACCAGGCGTCCAGGTAGCGGGCGTGGTCGGCGAAGCGGTACTCCGAGTCGGGCTTGCCCGAGCGGCCCATGCCGATCAGGTCGGGAGCGAGCAGGCGGCGGCCGGGCGCGCCGACGCCCGGCAGCACCTTGCGCCAGATGTGCGAGGAGGCGGGGTTGCCGTGCAGGAAGACGAAGGGGACCCCCTCGCCGGACTCCTCGTGGTACAGGACGGAGTCGAGCACGTCGAGCTCAGGCATGATCGTTCCTCTCAAAAACGTTAGTGACTCTAACGAAGCTACATCGTTAGTGCCACTAACGCAACAGGACGAGAGCGGGACGTGAGCGGTTCTCGCTTCGCTCGCCCGGCTGCCGGCCCCGCATTCGCGGCGCTGAGCAGGGCGGAAACCATGGCAGCCGACCACCGGGAGCCCTAGCCTGAGTGCAGTTGGGACCGATCCAGGAGGGGTCACGCCCATGGCCGAAATCAGCACCGGGCAGATGGTCCGGCTCCAGCGCGAGCGCAGAGGCATGAGCACCACCGCGCTGGCCACCCAGTCCGGCTGCACCACCAGGCACATCGAGCTGATCGAGCACGGCAAGCGCACGCCTTCGCTCCCCCTGCTGCGGGAGATCGCGAAGGTGCTCGGCGTACGCACCGCCGTGCTCCTGGGCGAGACCCCGCGCGACTCCCACGAGCCCAGCAGGCCGCAGATCAGCGACATCGAGCGGGCCCTGTTCACCAGCAGGTCGCTGGGGCCCGACATCGAGCCGCCCGACGCCGCGCAGCTCTCCGAGCGTGTGGCGGCGGCACGTAACGCCTGGTTCACCTCGACGCGCCGCTACTCGATCCTCATGGCCGCGCTGCCGTCCCTGGTCACCGACGCCGAGAGCCTCGCGCTGGAGCGCACGCAGCGGTCGTACAGCGTGGCGACGGACGCGTACCTGCTGGCCAGAGGGGTGCTCAAGCACCTGCGGCGGGTGGATCTCGCACATCTGGCCGCCGACCGGGCCATGCGGTTCGCCGAGGAGTCGGGCGATCCGCTGATGATCGCGTGGGCGTACTGGAACCTCGGGCAGTCGATGTTGTCCGACGACATGCACCAGATCGCCTACGACGTGGCGCGGCGCGGCATCGAGCAGCTGGAGCCGCACGTCGGCGACGGCGACGAGCGGCACATCAAGGCGCTCGGCGCGCTGCACCTGCTCGCCGCCATCGGGGAGGCCCGCATGGGGGCCGACGACGCGGCCAGGGAGCGGGTACGCGGCGAGGCGGCGCGGCTGGCCGATCGGGTCGACGACTCCTCCAGCGCCTACGACCTGGCCTTCTTCGGCCCCACGAACGTCGCCATCCACATGGCCAGCATCGAGAACGACACCGGCCGCCCCGAGGCGGTGCTGCACCTGGCCGACGACATCGACCTGCGCCGCACGCCGTCCATCGAGCGCCGCACCACCCATCTCGGCCATGTCGCCCGCGCCTGCGAGGACCTCGGCGACGACGCCGCGAGCCTGCTGCACCTGCTGCGGATCGAGCGCGAGTGCCCGGAGGAGCTGGACCACAAGCTGCTGCTGCGCGAGATGGTCCGCTCGCTGGCGCGGCGGGCCAGGCCGTCGTGGGCGCCGGAGGTGCGGTACCTGGCCGAGCGGCACGACATCCCCATCTGAGCGAACTCCGAGTTCGGTGAAGGCGAACGGGGAGATCCTTCGCCTGAGTTCGTCACGCACCGGTGTCCTGCTGCGACTCTGCGTCCATGACCAGTGCGCCGAGTGCCGATTTCGTCATGGAACGACTGCTCCAGGAGGCTACGCGGGAGTTCCCCGGATGGTCGTTCGAGAGAGATCACTCCGGGTGGACCGCCGTCCATGACGAGACCCGCCTCACCAGGTCCAGCCTGGCCGCCCTGCGCGCCCTTCTGCGCGTGCACCGGGCGGCACGCAGGGGATGACGGTGACAGCGATCGAGCCGGGCCGGGCCCCGGTGGCTCAGCCCGGCTCGGACACCTCGGCGGCGAGAGCGGCGACGACGGCGGCGACCCGGTCAGGGGCCTTGGCGTGCGCCGAATGGCCCTGCCCGGCGAGCAGGACCCGCCGCGCGTCCGGCAGCGTGCGCTCCAGCGCGTCCAGGCGCTCCCCCAGGTGCGCCGGGCTGCGGTCGCCGCCCAGCAGCACCACCGGCGCCGAGATGCCCGCGTACGCCTCCAGGCGGATTCCGAGCGCGTCCATGGCCACGTTGTCCTCGACCTGGCGCGGGGCCAGGGCGCGCATCCTCGGCACCACGGCCACGAAGCAGCCGACCAGCAGCGCCGCCCAGCCGGGCAGCCCCACGGTGTCCCGTACGAAGATCCGCATGGCGCGGCCCGGCCGCCCCGCCGCGATGGCCGCGCGGGCGCGGCGGTGCACCTCGCCGTCCGGCCCTCCCAGGGGCGGGCCGATGACGATCGGAGGCTCGTAGAGCACCGCGCCCGCGAACGCGGCCGGGGCCGCCACCATGGCCTCCAGCGCGACCACGGCGCCTGACGAGTGCCCCGCGAGCAGCACCGGCCCGCCGCCGACCGCCTCCACCATCGCCAGGACGTGCGCCACCTCCTGCGCGACCGTGCACGGCTGCCGCTGGTCGAGGTCCAGCCGGTAGCGGCGGCGGTGGAGGCGGACGACCCGGTGGTGCGGGGCCAGCCGTGCGGCCACCGCCGCCCAGGAGGCCCCGTCGTCCAGGCCGGGAGGCAGGACCAGGACGACGGGGCCGTTCCCTTCCGCGACGGCCCGCGCCTCGGTGCCGTCGGCGCACTTCGCCGTGATGATCATGAGCCTTCTCCTTAGCATCGCTAAGTCCAATTTAGCGCCGCTAAGGGCGAGCCGCGCGGGCGGACGAGCACCGAGATCGCCGCCTACGAGGCCGGCCAGGTGACGCCCGATCGTCAGGCGGTGACCTTGGGCGCGGCCCGCATGCCGACGTAGACGCACCGGGTGCCGTCGGAGAGCGTGGAGAAGACGACCGGCATGTAATCCTCGCTGAAGGACGGGCCCGCGCCGGAGGCGGCGAACACCGTCGCCGTGACCGGCTCCAGCTCCATGTCCAGGGGCGGCGACAGGTCCTTCATGCCGTCCACGAACTCGTAGCGCATGCGGCCCTCGGTCACGGTGATCGCCACGCCCTCGCGCCGGTAGCCGCCGCTCAGCGTCGCCCAGTCCACGGCGGGCGGCTCGGCGGCCGGGGCGAAGGGCTCCGGCATCCTGACCCCCGCCAGCTCGGCGAGCAGCTCCGCGAACAGGCCGGCGTACAGGCGGCGGGCGGCGCCGCCGTTGGTGAGCAGGACCAGGGCCACGCCGGCCTCGGGGACGACGCGCAGGTAGCCGTACTGGCCGATGGCGGCGCCGTCGTGGCCGTAGCCGGCGACGCCGTCCCAGTCGTACAGGGTCCAGCCGAGGCCCCAGCCGTCGGCGCTGACCGTCCACTTGTCCGGCACGTCGGTCTCCCTGTGCTGCATGGCCGCGACGGACGCGGCGGACAGCACCCTGGTGCCGTCGGGCGCGGTGCCGCCCGCCAGGTGCATCCGGGCGAAGCGCGCCATGTCGCCCGCGGAGCTGATGATGCGGCCGGCCGGTCCGGCGGAGCGCGGCATCAGGTCCCAGACCGGCGCGGGGTCGGGGTAGGCGCCCGGCTCGCCCAGGTGGCTCATGGCCACGCGGAAGCGCAGCGCCTCCTCCGGCAGCGTCATCGAGTGGCCGAGGCCGAGCGGGGCGAAGATGCGCTCCTTCAGCGCCTGGTCCCACGTCTGGCCGGTCAGCACCTCGACGAGCCGGCCCAGGACGACGTAGCCGAGGCCGCCATAGGAGACCGCGGTGCCGGGCGGGCAGTCGAGGGCCACGGTCCTGGCGGCCTCGACGTACCTGGCCAGGCAGTCGTCGCCGCGGCCCGTGTCGTGGTTGAAGTCGTTGGTCACGCCGCCGGTGTGGGACAGGAGCTGCCTGACGGTGATCGTCGCGGTGGCCTCGGGGTCGGGGGTGCCGAACTCGGGCAGCACGTCCGCAACCCTCGTGTCCAGCGCCAGCAGGCCCTCGTCGACCAGGCTCATCACCAGGGCGGCGGTGTAGACCTTGGCGATCGAGCCACTCAGGAACACCGAGTCGGTCGTCACCTCGTGGCCCGTGCCCCGGTGCAGCACCCCGCTCGCCAGCTCGTGCACGGTGCCGCCGGCCAGGATGGCGAGCTGGGCGCCGGGCACGTGGTACTCGTCACGCAGCTCGTCCAGGCGGGCCTGCCAGCGGGCGAGGTCCAGCCTGCGCCCCCGGGAGTCGGCCGCGCCCCAGTCGCCCTCGGCCTGCCAGGCGCCCTGCTCGTCGTAGTTCACGTTCGTCATGATGATCTTCCTTCAGTTCGTGGTGAGGACGGGGACGAGCCGCTGCTCGGTACGGGGCCGCATGACCACGTACGCGAGCACGGCGGCCACCAGCACCCCAGCGGCGCTGATGAGGAACCCGGTGGACATGGCGCCGGTGAAGGCGTCGCGGGCGACCTGGGCCAGGCCGGGGTCGGCGACGGCGAGGGCGTCGGGCAGGGACCGGCGGGCCTGCTCGGGGGCGGAGGCGGGCATCGCGCCGGTGAAGCCGGCGGCCACGACGCTGCCCAGGACGGCCACCCCGAGCGCGGCGCCGAGCTGCTGGATCGTGTCGTTCAGCGCCGAGCCGACCCCGGCCTGCTCCTGCGGGACGGCGCCCATCAGCGCGGTGACGGCGGCCGGCGAGGCCAGGCCGCCGCCGGCGCCGAGCAGGAACAGCGCCGTGCCGGTCACCCAGAAGCCGTCACCCGCCGACACGGTGGCCAGCAGCGCGAACGCCCCGGCGACCACCACCATCCCGCCCGAGGCCAGCACGCGGTTGCCCACCTGCGCGCCGAGCGTGGCGCCGAGCGCGTTGCAGGCCAGCGAGGCCACCGCCATGGGCAGGAAGGCCAGCCCCGCCTGGGTGGGCGAGTAGCCGAGCACGAGCTGCAGGTACTGGGTCAGCACGATGAGCAGGCCGCCGTTGCCGATCTGGACCAGGGTGAGCGAGAGGCTGCCGCCGCTGAAGTCGGGGTTCCCGAACAGGCCCAGCGGGACCATCGGGAACGGCGTGCGCAGCTCCCAGACCACGAAGGCCACCAGCGCGGCCACCGCCACGAGCGCGCTCACCTGCAGCGGGCCGTGCGCGGGCAGCTCGATGATCGTCCAGACCAGCGCGGTCATGCCGGTCATCGACAGGATCATGCCCACCGGGTCGAACCTGACGGCGGGGCCCTTGGACTCGGGCATCAGCAGCAGCGCCGCGACGATGGCGCCGATCGCGATCGGCACGTTGATCAGGAAGACCGCGCCCCACCAGAACCAGGCGATGAGCACGCCGCCCAGCACCGGCCCGCCGATCAGCCCGGTCATCGCGACCGCGCTCCAGGCGGCCATGGCCTTGCGCCGCTCCTGCCCGTCGAACACCGTGATCAGGATCGACAGGGTGCTCGGCATGATCAGCGCGCCGCCGACGCCCATCACCGCGCGGGCCGCGATCAGCTGCCCGGGGCCCTCCGCGAAGGTGGCCACCAGCGAGGCGAGCCCGAACAGCGCCAGCCCGATGATCAGGACCCGGCGCCGCCCGAACCGGTCCGACAGGCTGCCGGCGGTGAGCAGCAGGCCGGCGAACACCAGCATGTAGGACTCCATGATCCACTGGATGTCCTGGGCGCTCGCCTTCATCTCCCCGGCCAGCGGCGGGATCGCCACGTTGAGCACCATGTTGTCGATGACCAGCACGGCCGTGCTCAGGCACAGCACCACCAGGATCCACCACCGTCGCGGATGAGACATGATCTCCAACCCTCTCGCGCACGTCGTTTCCGTATGCGACCACTGTACGCATGATTGTCAGGCGTACGCAACATTGCGAACGACGTTCCTCGAAGGGCACGAAAAAGGCCGGGCTGTACAGCCCGGCCCCCTTGGCGGATCTACAGCTTGGGCAGGAAGCCCACCCTGTCGCGGACCTGCGCCATCGTCTCCCTGGCCACCGCCGAGGCCCGCTCGGCGCCGATCGCCAGCATGCGGTCGAGCTCCTTCTCGTCGGCCAGCAGCTTCTCCGTGCGCTCCCTGATCGGCGCGAACGTCTCGGCCACCGCCTCCGCCACGTCCTTCTTGAACGTGCCGTAGCCCTGCCCCTCGTAGCGGGCGACCAGCTCGGGGATGGGCGTGCCGGTCAGCGCCGACTGGATGCGCAGCAGGTTGGAGATGCCCGGCTTGTTGGCCTCGTCGAACAGCACCTCGGAGCCGGTGTCGGTGACCGCCCGCATGACCTTCTTGCGCAGCGGCCCCGGCTGCTCCAGCACGTCGAGGATGCCCGCGGGACTGGAGGACGACTTCGACATCTTCGCCGTCGGGTCCTGGAGGTCGGTGATCTTCTCGACCTCCTTGAGGATGTACGGGTCGGGCAGCGTGAAGGTGTCACCGAAGCGGTGGTTGAAGCGCTGGCCCAGGTCGCGGGTCAGCTCCAGGTGCTGCTTCTGGTCGGCCCCGACCGGCACCAGGTTGGCCTGGTAGAGCAGGATGTCGGCGGCCTGCAGGATCGGGTAGGTGAACAGGCCCACGCTGGCCGCGCTCTCCCCGAACTTGGCCGACTTGTCCTTGAACTGGGTCATCCGCCCCGCCTCGCCCATGCCGGTGAGGCAGATCAGCACCCAGGCCAGCTCGGTGTGCTCGCGCACGTGCGACTGCACGAAGACGGTGGAACGCTCCGGGTCGAGCCCGGCGGCGAAGAGCTGGGCCGCGGCCACGCGGCTGCGCCGGCGCAGCGCGTCGGCCTCGGTCGGCACGGTGATCGCGTGCAGATCGACCACGCAGTAGAACGCGTCGTGGGTCTCCTGCATGGTGACCCACTGGCGGACCGCACCCAGGTAATTGCCCA
This sequence comes from Nonomuraea gerenzanensis, assembly GCF_020215645.1. Taxonomy (NCBI): domain Bacteria; kingdom Bacillati; phylum Actinomycetota; class Actinomycetes; order Streptosporangiales; family Streptosporangiaceae; genus Nonomuraea; species Nonomuraea gerenzanensis. The sequence continues at coordinate 1,082,576 of NZ_CP084058.1, read as the reverse complement.
GGTGGAAGGAGTCCGCGGTGGGCTGGATGCCGGAGAGTACACGAGGTCTGGCCATAGCAGGCCATTGTGTCAGGAATCCTGCTCGGGGGGCGACTCGACGACCGCTCGGCGTTTCACTCTCACCCGGGCGATCCGCCGGCCGTCCAGCTCGGTGACCGTCAGCTCGAAACCGGAGAACTCCACCCGCTCCCCCGCGTCCGGCACGTGCCCCAGCATCGCCATGACGAAGCCGGCCAGCGTCTCGTACGGGCCGTCCGGCAGGCGGATGCCGGTCTCGGTGGCGAAGTCGTTGAGGTTCGTCAGGCCGTCGATCTCGATCTCGCCGGCGGGCAGGATCACGACGTCCTCCTCGACGTCGTACTCGTCCCTGATGTCCCCGATCAGCTCCTCGACCAGGTCCTCCATGGTGACGATGCCGGCCGTGCCGCCGTACTCGTCCACCACGATGGCCAGGTGCTGGCCCTCGTCGCGCATCTCGTTCAGCGTCGTGAGCAGGCGCTTGGAGGCGGGCACGAACTTGGCGGCCCTGATCGGCACGACGGCGCTGATCGGCTCGGTGCGGCCAATCAGCTCAGGGTCCAGCAGGTCGCGCACGTGCACGAAGCCGATGACCTCGTCGTAGGTGTCGCGGTAGACGGGGAAACGCGAGTGCGGGAGCGTGGCGGCCAGCCGGGCGGCCTCGGTCAGCGGCGTGTCGGCCTCCATGAACTCGACCTCGGTGCGCGGCAGCATCACCTCCCTGAGCTGCCGCTTGCCCGCGGCGAACACCTCGGCGATGAGCTTGCGCTCGTCGGCCGTCAGATCGGTGTGCCCCACGACCATGTCGCGCAGCTCCTCGGTGGTGACCTCCTCCCTGTCGGCCTGGGGGTTGCCGCCGAGCAGCCGCACCACGCCGTCGGTGGACTTGGACAACATCCAGATGATCGGGCGCGACAGGGCGGCGATGCGGTCCAGGAACGGCGCCACGTACAGCGACAGCCCCTCGGCCCGCTGCAGCGCCAGCCGCTTGGGTGCCAGCTCCCCGAGCACCAGCGACACGTACGAGATGGCCAGCGTGACCAGCACCAGGGCCAGCACGGGCGACACGGCGGCGGGCACCCCCCAGCCCTCCAGCACGGGCACGAGCTGCGCCGCGAGCCGGTCGGCGCCGAACGCGGCCGACAGCATGGTGGCCACGGTCACGCCGATCTGGACGGCGGACAGGAATCTGTTCGGGTCTCGGGCCAGCTTGGCCACGCGCTCACCGCGCCGGCCCCGCTGGGAGAGTTTGCGGACCTGGCTGTCGCGCAGGGAGACCATGGCGATTTCTGCGGCGGCGAAGAAGCCCCCGATCAAGATGAACAGCAGGACCAGGGCGATGTTGGCCGCGACGGTGTCAAACATGGTGGTTGGCAGCGTACTCGTCGGCTTTCCCGCGTATGCTGAACGGCAAGCCTGACAAAATCAAACATATACGAACAGGAGTACACATGCGGCTACTGGTCACCGGAGGCGCCGGGTACGTCGGCAGTGTCGTGGCTGCGCAGCTCATCGAGGCGGGGCACGAGGTGACCGTACTCGACGACCTGTCGACCGGGCATGAGGACGCGGTGCCGGACGGCGCGCGTTTCGTCCGGGCCGACATCACCGAGGCCGGGCAGGCCCTCGACGGCGTCGACGCGGTGCTGCACTTCGCGGCCAAGTCACTGGTGGGCGAGTCGGTGCAGCAGCCGGGCCTGTACTGGGCCAACAACCTGGGTGGCACGCTGGGGCTGCTCGACGCCATGCGTGACAAGGGTGTGGGCCGGATCGTGTTCTCCTCGACGGCGGCCACCTACGGGGAGCCGGAGCGCTCGCCGATCGAGGAGGGCGACCCGACCCGGCCGACGAACCCGTACGGCGCCTCGAAGCTGGCCGTGGACACCGCGCTGAGCGCGTACGCGAGCCAGCGCGGGCTGGGCGCGGTGAGCCTGCGGTACTTCAACGTGGCGGGCGCCTACGGCCGCTTCCGCGAGCGGCACGCGGTCGAGACCCACCTCATCCCGAACGTGCTGAAGGTGGCGACCGGCGAGCGCGAGTCGGTCAGCGTGTTCGGCACCGACTACCCCACGGCCGACGGCACCTGCGTGCGCGACTACATCCACGTCGCCGACCTGGCCAGGGCCCATCTGCTGGCGCTGGACGCGATCACGCCCGGCGAGCACCGCGTCTACAACCTGGGCAGCGGCACCGGCTTCTCCGTGCAGGAGGTGATCTCGGTCTGCCGCGAGGTGACCGGGCACGAGATCCCCGCCGTGGTGGGCGAGCGGCGGCCCGGCGACCCGGCGGTGCTGGTCGCCTCGTCCGCCAGGATCCAGCGCGAGCTGGGCTGGAAGCCCGAGCGGGCGGCGCTGCGCGACATCGTCTCCGACGCCTGGGGAGCGCTTTCTGGGAAATGACCCTACGGAGCGGGAATGTGTGCTGTGATACCGAAATGTGAGGAGCTTTTCACCAAGGGTCACGAAGCTGATCTTCGGTGCCCTCATCGCGGTGTGCAGCGCTCTGGCGGCGGCGGGCGTGATCTTCGCCACCCCGCAGCCCGCCCCGGCCACCCAGCCGACCTCCTGCCCCGAGGTGGTGCCCCCGTAGGCGTCAGGAAAAGCCGGACGCGCGTCAGCAAAAGCCAGACGCGCGCCCCCACCAGGAGGCGCGCGTCGTCTGCTCGGCTCAGATGAGGCCCAGCTCCTTGACGGCCTGGCGCTCCTCCTCCAGCTCCGCCACGCTGGCGTCGATGCGCTCGCGGGAGAAGGCGTCGATCTCGAGGCCCTGGATGATCTCGAACGTGCCGCCCGCCGCACGTACCGGGAACGAGGAGATGAGGCCCTCGGGCACGCCGTAGGAGCCGTCGGAGACCACGGCCGCCGAGGTCCAGTCGGTGCCGTTGACCCAGTCGTAGACGTGGTCGATCGCCGCGTTGGCGGCGGAGGCGGCCGAGGAGGCGCCGCGGGCCTCGATGATGGCTGCGCCGCGCTTGGCCACCGTCGGGATGAAGGTGTCCTTCAGCCACTCGGACTCGACCTGCTCGGCCGCGACCTTGCCGCCCACCTCGGCGTGGAACAGGTCCGGGTACTGCGTGGCGGAGTGATTGCCCCAGATCGTCATGTTCCTGATCTCGGTGACCGGGACCTGGAGCTTGGCGGCCAGCTGGGACAGCGCGCGGTTGTGGTCGAGCCTGGTCATCGCGGTGAAGCGGTCGGCCGGCACGTCGGGCGCGTTCTGCTGGGCGATGAGCGCGTTGGTGTTGGCCGGGTTGCCCACGACCAGGACCCTGATGTCGTCGGCGGCGTGGTCGTTGATGGCCTTGCCCTGCGGGCCGAAGATGCCGCCGTTGGCGCCGAGCAGGTCGCCGCGCTCCATGCCCGCCTTCCGCGGCATGGCGCCGACCAGCAGCGCGACGTTGGCGCCGTTGAAGGCGACGTCGGGGTTGTCGGTGATCTCGATGCCCGACAGCAGCGGGAACGCGCAGTCGTCCAGCTCCATCGCGGTGCCCTCGGCCGCCTTCACGGCCTGCGGGATCTCCAGCAGGCTGAGCTTGACCGGCACGTCGGCGCCGAGCAGCTGCCCCGACGCGATGCGGAACAGCAATGCGTAGCCGATCTGGCCGGCGGCTCCGGTGACGGTCACCTTGACGGGCACAGTGGCTGACGACGCCATGGCCTTCCCCTAACTCGCAGTGAGATTCGTTGACGCCTGGGATGTTACCCGCTCGTCATCAGCAGGTTTCCATCGCGGGCACCTTCAGCTCCGCTTCGAAGTCCACCTTGCCGAAGTACCTGGTCAGGAGCTGGGCGACGTAACCCTTGGCGTAGAAGTCGGCGATCACGGCCTGCACCGCCTGGCAGGTGCGCACGTCGCCGTTCCTGATGCCGACGCCGTAACGCTCGTTGGTCAGCTTGGCGCCGAGGATCTTGTAGCGCATGTTCTCCCTGGCCGCGAACCCCGCCAGGATCAGGTCGTCGCCGGGCACCCCGTCGACCTTGCCGCTCCTGAGCAGGTCCATGCAGGCGGCGTAGTCGCTGGTCGTGACCGGCTCGACCTTCACCCGGTCCTGCACCGCGCCGACCGACGGGCTGTTGGGCGCGCAGATCCGCTTGCCCTTCAGGTCGCCCAGCTCGTCGATGTCGTCGCCCGCGCGGACCAGGATGTCCTGGTGCGCCAGGTAGTACGGCCCGGCGAACTGCGTCTCGCTCCTGTCGATCGAGTAGGTGGCCACCACCAGGTCCACCCGGCCCTCCGCCAGGGCGCTGGCGCGGTCGTCCCTGCCGACCCGGACGAACGTGGTCTGCTCGGCCCCCAGCTCCGTCGCGATCCGCTGGGCGATCTCGATGTCGAAGCCCTGGAACGTGTCGCCGTTCTGCAGCGCGACGCCCGGCAGGTCGCCCTTGACGCCGATCACGATCTTCCCGGTCTGCGCGACCTTGTCGGCCACCGTGGCGAAGGCGGTGGACGGGTTCTGGCCCGACCTCTCCTCTCCCGGGTCCGCGCCCGGCAGGAACGTCAGGTTCATCAGGCCGCCGTTCAGCCCCAGCGCGATCGCCGCGGCGGCGACCAGCACGACCGCGGTCGCCAGCGCCACCCACAGCTTGGCCCGCCTGCTCCGCACCGGTGTGACGTGCTGCTCGGGCATCGGGTACGGGGCCCCGTGGCCACCCTCCGGCGGCACCGTCGGCCCATGACCCCCCGACTGCGCTGTCATGGCACCCGAGTGCCCCTGGGGGTGCTGAGGGTCCTGCGGCCCCATCCCGGAGGCGGAGGTCGGCGCCGACCGCACCGGGGAGGCGCCGGTCGGCGCGGACGGCACCGGGGAGGCACCGGTGTGCGGAGCCTGCAGCGGCGTCTTGGGAGTCTGCACCGGGGAGGCACCCGTGCCCGTCCTCGACGGGGGCACCACGGAGCCCTTGTGGCCCGGCTGGTCGGTGATCGACCCCGCCGACACCCTGATGAACGGCATGGTGTCGTCGCTGGCCACCTCGACGCCCTTGGCGAGCACCGCCGTCGAGGCCCCCGCCGTGGACGACTGCCCCAGCAGCCGCAGCAGGATCTGGTCGGCCGACGGCCGCTCGGCCGGTGACTTGGCCAGCGCCTCGCGCACCACGCCGCGCAGCGGCTCGTGCAGCATGGCGACGTCGACCTCGTGGTTGAGGATGCGGTTGAGCACCGTCGCGATGGACTTGCCCTCGAAGGCCACCTGCCCCGTCGCCGCGAAGGCGATGGTCGCGCCCCACGAGAAGACGTCCGTGAAGGGCCCGATGTCGTCGCCGGCGATCTGCTCCGGCGCCATGTAGGCGGGGGTGCCGATGGCGCGGCTGGTGATCGTACCGGTGGAGTCGATGATGCGGGCGATGCCGAAGTCGACCACGCGCGGCCCGTCGGCGGCGATCAGCACGTTGTCGGGCTTGAAGTCGCGGTGCACGATCGAGGCGTGGTGGATCGCGGTGAGCGCGGTGGCGGTGCCGATGGCCAGCCGGTCGAGCACCGTGCCGGTCAGCGGCCCGTCGCTCTCCACGACCTCCCGCAGCGGCCGGCCGTCGATGTACTCGCTGGCGATGTACGGCGTGTTGCCGTCGAGGTCGGCCTCGATCACCCGGGCGGTGCAGAACGACGCCACCCGCTGCGCCGCCTTCAGCTCCCTGGCGAAGCGCGATCTGGCGATGGTGTCGCCGCTGAACTTGACGTGCAGCAGCTTGATCGCGGCACGCTCACCCTCGTCGTTGACGCCCAGGTAGACGATGCCCTGGCCGCCTTCGCCGATCCGCCCGGACAGCCGGAAGGACCCCAGCTCGGTGGGATCGCCGGCGACCAGCGGCGAGATTTGCGGCATTCGTCATCCCCACGTGTACAGAACCCCATCGACGCAAACTTTACGACGCTCAGCAACTTCGCAGGGATCGGTTCCGGTTTGGCTACATCACGGCTTCGTGTCTTTCGTGCCGCGTCTTGCGTCCGCACGCGGTTCGGGGAAGCCTCAGGATCATGGATCGCCCCTATGACATCGTGCTGTTCGGCGCGAGCGGGTTCACCGGCGCGCTGACGGCCGCCTACCTCGCCATGGCCGCCGGCCCCGGCACCCGCTGGGCCCTGGCCGGCCGCGACCGGGCCAAGCTGCAGCGCCTCGGGCTCGACGTACCGGTCCTGACCGCCGACGCCACCGACGCGGCCTCCGTCGCGGCGCTCGCCCGCCAGACGCGCGTGCTGGCCACCACGGTCGGCCCGTACGTCCTGCACGGCGAGCCCCTCGTCGCCGCCTGCGCCGACGCCGGCACCCACTACCTCGACCTCACGGGCGAGCAGGAGTTCGTGGACCGCGTCTACGTGCACTACCACGAGCGCGCCGCCAGGAGCGGCGCCAAGCTGGTGCACGCCTGCGGCTTCGACTCCATCCCGTACGATCTCGGCGTCCTCTACACGGTCGACCAGCTCCCCGAGGGCGAGCCGCTCAAGATCAGCGCCTTCCTGCGGGTCAACGGCCGCCCGTCAGGCGGCACGGCGGCCAGCGTGCTGACCATCATGGGCCGCGCCCGCCAGGCCGTCGCCCAGGGCACCCAGCGCCGCTCCGCCGAGCCCAGCCCCAAGGGCCGCAGGGTCAGCTCGCTGCCGGGCGGGCTGCGTTACGTGGGCGGCTGGGCCCTGCCGATGCCCAGCATCGACCCGCACATCGTCGGCTACTCCGCCCGCCTGCTCGACCGCTACGGCCCCGACTTCACCTACCGCCAGCACTACGCCGTCCGCACCCTGCCCCGGGCCCTGGCCACGGTGGCGGGCGCCGGCGCCTTCGCGGCCCTGGCCCAGCTCCCGCCGGCGCGCCGCTGGATGCGCAGGCGGGTCCGGCCCGGCGAAGGCCCGTCACCCGCGCGGCGGGCCAGGAGCTGGTTCAAGGTCACCTTCCTGGGCGAGGGCGGCGGCGAGCGCGTGGTCACGGAGGTCTCGGGCGGCGACCCGGGCTACGACGAGACCGCCAAGATGCTCGCCGAGTCGGCCCTGTGCCTGGCCTTCGACGACGTCCCCGACCGCGCGGGCCAGCTCACCACCGCCTCAGCGATGGGACAGCCCCTCATCGACCGCCTGCACCGCGCGGGGATCTCCTTCAGGGTTCTCGATCAATAGGGCAGGCTCCAGCTGTTGAAGGACTTGCGCAGGTACGGGGCCTTGTACTTGGGATAGGCCACCGTGCTCACGTCCCCGTCCGAGGTGTAGCGCATGTCCGGGTTCTTCTTCAGCCAGTCCAGCCAGGCGTGCGAGCAGAACTGCGCGCAGTCGCCCTTCTTCTCCATGGCCTTGATCCGCGGGATCCCCGCCGGGTCGTAGGACTTGCTGAAGGGCGCCGGCGCCGGCGTGTACCCGGCCAGGAAGGCGCCCTGGTGGTTGTAGAGCTTGCCGCGCATCGCCCAGTCCTTCTTGTTCGGCTGGTTGCCGTACGGCAGGGCGATCGTGGTGGGCTTGGTGTAGGACAAGGAGTTGATCTGGGCGGCGATCTTGCCGATCTGCTCCTCGACCTCCTTATGCGAGCGGCCACGCAGGTTGAGGTGGTCGCTGGTGTGGTTGCCGATCTCGAAGCCGTTGTCCTTGAGCCAGAGCAGCATCTGCGCCTGCTCCTCGCGCGCGGTCTTGCCGAACATGTCGCGCGTCACGTAGAAGGTGGCCTTGGGCTTCCAGCCCGGGTGCGCCGCGGCGACCTCCTTCATGATCGCGACCGCGGTGTCCTTCTGCGGCTCGCCCATCTGGTTCAGCGTGAGCTGAGAGGGCGAGGAGTCGTCGAAGGTCAGCACCACGGGGTGCTTGCCCGCCGGGATGTCGATCTTGCCGGCCACCATCTCGGCGGCCGTGATCGGCACGTAGTCCTCCCGGACGAGCCGTTCCAGGTCGGCCCTGAACTGCTGGGGCGACCTGTCGTCCGTCGTCTGCGGCTTCGGCACGATCCGGTGGAACATCAGGACCGGGATCTGCCCCAGCTCGTTCGCCTTCACCTTGGCGGCGTTCTTGACCTTGGCGGCCTTGCTCGCTTTGAGCTTCGCGGCGGCGTCCACCTTGGTGTCGGCCAGCTTGGCGGTGTCCGGCTGAGAGTCGCAGCCGGACAGGATCGCGGCGGCGGTGAGCGCCCCCAGCCCACTCAGAATTCTCAGTCGCATCCGAACCCCCCGAAACGCGTACGACTGTCTTGAGCTGCCTCATACCCACGTGATCAACAGCGCCACGCCGCCGTACGCGTCAAGACATGGAAAAGGGCCGCGCGGAGGCGGCCCTCGTCCTGCGGGGGTGTTACTTCAGGCGGGCCTCGATGGCCTCGATGACGCGGGGACGCAGCTCCGCCGCGCGGATGACGGCGTCCACGGAGCCGACCTCGACCGCGCGCCGGATGTTGTGCACCCGGTCGAACTCCGCCGCCACCTCGCCGAGCTTCTCCGCCCGTACCGAGGCGCGCAGCTCGTCCAGCTCGGCGGTCAGCGCGGCGCGGTCGGCGCCGGCGGCGGCCGCGACGCGCGCCTCCAGCTCCTGTACGCGCGGATCGGCCGCGGTCCTGGCGTTGACCTCGCCGGAGAACACGACCGCGGCGGCCGGGGCGCCACCGAGCACCGAGGCGAACGAGCCCTCCAGCGCCAGCACGGTCATGTTCGGGTTCAGCGCCTTGGAGAACACCACGAACGCGCCACCGTGGTACCGCGAGATCACGCAGAACACGATGGGCCCGCGGAAGTTCACGATCGCCCGGCCGATCTCGGCGCCGTACTCCAGCTGCAGCTTGCGCATCGACTCGGGCGAGCCGTCGAAGCCGGACAGGTTCGCCAGCACCACCAGCGGCCGGTTGCCGCTGGCCGCGTTGATCGCCCGCGCGGCCTTCTTCGACGACCGGGGGAACAGCGTGCCGGCCGTGTAGGTGTCGGGGCCGTCGGTGGGCGGGAAGCCGCGCCGCGGCACCGAGCGGGACTCGATGCCGAGCAGGCACACCGGCATGCCGCCGAGATGCACGTCCTGCACGACCGCGGTCTCCGCGTCGGCCATGCCCGCCCAGCGCTCCAGCACCGGGTGGTCCTGGTCGGACAGCGCCCGCATCACCGTGCGGATGTCGAACGGCTTCTTGCGGTCGGGGTTGGCCGTGCTGGAGAAGATCTCGCCGACCGTGGTGAACTCGCTGCCCTCCACGACGTGCGGGAAATCGGAGATGTCGCGATCGACCGGGTCGGTGGTCCTGGCCCGTCTCGGCCCCTGCTCGCCGGGGGCGACGTAGGTGTGGTCGTAGTGCGACATCAGCACGTCGCGGGCGGCGGCCAGGTTCGGCGCCCAGTACTGGGCCTGCCCGTTCGGGCCCATCACGCGGTCGTAGCCGCCGATGCCGAAGTTGTCCTCGGCCGACACGCCGCCGGAGAAGTCCAGCGACTGCTTGCCGGTGAGCACCATCGCCGAGTCGGGCGTCATCACCAGGATGCCCTTGGTGTGCATGAGCATCGTCGCCTCGGCGTTCCAGTACGGCTGCGCGCCGACGTTGATGCCCGCGACGACGATGTTGATCTCGCCGCCGTCCTGGGTGAACTCCACGATGCGCTTGAGCGCCGCGGCCACCCAGTCCATGTTCTCGGTGCCCGACTCCATGGAGATCCGGGCGCCGGCCGACAGCGCGTACCACTCCAGCGGCACCCGCATCCGCTCGGCCAGGTCCAGCGCGGCGATCACGCGGCGGCACTCAGGCTCCGACAGCGCGCCGAGCGACTTGGTCGGGTCGCCGAGCAGCACGACCCTGGTGATGCCCTCGGGGTGGCGCCTGGTCCGCGTGCTGACCACGCCCGCCACGAGCGCCGCGGAGTTGCGGCCCTTGGGCCGGTCGACGGGCACGAGCACGTGGTCGTCGTCGAGGTCGTGCTCGACGAAGTCGCCGAGCACCCCGGTCAGCTCGTACGGGTAGACCGTGTTGCGGCTGCTCGCCCGCAGCACCTTCTGCCGGTAGTCGTCCAGCGGCTCGATCGGCTCGTCGGACGGCTGGGTGATGGTCAGCTTGGGCGTGCCGGTGGCGTCGAGGGAGATGCGCACCGCGACCTTGGTCAGCGCGCCGGTCTCCGGGTCGCGCTGCCGCGCGATGAACAGCGTCTCCTCCAGCCCGGCCCCCGCCGTGGTCGGCAGCACGCGCCGGGCGAGCATCTCGATCTCGGCGCGGGTCAGGTTGCTGGGCGGCCAGACGTAGATCACGATCCGGTTGGTGTTGAGCCGCTTCTTCGACGGCCGGCGGGCCTGGGCGCGGCGGATCGCGTCGACGCAGGCGGCGATGACGTCCTCGGCCGTGGGCAGCGCGACGAGCCTGCCGTCGTGCTCGCGCAGCTCGGTCAGGTCGCGGACCTGCGCGAAGGCGATGAGCCTGTCGTCGGACGGGTTCTCCCGCGCCACGCACTGGAAGAGGTAGACCTCCTCGTCCGAGGACGGGAGCCGGGTGAGGTCGAACTTGCTGAGCCGCTGCAGCTGCATGCGCTCGGCGATGTACGGGTGCAGGCCGCGGATCAGCCGCTCCTCCGCCATGCCGGTGGCCGACGGCCGGAAGGTGAAGTGGTGGTGCATGACCGCCCCGCCGCGCCCGGCGACGGTGGCGGTGATCCTGCGTACCTGGTCGGGCAGCGGGTGCGCGGCGATCACCTCGTGCAGCGCGGCCGCCGCGGCGTCGGAGTCCTCGGGCTGGCCTTCCCAGGCGAGGTAGATGTCGGCGTCCACGACGTCCTGGCGGGCGCCGGCGAGCTGGGCCAGGCCGCGCAGCGCGCCGCCCAGCGCCTCGAAGCTCACCGCGGCGGAGACCACGCACGAGCCCGCGCGCTCGGCGACCACGAACGTGCAGCCCGCGACCTCGCTGGTGCGGACGGCGACGAGCGGCTTGTTGCCGTAGTACCGCCGGGTCAGCACCTCCAGCATGACCGCGTTGTCCAGGTTGGCGCGGGCCAGGCGCTGGCCGAGCAGGCGCACGAGCGGCTCGGTGCTGCGGACCATCTCGGCGATGCGCTCGGCGCGGTCCGGCGAGCCGGGGTGCGCGTCGAGGTGGCGCAGGTGCTTGCGGACCTCCGCGTAGACGCGGGCGCGGTTGCGGCGCAGCAGCGGCTGGCCGAACCAGGCGAACACCACGCCCCGTGCGAGGTCGGAGATCACCGGGAAGCGGACCTGCGTCGCGGCCAGCAGCCGCTCCAGCACGAGCCCGGCGGGCTCGCGCAGCGCCTCGTCCGGCGGCGGCTCCCGCAGCCAGGAGCGCAGCAGCGTCGCCAGGACGGCGGCGTCGGCGGAGGCGCGCTGCTGGGCCAGGAAGATCCGGAACACGGCGCCTTCCAGCTCGCCGGTGCGCTCCAGCTCGGTGACGCCGTAGTGCCGCAGCGCCTTGGCCAGCTTGGCCTGGAACGACTGCGGCAGCCCGGCCCGCTCGACGTCGAGACTCTGCAGGTAGGCGTGGAAGAACTCGCGCGGGCTGTGCACGTGCTCGTCGCCGCCGTCCTCGCCGGCGGGCCGGTTGCGGCTCAGCTCCGCCAGGTCGGCGAAGACCTCGAACAGCTCCAGCTCCTCGGCCAGCGGCCGGTGCCCCGCCTCGATGACCGTACGGCGCGCGGCGAGGTAGTCGTCGAGCACCCGGCGCTCGTCGTGCGGGTCGAGGTCGTAGCCCAGCAGCAGGCTGCGCAGGCCCTCCTGGCCCCGCCTGGTGCGCTCTCGCGCCGGGACCTCGCCGGGCGCCGGGGGCAGGTCCAGCTCGACGGAGCCGACCGCCTCCTCGACCGAGGCGGCGTCGTCGGCCAGCGGCTCCAGCCGCAGCAGCGGCGCCCCGGTCTCCACCTGGCTGCCCACGGAGACGGCGATCTCCTTCAGCCGGGCCTTGAACGGCGCCCGCAGCACCGTCTCCATCTTCATGGACTCCAGCACCAGGACCGGAGCGCCGGCCTCGACCTCGGCGCCGACCTGCAGCGGCGTGGCGACGACCAGCGCGGGCGCGGGCGAGCGGACGACGCCGCCCTCGTCGCGGCTGACGCGATGCGCCACGCCGTCCACCTCGATCAGGTGGGTGGCCCCGTGCGTGCCGATCAGCAGGCGGTGGCGGCTGCCGTTCACGACGATCTGGCCGGTGTAGCGGTCGAAGCGGTCGAGCTCGACGTCGGCGGTGCGCAGGTCGCCGCCCGCCTCGACGGCGACGCGGAACCGGTGCGCGCCGACCCGCGCCACGCGCACGCGGTAGCCGGCGCCGCGCAGCTTGAGGTCCAGCGGCCGGCTGCTCTTGTGCTGCACCTGCGGGCGCCCGCCGAACGCCGTGGCCAGCAGCCGCTGCCGCTCGGCGCGCTCCTCCTCCTCGTACGCCTCGATCGCGGCGGCGGCCAGCGCGACGCCGGAGTGGCGGTGGGAGACGAGCCTGCCCTCGCCGCGGACGCGGTCGATCCAGCCGGTGTCGGCGCTGGCGTCGATCACCTCGGGCTGGTCGAGCAGGTCGAGCACGAAGCTCTTGTTGGTGGCGCCGCCCTCGATGATCACCGAGGTGCGGGCCATCGCCCGGCGCAGCCTGCCGAGCGCCTCCTCGCGGTCGCGGCCGTACGCGATGATCTTCGCGATCATGGAGTCGAAGTCGGCCGGGATGGTGTCGCCCTCGCTGACGCCGGTGTCGACCCGGATGCCCGGCCCGGCGGGCAGGTCCAGCCGGGCGATGCGGCCGGGGGACGGCGCGAAGTCGCGGTCGGGGTCCTCGGCGTTCAGCCGGGCTTCGATGGCGTGCCCGCGCTCCGCCGGCGGCCGGCCTTCCAACCGGCCGCCGGAGGCCACGTGCAGCTGCGCCTTGACCAGGTCGAACCCGGTGGTGGCCTCGGTGATCGGATGCTCGACCTGCAGGCGGGTGTTGACCTCCAGGAAGGCGAACATGCGCTCGCCCGGGTGGTAGAGGAACTCGACGGTGGCGGCGCCGCGGTAGCCGACCGCGACGGCCAGCCGCTCGGCCGACGCCTTCAGCTCCGCCGCCTGCTCGGGGGCGAGCACCGGCGAGGACGACTCCTCGATGACCTTCTGGTTGCGCCGCTGCACCGAGCAGTCGCGGACGCCGAGCGCCCACGCGGTGCCCTGGCCGTCGGCGATCACCTGCACCTCGACGTGCCTGGCGCCGGTGACCAGCCGCTCCAGGAACACCACACCGCTGCCGAACGCCCTCTCGGCCTCCTGGCTGGTGCGCTCGTAGGCGTCGTCCAGCTCGGCCTCGTCGCTGATCACGCGGATGCCGCGCCCGCCGCCGCCCGCGGTGGCCTTGAGCATCAGCGGGTAACCGATCCGCGCCGCCGCCGCCCGCGCGGCGTCGAGGCTCTCGACCGCGCCGCGGCTCCACGGCGCGACCGGCACGCCGACCTCCTCGGCGATCAGCTTCGCGCCGATCTTGTCGCCGAGCTTGCGCATGGCCTCCGGGTCCGGCCCGATGAAGGTGACCCCGATCCGCTCGCACAGCTCCGCGAACGCCGGGTCCTCGGCGACGAAGCCCCACCCGACCCACGCGGCGTCGGCCCCCGACTCCACCAGGGCGCGTTCGAGCACCTTCAGGTCGAGGTAGGGGCGCGCCGAGGCGGGGCCGAGGTCGTAGGTCAGGTCCGCCTCGCGGACGAAGGTGGCCGTGCGGTCGACGTCGGTGTACAGGGCGACGGTCTCCATCCGCGTCCCGGTCTCGGCGGCGAGGTCCCGTACGGCGTGGATGAGGCGCATGGCGGCCTCACCGCGATTGACGATGGCGACACGTGTGAACACCCGACCGAGCCCTCCTGTAGACCAACCCTGTAGACCAAGATGCGCGCCCTGCGGCACGACAGCCCCGTGCAGTATCAACTCTTGCGTCTGCCGGCCGCTGACGCCCATGTCGTACACAGCGCACGCTGCGGGGCTCGTTTTGTGGGAAACCCCCAAAAAGCCGACCGCGTACGAGCAGGCGGCAGACACCGAAACGACCTCTACCACGCGGTGGAACCGCAGGTAGAGGCCGTTTTCTGCGGCTCTTAGGCCGACATCTTCTTCTTGAGGTTCTCGTCGAGAGCCGCCAGGAAGTCCTGAGTGGTGAGCCACTTGGCGTCGCCGCCGACGAGGAGCGCGAGGTCCTTGGTCATCTGACCGCCCTCGACGGTCTCGACGCAGACCTGCTCCAGCGTGTTGGCGAAGTCCGTCACCGCGGGGGTGTTGTCGAGCTTGCCGCGGTGGGCCAGGCCACGCGTCCACGCGAAGATCGAGGCGATCGGGTTGGTGGAGGTGGGGTTGCCCTGCTGGTGCTGGCGGTAGTGGCGGGTGACGGTGCCGTGCGCGGCCTCGGCCTCGACGGTCTGGCCGTCGGGGGTCATCAGGACCGAGGTCATCAGGCCGAGCGAGCCGAAGCCCTGGGCGACCGTGTCGGACTGGACGTCGCCGTCGTAGTTCTTGGCGGCCCAGACGTAGCCGCCCTCCCACTTCAGCGCCGCGGCGACCATGTCGTCGATGAGGCGGTGCTCGTAGGTCAGACCGGCCTTGTCGAACTCCTCCTTGAACTCGGTCTCGAAGACCTCGGCGAAGATGTCCTTGAAGCGGCCGTCGTACGCCTTGAGGATGGTGTTCTTCGTGGAGAGGTAGACCGGGTAGCCGCGGTTGAGGCCGTAACGCATCGAGGCGCGGGCGAAGTCGCGGATCGACTCGTCCAGGTTGTACATCGCCATCGCGATGCCGCTGCCGGGGAAGTCGTACACGTCGAGCTCGATCGGCTCGGAGCCGTCCTTGGGGGTGTACGTCAGGGTCAGCGTGCCCTCACCGGGGATCTTCAGGTCGGTCGCGCGGTACTGGTCGCCGAAGGCGTGACGGCCGACGACGATCGGCTTGGTCCAGCCGGGGACGAGCCGCGGGACGTTCGACATGATGATCGGCTCGCGGAAGATGACGCCGCCGAGGATGTTGCGGATGGTCCCGTTGGGGGACTTCCACATCTTCTTGAGTCCGAACTCCTCGACGCGCGCCTCGTCCGGGGTGATGGTGGCGCACTTCACACCGACGCCGTACTTCTTGATGGCGTTCGCGGCGTCGATGGTGACCTGGTCGTCCGTGGCGTCTCGGTGCTCGATGCCGAGGTCGTAGTACTTCAGGTCGACGTCGAGGTAGGGAAGGATCAGCTGGTCCTTGATGAACTGCCAGATGATCCGGGTCATCTCGTCGCCGTCAAGCTCGACGACGGGGCCCTCCACCTTGATCTTGGGCATGCGAATGGTTCCCCTTCAATGAATGGATGCGTTGAGGCTATCGGACCGCCAGGTCACGGTGCGAAAAGGGACAGGATGAGCGCCTTCAGCTCGTTGTTGTCGAGCAGGAGCGAGGTCAGGACCAGCACGAATCCGAAGACGGACAGCGTGATGACGTCGATCTTCTTGCTCCTCAGCGCGAGCTGCCCGCCGTACCCGGCGAAGCGCAGCGCGGCGGCGACCATGATGACGGCGCCCAGCACGAACCCGCCCCAGCGCGGGTCGGCGATGAAGGCCACGAGCATGCCGACGGCCGCACCCGCCAGGATCAGCGGGTACGGCCCCCAGCTCTCGCGCTGTTCAGTCCCGTTGTGGCTCAACGCTCTTCTAGTGGCTTCCACTTCTGGTCGGTCTCACCGATGTACTCACTGTCGGGGCGGATCAGCCGGTTGTCGGCGTGCTGCTCGATCACGTGAGCCGTCCAGCCGGACATGCGGCTGATGGAGAAGACCGGCGTGAACAGGTCGGTCGGGATGCCCAGGTAGTGGTAGACCGAGGCGGCGTAGAAGTCGACGTTGGGGTAGAGACCCTTGGTCTCGAAGACGACTTCCTCCATCTCCTTGGACATCCGGTAGTACGTGTCGTCGCCGCTGGACTCACCCAGCTCGGCCGACATCCTACGCAAATGCGTGGCCCGCGGGTCCTCCGTCTTGTAGACGCGGTGCCCGAAGCCCATGATCTTCTCGCCGGCGGCGAGCTTGTCGCGCACGGCCTGGGCCACTCCACCCGGCGACAGCGACTCCAGGGTCTTCATGACCTGCTCGTTCGCCCCGCCGTGCAGCGGGCCCTTGAGGGTGCCGATGGCGGCGACGATGGCGGAGTGCATGTCCGACAGGGTCGCGGCGCACACGCGGGCGGCGAAGGTGGAGGCGTTCATCGTGTGGTCGGCGTGCAGCACCAGGCACTCGTCGAAGATCTCGACCTCGCGCGGGCCGGGCGTGCGGCCGGTGACCTGGAGCAGGAAGTTCGCGGCGATGCTCAGCGAGGGGTCCGGCTCGGGGACCTCGGAGCCGGTGCGGGCGGCGTGGTAGCGGGCGACGAGCAGCGGCTGCTGGGCGACCAGCCTGGCCGCCTTGCGCAGGTTGGCGTCGGGCGCGATGGAGTCCTTGTCGGGGTCGTCGGCGCCCGACAGGGAGACCAGCGAGCGCAGCGCCTCCATGGGTTTCTGCTTCTCGGCGATCTCGGCGATGTTCGCGGACACCAGGGCGCCCAGCTCCCGGCCTCGCGCCAGCTCGGCGCCGTACTCGTCGAGCTCGGAGCGGGTGGGCAGCTTGCCACGCTGGAGCAGGTGTGCGGTCTCCTCGAACGTTGCGCGGCCGGCCAGGTCGTGGATGTCGTATCCACGGTAGAACAGGCGACCGGCCTTTCCGTCGATGTCACTCAGCGCTGTGGACGCCGCGACGACATCGGCCAGACCTTTCGTGGGCTTGTCCGCCATGAGTGTTTCCTCCGCTTATCTTCGTCCGAAGTCTACCCGTGAGCAGGCAAAACCGACCGCAAAGGTCCAGACCAATTTCACGTCGGATTCTCCTTTCGGCAAAGGAGATTCCGCATCCCCTCGGTTGGGTAAGCCGGAGCTGTAGTAATAGTTACGGCGGGCTACCTGGGGAGGAACTGCCGTGGAGGGGCCGTTCATACGCATCGAGGACACTGGCGAGGTGGTCCCGTTGCGCCCCGAGATCACGACGGTCGGAAGGGGCCGGGGTGTTGACATCCGGCTCACCGACCCCAGCGTGTCTCGACTCCATGCCGAGTTCGTCAGACGAGGACCCTACCTGTATGTCGTGGACCTGGGCTTGTCCAGGAACGGCACCCGGGTGAACGGCAGGCCGATCGCCCGGAGGGTCCTTGACGACGGCGACGTCGTCTCGTTCGGCGCGGCACGGGGTCGCATCGGTGGAGTCCCCCGAGAGGACTTCACCCCCGAGGTCGAGCTGCGCAGAGCGGCCGCGCCCGAGCTGACCAGGCGCGAGGTCGATGTGCTGACCTCGCTCTGCAGGCCGGCGCTGTCGGACGAGGCGTTCGTCGCTCCGGCGACCGCTCGCGAGATCGCCGACGACCTGGTCGTGACGGAGGCCGCGGTCAAGCAGCACCTGCTGCGGCTCTACCAGAAGTTCAGGATCCCCGAGGGCACCAACCGGCGCACCCGGCTGGCCAACGAGGTCGTGGCGCTCGGTCTGGTGCGCCCGACCCCTGTGGTCCCGCCACAGCGCGCGTCGGGCAACTCGGCCGAGCAGCCATCGGCGGCCGGGCGCAGGGCGTCCTAGACAGGGATTCTGAGTTCGCGACCGGGGCTACGGCGAGGGGTTCCGGCAGCTGCGGACCCTGAGCCCCCACCATGCCGGGCACGGCACGGAATCGAGCAGCGGTGACCGTCCAGGAAAGGGCGTGCGCCGGGGCTCGTCGCCGGTCAGGAAAACGGCCGGCGACGCGCGCAGGCGCAGCACGCCCTCAGACCAAAGAGATCACCCCGGGCAGCATCCCTCAGATCGCCCGGAACCCGTTGCTCGGCCTGCTCGTCCTGTTGGCCCGGTCCACCGCCACCACGTAGTAGTGGTCGCCGCGCCCGCCGTCGGGGTCGGTCCAGGTGACCTGCCGGTCACCGGGCACCACCGCGACGAGGTTGCGCGCGTCGGCGAACGCGCCGGAGCCGGCGTGCCGGTCGAAGCGGAAGATGGCGAACAGGAACGGCTCGTCCCTGCCGGTGGCCACCGCCCGCACCTCGACCCCGCCGGCGCGGCGCTTGGCGTAGGCCAGCACCGGCCGCCTGGGCGGCTGCCCGTCCGCCAGCCTCGGCAGCACGGGCGCGAGCGCGGGCCGCTGGTAGTGGTCGTTGACGGCGGTGGAGATGGAGCCGATCCGGTCCACCCTGACGTCGTTGGCGTTGTACCAGATGTCGCCGCCGATCTCGGGGTGCTCGCGGTTGAGCGTCAGATGCCTCGACAGCTCGCCCGGCACCTGCCACTCGGGCGCCTGCGCGGGGTCGCCCGCCTTGTACGCGGCCTGCCCGATCCACAGCAGCGTGTTCGTGCCGCTCGCCACGTCCGACCACCAGGGCACGAGCTTGGAGTAGTCGGCCGGCGGCTGCCCGATGTACCAGTAGAGCTGCGGCGCGATGTAGTCCAGCCAGCCCTTCTTGACCCAGCCGCGGGTGTCGGCGTGCAGGTTGTCGTAGGACTGGCCGCCGTTGGTCTCGGAGCCGAGCGGGTCGCTGGCCTTGTTGCGCCAGATGCCGGACGGGCTGATGCCCCAGGCGATCTCCGGCTTCTCGGCCAGCACCCGCTGCTGCATCTCCTGCACCATGAGGTCGACGTTGTTGCGCCGCCAGGCGGCCAGGTCGGGGAAGCCGGCGCCGTACTTGGCGAACTCCTCGGCGTCGTCGAAGGCCGTGGTGTTGGTCGGGTAGAAGTAGTCGTCGAAGTGCAGGCCGTCGATGTCGTAGCGGGTGACCGCGTCCATCATCGCGTCCTGGCAGAACTTGCGGACCTCCGGCATGCCCGGGTTGTAGTAGAGCTTGCCACCGAACGGCACGATCCAGTCGGGGTGCTGCCGACCGGGGTGATCGGGGTGCAGCTTGGCCGGGTCGGCCTGCATCGAAACGCGGTAGGGGTTGAACCAGGCGTGGAAGGCCAGGCCGCGCTTGTGCGTCTCCGCCACGGCGAACCCGAGGGGGTCGTAGCCGGGGTCCTGCCCCTGCGTGCCGGTCAGGTACTGCGACCACGGCTCGTACGGCGACGGCCAGAACGCGTCGGCCGTCGGCCTGATCTGCACGAACACCGAGTTGAGCTTCCTCTGGACGGCCACGTCCAGCCAGGCGAGGTACTCGGCCTTCTGCTCGTCGGCGCTCAGGCCCGGCTTGGACGGCCAGTTGATGTTGACCACGGAAGCGATCCACATGCCCCGCATCTGCCGTAACGGCGGCACGTAGCCGGCTTCTGCGAAGGCGGGCAGCGGGACGGCGGAAGCGGCGGCGGCGAGGGCGAGACCCTTCAGGAGAGTCCTTCTGCTGGGCATGGGGGGTGGCCTCTCGGAAGTGGTTGTGTCGAGGCCGACGATGACAGAAAATTACCTTCAGATCAACAACTGTGAAGGAAAATGCCGATGAGCGGTGACCTGTACAGACTGGCGATGACGGTGCTGCATCCGGGGTTCGAGGGGACCTCCGCCCCCGACTGGCTGCGCCGCGCGCTGGGCGAGGGTCTCGGCGGCGTGGTGCTGTTCGCCCGCAACGCCGTCAACGCGCGGCTCGTCCGGCAACTGCGCGCGGAGCATCCCGGCACCGTGGTCGCCATCGACGAGGAGGGCGGCACGGTCACCCGGCTGGAGGTCAGGGCCGGCAGCTCCTTCCCCGGTAACCGGGCGCTGGGCGTGGTGGACGACGTGGCGCTCACCGAGCAGGTGGGCCGCCAGATCGGCAGGATGCTCGCCGACCTCGACATCACCCTCGACTACGCGCCCTCCGCCGACGTGAACGCCAACCCCGCCAACCCGGTCATCGGCGTGCGCTCGTTCGGTCCGGACCCGGAGCTGGTGGCCCGCCACACCGTCGCCTACGTGCGCGGCGTGCAGGGCGCGGGCGTGGCGGCCTGCGCCAAGCACTTCCCCGGCCACGGCGACACCGTCACCGACTCCCACCTGGCGCTGCCCACCGTGAACGCCTCGCGCGAGCTGCTCGTCGAGCGCGACCTGCCGCCGTTCAGGGCCGCGATCGGCGCCGGGGTGCGCTCGATCATGTCCGGCCACCTGCTCGTGCCCGCACTCGATCCGTCGATGCCGGCGACGCTCAGCCGTACCGTCCTGACCGAGCTCCTCAGGGGCGAGCTCGGGTTCGACGGGATGCTCGTCACCGACGCGATCGAGATGCGGGCGGTGGCCGCCAGGTTCACCCCCGGCGAGATCGCGGTGCACGCGCTCGCCGCCGGGGTGGACGCCATCTGCGTCGGCCTGACCACCGAGGACGGGCTGCGCGAGCTGCGCGACGCGATCGTCGGCGCCGTCCGCGACGGCCGGCTGCCGGAGGAGCGGCTGGCGGAGGCCGCCGCCCGGGTGCGCGCGCTGTCCGGCTGGTACGCCGAGCAGGCCCAGGCGCGGGCCCAGGCGCACGACGACGTGGACGAGGGCGTGGGCCTGCGGGCCGCCCGCGCCGCGCTGACCACGACCGGGACCGCCGCGCTCGACCGCGGGCCGCTGGTCGTCGAGATCAACACCCGGCTCAACCAGGCCGTGGACCCCGCCACGCAGACCGGCGTCACCGCCGCGCTGGCCGCCCTGCTGCCGAACACCGACAGCGTGCGGCTGGGCCCCGACGGCGAGCTGCCGGCCTTCGACGAGCGGCCGGTCGTGCTGGTGGTGCACGACGCCGCCCGCCACCCCTGGGTCCGCGACACCGTGGCCAAGGCGCTGGCCGTCCGGCCCGACGCGATCATCGTGGACACCGGCATCCCCGCCCCGCCGCCGGGCGCCACCCACGTCGCCACCCACGGCATCTCCCGGGTCTCCGCGCTGGCCGCCGCCGAATGGCTGCTCACGTGAGCGCCGAGCCGGCCAACCCCGTGGCGACCGTACGCGCCGTGCTGCCCTCGCTGACCCCGGCGGCGCAGTCGATCGCACGCCTCATCCTGGACGACCCCGGGCTGGTCGTGCGCAGCACGATCACCGAGTTCAGCGCGGTGTCGGGGACGAGCGAGGCGACGGTCGTGCGGACGGCGCGGGCGCTCGGCTTCTCCGGGTACTCCCAGCTCCGCTTCGCGCTGGCGGCGGCCGTGGCCAAGGAGCCCGAGCGGCTGGTGCCCGGCGACCTCGGCCCCGACGACCCGCTCACCGACGTGATCGCCAAGGTGGCGCGGGCCGAGGCGGACGCGCTGGCAGACACCGCCGCCCAGCTCGACCCCGACCAGCTCGGTGAGGTCGTGACCGCGATCTCGGAGGCGCGGCGGGTGGACGTGTACGGCGTGGCGGCCTCGGGGCTGGTGGCGGCCGACATGTCGCAGAAGCTGCTGCGGATCGGCCTGTCGAGCCACCCGTTCAGCGACGCCCATCTCGCGCTGACCAGCGCGGCACTGCTGAAGACCGGGGACGTGGCGGTGGCGATCAGCTGCACGGGCGAGACGCCCGACGTGCTGGTGCCCGCGCGGACGGCGGCCGAGGCGGGGGCGCTGGTCGTGGGGATCACGAACAACCCGCGCTCGTCGCTGGCCGAACTGGCGGATCACACGCTGGTGTCGGCGGGGCGCGAGACCGCGTTCCGGCCGGGCGCGCTGGCCAGCCGGATCAGCCAGCTACTGATCGTGGACTGCATCTTCGTCGGGCTGGCGCAGCGGCGCTACGACACGGCGGACGCGGCCATCCGCGCCACCCGCCTGGCCACGGACCGCTACCGCAACCGCGGCTAGCGGACGTGGTCGTCCGCGCCACCCGCCTGATCACCGACCACCACCGCAACCGCGGCTAGCGGGCGGGTGACAGGGAGGCGAGGTCGGCCTCGATCCTGCCCGCCGTGGCCAGCAGCGGCGGCAGGAGGTCGCGCTCGGCCTGCCGAAGGCTCGTCCGGGTGGCGTGCGTGGAGACGTTGACCGCCGCCACCGTCCGCCCCGTCCGGTCCCGGATCGGGGCGGCGATCGAGCGCAGCCCCTCCTCCAGCTCCTGGTCCACCATCGCCCACCCGCGCGCCCGCACCTCGTCCAGCTCCGCCCGCAGGTCGGCCGGCAGCACGATCGTGCGGTCGGTGAGCGGCCGCAGGCCGGCCCGCGACAGGTACGACTCCAGCGCCTCCGGGGACAGCCCGGCCAGCAGCACCCGCCCCATCGACGTGCAGTACGCGGGGAACCGGGTGCCGATGCTGATGCTCACCCGCATGATCCGCGCCGTGGCCACCCGCGCCACGTACACCACGTCCTCCCCGTCGAGCACCGCCACCGACGCCGACTCGCGCACCTCGGCCGCCAGCCGTTCGAGATGCGGGTCGGCCACCTCCGGCAGCGACAGGCTGGACAGGTAGGCGTAGCCCAGCTCCAGCACCCGCGGCGCCAGCGAGAACAGCCGGCCGTCGTTGCGCACGTACCCGAGGTCGTGCAGCGTGATCAGGAACCGCCTGGCCGCCGCCCTGCTGAGCCCGGTGGCGCGGGCCACCTGGCTGAGCGTCAGCTCCGGCTCGGCGGCGCTGAACGCCCGGATCACCGCGAGCCCGCGAGCCAGCGACTGGACGTGATCGGCCATGGTGATCCCCTTGACAGGAGCCGGCAATGGCGTAGCTTCCGCGATACGGGGTTGTTCGATCAGAGAATACCGGTGCGCATCGCGAACAACTAGGAGCAAGCCGTGCGTCGCGCTCTCGTGATCCTCGCCGTCTCACTCGTGACCGCTGATCGTGCCGGCCGGGCTGGTGGGGAATCGCGGTGAACGCGACGGCGATCGCCCGCGCGGAGGACCTGAAGATCGACCTGCCCGCCGGGCGCGACCAGCTCACCACGCGCTCGCTGCCCCGCTTCCTGGAGCAGCGCGGGCACGTCTACCGGCAGATCCAGCGAGCCAGGGGGCACCATGACCACCGTTAGGGACGCCGTCTTCGACATCCTGCGGCGCTACGGGCTGACCACCGTCTTCGCCAACCCCGGCTCGACCGAGGTGCCGCTGCTCGCCGGGCTGCCGGACGACCTGCGGTTCGTGCTGGCCCTGCACGAGGGGTCGGTGGTCGGCATGGCGACCGGGTGGGCGATCGGCCGCGACGCTCCCGCGCTGGCCCTCCTGCACAGCGTGGCCGGGCTGGGCACCGCCGTCAGCGCCATCGCCACCGCCAGGGAGAACCGGGTGCCGCTGGTGATCCTCGTCGGCCAGCAGGACCGGCGGCACCTGGCGCTGGAGCCGTTCCTGGCCGGACGGCTGTCGGGGCTGGCCGGCGACTACCCGGTGCGCGCCGACCAGCCGGTGCGCCCGCAGGACGTGCCGGGCGCCGTGGTGCGGGCCTTCCACGAGGCGGCCACGTCCAGGGGGCCCGCGCTGGTCGTGGTGCCGATGGACGACTGGCAGGCGCCCTTCGACGGCGAGACCGTGGCGGCGCCCGTGCGGCTGCTGCGCCCGGCCGCCGTGGCGGACGCCGATCTGGGGCCGCTGGTGGAGCTGCTGGCCGGGGCGCGCAGGCCGGCGATCGTGGCGGGCGCGGGCGTGGGGGCGGGCTGGTTCGCGCTCGTGGCGCTGGCCGAGCGGCTGGGCTGCGCGGTGTACCAGGAGTCGTTCGGCGGGCGGGCCGGGTTCCCGCAGGACCATCCGCAGTACGCGGGGGTGCTGCCCGGCGTCCGGTCGGCGCTGCGCGAACGGCTGCGGCCCCACGACGTGGTGCTGGCGGTGGGGGCGCCGGTGTTCCGGCAGTACCTCTACGAGCCCGGCGCGCTGGCCGCGCCCGGCACGACGATCGCGCTGGTGACGGACGACCCCGAGGTGGCCCATCGCAGCCCCGCCGACCTGGCCTACCTGGCCTCCCCCGAGGCCGTCTGCGCCCGCCTCGCCGAGCTCCTGCCGGCTGCCGCGCGTGGTGGGGCCTGGTCACGCGTGTCCGGCCACGAGCCGTACGCGGGTGGGCCGCTGCGGCACACGGACGTGCTGCGGGAGCTGGCCGCACGGCTGCCGCACGACGTCGCCTTCATCGAGGAGGCGCCTTCCGCGCGTCCGGACCTGCACGCGCTCGTGCCCGCCAGGACCTCGCTCGGCTTCCTCTCCGCGGCCAACGGCGGGCTCGGGTTCGGCCTGCCCGCCGCGGTGGGCCTGCGGATGGCGCTGCCCGAACGGCCCGTCGTCGCCGTGGTGGGTGACGGCTCCGCGCTGTACGGCGTGCAGGCCCTGTGGAGCGCCGCCCACTACCGGGTGGGCGCTTTGTTCGTGGTGCTCGCCAACGGCCGCTACGCGGTCATGGACGGGTTGGCCGACCGGCACGGCGGCGGGAAGGGGCCGTGGCCGGCCTTCACCGAGGTGGACATGGGCGCCCTGGCCAGGTCACTCGGCTGCCCCGCGCAGCGGATCGAGACCTACGACGACCTGACCGGGGCGCTGGACGAGGTGCTGCCCACGCTCGCCACCCGCGAGACTCCCCTGTTGCTGGACGTGGTCGTGACCCCGTAGCGTCACCTCGCTCACCCGCCGGGCGTTTCGGCGACCTTCCGTAGGGTCCTTTCGGTCACCCGAGGCGGCGCTCGGCGTCCTCCGTAGAGTGCTTTCCGGTCACCCGAGGCGGCGCTCGGCGGCCTCCACCACGTTGGACAGGAGCAGGGCCCGGGTCATCGGCCCGACCCCGCCCGGGTTGGGCGTCAGGAAGCCGGCGACCTCCTCCACGTCCGGCGCCACGTCGCCCGCGATCTTGCCGTTCACCCGGGAGACGCCGACGTCGAGCACGGCGGCGCCCGGCTTGACCATGTCCTTCTTGATCAGCTCAGGCACCCCGGCCGCCGCCACCACGATGTCGGCCCGCCGCACGTGCGCGGCCAGATCCTGGGTGCCGGTGTGGCAGAGGGTCACGGTGGCGTTCTCGCTGCGGCGGGTCAGCAGCAGGCCGAGCGAGCGCCCGACCGTGATGCCGCGCCCCACCACGGCGACCTCGGCCCCCTTGATCGGCACGCCGTACTCCTGCAGCAGCAGCACGATGCCGTGCGGGGTGCACGGGAGCGGGGCGTCGACCATGTGCACGAGCCGCCCGAGGTTGACCGGGTGCAGGCCGTCGGCGTCCTTGGCCGGGTCGATGCGCTCCAGCAGCGCCATCGTGTCGAGGTGCCTGGGCAGCGGGAGCTGGACGATGTAGCCGGTGCACGCCGGGGAGGAGTTGAGCTCGTCGATGGCCGCCTCGACGTCGGCCTGGGTGGCCGTGGCCGGCAGGTCCACGCGGATGGAGGCGATGCCGACCTCCGCGCAGTCGCGGTGCTTGCCCGCGACGTAGATCTGGCTGCCCGGGTCGTCGCCCACGAGCACGGTGCCCAGGCCGGGGGTGACGCCGCGTTCCTTGAGCGCTGCCACCCGGGTCGTGAGGTCTGCCTTGATCTTGGCGGCGGTCGCCTTGCCATCGAGTTTCACTGCGCTCATGCCCGCAATCCTTCCATGCCCGCCTTGTTCCTCCGCACCGGACCACGCGTGCCCGGCCGCACCCATCCGTACGCGGTTATCCACAGGCGCCAGGCAGCCGGGCTGAGTTATCCACAGCCGCGCACTGACATCGTTGTCATTGATCTTGGAAGGGCTTAGTGTTACGGGCGCCAGCATCACGTGCACGGAGGTCCCCCTTGCCTTCCCGTCTGTTGTCCGCAGAGTCGACCGACCTGTTCGTGGGCACGCCCGACGAGCCGCACCAGGTGCTGCCCGTCACCGCCGCCCAGGGCGCGCACGCGTCGGCGCTGGAGCGGCGCGGCGCGGGCGTGCGCCTGGCGGGCGAGATCACCGTGCCCGCCGCCGCGGCGACCCTGGAGGTCCCGCTGATCGTCGCGGCGGCCCCGGGCAGCACCGTGCCGTGCCTGCTCACCCTCGTCCGCAACAGCACCTCGGACGAGATCCGCGGTGCGGCGCAGGTCGCCTCGCCGCGGGGGTCGTGGACGATGTTGCCCGAGGTCATCCGGGGCTTCGTCGTGGCTGCGGAGGAGGCGGTCGATGTGGCGTTCCAGATGGAGGTTCCGGCGGATCAGCCGCCTGGGCTCGATCAACGCCGCCGCCCACCCCGCGAGCCCTTGGGTGCGTACGGTGTTCGAGCACGTCACGGCCACGGTCACGATCCCCTCGCCCTGGCGTGCCCGGCCGCTGCCCGAGCCCGAGCCGCGCCACCTCCTACGGCATCGCCTCTCCCCGACCCCGCCCAGGCGGGGGAAGCGACCCCAGCCGTCCTGGAGCCCCTCGGCGCGATCACGCTCGGCTCCCTGCCGAGCGCGATCGCCGAGGCCCTCCAGCGCCACCCGTACGGCACGCTCGTCGGCCCGGTCGAGGATTCCCTCGGCTGGCACGTCGCGATCGCCGTCCCCGCACCCCGGCCGGACCGAGAGCCGGACGGTCAAGAACCCGGACTCCTGCGGGCCGCCCGGCAAGAAGCCTTCGCCCGGTGGCTCGACGACCTGCGCGCCAAGAGAGTAAGACTCATGCCCGGACTGGAACACCCTGGCGGCCCCCGCCAGCCCGACAACCACCACGAACACTGATGACCTGCGTACTCGCCATTGACATCGGAGGAACCAAGCTCGCCGCCGCGCTGGTGGACGAGGCCGGTTCCATCCTGCGTTCCGCCACCCGTCCGACGCCCCGTGAGGAGGTCATGTCCGCCCTTAAGGCCCTCGTCACGGAGGTCATGGACGGCGGCCCGCCACCCCAGGCCGTCGGCATCGGCTGCGCGGGCCCCGTGGACCTCGCCGCCGGCACCGTGAGCCCGGTGAACATGCCGAGCTGGCGCGGCTTCCCGCTGCGCGAGGAGGTGCGGAAGCTCACCACGCTGCCCACCGTGCTGGCCGGCGACGCACAGTGCTTCGCCCTCGGCGAGCACTGGCTGGGAGCCGGGCGCGGCTGCACGTCGTTGCTGGGCATCGTCGTGTCGACCGGCATCGGCGGTGGCCTGGTGCTCGACGGTGTCCCGCTCCTCGGGCCGACCGGCAATGCTGGGCACGTCGGGCACATGAGCATCGATCCCTACGGCGAGCGTTGCGAATGCGGCGGCCGCGGTTGCGTCGAACGGTACTCCAGCGGCCCGAACATGGCCCGGTGGGCGCTGGAGAACGGCTGGTCACCGGGCGCCTCCTCGGGCGCCGTCGGCTCCGCCGTCCAGGGCCAGGACGGTGACGTGCGAGGTGAGGAGGGCAAGGCGCCGGCTGACGCGCGGATGCTGGCCCAGGACGCCCGCGCGGGAGACCCCATCGCGGTGGCGGCCTTCCAGCGCGGTGCCCGGGCCCTCGCCGGCATGATCGCCTCCACCGCTGCGGCCGTCGAGCTCACGGCGGTGGTCATCGGTGGCGGGGTGTCGGCCGCCGGGGAGGTGCTCTTCGAGCCGCTGCGCCATGCGCTGGACGATGTGACCGGGCTGCCGTTCGTACGGGCGGTGGAGGTCAGGCAGAGCTCGCTGGGCGTGCGGGCCAGCTTGGCGGGAGCGGCGCAACTGGCCTGGCGGCCGCATCCGTCCATCACGGCGCCCTGAGCCAGGCCGGTACGGCTGCCGGTCCTTCGCGGGGCCCGGCGTGCGGGTGGCTACGGTGATCGGCTGTGCGGGCACGAACGCCTGCGCAGCCGGTGACGGGCACGAGCGCCTCCCGCGCAAGCACGAGTGCCTCGCAGACGACGATCCACGGCGTCCGTGGCGGGTCAGGGCCGCCGGTGCCGCTGCTGCGCGGCATCCCCGGGACGCACCTGATGGGGCATCGCGTCACGCCGGGGGCTGGCCGAGCGGTTCAGCGTGGTGGCCACTGCGGGGCTACGGCGCGAGTGGTAGGCCGCCCAGCGCGCCTGGCCATGCCCCGTGCCGGATGCGGGCGATCGCGGGCGATCGGGCCGATCGTGGTCGCCGGCGGATCGAGTGTCCGGCGTCGGTGTCGTGGAGCGCCTCGGGCGCGGTCGGGCAGTGGTACCGGCCGCTCGACGTCTGGCGGACGTGGGCCGACGACGTGCGTGGCGAGCCCGTTCAGGCTGGGCACTTCCTGCCGGAGGAGGCGCCCGTGGTTACTCGCGCTCCGCAGCCGCCTGAGCCTCGCGGCGCTCGATGATCCGGCGGGTGTACGGAATGACCTCTACGGCGCGGATGCCCAGGTAAGCACCGATGAAGGCAAGGACCAGGAGCACGAAGGGGCTGGTGGCCACGCCGTTCAGGGTGACGAACGCCTGCAGGATCGCGTCGAGCGCCATAGGTCATCTCCGGGTAAAAGAGGGGCGAGGAGGAGTTCAGGGTAGCCCGGAGTCAGGAGTGCTCGCCGCAAAAACGGATAAGGGGTGACATATTGATCATGTCACCCCTTAATTGCCTCTAGTGGAAGAAGTGGCGGGTGCCGGTGAAGTACAGGCTCGCGCCGGCCTTCTTCGCCGCCTCGATGACCAGCTCGTCCCTGATGGAGCCGCCCGGCTCCACGATCGCGCGCACGCCGGCCTCCAGCAGCACCTCCAGCCCGTCGGGGAACGGGAAGAACGCGTCGGAGGCCGCCACCGAGCCGGCCACGCGCTCCCCCGCCCGGGTGACGGCCAGGCGGCAGGAGTCGACCCGGTTCACCTGGCCCATGCCGACGCCCACGGTGGCGCCGCCGCTGGCCAGGAGGATGGCGTTCGACTTGACCGAACGGCAGGCGCGCCAGGCGAACTCCAGGTCCGCCAGCACCTCGGGCGAGACCGGCTCGCCGGTCTTGAGCTCCCACTGCGCCGCCGAGTCGCCGGGGGCGTCCACGCGGTCCACGCTCTGCACGAGCAGGCCGCCGTCGATCCTGCGGAACTCGGTCGGCGACGAGGGGCCCTCCGGGCAGGCCAGCATGCGCAGGCTCTTCTTGGCCCGCAGCACCTCCAGCGCCTCCTCGTCGTAGCCGGGGGCGATGACGACCTCGGTGAACACCTCGGCGATCTGCCGGGCCAGCTCGGCCGTGACGGGCCGGTTCACGGCGATCACGCCACCGTACGCCGAGACGGGGTCGCAGGCGTGCGCCTTGCGGTGCGCGTCGGCGACGTCGGTGCCGATGGCGATGCCGCACGGGTTCTGGTGCTTGATGATGGCCACGGCGGGCTCGGTGAAGTCCCAGGCGGCGCGCCAGGCGGCGTCGGCGTCGAGGTAGTTGTTGTAGGACATCTCCTTGCCGTGCAGCTGCTCGGCACCCGCCAGGCCGCCGGTGCCGGCCGTGCCGCCCGCGTAGAGCGCCGCGCGCTGGTGCGGGTTCTCGCCGTAGCGGAGCGTGGCCTTGCGCTCGTACGCCGCCCCCGTGAACTCGGGGAACTCCTCGCCCTCGCCCACGTACGTGCCCGCGAACCAGTTCGCCACGGCCACGTCGTAAGCGGCGGTGTGCGCGTACGCGATGCCCGCCAGCCGCTTGCGCTCGGTCAGCGTGAAGCCGCCCTCGGACAGGGCGTCCCGCACGTCGCCGTAGAAGCTCGGGTTCACCACGACCGCGCAGGTGTTGTGGTTCTTGGCGGCGCCGCGGATCATGGCGGGGCCGCCGATGTCGATCTGCTCGACGCACTCGGCGTCGGACGCCCCCGAGGCCACCGTCTCCTGGAACGGATACAGGTTCACCACGACGAGCTGGAACGGGTCGATCTCCAGCTCGTCGAGCTGCGCCACGTGGTGCGGCTTGGTGACGTCGGCCAGCAGCCCGGCGTGCACGCGCGGGTGCAGCGTCTTGACCCGCCCGTCGAGGCACTCGGGGAACCCGGTGAGCTGCTCCACCTTCGTCACCGGGATGCCGTAGGAGGAGATCGCGGCGGCCGTGCCACCGGTCGAGACGATCTCCACTCCGGCGCCGTCGAGGGCTCTGGCCAGCTCTTCGAGCCCGGACTTGTCGTAAACAGCGATGAGCGCGCGCCGGATGGCGATGCGAGTCACGTGGATTCCCCTCCTGTGTGGTTGCCGATTCGGACGGTACGTCCGCTGACCGTCCAGCCCTCGCGAGCCATCCGGCCGACGGTCTCGACGAGCAGGCGGCGTTCGACCACCTTGATGCGCTCGTGCAGGACCGCCTCGTCGTCGTCTGCCAGCACCGGCACCGCCGCCTGCGCCACGATCGGGCCCGTGTCGACCCCCTCGTCGGCCAGCATGACGGTGCAGCCGGTCACCTTGACCCCGTGGGCCAGCGCGTCACGCACGCCGTGCGCGCCGGGGAACGACGGCAGCAGCGCCGGATGCGTGTTCAGCACGGGGAACGCGTCGAGCGTCGGCGTACCCAAAATTTTCATGAAGCCCGCGGACACGACCAGGTCGGGCTCGTAAGCTGCGATCTTGGCGGCGATGGCCGCATCCCATTCCGCCCGAGTCGCATAATCGCCCAGTTTCTCGACAAAAGTCGGGACATTTGCCCTGGTAGCCCTGTCCAGCCCCTCGATTCCCTCCCTGTCGGCCCCGACCGCGACCACGCGAGCCCCGTACGACGGGTCGGCGGAAGCGTCCAGCAGGGCCTGTAGGTTGGTTCCAGAGCCGGAGACGAGGACGACGAGCCGCCCAGCCTTAGACACACACACTCCAATGAGGAAACAGGGTGGGGGTCACAGGGTATCTGTTCATCGCCCGGCGACGCAGAGGAGGTCAGGTGTCGACACCGGTGAAGGCACCGGCAGGCCAGCAGCCCGCGGAGTCAGCGGGCCGCCGAGCGATCTGGTTGTCCATCGCAGCGCTGGCCATGACGTTCATGTTGCCGCTCGCAGGTCTGGTCATGGCGTTGTTCGCGCTGATGGCCGGGATCCGGGCACTGCCCCTGCTGAAGGGTGCGGGCAAGCCCACGAGCATGGCGGTGGGCGGCATCACCGTCTCCTCGCTGGCGCTGGCCCTGTCGGCCGGGGCCACGGCGATGCAGCTGTACCTGATGGACGAGTACTCCGCCTACCAGGAGTGCATGAAGGGCGCCGGGACGGTCGCGTCGCAGGGCGAGTGCTTCTCGCAGTTCAGGGACGCCGCACAGCGCAAGCTGCCGCCGGACGTGCTCGAAGTCCTCGGAGCCATGCAGCCGTAACGACGGCGCACGTACTGGAGTCGGCGCCCGCCGGTGCTGAAGTCGGCCCGCCGCATGTGCTGCTCGGGCGCGCGGACTCCCGACGTGCGGGACGGGCTCGGGCGTGCGGACTCCCGACGTGCGGGACGGGCTCAGTCGCGCGGACTCCCGACGTGCGGGACGGGCTCAGTCGCGGTCCCAGGCGTACGGATCGACGTAGATGACGTGCCCGCCCCGGTCGTCCGACTCGTCCACGATGTCCTTGCGCGGCGACCGGGCGGCCGGAGCCGGCTCGGGCGGGCGGGGCCGGGCCTGGGCCTGGGTCTCCGCCTCGGCCGAGGCGTGCTCGTCCTGCCAGTCGTCCCTGATGACCGGGATCTCCTGGGTGTCGGCCTCGGTCGCGTCCATCCAGTGACCGGGCAGCGGTCGTGGGTCCGACTCGGCCAGCCCCACCCGGCTGGCCGCCTTCGCCAGCGCCGCGCCCGCCTTGCGCACGGGAGCCGCCGCCTTGTCGAGCGGCGCCCTGGCACGCTTGTTGAGCAGCAGCAGGTTCGTCACCCCTGCCGAGATGCCCGCGGCCACCCCGACCTCCAGCGCCACCGACAGCGCCACCTCCCACGGCGACGGCCCGACCGCGGCCAGTCGCCCGCCACCGATGGGCCCGCCGGACAGCGCCGCCAGCACCCCCGCCACGAGCCCCGTCGTCACCCCGGTGAGGAACCCCCACAGCGGCGCCGCCTCGTACGACGGCGACGGCGAGATCCTGGCCACCATCACCCCCGCCACGGCCCCCGCCGCGAACGGCACCGCGACCACCGCCATCATCCACGCCGGCACGGGCCCGCTCTCCGGCAGCGCCCCCAGCAACGGCAGGCTGGGCACGGTGCCGAGTTGCACGCCCGTGGGCGCGACCAGGGTGTCGGCGCCGATGGCGAACCCGGGCCCGGCGATGTAGGAGAAGGCCCAGACGACGGCGTTCAGCAGGTAGAGCAGTTGCAGCAACGCCAGCAGCACGCCGCCCACGAACCCGGGCGACAACACCCCCGACAGCTCCTCGACCTGGTCGAAGTTGACCACGAAGGCGATCAGGACCAGCGCGAGCCCGGCCACGAGCAGCAGCGCCGTGGCGACCGCCGTGCCGACCGTCAGGGCGCGCACGCGCTCGGGCAGCAGCCGCAGCATCACCCGCCACGGCCCGATCATCCGCGCCGTGGCCAGCGCCCCCGCCAGGAACGCCAGCACGAAGTGGCTGAGCAGCGCCTCCCCGATGAAGGGCTGCGTGATCTCGTTGCTCGCCACGAGCGCGATCAGGCCGGCCAGCAGCGCGTACGGGGCCGCCAGCGACACCCCGGCCTGCACCACGAGCACGAGCTGGGCCCGGCGCCGGGCACCCGCCTGCTCCTTGGGGCTGTTCTTCGGCAGCCGCGCGGGCAGGCGCAGCCGCAGGTCGGCGTCGCGGGCCATCCACCGGCCCGCGCGGTAGAGCAGCACGGCGGGCAGGATCATCAGCCCGAGCGGCAACAGCCCGACCCGCCCGCCCGGGATGGCGAACCCGGCGTGGTGCGCGGCCAGCCACAACTGCGCCGCCGTACGGAACACCCCCGGCAGCCCGGCGCCCAGCGTGCCGCGCGGCGCGGCGATCCACCCGACCAGGGTGAGCGTGGTGAGCGCGGCCAGGCCGACGCCCAGCGTGAACACGGCGGCCAGCATCCCCGAGACCGGCAACGGCCGCCTGGTCTCGTCGTCGTCGCCCGCGAGCTTGCCAAGCATCGACCGGGGGCCTGCACGGAGCTGGTCGAGGATCGCCGTCACACGGCGATTTTCTCAATCTTTCCCAACCAAAGCTTGGTTGACGCGCCGGGATCCGGCCACTTCTGATCCTGCGGACGGCGTGGCGTGCCACGGAACCCGGCCCACTGTGCGTCGTAACGGCGGCGCGCCACTGACCGGATCAGCAAGCGTCTCCCTGGACAGAGGCCGGCCAGCGACGGCGGGTGGGGTAAGCCTGCGAAGCCGTAACAGGCAAAAACGCCCGCATCACACAGAAGCCCCTGACCCCGCGAGAACGCGAAGACCCCGCGCGGCCGGAACCGGGCGGGGTCTTCACCAGAGCACCAGAGAACGTCAGCGCGCCTGCATGATCTCGCGCATCAGGCGGGCCGTCTCGGAGGGGGTCTTGCCGACGCGGACGCCGACCTTCTCCAGGGCCTCCTTCTTGGCCTGCGCGGTGCCGGCCGAGCCGGACACGATGGCGCCCGCGTGCCCCATCGTCTTGCCCTCGGGCGCGGTGAAGCCGGCCACGTAGGCCACGACCGGCTTGGTGACGTGCTGCTCGATGTAGGCCGCGGCCCGCTCCTCGGCGTCGCCGCCGATCTCGCCGATCATGACGATCGCGTCGGTGCCGGGGTCCTCCTGGAACGCCTGCAGCGCGTCGATGTGCGTGGTGCCGATCACGGGGTCGCCGCCGATGCCGACGGCCGTGGAGAAGCCGAAGTCACGCAGCTCGTACATGAGCTGGTAGGTGAGCGTGCCGGACTTGGAGACCAGGCCGATGCGGCCGGCGGTGGTGATGTCGGCGGGGATGATGCCGGCGTTGGAGGCGCCGGGCGAGGCGATGCCGGGGCAGTTCGGGCCGATGATGCGGGTCTTGTTGCCCTTCTCGACCGCGTACGCCCAGAACTCGGTGGAGTCGTGCACGGGCACGCCCTCGGTGATCACGACGCAGAGCGGGATCTCGGCGTCGATGGCCTCCTTGACCGCGTCCTTGGTGAACTTCGGCGGCACGAACACGACCGACACGTCGGCGCCGGTGGCCTCCATGGCCTCCGCGACCGTGCCGAACACGGGCAGGCCCTCGTGCGTGGTGCCGG
The DNA here is from genome assembly GCF_020215645.1 of Nonomuraea gerenzanensis. Classification (NCBI taxonomy): domain Bacteria; kingdom Bacillati; phylum Actinomycetota; class Actinomycetes; order Streptosporangiales; family Streptosporangiaceae; genus Nonomuraea; species Nonomuraea gerenzanensis. The sequence goes on along the minus strand of NZ_CP084058.1, from coordinate 1,048,856 downwards.
CCTTGCGGGCGTTCACGCCGCCGACGACCCTGGCGCCGGAGGCGAGCATGCGGCGGGTGTGCTTGGTGCCCTCACCGCCGGTCATGCCCTGGACGATGATCTTGCTGTTCTCAGTCAACCAGATGGCCATGGGTCACGCACCTACCGCAGCGAGCTCGGCGGCACGCTTGGCCGCTTCGTCCATCGTGTCTACCAGCTCGACGCGCGGGAGCGCGGCGTCGGCCAGGATCTGCCGCCCGAGCAGGGCGTTGTTGCCGTCGAGGCGGACCACCAGCGGGTGGGTCACGGCCTCGCCGCGGCTCTCCAGCAGCTTGAACGCCGAGACGATGCCGTTGGCGACGGCGTCGCAGGCGGTGATGCCGCCGAAGACGTTCACGAAGATCGACTTGACGCTCGGGTCGGAGAGGATGATCTCCAGGCCCGCGGCCATCACCTCGGCCGAGGCGCCGCCGCCGATGTCGAGGAAGTTGGCGGGGGACGGCTTGCCGGGGAACGCCTCGCCGGCGTAGGCGACCACGTCGAGGGTGGACATGACCAGGCCGGCGCCGTTGCCGATGATGCCGACGTTGCCGTCGAGCTTGACGTAGTTGAGGTCCTTCTCCTTGGCCTTGGCCTCGAGCGGGTCCTCGGCGGCCTTGTCGGCCAGCGCCTCGTGGTCGGCCTGGCGGAAGCCGGCGTTCTCGTCGAGGGTGACCTTGCCGTCGAGGGCCTTCACCTGGCCGTCGGCCGACAGGATCATCGGGTTGACCTCGACCAGCGTGGCGTCCTCGTCGACGAAGCAGCACCAGAGCTTCTCGATCAGCTCGGCGGCGCCGTCGAGCGCCTTCTCCGGCAGGCCGCCGGCCACCGCGATCTCGCGGGCCTTGGCGCGGTCGATGCCGGTCAGGGCCGAGACCGGCACCTTGGCGACCTTCTCCGGCGAGGTGTGGGCGACCTCTTCGATGTCCATGCCGCCGGAGGCGGAGCAGATCGCGAGGAACGTGCGGTTGGCGCGGTCGAGCAGGAAGGAGAAGTAGTACTCCTCCGCGATCGCGCTGGCCTCCTCGACGAGGACCTTGTGGACCGTGTGGCCCTTGATGTCCATGCCGAGGATGGCCTCGGCCTTGGTCACGGCGTCGGCGGCGTCGTCGGCCACCTTCACGCCGCCGGCCTTACCGCGGCCACCGGTCTTGACCTGGGCCTTGACGACAACGCGGCCGGTCAGCTCCTCAGCGGCCGACCGGACCTCCTCCACAGTGTGGGCGACGATGCCGCGCGGCACAGGGATGCCGTAGTCAGCGAAGAGCTCCTTCGCCTGATGTTCGAACAGGTCCACGAGGGTCCGTCCTTGCTTATCCGACTGATGTTCGACGCCCCGGGCAACCCGTGCGTGCCGGGCGTTTCCGCCAGTGAAGCCTAGCCCGAAGCTTGACCTGCCCAGGTCACCGGGTCGTGGTTCTTCCGCTATGTGACGGTGATCTCACTTCCTCAGGATGGCCTCTGCACGGAAATTGCATGAATTAGTCGCCGCATGACCCCACGCTCGATATATGGTCGTGATCTTCCAATGGCAGGCTTGCCCCCCGCTCCCTCTTGGTAATGCTGAAGGAAACCCCAATGAAGCGAATTCTCGCGGGTCTGACGCTGGCCTCGTCGGCCGCGCTGATGGCCGCCGCGCCGGCTCAGGCCGCGCCCGTGAACCCGGTGAAGGCCCTGCAGAAGCAGTTCAAGGCCGGGCACGGGGTGCGGGTCTCGGAGACGTATCGGTCGGCCATGAACGGCAAGACGGGGACGGTGCGCACGACGACGGGCGCCGTGGGATTCGGTAAGACGGGAGTCCTCGCCGCGGATCTGCGTTTCCGCGAGAAGGGTGATCTCGCCGGGCTCTCGCCGACCCGGAGCATCACCGTGGGCAAGCACACTTTCGTCCAGGGCGGGATATACAGCCAGGGTTTGCCCGAGGGCAAGAAGTGGGTTCGTTACGCGGACGTCTCCGTCGCGTACACCAGCCAGCCGCTCGACGTCTTCGACACCAAGGTGCTCAAGGCGCTCGTCTCCAAGGCCAAGAGCGCCAAGGGCGGCACGTACCGGGGCTCGCTCACGTTCGCCGACGTCAGCAGGTTCTACGGCGAGAAGATCGACAAGAGGCTGGGCAAGGTCAAGATCGGCTACGCCCTCACGCTGAACTCCAAGGGCCTGGTCACCGGGCTCCGCAGCGAGTACACGATGGACTTCGGCATCCTCGGGAGCACGACCGCCACCGTGAACACCCGGTTCACGGGCTGGGGCGCCAAGATCACGGTCAAGGCCCCGCCATCCGACGAGGTGGTCGACATCAGCGAGCTCGGGAACGAGGCGGAAGTGCCTCAGGAGATCCCGAACGGTTCGCTGAACCAGCTCGGCCGGATCGACTAGCCGCCGGGCCGTACGACGGGGCCGGCCCGCCGGCCCCCGTTCCCCCTCGACATCACTAAGGACAATCCGCATGAAGCGAATCCTGACGGGCGTGGCGTTAGCCACGACCGCCGCGTTGGTGACCGCCACACCCGCGCTGGCCGCAGCGCCCAAGGACCCGGTGGTGGCCGTCAAGAAGCAGCTCGTCGCCGGCAAGGGCGTGAAGTTCACCGAGCGCACGATCGTGAGCGACGGCGACGTGCGCGAGGTGTTCGTGCGCCGTTCGGGCACGTTCCAGTTCAAGAAGTCGGGCATCGCGGCCTCCGACATCACCGCCAAGCTGAACATCAAGGCAAGCGACCTCGAGGGCCTCGACGAGGACCCTGAGAACGCCGAGCTCGCCGCCATGCTCAAGGCGATGGCCCAGCCGGAGCGCACGATCAGGATCGGCACCACGGCCTACATCTCGGGCAACATCTGGGCGACGATGATGCCCGAGGGCAAGACCTGGTTCAAGGCGCCGAACGGCCCCACCGGCGGCCTGCTCGGCTCCTTCGGCCAGCCGCTGAACCTCGCCGAGCCCGCCACGGTCAAGACCCTGCTCAAGGGCGCCAAGACCACGGGCAGCGGTTACGCGGGCAAGACGCTGGTCCGCGACCTGTGGAAGGCGTCGCCCTGGCTGCGCGCCTCCTGGGTCGACAAGCCCTCCGCCAAGGCGCAGAAGAGCGCGATCAGCTGGCGGATCACCGTGAACAAGGCCGGCCTGCCCACCCGGGTGGTCGCCACGTTCCCGATGTCGGTGCTCGGCGCCGGCGGCAAGGGGACCGTCAGCGTGGACACCAGCTACACCGGCTGGGGCTCCGCGGTGTCGATCAAGGCTCCGCCTGCGGACGAGGTCGCCACCAAGTTCAAGGACGGCGAGGACGACATCTCCGAGACCCTCGAACTGCCGCTGGGCAGCATCGCCGGCTGATTCGACGATCGAGTCCTCTTCCGCTGCCCGCGGGAGAGGACTCGCTCTTTTCTTGACGACGTGCGGCTTCTTGACAGCGTGCGGCATTCGTAAGGACGTGCATGAAGAAGGCGCTGGCGGCGGCGGTGGCCGCCGCGATCGTGGCCGGCGCGGCGCCCGCCCATGCGGCGGCCCCCGATCCGGTACGGGCCGTGAGGCAGCAGTTCGTGCCGGGGCACGGGGTGAAGTTCTCCGAGGCGCTCGTCCTGGAGGACAAGGACAAGAAGAAGACGACGTACATCCGGGTCACCGGCACGTACGCGTTCGGCCGGTCGGGCGTCGTCGCCTCCGAGGTGACCTACTGGGAGAACCTGTCCGAGAAGAAGCCGACGACCCTGCACTACCGCACCGTGGGGCAGGACCTGTATGTGCGGAGCGAGACTCTGCCCCAGGGCAAGTCGTGGGTGCGCATGTCGGGCAGCGCGGAGGAGATCCGCACCGAGCTCCAGCCTGTCGATGTCCTGCGGCTGCCGCAGCTCAAGGGGCTGCTGTCGCACGTCACGTCCGTACGCGACGGGGTCCATCGCGGCGCGGTGACGCGCGAGCAGGCGAACAAGCTCGTGCGCGGCCGGACCCTTGCCGACTACGGCTTCCGGTTGAGCACCGACTCCACCGGGCTGCCCGTCCGCTTCCGCACCGAGGACAAGCCCGGGGCGCGTGGCTCTTCGGTGTACACCGAGAGCAGGTACAGCGGGTGGGGGCAGGCGGTCACGATCACGCATCCGCCGGAGGATGAGGTGGAGGACTTCGACAAGGTCTTGGAATCCCTGTACGCGGAGACCCTCCAGGAGCGGCTGGAGGTCACCGATGATGCGGTGGCCGCCCTTCGTCGGTAGGTCGCTGCCCAGGAACACCGCTGCGCGCGAGGGCGTCGCCGTACGACGATGCCCTCGCCGCCCTGTCGGGGCACCCCTGCTCAGGGGCGCCCCGCCCTCGATACCTCCTCACGCAGCCCCGGCGTCCGACCCCAGCCTGGAATCCCGGACGCCCGCCCACTGCAACGAGTGCCTGATCCCCTCCTCGATCGAGTAGTGGGCCTGCCACCCCAGCAGCCGCCCGGCCCGATCACTACGGGTGTAGGCGCCGGCCACATCACCCGGACGAGCCGGCGCCTCGACCACCTCGATGGGCCGGTCGACCACGCGGTTGAAGGTGTCGACCAGCTCACGCACGGTGGTGCCCGCACCGGTGCCCAGGTTGATCACCCCGACCTCCAGCTCGTCGAAGCGCCGCAGCGCCGCCACGTGCGCGGTGGCCAGATCCCACACGTGGATGTAGTCGCGGATGCCGGTGCCGTCGCTCGTGGGCCACTCGGTGCCGGTGATCTGGAACGGCACGCGGTCCTCGTACGCCTCGATCATCTTGCCCAGGGCGTGACTGGGCCGGCGCAGCTGCAACCCCGTGCGCAGCTGCGGATCGGCACCGATCGGGTTGAAGTAGCGCAGGGACAGGATCCGAAGGGGACGGCTGGCGGCGATGTCGGCGAACATGCCTTCACAGACCGCCTTCGTACGCGCGTACGGGCTCTGGGGGTCGAGCGGGGACTCCTCGGTCACCGTGTGGTCGGCACCGGCGCGGTAGATCGACGCCGAGGAGCTGAAGATCATCCGAGTGCAGCCGTTACGGAGCAGGTGGTCGACGAACTCCAGGCTCTTGGTGACGTTCGCGCGGTAGTAGCCGATGGGGTCGGCCACGGAGTCGGGGACCACGATGAGAGCCGCGCAGTGGATGACTGCCTCGATATCGGGATTCTCCGCGAATACCTTGTCAATCAGCGTGCCGTCGCTGATATCGCCCTCATAGAACAGCCGGCCTTCGGCGAACTCCCGCCGTCCTGTCACGAGGCTGTCCAGAATGACGGGATCGATCCCCGCATCCAGACACGCCGACGCGATCGTGCTGCCGATATAACCCGCCCCGCCGGTAATCAAAACGCGCATTCCTGAACCCTAGCCATCCGGGACCGTAGGTGAGTGCAGCCTGTGGATAACTCCGCAAGGGTCCGATCAGCGCGGGGCTCCCACACACCCAGCCGGGCTCGCACACCGCCCCATGACCGCCCACCCGCCACCCAGCGCACCACCCGCACAACGGCGCCAAGGCATCCGCCGCGGCACAGCCCAGCCAACCCCGCGCCGGACCGGACCTGCCCCTGCATCCCTCCCCGCCCACCCCAAACCACCCAATGCCATTCACACTCTGGCCTAGCCGCCCTCCACGTGCGACATTTCCACCTATGGGCAGGGACGTGCCAGTGGTCGTGTTCAGCCGAGAAGACCGCCGCAAATATCGGGAAAAGGTCCACCGATGCCTCGACGTCTTCGCCCAGATGCTGCGCGAATCACGCTTCGAGTTCGAACACCCCCTCGCAGGCCTGGAGATCGAGCTCAACATCGTCGACCAGCACGGCGAGGCCGCCATGCGCAACGCCGAGGTGCTCGCCGCGATCGCGCAACCGGACTGGGCGACGGAGCTGGGCCAGTTCAACATCGAGATCAACATCGAGCCCCAGACCCTGACAGGCGACGGGGCGCTGCGCCTGGAGAACGACGTCAGGGCCCGGCTCAACCACGCCGAGGAACGCGCCCGCTCCGAAGGCGGCCACCTGGCCCTGATCGGCATCCTGCCCACACTGCGCGAGCAGGACATCGGCGAGGGCACGCTCTCCGCGAACCCCCGCTACCGCCTGCTCAACGAGCAGATCTTCGCAGCCAGGGGCGAGGACCTCCACCTGGCCATCGAGGGCGTCGAACGCCTCGACACCCACGCCGACAGCGTCGCCCCCGAGGCCGCGTGCACGAGCGTCCAGCTCCACCTGCAGGTGAGCCCCGAGACGTTCGCCGCGCACTGGAACGCCGCCCAGGCCATCGCGGGTGCCCAGGTGGCGGTGGCCGCGAACTCGCCGTACCTGTTCGGCAAGGAGTTGCACAGGGAGACCAGGATCACGCTGTTCGAGCAGGCCACGGACACCCGCCCGGCGGAGCTGAAGGCGCAGGGGGTGCGGCCCAGGGTGTGGTTCGGGGAGCGGTGGATCACGAGCGTTTTCGACCTGTTCGAGGAGAACGTCAGCTACTACCCGGCTCTGCTGCCCCTCTGCGACGAGGAGGACCCGCGCGCCGAGCTCGAACGCGGCCGCGTCCCCCACCTCCACGAGCTGACCCTGCACAACGGCACCGTCTACCGCTGGAACCGCCCGGTATACGCGGTGGTGAACGGCGTGCCGCACCTGCGCGTGGAGAACCGGGTGCTGCCCGCCGGGCCCTCCGTGGCCGACATCGCGGCCAACGCGGCGTTCTACTACGGGTTGATGCGCGTGCTGCCGTACGACGAGCGGCCGGTCTGGAGCCAGATGTCGTTCAGGGCGGCCGAGGACAATCTCGCGGCGGCGGCGCGGCACGGGCTGGACGCGCGGCTGTACTGGCCGGGGCTGGGCGAGGTGCCGGCCTCCGAGCTGATCCTGCGCCGGCTGCTGCCCATGGCCCACGACGGGCTGGCCAGGTGGGGCGTGCACGGGCCGGTCGCCGACCGGCTGCTGTCCATCATCGAGGGCCGCTGCCTGGCCGGCCGCACGGGCGCGAACTGGCAGGTGGATCGGGTACGCGCGCAGGCCGGCTCCGGTGATCGGCACGAGGCGTTGCGGGGCATGACACTGGAGTACATCGAGCGCATGCACACCAACGAACCCGTACACACTTGGGACGTGTGAAGCCCGTGACCCGTGCCCTGCCCAAGCTCACCAGGCTGTTCGCCGGTCTGGCCGTCATCACCCTGGCAGCCGCCTGCGGCCTCGCCCGGCCGCCGTCCATGGACACGAGGGGTGCCGACTCGTTCGAGGACGACATCGTCACCGCGCGCACGCTGACGGAGGAGTTCTGGAACGGCCAGTTCCAGCAACTCGGCCGCACCTATCGGCCCATCAGCGACTTCATCCCGTACTCGGGCAGCGCCGGCCCGAGCTGCGGCGGCGAGCCCGCCGTCCCGAACAACGCCTTCTACTGCCCGCTCGGCCACTTCATCGCCTTCGACCAGGACTGGATGCAGGGGCTCTGGAACGACATGGGCGACGGGGCCGTCTATGTCATCATCCCGCACGAGCTCGGCCACGCCATCCAGGCGCAGCTCCGTACCGACTTCACCCTGAACGTCCAGATGGAGCTCCAGGCGGACTGTTACGCGGGAGGCGCCCTGTCCGCGCTGGTCAGCTCGGGCGTGCTGACGACGGACGAAGGCGACGAGAACGAACTGTTCGCGAGCCTCGCGGCGGCGGGCGACCCGACGGACGACTGGCTCAACCCGGCGGCTCACGGGACGGCGGAGCAGCGGCAGATCTCGTTCGTGCGCGGCTACCGGGACGGGGTGGGTGCCTGCTGAGGGCCCGCGAACACCCGGCGGAACCCGCTGAGGACGTACGACTACGAGCCCGATCAACCCTGGGGTCGTATCTACAGGTCAACCCCCAGGATGATGTCATCGATCATGGCCACGCCCTACCTTTAACCCATGGCACCGGAGGAGATCAGCTGGCTGCGCAGGGGCGCATGCAGATCCAGCGACCCCGACCTCTTCTTCCCCCTCGCCCCCACCCCACTGCAGGAGGCCCGCGCCAAGGCGGTGTGCGCGACCTGCCAGGTGGTGGAGGAGTGCCGCTCCTACGCCTTACGCGCCGGCGAGGCTGAGGGCATCTGGGGCGGCCTGACCCCGGAGGAACGTCGCCGCACCCGCTTCCCGGAAGGCTGGCGCCGCCCGGCCGCCTCCTGACACCCGGCAACCTTGCCAAGGCCGGCTGCTGGGTGGTAGGTCCGGGGCTGAGCGATGCTGGGGCTCAGCGATGCCAGGCCTGACTGCGCGGGCAGGGGTTGCTTGCGTTCCGAGGCCCATCGCTCAGGTGCCGAGAGCGGACGCTCGCGGCGAGAGCGGGCGCTCGGGCCCGGGTCCTTGGGGGCGGGCGCCCGGGCGCGGACGCTCAGGCGCAGGTGCTTGGGGGCGGACGCTCAGGCACGGACGCTCAGGCACGGACGCTCAGGCGGCAGACCGGACGGTCGCCTACCTGGGCGGTCGGGTGCGGGGCGGTCGCGTACCAAGCCGGTGGTCGGATGTCGGCTTTCGGCTGCCGGGTCCTCGGGTGCGGGACGAGGGGCCGGGTGCTGGGTGTGGGGCGGGCGATCGGGATGGGACGTAGCCTGCAAGGGTGCTGTTGCGCTCGATCGCCGTCCTCACCGCTGCCAACATCCTCAACAACAAGATCGCCCCACGCCTGGGCCCGCTCACCTCCACCGTCGCCACGGCCGCGCTGGTCGCGATGGCCCGCAGGTCCGGGGTGTCATGGGAGGATCTCGGTTTCGAGCACGGCCGGCGTGGGGCCGTCGCCGGTGGTGCCTTGGTGCTGGCGGTGGCCGGGGTCTACACGGCGGGCGTCGCCATGCCCCGTACCAGGCCGCTCTTCCATGACGACCGCGCCCTGTCGCTCTCGCGCGCCCGCGTTCTGGAGGAGGCGTTGCTGCAGGTCCCGTTGGGCACGGTGCTGCTGGAGGAGGTGGGGTTCCGGGGCGCGTTGTACGGCATGTTGCGGCGTCGGCACGGCACGGCCACGGCCACGGCGGTTTCGTCGGCTCTGTTCGGGCTTTGGCACATCCTGCCGGCCATCGACATGGCCCGCGCCAATCCCGCTCTGGGTGCCCTGACTGCGGGTGAATCCCCTGCGCATCTGGACACCGCGCGGGTCGTGGCGGGGAGTGTGGTGTCCACGGCGGCGGCTGGGGTGCTGTTCTGCGAGCTGCGGCGCCATCGCGGCCTTCTGACCCCCGTCATGCTGCATCTGGCCACCAACTCTCTTGGTTATGCCTTCGCCCGGATCGCAGCCAAACTGCCCGGCACCGACCCAAACCCCAACGCCGGTCCCGCCCTCCGTTCCGGTTCCGGTTCGGGCTCCGGCTCCGGCCCGGGCTCCGGCTCGGGCTCCGGTTCGGGCTCCGGCTCCGGCCCGGGCTCCGGCTCGGGCTCCGGCTCGGGCTCCGGTTCGGGCTCGGGCTCCGGCTGAAGCTCGGCTAAGGAGCGGGCTCAAGCGCGGGCTTTCGCGCAGGCGCCAGCACAGTCTGAAGCTCGGACTCGGGCGCAGCACGGCCACGACGGCGCGGCGCGGCGGGGCACGGGTCGGCGTGGGCACGACGCGAGCGCGGGCGCGGGCGCGGGCGCGGGCGCGGCGGCGGTGTGGGCACAACCCCCAGCACGAGCTCAGGTTCGAGCCCTGCCTTCACACACCCCACCCAGAATAAAACGATCCGCCCCACCCACCCCCCATTTGCCACCACACAACGTGAGCACAGCCCACCCTCCGGGTGAATCATTCAACTAGCGCGGGATGAAGGTTTTCGCCCTGCGGCATCATTTTCTCCCCCGCCTCCGAACGAGCCTGTGGCCTGGGCCGCCGTAGGCCTTAACGTCTCCGAGGCGCCTGTTTTCAAGGTCGCGCCCCCTGGGACTGCGCGCCTCCCCAACATCACGAAAAAGCCGGAGGTACGGAGGTGCTGCTGCATGCGTACGGTAATCGACATCGACAAGGAGCTCATGGAGGCGGCCCAGCAGACGCTGGGCACGCCGACCATGAGAGAAACGGTCCACGCCGCGCTGCGGGCGGTCGTCGACAGGGACGCGGAAAGAGTATGTGCGATCAGAGCGTTCGAGTTCTGGCGCACGGAGGGGAGCCCGGATCTGCTGGATCCGGAGATCATGAAGCCTGCGTGGCAACGACAGGACTGATGTATCTCCTCGACAAGAGCGCCCTGTCGCGCATCCGGGTCAGCGACGTGATCGCCAAGGCGCTGCAGCCGCTGTTCGCGGCGCGGACCGTGGCGACGTGCAGCGTCGTCGACCTGGAGGTGCTCTACAGCGCCCGCGACTACGCCCACTACCAGCGCATCCTGCATGCCCAGCGGCAGTGCATCCTGCTGCCGGTGGACCAGGAGGTGCAGGCGCGGGCGATGGCGGTGCAGCGGCAGCTCGTCGAGATCTCCCAGCATCGCGGGATCGGGCCGACCGAGTTGCTGATCGCCGCCTGTGCCGAGGTGCACGGGGCGACGATCCTGCACTACGGGCACTCCTTCGACATCATCTCGGAGGTGACCGGGCAACCGTCGTTGTGGGTGGTGCCGCCCGGCTCGGTGCCATAGCGGGGCGGCCGGGAGCCTCACGAAGGCTCAGGTCGTCTCACGAAGGTTCAGGTTGTCTCACGAAGGTTCAGGTCGTCTCACGAAGGCTCAGGTCCTAACAAAGGCTGTCACAACGGCCCAGGCTGTCACGAAGGCCGCCACGAAGGCGGTCATCACGAAGGGCCGTCACGAAGGGCCGTCGCGAAGGCCCGGGTCGTCACAACGGCTCAGGCCGTCGGGACCACCTGGAAGCCCTCCGCGTAGCGGCCCTCGCCGAGCCCGGCCTGCTCGGCCCAGGCGGCGAAGCGGCTCCTGACGAAGTCGATGAAGCCTTCCACGTGTGAAACCTGACTCACATGTGACTGCAAGGCCGCGAGCTTGCGGTCCATGGACTCGGTGATGTCCACCCAATGGTTCGGCGTGGAGCCGCCGTTCAGCCACACCTCACGTACGGTCCACGCCTCCAGTCCCTCCTCCTTGATCAGCTCCGGGAACGCGTACGGATTGCGCGCGTCCGGGTAGACCGCGTCCAGGGTCGCGCCGCCCACGGCGCGGTGGTCAGGGTGGCTGGGGGCGATGAACTGGTAGTTTCGGTCGGGGTGGTGGGTGATGACGAGGTCGGGCCTGACCTGCCGGATCACCCTGGCGATGGCCCGCCTGAGCTCCAGCGAGGGCACCACCTGGCCGTCCGGGTAGCCGAGGAAGCGCACGTCCGTCACGCCGACGGCCTTGGCGGCGGCCAGCTGCTCGGTCCTGCGTAGCTCCGCCATGCCGGAGTTGTCCAAGTTACGCTCGTTCCCGCCCGCGTCACCGTCGGTGACCAGCAGGTACGTGACCTCCACGCCCCTGTCCACGAACAACGCCACGCTTCCGGCGGCACCGAAGTCGGCGTCGTCGGGGTGGGCGGTCACGACGAGTACGCGGTTGATCTCGCTCTCCGGCAGCATGACTCCCCTTTCGGACCTTTCGTGGAGGACAACCGGAACCCCGTCGGCGGCATTCCGGGCGCCGATTGTCGGTGGAGCGTCTTAACCTAGGTGGGTGCCGACCCAAGTCTCTGTTGACCACCCCTTGCTCGATGGCCTCAACCCGCAGCAGCGCGAGGCCGTGATCCATCATGGCAGTCCACTGCTCATCGTGGCCGGAGCGGGGTCGGGCAAGACGCGGGTGCTCACGCACCGCATCGCGTACCTGCTGGCCGAGCGGGAGGTGCATCCGGGCGAGATCCTGGCGATCACCTTCACCAACAAGGCCGCCAGGGAGATGAAGGAGCGCATCGACAAGCTCGTCGGGCCGCGCTCCAAGGCGATGTGGGTGATGACGTTCCACAGCGCCTGCATGCGCATCCTGCGGCGCGAGGCCAAGCGGCTGGGGTTCCCGTCCAGTTTCTCGATCTACGACCAGGCCGACTCGCAGCGGCTCATGGCCATGGTGTGCAGGGAGATGGAGCTCGACCCGAAGCGTTACCCGCCGCGCTCGTTCTCGGCGCAGGTCAGCAACTTCAAGAACGAGCTGATCGACTATGAGACCGCGCTCGACAAGGCGGGCTCGCACCTGGAGAAGACGCTCGCGCAGGCGTACAAGGCCTACCAGCTCAAGCTGACCGAGGCCGGCGCGATGGACTTCGACGACATCATCATGAACACGGTGACGTTGTTCCAGCTCTTCCCCGACGTGGCCGAGCACTACCGGATGCGGTTCAGGCACGTGCTGGTCGACGAGTACCAGGACACCAACCACGCCCAGTACATCCTGATCAGGGAGCTGGTGGGGCATCCCGAGTTGCGCACCGACGACGGCGAGCTGGTGCGCTCGGGCGCCGACATGTCGCAGCTGTGCGTGGTGGGTGACGCCGACCAGTCCATCTACGCCTTCCGTGGCGCGACGATCCGCAACATCCTGGAGTTCGAGCGCGACTACCCCGACGCCCGCACGATCCTGCTGGAGCAGAACTACCGCTCCACCCAGAACATCCTGGCCGCCGCCAACGCCGTGATCGCGCGCAACGAGTCGCGCAAGCCGAAGAACCTCTGGTCCGACCAGGGCGACGGTCCCAAGATCGTCGGGTACGTGGCCGACAACGAGCACGACGAGGCCATGTTCGTGGCCCAGGAGGTCGACCGGCTCAGCGACGAGGAGGGCGTCAAGCCGGGCGAGGTCGCGGTCTTCTACCGCACCAACGCCGCCTCCCGCGTGTTCGAGGAGATCTTCATCCGCACCGGCCTGCCGTACAAGGTGGTCGGGGGCGTGCGCTTCTACGAGCGCAAGGAGGTCAAGGACCTGCTGGCCTACCTGCGCGTGCTGGCCAACCCGGCCGACGTGGTGTCGCTGCGGCGCATCCTGAACGTGCCCAAGCGCGGCATCGGCGACCGGGCCGAGGCCGCGATCGAGGTGCTGTCGTCCCGCGAGAACATCACGTTCTGGGACGCGCTGCGCCGGGCCGACGAGGCGTACGGCATGGCCACGCGCTCGCTCAACGCGGTCAAGGAGTTCGTCGCGCTGATCGAGGAGCTGATCGCCAAGGGCGCGGGCATGCCGCCGTCGGCGCTGGCCGAGGAGGTGCTGGTGGCCACCGGCTACCGCGCCGAGCTGGAGGCCTCCGAGGACCCACAGGACGAGTCCCGCCTGGAGAACCTCAACGAGCTCATCTCCGTGGCCTCCGAGTTCGAGGAGGCCAACCCCGAGGGCACGCTGGTGGAGTTCCTGGAGCAGGTGTCGCTGGTGGCCGACGCCGACCAGATCCCCGACACCGACGGCGGGCAGGGCGTGGTCACGCTGATGACCCTGCACACCGCCAAGGGCCTGGAGTTCCCCGTCGTGTTCCTGACGGCCATGGAGGACGGCGTGTTCCCGCACGTCCGCTCGCTGGGTGAGCCCAAGGAGCTGGAGGAGGAGCGGCGGCTGGCCTACGTCGGCATCACGCGGGCGCAGCAGCGGCTCTACATCACGCGGGCGGCCGTACGCAGCTCGTGGGGCGCGCCGTCGTTCAATCCCGCCTCCCGCTTCGTCAACGAGGTGCCCGACCAGCTCATGGAGTGGCGCACCGACCCCGAGAAGTCGGCGTGGAGCGCGGCCACGCGGCGCGAGCCGGCCCGCCAGGCCGCCCCGGCCAAGAGCGCGTCCGGCGGCGGGCGCAAGGTGCCCTCGCTGGCGCCCGGTGACCGGGTCTCGCACGACGCGTTCGGGCTGGGCACGGTGGTGTCCGTGGACGGAGTCGCGGAGAAGACCAAGGTGAAGATCGACTTCGGGAGTGGCGGGGAGAAGACGTTGCTGCTGGCGTACGCGCCGCTGGAGAAGCTCTGAGAGCTGGCAGAGGGCCGCTTCCCTGCGGGGAAGCGGCCCTCGGTCTTCGGGGGCCGGCCTCCGTCCAGGAGGTCGGCCGTCGGCTCCCGGCCCTCGGGAGGGGGCGGCTCAGCTCTTCAGCGCGCTGCCCTTCTTCCACTGGGTCCAGTTGAGCTGCCAGTAGCTCCAGCCGTTGTTCCACTGGAGCTTGCGCTTGGTGCCGGTGATCTTCACGACGTCGCCGCGCTGCGCGATCGTGTAGAACCACTTGGCACCGGCCGGGGTGGCGCGGACGCAGCCGTGGCTCTGGTTGGAGTTGCCGAGGTACTGGTAGTAGCCGGCGCTCTGGTGGACGTACTCACCGCTGTCGGAGATGCGCACCGCCCACGGGATCTCCTCCTTGTAGTAGCGCGGGTCCTTCGGATCCGTCACGCCCATCCAGGAGGAGGTCATGGTCTCCACGGCCTTCTTGCCCATGGTCAGGTGCACGCCGCTGGTGGTCAGGTAGACGTCCACGCCGTTCCTGATCAGCCCGCCCTTGCCGGCGCTGATCGGGATCTTCTTGGCCAGCTTGCCGTTGCGGTACACCTTCATCGTGTGCTTGCGGGTGTCGACCACGGAGATGTTCTTCGCGCCGACGGCGAACCGGCGGGAGACGTTCTTGGCGCCGGTGTTGCCGGGCAGCTCCGACAGTCGCGCGGTGAAGAGCACCTTCTGGTACGGCTTCCAGTACGTCTTCGTCCGATAGATGACCTTGCGGGCGGACACCCAGCGCCACGCGCCCTCGTGCGCCTCTTCCGACTCGACGTCCAGCACCGCCTCGACGGCCGCCTTGTCCTTCACGTCACGGTCGAACGTGACGATGATCGGAAAGCCGACGCCCACCTTCTCGGTCTTCTCCCCCATGGGAGTGATGTCCGCGATGCCGACCTTGATCTTCTTCCCCGCGGGGACGGAAGGGGTCGGCGTGGGGGCCGGGGTCGGGGCCGCCGCCGCAGCAGCAGCGGGGACGGTGGTGGCCTGACTCGTGACCTGGGCCTGGGCCGTGGCCTGGGGGACGGGGGCGCTCTCCGCCGCGCACGCCGTCGCGGCGACCAGTGCGACCAGTGCCGGAAGCATCCGGGTGACGCGCTTCAAGGGGTTACTCCTGGACTTCGTGCTTCGACTACCTCCTTGTGTGACAACTGAGAGCACTGATTCGTGCGCGAAAGCACGATAACTATCCTGTAACGGTCCAAATTCGGGTTATCTTGGTTAAAACCAGGCACCCGGCTGGGCCGCTCGGAGGTGCGGATGACCGTCGGCGCCCTGCTGTCCTTCGTGGTCGTCCTGGCCGCGCTCGCGCTGCACACCGCCTGGTCACTCGACAGGGAGCACGCCGCCGTCCGCGCCGCCGGCAGTGTCCCGCCGCCGCGCGGCCTGACCCCGTACGAGCCGGCCTATCTGGCGGACGGCCCGGAGCGCGTCGCGCAGACAGTGGTCACCGTGCTGGCGGCATCCGGTGACCTGCGGGTCTCCCGTGGCGGCAGCCTCCACCGGACGCGCCCGGCCGACGACCGCGACGATCCTCTGGAGGACACCGCGCTCGGCATCGCCCACGCCAACCCCGGCCTGCGCCTGCGCCGCCTCGGCGCGGAGCTGCGCTTCACCCCCGCGATGGACGCGCTGCGGGACCGCCTCGCCGGCCTGGGGCTGGTGCCCGGGCCGCGCACCTTCACCCGGGCGGACGCCCTGACGCTGCGCCTGGAGTGGTCACAGTGGGCCGCGGTCGCCGGTGGCGTGGCGGCGTGCGCCGTCATGATGCTGAACGAGCTGACCCTGTGGCCGGCGCCCGCGTTGATCATCTCGATCGCCACCTACGGGGGCGCGAAGGTGCGGGAAGAACGTCACTGGCTCAGGTTCCGCGTCACCCGCCAGCCTCGGCCAGGGAAGCCCTCGAACAGGCACGAACCGGGCACCGCGCGGCGGAGCCGATCGCCGTGGCGCTCCAGGCTGACGCCGGAGAGATCAGACGAGCCGCCGGGCGGTGGCCCAGCGGGAGAGCTCGTGACGGTTGGAGAGCTGCAGCTTGCGCAGCACGGACGACACGTGCGTCTCCACGGTCTTGACCGAGATGAACAGCTCCTTGGCGATCTCCTTGTACGCGTACCCCCGCGCGATCAGCCGCAGCACCTCCCGCTCCCGCTGCGTCAGCGAGTCGAGCTCGGGATCGATGGACGGCGCCTCCGACGAGGCGAACGCGTCGAGCACGAAGCCCGCCAGCCGCGGCGAGAACACCGCGTCGCCGTCGGCCACCCGGTTGATGGCGTCGGTCAGCTCCTTGCCGCTGATGTTCTTGGTGACGTAGCCGCGGGCGCCGCCCCTGATCACGCCGATGACGTCCTCGGCCGCGTCCGAGACGGAAAGCGCCAGGAACCGCACCTGGGAGCCGGAGCCCAGCACCCGGCGCAGCACCTCCTGGCCACCGCCGCCGGGCATGTGCACGTCGAGCAGGACCACGTCAGGCTGGTGCGCGGCGATCGCCTGGACCGCCGTCTCGACGTCCTCGGCCTCGCCGACGACCTCGATCGAGTCGCCCAGCTCGGCGCGCACGCCCGATCGGAACAACCGGTGGTCATCGACGATCAGTACGCGCGTCATGCCTTCTCCACCTTCATCGTCAACATCACTTCCGTGCCCTCACCGGGCTCGGTACGCACCCTGGCCGTGCCTCCGTGACGTTCCATTCTCCCGATGATGGACTCCCTGATCCCCATCCTGTCGAGCGGCACCGCCTCGAGGTCGAACCCCTTGCCCCGATCCTTCACGAAAATCGTGACCTCTTCACCCTCTACTTCCGCGTAGACGGAGATGGACGGGCTCTCAGAGTATTTGGCCGCGTTGACCATCGCCTGCCGGGACGCCTTCAGCATCGCGGCCAGCTTGCCGGTCGGGTCGAGGGCGATGTCGCCGACGCAGACGACCTCGATGGGCACGCCGTGCGCGTCCTCCTCCTCGGCGGCGATCCTGCGCACGGCCGCCGCCACCGTGGCGTCGGCGTCCTGTTTCGGCTGGTAGAGCCAGTTGCGCAGCTCGCGCTCCTGGGAGCGGGCCAGGCGGGAGACCTCACGGGGGTCGTGGGCGACGCGCTGGATGAGGGTGAGCGTGTGCAGCACCGAGTCGTGCACCATGGCGGCCACCTCGGCCCGCTCCTCCTGCCTGATGCGCTCGCGCCGCTCCAGCTGCAGCTCTTTCCACAGCCCGGCCAGCCAGGGCGCGGCGATGACGAGCAGGCCGCCGACGACCACGACGGTGAACAGCAGGCTGTCTCTGACCTGGGGCAGCTCGCCCTCCGCGGCCAGGAAGCCGGTCGCGCCGACCACGACCAGGGTGATGCCGACGAGCGTGCGCACCCGGTTCTTGCTCATGCTGCGCGAGGCGCCGCTCACCCAGCTGCTGCGGCGTTCCGGATCGGCCTGCTGCCAGAGGATCAGCGCGCCGATCCCGCCCACCGCGAACGGCAGCAGGCCGATGCCGCCCTGGTTGGCCCCGGTCAGCCAGCCGAAGGAGAACAGCGCCGCCCCGATCGCGCTGAACGCGGCGAGCTGGCTCCAGTCGCGCTGCGGCGCCTGCCCCTCGTGCGGCTCGCGCGGCGTGACCATCCACATCACGGCGTACGCCACCGCGCCCGCCCCCTGGACGACGGTGAGCAGCACGAACATCAGCCTGATCACCACCGGATCAAGCTTGAGCTGCGCTGCCAGCCCCTGGGCGACACCGCCGAGCAGGCGCCCGTCCATGGGGCGCATCATCCGGCGGTAGGGCCTGTCGCCGCTCTGCTCGGCGAGTGTCTTCTGGTCTGCCATAACATGGCCATGGTCACACGTCGAGGGCCATACGGGCATCAGGGAACAACCCCCGGGTCGGGTCAGGGGTGTCCCGGATGCGAGCAGCGCACGCGTAGGTCCACGATGGTAGGCATGACAGAAGCTCCGCCCAGGCAGCCGGCCTCTCCCCCCCGGGAGCTGCGACGCAGCAGCGAGGGACGCATTCTCATGGGAGTGTGCGCGGGCCTGGGGCGGCACACCGGCATCGACCCCGTGGTGTTCCGCGTGGGCTTCGCGGTGCTCCTGCTCGGTTCCGGCATCGGGCTGTTCCTCTACCTGGCGGCGTTCCTGCTCATGAAGGAGCCGAACGGGCGGCCGGGGATCATCGAGCAGTGGACGCGGCGCGACTTCGACGCCGAGGCCGTGATGGCGCTGCTGACGGCGGTGCTGGGCTTCGGGCTGGCGATCAACCTGGCGACGGTGTGGCTCGACACGGGGACGCTGGTGGTGGGGGTGTTCCTGGCCGTGTCGCTGCTGGCCGCGCACGCCAGCGGGGTCGATCTGCGGGCTCTGGCCCGGTCGATGCCGGAGCGGCTGAGCCGCCGGCCGGGTGCGGAGCGGCCCGCCGCCTCGTACGAGAGCGCCGCGCCGCCCGCCCCCGTCCGCGCTCCCGCCGCTCCCCAGGGCTCGCCGGCCCGGCAGGAGACGGTGGCGGGCGTGCCCGAAGAGGCGGCGGCGCCGGAGACAACCGCCACCCGAGCACACCGGGACGTGCCGGGAGTGGCCCAAGCACACGCAGCCACGCCCGAACCGGCCCATACACACAAGGACACCCCCGAAGCGGCTCAGGCACACACGGACACGCCGGAGGCGGCACAGGCACGCGCAGACGCACTGGAAGCGGCGCACGCGAGCGAGGCCGCCCCGCAGCCGACCGCACGAGCGCCCGAGTCGGAGCGGCGAGCCCGGCCCGACGACGAGCCCGTGTCCCCGTACGCGATCACCGCCCAGCACTCCATCCCCTACGGCAGCCTCGGCGAGCCGTTCGCCCCGAACGGCCCCTACCAGCCCCTGGATCCCGCCAGGCGACCCGGCTATTCACCGTACGACCCCAGCCTGTACGCCCGCCCCGTGCCGAAACGACGGCGCCCGAAGTCGTACATCGGCCTCATCACCATCCTGCTGGCAGTGATCATCGGAGGGATCGTCGTGGCCGTGCAATCCAGGTCAGCGGCGGGAGTGAGCCCGACCATCGTCGGCGGCGCCATGCTCATCACGATCGGCGCCGGGCTGCTGGTGGCCGCCTGGTGGGGCCGCGGCGCGGGCCTGGTGGCGGCGGGCACGGCGGTGACGCTGATGGTGGGCATGGGGCTGATGCTCGGCGGCGTGCCGCGCAACATCGGCCCGGCGGAATGGACGCCGACCACGATCGCTGAGGCGAGCACGCTCTTCGACGTGGGGGTGGGCGACGGCCAGCTGGACCTGTCGGAGCTGCAGCTGCCACCGGGGTCGAACGTGACGGTCAAGGCCACGATCTCGGCCGGCGAGCTGGTGGTGATCGTGCCACCGACGGCCCGGGTCGAGGTGACGGCCAGCAACAAGATCGGTGACATCGTGATCGACCAGTCGCTCAGGGGCGGCGTGGACGTTCGCACGAGCAAGGTGCTGGAGCCCGAGGTGAAGCCGCAGGGCAGGCCCGCCACCATCAAGCTCGACCTGAAGGGCGGCTTCGGCGACATGGAGGTGCGGCGTGCCGCGTGAGGTCGAGCGGCCGCGTCGCCTGCACCGGACGGACTGGATGGCCCTGCTGAGCGGCCTGCTCTTCGTCGTGCTGGGCATCTTGGTGGTGACTCGCGCGATCACGGATCCGCTGGTCCTGATCGGGGTGCTGGTGCTGGGACTGGCCTGCGCGGGGTTGGTGGCGATCGTCGCGCGGGTGGTCCGCGGTAAGTAACCCTTGACCGGGAAAAACACCGGCGTAGGTTCGGAGTGTCCGCCTTTCCCCCTGCTCCTGAGGGAGGACGTATGCCCCGCATCACCGTCACTGTCGACGGTATCCAGTACGAGGAGGACGTCGAGCCGCGGCTCCTGCTCGTCCATCTACTACGAGAACGCCTGGGCAAGACCGGCACCCCCATCGGTTGCGACACCAGCAACTGCGGTGCCTGCACGGTCATGATCGACGGCAAGAGCGCCAAGAGCTGCTCGGTGCTCGCCGTCCAGGCCGACGGCTGCGACGTCGTCACGATCGAGGGCCTGGGCGCCAACGGCTCCCTGCATCCGATGCAGCAGGCCTTCCACGAAGAGCACGCGCTGCAGTGCGGCTACTGCACGCCGGGCATGGTCATGGCCGCGATCGACCTGCTCAGGGACGATCCGGACCCATCGGAGGAGACGATCAGGCAGGGCCTGGAGGGCAACCTCTGCCGCTGCACCGGATACTGCAACATCGTGCGCGCGGTACGCAGGGGCGCGCAGGAGATGGGCCAGGCGGTGAGAACGCCATGACCACGCAGGAAGTAGGCAGGCCCCGCAGGCGGAAAGAGGACGCCAGGCTGCTGACGGGGCGCACGCAGTGGACCGACAACCTCTCGCGGCCGGGCACGCTGCACGTGATGTTCCTGCGCAGCCCGATGGCGCACGCGAGGATCACCAGGGTGGACGTGTCGGGGGCGCGCGGCCTGCCGGGGGTGGTGGCGGCCTTCAGCGGCCAGGACTTCGAGGCCGAGCAGGGCAGCCTGCCGTGCGCGTGGCCGCGCAGCGGCGACACGGTCGTGCCCGACCACCCGCCGATGGCGGTCTCCGAGGTGCGTTACGTCGGCGAGGCGGTGGCGTGCGTGGTGGCCACCGACCGGTACCGCGCGGCGGACGCCCTGGAGGCGATCGAGGTCGACTACGAGCAGTTGCCCGCGGTGCTGGACATGAACGAGGCACTCGGCGACTCCAGCGCCCGGGTGCACGAGTCGGGCAACCGGGCCTTCACGTACCGGACGACCTCGGGCGACCTGGACGCGGCGTTCAGGGACGCGCCCGTGGTGATCGACCGCACGTTCGTGCAGCAGCGGCTGATCCCGAGCGCGATGGAGCCGCGGGCGGTGCTGTGCGACACCGACGGCGACTCGTTCACGATGTGGACGTCCACCCAGATCCCGCACATCCTGCGCACCATGCTGGCGCTGGTCACCGGCGTCGCCGAGCACAAGCTCCGCGTGGTGGCCCCCGACGTGGGCGGCGGCTTCGGCTCGAAGCTGCAGGTCACGGCGGAGGAGGTGCTGTGCCTGCTGCTGGCGCGCAAGCTGGGCAAGCCGGTGAAGTGGGCGGAGTCGCGCTCGGAGGGCAACCTGACGGTGCACCACGGCCGTGACCAGATCCAGCACCTGCGGCTGGCTGCCGACGCCGACGGCCGCATCCGCGGGCTGCAGGTGGAGCTGCTGGCCGACATGGGCGCCTACCTGGTGCTGCTGACGCCGGCGGTCCCGCTGCTCGGGGCGCAGATGTTCAACGCCATCTACAAGATGGACGCCTACGAGTTCGCCTGCACGGGCGTGTTCACCACGAAGATGCCGACGGACGCCTACCGGGGCGCGGGGCGGCCCGAGGCCACGTTCGGCATCGAGCGGATGATGGACGAGCTGGCGGCCGAGCTGCGGATGGACCCGCTGGAGGTGCGGCGGCGCAACTGGATCAGGCACGAGGAGTTCCCCTTCACCACGATCTCCGGCCTGACCTACGACTCGGGCAACTACGAGGCGGCGACGGAGCGGGCGATGGCCCTGTTCGGCTACGACAAGCTGCGGGCCGAGCAGAACGACCGGCGTGACAGGGGCGACCCCGTGCAGCTCGGGATCGGCGTGAGCACGTACACGGAGATGTGCGGGCTGGGCCCGTCGCGGTGGTTCGGCGACAACAACGCCGGCGCGGGCGGCTGGGAGCACGGCTCGGTGCGGGTGCTGCCCACGGGCAAGGTGGAGGTCGTGACGGGCAGCTCGCCGCACGGCCAGGGGCACGTGACGGCGTGGAGCCAGATCGTCGCCGACGCGCTGGGCGTGCCGTTCGAGGACGTCACGGTGCTGCACGGCGACACGGCGATCTCGCCCAAGGGGCTGGACACCTACGGCTCGCGCTCCCTGACCATCGGCGGCATCGCGGTGCTCAAGGCGTGCGACAAGGTCAGGGACAAGGCCCGCAAGCTGGCCGCGCACGTGCTCGAATGCTCGCCGGACGACCTGGAGTTCGAGGCGGGCGCGTTCACGGTGCGGGGCACCGGCTCGCAGAAGAGCATCCAGGAGCTGGCGCTGGCCGCGTTCGCGGCGCACGACCTGCCGGAGGGGGTGGAGGCGCGGCTCGACTCCGACGTCACGTTCGACCCGGAGAACTTCTCCTTCCCGCACGGCACCCACCTGTGCGCCGTGGAGGTCGACACCGACACGGGCATGGTCAAGATCCGCTCGTACGTGGCGGTGGACGACGTCGGCAAGGTCGTCAACCCGCTGATCGTGGACGGCCAGCTGCACGGCGGTATCGCCCAGGGCATCGCGCAGGCCCTGTTCGAGGAGGCCGTGTACGACGCCGACGGCAACCTGCTGACCGCCACGATGGCCGACTACCTGCTCCCGTCGGCCGCCGACCTGCCGGACTTCGCCCTGGACAGGACCGAGTCCCCGGCGACCAGCAACCCGCTGGGCGTCAAGGGCGTCGGCGAGGCGGGCACGATCGCCTCGACCCCGGCCGTGGTGAACGCGATCGTGGACGCCCTGCGGCCGCGCGGCGTCGTCGACGTCCAGATGCCCTGCACGCCGGAACGTGTCTGGAGAGCCCTGGAAGGAGCACGGCGATGATTCCCGCGCAGTTCGACTACGTCCGGCCGGGCTCGATCGCCGAGGCGTGCCAGGAGCTCGGCTCGGACGAGGACGCCAAGGTGCTGGCGGGCGGGCAGTCGCTGCTGCCGTTCCTGCGGCTGCGGCTGGCGTACCCGTCGAAGCTGGTGGACCTCGGCCGGCTGGCCGACCTGAAGGGGGTGCACGACCGCGGCGACCACGTCTACATCGGCGCGATGGCCACGCACGACGAGGTCATGCGCTCTCCCGTCGTGACGGCGGGCTGCCCGCTGCTGGCGCTGGCGGCGGCGCAGGTGGCCGACCCGGCGATCCGGCACCGGGGCACGTTCGGCGGCTCGCTGGCGCACGCGGACCCGGCGGGTGACCTGCCGGCCGTGGCGCTGGCGCTGGACGCGGTGTTCGTGGCGGCCTCGGCGGGCGGGGAGCGGGAGATCCCGGCGGCCGAGTTCTTCGTCGACTACCTGGAGTCGTCGCTGCGGCAGGGCGAGATCCTGGCCGGGGTGCGCGTGCCGAAGCTGGGCGAGGGCTGGGGCTTCCACTACGAGAAGTTCCACCGGACGGCGCAGGCGTGGGCGATCGTCGGCGTGGCGGCGGCGGTCAGGCGCTCGAACGGCTCGATCGCCGAGGCCAGGATCGGGCTGACGAACATGGGCCCGACGCCGCTGCGCGCGCACGCCGTCGAGACCGCGTTGCAGGGCGTGGAGCTGGGCGACCAGGTGCGCCAGGCGTGTGCGGAGGCGGCGGCCGACACCGCGCCGCCGGCGGATCTGCACGCCCAGCCGGACTATCGCCGGCATCTGGCCAAGGTGCTGACCGACCGCGCGGTACGAGCGGCGGCCGGCGCGCCCTGATCTGTGGCGGGGGTGCCTCTTCCGGGGCGCCCCCGCCCCGTCGTAGGGTCACTGGCATCGGAGAAGGAGCGGATCGATGGCGATGCGGTTCGAGCACGAGTTCACTGTTCCTGTACCGGTCGAGCAGGCCTGGGCCGTGTTGCTCGACGTCGAGCGGGTCGCGCCGTGCCTGCCCGGGGCGACACTGGACATCTTCGAGGGTGACGAGTTCACCGGCAGGATGAAGGTCAAGGTCGGCCCGATCACGGTCACCTATCGCGGCACGGCCAGATTCGAGGACGTGGACAAGGACTCCTACTCGCTCACCATCCAGGCGTCGGGCAAGGAGGCCAGGGGCTCAGGCACGGCCTCCGCCACGGTCAGGGCGCGCATGGAGCCGCGCGAGGAGGCCACGCTGGTGACCGTGGAGACCTCGTTCAACGTCACGGGGCGGCCCGCCCAGTTCGGCCGGGGCGTGATGGCCGAGGTCGGCGGCAGGCTGATCGAGAAGTTCGCCGCGAACCTGGCGGAGCTGCTCTCGGAGCCCGCGGTGGAGCAGGTGGCCCCCACTCAGGAGCGGCAGGAGGAGGAGCGGCACCTCAGCGCGGTGCCGGAGCAGGACTTCCACCCGGCGGGCACGCTGCGGACCTCGCGTTCGCCCGACGAGGAGGCGCTCGACCTACTGGAGATCGCCGGGCAGCCGCTGCTGAAGCGGCTGGCGCCCATCGTGGGCGGCATCGCGGCACTAATTGTCGTTATTTGGGTTATACGTCGCCTTATGCGCTGATTTTCGGCAAATACTCCCTAAAGTCCGGACGCTTCCCTCGTGCTGGGGGAAGTGTCTCTCCCGCTGGGGAACTAGGGGGAGGACTTGGGGATGCCGGACGTCACCGTGGTCGTCATCACCTACAACGACGCCGAACGCCTGCCCAGAGCGGTGCGCTCCGTGCTCCGGCAGTCGCTGCGCGACCTGGAGGTGATCATCTCCGACGACGCCAGCACGGACGGCACGCCGGAGGTGGCGCGGCGGCTCGCGCGGGCCGACGCGCGCGTGCGCTACCTGCGCAGGCCGGTCAACAGCGGCGGCTGCGGGGCGCCGCGCAACGACGGGATCGACGCGGCGGCGGCGCCGTACGTGATGTTCCTCGACAGCGACGACGAGCTGCCCAGGCACGCGTGCAAGAGCCTGCTCACCGAGATCGAGCACACCGGGGCCGACTTCGTGTCGGGGCAGATCTCGCGGCTGTTCGAGCCGAGCGGGCGGCTGCGGCCGTACTATCCGTCGCTGTTCGCGCGGCGGCGGGTGGTCGAGGGCATCAGGCAGGAGCCCGAGCTGTTCCTCGACTCCTTCAGCACCAACAAGCTCTACAGCGTGGCCTTCCTGCGCGACCGCGCGCTGCGCTTCCCCGAGGACATCCACTACGAGGACCACGTCTTCGCCGCCGAGCTGTACGCGGTGGCACGCAGGTTCGCGGTCGTGCCGTGGACGGTCTACCACTGGCACCGGGCCCCCACCAACGACTCGATCTCGCTGAGCATCGACGACCTGGCCAACGTGCGGCAGCGGGTGATCGCGGCCCGCCTGAGCGACGACCTCCTGCGCGAGCACGGCGCCGCCGACCTGGTGCCGCACAGGCAGTACCGGTTCCTGCGCCAGGACCTGCGGGTCTACCTGAACCCGCTGCCGCTGCGCGACGCGGTGTGGGTCAAGGAGTTCGCCGCGATCGTACGGCCGTACCTGGAGGAGATCCCCGAGGAGGTGTACGAGCGCGTCGATCCGCTCGACCGGGTCTGCGCCCAGCTCATCCTGGACGACAGGACCGAGGACCTGCGGACGGCGGCGGGCTCCCTGACCGGGCCGCGCGCCGCGCCGAGGGCGGCCGTGCAGCTCGACGGGCGCACGTACTGGGGCACGTCGGTCTCCCCCGGCCTGGACATCACCGCGCTGCGGCTGGCCGAGCTGCCCTTCAGCGCCTCCAGGCTGCGGCACGAGGTCGCCGCGCTGTCCTGCGACGGCGAGCGGGTGCGGATGACCGTGCGCACGTACGACCCGTTCGGCGCGCTGCCGGTGGACTGGACGGCGTTCCTGCAGCTCGGCGGGGAACGCGTGCCGATCTCGCCGGAGCCGTCGGGCGAGGGCGGCTACGTCAGCCAGGTCACCTTCACGCCCAGGGGCAGGTGCGACCCGCGCATCGGCTTCACCAGGACCTCCGACGGGCACACCACGACCGACCGGATCCTCGCCGACCCGCACACCGAGCCGATCGAGCTGCCCGGCTGCACGCTGAAGGTCGAGGGGTACGCCGGTTACCTGACCGTGCGGCCCGATCCGGCGCCCCGGTCGGTGTGGCGGCGGGTCAGGCGGCGGCTGCTCCGGCGGCTCAGCACGCCGGCGAACAAGCTGCGCGCGTACAAGGTGCTGATCAGGGTGCTGCCGCCGCGCCGGAACCTGGCGCTGTTCGAGTCGGACGTCGGCAAGGGGTACAACGGCAGCCCCCGGGCCATCTACGAGGAGATCCGGCGGCGTGGCCTGCCCATCGAGGCCGTCTGGTCGGTGGCCAGGGGCCGGCGCAACTTCCCCGCCGACGCGCGGCTGGTGCGCCGGGGCAGCTGGCGCTACGTCTGGACCATGGCCAGGGCCGGGATCTGGGTCGACAGCCACGGCTTCCCGCTCGACTACCCCAAGCCGCGCGGCACCCGCTATCTGCAGACCTGGCACGGGCAGGGCATCAAGTCGATCGGTTTCGACGCGCCCGACCTGCGCGGCGACTTCGACGGGCCGCGCGCCCGGTGGCGGGCGGCCGTGGCGCGGTGGGACGCGCTGGTGTCGCCGAGCGCGGAGTTCTCGCGGGTGTTCCTGCCGTCGAACGGCTACTCGGGCAAGGTGTACCGGTGCGGGACGCCCCGGTGCGACGCGCTCGTGCGGGCCCGGCAGTCCGACGACGTGCGGCGGCGGCTGGAGGTGCCGCCGGGGCGGCAGGTCCTGCTCTACGCGCCCACCTATCGGGACCGGGCCAAGCACAGCGGCCGGTCCGTCCGGGTCGACCTGGAGCTGCTGGCCGAGGAGCTGGCCGACGAGTGGGTGGTCGTGCTGCGTACGCATCCGGTCGAGCGTTACCGGCCGCCCGAGCACCTGCGGCACTTCGTCCGCGACGCCGGGGCCTACCCGGAGATCAACGACCTGATGCTCGCCTCGGACGCGCTGCTGACCGACTACTCCTCCGTCATGTGCGACTACGCGCTGACGGGCAAGCCGATGGTGTTCTTCATCGACGACTGGGACGACTACCGGCTCTCCGAACGCGGCGTCTACCACGACCTGCCGGCCATCGCGCCGGGCCCGTGCCTGACCACGACCGAGGACCTGGTGGCGGTGCTGCGCGCGCTGCCCGCCGTGCACGAGGCGTACGCGCAGCGGTACGCGGCCTTCCGCGACCTGTGGTGCGCCGACGAGCACGGCGACGCGGCGGCCAGGATCGTGGCCGACTTCTTCGCGGAGGCCGGGCGATGACCGTCGTGTTCACCTGCCTGGACGCCGACACGCTCGGCGGCGTCCAGCAGGTCACCCACACCCTCGCCCAAGGCCTGGCGCGGCGCGGCCACGAGGTGCACGTGATCGGGCTGCAGCGGGCCGCCGCGCCGTTCCGGTACGTGGACCGGCCGCTCTACCACCACCATGTGATCAGCGGCCGCCCGGCGACCGGGGGCCTGGCGCGCAGGCGGGCCGACCGGCGGCTCAGGTCGCTGCTCGGCGAGATCGGGCCCGGCTACGCGGTGATGACCTCGCCGTCCGTGGTGGCCAGGGCGGCCCCGCTGCTGCCCGGCTCGCTGCGGCCGATCGGGCAGTACCACGGCTCCTACGACCACGCCCGCGACTGCTGGCACCTGGCCTCGATCAGGCGCCACTACCCGGAGCTGGACCAGGCGGTCTTCCTCAGCGAGGAGGACGCCCGGCTGTTCTCCGAGCACGCGCTGCTGCCCAACGCGGGCGTGCTGCCGAACCCGCTGGCCGACTGGCCCGAGGAGATGTCGGTGCTGGAGTCGCCGCGGGTGCTGGGGGTGGGGCGGCTGGAGGGGGTCAAGCGCTTCGACCGGCTCATCAGCGCCTTCGCCCGCTCGGGCGCGCCCGAGCCGTGGGAGCTGCACCTCGTCGGCGACGGCGGGGAGCTCGACGGGCTGCGTGAGCACGCGCGGCGGGAGGGGGTGGCGGACCGGGTGGTGTTCCGCGGGGTGGTGCCGGCCGCCGCCATGCCCGCCGAGTACCTCCGTGCCTCCGTGCTGGGGCTGACCAGCGAGTACGAGGGCCTGCCCGTGGTGCTGCTGGAGTCGGCGGCGCACGGGGTGCCCGCCGTGGCCTTCGGCGTGTCGGGGGGCGTGCGGTCGGTCGGGTCCGTGCTGGTGCCGCCGGGGGACGTGGACGCGTTCGCGGTGGAGCTGGGGCGGCTGGTGGACGACGAGGAGGAGCGGCGCCGGCTGGGCGCCGACGCCCGCGCCAGGGCCGAGGCCTACCGCCTGGAGCACGTGCTGGACCGCTGGGAGTCGCTGTTCGCCCACCTCGAACGCTGACTCCCAGCGCCGGCCCCCGGTCAGACCGGTTCGGTGAGCTCCTTGCGCTGCTGCGGGACCCCGGCCAACGACCGCTGGCGGGTGGTGAGCAGCGCCGCGACCGGGCTGGGCTCGCGCAGCCGGTTGAAGCGGTCGCGCATGCCCTTGCGCATGCGGGACGCCTTACGCTTCTGCATCGTCTTCTGGCAGGCGACCACGTGCTCCTTGGCCGGCTTGGGCGCGCCGCTCAGCTCGTAGCCCATGGACTCCAGCCGGTCGCCCAGCATGTGCTCGCACAGCGCGATCTCCCAGTCGTCGAGCCGGTTCGCCCAGCTCCCGACGCGGCTGCGGGTGACCTCGCGGTGGGTGTTGCTGTGCCAGACCTTGTGCTGCGGCACCGCCACGCTGGCCGCCTCGCGCGGCGAGATCATGGACGGCGAGAAGTCCTCGTCCAGGAAGTGGCAGAGCTTCTTCAGCTCGGTCATCGGGTCGTCGGTGAGGTCCTCGTAGCGCAGCTCGTAGTAGGTGTCGGAGGCCAGCGTGCGCTTCAGCCTGCCGCCCGCGTCGATGGCCTCGGCC
The DNA here is from genome assembly GCF_020215645.1 of Nonomuraea gerenzanensis. Classification (NCBI taxonomy): domain Bacteria; kingdom Bacillati; phylum Actinomycetota; class Actinomycetes; order Streptosporangiales; family Streptosporangiaceae; genus Nonomuraea; species Nonomuraea gerenzanensis. Next base: position 1,020,446 of record NZ_CP084058.1, on the reverse strand, counting down.
CAGGTGGAGACCGCGTGGAAGGAGTCCAGGGTGTACCAGGGCATCTCCTTCAGCGAGGCCACGCAGTCGCGGCCGTCCCTGATGAGGTGGATGAACTGGGCGTCGGGGAAGAGCCGCAGCAGCAGGTCCACCTGCTTGACGTAGCTGGGCCGCTTGTCGCCCCAGCGGGCCTTGTCGAAGCGGTCGGCGTACATGCGGAAGGCCGTGCCGATCACGGAGCCGAGCGAGCCGGGGCCCTCGACGGACTGCCGGACGAACTCGTTCTTGTCGATCTTCAGCTCGCGGAACTTCGTGCTGCGGTCGGTGGCGATCCACTCCGCCAGCGCGCGGCGGCGCTGGGCCACGCGCAGGTCGCCCCACGTGCGGCGGCGGTAGTAGGCGGGAACGAGGAAGCGCGTCTCCGGCGGCACCGCCATGCGCGGGTGCGAGTGGAGCATGAGCTGGAGCATCGTGGTGCCGGACCGCGGACATCCGATGACGAAGACTGGTCGGTCGGACATGTCGTTGTAACCCCCGAAAAACTTAGACGAGAACGTGCTCTCGGCTCTCCTGAGGCGAGCCCGCGCCGTGCCTGCGCGTGAAGAGCCACATCCGATAGACAAGGAAGACCTCGTTGGCGAGCAGCAGGAGCCCCGACAGCGCGGCGAGCGGGATCAGCGCCCATGCCCCCGCAAGGGGCGCGATCACGAACACCGCCGCGTGGAACTCGATGCCGCTCACCAAGTGCGATCGCACGCGATGGCGGGCCAGGAACCTGTTGAGCCGCCTGAAGAACCGGAAGAAACCGCGGGGCCGGGGCCCCCGCCCCAGCGCCACCTGCCCGGGCTCCGGCCCGTCGAGGGGGTCCGGCCCATCCAGCGGGTCAGGCCCGTCCAGCGGGTCAGGCCCGTCCAGCGGGTCAGGCCCGTCCAGCGGGTCGGCTCCGTCGAGGGGGTCAGGCCCGCCCAGGGGGTCCGGCTCCTGCCGCTCCTCCCTGACGGCCTCGCGTACCCGCTTCATCTGCGGCGCGTTGACGTACCTGAACAGGTCCAGGACCGCCACCGCGGCGCCGAGCACCACGTAGCGGACGTCGCCCGTCAGCGCGTACTGCCCGTAGGCCAGGCCGCCGGCGCACAGGACGACCCGGATCCGGTCGCCCACGTAGTCGAGCCAGAGACCGAACGGTGTCCCCGTGCCCTTGAGGCGGGCGATTTTGCCGTCCACGCAGTCGATCATGAAGCTCAGATAGAAGAAGCCTGCGCCCGCTATGAGCTGGTTCGATGCGAAACAGGCGGCCGACACCATGCCGAGGACCAGCGAGAGCACCGTGAGTCCGTTGGGTGTCATCCGGGTGCGATTGGCGACCGGTAGTGCGACCCGGCAGGCGACCGGGTCCACGAAATACACGGTCCACCAGGAGTCTCTCCGCTTGCGTGTCTCGTAGACGTCATCCAGCGAATAGGTCCTCATGCCTCCCAGCATGACCACGCGACGCGCCGGAACGATTACTGTCTGGAACTACTGGGGGATGTCCATGCCGCTTCTTGACCAACCCGGCACGGAGAACCGCCACACCGGACCGGATTCACCGTCCCTGGCCCAGTTCTTCAGCACCAGACCGCGCATTTCGGCCCGCACCTGGAGCCGCCAGGGGCCGCCGCCTTCGAGCCGGTGCGGGTCGAAGGCGGCCACGACGCCGTAGCGGCCACGCCGCCTGGTCTCCAGGGGCACCCGGCGGTCGCCGTCGCTGAGCCACAGGTTCACCTTGGGGACCTTGCGATCGACGCGGTGGATGCCGACGTGGGCGCGCAGGCGGTACTCGGCGCCCGTCCACTCGCACGACTCGACCCTGGCGATCAGCTTCAGCTCCTCGCGGGCGTCGAACACCTCGTCGGGGATGCGCAGCCGGCGGTCGCGGAAGAAGGGGTAGTCGCCGTACCAGTTCGTGCTGCGCAGCCCGCGCGGCACCACGCGGGTGACGTCCTCGCGCCCGCGCCGGAACTCCCGCACCGTACGCAGCTCCGCCACCAGGCCGCGCCTGAGCAGGTGCAGCTCCAGGCGGCGCAGCGACGGCGCCGAGTCCAGCACGTGCGGGCCCAGCGCGGCCATCCAGGAGTGCCCCAGCTCCAGCAGCGGCCCCGGATCCTCCTCGCAGTGCTCCAGCGCCTGGAACAGGAAGATCGTGTCCTTCTCCAGCACCAGCGCGTCGAAGCCGTCGAGCAGCTCGGGCGCGCGATCGTCGAGGAAGGCGCGCACCGCGCGGATGGCCGCCAGCCGCTCGGCCAGGTTGGGCAGCTCGGAGCGGCGCTGCGTGATCGAGGTCTCCCCCTCCTCGCGCTTGCGCCAGTGGTAGACGACCTGGCCCACCATGTCCACGCTGGTCGCCAGCACGTGGGCCTGCATGGCGACCGGCACGTCCTCGTAGATGCCCGAGGGGAACTCCAGGCCCGCGCGTTCCCAGAAGCCGCGCCGGTAGACCTTGTTCCACACGGTGCGGTCCCTGACCAGCACCTGTTTGTCGGTGATGTGCGTGCACAGCTGCGGGCGCCTGAACACCTTCTCGTGCAGGACCGACTCCTGCAGCTCGCCGTCCACCAGCCGCCGCACCGCCCCGCACGCCAGGTCGGAGCCGGTCTCGGTGAGCTTGCCGACGAGCCGCTCGTACGCCTCCGGCGGCACCACGTCGTCACCGTCGGCGAAGGCCAGGTACGCGCCCCGCGCCTGCCGGATCCCCTGGTTGCGGGCCGGGCCCGGCCCCAGGTTGCGCTGGCCGATCAGCACGAAGCGGTCGTCACTGGCCGCGAAGTCCTCGGCGACGCGCCGGCTGCCGTCCACGGAGCCGTCGTCCACCAGGACCACCTCCAGGTCCTCCAGCGTCTGCGCGGCCAGCGACTTGAGGCACTCGGCGAGGTACGGCTCCACGTTGTAGATCGGGACGATGACGCTGAGCAGGGGGATCATGCCGGATTCACTCCTTGGCTCGGTACCTGGTCGAGGCCACCATGCCTTGAGCGCCGACCGGAATGACTGTCCCTGATGAGCTCTTTACCTGAGGCGGGTTCCGCTACGTTGTGCTGAAGGACGAGCACCGAGCGTAAGGGGGAGACGGTGCTGAGGGATGTCCAGGACGACGAGCTGGCGGACATGCGCCGCTGGCGCAACCATCCGCGGGTGCGCGCCGCCAGCTTCACCACGCACGAGATCTCGGAGGCCGAGCATCTGCGCTGGTGGGCGGCGGTCAGCGCCGATCCGGGCAGGCGCGTGCTGATGTACGACCACCACGGCCTCGCCGCCGGAGTGGTGACCTACTCCGACCTGACGGCGGAGAGCGCCACCTGGGGTTTCTACCTCGACCTCGACACGCTGGAGCGGCGGGGCGACCTGCTGCCCGCCTGGATCGGGCTGGAGCGGGCGGCCGTCGGGCACGCCTTCGGCCCGCTCGGGCTGAGCACGCTGCGCGGCGAGGTGCTCGACGGCAACGAGCCGGTGATGCGGCTGCACAGGCGGTTCGGGTTCGCCGAGGTGAGCAGGCGCCGGCAGCTCGTGGACGGGGTGCCGCGCGACGCCGTGACCTTCGAGATCAGGAAGGAAGGCCGATGATCTCCATCGGAGGACGGGTGATCGGGCCCGGTCAGCCGCCGTTCGTCGTGGCCGAGCTGTCCGGCAACCACAACGGCAGCCTGGAGCGGGCGCTGGCGATCGTGGACGCGGTGGCCGAGGCGGGGGCGCACGCGCTGAAGCTGCAGACGTACACGCCCGACACGCTCACCATCGACTGCGACGCGCCTTCGTTCCGGGTGGGCGACGGGCACGAGCTGTGGGGCGGGGAGAGCCTCTACCAGCTCTTCGAGCGGGCGCACACGCCGTGGGCGTGGCACGAGCCGATCTTCGAGCGGGCGCGGGAGCGGGGGCTGGTGCCGTTCTCGGCGCCGTTCGATCCCACGGCGGTGGAGCTGCTGGAGAAGCTGGACGCGCCGGCGTACAAGATCGCTTCATCGGAGATCGTGGACCTGCCGCTGATCCGGCTGGCCGCCGGCACCGGCAAGCCGCTGATCATCTCCACGGGGATGGCCTCCGTCGCCGAGATCGAGGCCGCGGTGTCGGCGGCCCGCGCGGCCGGGTGCACGCAGCTCGCCGTGCTGTCGTGCACGGCGAGCTATCCCGCCGCGCCCTCGGAGAGCAACCTGCGCGCGCTGCCGCTGCTGGCGGCGATCACGGGCGAGGTCGTGGGGCTGTCCGACCACACGCCCGGCATCGGCGCCGCGCTGGCGGCGGTGGCGCTGGGGGCGTGCCTGATCGAGAAGCACGTCACGCTGTCGCGGGCGGACGGCGGCGTCGACTCGGCCTTCTCGCTGGAGCCGGCCGAGCTGGCGGCGCTGGTGGCGGAGAGCGAGCGGGCGTGGCAGTCGCTGGGCGAGCCGGTGCTCGGGCCCCGGCCCTCGGAGCGGGAGGGGCTGCGCTTCCGCCGCTCGTTGTACGTGGTGCGGGACGTGAGCGCGGGTGAGCCCGTGACCCCGGAGAACGTGCGCTCCATCCGGCCGGCGGGCGGCCTGCCACCCGACGCGGCCACGGCGGTCATGGGGCGGCGCTTCACCCGGGACGCGCCCTTCGGCACCCCGCTCACCTGGGACCTGATCTGACCGGCCCGGCTCACCTGGGACCTGATCTGACCGGCCCCGCCCACCTGGGACCTGACCTGACGGCCCGGCTCACCCGGGACTGATCCGCCCAGCCGGGCCACGTCCAGGCGGGTGCGTCAGCAGATGGCCAGCAGCGCGTCGGCGACGCGCTCGCGGCCCCTGCCGTCCACCAGCCCGGCGCCCCGCCGCCCGTGCTCCTCGCGGGCGACGGGGTCGGCGAGCAGCCGCGCCAGCACGCCGGTCGCCTCCGCGTCCGCCGCCCGCCCCAGCCCGGCCGCCGCGCCCAGGCCCACCAGCTCCTCGTAGCCGATGCGCTGGTTGTCGGCCACCCAGGTCAGCGCCGTGGGCACCCCGAGGTAGAGCAGCTCCCAGATCGCCGACCCGGCCGCCGTCACCACCAGGTCGGCGCCGGCCATCAGCGCGGGCAGCCGGTCCGTCGGCGGGATCACGGTGATGGGCCCGCCCGCCGAGAACGGGGCCGGGCTCACGACCGTGCCGCGAAAGGGGTGCCCGGTCGCGTTGAGCGCCCGCGCCCACGCCGGCGCGACGCCGCCGCTGTCGGTGCCGCCGAAGAAGCAGAGCACCTCGGGCACCGCGTCGCCGGCGGGCGCCCGCGCGTGCCGGCGCACGCTGTCACGCAGCAGCGCGTAGCGGGCTCCGGCCAGCCGCCGGGCCTGCAGCGGGAAGGGCCGCCGCTCGGCGCCGAGGTTCTGGTCGAGGTAGAGGTCGGCCTCCTGGCCCAGCGGGTCGCCGTCCATCAGGGCCAGCACCGCGAAACGGGCGTCGCGCAGCACCGCGCCGGTCTCCGCGGGCAGCTCGTAGGAGTCGAGCACCATGGCGTCCAGGCGCAGCTCGCAGGCCAGCGCGGCCAGCCTGGCGGGCTCGGCCGGCGCGGGCACCAGCGGGAAGCCGCGCTCGCGCAGCTGCGCCCTGGCCCACGCCGAGCCGCACACCTTGCCGAGGAAGACCACCCCGACGCCCCGCGCGCTCAGCTCCTCCGCCAGCGCCACGCACCGCACCAGATGCCCGACCCCGATCTTCATCCCCGCATCGCAGCGCAAGCCCACCCGTGCGGGGTGCGCCATGCCGATCACGCGTCCTGCAGGGCCTTCTGCCGCACGTGCGCGTTGAGCCCGCACACCTCCGGCCGCTCGCGCAGCCAGCTCACCAGTGTCCGGACCGGCACGCAGCGATCGCCCAGCTCGGCCACCACCGCCGAGATCAGCCGCCAGTCGTCCTCGGTGTCGAGCGTGACCCGGAGGTCGTCGGCGGCGGGCCGGTAGGCCAGGCCGAGCAGCCGCGTCTGCCCCGGCTCCTCGTAGAGGTAGGAGGTGACGTGGGTGCGGTGGTAGCCCGCGGCCTCGGCGTGCGCGCGCTCGAACGCGGCCCGCCCCGCCAGCTCCACGTCGAGGCCGCGCGGCAGCGTACGCGCCAGGCTCGTGCTCAGGTAGTCGAGCCCGGGCACGGCGCGGAAGACCAGCGCCGCCTCCCTGACCACCTCAGGGTCCAGCAGCGGGCAGTCGGCGGTGAACCGCATGACGGCGTCCCACCGCCGCCCCGCCAGCACCTGCGCGAACCTGGTCAGCACGTCGTCGACCGGCCCTCGGTGGCAGGCGACGCCCAGCCGGTGGCATTCGGCGACGACCGCGTCGTCGGCCGGCTCGGTGGTGGTGGCCACGACGAGGTCGTCCAGTGCTCCCGCCTCACGCGCGGCGCGGACCACCCAGCCCAGTACAGAGCGGTCACCCAGCTCTCGCAGCACCTTTCCGGGTAGTCGTGTTGAGCCCATACGGGCCTGAACAATTCCGACAATACGCACCGAAGCCCCATTCCCCCGTGTGACAGCGCGTGATTATCCGATCGCGCTATGCTACCCCCTGCCACGACGACTACCGCGCCCAAAGCGCGATTCCAGGGGGCCACGTGAGCATTCTCAGTGGATCGTCGATTCTGATCACCGGAGGAACGGGGTCCTTCGGCAAGGCGTTCATCCGCCACGCGCTCGACTCGCTCGCCGTCCGGCGCCTGGTCGTCTTCTCCCGCGACGAGCTCAAGCAGTACGAGACCAGGCAGCTCTTCGGCGACGACGAGCGGCTGCGCTGGTTCATCGGCGACATCCGTGACCGCGACCGGCTCACCCGGGCCATGCACGGCATCGACTACGTCGTCCACGCCGCCGCGCTCAAGCAGGTCGACACCGCCGAGTACAACCCGTTCGAGTACGTCCGCACCAACGTGGCCGGCTCGCAGAACGTGGTGGAGGCCGCCATCGACTGCGGCGTACGCAAGGTCGTCGCGCTCTCCACCGACAAGGCGTCCAGCCCGATCAACCTCTACGGGGCCACGAAGCTGGTCGCCGACAAGCTCTTCGTCTCCGCCAACCACTACGCCGCCGCGCACGAGACCCGGTTCTCGGTCGTCCGCTACGGCAACGTGGTGGGCAGCAGGGGCTCGGTCATCCCGCTGTTCCAGCGGCTGGCGCAGCAGGGCAGCAGCCTGCCGATCACCGACAAGCGCATGACCAGGTTCTGGATCACGCTGGAGCAGGCGGTCAGGTTCGTGGTCGACTCCTTCGACCTCATGCAGGGCGGCGAGCTGTACGTGCCGCGCATCCCCAGCATGCGCATCACCGACCTGGCCGAGGCGCTGGCGCCCAGCAGCTCGATCTACGAGATCGGCGTGCGGCCCGGCGAGAAGCTGCACGAGGAGATGATCGGCCCCGACGACGGCCGCAGGACCCTGCGGCTGGAAGACCGCTACGTCGTCCAGCCCACGATCGCGACCTGGGGTTACGTGCCGCCGCGCACCGGGGAGCTGCTGCCCGAGGGCTTCTCCTACCGCTCCGACAGCAACGAGCAGTGGTTGTCGGTCGACGACCTGCGCGCCATGGTGGCCGGCTGATGCTGCCTTACGGCCGGCAGTCGATCGCGGAGTCCGACGTCGAGGCCGTCGCCGAGGTGCTGCGCGGCGACTGGCTGACGACCGGGCCCGCGGTCGGCCGCTTCGAGGCGGAGCTGGCCCGCTGGACGGGCGGCGTGCCATGCGTGTCGGTCACGTCGGGCACCGCGGCGCTGCACGTCGCCTACGTGGCGGCCGGGGTCGGAGCGGGCGACGAGGTGGTCACCTCGCCGCTGACGTTCGTGGCCACGGCCGCCACGGCCGCCCTGCTGGGCGCCCGGGTGCGCTTCGCCGACGTGCAGCCCGACACCGGCAACCTCGACCCCGACGCCGCCGCCGCGCTGGTCACCGCCAAGACACGGGTGGTCACGGCGGTCGACTACGCCGGCCATCCGGCCGACTACGACGAGCTGCGCGAGGTCGCCGCCCGCGCCGGGGCGGTGCTGGTGGCCGACGCCGCGCACTCCATCGGGTCGGTCTACAAGGACCGGCCGGTGGGCTCGCTGGCCGACCTGACCACGTTCTCGTTCTTCCCCACCAAGACCGTGACCACGGCGGAGGGCGGCGCCGTGGCGGCGGCCGACCCCGCGCGGCTGCGGCGGGCCGCCCGGTTCAGGAACCACGGCCTGGTCAGGGAGCCGGCCGAGCAGCGCGCGCCCGGCGAGGGCGGCTGGCACCAGGAGGTGCACGAGTTCGGGCTCAACTACCGGTTGCCCGACGTGCTCTGCGCGCTCGGCGTCAGCCAGCTGCGGCGGCTGGCACAGTTCAGGGAGCGGCGGGCCGCGCTGGTCGAGCGGTACGACGCGATGTTGCGCGACGTTCCCGGGCTGACGCTGCCCGCCCAGCGGGCGTACGTGCGGCCGAGCTGGCACCTCTACCCCGTCAGGATCGGTGACGGGCGGCGGCGCGAGGTGTACGAGCGCATGCGGGCCGCCGGGATCGGGGTGCAGGTCAACTACGTGCCCGCCTACTGGCACCCGGCGTTCGAGGACCTCGGCTACCGGCGCGGGCTCTGCCCGGTGGCCGAGGCGTACTACGCGCAGGAGCTGTCGCTCCCGCTGTTCCCCGGCCTGACCGACGCCCAGCAGGAGCACGTCGTGGAGACGCTGGCGGGCATCCTGCGCTAGCAGTCCCCCGGCTCCTTCACCGTTCGGCCAGGAGCAGGCAGCCGTCCTCGCCGCGGTCGATCAGGAAGCGCCGCTCGGCCACCGTCGCGACCGCCCGCTGCCTGGTCCGCACCAGGGGCCGGATGGCGGTGCCCTGGTCGATCACCACCTCCCACCACGACTCGTGGCCCACCCGCTCGTCGATGTCGGCCAGCGGCACCCGCGCGTGGAAGTCCTGCCCGGCCAGCGCCACGGGGAAGTACATCTCCTCGCCGTCGCTCCTGCGCTGCAGCCGCAGCACGGGCTCGCCGTCGCCGATGTCGCTCATCTCCCCGGAGAACAGCAGCTCGCCGCCGTCCACGCGGTACTCGCCGATGACCGCGTCGGCCGTACGCACCCGTACGCCCCAGGCGCCCTTGGCGTTGCGCGCGGGCACCAGCCACACCCCCGACCTGCGCCGCGGCACCGGCATCAGCGGCGGCAGCCAGCGCGGCCCCGCCACCCGGCCGTCGAGCCGCAGGCCGTGCCCCCTGAGCTGCACCTTCAGGTCCCAGTGCCCGTGCCGGGCGAGCTGCGCCTTCGACAGGGCACCCGGGTCGAACGCGAACCGGAACGGGAACGCGTGCTCCGGCAGCCGCCCGCCGTCCTCCTGCTCGACGCTCTCCCAGACGGGCACGCTCTCCTCGTCCGACAGCGGCAGGACGTCGCCGGTCGCCCGCTCCTGCATCCAGGTCCGCACCCGCACCCGGCGCAGCTCCCCCACGTCGAACCGGCCCACGGCCACCCGCCCCGAGCCGTGCAGCACGCCGTCGCTCCAGTCGACGCTCACCAGCCTGGTCTGCAGCGCCAGCTCGCCGGAGACCTCCGACAGGTGGCCGGGCATCGACGGGTGGCGGCCGTACCAGCGCTTGCGCAGCAGCCCGGTCGAGCCGATCCTGGGCCGCAGCCGCCCGTCGCCCGCCTGGGCGTACACGCCGGCCAGCTCGTCCAGGCGGCGCTCGTGCAGCAGATGGACCAGGAGCCGCTGCTCGAACGGCAGGCTCTGCCAGGCCTCCCGCGACACGCCGTCGAGGTAGCGGACGGCCAGGTCCACCAGGCCGGGCTCGGCCGAGCCGCCCATCGCGGCCAGCGCCTCCACGGCCACGGCCATGTCGATGTCCAGGGTGTCGCGGTCGAAGTCCGGCTTGAGCTTGGGCGCGCCGCCGGCCAGCAGGTCGGCGGTCTGCAGCACGGACAGGAGGCGGTCGCGCAGGTTTCCCGGCTCCAGGCGGCGCTGGGTGATCGAGGCGTCGGGCTCGTCACGGTGCCGCCAGTGATAGACGACCTTGGCCAGCACGTCCACGGAGCGGGCGCCGATGTGCGCGGCCATGGCCACAGGCTGGTCCTCGTACATGCGCTCGGGGAACCGCAGGCCCAGGGCGTCCCAGAAGGAGCGGCGGTAGACCTTGTTCCACAACATGCGGTCGCGGATCAGCAGCGGGTGGCGGGTGATGTGGGTGCGCTTGGCGGGCCTGGCGAACGCCTCGCGGTGCGCCCACGACGGGACCAGCAGGTTGCGGTAGAGCCGCATGACGTTGCCGCAGGCCAGGTCGGATCCGGTGTCCTCCAGGGAGGAGACCAGGCGCTTGAACGCCTCGCGCGGGACGGTGTCGTCGCCGTCCACGAAGGCGAGGTAGGCGCCGCTCGCGTGCCGCACCCCGACGTTGCGGGCGTGGCCCACCCCGTGGTTGTCCTGCCTGATGAGGCTGATCCGCGGGTCGTCCTCGATCTTGGACGTGACGACGGCCGGGCCCTGGTCGGCGCTGCCGTCGTCCACGCAGATCACCTCCAGCTCCTCCAGAGTCTGGGCCACGATGGAGTCAAGGCAGGGTCCGATGTACTTCTCGACGTTGTGGAACGGGACGATCACCGACAGAACCGGCACACGCACTCCTCATCGTTTCGTCTACTCAGCTCGTCGCCTCACCCGGACAGCAGGCGGATGACGCGGCGGGCGACCTTGCGGGGGCGGGCCAGACGGCGGGAGAGCCGGTAGCCGAGCGTTCTGCGGTAGGCGGTGGCCTTGCGCTGGGTCCTGCGCAGCTTGGCCTTGGCCCGCACCAGCTCGCGCTCGCGGTAGGAGAGCTTGGTCTCCAGGCGGGAGATCCTGGCCAGGGCCGCGGTGAGCTGGTCGGCCAGGCGGTCGCGGGCGGCCAGCAGGTCACGGTACGTCGGGGCGTGCTCGGTCAGCTCGGCGGGCTGGCCCAGCTCGGCGTCGAGCTTGCGGGCCCGGTCGAGGTCGCCGGCGTCGCACGGCCGCCCGGCCATCCCGCACAGGGTGAGCGTGAGCTGGTCGGCCTCCAGCGGCCACGGCCACGGATGGTGGTGCCCCGCCGCCAGCAGCCTGACCGCGAACCGCCACAGGATCCGGCACAGCACGACCTTCGGCCCCGGCGGGACGGCCAGGCCCACCGGCGGGTTGACCGCGGCGAACCGCTCGCCGTCGAAGACCAGGCTGTCGGTCGCCGCCGACACGTCGCCGCCCGCCTCCAGCCAGCCGGCCAGGTCGGCGAGCAGCATGCGCACCGTCGCGACGTCCTCGCGGGCGCACGCCTCGACGAGGATCTCCTCGACCACCCGGCCCGCCGGGATCGGCCGCTCCTGGCCGCCCGGCAGGCGCCTGGTGCCGCCCGGGGTCAGCTCGTACAGGGCCGGGCCCTCCTCGATGAGGCCCAGCGGCAGCTCCACCGCCCGCGGCCGGTCGCCGGGGCGCGGCGTCCTGCTCGCCACGGCCAGCCACAGCGGGGCCAGCTCCTCCCCCAGGCCGTGCCTGAACACCAGCCGGGTCAGCCGCAGCGGGTCGGCCACCAGCATCCGGTCGCCGTCCCTGGCGCTCAGCGGGAACGTGAGCGCCTCCGGCAGCTCGAACGCCAGCGCCTCCCTCGACAGCAGCGACCGCGGCGCCCGCCGGTCCGGGTAGGCCGCGTAGCAGCGCTGCATGCTCAGCCCCGCCGACTCCAGCCCCAGGTCGAGCGCCTCGGGGCCGCTGGGGTAACTCGGGTCGAAGCCGTGCGGCGCCCACTGGTCGTCGGCGCACTCCCTGTCGGCCGGTCTGGCCTCGATGAAGCGGTCCACGCCCAGGTCGTTGCGTACGCCGAGGACCAGCGTGCCGCCGGGCGCGACCAGCTCGGCCAGCGCGCCCAGCGACTCGCTCCAGGCCGCCGCCGGCGCCTCGGCCGAGTGGGTGCGCAGCAGCCCGTCCATCGCCAGCACCACGTCGTACGGCTCGTCGGCGTCCAGCACCTCCAGCCGGCCGCAGAACACCGCCAGCCCCGGATGCCGGGCCCCCAGCGCGCACGCGTCAGGGTAGGAGCGCAGCAGCACCGCGGCCGACGCCGCCCGCGCCACCACGTCGTCCACCAGCGTCCGCGGGTGCGGCCCGACGAGCAGCACCCGCCCGTCCTCCGGGATCGCCCGCCTGATCAGCTCCAGCGCCGCGCCGCGCCACTCGGTGACGCCGCCGATGGCCGACATGTCGGACCACAGCAGCATCTCCCCGCCGATCAACCGGACGTTCGCGGGCGCCTCGTCGTTCGTGGGGCCCTTCATGCGGCGCGCCCCCGCTTCCATCCGAACATTCGCCGTAGCTCCTCCGGTGTCGCCTGATACTCGAATCCCAGCTCGCGCCGCGCCACCTCCGCCGCCAGCCCGGGATCGACCTGCGTGCCGTGCAGTTCGGGCCAGAGCCGCTTGCGGCGGGCCGTGCCGCCGTACTCGGGACGTTCGTCGTCGAACTGCATCGGATCGCCGTACACGGCGACGTCGCAGCCGACCGAGGCGCCGTAGAACAGCGCGCTGCCGAGCCGGTTGGAGGCCACCCTGCGGTGGCGCCGCAGCTCGATGAGCTGCTTGCGCAGGAAGTCGCGGCCCTTCCCCTCCCAGCGGGATCCGCGCTCGCCATGGCAGATGACCCGGAAACCCCTCGATTCATACGAACGCCGAATGTCCGGATTTGCGTATTCAAGCCAATAAAGGCACACCGTTACCGGACCAGTCTCGACATTTCGGATTTCGTCGGCAAGGCGGGCATGGTCGCCGCTGACGGAATGCTTTTCCCAGCCATGAAAGGGATACCAGATCGTACCCTTGCGATCGGGCCGGACACCCAGCTCGGGCTCTAGGTGAAGCAAGTAGATCCAGGGGGCGCCGATCAGGTAGTGGCCCCGGCGGCCCATCGACCAGCCCCTGCGCCGCAGCACGTCCGACCAGACGAAACGGGGATATCCGGGGCTGCACCAGTGGTCGTTCGGCGGAAATCCGTGGAGATAGTTCCATCCGTGCTGAAGGAACCCTTGGATGCGCTTCGGCGCCTCGTCAGGAAGGCCACAGTAGTTGCCGAGTATGCGGGAGTGCCCGTACCAGTGATTGGATTCGTCCATCATTCCCCCCGTACGGTTGCCGTGGTCCCATCCGACATTCCCAGCCCTCCTACGGGGTCACGCCTCGTTATACGGTTCCATTACTCAGGTCGGGGGCTTGGTTTTTCCTGGCGGGCGATTACCGCTACACTTCGTCGTGGCTTGAGGACAGAGAGTGAGTGATCATGAGTCATCTCGATCGCCTGCGGGCCGTCTTCCGCATGGCGCTCAACCTTCCGCCCGACGCCGACGTCGACGGCCTCGCCTACCGCGCCATCCCGCAGTGGGACTCCCTCGCGCACATGGCACTGATCGCGGCGATGGAGGACGAGTTCTCCATCATGATCGACACCGACGAGATGATCGACATGAGCTCGTTCGCCGAGGCGGCCGGGCTGCTGGAGAAGCATGGCATCGGCGCGGCCGCCCTCTGACGCGCCCGCCGGGGGCGCGGGGCCACGGGCCGACGACGCCGCGCGCCTGGCCCGCGTCGCGCTGGTGACGGGCTCGACCAGGGGCATCGGCCGGGCCGTGGCCACCACGCTGGCGGTCCGCGGGCACACGGTCGTGGTGCACGGGCGCGAGGAGGAGCGGGCGGCGAAGGCGGCGGCCGAGGTCGCGGCCGAGACCGGCGGCGCGGTCGACTCCGTCGCCGGCGAGGTGGGCGAGCTGGCGCAGGTGTCGGCCATGATGCGGCGGATCTACGAGCGGCACGGGCGGCTCGACGGGCTCGTCGTCAACGCGGGCGTGCACGAGGCGGGCCTGCTCGGCATGACGGGCCAGGCCACCATCGAGCGCCTCTTCCAGGTCAACGCCGTCGGCGCCACCCACACCCTGCAGGCCGCGCTGCGGCTGCTGCGCAGGGGCTCGGCCCCGGCCGTGGTGCTGGTGGCCTCGGTCATGGGCCGCGCGGGCGGCCCGGGGCAGGCGGTCTACTCGGCGACCAAGGCCGCGATCATCGGGCTCACCATGGCCGCGGCCAAGGAGCTCGGGCCGTCCGGGGTCAGGGTCAACGCCGTGGCCCCCGGCTACATCCGCACCGACCTGCTCGGCACGCTCGGCGACGACGCCCGCGCGGGCGTGGTCGCGGCGACCCCGCTGCGCCGGCTCGGCGAGCCTGGCGACGTGGCGGCGGCCGTGGCGTTCCTGCTGTCGCCGCAGGCCGGGTTCGTGACCGGGCAGGTGCTCGGCGTGGACGGCGGGCTGGTGCCGTGATGTTCCCGCACCCGCAGGCCCAGCTGATCCCCTCGGGCGCCGAGGAGGGCATCGGCGGCGACAAGCTGGCCCACTACGTCAAGCGCGCCGCGGAGAATCTCGACGGGCTGCGGCCCGGCCCGCTGTTCTGCGCCATGCGCAACACGCTGGCCTCCGTGTTCTGCTACCTCGGCGCCTGGCACGCCGGGCGGCCGATCGCGCTGCTCGACCCCGACCTGCCGGCCGGCACGCTGGCCGACCTGGCGGAGCGGTTCAGGCCGGCCGCGCTGCTCGGGTTCACCAACCCGCTCGACGACCCGCCGCCGCCCCGCACCGACGTGCCCGACCCCCATCCCGACCTCGGCCTGCTGCTGGCCACCTCCGGCTCGACGGGCAGCCCCAAGCTCGTGCGCCTGTCGCGCCAGGCCGTGCTGTCCAACGCCCAGGCCATCGCCACCGCCCTGTCGATCGGGCCGGGCGAGATCGCGATCACCAGCCTGCCGCTGCACTACAGCTACGGCCTGTCGGTGCTCAACAGCCATCTCATCGCGGGCGGCGCGGTGGTGCTGACCGAGGCGGGGCTGCTGGAGCGCTCGTTCTGGGCGGATCTGCTGGCCTACGACTGCACGTCGCTGGCCGCCGTGCCGTACCAGTACTCGATGATGCGCCGCATCCACTTCGACCGCTCCAAGTACCCGAAGCTCACCACGCTCACGCAGGCGGGCGGGCGGCTCGCGCCGGAGCTGGCCGAGGAGTTCGCCGCCCAGGTGGACCGCTTCTACGTGATGTACGGCCAGACGGAGGCCACGGCCCGCATGGCCGTGCTGCCACCCGACCGGCTGGCCGACAAGCTCGGCACGGTCGGCGTCGCCCTGCCCGGCGGGTCGCTGGAGATCGACGGCGGCGAGATCGTCTACCGCGGGCCCAACGTCATGATGGGCTACGCGGAGAACGCCGCGGATCTCGCCAGGGGCGACGACCTGGGCGGCGTGCTGCGCACGGGCGACCTCGGCACGCTCGACCCCGAAGGCTTCCTCCAGGTCACCGGGCGGCTCAAGCGCATCGCCAAGGTCTTCGGCACCCGGGTCAACCTCGACGACGTGGAGCGCATGCTGCGCGACCTCGGCCCCGTGGCGGTCACCAGCGGCGACGACCGGGTGACGGTGTGGACCGAGACGCTCGACCCGGCCGCCCAGGTCCGCATGGCCCGGCGGCTGGGGGCCGAGCTGCGGCTGCACTGGAGCGGGTTCGACATGCGGCACATCGACCACCTGCCGCTGCTGCCGACCGGCAAGATCGACTATCGCACGCTGGAGTCACTCACGTGAGTGCCGGGGCCGGGGTGTTCACGCTGAGCGAGCCGGAGCGGGAGGCCGCGCTGGTGCCCGAGCTGGCGGCGCTGACGGCCCGGCACCGCGAGGCCTGCCCGCCGTACCGCAGGATCCTCGACGCCATCGGCGCGGCACCGCCCTACGAGCGGCTCGCCGACCTGCCGTGGCTGCCCGTGCGGCTGTTCAAGACGCACGAGCTGCGCAGCGTCCCGGAGGATCAGGTGTTCCGGGTGCTGACCTCCAGCGGCACCACCGGGCAGCGGCCGAGCCGCATCCACCTCGACCGCGAGGCCGCGGCGACGCAGACCCGCATGCTGGCCGCCACGCTCAGGGCCGTGCTCGGCGAGCGGCGGCTGCCGATGCTCGTGGCCGACACCCGCTCGGTCGTCCGCGACCCGACGCTGAGCGCCCGCGGCGCCGGGGTGCTCGGCATGATGAACTTCGGCAGAGACCACACCTTCGTCCTCGACGAGCAGGGGCGCGTCGACGCGGAGGCGGTCAAGGGCTTCCTGTCGCGGCACGGCGGCGAGCGCTTCCTGGTCTTCGGCTTCACGTTCATGGTCTGGCTGCACCTGCGCGGCCTCGGCGCCGACCTGTCACAGGCGGTGCTGATCCACTCCGGCGGCTGGAAGCGGCTGGCCGAGCAGGCCGTCGACAACGCCGAGTTCCGGCGGCGGCTGGCCGCCGAGTGCGGGCTGACCCGGGTGCACAACTTCTACGGCATGGTCGAGCAGATCGGCACCGTGTTCCTGGAGGGGCCCGACGGTGACGGCTTCTACTGCCCCGACTTCGCCGACGTCGTGATCCGCGACCCCGACACCTGGCAGGAGGCGCCCACCGGCGCGCCCGGGCTGATCGAGGTGGTGAGCACGCTGCCGACGTCGTATCCGGGGCATGTGCTGCTCACCGAGGATCTGGGGGTGGTGCGGGGGGTGGACGACGGGAGCTGGCCGGGCAAGCGGTTCGAGGTGCTGGGCAGGTTGCCGCGGGCCGAGGCGCGTGGGTGCAGTGACACCATGGGGCAGGGCTGATGCCGGACGACCGCACGACCGTCACGCCTGACACGGCCGCTGTCCCGGACGGCACGCCCGCCGTCTTGGCCGGCGCATCCGCAGCAGCGGACGCCACGCCCACGGCGTCGGGCCGCGCGCCCGGTGCGGCACGCGATACGCGCGGCGAGGCAGGCGGCGTGTCCGCCGTTGACATCCGGTTCCCCGCCGGGGGCACCGTGGGGGTCGAGGCGCTGCTCGACCAGGTGGGCGGCGCGCTCCAGGGTGAGCTCCAGGTGGGTGACGAGCGGGTCAGGGAGTTCCTGGCGGCATTCGGGCGGCGGCTGCTGCGGCCCGCGCTGGCCCGCAGGCATCCCGAGCTGGGCTCGCTCGGCTTCTTCCTGCGCCCCAGCGAGCTGGCCCGCACGGTGCAGGGGCTCGCCGGCGAGCACGTACGCGTCCCGCGCGGCCTGGTCTTCCACGTCCCGCCCGCGAACGTGGACACCGTCTTCGTCTACTCCTGGGCCCTTTCGGCCCTGATGGGCAACCGCAACATCGTCCGCCTGTCGCACCGCTCCGGCACGGTCGCCGAGACCATCCTGGAGACGCTGCACGAGGCGCTGGCCGACGCCGATCCCGCCATCGCCGCCACCCAGCGCGTCATCTCCTACGACCGGTCGGAGGTCGTCACGGCCGCGCTGTCGGCCGCCTGCGACCTGCGGGTGGTGTGGGGCGGCGACGGCGCCGTACGGGAGATCCGGCGGCAGGCGCTCGCCCCGCACGCCCGCGACCTGACCTTTCCCGATCGATCCTCGTTCGCGGTCGTACGGGCCGCGGCGTGGTTGTGCGCGCCGCGGGCCGCCCGCGTCACGGTGGCGGAGGGGTTCGTCAACGACACCTACTGGTTCGACCAGGCGGCCTGCTCCTCGCCCCGGACCGTGTTCTGGGTGGGGTCCGAAGGTGATTGCGACGCCGCGCGGGCCGACTTCACCGAGCACGTCGCGCGGGTGGTGACCGTGCGGGGGTGGGGGGTGGACGCGGCGATGGCCGTGGAGAAGCGGGTCTCGACGTACGGGCTGGCCGCCGACGGGCTGGCGGAGAGCATCGAGTTCCACGGCAACGCGCTGGCCGTCGTGCAGTTGTCGGCCGCCGCCGCGGCGCCGCGGCGGTGGCTGGGGGCGGGGACGTTCGCGCATGCCCGGCTGGGTGCGCTGGGTGAGCTGGTGGCGCTGGTGGAGCGGCGGGATCAGACGATGACGCACTTCGGGTTCGGGCGGGGGGAGCTGGAGGAGTTGGCCAGGGGGTTGGCTGGGCGGGGGGTGGATCGGATGGTGCCGGTCGGGAGTGCGTTGAGCTTTCATCGGGTGTGGGACGGGGTGGATCTGCCGGCCGAGTTCACGCGCCTGGTGACTGTTGTTCGGTGATGCCGGCGGTGGTGCGCGGGGTGGGTAGCCGGTCATGGAGTGGTCGGTCATGGGGTGGCCGGTCTTGGGGTGGCCGGGAGCACGGTGTTTCGGGGCGGGGTGCTCGGCGGCGGGCGGTTTGGAGGCCGGGGGCTTGGGTGCCGGCTGGGCTCGTGTGCGTGGGGGCCGTGGTCGCCTTCTTGGGGTGTGGGGTCTCCGTTCGGGATCTGGGTGTGTTCGCCGTGTACGTGGGGGGCGCGGTGGCGCTGCCGGGGACGTTGTTGTGGCGAGCGATGGCGGGAAGCACGTTGGCCCGTGGTGGGATCGCGGGAGGTGGGCAAAGCGGGCGTGGCCCGAGCGAGCGGCGCTTGGGTGGTGAGCTGTCGCTGGGTGGGGAGCTCGGGGCTGGGCTGGCGCTCGGGTACGCGGTCGAGGTGCTCGCCTATCTTCCGGCGCGGGCCGTGGGGGTGCCGTTGCTGGTGCTGGTGCCTCCTGTGGTGATCGTGGGGGTGTTCGCCTGTGTGCCGGGGCTGAGGCGGCATTGGCGGGGGCCTGCGGGCAGGGGTGGGGAACGGGTGCCGGGGTGGTGTGCCTGGGTGCTCGGTGGGGTTGTGGCGTTCCTGGTGGTGTGGAGCACGGTTCACCAGTACCGGGTGCCGGTCGAGGCCGGATATGTGGACCTGCCGTATCACCTGGCGTTGGTGGGCGAGGTGAAGCATCACTTTCCGCCCACGCTGCCGTCGGTGCTGGGTGAGCCGTTGTCCTACCACTGGTTCGTGTACGCCGAGATGGCCGCGACGAGCTGGGTGACTGGGATCGAGCCGGTGACGCTGGTCTATCGGCTGTCCATGCTGCCCATGGCGGCGGCGATGGTGGTGTTGGTGGCGGTGCTGGGGCGGCGGGTGGGTGGCGGCTGGGGGGCTGGGGTGGGGGCGGTCGGGGTGACGTACTTCCTGTTCAGCCCTGCGTTGGTGGAGGGGGTGGTGTTCAGTTCGCGGTCGATGTTCACGGTGTCGACCAGTCCGACGCAGACGTTCGGGGCGCTGTTGTTCGTGCCTGTGGTGTTGTTGCTGGTCGGTGAGGGGCGGTCGGGACGGGCGGCCTTGGGGGGTGGCTGGTCGTGGCGGGGTGCGCTGAGCCGTGGCTGGTTCCGGCGGGCGGCGGTGGGCGACGGCTGGTCCCGGCGGGCGGCGGTGGGCGAAGGGAGGTGGGCGGGGTGGGTGGTGCTGGGTGTGTTGTCGGTGGTGATCAGTGGGGCGAAGGCTACTTACCTGCCGCTGTTGCTGGCCGGCGTGGTGGTGGTGATCGTGGTGCGATGGGTGGTGGAGTGGCGGGTGCCGGGGGCGTGGGTCGGGGTGGCGGGGCTGGTGGTGGGGTGCTTGGGGTTCGCGCAGGTCGTGCTGTTCGGGCAGGGGGCGCAGGGGATGACTCTCTCGCCGTTCGCGACCATGCGGGTGGTGTGGGGGGCGGTGGCGGGGGTGGGGATGCCGGAGCTGGCGTCGGTGTCCGCGGTGCCGTTGGTGGTGCTGACGGGGGTGCATCTGTTCTGCCTGGCTTGTGTGTGGGGTGGGGTGGTGGGGCTGGGTGGGCGGGTGCTGGAGCCGGGTGTGTCGCTGTTGCTCGGGATCGGGGCGGCGGGGGTCGGGGCGACCGTGGTGTTCGGGCATCCGGCCGAGTCGCAGTTGTACTTCCTGGAGGCTGCTCGGCCGTACCTGTCGGTGGCTGCCGTGTGCGGGGTGCTTACGGCGGCGCGCGTGCGCCTGGTGAGGGAGGTGACCGCCGGTGGCGGAGGGACGGGAGGTGGCGGACGGTGGTGGGCGCGACTGCGTGGGCGGGCCGAGCGGGGAGGCCGGCGGGAGTTGCGGTCGCGGCTTGGCTGGTGGGCCATGCGG
Organism: Nonomuraea gerenzanensis; assembly: GCF_020215645.1. NCBI lineage: Bacteria > Bacillati > Actinomycetota > Actinomycetes > Streptosporangiales > Streptosporangiaceae > Nonomuraea > Nonomuraea gerenzanensis. Next base: position 1,000,617 of record NZ_CP084058.1, on the reverse strand, counting down.
GGAGGTGGGTGGCGGTTGTGGGGGCGACTGGGTGTGGTGGCTGTGGCGGGGGCTGGAGGAGCGTTGGCTGTGGCGGGAGCTGGGGAGGCGTCGGCTGTGACGGGAGCTGGGGGGGCGTCGGCGGTGACGGGAGTGGCCGGAGTGGCGGGAGGTGGAGGCGGGGCGTTGGTGCGGGTGGTGGTGCCGTATCTGGTGCTCGGGGTGGCGGCGTTGTTCGTGGGGCGGCGCGGGGGTGTGGTGGCGGTGGTGGCGGTGCTGGCCGGGTACGCGGTGCCCGGGTCGGTGCGTGACGTGGTGGCGCACGTGCTGCCGCAGGAGGAGCGGCGGGAGCGGCTGATCCCGAAGGGGGCGCTGGAGGCGGGGCGGTGGTTGCGAGATCACTCGTCGCCCGACGACGTGGTGGCCACCGATCTGCACTGCCGTTACGACTGGTGGCAGGTGTGCGACAGCCGGCACTTCTGGGTGTCGGGGTTCAGCGAGCGCCGGGTGCTGGTGGAGGGCTGGGCGTACGCGGAGAGCACGCTGTCACGGGCCAGGCTCTTCGAGCGGTCGTATCTGGCGGTGCCGTTCGCGGACCGGGCCCGGCTGGCGGCGAACGACGGGGTGTTCCGGGCGCCGACGGCGGACAGCGTGCGGGCGCTTGCGCGGGAATATGGGGTTGAATGGCTCTTTACTAGGATAAATCCGGAGCTGGGGAAATATGCTGAGTTGCGGTTTCAGAAGGGAGGCATTGCCGTTTACCGGGCTCCCGTAAGGTAAAGATCTCACCGCTTCTCGGAATGGCTCAGAAAAAGCCGCACGCGCCCCGCTGGACTCCCCCAGCACCATTTCCGTGGACCCACGGCCACGAGCAGATCAGGGGAGCCAATGGACACGCGTGCCGCCATGGAGCCGAGCCCCCGCGTCCTCGATCCCGCGGTCCGGCCGGCGAGCGTGGACATCGTCATCCCCGTGCTCAACGAGGAGCGCGCGCTGCCCGGATGCGTTCGCACGCTGACCCGCTTCCTCGACGCGGGCTTCCCGCTGCCGTGGCGCATCACGATCGTCGACAACGGCAGCACCGACGCCACCTGGCCGGTCGCCACCGCGCTGGCCGCCGAGCTGGAGCAGGTGCACGCCCGCCGGCTCGACATCAGGGGGCGCGGCGCCGCGCTGCGGGCGGCCTGGCTGGACAGCCCGGCCGACGTCGTGGCGTACATGGACGTCGATCTGTCCACCGACCTGAACGCCCTGTTCCCGCTGGTGGCGGCGGTGGCCGGCGGGCACAGTGAGATCGCCGTCGGCACGCGGCTGGCGGCCGGCGCGCGCACGCGCCGCTCGCTGCGCCGCGAGGTGGTGTCGCGGGGCTACAACGCGCTGCTCAGGCATGGTTTCGGGGTCAGGTTCAGCGACGCGCAGTGCGGCTTCAAGGCAGCCAGGACGGACGCCGTCAGGCCGCTGGTACGCAAGATCAGGGACGACTCCTGGTTCTTCGACACCGAGTTGCTGCTGCTGGCCGAGCACAACGGGCTGCGCGTGCACGAGGTGCCGGTCGACTGGATCGAGGACGGCGACTCGCGGGTGCGCGTGGTCAGGACGGCCCTCGACGACCTCAAAGGGCTGGCGCGGGTCGCCCGGGCGATGGCGGCGGGCCGGGCACGGGTCCAGGTGCGCAGGGCGGAGCCGGCGCCGCTGCATCCGGACGCGGTACTTACCCGTCCAATATTCGATATTTCCGTGTTTATCGGGATCATTCCCGGACTTCTGCATGCGCTGGCATATCTGCCGTTACGGGATATGTGGTCACCGGTGATGACGAATCTCGGCGCGCTGCTCCTGGCCGGGCTCGTCAATGTCACGGCTCGTCGCCGGTCGGCCGTCCGCACCGCGCTCCGTTTCGCGGTCCTCTACGCCCTCACCACCGCGGCCGTGCTCAGCGTGCCCGCGGGCGCCGCGCCCGAGTCGGGCGCCGTCGCGGCCACGTACTGCCTGCTCGCCCTGCTCCGCTGGGTCTTCACCCGGACAAGGAACTGATCAATGGAAACCACTGAGATCCGCCGCCTGATCGCGCTCGAGGAGACCCACTGGTGGTACCGCGAGCGCCGCGCCATCCTGCGCAGGGAGCTGCGCGCGCTGGGCCGTCCCGGGCGGGCGCTGGACGTCGGCGCGGCGGGCGGCGGCAACACCAAGGTGCTGATCGAGGCGGGCTGGGACGCGACCGCGGCCGACCAGTGCGAGGCCGCGGTGGAGACGGCCAGGCGGCGCGGGCTCAAGGCGGTCAGGGCGGACGCGCGGGCGCTGCCGTTCGAGACGTCCAGCGTGAACCTGGTGACCGCGTTCGACGTCCTGGAGCACATCCGCGAGGACCACCTGGTCACCGAGGAGATCGCCCGGGTGCTGGCGCCCGGCGGGCACGCGCTGATCGCGGTGCCGTGCGACATGTCGCTGTGGTCGCCGCACGACGACGCCGTCGGCCACGTCCGCCGCTACGGCCGCGACTCGCTCACGGTCGTCGTCGAGAAGGCCGGGCTGACCATCGACCGCATCTGGAGCTGGAACGTGCTCCTGCGCCCCCTCGTGGCCCGCCACCGGCGCCGCTCCGGCGGTGGCAGCGACCTGCGCAAGACCCCGTTCCTGATGAACGCGGGGCTGTCGGCGGTGGTCTGCGCCGAGCGGTACCTGCCGGTCAAGTCGCTCAAGGGTGTGACGCTGTTCCTGCGGGCCAGGCTCAACAGGTGAAGGTGCCCAGACCGAGACATCACCACCCGCATGGGCGGGCGGGGTTGCCTCTAGGCTTTGCTGTGTGGTGATTCATGCCCTTCTCGCGGCCTCGCTAGCCTTCACTGCCCTGCCCGCCCAGGCCGCCGCCGTCGACTGCGCCCGGGTCAAATGCCTGGCGCTGACCTTCGACGACGGGCCGGGCAAGTACACCCCCGCGCTGCTCAAGTCGCTGTCCAAGGCGGGCGCCAAGGCCACGTTCTTCCTCGTGGGCAAGCGGGTGGAGGAGCGGCCCGAGGTGGCCAGGCAGCTCGTCGCGCGCGGGCACGCGATCGGCAACCACACCTACTCGCACGCCTCGCTGCCCGCCCACCTCGACCACGAGATCCTCGACGAGCTCAAGGTCACGCAGGACGTGATCGCAGACGTCACGGGGCGGCGCCCGACGATGTTCCGCCCGCCGTACGGGCACACGGACGAGCGCGTGCTCGCGCTGGCAGGCCAGACCGAGCTGGCGCAGATCCTGTGGACGCACACCACCCTCGACTGGAGCCTGCGCGACACCAAGAAGATCAAGGCGACCGTGCTCAAGCAGGCCAGGCGCGACGGCGTGATCCTCATGCACGACGTGGTCCCGGAGACGGTGCAGGTCATGCCGGAGATCCTCAAGGAGCTCAAGAAGCGCGGCTACCACCTCGTCACGGTGCCCACCCTGCTGCGCGGCAAGGGACCGACACCAGGGGAGAGCTACTTCTGACGAGTGCCCCCCTCAGTTCGGGAATGGAACCATGGGGAGAGACACCAGGCGCAGGCCCTGGGTCGCGCTGACGACCTTCCTGATCATCCAGGCCGTGCTCGGCTGCTGGTGGGCGGCCTTCTACCCCGGCCTGTTCAGCCGCGACTCCGTGCTCTACCTCAGCCACACCGTGGTCGGGCCCTGGGTGAGCGATCACTCGGTGATCTACGACGCGCTGCTGTGGCTGAGCTTCACCAAGACCGGTGACCTGGGCGCCGTCACGTTCGCGCAGACCACGGCCATGGCCGGGGCGCTGACCTACCTGGCGCAGTCGCTCAGGGCGCTGGGCGCGCCGCGGCTGCTGACGACCGTGGTGGCCGTGCTGATGCCGCTGGCGCCGCCCGTGGGCGCGTTCGCGGTGACGCTGTGGAAGGACGTGCCGTTCACGATCTGCGCCGTGGCCATCGCCGGCCTGTGCGCGCGGATCGCCGCCCGGCGCGCCGTCGGGCTGCCCGCGCTGCTCGGGCTGGCGCTGCTGTTCGTGGCGCTCGGGCTGTTCCGCGCGAACGGCTTCCTCATCGCGGGCGTGGCCGTGCTGGCGCTGGTGGCGATCGTCCCGGCTGTGCGGTTGCGGCTGCTGCTCACCGGCACGCTCGCCGCCGCCCTGCCGCTCGTGCTCTCGAACGTGGTCTTCCCGCAGTTCGGCATCGTGGCCCCGTCGAAGACGTACGTCTACCACACCGCGTACGGGGACATCGCGGTCGCCTACCGGCAGCGGCCCGAGCTGTTCACCCCGCAGGACATCAGCCTCATGGGGGCGGTGGCGCCGATCAAGCGGTGGTGGGAGGGCGGCACCTGCTACACGATCAACCCGCTGATCTGGCGCAAGGACTTCAGCTGGCAGCAGGCCGACCTGCACGCCACCGAGCTGCTCGCGCTGTGGCAGCGGCTGCTGGTCACCGAGCCGCGGCTGGTGGTGGACGCGCGGCTGTGCAGGGGCTCGATCGCGTGGCGGCCGGTGCAGGACGACCAGGCGACCGGGGGGATGACCTACCGGTTCTCGCGGCGGCCCAACGCCGACACGTACGTGGGGCCGTACAAGGTGGCGGATTTCCCCGGGCGGTGGGTGTTCTCGCTGCGGCCGTTGTCGATGGAGCTCAACCAGGTCGCCGACCCGTGGCTGACCGGGGCGCTGATGCCCGAGTGGGACTGGGTGCTGTGGCGGGGGGCCGCGTGGGCGTACCTGTCGTACGTGGCGGCAGGGCTGGCGGCGTGGGCGCTGCGCAACCGGTACGTGCTGGGGGTGGCGGCGGTGGTGGCCGGGCAGCAGCTCGCCGTGCTGGCCAACATCTCGGCGCAGGACTTCCGATATCTGGCCACGCCGATCCTCGTGGGGGCGCTGCTGGTGCCGCTGCTGCTGGGGAGCCTGGTGCGGCTGTCGGCGGAGGCCGGGCAGCGGCTCGGCCGACGGCTGCGCCGCCGCCGGCCCGATCGCGACCCCGAGCCCGCGCCTGTGGACCAGGAGCCGGAGCCGATCGTGGCGTCACGAGCCGAACCGGCCCCTGAGCCGGGACAGGACGGGGACGAACGGAACTAGACGCTCTCGTCCCCGCCGTACGCCCGCGCCCGCCCCGGCAGCCGCACCACCGTGACGAAGAACTCGTCGATCTGCCGGATGACCGCCATGAACCGGTCGAGATCGACGGGCTTGCTCACGTAGGCGTTGGCGAACAGCTCGTAGCTGCGCAGGATGTCCTCCTCGGCCGAGGAGGTGGTGAGCACCACGACGGGGATGGAGCGCAGCTCGGGGTCGCCCTTGATACGTTCCAGCACCTGCCGGCCGTCGTACTTGGGCAGGTTGAGATCGAGCAGGATCAGGTCGGGGCGGGGCGCGGTGCCGTACTCGCCGCGCCGGTAGACGAAGTCGAGCGCCTCCAGGCCGTCCCTGACGACGTGGAGGTTGTTGCGGATCTTGTTGTCCTCGAACGCCTCGCGCGTGATGAGCTCGTCACCGGGGTCGTCCTCGACGAGGAGGACTTCGATGGGTTGCCCGGTCGTCATGAGCTGCTTCCTTCGTGTTCGGTGCCGGAGCGGGCGGGCACGGTGGAGGCAGGCAGGGTGAAGCACAGCCGGGCGCCGCCGGTGTAGCCGGTGTCCAGCCAGATCCTGCCGCCGTGGTTCTCGACGATCTTCTTGCACATCGCCAGGCCGATGCCGGTGCCGCTGTACTGCTCGCGGCTGTGCAGGCGCTGGAAGATGACGAAGATCTTATCGGCGAACTCGGGCTCCACACCGATCCCGTTGTCCGACACGGAGAACTTCCAGCCGTCCTCGTCGGGCTCGCACCCGATGCGGATCAGCGGCGCGCGGGCCGGATCGTGGAACTTGATGGCGTTGCTGATGAGGTTCTGCCAGAGCAGGCGCAGCATCGTGGGGTCGCCGACGATGGTGGGCAGCTTGTCGGGGCGCTCGAAGCTCGCGCCGGACTCCTCGATCGGAGCCGACAGGTCGTCGATCACCTTCTCCAGGCTCTCCCCCAGGTCGACGGGCTCGCGGTCGTCGTACACCCTGCCCACTCTGGAGAACCTCAGCAGGTCGTTGATGAGGACCTGCATCCGGGTGGCCCCGTCGACCGCGAAGCGGATGTACTGCTTGCCGCGCTCGTCCAGCACCTCCCCGTATCGCTTCTCCAGGAGCTGGCAGAAGGTGGCGACCTTGCGCAGCGGCTCCTGGAGGTCGTGCGAGGCCACGTACGCGAACTGCTCCAGCTCGGCGTTGGAGCGCCGCAGCTCCACGGCCTGCGCGTCGAGGTCGGCGGCCTGCTCGCGCAGTTGCACCTGCTGCCGGTGGGAGTCGCCGAGCGCCTGCACGATCCGTACGCGCATCAGGTCCACGTCCTCGGCCACCTCGCGGATGTCCGCGGGGCCCCTGGCAGGGATGACGCGCTCGAAGTCGCCGGCCGCGATCTCGCGGGAGGCGATGCGGAGCTGGTCGAGCGGCCGGCCGATCGCGCGGCGCAGCAGCACGGCCATGCCCACCATGGCCAGCGGGAAGAGCACGAGCATGGCCAGGAAGGCCCAGTTGCGCACCCGCTCGGCCTGCGACAGCTCGTCCCGCGAGGTGACGCGGAGCTGCGCCAGGCGGCTGTTCTGCCGTTCGAGCAGCACCCTGATCTCGTCGAACGCCCGTTTGCCCGCCTCCACCGCCGCGGCGGGGACGGTGCCGCCGTCGCGCCGCTCCGCCGTCATGGGCTCGGCGTACTCGCTGCGCCAGGCGGCGGCCTTGGCGCTGATGGTGTTCAGCTCGCGGAGCAGGCCGGGCCGGTCGGCGATGTCGGCGGCCACCTGCGCGCGGCTGCGCCGCTCGGCGGCCAGGCCCTCGGCGTACGGCTGCAGGAACTCCTCCCTGCCGGTCAGCAGGAAGCCCCTGACCCCGGTCTCCTGGTCGATCAGGGCCTTCTGCATCTGGGACGCCTCGATCGCGGCGGGCGAGATGCGCGTGGTGAGCTGGTCGGACAGGCTGCTCGTACGGTCGATCATCACGGCGCCCGTCACCGCGCACACCGCGGTCAGGACGGTGAGAGCCGCGATCATCACCAGGAACCAGCCGTGCACGGTCAGCCGCCGCAGCCGGGACGCGTCGGTCAGCAGGCGCCCCTTCCGGACAGGAGCCGTCATGTGCGCTCTCTCCACCGCAGGTGCACCACGGCGAGGTCGTCGGCGGGCGCGTCGGGCGCGGTGATCTCCTCGACGTCGGCGATCAGCGCGTCGAGGAAGCCCTCACCGTCGCGATGGGCGTGCCGCTGGGCCAGCTCCAGCAGCCCCTCCTCGCCGAGCCAGCGCGGTGGCGCGCCGGGCAGGCGGCGCTCGAACAGCCCGTCGGTGTAGAGCGTGAGGCCGCCACCGGCGGGCAGCTCCAGCACGTCCTCCTGCCAGTCGGCCTCCACCGGCAGGCCCAGCGCGAGGCTGGGCTGCGGCTCGGCCAGGCTCACCGTGTCGCCGTCGTGCAGCAGCATGCCGGGGTGACCGGCCCGCCAGATCCGCACCGTGTGCTGGTCGGACTCCAGGACGAGGGTGGACATGGTGACGAAGATGTCGGCCCCGGGCCGTTCGGCCTCCAGGATGCGTTCGAGCCTGCGCAGCAGGGTCGTGCCGGTCACGCCGCTGAGCACCAGCGCCCGCCAGGCGATGCGCAGGCAGACACCGAGGGCGGCCTCGTCGGGGCCGTGCCCGCAGACGTCGCCGATGACGGCGTGCACGCCCTTGTCGTCGGACTCGACGACGTCGAAGAAGTCACCGCCGAGCGTGGCCGAGCCCCTGCTGGGGCGGTAGCGCGAGGCCACCTCGATGGGCATGCTCTGCAGCAGCGGGGTGGGCAGCAGGCCGCGTTCGAGGCGCTCGTTCTCCTTGGCGCGCATGCGCTCGGCGTGCAGCGCCACGGCGGCCTGCTCGGCCTGCTTGCGCTGCATCGCATACCGCAGGGTACGGCCCAGCCACTCGGCCTCCACCCGGCCCTTGACCAGGTAGTCCTGGGCGCCCGCTGTCACCGCCGCCAGGCCCGCCTGCTCCTCGGCCAGGCCGGTGAGCACCACGACGGCCGCGTCGCCCGCCTCCTCGATCACCGCGGACAGGGCCGAGAACTCGTGCGCGTCGGGCAGGCCGAGGTCGACCAGCACACACTGGGGCCGCAACCGGACCAGGGCCCGCCGGGCCTCGTCCACGGATCGCGCCCACTCCAGGCGTACGGACAGACCGCTGTCCTCCAGCAGCTCCTCGACGATCAGCGCGTCCTGCGGATCGTCCTCGACGAGCAACACCAGCGGCTGCCTGCCGAATTCGCTCGCATGGGACATGCAGGCTTGCCACTCCTTCCGAACCGCGGGTCACGGGCATCCCCTCGCCAACCGCGGTCCGCGTTGGCCCAGGAGAAGCCTCCCTTCCCACAATCATCGAGTGTATGCACGCATACCTGGGGCAGTGGCACGGCGGAGGCACAGGCCGTTCCAGTGGTGGTCGCGGGCTGGAACGCCTCCAGGACGAGTCGCACGATCTCGGTCCGTTCCACGTCCGGGAGCAGGCGGTTCCACTCCTGGATTTCGGGTGTCGAGTGGGCTCGGCGGGCGTGGTTCAACGCCCACGGCTGAGACAGGGTCCACCAGCGGGCGGTTGCCAGTTCCCCCATGATGGCGAGGCGGTCGCCGCCGGGGCCGAAGAGGAGGGCGGCATCGTAGGTGAGCGCGGTCACCGGTGCGGACGAGGGCGGCCAGGCGCTGAGGCGAGCCGGCCGTGCTGGGAGGCGGCACGTACCAGTGGTCCCTTCGCAGCTCATGAGCCGTTTCCGCGTTTCTGGGCGCGCGGGGAACGGGCAACCCCTTCCGCCGCCCGGTGGCCAGCTCCAAGGCTTCGGCCAGCGGGCAACATCGCCCGTCACCGAGTCATCGCTCTGGGAGAAGGAACCGAATTAATCATGTTCACGAAGTTCACCGGCCTGCTGGGCATCGCCGCCGGCGTCGCCGCCACCGCGCTAGGTGCGGTGGAACGCCCGGCAAGACCAGCGTGCCCTGCTGTGCCCGGCCCCGGCACAGCAGCAGCCTCGGCCCACTCGGATCCACCACCAGCACTCAGCGGGGCTGGTAACAGCAGCGCGCCCCCGTACGCACGGTGGCGCGCAGCTCCTCGCCGATCGACGGATCGACCGCCGCGACCCGGTCCACGGCCCGCCAGATGGCCTTGCCGACGGCGATCCTGGCCCGCTCCTCGCTGCCCGCGAACGGCCGCACCCGCCCGCCGATGCCGGTGGCGGCGGCCAGCTCGGCCAGCAGCCACTCCCGCTCCAGGCGCAGCGTGGCGGCGCGTTCGAGGTCGTTCATCGACTCCAGCTCGTCGATCTCGTCGTCCAGCCGCGCCAGCCGTTCCTTGTACGTGCGCCTGGCCACCTCGTCGAGCACCGGCTGGTCCGAGCTCGCCACGCTTTTGACGCTCTCCGCCCCGGCGGCCAGGTCGATGGCGGGGATCTCCTTGCCGGGGTTGGCCATCAGCATGGCCAGGTAGCCCATGCCCACGCTGTGGCCGACCAGCGCGCTGCGCCCGTCCAGCTCCAGCAGCCAGTGCAGGCCGCGCCGCCGGCAGCGGCACACCCCCCTGCTCTCGTCCTGCCGGGTGGCCGCCTTCGGCAGCACCATGCCCAGCTCCGCCGCCTCCCGCGCCACGCTCGGCCCGTCGTCGCCCGAGCCGCCCTTGAGCGCCAGCGCCTGCCCCAGCCGGTGCCGGGACAACACGGTGGCCGGCCAGTGGTGCAGCGCCAGGTTGTGACGGACGGCGGCGCGCAGGTGCTCCACGGCCCCGTCCACGTCGCCGAGCGTGAGCGCGGCCACGCCGAGGGGGTGGTGCGCGGAGCCGAGGCAGGTCACGCCGTGACCGGCGATCACCGGCAGCTCGGCGAACGGGGTCAGCTCCGCGTGGACGTGGGCGGCTGTCTCGGCGTCCCGCAGCAGGTGCGCGGCCTCGCTCATGAAGTACATGGACGTCAGCCAGGTGCTCGACCTCGGCAGGTCGACTCCGCGCAGCCGGGCCAGCAGCCCCTCGGCCGCGCGGCGGTCGCCCGCGTCGGCCGCCGCCGCGGCCAGGCTCGCCAGGTAGGAGTTGTCCAGGGCGCTGAGGGTGGGCGAGTGCACCATCTCCGACAGCGCGGGCACCAGCTCGGCGCCGCGGCCCTGGAGCCAGCGGATGGCGACGAGCTGCCAGCCGTACCAGCCGGTGGCGTCGACGTCGCCGGTCGCGTCGCCCAGCTCCGCGCAGACCGCCGCCAGCGTCTCCGCCTCCTCGAACCGGCCGGCGCGGATGCTCAGCATCACCTTGATCGCGCTGACCACGAACCCGATGGCCCGGTGCTCCTTGGCGGCCAGCATGCCCTGCAGCTCCTCCAGGCTGCGCTCCGCCTTCGGCGAGGCCTCCAGGAACAGATCGACGGTACGCAGCAGCAGCCCCATCAGCGCGTCGCCCCGGCGGCCTGTGAGCACGGCCTGCCCGATCAGCTCCTGCGACAGCCCGATGCGGCGCTCCCCGTGCTCGGGCCCCAGCAGGCAGTTGTGCGCCAGGCTCAGCGTCTCCGCCAGCGCCACGGGGTCACCGGCGTCGCGCGCCCTGGCCAGGAGCCGGAGGATGGCGTCGTGCGTACCGGCCCGGTAGTCCTCCTCGGCCGCCTGGCGGGCCCGCAGCCGCAGGGACAGCGTGGAGCGGGGGTCCAGCAGCCGCAGGGCGTGGCACTGGCGGGTGCGTACCCGCTCCCAGTCGGCGCAGGTCCGGTGCTCGTGCACCCACACGCCGCTCAGCCCCAGGGCGGCGCGGGCCAGCTGTTCCGGCTCGCCGTTCAGCTCGGCGTCCTGGTAGGCGGCGTCGAACCAGTAGCGGGCAGCCCGCAGGTCGCCGTCCACGGACAGGGCGCGTTCGCCCGCCAGGATGGCGAAGGTGATGTTGCTGCGCGGAATCCGGTGCATCTCTCGTGTCGCGCCCACGTTGTGCGATCCCCTCCGGCTAGACCGAACGGCCCCCGAGACTCAGGAGACGGCGCATCCGCTTCTGATACAGATCACGGCGGAGAAATGTGCCCGAGGGCGCGCAGCAGCGTGCTGTGCAGCGCCTTCCTCGACTCCGGGGCGGGCATCCGGCCGGAAGTGGTCTCCTCGCCGGCCGCGTGCGCGAGCCTGATCGTGACCGTGACGAGCCACTGCGCGCTCGCCCCGGCGTCGAACTCGCCGGCCTCCTGACCGCGCCTGATCACCCGCTCCAGCAGCCCGGCGATCGTCGTGTGGCGGTCGTGGTCGGCCTGCGGGGTCACGGGCAGCGAGCCCAGCGTCCGCAGCAGGGCGGGGTGGCGCCCGGCCGCGCGGTCGGCGGCGTCGAGCAGCCGCAGCAGCGCCTCAGCGGCCGGGCCGTCATCGGGGCCGGCTGCCTGCATCGCGGCCACCGTCTCGTCGGTGAGGTGGTCGAGGACGGCGGTCAGCAGCCGGTCGCGCGAGGGGAAGTGGGCGTAGACGGTCTGCCGGGTCACGCCGGCGGCGGTGGCGATGGCGTCCATGCCGGCGTTGGGCTGGGCGCCGAGCAGCCGCACGGCGGCGTCAAGGATGGCGGCCCTGCTACGGCGGGCGTCGGCGCGGCGGTTACGGGCCGGAGACGAACTCATCTCTTACACCTTGTCCATATGAGGGAGAGATGTATATCTTACAGCCCGTAAGAGTTATGGCGCGATGGGAGCACCGTGAGAACCCTGCACGACACCGACCCGAAGCAGTTCATCGCCGGCTTCCTGACCTCCTTCACGGAGGACCTGCTGAGCAGCGACGAGGATGCGGCCACGATCGTCGACCGGTACCACACCCCGGACATCGTGCAGATCGCCGACGGGCACGCGATCGACCGGGACAAGCTCATCGCACACACCCGGCCCGTGCGCAAGAACCGGCCGGAGAGCCGCATGGAGGTGCACGAGGCCCTGGTGAACGGGGACCGGCTGGCCGCGCGCTACACCCTGCACGTACGGCAGCGCGGCAAGGACCTCTCCATCAACGTGCACTTCTTCGGGCAGTTCGCCCCGGACGGGCGCATGCGCCGGGCACACTTGCTCACCCGCACCCTTCCCGCTCAGCAGGAGACGCCCGGACGCTCGTAGGCCGAGCTCACGAGTTCGGGAGCGCCGGAGTCTCGATCAGTTCTTCACGCAGACCTTCCCCATCGCATGAGCCATCGCGGAGCGCCAGGTCGAGATCCTTCGTGGCACGCGCCGACTGAGATCAGTGCCGGTCTCGTCGGCCTGACGCCTGCCCAGCCTCCAGGGCTCGCCGAAGATCGACCGAAGTCGCACAGCGGCTCATGTGGCATGCTCGCGCAAGTGGTTGGTAGTTCACTCCCACTCGATGGTGCCCGGGGGCTTGCTCGTCACGTCGACCACCACCCGGTTGATCTCACGCACCTCGTTGGTGATGCGCGTCGAGATGCGCGACAGCACGTCGTAGGGCACCCGCGCCCAGTCGGCCGTCATCGCATCCTCGGAGGTCACCGGCCGCAGCACCACCGGGTGCCCGTACGTACGGCCGTCGCCCTGCACGCCCACCGAGCGCACGTCGGCCAGCAGCACCACCGGGCACTGCCAGATCTGCCGGTCGAGCCCGGCCCTCGACAGCTCCTCGCGGGCGATGGCGTCGGCCTCGCGCAGGATGGCCAGCCGGTCGCGGGTGACCTCGCCGACGATGCGGATGCCGAGGCCGGGGCCGGGGAACGGCTGGCGCCAGACCATGGCGGGCGGCAGGCCGAGCTCCTCGCCGGCCCTGCGCACCTCGTCCTTGAACAGCGCCCGCAGCGGCTCCACCAGCTTGAACTGCAGGTCTTCCGGCAGGCCGCCGACATTGTGGTGGGACTTGATGTTGGCGGTGCCGGTGCCGCCGCCCGACTCGACCACGTCGGGGTAGAGCGTGCCCTGGACCAGGAACTCCACCGGGCCGTCGGCCATGATGGCGCGCTGCTCGTCCTCGAAGACGCGGATGAACTCGCGGCCGATGATCTTGCGCTTCTCCTCCGGGTCCGTGACGCCCTCCAGCGCCTTCAGGAACCGGTCGGCGGCGTCGACCACGCGCAGCTTGACGCCCGTGACGGCCACGAAGTCGCGCTCGACCTGCTCGGCCTCGCCCTTGCGCAGCAGGCCGTGATCGACGAAGACGCAGGTCAGCCGGTCGCCGATGGCGCGCTGGACGATCGCGGCGGCCACCGCGGAGTCGACCCCGCCGGACAGCGCGCAGATGGCGCGGCCGTCGCCGACCTGGCGGCGCACGGCCTCCACGGAGTCTTCGACGATGTTGAGCATGGTCCAGGAGGGGCGGCAGCCGGCCGCCTCCAGGAAGTGCTTGAGCACCGCCTGGCCGTGCTCGCTGTGCAGCACCTCAGGGTGGAACTGCACGCCGTACAGGCCGCGCTCGACGCTCTCGAACGCGGCGACCGGCGTCTCGTGGGTCGAGGCGGTCACCCTGAAGCCCTCGGGGGCCGCCGCCACGCTGTCGCCGTGGGACATCCACACGGTCTGGCTGGCGGGCAGGCCGGCGAAGATGACGCCCTCGTCGAGCACCTCCAGCGCCGTGCCGCCGTACTCGGCGACGCCGGTGCGGGCCACCTCGCCGCCCAGCGCCTGCGCCATGGCCTGGAAGCCGTAGCAGATGCCGAACGTGGGCACGCCCGTGGAGAACAGGCCGTGCGGGACCGGCGGAGCACCCTCGGCGTAGACCGAGGACGGGCCACCGGACAGGATGATCGCCTTCGGGTTCTTCGCCATCATCTCCTCGACCGGCATGGTCGAGGGCACGATCTCGGAGTAGACGTGGCACTCGCGCACCCGCCTGGCGATGAGCTGCGCGTACTGTGCGCCGAAGTCGACCACCAGCACTGTGTCGAATTCAGACACCGTGAGAACCCCCCAAAGGCGAATGCGGTGACCCCAGTGTATCGGCCTTGGCTCTTACACCTGGCCTGGCACGGGCCGACGTGCTAACACAGAACAATGGATCTTGTCTGGCCGGCGGCGGCGTGGGCCCTGTGGGTCGCCCTGCTCGCAGCCGCCTTCAAGGTGTCCAGCCGGCACCACCCCGGGCGGGGCCCCGAGCGGCCCGCGCCCGCCCCCGTGGCCGACCTCTTACGCGGCATGCGGGCCCAGGAGGTCTTCCATACCGCGCTGTTCGAGCTGGCCGGGCGCGGGTGGGTGAGCGTCGAGGGCGACCACCTGTCGCTCGGCGCCCCGCGCGAGGAGCCGCTGCCGGCGTACGAGCGGTGGGTGGTGGAGCGGGTGCGCCACCGCATGGGCGACGCCCCCGAGGCCGCGGTGACCGACCTGATGCCGCCGGCGTCCGAGCTCGACCGCGCGTTCGTCCCCCTCGTCCGCGCGCACGCCATCGAGCTGGGCCTGGCGCGGCGGCGCTGGCCGAGCGTGCTGGTGCCGGTGCTGCTGGCGGCCGGGCTCGTCGTCCCCTGGTACGCCACGGTCGTGGCGGCCGGGGTGTCCTGGCCGGGGATCATCGCCACGGCGGTGTCGTTCGTCGCCGGGATCGGGCTGCTCATGGGCGGCCGGGGCTTCCTGCTGACGGAGCGCGGCCGTGAGGTGGCCGCGGCCGGCCCCGCCGGGCCCGCGCAGGAGTGGATCTTCACGGGCAGCGGGTGGCTCAGCGGCGAGATCGAGCCCGCCAGGCCGCTCCCGCAGCGTCAGGAGATCACCGGGCACGTCGTCAAGCGGTGGACGGACACCGAGCACTACTACATCGCCCTGCACGACGGCAGCTCGCGCAAGGCCACCGCGTTCGAGGTGGAGCAGGGGCTCTACCAGGACGTGCTTCCTGGCGACTGCGTGCGGGTGCTGGTCAGGCCGCGCAGCGGCACCGTCGTCCGGGTGCTGGCGCACGACCGTCACTGGTAGAGCGGCAGGCCCCCGGTGAGCAGGGCCTCGGTCTGCTTGCGCAGCCTGGCGGCGTACGCGGGGTCGGTCAGCAGCAGGAACCGCTCCTCGTGGATGCCCGTCACGACCAGGTCGGCCACCTGCGACGGCTCCAGGCCGTGCTCGGCCGCCCTGGTGACCGTCTCCCGCGACTCCACCTCGTCCGGGGTGGGGGTGGTGGCCAGGCCGGGCGGCCGGGTGCGGTCGGAGTCGCCGATGCGGGTCCTGACCGCCCCCGGGCACAGCGCGCTCACCCGCAGTTTGGACCCCGTGGCGGCCAGGTCCTGGGCGAGCGCCAGCGAGGCGGCCAGCGCGGCGTACTTGGTCACCGAGTACCCGCCCGACCCCGGCGCGGCGAACAGGCCCGCGACGGAGACGGTGTTGACGATGTGGCCCTCGGTGTCCTGCTCGATCATGCGCGGCACGAACTCGTGGACGCCGTGCAGCACGCCCCACAGGTTCACGCCGAGCAGCCAGGAGAAGTCCTCCTCGTCGCGGGTCCACATGTGGCCGCCCTGGTAGACGCCCGCGTTGTTGCACAGCACGTGGACGGCGCCGAGCTCGCCGAAGCAGCGGTTGGCCAGGTGACGCACGGCCCAGGCGTCGGACACGTCGGTGATCTGCGTGAGCACCTTGGCATCCCCGGCCAGCGCGGCCGTCTGCGCGAGCCCGCCGTAGTCGACGTCGGCGAGCATCAGCGTCATCCCCTCGGCCGCGAACCGGAGGGCCAGCGCCCGCCCGATGCCGCTTGCCGCACCTGTCACCACCGCGACCTTGCCGGAGAGCTCGCGCACGGACAAACCTCCCTAGCGATCCGACGCTACAGACGTCCCCCCGATCATCCCCGCGGACGCCCTCCGAATCGAGTGTCAGAGGACGGCGTCGATCAGACCCAGCGGCGGCGCGCCCAGGTGGAGCAGCTCCTTGTGGAAGCGCTGCACGGTGAAGCCGGCGCCCCACTGGGCCCTGGCCCGCTCGCGCAGGTCCATGATGAGCAGCTTGCCCCAGGTGTAGCGGCCGTAGGTGGGGTCGAAGGAGGCCCGCTGCGCCTCCGACAGCGCCGCGGGGCCCGCCAGGTGCGTGTCGGACTCGAACCGCCTGGCGCCCTCCTCGACCGTCAGCTGGCCGGTGTGCACGCCGATCGCGCAGGCCAGCCGGGTGACGCGGATCAGCGCCTCCACCCACACGCCGATCTCGAAGCGCGGGTCGCCGGCCTCGAAGCCCTCCTCGACGCACAGCTCCTCGGCGTAGTGCGCCCAGCCCTCGATGAACGCCACCGACTGCAGCACCCTGCGCACCTCGGACGGCGCCCGCCGCAGGGCCCTGGCGTGCGAGAAGTGCCCGGGCGCGACCTCGTGCACGTTGATCGCGGGCAGGGTCGTGCCGCTGAAGACCTCCAGCCACTCCTCCTGGTCCTGGGCAGGCCAGGAGGTGTCGGGCGGCGTGATGTGGTACCACGACGGGCCCTCGGGCTCGCCCGGCGAGTTCCACGCCATCATGGCCATCGCCCAGCGCCGCGACTCGGGCGCCAGGCCCACCAGGCACTCGCCGTCGTGGTAGGGCACGAGGTCCTTCTCGCGGGTGAACGCGATGGCCTTCTCCGTGCCGACCCGCGCGGCCTCGATCACGCCCTCGGGGTCGGGGTGGTCCTTGACCAGCTCGCGTACGACGTCGAGCGGCGCCCGGTCCTTCTCCCCCAGCTTGGCGCAGGACTCGGCGAGCAGCGCCATCAGCCGGTCGCGCTCGGCGTCGGCCCGCTCGGCCAGCTTGCCCAGATCGACGGGCAGCCCCTCGGCGGTGCCCATCAGCTTCGCCAGCGCCTCGCCGCCGAGCGACGCGTCGGGGTCGCCCTCGGCCGCGATGCGTTCGAGGTGCGCGACGAGCCTGCCGTGCGCCCGCAGCGCGGCCTCGTCCGTGAGGCCCGCCGCCAGCCCCTTGGCGGCCCCGAGCAGCGACTTGGCCACCGGCGCCGGCACCTGGTCGAGCGCGGTGACGGCCTGGTCCACGGCCTCGGGCCAGAGCGCGAGGTGGGCCGCCTTGGCCGCGGCGCGCTCCTCCTCCGGGCCGTAGTCGCGGTCGTAGCAGGCCAGGTCGAGGTTGGAGAGGTGGAGCAGCGGGTTCTTGCGGTGCAGCTCCAGCTCGCCGAGCTGGTTGCGCAGACTCTCCTCGAACACCTGTAGGTGCCTGGCGTCGTGCGCGTCCTCGGGCGCGGGCCCCTGGCCGAGTCGTGCCAGCCCGGCCCGTACGCCTTCCAGCGACAGGTCCTGGATCCGGCCGTCGTACTCGTGCCTGCCGCCGCCCTCG
Source organism: Nonomuraea gerenzanensis (assembly GCF_020215645.1). Classification (NCBI taxonomy): domain Bacteria; kingdom Bacillati; phylum Actinomycetota; class Actinomycetes; order Streptosporangiales; family Streptosporangiaceae; genus Nonomuraea; species Nonomuraea gerenzanensis. The sequence continues at coordinate 983,414 of NZ_CP084058.1, read as the reverse complement.
CGCGCCTCGGCCACCATCAGGTCCGTGATGGCTCGTAGCCTGGCGTCAAGTTCTGTCATGCCGCCGACGCTAGCGCACCGCCTTTGGGATCTTAAGTACCAATAATCAAGGCGCGGAGCGGGCGCATCCCCGGGCAGGATGTCCGCCATGGTCATCCGCATCTCCACGCTCGCCGAACGCCCGCAATTCGCCGCGACGCTCTGGGACATGGACCACACCTGGCAGACCTTCATGCTCCAGGACCCGGTCGCCGACCAGTACTACGCGCTGGTCAAGACCGCCTACCCGGACCACGTGCTGGTGGCCGACGACGACGCGGAGCCGGGGCGGCTGGTGGCGCGGGGGTACATGACGCCGTTCGTCTCGAACGGGGCCGAGCTGCCCGACAACGGCTGGGACGGGGTGATCCAGTCCGGCTGGCTGGCCAGGACGGCCGGCCGGCCGACCGACGCCGTCTCCGCCCTGGAGATCACCGTGCGCCGCGACCTGCTGGGCACGGGGCTGTCGGCGGTGATGCTGGCCGCGCTGCGCGACCAGGCCGCCCGGCTCGGCCACCACGAGCTGGTCGCCCCTGTTCGCCCGAACCTCAAGCACCTCGAACCGCACACCCCGATGAGCGAGTACGCGTACCGGACGCGGGCCGACGGCCTGCCCCACGACGCCTGGCTCCGGGTGCACGTGCGGGCGGGCGGGAAGATCGTCAAGGTGGCGCCGCGATCGATGGTGGTGGCGGGCACGCTGGCGGAGTGGCGCACGTGGACGGGGCTGCCCTTCGACCGCTCGGGGCCGGTGGAGGTGCCGGGCGCGCTCAGCCCGGTGCACTGCGACGTGCGCCACGACCACGCCGTCTACGTGGAGCCGAACGTCTGGGTCAGCCACCCCCTGGGTTGAGCGCGCCCGCCACCGGCGGCTACTTGAGCCGCGCCCGCCGCATCGCCTTGAGCGTCGTGACCAGCAGCCCCGCCCACCGCTCGTACGGCATCCCGGCCGGCGGCTCGAACCCCAGCCACCCGGCCTGCGCGGCCACCGTCTTGGCCTCGGTGTAGCGCAGCAGCCCCTCGACCCCGTGCCGGCGGCCCAGCCCGGACGCCTTCACCCCGCCCATGGGCGCGTCGTAGGACGCGTACGCCGAGGCGTACCCCTCGTTGATGTTGACCGTCCCCGCGCGGACCCTGGCGGCCAGGCGGCGGGCGCGGTGCGGGCTGGCCGTCCAGATGGAGGCGTTGAGGCCGTAGACGGTGTCGTTGGCCAGCTCGACCGCCTCGTCCTCGGTGGCGAACGGGTAGAGCGCCACCACGGGCCCGAACGTCTCCTCGCGGCACAGCCGCATGCCCTCGCGGACCCCGGTGAGCACGGTCGGCTCGTAGAACAGCGGGCCGAGGTCGGGCCTGGCCCTGCCGCCGGTCAGCACCTTGGCGCCCTTGGCGACGGCGTCGTCCACGTGCGCGCTGACGGCGTCGAGCTGGCGGCGGGAGGTGAGCGAGCCCATCTGCACCGACCAGTCGTGCCCGGCGCCGAGCTTGAGCGCCGCCGCCTCGCGGACGAAGCGCTCGGTGAAGGCGTCGAAGACGGACGCGTGCACGTACAGGCGCTCGATCGACAGGCAGAGCTGGCCGGCGTTGGTGAAGCAGGCCCGGATGGCGCCCTGCACGGCCACGTCGAGGTCGGCGTCGTCGAGCACGATCATCGGGTTCTTGCCGCCCAGCTCCAGCGAGCAGCCGATGAGCCGCTTGGCCGCCTCCTCGGCCACCTTCCTGCCGCCCCGGGTGGAGCCGGTGAACACGACGTAGTCGGCGTGGTCGAGCAGCGCGTCGCCGATATCGGCAGGCTCGCCGAGCACGACCTGCCAGAGCTCGCGCGGCATGCCGAGCTCAACCAGCAGGTCGATGGTCCACAGCGTGGACAGGGCGGTCTGGGTGTCGGGCTTGTGCACGATCGCGTTGCCTGCCAGCAGCGCGGGCACCGCGTCGGTGACGCCCAGCGCGAGGGGATAGTTCCACGGGCTGATCAGCGCGACCACGCCCTTGGGCCGGCGCAGCTCCGCCACGCGGGTCGCGACGGGGAAGATGCCCTTGCGGGCGCGCGGGGCTAGCAGGCGCGGCGCGCGGCGGGCGTAGTAGAGGCTGCAGCCCGCGACGTCCAGCACCTCCTCGAAGGCGTGCTTGCGGGCCTTGCCCGTCTCGTTCTGGACGATGTCGAGGATCTCGTCCCTGCGGTCGAGGATGGCGTCGTGCAGGAGCAGGAAGGGCCTGGCTCTTTCCGCGGGCGTTCTGCCCGCCCATTCGGCGTGGGCCGCCCTGGCTCCCGCGTACGCCGCGCGAATGTCGCCGGCGTCGGAGATGGGCAGCTCAGCGAGGGTTTCTCCGGTGAACGGAGCGATGACGCACTGTGTCCTACCACTGGACGTGACCTGCATCTCAGAAGCATATTCCGCCTCCTTACCGGCGGGTAGTTTTTGCGGATGCGCGGCATAGGGCCAGAATCCCCTCATGGCATCCTTCGCTCCGCTCCGACCCGGAGACCCACAGCGGCTGGGGGGCTTCGAGCTCCACGGCCGGCTCGGCGAGGGCGGTCAAGGCGTCGTTTACCTGGCCAAGGACCACGCGGGTCAGAGCGTGGCCGTCAAATGGCTGCGGCCCGACCTGTCGGGCGACCAGGTGAGCGTGGAGCGGTTCCTGCGCGAGGTCCAGGTGGCCCAGCAGGTCGCGCCCTTCTGCACCGCCGCCGTCCTGGGCACCGGGGTCGAGCAGGACAGGCCGTACATCGTCAGCGAGTTCATCGAGGGCCCCTCGTTACAGCGGGTCGTGCAGGAGGAGGGGCCGCGCACGGGCTCCGTCCTGCACCGGCTGGCCATCGGCACCGCCACGGCGCTGGCCGCCATCCACCAGGCCGGCATCGTGCACCGCGACTTCAAGCCGGCCAACGTCATCATCGGCGCCGACGGGCCGCGGGTGATCGACTTCGGCATCGCCCGCGCGCTCAACGCGACCTCCACGATCAGCAGCATGGTCGTGGGCACGCCGTCGTACATGCCGCCCGAGCAGATCATGGGGCACACCGTCGGGCCGGCCGCCGACATGTTCTCGTGGGCCAGCGCCATGGTGTTCGCCGCCTCCGGGCGGGCGCCGTTCGGCAGCGACACGATGCCCGCGGTGATCAACCGCGTGCTCAACCAGCAGCCCGACCTGGGCGCGCTCGGCGAGGGGCCGCTGCGCGACGTGGTGGTGGCGTGCCTGGCCAAGGACCCGGCACAGCGGCCGACGGCCGAGCAGGTGATCATGCGGCTGCTGCAGCAGCCGGCGCCGAACCCCGGCATGCTGGCCCAGGGCGCCGCCGAGGCCGCCCCCGCGCCGCCCCACTCGCCCTCCGGGCCGCACTCCAACCAGCAGTTCGCCTCCCCGACAGGCCCGCCCTCCGGTCCACCCTTCGGGCCGCCCTCCGGCCCGCCCTTCGGCTCCCCGGCCGGGCCGCCTTCCGGCCCGCCCTTCGGCCAGCCGTTCGCCTCCCCCTCCGGCGCCCACTCGGGGCCGATGTCCGGCAACGTCCCGTACGCGACCGGCGCCCAGTATCCGCACCCCCAGCAGCCGGGGTGGCAGCAGCCGACGGTCCCCCCGTACGGGCAGCAGGGCATGTACACCCACGCGCCGCCGCGCAAGAGCGGCAGGGGCCCGCTGATCGCCGGCGTCACGGTGGCGGTCGCGCTGCTGCTGCTCGCCGGCGTGATCGTGATCATCCAGCTCGACAAGGCGTCGACGACGGTGGCGATCAACACCAGCACGCCGGAGCCCGGTCGGTCGCGCACGTCCAAGAGCGCCAGCCCGTCACCGCCGGCCGTGCCGGCGACCGGCACCAAGCGCACGCTCCCCGGCGGCAAGATCTCCCTGTACGAGAACCCGGCCGACGCCATCGTGCTGACCTCCTACGAGGTCTACGACAAGCCGAAGGACGACTGGATCGACTACGCCAGGGGCTCACTGCGCGGCACGTTCACGAAGTTCCAGCAGAACTGGGAGTCGATGGTCTCCGCCGACGGAAAGCTCCTGGCCACCAGGGGCCGGAGCTACAGCTCCGACGACTTCGACTTCATCGAGATCACCGACCGCACCTCCGGCGAGCGTACGACGATCAAGACCGTCAAGGAGCCGCTGATCAGCAGCATCAGGTCCTGGTCGCGGGACGGCAGGAAGATCCTGCTGAACATCGAGAAGAAGAGCGGCAGCAAGTGGCTCTACCTCGGCTTCGTCGTCGTGGACGTGACCGCCAAGACGGCCGACGTGGTCAACGTGGACGACGCCACGATCCGCGAGACCGCCTTCGGCTTCGACGGCGAGGAGGACGGCGTCGTCAACGTCTACGGCAGCGAGACCAACCGCAACCTGCGCTTCTTCGACACCGAGGGCGAGGCCACCCGCTCGCTGACGGGCATCGGCACGCTCTCCGCCGGCACGCAGGACATCTTCTCGCCGTCGGGCAAGACCTTCGTGACGAACTGCCCGAACGGCGGCGACGGCGACCACTGCGTCTGGGACACCGCGACCGGCGAGCAGATCAAGAAGTTCTCCTCCGACTGCGACAAGGTGCTCGGCTTCTACGACGAGAACCACCTCTACTGCTGGGAGCAGGACAACGGCGACAACGACGAGATCCAGGTGCTCGACTTCACCGGCAAGCTGCTGCGCAAGCTGCTCGAAGTGCCCGACGAGCTGAACTTCAGCCCGGTCTTCACCATCAACCCGGCCAAGGGCTCCTGAACCATCCGGCTCGCGCAGCCGTGATGAGGACATGAAGACGTTGATCCGCACGGCCGTGACCGCCGCCGCGCTCGCGACGGTCACGGCCGCCTGCACCTCTTCGACGGGAGGCACGCCGGACCCGCCCCCGAAGGCGACGACGCTCGGCGCCGTCCGTCTGGTCGCCTACACCAGTTGCGACGACGCCCTGGCCGGCCTGCGGGAGCGGGCCGTCGCGAACGTCACCGCGTACGGCTTCGGCGGCGTCACGCCGTTCGCCATCGCGGAGGACTCCGCGGCCCAGTCCAAGGCCAGGGTGGCGGCGACGCCCGAGCACTCCACCACGAACGTGCACGAGGCCGGCGTGGACGAGCCCGACCTGGTCAAGACCGACGGCAACCGGGTCATCACGGTCGCGGACGGCACCCTGCGGATCATCGACACGGCGACCAGGAAGGTCACCGCGTCGCTCAAGCTGACCGAGGGCGAGGGCGGCCCCGGCATCCCCGCCGACCTGCTGGTCTCGGGCGATCGTGCGCTGGTGCTCATGCGCGGCGGCGACATCATGTACAAGGCGCGCTCGTTCATGCCGCCGGGCGACACCCGTTACGTCGTGGTGGACCTGGCGGGCCAGCCGAAGGTGCTGAGCACGATCCGGCCGCAGGGCTCGTACGTGGACGCCAGGATGATCGGCTCCACCGTCCGTTTGGTCACCCGCAGCCAGCCCGACGTCGCCTTCCCCGAGCCGGGGCAGAACGCCACCGAGGCCGACCTGCTCAAGGCGAACCAGGACGCCGTGCGACGCGCGCCCGTGGACGCCTGGCTGCCCAAGATCGAGATCACGGACGCGGCGGGCGGTGTCAAGAAGGACACGGTCGCGTGCGAGCGGGTCAGCCACCCCGCCGACTACACCGGCACCTCGATGCTGACCGTGCACACCATCGACCTGGCGCAGGGCGTCAGCGCGGCGGGCACCGACCCGATCAGCCTGGCGGCCGACGGCGACATCGTGTACGGCACCGGTCAGAGCCTGTACATCGCCAGCAACCCGCACTGGTGGTCCCCCGTGGTGCGCCCGCTGCCGGTGGACGAGGCCCCGGCGGACGCGGCCCCGGCGGACGCGGTGGCCCCGGCGGTGGAGCCCACCCCCGACGACCCCGCGGTGTCCCCCACCGCCTCCGCTCCCGATGAGCCGACCCCGCAGCCGACGCCCACGGCGCCGCCGGAGGAGACGCAGGTGCACCGGTTCGACATCGGCAAGCCGGGCGCGCCTTCGTACGTCGCGTCGGGCAAGGTGCCGGGCCGGCTGCTGAACCAGTACTCCCTGTCGGAGCACGAGGGCCACCTCCGCGTCGCCACCACCCTGAACTCCGGCGACGAGAAGACCAGCTCCAGCGCCGTCCACGTGCTCAGGGCCGACACCCTGGCCCAGGTCGGCGAGGTCGGCGGCCTCGGCAAGGGCGAGCGCATCTACTCGGTCAGGTTCATCGGGCCGATCGGCTACTGCGTCACGTTCCGGCAGGTGGACCCGCTCTACACGCTGGACCTGCGCGATCCGGCGGCGCCCAGGGTGACGGGCGAGCTGAAGATCACGGGCTACTCGGCGTACCTGCATCCCGGCAGCGAGGGCCGGTTGATCGGCATCGGCCAGGAGGCCAGCGAGCAGGGCAGGACGCTGGGCACGCAGGTCTCGCTGTTCGACGTCAGCGACCCGGCCGCGCCGCGCCGGCTCTCGCAGCTGTTCCAGAAGGACTCGGGCTCCGGGGCGGAGTGGAACCCGCACGCGTTCCTGTACTGGCCGAAGAGCGGCCTGTCGGTGATCCCGCTGAACAAGGTGAACGAGTCGGGCGCGCTCGTGCTGCGGATCACCGACACGGAGGTCAAGGAGCTGGGCATGATCAAGCATCCGACGCAGCAGCAGGAGGGCGGCTACAGCTACCAGCCGGGCATCGAGCGCTCGATGGTGATCGGCGAGTCGTTGTGGACGATCTCCTACGAGGGCGTCCAGGTCAACGACCTCACCACGCTGGCCTCACAAGCCTGGATCCCACTCCGTTAAGCAACCAGAGGGCGCCGGTTCGTGACGAACCGGCGCCTTTTTTATGGACTTATCCCGACAAATGGTGAAAACTTTGCTTACAGCCTAGAGTCGGACCGGTGGGTTCGTGTCACATCGGGCGACCGGTCCCGGATCCAGAAAGGGCCCACGCTGCCATGCGACCACGCACCCCCCTGCTCGCAGCGCTCGCCGGCATGCTGGCGTTATGCGCCGCGCCCCTGCCCGTGTCCGCGACAGCCGCAGCCGCCCCTGAGGGCACCTACATCGTCCAGCTCAACCCCGCCATGCGCGCGCCGCGCGGCGCCGCCCAGGACCAGGTGGCCGAGCTGGACGGCCAGCTGGTCGGCGTGTACGAGCACGCCTTCAAGGGCTACACCGCCCGCCTGAGCGCGACCGCCGCCGAGCAGCTCAAGCGCAACCCGAACGTCATCAGCGTGGAGCCTGACGCCGAGGTGCACGCCTTCGTCCAGACCGTGCCCACGGGTGTCAGGCGCATCTTCGGCCCGAGCAACCCGAACCTCGACATCGACGGCACCGACGACGTGCGCATCGACGCGGACGTGGCCGTGATCGACAGCGGTGTGGACAACACCCACCCCGACCTGAACGTGGTCGCCCGGGCCAACTGCCTGACCGGCGTCTGCCTCAACAACTCGGGCACCGACGACAACGGCCACGGCTCGCACGTCGCGGGCACCGTCGGCGCCCTCGACAACACCATCGGCCCGGTGGGCGTCGCGCCCGGCGCCCGCATCCACGGCGTCAAGGTGCTCAACGCGGCCGGCTCCGGCTCCCTGGCCGGCATCGCCGCCGGCATCAACTGGGTGGTGGCGCGCGCCTCCACCATCGAGGTGATCAACCTGAGCCTCGGCTGCAACGGCTGCTCCAGCAGCGCGATCAGCACGGCGATCTCGAACGCGGTCAACGCCGGCATCGTGGTCGTGGTGGCCGCGGGCAACAGCCGCGCGAACACCTCCTCCTTCTTCCCCGCCAACCACCCCGACGTGGTCACCGTCTCCGCGCTGACCGACAACGACGGTTTGGCCGGCGGCGCCGGGGGCAGCACGCTGTCGTGCCGCAGCGAGACCGACCAGGACGACACCTCGGCGTTCTACTCCAACTTCGGCTCCACGGTGGAGATCACGGCGCCGGGCACCTGCATCTACTCGACGTACCGCGCCGGTGGTTACGCCACGATCAGCGGTACCTCGATGGCCAGCCCGCACGTGGCGGGCGCGGCCGCGGTGCTCACCTCCGGCACCCGCAAGCCGACGAACCGGGCGGGCTCGCTGGCCGTCCGTAGCACGCTGGTCTCGACCGGCAACCTCAACTGGACCGACGACTCGGGCGACGGCGTCAAGGAGCCGCTGCTCGACGTGCACGACGCCACGCGCTATCCGCCGCCGGCGTAGAGAACCATCCTGGAACGGGCGGTCCGCGGACCCCGCAGCGCCGCGGGCCGCCCCTCCCCGGCCGGCCTCAGGTGTGCTCCGGCACCACGACCGGGACGATCTCCGGCGCGCCGAGCCTGATAGCGTCGGCCTCGTGGTCGGAGTCCTGCTCCTGCGAGCGGCGCTCGGCCTCCACCCGCTTGGTGTAGTACTCCACCTCCCGCTTCACCTGCTCGCCGTCCCAGTCGAGCGGCCCGGCCAGCAGCTCGGCGGCCTCCTGCGCCACCGCCACCCCCCGGTGGAAGGTCTCGATGGAGATGCGGGTGCGCCGGGTCAGCACGTCGTTCAGGTGGCGGGCGCCCTCGTGCGTGGCGGCGTAGACGATCTCGGCCCGCAGGTAGTCGTCGGCCCCCGACAGCGGGCGCGCCAGCGACGGGTCGTGCTCGATCAGCTCCAGCACCTCGTCGATCAGCGTGCCGTAGCGTTGCAGCAGGTGCTCGATCCTGGCCACGTGCAGCCCGGACTCGTGGGCGAGCCGGTGCCGGGAGTTCCACAGCGCCTGGTAGCCCTCCGCGCCCGCGAGCGGGATGCGGTCGGTGCACGAGCGCGGCACCCGCTGGTCCAGCCCGTGCGCCACGGCGTCCACCGCGTCCTTGGCCATGACCCGGTACGTCGTGTACTTCCCGCCGGCGATCATCACCAGCCCCGGCACGGGATGCGCCACCACGTGCTCCCTGGACAGCTTGGACGTCTCGTCGGACTCGCCCGACAGCAGCGGCCGCAGCCCCGCGTAGACGCCCTCGACGTCGTCGCGCGTCAGCGGCACCGACAGGACCGCGTTGACGTGGTCGAGCAGGTAGTCGATGTCGGCCCTGGAGGCGGCGGGGTGGCCCTTGTCGAGCGTCCACTCCGTGTCGGTGGTGCCGATGATCCAGTGGCGGCCCCACGGGATCACGAACAGCACGGACTTCTCCGTACGCAGGATGATGCCGGTCACCGAGTGGATGCGGTCGCGCGGGACGACGAGGTGGATGCCCTTGGAGGCGCGCACGTGGATCTGGCCGCGCCCGCCCACCAATTCCTGGATGTCGTCGGTCCAGACGCCGGTGGCGTTGACCACCTGCCGGGCGCGCACCTCGAAGTCCTCGCCGAGCTCCAGGTCGCGCACCCGTACGCCGGTGACCCGCTCGCCCTCCCGCAGGAACCCCACCACCTGCGCCCTGGGCGCGACGTGCGCGCCGTACGTGGCGGCGGTGCGCAACATCATCATCACGTAGCGGGCGTCGTCGACTTGCGCGTCCCAATACTGGACGGCGCCGGTGAAGGCGGTCCTCTTCAGCGCGGGCGCCAGCCGCAGCGCCCGCGACCTGGACAGGTGCCGGTGGCCTGGCACGCCCCTGGTCAGGCCGGTGGCGAAGCCGAGCGTGTCGTAGAGCGCGACGCCCGCGCCCACGTACGGGCGCTCCCACCCGTAGTGGGTCATCGGGAACAGGAACGGCACGGGCCGCACCAGGTGCGGCGCGATGCGCTGCAACAGCAGCGCCCGCTCCTGCAGCGCCTCGCGCACCAGCTCGAAGTTGAGCTGCTCCAGGTAGCGCAGGCCACCGTGGATCAGCTTGGACGAGCGCGAGGACGTGCCCGAGGCGAAGTCGCGCGCCTCGACGAGGGCCACGTCGAGGCCGCGGGTCGCGGCGTCGAGCGCGATGCCCGCCCCCACGACCCCGCCGCCGACCACGACCACGTCGAGCTCCTGCGAGGCCATGCTCTCCAGCGCCTCTGCGCGCTCCGCGGGCCCGAGCCGGGCCGCGTTCCTTCCCGACGTCATATTTCCCCCTGGAACGCCTGTGGTCTGCGTTCCAGTACCTACCCGCCCATACCTCGCCCTGTAACGCCCTCAGGCGCGGACGACCTTCACGCCCGCGTCCGTGAGCTGGCCGGCCAGCGTGTCGGGGAGCTGCGCGTCGGTGACGAGCGTGTCGATCTGGCCGATCGGGCAGATCCGGGAGAACGCCCGCTTGCCGATCTTGGAGGAGTCGGCCACCACCACGACCTGCGCGGCCCTGCTGATCAGCAGGTGGTTCACGCTGGCCTCGCCCTCGTGGTGCGCCGAGGCGCCCAGCTCGACGTCCAGCCCGTCGACGCCGAGGAAGGCCACGTCCAGCGTCACCTGCTCCAGCACCCCGCCGGCCAGCGGCCCGATCAGCTCGTACGACTGCTGCCTGGCCACCCCGCCGGTCACCACGATCTTGACGTGCTGCCGGACGGTCAGCTCGGCCGCGATGTTGAGCGCGTTGGTGACGATCGTGAAGCCGCTCTCCAGCGTCGCCTGCGTGGCGAGGGTGCGGGCCAGCTCGGAGGTGGTCGTCCCGCCGTTCATCCCGATCACGGCCCCCGGCGTCACCAGCTCGGCCGCGGCCTGCGCGATGCGGTGCTTCTCGTCGGCGTGCCTGGCCGTCTTGTAGCGCAGCGGCAGGTCGTAGCTGACGCTCTGCGCCACCGCGCCACCGCGCGTGCGCATCAGCATCTGCTGCTGAGCGAGCTGGTCGAAGTCCCGTCTGATCGTCGCGGTGGAGACGTCGAGCGCCCCGGCCGCCTCCTCCACCGACAGCCTGCCTTCCTGCGCCAGCAGCTCCAGGATGGCGTTCCAGCGGTCGTAGCGGGACACGGAGGCCTCCCTAGGGGATGGGGATCAGGAGCAAGCGTGGCACAACCTGGAACGCCAGGGCTACCGGTGTTCATTCATGCACTTTTTTGATATAAACGCAGCAGAAACAATCAATCATGGGGAGGCAATGGTGACCACCCACACCGAGGCCGAGATCGCGTCCCAGCCGTCCTGCTGGCGCCGCGCCGTGGCGGCCGTTCCCGCCGACGCGCTGCCGCGCCGGGGCGAGCGGGTCGCCGTCGTCGGCTGCGGTACGTCGTGGTTCATCGCGATGGCGTACGCGGTGCTGCGCGAGCGGGCCGGGCACGGCGAGACCGACGCGTTCGCCGCCTCCGAGTTCCCGCACGGGCGCCGCTACGACCGCGTGCTGGCGCTGACGCGCTCGGGCACCACGACCGAGGTCCTCGACCTGCTGGCGAGGACGACCGACCCGAGCGTCGCCATCACCGCCGACCCCGGCACACCGATCATGACGGCCGCCGACGAGGTCGTCGTGCTCGACTACGCCGACGAGAAGTCGGTCGTGCAGACCAGGTTCGCCACCACGCAGCTCGCCATGCTGCGCGCCTCCCTCGGCGAGGACCTCACCCAGGCGATCGCCGACGCCGAGGAGGCCGTGGCCGCGCCGCTGCCCGACACGCTGGTCCAGGCCGAGCAGTTCAGCTTCCTCGGCACCGGCTGGGCGGTCGGCCTGGCGCAGGAGGCCGCGCTGAAGATGCGCGAGGCGTCCCGCTCCTGGACTGAGGCCTACCCGGCGATGGAGTACCGGCACGGCCCGATCAGCATCGCCGCCCCGGGCCGGGTCACGTGGATGCTGGGCAGCGCCCCGGAGGGGCTGCGCGCGCAGGTCGAGCAGACCGGCGGCACGTTCTTCGAGACCGGGCTCGACCCCATGGCCGAGCTGATCCGCGCGCAGCGGGTCGCGGTGGCGCGGGCCTTCGCCCAGGGGCTGAGCCCCGACGAGCCCATGCACCTCACGCGATCTGTGATCCTTTCTTCATGAGCCTTACTCTTGCCGACGCCAGGATCGTGACGCCCGAGGGCGTGCACGAGGGGTGGCTGACCATCGAAGACGGCCGCATCACGCACGTCGGCCACGGATCCGCCCCTGGTCCCGGCCTCAGTGTGGGCGGGCGGCACGTCGTGCCGGGTTTCGTGGACGTGCACAACCACGGCGGCGCCGGCGGCTCCTTCCCCACCGGCGACCTCGACCGGGCCCGTGACGCCGTGGCGCTGCACCGCCGCCACGGCACCACGACCACGATGGCCAGCCTGGTCACCGACACGGTCGAGGGCCTGACCAGGGCGGCGTCGGCGCTGGCCGAGCTGTGCGAGGAGGGGCTGCTGGCCGGCATCCACTTCGAGGGCCCGTACATCGCCAGGTCCCGCTGCGGCGCGCACGACCCGACCCGGCTGCGCGAGCCCTCGCCGCAGGAGTTCGCGGGGCTGGTGAAGGCGGGGCGCGGGCACGTGCGCATGCTCACCATCGCGCCCGAGCTGCCAGGCGCGCTCGACACGATCAGGATGGCCGTCGCCGAGGGCGTGCTGGCCGCCATCGGGCACAGCGACGCCGGCTACGAGCAGGCCATCGAGGGCATCGAGGCGGGCGCGACCGTGGCCACGCACCTCTACAACGCGATGCCGCCGCTCGGCCACCGCGCGCCGGGGCCCGTGGCCGCGCTGCTGGACGACGAGCGGGTGACGGTCGAGCTGGTCAACGACGGGGTGCACGTGCATCCGGCCATGCTGCGGCTGGCGTACGAGGTGGCCGGGCCCGGCCGCACGGCGCTGATCACCGACGCCATGTCCGCCACCGGCCTGGGCGACGGCGACTACGTGCTCGGCTCGATGGCGGTGCGGGTGTCGGACGGCGTGGCGCGGCTGGTCGAGGGCGGCTCGATCGCGGGCTCCACGCTGACGATGGACGTGGCGTTCCGGCGCGGCGTCCAGGAGCTGGGCATGTCGCTGCCCGACGCCGTCCAGGTGGCCTCGCTGACGCCCGCGCGGCTGCTGGGCCTGGCCGACCGGATCGGCTCGATCGCCGTCGGCAAGGCGGCCGACCTGGTGGTGCTCTCCGATTCGCTGGAGGTGGACGGCGTGCTGAAGGACGGCGTCTGGATCACGGAGCCTTAATGATCATCACGGTGACGCTCAACCTCGCTCTCGACGTGACCTACCAGGTGCCCGCCGTGGACTGGGACGGGGTCAACCGGGTCAGCGCGGTGCATCGGCGCGCGGGCGGGAAGGGCGTCAACGTGGCCAGGGTGCTGGCCGCGCTCGGCCGGGACGTGCTCGTCACGGGCCTGGCCGGCGGGCCGACCGGGCAGGCGATCGAGGCCGACCTGCGCGCGGCCGGCCTGCCCAGCGCCCTCTACGCCATCGCCGGCGACTCCCGCACCACCCTCGCCGTCTCCGACCTCCCACCCACCCGAGGCACACCCGCTCACACGGCATCCGCGCCCGCAGCAGCCCCGCCCGGCACGCCCGCGCAGGCGGCACCCCCACGCGACGTGCCCCCGCCCGACGTGCCCCCGCCCGGCGCGCCCGCGCAGGCGGCGGCCGGGGCGCGGCGGACGGCGTTGTTCAACGAGCCGGGCCCCGAGGTCACGGCCGCCGAGCTGGCCGGCTTCGTCCGGCACTACACGACCCTCCTGACCACCGGCGGCGTCGGCGCCGTCGTGTTGTCCGGCAGCCTGCCGCGCGGCGTCCCCGCCGACACCTACGCCACCCTGGCGGCCATCGCGGCCGACCACGGTGTGCCGTCCATCGTGGACGCCGACGGCGCCCCCCTGCGCCACGCCCCCCAGGGCCGCCCCTCGATCCTCAAGCCCAACGCCGACGAGCTGGCCAGAGCCGTGCCGGGCGGCGGCACCCCGGCCGAGGGCGCGCAGGCGCTGCGCGGCCAGGGCGCCGGCGCCGTGGTGGTGTCCCTGGGCGCCGACGGGCTGCTGGCCGTCACCGGGGAGGGCACGTTCGCGGCGCGGATGCCGTACACCGTGCGGGGCAACCCGACCGGCGCCGGCGACTCGCTGGTCGCGGGGCTGGCGCTGGGCCTGGTGGAGCCCGGCGCGTGGCCCGACATGCTCAAGCGCGCCGCCGCGCTCGGCGCGGCGGCCGTGGCCACGCCGGTGGCCGGGGAGATCGACCCCGACGTGTACGCCGACATCCACCCTCAGATCATCATCACGTAAGGAGCCCGCCCATGCCCCTCGCCCCCATCGGCGACATCGTCAGTCGGTCACCCGCAGGGGTGGGCGCGTTCAACGTGATCCAGCTGGAGCACGCCACCGCCATCGTGGCGGGCGCCGAGGCGCTCGGCCTGCCGGTCGTGCTGCAGATCAGCGAGAACTGCGTGCGCTACCACGGCGCCCTGGAGCCGATCGCGCTGGCCTCGCTCGCGGTCGCCAGGAAGGCGGACGTGCCGGTCGCCGTGCACCTCGACCACGCCACCGACCGGGCACTCGTCGAGGAGGCGGTGAGGCTGGGCCTGGGCTCGGTCATGTACGACGCCTCGGCCCTGCCCGACGAGGCGAACGTCGTCAGCACGGCCGAGGTGGCCGCCTGGTGCCACGAGCGCGGCGTGTGGGTGGAGGCCGAGCTGGGCGAGGTCGGCGGCAAGGACGGCGTGCACGCGCCCGGCGCCCGTACCAAGCCGCACGAGGCGGTCGACTACGTGGCGCGGACCGGCGTGGACGCGCTGGCGGTGGCCGTGGGCACCTCGCACGCCATGACGACCAAGGACGCGGTGCTGGACCTGGACCTCATCGCCGAGCTGCGCGCGGCCGTGCCGGTGCCGCTGGTGCTGCACGGCTCCTCGGGCGTGCCGGACGACGTGCTGCGCGAGGCCGTACGGCAGGGCATGAAGAAGATCAACATCGCGACCCACCTGAACAAGGCGTTCACCGGCGCCGTACGCGACTACCTGGTCCACGACGAGCGGGTGGTGGACTCGCGCAAGTACCTCAAGGCCGGCCGCGACGCGGTGGCCAGGGAGGTCTCCCACCTGCTCGGCGTCCTCACGGGCTGAGCTGCTTGCGCATGAGGACGGCCGAGCGGCCCTCGATGCCCTGGCGGCCGGTCTCGCGGTAGCCGAGCGACTCGTACAGGGCGATGTTGGCGGTCATCCTGACGTTGGTGTAGAGGCGCAGCGCGGGCAGCCCCAGCCTGCGCGCCTCCTGCTCGGCGTACGCCATCAGCGCCCGCCCGATGCCCTTGCCGTGCAGCTCGGGACGGACGGCCACGTTGTCCACCAGCAGCACGCCGTCCTCGGGCACCAGCACGATGAGCCCTTCGAGCCCGTCGGTGACGTGCACCCGGCCGGCGGCGATGAGCGCCCCGTAGTCGGACTCCAGCGGTAGCGGCCGCATGCCGACGATCTCGATCCACGGCGTGTAGGCGTCCTGGACGAGCCGCTCGACGGCCTCCCTGTCGTCCTCGTTCGCGATCCTCATGCGCCCAAGGTAGTCAGCACCCGCTCGACCTGTCGCTGGAAGGTCCCCGGCGGATTGCGCGGGTGCTCGTGCGAGAGCAGGAAGAGCCAGACGAGCGCGTGCGCCTTGCGGCACTCCCGCGTGCGCCGCTCCTCCTGCGGGCTCAGGTCGAACCGGCGGGCGATCTCCACCTCGCCGTCCACCCACATCGACACGTGCTCGGCCAGCTCCGCCACCTCGAACGCCACGTCGCTGCGCCCGGAGTCCTCGAAGTCCACGATGCGTACGCGGGAGCCGTCCCACAGGAAGTTGGCCAGGTTCCCGTCGCCCGCCCCGAACGCCTCCCGCAGCCCCGCCCCGCCGGGCGACCAGCTCTCCAGCCAGCGCAGCCCCTCTTTGACGGCCCGGTCCGCCAGCGGCTCCCTGGGCTCCCAGGCCGCGCACCGCTTCCTGAGCCAGTCGGCGATCGCCTCCTGCTGCCAGGGACGCACCGGGACGGCGCGCAGCACGCCTGCGGGCACGGCGGCGTGCAGCTCCGCGAGCGCCTCCGCCAGGGCCGCCACGTGCTTGGCCCGCGCGAACAGCCCGCGCAGCGGCACCCCGGGGATCCTCGACATCGTCACGGCGCCGCCCTCGAACGCGATCGGCTCGGGCGCGAGCCCCGGCGCGTGCTCGGCCAGCAGGCTCAGCGCCCGCCATTCGCGCTCGGCCGCGCCCGGCTTGCTCTCCTGGTAGCGCTTGACGACGCGGTCGCCCTCGTACGTCAGCTCGTGCGTGTGCTGAAGATCAGCCATCTCCGCATGTTAGGGCAACGGCCCTGCTCACCAGGGCACCGGCCGCCCGTCACGGTAGAACCCTCCGGTGGGCCCGCCGTCGGGCAGGTCCACCGCCCACAGCACGCTCGCGGCCCCCTCCGCCACGGGACGCCCGCCGGGGCCGCCCATGTCCGTCGCCACCCATCCCGGGCAGACCGCGTTGACCAGGATGCCGTCCCGCCGCAGATCGGCCGCCAGCATCCTGGTCAGCGCGTTCAGGCCGGCCTTGGACACCGCGTACGCCGGGGTCCCCGAGCCCATCGAGGCCAGGGAGCCCGCCTCGCTGGAGACGTTCGCCACCCGGCCGTGCGCGGAGGCCCGCAGCAGCGGGAGCAGCGCCTGGGTGACCTGCCAGGCGCCCAGCAGGTTCGTCTCCAGCGCCTCCCGCACCACCGTGAGGTCCGCGTCGGCGGCGCGCTGCCAGGTGTCGTAGTGGATGGCCGCGTTGTTGACGAGCACGTCCACCCGCCCGTGGGCGTCGCCGACCTCACGGGCGAACCGCTCGACGGAGCCGGGCTCGGAAACGTCGAGCCGCCACGCCTCCACCGCCCCGCCGGAAGCCGACACCGCACCGCCGGAAGCCCGCACCGCACCGCCAGAAGCCCGCACCGCGCCACCGGACGCCTTGAGCGCCTCGCGCAGCTCGCCGGCCGCCCGCTCCGCCTTGCGCAGGTCCCTGGCGGTCAGCACCACCAGATCGCCGGCCAGTGCGAGCTGCCTGGCCACCTCACGCCCGATCCCCCTGTTGGCCCCCGTGACCACGCAGATCCGACCGCTCATCAGAACCCGGAGCCCGCCCCGCGCCGCATGTCCTCAACGGCCTTCTTGGCGTCTCTCAGCGAGGCCCCGGTCTCCTTGCGGTAGATCGCGATGGCCTTGATCGTCTTGCCGTGCCGCAGCGCCTCGTAGAACTCCGGCGGGAACCGGCGCCCCTCCGCCCGTGAGAGATCGACGCCGAGATGACGCTGCAGGGCCGCCACCTGCTGCTCCAGCCGGGCGACCCTGTCCTCAACGGATTCTTCCATGGCCTCGACCCTAGTCGGCCGCCACCGCGCGGGCGGCGGCCTGGCATCGAGGGCTCAGCGCTGGATCGGCGCCACGACGACCTCGACCCGCTGGAACTCCTTGATGTCGGAGTAGCCGGTCGAGGCCATGGTCCGCTTCAGCGCGCCCATCAGGTTCATCGAACCGTCGGCCACGCTGGACGGCCCGTGCAGGATCTGCTCCAGTGTCCCGACCGTGCCGAACGCGACCCGCCGCCCGCGCGGCAGGTCGGGGTGGTGCGCCTCGGAGCCCCAGTGGAACCCGTGCCCGGGCGCCTCCACCGCGCGCGCCAGCGGCGAGCCGACCATCACGGCGTCGGCGCCGCAGGCGATGGCCTTGGCGATGTCGCCGGAGGTGCCCATGCCACCGTCGGCGATCACGTGCACGTAGCGGCCGCCGGACTCGTCGAGGTAGTCGCGCCGCGCCGCCGCCACGTCGGAGATGGCGGTGGCCATCGGCACGGCCACGCCCAGCACGTTGCGGGTGGTGTGCGAGGCGCCGCCGCCGAAGCCCACCAGCACGCCGGCCGCGCCGGTGCGCATCAGGTGCAGCGCGGCGGTGTAGGTGGCGCAGCCGCCGACGATGACCGGCACGTCCAGCTCGTAGATGAACTGCTTGAGGTTGAGCGGCTCCGCCCGCCCCGAGACGTGCTCGGCCGAGACCGTCGTGCCGCGGATGACGAAGATGTCCACGCCCGCGTCGATCACGGTCTTGTGGTACTGGACCGTGCGCTGCGGCGAGAGCCGCACGGCGGTGGTCACCCCGGAGGCGCGGATCTCCTCGATCCTGCGGCCGATCAGCTCTTCCTTGATCGGCGCCGCGTAGATCTCCTGCAGCCGCCTGGTGGCCGCCTCCTGGTCGAGGGCGGCGCACTCCTCCAGCAGCGGCAGCGGGTCCTCGTAGCGCGTCCACAGCCCTTCGAGGTCGAGCGGTGCCAGGCCGCCGAGCCGCCCGATCTCGATGGCGGTGGCCGGCGAGACCACGCTGTCCATGGGAGCGACGACCAAGGGCAACTCGAACCGGTAGGCGTCGATCTGCCAGGAGATCGAGACCTCCTCCGGGTCACGGGTGCGCCGCGAGGGCACCAGGCCGATCTCGTCAAGCGCGTACGCCCGCCGCCCGGTCTTACCCCGGCCGATCTCCACCTGCTGAGTCATGAACTTACCTTCTGTGATAGTTCGGAGCTTCCACGGTCATCTGGATGTCGTGGGGATGGCTCTCCTTGAGGCCGGCCGCCGTGATCGGCATGAGCTCGCAGTCGCTGTGCATCTGCTCGATCGTGCGGCAGCCCGCGTACCACATACCCTGACGCAGCCCGCCGACGAGCTGGTGGGCGACGGCCGCGACCGGGCCGCGGTAGGGGACCTGGCCCTCGATGCCCTCGGGGATGTACTTGTCCTCGCCGCCGACGTCGGCCTGGGCGTAGCGGTCCTTGCTGAAGGAGGTGCCGCCGCGCTCGCGGTTGCGTACGGCGCCCAGCGAGCCCATGCCCCGGTACGACTTGAACTGCTTGCCGTTGATGAAGATCAGCTCACCCGGCGACTCCTCGCACCCGGCGAGCAGCGAGCCCAGCATGACCGTGTCGGCTCCGGCGGCGATCGCCTTGACGATGTCGCCGGAGTACTGCAGGCCGCCGTCGCCGATCACCGGCACCCCGGCGGGCGCGCACGCCTTCGACGCCTCGTAGATGGCCGTCACCTGCGGCGCGCCGACCCCGGCGACCACGCGGGTGGTGCAGATGGAGCCCGGGCCCACGCCGACCTTGACGGCGTCGGCGCCCGCGTCGACCAGCATCTGCGCGCCGGCCCTGGTCGCGATGTTGCCGCCGATGACCTCGACCTTGCTGTTGGCCTTGACCTTGGCGATCATGTCGGCCAGCCCCTTGGAGTGGCCGTGCGCCACGTCCACGACCACGACGTCCACCCCGGCCTCGATGAGGGCCTTGGCGCGCAGCTCGGCGTCGCCGCCGACCCCCACGGCCGCCCCGACGATGAGCCGACCGTCGGCGTCCTTGGTGGACAGCGGATACTGCTCGCTCTTGGTGAAGTCCTTGACCGTGATCAGGCCGCGCAGCCTGCCGTCGGAGTCGACGAGCGGCAGCTTCTCGATCTTGTTCTGCCGGAGCAGGGCGAACGCGTCGTCACGCGAGACCCCCACCGGCGCGGTGACGAGCGGCATCTTGGTCATGACCTCGCGGACCGGCCTGCTCTGGTCGGTCTCGAAGCGCATGTCGCGGTTGGTCACGATGCCGACCAGCGTGCCCGACACGTCGGTCACGGGCACCCCGGAGATCCGGTACGTGGCGCACAGGCGCTCGACGTCGGCCAGCGTGTCGTCGGGGCTGCACGTCACCGGGTTGGTGACCATGCCGGCCTCGGACCGCTTGACCAGGTCGACCTGCTGGGCCTGCTCCTCGACCGACAGGTTGCGGTGCAGGATGCCGATGCCGCCCTGCCTGGCCATGGCGACCGCCATGCGGGCCTCGGTGACGGTGTCCATGGCCGCGGAGATCAGCGGGATGGACAGCGTGATGCCCTTGGACAGGCGAGATCGGGTGTCGGCCTCCCCTGGCTGCAGGTCCGAATATCCGGGCACCAGCAGCACGTCATCGAAGGTCAGACCCATCTCGGTGAACTTGGACATGCCGCGGCCCCCTCCTGCCTAGCTTTGATGTGCACCAAGTCTAGGCCCTGTGTCCAAAACGCACTGAGGCCGGGAGTACGAAGACCCCCACGGTCCTCGCCTTCCCGGCCTCAGCAGAAAAAGTGCCGGGGGATGGGACGGTCGGTGATCCGTCCCATCCCCCGGCCACCGGCATCCGGGCGACGGCCGCGCCTCACGCCACCGAACCCCCCTCCGCGTCCTGATGGCCGGCGCGACCGCGCCCTTGTCTGGATGCCGACGCTAGGTAAAGCCTGCGTTACTCACCGGAACATGGCAATGTGAAAACGTGCAATTGCACGAAGTTGCACGCCGCGAAGAAGCAGTCGGCGCAACACGCGGACAGGCAGGGAATGGGGGGTTATCCTCGCGGCACGCCCGTGTCCCCCCGACGGAGCCGCCCATAATGCGTAACGAGTCGCGAATCATGTCCGATCCGCTCGAGACACTGGGCCTTGATCCGGCCCAGACCGCGCTCTACTCGACGGTGTTGCGCCTGCACAAAGCGACCCGTTCGGACCTGGCACAGGCCATGGACGGTCCGATCGAGAAGGTGGGCCGCCAGCTCGACGATCTCGTCAAGCTTGGGGTGATCGACGAACAATCGGGCCAGTACCTGGCCAGACACCCCGCCGCGGCGCTCGGGCGGCTGATCGCGGACCGGCTCGACCGGCTGGCGGAGGAGAGCCGCAGGATCGACTCGGCGCTCGGCTCGATCCGGGGGCTGATCCGCGACTACGACGCCGGCCGCGACTATCGCAGCGGCCCTTTCACGGTGGAGATGGCGAGCGGGGCGGACATCCTGTACGAGAGCGTGCTGGGCATCGCCGTACAATGTCAAACCCCACCAATGCCTTTACTCACCGCAGTTCCGGACGAGCGGACCATGACTGACTTTGCCCGGAAATTTGCGGATCCTTGGGTTGATGCGCAAAAACGGAAATTGCTTACCGTTCAAGCGATCATTCCGGTTTCCACGCTGGTGCTGCCCGGCGTCCGCGACCAGCTCACCCACCTCCTCGACGCCGGCGGCGAGGTGCGCACCATGGACCGGGTGCCGAGCTGGTTCATGACCGCCGGCCACGAGATGGCCGGCCTGCCCGCCCACTGGGGCGGCAGCCTGCCCGACCACGCCTACAACTTCTATCTGGTGCGCACCTCCGTGGTGGTGGGCGTGCTCACCTCGCTCTTCCAGGAGCTGTGGGCCCGCGCCGTGCCCCTGCCCTGGGGGCGCAGGAGCGACGGCATGATCCCGGTGCTGCGCCTGGCGGCGCAGGGCATGTGCGACGACTCGATCGCCCGCCAGCTCGGCGTGTCGGTCCGCACGGTACGCGCGAGATTCGCCGACGCCATGACCGAGTTGGGAGCTCAATCCCGCTTTCACGCGGGCGTGGAGGCCGCCAGACGCGGATGGCTGAGGTAAAGCCCACCGCGCGGGCCGCTTCGGTCATATGGTGGGAAGGTGCTGGAAGACGTCCCCCGCGATCCGTTCGCGGACGACCCGAACGACCCGTCCTCGGCGATGGGTGCGCTCGACGACGCCGAGCCACTCACCGCGGCCGAGCGCGACGAGGCCATCACCGACCTCGCCGACGTCGAGGTCTTCCGCTCCCTGCTCGAACCGCAGGGGGTGCTGGGGCTCGTGCTCGACTGCCCGGAATGCGGCGAGCAGCACTTCTTCGACTGGGAGCTGCTGCGCGGCAACCTCAAACAGATGATCGAGAAAGGCCAGCCGCAGGTGCACGAGCCGGCCTTCCACCCCGACCCCGCCGACTACGTCAGCTGGGACTACGCCCGCGGCTACGTCGACGGCGTCATCGACACCGAGGAGCGCCGCTGATCGACGTCATCGAGCAGCGCGGCGAGCAACCGCGCCGCTGGATCGCCTGAATCGGGCATCTCTCCACGACCGAGCGCGTCGAGCAGCGCATCGGTCTCCTCCTCAGGCGTCAAGCCGACTCCAGCTCGGCCATCTGCCTCAATCTCGCCAGCGCCCGATGCTGGGCGACACGGACCGCACCCGGTGACATACCGAGTACATTACCGGTCTCCTCGGCGGACAGCCCCGACACCACCCGCAACAGCAGCAACTCCCGCTGGTTGTCGGGCAGCCTGGCCAGCAGCCGCCTGGCGTGCTCCACCTCGATGTAGCGGACCACCGTCTCCTCGGGCCCAGGGCCGTCGTCGGGCCCGTCGGGCAGATCCTGGGTCGGCACGGCGGAGCGCACCGAGCTCCGCAGCGCGTCGGCCACCTTGTGCGAGGCGATCCCGAACACGAAGGACGCGAAAGGCCGCCCCATGTCGCGGTATCGCGGCAGCGCGGACAACACCGCGATGCACACCTCCTGGGCTACGTCATCGGCAATGTGATATTGCCCTGAAACCCTGCCCAGCCTGGCGCGGCAATACCGCACCACCATCGGACGCAACTCACCGAGCAGGGATTCGATCGCACTGCGATCTCCCTGCACGGCGAGGCTCGTCAGTTCCCTAAGGTCGGAGTCATCCGTCCGTGCCGGAAGTCTCGACGCGAGCCTTACCCCAATTTTGGCGTCGGCGACGCTTCCCTCGCTCACGATAGGCATGATGCCCGCACTGATCCGGCCTGTCGTCATAGCGAACGGCTACGGATTGGTCACATTGAAGCGACGATAACCGTTAGTAATCAAACGACCACACTAAGCCTTTATACTGACATAATGTTTCAGGCGATAAGCCGGAATGCGCGACATTTGTCAGACCGCAGACGCTTAACGCACACTCTCGGTTTACTCCAATAAGCCACCTTTTCCCCCACTTCCCCCCATCCCGCCCACACCGGACATGCCATCGGCAGCCCTCAGATCACCCGACGCTTCACTCGTCCCGCAAGTCGAGCAGCTCCAGATATCCCCGCACGGCCTCCCACAGGTGGTGCTCCGGATAGCGCCGCAGGCTCCGGTGCTCCCGCCGCCACTGCCGGTCCCAGTACGCCCCGTGCACCGCCCTGAGGTGCTCCAGGGCCGCCGCCAGCTCCTCCGCGACCGGGGCCACCCGATCGCCGCTCCCGGGGCGCACAGCGCCGTGCAGCGCCCCGAGTCGCCGCTCCCTCAGCGCCTCCAGCACGTCCCGCTCCACCCCGTCCAGCGACCAGAACCGCACCGGCTCCGTGATGTGGTGGTTGGCCACCGGCTCGCGGTGCGAGCGCCACCAGTAGGCGATGCCACCCTCGTCCAGCCGCAGGAAGTCCACCAGCCAGGCCGTGCTCGGCGGGTGCGTGCCCCAGGCGACCTCCTCGGGCGGCAGGTTGAGCACGAAGGCGACCTCCAGCTCGTCGAGCGATTCGGCGCCCTGCGTCAGCGCGCCGAACACGTGCGCCTCGCGCAGGAACGGCTCCAGCGCCGGCAGCCGCCTGGTCTGCTCGCACGCCTCGGCCAGCATCCCCAGCCGCTCCACCGCCCGCGCGTACCTCATGTCCCCAGCGTAGGACCCGGCCGCTCAGGGCCATGAAACGCCGTACGGCCCGCACCCCTCCGGGTGCGGGCCGTAACGGAACGGAAGGCGCGGTCAGTGGCCGTGGCCGTGACCGTGACCCTGGCCGGCGGCCGGGGCCTCCTCCTCGGGCTTGTCCACCACGAGCGCCTCGGTGGTGAGCAGCATGCCCGCGATCGAAGCGGCGTTCTGCACGGCCGAGCGCGTGACCTTGACCGGGTCGATGACGCCCTGGTCGAGCAGGTTCACGTACTCGCCGGTGGCGGCGTTGAGACCGTGACCGGCCTCCAGCTCGGCCACCTTGTGCGTCACCACGTAGCCCTCGAGACCGGCGTTCTCGGCGATCCAGCGGGCCGGCTCGACCAGCGCGCGGCGCACGATGCCGACACCGGTGGCCTCGTCGCCCGTGAGGCCGAGGTCGTCGAGGTCCTTGCCGATGTGGATCAGCGCGGAGCCACCGCCGGAGACGATGCCCTCCTCGATGGCGGCGCGCGTCGCGGAGATCGCGTCCTCGAGGCGGTGCTTCTTCTCCTTCAGCTCCACCTCGGTGGCGGCGCCGACGCGCAGCACGCACACACCGCCGGCGAGCTTGGCCAGGCGCTCCTGCAGCTTCTCGCGGTCCCAGTCGGAGTCGGACTGCTCGATGGCAATCTTGATCTCCTTGACGCGGTCCTCGATGGCCTGCGCGTCACCGGCGCCGTCGACGATGGTCGTGGCGTCCTTGGTGACGACGACGCGGCGGGCCGTGCCGAGCACCTCGAGACCGACGTGCTCCAGCTTGAGGCCGACCTCCTCGCTGACGACCTGGCCGCCGGTGAGGATGGCCATGTCCTGCAGCATCGCCTTGCGGCGGTCGCCGAAGCCCGGGGCCTTGACGGCCACGGAGGTGAAGGTGCCGCGGATCTTGTTGGTGACCAGGACGGCCAGGGCCTCGCCCTCGACGTCCTCGGCGACCACGAGGAGCGGCTTCTTCGTCTGGGCGATCTTCTCCAGCAGCGGCAGGAAGTCCGCGATGGAGGAGATCTTGCCCTGGGTGAGCAGGATGTAGGCGTCCTCGAGGACGGACTCCATCCGCTCGGGGTCGGTCACCATGTAGGCCGACAGGTAGCCCTTGTCGAACTGCATGCCCTCGGTGAACTCGAGCTCCATGCCCATGGCGTTGGACTCTTCGACGGTGAGGACACCGTCCTTGCCCACCTTGTCGAACGCCTCGGCGATCAGGCCGCCGATCTGGGCGTCCTGCGCGGAGATCGTGGCGACGTTGGCGATCTCCTTCTTGTCGCCGACCTCGCGGGCGCTGGCCAGCAGCTTGTCGCTGACGGCCTTGGCGGCCTTGTCGATGCCGCGCTTGAGCGACAGCGGCGAGGCGCCGGCGGCCACGTTGCGCAGGCCCTCGCGGACCATGGCCTGGGCCAGGACGGTCGCGGTGGTGGTGCCGTCACCCGCGATGTCGTTGGTCTTGGTGGCAACTTCCTTGGCGAGCTGGGCGCCGAGGTTCTCGTAGCGCTCCTCCAGCTCGATCTCACGAGCGATGGTCACACCGTCGTTCGTGATCGTCGGAGCACCGAACTTCTTGTCGATGACGACGTTGCGGCCACGCGGGCCGAGGGTTACCTTCACGGCGTCCGCGAGGGCGTTCACGCCACGCTCGAGAGCGCGGCGGGCGTTCTCGTCGAACTCCAGGATCTTCGCCATTGCTGAAAGTCCTCTCCTGGCGTCGAAAGCCCCGGGTGCCCTCAAGAGCGCCCGGGGCTCGACACAACCGGCTTACTTCTCGATGATCGCGAGAACGTCGCGGGCGGAGAGCACGAGGTACTCCTCGCCGCCGTACTTGACCTCGGTGCCGCCGTACTTGCTGTAGAGGACGATGTCGCCCTCCGAGACGTCGAGCGGAATCCGCTTGTCGCCGTCCTCGTCCCAGTTGCCCGGGCCCACCGCGAGGACCTTGCCCTCCTGCGGCTTCTCCTTGGCGGTGTCAGGGATGACCAGGCCGGAAGCGGTGGTCTGCTCGGCCTCAAGCGGCTGGACCACAATGCGGTCGCCGAGCGGCTTAACGGGAACCTTGGTGGCGGTCGTCACGATCGGACCTCCCCTTCAGATTTGAATGATCTAGAAGAGGCGACCAGCGGGGCCTGCCGTCGCGGGTGTCAGACCTGCCTCGTCGCACGTTGGCACTCTCAAGGGGAGAGTGCCAACAGGAAACATATGCAAGAGGGGCTTGACAGTCAACATGAACGCGTCTGCTGAGAGCGATCAGACCCCTGGCATGGTCCAGTCTTCCACGTGCGTGAACCTCCCGGCCGCCGCCGCGCCGCCCGGCGGACACCGCCGCTTCCGGGTGCCGCTAACGTCGGATGACGTGGACCTCGACGCCTTCACCGAGTTGCTGACCCCGCGCGGCAGGCGCGCGCTGGCCGAGGCCGAGGAGCTGGCGGGCGCCGACCCTGTCGCCGCCGCCACCACCCTGCGCAGGACGTACGACGCGGCGCTCACCTCGGCGGCGCTCACCCAGGCCGGGCTCAGGGAGCGGGCCAGGGCCAAGTTCGGCGCCGACGCCGGGCGGATGTTCTTCACCCCGCACGGGCTGGAGCAGTCCACGCGGGCGGAGGTGGCCGAGCACCGCGCCCGCCGCCTGCTCGCCCTGCACGGCGCGGGCGCGCCCCGGGTCGCCGACGCCTGCTGCGGCGTCGGGGGTGACCTGCTCGCGCTGGCCCGCGCCGGCTGCACGGTGACGGCCGTGGACACCGACCCGCTGACCGTCGCCGTGGCCAGGGCCAACGCGCAGGCGTTCGGGCTGGCCGACCGGGTGACGGTGACCGTGGCCGACGCGGCGCAGGTCAGGCCTGAGGACTACGACGTGCTGTTCGCCGACCCGGCCAGGCGGACGGGCCGGGGCCGGACGTTCGACCCCATGGCCTACTCGCCGCCCTGGCCCGTGGTGCTCGGCCTGCTCTCCCGGGCGCGCCTGGCCTGCCTCAAGGTCGCCCCGGGCATCCCGTACGAGTTCATCCCCGAGGGCGCGGAGGCCGAGTGGGTGTCGTACAAGGGCGAGGTCAAGGAGGCCACGCTGTGGACCGGCCCAGGGGGCGGCAGGCGGGCCACCCTGCTGCCCGGCGGCCACACGCTGACCGCCACCGGCGTGCGGGCCCCGACCGGCCCGCCGGGCCGGTTCGTCTACGAGCCGGACGGCGCGGCCGTGCGCGCGCACCTGGTCGGCGAGGTGGCCGAGCTGGTCGGCGGCAGGCTGCTCGACCCGATGATCGCCTACATCACCGCCGACGAGCGGGTGGACACCCCTTGGGCGTCGGTGTACGAGGTGGACGACGTCCTTCCCTTTTCGCTGAAGAAACTGCGCGCCGCCCTTCGCGAGCGACAGATCGGAAACGTCACCATCAAAAAGCGCGGCTCAGCCGTGGACATCGAACGGCTGCGCGCCGACTTGCGCCTCAAAGGCGACAAATCCATGGTCATCATGCTGACCAGAATTGCCGACAAACCCTCGGTAATCCTCTGCAAGGCCCCCTCACCTGCCTGAATCACCGAACCCGGGCATCCGTACGTTAACCGCGATCTTTCAATTCAGCCCTGACGGACCTTGATCGAAAGGCTAAGGTGGGCGGGCGAGGAGTTCTCCGCCCTATTGCGGTTGACCGCGCTCTCACCCTTCAACGATAAACCGGACCTATCCCACCGCTGCGCGGCAGACCGTCGGCGAGCGAAGGAGCTTTCGGTGGACCATTCCAACCACGCCGCCCTTCTTCCTAACGGCTACGACGCCGTCCCCAAGAGGATGCGAGACCTGCTCGCCCGTGCCGCTCAGGACCATGTCTACGAGCAACGCACCCAGGGGGCCGTGCTCGACGAGATCCGCCAGCGGCTCGAAGGCATGGAGTGGCTGCTGCGCGAGGTGCGCGAACGCGAGCTTGGAGGTCTCAGCGGCACGCTGGAGACGGTCAGCGGGCGGCTCGACGAGATCTCCGCCAAGCCTCCGATGTGGGCGGAGGGCCTGGCGCAGCACGTGGAGGCCGTGCGCGACCACGTGGACGCCGTGGGCGAGAAGGTGGGCCAGGTGGACGCCCGGGTGACTCCCGTGGCGGAGCTGCCGAGCCTGTGGGCGGACCTCGGCACGGTGGGCGAGAGCGTGGACGAGGCGCTCAAGCGCCTGCAGACGGTGCTCGACACCACCCACGGCATCACCAAGGGCATGTCCGACTTCGCGACCCAGCTGGCCGGGCTCAACACCAGCATGGAGGCCGCGGCCAGCCGCTTCACCCGGCTCGACAAGTCGATGGCCGAGCTGGCCACCCGCACCGACCGCGTCGAGGACGTCGTCAACGACCTGGCCGAGAGCGTCACCGAGCGCCTGGCGGGCACGGCCGAGCAGCTCACCGCCAAGGTGGAGGCCGCCGAGCAGCGCACCACCGCCCGGCTCGACGAGACCGACCAGCGCCTCACCGCCCGCCTCGACGAGACCGACCAGCGCCTCACGACCCGCCTCGACGACACCGACGAGCGGCTGAGCGCCCGCCTGGACGACACCGACAGGCGCCTCGGCACCCGGCTCGACGAGACCGACCAGCGGCTCGCCACGGCACTCCTGGAGGCCGACGAGCGCCTCGTCAGCCGGCTCAAGGAGGCCGACGACGCGCTCTCCACCCGCCTGGCCGGCGTCGAGCAGCGCCTCACCACCCGTCTCGACGAGGCCGACCAGCACCTGGCCGTGCAGCTCGGCGAGAGCGAGCAGCGCCTGACCGCCCGGCTCAGCGGCGTGGACGCCCGCCTCGACAGGGCCGAGGGCAAGCTCACCGCCCTCGACTCCCGGCTCACCGGGTTCGACAGCCGGCTGGAGTCGGCCGACGAGTGCCTGGCCGACATCGACACCAGGATCGACGGCCTCGACGGCCGCATGAGCGGCGTGGACAAGCGGCTCGTCTCCATGGACGGCCAGCTCGGCGGGGTGGACAAGCGGCTGAGCACCCTCGACGGCCACCTGGGCCGCCACGACGACCGCTTCGACGCCCTCGACGTGCGCATCGACGCCCGCTTCTCCTCGCTCGACGAGCGCGTGTCCGCCGCCGACCAGCACACGGCCGAGATCGCCACCCGCAACGAGGGCCGCTTCAACAAGCTCGACAACCAGATCGACGCCATCGACGAGCGCCTGGTCGAGGCCGAGGAGCACATGAGCACCCGCTTCGACACCATCGACGGCCACTTCGGCGGCCTCGACAACCGCTTCCACGGCCTCGACACCCACCTCAACGGGCTGACCGCCCGCGCCGAGCAGGCGGGCGAGCACCTGGAGTCGGTGGACGAGCGCATCGAGGCCGTCAACGCCTTCGTCAGCCGGCTGCCCGACGAGCTGGCCATCCCCGAGCGGGTCGGCGAGCTGCTCCAGTCGCACGTGGGCGAGCAGGCCGAGCGCCTGACCGCCGCCACCGACGCGCTCACCGAGCTGGTCAGGGCCCGGCCCGACGGCGACGAGCTGGCCGGCACGGTGTCCGGCATCGTGCAGCCGGCCGCCGCCGACCTGACCAAGCGGCTGGACGCGCTGGAGGAGACCATGCTGGCCCTGGCCGAGGCCCTCCTGCGGCCCACCAGGGGCAAGGACTGAGCCGGCGCGCTCGCGGGTGCCGCACCCGCGAGCGCGTCCTCACACGTGCACGGTCGTGATCGGCATCGACGAGTCGGCGGGGATCTCCAGCGTCGAGGGCGTCACCCCGGCGGCCACCAGATCGGAGCCGAGCGCGGCCACCATGGCCCCGTTGTCGGTGCACAACCCCGGCCTCGGCACCCGCAGCCGCACCCCGGCCGCCTCGCACCGCTCCTGGGCCAGCGCCCGCAGCCGGGAGTTGGCCGCCACGCCACCGCCGATCAGCAGGTCGTGCACGTCGTACTTGCGGCAGGCCTGCAGCGCCTTGCGCGTCAGCACGTCCACCACGGCCTCCTGGAAGGAGGCGGCCACGTCGGGCACGTGGACGGACTCACCGGCCGTCTCGCGGGCCTCGACCCAGCGCGCGACGGCTGTCTTGAGCCCGGAGAAGGAGAAGTCGAGCGTGCCGTCGTCGAGCTTGCCGCGCGGGAAGGCGATCGCCGATCCCGATCCCTCGCGGGCGGCCCTGTCGATGTAGGGGCCGCCGGGGAACGGCAGGCCCAGCACCCGGGCCACCTTGTCGAAGGCCTCCCCCGCCGCGTCGTCGACGGTGGAGCCCAGCGAGATCACGTCCTCGGCCACGTCGGGCACGAGCAGCAGCGAGGAGTGGCCGCCGGAGACCAGCAGGGCGATGCACGGCTTGGGCAGCGGCCCGTGTTCCAGCTGGTCGACGGCGACGTGCGCCGCCAGGTGGTTGACCCCGTAGAGGGGGACGCCCAGGCCGAGCGCGTACGACTTGGCCGCCGCCACCCCCACCAGCAGCGCCCCCGCCAGCCCGGGGCCCGCCGTCACGGCGATGGCGTCGATGTCGGAGAACCTCAGCCCGGCCGCGGCCAGCGCGGCCTCCACGGTCGGCGTCATGGCCTCCAGGTGGGCGCGCGAGGCGACCTCGGGCACCACGCCGCCGAACCTGGCGTGCTCGTCCATGCTCGAGGCGATCGTGTTGGCCAGCAGCGTGTGGCCCCTGACGATGCCGATGCCGGTCTCGTCACAGGACGTCTCGATGCCCAGGACCAGGGGTGCGTCAGTCACCTAGCTTCCTTCTCATCATGATCGCGTCGGTGCCGTCGTCGTAGTAGCGGCGGCGGGTGCCGATCTCCTCGAACCCGAAATGCCGGTAGACCGCCTGCGCGCGCGGGTTGTCGGCGCGCACCTCCAGGAAGATCTCCCGCGCGCCCCTGCGGGCCGCCTCGGCCAGCAGCTCGGTCAGCATCGCGCCGCCGAGCCCGGTGCCCTGGTGCTTGTCGAGCACCGCGATGGTCTGCACGTCGGCCTGGTCGCCCGCGGCGGCCAGCCCGGCGTAGGCCACGATCTCGTCGTCGACCAGGACGACCACGTAGTGGCGGGTGCGCGGCATCTCGGCCAGCTCGCCGCGCATCATGCCCTCGCTCCACGCGTCGAGCGGGAACGTGGCCCGCTCGATCGCCATGACCGCGGGCAGATCGGCCTCGGTCATCGGGCGCAGCTTCACGCCGTCACCCTCTTGGGCGCGCCCGGCACCACCGCGTCGGGCCTGCGCAGGTAGATCGGGCGGGGCGGGTCGAGCTGGACGCCTGCGGCGAGCCGCTCGGCCGCCAGCGCGGCCAGCGCGCCCGCGTACGGGTAGAGCGGCAGGTCGCGGCCGCCGCCCAGAAGGTCGGAGTAGAGCTGCGCGCCCGCGCCCACGACCGGCAGCCCCGCCACGGGCACGTCGGCGGGGCGGTCCACGAAGGGCCCGTCGGCGCGGGTGCGGTGATCGGTGTACCGCGCCCAGAAGACCTCCTTGCGGCGCGCGTCGGTGGCCGCGACGAAGGGCTCGGACAGCCCGGCGGCGTAGGCGACGGCGTCGAGCGTGCAGATGCCGTACGCCGGCACGCCCAGCGTCGTGGACAGCCCCTGCGCGGTCATCAGCCCGACGCGCAACCCCGTGTAGGGGCCGGGGCCGCTGCCCGCCACGATGGCCGTCACCGCGCGCAGCGGCACGCCGGCCTCGCGCAGCACGACCTCGACGGTGGGCACGAGCAGCTCACCGTGGCGCCGGGCGTCGATCGTGGTCGACTCGGCGAGCACGCGCTCCCCGTCGTGGAGCGCGGCGGTGACGGCGGGCGTCGCGGTATCAAAGGCCAGGACCAGCACGACTGTTTAGCCTACCCGCCGCGCGGGTCTCACCCGGCCGCTTCAGGCCCAGCCGGTACGCCGCTTCAGCCAGTCGAGCGCCACCACGCCCTGCGCCCCCTGGAACGCCCTGAGCGTGGGCAGCCCCGGCGGCGCCGGCCGGCGGGACTGCCGGACGAAGTAGCCGGTCATGGCCGCGACCACCGCCGTCACGCCGGGATCGTCGTCGGTGAACAGCTCGTGCGGCGCGGGCCCGCCCTGCATCCCGACGGACGGCAGCAGGCCGACCCGGTCGAACCAGACCGCCCCCTTGCACGCCCATGGCCAGTCGACGACGTAGACGCGCTCGTCGGTCAGCAGGATGTTGTCGGCCCGCAGGTCGGCGTGGACCAGGCTGTCGCCCGCCGCCGCCGCTGCCCAGCCCGACTCCAGCTCTGCCAGCTCCGCGAGGTGGCGCAGGATCCACGGGTCGAGCCCGCCGGTGTCCTCCTCGATCAGCCTGCGCCAGCCCTGGAACGAGTCGCCGAACACCTCCTCGATGGCCGGCGCGTCGACGGGGGCGGGGGTGAGCGCCGCCGACAGCTCCGCCACCGCCGCGAGCACCCGGTCGAGCTCGTCGCGCCGCCAGGGCATCGCCGGATGCCGGCCCTCGACGTCCTCGAAGACCAGCGCCACCCAGCCGTCCAGCTCGAAGCCGGTCAGCAGCCTGGGGGCGGGCACGGACTCGGGCAGCGCGGCGGCGATCCTCAGCTCGGACCGGTAGATGCGCACGCTCTCGCGGTTCGGCTCGGGGCCGACCGCCTTGACGAAGGCGCGCCTGCCGCTGCGCGTGCGCAGGCGCACGGCGGCGGCCGGAGAGAAGCCGCCGTCCTGGGTGACGGCCTCGGCCACGGGGTCGCCGAGGAACTCCTCGACCGCGGCGCGCACCTTCGGATGGACCTCGTGCCAGGGCACCCGGCTGCCGGCGGCCGGTGGGCTCGCGGTGTCGCTCATCTGCTCTCAGACCTGGGAGGCGTACACGATGACGTTGTCAAGGTACTCGCCCTTGGCGTAGTCGAACTTGCCGCCGCACGTCACCAGCTTGAGCCCGTCCTCCACGTAGACGCGCTGGGCGGGGAAGCTGTCCTTGTGCACCTGCTCGATCGAGTCGACCTTGAACTCCACGACCTTGCCGTCGCTGCGCTCCACCTTGACGGTCTCGCCCTTGCGTAACTGCCTGAGCTTGTAGAACACGGCGGGCGCGGTCTTGGTGTCGACGTGGCCGATGATCACCGAGGCGCCCTTCTCGCCGGGCACGGCACTGCCGGTGTACCAGCCGGCCACCTTGGGCTTCTCGTACGGCGGCAGCTCGACCTCGCCGTTCTTCTGCAGGTCGAGCTTCATCAGCGGTGCCTCGACGTCGATCGAGGGGATGTCGATGCTCTTGGGCACGACGTCGGCGGCGGGCGTCGTGGTGGTGCCGGTCTGCATGCCTCTGCCGAACGCGACCAGCACCAGCCCGGTGATGGCCCCGGCGAGCACCACCCGTCCTGGGCGGGCCACGGCGCTATGCCCGGTTGCGCCGCTTGACCGCGAGGCCGACGCCGCCGGCCAGGGCCAGCGCGATCAGCACGCCGGCGGGGCCGTACGGGATCGAGGACTCCTCGGCGGCTTCCTGCGCGTAGGTGCCGCCGCCGCCCGCCCTGGGCGCGCTGGTGGGCACGGTGGTGGTGGGGCTGGGCTCCTCGGTCGGGGCGGCGACCACGCGCAGCGTGGCCCTGCCCAGGTCGTTGGTGCCGTCGCACTTGACGTCCACGCGGTAGCTGCCGCGCCGGATCGTTCCCGAGACCTGCGCCTCGCCGCGCACCCACGGCGAGCCGGTGGTCGGGGACGGGCTGATCGAGGCCGCGGGCACCGGGTTGAGCGTGACGCCGTTGATGAACGCCCTGGACGTGGCGGTGCCGGTGTGCGCCGGGCCGCCGGTCGGGACGGGGCAGTTGGCCAGGATCCAGACCCTGGAGGTCTCACCGGCGGTGACGCGGTCGGGGTTGAGCTGGACCGAGATCGTCTGTCTCGTCGTGGTCGTGGTGGGCCGCGGGCTGCTGGTCGTGGTGGTGGTCGCGGTCGTCGTCGCGGTCGTGGTGACGGTGCTCGTCGGGGAGCCGGTGCCGGTGAGTGTGGGGGTGGGTGTTGTCGGTGGGGTCTCGGCCGAGGCCGAGCAGCCGGTCAGACCGACCATGACGATGGCTCCCGCGTACGCGACACGACTGACCCTGAGCACCGGCCCGCACCCCACTCCGCCGTCTTACACCCAAGCATCCACCAAAACTGTGGATGTCGCCCCTCCTGATACCCAGAAAATCTGGGCGAACCCTCACCAACGATCATGTTTTATGTCGGTGGCCTGGTACGTCAAGGGTGCCAGCTTTACCGGCCTTTGACGGAGGTTTCAGTCTTGTAGCGGATCAGACGGCGTGTCGGCCCACCTGGAGCCCACCCCGCGCAGCGTCACGAGCCTGGCCTCGTCGCCTGCCTCGCGGTCGATGTGGATCTCCAGCCGGTCGTCGGCCAGCCCCTCGACCAGCCCCTCGCCCCACTCGACGACGGTGACCGACTCCTCCAGCGAGGCGTCGAGATCGAGGTCGTCGACCTCCAGGTCGCCGCCGAGCCGGTACGCGTCCACGTGCACGAGCGGCGGCCCCTGGCGCAGCGAGGGGTGCACCCTGGCGATCACGAACGTCGGCGAGGTGATCGGGCCGCGTACCTTGAGCCCTTCGGCGATGCCCTGCACCAGCGTGGTCTTGCCGGCCCCGAGCGGGCCCGACAGCACCAGCAGGTCGCCGGGGCGCAGGTGGGCGGCCAGGCGGGCGCCGTAGGCCCGCATGTCGTCGGGAGTGGCGAGCCGCACTAGATCTCCACCCTCTTCAGCAGGTCGCGCAGCGTGTCGTTGACGATCCCCGGCCGCTCCAGCTGGATCAGGTGCGAGGTCTCCGGCACCTCGGTCAGCTGCGCCTGCGGCAGCGCGGCGGCGATGGCCTTGCTGTGGTCGGGCGGCGTCAGCCAGTCGCGGTCGCCGACGAGGATCGCGGTGGGCACCGGGTCGAGCACGTGGAGGGCGGAGAGCTTGTCGTGGTTCATCAGAGCCGGGTAGAAGTTGGCGACCACCTCGGTCGGGGTCGCTCTGATCATCGACTCGGCGAAGTCGACCACGGTGGGGCTGACGTTCCGGGAGTCGCCGAAGCCGATGAGGCGGGTGATCAGGAAGGCGATGTCGCTGCCCGCGTGGCGGGTGCGGTCGACCCAGGTGC
Organism: Nonomuraea gerenzanensis; assembly: GCF_020215645.1. NCBI lineage: Bacteria > Bacillati > Actinomycetota > Actinomycetes > Streptosporangiales > Streptosporangiaceae > Nonomuraea > Nonomuraea gerenzanensis. The sequence continues at coordinate 949,114 of NZ_CP084058.1, read as the reverse complement.
CGCGCTTGCCCAGCATCGACACCGTGCCGGGCGCCACCTTGTGCACGACCTTGGAGAACATCGCCGGCAGGCCCAGTGTCAGCTCGGCCAGCTTGCCCGCCGAGGTGGAGATGAGCGCCACCGCGCGGATCTTGTCGCCGAACAGCTCGGGGTGGCGGTCGGCCAGCGCCATCATGGTCATGCCGCCCATGGAGTGGCCGACCAGCACGCACGGGCCCGGCACGAACTCCTCGATCACCTGGGCCAGGTCGGCGCCCAGCCGGTCGATCGTGCAGTCGTCGGCCTCGGCCCGCTGGGAGCGGCCGTGGGAGCGCTGATCCCACAGCACGAGCCGGTAGTTCTCCCGCAGGTCCTTGCGCTGGTAGTGCCACGACTCCAGGTTGAGGCAGTAGCCGTGGCAGAGCACGACGGTCAGCGGCGCGTCCTCGGGGCCGTCGATCTCGACGTGCAGCGCGTAGCCGTCGGAGGTGACGAGCGTGCGCTCCCTGCCCCGCAGCTCGCCGAACGGCTCGCTCGCCTCGGTGTCGGGGCGCAGCCTGATCCGGCCGACCGCGTAGCGCTTGGCCAGTGCCGCCGCCGCGACACCGGCGGAAGCCGCACCGACGAGCGCGCCGGCGATCCCGACCCTGCGCCGTGTTGTCGTCGTCGTCATGTCCCCGATCCTTCTCCGCTCATGCCCGCCGCGAAGTGCCCTTGGTCACGTTTACGTGGACTCGCGGCACGCGCGCACCGATCCTCGTCACGATCTCATGCGTGATCGTGCCGAGGGTATCCGCCCATTCCTGAGCGGTCGGCTCGCCCCCGTCACCCGGCCCGAACAGCACGACCTCGTCGCCTGCCGACAGCGGGTCGTCACCCATGTCGATCATGAACTGGTCCATGCACACCCGGCCGGCGATCAGCCGGCGACGGCCGCCCGCCAGAACCTCGGCCCGCCCCGTCGCGTGCCGCAGTACGCCGTCCGCGTACCCGAGAGGAACCAGACCAAGCGTGGTCTCGCGCTCTGTGGTGTAGAGGTGCCCGTAGGAGACCCCTGAGCCCTCGGTGACGCGCTTGACCAGACCCACCCGGGCCGTCAGCGTCATGGCCGGCCTGAGGCCGAAGTCGCCCAGCTCGGGGATGGGGCTCAGGCCGTACATCGCGATGCCGGGCCTGACCAGGTCGAAGCGCGCGGCGGGCAGGGTCACCGCGGCGGCGGAGTTGGCCAGGTGCCTGATCACGCCGGAGCCCGCCGCGCCGACCTGCTCGGCCAGCTTCAGCGCCGTTTCGTACGCCTCCAGCTGCCGCTCGATCGACGGATGCCCGGGGAGGTCGGCGCAGGCGAAGTGGGACCACAGCCCGACGATCTCGAGCACGCCCTCGGCGCGCAGCGCCAGTGCCCGCTCCAGCAGGCCGGGCCAGGCGGCGAGCGGCGAGCCGCCCCTGCTCATCCCGGTGTCGGCCTCCAGGTGCAGCCGCGCGGTGCGGCCCGTGCGCCTGGCGGCGGCGGCGATCTCGTCGAGCAGCCGCGCGTCGGCGGCGGACAGCTCGATGCCGGCGGCCAGCGCCTCGTCGAGCGGCTCACCCGGGGTGATCAGCCAGGACAGGATCGGCGCGGAGACGCCCCCCGCGCGCAGCTCCAGCGCCTCCCTGACGAACGCCGTGCCGAGCCGGCTCGCCCCGCCCTCCAGCACCGCCTCGGACGTGGGCACCAGCCCGTGCCCGTAGGCGTCGGCCTTGACCGCGCCCATGACCTCCACGCCGCCCGCCCGCTCCTTCAGCAGGGCGACATTGTGCCTGATGGCGGCCAGATCGACCCGTGCCTCGGCGGGCGTGGCCACTGGGGAGTACATCCTTCTAGTGTGGCAGCTCCGGATCGTGGCCGGGTCCAGTTTTCATCCGTGACGCGTCACGAGCCCGCGCTGGTCACGGCGCGGATGGCCGCGGGGACGGCGCTCGCCACGTCGGCGGCGGCCAGCGGGGCGCCGTCGGCCGCCAGGTGTCCCGCCACCCCGTGCAGGTAGGCGCCGCAGGAGGCGGCGTCGTAACAGCTCAGCCCCTGAGCCAGCAGCGCGCCCGCCAGCCCCGACAGCACGTCGCCGGTGCCGCCGGTGGCCAGCCAGGGCGTGCCGGTGACGTTCGCCCGTACTGGTCTGCCCTCCTCGGCCACCACCGTGGTCGAGCCCTTGAGCAACACGGTCACGCCCAGCTCAGCCGCCGCCCGGCGGGCGTGCGCCAGCCTGGCCGCCTCGATGTCGGCGCGGTCGGCCCCGGTCAGCCTGGCCAGCTCGCCCGCGTGCGGCGTGATCAGGACGGGCGCGGCGCGCCGCAGCAGCCCTCTGTCCCTGGCCACGAGGGTCAGGCCGTCGGCGTCGATCAGCACGGGCACGTCGGTGGCGAGCACCCTGGCCGCCAGCTCGTGCGCCCAGGCGTCGGTGCCGAGCCCCGGCCCGAGCACCCATGCCTGCACCCGGCCCACGTGCTCGATCGAGGGCTCGTCGAGCAGCGTGACCACGGCCTCCGGCCAGTGCGCGCGCACCTGGGCGACCGGCGCCTCGCGGCCGGCGTACCTGACCATGCCCGCGCCGCCCCGCAGCGCGCCGCCCACGGCCAGCACAGCCGCGCCGGTGAACAGGTCGCTGCCCGCCGCGACGCCCAGCACTCCCCTGCGGTACTTGTCGGACTCCTCGCCGGGGCGCGGGAGCAGCCCGGCCACGTCGCCGCCGGCGAGCGCGGCCACGTCGGGATCGGGCAGGTACGCCTCCAGCCCGATGTCGACGAGACGGACGTCGCCGGCGAGCGCGGCGCCCGGATCGACCAGCAGCCCCGTCTTGTACGCCCCCATGGTCACGGTCACCCCGGCCCGGACGGCGGCCCCCTCGACCCGCCCGGTGCTCGCGTCCACCCCGCTGGGCACGTCCACGGCCACGACCGTGCCCCGCGCGACGCCGGCCTCCTGGGCGAGCCGCGCGTACGGCTCCCTGAGCGCCCCCGACGCCCCGATGCCCACCAGCCCGTCGATGATCAGGTCGGCCTCCGCGATCGCGGCGGCCTGCGCGACCCGCCCACCGGCGTCGAGCAGCGCGCGCAGCCCGGCCTCGTGCGTCCTGGAGCCGGCGAGCACGGCCTCCACCCTGGCTCCGCGCCTGGCCAGCCGCTCGCCCGCGTACAGGGCGTCGCCGCCGTTGTCGCCGGAGCCGACGAGCAGGACCACCCGCCGGCCGTAGACGCGGCCCAGCAGGTCGGCGCAGACGGCGGCGAGCCCCGCGGCGGCCCGCTGCATGAGGGTGCCCTCGGGCAGGCACGCCATGAGCGCGTGCTCGGCGCCCCTGATCTGGTCGGCGGTGTAGGCGGTACGCATGATCCGAAGCTATCCCTCCGCGATCACATAGGCCACGGCCACGCCCGCGTCGTGGCTGAGCGAGAGGTGCCAGCGCTTGACCCCGAGCCCGTACGCGACCTCGGCCACCTTGCCCGAGACCCGCAGCTCGGGCTTGCCCAGCTCGTCGCAGTGCACCTCGGCCTCCAGGTGCCCCAGGCCCTTGGGCGCGCCGAGCGCCTTGGCCACGGCCTCCTTGGCGGCGAACCTGGCGGCCAGTGAGTGCACCGGCAACGGCCGCTCGACCTCGGTGAAGAGCCTCTCCCGCAGCAGCGGCGTACGCTCCAGCGCGGCCTCGAAGCGAGCGATGTCCACCACGTCCACGCCGATACCCAGGATCATCGTCCCAGCGTATTAGAAGGGCCCGCGCTCCCACGGCCCCCAGATCGCGATCGACATGCCCTGCTTGGCCTGCAGGTTGACGTAGAGCGTGTGGCCGCCGGGCCCGAACGTGGAGCCGGCGAACTCCGCCCCGTCGTCACCCGCGATCGGCTGCAGCCGGCAGAAGTCGAAGATCTGCCCGCTCCTCGTCAGCCCGCGCAGCCAGTTGTCCTGCTCGCCGTCCTCGCACAGCACGAGCGTGCCGCGCCGGCTGACGGTCACGTTGTCGGGCAGGTCGAGCACCGACGAGCGCGGCGACTCGTAGACGAGCTTGAGCCGGCCGCTCCACGTCTCGTACGCCCACACCTGCCCCCGCCCGTCGCCGAACCCGTCGGGCGCCCGCTCGCCCGGCGCGGTGGCCCCGCCCTGGGTGGAGACGAAGTACACGGTGCCGTGGTGGTGCACCGCGCCCTCCAGCCGGGCGAAGAGCGCCGCGCCCTTCTTCCTGCCCTGCCTGCCCACGGCCTGCACGGCCTCGTCGTAGGCGGGCCTGCCGGTGAAGTCGGGGTCGGGGTCGTCGATGTCCACCCAGGTGGTCCCGTACGTGGTGCCGGGCTCCTGTCCCTTGGACAGGTCGGCGCGGGCGGTGCCGTCCACGGCGAGCATCTGCAACCGGCCGCCGTCGAGCAGCCGCCCGGCCAGGATCGGGTGCTTGGGCGGGAGGTAACGGTAGAAGCCGGACGGATGGGAGTAGTTGTCCTCCGTCAGGTAGAGGGCGCCGGAGGAGGGGTCGAAGGCCGCCGACTCGTGCGGGAAGCGCCCGGCCGAGCGGATCGGCCTGGCCGTGGCGGGGCGGGCGACCGGCACCTCGAACAGGTAGCCGTGCTTGCGGGTCAGCTTGGAGTTGTCCTCGCCGGAGCGGTCGTCGCCCACGTCGGGGCCGTTGACCGTCTCCTCGCAGCTCACCCAGGCCCGCCAGGCCATGGGGCCGCCGGAGCAGTTCATCATGGTGCCGTTCAGCGAGGGCGCGCTCCTGATCACCTCGCCGTAGCGGGTGACCTGGATCGTCGAGGTGCCGCCGCCGGCCATCGGGTCGTAGGCCCTGTCCTTGTCGCCGAACGCGCCCACCGGCCCGTTGACCTCGTGGTTGCGGATGAGGACGGCGCTGCCCCTGGGCCCGGAGAAGGCGGCCATGCCATCGTGCTTGCCGGGCACGGTGGAGCCGTCGCTGTACTTCTCGCCCGCCACGCTGAACGAGCGGTAGCGGAACCCGTCGGGCAGGTGCAGCCGCACCTTCCCGTCGCGCAGGTCGCGTACGGGGCGCAGCGCGCCGTACCCGCGCACGGGATCGGCCCGGCCCTTCGCGCCGGCGCACGCGACCCCGGCGAAGGGCCCGGCGATCCCGGCGACGACGTTGGAGATGAAGCGACGACGGTCCACGGAATACCTCCCGTCGGGACAGTAGCCGCCGGTCAGCCGTTGCACGCGCGATTCACCAAGACCCATTTTCCTTCCCCGAACAGGCTCTCGGTAATCCCACGTTTTTATCCACAGGGTGTGGATCCACGGGGACGGCCCCGCCCGGGTTCCGGTTTGTGGCACATCGCTACGCTGCCTAGGTGAATAACGGCTACGTGGAACTGAGCAGGGAGCAGTGGAGCGAGCTCCGCAAGAACACGCCCTTGACTCTCACCGCAGACGAGCTGGAAGAGCTACGCGGCGTCGATGACCCGATCGACCTCGCGGAGGTCACCGACATCTACCTCCCCCTGACCCGGTTGCTCAACCTGCACTTCACCGGGTCCAAGCAGCGCAGCAGCGTGCTGAGCGCGTTCCTCGGCACATCAGAGCGGCGCGTGCCGTACATCCTGGGCATCGCGGGCAGCGTCGCGGTCGGCAAGTCGACCACGGCGCGTCTGCTGCACACCCTCCTGGCCCGCTGGCCCGAGCACCCGCACGTGGAGCTGATCACCACCGACAGCTTCCTCTACCCCAACGCGGTGCTGGAGGCCAAGAAGATCATGCATCGCAAGGGTTTCCCCGAGAGTTACGACCGGCGGGCGCTGGTCAGGTTCGTGGCGGAGGTGAAGGCGGGCGCCGCTGAGGTCAAGGCGCCCATCTACAGCCACCTCGAGTACGACATCGTCCCCGGCGCCGCCCAGACCGTGAAAAGCCCCGACATTCTGATCATCGAGGGGCTGAACGTCCTCCAGCCGGCCCCGCCCACGTCCCTCGCCGTCAACGACTACTTCGACTTCTCCATCTACGTGGACGCCAAGGTGGAGGACATCCGCACCTGGTACGTCGAACGGTTCCACAAGCTGCGCCGTACCGCCTTCGAGGACCCGAAGTCGTACTTCCGGCACATCGCGGAGCTGTCCTACGACGAGGCCACGGACTTCGCGCGCAACGTGTGGCGCGACATCAACGAGCGCAACCTCATCGAGAACATCGCCCCCACCAGGGGCCGCGCCGACCTCGTCCTCAAGAAGGGCGCCGACCACTCCGTACGGCGGGTCCGGCTCCGCCAGACCTGAACACCTCCTCGAACAGGTAACGCGCGAACCTGCCCGCGCACTCCTGGTCGTCGAGGCCGGCGAACCAGCACTCCTCACCGTGGTCGTGACACCAGTACCAGATCATGTGAGGGAGCCTCGCGTACGGCTGTCAACACATCGTCAAGGTTCGTTGGACGACAATGTCCCCGTGCTTCATCTGCGACTGATCGTTCCGTCCGCCCGCACCGCGGAGGCGGTCGAGGTGCTCGAGGGCTGCCCCGGCGTCACCAACCTCGTGGTGCTGTCCGGCGCGGCCCGCGAGCCGGTGGGCGACGTGATCCTCTGCGACGCGGCCAGAGAGTCGGCCAACGAGGTGCTGGGCAAGCTCAAGTGGCTGGAGGAGGAGGGCTCGATCGCCGTCGAGCAGGTCGATCTGTCACTGTCGAAGGTGGCCGAGGCGGCGATCGAGGAGGCCCCGGGCGATCCCGACGACGCGGTGGTCTGGGAGGACCTGGGCCAGAAGGTGCAGTCCGAATCCCGCGTGACCTGGGCCTACCTCGCCTTCCTCGCCATCGCCACCCAGCTCGCGGGCATCGGCGTGCTGCAGAACTCCCCCATCCTGATCGTCGGGGCGATGGTGCTCGGGCCCGAGTTCGGCGCGGTCACGGCCATCTGTTTCGGCCTTCTCCAGCGCAGGTGGCACCTGGTGGTGACCGCGCTGCGGACGCTGGTGATCGGGTTCCTGCTGGCGATCGCGATCACGTACGCGTGCGCGCTCGTCTCGTACTGGCTGGGCTGGATCGACATCGGCAACCTCACCTCGAACAAGGAGGTGCAGTTCATCGTCAAGCCCGACCGCTGGTCGTTCATCGTGGCGCTGCTCGCGGGCGCGGCGGGGGTGCTGTCGATCACGGCGGGCAAGTCGTCGGCCCTGGTCGGCGTCTTCATCTCGGTCACCACGGTGCCCGCCGCCGGCTACGTGGCCGTGGCGATGGCGGTCTCGGACTGGAAGGAGGTGCCGCCCTCGGTCTCCCAGCTCGGCATCAACATCCTGGGGATGGTCATCTCGGGCACCGTCACCCTCACGGTCCAGCGGAAATTCTGGCCTCAAGTAGGACGTCGTTCATCCGTATGACCGAGGCCACACCGCCGACCCGGCTAGTAGGGTCCGGCACATGCACATCCTCGCCACCGAGGGGCTGACCAAACGTTTCCCCACCGTCACCGCGGTCGACCAGCTCACGGTCACCGTGGGGCCCGGCGTGACCGGGCTGGTCGGCGCGAACGGCGCGGGCAAGTCGACGCTGATCAAGATCCTGCTCGGCCTGCTGCCGCCGTCCGGCGGCAGCGCGCGCGTGCTGGACCTGGACGTCACCGCGCAGGGCGCCGAGATCCGCCGCCTCGTCGGCTACATGCCCGAGCACGAATGCCTGCCCCCCGACGTCTCCGCCACCGAGCTGGTCGTCCACCTCGCCCGGATGTCCGGCCTGCCGCGCACCGCCGCCCGCGAGCGCGCCGCCGACGTGCTGCGCCACGTCGGCCTGGCCGAAGAGCGCTACCGGCCGGTCGGGGGTTACTCGACCGGCATGAAGCAGCGGGTCAAGCTGGCCCAGGCGCTCGTCCACGACCCCAAGCTGGTCTTCCTGGACGAGCCCACCAACGGCCTCGACCCGCGCGGCCGCGACGAGATGCTGACGCTGATCCGGCGCATCGGCACCGAGTTCGGCATCAGCGTGCTGGTCACCTCCCACCTGCTCGGCGAGCTGGAGCGCATCTGCGACCACGTCGTCGTCATCGACGCGGGGCGGCTGCTGCGCTCGTCGGCGATCGGCGAGTTCACGCAGGCCACGCAGACCGTGACGGTCGAGGTGGACGAGGGGCTCGACGAGCTGGCCGCCCGCCTCTCAGCCGGCGGGCAGACCGTCTCGCGGCAGGGGCGCCTGCTGGTGGTCAAGGTGCTCGGCCCCGAGACGTTCGACAGCATCCGCGACGCCACGGCCGAGCTGGACCTGGCACTCATCCGCCTCGAACAGGGACGCCACCGCATCGAGGACGTCTTCAGGGAGGAGGTCGCCCATGTCTGAGATCTACGACATCGGCTACCGCCACTACGACGGCCCCCGGCTCGGCCGCGGCTACTCCACCAGGGCGCTGGCCGTGCACAGCCTGCGCGGCGTCTTCGGTCTCGGCCGCCCGGCGCGCAGCAAGATCGTGCCGTTCGCGCTGGCCGCCATCATGCTCATGCCCGCCGTCGTCAGCATCGCCCTGATGGCCCTGCTGAAGCAGCGCGGCATCGCCTACAGCGGGTTCGCCGTCATCATGCAGGCCGTGGTGGCCATCTTCCTGGCCGCGCAGGCGCCCACGGTGGTCGCGCCCGACCTGCGCTACCGCGTGCTGCCGCTCTACCTCTCGCGGCCGGTCACGATCACCGAGTACGTCGGCGCCAAGGTGGCGGCGATGACCGTGGCGGTGTTCGCGCTGATCGCGGTGCCGCTCACGCTGATCTACCTGGGCGAGCTGGTGGTGGACATGCCGGGGCCGCCCGCCACGGGCGAGTACCTCGGCGCCATGCTCATGACCCTGCTGCTGGCGGTGCTGCTGTCGGCCTTCGGGCTGGCGCTGGCCTCGTTCACGCCGCGGCGCGGGCTCGGCGTGGCCTCCGTCATCACGGTCTACCTGCTGTCGTCGGCCTCGGTCCCGATCGTCTACGGCTCGTTGTACTCGACGGGCAACGAGTCCGCGGCCGCGTGGGCGTGGCTGGCCAACCCGTTCTGGCTGGTCGACTCCGTGCAGCACTGGCTGTTCGGCACCCCGCGGCACTCCATCGAGGACGCCGCCTACCCCAGCGGCCTCGCCTCGGCCGTGGTCCTGGTGCTGCTGATCGCCGCCGGCCTGGCCGCTCTCGCACTGCGTTACAGGAAGGCGGCCGCGCGATGAAGATCGAGCTCTCGCAGGTGTCGCGCTGGTACGGCAACGTGGTGGCGGTCAACGACGTCACGATGACGATCGGGCCCGGTGTCACGGGCCTGCTCGGACCGAACGGCGCGGGCAAGTCGACGCTCCTGCACATGATGGCCGGTTTCCTGTCCCCCTCGGGCGGCACGGTCACCCTGGACGGCACTTCCGTATGGAAGAACCACCACATTTACCGAAATATCGGCCTAGTGCCGGAAAAGGAGGGCGTTTACGGCTTCCTGACCGGCTGGCAGTTCGTGCTCTCCGCCGCCCGCCTGCACAGCCTGCCCGACCCCGTGGAGGCCGCCCGCAAGGCGCTGGCCACCGTGGAGATGGAGGAGCCCAAGGACCGGCGGGTCGAGACGTACTCGAAGGGCATGCGCCAGCGCGTCAAGGTCGCCGCCGCCCTCGTCCACGACCCGCCCGTCCTGCTCCTGGACGAGCCGTTCAACGGCATGGACCCGCGCCAGCGCCTGCACCTCATGGACCTGATCCGCTCGATGGGCACGGCGGGCAAGACGATCCTGTTCAGCTCCCACATCCTGGAGGAGGTCGAGCGGGTCGCCCAGCACATCGAGGTGCTGGTCGCCGGCCGGCACGCGGCGTCGGGCAACTTCCGCGAGATCAGGCGGCTGATGACGGACCGGCCGCACCTGTTCATGATCCGCTCCAGCGACGACAGGAAGCTCGCCGCCGCCCTCGTCCGCGACGCCTCGACCGGCGGCATCACGCTGCGCCCCGACGGCCTGGAGGTCCAGGCCACCGAGTTCCGCCGCTTCGCCCGCCTGCTGCCCCGGGTCGCCCGCGACGAGGGCGTACGCCTGCACGAGGTCTCCCCGGCGGACGAGGACCTGGAGAGCGTCTTCTCCTACCTGATCAACAGGAGCTCCTGAATGAACACCGTGGTTGCGGGCATCACCTACCGCGCCCTGCTGGGCCGCCGACGCATCATCCTGCTCCTGCTGCTCCCGCTCGCCCTGATCGCCCTGGCCGTGCTGTTCCGCCTCGTGGGCAGCGGCGACCAGCGCTCGGCCGTGCTGCTGATGCAGAGCTTCGCCATCAGCACCATGCTGCCGCTGCTCGGCCTGATCGCCGGCACCGGCGTCATCGCCCCGGAGATCGACGACGGCACCATCATCCACCTGATGTCCAAGCCGATCTCGCGCCCGGTCATCATCCGGACGAAGTTCCTGGTCGCCGCCTCGCTGCTGGCGGTCTTCGGAGCCGTGCCCACCTATGTCGCGGCCTGGCTGCTGATCGGCGCCGAGGACGGCATCGCCACCGGCTTCGCCGTCGGCACCCTCGTCGCCGGCATCGCCTACGCCGCCGTCTTCCTGCTGCTCGGCGTCATCACCCGGCACGCGGTCACGATCGGCATCATCTACGCCCTGGTCTGGGAGAGCCTGGTGGGCAACCTCATCCCGGGCGCCCGCAGGTTCTCCATCCAGTATTGGGGCCAGTCGATCGCCGACCAGCTCAGCGACTCGCCCTTCCTCAAGGCCGACGTCACACTCGGCTTCGCCGTCCCGGCGCTGATCGTGGTCACTCTCGGCGCGGTCTTCTGGGCCGGGCAGCGCCTGCGGGTCTTCTCCCTCACAGGCGACGAGTAGCCGCGGGCCGGCCCGCTCACGTGATGTCCCTGCGCAGCGGGGCCGCGATCGCGACGAGCGCGGCCAGCAGCGCGTACGCGAGCAGCACCGCGGCCCCCAGCCAGGCGGGCAGCAGACCGACGGCGGCCCCGCCGGTCTGCGCCGCGACGGCGTCGGCCAGGTACGTGAACCCGGTCAGCGCCGCCGCTGCCCCGCCCGGCAGGTACGGGTAGAGCAGGTTGGCGCCGGGGACCACCAGCAGCGCGGTCTCGACGAGGTAGAAGTAGCCGCCGAGCACGGCCAGCGCGGCGACCTGGTTGGGCAGCAGCGCCCCGACCGCCACCCCGACCAGCAGGTACGCGGCCATCGCCAGCGCGATCCTGACCAGCAGCGCCAGCACGGCGGCGGCGGGCAGACCCGGCGTGATCCCCTTGGCCCCGGCCACCGCGAAGAGCGCGGCACCGGCCACGGCCGCGCTGAGCAGCCCGTAGGCCAGCCCCGCGACCGCGTGGACGGCCAGCTTGGCGAGCAGCGTCTGCCACCGCCTGGGGACGAAGAGGGCGGTGGTCGTGATCGTCTGGTGGCGGTGCTCCGCGGCGACCGCGGTGGTGCCGATCAGCGCGGGCACGAACGCCAGGATGCCCAGCATCCCCAGCAGCATGCGGGTGCCCTGCTCCGTGGCCAGGCCGGGCAGCGGCGGCTGGAAGTTCTCCGGCCCGACGAGGGCGAGCAGCCCGATGAAGCCGCCGCTGCAGAGCGCCCCGACCGCCCCCCACAGGGGCAGCCGGGAGGCCGTCAGGCGGTACCGCTCCGCTGCGAGGAGCGCGGACGCGCGGTGCCAGGTCATGAGGTGGGGGGTCATGAGGTGGGGGGTCATGAGGTGCCAGGTCATGAGGTGCCTCCCGTGAGGTCGAGGAAAGCCTGTTCGAGCGTGGGCCTTTCCTGGGTGAGCTCGTGCAGCGCGATGCCGTGCCGCGCCGCGGCGGCGGCGATCTCGGGAGCGGTCAGTCCCCGCACGCGCAGGACGCCGGGCTGCCGCGCCTCCACGGTGACGCCCCCACCGCGCAGGGCGGCCCGCAGCCGTTCCGCCTGCGGCGAGCGCACGTGTACGGCCGCCGCCCCGTACAGGTCGCGCACCGGGCCCGCCGTGACCAGCCGGCCCTGCCGGATCATCACGACCTGCCCGGCCACCTGCTCCACCTCGCTCAGGACGTGGCTGGAGACCAGGATCGCGCGCCCCTGCCCGGCGAGGTCGCGCAGGAAGCCGCGCAGCCAGGCGATGCCCTCGGGGTCCAGGCCGTTGGCCGGCTCGTCCAGCACCAGCACCGCCGGATCGCCGAGCAGCGCGGTGGCCAGTTGCACCCGGCGCCGCATCCCGGTGGACAGCGTGCGCGTCCTGCGCCCGGCGAAGGCCACCGCCCCGGTCAGCTCCATGACCTCGGCCACCCGCGAGCGGGGGTGCCCGCCCATGCGGGCATAGACCCGCAGGTGGTCGTGGACGGAGTGCGCGGGGTGGCAGCCCGAGGTGTCGAGCACCGCGCCGACCTGCGACGACGGGCTGGGCAGGTCGGCGTAGCGGCGCCCGCCGATGGTGGCGCTGCCCGCGCTGGGCCTGACCAGGCCCAGCAGCATGCGCATCGTGGTGGTCTTGCCCGCGCCGTTCGGGCCGAGGAACGCCGTCACGGTGCCCGGCGCGACCTCGAAGCTCAACTCGCTGACCGCCCGCACCGGGCCGAACGACTTGCTCAGGCCGCGCACCTCGATCATGTCCGGATCTCCACTTCAGTCATGCCGACCTCCCATCTCCATCTGTTCTATTACATCTATAGCAGATAGAATGGGCGCGTGAACCTGACCCTCGATCTCGACAGCGACGTCCCGATCTACCAGCAGATCAGGGACCGGGTCGTGGAGGCCGTCGCGCGTGGTGAGGCCAGGGAGGGCGATCCGCTGCCCTCCACCCGCCGGCTCGCCACCGACTTCGGGATCAACTTCCACACCGTGAACAAGGCGTACGACCTGCTCAAGCAGGAGGGCGTCATCCGCGTCAACCGCAAGAGCGGCGCGGTCATCAGGCGCGACCCGCGCTCGGGAGCGCCGGATCCCGGCTTCGGCGAGCAGTGGCGCGAGCGCATGCGCGTGCTGCTCGCGGAGGCCAGCGTGCACGGCCTCACGCACGAGGAGGTCCTGCGTCAGTGCGCGGAGCTGCTGGCGGGGTTCGGGCAGGCGGGCGTCCCCACGCAGGGGAAGGCCGGGCCGGGCCAAGAGCATGCGCAGGGGAAAGCCGGGCCGCGCCAAGAGCATGCGCAGGGCAGGGCGGGCGCGGGCCAGGGCCCCGCGCCGCTCGTGCCGGAGAGGGCGGTCACGTGACGCCGGTCGTCGCGACCCTGGCCACCGTCGTGCTGATCGGCTGCGTCGCGCTGATCACGCCCGCGCTCGCCCAACCCACGCTGCCGTTCGGCGTGCGCGTTCCCGGCGACCGCGCGGCCGACCCGGCCGTGATCGCCCAGCGGCGCGCCTACGTGCGGCTGGTGCTCCTGGCCATGGTCCTGTCCGCCCCGCTCGCCGCCGCCTTCGGCCGGCTCTGGCTCGCCGCGTTCGGCATGACGTGCCTGGCGCTGTACCACCGGGCCCACCGCCGGATACGCGCCGCCAAGCAGGCAGGCCGCTGGCTCGTCGGCAGGCGCCAGGGCGTCACCGTCGACACCTCGTTCCGCTCGGACCCCGTCCGAATGCCCTGGCGCTGGATCCTGCCCGCGGTCGCGATCACCCTGGCCACCGCCGCGCTCGGCTGGTGGCGCTACGACGCCCTGCCGGCCACGCTGGCGCACTTCCACGGGGTCGGCGTCGACCCCGCCCGGCGCGCGCCCACCACCGCGCTCGCCGCCTTCGAGCCGGTGCTGTTCCAGGTGGCGGTCACCCTGGCTCTACCGGCGCTGACCGTGGTCCTGCTGCGCGCCCGACCCGACCTCGACGCCGCCCGCCCGGCGGGATCGGCCCGCAGGTACCGCGTCTACCTGCGCGGCATGGCGCGGCTCTCCCTGCTCGGCGCCGCCTGCGTGAACTTCTCGCTGTTCATCGCGGCGCTGCGGCTCTGGGAGGTCGCCGCCGTCGGCACCGCGGCCGCCGCGCTCCCGCTCGCCGCTCTCGTGCTGGGCCCGCTCGCCTGGGAGTGGCGCGCCGGGCAGGGAGGGCACCGCCTGCCCGCCCTGCCGGGCGAGGAGAAGGAGGACTCCGGGCTCGTCCAGCGTGACGACGACCGGCACTGGTTCCTCGCCGGCACCGTCTACGCCAACCGCCAGGACCCGGCCGTCGTCCTGCACGCCCGCTTCGGCCAGAGCTGGACGCTGAACCTCGGGCATCCCGTGACGTGGGCGGTCGTCGCCGCACTGGCCGCGCTGGTGCTGCTGGCCCTCACCGGGGTCATCGACCTGCCCGAACGGCAGGGGCTGTGATGAGAAACGTTCACCGGGCACGGCTTCGCACCCGGTGAACGATCGATCGTCAGACGCAGGCCGTACGCACGACGTCGGCCAGCCGTCCCGCCACCTGGGTGGCGTGCTCCTCGGAGGCGGCCTCCACCATGACCCGGATCATGGGCTCGGTCCCGCTCGGCCGGATCAGCACCCGGCCGGTCTCCCCCAGCTCCGCCTCCGCCTCGGCGACGGCGGCGACGAGCTCGGGCACCGAGGCCTTGCCCTTGTCGACGTCCTTGACGTTGATCAGGATCTGGGGCAGCGGCGTCATCACCGCGGCCAGCTCCTTCAGCGGCACGCCCGACTTGGCCACCACGCCCAGCAGGTGCAGCGAGGTGAGCAGTCCGTCGCCGGTGGTGGCGTGGTCGAGCATGATGACGTGCCCCGACTGCTCGCCGCCGAGGTTGAAGCCGTCGGACTTCATCCGCTCCAGCACGTAGCGGTCGCCCACCGCGGTCTCCACCACGGTGATGCCCGCGTCGCGCATCGCCAGCTTGAAGCCCAGGTTGGACATCACGGTCGCGACCACGGTGTCCTTGGCCAGCAGACCCTCGCGGTGCATGGCGGCGGCCAGGATGGCCATGATGTGGTCGCCGTCGATGACCGCGCCCGTGTGGTCGACCGCCAGGCAGCGGTCGGCGTCGCCGTCGTAGGCCACGCCCAGGTCGGCTCCGCGCGAGATGACGATCTGCTGGAGCTTGTCGAGGTGGGTCGAGCCGTGGCCGGCGTTGATGTTCAGGCCGTCGGGCCTGGCGCCGATGGCCTCGACCCTGGCCCCCGCACGCACCAGCGCCTCGGGCGCCACCATGTGGGCGGCCCCGTGGGCGCAGTCGACCACCACGCTCAGCCCGTCGAGCGGCGCGCCCATCGTGGTCAGCACGTGCGAGATGTAGCGGTCGGCCTCCCCGTACGCGTCGCGCACGCGGCCCACGCCGGAGCCGACGGGGAAGCTCCACTCCTCACCGAGGCGCCGCTCGATCTCGTCCTCGACCGCGTCGGACAGCTTGAAGCCGCCGCGCGCCAGGAACTTGATGCCGTTGTCGGGCGCCGGGTTGTGCGAGGCCGACAACATGACGCCGAGGTCGGCGCCGAGCGCGGCGGTGAGGTGGGCGACGGCCGGGGTGGGCAGCACGCCGAGGCGCAGCACGTCCACTCCAGACGCCGCGAGGCCGGCGACCACGGCGGCCTCGAGAAACTCTCCCGAGGCACGCGGGTCCCGGCCCACGACCGCCACCGGACGACGTCCGGTAGCGGCGAACGCGCCTGCATCGCCGAGGACGTGCGCCGCCGCCACGGACAAGTCCATGGCGAGCTCCGCCGTGAGGTCGCGACCAGCGACCCCACGTACCCCGTCGGTGCCGAAAAGGCGCGCCAACTTAGCGCTTGCTGTACTGCGGAGCCTTACGGGCCTTCTTGAGGCCGTACTTCTTCCGCTCCGTGGCGCGGGCGTCACGGGTGAGGAAGCCGGCCTTCTTCAGCGGCGGGCGGTTGACCTCGACGTCCAGGATCGCCAGGGCGCGGGACAGACCCATGCGCAGCGCGCCGGCCTGGCCGGTGACGCCGCCGCCATCGATGCGCGCGATGACGTCGAACGCCTCCTCGGCGCCGAGCACCACGAAGGGCTCGTTGACGATCTGCTGGTGGACCTTGTTGGGGAAGTAGACGTCCAGCGAACGACCGTTGATCGTCCACTTGCCGGTGCCGGGGACGATGCGCACGCGGGCGATCGCCTCCTTGCGGCGGCCGGTGCCGTACGAGTTGCCCGTGGTGACGGGCTTGCGCACGGGAGCGTCAGCGCTGGCGGCGGACTCGGTGGTGTACTCGGACGGGAAGTCCTCGCCGGAGTAGTCCTCCAGCTCGGCCGTCTCTACGGCCGTCTCGACACCGGTGGGCTCAGCCACGGTTCTCCTCTAACTCTTTCGAACTACTACTGGGCGATCTGGGTGATCTCGAACGGCACCGGCTGCTGGGCCTGGTGCGGGTGCTCGGAACCCGCGTAGACCTTCAGCTTCTTGGCCATCTTCCGACCGAGGGAGTTCTTCGGCAGCATGCCCTTCACGGCCTTCTCGACGGCCTTGTCGGGGCGCTTGTCCATGAGCTCGCCATAGCTGACGGAACGCAGACCGCCCGGGTAGCCCGAGTGGCGGTACGCCTTCTTCTGCTCACGCTTGTTACCGCTCAGCGCGATCTTGTCGGCGTTGATGACGATGACGAAGTCACCGGTGTCGACGTGGTTCGCGAAGATCGGCTTGTGCTTGCCGCGGAGCAGGGTCGCGACGTGGCTGGCCAGCCGGCCCAGCACGACATCGGTCGCGTCGATGACGTACCACTGACGCTGGACGTCGGCGGGCTTCGGTGAGTACGTGCGCACGGTCGTAGCCTTCTTTATGCTCGCGTCTTCGGCGCTGTCGGATGCGACAGCTACATTGGTCGGTCGGTGCGGGCACACGACGGCCCGGACCTTCCGTCTCCTCAACACGGGAGATGACGCCGGACGCGCCGCGCATTGGTCACGCTGGACCTATGCACACAACGAACCTAAGCTACCCGCCCAAAGGCGTGCAGGTCAAAGTGACCGGTAACCCGAGGCGAGTCTACCCGACCGCAGAACGGTTCGATTTCGTTTCCCTTGGACCCCTTCTTTCCCAGGACCAGACATCTCTATCGTTAGCGGCGGTATGTGGCGGATCTCTCACACCCGGCAAACCCAGCGCGGCCTTCGGCGCCGGAGCCGACTGGGTCTGCTGACCTGCCTCTTGGCCGTGCTCTTCACGGGCGTGCTCATCGGCCGCCTGACCAACGGCCCCGAGCCCACCCCGCACGTCTACCTGAACGAGACCGCCCCGCCGGCCGCCGCCACCGCCAACCCCGCGCCCACGGCGGCCAGGAAAGCGCAGCCGCAGGCCGAGCGCATCCCCCGCGGCATCACCACCAAGAAGTCGCCCCGCGACACGGTCACCCCCACGCCGACCAGGTCTCCCAAGGACCAGATCGACGGCTTCAACACCCAGGACGACCCCGCGGTGGTCGCCGACCCCCAGGACGACGGGGTGCGGGTGATCGCGGGGTGGGCGTCCGAGGTCGTCACCCTGACCAACTCCGCCCGGGCGCGGCGCGGCTGCGAGCCGCTGCGGGTGGACGCCGCGCTCACCCGCTCCGCCCGCGCGCACTCCCTGGAGATGGCCCGTACGGGGCGGCTGTCGCACAACTCCCCCGACGGGGCCTCGCCCTGGGACCGGATGGAGCGCGCCGGCTACCGCTGGGGCGCCGCCGAGAACATCGGCGCCGGGTACGGCACCGCCCGGGAGGCGGTGAACGGCTGGATGGGCAGCCCCGACCACCGCAAGAACATCCTGGACTGCGGCCTGAAGGCCATCGGCGTCGGCGTCGCGTCCGGGCCCGGAGGACCATGGTGGACTCAGGACTTCGGAACCCAATGACGAACATCACGGTAATGTCGCCGCATGGTTTCCAACGGCAGTGGGGAACGTGAGAACGGCACGGGCAGCGCCCCCTACGGGATGGGGGGCGGCCAGAAGGGCCAGGGTGGCGCCCCCAGGGGCGGCGCCCCCGACGACGATGCCCTCTTCGGTGGCGGCCCCGGTGACGGCGGTTCCTTCATGAACGGCGGCCCCTCCGGCAACGGACCTTCCGGCGGCTTCTTCACCAGCCGCAACCCGGCGAACGGCGACCCCTCCGGCAACGGATCCTCAGGCGGCTTCTTCTCCGGCGGCCCCTCGGGCAACGGCGCCGACCGGCCCTCGGGCAACGGCGCCACCGACCCCTTCGGCAACCGGCCCCGCGACCCGTTCGACAGCGCGTCCCGCGACCCGTTCGAGAACGGCCCCCGCGACCCCTTCGACAGCGGGCCGGGCGGCTTCGGCGGCCCCTCCGGCAGCTTCTTCACCAGCAACGGCCCGGGCGGCCCCGGCGGCGGTCCCGGCGGCGGGCCTGCGGGCGGCGGGCCTGACAGCAGGCAAGGCGGCGGGCCCGGCGGTGGCGGACGCCTGGGCGGCCACGCAGCCGGCGACTCCGGCAGCTTCTTCACCAGCGGCGGCCCCGGTGAGGGCCCCGGCAACGGCCCTCGCAACGGCCCAGGCGGCGGCCCGGGTGAGGGCCCGGGCGGTGGCCCAGGCGGCGTTTTCGGCGGCCCCGGCGCGGGTCCTGGTGGCGGTCCGGGCGGTGGCCCAGGCCGACCCTCCGGCGGCCCCCAGAGCGGCCCCCAGAGCGGCCCGCAGCCCGGCAACCCCTTCGGCGCCGATCCGTTCGGTGGCGACCCCTTCTCCGGCGGCCCCTTCGGCAGTGGGCTGAGCGGCCCCGGCCCGCAGGGCCCCGGCGGACAAGGTCCGGGAGGCCCAGGCGGTCCGGGAGGCCCAGGCGGTCCCGGAGGCCCAGGCGGCCTCGGTGGGCAAGCCGGCCCCGGTGGGCAAGGCCCCGGTGGGCCGGGCTCCGGCCCGGGCGGACCGGGCTCCGGCCCGGGCGGTCCCGGCCCTGACGGCGGTGCGGAAGGTCGTGGCCCGGGTCGCCGTGGCAAGCGCGCCGCCGACCCCGACGGCAACGAGAAGGGCAGCCGCGGCAGAGACCCCTTCGCCGACCCCCTGGACGACGACGGACCGGCGATCGGCAAGGGCCGCCGTTCCCGTAAGGACCGCAAGGCGTCCGACGAGGCCGACCAGACGGACAAGCCCGACGACACCACCCGCACCCCGCAGAGCAAGGTCGGCTGGAGCCCGTACGACGAGGGCGGCCGCTCGCGCGGCCCGCTGCTGGCCACGATCGGCGGCGTGGTCGTGCTCGGCCTGCTCGGCGGCGGCCTCTACCTGATGTGGAACGCCGACACCTCCACCTCGGCCCAGACCGCCTCCCCCAGGCAGACCTCGGCACCCCTGCCGTCGGCCCCGCCCGGCAAGTACGGGTTCGCGGCCGACCGCAAGACCGACCCGGACGCGATCTCGGTCAAGGAGGTCTTCGGCTCGAAGAAGAAGTTCACGGTCTCGGGCCGCGGCTACGAGATGACGGTCACCAGCAAGGACAAGAAGTGCGACGACGGCGCCCTGGGCGATGACCTGAAGAAGGCGCTCAAGGCCGCCAAGTGCACCCAGTTCCTGCGGGCCAGCTTCCGCGACAAGGCGGGCAAGGTGATCGGCACCGTCGGCGTGGCGAACCTCAGCACGAGCAAGAACGCGACCAAGGTCGCCAAGAGCGGCAACGACCAGAACTACGTCAAGCCGCTGGCGGGCAAGGACAGCGTCACGAAGCTCCTCGGCTCGGGTGCCGGCGGCGCGAAGGTGTCCACGTTCGGGCACTACGCGCTCTTGGTCTGGTTCCAGAACAAGGACGGCACGAAGCCCGACTCGAAGGGACAGAAGCGGATCTCCGAGGCCATCAACGACATCACCCAGGCCACCGTGTTCCAGGCCCTGGAGCATCGGGCGCTCTCCGGCAGCGCACTGAGCTGACGGGTCTTTGTGGGGCATATGCGCATGTAGGGAACTCGTGATGCCTGTGGGAACGCCCATACCGACATAACGATCTCGCTACTCTCGCTAGGCTCCAGCTATGCGTGGCCAGGAACCCGGGTCTGAGCACGATCGCAGGGAGGCCGACCGCTCGGCCGCCCCCGCGACGCCACCGCCGAGCTTCGGCCAGACCGACGGGCGAGACGTTCCAGCGGCGTTCACTCCATCCGACGAGGCGGCGGACGCCGACGCGCGTCCCGTCCCACCCGTCCTGCAGGGGCCGCCGTCCGATGACGAGCCGTCGCCCGGCGCCCAGCCATGGGAGGTGCCGGGCGACGACGCCGCCCCATACGACTGGTTCTCCGACCCCACCCACCCCGACCACGGCCTCACACCAGAGCCGGGCCAGCACCCCTTCGCACCACCCCAGCCCGACTACGACCCGTCAGCGGGCCACCCGCCCTTCGGCGGCCAGCCCGAGGCGCAGGGCGGCCCGGGGCAGGGCGACCAGCCCTCAGGCGGCCGGCCCATGCGGGGCGAGCACGCCTTCGCGGCGCACCACCCCAGCTGGGAGCCCCCCACCGACCACGCGCGCGACCAGCACGCGTTCGCGCCGCAGCAGCCCGACCAGGAGCCATCGGCGGCCCACCCGCCGTTCGCCGCCCAGCCCGGCCACGAGCCGACCGCCGGTCATCCACCGTTCAGCGCCCAGCCCGGCCAGGAACCGGCCACAGCCCACCCGCCGTTCAGCGCCCAGCCCGGCGGCCACGAGCCGACCGCCGGTCATCCGCCGTTCGCCTCCCAGCCGGGCCAAGAAGCAGCCACAGGCAACCCACCGTTCGACCCGCAACCCGGCCACCAGGCGCCCGCCGACCAGGGCTTCATCCCGCCCGCCTACCAGCAGCCCTTCGGCGCGCCCCCAGCCGGTTTCACCCCGTTCGGCACCCCCGACCAGCAGTGGCAGCCGGATGACGACCGGACTCGCCCAGGCCGCATGCAGGACATCCGCCCCTGGGACCAGCCGCAGCACGAAACGGGCCGATGGCCGGTGGACCCGGTGGTGCCGGGCGCACCGCCGTGGGAGCCGCCCCCAGCGTTCACCGCCGCCGCCGCGGGCATGCCCACCTGGCCCGCCCCGGTCTCGGACCCGCACGCGATCCCCCCGTGGCCGGCCGCCACAGGGGAGCTGGAGGCCGAGCCCGACGAGCCGAACCTCCCCCCGCCGTTCGACCCGAACGCCACCTTCGACCCGAACATCCCCCACCCCACGGCCTTCGACCCGAACGCCACCAACCCCGACGGCATCCCCCGCCCAGCCCACTACTTCGACCCAGAAGCCGCCAAACGGGACGCCGTTCAGGGCACTCCCGCCCCCTCGGAGCAGGACGCCACCAACCCCGCCGGCCCCCGCCCCACCCACCTCCCGGCCCCGCCACCGGAGGACGCCACCACACCGCCCCACGGCTTCCCCCCGCACCACGACAGACCCGACGACTCCACCACCGTCACCCCGCACCAGGACGAAGACCTCCAGCCCGAGGACACCCGCCTGGGCCTCCCCCTGCCCCTGTCAGCCCCCGTGGCGACGGAAGACCACCCAGAAGCCACCTCGAACCCGTCCAACCGCCCAGCCGAGCCAGGCGACGTCCCCGTCTGGCCGCCCACACCCCCCACCGGTGACAAACTGCCCGAGCTCCCCTTCTCCAGAGACACCTGGGGCCAGCGCCCGTCCACGTCCCTGGACCTGCCCAGACCCCAGGCAGGCGCCCCGGTCTTCCCGCCGGGCGCGTTCAAGCAGCCCCCGTTCCAGACCCCGCCACCACCCCCGCCACCGGCCAGGAGCAAGCGAGCCCTGCTGGTGACGCTGGGCGCGCTCGCGCTCGCAGGCGTGGCGACGGGCGGCTTCTTCGCCTTCCAGGCCGTCAGCAACGCCCCGCCCACGACGGCCGCGACCCGCGCCAGCGTGCCACCGCCCACGGTCGCGCAGTCCGCCCCGCCGGAGGCCGCGGGCACCTCGATCCTGAACTCGGAGCAGACCGACCCGCAGAAGCTGTCGCTGTCGGAGGCGTTCCCGAAGAAGAAGGTCGACGCGGCCGGCACCACGTTCACCAGGGTCAAGGCCGACATGGAGACGACCTGCGACAAGGCGGCCACGGGCGCGTTCGCCGACGCGCTGAAGGAGCACAAGTGCAGCCGCGTGCTGAGGGCCACCTACGTCGACAGCAAGCGCCGCTACGCCGTCACCACCGGCATCGCCGTCCTGCCTGACAAGAACGCCGCCACGACCGCCGACCAGACCAAGGACCTGGGTCGCAACATCTGGTTCCGCCCGCTGCCCGGCCCGAGGTCCTCGGGGGGCGAGCGGGTGCACATCGCGGGCGGTTACGCGGCGGGCCTGGTCTGGGGCCGCTACATCGTCTTCAGCTACGCCACCCATGCCGACGGCCACACGCCGGAGGCCAAGGACAAGACGTTGCCCAAGGTCAGCGGGGAGTTCCGGGACCAGACCTCACTCGTGCTGGAGCGCCGCATCACCAAGGGCTGAGCCCGCCGTCCGTACTCGCCGCGTGGCGCGCGCCCGCGCGGCGAGTTCGGCCTCCGGCGGGTACCCGACCTCTTCCAGGCACAGCCCGTGCGCGGGCGCGACATGCACCCCCGAGTCCCGTACGGCCCGCGCCAGCACCTGACCCGGCCACTCCACCGGCCGCCGCCCGTCACCGGCCGCCAGCAGCGAGCCGACCAGCGCCCGCACCATCGAGTGGCAGAACGCGTCGGCCACCACCGTCGCCTCCAGCACGCCGTCCGGCCGCCGGGCCCACTCCAGCCGCTGCAGCTCCCTGATCGTGGTGGCCCCCTCGCGCTTCTTGCAGAACGCCGCGAAGTCGTGCTCGCCGATCAGCCGCGAGGCGGCCGCGTTCATGGCGCCGAGGTCCACCGGCCGGTTGTGCCAGACGATCTCGCGCCGCCGCAGCGGGTCCACACCCCCGGGAGCGTCACTCACCCGGTACGCGTACCGCCGGAACATCGCGGAGAATCGCGCGTCAAAGCCCTCAGGAGCCACGGAGACCCGATAAATCCGTACATCGGGCTCCAGGACCCCGCCCAGCCGTCGCACGAGCGCAGCGAGCCGCTCATGGACGTCCAGGGGCCCCCGGTTCCCGTCGAGCTCCCCCAGCGCCGCCTCAGGCACGTCCACGTGGGCCACCTGCCCCCGCGCGTGCACCCCCGCGTCGGTACGCCCGGCCACGGTCAGCATGACGGGCCCGTCGAGCCGCAGGATCCGGCCCAGCGCCTGCTCGATCTCCCCCTGGACCGTCCGCAGCCCCGGCTGCCTGGCCCACCCGGAGAAGTCCGTCCCGTCGTAGGCGAGATCGAGGCGAAGCCGTAGCACGATGTGGTTCTCCCTCAGGTGCAGGTGCAGAAACAGAAACGGGCCCGGACCCCCGCGAGGGGATCCGGGCCCGTCTCAACCAGCCTGAAAGATCAGGCCTCGTCCTTCTTCGCCTCGGCGGCGGGCGCCTCCTCGGCGGCAGCCTCCTCGGCGGGGGCCTCAGCCTTGTCGGCAGCCTTGTCGGCGGAGTCCTCGGCCGTCTCGGCGGCCGGAGCCTCGTCAGCCTCGGCCTTGGTCTCCTCCTCAGCCGGAGCGGCAGCCGGGGCAGCGGCGGCAGCCGGAGCCTCGGTGCGGCGGGTGGTGACGCCGTTCAGCGGCTCGGTCACCAGCTCGATGACCGCCATCGGGGCGTTGTCGCCCTTACGCGCACCGATCTTGGTGATCCGGGTGTAGCCACCGGGACGCTCGGCGAACGTCGTCGCCAGCTCGGTGAAGAGGTGGTGCACGACGCCCTTGTCCCGAACGACGGTCAGGACCTGACGCCGGTTGTGGATGTCGCCCTTCTTCGCCTTGGTGATCAGGCGCTCCGCCAGCGGGCGCAGGCGCTTGGCCTTGGCGACCGTCGTGCGGATCTTGCCGTGGCGGAACAGGTCCGTGGCCAGGTTGGCCAGGATCAGCCGCTCGTGCGCCGGGCTGCCGCCAAGACGTGCACCCTTGGTGGGCTTGGGCATGTCATATCTCCTTGGAGTGTCACCCGCCCCGGCCGTACCAGGTACCGGGGTCGAGCCGCCAGGCCCCCACGGCGGGGGCCCGCGCTATCTTGAGAATCAGTACTGCTCGGTCTCGACGTACGCGCTGTCGTCGTCGTCGTAGCCGCCGCCGGCCACCGCGCTCGGGTCGAACCCGGGCGGGGAGTCCTTGAGCGCCAGCGACATCTCGTGCAGCTTCTGCTTGACCTCTTCGATCGACTTGGCGCCGAAGTTGCGGATGTCGAGCAGGTCCTGCTCACTGCGGGCGACGAGCTCACCCACGGTGTGGATGCCCTCGCGCTTGAGGCAGTTGTAGGAGCGGACGGTGAGGTTGAGCTCCTCGATCGGCAGCGCCAGGTCGGCCGCGAGAGCGGCGTCGGTCGGCGACGGGCCGATGTCGATGCCCTCGGCCTCGACGTTGAGCTCGCGGGCCAGGCCGAAGAGCTCGACGAGGGTCTTACCGGCGGAGGCCACCGCGTCGCGGGGCTTCATGGCCGGCTTGGTCTCGACGTCCAGGATGAGGCGGTCGAAGTCGGTACGCTGCTCGACTCGGGTGGCCTCGACCTTGTAGGTGACCTTGAGCACCGGGGAGTAGATGGAGTCGATCGGGATCCGGCCGATCTCCTGGCCCGGCTGCTTGTTCTGCGCCGCGGAGACGTAGCCGCGACCGCGCTCGACGGTCAGCTCCATCTCCAGCTTCGCCTTGCCGTTGAGCGTGGCGATGCGCAGCTCGGGGTTGTGCACCTCGACACCGGCCGGCGGCGCGATGTCGGCGGCGGTGACCTCACCCGGGCCCTGCTTGCGCAGGTACATCACGACCGGCTCGTCGTGCTCGGAGGAGACGACCAGCTCCTTGAGGTTGAGGATGATGTCGGTGACGTCTTCCTTGACCCCAGGAACGGTCGAGAACTCGTGCAGCACGCCCTCGATGCGGATGCTCGTCACGGCCGCGCCCGGGATGGACGACAGCAGCGTACGGCGCAGAGAGTTGCCGATGGTGTAACCGAAGCCCGGCTCCAGCGGCTCGATGACGAACCGGGACCGGGTCTCGTCGATCGACTCTTCGAGCAGAGTCGGACGCTGAGCGATCAGCATGTGCGGGTCTCCCCTTTTTTCGTGTGGCGACCGCTATATGACGCCACTCCGATAAACAGCCTAGTCGGGACACGGCATGCCGCGCCCCGACCGGACGAGATACTACTTACTTCGAGTAGTACTCGACGATGAGCTGCTCCTGGACCTGGGTGTCGATCTGCTGGCGGACCGGCAGCTGGTGAACCAGGACGCGGAGCTTCTCGGGCACGACGCCGAGCCACGCGGGAACCGTGCGCTCGCCGGCGGTGGCGCGGGCCACCTCGTACGGCATCAGGTTGCGCTTGGTCTCGCGGACCTCGATGATGTCGTGCTCGCGAACGCGGTACGACGGGATGTCGACCTTCTTGCCGTTCACCAGGAAGTGCCCGTGACGGACCTGCTGGCGGGCGGCGTCACGCGACTGCGCGAACCCGGCGCGGTAGACGACGTTGTCGAGCCGGCTCTCCAGGATCTGGAGCAGCACCTCACCCGACTTGCCGGTCTTGCCCGCGGCCTCCTCGTAGTAGTTGTGGAACTGCTTCTCGAGGACGCCGTAGATGCGGCGGGTCTTCTGCTTCTCGCGAAGCTGAAGCTGGTACTCGGACTCCTTGGGGCGTCCGCGGCCGTGCTCACCCGGGGGGTAAGGACGGATCTCGATGGGGCACTTGGCGGACTCGCACTTGCTGCCCTTGAGGAAGAGCTTGGTCTTCTCGCGACGGCAGAGCTTGCAGTCCGCGCCCGTGTAACGAGCCATTTCTCTGTATCTCCTGGGCTAATTCAGACGCGGCGGCGCTTCGGCGGCCGGCAACCGTTGTGCGGAACCGGGGTGACGTCCTGGATCGAACCCACCTCCAGGCCGGTGGCCTGCAGCGAGCGGATCGCGGTCTCACGGCCGGAGCCGGGACCCTTGACGAAGACGTCGACCTTGCGCATGCCGTGCTCCATGGCGCGGCGGGCGGCGTTCTCGGCGGCCATCTGGGCGGCGAACGGGGTGGACTTGCGGGAGCCCTTGAAACCCACGTGGCCGGCGCTGGCCCAGGAGATCACGTTCCCGTTGGGGTCGGTGATCGAGACGATCGTGTTGTTGAACGTGCTCTTGATGTGGGCGTGCCCGTGAGCGACGTTCTTCTTCTCCTTGCGGCGCACCTTCTTCGGCGCGCCCTGGCGGCTCTTAGGAGGCATTCTTTGCCTTCACTCCTGAGGTCTTCGGTCCGCGGCTGCGGGACTACTTCTTACCGGGCTTCTTCTTGCCGGCGACGGTCTTCTTCTTGCCCTTACGGGTGCGCGCGTTGGTCTGCGTGCGCTGACCGTGCACGGGCAGGCCCTTGCGGTGCCGAATGCCCTGGTAGCAACCGATCTCGATCTTGCGGCGGATGTCGGCCTGGACCTCGCGGCGCAGGTCACCCTCGATCTTGAAGTTCGCCTCGATGTAGTCACGCATCGGGACGAGCTCGGTGTCGGAGAGCTGGTGCACGCGCAGGTCGCCGCTCACGCCGGTGGCCTGGAGGATCTCCTGGGCGCGGGTGCGGCCGATTCCGTAGATGTAGGTGAGAGCGATCTCCAGCCGCTTGTCGCGGGGGAGGTCGACGCCAACCAGGCGAGCCATGGTCGGGCATTCTCCTTCTTTGTGGCGGAGGTCTTGCGCCGCACTACCCCTCCCCAATGCCCGGGGTGAGGGCCCCGGCCTCCGACCGGGGGTCTCCTGAGCGGTTCAGTGAGACACCGCCTGCTCAGGTGTGGGACGCGACTACTTGTTGCAGGCTCCTCATGCATCGAGCCCGCACCCTGGCGGGGCGGACTCGGAGAAGCCTTGCGGCGACTAACCCTGGCGCTGCTTGTGGCGCAGGTTGTCGCAGATCACCATGACGCGACCGTGCCGGCGGATCACCTTGCACTTGTCGCAGATCTTCTTGACGCTCGGCTTTACCTTCATTGTCCTTCGTGTCCTCAGACGTCTTTACTTGTATCGGTAGACGATCCGCCCACGACTCAGGTCGTAGGGGCTCAGCTCAACGACAACCCGGTCGTCAGGAAGAATTCGGATGTAGTGCATCCGCATTCGTCCGCTGATGTGGGCCAGGACTTTGTGGCCGTTGTCGAGCTGCACCCGGAACATGGCGTTCGGGAGCGATTCGACCACAGTGCCCTCGATCTCGATGGCGCCGTCTTTCTTGGCCAAAATTCCTCGCGTTTCACTGATCGGTCGTCTGAGGCTCCGGTTCACTACGCAGCCGCGACCTTCACGCTTCGAAGAGAGCGACGATCGGCAAGGATCGCCGACGCGTGGAAAGTCATAGTGAGCCGACTAAGGAGTGTACGACACCTGAGCCTAAAACGCGAAACGCGTGCCAGGTGTCCTGACACAACCATGGCAGAGTCTACCCCACGCCTAGGGTGCCTGACACACACAGCGAAGGGCCCGCCGGAGACTCCCCGGGGGGCCCAAGGCCATGACCGCTATCCGTAGATGCGGTGCCGCGAGCCGCAGTACGTGTGCTTCCCGCCCCAGCAGGTCCAGGTGTAGACCTTCTTGATCCCCTTGCCGGACCACACGCCGTGGTGCGAGCCGTTCCACTTCTTGTAGAAGGTGTACCACTTGCCGCCGGAGTAGTACTTGAACCAGACGTAGCCGTACTTGGGGGTGTACTCCTTGCCGTACCAGTGGGTGTAGACCTTCTGACCGGACTTGTAGGTCTTGCCGTAGGTGTAGGCCTTCTTGTTGCTGGAGTAGAACTTGCCCCAGCTCCCCAGCGAGCCGGTCGCCTGCGTGGCGCTGACGGGCGCCGCGGTGGTGGCGGCCTGGGCGGCGGGGGCGAGGGTCAGACCGGCGAACGCCATCGAGCCGGCGAGAGCGGTGGCTGCAAGGACCTTGCGCATGTGCTTTCCTCCGTGAGTCGTGGTCGACACAGCTCACGTTAGGAAGCCGGGCGTATCCGCACTGCGCATGAATTCACACAGTGCACTACTGCACAAAGTCCCTACGTGCTCTTCGGCTCGTTGTTGTTCCCGAAGATCGTGCTCACCAGCAGGATCACGCCCCACGGCCCCATCACCCACAGCGGCCACGGATAGATCAGGTCGCCGGCCGTGATGCTCACGATCAGCCAGATCACCCAGTTGATGCCGCTGGCCACCGCCCAGGCGCTCCACGCGGCCTTCATGCCGGGGTGCATGTTCTGGTGCTGCGGCGTGGGCGCCGCGGTGGCCTTGACCGGCAGGTGACGCAGGTCCACGTCCGGCAGGTCGGACGTCAGCTTGGCCAGCTCGCCGTAGGTCTTGCTCTGGTAGAGGTTCTCGAGCCGCTCGTTGAACTCGTCCATCGTGATGCGACCCTGCGCGGTGTGCTCGCGGAGGATGGCGGCGACCCGGTCTCGGTCGGCGTCGGAGGCACGCATCTCGGGGCTGTTCGCCATCCCACCCACTCCCGGCTAGGGCTGAAGTTGAGCCAGGCGCGATTCGCCCCCGTCTAGGGCGGTCAGCACCCAAGGACCATTATGTGTCACGGCGACGCTGTGTTCGAAGTGTGCGGAGTGCTTACCGTCGATCGTGACCACGGTCCAGTCGTCGGCCAGCACGCGGGTGCGCTCGGTGCCGAGGTTGACCATGGGCTCGATGGCCAGGCACATGCCCTCCTCGAGCGCCGGGCCGCGGCCCGGCTTGCCGTGGTTGGCGATCCACGGGTCCATGTGCATCTCGGTGCCGATGCCGTGGCCGCCGTACTCCGGAGGGATGCCGTAGCGGCCCTGAGACTTCACGTAACGCTCGACTTCGTACCCGATGTCGGACAGGTGCCGGCCGGGCCGCAGCGCGGCGATACCGCGCCACATGGCCTCCTCCGTGACCCGCATCAGCTCGGTCAGCTTCGGGTCGACCTCGCCGACCGGGACCGTGACGGCGGAGTCGCCGTGCCAGCCCTCCAGGATCGCGCCGCAGTCGATCGAGATGATGTCACCCTCGCGCAGCTTGCGGGCGTTGGTCGGGATGCCGTGCACCACCTCGTCGTTCACCGAGGCGCAGATCGTGGCGGGGAAGCCCTGGTAGCCCTTGAACGAGGGGATCGCGCCCTCGCCCCTGATCGCCTTCTCGGCGATGACGTCGAGGTCGAGCGGCGTCATGCCGGGCTCCACCGAGCGCTTGAGCAGGTCGAGCGTGCGCCCGACCACGAGGCCGGCGGCCCGCATCTTCTCGAGCTGCTCCGGCGACTTGATCTGGATGCCGTGCCTGTTGCGTTTGAACATCTTCTGCCCCCCTGGGTCTCAACGGGCCTCAGTGGGGGCCCAATTCCCCCACAATAGCCGCGAGGTGGCACGGAAACCCGTGCCACCTCCGCAAATCGGTCGTTACCGGGCTAACCCAGGAACGGCCGGATCGCGTCCATGGCCCGCTGAGTGACCTCCTCGACCGGCCCAGTCGCGTCGACGCCCACGAGGATGCCCTCGTCGGCGTAGTAGGAGACCAGCGGAGCCGTCTGCTCCTGGTAGACCTCCAGGCGATGCCTGACGGTCTCTTCCTTGTCGTCGTCACGCTGGAAGAGCGCGCCCCCGCACGCGTCACACTTGTCGTCCTTCTTGTCGTCGAACTCGACGTGCCAGATGCGCCCGCACTGGCTGCAGGTGCGCCGGCCGGCGAGCCGCCTGACCACCTCGTCGTCGTCCACCACAAGCTCGAGTACGAGG
This sequence comes from Nonomuraea gerenzanensis, assembly GCF_020215645.1. Lineage (NCBI taxonomy): Bacteria > Bacillati > Actinomycetota > Actinomycetes > Streptosporangiales > Streptosporangiaceae > Nonomuraea > Nonomuraea gerenzanensis. Next base: position 919,628 of record NZ_CP084058.1, on the reverse strand, counting down.
TCGAGCGCCTGGCCCCAGTCCTTGAGCATGTCCCGCAGGATCTCCGCCTGCGCGACGTTCCTCGGGAAGCCGTCGAGCAGGAACCCGTCCTGCGCGTCGTCCTCGGACAGACGGTCACGGACCATGGCGATGGTGACCTCGTCGGGCACCAGGTCACCACGGTCCATGTACGTCTTGGCCAGCTTGCCAAGATCCGTGCCGCCGGAGACGTTGGCACGGAAGATGTCACCTGTCGAAATTTTCGGGATGGACAGGTTCGATGCGATGTACTGGGCCTGTGTCCCCTTACCCGCTCCAGGGGGCCCAACCAGAACGAGACGCACTACCGCAGGAAACCTTCGTAGTTACGCTGCTGCAGCTGGCTCTCGATCTGCTTCACCGTGTCCAGGCCGACGCCTACCATGATCAGAATGCTCGTCCCTCCGAACGGGAAGTTCTGGCTCGCACCGGCCACCGCCAGCGCGACGATCGGGACCATGGAGATCAGACCCAGATAGAGCGCGCCGGGCGCGGTCAGACGGGTGAGCACGAAGTTCAGGTATTCAGCCGTCGGACGGCCGGGGCGGATGCCCGGAATGAATCCACCGTACTTCTTCATGTTGTCGGCGACTTCAGTGGGGTTGAACGTAATCGACACGTAGAAGTAGGTGAAGAAGATGATCAGCAGGAAGAACGTGGCCATGTAGATCGGGGTGTCGCCCGTGGCCAGGTTCTGCGAGATCCAGGTGATCACCACGTTGTCGCTCGTCTGGAAGAGCGACGTGATGAGCTGCGGCAGGTAGAGCAGCGAGGAGGCGAAGATGACCGGGATGATGCCGGCCTGGTTGACCTTCAGCGGGATGTAGGTGGACGTGCCGCCGTACATCCGGCGGCCCACCATGCGCTTGGCGTACTGCACCGGGATGCGGCGCTGGGCCTGCTCGACGAAGACCACCGCGGCGATCATGAAGATGCCGACCACCATGACGACCGCGAAGGTGAACTTGTTCGCCTGGAAGATGTTCGCCAGCTCGGAGGGGAAGACCGCGACGACCTGCGTGAAGATCAGGATGGACATGCCGTTGCCGACACCGCGGTCGGTGATGAGCTCACCGAGCCACATGATCACCGACGTACCGGCCGTCATGATGATCACCATGGTGACGATCATGAAGATGTTGTCGGGGTCGAGCAGGACGTCCTGCTGGCAGTTCGGGAAGAGCTGACCGGTACGGGCCAGCGCGATGAAGGCGGTGGACTGCAGGACCGCGAGCCCGATGGTCAGATAACGCGTATACTGCGTGATCTTGGTCTGGCCGGATTGGCCTTCCTTCTTCAGCGCTTCGAGTCGCGGAATGACCACGACGAGCAGCTGGAGAATGATGCTCGCGGTGATGTACGGCATGATGCCCAGCGCGAACACGGAAAGCTTCAGCAGCGCACCGCCGCTGAAGAGCTGGACCATCCCGTAGATGTTGCCGGTGTCGCCACTCCGAGCCTGGTCGAAACAGGCGGCGAGGTTCTGGACGTGGACTCCCGGGGTCGGAAGAACCGAGCCGAGACGGAAAAGCGCGATGATGCCCAGGGTGAAGAGCAACTTCTTGCGCAGGTCCGGTGTCCGGAACGCCCGGGTAAACGCGGTCAGCACGGTCCCTCCTGCGCGCCTTTACGGCGGTGTGAGTAAGCGATGGTGCGGGGATCTGCCATCTGAAGTCTCATTGTCAAACGAGCCGGACAGAAGCCTGCCGTCTCGCGAACTCTAACGCACTACGGGCGTGGGGGCCCATTGTCAGAGCCCCCACGCCTCGTCATAGCGTTACTACAGCTCGGTAACGGAACCACCGGCGGCGGCGATCTTCTCCTTCGCGGAGGACGAGAAGGCGTGAGCCGTCACGTTCACCGCGACCGAGATCTCGCCGGTGCCGAGCACCTTCACGAGCTGGTTCTTGCGAACAGCACCCTTGGCGACCAGAGCCTCGACGGTGACCTCGCCACCCTCGGGGAACAGCTCGCCGATCCTGTCGAGGTTGACGACCTGGTAGGTCGTCTTGAACAGGGCGTTGGAGAAGCCCTTGAGCTTCGGCAGACGCCTCTGCAGCGGCACCTGGCCACCCTCGAAACCGAGGGGCACCGTGGTACGGGCGTGCGAGCCCTTGGTGCCGCGACCGGCGGTCTTGCCCTTGGACGCCTCGCCGCGGCCCTTGCGGACCTTCGGCTTGTTGGCGCCGGGGGCCGGACGCAGGTCGTGAATCTTCAGCGGAGCCTTGTCAGTCATGACTAGTCGACCTCTTCCACCTCGACGAGGTGCGTCACCACGGAGACCATGCCGCGAATCTCGGGCCGGTCCTCCTTGACGACGACGTCGCCGATTCGCTTCAGGCCAAGCGAACGCAGCGAGTCACGCTGGTTCTGCTTGCCACCGATCTTCGAGCGAACCTGAGTGATCTTCAGGCGTGCCATGACTAGCTCACCGCCTTCGCGGCCGCCGCCTCCGCCAGACCCTCACGCTGGGCCTTGAGCATGGCAGGCGGGGCCACGTCCTCGATCGGCAGGCCACGGCGGGCGGCGATCTCCTCGGGGCGCGAAAGGCCCTTCAGCGCCGCCACGGTGGCGTGCACGATGTTGATCGGGTTGTCCGAGCCGAGCGACTTGGACAGCACGTCGTGGATGCCCGCGCACTCCAGGACCGCGCGCACCGGGCCACCGGCGATGACGCCGGTACCGGCCGAGGCCGGACGCAGGAAGACGACGCCGGCCGCCTCCTCGCCCTGCACGGTGTGCGGGATCGTGCCCTGGATCCGGGGGACCTTGAAGAAGTGCTTCTTCGCCTCTTCGACACCCTTGGCGATGGCCGCGGGGACTTCCTTGGCCTTGCCATAGCCGACGCCGACCAGGCCGTTGCCGTCACCGACGACGACGAGGGCGGTGAAGCTGAAGCGACGACCACCCTTCACGACCTTGGCCACTCGGTTGATCTTCACTACGCGCTCGATGTACGAGACGCCCTTGTCGGCGGCGCCGCCGCGGCGATCGTCACGACGGTCCCGCCGCTCGCCACCGGTGCCGCCACCGCGACGCGGAGCTGCAGCCATCAGTGGTTCCTCTTCTCCATTGCGGTCATCAGAATTCGAGCCCGCCTTCGCGGGCGCTGTCCGCCAGAGCGGCGATGCGCCCGGCGTAGCGGTTGCCACCGCGGTCGAAGACGACCGCCGTGATCCCGGCTTCCTTGGCCCGCTGAGCGAGGAGCTCGCCGACCTTCTTCGCCTTCTCGGTCTTGTCCGCCTCCAGCGACCGCAGCGAGGGGTCCATGGTGGACGCGCTCACCAGCGTGTGGCCGACGGAGTCGTCCACGATCTGGACGAACATGTGACGGGTCGAGCGGTTGACGACCAGACGCGGACGCGCGGCCGTACCGACGACGTTCTTGCGGACGCGGCGGTGACGGCGGGCCCGCGAGACGGTGCGGGCAGCCGTGTGCTTGCTGAACGCAGTCTTCGGAGCCATGCCTACTTACCAGCCTTTCCGACCTTGCGGCGGATCTGTTCGCCCTGGTAACGCACGCCCTTGCCCTTGTACGGGTCAGGCTTGCGCAACTTGCGGATGTTGGCCGCGACCTCGCCGACCTTCTGCTTGTCGATGCCGTCCACGTGGAACAGGGTCGGCTTCTCGACGCGGAAGCTGACGCCATCGGGGGCGTCGACGATGACCGGGTGACTGAAGCCCAGAGAGAACTCCAGCTGCGTCGGGCCCTTGGCCTGGACGCGGTAACCGACGCCGACGATCTCAAGGCTCTTGGAGTAGCCCTGAGTGACGCCCTGCACCATGTTGGCGATCAGCGTCCTGGACAGGCCGTGCAGCGCACGGACCTTGTTCTCGTCGTTGGGCCGGGTGACGGCGATGGCGCCGTCGTCGTCCCGAGCGACCTTGATGGGCTCGGCGACCGTGTGAGTGAGCGTGCCCTTCGGGCCCTTGACCTGGACATCCTGGCCGTCGATCGTGATGTCGACGCCACTCGGCACAGGGATGGGCAGCCGTCCGATTCGCGACATGCTGTGTTCCTCCCCTCTACCAGACGTAGGCGAGGACTTCGCCGCCCACGCCACGCTTGCCGGCCTGCTTGTCGGTCATGAGGCCGTGGGACGTCGAGATGATCGCGACGCCCAGTCCGCCCAGGACTCGAGGCAGGTTGTCCTTCTTCGCATAAACCCGCAGACCGGGCTTGGAAACCCGGCGCAGGCCCGCGAGCGACCGCTCACGGGTGGGCCCGAACTTGAGCTCCACCACGAGGTTCTTCCCGACCTTGGCGTCCTCGACGGTCCAAGCCTGGATGTAACCCTCCTGCTGGAGGATCTCGGCGATGTGCGCCTTGATCTTCGAGTACGGCATCGACACGCTGTCGTGGTACGCCGAATTCGCGTTGCGCAGACGTGTGAGCATGTCTGCGATCGGGTCGGTCATCGTCATGGCCAGTGGCCTTCCTCACCACGGTTTCCAGTCGGCGAAGCAGCGCTCTGCCGGTGGACCTTTGGCGTGGTCGTGGGCGCGTTGTGCGCCCTGTCTTCTACGAACATGAGGGGCGGCCCTGCGAGAGAGCCGCCCTTCAGGGTATCTACCAGCTCGACTTGGTGATGCCGGGCAGCTCGCCCCGGTGCGCCATCTCGCGGAAGCACACGCGGCACAGGCCGAACTTCCTGTAGACCGCGCGCGGGCGACCGCAACGCGAGCAACGCGTGTAGGCCCGGACCTCGAACTTCTGCTTGCGCCCCGCCTTGGCGATCAGCGACTTCTTCGCCATTGGATCAGGCCTCCTTGAACGGGAAGCCGAGGAGCTTCAGCAGCGCCCGGCCCTGGTCGTCGTTCTTCGCGGTGGTCACGATCGTGATGTCCATGCCCCGCGCCCGGTCGACCTTGTCCTGGTCGACCTCGTGGAACATGACCTGCTCGGTCAGACCGAAGGTGTAGTTCCCGTTGCCGTCGAACTGCTTGGGCGACAGACCGCGGAAGTCCCTGATTCGGGGCAGGGCCAGCGCCAGCAGCCGGTCGAGGAACTCCCACATGCGGTCGCCGCGCAGCGTGACGTGCGCGCCGATCGGCATGCCCTCGCGCAGCTTGAACTGCGCGATGGACTTGCGCGCCCGGACGACGGCCGGCTTCTGACCGGTGATCGCGGTGAGGTCGCGGACAGCGCCCTCGATGAGCTTCGAGTCGCGAGCCGCCTCGCCGACACCCATGTTGACCTTGATCTTGGTCAGGGCCGGGATCTGCATGACGTTCTCGATGCCGAACTGCTCGCGAAGCTGGGCCGCGATCTCCTCGCGGTACTTCGTCTTGAGTCGCGGCGTCGGGCGCTCGGTCGCGGTCTCGTTCTCAGTGGTCGTGGCAGTCATCAGCTGTCCTCACCCGTCTCGTCGGCCTTCTTCTCGTCGGCCTTCTTCTCGGCGGGCTTGTCGTCCTTGAGCTTCTTCACGTTCGAGACGTGAATCGGGCCCTCCATGGTCTGCACGCCGCCGGTCTTGGCACCGCGCGGGCCCTGGTGGGTCTCCTTGGCGTGCTTCTTGATCATGTTGATGCCCTCGACCACCACGCGGTCCTCGCGCGGCAGCGTGGCGATCACACGGCCCTTGGCACCCTTGTCCTTGCCGGCGATGACCTGGACCAGGTCACCCTTCTTCACGTGCAGCGACTTCGGCATTTACAACACCTCCGGGGCGAGCGAGATGATGCGCATGAACTTCTTGTCGCGCAGCTCGCGGCCGACCGGGCCGAAGATACGAGTGCCACGAGGGTCACCGCTGTCCTTGATGATGACGGCGGCGTTCTCGTCGAAGCGGATGTAGGAGCCGTCGGGCCGGCGGCGCTCCTTGACCGTACGGACGACGACGGCCTTGACCACGTCACCCTTCTTGACGCCCGTGCTGCCCGGCAGCGCGTCCTTGACAGTGGCGACGATGACGTCGCCGATACCGGCGTAGCGTCGGCCCGAGCCACCGAGAACACGGATGCAAAGGATCTCCTTCGCGCCCGTGTTGTCGGCGACCTTGAGCCGCGACTCCTGCTGGATCACGTCTACTCCTGATAGTCGCGCCGGTTCTCATCTCTGAGCCTGGCGGAACCTGGCATTGTCTTGTTCCCACGGCCACAGCGCCCCGGAGGGCGCCGCACCGCAGGCGACGCGGGGCTGTGGGCCCCGCGTCCTTGGACGCCGTCATGGGGGCTCTGGGAGCCCCCACGAGGCGCGGTATATCGGAGAGGGCCTTACTTGGCCTTCTCGAGGATCTCCACGACCCTCCACCGCTTGGTGGCGGAGAGCGGACGGGTCTCCATCAGCAGCACGCGGTCGCCGACGCCGCAGGCGTTGGCCTCGTCGTGCGCCTTGTACTTGGTCGTACGGCGGATGACCTTGCCGTACAGCCGGTGCTTCACGCGGTCCTCGACGGCGACGACGACGGTCTTGTCCATCTTGTCGCTGACGACGAGGCCCTCGCGGACCTTGCGGAAGTTCCGGGACTCGCCGTTCTCGGCGGTCTCGGTGGTCTCGGTGGTCTCAGCCATCGCTCGTCTCCTTCTCGACCGTGACGATGCCCAGCTCGCGCTCGCGCATCACGGTGTAGATACGGGCGATCTCGCGGCGGACGGCGCGCAGCCGCCCGTGGCTCTCCAACTGACCGGTCGCCGCCTGGAAGCGGAGGTTGAACAGCTCCTCCTTGGCCTCCTTGAGCTTCTGCACCAGGGTGTCCTGGTCCTCCACTCGCAGCTCGCCGGCGGTCAGGCCCTTAGCCATCACGCCTCACCCACTTCACGCTTAACGATCTTGCACTTCATCGGGAGCTTGTGGATCGCACGCTGAAGCGCCTCGCGAGCGATCGGCTCCGCCACGCCGGACAGCTCGAACATCACGCGTCCGGGCTTGACGTTGGCGATCCACCACTCCGGCGAGCCCTTACCGGAACCCATGCGGGTCTCGGCCGGCTTCTTCGTGAGCGGACGGTCGGGGTAGATGTTGATCCACACCTTGCCGCCACGGCGGATGTGACGGGTCATGGCGATACGAGCGGACTCGATCTGGCGGTTGGTCACGTAGGAGTGCTCAACAGCCTGAATGCCGAACTCGCCGAACACGACCCTGGTGCCGCCCTTGGCGGCTCCGCTGCGGTCAGGCCGGTGCTGCTTGCGGTGCTTGACCCTGCGCGGGATCAGCATGGTCAGCTCCCTTCAGCACCCGGCTGCGCAGCCGGGCCGGTCTCGGGGGCGGCCTGCGCGGCCGCCTCGTTGCGGGGGGCGCGGTCGCCACGGCCGCCGCCACGACGGGGGCGGTCGCCGCCACCACGACGCGGACGGTCGCCGCCGCCACCACGACGGTCGTCGCGCTCGCGACGCTGGCCGGCACGAGCGCCGGCGGCAGCCGCCTCACGCTCGGCGCGGCTCGTCGGAGCCTCGCCCTTGTAGATCCAGACCTTCACGCCGATGCGGCCGAAGGTCGTGCGGGCCTCGTAGAAGCCGTAGTCGATGTCCGCGCGCAGCGTGTGCAGCGGCACCCGGCCCTCGCGGTAGAACTCCGACCGCGACATCTCGGCGCCGCCCAGACGACCGGAGCACTGGACACGGATGCCCTTGGCGCCGGACTTCATGGCCGACTGCATCGCCTTGCGCATGGCGCGGCGGAACGAGACGCGGCTCGACAGCTGCTCGGCCACGCCCTGCGCGACGAGCTGAGCGTCGATCTCGGGGTTCTTGACCTCGAGGATGTTGAGCTGGACCTGCTTCTTGGTCAGCTTCTCCAGGTCGCCGCGGATGCGGTCGGCCTCGGCGCCGCGACGGCCGATCACGATGCCGGGACGCGCGGTGTGGATGTCCACCTGCACGCGGTCCGTCGTGCGCTCGATCTCGACCTTGGAGATGCCGGCCCGCTCCATGCCCTTCTGCAGCATGCGGCGGATCGCCACGTCCTCGGCGACGTACGACTTGTACAGCTTGTCGGCGTACCACCGGCTCTTGAAGTCGGTCGTGATGCCGAGGCGGAACCCGTGCGGGTTAACCTTCTGGCCCACTATCGGGTCCTTCCCTTCGGCTCGCGGGACTCCACGATCACGGTGATGTGGCTCGTCCGCTTGTTGATCCGATAGGCGCGACCCTGTGCACGCGGGCGGAACCGCTTCAGCGTCGGGCCCTCGTCGACCCACGCACGGCTCACGAAGAGCGTGTTGGGGTCGAGATCGAAGTTGTGCTCGGCGTTCGCCATGGCGGAGCTGAGCACCTTGTAGATCGGCTCGCTCGCCGACTGGGGAGCGAACTGCAGCACGGCCTGCGCCTCCGAAGCGGGCAGCCCGCGAATAAGGTCCACCACGCGGCGGGCCTTGAGGGGCGTGACACGGACGAACCGCGCCTGAGCCCTGGCTTCCATCGCTTTCTCCTACTTCCGGGACGCTTACCGCCGGCTGCGGCGGTCTTCCTTGACGTGGCTGCGGAACGTACGCGTCGGGGCGAACTCTCCGAGCTTGTGACCGATCATCGACTCGGTGACGAACACCGGGACGTGCTTGCGGCCGTCGTGCACAGCGATCGTGTGCCCGAGCATGTCGGGAACGATCATGGAGCGACGCGACCACGTCTTGATGACGTTCTTGGTGCCCTTCTCGTTCTGGGCGTCCACCTTCTTCTGCAGGTGGTCGTCCACGAAGGGGCCCTTCTTAAGGCTACGTGGCATTTCGGCTGCTCCTACCGCTTCTTCCTCTTGGACCGACGGCGGATGATCAGCCTGTCGCTGGCCTTGTTCGCCTGACGGGTACGGCCCTCGGGCTTGCCCTTGGGGTTCACCGGGTGACGACCACCGGAGGTCTTACCCTCACCACCACCGTGCGGGTGGTCGACGGGGTTCATCGCGACACCGCGGACGGTCGGGCGCTTGCCCTTCCACCGCATACGGCCGGCCTTGCCCCAGTTGATGTTGGCCTGCTCGGCGTTGCCGACCTGACCCACCGTGGCGCGGCACCGCACGTCCACCATGCGCATCTCACCGGACGGCATACGCAGCGTGGCGTAGGTGCCCTCCTTGGCGAGCAGCTGGATCTGAGCGCCCGCGGAGCGGCCGAGCTTGGCGCCCCCGCCCGGACGGAGCTCCACCGCGTGGATGAAGGTACCGGTCGGGATGTTGCGCAGCGGCAGGCAGTTGCCCGGCTTGATGTCGGCGGCGGGACCGTTCTCGATCCTGTCGCCCTGCTTGAGGCCGGTCGGCGCGATGATGTAGCGCTTCTCGCCGTCGGCGTAGTGGAGCAGGGCGATGTTGGCGGTGCGGTTGGGGTCGTACTCGATGTGAGCGACCTTGGCCGGGATGCCGTCCTTGTCGTGCCTGCGGAAGTCGATGATCCGGTAGGCGCGCTTGTGACCGCCGCCCTGGTGGCGAGCGGTGACCCGGCCGTGTACGTTGCGGCCGCCCTTGCTGTGAAGGGGCGCAAGCAGCGACTTCTCGGGGGTGCTGCGGGTGATCTCGGAGAAGTCCGAGACACTCGATCCGCGGCGACCCGGAGTCGTCGGCTTGTATTTACGGATGCCCATCTTTTTCGTTCATCCTTCGTCGGTTACATGGGTGAGCCCGCCGCACCGAAATGCGACGGTCTCACCCCGCGGGCCCTCGGGGAGCCCACTCACTTCTATGGCTGCTAGCCGATCTGACCGAAGATGTCGATCCGATCGCCCTCGACCAGGCTCACGATCGCGCGCTTGGTGTCGGGACGCTTGCCGTAACCGGTACGGGTGCGCTTGCGCTTGCCCTGCCGGTTGATCGTGTTCACGCTGGTGACCTTGACCCCGAAGATCTGCTCAACGGCGATCTTGACCTGGGTCTTGTTCGCGGTCTTCTTCACCAGGAACGTGTACTTGTTGTTCTCGTCGATCAGGCCGTAGCTCTTCTCAGAGACGACCGGCTTGATGATGATGTCGCGCGGGTCGGCGATCTTCTCCATCAGGCGTCTTCCTTCCCGCCACTCAGCCGCGCCACGACCTGGTCGTACGCCTCCTGGGTGAAGACCACGTCGTCGTGCACGAGCACGTCGTAGGTGTTGAGCTGCCCGGCGTCCAGCAGGTGGACCTCGGGAGCGTTGCGCAGGCTCAGCCAGGTCAGCTCGTCGTCGCTGTCGACCACGACCAGGACGCGGGCGGACTGGGTGACCTTGCGCAGGGCCTCGAGCGCGGCCTTGGTCTTGGGCGTCTCGCCCGAGACCAGCGAGCTCACCACGTGCACGCGGTTGCCGCTCGCCCGGTCCGACAGGGCGCCACGCAGGGCGGCGGCCTTCATCTTCTTGGGCGTGCGCTGCGAGTAGTCGCGCGGCACGGGGCCGTGGACGGTGCCACCGCCGGTGAACTGCGGCGCACGGGTCGAACCCTGGCGGGCGCGGCCGGTGCCCTTCTGGCGGTACGGCTTCTTGCCACCGCCGGAGACCTCACCACGGGTCTTGGCCTTGTGGGTGCCCTGCCGGCGAGCGGCGAGCTGGGCCACGACCACCTGGTGGATCAGCGGAACGTTGACCTTGGCGCCGAAGATGTCTTCGGGCAGGTCAACCGTGCCGGCCTTCGCGCCGCTGGCGTCGAGGACGTCAATAGTGGTGCTCACTTGGCAGCCCCCTTCTTGGCAGCGGTACGGACGAGGACCAGGCTGCCGTTGGCGCCGGGGATCGCACCCTTGATCAGGATGAGGCCCTTCTCGGCGTCCACGGCGTGAACCTTGAGGCTCTGCACAGTGGTGCGGACGTTACCCATCCGGCCAGCCATGCGCAGACCCTTGAAAACGCGGCCCGGGGTGGCGCAGCCACCGATGGAACCCGGCGAACGGTGCTTGCGCTGCGTACCGTGCGACGCGCCCAGACCACCGAAGCCGTGCCGCTTCATGACACCGGCGAAGCCCTTGCCCTTGCTCTTGCCCGTCACGTCGACGAACTGGCCGGCCTCGAAGGTGTCGGCCAGCAGCTCCTGGCCCAGGGTGTAGTCGCTCGCGTCGTCGGTGCGGATCTCCGCGAAGTAACGGCGCGGGGTGATGTCGTGCTTACGCAGGTAGTCGCCGAGCGGCTTGTTGACCTTCCGGGGGTCGACCTGCCCGAAGCCGAGCTGGATGGCGGAGTAGCCGTCCTTGTCAGCAGTGCGGACGCGGGTCACCACGCACGGACCGGCCTCGACCACGGTGACCGGAACGAGCCGGTTGTCCGCGTCGAAGACCTGGGTCATGCCGAGCTTCTTGCCCAGGACGCCCTTGATCGTCTTAGCCATGTCAGTGCGTTCCCTCAGAGCTTGATCGAAATGTCGACACCCGCGGGGAGGTCGAGCCGCATGAGCGAGTCAACCGTCTTGGGGGTCGGGTCGATGATGTCAATCAGCCGCTTGTGCGTGCGCATCTCGAAGTGCTCGCGGCTGTCCTTGTACTTGTGCGGCGAGCGGATGACGCAGTACACGTTCTTCTCGGTCGGCAGCGGCACCGGGCCCGCGACCTTCGCGCCAGTCCGCGTCACCGTCTCGACGATCTTCTTGGCCGAGCTGTCGATGACCTCGTGGTCATAGGCCTTGAGCCGAATGCGGATCTTCTGTCCCGCCATAGTGGCCTCGGTGTCCTTCGCTGTCGTCTGAAAAAGTATCGTGCGGCCTGTGCCGCTGTGTGTTCATGCAGGTGCAACCCCGCATTAACCCCACGAGGCAGACGTAGTCGATCTGCCTTTTCTTCCGTGATCCGGCAGTGACTTCGGTCACTCGCCTTCGCTCGTTGGCCGAAGCGACTGCTGGATCACGGCGCCTTGCATGGGGCCCTACGCGGTGCGGCGGCCGGCCCGAAGGTTCGGGGCCGACCGCCGCCCCGACGGTCCAGCTACTTGATGATCTTCGTGACCCGACCGGCGCCGACGGTGCGGCCACCCTCACGGATCGCGAACTTGAGGCCTTCCTCCATGGCGATGGGCTGGATCAGCTCAACGCGCATCTCGGTGTTGTCGCCCGGCATGACCATCTCGGTGCCCTCGGGGAGGTTCACAACGCCGGTCACGTCAGTCGTACGGAAGTAGAACTGAGGACGGTAGTTGTTGAAGAACGGCGTGTGGCGGCCGCCCTCGTCCTTGGACAGGATGTAGACCTGGCCGGTGAACTCGGTGTGCGGGGTCGTCGTGCCCGGCTTGATGATGCACTGGCCGCGCTCGACGTCGTCGCGCTTGATGCCGCGGAGCAGCAGGGCGGCGTTGTCGCCCGCGTGACCCTCGTCGAGCATCTTGTTGAACATCTCGATGCTGGTGACGGTGGTCGTGGTCTTCTCCGGCTTGATGCCGATGATGTCGACCTGCTCGTTGACCTTGACGATGCCGCGCTCGATACGGCCGGTGACGACGGTGCCGCGACCGGTGATCGAGAAGACGTCCTCGACCGGCATGAGGAACGGCTTCTCCGTCTCACGCGGGGGCTCGGGGACGTTCTCGTCGACGGCGTTCATCAGCTCGATGATGCTGTCGGCCCACTTCTCGTCGCCCTCGAGAGCCTTGAGCGCGGAGACGCGGACGACCGGCAGGTCGTCGCCGGGGAACTCCTGAGCGGACAGGAGCTCGCGGACCTCGAGCTCGACGAGCTCCAGGATCTCCTCGTCGTCCACCATGTCGGACTTGTTCAGAGCCACGACGATGTAGGGAACGCCGACCTGGCGGGCCAGGAGGACGTGCTCCTTCGTCTGCGGCATCGGGCCGTCGGTGGCGGCGACCACGAGGATGGCGCCGTCCATCTGGGCGGCACCGGTGATCATGTTCTTGACGTAGTCGGCGTGACCCGGGCAGTCAACGTGCGCGTAGTGACGCTTCTCCGTCTGGTACTCGACGTGCGCGATGGAGATCGTGATACCACGAGCCTTCTCCTCGGGCGCCTTGTCGATCTTGTCGAACGGGGTCGCCTTGTTCAGCTCGGGGTAACGGTCGTGGAGCACCTTGGTGATCGCCGCGGTCAGCGTGGTCTTGCCGTGGTCGATGTGCCCAATGGTGCCGATGTTCATGTGCGGCTTGGTCCGCTCGAACTTGGCCTTAGCCACTGGTTCTCTCCTTGAGAATCTGACTGACTTTCGTCTACACACTCGGGCCCGGGAACTCCCGAACCCCTTGGCGGCGGGGTGGCTCTCACCACCCCACCAGGGACCAGGACAGAAGTCCCGGTCCGATCCCTCGCGGGATCGGACTGGAAACTACTCGCCCCGGGCCTTCGCGACGATCTCCTTGGCGATGCCCGGAGGCACCTCCGCGTAGGAGTCGAACTGCATGCTGTAGCTCGCGCGCCCCTGCGTCTTGCTACGCAGGTCACCCACGTAGCCGAACATCTCAGACAGCGGCACGAGCGCCTGGACGACCTTGGCACCGGCCCGGTCGTCCATCGCCTGGATCTGCCCGCGGCGACCGTTGAGGTCACCGATGACGTCACCCATGTAGTCCTCGGGCGTGGTCACCTCGACGGCCATCATCGGCTCGAGGAGCACGGCGTCCGCCTTGCGCGCGGCCTCCTTGAAGGCCATCGAACCGGCGATCTTGAACGCCATTTCCGAGGAGTCCACGTCGTGGGCCGCACCGTCGGTCAGCGTAACCTTCACGCCCACCATCGGGTAACCGGCCAGCACGCCGAACTCGGCGGCCTCCTGGGCGCCGGCGTCGACCGACGGGATGTACTCCCTCGGGACGCGGCCACCGGTGACCTTGTTCTCGAACTCGTAGCCGTCGTTGCCTTCGCCCAGCGGCTCGAGGTTGATGATCACCCGCGCGAACTGACCGGAACCACCGGTCTGCTTCTTGTGGGTGTAGTCGATCTTCTCCACCTTGCGGCGGATGGTCTCGCGGTAGGCCACCTGCGGGCGGCCCACGTTCGCCTCGACCTTGAACTCGCGCCGCATGCGGTCGACGAGGATCTCGAGGTGAAGCTCGCCCATGCCCCAGATGACCGTCTGACCGGTCTCCTCGTCACGGCGGACCTGGAAGGACGGGTCCTCCTCGGCCAGCCGCTGGATGGCGGTGGACAGCTTCTCCTGGTCGCCCTTGGTCTTGGGCTCGATGGCGACGTTGATGACCGGAGCCGGGAACGTCATCGACTCGAGCACGACCTGGTTCGACGGGTCGGAGAGGGTGTCACCGGTCGTGGTGTCCTTCAGACCCATGACGGCCACGATCTGACCGGCGATCGCCGACGGGCGCTCCTCGCGCTTGTTGGCGTGCATCTGGTAGATCTTGCCGATCCGCTCCTTCTTGCCCTTCACAGAGTTGATGACCTGTGAACCGGCCTCGAGCGTGCCCGAGTAGATGCGGATGTAGGTGATCTTGCCCAGGTGCGGGTCGCTGGCGATCTTGAAGGCCAGCGCGGAGAACGGCTCGGTCGGGTCCGCGTGACGCTCGATGACCTTCTCCTCGTTACCGACCGCGTGGCCCTTGAAGGCCGGGATGTCGGTCGGCGCGGGGAGGTAGGCGACGATCGCGTCGAGCAGGGGCTGCACGCCCTTGTTCTTGAACGCGGTACCGCACAGGACCGGGTTGATGGCGCTGGACAGCGTCGCGCGGCGGATGGCCGCGACCAGCTGCTCCTCGGTGGGCTCGGTGCCCTCCAGGAAGAGCTCCATCAGCTCGTCGTCGTTCTCGGCGACGGTCTCGACCAGCTTGTCACGCCACTCACGGGCGGCCTCGGCGTGGTCGGCCGGGATGTCGACGGTGTCGTACATCTCGCCCTTGGCAGCCTCGGCGCTCCAGATGAGCCCCTTCATCTTGATGAGGTCGATGACGCCCTTGAAGTCGGCCTCAACACCCCACGGAAGCTGGATGACGGCCGGGGTCGCGCCCAGGCGGCCGATCATCATGTCGACGCAGCGGTGGAACTCCGCGCCGACACGGTCCATCTTGTTGACGAAGCAGATCCGGGGGACGTCGTAGCGGTCAGCCTGACGCCACACCGTCTCCGACTGCGGCTCGACACCGGCCACACCGTCGAACACGGCGACGGCACCGTCGAGGACGCGCAGCGAGCGCTCAACCTCGATGGTGAAGTCGACGTGACCCGGCGTGTCGATGATGTTGATCGTGTGACCGGCCCACTCACAGGTGGTCGCGGCCGACGTGATCGTGATGCCGCGCTCCTGCTCCTGCTCCATCCAGTCCATCGTGGCAGCGCCCTCGTGGACTTCACCGATCTTGTAGTTGATCCCGGTGTAGAACAGGATGCGCTCGGTCGTGGTGGTCTTGCCCGCGTCGATATGGGCCATGATCCCGATGTTTCGGACCTTGGCCAGGTCAAGAGCGGTCTGGGTGGCCACTTCTCTCGCGTCCTCGTCGTCTCGTCGAACCCACTACCAGCGGTAGTGAGCGAAGGCCTTGTTGGACTCGGCCATCTTGTGGGTGTCCTCGCGCTTCTTCACGCTCGCCCCGAGGCCGTTGCTGGCGTCGAGGAGCTCGTTCATGAGGCGCTCGGTCATGGTCTTCTCGCGGCGGGCGCGGGAGTACTGCACCAGCCAGCGCAGGGCCAGGGTGGTGCTGCGCGCGGCGCGCACCTCGACCGGCACCTGGTAGGTCGCGCCACCGACGCGGCGGCTGCGGACCTCGAGGGTCGGCTTGACGTTGTCAAGCGCGCGCTTGAGGGTGACGACCGGGTCGTTACCCGTCTTCTCCCTGCAGCCCTCGAGGGCGCCGTAGACGATCGACTGCGCGATGGAGCGCTTGCCGTCCAGAAGCACCTTGTTGATCAGGGCGGTCACCAGCGGCGAGCTGTAAACCGGGTCAGACATGAGCTGACGACGGCCAGGAGAACCCTTACGAGGCATTGTTAGCTCTTCTCCTTCTTCGCGCCGTAGCGGCTACGGGCCTGCTTGCGGTTGCGGACACCCTGGGTGTCGAGCGAACCGCGGATGATCTTGTAGCGAACACCAGGCAGGTCCTTCACACGACCGCCACGCACGAGCACGATGGAGTGCTCCTGCAGGTTGTGACCCACACCGGGGATGTAGGCCGTGACCTCGATGCCGTTCGTGAGCCGAACGCGGGCCACCTTGCGCAGTGCCGAGTTGGGCTTCTTCGGGGTCGTGGTGTAAACGCGCTGGCACACGCCGCGCCGCTGCGGACTCCCCTTGAGGGCAGGAGTCTTGGTCTTGGCGACCTTGTCCTGCCGGCCCTTGCGGACCAACTGCTGAATAGTGGGCACTGCCACTCCGTTTCGTGCCTTGGCCGGTGTTACGTCATGAGGTCTTGCATTTCGCAGGTACTGCCGGTGTCATGACCTGCTGATTGTTCTTGTCTCGGCGCCCCCGCGCTCGGGCGTGTCGCGCTGTTCACACAGACACGTCCGCGAGGATTACGAGCCAGGAAGCCGTCCCGCGCCCGTAATGAGCGCACGGTCGAGAGCCCGCTAGAAGACGGGCACGATGCTCAAGACTACCCAGGCCCTGGCGACACGTCAAAACGGCGCGACAAGCCCGTAAGCCTTGCCACTCCGGATCGCCGGGGGCCCTTTCATCCAGCCCATCTACAGCTCCGCCGTCCATGATATCGGGCTTCGCGACCATCTTGCGAGCGCTTCGCCGAAGCCCGGGCATCGGAAAGGTGAAGTCCGCAAGACCGTCCCTAGGGTAATCCCTAGGTCACTCCCTGAAGCGTGCTCCTCACCGTACGGATAACGTCGCGTGGCGAATCAGCGAGAGGGGACGACGGACATGTCACAGCTCCTTGACCAGCCGCATCAGGGGCTCGCTCGGCACCCGGACGGAGGCCGCGTTGGCTGAGGCGGCCGGCGGGCCCTGGCCCGGCTCCCACACCTCCCCCTTCGAACTCGTCCTGGTCAAGCCTCGCGAGCTGCGGGGCCTGCGACTGCCCGTCTCGGAGTCACCCACCGAGATCGGCCGCACCTCACCCCTGCGCATCGACTCGGTGGAGATCAGCCGCCGGCACGCCAGGGTCTGGCTGGCGGGCGGGTCGGCCTGGATCGCCGACTGCGACTCCACCAACGGCACCTGGATCGACGGCGCCCGCATCCACCAGCCCGTACGCCTGGCGGTGGGCCAGCGCGTGCGCATGGGCGGCGTGGAGGCCGTGCTGCAGATCCACGGCGGCGGCGTGCCGGACGAGCACCACACCACCTCCGCTCCCCTGCAGCGCCCCACGAACACCACCCGCTACCTGTGCGCGGCCTGCTACCTCGACGAGTCCTTCGCCCGCGAGGTGATCAGCCACACCCTCGGCCACCCCTACCGCGCCATCGCCCCCTCCTACGGGGTGGAGCTGCCGGCGGTGGCCCGGCACGCGCTGGCCGCCGAGCGCCACCGCACGCTCCGCGACGTGCTCCTCCTGCTCATCGCCGCAGCCGCTGTGGGCACCGTGGTGGCCGCCCTGACCGGCGTGCTGCCGGAGCTGGACGCCCTCGAAGCCCTGGACGACCTGGACGACCTGAGCGGCCCGGAGGACCTGCCCGGCCTCGGCGTCCTGGCCCTGCTGCCCTTGAGCCTGGCCTGGCTGGTGGTGGCCGCGCACCTCTTCCACACCAGGGTCGTCGTCCTGGGCAGGCGCCTGTCCAGCGGCCGGTTCACCGCAGGCGCCGCCCCCGGCGCGTACGGCCCGCGCGCCAGGCGCCAGGTCCGCCGCCTGGTCCAGGCCCAGCACGGCAACGTCATGGTCTTCTCCGGCTACCGGCCCTTCGTCGGCAGCGGCGTGGAGTACCACGGCTGGTCGTTCGCCATCGACATCACCAAGCCCGCGCACAAGGACCGGCCGCCCCGCCCCTTCCACTCCGACGACGTGCACGCCCACCTCGCGCGGGAGGTGGCCGCCACCGGCCTGCCGAACCTCCGGCTCACCGAGCGCCTGTTCATCAACGGCGTCGACATCAACCACGCCCCCGACCTGTTACCGGACCCCCTGGCCCCGCCGCTGGTCACGACGGACGCCGAGCTGCTGCGCGCCGTCTCGCGCACCCCCGAGTCCTCGGCCCGTGTCTACCTCTGCGTGGAGGTGCTCGGCTGGGGCGGCCAGCTGATCGTCACCATCTTCATCAGGGCGATCAGGCTGCGCGGCTCCCTGTTCATGGAGGGCAGCACCTACATGCTCTTCCCGCTGGCGCGCGAGTACTCCGAGGTGGACCGCGTCTCCTCCGACCCGCTGACGGGCCTGGCCGTCGCAATCGGCGAGGGCGCGGCAAGGACGATCCCCCTGCTGCTCACCGCCCCCTTCCGCCTCGCCGGGCGCTGGGCCAGGGGCGCGGCCCTGCGCCGCCAGGAACGCGACGACCGCACGGTCATCCAGAACCGGGGCCTGTACGACTACGGCGCGCTCATCAGCGTGCGGGAGCTGGCGATGGGCGACGACCTGCGCCGCTTCTTCATCGAACGGGACGTGGAGATGTTCGACCAGGTCGTGCACGAGGCGGTGTTCAAGGCCGTCAGCCGGTTCCTGTCCGACCACGGCATCGACACCGGCGAGGTGACCGAGCGCATCACCCAGATCACCCACAACAAGATCGACGCCCGCGGCTCGAACTTCGGCAACGCCCCAGGCTCCAACTTCGGCAACGCGCCCGGCTCCAGCTTCCGAGGCAGCACCGGCCCCGCCCAGAAAGGCGAGAAACCATGACCCAGCACGAAGGCGTCAACTACGGCGGCACCAACTACGGCAACGCCCCAGGCTCCAACTTCGGCCACGCCCCCGGCTCCCACTTCCACGGCGTCGTCGGCACCGGCGCCCAGCAGGAGGAGCTGCGCCGGCTCATCGACCAGCTGCTGTCCGTCGTCGCCCGCCACCAGAACGAGCTGGCCGACCCCCAGGGCGCGGGCACCGCGGTCGAGCTGCTGCGGGAGGAGACGGCGGGCGAACAGCGCCCGAACCGCCTCATGGGCTTCCTCGCCATGCTGACGGCCTCCGCCGGCGGGGTGACGGCGATCAGCGAAGCGGCCACCAAGGTCAGGGAACTGCTCACGGGCATGCTCTGACCACGCCACCTGCCCGCGGTGCGCCGTGACGGCGGCCAGCCGCTGAAGGGCTCAGAGGCGTCTCCCTGGAGGGCCCTCAGCCACGTGCGGCGGGTGGGGTGGGGATGGCCTGCCGTAAGACCACGAGGTCCGCAACGCGACGCGCCCGGGCCTCTCTGACGAGAGACCCGGGCGCGGCACCTGGAGCGATTAACGGTTGTACTGGCCGAAGTCGTACTCCTCCAGCGGGACGGCCTCGCCGCTGCCCGTGCCGAAGGTGTAGTCGGCGGCCGAGCCGTCGTACCCGCCGACGGTGTACATGGCGGCCTTGGCCTCCTCGGTCGGCTCGACCCGGATGTTGCGGTACTGCGGCATGCCGGTACCGGCCGGGATGAGCTTACCGATGATGACGTTCTCCTTCAGGCCCAGCAGCGAGTCGGACTTGGCGTGGATCGCCGCGTCCGTCAGCACCCTGGTCGTCTCCTGGAAGGAGGCCGCCGACAGCCACGACTCGGTGGCCAGCGACGCCTTCGTGATGCCCATGAGCACCGGACGGCCGGCGGCGGGCGAGCCACCCTCGGCCACGGTCTCGCGGTTCATCTGCTCGAAGCGCGGACGCTCCACCAGCTCGCCGGGCAGCAGGTCGGTGTCACCGGACTCCAGCACGTTCACGCGCTTGAGCATCTGCCGCACGATGATCTCGATGTGCTTGTCGTGGATCGACACACCCTGCGAGCGGTAGACCTGCTGGACCTCCGCCACCAGGTGCAGCTGCACGGCCCGCGGGCCGAGGATGCGCAGCACCTCGTTCGGGTTGACGGCACCGGCGACGAGCTGCTGACCGACCGAGACGCGCTGCCCCTCCTGCACGAGCAGGCGCGAGCGCATCGAGACCGGGTAGGCGATCTCCTCGGAGCCGTCGTCCGGGGTGATGACGATCTTCCTGGTCTTGTCGGTCTCGTCGATGCGGACCCGGCCCTCGGCCTCGGAGATCGGGGCGACACCCTTGGGGATGCGCGCCTCGAAGAGCTCCGTGACACGGGGCAGACCGTGGGTGATGTCGGCACCGGCCACACCACCGGTGTGGAAGGTACGCATCGTCAGCTGCGTGCCGGGCTCACCGATCGACTGGGCGGCGATGATGCCGACCGCCTCGCCGACGTCCACGAGCTTGCCGGTGGCCAGCGAGCGACCGTAGCAGGTCGCGCAGACCCCGATCTTGGCCTCGCAGACGAGCGCGCTGCGGGTGCGGACGGTCTCGACGCCGGCCTCGACCAGCTTCGTCACGTGGAGGTCGTTGATGTCGACCCCCGCCGGGACGATGATCTTGCCGTCGACCTCGACGTCCTCGGCCAGGATGCGGCCGTGCACGTTGGACTCGGCGTTCTCCGCCTTGACCAGGTTGCCCGACGCGTCGCGGTCGGCCACGTGCAGCGGGACCGCGCGGTCGGTGCCGCAGTCGATCTCGCGGACGATGACGTCCTGCGCCACGTCCACCAGACGACGGGTCAGGTAACCCGAGTCGGCGGTACGCAGAGCGGTGTCGGCCAGACCCTTCCGCTGACCGTGGGTGGAGATGAAGTACTCCAGCACCGACAGGCCCTCGCGGAACGAGGCCTTGATCGGCCGCGGGATCGTCTCACCCTTGGTGTTGGACACCAGGCCACGGATGCCGGCGATCTGCCTGACCTGCATCTTGTTACCACGGGCACCGGAGTTGACCATCATCCAGACCGGGTTGGTCGCCGGGAAGGCGTTGACCATGTCGGTCTCGACGTCGGCCGTCGCGTGCGTCCAGATCTCGATGAGCTCCTGACGGCGCTCCTCGTCGGTGATCAGGCCGCGCTCGTACTCGCGCTGGACCTTGTCGGCCCGGCGCTCGTAGTTCTCCATGATGTCCTGCTTGTTGGGCGGCGCGACGACGTCCTCGATCGAGATCGTGACACCGGAGCGGGTCGCCCAGCGGAAGCCGGCGTCCTTGAGCGCGTCGAGCGAGTTGGCGACCTCGATCTTGGGGTAGGTCTCGGCCAGCTCGTTCACGATCGTCGACAGCTGCTTCTTGCCGACCTGGAAGTCGACGAAGGGGTAGCTGTCCGGCAGCGTCTGGTTGAACAGGCACCGCCCGAACGTGGTCTCCAGGCGGATCGGGTCGCCCTGCTCCCAGCCCTCGGGGGCCACCCACTCGCGCGGCGGCAGGACGTCCTTGAGCCGGATCTGGATCTTCGCCTGGATCTCCAGCTCACGGCGGTCGAAGGCCATCTGCGCCTCGGCGATCGAGCCGAACACGCGGCCCTCGCCCAGCGCGCCGTCCTTCTGGGTGGTCAGCCAGTAGAGGCCGATCACCATGTCCTGGGTGGGCATGGTGACGGGCTTGCCGTCGGCCGGCTTGAGGATGTTGTTGGTCGAGAGCATCAGGATGCGCGCCTCGGCCTGGGCCTCAGCCGACAGCGGCAGGTGCACGGCCATCTGGTCGCCGTCGAAGTCCGCGTTGAACGCGGTGCAGACGAGCGGGTGGATCTGGATGGCCTTGCCCTCGACCAGCTGCGGCTCGAACGCCTGGATGCCCAGACGGTGAAGCGTCGGAGCGCGGTTGAGCAGCACCGGGTGCTCGGTGATGACCTCTTCGAGCACGTCCCACACCACGGGGCGGGCGCGCTCGACCATCCGCTTGGCCGACTTGATGTTCTGCGCGTGGTTGAGGTCCACGAGCCGCTTCATCACGAACGGCTTGAACAGCTCCAGCGCCATCTGCTTGGGCAGACCGCACTGGTGCAGCTTGAGCTGCGGGCCGACGACGATGACCGAACGGCCGGAGTAGTCGACTCGCTTGCCCAGCAGGTTCTGGCGGAACCGGCCCTGCTTACCCTTCAGCATGTCGCTGAGGGACTTCAGCGGCCGGTTGCCGGGACCGGTGACCGGGCGACCGCGGCGGCCGTTGTCGAACAGCGCGTCCACGGCCTCCTGCAGCATCCGCTTCTCGTTGTTCACGATGATCTCGGGCGCGCCGAGGTCGAGCAGCCGCTTGAGGCGGTTGTTGCGGTTGATGACCCGGCGGTACAGGTCGTTGAGGTCGGACGTGGCGAACCGGCCACCGTCGAGCTGCACCATCGGCCGCAGGTCCGGCGGGATGACCGGGATGCAGTCGAGCACCATGCCGCGCGGCGAGTTGGTGGTGTTCAGGAACGCCGAGACGACCTTGAGCCGCTTGAGAGCGCGGGCCTTCTTCTGGCCCTTGCCGCTGCGGATCGTCTCGCGCAGGTTCTCGGCCTCGGCGTCGAGGTCGAAGCTGATCAGGCGGTCCTGGATCGCCTGCGCGCCCATGCCGCCCTTGAAGTAGCGGCCGAAGCGGTCGCGCATCTCGCGGTAGAGCAGCTCGTCGCCCTCGAGGTCCTGGACCTTGAGGTTCTTGAAGCGGCTCCAGACCTCGTCGAGCCGGTCCAGCTCACGCTGGGCGCGGTCGCGCAGCTGACGCATCTCGCGCTCGGCGCCCTCGCGGACCTTGCGGCGCTGGTCGCCCTTGGCGCCGGCGGCCTCCAGCTCGGCCAGGTCGGCCTCGAGCTTCTTCTGCCGGGCCTCGACGTCGGCGTCGCGGCGCTGCTCGATGTGCTGCCGCTCGACGGAGATCTTCGCCTCCAGCGAGGGCAGGTCACGCTCACGCATCTCGGTGTCGACATGCGTGATCATGTACGCCGCGAAGTAGATGACCTTCTCCAGGTCCTTCGGGGCCAGGTCGAGCAGGTAGCCCAGG
Organism: Nonomuraea gerenzanensis; assembly: GCF_020215645.1. NCBI lineage: Bacteria > Bacillati > Actinomycetota > Actinomycetes > Streptosporangiales > Streptosporangiaceae > Nonomuraea > Nonomuraea gerenzanensis. The sequence goes on along the minus strand of NZ_CP084058.1, from coordinate 896,979 downwards.
CGCGAGGGAACGCCCTTGAAGTACCAGATGTGCGTGACCGGCGCGGCCAGCTCGATGTGGCCCATCCGCTCACGACGCACCTTGGCGCGCGTCACCTCGACGCCACAGCGCTCACAGATGATGCCCTTGAACCGGACGCGCTTGTACTTACCGCAGTAGCACTCCCAGTCGCGGGTCGGACCGAAGATCTTCTCGCAGAAGAGCCCGTCCTTTTCCGGCTTGAGGGTTCGGTAGTTGATCGTCTCGGGCTTCTTGACCTCGCCGTGCGACCACTGACGGATGTCGTCAGCCGTCGCAAGACCGATCCTGAGCTCGTCGAAGAAGTTGACGTCTAGCATTTTGTGCGATCTCCCCCTCAGACTTCTTCCACGCTGCTCGGCTCACGCCGGGACAGGTCGATACCGAGCTCCTCCGCGGCGCGGAAGACGTCCTCGTCGGTGTCGCGCATCTCGATGGACATGCCGTCGCTGGAGAGCACCTCGACGTTGAGGCACAGCGACTGCATCTCCTTGATGAGCACCTTGAAGGACTCGGGGATGCCCGGCTCGGGAATGTTCTCGCCCTTGACGATGGCCTCGTAGACCTTCACCCGGCCGAGAACGTCGTCGGACTTGATGGTCAGCAGCTCCTGCAGGGCGTAGGCGGCGCCGTACGCCTCCAGCGCCCACACCTCCATCTCACCGAAGCGCTGGCCACCGAACTGGGCCTTACCGCCGAGCGGCTGCTGGGTGATCATGGAGTACGGGCCGGTCGACCGGGCGTGGATCTTGTCGTCGACCAGGTGCAGCAGCTTGAGGATGTAGATGTAGCCGACCGCGATCGGGTACGGGAACGGCTCGCCGGAGCGGCCGTCGAACAGCCGGGCCTTACCGGTCGGCTGCACCATCCGGTCACCGTCACGGTTGGCGATGGTGTTGCCGAGCAGACCGACGATCTCCTCCTCGTGGGCACCGTCGAAGACCGGGGTGGCCATGTTGGTGCGCGGGGCGACCTGCTCGAAGCCCTTGTCACGCAGCCGCTCGGCCCACGCCTCCTGGATGCCCGAGATGTCCCACCCACGCGCGGCGATCCATCCGAGATGGGTCTCCAGCACCTGGCCGACGTTCATCCGGCCGGGCACACCGAGGGGGTTGAGGATGATGTCGACCGGGGTGCCGTCCTCCAGGAACGGCATGTCCTCGACCGGCAGGATCTTGGAGATGACGCCCTTGTTGCCGTGCCGGCCGGCCAGCTTGTCACCGTCGGTGATCTTACGCTTCTGGGCCACGTACACGCGGACCAGCTCGTTCACGCCGGGGGGAAGCTCGTCGCCCTCCTCGCGGCTGAACACGCGGACGGCGATGACCTTGCCCTGCTCACCGTGCGGCACCTTCAGCGAGGTGTCACGGACCTCACGGGCCTTCTCCCCGAAGATGGCGCGCAGCAGCCGCTCCTCCGGGGTCAGCTCGGTCTCACCCTTGGGCGTGACCTTGCCGACCAGGATGTCGCCGGGCACGACCTCGGCGCCGATCCGGATGATGCCGCGCTCGTCGAGGTCGGCCAGGACCTCCTCGGAGACGTTCGGGATGTCCCGGGTGATCTCCTCGGGGCCCAGCTTGGTGTCACGGGCGTCGACCTCGTGCTCCTCGATGTGGATCGAGGACAGGACGTCGTCCTGGACCAGCCGCTGGGACAGGATGATCGCGTCTTCGTAGTTGTGACCCTCCCACGGCATGAACGCCACGAGCAGGTTCTTGCCCAGCGCCATCTCGCCCTGGTCCGTGCAGGGACCGTCGGCGATGACCTGGTTGACCTCCACCCGGTCACCCTCGGCCACGATCGGCTTCTGGTTGAAGCTGGTGCCCTGGTTGGAGCGCTTGAACTTGGCCACCCGGTAGGTGGTGCGGGTGCCGTCGTCGTTCATGACCGTGACGTAGTCGGCGGAGACCTCCTCCACCACGCCGGCCTTCTCGGCGCTGATGACGTCGCCGGCGTCGGTCGCGGCACGGTACTCCATGCCGGTGCCGACCAGCGGCGCCTCGCTCTTCAGCAGCGGCACCGACTGCCTCTGCATGTTGGAGCCCATGAGCGCGCGGTTGGCGTCGTCGTGCTCGAGGAACGGGATCATCGCGGTGGCCACCGACACCATCTGGCGCGGCGACACGTCGATGTAGTCGACCTCCTCGGCCCGCATGAGCTCGGTCTCGCCGCCCTTGGTGCGGACCAGGACGCGAGCCTCGGCGAAGGAGCCGTCGGCGTTGAGCACCGTGTTGGCCTGTGCCTTGACGTAGCGGTCTTCCTCGTCGGCGGTCAGGTAGTCGATCTGGTCGGTCACCTTGCCGTCGACGACCTTGCGGTACGGCGTCTCGACGAAGCCGAAGGCGTTGATCCGGCCGTAGGAGGCCAGCGAGCCGATCAGACCGATGTTGGGGCCTTCAGGCGTCTCGATCGGGCACATCCGGCCATAGTGGGACGGGTGCACGTCTCGAACCTCGAAGCCCGCCCGCTCACGGGACAGACCACCGGGGCCCAGCGCGGACAGACGCCGCTTGTGCGTCAGGCCGGCCAGCGGGTTGGTCTGGTCCATGAACTGCGACAGCTGCGAGGTGCCGAAGAACTCCTTGATCGACGCCACGACCGGGCGGATGTTGATCAGGGTCTGCGGCGTGATGGCCTCGACGTCCTGCGTGGTCATGCGCTCACGCACGACGCGCTCCATACGGGCCAGGCCCAGGCGGACCTGGTTCTGGATGAGCTCGCCGACGCTGCGCAGGCGGCGGTTGCCGAAGTGGTCGATGTCGTCGACCTCGACGATGACCTCACGGTCGTTGGCGCCCGGCATCGACTCCTCGCCCGCGTGCAGGCGGACGATGTACTCGATGGTGGCGACGATGTCCTCTTCGGTCAGCGTGCCCTGGGTGATCTCGGAGTCGACGCCCAGCTTCTTGTTGATCTTGTAGCGACCCACCTTGGCGAGGTCGTACCGCTTGGGGTTGAAGTAGAGGTTCTCCAGCAGGGTCTGCGCCGACTCCTTGGTCGGCGGCTCGCCCGGCCGCAGCTTGCGGTAGATGTCGAGCAGGGCGTCGTCCTGGCCGGCGGTGTGGTCCTTCTCCAGGGTGGCCCGCATCGACTCGTACTGGCCGAAGCGCTCGAGGATCTGGTCGCTGGTCCACCCCAGTGCCTTGAGAAGCACGGTGACGGCCTGCTTGCGCTTGCGGTCGATGCGCACACCGACGCTGTCGCGCTTGTCGATCTCGAACTCCAGCCAGGCACCCCTCGACGGGATGACCTTGCAGCCGTACAGATCCTTGTCGGACGTCTTGTCGACATTGCGTTCGAAGTAGACGCCGGGCGAACGGACCAGCTGGGAGACCACGACACGCTCGGTGCCGTTGATGATGAAGGTGCCCTTCGGCGTCATGAGCGGGAAGTCGCCCATGAACACCGTCTGGCTCTTGATCTCGCCGGTGGTGTTATTGATGAACTCCGCCGTCACGAACATCGGGGCGGAGAAGGTCATGTCCTTCTCTTTGCACTCATCTACGGAGTACTTCGGCGGCTCGAACCGGTGGTCGCGGAACGACAGGGACATGGTCCCCGAGAAGTCCTCGATCGGACTGATCTCTTCGAAGATCTCTTCGAGGCCCGACTGGGTCGGGACGTCCCTGCGCCCGGCCTGACGAGCCGCCTCTACCCGGGCCTTCCACTTCTCGTTTCCGAGCAGCCAGTCGAAAGACTCGGTCTGCAGAGCAAGAAGGTCAGGAACTTCGAGAGGCTCCTGGATACGCGCGAAAGAGACGCGACGGGGACCAGCGGGTACGGCGGAGGCGTTGCGCGAGGCTGCCAACAGATGTCCTTCCGAGGGCTCGCGGCGGACTGACTACACGCACGCCAGACAACCTCGCAACGTGAGCAAGCATCACGGGTCGTCAAAGGGCAGCGCAAAGGGGCAGTGTAGCCGAACGGCACACGCCTGTCCACTTCACCCTCGCTGCATGCTCCACGTTGGTCGCAGCATCGCCCGTTCAGGCGGAAACGTCAAGCCCATGAGCCCGACTTTTAGCCGACTCAGGGCCCCGACGCTGGGTTTTCTCCCCTGTGTGACTGATCGCCTACCGCCAGGCCCAAGACGATACCCGCGAACGGGGGCGGTTAACGCTCCGTCACACCGGGGGGCGAACCCATGCCGACAACCGGTGTTGCAGTGACTGGGGTACCCCTATCAAAGGCTGCACTAAACCTGATTTTTGGTAACAATTGAAGGAAGCGACGCGCCCGCGATCACCTGGAGCCTCAGGCCGTCCCCAGGAGGGTCGACAGGCCGGCCACCAGCCAGCGAGAGTCTTGCCGCACCATGACGAACCTGGCGCGGTTCTGGGTGAACTCTTGCTGGACCCCCTCTTTACCAGGGATCTCCTTGACCGTACCAGTGTTCACGAAGAGCAGAACCTCTACCCGGTCGGGTTCGGCCCGCTCCACCCCGGCGCCCGCCACGGCCACCGTCTGCACGATCTTCTCCTCCTTGGCCTTGGCGACCAGGGTCTTGGTCAGCTCCTTGTAGTGACCGGTCAGCTCGCCCGTGGTGAACGTGCCGGCGCGGGCGAGATCCTCCTCCACCGTCCGGTAGTCGTAGGACAGCAGGTCCGGCGCGACCTTCCTGGCCGCCGCCACGGCCGCCGCGCCCGCCGCGTCGCTGTCACGCAGGTCCCGCAGGTCGAACCACATGGTCGGCACCAGCACCCCGCCCACGGCCACGAGGACGCCGAGCAGCACGATCATGAAGACCCGCACTAGACCTGCACCACCTTCGACGCCAGCCAGACGCCGCCGACCTTGGACAGGTCCATCTGCCACCGGTAGAAGCGCTCCTGCCGCGGGCTGTCGGAGCCCTCCCAGCGGATCTCCACGTCGCCCACGACCAGCACCCTGGCCGTGGTGGCGGTCATCGAGACCAGGCCGGTGGCGCGCAGCACGCCGTGCTGGACGACCTTGTTCTCGATCGTGGTGGTCCTCAGCTTGCCGGCATTGGCCTCGTACTGAGCCCTGGCCGAGCCGGTCGAGCTGTCGATGATGCGGCGCACGTCGGCGTCGGCGCTCCTGTGGTCGAGGGACATGAGGTTCTTGGCGTGGGTGCCCGCGGCCAGGAGCGCTGCCTGCTTGTCGCCTGCCCTGCCCTGCTCGTCGCGCGCCTGGGCCGCGATCCACACGCCGGTGCCGACGAGCACCGCCAGCACCCCGCTGAGCGCCGCGATGAGGATGCGGGCGGGGCGAACGCCGAGTCCCGCCACGTCTGCTCACCCCTTCCCGGCTCGTCGCTGCCGGATCATAACGCGACATCCGCCGCCGGAGCCTGCCATCCGACGCAGAGGGAATCAGACAGACCCGCCGACGCGGGGGCATCAGACAGACCCGCCGACGCCGGGGAATCAGACAGAGCCGAAACATCCGCCCCAAATGCCCCTGGATGGCCCTCAGACGGCCGCTGAGCGCCCAGCACGGCGTTCTCCTTGCCCTGAACGGGGAAAGGCGCCCATCCGGCCTAGGCGATGCCGTGGAGGTGCGCGTTGACCAACCGGGGATACTCCTCCAGCCAGTTGCGCCCGCGTTCGTCCACGAACGAGCCCTGCGGCGGGATCACCCCGTTGGCGGCCAGCCACGTGCCGGGCGGGCGCTGGGTGCGGCGCAGCTTCCTGCCCGACGGCATGAGCTGCGGCGGGATCGGCGGCAGCGGCCCCGGGTCGTGCCCGAGTTGCGCCTCGGCCTCCAGCTCCGACAGGTCCTTCTCCTCGGACATGCCGATGGGGCCGTGCTTCCTGGCGTTCAGGAACTGCCGCACCACCGGCTCGTCGCTGGACAGCAGCATCTCCCGCGAGCCGAACATCACCAGCTCCCGCCGGAACATCAGCCCGATGTTGTCGGGCACCGTGCGGGCGGTGTTGATGTCGTGCGTCACGATCAGGAACGTCGCCTCGATCTCGGCGTTGATGTCCACGATGAGCTGGTTGAGTATCGCGGTGCGGACCGGGTCGAGCCCCGAGTCGGGCTCGTCGAACAGGATGATCTCCGGGTCCAGCACCAGCGCCCTGGCCAGCCCCGCGCGCTTGCGCATGCCGCCGGAGATCTCACCGGGCAGCTTGGTCTCGGCGCCCACCAGGCCGACCAGCTCCACCTTCTCCATGACGATCCGGCGGACCTCGGCCTCGCTCTTCCTGGTGTGCTCGCGCAGCGGGAAGGCGATGTTGTCGTAGAGGTTGAGCGAGCCGAACAGGGCCCCGTCCTGGAACAGCACGCCGAACAGGCGGCGCAGCTCGTACAGCTTGCTCTCGGGGCAGTCGGCCAGGTCGGAGCCGTCGATCCAGATGTGCCCCCGGTCGGGCCGCAGCAGGCCCACCAGGGTCTTGAGGAAGACCGACTTGCCGGTGCCCGAGGGGCCCAGCAGCACCGAGATCTCGCCTGCGGGCAGCGTGAGCGAGACGTCCTCCCAGATGACCTGCCTGCCGAACGACTTGGTCAACCCGTCGACCACGACTTCCACGCCCACGGTCACCTGCCCGATCACGCTTGTGCACTCGCGGATGTCAACACCGTAACGGCGTCCGGGCGGATGGGAACCCGATCTCCCGCCTTGTTACCGGGCAGTTATGAGACTTCTTGTCCAGTAAGCGCACGCAGGCTCGGCCGCAACAGGCGGGCCAGCTCCTCCTGCGGCACTCCGCGCAGCTCATCGATCTCCAGGAGCTGGTGCCCCACCGTGATGCCCAGCATGACGAGCGTCATCAGCGCCGCCCGCAGCCGCGCGTCCTCGCCCGGCAGCGCCTCGGCCAGGCGGTCGATCTGCTTGCCGAGCACCTGCCGCGCCGACGCGGCGGCCTCGGGGTGGGTGAGCATCGAGCGCATCATGGCCAGCGAACTCTGCGGCAGCTCGCCCAGCTTCATGGTCAGCGAGCCGAGCACGTGCTCGACGGCCCCTTCCGGGCCCAGCTCGCCGCCCGCGGGCGGCGCCATGCGCACGGACTGCTGGAACAGCTCCTGCTTGCTGCCGAAGTACTGCATCACCAGGGCCGGGTCGACCTCGGCACGCTTGGCGACGCCCCTGATCGTGGCGCGCTCGTAGCCCAGCTCGGCGAACAGCGACCTGGCCGCGTCGAGGATCCTGCCCTCGGTCCTGCGCCGCCTCTCGGCTCTCGGAACGACCATTCCCTGACTCTACATGCGTTGACCGACCGTTCACTTTCGCTCTACGCTCGTTGAGTCAACACGTGTTGAGCGAAGGGGAGCGTCATGTCCATCGAAGAGATCGTCACCGGCTTCCACGCGGCCATGCTGCACAAGTCCGCCGACGAGCTGGCCGACCTGTACGCCGAGGACGGGCTGCACGAGTTCCCGTTCGGCGGGCTGGCGCCGTACGAGGGCAGGGAGGCGGTGCGCGAGAACTACCGCACCACGTGGGGCTCCACGCCGTTCCAGGTCGAGAAGGTACGCCGGCTCGCGCTGCACCGCACGCAGGACCCGGAGGTCGTGGTCGTGGAGCAGACCGTGCAGGGCACGGTGAACGGCCACCGGATCACCGTGCCCAGCCTGGTCGTGCTCCGGGTCAGGGACGGCCGCATCGTGCATGCCAGGGACTACATGGACACCAGTGCCGTCGCCCGGGTACGGGCGGCCGGCTGATCAGTCCTTGGCGTTGACGACGACCGTGCCCGCGAGGCGATCGTGCAGGCACCGCTTCTCACCGTCGAAGAACGCCCACAGCCAGTCCGCCACGGCGAGGAACTGGCCGACCACCGGGATCAGCGGCAGGAACACCCAGAGGGAACGGACGGCCGCGGCCCACGGCGACGGCGGCCGGCCCGTTCCCCGCCCGACCACCTTGATGCCGACCACCCACTTGCCCAGTGTCCGCCTGAAGCAGGCGTGCGCCGCCCAGAGGTAGACGAAAGCGAGGACCATATTCGCCGGTTCGTCCCAGAAGAAGGGGGACACCCACTGGGCGCCTGATACGAGCATCGCGCACACCAGGATGTCGAGGAGCCAGGCGCCGAACCGGGTGAACCGGGGCGCGATCACCCGGTGATCGACATGGGGGGCGGTGTCGGTCACTCCACCATTTTGCCGATATCTCAGGGTTGTGTGAGGTCGAACACCGTCGTGCCGCCGACCGTGGCCGGGGTGAACGTCTCCTGCACCCAGGCCGCGATCCGCGCCGCGTCGTCGCTGCCGCCCGAGCTGCGCCCGGCGCCGGCCATCCCGGTGCCCACGAAGTAGTGGATCTTCTTCTCGGCGACGTAGCGCCGGAACTGCTCCAGCGTCGGCGCCGGGTCCGTGCCGTTGAACCCGCCCACCGCCATCACCGGCAGCTCCGTGGCGAGCTGGTAGCCGGCCGCGTTGTTGGACCCGACCGTCGCCGCCACCCAGATGTAGCCGGAGGCGCCGGACTCCAGCAGCGCGGTCAGCTCGGCGCTCGGGGTGCCGGCGTTGAGCAACCCGCCCATGCCGCCCCCCATGCCACCGGTGCGGCCCGAACCGCCACGCCCGTCGCTCTGCGCGCCGCCATCGCCACCGCCCTGCGCGCCGCCGTCACGACCGCCCTGCGCGCCGCCATCGCCACCGCCCTGCCGCGGCGGCTGGGCGAACCCCTGGCCGGGCGGCTGCCCGCCCTGCCACTGACGTTGCCCGCCACCCGGGCGCTGGAAGCCGCCACCCGACTGCCTCCCGAACCCCCCGCCGGTGGACGGCCCGGCAGTCGGGATGGCCCCGGTATGCGGCGAAGCGGCCGTGTCCACCGCGTACGCCGCCGGCCCCGCCAGGCACGCGACCAGCGCCACCACGACCACGACCCGCGCCCGGCGGCCGAACAACATCGCCAGCGCCGCCCCGAGCCCCGCCACCAGCACGACCACGCCCAGCCACGGATTCCACTCGGAGCTGCGCGACAGCAGCACGTACGCCCACCCGGCCGTCCCCGCAGCGACCAGCGCCAGGACCCGGTGCGCGCCATGTTCCCAGAGCACCGCCGCCCCCATACCGGCCAGCGCGGCGACAGCGGGCGCCAGGGCCACGGTGTAGTAGGCGTGGAAGATGCCCTGCATCAGGCTGAAGATCAGCGCGGTCACCACCAGCCAGCCGCCCCAGACCCACAGCGCCGCCCGTACCGGATCGGTCCGCGGCGCCCGCCGCGTCAGCCACGTGGCCGCGACCAGCAGCGCCAGCGCGGCCGGCAGCAGCCAGGAGATCTGGCCGCCCGCCTCGGTGTCGAACAGGCGCAACCAGCCGGCCTGCTGGTTGAGGTTGCCCAGCCCGCCGTAGTCGGCGCCGTTGAGCCGGCCGATGCCGTTGTAGCCGAGTGCCAGCTCCAGCACGCTGTCGTTCTGGGAGCCACCGATGTAGGGCCGCTGCGAGGCCGGAACGAGCGCCACGGCCACCAGCCACCACCCGGCGCAGCCCACCATGGCCGCGCCGGCCAGCAGCAGCTGCCGCACCCGCCGCCAGAAGCCCACCGGCGCCGTCAGCAGATACACCAGCGCGAACCCCGGCAGCACCAGGAACGCCTGCAACATCTTCGCCAGGAACGCGAACCCGATCGCCGCCCCCGCCAGCACCAGCCACCGCGTGGCGCCGCGCTCCTGCGCCCTGATCACGCAGTACGCCGCCACGGTCAGCAGCAGGACCAGCAACGCGTCGGGGTTGTTGAACCGGAACATCAGCACGGCCACCGGCGTGAGCGCCATCGCGGCCCCGGCCAGCAGCCCCGCCCAGGTGGACAAGAGCCGGCGCACCGAGGCGCACACCATCGCCACGGTGGCCACGCCCATCAGCGCCTGCGGCACGAGGATCGCCCACGCGTTCAGCCCGAACAGGCGCACGCTGAGCACCATCGGCCACAAGGAGGCCGGCGTCTTGTCCACGGTGATCGCGCCGGCGGCGTCGGAGGCCCCGAAGAAGAACGCCTTCCAGCTCTGGCTGCCGGCCTGGACCGCCGCCGAGTAGAAGGAGTTGGCCCACCCGGAGGCCCCCAGACCCCAGAGGTAGAGCACGGCGGTGCCGGCGAGCAACACGGCCGCCGCCCAACGAGACTTCGCTTCGGTAACCACACCGGGAACGCTAGGCAGGCCGGTTGGCCGGGCGATGAGACGTACATGAGAATCTGCTGAGCCCCGGAAACGCGAAAAGAGGCGGGCACACCCGGCACCAGGGTGTATCCGCCTCTTTCCGAAGAGCTCTTGCGTGAAGTGAAGGGGAAGTTACTTCACGGTCACGGTGGCGCCGGCGCCCTCGAGGGCAGCCTTGGCCTTCTCCGCCTGCTCCTTGTTGACCTTGCCGTCGAAGACCGGCTTCGGAGCGCCGTCGACCAGGTCCTTGGCCTCCTTGAGGCCCAGGGACGTCAGGGCGCGGATCTCCTTGATGACCTGGATCTTCTTGTCGCCGGCAGCCTCGAGGATGACGTCGAACTCGTCCTGCTCCTCGACAGCGGCGGCCTCGCCACCACCGGCGCCACCGGCCGGAGCGGCGACGACGGCGGCCGGGGCGGCGGCCTTGACGTCGAAGGTCTCCTCGAACAGCTTCACGAACTCGGACAGCTCGAGGAGGGTCATCTCCTTGAACGCGTCGAGCAGCTCGTCGGTGCTGAGCTTCGCCATGATCGTTTCCTTACGTTAGGTCTTGCTGAAAACTAGGAACGGGACCGCGGTACGTGCGGCAACCCCCGTGCTACTCGCCAGCCTCGTCGCGCTTGGCGCGCAGGGCCTCGGCCAGCCGAACCATCTGCGTGGGCAGAGCGGCGAGCGTCGCGGCGGCGGCGCTCTGCTTGGCCTTCATGGCACCGGCAAGCTTGGCGAGGAGAACCTCGCGAGACTCGAGGTCGGCGAGCTTGGTGATCTCGGAAGCGTCGAGCGTCTTACCGTCGAGGACGCCGCCCTTGATCACCAGAAGGGGATTGGCCTTGGCGAAGTCACGCAGACCCTTGGCCGCCTCGACAACGTCACCGTTGACGAAGGCGATCGCGGTCGGACCGCTGAGCAGGCCTTCGAGGCCCGTCAGACCGGCCTCGCTGGCCGCGATCTTGGTCAGGGTGTTCTTCGCCACGGCGAACTTCGCATTCCCACCGAGAGAGACACGCAGCTCCTTGAGCTGCGCGACGGTGAGACCGCGGTACTCGGTCAGAACGGCGGCCTGGCTGCCTTCGAACTCACTCTTGAGCTCGGCAACCGCTGTCGCCTTATCCGCCCTCGCCATGGGCCTCCTTCCAGATGTGCCGCCGGAGAAGGCCCGAGAAATGAGAACAGCCCCGGCGCAGGGCGCACGGGGCTCACGCACATGGGGCAACCATGTGGGAAACTCGCATCACACCTGCGCAGGTCGCCCACATGACGTGGATCCTTCGGTCGTCAGGCTCAGAGCACCCGACGACGACCGGCGGTCTTCGGCAACGACCAGAGTACGTGCTGGCCGCCGAGTTTCCAAATCGCTCTCAGTTGGTCGTGCCCTTGGGCAGCTCACCCACCTGGTCGGCGGGCGGGGTCTGGATGTTGACGGCCTCGTTGAACCCCTTGAAGAACAGGGTCGCGTCGAGCGTGGCGCCCTCCTTGGAGCCGTTCAGCGCGATCTTGCGGGGCAGCCCGTCGGCCGCCACCCACATGTCGAACTTCACGTCCTTCAGCTCGGCCAGGTTCTGCCTGGCCTGGTCCCGCTGCTCGGCGGGCAGCTGCTGGACGGCCACCTCCACCGGGAAGGTGCCGCTGTAGTGCGTGGTGTCCTCGCCGTTGACGCTCTCGGTCCCGACCGACTTCACGTCCTGCGACGCCGTGACGAGCTTCGTCATGTTGCCCAGGTCGAACTGCTGGATCTGGCCGAGGTACTGGTTCACCTCACCGGCGTGGCCCGTCTCGTTCAACGAGACCTTGATCCACGGCTTGGTGCTGCCCAGGAGATCGTTGAGCGCCTGGACCTTCACGTAGACGGTGTCGCCCTGCAGCACCGCCCGCACCCCTCCGGGGACGCTCTGGCCGCCCATGTCGACGGTGTCCAGCGTCAGGTCCGCGGCGAGCTGCGGCTTGCTCTGGTAGAGCATGCGGCCCTGCACCTTGCCGTTGCCCTCCTGCGGGTGGGCGACGTTCACCACGGCGTCGACCGTGTAACTGGTGACCTCGGCGGTCTTCTGCGCGGCCTGCGCGAGCACTTCGGAGGCTGCGAGGTTGACCTGGATGGGCTGGGCGTTCGATCCACAACCGGCGACCGCCGCCACCACCAGCGCGGCTCCGGCCGCGGTCATACTTATCGTGCGCTTCAGCATGCCTTGACCTTACGTTTAAGTTTCCGGGTCATGGCGCCTTCCCCGCACAAATCGGGGAAAACTAAGGGTTCTCCCTCACGTCCTCTGCACCATCCCTGCACATCTACCCGCCGGGCCCGGCTCCACCAGCGAACTCACCGCCGACCCCACCGCCGGATCTCGCCGGCGATCGCCGCACTGCTCCGGTCCACGTGGAAGCGTTCCGCCGGGGGCAGCGGCGCGCCCGCCCGCTCACGCACCTCTCCGTCCGCTCGCGCCACGTCCAGGCCGCGCTCGTGCAACTCGGCCGCCGTACCGACGTCCCTGCGCCGCTCGGCGACGAAGCCCAGCTCGGCCAACAGCAACGCCCCCTCAGCGCCCGCGCCGCGCGCCCCCTCAGCCCACCGGTATCCGCCGTTTTCACCCGCGCGGATCCCGATGTCGGAGGACCACGCCAGCGCGCACCGCTTCGGATCGGCTCGGGTCAGCTTCGGGCCCCGTGCGCAAACGAAAACGCCCCCACCCGGACGAATCCGGATGGGGGCGCGAAGACTTGCTCAGCCGGGCAGGCTCAGGCCTCCAGCTCAGCCGTCAGCCCACGCGTGATGTTGGGGTCGACCGGAACGCCCGGCCCCATCGTCGTGGAGAAGGTGACCTTCTTCAGGTAACGGCCCTTGGCCGCCGACGGCTTGAGACGCAGCACCTCGTCGAGGGCGGCGGCGTAGTTCTCGATGAGCTGGCGCTCGCCGAACGACGTCTTGCCGATGATGAAGTGCAGGTTGGCCTGCCGGTCCGTACGGAACTCGATCTTGCCGCCCTTGATCTCCGTCACGGCCTTGGCGACGTCGGGCGTCACGGTGCCGGTCTTCGGGTTGGGCATGAGACCACGCGGACCGAGCACGCGGCCCAGGCGGCCGACCTTGCCCATCAGGTCGGGCGTGGCCACGACGGCGTCGAACTCGTTGAGCCGGTTGCCCTTGGCGATCTCGTCGATCAGCTCGTCGGCGCCGACGATGTCGGCGCCCGCCTCGCGGGCAGCCTCGGCACGGTCACCGGTCGCGAAGACCAGGACCCGGGCGGTCTTGCCGGTGCCGTGCGGGAGGTTGACCGTGCCGCGCACGATCTGGTCGGCCTTGCGAGGGTCGACGCCCAGCCGGAGCGCGACCTCCACGGTGGCGTCGAACTTGGTGGTCGACGTCTCCTTGGCCAGCTTCGCGGCCTCTACGGGCGAGTAGAGCTTGTCGCGGTCGACCTTGGCGGCCGCGTCTTTGTGCGCCTTGCTGCGCTGCATTTCTTGACTCCTAGTGGTGTCCGGGCCACCGCGCGGCGGCCCTCCCACGAACTGCTGGGAAAGGTCTTACTCGGCGACGGTGATGCCCATGGACCGGGCGGTGCCGGCGATGATCTTCTCGGCCGCCTCGATGTCGTTGGCGTTGAGGTCGGGCATCTTCGTCTCGGCGATGCTGCGCAGCTGCTCGCGGCTGAGCTTGCCCACCTTGTCGCGGTGCGGGACCGCGCTGCCCTTGTCGAGGCCCAGCGCCTTCTTGATCAGCTCAGGCGCCGGGGGCGTCTTCGTGACGAAGGTGAAGCTGCGGTCCTCGAAAATGGTGATCTCAACGGGGATGATGTTGCCCCGCTGGGCCTCCGTCGCAGCGTTGTACTGCTTGACGAAGTCCATGATGTTGACGCCGTGGGGACCGAGGGCGGTACCCACCGGCGGAGCCGGCGTGGCCTGGCCGGCCGGGAGCTGCACCTTGACGAGTGCGGCGATTTTCTTCTTCGGAGGCATTTGTCCTTCTCCGGGTCCTGATTGCGTTGCGCCCGGCCCGTAGGATTGCGGGCCCGGACATGTCGGAGGCCGCCCTCGCGATGAGGCGGCCAGCCGAACGTCTAAGTGTATGTGATCGTCTTAGATCTTCGAGACCTGGTTGAACGAGAGCTCCACCGGGGTCTCGCGACCGAAGATCGACACGAGCACCTTGAGCTTCTGCGACTCGGGGCTGATCTCGCTCACCGAGGCGGGCAGGGTGGCGAACGGGCCGTCCATGACCGTGACCGACTCGCCGATCTCGAACTCGACCGTGGGGCCGCTGGCGGCCTTGGTCGTGGTCTTCTTGGCTTCCTCGGTCGGCTCCGGCGCCAGCAGCTTGGCGACCTCGTCGAGGCTGAGCGGGCTCGGCTTGTTGGACAGGCCCACGAAGCCGGTCACGCCGGGCGTGTTGCGCACGGCGGCCCAGGACTCGTCGGTCAGCTCCATGCGCACCAGCACGTAGCCGGGCAGCACGCGCTCCTTGACCGGGACCTTCTTGCCGCTCTTGAACTCCTGGACGGTGTGCGTCGGCACCTCGACCTGGTAGATGTAGTCCTCCATGTTGAGCGAGACGTTGCGGCTCTCGATGTTGGACTTCACCCGGTTCTCGTAGCCGGCGTAGGAGTGGATGACGTACCACTCACCCGGCAGACCCCGCAGCGAGCTCTTGAACTCCTCGACGGGGTCGACGTCAGGAAGCACCGCATCGTCCTCGACGGTGGCCACCTCGTCGTCGGCGGCCTCGTCGCTCTCCTCGACCTCGGCCTCCTCCAGAGCCGCCTCGGCGGACTCCTCAGTGGCCTCTTCCAGCTCGTCGCCCCACTCGTCGCGGGACTCGTCCGCCGGAAATGAAGACTCGGACACGGTGACTCTTCCTCTTTCGTGGTTTCGAATGGCGACTCCGTCAGGCGACCCACCCGGCGGCGTCTCGGTCAGGATCCGCCGAAGACGCGGAGGACCGCCCATCCCAGGGCGCTGTCGAGCCCGTACACGATCGCAACCATGATCAGAACGAATATCAGAACGACCGTGGTGTAGGTGATGAGATCCTTGCGTGTCGGCCAAATGACCTTACGAAGCTCGTTGACGACCTGCCGGTAGAAGAGGGCAGGAGAAGTGCGCGTCTTCTTCTCGCCACTAGGCTTGTCTGCGGTCTCGCCGCGCGTGTCGATCGCCACAGTCCTCACCTGATCCGTCGTATCCAACGCAGTCTTGCGGCGCGCTTACACGCCTATTGTTGCGCGGACCGCACTCGCAGGGCACGAGGGACTCGAACCCCCAACCGCCGGTTTTGGAGACCGGTGCGCTACCAATTGCGCCAGTGCCCTATGTCGTCAACCAGACTACCCTGATCGACTCACTGCCTGGACCGAACCGCTCGCCGACATGCGGCGGAAGGACCAGGCGAAAGCATACGGGTGATTGCCCGTCACGTCGAACCAAAACCTGATCGCCCAGGTCACGCGCATCTCAGGGCCGCGTGGGAGCATGGAGGCATGTCCACCCGATCCCGCATCTCCGCGAGAATTTCCGCGATTTCCGAGTCCGCCACGCTCGCCGTCGACGCCAAGGCGAAGGCGATGAAGGCGGCAGGGCGCCCCGTCATCGGCTTCGGCGCGGGTGAGCCGGACTTCCCGACGCCCGCGTACATCGTCGAGGCGGCGATCGAGGCGGCCCGCGAGCCGCGCTTCCACAAGTACACCCCCGCCGGCGGCCTGCCCGAGCTGAAGCAGGCGATCGCCGCCAAGACGCTGCGTGACTCCGGCTACGCAGCCGAGGCCTCGCAGGTGCTGGTCACCAACGGCGGCAAGCAGGCGGTGTACGAGGCGTTCGCGACGCTCCTCGACCCCGGCGACGAGGTGCTGGTCGTCGCCCCCTACTGGACGACCTACCCCGAGGCGATCAAGCTGGCGGGCGGCGTGCAGGTGGACGTCGTGACCGACGAGTCCACCGGCTACCTCGTGAGCGTGGACCAGCTGGAGGCGGCGCGCACCGAGCGGACGAAGGTGCTGCTGTTCGTCTCGCCGTCCAACCCGACGGGCGCCGTCCATTCGCGCGAGGAGACGGTGGCGATCGGCCGGTGGGCGGCCGAGCACGGCCTCTGGGTCGTCACGGACGAGATCTACGAGCACCTCGTGTACGGCGGCGCCGAGTTCACCAGCATCGCCACGGCCGTCCCCGAGCTGGGCGACCGGGTCGTGATCCTCAACGGCGTGGCCAAGACGTACGCGATGACGGGCTGGCGCGTGGGCTGGCTGATCGGCCCGTCCGACGTGGTCAAGGCCGCCACCAACCTGCAGTCGCACGCCACCTCCAACGTCTCCAACGTCGCCCAGATGGCGGCGCTGGCGGCGGTGTCGGGCGACCTGTCGGCGGTCGCGGAGATGCGGGCCGCCTTCGACCGGCGCAGGCAGGCGATGGTGCGGATGCTGAACGAGATCCCCGGCGTCTTCTGCCCTGAGCCGAAGGGGGCGTTCTACGCGTACCCGTCGGTCAAGGCGCTGATCGGCAAGGAGCTGCGCGGCAGGACGCCGCGCTCGTCCGCCGAGCTGGCGGAGCTGATCCTGGAGGAGGCCGAGGTCGCCGTCGTGCCGGGCGAGGCTTTCGGGACCCCGGGTTACTTCAGGCTGTCCTACGCGCTCGGTGACGACGATCTGGCCGAGGGCGTCAGCCGGATGGGCAAGCTGCTCGCCGAGGCGCACTAGGCGCTGATGTCGGCGGCGATCGGTCTGATGTCGTCGGCGAGGCCGGGCGTCGCCCCGATGTAGACGGCGGTGCCCGGCCGCTCCAGCCACATGAAGTTGCGCACGCCTGTCCGGGTGGTCCAGCGCAGGGCGGGCTTGCCCCCGTACGCCGTGAGCGTGGACCTGGCGACCAGCGTGGCGAACTGCTCGGCCGTGCGCACCCCGCACACCACGCCGACGTACATGCGCTCGTCGTTGTCGCTCCAGATGCGGCCCTCGACCTTGTGCGGCCGGGCGAGCGAGTCGAGGCGGGCGAACGTGCCGGCCGGGGTGAGCCCCGAGGGCGCGGCCGGCACCCGCACGTCGGTGCCGTCGCAGGACAGCGCGATCGTGCTGCCGCTGCTGCCTGAGGTGGTGACAGGCTCGGGCCGCGGCGGGGTGGTCCTGGGCTCCTGCCCCTCACCGCCCCCGCCGGCACCGCACGCCGTCAGCGTGAGCATGAGGAGAACCGCCGCCAACCGCCGCATCGACCCCCCATGACATGAGTGGAACCAGGGAAAAGGCTCCTAGTCTCCTACAGGAGCCTTGACCGAGGCGGCAATAGCGACGAGTTCCCCGCCGAGGGAGTCGCTGACGCGGATCCACGCACCCGTTCCCGGGCGTTCGAGCCAGGCGATCACGCGTCCGCCGTCCGGATGCCTGCCCGCCATGGCGGGCCTGCCGCGGACGGTGGTCGCGCGGGCGTCCAGCACGGTGACCCGCTCGCGGTAGCCGTCCCAGTCGGCGGCTACCGTACCGCGCTCCACCTGCACCTCGACGAATCCGCCCGGCGAGCGGAACGTGGCCGCGGCGCTCGGGCCCGTGACCCGGCCGCCGCGGCGTTCGAGCCCTCGGGGCAGGTACGTGAACCAGAAGCCGTCGGAGACTACCCAGAGCGCCGGTTTCGAGGCGGCACGGACCAGGCTCGGCTGCCCGGCCGAGGCGGCGGCCGGGCGGTCGGCGCTCCGGCTGGGCGCCGGCGCGGCCTGGCCGGATCCTGGTGGCACGGGGGCGGGCTGGCCGGGCTCGGGTGGCACGGGCCCGGGTGGCACGGGGGCTGGGGTGGGCAGGGCGGTGTGCGGCAGGCGTCCGAAGCCCGAGGAGAACAGGCCGTAGATGATCAGGGACGTGACTCCGAACGCCAGCGCCGCCAGCACCGCGCGCCATCCCTGGCCGATGCGGTGCCCGTCGGGGATCATGCCTCGTTGATCCCCCACCGGGTCCGGTCCGTACCGTCCCCAACGCGCGAACCCGCTCTGAGGTTGAGTGGCAAGATATGCAGATGCTCCGGCCCCTGCATACGCTCCCCAAGGCTCATCTTCATCTGCACTTCACCGGCTCGATGCGGCACTCGACCCTGATCGAGCTGGCCAGGGAGCAGGGGCTCACCCTCCCCGACGCGCTGGAGCAGGACTGGCCGCCCAAGCTGCGGGCGACGGACGAGCGGGGCTGGTTCAGGTTCCAGCGGCTGTACGACATCGCCAGGTCCGTGCTGACCCGCCCGGAATACGTCTACCGGCTGATGCGGGAGACCGCGGAGGACGAGGTGGCGGCCGGATCGCGGTGGCTGGAGATCCAGGTGGACCCGTCCGGGTTCGCACAGCGCTTCGGCGGGCTGACGGCCACGCTGGAGCTGATGCTGGACGCGGTGGAGCAGGCCTCCCGGTACGCGGGCGTCGGCATCGCGGTGATCGTCGCCGCCAACCGCACCCGCCACCCCCTCGACGCCAACACCCTGGCCCGCCTGGCCACCCAGTACGCCGGCAAGGGCGTGATCGGCTTCGGCCTGTCCAACGACGAGCGGCGCGCCGCGGCCAGGGACTTCGAGCGGGCCTTCCGGATCGCCAAGCGCGGCGGCCTGCTCGCGGTGCCGCACGGCGGCGAGCTGCTCGGCCCGCGCAGCGTGGCCCAGTGCGTGGACGACCTCGGCGCCGACCGGGTCGGGCACGGGGTGCGGGCGGCCGAGGACGAGCGGCTGATGCAGCGGCTGGCCGACCGGCAGATCTGCTGCGAGGTCTGCCCGACCTCGAACGTGGGGCTGGGGGTGGCCGAGCGGGCGGCGGACGTGCCGGTGCGGCGGCTGTTCGACGCGGGGGTGCCGATCGCGCTGGGGGCCGATGACCCGCTGCTGTTCGGGACGCGGCTGTTGCGGCAGTACGAGCTGGCCAGGGAGGTGTACGGGTTCAGCGACGCGGAGGTGGCGGAGCTGGCGCGGCAGTCCGTACGGTCGTCGGCGGCGCCGGAGTCGGTGCGCAAGGAGCTGCTGAAGGGTGTGGACGACTGGCTCACGCGGTCACTGGATGGATGACGCGATGCGGACGGCCTCCGCCATGGTGCCCGCTCCCTCCAGGCGGTAGTTGAGGCCGTCCTGCTGCCAGATGAGCGTGGCGGCGGCCTGGCGGAGGGGGACCTGGGTGCCGTCCTGGCGCGGGATGTAGCCGAGGGGGTGCTCGCCGGGGATCCACCAGGCTTCCCGGCCGTTCACCTGGGTGTACTGGGGGGCGGGCGGGCCTAGCTTCTTGAAGAAGAACGGGGACACGGTGCCGTCGAACTGGTCCAGCCTGATGCCACCCGGCCAGAACATCGACACCACCCTGCCGTCGTCGGCCACCGTGACTCGCTGCGGCTCGCCCAGTGCCGATGGGGTTCTCGTCGGGAATCTCGCCTCGCCGGGGAGGGTGGATGGTGAGACCTGGTGCTCGCCTGGGAGGTCGGCCGTGGTGGTGACGGGTGGGGGTGTCGTCTCGCTCAGCTCTATCTCGATGCCGGCGAAGCGCAGGATCTGGGTCACTGCGGCTCGGCCCTGCGGGGTGGCGGCCGTCACCGTGATCACGGCGATCACCACTGCCGCCACGATCGCCCACCTCGTCCGCCGGCCACGCCGCGCCGGCCCCCACCGACCACCGTCCCGCCGACCCGGCGCCCGGGAGTCCCTGCGGGTGTGCGGCCGCACACGGCCGACGACCGGCCCGTGCGCCGGATCCGGCACCGGCGCTCCGGCGTCGGGCGCACCGGACGCGGCAGGCGCCTGGGCATCGGGCGCGGCAGGCGCCTGGGCATCGGGCGCGGCAGGCGCCTGGGCATCGGGCGCGGCGGCCTCGGGCACGGCTGGCCGCACGGCGTCGGGCGCGACGGGCGGCATGGCGTCGGGCGGCGCAGCGGCGTCGGGCTCACGGCCGCCAGGCGCGGAGGCGTCGCGCGTGCCCGTGGCGGGCGTGCCGCCGGTGCCGGTGGCGCCGGCGTCCCGGGTGGCGGATTCGAGGCGGGCGCGGACCCCCGCAGCCACGTCGGACGCCGGCGGCGGGGCGGGAACGTCGAGGAAGGAGCCAAGCGCCATCAGCTCGGCCTCGAATTCATCCGAAGGCTCATCAAACGGCTCATGCGAACTCATCCCCCACCTCCTCCCGCAACCGCGCCAACCCCCGATGCGTACTGGACTTCACAGTCCCCACAGGCCAGTCGAGCACCTCCGCCGTCTCCGCCTCGCTCAGCTGTAAGAAATACCGGCACACCACGGCCTGACGTTCCCGCGCAGGCAACCCCCGCACGGCGGCCAGCAGCCGCGACCGCCGGTCGGTGGCGACGGCGGCGCCCTCGGGGTCGTCGGGGACGCGGGTGTCGGCGGTGCCGCCGAGCCGGAGTTCGAGGGAGGTGCGGCGCCCACGCGAGCGGGTCAGGTTGTGGGTCTCGTTGGCGACGATGCGCAGCAGCCACGGCCGGAAGGGCGCGTCCTTGCGGAAGCTCTGCAGGTGGCGGAACGCCTTGACGAACGCCTCCTGCACGACGTCCTCCGCCTCGTCACCGGCGCCGAGCATGAAGGCGGTACGGTGAGCGAGCGCGCTGTAGCGGGCGACCAGCACCTCGTAGGCCGCCAGATCACCGTCGAGCGAGCGGGCGATCGCCTCGTCGTCGTCCATGGCGAGTCAGATTCCACCGCAAACGGGTCGCGCGCGGAAGGGCGATCCGCAGATCGTGTCATCCTGGTGACTGTCCAGGGCACTAGACTCGGGCAATCCATGAGCCCCTCGAAGGAACGGGATTATGTCTTCTGGGTATGACCGTGTAGTACAACCGGCGGCCGGTGACGAGGCCCTGGAGAACCACCTGGGTGGGGACGAGGCCAAGAACTATCGGCAGTACGAGTTCGACATGGTCGCACCGCATGTCGGCCGCTCGATGCTGGAGATCGGCTCGGGGCTGGGCCACTTCGCCGAGCAGTTCCTGCCGCGCCTCGACCGGCTCGTGGTGAGCGACTTCGACCCCTACTGCGTGGAGCAGCTGGACAAGCGCTTCGCCGACCGCGACGACATCAGCGTCCTGCAGTTCGGCCTGCCGACGGACATCCCGCTGGAGGACAAGGTCGACACGGTCGTCATGATGAACGTGCTGGAGCACATCGAGGACGACGCGGAGGCGCTGCGCTCGCTGGCGCGCGTGACGCTGCCCGGCGGGCGGATCATCATCTGGGTGCCGGGCTACATGCAGCTGTACGGCGACTTCGACCGCAAGGTGGGCCACGTCCAGCGCTACACGCCCAAGACGCTGAGCAGGACGGTCGCCAGGGCTGGGCTCGACATCGAGGTGCTCAAGCCGATCAACTTCCTGGGCGGCATCGCCTGGTGGGCGGCCGTGCGCCGGGGCGGCGTGGGCTACCCCGACCCGCGCCTGGTCAAGATCTACGACCGCACGGTGGTGCCGATGACCAGGCTCATCGAGCGGTTCGTCACGCCGCCGTTCGGCCAGACCGTGTTCTGCGTGGCCCGCGTGCCGCAGCCGCGGTAACACGCCCGGCCGCACCCGGGGATCTCGCGGGCGCGGCCGGACGGGCTACTTGATGGAGCCGGCGGTCAGACCGCCGACCACCTTCCGCTCGATCAGGGCGAACAGGATGATCACCGGGATGGTGGCGATCACCGAGCCGGCGAACAGGTTCTGCCAGTCCACCTGGTACTGCCCGATGAACGAGTTGAGCGCCACGGGGAGCGGCTGGTTCTCGGTCGTGGTGGTGAGGGTGAGCGCGACCACGAACTCGTTCCACGCGGCGATGAACGTGAAGATCAGCGCGGTGATGACGCCGGGCATGGCCAGCGGCAGCGTGATCCTGAACAGCGCGCCGAAGCGCCCGTTCCCGTCGATGAAGGCGGCCTCCTCCAGCTCGCGCGGGATGGAGGAGAAGTACGCGTTCAGGATCCACACGGCGAAGGCCAGGTTGAAGCCGCCGTTGACGAGGATCAGCGCCCAGATCGAGTCCACCAGCCCGAACTGGAAGAACTCGCGGTAGATGCCGACCACCATGGCGGTGGGCTGGAACATCTGGGTGATCAGCACGAGGATCAGGAACGCGGTGCGGCCCCGGAAGTTGTGCCGGGCCGAGTAGTACGCGGCGGGCAGCGCGACCAGCAGTACGAGCAGCGTCGAGCCGGCCGCCACCTTGATCGTCACCCACAGGTTGCCTGCCAGGCCGCTGCCCCAGAAGTCGGTGAGGTTCGACCACACCCACTCGTCGGGCCAGAAGGTCACGTCGCGCAGCGACTCCTGCGAGCGCAACGAGGTCAGCAGCATGACCACGTACGGGAACAGGAACAGCAACGCCACGACGTAGGCGGTGGCGGCGATGAGCACGGTCTTGAGCTTCGGCATCGCCCGGCGGGCCGCGCCGCGGCCCGTGCGCGCGTGGTGGTGGTGCGGCTTGGCCTGCGCCGGCATGGTCTTGACGGCCATCAGGCCACCTCCTTGTTCCACCGCGACACCTTCAGGAAGATCACCGTCAGGACGATCACCATGCCGAAGTTGACGACGGACATGGCGGCCGATTCGCCGATGTCGGAGCCCTTGAGGATGTACATGAGGATGGTCGAGGTGGCGGTCGAGTAGCCGGGCTGCCCGTGGGTCATGGCCCAGATGATCGGGAAGCTGTTGAAGACGTTCATGACGTTGATCAGCGCCGCCACGGTGAGCGCGGGGCGCAGCAGCGGCAGCGTGATCGACCAGTACGTCCGCAGGCGTCCCGCGCCGTCCATCCTGGCGGCCTCGTAGACGTCGGCGGGGATCGTGGCGAGCCCGGCCAGCAGCGCGTACGTGGTGAACGGCACCGAGACGAAGACGGCCACGAACACCAGCCACGGCATGGCCGTGGAGGCGTCGCCGAGCTGGTCGGCGGCGGCTCCGCCCATCGCGTCGATGAGCCCGAGCTTGACCCGGATCTGGTTGATCACGCCGACCTCGGGGTCGAGCATCCACTTGAAGATGATGGCCGTCATCAGCACCGAGGCGGCCCACGGCGCGATGAGCGCCCAGCGGGCCAGCTTGCGCAGCGGGAAGCGCTGGTTGAAGAGCTGGGCCAGGGCCAGCGAGACCAGCACGGTGAGCGCGACGACCGCGACCACCCAGATCACGCTGCGGAGCATGACGTCGGCGAAGTCCTTCTCGGCGAAGAGCTTCTCGTAGTTCGCGAACCCGGCCGAGCCGCGCACCACGCCCAGCCGGCTGATCTCCAGGAACGAGGACCTGATCATCTCGACCACCGGCCAGAGCACGACCAGGGCGATCAGCACGATGGCGGGCCCGACCCAGGCGAGGGGTTCGAGGGCGCGCAGGCCCCGCGATCTCGGGCGCGGCTTCTTCACGTCCAGCGTTGTCACTCAAGCACCTTTCGCAAGGACGGTACGGCCGGCGTGGCGCCGGCCGTACCGTGGTCCCGCTGGATCAGCCGGCCGCTTCCGCGGTCTTCTGCAGCTCACCGAGGACCTTGGCCGGGTCGTCCTTGACGGCCCCGCCGATCGTCTGCTTGATCGCCGGGTTCAGGGTCGCCCACTTGGGGTCCTGGAAGGGGTAGAAGCTGGCGTTGGGCAGGGCGTCGAGGAACGGCTTGAGCTTCTCGTCGCCCGACAGCTTCTGGATGCCGCCGTTGGTGACGGGCAGCAGCTTGTAGGTGTCGGAGATCTTCTCCGCGGCGCTGCCGGTGTAGAAGAAGTCGAAGAACTTCTTGATCTCGGCGGCGTGGCCGTTCTTGTTGAACGCCATGATCCAGTCCATGACGCCGAGCGTGGTGTCGAGCGGGCCGCTCTTGCCCGGGATGGGCGCGACGCCGTAGTTCTTCAGCCCGGCCGCGTCGAAGATCGGGATGGACATGGGGCCGCCGTTGACCATGCCGACCTTGCCGGCGCCGAAGTCCTCCCAGACCGTCTTGCGGTCCTTGGTGCCCGGGTTGGGGGTGGTCAGGCCGGCGTCGACCAGGCCCTTCATGTAGGTGAAGGTCTCGACGTTCTGCGGCGAGTCGATCGCCCACTTGCCGGAGGCGTCCTTGTAGCCACCGCCGTTGCCGAGCATCCACAGGAACGACTCGGCCTGGGCCTCCTCCTGGCCGAGCGGCAGGCCGAACGGCTGGGTGACGCCCTTGGCCTTCAGCTTCTCGGCGGCGGCCTTGAGCTCGTCCCAGGTCTTCGGCGGCTCGGCGATGCCGGCCTGCTCGAACAGGTCCTTGTTGTAGAACAGGGCGCGGGCGGAGGAGACGAACGGGATGCCGTACGCGGTGCCGTTCACCTTGCCGAACTCGGCGAACTTCTGCAGCATGTCGCCGGAGACGTTCGGGGACAGGACCTCGTCCACCTTGTGGAGCAGGCCGTCCTCGACGAAGCCGGAGTAGTCGCCGGTCTGCAGGATGTCCGGGACCTGGCCGTTCTGCACCATGGTGGCGACTTGCTTGTCGATGTCGTTCCAGTTGATGACCTGGACCTCGACCTTGATGTTCGGGTTCGCCTTGGTGAACTCGTCGGTGACGCCCTTCCAGAACGTCTCGCCGGAGTTCGGCTTGCCGGGGCCGTCGCCGTAGTCGGCGGCGACCATCTTCAGCGTGACCTGGCCGTCACCGGCCGCCTGGGTGTCGCCTCCGCCACCGGAGCCACCGGAACCGCAACTGGACAGGACCAGCATCGTGGCAAGGCCGAGAGCGGCGCCGCCCACAAGCTTGATGTTCACTGGAGATACCGCCTTCTCGTCGGACGGGCCCCGCTGGTCCGTACCAGCCAGCCGAGCCCTGCCCAGGGGGATGAGCACGCGGGCCAGCGCGCGTGGCCGCGTTTGCGCAAGCGTAAGCCGGAGTTCAGCAGCCGGTCTATACCGGCCTGTCTCGGTTTGGCAACACTCGGGCGGCGAAGGGCGCACAACCGGTCTAGACCGGATGTCAGAGAATCTTACGGCGGACGTTCTCCCCGCCCTCGGGCGCCCCGATCCAGGGGCCCTCGACGGACGGGTCGAGGATGCCTTCCTCGACGAAGGTGTAGCGGCCGTCCAGCACGTAACCGGCCACCCGGACGTCGTGGTTGTCGCTGTTGTCCCACAGCCGGTCGAACAGCGCGTCCACGCGGTGCCTGGACTGGCGGCAGAAGGTGTCGGCCAGCTCGTACGGCCGGCGCCCCAGGTCCTTGGAGTCCTCCTCGGCCTTGAGGCAGACGGCGGTCATCGCGTACAGCTCGGCGCCGATGTCCACGATCCTGGCCAGGAACGACTGCTTGTGCTCCAGCCTGCCCTGCCAGCGGGACATGCCGTAGAAGGTGGACCTGGCCAGCTTCCTGCTGGTCCGCTCCGCGAAGCGCAGGTGGCCGGCCAGCGGGCCGAAGTCGGCGTACGCGGTGGGCAGGTTGCCGGTGCCGGCCACCAGCGTGGGCAGCCACTTGGCGTAGAAGCGGCCGGCCCGGCGCAGGGCCTGGGCACGCTCCTGGCGGCTGGCCTCGGGGTTGATCAGCTCGCCGGCGGCCGACAGGTGCGCGTCCACCGCCTCCCGGGTGATCGCCAGGCGCATGATCTCGGAGGAGCCCTCGAAGATGCGGTTGATCCGGGAGTCGCGCAGCATCTGCTCGGCGGGCACCCCGCGCTCACCCCTGGCGACCAGCGACTCGGCGGTCTCGTAGCCGCGCCCGCCGCGGACCTGGACCAGCTCGTCGAGCACCCGGTACGACAGCTCGGAGGCGAACAGCTTGGCCAGCGCCGCCTCGATCCTGATGTCGTTGCGCCGGTCGTCGGCCAGGCGGGCGGTCAGCTCGCACACGGCCTCGACGGCGTACGCGGTGGCCACGATGAAGGCGACCTTGGTGGCCACGGCCTCGTGCAGGCCGACCTTGCGGCCCCACTGCACGCGCTCGTTTCCCCACTCGCGGGCGATCTTGACGGCCCACTTGGCGTTCCCGGCGCAGGTGGCGGGTAGCGACAGGCGCCCGGTGTTGAGCGTGGTGAGCGCGATGCGCAGCCC
Source organism: Nonomuraea gerenzanensis (assembly GCF_020215645.1). Lineage (NCBI taxonomy): Bacteria > Bacillati > Actinomycetota > Actinomycetes > Streptosporangiales > Streptosporangiaceae > Nonomuraea > Nonomuraea gerenzanensis. Next base: position 870,952 of record NZ_CP084058.1, on the reverse strand, counting down.
CTCGCCCTCCTTGCCGATGAGATTCTTGGCGGGCACCCTGACCTGGGAGAACTCGGTGACGCCGTTCTCGATGCCGCGCAGCCCCATGAACGTGTTGCGCCGCTTGACCGTGATGCCCGGCGAGTCGGCCTCGACCACGAACGCGCTGATCTTCTTGCCGGTCCTGGCCATGACCACCAGCAGGTCGGCGATGACGCCGTTGGTGGTCCAGAGCTTGACGCCGTCGAGCACGTAGTCGTCGCCGTCGCGCACGGCGGTGGTGGCCAGCCGCGCGGGGTCGGAGCCGACGTCCGGCTCGGTCAGCAGGAACGCGGAGATCTCCCCCGCCGCGCACCTGGGCAGGAACTCCCGCTTCTGCTCCTCGGTGCCGAACAGCTTGAGCGGCTGCGGCACGCCGATCGACTGGTGCGCCGACAGCAGCGTGGCCAGCGCCGGGCAGTACGAGCCGACCAGGGTGAGCGCGCGGCAGTAGTACAGGTACGGCAGGCCGAGCCCGCCGTACTCCTCCTTGATCGTGATGCCGAACGCGCCGAGCTGCGCCAGCCCCTTCACCACGTCGTCGGGCACCTGCGCGGTCCGCTCGATGAGCGCCGGATCGACGTGCGCGTCCAGGAAGCGGCGCACCGCCCTGACGAACTCCTCCCCCTTCTTGGCCGCCGCGTCGGGCAGCCCGGGTGCCGGATACACCAGGTCCAGCCGGAAGTCCCCGAGGAAGAGCTGCTTGGCGAAGCTCGGGTGCGTCCACTCCTTCTCCCGGGCCTGCTCGCCGACCTGCCTGGACTCCGCGTACTTGGCGTGCTGGGTCATGGCACCTCCCGACGTTGCGCCGTCTGTGCTCATGAGTACTGCCCGCCTGACGGCGCCCTGTCGCCGTTTATAGCCCGATTTTGTAGGAACGGCGAGGGTTGATGCTGATCGCGGCGAGTGCCACCAGGCCCAGCACGGCGGGCACCAGCAGGTACGCCCCGCAGAACGCCAGGCCCACCAGCGACATCCCGGTCCCCACGACGGCCGTGGTCCGGTGCCGGCCACGCGGCAACATCCGCACCGCCGCCGCCACCCCCGCCGAGGTGACCGCCGCCAGGCAGGCCGACGTCGCGCGCATCAGCAGATCCAGGTCGGTCGCCCAGACCAGCACCGGCACGCTGAGCGCCAGCACCAGCCCGAGACTGCGGTACGGCGTCCGCCCCGGCCCCCCGCCCCTGGCGAACCAGCGCGGCAGCGCCCCGTCCGCCGCCAGCGACGCCCCGAGCCTGGCCGCCCCGGCGATGTAGGTGTTGACCGCGCCGAACGTCAGCAGCACCGCCACCACCCCGGTGACAGGGCGGGCCACGGGGCCGAGGCCCAGCTCCAGCATCCCGGTGAGCGGCACGGCGGACATGTCCGCGCCCAGCACGCCGACGGAGGTGACGGAGACTCCCGCGTACAGCAGCCCGATCACCACGAGCGTGACCGCGGTGGCCCGCACCAGGCCGTTCCTGGTGGCGAACTCGCCCGACAGGTGGCTGGCCGCCTCCCAGCCCACGAAGGCGAACATGAGCACCCCGGCCGCACCGGCCACGCCCGCCAGGCCGTACGGGGCGAAGGGGGTGAAGTTCGCCGGATCGGCGTGCGGCGCCGCGACGAGCACGGCCGTGGCCAGCAGCGCGACGAGGAGCGCGACGAAGCCGATCTGCAGCCGCCCCGACGTGCGCAGGCCGGCGGCGTTGGCGGCGAACGCGGCGGCCAGGATGAGGCACGCGGCCAGGGTCGCGTCCACGCCCAGGCACGCCTCGACGTACTGGCCGCCGACCAGCGCGCCCGCCACCGTGCCGATGGGCACGGCGCCGTAGAACCACCAGCCGGCCACGGCGGCGGCGCGGCGGCCGAAGGCGAGCCCGACGACGGCGGCCACGCCCCCGCCGCCGGGGTAGCGCGCGCCGAGCGCGGCGAACGTCAGCGCGACCGGCACGCTCAGCGCCAGCATCCCCGCCCAGGCCAGCACCGACGCGGGCCCCGCCGCGGCGGCGGCCAGGTGCGGCAGCACCAGCATGCCCGGCCCCAGCACGGCTCCGACGAGCAGCGCCGTGCCATGCCATGCCCCCATATGTCCACTCATGACGCCGAACGTAGCCCGTCCGTTCGGTGCGATGAGGTGCCTGCCGAACGCATGGCCGGAATGGCGTGCGAACCTGGCCCTATGGATGAACTTGATTCGGCGATCATACGGCTGCTCCAAACGGATGCTCGGCAGTCCAACCGCGAGCTGGCCCGGCAGCTCGGCATCGCGCCCTCGACCTGCCTGGAACGGGTCAGGGCGCTGACCAGACGCGGCGTGATCCGCGGCTACCACGCCGACATCGACCCGGCGGCGCTCAACCGGGGCGTGCAGGCGATGGTCTCGGTGCAGGTCCGGCCGCTGAGCCGGGCGGTGATCAACACGTTCAAGGAGTCGGCGGCGGCGATGCCGGAGGTGCTGAGCGTGTTCGTGCTGGCCGGTGGCGACGACTTCCTGCTGCACGTGGGGGTGCGGGATCTCGATCACCTGCACGGGTTCCTGCTGGACCGGCTGAGCAAGCGCAAGGAGATCGTGGGGTTCCGGACGTCGGTGGTGTTCCAGCAGGTGCAGAAGGCGGTGCCGACGCGGCTCGAAGACACCTGACTTTCGTCAGGGTCGGTCATGGACGGTCGGCGGATCCGGGCGGGGGCCTCGCCTTTCTAGGTTCTTCCTCGTGAAACTCCTTCTCGCCCTCGCCCTCACCCTGAGCCCGGCCCCCGCTCCCGAGCTGACCCCCGCCGCCATCGACGCCTACCTGGAGCAGGCGATGGAGTCCACCGGGGTGCCGGGCCTGTCCGTGGTCGTCACGCACGGCGGCAAGGTCGTGCACGCGGCCGGCTACGGGCACGACTCGCAAGGGCGGCCGATGACCGCCGACACCCCGATGCGGGTGGCCTCGGTGAGCAAGTCGTTCACCGCCATGGCGGTCATGACGCTCGTGGACCAAGGCAAGATCAAGCTCGACGAGCCGGTCGCCGCGCAACTGCCCGAGTTCGAGATGGCCGACCCGCGGGCGGCGCGGATCACCGTACGGCACCTGCTGAACCAGACCTCCGGCCTGTCGGACCGCACGGTGGACATCGCCTCCACGGAGGAGGCCACCTCGCTCGCCGACTACACCGCCCGCCTGGCCGGCTCCCGGCTCGCCGCCGAGCCCGGCACCCGCTACGAGTACTGCAACGTCAACTACGACCTGGCCGGGCGGCTGGTGGAGGTGGCGAGCGGGCGGCGGTTCGGCGACTATCTGCGCGACCGGGTGTTCGGCCCGCTGGGCATGAAGTCCAGCGCGATCTCCGACAAGGTCGTCCCGGTCGCGGACGGCTACAACTCGCTCTTCGGCGCCTGGCTGCCCCGGCCCGAGCTGGCCGGGTTCCATGACGACAGCGGGGCGGGCGGGGTCATCACCACCGCCGCCGACATGGGCAAGTGGCTGGTCACGCAGGCGGGTGACGGCAGCCCGCTGGTCAAGCGGGAGAGCCTGGCGGCCATGCACCAGCCGTCGAAGCTGCGCCCGTACGGGATGGGGTGGGGCATCGAGGACGGCGGGCAGCTCGTGCACTCCGGGAACCTGTTCACCTACAACGCGGTCGAGGCCGTCTCGCCCAAGACGGGCTACGGGTTCGCGGTGATGACCAACAACGCGACGCTGTACGACCCGACGTACGACATCATGCTCGGGCTCACGGCGATGAGCGAGGGCAGGACGCCGGAGGGGCCGGGCAGCGAGCGGCAGCTCTTCGAGGCGGTGCTGGGGGCGTTCGCGCTGGTCGCGGCCGGGCTGGGCATCCTGGGGGTGGCGCGGGCGCGGCGCTGGGCCGCGCGGCGGTCGGGGCGGCCGTGGTGGCGGATCGGGCTGCGGCTGCTGCCCGCGCTCGTCCCGGTCGCGGTGCTGGCGGGGTATCCGGATCTGGTGTCCGTGCTGGTGAACGGGCGGACGGTCACGTGGGCCCAGCTCACCTACTTTCCCGCGCCCCTGTCGGTCGCCGTGCTGGTCGCGGCCCTGGCCGGCTTGGCCATGACAGTCGCCCGGATTTGTGTACTGTGTAAGCTTACAAGGTACACAAATAAGTCCGGAGGCAGTCATGCACACCGTCGCGATCGTCGTCCCGCTCGTCTGGCTCGCCTGGCTGGTCGTCACTGACTGGGTGCCGATGTTCCCGCTCAACGACCTGACCGGGGCCAACGTGCGCGGCCGGGCCCTCGCGGGGGCGATCAACTATCCGTTCCCGTTACTCGTCGCGGCCGGGGTCGCCCACGGGCGGCCCTGGTCGCTGGCCGCCGCCACCGGGATCTGCGTGCTGATCCTCGCCGGGCACCTCTACCACTGGTGGCTGCCCTACCTCTGGCGGGCCTCGGCCGCGCAGCGTGAGCTCTACCAGCGGGAGTACGCCCGCACGCTGAAGATCCTGCCCGCCGAGGGGCACGGCGTGGTCCCGGACGTCCAGCACATGGTGGTGGGGGCGCTGTCCCTGATCATGCTCGTCACTACGCTGAACGCATGACTCCGGACCGCAGGCGGGCGGGGCGGCCTGCCGTGCTCACCACAGAACGCATCGTCGCGGCGGCCGTCGAGGTGCTGGACGACGAGGGGCTGGAGGCGCTGACCATGCGCCGCCTCGGCACCGAGCTGGGCGTCGCGGCGATGTCCCTCTACCGCCACTTCCCGAACCGGGACGCGCTGCTGTCGGGGGTGGTCCACCGGCTGTTCGCCGAGGCGGTGGCCGACCACGCGCCGGAGCCTGCCTGGCCCGAGGCGCTGACCGGGTTCGGGGTGGCCTACCGGCGGATGTTGCTGGCCCACCCACGTGCCGTCCCGCTGCTCGCCACCCACCCGGTCGATGTGGAGCTGGGGCTCGAACTGCTCACGGGGCTGCTGTCCCGCTTCGAGGCGGCCGGCATCGGGGCGCAGGACGCGATCACGGCGGTCCAGTCCGTCGGCGTGTACGTGCTGGGTCACGCTCTGGCCCAGGTCGGCACCGGGGAGGCGGTGGATCCGGCGGCCCGCGCCTTCTACGACCAGTGGTTCGACTCCGGGCTGATCGCCATGGTGACGGGGTTCGAGAAGCAACTGGTGTGACGTGGCTTGTAAGCCTCGCGTCGGTTCTCACCAAGTACGGGTGTAGATCGACGAAGGGAGCAAGGCCGGTGCGTCTCAAGCGGGGGAAGCTCGCCACCGACCCCGTGGCGTTCGAAGCCTTCTACCGGCGGCACATCGACGCTGTCACGCGGTTCCTGTCGCGCCGGGTCGACGACCCGCACACGGTCGCCGACCTGGTGGCCGATGTGTTCCTCGCGGTGCTCGACTCGGCGCACACCTACCGCCCGGGCAAGGGCAGCGAGATCGCGTGGCTGTACGGCGTCGCGCGCAACACGCTGTCGTCCGAGCGGCGGCGGGCGCTGCGGGAGTCCCAGCTCACGTACCGCGTGAGCGGGCGGCGTCCGCTCGACGGCGACGACGTGTCCCGGCTGGAGGAGCAGATAGACGCGGAACAGCCCGCCAGGGCGGCCTTCGAGGCCATGGCCGGATTACCGGACGGGGAACGCGCCGTCCTGGAGCTGGTGGTCCTGGAGCAGCTCACGCCGTCGGAGGCGGCGATGGCACTGGGAATCCGGCCGGGGACCGCCATGGTGCGGCTGCACCGCGCCCGCAAGGCCCTTCGCGACCTGCCCTTCGTCATGGAAGGAAACCCACGATGAGATTCGAGGAGCAGTTGCTGATGGACCTCAAGACCGAGCTGGCCGCCCGTAACGAACGCAGCCGCCGCGTCGGCCGCCGCCTGTTCGCGGGGGCGGCGGTGGCCGGGCTGGCGGCCGTGGCGGCGGTGGCGGTGCCGCTGCTGACCGGGCCCGAGCCGGCGTACGCGGTGAGCGAGAACGCCAACGGCACCGTCACGGTGGAGATCAAGGAGTTCAGGGACGCCGAGCAGTTGGAGCAGGACCTCAAGGAGTTCGGCGTGACGGCCGACGTCACCTACCTCAAGCCCTACACCAAGTGCCGGAACGATCGGGGCGCGCTCGTCGGCGGCGGGTACGACACTCCGGAGGAGTGGCGCAAGTCCGTGCACTACAAGGTGGCCAGGCCGGGGGCTAAGGGGTTCGACATCGATCCCCGGCAGGTCGCGGAGGGGCAGACGGTGGTGCTGGAGTTCACCGAGAACCCGAAGGGGCCGGTCAAGTCGCAGCTCAAGGCCGAGGTGATCCAGGGCGCTGTCGCGCCGTGCGTCCCTGAGCAGGACCCGACGCAGCTGGGCTGACCCGGACTCCTCAGCCCCTGCGCAGGTCGGCTGACCCGGATTCCCCGGCCTTCGCGCTTCAGGCCGGGGAACCCGTCAGGCTCTCCGGGCTCTCCGGGCTCTCCCGGCTTTCCCTGCGTGGGACGGCGGCGTAGCTGATCGCCAGAGCGGCCAGACTCAGCACGGCGGCGGCCAGCCCGAGCCACCGCAGCCCATCCACCGCCACCAGCCCACCACCGAGCGCCGACCCGCCCGCGATGCCGATGTTGAACGCGCACACGTTCACCGACACCGCCAGCGTCGGCGCCCGCCCGGCATGCCGCAGCACCAGGCTCTGCAACACCGGCGTGGTGGCCGAGGTCAGCAACCCGAACACCAGCACGGCCACCACAGCGGACCCGGCCCACGGCACCGCGAACGGAAAGACGGCCAGCACCACGGCCAGCCCGACGAACGTGCCCCGCACGGTGGCGGCCAGCGACCGATCGGCCAGCCGTCCCGCCACCAACCCCCCGATCAGGCTCCCGACCCCGTACACGAGCAGCAACGTGGACACCGCCGCCGCCCCGAACCCGGTGATCTCGGTGAGCGTCGGCGCCAGGTAGGTGAACACGGTCGAGGTCGCCGCCAGCCCGACCGCCGTCGTGGCGATCACCACCAGGACCCGCCGCCCCAGCACGGTGGCGACCTCCTCCCGCACGCTGGTGACGGCCGCCTCCTGCCTCGGCAGCACGACGGCCAGCAACGCGGTCACGGCCAGCGCCAGCCCCGCCAGCACGGCGAACGGCGTCCGCCACCCGGCGCTCTCCCCCATCAGCACCCCGAGCGGCACCCCGAGCAGGGTCGCCACGGAGAACCCAGACCCCACGGCCGCGATCGCCGTCCCGACCCGCTGCGGCTCCACGACCCGCGTCGTCACCATCAGCGCCAGCGTCAGAAAGGCCGCATGACTCAACGACGCGACCACCCTGCCGACGATCAGCACCTCGTACGACCCGGCCGCCGCACACACCGCGTTCCCGGCGGCGAACAGCAGCAGCAGCCCCAGCGCCAGCCCTTTGCGCGGCAACCGCACCGTCAAGATCGTCACCAGCGGCCCGCCGACGACCACCCCCAGCGCGTACGCCGTCACGGCCTGCCCGGCCGTGGACACGGAGACGTCCAGGTCGGCTGCCACCTGAGGCAGCAACCCGGCGATCAGATACTCGGACGTGCCGACCACGAACACGCTCACCATGAGCACGATCGGCACGAGCAGACTCTTCTTCATGCGGGAACGCTAAAGTCTCACATGTATGTCAGAGTCAAGTCGTGTGGGGGTGGAGGTGGGGATGCGGATCGGTGAGCTCGTCCGGCGTACCGGGGTGAGTGAGCGGCTGCTGCGCTACTACGAGGAGCAGGGGTTGCTGAGTCCGTCGCGGCTGCCCAGCGGGTACCGCGAGTACACGGAGGCGCACGTGGAGACGGTGCGCCGCATCCGCTGCCTGCTCTCCGCCGGGCTCAGCACCTCGACCATCGCCGCTGTGCTGCCGTGTGTGGAGGCTCGGGGGGAGCGGTTGGCGCCGACTTGCCCGGACGTGGTGGGGCGGCTTCGGCAGGAACGTGAGCGGATCGATCAGGCGATGCGGGATCTGAGCGAGTCCCGTCAGGCGCTGGACCTGGTCATCTCGGCCGCCCAGGTGTGAACCGGGGATCAGCCTTCTTCGTGCTCGTAACGCAGCTCACGACCGCCGGCGACCATGGTCATCACGGTGCTCTCGTACGGAGTTCCGGCGTCGTCACGGGTGACGCGGCGAAGCACCAGCACCCACTCGGCCGCATCGAGCCCCAACAGGTCCCGCTCGATCGCCGTGGCCGGCCGGGCGCTCACCGTCTCCTCCACCTTGCGCGCCCGGTGCCCCAGCTCGGCGAGCAACCGCACAGCACCGCCACGGATCTTGCCGGGCTGCGCGAGTGGTGTGCCACGGGCGATCGAGGCCGGGTAGTAGGAGTCGGCGAGCTCGATCGGCACCCCGTCGAGGAGCACGATGCGACGCCGGACCACGACCTGCTGCGGCTGTCCCTCGATGTTCAGGTCGCGGGCGATGTCCGCAGGGGCTGGGATCTCACCGACTTCGCGCAGCTCGTTCGTACCGACATGGCCTCGCTGAGCGGCTTCCTCGGTCCACGCGTCAGGCTCCCCGTCGGGGCGAGGGCGGATGTAGGGGGCCGAGGTGTTGCTCCAACCTGAGGGCCGCATGTCCCCTCCCTCCGCCTTGGCCTGCCTGCACATCCAATATGGCAGCACGGACACGAGCAGGCTCACGAAACTCAAGGAGGGTGACGACGGACCTCGCTGATGTACCGCTCACTGCATGGATGTCGCGGCCCACGTCTCCCCGTGCTCAGGCGATGGGACGACGAAAGTACCGCGCCGAGGCACCACGAAGAACACCCCTTCCTCAACGAGCATCGCGATGGCCCGGCGGACGGTGGTGCGCGCCAGTCCGTACGCCTGCGAGCCTCGCCTCGGACGGGATCGGCCGGTTCGGCTGCCAGTCGCCGCGTTCGATCCGCACTTTGAGGATCGAGGCAAGCTGTCGGTACGGCGTGACGGGACCTTCGTGATCAGTCTGGCCATCAGGGCCGAAGTCCACAGCTACCTCCTCTCCCCTTCGAGAAGGCATCGGCAGCAGCAGCGAGAGCCTTCGATCTAGCTGGATGGCGGCGCCTCGTCGGATTCCTTGGCCTGGAGCTTCTCGGCAGCGCCCTCAAGCACATATGAGCCGGTGCCTGGTTCCGTCTCCACCAGGCCCGCTTCACGCAACGCCCGGTGGACCTTCTGCGCGACCGTGTTGGACATCCCCCACTCGACCATCAACTCGTGCACCGTCGGCACCCGATCGCCGGGCTGAAGCTTGCCTGTGCGGATTCTCTCCACGATGGCGGCGTACGCCTGCCGCCACTTCGACCGACTCGGATGCATGCGGCCAAGCATCTTATGGTGCATTACAGGAGGCATAGGGACACCCTGATGCACCCTAACGTACGTAGGGATGGTTTAAGACACCCATGCATGCCACACTAAGCGACGTGACGTCACGCTGTTTCCGCCGTCCCGAGGTGGTGCCCGTCCGTTGATCCGGGCCCCACCCGTCGAGGTACTGCCTGGAGGCCCGTATGAGCCTGGAGGATTTCCATGGCCTGCACCCGAACCCGCCAAAGGAGGGCTACATCCGGATCGACTGGTGCAAGCCCACGGACAGAGCCGTTTCCATCCGCGTGCAGGCGCACACCTGCAATCAGGAGCTCACCACGTACGAACTGTGCGCGACGGGCGGTCTGAGCCACATTCGCCGGACGCAGCGGACCTCTGCCGGCGACCGGGTCCGGGAGAGCCCATGGATGCACACGTCGAAGGCGCAGCGGCTGTGGAACGGCCTTTTGGATGGACGCGCCAGGTAGCCACCGGCACGACTTCGGGTCATGTGGACTTACCGTCGTCCTCACGTTGAAGAACGACGGATCCTCTCCCCGGCTTGGTGATGATCAGCCCACGTTCACGAAGGATCGCGAACGCTTTACGGATGGTCGCCCGGCCGACCCCGAAGTACGTCTGAAGCTGTATCTCAGCCAGCACCGTACGGGGTCGATATTCGCCGGCTTCGATGCGTGCTCCGATCCAGTCGGCGATCTGCTCATACCGGTAGAACTCTGGATTCCAGTCGTCGGCCGACCAGGGCTTGTCAGGCAACATCACGGGGCGCACGTTAAACCGTCACCAACCTCCATACATAGACCGAACGGTACATGACGAGACCAACCTAGGTATGTACAGGTCGGCCTAGGTTGCTCTACGCTGCCTTGTGTAATCGCCAGCTTGCTCTCGGTGTACACCGCCGAAGCGAACTCGAAGGAAGAGGCAAGATGACGGATCTGTACGGCAGCACCCTCGACGAGGTGCCGTTCACCAGGCTGTGCGGCGGCAATCAACAGAACGAGGACGGGGAAAGCTGTGTCCTGATCGCCCCGATCCCCGGCATGAAGGACGCCTACGCCCTGCGTGACTCGAAGAACCCGGACGCCGGGACCCTCCGCTTCACCGGTGACGAGCTTCGCGCCGCCGGACTCGCCACCATCTGAGCGTCACCCCGAAGGACGGCGGGCCCTGCCTGATCCAAGCAAGCAGGGCCCGCCATCCCCTCGCACTCTACGGGAGCGCCCGACCATGCATTGGCACGCCTACCAGTGGACCGGCCCCGGAGTCGACCGGGGCAACGAGGCCGAGCGCCGTCCGGCCTCGCCGGACTTCCCCTCCTCGCTGGTGCCGCCGATGCGGACCGGTGACTGGCTGGCCAAGCCGGCGGCGCGCATCACCCGTACCTTCGACGAGCCCCGCCGCGCGGCCGGGTGGATGGCCGCCGAGTACGCCAAGGCGCGCGACCTGCTGCTGCTGCCCGAGCGGGTGCCGCTGGAGGAACGGCTGGAGACCGCCGTCGATCTGCTGTCCAGAGGAGTGGACGTGCAGTGGGGCGAATGGCTGCAGGGTGGCCGGTTCGTCACGATCGGCGTGATCTGCTGCCCCAACCGGCACGTCTCCCATCCCTGCCCGATCCGCCGCCCCGCCACCTGACGACCGCGTTGGGAGATCGGTATGAGCATCGAGGACTATCACGGCCCGCACCCCAAGCCCCTTAAGGAGGGGCACGCCCGGATCGACTGGTTGGAGTCGGTGGGCCGGTCCGCCTCCACCCGCGTCCGGGCCCACACCTGCGACTGCCGGCGAACCACGTACGAGCTGTGCGCCGCGGGCGGCCTGGGCTACATCCGCCGGACCGAGCGAAAGGCCACCGGTGATTCAATCAGCGAAAGCCCGTGGCTGCGCGACACAAGGGCGAAGAGACTGTGGGCCGACCTGCTCGAAGGCAACGCACGGTAGCTGCCCCACCGACGGCCGCTCGCCAGGGCCCTCGGCACGCCTAGCGCCGCGACGCCTTCGGGCGGCATCGCGGCGCAAGACGTTCCATCGAAGCGGCTCAGACCGTGGTCCCGTCATCGAAGCCGAAGCCGTACTTCGACGGCCGCTCCCCCGGCGGCAACAGCCACTGCTGCCCCAACCTGAAGTCGCACTGCTGCACAACCAGCCGCGTGCCGATGCCCGTGCCGTTGTTCAGCAGCCCCGCACATCTGAAAGACCCCGGGTTGCGCAGGACCCAGCGACCGTCCAGTCCGCCCGGCTGCACCGCCCAGAAGATCCACTGCTGGTCACCCAGTGCCACCCGGCTGCAGTCCCGCAGTACCAACGGCGTGTTCAGCGGCACGGGAGCACTGGTGGTGGCCATGCTGAGGCACTTGCCGCCGAAGTGACGGATCGAGTTGTCCGGCGTGCTGACGTGCGCGAAGCCGCGCCAGAACTGGTTGCAGTCCATCAACACGATCGGGGTGCCGTCGGCGTTGCCCAGGTTGAGCGGGCCGAAGCACCTGGGAGTGCCGACCGCGTTGCTGGCGATCGTGGTGAACGGGAAGTCCACGGCCTGGGAGGCCGCCGCCGGTGCCGCCACCAGGGACAGCAGGGACGCCAGCCCCGCGAAGACGGACAGGAGTAGTCGGCGCACATTCGCTCCTTCGAGCAGTCCTTGTGACACGCGGAGCGCGTGTCCGTCCGTAAGGCGTTCCATCCCTGTTCCTGATCTGGGACGCGCCCGTCCCATCCCGGGACACCGGCCGACTCCCGGCAGAAGCCCGATCGTGGGAGTCTGTGCGACATGCGCCCTTCGCAGGTTCATGTCCGGGGCCTGCCCCTGCCCGAGCTGCTGCTCGACCTCCTGGCCGCGAAAGCCTGGCCACCCTTCGATGGCGCGAACGCCTGGTTCGAGGACCCGATGGACTTCCTGGCCGACCTCGACCAGCTCCGCCGCGAATCCGCGTCCTTGGAGCACCTCAGCGAAGACCCGGACACTTCGGCGCCGGCCTCGATCACCCCGGAACCTTCACCGCACCGATCGTCTTCCGCCGCTGCCCGCAGTGCGGTCAGCTCAACATCGTGAAGGACGATCACTTCCACTGCGCGGTGTGCGACGCGGACCTGCCCGGCCGACCTGACCACGACGCCGTGGGCGACCTCGTGTCGGGGACGGTCGTGGCGGACGAGCGGCCGTTCGGGCCACGGATCCGGCTCGACGGAGACCTCGCCTCGACACCCGCGCACATCAGGGACTATCCCTGGCACGGCACCCGCGCCGACGCGGCGGAGGTCGGGCAGCGCGTCACCGCCGAAGTCGTCTCCGTCGACGAGGGCCGGATCTGGCTGTCCCTGGCGGCGACCGAGCATCCACACCTCTGGACGTTCCTGAAGGGCCTGCGCGCGGGGGACGTGCTCACCGGCCGCGTCGCCGACATCCAGAACTTCGGGGTGTTCATCGCCCTGGACGAAGGCCCACCGCACCCCACCTATCCCGGCGTCGGGTTCGTGACGATCCCCGAGCTGTCCTGGAAACACTTCGAGCAGGTGAGCGAGGTCGTCGGCGTCGGGCAGCGCGTCCGCGGGGAGGTGCTCGCCTTCGACACCTACAACGGCGAGGCCAGGCTCTCCCTGCGCGCGCTGCGACCGGACCCGTTCCAGGTGTTCGCCGACGAGGCCAAAGTAGGACAGCAGTTCCCGGGCGTCGTCACCAAGGTTGTCCCGTTCGGGGTGTTCGTCAGGATCGCAGACGGCGTCGAGGGGCTCGTCCCCACCGAGGACGTCCAGCCGGGCGACTCCGTCCAGGTCTCCATCGTCGACCTGGACCGTGACCGGCGCCGACTGCTCCTGACGCGCGTCCGATAATTCGGTTGCGGGTGCCTCAGGCGTCCTCGTAGCCTCATGGACATGCGCCTTTACCAGTGATTCGCAAGCAAGCAATCGTCATCCGCCGACTTCCGGACCAGGTAGAGGAGCTTCGTATGCGTGCACGCTCGAACAAGCAAAAAGGCCGCCCCACGCTACCCGTGGTGCGATCGATGCCCAAGATGCCGCAGCGGCCCATCGCGCCGCCGCGCCGCATCCCGCCGAAGGGCAGATAGAGCAACTACCGGGATGGTAGTTAGGCGAGCGCCGCCCCCCTGTTACGCCCGGGGCGGCGCTCGCGCTTTGCCTCAGAGTCTCTCGATGATGGTGACGTTGGCCTGGCCGCCGCCCTCGCACATCGTCTGCAGGCCGTACCGGCCGCCGGTGCGCTCGAGCTCGTGCAGCAGCTTGGTCATCAGGATCGCGCCCGTGCCGCCCAGCGGGTGGCCCAGGGCGATGGCGCCGCCGTTCGGGTTGACCTTGGCCGGGTCGGCGCCCAGCTCGTGCATCCAGGCCAGCGGCACCGGCGCGAACGCCTCGTTGATCTCCACCACGTCGATCTCGTCGATCGACATGCCGGCCTTCTTCAGCGCCCGCTGGGTGGCGGGGATCGGCGCGGTCAGCATGTAGACGGGGTCGTCGCCCATGAGCGCGAGCTGGTGGACGCGGGCGCGCGGGGTCAGCCCGTGGTCGCGTACGGCCTGCTCGGAGGCGATGAGCACGGCGCCCGAGCCGTCCGAGATCTGCGAGGAGGTGGCGGCGGTGATCTGGCCGCCCTCCTTGAGGGTCTTCAGGCCGGCCATCTTCTCCAGCGTCGTGTCGGCCCGGGGGCCCTCGTCGTCCTCGACGCCGTTGATCGGCTCGATCTGGTCCTTGAAGTAGCCGTTGGCGATGGCCTTGGCGGCGCGCTGGTGGGACTCGAACGCGAACTGCTCCAGCACCTCCCGCGTGTAGCCCCACTTCTCGCACATCAGCTCCGCGCCGCGGAACTGCGAGATCTCCTGCTTGCCGTACCGCTCCACCCACTTCTCGCCGAACGGGAACGGCATGCCCTTCTCCAGGGCGGCCGTGATCGACGAGCCCATGGGCACGATGCTCATCGACTCGACGCCGCCGGCCACCACCAGGTCCTGGGTACCGGACATGACGCCCTGCGCGGCGAAGTGGATCGACTGCTGCGAGGAGCCGCACTGCCGGTCGATGGTGACACCGGCGGTGGTCTCGGGCAGACCGGCCGACAGCCAGGCATTTCTCGCGATGTCCATGCTCTGGGGGCCGAACTGCATGACGCACCCCATGATGACGTCCTCGACCGCCTCCGGGTCGACGCCGGTGCGGTCGATCAGCGCCTTCAGCGTGTGAGCGGCCAGGTCAGTGGGGTGGACGGTGGAAAGACCGCCCTTCTTCTTTCCGACCGGGGTGCGGACCGCCCCGACGATGTACGCCTCTGCCACAGTGCCTCCTGGAAACCGAGCATTATTCGGTTACTAGGGGCAGCGTACAACAGAACGTCATTCGGGCGCAGGTTCCGTCGGGGCTACGACGTCCTCCGGTGCGTCCTCCCGCGCGTCTTCCGCCGCGTCTTCTGAGACCGGTGCCACGAGGTCCTCCGGCGCGTCGATCCGGAAGCGCCAGCGGTCCACGGGGATGCCGTTCAGCGCCTCCGACAGCTCCAGGGCGAGCGCGCCCAGCTTCACCTGGTCGTCGCCGCGCAGCTCGATCGCCGTCAGCTCGGTCGCGAAGGGCAGCAGCTCCTGTACGGCCGGCGGCTGCCCCTTCTGCGGCACCAGCCCCGCCCGGATGTCGCCGGCCGTGAAGGTGAACTCGTCGTCCTCGTCCTGCTGCAACAGGGGGGCCAGCTCCTCGGCGGTGGGACGTACCGGCAGAATCACCGCAGGACCGCTCTGCACACTGTCGTCGGCCGGATCGCTCACCTCGCCCCGGCACACCGCCAGCCCGCCCAGCCGGAAGGCCAGCCCCTCGGCCAGGTAGCGGTCGAAGAAGTCCAGTGGCAGCGGCCCCTCGGCGGCCACCCGGACGGCCCACGCCTGCTCCAGCTCGCCGCCGGTCAGGTCCTTGTCTGCCTCGACCGGGGCGTGCACGCGCACGTCCACCGCCACGATGTCGTCGCCGTCGAGCCTGGCGTTCGGGTCCGCGAGCTGGACGAGGCGCAACAGCTCGCCGGTGTCCGGTTTGGCGGGCAGTGCCGCCGTGGGGCCAGTACGCAGTCTCCGCTTCGCCATCCAGCCCATGCCCGCCTCCGCGCTCAGCTTCTGTAAGAGCTCGTCATCGTGGCGTACACGATGACGTTGTCCGTGTAGTGCCCGGTGGTCCGATCGTAGGCGCCACCGCAGGTGATGAGATGCAGTTGGGCGTTCTGCTGCTCCCCGTACACGCGCTGGGTCGGGAAGGTCTTCTTGTCCGCCTGCTCCACCCCGCCGACGGTGAACACCGCGGTCGTCTTGTCCTGGCGCTTGACCTCGATGGTGTCGCCGTTCTTGAGCTCCGGCAAGCGGGCGAAGACGGCGGGGCGCGTCCGGGTGTCCTTGTGCCCGAGCAGCACCGCGGGGCCCACCTCGCCGGGGGTGGACATGTTCCGGTACCAGCCGACCAGGTTGTGGTTCTCCGACGGGGGGACCTGGATGGTGCCGTCCCTCTTCAGCCCGACGGACTGGACGGGGGCGTTGATGCCCAGACGCTTGATCACGAGCCTGATCGGGGTGGACGGCAGCATCGGCGGCGCCGGGGTGATCTGCGGCAGCGGCGGCGGCACGTTCGCCGGCGCCTGGAACCACGCCTGCTCCGGCTGGGCGAACTGCTTCGGCTGGGCCTGCAGGTTCAGGGTGTCCCTGCTGCTCTGCAGGCCGTACTCCTCGGGGGACTTGAGGACGATCAGCAGGCCCGCCACGACCGTCACCACGCCCGCTATCGCGGCCGTGATCAGGACCGCTCTGAGTGCGGTGCTGCCCTTGTCCTGGGAGGGCGGGGGTGTGTTGGTTTGGCCGCCGTACGGATAGTAGCCCGACACGATCCGTCAGCCCTTGATCGAACGGCGTCGCATCATCAGCCCGCCCACCGCGGCTGCGCCTACCAGGGCTGTGCCTGTGAGGATGAACAGCCGACCGTCTGGGCCCATCGTGCCGCCTGCACCGGTGTCCGCGCCTGCTTTGGGGGTCTGGGACTTCTTGGTGGTGCTGGTGGTGGGGGTGATCGTCACCGTGGAGGTGCGGGTGGTGGTGGGGCGGGGGGTGGTGGTCGTGGGGGTGGGGCTCGGGCTCGGGCTGGTCGATCCGTTGCCGACCGTGAAGGTGTACGCCTTGAGACCGGTGGTCGGGGCGGTGCACTTGAGCACGGGGCTGGTGGCGCTGGTGCCGAAGGCGAGGTCGCCTGCGGTCAGGGACACAGTGCCTGTGGAGGTGGGCTTCACCTTGATGGTGACGCTGGGCAGGGTGGTGATGTCCGAGCCCGGCGTGATGGTGGTCGTGAAGGAGCCTTCGCCGGTTGCGGTGGCAGGGGCTCCGGCGCCGCTCGCCTTGATGGTGGCGAAGAGCTTGGCGCCTGTCGCGGGCCAGGCTGCGGGGGCTACCAGTGCGTCGCCTGTGGATTGGATGGTGCCGGTCCAGGTGATGGAGGCGTCGGCGTTGGCTGAGGCGGTGGTGGGCGGCGTCATGACGACCTTGATGTCGACGTCTGCCTCGGTGGGGTAGTTCGTGTCGGTGGTGCCGGTGGGGACGTCGCAGACGTAGGCGACGACGTCGTCGTTGGTGCCACCACCGCCGCCGCCCGTTTGGACGGTGATCGAGATGCCCGTTGTAGGCGTAACAGACTTGAACGTGCACTCAGTGACGCTTGCCGTGCCACCCGTTGGCGTTGCAGTCAGCTTCAGGCCTTTGGGAGTACTGGTCGCCGTGCCCGCAGTGATCGTCATCGTGCCGGCAGTGCTCGGCGCGGTCACCGTGGCCTCCATGGTGGTAGGCGACGGAGTGTAGGAGTTACCGCTTGAGACTGTGCCAGTGTGTGTCTTCTGCAGGGCAGCGGGTGTGCCACCGCCACCGACCACGAGGTTCCCCTCGATCAGGACCTGCGTGCTCGCCGTGAACGCCTGCGTTGCTTGGAATGTCGGCAAAGTCCACTTGATGGACGCCGTCCCACTGGGCGCCACAGTGTCAGGTGCTGTGATTGTGACCTTGACGTCGCCTGCCGCGAAGGCACCACCCGCAGCACAGGTATAGGTGACCTCCATCGTCTTGTCCGCTGCAGCATTAGCTGGGGATGACAGAGTCAGGACCGAGCAAACAAAGAGGACCAGCGTACTAGCAAGCCCCAACGCGGTCGTATGGGCTAGGCGGCGCCCCACCGGGGACATAAGCACGGGTCCTTCTCCGTTTCAAAGCCAGCTCAACAGTCGTGCCAGAATTCCAGCCGTTGGTCACGGTTAGGTTGAGATCCTACGAACTGTCCCTGTCAACTTCCCGTAAACCGCCAAATCCACCCCAACTTTCCCCATCACCCCTTCTTCTTAGACAACGTTGCGTACACAACAATGTTGTCTGTGTAGTGGTGAGTCGTCTTGTTATAGACCCCACCGCAAGTGATGAGCCTGAGCTGAGAGTTGCTGGTGTTGCCGTACACTCGCTTCGTCGGGAACGAGTTCTTGCTGGCCTGCTCGATCCCGCTCACCGTGAACCGGGTGACCTTACCGTCCGACCGATACACGTAGATCTGGTCACCCTTAGCCAGCTCCCGCAGCCGATCGAAGACAGCGGGACCCGACCGCGTGCTCACGTGACCGTTGATGATCGCCGGCCCGGTCTCCCCCGGCACCGGCGAGCCCTTGTACCAGCCGGTCCGGTTGGGCTTGCTCAGCGGGGGCGTGCCCAGCACGCCCTTCTTGTTCACCGTGACCGAGCCGATCGGCGCGTTCACCTTGATCTTGGGGATCTTGATCCGGATCGGCTTGGGCGCCGCCTTGCCCGCCTTGGTCGTGGCCTTCGGGATCGCCGGCACCACCGGTGCTGCCGCCAGCGGGGGCGGCGCGTCCAGGCGGGCCGGGGTCAGGGGGACGTCCTTGCCCCCCGGGCCGACCGTCGGCGGGAGGATGAACGCGCCCGCGTTCGACATCTCCAGCGTGGACGGCGCACCCTGGGGTGCGGCGAGCGGCTCGCCCGCGCCTGAGCCGTCGTCCACCGGGGGCGGCGCCAGCGAGAGCAGGCTCACCATGACCAGGCCGATGCCGCCGAGCGAGCCGGCGATGAGCAGCCCGGGCAGCGCCCGCTGCATCGGCGTCCTCTCCTGCTGCTGCTCCTCCATCAGTGCGCTCCTCCCGCGTGCTCGGCCTTACGCCGTCGCAGCAGCAGCCCGCCGCCGGCGGTTCCCATCACCAGCGCCATGCCGCCGGCCATGAGCCCGTACGGGGGTTGCTCCTCGTCCGGTGCCACACCGGTCTCCACGCCGCCGCTGGGGGTGTTGGCCACCTGAGCGCGGTAGTACTTGGTCGCCGTGGGGCCGGTGTTCGTCGGGGTGACCGTTGCCGTGGTGGTGCTGGTGGTCGTCGGGGTGACGACTCTGACCTGGTCGCCGCCGATGGTGCCGTCGTGGTCGGATCCGTTGTCGTCCGGGTCGGGGTCCGGGTCGTTCGGGTCGTCGGGGTCGTCCGGATCGTCGGGGTCATCCGGGTCGTCGGTGTTGCTGTCCGTGGGACTCGGCGAGCTGGTGTCCGTGGGCGTGCTGCCCGGGATGGTCACGTCGATGGCGCCCGGGTCGTTCAGCATGGCGCAGGCCGCCTTGTCGTACTCCGGCGGCCCGGGCACGTCACCGATGAACACCTGGAAGGCGTCCAGGTAGGCGCGCTTGCTCTCGGTGTTGGTGATCTCGATGGTGTGCGGCCCGTACTCGAGCTGCGGCGAGGTCCAGAGCACTTCCTGGCTCTTGGTGCCCGTCATGGGCGCGCCGCTGCCGTCCTTGCCTGGCTCGACCAGGCCCGAGGTGACTTCCTGGCCGTCGATCTTCACCCTGATCTTGCTGAGGTCCTGTTCACGCCGGCCGATGTAGGACACCTTGGTGCCGAGGAAGTCCAGCTTGGCGGTGGCGTCCAGCCCTTCCGTCCAGCGGATGTCCTTCTGGTAGTCGTCGTAGGTCGCCGCGGTGTACTCCCACTGCCACGACCCGGTGTACTGGATGTCCGTGGAGTCGTCGCTGTTGACCTTCACGTCGCCCTCGGCGGGCGTGAACTTGAGGTGCAACCCGGCGGGCTCGAAGCGGATGGTGCCCGAACGGTCGAGCGCCGCGCCGTCTGTCAGCCCCTCGGGCAGGTCCAGGTAGCTTCCCGGAACGAGCTGCCCCTGGGACTTGTCCCCGCGAGGCTCGAGCTGACCGTTCCAGGCACCGCTGGCCTTCACCACGCCCTCGAGGCTCAGGATGGAGCCCGCAGGGAAGAAGCCCGGCGAGCCGAACCGCTGCACACTCTTGTACGACATGTCCCAGCGGACATCCATTCGTCCGGCCGTGACCTGCGGCGTCATGCGCGCTTCCAGATCCACGCCGGAGCCTGCGATGCCCCCCGTGCATCGGTATTTGATCACGAGCGACGTCTCTGCCTGGCTGGGAATCGAGGAGGTCACGACCAACCCAGCAGATGCCGCCATGCCCAAGGATGCGGCGAATAACGCCTTGTGCCACCGACTCACGGAGACTCCGATCCCCCACATACCAGACCGAGGGTAGATCTTAGAGTCGAAACACCCGCAACACATGCCGAAAATCGCGACTTCCAGCACTTGTGATGAACCCGTGTCCCCAGCCCCCCGCGCCGGGTATACCTTCCGGTAACAGAATCCTATTCTGCAAGGCGGAGGCGACCGATGCAGCGTGACCTCTTCGACGACGAGCACCTCCTCTTCCAGGAGACCGTGCGCGACTTCCTGGCCCGCGAGGTCGCCCCGCACCACCCCCAGTGGGAGAAGGACGGCATCGTCCCGCGCGAGGTCTGGAAGCAGGCCGGCGAGCTGGGCATGTTCGGTTTCGCGGTGCCGGAGGAGTACGGCGGCGCGGGCGTCAAGGACTTCCGCTACAACGCCGTGATCGTCGAGGAGATCACCCGGATCGGTGCCACCGGGCTGGGCTTCTCGCTGCACAACGACGTCATGGCCCCGTACGTCGTGGATCTCACCGACGACGAGCAGAAGCAGCGCTGGCTGCCCGGCTTCGTGTCCGGCGAGCTGATCACGGCGATCGCCATGAGCGAGCCCGGCGCCGGGAGCGACCTGCAGGGGATCAGGACCACCGCGATCCGCGAGGGCGACCACTACGTCGTCAACGGCCAGAAGACGTTCATCACGAACGGCATCAACGCCGACCTGGTGGTCGTCGTGGCCAAGACCGACCCGGAGGCGGGCGCGCGGGGCACCACGCTGATCGTGGTGGAGCGCGGCATGGACGGCTTCGTACGCGGGCGGAACCTGGACAAGGTGGGGCTGAAGGCGCAGGACACCGCCGAGCTGTTCTTCGACAACGTACGCGTCCCCGCCGCCAACCGCCTCGGCCCCAAGGACGGCGAGGGCTTCTACCAGCTCATGCACAACCTCCCGCAGGAACGCCTGTCGATCGCCGTGGGCGCCGTGGCGGCGGCGGAGGCGGTGCTGGAGCAGACGATCGAGTACTGCAAGACCCGCCAGGCGTTCGGCCGCACCATCGGCTCGTTCCAGAACACCCGGTTCGTGCTCGCGGAGCTGGCCACCGAGACGGAGATCGCCCGCCACTACGTGGACAAGTGCATCCTCGCGCTCAACGCCGGGCAGCTCACGGCCGTGGACGCGGCCAAGGCCAAGTGGTGGACGACCGAGCTGCAGACCAAGGTGATCGACCGTTGCCTGCAACTGCACGGCGGGTACGGCTACATGACCGAGTACCCCGTGGCCAAGGCGTGGCTCGACAGCCGCGTCCAGACGATCTACGGCGGCACCACCGAGATCATGAAGGAGATCATCGGCAGATCGTTCGGTTTCTGACTACCCACCCGCCGGGCCGGATCGGGCCGCATACTGGACGATATGGACAGCGGCCTGATCCTCCTGATTTTTCTGGCGTTGCTGTTCGCCTGGCTGCTCAACCGCGTGCGCCGGGCGATCCGGCTGGGGCCGATAGGTTATGCCGGTGTGGTGATCGTGTTCGTGCTGGTCATGCTGTTGCTGTGGGGCCAGACCAAGATCTAGCACCGTGGGGTTGGTGCTCGCACCTGCCAGCCTCATCGTGGGCGGCAGGAACCTCGCTTGTGCCTCGTACGTTTCCTGTGTGTCGCCTCTGGCACAAGGAGAAGCATGAATCTAGGCGTCCCGGAGCTCATCCAGCTGCTCGTGATCGGCGCACTGGTGTTCCTCGTCGTACGGCTGGCAACCCGCCGCCGCCGGTAGCGGCGCTTGACCGAAGAACTCTTGTGCCGGCGGCCGTGCTTGACGACGTCATCAGACTGCGGCGACGCTCGCGGCCAGGCGCGGCGTCGGCAGATCCGTCGGCGGCCTCCATGCGAACGCCGTCACCTCCTCGGCCTGGATCGTGATGGCGGACGGCTGCACCCGGAACCCGAACCGGAAATCGGCGTGCAGGTGGGCGGACTCCCCCTTGGACGGGTTGGCGGGGATGTAGTGCACGTCGATGTCCACGGGGATCAAGTCGGGCGCCGGCGGGGAGACGGCGTGTCGCCACGGCAGCCCGGTCTCCTCCTCCAGTTCGCGCAGCGCCGCGCCGTACAGGCTGTGGTCCTCGGGCTCGACGTGCCCGCCCGGCAGCAGCCAGCGGTTGAGCGCGCGGTGATGGATCATCAGGACGTGGTCGGTGTCGTCGATGGCCGCGGCACTCGCGGTGACGTGCAGGGGCAGGGTCTTGCGGGAGGCGAGGTCCTGCCCGCCCCTTGCCAGGGCCTGTTCCAGCAGTTCGACGTCGGCGGCGCGGTCAGGGTGAGCGGCGAGATAGCGGCCGAGAACAGCGGTGATCTCCTCGCGAGTGACGGTCATGCGACCCATGGAAGTGGGTGGGCCGGGTCGCCGCAATCGACTGCCGGACTTCGGGGGGAACTTCCCACATGTCCGGGGGTGGTGGTGAAGTGGCTCATGCCGGGGGACGATGGCAGGGTCACGGTGGCGCTCGTCAGGGGTAGGAGCGCCTGATTGCGATCCTTCGACGAACGTTCTGCTCAGGGGGATCATGGTGTGCATCGCGATCTCCGGTCACCCGGGTCTGCCGGAGGAGACCGCCCTCCTGACGGAACGCTGGAGGCCGTGATCCCCGCCGAGGAGTACCGCGCCGGCCTGCCAGGCGAGTGCCGGGTCGCGTACGACGAGCTGCTGGGGCGTGCCGCACGGACGTATCGGCTGGAGTTCGTCGCATCCACCGCCGAGTCGCCCATGGCGGCCAACGTGCGCATGCTCGACCGCGCCGAGGTGTTGTGCACGGTCTGGGACGGGCAGCCCGCCCGGGGGTACGGCGGGACCGCTGACGTGGTGGCCGAGGCACGACGGCGGGCGGTATCCGTACGGGTGATCTGGCCCGAGGGTGCCCGGCGCGGCTAGCTATGCCCGGGTCTCGGCTTCGAGGTTCCTGACGAGCTCTTCCAAGGTTTCGCCACAGCGTACGTTGGACAGTTCGCTGGTCCTGGGCACCAAGTGCGTACGGACGGCCGCCCAGCCACCTGCCAGGTCGTAGATCTGCCACCCGGGAAACGCCTTGATCACCTGCGTCACGGTCACGCTCGTGGCCCCGCGATCAGAGTCGGAACCGGGCGGGGTGCGTGCACGTCCGCGTAACAGTGGGCCAGCCGACTCGCGGCTCTTGCGGGCTCCAGAGCGGGATGCCAGGCGTAGAGGGCCCGTTTCCGAATGACGTCCCAGCCCGTACGCCACCAGAACCTCTCGCAGTCGCACCACACGACGAGGCCGACGCACACGGACACCAGCGCGAGCCCGTACCCGTCATGGACATCGCTGGCAATGCCGAGGTGCTCCAGCTCCCGCTGCAACTGCTCTGCGGCATCGAGCGACGTCACCATGTACGGCACTCGGCCGCGGCCATCCACCGAGTTCCCGGAGTGCGGCACCACCGTTGGCCTCGTCATGCGCGGGTCCTCTCTGTCGTCGAGCCGTCAGGAGGATGGTCGCGCGCATGCGGGGTCATGAGTGACCCAGCGAGGGTCACTGAGCTTCAGGTGGCGTGACACCACTCGGCGAAGCTGGTGAGGCTCCCGGCGTCACCGCGCTTGAGCCTGCGCAGCGTCGCAGCGTCCTCGCGGACCCATGCATGATCGCGCGTATGCTGCGGCGCGATCCGCCGCGCCACCTGGAGCGACTCGAACGCGTCGTCGGGCAGGCCGGACCAGAGTTGTGCCCGGGCGAGTTCAATGTAGAAGCCGCTGCGCCGCTCGGCAGGCAGTTCCGGCGGCGGCGTCCACCCGCGGGCGACCTCTAGCGCGCGTTGCACCTGCACCTTTCCTGAACTGACCGCGACGGACACCTCATGAACGCGGACGGAGGACGGCCCGAACGCCGTTCCCGAGTAGCTGGCCTCGGGCACCTGGTCAGCCAGTTGGCGAGCCGCTGCCAGATGAGTGTTGGCCGCATCCGCGTCCTGGGCCCTGCCTGCGATGACTGCGGCCCGCATGTGGAGGGCTCCCCGTGCCGCGATGGCCGGCGGGCCGTCGGGGACAGCCGACGCGTCGATCGCCGTTTCCAGCGCGCGCAGCCCGCTCTCGTGAGCACGGGCGGCGAAGAACGTCTCAGCACGGACATAGGCGATGGTCGCGTCGAGGATGTCGTCCTCGGCTTGCGGCGCGGCCCAACGCATCACCTCGATGAACCGGGCGCTCAGGTCGTAGGCGCCGAACTTGTAGGCGACCGCGTCCGCCGACCGGCACGCGGACGCCACGAGTCTCGCCACATCCGGCCGGTGCTGCCCCTGCGCCGTCTGGAGCGCGCGGAACAGCTCGCCCAGTAGCTCGGGCAGCTGCTGGGTGATCCGGACGTACTGGGCGGCGAGCCGCCAGGTCACCGCTTCGGCGACAGCACCACGCAGCAGGGGCAGGGGGCGTACAGGCCCATCATTCGGGACGTCGTAGCTGGCGATCGCCGCCGACAGAGCCGGGATCGCCGCCTTGATTCGAGAACCCGCTCGTTCGCGGTCAGTCGTCAGTAGCGCGGGGTCCACTTGGAGGGCAACCGCAATCGACTCCACGATCGCGTCACCGGCGCGTCGTCTGCCCTGCTCGATCTTCCGCAACGTGCCGACATGGATGTCGGCTGCGTCGGCCAGTTGCTGCTGTGTCAGTCGGGCGACGCTCCGGTGGTAGGCGACACGCCTGCCAAGCCTGTCGTGGGGAGACGAGGGCATGTGGCGACTCCTGTACGAGACGTTCCCACACGTACTGTAGTCGCTTGATTACAGCCTTTCCAGGGTCGGCTCAACCGGCGATACCGGCTAGCTCGATCAAACTACTGATACGCCAGTCAGCCGCCGCGGCTTCCGGCCCATCGGCCCACAGATGACCCCACGGTCCCCTGCGTACGTGCGCGGCCCGCAGACCTGCAGCCTTGGCCGGGGTGACGTCGTTGAACGGATGATCGCCCACGTACACGATCTGACCCGGCGGAGCGCCGGCGAACTCCACCAAGCGGGCGAAGAACGCCGGATCCGGCTTGGCCACACCCCACTGACCCGAGGTGGCGATCCCATCCACCGGCAGATCGAGCGCGTCCAGCAGCTCTGCGACGCGAGCCGTCTGGTTTCCGGCGATCAACACCTGGTGACCGGCCGCTCTCAGCGCGGTGAACGCCTGTCGGACGTCGGGGTAGAGATCTTCCTCCTCGACCCGCTCACCACGCCCGGCCGCCTCGCGAGCGGCGTACTCAGCGTCCAAGTCGATGCCAGGACGCAGCAGCCGGACCGCGTCGGCGTTGTCCCGCCCCTGGGCGACGACGGCGCCGACGAGGGCCGAGAGGGTGTGGCGGGGCAGGCCGAGCCAGTCGGCCCACGACGCCCAGTAGCGGTCATCGCGCAGGATCGTCTCTCCGACGTCGAAGACATAGATCACCCATCGAGGGTATGGGTTTGCCGCCGGTCGGCCCCGTCGGCTAGGAATCTCGCATGCTGAAGGGCAGTAAGGTCGGGCTCAGGGCCCGGCACGAGGACGACATCCCGATCCTGCAGGCCGAGCTCTACGACGACGTGGTCACCCACTCGCGGGCCCAGGCCGGCCCCTGGCGTCCGATCACCCCCGGCTCCCAGGAGTCGCTGGTCACGGTGGACGACAAGGCGCAGGGGTACGCCGCGTTCTCCGTGGTGGAGCTGGACGGCGGCGCGCTGGCCGGTACGGCGACGTTGTGGGGCATCGACCCGCACAACCGGATGGCGCACATCGGGCTTGGGCTGCGGCCGTCCGCTCGTGGGAAGGGTTACGGCACCGACGTGGTGGCGGTGCTGTGCCACTACGGGTTCGTCGTGCGCGGCCTGCACCGGTTGCAGATCGAGACGTTGGCGGACAACGTCGCGATGTTGCGCTCCGCCGAGCGGAACGGGTTCGTGCGCGAGGGGGTGCTGCGTTCCTCGGCGTGGGTGATGGGCGAGTTCCTGGACGAGGTGCTGCTCGGGCTCCTCGTCCAGGACTACGAGCCGAATTCCACGAGCTAGGCCGCGCTGCCGCAGGCGGGGTCCAGGCCGGGGTGGTCGAAGGGCGGGTAGGTCTCGCGGCCCGTACGTTCGGCCGCCTCGATGTAGTCGGCCAGCGCGCCCCGGGAGCGGGCGAGCCGGGCCAGCTGGTCGTCGAGCCGCTGCAGCCGTGACCGCATCGCCGTCAGCAGCTCGGGGCAGCCGAGCAGCTCAGGGGCCTCGCCGACGGCGCAGGGCAGCAGGTACGCGATGTCCTCCGACGACAGCCCGGCCCCGAGCAGGTGCCGGATCTGCTTGACCCGCAGCACCGCGCTCTCGTCGTAGTCGCGGTAGCCGTTCGCGCCGCGCTCCGCCTGCAGCAGCCCCTGGGCCTCGTAGTAACGCAACTGGTGAGCGTGGACACCCGTCCGACGGCTCAGCTCCCCGATTCGCATCGCAACTCCACTTGACCTTCAGACCGATCTCAACGTTGACGATGCTGCCATGAACGACAGAAGCACCACACCTGTGACGGTCATCGGGCTCGGGCTGATGGGCCAGGCACTCGCCGGCGCCTTCCTCAAGGCCGGGCACCCCACGACCGTCTGGAACCGTACGGCGGCCAAGGCCGACCCGTTGGTGGCCGGGGGCGCGCGGCTGGCGGCGACGGCCGGCGAGGCGCTGCGGGCGAGCCCTTTGACGATCATCTGTGTCACCGACTACGAGGCCGTGCGCGAGCTGCTGAACGGGAGCGACGGCACGCTGGCGGGCATCACGCTGGTCAACCTGACCTCGGGCACCTCGGCGCAGGCCAGGGAGGCCGCTGAGTGGGCCGGCCGGCGCGGGGCCCGTTACCTGGACGGGGCGATCATGGCCATCCCGCAGACCATCGGGACCGCCGAGGCGGTGATCCTGCACAGCGGGCCGCGCGCGGACTTCGAGGCGCACGAGCGGGCGCTGGGCGTGCTGGGCACCGTCAACCACCTCGGCGCGGACGTGGGGCTGGCGTCCCTGTACGACGCGGCAGGGCTGACCATGATGTGGAGCATCCTGAACGCCTGGCTCCAGGGCACCGCGATGCTCGGGGCGGCCGGGGTCGACGCGGCGACGTTCGCGCCGTTCGCGCAGGAGATCGCCACCGGGGTGGCGGGGTGGCTGCCCGGGTACGCCGAGCAGGTGGACAGCGGCTCCTTCCCCGCCGAGGTGTCCGCTCTGGAGACGGACGTGCGGGCGATGGCGCACCTGGTCGAGGAGAGCGAGGCGGCCGGGGTGAACGCCGAGTGGCCGAAGCTGATCAAGGCGATGGCCGACCGGGCGATCGCGGCGGGGCACGGTGGGGAGCAGTACCCGGTCCTGATCGAGGAGTTCCGCACCCCGCGCAACGGCTGACCCGCGACCTCACGCCGATTCCAGGATGACCCGGGCCACCAGCTCGGGGTCATCGCTCATCGGTACGTGCCCGCAGCCCTTCATCAGCTTGACCCGCTGCCCCGACCACCGCGCCGCGCGCACGGCCTGGCGGCGCGGCAGCAGCCGGTCGTGCTCGCCCCACGCGATCGTGAAGGGCACCTTGGCCGGCGCGGGCGGCATCAGCCCGCCGAACGACTCCAGTGTCTCCTCGAAGCCGGGCGCGCTGCCCAGCGCCTGGGTGGCGGCCATCAGGGCGGTCGGGTCGAGCCTGGCGGGGTGGGCGACGAGGAGCCCGGCCGCCGCCGTACGCAGGTAGCGGTTCTCCAGCCGTTCCAAGGGCATGGAGCGGGCGGTGGCGCGCATGACGCGCAGCATCGCCTGGCAGTAGAGCAGCTCGGCGCGGGACCAGAAGGCGACAGGAGAGAGCGCGACCGCCGAGCGGACGACGCCGCGCGAGGCCAGCTCCAGCGCGATGTAACCACCCAGGGAGTTGCCCGCCACGGCGGGCTCGCGGATGCCGAGCCGGGCGCAGAACGACTCGACCGCGTCGGCCAGCGACTCGGCGGTGTACGGGATGCCCGGCGGCAGCTCGGGCGAGACCCCGAAGCCGGGCAGATCCACCGCGATCACCGTGTGCCGGGCGGCGAGCCGGTCGAGGACCGGCAGCCAGCCCTGCCAGTGGTGGCCGATGCCGTGGACGAGGATCAGCGGCGTGCCGGTGCCCCGGCGCTCGAAGGCCAGCTCCATGGCCGCCAGTGAATCACTCACCTGCCACGGGTGGGAATCTCGAACCAGACGGCTTTGCCTTCCCTGGTGGGCCGCGAGCCCCAGCGCCTGGCGAGCTGGTCGACCAGGTAGAGGCCGCGCCCGCCCTCGTCGTTCTCGCCGGCGCTGCGGATGCGGGGCAGGCGCAGGTCCTGGTCGAAGACCTCGACCCAGACCGCCTCCTCGCCCCTGCGCAGCCGCAGCGTGAACTCCTTGTCGCCGACCACTTCGTCCTCGAAGCCCGGCATGTCCCAGGACTCCTCGAACGGCAGCGGCGGGCCCTCCACGACCAGCTCCCTGCGCGGCACCCCGGCGGTGGCGGCGTGCAGCACCACGTTGGTCACGACCTCGGAGACCAGCAGGCAGGCCAGCTCGGCGCGCTCCTCGGGCACGTTCCAGCTCGCGAACGCCTCGGCGGCCATCCGGCGCGCCTCGCCGACCATGATGGGCTGGGCGGGGAACGTGCGGGACTCCACGTCGAGGTCCACGTCGCTGGAGCGGACCACGAGGATGGCCATGTCGTCGTCGATCTCGCCGGGCACCGCGACGGTGGCGGCGTCGGCGATGCGCTCGACCTCGGCGTCGGACATCTTGGCGAGCTTCTCGCAGAGCACGCCCAGCGTCTCGGCCTCGCTCGGCATCCGGCCGTCGCGGCCGGGACGCCGGTCGACCAGGCCGTCGGTGTAGAGGAGCAGCGCCGCGCCCGGCGGCAGCGTGCGGGTCTCCTCCTTGTAGACCAGGTCGGCGTGCAGGCCCTTGGCGCGCACCCCGAGCGGCTGGCCGACCTCCTCGATGTCGAGCTCGACGCACTGCCCGTCGACCAGCAGCAGCGGCGCGGCGTGGCCGGCGTTGGCGAAGGAGAGCTGCCGCGACCAGGCGTCGTAGACGAGGTACTGGCAGGTCACGATGGGCGGGACGCTGACGTCGGTGCCGTTGTCGTCCTGCTCGGGGGTGGCGATGATGCGGGTCCACTCGTCGAGCCTGGCCAGGATGTCGGCCGGGGACTTGTCGTCCTGGGCGAAGGCCCGCAGCGCCGCCCTGAGCTGGCCCATGATGGCGGCGGCCTTGGCGCCCCTGCCCTCGACGTCGCCGATCACGATGCCGACACGGCCGGCGGACAGCGGGATGACGTCGTACCAGTCGCCGCCGACCTGGGTCTGGATGCCCTGCCCGTGGGAGGCGAGCGGGGCGGCCGGGTAGTAGCGCACGGCGATCTGCAGGCCGTCGAGCTGCGGCAGCGCCCGGGGCAGCAGGTACTTCTGGAACGACTCCGCCGTGTGGCGCTCCTCCTCGAACAGCAGCGCGTTGTCGATCGCCAGCGCGACCCGGGTGGCGATGGCGCCGACGAAGTCGCGGTCGAAGGCGTCATAGTGCGGGCTGCGGCGGTCGGTGAGGTTGGACAGCCCGAGGTACATCAGGCCGAGCGTCTCCCCCCGCACCAGCAGCGGCGCCACGATGGCGGAGGTCATGCCGATCTCACCGCACAGGCGCGCGCTGTTCTCGTGGGGGGCGGGGCTGCGGTTGGTGGCGAAGTCCTCGACCAGGATGGTCTCCTGGCGGCGCAGCGCGGTGTCGGCGTAGTGGCCGGCGGGGTAGCGGATCTCCGCGCCCACCGGCTTCCATGTTCCCGACGGGGGCGTCCACCCCTGTACGTGCTGAGAGACCCTGCGGACGAGCCTGTCGCCCTCCATCAGCTCGATGAAGCAGTGGTCGGCGAACTGGGGGACGAGCATCTCCGCGACGCGCTTGAGCGTCTCCTCGACGTACAGGGAGCCCGCCAGCCGCTCGCCGATGCGCTCCAGCAGCCCGAAGCGGTCCTTCTCGCGCTCGTTGCTGCGCAGCGCCTCGCGCGCCATGATGACGATCCCCGTCACCGCGCCCGACGCGGGGCGCAACGGCACGGCCTGCGCGCGGACGTAGACGATCGTGCCGTCGCCGCGCCTGACGTCGAACGTGCCTTCCCACACGCCGCCCTTGAGCACGTGCTTGGCGAGCTCGATCGCCATCGGGTGGTCCTTCTCCATGATCCCGAGGGACAGGACGGACGTGTCACGCGAAGGCGACTTACCCTGCCGGCCGAACAGTTTCTCGGCGAATGGATTCCAATAGAGGAGATTGCTGAAACGGTCGGTGACGACCACGGCCATTTCGGCGTGGTCGAGCACGGACCCGGCAGCAAGGTGATCAGCCGCTTCTTGTGACAGATCCCCCCATCGCTTCATCCGGAGACCACTCCTCGGGGTGGCGTGTATGCAAAGCGGACCACGAGCGCTCCTGCAACAGTCTTGGCCAGGGGAGAGTGGAGGGCCTCCCAGGAGGGATTCAACCAAGTAGCTGCGCGCGCGTCAGCGCTTGGAGACAAAAACGTGCGCGGCGACATCGCGCGGAAGCTCCGCGGGAGTATCCTTCGCGTCACCGTCACCTGTCACCCGTACACCGTCGTCGCTCGCCGCGAGCGTCACCTCGCGTCCGGGTTGTATCCCAACTTGCTTGAGTTTAAGCATCACAGCGGGATCGCTTTGCACTTGTTCGCTAATTCGACGCACGACTACGGGTGTGTCGCGTGTGCCGGCCAGGTCGCACATCGTCGTCAGCACGTCGTCGTCGCTCTCGACCGGCTCTCTGGCGCCCAGCTCGGCCAGCCCAGGGATGGGATTGCCGTGCGGGCACACCGTCGGGTTGTCCAGCAACGTCACCAGCCGTGACTCCACGGACTCCGACATCACGTGCTCCCAGCGGCACGCCTCGATGTGCACCTCTTCCCACGGAAGCCCGATGACCTGCGTGAGCAGGCATTCGGCGAGGCGGTGCTTGCGCATCACCCGCGTGGCGAGCGTGCGGCCCAGCTCCGTCATCGACAGGTGGCGGTCACCCTCGACCCGGACCAGCCCGTCGCGCTCCATGCGGGCCACGGTCTGGCTGACAGTGGGGCCGCTCTGCTGAAGGCGCTCGGCGATGCGGGCGCGCAGCGGGACGATGCCCTCTTCTTCAAGCTCATAGATGGTACGGAGATACATCTCCGTGGTGTCGATCAAGCCGTGTGCGGTCAAGGCTCCTCCCAAGTGAATGGTACGCCGGTCGTGGGACTGAGCCCGTCCGCTGCGGGCACTTGAGTCACAGGGAACCCTATTGGGAGAACGACCGACCATGGTTAAGGACGGCAACAATGGGGCGGCCGAGTTCCTTCCCGACCGTCTCGATCTTGACGCGCTGCGGCGTGCCGCGGCCGGCTGCGAGGGCTGTGACCTGTACAGGAACGCCACGCAGACGGTGTTCGGCGAGGGGCCGCGGCAGGCCAGGTTCATGCTCGTCGGCGAGCAGCCGGGCGATCAGGAGGATCGGCAGGGGCATCCGTTCGTCGGCCCTGCGGGGCGCATTCTGGACAGAGGGTTGCAAGAGGCGGGGATCGAGCGTGAGGACGTCTACCTCACCAACGCCGTCAAGCACTTCTCTTTCACGCCACGGGGTAAAAGACGGATTCATCAGAAACCCACGGCCGCGGAGATCGGCGCCTGCCAGCCGTGGCTGAACGCGGAGCTGGCCGTGGTGCGGCCCGAGGTGGTCGTGGTGCTCGGCGCGACGGCGGCGCGGTCGCTGCTGGGGCGCGCGTTCAAGGTGACGCAGCACCGCGGTGAGGCGGTGCCGCTCGGCGAGGCGCTGGCGGTGGCGACCATCCATCCCTCCGCGGTGCTGCGGGCGCCCGACAGGGACGCGGCGTACGCGGGCTTCCTGGCCGACCTCCAGGCGGCTGCGCGGGTCGCCTGAGCGTCAGGTCTCCAGGCGGCGGCGCGGGTCGCCTGAGCGTCAGGTCTCCAGGCGGCGGCGCGGGTCGTCTGAGCGTCAGCCGGGCGGCTTGCCCTTGGACGGCAGCTCGGCGGTCGCGCCGGCCCGGTAGTTACGGAAGCCCGCCACCGACAGCCCGACGACCAGCACGGTGACGGCGCACGCCAGACCGCCGCCCACCCACGCCCCGGTCAGCCCGAAGGCCGTGGCGGTGGCGCCGGCCCGCAGGTCGCCCAGGCGCGGCCCGCCCGCCACGACCACCATGAACGCCCCCTGCAGCCGCCCCCGCATCTCGTCGGGCGCGTAGAGCTGCAGGATCGACTGCCGCCACACCGAGGAGATCACGTCGGCCACCCCGCCGACGGCCATGAACAGCACCAGCAGCCGCAGGTCGTGGACGAGCCCGGCGGCGGCCACGGCCAGCCCCCACACGGCGATGACGATCGACAGCGCCACCCCCTGCCGCTTGACCCGCCCCACCCAGCCGGAGAACAGCGCGCCGGTCACGGAGCCGATGGCCATGGCCGAGTTCATCCAGCCCAGCGCGATCAGGTCACCGCCGAAGCGCTCGGCGGTCAGCTCGGGGAAGAGCGCCCGCGGCATGGCGAACACCATCGCGATGATGTCCACGACGAACGACATCAGCAGCACCGGGGTCCTCACGATGAAGCTGAGCCCGTCCAGGACGGCCCTGGCCCCCGGACGTTGCACCTCGCCCAGCGGAGGCAGTGAGGGCAGCCTGAGCGCCGCGTAGAGGTTCGCGGTGAACAGGACGGCGTCCACCGCGTACGCCCACGCGTAGCCGCCGGTCGACATCGCCACCCCGCCGATCATCGGCCCGAGGACCGCGCCCATGCTGTAGACGAGCGAGTTGAGCGCGTTCGCCGCCGGCACCAGCTCCGCGTCGAGGATCCGGGGGATGATCGCGCCCCTGGTCGGCCCGGTGATGGCGAAGCCGGTGGAGTTCAGCGCGACCGCGAGGAAGATCAGGTAGACGTTGTTCAGCCCGAGCAGCGCCTGGATCAGGATGAACAGCGTGGCGGCCCAGGCGATCAGGCAGCCGACGATGAGCAGCTTGCGCCGGTCCACGGCGTCGGCGACGGCGCCGCCCCACAGGCCGAAGACGATCAGCGGGATCAGGTTGGCGATGCCGATCAGGCCCACGTAGAAGGACGACTGCGTGATCTCGAAGACCTGCTGCCCGACCGCCACGACGGTCACGCCGACGCCGATGTGCGACACGGCCTGGCCCAGCCAGATCCGCCGGTACGCGGGAACGCCCAGCGGCCGGGTGTCTACGAGATGACGCTTGACCAGAACCCCGAATGCCACTTAACGAACATTAAGGGGCAAGTCTCTCCAGAACCCACCCGGGTCGCGTCCGCCTGTAACGCAGCCGGTCGTGCATCCGATCGAGCTGGCCCTGCCAGAACTCCACCTCGACCGGATGGACCCGGAACCCGCCCCAGAACTCCGGCACAGGCGGATCTTCCGGCCATCGGGCTGCTATCTCCTCATATCTGGCGTCCAGCTCCTCCCTGGAACGCACGACCGCCGACTGACGCGACGCCCAGGCGCCGACGCGCGAGCCGTACGGGCGCGAGTCGAAGTACTCGGCCGTCTCCGCGTGGGAGATCCTCGTCACAGTGCCCTCGACGCGCACCTGACGGCGCATCGGGTGCCAGGGGAACAGCAGCGAGGCACGCGGGTTCTCGCCCAGGTCGCGGCCCTTGCGCGACTCGTAGTTGGTGTAGAAGACGAATCCGCGTTCGTCGTAGCCCTTGAGCAGGACCGTTCTGGCGCTGGGCCGGCCGCCGGCCGACGCGGTGGCCAGGACCATGGCGTTGGGTTCCGGGAGGCCGGCGTCGAGCGCGTCCTGGAACCAGGTGGTGAACTGCGCGATGGGGTCGGACGCGAGGTCTGATTCGAGCAACGGCTCGCCCTCGTACGTACGGCGAAGCCCCGCCAGCGTGGGCGGGCGCGGGGTGGCATCCACGAGACGATATTCTTGCGCGCTTGCGTGGCGGATCCCATGCACCCCTCTCCACCAGCGGGTTTGGCCTTACGGCGGGTCCCAAGACCGAGCATGAGCTGGAAGGGGGTTAAATTGACCCGCCGGTATCTCGACATCAAGGCATCGCGTTGCCGAAACATGGCAAGAAAGGGAGGCGGCCGAGCATGTCCGACTTCAAACCCGGGCTCGAAGGCGTCGTAGCTTTCGAGACCGAGATCGCGGAACCGGACAAAGAAGGGGGCGCCCTTCGATACCGGGGCGTCGACATCGAAGAGCTGGTCGGCCGTGTCCCTTTCGGGCACGTTTGGGGCCTGCTGGTCGACAATCAGTTCCAGCCGGGCCTGCCCCCGGCGGAGCCGTACCCCATTCCTGTCCACTCCGGTGACATCCGTGTAGACGTGCAGAGCGCGCTGGCGATGCTGGCCCCTGCCTACGGCTTCAAGCCCCTGCTCGACATCAGCGACGAGGAGGCCCGCGACCAGCTCGCCCGCGCCTCCGTCATGGCCCTGTCGTTCGTGGCGCAGTCCGCGCGCGGCCTCGGCCTGCCGATGGTGCCGCAGAGCAAGGTCGACGAGGCCAAGACCATCGTCGAACGCTTCATGATCCGCTGGCGCGGTGAGCCTGATCCCAAGCACGTCAAGGCCATCGACGCCTACTGGACCTCCGCCGCCGAGCACGGCATGAACGCCTCGACGTTCACCGCCCGCGTCATCGCCTCCACCGGCGCCGACGTGGCCGCCGCGCTCTCCGGTGCCGTCGGCGCCATGTCCGGCCCGCTGCACGGCGGCGCGCCCGCGCGCGTCCTGCACATGATCGAGGGCGTCGAGCAGCTCGGCGACGCCAAGAAGTACGTCCAGAGCGAGCTCGACAAGGGCAACCGGCTCATGGGCTTCGGCCACCGCGTCTACCGCGCCGAGGACCCGCGCGCCCGCGTGCTGCGCCGCACGGCCAAGGAGCTCGACGCGCCCCGTTACGAGGTCGCGGCGGCGCTGGAGAAGGCCGCGCTGGAGGAGCTGCACGCCCGCAAGCCGGACCGCGTGCTGGCCACGAACGTGGAGTACTGGGCCGCCGTGGTGCTGGACTTCGCCGAGGTGCCCTCCCACATGTTCACCTCGATGTTCACCTGCGCCCGCACGGCCGGCTGGGCCGCGCACATCCTGGAGCAGAAGCGCACGGGCAGGCTGGTCCGCCCGAGCGCCATCTACACCGGCCCCACCTCGCGCCCACTCAGCGAGCTGGACGGCGCCGACGAGGTCGTCGGCAAGTACTGATCCCGTGTTGCGGCTACCGCGCGGCGCCGACTCCGATCCGGAAGGGCCGTGGCGGTAGCCGTTTCGCGTTCCCGGGGACGAAAGACCCTAGGGGAAAGTGGTTCCTTGACCCGTTCCAGTCAAGGGCTCAGCCTTACGGCAGATACCCCCCCAGGCCTCCCACGAGCAGGTGTATGACGGCTGCGCACGCCTGCCCTCCTCCGGTGCGAGGTCAGTAAGGAGGCACGTCATGGCCACGGACGAGCCCACATCAGGTTTAACCAGGCGCGGCTTCCTCACCGGCGTAGGAGCCGGAGCCGCCGCCCTGACGCTCACCCCCGCAGAGGCCCTCGCGAAGGTCGTCACCGCCCGCGCGGGCGGCCTGGCCACCTCCCCCGACCGGTTCGGGCGGGTCTTCAACCTGGCCCCGTTCGCCGACCTCAACGTCCCCAGCCTGAGGACGGCGCTGATGGAGATGGGCCGCGCCGGCGGCCTGGTCGACGCCAGGGACCCGCTGCAGGAAGGACCCATCCGGCTGATCACCAACCCCGAGCTCAGCCCGAACAACCTCGACAACACCACCCACACGGCCGGCACGACGTTCTTCGGTCAGTTCATCGACCACGACATGACCTTCGACCAGGACTCCCCCCTGGGCGTGCCGACCGCGCCCGAGCAGTCGCCCAACCTCAGGACGCCCGGCTTCGACCTCGACACCGTCTACGCCCGCGGCCCCGCCTCCGACCCGCAGTTCTACGACCCGGCGGACGGCGCCAAGCTCCGCGTGGAGAGCGGCGGCCGGTTCGAGGACGTGCCGCGCAGGCCGAACCGTACGGCGATCATCCCCGATCCACGCAACGACGAGAACCTCATCATCAGCGGCCTGCACGCCGCGTTCCTGCGCTTCCACAACCGGGTCGTGGACCACCTGCGGGCCGCGGGCCAGCAGGGCAACGTGTTCGAGGCCGCCAGGCAGCAGGTCAGGTGGCACTATCAGTGGCTGGTGCTGCGGGAGTTCCTGCCGCAGATCATCGGCCAGAACGTCGTCAGCGACATCCTCACGAACGGGCGGCGCTTCTACCGGCCGGTGGCCGGGCAGCAGTTCATCCCCGTCGAGTTCCAGGGCGCGGCCTACCGGTTCGGGCACAGCATGGTACGGCCGTCGTACCGGGCGAACCTGGCGGGCAACCCCGACGGCACGGCGTTCTTCGGCTTCATCTTCGACCCCGCGGGCCAGGGCCAGGCCGACCCGGTGGACCTGCGCGGCGGGGCCAGGGCGCCCAGGCGCTTCATCGGCTGGCAGACGTTCTTCGACTTCGGCGACGGCGAGGTGCGGCCGAACAAGCGCATCGACACCAAGCTGTCCACGCCGCTGTTCAACCTGCCGCTGGCCGCGATCCCGTCCGCGGACCCGCCGACCTCGCTGGCGCAGCGCAACCTGCTGCGGCACATCACCTGGTCGATGCCGTCCGGGCAGAACATCGCGCGCGCCATCGGCGTGCAGTCGCTGGAGGCGCAGCACTTCCCCGAGCTGCAGGCGATCGGGCACGGGCTGCCCGCCAGCACCCCGCTGTGGTACTACGTGCTCAAGGAGGCCGAGGTCCTGGCCGGCGGGCTCAGGCTGGCCGGGGTGGGCGCGCGGATCGTCGGCGAGGTCTTCGTCGGCCTGCTGCAGCTCGACCCGTCCTCGTTCCTGCGCACGAACCCGTCCTGGCGCCCCACGCTGCCGCGGCGCTCCGGCCCGGCGGGTGACTTCAGGATGGTGGACCTGCTCACCTTCGCCCGGGTCGATCCGTCGAGCCGAGGCCAGTGATCCTGCGCCGGGGCCGCCCGCCCGGCGGCCCCGGCGGCAGCAGCCCCACGCGGTAGGCGTTGGTCAGCGCCTCGGACCGGTTGCGGGCTCCCAGCTTCACGAACAGCCTGGCCCTGGTGCTCTCCACGGTCTTGCCCGCGATGCCGAGCAGGCGCGCTGTCTGCTTGATGCTGTCGCCGCGCGCGATCGAGGCCAGCACCTCGGCCTCGCGCTCGGTGAGCCGCGGCGCCGGGCCGAGCCGCTGCACCATGCCCGCGCCCAGCACCAGGTACTCCCGCGCGACCAGGTCCAGCACCGCGCACAGGTGGTCCGGCACGTCCTCCAGCCACAACACCGCGGACGCGCCCCGCGCCACGGCGTCGGTCACCATGCACGGCCCCGGCGGCGCGGACGGCACGGCGACCGTGCGCGCCCCGAGCCGCCCGGGCAGCGCCCAGTCGGCCGTCACGGGGTCCACCAGCACCGCCGTGAGCCGGCTGGCCTGGAACTCCTCGTCGTACGGCAGCGGCCCGCGCACGGCCGCCAGCGCCCGCCCCGCCCCGATCACCGCCCGCGTCACCACCTCGCCGGCGATCGGGCACCTGGCGTGCACGACGACCAGCTCCCTGCCCCGCTCCCGCGCCACGGACGGCGGGCCGGCGGGCTCCAGCAGGCCGAGCCCGCGGAAGACGGCCTGTCCCTGGCCCGCCACCCCGAGCTTGCGGTAGATGCGCCGCCGGTGGTTCTCCACCGCGCACCGGGAGAGCCGCAGCAGGTCCGCGATCTCCTGGGCACTGTGGCCTGAACCGGTCAGGGAGAGGATCTCCAGCTCTCTGGCGGTAAGGACGTCCGCGTCTTCCATGGCCATCAACGCCTCTTGCGGCTTGCCTGGAAAGTGGGATTTCCTGAGCCTTCAGTCAAGTCTCCGGTCAGGCAGGGGACGCTGACCTCGCGCGTGCGCTGAAACTTTCACCGGTCTCAAAGTCCGGACCGGGTGCCAGCCATTCCCCGCAGGTCGGTAGGCTCCGTTACGTGGCTGACATCGTTATTCCCGCTGACATCAAGCCCGCCGACGGCCGCTTCGGCTGCGGGCCCTCGAAGGTTCGCACCGAGCAACTGGCCGCGCTCGCCGCCTCCGGCGCGAGCCTCATGGGCACCTCGCACCGCCAGAAGCCGGTCAAGAACCTGGTCGGCCGCGTGCGCTCCGGTCTGGCCGACCTGTTCTCGCTGCCTGAGGGCTACCAGGTCGTGCTGGGCAACGGCGGCACCACCGCGTTCTGGGACATCGCCGCCTTCGGGCTCATCCGCGAGAAGTCCCAGCACCTGTCGTTCGGCGAGTTCTCCTCGAAGTTCGCCGCGGTCACCAAGAAGGCGCCCTGGCTGGGCGAGCCGAGCGTCATCAAGTCCGAGGTGGGCACCTACCCCGAGGCCGTGGCCGAGGACGGCGTCGACGCCTACGCGCTCACCCACAACGAGACCTCGACCGGCGTGGCCATGCCGATCAAGCGGGTCGGCTCCGACGACTCGCTGGTGCTCGTGGACGCCACCTCCGGCGCCGGCGGCCTGCCCGTCGACCTCGCCGAGACCGACGTCTACTACTTCGCGCCGCAGAAGAGCTTCGCCTCCGACGGCGGCCTGTGGATCGCGATCATGTCGCCGCGCGCCCTGGCCAGGGTCGAGGAGATCGCCGCGAGCGGCCGGTTCGTGCCCGAGTTCTTCAGCCTGCCGGTCGCGATCGACAACTCCGCCAAGGACCAGACCTACAACACCCCGGCGGTCGCCACGCTGTTCCTGCTGGCCGACCAGCTCGACTGGATGAACGGCAACGGCGGCCTGGCCTGGACCACCGCCCGCACGGCCGAGTCCAGCCAGCGCCTCTACACCTGGGCGGAGAAGTCGGCCTACGCCACGCCGTTCGCCGCTCCCGAGTTCCGCTCCCAGGTGGTCGGCACGATCGACTTCGCCGACTCCGTCGACGCCGCGGCCGTGGCCAAGGTGCTGCGCGCCAACGGCATCGTCGACACCGAGCCCTACCGCAAGCTGGGCCGCAACCAGCTGCGCATCGCGATGTTCCCGGCCATCGACCCGGCCGACATCGAGGCCCTGACGACCTGCGTCGACTACGTGGTCGAGCGCCTCTAGTCAGCCCCGGCGCGCCACGCGAACCCCGGCCAGCACCGGCTACCCCGCCGGTGCTGGCCGCCGTGCTTCCCCCTCCGGTTCGACACGTAGGAAACCTTCTTGCCCCCCAAGCCCGCATTCGGCCCGGGAACCGCCCGGCCGAAGAGCCTCGGTTACCTGATGTTCGCCAGCCGCTGGCTCCAGGTGCCGCTCTACCTGGGGCTCATCGTGGCCCAGGCCGTGTACGTGTACCAGTTCGCCCTGGAGCTGTGGCACCTCATCGAGACCGTGTTCCTGCACGGGGACGCCCCGGTCGCCGGGGCTCCCTCGCGCGAGGTCGTGGTCATGCTCACGGTGCTGGCGCTCATCGACGTGGTGATGATCTCGAACCTGCTGATCATGGTGATCATCGGGGGCTACGAGACGTTCGTCTCGCGCATCGACCTCAACGACCATCCCGACGAGCCCGAGTGGCTCTCCCACGTCAACGCGAACGTGCTGAAGGTCAAGCTGGCCACGGCCATCATCGGGATCTCGTCGGTGCACCTGCTGCAGACGTTCATCCGGGCCTCGACGACGCCGAACGACAAGATCATGTGGCAGACGCTGATGCATCTGGCGTTCGTGGTCTCGGCTGTCGGGCTCGCGTACATCGACCGGCTGCTGTCCACATCGCCGGCCGAGCACACGCGGTCCCACCTCTAGCGGGTCCTGGAGCGGGGGGCGGGCTCCTCCTCGTCCTCGCCCTCCTCCTCAGGCTCCTCTTCCTCCTCGTCCTCCTCGGGCTCCTCGTCCTCTTCCTCGTACTCGTCCTCCTCGCCTTCGGGCTCCTCGCCTTCCTCTTCCTCCTCCTCGGGCTCTTCCTCCTCGTAGTCCTCTTCTTCCTGGGGCTCCTCCTCCTCGGCGGCCTGCTCCTCCTCCAGCGCCGTCTCGTGGTCCTTGACCACCTCGCCGTCGCGGATCTCGCCGCGCCAGCCGTCACCCACGTCGTCGGGGTGCAGGAGGAGGTGCGCCATCACGTGCCGCCTGAAGTGCTTGAGCTCCAGGCGGGCGCGGCGGCCCTGGGCGCGCCAGATGTTGCCGGTACGCTCGAACAGGCCCTGCGGGTGGTACTCCAGCACCACCAGGATGCGGGTGAGGTCGTCGGTGAGCTCGTGGAAGGTCACCGCGCCGTCCACGAACCCCTTGGGGCCCTCCGACCGCCAGATGATGCGCTGGTCGGGGATCTGCTCGACGATGTGCGCCTTCCAGTTCCTGTGTGACCAGAAGACCTGGGCCTTCCACATGGAGTCCTGGTCGGACTCCCGCTTGACGTTCTCGACCTTCTTCATGAAGGACGGGAAGTCCTCGAACTTGGTCCACTGGTTGTAGACCAGGCGGCGGGGCGCGCCGACGTCGATCGACTCGATGATGTTGGTGATCTTCCGGTTGCCCTTGTCGCCCTTGCCGGTGAGCTTCTGCATCAGGCCCTTGAGCCCGCCTTTGAGGCCGCCCTTCAGGCCGCCTGTCAGGCCGCCCGTGAGGCCGCCCTTGATCGCGCCGCCCACCAGGCCGCTGCCGGGGCTGTCACCGCCGGAGCCGGTCACCGCGCCGAGGAGGCTGGAGCCCTTGCCCCCGGCGTAGTCGGACAGGCGGCCGGTCAGCCCTTCGAGCTTGTCCTCCGCGCGGGCCAGCACCCGGCCTGCCGCGGCGTGCAGCAGGTTCTGCGCCTCCTGCTTGAGGCGGTCCGTGGGCAGGTTCTTGACGATCTCGTGCCCGGCCTCCTTCGCCACGCCGGCCACCGCCCGCGTGGTGCCCTTCGCGGCACCGGCCAGCCCGCCGGCGGCCCCCTTCGCCGCGCCCAGCACGCCACCACCGGTGTCCTTCCCGGCATCGTTCGTGCCCTTTGCCGGGCTCTCCGGCCGCTCGTCCGGGTCGCTCGCCCCACGGTCCGGCTGGTCCGGCTGGTCCTCCGTGCTCCTCGCCGCGGCGGCCAGGCGCCGGCCCGCGCCCGCGGACCTTTTGGCGCTCCCCGTCCCGGCCCGGCCGGCCGCCCTGGCCGCCCTTCTGGCTCGCCCGACTTCTGACTCAGCCATGGCTGCTCCCCCTCACAGGCCGGCGGGTCCGTCGCAGCATGCGGGGCCGCCGCTGGGTCCTCTCGCTCTCCTCCGGCTCCCGGGCCTCCGCTTCCGGCTCCTCGCCGTGGTCCTCGCCGTAGTCCTCGGGCTCGTCCTCGCCGGTGTCCTGACGCTCGGACTCGTCGGCGTCCTCGGACTCGCCGGTGTTCTGGGACTTGCCCGTGTTCTGGGACTCGCCGGTGTCGTCGGACTCGTCCCGCGACTGCGCCTGGTCCGCGTCGCCACCGGGCTCCTGCCCCGGCGACCGCAGCGACTCCGCGCGCTCGTGCAGCTTGTCGCTCAGGGAGTCGATCTGCCTGCCGGCCGCGGCCACCGCCGCCGCCTTGCCGACCTGGAGCAGATCGCCACGCAGGCGGTCCACGATCGGCGCCACGTCCGCGGAGGAGGTGAGGCTCTTGATCCCCTGCGACAGCAGGCCACCGCCGCCGCCCCCGCCCTTGCCACCGCGGGCGCGCCCGGCCATCCCGGCCGCGGCCAGTGCCGCGGCCATGCGCAGCTTACGGCGCCGGCCGAGGAAGTACCCCGCGAGCAGGGCAAAGGCAATGCGCAACTTGTTCGACATGGTCAGCGCTCCCGTCCTTCAGCAGCTCTGACCGACGCCTGCCCCCGTACGGGCTAAGGTCCCGAGATGGGGAGAAACATGAACAATTCTTGTCAGAACGAGTACGGGTTCGCGGGCGCCACCTCACGCCGCTTGCGCCGCAGCACCCACGCGGCCACCACGCCGCCGATGAGCCCGAACAGGTGCCCCTGCCAGGAGATGCCCTCCTGGTTCGGCAGCAGCCCCGCCAGGATCCCCCAGTACGCGATGCCCACGCCGATGCCGATGACGATGTCGAGGAGCCTGCGGTCGAACAGGCCGCGCGCCAGGATGTAGCCGAAGTAGCCGAACACCAGCCCGCTCGCCCCGATCGTCAGCACCATGGGGCTGGTCACCCAGGTGCCCAGGCCGCCGATGAAGACGATCAGCACGGTGGCCCAGAGGAACTTGCGCACGTCACGCAGCCCGGCCAGGAAGCCCAGCACCAGCAGCGGCACCGAGTTGGCCATCAGGTGGCCGAAGCCGCCGTGCAGGAAGGGCGCGAAGAGGATGCCCACCAGGCCGTCAGGGTCCCAGCCGACGATGCCGAACTGGTAGTCGAGCGCGCCGCCGACGAAGAAGTCGACCCCCTCGACCACCCACATGACCGCGACCATGCCGACCACGATGATCAGCGCGCTGAGAGCGCCGGAGAGGAGCGCTCCGGCACCGCGCCTGGCGGACTCGAACCTGGAACCCGAATAGTCGCTCATGCGCTCTCCCGGTAACTTGTCTCCTCTTTCTTTACCGTATCCAGGCAGAGCTATGCGCGCGCTAAAGGAGACCCCTCCCGTTCCTTGGCGGACGGGAGGGGACCGGTCATTCGCCCTTCCACCGGGGCGCGCGCTTCTCGGCGAAAGCGGCGGCGCCCTCCATGGCGTCCTTCGAGCCGAAGACCGGGTTGATGATCGCACCCTGCTTCTCGAACATCTCCTCCAGCGACCAGTCCTGGGACTCGATGACGACCTTCTTGGTCGCGGCGAGTGCCAGCGGGGCGTTGGCGGCGATCTTCTTGGCCAGCTCCAGCGCGCCCTCCAGGGCCGCGCCCGGCTCGGTGATCCGGTTGACCAGGCCGAGCTCGTACAGGCGGGCGGCCTCGTAGTGGTCGCCGGTCAGGGCCATCTCCATGGCCACGTGGTACGGGATCCGCCGCGGCAGCCGCATGATCCCGCCCGCGCCCGCCACCAGCCCGCGCTTGGGCTCCGGCAGGCCGAACTTCGAGGCGGAGGAGGCCACGATGACGTCACAGGCCAGCGCCAGCTCGAACCCGCCCGCCAGCGCGTACCCCTCGACGGCGGCCACCAGCGGCTTCTTCGGCGGCGCCTCGGTCAGCCCGCCGAACCCGCGGCCCTCGACGACGGGGAAGTCGCCGGACAGGAACCCCTTGAGGTCCATGCCGGCGGAGAACGTGCCGCCGGCGCCGGTCAGGACGTAAGCGGAGATGTCAGGACGGGCGTCCAGCGCGTCCAGCGCCTCGGCGACGCCCCTCGCCACCGCGCCGTTGATGGCGTTGCGCGCCTGGGGGCGGTTGATGGTGAGGATCGCCACATTGCCGGACTCCTCGACGAGCACTTCGTCAGACACGGGACCTGCCTTACTTGGGCTGGAAGCGGATGCCGCCGTCGAAGCGGATGACTTCTGCGTTCATGTAGTCGTTCGCGACGAGCGAGCTGACCAGGTGGGCGAACTCGTCGGCCCGGCCCATGCGCTTGGGGAAGACCACCGGCGCCACCAGCTTGGCCTTGAACTCCTCGGAGTTGGGGGAGAAGCCGTAGATGGGGGTGTCGATGATGCCGGGGCAGATCGTGTTCACCCGTACGCCGATGGCGGCCAGGTCGCGGGCGGCCGGCACGGTCATGCCCACGATGCCGCCCTTGGAGGCCGAGTACGCGAGCTGGCCCGTCTGCCCCTCCAGGGCCGCCACGGACGCGGTGTTGATCACCACGCCGCGCTGCCCGTCGGCGTCGGCCGGCTCGGTCTTGGCGATGGCGGCCGCGCCGATGCGCATGAGGTTGAACGTGCCGATCAGGTTGACCTCGATGACCTTGCGGTAGGAGGCCGGGTTGTGCGGGTTGCCGTCGCGGTTGACCGTGCGCTCGGCCCAGCCGATGCCGGCGCTGTTGACCACCACGCGCAGCGGCTTGCCGGTGGCCACGGCGGCGTCCACGGCCGCCTGCACCTGCTGGTCGTCGGAGACGTCCGTCTTGGCGAAGACGCCGCCGATCTCGTCGGCGACGGCCTTGCCGCGCTCCTCGTTGAGGTCGGCGATGACCACGGTGGCGCCGAGGCGGGCCAGCTCGCGGGCCGTGGCCTCACCGAGGCCGCTGGCGCCGCCGGAGATGATTGCTGCAGATCCGTTCACGTCCATAGACCGGACCCTAACCCGGAAACCGAATGAAGTTCTACTCGGGGGTGGTTAAAGTTCGCCCACGGCGGTGTCGACGTCGGAGTACACCTTGATCCGGCGGTCCAGCCCCGTCGTGCGCAGGATGCGCGCCACCGGCGCCTGGGGCGCCGCCAGGGACACGCCGCCACCCTCGCCCGTCGCCAGCCGCCAGGCCTCGATCAGCACCGACAGGCCGCTGGAGTCCATGAAGGACAGCTGCTGCAGATCGAGCACGAGGCGGGCGCTGTCCTGCTTGATGGCGTCACGCACCTCGTCGCGCAGGAACGGCGCGGTGAACAGGTCAAGCTCCCCCTCGACGGCCACCACCACGGCGTCGCCCAGGGCGTGTCGCGCAAGCCGCAGCTTCATGGGCCCCTCCTCGATGAGCCACTGTACTTCGACATCCCCGGATACCGGGCATGCACAAACTACGAAAAGTCGGATGCAGGAGGACAAGGCTGGCCTAAACGCATACCAAACGCCCCGTCAAGAACCATGCTCCGGGTTTCTACCCATCTCGCCGTCCATGCCCATGCTTGGGAGGCCAGCTTGCCTCAGATGGCGGGAATCGCGAACCCGTACGGGAGCTCCAGGCGATGCCGGGCCAGCAGATCGGTGTCGGCGAGCAGCTCGCGGGTGGGCCCGTCGGCGGCGATCACGCCGCCGGACAGGATCAGCGAGCGCTCGCACAGTTCCAGCGCGTACGGCAGATCGTGCGTGACCATGAGCACCGTCACGTCGAGGGAGCGCAGGATCTCGGCCAGCTCCCGGCGGGCGGCAGGGTCGAGGTTGGACGACGGCTCGTCGAGCACCAGGATCTCCGGCGCCATGGCCAGCACCGTCGCCACCGCCACCCGGCGCCGCTGGCCGAACGACAGGTGGTGCGGCGGCCGGTCGGCGGCCTCCAGCATGCCCACCCGCTCCAGCGCGCCGGTGACCACCCGGTCCAGCTCCGCGCCGCGCAGGCCCGCGT
Organism: Nonomuraea gerenzanensis; assembly: GCF_020215645.1. Classification (NCBI taxonomy): domain Bacteria; kingdom Bacillati; phylum Actinomycetota; class Actinomycetes; order Streptosporangiales; family Streptosporangiaceae; genus Nonomuraea; species Nonomuraea gerenzanensis. The sequence continues at coordinate 826,059 of NZ_CP084058.1, read as the reverse complement.
TGGCCGGGCCGAACGCCACGTCGTCGCGGACCGTGGGCATGAAGAGCTGGTCGTCGGGGTCCTGGAAGACCAGGCCGACGCGCTGCCTGACCTCCTTCAGCGTGCCCTTGCCGACCGGCGTGCCTGCCACGGTGACACTCCCGTGCCCGGCGGTCAGAATGCCGTTGAGATGCATCACCAGGGTGGTCTTGCCCGCGCCGTTCGGGCCGAGCAGGGCCACGCGCTCGCCGCGGCCGATCGTCAGGTCCACCCCGAACAGGGCCTGCGTGCCGTCCGGATAGGCGTAGGCGAGCTGCCGGACTTCGAGAGAGTTCACCACGTCAGACCCCAGACGGCGAGCGCGAGAGCGGGCAGGGCGAGTGCGGTGCCCCAGTGGGCGGCGGACGCCGGCAGCTCCTGGACGACCGGCAGCCGGCCGGTGTAGCCGCGGCTGAGCATGGCCAGATGCACGCGTTCACCCCGTTCGTACGAGCGGATGAACAGCGCCCCCGCCGAGCGCGCGATCACCGGGACGTGCCGGAGGTTGCGGGCCTCGAACCCGCGCGACTCCCTGGCCACCCGCATCCGCCGCATCTCGTCCACGATCACGTCCATGTACCTGAGCATGAACATGGCGATCTGCACCAGCAGGCTCGGCAGCCGCAGCCGCTGCGCCCCCAGGAGGATGGCGCGCGGCTGCGTGGTGGCCGCCAGCAGGATGGACGCCACCACGCCGAGCGAGGCCTTGGCCAGGATGTTCCAGGCCGCCCAGAGGCCGGGCACGCTCAGCGAGAGCCCCAGCACCTCGGTCCGCTCCCCCAGCCCGACGACCGGGATGAGGAAGGCGAACAGCACGAACGGCACCTCGATCGCCATGCGCCGCAGCACGTAGGTCACGGGCACCCTGGCCGCCACCGCCACGCAGCCCAGCAGGACGGCGTAGGCGGCGAACGCCCAGAAACGCTCGCGCGGCGTCGCCACCACCACGAGCGCGAAGGCGAGCACCGCCAGCAGCTTGCACTGCGCGGGCAACCGGTGCACGACCGAGTCGCCCGGCAGGTAGAGCCGGTGATGGTGCCCAGCGCTCACGTGTCACACCCTGGTCTCGTCCGTGGTCCTGCCCGTGTCGGCGGTCCGGTGCCGGCCGCGCGCGGCGAAGGCCACCGCCCCGGCGATGAGCAGCACCAGCCCGACGCCGAGGACCCCGGCCACGCCGACGGGGATCCCGCCCACCTCACCGTAGTCGGCCAGCGCCCATCCGCCGAACAGGTGGTCGGCCGCCTGGTCCAGGAAGCCCTTGTTCTCGGCCACGGCCTCCAGCCCGTCGGGCGAGGAGGAGGCGAAGAAGGAGACGACCCCGGCCAGCACCAGCGTCAGGCCGACGCCGCCGAGCAGGAACGGCTTGAGCGGGCGCCGCTCGGTGACCGGCTCCCTCCCGGCCACCGTGGTCGTCGTGCCGCCCGCACCGCGCAGCTCCAGCGGCTTGGCCAGGCCGCGGGCGCCGTACACGAGGTCGGGGCGGACGGCCAGGACCGCGCCGACCGTCACCGCCGTGATCAGGGCCTCACCGATGCCGATCAGCAGGTGCACGCCGCCCATCGCGACGGCCACCGTGCCGACCTCGATCGGGGCGGTGCCGCCGATCCAGAACAGCAGCGTGAACACCAGCGCGGAGGCCGGCACCGAGATCAGCGCGGCCAGGAACGCCGCCACCACGACCTTCCCCCTGGCCAGCGCGGTGACCAGCCGGAAGACGCCCCAGCCGGCGAGCACCGTGACGATGCCCATGATCGTGACGTTGACGCCGAGCGCCGTCAGCCCGCCGTCGGCGAAGAAGACGCCCTGCACCAGCAGCACCACGGTCATGCACAGCACGCCTGTGTAGGGGCCGACGAGTATCGCGGCCAGCGCGCCGCCCAGCAGGTGGCCGCTGGTGCCGGCGGCGACGGGGAAGTTGAGCATCTGCACGGCGAAGATGAACGCCGCCACGAGCCCGGCCATGGGCGCGGTGCGGTCGTCGAGCTCACGCCGTGCCCCTCGCAGGCAGACGGCGACGCCGGCGGCCGCGACGACCCCGGCCGAGACGGATGTCGCTGCGTTGAAGAAGCCATCGGGTACGTGCACGGCTGCCTCCAGGAAGAGGACGGGACAAACGGTCCTACTTTAGGACATCGTCTTGCAGCTGCACATAGATGGCAATTACCGCAGAATTCTTTTGACCAGGCTCTCCGCCGTCAGCCGCCGCACCACCGCGCTCAGCCGCCCCTTGCCCGAGGTCGCGTACGGCCGCACGCTCCTCAGCAACGTGGTCCCCCACCAGCGGCGCGGCCCCGCCACCGTGTCCGTCTCGATCCTGAACCGCGCGGGCGGCCCGCCCAGATCCAGCTCCAGGTAGGCGTCCCAGGTGCCGGCCGCCAGCTTGCCCACGGCGGGCCTGGCCGCGAAGCCGCCACCGGGCAGCGCCATCACGGGCTCGGCGCGCTCGCGCCCGCTGCGCCGCTCGCGCCACACGAGCTGCTTGACCGCCGAGGTCGCCGGGGTGGTGCCCACCACGGTGACCTCGCCGTCCATCAGCAGCCGGTGCCCGAGCGCCCAGCGCATCCTGATCAGCCGCACCATGCCGGGCACCGCGACCACGTGGCCGCCCATGTCGATGCTCAGATTCCCGTTGTCCCTGGTGAAGTAGGGCAGCGCCACGACGCCGCCGATCAGCCGGGGCTGCGGCCTGCCGATGCCGCTGTCGCGGTCGGCGCCGAGCCTGCCGAGCCGGATCACGCCCTCGATCTCGACCGCGACGCGCAGGTCCCAGATGCCGGAGTCGAGCGCGCCGACGTCCACCCTGGCGGTGAACTCGCCGCCCTGCTGCTCCGCCTGCACCACCAGCTCCCTGGCCGGGTCGTGCCTGGAGCGCAGCACCACGGCCAGGCCGTCGTCCCTGGTGATGCCGTCGAGCCTGGCGGCGCCGGTCACCACCAGGTGCTCGCCCTCCCAGCGCAGCCCGGTCAGCCGGCGCCGCACGGTGGCGCTCTCGATGCGGGCCAGGCGCACGAGGCGGTCGAGGTCGTCCAGGGCGCCGGCCCGCTGCCTGTCGATGGTGTTGAGCCGCTCGTGCACGCCTGGGGTGTACCACTCCTCGCACAGGGCGGCGACCTCCCGCGCGATGTCCTTGCGCCGCACGTCGTCGCTCTCCAGGAACACCGCCCCGAGCTGGGTGAACACGTCGAGCCTGAAGTGCCTGCGCAGCAGGTGGTCGCGCAGCGGGCCGGGCTCGACGTGCCGGGCCATCAGCCGGATGGGCTCGCGGATCATGGCCAGCCAGGCCAGCGGGTCCCTGCTGCCGGGCTGCTGCATGATGCTGCTGCCGTCGGGCCGGGAGACGAGGTGGTAGCAGTCGTGGTCGGCCACCACCGAGATCGCCCTGGCGTGGCAGTAGGCGTGCACGGTGAACAGGATGTCCTCCCCCACCAGCATGCCCTCGCCGAACCGGATGCGATGGCGGACCAGCAGCTCCCGCCTGAACAGCTTGAAGCAGCTCAGGCTGTTGTAGACGTTGCTGTCGCCGAGCTCCACCCGGTCGGCCCCGCGCGCGAACATCGACGCGGGCGCCCGCCTGCCGTGGCCCACGATCTTGCCGAGGACGATGTCGGTGTCGTTGCGGTCGGCCACCGCGACCATGCGTTCGAGCGCCTCGGGGCCGAGGTAGTCGTCGGCGTCGCAGAAGAAGACGTAGCGCCCGCTGGCGTGCTCGATGCCGACGTTGCGGGGCCGCCCGGCGCCGCCGCTGGCCTCGATGTGCACCACCTTGACGCTGCCCGGGTGGTAGGCGGCGTAGAGGTCGAGGAGCTCTCCGCTGCCGTCGGTGGAGCCGTCGTCCACGACGACGAGCTCCTTCTTCACCCGCTGGACGAGCGCCGAGGTGAGGCACCGGTCGAGGAAGGCCCGGCAGTTGTGAACGGGGATGACCACGCTCACGTCTAGCCCGTCGTCATCGGCTCCTGCCTCCTGCATGGCCACCACTTCACCGTCACCTCGCGTTGTCATCCCGTCTCAGTATGTGACGGCGCGGGTGCCCGCGGAGGCGGATCGGGCGTCTTCTCCTCTCCCGTTTTCAGCACAACGGAGTTTCACGGCATTCCACCGATAACCAGCGGGATCTCCGCCAAGTACCGCATTGAACGAGCACCGAATGGCGTTCAGGGATGAGGATTTCCCCCCCGGGAGCTGTTTTTTCCCCGCCGGGTTCATTAAGCCCCCACCGGCGATCGCCGGTGATCCCGGCGCGGGAGTCGCGCGTCTACAGTTAGGCAACCTTGACCGGGAGGTGGCGGGAAATGGGATCTGATCTCCGCAGCGGAACGGCCGACGGCTCGGCCGTGCACACTGCTGAGTTCATCGTCTCCTCGGCGCGACTGACGGAGCTGCACGAGTGCTCCGCGGTGCTGCGCCGCACGAGAGCGCGGGCCGAAGAGATCGTGGACGAGGCGCGCGCACTGCTGGCCGAGGCCGAGCGACACGGTGAGACGGAGCGTGCCTGCCTGCTGCGCGGCCAGCTCGAACAGGCACGCGAGAGGTACGGGCAGGTGCTCAGCGCGTACCTGTTGTTGTCCCGCAGGATCAACGAGGAGCGGCAGGACATCCTGCGAGCGCAGATGGACCGGGATCGGCTCGCAGGCTTGTCAGGAGTCGCCTGACGGCACTATCGTCAGGTCATGCCTGACTGGAAAGAGAACCTCCATTGCTCCTTCTGTCATAAGAAGAGCACAGACGTGAACAAGCTCATTGCCGGGCCGGGCGTACACATTTGTGACGAATGTGTAGGGCTGTGCGGCGAAATCCTGGAACAGGAGCGACTTGCCGCTTCCACCGAGCCCCGGCTGCCCGCCTGGGAATCGATGTCAGAAGAGCAAATACTCGACCATCTCCCGAAAATCGCCGCCGTACAGGCACAGGTGGACGACAATCTGCGCGACTGGGTGGCACACGTCCGCTCCCGGGACGTGAGCTGGGAGCGCATCGGCGCCGCCCTCGGCATGACCCGGCAGTCCGCGTGGGAACGTTTCAGAAGCGAAACCTGAGACGTTGTGAACCTCTGTGGCCTATGGGGCGTCCTAAACTTCAGGGAGGCCCGATCATGCACGTCCTGGACGGCGTCGCGCCCGATCTCGCCGAGCTCCGGCTGGAGCTGATCCTGATCGAGGCGCTGCACGAAGAGGCGGAGCGGCTGGCCGCCGACTGAACGGGCTCCAGCTCCCCGGGGCACACCGGGGAGCTGGAGCAGGGGGTTGGCCCCCATCCGAGCTGGCCCCTGATGGCGCCGGCCGGGAACCTCTTGTCGTGCACGTTGACGTAGTACCGGTGCGGCCACTTCACGATGCCGCGCAGCTCCCTGAAGGTGAGCGTGGTGGCGGCGTTCCTGGCGTTCTGGTGCCGGACGGCCTTGACGCAGCCGCGCGCGCAGCCCTAGCACAGCCGTCCGCGGCTCCCCTCGCAGGCGAACGTGCCGAAGCCGTTGCGGTCGCCCGGCCCCGGCACCTCCTGACCGCCGGTCATCCTGACACGCTCCGCGCTGGAGGCGGCGTCGGCCGAGGCGGGGAGCGCGACCAGGGTGGTGAGGGTGGCAACGGTGGCCAGGGTTGCCGCTGCCAGCTGTCTGCGCAGGGGATGAGTTCCTCTCCCATCGGACTTCAGGACACTCTTCGCCACGGTTGCGAAGGACGGGCGGTTCGCGCGGTAAGGGGAAAACCTCCCTCGGGTAAGAGGGCTTTCTGGATGCCCGCGGCCCCGGGCGTAAGATCCGGAGTCATGCTGCGATGCGCCGTGCTGGACGACTATCAGGACGTGGCCCTCGGTCTGGCCGACTGGTCGAGGGTGCGGGTGGAGAGCTTCCGCGAGCACTTCGGCCGCCAGGACGACCTCGTGGCCGCGATCCGCGACTGCGAGATCGTGGTCGCCATGCGGGAGCGCACGCCGTTCCCCGCCGAGCTGTTCGACCGGCTGCCCGAGCTGCGCCTGCTCGTCACCACCGGCATGCGCAACGCCTCCATCGACCTGGCGGCGGCGCGGGAGCACGGCGTCACGGTCTGCGGCACCGGCAGCATCTCCACCCCGCCCGTCGAGCTGACCTGGGCGCTCATCCTCGGCCTGACCCGCCACCTGGTGCCCGAGTCGAACGCCATGCGGGCCGGCGGGCCGTGGCAGCACACGATCGGCACCGACCTGCACGGCCGCACGCTCGGGCTGATCGGCCTGGGCAAGATCGGCTCGGGGGTGGCGGCGGTCGGGCGGGCGTTCGGCATGGACGTCGTTGCCTGGAGCGCGAACCTCACCGAGGAGCGGGCCGCCGCCTGCGGCGCGCGCCTGGCCCCCGACCTCGACGCGCTGCTGTCCGCCTCCGACGTCGTCTCCGTGCACGTCGTGCTCGGCGACCGGACGCGGGGGCTCGTGGGCAAGAGGGAGCTGGCGCTGATGAAGCCGACGGCGTACCTGATCAACACGGCCCGCGCGGCGATCGTCGACCAGGACGCGCTGGCCGCGGCGCTGCGGGCGGGGCGGATCGCGGGGGCCGGGCTGGACGTGTTCGGCCTGGAGCCGCTGCCCGAGGGGCACGAGTTCCGCACGCTGCCGAACGTGCTGGCCACGCCGCACCTCGGGTACGTGACGGAGCTGAACTACGGCACGTACTTCCGCGAGGCCGTCGAGGACATCGACGCCTTCATCGACGGCTCCCCCATCCGCGTGTTGTCACCCTGAGCTGGCCCGCTGCGGTCACTCCGACCTCGTCCGCGCCCTGAAGGCGGCCGTCTTGACCCGGCTCTGGCAGGCCGTGGAGCAGAACCGGCGGGTGCCGTTGCGCGAGACGTCCACGTAGACGCGGTCGCAGTGCGGCGCCGTGCACACCCCCAGGCGGTCGTGGAACTCGCTGCCCAGCACGATCGCCAGCCCCGTGGCGCAGCTCGCCGCCCAGTCGCCGGACATCGTGCCGCCCCGGCCGTGGAAGTGCAGGTGCCAGGGCTCGCCGTCGTGCCGTTCGAGCATCGGCCTGGCGTGCGTCTCCTCCAGCAGCGCGTTCACCTGCGTCGCCGCGCTGTCGATGGCGCCGGCCGCGACCGCGGTGAAGACCGCGCGCAGCCGGGCGGCGACCTGCGCCAGCTCGGCGCCCTCCGCCTCGGTGACCTCGCGGTAGGAGGGGTAGACGGCGCGCAGGCCCGCGGTGGCGGCGGCGCCCGCGCCGGCCGGCATCGGGAAGGGCCGCCCGCGCCGCTCGCCCGGGGTCAGCTCGTTGACGAGTGACACCGCCACCCTGACCACCAGATCCGTGTGACTGTTGTAGTCCAATTGACCGGTTACACCTTCATGTTCTACGTTGTGACTGCCCAAATCATAGATGACAGTTACAGGGGGCGCTCATGCTCACTCACGAGGCCGCGCAGGCGTGGATCGCGCGCTGGGACCGCCAGCAGGAGGGTTACCTGCCCGATCGGGAGGCCAGATTCACGGCGCTGATCGACGCGGTGCAGGCGCTGGGGCGGCCCGACCCCGTGGTGGTCGATCTCGGCAGCGGCCCCGGGTCGTTGTCCGCCCGGCTGCTGGAGCGGCTGCCCGGAGCGACGGTGATCCCGGTGGACGCCGACCCGCTGCTGCTCGGGCTGGGGCGGGCGGCCTACCCGGAGCTGCCGTTCGTCTCGGCGGATCTGCGTACGAGCGGATGGACCGGCCTGCTCGGCCTGGACGGCAGGCAGGTGGACGCCGCGGTCAGCACCACGGCGCTGCACTGGATCTCGGGCCCCGAGCTGAAGGGCGTGTACGCCGAGCTGGCCACCGTGCTGCGCCCGGGCGGGCTGCTGCTCAACGGCGACCACATGGACACCGAGGACACCACGCCCGCCCTGTCGCGGCTGGAGCACGAGGTGCACCGGCTGGAGACCGAGCGGGTGTTCGGCGCGAACCCGCCGGAGGACTGGCGGGCCTGGTGGGACGCGGTCGAGGCCGACCCCGACCTCGCCGAGCTGAACGCGGCCCGCACGACGGCCGGCGCCGCCCACCGCGGCTCGGAGTCGCACCTGCTCTCGCACCACGTGACGGCGCTGCGCGAGGCCGGCTTCACCGAGATCGGCACGCTCTGGCAGCGGGGCAACAACCGCCTGCTGTGCGCCGTACGGGGCTGAGCCCCCGCGCGGGTTCTGGCCCCGCTCTTCACGCCACCGGCGTCGGGCGCGACAATGGCCCCATGCCGAGCTTCGAGCGGCTGACGATCGCGGAGGCCAGAACCCTCACCCGCGCCGAGCTGCTGCCCCGCATCGAGGCGGAGCAGAAGTACTGGTACGACCGCATCCACGCATGTGCCATGAAACCCGGCGACGAGCAGGCGTTCAAGACCTTCAACGACATCGTGCACATCGCCGCCAACCCCCGCCGCGCCATCTCCGACACCGACGCCATCGCGGAGGGCAGGCCCTTCGACCGCGACTACTGGACCAAGCCCCTGGGCGAGCTGGGCGAGCTGTAGGCGTTCGACGGGCGCCGCAGCCAGGTGGCCCAGCGCCAGAGCCACTCGACCGGCCCGTACCTGAAGTGCCGCAGCCACAGGCCGGAGAACCCGCGCTGCACCACGAGGATGCCCGCCGCGATCAGCAGCACGGTCGTCTCCGACCACGTCCCCGGTGCTCCGCCGAGCAGCCAGCCGATCAGCAGGACCAGGACGGTGGCGCTCAGGTAGTTGGTCAGCGCCATCCTGCCCAGGGGCGCGAAGACCGCCTGCAGCGCCCGGCCGAGCGGCGTCCTGAGCAGGGCCAGCATCCCGCACACGTACGCGCCCGCGGTCAGCAGCCCGGCGACGGCGAACGCGGCCGGCACCTGGTTGCTCTGCGCCCACGCCGCCGGCACCGCCAGGACCGCGAAGACCAGCGTCGCCGGCCACCACGTGATCCGGTCCAGCCGCTCCGTGACCCCGTACCTGGTCAGCAGGGAGCCCAGCAGGAACAGGGCGGGCACCAGCACCACGCCGTTCATGTCGAACGCGAGCGGCGCCACCAGCAGCACGCCCGCCAGCACCACCACCGCCCAGCGCGGCAGCCACGTGGACGGGAGCAGCACCACCAGGCCGACGACGGCGTAGATGGTCAGGATGTCGCCGCGCCACAGGAGCATCATGTGCAGCAGGCCGATGGCCAGCAGGACCAGGAGCCGGCGCAGCAGCACCAGGCGAGGGCGGTCGGTGCGGGCGGCGGCGGTCTTGAGCATGAGGGAGAAGCCGACGCCGAAGAGCAGGGAGAAGATCGGGAAGAAGCGCTGGTCCACGAGGTAGCCCGGCCAGGCCTCGCCGACCGCCGTGTTCAGCAGCTCGGCGTCGACGTTGGCGATCGGCCTGACGTTGGCCACGAGGATGCCGCACAGCGCGAAGCCGCGCAGGGCGTCCAGGGCGGTGATGCGGGATTGCATGGACTTCATCCTGGGGCGCGGCCCTGTGGCCGGGGATGAGCCGTAAGCAGGGTCGGCGGCAGTACTTTTGGCCGTTCTCGCGCGGTCGGGACCATGGCCGGCCCCATCGCGTCAAGCGGGGCGGATCATCACCGGGTTGCCGCCGATCGACGCCCGCTCGGCCTCCGTCAGCCCGGCCGCCGTCAGGATCGCCTGCACGATCGCGTTCTTCCCGCGCCCGTAGGCGACCCGGTCGGCGGCCGTCGCGGCGACGCGCCGCTTCACGGCGGCGTACCGGTCGCGCAGCTCGGGGTCGCCGCGCAGGGTGTCCCTGACCGCGCGATGGTTCTTCAGCGACAACGAGCCGTCCACCACGACGTACGTGTTGGTCCCGGCCAGCCGTTCCGGCTCCGCGAACGCCCACCGCTGCGGCACCCCCAGCTCGCCCAGCGCCACGAACCCCAGACCGACCAGCACCTTCGTGGCGGCCTCCACCTCCTGGCCGGCCACCACGATGTCGCAGTCGATGATCGGCTTGGCGGCCAGCCCGGGGACCGACGTGCTGCCGACGTGCTCGATGGAGATCACCGGCACGCCGGCCTCCGCGAGTGCCGCGGCGTACTCGGCGCGCAGCTCCTCGAACCGGGCGGGCCACGCGGGGTCGTACTCGACGATCGTGATCACGATGAGAGCGGCCTTTCTCCCGAGCGAGTTGGGGCCCCTCGTCGATTCTGGGGCAAACGCGCCTCCGGTGCGGCTTAGTGGCCCTTGCTCCGGTTCCCGGCGGGGGCGCATCGTCCGGGCGAGCCGGCATCGCAGAGCCGTACGACAGGCACGCCCGCTGCCCGACGCGACGGCGGTCACCGTCCGACGTGACAACGCACGCTGCCCGCAACCACGCTGCCCGGCGCCGGCGCGCGCCCGTGAGAGGATCGGATCGTGTCGCGCCTGCTGATCGTGCACCAGACCACCTCGCCGACGCTGCGGGAGCTCTTCGAGGCGGTACGCCAGGGCGCCACCACCGACGAGGTCGAGGGGGTGGAGGTGGTCACCAGGGCGGCCCTGCGGGCCACCGCGACCGACGTCTTCGAGGCCGATGGCGTCATCCTCGGCACTCCGGTGAACATCGGCTACATGAGCGGTGCGCTCAAGCACTTCTTCGACACCGTCTACTATCCGTGCCTGGAGGAGACGCAGCGGCTGCCGTACGGGCTGTACGTGCACGGCAACAACGACACGACCGGTGCCGTCCGGGCGGTGGAGTCGATCGCCGCGGGGATCGGGTGGGAGCGGGTCACCCGGCCGGTGACAGTGACGGGCGCGCCGGGCAAGGAGGACCTCGCGGCCTGCTGGGAACTGGGCGCCACCCTCGCCGCCACCATCAGCCCCGCATGAGCAACTCTCACCCCCGCATGAGCCCCGCCCGACCCACGGGCCGCGGCCGCACGTCGGGGAACGAGCCGTCGCCGAACAGGATCCGCGCCGCCGCCGCCCTCCCTGCCCCGCTCCTCAACCCGGCGAACGCAGCCTCCACCACAGCCGGCGACCGCAACCCCGCGAACCCACGCCGCAACAACAACCTCCCCCGGAACCGGCTCCGCAGCGCACCCCCGTCGTACCGCCTCAGCACCCCCTGATCCCCCGTCCGCAAGTAGGCGGCAGCCACCTCCGCCGCCAGCTCAGCCATCCGCAGGCACGGATCCAACCCACCGGCCGTCAGCGGCGACACCGCCCCCGCCGCATCCCCCACGAGCAGCCCGGCCGGACACGCCAGCCGCCGCAACACCCCACCGACCGGAATGGGCCCACCCCGCCGCTCGACCGGCCCAGCCGGCACCGGACATCCAGGCGCGTCCGCCACGAACGTCTCCAGCGAGCGCCGCACACCCCCGCGCATCGCATCCGGATACCCCGCCACCCCTACGTGCGCATGCCGGCCGTCATCGACCACCCACCCCAGATACCCGGGCGCGACCCGCGGATCCAGCACACAGTGGAACGCCGGAGCCGTCCCGCCAGCCACCATCGGATGCACCACCTCGGCACCGACCAGGAACCGCCGGTTGACGTCGAGCCCGAGATCGCGAGCCACCCGTGATCGGGCACCGTCCGCGCCCACCACGAACCGGGCCGCCACCGGCTCCGCGTCCGCGAACCGTACCGTCCCCCTCGACATCCCCGCGTACCGCGCCCCCAGCAGCACCCGCGCCCCGGCCGCCTCCGCCGCACGCCGCGCGTGCTCGTACACGGCGGCCATGTCGGCCACCCGGAACTCGTCCCGGTCGCTGGTGAGCCGGACCGGCGATCGCCGCGACGGCGGGTACAGCAGCACGTCCCGGATGCCGGGCCCGAGCAGGTGACCGGGCAGGTCGAAGTCGTCGAGGGTGCGGCGCACGAAGATGCCCGTCGTACGGATGCCCGCCGACAACGACCTGCGGCGATCGACCACCAGCACGTTCAGGTCCCGCCCGGCGAGCAGGCGGGCGGTGCACAGCCCCGCCAGGCCCGCCCCTACGACCAGCACATCCACTGTCTGCATACCGTGCGACGGTAGAGACCGATTGCCTCCGGTACGAGCGTTTGCACGGTACCCGCCCGATACCTCCACACCGTGCTCACACCCGCGGACATTCGTTCACCAGTCGCTGACCTCCCAATATTCGACGGGATAATGTCCGATCCACTGCCGCTCGCCGGACGCCCTCCCCTCCGACACGGCCCGCGCGAAGTGATCGAGGCTGCCGCGCGACAGCTCGAACCGCGTCCTGACCGGCGCACCCACATGAACCAACGCACCGACCAGCACCACCACCAGCGGCGGCACAGCCCAGAACGACCATTCGCGCCGTAACGCATCCCGCCTCTCGCGCCGGACCAGACCGGCCCCGAGCTCGACCAGCCAGCCGAGCCCGTACAACGACCAGCCGATGAAGATGGCCACCAGCCAGGTGAAATGCCACCCCGGCACACTCGCCGCGTACAACGTCCCGACCGCGAACAGAGCGGCGACCGTCACCCACGCCCCGCCACCGACGCTCACCACAGCACCGCGCCCGGAAGCGCCATTCGCTGGATCCACTGCGCGACCCTAACTTTCTCCGGTGCTGATTCCGCCGAGCCGGCGTGCGGGAACGGTGCAGATTTCGCCGATCCCCCACGGCACAACCTGGACCGAAGAGGTCGAGACGTGCGCGGAGCGGCTCATCTTCGGCGCAGACGCCGGAATCCTGCTCCCGCCATCGCATCGGCCCTCGCCACGCTTCCAGCCGCCTGACACCATACTGAAGACAGGAGTTAGCCCGTGAGCCGGGAAGGGGCGCTCGTGACGCGTGTCGCCGTCATCGGAGTGGGCATCGTCGGCGCCGCCGTGGGCTGGAGCCTGTCCCGGCACGGCGCCCACGTCATCCTCATCGACGCGGCCCGTCCGGGCGAAGGCGTCACCGACTGGTCCTTCTCCTGGGTCAACGCCAGCAACAAGACCGTACGCAGGTCCTATTTCAACCTGAACGTCGCAGGCCTGGCGGAGCACTGCGAACTGGCCAAAACCATCGGCCCGGACCTGTGGTGGCACCCCACCGGCCACCTGCGCTGGACGGACGACCCCGCAGCGGAGGAGCAGCTCCTGGAAAGAGCCGGACTGCTGGCCGACTGGGGCTACCGGGTCGAGGTCCGCACGGGAGCGGAGGCCCGCCACCTCGAGCCTGCTCTCACGATCCCGGACGAGGCCGCGGTCGTGCTCTACCCCGACGAAGCCTGGGTGCACGGACGCCACCTCGTCGGCCGACTCGTCGACCAGGCCGTCGCAGCCGGCGCCGAGCACCGCTTCGGCACCGCCGTCCACGCCATCGCCACCGACTCCGACGGACACGTCCGGTCGGTCACCCTGTCCGATGGCAGCCGCCTCGACGCCGACGTCGTCGTGAACGCCGCAGGCCCCAGCGCCGCCCACCTCGCCCAGCTCGTCGCCCGCCACCTGCCGATGCGCCGCGAGCCCGGCGTCGTCGCCCGCATCAGCTGTGCTCAGGTCCCGGTCCACCGCCTCATGCACGCGCCGCACATCGAGATCCGTCCGGACGGAGACGCCTCGATGGTCCTCCACAGCCGCGAGATCGACGCACTCATCGACACCGGCGCGGACCCGGCCGAGCTCGGGCGGCTGCTGCACTCATCGGCGAGCCACGTCATCCCCGAACTCGCCGACTCCCGCATCGTCGAGACCCGGGTGGCCGAGCGGCCCATCCCGGCCGACGGGTTCCCCTCGGTGGGCGCGGTGCCGTCCGTGCCGGGCTACTACGAGGCCGTCACCCACAGCGGCATCACGCTCGGGCCGGTGATCGGCCGGCTGCTCGCCGCGGAGATCCTCAGCGGGAAGAGGGACGAGCTGCTCGCGGACTTCCGCCCGGAGCGGTTCCCCGGGTGACGGCCGCCGCCTACCAGTCCGGCTCCCAGCGGTAGCCGTACCAGTGGCCCTTCAGATGGCTGTAACGGTTGCCGCCGTCGATGCTCTCGCTGGGCTCGCCGGAGGCCAGCCAGAGGAAGCCCTTGTCGTCCCGCATGAACAGGTCCCGAACGGCGAACTCCACACTGCCGGGGAGGTCTGCTCCCGTGTCGGCGTCCTGGTGCCGCTGTCCGTCGCACACGTAGTACAGCCCGACCCACTGGCACGGTTCTTCGCGGCCGGGGTTCTCGTCCACGGCTTCGACGTAGGCCGCCATGCTCGGCTCGGAGATCGTGAAGCGTACCCAGGACGGGGCCTCGGTGATGAGCGCCAGCGAGACGACACCGGCGACGTACCAGGGCAGGAGCGAGCGATCGAGTACGCCCAGATCAGCAGCACACCCGCCGCGGCCGAGAAGACGACCAGGAACCGTAACCCAGGCGGCTCATCGATCACGGCGTCACCCTAGCGCGAACCGGTGACACTGCCCCTTGCGGCTTCGCCGATCTTCTCCACGCGATCAGCGCGAGCAGGACCGGCGCCGAGGACGGACGCGGCAGCCTCGCCCCTCGCGCCCGCCCTCGCCCCTCGCGCCCGCCGGACACCGGACACCGAACACCGCGGCGAGCTCGCCCCGGACACCGCGGCAGGCCCGCCCCTCACCCACCCCGGCATGGCAGACTCGACCCCTGCGCACACCGGACAACAGGCCCTCATCCTGCAGCAAGACCTGATCAGATCATCTCGCCGCCCGCGCCTAGGAGCCGGAGCGGTAACGCAGGACGACCCCCCAGGCATGCGCCAGCGCCGGCGGCCCGTTCCACGTCGGGGTGGGGACGATCCACTGGTCGTCGGCCAGGTGGTTGTTGTAGACGCTCAGGGCGTAGGTGTCGTAGTCGTGCGGCATGATCGCCCAGTAGGCGGCATCGGTGCCGGGGATCGGATGGAAGTCCCACCGCTGGTCGGCTCCGCCCGTGTCGCCACCGCGCTGCCGCAGAACGGGCGAGAGCGTGGGAATCTCGGCGGGCGTGTTACCGGGCCGGAAGGTCAAGTAGTGCCCCTTCGCGCGGTTCTCGATCAGGTACGTCGTACGCCCCTCGCCCAGGTCGACCTTGTGCAGCTGCCACACCAGGGACTTGTTGGTGGGCAGCGGCCAGTGGTTCTCGTTCTGTACCTCGTCGTTGAGGGTGTCGTCGGTCTGGTTCTCCGACTGCAGGAACGTGCCGGTGACCTGGTGGACGAGCAGGATCTCCTGATCGGTGGGCGGGGAGCCGTGGACGGGGTTGGGCGGAGCCATGGAAGGCATCTCCTCGGTCGGCCGATATGGTCACCCCTTTTATTTCCGTTTCCCTACACTTAACTACTTTCCGTAAGGTAGATGCTCCCATATCGCCCATGGAGTAGTCATATGACCGATCAACCCCTCACAGGCCACCACATTCCGTGACATAACTCCGCCCAGCCGAAAGGGTGAGCCAGGAACCGTACGTGCCCGCGCCGCCATCACCCGCCACCGCAGGACCCGACGAGATCGCGCACCGCCATTCCCACCATGTTCCCCGGTTCACCAGGGCCACATGGAGTCTGGACGGCCCCTCACGCGACTCCGAGTTCCGGTGATCGGAGTGGCTCTCACCACCACCCTCGGAGCCGGGCTCCGCTGGGCGCCCGTCGAAGAGCGTTCACTGCTCACCCCGCACGCCCCTGCGGAAGTGCAGAACCCCACCGATCTCCTGATCCAGGACGCCGGCTCGCTCTACCTGTTCATCAGTCTGGAGTGCCCCGAACGCCCCGTGGACCCTCACTCAGCCAAGGCTCATGACGGCATGTCCGGCCGTCATTCACGACCCGGCGGTGGATCTCGCGTGGGCGCATGCACAACGTCGTCAAGTGGCCGAGGCGGTGCCCGGCTGCTGGAGAGCCCGGCTGCTGGAGGCCGAGAGCATCACTCCGGAGCTGATCCGTGACCACCCGGTTGTGCGGCAAGTCATGTCCGACCTGCTCTCGATGCAGGATCCTGCCTCGGCTGAGCTGCGGGGGCTGGCCGATCGAGTGGGCTGTTGAGCGGACCCCTCTTCGGCCGACGAAACGGCGCAAGCGGGGTTGAGCTGGGGGTTTGGGGGGCCGCGCCCCCCAAAGTCACAGCCTGAGCTTCCTCGCGCGAAGCGCTTCCCTTGCGAAGACCATGCGGGTGAACGCCGAAGCCCCTGACGGCATACCGCCTGTTCAGGGGCTTCCTGCTGCAGAGCCGACGAGGGGAATCGAACCCCTGACCTTCTGTTTACAAGACAGATGCTCTGCCGATTGAGCTACGTCGGCACGGCCTACCAGTGTAGACGCTAGAGACGCCTGTGACGAGCGACTTCATACAGCGCCACCCCAGCCGCCACCCCCGCGTTCAGCGACTCGGCCGCCGCCTGCATCGGGATCCGCGCCACCACGTCACACTGCTCCCGAACCAGCCGCGAGAGCCCCTTGCCCTCCGAGCCGATGACGACCACGAGCGGCTCGGTGAGCAGCTCGACGTCGCCGAGGTCGGTCTGGCCGGCGCCGTCGAGGCCGAGGACGAAGAGGCCGGCGTCGCGGTATTCGCGCAGGGCCGCCGTCAGGTTGGCGGCGCGGGCGACGCGGAGGGTGGCCAGGGTGCCCGCCGAGGTCTTCCAGGCGCCGCCCGTGACGCCGGCCGAGCGGCGGGACGGGACGAGCAGGCCGTGGGCGCCGAAGGCGGTGGCGGAGCGGGCGATGGCGCCGAGGTTGCGCGGGTCGGTGACGGAGTCGAGGGCGACGATGAGGGGCACCTCGGCGGCGTCCTGGGCGAGCTCCACCAGCTCCGACGGGTGCGCGTAGTCGTACGGCGGGATCTGGAGTGCGATGCCCTGGTGGACGGCGCCCTCGGTCAAGCGGTCGAGCTTGTCGCGGCTGACCTCCAGGAGGGCGATGCCGCGCTCGGCTGCGATCTTGATGGCGTCGCGTACGCGATCGTCGTTGTCGATGCGCTGGGCGACGTAGAGGGCGCCGGCGGGCACGCCGGCCTGCAGGGCCTCCAGCACCGGGTTGCGGCCGCCGATGTGCTCGGGGGCGTCTTCGGAGCGGCGCTGCCTGGTGGGGGCGGCGCGGCGGGTGCCGCCCTGCTCCTCGCGGGCGATGCGCTCGGCGCGTGCCTTGTCCTTGTACCAGTGGCGCATCTCGGCGGGCGGGGTCGCGCCCCGGCCCTCGAGCGACCGGCGCTTCTGACCTCCGGTGCCTTTGGACGGGCCCTTTTTCTTCGCGGGCCTGCCCGATGCCCTACCGCCTGCTGCCATGTGACCAAGGGTACTCGGGGCAGCGGTGAGCCCGAGCCACCCACGATTCAGCACAAGCCCGTCTCTGTGGTGACGAACGGCGGAAAGGCGACGACGAGTGGATGACGACTCCAGAGCTGCGGCAAGCCTCGCGGGGCTGCCGCACAAGCCTCGCGCCGTTCTCGTCCTCCGCTTCCACGAGCGGCTCCCCGACGCGACGCGGAGATCACCGCCGTCCTCGGCATCTCCCAGAGGACGGTACGCAGTCACGCCTCGCTCGGCCTGACCAGGCTACGAGCCGGCCAACCCGCGATCATCGACCTCGTACGGATCGCGTCCTAGCGGCTCAGCTCCCAGCGCGCCCCGTGCGGCGTGTCCTCCACGGTGATGCCGGCGGCGGCGAGCTGGTTCCTGATGGCGTCGGCCGCCGCGTAGTCCTTGCGCTCCCTGGCGGCCTTGCGCTGCTCCAGGGCCACCGCCACGAGCGCGTCGACGACGGGCGTCAGGTCGGAGCCGGCGCCGCGCCACTGCGGCGAGCGCGGGTCGAGGCCCAGCACGTCGAGCATGTTCTGGGTCTCGGCCAGCAGCCGCGCCACGGCCTCCTTGTCGCCGCGCGACAGCGCCACGTTGCCCTCGCGCACCACCTCGTGCACCACGGCCAGCGCCTGCGGGGTGCCCAGGTCGTCGTCGAGCGCGTCGGCGAACGCCTGCGGCAGCGGCGCGTCGGCGTCGACGTCGTGGATGACCTCGGCGGCGCGCGTCACGAAGCCCTCGATCCGCTGGTACGCGGCGGCGGCCTCCAGCAGCGCCTCCTCCGAGTACTCGATCGAGGAGCGATAGTGCGGGCCCGCCAGGTAGTAGCGCAGCTCCACGGGCCGGACCTTCTGCACCATCTCGGGGATCAGCAGCGAGTTGCCGAGCGACTTGCTCATCTTCTCGGCGCCGATCTTGAGCATGCCGTTGTGCATCCAGTTGCGGGCGAACCCGTCACCGGCCGCCTGCGACTGGGCGATCTCGTTCTCGTGATGCGGGAAGATCAGGTCGATGCCGCCGCCGTGAATGTCGAACGTCGGCCCCAGGTACTTGGTGGCCATCGCCGAGCACTCCAGGTGCCAGCCGGGCCGCCCGGGGCCCCACGGCGTCGGCCAGGTCGGCTCGCCGGGCTTCTCGCCCTTCCACAGCGCGAAGTCGCGCGGGTCGCGCTTGCACGACTCGTCATCGGTGTCGGCCGCCGCCCGCATGTTCTCCAGCTTCTGGTTGGACAGCGAGCCGTAGCGGTCGGCGTACGACTGCACGTCGAAGTAGACGTCACCGCCCGACGCGTACGCGTGGCCGCGCTCGATCAGCCGCTCCATCAACGTGATCATCTCGGGCACGTGCCCGGTGGCGCGCGGCTCGACGGTCGGCGGCAGGCAGCCCAGCGTGTCGTAGGCCCAGGTGAAGGCCCGCTGGTTGCGCTCGGCCACGACGAACCAGGGCACGCCCTCCTCGGCCGACACCCTGATGATCTTGTCGTCGATGTCGGTGACGTTGCGGCAGAACGTCACGTCGTACCCGGAACGCGTCATCCAGCGCCTGAGCACGTCGAAGTTCACACCTGAGCGGATGTGCCCGATGTGGGGCGGAGCCTGCACGGTGGCCCCACACAGATAAATCGACGCCCGGCCGGCTTCGACCGGAACGAATTCACGGATGGCGCGCGTGCTGGTGTCGTAGATGTGCAGGCTCACGAAGGCAAGGCTAACGCCTCGGCGCGGTTATCACGCCGATAAATCAGCCCCGCAAGTAGACCTTCTCCGGAGTGATCCGGATGATTAGTCGCTCGACGCCCGGTTTGTCCTCCCAGGACGTGCCTTGGTACTTCTGCGACAGCTCCTCGATGAGCGCCCCCTCGGGGTCGGGCGTCATCGTCACCCGCCCGCGGACCTCCACGTAGCGGTACGGATCGGCCGGGTCGATGACCAGCAGGCTGACCCGCGGGTCCCGCTCGAAGTTGCGCGGCTTCCTGCGCCCCTTCACGGTGGAGAACAGGATGTCGTCACCGTCCGTGCGCACCCACACGACCGACGACTGCGGCCCCCCGTCGGGGTTCAGGCTTGTCACCGTGGCGTGATTGGGAGCGTCCAGGAGTTTGCGGACATCTTCCGTCAGTACTGCCATGTGCGCGTCTCCCTTGATCGGTCTGCACCATCATTGTTCTGTAGGCTCGAAAGCGCCATGGACGTGACTCCCCCCTCTACGCTCCGCCGCCTGGGCATCGCCCTGGCCGGGCTCGCGGTGGCCGCCCTCACCGGGGCCGCCTGCGCGCTCTCCTTCGACGACCTGCGCGCGCTGGCCCTCACCGGCGAGGCCAGGCCCGACCTAGCCTTCCTCTATCCCGCCGCCTTCGACGCGCTCCTGCTGATCGCGCTGATCGGCGTGCTGCTGCTGCGCCCCGCCAGGATGCTGGTGCGCGTGCAGGCAGCGCTGGTGCTGGTGCTGCTGATCGTGGCGGCCGCGGCGGTAAACGTCGCCACGGCGGTGCGCTTCCCGTTCGGCGTGCGTGAGACGGCCATCGGCGTGGCGCTGGCGCCGTGGGTCATGCTCGCCCTGGCGCTGTGGCTGTGGTTGCTGCTGATCAAGCACGTACGCGGCCCGCAGCGCGCCGAGCCCGACGAGCGTACGGCCGAGCAGGACATCGTCCCCTTCCACCGCCCCCAGGCGGCTCCCCCGCTGGCCGCGGAGACGCCCGCGCCCGTCCTGGAGCCCACGCCGGTGGTCGGCCCCACCGCCGCCCCCGAGACCCCGCCGGTCTCAGCCCGGGTGTCGGAGTGGCCAATGCAGGAGGAGGAGCTCGCCTCTGAGCCCGTACAAAGGCCTGAGCCCGTACGAGCGCCTGAGCCCGTACGGGAACCTGAGCCCGTACGGGAACCTGAGCCCGTACGGGAGCCGGACCCCGAGCCGGAGCCTCAACCCGAGCCCCGACCCGAGCCGGAGCCCGAGCCTGAGCCGGTGGAACGCCCCGTCCGCTGGGGCGACCGCGTCAAGCCCGCCGACGTCCTGGTCCACCCCCGCCCGGGCGACGAGCAGGACGAGCCGGACGAGAAGGACGCCGACACCCAGCCGCACCCCGTCTTCGAGGACGAGCCCGTCCCCGACCCCGTGCACGGCCCTGAGACCGCCGACGACGGCGAGCGGCGGGACGAGTCCATGGAGGACACCGCCCCGCACCCGGTGATCCACGACGACACCCCGGCCCCGTCGGGGCGCCTGCGCAGCACCCCGCGCCCGCCTGACGACTGACCGCGGGCATGGGCGGGCCCGCCCGGGAGTGACTCCCCGGGCGGGCCGATGTATCCCGCCTTCAGCCGGCTGTCAGACGCGGGATCCGCGCTTGAGTCCGGCGACCAGGCCGACGCCGACGATGGCGAGCACCACCTGCATCACCAGTTCGATCCAGTCGATACCGGGGGTCGTCTCCACGCCCAGGACCTGCGCGAGCAGCGTGCCCACGAGGGCTGCGACGATGCCGACGACGATGGTGAGGATCCACCCGATGGCCTGCCGGCCGGGAAGCAGCAGGCGACCGATTGCGCCGATCACGGCGCCGATCACGATGGCGCCAAGGATGGATTCGATGGTCATGATGTGAAACCTCCCCATGAGGGTGAGCGGTTCATCCTCACGGGGAGGTGGCTACCCGATCTACCGGGTTTATGCATTGCTGTTACGAAGGCCCAGGTCAGGTGGTGGTTCGACCTGTACGGCCACCGCCGCGCCCCATGCCCATCCGGGTCACGAGCAGCACACCGATGACGGCCAGAGCGAGCTGCAGTATGTGCTCGATCCAGTCGATGCCTCTGGTGTCGGCCCAGCCGAGCGCATGGGCGATCAGCGTTCCCACCAGGGCGGCCACGATGCCGACGATGAGGGTCAGGCCGATGGACATGTTCTGCCTGCCGGGCACCAGCAGTCTGGCCAGCGCACCGACGATGGCGCCGATGACTACTGCGGAAACAATCGCGCCGATCATGTGTAGCTCCCCCCGAGACGTTCACATGTCTTGGGGACACATACCCCCTGAGCAGGCAAACTACCCATGGGAAGGCGGCGGCCCGTACCGCGCCAGTGACGAACCGCCGCCTTCGAACAGGGCGGGCTAGGCGACGACCCGCCAGGACACCCTCACGCGTCCCAACGTATGACGCAGGGAACTCAGGAAAGGTTGACGACCAGCGCCGTCGCGATGGCCGCGATGCCCTCGCCCCGCCCGGTCAGGCCCAGCCCGTCGGTGGTGGTGGCGGACAGGCTCACAGGAGCCCCCACAGCGGCGCTGAGCGCCTTCTCGGCCTCTTCCCGGCGCGGGGCCAGCTTCGGCCGGTTTCCGACCACCTGGACGGCCACGTTGCCGATCTCGAAGCCCGCCGCGCGTACCTGGCGGGCGGTCTCCTCCAGCAGGGCGGCACCCGAGGCGCCCGCCCAGCGTGGGTCCGCGGTGCCGAACAGCCGGCCCAGATCGCCCAGCCCGGCCGCCGTGAGCAGCGCGTCGCAGGCGGCGTGCGCCGCGGCGTCGCCGTCGGAGTGGCCTTCTAGGCCGGGCTCACCCGGCCAGTGCAGGCCCGCGAGGTTGAGCTCGCGGCCTGAGTCGCTCGACGAGAACGGGTGGACGTCGACTCCGACGCCCACCCGTGGAAGATTCGTGTTCAGGAGTTGAGAACCTCGTCGAGCAGGGCCTCAGCCTTGTCCTCATTCGTCTTCTCGGCCAAAGCCAACTCGCTGACCAGAATCTGGCGAGCCTTGGCGAGCATCCGCTTCTCCCCCGCGGACAGGCCGCGCTCGCGGTCCCTCCGCCACAGGTCCCGAACCACCTCGGCGACCTTGTTCACATCGCCGGAGGCGAGCTTCTCCAGATTGGCCTTGTAGCGACGAGACCAGTTGGTCGGCTCCTCGGTGTGCGGCATCCGAAGGACATCGAAAACCCGCTCAAGGCCTTCCTGACCGAC
Organism: Nonomuraea gerenzanensis; assembly: GCF_020215645.1. Lineage (NCBI taxonomy): Bacteria > Bacillati > Actinomycetota > Actinomycetes > Streptosporangiales > Streptosporangiaceae > Nonomuraea > Nonomuraea gerenzanensis. Next base: position 803,962 of record NZ_CP084058.1, on the reverse strand, counting down.
AACATCGCGCACGCCGACGAGTTCTGCGTTTTCAGCTGGCACCTGGACGGTAAGGTCGCCCTTGTCGACCTTGAGCACCAGGTAGGTCTTTTCCTCACCCTTGATGGATCGCTTCGTGATTGCTTCGATCCGAGCAGCCCCATGGTGGGGGTAGACGACAGTGTCGCCGACCTGGAAAGTCATGTGACAAGTACCCCTTCCGCTGTACTCCAGGGTACCACGCATCCACAGCCTCCCGGAACAGTGAAATCCTCATAACTGCAGGTCAAGGCCGCATATTGGGGCTTGACAAGCGCTCAACTCTATGAATCGCATTTGCGGACATAGCGAATGACCTGCGGGGGTGTGGATATGACCTTGCATTGGGGTGGATATGGTGGGCGCTGCACATCACGCACGCGCGACACCTGCGCAAGACCAAGGAGTACCCGCCCGTGACCAGCCGTCGCTGGATTGCCGTAGCCGCCGCGTTCTTGGCAGCCCCCGCGCTCGCGGGCTGCGCGGCCGGTTTCGACGCCACCACCAACCAGGCCTACGCCCCCAACGAAGCACAAGTGCTGATCGACAAGGGCGCGTACGGCAAGAGCGGCATTCACATCCCGCAGGCTTTCATCCTCGGGCCCGACTCCGGAGCCCAGCTTCCCTGGCGCGGCTCCGCCCCGATCTACCTCAACATCCTCAACACCGCGGGCGCCCCCGACACCCTCCAGGCGGTCTCGGCCGGCAGCATGGGCACGGTGAAGGTCACGGCGCCGATCCAGCTGCCGAGCAACACGCTCGTCAACACCGGCAAGCCCACCCCGCAGATCATGCTCGAGGCGATCCCCAAGAGCCTCAGGGGCGGCGAGAGCATCAAGCTGGACCTCCAGTTCGCCAACGCCGGGGTCGTGTCCATGAACGTGCCTGTGGTCACGCGCAGCCGCGAGTTCAAGGAGTACCCGCCGGCCCCGGGCGCCACCGCGGCTCCCACGCCCACCCCGACCCCGTCCGCCACCGCGGAGGAAGAGGGCCACTGACAGCACGGCGAAACCCCGGCACCTGATCGGTACCGGGGTTTCGTCGTCTGCGGCTCACTCCTCGATGGCGTCGAACTTGTAGCCCAGGCCGCGCACGGTCAGGATGCACCGCGGGTTCGACGGGTCGGACTCGATCTTCGCGCGCAGGCGCTTGACATGCACGTCCAGCGTCTTGGTGTCGCCCACGTAGTCGGCGCCCCAGACCCGGTCGATGAGCTGGCCCCTGGTCAGCACCCGCCCCGCGTTGCGCAGCAGCACCTCCAGCAGCTCGAACTCCTTCAGCGGCAGCTGCACCTGCTCGCCCCGCACGGCCACGACGTGCCGGTCCACGTCCATGCGGACCGGGCCGACGGCCAGCACGGCCGTATCCAGCTCCTCCACCACGTCGCCCTGGCGGCGCAGCACCGCGCGGATGCGGGCGACCAGCTCGCGCGAGGAGAACGGCTTGGTGACGTAGTCGTCGGCGCCCAGCTCCAGGCCCACGACCTTGTCGATCTCGCTGTCCTTGGCCGTCAGCATGATGACCGGCACCTTGGAGCGCTGCCGCAGCGAGCGGCACACCTCCGTGCCGGGCAGGCCGGGCAGCATCAGGTCCAGCAACACCAGGTCGGCGCCGTTGCGGTCGAACGTCTCCAGCGCCTCGGGCCCGGTCGCCGCGACGGACACCTCGAAGCCCTCCTTGCGCAGCATGTAGGACAGGGCGTCCGAGAAGGACTCCTCGTCCTCCACGACGAGTACACGGGTCATTTGGCTGCCTCCAGGGGAATCGAGGGTGGTACTGCCACCGCCGTGCCGCCGAAGGCGGGCAGGCGGAGGGTGAAGGTGGAGCCGGACCCTTCCTTGCTCCAGACGGACACCTCGCCGGCGTGCGCGGCGGCGACGTGCTTGACGATGGCCAGGCCGAGGCCCGTGCCGCCGGTGGCGCGCGAGCGGGCCGCGTCCACGCGGAAGAACCGTTCGAAGATGCGCTCCAGCGCCTCCTCGGGGATGCCGATGCCCTGGTCGCTGACGCTGATCTCGACGGAGTCGCCCGCGGGCCGCACGCTGACGACCACCCTCGTGTGGTCGGGACTGTACGCGACGGCGTTGTCGATCAGGTTGCGCAGGGCGGTGACGAGCAGCTCGTCGTCGCCCCAGATGCGCAGGCCCTCGGTGCCGCCGGTGACGAGTGCGATGTCCTTGGCCGAGGCCCTGGTGTTGCAGTACTCGATGGCGTCGTGGATGGCCTCGTCGATCGAGACCTGACCCGGCGTCGGAATGGGCTCGGCGCCCTGGATCCGGCTGAGCGTGATCAGGTCCTGGATGAGGTAGTTGAGCCGGGCGGCCTCGTGCTGCATGCGCCCGGCGAAGCGGCTGACCGCCTCGGGGTCGTCGGCGGCGTCCTGGATGGTCTCGGCCAGCAGGCTCATCGCGCCCACCGGAGTCTTCAGCTCGTGGCTGACGTTGGCGACGAAGTCGCGGCGCACGGCCTCGACGCGGCGCCGCTCGGTCTGATCCTCCGCCAGCACCAGCACCTGGCCGTAGGAGCCGAGAGGTGCCACGCGGACGGCGAAGTTGGTGGTCTCCTGGCCGAACTTGTGCCCGGCGACGTCGATCTCGCTCTCGCGGATCTCGCCGTCGCGGCGTACCTGCCTCGCCAGGGCGAGCAGCTCCGCGGCCATCAGGCGGTCGCCCTTGACCAGCCCGAACGCGCGTGCGGCCGAGCTGGCGCGCAGGACGCGGTCGTGGGCGTCGAGGACCACGGCGGACGACGGCAGCACGGCCAGCACCGACGCGACCCCCTGGGGCAGGGCGGCGCCTGTCTCCACGCCGTCCGCCGCGGCGGCACGGCTCGGGGCCTCGATCTGATTCCGGTAGAACAGGACTGCCAGCGCGCCCACCACGAACCCGGCCAGGGCCGCGAAGCTCATGGCCATCTCACTCATGCCTCCGATGGTAGGTGGCGTTTTCCCAGGGACAGACCCCCTCATCAGGGGATGAACGACCCTTTCCTGGAAAGTTCATCTTGCTGTAGGGGTTCGTTCATCGACCGGGTCGTACGGTGACGACATGCGCGACGCGTACCATGAAGAACTTGACGCACTGACTGACAAGCTGGTCGAGATGACCCGCCTTGTCCGCTCAGCCATCTCCCGTGCCACCACCTCTCTCCTCGACGCGGACCTGCAGCTCGCCGAGAGCGTCATCTCCCGCGACGAGGAGGTGAACGCGGTGTTCGCCGACATCGAGGGGTCGATCTTCGAGCTGATGGCCCGCCAGCAGCCGGTCGCGGTGGACCTGAGGATGGTCATCACCGCGCTGCGCATGGGCACCGACCTGGAGCGCATGGGCGACCTCGCGGTGCACGTCGCCAAGGTGGCCCGCCTGCGCCACCCCGACTCCGCCATCCCGCCGGAGCTGCGCTCCACCATCCTGGAGATGGGCCAGATCGCCGAGAACCTGGTCACCAAGGCCGGGAGCTGCGTGGCGTCGCGTGACGTGGAGTCGGCGATGGAGCTGGAGCAGGATGACGACGCCATGGACCGCCTGCATCGCAGGCTGTTCAGGAAGATCCTGGCCAAGGACTGGCCGCACGGGGTGGAACCGGCGATCGACATCACGTTGGTGGGGCGTTACTACGAGCGGTATGCGGACCATGCGGTACGGGTGGCGCAGGACGTGGTGTACCTGGTCACCGGCGCTCGCCCAAGCTAACAGGCCCGCATCCCGGCGTCCCGGGAACGGCCGCGGCCCTCACCTCTCTCGCGCGCGCCGCTTGACGACGTACGGCAGCACGAACAGGAACAGGCCCGTGACCAGCTGCAGCACGAGCGGGGCCAGCGGCAGGTAGAACACCCACAGGGGCGGCTCCTCCTGCGACACGGCGACGACGCACCCGAGCACGGTCACCGTGAAGACGACGGACAGCCAGCGGTGGCCCTGCCGCATCCACTTGCTCCAGTTCATGGGACCTCCTTCGAAGACGGGCCGCCTCCAAAGCCCGGCAACTGCCGGGCGGGGACGAGGCGACGACCGGGCTCCGCGCCGCACAGGCGGCGCGGTCGCCGTATTTCGGGTGTTTGCGTGGAAAGCAGGCTCAGCGGGCTTGCTGAATGCGGATCAGGTTCCCGGCGGGATCCCGCACAGCGCAGTCCCTGACCCCGAACGGCTGGTCGATGGGCTCCTGCACGATCTCGGCATCGCCGGCCTGCAACCGGTCGAAGACGCTGTCGACGTCGGGAGTGGACAGCAGGATGCCGGCATACGTGCCCTTGGCCATCATTTCGGCGATGACGCGCCGCTCGTCCTCCGTGACGCCGGGATCCACCGCCGGCGGCTGCAGGACGATGGACGTGCCGGGCTGCCCGGCGGGGCCGACCGTGATCCAGCGCATCCCGTCGTACCCGACGTCGTCGCGCACCTCGAAACCGAGCACGTCACGGTAGAAGGCAAGGGAGGCGTCAGGGTCGTCGTGCGGCAGGAAACTCGAAGAGATGGAGATGTCCATGGCCGTCACGCTAAAGAGGTTCTCGGGGCCCCGCTTCTCGATTCCTGACCGATGGACGGCCCTCGTCGTCCAGGATGGTACAGAGACGCTCAGCGACGGGCGCGTCCGCAGCGGCGGTCACAGGGAGAATTCATGTCGGAGAAGCGCGAAACGGCGGCAGGCCGTTGTCTCGTCTGCAAGCGGGAATTCACCTTTGATCCGGGAGAGGTCACGACCATTCTCATCGATCCGGAAACCGGTATCCCGCCGGGATTCACCGTGCTGGGCACCCTGCGCCCGGCCACGCCGGAAGCAGTGGCCCGATCCACGGACCAGCCGGTGTGCCCGGACTGCGAGGAGAAGGCGGCGAAATACAGCGAAGCGCTGAGCCCTCCGCCTCCCCACTGGGAAAGCTGGCGACCACCCGAGATCTAGACAGTGACTCATTCGGTGAGTCGGCGGAAGCAGATGAGCGCGGCGCCGATGGCGACGAAGGATGCGAAGTGGTCCGCCCGGCGTTCGTAACGCCGAGGTAAGCGGCGGCAGCCGGTCAGCCAGGAGAACGGTGCGCTCCACCACCCCAGCGATGGCGTTCCCAGCCGCCGGCCGGACTCGACTCCCTTGCGCGCCCTCGTGGGTGTCGCCAGATGAGACATCACCCCCTTGTGGCCCACACGCCGGCCCGCGACCAGATCAGAAAGCGACCGCTTCATCAGGCGTGTTCTGTGTGCCGCCGCCCCGCGGACGCACCCCCGCCGGCGGCGACGACGAGGCGGGCCATCTCCCAGGACCCGTCCGGGGACGATTCACTCGCACCTTCTCCTTCCCGCGCCCTATCCACCACATGGGACAACGCTCTTGATCAGCGCAAAGCGCTCCGCGCTTCGCTGAATTTGTGCACAGGCTGTGGACCTGGCCCTAACATCTCCTTCGGACAGACCGGTTGTGCCGGGCTGGGCGAAGGCGGGCCCTTCGCCCAGCCCGAACGGCCCAGTTCCGCGCCGCCGGCAGGGCCGCGGCGCGATGACCGTCTTGTGGACAGGCCGGGTCACGCGGTAGAAACGTCCGAACCCATTCTTCAGGACCTGATATAAGCCTGGCCCAACCGAGAGAGCGCTCTCTCGGTGGGCCATGGCGATGTCCAGAGCACTGCGTACCCGCGCAGTGGAAGGGACGGACCGCATGACGACGACCCAGCCTCCCCGCGGCCGGGCGCCGCGATTCGGCCTCGTGCTCACGACCGCCCTGTTGACCGCCGCCGCCACGACCACCGTCTTGTCCACACCGGCCACCGCCACCCCCAGCCTGGGGCCGAACGTCACCGTCTTCGACCCGAGCATGCCGGTCGGCGACATCCAGGCCACCCTCGACGCCGCCCACGCCGCCCAGGTGAACGACGAGATGGGTACCAACCGCCACGCCTATCTCTTCAAGCCCGGCACGTACGGCACCGCCGAGCAGCCGCTGCAGATCAAGGTCGGCTACTACACGGAGATCGCCGGCCTGGGCGCCTCCCCCACCGACGTCGTCATCAACGGCAAGGTCGAGGTCTACAACCGCTGCCTGGCGGACGGCGGCACCAGCAACTGCCTCGCGCTCGTCAACTTCTGGCGCACGCTGTCCAACCTGTCGATCAACATCAACGCCGCCGGCCAGGACGGCTGCAGGTCCTCGGCGAACTTCTGGGCCGTCTCCCAGGCGGTCTCCCTGCGCCGGCTCAACGTCACCGGCGGCACCTTCTCGCTGATGGACTACTGCACCGCCGGCCCCCAGTACGCCAGCGGCGGCTTCATCGCCGACTCCAGACTGCCGTCCGTCACGAACGGCTCCCAGCAGCAGTGGCTGACCCGCAACAGCGAGGTCGCCGGCTGGTCGAACGGCGTGTGGAACCAGGTCTTCTCGGGCGTCGTCGGCGCCCCGGCCGAGACCGGCTTCCCGAACCCGCCGTACACCACGCTCGACACCACCCCCGTCAGCCGCGAGAAGCCCTACCTGTACACCGACGCCAGGGGCAGGTACAACGTCCGCGTGCCCGCCGCCAGGCGGAACACCAGCGGCGTCTCGTGGGGCGCCGGCCTGACGCCCGGCCGCACGCTGCCGCTCACCGACTTCTACGTCGCCAAGCCGTCGGACTCCGTGCAGGACATCAACCGCCACCTCGCCCGCGGCAAGCACCTGCTGCTCACCCCCGGCGTGTACGACATCGCGCGCAGCATCGAGGTCAAGCGGCCCGACACGGTCGTCCTCGGCCTCGGGCACGCCACGCTCACCGCCACCCACGGCTCGACCCCGCTCGACGTGGCCGACGTTTCTGGCGTGGTCGTCGCGGGCGTCACCATCGACGCCGGCACGGAGCAGTCGCCGGTGCTGCTGCGCGTGGGCAAGCGGCACGGCGCCCGCCCGAGCCGCCCGGACAACCCGACGACCCTGTCCGACGTGTACTTCCGGGTCGGCGGGCCGCACATCGGCAAGACCGACGTCGCGCTGGAGGTCAACAGCGATCACGTGCTCATCGACCACACGTGGGTGTGGCGGGCCGACCACGGCATCGAGGGCCTCAACGACACCCAACGCTGGAACACCAACCTGGGCCGCAACGGCGCCGTCATCAACGGCGACCACGTGACCGCGACGGGGCTGTTCGTCGAGCACTTCCAGCAGTACAACACGATCTGGAACGGGGACGACGGGACCACGATCCTTTACCAGAACGAACTGCCGTACGATCCGCCGACGCAGGCCGACTGGATGAACGGGGCCGTGGAGGGGTGGGCCGGGTACAAGGTGGGCGATCGGGTCCGGAGGCATCGCCTTTATGGGGGTGGGGTGTACGTCTTCAACCAGAACAATCCGGAGATCCATACGGAGAACGGCTTCGAGGTGCCGGCGGCTCCTGGGGTGCGGCTGCATCACATCATGACCGTCAACCTCAGTGCCGGGGTCATCGATCATGTTGTGAACGGTGTCGGTGATGCGGCTGACACCACCAAGGTGGGGGCGCCCGTGTACATCACGGACTATCCGGCTCCGTAGGCGCCTGTGGGGTCGCGCCCGTCCGGGTGGGGCCGGCCCCACAACGGCCTGACGAGGCGCAGGTCCACGACGCCGCACTCGGGGAAAGACGCCGCACGCCGAAAGACATCCCATTCCAAGAACACGCCCATTCCGGGGCAGAGTCGTGCCCCGGAAAAGCGATGGACAGCCTCGATAGCGTGCTTGACATGGAGAACATCGACGTCGAACAGTTCGCTGGCGACGGGTTCGCCAAGCTCGAAGGCCTCGTGCCGCGCGAAGTCGGCGACGCGGCCAGGGCGCTGCTGTGGCAGCGGATCGGTCTGTCGCCGGACGACCCCTCGGGATGGACGCAGCCGGTGGTGTGGACGGCCGACCTGACCGGTGAGGGCCCGTTCGGGCAGTTCATGGCCAGCCCCAAGCTGCACGCTGCGCTCGACGCCGTCGCCGGCCAGGGCGGGTGGCATCCGCGCGCCGCCGTCGGCAACATCCCGGTCCGCTTCCCCCGGGTGCCTCCGGCCGACGACCGGGGGTGGCACGTGGACTCCAACACCATGCGTGCCGACGGCACCTGGGGAGTGAGCTCGCGACCCGTCACCCTCCTGCTCCTCGTGCTGTTCTCGGAGGTCGGCCAGGACGACGCACCGACCCGCATCCGGGTGGGCTCCCACCGGGACATGGCGCAGGTGCTGGACGAGGAGGTGCGCGACCCCATGCGCATGGGCCCCGTCTTCGACGACGCGGGCCGTGACCGGCCGGTGGCGCTGGCCACGGGCAGCCCGGGGGACGCCTACCTGGTGCACCCGTTCGCCGTGCACGCCGCTCAGGAGCACTGCGGGACCGAGCCGCGCTTCATGGCGCAGATGCCGGTCGTGCTGACCAAGCCGCTGGCCCCGGGAGACGGCACTCCGCTCGCCCGCGCCATCGGCTGGTGAGGCGCCAGTCGCCCATGCCATCGGCTGGTGTGGCGCCACCCGCCTGCGCGAGCGGCCGGTGACGTCGGAGGCCGGGACGTCCGAGGCCCCGCTCGTCACGTGAGTCCCTCGGGGCCGCCGCGCCAGGACGGGAACGGTCGCAGGCCGGTGGCCGCGTCGTAGGCGGCGGTGGACAGCAGGCGGGTCGAGTCGAGGGTGGGGAGAGGGGAGTGCTCGGGCTTGATCAGGAGGGGGATCTCGGTGCAGACCAAGGCCACCGCGTCGCACCCCCGGGCCGCCAGCTTCTCGATGACCTTGACGTAGGCGGCGCGTGAGGCGTCGGTGAACACGCCGTTGACCAGCTCGGTGAAGATGATCTCGTTGATCACCTCACGGTCCTCGGCGGCCGGGACTTCGGCGGTGATGGCGCGGGAGCCGAGTGCGCGCGGGTATACCGTGCCCTCCATCGTGTAGGAGGTGCCCAGCACGCCCACGCGGGTGCGGCCGTCGCGGGCGGCCTGCTCGGCGACCACCTCGGCGATGTGCAGGCCGGGGAGGGCCAGGGGCGGGCCAGGGCGTTCGAGGGCCAGGTGGGCGGTGTTGTCCGGGCAGATGAAGAAGTCGGCGCCCGCTCGGGCCAGCCGGGTCACGCTGGTGGCGAGGGTCGCGCGTACGGCGTCGTGGTCGCCCGCGTCCCAGGCGGGCATGCTGCGGCCGAAGGGGATGTAGTCGAGGGTCACGTCGGGGTGGTCGTGCTCGCCCCGGCGCTGGAAGCCCTCCTGGCAGAAGGACAGGAAGCTGAGGGCCGCGCCTTCGGTGCTGTGCGCGAGGATGCCGAGATGTCGCATCGGGAGCCTGTCGGGGTCAGGGGTGACCTGGCCGGCCTTGGTGGTGGGTGGGTGGTGCATCGGGCCCCCGTTCGACATGTCGGAACGCTTGGCCGTTATAGTGGTACGGGCTTTGGGGTTCGTCAAATCGAACGGGTGGGAGTGTGAAACGAACGGTGGCGGATGAGAGACCTCCCTTCGAGCAGGTGGCCGCGAACATCAGGCGTGAGCGTGAGCGGGCGCGGATGTCGCTGACGGAGCTCGCCAGGCGGTCGGGGCTGGCCAAGTCCACGCTGTCCCAGCTCGAAGCGGGCACCGGGAATCCGAGCCTGGAGACGCTCTGGGCGCTCGGGGTCGCGCTCGGCGTGCCGTTCAGCCGGCTGGTCGATCCGCCGCGTCCGGCGGTGCGGCTGGTGCGTGCCGGGGAGGGGCCGGCGGCGCGGTCCGGGCAGGCCAGCTACACCGCGACGCTGCTCGCCGCCAGTCCGCCGGGGGCTCGGCGCGATCTCTACAGGATCGAGGCGGAGCCGGGCGAGTCGCGGCGCTCGGAGCCGCACCTGGCGGGCACCGTCGAGCATCTCGTGATCGGGGCCGGGCGGGCGCTGGCGGGGCCGGTGGACGAGCCGGTCGAGCTGGGGCCCGGCGACTATCTGTCGTATCCGGGCGACGCGCCGCACGTCTTCACCGCGCTCGAAGCCGCCACGAGCGGGGTGATCGTGATGGAGCAGCTCTGAGACCTGGCGGGGTGGGGGCGGTGGCCCCACCCCGGCATGGGCGGGAAGCGGTCAGCGGCCCTGGTTGGCGACGGCTTCGATGGCGGCCTTGGCGGCCTCCGGGTCCAGGTACTTGCCGCCGCGGACCGTCGGGCGGTAGTCGGCGTCGAGGTCGTACAGGAGGGGGATGCCCGTCGGGATGTTGAGGCCGGCGATCTCCTCTTCGCCGATGCCGTCCAGGTGCTTGACCAGGGCGCGCAGGGAGTTGCCGTGGGCGGCGACGAGGACGGTGCGGCCGGCGGCCAGGTCGGGGACGATCTCGTCGTACCAGTACGGGAGCATGCGGTCCACCACGTCCTTGAGGCACTCCGTGCGGGGCATGAGCTCCGGCGGGAGGAGGGCGTAGCGGGCGTCGCCGGCCTGGGAGTACTCGTCGTCGTCGGCGATGGGGGGCGGCGGGACGTCGTACGAGCGGCGCCACAGCATGAACTGCTCCTCGCCGAACTCCTCCCGCGTCTGCGCCTTGTTCTTGCCCTGGAGCGCGCCGTAGTGGCGCTCGTTGAGCCGCCAGCTGCGCTTCACCGGGAGCCAGAGCAGGTCGGCCTCTCCCAGCGCCAGCTGGGCCGTCTGGATGGCCCTGGTCAGGAGGCTGGTGTGGACGACGTCCGGGCGCAGCCCGGCTTCCTGGAGGAGCTTGCCGCCGCGGCGGGCTTCGTCCTCGCCCTTGGCCGAGAGGCTCACGTCCACCCAGCCGGTGAACAGGCCCTTCGCGTTCCAGTCACTCTCGCCGTGCCTTAGCAGCACCAAAGTCGCCATGGGGCCAATCCTATGGTTTGCGGAAGTGCGGCAGGGTTGAGGGCCGCGCACTGTCAGGAGAGCGCCGGTCTCACCGGTCCGGGTCGGCGAAGCGGGCGAAGGCCTGGAGGTTGGCGAGGGACTCGCCGCGCTTGGCCCGCCAGGCCCACTCCCGCCGGATCGAGGAAGCGAAGCCCAGCTCCAGGGCCCGGTCGAACCACTCGTCCGAGTACGTCAGCACGCACCCCAGCAGCCGGTCCACCTCCTCCTCCGTCACCGCGGCCAGCGGCGTCCGCCCGACCAGGTAGACGTCGCCCACGGGGTCGAGGGAGAAGTGCACCCCGTACATGGAGCCGTTCTTGCCCAGCAGCCACCGGTAGAACTCGGTGTGGTTCTCGTCGGGCTGGCGGCAGAAGAAGGCCTCGATGTGCAGCACCCGCTCCCCCACGATCAGCCACGTCATGGTGGCGAGCTTGTGCTGTCCGGGCAGTTTGGCCAGGAACGCTCCCGGCCGCGGCTCGTCGTAGGAGACGTCCGCGGCCTTGAGCGCGGCTTCGACGACATCGCGCATGCCGTCCAGAATAAAAGTCAGGAGACGGCCACGGGCATCTGGTGCATGTGGGCGAGGGCGCCGGCGTACACCTCCATGAGCCGGGAGGCGGTGGCCTGCCAGCCGAAGGCGGCCGCGTGGGCGCGGGCGCCCTGGGAGAGCTGGTCGCGCCAGCGGGGGGCGGCGACGAAGCGGCGCAGCGCCTGCGCCCAGGCGGCCGGGTCGTGGCCGTCCACGAGCAGGCCGGAGATCCCGTCGCGGACGGCGGTGCGCAGGCCGCCGACCGCGGCGGCGGCGACCGGGGTGCCGCAGGCCTGGGACTCCAGGGCCACGAGGCCGAACGACTCGCTGTAGGAGGGGACGACGGTGACGTCCGCGGCCCGGTACCAGTCGGCCAGCTCCTCCTGCGGCGCCGGAGGTACGAGGCGGACGACGTCCGAGATGCCCAGCTCGGCGGCCAGATCCGTGAGCAGGGAGGGGCGCGCCAGGCCGTTGCCGGAGGGGCCGCCCACGCAGGCGACGACGAGGCGCGAGCGCAGCGAGGGGTCGTCGATGAGCATCCTGGAGGCGGCGCGGAGCAGCACGTCGGGGGCCTTGAGCGGCTGGATGCGGCCGACGAACAGCAGGACGTGGGCGTCCTGGGGTAGCCCGAGCCGGTGGCGGGCGGCGCCCTGGGAGGCGGGCTGGAAGCGGGTGAGGTTCACGCCGGGGTTGACGACGGCGACGCGCTGCTGGGGAGCGCCGTAGAGGTCGATCAGCTCGCGGGCCTCGTCGGTGGTGTTGGCGACGAGGCGGTCGGCGATCTCGACGACCTGCTGCTCGCCGACCACGCGCGCCTGAGGCTCCGGCTTGTCGCCCTGGGCGAGCAGGAGGTTCTTGACCTTGGCCATGGTGTGCATGGTGTGCACGAGGGGCACGCCCCAGCGTTCCTTGGCCAGCCAGCCGACCTGGCCGGACAGCCAGTAGTGGGAGTGGATGACGTCGTAGCGGCCCGGGTCGTACATGGCCTCCGTGCGCAGCACCTCGGACAGGAACGCGCAGAGCTGGGCGGGCAGGTCGGCGCGGTCCATCTCCTCGTACGGCCCGGCGGTGAGGTGCCGGACGAGGACGCCGGGGGCGAGCTCGGCCACGGGTGGCAGGTCGCGGGCGGTGGCCCTGGTGAAGATCTCCACCTCCACCCCGAGCTGGGCCAGTCGTCTGGCGGACTCGACGATGTACACGTTCATGCCACCGGCGTCGCCCGTCCCGGGCTGGTCCAGCGGCGATGTGTGCATGCTGATGGTCGCGACCCGGCTGACCCGTCGTCGCCTCACCCGACTTCACCTCCGAAGTGCCTCACTCGACACCACCTCCAGACGGTGTACAACTCTCCCGAATTTTTCGACATTCCCGACAGATGGTCACAACTAGGCGTCCAGAGGTGACCTCCTAGGATGAGGAGCATGCGGAAGACGGCTGTGGTGACCGGTGCGAGCAGCGGGATCGGAGAGGCGACCGCGCGGCGCCTCGCCGCCGAGGGATACGACGTGGTCGCGGGCGCGCGGCGGCGCGACCGGCTCGACAAGCTGGCCGCCGAGGTGCCCTCGATCAGGCCGGTGACGTTGGATGTGACCTCTCAGGAGTCGGTGGACGCGCTGGCGGCCGGCCTGGAGCGCTGTGACGTGCTGGTCAACAACGCCGGTGGCGCGTTCGGCCTGGAGCAGGTGGCCGAGGCCCGGTTGGACGACTGGCAGCGGATGTACGACGTCAATGTGCTCGGTTCCCTACGCATGACCCAGGCGCTGATCCCCAAACTCGTCGAGTCGGGCGACGGCGTGCTGGTGATGCTCACCTCCACGGCCGGGCACGGCGCGTACGAGGGCGGCGGCGGTTACGTCGCGGCCAAGCACGCCCAGCGGACCATGGCCGAGACCCTGCGCCTGGAGCTGGTGGGGCAGCCGGTGCGGATCGTCGAGATCGCACCCGGGATGGTGCAGACCGAGGGGTTCGCGGTCACCCGGTTCAGGGGTGACCAGGAGGCCGCGGCCCGCGTGTACGAGGGCGTGCCGGGCCCGCTCACCGGCGACGACATCGCCGACGCGATCGCCTGGGCCGTGACCCGCCCCGCGCACGTGAACATCGACCGCCTGGTCATCCGCCCCCGCGCCCAGGCCGCACAGCACAAGGTGCACCGCGTCAGTGGCTAGACCGGTCGGGACGATCACCCGGGGCACGACCGGCCACAACCGGCTGCGGCGCTGCGACCGCTGGATCGCGGCGGTGCACGGCCCGCTGCTGCGCGGCGCGGCCGGCGGCCGACCGCTGGTGGTGGACCTCGGGTACGGCGCCTCGCACACCACGACGCTGGAGCTGTTCACCCGGTTGCGCCGGGTGGCGCCGGGCGTGGAGGTGGTGGGCGTCGAGATCGACCCGGCCAGGGTGGCGCTGGCCAAGCCGTACGAGCGGGAGGGGCTGAGCTTCCGGCTGGGCGGCTTCGAGCTGCCCGTCCCGCGTCCGCCGACGCTGGTGCGCGCGTTCAACGTGCTGCGGCAGTACGGCGAGGACGAGGCGTGGCGGTACTGGGGCGTGCTGACCGGCAAGCTGGCCCCGCACGGCGTCCTGGTCGAGGGCACCTGCTCGGAGAACGGCCGGCGGGCGGTCTGGGTGGGGCTCTCCCCCGGCGGCCCGCGCACGATCACGTTCGCGGCCCGCTTCGACGCGTTCGAGCGGCCGTCCGATCTTGCTGACCGGCTGCCGAAGACGCTCATCCACCGGAACGTTCCGGGTGAGCGGATCCATGCTTTTCTGAGCGACTTCGACCGGGCCTGGGCGGTCAGCGCCCCGTACGGTGCCCACGGGCGGCGGCAGCGCTGGCTGGCCGCGATCGACGTGCTCTCCAGGTCCTGGCCGGTCGCGGCCCGTCCGCCGCTGGGCGGTCCGGCCCGGTGGCGGCTCGGCGAGCTGACTCTGCCGTGGACTGCCGTCGATCCCCAGTAAATGGTCTATTTCGCACAGTCGATCTGCGTTATATGGTCACAGTGCGATCCAAGTCGTTCAAGTTCGGTCGCAACCTGTCGGGGGAAGTCAGGCACGGTCCTCGTCAAGGAGCCGAGATGAGCAGATTCTCAGGCTGGGCCCGCCGCCTCACCGCGGTGCTGGTCCTCTCAGGAGCAGTCGTCGCCTTACCCGTGCAGGAGGCGCTGGCCGCGCCCCCGCTCACCACCCCGTGGACCGCCGAGGTCACCCCGGACAACGCCCTGCCGGAGTATCCGCGGCCCCAGCTCGTCCGCTCCGAATGGCAGAACCTCAACGGCCTGTGGCAGTTCGCCGCGACCGGCTCCATCACCACGCCTCCGACCGGCCAGAACCTCGCCGAGCAGGTGCTCGTCCCCTACCCGATCGAATCCGGTCTCTCGCGGATCCAGCGGCATGAGGACCGCATGTGGTACCGCAGGACGTTCACCGTGCCCGCCGGCTGGTCGGGACGGCGCGTCCGGCTCAACTTCGGCGCCGTGAGCTGGGAGACCAGGGTCTGGGTGAACGGCACCCCGGTCGGCACCCACACCGGCGGTTACGACCCGTTCAGCCTCGACATCACCTCCGCGCTGCGCGCCGGCGCCAACGAGCTGATCGTCGGCGTGTACGCCCCCGTGGACGCCACCGGAGCCCCCATCGGCAAGCAGCGCCGCTCACCCGGCGGCATCTTCTACACCGCGCACTCCGGCATCTGGCAGACCGTGTGGCTGGAGCCGGTCAACGCCGCGAGCATCACCCGCCTCGACACCACCCCCGACCTCGCCACCGGCCGGCTCGACCTGGTCGTGCAGGCGGCCGGCGCCTCCGGGCAGCAGGTACGGGCCGAGGTCATGACGGGCGGCACCGTGGTCGGCACGGCCACCGGCGTGATCGGCGCGCACCTGCGGGTGCCGGTGCCGAACGCCCGCCTGTGGACCCCTGACGACCCCTTCCTGTACGACCTGCGCGTCACGCTGACCGGCACCGGCGGCGGCGACGTCGTGACGGGCTACTTCGGCATGCGGTCGGTCGGCAAGGCCATGGCCGGCGGCGTGCTGCGCCCGACGCTGAACGGCCGGTTCGTCTACCAGCTCGGCACCCTCGACCAGGGCTACTGGCCCGACGGCATCTCCACCGCCCCCACCGACGCGGCCCTGCGCTTCGACCTGGAGCAGCAGAAGGCACTCGGCTTCAACACCGTGCGCAAGCACGTCAAGGTCGAGCCCGCCCGCTGGTACTACTGGGCCGACCGGCTCGGGCTGATGGTCTGGCAGGACATGCCGTCGATGCGCACCGGCGTCAGCCCGTCGGCCGCCGACCGGGCGAACTTCGAGAGCGAGCTGCGCCGCATGGTGGACCACCTGCGCGGGATCACCTCGATCGTGCAGTGGGTGCCGTTCAACGAGGGCTGGGGCGAGTACGACCCCGCCCGCATCGCCGACCTGGTCAAGAGCTGGGATCCCAGCCGCCTGGTCAACAACAACTCCGGCTCCAACTGCTGCGGCTTCGACGGCGGCAACGGCGACGTGGTGGACGACCACATCTACGTCGGCCCCGGCACGCCGCAGCGGCCCAGCGCCACCAGGGTGGCCGTGCTCGGCGAGTTCGGCGGCCTCGGTCTGCTCAGCCCCGGCCACCAGTGGCCCGGCACCGGCTTCGCGTACGAGATGACCACGAACGCGACCGCGCTGACCGACCGCTACGTCTCGATCAACGACCAGCTCAAGCCCCTCATCAGGGACAACGGCCTGTCCGCGTCGATCTACACCCAGCCCACGGACGTCGAGAACGAGGTCAACGGCCTGTGGACGTACGACCGCCGGGTGCTCAAGGTCAACGCCGAGCGCGTACGCACCGTCAACCGCTCGGTCCTGCAATCCGCGACCGGCCTGACGGCGGGCGGCCTCCTCTCGCTGCGCGTCACCACCGCCGGCCACACCGACCGCTTCCTGCGCCACCAGGACGGCCTGGCCCGCACGGACGTGATCACCGCCGCAGACGCGGACGGCCTGAAGCAGGACGCCACGTTCTGGGCGCGGCCCGGCCTGGCGAACGCCACCTGCTTCTCCTTCGAGTCACGCAACTTCCCCGGCCACTACCTGCGGCACTCCGGCTCCCGGGTACGCAAGGACGCGCGTGACGGCACGGCCCTGTTCGACCAGGACGCCACGTTCTGCGCCCGCGCGCCCCAGGCGGGGACCGGTGTGTCGCTGGAGTCGCTGAACCAGCCCGGCTCCTACCTGCGCCACTACAACGAGGCCGTGCACATCGCCCGCAGCGGCGGCCCCAACCCCTGGGACACCCCCGCCTCCTTCGCCGCCGACGTCACCTGGCTGCCCGTCACGCCGTGGTGGCGCAGCGGCGCCAGCCTGACCGTGGGGGCGGCCCAGTCGCTGCGGGTGACCACCCCCGGCTACACCGACCGGTACCTGCGGCACCAGGACGCGCTGGCGCGCACCGACGTGGTGAGCGCCGCCAGCACGCCGCTGCTCAAGCAGGACGCCACGTTCTACGTGCGGCGGGGGCTGGCGGAGGGGAGTTGCTACTCCTTCGAGTCGCGCAACTTCCCGGGCCGTTATCTGCGGCACGCCGATTTCCGGGTACGCAACGACGTGCGTGACGGCACGGCGCTGTTCGACCAGGACGCCACGTTCTGCGCCCAGCCGGCCGGGGCAGGGGGGAGCGGGGTGGCGCTGGCCTCGTACAACATCGCGGGGCATCACGTCAGGCACTTCGCGGAGGCGGTGTACATCGCGGTGGCGGGTGGGGGGCATGCCTTTGATGCGCAGGCGAGCTACGACCAGGACGTGACGTGGGCCGTCGCACCGCCCTGGGCGCCGTGACCGCGTAGCCGTCGTGGTCGACATGGCATCGTGGCCGTCGTGACGTCGCCGCCGTCGCCGCCGTCGTGGCGTCGTGGCGTCGTGGGCGTCGTGGCGTCGTGGCGTCGTGACTAGAGGCGCGCCTCGAAGGCGGCGTACGCCGGGGCGTCGAACAGGACGAACCGCACCTCGTCCACCCGGGTGTCCGCCGCCTGGACCGCCTCCACGGCGATCCGGGCGGCGTCGTCCACGGGCCAGCCGTAGATGCCGGTGGAGATCGCGGGAAAGGCCACCGACGCGGCGCCCAGCGTGTCGGCCACACGCAGCGACTCGCGGTAGCAGGAGGCCAGCAGGTCCGACCGGTCCTGCGAGGCGGAGTGCACGGGGCCGACCGTGTGGATGACCCAGCGGGCGGGCAGCCGCCCGGCGGTCGTGGCCACGGCCTGACCGGTCGGCAGGCCCTTGCCGTAGTGGCCCGCGCGCAGCCTCCTGCACTCCTCCAGGATCTCGGGGCCGCCCCGGCGGTGGATGGCGCCGTCGACGCCGCCGCCGCCCATGAGGGAGGAGTTGGCGGCGTTGACGACGGCATCGACCCGCTGCTCGGTGATGTCGCCCTGGACCAGCGTCAGCTTCACCTCACCCAGCATGCCAGCCATGGGCGGCCGCTCCTCACTTCCCGGTCAGGCATTGGGTGATGACCGAGACGTCGTCCCCCTTGGCGCCGTGGTTGGTGAACATCATCTGCCAGGTGTTGGCGGTGGCGAGGCTCTCGACGATCGAGGCGTGCACGTGCGTTCCGTGCCAGTCGTAGCCTCCGCTGATCGGGACGCTGCCTGCCGGACACGCCCCGCCGGTCACCCGGACGGACTGGTGCGGATGCACGTACACCGCCTTGCCCCGCTTGGCCGTGGTCTTCAGTGTCGGCAGCGGCCCCTGCGGACCGACCGGCCCCTTGTCCCCCTTCGGGCCCTGAGGCCCGATCTTTCCTTGGGGTCCGATGGGGCCGGTCTTCCCCACCGGACCCATCGGGCCCTTCGGCCCTGCCGGCCCTTGCTTGCCGATGGGGCCTGCCGCTCCTGTCTCTCCCCTGGGGCCATGCGGCCCTGCTACGCCTCTGGGACCCGTCGCACCCGTCTTCCCTGTCGGGCCCGCGGGCCCGGTTCGCCCGATCGGCCCCGCCTCGCCCCTGGCGCCTACGGGACCTGTTCTTCCGATGGGTCCGGCCGGTCCCGTGGCGCCCTGCCGGCCCGCCGGGCCGGTCCTGCCCGTGGGGCCCACCGCCCCTCTGACACCGACCGGCCCGGCCGGGCCCGCGACGCCTCTGGCACCTGTCGCGCCGGTCCTGCCCGTCGGGCCCACCGCCCCTCTGACACCGACCGGCCCGGCCGGGCCCGCGACGCCTCTGGGACCTGTCGGGCCCCTCTCGCCGACAGAGCCGTTACGGCCGGGGATGCCCTGGGGACCGGGAGGGCCCTGGGCTCCTGGCACGCCCTGGAGACCTTGCGCGCCGTCACGACCGGGAGGTCCCTGCGGACCTGTGGCTCCGGGCGGGCCGGGGTCGCCTTTCGGCCCCGCGGCACCTATCGCGCCCGGGTCGCCCTTCAGCCCGGGAGGACCGGGATCACCTTTGGGGCCTGTGGCACCGATCGGACCCGGATCGCCCTTCAGGCCCGTCGCACCGGGCGGGCCAGGATCACCTTTGGGGCCGGCCGGACCGGTCGCACCAGGATCGCCCTTCAGGCCGGTCGCTCCAGGCGGGCCGGGATCGCCCTTGGCACCGGGGTCGCCCTTGGGGCCGGTCGCGCCCGTGTCCCCCTTCAGGCCCGTCGCTCCACGCGGGCCAGGATCACCCTTCGCGCCAGGATCGCCCTTCGGGCCGGTCGCGCCGGTCGCGCCCGTGTCTCCCTTCAGGCCCGTGGCTCCCTGCGGGCCGGGGTCGCCTTTCGGCCCCGTGGCGCCGACCGGACCGGGATCGCCCCTGCGGCCCGCCGGCCCCTGCTCGCCTCTGGCTCCGGGCGTGCCGGGCGGCCCCGGATCGCCCTTCACGCCGGGGTCTCCCTGCGCGCCTGTGTCCCCTTTCGCGCCGGGCGCGCCTTGAGGGCCGCGGTCGCCGTCACGTCCATGGGTGCCAGGCCGTCCCGGCGGCCCCGCCTGACCGGCAGGGCCGGTGACTCCCCTCGGCCCGGGGGGACCCGTTCTGCCGGGCGCACCCGGCCGTCCGGGCGGGCCCACCTTGCCGGGCGGGCCCATCTTGCCGGGCGGGCCCACCTTGCCGGGCGGGCCCACCTTGCCGGGCGGGCCCACCTTGCCGGGCGGACCGACCTTCCCAGGCGGGCCCATCTTGCCGGGCGGGCCGACCTTTCCAGGCGGCCCGGCCTTCCCGGGCGCACCGGTCTTTCCCGGCGGGCCTGTTTTCCCAGGCGGACCCACCTTGCCCGGAGGGCCTGCCGGCCCGCGCGCACCTCTCGGCCCCGGCTTGCCGGGATGCGGCGGATGCGGATGCGGATGTGCCGCTGCACCGCCCTCCGCGGGCTGCCCGACCGTGGCCGCCGCCGTACCGGACGCAGCCGCCGTACCGGACGCAGCCGTACCGGACGAGCGCGCCGGATCATCATGCGGCGTCAACAAGCGGACGGTCCCGCTCAACCCGCCCTTCGGCACAGCACGCCCCGGATCACGACGAGACGGCGCATCAAGGTAACCCCTGGACGTCCGCCCCGAAGACACCGAGCCAACCGGTCTCAACGCCGCATCAACGGCGACAACAGGTATAGCTATATGAATTCCGGTAATTCCCGCCGACAGCACAAGAGCCCGCGTCAGCGCGTTGATCCCCATGATGAACATGCTCACAACAGCGGCATAGAGGGACAACCGCGACGGTCTAGACCCAGCCTCAAGAAGCACTCAAGAAACGCCCGAAAACGCCGCCTTTATACAGCGCCACCGCAGCACCCCTTTACCCGCCCCCCAAAATCCCGCAAAAAATCTTAAGCCCGATAATTCTCACTAAATCGGACAGCAACCTCCCGGTGACACCATGCGATCCCCTGGACCCGTTTGCCAGCTCGACGCTCTGTAGAGCTACCCTGAAGGACGTGAAGGGTCTTGGCGAGCTCGAACGAAGCATCATGGACATCCTCTGGGCGGAGAGCAACGCGCTCACCGCCCGCGAGGTCGGCAGGTTGATCGCCGACCGCGACCTGGCCCCCACCACGGTCATGACCGTTCTCGACCGCCTCACCCGCAAGGGCTTCCTGGAGCGCACCCGCGACGGGCGCGCCTGGCGCTATCAACCGGCGGAAAGCCGCGACGCCTACATCGCTGAGCTTATGCTGGAGGCGTTGGACCTGACGGGCGACCGCTCGGCCGCCCTGACCCGCTTCGCCCAGGCCGTGTCGGGCACGGAGGCGGAGATTCTGCGCAGAGCCCTTACGGAGCTGGAGGAAGAGTGATCACGGCAGCGGCGCTGGCAGCGCTCGCCACGGCGTGCGCGGTTGGCTCCTGGCGTTTCACCACGGCCCGGTGGACCTCGCGCGCTCCCCGGCTGGCCATCATTCTCTGGCAGTCCCTCGGCGTGTGCTGGGGCCTGGCCACCACGGGCGCGATGCTCGCCTTCGCCGTGCAGCCGTACGACGTGGGGGTCCTGCCCGGCCTGTTCGCGTTCGCGCAGGGCCGGACGCCGCCGCAGGCGTGGGACGCGCTGCACGTGCTGGCCCTGATCGCGGGGCTCACCGCGCTGGCCGTGCTGGTCGCGGTGCTGCTCACCGCGGGCGTGCAGGCGTTGCGGGCCCGGCGCAGGCACCGCATGCTGCTGGCGCTGATCTCCCACGACGACCCGGGCGTGCCCGGCGTGCGGGTGCTGGCCCACCCCAGCGCCGCCGCCTACTGCGTGCCGGGGCTGCGCTCGCAGGTCGTGGTCAGCGAGGGCGCGCTCAAGCTGCTGTCGGAGGACGAGCTGGCCGCCGTGCTGGCGCACGAGGCCGCGCACGTCCGCGAGCGCCACGACCTGGTGCTGCTGCCGTTCGCCGCGCTGCGCAGGGCGCTGCCCTGGTCGAAGGTGGTGGCCGACGCCCAGGCGCAGGTCGAGCTGCTGGTCGAGATGGCGGCCGACGACCGGGCCCGCCGCTACTGCTCGCCGCGGCGGCTGGCGACGGCGCTGCTCAGGTTCGGCACGGCGGGTGCCATGCCGACGCCGCACGGCATGCTGGGGGTGCACGTCCACAACGTCATGGCCAGGGTCGACCGCCTGATCAAGCCGGCTCCCGAGCTGGCCGCTTCGGTGCGCTACGGGTTCGTCGCACTTTCTGTGACCTTGGTCACCGCCGCACCCTTCCTGTGGGTTATCCAGCTCTGATGCTTGCAGCTGTTAACCGTTCCGTTTGCAATTGCAAGCACCGCGGGGCAGACTACAGGCATGGCACTACCCAAAGTCGGCTCGATCGGTGAATACATCCGCGAGCAGCGGCAGCAGGCGAAGATCTCGCTGCGCCAGCTCGCCGCGGCGGCCGGGGTCTCCAACCCCTACCTGAGCCAGATCGAGCGCGGCCTGCGCAAGCCGAGCGCGGAGATCCTCAACCAGATCGCCAAAGGTCTGCGCATCTCCTCGCAGGCGCTCTACGTGCAGGCGGGCCTCATCGAGGACCGCGAGCCGCCCAGCGACGTGATCACCGCCATCAGGGCCGACCCGCTGCTCAGCGAACGGCAACGCCAGGTGCTGATCGACATCTACGAGTCGTTTCGCAAGGAGAAGCACGCCGAGGACGAGCAGACCTCCCAGAATGCCCGCCCCCGGAGTGACTCCGATTCGGACGACGAGCCGCTGCCCGAGGAGTTTCTCGCCGCTCTTGAGCCCTTCGCGGCGACCTCACGCAACGGCAACGTCACCCAGGAAACCAAGGAAGGTTAACCCATGACGCTCGCCACCGAGGTCAAGAAGCTCACCGAGTCCAAGCCGTTCTACGCGGTCGCCGGCGTCGGCGACTTCGCCGTCGAGAAGCTGCGCGAGCTGCCCGAGCAGCTGACCAGGCTGCAGTCGCGCCGCTCCGAGCTGACCAAGGACCTGCCGGTCAAGGCCCGCGAGTACGCCGACAAGGCCGAGGGCTTCGCCCGCGACCTGCCCGAGAAGGCCCGCGAGTACGCCGACCACCTCACCCTCAGGGCCACCGAGGTCTACGAGGACTTCGCCACGCGCGGCCGCAAGGTGGTCAGCAAGGCCACCGGCACCGCCGCCCTGGAGCTCGAAGAGGTCTCCGAGGCCGCCGAGCCGGCCGTCGCCGAGCCCGTCCAGCCGGTCAAGAAGACCCGTTCGGCCAAGGCGCAGGCCTGACCCAACCCCGGGCCCGTCTCCCGAAGAGGGAGACGGGCCTTTTCGTACGGGGTGCCCCTAGGCCGGGGGCGCCTATTAGGCTGAAGCCGTTTGCATCACGGCGTTGGGCGGAGACGACTACATGGACATGATCAACGGGGTCTTCAACCTCCTCTTCCTGGTGCTCGCCGTGGCCATTCTCGGCATGTCGATCTACGCGCTCGTGCACGCGCTCCGGGTGCCGGCCAACGCGTTCGTCTCGGCGGGCAAGCTGCAGAAGAACCTGTGGCTGCTGATCCTCGGCCTGGCCACGTTGTTCTCCGCCGCCGGGGCGTTGAGCTACTTCCAGGCCTTCATGGTGGTCGGCGGCGCCCAGTTCATCGGCATCGGCCTCGGGCTGTTCTCCATCGCGGCCGTCATCGCGGCCACGATCTACATCGTCGACGTCAAGCCCGCGGTCAAGGGCATGGGCGGCCGGGGCGGCAACAACGGCCCGTACGGCCCCTGGTAGATCAGGCCAGCTCGGCCGCCAGCCAGGCGGCCAGGCCCTCGTGCCCGGCGAGCGTGGGGTGCACGCCGTCGGGCAGGATCGCCTCCTTGGGCCAGGTCCTGCGCATCGGGTCGAGGAAGGTCACCTTCCCCGCCCTGGCCGCCTGCGCCACCGCGTCGCGCACCCCGTACGCCTTCTTCGGCGGCTCGCCCATCCAGATGGGGCCGACCACCACCGTCCTGGTCGCCGGCCAGTGCGCGCGCACCTCGGCCAGCAGGCTCGCCGCGGCCCCGCGCACCCGCTCCGCGCTCCAGCGGCGGTCGTTGTGGCCGCCCGAGATGACCAGCAGGTCGGGGGCCGGGCGCCAGGCCAGCTCCACCTCGAACGAGCGCTGGAACGTGCGGCCCGCCCGCCCCTCGTTGCAGAACCCGGTGCCGCCCGCGCCCGCGATGATCGGCTGCCAGCCCAGCAGGCGGGCGGTCTGCGAGGCGTACGTCTGCCAGGGCGGCACCGGCCCCGACCCGACGGTGAAGCTGTCACCCACGAACATCATCACCGGCGCCTGCTCCTTGACGGGCGGCGACTTCGTCGCGAACGCGCACGAGGGCAGCCCCAGCACCGCGCCGACCACCACGACGCGTCTCACCAGATCACGCATGAGCACCTCAGGGCACTAGGCTGCCGACATGAGCACCGATTCCCACGGACGCACCCAGAGATTGGAACTGGCGGACCAGAGCCTGCGCGACTTCGAGGCCGTCGTCCTGGAGGCCACGCCTGAGGGGATCGTGCTGAGCAGGTCGGCATTCTATCCGGGTGGAGGCGGCCAGCCGGCGGATCACGGCGTTCTCATCTGGCAGGGCGTGGAGACCCGCATCGTCGGGGCGCGCAAGGGCGACGACCTCTACCTGATCCCGGCCGAGGGCGACCCGATCCCGCCGGTCGGCACCGTGGTCAGGGGCGCGGTGGCCGACGCGCGGCGCTCGGCCCTCATGCGGACGCACTCCGGCCTGCACGTGCTGTGCGGGGTGGTCTTCCGCGACTACGGCTGCCTGGTCACCGGTGGCAACATGGACGAGCTCAGCGCCCGCATGGACTTCAACCTGCCCGAGGTGCCCGCAGGGTTCAAGGAGGCCGTCGAGGACGCCTGCAACGCCGAGATCGTCGCCGACCGGCGCATCGACGTGAAGGTGCTGCCCCGTTCCGAGGCGTTCGCCATCCCCGACATCATCCGCACGGCCACCAACCTGGTGCCGGAGACCGTCCAGGACGTGCGCGTCGTCGACATCGTCGGCCTCGACACCCAGGCCGACGGCGGCACGCACGTGGCCTCCACCAAGCAGATCGGGCGGATCAAGGTCGCCAAGATCGAGAGCAAGGGGCGCGGCTTCCGCCGCCTGCGCATCCAGATCTCCGACTAGCGGGGCTCGACCAGCCTCGTCAGCCCGTCGAGCAGCGACTCCAGGCCGAACGTGAAGAGCCGGTCGAGATCGAGGTCGAAGTCGCCCAGCTCGTCGAGCAGCCGCCCGAAGGCCGGGTTGGCTGCCGTGAGGTCGCGCAGAAACTCCTCCTGCCCGCTCATCCACTCCTCGTCCGTGATCCCGGTGCTCGCCCTGGCGCGCTGCTCCAGCTCGATGTGGGCGGCGATGCCCTGCACGAAGCTGTAGATCAGGATCATCACGTACATCCTGGTCGTGGCGTCGAGCCCGGTCTCCTGCAGCATCTCCATGACGAACTCCGAGTGCAGCAGCAGGGCCTGGGAGGGCACCGGGCGGGTCAGCGGCGTGGCCCCGGCCATCCACGGGTGCGCCCGGTAGGCGGCCCACTGCACCCGCGCCGAGGTCTCCAGCCGCCCCCGCCAGCCGTCGGGGTGCCGCGCGGGCAGCGGGAACTCGGCGAACGCCGCGTCCACCATCAGCATGACCAGGTCGTCCTTGCCGCCCACGTGCCGGTAGAGGGACATGGTGGCCACGCCGAGCCGCCCCGCGACGGCGCGCATCGTCAGCTCTGACAGCCCGTCCGCGTCGGCGATCTCCATGGCCGCCCGTACGATGCGCCGCCTCGTCAGCTCGTGCTCCGCCGTCGCGCCCGGGCGCGGTCTGGCCGGGCTGCCGGGGCGTTCGGCCACCACGGTGCCCACGCGCGGCTCGGCCACCACGACGCCCTCGCGGGCCAGCAGCGTCAGCGCCTTGGCGGCGGTGGCCAGGGCGACGTTCCAGTCTCTGGCGAGCTGCCTGGTGGAGGGCACGCGCTCGCCCGGGCGCAGCCGGCCGTCGGTGACGCGTTGCTTGATGTCGGCCACGATGCGGGCGTGGGGCGGGGTGTCCATGCATCCTCCTGTACTAGTACAGATCTTCACACTATAC
Source organism: Nonomuraea gerenzanensis (assembly GCF_020215645.1). Taxonomy (NCBI): domain Bacteria; kingdom Bacillati; phylum Actinomycetota; class Actinomycetes; order Streptosporangiales; family Streptosporangiaceae; genus Nonomuraea; species Nonomuraea gerenzanensis. The sequence goes on along the minus strand of NZ_CP084058.1, from coordinate 778,689 downwards.
CCTTGCCACCTGCTGTATGTACTACGTACATTCATTTCTGCGTACGACGTCAACACACAGGGAGCAAGTGATGAAGAAGGTTCTCGTCTCCGGTGCCAGCATCGGCGGCCCCGTCCTGGCGTACTGGCTGGGGCGGCACGGGTTCGACGTGACGGTGGTCGAGCGGGCGCCGGCGCCGCGCAAGGGCGGCCAGGCGGTCGACATCAGGGGCGCGGCGCTGACCGTGGTCGAGCGGATGGGGCTGCTGGAGCGGATCCGCGAGCTGCGCACGAGCATGCGCGGCATGTCCATGGTGGACGCGGACGGCAACGAGCTGATGCGCAGCGAGGAGGAGACGCTCAGCGGCGGCCGGTTCGACAGCCCCGACATCGAGATCATGCGGGACGACCTCAACCGCGTCCTGCTGGGCGCCTCCACCGCCCGCTACCTCTACGGCGACTCCATCGCCACCCTGGGCGAGGACGGCGAGGTGACGTTCGACAGCGGCCGGCACGACCGCTACGACCACGTCATCGGCGCCGACGGCCTGCACTCCAACGTGCGCAGGCTCGCCTTCGGCCCCGAGCAGCAGTTCCTGCACCACCTCGGCACCTACGTCTCCATCTACACCGCCGAGAACTTCCTCGGCCTCGACCACTGGCAGACCTGGTTCAACGCGGGCGAGGCGGGCGGCGCGCTGTTCAGCGACCGCGACCCGGCCGAGATGCGGGTCAACCTCGGCTTCAGGTCCGGCGTGCTCGACTACGACTATCGCGACGTCGAGCAGCAGAAGCGGCTCATCCAGGAGCACTGCGCCGGGGTCTGGGAGGCGGACAGGCTGCTGGAGGCCATGTGGAAGGCCGACGACTTCTACTTCGACTCCATGGCGCAGGTGAAGATGGAGCGCTGGACCAAGGGGCGGGTCGCGCTGGTGGGCGACGCCGGTTACTGCGCCTCGCCGCTGTCCGGGCAGGGCACCAGCCTGGCGCTGGTGGGCGCGTACGTGCTCGCCGAGGAGCTCGGCGCCGGCGGCGCGGACGCCCACGACCGGTACGAGGCGCGCATGCGCCCGTTCGTGGCCGCCAACCAGGCCCTCGCTCACGAGAACCCCGGCCAGGGCGCCGCCCCGGAGAGCGTCCAGCGGGCGGCGAACAGCATCACACTCGCCTGACAGGTACGAACCGATACGATTTGCCGCCATGGGTATCAGACTCACGATGGCCGCCCTGGCGGCCACCGCTCTGACGTTGTCCGCAACCCCCGCCGCTCTCGCAGCGGAGGCCGGGATGACGGACGAGGTCACGATGACCCTCGGCAAGGACGGCACCCTGCACGTGGTCGAGAAGATCAGCGGGGCGTCGGGCCAGCTCAAGCGGACGTTCATCACGCGGACGCGGTACGACGACGACAACGACCGCCTCTACCGGATCTCGAACGTCAAGGGCGGCACCCTGGCGGGCGACGTGCTCACGGTGACGGGCCAGACCGTCGAGTACGACGTCAAGGGGGCGGTGACGCCCTCGGGCGGCGTCGAGGAGCTGCGCTGGTTCGCGGTGAACGGCTGGAACCAGCCGGTCGCCAAGGCCACGGTCAAGGTGAACGGCCCCGGGCAGGTCCAGAACCTGTCCTGCTTCGCCGGCGCGCTCACCTCCGCCATCGGCTGCACCTCCGCCTCGATGGACCACGGCGCCACGCAGGCCGACTTCGAGCAGGAGGACATCGCCACCGACCAGGCCCTCACGGTCGTCGTCGGATACCCGAAGGGCTCCAGCACCGGCAAGCCCATCCTGGAGCGGCGCTTCTCCCTGTCGGCCGCGTTCACGCTCGACACCGTCACCGGCGGCGCCCTGGCGGGGCTGCTGGTCCTGCTGCTCGGCGGCATCGGCCTGCTGTACTGGACGCGCGGCCGTGACGCCAGGGTCGCCGGCCACGAGAGCGGCAAGGTCGATCCGGTGCAGAACGGCCATTTCACCCCGCCCGACGGGGTGCGCCCCGGCCAGATCGGCACGCTGGTGGACGAGCAGGCCGACGTGATCGACGTGACCGCCACCATCGTGGACCTGGCCGTGCGCGGCTACCTGCGCATCGACGAGCAGCCCAGGCAGACCTACGACGCCCCCGACTGGATGCTGGTGCGGCTGCCGAACGCGCCCGCGAACGCGCTCCTGCCGTACGAGCTGGCGCTCTACCAGGCCATCTTCGACGGGCGTGACGCGGTGCTGCTGTCACAGTTGTCCGGCTCGTTCGCGGCCCACCTCGGCAAGGTGCGCGACGCGCTCTACGCCGACGTGGTCAGGCAGGGGTGGTTCGCCCGGCGGCCCGACACCGAGCGCACCAGGTGGACCACGATCGGCGTGGTGCTCGTGGGGGTGGGGCTGCTGGCCACGGTGGGGCTGGCCTGGTTCACCACGTACGGGCTGATCGGCCTGGCGGTGGTCATCGCGGGCGGCGCGCTGGCGGTCGGCGGCCAGTACATGCCGGCCAAGACCGCCAAGGGGTCGGCGGCGCTGGCGCACACGATGGGGTTCCGGCAGTACCTGTTCTCCGGCGAGCTGGGAGACGTGCCCGAGCAGCACCGGGTCGAGCTGTTCTCCCGCTACCTGCCCTATGCCGTGATCTTCGACGGGGTGGAGCACTGGTCGCGGGTGGTGGCCTCCGTCACCGGCAACGGGCACCAGGCCGACAACCTGTACTGGTACCACGGGCCCGCGGAGTGGGACCTGTCCAAGTTCGCCGGCTCCATGCGGACGTTCACCACGACGACGTCCGGCGCCATCTCCGCCACCCGCCAGTTCCGCTCCCTCTAGAGCGAGAACCGTTCGGCGAACGCCGACAGCTCCGCGCGCTGCTCGTCGGGCTCCGTGGTGGACGGGCTGACGACGAGGCGGGTCACGCCCTGCGCGGCCAGCTCCTCGGCCCGGCCTTGCGGCATGTCGATCGCGCCGAACCGGGTGTACTCCAGCGCGCCCGGGTCGCGGCCCGCACCGGCGGCGGTCGAGCGGGCCAGCTCCCACAGCTCGGCCACCTCCTCGGGGCGGAGCCTGCCGCCGGGGAAGAAGCCGTCGCCACGCAGCCCGGCCCGGCGCGCGGCGGCCCTGCTCGACCCGCCGACGTGGATCGGCAGGCCGGCTGCCTCGTGCGGCTTGGGGTAGCTGCACAGGGCGTCCAGCTCGAAGAACTCCCCGGCGAAGCTGACGCCCTCCTCACCACCCGCCCAGAGCAGCCGCAGCACGTCCATCGCCTCGTCGGCGCGCCTGCCCCTGGCCGCGTAGTCCACGCCCACGGCCCGCGCCTCGCCCGGCAGGGCGCCGAGGCCGACGGTGAGCAGCCGCATCCGGCCCTTGGACAGCACGTCGATGGTGGCCAGCCGCTTGGCGAGCGTCACCGGGTGGTGGTACGGGAGCAGGAGCACGCCGGTGCCGAGCAGGATCCGGTCCGTGTGGGCGGCGACGAAGGTGAGGGTGTCGAGCGGGTCGGCGTACGGGAGCGTGGGAGGCAGCTCGAAGGAGCCGATCCGGGCGCCCGGGTAGAGCACGATGTGCTCGGGGACGTACAGCGCCTCGAAGCCGCACTCCTCGGCCAGGCGGGCGAAGGCGGCGAGCTTGTCGGGGTCGGGGCCGTGGTGGGGGGTGCTGTAGCTGATGGCGAACTTCATGCGGCGCCATGGTAGAAGCCTGACGCCGGTGTCAAGGCAAGCCCTTGAACACTTCGTTTAAAACGAGCTGTTGACAACTGTGGGCGCGCTGCAGCATCGTGATCTCATGACTTCCGACGCCGGCCTCTTCAAACCTCCGCAGCCCGAGCAGGCGCGCGCCCAGCGGGTGTACGCGTCCCTGCACCGCATCGCCGAGCGGCACGCGGCCACCGACGAGCAGCGGGCGCGCCAGATCCACCCGTCCGCGCTGGCGCCGCACGAGGCGGTCAGGCTCGTCACCTTCCTGCTCAGCGGGGCCGCGCAGCCTGACGACGGCGAGCCGCCGGTGGACGCCGCCGACATCACGGCGGCGCTCAGCCTCGTGCCGCTGGTCCGCGGGGAGATGGACGCGCTGGAGGCCACGTTGTTGCAGCTTGCCCGGGGGCGCGGCATGACCTGGCAGGAGATCGCCTTCGGGCTCGGGCTCGGCACGCCGCAGGCCGCCAGGCAGCGCTACGAGCGGCTCGCTGAGCGCGTACCGGATCAGGAGGAGTAGCTCGCCGTCCGGTGAGGGCCTCAGCGCACCCGCAGCTCGCCGACGGGCCGTCCGCCGCCCAGCACCGCGCCGGAGGCCAGCTCGGCCAGTTCGGGCGCGTCCAGGCCCAGCGAGCGCAGCGCCGCCACGGTGACGGGCACCCGGGCGCGCGTGCCACCGTCCTCGATCTTGACGGTGCCCGCGCGCCCGTCCTCGAACACGAACGCGTCGAACGCCTCCGCCCCCGCCTTGAGCATCAGTCCGGGCAGCGCCCGCATCAGCTTGGCCTCGGCCCTGTCGGTGCCCGAGGTCCACTCGGGGTAGGTGCGCATGGCGTCGAAGATCTTGCGTTCGTACGAGTCGGCCGACGACAGCGGGAACGCCCGGAACGCCTTGGTCACCCCGAGCATCGAGACGTAGAACAGCGGCGCCCCGCACCCGTCCACGCCGGAGGCCGCCACCCGCTCCCCGGTCAGCTCCTCCACCGTCTCGCGGATCGTCCGCTGCAACGGGTGCGCCGGCTCCAGGTAGGTGCTCAGCGGCCAGTCGTTCGCCACGCAGGTGGCCAGCATGGCGGCGTGCTTGCCCGAGCAGTTCATGTAGACCCGGCCGCGCTCGGTCGCCGCGCGGTCGAACGGATAGTCCTCGGGGCACCGCAGCGCCGACTCCTCCAGCCCGGCGCCCGCCAAGATCTTCCTGACCCCGTCCACGTGAAAGGGCTCGCCGGAGTGCGAGGCGCAGGCCAGCGCCAGCAGCTCACCCTCCAGGCGCAGGCCGCTGCGCAGCATGCCCAGCGCCTGCAGCGGCTTCATCGACGACCGTGGCGAGGCCGGCACGTGCACCGCGCCCCTGGTCTCGACCGGGCGGCCTGCCGCGTCCACGGTCAGCATGCGTGCGTGATGCGTGGACTCCACGAACCCGGACCGGACGACTTCCACAATCAACGACATTTCACGTTCCCCTTTCGACATGAGTGTATGAAGGGTTTGGTCCTGGTCCAGAATGGGATGCCATGCGAGCAGTCGTACAGCGGGTCAGTTCGGCGTCCGTCGAGGTCGACGGGCAGGTGGTGGGGGCGGTCGGCGAGCCGGGGCTGCTCGTCCTGGTGGGCGTCACGCACACGGACACGCGCGCCGAGGCCGCGCGACTGGCGGCCAAGTTGTGGGGGCTGCGCATCCTGCACGGGGAGAAGTCCTGCTCGGACGTGGGGGCGCCGCTCCTGGTGATCAGTCAGTTCACCCTGTACGGCGATGCCCGCAAGGGGCGGCGGCCCACATGGCAGGCTGCTGCTCCTGGACCTGTGGCGGAGCCGTTGGTGGAGGCTGTGGTGGAGGAGTTGCGGGGGTTGGGGGCTCAGGTGGAGACAGGGGTGTTCGGGGCTGACATGAAGGTCTCTCTGGTCAACGACGGGCCGATCACCCTCGTCCTGGACATGTGACACCCCGCCCGCCCGGGATGGCGCGGACGGGGTGGTGGTCAGCGGATGCGGCGGCGCAGGGCCGGGTCGATGGCGACGTTGCGCCCCGCGTCCGGCGGCACGATGACCTCCTGGGACGCGGCCACGCCGCCCGCGAGCAGCGGCGCGTCCAGCGGCACCGTGCGCTTGATCACGGCCAGGGCGATCGGCCCCAGCTCGTGGTGGCGGGCGGCCGAGCCGACGACGCCCACCTCCTGGCTCTCGGAGATCACCGGAGCCCCGTGGGCAGGAAGGGTGTCCACGCTGCCGTCCAGGTGCAGGAAGACCAGGCGCCTCGGCGGGTGCCCCAGGTTGTGCACACGGGCCACCGTCTCCTGCCCCCGGTAGCAGCCCTTGGTGAGGTGCACCGCCCCGCCGATCCAGCCCACCTCGTGCGGGATCGTCTTGTGGTCGGTCTCGAAGCCCAGCCGGGGCCGGTGCGCCTCGATGCGCAGGGCCTCGTACGCCCACAGCCCCGCCAGCGGCTTGCCCAGGTGATCGGCGAGCTCGGCGCGCGGCACCAGGAAGTCCTCGGTGGCCGTGGAGAGCACGGCCAGGTCGTCGGCGCGGGAGACCTCCACCCGCAGCATGAAGCGCATGCGGTCGAGGTAGTCGATCAGGCTCTGCGCGGTGCCCGGCTCGACGTGGGCCAGGACGCTCCGGCCGTCGTCGGTGAGCGTGAGGTGGTGCTGGACGCGGCCCTGCAGGTCGAGGTCGAGCGTCTGTGTCCACTCGCCCGGTTGGAGCGTGTCGAGCTTCTGCGAGGTGAGGTCGTTGAGCCATTTCAGCCGGTCGGCGCCGGAGATGCGGATCACCTCACGGTTGCTGCGGTCGACGACCGCCTCTCCCTTGACCAGTGCGCGCTGCTCGGCGAACAGGTCACCGTAGTGCGCGGCTACGTCGGAGTCAGGGGCGTCCGCCGGGACGGCGCCGGGGAGGTCGAGCAGAGGGCTACGCATGCCTTCCAGGCTATCCGCACCGCCGGCGGCGCCGGGCACGGGCCACCTGGTCAGGGCGCGTGGTCAGGGGCGCATGGTCAGGGGCGCGGCTCAGCGGCAGTTGCGGCAGCGGCCGAAGACGGTCAGGTGGTGGACGTCGGCGACGAAGCCCATCTCCTCGTCCAGCCCCTTGACCAGCCCCTCCGCCAGCTCGGGCCGCACCTCGAACACCTCGTCGCACCCCCGGCACACCAGGTGCACGTGATCGGCCTCGGCGGCCAGGTGGTAGGTGGGGGCGCCGTGCCCGAGGTGGGTGTGGGTGACCAGGCCCAGCTCCTCGAGCAGCTCCAGCGTGCGGTAGACGGTCGAGATGTTCACCCCGCGCGCCGTCTGACGGACCTTGACGCAGATCTCCTCCGGCGTGGCGTGCTCCAGCTCCTTGACCGCCTCCAGCACGAGCTGACGCTGGGGGGTGACCCGGTAGCCCTTGGCGCGGAGTTCCTCATGCCACTGCGTCTCGGTCATGCTCCGATACTACGGCCCGCGGATATTTACTTGCCCGGTTCGCGGTGGACCGCATAGCTTCTTGAGTACGCGGAAAGGAGGTGGTCCGAATAATGGTTAGTCATAGTCGGGCTAGCGAGGTGGTTGTCCGCTGACGTCGCGGACTGTTGTCTCGTGACGTGACGCGAATACGAGGCAACCACCGGGGCCCCTGGCAGCCGGAGGGCGGGACGACGATCCCGACCATGGTCCATCCGGCCCGCCGCATCGGCGGAGTGTTGCCTGGGGCCCTCTTCAATTTCCGGGGGTCAGTGCTCGCCGCGGGCTGGGATGCCGAGCTTCTCGCACGCCTCGCGGTAGAGCCGCACCACGGCCTTGCGCACCTGGGCCCGCTCGGTGAGCGTCTCGCCCCACGGCACGCGCACCCGCTCCCCGCCGTCGATCGTGAACGTGATCGCCTCGGCGTCGACGTCGCTGGTGAGCGCGGTCTGGGCGTCCGGCCGGCCGCCGAGCCCGCGTACGATGATCAGCCCGTCGTCGGCGTGGTCGTCATTCATGTGCCGCTTGATCGCCTCGACGGCGTCGGCGGTGAACGGCGTGCTCATGGGATCAGGCCACCTTCTTCAGCTCTGCCGACATGTGGTCCGTGAGCGGGTGCCCGACGGCCGCCATCTCGTAGGCCCACATCAGATTGCCGTTGACCAGGCCGTACAGGCGGTGGCCCGCGGTGTACTCCTTGGCCGAGGCGGTGCGGGCGACCACGTCCGTACGCAGCTCGATCTTGTGGAAGACGACCTCGCCGATGTAGATCTCGACGATGCCGGTGGGATGGGAGAGCACGACCTCGATCTGCCGCTCGGGCAGCGAGCGCCAGTAGCCGGACTCCGTGGCCAGCGGCCTGACGCGGTTGCCCGCGTCGTCGAGCAGCCAGGTGCGGCTCACGTAGGTCAGGAACGGCTTGCCGTTGTGGCCGAACTCGATCTCCTGGCCGAAGTTGAAGCTCTCGATCGTCGGGTAGCCGCCCACGCCGGCGCCTTCCCACCGCCCCAGCAGGAACGCGATCGGCTCCAGGTCGGGGTGCACCTCAGGTTCTTCCATGCTCCCCAAGCGTAGTGGCGCGCCACGCCCGTACGGGCTCCCGCGGGGCTAGGGTGACGGATATGGCACGTTCACTGGTGATCAAGGTGACCGCCGGGGCCGACGCTCCCGAGCGGTGCAACCAGGCGTTCACGGTCGCGGCCGCCGCGCTCGCGAGCGGGGTATCCGTCTCCCTGTGGCTGACCGGCGAGTCCTCGTGGTTCGCGCTCCCCGGGCGGGCCAAGGAGTTCGCCCTGCCGCACGCGGCGCCGCTCACCGACCTGCTCGACGCCGTGCTGGCGGCGGGGCGGGTGACGCTGTGCACGCAGTGCGCCGCCCGCAGGAACATCACCGTGGACGACCTCATCGAGGGGGTGCGCATCGCGGGCGCGCCGGCGTTCGTGGAGGAAGTGACCACGGAGGGCGTGCAGGCGCTCGTCTACTGATCGCAGGGCTGCCCCGCCGTCCCGAGGTGTGGCACGATGATGATCGTGCGGACAATCGGTGCGATGCGTACGAGAGTCACCGCTGCCGGGCACTGGTACGGCCAGCAGATCAACGCCCGCCCCATCGCCGCGCTGACGATCTTGGGAGCGATCGCCGCGGTGTTCCTCTTCCTGCTCGGCGTCGCCATCTCCGTGACGACGGGAGAGCAGCCCATCCCCTGGTGGCGCCATGCCAGATTCGGCGCGATCAGCCTGCTCGTCTGGGTGGGCGTGGCGTTCTTCGTGCGGAGCCGGTTGAGCAAGCACGGCTGAGGCCGCTCCGGGCGCCGCGGGTCAGGTGCGCGGGGCGGAGCCGCGTCCGTTCCTCCTGTCGAACAGACCTCTGACGGCGGCGATCGCGGCCGCTCCGACCTCCCCCACGAAGGGCTCGCGCTCCTCCTCAGCCGTCGGCCCCGGATCCGGGTGGGCGGGCTCGACGCAGCCCGCGCGGCACGCCTCCAGCTGTGCCGCGAACGCCAACCCCAGGAAGAGCGCGATCGAGCTGAGGAACGACCACAGCAGCAGCGCCATCACGGCGGTCAGCGGCCCGTACGTGTTGCCGAAGGTGTTGTTGTGCTCGGTGTAGAGTGCCAGCCCCAGCGTGAACAGCGTCCATAACCCCAGGGCGACCAGCGCTCCCACGGCCAGCCACGTGTGGCCGGGCTGCCTGCGCCGGGGCGAGGCTCTGAAGAGCGTGACCGTGGAGGCCAGGGCGAGCAGGAAGCCGAGCGGCCAGCGGACGAAGGCGTAGGCCTGGCGGGCGCCGGCGCCCCAGCCGAACGTCTCGCTGAGCGCGTCGCCCAGCTCGCCGCCGCCCACCAGCACCGTAAACCCGGTGATCATGCAGAGGCCGGCGGTCAGCGCGAGCACGACCGCCCTGGCGTACTTGCGGTGGAAGGGCCGGTCGCGCTCGACGCCGTAGATGCGGTTGGCGCCCCGTTCGAACTGGGCCATGGCCGTGGTGAGCGCGGCCAGCGTGGTGGCCAGGCCCAGCCACAGCGCCAGCTGGTCCCTGGTGCCCTTGCCGCCGTCGAGCACCTCGGCGACGGCCTGCGCGCCGCCGCCCGGCGCCAGGGCGCTCAGCGTGAGCCGCAGCACCCGGCCCAGCTCCTCCTGGTGGGTGACCGCGCTCAGGCCGACCACGGCGATGGCCCCGGGGATGATGGCCAGGCAGATCTGGAACGCCAGGGCCCGCGAATGGCTCATGCCGTCGCCGTAGCGGAACCTGACGAACGAGTCGCGCACGAAGTGCCAGACGCCGTACTTGCGCAGGGTCTCCCAAGCGTCGTCGGCGGACAGCTCCTCCCCGCCCATCGTGCGGGTCTGGGGGACGGTGACCGTGGATCCCACGGCCGACGTCCTACCCCAAATCCGGACAGTTCATCTCAGGACGACTGCAGCACCGTGGTCAGGCGTTCCTGGCGCAGCGCCTCGTAGCGGGAGTCGTCGAGCGGCGCGAGGTCGCCCACCCGCCACGACAGCAGCAGGTCCGCCAGGGCCGGGTTGCGGGCCAGCGCGGGGCCGTGCAGGTAGGTGCCCACGACGTGCCCCGCGTAGCAGCCCTCGAAGCCGTCGCCGTTGCCCACGCCCTTGATCGTGCGCGACAGCGGGCGGACGCCGGGGCCCAGATGGGTGACGCCCATGTGGTTCTCGAAGCCGGTCAGCGTGGGCAGGTTGAGCGCGGCGTCCACCTCGGCCACCAGCTCGCCCACCGCGCGGGCGGGGCCGCGGGCGCTGGAGATGTCGAGCAGGCCGATGCCGTCGACCGGCTGGCCCTCCTCGCCGCCGAACGTGCTGCCCATGATCTGGTAGCCGGCGCACACCGCCAGCATGGCCGCGCCGCGCGCGATGGCGCGGTGCAGGCCGCCGTCCCTGCGCAGGCGCTGGGCGGCCAGGATCTGCGGGCGGTCCTCACCGCCGCCGATCAGGTAGATGTCGCCGGTCTCGGGGACGGGGTCGGCCGAGCGGACGTGGATCGTCTCCGTCTCGATCCCCCTGCGCTGCGCCCGCTGCTCCAGGACCAGCACGTTGCCCTGGTCACCGTACGTGCTCAGCAGGTCGGGGTAGATCCAGACGATGCGTAGGGCGCTGTCAGACGGCACGGCCGAACTCCGATCGGATCTGCTGGAAGGCGGTGTAGTTGGCGATCACGTCCACCCGCCCGGGCGGCTGCATGGCCAGCGCCTCCGTGAACGTGCCGCACAGCGTGAACGGCACGTCCGCGACGTCGAGCCGGAGCGCCAGGTCCAGGCGGCGCTCGCCGGTGACGAACACGGGGCGCCCGCGCAGGATGCGGTAGTCGACGTCCCACAACCACGAGGTGTCGCGCCCGTCGGGGCCCTGCGCGTTGACCGAGAGGATGATCGGCAGCTGAGGGTCGGCGACGTCGAACGCCTCCAGCCAGCCGGCCGGGTTCTTGGCCAGCAGCAGCCGCGCGTGCCGCCCGTCGCGCTCGACGGTGGTGTAGCGGCCGGCCACCGAGGTGACCTCGCGCAGCCGGGGCAACGCCCGGTCCACCGGCAGCCCGAACGCCTCGGCCACCGCCAGCGCCATCACCGCGTTGGAGCGGTTGGCCTGGCCGGGCAGCTGGATGTCGAGCAGCCAGCGCTGCCCGCGCGGGTCGATCACCGAGTCGCCGTCGACCACCCACTGCGGCTCGGGACGGTGGAAGGTGCACTCGCGGCACGCCCAGTCGGCGTCCTTGCGGTCGAGCGGGCCGCCGCACTCGGGGCAGCACCAGGAGTCTTCCTTCCACCGCTGCCCGCCGGCGACCCAGGTGACCGCGGCGGCCGTGGAGGCGCCCCAGGTGACGAGCGGGTCGTCGCAGTTGGCGATGACGTGCGTGGGCTTGCCGGACAGGGCCCTGCGCCACTTCTGCGCCAGCAGCCAGATCTCGGCCGCGCGGTCCATCTGGTCGCGGCTGAGGTTCATCAGGCAGACGACGCCGGCGCCGGTCGTGTCGAGCACCTCGGGCAGGTACTTCTCGTCCACCTCCAGCACGCCGTACGGGGCGCGCTTGTACTGGGACAGCGCGGAGACATGGCCGGCGGGCATGTTGGCGCCGAAGGCGTTGGTGGCCACCTCGCCGAGCTCCAGCAGCGCCGAGGTGATCAGCCTGGTGGTGGTCGTCTTGCCGTTGGTCGCGCTGACCAGGGCCAGCTTGCGGTCGCGGGCCAGCTGACGCAGGAGATCCGGCTCGAGCATCAGGCCGACCCGACCGCCGATCACCGAGCCGTCGCCACGCCCGGTCATCCTGGACAGCGTGGCGGCGCTGCGGCCCAGGGCACTGGCGAGCTGGGCCCGCAGAGGAAGCTGGGTCATGTGCAAGGATCCTAGTCGGCGTTGGCCCCAAGTCTGGAGACACGCGCGAAAACGCACCCCTTTGCGATCACGTGGCGGGCGGCTCCGCGAAGGCGATCTCCGGTGCGCCGCCCTGCTCGAACGGCAGCACGAAGCGGCGCGGCCATGACAGCACGCTCTCCAGCCACCCCGCGCCCATCGTCTGCCCCACGTGCCTGATCCTGGCCGCCGACTCCACGCCGATGGCCACCGTCACGATGTCCCGCTGCACGCCCTCGTGCTCGTCGTCCCCGAGGATCACCCGCCAGGCCAGCGCCCGGTTGTGGTCCACCTCCATCGACAGCGGATGGTGGCGCAGCGCCTTGGCGCGGTGGCCGAGCAGCTCGGGCTCGACGGAGCCGGGGCCGGTGCCGCCGGGCTGGCGGAACAGGGCGTACTCCATGGGGGGCGCGGGGCTGCGCAGGTTCGGGGCCGGCTGCCCGTACGGGAAGAGCCTGTCGACCTCGTGCAGCCAGCGCACCTGCGGGATGACCCACGAGGCGCCGGGGCGCTCCCCGCCGCTGTCGAGGCCCGCGAGCAGGCGGGTGGCCGTCCCGGCGGCCTTCTCGGTCAGCAGGGCCGGGTCGAACCACGTGCGCAGCGACCAGGCCCGCCGCTGCACCGAGCGTTCGACCAGGGTGGCGAGCAGGCACTCGCGGCGCCGCGCCGGCAGGTCCGACCAGGCGGCCGACAGGGCGCGCGGCACGCCTGGCAGCGGCCGGTTGCCGACGAAGGCCAGCACCACCGTGTCGCACCAGATGCGCAGCCACGCCCACTCGGCCGCGCCGGCCAGCACGTCGGCCTCGCGCAGCTCCACCAGCGTGCACGCCTGCCCGGTGCGGCACTGCGCGCCGCAGGCCGCCGAGCGGCGGCCGCGGATCGGCGGCGGCGGGCCGGGCAGCGCCTTCTCCCTGGACTCCCCCAGCGGTACGCGCACCCGCAGCGGCCGGTCCATCCCGTCGGCGAACACGGCGGCCGAGCCCGGCTGCAGCGAGACCACGTGGCGGGACTGCTCGTCGCTCAGGTTCATCGCGGCGCCGACGAGCTGCCTGTCGTCCTCGGCGGGCAGCCGGTGCACGACCTTCAGCGCGGTGTTCTTGACGACGTCGGAGACGAGCTTGGTGGGGATCTGCTCGGCCACCACGATGCCCTCCCCGTACGCCCTGATCTCGGCGAGCATCCCGGCCAGCAGCTCCACGGCGTGGGTGGAGGCCCGGCCGTGACCGCGGTCGCGCAGCAGCCGGTGCGCCTCCTCGATGACGATGACGTGGCGCAGCTCGCCGGAGCGCTCGCGCCTGGCCCGCATGCGCAGGTGCTCCACGATCCGGATGATCAGCGTGCCCATCAGGAACGCCTTGTCCTCGTCGTTGGCCACGTCCTCGATCGCCAGCACGACCTGGCGTTCCAGCAGGCCGCCGATGTCGGCGGGGTGGCCGCCCTCGAAGAAGCGCCCGGCGGAGCCGACGCGCAGCGAGCGCAGCCGCAGCGAGATGAAGCCCTCGACGTCCGCCTGCACCTCGCGGCCGTAGCCGATCTCCTTGATCACGTCCATGGCGTGCTGCTGGAGCTGTTCGAGGGTGGGGATGCTGGGCGGCACGTTCGAGCCGGGCACGGCGCCGCCGGTGACCACGTCCCAGCCGGTCGCCTCGTAGACGCGCTGCAGCGCCAGCGACATGATCTGCGGGAACGGCTCCTCGGCGTCGAACGCGGCCATGAACAGCGCCCTGACCATGTCGATGTGCGCCTGGACGGGGTAGCCGGGCTCGGGTTCGAGCGGGTTGACGCTGAACGGCACGCCGTCGGGCGCCGAGGGGTTGATCACGGTGACGGGGTCGTCCACGCGGCCTGCCATGGCGGCGTACTCGGACTTGGCCGGCTCGATGGCCAGCCACGGGATGCGCGCCCTGCTGAGCTGCTCCAGCAGGTGCCGCACGGTCTGCGACTTGCCGGAGCCGGTCGCGCCCGTGACGAACGCGTGCCGGTTCAGCGTGGCCAGCGGCACCCGGAACGAGCCGACGCCGCGGTCCTGGCCGTCGAGGATCTCCCCCAGCTCCAGCTCGCCGCCCTCCGACTCCGAGGTCACGTCGAAGAAGCCCGACTCCAGCACCCGTACGCCCGGCACCTCCCGCCTGGGCAGCCCGGCCAGCGCGGCCAGCGCACCCGCGGTGGCGGCGAACGGGGCGGCGGCGCCGTCGGCCGGGTCCTGCATGGTGATGGCCAGCGCCTCGGGCAGCGAGTACGCCGCGCCGTGCGAGCTGCGCAGCCGGTACGGATGCTGGCTCATCTCCACGGACCCGACGAGCACCGGCGCGATCTGCCGCAGCTCGTCGGCCGTGGCCCCGCCGGCCAGCACGCGCACGTTCCACAGCCCCGCCTCGCGGAAGGCGTCCAGCTCCTGCATGCGGCGCTCGGCCCGCTCGGCGTCGAAGCGGGAGCGCTCGGAGGCGTCGCCGTACTGCCGCAGCACGTTGAGCTGCGTACGCAGGTGCGCCACCTCGGCGTCCAGCAGGTCGGTCGGCTCGGCCACCACCAGCCAGGCGAACGGCCGCGACATCAGCGTCACCAGCGTCGACTCGAACAGCGTGGGCCGCTTCAGCTCGTCGGGGTCGAACTCGCGCCCCCTGCTGCCCAGCGGCGGCGCCTGCCGCCCCGGGCACGGCGTCCACACCAGATCGGCCAGGTCGGCCAGGTACTCCTCGTTCAGCCGCATCCCCCGCGCACCCCCGGGGAACAGCAGCGGCTGCGGCCCGCTCGGCTCGTCGGGCAGGTCCGTGGACCTGCGTGGCTGGCGCGGTGGCGACAGCGGTCCTGCGTTGGTGATGAGTTCGAGCGGCGCCCCCGAGCCTCGCGACAACCATCCGATGACGAACGGCCGGTCGCGCTGCGCCGCCGACAGCACCGCGGGAAGCACGGTGACGAAATCCCACTCCGCCGACGAGCTTCGCGAGGGTGCTGCGATCGACTGAATTCGATACCAGGGCCCGCTCAGCGAGACACTCGGCTGCATTTCAATCCCCCACAGACGGTTCTTTGTTAAATTCCGCCAACCGTCAGCTCGTCACGTTGACATTGACCATGTCATTGCCTGCCCTTGCGCCAGTCCAGGCGTGGCGGTGGTGGCCCGAGGTTCGGCGGCGGCTCCCCGTTGCCGTCCACGGCCTGCGGGTCCAGCGCCAGCACGGCCTCGCGGACGTCCTCCAGCTCGCCGAGCGTGGTCTTGGGGAAGGTGAGGATGGCCGGGTTGGCGTCCGCGAGGCGTACGCGGCGGCCGTCCGCGGTGGCGTCCGTGACGATCACGGACGTCGTGGGGAGTTGCTGGAGCCGGTGCGGCTCGACCAGGAACTCGCGCGAGCGCTGCAGCACCCGCTCCTTCTCTGAGATCTTGTCGGCGGTCCTGCCCCACTCGGTGGACTCGGTGATGTCCTCCGCCAGGTCCGTGTGCTCGCCGTCGCGCTGCTCCCGCTCGTCCTCGACCTGGCAGATCGTGGAGGTGTAGCCGCCGTCCAGGCCCGGCAGCGACTCGCTGATCGTCTCGGTGAGCTGGGCCAGCTCCAGCCGGTGCTCGGTGCCGACGTGCTCGCTGGCGACCCGCGCGTCCTCGGCGTTGCCGAGCCGCATGAACGCGACCGCGGCGTGCCCCCTGCCGAGCCGCTCGCGCACGGTCGGGGTCAGCGAGCGGTAGGTCAGGACGAGCCCGGTACGGGAGGTCTCACAGGCGTCCATCAGCCGGTCGAGCACGTCGCCCCTGAGCTTGTCGGCGCCCGCCACGATGATCGTGTGGTACCAGGGCCGGTCGGAGGAGGGCGACTGGCGCAGGATGTGGGTCAGCGCCGTGGCCACGTACGTGCCGAGCACGCGGTTGCCGAACACGCCTGCCTGCCGGTCCATGCTCACCACCCGCAGCCTGGCGGGCGGCAGCCGTACGGCCTGGGTGCCGAGCGTCTCCAGCTTGCGTAACTGCGACTCCAGCGCCCAGGCCCGCTCGATCACCACCCGGTCGCTCACCCCGCGCCCGAACAGCGTGCCGATGCGTTCCAGCTGAGTCGCGGTGATCAGCCCGAACCGCAGGTCGTCACGCGGGTCGCCGACCTGCGCCAGCGCGCGCAGGGCGGCGGTCACCTGGCTGATCGTGGCGTTCTCGCCGAGCACCTCCAGCACCCGCTCCAGGATCGCGTTGTCGAAGCTGAGGTCGCGGGTGCTGCGCTGCTCCTCGCTCACGCTCACCACGTGGGCCAGCACGTCCGCGAACGCCTCGGGCTTGAGCGTGGCGCCCAGGTCGAGCCGGGGCAGGTCCACGGGCAGCACCCAGACCAGCGGGTCGTCACCGCCCTTGCGGGCCAGCTCGATGAGGTCCTTGGCGATCGCGCCCTCCGACAGGTCGAGCACGGTCAGGTGCCCGCCGCTGTAGAGCCGGGTGGCGCCCAGCAGCGTCACCAGCGCGGACCAGCCCGGCAGCGTGCCACCCGCCACGTCGATGCGGTCGATCTCGTCGGGCACCGCCACCGCGTACCAGGTGAGCTGCCTGTCGTGGCGCTCCTTGGACTCCTGCCACTCCCGGTAGCGCTCGGCGTGCTCCTCCTGGGCGCGGAACAGGTCCTTGTCGCGTTCCCTGCGCTGCCGCTCGTCCCTGGCCTGCTGCTCCAGCACGCGGTACTTGACCGCCCTGTCGCCCTGCAGCAGCGCGTAGCTGAGGATGGCCGCCACACCCCCGGCGGCGACGAGCGCGACCACCGCGAACGACCAGGCCAGGTAGCCGGCCAGGGCGGCGGCGAGGATGACCACGGACATGGCCAGCATGAACAGGCGCAGGAAGCGGACCGGCCGGTTGAGCATGTCCTCCTGCATGCGCTCGCGGCGCAGCAGCTCCTGCTCGGCGGGGTCGGGCCCCTCGGCCGCCGGCGTCTCCTCGACGGGGGAGGGTCGTTTGGGTGGCGGGCCCGGGTCCGGATGCAGCAGGATGTACTGCCAGCCCAGGTAGATGCGGTCCGCCTGGAGCTGGGCATGCTCGGGATGCACGTCCGTCACGTGACCCTCCGGCCGCCGATATGTCATGAGGAGTGGGGGTCAGCCCTTTCCGCTCCGTGACAGCGTATGAGTTGCAACCGCTATAGCGGCAGGGTTTCTCGGCAATTCGACCTGTCCGATGGGAGCATTGCGGCAGATGGGACAAGCGAGACCTATTACCATCCTTACCCATGACGGAACCCTCCGGCGGCAGCACTGACAAGCCGAGACGCCCGGTAGCGGTGCCCGCCGTGGCCCTGGTGGCCATCACCGCCATCGGCATCACCGCGTTGCTGGGCGGGCTGAACGAGACGCCCGACGCGCCGGACCCGCTCGGCGCGGGCGCGGTGCTCGACCAGGGCCTGTATTCCACCAAGTTCGTCGAGTCGCGGCTGAAGATCGAGCCGGCCCAGAACGAGTGGGACGAGGAGAAGCGGTTCGTGGAGCTGATCTTCGACGTCACCAACAAGGGGGACGAGACCGTCTCCGTCGGCCTGCCTCCCCAGAAGATCGAGCAGGCCTTCACCTACACCTCCTTCGCGGGCTCGCTGGTCAAGATCTCCCCGGCCTTCGACAAGGACGCGGGCCCCTTCGCCTTCGGCCTCAGCAAGGGCGGCGAGACCGGCCAGCTCCACCCGGGCGTGCCCACCCAGGTCGTCCTGCGCTTCAAACTGAAGGAGAACGAGCAGCCGCCGGAGCAGGTGACGCTCGACGTGGCCTCCTTCGAGTTCGAGTCCCAGTTCAACGACAACGTGGCCGCCTGGCAGATGGTCTCCGAGGAAGTGGGCGACAAGCACCTGCCCGAGATCAAGGCCCGGGTGACCATGCCGGTCAAGCAGGGCGGCGCGGCATGACCGCCACCGAGCCGAGATCGGCGGTCAGCGGCGCTCCCGCGCGGCGCGGCAGGCGGGCCGGGCGGCGGCAGGGCGGCGGCTCCCGGTGGCTGAACGCGCTCGCCGGGCTGGTGCTGGTCGCGGGCGCCGTCGGGCTCCAGGCGCTGCACATGAGCGAGGGCGAGGCCGCGGACGCGCTCGTCTACACCGGGGCGAAGGGCGAGGACGTGGACGCGCGGCGGTTCACCGCGCGGGTGGACTCGTTCGCGGTGGCGAAGGCCATCCAGGACAGCAGCTCGACCATCGGGACCGACAACCTCTTCCTCGTCGTCAGCGTCTCCGCCAAGTCGAGCCTCAAGCCGTACCACATGCGGGAGGCGGTGCTGGTCACGGCCGACGGCAAGAAGTTCGCCGCCACCGACCGCGTGGACAGCACCCTCACCCTGGCCAACACCTGGGTCCAGCCGGACATCTGGGTCAGCGGGCGGTTCGTCTTCGAGGTGCCGGCCTCGGCATTGCCCGGCGCGAGCGTCCTGCTCGGGCTGGGGACGTCCGTCCTGGTGGAGTCGTACCGGCCGCAGGTGCAGGTGGATCTGGGGCTGGACGAGGAGGGCGCGCGCAAGCTGGCCGCCTCGCCGCAGGACGTCTACTCCGTCGTGAAGAAGTGATCGGGACATGAGCACGAACGACGAGCGCGACTGGTTCGCGCCGCGCAACGACCGGCTTCCTGACGACACCGTGCCCCATCCGGCGGTCCCAGCGGCCGATCAGGTCCCACCGGCCGATCAGGCTCCGCCGCCCAGCCAGGCCCCGCCGCCCGGACTCGGGGCGCCTCCTGCTCCTGCGCAGCGGGGTCACGGCGTGCTTCCTGACCCTGCCGGACCGCCGTACGGCCACGGCGCGCAGCCTGCCTCGGCCGGACCGCAGCGCGGTCACGGCGCGTTTCCCGGCCCGGCCGCACCGCAGCCCGGTCACGGCGCGTTTCCCGGCCCGGCCGCACCGCAGCCCGGTGACGATTCGGTCGTGCCACCGTCCGGCCCTGAGTCGGCGCCGCGCCACGCCATGCCGCCCTCCGGCTTCGGCGCGGCTCCGGGGCCCGGCGTGCCGCCCTCCGGCTTCGACGCGGACTCCGGCCCGACGCCGCCGCCCGGGCAGGCTCCGCCGCGCAGTCCGGTGACGCCGCCCGGTCTCGGCGCGCCTCCCGGTGCGACGCCGCCGCCTGAGTGGGGGCCGGTGCCTCGTCGCGGGCGGCATGGCCGGGCGATGCCTCCGGAGCCGCAGCCGCCATACGCGCCGGAGTCGCCGTACGGGCCGCAGCCGCCGTACGCGCCGGAGTCGCCGTACGGGCAGGGGCCCACGCAACCCCACAGGAGCCCGCGCCCTCAGCGCGGGCCGCGTCCGCAAGGCCCGCCGCACGGATTCGGCGCGCCCGCGAGCCCTCCCCGGCACGCTCCCTCCTCCGACCACCAGGTCTGGCCCCCGGCCCGGCGTGAGCCCGTCGGCGGCGCCACCCAGCCGATCCCGGCCATCCGGCCGACGGCGGGAACGGCCTCCGGCACGGCCAGGTTCGGCGCCCCACAGCCCCCCGGCGCCCAACCGCCCGGCGCCCAACCGCCCGGCGCGCACCCAGCCGGCGCCCAGTCACCCGGCACCCAACCATCCGGCACCCAACCATCCGCCGACCCCGAACAGCCCGCCACCCCGTCGCCCAACGGCTCGGCATCGCCCACCACCCCCCGCTCCAGGCGCCGCCGCACCGCCCTGATCGCCGCAGGCGCGATCGTCGCGTCGCTGCTCGTCACGGCAGGCCAGACCTACGACGGCTACCTCTTCTACGAGAAGTCCAGCGAGAGCCGCAAGGACACCCAGGAGACCATCGTCCCCGCCGGCCAGGCAGGCAAGGTGCACAACACCGAGTACCGGGCCACGGTCGCCACCACCGAGGCACCGGAGGGCAGCAAGCCGCGCCCCGGCGCGACCTGGATGAAGGTCGAGATCACCAAGAAGGTCCTGGACGAGGCGCACGCCACGATGACGGCCGGGCCCACGGAGGTGCAGCTGAGGGACGCCGCGGGCCGTACCTGGGTGGTCGAGACGCAGCCGGTCGGCGACGCGCCGATCGACAAGGTCGTGGTGGGCAAGGAGTACAGGATTCAGGGGCTGGCGATCGTGCCGGCCCCGGTGGCGAACGAGGTCCAGCTCAGCTTCCGCCCCAGCGCCTACCGCTCGGACACGCCGACGGGGGACCTGTTCGACAGGAAGGCGATGGAGAAGGCCGAGAAGGACGACGTGGTGCTGGTGTTCAGACGTCGCTGAGCGGCTCTCCGCTGAGACGGGCGCGGGTGGCGGCGATGTCGTACGTGGCCGCCAGAATGGCCATGCCCAGCACGGTCACCACCAGGTCGAGCACGAAAGACAGCGGCGGCCCCTGGTAGGCCCACACCCACTCGGCCTCGGTGCCGACGAGGTGCCTGATCCAGCGGTCGGCGTACTCGCCGGCCACCGTCACGCCCACGTAGCACAGGCACATCATGCCGAACAGCGGCGCGCCCGCCCTGAACACCATCCGCAGCGAGTTGGCCAGCGGCACCCAGCGGTCCCTGAACCCGCCGGTGACCTGGTCGAACGACCGCTGCGTGAGGTCGTGGCTGCCTTCCAGGCGGTCCACGCCCTTCTCCAGTCTGGTGCCCTTGACCAGGGCGCGGGTGTCGTCGGAGTAGGCGCCGAAGACGAGCATGGCGACGGTGAGCCAGGCGAGCGGGACGGCGACGGCGTCCAGGAACAGCGGCCAGACGTCGCCGAACCAGCTCGTGAGGTCGTCCCAGACCGGGATCTTCTCCTGGGCCTCGGCCCAGACCTCCGTGGTGCCCTCGACGACGCTGCGGTGCGTGACCCACTCGGAACGCGCGTCGGCGAACGCGACCGTGGCGTTCAGCCCGTAGAAGACGAACGCGAACTCGGAGAAGGCGGCGGCGAAGCCGTAGAACCCGCTCCTGCCCTTCTCCACCAGCTTCGCGAAGAACATCTTCAGAGCGAACATGACGACCATCGCCCCGAGCGACACCCGCCAGTCGAGATCGGTGAGCCCCTGCCCGACATCGGAGTCCTCGCCGAACCAGGAGGCTTCCGTCATGTCGTAGAAGTGGTGGAACAGGTCCATCTGGTAGATGTCGCGGGCGTCCTCCACGTGGAACCCCCACGCCAGGTAGAGCACCGCGAAGGCGGGGGCCACCCGGTCGAGCGTCCGGAAGAACTTCTCGTTCGCCACACCCTCGTCGGTCCGGGCGCGGATCTCCCAGAGGGCGCCACGCAGGGTGTAGAGCATGCCGGTGGTGACGGTCATCGCCACCAGGATGATGATCGTCAGCAGGGTCATGACACCCACGAGCCGTACCTGCCGCCAGTCGCCGTAGGCCACCTCGACGGCGCCGTACAGCAGCACGAAGCGCGCCAGCTCGCCGACGGCGAACCAGCACATCAACGGCAGGGCACATCTGCCCGCCAGGCGAAGGGCGTGCAGGGGCAGCGAGTACGGCGACGGCAGTGGCTGAGCCGGCGTAGGCCCAGGTCGCGGGGGTGCCGTCACACCTGTCGATCCGGACATCTGTGGAATCGTATCGGTCTGTCCCTTGCGGCGCAGCAGCAACCTGGCAACTGCGCTACTCTCCGCAGATCGATCATGAACGGCCCGCGATCACCCATCGTAGGCGGACGACGAATCACGGCGGCACGTCCGCATGGTGCTTGAAGGTGCGGCAATATGGCTGTATGGAGCCGCAGCCCGCACTCGACACCGATCCGCGCGTGGTGGGAGACCGGCTGCGGCGGCTGCGACAGGCGCGCGGCGTCTCGCTCTCCGAGCTGGCCAAGCGCGCCGGCATCGGCAAGGCCACGCTGTCGGGCGTGGAGACCGGCACCCGCAACCCCACCCTGGAGACGCTGTGGGCCATCACGGCGCAGCTCGGGGTGCCGATCGGGGCCATCCTCGACGCGCCGCCCGAGCCGCAGATCATGCGGGGCACCGCCATCGAGGCCGAGCTGCTCGAGGTGTTCGAGGACGACCGGGTCACCTACGAGCTGTACCGCGTGCGCATCCCGCCGGGGCTCACCCAGACCTCGCCCGCGCATCACCAGGGCGTCAGCGAGCACATCACGGTCTTCACCGGGACGCTCAGCGCCGGGCCCATCGACGAGCCGCTCACCGCGGGGCCCGGCGACCACATCTCGTGGGTGTCGGACGTGCCGCACGGCTACCGGGCCCACGGGCCCGACGTGGTGCGGGCCACGCTGCTGATCCGCTACCCGACCAAGCCCCTGTGAGCCCCGCGGCCGGTCACGCCGGGGCGTCCTGCGCCGGGCGGCAGGTGCGGCACGGCCGGTAGCCGGCGGCGCGGGCCTGGGCGAGGCTGCGGAAGCCGTGCCGGTGCGCGGCCGTGATGCGCCGCGCGTTGTGGCAGGTCGGGAAGCACACCACCCCGGTCGTGTCGCTGGCCAGGTAGAACACCCGCTCCCCCGCCAGCGCGCGGAGCCCGTCCAGGTCCACCCCCTCCGCCAGCAGCAGCCGCTCCTTGGCCGGCGCGCCGAAGACGTACTCGCCCACCATCCCGTCCGAGCGGGTGACCCGGTGGCACGGGATGAGCAGGGGCACCGGGTTGCGCCCGAGCGCGGTCCCGACGGCCCGTACGGCCCTGGGGTTGCCGATGCGGGCGGCGATCCACGAGTAGGGGCGGACCTCGCCGCGCGGGATCTCCCGCGCCGCCTCCAGGACGGAACGCTGGAAGGCGCTCACCCCGCGTAGATCCAGCCGCAGCCCCGACAGGCGGCCGGTGCGCAGGGCGGGCAGCAGCCCGGCGGGCGGGCGGGCGGCGGGCAGCAGCGGGCGGCCGAAGCGCTCCCTGAACGCCTGTGAGAAGCCCTCGCCGGCGTGCACGTAGGCGACGCCGTGATCGGTGTACGCCACCGCCAGCTCGCCGATCGGCGCCGGCACGCGGACCCACCGGGCCGCGATCCGGTCGAGCAGGCTCTCCGGCGGCTCCACGGCGAGTGCCGCGAGTCCGGTGAGCAGGGGATCCTGAGTCATCGGGCACCTCCCAGTGCGCGTAGCCGCCTCAACCCCCTGGACACGTGCGACTTGACCGTGCCCTGGGGGATCTGCAACACCGTGGCGATCTCGCTGACCGGCAGGTCCACCACGTGCCGCAGCACGACGGCGGCCCGCTGCTCGTCGGGGAGCCGCCCCAGCAGCGCGGCCAGCTCGTCGCCGGTCTCGCGGCGGACGGCGGCCGCCTCGACGTCCTCGCCGGGGTCGGCGCTGTCCACCGGCTCCTCCATCAGGTCGGTGGGCGGCCTGCGGGACTTGGCCCGGGCGCAGTTGCGCCAGACGTTCATGAGGATCGTCATCAGCCAGGCGCGTGGTTGCAGCCCGGCGATGCGCTCCGGCGAGTACCCGGACAGGGCCCGGTACGCCCGCAGGAACGCCTCCGCCGTGTAGTCCTCGGCGTCGGCCCAGCGCCCGCTCAGCCGCAGCGCGGTCGAGAAGACCAGGCCGCGGTAGGCGCCGTACAGCTCGGCGAAGCCCTCGTCGAGGTCGTCGAGCAGCGCCTTGCGCACCGGGTCGGGACAGTCGGTTTCAGCCACGCTCACTACAACACCGCGAAGCGCCCAGCGGTTGCACGCGACAGCGCCGCGACACCGCCGCCCTCACGCGAAAGGCCCGCCCTCACGCGAAAGGCCCGCCCTCACGCGAAAGGCCCGGCCTCACGCGAAAGGCCCGCGTTCCCGTGAAGGGAACGCGGGCCATGAAGTCCTGCGGTGCTCAGACGGCCACCGCGAGCTGGGCGACCTCGCCCAGCTTGGCCTCGACCTGAACGTCCCTGGTGACGCCGCCGCCCGCGATGATGCGGACGGTCCAGTCACCGGGAGCGGCGAAGAAGCGGAAGACGCCGTCCTCGGAGACCACGACCTCGCCGGTGAACTCACCGGAGTGGTCGAGCAGCCGCGCGTACGCCGTGCCGGCGCCGGTCACGACGCCCTGGATCACGGCCTGGTTGGTCAGATCGATCCCGGCGGGCAGCGCGACGGTCTGCTCCGGCGCGCCGCAACCCTGTGCTGCAGCCGACATCAGCGGGCCTCCCCAAGCTCGATCGGCACGCCCACGAGCGAGCCGTATTCGGTCCACGAACCGTCGTAGTTCTTCACGTTGGACTGCTCGAGCAGCTCGTGCAGCACGAACCAGGTGTGCGCCGAGCGCTCGCCGATGCGGCAGTAGGCGATGGTGTCCTTGCCGAAGTCGACTCCGGCCTCCTGGTAGAGGCTGCGCAGGTCGTCGTCGGACTTGAAGGTGCCGTCGTCGTTCGCGGCCTTGGACCACGGGATGTTGCGGGCGGTGGGCACGTGGCCGCCGCGCTGGGCCTGCTCCTGCGGGAGGTGGGCCGGGGCGAGCAGCTTGCCGGTGAACTCGTCGGGCGAGCGCACGTCGACCAGGTTGAGCTTGCCGATGGCGGACACCACGTCGTCGCGGAAGGCGCGGATCGCGGTGTCCTGCTCCTGGGCGACGTACTGGGTCTTGGCCCGCTGCGGCACGTCCTTCACCAGCTCGCGCGAGTCGAGCTCCCACTTCTTGCGCCCGCCGTCGAGCAGCTTCACGTTCTCGTGGCCGTACAGCTTGAAGTACCAGTACGCATAGGCGGCGAACCAGTTGTTGTTGCCGCCGTACAGCACGACGGTGTCATCGTTGGCGATGCCCCGGTCGGACAGCAGCGCCTCGAAACCGGTCTTGTCCACGAAGTCGCGACGCACAGGGTCCTGCAGGTCGTTGCGCCAGTCGACCTTCACGGCACCACGGATGTGGCCCTTGTCGTAGGCGCTGACGTCCTCGTCGACCTCGACGAGGACGACTCCGGGGGTGTCGAGGTTGGCCTCGACCCAGTCGGCGTCCACCAGGGCGGCGGAGCGGCTCATTGGGATACCTCCATGTTGGCGGCGGGCAGTAGTCGGCGAATGAGCGGGTACGTTGCGCAGCCGAGGCAGAATCCGATGGCTGCGTTGAGGAAGGCGGCGAGGAGAGCCGCGGCCGTGGGGTCCGTTGTGGAACGCTCCGGACGAGCACCTCGAAGAGCATCGCCTACGACGAGCGCCGACGCGCTCCGAGCGCGAGCACCACCGCCCGGGCGGCGGACAGCCGGAAGGCTCCCCGTCAGCAGGACGGAGACGGGGACCAGGGTGGTGACGGCCGCGCCGAAGCGCAGCGCTCTAGGATCGGCACGCATCGCGGGATGCTCCTGAAGGGTCGATTGGGGCGGATCACAGGTCCGCGCGAGATCGTCCTCAGGCAGCGCGACAGAGCGCGGTGGCGACGCGGCAGAAATCAACCGCGCGCCGCTTCGTCAGCAGCTCTGTCGATGGGTTCATGGCGACGACACTACTCGGCGTCTCGTCATCTGTCACATCTCGTCCGGTTGGTGAGACAACTTGTGAGACGGCTCACAGTCAGGATCACGGTACGGCCGCCGCCAGAGCGGCCAGCACGTCGGCCTTGCGCGGCTGCCCGGTGGCCTGCTTGACGATGCCGCCCGCCGCGTCGAGCACCAGCACGGTGGGCGTGCTCGTGACGTCCAGCCTGCGCACGAGGTCGAGCCGGGACTCGGCGTCGATCTCGATGTGCGCGACGCCGGGCACGAGCGCGCTCACGTCCGCCAGGATGCGCCGGGTGGCCCGGCACGGCTGGCAGAAGGCGGTCGAGAACTGCACCAGAGTGGCCCTGTCGCCCAGCCCGGCGCCGAGGTCGTCGGCGGACAACCGCGTGGGCCCGCTCACTTCCCCCGGTCCTTCACGGGCACCTCGACGAGCAGCTTGCCCGCCGTGTCCACGATCTCGAACCTGGCGATCTCCTTGAGCGCCATGCCGGTGCGGAAGCGGAAGATCTTGCCGGTCTCGTAGTCGCCCTGCCGGACGATCCAGCTCTGCGAGCGTTCCTCCCGCCCGTCCACGCCGACCACGACCACCAGGCAGTGGGTGCCCACGGGCACCCCGGTGACCTGCACGCCCAGCTCGGAGCCCGTGGCCGTGGGCCGGACGAGCACGGTGGCGTAGTACTCCTCGGCCTTGTTCTCGTCGCTGAAGGCCACCTCGTCGGACGCCCTGGCCGGCTTCGGGCTGGGCCGGAGCTCGGCCTGCGTCGCGTCCTCGGGGGTCGCGGGGCTCTGCGAGGCCTCCGCGGCCCGCCCGTAGTCCTCAGCGGGGGACTTGGCCTTCTCCTGGCTCTGGTCCCGCAGTACCTGAGGGACCTCCGACGCGGCGGGCGCGGGCGCCTGCGCCGCCGTCGACTCGCCTCCCGAGCCGGTCTGGATCGTCGTCCACACCGTGCCGCCCACGACCACGACCGCCGCCGCGGCCAGCAGCGACATCAGGACGCGCCCGCGCCTGGTCCGCTTGACGCGGTCGTTCAGCAGCCGGTCGAGCACCTGGCGCGGGGGGCTGGCCACCAGCTCCACGTCGCGCTCCGACACCTTGCCCAGGAACGCGCCGACCCCCTCCAGCTCCAGCAGCTCGGCGCCGCACGCGTCGCAGGTCGCCAGGTGGTGGTCGATCTCCAGCGCCTCTTCCGGCTCCAGCGCGCCCAGCGCGTGCGCGCCCAGCGAGATCCGGACCTCCTCGCACGTCATCACGGTGCCAGCCCCCGTTCCTCGAGCGCCAGCTTGAGCGCGCGCAACGCGTAGTAGGTGCGGGACTTCACCGTGCCCGGCGGAATGCCCAGCGTCGCCGACGCCTCCTTCACCGATCGCCCCCGGTAGTAGACCTCCAGCAGCACCTCCCGGTGCTCGGCCCGCAGCGCGGCCAGTGCCTCGGCCACGGCCCACGACTCGACCGCCCGCTCCAGCTCGTCGTCGGCCGGCAGGACAGCCAGCGCCTCGTCGCCCGTCTCCTGCGGCCTGGCCTTCCTGGCGCGATGCTGGTCCACGACGAGATTACGGGCCACCGTGAACAGCCACGCACGGATGGGCTTGCCGGACATCGCCTCGGGATGCCGCCAGGCCCGCAACAGCGTCTCCTGGACGACGTCCTCGGCCCGCCCGGAGTCACCGGTCAGTCGCAGAACGTAGCCGTACAGGGGCCCGGCGTGCTCGTCGAAGAGGGTCTTCACGAGGTCCTCGTCGGCGGTCCCGGCTCTGCTCACACCCTCATCACGTACGACCGGCGCGAGCGGTTCAGCCTCATCCACGAATCGGCACGTCAGTCGCCTCGGCCGAGAACTCCAGCCCTTCGGCCACGCTCCTGACCCCCGTCACCTTCACGTCGAAGGGCAGCTTGCCCTGGAACGGGATCGTGTAGGAGACGAGCCGGGCGACCTGGTCGGGCACGCCCTCGATCTTCTCCGCCTGGACCTTGATCCCGCCGTCGGCGAGCTCGACCCGCATCTCGGCGTTGAACCGCACCTTGCTCACCCCCACCGTGACCTCGCCCGACGCCGTGAGCCGCCGCCCGTTGCCGCCGATCTTGACGCCCTGGGGAGCGTACTTGTCGATGGTGGCCCTGGTCAGAGTGCCGCTGATGGCGACGCGACCGGCCCGGATGTCAGGTCTGTTCTGGATGATGTCCGCCAGCGGGGCCGTCACGTCGTAGGCGGCGCCCCGCAGGTTCTTGACCGGCACGTCGCCGTAGGTGAACGTGCCGAGATTGAACCGTACCTCTGGATAGTGCCCGGAGACGGCTTGAGTGAGAAAGGGGATGCCCTCAATGGTGACGGTCGGCGTGCCGGACAGGTCAGCCGTCGCCGCGATGCGGTTCGCCAGATCACGCTGGACGCCGGCCACGGCGACCCGGTCGACGGCGACAAGGAGAATGACCAGCACGATCAGAAAGACGATCAGCTTGCGCATGGGGCTCCCATGTCTCGAGCGGGGGTCAAGAGACTACCGAGTGGCTCTCTCATTCCCCCACGAAGCACCCATTCACCTGACGGCTCAGCCACCGGCGAAGGGCGGCAGCACCTCCACGGTGGCGCCGTCGCCGAGGACGACCTCCGCGTGGGGGCGCTTGCCGACGGGGGAGCCGTCCACGAGGAACGAGCAGCGCTGCACAACTCTTGCCAGCTCTGACCGATTTTGTGTGATTTTCGTCATCAGTTCACCAAGAGTGACCGCTTCGAACGGTTCCTCGGCGACTCCCGCCGCTTCCTTCGCAGCCGCCCAATAACGCACTTTTCCCGTGGCCATGCCTTGCCTCACAATCCTTTTCTCACTATTGTGCGCCGCCCTTAACGAGCTTGTTCCAAGAGACGCGCTGTTCACCTGCTGGACGCGCAATGGACGCGACTTACTCGTGGGCTATCCTCACCTACAGGACCTGGGCGACGTAGCCCCCGGGTCCTTGCGTGTTTGAGGAGGCCGAAATGAGCAACCTGCTCCTGCTGACCAACGCCCTCGAGCCGTCCGCCGAGGTGCTACCGGCGCTGGGGTTGCTGCTCCACTCGGTCCGGGTCGCCCCGGCTGAGGCGTCCGCCCTCATCGACACCCCGCCGGCCGACGCCGTTCTCGTCGATGCCCGCAAGGAGCTGGTGCAGGCCAAGAGCCTGTGCCGGTTGATCCGCACCACCGGGATCGACTGCCCCCTGCTGGTGATCGTGACCGAGGGCGGGCTGGCCGCGATGACCGCCGAGTGGGGCGTCGACGACGTGCTGCTCGACAGCGCCGGCCCGGCCGAGGTGGAGGCCCGGCTGCGGATGGCCACCGGCCGCATCTCGCAGTCCTCCACGGAGGACGTGCCCGACGAGATCCGCAGCGGGGACCTGTCGATCGACGAGGCCACCTACACGGCGCGGCTGCGCGGCCGCGTGCTCGACCTCACCTTCAAGGAGTTCGAGCTGCTCAAGTACCTCGCCCAGCACCCCGGCAGGGTCTTCACCCGCGCCCAGTTGCTGCAGGAGGTCTGGGGCTACGACTACTTCGGCGGCACCCGGACGGTGGACGTGCACGTGCGGCGGCTGCGCGCCAAGCTCGGCACCGAGTACGAGTCGCTGATCGGCACCGTGCGCAACGTGGGCTACCGTTTCGTCCCCGACCGCACCGACACCGCCGCCGTTTGACCGGCGGCAGCCGATTGACAGCGGGTTCCCGCTGCGCTCCACTGATGTGACAGGTCGTCGCACGGACTGTTTCGCGTCTGTCATGTCGAGGACACCGCCGTCCTTTCAGGGGGTGGTGCCTTCATGGGTCTCTTCGGATCGCTGGTCGACGAGGGCGCCCGCCCGCGCGTGTACCACCGTAACGAGACGATGTGCTCGCCGTTGCGGCCCGACCACAACCTCTACCTGATCGACTCGGGCTACGCCCGCGAGTACACACCGGCGGGCGGGCTCGACGCCCTGCACGACCTGCGCGGCGCGGGCGACCTCGTCGGCGAGCTGGCCTTCTGGAGCCCCGCCGACCGGGTCAGGGTCGACGCGCTGACCGAGGTGCGCGCCCGGCCCATCGACCTGCGGCGGCTGCGCGAGCACGCCTCCGGCAGCCCCGCCGTGGCCAACGCGCTGGTGCAGGAGCTGTTCGCCAGGAACGTGGCCGCCCGCAGGCACGAGGCGCTCTCCCGCGCTCCCGTCGCCGCCCGGCTGGCCGTGTGGCTGCTGCACCTGGACGAGCGGTACGAGCTGGGCTCCGAGCAGGCGCCGCCGCTGACCATGGAGACGCTGGCCGGCCTGGTGGGCAGCTCGGCCGACGTGGTGCAGCGCCAGATCACGCAGTGGACGCAACGGGGCTGGCTGGTCCGGCTGCGGTACCGGCGGCTGCGCGTCGCCGACCCGGCCGCGCTGCGCGGCGCGGCAGGCGGCTACGAGCACCTGTCGGCGCCGTGGGCGGGCCGGGTGCCGCCCTTCCTGGTCCGGCCCGCGGGACCGGCCGAGCCGCTGCCGGTGGGCGAGGTGCCCAAGCCACGCCAGCTCCCCGCCGACATGCCGGACTTCATCGGGCGGCAGCAGAGCCTGGACCTGCTCACCGCCTGGCTGGAGCGGCCACGGCGGACGAACACCATGGTCGTGCAGGGCCTGCCCGGCGTGGGCAAGACCGCGCTGGCGACGCACTGGGGGCACCTGCACGCCGACCGGTTCCCCGACGGGCAGATCGTGATCGACCTGCGGGGCCAGTCGCCGAGCCAGCCGCCGATGAGCACCGTCGAGGCACTCGGGCAGATCCTGCGCTCGCTCGGCATCGGCGAGCCCGCCTCGGACGAGGCCGAGCTGATGCTGCTCTACCGCAGCAGGATCGCCGGGCGGCGGCTGCTGCTCATCCTCGACAACGCCGCCGACCCCGCGCAGGTGCGGACGCTGCTGCCGGGCAGCAAGGACTGCGTGGTGCTGGTCACCAGCAGGACCAGGATGGCGCCGCTGCGCGCCACCGGGCACGCCGACCTGATGGACCTGCCGGTGCTCGACCCGGGCAACGCGGTGGCGCTGCTGGTCGCGGTGCTGGGCGAGGACTCACCGCGGGCCGCCGACCGCGACGCGCTGGCCGAGCTGGCGCGGGTGTGCTCCTACCACCCGTTCGCGCTGCGCATCTCGGCGGCCAAGCTGGCCGAGAATCCCGGGCTCAGCGTCCGGTCCAGGACGCAGGAGCTGCGCCGGCCCGGCCTGCTGCTGGTCGGCGATCCGGAGGAGGCGTTCACCAAGGCGCTCAACCTGGCGTACGAGTCGCTGAGCCCGGCGCAGCGGCGGGCGTTCCGGCACGTCGGGCTGCTGCCGGGGCGGGACTTCACGCCCGAGGTGCTGGCCGCGGCGCTGGGCGTGCCGGTGAGCGAGGCGGTGGTCGCGGTGGCGGGGCTGCACCGGGCGTACCTGGTGGAGCCGCTGCCCGGGCCGCGTTACCGGGTGCACGACCTGGTCAAGCGGCTGGCCAGGGAGCTGGGCAGGCACGCGGAGGCGGGCGTGCGGGAGGCCAGGGCGCGGCTGCTGGATCACTACCTGGCGGTGGCGACGGACCCGGGGACGCCGCGCGAGTGGTTCGAGGCCGAGCGGCGCTCGCTGGTGTCGGCCGTGCGGCTGGCCGGCGAGAGCGGCGCGCACGGCATGGCCTGGCGGCTGGCCGAGGCGGTGTTCGAGCCGTTCAGGCGGCTGCGCTTCTACGAGAACAACCTGGAGGTGCAGCAGGGCGGGCTGACCTCGGCCATGCAGGTGGGCAACCGGCGGGCCGTCGCGCTCATGCGCAGCCGCCTGGGCACCCTGCACCGCGACATCGGCCCCTCCACGCTGGCCGCCAGGCTCATCGGCGAGGCGCTGGCCGACTTCGCCGAGCTGGGCGACCGCGAGGGCCAGGCGCGGGCGCTGAACGAGCTGGCCGAGGTGCACGGCATCGCCGGCAACAGCGAGGACGCGCTGCGGTACGCCGGCGAGGCGCTCGACCTCTACCGGGAGATCGACGACCCGGCCGGGGTGGCGAGCTGCCTGCACACGCTGTCGCGGCTGCACCTGTCGCAGGAGCGCTACGAGCTGGCCCTGCTCCACGCCGGCCAGGCCCTCGACGTGCGCGAGGAGCTCGGCGACCGGCGCGGCACCGCGCAGAGCCTGATCATCCTGGCCACCGTGCAGCGCAACCTGGGCGAGCCGAACGCCGCGCTGTCGGAGGGCCTGGAGGCGCTGTCGATCTGCCACGAGCTGGGCGACGAGCACGCCGAGGCCGAGACGCTGCTGTGCCTGGCCGAGATCTACGACCTGCTGCGGCTGCCGCACGACGCCCGGCGCGACGCCGAGCGCGCGCTGGCCGGCTACACCGCGACCGGCGACCAGTACGGCTGCGGCCGGGCCCTGTGCGCGCTGGGCCGCATCGCCCGCAACGGCTCCCGCTACGACGAGGCACTCGCCTTCTACGAGCAGGCCCTGACGGTGCAGGTCGAGCTGCACCACGAGCAGGGCAAGGCCGAGACGCTCGGCGACATCGGGCTGGTGCACTGGCGGCTGTCGGACTACCTGCGCGCCGACGACTACCTGAGCCAGGCGCTGGCGATCAGCCGGGTGATCCGCGACGGGCCCATCGAGGCACGCATGCTGAACCGGCTGGCGCGGGTGCGGCGGCGGCAGGGGCGGCCGCAGGTGGCCTTCGTGTACGCGCTCGAAGCCCTGGACATCGTGCAGGGCCACGGGAACCGGCGGGCCGAGGCCGACGTGCAGGAGACGCTGACGTACACGTACCTGTCGCTGGGGCAGCCCAAGGCGGCGCTGCGGGCGGCCAGGGCGGCGCTGGCGATCAGAGAGGAGCTGCGCGACAACCGGGGCAGCGCCCTGCTGTCGATGGCGCAGGCGCTGCTCGCGGCGGGCCGCTCGGCGCAGGCGCTGGAGCCCGCCAGGGAGGCGGTCGAGCTGCAGCACGAGACCGGCACCCGCGACCGGTGGGCGGCGACACTCACCACGCTGGCCCTGGTGCTGCTGGACCTGGACAGGCCGGACGAGGCCGTGGTCTGCGCCCGGCAGGCCACGGACGTGCACCGGGAGTGCGGCACCCGGCGCGACCTCGGCTGCGCGCTGCGGGCGCTGGGCCTCGTCTCGGCCCGACTCGGGCACCGGTGGGCGGCCGTCTCCCAGCTCCGGGAGGCCGTGCGCACCCTGGAAGAGGTGGGTGACGTCTTCGAGGCGAAGCAGGTGGCGGAAGAACTCCGGCTTCTCCCTGAAAAGTCGACAAAAGTCGTCAAATCTCGGCCCTGAGGTCGCAGATCTTCTCCGGCCGCTCCCGTTAGCTGGTGACACCAGCTCGCACAACGGAGGTGATCCGGATGCTCAAGAACCATCTGCGGCGAGACCTTCAGTGGCTCAAGCGACAGGCGCGCAAGGACAGACGGATCACCGTCGGGCTGCTCGCCGGGCTCCTGGGGGCCTGGGTGCACCAGGTCCCCGCCGCCGGGGAGGTCTCCTCCTCGCCGGTGCTGCTGGTCATCTCGGCCGTGCTCGCCGTGGGGTCGGGAGCCGCCTGGCTGCTGTCGGCGTACCTGGTGTCGCGGACCCTGCGGGTGCGGCGGGAGCCGGCCGAGGAGCTGCGCTGGATCGCGCGGATCGGCCAGGGCAAGGAGTGGGCGTTCTGCTCGCTGAGCGCCTACGTGGCCTGGCACCTGCTGCAGTTCGTGACGGCGCTGCTGCTCGGCTGAGAGCCGGTGGCGGGGTGCCGCCTCAGGAATGGGGCCGGGGCGGCACCCCGCCGCCTCCGCCGAGGACGGCGCGCTCCAGGGACTCCACCCGGACGCCGTGGCCCGTGTGCACGAACTGGACGATCTCCGCCGTGCGCAGCTCGGCCGTCCCGAGGTCGGCGTCCGCGTGGGCGTCGCACCACTGGACGAGCTCGCGGGCGTTGGTGAGCGGGGCCGCGAAGTGCACGAGGCTGACGTACCAGAGGTCGCGGACGCGGCCGTGCTCCAGGTCGCGGACGCCGCGCGACTCCAGCGCGTGGGCGTAGCGCTTGCGCAGCGCGGCCAGGGTCTCGTCCTCCGGACGGGCGCCCACCAGGATGCCGCCCTGGTGGGCGCTCACGCCCGCCAGCCGCACCTGCGCCGAGGGCAGCCCCTGCGCCGCCTCCTCCAGCGCCGCCGCGTACGCGCGGCGCAGCGGGTCGTGCACGGGGATCCGGGCCCGGTACGGCTCCAGCGACCTGAGCGTGACGTGCAGGGTCCGGCCGCCGTGCACCCAGTGGCCGGGGGCGTCGATCGTGGCGGCCAGCGCCGTCAGCCGGTCCACCACCTCGCCCTCGGGGCGCAGCACCGCACCCAGGCCCCAGCGCGGCGCGCCCTCCACCATGGGGGTGTCGTGGGTGGCCCCACCGGACAGCAGGGTCGCGCGTCCCCTCGCTTGAAACTCGGCGAAATCGGACATTCGAGCAGTATGCCATGATCACCGCCGGGCGGCCGCGCCGCACGGGCTGAGGGGCGTGGGCCATCAGTCCTGCTTCGGGAAGGCCGCCCGGTGCGGGCCGGTGTCGGGGTCGAACTCGTGGCGGATGCGCGCGCAGTCGTCCAGCAGCGCCCCCTGCAGCGAGCGCAGCTCCACGTGCCGGGTGCGGTGGAACTCGTCGGCCAGCCGCCGCTGCTGGCGCTCCCCGTCGTCGAGCGCGGCGCACAGGTCGTCCATGTCCTCCTGGCGCCCGTGGCCGACCTGCAGCATGCCGAAGTCCCTGAACACCCGCGACAGCGCAGCCAGCTCGTCCGCCAGCGGCTCGGGCAGGTCGGCGCCGCGCTCCCCCGGCAGGCCGCGCACGCCGGCGATGAGGTCCACCAGGCCCCTGGCGATGCCTCGGAGCTGGTGACAGGCGTGGTCGAGGCAGGTGGCGGCCTCGGCCACCTGGCGCAGGCGGCGGTCGTAGCGGCGGCGGCGCGGCGACAGCCGTACGGACTCCGCCGCCTGCTCCGCGGCCTGCTCGGTGTCCTCCAAGCGCTGGGACAGCTCGCGTGCCCGGTCCAGCCAGTCGCCGGCCATCTCCCGGTCCCAGCCGTCCCGCAGGCCGTGCGACATGTCCTCGGCCAGGCCGGCCAGCTCGGCGGACAGGCCGCACAGCTCCTTGCCCGCCTTGTCCACGAAGCGGGGCGGCATGACCAGGAGGTTGGCCGCGATGCCGATACCGGCGCCGAGGAGCACGTCCGCGAGGCGGGCGAAGCCGTACGTGCTGCCGAGCGCGAACACCAGCAGCGCGGTGATGGGGATCTGGACGTTCTGGGCGGGCAGGTTCAGCAGGCGCGTCAGGACCAGGCCGGCCACCACCAGCACGGCCAGCGTCACCACGTTCGCGCCGATCAGCCAGATCAGCGCCGTGGCCGCGCCGACGCCGACCACCACGGCCAGGATCTGCTGGCCGCCGCGCACCAGCGTGCTGTACGCGGTCGCGGAGACCGTCAGCAGGACGCCGATGGGCACGAGGACCGGCAGGTCCACCTTGAGCACGTACGCGGCCAGCCACCAGGCCACCGAGCACGCCACCGTCACCTTCACCGTCTGGGCCAGCACCTCGCGCTCCATGCGCAGCCAGCGCCCGATCCCCATGCTCCGCACGCGGGCGAGCGCCGCCGCCCCGCCCGACGCGATGCGTTCGAGCGGGGAGCCGGGCACCTCGCGCCCGCGCCCCGTTTCGGTCTCCATGTTCACAGCCCTGCCCAGCATCGTC
The DNA here is from genome assembly GCF_020215645.1 of Nonomuraea gerenzanensis. Taxonomy (NCBI): domain Bacteria; kingdom Bacillati; phylum Actinomycetota; class Actinomycetes; order Streptosporangiales; family Streptosporangiaceae; genus Nonomuraea; species Nonomuraea gerenzanensis. Next base: position 743,788 of record NZ_CP084058.1, on the reverse strand, counting down.
GCTGATAGAGCCGCCGTTGAGCGGGTAGCGGCAGGGTCGCGGCAGTGGAGGAGGTGACGCATGTCCGGCGATCTGATCGTTCCTGACGCCGCTCAGGGCATCGTGCTGTTCGCGCACGGCAGCGGCAGCAGCCGGCACAGCCCGCGCAACCGTTACGTGGCGGGCGCGCTCAACGAGAACGGGCTGGGCACGCTCCTGTTCGACCTGCTCACTCCCGAGGAGGAGGCCGACAGGGCGAACGTCTTCGACATCCCGCTGCTGGCCGGGCGGCTGCTGGAGCGCACCGCCTGGGTACGCGAGCAGCCCGGGACCAAGGGCCTGCCGGTCGGCTACTTCGGCGCCAGCACCGGCGCGGCGGCGGCCCTGTGGGCGGCGGCCGAGCCGGACAACCCGGTCGCCGCGATCGTCTCGCGCGGCGGGCGGCCCGACCTGGCCGGGGACCGGCTGGCGGCGGTCCGCGCGCCGACCCTGCTCGTCGTGGGCGGGCGCGACCCGGTGGTCGTGGGGCTGAACGAGGAGGCGCGGCGGCGCCTGCGCGCGGACAGCAGGATCACGGTCGTGCCGGGGGCGACGCACCTGTTCGAGGAGCCCGGCGCGCTGGAGGCCGTGGCCGGGCATGCCCGAGACTGGTTCAGCACCCACTTCTCCGGACCCAGGGAGCCGATGTGAGACTGTCCGCCACCGTGCTGGAGACGCCCGACGCCAACGCGCTGGCCGCCTTCTACCGCGCCCTGCTGGGCTGGGAGGTGGCGGACGAGGAGCCGGGCTGGGTCGTCCTCAGGCCGCCGGGCGGCGGGGCCGGGCTGTCGTTCTCCACCGACCCCCAGTACGTGCGGCCGACCTGGCCCGCCCGGCCGGGAGCCCAGCAGATGATGGCGCACCTGGACATCGAGGTGGACGACCTGGCCGGGAGCAGCGCCAGGGCCGTCGAGCTGGGCGCGACGGTGGCCGAGCACCAGCCGCAGCAGGACGTGCTGGTGCACTTCGACCCCGACGGCCATCCCTTCTGCCTCTTCCTGAACACGTAGCGGAATGGATCAATCACGTTGCCGCAGGGCCCGGTTTGTGCGAACGTCGGGGCGGATGACATCCCGACTCGACGGCGGTTGCGGACGTGCCACTTCTGGAGATCGACGGTCTCACCTGGGACACGCGGGGAGCCCGGCGCCGCCTGTCACCCGACCCGCTGATGCTCGGCCCCGGGCAGACCGCCGTGGTGGTGGCCCGGGAGCCCGCCGGGGCCGACGCGTTCACCGACCTCCTGCTCGGCCTGGAGATGCCCGTCGGCGGCCGGATCGGGATCGGCGGGCACGAGATCACCATGCGGCTGCCCGCGGAGCGCGAGATCGGGCTGGTCCCGGCCGGTGCGGGGCTGCTGCCGCACCTGACCGTCGAGCGCAACCTGGCGCTGGCCGCGCGTGACGACCTGGCGCCGTCGTTCGTGCAGGGCCGGATCGCGTTCATGGCCAGGCGGATGGACATCCAGGGCTTCCTGCGCTCCAGGCCGCACGAGCTGGCCCACGACGAGCGGCTGAGCGTCGCGCTGGCGCGGGTCCTGTGCCGGCCGCTGCCCGTGAAGGTGGTGGTGATCGAGGACCGGACGGGCTGCGGGCCGTGCCACGCGGCGGTGAGCGGCGCGTTGCGTGCCGATCCCGGGCTGGCCGTGCTCGTCGTGACCGACGACGGCACCAGGGTGGCCAGCCTCGCCTCCCCTTCCTGCATCTGGGAGATCACCGATGTCGATGAGCCGTAGGGCGTTCCTGGCCGCCGTCCCCGCCGTCACGGTGGCCGGTTGCGCGGGGCAGGCGCCGTTGCGGGTGGCGGTGGTCTGGAGCGGCGCGGAGTTACGCCGCTTCCTGCGCGTGGTGGACGCGTACGTGGCGCGATACCGGCGGCCCGTCAGCGTCTACTCGGCGGGCGACAACATCAGCGCGCTGCTGCGCGGCCCCGCCGAGGACGTCATCCCCGACGTGGCGGTGATCCCCCGGCTGGGGCTGCTCTTCGACCCCGTGGTGCGGCCCCGCATCCGGCCCAGGACCGGCGGGCACGCGCAGCCGGAGTTCTGGCGGCGGCTGGTGACCCCGTACGGGAGCCAGGAGGAGCTCGGCGCCTGGTTCAAGCTCGCGAACAAGTCGCTCGTGTGGCACCGCGCGGGCGAGCAGCGGGCGCCGGCGAGCCTGACCGCCTGGCAGCCCCGCCCCGGCACGCTGGCGATCGGCGCGGCCGACGGGTGGGTGCTCAGCGACTGGTTCGAGAACGTGCTGCTCGCCTACGCCCCCGAGGTCTACGACGGGCTCTTCCCGCCGGCGCAGCCGGGCAACCAGGCGTGGTGGGGCGTGGCCAAGGTCACCGAGGCGCTCACCCTGCTGGCCACGATCTGGCGTGAGGCGTTCACCCACGACCAGGGCCGGCGGGCGCTGACCATGCAGTTCCACGACTCGATCCTCGAAGTCTTCAGCTACCGCACCGCCGACGTGGTCGCCGCGCCCGACTTCGCGCTGCCGGTCATCGAGCTGTACGGCGGCCGGGACGTGGCCGCCCACTTCCCCTTCCCCCAGCACGGGAACGGCCCGCCCCCGCTCGTGGTCGGGGGTGACGTGGCGGTGGCGATGCGCGGCGGCGGGCAGGACGCCGTGGCGTTCGTGAACTGGCTGACCAGGCCGCGCGCGGATGGCGAGCGCGACGCGCTGACCGCGTGGGTGGACGAGGGCGGCTTCCTGACCCCGTACAGGGAGCCGTCGCACCCGCTGCTGCGGGCGCCCGCGCGGCTGCTGAGCAGTGCGCGCAACCGCCACTACGACCTGTCGGACCGGCTCATCGGCCGGTTGGAGGGCGGCGACGGGCGCGGGCTGTGGCGGGTGCTCACCGAGCTGTTCACCGACGTCACCGTGGGCACGGTCGCGCCGGCCACGGCCGCGGCCACCGCCCGCGAGAAGATCGTGGAGGGCGCCGCCCGATGAGCGAGCAGAACGCCTTCCTGTTCGAGGTGGCCCCCCATCACGACGCCCGGGTGCCGGTGGCCGGTCAGGGGCTCAGCCGCTGGCGGGCCGCGCTCTACCTGCTGCTGGCGGTGCTGCTGTCGGCGGGCGTGATCCTGGCCCCGCTCCTGGTGACGGTGGTCATCAGTCTCTCCAGGCCCGGCGCCTGGCCGGAGGTGCTCAGCGACGGCCAGGCCTGGCAGGCGGTCGGCAACACGCTGATCTGGTGGGTGCTGGTCGTGGTCGTGTGCGCGGTGGGCCTCGGCCTGGCCTGGCTGGTCAGGAACGCGGGCAGCGCGCTCGGCCTGGTCATGCGCGTCATCCTGGTGCTGCCCGCCGTGGTCTCCCCGCTCACCACGGGAGCGATCTTCCGGCTGCTGTTCGACACGAGCCGCGAGCGCGGCATGGCCGCCGCCCTGCTCGGCAGGGACGTGGCCTTCCTCGGGCCCGGCTGGATCTGGCTGGTGCTCGGGGTGGCGTTCGTCTGGCAGTACGCCGGGGTCGCGTTCCTGGTCTTCCACGAGGCCCTGGCCCGGCTGCCGTCGAGCCTGCTGCGGATGGCCAGGGCGTTCGGCGTGGGGCGGCGGCGCCGGCTGTGGTCCGTGGTGCTGCCCGCGCTGGCCGGGCCCGCCGCGCTGGCGTACCTGTTCGCGCTGGTGGCGGCGGCCCGCGTGTTCGACCTGGTGCTGATGGGGGTGCCGGGCTCGACGCAGGCGCTGGTGGAGGGCGGCGGGCTGTACTGGTGGCGGCACAACGACGACCTGGGCGACGCCGGGGCCGCCGCGCTGGCCGTGCTGATGTCCCTGCTGGTGGCGGGGCTGGCCTCGCCGGCGCTGCTCGGCCTGCGCGGGCGGGTGAGCTGGGCGGACCCGGCCCCGGCCGCGCGGCCGCGCCCCGGCCGCAGCAGGCGGCTGTGGCCGCTGGCCGGGGCGGTGGCGGTGGTGTGGCTGCTGCCGTTCGCGGCGCTGCTGCTCACCTCGCTGCGCGAGCCGGCCGCCGCCGCGCGCACCGGGTGGTGGAACGGCGAGCCGTGGACGCTCTCCTCGTACGCCGAGGCCCTGTCCGACAGCGCGTTCACCGGCGCTCTGGGCACCACGTTGCTGCGGGCCGTGGCGGTGGTGTGCGTGGTGCTGCTGGCCGCGGTGCCTGCGGCGTACGTGCTGGCGCACGAGCACCTGCTGCCGCGCCGCGCCTGGCGGCCCGTGCTGCTGGTCTCGGTGGCCCTGGCGGCGCTGCCGCCGCAGGCGTTCGCCGTGCCGCTGCAGCGCTGGCTGAGCCCCGTCGGCGCCGCGCTCCCGCTGATCATCGTGCACGCGGCGCTGGTGATCCCGCTGGCGGTGCTGGTGCTGCACAACGCGTTCGTCCGCGTGCCCGCGCCGATGCTCGCGCGGGACAGGTACGAGCTGTTCCACGTCGTCCGCGAGGCGCGCCCGGCCGTGGTGCTGGCCGGGGTGCTGGCGTTCGTCCTGGTCTGGAACGACGCGGTGGTCGGGCTGCTGCTCAACTGGCCGTCGGGCGACCACCTGCCGCTGATCCTGCTGGAGCAGGCCCGCCACTTCATGAGCGCCGCGAGCCAGCTGGCGGCGCAGGCCGTGATCGCCACCGCGGTGCCCGTGCTCGTGCTGGCGCTGACCGCGCGCCGGCTGTATCGGGGGCTGACCCGGGGGGTGCGCCGATGACGGACATCTCACGCAGGGAGCGGCTGAGCTTCCGGCTCTCACGGCTGTACCGGCGGGCCGTGGCGCACCTGCCCGAGCTGGGGGTCGGCGGGGCGCTGACGGTGGGCGGCACCGTCCTGATCCTCCAGGAGGAGCTGATCAAGCAGCTCATCGGCGGGCTGCCGATCTGGCTGCTGGTCGTCCTCGTGGTGCTGGTGCCGCTCGGGGCCGCCTCGCTCACCTACTGGGTACGCCGCCGCCGAGAGCCGCCGCCCCGCCCGGGCACGGTGGCCATGCCGTTCCCCGACAGGATCGACGGGCTCGTGGGCCGCGACGCCGAGCTGCGGCGGATCAAGGACGAGGCCCTGGAGCGCGGGATCGTCGTCGTGCAGGGCGGCATCGGCATGGGCACGTCCACCGTGGCCCTCCAGGCGGCGTGGGACCTGGCGGGCGAGGCGCGCAAGCAGCGCTACGCCGACCTGCGCGGCCCCGACAGGGACCACCCCGAGACGCCGCTCAGCGTGGCGCAGCGGGTGCTGCGCACGCTGAACCGCCCGCCGGGCGCCATCCAGGAGCCCCAGGACGCGACCGCGCAGGTGATCGAGGCGCTCACCGGCACCGGGCAGGTGCTCCTGCTGGACAACGTCAGCGCGTGGAGCCAGGTCGACTGGCTGCCCACCCGCGTGCCCGGCGCGCACATCGTGCTGGCGGGCACGCTCACGGACGCCCCGCCGCAGCACGTCGAGCCCATCCAGCTCGGGCCGCTCGCCCCCGACGCGGGCCAGGCGCTGCTGGCCAGGCATATCGGCCCCGAGCGGGTGGCCCGCGACCCCAAGGCGCTGGAGCTGCTGGTCGACGTCTGCCTGGGCAGCCCGCTGGAGATCGTCAGGGTCGGCCGCTGGCTGGCGGGCAACCCGGGCGTGTCCCTCCAGACACTGGTGGACGACCTGCGCAGCCTGCCCGTAGCCGACACGCTCGACTTCGTGCTCAACCTCAGCGTCAAGCAGCTCAGGCCGACGGCCAAGCAGCTCTTCGTGCTGCTCGCCGGCCTGCCCGTCGCCGAGGTGGACCACCAGGCCGCCGCCGCGCTGCTCGGCGTGCCGTCCGCCACGGACGCGATCGCGGAGCTGGCCGACCTCGGGCTGGTGGAGAACGTGCGGATGACCCGGGTCCGGGTGTCGAGCGCGTACCGCGGCAGCGGCGCCGAGGGCACGCCGCAGGAGGAGGCGGCCTGGCGGCGGCTGGCCGAGCACTTCGCCGAGCAGGCCGGTTCGTACGCCGGGCGGCTGCCCGCCGAGGAGGCCAGGACCTGGTTCGCGATGGAGGACCGGGTGCTGCTGCAGGTGCTGGCCCGCAAGACTCCGGCGCCCAGGACCGGGCGCGCGCTCGCGCGGATCGCGGACGCGCTGGAGAGCTGGTTCCGGCTCGAACAGCGGCACGAGGACCGGCTGCGCGCGGCGGCCGAGCTGGCCAGGGCCGCCGAGGCGCTCGGCGAGGAGCCGGTGCAGGCCACGGCCGAGCTGCGCCAGTGCACGACCCTGCTCACCACGGGAGATCCGCGCGCCGCGCGCCGCCACTTCGACCGCGCGGCGGCGCTGCGCGTCAGAGTCGAGTCGTGGCCGGCCGACCTGCACCTCGCGCACGCGGCGATCCTGTTGTCCGGCGGCGACGAGTTCACCGCCGTCGAGTCCGCCCTGGTCAGGTACGGGCAGGCGCTGGCCGGCGGCGACGTGCTCGGCCAGGCGACGCGGCTGGTGAACGTGGCGGCGCTGCTCATGCGCAGGAGCCAGACGCTCGACCACGACGGCCGCGGCCCCGAGGCCCGCACGCTGTACGCCAACGCCAGGGTCGTGCTGTTCCAGGCGCTGGACCTGGCGCGGCGGGCCGGCGACCCCACGACCGAGGCGCACGCCCGCGAGCTGCTCGCGCTGGTCCACCACTACCTGGGCCAGAGCCACGACGCCGGCCTGCACCTGGACGAGGCGGAGCGGCTCTACGCCGGGACCGCGGACGAGATCGGGCGGGCCCGCTGCCTGGTGCACCTGGCCGGGATCATGCTGGAGGACCCCGGGCACGCGCCGGACGCGGTGGCGGCGCTGCTGGAGGAGGCCGAGTCGCGGCTGCCCCCGGCCGGGGTGAGCACCGCGCTGGCCCACCTGCACCTGGCCAGGCTGCGGCGGGAGCGGGCCGCCGAGCACCAGGAGGCGGGGCTGGCGGCCCTGTCGCCGTGGGACGGGATCGCGGAGCCGAAGCAGGTCAGCGAGCTGCGGTCGTTGTTGCTGGCGTTGTGAGAGCTGTCAGGCCGCCACGGTCGCCGGGCGTCAGACCGTCACGGTCGCCAGGGTCCTCCCGTCGAAGGTCTGGATGGTGAAGTGGTTCAGCTCGGACTGCGGGAGGCTGGTGCCGCCGTGCAGGACGAGCGGGTCGGGCGAGCCCGGCACGCCGTACCCCTTCTCCGGCACGCCCCAGCTCGCGACCACCTCCGAGCGCCCGTCGTCGCCCACCGCCAGCAGCCGGCACTGCAGCGGCCCCTTGACGCCCTTGAGCTCCAGCGCGACGTGCGTGCCCCAGCCCTTGTCCTCCAGGCCGACGAGCCCGGTCACGCCGGTGGCCGGGTCGGTGACGGAGTAGGTGCGGCCGGTCATGAGCAGCTCGCGGGCCGGGCCGTGGATGCTGTCGGGGTTGGGCCCGCTGGTCACCGAGCTGACGGCCAGGAAGACGCCGGCCGCCACCACCAGGCACGCGGCGGCGGTCAGGAAGCCCCGGTGCAGGCTGCGGCGCCTGCGTTCCTTGGCGGCGCGGTGCACCAGCAGGGACTCCACCTGCGGGTCCGGCGGGTGGGGCAGCAGGTCGTCCGGATGGACGCCCTTGATCAGCTCGCCCATCGCGGCGAACGACCCCACTTCCGACGCGCAGCTCCCGCAGCCGTCGAGATGGCGCTCGAAAGCGGCCCGCTCCTCCTCGCTGAGCAGGCCGAGCGCGTACGCGGCCACGTCCTCGTGGTGTACCTCTGTCATGGCGCCACCCCCCTGTCATCGTGACGCACCACCATCACGGCAGCGTCACCCCCCTTTCCTCCAGCGCGACCCGTAAGGCGCGCATGGCGTAGTACACGCGGGACTTCACCGTGCCCACGGGCACGCCGATCGTCTCCGCCGCCTCCTGGACGGTGCGGTCCAGCAGGAACGTCTCGGTGAGCACCTGCCGGTGGGCCGGGGAGAGCGACATCATCGCGTCGGTCACGACGATCTCCCGTAAGAGTCGCTCGTCCTCGGCCGCCACGGGCATGGCGCGTTCGGGGATGTCCTCGACGGTGTCGAGGGGGCGGGAGCCGGAGCGGCGGCGGTCGTCGATGACGACGCGCCGCGCGACCGTGGCCAGCCACGGCATCAGCGAGCCTGAGTCCGTACGGAGGTCGTGCAGGTTGCGCCAGGCTCGCACGAGGGTCTCCTGGACGACGTCCTCGGCCCAGCGGCGATCGCCGCCCGTCAGCCTGACGGCGAAGGCCATCAGGGGGGCGCCGTATTCGCGGTAGAGGGCTCTGACCATGGCCTCGTCGGTTACGCGGTGAGACACTCCGCGGCTCCCTGCGCTGCGGATATCATGAAATATCGCGCTCGGTAGGCTGATATTGAGAATTATCACTCTAGCCACGAGACGGGGCCAAGGTTGGGTAGTTTGCCCGTCTCGCTGCATAGCTAGATTTATCTGTTAAATCGTGCTTCAGTCCCCTGGAGAGGGGATTATGATCATTCGGTTGACGATCCGCGATCCGGCGGCCTCCACCGCCGTCGACGCCGAGGTGACGGCCGAGCCGGAGACCCTCGTCGGCTCGCTGCTGCGGGCGCTGCCCTTCCCCGTCAGAGGCCGCGCCTGTTACGTCGGCAGCGACAAGCTCGACCCCGAGTCCCGCCTCGCGGACAGCCCGCTGGTGCCCGGAGCGACGATCAGCGTGGGTGAGCCGGAGCGTGCCCAGCCCTGGCGGCCCCTGGCGGCGGCGGGTGCGATCCGCGTGTTCGCCGGCCCGGACGCGGGCCGCGTGGTCTGGCTCAGCCCGGGCAGCCACGTGATCGGCCGCGAGTGGACCGACATCCCCCTGCTCCGCGACCAGAAGGTCTCCAGGCGGCACGCGCGCCTCGACGTGTCGTGGACCGGCGAGGCCACGGTCGTCGATCTCGGCTCGCGCAACGGCACGCTGGTCGGCGAGCTGGGCGTCCAGGGCCCCGTGCCGCTGCGCCCCGACGGGGTGCTCCAGGTGGGCGACGACCGGCTGCGGTGGGCGCCGCTGCCGCCCAGCCGGCTCAGGACCACCCGCGCGCGGGACGGCCACATCGACTTCGACCGGGCCTTCTCCCCCGCGCCCGCCGTCGCGGGCACGCGGATCACCATGCCGCGCAACGAGATCCCGCAGCGCAATATCGCGGTGGCGCTGATTTCGTCGTTGTTGCCGCTGCCGATTTCGGTCGCGATGGCCGTCCTGTTGAAAAGCCCGTATTTTCTGCTGTTCGGAATTCTGACGCCGATCACGTTCTTCGGCACCCAGTGGGTGGAAGGGCGGCAGCGCAGGAAGAAAGAGCGCGAGTTCGACCAGCGCAAACGCGAGACCCTCGAACGCATCAGACAGCACGTCGTGCACGAGCAGTGGCTGCGGCACGTCGTCGCCCCCGACGAGGTGGACCTGACGTTCGCCGCCACGCACGAGGGGCCGGGCCTGTGGCCGCGCAACGCCGACTCGCCCGACGGGCTGACCCTGCGCGTGGGGGTGGCGAACGAGCCGGCCACGATCACGTTCGACGGCGAGCCGTGGCCGGAGTTCACCCCGCCGGTGCTGCGTGGAGTGCCGGTCACGGTGGACCTGCGCCAGATCGGCGTGCTCGGCGTCATCGGCCCGCCGGACCCGGTGGACGCGCTGCTGCGCTGGCTGCTGGTGCAGCTCGGCACGCTGCGCGCGCCCGACGAGCTGCGGCTGGTGCTCATCACCGCCTCCGGCGGCGAACACCTGGCCTGGGCGCGCTGGCTGCCGCACCTGAACGTGGACGCCCCCGTACCGTGCCTGGTCGGCAACACGCCCGAGACCCGCACGGAACGGATCGAGGAGCTGAAGGACCTGGTCACCGAGCGGCTCAAGGCCAAGGAGCGGCGCGTCGCGTTCGGCGAGGAAGTGGTCGTCGTGCTCGACGGGGCGCGGGCGTTACGCGACATCCCCGGCATGAAGGAGGTGCTGCGGGAGGGGCCGTCCGTCGGCGTGTACGTGATCTGCGCCGACCAGCGCAGCCTGAACGAGTGCCGCGGCGTCTGCGAGCTGGACGGCACCGGCATGCTGCTGACCCGGGGCCGCCAGGGGCTGCCGGTCGCGGTGCAGCCGGAGAGCCTCGGCGAGCAGGCCGCCGAGCGCATCGCCCGCGCGGTGGCGCCGATGCGCGACCGGCTCACGCTGGCCAGGGCCGAGAGCGTCATCCCCGACGCCGTGCGCCTGCTGGACACGCTTGGCCTGGGCGTCCCCGACGCCGAGGCCGTGCTGGCGCGCTGGGCCGCCGATCCGGGGCCGACCACCAGGGTGTGCGTCGGCGCCGACGGCACCGGCCCCGTCACCGTGGACCTCGCGGCGGACGGCCCGCACACGATGCTCGGCGGGGCGACGGGGGCGGGCAAGAGCATCCTGCTGCAGACCCTGGTCACCTCGCTGCTGCTGGCCAACCGGCCCGACGAGCTGAACCTGGTGCTGGTCGACTTCAAGGGCGGCAGCGCGTTCCTGCCGTTCGAGCACTGCCCGCACGTGGTCGGGCTGATCCGCTCGACCGGCGACACGGCCGCCGACGTCTTCGACGAGAGCGCGGCCCGCCGCGTGCTCGCCTCCGTACGGGCCGAGGTGCGGCGGCGGGAGGCGATCCTGGCCAGGTACGGCGGCGAGATCGACGTCTACTGGAACGCGGGCGGGCGGCTGCCGCGGCTGGTCATGGTGTTCGACGAGTTCGCCCGGGTGCTGGAGACCTCCCCCGACTTCCTGCGCGAGCTGGTGAACGTGGCCGCCAAGGGCCGCTCGCTCGGCATGCACCTGGTGCTGGCCACGCAGTCGTTGCAGGGCAAGCTGTCGCCCGAGCTGAAGAACAACATCTCCCTGCGCATCACGCTGCGCCAGAACGAGCCGTCCGACAGCACCGAGGTGCTCGGCGTGCCCGACGCCGCCACGATCCCGTCGCGGCTGCGCGGCCGGGGCATGATCATGCGGGTGGGCGGCGAGCAACGCACCCCCCAGCTCTTCCAGACCGGCTACCTGGGCGACCCGCCGCCCACCGGCTCGGCCCCCGCCACCGCCCGGCTCACCCCCTGGCCGGCGCTCGGGCTGCCGCGCCCGGAGGCCAGGGGCGCGCCTAGGGCCAGCCGTACCGACCAGGACCTGGCCATCGCCGCCGTGCTGGAGGCGGCGCCGCGCCTGTCCACCGAGCCGCCGTTCCGCCCGCTGCTGCCGCCGCTGCCCGCCGCGCTGCCGCTGGCGGCGCTGTCGGGGGCGGCGCTGTCGGGGGCCGGCGGGGTGCCGTTCGCGCTGCTGGACGACCCGGCCGGGCAGGCGCAGCCCGCCATGGGGCTGGACCTGGGCGGGACCGAGCGGCTCATGGTGGCGGGCGGGCCGCAGTCGGGGCGGACGACGTTCTGCCGGACGCTCGTCTCCAGCCTGGCGGCGCGCTGCTCGCCCGCGCAGGTGTGGCTGTACGTGGTGGAGCACCAGCCGGGCGGGCTGGGCGCGTACGCGTCACTGCCGCTCTGCGGGGCGGTCGTCGGCGGCGGGGAGCCGGACCGGATCAGGCGGCTGGTGACGTGGCTGGCGGAGGAGGTGGAGCGGCGGCGGCTGTCGCGGCTCTCGCCCGGCGGGTCGTCCGCGCCGGTGATCGTGCTCGTCATCGACGGATGGGAGTACTTCGAGGATCGCGGCAGCCCCGACTTCTTCGAGACCCCGCTGCTCGTCACCCTGCGCGGCATCGTCGCCGGCGGGCCGCCGGTCGGCATCCACGTCGTGGCCGTGGGCGGGCACGACATGCTGCGCGGCAAGACGCCCGACCTGTTCTCGCGGCGGCTGTTCCTGCCGTTCCCGCGCGAGGAGACCCGGCGGTCCTACCTCACCTCGGGCATGGTCTCGCCGCCCGTCCTGGCGGGGCGGGCCATCGAGGCGGCCAGCGGCCTGCACGCCCAGATCTGCCTCCCGCCCGAGACCCTTCCCGCCCCGCCCGCGCCCGCCCGCCACAGCCGCGAGCCCTCCCCCGGCCCCAAACCCTTCCCGCCGCTGCCGGCCACCGTCGCGCTCCGCGACCTGCCCGCCCCGGCCATCGGCCTCGGCGGCCCCGACGTCACCCCCGTCGACCTCGACCTCTTCGACCTCGGCCCGCACCTCGTCCTCGTCTCCGGCCCCTCGGGCTCGGGCCGCAGCAACGCCGCGCTCGTCATGGCCACCGTGCTGCTGCGGGCGGGCGTCCGGGTGCTCGCCGTCGGACCGCCCCGCTCGCCGCTCGTCCGCTCCCTGCCGGAGGCCAGGGCGCTGGCGGGCACCGCGTTCACCGACGCCGCGTTGCGGGAGGCGGTGGAGGCGTTCGAGGGGGAGCGGTATGCGGTGGTGGTCGATGACTTCGATCAGGTGACTGTCACGCCTCGGGAGCAGGGGTTCGACACGCTGCCCACGTTGGTGCAGGACATTCTGGCGCCGTCGGAGTTGGGGCGGCGGGCGCTGGTGTTGTGCGGGGATGCCACGCCGTTGCTGGAGGGGCATCGGCGGGCGTTGGCGGGGGAGGTGAGTGAGGTGGTGCGGTCGGGGGTGCGGTTCGTGTTGACGCCTACCAGCCGGGTGCATGCTCGGGAGCATGGGGTGAATCTGGAGCCTGATCAGTTTTTTGGGGGGCCGGTGGGGCGGGGGTATATGGGGGTGGGGCGGCGGTTGGAGTTGGTGCAGTTCGCGGGGGTTTAGAGGTGGCCGGTCACGAGGAGGTGGACGGCGGCCTCCGGCTCAAGGGGTGCCTCGCGTAGGGCCTGGCTCAGCAGCGCGTCGGCGGTGAGGTCGGGGCGTTCGAAGGGGTAGTTGTCGTCGTCGAGCGTGCCGCCGGTCAGCAACGCGGCGACCGCGGACAAGACGATCATGAGCAGTTCCGTGACCTGCTCGTCCCCGTGGCCCGCCTCGATCGACAGGTACCACTGCCCGGCGAACTCGTGCCGGTCCGAAGGCAGGAAGAACGCGGCGACCTGCCCTGCCCCGCCCCAGTGGAACCTCCAGAGGTCGTCCTCGTCGACGAAGGCGACCTCGACGTTCGACACGTCCAGGATCGAGCGCATGGCGAAACCGGTCACGCGCGCGAGAGTGTCCGGATCAGGCCTGCTCGGACACACGACTCCGATCTCGATGGACATGCATCACCCCGGGAAGACGACCCAGCCGTCGGCTGTGTTGACGTAGATGCTGCTGATGGTTCCTTGGCGCGGTATCTGCACCAGCGGCCCGTTGACGCCGAAGTCCACCAGCTGGCGGGCCGGCACGTTCTTGGCGTCGACGAACAGCTCCACACCCGAGTATCCCGCGTTGCGCGCCTGGGTCTCGGCCTTGGTCGCGTGCGAGAGCACGCCCATCGGTGACGTGCCCGCGTAACCCTTGAGGCTGGCCGGCGTCCCGTCGAGCCAGCCGTCGATGCCGGGGAAGTTGCGGGTCGGCGCCCCCACGAACTCTCCGCCGCGGAAGGCGACGATCTCCTGGGCCTGCGGGATCTCCGCTCGCGGCATCCGGTCCGGGATGATGTTGGGCGGCTTGCCCGCCGGCAGCTCCCGTGGACAGGCCGACAGCCCCAGCGGATCCATCCACACCTGTGGATTCGGCACGTACGCATGCGGATCCCACCCACCCCGCAACCCGATCGGATCCGCAGCCACATAAACCCCGGCCTCCGGGTCGTAATGCCGCAGGAAGTTGTAGTACAGCCCCGACTCGGCATCCTCGTACTGACCAGGGAACCGCAACGGGCACTCCACCCCGGCCGTGACCGCCCCCGGCGAAGCCCCCCACAACGTGCGGCGGGTGCGCCAGGCGACCTCGCCCTCCGCCGACACCAGCTCCGCCGGCGTCCCCAGCAGGTCCGTGGCGATGGCGTAGAAGCGCTCGTCCACCCAGTCCTGCGACCGTTCGGTCTGGGTCAGGGGGCGGAAGGAGCCGGGTGCCCAGTCCCAGGAGGTGGTGCGGTCGTCGGTGGACTGTTCGGCCAGGGTGCAGCCGTCCCAGGTGAAGTCGGTGCGGTGGGCGCCGTCGGCGCGTTCCTTGGCGATGCGGCGGCCCAGGGGGTCGTAGAGGTAGCGCCAGCGGGTGCCGTCGGGGGTGGTGACGGTGGTGAGGCGGTCGTCGGCGTCCCAGGTGTAGTGCCAGGTGCGGGGTTTGGCGGACAGGCCCTTGCGCTGGCGCAGGATCGTGCGGCCCTGGCGGTCGTACTCGTAGCGGGTGCGGCCGGCCTGGCGGAGCATGGTGCCGGTGTAGGCGCGCGGGCCCTGGGAGTCGCCCGGAGCGGGCCAGGCGGCGTCGGTGATCTGGCCGGCGCTGTTGTAGTGGTAGGTCTCCGACCAGCCGGTGGCGTGGACGGCGGTGACGCGGCCGGCCGGGTCGAGGTCGAAGCGGCGGCGGCCGGACAGGAGGTCGTCGATCTCGGTGAGGCCGCCGTCCCTGCGGTAGCCGTACGTGCGGCGCTGGACCATCCGGGCGGCCGGGCCCCTGGTGAGGGTCTGGGAGTGGAGGCGGCCGTCGTCGTCCCACTCGTGCAGGAGGGCGAGGTCGGCGCCGAAGGTCATGGAGGTCTCGCGGCCCGCCTGGTCGTGGGTGAAGCGGAGGGTCTGGCCGGCGGTTTCGAGGGTGAGGGGGAGGTCGCGGGCGTCGTACGTCCAGACGGTCTCCGCCCCGGACGGCGTGCGGCGCAGCACCCTGCGGCCGAGGGCGTCGTAGGCGGAGGTGAGCGTGCGGCCGTTGCAGGTCTCGCGGACGACGCGGCCGTGTGCGTCGCGGACGATGGTGAGGTCGGCGTCCGGGTTCGCGGCGTGCACGAGGCGGCCCAGCGCGTCGTAGTCGAACGTGGTCAGCCGGTCGCCCGCGCGCCGGCCGATGAGCCGGTCGAGGACGTCGTAGACGAAGCTGGTGGACTCACCCGCGCCGTTGACGCGCTCGGTGAGGTTGCCCACGGGGTTGTGCAGGTAGCTCAGGACGCGGTGGTCGTAGTCGATCTCCTCGACCGGGTTGCCCGCCGGGTCGTAGGAGTAGTGCCAGGTCAGGCCCTGCGGGTTGGTCACCTTGGTGAGGCGCGACTCGGTGTCGTAGGTGAACTCCAGGCGGGCGCCGTCCGGGGTGGTGCGGGCCGTGGGCACGTCGAAGGGGCCGATCTCGACGCGGGTGGACTCGCCCAGCGCGTCCACGTGCTCGACCAGGTTGTTCTCGGCGTCGTGCACCCAGCGCTCGACCGCGCCACCGGGGGTGGTGCGGGTGGCGGGCCGGCCCTCGACCGTCCAGGTGTGGCGGGTGGTGGCGCCCAGCGGGTCGATGACGGCGGTGACGCGGCCGAAGGCGTCGCGCTCGTAGCGGGTGGTGGCGCCGGTGGGGTCGGTGATAGCCACGGGCAGGCCCGCCGGGTCCGTGGCGACGGTGTGGGTGTGGCCGAGCGCGTCGGTGATCGTGGTCAGGTGGCCGCGCTCGTCGTAGGTGCAGGTGGTGTCCTCGGTGGCCAGGAGGTTGCCGCGCTCGTCGTGGCGCAGGGTGGTGGTGCTGCCGTCGAAGTCGGTGACGGTGACGGGCAGGTGCAGGGCGTCGCGCGTGCAGCGGCGGGTGGCGCCGTCCGGGCGGGTGACCGACAGCGGGGCGCCCGCCTCGTCGTAGGTGTAGCGGGTGGTGCGGCCCAGCGCGTCCGTACGGGCGAGCAGCCGGTCGTGCTCGTCCCAGCGGTAGCGGGTGGTGTGGCCGAGCGGGTCGGTCTCGGCGGTGACCTGGAGCAGGTCGTTGTGGTGGTACGTGGTGGGGTGGCCGAGCGAGTCGTGAGCCCGGGTGACGCCGTCGCCGTAGGACAGCTCGGTGTTGAACACGCCCGCCGACCCCGTGCCGTACACGCAGCGCCCCCGCAGGTCGTAGGTGTAGGCGTACCAGGTGCCGATGCGGTCCTGCCAGCGGGTCAGCCGGCCCTCCTCGTCGTAGGTGAAGCGCAGCGGCAGGCCGGAGGAGTTCGTCACCTCGGTCAGGTCGCCGGCCTCGTCGTAGGCGTAGGAGAGCAGCCGCTGGCCGGCGCCGCGCAGGCGGATCTCCACGACGCGGCCCTGGGACGTCTCGATGTCCAGGTGGTAGCCGCCGGAGTGCACGATCTCGGACGGCAGGCCGTCGGTGTAGCGCACCTCGACGCGGTTGCCGTTGCGGTCGGTGACGGCCGCGATGGGCAGCACGCCGGCCTCGGTGGTCTCTGCGAAGTGCACGGTGCGGCCGGTGAGGGGGTCGGTGACGGCGTAGCCGCCGTCGGTCTCGTACAGGGCCAGGCGGGGGCCGTCGTCCGGGTACGCCGGGCGGTCCTGCTCCGGGTAGGGGAACGTGAGCAGGGCACCGTGCTCCGTGGCCAGGCAGAGCCCGTCGGCGTCGGCCTCCAGCCGCTGGTCCAGCGTCGAGGCCCAGGAGCGGCCGAAGCACCGGCCGGTGCGGTAAGTGGACAGATGGGTACGTTCCAGGCGCAGCGGCAGCACGCCCGGCAGCTCGACGTCCGTCTGCGGGAGCAGCACGGTGCCGGTCGGGAAGTGCACCGGGTCCTGGCTGAAGAACTGGCGGCCACGCTGCCACGAGCCGGTCGCGGCCGTGCCCTGGCGGGCGCCGCCGCTCTGGATCGCCGTACGCAGCGCCGGGGACCCCAGCGCGTTCCCGCCGCCACGCATGGCCAGGGCGCCGGTGCCGAGCACCGTGCCGCCGCCGGCGCGTACGGCTCCCGCCGCGCCGTTCAGGCCCAGGACGGCCTTGGCGCCGCGGCCCAGCACGGCGATCCCCTTGCCGACCGGCAGCACGCCCAGCGCGGCCAGGCCGACCTGGCCCAGCGAGCCCTTGCCCTGCCGGTACTTGTTCAGCGCGTCGCCGAGCACCACCGCGCCGGCCGCCACCGCCACGCCGGCCAGGATCACCCCGGCCAGCCCGCCGGTGCCGATGACCAGCACCGCCAGCCCGGCCACCGCGCCCACGGTGCCGGCGAAGGACACGAAGTCGTCCCAGGACCTGAACGGCGTGGAGATCGTCTCCCACGCCTGCTCCAGCCACGACTTGTCCTTGATGCCGCTGCCTTCGAGCGCCCGCTCGATCTCCCGGGTGGCCTTGGTCTCCGCGTCCCCGCGCAGCCTGGCCGCGTCCTCGGCGATCCGGCGCGCCCGCGCGCGGTCCTCCTCGGCCCGGCGGGCCCGCTGCATCGCCGCGTACGTGGCCTCCCGCGTCGCCGCGTCGGCGTTGGCCAGCGCGGACTCCGCCTCTGGCACGTCGAGGATCGGGCCGCCGCCGGGGAGCTGCGCCTGGACCTCGCGCAGCGCCCCCTGCGATGCGGCCGCCGCGCTCTGGCCCTGGCGCAGCGCCGCACCGGCCTGCGTCCTGGCCTGCTCCAGGCTGCCCGCGTACGTCAGCAGCGCCTCACCGGCGCCCCGGTACGCCTTGCCCAGCTTGGCCAGCTCCCCGGGCAGCTCGCCCAGCGCCTGGCTGTAGGGGGCCGCGTAGTCGCCGCGCATCCGCAGCGCCGAGCTGTTGCCCGACACGGTGCTCAGCCTGGCCGTGTTGTCCTCGGCCAGCCGCGCTTCCTTGAGCAGCCGGTCGGCTAGTCCTCTGACCTGCCCGGGGTCCCCCGGCGCGGGGTCGCCGGCCAGTCCCAGTACGTCCCATCCGCCCGGCATGACCTCACGCTCCCGCGCCGCCGCTGAGCGAGGCGTCCAGCTCGCGGTGCTTGGCGATGGCCGTCTTGAGGAACTGGCTCATGCCCTCCAGGCCCTGCATGACCTGCTTGGCGCCGTTGTTCCACTGGTCGTAGTCCTGCTGGAACTTGCCGGAGGCCCGCTCGGTGACGAAGTCGCTGCTCACGAGCTGGTCGATCATCGCCTTGAGCTGGGTCAGCCGGCTCTCGATGTCCTCCTTCTCCTTGTTCAGCCGGGTGGCGCTGTTCTCCACCTGCGGGAAGCTGAGGTGATGGGTCCCACCTGCCATGACGGTTCACTCTCCTCGGGGGTCGGACCAGGCCAGGGTGGCGCTGATCGCGTCGAACAGGTCGAGCATCGGCTCGGCCAGGCTGAGGTGCGGGCTGGTGAGCACCAGGTCCAGCACGCCGTGCCCGCCGGGCACGGGGATGAGGGTCTGCATGACCACCGAGTCCAGCTCGCCGCTCTCCACGCCGGTCACGCGGACGGCGCGGCCCGCGTCCAGCTCCACGATCTCGACGGCGCGCCAGGCGGGTGTGCCGGGCGTGGGCGGCAGGGTGACGACGCCCGAGGCGATCGCCTCGACCGTGTTGTCCTCCGGGTCGGGGCGGCCCCGCGTGTGCAGGACCATGAGCGTGGCCAGGACGGTGCCGGCGTCCTCCACGTGGTCGGTCATCGCGGCGCCGAACACCGCGCCGTGCCGCGCCGCCAGGTCGGCGACCTCGCGCAGCACCTTCAGCAGCAGCGACCGGTGCGGGGCCAGCTCCGGCGTGGCCGCCACCCGGGCGTCCACGAGCCTGGCCAGGTCACCGGTACGGCCGGCGCGCCAGACGTCGAACTCGTACCACGAGTCGGGCACCCGCACGGTGAATCCGAAGGGTAGATCAGCCATTGGTCAGCTCCTCGATGAAGGCGTCCACGGGCTCGGGTTCGAGCGTGACGTCGTCGACCTGGACCTCGCGGCCCGGGACGAGCCGGGGGGCGGGCCGTCCGGCGCCGCCGAAGCGCACGGCGCCGACCTGGCGGCCGTCCGGCAGGACGATCCAGCCGCCGACGACCGACGCGCCGCGCACCTGCTCCGTCGCCCGGTACAGGCCGGAGGGCCGCTCGACGGCGGGGGCGGTGAAGCGGAAGGCGTCCTCGCCCAGGACCAGGCTGCCCTTCGCGCCGTCCTCGCCGAGGTCGGCGGTCATCAGGGTCCTGCCGTCCTCCGGGCCGACCAGCGTGGCGCGGTTGTCGCGGGCCTCGCCCGACATCCAGACCTCGCGGCGGCCGTCGCAGAAGTAGCCGACGGCCTTGCCGTCGCGGACCGACAGCGCGACGAGCCCGCCGCCGCCCGCCACCCGCCCGGCGAAGTCCGCCTTGGCGGGAGTGGGATCCTCGCTCCGGCTCGGCACGGCCGCCTCACCGGTGGGCTCCCCGCCGCGGCCGGGCACGGCCGCCTCACCGGTGGGCTCCTCGCCGCGGCCGGGCGCCGCCGCCTGTCCGGACGGCTCCTCGGCGAACACGGCCCGCGCGCCCGCCGGCGCCGGGGGCCGGTCCGTCAGCGCGAACACCAGCGACGCCGCGACGGTCGCGGCCAGCACGCCGGTGAGCACGCCGAGGCCGAGCGCCTTCATCACGACCCGCCCGGGGTGGTCGTGAGCGAGTCCGCCAGCGAGCCGTCGAGCGTGCCGGTGCCCTCGACCAGGGCGTCCAGCAGGCCCGCCGCGCGCTCCAGGAGCTGGTTCATGCGTTCCCGGTTGTCGGAGGACTCCTCGAAGAACCTCCGTACGGCGTCGTCCACCTTCTCCGAGCCGGTCTGCGCGTCGAGCGCGCCGATGTTCCCGCCGTCCAGTGCCGCGCGGATGGCCTTGAGGTCCCGCGAGACGTTCGCGGCCTCCTGGCGGTTCGCGGTGAATTCCTCAGCCATTGCTCGTCTCCCCCTTGATGGCTTCGAACGGGCGCCAGTCCCGATAGACGGTCTCGACGGTCTGGGACACGCCGCCCCGGCTCTCCAGGCGCAGCAGCAGCCGTACGGGCAGGCCCCGGCCGTCCACCTGCAGCGTGAACCGCACCGGCCCCTCGGCCGGCAGGCCCGCGTAGGTGGTGCGGCCCTCCTCGCCCCTGACCCGGTGCGCCGGGGCGGAGCCCGTGTAGGTGCGGCCGTTCCCGGCGGCGGGCGCGCTGGTCACACCCGATCCGGCCGCGTCGATCAGGCCCTTGAGCG
The DNA here is from genome assembly GCF_020215645.1 of Nonomuraea gerenzanensis. Lineage (NCBI taxonomy): Bacteria > Bacillati > Actinomycetota > Actinomycetes > Streptosporangiales > Streptosporangiaceae > Nonomuraea > Nonomuraea gerenzanensis. The sequence continues at coordinate 724,025 of NZ_CP084058.1, read as the reverse complement.
TGCGCGGCGAGCTGAGCTCCCTGACGGTGCCCGCCGTCCGCTGCACGCACGACTCCACCGGCGGGTGATCGGCGTCGAACACCACGCCGCCGGCCACCCCTCTGCTCCCGACGAGCGACACGGAGGTGCGCTGTGGATCGTTCCCGCAGGCGACTTTCATCTCGTACGAGGTGGCCGGCGCGCCGGGGTCGAAGCTCAGCCTGCCCTCGGCCACCGCCCGGCCGGAGGACGTCTCCGCGAACACCTGGCGGAACGTGGCCGTGCGCCGGCCGACCGCGCCGACCACGTCGCTCGCGCTCCGCTCCGCCGCGCTCCCCCGGTCGGAGATCATGAGCACCGCGCCCGCCGCCCCCGCGACGAGTGCGATGCCGATGGCGACGCCGGTCAGGTACGCCGGCTTGCGCCAGAACGGCGTGGGCACGACGTGCTCCGCGTACGGCGCCGGCTCCTCGGGCCTGGTGCGCCGCTCCGCCTCCAGTAGCAGCTCGTGCACCGTGGCGCCGTGTGCCCCCTGGCCGAGCAGGATGCGTACCAGATCGACGGCCGAGGGGCGGGAGGCGGCGTCGGAGCGGCGGCACTCCTCGATCACCGCGCGCAGCGCGGGGAGCAGCCTGTCGAGGTCGGCCCCCTGGTCGGGCTCGCGGCCCGTCGCGGCGAACACGACCACGCCGGCCCAGTCCGCGACGTCGTGGGCGGGGAACACGCTGTCGCGCGGCCCCGGCGCGAACACCACCTGGCCGCGCGGCCCGATCATGACGTTGCCGGGGCTGAGCCGCAGCCCCGCGATCCCGCCCAGGTGCAGCCTGGCCATGGTGGTGGCGCTGCCGAGCGCGAACAGGTGAAGCGCCTCGTCCCTGAGGGGGCCCGCCGCCCTGACGGCGGCGGCCAGCGTCTGGCCCTTTCCCAGGTAATCGCGCGGCCGCAGGGCCAGGCCGTCGCTCCATCCCTGAAATTCCATCGCCATCCCCGTGGCAGCCGGTCAGCGCGGCGAGCACGCCCGAGATTCCGCCTTCGCGCAGGTCAAGTGGCGTTTTTCGGTGGTGGTGCGTGCTGTTGTCCGACAGGTTGTACGCGGTGGGGCGGGGATGGGTTCAACCGAGTTCGCGAGAAATCTTCCCGGCTGCCGACATCGGTATGGAAGCGCGTCCCTAGTCCTGCTCCCGGTCCCGCAGTTGTCCGGTGGCGATGAAGTCGACGGCGACGCGGTAGAAGCTGACGATCGACTCGCCGCCCTCCAGGCCGTCCCTGAACTGCTTGCGGACCTTCACGAACGGGAAGGCCGTGCTGCCGTCGGGCAGCAGCACGCCCCAGCCGGCCTCGTCCGAGCAGTGCCAGGAGCCGCCCGCGGCGGCGGCGACGCACGCGCCGAGGAACGAGCCGAGCACGCCCACCAGGCCGTCGATCTGCTCGGGGTCGAAGCCGGGGCGGGAGCGCTGCCGCTCGATGAAGCCCTCGACCCAGGCGACGGACTCCGCGTTGAGGCCGAAGTCCACGTCGCTCAGGGGCCCGAGCCGGTCGATGGCCAGGGCCACGTTCGCCTCGATCTGCTCCAGTTCCGCGTCCACCCGGGGATGCTCGCACCCCGCGCCGTGGCCCATCAACCGGTTTCCGGCGGGCGGGCCCCCGTATACAGGCGCCGTATACCGCCCTTTATACGGGCGACCAGGCACGCTGGGCCGGCTGGGGAGATGCTCCCGTGACACCTGGAGGCGAACATGCGTGGCTTAGTCCGTGCCCTCGTGGGCCTGATCATGATGGCCGGCACGCCGGTGATCGCGCCGGCCGCGGCTCGTGCGGCGGATGACGGCCTGGTGGCCGCCTACGCGATGGAAGGCGAGGTCCGCGACCTGTCCGGCAACGGCCACGACGGGACCGTTCGTGACCCGCGGTGGGTCCCGGGCCTGTTCGGCAACGCGCTCGCCTTCGACCGGGAGCCCGGGCTGGACCGGACGGTCGTCGTTCCGGACGCGCCGGGGCTGCGCACCCCGTCGGCCATGACGCTGACGGCCTGGGTCAGGATCGGGCCGGAGGGCGAGTCGTGCACGTTCGTCTCCAGGGTGCGCCACGGACAGGAGCCGTCCTTCCGTCTGGGCGCCGACAGCTGGCAGGTGCGGGCCGGCGGCGTCGTCCACGGCGAGTCGCTCGGGATGCTCCCGGACGAGTGGATCCACCTCGCCCTGGTCTACGACGGGACGACGATCCGGGTCCACGGGTACGGGCTCGAGATCATGTCCGTACCGGCGAGCGGAGACCTCGGCGACGGGCCTCTCGTGATCGGCGGCGGGGATGCGCCCTGTCCTGACGGCGCGGTCGACGAAGTGCGGCTGTACCGGCGGGCGCTGACGGTCGAGGAGCTCGAACGGGACGTGGTCACGGCGGTCGCGCCCGACCCGAAGGCGCCCCGCGGCCTCGCGGCCGACGTCAGCTCGCGGGCGGTCCGGCTGTCGTGGGAGGCCCCCGTGGACAGCGGCGGCATCACCGGGTACGAGATCCACCGCTTCGATCCCCATACGCTCGCCGTACCGTCGGACCAGACCAGGGTCGCCACGGTGAACGCGCTCACCTACCCGGAGGGCTGCGTCGAAGCGGGCGCCTACCACTACCGCGTCGTGGCACTCGACTCGTCGGGCACGCGTCACCCCTCCGACGTGATCCCGGCCGTCGCCGACAAGCCCGAATGCCCGCCGACCGCGCCGGTGCTCCAGGTGGAGCCGTTCAACGGCTGGGCCAGGGTGCACGTGGGCACGGCCGCGGACGAGCGCGGCGTGACGGGGATCCAGCTGCACCGCTCCACCACGCCGGACTTCACGCCCACGGCGCAGACCCTCGTCGCCTCTCCCGCCGAGCGCTCCACCCACCTCGACCACGTCGACGCGGCCGGCACGTACTACTACCGATCGGTCGCCGTGGACACCGCGTCCCAGCTCAGCGAGCCCTCACCCTCCGTGACGGCCGCCATCTCCGCTCCTCCGGACCTGCAGCAGGCCCTGTCCGGCTGGTACGGCCTCGACGAGGGATCCGGCACGGCCGTACACGACTCCTCAGGCAAGCACCACGACGGCGTTCTGCGCAACGGCACCTGGGTCGAAGGAAAGCACGGCAGGGCGCTGCGCTTCCACTACGACGGCGTGGTGAAGGCGCCGTCGTTCCAGGCCAGGGGCGCGGTGACGATCTCCGCCTGGGTCAAGCGCGCGACCGATGGCACCGACTACGGCTTCCTCCACCATTACGCCCACGGCTCCGACAGCGCTCTCCGGCTGTCGGCCGGAGGCTGGTTCGGCCTGCCGAGCGCGCATGTGGACGGCAACGACGCCAACCGTCCGGCCGGTCGCGAGCCGATCCCGGTCGGCGTCTGGACCCATCTGGCCGGCACCTTCGACGGCACGTACTGCCGCCTGTACGTCAACGGGGAGCCCGCCGGGTGGACCCACTTCGAACGGGACTTCCACGGCCCCTCCGAACTGCGGATCGGCAGCTCGATGGAGCACCTCGGCGGGATGGTCGTCGACGAGGTGCGCACCTACGACCAAGCCCTGACGCCGCAGCAGATCAGGAGCATCATGAACGCCCCGCCTGCCGCTTGACCTTGACGCGACGTCAACGTGTCTCATGGGAGCGAGGTCGCTCAAAGGGGAGGAACGGATGATCCGGGTCGCGCTGCGCGTTGTGGGGTTCGAGCTCAAGGGCCTGACCGCCATCGGGCTGTGGGCTCTTCGCCGCAATCAGGGGGTGCCGCGGGGCGCGACCGTCGTGCCGTACGCCAAGGAGCAGGCGTTCGTACTGCTATTGTTCGGCTTCGCGATGGCGGTCGAGACCGTGGTGATCGACCTGCTGCTGGTCGCGCTCGACGTGCCCGCGTGGCTGCGGTACGGGGTGCTGGTCGCGGACCTGTACGGGCTGCTGTTCGTGGCCGTGATGGCGGCCGGGTGCGCCACCCGGCCGCACGTGGTCACCCGGGAGGAGTTGCGGGTCCGGTACGGGATCTACTTCGAGCTGCGGGTGCCCCGTGAGCTGATCACCGCCGTACGGACGCGCCGGGTCTACGACGAGGGCGGCATGGTCACGGTGAAGGACGACCGGCTGACCGTGGCGGTGTCGTCGCAGACGAACGTGACGGTGGAGCTGGCCCGTCCCGTCACCGTCGTGCGGCCGCTCGGGCGCCGGGCCGAGGTGAGGTCGATCCGGTTCTTCGCCGACTCCCCCGAGATCGTGGCGGCGGCGCTGCGGGCCGAGGAGCCGACGCACTCCTAGCGGCGCTGCGGGCCGAGGAGCCGACGCACTCCTAGCGGCGCCCCGGCCGGGACGGCGGGGGGCCGAGGTGGTCGTCCCCCGGCCCTAGGCGAAGCCCTTTTGTGGCGTTACGTTCCAGAGAAGCACCATCTCGGGATCTTCCACCCTCGACCTCGGATGGAGGCGCCGCCATGCTCTTATCCAGCCGTCGCACCTGGACAACCGGCATGAGATCACTCATCGTCGCGGCGATCGTCACCCTCACTCTCACCCCTGCCCCCACCCCCGCCCTGGCCGCCGCGCCGCCGGACATCCCGCTGGCCAACGTCAAGGCACACCTGACACAGTTCCAGTCCATCGCCACCGCCAACGGCGGCACCCGGGCCCACGGCCGGCCCGGTTACCTCGCCTCGGCCAACTACGTCAGGGGCCGGCTCGACGCCGCCGGCTACACCACCACCCTGCAGACGTTCACCTACAACGGCGCCACCGGCTACAACGTCATCGCCGACTGGCCGGGCGGCGACCCGAACGACATCCTCATGGTCGGCGCGCACCTCGACAGCGTGACCGCCGGGCCGGGCATCAACGACAACGGCTCGGGCAGCGCGGCCATCCTGGAGACGGCGCTGGAAGTGTCGCGCCAGGCGCTGCAGCCGGTCAAGCACCTGCGCTTCGCCTGGTGGGGCGCGGAGGAGCTGGGGCTGCGCGGGTCGCAGTTCTACGTCAGCAACCTGCCGGCCGCCGAGCGGGCACGCATCAAGGGCTACCTGAACTTCGACATGGTCGGCTCCCCGAACGCCGGATACTTCGTCTACGACGGCGACAACTCCGACGGCACGGGGTCGGGGCCGGGGCCGACCGGCTCGGCGCAGCTGGAGCGCACGATCCAGGACTACTTCACCTCCATCGGCGTGCCCACCCGGGGCACCGACTTCGACGGACGCTCCGACTACGGGCCGTTCATCGCCGTGGGCATCCCGGCGGGCGGCACGTTCACCGGCGCGGAGGGCATCAAGACCGCGGCCCAGGCCACGCTCTGGGGCGGCACCTCCGGGCAGGCGTTCGACGTCTGCTACCACCGCGCCTGCGACACGACCGCCAACATCAACGACACCGCGCTGGACAGGAACGCCGACGCCATCGCGTACGCGGTCTGGACGACCGCCACCGCCGTCCCGCCGGTCACCGTCTGGCAGGACACGTTCGAGACGGCCACGGGCTGGACGGTGAACCCGTCCGCCACCGACACCGCCACCCTCGGGCAGTGGGAGCGCGGTGACCCCGAGGCCACCACCTCCAGCGGCGCCAAGCAGCTCGGCACCACGGCCAGCGGCACCAACGACCTGGTCACCGGCCGTCTGGCGGGCTCCTCGGCAGGCGCGTACGACATCGACGGCGGCACCACCTCGATCCAGTCGCCGCCGATCACGCTGCCCGCGACGGGCGCGCTGAACCTGTCGTTCTCGTGGTATCTGGCGCACGGCTCGAACGCCTCCAGCGCCGACTACCTGCGGGTGCGCGTGGTCGGCAGCACCACCGCGACGGTCTTCAACCAGGCGGGCGCGGCCACCAACCGCAACGGCGCCTGGGCCACCGCCACGGCCAGCCTGAACGCCTTCGCGGGCCAGACCGTCCGCATCCTCGTGGACGCCGCCGACGCCTCAGGGGCCTCCCTGGTCGAGGCCGGCGTGGACGACGTCAGGATCACCCGATAGCTCCCTCATCATCGCGGGCCGGACCTCCCAGGGCCGGCCCGCCATCTCTCGTGGAGCCATGCCATGGCACTGTCCCCTCTCATCCGCAGATCTGCCCTGCCCTTCCTCGCCGCCGTCCTGCTCGCCGGCGTGCTGACCCCCGCCGCCGAGGCGGGCGCGCCGCGCGATCGGGAGATCGAGAAGATGGTCCGGCAGGTGGACGCGCGCAACCTGGGCCGGATCATCGCCAAGCTGGCCTCGTTCGGCACCCGGCACACGCTGTCCAGCCAGGACGATCCCGTGCGCGGCATCGGCGCCGCCCGCGACTGGATCTACGACGAGTTCACCAGGATCGCCGCCACCTCCGGCGGGCGCATGACGGTGCAGAAACAGTCGTTCGTCCAGCCGGTCTCGCCGCGCATCCCCGCGCCGACGATGATCACGAACGTGGTCGCCACGCTGCGCGGCACCCAGGACGCCGCCGCCGGCCGTACGTACGTGGTCAGCGGCCACTACGACTCCCGCTGCTCCGACGTCATGAACGCCACCTGCGACGCGCCCGGCGCGAACGACGACGCCTCGGGGGTGGCGGTCGCCATCGAGGCCGCCCGGGTCATGGCCACCCGCACGTTCGACGCGACCGTGGTGTTCATGGCGGTGGCGGGCGAGGAGCAGGGCCTGTACGGGTCGGCGTACTACGCCCAGCAGGCCAAGCAGAGCAACACCGACATCCAGGGCATGTTCACCAACGACATCGTGGGCAGCGCCGACGGCGAGAACGGGCGCGAGCCCGGGGCCGTGCGGGTGTTCTCCGAGGGGGTGCCCACCTCGGAGACCCCGGCCCAGGCCGCCGTCCGCCAGTCGATCGGGGGCGAGAACGACGGGGTGTCGCGGCAGCTCGCCCGGTTCGTCCACGAGACGGCCGAGCAGTACGTGCCGTGGTTCGACGCGCGCCTGTACTACCGCAGGGACCGGTACCTGCGGGGCGGGGACCAGATCCCGTTCCTCCAGCAGGGGTACGCGGCGGTGCGCTTCACCGAGGTACACGAGAACTACCTGCACCAGCACCAGGACGTGCGGGTGGAGGACGGCGTGCAGTACGGCGACCTGCTGCGCTTCGTCGAGCCCGACTACGTGGCCCGGGTGGCGCAGGTGAACCTGGCCGCGCTGGCGGCGCTGGCCCGCGCGCCGCGCTCCCCCGGCCGGGCGGCGATCGTGACGAGCCGGCTCACCAACGACACGGACCTGCGGTGGGAGGCCGGCCCCGAGCCCGACGTCGCGGGGTACGAGGTGGTCTGGCGGGCGACGACCGAGCCGTTGTGGACGCACTCGCGCTTCGTGGGGAACGTGACCTCGTACAGGGTCGAGGGGTTGTCGAAGGACAACTTCCAGTTCGGCGTGCGGGCGGTGGACGAGCAGGGGCACCGCAGCCCGGTCAGCCATCCCACCCCGGCGAGCTGACACGGCGGGGCGGGCGGGTGTCGTGCCCGCCCGCCCCGCCGCCGCGGGTCAGCTCGTGGATTCCGCCATCAGGGCGGCGGCCGCCTGCGGCGCCGTCCTGGGCGGGATCGCCCGCAGGTTGTAGGCGAACCGCGCCACCGAGTCGGCGATCGCGTCGGAGTCCACGTCGAGCGCCGTGTCGTTGACGTTGGCGATCGTGTCGCACGCCTGGTGGTAGCAGACGTCGTAGGCCACTCCCGCCGTGCCGCCGAACAGCGCCGCCTCCTCGGGCGTCTTGATGCCCTCCGCGCCGGTGAAGATGCCACCGGACGGGATGCCGACGGCGATGAACGGCCCGTAGTCGGAGCGGCCGTCGAAGTCGGTGCCCACGGTCGGCAGCGAGCGGGACCCGAAGAACGCCGCGAGCTGCTGCTCGATCTGGGCCGAGCCGGGCGGGCCGGCAGGCGAGCCGACGCCGTCGGAGTCGTCACCGTCGTACAGTTTGTACGCGTAGTTCGGCGAGGCGATCATGTCGAAGTTCAGGTACACCCTGATCCGGTCGAGCTGCGCCTCCGACAGGGCGTCGACGTACTGGTCCGACCCGAGCAGACCGATCTCCTCGGCCGCCCAGAACGCGAAGCGCACCTTGTTCTTGACCGGGACGTAGGCCATCTCCTCGGCGATCTCCAGGAGGGCCGCGCTGCCCGAGCCGTTGTCGTTGATGCCGGGCCCCTCGGTCACGCTGTCGAGGTGGGCGCCGACCATGACGACGTTGCGCGGGTCACCGAAGGGGCTCTCGGCGATCACGTTGTCGTTGGTGCCGAGCACGAGGTTGGCGTCCACCTTGAGGCGCACGGTGACGCCGGGGGTGGCGGCCAGCTCGTTGCCCACGGCGAAGCCGGCGAAGACCATGGGGATCCCGCCCCGCCACTCGCCGATGTCCAGCGGGAACGGGTCCGTGCGGCCCGGCTGGCCCTCGTTGAAGACGATGAGCCCGGAGGCGCCGGCCTCGGCCGCGTTCATCACCTTGTTGACGAAGGGGCAGGTGCCGCGCTGGATGAGCGCGATCCGGCCGGGGACGAAGCCGGCGAAGTCGGCGGCCTCGCAGCCGCTGGTCGAGCTGGGGGCCGGGGTCGGCGGCAGCGTCAGGTCCACGCCCTGGACCTGCGCGGTCACGTCACCGGCCGGGGAGGGCTGGAAGGTGACGAAGTCGGTGCCGGGCACGTACGACTTCGGGGTGGGTGCGGTGATGGCGAGCGTGGGCGGGCTGTTCTCGCTCCAGCTCTCCACGTAGTTGATCGGCTGCCGCGTGACCCGGTAACCGGCTCTGCGCAGCTTGCTCTCGACGTAGGCGACGGAGGCGTCGTAGCCGGGCGTGCCCGCGGCCCGGTTGCCGCCGTTGGCGTCGGCGATGGCCTGGAACGCGTCCAGGTGTTTCTTGACGTTGACGCCCTTCACCTTCTTGACGAGCACCTTGGCGAAGGCGTCGTCGAGCCCGCCCGCGGTGACGGGCGTGGTCATGGCCAGGGGTAAGGCGAGTACGGTGAGCAGGACGATGGCGATTCTTCGCATGCGGGTGTCCCCCCATGAGCTAACGGGAACGCGGCCCTTCCCCCCGATCGGCCGCTGCCCGACCGTAACCCGCCGAAGATGTAGCGTGAAGACCCACTAATGTGGCAATTTCCGAACATTACTCCGCGCGGCGGGCGCGGGCCCGCCGCTTGCCCTCGTGCATCGCCTGCACGCGGGCGATCGGGATCGTGTGCCCCTCCTCGACGAGGTCGGCGGGCAGCCGCTGCGGCGCCGGCATGTGCTCGGCCCACGGGTCGCCGTCCTTCAGCAGCCCGGGCGCGGTGCGCAGGGTGAAGTCGCGCGGCGAGACCCGGTCCAGCTCCGACCATGCCAGCGGGAAGGAGACGGGCACCCCCGGCCGGATGCGCGGGCTGTAGGCGGCCACCACCGTGGCCCCGCCCGCCCGGGTGGAGTCGAGGAACACCTTGCCCGCGCGGTCCTCCTTGATGAACGCCGTGGTCGCCAGCGCGGGGTCCAGCCGCTCGGCCCGCGCCGCCAGCGCCCGGGTGGCCGCCGCGAGGTCGTCCATGGCCGTGCCCGCCACCACGGGCACGAACACGTGCACCCCCTTGGCGCCGCTCGTCTTCACCGCGCCCGCCAGGCCCATGTCCTCCAGCGCCTGCCGGACCAGCAGCGCGCCGCGCACGGCCAGTGAGAAGGAGTCGTCGTGCTCGGGCGGGTCGAGGTCGAGGACCAGGTGCGTGGCGTGCTCACCGGCGAACAGCGCCGGGTGGTACTCCACCGCCCGCTGGTTGGCGAACCACAGCAGCGTCCGCCTGTCGTCGCACAGCGCGTACGTCACCTGCCTGCGCGACGCCTCCGCCCACATCGACACCGACCGCACCCAGGCGGGGGCGTACTTGGGCAGGTTCTTCTGCATGAACGGCGCCTGCCCCGGACGCACGCGGACGACCGAGAGCGGCCGGTCGCGCAGCACGGGGACGATGCGGTCGCTGACGGCGTCGAGGTAGTCGACCAGATCGCGCTTGGTCGCGTCGGCGCCGTCGAACAGCGGCTGGTCCAGGTTGGTCAGCTCGACCCCGTCACGCGTCTCATCAGCGGCCACCCGGTCTACGATGCCGAGGTTCGAACGTATGGTCAACAACCGCTAGCCGATCCGGACCGCGTAGCCCTCCAGCCCTGGCACGGCCGGGAAGCGCTCCAGCACCAGCGGGTCGTGCCCGGCCACGATCAGCTCCGGCGAGCCGGCCAGCGCCCGGACCCGGTCGAAGGCGTCGTACATGGCCGGCAGGTGGTCGACGATGCCGTACGGGCGGTCGGCCTCGATGTTGGCGTAGAAGTGGCTGGCGTCCGAGGCGACGACCGCGTCCCCCCGGGCGGTGCGCACGCGGACGACCTGCATGCCCGGCGTGTGCCCGCCGACGTGGTGCACGCTCAGCCCCGGCAGCAGCTCGTGGTCGCCGTCGAGCTGCCGCACGCGGCCGGTGAGGTTCTCCCGCACCAGGTAGGCCAGGTCGTCGGGCTCTGCCAGGTGCGGGTACGCGCCGCGGTGGGCGTGCGGGCCCGTCCAGAACGCCAGCTCCGCCCGCTGCAGCACGATCCGGGCGGCGGGGAGGTCGCGCAGGTGGCCCGTGTGGTCGTAGTGCAGGTGGGTGAGCACGACGTGGCCGACCTGGGCGGGCGCCACGCCCAGGGCGGCCAGGGTGTCCACGGGCGAGCGCAGGTAGTGGCGGTCGCCGCGGCGCTCGGCGGTCTGCCTGGTGAAGCCCGCGTCCACCAGCACCACCCCGGCCTCCCCGACGGCCACCCAGACGTAGTAGTCGATCGGGAAGGGGTCCAGGGCGCCCGGGTCGTGGCCGTAGAAGTGCTCGCCGCGCACCGAGGCGTCTCGATGCGCGTAGCGGAGGGCGTACAGCTCAAACATCGCGCAGCCCGGCGGCGTGGCTGCCCGCGCGGCGGCCGAAGACGGTGCCGGAGGTGAGGCCGGAGCCGCCCGGGTAGTTGCCCGAGAACAGGCCGCCGACCAGCTCGCCCGCCGCGTACAGGCCGGGGATCGGCACCCCGGCGGCGTCGAGCACGCGGGCGTCCTGGTCCACCCGCACGCCGCCGAAGGTGAACGTGATGCCGCAGGTCACCGCGTAGCCGTAGTAGGGCGGGGCGTCGAGCGCGAGCGCCCAGTTCGACTTGGGCGGCTGCACGGCCGCCGCCCGGCCGTCCTTGACCGACGGGTCGAACGGCACGCCGTCGTCGATCGAGGCGTTGAAGCGCGCCACCGTCTCCTCCAGCCCCGCCGGGTCGATGCCCAGCTCGGCGGCCAGCTCCGCCAGCGTGTCCGCCCGCGCGGCGGTGATCGGGTGGGAGTCGTACTCCTCCGTGCGCAGCAGCGGCCTGGTCTTGGCGTCGAAGAGCTGGAAGGCGATGCCGCCGGGCTGGCGCAGGATCTCCCTGCCGTACTTGGCGTAGGTGTAGTTGCGGTAGTCGGCGCCCTCGTCCACGAAGCGGCGGCCCTCGCGGTTGACGACGACGCCGACCGGATAGCTCTGGCGGGTGAGCTGGTTGGTCAGCGTGCGGTCGCCGCCGCCGTCGGAAGCGCCGGCGTCCCAGGCGGTGCTGTGGCAGGAGGCCCAGTCGCCGTACGGCTGCGCGCCCGCCGCCAGCGCCAGGTCGAGCACCTCGCCGGTGTTCAGCGGGTTGCCCCGGGTCTTGGCCCGCCGCCACTCCGGGCCCAGGTGCCTGGCCCGCCGCTCCGGGTCGGCCTCGAAGCCGCCCGCCGCCAGCACCACCGCGGGCGCGCTGACCTGGTGCGCGACTCCGGACGCGTCGCGGTACTCCACGCCCGTCACCCGCTGCCCGTCGCGCAGCAGCCCCGTGACCGCCGCGCCGTACCGGACCTCCACGCCCGACGCGAGCGCCGCCTCGGTGTGCCCGGCGATCAGCCCCTTGCCGCCGCCGACCGTGCCGACGACCAGGCCGCCGAAGAAGCGCCACTGCCCGTCCGACTCGTACGCCTGCCGCTCGTACATCAGCCGCCACCTGATGCCCTTGCCGGCCAGCCACCTGACCGCGTCGGCCGCGTCGCCCACCAGCAGGTCGGTGAGCACGGGGTCGCAGCGGCCGTCGGTGACCCGCTTCATGTCGGCCAGGAAGTCCGCGGCCGTGTAGGGCGGCACGTCGGTCACGGCGTGCCTGGGGTCCTCCTCGATCAGCGGCCGCAGCTCCGCCAGCCCGGAGAAGGGGAAGCGGAAGGCACCCGCCGTGTAGTAGGAGTTGCCGCCGGCCTCGCCGGCCGTGCCCTTCTCCAGGAGCAGCACGCGGGCGCCGCGCTCGCGGGCCGCGTGCGCGGCGGAGAAGCCGGCGTTGCCGCCGCCGGCCACGATCACGTCGTACGAGGTCATGCTGACTCCTTCTCCGAGATGGGACGGCCGGTCCACTGCTCCCACAGGGTGGCGATCGAGGCGTAGTCCTGCCGGCCGAGGCCGCCGCCGACGGCGAGCTCGTACACGCTGTGGCTGGCCTGGATGGCGAACAGCGGGATGCCGGCGTCCTGGGCCAGCGCCAGCGCCAGCGTGGAGTCCTTGCGGGCGGCGGAGGTCGGCATGCCGCCCTCGTAGTCGCCGGGCAGGACGCGCTCCAGGAAGCGGTGGGTGAGCGGGCGGGTGAGCCCGGCCTCCGGGTCGGCGAGCAGCTCGGCGAGCCGCCGCTGCGACACGCCGGTGGCCGCCGCCATCGCGCCGGCCTCGGCCAGCACGACCATGACGGCGTGCGCCACGGCGTTGTTGATGACCTTGGCGGCCATGCCCGCGCCGATCCCGCCGAGCACGAGCTGCCGGGGCGCGAGCGCGTCGAGCACCGGGCGGGCGCGCGCGAGATCCTCCTCGTCCCCGCCGATGAGCAGCGTGGACGTGCCCGCCGCCATCTGCGCCACCCCGGACAGGATGGCGGCGTCGAGCACCCGGACGCCGTGCGGCGCGCACAGCTCGCGCAGCCGGTGCATGTCCGCCGGGTTGACCGTGCTGGTCTCGACGATCAGCGAGCCCGGCCGCATGCCGGGCGCGATCACGGCGGCGGCCTGCGCCGAGGCCGCCGGGGTCGGCAGTGAGAGCACGACCGTCTCCGCCTCCGCCAGGGCGGCCACGTCGGTAACCCCCGTCACGCCGTCCAGCTCGCCGGCGGCTTCGGTACGGGCGGGGTCGAGGTCGTAGGCGAGCACGGGGCAGGTCTGGGAGAGCCGCCGCGCGATCGCGGACCCCATGTTGCCGAGGCCGCACAGCCCCACTGGTGATGCCATCTCGCTGTTCCTTTCAGGTCCGCATGGCGAACGGGTCGGCGGCGCGGCCGGACAGGTCGATCATGACGTTCTTGGTCCGGAGGTACTCCTCCATCGCCTCCTCGCCGCGCTCGCGGCCGTACCCGGACATCCGGGTGCCGCCGAACGGGGCCTGCGCCGCGCTGGCCCGGTAGGTGTTGACCCAGACGGTGCCCGCGACCAGGCGCTCGGCGACGCGGTGGGCGCGGGTCAGGCTGGTGGTCCAGATGCCGGAGGCCAGGCCGAAGTCGCTGTCGTTGGCGATCGCGACGGCCTCCTCCTCGTCGCCAAACGGGATGACGCTCAGCACGGGGCCGAAGATCTCCTCCCTGGCGATCGGCATGCCGTTGTGCACGTCGGCGAAGACGGTGGGCGGCACGAACAGCCCCCGCTCCGGCAGCTCCCGCTCGGCGGTGACCCGGCGGGCGCCCGCCTCGGCCCCGGCCGCGATCATGCGCTGGATGCGCTCGTGCTGCGGCGCGTTGGCGACCGGGCCCATCTGGGTGTCCGGCAGCAGCGGGTCGCCCAGCCTGATGGCGTCCGCGCGCCGCGCCAGCTCGTCCACCACCTGCTGGTAGACGGGCCGCTCGACGAGCAGGCGGCTGCCCGCGATGCAGGTCTGGCCGCCGGCGGCGAAGATGCCGGCCATCGCGCCCGCGATCGCCGCGTCCAGGTCGGCGTCGGCGAAGACGAGGTTGGGCGACTTGCCGCCCAGCTCCAGGGTGACGGGGACGAGCGTGCGGGCCGCCGCCGCGGCGATGGCCTGGCCGGTGGCGACGCTGCCGGTGAAGCTGATGCGGCCCAGGCGCGGGTCGCCGACCAGGGCGGTGCCCGCCTCGGCGCCGCCGGTCACGATGTTGATCACCCCGGGCGGGAAGCCGGCGCGCTCCACCAGGTCGGCCAGCTCCAGCGTGGTGGCGGAGGCGTGCTCCGACGGCTTGATCACCACGCAGTTGCCGGTGGCCAGCGCCGGGGCGAGCTTGTTGGCCAGGAGCTGCATCGGGGAGTTCCACGCCGTGACGAGCGCGGCCACGCCCACGGGCTCGCGCAGCGTGTAGTCGAGGGTGTCCGGGTTGTCCAGCGGGATCGTGCGGCCGTACAGCTTGTCCGCGTACCCGGCGAAGAAGCGGTAGTTGCGCGCGGCGAACCTGGCCTGCCCGGCGGTCTCCTTGAGCAGCTTGCCGTTGTCGGTGCTCTCCAGCCGGCCCAGCTCGTCGGCGCGCTCCTCGATCAGGTCGGCCAGCCGGTGCATCAGCCGCGCCCGCGCCACCCCCGGTGTCGCCGCCCAGGTGCGCTCGAAGGCCTCGCTCGCCGCCGTGACGGCCGCGGCCACGTCGGCGGCGGTGGCGTCCGGCACCGTGGCGAACTGCGCGCCCGTGTACGGGTTGACCGCGGGGAGCCTGCGGTCGCCATCGGCGTCCACCCGCTCGCCGCCGATCAGCATGCGATATCTCATCCGGCCGTCCCTCTCGCCTTGCCGTCGATCTCGTCCAGCGCCCACAGCAGGTGCCCGGCGAACTCCTCCGGGTTCTCGGCCATCGGGAAATGGCCGAGCCGGGGCATCGTCCGGTAGAGCGCGCCGGGGATGCGCCCGGCCGTCGCCCGGGACATCTCCGGGGTGCACGAGTAGTCGTACTCGCCGGTCAGCATCACCACCGGGCAGCGCGCCGTGTCGATGCGGCCGACCCGGTCGCGGGCGTCCCAGTCGCCGCTGTAGAACAGGATGTCCCCGGCGAACGTGCCGAACCCGCCCTGGGAGTAGCCCCACCACACCTCGCGCCGGTGCTCGGGCGGGCTCTGCGGCGCCATCAGGCCTTCCACCCACTCCGGTACGAACAGCGTCTGGTTCACCCTCGGGTCGCGGGCCCAGCGGACCTGCCGTCCCGGCACGTGGTCGGCGGCCTCGCAGGCCACGACGCCGCCGAGCCTGTCGGGGTGGCGCAGGGCCAGCTCCAGGCAGATCTCGCCGCCCATCGAGCAGCCGACGACGATCGGGGCGTCGAGGTCCAGGCCCTCGATCACGGCCATGATCGTGGCGACGTAGCGGTCCGTGTCCAGTGCGTACGCGCCTGGCGGCTCGCCGGGCGGGCCGGTGGAGCGGCCGTGCCAGGGCAGGTCGAAGGCGACCAGGTGGTAGCGGTCGGCCAGCCCGGGGTCGTTCATGAGGTGGTGGAACTGGCGGCTGTCCGCGCCGGCGGTGTGCAGGAAGAGCACGTCCCTGCCGGTGCCGGCGTGCTCGTAGAACAGCCGCACGGGCTCCCGGCCCACCTCGGCTCGCAGATAGCGCCCCTCGATGTGATCCGGGCGCGCCGTCTCGCGTGACGCCGAGGGCGCCGGGCCTGGGAGCGCCGCGCCGCCCGTTTCCCGCGCCGCGAGCGGCGGGCCCGCGATCACCGCGCGACCGATCTCCAGCACCCGCCGCACCAGGTGGGCGTGCTGGGCGAAGCACACCTCGTCCCCCGTGACGGCGGTGCCGGGGACGCGCATGAGCATCCCGAAGAGGTGGTGGTGCGGCGGCCGGGGCTCGGCCGAGAAGAACTCCCGCCACGCCTCGGGTTCGGCGACCACCTCGAAGTCGGTCCGCCGGGCGGCGCCGACCGGCCTTCCGTCGTGGAAGGCGAAGGTCACCACCTCCTCGCCCGCCCTGATGCCGAACCCGACCTCTCCGGGGCAGCCCAGCGCCGCCAGTGCGGCGTCGGCCGCGCAGGCCGCGTGCCAGTCGTCGGCCCGCTCCGCCAGCCTCACGGGTCACCTCCTAGAGCTATGTATACCGTTGAATACGGAGATATCCACTTATCGGGGTCCATGTCAACTGCGGCGGTCAACCATTGACAATATCGGGATACCGTTGCATACACTCGCTCCTCACACGCTCCGGCACCCCATCGTGCGACCGGGTGCAAGGCAGAGAGGCAGCACCTGTGACCCCCGACAACCAGCAGCCGATCAGGCAGGTCGTGCTCGCCAGCTTCATCGGCACCACGATCGAGTGGTACGACTTCTTCATCTACGGCACGGCCGCCGCGTTGATCTTCAACGAGCTCTTCTTCCCGACGTTCTCCGACATCGCCGGCACCCTGGCCGCCTTCGCCGTCTTCGGCGCCGGCTTCGTGGTCCGCCCGCTGGGCGGCATCGTCTTCGGCCACTTCGGCGACCGGCTCGGCCGCAAGTCGATGCTGGTCCTGAGCCTGTTCATCATGGGCGCGGCCACGTTCCTGATCGGGCTGCTGCCCACCTACGACTCCCTCGGCGTGCTCGCGCCCATCCTGCTGGTCGTGCTGCGCCTGCTGCAGGGCTTCGCGGTCGGCGGCGAGTGGGGCGGGGCCGTGCTCATGGCGGTCGAGCACTCGCCCAAGGACCGCCGCGGCTACCACGGGAGCTGGCCGCAGTCCGGCGCCCCCGCCGGGCTGGTGCTGGCCTCGGCCGCGTTCGCCCTGGTCTCGCTGCTGCCCAAGGACGACTTCGCGAGCTGGGGCTGGCGGGTGCCGTTCCTGTGCAGCGTGGTGCTGCTGCTGGTCGGCCTGGTGATCCGGCTGCGGCTGGCGGAGACCCCCGACTTCGAGAAGGTCAAGCAGTCGGGCGGGCAGGCGCGGCTGCCGGTCGTCGAGGCCATCCGGCGCCACCCGAGGAACCTGCTGCTGGCCTTCGGCGCCTGCATCGCGCCGTTCCTGCAGTTCTACCTGTTCGGCACCTACATCCTCACGTACGCGACCACCGAGCTGAAGATCGAGCGCGGCACGGTGCTGCTCATCGTCTCCATCGCCGCCGCGCTGGAGGTGATCACGATCCCGGCGTTCGCGGCACTGTCGGACCGGATCGGCCGCCGCAAGGTGTTCCTGGCGGGGACCATCGCCTACGTCCTGTACGCCTACCCGTTCTTCCTGCTCATCGACACGGGCTCGCCGCTGGTGCTGGCCGTCGCCACGATCCTCGGCCTGTCGGTCATCCACCCCGCCATGTACGGGCCGCTCGCCGCGCTGTTCGCCGACATGTTCAGCGCCCGGGTCCGCTACAGCGGCGCCTCGCTCGGCTACCAGATCGGCGGCATGCTCGGCGGCGGCTTCGCCCCCATGATCCTGACCTCGCTGCAGGCGGCGGCCGGCAGCGCCATCCTCGGCATCCCGCCCTACATGATCGTGGCCGGGCTGATCACCATCGTCGCCACGTACCTGGCCACCCGGGCCACCACCACGCAGGAGGCCCGCACCGTCGAGGTCTGAGCGCCTGTTACAGTGGCCGTCGACGCGGGGTGCCCGGAAGGCCGGGCTGAGATCACACCCGTCGAACCTGATCTAGTTCGGACTAGCGAAGGGACGTCACGGCCGTGAGTGCTGTACCCAAGGTCCTGTCCATCGCGGGCACCGATCCCAGTGGCGGCGCCGGGATCCAGGCGGATCTGAAGACCTTCTCCGCGCTCGGCGCGTACGGCATGACCGTCGTCACCGCGCTGGTCGCGCAGACCACCACGGGCGTCACCGGCATCCACGAGGTGCCGGCCGCGTTCGTCGCCCAGCAGCTCGACACGCTGCTGACCGACGTGCCCGCCGACGCCGTGAAGATCGGCATGCTGGGCAACGCGGCGCTGATCAAGGCGGTGGCGGCGGCGCTCGACACCTACCGGCCCGCCTACGTCGTGCTCGACCCGGTCATGGTGGCCAAGAGCGGCGACCGGCTGCTGCCCGCCGACGCCGTGGCGGCGCTGCGCGAGACGCTGCTGCCCCGCGTCGACCTGATCACCCCCAACCTGCCGGAGGCGGCCGACCTGCTGGGCGAGGAGCCCGCGGGGAGCCTGGCCGAGATGCACGGGCAGGCGCAGCGGCTGCGGGCACTGGGCGCGCGGCAGGTGCTGCTCAAGGGCGGCCACCTCGACGGCGAGACGTGCGTGGACGTGCTGGCCACCCCGGAGGGCACGATCGAGCTGGCCGCGCCCCGCGTGCACACGAAGAACACGCACGGCACCGGCTGCACGCTGTCGTCGGCCATCGCGGCGCTGCGCCCTCGCCACGACGACTGGGCGGGCGCGGTGCGGGCGGCGAAGACGTACCTCACCGAGGCGCTGCGCGCGGCCGACAGCCTGCACGTCGGCTCCGGCCACGGTCCCGTCCACCACTTCCACGCCATCTGGTAGGGGGCCGCATGTTCTGCGACGACGTCTGGGGGCGCACGGCCGAGCTGATGCGCGCCATCCACGAGCACCCCTTCATCACCGCGCTCGGCGACGGCACGCTCGACCGCGAGCGGTTCGGGTTCTACATGGTGCAGGACGCCCGCTACCTGGAGGCCTTCTCCAAGGTGCTGGCCACGGCCTCCGTCCGGGCCGACAGCGCGGACGAGGCGGCGTTCTGGGCGCAGAGCGCGCACACGGCGCTGGCGGCCGAGCGCATGCTGCACGCCGGGTACATCGAGGAGCTCGACGCCAAGGGCCCGACCTCGCCGACCTGCCTGGCGTACGCGTCCTACCTCCAGGCCACCGCGCTGACCGCGCCCTACCCGGTGATCGCGGCGGCGGTGCTGCCGTGCTTCTGGATCTACCAGGACGTCGGCACGGCCCTGCTGGCCCGGGCCGGCGACCCCGGCGGGCACCCGTACGGCAAGTGGATCTCCACCTACGCCGACCCCGGCTTCGCGGCCTCCGTCGAGCAGGCCAAGGCCATCGCCGACCGGCTCGCCGCCGCCGCGGGGCCGGACACCCGCGAGGAGATGGCGCAGGCGTACGGCCGGGCGGCGGCGTACGAGTGGATGTTCTGGGACAGCGCGTGGCGGCGTGAGAGCTGGCCGACGGAGCGGTGGCTAGCCCCCTGAGGACGCCTTGGCCATCATCTCCTTCTCCTCGCGGGTGGCGATGAGCCCGGCGGGGGCGTAGAGCTTGGACTCCTCGAACGGCGCCTCCGTGCTGGGCAGCGGCTCCCGCGCCCGGATGGCCTTGATCCACACGCGGGCGGCGTCGAGGATGACCACGATGATCAGGACCGCGAACAACGCCGCCAGGATGCCGTCAACGGTGGAGTTCACCACGATCTGCCGCATCGCGTCGGTCGTCTTGGCCGGCGCGAGGAGCTGGCCCTGGTCGAGCGCCGCCTGGTAGCGGTCGCGCTGGGCGAAGAAGCCGAGCGTGGGGTCGGGCGAGAAGACCTTCTGGTAGCTGGCGGTCAGCGTGACCGCCGCGTCCCAGGCCAGCGGCACACCCGTCACCCAGGCCCATTTGAGCCGCCCGCTCTTGATCAGCAAGGTCGTGGCCACGGTGAGCGCCACGGCGGCCAGGAGCTGGTTGGCGATGCCGAACAGCGGGAAGAGCTGGTTGATGCCGCCGAGGGGGTCGTTGACGCCCTGGTAGAGGAAGTAACCCCAGGCGGCCACGACCACGGCGCTGGTCACCACCAGCCCTGGCCACCAGCTCACCCGCGCGATCGGCTTCCACAGGTTGCCCAGGGTGTCCTGGAGCATGAACCGGCCGACCCGCGTGCCGGCGTCCACGGTGGTGAGGATGAACAGCGCCTCGAACATGATCGCGAAGTGGTACCAGAACGCCTGCAGCGCCGCGCCGCCGAGGAAGCCGGAGAAGATCTGCGAGATGCCCACGGCCAGCGTGGGCGCGCCGCCCGTCCTGGCGATCAACGTCTCCTCCTGCACGGCCGCCGCGGCGGCCTGCAGATCCTGCGGCGTGATGACGAAGCCCATGTTCGTGACCGCCTCGGCGGCGGTCTGCACAGTCGGGCCGAGCACGCCCGCCGGGGAGTTCATCGCGAAGTAGAGCCCCGGGGTCAGCACGCAGGCCGCGGTGATCGCCATGACCGCCACGAACGACTCCATGAGCATGGAGCCGTAGCCGATCATGCGGACCTGGGTCTCCTTCTGGATCATCTTGGGCGTGGTGCCCGACGAGATCAGCGAGTGGAAGCCCGACAGCGCGCCGCAGGCGATGATGATGAACACGAACGGGAACAGCGACCCGGCGAACACCGGCCCCTTGCCGGTGAAGGCGAAGTCGGTGAACGCGGTGGTCTGCAGCGGCGGCGCGGTGATCGCGATGCCGATGGCGATCAGCACGATGGTGCCGATCTTCATGAAGGTCGACAGGTAGTCGCGCGGCGCCAGCAGCATCCACACGGGCAGCACGGCCGCGACGAACCCGTACGCGATCAGCCACAGCGCCAGCGCCGACGGGCTCAGCGTGAAGAACGGCGCCCAGCTCGACTCCTGCACCCAGCCGCCCGCCACGATCGACAGGATCAGCAGCGCGACGCCGATGACCGTGACCTCGACGACCCGGCCGGGCCGCAGCACCCGCAGGTAGAACCCCATGAACAGGGCGATCGGGATCGTCATCGCGATGGAGAAGACGCCCCACGGCGACTGGGCCAGCGCGTTGACCACGACCAGCGCCAGCACCGCCAGCAGGATGATCATGATGGCGAAGACCGCGATGAGCGCCGCGGCCCCGCCCACCGGCCCGATCTCCTCGCGGGCCATCTGCCCGAGGCTGCGGCCGTTGCGGCGCATGGAGAAGAACAGGATCACCATGTCCTGCACCGCGCCGGCGAAGATGACGCCGGCGATGATCCAGATGGTGCCGGGCAGGTAGCCCATCTGGGCCGCCAGCACCGGCCCGACCAGCGGCCCGGCCCCGGCGATGGCGGCGAAGTGGTGGCCGAACAGGATCCGGCGGTCGGTCGGCTGGTAGTCGATGCCGTTGTCGAGCCGCTCCGCGGGGGTGGCCCTGCGGTCGTCGGCACGCAGCACCTTGCGCACGATGAAGCGGGCATAGAACCGGTAGGCGATGGCGTAGGAGCCGAGCGCGGCGCACAGCAGCCACACCGCGTTGACGTTCTCGCCCCTGGACAGGGCCAGGACCGCCCACCCGACGGCGCCGACGACGGCCACCGCCGTCCAGATGATGATGGAACGCAGCTTCACCGGTTACCTCCCGTGCAGCGGGCCATATATGGGGCGCCCCAGGCAGCAGCGCAGACCGGCGTCCGGCGGCAGATCGGAGACGAAGCGCCGCCAGCGCCACAGCGGGCGGCAGTCGATCGTGACGGGGAGGTCGGCGAGGTGCAGCCAGGCGGTCGGATGGGCGTAGACCAGCTCGGTCGGGCCCAGCGGGCGGGACCGGCGCGGCAGTCTGGCGCGGGTCAGCGCCCTGACCGAGAACTCCCCCGCGTCCGCGCAGCAGAGGCCGGTGACGTGCCAGTCGAAGAAGACCACTTCTTCGTCGCGGAGGGCCGCACGAGCCGCGGGAGTGAGCGTGATACGGGACATCTGGGGCTCCTGATGATCAGGCAGCTCAGAATCAACTCGGGCGTACCCACCGTGATCGCCGCTGAAACGGCGGGAGCGCCCTCCGATTTCCCGAGGGGCGCTCCCTCGTCAGAAGGTCACTGCCTCCCGCCGATGACGGAGCCGCCGCCGACGACGCCCGTGGAGATGGTGAGGTGGAGCATGGTGCTGGTGCCGTGCGGCCCTCGCGTGAAGGACGCTGTCGGCGCGCGAGCGCGAGGTCGCGCTGCCGGCGGCGGGGCTGGCCTCGCGCAGGGAGCTGCGCGCGTTCGCCGTGGACTAGCAGTGGACTAGCGGCGGACTAGCGGACGAGGCGGCTTTCCCAGGCCCAGGCGACGACCTCGACCCGGTTGCGCATCCCGAGCTTGGTCATGACGGACGACACGTGACCCTTCACCGTGCTCAGCGAGATGCGCAGCTCGGTGGCGATCTCCTGGTTCGTGCGGCCCCTGGCGATGGCGCGGACGACCTCGGTCTCGCGCTCCGACAACGCCTGGGCGGGGCTCGGCGCGGGGCGTGCGGTGGTGGCGGTGAGGTGGCGCAGCAGGCGGAGCGTGATCGACGGTGAGATCAGCGCGTCGCCGGCGTGCGCGGCCCTGACCGCCTCGACGAGCAGCTCGGGGCCCGCGTCCTTCAGGACGAAGCCGGCCGCGCCGCCTCTCAGCGCGCCGTAGACGTACTCGTCGAGGTCGAACGTGGTGACCACGATCACCCGCAGCGGGTCGCGCGTGCCGGGGCCCGCGAGGGCGGCGGTGACCTCGATGCCGTCGAGGCGGGGCATCTGCACGTCCACGAGGCACACGTCGGGGCGCAGCCTGCGCGCCAGTGCGACCGCCTCCGCGCCGTCGGCCGCCTCGGCGATCACCTGGAGGTCGGGCTGGTCCTCCAGGATCAGGCGCAGGCAACTGCGGATCATGGGCTGGTCGTCGGCCAGCAGCACCGTGATGCTCACCGCCGCTCCCCGCCGCCCGCGCGGCCGCGCGCCATCCCGCGAGCCGCACCCGTGCCGCCGGACGGCGTCTCACAAGCCGCACCCGTGCCGCCGGACGGCGTCTGACGAGCGATGCCCGTGCTGCCGGACGGCGTCTCACGATCGGTGCCCGTGCTGCCGGACAGCCTGCCGGGCGCGGTGGCGCGTTCCGGCAGGGGCAGTGTGGCGCGCACGACCCAGCCGCGTCCGGCGCGCGGCCCCGCCGTCAGCGTGCCGCCGAGCGCCTCGACGCGCTCGCGCATCCCGACCAGCCCGTAGCCCCCGCCCAGCCGGCCCCAGAGCCCGGCCCGGCCCGCCTCGCCGTGCGGCGGCGGAGCGTCGTCCGTGACCTCCACCACCAGCTCCCCCTCCCCCTGAGTGACGCTGACGGTGACCACCCCGGCGCCCGGCGCGTGCCGCGAGACGTTGGTCAGCGACTCCTGCACCACCCGGTAGACGGTCCCCGCCACCTCGGACGGCCAGGCAGGCTCCCCATCGGGCAGCCGCAAGGAGACGGGCAGCCCGCTGAACTGGTCGACCAGCGCGCCGAGCCGCTCGGCGGGCCCGAACGCCGCCGGCCCGCCACGCTCGCGCAGCAGCCCGACCACGCGCCGGGTGGCGGCCAGCGCGTCGGACCCGGCGGCCTCGATGTCGGCGAGCGAGCCTGCCACCCGGTCGGGATCCTTGCGGGCGACGAGCTGCGCGGCCTGGGCCTGGAGCACGACGCAGGTGACGTGGTGGGCGACGACGTCGTGCAGCTCCCTGGCCAGCTCCAGCCGTTCGGCCCGGCGTACGCGCTCGGCGGCGGCGGCCCGGCGGGCGGCCAGCAGCCGCGGCCCCAGCCCACCGGCGAGAGCGGCGAACCAGGCCCCCAGGTTCAGCGTCAGGACGGCGCTGTGCGGCGACCCGGACAGCAGGCTGCCGAAGGCGACCGCGAGCCCACCGGCGCCGACCCCCGCGGCCTGCGGCACCGGCAGCCGCCTGAGCGCGGAGCCGACCAGCACGGACAGGCCCAGTGCCGCCCCCGGCCCCGGCTCGGCGGGCAGACCCGCGAACCGGGCGACCACGATGGCCACCACCGCCACGGCCAAGCCTGCGACGGCCGTCCAGAGCCGGGCGCGGCGGCGTACGAGAGCGAGCAGGCACACCATCGCGCCCGCCACGCACCCGAACACCCAGTAGCCGCCACCCCAGCTGTCCACGACCCGGTGGCTCCATTCGGCGAGCACCACCGCGCACGCGGCGCCGAGCCCGGCGGCCTCCCACCGCTCCCGCATGCGCCCACGCTAGAAGCCGGGGCATGGGCGCAGTACCGGCCGAAAGTATGGTTCGGGACCGGCCGCCCGGCCGAGCGGGCCCCTGGTCTTACACCGTGGACAACATTCCGTCACGTTGTTACGTTCGCACCAGAGAGATGACAACGCTGTCATTCCTGGTCTCCCCCCGACGAGGAGCAGTACGCCGTACGCCGGCTGGTTCTCCAACGACGTGGCCGGCGAGTGGGGCGGGGTGGACCGGGCCTCGCAACACGCGGTCGAGGTGGTGCCCGCCGACTACTACATGAACGCCACCGTGCACGCGGGCGTCCGGGCCAGGGTCTCCGACCGCGTCCGCCCGGTCCCGCGCCACCTTGCGCGACCGCGTCTACCTCACGCTGACGGTCGGCGAGGGCGACAACATCCAGTACTGCCAGCGCAGGATGCGCCAGATCTGGGACGACCCCGCCCGCGGCCGGGTGCCCACCAACTGGACGGTCAGCCCGCTGCTCGCCGACATCGGGCCCGCGCTGCTGGCGTACTACCAGCGCACGGCCACGGAGCACGACCTGCTGATCGCGGGACCGTCCGGGGCGGGCTACACCTACCCGGCGTCGCGGCCGGAGGGCGAGCTGGACGCGTACACCGCGCTGACCGGGCGGTTCCTGCGCCGCACGGGGATGGATCTGGTCTACGCCTACAACCAGCGCAACGCGGCGGGCGACGGCTGGGTGGCGTTCGACGCGCGGATCGCGGCCTCGTACAGGAAGAACACGCCACTGCGCGGCCTCATCCAGTCGTGGGAGACCGGCGATCTGCAGGCGGCCCCGGCGGGGCTGCCGCTGATCGGGAGCTTCTCGCCGCAGGGGCGGGCGCAGGAGTACCGCGACACCCTGCTGCGGCACGTCGAGGGGTGGGACGGCGGGTGGCCGCTGTTCGTCGCCGGTGCGGTCAACGCCTGGAACTGGGCGCCGAGCGACATCGCGGAGCTGGGTGAGCTGCTGGGGGACCCGTTCGAGATCGTCCGTGGCGACGTCTTCTTCAAGCTGCTCGGGCAGGTCGTCCGTGGCGGATGAGCGGGAGGCGACGGCGGCGATGTACCGGCGCTTCGGGGGGACATCATGGGAGAATTCGACCATGCCTATCGACCCCCATCTTCTTGCCCTCTTCACTGTGACCACCATCGTCGCCATGATCACCCCGGGTCCTGACATGCTGTTCGTGCTGGGATGCGGGATGCGCGGCGGGCCCAAGGCCGGGCTGCTCGCCACCGCGGGCGTGGCCACCAGCGAGGCCGTGCACGTCGCCGTGGCAGCCGCAGGTCTGGCGGCGCTGTTCGAGGCGGTGCCCGTCGCCTTCACCGTCGTACGGATCGCCGGCGCCGCGTACCTGATCTACCTGGGGGTCCAGGCCATCCGCAAGCGTGACGACAGCCCCTTGGAGGTGGCCGTGGGCGGTGGCGGCATGTCGGCGCGCAAGGCGTACCTGAGCGGGCTGATGACGAACCTGCTGAACCCGAAGATGGTCACCTTCACCATCGCCTTCCTGCCGCAGTTCATCAACCCGAGCCTGGGTCAGGTGTGGCTGCAGTTCGCGATCCTCGGGGTGATCCTCATCGCGCTGGAGTTCCTGGTGGACGGGGCGGTCGGCGTGCTCGCGGGCCGCATCGGCGGTTGGCTGCGCCACCGGCGGGCCGCCCGGCGCCGCATCGACGTCGCCACGGGCGGCGTCTTCGTCGGGCTCGGCGTGAAACTGGCCCTGGAGAAGTGAGCTCGCCCATGACGACCGGCCTGCGCCTGGCGCCCATCACCCCGGCCAACCTCGACACCGCCCTCGCCGTGCGGGTCCGCCCCGACCAGGAGCCGTTCGTCTCGCCGGTGGTGAAGTCGCTGGCCGAGGCCTACGTCCATCCGCGCACGGCCTGGCCGCGCCTCATCTTCGACGGGAACGACGCCGTGGGGTTCCTCATGGCGTTCATCGACATCGACTGGAACGGCAAGGGAGTCGACTTCCGTTCCGGGCTGTGGCGTCTGAACGTGGTGCCCGACGCGCAGGGGCGCGGCGTCGGGCGGTTCGCCGTCAAATCCGTGGCGGACGAGCTGCGGCGGCGCGGGGCGACGCGGATGTACGTCACCTGGCATCCGTCGGACGACGGGCCGGAGGGGTTCTACCGCAAGCTCGGGTTCGAGCTCACCGGCGAAGTGAGCGGCGACCAGACGGTGGGCGTCCTGGCCCTGTGACGGCCTCCGCCGGCCGCTCGCGCGTATTCTTGGTCGGGTCGCCGAGCGCGCGACCTCGAAGGGAATTGCGGGCATGCGTCGTTACTCACGTGTCGTGGTCAAGCTCAGCGGCGAGGCCCTGTCGGGAGAGACCGGCTGGGGCACCGACCCGGCGAGCCTGGCCCAGCTCGCGGACGAGATCCTCTCCGTCCACGACCTGGGCGTGCAGATCGCCGTGGTGATCGGCGGCGGCAACTACTTCCGCGGGCGCATGGCGGACGGCTGGGGCATCGGCAGGGCCGAGGCCGACAACATCGGCATGCTGGGCACGGTCATGAACGCGTTGATGCTGCGCGGCGTGCTGACCGCCCGCTCCGACACCGACGTCCGGGTGATGACCGCCATGCCGATGCAGAGCGTGGCCGAGCCGTTCATCCGGCTGCGCGCCGACCGGCACCTGCGCCGCGACCTCATCGTGCTGCTCGCCGGCGGCATCGGCCAGCCGTACGTGACCACCGACTACCCCGCCGTGCAGCGGGCCCTGGAGCTCGACGCGGACGCGCTGCTGGTGGCCAAGCGCGGCGTGGACGGCGTCTACGACAGCGACCCCAACCTCAACCCGGACGCCAAGCGCTACACGAACCTCACCTACCAGGAGGCGCTGGCGGCCAAGGTGCGGGTCATGGACGAGAGCGCGTTCGTGCTGGCCAACGAGCAGGGGCTGCGCATGCACGTCTTCGACGTCGCCGCCAGGGGCGTGATGCGGGCGATCTGCGAGGGCGAGGACATCGGCACCCGCATCACCACCTGACACGGCGCCGCCTGCCTAGTAGCCTGCCGGGATGGCTCATAGGGTGCGGCGCGGCCGGTACCGGGGCGACTGCCATGTGCACTCGCTCCTGTCGCAGGGCGCGGACCTGACGCCGGAGCGGCTCGCGGCCGAAGCCCGTGCCGCCGGGCTCGACTTCATCGCCGTCACCGAGCACAACACCCCTCCCGCCTACGATGAGTGGGCCGCGCTCGACCTGCTCGTGATCCCCGGCCAGGAGGTGACGACCCGCACCGGTCACTGGCTGGCGCTCGGTCTGGCTCCCGGCGAGGTGGTGGAATGGCGGTACGGCGTCCGCGACGACGCCGTGGACGGGCACGTGGAGCGGGTCCGCCGCTCCGGCGGCCTGTGCGTGGCCGCCCACCCGCACGCGCCGTACCCGTCGGGCGTGTTCGCCTACCCGTACCAGGGCTTCGACGTCGTCGAGGTGTGGAACGGCCTGTGGGCCTCCGATCTGCCGTGGAACGCGGACAACGAGGCCGCGCTGGCCGAGTGGGGCCGCACTCTGGCCCATGACCTGCACCGGGGCTCGTGGCGGCCCGCGATGGGCAACAGCGACGCCCACCTGGCGGGTCAGCTGGGCACGCCGCACACCGTCGTCCTGGCCGAGGAGCACAGCGCCGCCGCCCTCCTCGCCGCCGTCCGCGCCGGCCGGAGCTGGATCGCCGAATCGGCCGCGATCGACCTCTCCTTCTCGGCCACCACCCCCGGCGACGACCGCGCCGACGTCGGGGAGCGCCTGCGGACCGGTGGCGAGCCCGCCACCGTCCGGCTGGAGGTGCGGGGCGTGCCCGCCGGTGCCGTCACCTTCCACACCGAACGCGGCACGGTGCTGCGCGAACCGCTGCCCGGCGACGGGCGGGGCGTCGTGGAGTGGCGGACGAGCGCGGCGGACTCGGCGTTCGTCCGCGCCGAGATCCGCCACGCGGACGGCCGCATGGCCGCGCTCACCAACCCCGTCATCCTGCTCTGACCGGAGCCCCCCGGGCACCAGGCGTTTCTGACGGTCGGGGTTGCTAGCCTTTCCTTCCCGTTGAATCGATCACCAGGAGTTCCGCCGTGCGTTCGATCCCCGTGTTAGCCGGCCTGTTCACCCTGCTCGTCGCCCTCGTGACGGGCTGCTCCGCCGCGGGTGGCGGGGCGGGCGTGGCCGTCCCCGACAGCGCGGTCGGCAAGCAGCTGCAGTGGTATCTGGACGCCGTCAACCGCACGCCGATCCCCGCGAACGAGCTGTCCGAGCACCTCAGCGAGGCCTTCCTCAAGGAGATCCCGGCCGAGAAGTTCAACGGGCTCGCCAAAGACCTGGCCGGCCTCAAGCTGGACGAGCTGAGCAGCACGAAGCCGAACGAGCTGGCCGGGGTGACGTCCATCCCCGCCGGGCAGCAGTACGACACGAAGATCTCCGTCGGGGACGACGGCAAGATCGACTACCTGCTCCTCGATCCCAGGTGACGACGCCGGTCACGAGCGGCGGCGTGCCGATCGCCGCCCACGACCATGGCGGCTCCGGCCAGGACGTCCTGCTCCTGCACGGCGGCGGCCGCACCCGCGCCGACTGGGAGGCGCTCGCCGGGCTGCTCGTGACCGCCGGGTTCCGGCCGGTGTCCATGGACCTGCGCGGCCACGGTGAGTCCGGGGCCGCGCCGTGGTCGTGGCCGGCGGCGCTGGCGGACGTCGCCGCCGTCGCCGACGCGTACGCGCTGCGCCGTCCGATGATCGTCGGTCACTCCCTCGGCGGCATGGTGGCCGCGCTGTGGGCGGCCGAGCACCCGGAGTGCCCGCTCGCCGTGAACCTCGACGGCCACGGCAACCCGACCCGGCCCGAGCAGTTCGCCGACCTGGACGGGGTCCCGGCGGCGACCGCCTGCCGGGAGATGACCGCGTTCCTTCAGGAGATGGGTCAGGGGCTGCCGGAGTCGTTCCTCCAGGTCATGAGGGAGATCGACGCCCTGGACCTGTTCGCGGTGTACCGCGCCGCGCGGTGCCCGCTGCTGGTGGTCAGCGGTGACGCGATGGCCTTCGCCGCCGTCTTCCCCGATCGGCTGGTGCCGGCGTGGCAGGCGTACTGCGCGTGGACCCGGCAGCAGCTCGACGCGGTCACGGAGCGGCATCCGCTGGTGCGGCAGACGTCCCTGCCCACGGGGCACGACCCGCACATCGAGGCGCCGCGGACGCTGCTGCGCGTCCTCGTCGAGCAGCTTGCGGACGGCCGTCCCCCCGGTGAAAGATCATGCCCATGACCCGAGAGCCGCAGCTCCTGGCCTGCTCCGGAGTGCTCCATCCGCCTGAGGGGTTCACCCATGTGGAGGTGCAGATCTGGCAGGCGGGGCAGCCGGCCGGGGTGCCCAGGCCGCGCACGTGCCTGATCGCGACGGCGACCGGTGACGCGCTGGAGCAGATCGGCAAGTGGCACGAGCCGGTGCCCACGTTCGGCGGCTACGAGCCCTCCCACCTGCCCTTCGTCGAGCCCGACGGTGACGGCGGGAGCCGGGAGACTGCCGTCCCGGCCCGCCGCTGGGTCCCTTGAGCCCGGAGACGGACGGAGGAGACGGGAAGGCGCGGGGCCGGAGGCCGTGGGTGCTCGGGTCGCCGGCCGTGCTGGTCGCCGCGCTCCTGGCGTTCCACTCCGCCGTCCCGAACGCCGTGGGCAACCTCGGCAGCCTGCTGGAGACGTTCCTGCCCTGGCTCGGCGTACCGGTCGTGGCCCTGCTGGGCGTGGCGTCGTTACGCCGCTCGCGCGCCGCTGTCGCGGCCACGGCCCTGCCTGCGGTCGTCTGGGCCGTCATGTTCGGCACCTCGGTGTTCCCCGGCTCCCCGCCTCCCGGCCCACCCGAACCCTCGTCCGTCCTCACGGTCCTCCAGCACAACGTCGCCGACGACAACGCGACCCCCGCCACCACGGCGAACACCCTCGCCGGCGCAGGAGCCGACCTCATCGCCCTGGAGGAGCTGACCCCCGCGACCCTGCCCGCCTACGAAGCGGCCCTCACCCCGCGGCACCCCCACCGTTTCATCGCGGGCACCGTCGGGCTCTGGTCCCGCTACCCCCTCACCGACACCCGCCCCCTCGACATCAAACCCAAGGCCATCACCGCCGAGTGGAACCGCGGCCTCCGCGCCACCGTACGAACCCCCGCAGGCGACATTGCGGCATATGTCGCCCACCTCCCCTCGGTCCGCATCCGCCCCCAGGACGGCTTCGGCACCGCCTGGCGCGACGAGAGCGCCACCGCGCTGGGCACCGCCGTCGCCGGGGAGCAGCTGGCGCGGATCGTCCTGCTGGGCGACCTCAACGGCACCGTCCACGACCGCGGCCTGGCCCCGCTCACCTCCCGGCTGACCCCGGCACTGCGGGGCTTCGCCTTCACCTGGCCGGCCGCCTTCCCGCTCGCCCGCATCGACCACATCATGACCCGCGGCGCACCCGCCACCAGCACCTGGACCCTGCCCTCCACCGGCAGCGACCACCTGCCCACCGCGGCCAGACTGGACCTGCGATGAGCACCGCCCCGCAGTCCGTGTGTCGTGGCGCCGGATCGACACCTGGCCGGCCGCGGCATGCACCTCCCCGACCTCGGACCGACGACTCCACTGGAACCTCGAATAAAAAATCTTGAAAGAGATGTCGCCCGGATGTCGAGAACGACCGGCCCGCTCCGTCCCAGGGGCACGAGCGGCCACCAGGGCCCGCGCGACGAGGAAGAGGAACAGCCATGCAGCAGCACGAGATCACCGAGATCCTCAACCGCCCATACAGCCAGGAGCTGCTGAACCGCGACCTGACCCGCCTCGCCTACGTCGCCAAGGACGGCACCCCCCGCAACGTCCCGATCGGCTTCACCTGGAACGGCGCCGAGATCGTCATGTGCACGACCAAGAACGCCCCCAAGCTCGCGTCCCTGCGCGAGAACCCCATGGTCGCCCTGACCATCGACACCGAGGTGCACCCGCCCAAGGTCCTGCTCATCCGCGGCCGGGCCGAGCTGGACGTCGTGGACGGCATCCCGGAGGAGTACCTGCAGATGAACGGCTCCTACCAGATGACACCCGAGCAGCGGGTCGAGTGGGAGGCGGAGGTGCGTTCGCTCTACGACGGCATGGTGCGGATCGTGGTGAAGCCGACCTGGGTGAAACTGATCGACTTCGAGCAGACCCTGCCGAGCCCGGTCGAGGAGCTGATGCGCGAGCGAGCCGAGCGCCAGAACGCCTGAACGCCCTCGTCCCGGACCAGCGAGGCTCGCGGCGGCAGCCGTATCCCCGCAGTGAACACCGGCCACAATGGGCCGTACCGCACAAAGGAGAACAGGATGGCCAAGTACCTGCTGCTCAAGCACTACCGAGGCGCCCCCGCTCCGGTCAACGACGTGCCGATGGACCAGTGGACGCCGGAGGAGGTCTCCGCCCACATCCAGTACATGCGGGAGTTCGCCGCCCGGCTGGAGAGCACCGGCGAGTACGTCGAGGGCAGGGAGCTGTCGCCGGAGGGCACGTTCGTCCGTTACGGCGGGGAGGGGCGCCCGCCGGTCACCGACGGGCCGTTCGCGGAGACCAAGGACCTGATCGCCGGCTGGATGGTGATCGACGTCGAGAGCTACGAGCGGGCGCTGGAGCTGGCCGCCGAGCTGTCCGCGGCTCCTGGCGCGGGCGGCAAGCCGATCCACGAGTGGCTGGAGGTGCGCCCGCTGCTGTCCGTGCCCCCGACCATCACGGAGTGACGAACGGTGGACGAGTCCCTGCTGCGGACCCTCACCCCCACGGTGATCAGCCTCCTCGTCCGCCGCGGAGCCGACTTCGCGGCGGCCGAGGACGCCGTGCAGGAGGCCCTGATCGAGGCGGTGCGCGCCTGGCCTGACGATCCGCCGCGCGACCCGAAGGGCTGGCTGGTCACCGTGGCCTGGCGCAAGTTCCTGGACGCCGCCCGCGCCGACACCTCCCGGCGCAACCGCGAGGTGCTCGTCGAGTCCGAGCCCGTCCCCGAGCCGGCCGACCTGGCGGACGACACGCTCCAGCTGTACTTCCTGTGCGCGCACCCGTCCCTGACCCCGGCCTCGGCCGTCGCGCTGACGCTGCGCGCGGTCGGCGGCCTGACCACGCGCCAGATCGCGCAGGCCTACCTGGTGCCGGAGGCGACCATGGCCCAGCGCATCAGCCGGGCCAAGCGGACGGTCTCGTCCGTCCGGTTCAACCAGCCCGGTGACGTCGCCACGGTGCTGCGCGTGCTCTATCTCGTCTTCAACGAGGGCTACTCCGGCGACGTGGACCTCGCCGCCGAGGCCATCCGGCTCACCCGCCAGCTCGCGGCCACCACCGAGCACGAGGAGGTGGCGGGCCTGCTCGCGCTCATGCTGCTGCACCACGCGCGCCGCCCCGCCAGAACCGGCCAGGACGGCAGGCTCGTACCGCTCGCCGAGCAGGACCGCTGCCTGTGGGACACCCGCCTGATCGCCGAGGGCGTGGACGTGCTGCAGGCCGCCCTCGCGCGCGACCGGCTGGGCGAGTTCCAGGCGCAGGCCGCCATCGCGGCGCTGCACGCCGACGCCCGCACGGTCGAGGAGACCGACTGGGTGCAGATCGTCGAGTGGTACGACGAGCTGGTACGCCTCACCGACAACCCGGTGGCCCGCCTCAACCGGGCGGTCGCCGTGGGCGAGGCCGACGGTCCCCGTGCCGGTCTGGCGGCCCTGGCGCAGCTCGACCCGTCCCTGCCCCGCTACACCGCCGCCACGGCGTACCTGCACGAGCGGGACGGCGACCTGGCGACGGCGGCGCGCCTCTACGCCGAGGCCGCCCGCGCCGCCACCAACCTCCCCGAACGCGACCACCTCACGCGCCAGGCCGCCCGCCTCAACGCCGCGCTCCGCGGCTGACCCAGATCCACAAGAGTTGTTGTACAAGACCTCTTGTTGATTTACGCTGGGCCCATGCCCGACCGTCCCAGGCGCGAGATCCGCGACTCCAAGGTGCTCGCCGCCATGTCCCACCCGCTGCGTCGGCGCCTGCTCGACCTGCTCCGCGTCGACGGCCCCTCGACCGCCTCGGCCCTGGCCGCCAGGACCGGCCAGGCTGTCGGCAACATCAGCCACCACCTGAAGGTCCTGGCCGGCAGCGAGCTCGTCGAGGAGGCGCCCGAGCTGGCCCGCGACCGCCGCGAGCGCTGGTGGCGGCGATCGCCGGGCATCCTCGCCTGGTCCCCGTCGGACTTCCCCGACGATCCCGTCGCGGCGGCGGCCGAGTCGTTGCTGCTCGATCGGCAGGCCGGGTTGGTGAGGCAGTGGTTCGCCGAGCGGGACGGCTATCCGGAACCGTGGCGGCGGGCGGCGTTCACGGCTGACCATTGGGCGAGGCTGTCGGTCGCCGAGCTCGCCGAGCTGGAGGAACGGATTCTCGCTCTGCTGGCTCCGCTGGCTGAGCGGGAGATTCCGGATGACGGGCAGGAACGCAAGCTCGTCTTCCTCACCGTCCGCGCCGTACCGGGACAACCGTGACGACTACGGCGGGGACCCCGGCGGGACAACCGCGACGACTCAGAGGGTGCCAGCCGTGACCACCACCCCGGCGGGCGTGCGGGGCGGCGTCGTCGGGCTGCTGGGGATGCGCGACTTCCGGCTGCTGTGGGCCGGCGAGACGGCCAGCATGCTCGGCAGCTCCGTCGCCGCCGTGGCACTCCCCCTGGTCGCCGTCGTGACCCTGCACGCCGACACCTTCACCGTCGGGCTGCTGACCGCCGCGGCCTGGCTGCCGTGGCTGGTGACCGGGCTGCCGGCGGGCGCGTGGGTGGACCGCCTGCCGAAACGACCGGTCATGCTGACCTGCGACGCCGTCTCGCTGACGGCGTTCGGAAGCGTGCCGCTGGCGGCGTGGCTCGGTGGGCTCACGATGACGCACCTGCTCGTGGTGGCGACGGTGGGCGGGGTCGCCAGGGTGTTCTTCACCCTCGCGTACCGGGCCTACCTGCCTGCCCTGGTCGGAAGCGAGCGATTGCTGGAGGCCAACGCCAAGCTCCAGGGCAGCGAATCGGCGGCCCAGATCGCCGGCCCCGGCCTGGCCGGCCTCCTCGCGCACGCCTTCGGCGCGGTCAGCGGGGTGCTGGCCGACGCGATCAGCTTCGGGATCGCGGCCTTGTGCCTGCGCGCCGTACGCACGCGCGAGCCTGCTCATCGCAGGACGGGCTCGCGTGCCGTACGCCATCCTGAAACCAGGAAACGATGGCAGCTCCTGGCCGAGATCCGTGACGGGGTGCGCTTCGTCATCCCCGACCCCTACCTCCGCACCCTCACCCTCTTCAGCGCGATGTCGAACATAGCGATCATGGGCTACCACTCGATCCAGGTGGTGTTCCTGTCCAGGCACCTCGGCGCCGGCTCGGCCCAGATCGGCCTGGTGCTGGCACTGGCCGGCGCGGGCGGCCTGTTCGGCGCGACGCTGGCGGGCCGGATCGCCGCCCGGTTCGGCACGGCACGCGGGTTCCTGCTGTGCGAGGCGTTCGCCGCGCCCATGATGCTGCTCGGCCCCATGGGCAACGGGCCGGCCCTCTTCACCGTGTCGGGCTTCTGCACGGGCGCGGGCATCGTCGCCTCGAACATCCTGACCAGCACCTTCCGCCAGCAGTACTGCCCGCCGGAGCTGTTCGGGCGAATCACCGCGAGCGCCGCGACGCTGAACTACGGCGCGATCCCTCTCGGCGGGCTGCTCGGGGGTCTGCTCGGCGAATCGATCGGCGTCCGGGAGACGATGTCGCTGATGGCCGCCGTCCAGCTCGCCTCACTCACCATCCTCCTGCTCAGCCCGATCCGCCGCAGCCGCGACTTCCCCGCCCTTAATGGCTCGTTCCGGCCCCAGCACGGTAGCTAGGGTGTTCGCCGTGCAGGACGAGGTCTACCGCTACAACGCGGAACGCTGGGAAGCACTCGTGCGGGCGGACGCGTTGTTCACCCGCCCCATGCTCGACCTGGACGAGGACAAGGCCCGCGCCTACCTCGGCCTGGAGCGGCTCGGCCTCCCCGCCGACGTCGCGGGCCGGAAGGTGCTCTGCCTGGCGAGCGGAGGCGGGCAGCAATCCGTAGCTTTCGCCCTGCTCGGCGCCGACGTGACGGTCTTCGACATCTCCCCCGGGCAACTGAAGCGTGACCGCTCGGCCGCCGAGCACTACGGCGTCGGCGTCCACACCGTCCAGGGCGACATGCGGGACCTGTCGGCCCTCGGCGGCGCCTCGTTCGAGCTGGTCTGGCACCCGTACTCGCTGACCTTCGTCCCCGACTGCCGGATCGTGTTCGGCGAGGTCAGAAAAGTCATCGACGAGGGCGGCCACTATTACCTGATGTGCGCCAACCCGTTCTTCTCCGGGCTCACCCACCATTCCTGGAACGGCGACGGATACACGCTCACCCAGCCCTACACGGACGAGACCGCGACCTCCTATCCCGACCAGGAATGGGTCTACGAACGAAGCCCGTCCGGCGACCGCATCAGGGAGCCCAGGGAATACCGGCAGCCGTTGAGCCGGATCACCAACAGCCTGATCCGGGAAGGCTTCGACCTGCGATTCCTGTCGGAAGTGCGCGGCGACCATCCCGGTGCGGAGCCGGGCAGTTGGGCGCACTTCACCGGCGTCGCCCCGCCGTGGCTGGAATTCGTCTGGCAGTACCGGCCCGGCGCACTCGGCTTCCGTTAGAACAGTTGCCAGGCCGTTCGTGGAGAGCGATCCTGCCGTGTCCGATCCCGAAAGAGCCCGCGGTCCCCGTCTCGCCCCCACTGGCGCGTTCTCATTGTCTTCGCCACCGCGGCCTGCTGTGGTCGTTCGTCCACCACGGCACCCCGCTCGGCTACGACCGCTTCACCCATGCCGCCAGGTGCCGGCGAGCCCTCGAACCTGAGCACTGCCGGCCGCCGACCGAAGCCGGCTTGTCGGTGCCGCCTGCGATGATGCTGCCTCTCTTCAGCCTTCGAGCCTTCAAGTGAGGACTGAGCAGTTGCCGCGACGATCAACGGCTTCGGACCCGGTCGGCGACCTTGCCGTACGCGCCCGCGCCAAGCAGGTCGCGGTCCGGCTGGCGGTGGCAACCGACCCCAGCACACCTGCGGACCTCCTCCACGCCATGGCCACAGACCCGTCACGCACGATCAGACGCGCCCTGGCGGCTCGCGGCGACGCACCCCCGACCTCGTTACGCGCCCTCGCCGACGACCCGGACCTGAAGACCCGTCAGGCCGTGGCCGGAAACCCCGCCTGTCCCCCTGATGTGCTCACCACCCTGGTGAACGATCCCCACTGGTCGGTCCGCTGGTCGCTGCCGGACCATCCGGCCGCGGGGGTCGAGGTCCGCCGCGCCATCTGCCGTTCCACCGACGAGGTTCTACGCCGCCTGCTCGCGGAGTGCCCCGTCCTGGACGAGGAGACGAACGCGACCCTCGCCGCAGATCCCTCCGCAGACGTCCGAGGAGCCCTGGCGGCCCACACCGACGACCCGCACCTCCTCGCCACCCTGATGACCGACGCCGACCCCAAGGTCCGCGCCCACGCGACCCAGAACCCGCTCACCACGCTCGACGACCACCGCCTCCTCGCGAACGACCGGTCAGCCTTGGTGCGGGCGGCCGCAGTCAAGTCGGACAGGCTCCCGCTCGACGAGTTGCTGCGCCTTACCCGTGATCGCTCGATCAACGTGCGATGGTGGCTGGCCACATGGCCCTCCACCCCGCGCGCCGTCCTGCGGCTTCTCGCCGAGGACCCGCATCCGGAGGTGGCGTCCCAAGCCCAGGCGACGCTCGGTTGAGCTCCTGACCGAGCGGCGGACGCGCGCCGAGACATCCTCCCGACACCGGCCGCCCACCCCCTCCCCATCCCGCCGTCGTGTCAGCGGCCGCATCAGCCCCGCGACGGCCCCGCATCAGGACGGTCGGCGATCGTAAGGCACATGAACGGCGCAACACCCGCCCGTTCCACCGGAACTCTCCAAGGAGCACCCACCATGTCGATCACCCTCTCCGCCCAGGACCAGCACACCCTCCGCACCGCCGGCTGGGGCGCCATCTGGCTGATGTCGGCCGCCGGCGCCGCGGGCTCCGCCCACAAGGCCGCCACCAACGGCTCCATCGCCCTGACCTCGGCCACCGGCCTGACCGGCCATGTCCTGGCCAAGGCCCCCAAGGGCCTGTCCGGCAAGACCGTCGCCGTCCTCGCCGACCAGGTTCTGCCCGCCCTGACCGCCTCCATCACCCTGCTCAAGCAGCACAACCCGGACGAGGCCGACAACTTCCGCCGCACCCTCACCGTCGCCATCGACGCCGCCATCCAGTCCCAGCAGAACGGCCCCAGCCCCACCATGACCGACATGGCCCGCAAGATCACCGAAGCCCTCGACGCCGCCTGACCACCATGCCCACCCTCAGCCCGTCACGGGGCCCCCTCCCGGCCCCGTGACGCCCAGCCGCCCCCGCGATCCGGGAAGACCTCGCCCTCACCAGCTCAGCACCTTCGAACGACCGGCCGGGGCAGGCTCCCGCTCCCGCCACATCCGCACCCCCAGCGGAACCAACGCCACACAGAGCAGCGCAGTAACCAGCACATCCGGAACGGAGGCCCCCTTCAGCACCCCCATCCAGGTGCCCCCTGCCAGCAGCACCATCAAGGAACGAGCGGTGCCGAGGACACCCGAACGCCAAGCGGCGACGGCCAGCAGCAGCGAGCCCGCGTACTGCCCCACCGACGCCCACACCGGAACCCGCCACGGCCCGTAGGAGATGTCCACGTACTCCTTCATGATCGCGCTCGTCGCCTGCTCCAGCCCCAACACCTCCGTGAGCTGGAAGGCACTCTGATCGGCCCCCGCGAAGTACAGGCGAGCGAAGAGCCCCGCGACCAGCAGAGTGGCCCCCCAGCAGGCGAGACCACCGCCCACCCGCTGGGCGAGGGCGACGAAGGCGGGAAAGAGCAGGATCGCGCCCAGCGCGAAGACCGCGTACGAGAGGGTGAGCAGCGCAGGCGCTGAGGTGTAGGCGAGCAGCTGACCGTAGGCGGCGAAAGGCTGCGCCTCGGCCCATGCTTGCTGCTGAGGAGTGAGGGCGGTGACCGTGCTCACGTAACGCAGCAGATATCCGCCGCACATGACCACCGGCCCCAGGATGAGCGCCACACCGCCGATCCACCGCCCAGGAAAAAGACCGTTCATGGACGTCAGCCTGCCGAAGCCACGCCGACCGGCTCATCTGCCGATCGTCAACCGTCACCCCTGTCGAAAGTCACGTCTCACCGACGACCGAGCGGGCACGCATAGCCGCGCATGGCCCGACACCGTAAAGTCCCCTATCGACCCCATACCGGCACACAAGCAAAGCGCGAGGGTGATCATTGCTCAAGGGTGTGATGTTCGACTTCTCCGGAACGCTGCTCCGCATCGAGCCTACGGAGCACTGGCTACGAGCCGTCCTGAACGACAGCGGCCACTACGCCATCACCGACTCCGAGATCACCGCATGCGCTGACCGCCTGGAGACCATGGGCGCCCAACCCGGCGGCCCTCCGCCCCGCGAAGTCCCCCACCACCTGACCACCCTCTGGCGCGACCGCGACCTGACCGACGACCACCACCGCTCCTGCTACACCGCCCTGGCCCGCGAAGCCCGGCTCCCCCACCCGGCCCTCGCGGAAGCCCTCTACGACCGCGCCCTCCAGCCACCCGCCTGGCAGCTCTACCCGGACACCCGCCCCGTCCTCGAGGAACTGCGCCGGCACGGAGTCCCCACGGCGGTGGTCAGCAACATCGGCTGGGACCTGCGCACCGTCTTCGCCTTCCACGACCTCACCCAGTACATCGACGCCTTCGTGCTCTCCTACGAGGTCGGCGCCACGAAACCCGATCCCCGCATCTTCCGCGCCGCCTGCGACAAGCTGGCCCTGACACCTGCGGACGTCCTCATGGTCGGCGACGACCGCGACGCCGACACCGGTGCCGCCGCACTCGGCTGCCAGGTGCACCTGGTCGATCCCCTGCCCGTCGACGCTCGGCCGGACGCCCTGCGGCGCGTCGTCGAGCTCTTCGAGGAGCGTTAGGGCTCCCTCGCCGTAAGCCCGTTCTGAGGGATGATGAGCGTTGTGGGTGATCACGTGCGGCTGCTGTGCCTGCGCCATGCGGAATCCGAGAACGTCATCCGGGGCGCCGCCGGCGCGCTCCCCCTCGCAGAGCTGACCGCAGCGGGACGCCTGCAAGCCACCCATGCGGCGAAGCACCTGATCGGCGAGGAGATAACGCGCATCTATGCCAGCACTGCGGTCCGGGCTCGGCAGACCGCCGAGATCATGGCGCGAACACTCGCAACCGAGGTCACTCCACTGCGAGAACTCGTCGAGGTCGATGTCGGCCGTTCCGAAGGCGCCGTGGATCCCACGACTCGCGCCCGGGCCGCAGCCGTACTCCGCTCCTGGATCGTGGACGGGGACCTCGACGAAGCGGTCACCGACGGAGAGAACGGGCATGCGGTCACCGCGCGGATCGTGGCGGCCCTTACCTCGATCGCGGCTGCGCACCCAGGCGAGACAGTCGCCGTCGTCGGGCATGTAGCGAGCCTCACCACCGGCCTCAGCGCCTTGTGCGGGCTGGGTCAGCAGGTGTGGGGCGCGCCACTGCCGCATGCGGTTCCATTCCTCGTCGAGTACGACGGACGCTCGTGGCAATGCTCGTCGTGGCCATTCTGAACGACAGGTAAGGCGACGTGCTCGACGCCGAGAAGAGCGAGCACGAACCTTCGTGAGAGCGCACCCCGTTTCCTCATGCGTCCCCGCTCGTCGTCGTACGACGGACGCTCGCGGCAGTGCTCGTCGTGACCGTCCTGAACGACAGGCGAGGCACATACGACGAGCACGGAACTGGTGCAAGCCGACAGACGACGTGATGGGTCGATTGCTCTCCCCTGATCGATACACCACGTGAAAGGCAGGAGGATTGAAGGTAGGATAAAGAGCATGAGCGAGCCTACTGGCAAATACTCGATCACCATGCCTCGCGACATCGCCGAGGCCGCTCGATCCCGGAGCGGCCCTTCCGGCTTGTCCGCTTACGTCGCCGCCGCTGTCGCCCGTCAGATCGAGCGCGACAACCTCAACGAACTCATCCAGGTCGCCGAAGCAGAGCACGGCCCCATCACCGACGACGAAGTCCAGGCACTGCGCGACCAGCTCCACCAAGCCCGCCGCGGACAGGCGACTGGTGGGGCGGCTGCGTGACCCGTCCTCCCGCTGCTCCCGGCGGCACCCTCGTCCTCGACAGCGAGGGACTGGCCAAGGCTGTTCTGCGTGACCGTACGGTAACCGCGTGGCTCGCTCTCGCCCGTGCCGACGACCTCCGTGTCATCACCTCTGCCGCCACGCTCGTCGAAGTGGTCCACCCCCGCGTCAACCGGCCGGCTCTGGAGTGGACGTTGTCCCGCCTCGTCGTCGAGCCGGTCACCGAAGCAATCGCCCGCCACGCCGCCACACTCTTGTCCGGGGCCGGCCTGCATGGGCACAAGTACGCCATCGATGCCATGCTCGGCGCCACGGCCCTCGCCGCCCCAGGCCCCGTCACAGTTCTCACCTCCGATCCCGACGATCTGGCTGCTCTCTGCGGTGTACGCGTCACCGCCATCAAGGTCTGAGCCGGATTCCACACAGAAACCCCTATCTGGACTGCATGGTCAGCAGAGTCAGAAGCCTGATGCTGTGGCGCGGCCATTCCGGCCGACGCGTTCGGTCAGTGCGGTGCACGGCCTGGTGCCCCGCCACCGTCAGCAGGGTCAGCGTGACCATCGCGGCGGCGAGCCCGCGCCCGGATCGCCAGGTCAGCCGCACTGCCGCAGCCAGGGGGTGAGTCATCACACCACCTCAAGGGCAGCTCGGAGAGCCGGAACACGGGGCCGGCTTCCCTTCAGCGCCGGGTCAGCCGTCGCAGTTGTCCTGGCAAGTGCCCGCGGTCCCGCTTGCGCCGGCACGCATCTGGCATGGAAACTCGCTTGCCACCCCTCCTCGACCGCACCCGGTTACGCCGCCTATGACAGGTGATCTTGTCAGGGGCGTAGCCTATGCTGCACACCCATGATCACAGACGAAACTCCTGTCGTCCATGTAAAGCAATTGGCTGTGGAGGTGGATTACAGCCAGACCTATCTCGTGGATGAGGGATGCGACGCGGGCGGATTCGAGGACGTGCCGAGTCCACCTGTGGGGGTCATCCGAGTGGAGAAAGGCAGTGCCCTCCTGATCGTGGGCCCTCAGTGGGGGCCGGTGGAGTTCACGGTGGCTGTCGCCGATCGGGATCCGGGGGCCGACCTCGACGGATACGAAGACATCGTCGAGATCAGCTACGAGTCCCCATCCGGTCAGCTTTCGCTGCAGGAGTGGGGAGGAGGGAGGACGCACCGTCTTCCTCCGCTGCCCGCCGGTCCCGGAACGTATCGTTTGCGATATCACATCAGAGGCATGGATGAAGAAGTCGCAGTCGAAATAGGTGATCACTACTTCTTGCAGATCTGGCCCGAGCCCCCGCATGACCCCACTGTGGTCAAGTCAACGAGCTCATCCTTTCAATACTGGCTGAATGCTGAACGATCCAGGCAAGGTGGCGTGAAATAGGCAACCTGCATTATCAGCTTCGGATTCTGGCTCGTAGGGAGCGTTGATCTCCGGCTGAGAGCGGTCATGAGTGACCGTCATTGACCGCTCGCTGCTACTGCCCGCGACCTGGGGTATCGCGCGCCGCCTACACGTCAGCTGCCTCAGCCACTCATGTGCCGCTTCCGCCAAGCGGCGATCATCCCGGATCTGGAGTGTCCCCGCCTGAGGCACTGGGCGTCCAATAGGGAGGCCGTGTGATGCCGAGCTTTCGGATGCTGAAGGGAGAGAGCGTCATAGGGGTGAGCCATCCTTGCCGAACCATGACGACTTGGGCTGGCAGTGGTGCGGATGGGTGAACCTCGATACCACGAGCCCAGTTGACGAGTATGCCTTCGGTTGCATCGGTGTCTGCCAGGACAATGGAGATGGGTTGCTGGTTATTGGCCCAGGTGTTCCAGACAGCCCAGCCGTCCACGGCCGGAGGTATCCCCAGTCGGGTGCAGATTTCTTCGTAGGTCAGCTCCATGTCCGAAGGGATCGCCTTCGGGTGGAGGAGGACGATCCCGGCTAGCCCCGTTTTCCGCAGGTGAGTGATCTTCAGCGGAGGTCTCGTGGATCGATGTCGAGAAGGTCCAGGAGATCGAGTTGGAGGGTGGTGGGTTGCGGGATGGTCGGGGGTGACTGGCCGGTGCCCGGGATGAGCCGGATGCCGGCCAGGGCGTCGAGGATGAGCTTGCCGGTGGGGACGGCGGGCCGTCCGGCGTACAGGCCGTTGACCTTGGTTTCGCCGCGGTCGGCGAGGGCTTGGCGGGCCTGGCGCTCGATCAGGCAGAAGATGAGCAGGGCCAGGCAGATGACGGTGATCAGGGCGTGGATGCGGCGGTTGTTCTTCAAATACAGGCTGGTGACGGCCAGCGGCCCCTTGAAGGCCTGGTAGCGGCGTTCGACGGCTTCCTGGCCTTTGTAATGGCGTAGCACCTGTCCGGCGTCGGCGGCCTCGGCGGGCAGGTTGGTGAGCAGGGCGTACCAGCCGTCGGTGGCGGCTTCGGCGTCGATCGCGTTCTGGTCGAAGTGCCAGGCCAGGGTGGGTTTGCCGGTGGTGGGATCGGTGCCGGTCCGCGCGGTCAGGTAGGTGCTGACCCGGCGGTCGCGGCCGATCGCGGCGAGGCGGTCGGCGACGGCCTGCTCGGTGGGGTAGTGGCGGCTGCCCAGGCCGCGTTCCAGCCGGGCCAGATCGTCGCGGGCCCGCTCGAGTTTCTTGGCCCGGGCGGTGGCGGCGGCCTGGGCGCGGGCGGAGGAGTGCACGAAGATGCGCCGCAGGGTCAGGATCGGGTCCTTCTTGCGCGGCCCGGCCAGTGTCATGGTGTCGTCCTCGCGCACGTGCCAGAGGCCGCGCCGGTCGGCGCTCTTGTGCTCGTCCCGGGCGGCGACGTAGTCCACCCGGGCCGCGTCGTCGATCTTCTGACCGGCCAGGGCCGCGACGCCGACGTACTGCTTGGAGGCCGGCGCGATGAAGGCGACCCCAGCGGCGGTCATCGCCGCCAGATTGGCATACGAGATCAGCTTGGAATCGCCGATCATGAGCATGCGTTGCGGGCCGGCCAGCTTCTGCAGGCCCTGCATGGCGCCGATGACCTGCCCCACCTCACCGGCCGCGCCGTCGTAGGCGCGGTGCAAGACCGGGATCGCGCCATCGGCGCTGACCGCGATCCCGGCCTGGATCTGCTTCAGGTCCGGCCGCCGGTCCTTGGGGTGACCAAAACGCGGTGTCGCGAAGCCGGGCTCGGCCTGCTCGTAGTCGCCGTGCAGCGAGATCGAGGTCATGTCCCAGTGCAGGCGGGCCACGTCCAGGCCGAACGCCTCGATCGCGGCCAGCCCGACCGACCCGGTCAGCTGGTCCAGATGCGGGGCGATGGCATCCAGCGCGCGGCCGATCCGGTCATCGTTGAGCAGTTCGGGATCGGTCCCGAACGTCTCACCCACCGCCCAGGCGCGCGCCCAGTCCTGCACGTGCACCAGCGGGGCGGGCGAGGTCAGCCGGTTGGCCACCAGCACCTCGATCACCTGCCCGTGAGTCAGCTCCGCGATATCGCGCACCGGGCAGGCCGCATCCACCAGCTCCCGGACCCGCAACCGCGAGCAGAAACCGGCCACCACCGGTAATGCCCCGAGCATCTTCTCGACACTGGCCTGGCCCCACTGCGCACGCTGTCTCACCAGCCAGGTCATACCGCGACAACGATCACCACAGCAACCCGGCGATCTTCACATACCTCCACGTGCGGAAAACGGGGCTAGCCGCATGGGCGGGGGATCGTCTTCCAGGCAGCCGTCTCCGCTGAAGTGGTAGTGGCGGATCTGACGTGCCAACTCGTTCACGGCCCGGTGGAGGGAGGTGGCGGGTGTCGCGTCGCGGTCGTAGGTCAGCCATCCTTCTTCGTGTGCGGCGTCTATGACATCGCGGGCGAGCAGTTCGATGTGACGCAGGTACTCCGTCTCGCTGAGGTCGGCTGGCGGCATGCGGCACAGTCTGCACCTGCTTGCGGATATGGGCCACGGGTTATTCGGCCTGAGGCGATCTCCCGTCAATTGTTGGCCGCAGCCTCGAAGCTCAAGCGGGGAAGTACGATGATTCTCCGCTCGGATTGGGCCGCCCTTGAGACGTGCACGAGCCACCATCGCCCGATGAGCGGTTCGCTGTTTGGCAGCACGTCATCATCGGCTCGCCCGGTCCAGCCCCGGATGAGGGCATGTCGGCAACCAAGGATTCGTGGGGCAACGTGCAGCCGCTACGCAAGCCCAGCGCTCTACCCTGAATGGCCTTGACCTGCCGTTCGTTCTGGCACGCATCTGGCACGAGTATCAGCTCTCCGACCTGGGATTGAAACGCACTGCGCGTACCCCGCCCGCCTCGGCCCCATTAGGACCCGCCGATCTTGAGCACTTCCGCCTCCCTGAGCTGGAGATCCACTCCAGAGGCGATTGTTGACTCGGCACTACAGACCCTCGGGCGACGCGTGCGTGTAGCGGTTGAGCGTGGTCGAGGTCGACGAAGCGGGTATCCGGCCTGGCCTTGCCCGAATCACTGCCATACCCGCGATATACCGCCCCTCGCTAGCGTTGGCCGTGCCAACAACCCGCATGTGGCGGGCGTTTCTTGCTGCCCAACCGGCAGCATCCAAAATCGCCGCGATATCCCTAAGGAGAACGATGGATTCCCGTGCCTTCATCCGAGCCGCAGCTGTGGCGGCAGCTGTGCTC
This sequence comes from Nonomuraea gerenzanensis, assembly GCF_020215645.1. Classification (NCBI taxonomy): domain Bacteria; kingdom Bacillati; phylum Actinomycetota; class Actinomycetes; order Streptosporangiales; family Streptosporangiaceae; genus Nonomuraea; species Nonomuraea gerenzanensis. Next base: position 679,423 of record NZ_CP084058.1, on the reverse strand, counting down.
ACCATGACTGTCGCCACACCGGCCGCCGCCGCTCCGGCGGCCAACGCCGCGCCCTCCTGCGTCAATGTCCAGCATGGGAGGACCTTCTACGAGGAGACCGCCTTCGGAAAGTACTATCACCACTGGGTGAAGATCACGAACAACTGCGCCAGCAAGAAGAAGCTCAAGGTGGACTGGAGGGGGGCCTTTATGCCCGACTCGAAGTGCACCACAATCAACAAGGGCAAGAGCGCAGAATTCACCAAGAACGGCAAATGGGACGCCTACGCCGGGTGGTACAGCTGCTGAGGTGACCCGTAGGGCATTCAGCTCCTCACCGGGTTCTGGCGGAGAACGCCAGCCCAGCCCGGTAAAAGACCACAGCGAAGCTCCCAGCCGACGGCCTGCCAGGCAGCAGATCGCCGACCGGGAGCTTCGGTGTGTTCCGCGTCCTGGGATCATCTTCCGCAACCCGTGCCGAATCCGCGGGGCCGGCGACGAGCACGCGGAGGAACGACCGGTCCTCTCCGTAGGGCAGGTCTTCGAGCCGGCGGACAAGATGGGGCGTCGCCCAGTGGGCAGCATCCGGGCACTCAAGAGAGGCGAAGGACACCGCATCCGCTTCCAGCGGCACGGTGAGATGCGGACTTACCCGGAGGTCTTCCCGACGCGAGCAGAAGCCGAGCGGGCGCTGTGGCGGATGATCGACACCGGGCAGGCCGACAGCACGCACGATCGGCGATACAGGGCCTTCGTGCTCCTGACCACCTTCGCGAGCCTGCGTTGGGGCGAGATCACCCCGCTGACCCGAGCGGACCTCGACCTCGACGCGGGTACGGTCCGCGTTCGCCTGGCTTATGTGGAACGCTCCACTGGCGAGTTGGTCCTTGGTCCGCCCAAGTCCAAGGCGGGCAAGCGCATCGTCGGCATTCCGCAGGCCATCATCCCGGCCCTGAAAGAACACCTGCGGCTCTACGTGAAGCCTGACGCGGGAGCGCTGATCTTCACCGGGGTCAAGGGCGGTCCAATGCGCGGAGCGGATTCAACAAGCTCTCGGGATGGGTCGAGGCGGTGAAAGCGATCGGTGTTCCGGGGCTGCACTTCCATGATCTCCGTCACACGGGAAACATGATCGCAGCGGACTCGGGCGCGGGCCTCAAGCACCTCATGGCACGCATGGGACACGACAACGTCCGCGCCGCGATGATCTATCAGCACGCCGTCCGGGGAGCCGACAAGCTGATCACCGAAGCCATCGACAAGCACCTGATCGGGCGCGAACGGGCACGCGACAAGAACGACGACGACCCGCCCGGCCTGCTGGTCCCCGCCGGATGACCACGAGCCCTAATGGCACGCGGAGATCAACGGCCTTAGAAACAACGAAGCCCAGGTACCGAGTCCATCGGTCTACCTGGGCTTTCTGGCTGAGAGCGGGTGACGGGAATCGAACCCGCGCTGTCAGCTTGGGAACTGCATCGATCACAGCCCACTGAGGTGCTGAGCTGGGCGGGAGACCGGTCCTGAGTGACCGTGGTTGACCCCTCGTCACCCCTCTTAATAGCCCGCTAATGGCCGGGCGATCAGCCCGCGATCCAGGATCTCTTGCGCGACGCCCGCACCCTGTCCGCTTGATCATCCCGTCCCCACTATGGGTCGCCAATGGCCACGATTGCGGTCTGCAGCTCACGGGCATCGCCCACCCGGATGTCAGATCCGTTGGCGACAGCGCCAGCTCAGGTAGGCCGAGATCGGCAGCCAGCCGCTTGCGTTTGCTGCGCTTGTTGCGGATACTTCGCTTACAGCGGGGAAGGATAGACACATGACAGGAACGCAACTCGCAAGCTCGATCAAACCTGGCAGCCTTGACCAGGAGCAGTCAGAGCGAGCCCTACGTCGCATCAAGGAGTACCTGATGCGACATCCGGAGGAAAAGACCATCGAGGTTGCGGCAGAGGTGGTTGGCGACGACGCCTTGGTCCTCCCGCGCGAAGCCGTGTCGATGCTGGCTTTCATCCTTGCTCAGGTCGCCGAGGGGCGAGGCGTGCAGGTGATGCCGTCGCACGCGGAGCTGACGACACAGCAAGCAGCGGCCATGCTAAATGTCTCGCGTCCGTATCTCATCGGCCTATTGGAGGCCGGCGCCATCCCGTACCGGCTGGTCGGCAGACATCGACGCATCCGGCATGACGACCTCATGGAGTACAAGCGTCAGGACTCCGTTAAGCGCAGAGGGGCGGCCGACGAGCTGAGCGAACTAGGCCAGGAGCTGGGGCTGTAGTCATGCCTTTTGTCGTGATCTACGATGCCAACGCCCTATTCGGCAACACGCAAAGGGACCTGCTGATCCGGCTAGCGCAATCTGGCCTGGTTCAGGCCAAGTGGACGCACGCGATCCTGGATGAGGTACAGCGAACCTCGCCGCGAAGCTGCCAGATATCGCTCCAGCCAAGCTGGAGCGGCTGCGCGAACTGGTGATTGACGCCGTCCCCGACTGCATTGTCGAAGGGTACGAACCGATCATCGAGGGTCTTAAGCTGCCAGACCCTGACGACAGGCACGTGCTGGCTGCGGCCATCAAGGCGCACGCCCAGGTGATCGTGACGTCGAACCTGCGGGACTTCCCAGTCGAAACGCTGGCCACATGGGGCGTAGAAGCCAAAAGCCCGGACGACTTCGTCCTTGATCAGATTGACTTCGATGACCGCGTCGTCTGGGCTTGCGTGCAACAGATCGCGGACTCACGCACTCAGCCGCCACAGACTATCTATGACGTTCTCGACGCTCTGGAGCGCGCCGGCCTCGTCGAAGCGGTTGCGGCCCTGCGCAGCTGAGCGAACTCGTCAAGCAAGGGCTCAAGCCCGGCGACGACGCAGGGACTGACGACGACGGCCGAGCACTCGAACCAGTCGGGCGATCACGGCAAGATCAACTGTCTCGGACGACTCTGGCACGACAGCGAAACCAAGCCCCGACAAGATCAAAGCCCAGACATCGAATCCATCGGTCCACCTGGGCTTTCACAATGAGAGCGGGTGACGGGAATCGAACCCGCGCTGTCAGCTTGGGAACTGCATCGATCACAGCCCACTGGGGCGCTGAGCTGGGCGGGAAGCCGGTCCTGAGTGACCGTGGTTGACCCCTCTTCACCTCTCCTAATGGCCCGCTAATGGCCTGGCGATCAGCCCGTGACCTGGCATTTATGGCGCAACGCGCACGCCTCGCCCGGCTGATCATCCCGTCTGCTGTCGGCCCGCCCGAAGGGGAAGCGGGCCAGGGCCACGGGTACCAGATGGAGCGCCCCACCGGACGAACGATCTGGTACCCGTGGCCCTGGTCTGCTCGGCTTGCCCCGGGTCGATGGCGGGCGGGATGATCAGGCTTCCACCTCAGCCGCCTACGGTTTCGATCCCAGCACGGCGATCATCCCGGAGCTGGAGCGCCCCGCCGGAGGCATGGTTTTGACAGTGCACGTGGTTACAGTCGGTGCCGTGGATTACGACCCTGCAGCGCTCAATCGCCTCAGTTCCCTCGTTCCCCCGCCCGCATCACCAATTTATGGCACCCGTAGCTGGGATGAGGTCTTCCGGGCTCTCGATCTCCGTCTTCCGCCCGACTACATCGCCTTCGTCGAGCGATACGGAGACTGCGAGTTCGCCCGATGGCTTCGCGTTTTCGACTTTCGGACACTCACTGATGAGCAGTTCGCTCATGTCCCGGAGTGGATGGACGACTACCGAGATCTCCGGGAGGACTCGCCTGAAGATTTTCGGCTCGCTATGTGGCCGGAGCCAGGTGGTTTCTTTGAGTGGGGTTGCACCATCGACGGCGACGTCATGGGCTGGATGACGGTGGGTAAGCCTGAGGAGTGGCCGATTATGATCGTCGCTCGACATCACGATGAGGATTCGCCTGTCCAGGAGACCATGACAGAGTGGCTGGTGGGCTGGGCCTCCGGGGCTCGGTTCGGTAGCTGGGCATTCAGCGCCGGGTCTGAAGAACATCCCCTGATCTGTGAGGCACCGGACTAGCGGAATCTCCATCTGCGTGGCCCGGGCGCGGGCGCGCGCGAGAACGGCCCCCAGGCCGCACGCGCAGCGTGTGGCCGCGCCCGGGCCACGCGGCGGCGCGGAGCGCCGCTCTTGATACCTACAAGAGCTATTCGGCAATGTTCCGGTCGAGCACCACTGCCTTGCGGGTCTCGGCGATGAGTTCCACGAGGTCGGCTACAAGCTTGGGGCTTGCGGCGATGGTCGCTTGGGCGGTCATGCTGTGCGGACTGCCGTCGAGATCGATCACCGTTGCTCCCGCTTCTCGGGCAATGATGACGCCTGCTGCGGTGTCCCACGGGTTGTTACTGAGCATGATGGTGGCGTCGATCCTGCCGTGCGCCACCCACGCGAGATCGATCGCGGCTGAGCCGAACATCCGGATGCGCTGGACACGAGCGGCGAGTTCTTGGGTCAGGGCAAGCCGCGGCCGGTTGCGCTCGTCAGCGTTCTCCCCCACGGCGTAGTCGCCGATCGCCACGATCGCACTCTGCAACTCGCGGGCATCGCTCACCTGAATCGCGGATCCGTTGGCGACAGCGCCGGACTCTTCAGCCGCCGAGTAGCGGAGGTTGAGGAACGGCAGGTCGATCACACCGAGTGTGGGCGTGTCCTTGTCGATCAGCCCCAGGGAGGCACCGCAGAGCGGGATGCCGTGTAGAAAATTGGCCGTTCCGTCTACCGGGTCCAGCGCCCACATCAGGCCGTCGCCCAGGCGACTGACGCCTTCCTCCTCGCCCAGGAATCCGATTTCGGGCGTCTCGCGAGACAGGAATTCCCTTACTGCATCTTCTACGGCGTAGTCCACCTCTGTCGCCATGTCCCGGTCGCCCTTGGCCGTGATGACGCCGGGAGCCTTGGTGCGGATGATCTGGCTGGCGATCGACACGGCACGTTCAGCGATGGGGAGAACAGTCCTGGCGTCGATGGTCATACGGGTTTGCTCCGCTCCCACATATCTCTGAACACCTGGTCGAAGATGGGGAACAGCCCCTCTGCGGCGGTGTTGTCTTTGATCACAAAGGTAGGTGAATCGACTCCGCGCGCCTGTGGAAGATACGGCTGCACCACGCACAACCCTCGGTCCACGATGATCAGGTTGAATCGGATCGTCTCGTCGTAGACGTGGAGTTCAAGGCGTTGGGCCGACGTGGTGTCGAGCCGATCGCGCAGCCTGGTCAGCATGCTGATGTTGAGCGCCGTTAGGGTCGTCAGGGTGCTGTCGGTGTAGCCCTCTTCTGCTTCGCGGGCGCGGATCGACTGGCCCTTCGGGTCGAGGAAGAGGCAGCGGATGCGCGTGCCTGAGTCGAGCAGACGCTTGAGCTGATGATCGGGATAGCTCTGGCAGAGGATGTTGAGCGACAGGCCTGCTGCGTTGATCTCCTTCGCGTCGTCGAACATCGATGATGCCGGGTATGCGGAGGAGAAGGCCGAGCGGCTACTGAAGACCGCGGTTACATCGGCCATCTGCGGCATGGCGCAGGCGGCGGTATCGGGGCCGGCGCTTCTGGCTGGCTCCGGATCTGTTCTCTGTGCGGGGATCTCGAGGGCGTTCGTGGTGAACAGCTCATGTACCGACCTGCCCGGGAACATCGCTTCCAAGACGCGGCAGTGGCCTGAGTACGGCAAGCCCTTGAGCTCCCCGTTCAGCCATCGGTGGAGCTGTGCCCGGCTCGGCCAACCGCCCTGCAACGACGGGTCCACCTTCTTGGCCGCCTTGTCGTACTCCTTACAGAATGTGCTGTAGGTCTGCCAATGGCGTTGCGTCAGGAGAGTCTTCAACAGGATCGGCTGGTCAGTCATGATCCGCGCCTCGGGCTGGGGTGCCATATAGGCCCAGGTTAGCGACAGAGACGGGCTCGGACGAGACCAAGAGGAGACGAAAAGAGACGAGGCGATTACAGACGGTACTCGCGAGCGATCGAGACGTGACAAGTCCTCGGGCAATCCTCGTTGCATGACTGCGCCGTGTAACTCCTGCTCAGGGCGAGGCTGGAAGTACATCAGCCTCCGCCGGGCCGTGGTGGTGGCCGAGAACAACTCAGGCGATACCGCTCCTGATGACCGACACCGCGATGACTGCTGGCGGTGCAGCGGGACCGGACGGGCGGGTGCGCTGCTGTGAACGTCTACGTCGGCTGCTCTGCGCCTCACGTGGGTCCGCCTCGGCCAAACTGCATGCGCCTGGTCTGGCGGGAGGTGGTACGCGAGCAGGGTCCGCCGCGCGTGATCGAGTTCACCTGCGAGTGCGAGGACGTCATCTACGAACGGTGTCGTGAGGGTGGCCTTGTCTACATCCGTCGGACTACGCGTCTCGATGGAGTGGTGCAGCAGATTCACGAGACGTATCGCTGGCGGTCCAAGGAGGCGCAAGACGTCTGGATTGCTCTCCTCAATGGTGAGGCTCGATAGGCGGGCGCGGCGGATGGCGAGTTCAGGGGTGCCATTGCGTCGCGTCTTGGTGCTGGTGGAGGGGCTGTCTGTGGCGCAGTCAGATGGTTCCTCCACCAGCTCGTACGCTTCCTGTAGCCGAGGGGAAGACAGGCTGTCCAACTCGAACTAGGCTTTACGACAAGTCGAGTTGTTGGGTGGTCGTCATGTCGTCCGAAGAGTTCGCGCCCCCGAAGTACGCCCAGATCGTGCAGACGATCAGGCAGAAGATCGCGGACGGGACCTATCCGCCCGGCTCTCTGCTGCCCTCCGAGACGCAACTCGTCCGCGAGTTCAGGGTGAGCCGGCCGACCGTCGTTCGCGCCCTCCAAGTTCTCCAGCTCCGTGGAGTCATCGAACGGGAGCACGGCAAGGGGTCCTTCGTGAAGGCCGCCCCACCAGGCGCCGCTCACCAGACTCCCCGTCCGGGCAGGGCCGTCCTCGACCGCGTGGAGGTGGACGAGAACTGCACTGTCATCGAGGCTGGATCGCTCGCAGCCAGCGCTGCGGTCGCGAAGCTTCTGGACGTGCCGGAGGGATCCGCGGTGGTGCGGCGTCGGGTTCTCTTTCGCGACGATGAGCGGCCGACTGACCTGTTCACCGTGTGGTGCCCGGCGCATCAGGCCGAAGAGACACAGCTCGGTGAAGCCCAGCCACTCACCGTTGGCATCAGAGAGCACCTTCGGGCGAGCAAGGGTGTCAAGCTTCAGCACGTCGTCGAGCGGCTGAGCGCTCGACACCCTTCGTCAGACGAAGCCAAGCTCATGGAGGTCCGCAAGAACGCGCCCGTTCTCGGGGTGCTGGCCAGTGTCTTCAACGGAGGAGGACGGCCCGTGCTTGTCGTGGACCTCGTTCTACCCGGCGACCTCCATGAGCTAGAGGACTCCTACTCCCTCTAACTCATAGTCCGTTTCTGCGGCGTTCTTGTTCCTCTTTCCAGGCCCGGCTTCGCGCGATTCTCCGCATGAGGGCTTTCTCTTCCTTCTCGGTCAGCTTGTGTCTGGCTAGCTGCCGATTGCGTGCTTTGCTCTTGGCGACTTCGATCCACCGCGTCCCCCGCACGCCTGGTGGTAGCCCCATGGGCTCGTCGTCGGGCTCGCTCCTGATCGACATGTCGCGAGCGTGGTTGAGGTCGTACCGTAATTTCGAGATCTCGTACTCCTTGCACGGTCCCATATCGGCGCGACTGCCACATGGTCCCCGCACGAGCTTTGGAGATCACGTGGAGTTGATCGTCATTTAAACCGATCCATCCGCTATGCCGCAATGGCTTATGGATGGATTTGTCATGGCCTCATAAAAGATCTTGAAGAAATCCCGCTAACTCGTGTTGTCAAGTCCCTGACCTGCGGGTACCTTCATGACAACTCGACAAGACGAGTTAGCGACAAGACGACTAGCTAGGAGTAAGCCTCATGGCACTGCAAGGTCCCATCCCCGTCACGTTCGACATGGTCTTCCCGCACGGCTGCTACATCGTGGGGGACGTCGAGCCCGTCAAGGACTTCGACGCCTCGATCAACGGGCGCTTCGTCCAGACCCGCGACAAGCAGAGCGGAGAGCTCGTCTGGCAGGTCAGCGTCATGGACGCCGACCCGACACTCAAGGCGGCTCAGAAGACCGTCTCCGTCAAGATTCTCAGCCCGGTGCAGCCGGTTCCCCCGGCCCCGATGGCCGGACTGCCGTTCACGCCGGTCGAGTTCGACCACATGACCGCAACGCCGTACGTCAACCAGGCCGGAAGGCTGGCGTACTCGATCAAGGTGCGCGAGATGCGCGCTCCTCGTCCGGCCGGTAGGGCGACGACCGCTGCCAAGGACGCGGCGTGATGGGGCGGCGGAAGGCCCGTCCGGTCAGCACGATCGCGCTCAAGGTCGGTCAGGGCGCTGACGCACGGAACCATCCGTACCCGCAGCGGTCGCCGGTCCTGGGGCTCATCTTCGGCGGTACGCAGGTGCTCGTCACCACGTCGGCCAACGATCACGTCACCCTCGACGACGTCGAGTTTGCTCGGACTCTGGCGCGAGAGGCCGCCATGTTCGCCGGAGCGGTGGAGCGCATGTTCCACGGCCTGCCGAACGGGCTGGGGGTGGCAGGTCGATGACGCTCAGCCCGTACATCTACGTCACCGTCTCCCTACGTCCCGATCAGCCTTCACGGTTCAGTATCGCCTTCTGCTCGGTGGAACTGCGGGCGCGCGCCTGGCTCGGAGAGAGCGGCAGGCCCTGCTTCGACCTCGACACCTCGGCCGCCTCGGTGACCGTCTCGACCTCGGGACCGGTGACCGACGACGACCTGACCGTTGCTCGCGAGATCTTCAACGCCGCCGCTCGCTATCTGGCTGACTGCGAGCGGCTGCACTCCGGCGAGTCAGGCAAGGCCACCGACGGCGAGGCGGCCTGATGCTCAGCGGGGCCGCAGGAAGCGGCAACTTCCGGCGGCCCCTCGGTCTTCCGCACACACGCGACATGCATGGAAGGACTTCACCCTAATGTTCAAGAGAATGCCCGGCGACGAGCCGCACCGCATCGTCTCGACCACCCCTGACACGGCGGTGGTCTTCAAACCGGCCGTGGTGCAGACCCCGGCCATCATCACTCTGGTCATCTTCATCGCCCGGTTCGTAGCCGGCCTCTTCCGTCTGGTCTGGCGGCATCCCGTCGCGCTGGCGGCGATCGCCGTTCCTACTGGGCTCTGCCTCGTGTACGGCTGGCGCGTCGCGCTGCTGCTCGTCGTTCCCGCTCTCGTGGCCATGGGCGCCTGGGCGATCCTCGACAGGCCGACGTTCGCGCGGTGCATCGGCTGGCGGCTGGTCGCCTTCGCACGCTGGTTCTGGATCTATCGGCGGCACTGGCAACCGGTCATGACCGTCGCCGGGCTGGCTCGGCACATACGCGGACGAGAGTACGTTCCGCGGCTGGTCAAGGTCACCTCCGACTCCTGGGCCGATCGGCTCACCGTCCGCATGCTCGACGGCCAAGCGGTCAAGGACTGGTCCGACAGGATCGAGAACCTGTCCCACGGCTTCGGGTCGGAAAGTTGTCGGGTCGCGGTGGCCAGGGCCGGTCAGCTCGTGCTGACCTTCCCACGTCACGATCCGCTGGCCACGCCGATTGCAGCGCTACCGATCCCGGATACCCCGACTGTCGGGGCGGTCGAGATCGGCAGGCAAGAGGACGGCTCGCCGTGGCTCCTCCGGCTGCACGGGACTCATGTCCTCGTCGCCGGGGCCACGGGGGCGGGCAAGGGCTCGATCATCTGGTCAGCGATTCGTGGCCTCATGCCTGCCATGCATGCGGGCCTGGTCGAGATCTGGGCGCTCGATCCGAAGCTGATGGAGCTGTCGTACGGCAGGGCTCTCTTCGGCGGCCGGTACGCGGCTGATCCCGCTGACTGCGCTGACCTGCTCGACGAGGCCGTGAGTGTCATGCAGAAGCGTGCCGCTCGCTTCGCCGGGATTCAGCGATCACACACACCCACTCTCGACGACCCGTTCGTTCTGGTCGTGGTCGATGAGGTGGCCTTCCTGACCGCCTACCAGTCCGACAGGCAGCTCAGGCAGCGCATCTCGGCTGCTCTGGCCACGCTGACCACTCAGGGACGCGCGGTCGGCGTTGGCGTCCTGGCGGCTCTCCAGGACCCTCGCAAGGAGGTCATGAACATTCGCAACCTCTTCCCGGACAAGATCGCTCTACGGCTCGACGAATCGGAGCAGGTGGACATGGTGCTCGGTGACGGGGCTAGAGATCGCGGTGCGCTGGCCGATCGCATCTCTCCTCGTCCAGAGCGGGGAGCGGGCGTCGGGTACGTGCGGCTGGAGACCAGTCCTGATCCGATTCGCGTCCGGGCCGCGTACGTCTCCGACGATGACATCCGCGCGATGGTCGGTGAGGTCCGATGACACTGGCTCACTTTCTCGACGGCCTCCGCTGCGCCTCCTGCGGCGTGCTGAATGTCCTCTGGCTCGACGCGATGCGCGGCCTGGTCGAGTGCTCCGAGTGCGGACAGATCGCGCTCACGTTCCCCGAGGTTGGAGAGGAGGTTCGTTGATCGACCGCAAGACTCCGCGAGCCATCCGCATGGCTCAACCGCTCGCCCGCGACGTGGCCGAGGAGATCGCCAAGCTTCACGGCGTCTGCATCCGTCCCGTGGCGCTCAAGCGGCTCGACATGACGACCGGCAAGTCAGAGATCGTCGATGTCCCGTGCGGCTCGCCGCTGGATAGCAAGTGTCCTCCGTGCGCCAAGCGCAACCGGCAGCTTCGGATGGCGCAGTGCCGGGAGGGATGGCACCTCGATGAGGAGCCGATCATCACGCCCGACAAGGCGACCGATGGGCAGCGCTGGCTCGTCGAGTTCCGGGCCGACATGCAGGCCAAGCGCGACGAGGAGGAAAAGGCCGGCGGCGACACCTCCGACTTGGACGCTGTGCTCACCGGGCTCGACGTCGAGATCAACGAGGCCGGGATGCGCGGGAACGTGCTGGGCCGCACGGGCTCCAAGCGGGTCCGCTCGACCAAGCGCCGCCAGGACGCACCTGACCTGCCCAAGCGGAAGATGGCCAGCACGACCCTGGGCCGGACCTTTGAAGGGGCGGACGGCAAGACCTACCGGCCTTCTCTGTTCGTCACGCTCACCCTGCCGAGCTACGGCAAGATCATGAATGGCGCTCCCGTCGATCCGGACACGTACGACTACGTTCGGGCGGCTCGTGACGCGCTGCACTTCTCCAAGCTCGTGGACCGGTTCGTGCAGAACCTTCGCCGGGTCGCTGGCTACGACGTGCAGTACTTCGCCACGGTGGAGCCTCAGAAGCGACTCGCCCCGCACCTGCACATGGCCGTCCGGGGCACTCTGCCGCGCGCCGAGATGAAGCAGATCGCGGCGGCGACCTATCACCAGGTCTGGTGGCCTCAGGCCGATGAAGCCCGTTTCGAGGGTGACCACCTGCCCATCTGGAACGACGGCTACGTGGACCCCGACACGGGCGAGGTCCTGCCCACCTGGGACGAAGCTCTCGACCAGCTCGGCGACGAGCCCATGCACGTGATCCGCTTCGGCGATCAGGTGGACGTCAAGGGCGTGCTCGCCGGGTCGCCGGACGCCGATCAGTGCATCCGGTACCTGTCCAAGTACCTGACGAAGAGCCTCGGCGAGACCCTGGACGGTCAGGCTCAGCGGGAGCACGCGGCCCGCTTCGTCGATGCCCTTCGCTACGAGCCGTGCTCACCGACCTGCCCGAACTGGCTCCGGTACGGCGTTCAGCCCAAGAACGCCAAGCCGGGGATGGTTCCCGGCCGCTGCCGGTCCAAGGCTCACAAGCCCGAACACCTCGGCTACGCCGGTCGCCGGGTCCTCGTCTCCCGGAAGTGGAGCAACAAGACGCTCGCCGAACACAAGCAAGACCGCCGCACCTGGGTTCTGGAAGCGCTCGGCCAGGCCGACGAACCCACCGACCCACACCGCTACGTCTGGCAACCGGTCAGGCCGGGCGATCCCGAGGTCGCTCCGATCGGCGTCCGGCTCCTCAGGTCCATCGCCGAACGGCAGCGATGGCGCGCTCACCTGAGGCGGCTCGAAGAACTTTCGGCAACTCCGCAGGCAGCCTGAGAGGAGGAGATCTTGGACCAACTGTTCACCGTCCCGGAAGCGGCCGAACTGCTCAGCACCTCGGTTCGCTTCGTCCGCCGACTGATCGCCGAACGCCGGATCGAGTTCGTCAAGGTCGGGCGGCACGTCCGCATCCGAGAGTCCGCACTGATCGCCTTCGTCGTCGCTGGGACCGTCGCGCCCATGACGACCTTCGACGCAACCGGGAGGGCCGCCTGATGGCCAACAAGGAGAACCACCGCCGTTTCGGCAACATCCGCAAGCGGGAGTCCGGGCGGTACCAGATCCGCTATCCCGCACCGGACGGCCGGATGCGTACGGGCACCGACACCTACGAACGCAAGTCCGACGCGGAACGGGCGCTGTCACTCATCGAGGCACAGATCATCAAGGGCGAATGGAACGATCCAGAACGCGGCAAGGTCAAGCTGCGCGACTACGCCGAAACTTGGATCGCCCAACGCCCCGGCCTGCGTCCCCGGACCGTCGATCTCTATCGCTGGCTGCTCAAGAAGCACATCACGCCACATCTCGGCAGCGTCCCGATAGCCAAGATCAGCACTTCGGCCGTTCGGCAGTGGCGGGCTGACCTGCTCGACAACGGAGTATCGGTGAGCATGGCGGCCAAGGCGTACCGGCTGCTGCGAGCCGTACTGATGACCGCCGCCGACGACCGCGTCATCCCACAGAATCCGTGCCGGATCCGCGGAGCAGGCGACGAGCACGCACAAGAGCGTCCCGTGCTCACTGTCTCCCAGGTGTTCGAACTGGCCGACCGGGTCGGGCTACGTCCGATCGGCAATGTCCGCAAGATCAAGGACGGGGCATACCGGCTGCGCTTCCAACGGCACGGCGCGATGCGTACCCATCCGGAGATCTTCCACGCGCGTGCGGCGGCTGAGCGTGCACTGTGGAAGATGGCCATGGATGGAAAGGCCGACTCCACCCAGGACCGGAGGTTCCGTGCGATGGTGCTGCTGGCCACCTTCGCGAGCCTGCGTTGGGGTGAGGTCAGCGCACTACGCCGGATGGACGTCGATCTCAAGGCACGTACGGTCCGCGTCCGGGTCGCCTTCGTCGAGCGCTCCGCAAGCGGGCTGGTGCTGGGACCTCCCAAGTCCAAGGCCGGACGCCGGACGGTCGGCATCCCACAGAGCATCGTCCCCGTCCTGCAAGAGCACATGAACACCTACGTCCAGGACGAGCCGGGCGCCCTCATGTTCCCAGCGGCCAAGGGCGGCCCGATACGCCGCAGCGGCTTCAACACCCGCACACAATGGGTGGACGTCGTCTCGGAGATGGGCCTGCCGGGACTCCACTTCCACGATCTGCGGCACACGGGCAACATGCTGGCCGCCGAGTCCGGCGCGGGCCTCAAGGACCTCATGGCTCGCATGGGGCACGACAACGTACGGGCGGCCATGATTTACCAGCACGCGGTCAGAGGAGCCGACGAGGCGATCACTAACGCCATCGATCGGCAACTCGAAGCACGGGACGATGACGACGACGAGGGCACGGCGGGCGCGCTGGTCCCAGCAGGGTGATCAAGAGCTAATGGCCCGTTAATGGCCCGCGAAGATCGAACAAGTCCGGAAACAATCAAGGCCCGGGTCGGGATTCATGTCCCTACCTGGGCCTCACCAGTTGGAGCGGGTGACGGGAATCGAACCCGCGCTGTCAGCTTGGGAAGCTGATGTTCTGCCATTGAACTACACCCGCGCGAACCACGAAGGCTGCGCCCCCCACTGTAGCGGAAACTTGCCCCACAACAGCAATCCCAGCCCCACACTCTTCGGACCAGACCGGTAAGTTGCTCACCGTGTTGCTATCTGACCGTGACATCCTCGCTGCGATCGAAGCCGGCCGCCTGGGCATCGACCCGTTCGACCCGGAGATGATCCAGCCGTCCAGCATCGACGTACGGCTCGACCGCTTCTTCCGGGTGTTCGAGAACCACCGGTACCCGCACATCGACCCGTCCGTCGAGCAGCCGGATCTCACGCGGATGGTGGAGCCGCAGGGGGACGAGCCGTTCATCCTGCATCCGGGTGAGTTCGTGCTGGCCTCCACCTACGAGGTCGTCAGTCTGCCCGACGATCTGGCGTCGCGGCTGGAGGGGAAGAGCTCGCTGGGGCGGCTGGGGTTGCTGACGCATTCGACGGCCGGGTTCATCGATCCGGGGTTCACCGGGCACGTGACGCTGGAGCTGTCGAACGTGGCGACGTTGCCGATCAAGTTGTGGCCCGGGATGAAGATCGGGCAGTTGTGCGTGTTCCGGCTCAGCTCTCCCGCCGAGCACCCGTACGGGTCCAGCAAGTACGGCTCGCGTTACCAGGGGCAGCGGGGCCCCACGCCGTCCCGGTCGTTCCGGAACTTCCACCGGACGACGATCTGAACAAAGATGAACAGTAGATGAACACTCGGGGACTCCCGGGTGTCTTCACCCGCCTCTTCATGCCCGGGTGAGGGGTTACGGGCGGCTCCAAAGTAGGCGCTAGCAGCAAAAAACCGCCTAAAACTACGCGGTTCAGCGGTGTCGTACAACATACGTCGGGTAGCCAGTAGGCGAAGGGGACATGAAGTTCGCATTTCGCCTGGTTAGCCATACCCTCTTCCACGGACCATCCCCGCACATCTGGAGAACGACGTGCGTCTGCGTCTCACGCCACGTGAGGACAGCTACTACGACCTGTTCGCCGACTCGGCGAACAACCTGGTCACGGCATCCCGTCTGCTGGTGGAGATCATCAGTGACGGCTCGGACAGGGAGGCCCTGGCCGAGAAGATGCGCGCCTGCGAGCACGCCGGCGACGAACGCACCCATGCGATCATGAACCGGCTCAATGAGAGCTTCATCACTCCGTTCGACCGCGAGGACATCTACCGGCTGGCCTCCAACCTCGACGACGTGATGGACGCCATGGAGGCCGCCTCCGACCTCATCGTCCTCTACCAGCTCGACCACCTCCCCAAGGACGTCGTGCGCCAGGTGGAGGTGCTGGAGCGGGCGGCCGAGCTGACCGCCGAGGCGATGCCGCGCCTGCGGTCGATGAAGAACCTCAACGAGTACTGGATCGAGGTCAACCGCCTGGAGAACCAGGGCGACCAGGTCTATCGGAGGCTGCTGGCCAAGCTGTTCAGCGGTGAGTACGACGCTCTCACCGTCATGAAGATGAAGGAGGTCGTCGACGCCCTCGAAGAGGCGGCCGACGCCTTCGAGCACGTGGCCAACACCGTCGAGTCGATCGCGGTCAAGGAAAGCTAGGCCCGACAGTGGACCTCACGCTCGGCCTCGTCATCGGTGTAGTCGTCATCGCCCTGGTCTTCGACTACACCAACGGGTTCCACGACGCGGCGAACGCGATCGCCACCTCCGTCTCGACCCGGGCCCTGACCCCCAGGGCCGCGTTGTTCATGGCCGCCGCCATGAACTTCATCGGCGCCCACCTGGGCACCCAGGTCGCCCAGACGGTGGGCAAGGGCATCATCGACGCTCCGGACGGCTCCCACGGCCTGGTCATCGTGGCCGCGGGACTGATCGGGGCGATCACCTGGAACCTGATCACCTGGTACTTCGGCCTGCCCTCCTCCTCCAGTCACGCGCTCATCGGCGGCCTGGTGGGCTCCGCGCTGGCCTCGGCCAGCGTGGTGCACTGGGACGGCGTCCTGGAGAAGGTGGTCATCCCGATGATCCTGTCACCGCTGGTCGGGTTCTCCCTGGCCGCGTTGATCATGATCGCAATATATTGGATCTTCCGCAACAGCCAGCCGGGCCGGACCAACCGCGGCTTCCGCTACGCGCAGACCGTCTCGGCCGCCGCCATGGCGCTCGGGCACGGCCTGCAGGACGCGCAGAAGACGATGGGTGTCATCTTCCTGGCGCTCGTCGTCGGCGGGTTCGCCCAGCCCACGGACCCGATCCCGCAGTGGGTGATCCTGGCCGCGGCCGGGGCGATCTCGCTCGGGACGTACGCGGGCGGCTGGCGCATCATGCGCACGCTGGGGCGGCGGATCATCGCGCTGGACCCGCCGCAGGGGTTCGCCGCGGAGTCGGCGGCGGCGACCGTCCTGTACGGGGCCGCCATCGGGTTCGGGGCGCCCATCTCTACCACGCACACGATCACCTCGGCGATCATGGGTGTGGGCGCCACCAAGCGGCTCAGCGCCGTGCGGTGGGGCGTGGCGGGCAACATCGTGACCGCCTGGATCCTGACCATCCCCGCCGCCGCGATCGTGGCGGCCGTCTCCTACTTCATCCTGCACGCCATCGTCGAGTGATCACGCGGGAGCGTACATCACGTCCACGTCCCACCGGTTGAACCCGAGGGACTCGTACAGCCTGATCGCCGCCGTGTTGGTCTCGTCCACGTACAGCATCGCCTGGGCGAGACCACGCGAGCGCAGGTGGTTCAGGCCCGCCAGCGTCAGCGAGCGGCCCAGGCCGGTGCCCTGCTGGGAGGGGTCCACGCCGACCACGTAGACCTCGCCCAGCGGCTCGTGGCCGTGGTCGGAGGAGCCGTGGATCTTCGTCCAGTGGAAGCCGGCCAGCCGGTCGCCGCGGAAGGCCAGGATGAAGCCCTCGGGGTCGAACCAGGGCTCCTGCTCGCGCAGCAGCAGGTCGTCCATCGTCCACGCGCCCTGCTCGGGGTGGTGGGCGAAGGCGGCGGCGTTCACCTTGAGCCAGGCCTCCTCGTCGCGCCCGGGCACGAACGCGCGCAGCGTCACCCCGTCCGGGAGCGTGTAGGACGCCAGCGGGGCGAACAGGGAGCGGCGCATCTGCCACAGGGAGCGGACCCGCTCGAAGCCGAAGGACGCGGCCAGCGCGCCCGCTCCGGCGTGGTCGCCGTGCGCCCACAGCCGCACGGTGCCTCCCGTCAGCTCCAGCACGGCACGCAGCAGCCGCGCGCCATGGCCCTGCCTGCGGTGGGCGGGGTGGATGACCAGCTCCACGCTCGGGCCCTCGACCTCGTCGGTCGGGTCCACGTGCGCGTAGCCCGCCAGCGTGCCGTCGTCGGTCGACAACAGCAACGACCTGGCGTGCGGATCACCGCCGTAGCGGAGATGGAGCATCACGTGCTCGTTGAGCGGGCGGACGCCGTCCGCCTCGGTGGCCTTCTCGACGACGTCCAGCACCTCGGCGACGTCACGGTCGCCCAGCCGTTCCCTGATCTTCACGTGCGCACCCACAGGTCGAACTCTAGGCGTACCAATGGCGAACAGTGCCATCAGGTACTCCCGTCAATCGTTACCTTTGAGACATTTGTTGCATAGCGTCACGCCGTAACGTTCCTGTCATGACGTCACGCACCCTCCTCCGGCTGCTCTCGGCCGGAGCCGCGGCCGCGGCCGGGATCGCCCTGGCCGTGGCACCCGCCGTCGCCTCCAGCGGCAGCCACGGCGACCGCGGCGAGCACGGCAGGCAGACCGTCCCGGTCCGCCTGCTCAGCATCAACGACCTGCACGGCAACCTGGAGCCCCCGTCCGGCTCCTCCAGCCGCATCCTCGACCCCGACGGGCCCCTGGTCGACACGGACGGCACCCTGACCGGCATCGCCGGCGGCAAGTACTCGATCGCCGGCGGCGTCTCGTACCTGGCGACGCACATCAAGCAGGCGCAGAACAGGAACACGCTGCTGTTGGCAGCCGGCGACCTGATCGGCGCCTCCCCGCTGATCTCCGCCGCCTACCACGACGAGCCCACGCTGGAGGTGCTCGGCTCGCTCGGGCTGGACACCACGTCCGCGGGCAACCACGAGTTCGACGAGGGTTACACCGAGCTGCGGCGCCTCATGAACGGCGGCTGTCACCCCGTGGACGGCTGCTCGCCCGCGGGTGAGTGGAAGGGCACCGACTTCGACTTCCTCGCCGCCAACGTGCTGAAGGAAGGCACG
Organism: Nonomuraea gerenzanensis; assembly: GCF_020215645.1. Classification (NCBI taxonomy): domain Bacteria; kingdom Bacillati; phylum Actinomycetota; class Actinomycetes; order Streptosporangiales; family Streptosporangiaceae; genus Nonomuraea; species Nonomuraea gerenzanensis. Next base: position 661,462 of record NZ_CP084058.1, on the reverse strand, counting down.
GACCAGTACGCGCTGCCGCCCTACTACGTCAAGACGATCAACGGCGTGAAGGTGGGCTTCATCGGCCTGGTCACGGCGACGACGCCGACCATCGTCACCGCCGAGGGCATCAAGGGCCTGCAGTTCACCGAGGAGGTCGCCGCGGCGAACAGGGCCTCGGCCCATCTGGCGCGCAAGGGGGTCAAGGCGCAGGTCGTGCTGGTGCACGAGGGCGACTCGATCACGCCGAACCAGAGCCCGGACGCCTGCTCGGTGAACACCGCGAACGCCGGCTCGCGCATCGCCAGGGAGCTGAGCCCGCAGATCGACCTGGTCATCAGCGGCCACTCGCACCAGGCCTACATCTGCAAGACCGCCGACCCGGCGGGCCAGGACCGCTACTACACGCAGGGGTCCTCCTTCGGGCGGGTGCTCACCCAGATCGACCTGCAGATCGACAAGCGCACCAAGGACGTGATCCGGTCGTCGGTGCAGGCCGACAACAAGGTCGTCACGCGGACGGTCACGCCTGACCAGCAGGTCGAGCAGCAGGTCCAGGCGTGGAAGGCGCGCAGCGCCGAAGTCGCCGACCGCAAGCTCGGCACGATCACAGCTGACATCTCCAACGTGGTCAACAACAGCTCTGCCGCGACCACGAAGCCGGAGACGGCGCTCGGCGACCTCATCGCCGACTCCCAGCTCGAAGCCGCCAAGGCGGGCGGTGCCGAGATCGCGCTGATGAACCCCGGCGGCATCAGGACGTCGCTGACGTACGCGCAGAAGGGCTCGGAGGGCGACGGCGTCGTCACCTACGGCGAGGCGTTCGAGGTCCAGCCGTTCAGCAACATCGTGCAGGTCAGGACGTACACGGGGGCGCAGCTCAAGGCCCTGCTGGAGCAGCAGGTCTGGACGCCCAACCCCACCACGGGCGCCATCTCGCACCGCATCCTGCAGGTGTCGTCCTCGCTCACCTACACCTTCGACACGACCAAGCCGGTGGGCTCGCGCGTGTCCGACATCAAGCTGAACGGGACGCCGGTCACGGACACCCAGTCCATCAAGATCGCTGCGAACAACTTCCTCATGGGCGGCGGCGACGGCTTCTCGGTGTTCACGCAGAGCAGCGACACGTGGAGCGGCCCGATCGACCTGGACACGTTCACGGCCTACCTGGGCGCCCACTCGCCCATCAGCCCCTCTCCCGCCGACCGGATCACCTTCATCAAGTGACCCGCTGACGAGCGCAGGCCCCCGCCCGCCGCGGCGGGGGCCGTGCCTAACGCTCCCAGCGCAGCCACTTGCGCGCGATCTCCGTCTCCAGGTCCACCCCGTGATGGCGGGCCATGAGCAGCACGTGGCAGATCACGTCGGCCAGCTCCGCCCGGAAGTCGGCGTCGAGCTGCGCGCCGGTGCGCCCTTTCGTCCTGGCCCTGCCGGTGAGCATGAGGAACGCCTGCGTCAGCTCGCCGACCTCCTCCTGCAGCTTGAGCAGGAACCAGGTGTCGTCGCGCTCGATGCCGAGGTGATCGGCGTACCGCCGTGAGATGGACTCGATCTCCTCGGAGAGCTCGCGCAGGTGCATGCCGCCGAGTCTAGGCCGCTGCTCAGCCGCGGTGCAGCGGAAGGACGGCGACGAACCGGGCACCCGGCCCGTGGTCGGCGACCATGAGGCTGCCGCCGTGCGCCGTGGCGATCTCCCGCGACAGGGGCAGCCCGAGGCCGCTGCCGCCCTTGTCCTTGGCCCTGGCGCTCTCCAGCCTGGTGAACCGCTCGAAGACCCGTTCCCTGTCCTCCGGCGCGATCCCGTCGCCGTCGTCGGTGACCGTCACGACCACGCTGTCCCCCCGTACCGTCACCCCGACGTCGATCCTGGACGCGGCGTGGCGCGCGGCGTTGTCGAGCAGGTTCGTCAGCAGGCGGTCGAGCTGGACGGGCGAGCCGAACACCGGCGCCGACGCGCAGGCGTGCAGGTGGATCGGCACCCGGCCGCCCGCGCGGCGGCTGATCTGCTCCTCGGCCACCCGGCACAGGTCCACCACGCGGCGCTGCGTGACCGCGCCCGCGTCGAGCTTGGCCAGCATCAGCAGCTCGTCGATGATCCCGGTCAGCCGGTCGGCGGCGGCCAGCGCCCGCGCGCCCGTGGCCGGCCAGTCGGTCTCGTCGGGGTAGTCGTTGGCCACCTCCAGCTGGGCGCGCAGGGCCGAGATGGGGCTGCGCAGCTCGTGCGAGGCGTCGGCGACGAAGCGGCGCTGGGTCTCGGCCGAGCGTTCCAGGCGGTCGAGCGTGTGGTTGGTGGTGTCGGCCAGGTCGGCGATCTCGTCCCCCGTGGGCGGTACGGAGACGCGCCGGCTGAGGTCCTGGCCGGTGATCTCGGCCAGCTCGGCGCGCACGCGCCCGACGGGCCGCAGCGCGAAGCTGACCGCGGCCCAGGTGAGGACGGCGACGATGACCAGGATGAGCGGCGTGCCGACGAACACCATCAGGTGGATCCACATCAGCGCCCTGTCCACGTCGGCGAGCGAGGAGGCGGCCTGCACGGTGACGGGGCCCCGCGGCGAGCGCACGGTGATGGCCATGAGCAGGTGGCGGCTCCTGGGCTCCTCCGGGTGACGGGCCAGGTCCAGCTCGGTGGTCTCGACGGACTCCGGCCTCTTCGGTCTGAACGCGTCGACCCGGGCGTCCTGGGGGAAGGCCGTGCTGCTCGCGAGCACCTCGCCGGTCTGCGACAGCGCGCGCAGGAGCTGGACGCGCGCCGGCGTGCGCAGCTCCGCCGGCAGGGTTCCGGTACGCGCGTCGCTGGCGACCCGCCGGATGGCCAGCTCCACCCTGGTATGCACGGCACCGTGCAGGTTCTCCGGCACGGTGGCCAGCGTGAGGGCCGACGCGCCGAGGAAGACCGCCGCCGCCACCAGCGTCGCCGCCGTGGTCATCCGCGCCCGGATCGAACGCGGCAGGAGCGCTCCGATCGAGCGCGGCAGGAACCCGCCGATCGAGCGCGGCGGGAGCGCTGCGGCCGAGCCCGGATGGAGCCGTCGTGTCAATCCCGTCCCGCCTTCCTGTCCTCACTGTCTGTGACATTTACCCGCCCCTGACGCGCGCAACATGACCGACGGATACTCTCCGTACTTGTTTCGCTCCAGGCGATTCCGCTGACGGCGTGCACGCCTTCCGGCCGGGTGGTGCGGCGGGCAGGGTGGGGTGCCATGAGGGTTCTGGTGCTGGGTGGCACGGGGTTCGTGGGCCGGGTGTTCGTCGAGGAGGCGCTGGCGCTGGGGTGGGAGGTGACGACGTTCAACCGGGGCAGGCAGGAGCCGCCCGCCGGGGTGACGGTGTTACAGGGTGACCGCACGGCGCCCGGCGGGCTGGCGGCGCTGGAGCGCGGCGGCGAGTGGGACGTCGTGGTGGACACGTGGTCGTGGGCGCCCTCGGCCGTGAGGGACACCGCCACGCTGCTGGCCGGCCGGGCCGGTTCCTACGTCTACGTCTCCAGCAGGTCCGTCTACGCCGAGCCGGTGCCGTTCGGCGCCGACGAGAGCGCGCCCGTGGTGGCGGCCTCGGCCGGCGACGGCGAGGCCGACTACGCGCGCAACAAGGCGGGCGGCGAGTTGGGAGCCGTGGCCGCGTTCGGCGACCGGGCGCTGCTGGCCAGGGCGGGGCTGATCATCGGGCCGCACGAGAACGTCGGGCGGCTGCCGTGGTGGCTGACCAGGATCGCCCGTGGCGGGCCCGTGGTGGCGCCCGCGCCGGCGGATCGCGGCATCCAGTACATCGACGCCCGCGACCTGGCGGTGTGGTGCCTGGAGGCGGCGGAGCGGGGTGTCGGCGGGGCGTTCAACCTGGTGTCCCCGCTGGGCTCGACGACGATGCGGGACGTGCTGGAGGCCTGCGTGAAGGTGACCGGCTCCGATGCCGAGCTGCGCTGGATCGAGGGCGAGCGGTTGCTGGCGGCCGGGGTGCAGCCGTGGGTGGGGCTGCCGTTCTGGCTGGTGGGCAGCGACTACGACTTCATGCACGGCGGTGACGTCGGCAAGGCGGTGGCGCAGGGGCTGCGGTTGCGGCCGGTGCTGGAGACGGTGGCCGACACCTGGGCCTGGCTGCGCGGCCTCGGCGGGAAGGCGCCGCAACGGGCGGATCGGCCGCTCAAGGGCCTCGATCCGGAGCTGGAGGCGCGGATTCTGGGGTCTTGATACGGCGCGGGCGGTCCATGACGGCGGGCGGCTCAGGACGGCGCGCGCCTCATGACGGCGGGCGCCTCATGACAGCGGGCGGTCGTGGCGGCTCAGGACGGCGGGCGGTCGTGGCGGCTGCGGATGAGGTCGTACAGGGCCGCCGCCAGGGCGATGCAGACCGACGACAGCACCACGACCAGCCCGTGCCGGAAGGCCGTCGCCCAGCCCTCGCCCAGCGACCCGAAGAACGTCGTCCCGGCCGCCGCGATGCCGATGGCCGACCCGAGGCGCTGCCCCGTCTGCAGCACCCCGGCGGCGCTCCCACCCTCCGACGGCGGCACCTCCGACAGCGTGATGGCCTGGTTGGGCGAGATGACCAGGCCACTGCCCATGCCCGCGACCAGCAGCGGCAACGCGGTCGCCAGCCCCACCCCCGCGCCGGGCACGAGCGCGGTGGCGCCCATGGTGGCGAGCAGCCCGACGATCACCATGGTCAGCCCGATGGCGACCAGCCGCCGCCCCATGCGCGACACGAGGTGCCCGCCGAGCATGGCGGCCGAGGCGGAGCCGAGCGCGAACGGCGTGATCGCCAGCCCGGCCAGCAGCGCGCTGTAGCCGTGGCCGCTCTGCAGGTACAGCGTGAAGATGAAGAAGATGCCGGTGAACCCGGCGAAGTAGAACAACGCGATGACCGACCCCAGGCTGTACGACCGCTTGCGGAACAGCTCCAGGTTCACCAGCGGCTCACGCCGGTAGAACCGCTCCCACGTCACGAACCCGGCCAGCACCACCACCGCCCCCGGCACGAGCAGCCACTTGCCCGCCCCCTCCCACTGGTGCCGCTGGATGAAGGGCAGCAGCAGCCCCGCCACACCCACCCCGAGCAGCAGCACCCCCACCAGGTCCATGCTCTCCGGCCGCGTGTGCACGAGTTGCGGGCGCGGCAGCAGCCGGTAGGCCAGGGGCAGCAGCACCAGCCCGATCGGCAGGTTCACCAGGAACACCCACCGCCAGCCGTGGTCGGCCCCGAACACGGTCACCAGCGCCCCGCCGATCAGGGGCCCGGCCGCCGTGGAGACGCCGATGGTGGCGCCGAGCGCGCCGAAGGCGCGGCCCCGCTCGTACCCGTGGAACATCTGCTGGATCAGCCCCGACACCTGCGGGTTGAGCATCCCGGCGGCCATGCCCTGCACGAGGCGGGCGGCGATCAGCACGTTCATGTTCCAGGCGAAGCCGCAGAACGCGCTGGAGAGCGTGAACAGGACCACGGCCCACAGGAAGATCGTCCTGCGGCTCCTGGCGTCGCCCAGCCGGCCGGCGGGGACCAGGAGCAGGCCGAAGGTGAGGGCGTAGCCGGACAGCGTCCACTGCAGGCCGTCGTCGCTGGCATGGAGCCCGTCGCGGATGGAGGGCAGCGCGACGTTGACGATGCTCACGTCGAGCCCGGTCATGAAGGCGGAGATCAGGCACACGACGAGCGCACGCCGTCGCGGGTCGGTGCCGGATTCCTCCTCCTTCATCACCCCGCACATGTTTCCCCGGTGACCCGGAGATATCGCTCATCAGCCGTTTCTTTGCCCGCTGCCGGAGAAAGGTGCGCTTCTTCGCCAAGGATGGGTAACGTCCGCTCATGGGCACGATGACGGTCGAGCAGAACGGGATCAACGCGGTACCGGAAGGGGAGCGGCACGGCAGGCCGAGAGACCTGTTCTGGCCCTGGGCGGGCTCGAACCTGTCGCTGTTCGGGGTGGCGTTCGGCGTGTACGTCGTCGGCCTGGGCCTGGGCGTGGTGCCGGCGATCGTGGCCGGGGCGATCGGGTACGCGCTGTCGTTCCTGCTGGTCGGCCTGGTCGCCGTCGGCGGCACCAGGTCGGGGGTGCCGACGATGACGCTGGGCCGGGCGCCGTTCGGCTTCCACGGCAACAAGCTGCCCACCCTGTTCTCGTACGTCTCGAATGTCGGCTGGGAGATCGTGCTCGTCACGCTCGCGGCGCAGAGCGGCGCGGAGATCATCAAACGGCTCGGGCCGGGGCTCCAGGAGACGGCGGCCCTGGAGCCCGGCGTGCCGCCCACGACCGCCACGGCGATCTGCTTCGCCGTCGCGGCGGTGGTGGTGATCGCGGTCGGCGTGTACGGCCACGCGATGATCATGGTGGTGCAGCGCTACCTGACGTACGCGTTCATCGTGCTGACCGTCGTCTACCTGGTCCTCATGGTCCCCAGGCTCGGCATCGGCGCGCTGGAGACCACGTCGGGAGCCGGCGGCTGGGCGGGCGGGATCATCTTCGCCATGACGCTGCTGGGCCTGGGCTGGGTCAACTGCGGCGCCGACTACTCCCGCTACCTGCCGGCCGGCTCCCCGGGGCGCTCGGTGGCCCTGTGGACGACGCTCGGGGGCGCGCTGCCGCCGTTGGTGCTGCTCGTGTTCGGGGTGCTGCTGGTGGGGGGCGATCCCACGCTGGCCGAGGCGGCGGGGGCCAATCCGGTGGCGGCGCTGGCGGGGGCGTTGCCGACCTGGTTCCTGGTGCCGTACCTGCTGACCGCCGTCGGCGGCTTCCTGGCGGGCGCGATCATGGACATCTACTCGTCCGGGCTGTCGATGCTGGCGCTCGGCGTGCCCGTCAGGCGGCACTACGCGGTGCTGATCGACGGGCTGCTCATGGTGCTCGGCGGTTACTACCTGCTGTTCGTCTCCACCAGCTTCCTGGCCACGTTCCAGGCGTTCCTGGCGATCGTCGGGGTGGTGATGGCTGCCTGGGTCGCGATCTTCCTGGTGGACATGTGGCGATTCCGGGCCGGCGGGCGGGCCTACGACGAGCGGCTGCTGCGGGCGGGCGCGCCCGCGCTGAACTGGCAGGGCCTGGTGTCGCTGGTCGTGGCGTCGATCGCGGGGCTGGGGCTGATCACCTCGGCGGATCCGAACATCGCCAGGGTCGTCGGGTTCCTGATGAGCGACGAGCTGCGGACCGGCACGTTCGGGACGGCGAACATCGGGGTGGTGATCGCGCTCGTGCTGGCGGGATCGCTGTACTTCGTGATCACCGCTGTGGTGCGGCCTCGCCGTGCAGTTACGCTTAGTGATTGATGACTGACGTACCGTTGCGGATGCTGGGATGGGCGGTGCATGTCACGGCCTGCGGGCTGCTGGCGATCGCCGTGGTCGGGATGCTGCGCGAGGACCGTGCCGGGGTGGCGGTGGGGGGTGTGCTGCTCGGGCTGCTGTACGCCGTGGGCCCCGCCGTCCAGGGCAGGGCCGTCGTGGCACCGGTGTGGCTGGGGCTGGTGACCGGCGGGTGGGTGGTGCTGGCCGTGGCGGCGCCGGCGTTCGTGTGGGTGGCCTTTCCGCTGTTGTACGCGTACCTGAGCGTGTTGCCCTTGTGGGGGGCGATGTTCGGGGTGGCGGTGCTGACGTCGGCGGCGATCGTGGCGGCGGCCTGGCACGCGGGTGAGCTGACCACGCCGTTGCTGGTCGGGCCCGGTGTCGCGGCGGTCGTGGTGACGCTGCTCGCGCTCGCCTGCAAGGCGCTGCGCGCCGAGGCCGACCGCGAGTGACGCACCGGTGCCGGGCCTGGAGTGACAGGCAGGACGGGGCCGGGCGGGCGGGACGGCGGGTCAGGCGGTCACGATGGCGAAGTCGGGCACCGGCCGGTCGAGCACGGCCACCAGCCGCTGCAGCACCGTCGTGTCCCCCTCGCGCCGCACCCCCTCCACCCCCTTGCCCGTGAGCAGGCCGACGAGCTGCGCCTTGGTCAGCCGCAGCGTCAGGTCGGCCGCGCCGTCGCGCGGCGCGGGCTGCTGGATGAACGCGCCGTTCGACAGCGTCGTACGGTACCGCTCCCCCAGGTCCGTCAGGTGCCAGTCGATGGACAGCCGCTCGTGCCAGGCCCGGGGGCCGTCCACGCGGATGGCGATCGAGTCGAAGATCTGCTCCACGGTCAGGGCGGCGAAGAAGTCGGGCGAGGCGGTGTCCAGGGTGGCGGGCACGATGCCGTCGGCCAGCTCCAGCGCGCCCATGAGGTAGCAGTTGCGCCAGGTGGCGTTCTCGGCGCCGTGCCCGAGCCGGGTGTAGACCTCGGCCAGCAGGTCGCGGGCCGCCTTGTTGCCCTCGTCGGCGAAGACGGCGTGGTTGAGCAGCTGCGCGGCGAAGCGCAGGTCGTTCTCGTCGATGTAGCGTCTGGCGAACGCGACCACCGCCGCCCCGCCGCCCAGGCACTCGACGTACCGGATCGCGCTCTCCCGCGGCGGGTGCTCCCACAGGTGCGCCGGGTTGCCGTCGAACCACCCCAGGTAGCGCTGGTAGATCGCCTTGACGTTGTGGACCAGGGAGCCGGAGTAGCCGTGCGTGTGCCAGGCCTGCTCCAGCTCGGGCGGCAGGTGCACGGCCTCGGCGATCTCGGCCGCCGTCAGGCCCTTGTTGAGCAGGCGCACGGTCTGGTCGTGCAGGTAGGCGTACAGGTCGCGCTGCTGACTCAGGAAGCGCTCCACGCGCTCGGCGCCCCAGGTGGGCCAGTGGTGCGAGGCGAAGGCGACGTCGGCGCGCCCGGCGAACAGGGCGATCGCCTCGGTCAGGTACCTGGCCCAGGCACGCACGTCGCGGACGGCGGCGCCGCGCAGGGGCAGGAGGTTGTGCTGGTTGTGGGTGGCGTTCTCGGCCAGGCAGAGGGCGCGGTGGGCGGGCAGGAGGAGGTTCATCTCGGCGGGGGCCTCGGCGCCCGGGGTGAGCTGGAAGATCATCGTGACGCCGTCGATCGTCTCCTGCTGGCCCGTGCGGGCGATCTCGGCCGTGGGCGGGATGAGCGACATGGTGCCCGTCGAGGCGGTCATGCCCAGCCCTGCGCCGATCTGGCCCGCCGGTGAGCGGGGCAGGGAGCGGCCGTACATGTAGACGGCGCGGCGGTTCATGGCGGGGCCGGCGTAGAAGTTCTCAGCCACGGCGTGGCGCATGAAGCCGGAGGGGGCCAGGATCGGCACCCCACCGGCGGTGACGCCGCGTACGCCGCCGAAGTGGTCGGCGTGGGCGTGGGTGTAGACGACGCCGGTGACGGGGCGGTCGCCGCGGTGGGCGCGGTACAGCCTGAGCGCGACGGCGGCGCACTCGGTGGAGATGAGCGGGTCGATGACGATGACGCCGCGCTCGCCCTCCACCAGCGTCATGTTCGACAGATCCAGGCCCCTGACCTGGTAGATGCCGTCCGTCACCTGATACAGACCTTGTCTGACGCAGAGCTGGCTCTGCCTCCAGAGGCTGGGATGGGCGGTGTCGGGACAGTCCTCCAGGAGGAAGTCGTAGGAGTCGTTGTCCCACACGACCCTGCCGTCGACCGTCTTGATCACTGCTGGGCTGAGCTTCGCGATGAGACCACGATCCGCGTCCTCGAAGTCGGCCCTGTCGTGGAAGGGAAGGTCTGCCATGCTCAGCGCATGCCCCCCTTACCGGGCAAATAGCTCAATAAAGGCCCTAAATAGGATGAATCTCCGACAAGTCGATGTGGTTGGCTTGGTCCTGAGCTGATCGTCTCAGGGGGAGCCATGGAAGCGTGCGTGTTCGACCTCGATGGGGTGCTGGTGGACAGCGAGCCGGTCTGGGAGGAGGTACGCCGGGCGTTCGTCGCGGGCCACGGCGGCACCTGGCAGCCGGACACGCAGTCCAGGCTCATGGGCATGAGCACCGGCGAGTGGGCCGCGTACCTGCACGAGCTGGGCGTCGAGCTGCCGCCGGACGAGATCGCGGCCGGGGTCGTCGAGCAGATGGCCGACCGCTACCGCGACGGGGTGCCGTTGATGCCCGGGGCCGTGGAGGTGGTGCGGCGGCTGTCGGGGCAGGTCACGCTGGGGCTGGCCAGCTCGTCCCCGCGCCGGCTGATCGACGTGGTGCTCGACGCCGCCGGGCTGACGGAGTGCTTCGCGGCCACCGTCTCCACCGAGGAGGTGCCGCGCGGCAAGCCGGCGCCGGACGGCTACCTGGAGGCGGCCCGGCGGATCGGGGTGGACCCGCGCGGCTGCGTGGCGGTCGAGGACTCCAGCAACGGGCTGCGCTCCGCGCACGCGGCCGGGATGCGGGTGATCGCCGTGCCGCACCCCCGCTACCCGCCCGCGCCCGACGCGCTCGGCCTGGCCTGGCGCGTCCTGCCCGATCTCGACGCGCTCACCTCCGAGCTGGTCGCCTGAGGGGGTGGCTGCTGAAGGTGGTGGTGGCGGCGCGCTGACGTCCGGGACGGTCGTCTCGAACCCGCAGGACGCGCTGGCCCCGGACCGGGTCTCGTGGAACGTCAGCACCTCTGGCTACCATGTGGGAATCGTGCGAGACATCACGGTTTTCAGCGGCAGCGCCCACCCCGACCTGGCCGAGGAGATCTGCGCCCACCTGGGCACCCCCCTGCATCCCGTCCAGCTCAACCGCTTCGCCAATGACGTGCTCGAAGTCCAGCTCCAGGCCAACTGCCGCGAGCGCGACGTGTTCCTCATCCAGCCGCTCGTGCCCCCCGTGCAGGAGCACCTCGTCGAGCTGCTGCTCATGCTCGACGCCGCCCGCGGCGCCTCCGCCGCCAGAACGACCGTGGTGATGCCTCACTACGCCTACGCCAGAAGCGACAAGAAGGACGCTCCGCGCATCTCGATCGGCGCGCGGCTGGTGGCCGACCTGCTGGTGGCCGCGGGCGCCAGCCGGGTGCTGGCGATGACGCTGCACTCGCCGCAGGTGCACGGCTTCTTCAGCGTCCCGGTCGACCACCTGCACGCGCTGCGCGAGCTGGCCGCGTACTTCCGCCAGTACGACCTGTCCAACGCGGTCGTCGTCTCCCCCGACCTCGGCAACGCCAAGGAGGCCGCGCACTTCGCCCGCCTGCTCGGCACCGGCGTCGCGATGGGCGCCAAGCAGCGCTTCAGCGACGACCGCGTCGTGATCAGCTCCGTGATCGGCGAGGTGGCCGGCAAGGACGTGATCATCCTGGACGACGAGATCGCCAAGGGCAGCACGGTCATCGAGCTGCTCGACCGCCTGCGCGAGCAAGGCGTCCGGTCCGTACGGGTCGCGTGCACGCACGGCCTGTTCTCCGGCGGGGCCATCGAACGCCTCAGCGCCCTGCCGGAGGTCATGGAGATCGTCTGCACCAACACCGTCCCGCCGCCCAAGCCCAGCGACAAGCTCACCGTGCTGTCGATCGCGTCCGCCCTGGCCGAGGCCATGCGCCGGATCCACTACGGCGAGTCGGTGAGCGCCCTGTTCAGTACCTCCTGAGGACCTGCCCGCCCTGGTGCGAGGCCGGAGCTGTCGCGCTCGGTGGGGGTCAAGGTGCCGCCGAGCCGGCTGTGCACCAGTCAGGGACACGGCGGCGCCCACGGCAGCGATGTCGTGATGGGCGTCTGTGATCAGCGCGACCTTTCCTGACAGCCGCGAATCGATCATAGTTGCCATCATGCACGCAGCCACCGAACGACTGCTAAGGCATTTCCTCGACAACATCGAGCCCGCCGTCCCCCTGGTCGCGCTCTGGGCGCACGGCTCGCTCGCGTTAGGGGACTACCAGGAGGGACGCAGCGACCTCGACCTGATCGCGGTGCTCGACTCGCCGGCCACGATGGGTGACTGGCGACGGATCAAGGCCGTGCACCGAAGGCTCCGGCTGCCGCTGGCGGAGCGGTTGCACTGCTCCTACATGTCCCGGCAGGAGCTGGACGACCTGGGCGCCGAGCACATCACGTGGGCGCACAGCCAGATCTTCCGGCGCCCCGTCAGCGCGGTCACCCGGCGCGAGCTGCTCGCCGGGGCCAGGGTCCTGCACGGGCCGCCGCCCGCCGGCCTGCTGCCGCCGGTGCCGGACGAGGAGCTGACCCGGTTCGTCCGTACGGACCTGCGCGACTACTGGCTGGTCAAGGCGCAGGGGCGGCGGCGCTGGCTGCAGGACGTCTGGGTGGACCTGGGCATGGTGACGGTCGCCAGGGCCACGGTCACGCTGCGGGAGGGACGCCTGATCAGCAAGCTGGAGGCGCTGGACGTGCTGGCCGAGCTGGAGGCGCCGGAGGTGGTGGTGGCCGACATCCGCGCCCGCCGCTACGGCACGCCGGCGCCGGTGCTGAGCCGGTTCAGGCGGGGCCGGCTGGCCAGGGCGTTCGTCAGGTCGGCGATCAGGCGGGCGCTCGCCTGAGATGAATCGCATCCCACCAGGAAGAACGGCGATGCGCCGGTGGTTTGTTACGTGCGTAGTGTTAGCGCTAATCACCACCTGAATCCTGGGAAGGGCGGCACATGGGGGAGAGCAGGCAGTCCTATCTGGTGGCCGCGGAGTCGGCGGTGTCGCTCCTGCGCGACCCGGCCGTGGCGGCGTCGTGGGACAAGCCGAGCGCGCTGATGGAGTTCAGCGTCGCCGGGCTGGCCGGGCACCTGGCCCACCAGCTCGTCCGGGTCGGCGACGTGCTGGCGCCCAACGGGCAGGTCGGGGAGCCCGTCACGCTGATCGAGCACTACTCGCGTTCGCCGTGGGTGCAGGCGGGCCTCGACCACGAGAGCAACCTGAGCGTCCGCCGCGGCGGCGAGGCGGCCGCGGCGGCCGGCCCCGCGGTGCTCGTCGAGCGGGCGCAGGCACTGTACGAGATGCAGAGCGCGGCACTGGCCACCGAGCCGGCCGACCGGGTCGTGTTCCTGCCGTGGTCCGGCTGGTCGCTGCGGCTGGACGACTTCCTGCTCACCCGGCTCGTGGAGCTGGTCGTGCACTCCGACGACCTGGCGGCCAGCGTGGGGGTGAAGACGCCCGAATTGCCGACCTCGGTGATCGATCCGGTGGTGGAGCTGCTGGCGCGGCTGGCCGTGCACCGTCATGGGCCGACGGCGGTCATCCGTACGCTGAGCAGGGCCGAGCGCGCCCCTGCGACGATCAGCGCCTTCTGACGCCGCGAGCGCGCGTTTCCCACCGCGATCAGTGCTACTTGTGATCGTGCGAGCGCGCGCTTCCGCCTCGATCAGCGCCTTGCGACTTCGCGAGCGCGCACCTTCACCTCGGCCGGCATCGTGTCACGTCACCTTGCGGGCGAGCACACCACCAGGGCAGCAACCACCGTAGGCCCGTCGCCCTCGGTCAGTCCACGATCATGCGCAGGGCGGCGACCACCTCACGCCCCGACAACGCGCTGTCCGGGTCGAGCAGCCACTGCGACAGGAACCCGGTCAACATGGCCTGGTAAAGCGTCCCCGTGAGCCGCTCCCGCTCGGGATCGGTGCCCAGCGTGACCCCCTCGAACAACTCGGCCAGCCCCAGCCGCGCCTCCCCGATGGCCCGCGCGAGCTGCTCCCGCACCTCGGGCGCGGCATGATCGACCTGCCCGAGCAGCTCGAACTGCGTCACCCACAACGGCCGCAGCCGCTCGAACGACTCCACCACCCGGTCCCACGCCGCCTCGAAGCGTTCCAGCGGCGTGACGTCCGGCCGCACGTCGGCCGCCAGGGTCGCCGCCAGCTCCTCGCCCCACTCCTTCATCACCTCGAACAGCGCCTCGTTCATCAGCGCCTCCTTCGATCTGAAGTGGTAGCCGATGCCCGCCAGGCTCACGCCGGACGCTGTCGCGATGTCGCGGGCGGTCGTGCGCGAGTAGCCCTTCTCGATCAGGCACCGCTTCGCCCCGGCCAGCAGATCTTCCCTGTTTCCCATGCTCAGAGGCTAACACAGTCGTACTAGACAAGCGTCTGAGACGTCTGTACTGTCTCGCTCATGACGAACATCCTCGTTTCGGGCGCGAGCATCGCGGGCACGGCGACGGCGTACTGGCTGCGGCGGCACGGCTACACCGTGACCGTGGTCGAGCGGGCTCCGGCCATCCGCATGGGCGGTTACAAGGTGGACGTGCGCGGTGCGGCGCTGCAGGTCGTCGAGCGCATGGGGCTGCTGGACGCGATCCGCGCCAGAGGCACGGACATGCGCCTGGCCACCTACTACGACGCCGCCGGCCGTGCGCTGGCCACCATGGACGCCGAGTTGTTCGGCGGGCGTACGGGTGACGACGCCGAGATCATGCGCGGTGACCTCAACGAGCTGCTGTACGACCTGACCCGCGACGAGGTCGAGTACATCTTCGACGACTCGGTCACGGGCATCGCCGAGGACGGCACCGTGACGTTCGAGCGCTCCCGGCCGCGCACGTTCGATCTCGTCGTCGGAGCCGACGGCGTCCACTCCAACGTGCGGCGGCTCACCTTCGGCGAGGAGCCGGCCTGCACCCGCGACCTCGGCCACTACATCTCCATCTGCACCGTGCCGAACACGCTCGGCCTCGACCGCGAGGAGGCCGTGCACGCCGCCGTCGGCAGGACCGCGAACGTCTACAGCACCCGCCAGGACACCAGGGCCAAGGCCCTGTTCATGTGGTCGTCGCCGCCGCTCAGCTACGACCACCGCGACGTCGCCCGGCAGAAGAAGCTGCTCGCGCAGGCCATGCGAGGGGTCGGCTGGCAGGTGCCCGCGCTGCTGGAGGCGGTGCGCGACGCCGACGACTTCTACTTCGACTCGGTCGCCCAGATCCACCTGGACCGCTGGTCGAAGGGACGGGTCGTGCTGGTCGGCGACGCGGGCTACTGCGCCTCCCCCGCCTCCGGGCAGGGCACGAGCCTGGCGCTGGTGGGGGCGTACGTGCTGGCGGGCGAGCTGGCCACGGGCGGCGGGACGGAGGGGTACGAGCGCGAGCTGCGCCCCTTCGTGGCCGCCAACCAGGCGCTGGGGCCCGCGAACGTCAAGGGCATGGTCATCGGGTCGCGGGCGGCCCTGTGGTTCCAGCTCAGGATGATGCGGCTGCTCCCCCGGCTGCCCGGCAGGAACCGGATGATCGAGCGCATCACCGGCCCCATCTTCCGCGCCGCCAACGCCATCGTGCTCAAGGATTATGCACGGTGACCTCCGGATAGTCCTTGACCGGAGTGCGCTTGCCCAGCAGGTGCCGGTCGAGGAAGCCCGCCAGGTGGGCGCGGGTGATCTCCAGTGCCCGCATGCCGTCGAGCTCCTGCGCGGGCAGCCCCAGCTGCGGCCTGAGCACGGCGTAGTCGACGAACGCCGAGTGGTCGGTGCCCTTCACCGTGATCCAGCGCTTCCAGCCGTCCAGGTTCGGCCACGCTTGCTTCCACGACTCGTCGGTGCCGCCGGGAGCGTGTGACTTCGGCGCCCCGATCAGCATGAACGGCCGCTTGAGCGGCTTCTCCACCCGGAACGTGCCGTCCAGGTTGACCCCGGCCTTGATCCGCCCGTCGGCGAGCATGGCCTGCGCGGCGGAGTAACCGCCGATCGAGTGCCCCACCATGGCGATCCGCGACCGGTCGATCCTGCGCCCCCAGTCGCCCTTGGTCAGCTCGTCCAGCACGAACCGCACGTCCCGCGCCCGGCTCTCGGCGACCTTCGCGTGGTCCTGGCCGTCCACGCAGGCCAGGCAGGTGGTGGTGCGGCCGTCGGGGAAGGTGGTGGCTACGGATTCGTACGTGTGCTCCACGGCGGCTACCAGGTAGCCCCTGCTGGCGAAGTCCTCGGCGAGCGAGGTCAGGGTGGCGCGGGGGAAGCTGAAGCCGGGCGACATGACGACCAGGGGGCGCTTGCCTCCGGCTGCGGGGGCTTTCGGGCGGGCGTGTGTCCTGACCTTGGTGAGAACGTCCTTCTGGGCGACGGGCAGGCCCTTGAGCACCAGCTCGGACTCCTGCGCGGTCAGGTACGGTGCCGTCGCCGCGCCGGTGGCCTTCTTCGCCGGGTACCAGAGTGAGACCAGCAGCTCGCGCCGGTCTGCCTCGGGGTTCCAGGGGTCGGGGCGGCTCTTGTCGATGAGGTGCAGGGTCGTCGTGCCGATGGGCTTCGACCCGGTGGGCTCGGGCAGGGCAGGCCCGGCCGACACTTGGGCCTGGGTGGCGGTCTGAGCGTGGGCTGGGGCGGCGGCCTGCGCATGAACCGGACCGGCAGCCTGCGCTTGAACCGGGGTGGCGGCTTGGGCGTGGGCGGGGGTGGCGCAGAGGACGATCGATGAGAGGGCTGCCACGGCAGCGGTGCTTCGCATGCCGACCACGCTGCCGCAAGGCCGGGCCGAAGCGTCCTCACCGATCGTCGACCAGCACCCCCTACTTTCGTCGTAACACCCCCTCCCCACCCACCCCCTACGCTGTGACCATGCGGTTCATCCTGCTCGGCGCGGGCGTCTTCGCGGCGTCCCTGTTCGTGATGAGCGGTCAGGCGGGGGTGCCGTCAGGCCTCCCGTTCGCCGTGCAGATCGCGATCGCCGTGGCAGCGGGCACCGCCGCCTGGCACGCCAAGCGCTCCTGGCTGCCGCTGGCCGCCGTGGGCGCCGTCACCTACGCCTGGCTGGTGGTGTGGCCACCGCTGCTGGTCGCCTCCTACTTCGCGGGCCGCACGCTCGACAGGACCCGTGGCATCGCCGCCTACCTCGCCGCCTGCCTGGTCGTCTGCGGCATCTCGGCGCTGGTCGGCGAGGCGCGCGACGGGCTGCAGGAGGTGCTGACCGCCAGCCTGGGCAACGCGCTGTTCATGGCACTCGGCATGATCGGCCTGCCTCTCGCCGTGGGGTTGTGGACGCGCGCCAGGAGCGAGGTCCTGGAGGCCGCCAAGGAACGCGCGCAGCGGCTCGAACGCGAGCAGGTCATGCGGGCCGAGCAGGCCAGGGCGCAGGAGCGCGCCAGGATCGCCAGGGAGATGCACGACATCGTGGCGCACCGGGTCTCGCTGATGGTGCTGCACGCGGGGGCGCTGGAGGTGCGGACGTCCGACGAGGAGACGGCCAGGACGGCCGCCATGATCGGCGGAATCGGCCGAGAAGCCCTGGCCAACCTGCGCGACGTGCTCGGCGTCCTACGCGCCCCCCGCCCCGAGCCACCTGACACCGACCACCGGCTCCTCGGCCCCGACGCGCCCCACCAGCCCGCCGCCGCCCATGCAGACCGCCGGCCGGGCGCCCCTGACGCGAGCCACCGGCACGACGCCACTGACGCGGATCGCCTGACCCTCGACCTCGACGCGAGCGACCAACCCGCCGCCGACGCGGACCGCCAGCCTGGCGACCCCGACGCGAGACACCAGCGCATCGACGCCAACGCGGACCACCGACCAGGCGTCCTCGGCACGGACCATGGAGTTGGAGACCGCCCAGCGGGACACCGATCGAAGGGCCTCCGAACGGGTCACCGGCCCGGCACCCTCAGCATGCGCTACCGGTCCGGAGATCTCGGCACGGGCCACCGGCCCGGAGAGCACGGCGCGGGCTACCGGCCCCGGCCCGGAGAGCTCGGCACGGGTCACCGGCCTGCGGACTTCGATGCCGACTACCGGCCGCAGCCGACGCTCGGCGACCTCGACCGGCTGCTCGACCAGTCCCGCGCCCTCGGCATCGCGGTGACCCGGCACGACGTGGGCGAGCCCCGGCCGGTGGAGGAGACGGTGGAGCGGACCGCGTACCGGGTGATCCAGGAGGCGCTCACCAACGTGCACAAGCACGCCGGCGACGCGCGCACCGACGTGCTGTTGCGGTTCGGGGACGGGGAGCTGCAGGTGGAGGTGCGTAACCAGGCGCCGCACGCGCCGCGCGAGGAGTTGCCGGGCGCGGGCTGGGGGCTGGTGGGCCTGCGGGAGCGCGTGGAGTTGCTGGGCGGCACGCTGCGCACCACCGCCGAGGAGAGCGGCGGCTTCCTCGTCAGCGCCAGGATCCCGGCATGAGCGAGCCTCACGCGAGCGGCACCACCGCAGGTGATCGCGGCAGAGACGGGCTCCGTGCAGGTAGTAGCGCAGCAAGCGATCATGGCGTGGGGCGGTCGTCGAGCGAGTGGCACTGCCACAGGGGATCACGGCGGGATGGGCCCCGCGCGAGTAGTGCCAACGCGAGCGATCACGGCATGAGCGCGCTCACTTCCACGGGTGCCGTCGCAGGTGGCGAGGTCTCCGCGTGATCAGGGTGCTCGTGGTGGACGACGAGGCGCTCGTACGGTCCGGGCTGCGGATGATTCTGGAGGCGGCGGGCGACATCTCGGTGATCGGTGAGGCGCGGGACGGTGCCGAGGCGGTCGCGGCCGTGGGGCGGCTGCGGCCGGAAGTGGTGCTGATGGATGTGCGGATGCCCGGGATGGACGGTCTGAGTGCCGCCGCGCGCATTCTCGGGGATCCGCGGGCGCCCAAGCTGGTCATGCTGACCACGTTCGACGTGGACGAGTACGTGCACGAGGCGCTGCGGCTGGGGGCCGTGGGGTTTCTGCTCAAGGACACCCCGCCGAGGGAGCTGGCGGCTGCCGTGCGGACGGTGGCCGACGGTCAGGCGATGCTCTCCCCGTCCGTCACCAAGCGGGTGATCGCGCGGTACGCCGACCGCGCACCGTCGCGGGCCGAGGCCGCCCGGAGGCAGTTGGACGGGCTCACCGGCCGGGAGGGGGATGTGGTCAGGGCGCTGGCTCGCGGGCTGTCCAACGCCGAGATCGGCCGCGAGCTACGCCTGACGGAGGCCACGGTGAAGGCGCACGTCAGCCGGGTGCTGGCCAAGCTGGGCCTGGCCAACCGGGTCCAGGCCGCCATCCTGGTGCACGACGCCGACCTCGGCTGACGGTGATGACCGCTTCCGCCCAGTGCACGGTGGGAGTGGCCGCTCCCTGGGCTGAGCGGGAGTGGCCGCTCCCTGGGCTGAGCGGGAGTGGCCGCTCCCTGGAGTGACCGCTCTCCAGGGATGGGCAGTGGTGACCGCTCCCGTCCAGGGCCGAGAGGTCGCGGCTACTCCGCAGCGCCAGGCGGTGGTGACTGCTTCCCAGGGAGGGGCGGTGGTGGCCGCTGGCGCCCGAGAACGGCAGTGGTGGCGCTTCTGGCCGAGGTCCCGACAGCTGGCGCAGATCGGCGGCGGAAGGGGTTCGTCCGCCGCCGATCACCGAATCACTGGCCGACCGCATCCGCGTAGTAGCAGGCCGCCTGCGCCTCGGCCGTAGCAGGCAGGATGTCCAGCAGCTCCGTACGGCACCGCCCGTCCACCCCCGCCTCGGCGGCCTTGCCGGCGGCGAGGACCTGGCAGCGGGCGTGGAAACGGCAGCCGCCCGGGATGCGGGTCGGGTCCGGCGGCTCGCCGGTGAGGACCACCCGTTCGGGTGACTCGGGGAGCACGGACATCAGAGCCTGCGTGTACGGATGCCGCGGCGCCGTCAGCACCTGCTCCACGGGCCCCGACTCGACGATCCTGCCCAGGTACATCACGGCCACCCGGTCGGCGATGTTCCAGGCCAGGCCCAGGTCGTGGGTGACGACGAGCGCCGACAGGCCCAGCTCGGCGCGCAGGCGCAGCAGCAGGGCCAGGATCTCGCCGCGTACGGAGGCGTCCAGCGAGGCCACCGGCTCGTCGGCGATCAGCACCTTCGGGTTCAGCGCGAGGGCGCCGGCGATGACCACGCGCTGCCGCTGCCCACCCGACAGCTCGTGCGGGTAACGCAGGAAGAACCGCTCGGGCGGACGCAGACCCGCGTGCGACAGGGCGGTGGCCACGATGTCCTGCTCGTCCCGCAGGCCGTGGATGCGCGGGCCTTCCGCGACGGCCTCGTACACGGTGTGCCTGGGGTTGAGCGAGCCGGTCGGGTCCTGGAGGACGAGCTGCACCTGACGGCGGTACGCCTTGAGCGCCTTGGAGGTGTAGCCCAGCGGGTCGCCGTCGTAGCGGACCTCGCCGGAGGTGGGGCGTTCGAGGCCGAGCAGGGTGCGGGCGAGCGTGGTCTTGCCGCAGCCGGACTCGCCGACCAGGGCGACGATCTCGCCCTCGCCGACGGCCAGGTTCACGCCGTCCACGGCACGGGCGCGGCGGCCCCGGGAGGAGAACTCGACGTGCAGGTCGCGGGCCTCCAGCAGGGCCGGCCGGGTGGTGGTGACCGCCTCGGCGGTGGTCTGCGTCTCGGTCACGCGCTCTCCTCCTCAGCCCCTGCAGAGCCGATCTCAGCCCCTGAAGCGCCGATCCCAGCCCCCGAAGCGCCGCTCTCAACCCCTGAAGCGCCGCTCTCAACCCCTGCAGAGCCGCTCTCAGTCCCAGCAGCGCCGAAGGTCCCGTTCGACTTGACGTGCACGCAGGCCGCCGTCCGCCCCACCCCCGCCGGCCACAGCTCAACATCCACCGTCGAGCACTCCTCCAACGCCACCGGACAACGAGGATGGAACGAACACCCTCCCGGCAACTGCATGGGATCAGGCGGATCACCCCCCAACCCCTTGGGCGCCATCCGCGAGACCGGATCCCCCACGGTCGGGAACGCAGCGGCCAACGCCCGGCTGTAGGGATGCCGAGCCTCGTGGAACACCTCACCGGACGGCCCATGCTCCACCACGCGCCCCGCGTACATCACCGCGAGCTGATCACACACATCGGCCAGCACGGACAGATCGTGCGAAATCATGATCAGCGAGATGCCCTGCTCGGCGACCAGCTCCTTGATCAGGGTCAGCACCTGAGCCTGCACCATCACGTCCAGCGCAGTGGTCGGCTCGTCGGCGATGATCAGCCGGGGCGAGCAGGCCAGCGCCATCGCGATCATCACCCGCTGCCGCTGCCCACCGGACAATTCGTGCGGATAGCTACGAGCCCGCCAGCCGGGCAGCCCGACCTGTTCGAGCAGCTCGGCCACTCGCTTGCGGGCGGCATCGGGCTTGGCCAGGTCGTGCACGAGCAGCGGCTCGGCGATCTGGTCGCCGATCCGGCGCACGGGGTTGAGGCCGTGCTGGGCGCCCTGGAACACCATCGACGCCTCGGCCCAGCGGACGGCGCGCAGCCGGCCCCACTTCATGGCCAGCACGTCGTCGCCGTCGAGCAGGATCCGGCCGGTGACGTGCGCGTCGCGGGGCAGGAGCCGGAGCAGCGCCATGGCCAGCGTCGACTTGCCGGAGCCGGACTCGCCGGCGACGCCGAGGGCCGCTCCGGAGTCGAGGCTCAGCGACACCCCGCGTACGGCGGGCACCTCGCCCGAGGCGATGCGGTAGGTCACCGACACGTCGTCGAGTTCGAGCAGACTCACGCGGCCCTCCTCAGCCGGGGGTTGAGCACGGCCTCCAGCGCCCGCCCGACGAGGGTGAACGCCATCACGACGACGAGGATGGCCAGGCCGGGGATGAGGATGTACCACCAGGCGCCCTCGTTGGCGGCGCCGAAGTCGTAGGAGGCGCGCAGCATGGTGCCCCACGAGGTCTTGTTGGAGCTGGCGCCGAGGAAGGCCAGCGTGGACTCGGTGACGATCGCGCTGGCGACCTCCAGCGTGGTGCTGGCGAGCAGCAGCGGCGCCACGTTCGGCAGCACGTGCCGGGTGGTGATGTGCCAGTGCCCGGCGCCGAGCGCCTTGGAGCGCTCGATGTACGGCCTGGCCTCGACGGCGAGCGTCTGCGCCCTGATCAGGCGGGCGGTGGACGGCCAGGTGGTGATGCCGATGGCCATGATGATCGTGAACGTGCTCCCGCCCAGGACCGCCGCCAGCACCAGGGCCGTGACCAGCGAGGGCAGCACCAGGAACCAGTCGGTGACCCGCATCAGCGCGGCGCCCAGCCAGCCGCGGAAGTGCCCGGCGGCCACGCCGACGACCAGGCCGATGACGATGCTGAGCAGCGCCGCGAGGAAGCCGATGAGCAGCGACGTGCGCGAGCCCCACCAGACCATCAGCAGGATCGAGCGCCCGGACTCGTCGGTGCCGAACGGCTCGCTCAGGCTCGGCGCCGCCCACTTCTCGCCGACGCCCTTGACGACACTGGTCACCTCCTCGCTGATGAACAGCGGCGCCACCAGCGCGAGCAGCACCGCGGCGACGAGCACGACCAGGCCGATCATGCCGCCGCGGTGCTGGCGGAACTCGGCCCAGAACCGGCTCAGCGCGAGCCGCCTGCGGGCCGTGGAGACACTGGTCACGCCGACCTCACCCTCGGGTCGAGTAGGTGGTAGACCACGTCGGCCAGCGTGTTCATGACGATCACGGCCACCGTGATCAGCAGGAAGGTGCCCTGCATGAGCGTGAAGTCGGGCACGCTGATCGCCTCATAGAACAACTGCCCGAGGCCGGGCCAGGTGTAGATCGTCTCGACGGTGACCGCGCCGCCGACCACGAAGCCGACGCGCATGAAGACCAGCGTCACCGTGGGCAGCAGGGCGTTGGGCACCGCGTGGCGGCGCCGTACCTCGTCGTCGCGCAGGCCCTTGGCGCGGGCGACCGTGACGTAGTCCTGGCTGACCTCCTCCATCAGCGACGAGCGCATGACGAGCAGGTACTGCGCGTAGACCACGGCCACCAGCGTCAGGCACGGCAGCACCATGTGCGAGGCCACGTCCAGCACGTACGCGAACCCGTCGGGCGCGTCCACGCTCTCGATGCCCCGGAACGGGAAGATGCCCGGGATCGGCCCGATGCCGACGCCGAACACCATCATGAGCAACAACCCGAGCCAGAACGTCGGCACCGACCACAGCAGCAGGGACGCGCCCGTGGACAGGCGGTCGAACCTGGTGCCGTGCCGCCAGCCGGCCCGCGTGCCCTGCCAGATGCCCAGGCTCACCGCGATCACCAGGCCGGTGCCCGCGAGCAGCAGGGTCGGGCCGAGCCGCTCGCCGATGAGGTCGAGGACGGGCCGCTTGTACTCGTAGGAGGTGCCTAGGTCGAGCCTGAGCGTGTCGCCGACGAAGTCGATGAACTGGTCGAGCAGCGGCTTGTCGAGGCCGAGCCGCCGGCGTTCGAGGTCGAGCTGGGCAGGGGTCATGTTGCGGCCCTGCGCCAGGTTGCGCACGGGGTCGCCGGGCAGCAGCCGGAACACGAAGAACGTGCCGACCAGCACCATGGCGATGCTGAACAGCGCCCCACCGGCCTTGGACAGCGCGTAGCGCAGCGTGCCCCGGCCGGCGGAACGTTCGTCACCAGGGCCCGCCGCCTGGACGGCGGCGGGCTCTGCTGCTTCGAGCGGTGTCGTCATTCGCGCTCGTCTGCGGTGCTCTTGCGCCGCCTGGTCAGGAAGAAGGCCGCCGCTCCGACGACCACCACGGCGCCCACGATGCCGGCGATGAGGCCGGTGTTGGAGCCGCCGCCGGTGCCGCCGCTCGCCGCCGCCGCGGCCTTGACGTCCACGGTGTAGAACGGCCAGTAGCCGCTGCCGCCGTACAGCAGACCCTTGTCCTCAGGGATGGGGGTGATGCTGGTGACCTTGTCCTTGCGGTAGCCCTCCAGGTCGTTGGTGTAGTAGATCGCGATGATCGGGGCCTGGGTGTAGAGCCGCTCCTGCATCTGCTTGAGCAGGTCGATGCGCTTGGGGCGGTCGAGCTCCTTGAGCTGGTCCTGGTAGAGCTTCTCGAAGGTGTCGTCGCAGAAGAACGACTCGGTGCCGCCACCCTCGCCGCCCGGAGCCGGCCTGCGGCTGCACAGGTGGGTGGCCATGACCTCCTCCGGGTCGGGGTTGACCGACCAGCCGCTGATCGCGATGTCGAAGTTGCCGGTGACGCCGGTCTCCTCGGTGAACTTGCTGGACTCCAGCTTCACCGTGGTCAGCGTGATGCCGACCTCCTTGAAGAAGGCGGTCAGGTACTCGGCGAGCTTGTCCTCGATCGGGGTTTCCGTGTGGATCGTGAAGCGGAACTCCAGCTTGCGGTCACCGTCGGGCATCGTGCGGACGCCGTCGGCGCCCTTCTTGTAGCCGGCCTCGTCGAGGAGCTGGTTGGCCTTGGCGGGGTCGTAGGAGACCTTCTCCTCGCCGGTGGCCTCCCAGAAGAAGTCCTTGTACATCGGCGGCACGATGGAGCCGTCGGCGGGCTTGGCCAGGCCGTTCTGGACCTCGTCGACGAGCTTCTGCTTGTCGATGGCGTAGTGCAGCGCCTGGCGCACCTTGAGGTCCTTCAGCGCGGGGTGACCGTCGCCGACAGCCTTGTCGTCGGTGGTGGTGGCGCCGTGGTTGATCTGCAGGTACGCCGCGCGGCGGCCCTGGGTGTTCCACGCCTCGATGTTCGGGTCGTTCTGGATGGCCTCGAACTCCTGCGGGGTCATCCGGCCGAGCAGGTCGATGTCACCCTTCTTCAGACCGGCGATCGCGGCCTGCGGGTTGTCGTAGAAGATGACCTGCAGCTCGTCGATCTTGGGCTTGCCCCGCCAGTAGTTGGGGTTGGCCTGCAGCTTGACGTACTGGTCCTTCTTGTGCTCGACCGCGATGTACGGACCGCTGCTGACGGTCGGGTACTTCTCGGCGTCGTAGTTCGCCATGTCGGTGACCGACTCCCAAGCGTGCTTGGGCATGATCGGGACCGGGTTCTCCAGCATGGACGCCTGCGGCGCCTTCAGCTTGATCGTCAGGTCCTGGCCACTGGCGGTGACGCTCTCGAAGTTCTCCACCGCGGGGCCGTTGGCGGTCTTGGCGGCCTCGTCGGTCATCATCTTGTTGAACGTCCAGGCCGCGTCCTCGGCCGTGACGGGCTGCCCGTCGGACCACTTGGCGGCGCGGATCTTGAACGTCCACGTGAGCCCGTCCTCGGACGTGGTCCACGACTCGGCCAGGTCGGGGCTGGGCTGCAGCGTCTTGGAGTCGGGCACCGTCAGGTAGCCGTACATCCAGCGGTGGATCGACGTCGAGACCAGGCGGACCGCGAGGAAGGGGTTCATCGAGTCCATGGCCTGCGTCGCGCCGACGCGAAAGACTTTCTTCCCCGCCGCCGGATCTTGGGCAAGGGCGGCCGTGGTGCCCGTACCGGCCACTAATAGCGCGACGCCCAGCGCGGCCAGGCGTGCGAACCATCTCCTCATGAGTGCCTCACCTTCAGGCAGGGGGGTTCCTGTGTAGAGAAAGGCACACCATACGGAGTCCGCATGTCAACGAGGTGCGGAAAATTGTTTCACCTTCGTTTCCTTTGGCGGTGTAAATTTTCAGCGCACGTGGCACTACGTTGAGCTGGTGCCCCGTCTGCTGACCGCCCTAACCTGCGTGGTGATCGTCGCGTGCGGGCTCGGCGTCCGCGCGCTCTGGGACGGGCCTGTGCCGAAGTATGCCGGTGACGCCCTCTACACCGCACTGATCTACGCGCTCGTCGTGCTCGCCCTGCCCAGGGTGCGGCCCTGGGTGGCCGCGGCGGTGTCGGCCGGGCTGAGCTGGGCGATCGAGCTCGCCCAGCTCTGGGAGATCCCCGAGCTGCTGCGACCGGTGCTGGGCAGCACGTTCAACCCGCCCGACCTGCTCTGGTACGCCGTGGGCGCCGCCGCCTGCTGGCTGGTCCACCATCGACTGCGCACCCGGCAGCGCTAGCCCATCATCGGCTGCGTGCCCAGCCGCGTTCCCGGCACTGCCAGTCCCAGGAAAACCGGACGGATGGCTGCTCGGGGAGCCGCGCCGCACGCCGGGGAGCACGACGACGGCGCTGACCACCGGAGCGATCAAGGGCCTCGGCTTCGAGACCGCCCGCCGGCCCGCCGAGGCCGGCCACACCGTCCACCTCGGCAGCCGCGACGCCGAGCGCAGCCGCGACGCCGAGCGCAAGCGGGCCGCCGAGCGCAGCCGGGCCGCCGCCGCGCTGGTGAACTAGTGGCAGCCGCCGGAGCCGCAGCACGACCCGCCC
The DNA here is from genome assembly GCF_020215645.1 of Nonomuraea gerenzanensis. Classification (NCBI taxonomy): domain Bacteria; kingdom Bacillati; phylum Actinomycetota; class Actinomycetes; order Streptosporangiales; family Streptosporangiaceae; genus Nonomuraea; species Nonomuraea gerenzanensis. The sequence continues at coordinate 635,780 of NZ_CP084058.1, read as the reverse complement.
GCCTGGGGCAGCAGGTCGACCTTGCCGCCCAGCTCGTAACCGGCCTCCGACACCGCGGCGCCGATCAGCGCGGCATCGATCGGCGCCGCGCTGGTCACGGTCACCGCCCCGCTGGCCAGATCGACCTCGACCCCGCTCACGCCGGTCACCTTGCCGACCTCCTCGGTCACGGCGCTCACGCAGTGGCCGCAGGTCATGCCGTCCACCTGGTACGTCGCGACAGTCATGGTCACACTCCTCACTCTCGGCTCTCGTGTCACCCAATATACCCCCTAGAGGTAAAGACGCATACATCCGCCGGTCACGGAAAGAGGGGTGGAAACAAGGGAGGGCAGTCACATGCTGGACGGCAAGACCATCGCTTTCCTGGTCGCCCCCGAGGGAGTCGAGCAGGTGGAGCTCACGGAGCCGTGGAAGGCGGTCAAGCAGGCGGGCGGCACGCCCCGGCTCGTCTCGACCTCTCCCGGCCAGATCCAGGGGTTCAACCACCTGGACAAGGCGGACACCTTCGCCGTGGACGAAACGGTGGAAGAGGCCTCGTCCTACGACGGTCTCGTGCTGCCGGGCGGCGTCGCGAACCCGGACTTCCTGCGCACGGTGCCGGAGGCCGTACGGTTCGTGCGATCGTTCTTCGACGCGGGCAAACCGGTCGCCGCGATCTGCCACGCGCCGTGGACCCTGATCGAGGCGGACGTCGTGCGCGGCCGGACCCTGACGTCCTGGCCCAGCCTGCAGACCGACCTGCGCAACGCCGGGGCCACGTGGGTCGACAAGGAGGTCATGATCTGCACCGGCGGACCCAACACCCTGGTCACCAGCCGCAAGCCGGACGACCTCAAGGCGTTCTGCCAGGCGGCCACGGAGGCGTTCGCCTGAGCCCCGCGGTGGTCTTCTCCCGGCCCGGCGAGGAGACCACCGCCTCACCTGACGAGACCGAAACCCCGCTGTAACGCCTTGTCCCCTGGAAAGAAATGGTCTAGACGTAGACCAAAAGGAGCGTCCTCCGCGCCCCCCAGGGAGACCTCAATGACCACTGAAGAGGATTCCAGGCGACTGGCCGAGCTCGGCTACAAGCAGGAGCTGGCACGCACCTGGAGCGGCTTCTCGAACTTCGCCATCTCCTTCTCGATCATCTCCATCCTCGCCGGCTGCTTCACGACTTTCGGACAAGCATGGAACAACGGCGGCCCCATCGCCATCTCCTGGGGCTGGCCGCTGATCTCCCTGTTCATCCTGATCATCGGTTTCTGCATGTCGGAGCTGGTGTCGGCGTACCCGACGGCCGGCGGCATCTACTGGTGGGCCGCCAAGCTGGGCAAGCCGATCCACGGCTGGTTCACCGGCTGGCTCAACCTCATCGGCCTCGTCGCCGTCACCGCGTCGGTCGACTACGGCTGCGCGACCTTCCTCAACATCACCCTGAACCGCCTGACCGGCGGCGCCTGGGAGGGCACTCTGCCCCAGGCGTTCCTCCTCTTCGTGATCATCCTCGCGCTGCACGCGCTGATCAACATCTACAGCCACAAGCTGATCTCGCTCCTGCAGAACGTGAGCGTCTGGTGGCACGTGGCCGGCGCCGCGATCATCGTGGCCATCCTGATCTTCGCCCCGGAGAACCACCAGTCGGCCTCGTTCGTCTTCTTCGGCACCAACAACAACTCGGGCTTCGGCGACGGCTCGGAGGGACTGCCCTTCTGGCTGTACGTGCTGCCGCTCGGCTTCCTGCTCACCCAGTACACGATCACCGGCTTCGACGCCTGCGCGCACGTGTCGGAGGAGACCCAGGGCGCGGCCAGGAGCGCGGCCCGCGGCCTGTGGCAGTCGATCTTCTACTCGGCCATCGGCGGCTGGATCCTGCTGCTGTCGTTCCTGTTCGCCGCCACCCACGTGGACGAGATCAATAAGAACGCCGGATTCGTCGGCACCATCTTCGACACCGCGCTGTCGTCCCCGCTCGCCACGGCCATCTTCGCGATCTCCACGATCGGCCAGTTCTTCTGCGGGATGAGCTGCGTGACCTCGATGTCCCGGATGACGTACGCGTTCTCGCGCGACGGCGCCGTGCCCGGCTGGCGCCTGTGGTCGAAGGTGGACCGCAACCGCACCCCCGTCAACGCGATCATCGCGGGCTGCGTCGCCGCCGCCCTGATCACGTTGCCCGCCCTCTACGCCCCTCCCGGCCTGACCACGCCGGTCGCCTTCTACGCCGTCGTCTCCATCGCCGTCATCGGGCTCTACCTGGCCTTCCTCATCCCGATCTGGCTCCGGCTGCGGATGGGCGACGCCTTCCAGACCGGCCCGTGGACGCTGGGCAAGAAGTACAAGGCGCTGTGCTGGATCGCCTGCGTCGAGATCGTGATCGTCTCGATCTACTTCATCATGCCGTTCTCGCCGGCCGGCGTGCCGGGCACCCCCGACTTCACCTGGACCTCGGTCAACTACGCGCCGATCGCCGTCGGCGTGGTGCTGATCGGGATCGCGCTGTGGTGGGCCCTGTCGGCCCGCCACTGGTTCACGGGACCCCGCCGCACGATCGACGAGGTCCCTGCCGCGTGAACGTCACGATGGGTACGGCCTCACGCCGTACCCATCGGCCCTACCAGGAGAGCTTGTCCGTCGGCCAGGCCGGCTTCGCGCTCCTGAGCTTGAACGTCTCCTCAGGCGTGCCCACGGCGCAGCGCGTGCCGTTCGCGGGCACCTTCAGCGAGATCAGGTACTCGTCGAAGATGTCGGTCTGGCACTTGTCCTTGCCGTAGATGCGGTGACCCCAGCCCTCGTACGTGAGCAGCACCGCCTTGGAGCCGAGCTGGCGGGCGGCGTTGGCCGACCAGATCCACGGCGTCGCCGGGTCGTGCAGCGAGTTGCCGAGCAGGATCGGGGCGTCGCCCGTGTAGTTCAGCTCGTGCGGCGGGTTGGTGGTCGGGTAGTTCATGCAGATCGGCAGGTCGTCGGTCGGGTACGGGTGGTACCGCGTGTCCGGCGCCAGCTTGCCGGACACCTTCATCAGCGCGGCGTACTCGGTGTAGTTGCGCAGCTTGAGGTTGTAGTCCTGGCAGAGGATCGCGGTCGGCAGGTACGCCACGTCACCCTCGACCGGCCCGCGCCCCGGCAGCGGAGGCACCCAGTCCGGCTCGGCGCCGCCGTTCAGCCAGTTGATCGTCTGGCTCAGCGTCACCCAGTCGGGGCCCTCGTTGCCCAGCGCGGCGTTGTAGATGACCTGCAGCTCGGTCATCTTGGTGCCGGTGCTCGGATAGACGAGCTCGCCCCGGCGCGCCTTGTCCAGCAGGCTCTTCCAGATCGCCCGGACGTCCTGGCCGTGCAGCACGCAGCTCGGCTCCTGCTCGCACCAGCCGACGAACTGGTCGAAGGCGTCCTCGACCGCGATCGCCTCGGTGGACAGGAAGCCCGCCACGCCCAGGCTGTGGTCCATGTTGCTGTCGAGGCCGAGCGCCCGGACGCGGTCCGGGAACAGCTCGGCGTACATCTGGCCGATCAGCGTGCCGTAGGAGATGCCGTAGTAGGTCAGCTTCTCCTCACCCAGGGCGGCGCGCAGGGCGTCCAGGTCGCGGGCCACGTCCTTGGAGTCGACGTGGTCGTACAGCGGGCCGGTGCGCTGGCGGCAGTCGGCGTGCAGCTTCTTGGTGAAGGCGTTCCAGGCGTCGAAGTCGGCCTGGCTCTTCATGACGGTGTGCGGCATCTGGTTGTAGACCGACGCCGAGCAGATCACCGGGTTGCTGCGCCCCACGCCCCGGGGGTCGAAGCCGACGATGTCGAACCGCTTCTGCAGCTCGTCGGTGAACCAGGTGGCGCCGTACGCGGCCTCCACGCCGGAGCCGCCGGGACCGCCCGGGTTGATCACGAGCGAGCCGATGCGGGCGGCCGGGTCGGTGGCCTTGCGCCGGGCCACGGCGATGTCGACGGTCGGCCCGTCAGGCTTGGACCAGTCGATCGGGACGGTCAGCTTGCCGCACTCGGCGGTCGGCTCCTCCTCGCAGGGTGCCCAGGTGATCGTCCGCGTGGCCTCGGTCGTCTCCGCGTTCGCGGGCGCGACGGACGACAGTGTCGCCATCGCCATTAAGGCGGCGGCGAGCAGGGTGAACCTCTTTCGCACTGTGCTCCAATCTTCAGTCGATCCCCCCGTCGGGGCGTGCGACCAAGACTGGATCATCGCCTATCAAGAGACACGAACGGGGAGGAATGACAATATTTCCTCCCGAGGATGACCTCCGCCGGTCAGGACGCTTCGAACGCCTCCGCCACGACCGCGCGCACGTCGGCCATCGCGGTGTCACCCAGCTCACGCTTGACCGAGGTCATGTCCACATCGGGCATCCCGCAGGCCACGGCCCAGCTCCACGGCGTCAGGTCACCGTCGACGTTGAGCGCGAACCCGTGACTGGTGACGCCCCGGCTCTGCCGCATCCCGATGGAGATGATCTTGCGGCCGGTCTCCACCGTCCAGACCCCGGTCAGCAGCTCCGAGCCCGGCGGCGTGTCCCGCCGCTCGGCCGCCAGCCCCAGCTTGCCCAGCGCCTCGACCAGCCTCAGCTCGACCTCGCGCACGTAGTCGACGATGCCCTCGCCCTCGTCGAGCTTGACGACGAGGTAACCGACGAGCTGCCCGGGACCGTGGTAGGTGAGCTGGCCGCCGCGGCCGGTCTCGACGACCGGGATGCCGCGCGTGGGGTCGGGCAGGTGGTCGAGCGGGGTGCGGCGCCCGACGGTGTAGACGGACGGGTGGCTCAGCAGCCAGAGCGTGTCCGGCCGCTCGTCCCGTTGGCGCTGCCCGACGAGGTCGGTCATGCGCTCCATCGCCTGGTCGTACTCGACGAGCTCATCCTGGATGAGCGTCAGCGGCCTTGCCCTCATGCTTCGAGGATATGCCGCTGCCCGCCCTCCCCGGCACCCGCCTCCTACTGGCCGATCCGCCCGTCGATGCGCTCGCGCAGCAGGTCCACGTGCCCCATGTGGCGGGCGTACTCCTCGATCATGCCGATCACCACCTCGCGCAGCGACATCGCGCCGCCGCCGCTGCCGTGCAGGTTCTGCGGGTCGTCGGCGGTGATGTCCAGGCTCGGCGCCTCGGCCAGGAATCGCGTGGAGAACTCCACCTCCTCGCGCCACGCCCGCCACGCCTGCGCCACCACCTCGGGATCGGCGACGGCACCGTCGAAGTCACCGTCACGGTCGGTGTCGGAGGTGTACAGCTTGGGCACGTCCTGCCCCGCCATCAGCCTGCGGAACGTCGCCCGCTCCACCTCGGCCAGGTGCCGCACCAGGCCCAGCAGCGACATCGTGGACGGCTCCACCGCCCGGCGGGCCATGGCCTCCGCGTCCAGGCCCGCGCACTTCAGCTCCAGCGTGAGCCGCAGGCAGCGCAGGGATTCGGCCAGCGTGCCGCGCTCGTCGCCGAGCCGGGGGCCGTGCTCGCGGGGGTCGTCGTCGGAGGGCCGGCCGTCCTCGGTGAACATGTCCGCACGTCGAGTCGTCGTCATGGCGGCCATCATCAGGGAGGCGGCTCACGGCTCACAACCGAATATGCGCCGGCCCGAGGGGGCTGCCAGGCGGCAGCGCCCCCTTGGCGAGCTCCTCAGGTCAGGCGGCCGTACGGTAACCCTTCGGCGCTTCCGGGACGAGGATCCACATCACGACGTAGACGACCCAGAGCGGTCCGGGGATGAGCGACAGCAGCAGCCAGAGGATCCGTACGAGGGTGGGCGGCAGGCCCATCTTGTCGGCGAGCCCGCCGCAGACGCCTGCGATGATCCGGTGCTCACGAGAGCGGTACATGCTGTTCCTCCGTGTGGTTTTCGCGACCTATCTGGAAAACGGACAGCGTGGCCGCAAGACTCCCGTCAGGAACCCTGAGAAAACCCTGTAAGGGTCAGCCATTCATGTGCCATGCCCAGATGTCGGCTGGTCAGTCCCTGTCGCGGGTCCACGTGGATGAGCAGGAAATCGGCCAGACCCTGATGCACCCTGAGATACTCCTCGTCCTCCGCCCACACCTGGTCGTCGAACCAGACGAACGGCCGCTGCCCCGCGTACGCCGCCACGTGCGGGGTCTTGAACATCTCCCCGTGCTCGCTCGCGGGCGCGGCCGAGGCGGCGCCCATGGTGATGACGGGCAGGGACGGCAGGCCGATCCGGGGGGCGATCCAGTCGTTGGCGTGGTGCTCCCAGGTGGTGGCCCAGACCAGCTCGGAGCCGGTGGCCAGGGCCAGTTCGAGCAGGCGGCGGCCGTGGCGGGGGTTGAGGTGCACGGTGTAGACGTCGGTGCCGATGGTGCAGCGGTAGCGGCGGAAGTCCGGCGCGGGCCGGCCCATCGGGTTGAGCACGCCGTCCACGTCGATCAGGAGCAGGGGTTTCACTTAGCCGCCGCCCGGTGTTCCTGCGGGCTGATGCCGCGCACCCGCTTGAAGGCCGCGCTGAGTGCGAACGGGCTGCCGTAGCCGACCTTCCTGGCCACCGAGCCGATCGTGGCGTCGGGCTCGCGCAGCAGGTCGGCGGCCAGCGCCAGCCGCCAGTCGGTGAGGAAGGACATCGGCGGCTCGCCGACCAGCTCGGTGAAGCGCCTGGCCAGCGCGGCCCGGGAGACGCCCACCTCGGCGGCCAGGGTGGCGACCGTCCAGGGGTGGGCCGGGTTGTTGTGCAGCATGCGCATGGCCTTGCCCACCACGGGGTCGCTCATCGCGCGGTACCAGCCGGGCGCGTCGTGCGCGGCGAAGTGCGCCCGCAGGACGGCGATGAGCAGCAGGTCCAGCAGCCGGTCGAGGACCGCCTCCTGGCCCGGCTCGTCCTTGACGATCTCGGCGCCGAGCAGCCCGATGATCGGGCCGCCCGGCTCCACGATGAGCTGGGGCAGCGCTTCGAGCAGCCGCCTGCTGACCGCGCCCTCCAGGTTGTAGGTGCCGGTGAGCAGCACGGTGTCGCCGTCGGCGCTGTTGCCCCACGTACGGATGCCCAGGTCGAGGGAGGCGTAGAGCACCTCGCCGTCGAGGGTCGTGCAGTGCTGGCCCGGGTGGATGACGACCTGCGGCCTGGTGGCGGGGTCGTCGGCCACGACGTACGGCTCGGGCCCGCGCGCGATCGCCACCTGCCCGGGCTCCAGGCGGACGGGCTCACCCCCGTCGAAGACGATCCACGACTCACCCCGCACCTGCGCGATCACCGACAGCGGCGCCTCGTCCTGGATGCGCAGCGACCAGGGCGGGTCGAGGATCGAGCGGAGCAGGAAGGCGCCGCGGGCTCTCGGGCCGTCGAGTAGCGCCGCGAGCTGGTCCATGGGTTAGACGATCGCATATGGGATCGCGCTTCTCAACCATGGAGAGTCTTATCGATATGGCGGCTTACTGGATACATGATGATTTTGGTACTCGGCGGCACCGGCAAGACCGGCCGCCGCATCGCTGACCGGCTCACCTCGCTCGGCCTGCCTGTACGGATCGGCTCCCGCTCGGCCGGCCCGGCCTTCGACTGGCAGGACCGCGGCACCTGGCAGGCCGCGCTCGACGGCGTCACCGCCGTCTACCTGTCCTACTATCCCGACCTGGCCTTCCCCGGCGCGCACGACGACATCGAGGCGTTCACCGAGCTGGCCGTGCGCAGCGGCGTGCGCAAGCTGGTCCTGCTGTCCGGCAGGGGCGAGCCGGCGGCCGCGGCCAGTGAGCGCGTCGTGCGGGAGTCGGGCGCGCAGTGGACGGTGCTGCGCTGCAGCTGGTTCATGCAGAACTTTAGCGAGGACTTCCTTCAGGGCGCGGTGCTCGACGGCGTGATCGCGCTGCCCGCCGCCGACGTGCCCGAGCCGTTCCTGGACGTGGAGGACATCGCGGACGTGGCCGTGGCCGCGCTCACCGAGGAGGGACACGCGAACAGGCTGTACGAGCTGACGGGGCCGAGGCTGCTGACCTTCGCGGACGTGGCGGAGGAGCTGTCGGAGATCGTCGGCAGGCCGATCACGTTCGTCCGGGTGACGCCGGAGGAGTACGTCGGCGCGGCCGTGGCGCACGGGGTGCCCCGCGAGACGGCCGAGGGCCTCGGGCACCTGTTCACCGACATCCTGGACGGCCGCAACGCGAGCGTGACGGACGGCGTGCGCGCGGCGCTCGGCCGCCCGGCCCGCGACTTCACGGACTTCGCCCGGTCCAGCGCGCACGTCTGGAAGCGCTAACCGCCGGGCGCGAACGCCCTGCTCGGCCCGGCCCAGCGGGCCGCGCGCCGCACGACCTGGCTCCACGTCAGGCCGGTGGAGTGCCCGAACGCTTCGGCGTAGTAGGTGAGCGCGCCGGACTCGCTCGCTCGCCTGCTCGCCGTACTGGCGCCCGCGCTCGCGCGGCGCGCCGGAGATCTCGACGAGGGGCAGGGACATGCGGCTCAATGGTGCTCCTTGGACCGGCCGGCAGCGCTCCCCAGCAAACTACACACAGCCCCACCGAGCAGCTCGGGGCGAACAACGCGCGAATTTCCGGTGAACTGCGAGAATCGTCCGCCGGCCGATCAGGTCAACGCCTTACCAGAGCGATTGCCCGGCCCTCGATTCCGCTAACCTCACCCTCGTCACTCCCGCGTGCACGAGAGGTGTAGTCGTGATCGGCTGGCTAGAAGCGGTGATCTTGGGGTTGGTCCAAGGGCTCACGGAGTTCCTGCCGATCTCCTCCAGCGCCCACATCCGGGTGGTCTCCGCCTTCGCCGGCTGGCGCGACCCGGGGGCCGCGTTCACGGCGGTCATCCAGATCGGCACGGAGCTGGCCGTGGTGATCTACTTCCGCAAGGAGCTGTGGGAGATCATCTCGACGTGGACGCGTTCGCTGTTCGTCAGGGAGCTGCGCAGCCACTGGGCGGCCCGCATGGGCTGGTACATCATCATCGGCACCCTGCCCATCGGCGTGCTCGGGCTGGTGCTGAAGGACCAGATCGAGACCGTCTTCCGCGACCTGCGCCTGGTGGGCACCACGCTGATCGTCTTCGCGCTCATCCTGTGGTTCGCCGACCGCACCGCCCGCAACAAGCTCACGCTGGAGAAGCACCTCAGCATCACGCACGCCCTCATCTACGGCTTCGCCCAGGCCCTCGCCCTCATCCCGGGCGTGTCGCGCTCGGGCGGCACGACGACGGCCGGCCTGCTGCTCGACTACCGGCGCGAGGACGCGGCGAAGTACTCGTTCCTGCTGGCCATGCCCGCCGTCTTCGCCTCGGGCCTGCTGGAGCTGTTCGAGATCGGCGGCGCGAACACGCCCGACTGGGGGCCCACGATCGTGGCCACGATCGTGTCGTTCGTCGTGGGGTACGCGGCGGTGGCGTGGTTCCTGCGCTACATCAGCACCCACCGCTTCACGCCCTTCGTGATCTACCGGATCATCCTGGGCTTCTTCATCATCCTGGCGGTCACCGTAGGCTGGATTCCGGCGATCGGCTGACCTGGTAGTAGCCCGCCCACGCCGCGTCGCCCATGCGCAGGATCCGGACCCCGGTCCAGCCCAGGGCGACGACGGGCGCCGTCCAGAACGGCACGGTCAGCGGCCCGTACGGCACCAGGAACCCGCCCAGATACCCGGCGGCCACCAGCAGCGGCACCCACCACCCCACGAACCCGGCCCGCCACACCGCCACGGTCAGCAGCGGCAGCCCGATGAAGCCGAAGAACATCCACGGCAGCTGGAACCCGAAGGTCACGCCGGGCAGGTTCATCATCTCGTCGAGGATGCGCTGGGCCTCCTCAGGCGTGTTGTGCTGCCCGAGATACCACTCGACGGGGTCGATCAGCAGCAGCCCGGACAGCTGGAGGTAGCCGAGCACCGCCAGCACGCCCGACACGTGGCCGAGCCGCGTGGCCCGGTGCCTGGTCAGATGCATCAGGCCGATGACGGCCACGGCCATCAGCATCCAGCTCCAGTGGTAGAGCACGGACTGCGTCTGCGCCAGCGCGGGGTTGTCGCCGAAGCTGACGGCCTCCCGGTCGTCGCCCCACGTGCCGGGATCGACGACGACGGCCACGGCCTGGAGGAGGGGGGCCACGACGAGCAGCGTGCCCGCCGTGACGCGGCGGAACTTCACCTGGTCGTTGAACATGCGGCCGACCGTAGGCGGGCGGTGCACCGCGGGTCGTCCCCCTGCGGGCCGACCGGCCGTCCCCTATGAGGCGGAGACCCGGCACGTCGTGCCCAAGGAGGCGGCGACCTGCGCCGGGGTCTACGCCATCACCCCGATGGCCGCCGCACCCTGCGTGACCTGCTGCGCAAGGCACTCGCCGCGCCGCCGCACTCCACCCGCTCCGACTTCGCGCCGGCCCTGCGCCGGCACGTCCTGCTGGACATGGGCGAGGCGGGCGCCCTGGTCGCGGTGGCCTTACGCGAGGTGGCGGCCCAGCGCGTGGCCCTGGCCGCCGGCCGCACGGCCAAGGCGGGCCTGTCACCGCTGGCCGACGCGCTCTTCACCAACGCCCAGGCCCACCTCGCCGCCGACGCCAAGCTCCTGGACGACCTAGCCCGCCTGCTGACCCCCTAAGCGAAAGTGCGGGGGTAGCGGCTGGCGACCGCGAAGACGACCGCGAAGATCGCCCAGGCGGCGACGTACGCGACCGGATGCGCCCAGCCATCCCCCATGAGATCGGCCAGCGCCGCCCGCCCCTCGAAGTACACCGCGAGCCCCAGCACCGCGCCGGGGATCGCCCCCCACCACCGCTTCCACCACACCTCGTGCACGGCGATCTCGAACACCACCAGCGCGATCGGCCCGAACAGCAGGAACTTCAGGTTCAGCGCCGAGGGCGCCAGCGCGCCGAGCACCATGACGCCCACCGCCGCGGCGACCGTCAGCAGGACGACGGCCTCGAAGGGCGCGGGCTCGTCACGCGGATCGCCCTCCGGCGGCACGGGCGCCTGCTCCGCGTCATCGGACAGGGACTCGTCACGGGGCTCGTCAGACACATCCCACATTCTTGCGAACAACCGGGCGTTCCGAGCCCCTACTTAGGTAGCGGGCACGCTCACCTTGGGCCGCGCCCGGTACGTCACCAGCGTGAACAGCAGCGCCACCAGCCCGAACCCGGTGGCCACCACGACCACCCCCGTCCGCCCGTACGCGTCGAGCGCCGCGCCACCGGCCACCCCCGCCACGAACAGCCCGACGTACTGCGCGGACGACAGCAGCCCCAGCCCGATCGGCACGTTGCCCGGCACCGCCGTGACGGTCCTGAACTGCTGGGCGGGCGCCACCAGCCACCCGGTCGCGCCCCACAGGAAGCCCCAGGCCAGCGCGACGGGCAGGGCCAGATTCGCGACGGGGGCCAGCGCCAGGAACACCACGGACGCGGCCAGCCCACCGATGATCATCCGGCGCGGCCCGTAGGCGTCGGTGAGCCGCCCGCCGAGCGTGTTGCCCACGATGCCGCCCAGCCCCCACGCCCACAACAACGCGGGCAGCGGCAGGTCGAACAGCGACCCGATGTAGGTGTAGGCGGTGAAGCCCGCCGCGAACATCAGCAGCTGCGTCACCATCACGGCCAGCACCCTCCGGTCCCCCAGCGGCTCGAACCGCTCCCGCAACCGCCCCGACACCGGGATCCGCACCTCGGGCACCAGCACCGCGACCCCCACCAGCCCGACCAGCCCGAGCCCGGCGACCATCCACAGCGTGGCCCGCCAGCCGGCCGCCTCGCCCAGCCAGGTGCCGAGCGGCACCCCGATGGCCGACGACACGCTCAGCCCGCCCATCACCAGCGCCAGCGCGCGCCCGCGCCGCTCGGGCTCCGTCAGCGCGTTCGCCACGGCCGAGGAGGTGGGGGTGAACATGGCCGCTCCGGCCGCCGCGATCACCCGGGTCAGCATGACCAGCGCGTACGTGGGCGCCAGCGCGGTCAAGGTGTTGCCCGCCACGAACACCGCCATGGCCACCAGCAGCACCGTCCTGCGCGACAGCCGGGCCGTCAGCGCGGCGAGCAGCGGCGACAGGACGGCGTAGGCCAGCGCGAACACGGTCATGAGCTGCCCCGCGGCGGACCGGGAGACCCCCAGGTCCGCGGAGATGGGCGGCAGCAGCCCGGCGGTCACGAACATGCCCGTACCGATCGCGAAATTCCCGGCGGCCATCGGGTAGAGCCGCGAACTCATGGAGCCTCCAGCAACTTAGTTGGACGCCCATCAAACTGACCTATAGTTGGATTGTTGTCAAACAATGAAACGGAGGTAGGGTTTCAGCATGCGCCTGCTGCCACATCCGTCCACGGAGAACATCCAGCTCACGGAGGTTCTGCGGGCCCTCAGCGACCCCGTACGCCTTGAGATCGTGATCCGGCTCGCGGCGGCCGGGCAGATGACGTGCACGGTCGCGGGCGACGACCTCGGCGTGCACAAGTCGACCGCCTCGCACCACTACCGCACGCTGCGCGAGGCCGGCGTGGTGCTGACCAAGCAGGAGGGCCGGCTGAAGTACATGAGCCTGCGCCGCGACGACCTGGAGCGCCGCTTCCCCGGCCTGCTCGACGCGGTGCTGACCGCCGCGCTGCCCCTGCCCGCCGGAGCCCGTGCCTGACATGGTGCTGCCCATCCGGCACGTCCTGCCCGAGCTGCTCTCGGTGCTCGACCGGCACGGCAGCGCGGTCCTGACCGCCCCGCCCGGCACCGGCAAGACCACCGTGGTGCCCCTCGCCCTGGCCGAGGCGGGCCTGCGCGTCGTGGTGGCCGAGCCGCGCAGGCTCGCCGTACGCGCCGCCGCCCGCCGCATGGGCGTCAGCTACACGATCAGGGGCGAGCGCCACGTGGGCGCCAACCCCATGGTCGAGGTCGTCACCACCGGCGTGCTGCTCCAGCGCCTCCAGCGCGACCAGGAGCTGACCGGGGTCGACGCGGTCGTCCTCGACGAGTGCCACGAGCGGCACCTCGACGCCGACACGGCGCTGGCTTTCCTCCTCGACGTCCGCGACACGCTCCGCCCCGACCTGCGGCTGCTCGCCACCTCCGCCACCGCCGACGCCCAGCCGTGGGCCGACCTGATCGGCGGCCCGATCGTCGCCGCCACCGGCGCCGCCCACCCCGTGGAGACCGTGTGGGCCCCGCCGCCGCGCCCGGTCGTCCCGCCCCACGGGCTGCGCGTCGATCCCGCGCTGCTGTCCCACGTGGCCGCGGTCGTGCGCCGGGCGCTGGCGGAGCGGGCGGGCGACGTGCTCTGCTTCCTGCCGGGCGTGGGCGAGATCGCCAAGGTGGCGGGGATGCTGGCGGGCGAGGCGGAGCAGCTCCTCCAGGTCCACGGGCAGGCGCCGGCTCACGTCCAGGACGCCGTGCTGAGCCCGGGGCAGGGCCGCCGGGTGGTGCTGGCCACGTCCGTCGCCGAGTCGAGCCTGACCGTGCCGGGCGTGCGCGTGGTGGTGGACTCGGGGCTGGCCCGCGAGCCCCGTACGGACCACGCCCGGGGCCTGGGCTCGCTCACCACGGTCCGCGTCTCCAAGGCGTCGGCCACCCAGCGCGCCGGCCGCGCGGGCCGGGAGGCTCCCGGCACGGTCTACCGCTGCTGGCCGGCCGCCGAGCACGACCGGCTGGCCGACCACGCGCGGCCGGAGATCGCGCTCGCCGACCTGACGGGCTTCGCGCTCCAGACGGCCTGCTGGGGGGCGCCGGACGCCTCCGGCCTGGCCCTGCTCGACCCGCCACCGCCCGCCGCGCTGTCCGCCGCCCTGCGCACCCTGCAAGCGCTCGGCGCCCTCACCACGGCTGCGGAGGCGGAGCGCGCGCGGGTGACGGAGCGCGGGCGGCGGATGGCACTCGCCGGCGTGCATCCGCGCCTGGCCAGAGCCCTGCTCGACCTCGGCCCCGAGGCCGCCGAGGTGGTGGCCCTGCTGTCGGAGCAGCTGCCCCGCGACGCCTCCGACGACCTGGCGGAGGTCTGGCGCACGGCCCGGCGCGGCGGCACCGGCTTCGCGGCCCGCTGGCGCCAGGAGGCCGCCCGCCTGCGCCGCACCGCCACAACAGCCCGCACCGCGGCGGAGGCCCACCCCACCGCGGAGGCCCACGCCACCGCGGAGGCCGGCCCCACCACGAAGGCCCGCACCTCCCCCATGACGGCGCTGAGCGGTGACGCGCTGGCCGGGATGGCGGTCGCGCTGGCGTTCCCCGAACGGGTGGCGCGCCGTCGCGGCGCCGGCTACCTCATGGCCTCCGGCACCCAGGCCCAGCTCCCGGAGGGCTCCAAACTCCAGACCGCGCCATGGCTGGCCATCGCGACCGCCGACCGCCCCACCGGCTCCGCCTCGGCCCGCATCCGCCAGGCCGTCGTCATCGACGAGGCCACCGCCAGAGCGGCGACAGGCACCACGACGGAGGACGAGATCACCTGGCGCGTCCCACCGGGCGAACGCCGCGGCGACGTCTCGGCCCGCCGCGTCGAGCGCCTCGGCGCGATCGAGCTGTCCGCCACCCCGCTGAAGGACGCAGACGTCCGCGCCGCCATCCTGCACGGCCTGCGCACCGAGGACCTCCTCACCTGGACCAGGCATGCCAGGGAGCTGCGCGACCGCCTGGCGTTCTGCCACCGCGCGATCGGCGCCCCCTGGCCCCCGATGGACGACCTCGTCGCCCTCGCCGACCAGTGGCTGGAGCCCGAGCTGAGCAGGGCCCGCCGCCGCGCCGACGTGGAGCGCATCGACGTCGCCACGGCGCTGAGACGCCTGATCCCGTGGAGCGAGCGCCTGGACGCGGTGGCCCCCGAGCGCATCGAGGTGCCCACCGGCTCCCACGTCCGCCTGGACTACTCGGGCGACCAGCCCGTGCTGGCGGTCAAGCTCCAGGAGCTGTTCGGCTGGCAGGAGACCCCGCGCGTCGCCGGCGTCCCCGTCCTGGTGCACCTGCTCTCCCCGGCGGGCCGCCCGCTGGCCGTGACCGCTGACCTGGCCTCGTTCTGGCGCGAGGGCTACCGCCACGTACGCGCGGAGATGCGCGGCCGCTACCCCAAGCACCCCTGGCCGGAGGACCCCCTCACCGCCCGGCCCACCCGCCGCACCAACAGGAGCACCCCATGACCGACTGGCAGTCCGAGGCGGCGCTGGACAACGCGCGCTGGTGCGACCTGATGTGCCGCGCCCACGGCCTGCCCGGCACGTTCACGGCCCTGGCCTGGACGAACCCGTCCAGGACCCCCATGTACTACCCGGACGCCGTCACCCTCTCCCCCGAGGCGACGGCGGCCGACCTGCTCCCGCACATCGACGCCGGACCGGGCGCGTCGGTCAAGGACAGCTTCGCCACCCTCGACCTGCCCGGCTTCGAGGTGCTGTTCGAGGCCCAGTGGATCCACCGCGACGCCCCCGCCAGGAGCGCCACCTCGTGGCAGGTGGTCCAGGACGAGGCCGGCCTGGCCGCGTGGGAGCGGGCGTGCGGCACGCGGGGCCTGTTCCGGCCGGCGCTCCTGGCCGAGGCGAGGCTCGTGCACGCCCCCGACCTGAGCGCCGGCGCCGTCCTGACCGCGTCCGGGCCGGCCGTGGGCGTGTCGAACGTCTTCGGCGCCTGGGACGGTGTCGTGGCGACGGCGGCCGAGCTGTTCCCCGGCCGCCCCCTGGTCGGCTACGAGAGCGACCCGGCGCCCGCGCTGCGGCACGGCTTCACCACGGTCGGCCCGCTGCGCGTCTGGCTCAGGGCCTGAGGTCCTCCAGCGTCGGGTCCTCCAGCACGGGGTAGCGCTCGCCGCCCACGCCCAGGTCCTTGAACCCGCTGGACGTGGCGATGCACACCACGGGCCCGTCGAAGTCCCTGCGCAGCCGCCGGTGCCCGGCCAGGCCCGCGGTGCCCGACAGCTCCTGCCACAACCCGGCCCGCGCCAGCTCGCGCTGCGCCCGCCGCATCTCCTCGTCGGTCACGAGCACCGCCTCCCCGCCGCTGTCGCGCACGGCGACGACGCCTCGGTGCCCGCCGACCGACCCTGCCACGCCGTACGCGTCGGTGGGCCCCAGCTCGACGACGGCGGCGGGCTGACCCGTGGCCAGCGCCTTGGCGTGCGGCCCGCCGGCGGCCGTCTCGCAGGAGAACATCCGCGGCGTCCGCTCCGTCACCCCGAGCAGCAGCAGCTCGGTGAACCCCTTCCACACCCCGTAGAGCAGCTCGGCGTAGCCGGTGGGCGTGAACACCGCCGCGGGCACCGTACCGAGCTGCAGGAACAGCTCGTACGCGATCGTCTTGTACCCCTCGGGGCCGAAGGGGTGCCCGGTGTGCGTCACGGTCTGGTTGCTGACCGGGTGGTAGCCCAGCCGGTCCACGATCTCCCGCAGCAGCGGCCACCGCTTCTCGCCGGGCACGGACACGACCTTCGCCCCGTACGCCCGCACGAACGCCTGCACGGCGGGCGGCGAGTCGGCCGAGGCCAGCACGATGGCGGGCAGCCCGGCGCGGGCGGCGTAGGCGGCGGCGGAGGCCCCGTGGTTGCCGGAGGAGGCCACGACCACGCCTGGCGCCCCGGACGCCACGGCCGCGCTCACCGCGACCCGGTTGAGCCGGTCCTTGTGCGACCAGGTCGGGTTGCGCGACTCGTCCTTGACGTAGACGTCGCCGAACCGCACCAGCGGCGTGCCGCCCTCCCCCAGCGTGGGGGCGTCGAGCTGCGGCAGCAGCGGCGACCAGCGCGCCAGGTCGGGCCCCGGCTCCTGCTCGAACAGGCCACGGTCCACCTTCGCGTAGTCGTAGACGACGTCCAGCGGATAGGCGAGCTCGTCGGTGCTGGTCTTGGGGCAGCCCCTCGTCAGCGGGGGGAACAGGGGGAACTCGGCCGATGGGTCACCCAGGGAACGCTGGCGGAGGGCAAGCGAAGGTCCGTTCACGTGAATCGACCCTATCGACCCTCGCAACGATGAGTGAAAAGCTGCACACTCTTGTCATGTTGTGGGCAGGCAGGTCCGCCATCGAGATCGCGACGGCCGTCCGGCAGGGCGAGGTCAAGGCCACCACCGTCGTCGAGGAGCACCTCCACGTCATCTCGGAGCGGGACCCGAAGATAGGAGCGTTCCGGCGGGTCAGGGAGCAGGCCGTGCACGAGGCACGGCTGCTGCAGAAGCGGCGCGACCTGGCCGATCTGCCGCTGGCGGGCGTGCCCGTGGCGGTGAAGGACAACCTGGAGGTGGCGGGCGAGGCCACGCGCGGCGGTTCTGCCGCGACCCCCGACAGGCCCGCGCACGAGGACCATGCGACGGTGGCGCGGCTCAGGGCGGCCGGCGCGGTGATCGTGGGCCTGACCAACCTGCCGGAGCTGGGGCTGGTGGCGCTCGGCGACAGCGCGTACGGCATCGTCCGCAACCCGTGGAACACCGGGCGCACGGCGGGCGGCTCGTCGTCGGGCAGCGCGGCGGCGGTGGCGGCGGGCATGGTGCCGATCGCGCTCGGCAACGACGGCATGGGCTCGCTGCGCATCCCGGCCGCGTGCTGCGGCGTGCTGGCCATCAAGCCGGGCACCGGCCTGGTGCCCGCGCCGGCGGACGACTGGGAGCGGCTCACCGAGAACGGCCCGCTGGCCACCACCGCCGCCGACCTGGCGCTGGCGCTGTCCGTGCTGGCCGCCGACCCGGCGCTGGCCGAGGCGTGGCGCGGCGGCCGGCGGGTGGAGCCGCCGCCGCGCATGCTGCGCTCGGTCTGGGCGGACGACGACGAGGTGTGGGAGCCGCAGCCGCCCCCGGCCAGCCCTGAGCCGTTCGACCTGCGGGTGGCGTACGCGCCGCAGCCGCTGCCCCCGGGCATGCGGATGGACAAGGAGTTCGCCGCGGCGGTACGCGGCGCGGCGGAGACGCTGCGCGTGGCCGGGCACACCGTGGTGGAGCACGAGCGCAGGCTGCCCGTGTGGCTCGGCCCGGCCACGATCGCGACCTGGCTGGTCAGGGCCGCCGAGGCCGCGGAGGGCCTGGACCGGCTGGAGCGCCGCACGACGGCGCTGGCCCGCGCGGGGCGGACGCTGCGCGCGCTCGGGCTGGACGGGGTGCGGGGCCGGGAGCGGTGGAGCGGTTACGGCGCCGACCAGTGGTTCGGCGAGGCGGACGCGCTGATCACGCCCGCCCTGGCCGCCGTCCCGCCGAAGGCCGAGCGCTGGGGCGAGCGCGGCTTCGTGCGCAACGCGTGGAAGAACGTCACCTACGCCCCCACCGCCGGCCCCTGGAACATGTGCGGCTGGCCCGCCATCAGCGTCCCCGTGGCGACGCACTCCAGCGCGCTGCCCATCGGCGTCCAGATCGTCGCCCCGCCCGGCGGCGAGCCGCACCTGCTGGGCCTGGCCGCCCAGCTCCAGGAGGCCCATCCGCCGCTGCGACCGCCGGGATTCTCGTTCTGACGGTGCCGCACCGTAGGGTCTCCTGCCATGATCGACCCCTCAGATCTGATCGCGCTGCGCGCCAAGCTGGCGACCACGTCGCCGGCCAACGCCTGGAAGGCCGTCCGGCGGCTCGCGCTGGGCAGCCGGGAGCCCGGCGCGCTCATCCTGGCCGCCGACTACGCCGAGGTGGCCAAGACATCCACGGACAAGCTGCTCAAGCTCTGGCCCGAGGCGCTCGACCCCGACGGCTTCGCGCAGCACGTGCTGGCCCCGGCCTTCGACGCCGAGGGGCGTGCCGAGCTGCGGCTGAGCAGGGCCGGCTCGCTCACGGGGCTGCGTCACCTGACGATGCTGGAGAGCCTGACCCTCGACCACTGCAAGTCGCTGACGGACCTGTCCGAGGTGGCCGCGCTGAGCAAGCTGCGCACGCTGGAGCTGGACGGCTGCGCGGCCGTCAGCGATCTGCGGCCGCTGTCCGGGCTCACCGGGCTGCGCGGTCTCCTGCTCCGCAACTGCCGTCAGGTGGCGAGCCTGACCCCGCTGTTCGGCCTGCGCGACCTGCGCCGGCTCGACCTGCGGGGCACCTCGGTGGCGAGCGTCGCGGGGGTCGGTGACGCGTTCCCCTACCTCGAAACGCTCGACCTGAGCGGCTGCCGGCACCTCGAGGACGTGAGCGGCCTGTCGGGGTTGCGCGACCTCAGGGAGCTGGACCTGAGCCGCACCAAGATCACCAGCCTGGAAGGGCTACGCGACCTCGGCTCCGTCACCGAGCTGCACCTGCACAGCACCCGCTTGACCGGCCTCGACGGCATCGGCGTCATGACGGAGCTGGAGAGGCTCTTCCTGGGCGGCAGCACGAAGCTGAAGAGCCTCGACGGCTTCGGCCACCATCCCCGGCTCACCACTCTGGGCCTGCCGCCCGCCGCGCTGCCCGACCTGCGCCCGCTGTCGCGGCTGCCCGCGCTGCGACGGCTCAGCATCGACCGGGACCAGCGGCTCACCTCGCTCGACGGCCTCGAAGGGCACCCGTCGCTGGAGGAGGTCGAGCTGGTCTACGCGGAAGACCTGAGCGACTTCTCCGCGCTCGCCCGCATGCCCGCCCTGCGCGTGCTGACCCTCCAGGGGCTGGAGCAGCTCGCCGACCTCACCCCGTTCTCGGGGCTGCTCCACCTGGAGGAGCTGCACGTGGCCTGCACCGAGGACCTGCGAACCCTCGGCGAGCTCGAACGCCTGCCCGCCCTGCGCACGCTCCACCTCTTCAAGTGCCGCAGGCTGAGCGACCTCGGCTCGGTCACCGGCTTCCCGTCGCTCAGGGAGGTCCGCGTGTCCGGCTGCCGGGCGCTGCCCGACGACCTCGTGGAGGACCTGAGGGCCCGGGGCCTGCTCACCGGCTGAGCGGCCCCGGGCGGGTCAGATGCCGATGGGGTGCCAGACGGTCTTGGTCTCCAGGAAGCGCGTCATGCGGCCGATCCCCGGATCGGCCGCCCAGTCCTCCTGGACGGGCCGCAGCACCCGCTTGAGGTTCTCCGCCGCCGCCTGCTCGCAGCTCAGCGCCAGGTCGGCGTCGGCGACGCCGGTCAGGTCGATCGCGTTGACGTCCATGTGCGCCGCCAGCCAGGGGGCCAGCTCCGCCTGCCGCCCGGTCAGGACGTTGACCACCCCGCCGGGCAGGTCGGAGGTGGCCAGCACCTCGGCCAGGGTGATCGCGGCCAGCGGCGCGGGCTCGGAGGCGACCACGACGCAGGTGTTGCCGGTCACGATCACCGGCGCGACCACGGACACCAGCCCGAGCAGCGGATCGGCGGGCGCCACCACGGCCACCACGCCGGTCGGCTCCGGCGTGGACAGGTTGAAGTAGGGCCCGGCCACCGGGTTCGCCGCGCCGTGCACCGAGGCGATCTTGTCGGACCAGCCCGCGTACCAGACGAGCCGGTCGACGGCCGCGTCCACCTGCTCCAGCGCGGCGCGCTTGCCGCCGCCGACCTCCTCGGCGAGCTGCGCGCGCCGCCCCTCCAGCATCTCGGCGACGCGGTAGAGGATCTGCCCCCTGTTGTACGGGGTCGCGCCCGACCAGCCGGGGAACGCCTTGCGCGCGGCCACCACGGCGTCGCGGGCGTCCTTGCGCGAGGCCCGCGAGGCGTTGGCGAGGAACTCGCCCTTGGCCGAGGTCACGGGGTAGGACCTTCCACTCTCCGAGCGCGGGAACGCCCCGCCGATGTACAGCTTGTAGGTCTTCTTGACGGACAACCTACTCATCGCCCCGCCCCCTCCACGTGGACTCCTGCGACATCTGGACCGGGACGAAGACCTGCCCGCACCGGCTCACGCCGCAGCGGTGGGCGTACCAGCCGGTGCGTACGGGCCGGCCGGCCCTGGCGAAGGCGTGCCCCCGGGTGGCCTCGGCGCGCCGCTGACGGCGACGGGCACGGCGGTGCTCACACATCAAGGTAGGCCTCCAGCCCGGCCAGGCCGCCCTCGCGCCCGTACCCCGACTCCTTGTAGCCGCCGAAGGGCGAGGTCGGGTCGAACTTGTTGAAGGTGTTGGCCCAGACCACACCGGCCCTGAGCTTGTCGGCCATCCACAGGATGCGCGAGCCCTTCTCGGTCCACACCCCCGCCGACAGCCCGTACGGCGTGTTGTTGGCCTTCTCGACGGCCTCGGCGGGCGTGCGGAAGGTCAGCACCGACAGCACCGGCCCGAAGATCTCCTCCCTGGCGATGCTGTGCGACTGCGCCACCCCGGTGAACAGCGTCGGCGGGAACCAGAACCCCCTGCCGGGCAGCTCGCACGCGGGCGACCAGCGCTCGGCGCCCTCCGACTCCCCGAGGTCGCTCAGCCGCCGGATCTTCGCGAGCTGCTCGGCCGAGTTGATCGCGCCGATGTCGGTGTTCTTGTCCAGCGGGTCGCCCAGGCGCAGCGTGTCGAGCCGGCGCTTGAGCGCGGCCAGCAGCTCCTCCTGGATCGACTCCTGGACCAGCAGGCGGGAGCCGGCGCAGCACACGTGGCCCTGGTTGAAGAAGATCCCGTTGACGATCCCCTCCACGGCCTGGTCGAGGGCGGCGTCGTCGAAGACGATGTTGGCGGCCTTGCCGCCCAGCTCCAGGGTGAGCTTCTTGCCGGTGCCCGCCACGGACCTGGCGATGACCCGGCCGACCTCGGTGGAGCCGGTGAAGGCCACCTTGTTCACGTCGGGGTGGGCCACCACGGCGGCGCCGGTCTCGCCCGCGCCGGTGACGATGTTCACCACGCCGGGCGGCAGGTCGGCCTGCCGGC
The DNA here is from genome assembly GCF_020215645.1 of Nonomuraea gerenzanensis. Classification (NCBI taxonomy): domain Bacteria; kingdom Bacillati; phylum Actinomycetota; class Actinomycetes; order Streptosporangiales; family Streptosporangiaceae; genus Nonomuraea; species Nonomuraea gerenzanensis. The sequence continues at coordinate 614,236 of NZ_CP084058.1, read as the reverse complement.
AGATCTCGGCGAACAGCAGCGCGGTCAGCGGCGTCGTCTCGGCCGGCTTGAGCACCACGGTGTTGCCGCAGGCCAGCGCGGGTGCGATCTTCCAGGCCAGCATGAGCAGCGGGAAGTTCCACGGGATGACCTGCCCGGCGACGCCGAGCGGCTTGGTGCCGAACCCCGCATACCGCAGCTTGTCGGCCCACCCGGCGTAGTAGAAGAAGTGCGCCGCGACCAGCGGCACGTCCACGTCGCGCGACTCGCGGATGGGCTTGCCGTTGTCGAGCGACTCCAGCACGGCCAGCTCCCTGGCCCGCTCCTGGATCAGCCGCGCGATGCGGAACAGGTACTTGGCGCGCTCGGCGCCGGGCAGGGCGCTCCACACCCCGAACGCCTTGCGCGCCGCCTGCACGGCACGATCGACGTCGTCGGAGGAGGCGGTGGCGACCTCCGCCAGCGTCTCCTCGGTGGCCGGGTTGACCGTCTTGAACGAAGGGCCGGAGCCGTCGACGAACTCACCGTTGATGAACAGCCCGTAGGAGGACTTCAGGTCAACGACGTCGCGCGACTCGGGGGCCGGTGCATACTCGAACATCGTCTAGTCCAGGGTGAAGTAGTCGGGACCCGCGTACCGGCCGGTGGCCAGCTTCTGGCGCTGCATCAGCAGGTCGTTGAGCAGCGAGGAGGCGCCGAGCCTGAACCAGTCGGGGGTCAGCCAGTCGTCGCCGGCCGTCTCGTTGACCAGCACGAGGTTCTTGATGGCGTCCTTGGTGGTGCGGATGCCGCCGGCCGGCTTCACGCCGATCTGGCGGCCGGTGGCGTCGCGGAAGTCGCGCACGGCCGCCAGCATGATCATGGTCACCGGCGGCGTCGCGGCCGGTGCCACCTTGCCGGTGGAGGTCTTGATGAAGTCGGCGCCGGCCAGCATCGCCAGCCAGGACGCGCGCCGCACGTTGTCGTAGGTGGACAGCTCGCCGGTCTCCAGGATCACCTTCAGGTGGGCCGCCCCGCAGGCCGCCTTCACCGCGACGATCTCCTCGTAGACCTTCATGTACCGCCCGGACAGGAACGCGCCCCGGTCGATCACCATGTCGATCTCGTCGGCCCCGGCCGCCACCGCCAGCGCGGTGTCGCTCACCTTGACCTCCAGCGAGGTGCGGCCACTGGGGAACGCGGTGGCCACCGAGGCCACCTTGATGCCCGTGCCCTTGAGTGCCTCGACCGCGACGGGGACGAGGTCGGGATAGACGCAGACGGCCGCGACGGAGGGCGCGTCGCCGCCGGGCCGCACGGCCTTGGCGCACATCGCGCGCACCTTGCCGGCCGTGTCGGCTCCTTCCAGCGTGGTCAGGTCGACCATCGAGATGGCCAGGTCAATGGCCTGCGCCTTGGCCGTGGTCTTGATCGAACGGGTGCCCAGCATCGCCGCCCGCTGGTCCGCGCCGACCCGGTCGACCCCGGGCAGGCCCTGCAGGAATGCTCGCAACGCCGCGTCGGACGAGGCGACGTCCGCGAGCGAGGTAGTCACAGTTGACACCTAGACAGCATCGCCGACCAGGGCCACTACCTCCAAACCGGACCACCTTAGGGCACCGGGGGCCGGGGTCCTAGGTATGCCCGGCCCCTTCGTACGCCGGAGATAAGGCATCCACCCGATGTGGCGGGCGGGGCCTTAGCCCGAAGCTTAGAGGTGTCGGAAAACGACACGAACCACCTAGGAGACACACCATGAATCCCGAGATGGAATACGAGCTCATGAAGAGTCAGGCGAGCGAGCTGCGCAGGGCCGCCGCGCACCACCGCCGCGTACGGGAGGCCGAGCAGGGCAACAAGAGCGAGCGCCGCTCGTTCTTCGGCAAGCGCCGTACGCCATGACCGCCCCACGAGAGCCCGGCCGCACCCTCGCTCGCGGCCGGGCCTCGAGACCGCCATAAAACCGTCGAAAGCACCGGAAGTGGCATGACATGCTGGACGACATGCGGGGACGATCTGTCAGTCCCGTCTTCGTCGGGCGGGAAGAGGAGCTGGCGGCTCTGTCCGAGAGCTTCGCCGAGGCCAGGAAGGGCACCGCGACGGCCGTCCTGCTAGGGGGCGAGGCCGGCGTCGGCAAGACCAGGCTCGTGCAGCGGTTCGCCGAGCAGTGCGCCGCCGACGGCGCCCACGTGCTCTTCGGGGGCTGCGTGGAGCTGTCCACCGAGGGCCTGGCGTACGCGCCCTTCACCGCCGCGCTCCGTCAGCTCGTCCGCGAGCAGGGCCCCGCCGCCGTCGCGGCGCTGCTGCCGGAAGGCGCCGAACGCGACCTGGCCAGGCTGCTGCCCGAGTTCGGGGAGCCCAACGGCGACGGCGAGACCGACACCGGCCGCGCGCGCCTGTTCGAGCAGTTCCTCACCCTCCTCGAACGCCTCGCCGACAGCCGCCCCACCGTCCTCGTCATCGAGGACATCCACTGGGCCGACCGCTCCAGCCGCGACCTCATCGCCTTCCTCAGCCGCAACCTGCACGCCCCGCAGGCCCTGATGGTCATGACCTACCGCTCCGACGACCTGCACCGCCAGCACCCGCTCAGGCCCGTCCTGGCCGAGCTGGGCCGCGTCAACGGCGTGCACCGGCTCGACCTGCCCCGCCTGTCGCGCGACGAGGTCGCCCAGCAGATGACCGCGATCCTCGGCGAGACCTCCGAGTACGGCGCCGTCGAGAAGGTCTACGAGCGCAGCGAGGGCATCCCCCTGTTCGTCGAGGCCCTGCTGGAGTGCGGCGTCGACTGCACCTTCCCCGACTCCATGCAGGACCTCATCCTCGGCACCGTCGAGCGGCTGCCCGAGGAGACCCAGCGCGTGCTGCGCGTGGCCGCCGCCGGCGGCATCCGGGTCGGCCACACGCTGCTGGCGGCCGTCAGCGGCCTGTCCGACCTCGACCTGGAGGCCGCACTGCGGCCCGCCATCGCGCGCAACGTGCTGCAGATCGCCGACAACCGCGCCTACGCCTTTCGGCACTCCCTCATCCGCGAGGCCGTGCACGACGAGCTGCTGCCCGGGGAGCACCAGCGCCTGCACGCCAGGTTCGCCGAGGAGATCTCCAAGGACCGCAGGCTGGTGCCGCCCGGCCGGGCCGCCGTCGAGCTGGCCCACCACTGGTACGGCGCCCGCAACGACCAGTGGGCCCTGACCTCGGCCTGGGAGGCGGCGCAGAAGTCGTTCAAGGCGTACGCCTACACCGAGGCCGTCCCGCTGCTGGAGCGCGTGCTCATGCTCTGGGACCGGGTGCCCGACGCCGCCGAGCTGATCGGCGCCGACCACACCGCCGTGCTGGAGCGCGCCTCCGAGGCCGCGCACGCCGGTGGCGAGGTGGACAAGGTCGTCAGGTTCGTCAAGGCCGCGCTGTCGCAGCTCGACGAGACCCGGGAGCCCGAGCGGGTGGCCGAGCTCATCGTGCGCCGGTCCGCGTGCAAGAACTCCAAGGGCCAGAGCGGCGTCATCGACGACCTCCGGCACGCGCTCTGCCTCGTCCCCGGCGACAGCCTCGAACGGGCCAACGTCGTCATGACGCTGAGCCGTCACCTGATGCTGCGCGGCAAGATCGAGGAGGCCCGCGAGCTCATCGTCGAGGGCCTGCGCCTGGCCAGGCAGTACGGCGACCGCTGCCTCGAAGCCGACCTGCTGATGAACCAGGCACTCGGCCACTCCTTCAACGGCGACACCGAGAACACGGTCGCGCTGAACGAGCAGGCGCTGAAGATCGGCAGGCAGGAGAACTCCCCGCGCCTGATCACCCGGGCGATCGCCAACACCATCGACGCCCTGCTCGACATGGGCCGCGAGGACGAGGCCCTGCGCCTGGCCGAGGACGGCTACGGCATCGCCAAGAAGTACGGCCGGCTGCGCGGCAGCGGCCTGTTCATCGCCAACAACTGGGCCGAGGCGATGGAGGTGCTCGGCCGCTGGGACGAGGCCATCGAGATCGTCGAGAGCGCCCTCAGCCACGGCCCCGTCCTGCGCCACCGGCTCGCCCTGCTGCGCGTGCGCGCCGACATCGCCATGGCCAGAGGCGAGCTGCAGCTCGTCGAGGGCCTGCTGGCGGAGATCGGTGTGTTCAAGGACCACCAGGAGGAGTTCGTCCAGGACCTGGTCAACAACGCCCGCCTGCGCATCGGCTGGCGGCTGGCCACGGGCGACCCCGTGGCCGCGCTGGACGAGGCGGAGCGGGTGCTCACCCGCCCCCGGCAGCCGAGCAAGGCCATGCTCGGCTGGCGGCTGCTCGCCCTGCTCCGCGTGGTCTGCGACGCCGCCCAGGACGTCGAGCCGGCGCGTACCGAGGCGGTACGCAGGCAGGCCGCCGAGGTGGCCGCCGGGCTGACCGTCAACGGGCCGGTCGTGGAGGCGTACCGGCTGTCGTACTCCGGCGACTTCGACGCCTCGGCGGCGGCCTGGGAGCGGCTCAGGCGCCCGCACAACCAGGCCAAGGCCCTGCTGCGGGCGGCCGGCGTGGCCGCCCGTGAGGGTGACAGGGAGGGCGCGGCCACCCGGCTGAAGGCGGCGCTCCCGCTGGCCGAGGCGCTGGCTGCGGCCCCGCTCGTCGCCGAGATCGAGGCGCTGTCGCGCCGGGTGGGCGGCGGGCTCCAGCCGGCGCAGGAGCCGTCCGAGCTGCTCACGCCGCGCGAGCTGGAGGTGCTGCGCCTGGTCACCCAGGGGCGCACCAACCGGGACATCGCGGCCGAGCTGTTCATCTCGGCGAAGACGGTGAGCGTGCACGTGTCGAACATCCTGGCCAAGCTCGGCGTCACCACGCGCGGTGAGGCCGCGGCCGCCGCCCACCGGCTCTCGCTCCTGTCCTAGCTAGAAGATCGCCTCGGCGATCAGGATCAGGCCGAAGACGGCGAACGCGGTGGCGGCGCCGTACTTGATGGCCTTCTCGGGCAGGTGCTTGCCCAGCAGCCGTCCCACCAGGATGGCCAGCGCGTCGGCCGCCACCATGCCCACCGTCGAGCCGATCCACGTGCCGAACCAGTCATCGTAGCGGGTCGCCAGCGTGATGGTGGCCAGCATGGTCTTGTCGCCCAGCTCGCTCAGGAAGAACGCCACGGTCACCGCGATCAGGGCGTTCCTGGTGGTGCGCTGGGCCTTCTTGGACTCGTCCTCGCTCAGCTCGTCGCCGCGCAACGTCCACGCGGCGAAGCCGAGGAAGGCCAGGCCCGCCACGATGGAGATCGCCGTGGTGGGCAGCCAGTCGCCGACCAGCCCGCCCAGCGCGACGCTGAGCAGGTGCACCACGGCCGTGGCGATCGTGATGCCGAGGATCACGGTCCACGCCTTGAAACGGGTGGCGAACGTCATCGCCATGAGCTGGCTCTTGTCACCGAGTTCGGCCACGAAGATGGCGACGGTGCTGATCCAGAACGCTTCCAACGGTCCTCTTCCGCGCGGCCAGGCCGGAAGCAGGCACCCGGGGAGAGATTTTCGGGCACGACTTCGGCCCGGCAGCGTCTTAGTCATGACTGCCAGGCCGAAGGTCTCGTCCGCCCGCTCAGAAGGCCCGCGTGACCGGGCGCCCGGAGGCGCCAGTGTGTCGATCACGCGATTGGGACTACTCCCCTTCGGTAATTCCGAACCACCATAACAGCCCCGCCCGGGTGCTTATTCCCCGAGGTCGCAGCCGACCAGCACCGGCTCGTTGACCAGCGTGACCCCGAACTTCTCGCGCACCCCGTCACGCACCTCCCTGGCCAGGGCCAGCAGGTCGGCGGCGGTGGCGGTGCCGTCCGGGTTGGTGAGGGCGAGCGTGTGCTTGGTCGAGATGCGGACGGGGCCGCGGGTGTATCCCTTCGGGAAGCCCGCCTGCTCGATCAGCCACGCCGCGGGCACCTTGACCAGCCCGCCGGGCAGCGCCCAGCTCGGATGCCCCGGCGCGCGCACGGCCAGCTCCGCCGCCTGCTCCGGCGTGAGCACCGGGTTGGTGAAGAACGAGCCCGCGCTGCGCGTGTCGGGGTCGCCGGGGTCGAGCACCATGCCCTTGCCCCTGCGCAGCTCCAGGACGGCCGCACGGGCCCCGGCGAGCGGCACCCGGCCGCCCGCCTCGGTGCCCAGCCTGCGGGCCAGCTCCTCGTACGCCAGCGGGCCCGACAGCTCCGACAGGTCCAGCGCGTACGTCACCGCCAGCACCACGTACCTGGACAGGTCGCGCTTGAAGAGGCTGTCGCGGTAGGAGAAGCCGCACTGCCGCGCCTCCAGGTCGATCACCTGCCGGGTGCGCCGGTCGTAGGCCCGCACGCACCTGATGGTCTGGGCGACCTCCTGCCCGTACGCCCCGACGTTCTGGATGGGGGTGGAGCCCACCAGGCCGGGCACCCCGGACATGCACTCGATGCCGGACCAGCCCTCGGCCACCGCGCGGGCGACCAGCCGGTCCCAGTCCTCGCCCGCCTCGACGACGAGCACGACCTGCTCGCCGTCGCGCGAGACGGCCACGCCCTCGGAGGCGACCTTGATCACCAGCCCGTCGAAGCCCTCGTCGGCCACCACCAGGTTGCTGCCCCCGCCGAGCACCAGCGTGGGGACGCCGTTCATGTCGGCCTCGGCGATCAGGGACACGAGCTGCTCCGCCGAGGTCGCCTCGGCGAAGTCACGGGCGGGCCCGCCCAGGCGCAGCGTGGTGTACGGCGCGAGCATCTCCATGGGCAACTAGCTTAGGAGGCACTCAGCATGCGCAGCACCCCGTCGTGCTCAGGAGGCACTCAGCATGCGCAGCACCCCGTCGTAGTTGCGCCGGGACTCCCGGTCCAGGTAGCCGGACGGCACCTCGTGCCGGCCCAGCGGCTCGACGGGCGGCGGCTCGTCGGGCACGACCAGGTCGCCGCGCAGGGCCAGCGAGAGCTCCAGATCGGCGTAGGCGCCGTAGCAGGCGTCCTCGGGCAGCGCGTTGATCGCCTGGGCGCGGCGCACGGCGACGAGCCCTCCGGTCAGCGCCCGCACCTTGCCAGGGCCCGCCTGCCGCCACTCCGGCCCCGTGCCGCCCGGCCCCTCCCGCCACTGCGGCATGATGCCGATGCTCGTCTGCTCCGTGGCGCCGTCCGACGGCTCCAGGCCCTGCCAGCCCGCCGCCACCGCGCCCTCCACGACCGCCGCCACCAGCGGGGTCAGCGCGTCGCCCGCCAGCGCCACGTCCGTGTCCATCAGCACGTGCACCTCGGACTCGTCCAGCCGCAGCAGCTTGGCCCTGCCCTCGCCCCAGGTCGCGGTGCCGCCCCGCCAGTGCGGCTGCTCGGCGACGTGCCAGGCGGTGATCCGCTCCGGGTACCGCTCGGCCAAGTCGCGCAGCACGTCTCCGGCGCCGTCCACGTTCCCCAGGTCGAGGGCGAGGACCCGCGCCTGCGTGTGGTCGATGACGGACTGCAGGCACCGCCGCACGTCGCCCGGCCAGCCGTCCACCAGCAGCCCCACGCCGACCGTGACGTCCTTGGTCTCCACGCGCTGCCGCTCGCTGTTGACCCCCAGCTCGTCGAGCCGGTTGGTGGCCAGCGTGCCGTCCCAGACGCGCTGGGCGTGCAACATCTGGTCGCCCGGGTCGCCGTGCTGCCCGGGATCGCCAGAGAAGCCCAGCTCGGCGGCGGGGTTCATCCTGGCGTGCTCGCCCTCGGGCCGGGCTGCGGCCCCCTTGGGCTTCGGGGTGCCCGCCGTGCCCACCCCGGGCGCCCGCCCGCCGCCGCCCGCGGTGTCGCGCCCGGTGCCCGTGCCGCCCGCCACGCCTTCGAGCCGCGCGGGCCGCAGCTGGGCGGGCGGCCTGGCATCGGTCACTGCGGAAACGGGGATCGATCGAACCGTCGGCCAAACCTGTCGCGCAGCATCACTCATACCGACACGCGCTACCCGCGAGCCGCCCGTCTTATCACGAGAGCTGCACCACGGCCCGCGCCTTGGACAGCACCTTCGCGTCGCCGGCCCTGGCGGTGAGCCCGACGACCACCCGCTTGTCCTCCAGCTTCTCCTCCACCACCCCGCTCACCGAGATCGTCGCCCCGCGGTCGTCGTCGGGCACGACCACCATCGAGGAGAAGCGCACCCCGAAGTCCACCACCGCCCCCGGATCCCCCGCCCAGTCGGTGACGAACCGCCCGGCCTGCGCCATCGTGAACATGCCGTGCGCGATCACGTCGGGCAGCCCGACCATCTTGGCGAAGCGCTCGTTCCAGTGGATCTGGTTGAAGTCGCCCGACGCGCCCGCGTACATCACCAGGTTGACCCGCCGCACGTTGTACTCCGCGGCCGGCAGCTCCTGCCCGACCTCCACCTCGTCGTACCGCACCGTGGCAGTCATCTCAGCCGGCCCCTCCACGCTCGACGATCGTGTTGTACGTCACGCACACCGGCTCGCCCTGCACCGTCCGGACCTCGCTCCTGACCGTCAGCAGCTCGTTGCGCCCGGCCGTGCGGATGTCGGTGATGGTGGACGTCATGACCAGCTCGTCGCCGGCGTGGACGGGCCGCACGTACTCGAACCGCTGCTCGCCGTGGACCACCATGGCGAGGTTCAGCCCCAGGTCGGGGTCCACCAGCGCCTCGCCGCCGCTCTGCAGGCTGAAGACGATGGGGAAGGTGGGCGGCGCGATCACGTCGGGGTACCCGGCGGCCTGGGCGGCCTCCCTGTCGCGGTAGAGCGGGTTGTTGTCGCCGATCGCCGCCGCGAACTCCTTGATCTTCACCCTGCTGACCTCGTACGGGGCACTCGGCGGATAGGTCCTGCCCACGAAGTCACGGTTCAAGGCCATCGCTGCTCCCTCGCATGTCTCCGTCCCAGCGCTGATGGGGCCGACGCTAACAGAACAAGGTTCGGCTGTCGCTGGGGATGGGCTGCTTTTTGCCCGGGACATGCGCGGTGCGGAAACCCCCGCAAACACGACGAACCGGCGCCCTGCTAGGGGACGCCGGTTGTGCGATCTGTCTGTAGGAGGGCAGAAGCCCTGCCCGGAGGCCCTATCGGGTCTCGCGGTGCGCGCGGTGGCAGCGGCAGTTGGGGCAGTACTTCTTCAGCTCAAGCCGATCCGGGTCGTTGCGCCGGTTCTTCCGCGTGATGTAGTTGCGGTGCTTGCACTCCTGGCAGGCCAGCGTGATCTTCGGCCTAACGTCGGTGGCAGCCACTTGGGAGTGCCTTTCTACGTTCGGGACATGGACACGCCCGTACCCAGGCCTGGCGACCTGGGTTGGGGCAGTAGCGGAGGCCGGACTTGAACCGGCGACACAACGATTATGAGCCGTTTGCTCTGCCTGACTGAGCTACTCCGCCTTTGAGCCGGAAAGGGCCCGGCCCGTAGAGGATACCCGACACGGTGAGCACATTCGTAACTCACCCGGTCAGGTGGGGTGCTCCCAGTATGCCTCAGGAACCCCCGACAATCGAAATCAAAACAGCGACAGCCCCCGCTGCCGCCCCGCACGAGGGGGCATCAGCGTAGCAGCGCCGCCGATCAGGCGCACATCACCCCTCATCCGCCGGAGGTGAGCGTCTTGCCCAGCGTCGTCTGCTCGGGAAAGGAGTACTTCACCCTCAGGGTCATCCTCGGCTTGCGGCTCGGGCTGCCCGCGTGGATGAGCAGCGCGGAGAAGAAGTCGAGCCCGTCGGTGGACGGGCCCACCTCCACGCAGCCCATGCTGTGGCCCTTGTGGGAGTTGTGCAGGTAGAAGCCGCCGCGGCCGTACATGTTGCCGCTCAGCGGCGTGAGCCGCACGCGCATGGTGCCCCAGTTGGTGTCGACCGGCCCGTTGCCGCCCACGGGCAGGAACTCGATGCCCTCCTCCTTGTTGGTGAGCGCGTCCTCGCGCTTGTTCGCCGCCTCGACGGAGCTCTGGCGCGGGTTGACGTGCGTGAGGAAGGAGTACAGGCCCTCCGGCAGCGGCCCCTGGTCCTTGCTGGACTGGAACATGCCGACCTGCAACCCCTTCAGCCCCGAGGTGGCGTGGAACAGCAGCGGGGCCTTGGCGCCGAGCGCCGGCGGCACGGATCGCTGCCAGAGCAGGTACTTGCCGGTGTAGAGCAGGTCCGCGTCGAGCGTGGCCGGCTCGCGCACGTCGATGTCGAGCCGGCCGAGCGGGAGGGAGGGGCCGGTACGCGGCACGTGCATCGCCTCGAACCGCCAGGCCCCCGGCGTCCTCCCGGTGAACCGCAGCAGCCGGAAGTACCCGCGCGGCGGCCCCGCCGAGGAGCCCACCTCGTCCATGAGCAGCTTGGCGTAGTCGTAGAAGAAGAAGGCGCTGTGCACGGGGTCGTCGGGCCCCTCGCCCCGCCACATCACGGCGCGCGACTCCTCACCGACGCCCAGGGTGAGCCGCGACAGGCGCACGGCAGGCTCGCCGTGGAAGCAGAAGTAGGCGGTCACGCGATCGAGGTGAGGTTGGACGTGACCGCGATGTCCGTGCCGGACGAGGGGGTGTACTCGTTCCACTCGGCGATGAGCGCGCCCTTCTCGCCCGGCTGCAGCACCGGCACCGGCTGCCGGGAGCCGTGATGGGCGTGGTCGAGGCGGGCCACCGTGAGGTGGGTCGCGTCGGGGATCGCGGTCACCATCTGCGCCTCCTGCAGCCCCCGCTCGTCGTGCGCGTCGATCAGCACCGGCAGCCCGGCCACGAAGCCCGCGCTGCTCGCGATCTTGATGTTCACCGGCTTGGTGCTGGGCGCCAGGTCGGCGGATGACGTCGTGTGGACGGAGTCGGCCAGGTGCACGGCCGACCTGCCCGGGTTCGCCGGGGGGATGCCCGGATAGTTGCGGTCGTCGTACGCGGCGATCTCCTGCGCGATCGTCAGGTACTCCTCGGGGATCTGCGCGCCGATCGAGCCGCCCTCGGCGAAGCGCATCCAGCGCTCCTCCCAGCCCTTGCGCACGGTCAGCACGATCCGCGCGCTGCCGGCGCGCAGGAACGCCTGCCTGCTGGGGTCGGCGTGGCGCAACTGCCGGATGAACGGCCAGCTCGGCGGCACGTCCCAGAAGTAGGAGTAGAGGAACGTCACCACGTTCTCCCACTCGATGGCCTGGTTGACGAAGCGGACGACGTCCTCGTGCCGCCGCAGGGTCGTCCACTGCTCGGCGCTCAGCCCCAGGGCCGAGCCGTCGAAGCCGACGCCGTGCTCCAGATCCACCCCGGCCGCGACGAACGCCTTGAGCACGTCGTCGGGCATGAAGTCGAACTCCGGCCCGAGCACGAACCTAAGCACGCTCTTCATGATCTCGTCGCTCTCCTCGCGGCGCAGGGTGAGGGTGTCGACGCCGGACAGCCGTTCCTCGATGACCGCGATGCGGGCCGCGATCTCCTCCTGGCGCGCGTAGTACCTCGCCTGGGCGGCGTTGTGGAGGGTGTTCCAGACCTCCACGCGCCACTGCTCGATCGCCTCGGGCGTCGGCTGCCGGTGGACGGTGAGGCCGACGTACACGTCCTCGGCGTGGTGGGTGAAGAAGGTCATCTTCTGACGGCCGGTGTAGTGCTCCAGGTAGGGCGCGCGCCCGCCCACCGCCATGATCCTGTGGTCGCGCAGGATCAGCGGGTCGCCCCTGCCGCTCCACGACGGCTCGGTCTGGGCGCCGATGACGTCGAAGTTCAGCTTGGCGTCCTCGTCGTCCTTGCCGATCTGCGCGTTCAGCAGGATCTCGCGGATCCACGTGCCGGCGGGCACCTCGAACTCCAGGTCGAGGAACCACCACCCGCCGCTGGTCAGGACGTGGGCGCTCGGCGTCAGCGGCGTCGGGTCGTCGGGGTGGCGCCGCACCGCCACGCCGAAGTGCTCGCCCAGCCACAGGTAGCGCGCCATGCCCTCCTCGGCGGGCCTGCCCTCGGCGTCGACCGGGGTCAGGTCGACCTCCGACAGCTTGACGGTGAACTCGAAGGGGCCCTGCTGCGCGCGCAGCCGGTCGAGCTCGGCGTACGCGCGCCGCATCGCCGCGCCCGGCTCCGGCACCACCAGGTCGTAGGTCAGGCGCAGCCCGTAGCGGTAGAGCCGCACGCGCCACTTGCGCATGAGGCTGAAGTAGTCGATCCGGATCGGGTCGCGCTGCGTGTTCTTCAGCACCCGCGTCGAGGTCTCGGACGTGCCGGTGACCGTCGTCGTGGAGATCGTCACCTTGTGCTCGCGCCGCGAGCGCGAGGAGGCCTTCTGGGTCGTGGACCGCGCGTGCTTGATGCTCTCGGTGGCGGACTCGGACTCGGAGTCCTGGGCGGTGAAGCCCGTCGTGCTCGAACCGGAGATGATCGGGATGCCCCCCTGGACCGTTCCGGTGATGTTGAACTGGTTGGAGTGCTGGCTCTGCGACGACGTGGACTGGGCCAGGTCGGTGTTGTCGGTGACGCCGGTCTCGCTGATCTCCTCCATGGCGTCGGTGACGATGGTGGTGAACTCCTTCGAGGTCACCGACCACTCCTTGTGCGTGACCGCCGTCTCCTCGCCGGGCGCCAGGGGGATCGTGGAGACCAGCTCGCCGCGCTGGATGCCGATCGGGACCATCTCGATGCGTTCGAGGTTGAGCATGCCTACAGGTGGCGTGCCGATGGCCGCCACCAGGCCGCGCAGCGCCACGACGGCCGCGTTCAGCGCCTGCGCGGCGGGCACGCCGGGCGCCTCGCGCAGGCGCTCGGCCCGCACCTCGACGAGCGTCTCGGCGAAGCGCGCCAACTCGGCCGCGGGCAGGCGCGCGACGTCGGCCTCGGACAGCCGCGCGGCCTCGGTCGCGGCTCGGCGCCCGGCCGCCTCGGCAGCCCCGGCGGGCCCGGCGGACTCGACGCCTCTGAGCACCTCGATCGTCGTCGCGGAGAGCCCCGGCGCGGAGCCCGCCGCCTGCGCGCTTTCCGCCCCCTGCTGGAGCCGGCCCAGGACGGCGTCCACGTCACCGGACGACAGCTCCAGTTGCCGCAGCGCGCCCCGCTTGACCATGGCACCGCTGCCCGCGTCACCGGGCGCGGAGACGCGCACCGGGACGAGGGTGCCCTTCAGCACTTCCCTCGCGGAATTCTCCAGCACCGGGTGCGTCGCCATATTTCCCTCCCAGCCCTTTCACGGCGAACCCCGGACGGCGCCGCGCTGGTCAATGGTAAATATGCCGGAACCCAAAATCCAGCAAATTCTTTTATGCCATTCGCCCCACCATGGCGGGATATATCGAAAATACTCAGGACATGCCGCCGAGCCGCGTGCGCACTTCGACGAGCAGGTCGTCGGGCAGCGGCGCGTAACCGTACAAGGAGAGGAAGGACTGCCCGGCATCACTCGCGGTGTAGCCGAGAAAGGTGAGCACCAGCGGATCGTTGCCCCGCCCGCAGATGATCTCGTAGGTCGCGAGGATGAGCGGATAGGCACCGGCCGCCTTGGTCCGATAATCGATGCGCACCACGAGATCGTCCCCCCGGCCGGTCCGCCGCGCCCCTTTCAACGCCTTGCTCGCGCTCTCGGGCGAAAGCGCCACGAACTCCCCCGCCGCATTCTTGATTTCCGCCACCTTCAACCGCGCACTGCTGGCGAAGCCGTATTCCACATATCCGATCGAATGCCGGCTGTGCGCGACGGCCTGTGCCATTCCGCTGGAGCTGTCCACCCCTTCCCCCGCGCCGTTCCACCTCCTGGCCGCCTGGTGCGGCCAGCGGCCGGCCGCCTTGAGGTAGGACAGGAAGTTGTGCGTGGTCCCGGAGTCGTCGGAACGGTGGAAGACCCGGATCCAGGCGCCCGGCAGGCTGCTGCCACGGTTCTCCGCGGCGATCTCCGGAGCGTCCCACCGGGTGATGCGCCCGCTGAAGATGCCGGTCAGGGTGGCGGGCGAGAGCTTCAGCTCCGGCACGGACGGCAGGTTGTAGGCCAGCGCGATCGGACCGACCACCATCGGCAGGTGCACGGCACGACCACCGCAACGCCGGTCGGCCAGCGCCTGCTCCTCACGGCTCAGCGGGACGTCCGAGCCCGCGAACGCGCTGCGGCCGGCGATGAAGTCGCGGATCCCGGCCCCGGAACCGTTGGCGTCGTAGGTCACGAGCAGCCCGGGGTGCATCCGCGCGAAGTCGGCCCGCCAGGCGTCCATCGCGCCCTTCTGCGCCGTCGAGCCCGATCCCCGCACCGAATCGGTGACCGGCGGGCTCCGGCGCTCCTCGTGGCCGCCGAGCAGCAGCGCTCCACTCGCCAGGGCGACTCCCAGCGCCACGGCGACGGCGGCCACGACGGCCGCTGCGGCGATCCAGGTTGACCTTGCCATTGGGCCCAGGCTATGGACCTGGCGGGGCGTGGTGGATCAGTCGCGGCTCAAAACTCGGGACCGGAACGGGCAAGATCCGCCATGCGGGACCGATCGCTACACCCCCCGCCATGGGGAGCAGCGCTTGAGCCCGGTCGAACTGCTCGGCTGGGCGCTCGCCGCCGCGATCATCTGGAGCGTGCTGGTGGTGGGCGCGTTCCTGGTGCGGTGGGACGTGGTCGAGGCCCTTCAGGCCGGCACCGGCACCACGGCCGCGCCCGGCGTCTCGGCGCTCGTGCAGTGGTGGCGCAAACGGACCCGCCGGCCGCCGAGTGACCCCCGGAACGCGAAACGCCCGACCCCGTGATCTCCCGGGCCGGGCGTGAAGTGCGAGCCCCCAAACGGAATCGAACCGTTGACCTTCTCCTTACCATGGAGACGCTCTGCCGACTGAGCTATAGGGGCCTGTCCGGCGCTGCGGACAGGTGTAACCATACACGGCACTCAGCGATGATGCGAACTCGATCCGGCCGCCACAGCCGCCGCCTCCCGCCGCCGCGCGGGCAGCTCGACCACCTCGCAGAGATCCGCCAGGTCAACGTGCCTGGCCACCTCGGCCACGGAGGTGCAGTCAGCGACCAGCCACCCGTTCCTGCGCACCCGGAGCACCTGCCGCCCCGCGCGCACCGCGACTACGACCTCGTAGCCGTCGAGCCCTACCCATCGCCTGTCCATAGCGGCACACATTAGCCGCGGGGTCTCTCATTTTTGCCCCGCCACAGGCGTTACAGGCATACCGAATCGGCACGGATGGCGGCGTCAGTACCGGTAGAACCCGGCGAAGCCCTTCTTGCGGCCGATCTCGTCGACCCGCACCACGGCCCCGGTCTCGGGCGCGTTCATCATCTTCCCGCCGCCCAGGTAGACGCCCACGTGATGGGTCCTGACCGACCTCTTGGTGATCTTCCCGAAGAACACCAGGTCCCCCGGCCGGGGTGAGGAGACCCGGCGCATCCTGCGGACGTGGTCGTCGGTGTTGCCCGGCCCCAGCACGTCCTGACCGTGCGCCAGCGCGTACACCCACCGAGCGAAGCCGGAGCAGTCGAGCCCGCGCGTCCTGGCCGCCGGGCAGGGCTTGATCCGCCCCCGGTAGCCCCTGCAGGTGCCCTTGGAGGGCCCGGGGGCGGCGGCGTGGCCACCGCCCCAGGAGTACACGATGTCGCGCTGCTCAAGCTCGTAGGCGATCCGCACGATCAGCGGCGGCATGGACAGGCCCAGGGGCACGGAGGCCGTGGCGGTCAGCAGGAGCAGCACGGCCGCGAGGGCTAACCGCCGCCTCATCCCATGTCCTCCCAAGAGTTCCGCTCCTGGGATTCATCCTGCCTCTTATCGGGCTTTGAGGGTGAGTTTCACCGTACCGACCGCCACGTACAGGCCGACGGTGCCCGTCGACTTCCTGGGCTTGGTGGTGATCGTGAAGGTCTTGCTCTGCCCGCGCGGCAGCTCGGCGAGCGTGCAGCGCACCGCCGTGCCGCTGAAGTCGCAGCCGGGCGCCCGGACCACGCTCTGCCCGCCGAACGCCTTCCCCGAGAGCTTGACGTCCTTGACGGGGTGCGGCCCCGTGTTCTTGATGGTGACCGTGTACGTCTTCCTGTTCCTGGCCCGGCCCGACACGCTCACCGAGGCCGGCGGGTTGGCCAGGGTGGCGAGCTGGGAATCCGAGCCGTTGAACGTGTTCCCGCCGCCGACCAGCGGCCCCTTGTCGGCCGACTGCCAGAACGTGTACTTCTTCCAGCTCTTCGGCAGCTCACCCGGATCGCTGCCCCAGCGGGCCAGCCAGAGGGGGTTGGACTTGAACTTCGTCGAGTTCCCCGTGCACGTCTGCCACCAGCTCGTGGTGGTGTAGATGATCGCGTGCCGCCCGGTGGCCTCGTAGTACTTCTTCGTGAAGGCCTTGAGCCAGCCGACCATGTCCTCGACGGACAGGTCGTAACAGTTGTTCTTGCCGTTCGTGTCCTTGTACGGATTGTCCTCGATATCGAGCACCCCGGGCAGCGTCCGGCCGTCGCTCACCCAGTTGCCGCCGTGCTGCAGGAAATACTCGGCCTGCGCTGTCCCATCGGTTTCGTGCGGTTGCGCGAAGTGATACGCGCCCCGGACGAGCCCGGCCGCCGCGGCGCCGTCGTACTGGGCGCCGAAACGCGGGTTGGTGTAGTCGGTACCCTCGGTGGCCTGCACGAACGCGAATTTCCCGCCTCCTGCGGCAACGCTCGCCCAGTCGATGTCGCCCGTCCAGTTGCTGACGTCCACACCGGGCACTCCGTCGGCCGCCTGGGCGACCCCGGTCATGCCGACCGTAGCGATTACCGCGAATAACAGGAGACGTTTCACGCCGGAGATCATTGCGGAGCCGTACACAATTCCGCAAGTCCGGGAATATCAATATCCTGCGACGTTCCGACCCGAAAGACGGTTCCGACCCGAAAGACGGGGCCGCCCGAGCGCCAGGGGGCGCACGCGCGGGCCCGGCTCGACGCCCGCCCGGGCGGAAAAAATCTCAGCCGGCGGAGGAAAGCCGCACTTCAGCACCCTGAAAACGGCCACGTCAGCACCACCGCTCACGACGGCGTTCACGCAGGTCAGACGGGTTTATGAACGCGACATTCGCGTTTGCCAAACCTCCCCCGAGCTGCACAAACTGGGTGCGATCCAAGAAAGCGCCCCCGACCAGGGGTTTCTTCGCCATGCCCGGAGGAGGGCGACCATGATCCACGCCCGGGGACTGACCCGAGTGTTCAAAGTGAAGAAGGAGAGCGTGCCGGCCGTGCGCGGCATCGACCTCGATGTGGAGGCGGGCCAGCTCGTCGCGTTCCTGGGGCCGAACGGCGCGGGCAAGTCCACCACCCTGCGCATGCTCACCACCCTCCTGCCGCCCACCTCGGGCAGCGCCACGGTGGCCGGCCACGACGTGGCCACCGACCCGGCGGGGGTGCGGGGCCGCATCGGGTACGTGGGGCAGCGCAACAGCGCGGGCGAGGACTTCCTCGTCCGGGACGAGCTCGTCACCCAGGGCCGCTGCTACGGCCTGCGCCCGAGGGAGGCCGCCGCCCGCGCCGCCGAGCTGCTCGACCTGCTCGACCTGGCGCCGATGGCCAAGCGCCTGCCCGGCACCCTGTCGGGCGGCCAGCGCCGCCGCCTGGACATCGCCCTGGGCCTCATCCACCGCCCCGACCTGCTGTTCCTGGACGAGCCCTCGACCGGGCTCGACCCCAAGAGCCGCGCGGAGATCTGGGAGCACATCCTGCGCCTGCGCGAGACGTACGGGACCACCCTGTTCCTGACCACCCACTACCTGGAGGAGGCCGACAGCATGGCCGAGCGGGTGGTGATCATCGACGGCGGCCGGATCATCGCGGACGGCACGGCGGAGCAGCTCAAGAACGAGCTGGCCGGCGACCACATCGTCATCACCACCGGCACCGAGCGCGAGGCGGAGACGGCCGCCGGGATCGGCGGCGGCACCGCCGACGGCCTCACCGTCCGCCTGCGGGTGGCCAAGGCGACCGCCGCGCTGCCCGACTACCTGCGGACGCTGGACGCCGCCGGCATCAAGGTCGTCACCGCCGAGACCGTCCGCCCGACCCTCGACGACGTGTTCCTCACCCTGACTGGGAGAAGCCTCACCGATGACGACGTTCCTGCGTGACACGACCACCGTTTTCTCCCGCGAGTTCAAGCCCAGCCTGCGCAACCCGGCAGGGCTGCTGTTCGACATGGGGCAGCCGCTGCTGTTCCTGTTCCTGTTCGGGTCGCTGCTGGACGGGGCGGTCGGCTCGTCGTGGCAGTGGTTCGTGCCCGGGATCCTGGTGATGATGTGCCTGACCGGGCCGATGAGCGCCGGCTACACGCTGCTGGTCGAGCTGATCGGGGGCGCGATGGAGCGCCTGATGGTCACGCCGCTGAACCGCACGGCCATGCTGGTCGGCAAGAGCGTCAAGGCCATGCTCACCCTGCTCGTGCAGGCGGTGCTGATCATCACGCTGGCCCTGCCGCTGGGCTTCGAGCTGCACCTGGCGGGCGTCCTGGGAGCGCTGGCGCAGCTCCTGGTCTTCAGCGTGGGGCTGGGGGCGCTGTCGTTCGTGCTGGCCATCAAGTCGGCTCCGGGCGGCACCCTGTTCTACGTCGTCAGCCAGTCGATCATGTTCCCGCTGCTGCTGCTCTCGGGGGTGCTGCTCCCGCTGGAGACCGCGCCGGGGTGGCTGCGGGCGCTCGGCCAGGTCAACCCGGTCACCTACATCGTGGACGCGCAGCGGGCGCTGTTCGCGGGGAACCTGACCGACCCCTCCATCCTGTACGGCACCGCCACCGCCTGCGCCATCGCCGCGATCGGCCTCTACCTGGGCAACCGGGCCCTGCGCCGGGGTGTCTGAGCCGTTTTGACAGGCCTTTCCCGTCGCCACCACAGTGGGCCGATGACTGTTGTGGTGTCGACGTGGACGGTGCCCTGGATCCCGGTGGCACACCGCCTTGACGTGATCCTGTCCGACTCCCTCCCACCGGCGGAGCGGACCACGTCGGCGTTCGCGTTCGTGTCGGACGCCGGCGGCCGGACGCTGATGACGTGCGTCGACCGCGAGGGCCGCGGCTGGGACATCCCGGGCGGCCACGTGGAGCCGGGCGAGTCCCTGGCCGAGGCTGCGGCCAGGGAGCTGCACGAGGAGACCGGCCTGCGCCTGCCGGCCGCCGACCTGTCGATCTTCGCGTGGCAGCGCATCGAGCTGCTGGAGCCGCCGCCCGCGGGCTACCGCTATCCGGCGCTGGCGTACATGGCGATGTTCCGCGCGGCGTTGCCGGGCTCCGGCGCGCCGACGCGGCCACCGGCCGGCTCGGAGAGCACCCGGGCCGGCTGGCTCTCGCGGGCCGAGGTCGAGCGCGTCTGCCCGGATCGCACCTGGCTCGGCCTGCTGGCGGGGTGAGGGGGGATGCGCCGGTAGAGCGTGCTGCCCCTCGCCCGCCCGTACGGTGCGGCCGGCGAACCCTCGATGTCAGCCCCGAGCGTGGGCCCGTCCGGGCCGTCAAGCGGCGAAGCGGCGAGGACCGTCAGCCGAGCCAGACGACGATGCCGGTCAGCCCGTTCAGCACGGCCGCCACGCCCGCCCTGACGGCGCGGCCCGCGCGCTCGGGGGTGAAGGTGGCCGGGTCGTACGCCGAGGACATGCCGAGCCCCTCACCGCGGAACGACGCGCCGGTCCAGTCGGCGGCCGTGACGTTCTCCGTGGGCTCGGCCAGCTCCGCGCCGACCACGAGGAACTGCTGGTCGAGGTGGCTGGCGGAGACCAGGGCCAGCGGGTCCACGAGCGCGTTGCCCGCGCTGATGACGAGATCGGGCTCAAGGTCGATCGCGTCGGTGATGCGCTCGACGAACTCCTCCGGCGCCGCCGCCGTGACGGTCCTGAGGCTGACGTCCTCGGCCTGCGCCCACTGCGTCACCGCGTCCACCAGCGTCCTGGTCTGGGCGTCCTGCCCCGTGGTCAGCAGGACCACGCGGTAACCCGAGGGCGGGCCGACCTCGTCCCAGGAGCCGGGGCGCGGCGTGATCGTGGCCTCCGGCGAGGGCGGGGTGGCGGGGTCGTGGAACCCGGCGCCGAGCGTGCCGGCAGGGGTGGGCTTCTCGTGCGGTCGCGACCAGTCGTCGCCCGCGCCGCATCCGCCGGTCAGTACGGCGACCGCGGCTGCCGCGGCCAGCAGCCGGGAGCGCATGGGAGATCGTCCTCCGGGATGGCGGGCACGAGGGCCTGACCTCGCGCGACTGAAGTGCGCCTAATTTCTACCCCATTGCGACCTATCAGTAGATATGCGAGTTATTTTCGCCCTGCGTGGTTCATCGATGATTCGCGTGCGAGTCGGCGTTCGTTCATCGAGGCCGAGCAGATTGCGTGGGCCAACGTGAAGGAGTCACATGTTCCACGCCGCTCGGCGTCGTCTCTGTGCCGTCGTCGCCGCCGCGGCCGTGGCCGTCCTGCTCAGCGCCGCCCCCGTCCTCGCCCACGGGTTCACCTCGACCGTCTACGTCGGGCTCACCTCGCCCGGGACCGGCCACGTCCGCTCCGCGCTCGCGCTGGAGTACGACCTGCTCGTCGTCTCCGCCGCCGACGCCCAGCACGACGAGCCCCTCTTCCGCGACGGCACGGCGGCGTTCGAGTCCGGTGACACCGCCCGGCAGGCCGCCGCGCTCGACGCCCACGCGGCTTCCGTCCTGGCGTACGTGACCGCCCGCTACGCCGTCACCGCCGGAGGCGAGGCGTGCCCGCCCGCCAGGGACGGCGGCTTCACGGTCGAGCAGCGCGACGGCGTCCCGTACGCGCTGCTGGTCCTCGACCACCGCTGCCCGGCGGCCGAGGCGCACGAGGTGCGCAGCGGGCTGTTCCCCGACACGGAGGAGTACGTCCGCGACACCAAGACGGTGGTCACCTACGAGCTCGACCTGACCTCGGGCGGCGCCGCGCTCGACGCCAGGCGGCCGTCGCTCTCGACGCGGCAGTCGTGGGCCGAGCGCTTCGGTGAGTTCTTCGTGCTCGGGGCCGAGCACCTGCTCACCGGGCTGGACCACCTCCTGTTCCTGCTGGCGCTCATCGCGGGCTCGCGCCGCCTGCGCGAGATCGTGCTGGCGGCGACCACGTTCACGCTGGCCCATTCGGTGACGTTCGTCCTGGCCGCGCTGGGCCTGGTGGAGGTGCCCGCGTCGTTCGTGGAGCCGGTCATCGCGCTGTCGATCGCGGTCGTGGCGGGCTGGCACCTGTGGCGGCTCTGGCGGCGGCGCTCGCAGGCCACCGACCTCGGCCGGGCCGGCCACCTCAGCCTGGACCGGGCCGGCTGGACGCGGCTGGCGGTGGTGTTCTGCTTCGGCCTGGTGCACGGCCTGGGCTTCGCCGCGGCGCTGGGCATCGACCAGCCGCTGTCGTGGACGCTGCTGTGGTCGCTGGTGGTGTTCAACGTGGGCATCGAGGCCGTGCAGCTGGCGATCATCGTGGTCGTCTTCCCGCTGCTGGCCGTGGTGCGGCGGCGCAGGCCCGTCGCCGGGCTGTGGACGACCGGGGCGATCGCGGCCGGGGTGTCCGTGATGGGGCTGGTGTGGTTCGCGCAGCGCCTGCTCGGTGGCTGACCTCATCACCTCTTCCGCCAGGCGCCACGACGTGTTCACCTCCGGTCCATCGACTCCCGAAACCGTGACAAAGCTCTCTAACACTCCTTAAATGGACGGAACCCGATGAAGTTCGAAAATCGGACACAGGGCCGGGGATCGGTCCGGCGCCGGGTGGCCATGGGGGCCACCGCCGCTGTCATGGGCATCACCGCGGTGCTCGGCAGCGGCGCGGTCGCTCATGCTGACACCTCCACGACGCTCACCGGCATCATCCTCGGTGTGGGCGCGAACGAGTCGCAGCGCGCCGTGTCCTGGTACTCCTCGACCGACACCCCGCAACTGGTCCAGGTCGTACCGACCGCCAAGCTGAAGCACGGCCAGTTCGACAAGCACGCCACCACCTTCGCGGCCACCCTCACCGCGAACACCGTCAACGGCGGCTACAACGCGCACGCCACGATCGACGGCCTGAAGAAGAAGACCTCCTACTCCTACCGCGTCGGCCACGAGGGGAGCTGGTCGCCCACCTACTCCTTCCAGACGCAGGACTTCAAGGGCGACTTCGACTTCCTGTTCTTCGGCGACCCGCAGATCGGCGCCTCCGGCGACACGGCCAGGGACGGCGCCGGCTGGGCCGACACCCTGAACGTCGCCCTGGCCGCCAACCCGGCGGCCGCGCTGCTGGTCTCCGGCGGCGACCAGGTGGAGAGCGCGAACAACGAGACCCAGTGGAACGCGTTCCTCGCCCCCGACAAGCTGCGCCAGTACCCGTGGGCCGCCACCATCGGCAACCACGACGTCGGCGGCAAGGCCTACGAGCAGCACTTCTGGACGCCGAACACCGACCGCTCCACCGCGTACTACAACGGCGACGCCGCCACCAGGTCCGGCGGCGACTACTGGTACGAGTACAACGACGTCCTGTTCATCGACCTGAACAGCAACGCCTACGCCGGCGGCGCCGACGCCGCGCACATCGACTACGTCACCAAGGTCATCGACGAGCACGGCGACGACGCCAGGTACACGGTGCTCGTCTACCACCACTCGATCTACTCCCCGGCCAGCCACGCCAACGACGGCGACAACATCCAGCGCCGCAAGGACTTCCCGGCCGCCTTCTCGAGCCTCGGCGTCGACCTGGTCCTCCAGGGCCACGACCACGCCTACACCCGCAGCTATCTGATCAAGAACGGCCAGAAGCCGAACCCGGCCGAGCAGCCCGGCGCCGCCCAGGTCACCCAGGGCCCCGGCGGCGTCATCTACGTGACCGCCAACTCGGCCTCCGGCTCGAAGTACTACGACCTCACCGCCCCGAACCCGGCCAAGGACCCGGACTACGGCCCGGACCCGCTCAACCCCAAGAGCCACTGGGCCAACTCGGTCGAGAACCAGGAGCACGTCCGCACGTACGTGAAGGTGCAGGTCCGCGACGACAAGCTGGTCGTGGAGAACCTGCGCAGCGGCACCTGCGCCGCGCCCAACGCCGCCGTCGAGCTGGGCCAGGAGTCCTGGTGCGGCCCCGGCAGCGGGGCGAGCGCCGCCCAGCCCGTCGGCTCCGCCGTCGACAAGGTGGTCATCCGCCCGTACGACGACAAGGGCCACCACGGTCACCAGGCCGGCGTGAGCCAGTCCTCCTGGCTCCAGTAGCGCGCCCCCGGTGGGGTGGACCGCAGCCACCCCGCCACCCGTTCCGTCACTCGCGAGGATCACCCCATGCCGCTCACCACCACCGCCCGCCGGGCCGCCGCCGTGGCGCTGCTCGCCGTACTCGGCCTCGCGGGGCTGGGGGCGGCGCCCGCGGCGGCCGGCACCGCGTGGACGGTACGCACCGCCGCCAACGACTTCGGCGCCGACCGGCGGAACTACGGCTACACCCTCGACCCCGGCGGCAGCCTCACCGACGGGCTCGTGATCGCCAATCCCGGCACCGCGCCGCTGCGCCTGTCGGTGTACGCCGCCGACGCCTTCACCACGGAGGACGGCCGGCTCGACCTGCTCGCCCAGGGTGCGCGGTCGGCGGCGGTGGGCGCGTGGGTCCGCCCGTCCCGCCCCGACGTCACGGTCCCGGCGGGCGGGAGCGTCGAGGTGCCGTTCACGCTCACCCTGCCGCCCGGCGCCGCGCCCGGCGAGTACCTCGGCGGCGTCGTCACGGCTCCGGCCGGGAGCGGCGAGCGCCGGGGCATCAGGATCAGGCTGCGCGTCGGTGGCGAGCTCAGGCCCCGCCTGTCGGTGGAGGACCCCCGGGTCGGCTACGCGGGCGGCGGGGACGCCACCGTCACGTACACGATCCGCAACACCGGCAACGCCGTTCTCGCCGCCCGCCAGGCGGTGTCGGTCTCCGGCGTCCGCGCCGGTCGGATCGGCGACTCGCCGCGGCTCCTGCCCGGCGAGAGCTGGAAGGTGTCCGTGCCGGTGCACGGCGTCACGCCCGTGCTGCGGCTGACGGGCACGATCGAGGTCGTCCCGCTGCTCACGGACGCCTCGAACTCGATCGCCCCGCTCGCCGCCGTGCGGGCCACGGCCTCGGCCTGGGGCGTCTCGTGGGGATGGGCGCTGCCGGCGATCGCCGCCGGATGCGGGCTCGTGGCCGCGTTCGTCGCGCTGAGAAGAAGGCGGGCGTCGCGCTGATGGGAGCCCGGGAAGAGGGCGCGCGGGAACAAACGCTCCCCCGCCACTCTCAACGTATAGCGCAACCGGGGGCTTGCGGCAAGACCCCGGTCGTGCCGCAGAATCAACGGCCGAGGCCACCGCCGCGAACCACCCCAGATCGGAGCCGCCGACCGTGAATCCGCTGACCACCAGCGCGTTCGACCTTCCCGCCCACCTCGCCGCCAAGGCCGACCCGGCGCTGATCGCCCGCGACGAGCGGCACTTCGCGGCCATCGAGGAGAGCCTCACCCAGGCGATCGCCGAGCTGTCCGAGCGCCTCGACGCCGAGCGCAAGGCCCCCGGCGGCGCGGGCCGCCAGGCGCTGGACCGCGACCTGGAGATCCACCGGCTGACCGCCAGGCTGCGCGCGCTGCGCCGCTTCGGCCTGGACCTGTGTCTCGGGCACATGGTCGGCGCGGACGACCCCGAGCCCGTCTACATCGGCCGCCTCGGCCTCACCGACAGCCAGGGCCGCCGCCTGCTGCTCGACTGGCGCTCACCCGCCGCCGAGCCGTTCTTCGGCGCCACCCACGGCAACCCCATGGGTCTGGCCAGCCGCCGCCGGTACCGCTGGACCCGTGGCCGGATCAGCGACTACTGGGACGAGGTGTTCACCGAGGGCGGCGTCGAGGGGCACGCCGCGCTCGACGACCAGTCCGCGTTCATCGCCAGCCTGGGCAGCAGCCGCTCGCCCCGGATGCGCGACGTGCTCGCCACCATCCAGGCCGACCAGGACGCCATCATCCGCGCCGGCTCCCGTGGCGCCCTCGTCGTGGACGGCGGCCCCGGCACCGGCAAGACCGTCGTCGCGCTGCACCGCTCCGCCTACCTCCTCTACTCCGACCCCCGCCTCGGTCACCGCAGGGGCGGCGTGCTGTTCGTCGGCCCGCACCAGCCCTACCTGGCCTACGTCGCCGACGTCCTGCCCAGTCTGGGCGAGGAGGGCGTACAGACGTGCACGCTGCGCGACCTCGTGGCCGAGGGAGCCGAGGCGACAGCCGAGCCCGACCCTGAGGTGGCGCGGCTGAAGTCCTCAGCGGACCTCGTGCGGGCGATCGAGCCGGCCGTCAGGTTCTATGAGAACCCGCCCACCAAGGGCATGACGGTCACCACCCACTGGTCCGACATCTGGCTGAGCGCCGAAGACTGGGCCGAGGCGTTCGCGGCGCCGGACCCCGGCACCCCGCACAACGAGGCGCGCGACCGGATCTGGGAGGAACTGCTGACGATCCTCATCGACAAGCACGACGACGAGGACCTCTCCCCCGACCTGCTGCGCAAGTCCCTCCTGCGCAACAGGGAGCTGCTGACGACCTTCAACCGCGCCTGGCCGCTGATCGAGGCCGCCGACCTCGTCGGGGACCTCTGGTCCGTGCCCGCCTACCTGCGCTTGTGCGCCCCGTGGCTGAGCCCCGACGAGATCCGGCGGCTGCAGCGCGCCGAGCCGCAGGCGTGGACGGTCTCGGACCTGCCCCTCCTGGACGCGGCCCGCCAGCGGCTCGGCGACCCGGAGGAGTCCCGGCGCAGGCGCCGGCAGGAGGCCGCCGTCGCCGCCGAACGCGAGCGCATGTCGCACGTCGTCGACAACCTGCTCGAAGCCGACGACGACGGCGAGGGCCTGGTCACGATGTTGCGCGGCGAGGACCTGCGCAGCAGCCTGGTGGACGAGAGCGCCCTGCCCACCGCCGACCCGGACCTGCTCGCCGGCCCGTTCGCGCACATCGTCGTGGACGAGGCCCAGGAGCTCACCGACGCGCAGTGGCAGATGTTGCTGCAGCGCTGCCCGTCCAGGAGCTTCACCATCGTCGGGGACCGCGCGCAGGCCAGGCACGGGTTCACCGAGTCGTGGCAGGAGCGGCTGAAGCGGATCGGGCTCGACCAGGTCACCCTGGCCTCGCTCACCGTCAACTACCGCACCCCTGAGGAGATCATGACGGAGGCCGAGCCCGTCATCCGGGCCGCGCTCCCGGACGCCAACGTCCCGGCCTCCATCCGGAGCACCGGCGTGCCCGTCACCCACGGCTCCGTCTCCGACCTGACCTCGATCCTGGACACCTGGCTCGCCGCGCACGCCGACGGGACCGCGTGCGTGATCGGCGATCCCGCGTTCGAGGAGCTGCCCCGGGTACGGTCGCTGACGCCGGAGCTGTCGAAGGGGCTGGAGTTCGACCTGGTCGTGCTCGTGGACCCGGACTCGTTCGGCGACGGCATCGAGGGTGCCGTCGATCGGTACGTCGCGATGACCCGGGCCACGCAGCGGCTCGTCGTCCTCACGAGCTGACTGTCGGGAGAGGCCGGGCGCATGAGGCGTTACAGGAACGGCCGGCTCGCGGGGGTGCTCGCCCTCGCGTACGCCGCTCTGGTGCTGCTGCTCGGCGTCGTCTCGGTGGTCACCCTGCTCACCGTGCAGGACCCGATCCTGCTGTCCGGCCTCGCCCTGATGCTGGTGACCTTTCCCCTCGGGCCGCTCATCTGGTGGGGGTGGGAGCTGGTGCCGCCCGGGCTGGAGGATCCCGTCCTGCTGATCGTGCTGCTCACGGGGGTGGGGCTGCTGCAGGCGTACGTGCTGTGGCGGGTCCTGCGCGGCCCCGCGCTCCCGGATCGCCGGGCCGCCTGACCTCGGTGCTGCCCGGGGGATGGTGGCCGCGAAGGCGCTGTCCGAGGCGAGGTGATCAGAGCGCCGCCTGCTCCCGGGTCCACTCCTGGCCCTGCCAGGCCGGGTCCAGCGGGGTGTGCGCGAGGTGGTTGGTGTAGTTCGACAGGGTCTTCATGCCGACGCCGAGCACGATGTCCAGCACGTGGCGGCGGGTGTGACCGGCGGCCAGGAACGCCTCGATCTCGGCCTCCTCCACCCAGCCCCGCCGCGTCACCACCGCACGCGTCAGCCGGCGCACCGCCTCCAGCGCCTCGTCGGCGAGCGGCCGCCCCGCACGCAGCGCCTCGACCACCTCGGCGGGCACCCGGGCCCGCAACGCCAGCGTGGAGTGCGCGGCCACGCAGTACTCGCAACCGTTCTCCACACTGGCCGTGATCAGCACCACCTGCTTGGCCACCGCGGGCAACGACGACCTGCCGAACTGCTCGGCCAGCGCGTTGTACCCGGCCAGCAGCTCAGGCGACTCGGCCATCACCCCGTTCAGCGTGGTCACGAACCCCATCCGCTTCTTGGCCGCCTCCAGCATGGGGCGGGCCGCCTCAGGGGCGTCACTCTCGTCGTAGGTACGAAAACCGCTCATCATCTCTCCTCAGTCAACCCATCCAGCACGGCACGCACGCCCGCCAGCAGAACGCCCGCCTCGGCACCGGCACGCGAGCGCAGGTTGACCGCGTAGGCCTGCAGAGTCAGCGCCTCCGCCGCCGCCTCCACGTCCACCCCGGCCCGGAGCTGCCCTTTCGCGCGGGCCACCACCAGCGCGGCCCGCAGCGCCGCCCGCAGCGCGTCGTGGTGCCGGTCCAGGATCTCCCTGACCTCCGGCAGCTCGCCGCCGGCGGTGGCGTGGGTGTTGGTGACCAGGCACCCCCAGCGGGCGTGCTCGCCCGAACACCGCGCCGCCACCAGCCGCTCGAAGAACGCGGCGACGGCCGGCACCCCGCGGTCGTCGGCGGCCAACGTCTCGAACACCGGCCGCGATCGCCGCTCCAGGTACCGGCCCAGCGCGGCGGCCTGGAGCTGGGCCTTGCCGCCGAAGGTGGCGTACAGGCTGGAGCGGCTCAGCCCCGTCGTCTGGACGACGTCGGCGATGCCGGTGGCGTCGGCCCCGCGCCGCCAGAACAGGTCCACCACCTGGTCCAGGGTCGCCTCGGGATCGAAATGCTTGATGTCGGGCATCCGTCACCTCCTTATCTTGGAACGACTGGTCCAAGTTAAGCGATGATGACCCGTGAGGGCAATCCCCGGGATCAGAGCCCGTAGGCGGCCAGGGCGCCCCCGGCGTACGCGGCCAGCGGGGCAGCGATGTGCTCGGCGTCGCGGTGCACGCCACGCAACGTGTTCGAGGCGAACGACCGCTGGAACTCCAGGCCCACGTAGGCGAGCCCCGGATGAGTGATGGAGATCCCGCCGGCGTGCAGAGGCAGCCCATGGGCGTCCAGGGCGCCGAGCGGGGCCAGATACCCCAGACACGGAAGGTAACCGGTGGCGTAGATGACCACGTCCACGGATTCGCGGCTCCCGTCCGCCCACACCACCTGATGCCCCTCGAAGCCGGAGAACATGGGTCGCCGGTCCATCCGGCCGTCGGAGAGCGAGGCGGCGTAGTCGCCGGTGTCGAGCACGAGGGTGCCGGTGGCGATGCGGGCCAGCCAGTGCGGCGGCAGGGCGTCGAAGCCGGTGGTGGTGTGCCAGTAGTGCGCGTCCTTGCCGCCGATCACCTGCGGGAAGAGCTGCAGCGGCCGGCGGGAGGCGATGGTGACGGTGGCCACCTCGGCCAGCTCGTAGGCGACCTGGACGGCCGAGTTGCCGCCGCCCACCACCACGACCCGCTGTCCGGCGTGCTGCTTGGGATCGCGATAGCCGGCCACGTGCAGGGCCTGGCCGGTGAAGCCGTCCTGACCGGGGAGTGCGGGGGTGTACGGGTTGCCGAAGGAGCCGGTGGCGGCCACGACGCCTCTGGTGCGCAGGGTGTCGCCGCTCGCGGGATGCACCAGAAAGCCGCCGGCGCCGTCGGGCTCGACCGCGCTGACGCGCGTGCCGGTGCGGATCTCCACGCCGAGGCTGTCGGCGTAGCGGCGCAGGTAGGCGACGACCTCGTCCCGGGTGGGGTAGTGGCCGGGGTCGCCGGGGAACGCCTGGCCGGACAGGGCGCTGTAGGCGGCGGGCGAGAAGAGCGTGAGGCTGTCGTAGTAGCTCGCCCAGGAGCCGGTCGGCTCGTCGCCCGCTTCCAGGATCACGGGGGTGAGGCCGCGCTGGAGCAGGGCGCGGGCGGCGGCCAGGCCGGACTGGCCGGCGCCGATGACGATGGTGTCCATGCCGCCGCATCATATCCTCGTATCTGGAAATCACAATATGATGAGGGTGGGGTGATGCTATGACCATGGCGACGAACGCGATCGAGCTGAGCACCGAGGCTCGCGGCTTCCTCAAGGCGCTGGCCAGCGAGACGCGCCAGCAGATCATGGAGCTGTTCGCCGGCGGGGTCGAGCTGACCGTGAACGAGGTGTCCGAGCGCATGTCGCTGGCCCAGTCGGCCACCTCCACCCACCTGGCGACGCTGCGCGACGGCGGGGTGCTGACCTCGCGGCGGGAGTGGAAGACGGTCTACTACCGCGCCGACGCCGCGCGGATCCGTAAGGCACTCATGGACCTGCACACCAGCCTCAACGCCTGCTGCCCGCCGGGTGCGGACGAGTGCGGCTGACCGGCCGCCCTCAGTCGGCGCAGGAACAAGACCTGTCCACCCGTACGTCCCGTACGGCGCCGCGCACGTCCATCGCCACCGCGCAGCAGCCGATGAGCAGCTCACGCAGCCGCCCGCGGGCCCGCTGCACGCGCGACTTCATCCCCGACACGGAGATGCCCAGGCGGCGCGCCGCCTCGCTCTGCGTCAGCCCGTCGTACTCCACCAGCCTGATGGCCTGACGGTCACGCTCGGGCAGCCGGTCGAGCAGCGGCGCCAGGCACCCGGTGAGCGCCGAGAGAGCGGACGGCTCCTCGGCTCGCGGCACGGCGCGCTCGGCCGCCAGCCGGGCGCGCAGGTTCCCGGCGCGGACGCGGGCGCGGCCGTGGTCGGTGATCGCGTTGCGGGTCAACTGGTAGAGCCACGCCTCCAGCCGCTGCTCGTCGCGCAGCCCGCCGACCCCCCTGCTCATCTTGATGAACACCTCCTGGACGATGTCCTCCGCGTCCTGAAGGTCGTCCACCCGCGAGGCGACGAAGCCGAGCAGCCGCTCGCGCATCGCCTGCCACACCTCGATCAGGTCATCGGTCCGCGCCATCACCGACCCGCCTCCTTCCTCCAGGGCTACGTCAGCAACCGCAGGCGTCCTCGGTCGCCGCCGCGTCGCAGCAGGCAGGCTTGGCCTCGGGCGCGCAGCAGGTGGCGAGCTGTTCCGGGGTGCAGCAGAGCTCCATGATCTTTCCCTTTCCGATGGTGAACGTGTCATGGAGGAGACGCTGCTCGCCGGCGAAGGACGCACCCGCTGCTTAGATGTACTTCTAATTTGACAAACTTCTAAGCGGCGGTCCAGACTCGGAGCTGATTCGACAGGCATCTATTCAGGGGCCACTCATGAGTGACAGTTACAGCGGCAGCCCCGTCGTCGTGATCGGCGCGGGCCCGGTCGGGCTCGCCGCCGGCGCGCACCTGGCCGAGCGCGGCCTCGACTTCGTGATCCTGGAGTCGGGCGACCGAGTCGCCGCGTCGGTGGCGCGATGGGGGCACGTGCGGGTGTTCAGCCCGTGGAAGTACGACATCGACACCGCCGCCCGCCGCCTGCTGGAGGCCGACGGCTGGACCGCGCCCGACCCCGACTGGCTGCCCACCGGCGCCGAGCTCATCGCCGACTACCTCGACCCGCTGGCCAAGGTCCTGGGCGAACGCGTCCGCACCGGCGTCGCGGTCACCGCGATCAGCCGCCTCGGCTACGACCGCGTCCGCACCGGCGGCCGTGAGCACGCCCCGTTCCTCATCCGCCTGGACGACGGCACCGAGCTGCGGGCCCGCGCCGTCATCGACGCCTCCGGCACCTACCTGAGCCCGAACGTGCTCGGCGCCAGCGGCCTGCCCGCCCACGGCGAGGAGAGCGCCGCCGGCCTCATCGACCACGCGCTGCCCGACGTCCTCGGCGCCGACCGGCACCGTTACGAGGGCAAGCGCGTCCTGGTCGTCGGCGCCGGCCACTCGGCGGCCACCACCCTGCTCGCCCTCTCCGAGCTCGACGGCACCTCGATCACCTGGGCCATCCGCGCGGGCGACGCCCGCCGCGCGTACGGGGGCGGCGACGCCGACGCGCTCCCCGCTCGCGGCGCGCTCGGCACCCGCCTGCACGCCCTGGTCACCTCCGGCCGCATCCAGCTCCTGACCGGCTTCTTCGTCCACCGCGTGCACCCCACCGGCGAGGGCGTCGAGGTGATCAGCCGCGACCCGTCCGGGCACGAGCAGTCGGTCACCGCCGACCTGATCGTGAGCGCCACCGGCTACCGTCCCGACCACACCATCGCCGCCGAGCTGCGGCTCGACCTGGACCCGATCCTCGGCTCCACCCGCGCCCTGGCCCCGCTCATCGACCCCAACCAGCACTCCTGTGGCACCGTCCCGGCCCACGGCGCCGACGAGCTGGCCCATCCCGAGCCCGGCTACTACGCCATCGGCGTCAAGAGCTACGGCCGCGCCCCCACCTTCCTGCTGGCCACCGGCTACGAGCAGGCCCGCTCCGTCGTGGCCGCGCTGGCCGGCGACTGGGAGGCGGCCCGCGACGTACGGCTCGAACTGCCCGAGACCGGCGTGTGCTCAGCCGGCCTGGCCGAGGCGCAGGAGCAGCGGGTCGGCCTGGCGACCGGCCTCAGCGGCGGCCTGCTGTCCACCCCGCTGCCGCTGGCCGAGGTGTCCACCGGCGGAAGCTGCTGCGGCTGACCATCGCCTATCATTTAGACAGTTGTCGAATCAGGAGGTGTCGCCGTGACCGTCACCGCGAACGCGAGGTGCTGCGCCCCGATCACCCGGGAGCCGCTCAGCGAGAACGACGCCACCGAGCTGGCCTCCCTGCTCAAGGCGGTGGCCGACCCCGTACGCCTGCGACTGCTGTCGATGATCGGCTCCCACGCGGGCGGCGAGGCGTGCGTGTGCGACCTGACCGACGCCTTCGACCTGACCGCGCCCACCATCTCCCATCACCTCAAGGTGCTGCGCACTGCCGGGCTCATCGACGGCGAACGCCGTGGCACCTGGGTCTACTACCGCATCGTCCCCGGCACCGTGGCCAAGCTGGGCGCCCTGTTCAGCCCGCTGGCCGAGCCGGCGACGGCCGGTCAGCTCGTCACGGCCTGACGCTCTGACGTGGTTGCGACCAGCGTGCCGGCATGCCCCGTGATTAGACATTTATCTAACCAATGAAGGAGTCCACGATGACCGACCAGAGCAGCGGCGGCTTCCTCGGCGACCCGCACGAGGCGTTCGCGCCGCCCGCGGCCGGAGGTTGCTGCGGCAGCCAGGCCGCGACGCAGGAGTCCGGCTGCTGCGGCAGCCCGGCGGCGACGCAGCAGTCCGGCTGCTGCGGCCAGGAGCCCGCGCCCACCGCCACCGGATGTTGTGGATGACCTCCGTCACGGCGACGCACGCGGACCCGCGCCTGGCAGACCTGCTGGAGCGCGTCTCGAAGGAGCAGATGCAGGCCACGGTCCGCGAGCTGGCCGATGACCGTTACGCCGGGCGGCGCGTGGGCACGCCCGGCGGTCGCGCCGCCGCGGCCTGGCTCGGCGAGCGGCTGGCCGAGCTGGGCGCCGAGGTGGAGTCGTCCGGCTTCACCGTGACAGGCGTGCGGGAGCTCTACGACACGCCGCTGCTGCGGTGGCGGACCGGCGGGGTGACGCGCCGGCTGGAGCATCGCCGCGACTTCGCCGAGCACCTCGCCTCCGCCGAGTTGCCCACCGCCCGCACGGCACCCCTGGTGCCCGCCGCGCACCCCGACCTGCGCGACCGGTGGGTGCTGGCGGAGCCGGGCGACTGGGTGCGGGCCTGCGACCGGGCCGAGGCCCACGGCGCGGCCGGCGTACTCACCGCCCGCGACGGCGACGCCGAGGGGTGGCTACCCAAGATGATCGCCGGGCCGCCCGCCCGCCGGATGCCCGTCCTCGCCCTGCGCTCCGACCTGCACCGGGAGCTGCTGGCCTGCGAAGCGGTGCAGGTGACCGCGTCGATGCCGCTGCGGCAGGTCACCGTCGACGGCCACAACGTCCTCGCCCGCTTCCCGGCCCCCGGCGGCGAGCTCGCGGACCGGACGCGGGTGCTGCTGACCGCGCACTACGACGGCGTCGGCGACGACCCCGACAGGCGGTTGCCCGCAGCCGCCGACAACGCCTCCGGCGTGGCCGCGGTCCTGGAGGCCGCCCGCGTCCTGTCGCGGGCGGGGGTGACGGTGGCGTTCCTGGACGCCGAGGAGGCGGGCGCGTGGGGCTCCGCCCACCATGCCGCCTCGCTGCCGCCCGGCACGCAGGTGATCAACCTGGACGGGGCCGCCATGCTGCACCAGGCCGCCTCCGTCGAGGCGGGCGGACCCGCCCACCGGCTGCTGGCCGTCCTGGACCAGGCCGCCCGGCTCACCGGCGTGCCGTTGCGGGCGGGCGCGATGGCCTCCGACAACCGGCGCTACGCCGCCGCCGGGCTGGCCGCGGTGGGCATCGGCATGGGCATGCCCGGCTACCAGACGCCCGCCGAGACGCCCGAGCGCGTCCAGCCCGACACGCTGCTGGCCGCGGCCCGGCTCCTGGTCGCCACCACCTGGCTGGCCTTTCAAACGACCTGCGGGACGCGGAGGGCCGGTGGCGCCACCTCATCGACGACCCCCTGGGGACCGCCTGACCGGGGTCAAGAAAAGCCCCTAGCTCGGTAACTGTGAGTAATGCTACAGTCATGATTTGTGACTGAGAGTAACCGCCTCGGGTCCGACGTGCTGCTCACCGGAGCGACCGGCTTCATCGGCGCCTTCCTCCTGCACAAGCTCCTGGAAGGCACCCAGGCTCGCATCCACTGCCTGGCCCGTGGCGAGACCGCGGAAGCCGTCCTGCGGCGACTACAGGCAGCCCAGTCCCGCTACGGCCTGGGCACGCCGGACCCGTCGAGGATCGTGCCCGTCCCCGGCGACCTGGCGGCCCCGGCGCTGGGCCTGGCGCGGAGCCGGTTCGACGAGCTGGCCGGCGCCGTCACCGCCGTCCTCCACTCGGGAGCGGAGGTCAACCTCCTGCGTCCGAGCCGCATGCTGCAGGCGACCAACGTGGCAGGCACCCGGGAGATCCTCCGGCTGGCGGGCGCAGGCAAGGCCGCCGTCGTCTACGTCTCGACGTCGGAGGTGTTCGGTCCGGCCGACGGCACGGCCGACGAGAGCACGTCGCCGGAGGGGGCGCTCCAGCCCGTCTCCGGTTACGGGCAGACCAAGCGCGCCGGTGAGCTGCTGGTCCTGCGGGCACGGGAGGACGGGCTGCCGGCGGCCGTCCTGCGGCTGGACCGCGTCGCGGGTGACAGCCGCAGCGGCGCGTGCCAGCCCGACGGGGACGACTTCTGGCTCCTCGTACGGTCGGCGCTGACCACCGGTGTCCTCCCGGACGCCCCGGTGAACATGACGCCGGTCGACTTCGCCGCCGAAGCCGTCCTCGCCCTCACGGCCACCCCCGGGACCGGCCTGACCGGGCCCGTCGCGCACCTCCGCCACCCCCGGCCGGTCCGGATGGCGGAGGTCGCGGCGGCGCTCGGCGAGCCCGTCAGCGTCGTTCCCCTGGACGAGTGGGCCGCGACCCTGCGGCACCACGGCGAGCGGCCGGACTGCGACCCCATCCTCCGGCTGCTCCCCCTGATGGTGGAGCGGGTCCTGGGTGGCAGGCCGCGCTTCCTCGCCCCGCTGACCACCACCGCCCTCGACCGGCTGGGCCTGCGCTACCCGCCGGTCGACACACCCCTCCTCGGCAAGTACGTACGACAGCTACGGTCAACCGGCTTCCTCCCGGCCCCGATCCGGACGAGCACGGGATGACCCATCCACATCCGAGGACCACGCACATGGAACACACCGCAACAGCCGAACGCGTCACCACGATCTTCGCCAAGGTCATGGGCGTCCCGCCGGCCAACGGTCTCGACACCTTGCCGGAGGACACCGAGAGCTGGGACTCGCTGGCCCAGGTGCGGTTGTTCGGCGCCATCGAGCACGCCTTCGGCTGCACCCTGCCCAGGCAGCTGCTGCTGATCGGGCCGCACCTGGGCGCGTTCGCCACCGCGATCGAGCAGGCCAGGTGACCACCGTCCAGGAGCGGCCCCCGCTCGGCGCGAGCGAGGCGGACCTGGAGCTGCTGCTCCTCATCCGGCACTTCGAGCAGCAACTGCTGGAGCTGTTCGCGGCCGGCGAGCTGAGCGGCACCACGCACACCTGCCTGGGCCAGGAGTACATCCCGGTCGCCCTGCGCACCCTGCTGCGCCCCGACGACTTCGTCTTCTCCAACCACCGCGGCCACGGCCACTACCTGGCCCGCTTCGCGGACCCGGCGGGGCTGCTGGCGGAGATCATGGGCCGCGAGGGCGCGGTGTGCAACGGGGTGGGCGGCAGCCAGCACATCCTGCGCGACGGCTTCCTGTCCACCGGCGTGCAGGGCCAGAGCCTGCCGGTGGCGGCCGGCGTGGCCCTGCACCTGTCGCGTGCCGAGGCGGGCGCGCTGGCCGTCGCCCACATCGGCGACGGCACGTGGGGGGAGGGCGCGGTCTACGAGGCGCTCAACCTGGCGGCCCTGTGGCGGCTGCCGCTCCTGGTGGTGGCCGAGCACAACGGCATCGCCCAGTCCACGCCCACCGAGCTGCAGCTGGCCGGCTCGGTGGCGGGCCGCGCGGCGGCGTTCGGCATCGAGCACGCGCGCGTCACCTCCCAGGACCTCGGCGAGATCCGCGCCCTGCTCGAACCGCTCCTGGCCGCCGCCCGGTCCGGGCCGGCGCCGCTGGTGGTGGAGTTCGTGACACACCGCCTCGGGCCGCACAGCAAGGGCGACGACACCCGGCCGGCCGAGGTGCTGGCGGCGGCGGCCGAGCACGACTGGTACCCCGCCGTCCAGGACGAGCGTTTCCGCCAGGCCGACGAGCGCATCCGCGAGCAGGTGGCGGCCGTGGCCCGCGAGGTGGCCGCCCGGCCGCGGTCGGTGTGGGCGGATCGGGGGTGCCGATGACGGCTCGCGTCGTGGCGGACCTCAACGCGGCGCTGCACTCGGTGATGGCCGCCGACGAGCACCTCCACCTCCTGGGTGAGGACGTCGCCGACCCATACGGCGGCGCCTTCAAGGCGACCCGCGGCCTGAGCGGCGCCTTTCCCGGACGGGTCCGCGCCACCCCGATCAGCGAGGGCGCGATCGTGGGCGCCGGCGCCGGGCTCGCGCTGGCGGGCGGCAAGGCGATCGTCGAGATCATGTTCGGCGACTTCATCGCCCTGGCCTTCGACCAGATCGTCAGCTTCGCCGGCCGGTCCGTGTCCATGTACGGCCGCCGCGTCCCCCTGCACCTGGTGATCCGCTGCCCCGTCGGCGGCGGGCGCGGTTACGGCCCGACCCACAGCGGCAGCCCGCAGAAGCACTTCGTCGGCGTGCCGGGCCTGTCGTTGTTCGAGACGTCCGCGTTCCACGACCACACCACCCTGCTGCGCCGCATGCTGTCACTCGGCCACCCCGCCATCCTCTTCGAGGACAAGGTCCTGTACGGGCGGCGCATGCACGCCCACGACACCCTCTTCCACCGCACCGGCCTCGGCACCCTCGACCCGTGCGCCCGCTTCACCGTCGAGGGGGCGGGCAGGGCCGACTGCGTGCTCGTCGCGCCGGGCGGCGTCGCCGAGCGGGCCCTGGCCGCCACCCGTTCCGTGCTGCTCACCGACGAGATCACCTGTGAGGTTCTCGTCCCCTCGCGCCTGTACCCGTTCGACCTCCAGCCGTTGCTGCCCGTCCTGGCCGCCGCGGGGCGCGTGTGCGTCGTGGAGGAGAGCACCGCCGGGGGCACCTGGGGCAGCGAGCTGGCCCAGCAGCTGCACACCGCCCTCTGGGACGACCTGCGCGCCCCCGTCCGCCTGGTCCACTCGGCCGACGCGGTCATCGCCGCCGCGCCCCATCTCGAACGCGAGGTCCTCGTCCAGGACACCGACATCGCCAGAGCCGTCAAAGAGGTGACCGCCGGATGAGCGACATCGTGGTGCCGAAACTCAACGACAACGACAGCTCGTACACGCTGGCCTGCTGGCTCGTCCCGCCGGGGAGCGAGGTCGCCGCCGGCGACCCGATCGCCGAGATCGAGACGTCCAAGGCCACCCAGGAGCTGCTCAGCCCCGGCGACGGCGTCCTGCACCAGAGCGTCGCGGCGGGCGGCGAGTGCTGCTGCGGCGACGTCATCGGCCAGGTCCTCGCGGCGGCGGTGTCGCCGCCGGTCACGCCCGTGCCGGCGCCCCGGCAGCTCGCCGTGATCACCGAGCCGGCCAGGGCGCTGGCCCTCGAACTGGGCATCCCGGAAGCCGACCTGCTCTGTCTCGACAAGCCGCTGATCCAGCGCAGGGACGTCGAAGCGCTCGCGGCCGATCAGCCCGTGCACCGCTTCTCCAGGAACCAGCAGGCCGTGGCCTCCGTGGTGGCGCTCTCCCACCGGGACATCCCGGCGGCGTTCGCCGCGATCACCGTCCGCGTCGGCGACGCCCTCAGCACGGCGCACCGCCTTTCCAGGGTGAGCAAACGACACATCGGGCTGCCCGAGCTGGTCATCAAGGCCATCGCCGGGCTCCGCACGGCACACCCGCTCTGCTTCGCCACGCGCCTCGACGAACGCACCGCGACCCTGCCGACGACCTCCGACGTGGGCGTCACCCTCGACCTCGGCCAGGGGCTCTACATCCCGGTGATCACCGACGCCGAGGCTCTGACGTGCGCGGACATCGCCCGCGCCCTGACCCGCCACAAGGCCAAGGCCATGGACGGCAGCTTCACCGAGGCCGACCTCCGGCACCCGAACATCCTGTTGTCCCTGCACAACGTCCCGGACATCGTCCTGGCCGGCCCGATCGTGCTGCCCGGCACCACCTGCGCGCTGACCCTGGCGGGCACCCGCCAGGAGCTGACGCTCACCAGCACCGGTCAGGTACGTGCCCGCAAGGTGGCCACGATCAGCATCGTCTACGACCACCGCACCGTCACAGGCCGGGCCGCGATGGCCCTGCTCACCGACCTCAAGACCGTCCTCGAATCACCCGCCGCCCTCGCCGGGGAGCCCGCACCGGAGGTTCAGCGCCCATGAGCACGACCGGATCAGCGACCACCTGGACGCGCCCCGCCCTCGGCAGCCCCGACGATCGCGATGACCACGGCACGGGCATCCTGCCCCTCCTGCTCCAGGAACGCCAGAGCCTGCCGCAACTCGTCCCGGCGCCCGGTGAACACCGGCAGATCGGCCGGCAGCTGCGCCAGCGCCCCTGCTCGCGGCCGGGTCTTCACCGTAGCCAGGAACCTCGCCCGCTCCTCGGCCACCAGCCGCAGCCCGTCCGCCAGAGCCTCCGCGGTGCGGCGCTGCGGGGAGCTGACCTTGCCGCGCTCCATGTCGCCGATCGCCCGGACGCTCACCCCCGAGGACTCCGACAGCTCCTCGATCGTCAGCTGCGCACCCACGCGCAACTCCCGCAGCAGGGAGCCGAACTCTCGCTCAGCCACTCGCCTACCTCCACGATGCTGATCCGCCGGGAGCACGATGGTGCCACGACGGCCGTCCGCCCGGCCCGCTCGTCTCACCTGACGGGCGCGAGCGGACCCGACGCCGGTCATCTGCGGCGGCGCAGCATCACCACGGCGAGCCAGATGACGGTGGGCAGGAGGATCAACACAACGATGAGACCAGTCGCGACAGCGAGCTCGGCGTCACTCCACAGCCGGATGATGCGCTCATCGTCGTCCATCCTGCGAGCGTAGTGCCCGGTCCGGCCCCGGCGTCGTTCGCCGCCCACCGCGCCCCTCCCGGCCGCAGACTGTCTCGACGTCGTCTGCCTCGGTCGCGCTGTCGAAGGATCTGCGTAAGCAGGGCTGGAAGTTCGTCGGCCCGACCACCGTGTACGCGTTCCTGCAGGCGATGGGGCTGATCAACGATCACGTCAAGGAGTGCGTCATCCGGGCGGAGGCCCACTCGGCCCGCGAAGCGTTCGTCCGCCCCTGACCCTCATGGGCGCAGGGCGAGCGGCATTCTCGTGATCCAGGCGTTCGCGAGGGTGAGATCGAGGTCCGGCCGATGGTGCTCGATCCCACGGACTACGCCGACGCTGGTTCCGGAACGCGAGGACCGCCCACGGCGCAGATCACGCACCGATTAGGGTTCCGCGCCTCACCCGTCTGTACTTGTGAGATCCGACTCACGGAAGGCTGGCCCGATGCGCAAACTGATCTTCGCCATGAACGTGACCCTGGACGGCTACATCGCCGCCCCCGGCGACGACATCAGCTGGAGCGGAGGGGAGGGACCGGACTCCTCGCCGAGCGCCGAGCTGTTCCAGTATTGGTACGACCAGATGCGGGCGAGCGAGCTGACCCTGTACGGACGCAAGCTGTGGGAGGCGATGAGCTCCCACTGGCCGACCGGCGACCAGCGGCCCGGCGCCACCCCGGCGGAGATCGCCTACGCGCGCCTGTGGCGGGACATGCCGAAGGTGGTGTTCTCCTCCACGATCGACAAGGTCGACTGGAACACCCGCCTGGTCACCGGCGACGCGATCACCGAGATCGCCCGGCTCAAGGCAGAGGACGGCGGCCCGATGGACATCGCCGGCGCGACACTCGCCGGGGCGGCCATGCGGGCCGGCCTGATCGACGAGTACGCACTGGTCACCCAGCCGGTCCTGGTGGGCGGCGGCACGCCGTTCTTCACCGCCCTGGACAACTGGGTGAACCTGAACCTGATCGAGACGCGGACCTTCCCCGGCGGCGTGGTGCTGACCCGATACGAGACGAGACGATGAGCAGGCCACGGTTGCTCTGATCACAACGTCGCGGGCAGGCCCAGCCAGGGCTTGCCGGTGGCGTCGAACCCGGTGAGCTCGGCGATCTTCCCCTCGACGATGTGCAGGACCGCGATGTTGAACAACCGGTGCTCCCGATCGCCGGGACCGCGCAGGTACAGCGCGGCGGCGGGCATGCGGTTGACCGTCGTGGCGATGCACCGCCAGTCGTCGTAACCGCGCCGGAAGAGCCCGCTGGAGACCCAGCCGTCCACCGCGTCCTCGGCCGTGACGACCAAGGCACCCGGCTCGGGCAGCATCGTGAAGCGCAGGTCGGCGCGCAACAGGGCCATCAACCCGTCGAGATCGTTACGCTCATGGGCGTCGATGTACGACTTCACCACGACGCGCTCCTCGTCCGACAGCTCGTACGTGGCAGCGCCGCGCCAGTCCAGGCGACGGCCGGGCAGCTGCCCGCGCACCGTCACGCGCGCCCGCTGCAGAGCGCTGGTCACCGAGGCGACGCTCAGCCCGAGGGCGCCGGCGGCCTGCGCCGCCGGCCAGCCCAGGACGTCGCGCAGGATGAACACCGCCCGCTGCCGCGCCGGCAGGTGCTGGACGGCGACGATGAACGCCAGCTCGATCGTCTCCCGCGCCACCACCGACTCCTGCGGATCCTCCGGCAGCATCCGATCCGGATAGGGCTGCAGGTAGTGCACCTCCCAGCCCGCACCCGGCAGCTCGGCGGGCACGGGCGTGCGGTCGTTGCGCTTGTCCAGGAAGTCCAGGCAGGCGTTCGTCGCGATCCGGTACAGCCAGGTCCGCAGCGCGGCACGGCCCTGGAACGACTCCCGCCTGTGCCACACCCGCAGGAACGTCTCCTGCGTCAGGTCCTGGGCGTCGTCGTAGTTGGCGAGCATCCGATAGCAGTGCACCTGCAGCTCACGCCGGTAGCGCTCCGTGATGAGCGCGAACCGGGCCGCATCGTTCGAGCGGGCCGCCGCGATGAACGCGGCCTCGTCGTCGCCTGGCTGTCTGGCCTCGGTCATGGTCGTCCATCCTTCCGCGGGTGACGAGGGACTGCCAGAACTGACGACGCGGCGGGGATTTTCTGAGCGGTGCAGCCACGGACACCGGGGCGTTCGCCAGGGCCGGATGGGCCGGGTCGATACAGAGGACATGTTCGGGGTCGGGCACGACCTCGATCAGTCGTTCACCGGGCTCTGGTGGTCGCAACCGGGTGGACGGATCAAGGCAGCTGGGCCGAGTGCGCGGAGGCCTTCTGCCAGAACCGCTTCAGTACGGCGATCCGCACCGTGATGTTCGTGAGCCGGCGACGCCTCCATCGGAAACCCGCCCCGGCCAGGAGGGCAGTCAGCGGACCGTCGGCGAGTTCGCCTCCCCTGCGGGCTTCGGCGAGGTCCTCACCGAGTTCCTGCAGCTTCCCGCGGGCTTCCTGGACTCTCCCTTCGGCGAGCTTGCCGGCGGCGTCCCGGATCTTCTTGCGTGCCTTGTCGGCCGGGTCGGGGCTGGTGCAGGTGGGCAAGGCCGAAGTCGACCACCTTGAGTAGTGTGCCGTCGGCGGTCAGGTCAAGCTGATGCCGAAAGGACGATCAACGGCGCGCCCGCCATCGCGGGGCCCGCTCAGGACGGGACGCGGCCGAGGAAGTCGCGGATCAGGGGGACCATCTCCGCGAGGCTGGTCTCCAGCGCCCAGTGACCGGCGTCGAGCAGGTGCAGTTCGGCGTCCGGCAGGTCGCGCAGGTAGGCCCGCGCCGATCCTCCGGACATGTAGCCGTCGTGCGGCCCCCAGACGATCAGGGTGGGAGGCTGGTGTTCGCGCAGGTACGCCTGTTCTGCGGGGAACCAGCCCAGGGTCGTCGCCTGATCTTCGAACAGGCCCGCGATGTTGCGGCGGCGCTCGGGGGTGTCCATCAGGGCCCAGTGGAGTTTCCACAGGTCCGGGCTGACGCGTTCGGCCAGGTGCGCGGGTAGTTCGCCGACGAACTCGCTGCGGAAACCGTCCTCGGAGACGTTCTGCGCCAGCTTGGCCCGGCCCTCGTCGGTGGGGTCGGCCCAGAACTCCTTGAGCCAGGCGTACTTCGGGCCCAGCTCGTCCTCGTAGATGTCACCGTTCTGGATGACGAGCGCGGTGACCTTCTCCGGGGCGCGCAGGGCCAGGCGCAAGCCGAACTGGGAGCCGTAGTCGTGCAGGTAGAGGGCGTAGCGCGGCAGGTTCATCACCTGGGTGAAGCGTTCGAGAAAGGTGGCATAGCCGTCGAAGGTGTAGGAGAAGTCCTCGGGGGTGGCGCTGTAACCGAAGCCCGGCAGGTCCGGGGCGAGCAGCCGCCAGCGGTCACCGAGGGCGGGCATGAGGTTGCGGAACTCGTAGGAGGAGCAGGGGTAGCCGTGCGGCAGCAGGAACACCGGCGCATCCGGCGGCCCGGCCTCCCGATAGAAGATCTCCACTCCGTCGACGTCGATCGTGCGGTGCGCCAGCGGCGCGGGCAGTGCAGGCATGCTTATCGGGCCTCCTTCGAAGTCGGTTCCGGCAGCACCACCCAGCTCGGGTGAGGACGACCAGGGCGCCAGGGCACGCAGGAGGATCCGGCCTCACGTCAGGCAGCCCGCCTGTGGCGTGGTTCGGG
Source organism: Nonomuraea gerenzanensis (assembly GCF_020215645.1). NCBI lineage: Bacteria > Bacillati > Actinomycetota > Actinomycetes > Streptosporangiales > Streptosporangiaceae > Nonomuraea > Nonomuraea gerenzanensis. The sequence goes on along the minus strand of NZ_CP084058.1, from coordinate 571,983 downwards.
ACGGCGACCTTGCCCCTGTCGGTCCGGCAGGGCGAGCCCGTGGGGGCGGTGCAGGAGGTCATCGGGCAAGCGTGGGCCTCCGCGCGGGGTGGGCCTCCGCGCAGAGGTGGGACCTCGCCGCCTACACCGCCGAACCTGGCAGCATCCCAGTAGAGCGCCTCAAGCTGCTGTCCAGTCTGGCAGCCTCCCCAGCCGGCACACGCCTGCCAAGCGCGTGAAGATCGGCGAGGGTGCTGTCGGAGTAGCTGCGTTGCCGCCCCAGGGCGCTTGAATGTTTTTAGGAGGGGTCGGTGATGTCCCTTCCCGGGGGTAGACGCGCGTTGTGGGGGTTGCGCCACCGACCTATCCCAGGGCTGTGGTTCACCGGCCATGATCGTTAGAGCCTGTTAGCAGAGGGTTTGGTGTGATGCGTGGCGATTTCGGGGACGGAAGAGGGCTTCTGATAGTTGAGGGAGTGTCTACGTCTCTCGCCCATCAGAAGCCCTTGGATGACTGTCTACCGGTTTCCGCCGGGCTCCGCCAGTTGCGCCGTGCCCGGTTGTGGCTGCTGGAGCCGTTCGTGTCCCTATCCGTCTGATCTGTCTGATGCGCAGTGGGAGGTGTTGCTGCCCGAGGCCGAGGCTGTCATGGCCGAGCTGCGCAAGGGTCCAGGCGGCCCGATGAAACATGATCTTCGGGCGGTGGTGGATGCGATCGGCTATGTGACCAGGTACGGGATCGAATGGCGGGCGCTGCCGGTGGACTTCCCGCCCTGGACGGCGGTCTATGCGTTCTTCGAGCGCTGGTCGGAGCGGGGACTGCCGGCACGGCTGGCCGATCGGCTCCGCGGTCGGATCCGCGTCGCCGCGGGACGGAAGGAGACACCGACGGCCGCGATCATCGACGCGCAGAGTGTGAAAGCGAGCGAGACCATCGGTGCCGCCGACAGCGGTTTCGATGGCGGGAAAAAGATCAAGGGGCAGAAGCGGCACGTCGCGGTCGACACGCTCGGGCTACTGCTGACCGTGCTGGTGACTGCCGCCTCGGTCCAGGACCGCGATGGCGCTCACCCGCTCCTGGCCCTCCTGCGGGGGAAGTTCTCCACCATCACGCTGGTGTGGGCCGACGGCGGCTATGCCGGACGACTCGTGACCTGGGCAGCCAAGGCCCTGAAGATCACCGTGGCCGTCGTCAGGCGCACCGACGACATGAAAGGCTTCGTCGTCCTGCCCCGCAGATGGGTCGTCGAGCGGAGTCTGGCCTGGCTGATGCGGCACCGCCGCCTGGTGCGGTGCTACGAACGGCGGCCCGCCCATCACGAAGCGATGATCTGGTGGGCGGCCGTTCATCAGATGACCCGCCGCCTCACCCGAGAACTCGCAGGTCAACCGCCCAATCGCCGTTGGGGCGGCCCGCCACCGCTCCCGTGCTTGACCAGCCCCGACAGGCGAGGCAAGGTCCTGGAGCTCCTGGCAGCCCAGCCCTGGCGCGCCTGGAAAGGCACCGAACTGGCCGCCATCCTCGCCATCGACAACGTCAACAGCTTCCGCGTCCAACTGTCCCAATGGTCCCACCAGGGCCACATCAACAAGATCGGACCAGCCCTCTACGGGCCAGTGCCGACAGCGGCTTAAGCCTCTGCCAACAGGCTCTTAGAGAATGCCCCGAGAACGATCAGCCGTGGGGCGCGGGTGCCACCCGTGGACGTCGGGCACAACGCGAGAGGCCCGCCACCGCGTTTCCGCTGGTGACGGGCCTCTTCCCGCTGGTGTGGCAGGTGCAAGGTTCGAACTTGCGTAGGCTGAGCCGACGGTTTTACAGGGCACTTCCGAGATCGGCCCTCACCTGGTCTTTTGTCCTAAGAACCCGCTGACTCCGCACGTATTCGGCGCAGATGGAAGCGATCAAGACTGAGAACCCTGTAGACAAGACCATCTTGCCGCGGGTCTTAGGTATCCAACCTCGCTGCGAACGCCTGTCTGCGGGGCACTCAGAGCCTGCTGACAAAGGCTTAAGTGCTGGCGGGCGTGGGCCCGTAGAGAGCCGGTCCGAGCTTGTTGATGTAGCCCTGGTGGGACCATTGGGATAGCTGAACGCGGAAGCTGTTGACGTTCTCGATCTTGAGGATGGCGGCCAGCTCGCTGCCTCGCCAGACTCGCCACGGCTGAGCGGCCAGGAGTTGCAGGACCTTGCCGCGCCGGTCGGGGCTGGACAAGACCGGTAGCGGCGGCGGGCCGCTCCAGCGGCTTGGGGAGGGCAGGCCTGCCAGCTCGCGTGTCAGGCGGCGGGTCATCTGGTGCACGGTGGCCCACCAGATCATGGCCTCGTGATGGGCAGGCTTGCGTTCGTAGATCCGCGCCAGGCGGCGGTAGCGGACCAGCCAGGCGAACGTTCTTTCCACCACCCACCTGCGGGGCAGCACCACGAAGCCGCGCAGGTCGTCGCTGCGCTTGACGATCGTGACCGCCAGGCCGAGGACCTGCCGGGCCCAGACCTGCAGCCGTCCGGCGTAGCCGCCGTCGGCCCAGACCAGGCCGATGGTGGAGAACTTCTCGCGCAGCAGCGCCAGGACCGGATGCGCGCCGTCGCGGTCCTGCACGGACGCGGCGGTGACGATCACGCACAACAGCAGCCCGAGGGTGTCTACCACGACGTGCCGTTTCTGCCCCTTCAGCTTCTTGCCCGCGTCGTACCCGCAGGCCGCCGCCCCGATGGTCTCGGCCGCCCGGACGGTCTGGGAGTCGACACACCCAGCCGTCGGCAGCTCACGCCGGCCGGCCAGGACACGCAGCCGCCCGCGCAGCCGCGCGGCCAGCTGTTCCGGCAGACCACGCCGCGACCAGCGCAGGAAGAACGCATACACCGCCTCGTGCGGCGGGAAGTCGACCGGCAGGGCCCGCCACTCGATCCCGTACCGGGTCACATAACCGATCCCGTCCAGCACAGCTCGCAGGTCGTGCACCATCGGCCGGCCCGCGACCGCGACCAGCTCGGCCATCACACCCCGCGCCTCGCCCTCCAGCACCAACCACTCGGCATCGGTCAGATCCGACGGATATGCCGGTTTCCGGCCGCGACATCCGCACCCCGGTGAGGCGCAACCGCTGGCGTTCACGGCCACGGGCGTGTAGACAGACAACCACGGGCTCCTGGCCGCTGAGCTGCTTAGACAACACCTCAGCTACCGGGAGCCCGCTCGCGTTCACGGGTCAACAGCCCAATCATGACCACAGCACGGCGCTCTTCTGACCCGAGCCCCAACACCAAATCCCTTTGTCAGCAGGCTCTCAGAGGGGGCCATCACCTCCGTGATCGACTTAAGTGGGCATGGAAGCCTGTCCCCGCGCCCCTCTAGCAGCCCTGCGTTCCGATGACCTTGATGTTGAACGTATAGAACAACAGGTTCACTTGATTCTCGCGCACAACATAGGGGCTATCTGCTAACTTTGCTCGCGTGACGACGAGCTTCCTTGATGAGGTGCTGAGGCACCTTCACCGTAGAGGGGTCCTGGACGTGATGGTCCGCCTCATACGGGAGGTCTATCGAGTCAACGCCGACCGGTTCGAACCGGAGCTCGGCGATGACGCCACGTTGTTCGGGATGGCGATCTCGCGCAACATCGCCAATCGTGCCGTCGCCGAACTCCGCGATCTGCCTGCCGTGGACGCCAGGCTGATCAACAACGCGCTGGAGGTGAGCTGCGACGGCCTGGTCATGCGGCAGTACAAGCTCCCGGGGTCAGCGGTCAACGTTAGCGTCGAGCTGATCGACTGGACAACGAGTGAGGCCAAACTGCGGGGGGCTGTAGAGAACAGCCACACCGACGCTCAACTCCTTCTCGACGATGACGAAAACCTCGGGCCGGCGTTCGCCGCCATCATCCCGCCGTTCAGGCACATTCGTTTCGTTCACAGCGGGAGTTCCGAGACCGGCCAGGCAACGATCTCTGCGGGGATTCCTCGCGACCATCGCGAGGGCGGTAGTCCATGGTTGGAGGTGCGCTGCATCTGGAGTGATGGGGGCGACGTCGAAGACTTCGGTAGAGGAAGCGATGTTCCTGTCGCTCCCGGGCCACGTCCGGTGCGGCCGCCCGCGTCGGGACCTGCGCACTCCGATCTACCGGCGCCCGAGCCGCAGGTCACCCCTCGTCGAACGGAGAAAGAGGGACAGAGCGGCACCCGATAAGGGGGCAGGCCCTGTCGTAAGTTTGGGAGGTCACCATTTCCCGGCGTGGAGTCAACTCTTCGGTGCTAGCAGCCCAAGCGTTTGATCCTCATGCCTTGACAATTGCACGCCAGTTGCGCCGCCGCCGCAAGAACGAACTTGCGCGTGAGGTAGGAGTAACTCCAGCTGCAATTACGCAATATGAGCTAGGGCAAGCTAAGCCGTCACCCGGTGTCGTTAGTAAGCTTGCCCTAGCTCTGGCAATGCCCGCGGACTTCTTCCGCATCGGGCATCCTGAGGAAGCAATAAGTCCGGCGCATTTTAGAAGTCTTCGGGCAACCACACAATTGGAGCGGGATGAGGTAATAGCATTCGGCAAACTTGCCATGCGATTTGTTTCGGCGATCGAGCGCTATGTGGATCTACCTGCAGTCAACCTACCCCGCGAGGACTTGCCGCACGAGCCCACCAAGGCCGATGTGGCAGCTATTGCACAAAGTGCCCGGAGGGCGCTAGGAGTAGAATCGGGGCCTATACCGCACGTTATTCGGCTGCTTGAGTCGTACGGCGTTGTGGTATTGCAACTGCCGAACGCATCGCGCCGAGTTGATGCCTTCTCTCATTGGCACGGATCACGTGCCACTGTGTTCATGAACCCCCTAAAGAACGATAAGCCTAGATCGCGCTTCGACGCTGCACACGAAGCCGGCCATCTCATCATGCATCGCGACTTGGAACCAGGCAGTCGCATCATAGAGAACCAAGCTCACGACTTCGCTGCCGAATTTCTTGCCCCCGCGGAGGAAATCGTGCAAGAATTCCCAAGAACTCTAGATTGGGAACATCTTGCAATACTTAAGAGACGATGGGGAATATCGCTAAAAGCCCTCGTTTATCGAGCGCACTCGCTAGGCATATTTCGCGACACCACTTATCGACGGGCGATGATCACTTTGAGTCAATGGGGTGATCCTGAACCGTTCGACATTGGATCACGCGAAACTCCGGTACTCATGACCAAGGCAATGGAAGTGTGCCGCGATATCGGCATTTCGAAAGAAATGCTGACCGAGACGGCAAGATTGCCGAGTGCTCTTGTTGAACAAATCTTGGCCGTAGGTATCGATGAACGCCCTAAAATAAATCTGTTGATCGATAACAAGCACCTAGATTAGGTCACCTCAGAAGTCTAAAAGGTTCCCGGGGGGCAGCGGCACTGTCGCTGTCCTCCCGAAGCCGCCACTTAGATCGGTCGTCAGACTCGCCGGAAGGCGGAAGCCGGCGAAGGTATTCCGGCTATCGATCCCCCTACTACGGGGACCGCCGCATGATGGACGATGGTAAAGCGGCCAGATGACTTAATCATCTTTAAAGCGGCGAGCGGCTCCCGGCAGCCGGACAAGCCACGGATGCCACAGGCTGGCGCTTAGCTGATCTAGAGCTGCGGCATGGGCGCGGGCTTCGGGGCCCTCGGGCAGGTAGCTAGCATCTTCGCCATTCGGCCCTGCGCCTGGGGCTTCCCTCATGGCACTGCGGGCCGCATAAGCGGCCTGCACGTAACGTCGTACCGCAATGCGTGGAACCCTCGCTATGAGCGCAGCAGCCTCCAGCGCCGCCAACGCGCGCCTGTACTCAGGATATGGATATTCCAGCCATCGTAGCGATTCCACGTCAGCTACGCGCTCGCGCACCAAGGCACGTGCAGCACGACGTTCTCTCGCCTGCGTGATCTGTGGAGCGATCACGCCTCCTATAACGGCAGCCACCAGACTGGTGAGCATTTGTAACCAGGTCGTCAACACCAAGCCCCCCGTAAGCTCCGCTCTTGATGCTCCCTAGCTAAACGAGTCGCCGTTTGGCCAGACCTTCACGGCCAAGGTGGCCAGGAATGCTTGACGTTCCCGAATCCCTTCAGTGCGCCAGAAGTTCGCCGCTGAATCCCATACCCTCGGAATGCCAGTTGACCTCGTTATCTGGAAAAGCGACTCTTCATAAAGATCACTTTTCTCTGGATATGGGCGATTGGAAGCCTCTACATTCTTCTTTCCGTGAAGCAAAGTCTGATTACCTAGGCGCGCGACCCATTTACTGTGCTGCTCCCCCGGTCGGTCGCCCGGTTGATCCTTGAGAATCCATTCGTAAGGAGGATGCTGAGGATAGATATGATCAACGTGCACTATTTTACTCCCGGCAACCTCCACTTCATCAACACCCTTCTCTTGCCGCATGAATCGTTCGATTTTCGTCAGCAAGTAGCGAGCCTGAGAGCTTTTTGATATGGACACGTTACTGAAGTCCGCCTGAAAGGCTTCATCGTTCGGAAGTGCATCACTGATGCGCGCCAAGGCAGACTCCACGCGCGATCCGCTAGAAAGCTCCTTTGCTGCCTCGAATATGACCTCTTCGAGAATGGTGGACTCCCGTCGGCCCACTACCGTCCACCTTACGTAGTAGGTCAGGGCGACTTGTGCTAGCTGCTGTAGATCGCCATACTGGTTATTTTGAGACGCTGCGAGGAGGAGCGGGTACAGGGCGTCTGCGCCTAAAGCCTTAACTTCTGCGAGATACGAATCCAAACCTGTGTGACCTGTTGTGCAGGCGATTAGATCCATGTAACGCTCTGAGTCGGACTGTAACTCGGCGGCAAAGCTTTGAGCAGAATATGACTGGGCCTTCTTCTCGAACCTCTTCTCTAGATTGGCTCGGATTGTGGAATATAGGCTGTGAGCTTTTACATCTCCATGTCGAGCAACCCATGAGTGGCGCAGGAAACGCTCGATTTCCTCCCGCTTATCGAAGCCTTGCAGAAGGAAATCCCAGGCTTGATTCACGCGCTCTTTCTCGTCTACATTTCGGCTCTTTGCCATAAGAAAGTTTCTCACGAGATCGACCGTCGATAGGTCTTTGCCGCGAGAGTTAATAGTCTCGAAGACCTCGTTGGCATCGCTGGATGTCGGAGTCTGTATTTCGACGAACACGAGCCCATCGATCAAGCAGTTGGAAAAGTCCTCAACCCAATCAAGCTGATTCTCAATTCCATCTATTTCGGTGAGCTTCTGGGCTACCTTGAGATCAAAATTTGAGCGCGCTTGTATAATGAGTTGGTGTGATGGATTGATGGGGTTCTCTACTCTTTCGGGGCGCCCTTGGGCTTCATCCCAATTCTGAATGTAGTCGCGGAAGAACGCTTTGTCGAATCTCGATAGGGTCAGAAAATATTCCATCGGCTGACGGCGACTTGCTTTCCTCGCGATATAGTCTCTCTGAAGGTTCGTTGCTTGAAATCTGGACTCCGCCGTTCCAATTCCCCATAGCGCGTCACGCAAGGCTGATAGTAGAATGGTGGAGGTCGTCAAGCGTTGCTGGCCATCCAGAAGCGCCCTAGTTTTGCCTTGCTCGTCCGTGATGGTGACAATCGGCCCAATAAAGTACTCTGAAGACGCCTCGCTTCCAGTTGCTCGCAACTTAGAGAACTTCTCGACATCGGTCCAGAAGGTGTCCACTTCCTTCTTTGTCCATGCGAATTGGCGTTGACTGTCATCCGGTACGGTTACGACCGGGTTATTTGCCCCAATTAGTTGCCCGAGGGTCTGGCGAGCGGCATGCTTGATGATGGCCATATTTCGTCCTTCGGAGGGGATAGCAAGCATACTCCGATGCTCTCCGCCATGGAATGGGGCACCCAGGGGGTTCTCAACTACCCCCTGGGTGCCATGCTGTTGAGCAGCGCGCCTAGAGTCGGGGCAAGCAATCCCCACTGCCAGCAGCTGGCCGCTCAACGCGTGGGAACCGGTCATTTCCGGCGCAGCGTTCTAAGTCGCGGTGCCGCGATACAACCATGTTGCCCCGGGGACGGGTCGGGGCGATGGCAGGACACGCGGGGTTCCAGAACGAGAGGCTGCCTGTTCCACACAGGTGTCTAACTGATGTTTGAGGCGGGCCGGCGACCTTCAGCCCACACCGTTACGTGTAGCGGCAGAGCTTAGCTCGCTGCGCGAGTGGCGAGCCTAGCCATTGACCATGCTCTCGCCAGACACTCCCAATATGCAGGCTCTCCAGGAGGTCTACGCATGCCGCGCCGACCTCCTCATTAAAAACCGCCAGCATTCGCACTGACTCCCGTTCTCCTGGATAGAGGAAGTGGCGGTATTGCAGTAGCTGCCCGATTGCCTCGCGAGTTGCGCTGACCGCGTTCCCACGCCTGACCATTTTTACTTCGATCAGCCACTCGATGCCGTCGCACTGAACGGTCATATCCCGCGGGTGTACCACAGTAGTCTTAGGGTCCAAGCCCAGAGAGATCAGATACTTGCCGTACTCTTCAACGATGCGTTCGTGAGTACGGCTTTTTATGAGGGTCCGTGCCTTGATTTCTGCAACGTAGTCAGAGGAGTTCTTAGGCTTGAACTCGCCTGTTCTGACAGAGGTGGAGGCGGTTTGCCTTTTAACAGTTGTGACGATAGCGTCTGGCGTCGTTTGCCGAAGCTCCTCACGTACAGCAAGAGCCTCTTGGTAGAGCCGAATGAAACGCTGTAGGTCACCCACCATTGTCGCTTCGTCCGGCAGATCGGCGATTTTATACGTGGTAGCGAGAATGTTGCCGAACTCGTAGTGGACTGGCAGGGGCGCCTTGGTGCGGAGATCGATGGCTACCTCCAGCCCGCCCGTCAGTTCAGGAGGCAGAGCCGTCCTGATGCTATCCGCTTGTTGCCTCAGCAATTGACGCCCGCGAGAGGTCTTGAACCGGTCGATAAGCTCGGTAACTCCCTGGTTCAAGCTGAGCGCGACCGTCTGCATATCCTCAGCGAAGAGATAGACGACGTACATCCCGTGCCGCGCCGTCTCTGTTTCATCCGGATCGAACACGGAAATCCATGGAACGAAGGCGGGAGCACCCTTCCCCCCACTACCAACCGGCAAGTACCCGGCAGGAAGCCACTGCAGTAGTTCCGTCCCAGCCTGCCGTAGCAAGCGCTGCGCTTCGCTGGACATGCCCATGGTCCGGTCGTAGCTGGTGCCGATGCGTTCGATGAGTGATCTGAGTTCCATGGCTAGAGCCTCCTGAGAGGGCTGGGGGGACCTGTAGGCCACAACTGTAGGACGGCGCACTGACAGATGCGGTCTTCCGTTTCTCGTCTTGGCATGCGGAATGTTCCCCACTCCAGCGGCACGCCGGCCGCCCTGACACACGGCAAAGCGAACCCCAGCGCCAATCACGTACCGGCCACATGGTTCTTGAGCTGGCGACGCCGCTGAGGACGTGACGCTAGCCTGTCGCCGCCAGCTGGCAGGGAAGGGGTACCCGTCGCACTAGTCCAGGGAGGGTATATCAGTCCCCTAGAAACTCGGTCCGACGTTGTGAACGCCATCGTGCCCTCGGACAGCAGGCTTGCCGTCGTTGCACAGAGCGTCCAGCACACGGACAGCAAATGCTTCGACTGCCAATGCACGCACTTCGTCGGCAGCCATCCAGCGGAAAGCTCGTGACTCATCGGTGACTGTCAGAGATCCACCTATGGCGCGACAACGGAAGACGAGCGCGATGATCCCGCGTTTCATGTTCTTGTACACACCAGTAAGTAGTTCCGGCTCGACTTCGAGACCCGTCTCCTCCCTAACCTCCCGCCGCAGTCCGCTGACGATGTCCTCGTCCAGCTCAAGGACGCCTCCTGGGGCTTCCCAGTGGCTGTTGTCCCGACGCTGAATGAGCAGGGCCCTGTCCTGGTCGTCTACGATGACGCCCGCGACGCTTACCGAATGACGCGAGTCTTGATCCATAGCAGCCTCTCGCGGTTTGCCTCTAGCTAGACTCCCAAGCTAGTACACGTATGTACGAGTGGAGGAGTTGACTCGCAATGGACCTCATCTTGCCGGGCCTGGATCCGGAGTCAGATCGTCCCGTGTTCAAACAGATGGCCGATCACCTTCGCGAGGCTATCGAGCATGGACGTCTCGCGCCCGGAGCAAAGGTGCCGTCTGAAGCCACACTCATGGCGCACTACGGTGTGGCCCGCATGACCGTCAGGAGCGCCCTCCAACTCCTCCAGAGTGAAGGGTTGACTGTTGCAGAGCATGGGCGGGGAGTGTTCGTGCGTTCGCGGCCGCCAGTTCGCCGACTCGCGTCTGACCGCTTCGCTCGACGCCATCGGCAGAGGGGGAAGGCAGCTTTCATCGTGGAGACGGAGGAGTCCGGGGGCAAGCCTTCGGTCGATTCCATTCGAATCACCGAGGTGGATGCTTCGGCCGACGTGGCGAAGCGACTAGGCCTGACCGTCCAGGACAAGATTCTCGTACGCTCCCGTCGTTATCTGATCAACGGCCACCCCGTAGAGACGGCAGTCTCATACCTGCCTGCTGCTATCGCTTCAGGAACGCGGATCGCCGAGCCCGATACAGGGCCGGGGGGCATCTATGCCCGACTGGAGGAGATGGGTTACCGACTGGACCACTTCGACGAAGAGATCAAGGCGCGCATGCCCCTGCGTGAAGAGGCCAAGGCCCTCAAGCTCGCGCCCGGAACGCCGGTTTTCCACCTCATTCGAACAGCCTTCACCGAGGACGGTAGGGCGGTGGAGGTCTGCGACACCGTGATGTCCAGTGACGCCTACGTTCTCGCTTACCAACTTCCTGCGCGATAACGCTTGACTCCTCTAGACGAGTCTGCGATACATGAATCAGAACTCCTCTAGTCGAGTAGTCGCCTAGGCGAGATCGATGCGACAGCCCGAAAGATCCCTAGGAAGGCGGCTCAGGCCGCGCGCCGAGGGCTGTAGCGCCTGCTGCTTGCGACAACTTCATCGGGTCACCGCCTCCCACCGAAAAGGCGGTTCGTGTGGGTCGATCCCACGCTTTGCAGTCCAACTGCCCCAGGCGCACCAATCCGAAGGGATCGCAATGAAGCCGCCCGGAACGTTCACCGTGCAAGATCACGCTTACGACAGGGCACAGTCCCGACTGGTTCGGGACTGTGCCCGCGGTTATCAGGCATTGCTGGCCTCGGTCACCGAGGGCATGCCACGCCAGCTGGCGGAAGAGGGGGCATGCCGGTTCGACCCCGACCTGCACGCCGGCCCCGATGCCTTCATCGACGAGCCCGCCGACGCCAAAGCCGCCCGCGAGCAGGTTGCTCGCGAGGTTTGTGCTGAGTGCCCAGTGTGGGCCTCGTGCCTGTTCTACGCCCTCGACGCGCGCCCCGAGGCGGGTGTGTGGGCGGGCCTGACGCCTGACGAGCTCGCGACGCTGGCCGGCGGGCAGGGCGCCTCGACGCCCACGCCGCGCGAAGCGGCCTGACGGCTCCCCGTCGCGAAGTCGGTGATGGACTCGTGAGCCGCATTCGTGCCCGTTTCTGGGACCCGACCGGCCAGCGCTACGCACTGCCTACGTGGCCGTGGCGGATGGCGCCGCCGCACCTGCTCACCCGGCGACAGCTCACCACCGCTGGGCTTCGGCCCGGCGGACAGGACGTGCAAGGCCAGGTGTTGTGGAGCTCGCGCCGCTACCGCGCCCGCGGTGGCGTTCGGGTCGCCTTCCTGTATGACGTGCGCCTGGCACTGCCGAAGCGCGTCCCGACCGTCCGGCAGCGTGCCGCGCTGGCCAAGGCGAATGCCGCCCGCCGGACCTGCCCTGAGTGCCTGCGCGATGTCGGCTACGTGCTGTCTGGCCGGCTCGGCACCTGTAACGACTGCGCCGAGCAGGCCGCCGCCTGACCGCGCCGCCGTCCACCTCGTCAGCGGTCCCCGGCCAGTGGTCGCAACACCGGTCGGGGACCTCAATCCGTCCCCGCATTCAAGGAGATCCAGACTGTGAACCCGAACCCTACCGAGCCGGCCAACCCGCCGCCCGCCACCCACGGTGGTGCGGTGACCGCGGGCCTGGCCACCCGCCGGGTCGCCATCGCCGTCGTGTCGGTGATCGCCGCGGTGGCCGCCTACGTCAGTTTCCGCCACCAGCACGGCCTGGCCATGACGGCGGGCGAGCCGGTCGCGACGGCGTGGACGCTGCCCGTCCTGATCGACGGCGTGATCATCATGGGATCGCTCGTCATGCTCGACGCCTCCCGCCGTGGCGATAAGGCGCCGTGGCTGGCCAGGCTCGCGCTGATCGCCGGCGCGGTCGCCACGCTGGCCGCGAACGTCGCGCATGGCTGGTCCGGTGGACCGGCGTCCAGCCTGATCAGCGCGGTTGCGCCGATCGTGCTGGTGGTCGCCTATGAGCTGCTGATGGGCATGCTGCGCCGCCGTATCCCGCGCCCGTCCGCCGAGCTCGCCCCCGAGGCCGCGCCTGAGCCGGTCGAGGACCACACCGAGCAGGAGGCCGCCGAGCCGGACGCGCCTGCGCCGGTCGTGGCGGCCACGGTCGAGGAGGCCGCCCGGCTGGCCTACGGGGCGAGCGTGCTGGCGCGTGAGCCGCTGTCGGAGCGCAAGCTGTCCGACCGGTTCAAGCTGACCCGTACCGCGGCCCGGACCATCATCGGCGAGGTGGTTGACGACCTGGTCGTGACCACGTTGCGGATGCAGGGCCGGCCGCCGCACCCGGACCACCTGATCGACCGGTTCGGCATCACCGAGCGGCGCGCGGTCGAGCTGATCAACGCCCGGCTGGCCGACTGGCCCGCCGAGTCCATCGAGGACAGCGACCCGGCCGGCGTCGAGCCGGTCGCCGAGCCGCTCGACGCCGGCGTGCGGCACATCGTGACCAGGCTGCGCCACGAGGCGTTGCTGAGCGATGAGGCGTTCACCGACCGGCCCGCCCTGACGGCGGGCACCAGCGCGGGAGGTGCCGCGTGATGGCCAAGCGCCGTTTCTCGCCTCCCGCCGAGGTGTGGACGATCCTGCCCACCCTGGCCCTGCTCGGCTTCGCCGGCTGGGTCGCGCTGATGGCCTCGACGGGCAACCCGCTCGGCGTCGTCATCTTCATCACCGGCTTCCTCGCCGCGACGTGGCGCGCGTGCCAGCGCTGGCACGAGCTTGGCGCCGAGATCGACGAAGCGCGGCACCGGTTGAACCGCCCGCGTCGAGGGGGTGGCGCGTGATGGCCCGCAGGAAGTACACCGCCCGCCACAGGATCGGCCCCGACTTCGGCAGCATGCTCGCCATGGCCGCGGTCGTCGGGCTGGTCTGGCTGCTGCTGGGCTGGTCGCCGGTCGCGTTCGGGCTGACGCTCGCCTGTGTCGTGATCGTCCTGACCGCCGTCGAGGCCGCCGTGTTCCCGCGGCACCGCACGACCCGCCGCACCTCCCGCCGGCAGGCGCGCCGCGACGGCCGTATGCGAGGGGGTCGCCGGTGAACCGCCTCTACATCGACCGGCGGGGGCTTCACGCGCGGCAGGCCCGCTACGTGCTGATGCTGGCGGTCTCCTGCACCGTGGCCGCGCTGACCATGCTCGGCCACGTGGTCGTGCTCGCGGCCAGCGCGTTGGACGCCTACGCCGCATCCCTGGTGGGCGTGCCCCGGCTCGCCTACCTCACCGGCCGCATCGTCGAGATCGTGCGCGAGTGCGCGCGCAAGGAGAACCTGTGAGCAACAACGGCATTTTCATCAACGAGGAGCGCGGATCTGCCGGCTACGCGAACGGGAGCGGCGCCGCAGCGCGTCACGCGGCCCCGTCATCCGGCGGCAAGGGCCGCGTCCCCGAACTGGCCACGATCCCGTGGTCGGGACCGCGGTCCATCACCGACTACGCCCGCGTCGGGCGCGGCCTGTGCCGCGAGCTCGGCGAGGAGTTCGCAATGGGATCCGATGAGCTGTACGCGGTGCTGATCCGCTCGTTCAAGGGTCACCCGCTGCTGGCCATGGTCGGCGCCCCGGACGTGCGCCGGCGCGCCAAGCGGGTCGTCAAGCGGCTCAAGCGGGCCGCCGAACTGCAGCGCGGGGCGGGGGTGGAGCTGGTGAAGTTCCACGCCCAGTTCCGTAAGGAATTCGTGGACATCCTGCCCAAGGCCAAGCCTGAGCAGCGTCCCTCGACCTTCCGATGGGATGACGACTGATGCCCGGACGCACCACCACCAGCGGTCGCGAGCTCGCCACCGCCACCATCGAAGAATCCAGCATGTCCAAGGTGGCCGCCAAGGGCGTGTCCAAGCTGCTCACCCTGGTCACCCCGTGGGTGGTCGGCGTGTTCGGCTTCGGCCTGGCCGCCGCCCTGCACTTCATCCTCTACAGCCCCGAGGCGATCGGCGCCTGGTCCAGCGTGGTCACCGTGTGCGTGATCGTGCTGACCGGCGTCACCTACGGCACCTCGCACGCCCGCGGCCCGTGGGGCAAGACCCACACCACCGCGAGCACGTTCCTGGCCGGCGCCTGGACGGTGGCGGTGGTCAACCTCGGCCCCTGGCACCCGGTGCTGTGGCGGCTCGGCGTGCTCGGCGGCATCACCATGGCGCTGTCGTGGAACATCCGCTCGGTCATCCGCATGAAGGGCTGGGATGATCCTGGCACCGTCACCGACCCGCTGTCGTTCCTGTTCGGCCAAGGCGCCCAGCGCGCCGGCATGAAGGAGATCGAGGCCCGCACCGTCAAGGCCACCGCGCACAAGGTGGAGGGTGAGGTGCAGCTCGACCACGGCCGGCACATCGCCGACGACCTGCAGAAAAAGGTCGCCTACATCGAGTCGGGGATCCCGCTGCCGCCCGGCTCCATCACCACCACGATCGACCCGGACGACGCGTCCAAGGCCAAGCTCACCATCTCCGACCCGCGGGTGATGAAGCACCCGATCATCTGGCCTGGCCCGTCCCGTCCCGGACTGTCGATCGCCGACCCGATCCGGCTGGGACTGTGGCAGGACCTCGATGAGATCGAATACGTGATCGTCGGCCACCATCTGCAGGTGATGGGGCAGACCGGCTCGGGTAAGAGCATCGGCGGCGCCTGGAACTTCCTGGCCGAAGTCGTCACCCGCTACGACGTGGCCGTGTTCGCCGGCGACATCACCAAGGGCGACCAGACGCTCGGCCCGATGCGCGAGGCCCTGCACCGCTTCGAGACCAGCAAGGCCGGCGTCAAGGCGATGCTGGCCGACCTGCAAGCCCAGATCAAGCCACGCACCAACTACCTGGCCGGCAAGGGCCTGCAGAAGTGGGTCAAGGGCTGCGGCCTGACGTACTGGATCGTGTGGTTGGAGGAGTTCCCGGACATCTTCGACGCGCTCACCGACGCCGAGCAGGACAAGTTCCTGTCCATGCTCAAGGCGATCAGGTCCGCCGGCGGCACCATCGTCATGAGCCTGCAGCGCTCGGACTACTCCCAGATGCCCACCATCGCCCGCGGCCAGTTGGCCAAGATGTGCTTCGGCGTGGACTCCCCCGCCGACGCCTCCTTCGGCCTGTCGGAACGCCAGCAGGACGCCGGCGCCCGCCCCGAGCTGTGGACCAACGCCCAACCCGGCATGGCCTACCTGGATGCCCCGTCCATCCCGGACGCGCGGATCGCGATGCCGCTGCGCACCTTCGCCTGGGGCATCAACGCCGCCGGCACCTTCGACGACGAAGCCGCCAACACCGCGATGCGCGAGCACGCGGCCCGCTGGCCCGCCGCCGGCAAGAAGGTGGACCCGACCACGGCCCGCCTGTCCGTCCTGGCAGGCGGCGCTCACCCGCGCGCCACCTGGCCCGTCGAGCTGGAAGAACCCCACCAGGCCGACCCCGACGCCGAGCAGGCCGACGACGACGATGAGGAGGAGGACGTGCGCAACGTGGCCGCCGAGTACCTGGCCACCGACGACCCCGACCCCGACATCATCGGCGACCTCGACGACGCGATCCCCGACCTGCCGGACGGGCAGCCGCCGCTGACGTTCGCCCCACCCGAGCAGAACATGACCCCTCAGCAACGCGGCCAGGCCCTGCTGGAACGGCTGCAAGAGCTATGGGACGACGGCGCCCGCGACTTCTCCTCCGGCGACCTCAAGCCGCTGTGGGAGAGCACGGACATCTCCCGCTCGTGGTGTCAGAAGCAGCTCAAACGCCTCGTGGAAGCCGGCGTGCTCGGCGGCTACGACGACGAAGCCCAGCGCTACCTGATGCCCGACCGACCCGAGATCGAGCAGGAGGCGGCCTGACATGGACCCGCTGAGACTCACCCCCGGCCAGTGGCGCGCCCTGCTGTTCCTCGGCGCGCACAGCGCCAGCGCCGCGCGCGCCGGCTACCGGGTCGGGCAGCTCTGCAAGCTCGCTCCCGCCGAGCCGGCCGATCTGCCCGACCTGGCCGCGGCCGGCTACGTCGAGGGCATGCACCCGGACCCGGCGCGCCGCGGACCGTACGGCAACTCGCCCACCCCGGACGCGGTCACGCTGCAGATGGTCAAGGACGGCAAGCTGCGCCTCTACCTCACCGCGTCGGGCAAGACGGCGGCCGACCTGCTGTACGGCGCCAACCAGGTGGTGACCCATCTGCACCTGTCCGGCTCGCTGCCGGTGCCGCTGCTGCAGCACGACGCCGGCGCGCCGCTCGACCTGCTGACCCGGCTCCACCAGCGCGGCCTCATCCAGGTCACGCCTGGGGAGCACTTGGGGTGGACCGAGGGGTTCAAGGCGCACGTCTACCGGCTGCGTGCGGCCGGCGACAAGGAAGAACACCCGTGCCAGCGGTGCGGCACGCTGCCCGCGCGCCGCTTGCGCATCTGGGAGAACATCGCCAAGCCCGCCGAGCGGTACTGCCACGGCTGCATCCCGGACAAGGCCACCGTCTACGGAGCGCCCGCCGAGCTGGTCAGCCTCACCCGTGCCGGGCGCGCCTACATCTGGTCGTTCAAGTAGGCCACGCGCCCTCGCGCGTACGGCTGCGCGTGGGAGCGAGCGACACCCCTTGTCGATCTTGCTGCCACGGGTGCCACGCGAGGGTGCCACACCCCTGCCACGGCCGGTGCCAGCAGGTGCCACAGGGGGTGCCACGGCAGGTGCCACGCACCGTGGCACCCCTCCTGACCTGTACCCCTCCCCCCGACCCCCCGCCCGTGGCAGGGGGCGGGGGTGCCACACCCCTGCTCGCAACCCCTTCACAACGCTTTCGACGATCTCAGAAGGAAGACCCGCCATGTCCGGCGAGACCACGATCACCATCATCGGCAACCTGACCGGCGACCCCGAACTGCGCTACACGCAGTCCGGCGTGGGGGTGGCCGGCTTCACCATCGCTTCCAGCGCCCGCACCTACAACAAGAGCATCGAGAAGTGGGAAGACGGCGAGGTGCTGTTCATGCGCTGCTCGGCGTGGCGCGACCTCGCAGACCACGTCGCCGAATCCCTCACCCGCGGCACCCGCGTCATCGCCACCGGCCGGCTGCGCCAGCGCACCTACGAGACCAGCGACGGCGACCACCGCACCGTCATGGAGATGACCGTGGACGAGATCGGCCCGTCCCTGCGCTTCGCCACCGCCAAACCGCACAAGGCCGCCCGCACCGGCAGCAACGGCCACGACGGCAGCGCCCCCGCCGACGACCCATGGGCCAGCGCCACACCGACAAGCGACCAACCGTCGTTCCGCACCGGCCTGGGCGATGAGCCGCCGTTCTAGAGGAACCGTCACCGCCCCGGCCGATCGCGACCTGACCGGAACGCAGCCTCGACGACAAGCCGCCAAGCACAACCGTCGAGGCTGCCCGCCCAATCCCCTCACGAAGAGAAAGGGCACCCGATCGTGAACACTTCCACTCACCCGCCCGAAGCCGCTGCCCTGCGTGTGCTCAGTCTCGGTGCTGGCGTGCAGTCCACCACCTTGCTGTTGCTATCCGCCCGCGGGCAGCTGCCAACCATCGACGTCGCCATCTTCGCCGATACCGGCTGGGAACCCCGCGCCGTCTACGCCCACCTGGACCGGCTAGAGCGCGAGGTTGCTCAGCCGGCCGGTATCCCGATCCTGCGGGTACGGGCCGACAGCAACGCCCAGCGGATCACCGGAGACCTGCGCGCCGACTCCCTCGCCCCCGGGGCGTTCGTCCGTATCCCCGTCTTCGTGCGCAATCGCGACGGGTCCGGCGCCGCGATGGTCCGCCGCCAGTGCACCGAGGAATACAAGGTCGCCCCGATCAAGGCCGCCATCCGGGCCATGCTGGGCCACCCGCACCCGCGCCCGGTGCCCGCCGCCGTGTTCGCGGAGCAGTGGGTCGGCATCAGTCGCGATGAGTTCCACCGGGCCAAGGACGCCCACGTGCGCTACCTGCACAACGCCTTTCCGCTACTCGACCTCGGCGGCGCGGCCGATGGCCGGCCCGGCTGGACGCGCACCGACTGCCTGCGCTATCTGCGCACCCAAGGCTGGGCAGACACGCCCAAGAGCGCCTGCATCGGATGCCCCTTCCACGGCAACCGGCAGTGGCGCGACCTGCGTGACAACCACCCCGACGAATGGGCCGACGCGGTCGCCTTCGACCGCAGCCTGCGTGAGGCCACCCTGCGTGGCATCAAAGAACAGCCGTACCTGCACCGCAGCCTGCTGCCCCTCGATCAGGCGCCGATCGACAAGGTCACCCGCGGCGAATGGAAGCAACGCCAAACCGACCTCTTCGACGCCCTGGCAGACCACGCCCTCGACACCGCCGGCCACATCGACGACGCCGAGGAAGGCGCGATCGACGGCTGTTCACCATGGAGCTGCCGTGGTGACCAGACCACCCACGAAGCCGCCTAATAGGCCACCGTCGCCGACATGCTTCGGCACGAGGCCGCCTGCCATCCGCCCTTCTAGCCCTCGACCCCTGGTGACCAGGACAAGAGCGGAATGCGGCCTCGACGACAAGCCGCCAAGCACAACCGTCGAGGCCGCCCGCCCGCTCCCCCTCATGAAAAGAGGAAAGGCATCCACCAGCATGACAGCCACCGTCCAAAGCAGCTACCGCATCCACCAGGGACGTGTGTCCCTGGACTGGCACAAGGGCCGCGATCACTGGGGTTCAGGACGCCGCCGCCGCTGCCGCTTCTGCCACCGCCTGTGCTTCCTTCTCGACGACGATCAGCGCCCTGTACACAAGGTCTGCCTGGAACGCGCATTGACCACCGCCGCCACGCTCGCCACGGCGGAGAGGCGGGCAGCATGAGCGCGCCCAACCGCCCGGACATGACCACTGTCGCGCTGCGAACCGCCGCCTACGGGTGGCCAGTCTTCCCCCTCGCAGTCGGGGACAAGGCGCCCCCGCGCGGCTTCACCAACTGGGAAAATCGCGCCACATGCGACCCTGACCGCATCCGCGCCTGGTGGCAGCGCGCCCCCTACAACGTGGGCATCGCTACCGGCCCGGCCGGACTAGTCGTGATCGACCTCGATCTGCCCAAGCCCGACCAGCGCCCGCCTTGTGAATGGGATCTGCCCGGCGTAGGTGACGGCGCGGACGTGTTCGCGCTGCTCTGCCAGCGCGCCGACGTCTCGGTGCAGTGGGAGACGTTGCAAGTTCGTACCCGACGGGGTGGCTTGCACCTGTACTACACCGCCCCATCCGGCGCCCGGCTACCGAGCACCACCGGCAGCCTGGGGTGGCTGATCGACACCCGCGCTTGGGGCGGCTACGTCGTCGCCCCGGGCAGCACGGTCACCCTTCCGGACGGCACTGGCCATTACCGCGTTCAGCACAGCGCGATACCCGCCCTGCTGCCCCCCTCCCTGTTCAAGCTGCTCCAACCCGCCCCCCTACTGGCTAAGAGGCCCGCGAACGTCCCCATCCCCGATGATCGCCATTCCGCCTACCTGCGCGCGGCCCTGGACCGCGAGCTCGCTCACCTGGCCGCCGCCCAACCCGGCCAGCGCAACCGCGCCCTGTTCGGTGTCGCCGCCGCCCTCGGTGAGCTCATCGCCGGCGGCGCACTCCCCGAGCAACCCATCAAAGAGCTGCTTGAACAGGGAGGGGGCGACCTCGGACTGCCCCGCAGCGAAGTCGTCCGAACCGTCGAGTCCGGGCTGCGGCACGGCGCCCGCCGTCCCCGCCGTCTGACCGCCGCCTGACCCGAACCTTGGGAGGCACCACCATGACTCAACCCCCGACCGGCGCGGCCCTACTTGACCGGCTACGCGCCGCCCTGACCCGCTACGTCATCCTGCCCAGCAGCGAGGCCGCCGACGCCGTCACGCTGTGGATCGCCGCATCGCACGCGCAACCGGCATGGGCGCACGCGCCCCGCCTGGTTATCCGCGGCCCTGAGAAGCGGTGCGGCAAGTCACGCCTGCTCGACATCGTCGAGGCCACCTGCCACGCACCGTTCATCACGGTCAACTCCAGTTCGGCGGCGGTCTACCGGTCTATCACCGACGACCCGCCCACCATGCTCGTGGACGAAGCCGACACCATCTTCGGACCCAAGGCAGATGGCAACGAAGACCTACGCGGCCTGCTCAACGCCGGCCACCAGCGCAACCGGCCGGCCAAACGCTACGACGCGGCCACCAACCGCGTGGAAAGCATTCCGACCTTCGCCATGGCCGCACTCGCCGGCATCGGCGCCATGCCCGACACCATCGAAGATCGGGCCGTTGTGATCCGCATGCGCCGGCGCGCCCCCGGTGAAACCGCCGCACCCTACCGGCACCGACGCGACCGCACCCCGCTCCGCGACCTGGCCTCCGCCCTCAACCAGTGGCTACGGGCCGATCTGAGCAGCTTGGAGGAGGCAGAACCCGCCATGCCCGTGGAAGACCGCGCCGCCGACACCTGGGAACCCCTTGTGATCGTCGCCGACCACGCCGGCGGCGCCTGGCCCGAGCTTGCCCGCGCCGCCGCCGTCGAGCTCACCGCCGAAGCTGACGACAACGGGCAACCTTCACCCCGCGTGCGACTGCTGGCCGACTGCCGCACCGCGTTCGGCACCGATACCGCGCTGCCCACCGCCGTTCTCCTGGAGCGGCTCAAGGCCGACCCGGAAGGCGAATGGAACGAGCACGGCCCCGCCGGGCTGACCGCAATGAAGCTCGGCACGATGCTCCGCGAGTACGGCATCCGACCGGCCATGATCCGCTTCCCCAACGGCCCGCTCAGGGGATACCACCGCGGCGACTTCACCGACGCGTGGGCGCGCTACTGCCCGGCCGTGGAACCCGTTCCCGAGGCCGCGATCCTCCCTCTGGAGAGGGGAAGCCGCAACAGCCGTAATAGCCGTAATAGCCGTAACACCGCAGATCAGACCGGTACGGCTTCCGATCCTGTTACGGCTTAAGCCGTAACACCTCAGCAAGCCGTATCAACCCTGGCCTGCAATGTTACGGCTGTATCGGGTTGATACGGCTACCCCCTCCCAAGCGGACATCCGCAGTCTGTAGCGATCTTAAAACCCGGAAGGACACGCGCTCATGGCGACCACCAACGCAAGCAAGCCCATGACCGTTGCCGACTTCTGTGCCGAGCTGGGCATCGCCCGTTCCACCTTCTACGACTGGCGTGCGAAAGGCCGCGCCCCGCGCTGCCTCAAGCTGCCCAACGGCGACCTGCGCATCCGCCGCACCGACTACGACCGCTGGCTGACCAGCCTGGAGGACGCCGCCTGATGAACGCCAGCTACGACGTTCGCATCTGGAAAACCGAGGTCTACCAGGGGGCTGAGGTCAGCACCTACACCGTTCGCTGGCGGGTGGCCAAAGCGGCATTCAGAGCGCCTTTCCGCCTCAAGGCCCAGGCGGAGAGCTTCAAGGCGGAACTCACGGTCGCCGCCAACAAGGGCGAAGCGTTCAGCGTCGAGGACGGACGACCGCTCTCGTGGAAGCGCGATGAACAGGCCGTTAGCTGGTTCACGCTGGTCTGTGCCTACATGGATGCCAAATGGCCGTACGCGTCAGGCAACCACCGCAGAAGCATCGCTGAAGCCCTCACCGACGCGACTGAGGCGGTGTCGGCAGGGGGCAACGGGCGACCCGCTCAAAAGGAGCTCCGAGCCGCCCTGCGTGACTGGGTTTTCAGCACTCGCACGCGCGATGGCGAAAGGGGCCCCCGCAAGGACCAGAGCCCGGCGATCCGCTGGCTTGCCCCACCGGCGAACATTGAGCATGTGATCCGATGGCTACAGAACAACACCATCGACGTTCGCGAGCTGACGCAATCGAAGCACGGTGCCAGCCTCACCCGCTCGATCCTCGACCGCATCAGCCGGACGCAAGACGGCACTGCCGCCGCGGGCAACACCGCGAAGCGCAAGCGACAGGTCCTCAACAACCTCTTCAAGTTCGCCATAGAGATCAACGCCCTGACAGAGAATCCGCTCCACAACATCACGTGGACCAGGCCCAAGACGGAGGAAGCAGTAGACCCCGGCGTGGTCACCAATCCCACGCAGGCCCGCGCCATCCTCTCCGAAGTCGGCAAGGAAGGCGCCATGGGCAAGCGCCTCGTTGCCTTCTTCGGTTGCATGTATTACGCCGCACTCCGTCCGGAAGAAGTGATTGACCTGCGAAAAGAGAACATCGCAACGCTTCCCGATGCCGGTGGATGGGGTGCATTCATCCTGACCAATGTCGCCCCCGAGGTCGGAACCAAGTGGACCGACGACGGGAGTGCACGACAGCGCCGCGGGCTGAAGCACCGCGCGCCGAAGGCGAAGCGGTCAGTACCCATTCACCCCGATCTCGTTGCCCTGTTGCGCGCCCACATGGCCGAATTCCCTGCTGATCGAGAAGGCCGCATCTTCACTGGGCCCCGGCGCGGCATCATTCGTGACAGCACTTACCTCCCGGTCTGGCACGCGGCACGTAAGCGCGCCCTCACGCCCGCTGAGCGGGCGTCAGGCATCGCTGGCCGGCCGTACGACTTCCGGCATGCGTGCGTCTCCGCGTGGCTCAACGCCGGCGTGAACCCGCCCCAAGTTGCCGAGTGGGCTGGGCACGGTGTCGAGGTGCTGCTACGGGTCTACGCCAAGTGCATCTCTGGTGGGCAGGCCGAGGCCATGCGGCGCATCGAAGCAGCCCTACCACCGGTGTCGCCGAAGCCGCCGGACTCCCCCGAGCAGGCCCGCTGATCTTCAGCGCGTATTCAGCGTAGCCACCCGTAGGGAACCGGCGTGAGCCGTTGACAGCCGGACACAAAGCGAGAGGCCCGTCACCGCGTTTCCGCTGGTGACGGGCCTCTTCCCGCTGGTGTGGCAGGTGCAAGGTTCGAACTTGCGTAGGCTGAGCCGACGGTTTTACAGACCGCTCCCTTTGGCCACTCGGGCAACCTGCCGTGCCATCCGCTCTCGCGGCGACAGAAAGAAGAATAGCGGACTTCGGAGGTGCACGTGACACCGGTTTGTCCCGAGGCGAGTCCGAGTGCCCCCGCCCCCCGGCATAGGAGCCGTAGAGGGGGTGGATCGGGGAGGAGACGGGCGAACGGGATGGCGGGCGTAGGGGGCGAGCAAGGGGACGGGGTCCTGCACGGAGGGCCGATGCTGGCTAGGCTCGTTCGCTGGGTCCGGGCGTTTCGTGGGCCGGGCCGATTTCGCCGCAGCTGAGAGGATGGGTGCTTTGGCCGATTCATCTTTCGACATCGTTAGCAAGATCGACCGCCAGGAGGTCGACAACGCGCTCAATCAGACGGTCAAGGAGATCGGACACCGCTTCGACTTCAAGGGAACCGGGGCGAGCATCAGCTGGTCCGGGCAGGACAACATCGAGATCAAGGCGAACAGCGAGGAGCGGGCGGGTGCCGCGCTCGACGTGTTCAAGGAGAAGGTGGTCAAGCGGGGGCTCTCGCTGAAGATTCTCGACGCGGGCGAGCCCAAGCTGTCGGGCAAGGAGTACCGGATGCTGGTCAGCCTGAAGGAGGGCATCGACCAGGAGAACGCGAAGAAGATCTCCAAGCTGATCCGCGATGAGGGGCCGAAGGGGGTCAAGGCGCAGATTCAGGGCGAGGAGCTGCGGGTCAGCTCCAAGAAGAAGGACGACCTTCAGGACGTCATCTCCCTGCTGAAGGGCAAGGACCTGGACATCGCCCTGCAGTTCGTGAACTACCGCTAGCCCGAGGCATGCTGTACGGCTCCGAGCTGGCACACGACGATCGCGGAGAGCGTATCCGGGACACAGCACACCCTTGTGTCCCGGGGCCGCTCCGCCACATGGCCGGCGTGGAGGCGACGCCTGTCCGCGGCGTGGACCTTATGCTCGGTTAGCGTGACGAAGATCCCCCTGCGCCGGTTCACGGCTCGCGTGCTGCCCATCGACGAACAAGGCCGGGTTCTCCTGCTTCATGGCTTCGATCCGGCTCGCCCGGAGTTGCGGTTCTGGTTCACGATCGGCGGGGCCGTGGAGGGCGGGGAGACGCTGCAGGAGGCGGCGGCACGGGAGTTGTTCGAGGAGGTCGGGATCCGGGCCGGGGTGGCGGAGTTCACCGGGCCGCATGCGGAGGCGCTGATCGAGTTCGAGTGGGGTGAGTACGCCTTCACTCAGGATCAGTCGTTCTTCGCGATCCCGGTGGGCGACGCGGTCGTGTCGTTCGAGCACATGGAGCAGATCGAGAAGGACACGACGACGGAGTATCGGTGGTGGAGCGCCGAGGAGCTCGAGAGCACCGACGAGGTCGTGCATCCCGCGGATCTGGCGACCATCCTGCGGAAGATCAATGAAGACGACTGACGCCTGAGGGCGGTCAGCGGCGGTAGCCGGCCATGCGCTCGAGGCGCGCGACGCGCTCCGAGGTGGGCGGGTGGGTCGAGAACAGGCGGCCGAAGCCGGAGCCGCTGAACGGGTTCGCGATCATCATGTGCGAGGCCGAGGTGAGGCGGCTGTTCTCCGGGAGCGGCAGCCTGCGGGCGCCCATCTCGATCTTGCGGAGGGCCGAGGCCAGGGCCAGCGGGTCGCCTGTGAGCCTGGCGCCCGACTCGTCCGCCTGGAACTCCCGCGTCCGCGAGATCGCCATCTGCACCATCGTGGCCGCCACCGGGCCGAGCACCATCATCAGCAGCGCGCCCACGAAGCCGGGGCCCTCGTCGTCGTCCGAGCCGCCGAAGAAGACGGCCACGTAGCTGAGCCAGGTGATCATCGTGGCGAACGCGCCGGCCACGGAGGAGATGAGGATGTCCCGGTTGTAGACGTGGGACAGCTCGTGGCCGATCACGCCGCGCAGCTCGTCCTCGGTGAGCAGCTTGGTCAGGCCGTACGTCACGCACACTGCGGCCTGCCTGGGGCTCCGGCCGGTCGCGAAGGCGTTCGGCTGGACCGTCGGCGAGATGTACAGGCGCGGCATGGGCTGCCTGGCCTGCGTGGAGAGCTCGCGGACGATCCGGTAGAGAGTGGGATGCTCGACCTCGCTGACCGGTCTGGCCCGCATGGCGGACAGCGCGATGCGGTCGGAGAAGAAATAAGCGACGCCGTTGCTCACCAGAGCCAGCACGAACGCGATCCGTGCACCGGTGCCGCCGCCCAACCACGCGCCCACCGCGATGATCAGCGCCGACAGCCCGCCGAGCAGGATGGCGGTACGCAGACCGTTGTGGTGCACGGTTTCCCCCTCTCGTGGCTTGGGTTCACCACGGTTAACGAGCAAGACCCCGTGCTTCGTTCCCCGGTGTGCTCAGCCGAGGGCGGAGCGCGACTTGCCGTCCTGTCCCGGCGTGCTCAGCCGAGGGCGGTACGCGACTTGCCGTCCTGATCGGATCTCAGCCGAAAGCGGACAAAGAGGTCAGGTCGAGGACGAGCTGCGGCGCGATCGAGAAGAGCACGGCCGCCGCCAGGGCCAGGCCGACGGCCAGCCAGGCCGTCAGGGGCGGCCGGTAGGGGGACGGCTCCGCCCTGCCTGCCGGAGTGAAGAGGCGAGCCGTCCAGATGGCGTAGTAGTACAGGCCGATCACCGTGTTGACGGCCATGACCACCGCCAGCCAGCCGGCCCCGCCCTCGACGATCTCCCTGAACACGAAGACCTTGGCGAACAGCCCGGCCAGGCCCGGCGGCAGCCCTGCCAGGCAGACCAGGCAGAACGCCAGCGTGACGCCCGCCGCCGGGTGGCGCAGCGCCAGGCCGCGGTAGTCGTCGAGCTCGTTGCGGGCCGCGGTCCTGGACACGAGCATGACGACGGCGAACGCGCCGAGGTTCATGGCGGCGTAGATGACCAGGTAGGCCGTGGACGTGCCGACCGCGCCCGGCGTCGTGGCCGCCACCGCGAGCGGCGCCAGGATGTAGCCCGACTGCGCCACCGACGACCAGGCCAGCAGCCGTACGGCGGAGCGCTGGCGCATGGCCAGCAGGTTGCCCACGGTCATGGTCAGCGCCGACACGATCGCCACGATCGGGGTCCAGGTGGCGGACTGCCCGGACAGCGCGCTCACCAGGACGAGGATCAGCCCGGCGAACCCGGCCGCCTTCGAGATGACCGACAGCAGCGCCGCCACGGGGATGGGCGCCCCCTGGTAGACGTCGGCGGCCCACGAGTGGAACGGCACGGCGGCGATCTTGAAGGCGAAGCCGGCCGCCACGAGGACCACACCCACCGTGACCACCGCGGGCAGGTCCGTCCCTGGCGCCCCGAGCACGGTGCCCAGGCGCGACAGGTAGACCGAGCCCGCGATGCCGTACAGGAGGGACACACCGAAGAGCATGATCGCCGTGGACACCACCGACACGACGAACAGCTTCACGGCGGCCTCGGACGAGCGGCCGTCGTAGCGTCTGAGCGCGGTGAGGGCGAAGACCGGGAGCGAGACCAGCTCCAGCGCCACCACCAGCATGATCAGATCGCGGGACGCGGGCAGGGTCACGGCGCCGACGAGGGTGCACAGGAGCAGGAAGTACCACTCGCCGACGGGGATCTCGCCGCGCGCCAGCTCCGTCATCGACATCAGGACGACCACCACGGCCGCCGCCAGCACCAGGCCCGCGAACACCAGCGTGAACCCGTCCACGACGAACGAGCACAGCGCCGCGGACTGGGCCTGACCGCCGGCGAGCGCGGGCGGGACGCAGAACGTCGACCGCGGCGAGCCGGCCCCGGACGCCTGGACGGCCACGAACCCCAGCGCGACCAGGATGCCCGCCAGCGTGACGAGGCCCAGCCCCGCCCTCGTCCGCGGACGGGCCGGCAGGAACGCGTCGAGTAGCAGCACCAGCCCCGCCACCAGGGCGAGCACCAGCGGAGGCGCGATCAGGAAGTAGTCGATCTGCTGGATCATGAGAAGGCTCCCAGCAGGGTCTGCACGGGCGGGGTGCTGAGCGACAGCAGGAGGCCGGGCCACAGCCCGAACAGCAGGATCAGCACCACCAGGGGGGTCCACGCCGCCAGCTCGTACCCTCTGATGTCGTACCGGCGGACCTCGGGGAGCGTCGCGGTGGCGACGGGGCGTTCGTCGGTGGGCTCGTGGATCAGGTGGTCGTCCAGCGGCACGAGGTGGCCGGGCGCGGCGGCCCCCGCGACGGGGTCCGGCCGGCCGTGCGTGATGCGCGAGAGCATGACCAGGAAGTACGCGGCCGTCAGCACCGCGCCCAGCCCTCCGATCACCATGTACGTCAGGAAGAGGCCGCGCGGCAGCCCGTTCGCCGGCTGGAACGCCCCGAACAGCGCCAGCATCTCCCCCCAGAACCCCGCCAGCCCCGGCAACCCCAGCGACGCGATCGAGGCGAACGTGAGCACCGCGCCCAGCCGCGGCATCGTCGCCAGCATGCCGCCGCCCAGCGCCGGCATCTCCGAGGTGTGGTGGCGCTCCTTGATCGCGCCTGCCAGGAAGAACAGCAGGCCCGTGATCAGGCCGTGGGCGACGTTGGCGAAGAGGGCGCCGTTGATGCCGACGGGGGTCAGCGTGGCGAAGCCGAGCAGGACGAAGCCCATGTGGCCCACCGAGGAGTAGGCGATCATGCGTTTCAGGTCGCGCTGCGCCAGGCAGGCCAGGGCGCCGTACACGATGCCGACCACCGCGAACGCGCCCAGCCACGGTGCCACCGCCGCCGCCCCCTCGGGCAGCACGGGGATGGCGATCCTGGCGAAGCCGTACGTACCCATCTTGAGCAGCACCCCCGCCAGCAGCACCGAGCCGGCGGTGGGCGCCTCCGTGTGGGCGTCCGGCAGCCAGGTGTGCAGCGGCCACATGGGCGTCTTGACGGCCAGACCGATGCCGATCGCCACGAACGCGAGGATCTGGATGGATCTCGGCATGCCCGCGCCGTGGGCCGCGCTCAGCGCCTCGATGTCGAGCGTGCCGGTCTGCGCCCACACCAGGAGGAGGCCGAGCAGCATGACGACCGAGCCGAGCAGCGTGTAGAGGATGAACTTGATCGACGCCGCCCTGCGCCCCCCGCCGCCCCAGATGCCGATCAGGAAGTACATCGGGATGAGCACGATCTCGAAGAACACGAAGAAGAGCAGCAGGTCGAGGGCGAGGAACGTGCCGATCATGCCGACTTCGAGCACGAGCATGGTGAACACGAGCGCCCTCGGCCTGGCACTCATGAACGCCGTGGTGCCGGACGCGCTGCCCCACCGCAGGTAGACGAAGCACAGGAACGTCAGCAGCGCCGTCAGCACGATCAGCGGCAGCGAGACGCCGTCGATGCCCAGGTGGAAGCGAAGCCCCAGCCCCGGGATCCACGGCCAGTCGGCCTCGTACTGCATCCGGGCGGGCGCGCCGTAGTCGAACATCGCCAGGAGCGCGAGGCTCAGCGCCAGCGTGACGCCTGAGAAGATCAGCCCGTACGCGCGGAGCACCCCGCGCAGCGCTCGCGGCGACAGGACCAGCAGGAGGGCGCCCAGCAGGGGTACGGCCAGGAGCGCGACCGGGATCCAGCCCATCATGCGACTCCCCTCGGGTCGGTGCCGTGCCTGGCCGTCATGCCCGCCCTCGGCTCGATGCCGTGCCCGGCCGTCACGTGAACACCACCGCCCCTACCGCGATCAGGAGGACGCCGGCCAGCACGCCGCTCACGTAGAGCTGGACGTTGCCGTTCTGGGCCAGGCGCAGCACGCCGGACAGCCTCCGGGCCGACTTGCCCGAGCCGCGCACCGCACCGTCCACGACCACGTCGTCCGTCCTGACCACCAGCCTGGCCAGGGCGAGCACCGGGCCGACGAACAAGGCGGTGTACAGGGTGTCGACGTAGAAGGCGCGCTCGCAGGGCGCCCGCAGCGGGCCCAGCAGGCGGGCCGGGTCGGTGAGGGGGTTCGTGCGCCAGAAGAGGTAGACCGCTCCCGCGCCGAGCGCCGTGAGGACGACGCTGATGGCCGCCACGCCGAGGTCGAGGTGCGGCTCGCCGGCGAAGCCCAGCAGCAGGGCCGGGGCCGCGAGCAGGATGACGGGGACGAGCATCGTGCGCGGGGCCTCCCTGACGTCCACGACGTGGGCGGTGCCGGGCTCCGGCTCGGGGAGCGCCACGGCTCGCACCTCGCCGAAGAAGGTGCGCAGCCAGGCTCTGGTGGCGTACGCGCCGGTGACGGCCACGGTCGCGAGCGCGCAGCCGTACAGCAGGAAGGCGGCCGCGTCGGTGAGGCCGCCGCCCGACAGCGCGTCGTCCATGGCCAGCAGGACGCCGTCCTTGCTGAAGAAGCCGCTGGCCGGCGGGATGCCCATGAGGGCTGACAGGCCGATCGTCATCGTGACGAACGTGATGGGGAGCTCGCGGCGCAGGCCGCCCATCTGGGTCATCAGGTTCGAGCCGACGTGGTGGATCACCGCGCCCGCGCAGAGGAACAGCAGCGCCTTGAACGCGCCGTGGGTCAGCAGGTGGAAGACGGCCGCGGTGTCGGAGCCCGCGGCCAGGCCGCCCGCCATGTAGGCGAGCTGGCTGACCGTGGAGTAGGCGAGGACACGTTTCAGGTCGTCCTGGGCGAGCGCGGCCAGCGCGGCGCCCAGCATGCCCAGCGCGGCGATGACGGCCAGCACGTCGAGCGTGGGACGGGCGGCCAGGAACGCCGGGAACAGCCTGGCCACGATGAAGATGCCGGCGGCGACCATGGTGGCGGCGTGGATCAGGGCGCTGATCGGCGTCGGGCCCGCCATCGCGTCGGGGAGCCAGGTGTGCAGCGGCACCTGGGCGCTCTTGCCCGCCACGCCGGCCAGCAGCAGCATCGTGGCCGTCACCAGGGTGGCCGCGGACATCTCGGGCACCCTCGCCAGCACGTCGGTGATGCGGAAGCTGCCTGCCGCCATGCCGAGCACGAAGATGCCGAACAGGAAGCCGACGTCGCCGAGGCGGGTGACCAGGAACGCCTTCACCGCGGCGCGTGAATTGTCCCGGTCCTCCCACCAGTGGCCGATGAGGAGGTAGGAGCACAGGCCCATGATCTCCCAGCCGACGTAGAGGACCAGGAGGTCGCCCGCGTACACGACCAGGAGCATCGCGCTGGTGAACAGGCTGATGAAGGCGCTGTACGAGGGGTAGCGGGGGTCGTCCTTGAGGTAGCCGACCGAGTAGACCTGGACGGCGAGGGCCACGAGGGTCACCAGGACGCCGATGACGCTCGACAGGGCGTCGGCCTGGAGGGTGAGCGAGATCGGGATGCCGCCGGTGACGATCGTGCCGTAGGTCTGGCCTGTGGGTGGGGCGGGGGTGCCGGAGAAGTAGGCCAGGCCCGGGGTCCAGGCCAGGGCCAGGGTGAGGATCGCCGAGGCGGCCGTGGGGAGGATCGCGATCCAGGCGGCTGTGGCGTTCGCCGATCGGTGGCCTGGTGTCGTGCCTTCATGTTGTTGCTGGGTGAGCGGCGCTCGGCCGCGCTGGCCACCGCTGGGTGTTCGGCTGTGCTGGTCGGCGCTGGGTGCTCGGCCGCGCTGGTCGGCGAGCTGCGCTCGCCGGTGCGGCAGGCGGGAGAGCAGGAGGCCCGCGAAGGCGGCGGCGAAGGGCAGGAGTACGGCCAGCAGCGGGAACGTCGTCATGGTGTGCCGCCTCCTCCTCGCTTGACGGGAGCTCCTTGGTCGTCATGGTGGTCGTTGGCCTGGACGGCCTCCGCCGGGGCGGGCAGGCGCACGGGGACCGGTTGCGGCTGTGGTGCTTCCGGGTGGGCGTCGTCGTCCGGCTCCGCGAGGTCGCGCAGGTGGTCGAGGTCAACAGTGCGGCGGTTCCTGTACAGGGCCAGCACGATCGCCAGGCCCAGGCCCACCTCCGCGGCGGCGATGACGATGACGAAGAGGGTGAGCACCTGGCCGCTGTGCAGGCGGTCGGCCAGCCAGACGTCGAACGCCACCAGGTTGAGGTTGACGGCGTTGAGCATGAGCTCGACCGACATCAGGACGAGGATGGTGTTGCGGCGGGCGAGCACACCGTAGACGCCGATGGAGAACAGGAGCGCGGAGACGACCGCCGGGTAGACGATGTGCACTAATGGCCCCCGCTCTGGTCGGGTGGTGGGTCGTCCGTTGGCCGGTCAGGTGGTGGAGTGCTCTGCGGCTGGTCGGGCGGCGAGGTGCTTCGCGGCTGGTTCGGTGGTGAGGTGCTTCGCGGCTGGTTCGGTGGTGAGGCGCCGTTCGGGCGGGGCGTGGGCGAGGTGGGCTTCGGTGCGGACGGGGTGTCGGGCTGGGGCGGTGCGCCGCCGGGGATGTCCGTACGGGACAGGACGATGGCGCCGATCAGCGCGGCCAGCAGCAGCACCGACAGGGCCTCGAACGGCAGCACCCAGGTGGCGAACACGCTGGCCCCGATCTCCTTCGCGGATCCCGGGCCGGGGGTGAGGGGGGCGTAGGCCGTACGGAAGCCGTCGATCACCACCGTGACGAGGATCGCCGCCGTCCCTACCGCCACCAGCGCCGAGACCAGCCTGTTGCCGCTGTCGAGGTCGGCGGAGCGCCCGATGGGAGCGCGCGTGAGCATGATGCCGAACAGCAGCAGCACGACCACGGCACCCACGTAGATGAGCACCTGCACCCAGGCCACGAACTCGGCGGTCAGCACCAGGTAGCCGCCCGCCAGCGCGCCGAAGCAGACCACCAGCCAGAGGGCGGCGTGGACGAGTTGTCTGGTCGTGACGACAAGCAGCGCCGATCCAACCGCTACCGCTCCCAGCAGCAAGAAGACGATCTCTTGCCCGGTGGGTGACAGGTAGGAGGGCACCGCCTCGGTCACGACTCCTCCTCGGACTCCTCCGGCTCATCAGGGCCGAGCCGCCCCGGCGGTCGGATGGACCGTGGATCGGCCATCCTGCGCCGGCGTGGGCTCGCGGCAGAAGTCTGCTCCTTGTTTTCGGGCTCCGGTCGCGATTCGGCCCCGGCTGTGGACAACTTGTCTTCAGGTGGTTGTCCTGTGGATGACGCTTGGTCTCGCGACTCGTCCGGGGGCTGGGGACGCTCGGGGCCTTCTCCTCGCGGCCGGTCCTGCTCCGTGGCCGCCTGCGGTCGAGGCTCGTCCGTGGCCGCCTGTGGTCCAGGGGTGGCGTTCTCGGGCGTGGACGGGAGGGCGCCCGGGGGGCGGATGCCTCGTACGTTCGTCATCGGGCGGCGGGAGCGGCGCGACGGAGGCGCGGCGGAACTGGACTCGGGCGCGCCGGAAGCGGATTCGCCTGTCGCCTCAGAGGGCGGTTCGCCGGTCGTCGTGCGTGGAGCGGCCTCGGTGCTCGTCGCGGGGGTCTGGTCCTCGGTGGCGGGCGGGCGCGTGGAGGTGGCGGCGCGGGGGCGCTGAGCTGCGGGGGTACGGGCCGGGCGGTCGGCGGCCGGGCGCCGGGGAGCGGCCGTCAGCTCCTTCGGGGGCGCGGCGCCGGCGTCGTGGGCCGGAGGCGGCGGAACGGCTTGTACCCAGGTGGCCAGCTTGTCCTTCTCATGGAGGAGGTTACGGATGTCGCCTTCCGCGTACTCGAACTCCGGAGCCCAGAAGAGCGCGTCGAAGGGGCAGACCTCGATGCAGATGCCGCAGTACATGCACAGGGCGAAGTCGATGGCGAAACGGTCGAGGACGTTGCGCTGGCGGGCGCGGCCGCCCTCAGGGGCCGGGATCGTCTCCTTGTGGGAGTCGATGTAGATGCACCAGTCGGGGCACTCTCGGGCACAGAGCATGCAAGAGGTGCAGTTCTCCTCGACCAGGGCGATAACGCCTCGACTGCGGGGCGGCAGATCGGGCTTGACCTCGGGATATTGCTGTGTGACTGATTTGCGCAGCATGTGGCGAAGGGTGATGGACAGCCCCTTTGCCAGTCCGACTCCCGGAATCCGCGCCATGGTTCAACATCATGACGTACTTGGCCACGTACGTGAATGAGCCAGCGCATTGTCCCCAGGTTTTCCACAGCTATCCACAGGCTGGCGGGTAGTTATCCACAACCTGTGTGCATGCCCGATATGAGCCTCGGCATGGCGATAGTCTCTCCGCCATGCACCAAAGCCATCCCGTCCACCCCAGTAGCCTGAGGTGGACGGCTGCCGTCGTGTGGGCTTGCCTGCCCCTGTTCACGTGCGGCCTGGCGACCCCGTTCACGATCGGGATCGCGGCTTTCTGGCTGCGCAACATCTGGCACGGCGTGGCCGCAGCCGTTTATCTGGTGTGCATCGGCTCGTTCCTGATCGCCGTGATGGCGTACGACACCTATGAGGAGATCCCCGCAGCGCTGTCCCTCGTCACCACGGTCGGCTTCTTCGCCAGCTGGATCGGCGGGGTCATCCACTCCGGCATCCTCGTGCCGTTCATGGCCCGCGCCCGGCTCACGGGGCCGTCGTACCATGCGGTGGACCTGCGCCAGCGCACCACGGCGCCCAGCCACCAGCGCAGGCCGGGAGATCCGGAGTGGGTCGGCCACTACCGGGTGCTCCAGCAGCTCGGGCGTGGCGGCCAGGGGTCGGTCTACCTCGCCATGGCGCCCAACGGGGTGCGGGTCGCCGTGAAGGTGCTGCACGACCTGGTGGACGAGACGGCGCGGGCGAGGTTCGCGCGGGAGGTGGAGGCGGCACGGCGGGTGGCGACGTTTTCCACAGCCCGCGTGCTCGATGTGAACATCACGGGGCAGCACGCGTACATCGTCAGCGAGTACGTGGAGGGGCCGTCGCTGGAGCAGCTCGTCAAGAAGTACGGCCCGCGTGACGAGGACAGCCTGACGCGGCTGGCGTTGTCCACGGCGGGCGCGCTGGCGGCGATCCACAAGGCGGGGGTCGTTCATCGCGACTTCAAGCCGAGCAACGTCCTGATCGGGCATGACGGTCCACGGGTGATCGACTTCGGCATCGCGCGGGCGCTCGATCAGGTCACGATGACGGCGGGGAAGATGGTGGGGACGCCGCCGTACATGTCGCCGGAGCAGCTGACGGGGGCGGCGGTGGGGCCGGCGTCCGACGTGTTCAGCTGGGCCGTGACGATGATGTTCGCGGCGACGGGGCGGCCGGCGTTCGGGGAGGACACGGTGCCTGCGGTGTTCCATCGGGTGCTCACGTTTCATCCCGACTTATCGCCACTGCCTCCCGCGTTACGCGGCATCGTGAAGGCCTGCCTCAACAAACAGCCTGAGGAACGACCCTCGGCCTCGGACGTGATGCTCGCGATCGTCCGCTGAGCCCGACGGGTGTGGGGGTCCAGGGCTGCCAGGCCCTGCAGGGTTGGGGGCTTCTGGCCTGAGGTGGGGTGCTGGTCGTATCTGTAGTGGTAGAGGCGGACGGGGGTCAGGTTGATGGAATCGCCTGATGCCTCGTCGGTGACCGTCAGGTTCTGGTGGTTGTCTGAGGTCAGGGTTGTTTGCGGGCAGTGGCTGTCTTTTGTGGCGCCGGCGCTTGGGCGGAGTTGGTTCACTCGTCGTCTCCCCGTAGGGGCCCCTTGTTTTGCTACGACGAATAAGGCGGGCATAAGGGTTCCTGGGGATGTTGAGGGCTCAGGGAGGGGGTTCGTGCGCGCGACGAGGGGGTGGATGGCGTCGGTCCAGTTTGCGGGTGAGCGTTATGGGTGGGTGTTCTCAGGGGGTCGGTGTAGCGGGTGAGGCAGTGTGGCGCGCCGGCGAACGGGGTGGGCGAGCTGTCCGTGATCGATGCTTGTGGAAGCATGGCGCGGGTGGAAGAGGTGGGGCGGTACTTCGTTGTTCGGGATGGGTACGCGCTTTACCAGGGGCCTGTGACCGAGGGCGCTGTTCACCGGCACGCTGCTTTTCAGGTCGTCATCGGGGTTCGTGGTGATGTGACCGTGGAGGACGCGTCCGGGATGCCTTATCGCGGTGGGGCGTTGGTGGTGGCGCCGATGGTTGGTCATCGGTTGTTGGCGAATGAGGCGGTGCGGACTTTCTTCGTTGAGCCACATAGTGCGTTCGCTGATCGGTTGCGGGTGCGTTGTGGTGATGGCATCAGGTCGGCTCCTGAGATGACGGGGCTTCTTGAGGAGGATGTTCGGGTCGGGGGTGCTTCTGGGGAGCTTGATGGGCGGTTGCTGCTGGCGATGCGCCGGATGACGGAGGAGGGGATGTCGATGGTGGATCTTGCTGCTGAGGTTGGGCTTTCCTCTCCGCGCCTGCGGGCGTTGGCGCGGCGGCAGTTGGGGATGCCGCTCACGCGTTGGCGGATCTGGCAGCGGTTGGCTCGGTCGGCGGAGGTGTTGCGTGAGGGTGGGGCGCTGAGCGGGGCGGCGTTCGCGGGTGGTTTCGCTGATCAGGCTCACTTCAGCCGGGAGATGCGGCGGATGATGGGGCTCACGCCTTCGGAGGTGGTTCGGGCTGTGCGGGGTTAAGGGCGGCGGGCGGTGTAGATCGAGATCGAGCCGTTGATCGTGGGGATGGTGTCGGGCTCTTGTACCTGGTGGAAGCCGACGTCGGTCATAAGATCGGGAAGGGCTCCGTCGGCGTTGAATTGTGTGTCTTCCTTGCCGTCCGCTAGTTGCACGATGCGGAAGGCCAGGCGCATCAGGCGGGTGCGTTGGAGGCCGAAGTCGGCGATCACCAGCTTGCCGCCTGGGCGGAGGGTTTCGAGCATGGAGATGAGGATCGCGCGCTTCATCGGCACTGGGCATTGGTGGAAGACGAGGCTGGAGACGATGATGTCGGCGGTCTGCGGGGCGATGATGTCCGTCAGGGCGTTGCCCATGCCGGTGTGCCATTCCACCTGATCGGTGCCGGCCGCTGTGGATTTCTGGCGGGCGGTTGTGAGCATCTTCGGGTCCGGGTCGACACCTATGACGCGGGCTGTGGGCTCGATGCGGTGGAGGAGTAGGGCCAGTGAGCCTGTGCCGCAGCCGACGTCGATGATCACGGCGTTGGGGGTGGGGGCTGCGTGCATGGCGGTCATGCTGCGCCACAGGCGTTCGCGGGTTAGGGCGATCACGGCGTCGTAGAGCTTGGGGAGGGAGAGGCGGCCCAAGGCGGGGGTGAAGGTTCTCTCGGTCATGGAGAGAGTGTGGGTTGTGGTGGCTTGGGCGGTCTTGAACGAATCGCTCGCGTGGGGTGGGGTTGGGGTTCCGCGGGGGGAGGGGCCATGCCGTGGCTCTCTGGGCATGTGGACGCGTGAGTTTGCGGGCGTGTGGACGCGCCCCGGCGGTGGGTGCTTGGGCGGTGGGTGCTTGGGCGGTCAGCGTGTGAGCGTGTGAGCGCGTTCGGATGCATGAGCGATCTGCGTGTTGGCATGTGGGCGTGTGGGCGCACTGGTCGTCGAGCGTTCGGACATGCGGGCGGACGCACGGGCACGCGGACGTACGGGCAGGTGGCATGCGGGCGAGTGGGCATGCGGGCAGGTGGGCAGGTGGGCGTACAAAGTGCGGGGTTGGAGGGCTGGGGTGGTGTGGCGGGGTGGTCCGTCAGGTGAGGACCTTGACGATGCCGGTGAGGGCCAGTTGGGCGAGGGCGAGAGGGACCAGGACTGCCCAGGCCAGTTTCTGGAGTTGGTCCTCGCGCAGGCGTGGGAACGTGACGCGGAGCCAGATGACGAGGAAGGCCAGGAAGAAGACCTTCAGGAGCGTCCACAACCAGCCAGGAAGGAACGGGCCCTGCCAGCCGCCTAGGAACAATACGGTGGTCAGGAAGGACAGGACGACGATGCCGGCGTATTCGGAGAGCATGAAGAGGGCGAAGCGCATGCCGGTGTACTCGGTCATCGGGCCCATGATGATCTCGGATTCGGCGATGGGCATGTCGAACGGGGGGCGGCGGAGTTCGGCTAGGCCGGCCAGGAAGAAGACGATGGCGCCGATCGCCTGCCAGGGGAGCCACCACCACTGCCAGGCTTCGACGATCCCGGGGAGTGACAGGGTGCCCGCCGCCATGGCGACCGAGGAGGCGGACAGGACCAGGGGCAGCTCGTACGACATGAGCTGGGCGGCGGAGCGCATGCCGCCGAGGACGGAATACTTGTTGGCCGAGGCCCAGCCGGCCATGATCGAGCCGAGGACGCCGATGCCCATGACGGCGAGGACGAAGAAGAGGCCGAGGTCGAGGTGCACGGCGACGCGATCGCGGTCGATGGGGATCACGATCAGGACGACCAGGTACGGGACGAGGGCCACGCCTGGGGCGATCATGAAGATGCGGCGGTCGGCCGCTGCCGGGACGATGTCCTCCTTCTGTGCGAACTTCACCCCGTCGGCGATGAGCTGCGCCCAGCCGTGGAAGCCTCCCGCGTACATGGGGCCGAGCCTTGACTGCATGTGGGCCATGACCTTGTGCTCGGTCTGGCCGATGATCAAGGGCAGGACCAGGAACACGACGAGGATGACGACGAAGCTCAGCACCACTTCAAGCATCGGGTGGCCCCCAGTCGGCTGGAACTCCTGGTGGAAGGGTCTTGCGGCGGCTCGGCGCGCCGTGGCCTGACTCGCCCGGCTCCTTGGCGCCCGGCCAGGGCTTGGCGACTCGGGCGGCCAGGATGAAATCCTTGCGGAGCGGGTGACCCTCGAAGCCGTCGGGGAGGAGGAGCGGGACGAGGTTCGGGTGGCCGTCGAAGATCACGCCGAACATCTCGTACGTCTCGCGTTCGTGCCAGTTCGCGCCGCGGTAGATGTCGACGGCGGTGGGGAGGTGCGGGTTGTCGCGCGGTACGTGGGTGCGCAGGAGCAGGCGGTGGCCCGCGGCCGGGTTGTAGACGTGCGCGACGATGGCGAACGATTCCGGTGGGGCGTCCACGCCGGTCAGCCAGTCGAAGAAGGTGAACTGCAGGGCGTCGAGGACGTGGGTGAGCAGGGCGAGCCAGTCGGTGGGGGCGACGTCGATCGTGGTGTCGCCGAAGGACTGGGAGATTTGGGCGCGGTCGCCGAAGTGTTCGGTGATGGCGGTTGTCGGGGGTGGGGTGCTGGTGGTTGACCGGGGTTGGGTGTCGGTGGTTGTCCCGGGTTGGGTGCCGGTGGTTGTCCCGGGTTGGGCGCTGGCGGTTGGAGTGTTGGGGGCTGCGGGGGTGTTCGGGGGTGGGGTGGTGTCGTCGGTGCCTGTGTCGGCGCCGTCGCTTGGGCTCGGGGTGTGGTCGTCGCCGGTGTCGTTGGTGGTCACCGTTGCGGCTCCTGGTCCGAGGCTTGGGGCTGGTGCGGGCGGGGCTCGGGGTAGCGGTCGCTGAGCCGTTCGGCGGCGATCTTCTCCTGGAGCTTGGTGATGCCGTACAGGAGGGCTTCGGGACGGGGTGGGCAGCCGGGGACGTAGACGTCGACGGGGATGATCTGGTCCACGCCGTTGGTGACGCAGTACGAGTCCCAGTACGGGCCGCCGGAGTTGGAGCAGGCGCCGAACGAGATGACGTACTTGGGGTCGGGCATCTGCTCGTACAGCCGCTTCACGGCCGGGGCCATCTTGTCGGTGACCGTTCCTGAGACGATCATGAGGTCGGCCTGTCTCGGGCCGTTCGCGAACGGGATGACGCCGAAGCGGATGAAGTCGTGGCGGCTCGTCGAGGCGGCGATGAACTCGATGGCGCAGCAGGCCAGCCCGAAGTTGAAGACCCACAGCGAGTAGCGGCGGCCCCAGTTGAGGACGAAGCGCATGGGTTTGGGCGCCAACCGTGAGATCGGGCCCACGGTGGGCATCGGGAGATCCGTTGCTGCCATATGGCCATTCTTGCGCGGATCACTGGTCAGGCAAAGGAAGGGAGGGGGCCTGAAGTGGGGGTGGGTGCAGTTGAGGGTGGGGGGTCACGGCGGGGTTGGGTGGAGGTGAGGGTTAGTGGTGGCGTGGAGGTGAGGGTTAGTGGTGGCATGGAGGTCGGCGGTAGAGGGCCGACTGGGCGTCTTCTCTGATTGATGTCAGCGGTAGAGGGCTGATTGGGCGTTTTCTCTGATTGATTGGGCTACGCGGAGTGTGACCGCCTTGAGTTCGTCGTCGATCGCCGGCATGTCGCTGGGCAGTAGGCGGGCCTCTGCGTACGGCAGCGCGTTCACGTGCTCGATCCGCAGGTAGGTGGGCGGGTGGGTGCGATCGACGCGGAGTTCCTCCAAGCGGGCGGCACGGCGGCGGCGCTCCAGTTCGGAGGCGGGGACGGCGTCGACGGCGGTGCGGAGGGCCGTCCAGAGGTGCTCGGGCTTGGTGGTGTGGGCGCTCGTCTCCAGGAATCTGATGACGGACGGCAACCTGGTGGTCGTGGCGTCCAGGAGTGAGGCCATGGCTGGGATGCCTGCCACGCGGGTGCCCAGTTCGTCGGCGCGGTACTCGGCGCGTTGGGACGAGCGGTACAGCAGGAGCTCCATCGTCGCCATGAGGGCACGGACGGGGAGGCCGAGGAGGGCGAGCAGGGACTCGGCGAGGAGGTGGGCCAGGCCGTCGCCTTCCCTCCAGTCGAAGCGGGTCACGTCTGTCAGGACGGCGAGCGAGTGGAGTGCGCTGCCGACGACGAAGCCGTGGCGGCTGTCGCCGTTGCTTGCGTGGGCCAGTTCGTGGGCGAGGAGGGCGACTCGTTCCTGTGGGGTGAGGGTCAGCCACATGGGGTAGCCGATCTCGATCAGTGGGCGTCGGCGCCAGCCGTAGGTGCGGGATGAGGCGTTCGGCTCGCCGCTGATGGCTACCGCGTCGGTGCGTGGGGCGCCTGTTTCGGTGGCTATGCGGTCGAGCAGGGCGAACAGGTGTGGGGCTGTTTCTCGGGTGAGGGGTTGGGTGTCAGGTGGGAACGGGGCGGGGCGGGGGCGTAGGAGCCAGGCGAGGTCCAGGGCTACCAGGGCCGGGAGGATGGCGAAGAGGGCGCCGCGGGTGAGGAGGTAGATGCCTAGGAGGAGGAAGGCTGGGGTTAGGAGGTGGGTCAGGAGGGCGAGGGTGAAGACGATGGCGCGGGCTGTTCCTGGGCGGGTGGAGGAGCTGGGGCTGGCGGCGTGGGCGGGTTGGGGTGCGGGGGCGGGATCGTGAACGCGTGCGGGGGCGGGATCGTGAGCGGGTGATGGGGCGAGGTCGTGGGCGGGGGCGGGATCGTGAGCGGGTGATGGGGCGAGGTCGTGGGCGGGGGCGGCATCTGGGCCAGGACTGGCGGGGGTGGACACGTTGGCCGGGGTGGAAAGGATGGCGGGCGGCGTGGTGACGGGCGGCGTGGTGACGGGCGGCGTGGTGACGGGCGGTGTCGTGCGGGGGGTCGCGGTGGCGGTGGGCGTGGCGGCGGGGGTCGCGGTGGATGTTACGGGCGTAGCGGTGACAGGGGTGGCGGAAGCTGCAGTGCCGGAAGTCGCGACGGCGGATGTCGCGGTGGCAGAGGTGGTGGTGGCGGCAGAGGTGGTGGGGTGAGGAGGGGGCGTGGCTGGGGTGGTGTTGGTAGTGGGGCGTTGGGGGGCGTGGGTGCGGAGTACGTCCTCATGAAGCCCACGCACCACCCACCCCTCTAACCGCGCGAACCGCCTCCCCCGCCCCCCATCAACAACCCCCGAGACACCAGGCACCACATTCCACTCACAAGACGCACACCATTCGGGATAGAACGGCTCGCTCTCAAGACGCCCACGGCACTCAGGAC
Source organism: Nonomuraea gerenzanensis (assembly GCF_020215645.1). Taxonomy (NCBI): domain Bacteria; kingdom Bacillati; phylum Actinomycetota; class Actinomycetes; order Streptosporangiales; family Streptosporangiaceae; genus Nonomuraea; species Nonomuraea gerenzanensis. The sequence goes on along the minus strand of NZ_CP084058.1, from coordinate 531,196 downwards.
AGGCGGACATGGCACAGCAAGATAGCCACCCGCACCACCGCCCCCGCCCGAAGACCCCCTACGTCCAGGACAGAACGCGCTTGCGCCAGGCGTACAGAATCCCCAACGCGATGAACCCCAAGAACACGAACATCTCCACCAACGTGGTGACCCCGTACCCAGGCGCATCGAAGACGGTGGCCCACGGGAACAGGAACACGGCATCCACCGCGAACACGACGTACAGGTACGTGAAGACGTAGTACCGCACCTGCGACTGCGCCCACCCCTCCCCCACAGGATCGACCCCGCACTCGTACGTGGTCAGCTTCTCCGGGGTGGGCCTGCTGGGGCGGAGGAGGCGGTTGGCGAAGAGGGCGCCGGCCACGATGGCGACGCCGACGGCGAGGAGCGCGGCGACGAGCACGTAGGACCCGAAGTAGCCGTCCATGAAGGGATGGTAACCCGCCACCGCTGAGGTACCCAGCGTGGTCAAAGTGTCCGGAGCTTTCACACAAAATCGGGGTAAATCGGAAGATCGGCGGCATACCCTGACAGGCATGTACAAATCGCGGCTCTTCTCCGGAATCGCTCTGCTGGCCCTCTCGGCCTCGGGGTGCGGTCTGGCCGTCGCCTCCCCCGAGAGGGGCATGGTGATCCCGGCGGAGCCGACGATGATCGACTTCGTCGACCCGGCGACCGTCATCGGCCTGTCCACCAGGACCCTGACCGAAGGCGACAACCCCGGCAGCAGGTACGTGCACATCAACTACCCCGAGTTCGCCGGCGCCACCGCGCTCAACCGCGAGCTGCGCGCCCAGGCAGAGCGGCAGTTGCGGGAGTTTCGGGCGCGCACCCGCGACGGCGGGCCCGTCAGCCCGCGCCCCGAGCTGAACGTGGACTGGCAGCTGGCCGCCTCCTCCCCCGAGGCCGTCGCGGTGCGGCTGCGTACCGGGGAGTTCCAGGGCGAGAGCTGGGCCAACTCCACGCGGACGGTCTGGTTCGACCCGCATACGGGCCGGGCGACGGGGTCCACCGGATTGCTCGCGGGGGACGCGGCGCTGCGGCGGTTCGCGGCGCTGGTCAGGGAGCAGCTCAAGGAGCGTGGGGGGCAGGTCGAGCGCGACGGGGTGACGGCCGGGAGCGAGAAGTTCGACTCGATGGCGTTCAACCGCCGGGGCGACCTGGTCGTGGAGTTCGACGACTGCCAGCTCGGGCCGTGCTCGCTGGGCCGCGTGGCGGTGGCGGTGCCGGCCGCGCGGGTGACGCCGCTGCTGTCGGAGCTGGGACGGCGGGCTCAGCGCAGCGTGCGGGAGAACCGGACGCACGGCGGGGACACCCCCACCTTCACCCCCACGACCGACCCCGACGCCGTCAGCAACCGGGCGGGCAGCGTGGACTGCGCGAAGGTCAAGTGCGTGGCGCTGACGTTCGACGACGGGCCGGGGCCGTACACGGGCAGGCTGCTCGACCTGCTGAAGCAGGGGCGGGCGCGGGCGACGTTCTTCGTCGTGGGCAGCAACGCGACGGCGCAGCCGGCGGTGGTGCGGCGGATGAGCGTGGAGGGCCACCTCGTCGGCAACCACACGTGGGCCCATCGGGACCTGTCGAAACAGGGCAGCAGCAAGATCACCGACACGCTCGTCAAGACGGGCGACACGGTATCGGGCATCATCGGGCAGACGCCGAAGCTCGTGCGGCCGCCGTACGGGGCGGTCAGCCAGCAGGTGGGCAACGTCGCCCGCGAGATGGGATTGTCGCTGGTCACCTGGGACATCGATACGGACGACCAGAACGGGGCCAAGGTCAAGGACATCGCGGACCGGGCCGTGCGTGAAGCTCATCCAGGTGCGATCATTCTCATGCACGACATTCATCGGGAAACCGTGGATGCGGTTCCGGACATCCTCAAAAGGTTGCGCGGGAAGGGTTACAGCTTCGTGACCGTTCCTGAGTTGTACGGCTCTGTGGGGATGCAGGCCGGACGCCTGTACCGGTCAGGGAACGAGCTGCCACGCAAGCAGCCCCTGACATAGCGCATGTGTTGGGGGGACGTATAGTTGGCGCTCGTGACCCGAACCGTCCTGTTCGCCCGCCTGCATGTAGACCTCTGCAGGCTCGCGTCCGGGCTGTGTCGTCGTTCTCCCACCTCACCCTGACTGAACTCCGACCGCGTTTACCCGCTTTGCGCGGCATGCAAACGCGTGACCTTCCGAGGATCTAGCATGGATACAGAGAACGCGCCCGAAGCAACCGCGCATAGGCGCGTCGAGGAGGACTGAGCTGTGACGAAGCAGGTCCAGCAACTCGACCGCGTGATCATCAGATTCGCCGGCGACTCCGGCGACGGCATGCAGCTGACCGGTGACCGCTTCACCGCCGGCACGGCGGAGTTCGGCAACGACCTGTCGACGCTCCCCAACTTTCCCGCTGAGATCCGCGCGCCCGCAGGCACCCTGCCCGGTGTGTCGAGCTTCCAGTTGCACTTCGCCGACCACGACATCCTCACGCCCGGCGACGCGCCGAACGTGCTCGTGGCCATGAACCCCGCCGCGCTCAAGGCCAACCTGGGCGACCTGCCCAGGGGCGCGGACATCATCGCCAACACCGACGAGTTCACCAAGCGCAACCTGCAGAAGGTCGGCTACGCCGCCAACCCGCTGGAGGACGACTCGCTGAGCGAGTGGCGCGTGCACGCGGTGCCGTTGACCTCGCTGACCGTCAAGGCGCTCGAGGGCTTCGACCTGTCCAAGAAGGACGCGGAGCGCTCGAAGAACATGTTCGCCCTCGGGCTGCTGTCGTGGCTCTACCACCGGCCGACCGAGGCCACGATCAAGTTCCTCGAGCAGAAGTTCGCCAAGAAGCCGGACATCGCCAAGTCCAACATCGCGGCCTTCCAGGCCGGCTGGAACTACGGTGAGACCACCGAGTCGTTCTCGGTCTCGTACGAGGTCAAGCCGGCGCAGCTGGCACCCGGCGTCTACCGCAACATCTCCGGCAACCAGGCGCTGGCCTACGGCCTGATCGCGGCGAGCGTGCAGTCGAAGCTGCCGCTGTTCCTCGGCTCCTACCCGATCACCCCGGCCAGCGACATCCTGCACGAGCTGTCGAAGCACAAGCGGTTCGGCATTCGCACGTTCCAGGCCGAGGACGAGATCGCGGGTGTCGGCGCGGCGCTCGGGGCCGCGTTCGGCGGCGCGCTCGGCGTGACGACGACGAGCGGCCCCGGCGTGGCGCTGAAGAGTGAGACGGTCGGCCTGGCGGTCATGACCGAGCTGCCGCTGATCGTGGTGGACGTGCAGCGGGCCGGGCCCAGCACGGGCATGCCGACCAAGACCGAGCAGACCGACCTGCTGATGGCCATGTTCGGGCGCAACGGTGAGTCGCCGGTGCCGATCGTGGCGCCGATGTCGCCGAGCGACTGCTTCGACGCGGCGGTCGAGGCGGCCAGGATCGCCATCAAGTACCGCACTCCGGTCATGTTGCTCTCGGACGGCTACCTGGCCAACGGCTCCGAGCCGTGGCGCCTGCCGGAGGTGTCGGATCTGCCCGACATCTCACAGGAGTTCACCGTCGAGCCGAACGGCGCCGACGGCGAGTACCTGCCGTACAAGCGTGACACCGAGACCCTCGCCCGCCCGTGGGCCATCCCCGGCACCGCCGGGCTGGAGCACCGCATCGGCGGCATCGAGAAGGCCGACGGCACCGGCAACATCTCCTACGACCCGAACAACCACGACCTGATGGTCCGCACCCGGGCTGCCAAGATCGCCGGCATCGACGTGCCCGACCTCGACGTCGACGACCCCGACGGCGACGCGAGCGTGCTGGTGCTCGGCTGGGGCTCGACGTACGGGCCGATCGCCGCGGCCGTCCGGCGCATCAGGCGCAACGGCGGCAAGGTCGCGCAGGCCCACCTGCGCCACCTCAACCCGCTGCCCGCCAACACCGGCGAGGTGCTCAAGCGCTACGACAAGGTGCTGCTGCCCGAGATCAACCTCGGCCAGCTCGCCCTGCTGCTGCGGGCCAGGTACCTCGTGGACATCATCAGCTACAACCGTGTGCGCGGGCTCCCGTTCAAGGCCGAGGAGCTGGCCGGAGTCATCCAGGACGTGATCGACAGTGACTGAGCTGGTGAACGGGAGGGGCCTGTCGCTCGTCCCGAAGACCGACGTCAAGCAGGGCCTGAAGGACTTCAAGTCCGACCAGGAGGTGCGCTGGTGCCCGGGTTGCGGTGACTACGCGATCCTGGCCGCGGTGCAGAGCTTCCTGCCCGAGCTGGGGCTCAAGCGCGAGAACATCGTGTTCGTCTCCGGCATCGGGTGCTCCTCGCGCTTCCCGTACTACCTCAACACCTACGGCTTCCACTCCATCCACGGCCGGGCGCCGGCGATCGCCACCGGGCTGGCGGCGAGCAGGCCCGACCTGAGCGTGTGGGTGATCACGGGTGACGGTGACGCGCTGTCGATCGGCGGCAACCACCTGATCCACGCGCTGCGCCGCAACGTCAACCTGAACATTCTGCTGTTCAACAACCGGATCTACGGGCTGACGAAGGGCCAGTACTCGCCCACCTCCGAGGTCGGCAAGATCACCAAGTCGACGCCGATGGGCTCGCTGGACAAGCCGTTCAACCCGATCTCGCTGGCCATCGGCGCCGAGGCGTCGTTCGTGGCCAGGACCATCGACTCCGACCGCAAGCACCTGCAGTCGGTGCTGCGCGAGGCCACCGCCCACCGCGGCACGTCGCTGGTCGAGATCTACCAGAACTGCAACATCTTCAACGACAACGCCTTCGAGCAGCTCAAGGATCCTGAGGTCCGCGACGACATCACGCTGCGCCTGGAGCACGGGCAGCCGATCGTGAGCGCCTCGAAGGCCGTCGTGCGCGGCCCGAACGGCGGTGTCGAGGTGGTGGCCCGCGACAGCGTGAGCGAGGACCAGATCCTCGTGCACGACGCGCACAACCCCGACCCGTCGGTGGCGTTCGCGCTCAGCAGGCTCGACGAGCCGGCCTTCGAGCACGTGCCGATCGGGATCTTCCGCAGCGTGGACCGGCCGTCGTACGAGTCGCTGATGGCCGACCAGCTTGAGGAGTCCGTGGCGCAGAAGGGCCCCGGCGATCTGAGTGAGCTGCTGCTGGGTGGCGACACCTGGCGCATCGGCTGATTTTTCGCGACTATGCCGGGGTGGCGAAGACGTGGTGGTATGTCATAGCCGCGGTCGCCGCCCTGGCACTGGTCGTGGCCGCCGCGCAGGTGCTGGGAGCCCCGGCCGGCCGGCAGGCGGCGACCTCGACGATCGCGCCGCAGGTCGCCGAGGAGACCTTCACGACTCACACCTTCCCGAACGCTGACACGACCGGCGTGCCGCCCGGCACCCCGCTCACCGAGGTCGTCGGCGACCAGACCTTCGCCGAAGACGGCGAGGTCGTCGAGGGCAGGGTTTTCTACGGCTTCGTCGTGGTGACGGCCAGGAACGTCACCTTCAGGAAGTGCGTCTTCCGCGGCGGCCCCACCCAGGACGTGCGCCCGCTGCTCGACACCGAGCACGCCCGCGGCACCGTGGTGGAGGACTCGGAGTTCCACCCCACGCACCCCTCCCCCTCGATCGACGGCATCTGGGCCGCCCACACGAGGATCTACCGCTCGGAGTTCCGCGGCACGGTGGACGGCGTCAAGGCGCACACCGGCACCCTCGTCCAGGACTCCTGGATCCACGACCTGAGCTGGTTCGCCAGCGACCCCGACCAGGGCGGCGAGCCCACGCACAACGACGGCGTGCAGGCCTTCGCCGAGCAGAGCGGCGTCACGCTGCGGCACAACACGATCGACCTGTCCACCACCAGGGACCCGAACGCGGCCGTGCAGTCGTCGGCCGACGAGCTGCGCGTGGAGGGCAACTACCTCGACGGCGGCGCCTGCGTCGTCAACATCGACCACACGCCGCTGGGCCGCCCGCTGACCGGCCAGCGCGTCACGGGCAACCGGTTCGGGCGCAACTCGGCGCACGACTGCCCGATCCTGCTGAGCACTCAGTCGCAGCTCCAGGCGACGGAGGGAAACGTCTGGCACGACACGGGCGATCCCCTACCGGCACCCGAACAACACGACTGAAAGAGGCCATATGTGGCAGGGGACGCGGGCCCTGGTGACGGGCGCGACCGGTTTCATCGGGGCTCATCTCGTCCGGCGGCTGGACGAACTCGGCGCGGAGGTGCACGCGGTCAGCCGCAGGAGCACGGATCGGGAGCGGTGGCACCAGGCGGACCTGAGCGACGCCGCGGCGACCGCCGAGCTGATCGGGCGGGTCCGCCCCGAGGTGGTCTTCCACCTGGCCAGCGAGGTGACCGGGGTTCGCGAGCCGGGAACAGTGGCCCCGACGCTGGCCGCCAATCTGGGCGCCGCGGTGAACCTGCTCACGGCCGTGACCGGCACCGGCGTCCGCAGTGTGGTGCTGGCCGGCTCGGTGGAGGAGCCGCGCGACGGTGAGGTGCCCGGCTCGCCGTACGCGGCGGCCAAGGCCGCCGCGACCGGCTACGCCCGCATGTTCCACGCCCTGTGGCAGGTCCCGGTGTCGGTGCTGCGCGTGGCCATGGTGTACGGCCCGGAGGAGCCGAACCCGCGCAGGCTGGTCCCGTACGTGACGACGTCCCTGCTGCGCGGCGAGTCGCCCGAGCTGACCTCCGGCACCAGGCTCGTGACCTGGGTGTACGTCGAGGACGTGGTGGACGCGTTCGTCAGGGCGGGGGCGAGCGGCGACGCGGCCGGGCACGTGCTCGACATCGGCACCCCCGAGCCCGTCTCCATCCGCCACACCGCGGACCTGATCGCCGGGATCGTCGGCGGCCCGGGGCGGCCGGTGTACGGCGCCGTGGCGGCCCGGCCGCTGGACCGCACGCAGCGCTCGGACATCGAGCCGGCCGCGCGGGTGCTGGGCTGGCGGCCCGTCACGTCGTTGACGGCGGGGCTCACAAAAACTGTCGAATGGCATTCAAAGCGCGTGTAACGGTCCATCCCCGGCCGCGATAACACTCTCGGCGGCACTCTGATCAGGGGGCGGGATGCGTGCGGTGACGAATCTGACCGTGCACGGCATCGGAGAGACGGCCCGGGAGCTGGAGCGGGGCGAGGACACGACGTGGGTGTCCGTCGAGCAGTTCGAGCGGGTGGTGGACGCCGTGGCCGACCGGCCCGACGTGCGCATCACGTTCGACGACGGCAACGCCTCCGACGTGGAGATCGCGCTCCCCCGGCTGCTGGAGCGCGGGCTGAAGGCGGAGTTCTTCGTGCTGGCCGGGCTGCTCGGCGAGCCCGGCAGGCTGGACGCCGACGGCGTGCGGGAGCTGGTCGGCAAGGGCATGCGGATCGGCTCGCACGGCTGGGCGCACCGCGACTGGCGCACGGTCACGGCGGCGCAGGCGGCCGAGGAGCTGGAGCGGGCGCACGAGGTGCTCGGCGAGCTGACCGGCGCGCCGGTGTCGCGGGTGGCGATCCCGTTCGGCTCGTACGACAGGCGGGTGCTGCGCCGTTTACGCCGCGCCGGCGTGACCAGGGCGTACACCAGCGACGGCGGCAGGGCCAGGCCGGGCTCCTGGCTGCAGGCGCGCAACAGCCTCAGGCACGACCTCGACGCCTCCTGGATCGGCGGGGTGCTGGCCGGTCCCTCGCTCGGCCGGCGGGCGGGGAAGCTGGGCATGCGGCTGTACAAGCGGGTGCGTTGATGCGCAGGGCCGCGGTCGTCATCGTCACCTACAACAGCGCGGACGTGCTGCAGGGCTGCCTGGACTCGCTGCGCGGCGGCGCGCGGGGCGTGGAGCTGGCCGAGGTCGTGGTCGCCGACAACGCCTCCAAGGACGACTCCGCCGCCATCGCGGAGAAGGCCGGCGTCACCGTGGTGCAGGTGGGCAGGAACGCCGGGTACGCGGCGGCGATCAACGCCGGGATCGCCGCGCTCGACCTGGACCGCCTCGACGGCGTCTACGTGCTCAACCCGGACTGCCGGCTGCGCCCCGGGGCGATCGCTCCCCTGCTGGACTCCTTGCGGGAGCCGGGCAGGGGCATCGCGGTGCCGTACATGGTCAATCCGGACGGCACACTGCAGCCGTCGCTGCGCCGGATGCCGACGGTGGGCCGGGCGGTGGTCGAGGCCGTGGTCGGCGGCGGGCTGGCCGGGCGCATCGGCAAGCTGGGCGAGCTGGTGACCGATCCGCGCGACTACGCCGAGCCCGGCGTGTTCGCCTGGGCGACGGGGGCGGCCATGCTGCTCTCGCCGCAGGTCATCCGCGCGGTGGGGCCGTGGGACGAGTCGTTCCTGCTCTACAGCGAGGAGACCGACTACTGCCTGCGGGCCGCCGACCTGGGTTACGCCACCTGGTACGAGCCCGCCTCGGTGATCGAGCACATCGGCGGTGACTCGGGGGTGAACCCGATGCTGGCCTCCATGCTCGTGGTCAACAAGGTGCGCCTGTACCGGCGGCGTCACGGGCCGCTGTCGGGGACGGCGTACTACCTGGCCGTGCTCGCCGGCGAGTCGGTGCGGGCGCTGGCCGGGCGGCGCACGTCGCGGGCCAGCGTGGCGGCGTTGCTGCGGCCCTCCCGGCGGCTCACGGTGTTGCCGCAATGAACGTCAGGAGCTTCGAGACGCTCACCAGGGGCGAGCTGGACGAGTGGGAGGCGGTGCGGGCCGGCAACCCGGCGCTGGACAGCCCGTACTTCCATCCCGGCTTCTCGGCGGCGGTGCACGCCAGCGGGCGCACCGTGCACGTGGCGACGGGCGACGGCGTGTTCGTGCCGCACCACAGGGACGGGCGGCTGCTGCGGCCGGTGGGCTGGCCCGGCGCGGACTTCCAGGGGCCGATCCTGGCGGCGGGCACCCCGTTCCAGCCGCTGGACCTGCTGGGCAACGGCGCGGGCGGGTACGCCTTCGACCATCTCGTCGAGCAGGCGCCGGGGTTCGAGCGGTGGGTGGTCACGCGCAGGCCGTCGCCGTTCCTGGACGTCACCGGCGGGCTGGCGGGCTACCTGGGCCGGGCGTCGAAGAGCGGCAAGGACAACATGGGGCAGGCCAGGCGGCGGGCCGCCAAGGCCGGGCGGGAGCACGGCGAGGTGCGCTTCGAGGCCGACTCCGACGACGCCGAGGCGCTGGCGCGGGTGATCGAGCTGAAGCGGGCCCAGTACGCCGCGACGGGCGCCAAGGACTACTTCGCCGAGCCCGGCCGGGTCCGGCTGATGGAGGGCCTGCTGAAGCTGCGCGATCCCGGCTTCGGCGGCGTGCTGTCCACGGTGCACGCCGGATCGCGCCTGCTGGCGGCGCACTTCGGGCTCAGGTCCGGCGGGGTGCTGCACTGGTGGTTCCCGGTCTACGACCCGGAGTTCGCGCGGCTGTCGCCCGGCTGGATCCTGCTGCGCGGGCTGGTGGAGGCCGCCCCGGAGCTGGGGATCTCCCGGATCGATCTGGGCCGGGGCGAGGACGAGTACAAGCGGCGGGCCAAGACCGGCGAGAGCGTGGTGTGCCAGGGCATCGTGACGCGCAACCCGCTGCGCCGGGCCGGCGTGACGGCCCTGGCCCGGGCCAGGGAGCTGGCCAGGAGCGGACGTTTCCGAAGAAGTCGGTAACGTTCCAATACGCCTGCCCGACATATCCGATGGAGGCGGGGGGAATCACGCGCTGCCCTCCAACAGACGGTCCACGGTAGACGGTCCAATGCGGAGGGCGGCTATGCGGATCAGTGTCTTCGGGCTCGGCTACGTGGGGTGCGTCTCGGCGGCCTGCCTGGCCTCGATGGGACACCGGGTGACCGGCGTGGACGTCAACCCCGACAAGGTCGAGCTGATCAACAGCGGGCAGGCGACGATCGTCGAGGAGCGCATCGGCGAGCTGATCGCGAAGACGACCGCCGAGGGCCTGTTACGGGCCACCACCGACGCCGCCGAGGCGGTCGCGGCCAGCGAGGTCTCCCTGGTCTGCGTGGGCACCCCGTCGGCGCAGAACGGCAGCCTGTCCACCACGTACCTGGAGCGGGTGGCCGAGGAGATCGGCCGGGCGCTGCGGCCGGGGCACGTGGTGGTCTTCCGCAGCACGATGTTGCCCGGCACCTGCGCCGAGCTGCTCGTGCCGATCCTGGAGCTGTCGTCCGGCATGCGGGCGGGGGTGGACTTCGGGGTGGCGGTCAACCCCGAGTTCCTGCGCGAGGGCACCAGCGTGCGCGACTTCTTCGCGCCGCCCAAGACCGTGATCGGCGAGTCGGACGCGGCCTCGGGGGACGTGGTGGCCGCCCTGTACGCGGGCCTGCCCGGCGAGGTCTTCCGGGTGCCCATCCCCGTCGCCGAGATGACGAAATATGCGGACAACGCGTTTCATGCGGTCAAGATCGGCTTCGCCAACGAGATCGGCGCCATCTGCCAGGCACTCGGGCTCGACTCCCACCGCGTCATGGACGTCTTCCTGGCCGACCGCAAGCTGAACATCAGCCCGGCCTACCTGCGCCCCGGCTTCGCCTTCGGCGGCTCGTGCCTGCCCAAGGACCTGCGCGGCCTGGTCTACGCGGCCAGGAAGGCCGACGTGTCGATCCCGCTGCTGTCGCACGTGCTGCCGGCCAACGAGGCCCACCTGCAGCGCGCCTTCGAGCTGGTCACCGCGCCGGGCAGGCGCAGGATCGGCATCTTCGGCCTGTCGTTCAAGCCCGGCACCGACGACCTGCGCGAGAGCCCGCTGGTCGAGCTGGCGGAGCGGCTCCTCGGCAAGGGCTACGACCTGCGCATCCACGACGCGAACGTGTCCCTGTCGCGCCTGGTGGGCGCCAACAGGGCCTACATCGCCGAGCGCCTGCCCCACCTCGGCGACCTGCTCGCCGACTCGGTGGAGGAGGTGCTGGAGCACGCCGAGGTGTGCGTGGTCGGGTGCCAGGACCCGGCGGTGCTGGAGGCGCTGGCCCGGGCCGGCGACCGCCCGATCGTCGATCTCGTCCGTCTTCCGGACGCGGAAACCCAACGGGGCAGAAGGGACTACACAGGCATTGGCTGGTAGAGCTGGCAGAGCGCTGATCCTCGTCGAGAACCTCTCCGTACCGCTCGACCGCCGGGTGTGGCAGGAGAGCACCGCCCTGCGCCAGGCCGGGTGGGAGGTGCACGTCATCTGCCCGAAGGGCACGAAGCAGGACACCGAGGCGGAGATCGTCATCGACGGCGTCCACATCCACCGCTACCCGCTGCGTGCCGCGACCGGCGGCCCGCTCGGGTTCGTCCAGGAGTACGGCTCCGCGCTGTGGCACACCTTCAGGATCGCCAGGCGGCTCGGCCCCTTCCACGTCGTGCACGGCTGCAACCCGCCCGACCTGTTCTTCCTGGTCGCGCTGGCCATGCGGTGGCGGGGCACGCGGTTCGTCTTCGACCAGCACGACCTGGTGCCCGAGCTGTACCTGTCGCGGTTCGGGCGGGGGCGGGACCTGCTGTACCGGGGGGTGCTGCTGGCGGAGCGGCTGACGTACCGGACGGCGGACGTCGTGATCGCGACCAACGAGAGCTACCGGCGGATCGCGCAGACCAGGGGCGGCAAGCGGCCGCAGGACGTGTTCACGGTGCGCAGCGCGCCCGTGGTCGAGCGGTTCCACCAGGTGCCGCCCGACGCGTCGGCCCGGCGCGGCAAGCCGCACCTGCTGTGCTACCTCGGCGTGATGGGCCCGCAGGACGGCGTGGACTACGCGCTGCGCAGCCTGGCCAGGCTGCGGGACGAGCACGGCAGGACGGACTGGCACGCGGTCTTCGTCGGCGGCGGCGACACGTTCGACGCGATGGTGGCGCTCTCGCGCGAGCTGGGGCTGGGCGACTGCGTGGAGTTCACCGGCCGCATCCCGGACGAGGACCTCATGCGTTACCTCTCGACGGCCGACGTGTGCCTGTCGCCCGACCCGCTCAACCCGCTCAACGACGTCTCGACCATGAACAAGGTCATGGAGTACATGGCCATGTCCAGGCCCATCGTCTCCTTCGAGTTACGCGAGGCCCGCGTGTCGGCGGGCGAGGCGGCGCTGTACGCGCCCGCCAACGACGAGTCGGAGTTCGCCAAGCTCATCGCGCGGCTGCTGGACGACCCGGAGGAGCGGCGGCGGATGGGCGAGATCGGCCGCGAGCGCGTGGCGGGGCCGCTCTCCTGGGAGCACTCCAGGACCGCGCTCCTGGCGGCCTACGAGGCCGCCATGAGGCGGCGATGACCTCGGTGACGACGGCCTACGGGGCCGCCGTGGGGTCGCGGTGACGGCTGCCCGCGTCGGTGCCCCAGCCGGCCGGGCCGCGGCGCAGCCTGGTCAGCAGCCGGTCGAGCACGAGCACGCCCAGGTAGCAGGCGACGTCGATCGGCCCGACCGCACGCGCCGCCACCAGCCGCCCGAGCGCCCCGAGCCGCAGCGAGGAGCCGGGCCTGCCGAGCGCGGCCAGCTGCCGGTTGCCCTGCCTGACCCTGACCCGCCTGCGCAGGTGGGCCCTGACCGTGCGCGGCGGACGCACCACGGACCTGGCCTCGGTCACGACGACGCGCTCGGAGCCGGTGAAGCAGCCGTCCACCCAGCCGTCGTCGGAGATCACGTCGGGCAGCGGGAAGGCCCGCTCGTGCCCCCGCTCGTTCAGCACGTACACCCCGACCCCGGCCAGCGCCCGCAGGGGCGCGATGAGCCGGTCGTGCACCCGGTGCACCCGCCGGACCACCGGCCCGGTGCCGCGCAGGTCCCACACCGGCACCGGCGCGCAGGCCAGCACGCCCGGCCGGCCCGCCGCCTCGACGAGCAGCCGCACGGACTCGGCGTCCAGGCGCACGTCGGCGTCCAGGTAGACGCGGGGGAAGGCGCGGCAGGCGGCGTCGCCCAGGCGCAGCGCGCCCACCTTGCCCGCGACCGGTGTCTCCAGCACGCGCACGCCCGGCCGGGCGGCGGCCCGCGCGGTGCCGTCGGAGCAGCCGTTGGCCACCACCACGACGTCGAACTCCCCCGGCGCGGCCCCCGCGAGCAGCTGGTCCAGCCCCGCCCGCACGACGTTCTCCTCGTTGTGGGCCGCAATCACGACACTGACCACAGGCTTCATCGCACCCCTTCCAGGAAGGACCGGACATGAAAGTGGAGCAGGGCGAGCTCGACGGGGTGCTGCTGTTCACCCCCGTGCCGCACCGCGACGGCCGCGGCCTGTTCACCAGGACCTTCGACGCCGCCGTGGCCGCCGGCGCGGGCCTGGACCCGTGCGCGTTCATCCAGGACAGCCAGTCCAGGTCCAGGCGGGGCGTGATCCGCGGCCTGCACGGGCGCGCCGGCAGGGGCGAGGCCAAGCTGGTGCGGTGCGCGCGGGGCGCGATCCTCGACGTGCTGGTGGACGCCAGGCCGCACTCGCCCACGTTCGGCCGCAGCATGGCGGTGCGCCTGGACGACGAGGACTTCGTCACCCTCTACGTGCCTCCCGGCCTGCTGCACGGCTTCCAGGCGCTCACCGAGCAGGCCGACACGTGCTACCGCATCGACAGGGAGCACGATCCGGGCGAGGATCTGGCCGTGCGCTACGACGACCCGGAGCTGCGGATAGCCTGGCCGCTCCAGCCGACGGAGGTCAGCCCGCGCGACCTGGGCGCGGGCTCCTGGGCCGACCTGCTGCCCAGGCTGGGCGCCTGAGAGGGGGCGGCAATGCGCGGACGTGCTCTCCTGCTCCTCGTCGCGGCGATGACGCCGGTGGCCTGCCAGGCCGCTCCCACCGATCCGGCACCGCCGTCCGGCCCGCCGAGCCCGCCGCCCGCCATCGTGCGCTCCGACGGCTCCTCCTGCCCCGACCATCCGACGCCCGCCTGCACGGGCGTGCTGCGCGGCACCGAGCTGACCGACACCGGGCTGAACACGGAGGACGTCGCGCTGCGCGTGCGCAGGGAGGGCGCCGTGCTCGACGGCGTGCACGTCCCCGGCCACCTGCTGGTCCACGCCGACAACGTGACGATCAGGAACAGCGTGATCGACGGTGACGTGATCAACGCCGACGGGCCGCGGTCGTTCAGTTTCACGATCACCGACACCACGGTGGGCACCACGACCAAGTGCGAGCCGCTGCCCGCCATCGGCCACGACAAGTACGAGGCGACCAGGGTGCTGGTGCAGGGGCACAGCGACGGCTTCCGCGTCTCCGGCGACGACGTGCAGATCCGCGACTCCTACGTCAAGCTCTGCTCGCGGCCGGGCGACCACTCCGACGGCATCCAGGCCTACAACGGCGGCAAGGGCCTGCTGTTCCACCACAACACCGTCGACCAGCGGGAGGCCAAGGACATCACCGCGCCGATCTTCCTGGTGGACGAGAAGTCGCGGGACGTGGTGGTGACCGACAACCTCGTCATGGGCGGCACGTACAGCATCCAGGTGCGCAACGCGCGCGGCAAGCAGGTGGTGCGCGGCAACAAGCTGGTGGACAAGTCGTGGGTGTACGGCCCGGTGGACTCCGAGTGCGCCAGGGCGGAGTGGGCCGGCAACGAGCTGGTCACCATCGACGAGGACTATCGGGTCACCTCGATCGTCGGCCCGCTGGCCTGCGCGGGGGAGAGCTGATCGGCGCGCGCCGCCCTGAGCAGCGCTCCCGCCGCGCCGACCAGCACGAACGCCAGGCCGGTCACGGTGTGGAAGGACAGCAGGTCGAAGGTGAACGACCCGACGAGCGGCACCAGCATGACGGCGGCGATGGTCAGGCCGAGGTCGCGGTCGCCCGGGTCGGCGCTGAGGTGGCGGGCCCGCAGCGCGGCGTAGCAGGCCACCGCGAAGATCGCGGCGAACGACACCGTGCCGAACAGCCCGGTCTCGACCATGGACAGGATGTACTGGTTGTCGAAGATCTGGTGCTTGGGGGCGTACCAGGTGCCCAGGCCGCGGCCGAGCCAGAAGTGCCGGCCGATCTCCTGCCCCGCGACGGCGTAGTCGTGCGTGCGGTACTGGATGCTCTCGTCGTTGCCGATGTTGGAGAACAGGCCGGTGATCGCCCCGAGCAGGCCGGGCACCGTGACCCTGATCACGACCAGGAACGCGGCGGCGATCAGCAGCGTGTAGCCCCGCCGCCGCCACGACCAGCCGGCGAACAGCACCGCCCCCACCACGGCCAGGCTCAGCATGGCCGAGCGTGACACGGAGAACATCAGGCCGCAGCCGATCAGCCCCGTGCACACCCACCAGCGCAGCGCGGGCTCGCCCCGCAGGCGCGCCTGGGTGGCGTAGTGCGCGGCCAGCGGCAGCAGGATGGCGCAGGTGACGCCGAACTCGATGGGATGCCCGGTGGTCGCCGCCACCCGCCGCAGGTCGGCCCGCTCCAGCACGAACGAGTCGCCCTCGCTGGTGTAGCGCAGGATCGGCAGCTCCAGGAACCTGGTCAGGTCGATCGAGAGCAGGAACTGGAAGGCCGCGATCACGGAGATCACCGCGCCGCCGACCACCAGCGTCTGCAGCAGGAAGTCCAGGCGCCGCCGGTCGCGCACCCCGTCGCAGACCGTCAGGGCGATGCCGACCAGGGCGACCACGAGGACGAACGCGTGGTCGCTCAGGTTCAGCTCGTCGGAGTCCATGTAACCCCAGGTGGAGAACCCGTAGGTGGCGACCATCGCGGTGAAGTAGGCGAACAGCGCCGTCCGCACGGGGTTGCGGCCCTTGGCGGCCCCCAGCGTGAGCGTGAACTGCGCGCACAACCACAACAGCGCCGCGCCGAGGCTGACCACGTTGGCCGGCGTGAGGGAGAGCGGCAGCGCCTTGAGCACCAGCCGGGCGGGCACGATCAGCAGCACCGCGGCGAAGATCGCGGCGACCGTGGCGCCGTCGGCGCGGCCGGGCAGCGGCGGCGCGCCCACCCTGGTGGCGGCCACCGCCTAGGCCCCCGTCTTCTCGGAGATCCGTTCCGGTATCCCCGCGGGCGGCTCCCCGCGCCGGCGCAGGCGCGCGACGGCGCCGCGCAGCGGCCCTGAGAGGCTCTCCGCGGCGAACGAGGCGCACAGTGAGGCGATCACCCCCAGGCCGAGCGCCGAGGCGGCGGAGCGCAGCTTCCTGCCCTGCTGGGGGGCCGGCGTGGTCGGCGGCACGGCCTCGCTGATCGTGATGTAGGTGCCCTTGGGCGCCTGCACCTGCCTCTGGCGCTGGTCCAGCTCCTGCTCGATCCGGTCGATGGCCTTGCGGGTGATCCGCGTGGCCTCGTCGGGCGTCCGGCTCTCCCCCTCGACGAACACCAGCGGCCCCGTGGCCAGCGACTCCAGGTTGTTGGTGCCGTTCGTGACCGCGTACGTGGTCGGCCCGCCGCTCGTGACGCCCATCGCGGCCACCATGTCCGGCGTGCTCATCACGCTGATCAGGATGGAGGCGGCCACGTCGAGCCCGTGGTCGAAGTTCAGCAGCGGGTTGACCCGAGGGATGGGCTGGTCGGGGTCGGGCGGCAGGGTGCCGCCGCTGGTCGGTGCGGTGAGCACGAGCACGGCGGTCGTGGTGTAGGTGACCGGGATCGTGGAGTAGGCGTAGAAGGCGGCGCCGACGGCCGCCAGGAAGGCGGGCAGGGCGACGTACCAGCGTCGCAACAGGACGAGGATGGTCCCCCAGAAATCCACGCGCCCTCCCTCGCGAGTCCCGCCTCATGCATGTCGCCCGCGAAGGGGTGGAGCGTTACACAAATCGCTGTAACACCACCTATCGCGGGGCGATATGGAGTACGAGGGGCGCGGTTCACCCGCCGGGGGGACGGAGATCACTTTTCATGAGCGCACTGGCCGTCGTCACGCCCACGTACGCCCCTGACGCGGATCTCTTCGCCCACCTGCACCGATCCGTGCTCGCGCACACCTCCGACGACACGGTGCACCACGTGGTCGTGCCCGACTCCGACCGCCGCCTGTTCGCCCGGTACGCGGGCCCCCGCTGCAGGATCTGGACCTACGCCGAGATCCTGCCCCGCCGGATCGTCCGGGTGCCGCTCGCCGGCGTGTGGATCGATCCCAGACGGCCCTGGCCGCCGCTGCGCGGCTGGGTGGCGCAGCAGGCCGTGAAGGTCGCGGTGACGGCGCGGCTCGACGCGAAGGTGGTGCTGGTCGCCGACTCCGACGTCGTGCTGGTCCGTGAGGCCGTCCCCGAGCTGTTCATCCGCGACGGGCAGGTGTGCCTGTACCGGATGGACGGCGGGGTGCACGAGGGCATGACCGACCACGTCACCTGGCACCGGGTGGCCCGCGAGCTGCTGGGCCTGCCGGGGCCGGCGCCGCTGCCCCTGCCGGACTACGTCAGCTCGCTGGCGTGCTGGGACCCGGCCGTCGTCCGCGAGATGCAGCTCCGGATCACCGACGCGACGGGGCGCGACTGGCTGTCCGCCTTCGTCTCCTACCTCCAGGTCTCGGAGTTCATCGTCTACGGCGTGTTCGTGGACGAGGTGCTCGGGGCCGCGCCTCCGGTCAACCCCGCGATCTGCCACAACAGGTGGGATCGCACCCCACTCGACCCTGCCGGAGCCATCGCCTTCGCCGACCTGCTCCCTGCCGACGCGGTGGGAATGATGATCTCGGCCAAGTCGGCGACACCCATGGCGGCCAGGTGCGCCGCGATCGAGCGATGCTCCCAGATCACCGGACCCGACGGGAGCACTCCGTGAGCAAGCTGGCGGTCATCACGCCCTCCTACGCCCAGGACGCCGAGCTCTTCGCCGACCTGCACCGATCCGTGCTGGACTACACCTCAGAGGACACCATCCACCACGTCTTCGTGCCGCCGGGCGACCGTGAGGCGTTCGCCGCGTTCGAGGGGCCGCGCTGCCACGTGTGGGTGCGCTCGGAGCTGTTACCCCGCAGGTACCTGCGGGTGCCCGGCGCCGACATGTACGTCAACTCCCGCCGGCCGTGGCCGCCGCTGCGCGGCTGGGTGATGCAGCAGACCGTCAAGATCGCCTCGGTGGGGCTGATCGACGCCGACGCGCTGCTCATCGTGGACTCCGACGCCGTGCTCGTCCGCCCCACCAGCGCCGAGTCCTTCTCCAGGGACGGGCGGCTGTGCCTGTACCGGCTGGAGAACGGCGTGACGGCCGAGATGAAGCGGCACGTCATCTGGCACCAGGTGGCCCGCGACCTGCTCGGCCTGCCGCCCGCGCCGCCACCGCCGCTGCCCGACTACGTGACGGCGCTGACGTTCTGGGACCCGGAGATCGTCCGGGCCATGCAGCGGCGGATCACGCAGGTGACGGGCCGCGACTGGCTCGACGCGTTCAACGCGCAGCTGCACGTCTCGGAGTTCATCCTGTACGGCGTCTTCGTGGACGAGGTGCTGAAGGCGGACCCGCCGATCAACACCACGATCTGCCATCTGAGCTACAACCACGAGCCGTGGGACGAGGCGCAGGCGGTGGCCTTCGCCGACAAGCTGCCGCAGGAGGCCGTGGGGATGATGATCTCGGCCAAGTCGCACACCCCGATGGCGGCCAGGCAGGCCGCCATCAAGAGGTGCGCTCAGGTCGTCGAGTCGAGCTGACCGTCGCCGTCCTCGCTCGTGCCCGTGTCGTCCTTCTTCTCGCCGGGGTCCGGGGCCGCTCCGTCGCCCAGCCTGATCACTTGGATCGGTCCCGTCTCCTCCGTGGCCAGTTCGGCCACGGACATGGGGAAGCCCGAGACCGCCGACGGCGGGTGCGGCCGGGAGCCGTTGAGCTTCTCCGTGGCCTCGCTCTCCGCCACCGGCTGCTCGGCCACGACCTCGCTCCACACCTCCGGCTCCTCCTGCACGGGAGCGGGCTCGGCGGCCGGTGCGGCGCGTGACCAGCGCACGCGCTGGACGCCGTACGCCACGCCGATCCCGGCGATCAGGCCGAACACCCCGCCGAAGGCGGCGAACGTCAGGCGGTCGCCGAGCGCGGCCCTGGGGCCGGAGGGCGGCATCACGTCCATGATGCCGATGTGCGTGCTGATCGGCGCGTCCAGCTCGGTCTGCCGCCTGCCCAGCTCCAGCCGCACCCGCTGCTGCGCCTTGCGCATGACCTCGCGCACGGTGGCGGGGTCGTCGCCCTCCACCTCGACGTAGATGAAGGGCCCGTTGGTGCTGATGCTCAGCAGGTCGGGGTTGGTGCGCCCGTCGTTGATGGTCACGACGGTGGACCCGTTCTCCGGCGCGCCGATCTCCTTGTAGACGTCGGCCCTGTTGGTGGCCAGGATCAGGATGCCCGCCGTGGTCCGCAACGCGTCGTTGAACTGCAGCAGCGGGTTGGTCAGGCCGGGCTTGCTCGCCGGCTCGGTCTCCAGCGTGCCGCCCGTGGCGGGCACGGTGAGGACCATGGAGGCGGTGGAGACGTAGCGGCTCGGCATCAGGAAGTACGCGGCCAGCGCGAGGCCGATGGCCGCGACGGCGACGGGCGGCCCCACGAACTTCTTCCGGGCCAGACCAAGGATGGCCTTCCAGAAGCGCACTATTTCCGCCCCCGTCGACTTTTGTACCGATGCAAACGGGAAATCGCTCTGCTCATCGGAGGTGTTACACCAGGCGGGCCAGGGTCAGCAGCTTGCGGCCGCGGTGCGCGAACGTGCGGCGCTGGCGCCGCGCGTACATGCGCATCACCTCGGTCCGCGCCCGGCGCCGCTGGTCCTCCGTCAGCTCCGCGTCGCGCACCCATCGCAGCAGCTCCCTGCACTGAAGTGTGTTGGCCAGGTGGGACTGCCACGGCGGCACGTCCAGGCGGCGGGCGATGCGCCCGATCCGCTCCAGCCGCCAGTTGCGGTGCGAGAGCACCTCCGGGACGTGCGCCCACGGGCCCGCCAGCGCCAGCTTGGCCGCGAACACCTCGTCCTCGCGCAGCATGTTCCGCCTCGGGATGCCGGTCGCGGCCTCACGCCGCAGCAGGCCGTAGAGCGGGTCCATCAGGTACGGGCTCTCGTTGAGCAGCCTGAGCATCTCGGCGAAGCGCACGACCGGGTCCGCGGAGCCCAGCTCGGTGCCCGTGTAGGCGACGGTGCTCACCTTGCCGTCGGAGCCGGTGTAGGAGACCTGGTTGGTGACCAGGATGAGCCGCTCGTCCGCGGCGAAGGCGGCCAGGGCAGCCGAGACGCAGTCGGGCTCCAGCCGGTCGTCGTCGCCGATCCAGCGCACGTAGGCGCCCCGGGAGATGCGGGCCGCGTGCTGGAAGTTGCCGAGCAGGCCGATGTTCTCGGGATGCCGGTGGTAGACGATCCGGGGATCGGCCGCCGCCAGGTCGCGGCACAGCTCCTCGGTGCCGTCCGTGGAGGCGTTGTCGGAGATGACCAGCTCGATGTGCGGGTGGTCCTGGGCCAGCACCGATCGGACCACGGCCTCCAGGCGGCCGGCCCCGTTGCGTACCGGCAGCGCGATCGATACCAGCTCACGGTCGTGCATGCGCCCTCCCTTGGCGTACGAGTCGCTGCAGCACCGCGCGCGGCACCACGACCAGCACGAACAGCAGCAACCCCGCGCCTCCTGCCACGCAGAGCTCGATGAAGGCGCCGTCGACCACCGAGGCCAGCGCCACCATGACCAGGCCCGCCGCCACCGCTCCCAGCAGCGGCCTGGCCAGCCCGGCGCCGAACAGGCCGACGGGCACTCCGGAGCGGTGCAGGGCCACCCCCAGCAGCGGCAGCGCCACCACCACCGCGACCACCGCGTGCGCCACGGCCGCACCCTGGATGCCGTCGAGGCGGGCGCCCACCAGGAGCGCGGGCACCAGCGCGACGGCCCAGCACAGGTTCACCCACATGGTCGCCTTCGTCCTGCCGAGCGCGGCCAGGATGTCGGTGATGAGCAGTGTCAGCATGCGCACGGCCATCACGACCGCCAGGAACCGCAGCACCTGGGCGGCGGGCAGCCAGTTCGCGCCGTACAGGAACTCCACGACCGCGGGGGCGAGCGTGCCCATCAGCACCGCGATCGGCAGCACCATGCCGGCCAGCAGCGGGACGGCCTGCCGTACGCCGTCGCGCATGGCCTGGCCGCCCTCCTCCGCCAGGCGCGAGAAGCTGGGCAGCGCCACGTAGCGGATGGCGGTGCCGATCAGGCCGGGCACCCAGCTGGAGATGTTGAAGGCGAGCAGGTAGAAGCCCAGCCAGACGGGGCCGAGCACGTCGCCGACGATGACCGAGTCCACGTTGAGCAGCAGGCCCTCGATGCCGAGGCTGACGCACAGCGGCAGCCCGAAGCGCAGCAGCCGGGCGGCCTGCGCCCGGTCGAAACCGAGCCGGATCCTGATCCGGGCCAGCGCCACCACCAGCACCCCGGTGAGCACGCCGCCGCTGAGCTGCCCCCAGGCGAAGCTGTAGGCCCCGGCGCCGTTGGCGGCCAGGGTGATGGAGACGGAGGCGTTGACCACGAACCCGGCCAGGTTGGCCCAGGCCAGCTTGTCCTGCTCGAACCGGCGCATGAGCGCGGCGCTGCGCACCGCGGTCAGCCCGTAGACGACGTTGGTGGCCATGAGGATGCGGATCACCCAGGTGGCGTCCTCGCTGCCGGCCAGCCGCGCGTAGAACGGCGCGATCACCCAGAACAGCGCGTAGAGGGCGAAGCTCGACAGGATGGCCACGACGGTGGCCGTGGGCGCGATCTCCTCCAGCTTCCCCCGCCACTGCACGGTCGCCGCGATCACGCCGGCGTCGTTGATGTAGATGACGAACTGGGTGGCCGCCAGCGCGATCGCGAACACGCCGAAGTCCTCGGGCACCAGCAGCCTGGCCAGGATGAGGCTCATCACGAACGAGCCGGCCTTCATCACCAGGTTGCCCAGCAGGCTCCAGCGCAGTCCGCGACCGGCCTTGCGGCCGATGTCGCCGACCTCGCTCACGAAGTCTCGACCCTCTCCAGCCAGATCTCCCGCCAGAACGGCACGAACTCGCGTGGGCAGTTGGCGTTGTAGACGCCCTCGCAGACCAGGTCGTCGAGGATGATGCACGGGCTCTTCATGGTCAGCATGCGGCCGGTCTTCTCATCCAGGCAGCGCTCGACCCTGGCCCGGACCCGCGCGGTCCTGCCGCAGTAGCGGGCCATCTCCTCCTCGAAGCCCATCCCGCGGTTGAGCAGGTCGTCGTTGAGCGTGTCGAGGATCTCCGCCTTGGACTTGATCCTGACCAGTTCGCCCGGCTTGAGGTCCAGCGTGGCGGTCGGCGTCTTCTTGCCTGCCCGGCCCTCGATGAAGCCCCAGCGCAGCCCGCGCCTGATCCACAGGCGGCGCGGCAGCACCTTCTTGCTCACGTCCTGGAAGCGGTTGAAGAGGCCGACCAGGAAGGTGCGCACGGTCTGGCCGACGCCCGCGTTGCCGCTGCGCACGTCGGTGACGTACTGGCCGAGGTCGCGGAAGGGCAGGCAGGTCGGCGCGGCCCTGAGCAGCTCGGTGGCCTGGCAGGAGTAGCCGTCGGGGCCCTTGCGGGTGTTGGCGTCGAGCAGCTTCAGCAGCCGCTCCTCCGGAATCTGCGGGGTGGCGGGCTCGTCCGGTTCGACCCGTTTGAGCCAGGCTTCCTTCCAGTACAGCGAGCAGGCCGTCTGGCAGCCGCCGTGCCCGCCGCCGTCGCACCGCGCGCCCGTCAGGTGCACCGCGCTGTCCATGCGCCGCATGCCGCTGCGGCTGATCGTGTCGCACAGCTTGTGCGCGACCTTGTGCACCGTCATCCGCTGCCCGCAGAAGGCCAGCATCTCCGGCATGAACGGCAGGCTCTCCAGCTCGCCCCGCTCGTCCAGCGTGGCCAGGATCTCCGCCGCGCTCCGTACCTCGACGAGGTCCCCCACCCGCAGGTTCATGCGCCCTCTCCCACCCGTTTGAGCAGACCCGCGCCCTCCAGGGCGGCGGCCGCCTCGGCGACCGCGCGGAAGGGCAGGCCCGATCGGCCGACCACGTCCAGCAGGCTGTGCTCACCGTCCGACAGGTTCAACACCCATAACATCGCCAGTTGCGCTTGTTTCGTGTCACTCCGGCCGCCGAGAGATCCGTACAGGCCGCGCCGGCCGAGCTGCGGCTCGCCGTACGGGCTGAGGTTCTGGTAGCGGCCGTCGTGCTCCAGCACCTCGACCGCCGACCACAGCGCCTCCAGCGTGTCGGCCATGGCCTGCGGCGAGACGAAAGCCGGGTCGTCCCCCGAGGTGTGGTACTCGGGGTAGCCCGCGTACGGGGTCCTGGTCAGGCTGCCGACCGGCAGGTCGAAGCCGGGCGAGCAGTACTGCCGCTCGTCGTAGCCGTACGGGGAGAAGTCCACGATCGTGTGCGGGCGCTCGCGCAGCACGGCCGCCATCGCCCGGTCGATGGGCGCGTCGCCGCGCCTGCTCCGCTTGTACGTCAGCGCGCCCCGGTCACCGGCGCAGGCCAGCGTGAGCCCGTGCCTGATCCGCCCGGTGCGCTCGCGGTTGCGCGCCAGCCAGGTGATCGCGCCGATCGTGCCGGGCGCGAACACGAACCGGTAGGTCAGGCGCGGCTCCCTGAGCCTGCGGGCCAGCGCCGTGGCCACCGCGACGCCCGCCAGGTTGTCGTTGGCCAGCGACGGGTGGCAGACGTGGCACGAGATCAGCACCTCGTCCTCGGTCCGCCCCGGCACGACGTGCTCGGCGTACGTCAGGTGCCCGTCGGCCAGCGTCGAGTCGATCACCACCTCGTACGGCCCCTCGCCCATCCCGTCGAGGGTGTCCTGGCTCAGGCAGAACCCCCACGTCTCGGCGTAGTACGACGTCCGGTACGGCACCAGGCCCGGCTGATCGGGCAGCGTGTGCAGGTGCGGCCGCAGCTCGGCCAGGGTCATGGTGGCCGACACCGGCACGCTGTAGCCCACGACGTGCAGGTTCGACCGCTGGAAGTCCACCACCCGGCGCCCCGCCGGATCCTTGATGTAGGCGTCGCGGATGTTCCACTCCTTGGGGATCGTCCAGTCGAGCACCTGGGTCCCGGTCGGCACCTCGTGCACGTCCAGCTCCAGGCTCTGCCCGATGATCCCCAGCGTGGCGCGCACGCCGTCGCCCGTGATGGAGCGGCACAGCGGGTAGAGCCGCTCCACCAGGGCGTGCATCTCCTCCCCGGTCACGTGCGCAGCTCCTCGGAGACCGTCCCGGCCTTGCGGCGGTCGGCCAGCCAGGCCAGGCGGGTGAACCGCTGGCGGAAGTCCTCGGCGGTCAGGCCGTGGTAACGGTAGGCGTCGGCCAGCTCGACGGCGCCCGCCTTCACCGTCCAGCGGGCGTGGTAGCCGGGCAGCGCCTCGCGGATGCGCGAGAAGGAGACCCGGTACGAGCGCGGGTCGGCGCCGGTCTCCCCGGTGATCAGCAGCTCCGAGCCCGGCACCGCCTCCACGACGTGCTCGGCGATCTCGGCGACGGTCAGGTTGTTCAGCTCGCCGCCCACGTTGAACGCCCTGGCGTGCACGGCCTCGCGCGGCGCGGTCAGCGCGGCCAGGAACGCGTCGGCGATGTCGGCCACGTGCACCAGGGGCCGCCACGGGGTGCCGTCCGACAGCACGCGGACCTGGCCGGTCAGGTGGGCGTGGCCGACCAGGTTGTTCAGCACGATGTCGGCCCGCAGCCGGGGCGAGAACCCGAACGCGGTCGCGTTGCGCAGGAAGACCGGGGTGAAGTCGGCGTCGGCCAGCTCGACCAGCTCGTCCTCGACGCGGACCTTCGACTCCGCGTACGGGGTGACGGGCCGCAGCGGGGCGTCCTCGTCGAGCAGGTCGTCGCCGCCGGAGGCGCCGTAGACCGAGCAGGTGGAGGCGTACAGGAAGCGGCGCACGCCCGCCTCCCTGGCCAGCCTGGCCAGCCGCACGGAGGCGTGGTGGTTGATGTCGTAGGTCAGCTCGGGCGCGAGCGCGCCGAGCGGGTCGTTGGAGAGCGCGGCCAGGTGGATCACCGCGTCGCAGCCGTCGAGCAGGCTCGCCGGCACGTCCCGCAGGTCCACGCGGTGGCCCGGCGGGTCGTCCGGCATCGGGCCGAGCACGCACTCGGCGAACAGCCCTGAGTCCAGGCCCACCACCTCGTGGCCGGCCGTGGCGAGCATGGGCGCCATGACCGTGCCGAGATAGCCCTGGTGCCCCGTGAGTAAGACACGCATGTCGATCAGCCTCCAGCTAGATCTAGAGCGAGTTTGTGCAGGTAGAAGGCCTCCGCGTAGCGTGCGTGACACTCGATGCCGCGGATCCTGGCCAGCCCGAGGAACGCCTCCCTGTCGAACCAGGGGCGGTGCCGCTGGGACGGGTAGTGCTCCCAGAGCAGGGAGACCTTGCGCTCGGCCAGCGCGAGGTCGAGCGGCTGGTAGGCGTTGGGCCGGCCGAGGTCGCCGTCCCACTTGAGGATCTCGTAACCGAGCGTGAGGTGGTCGCGGAACGCGGTGGGCACCATCCGCGCCAGCCCCCGGTGGTCCTGGTGCGCGTCACCGGCCTGCGGCGCCAGGATCAGGTCCGGTTCGGTGCGCATCCGCAGCTCCTCGACCGCGTTCTTGGCCTCGTCCCAGTGGGCCGGCAGCCGGCCGTCGGGCACCTTGGCCACGGTCACCCGCAGGTCCGCGCCGGGGCAGAAGGCGGCCAGCGCGTTGCGCTCCTCCTCCTCGCGCACGGTCCCGCCCCCGGAGAGCACCAGCGCGTCGACCTGGAGGCCCGGGTGCGCGGTGCACATGACCAGGAGGGTGCCGCCGGCGCCGATGGCCAGGTCGTCGCAGTGGGCGGCGAGCAGGGCGACGCGGCTCAGGCCGCTGGGGAACAGGCGGTTCACACCCGCTCCCACAGGGCCCAGGGGCGCTCGCCGCGCGAGTAGGCCCGATCCAGCTCCATGCGCTGGTTGACGGTGTCGGTGGGCCGCCAGTAGCCCCGGTAGGGGTAGGCCATCAGGCGCCCGCGCTTGGCCAGCTCCTTGCAGCCGTCCACGAGCAGGTCGCCGTTCTCCGGGATGTGGTCGAAGATCTCCTGGCGTAGGACGAAATATCCCCCGTTCACCCACAGCGGCATCTCGGTGACGGCGGTGATCTGGCCGACCAGCCCGTCCTCGGCGATCTCCACGCAGTGGAAGGTGCCCGGCGGCGGCACGGCCATCAGCGCGCCGCCCGCGCCCGACTTCTCCAGCCGCTCGACGATCTCCGGCAGCGGCGCGTCGGTGAGCACGTCCGCGTAGTTGGCCAGGAACATCTCCTCGCCCTGGAGGTGGTCGCGCACCCGGCGCAGCCGCTCCCCGATCGAGGACTCGACGCCGGTGTGGATGAACGAGATCGACCAGTCGGAGATGTCGGCGGCCAGCAGCTCGACGTTGCCGCCGCGCAGCACGAAGTCGTTGGACGCGGTCTCCTCGTACCGGAGGAAGAAGTCCTTGATCTGCTCGGCCCCGTAGCCGAGGCAGAGGATGAACTCCTTGTGGCCGAAGTGCGCGTAGTAGCGCATGACGTGCCAGATCAGCGGTCTGGGGCCGACGAGCTGCATCGGCTTCGGCGCGTCGCCGCCGGCACCCGTACGCATGCGGGTGCCGTAACCCCCGCAGAACAGGACGACCTTCACACGACCTCCAGAGCGGGGATGGGGAAGACCAGCCGGCCGCCCCAGTCGCGGATGTAGGAGAGCTGGTCGATCAGCTCGTCGCGCAGGTTCCACGGCAGCACGAGCACGTAGTCCGGCTTGTCGGCGGCGATGCGCTCCGGCGCGAAGATCGGAATCCGCGCGCCGGGGGTGAACTTGCCGTGCTTGTACGGGTTGCGATCCACCGTGTACGGCAGCAGGTCGGGCCGGATGCCGCAGTGGTTGAGCAGCGTGTTGCCCTTGCCGGGAGCCCCGTACCCGACGACCGTGCTGCCCTCCTCGGCGGCGTTGATCAGGAAGCCCAGCAGGTCGCGCCGGACCTTGGCCACCCGCTCGGTGAAGTCGATGTAGCCGGAGATCTCGTGCAGCCCGGCCGCCTTCTCCATCGCCAGCACGTCGGAGACGCGCTGCGACGGGGTGCCCGACGGCGCGGCCCACAGGCGGATCGAGCCGCCGTGCGTCGTCAGCAGCTCCACGTCCACCAGCGTCAGCCCGCCGCTCGCCAGGGCCCGCTGGGCGGAGGCGACGGTGTAGTACTGGAAGTGCTCGTGGTAGATCGTGTCGTACTGGTTGAGCTGCATCAGCGTGAGCAGGTGCTGCACCTCCACCGAGACCAGCCCGTGGTCGGCGACCAGCGTGCGCAGCCCCTCGGTGAAGCCGATGACGTCGGGGATGTGCGCGTAGACGTTGTTGGCCACCACGTAGTCGGCCCTGCCGTGCTCGGCCACGACCGCCTGGGCGCTCTCGGGCGTCAGGAACGCCGTCACCGTGGGCACGCCGCGCTCCCTGGCGGCCTGGCCGACGTTCACCGACGGCTCGATGCCCAGGCAGCGCACCCCGCGCTCCACCACGTGCCGCAGCAGGTAGCCGTCGTTGCTGGCCACCTCCACCACGAACGAGTCCGGCCG
Organism: Nonomuraea gerenzanensis; assembly: GCF_020215645.1. Classification (NCBI taxonomy): domain Bacteria; kingdom Bacillati; phylum Actinomycetota; class Actinomycetes; order Streptosporangiales; family Streptosporangiaceae; genus Nonomuraea; species Nonomuraea gerenzanensis. The sequence goes on along the minus strand of NZ_CP084058.1, from coordinate 503,837 downwards.
CAGGTCCAGCTCGGCCACGAAGGCGCGGGCGTGCTCCACCCAGGAGGCCGAGTAGGAGGAGAAGTAGGCGTAGTCCGTGAAAGTCTCCTCGGGGGTGATCAGCGGCGGGATCTGCGCGAGCCAGCACGACGTGCACACGCGCAGGTGCAGCGGGTAGGTCACCTCGGGCTCGTCGAGTTGCCCGGCCGTGAGGATCCGCTCGCAGGGCGGCGTCGCCCCCAGGTCCACCACGCCGGTGAGATCGTCCGAGCCACATAACCGGCAAGTCATCATTCGCACGCTCCAAGAGATTGATATTTCGCGAGGGCCGGTGATCTCGTTACTGTCAGCCCATGGATCCCCTCGGCATCGATGGCGTCTGGCGCCACACGCCGCCCGTCCACTCCGATCCCCGCGGCTCGTTCTACGAGGCCTTCCGCGCCGCCGACCTGCCCGGGCGGCGCTTCGACCTGGCGCAGGTGAACTGCTCGGTCTCGGCCCGCGGCGTGCTGCGCGGCGTGCACTTCGCCGACGTGCCCCCCGGCCAGGCCAAGTACGTGATGTGCCTGTCCGGCAGCGTCATGGACGTCGTGGTGGACCTGCGCGTCGGCTCGCCCACCTTCGGCCGGTGGGAGAGCGTGACACTCGACGACGTGAGCAGGAGCGCCGTCCTGGTCGCCGAGGGGCTCGGGCACGGGTTCATGGCGCTCAGCGAGCGCGCCACGGTGATGTACCTGTGCTCCGAGCCGTACACACCGGCGCGCGAGCACGGGGTGCACCCGCTCGACCCGGCGCTCGGAATCGACTGGGCGTCCGGCGTCGAGCCCGTCCTGTCGGAGAAGGACGCCAAGGCGCCCACCCTCGACGAGGCGCTCAGGGCCGGGCTGCTGCCCGACTACCGGGTGTGCCGGGAGTTCTACGCGACACTGCACTGACGGCTCCTCGTCAGGACGGGCCAGGCCGCGTGCAGCGCCGTGCGCCAGTGCCGGATCGGCTCCCATCGGGTGTGCGCCAGCACGCTGTCGGCCGGCCGCCGGGCCGGGCGCGGGAAGGCCGAGGTCGGCACCGGGCGCACCCGCTCCGGGTCCTCGCCCAGCAGTGTGAGGATCTCCCTGGCGAACCCGCACCAGGTCGTCCGGCCCGCGCTCGTGCCGTGGTAGACGCCCGGCGGCAGGTCCGACTGGGCCAGCCTGACCAGGTAGTCCGCCAGGTCGGCGGTCCAGGTCGGCTGGCCGTGCTGGTCGTCCACCACGTCCAGGGTGGGCCGCTCCCCCGCCAGCCTGATCATGGTGGTGGCGAAGTTCGCGCCGTGCGCGCCGTACAGCCAGGCGGTGCGCACCACGTAGTGGCCGTGCTCCAGCACCGCCCGCTCGCCCGCCAGCTTGGTCCTGCCGTAGGCGTTCACCGGCCCGGTCGGCGCGTCCTCGGTGCGGGGCGGGCCCGGCGTCCCGTCGAAGACGTAGTCGGTGGACACGTGCACGAGCCGCGCCCCGACCCGGTCGCACGCCTCGGCCAGCCAGCGCGCCGCGTGCCCGTTGACCGCCAGCGCCTCGGCCTCGTGCGTCTCGGCGTCGTCCACCGCGGTCCAGGCCGCGCAGTTCAGCACGGCCCTGGGCCGGTAGGCGGCGACGAAGTCGTGCACCGCCCGCCTGTCGCGCACGTCCAGCTCGGTCCGGCCGAGCGCGAGGACCGGCTCGCCCGTCAGCGCGGTCCTGTCGAGGACGTCGGCGGCCAGCATGCCGCCCGCCCCCGTGATGAGCCACCTCATGCGGCCTCCCGGCCTAAGTGGGGGGTCATGGGATCAACGGCTCCACCAGTCGCGGTGCGTGGCGTACCACCGGACGGTGTCCTTCAGCCCCTGCTCGAACGGGATCTCGGGGCGGTAGCCCAGCGCCCGCAGCTTGGAGTCGTCCAGCGAGTACCTGCGGTCGTGGCCCTTGCGGTCGGCGACGTAGGCGACCATGTCCCAGTCCCGGCCGCAGGCTTCGAGCAGGCGCGCGGTGAGCTCCTTGTTGGTCAGCTCGGCCGTGCCCGCGATGTGGTAGACCTCCCCCGGCTCGCCCTTCTCGGCGACCAGGCGGATGCCCGCGCAGTGGTCCTCGACGTGGATCCAGTCCCGCACGTTGCCGCCGTCGCCGTACAGCGGCACCTTCCTGCCGCGCAGCAGGTTCGTGATGAACAGCGGGATGATCTTCTCGGGGTACTGCCGGGGCCCGTAGTTGTTGCCGCAGCGGGTGATCGAGACGTTCAGCCCGTAGGTGACCGCGTACGCGCGGGCGATCAGGTCGCCGCTCGCCTTCGAGGCCGCGTACGGCGAGCGCGGCCGCACCGGCGCCGACTCGTCCCAGGAGCCGATGTCGATCGACCCGTACACCTCGTCGGTCGAGACCTGCACCACCTTCGGCACCCCGGCCTCCAGGCACGCCTGCAGCAGCGTCTGCGTGCCCAGCGCGTTGGTGCGCATGAACTCGGCGGCGCCCTCGATCGACCGGTCCACGTGGGACTCGGCGGCGAAGTTGACCACGAGGTCGTGGCCGGGCACGAGCCGCGCGAGCAGCTCGGCGTCGCAGATGTCCCCGTGCACGAACTCGTGCCGCACCCCGTCGAGGTTGGCGCGGTTGCCGGCGTAGGTCAGCTTGTCCAGCACCGTGACGTACTCGTCGTGCAGGCTGCGGACGAAGTGGGAGCCGATGAATCCCGCGCCACCGGTGACCAGAATTCTTGTCATGAACTGATCTGTACCTTGCTGTGATCGCCCAGTACGAGACGGTGGGCTTTGGGCGTGTTGGGCGCCGGGGTGACCTCGACGTCGTGGCCGATCAGCGACGACTCGATGCGGCCCACCCCGGCGATGGAGGCACGGGGCAGCACGATCGAGTACTCGATCTCGCTGCCGGTGACGGCGCAGGACGCGCCGATGGAGGTGTACGGGCCGACGTAGCTGTCCTGGATGCGGGCGCCGGCGCCGATGATCGCCGGGCCGACCACGCGCGAGCGCTCGACCACCGCGCCCGGCTCGATCGCCACGCGGCCGATCAGCTCGCTGGCCGCGTCCACCCGCCCCTCGGTCCTGGGCTCGACCGACTCCAGCACGAGCCGGTTGACCTCCAGCATGTCGGTGACGTTGCCGGTGTCCTTCCAGTAGCCGGAGATCACCGAGGACTCGACGCGCTGCCCCGACTCGATCAGCCACTGGATGGCGTCGGTGATCTCCAGCTCGCCGCGCCACGACGGTTTCAGCTCCGCCACCGCCGCGTGCACGGCCGGGCTGAACAGGTAGACGCCGACCAGCGCCAGATCGCTCTTGGGCCGCTCGGGCTTCTCCTCCAGGCCGACCACGCGGCCCTCGGCGTCCAGCTCCGCCACCCCGAACTGGCGCGGGTCGCCGACCTTCGTCAGCATGATCTGGGCGGCGGGCCGATCCCTGGCGAACCGGTCGACCAGGCCGTTGATGCCGCCCACGACGAAGTTGTCGCCCAGGTACATGACGAAGTCGTCGTCGCCCAGGTAGTCGCGGGCGATCAGCACGCCGTGGGCCAGCCCGAGCGGGGCCTCCTGCCGCAGGTACGTCACCTGCAGCCCGAACGCCGAGCCGTCGCCCACGGCCGCCTCGATCTCCGCGTGCGTGTCCCCGACCACCAGGCCGAGCTCCTCGATCCCCGCCGCCGCGATCGCCTCCAGCCCGTAGAACAGGACCGGCTTGTTGGCGACGGGGACCAGTTGCTTGGCCGAGGTGTGCGTGATGGGGCGCAGCCGGGTGCCCGACCCCCCGGCGAGCACGAGTGCTTTCACCGCTAGTAAGCCCCTTCTCCACGGGTGACGACGGACCAGGTCTTCCACAGGATCTGCAGGTCGAGGATGAGCGACCAGTTCTCCACGTAGCGCAGGTCGAGGCGTACGGACTCCTCCCAGCTCAGGTCGGAGCGCCCGCTGACCTGCCACAGGCCGGTCATGCCCGGCTTGACCACGAGGCGGCGGCGGACGTCGGTGCCGTACTCGGCGACCTCCTGCGGCAGCGGCGGGCGCGGGCCCACGAGGGACATCTCGCCGCGCAGGACGTTCAGCAGTTGGGGGAGCTCGTCGAGCGAGTATTTCCGCAGGAAAGCGCCTACCCTGGTGATCCTTGGATCGTTCCTAATCTTGAAGAGCACTCCGTCGAACTCGTTCGCTTCGAGCAGTGCGCCCTTGAGTCGTTCCGCATCGGCCACCATGGTCCGAAATTTCACCAGACGGAACTCAGTGCCGCCTTTGCCGACTCTGGTCTGGTAGAAGAACGCCGGTCCCGGGCTCGTCAGCCGGATCAGCAGCGCGAGGCCCAGCAGCGGCAGCGCCAGGCCCAGCAGCGCGATCCCCGCCACCAGCCGGTCGAAGACGGTCTTCACGAACTGCCGCATCCCGCCGAACTCCGGATGCTCCACGTGCAGCAGCGGCATGCCCGCGACCGGCCTGATGCTGATCCGGGGCCCTGCCACGTCGAGGAGCGCGGGCGCCACGAACAGGTCCGTCCGCGCGGTCTCCAGGCTCCACGCCAGCCGGCGCAGCGCGGCGCCGTCCAGCTCGGGGCAGGCCAGCACGGCCACGGCGTCCGCCTGCTCGCGCTCGGCCACGGTGGCCACGTCGGCGAACGTGCCCAGCACCGGGATGCCGTCGAGGTCCACCTCGATGCTGTCATCGGGCAGGCAGGCTCCCACCACCCGCATTCCGTGGTACGGCTGGCGCCTGAACTGCATCACGAGGTCGAGAATCGACTCCCGGTGCCCGACGGCGATCACCTGCCGCATGTACTCGCCCACCGCTCGGCGTCTGTGCAGCCGTTTGCGCATGCGGTAGCGGTAGTAGAGCGTCGTCACCAGAGCCAGCGGCAACATCGCCATCACGAAGCTGCGCGCGATGACGGCCTGCGTGGCGTAGGCCATGATGGCGACGGCCGCCATCAACCCGATGCCGCCGTTGAAGACGGCCTTGAACTCCTCCGTTCCCTCGCCGTTGGCGCGCTGGCGGTACGCGCCCCCCATCCACAGCGCGATGGGCCAGGCGATCACCAGGCCGAACCCCAGCAGGAACTCGACCAGCGGAATGTACGCGCCGGCGATCAGCCGGATGCCCAGCACGCAGACGCATGCGAGCAGCGCGCACACCGTGTCCCCGGATAACAGGAGCCGTAAGTACGCACGCGTCCAGATGCTCGACGCGCGGCGCGGCACGGCCTCGAGGAGCACGACAGCGGACTCCCCAATCCCCACCCTCATAGCACCACCCTGACAACTCTGTGCACCGCGATAACTGGACGTTCCTTGAACCACATGGGTTGACAAGTCCCACGCACAATCAAGGGCGGCGGCCCCCACTAAAGAGTAAAGATCAATTCCGGCATGAGGAATACCGGCAAATGTCCACAATCGGACGATTGTCAGACCCCCCGGGGGCTTGACGGAACGGTCCACAAGTGGCAGCAGTTGACGAGGGAAATGTGAGATTTACTGCGGTATTTCGGCAGGTTGCCGAAATATGAAGCGCCCTAGTCGTACTCGAGATCCGGCAGCGCCGACGGCGGGTCGGGGCTGCGCCAGACCACCACGACGCCGTCGTGCGCGGAGTCGGCGGCCACGGTCAGCCGGTCGAGGTCGAAGTCCGGCAGATAACGCAGGCGGGCCAGAAACGTGGCGTCCGTGGCCGAACGCGGCACCACGCAGCCCTCACCGTCGCGATCTAGCAGGATATAGAGGACGTCTTCCCCGGACTCGGTGACGACACGGACCTCCACCACGTCCTCCCAGGCGAGGGCCTCGACGCTACCGTCCGCATAGTGACGAGTGACGCCCTCTTCCGTGACATACACGTAGGAGTCCGGCATCGGATTGCCGTGCATGGGCGCGATTCTTGCGAGTTACGGGGCAGTCCCGCAAGGGTTCGCACTCAAAGGTGCCGATGGACTCGCGTCGCGCCGCCCCAGGAGTGACCGAGATGCGCGGCGACCGCCGCCCGCGCGGCCTCCTCCGGGCCGTTCGCGATCGCGTCGAGCAGGTCGCGGTGCTCGGCCACCAGCACGTCCCTGTCCTGGTAGACCTCGCGCAGCCGCACCAGGCCGAGCCGCGTCTCCGCGGCCAGCACGCCGTAGAGCCGCTCCAGCCGCGGGCTGCCGACGGCCTCGATGAGCGCCTGGTGCAGCGCCATGTGCTCGGCCACGGTCTCCGACCAGGGCGCCTCGCCGGGCAACGCGGCCATCCGGCGCAGCGCCGCCTCCGCCTCCGGCACCGTGCGGCCGATCACGGCCCTGGCCATGAGGTCCTCCAGGGGGCGGCGGACGTACATGAGATCTTCGAGGTCCGAAAGCGTCACTTCCGGGACATAGGCACTGCGATTGCGCTCCCGCCTGAGCAGCCCCTCGTGCACCAGGCTCGCCAGCGCCTCCCGCACGGTCGGCCTGGCGACGCCGTAGGAGGCGGCGATCTCCTGCTCGGGCAGCGCGGTGCCGGGCGGGATCTCGCCGGACAGCACCCTGCTGCGCAGGGCGTCGGCGAGCGCGCCGACGGTGGAGACGGGTCTGAGCGGCAACGTCACGGCTGCGACTCTAGCTCCCTTTCCGGCGTACGCTCCCTTCGCTGCGCCCTTTCCGGTACGGCCACCGCCGCCAGGCTCAGCCCCAGCAGCACGAGCCCGGCGATCGAGACCGGGGCCAGCCGCTCGCCCAGCACCACCAGGCCGAGCAGCGCCGCGACGGCCGGCTCGGCCAGCGACAGGGTGGCGGCCGTGGCCACGGGGGTGGTGCGCAGGCCCCGGCCGTACAGGAAGTAGGACAGGGCCGTGGTGCCGAGCCCGAGGTAGAGCACGGCGAGCAGGGCCCGCGGCTCGCCGATCCAGCCGACGCCGCTGACGGCGAGCACCGGCACCATGATCAGCGCGGCGCCGCCGAACATCACGCCCATCACCGCGTTCGACCGACCGCCCTGGCCGATCGCCCGGGCCGCCATGACGGCGTAGAAGGCGTACAGCAGGCCGCCCAGCAGCGCCAGCGCGATCCCGGACACCACCTGCGTGCCCGCGTCCGTCCCGCCGCCCGCGATCAGCGCCGCGCACCCGCAGATGGCCGCCGCGGTGGCCGCGCTCCACCGCCTCGTCGGCCTGCGCCCGTGCAGCACCCACGACAGCAGCCCGGTGAAGACCGGCCCGCTGCCGATCGCGACCACCGTGCCGATGGCCACCCCCGTGCGGCTGACGGCCGCGAAGAAGCAGAGCTGGTACGCCGCCACCGCCACGGCCCCGAACAGCAGCCCGGGCTTGACGGCTGCACGCAGGTCGCGCCCGGCCAGCAACGCCAGCGCCGCGCCGCCGATCACCAGCCGGGCGGCGGCCAGCGCCACGGAGTCGGCGGACATCAGCAACCCGGCCGTGCCCGCGGTGCCCCAGAGCACGGAGGCACCCACGACGGCGAGCGGTCCATTCCTCATGGACCTCATTGTCAGACAACCAGACACCGTCTGTCTAGTTGTCAGACAATTCTTCCAGCAGTTGCTCGATCAGTTGCCGCGCCGGTGCCGCCACCTCCCCCACGTAGTCGCCGAAGGCGGCCAGCCCTTCCTCGATGCCGGACACGCTCTTGCGGGGCAGCTCCAGCAGCGTCTCGGCCTCCACCTGGATCCCGCCCTCGACCTGGAAGGCCCTGCCGGACACGGCGATGGACACCTCGAACCTGAGCTCCCGGCCGTCGGGCAGCATGACCGCGGCGCCGACGCGGGCACCCGCAGGGGGAAAGAAATAGGAGAACTGCTCGCTTCTCACGAACGGATGGCGTAACTCGGCGAGAATCTCCGACGCCCGGCTCAGAGCCTCCAACAGCCCGGCCGCGGCCAGACTCTCGCTGTCCACCCGCCACAGCGTAGTTCAGCTTGAGCGGAAGACGCCAGGTGACCGGCCCTCCCGATCACCTTTGCTCAGTCGGTGGCCAGCCGCGCGTGCCGCTCGACGTCGTACCGGACGCCCGCGTGGCTGAGCTTGCCCCGCTCGATGCCCTCCGGCAGGAAGCCGGCCTTCATGGCCACCCGGCACGACGCCGGGTTGTTCGTCCGGTGCCCCAGCTCCAGCCGGTAGAGCCCGCGCTCGTCGAACGCCCACCGCGCCACCAGCTCGGTGGCCGCCACCGCGACCCCCCTCCCCCTCGCCTCGGGCACCACCCAGTAGGACACCCAGCCGTTGCCGTGGGAGTCGAGCCTGGTCACCGCCACGTTTCCGACGACCTGGTCGTCCTGGAGCACGGCGAAGGCGTGCCCGACCCCCTCCCAGGAGGCGATCCACCCCGAGGCGTCCTTGAGCGTGACGACGGGCCAGGGTGCCTGGTGACGCAGGTCGGGGGCCTGGAAGGCACGCAGCACGGCGGACGCGTCGTCCTCGCGCCACGCACGCAGCCGGACGTTCAGGAGGGGCACATGTCGGAGATTACCCGGATTGCACCTTCTTCCCGATCGGGTGGGTGGCCTCGAAGTCGTCCACGAGCTGCTTGGGCGCGGTCAGGCACCACGCCTCGGCCATCAGCTCGAACAGCTCCTCCTCGTCGATCCTGTCGAGGTGCACCACCACCCAGCCGAACCGCCCGGCCGTGAACTGCACCTCGAACACCTCGGGCCGCTCGCTGACCAGCGCGATCTGCTCCTCGATCGTGGCCTTCAGGCCGACGGTCTCGGTGGCCTCCCACAGATAGCCGAACCCCTTGTCGTGCACCTTGAGGCCGACCCACTCGCCGCCGTGACTCATCCGCACGTCGGGCAGCTCGTCCAGCAGCTTCAGGAACTCATCGACGGTGACACCCATGCCGCCTGTGTACCAGAAGCTACCGACACTTCCGAGCGTCTTGAGCTGGGGCCGGTGATGCGCAAGGCCGTCGGGGCCGGGCTCACTCGTAGTAGCGGACCTCGATCACGTTCCCGTCCGGGTCGGGGAAGAACATGGTCTCGGGCGCGATGCCCTGGGCGCCGAACGAGTTCGTGCCGCCGCCGGTGATCTCCACGCCGTGCTGCTTGAGCCGTACCTGCAGCGCGTCGAAGTCCTCCTTGCCGACCGACAGGCAGAAGTGGTTGATCGGGTGCCCGGCGCTGCCCTTCACCCCGGTGCCCTCGTCCACGCCGCGCATCGCCTCGTACGACATCAGGTCGAGGATGGTCTCCGGCGAGATCCGCACACTGGGGAACGGCGCCTCACCGTCACGGAACTCCGCCGCCCGGACCCCTGGCAGGCCGACGACCTGCTCGTAGAAGTCCACGGACGCGCGGGGGTCGGAGACCCAGACGACGAGATGGTCAAGGCGTGCGTGCATACAACACCTCCACTTTCTCTCCAGCATCTGATGACCCGATCCCCGTTGTCCACCTCATGCCTCATCGCCCGGCGAATGGCCACCTGGCGGAAAGGGACGGTTAACTTATTCCAGGAGGACGCTTGTGCCCGCGCCAGCCGTCACCACGGCTCGACGTCGAGCCCGGTAGCCGCCATCCACAGCGCGCGGAACGTCTGGCCGGCCCGCCCGTTGAAGTCGTCCTTCGGCAGGCGCTCGATCAGGTCCAGCGCCGCCCCGAGATGGCCGCACTCGGCCGCCTGCGCGGCGAGCAGCTGCGTCGGGTGCTCACGCTGCGTGCGCGGCGTCTTCTGCAGGGTCGCGTAGGCGTCCAAGATCGCGGCCAGCTCCCCCTCGCCCGGCCGGGCGCGCGCCGGGTCACGCCTGGCGTTCGTCTCCGCCTGAGCGAGATGGTCCTCGTAGGCGTAACCGTCGCCGTAGACCTGCGCCCACGCGTGCACCAGATCCGGCCGGCCCAGGCGGCTGAACACCTCCACCGCCTCCCAGCCGTCGAACCATCCCTGCGGCTCCCACTCCTCGGCCGCCGGATTGCGCATGGGGATCAGCTCGCGGGCGATGTGGTCCCGGCGGGTGAGGATGAGGTAGGCCAGCAGCGGCACGGTGTAGAAGATGGAGGGCGTCTCGGTGCACTGCCGCAGCAGGGCCCGCCCCTCCTGCTCCCACCCGCACTCGATCATCGCCCACGCCACCGCCAGGTGGTGCTCGCCCGGGTTCGTCTCGGGCTCGATCGCCGCCCGCGCGCGCTGGAACCACGCCTCGGCCCGGGGATCGCCCATCGCCGCGTACGCGCCGGCCACCGACGAGGCCACGAACGCCTCGTTGTACTCGTCGAGCACCGCCTCGACCTGGGCCTCGTCGCCGTCGAAGAACGTCCGCGCCTCGTCCCTGCGCCCGGCGGCGGCCAGGATCAGCGCCACGTCCGCCCGTCCCCGCACCTGCTCGGCCGGGGTCGGGATCGCGTCGAGCAGCACCCGCGCGCCGGCCGGCTGGCCCAGGCGCGCCCTGAGCCTGGCCGCGTGCCGCAGGTTCTGGCTCACGTGGTGGTCCCAGCCGCTGTGGAGCGGCGCCACCGAGGTGATCGCGAACTGGAAGAGGTCGTCGAGCGTGACCGTGTTCGGCGGGGGCCAGGGCTCGTTCGCCGCCGGCGTGTGGCCGCGGAACCCCTCCAGGTACTCGTCCAGCGGCGGCCCGAACCGCTCGGCGCCGGTGGCGGCGTCCGGCGCGACGTCGAGCCCACCCCAGCGCACCGGCCAGCCGAACCGGCGCTCCACCGCCCAGGCCAGGGCGCCGTCGAGCGCCGGCACGCGGTCGGGCGGCGCGATGACCTGCCCGGACTCGAACGCCACGGCCCACGTCTGGTCGTCGAGCGCGAACGTCGGGTCGATGCTCGCCTCCTCCTCGTCCCGCACCTCCTCCGCCAGGTCCACGCCGTCGAGCTCCAGCGGGCGGGGGCCCGGCGGCACGCGCAGGAACGCGAAGTCCCCGGTGATCCGGCCGGTGGCCGCCTGGAAGAACCGCACCCCGGCGCGGCCGAGCACGACGATCACGCCGTCGGCGCCCCACAACACGCCCCGGGCCTCCGCCGGCGCCTCCACCGCCCCGATCAGGCTCGGCGCGTCCGCCAGGCTCCAGACCTCCACCTGCCCGCGAGCCGTCAGCGCCGCCGCGTACAGCCCGTCAGGCGACCACGCCCACGCCACGCCCTCCTCGTCCGGTTCGAGCTGCAGCAGCGCCACGTCCAGGTCGTAGCGGTGCCGGCCCTGGTCATAGACGGTGACGTGGGGACGGGCGTGCGCGTCGTTGCCCGCCGGCACGACGACCGCCAGCCGCGTGACCGTGCCGTACGCGCCCCAGGACAGCTCCGACGCGCCCGGATGCCCCGGCAGCGTCGCCACCGTCCAGCCCGTCATGGCGTCGCCTATCAGCAACTGGCCGCGCAGCTGGTGGGCGAAGTACCGCTCGTCCCTGCTCCAGGCGGGGGCGTCCCTGCCGACGCCCGCCTCGGCGAACCACAGGACCCGGCCGTCGGTGGCGTCCAGGGCGCAGGCCCAGCCGCGGGCGTGCCCGTAGAGGCGGCGGCCGTCGCGGGACCAGGAGACGTCGCGGAGACGGAGCTTGTCCTGGCCCAGTAGGGCTTTGACCGTTTCCGGGAGGGGTTCGGTCAGCGGGCGCGCGAGCTGCGCGTCCGGCTCGTCGTCCCACTCCTCCTCGCCGTCGTCCTCCCCGTCGTCCTGCCCCTCGGACCGCTCACCATCCCCTACGCCATGCTTTGCGCCATCCCCTGCGTAATCGCCCTCGCCATCGCCCTCACCATCGCCATCGCCTTCACCATCGCCCTCGCCCTCGTCATCCCAACCACCGGCGTCCCACGCGTCCTCGTCGCCCTCCCCGCCCTCGTCGTCCTCGTCGCCGATCTCGAACACCTCGCCCGCGACCAGCGGCGCGATACACCCCTGCACCTCCTGCGAGGTGCCCGTCACGATGAACGCGCGGGTGCCGTCGGGCGCGAAGGCGAACCCGGGCGGGCGCGAACCCCCGTCCGTCACGTACGCCTCGGCGCTGGGCCCCGGCTCCTCCCCGAACGGATCCCACACCCCCACCCCGTTGGTGTTGTACGCCAGCGCGAGCCGCTGCCCGTCAGCCGACCACTGAACCGTCCCCGTGTACCCGGGCCAGCCCACCCCGCCCATGATCTCGTCAAGCACGTTGACGCACCGCCCGCTGGCCAGCTCCCACACCTGCAGGACACCGCCCCGGTCGTAGTCGTCGCCGCACCAGCTCCCGATCGCCAGGTAACGCCCGCACGGGCTCAGCGCGTACGCGTAGATCTCGGCCGGATGCCCGTCGCCGTGCCGCAGTACCGCACCCAGCTCCTTGATCCGCTCGGTCGCGAACCGGTGCGCCTCGGTGGTCCCGTGCGCCTGCTCCAACTGGACGAGCGCGGCACGCAGGGGCGGGAGGTCGTGAGCCGGCTCGAACACCGTCCAGTCCGTTGCCTGCAGTGTCGCCAGAAACGCACCTGGATCCGACGATGGGTTCGTGATCGCCATAGCGGGCGACCTTACTGAACTATCTTCGGATTGTCCGGAGATCTGGTGGATCTCCTCTCCCCGCTCCGGCCCCTACCCCGCCAGCTTGGCCAGCGCCCGCAACCCTTCGAGCACCTCGGCCGCGGTGGGCGCATCGGCCGGGTTGCCCAGGCTCTGGATCATCACCCCGGACATCAGCGCCGTCTGCACCATCCCGAGCGTACGAGCGGACCGCTCCGACACGCTCTCCTCCGGCACGCTCTCCAGGATCGCACTCATCCCGCGCCACCCCTCGGCCATCCCCTCCGCCACCCGGGACCCCAGCTCCGCCTGCCGCCGGCCTTGCAGGAACAACTCCACCGTGGCCAGCCAGAGATCCGGATGCTCGGCGAACTGCCGGACGAGCCCCTCCCACATGCGCTCGTAGGCGCGCACCGCGTCGTCCCCGGCCTCAGGCGCCAGCGCCCGCCCGAGACTGTCGCCCCACTCGTCCAGCAGGCCGAAGAGCGCCTGGGTCAGCAGCGCCTCCCGCGAGCCGAAGTGGTAGCCGATCGCCGCCGTGCTCACGCCGGCCGCGGCGGCGATGTCCCGCACGCTGGTGCGGTCGTAGCCCTTCTCCCGCAGGCACTGCTTGGCGCCCGCGATGAGGTCTTCACGGTTTCCCATGCGGGACACCGTACCAACTGATTAGCACGAACGCATGATGCGTTCGTTTTGCGCGTTCGTTTTGCGCGATCGTGCAAATCTGGGCTATGGTCCTCCCATCGCTTGATCGACAGAAGGACGGATCCACCCCCATGAACCCGAGCACGAAGAAGACGGCCACGGCATCAGCAGCCCTCGGCCTGGCCCTCCTCACGGCCTACACCCCGACCGCCCACGCCACCCCCACCACCCCGGCCCGCACCGCTCCCGGCAGCACGACCGCAGCCACCACCACTCCCGGCAGCACGTCAGCGCCCACCACGGCCACGGCCTCAGCCCCAGCCACAGCCACAGCCACCGGCACCGGCACCGGCACCGGCAGGACTGCGGCCACCACCGCTCATGCCGCCGCAACCACAACCACCACGTCCACGTCCACGTCCACGTCCACGTCCACGTCCACATCCGCTACCACCGTCGTGGTCACGACCAGCAGCGGCGCCGTTCGTGGCACATCCGGCCCCAAGGTCAGCACCTTCCAGGGCATCCCGTACGCCACCGCCACCCGCTTCTCGGCCCCCACCCCCGTCCCCCCGTGGCAGGGCACACGAGACGCCACCAAACCGGGCAACGTGTGCGCACAACCGGCCGGCTACCCCATCGGCAAGCCCAGCACCGCCGAGGACTGCCTCAACCTCAACGTCACCACCCCGACCGGCAAGCACGACGAACTCCCGGTCATCGTCTGGGTCCACGGCGGCAGCCTCATGTACGGCATGGGCGACCTGTACCGCGCCGACCGGCTGGCGGCAGGCGGCGCCGTCGTGGTCTCGATGAACTACCGCCTCGGCGCCACCAGCTTCCTGACCCACCCGTCCCTGCCGGACTCCGGCGGCCTGGCCCTCGACGACCAGCGCGCGGCGCTGCGCTGGGTGCGCCAGAACATCGCAGCCTTCGGCGGCGACCCGGGCAAGGTCACGATCATGGGCCAGTCCGGCGGCGGCTTCGCCGTCTGCGGCCACCTCGCCTCCCCGGCCTCGGCGGGCCTGTTCCAGCGAGCGATCATCCAGAGCGCACCCTGCGCGGACGCCTCCCGTACCAAGGCCGAAGCCCTCGCCGAGAGCTCCGAAGTCATCAAGAAGGCCGGCTGCGCCGACGCCTCCGACGTGGCGAGCTGCCTGCGCGACCTCCCCATGGCCAAACTGCTGGAGGCGTACGGCACCCAGCGCGAGCCGCGCCCGTACAGCGGCACACCCTCCCTCCCGCTCCCGGTCGACCAGGCGCTGCGCACGGGCCGCTTCAACCGCGTCCCCGTCCTCGTCGGCGTCAACCACGACGAGGAGAACGGCATGATCCTCGGCCTGGAACTCGCAACCGGCAAGCCCATGGCCGCCACCGACTACCGACCCGCCATCACCGAGGCCTACGGCAAGAACGCCGCCGCCGTGCTACGTCGCTACCCGCTGGGCAACTCCGCAGGAAGAACCCTGGCAACCGTAAAAACGGACTCAACCTGGTCCGCCCCCACCCTCGACACCGCCCGCGCCCTGTCCCGCTGGACCTCCACTCGCATGTTCGAGTTCGCCGAGCAGCGAACGCCCTGGTACGCCGGCACTCCCAAGCCCAGCTTCCCCGCCGCCGCCCAGCACATGGCCGAGCTGCCCTACCTCTTCGACCTGACCTTGTTCGAGAAGCTCTCACTCCAGCAGTCCACCCTCGCCAACCGCCTGATCGCCACCTGGACGCGCTTCGCCCGCACCGGAGACCCCAACGGCGGCGGCGAGCAGCCCTGGCCCCTCCTCCGCGACAACGGCAGCCAGGCGGGTTGGCACGTGCAGTCCCTGACGAGCGGCACCTGGAAGCGCGCCGACTACGCCCAGGACCACCACTACCGCTTCTGGACCACCCTCAATCACTGACCCTTATCACCACAATCACCCCCACCCCACCACTAAGAGCCTGTTAGCAGAGGGTTTGGTGTGATGCGTGGCGATTTCGGGGACGGAAGAGGGCTTCTGATAGTTGAGGGAGTGTCTACGTCTCTCGCCCATCAGAAGCCCTTGGATGACTGTCTACCGGTTTCCGCCGGGCTCCGCCAGTTGCGCCGTGCCCGGTTGTGGCTGCTGGAGCCGTTCGTGTCCCTATCCGTCTGATCTGTCTGATGCGCAGTGGGAGGTGTTGCTGCCCGAGGCCGAGGCTGTCATGGCCGAGCTGCGCAAGGGTCCAGGCGGCCCGATGAAACATGATCTTCGGGCGGTGGTGGATGCGATCGGCTATGTGACCAGGTACGGGATCGAATGGCGGGCGCTGCCGGTGGACTTCCCGCCCTGGACGGCGGTCTATGCGTTCTTCGAGCGCTGGTCGGAGCGGGGACTGCCGGCACGGCTGGCCGATCGGCTCCGCGGTCGGATCCGCGTCGCCGCGGGACGGAAGGAGACACCGACGGCCGCGATCATCGACGCGCAGAGTGTGAAAGCGAGCGAGACCATCGGTGCCGCCGACAGCGGTTTCGATGGCGGGAAAAAGATCAAGGGGCAGAAGCGGCACGTCGCGGTCGACACGCTCGGGCTACTGCTGACCGTGCTGGTGACTGCCGCCTCGGTCCAGGACCGCGATGGCGCTCACCCGCTCCTGGCCCTCCTGCGGGGGAAGTTCTCCACCATCACGCTGGTGTGGGCCGACGGCGGCTATGCCGGACGACTCGTGACCTGGGCAGCCAAGGCCCTGAAGATCACCGTGGCCGTCGTCAGGCGCACCGACGACATGAAAGGCTTCGTCGTCCTGCCCCGCAGATGGGTCGTCGAGCGGAGTCTGGCCTGGCTGATGCGGCACCGCCGCCTGGTGCGGTGCTACGAACGGCGGCCCGCCCATCACGAAGCGATGATCTGGTGGGCGGCCGTTCATCAGATGACCCGCCGCCTCACCCGAGAACTCGCAGGTCAACCGCCCAATCGCCGTTGGGGCGGCCCGCCACCGCTCCCGTGCTTGACCAGCCCCGACAGGCGAGGCAAGGTCCTGGAGCTCCTGGCAGCCCAGCCCTGGCGCGCCTGGAAAGGCACCGAACTGGCCGCCATCCTCGCCATCGACAACGTCAACAGCTTCCGCGTCCAACTGTCCCAATGGTCCCACCAGGGCCACATCAACAAGATCGGACCAGCCCTCTACGGGCCAGTGCCGACAGCGGCTTAAGCCTCTGCCAACAGGCTCTAACGCAGCACCTCACCACTGCACCGCCACAGCACTGACCACAGCACTCATCACAGCACTCACCGTGGTGCTCACCACAGCACTCACCGTGGTGCTCACCACAGCACTCACCGTGGTGCTCACCACGATGCTCGGACGATGACCTGTCACCTCGCCCGACACCCCACCCCCACCCCCACCCCCACCCCCACCCCGAAATCTCACGACCAAAATCCCACCGGCATGTAAAGAACGGCCGAGCGGCTCCGACCAACCAGTGAAGGCGGCGCCAGACAGGCGCCGGAACCACAGGAGGCAGAGATGAGCAAGGTCACTTGTGACATGGCGATGTCCGTCGACGGCTTCGTCGCCGGCCCCAACCAGAGCCTGGACAAGCCCTTCGGCGACGGCGTGGGCGACCGCCTGCACCAGTGGATGTTCGACGAGCCCGAGCAGCACGCCACCGTGATCGAGAACGTCACCGCAGCCGGCGCGTTCATCATGGGCCGCAACATGTTCACCCCCGGCCGCGGCTCCTGGGACCTGAACTGGAACGGCTACTGGGGCGACGAGCCGCCGTACCACGCCCCGGTCTTCGTCCTCACCCACCACCCGCGCGAGCCGTTGCCGATGCAGGGCGGCACGACGTTCTACTTCGTCACCGACGGCATCGAATCAGCGCTCGCCCAGGCCCGCGAGGCGGCCGGCGAGCGCGACGTCGCCATCGCGGGCGGCGCCGCAACCGTCAACCAGTACCTGGCAGCGGGCCTCATCGACGAGCTGCGCCTCCACATCGCACCGGTGATCCTCGGCAGAGGCGAGCGCCTGCTCCACAACGTCGGCGACATCACCCTCGAGCCCATCGGCACCCCCACCGGCACCAGCCTCGTCTCCCACCTGACGTACCGAGTGGTCCGGTAAGACCTGAGCCCCGCACTTCAGACCAGACGGAGCCGCCGGATGTACGGCGGAGCCACCCGACCCACCGCAGATCCGCCCGTTCCACCGCAGATCCGCCCGTTCCACCGCAGATCCGCCCGTTCCACCGCGGAGCCGCCGCGTCCACATGGTGACTTCGTGCAGGCACAGCGGTCCTCAGCGGAGCCACCGGATCCACTGCGGAGCCGCCCGACCCACATGATGGCTCTGTGCAGGCACAGCGGTCCTCGGCCGAGCCGATGAGCCCGCCCTCGGCACCAGGGTCGCGCCGCAGCTACCGGCGATCATCATCAATAACTGCTGCTATTGGCCTGGGCTGCTCGTTATCGGCGGCCGTCCCGGGAAGGGCTGGTGACCAGCTCGGCCTCATAGGCCGCGATCACGAGTTGCGCCCGATCGCGGGCCTTCAGCTTGGCCAGTAAGTGACCGATGTGCGTCTTCACCGTGCCGACGGTGAGGTGGAGGTGCTCTGCGATGTCGCGATTGGACAGGCCCTTGGCGATGAGCGTCAGCACCTCACGCTCGCGGGGCGTGATCCCGTCGAGCGGTCGGGCCGCCGCTGGAGGCCGTTCGGAGCGCTGCAGGAACTCCGCGATGAGCCGGCGCGTGACGGTCGGGGCCAGCAGTGCTTCGCCGCCGGCCACCACCCGGATCGCGCTGAGCAGCTCGGCGGCCGTCGTGTTCTTGATCAGGAAGCCGCTGGCGCCGGCTTGCAGGGAGGCGTAGACGTACTCGTCCAGATCGAAGGTGGTGAGGATGAGCACGCGAATGCCGGCGTTCTGCGGGGAACCGCAGATCCGCCTGGTCGCCTCGATCCCGTCCATCTCGGGCATGCGCACGTCCATGAGGACGACGTCGGGACGTAGCTCACCGGCCAGCCGCACGGCCTCACCACCGGTGCCCGCCTCACCTACGGTCACCATTCCCGGGGTGCTGTCGATGAGCATTCTGAAGCTGTCACGTAGCAGCACTTGATCTTCGGCGAGCAGGACCTTGATGGACGAGCCATCGTCCTCCTGAGATCCCAAGTGATTCACCCTTCACCCGCATTCACGCTCACGCAATCCACCCCATCCGGCCTCGGCTGATCACAGCAGCGGACTCCGGCCCATCACATCAAACTGTGTCTGAGCGCTCGTGCTGGCCCCGCCCTCGGCTCTGGCTCCGGCTCGGCTCCGGCTGGGCTTGGCTTGGCTGGGCTCGGCTCGACTCGCTCGGCTTGGCTCGGCTTGGCTCGGCTCCGGCTGGGCTTGGCTTGGCTGGGCTCGGCTCGACTCGCTCGGCTTGGCTCGGCTTGGCTCGGCTCGGCTTGGCTCGGCTGGGCTCGGCTTGGCTCGGCTCGGCTCGGCTCGGCTCGGCTCGGCTCGGCTCGGCTCGGCTGAGGTTACTGTCCTCTTCGGAGGCCGGACGGTGTGTCCGGTCGGCCTCAGGCTGCGGCGTCCACCGGGCCGTAGGGAAGGCGTGCCACCACGTGGAATCCGCCGTCGGTGTGAGGGCCGGCGGTGAGGGTGCCGCCGAACATCGTGGCGCGTTCGCGCATTCCGATGAGGCCGTGGCCGCCCAGGGACGTCGGTCGTGGCTCGCGTTGTGTCCGGGGGCCGCTGTCGCGGACTTCGATCACGGCTTGGCCGCTGTCGAGGGTCACGGTGACTGAGCATCGGGTGGGTGCCGCGTGTTTAACGACGTTGGTGAGGGCCTCCTGCACGATCCGGTACGCGGACAGGGCTACTGCGGATGGCAGTGCCGCGTCCGTAGGCACATGGAGATTCACGTCCACCCCGGCTGATGTTGCCTGGCGCGCCAGGTCGGAGAGGTCGGCCAGGCCGGGCACGGGGGCCCAGGAGTCGTGGGGGTCGCCGTCGGAGCGGAGCAGGCCGAGCACCCGGCGGATCTCGGTGAGGGTGCTCTGGCTGGTCTGCTCGATGACGGTCATCGCGGCGCGCACCTCCTGGGGGTGGAGGTCGGCGACGTGGTTGGCCACGGTGGCCTTGACCGCGATCACGCTCATGCTGTGCCCGATGATGTCGTGGAGCTCCCTGGCGATGCGTCGGCGTTCGTCGGCCACCGCAGCCTCGGCACGGTGGTGGGCGAGACGCGCGACCAGGCCCCGCTGGCGGCGGACCATCACGCCGATCCCCCACGCGGCGCTCATGAAGACGCCGATCGTGCCGCCCTCCACCGGCCAGTACGGGGGTAACTCGGTGCGCTCGAGGGCGGGCGGCAGGGTCGGCAACACCTGTGTGTAGAAGACGAGCACGGCGACCGCCGCGCCGCTCAGGCATCCGGCCAGGAAGGCCGCCGACCGGGCTGGCGGAGTGGTGGTGGCGACCAGGTAGAGCGTGAGTGCGGCCGGGATGAAGAAGATCCAGATCGCGCCGGCGGCCACGGCGCCTGCCGCGGTCGCCAGGACGGCTGCTGTGGCTGCGGTGATCAGCATGGCCTGCGGCCAGCGTCGCCGGAAGGCGACCGGCAGGCTCATGGCCGCCGCGACTGGCCAGGCGGCCCATGGTGGTAGCCAGGAGGACGGCCCCGGTGGATCGACCAGCGCGTAGCCGAGGAGCAGGACCAGAGCTGTCACTGCTCCGGCCTCTGCGAGCGCCGGCCGCACTTGTCGGGGGGGTGGGGTGGTCATGCGGAGAAGTTATCGCGGGGTGGTGGGTGGGGCATCTGACCAGGGTTGGAGATTTGGTGTCGGACTGGGGTCGTAGCTGGGGGTTTTCCGTACGCCGAAGATCCGACTCCGGTCCGACGCCCTAGCCATGCTCCAACCGGCACGATGGCTGCCCGGTACGACAGCCAACCAGTTCGACGGCCACCCGGCCGGGTGCCACCGGGCGGCGCCACCAGCCGGGTGCCACCGGCCGGGTGCCACCGGGCGGTGCCATCGGCACGGTCTCGCCTTCGACGGCAGCGCCCTGGCCGACTGACACCGCCGAACACCACAACTCTGCAACCGGACCACCCGGCGTACCAGCCGACGCCCCGAACAAGACGGAGCAACCCATGAGCGTGAACCGAGTCCGAAAGTGGCACCGCGCCGACCGTGCCCGGCAGGCCGCGAACGCGGCGGCCTACCGCCACGAGAAGCACCCGTTCCCCGGCCGCTGGGTCAGCGGGATCGCTCTGGTGTGCGCCCCCATCCTGCTCCTGACCGGCATCCTCATCCGCATCCGCTTCCACTTCTTCTACCCCGACCAGATCGCCGCGTACGACCGCCACCCCACCCTCATCACCACCGCCTACGCCTGCTTCGCGTTCGGAGTCGTGCTGTTGTGGCCGGCGGTCATGGCCCTGGCTCAGCGGATCGCCGCGACCCAGCCGTTATGGGCGATGTGGGGCGGGTGCATGGTGATGTTCGGGCTGTTCGCGCGTACCTTCCAGTTCGGCACCGACCACCTCGCCTTCCACCTGACCGACAGCTTGGGAGCGGACACGATGGTGGGGGCGATCGGCGACTACTACCAGTCGTGGCGGGACACGCCATGGCACCCGTTCAAGACCCTGTCCGGACCGGCGTTCCTGGGCTGGGTGGTGCTCGCCGTGGCCTCCTACCGGTCGGGGGCCTTGGGGCTGGGCCGGTCCATTGCCCTCGGGCTCATGTCCATGCTGGCACTGGGCACCCTCAAGGGCACCCAGGTTCCCCAGTCGATCATCGCCGCGGTCGGGCTCTGCCTGGCGCTCGTGCCGCTCGGGATCGAGATGCTGCGCAACGGCCCTCGTCCCACCACCCGCGCGCTGTGCTGGGTCGCGGTGTGCGTTGCCTCGCTCGTGCTGGGCGCTGCGTTCGGGCCGCGCGGATAGCAGCTCGACACCGTACGGACGACGGCGCGGAAGGCGTACCGACACCGCGCAAAGCACCTCAGCCCCTGACAACCCTCTCACCGCGACACAGGCACCCGCCGCGGAATCGCCACCGCCGCCACCACCCCCACCACCGCGATCCCCGCCGCCACGAAGAACGCCCCCCGCAACCCCTCCACGGTGGCCACCCGCAACGCCTCCCCGGTCAGCCCACCGCTCCCACCCCGATCGGCCACCGCCACCAGCACAGCCAGCCCCACCCCGCTCCCCGCCTGCAACACCGTGGACGACAGCCCGGACACCACCCCCTGCTCATGCGCGGCCACCCCCGTCGAGGCGAGGATGAACATGGTGGTGAACGACAACCCGGATCCCACCCCGAAGCAGACGGCCCCGGCGAGCAGCCCTAGGTACGTCCCGTCCACGGAGAGGCTGAGCCCCAGCACCCCCGTGCCGGCCACCCCCACCACCACGCTGAGGAGCAACGTGCCGCGCAGCCCGAGGAGGGGGATCAGCCGCTCACCGGCCAGGTTCCCCAGGGTGATGCCGAGGGTCGGCCCGAGGAAGGCCAGGCCCGACTGCAGGGCGTCGTAGCCGAGCACGTCCTGGAAGTGCAGGGCCAGGAAGTACGGGACGCACTGCAGGGTCATCCCGTACACCAGGATGGCCCCGGCGGCGGCGCTCGTGTGCCGGTTGGCCAGCAGGCGCAGCGGCATGAGCGGGCTGCGGCTGCGGGCCTCGATCACCACGAACGCCACGAGCAGCCCCACCGCCACCACCAGCGGCACCAGGACTCCGGCGGAGCCCCACCCCGACTCGGCGCCGCGCGAGATCGCGAACACCAGCCCGGTCACCCCCGCGGTCCCGGCCAGCGCCCCAGGCAGGTCGAACCCACCCGAACGCCCCGCCGAAGCCCGCACACCGTCCGGAGCCAGCACCCCGAACGCCGCCACAACAGCCACGCCCACCAACGGCACGTTCACGAAGAACACCGCCTCCCACCCGAACGCCCCGGTGAGCACCCCACCCAGCAACGCCCCCACACTCATCCCACTGGCCCCACACACGGCCCACACCGTCATGGCCCGATTCCGCGCCCGCCCCTCCTCGAATAGGGTCACCACCAGGGACAACGTCGCCGGCATCAGCACCGCGCCCCCCACCCCCTGCAACGCCCGCGCCCCGATCAACAGCCCAGCCGTCCCGGCCAGCCCCCCGAGCAACGACGCGACCCCGTACAGAACCATCCCGACCACGAACATCCGCCGCCGCCCCACCACATCCGCCAACCGCCCACCGAGCAGCAAGAACCCACCGAACGGCACCGCGTACGCACTCACCACCCACTGCAGATCGCGGGCGGAGAACCCGACCTCCCGGCCGATCTCCGGCAAGGCGACGTAGACGAGGGTGAAGTCCAGGGCAGTGATCATGCTGCCCAGCCCCAGCAGAACAAGAGGGATCACAGATCTCATGCCGGACAGCCTGCTGGCCCCCATGCCCTCCAACCAGCCCCGCGTCTTGACTAGCCAATCTTTGCCTAGGCTGGGCGGATGTGGATCGAAGCGCTGAGCTGAGCGAGTTCCTGAAGTCCCGGCGGGCCCGCCTGCGCCCCGAGGAGGCCGGCGTCCCGTTCCTGAGCAGCGGCACGCGGCGGGTGCGTGGGCTGCGCCGCGAGGAGCTGGCGCTGCTCGCGGGCGTGAGCGTCACCCACTACACCCGCCTGGAGCAGGGACGCAGCCAGAACGTCTCCGCCGAGGTGCTGGACGCCATCGCCGACGTGCTGCGGCTCACCGGGGACGAGCGGGCGTACCTGCACGCGCTGGCCCACCCGGCGCACCGCTGCCACGACCTCCCCCAGGCGGCGGTGCGGCCGGGGTTGCAGCGGCTGCTCGACTCCCTCGTGCTCACGCCGGCCTTCGTCCTGGGCCGCCACGCGAACATCGTGGCCTGGAACAGCCTCGCCGCCGCCGTCTTCGCCGACTTCGCCGCGATCCCCGACGAGCGCAGGACCATCGCCCACCTGATCTTCCTGGACGAGGGCATCCGACGCCTGCACGGCGAGCGCTGGCCGCGCCTGGCCAGGGAGCACGTGGCACAGCTCCGCATCCTGACCGCCCGCTACCCGGCGAACCCCCAGGTCACGGCGCACGTCAACGCCCTGCGCAGCGAGAGCGCCGAGTTCCGCGAGCTGTGGGAGGAGCATCACGTGGCCGCCGCGACGCACCGCGACTACGTGCTCGACCATCCGGTCGTGGGCGAGCTGCGGCTGTCGGCCGAGCTCGTCACCCTGCCGGGCGACCCGGAGCTGCAGGGCATGGACCTGTTCGCGGCCGAGCCGGGCTCGGAGTCGGAGGCCGGGCTGCGTCACCTGGCCGGTACGACGACACGCCGCCCATCGGTCGCAGGGGGAATGCCGCACCCTCCGCCGCAGTTGGGGCCGTCATGACGACTATCGCCTTCATCGGCAGCGGACACATCGGCGGCACCGTCGCCCGGCTCGCCGCGGCAGCCGGCTACGACGTCGTGCTCAGCAACTCCCGGGGCCCGGAGACGCTCCAGGACCTGGTGGCCGAGCTGGGGCCCAAAGCCCGCGCGGCGACCCCGGCGGAGGCAGCGGCGGCCGGGGACCTGGTCGTCGTCAGCATTCCGCTACGGGCGTACCGTGACGTGCCCGTGGAGCCGCTCGCCGGCAAGACCGTTCTCGACACCAACAACTACTACTCGCAGCGCGACGGGGACTTCCCGCAGCTCGACGACGGCTCCACCACGTCCAGCGAGCTGCTGCAGCAGCACCTGCCGGCGTCGCGGGTCGTCAAGGTGTTCAACAACATCTTCTTCGAGCACCTGAAGGCCCTGCCCCGCCCCAGCGGCGCGCCCGACCGCAGCGCCCTGCCGATCGCGGGTGACGACGCCGCCGGGAAGCAGGAGGCGAGCGCGTTCCTGGACGCGATCGGCTACGACGCCGTGGACGCGGGCCCGCTGGCGGAGGGCTGGCGGTTCCAGCCCGGGACGCCGGTGTACGGCAACGCGTACGCGGGTGAGAGCGCGAACTTCTGGGAGTCTCCGGGCGTACCGGCGGGCACCGAGCGGATCCGGGCCGACCTGGACGCCGCCAAGCGCTGACCGCCCGTCAGCGGTAGGAGCCGCCCGTCAGCCGGACCGGCCGCGCTACGGCGTGCTCCATCCGGAGCGGTTCGTCGTCACGGCGGTCACCTACCTGCGCCTGACCCTCACCCGCTACCCGGACGCCTCCGAGCTGCGCGGCCTGATGGACGAGCTGGTGGCCGGCAGCGAGGTGTCCGCCCGGATGTGGCACTCCCACGCCTTCCACATCGACCGGCACCTGCGCCAGCAGGTACGCCATCCGCAGCTCGGCCCCATCGAGCTGGACTTCGACATCCTCACCGTCCCCGAACAGGAACAGCAGGTCGTCATCCGCACGGCCGACCCGGACTCCCCGGCGTACCGGTCGCTCCAGCTGCCGAAGCGAACCGAGCCGCTCGCGCCGGTGTCCAACCCTGCATGATCAGTGTGACACTCTCCCTGCTGCTGACCCTCACCCCCGTGACCGCGACCGAGATCCCGAAGAACTTCCTCCCTCGCCGCCCGCCGGGGCAGCGCCCTGATGATCTACATCACCGACGAGGGCTTCTACAACCCCGGCCGGCTCACCAAGCACGCCAGGAAGATGGCCGTCAAGGTGTGCACGCTACCGGGCGTCTGCTAACCGTTCGAGAGATTGATCCGGATCTCCGTGTTGCGGTAACCGGCCCGCCGGAACGCCGCCGCCATCGGCGTATTGCCCATGTCGGTGGTGGCGGTGATCCGCGACGCGCCGCCTGCCGCGTGCAGCCGGGTGATCTCGGCGAGCAACTCGTCCACGTACCCCCGCCCGCGCTGCTCCGGCACCACCCCGAGATACCCCACATTCACGCTGTACGGCGTCGCGGACGGGATCGCCAGGCCGGCCACCTCGCCCTCCTCGGTGCAGGCCAGCCGCCACCAGTCCCGCTCGCCCGGCGCCCGCAGGTAGAAGTCCAGCTCCTCGCGAGCGGTCGCCTCCGGCCCCTTGGCCGCCAGGTTCGCCCGGGTCTGGGCGTCCAGGCTGCCCTCGGCGATCCTGCGGAACACCTTCAGGAACTCCTCGTCGGACGCCTGCGCGAACCGCAGCCGGCCCGCCGCCGAGGGCACCCCGGCGTCCGGCGTCCACTCGAACTGCAGCCGCTCCACCTCCCGGGTCAGCCCGGCCGCGTGCGCCGCCGCCCGCCGCCACCCCACGGCCGCCGAGACGACCGGATCGTCCCGCCATCCGCCGTTCGTCTTGATCGCGTACTGCACCGGCCCCGCGATCCCGGCCACCGCTGCCTTGATCAGCTCGGCGGCGACCGCGGCGCGATCCCCGACCCCGGGATCCACGTCGAGGCAGTCGAGCGCGACCGGCTCCGCACTGCCCTTCGGCCCCCACCACAGGGCCCGCCCCACCACCCGGTCACCGGCCTCGGCGATCCACGTCCATTCCGGCCGGTACATGTTCTCGGCCAGCTCCGCGAGGTAACGCTCGGCGGAGATCGACCCGACGGGCTCGCTCACGACCCAGGCGGTGACCCGATCGAGCTCGGTGGGCAGAATCGCACGGTAGGAAGTCATCCGCGAAGGTTAGCCGTAGTTCTCCTCGGCCCGCTCGTAGCCGGCGAGCCTGCGGTCCAGGCTCTGCAGCCAGGGAGCGTCGAAGTCGTTCCTGCCCGAGTCCAGAATGCTGTCCTGGATGTCCTGGATGTTCCACTTCAGCCTGGTGTGGCTTTCGTCGGTGACGAGGAGGCCGGGCAGGTTCTCCTGGATCTGCGCGGGCAGCAGGTCGTAGACGGTGACGAACTCGTTGTTCGCCTGGGTGAGAAAGTCGCGGGCCCGGCTGTCCGCCGTACCCCCGAGATCCCAGAACTCCTCCCACCCGCCCCGGTCCGGGTCCGCCATGGCCTGGAAGTTGCGGTGACACCAGTCGATGACCTCCGCGAACCTCCTGCTCGCGGCGCCCAGCGCCCCCGTGGCGGCGGCCAGCGCCGTCACGTTGCCGTAGATCTGCCGCAACGCCGTCTGCGCGTTGTCGGCGGCCCCGCCCCGCCACGGCGAATCACGCAGGTCCTGCGCCCGCAGCCGCACCCCGTTCGCCAGGCCGACCAGCTCCTCCGCCATCTCCTCGTACCGCAGCGGATCACCGCCGCCGCCGTACAGCACCAGGGCCTCGATGTCCCGCCGCGCCTGCTCCGCGGTCATGTCGTCCACGCCGTAGTCGATCGCCCTGGGCAACCGCAGCGACACCGTGCCGTTCGGATACAGGTCACTCGGCCCCCGCACCCCCATGCCCGCACCCAGCTCCTCGATCCGCTCCCGCAGCCGGTCGAGCGGCAGGTCGCCGAGCAACGGCTCGTCGGCCAGCCGGTAGTTGGCCGCGGCCCGCTCGATCAGCAGGCCCGCCATGCCCGTCTCGGCGTACAGGTCGCTCCAGAACTGCGCGACCGCCCTGTCGGCGTCGGTGAAGATCGCGTGCAGCTCGCGAGGCAGGTTCCAGTGCAGGCCGGTGAGTCCGTCGTTGGTCGCCCGGCTGGACCCGTGGTCGGCGGCGGCCACCGCCAGCCCGACCAGCTTGCCGGCGACGGCCTTGACGTTGCCGCGCTGGATCTCGAACCCCTCCGCATGCTCGTCGCCGAGGCCCGGCCAGCTGCTGGGGTTCTTGGGGCTGGTCTCCCAGGTGGACCATTGGTCGGCGGGCGTCGGCTGGGGCTCGTGCATCGAGGCTCCGATCTTCACTGGGGGGTGCCTCACCCTACGAAGATCATCGCTGTGCATGCAACCTGGCCACGTGCGCCTACGCGTCAGGTCCTACTCGGTGTCCTTGGGGTGTCGAGGTGAATCTCCAGGCCCTCCGGGTAAGGGGGCGCGAGGGGGACGTCCAGAACGGCGTGGCGGGGTGGGACGGGGATGGGGTGCCGGGGAGGGCGTCCTCGGGAGGACCATCGAGGTCTTGTTGCCGCCGAACAGCCAGCCCATGGCGCTACCTCCGCAGGTCGGAATCAGCCCACACAGCAGCCAATACTTAAGAATGTCTACACATTTCCACTTAGTGCATGAAATTTGTGTTTAAAGGTGGTAAGGCGTCACAATCGTGGACATGCCTGACCTCCGGCGTGGCGTGTTCCTCGGGATCGCCGCCTACACCATGTGGGGGCTGTTCCCCCTCTACTGGCCCCTGCTCAAGCCCTCGGGAGCCGTCGAGATCCTCGCCCACCGGATGGTGTGGTCCCTGGTCGTCGTGGTCGCCGCGCTGGCCGTGCGCCGGCACTGGGGCTGGGTCAAGGAGCTGGCGCGGCAGCCGCGCAAGCTCGCCCTGCTCACCGTCGCCGCCGTCTTCGTGACCGTCAACTGGGGCACCTACATCTACGCGGTCAACACCGGCCACGTGGTCGAGAGCGCCCTGGGCTACTTCATCAACCCGCTGGTCAACGTGCTGTTCGGGGTGGTGCTGCTGCGGGAGCGGCTGCGGCCGCTGCAGTGGGCGGCGGTGGGGTTCGGGACGCTGGCGGTGCTGGTGCTCACGTTCGACTACGGCCGGCTGCCGTGGATCGCGCTCATGCTGGCCTTCAGCTTCGGCGTGTACGGGCTGGTCAAGAAGCACGCCAACGTGCAGGCCACGGAGAGCCTGGCGGTCGAGACGCTGGTGCTGTTGCTGCCCGCCCTGGGCTATCTGGGATTCCTGCAGGTGAGCGGGGAGGGCACGTTCGGGCAGGCGGGAGCCGGGCACGCGGTGCTGCTGGTGGGTGCGGGGCTCATCACGGCGCTGCCGTTGCTCTGCTTCGGGGCGGCGGCCATCAGGGTGCCGTTGAGCACGATCGGGCTGCTGCAGTACATCGCGCCGATCCTGCAGTTCGCGTGCGGGGTGCTGATCGCCAAGGAAGTGATGCCGTCGAGCCGGTGGATCGGGTTCTCGATCGTGTGGCTGGCGCTGGCCGTCTTCACCTACGACAGCCTGCGGGCGGCACGGATGAACCGTACCGCCCGCAAGGCCGCCCAGGCGCGGCTTCAGCCGGAGCGCTCGACCACGTAGTCGCAGAGCGCCAGGAACGCGTCCTTGGCCGGGATGTCGGGCAGGCCCGAGATGTCGGCCCGGGCGCGGTTCACCCACGCTTCCAGCTCCGCCCTGGCCTGGGCCATGCCGGGGTGGGCGCGCAGCAGGGTGAGCGCCTCCTCGACGTCCTGCTCGGCGACCGGGCCGGAGAGCAGGGCCGTCAGGCGCGGGGAGTCGCCGGCGGCCAGCGCGTACAGTACGGGGAGCGTCTTGATGCCCTCGCGCAGGTCCGTGCCGGGCGTCTTGCCCGACTGGGCGCCGGTGGAGGCCACGTCCAGCAGGTCGTCGCCGAGCTGCCAGGCCACGCCGATCGCCTCGCAGGCCCGGCTGAGGCGCTCCTCCACGTCGGCGGGAGAGCCGGACAGCAGCGCGCCGAAGCGGCCGGAGGCGGCGATGAGCGAGCCCGTCTTGTCGGCCAGGACGCCGAGGTAGTGGGCGATCGGGTCCTCGTCGGCGCGCGGGCCGACGGTCTCGCGGATCTGGCCCTGTACGAGCCGGGAGAACGTCTGGGCCTGGATCCTGATCAGCTCGGGGCCGAGGTCGGCGAGCAGGTCGGAGGCCTGGGCGAACAGGTAGTCGCCGGTGAGGATGGCCACGGTGTTGTCCCACCGGGCGTTGGCGGACGGGGAGCCCCGGCGGACCGGGGCCTCGTCCATGACGTCGTCGTGGTAGAGCGAGCCGAGGTGGGTCAGCTCGATGACCACGGCGCCGGGCACGACACCCGGCGCCGACGGGTCGCCGAACTGGGCGGCGAGCAGGACCATCAGGGTGCGGAACCGCTTGCCGCCCGCCTCGATGAGGTGCTTGGACACCTCGGTGACGAAGGCGTCCTCGCTCTCCACCGACGAGCGCAGGAGCTTCTCGACTGCGGCCAGTCCGTTGGCCACGTCCTGCGCCAACCGCTCGTCCGCAATGGGAAGGTCAACCACGGGAGGCGCAGACATACGAGATCCCCTTGTCTATCTGATGAACAGGCTGCTAGCAGCGTCGTTGGCAACACCGAGCACGGACTCCGGGTAGAGCCCCACCCCTACGGTAACCAGCAACGAAACCGCGATGACGGCCACGGTCCCCATACTGGGGGCCGCGATCGCCGGGCCGTCGGCCGCCGGCTCGCTGAAGAACATCAGCACGATCACGCGGACGTAGAAGAACGCGGCGATCGCGGAGGCGACCACACCCACGACGACCAGGCCGGCCATCCAGCCGCCCATGGAGTCGCCGGGCTGCGTGCCGCTGTTCAGCGCGGCGGCGAAGACGGCGTACTTGCCCATGAAGCCGCTGGTCAGCGGGATTCCGGCGAAGGCCAGCAGGAAGAAGGCGAACACCCCGGACAGCAGCGGCGCGCGCTTGCCGAGCCCGGCCCAGCGGGACAGGTGCCCCGCCTCGCCGCCCGGGTCGCGCACCAGCGTCAGCACGGCGAACGCGCCGACGGTGGTGATGCCGTAGACCGCCAGGTAGAACAGGATCGCCTGGAGCGAGCCTGCGTTCTGCTCGCCGCTGCCGTACGTGGCCATCACACCGACCAGCAGGAAGCCGGCGTGCGCGATGGACGAGTACGCCAGCATGCGCTTGATCTCGGTCTGCGTGATCGCCAGGATCGAGCCCACGACCATGGTGAGCGCGGCGACGGCCCAGATGACCGGCCGCCACTCCCAGTCGAGGTTGCCCAGCCCCACCCAGAACACCCGCAGCACGGCGCCGACGGCCGCCACCAGCGTGCCGGAGGCCATGAGAGCGGTGATCGGGGTGGGAGCGCCCTGGTAGACGTCCGGCTTCCAGGCCTGGAACGGCGCCGCGCCGATCTTGAACAGCAGGCCCACGCCGAGCAGCGCGAACCCGATGAGCAGCAGCGGGTCGAGCGTGTTGCCCGACGCCATGGCCTGGTTGATGCCCGGCAGCGAGACGGTGCCCGCGAAGCCGTAGACCATGGCGGTGCCGTACAGGAAGAACGCCGAGGAGAAGGCGCCCAGCAGGAAGTACTTCATCGACGCCTCCTGCGACAGGAGGCGGCGCCTGCGGGCCAGGCCGCACAGCAGGTACAGCGGCAGCGACATGACCTCGAGGGCCACGAACATCATCAGCAGGTCGTGCGCGGCCGGGAAGAGCAGCATGCCGCCCACGGCGAACAGGACCAGCGGGTAGACCTCGGTGTGGCCGGTGCCGTTGTCGTGCGCCTCGGCCTCCTCCTCGTCGGCGCTGCCCGGCACGGCCGCGGCGGAGGCCACGAAGTGCCCCTCGTCGTTGATCAGCAGCACACAGACGAACGACAGGACGAGGATGATGCCCCAGATGAACAGCGACGGGCCGTCCACGGCGATCGCGCCCATGGCGGAGGCCGTGGTGGACACCTGGCCGCGCAGCGTCTGCACCAGGACCAGCGCGAACGCGCCGGCCAGGCTCAGCAGGGTGAGCGGCACGTGGATGGACTTGCGCAGGTAGCGCGGCGCGAACGCCTCGACGAGCACGCCGATGCAGGCCGCGCCGAAGATGATCAGCAGCGGCGCCAGCGTGCCGTACTCGATCGTCGGCGCTTCGATGGCGGGGTTCACTGACCTGTCCCCTTCTCAGCGATGGTGGAGGTGGGCACCTTCACGTTGGTCAGCGTCTGTTGCACAGACGGGTTGATCACATCGAGCAGCGGCTTGGGGAAGAAGCCGAAGCCGATGATGAGGGCGACCAGCGGAGCCAGCACCCAGACCTCGCGGGCGTTCAGGTCCTTGAACGCCTTGACCGGCTCGGCCGTCGGCCCGTTCATGGTCCGCTGGACCATCCACAGGATGTAGACGGCCGCGAGGATCACGGCCACCGCGGAGATGATCGCGGCCACCGTCAGCGCGCCCGAGCCGTGCGCCTGGGTGGAGTACGTGCCGATCATCACCATGAACTCGCTGACGAACGACGAAAGGCCCGGCAGCGAGAGCCCGGCCAGACCGGCGACCAGGAAGAAGCCCGCGAGCACCGGCGCGACCTTCTGCACGCCTCCGTAGTCGCTGATGAACGGCGAGCCACGCCTGGCGATGAGGAAGCCCGCGGCCAGGAACAGCGCGCCGGTGGCGAAGCCGTGGTTGACCATGTAGAGCGCGGCGCCGGACTGGGCGACGTCCGACATGGCGAACACGCCGAGCACGATGAAGCCGAAGTGCGAGATCGACGTGTAGGCGATGAGCCGCTTCATGTCGGTCTGGCCGATGGCCACGATGGCGCCGTAGATGATGCTGATGACCGCCAGCACGACGATCGGCATCGTGAACGCCTTGGCGGCGTCCGGGAACAGCTCCAGGCAGAAGCGCAGCATGCCGAACGTGCCGACCTTGTCGAGCACGCCCACCAGCAGCACCGCGGCACCGGCCGGAGCCTGGGCGGCCGCGTCGGGCAGCCAGGTGTGCACCGGCCACAGCGGCGCCTTGATGGCGAAGGCGATGAAGAAGCCGCCGAACAGCCACTTCTGCGTCGTCGGGTCCTGGATGGCCCCGACGAGTTCGGGGAACATGAACGTCTGCTTGCCGGCGACGAAGTACAGCCCGATGACCGCGACCAGCATGAGCAGGCCGCCGAAGAGCGAGTACAGCAGGAACTTCACGGCCGCGTAGGACCGCTGGGCGCCGCCGTACGACCCGATCATGAAGTACATCGGGATCAGCATGGCTTCGAAGAAGACGTAGAACAGGAAGATGTCGGTCGCCGCGAAGACGCCGATCATCATCGCTTCCAGCACGAGCAGCAGCGAGAAGTACGTCTTCACCGACCGCTTGGGCGCGACCACCGTGCCGTCGGCGGTCTTGACCCCGTCGGCGTCGTGCCAGGAGGCCAGGATCACGATCGGCACCAGCACCGCCGACAGGGCGATGAGCACCAAGGCCACACCGTCCACGCCGACCCCGAACTTCACGCCGAAGCTCGGGATCCAGTTGTACTCGGCGACGAACTGGAAGCGGTCGCCGGACGGCTTGAACCCGGCGGCCACGACGCCCGTGAGGACCAGCACCAGCAGCGAGACGAGCAGCGCTACCTGCTTGGCCAGCTTGTCACTGCCCTTGGGAAGCAGGGCCACCACGATGGCGCCCACCACGGGCACCGCCATGAGTATCGGAAGCCAGGGTGACATCAGATGTTCCCAACGAGGAGCAGGGCGCCGGTCAGCAGGGCGGCACCGATGAAGATGGACAGCGCGTACGTTCTGGCGAAGCCCGTCTGGACCCGCCGAAGGCGCCCGGAGCTGCCGCCGATGCCCGCCGCCAGGCCGTTGACGATCCCGTCGATGCCGCGGTTGTCGAAGAACACCGCGAGACGGGTCAGCCACTGGCCGGGGCGCATGAAGAGCGACTCGTTGAGCGCGTCACCGTAGAGGTCGCGCCGGGCGAACGTGGTGAGGAAGGAGCCGCGCGGCTGCACCGACGGCACCTCGACCCGGCCGTACTTCATCCAGGCGATGATCGCGCCGACCGCGACCAGCCCCAGCGTCGCCAGACCGGACGGGGCGAACGGGGCGAACTGCGGCTCGACCTCCGGAGCGCCGACGGCCGGAGCCAGGAAGTGCAGGAGCCGGTTGCTCAGGACGAGGTAGGCGCCCAGGCCCAGCGCACCGAGCGAGAGGATCATCAGCGGCACCGTCATGACGAGCGGCGACTCGTGCGGGTGCGCGTCGTCGGCCCACCGCTTCTGGCCGAAGAAGGTCATGAAGACCATCCGCGACATGTAGAAGCCGGTGATGCCCGCGCCCAGCACGGCCAGCCAGCCGAGGATCGGCTGGTGGTGCACCGCGGTCTCGATGATGCCGTCCTTGGTGAAGTAACCGGACAGCAGCGGGAACCCGATGATCGCCAGGTAACCGATGAAGAACGTGACGAAGGTGATCGGCATGACCTTGCGGAGCGCGCCGTACTTGCGCATGTCCACTTCGTCGTTCATGCCGTGCATGACCGAACCGGCGCCGAGGAACATGTCGGCCTTGAAGAAGCCGTGCGTGATCAGGTGGCCGATCGCGAAGGCGTATCCCGCCGGGCCGAGGCCCGCGCCGAGCATCATGTAGCCGATCTGCGACATCGTCGAGCCGGCCAGGCCCTTCTTGATGTCGTCCTTGGCGCAACCGATGATCGCACCGGCGAGCAGCGTGGCCGCGCCGACGATGGCGACGGCGAGCGCGGCGCCCGAGCCCTCGGGGAAGAAGAACGCCCCGGAGCGGACGACCAGGTAGACGCCGGCGGTGACCATGGTCGCGGCGTGGATGAGGGCCGAGACCGGGGTCGGGCCCTCCATCGCGTCGAGCAACCAGGACTGCAGCGGGAGCTGCGCCGACTTGCCGCACGCGCCGAGGAGCAGCAGCAGGCCGATCGCGAGCGTGGTGCCGCTCTCGGCGCCGTTGACCGGGATGTCCTTGAAGGCGAGCGAGCCGAACGTGGTCCAGATGACGAACATGCCGACCAGCAGGCCGAAGTCACCGACGCGGTTGACGACGAACGCCTTCTTGGCCGCGACCGCCGCGGACGGCTTGAACTGCCAGAAGCCGATCAGCAGGTACGACGCCAGACCGACGCCCTCCCAGCCGATGAACAGGCCCACGTAGTTGTCGGCCAGCACCAGCAGGAGCATCGCGGCCACGAACAGGTTCAGGTAGGCGAAGAACCTGCGGCGGTGCTCGTCGTGAGCCATGTAGCCGATCGAGTAGATGTGGATCAGCGAGCCCACACCGGTGATCAGCAGCGCGAAGCTGATGGACAGGGGGTCGATGAGCAGCCCCATGTCGACCATGCCGGGGATGAACTCGTACAGGTGCACGGCCCGGCGGCGCTCCTCCGCCCCGAACCCGATCAGCTCGAAGAACGCCAGCACCGCCACGACGAACGAGGCGAGGGACATGGCCACGCCCAGCAGATGGCCCCAGCGGTTGGTGAACCGGTTGAACACCAGCAGGATGAACGCCCCGATCAGCGGGAGGGCGATCATCAGCCAGGCGTTGCCGATCACTCCACCGGTGTGCGGCGTGATCTCAGCGATATGAGATTCCACCAGTCACCTCAGTACTTCAGCAGGTTCGCGTCGTCGACGGACGCGGACCTGCGGGTTCGGAAGATCGTCACGATGATGGCCAGGCCTACCACGACCTCGGCCGCGGCCACCACCATCACGAAGAACGCGATGATCTGGCCTTCCAGGTTGCCGACCTGCCTGGAGAAGGTGACGAAGGCGAGGTTGCAGGCGTTGAGCATGAGCTCCACGCACATGAACACCACGATCGCGTTACGCCTGATGAGCACGCCCATGGCGCCGATGGCGAAGAGAATGCCGGACAGGACGAGGTAGTGCGTCGTCACTTGGTCACCTCATTGGTCTCGGCGTCCTTCTCCGCCTCGGTCGGCGCCTGGTCGAGCTCGGCCGTGTGCTTGATGGCCTCGGCGAGCTTCGGGTCCTCGGGCAGGTGGTCGTGCTCGACGTCGTAGCGCGCGATGTAGCGGTTGACCGAGTCCTCGGCCACCGAGCCGTCCGGCAGCAGCGCCGGCATGTCGATGGCGTTGCTCCTGGCGTAGGTGCCGGGGCCGGGCAGCGGCGAGGGGCGGTCGCCGAGGAAGCGGGCCCGGGACAGGTCCTTCTGCGTGACCTTCTCGGTGAGCTTCTCGCGGTGCGCGAGCACCATCGCGGCCAGCGCGGCGGTGATCAGCAGGGCCGAGGTGATCTCGAACGCGAAGACGTACTTGGTGAACAGCAGCAGCGCGATCGAGCGGATGTAGCCGCCCTGCCCGGTGGCCTGCGCCAACCCGGCCTCCGGGGCGAAGATCGCGTTGCCGACGGCCAGCACGATCAGCGCCAGGAAGCCGAGGCCCGCCAGGATCGCCCAGAACCGCTGTCCCTTGAGCGTCTCCACGAAGGAGTCGGAGGAGTCCACGCCCACGAGCATGAGCACGAACAGGAACAGCATCATGATGGCGCCGGTGTAGACGATGATCTGCACCGCGGCCAGGAAGGGCGCGTCCTGCACGGCGTACAGGACGGCCAGGCAGAGCATCACGGTGCCGAGCATCAGCGCGGAGTAGACGGCCTTGCGGTTGAAGACCATGCCGAGCGCGGCGCCGACGGAGACGACGGCGAGCACCCAGAAAGTGATGGTCTCACCCATTGGTCCGCCCCAGCCGGTAGTAGTCCTCTTCGGTCTCACCGAGCCGCATGGGGTGCGGCGGCTGCTCCATGCCCTGGGTCAGCGGCGCGAGCAGCATCTCCTTGGTGTAGATGAGGCTCTCGCGGTTGGTGTCGGCGAGCTCGTACTCGTTGGTCATGGTGAGCGCGCGGGTCGGGCAGGCCTCGATGCACAGGCCGCACAGGATGCACCGCAGATAGTTGATCTGGTAGGTGCGCCCGTAGCGCTCACCGGGCGAGAAGCGCTCCTCCTCGGTGTTGTCCGCGCCTTCGACGTAGATCGCGTCGGCCGGACACGCCCAGGCGCACAACTCGCACCCGACGCACTTCTCCAGCCCGTCGGGCCAGCGGTTGAGCTGGTGACGCCCGTGGAAGCGAGGAGCCGTGGGCTTCTTCTCCTCCGGGTAGTTCGTCGTGACGGGCTTCTTGAACATCGTGTGGAAGGTGACCCCGAAGCCCTTGACGGGGTTCAGCCAATCAGTTAGTCCCACTGGGAATCTCCTTGTGCTGCACCCCGTGGTAGTGCGGCAGGTCGAGCGGCGGCACAGGGAAGCCACCGGCCGCCGGTTCCTCGGACAGTTGCTCGAACTCGGCCTCCACCTGCGCCTTCTTCGCTTCCTTGCGCCGCTGGTTGACGGTGTCGAAGCGCATCCAGATGGCCAGCGCGCCGATCACGATGACCACGCCGAGCCCGATGCCGAGCGTCCGGTCGCCCTCGTTGACCACGATGTTGCGCACCGCGGCCACCAGCAGGATCCAGGCCAGGTTGACCGGGATGAGCACCTTCCAGCCCAGCGACATGAGCTGGTCGTAACGCACCCGCGGCAGCGAGGCGCGCACCCACACGATGAAGCAGAACGTGAGCACGAACTTGATGAAGAACCACAGCACCGGCCACCAGCCCTGGTTGGCCCCCTCCCACAACGAGATCGGGAACGGCGCCCGCCAGCCGCCCAGGAACAGGGTGACCGCGATGCCCGAGGCGGTGAAGGTGTGCAGGTACTCGCCCATCATGATGAGCGCGAACTTCAGCGACGAGGAGTATTCGGTCTGGAACCCGCCGACCAGCTCGCCCTCGCCCTCGGGCAGGTCGAACGGGATGCGCGCGGCCTCGCCGAACATGCAGATCACGTAGACCAGGAAGGACGGGATGAGCAGCACCGCGAACCAGGTCTGCTCCTGCGCCTTGACGATCTCGGAGGTGGACAGCGTGCCGGCGAACAGGAAGATCGCCACGAACGACAGGCCCATCGCGATCTCGTAGGAGACCACCTGGGCCGCCGAGCGCAGCCCGCCCAGCAGCGCGTACGGCGAGCGCGACGACCACCCGGCCAGCACCACGCCGTACACCGACACCGCACCCATGGCCAGCATGAACAGCACCGCCACCGGCAGGTCCACCAGCTGCAGCGGCGTCTCGACACCGAACAGGTTCACCACCGGCCCGAACGGCACGATGGAGAAGGCCAGGAAGGCCGGCACCACCATGATCACGGGCGCGAGCAGGTAGAGCACCTTGTCCACGGTCCGCGGGAAGATGTCCTCCTTCAGGCCCATCTTCAGACCGTCGGCGACGGACTGCAGCAGGCCGAACTTGCCGGCCCGGTTGGGGCCGTAGCGGTGCTGCATCCGCGAGATGAGCTTGCGCTCGAACCAGACGCCGAACAGGATGCCCAGCATCAGGAAGGCGAAGAGCATGACGGCCTTGATGATGGTGATCCAGAGCGGATCGTGGCCGAAGTTCTCCAGGGTGGGACTCATGAGGCGCTCCCGATGGTGACGATGTCGCCGGCCACCGCGCGCAGGTCACGGGTGACCGAGCAGCCGCCGGAGTTCGCCGGCACCCAGACCACGCGGTCGGGCAGGTCGGCGACGCGCACCGGCAGCGTGACGTTCTCACCGACGACGAGCTTGTCGCCGTCCGTGACGCCCAGCTCGGCGGCGGTGCCCTCCGAGACCAGTGCTTCGGCGGGGCGGGCGGTGCCCGCGAGGTACGGCTCGCCGTCCTGCAGCCTGCCCTCGTCGAGCAGCAGGTGCCAGGTGGCCAGCAGCGCCTGGCCCTGCTCCGGCAGGTCCAGCGTGCGGGACAGGGCGACCGGGGCGCTGATGCGGCTGCCGCGCCACGAGCCGAGGCCGGACAGCTCGCGCCGGGCGGCCTTGGCGTCAGGCAGGCCCAGGTGCACGTCCATGCGGTCGGCCAGGTTGGCGATCACGGCGAGGTCGGACTGCAGGCCGGGCACCTTGAGCGGCGCCTCGAACGAGCGGCCCCTGCCCTCCCAGTTGACGAACGTGCCGCCCTTCTCCTGCACCGCGGCGACGGGCAGGACCACGTCGGCGCGGTCGGTGACGGCGCTGGCGCGGATCTCCAGGCTGACGATGAACGGCGTGTGCTCCAGCGCGTCCAGCGCCGCGGCCGGGTCCGGCAGGTCGTAGGGGTCGACCCCGGCGACGACCAGCGCGTCCAGCTCGCCGTCGCGGGCGGCGGCGAGGATGCCGGAGGTGTCGCGGCCGGGCGTGGCGGGCAGCGAGGCCACGTTCCACGCCCTGGCGACCTCGGCCCTGGCGCTCTCGTCGTCCACGGGGCGGCCGATCGGCAGCAGGTTGGGCAGCGCGCCCGCCTCGACGGCGCCGCGCTCACCGGCCCGGCGCGGGATCCAGGCGATCCTGACGCCGGCGGAGGCGGCGGCGAGCCGGACCAGGGCCGACAGCGCGCCGGGCACCGTGGCCAGGCGCTCGCCGGCCAGCACGATCGTGCCCTCGGCCAGCGTGCCGACGAGGTCGCCGATCGCGTCGGCCTCGGCGCCGGGCGCGGTGCGGATGAGCGTGCCGCCCATCTTCGTCAGGCCCAGCGAGGCGAACGGCGCGATCGAGGTGACCTTGAGGCCCTTCTTCCGCCACGCCTTGCGCAGGCGCAGGAAGACGCCCGGCGACTCGTCCTCGGGCTCGAAGCCGACGAGCAGCACGTGCGGGGCGTTCTCGAGGTCGGTGTAGCTGATCTCGATGCCCTTGCCGGCCACCGCGTGCGCCAGGAACTGCGCCTCCTCGGCGGAGTGCGGCCTGGCGCGGAAGTCGATGTCGTTGGTGCCGAGCGCGAGCCTGGCGAACTTGGCGTAGGCGTAGGAGTCCTCGACCGTGACCCGGCCGCCGACCAGCACGCCGGCCTTGCCACGGGCCTTGGCCAGGCCCTCGGCGGCCACCATCAGCGCCTCCGGCCACGAGGCGGGCACGAGCACGCCTTCCTCGTTGCGGATGAGCGGCTGCTTGAGGCGGTCGGGCTGCTGCGCGTAGGTGAACGCCCAGCGGCCCTTGTCGCAGTTCCACTCCTCGTTCACCTGCGGGTCGTTGCCCGCCAGGCGGCGGGTGACCCGGCCGCGCCGGTGGTCGGTGCGCAGGGCGCAGCCGCCGGCGCAGTGCTCGCACGCGCTCGGCGTGGAGACCAGGTCGAACGGGCGGGCGCGGAAGCGGTAGGCGGCGCCGGTGAGCGCGCCGACCGGGCAGATCTGCACCGTGTTGCCGGAGAAGTAGGAGTTGAACGGCTTGCCTTCGGCCGTGCGTACCTGCTCCTTGGCCCCGCGCTCGAAGAACTCGATGAGCGGGTCACCGGCGATCTGGTCGGAGAAGCGGATGCAGCGCGCGCACTGCACGCAGCGCTCGCGGTCGAGCAGGACCTGCGTCGACAGCGGCAGCGGCTTGGGGAAGGTGCGCTTCTGCTCCTGGAAGCGGGACTCGCCCTGGCCGTTGGACATGGCCTGGTTCTGCAGGGGGCACTCGCCGCCCTTGTCGCAGACCGGGCAGTCCAGCGGGTGGTTCATGAGCAGCAGCTCCATGGCCCCGCGCTGCGCCTTCTCGGCGACCGGGGAGGTGAGCTGGGTCTGCACCACCATGCCCTCGGCGACCTCGATCGCGCACGACGGCTGCGGCTTGGGGAAGCCGCGGCCGTTGCCCGCGTCGGGGATGTCGACCAGGCACTGCCGGCAGTTGGCGGCCGGGTCGAGCAGCGGGTGGTCGCAGAACCTGGGGATCTGGATGCCCAGCAGCTCGGCGGCCCTGATGATCAACGTGCCCTTGGGGACACTGACCTGGAACCCGTCGATGGTCAGGGTCACCAGGTTCACTTCTGTCTCTACGACGGTCACTGCTCACCCCAGAGAGTGGACTTCTTCGGGTCGAACGGACAACCGCCGATCTCGAAGTGCTTGAGGTACTCCTCGCGGAAGTACTTCACCGAGGAGTGGATCGGGCTCGTGGCGCCGTCACCCAGCGCGCAGAACGAGCGGCCCAGGATGTTGTCCGCGATGTCGGTGATCGTGGAGAGGTCCTCCTCGGTGCCCTGGCCCTTCTCCAGGCGCTTGAGCACCTGCTTGAGCCAGTACGTGCCCTCGCGGCAGGGCGTGCACTTGCCGCAGGACTCGTGGGCGTAGAACTCGGTCCAGCGCAGCACCGTGCGGACCACGCAGGTGGTCTCGTCGAAGATCTGCAGCGCGCGGGTGCCGAGCATGGAGCCCTTGGCGCCGACCGCCTCGAAGTCGAGCGGCACGTCGAGGTGCTCGTCGGTGAAGATCGGCGTGGAGGAGCCGCCCGGGGTCCAGAACTTGATCTGGTGCCCCTCGCGGACGCCGCCGGCCATGTCGAGCAGCTCGCGCAGCGTGATGCCGAGCGGGGCCTCGTACTGGCCGGGCCTGGTGACGTGGCCGCTGAGGGAGAAGA
This sequence comes from Nonomuraea gerenzanensis, assembly GCF_020215645.1. Classification (NCBI taxonomy): domain Bacteria; kingdom Bacillati; phylum Actinomycetota; class Actinomycetes; order Streptosporangiales; family Streptosporangiaceae; genus Nonomuraea; species Nonomuraea gerenzanensis. Next base: position 463,951 of record NZ_CP084058.1, on the reverse strand, counting down.
TGCCGAAGCCCTTGGACTTCTCGGTGCCCATCCCGGCGAACCACTCGGCGCCGTTGGCGATGATCGAGGGAACAGACGCGATCGACTCGACGTTGTTCACGACAGTAGGCGAGGCGTACAGGCCCGCCACGGCCGGGAACGGGGGCTTGAGCCGCGGTTGACCTCTGAAGCCTTCCAGCGAGTCCAGCAGCGCCGTCTCCTCGCCACAGATGTAGGCGCCCGCGCCGCTGTGCACGACGAGCTCCAGGTCGTAGCCGGAGCCGAGGATGTCGGTGCCGAGGTAGCCCTTCTCGTACGCCTCGCGCACGGCCGCGTGCAGCCGCCGGATGACGTGCAGCACCTCGCCGCGCACGTAGATGAAGGCGTGGTTGGCCCGGATCGCGTACGAGGTGATGATGATGCCCTCGACCAGCGCGTGCGGGTTGGCCATCATCAGCGGGATGTCCTTGCAGGTGCCCGGCTCCGACTCGTCGGCGTTGACGACGAGGTAGTGCGGCTTGCCGTCGCCCTGCGGGATGAAGCCCCACTTCATGCCGGTGGGGAAGCCCGCGCCGCCGCGGCCGCGCAGGCCCGAGTCCTTGACGGCCTGGATGACCGCGTCGGGGTCCATGCCCAGGGCCTTCTTCGCCGCCTCGTACTCTCCGTAGGCGCCGAGGGTGAAGGAGTTGGGCTGGTCCCAGTTCGCGGTCAGGACCGGTGTCAAAGTCGTGCTCATGCCTCCGGTGCCTTCCATCCCTTGGCCTTGGCGACCTTCAGGCCCTCCAGCGAGGCGCCGGCGGCCGACGGGCCCTCGCCCGCGAGGTCGTCCGGCAGGCCGGAGAGCACGCGCGAGGCCTGCTTGAAGGTGCACAGCTTCTTGGGGCCGCGCGTGGGTGCCACGTCCTTGCCGTCACGCAGGTCGTCCACGAGCTGCTTGGCCGACTCGGGGGTCTGGTTGTCGAAGAACTCCCAGTTGACCATCATGACGGGCGCGAAGTCGCAGGCCGCGTTGCACTCCAGGCGCTCCAGCGAGATCTTGCCGTCGGCGGTCGCCTCTTCGTGACCGACGCCGACGTGCTCGGAGAGCTCCTCCCAGATCTGGTCGCCGCCCATGACCGCGCACAGCGCGTTGATGCACACGCCGACGTGGTACTCGCCGGCGGGCTTGCGCTTGTACATGGTGTAGAAGGTGGCCACGCCCGTGACCTCGGCCTTGCTGAGGCCGAGCATCTCCGCGCAGAACTCCTGGCCGTCGTCGGAGACGTAGCCGTCCTCCGACTGCACGAGGTGGAGCAGCGGCAGCAGAGCGGAGCGCGTCTTCGGGTAACGCCCGATGATCTCCTTGGCGTCCCGCTCCAGACGCTCACGGATCTCCGGTGAGTAAGTCACCGGTCCACACCTCCCATGACGGGGTCGATAGAAGCCACCGCGGCGATCACGTCGGCGACCTGGCCGCCCTCCGCCATGGCGGGGAAGCTCTGCAGGTTGCAGAAGGACGGCTCGCGGAAGTGCACGCGGTACGGCCGGGTGCCGCCGTCGCTGACCACGTGGGCGCCGAGCTCGCCCTTGGGCGACTCGATGCTGGCGTACGCCTGCCCCGCCGGCACCCTGAAGCCCTCGGTCACCAGCTTGAAGTGGTGGATGAGGGCCTCCATGGAGGTGCCCATGATGTGCGCGATGTGGTCGGGCGAGTTGCCGAACCCGTCGGGGCCGAGCGCGAGCTGCGCGGGCCAGCCGATCTTCTTGTCCTCGATCATGACAGGGTCGCCCTTGAGCGGACCGGCGATGCGGTCCAGCGCCTGCTCGATGATCTTGAGGGACTCCTCCATCTCCCTCATGCGGACGAGGTAGCGCGAGTACACGTCGCAGCCGCGCTCGGTGGCGACGTCGAACTCGTAGGTCTCGTAACCGCAGTAGGGCTGCGACTTGCGCAGGTCCCACGGGAGGCCGGCGGCGCGCAGGATCGGCCCGGTGACGCCGAGGGCCATGCAGCCGGTCAGGTCGAGGTAGGCCACGTCCCTGGTGCGGCGCACGTAGACGGGGTTCTCGTCGAGCAGCTTGCGGATGTCCTTGATCCGCTTGGGCATCTCCTTGAGGAACTCGCCCACCTTGTCGACCGCGCCGGCGGGCAGGTCCACGCTCACGCCGCCGGGGCGGATGTAGGCGTGGTTCATGCGCAGGCCGGTGATGTACTCGAACAGGTCCATGATCATTTCACGATCGCGGTACCCGAACAGGAACGGCGTGGTGGCGCCCAGCTCCATGCCGAACGTGCCCATCGCCACCAGGTGCGAGGCGATGCGGTTGAGCTCCATCATCATCACGCGGATGGCCTGCGCCCGCTCGGGCACGCGGTCGGTGATGCCGAGCAGCTTCTCCACGCCGAGGCAGTAGGCGGTCTCGTTGAAGATCGGCGAGAGGTAGTCCATGCGGGTCACGAACGTGGTCCCCTGGGTCCACGTCCGGTACTCCATGTTCTTCTCGATGCCGGTGTGCAGGTAGCCGATGACGCCGCGCGCCTCGGTCACCGTCTCGCCGTCGAGCGTCAGCACCAGCCGGAGCACGCCGTGCGTGGACGGGTGCTGCGGGCCCATGTTGACGACGAGGCGCTCCTCCTCGGAGTCGCGCACGCCGCTGACGACCTGGTCCCAGTCAGCGCCGTTGACCGAATAGACCTTGCCCTCGGTCGCCTCGTCATAAGCGGTGCTCATGAGTAGCTCCTTCTGTGGTCAGGCGAGGGGATCGTGGCGCCGCGGTACTCGACCGGGATGCCGCCCAGCGGGTAGTCCTTCCGCTGCGGGTGGCCGTCCCAGTCGTCCGGCATCATGATCCGGGTGAGCGCGGGGTGACCGTCGAAGATGATCCCGAAGAAGTCGTACGTCTCGCGCTCGTGCCAGTCGTGACCAGGGTAAACGCTGACCGTGGATGGGATGTGCGGGTCGGAGTCCGGCGCGCTCACCTCCACGCGCACGCGCCTGTTGTGGGTGATCGAGACCAGGTGGTAGACGGCGTGCAGCTCCTCGCCCGCCAGGTGCGGGTAGTGCACCCCGGACACGCCGGTCGACAGCTCGAAGCGCAGCGCGGGGTCGTCGCGCAGCTTCTGGGCGACCTCGACCAGGCGCTCCCGCTTGACGTGCAGGGTCAGCTCGCCGCGGTCGACGACCACGCGCTCGATGGCGTCGTCCATCGCCAGGCTGTCGACGATCTCGTCGAAGTAGCCGCCGTACGGGCGGGGCGTGGAGAGCTGCGGCGCCCGGCGCACGACGAGACCGCCGTAGCCGGAGGTGTCGCCGCTGTCGTGCGCGCCGAACATGCCCCTGCGGGCGACCGGCGGCTCCTGGGCCGCGGGAACCTGGGGAACCTCCGCGTCCGGGACCTCGGGCAGGTTGTCGGGCGAGGTCACTTCGGGGCCCCCTGGTCGATCAGCGGCAGCGTGCGCAGCGCCTGCAGCTCGAGCTCCTCGATCTGCTTGGCGCGGTGCGCGCCGAACTTCATGTTCTGGATCTTGTCGTGCAGCTTCACGATCGCGTCGATGAGCATCTCGGGCCGCGGCGGGCAGCCCGGCAGGTAGATGTCCACCGGGACGACGTGGTCGACGCCCTGCACGATGGCGTAGTTGTTGAACATGCCGCCGCTGGAGGCGCACACGCCCATGGAGATGACCCACTTGGGCTCGGCCATCTGGTCGTAGATCTGGCGCAGGACGGGCGCCATCTTCTGCGACACGCGGCCGGCCACGATCATGAGGTCGGCCTGCCGGGGAGACGCCGAAGCGCGCTCCATACCGAAGCGCGCCAGGTCGTAGTGGGGGCCACCGGTGGCCATCAGCTCGATGGCGCAACACGCGAGGCCGAACGTGGCCGGCCACACGGAGTTCTTTCGCGCCCACCCCGCGGCCGCTTCGACCGTGCTGAGGATGAACCCGCTGGGGAGTTTTTCTTCAAGTCCCATTTTCAGTCCCAGTCCAGACCCTTGCGGCGCCACACGTACGCGTAGGCGACGAGCACGGTGACGATGAACAGCAGCATCTCGACGAGCGCGAACAGGCCAAGGCCCGAGGAGAGCACGCGGCCGAGGTCGTCCGTCTGCGGAGCGAACGAGACGGCCCACGGGTATAGGAAGATGATCTCGATGTCGAAGACGATGAAGAGCATCGCCGTGATCATGTATTTGAGTGGGAACCGTCCACCACCGACAGGCTGGGGCGTGGGCTCGATGCCGCATTCGTAGGCGTCGAGCTTGGCGCGGTTCCAGCGCTTGGGACCGGTGAAGGGAGCGATGGCGACCGAGAAGATCGCGAAGCCCCCCGCGAGAACGGCGAGCACCAGGATGGGCACGTAAAGGTCCATCGCTACGCCTCCTCTGGAGTCGCCGCGCGCGCGGGCGCGCAGCCGGATCTGTTGATTGCGAGATTCATGCTGATGGCGCGACCTTTGAGAGTGCGTTGATGATCATGTCTGACGCATCGCCTCGCCGGTCGGTGAGATTACCAAGGAGTTTGAGCGCGAAGCGCATCAGCCTCGGGTGCGGGAGCCCGTGCCTGGTGCCGAAGCTCATCACACCCGGCTTCCCAATCGCCTCGACGAACAACCTCCCGAGCGTGAAATATCCGCCGTAGGCGTCCTTCAGCGTCTGAGGATAGGTCCGCAGGATCCGCTCGCGTTGCGCGGGGGTGGTGTCCTTGAGGGCCTTGGCGATGATCTCGGCGGCGATCTCCCCGGTCTCCATGGCGTAGGCGATGCCCTCGCCGTTGAACGGGTTGATCGATCCGCCGGAGTCCCCGACGAGCAGCAGGCCGCGGGTGTAGTGGGGCTGCCTGTTGAAGGCCATCGGGAGCGCGGCGCCGCGGATCGGGCCCGTCATGTTCTCCTCGGTGAAGCCCCACTCCTGCGGCATCGACCGGCACCAGCGGCGCAGCAGGTCGCGGTAGTCGATGTTGCCGAACTGTGAGCTGGTGTTGAGCAGGCCGAGCCCGACGTTGGCGGTGCCGTCGCCGACGCCGAACACCCAGCCGTAGCCGGGCAGCAGCGTGTCGCCGTCCCACAGCTCCAGCCAGGTCTCGAGGTAGTCGTCGTCGTGGCGCGGGCTCTGGAAGTACGTCCGCACGGCCACGCCCATCGGGCGGTCCTCCCGCTTGTGCAGGCCCATGCCCAGGGCCAGGCGGGTGCTGTTGCCGTCGGCCGCCACGACCACGCGGCTGCGGAACTCGCGGCCGTCCTTGGTGGTCACGCCGACGATGTGGCCGCTGCGGTCGTCGAGCACGGGGCCGGTGACGGTGACGCCCTCCATGAGGCGCACGCCGTTCTTGACCGCGTTGGCGGCGACGATCTGGTCGAAGTCCTGGCGGGTGCGGACGAGGCCGAAGTCGGGGAAGCGCTCGAGCTGCGGCCAGTCGAGCTCGAAGCGCAGGCCGCCGCCGACGACACGCAGGCCCTTGTTCCTGATCCAGCCGGGCGCGTCGATGTCGACGCCCATGTTCTGCAGCTGCTTGACCGCACGGGGGGTCAGGCCGTCGCCGCAGACCTTCTCGCGAGGAAACCTGGTCTTCTCCAGGAGCAACACGTCGAGCCCGGCCTGAGCGAGGTAAAAGGCGGTTGCGGAGCCGGCTGGACCGGCGCCGACGACGATGACGTCTGCGTCAGCCTGTCTGGCTGCTGGCACGGTCACTGGACATCCTGTCCCTACACGCTCGAAGGCCGTGGGGTGTCGCGCCTTCGTTCCTTTGTGAACCCCTTCACAAACTTACCGGCCCGCAGTCTACTGCTTTTCCTGTACATAGTGGCAGTCGGGGTGCGGTTCTGTGATCCCTGGGGACGGCGTGTCGCCTGAGGCCGCGCAGTCATGATCGTCACGCTAGCAGCCGGCCCATGAGCGTCAGAGTCCGGCCAGTGAGGCGATGCAGTCTCGAGACGCTTCCTCGTCGAGCGCCGCCTCCCGCAGCAGGTCGAAGAGCAGCGAATACCGATAGACCCGTTCCTCCGCCTCGATCAGCTCCAGCCCGGGATAGTCCTCGGTGTAGACCACGTCACTGGAAATCGGGCCGAGCAGCCGCATCGAGGGAAATCTCAGATGCACGAAACTCGATAAGTCGATCGGATGCTGTTGTTCGAGCAGCATCACGTGAATGGTGATGTTCGGCAGGTCGGAAAGCTCCAGCAGATGGCGTAACTGCTCGCGCATCATCGCCTCGTCGGCCTCGCCGAACCGGCGGCGCAGGGTCGCCTCCTCCACCACCGCCGTGTACGTCACCCGCTCGTTGGTGAGCAGCTGCTTCCTGCGCATGCGGACCCGGGTCCTGCGTTCGATCTGGGTCGGCGTGGCCAGCTCCACCGCGCGGTACAGCCGCGCCAGCTCCGTGGCGTAGGCGCGCGTCTGCAGCAGACCGGGCAGCACGTTGTTGTGCCAGGCGCTGATCACCTGGGCGCCGTCCTCCAGGCCGATGTACTCCAGCGCCACCTCGGCCAGGATGTCGGAGTAGGACTCCCACCAGCCCTTGGCGACGTGGTTGCCGGCCAGTTCGAGCAGCAGGTCGGCCTCCTCGCCCAGCGCGTCGTAGTGCTTGAGCAGCCGGGCCACGTCCTTGGCCGAGGGAGCGACCTGCCCGGTCTCCAGCCGGGAGAGCTTGGAGGTCGACCAGTGCAGCGCCTGCGACACCTGGACCCCGTTGAGCCCCGCCTCCTCGCGGAGCCGCCGCAGCTCAGAGGCGAGTTTCCGGCGGCGGAGTGTCGGATTGACCTCCCCGATCACTCAGCCTCCTCTCGGGACATTCTTCCAAATATGCCCGCCCCGCTGTCATGCAATCGTCGCCGGGAAGAATGAATCACGTTCCGCGCGGAATCCCTTGACTCATCCCTGCGGGAATTGCACAGGGCCGCCCGATGGCACACCCTCAGGGTAGCCCGCAGGCAGGAAAACGGGCCAGATGCCGAAATGAGGTTTTCGCCAGACGCGAGGGGGCGGATGGTGGGACCCCATCCGCCCGCAACCGCGTAGCACCCCGACTCTGACCGAAGAGCGGAAATTGGGAGCCGCGGCATGAACGACGCTACACGTGGCGCCGGAGATCGCAAGGGCGGATGGCGGCGATTAACCGTCGCCGTCAACAGGTGGTTCTGGCGCCGGTCCAACGACTTCGCCAGGAAGCAGGGCTGGGAGGTCGACCGGTCGGCCTGGGGCGGGCGGAAGTACCGCGACCCCCGCTTCGAGCAGCGCAAGAAGGAGATCCTGGAGTCGCCGCCCCAGGACGAGCCGGTCAGCGAACCGCCCCCGCGCAAGTTCAGCCCCGGGGACGGGTTCCCCCGGAAGCATCCGAAGATCGCCAGAGCGCGCGGCCCCGTCGCCGCAGCGGGCCTGGCCTGGCGGTGGCGGACCGAGCTCGCGCTCGCCGGCGCGGCTTCAGTGGTCCTCTGGCAAGGGCCGGTGGCGGCACTGCTGCTCGCGGGGGCGGTGCTCGCCGGCGGCGCGATCCCAGCCGTACGCAGGGCCGTGGGGCGGCTCGTCATCCGCCACCGCTTCCAGGGGCTCTGCCTGCGCACCTCGATGCGCACCCCCGAGGGGCGCCTGCCCCTCGTCGTCCACACCCAGGCGATCCCGGACGGGACCGCGATGCTGATCTGGTGCAGGTCGGGCATGAGCCCCGAGCTGTTCGAGGACTACATCCCCGAGATCAAGGTCGCCTGCTTCGTCAAGGAGGTCACGCTCCACCGCCATCCCCGTCACGCCCACCTGCTGACCATCGAGCTCAGGCGGGCTTGAACCCCCTGTGCATGGCGACGATCCCCATCGTGAGATTGCGCCAGGCCACCCGTTCCCAGCCGGCGTCCTGGATGGTCCGGGCCAGCGTCGGCTGGTCGGGCCAGTCTCTGATCGACTCGGCGAGATACTCGTAGGAGTCGTCGTTGGAGCCGAACACCTTGGCCACCTTCGGCAGCAGCCGCATCAGGTACTCACGGTAGACCAGGTCGAACGCGCCGAACGTGACGTGCGAGAACTCCAGGATCACCAGCCGCCCGCCCGGCTTCGTCACCCGCAGCATCTCCCGCAGCGCCAGGGACGTGTCATGCACGTTGCGCAGCGCCACCGAGATCGTCACCGCGTCGAACACCCCGTCGGCGAACGGCAGCCGCATCGCGTCACCCGCGACGAACGGCACGCCGGGCCCCGACAGCGCGTTGCCGCCGTGCCGCCGCACCCCCGTGCTGAGCATGCCGAAGGAGAAGTCGGAGGCGATCGCCCGTGCCCCCAGCGTGGTGAACGCGTCGGTGGACGTGCCCGTGCCGGCGCCCAGGTCGAGCACGAGCTCCCCCGGCCCGGCGTCCACGGCGGCGGCCACCGCCTTGCGCCAGAGCCGCACCTGCCCGAGGGAGATCACGTCATTGACCAGGTCGTAACGCCGGGCGGTGCGATCGAACATCGCGGCGACCTCGTCCGGCTGCTTGTCCAACTGAGCGCGCGTCATGACTCACACCTTATTGGGCCCCGCCTGCGGGTACGCGGTCATACCCATCCAGGACAATCAACGGAAAGTAGTCGCAGCACTACCCAACGTCTGCTAGATATTGGCGAATGCTTGCCCGTGTCGCCCTTGCGGCGATCACCGCCTACGCCCCCGTCGCGCACGCCCGCGTCGTGGCGGCCGACCCGATCGACACCACCCCGCACGTGCTCGACGGCATCGTCAACGCCATCACCGTCGTCGGCCGCACCGTCGTGGTCGGCGGCTCGTTCAGCGAAGTGAGCGACGCGTCCCGCACCACGGTCCACGCCCGCGACAACCTGTTCGCCTACGACCTGGTGACCGGGCGCGTCCTGCCCGGCTTCGCGCCGAGCGTGGCCGGCCCCGTCTACGGCCTGGCGGCCGGCGACAGCGGCACCGTCTACGTCGGCGGCGAGTTCCACGGCGTGGACAACCGCCGGGCCCGCGGCCTGGCCAGGCTCAGCCTGGCCGACGGCGCCCTGGTGCCCGCCTTCCAGCCGCGCGTCGGCGGCGGCATGGTGACCGCGCTGGCCAGGCAGGGCCGGCACCTGTACGTCGGCGGCGACTTCGTCAGCCCGCGCACGGCGCTGGCCCGGCTGGACGCCACCACCGGCGCGCCCGACGCGGGGTTCGCCGTCGAGCCGGGCGCGCCGCTGACGTCACGCGTGAAGGTGTACGCGCTGGCCGTCTCCGGCCGCAGGCTCGCGGTGGACGGCTCGTTCACCACGCTCGACGGCCAGTCACGCCCGCAGCTCGGGCTGATCGACGTCGGCGGGCCGGTCGCCAGAGTGGCCCCGTGGCGGACCGAGGCGTACGCGCGCCCGTGCAGCAGCGCGTTCCCCTCCTACGTACGCGGCCTCGACTTCTCCCCCGACGGCCGCTACTTCGCGGTCGTCACCACGGGCGGCCCGAAGGGCGGCATGTGCGACACGACGGCCCGCTTCGAGACCTGGGCGAAGGGCTCGGCCATCCGCCCGACCTGGGTGAACAGCACCGGCGGCGACTCGCTCTACGCGGTCGCGGTGACCGGTGCGGCGGTGTACGTGGGCGGGCACCAGCGCTGGCTGGACAATCCACAGGGCCGCGACTCGGCCGGCCCCGGCGCGGTGTCACGGCCCGGGATCGGCGCCATTCATCCGAGCACCGGAAAGGCCCTCAGTTGGAATCCCACGCGGGAGCGCGGGATCGGGGTGAAGGCGTTTTACGCGCACGGCAGTGGACTACTTGTCGGTAGCGACACAACGAGACTCGGACGGGAGTACCATGCCCGGATTGGCATGTTCCCCCTGCCCTAGTCGTTGTCCGGCTTCGGCCGGTCGATCCTGTCGCTGAGACGCGCACTCACGGCGTCACGCTGCTTGGACAGCAACACGTAGCTGGCTATGCCGCTGATCAAGAAAGAAGCGGCGATGAGGATCAGCGGGTTTTGGAGTCCGAGCAGGTACAGGACACCCAGGGTCACGAGAAACAAGCCGATCCGCGACGCGGTGTAAACGAGAACGGGACGCACAGGTTCGAGGTTACTCGGACCGGCGCAGCGGTCGCTCTTCGCATCGGACGCGAGCACTGCTACTGTTCCCAGTTAGGGAGTTTCGTAAAGAAACACCCACGAGAGCCCCAAAGAGGCTCTATCATATAACAATCGGGCAGTCAGCTGATAACAACCCGTGATCTTTGTAGAAAACCACGGATAAATCAGGCTTCGCTCGACACACTGGTTACCTGTCCGCCCGCTGGCAGGAAGCGGGATGCGAGGGGGAGAGATTGGTGGAGAGTAGCAGCGAGCGTCTGCTGACCCCAGGAGAGGTTGCCGCCCTCTTCCGGGTAGACCCAAAGACGGTTACACGCTGGGCAGCGGCAGGCCGCATCAGCAGTATCCGCACCCCCGGAGGGCACCGGCGCTTCCGCGAGTCGGAAGTGCACGCCCTTCTCCGAGGCGAGGACGTTCTCACGGCCGACAGGCCAGCAGGTGAGTCCCCGCGCGTCTGACGTTCCGTCTAGTCGGTGATCCTGCAGGCGGGCCGCCTGAACAGCGGTCCTTCCCGCCAGGATCACCGCTGGCGGAACCCACTGTTTCGCGTGCCCTCCCGGCCACACTTCCGTACGGGAACGGCACGGGGCGGCGCCAACCGCCGACCGTGGCTGGCGCCTGTCCGTTCGCCCAGGACCGGGCCGGCGTCCCCCTGCAGCCCGGTCAGGCGTCCTCCTGCCGCGCCTTGAACGCCAGGAACTCCCGCTCCAGGTCGTCGTTCTCCTCTTCCCAGCGCCGGCGGCGCAGCTCCGCCTCCTCCTCGGTCAGCGACTCCGGCAGCCACTGCTCGTAGTCGGGGTCACCGGGCTGGACCTCGACGTAGGCGTTGCCGATCAGACGGCCGTCCTGGCTGGCCAGGCTCTGCGGTACGCGCAAGGTGCCGTCCGCGAGCCGGATGACGTACATGGCCGATCACCTAGATTCCGTAGCGCCGGTTGAAGAACAGCATGATGTCGAGCGCCATCCGCGTGTCGCCCCCGAGCATGTCCACCAGGGCCGGGCGCTGGCGCGAGGCGATGGCGGCGAAGGCGTCGGCGAAGAACTCCTTGCGGCCGAGCCCGCCGCCCTGGCGGTGGAACGTCGAGGCCAGCAGCGGCACGGCCGAGTCGTACAGGCGCGCGAACTCCGGCGAGTCCGACACCCAGTCGCCGTAGGCCGCGTCGATGTCGTCGATGGCGTGGCCGACCTCGTGCATCATCACGTCGGGCGTGGGTGAGGGACGGTCGCCCACGACGATCTTCCTGTCGCCGTACGCGCCGGCGCAGATGTCCCAGGTCGCCCGGCTCGACGGGAGCGGGGCGCCGCGCAGGTAGCCCATGTCGTCGAGGTCGGGCACGCCGCCGGGGCCGACGTAGATGCCCTCCAGGCCCGAGGCGAGCAGTTCCTTCAACCGTTCGGGCAGCCTGGCCAGGCTCTCCACGGCCCTGATCACGTCGGCGGACGGCGGGCCCTGCCTGGCGTCCCACTGGCGGTGCAGGATCGACTCCAGCCTGCCGCAGTGCCGCAGGCCGTCGCCGAGCGAGGGCGCGTCGGGGCGGTGCGGGCGGGCCCTGAGCGGCTCGTCGGTGAGCTCGAAGTCGGCCCAGGTGTAGCGGGGGCGATCGACCACGACGGCGGCGGGCAGGCGCTCGCCGCGCTCGCGTAGGCCGAAGGCGTCCCAGCTCGTCCCCTCCGACCGCGCAGCCGGCCGTCCATCGGGGGGCCGTTCGGCGCGCGTGCCGTCCGGCGGCCGTTCCGCGCGGTAACCGTCGCGTGGCCGTTCCGCGCGGTAACCGTCGCGTGGCCGTTCCGCGCGGGTGCCGTCCGATGGCCATCGCGGGCGTTCCGGATCGTCACCTCCGGGCCACATCATCCTGTCCTGCGTGCCGGACAGCCTGCCCGTCTCGGCGGGCCGGCCCACCTGGTGCGGCTCCCCGCCACCGGTGCGCGCGTCGGACCAGAAGGAACGGTCGGCGTCGGGGTGCGCCTCGCCACGGCGCGAGAAGAGGTAGGAGCCACGCCGCCACCAGCGCCCACGCCGATGCCGTCCTCTGTCGTTGGGTCCCCTGTCGGAAGAAAAGGCCATCGCACCCCTCAACGCCACCTGGAGCCCCGTGGACACCGACGCATCGGATTCCACCGTACGACGCCGATCTTCCGCTAGTCACCCGAAATGGGACATCAGGCAGCACGATCACGCCGAAACATGGCTTACAGTTCGGGACATGGCAGGTGTTCTGATCGGCCTGGCGCTGCTGGCCTTCTGGCTCTTCTCACTGTTCGACGTGGTCACCACACCCGAAGACGAGGTACGGAACGTACCAAAGCCGCTGTGGATCCTCATCGTCGTGCTCATCCCGCTGCTCGGCGGCGTGGTGTGGATGGCGCGCGGCCGTCCGCGCGCCCCGAGGGCGGCCTGGCCCGTCCCCCCGGGCCCGGGCGCGCCGAAGGGGCCGGACGACGACCCCGACTTCCTCAAGGACCTCGACCGGCGGATGCGCGGCGACGACGTCTCCTAGCCCCCGGGGCTAGTCGACGTCGGCGTAGCTGTGCAGGCCGTCGATGAAGATGTTGACGCCGATCAGGTTGAACAGCAGGCAGCCGAACGCCACGAGCTGCACGATCGTCGCCGCCCTCCCCCGCCAGCCGGCCGTCACCTTCGCGTGCAGGTAGGCGGCGTAGGCTACCCAGGTGATGAACGACCACACCTCCTTGGGGTCCCAGCCCCAGTAACGACCCCACGCCCGGTCCGCCCAGAGCGCACCCGCGATCACCGCGAACGTCCACAGCGGGAAGGCGAACACGATCGCCCGGTGCGCCACCTTCTCCAGGTCCGCCCGCGACGGCAGGCGCGACATCCCGTCGCCCCGCACCAGGTAGAGCACGCCGGCGACGCCGGCCAGCGTCAGCAGGCCGCTGGAGATGATCGCCGCGCTGACGTGGATGGCGATCCAGTACGAGTTCAGCGCGGGCACCACGGGCCCCGCGGCGGTGTAGAAGACCTTGACGGCCAGCCCGAGCCCCAGCGCGGCCGTGACCATCACGAACGCGCCCAGGAACCGCACGTTGTGGCGGAGCTGGGTGCCGAGGAACGCGGTCACGGCGGCGAAGCAGATCGCGACCACGAACTCGTACATGTTGCCCCACGGCCACCGGTCCACGGCCAGGCCGCGGGTGACGATGGCGCCGAAGTTGGCGGCCCAGCCGATCCAGGCGAGCACGAGCGCCACCGTGCCGGCCTTGGTGTGCCCGCCCGGCTGGTCGGCCGCCTTCCCGGCCACCGCGGGCGCCGCCTCGGCGGTCTTCCCGTCGGCGTCCTTGACGGTGGCGCCTTCCGAGGCCCCCTCGTCGGGCACCGCGGCCGTGGCCCCCACCGCGACCGGCTGCTTGACCTCGGCCGGCTCGGTGGCCACGGCCTTGCCGGGCCGGGCCCGGCCGAAGGCGAGCTCGATCGCGAAGCCCACCATGGCCACGACGTAGAGCAGCACGGCTGCGACGACGAGAAGGTCGCTCAGCTCGGCGAGTTGCTCAGCGGACATCCTTTTCTCCTGCTGATAGAACCTTCACGATGTCGGCGAACTCCTCGGCGAAGCCCGCCGCGGAGCCCTCGGTACGGGTCAGGCCGCCCACCTCGGCCCTGCCCCCGGAGATCCGCACGAAGACCCGCCGGCGGCGGATCATGAGGGAGAGCGCGATGGCGACGACGGCCGTGGCGGCGGCCACCAGCGCGGGGAAGCGCCCCGGGTCGTAGGACGTCTGGAGCGTGATCCACTCCTTGACCCCGGTGTACTCCAGCTTGCCCAGCCCGTCGGGCAGGTCCAGCGACTGCCCCACGGCCAGCGGCTTGGGCGCGGCGGACCCCATGACGAGGGGCTTGAGCTTCTTCAGCACCTCGGGCTCGGCCAGCTCGTACACCGACTGCGGCTTGCCCGAGCGCACACCCAGGTCGCCGGAGAAGGCGCCGAGGATCTTCACCTCGGGGTTGAGCGAGCCGGGGAAGGCCGAGGCGTGGTCACCGTTGGTCAGCGGCACGCTGGTCGGCAGGAACTGCAGCAGGAACCCCAGCTGCGACGGTTGCGCGTCGGGCACCTTGACCACGCAGCCCGAGGTCATGGTGGTCTTCTGCTCGATCAGGCAGGGCACGGGCCCCTCGAAGGCCACCTGCCCCTTGCCGTCGGTGACCTTGAACACGGGCGCGTAGCCGTTGCCGATCAGGTACATCTGCGTGCCGTCGACTTCAAGCGGCTCGTTGACCTTGAGCTCGTAGTCGCGGGCGGGCGCGGCCGGCGTGTCGCTGACCTTGAGGTGGGCCGAGTAGTCGAGGGCCTGCCCCCGCTTGTCGCCGGCGACCTGGTAGGCCACCTTGAAGTCCGACAGCGTGAAGGAGAACGGCTGCAGCGACTCGGCGGAGACCTGGTTGCCGGGCATGAACCGGTCGTAGGCGGCCACGGTGTTGGCGAACCCGTCGCCCTCGACGACCAGGACGTTGCCGCGGTAGCCGTACAGGGACCCGGCGCCGATGGCGAGCAGGATGCCGAGCAGGGCGACGTGGAAGAACAGGTTGCCGGTCTCGCGCAGGTAGCCCTTCTCCGCCGACACCCAGCCGTCGCCGGTCACGACGCGGAAGCGCAGCTTGCGCAGCCGGCGCGCGGCCTCGTCGACCTCCAGGGCGGAGTCGAAGGAGTCGGCGTGGGGCAGGCGGGACAGGTTCTTGGGGGCGGCGGGCGGCTTGCGGCGCAGCTCGCGCAGGTAGGTCGCGGTGCGCGGGATGATGCAGCCGATCAGCGAGGTGAACAGCAGCAGATAGACGGCCGCGAACCAGGTGGAGCTGAACACCTCGAAGAGCTGGAGGCGGTCGTACCACTCGGCCAGCGCCGGGCTCTGCTCGTAGAGCTGGGCGACCTTGTCGGGCTCGACGCTGCGCTGCGGCACCAGCGAGCCGGGCACCGAGCCCAGCGCCAGCAGGAACAGCAGGATCAGCGCCGTCTTCATCGAGGTGAGCGTGCGCCACACCCAGCGCAGCCAGGCCACCAGGCCGAACGAGCCCTGCTTGGGCTCCTGCTCCTTCTCCAGCTCCTGGACGCTCATCAGATCACCGGCTCGAACGCGCCGATCAGTCCCTGCATGGCGGCGATCATCTCTCCCCAGAGCCCGGTCACCAGGAGCACGCCGACGGCCACCATCATGCCGCCGCCGATCCTGGTGATCAGGCGCGAGTGCTTGCGGATGGCCCGGAACGTGCGCAGCGCCCTGCTGTAGGCCAGCGCCGCGCCCACGAAGGGCAGGCCGAGGCCGAGGGCGTAGGCGACGGCCAGGAGCGCTCCCCGGCCCGCGCTGCCCTCGTTGAGGCCGAGCGTGAGCACCACGGCCAGCGTGGGCCCGATGCACGGCGTCCAGCCGAGGCCGAAGACCACCCCGAGCAGCGGCGCGCCCGCCAGCCCCGCGGCCGGCAGGCGGTGGATGCGCACGTCGCGCATGAGCCCGGGCAGCACGCCCAGGAAGGCGAGCCCGAGCAGGATGGTGAGCACGCCGAGCACCCGGGTGATGACGTCGGCGTTGCCCAGCAGGACGGAGCCGAGGCCGCCGAACAGCGCCCCGCTGAGCACGAACACCAGCCCGAACCCGGCCACGAACAACGACGCCCCGAGCACCAGCCGCCCCCGCTTGGGGTCGGCGCTCATGCCCGTGACGTACGACAGGTAACCGGGCACCAGCGGCAGCACGCACGGCGACAGGAACGACACCACCCCGGCCAGCACCGCGATCGGCACGGCCAGCAGCAGCGAGCCCGAGGCCACGACATCACTCATCGCGCACCTTGGTCACGGTGTTCATCAGGTCGGTGTACTTGACGGCGCCCAGCGCCCTGGCGGCGATCCTGCCCTGCTTGTCGATGATCAGCGTGGACGGGATGGCCGCGGGCGGCACCGTGCCCTGGAAGGCCAGCGCGACCTTGCCGGGCTGGTCGAAGATGTGCGGATAGCCGGTCTGCTCGGTGCGCTCGAACGCCTGCGCGTCGGCCTGGCGGTCCTTGAAGTCGACGCCGAGGAACTGCACCCCGCTGTCCTTGGTCTTGGCCGCGACCTCCTTGAGCACGGGCGCCTCCGCCCGGCAGGGGCCGCACCAGGAGGCCCAGAAGTTGAGCACCACGACCTTGCCCTTGTGCGCGGCCAGCGAGGCGGTGGCGCCGTCGAGGGTCGGCCCCTCGACCGCGGGCGCGGGCTTGCGCTCGGCGGCCTCGAAGACCTGCATCTTCCCGTCACCCGCGACGAAGCGGGTGTCGCCTGCCTGGGGCTGACCGCCCTGGTTGCCGGCGCAGCCCGCGACCAGCAGCGCCACGGGGAGAAGGAGGGAGAGGGACTTGGCGCGCACGGAGGAAGATCTCCTTGTACTACAACCGGTAGAGCTTGCAACTCTACCGGGGGCACCGCACGCTCCGGACATCAGGCCCCGGGGAGCGAGGGCCCCGTCTCCAGTGATCCCGCGGGCTCGCTGTAGCCGATGCTGATCAGGCGGTCGCCGTCGAAGGTCAGCGTGGTCAGGCTGGCCAGCGCGCACTGCCGGCGGCGCGGGTCGTGCCAGAGCCTGCGGCCCTCGGCGGCGCACCTGATGGCCCAGATGGGGAGCTGGTGGCTGACGAGCACCGTCTCGTGCCCGCGCGCCGCCGCCCTGGCCTCGTCGATGATCGACTTCATCCGGCTGACGATGACCGGGTACGGCTCGCCCCACGACGGGCGCAGCGGGTTCCAGAAGTAGCGGTAGTTGCGCCAGTCGCGCAGCACCCCCAGGCCCTGGCCCACGATGCGGCCCTGCAGCAGGTTGCCCGCCTCGATCAGGCGGGGGTCCTGGACGATCTCCAGGCCGAGCTTGTCGGCGAGCGGGGCCGCCGTCTCCAGGGCGCGTTCGAGCGGGGAGCTGAACAGCTTGACGATGTCACGGCCGCCGACGGCCTTGGCGACCGTCTCGGCCATGAGCTGACCTGTCTCGGACAGGTGGAAGTCGGGCAGCCTGCCGTACAGGACGCCTGCGGGGTTGTGCACCTCACCGTGGCGCAGCAGGTGGACGACGGTGGTATCAGCCATGGTGGGCACAGCCTATCCGCTCGCCCGGGACATCCGGCCTGAGGCCCCGGGCGGTGTCAGTTCACCGCCCAGGCGTTCTCCTGCTTCCTGCTCGACTCCGCCAGCGCCTCCACCATGGCCCTGATGGCCGGGCGGCGGGCGGCGTCGGTGCGCCAGACCGCGTAGATGCGCCGCGACTGGCGCGGGCGCAGGGGCACCAGCCGCGCGCCGTCGGGCACGCAGTCGCGGCCCAGGCGCGGCACGATCGCGCAGCCCAGACCGGCCGCGACCAGCGCGAGCTGGGTCGGGTACTCGTCGGCCATGCACGCGATCACCGGCTCCAGCGAGGCGCTGCGCAGCGTGAACACCAGCCAGTCGTGGCAGACGGTGCCGGGCGAGCCGCTGATCCACTGCTCGCCGCGCAGGGCGGCCAGCTCGATCTCCCGCTCGCCCGCCAGCGGGTGATCGGCGGGCACGGCCACGTCGGCCACGTCGTCGAGCAGCGTGGCCTTGGACAGGCCCTCGGGGATGGCCATGGGGCGGTTCAGCCAGTCCTGGATCACTCCCAGGTCCAGCTCGCCCCTGGCGACCTCGCGCACGACCCGGTCGGGGTCGCGCTCGCTGAGCTGCACCCACAGGTCGGGGTGGCGCTGCTTGAGCGAGACCAGCGCGGCCGGCATGAGGCCGCGCGTGGCGGTGGCGAAGGCGCCCACGTTGAGGCGGCCGACGACCGCGCCGCGCAGCGCCTCGAAGTCGGCCTCCGCCGTCTCGACCAGCGCCAGGATGCGCTCGGCGTGCTCGGCCAGCAGCCCGGCCGCGTCCGTCAGGCGCACGCCGCGGCCGTTGCGCTCCATCAGCCGGGCGCCGGTCTCGCGCTCCAGCTTGGCGATCTGCTGCGAGACGGCCGACGGCGTGACCATGAGCGCGTCGGCCGCCGCGCCCACCGACCCGTACACGTGGACGGCGTGAAGCGCCTTGAGCCGGTTCAGGTCCAACATGTAAGTCAGCCTAAACGGTTTAGCGTAGAAAGTCTCGCTTGTCGTTGACTGTGAAGCAGATGAAAATAGTTGCATGAGAATCCTGAAGACGAAGAAGCAGCAGACCAGCTCCGTGTCGTACCTCAAGACCCTCGCCGAGCAGGCCCGCGAGCAGCGCATCCGCTACCAGAAGCCCGCTCGCTGAGCCCGCTTCAGCGCACGGCCGCGGCCGCCTCAGCGGCGGCCGGCAGCGCCTCGGCCACCCGGGCCAGCGCCTCGTCGTCGTGCGAAGCCGACAGGAACCACGCCTCGTACGCCGAGGGCGGCAGGTACACCCCCTGGTCGAGCATCGCGTGGAAGAACGCGGTGAAGGCCGCGGTGTCCTGGGTCTTGGCCTCGGCGAAGCTCGTCACCTCGGCGTCCGTGAAGAAGATCGAGAACAGGCTGCCCGCCCGCTGCAGCCTGTGCGGCACCCCGGCCTTCGCCAGCGCCTCGGAGGCCAGGTCACCCACCTTGAGCGCGGCCTCGTCCACCCGGGCGTAGGCCTCGGTGTCCAGGGCACGCAGCGTGGCCAGCCCGGCCGCGCAGGCCAGCGGGTTGCCCGACAGCGTGCCCGCCTGGTAGACGGGCCCCTCCGGAGCGAGGCTGGCCATCACCTCGGCCCGGCCGCCGAACGCCGCCGCCGGCAGGCCGCCGCCCATGACCTTGCCGAAGGTCATCAGGTCGGCCTCGACGGGGTCGAGTCCGTACCAGCCCGCCGGGGAGACCCGGAAGCCCGTCAGCACCTCGTCCACGATGAGCAGCGCGCCGTTGGCGGTGCACAGCTCGCGCAGGCGGGCGTTGAAGCCCGCGCGCGGCGGCACGACCCCCATGTTCGCGGGGCACGCCTCCGTGATCACGCACGCGATCTCGGCCGTGGCGAACGCCTCCTCGACGGCCGCCAGGTCGTTGTACGGCAGCACGATCGTGTCGGCCGCCGACGCCCCGGTCACCCCGGGCGTGTCGGGCAGCCCGAACGTCACCACCCCGGACCCGGCCGAGGCGAGCAGCGCGTCCACGTGCCCGTGGTAGCAGCCGGCGAACTTGATCACCTTGGACCGCCCGGTGAACCCCCTGGCCAGCCGCACCGCGCTCATCGTCGCCTCGGTGCCCGAGCTGACCAGCCGCACCTTCTCCACCGGCGCCACCCGCGCCACCAGCTCCTCTGCCAGCTCCACCTCGCCCCGCGTAGCGGTGCCGTAGGAGAACCCGGTCGCCACGGCGCGCTCGACGGCCTCCACGACGGCGGGATGGCGGTGCCCGAGGATCATCGGGCCCCAGGAGCACACCAGGTCGACATAGCGGTTGCCGTCGACGTCGGTGATGTACGGCCCCTGCCCCGAGGCCATGAAACGCGGCGTGCCGCCCACCGAGTTGAACGCGCGGACCGGGGAGTTGACGCCCCCGGGCACGATCTGGCGGGCGCGGGCGAACAGGGCCTCAGAAGTCTGCGTACGGCTCACCGGAACAGGTTATCCGGCCGGGTTCGCGCTCAGTCGGCCAGCCACTCCAGGATGCGCAGCGGGTCGGGCAGCGGCCGACCGTCCGGTGGCCGCAGCCAGGAGACGGGCTGCCCGCTGGGCAGGGTCGAGGGCGGCGCGAGGACGTAGCTGTCGCGGCAGTGCCAGCGCAGCCCGGGCGTGTCGTCAATGGTGGCGGGGTCGCAGTCGAGCTGGCACGACCACCATTCGTCCTCGTCCTCCGGGTTGCCCCTGGTGGCCACGTAGAACAAGACCCGGTCGCCGTTGGCGGCGACCGGGCCTGAGTGGGCGTCGGCGGCGTCGATCCGGGTCAGGGCCGACAGACCGGCGGCGAGGGGTACGTCGAAGACGTCGAACACCCGCCCCGTGGGCAGGATCACGTTGGCCTCGGGCTCGGCCTGCCACCAGCGCGTGAGCAGGGCGGTGTCGGTGGTGGCCTGCATGTGCCAGGCCGGGGAGAGCGGATGGGCACCGGGGTCGGGACAGCCCACGCGGTCACACGAACACGCGCGCGGCCCGTGACGCAGCGGATGCGCGCCCGGCACGACGGGCCACCCCAGGGCGGCGTACTCGAGCACCACCGAGATCCGTGTCGGCCGTGCCTGTTTCTGGGCCCGCTTTTTGGTACGCCGAGCCAGTGGTACCCCCACCATGGTGTCTCCCGTTCGACTCACAGCGCCTGAGGAGGCCCCGACACCGGACGGAACGGCAGCCGCGTTCAGCGGCCTGCCGCAAGCACCTACGTACACGCGGGACACACCAGCACTTGTCATGCAACTCTAGCCCACGGGCCCCACGAGTTGACGGGAAACCCCTTGTTAGAGCCGTCGAGCCACTTCTGTTGCCCAGTATGTCAAGATCAGATCGGCCCCCGCCCGCTTGATCGCGACCAGCGACTCCATGATCATCCGCTCGCGGTCCACCCAGCCGTTGGCGGCGGCGGCCTCGATCATCGCGTACTCGCCGCTGACCTGGTAGGCGGCCACCGGCACGTCCGCCTCGGCGCGGAAGCGCGCGATGACGTCCAGGTAGGCCAGCGCGGGCTTGACCATGACCGCGTCGGCGCCCTCCGCGAGGTCGAGGCGCAGCTCGCGCAGCGCGTCCTCCAGCGGGCCCGCAGGGTCCTGCTGGTGGGTGCTGCGGTCGCCGAACTGCGGCGCGCACTCGGCGGCGTCGCGGAACGGGCCGTAGAAGGCGGAGGCGTACTTGGCGGTGTAGGCCAGGATCGGCACGTTGCCGTGGCCGGCGGCGTCGAGCGCCGCCCTGATCACGCCCACCTGGCCGTCCATCATGCCGCTCGGCGCCACCATCTGGGACCCGGCCTCGGCCTGGGCCACCGCGATGGAGGCGTACCGCTCCAGCGTCAGGTCGTTGTCGACGTCGCCGGAGGGGGTCAGGATGCCGCAGTGCCCGTTGTCGGTGAACTCGTCGAGGCACGTGTCGGCCATCACCACGATCGAGTCGCCCACCTCGGCCACCACGTCGCGCAGCGCCACCTGCAGCACGCCGTCGGGGTCGTCGGCGGCCGAGCCGCGGGCGTCCTTCACCGCCGGGATGCCGAACAGGATGATGCCGCCCACGCCCGCCGCGGCGGCGTCGTGGGCGGCCTTGCGCAGCGAGTCGCGGGTGTGCTGGACGACGCCCGGCATCGAGGCCACCGGCTGCGGCTCGGTGATGCCCTCCTTGGCGAACATCGGCAGGATCAGGTCGGCGGCGTGCAGCCTGGTGCCCGCCACCATGCGGCGCAGCGCGGGGTCGCGGCGCAGCCGCCGGGGGCGGGCGACGGGGTAGTGCGCGCTCATTTGGCTCTCCTCCTGGCGCCACGGCGGTTCTGCGAGGGCCTGCGGGGCGTGTCGCCCGCGGCCAGCGCCGCCTGGCGCTGCTTGGCTCCGAACTCGGCCACCGCGGCGGCCAGGGCGGAGGCTGACGGCTTGTCGGCCATGACGTCCACCCGGAGCCCGAACTCCTCGGCCGTCTTGGCCGTCTGCGGCCCGATGACCGCGATCACGGTGACGTTGTGCGGCTTGCCGGCGATGCCCACGAGGTTGCGCACCGTGGAGGAGGAGGTGAAGAGCACGGCGTCGAAGCCGCCGCCCTTGATGGCCTCACGGATCGGCGCGGGCGGCGGAGCGGCCCGCACGGTGCGGTACGCGGTCACGTCGTCGCACTCCCAGCCCAGCTCGGTGAGCCCGGCCACCAGCGTGTCGGTGGAGATGTCGGCCCGCGGCAGCAGCACCCGGTTGATCGGGTCGAGCATCGAGTCGTACGGCGGCCACTCGGCCACCAGCCCCTCCGACGACTGCTCGCCCGAGGGCAGCAGGTCCGGCTTGACCCCGAACTCGACCAGGGCCCGCGAGGTGGCGTCGCCCACGGCCGCCACCTTGAGCCCGGCGAAGGCGCGGGCGTCGAGGCCGTACTCCTCGAACTTCTCGCGCACCGCCTTGACCGCGTTGGCGCTGGTGAAGGCCACCCACTCGTAGCGGCCGGTGACCAGGCCCTTGATCGCGCGGTCCATCTGCTGCGGCGTGCGGGGCGGCTCGACCGAGATGGTCGGCACCTCCTCGGGCACCGCGCCGTAGGCGACGAGCTGCTCGGACAGGGAGCGCGACTGCTCCTTCGTCCTGGGCACCAGCACCCGCCAGCCGAACAGCGGCTTGGTCTCGAACCACGACAGCTTGTCGCGCTGGCCCACGGCCTCGCCGACCACGATCAGCGCGGGCTCGGTGAAGCCGGCGTGCTTGAGGTCGGCCTGGAGCCGGCCCAGCGAGGACACCACGGTGTACTGCTCGGTGGTGGTGCCGCCGCTGCTGACCGCGACGGGCGTGGTGTCGGGCTTGCCGCCCGCGATCAGCGCCTTGCCGATGGCCACGGCGTCACCGATGCCGTTGTAGACGACCAGCGTGCCGCGGCAGGCGGCGTGGGCGGCCCAGTCCTGCTCCTGGGCGGCGTCGACGACGCGGAACTCGGGCACCGCCGTCGCCGGCGGGATGCCCGCGTAGGTGAG
The DNA here is from genome assembly GCF_020215645.1 of Nonomuraea gerenzanensis. Taxonomy (NCBI): domain Bacteria; kingdom Bacillati; phylum Actinomycetota; class Actinomycetes; order Streptosporangiales; family Streptosporangiaceae; genus Nonomuraea; species Nonomuraea gerenzanensis. Next base: position 441,424 of record NZ_CP084058.1, on the reverse strand, counting down.
CACGGCGGTCGCGGGCGGCACGCCGGGCACGATCTCGAAGTCCACCTCCGCCGCGGTGCAGGCCGCGGCCTCCTCGGTGATCGAGGAGAACAGCATCGGGTCGCCCTCGCACAGGCGGACCACGAGCTGCCCCTGTGCGGCGCGCCGCACGAAGTCGGCGCCGGAGGCCTCGACGACCTCGACGCCTTCACGGCAGTGACGCAGCAGCGGGGTTTGCGTTTCGGCGTCGAGCACCACCGCGTCGGCCTTGGCGAGCAGCTCGGCGGCGCGGAGCGTCAGCAGGTTGGGGTCGCCTGGACCCGCGCCCACGAACGCGACGAAACCGGAGGTCGGACTATCGGAGCTCAATGGGAATGCTCCCCCATCAATCTGTCGGCCCCTTCGGCGATCATCTCGGCCGCTAGGAGGCGGCCCAGGTTCGCAGCCTCCGAAGGAGAGCCGGCGGCGGACTTGCGGACCGTTTCGCGGCCGTCGATGGAGACGACCACAGCGGTCAGGTTCAGAGTGTGCCCGTCATCGACCGCGAACGCACCCACCGGAGCGGCGCACCCGGCCTCCAAGCTGGACAGCAGGGCCCGTTCGGCGGTCACCGCGGCACGGGTCGGCGGGTCGTCGAGCACGCGCAGGAACTCGATCACATCGGCGCGGTCGGCGCGGCACTCCACGGCCAGCGCGCCCTGGCCTGGGGCGGGCAGCAGCTCGTCGACCTCGAAGATCTGCGAGATCTCCGCGTCGCGCCCGAGCCGGTGCAGCCCGGCGGAGGCGAGCACGACCGCGTCGAGCTCGCCGGAATTGACTTTGCCGATGCGCGTGTCGGCGTTGCCGCGGATGGCGACGTACTCGAGGTCGGGGCGCAGCGCACTCAGCATGGCGACCCGGCGCGGCGAGCCGGTGCCGACCTTCGCGCCCGGCGCCAGGTCGGCGAACTTGTGCGTGCCGACCAGCGCGTCGCGGTGGTCGTGCCGGGCCGGGATCGCGGCGAGCGTGAAGCGCGGGTCCTGCTTGGTCGGCAGGTCCTTCAGCGAGTGGACGGCGAAGTCGACCTCGCCGTCGATGAGCTTGTCGCGCAGCGCGCTGACGAACACGCCCGTGCCGCCGAGCTGCGCCAGGTGGGCCTTGGTGACGTCGCCGAACGTCGTGACGCCGACGAGCTCGACCGCCCGCCCGGTGCGCGCGACGTAGGCGTCGGCCACCAGCTGGGACTGGGTGGTCGCCAGGAGACTGCGGCGGGTCCCGAGCCGCAGCGCGCCGGACCGCGACGTCACAGCTCCACCTCCCTCACGGCCTCGGGCACCTTCGGATCCAGATTGAACAGCTCACGCAGGGCTTCCGCATAATGATCGCCCCCTGGGCAGGTGGCGAGCTGCTTGACACGCACAGTCGGCTCGTGGAGCAGCTTGTCGACGACCCGCTGGACGGTCATGGCGACCTCGTCCCTGGCGCGCTCGTCGAGGTCGGGCACGCGCATGAGCAGGCGGCCCAGCTCCGACTCGACCACGCCGGCCGCCTTGCTGCGCAGCGCCACCACGGTCGGGGTGACCTTGGCGGCGCGCTCGGCGTCGAGGTAGGCGCGCAGCTCCTCGGCGACGAGGGCGCGCACGGACTGCACGGCGTCGCCCTCGCGCGAGCCGATGCCGGACTCCTGGATCGTCTCCAGGTCCACCAGCGTGACGCCGGGCACGGCGCGTACGGCGGGGTCGATGTCGTGCGGCAGCGCCAGGTCGAGCAGGAACGCGGGCCGGCTGAGCATGCCGGGCGTGATGACGTGGCGCCCCGCGCCGGTGCAGGTGATGACGAGATCGGCGCCGGCCAGCTCGTCGGCCACGGCGGCGAACTCGACGGCCCGCCCGCCGACGGACTCGGCCAGCCGGGCGCCCCGCTCGTACGTGCGGTTGGCCACGACGATGTCGCGCACCCCGGCGCGCGCCAGCGTGGCGGCGGCCAGCGAGCTCATCGAGCCCGCGCCGATCACCAGGGCGCGCCGCCCGGCCAGCTCGCCCGCCAGCGCGAGGCCGGCGGTGACGAGGGAGGCGCCGTGCTTGTCGATGCCGGTGTCGGTCTGGGCCCGCTTGCCGACCCGCAGCGCCTGCTGGACCAGCTCGTTGAGGGTGGCGCCGACGGTGCCCTGGCGCTGCGCCAGCTTGAGCGCCTGGCGGACCTGGCCGAGGATCTGGCCCTCGCCGACCACCATCGAGTCGAGCCCGCACACCACGGAGAACAGGTGCTCGACGGCCCGCTCCTCGTAGTGCACGTAGAGGTGCGGCGTCAGCTCCTCGACGGGGACGCCGGTGTGCACGCCCAGGAGGTCGCTGATGGCGGTGACGGCGGCGTGGAAGCGGTCGACCGTGACGTAGACCTCGACCCGGTTGCAGGTCGAGACCACCATGGCCTCCGCGACGCACGGATCGCGCTGCACGTCGTGCAGCAGCTTGACCAGTGCGTCGCCCGTCACCGAGACGCGCTCCAGCAGCGCCACCGGCGCGGTGCGGTGGCTCAGTCCGATAGCCAGAACACTCATTGACTGTCCACCGCCATGAGTGGCCCCCCAGCCTTGCGTTGCTCGTGGAACGCGAGAATCTGCAGTTCTATGGATAGATCGACCTTACGGACATCGACGCTGTCGGGCACGGTGAGCACCACCGGAGCGAAGTTCAGGATGCTGGTGACGCCCACGGCGATCACGCGATCGCACACTTCCTGCGCCGCTGCCGCCGGTGTCGCCAGAACCACGATCGATACTCCACGCCGCTTGATCACGGCTTCCAGGTCGTCGATGTGCTCCACATTCAATCCCGCGATGGTGTCGCCCACCACTTCGGGGTCGGCGTCCACGAGCGCGGCGACCCGGAAGCCCCTGGAGACGAAGCCACCGTAATTGGCCAGCGCGCGGCCGAGGTTACCGACACCGACGATCGCGACCGCCCAGTCTTGCGTCAGGCCGAGCTCACGGGAGATCTGATAGACGAGGTACTCAACGTCATACCCTACGCCGCGCGTGCCGTAGGAGCCGAGATGTGACAGATCCTTGCGCAACTTCGCGGAATTGACGCCGGCGGCGACGGCCAGGTCCTCGGAGCTGACGGTCGCGATGCCCCGCTCGGCCATCCCGTGCAGCGCCCGCAGGTACAACGGAAGCCTGGCGACCGTCGCCTCGGGAATACCGCGGTCACGGGGCTGGGACGGGCTCTTCACGTGCCGGTGCTCCAGGGTAGGGGCGGCTTGGGGACCGCGTGACGGAATCGAACCGTCTTTCAGGTTAATCCCTTTGTGAACCGATGCACAAAGTCGGCGGCGGTACGGTTGCGTCATGCATCGCATCACCTTGCTCGGCAAGCCCGGCTGTCACTTGTGTGACGACGCGCGCGAGGTCATCTCCCGGGTCGCGGGCGAGCTCGGCGTGCCATGGGAGGAGATCAGCATCGAATCCTCGGCCGAGTTGCGGGAGAAGTACTGGGAGATGATCCCGGTCACGCTGATCGACGGGGTGCAGCACGACTTCTGGCGGGTGGACGAGGCCAGGCTGAGGGCCGCCCTCAGTACGTGACGGTGGGCAGCGGCACCACTTTCGCGGCGTTCACGTCGAGCTCGATCACGTTGGTGGCCAGCACCATCGCCTGACGCTCGTTGACGAACCGCTCCACGTGCGGCTGGCGCTGGTGGTCGCGGTAGGCGACCTCGTCGCGGTAGAGCTCGTAGACGATGCGCTGCAGCGGCGCCGACTTCACCGCGTGGCAGGCGTAGACGAGCGTGTCGGGCTCGCCCCGGCGCACGGCCTCGACGGTCGCCTCGGCCAGCCGGTCGAACGCCTCTCCCGCGCCGTCCACGATCGTGAAGACGGTGAGCAGGCCGTAGATGTGCGGCGAGGGCCTGCCGCCGGCCGGCTGCTGCTGGGCGGGTGAGAACAGGTCGGCGCCGGGGAAGACCGCGCCCGTCGCGGGGGCGGGGGGCGTCATCGGCTGGTTCGCGGGCGGGGCGCCGTTCATGATGTAGCCCGTGGAGGGACCGTCGTCGAGCGGCCCCGACATGCGGGCCGCGTAGTCGACCTCCCGCTGCCGGTAGCCCTCGTCGCCCGCCCTGTACTCCGCCACCAGGTCGCCGAGCCCCGACGCGCGGCGCGGCGGCGGGGGCGGCACGGGCGGCACGCCGGGCCCGGGAGGCGCGGGCGGCACGTCGGCCACCGGCACGGGCTCCGGCATGCCCCTGCGGCCGCCCCGCTGCGGCACCTCGTCGCGGAACATCGGGCGCTCGCCCGGCGTCATCTGCCGCTCGTCCAGCGCGGCGGGAGGCTCCGCGCGGCGCTGAGAGCGCTCCTCCCGGCGCGGGGAGCGCTCGTCGCGGTCGAAGTCGAAGTCGTCCTCGTCGTCGTCCTCGTACGGCGCCAGCGGCCGCAGCACGGTGTACCAGACGGCCGCCGCGGCCACCGCCAGCAGCGCCGTGGTGAACAACGCCGGCACCGCGAACCGCATCGCCCCCACGAGCGCCAGCCCCGACGGGACGACGACCACGGTCGCGTGCAGGTTGTCGGTGTCGTACTCGTCGCCGTTGCGCCACTTGATCCCGGCCGTCACCAGCATCGCCAGCATGACGAGCAGCGCGACCACGTGCGCGCCGGTCAGCAGGTAGCCGGGGAAGACGTTCCAGTGCGTCGAGGCGGCGGGCAGGGACTTGCCCATGTCCTCGGTCTTCAGCGGGTCCCAGACCATGATCACGACGGACACGAAGGTCAGCGCGATGCCGAGCAGCCACGCCAGGAACCTGGGCGGCACCTTCTCCGACAGCAGCTGCACCAGGCCGATGGCCAGCCAGAGCGGCGCCACCAGCGATCCCGTCACCTGGTAGATCCGGAACGTGACGCCGCCGAAGCCGAAGAGGTAGCCGATGCCGATCACGCCGAGTGACAGGCACAAACCCACGACTGCAACGGTCCAGGCGACCAACCAGCCCTCGGGCTCGTCGCGCAGTCGTTGGATCAGGGCTACGGCCGCGACGGCGGCCAGGAGCGCACCGGCAAATGCTATGACAGCAACGAGGATCTCCATGGTGACTCCAATGCTGCCGGACGATGCCTCCCAGCCGGTAGCCGAAGAGGGAACGGGTCGGTCCACCACGGTATCCGCCGATTACGCCTAGTCATGCATGACTTCCGTGGATTGTGGATTTTCCGGTTGATTTCTAGAGTGTTCGAGCACGCCGCACCCCTTACCCCTAGGGATACCGGATGCCTGACTCGTCGCCGTTCGCCGGGCTGCTCGCGCCAGCGATCGCTGGACCTGCCCGGACGGGCGAGTTCGCCGTGCGCGAAGACGTGCGTGACGAGGGGCGCGAGGACGGGCGCGGGGAGGGCCGCGAGGAGGGGGACGGTCGCGAGGACGTCCTGGAGGACCTCCGGACGCTGGTGACGCACGCCAAGAACGGATGCACGCAGTCCTTTGGCACGCTCTACGACCGCTACGTGGATCTGGTCTACCGCTACATCTATTTCCGGGTCGGCTCCCACCCGCTGGCGGAGGACCTGACGAGCGAGACGTTCTTGCGGGCACTGCGCAGGATCGGCGACTTCACCTGGCAGGGCCGCGACTTCGGGGCCTGGCTCGTGACCATCGCGAGAAACCTGGTGACCGACCACTTCAAGTCGGGGCGCTACCGGCTGGAGATCCCGACGGGAGAGGTCATCGACGTCCCGCTCGACGGCTCGCACATCCCGGAGAACGCCGTGGTCACGGCCATCATCAACGACCGGGTCCTGCGTGCCGTCCGAGATCTCAATCCCGAACAACAGGAATGCGTCGTCCTGCGCTTCCTGCACGGCCTCTCGCTCGCGGAAACCGCGCTGATCATGGGGAAGAAGAGTGGAGCGATCAAAGCGCTGCAGTTCCGTGCCGTACGGGCGCTGGCCAGGGCCCTCAAGCACGACCTGGCGTAACCTCCACCATCCGCCCCTCGTTAAGCAGGTGTCATGGCCGTGTCGGTCAGGGAGCCGTCATGAGTAGGGCGCGCAGGCGGCGCGAACGCGTGCTGGAGCAGCTCACCGAGCTGCGGGAGCTGCCTCTCGGCGGCACTCCCGGCACCGCGTTCAAGGAGCGGCTGCGCGCCGAGCTGCTGGCCGGGGCGCTGGAGGCCGAGCCGGAGCCGGCCGGGCCGCGCGGTCGCCGGCACCGCCCGCGGCGCCGGCCGCTGCTGTCGCAGCTCGCCGCCGTGGGGCTGGCCGCGGCGCTGATGGTCTCCTCCTTCGCGACCTACCAGGCCGTGCCCGGCGACTCGCTGTACCCGCTCAAGCGCGCCGCCGAGACCACGCTCGTGCACCTCAGCTCGGACGAGGCCGAACGCGGCCAGCGCGAGCTGGACTCGGCCAAGGCCCGCGCCAAGGAGGTCGCCAGCCTGCTGGGCTCCTCCGCCGACGGCCCGCTGGTCAGGAAGACGCTCAAGGACATGGAGGCGTCCACGCGCTCGGGCATCAGCCGGCTCGAACGGGCCGAGCCCCGCTCACCGAAGATCAAGAAATTCGCACGGGAGCAGGAGGAGACCGTCAAGCCCATGCTCCAGGAGCTGGACGACGACCAGCTCGCCCAGGCCGAGGGGTATCTCGACTACATCGAGGGGCTGGTCGCCCCTGAGTAGGAAAGTAAGCTGAAGCCCATGTGGCGGCTTATGCGACGACGACAGCAGACACAGCCGGAGGTCGCCGGCGAGGTCGCCGCGCAGGCGGCGGTCACCGTCGCCCCTGTCGAGCCGGATCTGCGGGCGGCGGCCTTCTTCGACGTCGACAACACGATGATGCGCGGCGCGTCGATCTACCACTTCGCCAGGGGCCTGGCCACGCGCGGGCTGTTCACGACGTCCGACCTGTTCAAGTTCGCGGTGGGGCAGGCGGTCTTCCGGCTGCGCGGCAACGAGAACCCCGAGCACATCGCGGTGGCCAGGGAGACGGCGCTGGCGTTCGTGTCCGGGGCCAAGGTCGACGACGTGGTGCGCCTCGGCGAGGACATCTACGACGAGGTCATGGCCGACCGCATCTGGGGCGGCACCCGCGCACTCGCCCAGCAGCACCTCGACGCGGGCCAGCGGGTCTGGCTGGTCACCGCCACGCCGATCGAGCTGGCCAGGGTGATCGCGCAGCGGCTCGGCCTGACGGGCGCGCTCGGCACCGTCGCCGAGACCAGCAACGGCGTCTACACCGGGCGGCTGGTCGGCGACCTGCTCCACGGGCCCGCCAAGGCCGAGGCGGTGCGCGCGCTGGCCCGCAGGGAGGGCCTCGACCTGACCCTCTGCACGGCCTACAGCGACTCGGCCAACGACCTGCCGATGTTGTCGCTGGTCGGCACCGCCGTGGCGATCAACCCCGACAGCGAGCTGCGCGAGCACGCCAGGAAGCACGACTGGCAGATCAAGGACTTCCGCACCGGCCGCAAGGCCACGATGACGGCCCTGCCCATCGCGGCCGGCGTGGGCGCCGTGGCGGGCGGCGTGGCGGCGGGCATCGCCCTGCGCCGCCACTACCGCCGCTGACCGCCCCCTACTTCAGCGAGGCGAACAGCCTTCCCGCCTCCGGCTGCTTCCACTGGACGCGGTTGCGGTCGTCCGGGTGGGGCTGCCACGGCACCGCCACGACGCTCATCCTGACCTCCTGGAGTTGCCTGCCCAGCTCGTACATCTCCTCCAGGCTCAGGTCCGTCCGCACGGCCTGGCGAATCTCGCCGAGGAAGGCCCTGAGCTTCGCCGGGTCGGCGATCACCTGCCGCTGCACCTTCCGCAGCAACGCCAGCGCCACCACCTGCTGCCGCTTGATCCGCGCGAAGTCGGAGCCGTCGCCGTAGTGGCGCAGGCGCACGTAGCCCAGCGCCTGCTCCCCGTTGAGCACGCTCTCGCCGGCGGGCAGCTTCAGCTTCGCGGCCCGGTCGTCCACAGGCTGTGGAAGCTTGACGGTCACGCCGCCGACGGCGTCCACCATCTGCTTGAACCCGGCGAAGTCCACGTCCACCGTGTGGTCCAGCCGCAGCCCGGTCAGCTTCTCCAGCGTCGCCCTGAGGCAGGACACGCCGCCCTTGGCGTAGGCCGAATTGATCAGGTCGGTCCTGGCGGGCTCCGAGCCGCAGCGGGGGATCCGGACGATGGTGTCGCGCGAGACGCTGAGCGCGATGGCCCTGCCCCGGTCGGCGGGGAGGTGCACGATCATGATGGTGTCGGAGCGCTGGCCCACGTCCATCCTGGCCGACAGGGGGCCGTACCGCTCGTTGCCCGCGCCCTCGCGCGTGTCGGAGCCGATCACCAGCACGTTCCTGGCGCCGCTCACGTCGACCGTGTCCGTCCCGGCGGGCGGGGCGGCCGTGTGCCGGGTGGCGACGAGCGCCACGGGCGTGCCGACGGCGGCGGCCGTGGCGACGGCCACCAGCCCGGCCGTCCACCACGTGGGCCACCTGCGCCGGGGGCGGGCGCCGCTCAGCAGGCGCTCCCGCTGCCGGACGAGGGTCGGCTGCGGCTGGTGCTCCAGGTGTGCCCCGAAGTCGCGGAGCAGCTTCAGGTCGTCCATCGTCACTCCTCCTCCATCGGGTTGGTGTCGCCGAGCGCGGCACGGACCTTCCGCCTGCCCCTGTTGAGGCGGGAGCGCACGGTGCCCACGGGGATGCCGAGCGCCCTGGCGGCCTCCTCGTACGTCAGGTCGCCCCAGGCGATCAGCAGCAGCACGTCGCGGTCCCTGGCGGGCAGCGCCGCCAGGGCGCCGGCCAGCTCGCCGCGCACGGCCTGGGCGGTCACCCCGGCCGCCACCCGGTCGGCGGGCGACTCCACCTCGGCCTCCACAGGGGCGCGGAGCAGGGCCCGGTAGCGGGCCGCCTCGGTGCGGTGGTGGCGGGAGACGAGCTTGGTGAGAATGCCGAAGAGCCACGGCCTGGCGTCCGGGTAGGCCAGGTCGTAGCTCTTCCTGCGGGAGAAGGCGACCAGGAACGTCTCACCGACGAGGTCCTCGGCCGGTTCTGGGCCGAGGCGCCGGGAGACGTACCGGTAGAGCATGGCGGAGTAGCGGTCGAAGAGCTCGGCGAAGGCCTCGGGTTCTGTCCACGAGGCTCGTACGAGGTCGGCGTCCGCACCCCTGACGGCGGGTTGCGTGATCATCTCCGCCCTTCTGTGGGGGATCGGTCACGGATGTCTCGCCACAACCCGCCGATCGGGTTCAGATCTCCTTGAGCTGACCGCCGTCGATCACGAACTCGGCGCCCGTCGTGCTGCCCGACCGGGGCGAGGCGAGCAGCGCCACCGCGTCGGCGATCTCCTGCGGGTGCACGAGCCGGCCGGTGGCCAGCCCCATCATCGCAGGAGCGACCTCGGTGATCACGCTGTCCCTGTCGGCGCCGACCATGCCGCCGAAGACCTCGGCCGCGCCGCCCTCCTTGGTCCACCAGTCCGTCAGCACCGCGCCTGGCGTGACGGTGTTGACCCTGATGCCCTGGGGGGCGTACTCGGCGGACAGGGACTTGCTCAGCGCCAGCACAGCGGCCTTGGCGGCGCTGTAGTCGACGTTCACGGCGCCGGCCTGCCTGCCCATGGTGGAGGAGACGTTGACGATCGAGCCGCCGCCGCGCTCCAGCAGGTACGGCACGGCGGCCCGGATCATCCGGACGGCCGAGAACAGGTTGAACTCGAACATGGCCGCCCAGTCCGCGTCGTCCGGCGTCATGAAGCCGGCCCGCGGCAGGGTCGCGCCGGGCGGCGGCCCGCCGGCGTTGTTGACCACGATGTCCACCCCGCCGAACTCCGCCACGGCCCGCTCGACGACGCGCGCCGGCGCGGCCGGGTCCATGAGGTCCACCGCGACGTGCGTGACCTTGGCGTCGGCCAGGGCGTCCGCGGGGGTGCGGGAGGCGGCGACCACGTGGGCGCCCTCCTCGGCCAGGGTGCGGGCGACGGCCAGGCCGATGCCCTTGGACGCGCCGGTGACGACGGCGACGCGGCCGGAAAGCTGCAGATCCATGGGGAGATCCCTTCGGTGTCCGGGTTCGTTACGTGCGCAGAACACCGGCGGGATCGACCTGGTTGCACCTGTCTGTCAGAGCAGGGGCGGGAAGGCGTGCCCCCTGCGCAGCCGCAGCTCGTTGAGCAACTGCTGGATGACCTCGCGGACGTGGTCGGTGATGTTGAAGACGAGCATGGGATCGTCGGCGGCGGACGGCTCGTACTCGTCGGTGCGGATCGGCTCGCCGAACTCGATCATCCACTTCGACGGCAGCGGCACCAGGCCGAGGGGCCCCAGCAGCGGGAAGAACGGGGTGATCGGCAGATAGGGCAGCCCCAGCATCCTGGCCAGGAACCGCAGATCGCCGATCTTGGGATAGATCTCCTCGGCGCCCACGATCGCGGTGGGCACGATGGGCACCCCGGCGCGGATGGCCGAGGCCACGAAGCCGCCGCGGCCGAAGCGCTGCAGCTTGTAACGCTCGGAGAACGGCTTGCCGACGCCCTTGAAGCCCTCGGGGAACACCCCGACCAGCTCGCCCTTGCGCAGCAGCCGGTCGGCGTCCTCGCGGCAGGCCAGCGTGTGGCCGGTCTTGCGGGCCAGGTGGCTGAGCAGCGGAAGCTGGTAGACCAGGTCGGCGCCGAGCAGCCGCAGCGGCCTGCCGACCTCGTCGTGCAGCGCCACCTGCAGCATCAGCGCGTCGAGCGGCAGGGTGCCGGAGTGGTTGGCGACGATCAGCGCGCCGCTGTCGGCGGGGATGTTCTTCAGCTCGACCGTCTCCACCCTGAACCAGTGGGTGTAGAGGGGCCTGATGAGCTCGAGCACCACCTTGTCGGTCAGCTCGGCGTCGTAGCCGAACTCGTCGACCTCGTAGTCGCCCGTGATCCGCCGGCGCAGGAAGGCCAGCAGCCTGGCGAGGTGATCGCTCAGCTCGTCGGCGGGCGGCTGTTCGAAGGAGGGGGCCGCGGTGATGGGGATCACGCGGGCCTCGTCCTCGTGCGGGACGCTCACCCCCGGACACCTCCCACCGGTCGCAGGTCGCGGGAGCGCAGGAAGTCGTCGAAGGCCGCGCCGGTGCTGAACTTGGGCTTCCAGCCCAGCTCGGCCTCCAGCCTGGCGATGTCGACCACGCGCCCGTGACACATCAGGCGGACCTGCTCGGCGGAGTACTCCACGAGCCCGATCCGGCGCGCGGCGCCGCCCAGCACCTTGAACGCGGGCGAGAAGAGCGGCAACGCCGGCCGCCCCGCCCTCCTGGCGCACTGCGACAGGAGCAGCACCCCTGCCCCGGCCACGTTGAACGTGCCGGGGTGGTTCTCGGTCGCCATCCGGCGCAGCACCTCGACCGCGTCGTCCTCGTGGACGAACTGCAGCCGCGGGTCGAAGCCGAACACGGTCGGCAGCACCGGCTGGGTGAAGTAACGAGTCAGCGGCGAGTCGACGCCGGGACCCATGAAGTTGGCGAAGCGCAGCAGCGAGACGACCACGTCGGGGCGGCGCCGGGCGAAGCCTCTCAGGTAGCCCTCGACCTCGGCCGCGTCCTTGGCGTAACCGTGCATGGGACCGTCGTGCGGCTCCAGGTCCTCGGTGAACACCGCCGGATCCCGGGGTGACGAGCCGTAGACGGCGGTGGTGGAGCGCACCACCACGCGCCGCACGGTCGCCGACCGCTGGCAGGCACCGAGCAGTTGCATGGTGCCGATGACGTTGTGCTCCTTCATGGCCGCCCTGCCACCGCTCCTCGACGGAGCGCTGACCAGGCTCATGTGCACAACGGTGTCGATGTCCGCGGCCGCGATCACCTGAGCGATGTCGGGGCTGCGCAGATCGACCCGGACGAACTCCGTCCGGCCCAGAGAGATGCCACCGTCTCGCGTGAGCGAGGGGGGCGGCACGGTGTCCACTCCGATGACACGGCTGATGTCCGGGTCTGCCGCCAGAGCACTCGCCACCCGGGCGCCTATGTGGCGCGAGACCCCGGTGACAAGCACGGTGTGGGTCATCAGCGCCTCGCAGCTGCGTCGATTACTTCTTGTTGCGCCGCTGGATGCGCGTCTTCTTGAGCAGCTTGCGGTGCTTCTTCTTAGCCATCCGCTTGCGGCGCTTCTTGATCACAGAGCCCACGGGACCCCCAGGTACTGATAGCACGGCTGAACCGGAGTGCGAGCGCACACCGGCTCACAGACTACCGGCGATCCACGGTAGATCGCCCCTTGGGGGGTGAGTGCCCGGTCGCACCAGCGGCGACCGGGCCTCTCCCGCGAGAGCATTCACGACCCGCCTCGGCGTGTCGCTACGTCAACCTGCCTCGATGTAGGCCTCCCGCAGATAGTCGTGTACCGCCTGCTCAGGCACCCTGAACGATCGGCCGACTCTGATGGCCGGCAGCTCACCCGAGTGGACGAGCCGGTACACCGTCATCTTGGACACCCTCATGACCGTCGCCACTTCTGCGACGGTCAGGAACTTCACCTCGCTGAGAGGTCTTTCGCCTGCACCCATCGGACGCCTCTTCCGCACGTGTTTCCGGGTTATCCCCACTGGTGCCATTGCTCACGCACGTGTACTGCCGTCAGCGTAAGTCGGGACTCCGAGTGCGCAAACCCCCTAGTTTCTCAATCGACGGAGCCACCTGTCAGCCGAACCAGCGAAATCGCTGGCCAGCAGCCTGGCCGAGCACCGCACTTGGACGTTGGAACTGTCCAAGTTGCCACACATAAGAGTCGCCGGAGCCCCATCAAAAGTTGGCAAAGGGACAGCGAGCCTCTTGGAATGCAGGCGCGAAAAGACGGTATGCGGATGACCGAATTAGACTCAAAGGGCTGATGAGACTCCTGTGACCAAACGATCGGTCAGCGGAGCGTAGTAGCGGGGTAGCACGTTGTCGTCGAGTGGCACGACCACGTCAAGCTTGCCCTCGGCCTCCCCGACGAAGAGCCCGGGGTCGTTGCAGTCGGCGAACGCCACCGTGGGCACACCGGCCTCACCAGCCGCTCCCGCCCAGCCGTGGTCGGCGATCACGAGGTCCGGCAGCTCGCCGTTCAGCTCGTCCAGCATGTGCCGCATCGGAGCCGCGTCGTGGGTGTGCACCAGCGCGCCCCGGTCGTCGAGCATGGCGATGTCCTGGAGATAACGGATCCTTCTGGGCCGGCCGAAACCCGACCCCGCGTACGTCCAGCCCTCGGCGGGCGACAGCAGCCGCGCGCCCCGCGCCGCGCAGAAGGCGGCCAGCGGCAGGTGGATGGCCAGGATCCCGGTGGGGTGCCCGGTGGCGAACAGGATGCGCGGCTCCGGCCGCGCCAGCACCGCGGCGATGCGCTCGGCCATGGCGTCGATCGCGTCGATCGTCAGGTCCGGGTCGATGGTGTCCTGGCCCCAGCGGTGGCCGGGGTCGGAGACCACGCCCGCGGACTTGGCCATCAGCGCCAGGATGTCGCGGTACGACCACGGCTGGTCGAAGGTCAGGCCCAGCGCGTAGTACGGGTCGCCGTTCGCCAGCGAGCTGTAGTGGTCCAGGTTGTTCTCGCGGGGGGTCGCGACATCGCCGGCTATGCGGCTGTATACAAGGTGATCTCGGAGTTCGTCGCGGCTCAGCACTGGTTCTTCCTCGTCAGGGCTTCAGGAGCGAGGCCGTGCGGCCCCGTCAGGGCAACGGATCGAGGCCGTGCAGGGGGAACACCGCGTTTCGGGTCGCCATGACCGCACGGTCAATGGGGTCCGCTGGATCATAACCACCGGACAAGTCACGAAATTCCGGGTTTCGGCCGTCTGTCATGGTCAGCGGGGGCGTCTCGCCCGTGCGCTGCCGTACGAACTGGCGCCAGCCCTGCCCCGTCGGCGTGGCCGGATCGATCGGATGGCCCGCCACCTCGGCGATGAGGTGGGTCCACGCCCGCGGCACCACCTGCACCAGCTCGTAGCCGCCGCCTCCGGTGGCGATCCACCTGCCGCCCGCCGTCTCGTGCGCCAGGCGGTGCAGCGCGGCGTACGCGGCCCGCTGGCCGTCCACGCTGAGCATGAGGTTGGCCAGCGGGTCGAGCGCGTGGCTGTCGCAGCCGTGCTGGGTGACCAGGATCTCGGGCCGGAACTCGCGCAGCAGCGGCGGCACCACGGAGTGGAAGGCCCGCAGCCAGCCCGAGTCGCCGCAGCCGGCCGGGAGCGCCACGTTGACGGCCGTGCCGTCGGCCCCGGTCTCCTCGGGGAAGCCCGTGCCGGGGAACAGCGTGCGCGGGCTCTCGTGCAGGCTGATGGTCAGCACCCGGGGGTCGTCGTAGAAGACCGCCTGCACGCCGTCGCCGTGGTGCACGTCCACATCCACGTACGCCACGCGGCTCACGCCCTGCCGCAGCAGCCACGCGATGGCCAGCGCCGGGTCGTTGTAGACGCAGAACCCGCTGGCCGTGGCGGGCATCGCGTGGTGCAGCCCGCCCGCGACGTTGATCGCGTGCTCGGCCGCGCCCTCCCACACCGCGCGGGCGGCGGCCAGCGAGGCCCCGGAGATCAGCGCGGACGCCTCGTGCACGCCCGCGAACGCGGGGTTGTCGGTCGTGCCGAGCCCGGCCGACAGGTCGGGCCTGCCGGTGGCGGAGACGCCCTTGACGGCCTCGATGTAGGAGCGGTGGTGGACCATGGCCAGCTCGTCGTCGCTCGCGGGGTCGCAGCCGCTCATCTCGACCTTGTCGAGCACGCCGAGGTCGCGGGCCAGCGCCATGGTCAGCTCCACCCGCACGGGATGGAGTGGATGGCTCGGGCCGAAGTTGTAGGAGGTGAGAGCGTCGTCCCAGATCACCCGTGCCGACCGGCTCATGCCAACCCCTCCGCGTGTCCCTCGCCTTGCGCCGACGTTACCGCAGGGCAGCTGCCTCCTTGTAGCCCGGGCTCGACGCCATGAAATGCCGACATTTCGTGAATTAGGGTTTGACCGTGCGCGTGGCGCGGACCCTCATGAAGATCGTGCGATTCTTCCGGCGGCCCACGGTCTTCGACCGGTCGCTGGTGATCGTGCTCGCCGTCCCGTCGGTCATCGGCTTCGTCGGCGTGTTCCTCCTGGGCGACAGCCGGCTCGCCCAGGGCAACCTGCACTACCTGCTGACCCTGCTGCCCCTGCTCATCCGCCGTTCCCGGCCGATCACCACGGTGGCCCTGGTGGGCGCCGTGGACGCGGTGTTCGTGCTGACGGGCCTCGTGGACAACGCCAACCTCGCCACCGCCGTCGCCCTCTACAGCCTGGGCCGCTACACCATCGGCCGCACCACCGCCGTCGTCTCGGGGGTGACCTGGGCCGGCTACACCGCCGTGCTGCAGCTGGGCGCCTCGTTCCAGGGCGGCTGGCTGATGGCCCTGTTCCTGGTCGCCGTGCCCGTGGGCATCGGCCAGCTCGTCCGGCTCAGGGCGGAGCTGGCGGAGCGCGGCAGGCGCGAGGCCACCGAGGCCGCGGTGCGGGCCGAGCGGCGGCGCATCGCCAGGGAGCTGCACGACGTGGTCGCGCACCACATCACGGTCATCAACGCGCTGGTCGGCGGCGCGCGCGCCACGCTGCCGCCGGAGCAGCAGGTCACCAGGGACGCCCTGGAGAGCGCCGAGCAGACCGCCCGCCAGGCCATGTCGGAGATGCGCCGCCTGCTGGACGTGCTGCGGGCCGACGGCACCGAGGGGCCGGACGCCGCCACCGGGGTGGGCGCCGACCGCCTGCCCGCGCTGATCAAGGAGGCCAGGTCCGCGGGGCTGCCGGCCGACCTGACCGTGACGGGTGAGCCCGTCGAGCTGCCCGCCGCCGTGGACCACGCCGTCTACCGGATCGTGCAGGAGGCGCTCACCAACACCCGCAAGCACGCGGCCGGCGCCAGGGCCAGCGTGCGCCTGGCGTACGTGGCCTCGGCGGTGGAGGTCGAGGTGCTCGACGACGGGATACCGAAGGACGGCGGCACGCCGGGGTTCGGGCTCGGCGGCATGGCCGAGCGGGTGGCGCTGTGCGGCGGCCGGCTCTCCACCGGCCCCCGCCCCGAGGGCGGATTCCGCGTGCACGCCCGGATACCACTGGAGCAGACATGATCGGGGTGCTGCTGGCCGACGACCACGCGCTGGTGCGTACCGGCTTCAAGCTGATGCTGGACGCCCAGCTGGACATCGGCGTGGTCGGCGAGGCCGCGGACGGCGAGCAGGCGGTGGAGCTGAGCAGGCGGCTGCGCCCTGACGTGGTGCTGATGGACCTGCACATGCCCGGCATGGACGGGGTGCGCGCGACCGAGCTGATCACCACGGAGCTGCCCGGCGTGCGGGTGCTCGCGCTGAGCACGTTCGACCTGGACGAGAACGTGGTGGCGGCGCTGCGGGCGGGCGCCGACGGGTTCCTGCCCAAGGACGTCTCCCCCGAGGAGCTGATCGAGGGCGTCCGCGTCGTGCACCGGGGCGAGTCGGCCGTCGCCCCGCGCCTGCTGACCAGGCTCATCGGCACGTTCGTACGCACCACGCCCCGGCGCGCGGCGCCCGCCGAGCTGGCGGGGCTGACCGACCGCGAACGGGAGATCCTCGTGCTGATCGCCCGCGGCCGGTCGAACGCGGAGATCGCCGCCGGCCTGGCCGTCTCCCCCTCGACCGTGAAGAACCACGTGACCAGCCTGTTCGCCAAGCTCGGGGTCAGGGACCGCGCGCAGGCGGTGATCATCGCGTACGAGGCCGCGCTGGTCCACCCAGGAGAGTAGGACCACGGTCCTAGATCGCCGCCCGCCGAACGGTTCCCTGGCAGGAAGAAAACCGGCGGGCGCGACGGCACGCTGGGATCATGACCGCGATTCGAGCAACGAACCTGAGCAAGCGCTACGGCGGCACCATGGCCGTCGCGGACCTGTCGTTCGACGTCGAGCCCGGTCAGGTGACCGGCTTCCTCGGCCCGAACGGCGCGGGCAAGTCGACCACCATGCGCATGATCCTCGGCCTCGACCGGCCCTCCAGCGGGTCTGTGCTGGTGGACGGGCACCCGTACGCCGAGCTGCGGCACCCGCTGCGCAAGGTCGGCGCGCTGCTGGACGCCAAGGCCGTGCACGGCGGGCGCAGCGCCCGCAATCACCTGCTCGCCATCGCGCAGAGCAACGGCATCCCGTCCGCCCGCGTGGAGGAGGTGCTGGAGATCGTCGGGCTGCGCGAGGTGGCCAAGCGGCGGGTCGGCGGCTTCTCGCTGGGCATGTCGCAGCGGCTGGGCATCGCCGCGGCGCTGCTCGGCGACCCGCAGATCCTCCTGTTCGACGAGCCCGTCAACGGGCTCGACCCCGACGGCATCCTGTGGATCCGCACGCTCATGCGCAAGCTGGCGGCCGAGGGGCGCACGGTGTTCGTCTCCAGCCACCTGATGAGCGAGATGGCGCAGACCGCCGACCACCTGATCGTCATCGGCAAGGGCCGGCTGATCGCCGACACGAGCGTGCGGGAGTTCATCGGCCGCAGCTCGCAGGGGTACGTGCGGGTCCGCTCGCCCCGGCTGGCCGAGGTGGCCGAGCTGGTCAAGGTCGGCGAGCTGCACCCCGACCACCTGCGGGTGACCGCGATGAGCACGCTCGAGATCGGCACCCTGACGGCCAGGGCCGGCATCCCGCTGGAGGAGCTGACGTTCGTGCAGCCCTCGCTGGAGGCGGCCTACATGGAGCTGACCAAGGACAGTCTGGAGTTCTCGGCATGATCGACATCCTCAGGTCCGAATGGACCAAGATCCGCTCGGTGCGCTCGACGGTGTGGACGCTGGCGGCCACCGTCGGGCTGATGGTGGGCCTGTCGGCGTTGCTCAGCGCCTCCGTCGAGAACGCCGCCGGCGGGCCGGTCCCCGCCGGTCAGGCGATCGCCGCCAGCCTGCTGGGAATCATGTTCGCGCAGCTGGCCATCGCCACGCTGGGCGTGCTGGTGATCTCCAGCGAGTACCGCACCGGCGGCATCCGCACCTCGCTGATGAGCGTGCCCAGGCGGATGAGCCTGCTGACCGGCAAGCTCGTGGTCTTCGGCGCGCTCTCGCTGGTCGTCTCCGCGCTCGCCTCCGCCGCCTCGCTCGCGGTGGGGCTGGCCTTCACCCAGCCGACGGACCTGCCGATGGGCGAGGTCGTCCGCGCGCTGGTCGGGGCCTCGCTCTACCTGACCGCCTGCGGCGTCTTCGGCCTGGGGCTCGGCACGCTGGTCCGGCACACGCCCGGCGCGATCGTGGCGGCCATCGCGCTCATGCTGGTGCTGCCGCAGGTGGCCAACCAGCTTCCCGGGCAGTGGGGCCGGACCGTCGCCGAATACTTCACCACCAACGCCGGCCAGTTGCTGGTCGCCGGGCAGAGCAGCGACTCGCTGTCGCCGTGGGGCGGGTTCGGCGTGTACCTGGCCTGGATCGCCGTCGCCACCGTCGCCGGAGCCGTGCTCCTGCAGCGGCGCGACGCCTGAGTGCTCACTCGGCGCGCAGGGCGGTCACCGGGTCCAACCGGCCCGCCCTGCGCGCCGGCGCCACGCCGAAGAACACCCCGACCGCCACCGACACCCCGAACGCCAGCACGCAGCGCCGTCTGCGTGACCGCAGAGAACTGCTCGCCCGGATACCGCTCCCGCAGCGCCGCCGTCACCCGGCCGGCCACCTCCGAGCCGAGCACCGCCACCCTGCGCCGGGTGTCCACGTCCGTCTCGCTCAGCGGGCGGCCCTTGCCGACGGGGCGCTCGAAGATGTTGACCAGGTTCTGGTCGGTGCCGATCACGGTGACGAACGCCTCCGCCCTGCCCACGCGCACGGTCTCGCCCGACTGCAGCGACACCGTCACCTTCGACGGGTCGCCCACCACCCGCCGCACGTAGGCCACGTCGGCCAGGCCCAGCTTGCTCTGGGTGGGCGCCGCGCCGAGGCTGATGCGGCCGGGCACGACGAGGATGATGTTCGTGCCGAGGCCGGAGATCTGCCGCTCGATCTCGTCCTTCGCACCGGTGCCGATGGCCACCAGGATCACCACGGCCAGCACCCCCGACGACGACGCCCAGTATGGTGAGCACGCTGGGCAGCCGGTTCACGCGCAGCGCCTCCAGCGCCTCGCGGCTCCTCATCGGCCCGCCTATAGACCGCTGGTGACGCCGGTCACCAGGCCGCTGATCGAGCGGTTGAGCTGGGCGGTGATCGAGGCCAGCGCCCTGGTCTGGGCCCGGTACTGGCTTCTGGCCAGGTCGATGGCGTTCAGCAACTGGGCGCCGACGCGGGCGGGGGTGGCCATCCGGGACGCCTGGCGGGCCTGGCGGAGCTGGCCCTCGGCCTGGGGCGAGCGGATCCTGGCCACGATCTGCCCCTTGCGGACCCGGTCGCCGTCGCGGACGTACAGCTTGGCGATCGTGCCCCGGGCGGGCGAGCGCAGTGTCGCCGAGGCTCGCGCGCCGATGGTGGCGGGCGCCTCGACGACCTCGGTGACCGGCCCGCGCCGGACGTCGGCGACCTGGACGGCCGCCGGCGCCTCGGAGGTGCAGCCGGTCAGGGCCAAGAGGACGAGCAACGGGGCGAGCCCGTAACGAATCGTCACCCGACCCATCGTGGAGCCCGGCCACGCACCCGCACCAGCGCCCGCTCGGGCGTCTGCGTCTGGGTGGTCATCCGGAGGCCCCCGGCTACGTCAGGCAGTCACCCCGAGGCGAGCCGGCGGCCCCCGGCTACGTCAGAGAGATCACCCGGAGGCGAGCTGGCGGCCCCGGTCGCGGGCGGCCTCGATGGCGGCCAGGAAGGCGGCGCGCACGCTGTGGCGCTCCAGCTCCGCGATCGCCGCGATCGTGGTGCCACCCGGCGAGGTGACGGCCTCGCGCAAAATCACCGGGTGCTCCCCCGAGTCACGCAACATCACCGCCGCCCCCACGATCGACTGGGTGACCATGTCGAGCGCGGCGGCCCGCGGCATGCCGAGCAGGATCCCGGCGTCCACCATGGCCTCCACCAGGTAGAAGAAGTAGGCGGGCCCGCTGCCGGACAGCGCCGTGGCGGCGTCCTGCTGCGACTCGGGGATCCGCAGCACCTTGCCGACCGGCTTGAGCAGGCCCTCGGCCAGCTTGAGGTGCTCCTCGCCCGCGTACGCGCCGGCGGAGATCACGCTCATCGCCTCGTCGAAGCGGATCGGCGTGTTGGACATCACCCGGACCACCGGCACCTCCACGCCCAGCCGCTGCTCGACGAACGAGGTGGTGATGCCGGCCGCGGCGGAGATCACCAGCCGCTCGGCGGGCACGTGGGGGGCGATCTCGGCCAGCAGCGTCCCCATGTCCTGCGGCTTGACCGCGAGGATGAGCGTGTCGGCGGCCTTGGCGGCCTCGGCGTTGGACACCGTCCGCACGCCGTAGGTCTCGCGCAGGGCCTCGGCCCGCTCGGCCCTGCGCGTGGTCGCCATGATGTCGCCCGGCTTGAAACCGGCACGCAACAGCCCGGACAGCAGGGCCTCGCCCATCTTGCCCGTGCCCAGAATCGCGATCATTTCGGCCCCTCGAAGGATGTGGACGCTGACCTGGCAGCCTAGCGGCTGAGGGGCCGGGGCTCGGGGCCGGTCACCCGCGCGACATCAGCGAGCGCAGGAAGAAGGCCAGGTTGCGGGGGCGTTCGGCCAAACGGCGCATGAGGTAGGCGTACCAGTCGGACCCGTAGGGCACGTAGACGCGCACCCGCGCGCCCAGCCCCGCCAGGCGGGCCTGCTCGTCGGGGCGCACCCCGTACAGCATCTGGTACTCGAAGCCGGTCAGGTCGCGCCCGTCGAGCACGGCCAGCGCGGAGGCGATCCGCAGCAGCCGCGGGTCGTGGGTGGCGACCATCGGGTAGCCGGTGCCGGCCATGAGCACCTTCAGGCAGCGTACGAACGAGCGGTCGATGTCGGCGGGCCTGGTGTAGGCGCCCGGCGCGGTGTAGGCGCCCTTGCACAGCCGCACGCGTGCCCCGCCGAGTTTCTCGCAGCGGTCGAGCGAGTCGGGCAGGTACGCCTGCACGACCACCCCCACGTCCGGGTGGTCCTTGCGCAGCGCGGCGTGCACGGCGTGCAGCCCGGGGATCGTGTCGTGCTCCTCGGCGTCGAGCGTCACCGTGACGCCCTTCCGGGTGGCGGCCGCGCAGATGGTGGCGGCGTTGGCGAGCGCGAGCGGCTGCGACTGCCGCAGCCCCAGCGCGGTGAGCTTGACCGACACGTCGGCGCCCGCGGGCAGCAGGTCGAGCAGCGCGACGTAGGTGGCGACGGCGGCCTCGGCCTGGGCGGGGTCGCTCACCTCCTCGCCGAGGTGGTCGACGCTGACCAGCAGCCCGGCGCGGGTCAGCTCGCCGACCACGGCCCCGATGTCGTCGGCGACGTACCGGCCGACCACGTCGGCGGTCAGCGGCGAGGTGGTGACGAGCCGCTCGGCGCGCCGGCTCTTCGAAAGGGCGAGCATGGCCTGTCGGAGCACGCGAACCACACTAGTCACCTGAACCGCCGGGCGCTGCGATCCGTCGTAGAGGTATGCGGACAATGACAGCGACTCTCCTGGCCGGAGGTCTGGCGCTCGCCACGAGCTGCGGAACGACCACCACACCGGCCGAGCGGGCCACCATCCCGGCCGCGCAGAAGCCCCCAGCCGTGTCGAACCCGGTGGCCTCCACCCCGGTGACCGACACCCCGGCGGCGCAGGATCCCAAGCCGGTCAAGCCGACGGGCGACGCCATCAACGTCCACAGGATCCGCTGGACCAAGGCCAAGGGGGTCTCGAAGGGCAAGAAGGTCCAGCTCACCTGGTGGTCAGGGGTGGAGCCGTGCACGGTGCTCGACCGGGTCAAGGTCAAGGAGACCCGCAAGAAGGTCACGATCACCCTGTACGAGGGCACCTCGCCCAAGGCGAAGAACATGTCGTGCATCATGATCGCGGTGGAGAAGACGACGACCGTCAAGCTTAAGAGCCCGCTGGGCAAGCGCAAGATTGTGGACGGCGCCAAGTCCTAAAATGTCCACTTACGGACAACCCCAGTGACAAATGATCGATTACTTGCGATACATCGATCAGAGCACCGAGGCGTGGGGGCGCCGGGGGTGATGTCACGTTCCAATGGGGGGACCCGTGAGACGGTTCTTACGTTGCCTGATTCCCGCTGCCCTGATCCTCACCGGCCTCGTCGCCCTGGCGCCGCAAGCGGCGGCCCTGCCCCAGCGCTTCCAGAAGCAGACCGTCTTCAGCGGCCTGACCAGCCCGACCAACGTGGAGTTCGCCGCTGACGGGCGGGTGTTCGTGGCCGAGAAGGGCGGCTACATCAAGGTCTTCGACTCGCTCACGGACACCACCCCCACCGTCTACGCCGACCTGCGCACCCGGGTGCACGACTTCTGGGACCGCGGCCTGCTCGGCCTGGCCCTGCACCCGGACTTCCCCGCCGACCCGCGCGTCTACGTGCTCTACTCCTACGACGCCGAGCCCGGCGGCGGCGCGCCCCGCTGGGGCCAGGCGAACGACGACTTCGACGCGTGCCCCTCGCCTCCCGGCCCGACCGCGGACGGCTGCCGCATCACCGGCCGCCTGTCGGTCATCTCCGCCTCGGGCGCCGAGACCCCGCTGATCACCGACTGGTGCCAGCAGTATCCGAGCCACTCGGTGGGCGACCTGCAGTTCGGCCGCGACGGCGCGCTCTACGCCTCGGCCGGTGACGGCGCCAGCTTCCAGTTCGCCGACTACGGCCAGGACAACCTGACCAGCTCCGACGTGGTGCCGGACAACCCGTGCGGCGACCCGCCGAACGCGGTCGGCACCGCGCTGAGCCCGCCCGCCGCCGAGGGCGGGGCGCTGCGCTCCCAGGACGTGCGGACGAACGGCGACCCGGCCGGGCTCGCCGGCTCCATCATCCGGATAAATCCGGACACGGGGGCTGCTGCCTCCGGCAACCCGAACGCCGGCAGCGCCGACCCCAACCTCGCCAGGATCGTCGCCCACGGCCTGCGCAACCCGTTCCGCATCACCCACCGCCCCGGCACCGACGAGATCTGGTCGGGCGAGGTCGGCTGGGGCACCTACGAGGAGATCAACCGGATCGCGAACCCCACCGGCGGCGTGGCCAACTTCGGCTGGCCCTGCTACGAGGGCACGTCCAGGGAGGACGGCTACGACGCGCTCAACCTGACCCTCTGCGAGAACCTCTACACGGCCGGCGCCGCCGCGCACGCCCAGCCGTACTACGCCTGGAACCACGGCCAGCGCCTCTACCCCGGCGACACCTGCGCGCCCGGCGGCCAGTCGTCCTCCAGCGGCGTCGCCTTCTACGAGGGCGGCACGTACCCGGAGTCGTACGACGGCGCCCTGTTCTTCTCCGACTACAGCCGCAAGTGCGTCTGGGCGATGACCGAGGGCGCGAACGGCCAGCCCGACCCGGCCACGGTGACCACGTTCGACACCGGCATCGGCACGGTCGAGCTGGAGACCGGCCCGAACGGCGACCTGTTCGCGGTCGACTACGACAACGGCACGGTCGTGCGTTACCTCTACAACAACGCGCCGCCCACGGCCGTCATCAGCGCCACGCCCACCTCGGGCGCCGCCCCGCTGGCGGTGAGCTTCTCCGCCGCCGGCTCGGCGGACGCCGACGGCGACCCCATCACCTACGCCTGGGACCTCGACGGCGACGGCGAGCTGGACGACTCGGCCTCCGCCACGCCGTCGCGCACGTACACGCAGATCGGCTCGTACGTGGTCACGCTGCGCGTCAAGGACGACAAGGGCGGCCAGGCGGACGCCACGGTCACCGTCAACGTGGGCAACACCGCCCCCACGGCGGCGATCACCACCCCATCGGCCGCCACGACGTGGGCGGTCGGCGACACGATCGGCTTCTCGGGCACCGGCACCGACCCGGAGGAGGGCGCGATCCCGGGCTCCCGCATGACCTGGACGCTGATCATGCACCACTGCCCCGGCGCCTGCCACGAGCACGAGATCACCAGGTACACCGGCGCCTCCGGCTCCTTCCAGGCTCCCGACCACGAGTACCCCTCGCACCTGGAGCTCCGCCTCACCGTGACGGACCAGCACGGCCTGACCGACACCAAGAGCGTGCTGCTGCAGCCGAGGACCGTGAACCTCACCTTCCAGACCGATCCGCCCGGCCTCCTGCTCGGCTTCAACCAGGAGCAGACGGTGGCGCCGTTCACCAGGACGGTGATCGCGGGCTCCAGCAACTCGGTGACGGCGCCGTCGCCCCAGGGCGAGCACGCCTTCGAGTCCTGGTCGGACGGCGGCGCGGCCACGCACAACCTGGTCGCGCCCGCCACGGCGACGACGTACACGGCCGCCTACGAGGCCGTGCAGGCGCCGCCGGGGCTGGTGGCGGCGTACGGCATGAACGAGAACGCCGGCTCCACGGTCGGCGACGTCCTGGGCAACACGGGCACGCTGACCAACACCACCTGGACGGGAACCGGCAAGTACGGCCCCGCGCTCTCCTTCAACGGCACCTCCAGCTGGGTCACCGTCAACGACGCCCCGAACCTCCGCCTCACCACAGGCATGACCGTGGAAGCCTGGGTCAACCCCGCCACCGTCAACAGCTGGCGCACGGTCGTCATGAAGCAATACACCGGCGACCTGGCCTACGCGCTCTCCGCCGGCAGCGACAGCAACCGCCCCCACACCGTCATCCACACCACCGGCGAAGTCGGCACCGGCGGCACCGCCTCACTCCCCCTCAACACCTGGTCCCACCTGGCCGCCACCTACGACGGCAGCACACTCCGCCTCTACCTCAACGGAACCCAGGTCAGCCAGCGCACCGCCGGCGGCCCCATCCGCACCGACAACGGCGTCCTGCGCATCGGCGGCAACAGCCTCTGGGGCGAATACTTCCACGGCCTCATCGACGAAGTCCGCATCTACAACCGCGCACTCACCGCCGCCCAGATCCAGACCGACATGAACACCCCGATCGGTGAGGCACCGGAGCCCGACACGCAGGCGCCGACCGCGCCCGGCTCGCCCGCCGCGACCGGCGGCCCCGGCAGCGCCCAGCTCACCTGGACCGCCGCCACGGACGACGTCGGCGTCGAGGGGTACACGGTGCACCGGTCCACGACGCCCGGGTTCACGCCCTCGGGGGCGAACCAGGTGGGCTCGGCGCAGACCACCTCGTTCACCGACGCGGGCCTGGCGGCGGGGACGTACCACTACCGGGTGCGCGCGTTCGACGCGGCAGGCAACCAGAGCCCGTCCTCGGCCGAGGTCTCGGCCACCGTCACCACGCCTCCGGCGAACCCGGGCCTGGTGGCGGCGTACGGGATGAACGAGAACGCGGGCTCGACGATCGCCGACTCCTCAGGGAGCAACACGGGCACGCTGACCAACACCACCTGGACGGGAACCGGCAAGTACGGCCCCGCGCTCTCCTTCAACGGCACCTCCAGCTGGGTCACCGTCAACGACGCCCCGAACCTCCGCCTCACCACGGGCATGACCGTGGAAGCCTGGGTCAACCCCGCCACCGTCAACAGCTGGCGCACGGTCGTCATGAAGCAATACACCGGCGACCTGGCCTACGCGCTCTCCGCCGGCAGCGACAGCAACCGCCCCCACACCGTCATCCACACCACCGGCGAAGTCGGCACCGGCGGCACCGCCTCACTCCCCCTCAACACCTGGAGCCACCTGGCCGCCACCTACGACGGCAGCACACTCCGCCTCTACCTCAACGGAACCCAGGTCAGCCAGCGCACCGCCGGCGGCCCCATCCGCACCGACAACGGCGTCCTGCGCATCGGCGGCAACAGCCTCTGGGGCGAATACTTCCACGGCCTCATCGACGAAGTCCGCATCTACAACCGCGCACTCACCGCCGCCGAGATCCAGACCGACCTGAGCACCCCGCTCTGAGCCACCCCCAGAAAGGCGGACCCCCGGCGACGTGCCCACCGTTCCGGGGGTCCGCGCCTGTCCGGGCGAGGAACCACGCACCCTCCGGGTCCGTTACGCCTGATGTGCGATATCACGTCCGTTCTTGCCCGTTCGGTGGGAATGCTTTCGCGCTCATCGAGGTTGAGTCGGGTAGGCTCAAGTCGTTTGACAAAGACGACACGCATCCATAGGTTGAGTCCACCAGACTCAACTTTGACTACAAGGACGTACTCATGGCACGTGCGGTAGGTATCGACCTTGGGACGACCAACTCCGTCGTCTCGATCCTCGAGGGCGGTGAGCCCACCGTCATCGCCAACGCGCAGGGCTCGCGGACCACGCCGTCCGTGGTCGCCTTCGCGAAGAACGGCGAGGTCCTCGTCGGCGAGGTCGCCAAGCGGCAGGCCGTCACCAACGTGGACCGCACGATCCGCTCGGTCAAGCGGGAGATGGGCACCAACTGGTCGCAGGAGATCGACGGGAAGAAGTTCTCGCCGCAGCAGATCAGCGCCTTCGTGCTGCAGAAGCTCAAGCAGGACGCCGAGGCCTACCTGGGCGAGAAGATCACCGACGCGGTGGTCACCGTCCCGGCCTACTTCAACGACGCCCAGCGCCAGGCCACCAAGGAGGCCGGCACCGTCGCGGGCCTCAACGTGCTGCGCATCATCAACGAGCCGACCGCGGCGGCCCTCGCCTACGGGCTCGACAAGGAGCAGGACCAGACGATCCTGGTCTTCGACCTCGGTGGCGGCACCTTCGACGTGTCGCTGCTCGACGTCGGCCAGGAGGACGGCCACGGCTTCGTCGAGGTCAAGGCCACCTCCGGTGACAACCACCTCGGCGGCGACGACTGGGACCAGCGCGTCGTCGACGAGCTCGTCAAGCGCTTCCAGAACGCGCACGGCGTCGACCTGGCCAAGGACAAGATGGCGCTCCAGCGCCTGCGCGAGGCGGCCGAGAAGGCCAAGATCGAGCTGTCCAGCCAGTCCGAGACCAACATCAACCTGCCCTACATCACGGCTTCCTCCGAGGGCCCGCTGCACCTCGACGAGAAGCTGACGCGCTCGGAGTTCCAGCGCCTGACGGCCGACCTGCTCGAGCGCACCAAGGGCCCGTTCCACCAGGTCATCAAGGACGCCGGCATCAAGGTCTCCGACATCGCGCACGTGGTGCTCGTCGGCGGCTCGACCCGCATGCCCGCCGTCTCCGAGCTCGTCAAGGAGCTGACCGGCGGCAAGGAGCCCAACAAGGGCGTCAACCCGGACGAGGTCGTGGCCATCGGCGCCGCGCTCCAGGCCGGCGTGCTCAAGGGTGAGGTCAAGGACGTCCTGCTGCTCGACGTGACCCCGCTGTCGCTGGGCATCGAGACCAAGGGCGGCATCTTCACCAAGATCATCGAGCGCAACACGACGATCCCGACCAAGCGCTCCGAGGTCTTCACCACGGCCGAGGACAACCAGCCGTCGGTGCAGATCCAGGTCTACCAGGGCGAGCGCGAGATCGCCTCCTACAACAAGAAGCTGGCCACCTTCGAGCTGACCGGCATCGCGCCGGCGCCGCGCGGCATCCCGCAGATCGAGGTCACCTTCGACATCGACGCCAACGGCATCGTCAACGTCTCCGCCAAGGACCTGGGCACGGGCAAGGAGCAGACGATGACGATCACCGGCGGCTCCGCGCTGCCGAAGGACGACATCGAGCGCATGATGCGCGAGGCGGAGTCGTACGCCGAGGAGGACAAGAAGCGCCGCGAGGAGGCCGAGGTCCGCAACAACGCGGACGGTCTGGCCTACCAGACGGAGAAGTTCCTGCGCGAGAACGACGACAAGGTCCCCGGCGAGATCAAGACCGAGGTCAACGACGCCCTGACCGAGCTGAAGAAGGCTCTGGAGGGCACCGACACCGACGTCATCCGCACCTCCGCGGAGAAGCTCGCCACGGTCAGCCAGAAGATGGGCTCGGCCATCTACGCCGCGAGCCAGGGCCAGCAGCAGGCCGGCGGCGAGGGCGCCCCGCAGGGCGACGCCACCGACGGTCAGGGCCAGAAGGCCGATGACGACGTGGTCGAGGCCGAGATCGTCGACGACGACCAGCCGAAGAAGGACCAGTGATGCCGCCGCGCGACAACGGGCACGAGGAGCCGGTGATCCGCGACAACCGCAAGATCGACCCGGAGACGGGTCAGGTCAGGGAGTCCGTCCCCGCCGACCTTCAGGAGGGCGCCGAGCAGGCGCCCGCCCCGGCGGCCGGCAACGGCGAGCTGGAGGCCCAGCTCGCCGAGCGGACCGCGGACCTTCAGCGCCTCCAGGCCGAATACGTCAACTACCGCAGGCGCGTCGAGCGTGACCGGGCCGCGGTGCGCGAGCAGGCGGTCGCCGGAGCGCTGACGGAGCTGCTGCCCGTGCTCGACGACATCGGCAGGGCCCGCGACCACGGTGAGCTGACCGGTGGCTTCGCGAAGGTGGCGGAGTCGCTGGAGTCGGCGCTGACCAAGCTCGGCCTCAGCGCCTTCGGGCAGAAGGGCGAGCCGTTCGACCCGACCGTCCACGAGGCGCTGATGCACAGCTATTCGCCGGACGTGACCGAGCCGACGGCCGTCGAAGTGTTGCAGCCTGGATACCGGATGGGTGACAGGGTGCTGCGCCCGGCGCGGGTGGCCGTCGCCGAGCCGGAGGACGCCCCCGCCGCGTCCGATGACGACGAAAACTAAGCACAAGGACGAAGGGCCGTAGATGAGCACCAAGGACTACCTGGAAAAGGACTACTACGCCGTCCTTGGTGTGCCCAAGACCGCCACCGCCGACGAGATCAAGAAGGCCTACCGGAAGCTGGCCAGGCAGTACCACCCCGACACCAACCAGGGCGACCCGTCCAAGGAGACCAAGTTCAAGGAGGTCTCCGAGGCCTACGACGTCCTGTCCGACAGCAAGCGCCGCAAGGAGTACGACGACGCGCGCACGCTGTTCGGGAGCGGGGTGGGCGGCCAGCGCCCGGGCGGCGGCGGTTTCCCGTTCGACTTCGGTGACCTGTTCGGTGGCACCAGCCAGCAGACCGGTCACGGCGGCAGCGCGGGCGAGCGGCTCGGCGACCTGTTCGGCGGGCTGTTCAACCGCGGTGGCGCCGCCGGCGGCCGCACCACCGGCACGACGACCCGGCCGCGGCGTGGCCAGGACGTCGAGTCCGAGGTGACGCTGACGTTCACCGAAGCCGTCGAGGGCACCACCGTGTCGCTCAGGCTGACCAGCTCCGCCGCCTGCAACGCGTGCAGCGGCACCGGCGCCAAGGCGGGCACGACCCCCCGGGTCTGCCCCACCTGTGAGGGCACCGGCGCGGCCAGCCGCAACCTCGGCAACTTCGCCTTCTCCGAGCCCTGCCGCGACTGCAAGGGCCGCGGGCTGATCGTGGACGACCCCTGCCCCGTGTGCGAGGGCAGCGGCCGCGCCAAGAGCACCCGCACCATCCAGGCGCGCATTCCCGCGGGGGTGGCCGACGGCCAGCGGGTCAAGCTCAAGGGCAAGGGGGCGCCGGGCGAGAACGGCGGCCCGGCGGGCGATCTGTACATCCAGACCCACGTCAAGCCGCACGCCGTGTTCGGCCGGGCGGGTGACAACCTCACGATCACGGTTCCCGTGACGTTCACGGAGGCCGCGCTGGGGGCCGAGATCAAGGTGCCGATCCTCAAGGGCATGCCGGTCACGCTGCGCATCCCCGCGGGCACCCCCAACGGCCGCACGTTCCGCGTGCGGGGCAGGGGCGTCACGAGGAAGGACGGCACCAAGGGCGACCTGCTCGCCAGCGTCGAGGTGGTCGTGCCGAAGACGCTCGACGACAAGTCGCGAGAGCTGCTCAACGAGTTCAACACCGCGCACGCGAGCGAGGACCCGCGCGCAGAGCTCATTCAGCGAGCCAGAAGCGAGTAGCCGATGGACGCCAACTATTTCGACCTGTCAGACGACACCCCTGTCTACGTGATCTCGGTGGCCGCGCAGCTTTCCGGGCTCCACCCGCAGACGCTGCGGCAGTACGACCGGCTCGGCCTGGTCAGCCCTGGCCGCACGGCGGGCCGCGGCCGCCTCTACTCCACCAGAGACATCATCCAGCTCCGCGAGGTGCAGCGGCTCTCCCAGGAAGAGGGCATCAACCTCGCGGGGATCAAGCGGATTCTCGAGCTCGAGAACGAAGCTCTGCGGCTGCGTGAAGAGGTGCACCGGCTGCGCGCCGAGATGCGCATGGTCAGAGCCCTGATCCGCTACGAGCTGCCACCGGGGGCCTAGAAAGTCATGGACTACAAGCTCACCCAGAAGAGCCAGGAAGCGCTCTCGGGTGCCATGCGGCGTGCCGCCGCTGAGGGCAACCCGGAGATCGCCCCTGCTCACCTGCTGACCACGCTGCTCTCCCAGACGGGCGGCACCGCCGTGCCCCTGCTCGAAGCCGTCGGCGCCGACTGGCGCACGCTGCGGGCCCGCACGGAGGAGCAGCTCGCGGCGCTGCCGAAGGCGCAGGGCGCGACGGTGGGGGCGCCGTCCAGCTCCCGCCAGCTCCTGACCGTGCTGAACACCGCCGCCCAGCACGCCAACCGCCTCGAAGACCTCTACGTCTCGACCGAGCACCTGCTGGTCGGCCTGGCCGCCGACGGGGGCCAGTCGGCCGAGCTGCTCAAGTCGCAGGGGGCCACGCCGCAGGCGCTGCTCGACGCGTTCGAGAAGGTACGCGGCAACGCCCGCGTCACCAGCGAGACCCCCGAGGACACCTACCAGGCGCTGGAGAAGTACGGCGTCGACCTGACCGAGCGGGCGCGCGGGGGCAAGCTCGACCCGGTGATCGGCCGCGACGGCGAGATCCGCCGCGTGGTCCAGGTGCTCAGCCGCCGCACCAAGAACAACCCGGTGCTCATCGGCGAGCCCGGCGTCGGCAAGACGGCCGTCGTCGAGGGCCTGGCCCAGCGCATCGTGGCCGGCGACGTGCCGGAGTCGCTGCGCAACAAGCGGCTCATCTCGCTCGACCTGGGCGCGATGGTGGCCGGCGCGAAGTACCGCGGCGAGTTCGAGGAGCGGCTCAAGGCCGTGCTCTCCGAGATCAAGGAGAGCAACGGGCAGATCGTCACGTTCATCGACGAGCTGCACACCGTCGTCGGCGCGGGGGCCGCCGAGGGCGCGATGGACGCCGGCAACATGCTCAAGCCCATGCTGGCCCGCGGCGAGCTGCGCATGATCGGCGCGACCACGCTCGACGAGTACCGCGAGCGCATCGAGAAGGACCCGGCGCTGGAGCGCCGCTTCCAGCAGGTCTACGTGGGCGAGCCCACGGTCGAGGACACGATCGCGATCCTGCGCGGGCTCAAGGGCCGCTACGAGGCCCACCACCAGGTGCAGATCGCCGACAGCGCGCTGGTGGCCGCCGCCGCGCTGTCCGACCGCTACATCACCAACCGATTCCTGCCCGACAAGGCCATCGACCTGGTCGACGAGGCCGCCTCGCGGCTGCGCATGGAGATCGACTCCCGTCCGGTGGAGATCGACCAGCTCCAGCGCAACGTGGACCGGATGAAGATGGAGGAGCTGGCCCTGTCGAAGGAGACCGACGAGGCCTCCGTCCAGCGGCTGGAGCGGCTGCGCCAGGAGCTGGCCGACCGGCAGGAGGAGCTCAACGCCCTCGTCGGCCGCTGGGAGCACGAGAAGGCCGGCCTCAACAAGGTCGGTGAGCTGAAGAAGCAGCTCGACGAGGCGCGCGGCGCGGCCGAGCGGGCCCAGCGCGACGGCGACTTCGAGGCGGCCTCCCGGCTGATGTACGCCGAGGTGCCCCGGCTGGAGCAGGCGCTGAAGGCCGCCTCCGAGGCCGCGCCGCCGGAGAACGCCATGGTCAAGGAGGAGGTCGGCCCCGACGACATCGCCGAGGTGATCTCGTCCTGGACCGGCATCCCCGCCGGGCGCCTGCTGGAGGCCGAGACGGCCAAGCTGCTGCGCATGGAGGAGGAGCTGGGCAGGCGCCTCATCGGCCAGCAGCAGGCCGTACAGGCCGTCTCCGACGCCGTCCGCCGCAGCCGCGCCGGCATCGCCGACCCCGACCGGCCGACGGGCTCGTTCCTGTTCCTCGGCCCGACGGGGGTGGGCAAGACCGAGCTGGCCAAGGCGCTGGCGGAGTTCCTGTTCGACGACGAGCGGGCGATGACCCGCATCGACATGAGCGAGTACTCCGAGAAGCACAGCGTGGCCAGGCTGGTCGGCGCGCCTCCCGGTTACGTCGGCTACGAGGAGGGCGGCCAGCTCACCGAGGCCGTCAGGCGGCGCCCGTACACCGTGGTGCTGCTCGACGAGGTCGAGAAGGCCCACCCCGAGGTGTTCGACATCCTGCTGCAGGTGCTCGACGACGGGCGGCTGACCGACGGCCAGGGCCGCACGGTCGACTTCCGCAACACGATCCTGATCCTGACCTCCAACATCGGCTCGCAGTTCCTCGTCGATCCGGCGCTGGAGAACGGCGCCAAGCGCGAGGCCGTCATGGGGGCGGTGCGCAGCTCGTTCAAGCCGGAGTTCCTCAACCGGCTCGACGACGTGATCCTCTTCGACGCGCTCGGCTCCGAGGAGCTGGCGCAGATCGTCGACCTCCAGGTCGACCGCCTGGCCAGGCGCCTGGCCGACCGCAGGCTGACGCTGGAGGTCACGGCCGCGGCCCGCGAGTGGCTGGCGCTGACGGGCTACGACCCGCTGTACGGCGCCCGCCCGCTGCGCCGCCTGGTCCAGTCCGCCATCGGCGACAAGCTGGCCAAGGCGGTGCTGTCCGGCGAGGTGTCCGACGGCGACAAGGTGCTGGTGGAGCTGGGCGACGACGAGCTGCTCATCGAGCGGGCGGCCTAGCAGGCTCAGTCACCGGAGCCCGGGGATCCAGGCGGTCCCCGGGCTCCGGCGTGTCATGGCACGGTCATCGGGCCACCCGCTCGGTAAGGTTCGCCCCACTCTTCGGACAAGCCGCACTCCCCCGGACCGGCGGGCGACTACGTTCAGCGTTCGTCAGATCACCGACATCGACTCAGGGAGACGTGCGGTGTCATTCCAGAAGATCCGGAGCACGATCGCGGTGGCCGCTCTGGCCGCGGGCGTCAGCTGGCTGTCCGCCGGCACCTCCGTCGCGAACAACTGCGCCGAGACCGCGGTGCTGTCGCCCGCCTCGGTCGTCTCGGCCTGCGACAACCCCTCCTCGCTGAGGGTCGAGGACAGCGGCTCGGCCGGCAGCCGCATGATCGCCAGCGAGAGCACCAAGGTGGCCATGGCGGCCGGCGAGATGGCCAGGCACTTCGGCTTCACCGGCGTGGCGACCGGCAAGGAGGTGCTGAGCATGGCGGACCTGAGCGGCGTGGGGGCCACCTGGGGTCTGTCCTCGCTGTTCTCGGCCTCCCCCGCGCTGTTCCCCATGGTGCCGGGACCGGCCGGCGTGGCCGACCTGGCGACCATGGCGGACCTGCCGCCGCTCCCGCCGCTCTCGGCGCTGCCCGAGGTGCCCGGCACCCCGCTGGACAGCAGGCTGCCGGGTCAGATGACGATCGGCCAGGGCCCCTTCCCCAACCGCGTCGTCGGCACCGGAGTCGATTCGCCGCTGGGGCTGCAGGAGCCGGTGAGCCAGGTGAGCGCCGAGCTCGTCGGCCAGGTGCTGCCGAAGGCCGTGGACAGCCTCGAAGGCGTCGCGATCCTGCCGGGCGGCGGATCAGGGGCCGCCGGTCTGGCCGACGCCGTGGGCGGTCTCGGCCTCAAGTGAGCCACCCTGTCCGGGCGTGGACCGTGCCTGCCACGCCCGGCTTCCCCTGGCGGAGGGGTCGCGGTCCCCACGAACGGACCAGGCGGGGATCGCGGCCCCTCCCGCGAGAGGCACCCGGGCACGACCGACCGGGCCCATCGCGAGAGGCACGCGGGCATGACTGACCGGGCCCTGCCCCATCGGGCGGGCCCGGCTGACGCGCGGCCGCCTCAGGAAACGAGCTCGTCGAGCTCGTCCTCGGGGAGCCCGAGATCGACCCTGATGCGATAGCGGGTGCGCAGCAGCGCCACCTGCTCCGGGTCGTTCTCGTCACACCGCAGGACGGCCTGGGTGGCCCATTCCAGGCCCCCTTGGAGATCGCCATAGGCGACCAGCGTCTCGGCGATCGTGTGAGCGGTCGCCGTGGAGACGTTTCCCTCCGCGCGTATCGTCTCGATGACCTCCCTCGCCTCGTCAGGCCTGTCGAGCTCGAAGAGCGTGTCGGCGATGCCGGCACGCGGGTCGAAACCCGCCTCGCCACCGTCCTCGACCGCGCGCTGGAAACACTCCATCGCGCGAGCGGGCTGCCCCGCCGCTCGCCACTCCTCGGCGGCGAGCACCAGGATGGAGGCCCTGGACACGTCACCGGAGGAGTAGTCGAGCGCGACGTCGTACAGCCGACTGGCCAAGGAGTCGTGGTCGTCGGCCAACAGCGCCTGCTCAAGCAGACGATCAAGGTGCTCACGGGTCACATGCGCCACACCGCGAGACTACCGAGCCACCCGGGCCTTTGCCCGGTCAATCCGCATCGCCGGTCCCGTGCATATTCGGTAACGTACTGTCCAACTCTGCTCACGGCGCGCGTGTCCGGCCAGGTCATGGGGCATAAACCAGTCACTTTGCCGCCACGCGAGCGGAGGGACTGTGATGGGCTTGTCCAAGCAGCTGACCTTCACGCTGGCCTGTGCCGTCGTGCTGTCGGCCCTCGTGCCCGGTGTCGCCGGCTACCTGTCGGCCCGCCTGGAGGCCATCGAGACCGCCGAGCGCAACCTGCGGGCTCTGGAGGCCAGGCTCGACGTACGCGAGGCCAGGGACACGCGCCCGGTCTCGCTCCCCGCCCCCTGTCTGCGCACGCCGGCCACGCCGCGCCCGTACCACCAGGTGCCCGCCACCGCGCTCGGGGAGCACGACAAGAACTGGCTGCGTGACGTGCCCGCCTGGCTGGCCGAGCCGCTCAGGGAGATGCAGGAGACGGCGGAGCAGTAAGCCGCGGGCAACTTTCCCGCCGGTCACCGGCGTCGTACGGGTGACCGACGATGGAGAGAGGCTTGCGCATGGCGGATCGATCGGAGTACGACGCGTTCGTCGCGGCGGCGTGGCATCGATTGCTCCGCACGGCCTACCTGCTCACCAGGGACTGGGCGGTGGCCGAGGACCTGGTGCAGACGGCGCTGATGAAGGCGTGGGTGGCCTGGGGGCGGATCAGGGACGAGCACGAGGCGTACGTCCGCAAGATCATCGTGAACGTGCACGTGTCGTGGTGGCGGCGGCGCTGGCGGCAGGTGGAGCTGACCACGGGGGCGCCACCCGAGCACCCCGAGCCCGCCGACCGCATGGGCGAGGCCGACGAGCGCGAGCTGGTCTGGCAGGCCCTGGGCCGGCTGCCCGCGCGCCAGCGGGCCGTGATCGTGCTGCGCTTCTTCGAGGACATGACCGAGGCCCAGGCCGCCGACACGCTGGGCTGCAGCGTCGGCACGGTCAAGAGCCAGACCAGTAAGGCGCTGGCCAAGCTGCGGATCGACGAGTCGGTCGCGACCGCGTACGCGAGGAAGGGGTAGGGACGTGCCCGTCAGCCGTCAGGATCTGCATGACCTGCTGGAGGTGCGCAGCCGGCCCGCCCTGGAGCGGCCGGTGCCGTGGGAGCGGCTGCGCACCCGCGCTCGGGCGGCCCGGCGCCGCCGCCTGGTCACGGTCGCCGTCGCCGGGGTCGCCGCCGCGTCGGTCGTGGTGGCGGGGATGCTCGTCGAGCCGGGGCCGCCCGCCCAGGTGTTCCAGCCCCGCAAGGACGCCACCCCGGCCGGCGCCCCCTCGCCGCACCTGCTCCCGGCGAGTTTCGAGGAGCAGGACGGCACGCTCTACCGCCGGATCGCCACGGCCACGCTGGACGCGCCGGAGAAGGACGAGGTGACGTTCGAGGTGAAGGTGAGTGGCAAGCCGCTGGCGATCATGGCGGACTGCCCGTCGAGGACCCGGCTGGTGCCGCAGGTCCGGGTCGTCCAGCCCGGTCCGGACACGTGGGCGCTGACCCCCATGGCCTCCCTGCTGAAGATGTGCGAGACGCACATGCCGAGCGACCTCGTCCCGTTCCCGTCCGGCACGCGCCGGGCGAAGCTCACCATCTCCGTGCCGAAGCAGTTGAAGGCCGTGCCGAGCGAGAAGGCGAAGAGGTGGCGGTTCGGCGTCTACGAGTGGACACCGCCCGCCACGATGCCACCCGCGCCCTCCCCCGTCGCGCCCCCGCAGTCCTTCGGCGGGACGCCGCCCGACTACCGGCTGGTCGGCTCGAAGAGCGCCGTCTGGCCGGCGGCGCGCGAGGTGACCGTGACCGTGCCGGCCTTGAGCAGGGACTGGGCGCTGGTCGTGTACTGCGGCGGCGTCCTCGCGGGACGGCTGACCGGCGAGGTCCACGTGAACGGCAAGCTGCAGAACACGGAAGGCTACTGCTCGGAGCCTCCTTCCGGGGGCAGCGTGGGCTTCTCCATGTTCGGCAGGACGCGGCCCGGCCCCGACGGCAAGATGACCGTCAAGGTCAAGCTGTCGTCCCGGTACGCCGAGTACGGCCGCCGCCCGGGCACCATGACCGTCGCCGTCTACGAGGCCGGGCGCTAACGCGGCGCCCAGGATCTGAGCTGGCGGGTCAGGAACCCCCTGATCAGCTGTTTGGCCGCGTCGATCATCTCGGGCTGCCCATCGGGATCGCGGCGGAAGGCCATCTTCAGCACGGCGTCGCCCGCCTCGACCGCCACCAGCACGGCCAGGTCGAGCGCGGGGCTGTCGGCCAGCCCGAACTCCTTCAGGAACAATCCGCGCAGCCGGCCCGCGATCACCGTGTTGTTGTCGGAGTCGGAGTCGAGCAGGTTGAGATCGACGGCGTCACCGAAGTGCAGGCTCTGGAACCCGGCGACCGTGCGGTGCATGTCCACGTAGATGTCGATGATCGCGTCGACGGCCTCCCACCAGCCGCGATAGTCCTCTTCGAGGAACCTGCGATCGACCCTGCGGACGAACTCCTCGACGTTGCGCCGGGTGAGCTCCTGGGTGATCGCTCGCTTGTCGGGGAAGAACTGGTAGACCGAGCCGATGGCCACGCCCGCCCGCTCGGCTATGCGAGTGGTGGACAGGGCCTCGTACCCGGCCTCGTCGAGGAGCTGGGCGCACGCGTCGAGCATCCGCTCGACGCGCCGGGCGCTGCGGCGCTGTGCGGGCTGCCGCCTGAGGGCATTGGGGTGGACGCATACGTCGTCCATTTGCGGCGAAGACACGGATTCATCTTCTCCTGTATGGGCGATCGTTACCCGTGAATTTACTCAATCGGGCCAGCCCGCGCATCGCACGGGGCGAAATCCGCGACAGCGCATAGCCGATTCTGCCCTCGGCGTTCACGGGGACCACGGCCTGGTTTCTGTGCACGGCCCGCAGAATGTGCGCGGCCACGCGTTCCGGCGGGTATCCGCGCCGCGCCAGCCCGCGCACGGCGTCCTCGCGCAACCCCTCTTTCGTGTACGTCCCATGGCTCGCGATGCCCGTGGAGACGAACCCGGGGCAGATCGCGCTGACCCCGATGCCGTGATCCGCCAGCTCGGCCCTGAGACAGTCGCTGAGCATCTTCACGGCCGCCTTCGAGGCCGAGTACGCGGGCAGCACCCGGGAGGGCGCGAACGCGGCCAGGGAGGCGACGTTGACGAGGTGCCCGCCCGCGCCGCGCTCGGCCATGGCGGCGCCGAAGAGCCGGCAGCCGTGGACGACGCCCCACAGATTGACGTCGATGATCCTGCGCCAGTCGTCGAGGGTGTGGTCGAGGAACGCGCCCGCGACGACGATCCCCGCATTGTTCACCACAATGTCCGGGACACCATATTCAGAGATGATATTTCGGGAAAAGTCCTCCATCTCGCTGGCATTCGCCACATCGACCTGCACACCGAACGCCGCGATCCGAAAATCTCTCGCAATTCCGTCGGCCACCCGCTTGGCCGCGTCGATATCGATATCCGCACAGACCACTTCCGCCCCGTGCGCCGCGAAAGCCCGCGCCGTCGCCCGCCCGATCCCGGACCCCGCACCGGTGACGACCACCAGCCGCCCGCCGAACGCCCCCTCCCCGCGCGCCCGCCGCAACTCCCCGCTCACAGGCCCGCCCTCCCCGCGCGCCCGCCGCAACTCCCCGCTCGCGGGCCCGCCCTCCACGTGCTCGACGAACTCGGCGATCATCCCGGCCACGGCCTCTGGCCTGCTGCGGTGCGCCCAGTGCCCGGCCGCGACCCGCCGGTGCCACAGCCGGGGCGCCCACCGCCCCACGGCGGCCAGCAGCGCCGGGGTGACGTACGCGTCGCGTGTGGCCTCGATGATCTGCACGGGCACGCCGGGCACGCGCGGGTCGAGCGCGCCCCCCGGCATGTTGGCCCGGTAGAGCGCGAGCCCGTTGAGCCCGTCGGCGACGAGCGTGTCGGCCGGATGCCCCGGGCGCGGCGCGATGCCGTCGCCGCGCAGGGCGCGGGTCACCAGCCCGGGCAGCACGGAGCGCCAGGCCAGCTCGGGCAGCACGGGGAGCCGGAACGCCCCGATGTACCAGGACCTGAGCCGCTGCGCGGCGACGTCGCGGCGCGGCCCGTGTCGGGTGAAGTCCGCCGCCTGCCGCAGCCCCGGCCCGCCCAGGCTGGTGAACGAGGCCAGCCGGTCCCTGATGCCGGCCCTGCCGAGCGCCTCCCAGCCCTGCAGCGAGCCCCAGTCGTGCCCGACGAGGTGCACGCGGGGCAGCCCCACGGCGTCGAGCACCGCCTGCAGGTCGCCGATCAGCCGGTCGAAGCCGTAGTCGCGCCGGTCCGCCGGGCCGGTGGACGCCCCGGCCCCGCGTACGTCGTAGCGCACCACGTGGAAGCGGTCGCGCAGCAGCACGGCCACCTCGTCCCAGACCCGATGCGTGTCGGGGTATCCGTGCAGGAGCAGCACGGCCGGCCTGCCGGGATCGCCCTCCTCCGACACCGCCAGCCGCACGTCACCGGACTCGACCATCCGCATCGCGACCTCCTATTGGACGAGATGTCCAGTAGAATAGATCGATCAGGGTCGTGCGGCCAGCCCCGTGCAGGCGCGCAGCGCCTTCCACTCGGCCACGGCCCCGGTCCTGGCCGACCCCGTCATCGGTATCGGGATACCCCCTTGGATCGTGGCCGGAGTCCACGAGTCCTTCAAGATCTTGCGCCCGTTGATGGTCAGCGTCAGCACGCCCGTCCTGCCGGTCGTGGCCGGGTTGGAGTTGTAGAAGACGAAGTTGCCCATGCCGTAGTTGACGTAGGCGTCGTCGAGGTAGCCGGAGCCGAGCAGGATGTGCGCGTGCCCGCCGACCACCACGTCCGCGCCGGCCTCGACCAGCTTGGGAGCCAGCGAGAGCTGCGCCTCGTTGGGGCACTTCTGCATCTCGGTGCCCCAGTGCAGGTGGACGATCACGGTGTCGGAGTTCTTGCGGGCCTGGCGTACCGCGCGCAGCAGGGCCGGCTCGTTCTTGGCCGAGGCCAGCCCGCCCTGTTCCGCCGTGGCCGTCCACGACTGGATGAACTCGGCGTCCAGCACCTGCGTGGCGCCGATGATCGCGACCCGGTTGCCGTTGACGGTCTTGCGGAAGGGCCGGTACGCCTGAGCCGCGTTCTCGCCGATGCCCACCACAGGCAGCTTGCCGCGCTCGATCGCCGCCAGCGAGTCGGCCAGCCCGGTCTCCATGTAGTCCATGCCGTGGTTGTTGGCCATGGAGGCGACGTCCACCCCGGCGGCCCGCAGCGCCGTCAGCGCGCTGGACGGCGCCCTGAACGTGTACTGCTTGCCGGGCGCCGGTGTCCCTCCCGTGGTGATGGCCGTCTCCAGGTTCACCATCGCTAAGTCGGCCTTGCGCAGCACGCTCGCGATCGGGCCGAGCGCCGTGCGGGGGTTGTTCAGCCGTGGCCGCAGGATGCCCTCGAAGTGCACGTCCCCGCCGAACGCGATCGTGAACGGCTTGCGCTCGGGGGTCGGCTTCGCGCTCTTCTGCTGCGAGCTCTCCTCCGGCGCGGCCACCTGCTGGCTCAGGGGCTCACGCTCGGGCGCCGCCGAGCACGCCGCCAGTAATCCGACGACAGCGATCACCGGGAGGGCACGGGGGATTCTCATTCGCCGCCACTTCCGCTCGAAACCTGTCTTACAGGGATCGAGCATGCCATGCAGGGCGGACTACCGCGCAGACTCCCTCATGCTCATCAATTCGGACATAGCCCGGCAAGTTTTGTCATCCATCGGGGTGTAGACGATGAGCCGGATCTCCGGCATCGCCGTCAGGCTGGTCGTGCTGAAGCGCAGCCCGCCGAGCTCCCGGTGCTTGTACCGCTTCACCCTCGGCCCCGGATCGGCCACGTCCTGGCGGGCCCACAACCGGGCGAACTCCGCGCTCTCCGCGCTGAGCCTGCGGACGAAG
Organism: Nonomuraea gerenzanensis; assembly: GCF_020215645.1. Lineage (NCBI taxonomy): Bacteria > Bacillati > Actinomycetota > Actinomycetes > Streptosporangiales > Streptosporangiaceae > Nonomuraea > Nonomuraea gerenzanensis. The sequence goes on along the minus strand of NZ_CP084058.1, from coordinate 401,171 downwards.
TCCTGCCAGCACCGCGAATCGGTGTGCCGACTGTAGGCGCCCCTGAAGACGGCCACCGCCCGCGCCAGCTCGTGGTCGCGGTCGAGCAGCCGGGTGGTGGGCTCGGGGCGCACGCAGGCCTGCCAGAGCGAGTTGCGCTCCCCCTCCGGCGCCGCGACCAGCTCGGGGAACAGGGCGGCATAGGCGTCGTTCCAGGCCAGCACGTCGCACCGGCTGTTGGACACGCAGGCGGGCATGTCGCCGAGCCGGTCGAGGATGCCCTGCATCTCGGGTGTCACCTGGCCCGAATCGACGGGGACCGGGTCGGCCGCCTGCCCGGCCAGCCGGTAGAGGTGGTGGCGCTCGGCGCTGTCGAGCCTGAGCGTGCGCGAGATCGCGTCGAGCACCTGCGGGCTGGCGTTGATCGGCCGCCCCTGCTCCAGCCACGTGTACCAGGTGACGCCCACCCCGGCGAGTTGGGCGACCTCCTCGCGGCGCAGCCCCGGCGTGCGCCTGCGTGGGCCGGGAGCCAGATCGACCATCTCGGGCGTGATCCGCTCCCGCCGCGAGCGCAGGAACGCCGACAGGTCGATACGTCTTGCCTCAGCCACGGTCATTTCTCCACTATGGGGGCACACGGGGCGGCTTATCCAGTTAGCACCAGTACCAGTATAAAGGGGCTCTCGTTACTGGTACCGGGATGGCGGCAGACTGAGCAGCATGTCGCATACTGCCGCTTTCACCCCTCCTGTGAACACCCAGACGCAGGAAGCCGTTCCCAAGGCCAGCGGCCTGCTCCTGGCGATCATCCTCGTGGGGCAGTTCCTGGCGATCCTGAACGTCAACATCGTGAACGTGGCCACCCCCACCATCGAGGCAGACCTGCACTCCTCGGGGGCCGGGCTGCAGATGATCGTCGCCGGGTACACCATCGTCTACGCCGTGCTGCTCATCACCGGAGCGAGGATCGGCGACCTGTTCGGCTATCGCAAGGCGTTTCTGGGCGGCCTGGCGGTCTTCGTGATCACCACGCTCGCCGCCGGGCTGGCACCCTCGACCGGCTGGCTGGTGGCCTCCCGGCTGCTGCAGGGCGCCGGGGCCGCCATGATGATGCCGCAGGTGCTGACGTTGATCCAGCGCAACTATCACGGTGCGGCCAGGGGCCGGGCGATCGGCCTGTGGTCGCTGGTGATCAGCGGCGGCATCGTGGTGGGCCAGGCGCTCGGCGGCATCCTGCTGGGCCTGGGGCTGGGCTGGCGGGTCGTGTTCCTCACCCTGGTGCCCATCGGGGCGTTGCTGCTGGTGGCCGGGCTGAAGGTGCTGCCGGCCGACGAGGGCGGCGGCCGTACCGGGCTCGACCCGCTGGGCCTGGTGAGCCTGTCGGCGGCGGTGCTGCTGCTCGTGGTGCCGCTGGTGCTCGGCCGCGACCTCGGCTGGCCGCTGTGGGGCTGGATCTCGATGGGGCTGAGCGTGGTGACGTTCGCCGCGTTCGTCCGCGTCGAGCGCTGGGTGACCTCGCGGGGCGGGCGCCCGCTGGTGGACGCGCGGGTGCTGCGGGCGCCGGGCATGCGTCCCGGTCTGGCGATCCTGCTGTTCGGCCCGGCCACGTGGGGCGCGTTCCTGTTCACCTCCGCGCTGCACCTCCAGGGCGACCTGCACCTGTCGCCGCTGGCCTCCGGCATGATGCTGGTGCCCTGCGCCCTCGCGTTCGGCCTGGTCGGGCTCGCCTGGCCGCGCCTGCCCGCGCGGCTGCAGCGGCCGCTGGTGCCGTTCGGCTACGTGGTGGCCGCCCCCGCCTACGTCGGCCTGGGCCTGGCCGCCGGCGGCGGCGTGGCGTACGCGGTCATGAGCGCCCTCATCGGCGCCGGCCTCGGCGTGCAGGTCGCGGTCACCAACATGGCCACCGAGCAGGTGGACGACGCGTACGCGGCCGACGCCAGCGGCGCCCTGCTCACCGTGATGCAGCTCGGCCAGGTCATCGGCGTCTCCACCGTGGGCACGCTGTTCATCTCCCTCGACGCGGGCGCCTCGGCCGCCACCGCCTCGCTGACCACGTCCGTCGCCATGGCGGCCCTGGCCGTGCTCGCCGGGCTGAGCTCGCTGTTCCTGGTGCGGCGCCGCGTGCCGGCCGCTGCCTGACCTGGAGCAGGCGACGTGATCCGTCAGGCCGGGCCGCGGGTGACCGCCGCCCGGCTGGCGGTCATGCAGACCGTGGCCCAGGACCTGGCCTGACCCCTGAGACGCGCGCGGCGTGCCCAGTGAGATCCGGGCACGCCGCGTTCGTCTGCCACGCAGATATCAGAAAAACCGGCCCAGCAGGCTGGAGCCACAAAAGAACGACTCCGGAAAACTGTGCCGACAAATTCTCCGGAGTCGTCAGGCGCTGGCAGCCAGAGTGGCCAGGTCGAACTGATGGTCTTGGACGCCCGCCACAAAGGCGGCCCACTCCGACGGCGTGAACACCAGGACCGGGCCGTCCTGCTGCTTGCTGTCCCGAAGCGCGACGTTGCCGTCCGCCAGCGGCGCCACCTCGACGCAAGCCGTTGCGCCGTTGCAGTAGCTGGCCTTGCGCCAGGCCGCCTTCGTGATGTCGTTGTGCATTTTCTTCCCTAGGCTCCGTTGCCTGTGTATTGAGGTGACGGCGTCGTCAAGCGTCAACGCCGCCAGAGCATGGCCTTGCGCTGGATGAGCACGCGAGATTCGTCCTCGTCCAGAGCCTCCGACCGCATGTGGTCGAAGGCCGTCTCGTATCCGGCCACCCGCTCGAGGTCCTCCACGAAGTGGGCCGAGTAGAGCTGCTCGAGGTACACCACATCGTCGAATTCCGCGAACTTGAGATGAATGAACGCACCGGTGTTGACCGGGTGAAGCGAGTCCAATGGTAGGACCTGAACGCTGACGTGTGACAGTAGGGACACCTCCAACAGATGTTCCATCTGCTCACGCATGACCGAAGGCTCGCCAAAACGGCGCATTAATGCCGCTTCGTCCAGAATGACGCTCATCCGACAGGGGTCGGTTCTGTGCAGGACCCGTTGCTGCCGGTCGAGCCGGGCCTCGACCCTGCTGCGGACGCCGCTGTGCGTGATGCGCGCGATGCCCCGCGTGGCGAGGATGACCTCCCGGGCGTAGTCCTCGGTCTGCAGGAGACCCGGCACAGCCTGGGGTTCCCAGTTGCGCTGGTGGATGGCCTCCGCCTCCAGGCCGAGGAATCTTGTGTATTCCTCGGGGAGGGTGTCTTCGTAATCCTCCCACCACCCACGCTGCTCCGCATCACGCAACAGGCCGACGAGCTCGTCAAGTTTGTCGCCGTCGGCGCGGTACAGCTTCGCCATGGACTTGATGTCCTCGGCGGACGGCATGGTCTTGGCGGCCTCGATGCGGCTCACCTTGCTCGCCGACCAGCCGAGCTCTCTGGCGGCCTTGGCCCCGGTGTACTTCCGCCGCTCGCGGAGTAGGCGTAGCTCCTGACCCAACCGGAGCCGCCGAACTGTTGGACTGCCCTGCTGCGATGGCACCGTCCACGCTCCTTCTCAGGAATGAAGGTGTAGCCGGAAGGGACCGTTTGGAGCCCGGCTTTTTGGGCCGTTCGCCCAATCTTACACTGCAAGTTGCATGTGTTGTGCCGCACAGCCTTGCCAGAAGGCTTTCATGGGTCCAGCGTAGGAGCAAGGACAAGCTCCACGAACTGGCAGGAGACGGGAAAGATCTTCCGGCTCCGGAGGGACTCGTGACGCTTGTCGTGCAAGTTGCACCGCAAGAAGCGAAGAAAAGTAAATCTTCCCTTGCTGGAAGTCTTGCAGCATTGACAACCGCAGGGGACGATCAGAACCAGGAGGGATCCCGAGTTGTGAGGAGGCCGGACATGACAGCACGGCCCACCGCAACAGGCCTTCCGCCCACTGTCGCGCGCCCGCACGAGGGCCGCCTCTCCGGCAACGTCGCCGTCCCGGAAACGAACATCCGCTACAGGGAGGCCACTTGCCGGAAGGATTTCGTCATCGCCTGAATCGCACAGCGCGAGACCGCTCGTACGAGCACGAAAAAAGCCGGGCCGAGGCTGATCACCGAGCACCGCATCTGGGCTGCCACCCTGCGGCGAAACTCGGTCACCAGCCGTCGGACCGGCAAGAAGCCACCTCTAAATGCCGCGAAAGGGGTCTTCTATGTACTCACAAGGTACCAAGGGGGTCAGCCGAATCAAGTCCTGGATCCAGGATCTCATCGCGTCCGCCGACTACGAGATCTGCGTGGAGCCCGACGAGTTCGCCTTCCGGATGGGCTGGACCGTCACCCAGACGGGCTTCGGATCCCGCAGGTATCGCGACCCGCGCTTCGACCAGCTCCGCCAGCCACGCAAGGTGACCGAGGAGGTGTCCTGACATGCCGAGGAACCCGCGCAACCAGATCTACCCGGCCGGTGAGGACCTCCCCGCCGCCCGCGGCGGCTCCCCGGTCGCCAGGCTCTGGCGGGCGCGCACCGAGCTGGCGCTGCTCGGCGGGCTGGCGCTGCTCGTGACGGCCCTGCTGGGCGCCGCTCAGCAGGGCCGGTGGGCGCCCTTCGTCCTGGTGGCCGGCGCGGTGTCGGTGCCCGCCGCCACCAGGTTCGGCCGCAACTGGGTCGTGGCGCACTTCTGGTGCGTGGTCTCCAGGCGCCGCCTGCAGCGAACCTGCCTGGAGACCACCATGCACACGAGGTCGGGCCGCATCCCGCTGGTGCTCTGGATCACGCCCACGACCACGGGCGAGAAGGCGCTGGTCATGGTACGGGCCGGAATCAGCGCCGAGGCGTTCGAGGCGTACGGCGACGAGATCGCCGCGGCCTGCTGGGCCCGCAGCGTGAACGTCTACCGGCACCGCACGCGGGCCCAGTTCCTCATCGTGGAGATCGTCAGGCGCGACGAGGCGCCCGGCGCGGCCTCACCCGGGCTGGACCGGCTGTACGGCAGGCAAGCCTGGCTCCCGCTGAGATCCGAGCTAGAGGAGCCGCCTGATCTGGTGGCGCTGCCCCAGGCAGGCTGAAGACCTAGGGAACGGGGCCGTCCCTAGGGGTGCAAGCCCCGGAGACCGCGGGGGCTCCGGGGCTTCCCCATGTGCCCCGTCCGCGCGAAGATGAGTTCATCTGGCGAACTCAGGAGTCGTGATGACGTCGACCGTCCACCGGACCTGTCCCCTGTGCGAGGCCGTCTGCGGCCTGACTCTCACCCTCGACGACGGCGGGCACGTGACCGGTGTCCGAGGTGACAGGGACGATCCGTTCAGCAAGGGGTTCATCTGCCCGAAGGGAGCCAGTCTCGGCCGCCTCGACGAGGACCCCGACCGCCTGCGCAAGCCGCTGATCAGGGAGGGCGAGCTGTGGCGCGAGGTCGGCTGGGACGAGGCGTTCGCGGCCGTGCGGGCCGGCCTCGGCCGCGTCGCCGACCGCCGCTCCATCGCCGTCTACCTCGGCAACCCCAACGCCCACACCATGGCGGGCGCCCTGTACGCCGCCCCGCTGATCAAGGCGCTGGGCACCCGCAACGTCTTCTCCGCCAGCACCGCCGACCAGATGCCCAAGCACGTGGCCAGCGGGCTGATGTTCGGCCATCCGCTGGCCATCCCGGTGCCCGACCTCGACAGGACCGACTACCTGCTGATGCTGGGCGCCAACCCGCTGGAGTCCAACGGCTCCCTGTGCACCGCGCCCGACTTCCCCGGCAGGCTCAAGGCGCTGCGCGGGCGCGGCGGCCGGCTCGTCGTGGTCGATCCGCGCCGCACCCGCACCGCCGCGCTGGCCGACGAGCACGTCTTCGTGCGTCCTGGCACGGACGCGTACCTGCTGTTCGGCATCGTGCACACGCTGTTCGCCGAGGGCCTGGCCAGGCCCGAGGGCTACGAGCTCAACGGGCTGGAGGAGGTGCGCCAGGCGGCCAAGCAGTTCCCGCCCGAGGTGGTGGCGCGGCGCACCGGGGTGCCGGCCGAGACGATCGCCCGGCTGGCCAGGGAGCTGGCCGCGGCGCCCACGGCCGCCGTCTACGCCAGGATCGGCACGTGCACGGCCGAGTTCGGCACGCTGGCCCAGTGGCTGGTGGACGTGCTCAACGTGCTCACCGGCAACCTCGACAGGCCGGGCGGCGCGATGTTCCCCAAGCCCGCGACCGAGTTCGCCGGGCGCCGCAGGCCGTACGCGGTGGGCCGGTGGAAGAGCCGCGTCAGGGGCCTGCCCGAGGCGAACGGCGAGCTGCCCGTGGCCACGCTGGCCGATGAGATCGAGACGCCCGGCGAGGGGCAGGTCACCTTCCTGCTCACGGTCGCGGGCAACCCCGTGCTGTCGGCGCCCCACGGTGACCGGCTGGACGCGGCCTTCCGGCAGCTCGACTTCATGGTGAGCGTGGACCCGTACCTGAACGAGACCACCAAGCACGCCGACGTCATCCTGCCTCCGCCGCGGGTGCTGCAGTCGGGGCACTACGACTTCGCGCTGCTCGGGTTCGCCGTGCGCAACTACGCGCGCTACTCGCCGCCGCTGCTGCCGCTGGACGAGCGGCCGTCGGAGGCGCAGATCCTGGCCAGGCTGGCGATGATCGCCTCGGGGCTGGAGGGGGACCTCGACGCGTTCGTCATCGACGAGATGTTGCGCAAGGCCACGCAGACGCCCGGCTCGGGGATCGAGGGGCGGGACGTGGCGGAGCTGCGCGACCTGCTGGAGGGCGAGACGGGCGGCGAGCGGCGGCTCGACCTCATGCTGCGGCTCGGCCCGTACGGCGAGTGGGCGGGCAAGGGCGACCTGTCGCTGCGCAAGCTGCTCGACAACCCGCACGGCCTCGACCTCGGCGCCCTGGAGCCCCGGCTGGGCGAGGTGCTGAAGACCGCGTCAGGGCTGGTCGAGCTGGCGCCCCCGCAGCTCATGGAGGACGTGGAGCGGCTGCGCGGCAAGCTGGAGGAGGAGCCGCCGGAGATCGTCCTGATCGGGCGGCGGCACCTGCGCTCCAACAACAGCTGGATGCACAACGTGGGCCCGCTGGTCGGCGGCAGCAACAGGTGCACGCTGCAGATCCACCCCGCCGACGTGGCGCGGCTGGGCCTGGACGGCGAGGCCGTGGTGCGCTCGGCTAAAGGCCAGGTCACCGTGCCCGTCGAGCCGACCGACACGATCATGCCGGGCGTCGTCAGCCTGCCGCACGGCTGGGGTCACGCGGGCAGCGCCCAGAGCGTGGCTGCCGAGCACGCGGGCGTCAGCGCGAACACGCTCACCGACGAGACGACCATAGACGTTCCGAGTGGTAACGCAGTGTTCAACGGAGTTCCGGTCACGATTTCACCAACCGGGGTGATCATCGCACATTAGGGTGTCGCGCGTGACTATCGCGCCAGAAGAGGATCGCCTGAACGCCCAGATCGCCTTCGCCATCGAGATCGACAAGTTGAAGCGGATCATCCGCCGCAACCATCTCATCGACGGTTCGCGGCGGGAGAACTCCGCCGAGCACTCCTGGTACGTGGGCACGCTGGCGATGGTCCTCGGAGAGCATGCCCCACCCGGGACGGACCTCCAACGGGTGGTGGCCATGTTGTTGGTGCACGACCTGGTGGAGATCGACGCGGGTGACACGTTCATCTACGACTCGGTGGCGGTCGAGGCGCAGGCCGAGGCCGAGCGGGCCGCCGCCGAGCGCATCTTCGGCCTGCTGCCGGACGAGCAGGGGGTGTGGCTGCGGGAGTTGTGGGAGGAGTTCGAGGCCAGGAAGACGCCGGAGGCGAGGTTCGCCAAGGCGCTCGACCGCTTCGCCCCGATCCTGGCCAACCACCACACCGAGGGCGGCACGTGGCCGCTGTTCAAGGTGACGGCCACGCAGGTCAGGGAGAAGGTGCGGATCATCGAGGAGGGCTCGCCCTCGCTCGGCGCGTACGCCCTGGAACTGGTCGAACTCTCCGTGGCCAGGGGACACCTGTCCGAGTGATCCCCACATGCCTGGGGTAGGGGACTTGTCGTGAAAGAGACAGTACGCGCGAGACGTCGGCAGTTGCGGGGTTTCGCCGGGCCGGTTGCCATCGCCGATCGGCTCGAGAAGTCGAAGGCCATGGACACGCCGATCCGGGGGCTGGCCAAGTTCGTGCGCCAGCGCCTACGCCAGGGCCGCCTGCGCGACCTGTTGCACGGTGTCCCCATCGGAGAGCCGGTGCATCCGCCGCTGGCCACGGTCAGCCTGGGGTGCTGGCTCTCCACCGCCGTGCTCGACCTGGCGGACGCCGACCCGCGGGCGGCACGCCTGCTGCTCGCCACGGGCCTGGTCAACGCCCTGCCCACGGCGGCGGCAGGGCTGACCGACTGGTCCTCGCTGCACCGCGAGCAGCAGCGGGTGGGTTTCGTGCACATGGCGGCGAACCTGACCGCGCTCGGCCTCCTGTCCACCTCCTTGATCCTGCGCATCCGGGGCCGCGAGCGGCCAGGCCGGATGCTCTCCTACGCGGGGTTGGCCGTGGGCGGCCTCGGCGCCTACCTCGGCGGTCACCTGGCCTACCGGCAGGCCGCGGGCGCCAACCACGCGCCGCAGGTCACGCATCTGGTGCCGCTGGGCTGGCACGACCTGTGCCCGCTCAAGGACCTGCCCGACGGGCGCCCGGTGGCCAGGCGGCTGGGCTACATCCAGCTGTTCGTGCTGCGCCAAGGTGACGGCGTGACCGTGCTCGCCGACCGGTGCCCGCACCTGGCAGGGCCCCTGCACCAGGGCAGGCTCGTCATGGAGGACGGCGAGGCGTGTGTGGTGTGCCCCTGGCACAGCAGCACGTTCAGGCTGGCGGACGGGTCGGTCAAGCACGGGCCCGCGACCGCGCCGGCACCCGTCTTCGAGACCCGGATCAGACGGGACGGCACCATCCAGGTGCGGCCGGGGTTGACCTGAAGTTTGGTTGAGGTCCTACGGTCGAGGTCATGGGCAAGATTCTTGTGACCGGTGCGACCGGTAATGTCGGCAGGCATGTGGTGTCCCAGCTCGCCGCGGCGGGCCTCGACGTGCGGGCGCTGGCCAGGCGGCCCGAGCGGGTCCAGCCGGGTGTGGAGGCCGTCCAGGGCGATCTGACCGCCCCTGAGACGCTCGAACCGGCGTTGAAGGACGTGGAGAGCGTGTTCCTGCTCTGGCCCGGCCTGACCACGGGTAACGCGGCGGAGGTGATCGCGCTGATCGCCGAGCACGCGCGGCGGGTGGTGTACCTGTCGGCGCTGGTGCCCGACAGCGAGGACGCCGCCGGCCACTACGGGGAGATCGAAGGGCTCATCCGGCGCTCCGGCCTCGGCTGGACGTTCCTGCGGCCCGGCGGCTTCGCGGCCAACACGCTGGGGTGGGCGGACCAGGTCAGGCAGGGGGTGGTGCGCTGGCCGTACGGGCAGGCGTCGCGGGCGCTGATCCACGAGCGGGACATCGCCGCGGTGGCCGTGCACGTGCTCACCTCGGCGGGGCACAACGGGGCCGCCTACCCCCTCACCGGCCCTGACGAGCTGACCCAGGCCGAGCAGGCGCGGGTGATCGGCGAGGCCGTCGGGCGGCCGGTGCGGTGGGAGGAGCAGCCGCCGGAGGAGGCCGCCGAGCAGCTGCTGGCGGCCTGGGGGGACGAGGCGTTCGTGCGCAGCGCGCTGCAGGCGTGGGAGAGCTTCGTCACCCGGCCGGAGCGGGCCACCGACACCGTGCGGCGGCTGCTCGGGCGGCCCGCGCTGAGCTTCCGCCAGTGGGCCGAGGACCACGTGGCGGACTTCCGCTGAACATCCTGAGCGCTCGTCTGCTTGACACCCGCGTGCGCTCAGGCGCCGCCTGCTCGATGCCCGCGCGCTTCAGGCCCCGTCGGTGGCTTCGTCGGCGGGGTGCTCGACGAGGGCGAGGATGCGGCTGGACATGAAGCGGGCCGTGCGCACCGGCGTGCCGCTGCGCGTGACCTCGCTCACCTCCACGAGCCCCCGCCGGTTGGCCACCTCGACCCGCCGGCCTGCGCGGGTGGCCGTGATCTCGTAGGTGCGCGGCGACGAGCCACCGGCGTCGATGACGATCTCCACCCGGTCACCTTTCATACCGGGTTCCTACCCACCGGCGATTATCCGTACACCAGTACGATAATCGCCGCGACCCCCACGCACACGATGACCGCCCGCAGCACCGGAGCGGGGATGCGCCGCCCCAGCCTGGCGCCCAGCCAGCCGCCCAGGATCGCCCCCAGCGCCACACCGGCGGCGGCCTGCCAGTCCACGTCCGCGGCCACGACGAAGAACGCGGCGGCCACCCCGTTGACGATCAGCGCGAGCACGTTCTTGGCGGCGTTCACCCGCTGCAGGTCGTCGTCGAGGAAGATGCCGAGCAGCCCGATCAGCAGCACCCCCTGGGCGGCGCCGAAGTACCCGCCGTAGACACCCGCACCCAGCACGCCCAGCCACAGGGCCGCGCCACCGTGCGGGTGCGGCTGCCGCCGCCGGGCCGCCACCCACCCGTTGAGCCTGGGCTGCGTCACGACCAGCACGCAGGCCAGCGCGATCAGGGCCACCACCACGATCTCGAACACGTCGGGATCGAGGAACAGCAGCAGGATCCCGCCGATCAGCGCCCCCAGCGCCGAGGCCGCGCCCAGCCGCAGCAGGCGGTCGCGCTGGCCGCGCAGCTCCGTGCGGTAGCCGTAGGCGGCGCTGAAGGAGCCGGGCACGAGGCCGACGGTGTTGGAGACGTTCGCGGTCACGGGGTCGACGCCCAAAGCCACCAGCGTGGGGAACGTGATCAGCGACCCCGACCCGACCACCGCGTTGATGGCACCGGCCACCACACCGGCGGCGCACACCGCGGCCAGCTCCCAGCCCGTCAAGGAGACCCTCCCGTCGCCGCCGCGTGGGTGTCCCCGTCGAGGCCGCGGCGGCGGGGTTCCTACGGGTCGTCCTGTCCCTTGGGGGGTGTGAACAGGCCGCCCAGGTTCTCCAGGACCTTGCCCATCTCAGAGGGGACGATCCAGATCTTATTGGCGTCGCCCTTGGCGATCTCGGGCAGGGTCTGCAGGTACTGGTAGGCCAGGAGCTGCTGGTTCGGGTTGCCCTCGTGGATGGCCTTGAACACCATGCCGATCGCGTCCGCCTGCCCCTTGGCGCGCATGGCGTGGGCCTCCGCCTCCGCCTGCGCGCGCAGCACGGCCGCCTCCGCCTCGCCGCGCGCCCGCAGCACCGACGCCTGCTTCTCGCCCTCGGCGGCCAGGATCGCCGCCTGGCGCTGCCCCTCCGCGGCCAGCACGGCGGCCTGCTTGTCGCGGTCGGCGCGCAGCCGCTTCTCGATCGACTCCTGGATGGAGGCGGGCGGGTCGACGGCCTTCAGCTCGACCCGGTTGACCCGGACGCCCCACGTGCCGGTCACCTCCTCCAGCGCGGCGCGCAGCGCGGTGTTGATGTCCTCGCGCGAGTTCAGCGTGCGTTCGAGGTCCATGCCGCCGACCACGTTGCGCAACGTGGTGACGGTGAGCTGCTCGATGCCGGTCATGAAGTTCGCGATCTCGTACGTGGCCGCCTTCGGGTTGGTGACCTGGAAGTAGACGACGGTGTCGACGGAGACCACGAGGTTGTCGGAGGTGATCACCGGTTGCGGCGGGAACGCCACCACCTGCTCGCGCAGGTCGATCAGGTCCTTGATGCGGTCGATGAAGGGCACCACCAGGCTCGGCCCGGGGGTCAGCGTGCGGTGGTAGCGCCCGAGCCGCTCCACGACGGCGGCCGTGGCCTGCGGGACGACGCGGAACGCGCGAGCCGCCCCGAAGCCCACCGCCGCGACCACGACCAGGGCGACGATGAGCTGCTCGACGGACATGGCGACGCTCCGGAGTCGAGGGAACCGACTACGTAGATCCTATTTGGTTTGAGGTATCGGCGTCTTTTATCACCATAAATGGCGATCTAGTGAGCACGCGCGTCCGCGGCTAGTGAGCGCGCGCGTACCAGCGGCCCTCCGCGCTGCGATCCAGCGTCAGCGGCACCCCGAACGTCTGCGAGAGGTTGTCGGCGGTCATCACGTGCTCCAGCGGCCCCTGCGCCACCACCGAGCCGTGCCGCAGCAGCAACGCGTGCGTGAACCCGGCCGGCACCTCCTCCACATGGTGCGTCACCAGCACCAGCGTCGGCGATCGGTAGTCGCCGGCCAGCACCGACAGGCGGCGCACCAGATCCTCCCTGCCGCCCAGGTCGAGCCCGGCGGCCGGCTCGTCGAGCAGGAGCATCTCGGGGTCGGGCATCAGCGCGCGGGCGATCTGCACCCGCTTGCGCTCGCCCTCCGACAGGGTGCCGAACCGCCGCCTGATCAGATGGGCGGCGCCCATCATGTCGATCAGCTCCACGGCCCTCGTCACGTCGTTGGAGTCGTACTCCTCCGTCCAGCGGCCCATGATGCCGTACGAGGCGGTCAGGACGAGGTCGATGACCTTCTCCTCCGGCGGGATGCGCTCGGCCAGCGCGGCGCTCGCCAGCCCGATCCTGGGTCGCAGGTCGAAGACGTCCGCCTGCCCCAGCCGCTCACCCAGCACCTCGACGACACCCTCGCTCGGATACAGCAACGTGCCGGCGACCTGCAGCAACGTCGTCTTGCCCGCGCCGTTGGGACCGATGACGGCCCACCGCTCGTCACCGTTGACCGTCCAGTCGATGCCGCGCAACAGGGCCGCTCCGTCGCGCCTGACGGCGACGTCCTGGAGCCGCAGCACCTGACCACCCATCCCCGATACCTCCTTAGGAGTCACCCTCGGGACAAACCTATTGCAGGGCGAGCGCTTATCGTGGATCGGTGCGCCCTGAATCGCCTGTCTGTCCGTCCCTGGTCGCCTGGGGCAACGCGTGGCTGTCCGGTCACGTGGGGCTCGACGAGGCGGCTGACCACGTGGAAGCCGTCGGCGGGCCCGCCGTCGCGGGTGACGTGCCCCTGCGTAAATACCTCGCAAACCTGCGCGCCGAGGGCCTGAGCGAGCTGCGGCTGGCCCTGCCCGCGCCCGGAGACCCGCTCGGGCTGTCCGGCCCGCCGTCGTTCAACTCCGCCGCCGTCGACGCCGGCCAGGCGGCCATCGCCGTGCTCGCCGACCGCAACCTCGGCCTCGTGCCCCTGCCCGACCGGCGCGGGTCGTCCTATGTCGGGGTACGGCTGGAGGTGCACGACGCCGGGCCCGTACGCCATGACCTGCCGTCGCTGGCCGAGGCGGAGCGGGAGCTGTCCGACGCGATGCGCTCCGCCACCGAGGCCCTGACCTCCGTCGACGGCCCCGTGCAGGACCGCCCCGACCGGCTCGGCCGCGGCGGCGAGCTGGCGCCCGGCTACCCCGGCCGCGCGCACCGCGTCTCCACCCTGGCCACGCGGCTGGCGGCGGTGCTGCGCCTGGCCGACGAGCGGGGGCTCACCTCCGGGCAGGTCGCCGCACGCGGCGCCGCGCTGCGCGAGCTCGACCGTGCGGTACGCCGCGCGCTCGTGGCGGCGCACCACGCGATCTTCGAGCCCGTCAGGAACCAATAGCCTCGTCCCCGGCCTTCCACACCCGCACCAGCTTGTCCTTGCCGGCCGAGACGATGGACATCCCCTCCTCCACGGGGACGATGCCGACGGCGTACACGCCGCTCTTGTGCGCCTTGACCGGCTTGCCGAGTGCCTTGCGGGTCTCCGGGTCCCAGAGGCGCATCGTGCCGTCGGTGCCGCCCGACAGCAGGACGGTCCTGTCGTTCAGAGTGCCGAAGGACAGCGAGTAGACGATCTTCTTGTGGCCCGACATGGTGCCGATCGTCTTGCCGCTCTTCGCATCCCAGATCCGGATTTTTCCGTCTTTACCGCCCGAGGCCACGACCGTCTTGCCGTCCACCTTCGACACCGCCACCGCGTACACGCCCTTCGAGTGGCCCTTGTACGTCTTGCCGTACTGCTTGCGCGAGGACAGATCCCACAGGCGCAGCGTCTCGTCCTCACTCGCGGAGACCGCCACCGCGCGGTCGCCGAGGTGGGTGGCGCTGAGCCAGTTCACCGGCTTGCGGTGGGCTCTGATCATCTTGCCCGTCGCCTTGCGCTTGCTCAGGTCCCAGAACTTCAGGTAGCCGTTGGCGTCGCCCGTCACCGCCACGTACCTGCCCTTGACCTTCGTCAGCGCCACCGCGTACACCGCGTCGCCGTGCCAGCCGAGCACCTTGCCCTTGCGGGTCTTGAGGTTCCACAGGCGGACGCTGCCGTCGTAGCCGCCGGAGACGGCCATGGGGGTCTTGCCCATCATCACGCAGGCGACCGCGTACACCTCCTCGCTGTGGCCCTTCATCGTGGCCAGCGACTTGTGCCCCGCCAGGTCCCACAATCGCACCCGGCCGTCCTGGCCGCCCGTGACCAGCCAGGTCTTGTCGCCGGTGCGGACGGCTGACAGCGTCTGGACGCCTCTGGTGTGGCCCTTGAGCGACTTGCCGTCCTGCTTGCCCAGCACGGGCACCGTCGCCTGCCCCACCTCGGCGGGCGCCGCGGTCGTGGTCGGGGTGGCGCTCGGGGGCGGGGTCGGGGGCGAGGTCGGGGTCACCTGCGTCGGCGTGGGGATGGTCTGGCTCCGCGCCGGGGTCGGAGGTGCCGTCGTGTCCGCCGTCGTCTGTGCCGTCGTCTGTGCCGTGGTCTGTGCGGTGGCGGTGGCGGGCGTGGTCGCCTGGGCCACCGTCCCGCCGTCGCCGAACAGGCTCGGGCCGAAGTACAGGACGCCGCCCGCGAGGGTCAGCGCGGCCACCAGCGTCACCGACACCAGCACCGCCCGCTTCCGCCTCGCCCGCACCTCGTCGGGCTTCTCCTCGGCGGAGGCGTGCCTGAAGAACGCGTCGTTCCCGTCACCCCGCTGCTCATACGCCGCACCCCGAACCGGCACCCCGGGCCCAGCCCCCTGCCCGCCCATGGGCACGCGCCCTGGTGCTCGCCCGCCCGGCGGCGTGAGGCCGGGCGCCTGCCCCGCGTGCGGCGCCTGCGCGCTCGCGGGCGCTCGGCCTTGCGCGGCTGACCGCCCCTGCACAGGCGCCTGACCCGGCACGGGCGGTTGGCTCTGCGCGGGCGCCTGGGCGGGCATGGGCCCTCGACCGCCCTGCGGCGCGTCAGGCAAATGCCCAGCGATCGCTGCCCGCGCGGGCGGACGAGGCACGTGCGCGGCGGGCGTCCCAGCAGACGGCGCTCCCGCGGGCGGCCCCAGAGCGGGCGGCGGCCCGGCAGACGGCCCTGGGGGCGGCGGGTAGCCCTCCCCCGACGGGCTGACCCACCCGGTCGGGCTGACCCAGTCGGAGGCGGCGGGCGCGGACCAGGACGGGCGGCTGTCCGGCGCAGCCCAGCCACCTCCCGCCGCAGCACCCCCAGCCCCAGCCCCAGCCCCAGCCCCGATCCCAGGCCCAGGCCCAGGCCCATCACCAAGCTCAGCCCGCACCCCACCACCAGAACCAGAAGAACGACCCTGCTCAGCGGCGACCTGCGACCCGGTGGTCAACGCCCCCTCATCATCCGCCCCCGCCCTCTCCCCCTGGTTCTCCAGCAACGAGAACAACACCTCAGCCGCAGAAGGCCGATCCTCCGCCCGCTTCAGCAGACAGGCCTGCACAACCCCCCGCAGCTCATCCGGCACCACCGAAAGATCGGGCTCCTCATTCATCACCCGATAAATCACCGCCGGCAAACTGTCCTGCCCGAACGCGGGCCGCCCCGTAGCCGCGTACATCATCGTCAAAGCCCAGCTGAACAGATCGCTGGCAGGCCCCACCCGCTCACCCGAGATCTGCTCAGGCGACATGTAAGCGGGTGTTCCCACCACCCCGCTGCTGATCGTCATCGCCGAGTCGAGCGCCCGCGCGATGCCGAAGTCGATCACCCGAGGCCCGTCGGTCCCGAGCAGCACGTTGCTCGGCTTGAAGTCCCGGTGCACGATCCCCGCCCGATGGATGGCGGCCAGCGCGGTCACCGTGCCGACGGCCAGGCGGTAGAGGGCGCCGCCCTGGCGAGGCCCCTCCCGCTGCACCACCACCTGCAGCGACACCCCGTCCACCAGCTCGCTGACGATGTACGGCTGCTCCCCGTCCATGTGCGCCCCGAGCACCTGCGCCGTACAGAACTGGGCGACCCGGCGCGCGGCGGCCACCTCGCGCAGGAAGCGTTCGGAGTCCAGGCCCGGCTTGTCGAGCCGGGTGTTCAGCAGCTTGATCGCCACCAGCCGCCCGTCGGGCGACTCGGCCTTGTAGACGATTCCCTGCGCACCCTTGCCCAGGCGCCCGAGTAACCGGTAGCTGCCCAGCGTGACCGGATCACCGGACTGTAAGGGGTGCGTTTCAGGCACCTGGTCCTCCCCCTTGTGCTTGACCCCCGATCACAAGCGTGATGAACGTACGGAGAACCCCGCAAGCCATCCCAGGTCACGAAAGATCATCGCTCTTTGCGAAGAATTTGCCCTACGCAATAATCATGGAGAAGATCGGGGATTTCCAGCACCGTACGGGGAGCCGTCACATGCGCAGAAGCTTCAGCCTGTTCTTAGCCGGTGGACTGGCCGCCGTGCCCCTGGCCGTTCCCGGCCAGGCGAGCGCCGCGACCCCGGTCACCGTGGCCCGCACCGCCGGCATCACCGTCGCGCCGTACTCGAACTTCAAGATCTCCGTGAAGTACAACAAGAGCACCAAACGCGGCGGAAAGATCACTTATTACCTCCGGGCCAAGAACCTCGGCCCGCACTACGCCGACTATTACTACATCGGCGGCCAGGTGCCCAAGGGCGTCAAGCCCACCCTGCGCTGGGGCGGCCCCAAGGGCACCAAGTGCGAGTGGGAGGGCCAGTGGTTCTGGTGCTGGGGCCCGCTGGCGCTGATGAAGGGCAAGACCGACTGGCTGAACTTCCAGGTCACGCTCAAGAGCGGCACCAAGGGCACGGCCACCGCCCGGCTCGGCGTGATCTCGTTCGACGTCGACCAGGGCATGGAGAACATGAGCGAGGCCGAGCTCAAGCGCCTGGGCATCAAGCACCACTACGACCTCAAGACGGTCAAGACGAAGATCGTCACCCCGCCGCGCAACCCGGGCAGGAGCTGGACGCCGCCGCCTCCGGTCAAGGACTACAACCCGCCCGCCAGCCACGAGGAATCGAACAAGAAGAAGGACACCTAAGAGCACCCTTCAGCCCAGGCCGTGCCGTACCGCGTACAGCGCGGCCTGGGTGCGGTCCTGGACACCCAGCTTCATCAGCACGTTCGAGACGTGCGTCTTGACCGTCTTCTCCGCGACGGCCAGGCTGCGCGCGATCTCCCGGTTGGAGCGGCCCGCCGCGATCAGCGCGAGCACCTCGCGCTCGCGCTCGGTCAGCGGCACCGGCGCCGGGACGGCCGCCTGCGCCGCCGCCGTGGCCAGCATCGCCTCCGCCGCCTCCGGGGCCAGCAGCACCTGGCCGCCGTGCACGGCGCGGACGGCCTGGACGAGCGCGGGCGGATCGACGTCCTTGTAGAGGAACCCGGCGGCGCCCGCCCGCATCGCGGGCCCCACGTCGGAGGGGTCGCTCACCGAGGTCAGCACCACGATCCTGGTGCCGGTGCCCGACAGGCGTTCGAGCGCGCCGAGCCCGTCCATGACGGGCATCTTCAGGTCGAGCAGCAGCACGTCGGGCGCCAGCTCCCCGACCAGCTCGACGGCCTGCGCCCCGTCGGCCGCCTCGCCGACGACCGTGATGTCGTCCTGCAGGTCGAGGAACGTCCGCAGCCCCTGCCGCACGACCGGATGGTCGTCGGCGATCAGCACCCGGATCACACGCTCACCTCCACGCGTACGGTGGTGCCTGCGCCGGGCACCGACTCCACCGACAGCTCGCCGCCCATCGCCTCGGCCCTGTCGCGCATCGAGGCGAGCCCGAGCCCGCGCGACTCCGCCTGCTCGAACCCGCTCCCGTCGTCACGCACCACCAGCTCCAGCCTGCCGTCGGCGTACGACAGCCGCACGGTCACCGTCTCGGCCCCCGAGTGCCGCAGCGCGTTGTGCAGCGCCTCCTGCGCCACCCGCAGCACCGCCACCTCGACCGCCGAGTCGAGCGGCGGCAGCTCACCGCACTCGAACGCGACCGCGACCGGATGCAGCCGGTCGAGCAGGCGCACGTGCTTGCGCAGCGTCTCGGACAGCCCGTGCCGGTCGAGCTCGGCCGGTCGCAGCTCGACGATCACCGCCCGCAGCTCGGACAGGGCCTCGCCGGCCAGCCGCTGGACGCGTTCGAGCTCGGCGGCGGCCTTGTCGGGGGCCTTGTCCAGCATGGCGCCGGCGGCCTGCGCGGACAGGCGCAGCGAGAACAGCTTCTGGGTGACCGCGTCGTGCAGCTCCCTGGCCATCCGGTTGCGCTCCTCGACCATGGCCAGCTCGCGCCCGCGCTCGTACAGCCTGGCGTTGATCAGCGCGATCGCGGCGTGCGCGGCGAACAGCGTGAGCAGCTCCTGGTCCTCCTGGGTGAAGCCGCCGCCGGCGCGCTTGTTGGCCAGGAAGATGATGCCGAGCACCCGCTCGCCGTCGCGGATCGGCACCCCGAGGAAGTCCTTCATCACCGGGTGCGCCTTCGGCCACCACTCGAACCGCTCGTCCTCGCGCAGGTCGGGCAGCCGCACCGGGGTGCCGTCGCGCAGCATCGCGCCGAGCATGCCGTGCTGCCTGGGCAGCGGCCCGATCGCGTCCCACTGCTTGTCGGTCAGGCCCTCGGCGACGAACTCGGCGAACGAACCGTCCTCGTCGGGCACGCCGAGCGCGGCGTAGCGGGCGTCGAGCAGCCGCTGCGCGGAGCGTACGATGACCTGCAGCACCTCGCGGACCGACAGGTGGCGGGTGACCGCGAGCACCGCGGAGCTCACCGCCTGCAGGATCTCGTCTCGGTCGGAGGTCACGGCCCCCACTCTATGGTCCTAGGACGATGGGCCCAGGCCGCGACGGCCTTGCGCCCGATGTCCCGCGCGCGTGGCGTTCCTACCGTCGAAGACATGACGAACACCGCGATTATCACCGGCGCCTCCCGCGGACTCGGGCTCGCCCTGGCCAGGTCGCTGGCGGGCGCGGGCTGGAACCTCGTGCTCACCGCCCGCGGCTCCTCCGACCTGCGGCGGGCCGCCGACGAGCTGGGCGCGACCGCGATCCCCGGCGACGTGACCGACCCCGCGCACGTGCGGCGGCTGGCCGAGGCGGCGCCCGAGCTGGACCTGCTGGTCAACAACGCCAGCGACCTGGGCGTGACGCCGCTGCCACCGCTGGCGGGCTATCCGCTGGACGCGTTCAGGGCGCTGCTGGAGACGAACGTGACGGCTCCGCTCGCCCTCGTCCAGGCCACGCTGCCGGCGCTGCGCGCGTCGCGCGGCTCGATCGTGAACATCACCTCCGACGCCGCGACCGGCGCGTACGAGGGCTGGGGCGGCTACGGCGCCACCAAGGCCGCGCTGGAACAGCTCTCCAACGTGCTGTCCGCCGAGGAACCCGGCCTGCGGGTCTGGTGGGTGGACCCCGGCGAGATGAACACCCGCATGCTCGCCGACGCCGTGGGCGCCGAGGAGGCCGCGGCCGCCACGGACCCCGCCAAGGTCGCGGTGGCCCTGCACGACCTGATCGGCTCCCGCCCGGCGAGCGGGAAGGTGAGCCTGCAATGACCGCCGCACTGGACTTCTCACTGCCGCCCGGCCTGTCGGCGCACGAGCCGCCCGAGGCCAAGGGCATGGCCAGGGACGCGGTGCGCCTGATGGTCTCGCGCGGCGACCGGGATCCGTCCCACCACCGCTTCAGCGACCTGCCCGGCCTGCTGGACCCCGGCGACCTGATCGTGGTGAACAACTCGGCGACGCTGCCCGCCGCCGTCCGGCTGGACCGCCTGGCCGTGCACTTCTCGACCGTCAGGCCGGACGGCACGTGGCTGGTCGAGCTGCGCCGCCGTACCGCCAAGGGGTCGGAGCCGTACGGCGGGGGCGAGGCCGGCGAGTGGTTGCCGATGCCGGGGCGGGCCACGTTGCGGCTGGTCGGGCGGGAGACGCCGCGCCTGTGGCGGGCGGTGCTCGACCGGGACGTGGAGGCGTACCTGCGGGTGCACGGGGTGCCGATCCGCTACTCGTACGTGGAGCGGGACTGGCCGATCGAGGCGTACCAGACCGTGTTCGCGACCGTGCCGGGGAGCGCGGAGATGCCGAGCGCGGCGCGGCCGTTCACCGTCGAGCTGGTGACGGCCCTGGTGGCGCGCGGGATCGGCATCGCGCCGATCACCCTGCACACGGGCGTGGCCTCGACGGAGAAGGACGAGCCGCCCTACGCGGAACGGTACGAGGTGCCGGCGGCCACGGCCGCGCTGGTGAACCTCACCAGGCAGAACGGCGGGCGCGTGGTGGCGGCGGGCACCACGGTGGTGCGGGCGCTGGAGTCGGCCGCGGACGCCGACGGGCACGTCACCGCGTCGGCCGGCTGGACGGGGCACATCGTCACGCCCGAGGTCGGGGTGCGGGCTGTCACCGGGTTGATCACCGGGTTGCACGAGCCGCGTTCCAGTCACCTGCTCATGCTGACCGCGATCGCGGGGGAGGCGGCGCTGGCGCGGGCGTACGAGGAAGCGTTGCGAAAGGGATATCTGTGGCACGAGTTCGGCGACACGCACCTGATTCTGAAGTAATAGACTTTACGAAGATTTTAGGTTCGTGATAGGAAAAGCCGACATTTACGGGGGCCTGGTTATGTGACGTCCCCGTGTCCCTTCGTAACGGAGACGTGAATGCGAAACTCCCTGCTCAAGGGCGCTGCGCTGGCAATTGCCGCGGGCGCCCTGCTCCTCTCGGCCACTCCGGCCTCGGCCACCACCGCCGCCGAGCCGTACTCCTCCTTCGACGTGAAGGTGAAGGCCAGCAAGACCGTCAAGCCTGGCGGAGAGATCACGTACACCATCAAGGCCACCAATAAGGGCCCGCACTACGCGGACTCGTGGTTTGTCGGCGGCCAGTTCCCCAAGGGCGTCGACCTGCGCCGGATCGAGTACTGGGCCGAGAAGGGCACGCAGTGCGCGCTCGACGGACGGGCCTTCTACTGCGTCCTGCCCAGGGTCGTGGAGGTGGACGAGGCCATCACCATGAGGTTCGAGGCCAAGGTCACCAAGAAGGCCAAGGGCACCCAGACCGCGACCCTCGGCGTCGTCACCTACAACGTCGACCAGGGCATGGAGAACATGAGCAAGGAGGAGCTGGACCGGCTCGGCATCCCCGAGTACGCCTTCGCGAAGACCGTCAAGACCAAGGTCGTCCGCTAAGGTCTCACGCGCCGCGCCCGGGCCCGAATGCCGCACCTGCTTCGCGAGCATCGGACCGGGCGCAGTACCGTGGCTGGATGTGGACCAGCGCACCCTCCTGATCACACTGACCGGCCCTGACCGCCCGGGCGTCACCTCGCGTCTTTTCTCCGTCCTGTCGCGCTTTCCGGTGACGGTCGCCGACATCGAGCAGGTCGTCATCCGAGGCAGGCTCACCCTCGGCGTGCTCGTCGCGTACGCGGGCGGCCCCTCGACCGGCACCGGCACCACCCTCGGTGCCATGTGGACCGCCGTCGAACGCGTGGCCGAGGACCTCGGCATGGAGGTGGAGCTCTCCACCGGATCGCAGGCCAAGGAGCAGCGTCGCCGCGGCCGCCTGTCGGTCAGCGTGCTCGGCGCCACCCTGCAGCCCGCCGCCATCGCGGGCATCGCCGGCCGCATCGCCGCCGCCGGCGCCAACATCGACCGCATCGAGCGCCTCGCCCAGTGGCCCGTCACCTGCATCGAGCTGTCCGTCTCCGGCGCCGACCCCGACGCGCTGCGCGTCGAGCTGGCCGCCGAGGCCGCCGCGCAGGAAGTCGACGTGGCCGTGCAGCGCACCGGCCTGTCGCGCCGGGCCAAGCGCCTGATCGTCATGGACGTCGACTCGACCCTCATCCAGGGCGAGGTCATCGAGCTGCTCGCGGCGCACGCCGGCTGCCTGGAGGAGGTCGCCCGGGTCACCGAGGAGGCCATGCGCGGCGAGCTGGACTTCGCCGAGTCGCTGCGCCGCCGGGTGGCGCTGCTCGAAGGGCTGCCCGCCGAGGTGTTCGAGCACGTGCGCAAGGAGGTCGTGCTCACCCCGGGCGCCCGTACGCTGGTGCGCACGCTCAAACGGCTCGACTACCGCTTCGCCATCGTCAGCGGCGGCTTCACCCAGATCACCGACGGGCTGGTCGAGGAGCTGGGCATCGACTACTCCGCCGCGAACGTCCTCGAAGTCGTCGACGGCCACCTCACCGGGCGCGTCGTCGGGGAGATCGTCGACCGTCCCGGCAAGGCCAGGGCGCTGGAGCGCTTCGCCCGCGCGGCCAAGCTGCCGATCTCCCAGACCGTCGCCATCGGCGACGGCGCCAACGACCTCGACATGATCGCCGCCGCCGGGCTGGGGATCGCGTTCAACGCCAAGCCCGTGGTGCGGCAGGCGGCCGACACCGCGGTCAACACGCCCTACCTCGACTCGATCCTCTACCTGCTGGGGATCTCACGGGACGAGGTGGAGGCCGCGGACGCAGAGGACAACGTGCTCACGGTTCTTTAGGGTCCCACCTGGTGACCAGGCGCCCCTGCCCCGGCCAGAGCTCCTCCCACGAGGACTCCACCCCGACGACCGCGAACGCCCCCGGCCTGAACACGTAGTCGCCCCCGGCCAGGCTCAGCGCGAGCTCGTGCACGCCCGGGTTGTGCCCGCACAGCACCACGGTGCCCAGGCCGGGGTCGGTGCGCCGGACCAGCTCCAGGAGCTCCTCCGGGTAGGCCTCGTAGATGTCGCGCTCGTAGCTGATCTCCACCTCGGGGAAGGCCAGCTCGGCCGTGCGCCTGGTCCTGACCGCCGGGGAGCAGAGCACCACGTCGGGCTCCAGGCCCATCGCGCTGATCTCCTCGCCCACCCGCTTGGCGTCCCGCTCGCCCCGGTCCGTCAGGGGTCGCTCGCGGTCGGCCAGGCCGGGCACCTGGGCGGCTTTCGCGTGGCGCAACACGATCAAGGTACGCACGGAGTCATCCCGTCCTCGAGGCCCAGACGGACAGCGCGATGATCACTGCGAGGATGCCGATCATCGCCAGCAGGATCAGGCCCAGGGTCTTGCCGCCGCTGGGCCGGTTCTCATCGTTCACGCGCCCAGTTTCCCATCGGGGGGAGCGGGTGCCGCGAGAGGTGCCCTCTTCCCGCACGCGAACGCGCCCGTCCCCCGCCTCTGCGGGAAACGGGCGCGCTCGACCTCATACCTGCAACGACCTCACACCTGCTACGACGCCACGGGCTCGTGCTCACGGTTGTTGTTGCTGGCCTCCGGCTCACTGGTCACCGAACGCCGCTTGGAGACGATGATCGCGCCGACCACCACGGCCACCGCCACCACCGTGACGCCGATGCGCACGGCCGGGTTGGCCGCGTACAGCACCACCGCGGGCGCCACCAGCAGCGCCACCAGGTTCATCACCTTGATCAGCGGGTTGATGGCAGGGCCGGCGGTGTCCTTGAACGGGTCGCCGACCGTGTCGCCGATGACCGTGGCGGCGTGCGCCTCGGAGCCCTTGCCGCCGTGGTGACCGTCCTCGACGAGCTTCTTGGCGTTGTCCCAGGCGCCGCCCGAGTTGGCCAGGAAGACGGCCATCAGGGTGCCGCAGGCGATGGCGCCGGCCAGGAACGCGCCCAGCGGCGCGTACCCCAGCGCGAACCCGACCGCGATCGGCGTCATGACCGCCAGCAGACCCGGCGTGGCCAGCTCACGCAGCGAGTCGCGGGTGCAGATGTCCACGACGCGGCCGTACTCGGGCTTCTCGGTGCCGTCCATGATGCCGGGCTTGTTGCGGAACTGGTCGCGTACCTCGAAGACCACCCGCATCGCGGCCCGCCCGACCGCCATGATCGCCAGGCCGGAGAACAGGAACACGACCGCGGCGCCGATGATCAGGCCGACCAGGACGTTCGGCTGGTCGATGCTGAGCGAGAAGGTGGAGAAGCTGCCCAGCGCGCTCTTGATCGCCGGCGAGGCGGTCGCCAGCCCCTCCTCCACCGCCGTACGGAACGCGCCGAACAGCGCCGTGGCCGCCAGCACGGCCGTGGCGATGGCGATGCCCTTGGTGATGGCCTTCGTGGTGTTGCCCACGGCGTCGAGGCTGGTCAGCACGCGGGCGCCCTCGCCCTCGACGTCGCCGGACATCTCCGCGATGCCCTGGGCGTTGTCGGAGACGGGGCCGAAGGTGTCCATGGAGACGATGACGCCGACCGTGGTCAGCAGGCCGGTGCCGGCCAGGGCCACGGCGAACAGCGCGATCGTCACGTTCCCGAACCCGAGCAGGAACGCGCCGTAGACCGCGCCGCCGATGATCAGCGCCGAGTAGACCGCCGACTCCAGGCCGACGCTGATGCCGGCCAGGATGACGGTGGCGGGGCCCGTCACCGAGCTCTCGCCGATCTCCTTGACGGGGCGGCGGTTGGTCTCGGTGAAGTAGCCGGTGAGCAGCTGGATGGCGCTGGCCAGCACCAGGCCGATGAGGACCGCGCCGATGGCGATGAGCCGCGGGTCGCCGTCGAAGTTCGTGATGGTGGAGCCGGTCAGCTCGCTGAAGCTGCTCGGCAGGTACCAGAAGGCGGCCCCCGTCACCAGCACCGCCGAGATGCCGGCCGAGATGAAGAAGCTGCGGTTGATCGCGGCCATGCCGTTGCGGTCGCGGTCGCGCAGCCTGGTGACGAAGATGCCGATGATCGCCGTGAGGACGCCGATCATCGGGACGATGAGGGGGAAGACCAGCCCCTCCTCGCCGAAGGCCGCCCGGCCCAGGATGAGGCTCGCCACGAGCATGACCGCGTACGACTCGAACAGGTCGGCCGCCATGCCGGCGCAGTCACCGACGTTGTCGCCCACGTTGTCGGCGATGGTGGCGGCGTTGCGCGGGTCGTCCTCAGGGATGCCCTGCTCGACCTTGCCGACGAGGTCGGCGCCCACGTCGGCGGCCTTGGTGAAGATGCCGCCGCCGACTCGCATGAACATCGCCAGCAGCGCCGCGCCGAAACCGAAGCCTTCGAGCACGCCCGGCGCGTTGCCCTGGTAGATGAACACCACCACGGCCGCTCCGAGCAGGCCGAGGCCCACGGTGAACATGCCCGCCACGCCGCCGGTGCGGAACGCGATGCGCATCGCGCGCTTCTCCCCGCCGTCCCTGGCCGCGGCGGCGACGCGGACGTTCCCGCGCACGGCCAGCCACATGCCCATGAATCCGGTCAGCGCGGAGAAGACCGCACCGACGACGAAGAAGATCGAGCGCCCGATCCGTACGTCGGTTTCGGCGGGTAGCAGCAGCAACAGGAAGGGAATCACGACGACGAAGATCGCCAACGTGCGGAACTGACGCGTGAGGTAGGCGGCGGCGCCCTCTTGCACGGCGCGCGCGATGTTCTGCATGCGTTCGGTGCCCTGGCCGGCGGACAGCACTTCGCGCACCAGCCCGCCTGCGACGGCCAGCGCTATGAGTGCGACCGCGGCGACCACGATCACGATGGTGAGATTGTTTCCGCTCAGGGCCAGATTGGACGCTGGCTCCGCTGCCAGCATGTGCCTGCTCATCGTTCTCCTCGGCAAGACCGGTCGTCCTGCCCGGGCGGTGCTGCAGTTTTCCTCGGCGGGTGTTGCGGCACCATCCGGGTTGTGGGTGCCGCTTCCGGTTGAATCCGCGTTGCTCTGGATCACCTTGGCCGGTGCCGGGAGTCTACGCAGGCACTCGGCGGATATGAAGGCTCTCGCGGCCGGTAATTGTGCGAGTGTCTAGTAATCCCCTGCCAGGGAGGTGGTTTGGTATCTGACAGGGGGAATTTCCCTTTGTTTACGGCCACTGCAAGGTGGGTTATCGGTCGGACCGAAAAGGGGGATGGTTGGGGGTGTGGGGGTAGGGGGTGCAGGTCTTGGCGGCGTAGGCCCTCGCGGCGCCAGTTTCCACGGCGTACGCCCTTCTGTGGCGCAAGGACTCCTGCGGCGAGAGCCCCCGCTCCGGCGCAAGCCCCTCCTCCGCATCAGCCCTCCTGCGGCGGGAACGTCCTCAGCGGCGGACGGCCGCCGTGCGGCCTCGCGGCACGAGCTCGGCGGCGCGCGAGCCCTGCGCAGCACAAGCCTCCGCACCGAGAGGCCCCGCAGCGCGGTTCTCCACAGCGCACATCCTCGCAACAGGATTCCCGGCGCAAGCTTGCACAACGCGAGCCCTCACAGCGCGCGTCTCCGCAACGCGAGCCCTCACAGCGCGCGTCTCCGCAACGCAAGCCCGCACCGCAGAAGCCGCCGCAGCGCGAGCCGTGAACGCGGTTCCCCAACGCGAGCCCCTAAGGCGCAGACCCACAGAGCGGCGCGCCTCCACCGCCCACATCCCCACAGTTCACCGTTCCCGCGGCCAACGCCTCACAACGAGCCCCAAGAACCGGGTTGGTCCCGAAATTCTCGCATGCGAACTTCACTTGACGCCATGGCAGCGAAATCGCAGCGAGCATGACCCAACAATTACCAAGCAGTGAAGACCAATTTAATTCGCGTTATGCGCCTGGGCCTGAAGAGCGCAGCGCAAACTGCCTCAGGTACGGCACTCGACGCCCAACCACCCGCCCGGCCGGACACCCTTCCCGTGCGAAAAGGCGCCCACCCCGAAAGGCGGCCCGGCACCCACGCGGACGACGCCGACCTCAGAGACCAGCCAGAAACCGCCCCTCGAGCCCACCGACTCCACCCCAGACAGTCCACCAGCCCGGAAAGCCCTGGAGCCGCTCAGACCCCGCCCCCACATTCGGGCCGACCCGAAAGCAGGCCGACCCCGAAGCCGGACATCAACCCACCATGCCCGGCCCCCGACTGGAGCCCGTGGTCAGACCCCCACAGCGGCAGGCCAGCTCATCCGGATGTTCGTCCCCTTGGGGCTGGGAAACACTTCCACGTCATCAGCCAAACCCTCGATGACCGCAAGCCCGAAGTTCGACATGAACGAATCGGACAGCATGCCGAGATCAAGCGGCCGCTCCTGCTTGATCTCCTCGCTGGGGGCTTGGTCGCTGACCGTGACTTCGAAGCGCCCGGAGTCGTCACGCAGCTCGATGCGGATGGGCTCGCCCGGACAGTGAGCGCGATGTGCCTCCACTGCCCGGGAGCACGCCTCACCCACGGCGAGCCGGACCTCGTCCAGCAGGGACTCCTCCACACCGGTGCGGCGAGCGATCGCCGTCGCCACCAGCCGGGCGGTGCGCACATGCGCGGGGAGGGCGCTGAACGTCAGCTCGACGGTAGCCATGCTACTTGTCTTTGCCGTGAGCTTCCTTGGCCTCGTCGACCGAAGCGTAGATCCCGAAGACCTTGGTCAGCCCGGTGATCCGGAAGATCTTGAGGATGCGCTCCTGCGTGCAGACGAGCTCGAGGGAGCCGTCGTGCGCACGTACCCGCTTGAGCCCCCCGACCAGGACACCGAGGCCCGTGGAGTCGAGGAAGTCGACCTTCTCCATGTTCACAAGAAGGTGGAAGTTGCCCTTGTTGACCAGGTCGATGAGGAGCTCACGCAATCTCGGCGCCGTGTAGACATCGATCTCACCCTCGACCTCCACGATGGTGAGTCGGTCTTCGGTGCGGTGATCCAACTTCAGATCCACAGATCCTCCAGCGCCTCGCCTGCGAAAGTACTCTTGCGGGCCTGGCAATCTGGAGCGTGGCCCCAGACTGTCCGACCCTGACGCGCGGCATTCAACCACGCGCCTGGCTTGTGTCTATACGAAATCACGATTCCCGGCGACTTTGCCCATCGATGCAAGACTGGAAACAGTGACTTCCTCCGGATCCTCCCCACAACAGGCAGGTCCACTCCTCCACCACCTGCTTGGCGTTCCCGCACGTCACGAGCGTGTCACCCATGTGGAGCATGTTCCAGCACGTCAGGCGGGTCAAGTCCGTTGGCCCGAGTGGACGCCTGAAGTACTTGTTACGCGCTTGGCGAACCGCGGGGTGACAGGACTCTGGCCTCACCAGTACGAAGCCGCGGACCTGGCACACCGTGGCCGAAACGTGATCATCTCTACAGGCACGGCCTCCGGCAAGTCCCTGGCGTACCTCACCCCGGCGATCGCCTCGTGTCTCGGCGGCGGCACGGTCCTCTACCTGACGCCGACCAAGGCGCTGGCCGCCGACCAGCTCCGCGGCCTGCGCGAGCTGCGCATCACCCAGCTCCGCGCGGCCTGCTTCGACGGCGACACGCCGTTCGAGGAGCGCACCTGGGTCCGCCAGCACGCCAACTACGTCCTGACGAACCCCGACATGCTCCACCGCAGCATCCTGCCCCGGCACGCGCAGTGGTCGTCGTTCTTCCGCCGGCTGCGCATGGTCGTCGTGGACGAGTGTCACGGCTACCGCGGCGTCTTCGGCTCGCACGTCGCCCAGATCCTGCGCCGCCTGCGCCGCGCCTGCGCCCGCTACAACTCCCGGCCCACGTTCGTGCTCGCCTCGGCGACGGCCAGCGAGCCGGGCGTGTTCGCGACGAGGCTGACGGGGCTTGAGATGGACGAGGTGACGGTGGACGCCTCCCCCAAGGGCTCCACCACCATCGCGTTGTGGGAGCCGCCCCTGACGGAGCTCCGGGGCGAGGGAGGGGCTCCTGTGCGGCGGACGGCCACGGCGGAGGCGGCCGACCTCCTGGCGGACCTCGTTCTGGCCGACGTACGCACCCTCGCCTTCGTCCGCTCCCGCCGCGGCGCCGAAACCGTCGCCCTGTCGGCCCGCGCCAAACTCGCCGACGTCGCCTTCTCCATCTCGCCCCCCTTCCCTGTCACCCCCTCCACCTTCCCCGCTCCCTCGGGCTCCCCTGCCACTCCCACAGCTCCCTCCAACCCCTCCCAGCCCCGGATCGACGCTCCTCCTCCCCCCGCTCCCATGACCCTCTCGGGCCCTCCTGGCACGCCCTCCGAGCACCACCCCGAGACCACGGAGCCGACAGCACCGGGATCCCCCCATGGCCCACTAACCTGGGCCCTGCCCGAGCCCCCCGACCCAGACCTGGCCGAGCTCCCCAACAAGATCGCCGCCTACCGGGCCGGCTACCTCGCCGAGGACCGCAGACTCCTCGAAAAGGCACTCCGCGCCGGCACGATCATGGGCCTGGCCACCACGAACGCCCTGGAGCTCGGCGTCGACGTCTCCGGCCTCGACGCCGTACTGATCACAGGCTGGCCTGGCACCCGCGCCTCCCTCTGGCAGCAGGCGGGCCGCGCGGGCCGCGACGGCCAGGATGCGCTCGCCGTACTGATCGCCAGGGACGACCCGCTGGACACCTACCTCGTCCACCACCCCGACGCCCTGTTCGGCCAGCCCGTGGAGGCGATCGTCCTGGACCCGGGCAACCCGTACGTCCTAGGCCCTCACCTCTGCGCCGCCGCCGCTGAGATCCCGCTGACCGAGGACGACCTGCCGATCTTCGGCCCCACCACCTCGAACGTGCTCGCCGACCTCGTTGAGCAGGGCCTGCTCAGAAGGCGCCCGGCCGGCTGGTTCTGGACCAGGCGCGAACGCGCCACCGACCTCGCCGACATCCGAGGCGGCGGAGGCAGCCCCATCCAGGTCGTGGAAGCCTCCACCGGCCGCCTCCTGGGCAGCGTGGACGAGCCCTCGGCCCACACGACGGTCCACACCGGCGCGGTCTACCTGCACCAGGGCGAGACCTTCCTCGTGGAGCTCCTGGACCTGGACGCCGGCGTCGCCCTGGTCACCAGCGCCAACCCGGACTACTCCACGTTCGCCCGCGACGTCACCGACATCTCCATCCTCTCCACCGAACGCTCCCAATCTCTCGGCCCAGGAACCCTGCACTTCGGCGAGGTGGAAGTCACCCGCCAGGTCGTCTCCTACCTCAAGCGACGCCTGCAATCCGGCGAGATGCTCGGCGACGAGCCCCTAGAGCTGCCACCCCGCACCCTCCGCACCCGCGCCGTCTGGTGGACGCTCCCCGCCTCCGCCGTAGCGCCTCTCGCGGAAGCCGGCATCGACCTCGGCGGAGCCGCCCACGCCGCCGAACACGCCTCGATCGGCCTGCTCCCCCTCTTCGCCACCTGCGACCGCTGGGACATCGGCGGCGTCTCCACGGAGCTGCACGCCGACACGGGCCTGCTCACGGTCTTCGTGTACGACGGCCACGAGGGCGGCGCCGGCTTCGCCGAACGCGGCTACGCCCGCGCCATCGACTGGCTGACGGCCACCCGCGAAGCGATCACGTCCTGCGAATGCGAACGAGGCTGCCCGTCCTGCATCCAATCCCCGAAATGCGGCAACGGCAACGAGCCCTTGGACAAACGAGGAGCTATCCGGCTCCTCAACACACTGCTACTCGAATCGCCATGATTTCATTTCGCCACAAGCAGATCAGCAGCACACCTGAGCAATTTCCCAACAGCAGCATCAAACCATGGAAAGTAATCGGAAAGAGCCATACCCAAACACCCGCAAGCTGCCCATACAGCCGCATCAACCCCCGGCACATACACCCCCGGACCTCCAGCTACACCCCACACCGAAAGCGCGCAACGGATTTATGAGACCCATGCCGAAATTCGGTCTTAGCGCGCACAGGAGATCAAGCGGGATCACTTGCCGCATGCGATGAAATGAAGGCCTGACCGTCTAGAGCAGCCGGACACCAGGGCACTCGCCGGCACCTCCCTAACTTTCACCGCCTCTGTGCCGACGCCCCGAATAAATCCACTCATCTCCCTTCCCGTTGCCACTGCGCTCCCCCTCCTGATCAGCGGCCCAGAAGTCATCAGCTCCCGGCTGTGGACGCTCCCAGAACCCGCTGTCCTCCATCGACCTCGGCGACGGCGGCAGGTAATCGTCCCAACGCTCCTCAAGCCGTACGGCGGGAACCACGGTCGGCACGGCAGGCTCAGGCACATCCGTGACCGCCGAACTCGGCAGGGCTATGTGCAGCGGCCCCTGCTGCCCCTTCCGCTCCTCCTGCCGTCCCCGAGCGCCGCCCAACTCATCACCAGCGGCGCCACAGTCCTGCAACGTACCGCCGGCGACCTCACCATGCACCCGACCGGACGCGGACGCCACCTCACGCCCTTGACCGGGCGCAGGCATCTCCCCACGCACGCGACCTGGCGCAGGCATCTCCTCACGCACGCGACCTGGCGCAGGCGTCTCCCCACGCACGCGACCTGGCGCAGACACCTGCCCGCCCGCCCGATCCAACTCTGGCGCCCGACCGAACTCGGGCAGCTCCTGCCGCCCAGGAGCAGCGCCATACGGCGGCACCCCGGCACCGTACGGCGGCACCCCAGCCGCAGCATGCGGCGGCGACTCCTGGCCACGGGCAGCACAGCGCGGCGACGACTCCTGGCCACGGGCAGCACAGCGCGGCGACGACTCCTCGCCCGCGACACCACCACGTGACGACGACTCCTCGTCAGCGGCAACACGCGGCGGCAAGCCCAGCCCTCCCTCACCAGGCCGCCGACTCCGGCCATCCGGCGACGATCCCACCTCACGACTGAGCTGCTGGTCCCGGACGCCGAGTGGCCGCTCGATCCCCGTCCCGGGAGCCTGCGAAGGCCGAGAAGGCTGCTCAGGCACACGGGTCTTGGCGACGGCCAGGATGACGGCGGGCCGACGAGTCGCTGCCGCCGTGGCGGGTGAAGTGCTGCCATCCTCCTGCCTGACCTGCGGCCCGGCATGCGTGCTGGGTACCTGTGCCACCGCAGCGGAATGCGTACCGGTGTCGGCCGATACCGTCGGAGCGGGACCACCTCCACCCGTTCCAGCGGCCAGCGCACGTCGCCTGGCCCAAGCGCCCGCGTGGGCACCGATCAGCAGCAGGAGGATGCCTCCCGCAACGTAAAGGCCGTACTGGCCGATGTTCCCGATCGACGACTCGCTCGACTGAGCCTGCACCGCATCGCTCCGCACGGGAGCCTCGTCGGCGCCGTCCTTCGCATCGGCCGGCACCAGACCGTCGTTCTGCCCCTGCTCGTCAGCAGTGGGGAGGGGAAGGTTACCGCTCGGGTCGGTGTCGGGTATGTCGGGCAGCTTCGTGGTCGTCGGCTTGCGTGGGCGACTGGTCGGCTTGGTGGTCGGTTTGGCGGAAGGAACGGCCTGCGGCTTCTTGGCAGGCAGGGTCGGCAGGGGATCGACGCCCTGAGCGTCCCTGTTCTTCGGCGTCTGAGCGCTGTCAGCGGCCTTCTTCGTCGGCTGGGCAGCGGGCGGGGCGGGGAAGGTGACGTACGCCGCCGCCGAGTCGCCCGACCCGACAGAACCGCCGTCCCCATCCCCTCTGAACGCCTTGACCGAGAACCCCACCCGCTGTCCTACCGCCTTGGACGGCACCGCCAGCACCGCCTTGCACGAGGAACCCGCGCACGCGCTGTCTGCGGACAGCCGCCCGACGACGCCCGACTGGGTGTTGGAGACCTCGTAGGACTGCAGGTCCGGCTCGGATCCCCTGCTCCACGTCACGAGAACCTTGCCGGTGCCCTGCCTGCTCGCGTTCACGCCCCCTGGCACTTCAGCCGGCCGGCGCAGCTTGAACGTGCTGGTCGCGTACCTGTTGCCGGTGATCTCTCCCTTGAGGGTCACGGTGAAGGTCCCGTTGGGGGCACTGCCTGCGTCGAACGTCCCGGACAGCGTCTGGTTGGCGCCACCGGAGGCGATCTTCTGGCTGGGCGTGGACGGCCCGTCGACGTACAGCCCCATCCTCAGCTGCATGAGCCCCGTACGTGCGGAGACCGTCACGGACGAGCCCGAGATCACCGCGCCGTCGGAGGGCGAGGTGATCTGCCCGGAGGAGGCGCCGTGTTCCGCTACTGAGCCGGCTCTCTGAGCTACCGAGCCGGGTTTCTGAGCTACTGAGTCGGCATTGTGAGCTACCGAGTCGGTCTGTTCCGCTACC
This sequence comes from Nonomuraea gerenzanensis, assembly GCF_020215645.1. Taxonomy (NCBI): domain Bacteria; kingdom Bacillati; phylum Actinomycetota; class Actinomycetes; order Streptosporangiales; family Streptosporangiaceae; genus Nonomuraea; species Nonomuraea gerenzanensis. The sequence continues at coordinate 368,297 of NZ_CP084058.1, read as the reverse complement.
GCGGACGCCTGGGCGGTGCCGCCGAGCGCGATGGATCCGGCAACGATCATCCCTGCGGCTACAACTCTGCCGACTACCGCCACGACGCTTCCCTCCATCGAGAGCCTCGCGCCGCCTGAGCACCCTCAGGGCGTTCATGCGACGACCGGAAGTGCAGTGCGCCCGGTCGGCACGGTCACCGACCGTCCCCGGGACCCGCACCCTAGCGACTGCGCTCCTGCTCTCCCAGGCTCCTTGACGCATACGGCATGGACCGAGGGTAAGCGGAACCTTACGGGAGACATCCGACTCTTGGACACCACGTCTAAGAAGTCGTGACTTGATTGCGACCTTGCCTCTCAGTCCTCAATCGCCCCATGAACGCCCGCCCTTACAACTGCCTTCTCTCCCGGCTGCTGCCGCTCGGCAAGCTGAGCTCACGCCTACTGTCCGAGCCTGGCTCGCCGCAGGCGCTCAGGCCGGTCAGCAGGAGTCCGCCAGCTCACCACCCGACGGGCGATCCCATGAGCTGACAAGTGATCTTGCGATGGTCCGCTTAGTGAGCCGCGAGTTGATTTCGTGAGCCGCGGGTTGATCCCGTCAGTCGAAGGTGGATGCCGTGGGGCCGGCGCGGGATCTGCCTTGCACGGTGCGACGGCCTAATAACGGCAGCGAGATGGGTAGTGCGGTCCAGATATCGGCGATGTCGTCAGTTATGTGGCAGTTCACGAGCTCGACGCCGTTTTCTGCAGCCAGTTCGGCAGCTTTGGCGCAGGCTCCTTCCGGGTCGCTCAGCGCTAGTTTGGCTGCTGCTAGAGCGCTGAGGTCGGCGGCGCTGTTGGCCCGGTGATGGGCCACGCGAACGGAACCCACTGTGGCGAGCGCGATCGCCACCGCCATCAGCAGCCCCATGAGCGCCACACCCCACAGGGTGGCCGAACCGCGATCTTTGGCTGTGATCCTTTTCTCCTGGCGTCGGCCCACGAGGGGACGGGTGTCCGTTGGCTGATCGCTGGGGTGGCGTGGTGTCACTGCTCGGTGGCTGCCGTGGCGGTGGCCGATACGCGGACTGCGGGTAGGGAGTTGCCCCAGGAAGGGCGTACTTCCACGATGATCTGCACCTTTGTGAGTTCGGGATCTCGAGTAATGGCTACTTGGGCGGTCGGGGTGGTGGCTGCCTGGGTGAAGGCGCGGACCTGGTCCAGGGGCTCGCCTCTGGCTGCGGCGCGAGCCGCCATGCGGGCGGCGTCCACGCATTCGAGTTGGACGGCGACGGCCTGGATGGCCCACAGGGCCGCCGCCAGCACCACCATGAGGGCGGGCAGCATCGCGGCGGTCTCGGCCGTCACCGAGCCCCGCGATGCAGACCGCTTGATGCTCCTGGAGGTCCGCGTGCGGCGCGGCGTCACTCCTGCCCGGTTTTGAGCGCTCGGTCAATGAGTGAGGTCAGCATTTCCTGGACTTCCGGGCTGCTCACGACCTTGTAGAGCAGCGCGGCGAAAGCGCAGGCCGCGATGGTTCCTACTGCGTACTCGGCGGTGGACATGCCGTGCTCGCGGTGGATGTTCGCGTAGTGGAGCCACTTGTTCGTTCGCGGGCGAGAGCTGCTTATGCGGTGCGGGTTGGCACGTGGGGAGGGGAGCGATGACTCATCGGCGTTCGCGGGGGCTTGGGCGGTAGGGCCCTCTTGGTGATCGGCGGGGGCGGTGGTGAAGGACTCGTGGGTGGGTTGATTCGTTGCGATGCTGCGGCGGCTCAAGGGGATGGCTGCGGTGATGGTGAGGTCTGCTGCGGAGTTGGCGGTGAGATCGGTTGTGAGGCCGACTGCGCCGCGAGAGTGCTGCTGGGGTGTCGAGGGGGGTGCTGCGGCGGCTGTAGGGCTGCGGATGAGCTGGCGGCCCGGATGAGTGGCTGGTGTGGTGGTGGCCGCATGCACGTGGGTGGCTGCGATGTCGTCTGGCTTGGTGGCGGGACTGTGCATCTTGCCTCCAGGGGTTGGGAGCCGGGGTTTGTCCGGCGGGAGTTCAAGAGTGGCGGAGGCGGGGCGCGGGGATGTGGGCCGAATGGGGTTCTGTGGATAAGGCCGAGGGGGTGGTGGATGTCTTGTGGATGGGAGTCGGGAGAGCGGCGGGCACCGCGCCGATGCACAGGGGGAGGGGTCAACGGCCGCTTCGTCGCCGGGCCCGCGTTCGCCAAGGTGAAGCCGCTCTTCGATCGGGAGCTGGAGCTCTTGGAACAGGACGACGAGGACCCTGAGGCATGGGAGACGGCATATGACCAGGTGACGGGGGCCGTCAGTCTGGTCTCACCACGCGGGCCGGTCGCTGAGTTCCTGCTGCATGTCCAAGACGATCGAGCCTGGTTCCGGTGGAGCGATGAGCCGTTTGACATGGAATAGGCGGCGTCGGCTGAGCGGCCGGTGATCATTGCTCGCGGTGCGTCGTCGTACGACTGGGGGCCTGTCATCCGGCGACGCCGGCCTGGTGCGAGGGGGTGCGGGCAAACCAGTAGGAGTCGGTTCCGGTTTCTCGCGCGTGGTGTCGTCCGTTCCCTCTGTCGGCAAGCCGTCTCCTGGGCCGAGCAGGAGGAGTGCGTCAGCCGCGCTCCTCCAACCACGCGACGACGGAACGGACGAAACCGTCGACACGCGACAAGGGTTCGCCGGTGAACACCGCGTGCAGGTGCCCGACCCCGACCGCGTCGTTCCAGGCCCAGGCGCGTCGGGAGATCTCCTCGTCGGTGGCGCGGAGGACGTCCCAGCCGTGCCAGGTCGCGACGAGCGCCGCGTCGATCGCCGGATCGGACAGGATCGCCATGTCCCAGTCGACGACGCCGATAAGCTTGCCGTCCTCGGCGAAGTGGACGTTGCTCCCGCCGAGGTCGCCGTGGACAAGGCTGGCCGGGACCTCCTCGATCGCCAGCAGCGAGTCCAGTCGCTGCCGGACTCCGTCACGCCACTTCGTCGGCAGGCGCGGGACGATCTCGTCATTCAGGATGTCGGCCCAGCCCAAGCCATCGGCATGCCGGCGCGGCCTGCGGAGAACGGCGTCGAGCGCCGGCGAGATCTCGGCCCCGCGCAGTGCCTCCAAGAGCGAGCCGAACGCCGCCGGGTCTCCGACTCCTTCCGGTAGCCCCTCCCCGTCGATCCACGAGATCGCGACGGCCGCATGCTCTCCGAACGTGGCCACCGCAGTCAGCGGCTCCGGCACGGCGAAAGGCAGGCCGGCCGCCGCAACGGCGCGAAGAATCTCCATCCGGCGCGGCAACTCGGCGGCGGCATCGGAGCGCTTGCTGATACGGACGGCGGCGACGGCGGGGAACAACACGACGTGGTGCATGTTCCCGTGCTCGGCAAGACGTGCGGAGGCAAGAGGGGCGTCGGGGACGAGCGCTTCAGCGATCTCCAGCAGGTTGGCGGGGACTGGTTGGGGCATCCCGCCATTTTGGTGGACGATCGCACCCGGTGAAGCCTTCGTGACGCCCGAAACCATCGGCGGCCAGGAGCTTCCGCGCCCATGACGACACTGTGGCCAATGCTCATCAGGCCGTACACCCGCCGACTCGTCACTGCGGTCGCTTTCGCCGTGCATCGCGTCGAAGACCAAGCCCGACAGCCACCTTTCCGCCGGGAAGGCCAGCGGTGCGGGTGCGGCGTCCGCTGCATCCCGGGGAGTGGTGTGCGGGTTTGGGCAGGCGGAAATGGGACGGTCATCGCATGATCCCCCGCAGCAACGGTTCCGAGGAAGAGAACGGCGATGACCGCGGACAACAGTGTGACGTCTGAGTGGTGGTCGGCGCAGCGGGACGAGAGCGGCGATCCGCGATGTGGCGATCTATGGTGAAGATCATGACTTGAGGTGTTGGGGTTGGGGTGGGCCGGGGCGAGTGGTCAGGGGATGACGATGGCTGAGGCCAGACCGGCTACTACCGGGATGATGCCGAGCAGGACGAATGCCGGGAGGAAGCACAAGCCCAAGGGAGCGACCGCCTTGACGCCGACGCTTCTGGCCGCGGCGACGGACTCGGCTCTGGCAGCGTCTCTGGCGTCGTCGGCCAGGCGGGTGAGGACGTCGGCGACCGGGGCGCCGCTTTGAGCTGCTCGGCTCATGGCTCGGGACAGTTGGCCCATGGCGGGGTCCTTGGCGAGGGAGGCCCAGGTGGGGTCCGGGTCGGCGCCGAGGCGTAGTTGGGTGCTGACCCAGGTGAGGCGCTCGCCTACGGGGCCGGCTATCGCGTTCGCGGTGATTTCGGTGGCTGCGCTCACTGGTCTGCCTGCGCGTAGGCAGGCGGTCATCAGGTCGGCGGCGAAGGGCAGGTCGGTGGCGATTCGGCGGTGGTCGGGGTGGGGTTGTTGTCGCTCTTTCCTGTGGAGATAGAGGGCTGTCGCGGGGGCGATGAGCATGCCTGCGAAGGCTCCTGGGATGCCGCCTATCAGGAGTGCGGAGAGCAGGGCGGCGCAGGTGGCGGTGAGGGTTGTTCTGCGGGTGAGGCGGTGGGAGGAGTGAGGAGGGTCCGGGGAATGCCAAGTGGGGACGTTGAGGGGACCGAGTGGGGGTTCGGGTATGGGGTGGGTTGTGAGTGGGGTCGGGGTTGCGTTGCGGGGTGGGCGTAGGTGGATCAGGCGGTCGGTGGGGGTTCTTGGTGAGAGCCACAGCCAGGCGGACAGGCCGGCGCAGAGGGCCGCGAGGAGTTGGAGCATCGTTGGGTCCGATCGGGTCAGGTTTGGGCTCGGGTGGCCATGCGGTTGGTCCACCAGAGGCCGCAGACGTCCAGGGTGATGCCGGCTAGCAGGCACATGAAGCCCGGGATGGTGCCGAACAGGAAGGACAGCGGGCGCATGTTCAGGGCGGCTGCCATGAGGAGGCCGAGGGCTGGAAGCGCGGCGAGCAGGCGGGCCGTGGTGCGGGGGCCTGCCAGCTGGGCTGCGACGTCCTGGCGGTGGGTCTGGGCTGCTCGTAACGTGTGCGCGACCCGGTCGACCAGGGAGGCCAGGCCCGCTCCTGCCGTGGTGCTGACCTCCCAGCATGCTGCCAGGTGGCGTAGGCCCTCGCCTCCGTCCTGAGGGGCCGATGAGGTCAGGGCCGCGCAGACGTCGCCGCCGTCGCGTGCGGCTGCGATGACCGGGCGGAGGAGGGCCGGGTCGGGGAGGTTCACGGCTGTCATGGCCCTGGTCAGCGACTCCCCCGGGGTGCGGCCTGCCGAGAGCTCTGCGGCAAGGGATTGGCAGAGCTCTATCGAGGCTCGGCGCCAGGCGTCGGCGCGGCGGGCGGGGGTGGGTGTGGTGGCGAGGTGGGTGAGGAGGTTGAGGGGGGACTTCCACGGTGGGGTGCGGTCGGGTGAGGTCAGGAGGTTGTGCAGGCGGGTGGTGGCCGTGTTCGGGCCTGTCCACAGCCAGATGGCGAGGGCTGTGGACAATGCGGCAATGAGGGCGCTGGTCATCGGGTTCTTGGTCCTGGGTCGCAGTGGGTGCTGTGGGCTAGTGGTTGGTGCTGGTCATGGCTCACGGTGCTTGCGGGCTGGTGCTGGTCATGGCTCACGGGGGGTGCGTACGGGCTGGTGCTGGTCCTGGGTCACGGCGGGTCGTATTGAAGTGGTGGTTTGGTGCTGGTTCTGAGTCGCAGTGGAGTCGTACGGGCTGGTGGTTGGGTGTCACGGGCTGGCTCGGCGGGCCAGGGTTTCGTAGGCGGGGCCGGGGTGGGTGCGGCCTTGGGGGTCGAAGGTCAGTGCGGGGATCGACTCGACGAAGCCGGACGGCGTTCTGGAGAGCAGGCAGATCTGGGCCACGCGCCTTCTGCCATCCGGGCGGCCGCGCGTCAGGTGGATGACGGCGTCGAGGGCCGCTGCCAGTTGGCTGTGTACGGCCTCTCTGGTCAAGCCCGCCGCGCAGCCGAGGGCCTCGAGGCGGGGTGGTACGTCGGCCGCCGTGTTCGCGTGGAGTGTGCCGCAGCCGCCCTCGTGACCTGTGTTGAGGGCGGCCAGGAGGTCGACTACTTCTGCTCCTCGTACCTCTCCGACCACCAGGCGGTCCGGGCGCATTCTGAGGGCCTGGCGTACCAGGTCGCGGAGGTTCACTCCGCCTGCGCCCTCCAGGTTGGCCGGGCGGGTCTCCAGGCGGACCACATGCGGGTGGAGGGGGCGGAGCTCGGCCGAGTCCTCCACGAGCAGGAGGCGGTCGGCGGGGTCTGCCAGTGAGAGGAGGGCGGACAGGAGGGTGGTCTTGCCCGTGCCTGTGCCGCCTGTGACGAGGAAGGCGAGTCTGGCGGTGACCATGGCGGTGAGCACGGGGACGGCGGGTGGCGTGATGGTGCCTGCCGCGACCAGGTCCTGGAGGGCGAAGGCGCGGCGGGGCGGGAGACGCAAGGAGACGCAGGTGCCGCCGGACGCTATCGGTGGCAGCACCGCGTGGAGGCGGACTCCGCCTGGGAGGCGGGCGTCCACGTAGGGGGACGCGTCGTCGAGGCGTCTGCCTGCGGCGGTGGCGAGGCGTTGAGCCAGTCTGCGGACGGATCCGTCGTCGGTGAAGGTGATCGGGGTGCGGCGCAGGCCGGTGCCGTCGTCGATCCATACCTCGCGTGGGCCGTTGACCAGGACGTCTGTTACGTCTGGGCGGGCCAGGAGAGGCTCCAGCGGGCCTGCGCCTATGAGGTCGGCGCAGAGGGCTCGCGCGATGGCGAGGATCTCAGCGTCGCCGTATACGGACTTCTCCGCTCGCAGGGCGAGTGCTACTTGGGCGGCGGTGGGTTCGACGCCTGTTCTGGCGAGGCGGACGCGTACCGCTTCGACCAGCTCTGGGGAGACGGGGGTGGTGGGGGTTGGGCTTGGGGGTCGGTCTTGTGGGGGGTGGGTTGGCTGACGGTGTGGCTCCTGGGTGTGTGGATGGTCTGGAAGGGGTGGTTCTTGGGTGGGTGAGGGGTGTGGAGCTTGTCGGGTTCGAGGGTGTGGGGCTTGAGGGCGAGAGCTGTGCGGCTGAGGGCTGTGCGGCTGAGGAGTGTAGGCCTGGGGGTTGTGGATTTGGGGGTTATGGGCCTCGGGGTTGTGGGGGCGGGGTGTGGTGGTGGGGGGCGGGGTCATGCGGCTGGTAGGAGGTCTTGGAGGAGGGACATGCACAGGGCCCCCAGGACGGTGCGGGGGCCGAGTCTGGGGAGCTCGCCCCGGTTGAGGGTGGCAGTGAGTCTGGGCTGGTCGGGGAGGGTGCCGGCGGTGGGGATGCCCAGGGCTGTCATGGCTGTGTCGTCGTCCAGGATGCCGGGGCGGAGGATCGCGCGGATGTCGGCTGTGTGAGCGCGTAGGTCGGACAGGACCTGGACGGCTGAGAGGATGCCGCGCACGTCGGCGGTGGCCACCAGGAGGGTGGATCTGGCTCTGGTCAGGGCCTCTGTCGCTGAAGGGTCTAGGTGTCTGGGGAGGTCCACGACCACCAGGTCGAAGCCGCGGGTGCCGGCTTCGAGGACCGAGCGCATGGCCTGGGGTGGGATCGCGTCCACCTCGCCTCTGTGGAAGGAGAGGACGGACAGGTCTCCGAACGCGGGGAGGGCCGCTTGGAGGGCGCTGGAGTTGATCCTGCCCTCTCTGGCAACCAGGTCCGCCCAGCGGGCGCCTGTCGCCTCCTCGTGGCCCAGCAACGCGTCTATGCCTCCGCCCAGAGGGTCGGCGTCCACCAGGAGGGTGCGGAGGTGGTCGGTCGAGGCTCGTAGGGCCAGGCAGGCGGCGAGGACGCTCGCTCCTGCGCCGCCTCGGCCGCCTATCAGGCAGATCACGGAGCCTGAACGGGGGTCTGGGTCCATGGCGTCGGCGAATCTGTCCACCAGGTGGCGTTCGTCTATGGGGAGGGTCAGGACGGATTGGGCGCCTACTGTTACGCATTTTCGCCAGGTGTCGGGGTCTTCTGGGTCGCGGGTGACCAGGAGGAGATGGTCGCGGGGTGGGGGTGAGGTGGAGGCCACGAGATCTGCCTGGTCGGCACCTATGGCGATCAAGGGGGCGAGGTTCCAGAAGGGGCGGGCGTGGGTGGGGGTGGGGGCTACGTCTAGTTGGGCGCCGGCTGCGGCTGCTATGCGGACCAGGTCGTCGAGAAGGGCTGGGTCTTCGGTGATGACCAAGGGGCGGTGCATGGTGGGCCTCCCTGTGGGCTGGGGGTGGTTGTCGTTCACGGGCGGAGGGGTGGTGCTGCGGGGTGGGAGGTCGAGCTTGCTGGAGGTGGGGGTGTGGGCGCGAGGCCGAACAGGGTTCTGGGGATGGGGGTGGGTGGGGCTGTGGATAACCCCGGCGGCGCGGTGGCGGGCGGGCGCGGTGGCGGGCGGGGACGCCTACTGCAGCGGCGCCCAGAGGTTGCCGAGCGAGGGCTGGAAACCAGCTGTAGCAAGCAGGAGCGACACCGGACGCAGGCGCGCAGGCCGGGCGGGCGCGGGCCGGGCCGGGCGGGCGCGGGCCGGGCCGGGCGGGCGGGCGCGGGCCGGGCGGGCGCGGGGTGCAGGCCAGGCACGGGGCGCAAGCCAGGCTGGCCGGAGGGCGCAGGCTGGACGCGGCGCGGGGCGCAGGCGGGATCCGGTCAGGAAGCCGACCGGATAGGTGGGGAAAAGGGGCGACCCCCGCCGGGGGGGAGAGCGGGGGTCGCCTGATCGGTCCGGCTCCGGGGGGGTAGAGCCGGTCCCGTTTCAGAAGAAAGCTTTCATCACTGAACCGGAGCCTGGCAAGAGACTTGCAAAGCAATCCCGTGCGAGCCCGCTCCAGTTTCGGGCGATACCACCGTATGCTGCCCGATCGACGCGAGTTTCGTCGAGCAGCAATCTCGCATTTTCGCCAAGTTTTTTCGCCACCCGATAACGATCACATAAAGCCGATCACGCAGGGTAATCGTCACAGCTTGGTAACCGAGTCCACTGACCACCGCCCGAAGCACCGTCCCACGCGCAGGTAAAGGTCTTGGCCCGAGGGGTTCCCGTCAGGGCGGATCCGGCATAGAAAGGTGTCACGGACGACTTGTCCGGGTGCATCAGCCGGGCACCCACGCGCGACCAGCCGCGGGAGGCGCGTCGTGACGGGCTTGACCCGCTCCGACGGATTGAGGTGCACGCTTGGTAACCCGGTGTGATGCACCGGCAGACGGCGTTCCATGACTGGGACGCCGTCAGCTATGTCAGTCGCCGGCTAGCCGCGCTGCATGGCCTCACAGATCGCAGTCGTCTCGCGGACGCCGAGGGTTACCGCGGAGGCACAGTGTTGTACCCAGGTGGCCACGCCCTCGGCGGACCCCTCCAGGTACGCGCGCAGCGCCTCGGCGTACGGCAGCTCCAGGTGCCCCACCTCGACCGCCACCAGTGACTTCGGGTCCAGCCCGTACTCGACCAGCGTCAGCCGCCCCGCCGAGCGCGCCACGACGCCGTCCGCGGTGCCGAACGGCCGCAGCACCGCCAGCTCGGCGTGCACCACGGCGGCCAGCACGACGGCGGGGGCCTTCGTGGGACGTTCGAGCAGGTCGAACAGGCTCTCCATGCGGGCCGCCGTGTCGGCCGCGCCGGGGGCGGGGCCGAGGGCGAGCGGGTCGGGGGCCTCGTCGGAGGTGCGGGGGCGGCCGAGCGCCTCCTGCGGGGCGAGGCCGGCGGCGGCGACCGCGTGCAGCCGGGCGAGCACCTGCCTGGGCGCCCTGCGCCAGGTCGCGCCCAGCCTGCCCATCTCCGCCGACGCGCGCAGCGCCCCCTGGACCAGCGGGTCGTGCACCTCGTCGCGGCGCAGCGCGTCCAGCGGCACGTCCGCGCCCTCGGCGGCGGCCGAGGCGCGCGCCCCGCGCAGGGACGACTCGGTGGACACCGCGGGGCTGGCGCGGCGCAGCACACGGTGGCGGTAGAGCCTGTCGACGGCCTGCCGGGCCTCGTCCACCGCCTCCGGGACGCCGGGGAGCCGCGCGATGACGGCCAGCGGGTCTGGGTCACTCACAGGTCCTGACCTTACCCGCCGGTTCATCGCCCCGGTGACCGAGCTGACGCTTGGTAGGTGGCAGATGGCGGAAAGTGACCGCGGCGCTCGGGGCCCGGGCGCCTCGCAGGCTCGCGTACGTCGATTAATCCGCCCCCGAGGGGGCCCATAAAGCCGCGCCCATGCCCGCGCCGCATATTCTCACGATTTCAGGATGACAACGTTTCAATAGCGTTTGTCATGCACGCCGATAAACATCGCCCGAGTCCACCGACTCGGTACAGACCTGTCTAGACCTCTTGTGTACGACGGTCATGAGCTGGTGAAGTGGGACCCGAACCTATCCAATCTGGCCATAGAAGGAGCACGAGGTGGCCCCGGAGACCGCTGGTAACGAGACCCAGGCGCTGTCCAACCTGCTGAAGGAGAACCGCCGGTTCGCACCGCCGGCTGACCTTGCGGCGGCCGCGAACGTGACCGAAGCCGCCTACAACGAGGCCGCCGCGGACCGGCTCGCCTTCTGGGAGCACGCGGCCGAGCGGCTGACCTGGGCCAAGCGGTGGGACACGACGCTGGAGTGGAAGGCGCCGTTCGCGAAGTGGTTCGTGGGCGGGGAGCTCAACGTCGCCTACAACTGCGTCGACCGTCACGTCGAGGAGGGGCGCGGCGACAAGGTCGCCTACCACTGGGAGGGTGAGCCCGAGGGCGACACCCGCACCCTCACCTACGCCGACCTCAAGCGCGAGGTCAGCAAGGCCGCCAACGCGCTGCAGGAGCTGGGCGTGGGCAAGGGCGACCGGGTCGCCATCTACATGCCGATGATCCCCGAGCTGCCGATCGCGATGCTGGCCTGCGCCCGCATCGGGGCGATCCACTCGGTGGTGTTCGGCGGGTTCTCGGCCAGCGCGCTGAAGAGCCGGATCGACGACGCCGACGCCAAGCTGGTCATCACCGCCGACGGCGGCTACCGCCGGGGCAAGCCGAGCGCGCTCAAGCCGACGGTGGACGAGGCCGTCGCCGAGTGCCCGCAGGTGGAGCACGTCCTCGTCGTACGCCGTACCGGCCAGGACGTCGACACCAACGGCAAGGACATCTGGTGGCACGACCTGGTGGAGCGCCAGAGCGACCAGCACACCGCCGAGCCGCACGACGCCGAGGACCCGCTGTACATCCTGTACACCAGCGGCACCACCGGTAAGCCCAAGGGCATCCTGCACACCACCGGCGGCTACCTGACGCAGACCGCCTGGACCCACCACGCGGTCTTCGACCTCAAGCCCGAGACCGACATCTACTGGTGCACGGCCGACATCGGCTGGGTGACGGGCCACTCCTACATCGTCTACGGCCCCCTCGCCAACGGCGCCACCAGCGTCATCTACGAGGGCACCCCGGACACCCCGCACCGCGGCCGGTTCTGGGAGATCGTGCAGAAGTACAAGATCACGATCCTCTACACCGCCCCGACCGCGATCCGGACGTTCATGAAGTGGGGCGACGACATCCCCGCCAAGTACGACATGTCCAGCCTGCGCATTCTGGGCTCCGTCGGCGAGCCGATCAACCCCGAGGCCTACGTCTGGTACCGCGAGCACATCGGCGGCGAGCGCTGCCCCGTCGTGGACACGTGGTGGCAGACCGAGACGGGCGCCATCATGATCAGCCCGCTGCCCGGCGTGACCGCGGCCAAGCCGGGCGCCGCCATGCGCCCGCTGCCGGGCATCGTCGCCGACGTGGTGGACGACCAGGGCAACAGCGTGCCGAACGGCGGTGGCGGCTTCCTGACCGTACGCGAGCCGTGGCCGTCCATGCTGCGCACGATCTGGGGCGACGACCAGCGCTACATCGACACCTACTGGAGCCGTTTCGAGGGCATGTACTTCCCCGGCGACGGCGCCAAGAAGGACGAGGACGGCGACCTGTGGCTGCTCGGCCGCGTGGACGACGTCATGCTGGTCTCCGGCCACAACATCTCCACCACCGAGGTGGAGAGCGCGCTGGTCAGCCACCCGAAGGTGGCCGAGGCGGCGGTGGTCGGCGCGACCGACCCGGTCACGGGCCAGGCCATCGTGTCGTTCGTGATCCTGCGCGGCACGGCGGAGGAGGGCGCGGACATCGCGGCCGAGCTGCGCAACCACGTGGCCAGGACGCTCGGCCCGATCGCCAAGCCGCGTCAGATCCTGGTGGTGCCCGAGCTGCCCAAGACCCGCTCGGGCAAGATCATGCGCCGCCTCCTGCGTGACGTGGCGGAGAACCGCAGCATCGGCGACGTCACCACGCTCGCCGACAGCACGGTGATGAACCTGATCTCGGAGAAGTTGCCCTCCGCCAAGTCCGAGGACTAGCGGACCGACGCCCCATGAGGCCGCATGCCCCGTTCGAGCGGGCATGCGGCCTTTGTCGGTACGTCAGGAGGCCACGAACGCCTTGTGAGGTCAGGGGGGCGAAGCCAGGTGGGCAGAGTGTCGGCGATATCTTGTCCGATCGGGTAGTTCTGGGAGTGTTAGCGGGGCTCGTACTCGGTAAGTTCCTCGGCGTGTTCGGTGGTGCCTGGCCGTCCGTGCGGCCCGGCCTGGCGAGACTTGTCGGAGGAGCTCCCTTGGCAGGACATGGCGGCGGTGTCGGGGCCGGGTTCGGTGCTGCTCGAGATACGGGTACGCAAGCGCCGCACGGCGCTGGATGATGTTTGACACGGCCACCAGGCCTCGATAGGAGACGTTCATGCCGCAGACTCCCGAGGAAGAATCCCTGGGCTCGTTGGTCGCCCAGGCGAGCAGCCACATCTCGGACCTGATCCGCTCGGAGATCGAGCTGGCCAAGGCCGAGTTCAGGTTCGACGCCAAACGGGTCGGCACGGCGGCGGGGTTGTTCGCCGCGGCCGCCTTCATGGCGCACCTGTGCCTGATCCTCGCCTCGTTCGCCATCGGGTTCGCGCTGGCGGAGTGGTTGCCCACCTGGCTGGCCTTCCTCATCGTGACCGTCTTCTACCTGGTGATCGCGGCCTTCCTGGTGTGGGTCGGCACCCGCCGGCTCAAGGGGCTGGCCGGGATGAAGCGGACGACCCGCTCGATCAAGGACCTCAAGGAGATCGCCACGCCTGACGAGCAGGCGCTGCCCGCGCTCAACCCGGATCGCGAGCCGGTGACCCGCGATGGCACCTGACGAGTCGGCCGTCCACATCGAGGGGCCCTGGACGCACCGCGCGGTGCACGCGGGCGGCACCCGCTTCCACGTGGTCGAGGCGGGCGAGGGCCCGCTGGTGCTGCTGCTGCACGGGTTCCCGCAGTTCTGGTGGACCTGGCGGCACCAGCTCGTCTCGCTGCCCGCGGCCGGTTACCGGGCCGTGGCGGCCGACCTGCGCGGCTACGGCGGCAGCGACAAGCCGCCGCGCGGCTACGACCTGCCCACGCTGGCCGCCGACGCGACCGGGCTGATCAGGGCGCTGGGCGAGACCGGGGCGATCGTGGTGGGCCACGACTGGGGCGGGCTGCTGGCCTGGACAATGGCCGTGCTCGACCCCAAGTGCGTGCGCCGGCTCGTCGCCGTGTCCGCCCCGCACCCGCTGCGGCTGCGCAACGCCCTGCTGACCGACCCCTTCGGGCAGCTCAAGGCCAGCCGCAGGACGTTCGGCTACCAGCTCCCGCTGCTGCCGGAGCGCCGGCTCACCCGGCACGACGCGGCGATGGTGGGGCGGCTGCTGGAGGAGCGGTCGCGGCCCGGGTGGCCGGAGCCGGAGGAGTCGCGGACGTACCGGGAGGCGTTCAGGATCCCGACCGTGGCGCACTGCGCGCTGGAGTACCACCGCTGGTTCGGCCGCTCCCAGCTGCGGCCCGACGGGCGGCGCTACGCCCGCGCGATGCGTACCGAGGTGGAGGCGCCCACGCTGCACCTGCACGGGGCGCTCGACCCGAGCGTCCTGCCGCGAACGGCACAGGGTTCGAGCCGCTACGTGGCGGCACCTTATCGGTGGCGGCTGTTCGAGGGAGCCGGCCACTTCCCCCATGAGGAGATTCCCGACGTGTTCGACACCGAGCTGCTCGGCTGGCTGTCCGATCCGGAGCCCGACCGATGAGAGACCGCGACCCCGAGGGCAGGCCGCGCAACGCCCGGCCGCGCGACGCCTACGGCCGGCCGCTGCCCTACGGGTCCGCCGGCATGCCCAGGGTGCCCGACGACTACGCCCCCACCACCGAGCAGGCGCTGGCCGACGGGCGGCGGTTCCTGGAGGAGGGGCTGCCGTTCAACGCGCACGAGGTGTTCGAGGGGCGGTGGAAGTGCGCTCCGGAGGAGGAGCGGGAGCTGTGGCAGGGGCTGGCGCAGATCTGCGTCGGGCTGACGCACCTGCAGCGGGGTAACGGGCGCGGGGCGTTGACGCTGTTCAGCCGGGGGGCGGCCAAGGCGCAGTCGTACGGCGGCGCGTACGATGCCGTCGGCAAGGCGGCCTCCTCGCTGACGCAGGACAGCGAGCCGGACGAGGCCGTGGCCCTGATCCTCGACAGGCTGCCCCGCTAGGGCGCCAGGGCCGCGCGCCCGGCGATCAGCGCGAGCGTCCGCGCGCCCGGCGATCAGCGCGGGCGTGGCCGCCGCCGCTCCCCGCACCGCCGGCTCCACCGCCGGCTCCACCGCCTGCTCCCCCGTGCCGAACGTGCCCAGGTGCAGCAGCCCCGCGTGCCCGTGCGCGGCGCCGATGACGGCCGTCGCCGGGGCCTGCGCGGCCTCCGGGTCGCCGGCTGGCAGGGAAGGGACCGGAGATCGGGACGCTCAGTCGCACTCCTGGGTGCTGGCCGGCGAGGTGTCGTTGCGGCCCGCCGAGGCGTCGGGGGCGACCTCCTCGGCCGTCAGCACGTAACCGGTCTGCTCCTCGTTGACGGCCGCGGCGAAGATCACGCCGAAGACCTGGCCGTCCACCGTGAGCAGCGGGCCGCCGGAGTTGCCGGGCAGCACCTGGCCGCGGATCGCGTAGACCTTCCGCCTGACCGTGTTCTCGCGGTAGATGTCGGGGCCCTGGGCCTCGAGCTGGCCGCCGATCCTGGCCGGCTCGGCGGTGAAGCCCTTGCCCTTCGGGAAGCCGGCGATGATCGCGTTGTCGCCGCGGCTGCCCTCGCCGTCGAAGGCGAGCTGCGGCAGGTCCAGACCCGGCACATAGAGGACGGCGATGTCGCGGCGCGGGTTGTAGCGCACGACCGTGGCCGGGTGGCGGTCGCCGTTGTAGTCGATCACCTGGAGGTCGCGGGTGACGCCGGCGACCACGTGGGCGTTGGTCATGATCCGGTTGCGCGCGTAGGCGAAGCCGGTGCCCTCGATGTGCTTGTTGCAGCTCTCGGCGTTGCCCTGCACCTTCACGATCGCCTGGCGGGCCCGCCCGAGCTTGGCGCCCTGCAGCACGCTCTGGTCGGGCGGCTGCACGTCGATCAGCGTGCCCGCCCCGATCGCGTCGAAGACGGGCGGGAACTCGGAGCGGTCGATGAACTTCTTGAACGGCTGCTGCCAGTTGCGCGCCGCCTGCGGGATCGCGTCGTCGACCGTGGTGAGCAGCGCGGAGTTCTTCACCTGGTCGACCAGCGGCGTGAACGCGGTGGAGACGATCAGCGAGCCGATCAGCCACGCGATGACCAGCACCGACAGCGCGCTGGCGAACGTGCCGCCGATCGCGTCGGCCATCTTGGCCGGCTCCCACGTGACGTGGCTGCGCACGACGGCGCCGAGGGTGGAGGAGGCGAACTGCCCGATGGTGGCCGCCAGGAACACGATCACGATGGCCAGCAGCGCCTGCGGCGTGTCACCGTCGACGACCGCCTTGGAGACGGGGGGCGCGATGAAGACGCCCAGCACGGCACCGCCCACGAACCCCACGAAGCTCATCGCCCCGATGATGAAACCCTGCCGGTAACCCGAGATGCCGAAGGCGATCACGAGGCCGATCAAGATGAGGTCAAGCAGATCACCGCGCACGCTTCAAAGGTAACCAGCGATACGGTCAAGTGTGCACGTCTTCGATCAGGACGGCGTCACTCACCTGGCTATCTTGAGCGGTATGCCGCCGGACGAGGGAACAGTGCGCGAACTCATCCAGGCTGCGCTGCGCGACACCGATCCTGACGGCCCTCTGCGCTGGCACGTGATCTCGTTGCTGCGCCAGCGGGGTGACCTGGAGTCGTTCATCGAGGCCAGGCGGCTGTGCGCCGCCGACACCGTGGCCGAGCGGCTGCTCGGCGTGGACATCATGGGCATGTTGCGGCCGTTCGTGGACCGCACGCTGCCCGTGCTGCGTTACCTGGCCGCCAGCGAGGACGACGCCATGGTGCTCTACTCGGTGCTGATCGCGTTCGGTCATCTGGCCGACCCGCGGTCGTTGCCGTCCGTGATCGACCTGGCGGGCCACGTCGACGCCAGGGTCAGGTACGGGGCCGCGTACGCGCTGCAGCACGTGCTCGGCGAACCGCCCGACAGGGCGGGGCTGGAGACGCTGCGCAAGCTGGCGGCAGACACCGACGCCGACGTGGCCGGATGGGCCTCGCTCGGGGTCGCGCTGCGCTCGGGGCACTAGCCGGTACGTGAGGCGAGCCGCACCACGTCGGGCGGCAGGTCCTCCATGCGCTCCGGGTCCCACGGCTGTTCGAGGCCGCCCTCGCGCAGCACGGTGTCGAGCACCATCGCGGTGAACCCCCACACCAGCATCCCGCGCACCCGGAACGCGGGCCCGGCCGTGCCGCGCGGATGCCGCAGCGTGACGCGGTTCGCGGGATCGACCAGCTCGGCGATCGGCACCCGCTCGACCGAGTCGACCTCGTCGGGCGAGGCAGCGTGCACCGCCGACGGCTCCCGCCACCAGGCGACCACCGGGGTGACGCGGTTGTCGCTGTAGGGCAGGTACAGCTCGGGCATCGTGCAGATCACGTGCACCCCGCGCGGGTCGGCCCCGGTCTCCTCCTCGGCCTCCCGCAGCGCGGCCTCGATCGGCCCGGCGTCCTCGGGGTCCACGCCGCCGCCGGGGAAGGCCGGCTGCCCCGCGTGCCTGCGCCCGCGCGTGCTGCGCTGGATGAGCAGCACGTCGGGGCCGTCCGGCCCCTCGCCGAACAACATCAGCACCGCGGCTCTGCGCCCGCGCCCGTCCGGAGGCCGGAGGGGTACGGGAACGCGGATCCGCTGCGCTTGCGCCGCCAGTCTCTCCAGCCAGCCGGGCACTTGGGTCACGCATCCTCCAACACGCCGCCGTACGAATGACTTCCCCGATCAGGAGAACGGGCCGGATCTGACCAGCTTCCTCGCCTCCGCCTCGCCGGTGGGGCCGGTGCCGTACGAGGGGCACAGCGCCGCCAGCGGGCACACGCCGCACGCGGGCCGGCGGGCGTGGCAGATGCGGCGGCCGTGCCAGATCACCCGGTGGGAGAAGATCGTCCACTCCCGCTTGGGCAGCAGCTCCGCCACGACGTGCTCGATCTTGACGGGGTCGGTCTCCTCGGTCCAGCCGAAGCGGCGCACGAGGCGCTGGAAGTGCGTGTCGACGGTCAGGCCGGGCACGTCGAAGGCGTTGCCCAGCACCACGTTGGCCGTCTTGCGGCCCACGCCGGGCAGCGTGACCAGGTCCTTCAGCTTGCCGGGCACCTCGCCGCCGTACCGGTCGCAGACGGCCTGCGCCATGCCGATGATGCTGTTGGTCTTCGCCCGGAAGAAGCCGGTGGAGCGGATGATCTCCTCCATCTCCTCCCGGTCCGCGGCGGCGTAGTCGTCCACCGTCGGATATTTCGCAAAGAGGATGGGGGTGACCATGTTGACCCGTTTGTCCGTGCACTGCGCGGAGAGGATGGTCGCGACCAGCAACTCCAGCGGGTTGCGGAAGTCGAGCTCGCAGTGGGCGTCAGGGTAGGTCTCCGCGAGGATGCGGTTCATCTTGCGCGCCCGCCGAACCAGTGCGAGCTGGGTCTCCGGCTTGCGCCCCGCCGCGTTCGTCGCCATGCCGCAAGAGTAGAAGCTCCCGGGAACGGTTGAACCCAGGACGGCCCCGACCGCGTACAACCTGGCGCATCGGAAGGGGGTCGGCGACATGGGTGATCAGGGTTCGACGCTGGCGGAGTTCGTCAAGCAGAGCGGGCCGCTGCGCGGGCAGGCGCTGCACCGCCTGGCCGTGAGCTGCGTGGCGGCCATGGCCAAGCTGCACGCGCGCGGCACGGCCGGGATCAGGCCCGACAAGGAGAGCGTGGCGCTCGGGGCGCGAGGGCAGGTGCTCATCGGGTGGCGGACCGACCCGGGCGCCGGCGAGCTGCCGGAGGCGGAGGACGTACGGGCCTGGGCCGACCTGGTCGTCTTCGCGGCCACCGGGGCTGAGGACGGCGATCTCCGCGTGCTCACGCCGGCGCTGCGCATCGCGGTCCAGCAGTGCCGGCTGCCGGATCCGGCGGCGCGGCCCAAGTCCGTGGACGTGCTCCGCGTCCTGCTCAGCCGGTCCATGGCGGCGGCGGTCGCCTCGGTGGACGATCTGCTTTCCCGGCAGGCCGGATGACGCCGTGAGCGAGATGCTCGCTCGCGTCGCCGCGCTGCGCAGGGGCCGCCATCGAGGCGATCGAGCGGGGTTCCGGGTAGTCCGGTCACAGTACGGAAACGGCGGTCCGGTACCTTTCCCCCGGGCTTCCACGCACCCGGGCAAGCCCAGAACACTCCGGCATTCCCATAACCTGTGTGTGCTGCCCGGAGTGGGGTGAGTCACAATGGCAGCAGAGGAGGCAGAGTGAACACCGAAGATGTGCTGGGCAAGGCCCCCCTGTTCGCCGCGCTGGACCGCGAGAGCGCCGCGGCGCTGCGCACGAGCATCACCGAGGTCCAGCTGTCGAAGGGGCAGACGCTCTTCCACGAGAACGAGACGGGCGACCGGCTCTACGTGGTGCTGGAAGGCAAGATCAAGCTTTCCCGCACCTCCCCGGACGGCCGCGAGAACCTGCTGAGCGTGCTGGGGCCGAGCGAGATGTTCGGCGAGCTGTCGCTGTTCGACCCGCGGCCGCGCACGGCCACGGCGACGGCGCTGACCGAGGTGCGGCTGGCCGGGCTGGGCCACGACGACCTGCGGCCCTGGCTGACCGGCCGGCCCGAGGTGGCGCTGCACCTGTTGCGGGCGCTGGCGCAGCGGCTGCGGCGCACCAACGACGTGCTGGCCGACCTGGTCTTCACCGACGTGCCCGGGCGGGTGGCCAAGCAGTTGCTCGATCTGGCCGAGCGGTTCGGCACCAAGACCGACGACGGCCTGCGGGTGCACCACGACCTCACCCAGGAGGAGCTGGCGCAGCTCGTCGGCGCCTCGCGTGAGACGGTCAACAAGGCGCTGGCCGACTTCGCGCAGCGGGGCTGGCTGCGGATCGAGGCCAAGGCCGTGGTCATCCTCGACATGGACCGGCTCTACAACCGGTCGAGGTAGTCGAGCTGGGCCGCGACCGACATCTCGGCGGCCGGCCAGAGTGAGCGGTCGACGTCGGCGTACACGATCGTGACGATCTGGCGCGGCGTGCGGGCGCCCTGCGCGCGCGCCGCCCTGATCTGGTCGAGCCGCTCGCGCCGGTGCGCGATGTAGGCGTCGAGCGTGCCGATCGGGTCGGGCAGCACCGGCCCGTGACCCGGCAGCAGCGCCCGCGCCTCCAGGCTCTCGGCCGTCGCCCTGAGCCGGTCGAGGCTGCGCAGATAGTCGGCCAGGCCGCCGTCGCGGGCGATGATGGTGGTGCCCCTGCCGAGCACGGTGTCGCCCGTCAGCATCGCGCGGTCGGCGGGCAGCCAGAAGCACAGCGAGTCGAACGAGTGGCCGGGCGTGCCGTAGACGTGGATCTCCAGGCCGCCCACGGTCACCACGTCGCCGTCGCCGAGCCCCTCCTCGCCGAGCCGGTGGCGCGGGTCGAGGGCGCGCACAGGCGCGTTCACCATGCGGGCGAAGCCGCGGGCGCCGCCGCTGTGGTCGAAATGGCCGTGGGTGAGCAGGATCTGGGTGACGCGGCGCTCGCCCAGGTGGTCGCGTACGCGGCTCAGGTGCGCCTGGTCGTCCGGGCCGGGATCGACGACGACCACCTCCTCGCCGGCGCCGATCACCCACGTGTTGGTGCCGTCGAGGGTCATCGCCGAGGGGTTGGGGGCGAGCAGGTTCTCGGCGTGCGCGGTACGGGACCCGTCGGGCGTGTCGATCGGGATGTGCAGGCCGCTCATCGCGTCACCAGCCGCATCTCGCCCTCGATCTCCACGGCTCTGGGCATGATCGTCTCGATCTCGCGGGGCGCCGCCAGGACGTCGGCCACGCTGCCGTACGCGCTCAGCTCGGTCAGCGTGTGATGGGTGGGCGGCATCAGGAAGAACCCGCCGTTCAGCGCCTCGGCGGGGCGCCGCCACACCACCGCGTCGGCCTCGCCGCCCACGTCACGCGTGCGCTGCCCCTCGGGCAGCACGGCGACGAAGAACCGCGTGTCGAAGCGCTTACGCTCGATCTCCGGCGTGATCCAGTGCGCCCAGGCCTTGAGCAGGTCGGCCCGCAGCACCAGCCCGCGCCTGGCCAGGAAGTCGGCGAAGCCGAGGCTGCGATCGATGAGCGCCAGCCGGTCGGCCTCCCAGTCGTCGCCCGTCGTGTCGGCCACCACCGAGCCGGGCCCGGGGCCTGCCAGCAGCACGCCGGACTCCTCGAACGTCTCGCGCACGGCCGCGCACACCAGCCCGCGCGCCAGCCGTTCGTCCGCCTTGAAGACCTTGCCCCACTCCGCGGGGGACGGCCCCGCCCAGGCGACCGCCTGGTCGGTGTCACGCACGTCCACGGAGCCGCCGGGGAAGACGTACGCGCCCGCGGCGAAGGCCATCGTCGCCTTGCGCCGCAGCAGGTAGACCTCCGGCCCCGGGCGCAGGAGCACCACCGTGGCGGCGTCCCGCGCCGGCACCGGCTGGACCCGGCCGGCCAGGACGTCGCGCGCCCGGTCGGCTAGCTCGGCTGGAAGCGGCAATCCGGTCACATGACCTCCTCCTAGAACATCACTCGGTCATGGTGACATATGCCCGCTTCAGCCGACTTCGGCGATCAGCTCCACCTCGACCGGCGCGTCCAGCGGCAGCGCGGCCACGCCCACGGCGCTGCGCGCGTGCCTGCCCTGGTCACCGAACACCTCGGCGAGCAGGTCGCTGGCGCCGTTGGCCACCTGGGGCTGCTCGGTGAAGTCGGGCGCGCTGGCCACGAACACCACGACCTTGACGATCCGCCGCACCCTGGACAGCTCGCCCAGCTCGGCCTTGAGCGCGGCCAGCGCGTTGAGCACGCAGATGCGGGCCTGCGCCTTGCCCTCGTCGACCCCCAGGTCGACGCCGAGCTTGCCGGTCTGGTGCAGCTTGCCCTCGATCATCGGCACCTGACCCGAGGTGTAGAGCAGGTCGCCGGTGCGGACGACGGGCAGGTAGGAGCCCGCGGGCTTGGCGGGCGACGGCAGGGTGAACCCCAGCTCCTCGACGCGCTGCTCGGGCGTCGTCACTGCTTCTCCCGCTTGAAGTAGGCGACGAGCTGCTCGGGCGTGGCGCCCTGGACGATCTGGACCAGCTCCCAGCCGTCGGCGCCGAAGTTGTCGAGAATCATCTTCGTGTTGTGGATCAGCACGGGTGCCGTGAGGTACTCCCATTTCTTCATGGGGATCAGCGTAGTGTGAGCAATCTCAAAGGTTGGTCGCAGGCAGACGACAAGTGACCGTTCGGTAGCGTGGGAGCGTGGACTCTCCGGACACGGATTGGGCCGACGTACGGCTGCACGTCGTCACCGGCAAGGGCGGCACCGGCAAGACGACCGTCGCCGCCGCCCTCGCTCTCGCCCTGGCCGCTGGCGGCCGCAAGGTGCTGCTGGTGGAGGTGGAGGGCAGGCAGGGCATCGCGCAGATCTTCGACCTGCCACCGCTCCCGTACGAGGAGCGCAGGATCGCGGTCGCGCCGGACGGCGGTGACGTGTACGCGCTGGCCATCGATCCCGAGGAGGCCATGCTCGAGTACATGGAGATGTTCTACGGGATGCGCAGGGCCGGCCGGGCGCTGACCAAGATGGGCATCGTCGACTTCGCCACCACCGTGGCCCCCGGCTTCCGCGACGTGCTCGTCACGGGCAAGACGACCGAGGCCGTGCGCAGGCGCGGCAGGAACGGCCGCCGCATCTACGACGCGGTCGTGCTCGACGCGCCGCCCACCGGCCGCATCACGCGCTTCCTGAATGTCACCAAGGAGGTCGCGGGCCTGGCCAGGGTCGGTCCCATCAAGAACCACTCCGACCTGGTCAGCGGTGTCGTGAAATCTCCCGAAACGGCTGTGCACTTCGTCACGCTGCTGGAGGAGATGCCCGTGCAGGAGACCCTCGACGGCATCGCGGAATTGCGCGCCGCCGGTCTGCCCGCCGGTGGAATTATCATCAACATGGTGCGCCAATCCCTGCTGCCACAGGCCGCACTTGACACGGCTGTCAAGGGCCGCTTCTCCTCTGAGGAGCTCGCGGTGGGGCTCAAGGCCGCAGGGGTGACCGACGGCTCGCAGGCCACGGCGCTCGCCGAGGCGCTCGCCGAGGAGGTCGTGGAGCACGCCCGCCGCACCGAGCTGGAGCGGGCCGAGCGCGAGACGCTGGCCGGAGCCGGTCTGACGAGGTACGAGCTGCCGCTCCTGGCCGACGGCGTGGACCTGGCCGGCCTGTACGAGCTGGCACAGAGCATGCGCACCCAGGGAGCAGCGTGAAGAAGCCCGCCAGGCTCGACATCGACGCCATCCTCGACGACAAGGGCACCAGGATCGTCGTCTGCTGCGGCGCCGGCGGCGTGGGCAAGACCACGACCGCGGCGGCGCTCGGCCTGCGGGCGGCCGAGCGCGGCAGGTGCGCCGTCGTGCTGACGGTGGACCCGGCCAGGCGGCTGGCCCAGTCGATGGGGCTGAGCGAGCTGGACAACACCCCGCGCCTGGTCAGCTCGCCCGAGGGCGGCGGCCAGCTCTACGCGATGATGCTGGACATGAAGCGCACGTTCGACGAGATCATCGAGGCGCACGCCGATCCCGAACGGGCCCGCCAGATCCTGTCGAACCCCTTCTACCAGTCACTGTCCTCCAGCTTCTCCGGCACGCAGGAGTACATGGCGATGGAGAAGCTGGGCCAGCTGCGCCGCTCCGACGAGTGGGACCTGATCATCGTGGACACGCCGCCGTCACGCTCGGCGCTCGACTTCCTCGACGCGCCGGAGCGGCTCGGGCGCTTCCTCGACGGCCGGTTCATCAAGCTGCTCACGGCACCCGCCAAGGCGGGCGGGCGCAGCGCGTTCCGGCTGCTGAACGCCGGGTTCGGGCTGATGGCCGGCGCGATGACCAAGCTGCTGGGCGCCCAGGTGATCAAGGATCTGCAGACGTTCGTGTCGGCGCTCGACGCGGTGTTCGGCGGGTTCAGGCAGCGGGCCGAGATGACGTACCGGCTGCTGCAGGCCCCGGGCACGGCGTTCGTCGTGGTGGCCGCGCCCGAGCGCGACGCGATGCGCGAGGCGTCCTACTTCGTCGAGCGCCTGGCCGAGGAGCGCATGCCCCTGGCCGGGCTCGTCGTCAACCGGGTGCACGTGGCGCCCGCCTCGGGCCTGTCCGCCGCCCGCAGCGCCGCCGCCGCGGAGGACTTGGAGTCGAGGGGCGAGCACGAGCTCACCGCCGCCGTGCTGCGGCTGCACGCCGGGCGGATGCAGCTCGCCGCTCGTGAGAGCCGCGAGCAGGAGCATTTCGTCTCGGCCCACCCCACGGTGCCCGTGGTGCAGGTCCGCGCCATGTCCGAAGACGTTCACGACCTCGCCGGGTTGCGGGAGATCGGAAACCTGCTGGCCACCGCATAGAAGTACGGCCGGCGGCGGCGCCGGCCGTACGCGGTCGCCGGGCTGGGATCAGCCGGCGATCAGCTCGTTGGTCCGTTCGTACTCTTCCTTGGCCGACTCGAGCAGCTCGCGCCACGAGTCCACGTCGGGCCGCCGTCGAAGCAGCGCACGTCGTTCCCGTTCGGTCATACCGCCCCACACCCCGAACTCGATGCGGTTGTCCAGCGCATCGGCGAGGCATTCAGTACGGACCGGGCAGCCACGGCAGATGAGCTTGGCCCTGTTCTGCGCGGCGCCCTGCACGAACAGGGCATCCGGATCCGCACCCTTACAGGCGGCACGGGAGGTCCAATCCGTGATCCACATTGTTCGACCCCACTCCCCTTAGGTGGTCAGTCGTCATTTGGGGCCGACGGGCGCGGGCGCCGAGCCTCCGTATTCAGTTGCCGCAGAGGAGAACGTACGCAACTACCCGTTCGGGCCGACAGACCCCAGAGGACCAATTTCTCGCCGCCATCTTGACCGGGAATGACTAGTCACCCCCGTCAGTCAAGGCGAAATGGTGTCGTGCTACCGATTCGGTCAGTGTTTCCGCGTACTCTTGGAAGCGTGCAAGCCCAGCGCAAAGATCGCTCCAACCCCGTGCTCAACGTCCTGCGGCTCGTCATCGCAGGCGCGGCGGCGGGGGTGCTCGCGGCTGCCGTGGCCTTGCCGGCGGTCGGCGGTGCGGGCATGTCCACCAGGAGCGCGGTGGAAGCACTCAACCTCAAGCCCGAAGAGCTCGACGAACCTCCTCTGTCCGAACGCACCGAGATCACCGATGCCGACGGCAAGAAGATCGCTCAGTTCTACTTCGAGAACCGGCAGTCCGTGACCCTCGACAAGGTCGCCCCGATCATGCAGACGGCGCTGATCGCGATCGAGGACTTCCGTTTCTACCAGCACGGGCCGATCGATGTGGAGGGAACGGTCAGAGCGCTGCTGAAGAATGTCAGCAGCGGCGGCGTCATGCAGGGCGGCTCCTCCATCACCCAGCAGTACGTCAAGCAGGTCCTGGTCAACAAGGCCGAGACGCCGGAGGAGCAGGCGGCCGCCATCGCGCCGACGGTCTCGCGCAAGTTGTCCGAGCTGCGCTACGCCATGGCGATCGAGAAGAAGTACTCGAAGAACCAGATTCTCGAGAAATATCTCAACATCGCCTACTTCGGCGCGGGCGCCCACGGCATCCAGGCCGCGGCCAAGCGCTTCTTCGACAAGCCGGCCTCCGAGCTCAACCTCGTCGAGGCCGCCACACTCGCCGGCGCCGTGCAGAACCCGGCGCGGACCGACCCCAACGTGGGCCCCGAGTCCCGCGAGCGGCTGCTGGAGCGGCGCAACATCGTGCTCGACCGGATGGCCGAGCTGAAGAAGATCACCGCCGAGGAGGCCGCGGCCGCCAAGGCGAAGAAGCTGGGCTACAAGGACGTCAAGGTGCCCGGCGGCTGCGAGGCCAGCAAGTACCCGTACTTCTGCCTCTACGTGCAGTACGAGATCCTCAACAACGAGGACTTCGGCAAGAACCAGGACGAGCGCAGGAAGCTGCTCCAGCGCGGCGGCCTGCGGATCAAGACCACGCTCGACCCGAAGATGCAGGAAGCCGCCGAGAAGGCGATCAAGAAGTACGTCAGCACCAAGGACAAGCCCGTGGCCTCGCAGGCCATGGTCGTGCCCGGCACCGGCGAGATCAAGGCGATGGCCGCCTCCCGCAAGTTCGGCGGCAGCAAGAAGAAGAACGAGATGAGCTACAACATCGTGGCCGACGCCGCACACGGCGGCGGCCGCGGGTTCCAGCAGGGCTCGACCGCCAAGGTCTACACGCTGGCCGCCGCGCTGGAGGAGGGCCTGAAGTACGACGACGGCTTCCCCTCCCCCGCGGGTTACCAGGCGGGCGGCTACAGCACGTTCAAGAACTGCAAGAACCAGAACGTCGGCGACCCCAACCACACCGTGCGCAACTCCAGCGAGGGCGGCGGCGGCTTCAAGACGCTGCAGAGCGGCACCTGGGGCTCGGTGAACACGTTCTTCCTCAAGCTGCAGGAGAAGGTCGGGCTCTGCGACACGGTCAAGATGGCCAAGAAGCTCGGCGTCAAGCGGGCCGACGGGCAGAAGCTGTCGGAGGTCGAGACGTTCACGCTGGGCGTCAACGAGGTCGATCCCGTCACGATCGCCAGCTCCTACGCCGTCTTCGCCTCGCGCGGCCAGTACTGCAAGCCGCTGGCCATCACCGAGATCAAGGACCGCTTCGGCAAGGCCAAGCAGTACAAGCCGAAGTGCTCCCAGGTGCTGGAGGAGGAGGTCGCCGACGCGGTCAGCGGCATCCTGTCCGGGGTGTTCACCAAGGGCACGATGACGGAGGTCGGCGGCATCGGGCGTGACGCGGCCGGCAAGACGGGCACCACCGACAACTACATGTCGGCCTGGTTCGCCGGTTACACCCCGAACATGTCCTCGGCCGTCAGCCTGGGCGACCCGCGCGGCACCTCGGCGCACAAGCTGATCGGGATCACGATCGGCGGGACGTACTACCCGTACGTGTATGGCGCGTCGATCTCGGGGCGGATCTGGAAGGACTCCATGATCCAGGCGTTGAAGGGGGTCGAGCCGGTCGAGTTCCACTCGGTCGACACCTCGCGCTTCGAGGGCTGCACCGACAACTGCGCGCCCAAGCCCAAGAAGAAGAAGAACGAGGAAGGGCCCGACGACCCGTTCGACATCTTCGACCCGGGCAACGACGACGGCGGGCCGTTCGACGGGCGCGGCGGTGACGACGACGGTCCGGGCGGCGGGCGCGGCGGGCGCGGCGACGCCGGCCCGATCATCACCCCGGACGGCTGAGCGGCGGCCGCGGATAGTCTCGGAGGCGGCTCAGAGGCGCTGAGGCCTCCGCCCACGGGTCGGTGTGGCTCGTGGGAGGAGGCCTCGTCTCCTGGGGCTCCTGAGGGCCCTCGGGGGCGCAGACAAGCGCTGGGGGCCTACTTGGCCAGACGGGCCTTGACGGCGGCGGCCACCCGGCCGCCCTCGGCCCGCCCGGCGACCTTCGGGTTGACGGCCTTCATGACCTGACCCATCGCCTGCGGCCCGGCGGCGCCGGTCTCGGCGACGGCGGCCTCCACCAGCTCGGCCAGCTCCTCGTCGGACAGCTGCGCGGGCAGGTACTCCTCCAGCACCGCCTGCTCGGCCAGCTCGGCCTCCGCCTGCTCCTTGCGCCCCGCGTTGCCGAACGCCTCGGCCGCCTCGCGCCGCTTCTTGGCCTCCTTGGTGAGGACCTTGATGACCTCGTCGTCGGACAGCTCCCTGGCCTGCTTGCCCGCGACCTCCTCCACGTTGATCGCGGCCAGGGCCATGCGGACCGTCCGGAGACGTACCTCGTCCTTGCTCTTCATCGAGGCCGTCAAGTCGGCCTTCAGCTTGTCCTTCAAAGCGCTCATGCGCTCCATCTTGCCGCCTGCGCGGACCCTCCCGTCTCCGTCCTGCCGATGTCACGCCGGATCTCGGGCATCATGAAGAGGTGAGGAAAGCCGTCGCAGTCCCCCTGTCCATGCTCGGTCTCGGCCTGGCCGGGCTGGGTTACGCCTCCGTGGTGGAGCGCAACTGGTTCCGCCTGCGCCGCTTCGACGTGCCCGTGCTGGAGCGCGGCCAGCGTCCCGTGCGCGTCCTGCACCTGTCGGACCTGCACCTGACCCCGCGCCGGACGATGCTCATCAACTGGGTCCGCTCGCTCGGCGCCCTGGAGCCCGACCTCGTCGTCAACACCGGCGACTCCATCGCCCACCCCGAGGCCGTCCCCTCGCTCCTGCACGCCCTGGAGCCCCTGCTGTCGCGCCCCGGCCTGTTCGTGTACGGCTCCAACGACCTCTACGCCCCCGTGCCGAAGAACCCGGCCCGCTACCTGTGGCGCACGTCCAAGAACGACCACCGCCAGCACGTGCCCTCCCTGCCGTGGGAGGAGCTCGGCGCCGGCATGGCGGCCGAGGGCTGGCTCGACATGAACAACACCACGGCCCGCATCAAGGTCGGCGACCTCGACGTGGCCGTGGCCGGCATCCACGACTCCCACATCTCCCGCGACCGCTACGACCTGGTCGCCGGCCCCGCCCCCGCCGACGCCGACCTCCGCCTGGGCGTCATGCACTCCCCCGAGCCCCGCAACATGACCCGCTTCGCCGCCGACGGCTACCAGCTCCTGCTGGCCGGCCACACCCACGGCGGCCAGCTCTGCATCCCGTTCTACGGCGCCCTGGTCACCAACTGCGGCATCGACCGCGCCCGCGTCAAGGGCCTCAGCCGGCACGACTCCGCCTGGCTGCACGTCTCCGCCGGCCTCGGCACCTCGCCGTACGCGCCCGTGCGGTTCGCCTGCTACCCGGAGGCGACGTTGCTGACGCTGGTGCCCCGGAGATAAAGGCGGTCACAAGCACCTTGGAAGTCCGCTAGACTTTTCAAGCACGCACACGACGGGTGTGTGCGCCGGGGTGTAGCGCAGCTTGGCAGCGCGCTTCGTTCGGGACGAAGAGGTCGTGGGTTCAAATCCCGCCACCCCGACACAGCAAGACCAGGTAGAGGGCTTGATCCGCGCAGCGGGTCGGGCCCTTTTCCGTTTTCTGAAGCCATCTTGCTGGCCCTGCTGACGACTGCGGCAGGTTCGTGGAAGCGCTGCGCGGAGCGGCGGAGGCATGCTGGGCGCCTCGTCCACTGTCGTCAGGTCAGGGGAGTTGTCGTGCAGGCTGTGGTGATCACCGTGGTGGCGGTCTTCTTTTTCGGGATGGGGGTGTTCGGGCTGGTCGCGCCTGCCGCGCTGATCAGGCCGTTTCGAATGGTCGCTGACTCGGCCGAGGCGCGCAGTGAGGTGCGGGCGGTGTACGGCGGGTTCGGGGTGGCCGCCGGTGGGGTGTTGCTGGTGGCGCTCGCCGACGTGGGCGGGATGCGTACGGGGGTGGTGATCACCGTGGCCGTGGCCCTGTTGGGGATGGCTTTCGGGCGGTTGGTGGGGCGGGTGGTTGAGCGGTCGGCGGGGTTCTATCCGGTCTGGTGCTATTTCTGGGTGGAGGTCGTCGCCTCAGGTGCGTTGCTGGCGAGCGTCAGGTGACGGCGTCAGGGGATGGCGTCGAGGGATGGGTCGTCCAGGCAGTGGATGGTCAGGTTCTGGGAGAGCAGGGCGGTGGGTGTGAGGCCGAACATGGCGTGGAAGGCGGTGCTCAAGTGGGACGGGCTGGCGAAGTAGCCGTCGGCCGCTGCCCGGGTGAGGTTGTGGCCCGCCGCCAGGGACCGTGCGGCCCGGTGCATCTGCGCCCACAGGCGGAAGCGGCGGTATGACGTTTGTGTGCCGTCCCTGAACAGGCGTAGGAAGCGGGACTCCGACATGCCCAGCTCGGTGGCCAGTGGGGCGGCGGGCAGCGGCTGGCGGGCGTCGATGAGCCGCCGGGTCGCGGCTGTGATTCGGGGGTCGGGGTACGACGTCCTGGTGTGGCCGGTGGCCTTGGTGATCCACGCGGTGACCTGCGGGACGGGGATGTGTGGGGACAACCGCGCCGCGTCGGTGAGCAGGTCGTGCTCGTGCCGGTGCTCGACGAGGATCTGGTCCTGGTTGGTGGTGAAGCTGGTGCGGCAGGCTCTGTCGTCTGCCGAGCCGGGTTCGAGGTAAAGGAACAGCATGTGGTCGCCGGACGTCGTGAGCTGGTGGCGTACCCGGGGGGCGATGAGCGCGGTGCGGGCCCGCAGTTCGCCGCCGGTGAGGGGCTGGACGGTGAAGGGTGCGTCCACGCCCACGGCCAGGCACGCGACCGCGCCGGAGTGCGGGCCCAGCCGTAGCGACGGACCGGCGTACAGGGCGCGGCCCGGCCACAACCACACCGCGGCCCCGGCTGGGGGGCGGCGGATTCGTGGAAGCGCTGGCATCGGAGTCTCCTGCAGGCTGAGCGGAACGCCCAGAACGTCTGAAGGAGGATACGGTGCGCTCCGTCGCCCGCATCACGGGGATGCTGCTGTTCATCGCCGTGGGGTTGCTGAATCTCGTGCCGGGAGTCGTCGCGCTGGCGCCGTCCCGGCTCGCGACCGCCTACGGGGTCGTGGACGCCGACGTGACCAGCACGTTGCTGCTGCGGCATCCGCCGTGCTCACCCGCGCATGGACCACCGCGTGTGGACCACCCGTCCGCCGACCCGTGGGTGAACGACCGGCAGGCGGGTGAGCGGCCGACTGGCGGATGAACGGCCAGCCAGCGGGTGAACGGCCGGTCGACGGTGAACGGCCGTTCACCGCCGACCGGCCGGCCGCTTTCCCGCTCGGGTCAGCGCGCGTCCGGAACGGCGGGCTTGTCGTCCGTCCAGCCGGCCTCGAACGTCTTCACGCCGGACTTGCCGAGCACCTTCTTGCCGCCGTTGCCGAGGTCGGTGTACTCGGCAAGCAGGGTCATGGTCGTGGTGTCCACGAGGAGCTGCTGCCTGAGCACCGGCCCCTTGCCCGACGAGACGGGCAGAGCGAGCTTCTGACCGGCGCGCCCCAGCGGATCCTTGCTCCGCCCGAGGTCGCTGACACCCTTGGTCGTCTTGAGGACGTGGTAGGCCGCGGCCCTGACCTTGTCCGGTGCCGGGTTCACGTACAGCAGCTCGACCGCCCGCTCGGCGACATATCGGTCGAGGTTGACCAGCCAGTCGTTCTTCGCAGCCTTCGGGGCGGTGCTCTTCGCCTCCTCGGCGGCCTCGTCGATCCAGGCGTTGACCTCGGCGGTCAGCTGCTTCCTGAGCGTCTCCGGCTCCGTCGGCAGCACCTGGAGCTGCTGGTACGTGACGTACCTCTCGCCCAGCCGGAACCCGTCGGGCCTGCCCGCGGCCGCCTGCACGGAGCCCTTGCCCGGCCGGGTGGACAGGTGGATCTTCATGCCTTCCGTACGGTAGTCCCAGGTGGTCGGGGATCCGTCGGCGCGCCAGGCCGCCTCGTCCTTCTTGGTCGCGGGCCTGGCTCCCAGCTCGCGGAAGCCGCTCCAGCTCCTGCCCGCAGGAGACAGCCACTCGATGCTGACCCTGCGCTGGGTCAGGTGGTAACCGCTGCCGACCGCGCGCGGGTGCGTCGTGGTGAAGGTCGTCTCGACCCGCCAGTACGCCGCCTTCGGCGCGTCGGCGGACGCGGGAACGGCGGCCATCCCGGCGAACAGCAGCCCAGCGGCAACGGCAAGAGTGAATCTCATTCGTTCTCCTTCAAGGGGTTGGCATCCGCCCAGCGGCTGTCCCGGATCGCGGTGTACGTCAGGAGCGAGCCATCCGCGGCGGAGCGGACTTCGAGGGAAAGGGGCCTGCCGGAGGCGGGATCGATCACCAGCCGGGTCCTGGTGACCCCCGCATGGCCCGGCGTGGCGAACTCGCCGGACTCGTACTCGATCGCCTGACCGGCCCGGCCCAGCGCATCGCTCACCTGCCCGACGGCGGTGACCCCGGGCATGGAGGCCAGCAGCCGGTACGCGGCGGCCCTGGTCTGGCTCGTCACCGGCGCGAAGAACAGCAGCCGCGCCGCGGTGTCGATGGTCGTACGGTCGTCGGCGGCGAAGAACGCCTTCAGCCCCTCGGGGGTGTCGGGCACCTCGCGCATCTTGGTCAGGGGCTTGCCCGCCGTGAGGATGCGGAAGTCCCAGTCCTCGGTCGACCAGGTCCGCCGCTCACCGGGTGAGGACCGGACGACGCCGGAGCGTCCGAGTTCCGAGGGCTTGTCGTACGTCCAGGACGTGGGCGAGCCGTCGGCGACCCACGCCGCCTCGTCCTGGGGCGTGGCGGGCCCGATCCCCTGGGGGATCTGGCGGTACCAGGTGCGCCCTTCGGGGTCCGCGGGGATCCAGGTCTCGACCGACTCGCTCTCACGCAGGACGTACCGTCCGCCGGGCTCGTGGAACTGCCGGCCGTGGACCTCCGTGCTGCCCCACCACGCGCCTTCGTCGGGCATGGTGGCCGCTGAGGTGGCCGCGACCAGCAGGAACCGCTTGCCGTCAGGCTGGGCGGGCACGCCATGAGGGGCGGGCACGCCATGAGGGGCGGGCACGCCGGCGGGCGCGACGTGCGCGATGGCGATCGCCGCCGCCGCCGCGGCACCGGCCAGGCCGAGCGCCAGCGCGCTCCACCTGGCGGCCCTGCGGCCACGCCGCACCCGTCCCTGAGCGAAGGCGGCGGCCAGCCGTTCGCGGCCGGCCTGCTCGACCTCGGGCGACAACGGCGGCGTGGGCAGCAGGTCCCGCACCGCCCGGTAATCATCCATCAGAGCCTCCAAGCAACGGATTGACGCCGCCCAGGGCGGCACGAAGCTTTCTGCGCACCCGGGACAGGCGGGATCCGACGGTGCCGTACGGGATGTCGAGCGCCTGCGCCACCTCTTCATGGCTCAGCTCGCCCAGTGCGCTCAGCAGCAGCACGTCCCTGTCGCCGTCGGGCAGCGCGCGCAGCTCGGCCGCGAGCCGCCCCTGTGCGCTCATGGCGTCCACACGGGTGACCACGCGATCCTCGTGGCCGTGCTCGGGGCCGTCGTCCGCGCCGGCGCCGCGCTGCAGCAGCGCCAGCCGCCTGGCCTCGGCGCGCCGGTGCAGCGCGATCACGTTGCTCGCGAAGCCGTACAGCCAGGGACGGACCGCGCCGCGCCGGGGATCGAAGGTCGCGCGTTTCCTGAACGCGGCCAGGAACACCTCGGCCGTGAGATCGTCCGCGGCCTGCCGGTCGAGCCGCCTGCCCAGGTAGGCGTGGATCTCGCGCACGTA
Source organism: Nonomuraea gerenzanensis (assembly GCF_020215645.1). Classification (NCBI taxonomy): domain Bacteria; kingdom Bacillati; phylum Actinomycetota; class Actinomycetes; order Streptosporangiales; family Streptosporangiaceae; genus Nonomuraea; species Nonomuraea gerenzanensis. The sequence goes on along the minus strand of NZ_CP084058.1, from coordinate 335,825 downwards.
CCGGTCGTAGATCTCACCGAACCGTTCCGGTGTCCGGCGCGACTGCTCCACCAGAGCCTCGTCGCTGATCGTCCCCCGTGGATCGGCGAGATCCGGAGCCGTCGAATTGGCAGTCACATCCCCTACTCATCCGGTGAGGCGCTCCGCTTTCACGCTCCCCGTGAAAGCGGCCGGCTCTCGCGGCGGAGTACGGGTGATCCGTCATGCGCGGCGGATCATCGGGATACCGGTCTCCGGCCTCCTGACCGGGACGGCGTTGGTCGGCCACCACCCGGGCACGCGTCGCGCTCTACCGCGACGGCGTCCTGATAGCCGAACAGTCCGGACTGGGCGGGAAGGGGCTCCGCGTCCCACCGGGCGCGGCGGACTACCGGCTGGTCGTGGAGGCCGAGCTCGGCGCACCAGCCACCCTGACGACCCGCAACACGGCCGCTTGGACCTTCCGCTCCGAGCACACCGAGGACGACAGCCCCCTGCCGGTCTCCGTCGTCCGGTTCTCCCCCGCGCTGGATGCCCGTAACACCGCGCCCAGCGGTGAGGCGTACCGCATACCGGTTCGCGTGGAACGCCAGCGGGGCTCGGCCGCCGACGAGGTGCGCGACCTCACCGTGGAGGTCTCCTTCGACGACGGCGCCACCTGGAGGCCGGCCCCGGTCCGGAAGGGCCGGGTCACCGTGGACCACCCGGCTGCGGAGGGGTTCGCCTCCCTGCGGGTCAAGGCCGTCGACACCTCGGGCAACAGCGTCGAGCAGACCGTCATCCGGGCTTACCGTCTTTGATCTTGAGGGTCGGCGGTGGCTACAGTGGCGACGGCCGACGGTCAAGTGCGGTCAAGGCATGGCGAAAATCGGAGGCGACAGGCATGCGTAGATCTTGGCCGGTGGCGTTAGCGGTCTTAGGCATGGTGGTCATGGGGGGCGCGACGCCGGCGAGCGGCGAGGCGGCCGGTGCGACGGCTGCGAAGGCCGCGGTCTGCGGCAGTTCGTCCCTGAACGGCCCGGCCACGCCGCCCGCCGGCGCGGTGGTGGTGCCCGCGGGTGACAACAGCGGCGTGGACCTGCGCCGGGCGAACACCACCTACTACTTCGAGACCGGCACCCACACGCTGGGCACCGACCAGTACGCCCAGATCATGCCGGGCGACGGCGCGACGTTCATCGGCGCGCCCGGCGCGGTGCTGGACGGGCAGGGGCTGAACCGGTACGCGTTCACCCAGCAGGCGACCGGCGTCACGATCAAGCACCTGACCATCACGGGGTTCGTCGCGCCGCGCGACGAGGGCGTGGTCAACCACGACTCCGGCGACGACTGGGTCGTGGAGCACAACACCATCCGCGACAACTCCGGTGCGGGGCTGATGGCCGGGGCCAGGAACCAGATCCGCGGCAACTGCTTCAAGGACAACGGGCAGTACGGCCTGAACGCGTACAAGTCCGGCAACACCATCACCGGCCTGGTCGTGGCGGACAACGAGTTCACCGGCAACAACACCGACGACTGGGAGCACCAGGAGCCGGGGTGCGGTTGCACCGGTGGGATGAAGTTCTGGGCGGTGAACGGTGCCGACGTGACCGGGAACTGGGTCCACGGCAACCACGGGCCGGGCGTCTGGGCCGACACCAACAACAACGACTTCCTCATCGAGGACAACCTCATCGAGGACAACGAGTCGCTGGGCATCTTCTACGAGATCAGCTACAACGCCGTGATCCGGAACAACACCATCCGCGGCAACGCCTGGGAGTCCGGCGCCGAGCGGGCGGCGAAGGGCGACCCGTTCCCCGAGGCGGCGATCTACCTGTCCGAGGCGGACGGTGAGCCCCGCCTGCAGGCGCGGACCAGCAAGATCGAGATCACCGGCAACCTGCTGGAGAACAACTGGGGCGGGATCACCGCGTGGGCGAACGCCGACCGGTTCTGCAACAGCCCCGCCTCGACGACCGGCGACTGCACGATGATCGTCGGGCCGACCGACAAGTCACAGTGCTCGGCTCCGGCCATCGCCGGTCAGCCGCTCTACACCGACTGCCGCTGGTGGACCAAGAACGTCGACATCCACCACAACACCTTCGCCTTCGAGCCCGGTGCCGTGAACGGCGGCTGCCCGACGCAGTACTGCGGGCACATGGCGCTGCTGTCCAACTGGGGCACCTATCCGGACTGGTCCCCGTACAAGGGCGATGTGATCCAGAAGTCGATCGTCCACGAGTCGAACAACTCCTGGCACCACAACACCTACACGGGCCCGTGGCAGTTCATGGTCACCGACATGGGCACCCGCGTCGCGCCGGGCCAGTGGGTCGGCCCCCAGTACGGCCAGGACGCCGGCAGCACGTTCGACGGCGGCACCCCCACCCCGCCGGCGATCACCGAGCACGACTTCGAGTCCGGCTCGACGACCTCGCCCTACCTCCCGTGGTACGGGGCCGGCGTGGCGCACCAGACCGGCGGCGCGCACGGCGGCACGGGCTCGCTGCAGCTGACCAGCACCGCGGCGTTCGGCAGCGCGGTGGCGCTGGACAACTTCCCCGGGTACCGCGGGGTGGTCGCCGGTACAGGGTACCGGGTGTCGCTGTGGTACCGGGAGGCCGTGGGGACCATGCCCGCCGTGACGTGGAACGTGCGGTGGCGTGACGAGTCGGGCACGGTTCTGCGTACCGATGCCGTCGTCCTGGATCGGCAGACCGCGTGGAGCGAGGCGGCCGGGACGTTCACCGCGCCCGCGGGGGCGACTCGGGTTGACTGGACGTTCGTCTGGAACACGGGCGCTGCCGGGCCCGCGTTCCAGATCGACGATCTGGCGATCCGCGCCGCTGGGGCCTGACGGCGGTGACCGGGCGGGCGGCCCTGTTCATCGACTGTCAGGCCGCCCGCACGCTCACGTCTACGGTCTGCGCATCAGCAGATGCCCGCGCCGAAGCCGCTCGTCCTCCAGCGGCTCGCGCAACATCCGCCCCACCTCGACAAATCCTTCCTTGCGCCCCAGGTCGGCCAGCTCGTCGATCGGCCACCGGTACGCCGGTGCGACCTTGTGGTCGAACTCCGTCACCGGATCACCCTCGGATTCGAAGAAGCCGAGCAGGAGGTAGCCGCCCGGGGCGAGCACCCGGCGGAACTCGGCGAAGTACGGCGGCAGCTCGGCCGGCGGGGTGTGGATGATGGAGTACCAGGAGAGCAGGCCGCCCAGCTCGCCGTCGGGCACGTCGAGCTCGCCCATCGAGCCCAGCTCGAACCGCAGGCCCGGGTGGTCCTTGCGGGCGATGTCCAGCAGGGCGGGAGACAGGTCGACGCCGTAGGCGTCCAGGCCGAGGTCGCGCAGGTGGGCCGTCATGTAGCCGGGGCCGCAGCCGGCCTCGACGACGGGCCGGGGGCCGGCGGCCCGGACGAGCTCGGCGAACACGGCGACGAACGACCGGTCCAAGGGGAGACGGTCGAGGGAGTCGCGGGCGAGGTCGGCGTAGAGCTCGGCGACGGCGTCGTAGGCGTTCGCCGTCGTGGTCAGGTAGGAGGAGGATTCGGCCATGGCGGACGACTGTAGTTCATCGGTGGGCGAAGGTCGTCGAATTCCACCTGGGTCCGCGTGTCCACCCCAGCGGTCCGGGCCGTGGCCGCCGTCATGCCAGGAGGGACCGCCAGCGGTCCGCTGAGTCGATCATGTCCAGGCAGATGTGCTCCAGGAAGGCCGCCGTCTTGGCCAGCCGCCGCCCCACCGGGCTGTCGAGCCCGTACGCCTCGGCCACCGCCATCGAGGCGCGGACGGTCCCCAGCGTCTGCTGCCTGCCGACCAGGATGGCCCGGTACCAGGCGTCGTCGTCGATCACGTAGACGTCGCGGCGGCGGTGCGGGTCGCGCTCGCGCCGGGCGTAGCCCTGCTGGACCAGCAAGCGCACGGCCACGGAGATGGAGGCGGGGCTGACGTTCAGCCGGCGGGCCAGCTCGGCGGCGGTGCGCCTGCCGTCCTCGGCCAGCATCAGGTCGTGGTGCACGCGCGCGGCCGTCCTCGGCATGCCGGCCTGGACCGCCAGCTCGATGATCTCCCGCTCCAGCGCGGTCTTCGTCGGGGTGGTGACGGCGCGCGGTGGTGCGGGGGTGCCGCGCCGGGCCCGGTGGAGCGCGGACTGGTGCGCCTGCTGGGGCCGGTAGGCGGTGGGGCCGCCGTTGCGGGCGACCTCGCGGGTGATCGTCGAGGTCGGGCGGCCGAGCCGCCTGGCGATCTCGCGGTAGGAGAGCCCGTCGGTGAGCCCTGCCGCGATGCGCTGGCGGTCCTGCTGGGTCAGTCGTCCTCCTGGCATGGCTCAAGTGTTGCCTTAGCGGCCATTCATTGCAACAGCGGTGTTGCGTTCGAGCGCAGCGTCATTGCGCCAATTTACGGGGCCTGAACTGCAGAAATGAATGACGGCGCGTTGACTGTAGATCGAATGCAACGTAGCTTTCAGATCGAACGGAACACGTAGTATCGCGAAAAAGGGGACAGGCATGAGCGGAGATCTCCGCACTGGGGGCAGGTCGCTGCGGGGCTTGCGCAGGGTGGTGGCCGGGGCGCTGCTGGCCGGGGCGGTCATGACGCCCGGGGTGGCCGCCGCCGACAGCCGGGTGGCACCGGCGGCGGTGGCCGGCCAGGAGCGTCCAGGGGTGCAGCGGGCCATCCAGGCGTTCGTCGACGCCGGTTTCGCCGGCGTGCAGGCGCGTGTGCGCGACGAGCGGGGCGAGTGGGTGGGCACCGCCGGCGTACGCAAGCTGGGCGCGAGCGCGAAGCCCCCGGCGAACGGGTCGTTCTGGGCGGGCAGCGTCACCAAGAGCTTCGTCGCGACGGTGGTGCTGCAGCTGGTCGCCGAGGGCGAGATCGGGCTGGACGAGCCGGTGGCCGGCCACCTGCCCGAGTTCGGGCTGGACGAGCGGATCACCGTGCGGATGCTGCTGCAGCACACGAGCGGGCTCTACAACTACACCGGCGAGCTCGGCCCCGACGGCGTGTTCGTGCCGGGGGTGGCCGCCTCGGGCAAGGAGTGGGTGGACAACCGCTTCCGCTCCTACGAGCCGGCGGAGCTGGTGCGGTTCGCGCTGGCCAAGCCCGCGCGGTTCGAGCCGGGAGCGGGCTGGAGCTACTCCAACACGAACTACACGCTGGCGCAGCTCCTGGTCGAGCAGCTCACCGGCCGCCCGCTCGGCGAGGAGCTGCAGCGGCGGATCCTGAAGCCGCTCGGGCTCAGGAACACCATGCTGCCGGGCGACCGGACGACGCTTCCCGGGCCGCACGCCCACGGCTACTACCGCTACCAGGACGGCGAGGAGTGGAAGGTGGTGGACGTCTCCCGCCAGAACCTCTCCGTGGTCGAGGGCGCCGGTGACATCCTGTCGACCACCGCGGACCTGCAGACGTACTTCTCGGCGCTGAACAAGGGCCGGCTCCTGCCGGCCGCGCTGCTGGCCGAGATGCGCGTGCCGCACCCGGACAGCGCGGGCCTGTTCGGACGGTACGGGCTCGGCACGTACGTGCTGGACACCGGCTCCGACTGCGCCGGCGTCATCGTCAACCACAACGGCAGCCCTCCTGGGGGCTACGGGGCGCTGATGTACAGCTCGCTGGACGGGAGCAGGACCCTGACGGCCTCGCTGACCAGCGGGGACGCCGACGTCAACGTGGGCGCGGTGTTCCCTGGGCTGCTCGACGGGCTGGTCAAGGAGGTGTTCTGCGGGTCCTGACCCGGCCCGGGGAACGGCCCGCGGCGGTGTCGACGCCGTGGGCCGATGGCCCGGAATGCCCGACTGGTGTACCACATGGCCGTACGATGTCAGGCATGCCGTCGGGAGGTTAGAGGTCCGTGTCCGATGACCGCGCATGGCACCGGGATCCCCGCCACGGTGCGAGCCGTTCACCCCACACTGCCAGGGCGGCGTCCGGCCGCGATCGTACGGGCTGGTGGGTGGCCGGGGCGCTGGTCCTGACGTTCAGCCTCGCGGTGGCGGCCACGCTGTACGCGGTGAGCCCGCCCGAGCCCGCGGCGGTGCCGGCGGAGCGGACGCCGGAGCAGGTGCCGGCGGGGTGGCGGCTGGTATGGGCGGACGAGTTCGACGGGCCCGCCGGGCCGCCCGACCCGGCGAAGTGGAACCTGGTCGACGACCATCTCGGCTACAACAACGAGCTGGAGTACTACACGCCGCGCAACGCGGCCGTGGACGGCCGGGGCCGGCTGGTGATCACCGCGCGGTCCGACGACGCGGGCGCCTACGACTGCAGCCCCCGGGTCTGCGCGGCCACCTCCGCCCGGCTGTTCACGGCGGGGAAGTTCGTGCAGCGGTACGGGCGGATCGAGGCTCGGATCAAGTTACCCGAGGGCCAGGGCATGTGGCCGGCCTTCTGGGCGCGGCGCTCCCCGCAGGGCAGCGGGCGCGGGGAGATCGACATCATGGAGCACCTCGGCCGCGAGCCGGACACCGTGCACGGCAGCCTGCACGGCGAGCAGGGCTACGACGAGCAGAACACCTACCGGCTGCCCGGCGGCGCCAGGTTCGCCGACGACTTCCACGTCTTCGCCGCCGACTGGTACCCCGACCGCATCTCCTTCCTGGTCGACGGGCAGATCTACGCCACCGAGCACAAGGCGGACGCCCCGCCGGGCGGCTGGGACTTCGACGTGCCGTACTACCTGCTGCTCAACCTGGCCGTCGGCGGCGACTGGCCGGGCCCGCCCGACGCCACGACCCGCTTCCCGCAGCAGCTGATCGTGGACCACGTCCGCGTGTACGCCGCCGCTACCGACCCGCCGCGCTGACCTCCGTGCCCGCCCTCGCGTGCCGGCCGCTGGCGAAGCTGGCGATCAGCACGCCCACACCCAGGAGCAGCGACAGGCCCTGCGCGAGTGTCCAGCCGAGGGCCGCGGCGGTGAGCCCGTACGGCAGCAGCGCCGCCACCAGCCCGAGCACCAGCGCCGCGTTGGCGCCGTTCATCAGCACGTACGCGCGCGTGCGGTCCCTGCTGATCAGGATCGTGTCCACCAGGTAGTTCCCCGCGCCGACCAGCGCCGCCAGCCCCAGCACGCGCAACGGCTGCGCCGCCTGCGCCGCGTAGCCCTCCCCGAACACCCGCAGGAGGTACGGCGCCCCCGCCACGATCACCGCGACGGCGGGCACGAGCAGGCCGTAGATCCCGGCCACGGCCCTGCGCAGGTACCGGCGCAGCGAGATCCGCTGCGCCTCGGCGAACAGCACCTGCGCGCACGTCGAAGGGATGAAGTTGAGGAACGCCGCCACCTGGAAGGCGATCGCGAAGTACGCCGCCGCCTGCGGCCCCTGGATGGCCAGCACCTCCAGCGGCACCACGGTGCTGGGCAACATGCCGAGCGCCGTGGCCAGGTAACCGGCGGCGGAGAACGGCAGGTAGCGCCGCAGCAGCTCGGCCGGCCGGGCGCGCTGCGCGACGCGGCGCAGCCGGGGCCACAGCGCCGCCCCGCCGAGCAGGCAGGCGAGCAGGGTGCCGCCGCCGTAGGCCAGGATCAGGCCGGTGAACCCGAGCGGCACCAGCGGCAGCAGCGCGCCGACCTTCAGCAGGGTGCCCGCCACGTTCTTGGCCAGCAGCGCCGCGGTGCCCCTGACCGCCAGCAGCCCGGCGTCCAGCGTCCCGCCCACGGCGGTGACCATCACCAGGGCGGTGATCAGCGCCATCGTGCCCGGCTGCCGGATCAGCTCGGGGCCGCCGGGGAGCAGCGGCGCCAGGATCAGCAGGCACAGCAGGGCCAGCACGCCGCCGATCGCGCCGACGGCGGCCACGGCGATCGCGGCCAGGCGGCGCGGGTCGCCGGATCCGACGAGGTGGCGCAGCAGCGTGGTGGGCAGGCCGAGGGAGGCGACGGTGGACAGCAGGTTGACGCTCGCGGTGACGGCGGTCAGCCAGCCGACGGCCTCGACCGGGTAGTTGCGGGCGGCCAGGGTGAAGAAGACGAAGCCGCCCGCCGCGAGCAGCACCGTGTTCACCAGGAGGAGGAAGGTCCCGCGCACCAGCACGTCACGGAACAGCGCACGCACGCGCTCCCCCGGCCGCGCACCGGACCCCCGGACGGCCTCGCGCAGCACGGTGGCGTAGCCGTTGCGGGTGGCGCGGGCGATCTCGGGCCAGCCGACGCCGTGGACGTGCTCCAGCGCGGCATCCGACATCCGCGCCAGCGCCGCCGGATCCCACCCCGCCGCGTCCCGCAGCGCCGCCGTGAGCCCGGGGACGCCACCGCGGTACCCGGCCAGCGCACCGGCGGGCAGCCCCGCCAGGGCGGGCAGCTCGGGCACGATCAGCGGCCTGCCGTGGGCGAGCGCGAGCAGGGCGCTGCCGCTGGTGGTGATCTCGCGGAACGGCAGCACGACGACGTCCCCCTCGGCGAACACCTCGGCCACGTCCTCGTCGCGTACCCGGCCGAGCCGCAGCTCCACGCGGTCGTCGGTGGCGGCGGCAGCCCGCAGCCGGGCCGCGAGCGCCGCGTCCGGGCACGAGCCGGCGACGACGAGCCGCACGTACAACCGCCTGGGCAGCGCCATGAAGGCCGCGAGCAGGTCCTCGACCCCCTTGTACGGCTCGATCCGCCCGAAGAACAGGAACGTGCGGGGCCGCCCCGGCAGGCCCGGCGGCGGCAGCGGCGGCGCGGGGAAGGGGCCGTGCGGGATCACGGCCGACCTGGACGGCGCCGCGCCCAGCTCCGCCAGCCGGTCCAGCGCCGTCGAGTGGTGGGCGATCACGAGGTCGCAGTGCCGGACCAGGGTGCGCCGGGCGGCGGCGTCGTCGGCGAAGACGGGCCGGTGCGGCAGCACGTTGTGCGCGGTCCACACCAGCCGCAGCCCGAGCAGCCGCATGACGCCGAGGACGGCGGCGAACCACAGCTGCGCCGGCCGCCGCGTCCTGTCTCCGCCCGGCAGCGCGAACTTCCACACCCAGTGCAGGTGCACGATCCGGGCACCGGTCAGCCGCTGGAAGGCCAGCTCGGCCGGCAGCAGCAGGAGGTTCAGCGTGTGGGAGAAGGTCAGCTCGCCCAGGTAGCGCACGCTGACGCCGCTCTCGCGTAAGGCGGCGTGCAGCAGGTCCTGGTACGGGTTGCTGTCGCGGGGGAACACCAGCACCTTCATCGGCGGGCGCGACCCCGGAAGGTGGCGAGTTCGGCGAGCACGCCCGCGCCGTACGTCAGGTGGTCGGCCAGCACCCGCACCGGGCCGTTGTGCCGGTTGCGCCAGGCCGGCACCAGCAGCAGCGCCGGGTAGAACGGGAACCACAGGGTCAGCGGCAGGCCCAGCAGGAAGAGCGGGTACACCACGACCATCGGCTCCCGGCGCAGCACCTGCGTCCGGCGGTCGCGGTGCTTGAGGTAGAGCCGGGCGCGGGCCTTGCCGTAGACGTAGGAGCGGCGCAGCCGGCGGCGGCGGTCGCCCCAGTCGTGGGTGACGACCGCCTCGCCCGCGCTGCGGATGCGGTGCCCGGCGTTCTGGACGCGCCAGCTGAAGTCCACGTCGGAGCCGTAGCCGAACGTCTCGTCGAAGCCGCCCACCTCGTCGATGACCGCGCGGCGCACGGCCAGGTTGCCGGTGCCGCACTCGGGCAGGTAGCGGGCGGCGGCCCGGCGCCTGGCGTCGGCGTCGTAGAGGCTGTCGTGCCCCTCCGGGCCGGTGACCAGGCCGCACACGACGCTCTCGCCCTCGTCCGTGATCGGCGCGACGAGGTGGCGCAGCCAGCCGTCGAGCGGCCGGCAGCCCGCGTCGGTGAACACCACGATCTCGCCCCCGGCGGCCCGCACGCCGGCGTTGCGCTGGTGCGGGATGGTGGTGCGGACGCCGGGCGGCGGGGTGAAGGCCGTCCACCGCACGTGCGGGTGCGCGGCGGCGATGGCGTCGAGCCGGCCCGCCGAGGCGTCCACGACGATGATCTCGTACGGCAGGCCGGCGGCCCCGGCGGCGCGGGCGACGCCGTGGAGCGTGCCGTCCAGCGCGGGCTCGTCCTTGCTGATGATGACGATAGAGATCATCGGTGGAAGACCTTCGTGACTCCGCTCGTGTAGACGAGATCGTAGTGCGCCTCGATGAACTCCGACGGGAACGCGTACAACGCGAGCTGGTTGTCGAACAGCGACCTGGCGCGGCCGACGGCGGTGTTCGCCCAGCTCGCGTAGACCCAGGCCCGCCGGTCCAGGGTCAGGGGCGTGATGTCGGTCTGGATCCGCCGGCCCGGCCCCAGCTCGGCGAACAGGCGCAGCTGCGCGTACCGGTCGGCGTAGAGGCGGTCGGGCGAGCCGCGGGCTGCCTCCTTCAGCCAGCGCGCGCCGGCCAGCTCGGCCTCGTACATGCAGTAGCGCTCGCAGTCCTCGCCGCGCGTGGACAGGTTGGTCGCCCGCTCGCCGCCGAGCACCACGTTGTCCAGGCCGCTGCCGGTGGTGAAGGTGACGACGACGGCCGCACCCGCCAGCCCGTACAGCGTCCGGCGCAGCCCGGCGGGGAACTTGGCCGACGAGACGCGGTGCAGCAGCCAGAACATGGCGATGCTGAGCAGCGTCAGCGCCTGCAACTGGGCGCGGCTCTGGTTGTAGGACGCGGCCAGGGTGCCCGACAGGCGCAGCAGCACCAGGACGCCCAGCATCGGCACGGCCAGCACGCCGATCCGCCGCACCAGCCACGACGAGTGGCGGCGCACGGCCATCACGATGGCGCCGACCAGGCCGAGCAGGTTCGCCAGCTGCTGGATCAGCAGCACGCCGAGGTCGAGCGACGCGCTCACCGGCGGCGCGAGCTTCGGCGGCACGGGCACGCCCGCGTCCCCCAGCTCCCACCGGGCGTCGCCCGCGTCGGCGGCGGGCGTCACCGTGGCCTTGGGCGGTCGGTACTTGGGCACCACCCGCTTGGCGTAGAGGTAGGTCGGGATGCGGGTCACGTCGGTGCCCCGCAGGTAGGCCGACAGCAGCGTCCCGGCGGACTCGGCGCCGGGCAGCAGCCGCAGGCCCTCGGAGCTGAGCGCGGTGCGGAACTCGCCGATGTTGGCCGTCGACCGGGTGATCGGAACGTACCAGAGCACCCCGGCGAGCAGCCCGGGCAGCAGCGCCGCCGCGACCGCCCGCGGCGCGATCCTGGGCCGCCGCAGCGCCCACAGCACGGCCTGCAGGGCCAGCGCCCCGGCGAGCATCACGGCGGTGAAGTACGCGGTCGTGTAGTGCGAGACCACGATGCCCGTCCCGAACAGGGCCATCAGCGCGGCCTTGGGGAAGTGCCGCAGCCGGGCGTCGAGCAGGGCTCCGCACAGCGCCGCGAACAGCAGCATGGCGATCTCCTGCCGGGCCAGCGCGGGGAACTGCTGCGACAGCGCCCCCTGCGCCGTGACGAACGCGGCGGCGGCGAACGCCCACTGGCCCGGCAGGAAACGCCTGGCCAGGTGGAAGATCCCGACGGGGAACAGCGCGAAGAGCGCCGGGTAGACGACCTTGAGCACCAGCAGGACGGGCAGCCCGGTCAGCGCGTGCAACTGGGCGGGCAGGACGGTGATGCTGAGCATCGCCCCGTACGCGTCGGGGTGCGGCCCCGTCACCCAGATCCCCGAGGTCACGGTCTCCTGGGCGACGGCGTACTCCGAGGCGATGTCGAAGCCGTAGACCAGCTCGCCGCGCAGCGCGTACGACCACATCATGGCCAGCGAGACGGCGTACAGCAGCACGGCCGCCCGCCCGTCGCCGAGCCGGCCGGCCCTGACGACGCCGAAGGCCAGCACGAGCACGCAGCCGACCACGGCGGCGATCGCCACCTCGGGGCCGTGGCCGTGGTTGAGCCGCAGCGCCCCCGCCGCGGCGAGCAGCGGCACCAGCATCGGCACCGCCAGCCACCCGGCGGGCGGCAGCGACCGCCACGGGACGGCCGTCTCCCCCGGCGCCCGCACCCCGGCCAGGAACAACCCCAGGCAGACCAGCACGAGCCCGGCGAGCAGCGGCCCGGCCCGCAGCGGCGTCCCCGGATCGGCGTCCGAGCCGAACACCGCGTCCAGGACACCGCCGTCCACCAGCGGCACCAGCAGGGTGACCGCGAGGCCGGACGCCATGAGCACGATCAGCGACGCGGCCGGCACGTACAGCGGGAAGCCCGCCACCAGGCGGCCTGGCACGCGCAGGGCCCGCAGCAGCAGGCAGCCCGGCACGGTCAGCAGGAGCGGCACGAGCAGGAGCTGGGCCGCCCACAGGTGGCGCACCTGGGTCAGCCCGACGATCAGGAGCAGGGCCGCGCCGTACAGCAGCATGCGCCTGTCCTGCTCGCGCATGGTCACGTGCTCTGCCCTCCGCCCCGGCCGGCCCTGTCCTCGGCGAACAGGCGGCGGAAGGCCCACAGACCGTGCAGGAAGCCGATATTTTCGCACGTCTCCTGGGCCAGGCGGAGATACGGGTCGGCGAGCGCCTCGATCCTGCCCCGCGCCGCGTGCCGCAGCCCCACCGGGTAGAGCAGCACAGGCAGCAGCACCGGGGCGGGCGCGACCGCCGGCCAGCGGACGGCCGCCACGGCCAGGCCCGCCACCAGCGCCGGCCACGGGAACAGCGTCGGCCGCACCCCCGGCCACTTGCGGTACTGCATCGCCGCGCCCCTGCCGTACGCGAGGCTGCGGCGCAGCAGGCCGCGCACCGTGGGCTCGTGCCGGTGCGCGACCGGCGCCTCCGGCACGAACACCAGCCTGCCCGGCGCCTCCCGGCGGAGCCTGCGCGACAGGTCCTCCTCCTCGGCCGCGTACCGGAACCTGGGGTCGAAACCGCCCGCCGCCAGCAGCCGCTCCCGCTCGTACGACATGTTGCCGCCGCTGAAGGCGTGCACGTCCCGCCTGCCGCGCGACGGCGGGGCCGGCAGCCACTGGCGCCGCAGGTACAGCCAGAACCGGTACGGCAGCGCCGCGCTGACCGTCAGGTCCAGCTCCAGGGGCTCGTGGCGGTTGTTGCGTGCGAGGAAGCGCGGCAGGAAGCCGTCGCCCGTCTCCGGCACGATCGGGCCGCCCACCCCGGCGACGCCCTCTTCCGCGTAGCCGCCGAGCAGCAGCTCCGCCCAGTGAGGGCCCGGCTCGCAGTCGTCGTCGAGGAAGGCGACGATCCGGCCCTTCGCGGCGCGCAGGCCCGTGTCGCGGGCCGCCGCCGCGCCGCGGTTCGTGTCGTGGCGGATGACCGTGGCGCCGTGGCCTCGGGCGACGTCCCCTGTCGCGTCCGTGGAGGCGTCGTCCACGACGATGATCTCCAGGTCGGTGTGGACGGTCTGGGCCGCCAGCGCGTCGAGGGTCCGTCCGAGGCGGGCGGCGCCGTCGTAGGAGCAGACGACGACCGACAGGCTAGGGGGCATCGGGACGGTTTCCGGGGGTGTGGGCTAGCGGGGCGTGGACGGATTCGTAGAGGGCGATGGTGCGCGTCACGACCGTGGCGAGGCCGGTGTCCTCGGCACGCGTCGCCCTCACTGCGTGCGGCGCGGTCGCCGCCGGCGGGGAGTCCTCGGCGTGCGGCGCGGTCGCCGCCGGCGGGGAGCCCTCGGCGCGGGGCGCGGTCGCCGCCGGTGCGGAGTCCTCGGCGTGCGGGCCTGAGGCGAGGAGGTCGGCGATGGCCGCCGCCAGCCGGTCCGGGGCGCCGGGCGGGACCGCCCACGGTGAGCCCTCGAACAGCTCTGCCAGCCCGCCCGCGGTGGTCGCGATCACCGGCACGCCGAAGGCACGGGCCAGGTTGGCCACCCCGCTCTGCTCGGCGTCACGGTAGGGCAGCACGACGGCCTCCGCCGCGTCGAACCAGGCCGCGACGGCACCGTCCGGCACATAGCCGGTGAACACCAGCAGGTCCCGCACCCCGTGCCGGCCCGCCAGGCGGCGGACCGTCGCCTCGTGCAGGTGGTCGCGCGCCTCGAACGCGCGGAACGGGCCGTGCCGCCGCCGTACCGCGCCGGCGACCACCACCCGGACCCCGGCCCGCGTCGCGGGCGGCAGCATGGCCACGGCCCGCACCAGGTCGTCCAGGCCCTTGCTGACGTGGATGTGGCCGAAGGCGAGCAGCAGGCGGTCGTCGTCGCCCAGGCCGAAGCGGGCGCGCAACTCGGCTGCGGTGGTGGTCGCGGGTGGGGGCGGTGCGGAGAAGTGCGGGATCACCGTGGCCCTGCCGTCGAGCCCGAGGGCGCCGAGCGTCGCCAGCGCCGGCCGCGTGTGCACCACGAGGCGGTCGCAGCCTCGCGCGAGGTGCCGGTACAGCGCCCTGCCCGGCCCGCGCAGCAGCGCCGTGTCGCGGGTCACCTCGTGCAGCGTGGCCACCGCCGGCACGCCGCCGGGTGCAGCCAGCCAGCGGGCCACGGCCGGGGCGCGGGTGCCGAACGCGGGCACCGCGAACTGCACGTGCACCACGTCCGGCCGGAACCGGTCCACCGCCTCGCGCAGCGGCGCCCGGCCGCCGCCCAGGGCGCCGACGACCTCCTCTGGCGCGTCGGGATGCGGGCGGGCGGCCACCACGGCGATCTCGTGGCCGCGCTCGCGCACGGCCTGGGCGAGCACGTGGGTGTAGGTGCCGATGCCGTCGCGGGCGGGAGGGTAGGGGCTGACGTAGAGGATCCTCACGGCAGCATCGCCTCCCGAAGGTCGGCGTGAGGGGCCCTCACGGCAGCATCGCCTTCACCACGTGCGCGGCGATGGTGTCCAGGGCGTACTCGCCGACCCACGGCTCGCCGGGCGCGTCGTCCGAGGGCCCGTCGAGGGCGTCGGCCAGGGCCGCGGCGAACGCGTCCAGGGTGTGGTCGCAGACGATGCCCCGGCGGCTGCGGAGCACCAGGTGCTGGGCCAGGTTGTCCCGGGCGGAGGTGGTCACCACCGGCACGCCGCAGGCGATCGCCTCCAGCACGGCGATGCCGAACCCCTCCCTGGTGGACGGAAAGGCGAACACTCGCCCGGCCTTGACCAGCGAGTACACGTCCTTCTGCTCGCTGACGTCGTGCCGGAACTCCACCACGGGCGCGATGCCCAGCCGCTCGGCCTCCGCGCGCAGCGCCTCGCGCTCGGGGCCGTCGCCGATGATCCGGCAGGTGACCGCGCGGCCGTGCTCGCGTAACCGGGCGATGGCGGCGAGCAGCAGGTCCAGGCCCTTGTGCCGCATCAGCCTGCTCACCACCACCAGGTCGGTGCGCTGCTCGTGCGGCGCGGCCTGGTCGACGCCGTCGAGGTCCACCCCGTTCGGCGCGATCGTGATCGTGGCCCGCTCGCCCAGCTCGGCTCGTAACCGCCTGGCGGTCTCCGGCGAGACGGCGATGATGCGGTCGGGCGCCCGCATCGCCAGCCGTTCGATCCACCAGGCGGGCCGCCAGCCGGTGGGCATGCTGTAGCGCCAGTACTCCGGCCCCCACACCTCGTGCCAGGTCGCGATCAGCGGCACCCGGCGCAGCGTGGCGACCAGGCGCAGCGGTAACAGGTGCAGGAACGGGATCTGGTCGACGTTCAGCACGTCGAACCGGTGGCGCAGCAGCCGCAGACAGGCCACCGCGAACACCAGCGCCTGCCAGGTCGAGCGCACCCCGTGCCGGTACATCGGCAGCAGCGGCGAGATCGCGTGGAACGTGACGCCGCCCTCCGTGCGCACGCGCGGACCGTGCCACCAGCGCATGGTGAACACGTGCACGTCGGCGTGCGGCGTCAGGTGCGCGTACAGCTCGTGGTAGCGGATCTCCCTGCCACCGAAGCTGTACGGGTGGATGGCGTCGGTGACCAGCGCCACCACAGGCCGTCTTGGCACGCGCCTACCCCTCGTCGATGTTCGCGGAGCAGGTGGCGCGGAACGCGATGGCCTCGCCGCCTTCCAGCAGGACCCTGAGCGTGATCGGGCCGGGCTCGCACAGCGCCTTGGTGGGCGGCGTGATCGTCACCGGCTGCCCGTCGGCCAGCGTGACCCGCCCGCCGGCGACGGTGCGGGACCTGCCGGACTCGGTCAGGTGGACCGACCAGCCGTACTCGTGCTGCCGTCCTGTGACGTTCCGGATCGTGAACGAGGGCGGCACCAGGTACGACGTGGCGGGCACGCGGTCAGGCAGCTCCTGGGGAGCGGCGAACGCCAGCTCGGTGTACCCGGCGGGCGCCCCGGCCAGGCCGGCCTCGACGAGGAGGTGACGTCCCTGATCGCTCTGTAGGCCGAGCGCGGCCACGACCACCGCGCCGAGCAGGGCGGCAGTCGCTGCAGAGGTGAAACGGGGGAATAATCGCGTCATTTACGGCGTGACTTCACCTCGATGCTGATGGGACGGTTGATCCTATTGTCCCAGATGGGACTGCCGCTCCGTATGTGACCGGCACGACGGCACAACCGTTACCTTGGGACCGCTCCAAGCGGACATCCCACCCGATTCAGCGCTCGCGGTAGACCCGCACCCAGTCGACGACCATCCGGGCGGGGAAGCGCGTCTTGGCGTTCGGGTCGCCCACCCAGGTGCCGCCGACCTGCAGGTTGAGGATCAAGTAGAAGGGCTTGTCGAAGGGCCAGCCGGGATAGCGCGGGTACTGCGCGTACGGCTGGCCGTCCACCCACCAGGTGATGCTCTGCGGGGTCCAGTCCACGCCGTACACGTGGAAGCCGGCGTCCAGCCGCTCCGGCATCGTGAGCCGGCCACCGCCCTTGCGGCCCTTGGAGTGGGTGTAGGCGCGGACGAGGTGGGTCTCGTGGCCGCGGTTCTCCATGATGTCGATCTCGCCGTACGTCGCCGAGCCTGAGCGGCCCGCGTCGGTGCGCTTGAGCCAGAACGCCGGCCACAGGCCCTTGCCGAGCGGCAGCTTGATGCGCGCGGCGAACCTGCCGTACGCCTGGTCGAAGGTCTTGCCGGTCTCCAGCCGGGCGGAGCTGTAGTCGCACGGGCCGTACCAGCAGGCGGTCCCGGCCGCGCCGCCCGTGCGCTTGGCGGAGATCACCAGGTGGCCTGAGCCGTCCTGCACCGCGTTGGCGGGGTCGTAGTAGTGCAGCGCCTTCCTGTTGGACCAGCTCGTGCCCGACAGGGCGGTCCACTTGGCGGGCCTGCCCCGGCCGTTGAACTCGTCGGACCAGGTCAGCTTCCAGGACGCCTTGGGCAGCGCCAGCGGAGGCGGCTCGACCGATTGCGCGGGTGGCGGTGTCGCCGCCCCGCTCCGCGCCCCGCCCGGGGGCGTCTCACCGACCGTGCGCACCCCTGCCGCGCCGGCCGCGACCACGGCGGCGCAGATGGCCGCGGCGAGGATCCAGGTGCGGGAACGGGCCGGGCCGTCAGCCGCCGTCATCGGGCCGGCTCGCGCTCGGACTTCGTTTCGACGCGCTTCCCATAAATAATGACTTCCGGCGAGGGGCTCCGTCCTGGCCGGGAGAATACCAAAGGGAGAGGCTGCGGTGACCGGAGGTGGTTGGAGGAGCGAGACGGGCGAGCCGGACGATTCGCCCGAGCAGGCGAACGAAGGGCTGTCCCAGCCGTCGTCACCGCTGAACGAGTGGCCGTCCCTGCCTTCGTTACCCCCGTCCGAGCCCTTCTCGCAGCCTTCGCACCCGCTGTCCGGCCCGGCGTCACACCCGTCCCAGCCGCTGTCGGGACCGGCCCAGCCGTCGCAGCCGCTGTCCGGCCCGGCGTCGCACCCGTCGCAGCCGTTGTCAGGGCCGTCGCACCCGTCGCTGCCGCTGTCAGGGCCGTCGCACCCGTCGGTGCCGCCGACCACCGAGCTGACCGATCCCGACGTCGGTTACCCCGCGACCGATCCGATGCCGCACGCCCGCCAGAAGCGCTTCCGCTCGCTGCTGATCGGCGGCACCTCCGTCGCGCTCGCCGTCATCGTGGCGGGCGGCGTGCTGGTGGCCTCCCGCCAGGGCGACGAGCAGGCGGCGGAGCTGGCGGGCAGCCTCTTCGCGGCGGGCACGGCGAGCGGCGCGAACGGCCGGCAACTGGAGCTCAACGGCGCCGCCGCCACGGGCACCACGGTGGTGGTCGCGGGTGGCGAGGACGCCGACTCCGGCTACCGGACCGAGTTCTTCCTGTCCAAGGACGCGGGCCGCACCTTCGCCCGCGCCCAGGTGCGTACCGCCAAGGGTGAGCCGCCCGTCGCCGGCGAGATCCCCCGCTACCTCGCCGCTGGCCCCACCGGCTGGGTCGCGCTCGGCGACCGCGTGGGTGGCTCCGTCGTCTGGACGAGCCCCGACGGTGCCACCTGGACCCGCCAGCCCGACGCCACCGCCAGCCTCGCCTTCGGCCCGCGCGACCGGGTCGCCGATGTCGCGTGGACCGGCAAGGGCTTCACCGCCGTGGGCCAGACCTCGGACAAGGGCGACTTCACCGACGCCGCCCCCGTGGTGTGGCTGTCCGCCGACGGCCGCAGCTGGGAGCGCCGGGCGGGCTGGCGGCTGCACCCGCCGACCGGCGGCACCCTGGCCCTCACCGACGTGGCCAGCGTCAAGGACGCCATCGTGGTGCGCGGTGAGAGCTCGACGGAGCCGTACGACATCACCTGGCGCTCGACCGACGCCGGCGAGACGTGGCAGGCGTTCGCCGTCCCCGGCGAGTCGGACGAGCCGGAGCTGAGCTTCGCCGCGACCTCGGCCACCATGCTCGCGGTCCGCCGCAACGACTCCGACGCCACCACCTACACCTCACCCGACGGCGTGCGCTGGACGACGGCGGCGAAGATCGAGGTGCCGGGCTTCCGCCGCGTGTTACGGCTGACCGCCGCGTCCGGGGCCGCGGTCGCCGCGATCGAGACCGACAGCGGGGTCCAGCTGGTACGCACCACGGACGGCCGCTCCTGGCAGCCCGCGGGCACGGCGACCGGCCCGGCCCCGACCGGCGCACCGACCGGTTCACCGGCCGGTTCACCGAGCGGCTCACCGAGCGGCGCTGCGGACGAGACTTCGAGCGCGGCTTCGAGCGCGGCTTCGAGCGGGGCGGAAGTGCGTGACGCCGTCGTGGCCGGGGACAACACGGTCGTGGTGGGCGCCGACGCGGCGGACGGCACCACGGGCGCCCTGCTCGCGGTGCGCGATAAGGCCGGCAAGGACGTCCCCGCCGGCCTCCCGGAGACCACCGGCAGCGGCAAGGTCGTGGACGCGCTCGGCGCGGCAGACGGCCGGGTGGTGGCGGTCGGCGGCGCGAACGGCGAGGCCGCCGTCTGGACCTCCGCCGACGGGGCCGGCTGGCAGCACGTCCAGGACAAGAACAAGGCCCTGACCGGCCAGGGCAGGCAGCGGCTGACCGGCGTCGCGCCCGGGTTCGCCGGCTGGCTGGCGGTCGGTTCGAGCGGCCGGGCGCCCGGCCATCCCCTGGTCGTCACCTCGGCCGACGGCGAGAGCTGGCGGCGGGCCGACGGCGCGCCGGCCTTCCAGCCCGAGGGCAAGAACCCGCTCATCCCCCGCGGCGTCTCCGCCGGCCCCGACGGCTACGTGATCGTCGGCGAGGACGGCTACGGCGCGGGCACCTGGTGGTCGCCGGACCTCAAGACCTGGGAGCGCGGCGCCCCGGCGGGCGCGGACAACCTGGTCGGCACGCCGACGACCCGGCGGTGGATGCAGTCGGTGACCAGCGGCCTGTTCGGCTTCGTGGCCGCCGGCGGGGTGACCGACCCCAACGCGTACGGCGGCGTCTTCGTCCGCCGTCCCACAGTGTGGATCTCGCCGGACGGGCGCAAGTGGTCGCTGGTGCGCCTGCCGATCCCGGCCGGCGTCAACGAGGGCTGGCTGCCGTACATCGCCTCGAACGACGACGTGCTGGTGACCGCCGGCACGGCCGTCACCGGGAACGGGACGGGCACCTCCGCCTTCGGGTACGCCTCGCTGGACGGGGGGCGGAGCTGGCAGCCGATCTCGCTGCCGGTGGTGGCCGGGGAGCAGTCCAGCGTCACGGCCGTGGCCGCGACCCCCGAGGGCTTCGTGGTGGCCGGGACCGTGGGCAGGCCGGGCGACGTCGTGCTGTGGACCTCGGCGGACGGCCGGTCGTGGCAGCCCGAGCAGCCGCGCGGCACGGGCATGTCGGGGCCGGGGGACCAGCGGCTGACCTCGTTCACCACGGTGGACGGGACGCTGGTCGGCGTGGGCTCCACGGCGACCGGGCACGGCGACGAGCCGACCGTCTGGCGGCGTCCCCTGTCCACGGACGCATCCGCCACCCCCTAGCCCGCGCGTGCCTCAGCGCGTGCCAGCGCGTGTGTCCAGCGTGCGTGCGTGCCCAGCGCGTGCGGGCGCATGTTCAGCGCGTGCCCCACACCCGCAGCGTGGCGTCTCCGGCGACCCCGGTGACGGTCGCGCCGTCGCGGCTGAAGGCCACCGAGTAGATCCAGTCCCCCGGCCCGTCCAGCTCCCCGGTCCCCCGGCCGCTCGCCACCTCCCACAGCCGCACCTTGCGGTCATAACCCCCGCTGGCCAGCGTCCGCCCGTCCGGGCTGAAGGCGACGGCGGAGGCCCAGCCGCGGTGGCCGGCCAGCACGGTGCGCTCCTTGCGGGCGGCGACGTCCCACAACCGGACGGTACGGTCGGCGCTCGCGCTCGCCAGCGTCTTGCCGTCAGGGCTGAAGGCCACGGAGAAGACCCAGTAGCGGTGCCCGGACAGCACGGCGGCGGCCTCACCGGTGGCGGGATGCCAGAGCCGCACGGTCCGGTCGTGGCTGGCCGTGGCGACCGTGGCCCCGTCCGGGCTGAACGCCACGGAGTCCACCCAGTCGGTGTGCCCGGCGAGGATCGCGGTGCCGTCGCCGGTCTCGGCGTTCCACAACCGCACGGTCCTGTCGCGGCTGGCGCTGGCCAGCGTCTTGCCGTCGGGGCTGAACGCCACCGACCCGACCCCTCCGGTGTGGCCGGTGAGCGTGCCCTTGCTCTTCCCCGAGGGCACGCTCCACAGCCGTACGGTGCCGTCGTCGCTCCCCGTCGCGAGCGTCTTGCCGTCCGGGCTGAACGCCACCGCGTGCACGCCCTTCGTGTGGCCGTCGAGCGAGGTGGTGGCGCGGCGGGTGGCGGCGTCCCACAACCGCACGTCCCCGTCGGCGCCGCCGGTGGCGAACGTCCTGCCGTCAGGGCTGTAGGCGACAGCGTAGGCGGGGTCCGGGGCGAGGGTCCTGGTCACCTCCGGCTGGACCACCGGCGTGGTGGGCCCCGTGACGACGACGGGCCGCGTGATGACCTTGGGCGTCGCGGGCCTGGCCAGGGCGAAGTAGGCGCCCGTGGCGACGGCCCCGGCGGCCACCAGCCCGAACGACGCGGTGAGCAGCGTGCGCCGCGACCTGGCCCCGGTGCGGACGGGCACGCCCACCAGCGATTCCGTCGCCGAGACCGGCCCCTCCACGCCGGGGAGCGGCACGGCACCGGAGACCACGGACGGTCCGGCCATCGAGGCGGGGCCGGACAGCGACGGCGGCCCCGGCATCGCCGCCAGAACGGGCCGCGAGAGCGACGTCGCCGCGGGCCCCTCGCCGCCACCGCGCGGCGGCGTTCCCGGCGAGAAGAGCGCCTCCTGGCCTGGCGCCTCCCGCGCCGGATCGGGCACGCCGTGGCCGAGCAGGTTGAACAGCACGTCGGTCGCCGACGGCCGGGCCGCTGGGCTCTTGTTCAGGCACGCCACCACCAGCGACCGCACCGGCTCGGTCAGCCCGCTGAGGTCCGGCTCCTCGTTGAGTATGCGCTGGAAGAGCGCCGGGATGCTGTCGTTGCCGAACGGCGGGCGCCCGCTCGCCGCGTACGCCATGGTGGCGGCCCAGCTGAACATGTCGGAGGCGGCCGTCACCACGCCGGCGCTGAACTGCTCGGGCGCCATGTAGGCCGGCGTGCCGAGGATCTCGCTGCTCTCGGCGACCGTGGAGTCCAGCGCCCGCGCCAGCCCGAAGTCGATCACGCGCGGCCCGTCGGGGCCGCAGACGACGTTGCTGGGCTTGAAGTCGCGGTGCACGATGCCGGCCTGGTGGATGGCGACCAGCGCGGTGACGGTGGCGACGGCCAGCCGCTCCAGCGCGTCAGGATCGCGCACGCCCTGCGTGGCGATCAGCCGGCTCAGCGAGATGCCCTCGACGTACTGGCTGACCACGTACGGCTGGTCGCCGCTGGTGTCGGCGTCGAGGACCCGGGCCGTGCAGAACTGCCGCACCTGCCGGGTCGCCGCGATCTCCTGGAGGAAGCGCTCACGGGCCTGGGGTTCCTCCGACAGCCTGGCGTGCAGCACCTTGATCGCGACGGTCTGACCCTCGGGCGACTCCCCCACGTACACGGTGCCCTGGCCGCCCGCGCCCAGGTAGCCCGTCAGCCGGTAAGGACCTACTTGGCGCGGGTCGGCCGGCCGCAGAGGACTGAAACTGGGCACAGGTACCTTCCCCAAGAAGGATGCTCACCAGAAACGATGGCTTACGGAAGCTATGCACGAAATGCAGCGCTAAAAGCCTACTCTCCTGGCGCTCTTCGCGAACTACCCGTTCTTGGTGGGCGACACCGTGGGCGAACTCGTGGGTGAGCTGGTGGGTGAGCTGGTGGCCGTCGGCGATCCGGTGGCCGTCGGCGATCCGGTGGCCGTCGGCTGGACCGTCCCGGCGGCCGGTGGCGACGACCTACCGACGGACTGGTACGCCAGCACCCCGATCGCCACGAACACCACGGACACCACCGCGGCGGCCCCGTAACCGATCCTGCGCCGCAGACGCCTGCTCCGCTCCCGCCGCAGAGCCTCCTCGCGCCGCATCGCGGCCCGCCTGCGCTTCACCTTCCGCTGTGACATGGGCAGCTCCCGAGTAAGGTCTCGGCCGTCACCCTAGAAAAGGCCGCGTAATGCGGGGCTAAGAACGCCGGCCGCTCACCCGCAGAACACCTTCACCGCGATCCCCATGACCTCCGCCGTGGTCGGGTTGCGGGTCGAGGGGTTGATCGACAGGGTCAACGACTTGCCGGAGTCCGACCGGAACGCGTACGTCTGGTACCCGATCAGCTCCCCGCTGTGCCCCCACACCGTGCCGCACGGCAGCCGGTAGGCCTGCAGGCCGAGCCCGTAGTCGAAGCCCGCCTCCGTCTTGACCGTCGTGCGCATCGCCCGCAACGACTCCCGGCTGGTCAGCTTGCCCCCGAGCAGCGCCGCCATGAACGTCTCCAGGTCGGCCGCGGTCGAGATCATCTCCCCCGCCGCCCAGTCCAGCGACGGGTTCATCCTGGTCGCGTCCACCAGACCGCCGGACAGCGGCTCGTACCCCTTGGCGTGCGGCGACGGCAGCCCGGGGCGGTCGCCCGGCACCACCGTGTGCCGCAGCCCCAGCGGGCGCAGGACGCGGCGCTCGACCTCCTCGCCGTACGGGCGGCCGGTCAGCTTCTCCACCAGCAGCCCGAGCACCACGTAGTTGGTGTTGGAGTAGTGCCACTTCCCGTCGTCGGGCAGCCGCTTGGCGAAGGCCACCTTGAGCAGCTCGCGCGGCTGGTACGAACGGAACCGCGCGTCCCCGCGCCAGCGGTTGGTCGAGTAGCCGGGCTCGCTCATGTAGTCGTACAGGTGGCTCTCGTGGTTGAGCAGCTCGCGTACCGTGATGCCGGAGCCGCCGGGCACCAGGCCGGGCAGGTACTGCTCGATGGGGTCGTCGAGGGCCAGCTCGCCCTCGTCCACAAGCTGCAGCACCACGGTCGCGACGAAGGTCTTGGTGACGCTGCCGATCCGGAAGTGGCCCTTGGGCGACGGCCGCCCGCCGCGCTCGACGTCGCGCGCGCCCACGGCGCCCGACCAGGTGCCAGTGGCGTCGGAGACCCGCGCCAGGGCCGCCGTGGCCCCGTCGCCCGCCACGATCCGCTCCATGTCGGCACGCACGTCCACTCCGGTGCCGCCCGCCGCGACAGCCCCCGCCACCAGCACGTTCATCATCGTCTGCATCATGTGGCCAACGCTACGGAGATCGGCCGCGCCGCAGAATGCGGTGCCCCGCCCACTCCTGCTGCGGAAAACCTCAGGGCAGGGCGGGGACGGCGGGCCGGGAGTCGGTCCAGCCGACCTCGGCGAACGTCTCGGTGTACGACTTGCCCCCGACCGGCTCGCCGCCGACCACGACCTCCCGGCCCTCCGACAGCAGCACCATCCGGCCGGTGTCGACGATCAGCCGCTGGACGGCGGTGGACGCCTTCTTCCCCGTCCCGCTCGTGCTCTCGATCACCACGGTGGTGCCCGTCCGGCCCAGGGTGTCCTTCGCGGCGCCGCCGGCGCGGGCGCCCGGCTGGGTCAGCAGCGCCTGGTACGCCGCCGCGCGCACCTCCTTCGGCGCCGGGACGGCGTGCAGGAGGTGGGGCAGGCTGGACTTCAGCCAGTTCGCCATGGAGCCGTCGGCGATGCCGAAGACCTGGCCCGCCCTGGTGAGCCAGTCCTTCAGCCGGGCCGGGTCGGCGGGCAGGCGCTGCACCTCGTCGTAGGTCAGCCACTGCCCCGCGAGCCAGAACTGGTTGCGTTCCTGGCGCACGGGCCCCACGGAGCCCTTGGCCGGCTGGGTGGACAGCTTCACCACCTTGCCGTCGATCGACCTGCTCCACTTGGCGGGCGAGCCGTGGCGCTGCCACGCCTGCTTGTCGGCTGCGGTCGCGGGCACCGTGCCCAGCTCGCGGTACCCGAACCAGGACTTGCCGTCGGGCGCGGTCCACGTCTCGGAGACGCGGTGCTGCATCAGCCCGTAGGAGTCCGACTTGCTGCCGAACCGCCAGGGGTGGGCGAGGGACGTGACCGACCTCGTGTGCCAGTAGGCGCCCTCGGGAGGGGCGGCCGCGGCGGTGGGTGGCGCGGCCAGGACGGTGGCCCCCAGGGCCAGGCCGGCGCCGAGACTGATCAGCTTGCTCATGGGTTTGCGACTCACGACCATCCATACGCCTGGGCGGCCCGGCGGGTTGCCCCGCACCTCGTTTCGCGCGGGCGGGCAACGGCCGGCCGCGGCGAGGCGTATTAGGAGGCGTGACATCGGACAGACAGCCGTGAGCGGCGCGGAGCACGACTTCGGCGCCTTCGTGGCCGCGCGTGCCACGAGCCTGCTGCGGGTGGCCTACCTCGCCTGTGGCGACGAGGTGGAGGCCGAGGACCTGCTGCAGACGGCGCTCGAACGCACCTACAGGAAGTGGGACCGGGTCAGCCACGACAACCCGGAGCCCTACGTGCGCCGCGTCATCGTGAACGCGGCCATCAGCCGGGCCCGCCGCAGGGCCATCCTCAAGATCGTGCCCATGCACAGCCCGCCGGAGACGGCGGCCAGGGCGGGCGACCCCGACCTGCTGCACGTGCTGATGGAGGCGCTGCGCGCGCTGCCTCCCCGGCAGCGCGCGGTGGTCGTCCTGCGGTACTGGGAGGACCTCAGCGAGCAGCAGGCGGCCGAGGTGCTCGGCTGCTCGGTCGGCACGGTCAAGAGCCAGGCGTCGAAGGCCATGGCCAAGCTCCGCACGGCGCTCGGCCGGGACACAGTGGAAGGAGTGATCAGCAATGCCCACGCTTGAGGACCAGCTCCGGCAGCTCATGACGGACGAGACCGCCCGGCTGCGCGCCGCGCCGGACCTGATGGAGCGGGTGGTCCGCGCCGACCGGGACCGGCGGCGCAGGGCCAGGGCCGCGGTGGTGGCCGCGTGCGTGGCCGCCTCCGTGATCGCCGTCGGCACGCCCTTCGTCTACCTGAACACCGGCTCGGCGGGCCCGGCCGGCCAGCGGGCCACCACCTCGGCGGTGCCGGAGCCGCCCGCCATCGACGACCTCCCGCCCGTGCGGACGGAGCCGGAGGACCTCGGGGACCTCGGCGACGGCCGGGAGTTCGGCCACGTCAGGGTGGGCTACCTGCCCAAGCGGCTGGTGTGGGGTGGGTCGTCGGTGGACAACGGCGACAGCTACTCGACCTCGTACTTCTACAAGGGCGACGATGAGGGCAGCTACCGCGTCGGGATCTTCATGTGGGAGAAGACAGCCGTTTCGGACCTCGAAGAACGGCTCCAGCGCTACCGGGACGAGGAGGAGGGCCAGGACGTGACCGTCGGGGGACGCAGCGGCTACCTGATCGTGACGAACGTCGGCGAGGACGGCATGGCGGGCACCCCGACCCTCTTCCTCAAGCTGGCCGACCAGCAGTGGGCCGAGATCTTCTTCAGCCCCGTGTACGTCAAGGAGTACTCCGGCCCCGAGGCCGTCACCGCCGAGCTGAAGAAGATCGGGGAAGGGCTCACCTCCACCCTCTGACAACCGATCAGGTTTCAAGAAGCCCGTGCCCGGGGCGCCCTCCTAACATGAGATTCACCCAAGAGCACATGCACGGGAGGAACACCCCAATGACGGACACCAAGGCCACCTTCGACGGTTTCTCCGACGACGAGCGCGCCGCCATGAAGGAGCACGCCCAGGAGCTGAAGAAGGCCGCGCGCCGCGGCTCGAAGGCCACCAAGGCCGACGGGGAGCAGGACGTGCTCGCGAAGATCGCCGAGATGGGCGAGTCGGACAAGGTGATGGCCGAGCGCATCCACGCCCTCGTCAAGGAGAACGCGCCGGAGCTCACCCCCCGGCTCTGGTACGGCCAGCCCGCCTACTCCAAGAACGGCAAGCTCGTCTGCTTCTTCCAGCCCGCCCAGAAGTTCAAGACCAGATACGCGACGCTCGGCTTCAACGACGCCGCGAGCCTGGACGAGGGCACCATGTGGGCGACCGCGTACGCGTTGACCGGGCTGACCCCCGAGGCCGAGGCGAGGATCGCCCAGCTGGTGAAGCAGGCGGCGAGCTGACGGCCGGGCTACGCGCGGCGCAGCACGTCCGCCACCACGGCCAGCGAGAGCGTCTTGTAGCCCACCGAGTCGAACAGCACGGTGATCCTGTCGTGCTCCCGGCTCATGACCGTCCCAGGCCCCCACAGCTTGTGCGTCACCTTCGCCTGCACGGGGAACTCGCCCCGCCCGGGCGCGGGCACCGGCTCGGGCGCGTCGCCGCTCTCGCAGGTGTCGCACGCGCCGCAGGTGACGGGGGCGTACGGCTCGCCGAAGTAGGCGAGCAGGAACCGGCGGCGGCAGCCCCTGGTCTCCGCGTAGCCGCGCATCATGTCGATGCGCGAGTCGTCGACGCGGCGCCGCGTCTCGTCCAGCTCGGCCGCCCGCGCGGCGGCCCGCTCCGGCGGCAGCCCCGCGTCGGTGTAACGCAGGTCGCCGGTGGCGGTCACGGTGAGCGCGCCCGCCTGCTCCAGCAGGTTGACCAGCCTGGTGAGCTGGGTGGTGCCCACCTTGAGCAGCGCGGCCAGCTCGCCGGCGGGCACCGTGCCGCCGTGCTCGCGCACGAGCGTCGCCACGCGCAGCAGCGCCTCGCCGTCGGCCCTGCCGGCGGTGAAGAAGCGGCGCAGGCCCAGGTCCTCCTGCCGGTAGAACAGCACGGCCGCGGCCGGCCCGCCGTCCCGGCCCGCCCTGCCGATCTCCTGGTAGTACGCGTCGGGTGACTCCGGCGGCGCGGCGTGCAGCACGTGACGCACGTCCGGCCGGTCGATGCCCATGCCGAACGCCGACGTCGCCACGACCGTGTCCACCTCCCCCCGGGTGAACAGGTCGTGCACGCGGGTGCGCTCGGCGGCGCGCATGCCCCCGTGGTACGCCTCGGCCCGGCGTCCCCTGCCGGCCAGCGCCGCGGCGTACTCCTCGCTCTCCTTGCGGGTGGCGACGTAGACGAGGCCGAGCCCGTCGCGGGAGGCGGCGTCCTCGACCAGGGCCCGGCTCTTGTCCTCCGCGCGGGCGAAGCGGCGGACCTCCAGGAAGAGGTTGGGGCGGTCGAAGCCCCTGACGATCTCGGCCGGCCTGGTCAGCCCGAGCGAGCGGACGATCTCCTCGCGGACGTTCGGCGCGGCGGTGGCGGTCATGGCCACCACCGGCGGATGCCCCAGACGCTCGATGACCTGGCCCAGCCGCAGGTAGTCGGGGCGGAAGTCGTGCCCCCACGACGAGACGCAGTGCGCCTCGTCGATCGCGATCAGCGACGGCCGTGCCCGCGCGAGCCGTTCGACCACCTCGGCCTTGGCGAGCTGCTCCGGCGACAGGAACACGAACGCCGCGTCCCCCGCCGTGACCTTCTCCAGCCCCGCCTCCACGGAGGCGGTGGAGTTCACCGCCACGGCGCCGCCCGCGTCCGCCTCGGCCAGGCCGCTCACCTGGTCACGCTGGAGCGCGATCAGCGGCGAGACGACGATCGCGGGCCCGTCGAGCAGCAGCGCGGGCAACTGGTAGACCGCCGACTTGCCGCCGCCCGTCGGCATGACGAGCAGCACGTCGCGGCCGGCGAGCAGGTGCTCCATCGCCTCCTGCTGGCCCGGCCGCAGCGCCTGCCAGCCGAAGCGCTGCCTGGCCGTGGCCCGCAGCCTGCGCCCGCGCCGCCCGAACCGGCCCCGCAGCCCCGTCCATAAGCCCATGCCACCCATCCTTCACTCCCGGTGGGCCGCCAGTACCCGCGTTCGCGGGCCGCATGCGAGGCGCGGATCTTCCCGCTGGTCAGCCGTCGCCGGGCGCTCCGGACGCGCACGGCGGGACCGGGGCGGCCATCGCGGCGAGGCGGCGGGCGAGCCGGGCGGCGCTCTCCCGCAGCTCCGGCGGCTCCAGGATCTCGGCCTCGAACCCCAGCCAGGCCACGTGCACGGCGATCGCGTCCAGGTTGTCGCCGCCGGAGACCAGCACGCACCACCCGTCGCGATCCTCCTCCACCCGCCCCACCTGCGGCGGCACCAGCTCCCGCACCTGCTCGGGCCGCGCGCGCAGCCGCACCCGGGCCAGGTGCCGGTACGGCGCCTCGGTCACGCCCCGCTGCACGAAGGCCACCGGGTCGGGGTGCTGCCTCGGCTGGAAGCGCCAGGTCGTGGCGGTCACGTCGCGCATGCGATCGAGCCGGAAGGTACGCCAGTCGTCGCGATTCACGTCGTAGGCCATCAGGTACCACCGGCGGCTGGTGGCGACCATCCGCACCGGCTCCACCGTACGCTCGCGCTCCACGCCGCCACGCGCCGCGACGTACAGGAACCGCACCCGCACGGCGTCGCGGCAGGCCCGCGCGAGCGTCACCAGCAGCTCGGCGTCGATCTCGACGCCGGGGCCGAGCAGGGTGTCGGTGGCGCCGTGCACCGCCCGCACCTCGGCCCGCAGCCGGGGCGGCATCACCTGGTCGAGCTTGGCGAGCGCGCGCAGCGCGGCCTCGCCAGCCCCGGCCACCGTGCCGCCCGAGGCCAGCCGCAGGGACACCGCCGTCGCGATCGCCTCCTCGTCGTCGAGGAGCAGCGGCGGCAGCCGGGTGCCCGCGCCGAGCTGGTAGCCGCCCCCGACGCCCGCCGTCGCGTGCACGGGGTAGCCGAGCGCCCGCAGCCGCTCCACGTCGCGGCGCACCGAGCGGTCGGTGACCCCCAGCTCGTCGGCCAGCTCGGTGGCGGTCCACGACAGCCTGCGCTGCAGCAGTGAGAGCAGGCGCAACACCCGCTCGGTCGTCCCCTCGGCGCCCATGCGGCTCATCGTTCCACAGAACACGGACCGATCCTGTCCGTTATTGCGGGCAGGCTGTGGCCATGACCTGGAACTCACTGCTCCGCGACCAGATCGACTGGCACTGGACCCACCAGTTGCGCACGCGGCTGGACGGGCTCACCGACGACGAGTACTTCTGGGAGCCCGCGCCCGGCTCCTGGAACGTGCGGCCGCGCGGCACCGGGACCGCCCCGGTGCAGGGCGGCTCCGGCGCGATGACCATCGACTTCGCCTTCCCCCCGCCCGACCCGGAGCCGTTCACGACGATCGCCTGGCGGCTCGGCCACGTCATCGTCGGCGTGCTGGCCATGCGCAACGCCTCGCACTTCGGCCGCGAGCCCACCGACTACCACTCCTTCGCCTACGCCGGAACGGCGGCCGAGGCGCTGGCCCAGCTCGACACGGAGTACGCCACCTGGCTGGCCGGGGTCGAGTCCCTCGGCGAGGACGGCCTGGCCCGCCCGTGCGGCAAGGCCGAGGAGCCGTACGACGAGCACCCGATGGCGGCGCTGGTGCTGCACATCAACCGGGAGCTGATCCACCATCTGTCCGAGGTCTGCCTGCTGCGCGACCTCTACCTGCACACCCGACGGGAGGCGAGCTGACATGGCCCGCGAGATACAGATCACCTTCGACTGCGGCGACCCGGCGAAGCTGGCCGCGTTCTGGGCCGAGGCCCTCCACTACCGGCTGGACGGCCCGCCTCCGGGCTTCGAGTCGTGGGAGCAGGCCCTGGACGCCTGGGGCGTGCCGCCGGAGCGCCGCAACGACGCCTCGGCGGTGGTGGACCCCGACGGCTCGGGCCCCCGGCTGTTCTTCCAGCGGGTGCCCGAGGGCAAGCAGGCCAAGAACCGCCTGCACCTCGACCTGCGGGCCGCCCCCGGCCTCTCGGACGAGGCGCGGATGGCGGCCCTGGAGTCGGAGGCCGACCGGCTCGTCGCCCACGGCGCCACCCGCCTGCACCGGCAGGACCCCGCCCCGCCGCTCCACTTCGGCCACCTCATCATGGCCGACCCGGAGGGCAACGAGTTCTGTCTCGACTGATCAGTGCCTGGCCTGCTCCTCCACGGCCTTGAACACGGCGTCGGCGATCGAGCGGGGATCGACGCCGAAGTGCCTGCGCACGGACTCGCGGGTGCCCGACAGGCCGAACCCGTCGGTGCCGAGGGAGGTCCACGGCTGGTCGATCCACGGGCGGATCTGGTCGGGCACCGCGCGCATCCAGTCGCTGACCGCGATCACCGGCCCCCGCGCCCCTGCCAGGGCCTGCCGGAGGTACGGCACGCCGGAGCTGGTCATGGCGTCGCGGCGCAGCTCGCTCCACGAGGTGACGGACCAGACGTCCACGCCGAGGCCGTAGTCCTCCTGGAGCAGGCGCTGCGCCTCCAGCGCCCAGTGGATGGCGGTGCCGCTGGCCAGCAGGTGGGCCTGGCCGCCGCCCTCCTGGTAGCGGTAGATGCCGCGCAGGATGCCCTCCTCGACGCCTTCCGGCATGGCGGGCTGCGGGAGCGGCTCGTTGTAGACGGTCAGGTAGTAGAACACGTCCTCGGGGGTCGTGCCGTACATGCGCCGCAGGCCGTCGCGGACGATCGTGCCCACCTCGTACGCGAAGGCGGGGTCGTAGGCGACGCAGGCCGGGTTGGCCGAGGCCAGCAGCTGGGAGTGGCCGTCGGCGTGCTGGAGGCCCTCGCCGGTCATCGTGGTGCGGCCGGCGGTGGCCCCGACCAGGAAACCCCGGCCGAGCTGGTCCGCCAGCGCCCACATCTGGTCGCCGGTCCGCTGGAAGCCGAACATGGCGTAGAAGATGTAGAGCGGGATCATCGGCTCGCCGTGCGTGGCGTAGCTGGACGCGGCGGCGGCGAAGGAGGCCATCGAGCCCGCCTCGGTGATGCCCTCGATGAGCAGTTGCCCGTCGGTGGCCTCTTTGTAGGCCAGCAGCAGCTCCCTGTCCACGGACTCGTAGCGCTGGCCCAGCGGGGAGTAGATCTTGGCCGTGGGGAACAGCGACTCCATGCCGAACGTCCTGGCCTCGTCGGGCACGATCGGCACCCAGCGGCGCCCGGTCTCCGGCTCCTTCATCAGGTCCTTGACCAGCCGTACCAGCGCCATCGTGGTGGCCACCGGCTGCGTGGAGCCCTTCTCCAGCGCACGGAACGCGCGCTCGCCCGGCTCGGGCAGCGGCTTGGCGGCGACCGTGCGGCGGGGCACCGCACCGCCCAGGGCGCGGCGCCGCTCGGCCGCGTAGCGGGCCTCGGGGGAGTCGGGGCCCGGGTGCGCGTACGGCGGCAGCTCGCCCGCCAGCGCCTCGTCCGTCACCGGCAGCCCCAGGCGGTCGCGCAGCACGCGGAACTCGTCCTGGGTGAGCTTCTTCATCTGGTGGTTGGCGTTGCGCGCCTCGATGCCGGAGCCGAGCATCCAGCCCTTGACGGTCTGCACGAGGACGACCGTGGGCGCGCCCCGGTTGCCGAGCGCCCGGTGATAGGCGGCGTAGACCTTGCGCGGCTCGTGGCCCGCCCGCGAGCCGCCCACGATGCGCCGCAGCTCCTCGTCCGAGTGCGGCACGTCGAGCCCCTGGAACAGGCGCTCCCTGATGTAGCCGCCCGTGGAGGCGGCGAACGTCTGGAACTGCCCGTCGGGCACCTGCGCCAGCCGCGCCACCAGCTCGTCGGAGCCGAGCAGCCCGTCCCACTCGTGGCCCCACAGCGCCTTGACGACGTGCCAGCCCGCGCCCCTGAAGACGCCCTCCAGCTCCTGCACGACGCTGGTGTTGCCGCGCACCGGCCCGTCGAGCCGCTGGAGGTTGCAGTTGATCACGAAGGTGAGGTTGTCGAGCCCCTCGCGGGCGGCCAGGGTGAGCGCGGCGGTGGACTCCGGCTCGTCCATCTCGCCGTCGCCGAGGAAGGCCCACACGTGGCTGCGCGAGGTGTCCTTGATGCCCCGGTCGTGCAGGTAGCGGTTGAACCGCGCCTGGTAGATCGCGTTGAGCGGGCCCAGCCCCATGGACACCGTGGGGAACTGCCAGAAGCCCGGCATGCTGCGCGGGTGCGGGTACGACGGCAGCCCGCCCTCCGGCTCGCGCCTGAACAGGTCGAGCTGGGCCTCGGTGAGCCTGCCCTCCAGGAAGGCGCGGGCGTAGATGCCCGGGGAGGCGTGCCCCTGGAAGTAGATCTGGTCGTGCTCGCCGTCGAAGAAGTGGTTGAAGCCGACCTCGTACAGCCAGGCGGCGGAGGCGTAGGTGGCCAGGTGACCGCCCAGGCCGTCCTTGCTGGCCCGGGTGATCATCACGGCCGCGTTCCAGCGGTCGTACGCCGAGATGCGCTCCTCCAGGGCCAGGTCACCGGGGTAGGCGGGCTCCTCGGCCGTGGGGATCGTGTTGATGGGGCGGCTGCTCATGGCAAGCCTGCTCAACAGGAAGTCGGCCCGTTCTGGGCCGGCCGCCCGCCGCACCGCCTCCAGCGACTCCAGCCACTCGGCGGTCTCCTGCGGGTCCAGGTCTTTCTCCATGACTCCATTAAACACCCTATGATCGATCATCCGATGTTCTGTAGTCTGTGAGTTGTGCAACCCGTCGTGCGTACGCCGCTCAGTGACCAGATCCGCCAGACCCTGCTCGACGGCCTGATCGGCGGCCGATGGGGGCCGGGCGACCGGATCGTGGAGCGGCAGGTGGCGGCCGAGGCCGGGGTCAGCCAGGCTCCCGTCCGCGAGGCGCTGCGCGAGCTGGCGGCGCTGCGCCTGATCGAGTTCGCGCCCAACAAGGGGGCGCGGGTGCGCGAGCTGACCCAGGCCGATCTGCGTGAGGTCTACGTGGTGCGGGCCGGCCTGGAGGAGACCGCCGTACGGCTGCGCCGCCCGCCCGTGGCGGCCCTGCGCGCGCACCTGGAGCGTCTGCACGAGGCCGCGTCGGTGTCCGAGCAGGTGCGTCACGGCGTGGCGTTCCACCGTGAGATCGTCAGGGGCGCGGGGAACGAGGTGCTGCTGTCGGTGTGGGAGTCGCTCGGCATCGAGGTGTGGACCCACCTGTCGATCCGGCTGCTCAGGACGCACGCCCTGGAGAACGCCGCCGACCACGAGCCGCTGCTGGCGGCGTTCGAGCGGGACGACCCGCGCGTGGGCGTCCTGCTGCGCGAGCACGTCCTCAGCTACGCCGAACGCGGAACCCACACCTGAGCGCCGGCCGCCCTGGAGCGCGCGCCTGAGCGCCGCCGTGGCCGCGGCGGCGCTCAGGGTTCAGGGGATCACCAACGTTCCGCCAGGCCCGAGTTGATCTCGGTGAGGACCAGGGTGGTCTTCGTGTAGCGGACCAGGTTCGCCGCCGTCGGCGGCTCGGCCAGGGTCGCCTGGGCGTAGCGGACCGCGTCGCCCACCGTGCTCAGCCCCAGCGCGCGGGTGGTGAGCGTGTCCACGGCGGTGGCCGCGTTGATCCGGCGGGTGCCCAGGTTGAGCGTCGCCGCCAGCAGCTCCGCCCGCAGCGTGCGCGGCTGGAGCACCGGCAGGGTCAGCGTGGCCGACGCCTCGCGCTGCGACAGCGCCCCGTCGGGAGCCGAGTCGTCGGCCCCGTCGAAGCGGGTGTCGGTCGCCTGGACGCGGGCCAGCACCTCGGCCGTGCGCAGGTCGGGCCGCAGCGCCCACACCGCCGGCAGCACCGGGTTCCTGGTGGGCCTGACCTCGGTGACCGTCGTGCGGGCCGTGGCGCTGACCGGCTCGAACGTGCACGCCTGGCCGGCGTTCTTGAAACCGGCCGACACGCTCGCCGCGTACGCCGTGCCCGCCGTGGCCAGCAGCGTCGGCCGCGCGGTCAGGACGATGCTGCGCTCCCCCGACCTGGCGGGCAGGTCGCCGGCGCTCCAGGTCAGCGTCGTGGTGCCGTCGGCGTTCCGCGTGACCGTGCCGGGCTTGGGGCCGGCGCCCTGGTCGAGCGCCTGGCTGTAGTAGACGCCCGCCGGGAGCGTGGCGGTGATGGTGACGGCGGAGGCGGGGCCGCCGCCGGTGTTGGCGTACCCGATCGTGTACGTGATCGCCTCACCGGCGTTCACCGACGCCGTGGCCGTCAGACCGGCCGTGAGCACGGGCGCGCGGACCGTGGTGGTCGCCTTCGCGGTGTTGTCGCTGGTGTACGGGTCCACCACGCCGTCGGCGTCCTTGCCCGTCACGGCGACGGTGTTGGTGAGCACCGTGCCGTCCGCCGTGTCGCACGGCACCTCGTAGCCGAACGTCTGCGTGTCCGTCGCGCCGCTCGCCAGGTCGGGCACCGGGCGCCGCACCTCGGTCCCGTCCGGCAGCGTGTCGGTGAGCGAGACCTCCTTGGCGGCGCCGGGGCCCAGGTTGGTCACGGGCACCGTGTAGCTCACGGTGTCGCCGCCGGCGGCCTCCTGCTTGTCGGCCGACTTGGTGACTTTGAGGTCGGCCTTCTGGCTCATCTCCAGGACCGTCTGCTCGGTCATCTCCTCCACGGTCTCCCGGCCGGTGCCGTCGGCGAAGCTGCCGGTGAAGAGCCGGGGGTTGTACTGGATGTTCGCCCAGTCGTCGAAGCCGTCGAGCACCTCGTTGGGGCTGGCGTCCCGGCAGGCCCTGATGGAGTCGATGTCGTTGATGTCGGCGGCGACGTCGGGCTCCTTGTCGCCGTTCATGCCGTTCCAGTCGATGCGGCCGTCCGTGGCGGGCGCCACCTCCAGCTTGCCCCCGCGGCCGAAGACGATGTTGCGCTCGGGGCGCGGGTTGCCGTACACGCCCCTGTTCTCGTTGAGGTGGGCCTCGTCGAGCGGGGTGGTCAGCGCGGTGCCCTCGTGCGCGCTGGAGTAGTCGAGCGGGCGCGCGGAGTCCCTGATCGGGAACTGGAGGTTGTAGTTCATCACGCTGAGGTAGTTGGGCTTGCAGTTGGTGGCGTCGTCGCCGCCGTGGCCCAGGCTCAGCGTGTGGCCCAGCTCGTGCATGAACGTCGCGGCCTCGGTGGCCCGCCTGCCGCCCGCCCGCTCGAACGTCGTGTCGCTCAGCGCGCCCATCGTGACGATGAAGTCGTTGCCGCCCTGCGGCCCGGCGGCGGCCCACTCGGCGCTGCCCGAGGAGCTGGTGTTCTCCGCGAAGGTGTCGGCGAACAGGGCGTAACGGAAGACCTGGCGCCTGGCGTTCAGTATGTGCTCGCAGTTGGCGTCCGCGCGGTCGGCGGCGGTGCCGAAGAAGCCCGTGCACGGGCCGCGCGGGTTGCCGCGCTTGAAGTCGTAGAAGTCGTTGCGGTCCCCGGCGGGCTCGCTCCTGAAGTTGATCCCCGCCACGTGCGGCACCTGCTCGTCCACCGCCGCGTGCAGCTTGACGCCGCGGAAGGTCTGCGACGTGGGCTCGGGGAACGGGTCCACGGGCGCGGCGGCGAACGCGTCGATCACGTCCTGCAGCGCGCCGTCCACCGGCCTGAACCCCTGCATGAAGTCCGCCTCGACGAACAGGTCCTTGCGGTACGGCAGCGCGTTGAACGGCGCCTGGCCCAGCGCCAGGTCGATCCTGCCGTCCGTGTTGACGTCGAGGCCGCCCTTGGGCGTCTCCCAGCCGTTCATGATGCCGTCGCCGTCGCTGTCGGTCTCGTTGACCTTCCTGACGCAGTCGGGCGTGCTGATCGTGAAGTAGCCCCTGGCCGTGTCCGCGCCGGTCGTCTCGCTCTCCCCCGCGAGCGTCGGCAGGTTCGCGCCCTGCTGGACGGTCAGGCCGCCGCCGGTGAAGACGCAGGTGAACAGGTCGAACTTGAGATCCAGGTAGTCACCCGTCCTGACCCAGTGGATGACGTCGTCGTCGCTCAGGTCGTCCTGGTCCCACAGCTCCAGCCGGATGTCGACCGGGTTCCTGCTGGTGTCCACCGTGGCCTTGTGCACCCAGTTGGTGGTGAAGTCCGAGCCGTGGGCGCAGCAGAAGTCGTCCTTGCCGTCGTACAGCTCGTTGTCGCCGATCTTGAACTTCGGGTAGTAGTCGTTGCCGCATGCCTCGAAGTCGCCCTCGTTGCACGACAGCTCCTGCACCCGGTACAGGCTGACGGTGACCTCCACCGCCTCCGCCTGCGCCGGGACCGCGCCTCCGTACGCCATGCCCGCCACCGCCAATAACACGACGGTCAGCAGCCGAGCCAGCCGCGTTCGCACATCCGCTCCCCTCGTCGGGTCGAGCGACCAGGCTCGCCTGCCTCCCCTCGCCGGCACATGAGTAGGGCATTACTCACCTCTCGGGCGGCCCCGTCAGTCCTCCATGACGGTGACCGGGAGTTCCTGGCTCCACAGGAGGGTGTGGAAGCCGGGCGGGTCCGTGGTCTCGATGACGCCGAGCGCGGTGGCGAGCACGGTCATGCCCTCCTTGAGCTCCTGCGGGCGGGGCCGCGGAGGGGCGGTCCAGGAGGTCTCGGGGGCGGGGTCCGGGGGGACGCTGACCGGCAGGACCACTTCGGCGCTGCCGCGGACGAGGGCGGCGCCGTCCTTGCTGAGCACGTAGTAGTAGTGCGCCGGGCTGCCCTCGTGCTCGGGCGACGGCGTGTGCCTGCCGACGACCGTCACCTCCTCCTCGGAGACCAGGACCTCGACTATTTGGGACAGGGACATGGGATGGCTCTCATTCGCTTGGTGATCGTGCCTCGAGCCAGGCGCGCACGTGCTCTGCCGACACGGCGTTCCCCTTGCGCTCGTGCAGGGCCCTGCTCCTGCGGGCCTCGGTACAAGCCTGCTCGTGCGCGCCCGAGGCGTACAGGACCACTGCGAGATCGAACAGGGCGTCCGCGATGATCGGCGACAGGTCCGTGCGCTGGGCCAGCCGTACGGCCTCGCGGGCCAGGTCCACCGCCCCGGCGGCGCCCCTGGCGGCGAGGATGCCCGCCTGGACGCCGCGCCACATGACCTGGGTGGGCAGGTCCTCCTCGCCGGCGTTGCGGGCGCTGACCCGGCAGGCGTGCTCGGCCTCCTCGTCGCGGCCCCGCAGGTGCAGGGCGCGGGCGAGCATCGCCGCCGTGGTCGCGAGCAGCGTGCGCTCGCCCAGCTCCGACAGCCGCTCGTAGCCGGCCCGCAGCAGCGACTCGGCCTCCGCCGGCCGGCCCGCCAGCAGCTCGATCATGGCCTCGTGGTGGGAGACGGCCGACTGCAGCCGGCCCAGCTCGCCGAGGATCTCGTCGGCCTCACGCAGGCTCTCCCTGGCCTGGGCGAACTCGCCGCGCATCGCCAGCAGCAGGCCGACCGGGTGCAGGATCACGGCCATCGCCGCCGGGCTGTCCGCCACCCTGGCGCGGCTGCGCTCGCACAGGGCGAGCGCCGGGTCCACCGGCATGGGGCCGAACGCCGCCGCCGACGCCCGCCAGCCGAGGATCTCGTACAGCTCGCGGTCGTCGCCCGCGAGCGCGGCGTGCCGTTCCGCGTGCCGCCAGGACTCGTCCGCCGCGGCGGCCCGCCCCTCGGTCCAGTCGATGGAGGCACGCAGGCACCACGCCCTGCACAGGCCGCGGTCGTCGCCGCGCAGCGCGCGCAGCGCCCGGTCGGCCACCCGCCGCGCGTCGGCCAGCGACCAGCCGGTACCCGCCTGCAGCCGGACGCGCTCCCGCTCCACCTCGGCCAGCGCCGCCACCCGGGGCTCGCCGAGCGCGATCGCCTCGCCGAGCACCTCGTTGGCCTGCTCGAACCGGCCCGCCTCGTACAGCGCCGCCCCCAGCCTGGGCAGCAGCGCGGCCCGCTCCGGATCGTCGGGCGGCATGAGCGTGACCGCGCGCCGCCACAGCAGGGCGCCCGCCGTCACGTCCCCGCGCAGCAACGCGGCGGGCGCGGCGGCGGCCAGGTGCGCGGCGGCCTCGCGGGCCAGCGTGCGCTCCCGCTCGCCGGACAGGCCCAGCTCGCCGCGCAGGCGCACGCACGCCTCCAGGTGGTGGCCGATCGCCGCGGGCTGCGCGCCCGGCTTGCCGGTCAGCCAGCCCGCGATCCGCTCGTGCAGGTCGGCGCGGGTGCGTTTGGGCAGGCTGTCGTAGGCGACCTCGCCGATGAGGGCGTGGGCGAAGCGGAACGCGTCCTCGTCGGCGAACTGCGGCGGGTCGGCCATGACCAGGTTCTTGCGGACCAGGGACATGAGCGCGGCGCGGGCGCCGTCCCGCACGAGCGCGGCGACCGCGCCCCAGTGGAAGGTGGCGCCCTCGACGGAGGCGTACTGGAGCACGGTGCGCTCCGCCGGGCCGAGGTGGTCGATGCGCGCTGCGAGCACCGCCTGGACGGTCATGGGCAGCGCGTCCGTGCCGGTCTCCTCCCTGGCCGCGACGAGCTGCTCCAGGAAGAACGGGTTCCCCTCCGCCACCCGCACGACCGCCTCGACCGCGCGCTGGTCGAGCGCGCCGGCCGCCGCGTTCTCCGCCAGCTTGTACGCCTCCGGCTCCGCCAGCGGCCCGAGCACCACGGACTCCGGCCACGACCCGCGCCGCTCGCGGGACAGGCACAGCAGCAGCAGGGGCGCGCCCGTGGAGCAGGCGACCAGGTAGTCGAGCAGGTCGAGCAGCTCGGGGGGCGCGTGATGGGCGTCGTCGACCACGACGATCAGCGGGCGGTGGGCGGCGGCGCGTTCGAGGAGCCTGCGTACGGCCCAGAACGTCTCGTCGGCCTGCGAGGGCTGCCCCGCCGAGGTCAGGATCCGCCGGACGCGCTCCTCCTCGCCGCCGCCCACCGGCCGGCGCTCCTCCTCACCGCTCACCGGCCCGCGCTCTTCCGCGCTGCTCACCGGCACCTGCTTGACGAGCTGCGCGAGCTCCGCCCCGGTGCCGTACGAGGCACAGCGCACGATCACGACCGAGACCGTGTCCTCCTCCAGCAGGCGGGCGGTCAGCCTGGACTTGCCGATGCCCGGCGGGCCGAGCACGGTCACCAGGCGGCAGTCCCGCCGCGCGACCACCTCGTGCAGGGCCTGCCTGAGCTGGTGCAGCTCCTGGTGACGGCCGACGAACGGCACCGGCGACTCCCGCAGCGACGGCTCGCGCCTGAGCCCGCTCAGCAGCCACGCGGGCGCGCCGGCCACCGTCTCGTGCGGCTGCGCCGTGGCCATCGCACGGACCAGGGCACGGGTGCGGTCGCCGAGCAGGATGCCGCCGTCGGGGGCGGCCTGCTGCAGCAGGCTCGCGGCGTCGAACACGTGCCCGGTGGCCGGGGAGCCGTCCGGCACGTACGCCTCGCCCGACTCGACGCCGAGCCGTACCGGCAGCGTGACGCCGTGGTCGCGGCGGACGTCCGCCTGCCACTCCTGGAGCGCGTCCCGCAGCTCGACGGCGGCGCGCACGGCGCGCGGGGCGTCGTCCTCGCGCACCTCGCGCAGCCCGAACACGCCCGCCATCGGCCGGCCCGGCGGCCGTTGCACGCTGCCGCCGTGCCGGGTGACCACGTCGGCGCAGGTGCGGGCGTGCGTGTCCAGCACGTGGTGAAGCAGCTCGGGGTCCAGGGCGGCGGTGCTGGCGGCGGTGGCGGCCAGGACGGTGACGAGCCGCCTGGTGCCAGGGGGCGATTCCGGCGCGCCGGTTTCCCGTGAAACCAACCCGGAAACGGACGGATGCCCCCGCTCGGACGGGCGCTCCGGCGCCAGCTCCTCCGCCTGCTCCAGCACCAGCCGTTCCATCCGCCGCAGCTCAGGACCGGGCTCCAGCCCCAGCTCCGCGGCCAGCAGCCGCCGCGTGTCGCGGTAGACGGCCAACGCCTCGGCCTGCCGTCCCGACCGGTAGAGCGCGAGCATGAGCTGCGCCCGCGGCCGTTCCCTGTACGGATGCGCCGCCACCAGCTCCCGCAACCCGGGCACGAGCGCGGCCCCACCCCCCAGCGCCAGCTCCGCCTCCATCAGCTCCTCGGTAACCCCGATCCGCTGCTCGGTCAGCCGCTCGACCTCCCCGGCGGCGGACGACCTGAACGCCAGCCCGGCCAGCGCCTCCCCCCGCCACAACGACAGCGCCTGGCGGAAGAGCCCGGCCGCCGCCGCCGGATCGGCCTCCCGCCCCTCCCGGGCGAGCCGTTCGAAGCGCTCGGCGTCGAGCGCCCCGGGCGGCACCACGGCCAGGTAACCGCGCCCCCTGGTCACGATCGCGTCCCCGCCCAGGACGCGGCGCAGCCCGGAGACGTACCCCTGCACGACCTTGGCCGCGCTGGGCGGCGGCGCCTCGCCCCACACCTCGTCCACGAGCCGGCCGGCGGACACGACCCGGTTGGGGTGCAGCAGCAGCACGCCGAGGATCACCTGTTGCTTGGCGGCGCCGAGGTCGAGCGCGGTGCCGTCCGCGAGCGCCTCCAGCGGGCCGAGAATGCGGAGCTCCATGCGTGTCTCCCTTCGCGTGCGCGAACGAGCCACGGCCCCCGTAGGCATGGTGCCTCCGCCGCTCCGGGACTTCCAGGTATTTCCCCACAGAACCGATCTACCGGGGCTCGACCGGGACTGAACCCCGCCTCCGCATGATCGAGGCACACCCTCCAGAAAGGACCGGACGCATGATGAGTGGGATCGACGACGCGGTGCTGCACGAGATCGTCCCGGGGGTCTACGCCTGGGTCCAGCCGGACTGGACCTGGTGGGTGAACAACGCCGGCGCGGTCACCGGCTCCGGCGGCACCGTGGTGATCGACACCTGCGCCAGCGAGCGGCGTACGCGCCGTTTCCTGATGCAGCTGGCCACCCGCACGCGCGGCGCGCCCGTCCGGGTGGCCGTGAACACCCACGCGCACGGCGACCACACGCACGGCAACAGCCTGCTGCCCGCGGACACGGTCGTCGTCGGGCACGAGAGCACGCGCGAGGGCATCCTCGCGGACATCGTCATCGACGGGGCGCCGCCGTTCTGGGAGCCGGTGCCCGACTGGGGCAACCTCTCGCGGCGGCCACCGACGGTGACGTTCAGGTCGGAGATGACGCTGCACACCGGGGACCGCCGCGTCGAGCTGCGCCATCCCGGGTTCGTCGCGCACTCGGCGGGCGACGTCGTGGCGTGGCTGCCGGAGGAGCGCGTGCTGTTCGCGGGGGACCTGCTCTTCAACGGCGTCACGCCGCTGACCGTCAGCGGCTCGCTGGAGGGTTCGCTGCGGGCGCTGGACTGGCTGGCGGCGTTCGCGCCCGAGCTGGTCGTGCCGGGCCACGGGCCGCTGGTGGACGCCCGGGCGCTGCCGTACGTGCTGGCCGAGCAGGAGCGCTACTTCCGGTTCGTGCAGAAGGAGGCGGCGCGGGGGCTCACCCCGCTGGCGGCGGCCCGCCAGGCCGACCTGGGCGAGTTCGCCGACTGGGGGGATCGGGAACGGCTGGTGCTGAACCTGCACAGGGCCGCGACGGAGGGTGAGGTGGACCTGGTGGCCGCCGCAGCGGACGCGATCGCCTACCACGGGGGCCCGCTGCGGACCACGGTCTGATCCCGCGCGGGCGCGGCACATCGATCCGCTGATCGGCTCGGCCGGAGGCGGCAACCTCTATCCGGGGGCGGTCGTCCCGTTCGGGATGTCTCCTGGAGCCCCACCAACACGGCCGGCGACCAGACCAACGCCGCCGGCGCCCTACGGCGTCAGTGCCTTCGCGTAGCAGCGGGTCAGCGGCGCGTCCACGTACCGGCCGTACGGCTCGGTCAGCGTGTACGCGCACCGCTCGTACAGGGCGATGGCCTCGGGCTGGCGCAGCCCGGTCGCCAGCCGCAGCCGCTCGTAGCCGAGGCTCCTGGCCAGGTCCTCCAGGGCCGACAGCAGGGAGGTGGCGATGCCGCGCCCGCGCTGCCCGGGGACCACGTACATGCGCTTGAGCTCCCCGGTGACGGCGTCCACCGGCTGCACCGCGCCGCAGCCGACGGCCTGCCCGTCCAGGGAGGCCACCAGGTACCGGGCGCCCTCCTTCACCTGCGAGCGGCCCTCGGCCCCGTAGCGGGCGACCAGCTCCGCGAAGGCCGCGTCGAGCAGGGCGGCGAGCTCGGGGTCCGCGACGGCGCGCTCCTCGATCTTCACCCCGACATAGTACGGAATGTCCGCTTACAGCCCCAGTAGCTGGACGGGCTCCGCCAGGACCTTCTGGATGATCGACCCGGCCGCCCCCAGCACGGCCGCGTCGCCCCCCGTCCCCGAGACCACGAGCGCGGGCGGCGCCCCCCGCATCTGCCCCAGCCTGGCCCGCATCCCCGCCGACACCGGCCCCTCCAGCCAGCGGAACAGCGGCGCGAAGACGCCGCCGAGCACGATCCGGCCCGGGTCGAGCAGGTGCACGGCCGAGGTGAGCGCCACGCCGAGCGCGTGCCCGGCCCGCTCGCACGCCTCCCGCGCCCGCGGGTCGCCCGACTCCAGCCGCGCGACCAGCTCGCCGACCGAGGCCACCTCGCCGAGCAACGCGTCCTGGCCCGCGTACACCTCCAGGCAGCCCCGCCCGCCGCACCGGCACACCGGCCCGTCCGGCACCACGACCACGTGCCCCAGCTCGCCCGCCAGCCCGAACGTGCCCCTGAACACCGCGCCTTCGACCACCAGGCCGGCGCCGATGCCGATCTCGCCGGACACGTAGAGGAAGTCGGGCTCCCTGGCCCCGAACCACAATTCGCCCAGCGCCGCCAGGTTGGCCTCGTTGTCCATCTCGAACGGCAGGTCCACCAGGCCCGCCACGCGCACGTCCCGCCAGCCGAGGTGCGGCGCGCTGCGCAGCACCCCGCCCTCGACCGTGCCGGGCACGGCGAGCGCCGCGCCGATGACCCGCAGCCCGGCCTCCTCGGCCTCGGCGGTGATCTCCTTGACCAGGCCGCGCAGCGCCTCCAGGATCTCGGCGGGGTCGGAGTTGCGGTTGTCGGCCGGGCGGACCCGCCGCAGCCGCACCGTACGCGTGAGGTCCACCACGCACGCCGCCAGGTAGTCGATGTTGATCTCCAGCCCCAGCGCGGCCACCCGGTGCCCGCTCAGGCTGACCGCCACGCCGGGCCGCCCCCGCTCGCCGCCGCGCACGGTGCCGCTCTCGGTCACCACGCCCGCCTCCAACAGGTCCGCGACCAGGCTGGATACGGTGGTCTTGGTGAGCCCGGTCCGCTCCGCCAGCGCCGCGCGGGTGTGCGGTCCTGACCGGTGGATGGTCGCCAGCACTACGGCCAGGTTACGGGCGCGCATGGAATCATGCCGGACCCCTCTTGACGACACCATGCCCACCTCCTCAGGATTAATACAGATTATGGACTAAAGCCCGCGAAGGATGGAAATGCCTAATTTCACACCGACCCCTGACGACCGGTTCACCTTCGGCCTCTGGACCGTGGGCTGGCAGGCGCGCGACCCGTTCGGCGACGCCTCCCGCCCCGCCCTCGACCCGGTCGAGACCGTCCACCGCCTGTCCGAGCTGGGCGCCCACGGCGTCAGCTTCCACGACGACGACCTGCTCGCCGTCGAGCCCGACCGCGACAAGGCCATCGCCGCCTTCAGGAAGGCCCTCGACGAGACCGGCATGAAGGTCCCCGCGGCCACCACGAACCTGTTCACCCACCCGGTGTTCAAGGACGGCGCCTTCACCAGCAACGACCGCGACGTGCGCCGCTACGCCCTGCGCAAGGTCATGCGCAACCTCGACCTGGCCGCCTCGCTCGGCGCGAGGACGTACGTGTGCTGGGGCGGGCGCGAGGGCGCCGAGTCCGACGCCGCCAAGGACGTCAAGGCCGCGATGGGCCGCTACAAGGAGGCCCTCGACGTCATCTGCCAGTACGTCATCGACAAGGGCTACGACATCCGCTTCGCCATCGAGCCCAAGCCGAACGAGCCCCGCGGCGACATCCTCCTGCCCACGATCGGCCACGCCCTGGCCCTGATCAACGAGCTGGAGCACCCCGAGATGGTG
This sequence comes from Nonomuraea gerenzanensis, assembly GCF_020215645.1. Taxonomy (NCBI): domain Bacteria; kingdom Bacillati; phylum Actinomycetota; class Actinomycetes; order Streptosporangiales; family Streptosporangiaceae; genus Nonomuraea; species Nonomuraea gerenzanensis. Next base: position 291,609 of record NZ_CP084058.1, on the reverse strand, counting down.
GGCGTCAACCCCGAGGTCGGCCACGAGCAGATGGCCGGGCTCAACTTCGTGCACGGCATCGCCCAGGCCCTGTGGCACGGCAAGCTCTTCCACATCGACCTCAACGGCCAGCACGGCCCCAAGTACGACCAGGACCTGATCTTCGGCCACGGCGACCTGAAGAGCGCGTTCTTCCTGGTGGACCTGCTGGAGACGCACGGCTACGACGGGCCGCTCGTCTTCGACTACAAGCCGCTGCGCACCGACGACCCCCAGGACGTGTGGGACTCGGCCGCGGCGAACATGCGCACGTACCTGATCCTCAAGGAGAAGTCGCGCGTCTTCCGCGCCGACCCCGAGGTCCAGGAGGCCCTGCGCGCCTCCCGCGTGGACGAGCTGGCCCAGCCCACGCTGGCCGCCGGCGAGACCTGGCAGGACCTGGCCAAGGACGACTTCGACGTCGAGGCCGCCGCCGCCCGCGGCTTCCACTTCACCCGGCTCAACCAGCTCGCGCTGGAGCACCTCATGGGGGTACGCGGATGACCCGACCGATCAGTGTCCAGCTCTACACCGTCAGAGACGAGTTGGCCGCCGACCGCGACGCCGTGCTCAGCCGGATCGCGGAGATCGGATACCGGGCCGTCGAGCCCTACGACCCCACAGCCGACCCGGAGGGCTTCCGCCGGGTCGCCGACGACCTCGGGCTCAGCGTGTCGGGCACGCACGCGTACGCGCTGCTCAGCCAGGAGCCCGCGAAGGTCTTCGACGCGATCGCCACGGTGGGCACCGACAAGGTGATCATCCCGGGCGGCATCGCCGAGGAGGAGTTCACCACCCGCGACGGCCTGGCGCGCACGGCCGACCTGCTCAACACCCTGGGCGAGCAGGCCGCCGCGTACGGCATGCGGATCGGCTACCACAACCACTGGTGGGAGATCGAGCCGCGGGTGGACGGCCGGCACGCCATCGAGGTGCTGGCCGACCTGCTCGCCCCGCAGGTGTTCCTGGAGATCGACACCTACTGGGCGGCCGTGGGCGGCGCCGACGTGCCCGCCCTGCTCGGCCGCCTGTCGGAGCGGGTGGACGCGCTGCACGTCAAGGACGGCCCGGGGGTCAAGGGCGAGCCGCACGTCGCGGTGGGCGCGGGCGTGATGCCGGTGCCGCGGATCCTCGCCGCCGCCCCCGCCGCGTGGCGCATCGTCGAGCTGGACGAGTGCGCGACCGACATCTTCGCCGCGCTCGCGGACAGCCACGCCTACCTCACCTCCTTGGAGAGCTCTTGAGCAACGGCCCGGTCGGCGTCGCCATCGTCGGCGCCGGAGTCATCAGCGGCCAATACCTCCGCAATCTCAACGCCTTCCCCGACGTGCGCGTGGTCGCCGTCGCGGACCTCGACACCGACCGGGCCGCCGCCGTGGCCAGGGAGCACGACGTCCGGGTGTCCGGCACCCTGGGCGCCGTGCTCTCCCTGGCCGAGGTGGAGCTGGTCGTCAACCTCACGATCCCGGCCGCGCACGCGGCCGTCGCGCTGGAGTCGCTGCGCGCCGGCAAGCACGTGTACGGGGAGAAGCCCCTGGCCATGGACCTGGACGAGGCCGCCAAGGTGATGGCCGAGGCCGAGCAGCGGGGGCTGCGGGTGGGCGGCGCCCCCGACACCTTCCTCGGCGCCGGGCTGCAGTCGGCCGTGCACGCCCTGCGCGCGGGCGCCGTCGGCGAGCCGGTCGCCGTCACGGCTGCCACGCAGAGCCTCGGCCCTGAGTCGTGGCACCCCAGCCCGGAGTTCCTGTACGCGCGGGGCGGCGGCCCCCTGTTCGACCTGGGCCCCTACTACCTGACCGCGCTGGTGTCCATGCTCGGCCCCGTCACCCGGGTGGCGGCCGGCACACGCAAGGCCCGCGAGCAGCGCGTCATCGGCTCGGGGCCCAAGGCGGGCACCCTGTTCCCCGTGGAGGTGTCCACCCACGTCAACGCCCTGCTGGACTTCCCCGGCTCGGCCACGGCGACGGCCACGTTCAGCTTCGACTCGGCCGTCAACCGCCGCATGATCGAGATCATCGGCACCGAGGGCGCCCTGTCACTGCCGGACCCCAACACCTTCGACGGCCCGTTGCTGGCCCGCGGGCCGAACGACCTCGACTGGCGGGAGCTGCCGCTGTCGGGCACCACGGCGGGGCGCGGCATCGGCGTGCTCGACCTGGCCAGGTCGATCCGCGCCGGCACGCCGCACCGCGCGTCGGGCGAGCTGGCCAGGCACGTGCTGGAGCTGATGACGGCCATCACCGAGTCGGGCGAGCGCGCGGAGTTCAGGACCGTGGGCTCCACGGTGGCCACGCCGGAGCCGCTGCCCGAGGGCTGGGACCCGTACGCCGCCACCCTGTCCTGACGCCGTGGGCGGCGGGCGCTCGCCGTCCACGGAAAGTCACTTCATCCTTACACAAAGGAGTCATCACCTTCCGGGCGGGGCACTGTTACGTTGAGTAATCGTTTCGTAACAGCACTCCGAAGGGGATCCCATGCGCGTCCTGATCCAGCTCCGCCCGGCCCCCCACGTCGTCGCGTCGGTCATCGACCCCGGCGTCCGCAGCGCGGTCTCCGACGTGGTCGCCGAGCTCCCCGGAGTCCTCCTCGACCAGGGGTTCACACCGGTGGCGGTGCCCAGGCCGGTCTCGGCCACCGGCGCCCCGCTCTCCCTGCACCAGCGGGTGCGCTTCTCGATGGCGCCGGAGGACGCCTCCGTGCTCGTCCGCGGCGAGATCTCCGACGCCGAGCTCACCACCCGCACCTCGCTGCTGTCCTCCGCGGTGCGCGAGGTCGCCGGCGTCTTCGCCGACCCGGTCATCCACTCCCACCCGACCTGCGGCGACAGCGGCCCGGTGGGCGACTGGGAGGAGGTGAGGCGGCTGCTGCACACCTACGACCTGTGGTCGGCCGGCCACGACGGCGAGGGCGTGGCCATCGCGATCGTCGACACCGGCATCAACGCCGACCACGTGGCCGCCCGCATCGGCCACGACGTGACCATCGACGCCGACCGGAGCTGGAGCCCGCCGGGCGTGGAGAAGGCGCCGGGCCGGTATCCGGTCAACCACGGCTCCATGTGCGCCTTCGACGCCCTGATCGCCGCGCCCAAGGCGACCCTGCTCGACATCCCGGTCCTGCTCAGCCGCAAGCCCGGCCCGACCGCCGACGGCCTGCTGTCGGACGCGGTGGCCGCCTACTCCCACCTGAACACCGTCCTCCAGGCGATGCCGGCCGACTCCAGGTCCCTGGTGGTCTCCAACAGCTGGGGCCTGTTCTCGCCGGACATGGACTTCCCGCCCGGCCATCCCGGCAACTACTCCGACAACCCGGCGCACCCGTTCAACGTGATCGTCGGCAGCCTGGAGGGGGCGGGCGCCGACATCCTGTTCTCGGCGGGCAACTGCGGGCGCGAGTGTCCCGACGGGCGGTGCGGCTTCACCGACCGGTCGATCGCGGGCGCCAACTCGCACCCGAGCGTGCTGTCGGTCGGCGGCGTCGACACGCGGGGCGAGCGGGTCGGCTACTCCTCGCAGGGGCCGGGGCGGCTGTCGGAGCGCAAGCCCGACCTGTGCGCCTACACGCACTTCGCCGGCTCCGAGGCCGTCGGCGCCGCCGACACCGGCACCTCCACCGCCTGCCCCGTGGCCGCCGGGGTGGTGGCCGCCGTGCGCACGCAGCGCTCCGCGGCCGAGCTGTCGCCCGCGCAGCTGCGCACGCTGCTGCACCGCACCGCCGACGACCGCAGCACGGTCGGCTTCGACCACGACTACGGCTTCGGCGTCATCGACCCGCCCGCCATCCTGGCCGCCCTCGGCAGGCACAACCGCAACCGCGCCGCCTGACCTGGCCGGCTGACATGGCCATGATCCAGGTGCGGCTGCCACCGGAGGCCACCCTCGCCGACGCCCTGCGCCTGCTGGGCCTGTCCGGCGAGGACGCCGACGCCGGCTACGGCCTGGTGGCGCTGGCGCCGGGGCTGCGGGTGCTGCGCGTCACCGAGGAGGCGGCCCGCCGGCTGGCCGCCGACCTGGCGGCCGGGCGGATCCCCCCGGACGTCGTGGACGTCTTCTCGGACCCGCGCGTCGAGCCGCAGGAGCCGGATGATCGGTGACGCGTTGGCTTGAATCGAGCGGACCCGCAAGAATGGCGCGATGGCTGACAGTGCCGAGACCGACTGGGTCTCCAGGTTCGCGGACGACGTGATCTCCGAGGCGGAGCGTCGCGCCTCGGGCAAGACGATCGTCTGCGCCTCCGGGCTGAGCCCGTCGGGCCCGATCCACCTGGGCAACCTGCGCGAGGTGATGACGCCGCACCTGGTCGCCGACGAGATCAGGCGGCGCGGCCTGGAGTGCGTGCACCTGCTCTCCTGGGACGACTACGACCGCTTCCGCAGGGTGCCGGCGGGCATCGACCCGTCGTGGGCCGAGCACATCGGCAAGCCACTGACCTCGGTGCCCGCCCCGCCCGGCAGCACGCACGCCAACTGGGCGGAGCACTTCAAGGCGCCGCTGGTCGCGGCCCTGGCCGAGCTGGGCGTGGAGTACCACGCCATCAGCCAGACCGAGCAGTACACCTCGGGGGCCTACCGGGAGCAGATCCTGACCGCCGTGCGCGAGCGGGCCAGGATCGACGCCGTGCTGGCGCGTTACCGGCTCAAGCAGTCCGGCGAGGCGAAGCAGGAGCCCGAGGACTACTTCCCGTACAAGCCGTACTGCGACCTGTGCGAGCGCGACCTGACCACCGTCACCGCCTACGACGACGAGACGACCGAGCTGGCCTACACCTGCGAGTGCGGCTTCGGCGAGACCGTGCGGCTGGCCGAGCACGACCGGGGCAAGCTGGTGTGGAAGGTCGACTGGCCGATGCGCTGGGCGTACGAGGGAGTGATCTTCGAGCCGTCCGGGGTCGACCACCACTCGCCAGGCTCGGCGTGGATCGTGGGCGGCCAGCTCGTCGGCGAGGTGTTCGGCGGGCAACAGCCGATCGGCCCGATGTACGCCTTCGTCGGCATCACCGGCATGGCCAAGATGAGCAGCTCCAAGGGCGGCGTGCCGATCCCGTCCGACGCGCTGGAGATCATGGAGGCGCCGCTGCTGCGCTGGTTGTACGCCCGCCGCAAGCCGGCCCAGTCCTTCAAGATCGCCTTCGACCAGGAGATCCAGCGCCTCTACGACGAGTGGGACACCCTGGGCCGCAAGGTGGCCGCCGGGCAGGCCCAGCCCGCCGAGCTGGCCGCCTACAACCGGGCGGTGAGCACGGCCGCGGGCCCGCTGCCCGGCACGCCGCACCCGGTCGCCTACCGCACGCTGGCCTCGGTCGTGGACATCACGACGGGGCACGCCGAGCAGACCCTGCGCATCCTGCGCGACCTCGACGGCGTCGAGACGCTCGACGCGGCCCGTCCCCGTCTGGCCAGGGCCGAGCGCTGGGTGGAGCTGCACCTGCCCGCCGACCAGCGCACCCGGGTGCGGGAGTCGCCGGACCAGGACCTGCTCGACTCCCTCGGGCCTGGCGAGCGCGAGGGGCTGCGGCTGCTGGCCGACGGCCTCGACGACTGGACGCTGGAGGGGCTGACCGCTCTGGTGTACGGCGTGCCCAAGCTCCAGGCGGGCCTGCCGGTGGACGCCAAGCCGACGCCCGAGATGAAGGCGGCGCAGCGGGCGTTCTTCACCCTGCTCTACCGCCTGCTCGTCGGCTCCGACACCGGCCCCAGGCTGCCCACGCTGCTGATGGCGGTGGGCGCCGACCGGGTGCGCAAGCTGGTCGGCGCGTGAGAGGGGCCGTCCTGATCACGGGGGTCTCGGCGGCCGGCAAGTCCACCGTGGCCCAGGCCCTGGCCGAGCGCCTGCCGCGCTCGGCCCACGTGCGCGGCGACACCTTCCGGCGCATGGTGGTGGGCGGGCGCGCCGAGATGACACCGGAATTGACCGACGAGTCGGTGCTCCAGCTTCATCTTCGTTACCGAATCGCAGCTAAAACAGCGGATCTGTATTTTGACGCCGGATTCACACCAATAGTTCAAGATGTCATTCTCGGTGGGGATTTGGAGCTGTTCACGAAGCTCATCCGTACGCGTCCCTTGCACGTGATCGTCCTGGCCCCCGACCCGGCCGAGGTGGCGCGCCGCGAGGCCGCCCGTCCCAAGACCGGCTACGCGGGCGGCTGGACGATCGCCCAGCTAGACGCGGCGCTTCGGGAGCAGACACCGCGCCTCGGCCTCTGGCTCGACACCTCCCGGCAGAGCGTCGAGGAGACCGTGGACGAGATCATCTCCAGGGCCGGGGAGGCCCAAATCGCCTGAGATTTCGCCATACGACGATCTATGCAAGGAGCTGTTAAGCGGGCTGCATGCGTCACGGAGAACCTTGGTGACATGAACAAGCAGCCTTTCGCCGCCAGCGTCAGTGTCATCGTTCCCGCGATGAACGAGGCCGAGAACCTTCCCCACGTCTTCGCGACGCTGCCCGACTGGATCGACGAGGTGATCCTCGTCGACGGCAACTCGACCGACGACACCATCGCCGTCGCGCGAAGGCTGCGCCCAGACCTCCGGGTCGTCGTGCAGAGCCGGCGCGGCAAGGGCAACGCCCTCATCGAGGGCTTCCAGGCCGCCCAGGGCGACATCATCGTCATGATCGACGCCGACGGGTCCACCGACGGCCGGGAGATCCGCTCCTTCGTCGCCACGCTCATGAACGGCGCCGACTTCGCCAAGGGCTCCAGGTACGCCCCTGGTGGCGGCTCGGACGACCTCAGTCCGATCCGCTCGCTCGGCAACAAGGTCCTCACCGGCCTGACCAACTTCCTCTACGGCACCCGCTACACCGACCTGTGCTACGGCTACAACGCCTTCTGGGCCCGCCACCTCGACGCCCTCGACCTCGACTGCGACGGCTTCGAGATCGAGACCCTGATGAACGTCCGCGCCGCCCAGGCCGGCCTCATCATCCGCGAGGTCCCCAGCCACGAGCGCTCCCGCATCCACGGCGTCAGCAACCTGAACGCGGTGCGCGACGGCTGGCGGGTGCTCAGGACGATCTGGCGCGAGCGCGCACGCGGCACCGCCGTGACGGCCGCGCAGGCCCAAGTGGCACTCGCCAAGTAGGGAGTGACATTCTTCAACAATGCGCTACATAGTGATCGGAGCAGGAGCAGTCGGGGGAACCATCGGTGCCCGCCTGGCTCAAGGCGGGCACGAGGTTCTTCTCATCGCCAGAGGAGCCCACTACGAGGCTCTACGGCGGGACGGCCTGCGGCTGATCACCCCCGAGTCCGAAGAGACCCTGGACATCCCCGCCGCCGACGGCCCCGTGCCCACGCGCGATGACGACGTGCTCATCCTGGCCACCAAGTCCCAGGACACGATCGCCGCGCTGGCGCCCTGGCCGGCCGACCTGCCCGTGGTGTGCGCCCAGAACGGCGTCGCCAACGAGCGCATGGTCCTGCGGCGGTTCGAGCGGGTCTACGGCATGTGCGTGTGGTTGCCCGCACAGCTCCCCCAGCCCGGTGTCATCGCCGCCCACGGCCACCCCTACTCCGGCATGCTGCACCTCGGCCGCTATCCACAGACTGTGGACGACGACGGCCTCGCCGCCCGCATCGCCGACGATCTGAGCAAGCGCGGCCTCGTCGGCCGGGCCGTGCCCGACGTGATGCGCTGGAAGTACGCCAAGCTCCTGGGCAACCTGGGCAACGCCGTCGAGGCGCTCGTCGGCCACGTGCCCGGCATGGCCGAGGTGGCGGAGCGCGCCAGGGCCGAGGCCAGGGCCGTGCTGGAGCACGCCGGCATCGCGTACGCCACCGCCGAGGAGGAGGCGCGGGCACGCGGCCACCAGGTCGACGCGCGCCCCATCGAGGGCGTCGAGCGCGGCGGCGGGTCGTCGTGGCAGAGCCTGGCCAGGTCCGCCGGCTCGATCGAGGCCGACTACCTCAACGGCGAGATCGTCCTGCTGGGCCGCGAGCACGGGGTGGCGACCCCGGTCAACGAGACGCTGCGGCGCGAGGCCAACCGGTTCGCCCGCGAGAAGCAGCCGCCCGGCTCGATGCCGCTGGAGATCCTTCAGCACCTCATCGACGCGCGTTCCGCAGCCGGATCCCGCTGAACTCCAGGCTGCTGCCCGTCACCTCGTTCCAGAACGGCCACAGGTTGTCCAGCACCCTGAGCTGGATGCCCGCCTCCTCGTGCAGCTCGAACAGGTCGCCCACCGGCTCCGGTGGGCCCAGCGGCGTCACCGGCGCCCTGGACACCATGGCGTGCGGCGGGTCGCCGATGGGCGCGAAGCTGCCGGCGGGCAGGCGGTAGGCGAACAGGCGCACCTCCATCAACGCCTTCAGCCAGCCGTACTCGATGGCGTGCACCCGCTCGCCGCAGCCCGCGCCGATGATCCTGGCCCGGTCCGCCTCGGTGGTGCGCGGGCCGGGCCAGGCCATCGCGCGCGGGCAGGCACGGGGGAACCAGTAGTCGGGGCACCGGTCGTGGCCGACCGCCCACACGTACGGCTCGCTCTCCCTGCTGGTCGCCGCCACATGCGGCACGAAGCGCTCGATCGTGGGGTCTTCCGAGAAGTGCAGGACCTCGCCCCGTTCAGGTCTCATGGACGCCATCATCGCGCATACCACGCCGATCTAGGGGCAGAGGAACCGCCTCTTACGACAAGGGGTGAGTTGGATGATCGTACTGGGAGTTCTCCTGATCCTGCTCGCCGGCGCCGCTTTCGCTCTGGTGCTCACCGAGGAGAGCGCCAGGTACATCCTGTTCGGCTACACCTTCGAGCCCAACCACGTCGAGATGTTCCTCGCGGGGGCGGCCGTCTCGGTCGTCCTGCTGCTGGGACTGTGGATGCTGGGCTCGGGTTCGCGCAGGACCGCCAAGCAGCGCCGCCGGCTGCGCAGTGCCAGGGCCGAGGCCTCCGACCGGGTCGCCCGGCTGGAGGACGAGAAGCGCGACCTGGAGCGGAAGCTGGAACGCGAGCACGCGCACAGCGAGCCCGCGCACAGCGACCGCTCCGGTGACCGTCTCGTCGCCGGTGGTGACGAGCGCCGTTAGGCCGCGTTCGCGCTCTGGCGTGAGGGCAGCAGCTTGCCCTCGCGCCAGAGCGCGAATCCGGTGATCACCGCTCCCAGCCCCTCCCAGAGCCCCACGCCGAAGAACTTGCCGGGCGCCGCTCCCGTCAGGACCAGCGTGGTGAAGACCGCGAACGTGACGAGCCTGAACGGCACGGTCCAGCGGAAGAACGGGGTGTAGTCGTGCGAGGCGGCGAACAGGTAGTAGACGCCCATGTTCACGGCCGCCATCGAGCTGGCGGCCATATAGACCAGCGTGTAGTCACCGGCGGGACGCACGTCGAGCACCTCGAAACCGAGCATGGCCAGCAGGGTGTCGGGCGAGATCAACCCGAGCAGGCCGAGCGCGAAGGCGAGGAAGCCGAAGACCGCGATGGTCCAGCCGGAGAAAGAACGCGGAAGACGCACAGAAATCCTTCCAAAGGGGGGTGTACTCTGCGAGGCGATCTCATCATGCACCCGGAGGTCGCATGTCCCCCACGCGTGGCCGCCCCATCGCGCTGAAACTCCTCATCCTCCTGCTGGTCCCGCTGCTGTCGCTGGTGGGCCTGTGGGCGTTCGCGGCGGGCCTGACCGGCGGCGCCGGCCTGCGCCTGCTGTCGATCAACGACCTGGCGACCAACCTGGCGCGACCATCCGAGACCGTCACCATCGAGCTGCAGAACGAACGGCTGGCCTCGGTGGAGTTCCTGGTGACCGGGCAGGGCGCCGACACCATGGCCGGGCAGCGCGGGCGCACCGACCGGGCCGTGAAGACCTTCCGCTCGCGGATCAAGGAGCTGAACGACCTGTCGCCGGAGCTGAACACGCAGGTCGGCGCCCTGAACGTGAAGCTCGACCAGCTCGCCGACGTACGCAAGGAAGTGGACGGCACGCTCGTCGCGCCGCTTGACGTCATCGACGGCTACAGCCAGATCGTGGACGCCTCCTTCCGCATGTACGACGCCATGGTCCTGGTCCCCGACATGGCCCTCTACCAGCAGGCCCGCGCGGTGACCATGCTCGGCGAGGCCAAGGAGGTGCTCTCCAGGGAGCGCGCGGTGATCGCGATCGTGCTGGCCAGGGGCCGGGTCGAGCCGCGTGAGCGCGAGTCGTTCACCGGGATGGTGGCGACCAGGCGGCTGCTGTTCTCCCAGGCGCTGTCGCACCTCGACGGCAACCTGCGCGGGCCGTACAGGAAGCTGGCCGACTCGCCGGTCTACGAGGAGTTCCTGCGGGCCGAGGACAGCATCAAGGGGCAGGCGACGATCAACGGGCTGCCCGCGGGCGCGGCCACCTGGCCGATCGACGCCCAGAACCTGTGGACCGCGGTCGACCACGCCCAGTCCAAGGCCACCCAGGGCATCGTGGGCCGGGTGACGCCGACCGCCGTCGGCATGCTCGTCAAGATCGGCGTGGCGGGCGGTGTGGGCCTCATCGCGGTCGTCGCCTCGATCCTGCTCTCCCTGCGCTTCCGCAAGCGCCTGGTTCGCGAGCTGGCCGGGCTGCGTGACGCGGCCACGGAGCTGGCCGAGGTGCGGCTGGCCGGGCTGGTCAAGCGGCTGCGCACCAACACCGAGCCGCCGTCGGCCGCCGAGGTGGCGCCGCTGGAGGTCAAGGCGCACACCTCCGAGGTGGCCGACATCGTGCGTGCCTTCAACGACGTGCAGTCCACCGCCGTCGAGGCCGCCGTGGACCAGGCCAGGCTGCGCCACGGCGTCAGCCAGGTCTTCGTGAACCTGGCCAGGCGCAACCAGTCGCTGCTGCACCGCCAGCTCCTGCAGCTCGACAGCATGGAGCGGGCCACCGAGGCGCCGGAGACGCTGGCCGACCTGTTCAAGCTCGACCACCTGACCACGCGCATGCGCAGGCACGCCGAGAGTCTCATCATCCTGTCGGATCAGGCGCCGGGCCGCGGCTGGCGCAACCCGGTGCCGATCCTCGACGTGCTGCGCGCCGCCGTGGCCGAGGTGGAGGAGTACGAGCGGGTGGAGGTGATGCAGCCGCCGCCCGTCGCGCTGCTCGGCGCGGCGGTCACCGACGTGGCCCACCTGATGGCCGAGCTGATCGAGAACGCCACCCTGTTCTCGCCGCCGCAGACCCGGGTGGACGTACGCAGCTCCGCCACGCCGCACGGCCTGGTCGTGGAGGTGGAGGACCGCGGTCTCGGCCTGCCCCGCACCGAGCTGGACGAGCTGAACGACCGGCTGACCGACACCCCCGAGTTCGACCTGGCACAGAGCGACCGGCTGGGCCTGTTCGTCGTCTCCCGGCTCGCGGCCAGGCACGGCATCAAGGTCGCCCTGGTGCCGTCGCCGTACGGCGGCCTGACCGCGACGGTGGCCCTGCCCGCCGACCTGCTCGCCGACCAGCCCGCGCTGGCCGGCAAGTAAGGCCCTTGCCTGACCAGCCCCCGCCGACCGGCGGATAAGGCCCTTGCCGACCAGCCCGCGCCGACCGGCAGGTGAGGCCCCTAGGGGAGGACCTGCAGCAGCGCCTGCTTCCTGGCCTTGGCGGGTTCGGCGAGGCGCTGCACCTCCTTGCCTGCGCCGTCGAGCACGACCAGCGTGTTGTGCGCGGCGCCGGCGACCCGGACGACCATCCGCCCGTCCTTGAGGTACAGGGCGCCGATCAGCTTGCCCTTGACCGCCGGGGCGCGCTTCTTGCCGGTCACCATGTCCAGGACGACCGGCTTGAACGCGGTCGGCCAGCTCCCGTCGCCGAGCGTGTCGGGGTTCGCGGGAACCTCGATCACGGCGTTGCGGCCGTTCGGCGACAGGCTCTGCACGTGCGTGACCCACGTGACGCCCTTGGCCCTGGCCGCCTTGCCGGTCTTGACGTCGAGCCGGTAGAGGGCGTTCGCCTCACCCGTGTAGCCCGCGACGTAGCGGCCGTCGGCGGACCAGGCGAGGTGGCACACGCCCGCCGACCTGCCCAGCTTGCGCGGGGCCGCGCTGCCGTCGGCCTTGACGGCCATGATCGTGTCGCCGCCCTGGGCGTAGGCCACCTGCTTGGAGTCGGCGGACCAGACCGGGGTCAGGCACGGGGTGCCGCCCTGCAGGCCGCTCACGATCGTGCTGGTGCGCGCGCCGTCCCTGACCTGGAGCAGGCCGCCCGTCGTCACCCAGGCGGCCTTCCTGCCGTCGGGGGAGGCCGCGTACTGCGGCATGGCGCCGGACTTGGCGATCGTGCTCCACCCGCCGCCCTGGTACCGGCTGAGCTGGTTGCCTGAGGGGCTGGCGTACACGGCGGCCCCGGACAGCTCGGGTGCGGTGGCCGACGCGGGGAGCGAGGTGGTGATGACCGCGACGGCAGCCGCCGCGACGAGAATCTTCATGACACGACATGGTGCCCGAGCCTGATCACAGACGCAGGAACGGCTCGCTGAAGTGCGCGGTGGCCAGGATCGCCCGCTCCGCCCTGAGCTCGGCCAGCACCTCGGCCCTGATGCGCGCGGCCGCCTCCTGGTCGTCGTCGTAGACGTAGCGGATGCCAGGGTCGTCGAGCTGCACGGGGTGCAGGACCAGGTCGCCGGTCATGGCCAGGTCGCCGACCCGGGCGATCTGGTGGCCGGGGGTGTGACCGGGGGTGTGCCGGACGTGCACGCCGGGCGCCACCTCGGCGTCGCCCTCGACGACGTGGAGCTGCGCCTTGATCACGGTGATGACGTCGTCGAGCACCGGCCCCTGGGCGGCGTCCAGGTCCGCCTTCTGCACCACGTACCGGGCGTTGCCGAACATCGGCCGGCCATCGGCGACCGCGCCCGAGGCGTGGTCGCTGTGCAGGTGCGTCAGGACGACGGTGCCGATCTCGGCGGGCGTGACGCCCGCGGCGGCCAGCTCACCGGCCAGCGTGCCGGGAACCGGCGCCCAGCTCGACGCCGGCGAGTCCGCGGCGCCGATGCCGGTGTCGACCAGCGTCAGCCGGTCCGCGGCGTCGCGGATCAGGTAGCAGTGGAAGTGCAGGACCCACGGCTCGTCAGGCAGACCGGAGCCGGCGAACAGCTCGGCCGGTGGGCGGCGGATCGCCGCTCCCATGGGGCCCACGGCGTCGCAGAGGGGTGTCACCTCGACGCCTGACACGGTTATCGGTTGATGCGGCACGCGCCCAGACTAGGCGGCCACGGGCTGCGCCGGAACGTACTCGTTCTCGAGGTCGGCGGCGTAGACGGCGCGGCAGCAGTTCGCGCACCGGTACATGATCGGGCCTTCGTCGAGTTCGTGGTGGCACCGCGGGCAGTTGACGGTCTTCATGATGGTGCTCCCCCAAGGAGTTTTCTGTTTCGTCCCTATGGAACCCTCACCGAGTTGCAGGGACCCTGCATGCCACTTGACACGATGACGCTGCACCGACGGGGGTTCTGTGCTGCTCGGCACACCGGGCGCGGTAATTTTCCTCGCTGCGCGGTGCCGAGAAGAACATTGTCACGCGCCGCGGCCCGGATGCGCGGGAGAAGCGCCGATAACAGCCCCGGAATAGCCCAAGAGGGCTAGGCGTTGTATGGGCTGGACGGTGTGGTATCTTGCCACCAGGCGTAGAGCTTCAGCTCCGCCTGATCTTCCAAGTCGGCCCCGGCCCTCCTGTTCGTGAGAGCCCCGGCCTCCTTTCCTTCATCACCCGCCGGTCCTCGTGCGAGGCCTCCGGCGCATCTCCCCCAAGGGGCTCATCATGTCTGTGCACACCATTCCTGAGCAGCGTGCCGCCGAGCCGCTCCGCCAGGTGGACGGTTTCCTGGACGTACGCGACAAGTCCGCGTTCATCCGGGCGGGCCACCTGCCGGGGCCGGGCGACGTACGCCTGACTCCCGAGAAGGTACGCCAGTGGGACCTGCGTCCCGGTGACCACGTCACCGCGTCCTTCGCCGGGAACCGGCTGGCCAGGGTCGAGTCGGTCAACGGCGCCACCTCGTGGCGCGACCGGCCCCACTTCGACCGGCTCACCCCCGTACATCCGGCCGAGCGGCTCTCGATCGAGACCGAGTCGCTCAGCACGCGCGTCATCGACCTGTTCGCGCCCATCGGCAAGGGGCAGCGCGGCCTCATCGTGGCGCCGCCCAAGGCCGGCAAGACCATGGTCCTCCAGGCCCTGGCCGCCGGGATCACCCGCAACCACCCGGAGGTGCACCTCATGGTGCTCCTGGTGGGCGAGCGCCCGGAGGAGGTCACGGAGATGCGCGCCTCCATCGACGGCGAGATCTTCGCCTCGACCTTCGACCACCCTGACCGCGACCACACCACGCTGGCCGAGCTGGTCATCGAGCGCGCCAAGCGCCTGGTGGAGTCGGGGCGCGACGTGGTCGTGCTGCTCGACTCGCTGACGCGGCTGGGGCGCGCGTACAACAACGTCACGCCGCCCGGCAGCGGGCGCGTCCTGACGGGCGGCATCGACGCCCGCGCGCTCTACCCGCCCAAGCGCTTCTTCGGCGCCGCCCGCAACGTGGAGGGCGGCGGCTCCCTGACCATCCTCGCCACGGCCCTGGTGGACACGGGCTCGCGGATGGACAACAACCTCTACGAGGAGTTCAAGGGGACGGGGAACATGGAGCTGCACCTCGTCCGCGAGCTGGCCGAGCGCCGCCTCTTCCCCGCCGTGGACCTCGACGCCTCCGGCACCAGGCGCGAGGAGATCCTGATGCACTCCGGCGAGCAGGAGGTCGTGTGGCGGCTGCGGCGCATGCTCACCACGCTGGACAAGCAGCAGAGCCTGCAGGTCCTCGTCGACAAGCTGCGCTCCACCCCCTCCAACGCGGCCTTCCTCCTCGAAGCGGCCAACGCCGCCTGACCGGCGTTCGTGCACGACAATGGGCCCATGCTGGCTGACATCGTCGAATACCTCATCTGCCCTGTCTGCGGCGCCGACCTGCGCCTGGCGGGGGCGAGCGTGCGATGCGCCGGCAACCACAGCTTCGACGTGGCCAAGCAGGGCTACGTGAGCCTCCTGACCGGCTCGGGGCAGCCGGGCACCGCCGACACCGCCGAGATGGTGGCCGCCAGGGCGGCCTTCCTGGACCGGGGTCACTACGCGCCGCTGGCGGACGCGGTGGCGCGGGCCGTGCGGGCACACCTGCTACGGGAGAACGTTCCAGGAAAACATGAGTCCTGCACCGAAACGAATGACGGCGCGGACATCAAGGCGTACCGTGGGGCGGGAGTGGAGGCCGGTTCCGGCGCGGCGCCTGCGGGCGGCGGGCGGGGGCCGGAAGTCGTCGATGAGCGCCGCGCGGAGGGCAGGACCGCGCCGGTGATCCTCGACGCGGGCGCGGGCACCGGGCACTACCTGGCGGCCGTGCTCAACGCGGTGGACGATGGCATCGGGATGGCGTTCGATGTGTCGAAGCACGCTGTACGCCGGGCGGCGCGGGTGCATCCCAGGGCAGGGGCGTTCGTGGCCGACGTGTGGCGCCCGCTTCCGATCAGGAGCGGGGTGGCCGATGTGGTGATCGACGTCTTCGCGCCCAGGAACGGGCCGGAGTTCCGGCGCGTGCTGCGGCCGGGAGGCGCGGCGGTGGTCGTCACGCCCGCGCCGGCGCACCTCAGCCCGCTCGTTGAGGAGCTCGGGCTGCTCTCCGTCGATGAGGAGAAGGAGCGCAGGGTCGCGCGCAGCCTCGACGGCTTCGCCGAGACGGGCCGGCACGCGATCGAGTTCGAGATGGAGCTGGGGCTTGAGGAGATCGCCCAGGTCGTCGGGATGGGCCCGAGTGCGTGGCATCACCAGGCGGACACGCTCGACGAGCGAATCGCCGCAGTTGTATCCCGAAATGTCGCGAAAAGACAGCAAAAAGTAGTAACGCGCGCCGCGTTTCATCTGTCTATCTTCGAGCCGGCACACCGTTCAAGACCTGTTCCTTGACGGACCTGTGCGACTGGTGTTACTGATGGGGTATTTAGTCCGAAATTCCCCCACATTCTCGGAGTATTTCCTCGGCACAGGCGCAATACTGGACGGCATCCCGGGCCTGGAGGCACGGGACCTCAACGGGAGGGGGCGCGCCGGATGAAGGCGGAGGAACGCTGGCAGGCCAGGTTCCGCGCGTCGCGCATGACGCTGCCGGCCTGGGCGCGCCAGGCCCCGAACCGCTCCATCTACCGCTCCAACGCCACGGGCAAGTGGGAGGTCTACGCGTGGGACCGTGTGACCGGTGCCACCCGCCAGGTCACCGACCAGCCGAAGGGCACCGCGTACGCCGCGATCGACCCCACCGGCCAGTGGATCTACTGGTTCGCCGACACCGACGGCGACGAGTACGGCGGCTGGTGGCGCCAGCCGTTCACCGGCGGCCCCGACGAGCCGGTCGCCCCCGACCTGCCGCCGGGCCAGCCCGGCGGCATCGCGCTGTCCACCACCGGCGTCGCCGCGATCAGCGTGGCGGGCGACGGCCTGTTCCGCGTCCACCTGGTACGCCCTGGCCAGCCCACCGAGACCCTGTACGAGCACACGGAGGCCGCCTGGGTGGCCGCCATGTCACTCGACGGCTCCCTCATCGCCATCAACCACGGCGAGTACGGCGACTTCCGGCACCCGGCGCTGCGAGTCGTGCGCCAGAACGGCCACGTGGTCGGCGAGCTGCACGACGGCCCCACCAAGGGCGTGGTCGGCCTCAGCTTCGCCCCCATCGCCGGCGACCGCCGCCTGCTGGCCCTGCACGAGCGCCGCCACCGCCACGAACCCCTGGTCTGGGACCCGGTGACGGGCGAGCAGCGCGAGATCTGGCTGCGCGACCCCGGCGACCTGGACGCCGAATGGTACGACGACGGCCGCGGCCTGCTCATCCTGCGCGACGACCGCGCCCGCAGCCACCTGCACCGCTACGACCTGCGCGGCGGCGGCCTGACCCCGATCGAGACGCCACACGGCGTGATCGAGGAGGCCACGCCCCGGCCCGGCGGCCACGTCGAGTATTCCTGGTCCAGCGCCTCGCGCCCGCCGGTCGTCCGGTCGAGCAACGGCCAGGTCGTGGTCAACCCCATCGGCCCGCCGGCGCCGCCGAGCGTCCCGGTGGAGGACATCGACGTGGAGGGCGAGGCCGGCCGCATCCACGCGCTGGTCTCCAGGCCGGAGGTCGGCACGGCCCCCTACCCCACGGTCTTCCTGCTGCACGGCGGCCCGACGGCGCACGACCGCGACGCGTTCTCGCCGACGGTCGCGGCCTGGGTGGACGCCGGCTTCGCGGTGGTCCGCGTCAACTACCGGGGCTCGACCGGCTACGGCTCCGCCTGGCGCGCCGCGCTGCACGGCGACGTGGGGCACATCGAGCTGGCCGACGTGGCGGCCGTGCGGCAGTGGGTGGTCGACCACGGCATCGCCGACCCGGGCAGGACCCTGCTGGCCGGCACGGCCTGGGGCGGCTACCTGACGCTGCTCGGCCTCGGCACCCAGCCCGACCTGTGGGCCTGCGGCATCGCCGCCGTACCGATCGCCTGCCACCAGACCTCCTACGAGGACGAGGCGGAGAGCCTGCGCGCCTACCATCGCGCGCTGCTCGGCGGCTCGCCCGAGGAGCAGCCGGAGCGGTACGCGGCCAGCTCGCCGATCACCTACGTCGACCAGGTGAAGAGCCCGCTGCTGATCCTCGCGGGGGAGAACGACACGCGGTGCCCGTTGCGGCAGATCGAGAAGTACGTCACCAAGCTGGAGGAGCACGGGCGGCACCACGAGGTCTACACCTACGACGCCATCCGGGGGTCGCTCGTGGTCGCCGAGCGGATCGCGCAGACGGCGTTGCAGCTTGAGTTCGCGCGCAAGCACGTGGGCGTGCCGTAACGCGCCCGCGACACCGCTCCAGACGCCCTGACGCCGCTCCTGACGCCGCGACGGCCATGCCCTGGTGCTCGACGCCGTGAGGGTCCTTCTAGAGACCGTGACGCCGCGCCGCCGGGACGCATGACGCCGCGCCACCGTGACGTCCGGACCTCATGACGCCGCGCCACCGTGACGTCCGGACCTCATGACGCCGCGCCACCGTGACGTCCGGACGCCGTGACGTTTCACACGGTGTGACACCGACCCTGACTGACGCCCTTGACGCTCACCCGACGGGCCTGTCATCATCGCGCCACCCGAAGTCAGCCGGAAAGGCGCACCTTGACCAGCACGATCCCCGGCTCAGCGGGCGCGCAGCACCACGATCGCGAGGTCGTCGGCGCTCGGCTCGGAGGCGAACTCCGCGGCGCCCCGCCGGATACGCTCGGCGACGGCCCTGGCCGACAACCCCGCGCACTCGGCCAGCAGCTTGGCCAGGCCGCCGTCGTCGTCCAGCAGCCGCCCGCCGGAGCGCCGCTCGGTCACCCCGTCGGTCACGGCCAGCAGCACGTCGCCGTGGTCGAGATGCACGGTGTCGGCCTCGAAGACGACCTCGTGGAAGACCCCCAGCAGCGACTGCGGGGTGGTCACCGCCTCGACCTTGCCGCTCGGCCGCAGCCGCAGCGCCTCCGGATGCCCCGCCGACACCAGCCGCACCTCCAGCCCGTCGGGCAC
The DNA here is from genome assembly GCF_020215645.1 of Nonomuraea gerenzanensis. Lineage (NCBI taxonomy): Bacteria > Bacillati > Actinomycetota > Actinomycetes > Streptosporangiales > Streptosporangiaceae > Nonomuraea > Nonomuraea gerenzanensis. Next base: position 273,093 of record NZ_CP084058.1, on the reverse strand, counting down.
AGGGGTGATGTCGCCGTGCAGCAGCGTGAGGAAGCGGGCCCGCTCCCCCTCCTCCAGGATCGCCTGGTTGAGCCGCCCGAGCACGGCCGCCACGCCGTACCCCTCGCGGGCCAGCAGTCGCAGCGTGTGGCGGGCCAGGCCGGTCACGGCGGCGGCCTCGGGGCCGGTGCCGCAGACGTCGCCGATGGCGAAGCGCCAGGAGTCGTCGGTCGCCTTGAACAGGTCGTAGAAGTCGCCGCCGACCTCGTTGGCCTCGCCGGCCGGCTCGTAGATGACGCCGTAGTCGAGGCCGGGCACCTCGGGCTCGTTCGGCGGGAGCAGGCTGCGCTGCAGGGCGCGGTTGGCGGCGGCCTGCTGGGCGTAGAGCCTGGCGTTGTCCATGGCCAGCGCGGCGCGCCTGCCGATGTCCTCGGCGAACTGGATGACGTCGTCGGGGAAGCGGTCGGGCCGGCCCAGGCACATCATGCCGAGGCCGCGCCCGCGGGCCGTCAGCGGCACGGCGAGCACCTGCGACTCGGGCAGGTGGATCATGGAGGTGACGCGGGTGTCGGCGGCGTCCACGTCCATGTCGGCGAGCTGCTCGCGCAGGCCGTCGATCCTGGCCTCGTCGGCGTGCCAGAGGTAGACCAGCCGCAGCGGCCCCGAGTTGTCGGAGGTGTAGACGGCGCACCAGCTCGACAGGCGCGGCACCACGACCTGGGCGATGATCGCCGGCACCATGTCGGGGTCGAGCGTGCCCGCGAGCAGGTCACTGGCGTCGGCCAGGAACCCCAGCCAATGCGGCCCGCGGCTGCTCTCCTGCTGCCATTCGGCGGCCACCCGGTCAGCGGAGCCAGGTAGCGTGAGTCTTGCCCAATGGACACGGGAATCGCCCGCAAAGGTGACTCCCCACTCCTCGACGTTGACGGAAGGAGCCTTCGGATCACTTTGGGAAAGGTTTCGCTGCCGCAACTCCACTTGGACTGCGTCCCCGAAATGCTTCCAAATCACCTCAAACGGCTCATCAGCGACCTGCTCGGCCAGATCTGCGGCGACCTGCTCAGCGGTATGGAGCACGCCGCCGGTGGCCCACGCGGTCATCACCTCGCGCGTGAACCTCATCGCAGCCGTCACAGCGGTCTCGCCGGGCGCGAACGTCGCAGCCAGCACCGCATGGGGAGAAGCAGTCATCCCAACGTGCCTACCACACTTCCCGCTGACTTGGGGTAAATCCAAGGACAGGACTACGAGCTACTCATCGTGACAGACTTGAATCACTTGCCGCGCGGCAACGGCGAGTGAAGGAGGCCCCATGACCACGGCCAAGGCCGCTCTAAGCCCCGAGGAGAGGACTTACACCGAATCGGATCTCGTGCCCATCCTGGAGACTCTCTTCTCTTGGCGTGACGGTGACTTCCGGCGTCGGGTCCCTCATGCGCCTCCTGGCATCCTCAGCGAGGTGCGGTTGCTGCTGAACGAGGTGGCCGACCGCCGTGAGCACCTGGCCAACGAGTTGTCACGTGTGCGCAAAGAAGTCGTCAAGGAAGGTCGCTTCGGCGAGCGGCTGACGCCCGGGCCGGGCGTCGGCGCGTGGGCGGAGAGCGTCGAGTCGGTCAACATGCTCATCGACGCCCTCGTGAGCCCGGTGAGCGGTGCGGCCGACGTCATCGACGCGGTGGCCAAGGGCGACCTGTCGCGGCGCATCGACCTCGACCGCTCGGCGCGGGGCGAGGTGCGCAGGCTGGGCAAGGCCATCAACGGCATGGTGGACCAGCTCGCGCTGTTCAACTCCGAGGTCACGAGGGTGGCCCGCGAGGCCGGCACGGAAGGCCGGCTGGGCGGCAGCGCCAACCTGCGCGGCATGTCGGGCAGCTGGCGCGACCTCACCGAGGCCGTGAACACGATGTCCTCCCGCGTGGCGGCGCAGGTGCGCGACATCGCCGTGGTGACCACGGCGGTGGCCAAGGGCGACCTGAGCCGCAAGGTGACGGTCGACGCCGTGGGCGAGATGTTCGAGCTGAAGAACACCGTCAACACGATGGTCGACCAGCTCTCCGGGTTCGCCGAAGAGGTCACCCGGGTCGCCCGCGAGGTGGGCACCGAGGGGCAGCTCGGCGGCCAGGCCCAGGTCACCGGCGTGTCGGGCGTCTGGAAGGACCTCACCGACAACGTCAACTTCATGGCCAACAACCTCACCTCGCAGGTACGAAGCATCGCGACCGTGGCGACGGCGGTGGCCCAGGGCAATTTGTCAAAGAAGATCACCGTTGACGCGCAGGGCGAGATCCTTCAGCTCAAGGACACCCTCAACACGATGGTCGACCAGCTCTCGTCCTTCGCCGACGAGGTCACCCGAGTCGCCCGCGAGGTGGGCACCGAGGGCAAGCTGGGCGGCCGGGCCGAGGTGAAGGGCGTGTCGGGCGTCTGGAAGGACCTCACCGACAACGTCAACAGCATGGCCCGCAACCTGACCTACCAGGTGCGCAACATCGCCCAGGTCACCACGGCCGTGGCCAACGGCGACCTCACCCGCAAGATCGACGTGGACGCCCAGGGCGAGATCCTGGAGCTCAAGTCCACCATGAACACGATGGTCGAGCAGCTCTCCTCGTTCGCCTCCGAGGTGACCCGAGTCGCCCGCGAGGTGGGCACCGAGGGCCAGCTCGGCGGCCAGGCGCAGGTGCGCGGCGTGTCGGGCGTCTGGAAAGACCTGACCGACAACGTCAACTCGATGGCCAACAACCTCACCTCGCAGGTGCGCCAGATCGCGGCCGTGTCGTCCGCGGTGGCCCAGGGCAACCTGTCGAAGAAGATCACCGTGGACGCCCAGGGCGAGATGCTCCAGCTCAAGGACACCCTCAACACGATGGTGGACCAGCTCTCGTCCTTCGCCGACGAGGTCACCCGAGTCGCCCGCGAGGTCGGCACGGAGGGCCAGCTCGGCGGCCAGGCCAGGGTGAAGGGCGTGTCGGGCGTCTGGAAGGACCTCACCGACAACGTCAACTCGATGGCCAACAACCTGACGTACCAGGTGCGCAACATCGCCGAGGTGACCACCGCGGTCGCCAACGGCGACCTCACCCGCAAGATCGACGTGAACGCGCAGGGCGAGATCCTCGCACTCAAGACGACCGTCAACCGGATGGTGGACCAGCTCTCGTCCTTCGCCTCCGAGGTGACCCGGGTCGCCCGCGAGGTGGGCACCGAGGGGCAGCTCGGCGGCCAGGCCCGGGTCGAGGGCGTCGAGGGCACCTGGAAGCGGCTCACCGAGAGCGTGAACGAGCTGGCGGGCAGCCTCACCACCCAGATCCGCGCCATCGCGACCGTGACCAGCGCCGTGGCGCGCGGCGACCTGACCCGCTCCATCGCCATCGACGCCCAGGGCGAGCTGGCGGAGCTGAAGGACAACATCAACTCGATGGTGGGCAGCCTGCGCGAGACCACGCAGGCCAACCAGGAGCAGGACTGGCTGAAGTCCAACCTGGCCCGCATCTCGCGGCTCATGCAGGGCCACCGCGACCTGCTGGAAGTGGCCAAGCTGACGATGAGCGAGCTGACGCCGCTGGTCTCGGCCCGCTACGGCGCCTTCTACAGCATCGAGCCGGAGCACGAGCGCAACCTCATCCTCATCGGCGGCTACGGCGTGCGTCCCGACCGGGGCCCGCGCCAGCGCTTCGAGTTCGGCGAGGGCATCGTCGGGCAGGCGGCCAGCGAGGGCAGGCACATCGTGCTGGACGACGTGCCGCCGCAGTTCATCACCATCGACAGCGGGCTCAGCCGCTCCACGCCGGCGCAGATCGTGGTGCTGCCGATCCTGTTCGAGAACCGCGTGCTCGGCGTGCTGGAGCTGGCCTCGTTCACGCCGTTCGGAGAGGTGCACCTCGACTTCCTGACGCAGCTCGTCGAGACCATCGGCGTCACGATGAACACCATCATCGCCAACTCCCGCACCGAAGACCTGCTCACCGAGTCGCAGCGGCTCACCCGCGAGCTGCAGGAGCGCTCCGACGAGCTGCAGCGCCAGCAGGAGGAGCTGCGCAGGTCCAACGCCGAGCTGGAGGACAAGGCGGCGCTGCTGGCCAAGCAGAACCGCGCGATCGAGATCCAGAACTTCCAGATCGAGCAGGCCCGCCGCACGCTGGAGGAGCGCGCGGAGCAGCTCGCGGTGTCCTCGCGCTACAAGTCCGAGTTCCTCGCGAACATGTCGCACGAGCTGCGCACGCCGCTCAACAGCCTGCTCGTGCTGGCCAAGCTGCTGACCGAGAACGCCGAAGGCAACCTGACCTCGCAGCAGGTCGAGTTCGCCCGCACGATCCACAGCGCCGGCTCCGCGCTGCTGCAGCTCATCAACGACATGCTCGACCTGTCGAAGGTCGAGGCGGGCCGGATGGACATCCATCCGATCCAGGTGTCGCTGCCGAAGATGGTGGACCTGCTGGAGGCCGCGTTCGCGCCGCTCGCGCAGGACAAGGGGCTGTCGTTCAGCGTGGACGTCGAGCCGGAGGTGCCGCAGGAGCTGCGGGCCGACGAGCAGCGCCTGCAGCAGGTGCTGCGGAACCTGCTGTCGAACGCGGTGAAGTTCACCCCGCGCGGGGAGGTGAAGCTGCACATCGCGATGGCCCCGCCGGGGGTCGACTTCGACGACGACAGCCTGCACGACTCCACCGACCTGCTGGCGTTCCAGGTGATCGACACCGGCATCGGCATCGCGCCCGACAAGCGCGAGGTCATCTTCGAGGCGTTCAGGCAGGCCGACGGCACGACGAGCAGGAAGTACGGCGGCACGGGCCTGGGCCTGGCCATCTGCCGCGACATCGCCAGGCTGCTCGGCGGCGAGATCCACGTGGACAGCGAGCTGGGCAAGGGCAGCACGTTCACGCTCTACCTGCCCGCCTCCTACACCGGCCCGCTGGCCGCGACCGACGCGGGCACGGCGCGCAGGCAGCTGATGACCCCGCCGAGCGAGGAGCCGGCGTCCGCCACGCCCGAGCCGGCGCTGCCGCTCGACCTGCCGCTGCCCGAGCTGGTCGAGCCGCCGGTCGAGACGCCCAGCCAGTGGCAGGGCGACGACCCGCTGAACGGCGCCAAGATCCTGATCGTCGACGACGACATCCGAAACGTGTTCGCATTGACCAGCGTGCTGGAGCGACACGGCTCGACCGTCGTCTACGCTGAGAACGGACGGGAAGGCATCGAGCAGCTCGAAAGAAACGAGGATGTCGCCCTCGTCCTGATGGACATCATGATGCCGGAGATGGATGGATGGGCCACGACCTCGGCCATCCGCCGGATGCCCCAGTTCGCTGATCTGCCGATCATCGCGCTGACCGCCAAGGTCATGCGGGGCGATCGGGAGAAGTCCATCGCCTCCGGCGCGTCCGACTACGTGCCCAAGCCGGTGGACGTGGACCGCCTGCTCGAACGGCTGCGCGGCTGGCTCAGCCGCGGCCGGGGCGCCGCCTCCGACTCGTCAACCTCGCCATCCGAAGGGTCGTGATCGATGCCGGATCGCGCCAAGATCCTCCTCGTTGACGACCGCGAGGAGAACCTGATCGCGCTCGAAGCCATCCTCAGCTCGCTCGACCTGGTGCCGGTGCGCGCCAGGTCGGGCGAGGAGGCGCTCAAGGCGCTGCTCAACACCGAGTTCGCGCTCATCCTGCTGGACGTGCGCATGCCCGGCATGGACGGCTTCGAGACCGCCGCGCACATCAAGCGGCGGGAGCGTACCCGTAACATCCCGATCATCTTCCTGACCGTGGTCGACAGCGCCCCCGACTACGCCTTCCGCGGCTACGCGGCGGGCGCGGTGGACTACCTGACCAAGCCGTTCGACCCGTGGGTGCTGCGGGCGAAGGTCTCGGTGTTCAGCGAGCTGTACAACATGAACAAGCGGCTGGCCGAGCAGGCGTCGCTGCTGCGCGACCGGCTCAGCGGCGAGCTGCCGCCGGGGACCGGCGACCACGCGTCGGTGCTGCCCGAGCTGTCACGCCGGCTCACGGCGGTGGAGGACGAGCTGGCCAGGGTCAGGGAGCTGGCCCGCAAGTCGCAGGACCCGGCTCTGGCCGTGCCGCTGGCCGATCTGACCGATCGCGTCACCCACCTGCGCGCCGGCTTCGACGCGCTCTCCTGACGATCTCGCGCCACCCCCGGGGTCCTGGCCCGCCCGGGGGTGTTCTCATGCGGTGGCGCGCCCGGCGGCGGAGGCCATGCCGAGCCAGGTGTGCGGGTTGCCCTCCCAGCACCAGCCGAGCTTGGGCGCCTGCTGGCTTATCCAGATGGCGGGCACCCGCCGGTCGCCGCAGCGGGAGCCGCCGACCGAGAAGCACTTGTTCTTGACCAGGATCTGCGGGAAGTGCGTGATCAGGGCGATGCCCTCCTCGATGGTGAGCAGGACGCGATCCCTGGCGGCGATGGTGCGCATGGCGTCGTTGGGCACGGCGCCGCAGAACTCCTCGCCGCGCTCGACGCCGAGCAGCAGGTAGGCCTGCTGCTCGACCTCGGAGGTGGTGACGAAGCGGTCGAGGGCGCCGGGCTCGAAGGAGTGATCGACGAATCCCGGCTTCCGCTTTCCGTGCAGCGTGGTGCGCGGCATCGTCTCCTCGATCGCCGCCAGCCGGCGGGTGAGCACGAGCACGAACGGGACGTGGCCGTTCTCCGGGTCGTACGGCCCGTCGCCGTGGTGGACGGCCGGCTCGCGCAGCGGGGCGAGCATCTCACGGAAGCGGTCGGGGTCGAGCCCGGCCAGGGCGGGGTAGCCGAGGTCGATCAGGGTCTGGACCTGCCGGTCGAACTCGGTGCCCGGGTCGAAGGGGGTCTCGGTCAACAGGGGCTCGCCTTTCTTCGGTGCGGGCGTTCACGGTCGGGCGCCTTCAGCCAGGGCGTCTGGGATCGTCCGTCTTCAGCCGGCGTCTGGGATCGTGCGTCTTCGGCCGGGCGTCTTCCGCCAGGGCGTCTGGGGCCGTGCGTTTCCGATCAGGTGCGCAGGTCGGCCAGGACGCGGGCGCAGGCGGGCCGGCGCAGCTTGTGCATGCCCTTGGCCTCGATCTGGCGGATGCGTTCCCTGGTCACGCCGAACGCCCGGCCGACCTCGTCCAGGGTGCGCGGCGTGTCGTCGGCCAGGCCGTACCGCTGGACGAGCACGGCCTGCTCGCGCTCGGTCAGCGTGGCCAGCACCGCCCGCAGGTCGTCGCGGAGGCAGGCGGCGACGACCTCGGCCGCGGGGTCGGGCGCGTCGTCGGCGAGCAGGTCGCCCAGCTCACCGCTGTCGTCGCCGAGCGGCGTGTGCAGCGAGACCGGCTCGCGGTCGTGCCGCAGCAGCCGCTCGACCTTCTCCGGCGCCAGACCCGTCTCCTTCGCCAGCTCCTCGGACGTGGCCTCGCGGCCCAGCTCGCGCAGCATGGTGGTGCGGGCCCTGAGGACCCGGTTGAGGTCCTCGACCACGTGCGCGGGCAGCCGGATCGTCCGGCTCTGGTCGGCCAGCGCGCGGCCGATCGCCTGCTTGATCCACCAGGTGGCGTAGGTGGAGAACTTCAGCCCGAGCGTGTGGTCGAACTTCTCCACCGCCCGCATCAGCCCCACGTTGCCCTCCTGGATCAGGTCCAGGAGCGGCAGGCCGCGACCGGTCCAGCGCTTGGCGATGGAGACGACCAGCCGCAGGTTGGCCTCGATCATCCGCTCCCTGGCCAGGCGCCCGTCGGCGGCGGTCCACTCCAGATCGGCCCGCTCCTGCGCGGACAGCGCGGCATGTCCCTGCTCAGCGAGGAGCGTCTGGTCGAGGTCGAGGCGCTCCTGGGCGAGCAGCCCGGCCGCGATGCGCTCGCCGAGCGCCACCTCCTGCTGGGCGTCGAGCAACCGGATCCTGCCGATCTGCTTGAGGTAGCCCTCGACGGATTCGGTGGTGGTGGCTGCCATGGGATCTCCCTGGGTTCGAGCGGACGAGCGGCGGTGGCTTGCGGGAATCAGTACGCGACCCTCCGGGGAGCGGTACGGCGCGCGACGTGGGGCCGCGCCACGAGCTTCGGCTCCCGAGCCGGTACGGCGGCGCGGCGCGGCGCCCCGGCCTGGTCGAGCCGGGTGGCGGCGGCAGCGATGGAGGCAGGCAACTTGATCTGGATCGACCCTCGCATCTGCGGACCTTTCGGATGTAAACTTAGGACGGTGCTAAGATTATGGCGACACCAAACCACCGTCAAGAGGAAATTTATGTCAGATACAAAAATCCTCGGCCTCCGGGAGCAGAAGAAGCAGGAGACCCGCCAGGAGATCTCCGACCGGGCCACCCGCCTGTTCATCGAGCAGGGCTTCGAGGAGACGACGATCGCCGAGATCGCCGAGGCCGCGCGGGTGGCCAAGAAGACGGTCACCAACTACTTCCCCCGCAAGGAGGACCTCGCCTTCGACCACCACGAGCAGTTCGTGGCCACGCTGGCCGGCATCGTGGCCGGCAGGCGGCCGGGCGAGTCCGCGCTGGCCGCGCTCAGGAAGGCGTTCATGGAGGCGGCCGAGCGGCAGGACCCGATGCTCGGCTTCACCCGCGACGGGTTCGGGCAGATGATCGCGCGGTCGCCGACGCTGGTGGCGCGCCTGCGCGAGCTGCAGGAGCAGCGGGAGGAGGCCCTGGCGCGGGAGCTGGCCGCGGAGACGGGCGATCCGGGGGCGGTGGCCCGGGTGGTGGCGGCGCAGTTCGCCGCGCCCTACCGGGTGTTCCTCGGGCAGATCATGGAGCTGACTCTGGAGGGGCTGGACAACCCGCGGATCGCGGGGATCGTCGCCGAGGCCGCCCGCGAGGTGTTCGAGCTGATGGAGCCGTCCTTCGGCGCCTATGCCGTGCGCTGACGCCGCTCAGTGGCGGGCGCGCTCCAGCGCGTCCCAGAAGCCGCGCCGCAGCGCGTGCCGTACCTCGTCGTGCAGCAGGAAGTCGATCGGCAGGGACGAGCCCTGCAGCAACCGGGCCTCAAGGTCGGACGGCATGCGCGGCTTGCGTGCCAGCACCGCCTCCAGCCACAGCGCGGGCGCGTCGCGGGCCACCGACTCGCCGAAGTCGTGCCCCTCGCGGTGCGCGGCCTTGACCGCGTCGGCCAGCGTGGTGGCCCCCGCCGTGGCGGCGGGCGGGGTGACGGGCGCGGGCTGCGGCCCGGTGTAGGGGCCGAGCTGCGACGGCTGGTAGGTGCCGCTCGACGACGTGGAGAACTGGCCGGTGGAGGGGCTCGACTGCTGGGGCTGCGCCTGGATGGGCCCGGTGACGGGGGCGGCGGGCGGCGGGGGCGGCTGCTCGGCCTGGTAGCTGGAGTACGTCGGCAGCGCGGGCGGCGTGCTGGACTGGCCACGCGAAGGCCCGCCGGAGGACTGGCCGTTGCCGGACGACGGCGCCGCGTGGCTGCCGCTGGAGCTCGGCGGAAGCGAGGAGGACGGCAGCGACGACGAAGGCAGCGAGGAGGAGGGCAGCGACGACGGCGGCAGGGAGGACGACGGCTGCGCGGGAGGCAGCGAGGGGGTGGAGTGCCCGTTGCTGATCGGCTGGTGATGGCCGTTGGAAGCCTCGGTGATGCCGCTGACCAGGCTGACGTACGGCCGCAGATGGACCGCCCCCACTTCCACCAGGTCGTCGCACTCCTGCCGGAGCGACCGCGAGACGGCCCAGCCGCCGTCGGCCGCGATGTGGATCACGCTCACCCTGATGCCGAGGTCCTGGGCGTCGCACACGACCTGCGCCAGGTCCTCGTCGCCGCTGACCACGACCGCGTCGCAGATGGCGTTGTTGCGGGCCAGCGTCATCAGGTCGCGATGGACCTGGGCGTCGACGCCCTCGCGCCGGCCCGGCCGGATGCGCGACAGCCTGAGCTTGAGGCCGGGGATGTCGGCCAGCGCGTCGTGCTCCGGTGTGCGGCGGCCCTCGACCGTCGCCTCGTACCAGTAGCACCGCAACAGCGGCAGCCCGGTACGCTCGCGCGACAGACTGGTCATCAGCTGGAGCAGCCCCGGATAGTCCCAGGAAACCGCCTCGCGATGACGGGTGCCGTGCACGGCCATCGCTCCATCAGCCAGCAGATAGCCAGCGTCCACGAACAGCGCGCAGCGATCCACTGACACCGCCCCTTTCCTGGTGGTCCGACCTTGCTGGCTCTGCACCGTCAGAGACCGGACTCGGCGGCCCTCTCTCAGGGTAATGAAAGCAGGTGATCGCGCGAGGGTTAATACCGACAGTTCGGCCCCCGCTCACCGACGCGCCAGACCACTTAGGCAGACCGTACCAGTTTGTCCTATTCACGGTCACGATCGCGCCCGCACGCTCAGCGCGGCCACTCCGAACAGGACCACGTCCTTGTCCGTGACGATCGTCAGCCCGGGATCCACCCCGAGCTCAGCGCCGACCGTATCGACGTCCGTGCCGAACGTCATCCCCGCCACGCCGTTGGACGAGCCGTCGAAGACGTTGGCCGGATCGCGGTCGCCGCCGCCCGGGGCGAGCGCGCCGGAGCCGAGCGAGACCTTGTCGCCCCTGAGGTCGGCGTCGCCCTCCCAGGTGACCAGCTCGACCCGGGCGGGTGCGGCGGCCGGGCTCAGCCCGCCCAGCGGCACCCGCATCCGCCGCGCCTGGCCGCCGACCACGGTCGCCGTGTCGAGCACCACGGCCTGGCTGTACGGCTCCGCGGGATCGGTGACGATCAGCACGAGGCTCCATCCGGCATGGCGCGAGACCCCCTCCTTCATCGGCACGTCGGCCGCCCACCAGGTGCCGTTCCTGCGCACGTCGCCGACCAGCTCGGTCACGTCGGCGAAAGCCTGGTAGACGGGGCCGAGCGGCAGCTCCCGCATGGTCACCTCGCCCGGCTGCACCGTGGTGTACTTGCGCCGCCCCGGCGGCCTGAGCTTGACGGGCCCCGCCTCGTCGCCGGTCGCCGACCAGTAGAGCCCCGCCCAGACGACCTCGCTGCCCCTGGGCAGGGTCAGCTCCGCCCCGCTGGAGGAGGCCGTGTCGGAGCGCTCGTCCTGGTCGAGCCGGGTCATCGGCCACAGGTCGTTGTCGCGCTGGGTGCCCTGCCTGCGCCTGGTCTCCTGGCAGCCCGCGCGCTCGGCCGGGCAGCTCAGCAGGGTGTTGCCGATCGCCCGGACCGCCACCTTCCCGTCGGTGGCGAACCTGGCGGGCGCGCCCGACACCCGTACGCCCTCCTCGGCGCGCGCCTGCAGCCGCAGCGAGCCGGCGGCGACGCGCAGGGCGGGCCCCGCGCCCTCGGGTGCCTCGTCGGCCACCAGCACCCGCAGGAACACGGCCGTGCCCTGGCCCGCCTGCAGCGCGCCCCTGGCGCACCGGGCACCGCCCCTGACCGGGCGGCATGCCCAGCCGTCCACCGTGCCCACCGGGTCGAGCAGTGCCGCGCTGTGGCCGCGCCGGGCCGGGGGGACGAGGGTCACACCGTCGGGCAGGTCCACCTGCGCCGCCAGCTCCTCGCTGGGGCTCTCACCGTAGTTGCGCAGGCGGATGCCGACGATGCCGGGCTGGGCGCGGACGAGGGAGCCGAGCGCGTCGATCGTGGCCCGCAGCCGCGCCTTGCCCGGCCTGGCCTGCTTGACCGGCGGCGGCACCTCGACCGGCCGCTCGCTGGGCATCGGCACCGGCACCGGGACCGGCGCCACCGAAGCGGGCGGCTGCGCCACCGGGGTGATCGAGGGCGGCCGCACGATCGGCTGCTCGTCGGCGACCAGCAGCAGCGAGGCCAGCACCGCCGCCGTCACCACCACGGTGCCGCCGGCCACCGCCACCTGCTGCTGCTTGGGCACCCGCCGCAGCCGGCCGAGCAGCCGCAGCGCGCCACCGGCGCCCACCACGCCTGGCTTGGCCAGCGCCGCCGCGTACCCGCCGAACAGCGGGCCGGCGATCAGCGGGCCGACCATGACGCGCAGGCCGCGGTTGACGTCGGTCAGCTCCAGCAGCACGCCGTGGCACTCCTCGCAACCGCTGACGTGCTCGTCCACCGCCTTGGAGTCGCGCCTGGCCAGGCCGCCCCGCACGTACGCGCCCATCTTGCCCAGCACGGGCCGGCAGTCGTGCTGCGGCGGGGAGCCCAGGTGCATCTGCAGGTACGCCTGCCGCAGCCCCTCCCTGGCCCGGTACGCCAGCGCCGCCACCCCGTTGGCCGACAGGCCGAGCAGCGGCGCCACGTCGGCCGGCTTGGCCCGCTCGACCTCGGTGTGCCACAACACCGCGCGCCAGCGCTCGGGCAGCGACAGGTACGCCCTGGCGATCAGCGACTTCTCCAGCCCGACCAGGGCGGGGTCGACGAAGGGCACGCCGGGGTCGTACAGCTCGATCTCGCCGGTGGTCACCTGGCGGCTCTCGACCCTGGAGCGGTCGTAGACCGTGCGCCGCACGACCGTGAGCAGGTAGGTGCGGAAGCCCGAGTCGGGCCCGCCGCCCCGGCCCACCAGGTCGAGGATCTTCGTGAACGACTCCGCGACGACGTCCTCGACCTCGGCGCCCCTGACGAGCTGCCGGGCCAGCGCGCGCGCCGCGGCGACGTGGCGCTCGTAGAGCTCCCCGTACGCGGCGGCGTTGCCCTGTCTGGCCGCTTCAAGCAGATCTGCATCGCTTTGCGGCGATTCGACACCCATAGTGACCTCACGATTACGCGGGGTTGCCCCGCGCAATCATTCCGCATTCCCCGTCATGACTAAACCGCGCGCACGTCTTTACTGCGGGGAGATCTGACAGAGGGGGAACGGATGGAGGCGGGCGTGCTGTCACGGTGGCGTCGCAGGAGCATGGCGGCCGGCTGGTCGCTGGCCGACGACTGGTGGACGCCCGAGGTGGAGGGCGTCGTCAAGGCGGTGTGCGGTGGTTGCGACCTGTCGCACGCGTGCTGGGCGCTCGGGGCGGCGCGGGCCGCCGCCGGGGTCGGCGTCGCCGAGGGCATGAACGACCTGGCGGCCCTGTTCGCGGTGACGGGCGCGGGCGGGCCGCCGTTCGGGGCGCTGCGCTCGTTCGCCGCCGGGTGGGCCGAGCACAGCTTCGCGCCGCTCGGCGAGCTGCACTGCGAGGACCCGCTGACGGGGCTGGTCACGGCGGCGTACCTGCGTACCAGGCTGGCGCAGCTCTACCGCGGCACGGCCAAGGGCACGTGCCTGGTGGCCGCCGAGCCGTCGGCGCCGCCCGGGGAATTGGCCGAGCGGCTCGCCACCGCGCTCAACCTGGCCACCGCGCTGCGCCGGGCCTTCCCAGGGGACGAGACGCTGGCGCTGCTCGGGCCCGTACGGGTGGGCGCCGTCACGCGGATGGACGACGGCCTGCCGGCCAAGGTCGCCCGGCTGCGCGACTCCCCCATCCTGTACGGCCGCAGGCCACGGGTCAGGGTGCGGCCGTTGCCCAAGGCGTACGGGCAGGCACTGGCACTGATCAGGAGCATGGGCGCATGACCGGCCCGAGCCCTCACCCCGGGGGCGGTCCTAAGCTTGGTGCCATGACAGATCGCGACAACCTCCTGGCCGAGATCAAGAGCAAGGCCGTCATCCACGGCAAGGTCACGCTCTCCTCGGGCAAGGAGGCCGACTACTACTTCGACCTGCGCCGCATCACGCTCGATGGCGTGGCCGCGCCCCTGGTCGGCAGCGTGATGCTCGACCTGACGGCCGACCTCGACTATGAGGCGGTCGGCGGGCTCACCATGGGCGCCGACCCGGTCGCGGTCGCGATGCTGCACGCGGCGGCGGCCCGCGGGCGGACGCTGGACGCCTTCGTGGTGCGCAAGACGCAGAAGGCGCACGGGATGCAGCGGCGCATCGAGGGCCCCGACGTGAAGGGGCGGCGCGTGCTCGCCGTGGAGGACACCTCCACCACGGGCGGCTCGCCGCTGACCGCCGTGGAGGCGCTGCGCGAGGCGGGGGCGGAGGTGGTGGCCGTGGCCACGATCGTGGACCGGGGTGCCAGGGAGCGGGTGGAGAGCGAGGGCCTGCTCTACAGGACGGCCTACACCGTGGCGGACCTGGGCCTCTGACCGCGCGCCAGGCGGCCGGAGGTCAGCCGGCCCGCACGGTGAAGGATTCGCGGGCGCCGGCCTTGCCCTGGGCGCGCGCCGTGCCGTTCTCCGTGACGCGGACCGTGCCCGCGTCACTGAGCACCACGTCCAGCTCGGGCTCGAAGTAGCGGACCTCCTCGCCCCGGCTCATCTCGCGGTGCTGCAGCACGTCACCCCCCGGCACGCGGACGGTGACCAGGGGGCAGGTCTCGGCGACGCACTCGATGCGCACGGTGGGGACCTGCGCGGTGGCGGCCGGGCCGGTGGCCGTGCCGGAGGCGGGGGCGGCGGCGGGCTCGCGGTCGGGGGGCGGCGCGTCCGAGAGGTCGAGGAGCGCGCGACCGCCGATGACCAGGAGCGTCACCACGGCTCCCACCGCCAGGACGGCGAGCGCTAATCGGGCGAGGCCCATCGGATCTGACCTGTGGCGTCCCACAAGGGGCAGCGTACCGTGGGTGATCCGCCGTCGCCGGGTGTGGCGAGTGTCAGAGCTGGCCGTCGAAGCTGGTGGGGCTCACCGGGGCGCGGTGGTGCTTGCCGTTGGGGATCGGCAGCTGCTTGGCGGCGCGGCGGTGTTTGACGGCCTCGACGATGATCGGGATCAGCGAGATGAACACGATCAGGAAGACGCCCGGCAGGATGTAGCGGTCGATCTGCTTGGGATCGACCGTGCCGCCGAGGAAGTGGCCGAGCAGGATGAGGCCCTCGACCCAGACGATGCCGCCCACGACGTTCCACAGGAAGAACCGCTTGGAGGTCATCTCCAGCACGCCCGCGACGGGATTCATGAACGTGCGCACGATGGGCACGAACCTGGCCAGAATGACGGCTTTGGCGGGACCGAACTTCTCGAAGAACACCTCGGCCCGGAGGACGTGCTCGCGCTTGAACAACCGCGAATCCGGCTTGTCAAAGAGTTTGCGGCCGAATCGCGCCCCGAGGAAATGCCCGAGCTGTGCGCCGGCGATCGCGCAGAGCGGGGTGCCGATCAGCAGAACGGGGAAAGAGAGTGGCTCGATGCCCATCCCCGTGGCCACCGACGCCGAGCTGAAGATGCCCGCGGCCACCAGCAGCGAGTCTCCGGGCAGGAAGAACCCGAGCAGCAGACCCGTCTCGGCGAAGATGATCGCCAGCACGCCGACGGTGGCGAACGCGCCGAGGATCGTCAGCCACCACGTCGGGTCGAGGAGGTTCAAAAGCCAGTCCACGACGAGGAGCCTACCTGTAGCTGGGGTGGGGGACATGACCAACAAGCACGCGTTGTCACTACCCGAGCGGGTAGGGAGCCGGAATACTGGGCCCTGGCGCGCAGCCGCAACTTCTCAGGGAGATGAATCATGCCTATTGCGACTCCAGAGATCTACGCTGAGATGCTCGACCGGGCCAAAGCCGGTGGATTCGCCTATCCGGCGATCAACGTGACGTCCTCACAGACTCTGCACGCCGCGCTGCGCGGCTTCGCCGAGGCTGAGAGCGACGGCATCGTGCAGGTCTCGACGGGTGGCGCGGAGTTCCTCTCCGGAGCGACGATCAAGGACATGGTCACGGGCGCGACGGCGCTGGCGGAGTACGCCAGGGTGGTGGCCGCCAAGTATCCCGTCACGGTGGCGCTGCACACCGACCACTGTCCGAAGGACAAGCTCGACGGCTTCATGCGGCCGCTGATCGACATCTCCCTGGAGCGGGTCTCGAAGGGCCTCGACCCGCTCTTCCAGTCGCACATGTGGGACGGCTCCGCCGTACCGCTGGACGAGAACCTGGAGATCGCCAAGGAGCTCCTGGACAAGTGCGCCCGGGCGCGGATCATCATGGAGATGGAGATCGGCGTCGTCGGCGGCGAGGAGGACGGCGTCGTCGGCGAGATCAACGAGAAGCTCTACACGACGGCGGAGGACGCGCTGGCCACCGCCGAGGCGGTGGGCGTCGGCGACAAGGGCCGCTACATGCTGGCCGCCACGTTCGGCAACGTGCACGGCGTCTACAAGCCGGGCCACGTCAAGCTGCGCCCGAGCGTGCTGAAGGAGATCCAGGACGCGGTCGGTGCCAAGTACGGCAAGGACAAGCCGTTCGACCTGGTCTTCCACGGCGGCTCCGGCTCGCTGCTGGAGGAGATCCAGGAGGCCATCTCGTACGGCGTCGTCAAGATGAACGTCGACACCGACACGCAGTACGCCTTCACCCGCCCGATCGCGGAGCACATGTTCAAGAACTACGACGGCGTGCTCAAGATCGACGGCGACGTCGGCAACAAGAAGACCTACGACCCCCGCTCGTACGGCAAGGCCGCCGAGGCGGGGATGGCGGCCCGCGTGCTGGAGGCGTGCCAGAGCCTGAAGAGCGCCGGAACGAAGATCTCCTAGCCAGTTCAGCGGCCTGGCGGGTATGACTTGTCCTATGGATAACCTTCTCGCCGGGCCGCCCCCGACGCACCTGCCGGACCTGCCCGAGGCCAGAGAGGCGCTGGAGTCGGGTGTCAAGGCCTCCGACGTGGCCGCCCGTTTCCCCGCCTACCCGGCGGCCTGGGCCGCTCTCGCGGAGGAGTACTTCGCCCAGGGGCACGCCGTCACCTCCTACGCCTTCGCCCGCACCGGTTACCACCGCGGGCTCGACGCGCTGCGCCGCAGCGGCTGGAAGGGGCACGGCCCCGTCCCGTGGGAGCACGAGCCGAACCGGGGGTTCCTGCGCTGCCTCTACGCCCTGTCCAGAGCGGCGCAGGCGATCGGTGAGAAGGACGAGGCGGAGCGATGCCTGCAGTTCCTCAAGGACAGCACAGAAAGCGGGTACGACGCGCTGACCAAGGGCTAGCCCTTGGGACGAATAGGCACGTTCGGGTAGTCTCTCTACGCAAGAGCCCCTGTCGCGCTTGCGCCAGGGGTTTCGTTTTGTGCTCGGGAGACTGAACCATGCCGGCTGCCGTTCTCGTTGGTGCCCAGTGGGGCGATGAGGGCAAGGGCAAGGCCACCGACCTGCTCGGTGGCGACGTCGACTACGTCGTCCGCTATCAGGGGGGCAACAACGCGGGACACACCGTGGTCATCGGTGATCAGAAATACGCGCTGCACCTGCTCCCCACGGGGATCCTGTCGCCGGAGGTGGTGCCGGTCATCGGCAACGGCGTGGTGATCGACCCCGGCGTGCTGCTCAGCGAGATCGACGGGCTGGCCGCTCGCGGCATCTCCGCCGAGCGGCTGCTGATCAGCGCGAACGCCCACCTGATCATGCCGCACCACAAGGCCCTGGACAAGGTCACCGAGCGCTACCTGGGCAAGGCGAAGATCGGCACCACCGGTCGCGGCATCGGCCCCGCGTACGGCGACAAGATCTACCGCATGGGCGTGCGCGTGCAGGACCTGCTCGACCCGGGGATCCTGGCCAAGAAGATCGAGGTCGCGCTGACCGAGAAGAACCAGGTGCTCACCAAGGTCTACAACCGGCGCGGCATCGACCCGGCGCAGGTGCTGGAGGAGTACCTCGCCTACGCCGAGCGGCTCAAGCCGCACATCGCCGACACCTCGCTGGTGCTCTCCAAGGCGCTGGACGAGGGCAAGTTCGTGCTGCTGGAGGGTGGTCAGGGCACGCTGCTCGACATCGACCACGGCACCTACCCGTTCGTCACCTCCTCCTCCCCGACGTCGGGCGGCGCGTGCGCGGGCGCCGGCATCCCGCCGAACCGGCTCACGAAGATCATCGGCATCCTGAAGGCGTACACCACCCGCGTCGGCTCCGGGCCGTTCCCGACCGAGCTGACGGACGAGATGGGCGAGTGGCTGCGCACGACGGGCGGCGAGTACGGCGTCACGACCGGCCGCGACCGCCGCTGCGGCTGGTTCGACGCGGTGATCGCCCGGTACGCCACCCGCGTCAACGGCGTCACCGACTACTTCCTGACCAAGCTCGACGTGCTGTCGGGGCTGGAGCGGATCCCGGTGTGCGTGGCGTACGAGGTGGACGGCGTGCGGCACGACGAGATCCCGATGACGCAGACCGACTTCCACCACGCCAAGCCGGTCTACGAGGAGTTCCCCGGCTGGCAGGAGGACATCTCCAGCGCCAAGTCGTTCGAGGACCTGCCGCCGAACGCGCAGTCCTACGTGCGCACGCTGGAGGAGATGAGCGGCGCGCCGATCTCCGCGATCGGCGTGGGCCCGGGGCGTGACCAGACGATCGTGGTGCGCTCGCTGGTCTAGCGCTCAGGTCAGGACGGCCGCCGTCACGGGGGTGTGCAGGGTCCAGCCCAGGGTCGAGTAGAGCGCCTGCCCCTGGGCGGTGGCCACCAGGACGCCCGTGCGGGCGCCCATCGAGGCGGCCGTGGCGGCGATCGTCCGCATGACGACCGTGCCGAGCCCGCGCCGGCGATGCCCGGCGGCCGTCTCCACCTGGTCCACGACGGCCGTCGTGCCCGCGATGGCGAACTGGCCGCGCGCCGCGACCTCGCCCGCTCCCGTCAGCAGGCGGGCCGCGGTGACGCCCGCCCTGGTGGTGACGGCCAGGTGGTAGCCGGCCGGGACCTCGGCGGGGTCGGGCCTCAGCGGGGCCGTCATCATGAACTCCGGGTCCTGGACGGCCCAGCGCGAGGTCAGGAGCGGGGCGACGGCCTCGGCGGGGGCGCAGAGTTTCAGCCAGGTGCCGGGCGTGGCGAGGGTGGCCGTGAGGCGGCGCAGGGTGTCCGGCGTCGGGGCGGCCACGATGTGCCTGGCCACGTGGCCGGGCAGGCCGACGTCCACGCGAAGGCCCCAGGGCTCGCGCACGGGGCGGGGGGCGTTCCTGGAGATGACCCACCCCTCCACCCATGCCCGAACTGTCGGGATATGGGCACCTTTGAGGACCTCCGTCATAGAGAACAGCCTATTGTCTGCCCGGAACACCACGACCGGGCGTAGCAGGATAAAAAGGACACGGCGTGGCACCGCCGCGACATGCCCCGTGCCAGGTAGGGTCCCCGTTGTGCGCGTTGAGATTCATGGTCACCGGGGGGCTCGCGGCCTCTGGCCGGAGAACACCCTGCCCGGGATGAGCCGCACGATGGAGCTGGGCGTGCATGCGCTCGAGTTCGACGTCGCGCTCACCGCCGACCGGCGCCTCGTGCTCACGCACGATCTCACGGTCTCCGCGGTCACCAGTGCCGACCGGCGGCCGCTCCATGCCGGCGACCCGCTCCATCCGTACGTCGGCAGGCCGATCAACTCGCTCACCCTGGCCCAGCTCCGCACGCTGGACGTGGGCGTGCGGCTGCCGCGGCACCCCGACGACCCGTTCGCGCTGACGCAGGTGCCGATGCCGGAGACCCGCATGCCGACGCTCGGCGCGGTGCTCGGCCTGGCCGGTGCCTACGACGCCGAGGGCGTGCGGATGCACGTCGAGCTGAAGTCCGACCCGACCAGGCCGGAGCTGACGGCCGACCCCGAGCTGTTCACCGAGATGGTGATCGAGGAGCTCGACCGGCACGGCAGGCTGGGCAACGCCGCCATCCTCAGCTTCGACTGGCGCGTCATCGCGCACGCCGCCAAGATCGCCCCGGGCACGCGGCGCTTCGCGCTGATCGAGCTCGACACCCTGCACTGGAACGAGGGCACCATCACGGGCGGCAACGTGCCGGCCGCCGCGCGCGACGCGGGGGCCACCACGCTCTCGCCCGAGCATGTCATGGTGGACGAGACGCTGATGGCGCAGGCGGCCGCCGCCGGGCTCGACGTGGCCGTCTGGACCGTCAACGACCAGGCCCTCGGCGCCAGGATGCTGGACCTGGGGGTGGCCGGCATCGTGACCGACTACCCCGACCGCATGCGCGAGCTGTGGCGGGAGCGGGGCCTGGAGCTGCCGCAGCCGGTCGCCCCGCTCAAGCCCGTCGGCGTCTAGCCGTACGGCTGGCTAGAGCCAGCCGTTGCGGCGGAAGCCGCGGTGCAGCAGCACACAGGCTGTGACCATCACGGCCAGCACCGCCGGATAGCCCCAGACCTGCTTGGTCTCCGGCATGAAGTCGAAGTTCATGCCGTAGATCCCGGCGATCATCGTCGGCACGGCCAGGATGGCCACCCAGGAGGAGATCTTCCGCATGTCCTCGTTGGCGAGGGCGTTCGAGCGGGCCAGCGCGGCCTGCAGGATCGAGCTGCACAGCTCGTTGGAGGACTCGACCTGCTCACACACGCGTGACAGGTGGTCCCCGACGTCGCGGAAGTAGTCGCGCATCTCCGAGGGGATGACGCGGCGCTGGGGCAGCGCGGCCATGGGCGACTGCAGCGGCGTGATCGCCCGCTTCATCTCCAGCATCTCGCGCTTGAGCTGGTAGATCCGGTTGATGTCGCGGGAGCTGACGTCCGCGAACACCGTCGCCTCGACCTCCTCCAGCTCCAGCTGCATGAGGTCGGCCACCTGCAGGTACTGGTCGACCACATGGTCGGAGATGGCGTGCAGCACGCCCGCCGGGCCGCGGTTCATCAGCTTCGGCTTGTCCTCCAGGCGCTCGCGGACCCCCGCGAGCGAGCAGTGCGCCCCGTGGCGCACCGTGACGACGAAGTCGGGGCCGAGGAACACCATGATCTCGCCGGTGGCGATGATCTCGCTGGTGGCGGTCAGCTCGTCGTGGTCGAGGTAGGCGATGGTCTTGAGCACCATGAACAGCGACTCGCCGTACCGCTCGACCTTGGGCCGCTGGTGGGCCTTGACGGCGTCCTCGACGGCCAGCGGGTGCAGGCCGAAGACCTCGGACAGCCACTCCACCTCGGGCGCGGCCGGCTCGTGCAGGCCCACCCAGACGAACGCGCGGGCGCCGTCGGTGCTCTCGTTGTGCGCGCGGACGAGGCCGAGTGCCTCGACGATGCCAGGGCTGGCGACCTTCTTGCCCTGGATGTAGGCGCCGAACTCGACTATGGACGCCACCGGCGGCACACAGGCCTCGCGTACGGGCTTGGGCAGCGCGTGCGGCACGCGTGACGGAACGGAGTGACGGTTGATACGACGGAGAAGGGTGGACGAGCGCATGGCAGTCCCTTTCCGCCCGACCAGGGACGCTCCACGCGCGATGAAGTCACCTCAATCAACACAGATGGCGTGGAGGCACGATCAGGCTGCCGAATTGGAGTGGTCGGGGGTACGCAGGCCGTACGTGTGGAAGCACGTACTGCTGGGATCACCAGGATTCATCCCGGACCACCTCCAATCACACGAGACGCCATAAAGCCGCCCTAAGTTACCACAGGCGGGTGAACCTATCCGACGATACTCGTCAGGAGAGCCTCGGCTCAGGTAGAACTCCACAAAGTTCCTTGCCTATTCCGGCACTTGGTGTCCTGGCGACCTGAGCCTGGGCCAGGCGGCGGGCCTGCGACAATGGACCGCGTGCGCGTTCTAGTCATTGGTTCCGGAGGGCGTGAGCACGCCCTGTGCCGTTCACTCAGCCTCGATCCCCAGGTCAGCGAGCTCCACTGCGCGCCAGGCAACCCTGGCATCGCGCAGGTCGCGACCGTACACGCCGTCGATCCGCTCGACCCAGGGGAGGTCGCCGCGCTGGCCGGGCGGCTGCGGGTCGATCTCGTGGTGGTCGGACCCGAGGCACCCCTCGTGGCGGGGGTGAGCGACGCGGTGCGCGAGGCCGGCTTCGCCTGCTTCGGGCCGTCCAGGGACGCGGCCATGATCGAGGGCTCCAAGGCGTTCGCCAAGGAGATCATGCAGGCGGCCGACGTGCCCACCGCGCGGTCCCGCACGTGCACCACCGAGGCGGAGGCCGCGGCGGCGCTCGACGAGTTCGGGGCCCCGTACGTGGTCAAGGACGACGGGCTGGCCGCGGGCAAGGGCGTGGTCGTCACCGGCGACAGGGCCCAGGCGCTCGCGCACGCGCTGGCGTGCGAGCGGGTGGTCATCGAGGAGTACCTCGACGGGCCGGAGGTGTCGCTGTTCGCGCTGTGCGACGGCAGCACGGCGGTGCCGCTGCAGCTCGCCCAGGACTTCAAGCGGGCCTACGACGGCGACGAGGGCCCCAACACCGGCGGCATGGGCGCCTACACGCCGCTGCCCTGGGCGCCCGACGGGCTGACCGACCAGGTCATGCGGGAGGTCGTGCACCCGACGATCGCCGAGCTGTCGCGGCGCGGGCTGCCCTACCAGGGGGTGCTCTACGTCGGGCTGGCGCTGACCTCCAAGGGTCCGAAGGTCGTCGAGTTCAACGCGCGCTTCGGCGACCCGGAGGCGCAGGTGATCCTCGACCGGCTGGAGACGCCGCTGGGCGGGCTGCTGATGGCGTCCGCGACCGGTGAGCTGGGGCTCGACCCGGTGTTCAAGGGCGGCTCCGCGGTGACCGTGGTGATCGCGGCGGAGCACTATCCGGAGGCGCCGGTCAAGGGCGACGCGATCGCGGGGCTGGAGCCGACGCCTGACGCGTACGTGCTGCACGCCGGCACGACGCAGGACGGCGACACCCTCGTCTCCAACGGCGGGCGGGTGCTCAGCGTCGTCGGCCACGGCCCCGACCAGGAGAGCGCGCGCCGGGCGGCCTACGACCTCGTCGGCCGGATCACGATGCGCGGCTCCTTCCACCGGACGGACATCGCCCGATGAAGCACCTGCACTCCGGCAAGGTCCGCGACCTGTACGAGACCGACGAGGGCCTGCTGCTGATGGTCGCCTCCGACCGCCTGTCGGCCTTCGACTACGTGTTGGAGCCCGACATCCCCGACAAGGGGGCCATCCTCACGCAGATGTCGCTGTGGTGGTTCGACCAGCTCAAGGACGTCGTGCCCAACCACGTGGTGGCGCCCGGCGACGACGCGCGCAGCGTGGTGTGCAAGCCGCTGAAGATGGTCCAGGTCGAGTGCGTGGCCAGGGGCTACCTGGCCGGGGGCGGGCTGAACGAGTACCGCGCCGGCGGCACGGTGTCCGGCGTGCTGCTGCCCGAGGGGCTGGAGGACGGCTCCCGGCTGCCAGAGCCGATCTTCACGCCGTCCACCAAGGCGCCGATGGGGCAGCACGACGAGCCGATCTCCTACGAGCAGGTCGAGGCGGAGGTCGGCGCCGAGCTGGCGGCGGAGCTGCGGCGGATCACGCTGGCCGTCTACACGCGCGGCGCGCAGATCGCCCGTGAGCGGGGCATCATCCTGGCCGACACCAAGATCGAGCTGGGCTGGGACAGCGACGGCGTGCTGACCCTCGGCGACGAGGTGCTGACGCCCGACTCCTCGCGGTTCTGGCCGGCCGACGAATGGCAGCCGGGAAGGGCACAGCCCTCTTTTGACAAGCAATATGTACGCGATTGGTTGCTATCGCCCGAATCCGGATGGGACAAAGCCTCAGGAAACCCACCACCTCGGCTCCCCGACCATGTGGTGGAGCGCACGCGGCAGCGATACCTAGAAGCGTATGAGCGCGTCACGAGGTCTTCCTTTAGCGGATGATTCGGCTGGGTCATGTGGTGTGAGCGACTACTGTTGGCCCGATCGAGCCCTCACCGTTGATTTCAAGGAGCCGCACGAATGGTCCGTTACCGCGTGCGCGGTGGCAACGCACTGCGTGGAACCGCGTTCATTCAGGGCGCGAAGAACGCCGTGCTGCCCATGATCGGTGCGGCCCTGCTCGCCCCGAAAGGCCGCACCGTCCTGCGCAACGTGCCGATCATCGAAGACGTCCGCCGCGCGGTCGAGCTGGCCGAGGCGATCGGTGCGTACGTCGAGCTGCACGAGTCCGAGCGCACGCTGGTCATCGACGCCTCCCGGCTGAACAGCCCCGTATTGCCCGCCGAGATCGCCAGGCGGTTCCGCGGCTCGGTGCTGTTCACCCCGGCGCTGCTGCACCGCCTCGGCGAGGCGATCGTCGAAGGGGTCGGCGGCTGCAACCTCGGCAGCCGCAACCTCGACTTCCACTACCTCGGCTACAAGCGGCTGGGCGCGATCGTGGACGAGGGTGAGACCGTCATCCACGTCAAGGCGTCCGGGCTGACCGGGGCGACGCTCTACCTCGACACCCCCTCGCACACCGGCACAGAAAACCTCATCATGGCAGCCGCTCTGGCCAGGGGCACCACCGTGATCGAGAACGCGGCGCTGGAGCCGGAGGTGCTCGACGTCATCGACATGCTCACCAAGATGGGCGCGCGCATCAGCGGCGGCGGCACCGGGTTCATCACCGTCGAGGGCGTGGACGAGCTGCACGCCGTCGAGCACACCGTGATGCCCGACCGCCTCGACGCGGGCGTCTTCGCGATGGCGGCGGCGCTCACCGGGGGCGAGGTCAGCCTCGTGGGCACCGGCCTGGACCTGGGGGTCGTGCGCTACAAGCTGGAGCAGATGGGGGTCGAGTTCCACCGCCAGGGTGCCGTCCTGCACGTCCGTTGCGACGGCCCGCTGCGTCCGATCAACATCATCACCGACACCTACCCCGGCTTCGCCACCGACCTGCAGTCGCCGATGATGACCGTCGCGGCGCTGGCCGAGGGCACCAGCTACATCCACGAGCGCATCTTCGACGGCCGTTTCGCGCTGGCCGGCGAGCTGAACAAGATGGGCGCCAACGTCGAGGTCGACGGCAGCCGGGCGATCGTGCGCGGCCGCACGCCGCTCAAGGGCGCCCAGGTGACGGCGCACGACCTGCGCTCCGGCATCGCGCTCGTGCTCGCCGGGCTGGCGGCCGAAGGCGAGACCCTGATCGACTCGGGATACCTGATCGATCGCGGTCACGCGCATCTCGCCGCGCGAATGCGCGCGCTCGGGGCGGACATTACACGAGAGATTTCCGAACGCTAAAAAACG
Source organism: Nonomuraea gerenzanensis (assembly GCF_020215645.1). Classification (NCBI taxonomy): domain Bacteria; kingdom Bacillati; phylum Actinomycetota; class Actinomycetes; order Streptosporangiales; family Streptosporangiaceae; genus Nonomuraea; species Nonomuraea gerenzanensis. The sequence goes on along the minus strand of NZ_CP084058.1, from coordinate 248,372 downwards.
CGAGAAATACCTCCTTGAGCTGCTAAAACATGTTGTCGGGCGGTCAACCAGAACGGCTTTCCGGAAAAGTCGGGCGTGACATTACGGCCCCCGCGAGCGATCGTTCCAAAAGAGAGCACTGCAACGGACGGCAGGATGGGACGAACATTGGTCGAGAGGGCCGAAGAAACTCCCCGAGTGTCACGCCCGGGCGCTATGACACCGGACCTCACCATCGGCGTGGTCGGACCCCACGACCTGGTCGAGCGAGTCATGCTGATGGGTCACGCCGCGGCACCGCTTCCGTGTCGCCTGGTCGCCGCGGCGTACCGCGACGAGCAGGAGGCGCCCGACAAGGTGACGAGGCTCGGTCCCGGTGTCGACGCGTGCCTGTTCGCCAGCCCGGTCCCCTATGACCTGGCCAGGCGATCGGGCGTGCTGACGATGCCCGCGACGTACGTGCAACTCGGCGGAGCAGCATTGGTGGCGGCGCTGGCCAAGGCGGCGCTGGACACCCGGATGGACCCGCAGCGGGTCAGCATCGACGTGGTCAGCAGGGCCGATGTCGAGGAGGCGTACACCGACCTCGGCATCCCCGCGGCGGACGTGCACAGCCGCGACGAGCCGGGCGCCACCGGCACGATCGCGGCCTACCACGAACGCCTGGCCCGGCAGGGCGCCACCACGGGAGCTCTGACGTGCCTGCCCGCGGTGGCCGAACGCCTGCACACCGCGGGCGTACCGGTCATCAGGATCAGGCCGACCTCCGCGGCGGTCCGCACGGCGCTGCACACAGCGGCGCTGCTCGGCGCGCATCACCGGCTGGAGGAGTCGCAGCTCACCGTGGTGCTGGTGGAGGTGCCGACATTGCGGGAGCCCGTACGCCGCGCCGCGCCGCGTTACTGGCGCGACGAGCTGCGGCTGTCGCTGCACCGGCTCCTGGTCCAGGAGGCGAACCGGATCAACGCCACCGTCTGGCCGATCGACGATCACAGCTACCTGGTGACCGCCACCAGGGGCTCGATCGCGGCGGCGACCGACGGGTTCAGGGTGTTGCCGTTCGCCGCCAGGATCAGGGACGAGCTGGGGCTGGCGGTCGAAGTCGGGGTCGGCATGGGGCGCACGACGCACGACGCCGAGTCGCACGCCAGGGCCGCGCTGGCCCGCACGCAGGCGGGCAAGCAGGCACAGGGCTTCGCGGTCGACCGCGAGGGGCGGGCGCTCATCCCGGCCCCGCGGATGCCGCCGACCGGGGCCACCGCGCTGAAGCCCAAGGGGGTGGAGGTGCTGGCCAGGCTGGCGGCCAAGCTCGAAGGCGGCGACACCGTGGTCGATGCCGAGGGCGCCGGCAAGATGCTCGGGGTCACGCCTCGTACGGCCCGGCGGTTGCTGCGCACGTTGGTTGACGAGGGACTCGCGTGGCCGCTTCCGCCGAACCGTACGCCGCAGCCCGGCAGGCCGCGCCAGCTCTACCGGCTGATCGTGGAGAAGCTCGGACCGCGCTGAGCCGGCGCCATGGAGCGGGCCCGCCGAGGCGGGCCCGCCCCTTCGCATGCCCCGGACATTGACGGAAAGTGTCAGGTTCGCGAACATGCGGCTTGACTCTTGTGAACTTATTGGTTGGCCCGTGGAGATGGGGGTATGTTCTCCGACGCCCCCGATCGACGGGATTCGGACGGGGGCACCAAATTCTTCCTCCGCGAGCCCGCGCCGAGGTGTGTCGTTCTTCATGAACGAATGCGCCGGGTTACCGACGATTTCGAGCAACCGCCCTGTCCGGTGGTACTGATCCGATGGGTTTCGGGCGGAGTTGTGGCGTTACCGGGCCGGAAAGACGGCTGTACGGCGCTGTGGGGGCGCTGGAGGGCCGTACGGGCACCGGTCAGCACGCACAGGCGGCACCGGAAATCGGCGCCGTCAGCGCGTCCACCGGGCGGCGGGTGACGCCCGAGGCGGTCTCCACGGCGAAGCCCTCCCGCGCCCAGTACTCGAAGCCGCCGATCATCTCCTTGACCCGGTAGCCCAGCTTGGCGAACTCCAGCGCGGCCCGGGTGGCGCCGTTGCAGCCTGGGCCCCAGCAGTAGGTGACGACCAGCGCGTCCTTCGGGATCAGCGCCGCCGCCCTGGTGGCGATCTCGCGGTGCGGCAGATGCACGGCGCCCTCGATGTGGCCCTGGTCCCAGCTCTCGCGGCTGCGCGAGTCGACGACGACCAGGCCGGGGGCCGAGGCGGCCAGGTCGGCGGCCACGTCGGCGACGTCGGTCTCGAAGGACAGGCGGGCGGTGAAGTGCGCGATGGCGGGCTCGTTCGACATGGCTCGATCCTGCCCGGAGCGCTCGTGGGGCCACCAGTGGCGCGAAAGCCGCCTACCGCTAATATCCCGCCAGAGTCCGAAGTCTGATACTCGCGGGCTTTTGTCGGTTTCGCCCTGTAGGTTCATGAGTCATGAGTGCAAACGCTGCTGACGGTCGACGGACGCTCATGATCTGGGGCGCGCTGGCGATCGTCTACGTGGTGTGGGGCTCGACGTACCTCGGCATCAAGATCGCCATCGAGACCATGCCGCCGCTGTTCCACGGCTCCTTGCGGTTCGTGGCAGCCGGTCTGCTGCTCGCGGGCTTCCTGCTCGTCACGAAGAGGCTGGCGCCCTTCAGGATGACGCTGAAGCAGCTCGGCGGCGCCGCACTCGTCGGGCTGCTGCTGCTGACCGGCGGCAACGGCATGGTGGCGGTGGCCGAGCAGCACATCTCCAGCGGGCTGGCCGCGCTGCTCGTGGCGTCGGTGCCGCTGTGGCTGGTGGTGCTCAGGCTCGCCTTCAGGGACCGGCCCGCGCTGCTGACGCTGGTGGGGGTGCTGGTCGGGTTCGGCGGGGTGGCCGCGCTGTCGCTGAACGGCGGCGGCGAGAGCGCCGGCACGACCGGGATCGTGGTGATCCTGCTCGGGTCCGTGTCCTGGTCGATCGGCTCGTTCCTGTCGTCGCGCATCCCCATGCCACCCAACGTGTGGACGGCCAGCGCCGTCGAGATGCTCGCCGGCGGCATGGGGCTGGCCGTGGTCGGCGCCTCCGTCGGGGAGCGGTTCGACCTGGCGGCCGTGTCGGGGCGGTCGTGGGCGGCGCTGGCGTACCTGGTGCTGGTGGGGTCGCTCGTCGGGTTCACCGCCTACACCTGGCTGCTGGGCAACGCGCCGATCTCGCTGGTCTCGACGTACGCCTACGTCAACCCGATCGTCGCCGTCATCCTGGGCGTGCTGATCGTCAACGAGCACGTGACCGTGCAGATCGTGCTCGGCGGCCTGGTGATCCTGCTCGGCGTCGCCCTGGTGGTCTCCACGGAGCGGCGCGCCAAGGCCCGGGCGGCACCCACACCCGAGACCGTCCCCGCCTCCCGCTGAACCCGGGGCGGCCCGAGGCCGTACCTCCCCGTGGAAGAGGGCGGGAGGTTCGGCGGATGTGGTCGTACCGGACAGGGATCGTGATGGTCGCGCTGCTGTCGCCGGCGGTGCTCGTGGCCGGTGGGCCCGCGGGCGCGCACGGCGCGCTGGAGGACCCGCTCAGCCGGGCCGCCGCCTGCGGGGCGGAAGGGCCCAGGCAGGCGGCCAACTCGGCGGCCTGCCGGGCGGCGGTGCGGGTCAGCGGTGGTGTGCTGCCTCGCAGCTGGGACGATCTCCGCGTCGCGAACGTCGCCGGGCGGGATCGGCAGGTGGTTCCCGACGGGAAGCTGTGCAGTGGTGGGCTGGCCGCGTTCAAGGGGCTCGACCTGGCTCGGGCCGACTGGCCCGCGACCACGGTGCGGGCCGGTGCGCGGTTCGCCTTCCGATACCGCGGCACCATCCCGCATCGGGGGGTCTTCCGGCTGTACGTCACCAAGAAGGGGTACGATCCCGCGCGGCCCTTGCGGTGGGCGGATCTGGAGCGGAAGCCGTTCCTCACCGTCACCGATCCTGAGCTGAAGGACGGGTCCTATACGTTCTCGGGGCGGTTGCCTGTGCGGAGTGGTCGTCATCTGATCTACGCGGTGTGGCAGAACTCCGATACCCCGGACACCTACTACTCCTGCTCCGACGTGGTCTTCCAGCGGGCGGCCAAGGGGGCTGCCGCCGCCGCCGCGCCGCCTGCTCGGCCCGCGGCGGCCGGTCGGGTGGCTCGCGTCGGTGAACGGGACGCGAGCTGGCTGGTCGGCGGGTCGGTCGTGCTGGCCGGGTGCGCGGGGGCCACCGGACTGCTGATCTCGCGCCGCCGGCACCGCTGGCAGCGGTAACCGGCCGCCCAGGCGGATGCGGCCGGCCGCCTCGCCATCCGGGCGCAACCGGCCGGTCGGGGCGGGTGCCGGTCAGGTCAGGGCGGCGGTGGCGGCGCGCAGGTCGTCCAGCTCGCGGCGGGCGAGGTCGGCGAAGCCCTGCTCGTTGGCCGGGTCGGCCCAGCGGGCGTAGGCGTTGCGGAAGGCGAGGCAGCCGAGCTCGGCCGCCAGGCTCGCGGCCGGGTCGGGCACGCCGCGTTCGCGCAGCGCGGCCGCCATGCCCTCGGTCAGCGCGGCGAGCTTGAGCAGCTCGCGCTCGCGCAGGTCGTCGTGACCGGCCACGATCGCCTGCCGCTGGCGCGCCCACGCGTGCCGGTCGGCGGTGAAGACGCCCGCCATGGCGTCCAGCGCCGCCCTGAGCGCCTCGATCGGCGTCGCCCCGGCGGGAGCGCCCGTGATCGCGTCGGCGAACAGGCGGTTGAGCACGTCCTGGCCGCCGAACAGCACCTCCCGCTTGTCGGTGAAGTGCCGGAAGAAACTGCTCTTCGCCAGCCCGGCCCGCTCGGCGATCTCCGCGGCGGTGGTGCTGTCGTAACCCCGCTCCACGAACAGCTCCAGCGCCGCGCGTTCCAGGCGCTCACGCGCGTTCGGCTCCCATCGCCCCATGCGTCACAGTCTACGTGATGAGACTTGGTCCTATCGCCGTGCTACGGTGATGAGACCAAGTCCTATCAGGAGGCAGTGTCATGCGTGTGTTCGTCACCGGAGCTTCCGGCCACCTCGGCTCGGCCGTCGTGCCCGAGCTGCTCTCCGCCGGTCATGAGGTCGTCGGCCTCGCCCGTTCCGAGACCTCGGCCGCCGCGTTGACGGCGCTGGGCGCCGAGGTCCGGCCGGGCGATCTCGACGACCTGGGCGGTCTGCGCGAGGCCGCCGCCGATGCCGACGGGGTGATCCATCTCGCGTTCAAGCACGACGCCATGGTCGCGGGGGACTACGCGAGCGCCGTCGAGGCCGATCTGGCGGCCTTGCGGGCCTTTCGCGAGGCGCTCGCGGGCACCGGGAAGCCCTTCGTGGGCACGTCGGGGACGGGGATGTTGTCGCACGCGCCGGAGCATGCCGCCACGGAGCCGGGACGCGCCGCTGCGGAGGATGTGGTGCTGGCGCCCGGCCCCGGGCTGCTGGCCAGGGCCGGCGCCGAGAACCTGGCCGTCGACCTCGCCGGGAGCGGCATCAGGTCCTCGGTGGTCCGGCTGCCCCCGACCGTGCACAGCGAGCTGGACCGGCACGGCTTCGTCCCGATGCTCATCGCCACCGCCCGGGCCACGGGTGTGTCCGGTTACCTCGGCGACGGTGGCAACCGCTGGCCCGCCGTGCACACCCTGGACGCCGCCCGCGTGTACCGGCTGGCTCTGGAGCAGGCGCCGGCCGGGTCACGGCTGCACGCCGTCGGGGACGAGGGCGTGCCGTTCAGGCAGCTCGCCGAGGCCATCGGCCGTCACCTGGACGTGCCCGTCGCCGCCATCCCGGCCGAGCGGGCGCAGGAGCACTTCGGGTTCCTGGCGGGCATCGTCCCGCTCGACAACCCGACCTCCAGCGAGCGCACGCGGCGCCTGCTCGGCTGGCAGCCGGCCCACCCCGGCCTGCTCGCCGACCTCGACCTGGGCCACTACTTCGCGACCTGAGGACCATGCGGCTACTTGGTGTGCAGGAACTCCTCGGCTGCGGCCAGGAACGCGTCGTTGGCCTCCGGGGAGCCGATCGACACGCGCACCCCCTCCTCCCCGTACGGCCGCACCGCCACGCCCTGCGCGGCGCAGGCCGCGGCGAAGACCGGGGTCTGCGCGCCGAGGCGGAGCCAGACGAAGTTCGCCTCGGTGGGCGGCACCGTCCAGCCCTGCGCGATGAGCGCCTCGCGCACGCGGGTGCGCTCCTTGACCACCGCCTCGACCCGCTCCTGGAGCTCGTCCTCCGCCTGCAGCGAGGCGATGGCGGCGATCTGGGCGAGGTGGTTCACCGCGAACGGGATGACCGTCTTGCGGACGGCCGTCGCCACCGGCTCGGGCGCGATCAGGTAGCCGACGCGCAGGCCCGCCAGCCCGTACGCCTTGGAGAAGGTGCGCAGCACGGCGACGTTCGGCCGGTCGCGGTAGAGCGCGAGGCCGTCGGGGACGTCCTCGTCACGTACGTACTCGCGGTACGCCTCGTCCAGCACCACCAGCACGTCCTCGGGGACCCGGTCCAGGAACGACTCCAGTGCGCCCCGGCGGATCGCGGTGCCGGTCGGGTTGTTCGGGTTGCACACGAACACCATGCCGGTCCTCTCGGTGATCGCGTCGGCCATGGCGTCCAGGTCGTGGTCCTCGCCCGCCAGCGGCACCATGACGGACGTCACCCCGGCCAGGTCCGCGAGCAGCGGGTAGGCCTCGAACGACCGCCACGCGTACACGACCTCGACGCCGGGCTCCCCCACCGACTCGAACAGCTGCTGCGCCACCGTCACGGACCCCGGGCCGAGCGCGACGTGCTCGGCCGGCACGTCGAAGCGCTCCGCGATCGCCTCGGTCAGCTTGACCGCGCCGGGGTCGGGGTAGCGGTTGACCTGCCGCGCACCCTCGGCGATGGCCTCGACCACGGAGGGCAGCGGGTCGTACGGGGATTCGTTGGAGGACAGCTTGTACGAGCGCCCGTCGGGGGCGGCGACCGCCTTGCCCGGCTTGTAGGCGGCCATGGTGTCCAGGATGCGGCGGAAACGAGGCATGGCATCACTTTAGATGAGGCTTCAACCCGTACCCTTGCCCTGCCCACGCTTGCCCAGCGCCGCGCTGACCAGCTCGGCGGCCTTGTCGGCGGCGGCGTACCCGCGCTTGCCGCCCTGCACGGTGATGGTCACCGAGACGTTCGCCTGCGTGAAGGCGACCTTCGTCGAGTAGATCTGCGAGCCCTGCCAGCTGAAGGGCATGGGGCCCGTGTGACTGAATCCGCCGTCGCCCACCGACGGACCTTGGCGGACTTTGGTGCCCGGGGTGCGTTTCGGCTCGTCCTGCATCATCTTCACGGTCTGCTTGTGCATCATGTCCGCGAGCGAGGCGCTCGGCGCCCGGTAGGCCATCAGCGTCAGCACCTGGAAGCTGCCGCCGCGCCACGTGCAGCTCGACTCCACCACCCACTGGCGCTTCACCGAATGCCCGAACAGGGAGCGGACCTGGGCGTTCGTCAGCAGGTCGCACGCCTCGAACTCGCCGATGAGCGCGGGGGCCGGGGTGGTTCTGGTCGCGCTGGGGCGGGGGGACGGGGTGTAGGTGGTGCGGGGCGCCAGGGCGTAGCCGATGAGGCGGATGGCGTTCGGGAAGACCTGCGGCACCACCACGACGGCGGCGGCGGCCGTCAGGACGAGCGCGAGGGTCGCGCCCAGGAGGACCTTGGTGCGGCGGCGCCGGCGTCGGCCGGGCATGGTCTGGCCCTGGCCGAAGGGGGGACCGGTCGCGTGACCGCCTGGTCCGATGGGCGGGTGTGTGACCGCTGAACCGCCTGGCCCGGCAGGTGGGTGCGTGCCCGCGGGACCGCTCGGCCCGATGGGAGGGTGCGTGCCTGACGCGCCGGGTGGATGCGTGCCCCGGGCCCCGGTCGCGCCCAGGTGCGCGGGCGGGTCGGTGCCCTGGGCGATGGCCGTCAGCCAGCCGGTCGCCTGCTCCGGGGTGCAGCGCCGGGCGGGGTCCTTCTCCAGGATCGCGGCCAGCACCGGCCCGAGCGGACCCGCCAGCCGGAACGGGGCCGGCTCCTGCATCAGCACCGCCGCCAGCACGGCGGCCTCGTTGTGCCGGGAGAACGGCGGGGCGCCCTCCACCGCCGTGAACAGCGTGGCGCCCAGCGACCACAGGTCGGCGGGCGGGCCGTCGGGCTCGCCGCGCAGCCGCTCGGGGGCGATGTAGCCGGGCGAGCCGCTCAGCAGCCCGGTCTGGGTGAGCGCCACGTCACCGGCGATGGTGGCGATGCCGAAGTCCGTCAGCAGCACCCGGCCGTCGTCGGTGAGCATGACGTTCGCGGGCTTGACGTCGCGGTGCAGGATGCCGGACGCGTGGGCGGCCGACAGCGCCTCGATCATCCGCAGGCCGATCCCGGCGACCCGGCCAGGCGGCAGGGGGCCCTCGTCGCGTACCACCCGGTCGAGTGCACGGCCGCGGACGAGCTCCATGACGATCCAGGGCCGCCCGTCGTCGAGCACCACGTCGTGCACGGTCACGATGGAGGGGTGGTCGCGCAGCGCCGCCGCGGCGCGCGCCTCGCGCAGCGTGCGGTCGGCCAGCTCCGTGCGCGCCGCCTGGTCGAGATCCGGCGGGAGCTTGACCTCCTTGATCGCCACTTCCTGGCGCAGAAGCTCGTCCATGGCCCGCCAGACGGTGCCCATGCCGCCCTGCCCGAGCTGATCCAGCAGCCGGTAGCGGCCCGCGAGCAACGTCACCGCGCCGCCGCCGTCGCGATCAACCGTCGTCTCCTTGTCGCCGGGGGGTACGGGCATCTCAGATCCTAGAGGGGACCGGGTGGGTGCGTCACCGATTCATCACCATTCGTCACCTTGCGGGACTGGCTGTTCCACGACTGGCGCCGAGCTTGTCGTGGATGGTGGGGGTCCCAGCTCTGAAGGCTGGGGGATGTGAGGGTTACTCCTTGAGGCTGCGGAGCATCGGAGGGTGGAGGAGCTCGGCGGGGCCGCGGCGGTAGAGCTTGGCCGGGCGGCCGCCGTCGCGGGTGGTGGTGCCGCCCGTCTCCAGCAGGAAGCCCTCGGCCTTGGTGACCTTGCGGTGGAAGTTGCGGGGGTCGAGCTGGCGGCCCCAGACGATCTCGTACACCCTGCGGAGGTCGGCGACCGTGAACTGCGGGGGGCAGAAGGCCGCTCCGAGCGAGGTGTACTCCAGCTTGCCGCGCGCCCGCTCGATGCCGTCGAGCATGATGCGGCGGTGGTCGAAGGCCATGACGGCGAGGGAGTCGATGGGTTGCCAGCTCATGTGGGCCTTCTCGGAGGCCGGGAGGTCGGGGGCCAGGCCGAGGTAGGCGACGCTCAGGACGCGCTGGCGGGGGTCGCGGTCCGGGTAGCCGTACGTCTGGAGCTGCTCCAGGTGGACCGGGGCGCCGGGGAGGCCGGCGCGTTCGGCGAGGATGCGGTGGGCGGCGGCCGGGAGGTCTTCGTCGAGCTGGATGAAGCCGCCGGGGAGTGACCAGCGGCGCAGGAACGGCGGGTTGTCGCGGCGCCACACGAGCGCGCACAACGCCTGGTTGCGTACGGTGAGCACGACCAGGTCGACACTGACCGGGATGCTCGGGACCATGGCAGGCACGTTACACGCAGGAGTACGAGCCAGCGAACCGGACGAAGGCCACGTCAACCCGCCGTACGACCCTCGCCGCACCAGCCCGCCGCACAGACCGTACGAACCGTCACAGCCGGTCGGCCGGCGAGGGTCAGCCGCCCGGTGTCGCAGCCGCCTGCGTGGAGATCCGCACGTGCAGCGGCTCCGTGGCCGCCTGCCCCGACGGGAGCTTGACCCCGATCTGCACCCACTCCCCGGCAGGCACCTGAGTCCAGTCGAACGGCACCCACGCGGTGGCCATCCCCACCGGCAGCTCCTCCTCGATCGGGTCCTCGTCCAGCCACCCCACAGCCGACACCACCAGATCCTTGCTCCCCCCGGACCACGTGATGGTGATGGTGCTGTCCTTGAGGTTGTAGCCGCGGACCTCCACCCCGTCCTGGACGTCGCGCGGGCGCCGGATGGCGTCCACCGCGATCGGCCGCTGCCAATCCCGGGCAATCTCCGTTTCGAGCGACGGATCACCACATGTCATGAAATCGCTCCACATATAGGAGACGATCTTCTGAACATAACGCCCGGCCATCGTCACCGCCTGATCCAGGCGCTTCTTGTCGGTCTTGCCGCGTGAGCCCGTCGGCGCGCACGGCTGGTCGCCCGACGGCTCGAACGCCTCGACGTTCGCCCACAGCTCCACGTGATAGCCCTGGTCGAGCAGCTCCTCCCGGGCCGCCGCCATCTCCCGGTAGTAGTCGCGCGTCGAGCCGTGGTAGGCCGTGTCGTACGTCGACTCCCCCACCATCGACTGCAGCCGCTCGTCCACCTCGCTGTCGCGCTCGTCGGGCCAGAACAGGCCGACCTTGCCCGTCCCCCGGCTGTCCTGCGGCGCGATGATCCCCACCCCGGTCTTCACCAGGGCCTTGAACCCCTCGGCCACCTGCTTGGGGGTCTGCCCGAAGGGCACCCGCTTGCGCGCGTCGAGGTAGGGGCTGATCAGGATCGGCTTGCCGAGCTCCTGCTCGACGATGGAGTGCTGGTCGGCGTAGACCTCCAGCGTCGGGTTCGTGGCCAGGGTGGCCGACATCTGCACCTCGAACGGCTGGTACACGCCGCCGAGCGCGTCGCGGCCCTCGAAGCGGGCGCCGTAGTCCTGGAGGATGCGCCTGGTCAGCGTGGTGAGCGTGCCGAGGTGGCGCCTCTCGGCCCTGATCTTGTTCTTGGAGTCGCGGGGGGCCAGCGGCAGCGCGGGGAAGACGCGCATGCCGAACTGGTCGCCCAGGTCGAGGAGCTGGGTCAGGCTGTCCGCGCCCTGGTTGGAGCCGGCCACCAGGATCAGGTCGTACGATCTGGCCTTGCTGCTGAAGTCGCAGGTGGCGTCGTCGGAGCCGTCCGGCTGGGTGATGAGCCGGTAGTAGGTGCGCTTGCCGGCCTTGACGGCGTGCTCCATGGCGGGGCAGCGGAAGAGGTCGGGGCCGAACAGCTCGTCGGTGCGGTAGACGTACACGCGGCCGATGCGGTTGTCCGGGTTGGCCTCCCGCAGGTCGTCGAGGGCGGCGTCGTGGCAGCTCAGGCCGTCCTCCTCGCAGGGCTCGTAGAGCGAGTCGACCGTGCCTTCCTTGAGGATCCGCCCGGCGTCGTTCACCGTGCGGAACTGCAGGCCGTAGCCGATCCTGATGATCGTGTCGCCGCCGACGCGATGGATCTCCTGGAGCTGGGTGCGCCAGGTGCAGGGGTTCGACCTGGGGGTGATCCAGTAGCCGGTGACCGCGTACGGGGCCTTCTTGTCGGTGTCGAACGTTCCACAGTCGTCGGTGAACTCGTCGACCTTCGGTGTCGGCTCGGTGCTCGACGGCTTGGGCGCCGCCGACGTGGCGGTGGCCACGGGGTCGGGGTCACCCGGCGGCAGGACGATCACCAAGGCGGCGACCACGGCCACGATGGCTGCGCCCGCGGCAAGGAGGAGCCAGCGCACGTTCGAAACCTACCCCGCCCTCTTGCGATGCGATTACGGCTTGACCCCGGCCCAGGACTCCAGCTGCGCGACGAACCGCTTGGCGGAGTTGGGCCAGTGGTGGTTCGCGCGGGCCGCCGCGTAGCCGCGCGCGCCCTGGGCCCGCCGCTCCCGCACGTCGTCGCGCAGGGTCAGCACGGCCTGCGCGACCGCCTTCGGGTCCTGCCACGGCACCACGACGCCGCTGTCGTAGCGCTCGACCAGCTCGACCGCGCGCGGCGACGGGGTGGTGATGACGGGGATGCCGTGCGCCATGTACTCGACGATCTTGGTCGGCATGGAGTGCCGGTAGTTCGGCTCGTCGTGCAGCAGCGACAGCCCCGCGAGCGCCCCGTCGAGCCGCTTGAGCGCCTCGTCGTTGGGCATGAAGTCGCGCCACTCCAGCAGGCCCTCGGTGACGGCCTGGTTGAGCATAGGACGGCTCTGCGGGTCGGCGTACCCGATCAGCTCCACCGCCACCCGGTACGGCTGCAGCAGCTTGGCCACCTCGACCGCCTCGACCACGCCGCGCGCCCTGGACAGCCACCCGAGGTAGACGATCCGGTCGTCACCCGGCGGGGTGACGGAGTCGGGCACCCAGGTCTCGTTCGGCACGATCAGGTGAGCGTGCTTGAACCGGCCCGCGTACGCCGTCTCGGCCAGCAGCAGGTGCATGTGCCGCTCGGCGGTGCCCTCCAGCATGCGGGCGAAGAAGCGCACCGGCGGCCGCAGCGGCGCGGGCAGCCACGGCTTGAGCGACAGCGTGGCGGGGGTGTCCTCGTGCACGTCCCACACCACGGGCGGCCTGTTGCGGATGCCCCAGACCGCGAACAGCAGCTCGGGGTCGTGGATGAGGACGAGGTCCACCTTGTCGCGCATGCGCTTGAACAGCCGCCGGGCGGCCCACACCGCGGCCATCCGCTTGCGCTGGGCGGCCCGCGGGAGATCGACCCCGTTGACCCACGGCCGGGGCACGACCCCGTGTGCGGTGAACGAGGCGGCATACGTGACCTCATGACCGGCATCCACAAGGGCACGGATCTGCCGATGCAGAATCCTCGCATCCTCGGGGTTATGCACCACCGTCATGACGAGCACGTGCACTGCGCGCAGCCCTCCGTCGCTACAGCCGCTCGACGCGTTCACCCTCGGCGAGCACGCCGCGGGTGTCCAGCACGAGCTTGGCCTTCGCCTCGACCATGTCGAGGTCGAACGCGGCGTGCTGCTGCAGGAGCAGCGTCACGTCCGCGTTGATCACGGCCTCGGCCAGATCCTCCTCACGCGGCACCGGGGTGCCGTCCACCGCCCACTCCTTGACGTACGGGTCGGCGAACGAGAGCTCCGCACCCAGCTCCAGCAGCGCACGCGCCACGGGCAGGGCCGGGGTCTCGCGCTCGTCGGCGATATCCGGTTTGTAGGTGACGCCGAGCATAACGACTCTGGCGCCGTTCACGGGCTTCTTATGCCTGTTGAGCAAGCGCTGTACGCGGGCGACCACGTACGAGGGCATCCGCTCGTTGATCTCCTGTGCCAGCTCCACGAACCGGAACGGGTAACCGAGCTTGCGCACCGTGTACGACAGGTACGACGGGTCGACCGGGATGCAGTGCCCCCCGACGCCCGGCCCCGGCAGGAACTTGTGGAAGCCGAACGGCTTGGTGGCCGCCGCCTCGATGGCCTCCCACAGGTCGATGCCGAGCTCGTCGCAGAAGATCGCCATCTCGTTGACGAGGGCGATGTTGACGTGCCGGTAGGTGTTCTCCAGCAGCTTGGCCATCTCGGCCTCGCGGGTGCCGCTGACCGGCACCACCTGCTCGATAAACTGCCCGTAGAACGCCGTGGCGCGGTCGCGGCAGGTCGGCGTGTAGCCGCCGACGACCTTCGGGGTGTTGCGCAGGCCGTACTTGGGGTTGCCCGGGTCGATGCGCTCGGGCGAGAAGGCCAGGTGGAAGTCCTCGCCCGCCTTGAGCCCGGAGGTCTCCAGCAGCGGCCTGGCCAGCTCGTCGGTGGTGCCGGGCCAGGTGGTGGACTCCAGCACGACGAGCGTGCCCTTGGCGAGGTTGCGCGCGACGGTCTTGGTGGCTCCCTCGACCGCGGACAGGTCGGGGCGGTGGTCGTCGTCCAGCGGCGTGGGCACGCAGATGACGATCGTGTTGCTCCTGGCCAGCACGGTCTCGTCGAGCGTGGCGCTGAACCCGCTGGCCAGCATGTGCTCGAGGTCGGCGTCGGTCAGGTCATCGATGTAGGACTGCCCGGCGTTGAGCGCGTCGACCTTGGTGGGGTCCACGTCCAGGCCGACGACCCGCAGGCCGGCGGCCACAGCCTCCTTGGCGAGAGGCATGCCGACGTAGCCCAGGCCGATGACAGTCAAGTCGATTTCTGTCACAGCTGTGCCTTTGGGAGCCGGAAACAACACTTCATGGTCGCAAAGGTTATCTCAAGTCCACCTAGCTCACGCCTAATGCGACCGAACCCGTCACAAGTGGGAGGAAGATTCATGGTCATCATTCGGCAAGCGAGCGGTATAGGGCTTGATAAGTCTCGGCAACGCGGCTCCACGTCCGCTTCGCGGCGACTTCGGCGCGGCCCGCCTCGCCCATCTCGGCGCGCTTGGCAGGGTCCTCGCGCAGCCCGGCGATGGCCTTGGCCAGCTCGGCGGGATCGCCCGCCGGCACGAGCATCCCGGCGCCGTCGGAGCCGACCAGCTCCGACAGCGCGGGCAGGTCGCTGAGCACGACGGGCTTGCCGAGCGCCATCGCCTCGACGGGTTTCAATGGTGTAACGAGTCGGCAGACGCGCAGGTCCTCGCGCGGGCAGGCGAAGATGTCGATGGCGTCCTGCGCCTGCAGCGCCTCGTCGGGGCCGACGCGTCCCGGCAGGATCGCGGTGCTCAGGCCCAGCTCCTCGACCAGCTCCAGCAGGTTGGGCCGCTCGGTGCCGTCGCCCACGATGAGCACGCGGACGGGGGCCCGCTGGTCGCGCAGCAGCGCGGCGGCCCGCAGCAGGGTGGCGAAGCCCTCGTAGGCCACGATGCTCGACACCGAGCCGACCACGATCTCGTCGTCGGCGATGCCGTACTCGCGGCGGAAGGATGCCCCGTCGTAGTGTGCGGTCAGCAGCGAGTCGTCCACGGCGTTGGGCGCCAGGTGGATCTTCTCCCGGGGCACGCCGCGCTCGACGATCTCGGCGGCCATCGTCTCGGCCAGCGTGACGACCGCGTCGGCCTCGCGCATCAGGAACGCCTCGCGCTCGCGCTGCAGCACGTGCCGCTGGCTGCCGATGCGCTTGGGGTCGCGGGAGGCCCAGGTCTCCTCCAGGAAGCCGCGGACCTCGTACACGAACGGGGTGCCCGTCCTGTCGCGCACGGCGTGCGCGATCGAGCCGTTGCGGTGGTCGGTGGCGGCGTGCAGGACCTGCGGGCGTAGCTCGGCGGTGAGCTTGGTGACCCGGTCGGCGCCTCTGATGATGCGCCCCTGGGTCTCGAACGGCATCTCGCGGTGCGGCTCGGGCAGCAGCCGGTGGTAGGGGATGCCGTCTATCTCGTCGTACGGCGCCGCGTCCGCGTGCCCCTGCAGCATCGGCCAGCCCCAGCTCGTGACCACGTGCGGGTCGATGCCGGCGGCCTTCTGCGAGGTGACGATGCGGTGGGTGCGGACGGTGTAGCCGGCCTGCGTGTACGGCAGGGCGTTGGTGACCACGTGCAGGACCCGGTTCCGCACCCGGCTCAGGATGGCCACCTTGGGGCCGGGCGGGATCGGGTCGGGGCTGATCGCGGCCAGCTCGCCCCGGTAGTAGGCGGCCCTGCGCTTGACGAACGGGTACTTGGTGTGGGCCTCCAGCACGGCGGCCGCCTCGCTGACCCGGCCGGCGTCCCAGTGTTCCTTGGCCTCGTTCCACGGCCCCTTGACCACGCGCATGCCGAACTTGCGCACCATGCGCCGGGCCCGGCGGGCGGCCGGCCAGGCGACGCTGCCGACGATGGGCCGCAACGCGGGCGGAAGCGTGTCGGCGGCGGCCTGCGCCACCCGGACGGGGTCTGACTTGACCTTCGTCATCACCACGCGGGAGACGATGATCGGATGCTGGACGAATCCCTTGAGAAGCCCACCGACGCCGGCACGGGCGGACTTCGCGGAAACCCTGTCTGATGTACGGGAGGAGTCTTGACGACTGGCGTCGGATGCCACGCAGGGACCGTACCATAGGCAGCGTTTTTTCCCTTCCGCTATGAAAGGCGAGGTCAATGAGGGAGAACCCCCTGGTCCTGCACGTATTGGGTGCTCGTCCCAATTTCGTGAAAGCGGCCCCGGTGGTGCGGGCACTCGGCGAGCTCGGCGTGCGGCAGGGCATCATCCACACTGGTCAGCACTATGACGCGCTGATGTCCGACGTCTTCTTCGCCGACCTCGGCCTGCCCGAGCCGGTGGCGAACCTGGGGGTCGGCTCGGGCAGCCACGCCAAGCAGACGGCGGCGCTGCTGGTGGGCCTGGAGGAGGTCGTGCAGGAGCACACCCCCGACCTGGTCGTGGTCTACGGCGACGTCAACTCCACGCTGGCCGCGATCCTGGTCTGCGCCAAGCTGGGCGTGCCGACGGCGCACGTCGAGGCGGGGCTGCGCTCGTTCGACCGGGGCATGCCCGAGGAGGTCAACCGGGTCGTCACGGACGCGCTGGCCGACCTGCTCTTCGCCACCTCGCCGGAGGCGCTGGCGTTCCTGGCGAACGAGGGGATCCCGGCGGCCAAGGTGCACCTGGTCGGCAACCCGATGATCGACAGCCTGTTCTCCGCGCTGCCCAAGCTCGACCCGGCGCCCGTGGTGGCGCGGCTCGGCCTGCCGGCGCGCTACGCGGTCGCCACCCTGCACCGCCCCGCGAACGTGGACACCCCCGAGGCCGCGAAGGAACTGGTCGACGCGGTGCTGGAGGTCTCGCGGCAGGTCCCGATCGTGGTGCCGATCCACCCGCGCGGCAAGGCGCGGCTGGCCGAGGCGGGCCTCGTGGACGGCGAGTCGATCAAGGTGGTCGATCCGCTGGGTTATGTGGACTTCCTCTCACTCGTACGGGGCGCCGCGCTGGTCGTCACGGACTCCGGAGGCGTGCAGGAGGAGACGACCATGCTGGGCGTGCCCTGCCTGACCGTCAGGCCCAACACCGAGCGGCCGATCACGATCACCCACGGCACGAACCGCCTGGTCACCCCCGCCCTGCTGCCCGCCGCGGCGGAGAAGGCGCTGGCCGACGGCGCCGCCACCCCGGCCGGCGAGCTGCCCGTCCTGTGGGACGGCAAGTCGGGGCCGCGCATCGCCACGGTGATCGCCGCCTGGCTCAAGGGGGACAACCTGGCGCCCGCCTCTCAGGGCAAACGCCCCGAATAACGGCGATATCCGCCGTACTATGACTTACCTCTGCTGAGCGATTGGCGTACCACCATGGCCGAAACCCCTGAACAGCCCACTTTCCAGCGTCTCGGCCCCGTCAACTGGCTGCCCGAGGAGCGCAAGCTCGTCGAGCGGTACGAGGCGGAGGTCAGGGAGCTGCGCCGACGGCTGGAGATCGCCGAGGCCAAGGCCGCGTACGCCAACTGGAAGCTGGAGGCCACGCAGGCCAAGCGGACGTTCAAGCTGGGCGAGGCGCTGGGCTCGAAGAGCCCGGGCCGGATCGTCGAGGCCGTGCGTTCCAAGGAGAAGGCGCCCAAGGCGCCCATCCCGGTGAGCCTGGCCATCGCGGCGGCCGAGAACCGGCCGCCGCAGGTCGAGGTGCCGGCGGTGAAGTGGCCGAACGGCCCGGTGAACCGGCCCGACCTGAAGGTCGCGGTGATCCTCGACGACTTCTCCCGGATGGCCTTCCGCTACGAGTGGGACCAGATCGAGTTCGGGCTCAAGGACTGGCCGGAGATCTTCGCCGAGAAGCGGCCCGACCTGCTGTTCTGCGAGTCGGCCTGGCACGGGAACCAGGGCCGCTGGCGCTACCAGATGACCGGCACGAACGCGCCCAAGGACCCGCTGCGCGACCTGGTGGCCTGGTGCAGGAGCGAGGGCATCCCGACGGTCTTCTGGAACAAGGAGGACCCGCCGAACTTCGACTTCTTCATCGACACGGCCAAGCTGTTCGACTACGTGTTCACCTGCGACGGTGACATGCTGCCGAAATATCGGGAAATTTTGGGACACGACCGGGTGGACGTGCTGCAGTTCGCCGCCCAGCCCCGCGTGCACAACCCGATCCAGCAGAACAAGGGCCGCCTGCACGACGTCGTCTTCGCCGGCATGTACTTCCGCGACAAGCACCCCGAGCGCCGCGAGCAGATGGAGGTCGTGCTCGACCCGGTCAGGGAGCTGGGGCTGCACATCTTCGCGCGCAACGGCGAGGTGGACGAGAAGTACGCCTGGCCGGAGAAGTACCGGCCGCACATCGTGGGCGAGCTGCCCTACGACCAGATGCTGGCCGCGTACCGGATGTACAAGGTCTTCCTGAACGTCAACTCCGTGCTCGACTCGCCGACCATGTGCGCGCGGCGCGTCTTCGAGCTGTCCGCCTGCTCGACCCCCGTGGTGTCGGGGTGGTCGCGGGCGATCGAGGAGACGTTCGGCGAGCTGATCCCGATCGCGCGCGAGCCGGTCGAGTCCTACAACCAGGTCCTGCACCTGATCAACAGCCCCGAGCTGCGGGCCAGGATGGGCCACCTGGCGATGCGCGAGGTCTTCGACAAGCACCTGTTCTCGCACCGCGTGGACCAGATCCTCCAGGACCTCGGCCACCACGTGACGCCCAGGTCGCGCTCGATCACCGTCGTGCTGCCCACCAACCGCGCCTCCCAGATCGAGCACGCGATCTCCTCGGTGGCCAAGCAGCTCCACCGGCCGCTGCAGCTCGTCATGGTGCTGCACGGGCTGGACATCGACCCCGTCGTGGTGGCGGACAAGGCCCGCATGGCGGGCATCACGGACGTCACCGTCCTGCCCGCCGACGCCTCGCTGTCGCTGGGCGCGTGCATGAACCTGGGCATCGCCGCGGCCGAGGGCGAGCTGATCGCCAAGATGGACGACGACAACCTCTACGGCGAGCACTACCTGTCGGACCTGGTGCGCTCCTTCGACTTCTCGGACGCCGAGATGACCGGCAAGGGCGCGCACTACGCCTACTTCGAGGGCAGCAACACCACGATGTTCCGGCTGCCGGGGCTCGAACACCGCTACTCGTGGCTGGTCCAGGGCGGCACGTTCCTCGCCAAGGCCGACCTGTTCCGCGCCTACCCGTTCGCCGACATCACCCGCGGCGAGGACACCCACCTCGTGCGGCGGCTGAAGGAGGACGGGGTGAAGATCTACTCGGCGGACCGGTTCAACTTCGTCTACTGGCGCAGCGCCGACACCGCGATGCACACCTGGCAGGCCGACCACATCAAGCTGACCAGGAACGCCCAGTTCTCCTTCGTCGGCCGTCCGGACGCGCACGTCCTCATCTAGGTCCTCATCCAGCACGCCGGCCGGCGGCGCGGCCGTCCAGGAGGGCCGCGGAGCCGCCTCCGACACGTCGCGTGGATCGCGAGCTCTAGGGCGAGACGCGGGCCAGGTTCTGGTCGGCCAGGTTCGCCAGCTCGTACAGGCCCTGCGGCTTGACCCGCTGCCCGACCACCAGCATGCTCATGATCGTGGTGCCCCGCCTGATCATGACCGAGCCGATCTGCGCGTTGTTCTCGCCGCCCGCCGCCGTCGTCAGGTAGGCGCGCGACTGGTCGCCCTTGGCGGGCATGTCCAGCGTCTTGGTCTTGTACGTCACCTTCGTGCCGCCGACGTCGGCCGTGTAGTCGGCGCACTGCTTCGGCAGCGGCTCGGGGAAGGTGGCCTTGGGCAGCGCGACCACCGCCTGCGTGATCGAGCCGCGGGCCGCGGAGAAGGCGACCACCGCGGCGGGCGACTTGGCCACCTCCGGCTTGGCGGCGTCGAGCTGGGCCGCCCCCGCGCACTCCGGATGTTGCGCCCTGGCCTTGCGGACGGCCTCCAGGCCCTGCTGGGTGGACTTGAGCGAGCCGAACTCGCCCAGCTCCGGCCCGTACGTGACGCTCATGCCCTTGGGCACCGGCAGCAGCGCCGCCCGCAGCTTGGCGCTCGCCGCGGACGTCTGCGGCGAGGCGGAGGCGGCGGGCGCCTTCGGCTCCTCGGCCGAGGAGCATCCGGCGATGACCAGAGTGCTCAGAAATAGGCTGGGAATTGCTTTATGCATGGCCGCTCCATTTCACTAGGTGGACCTCGAACAAAACGCTAGAGCAAGCCGCTAGTACGGGGCCGAGTAACGTCGCTATCAGCGGGATTCAGCGGCTTCACGAGCGTTTCCCGCTTCGCCACCCGGCCACTACCTGGGCCGATGCGGGCGAGAGCGACGACAACCGCCAAATCGGCCGCGCGGCAATAGGGCGGGCAAAATGTTTACCGGGGCCCTGCGCGTCCTGATGCGGCTTTTCTCCCGGCTGCTGATGATCGCGGCATGAGCTTCTCTCCGCGTGCGCTCGGCCTGGACGTGCCCATGACCCGCAGGGACTTCTTCGACGGCATCGCCGTGAGCTGCGTGGCCGGCAGCGCGGCCATCAGGCCGGTCAGCCCTCCTGACCCGTTCACGGTGCGCGGCGACACCGGTGAGGCGCTCAGCGTGGCCCACGCGCTGCGGGACGGCCGGTTCTGGGAGCACGCGGGCCCGCCCGCGCCCACGGGCGAGAGCTACGACCTCGTCGTGGTCGGCGGGGGCCGCGGCGGGCGGAGCGCGGCGGCCGAGTGGCTGCGCCGCCACCCAAGGGCGGGCGTCCTCCTCCTCGACAACCACGACCTCGACGACCACGACGAGCCCGCCGGGCACGAGCCGGGCGCCCTGGACGCGTTGCCGTACGACGCGGTGATGTGCGACGCGGAGAGCTTCGGCGCGGACACCCTGGTCGCGACCGGCGCCCCCGGCTGGGTCGAGCGGCTGCCGATCGACGCGCGGGCCAGGCGGGACCTGCGGCTGCTGCACGACGACCCGCCCGACTGGTTCCCCGGGGTGCCGGCCGAGGGCAAGCAGGAGCGGCTGGCGGGGCTGACGTACTCGGGGTTCCTGCGGGAGGTGTGCGGGGCGCATCCGGAGGTGGAGCGGTTCTGCAGGACCATGCCGAGCGCCGAGTGGGGCTACGACACGCGGGCGTTCGGCGCGATCGACGCCTGGGGCACCGGCTATCCGGGGTTCGCCGGGCTGGGGCTCAGCGGGCGGGAGCCGTCCAGGTACAACTCACCGACCGTCCGCCGGCGCTGGCACGAGACGGCGCCCGTGGCCGCCGCGCCCGCGCTGGACGGGCGGGTGCGGGTGCGGGGGGCCAGCCCGGTGGTGTCCGTGCGGGACGGCGCGGGGGCCGCGACCGTGGGCTACTTCGACGGGCACCAGGTGCGCACGGTGGAGGCGGGGGCGGTGATCCTGGCCTGCTGGAGCGCGGTGGTGCCGTACCTGGTGCCCGAGCTGTCGCCGGAGCGGCGGCGGGCGCTGCGGCAGGCGGCACGGGTGCCGCTGCTGGAGGCGTCGGTGCGGCTGCGCGACCCGGACGCCTGGCGGCGGCTGGGCGTGCGGCGGGTGCGGTGGACAGGCGCGTACTGGTGCGCGAGCACGTTCACGCCGCCGGACACCGTGCGGCTGCTGGCCACGCCGTGCCGCTCCGAGCTGGGGCCGGGGGCGGGGTCGGCGGCGGGCAGGCGGGAGCTGCTCATGACGCCGTACAGCACGCTGGAGCACACCGTCCGCGACCAGCTCGCCCGGCTGCTCGGCCCGGTCGGCTTCGACCCGGGCGGGGGCATCGCGGAGATCACGGTCCACCGGTGGGGTCACGCGCTGGCGCCCGAGTACTGCCGGCCGTGGCACCCGTTCTACCCGGACGGGCCGTTCCCCGCGGACGCGGCGCGCGGCAGGGTCGGCCGGTTCGGCAGGATCGCGATCGCGGGCTCCGACGCCGTGCCCGCCGCCCGCGGCGAGGCCGCCGCGACGGCCGCGCGGCTGGCCGTGGAGGAGCTGGCGCGATGACGGCGACGTGGCTGCGGATCTTCGTGACGGGGCTGGTGCTCTGGCTGGCCACCGTGGTCGTGACCGCCTGGACGGGCAACTCCAACCTGGTGCCGACCGTGGTGCTGTTCGGCAGCTTCCTGGTGCCGGTGACGTTCGTGGTGTGGGCGTACGGGCGGGGCCGCTCGCCCGTGGTGACGGTCGAGCGGCTGTTCGTGGCGTTCGTGGTGGGCGGCGTGCTGGGGGTGCTCGGCGCGTCGCTGCTGGAGAGCTGGCTGCTGCGGCCGTCGATCCTCATGTACGCGCTGGTCGGCCTGATCGAGGAGGGCGTCAAGCTGGCGGCCCTGATCTTCGTCACCCGGCACGTGGCCAGGCGCTCGACCAGGGACGGCGTGGTGCTGGGCGCCACCGTGGGCTTCGGCTTCGCCGCCTTCGAGAGCGCGGGGTACGCCTTCAACGCCCTGTTCACCGCCGACGGCCTGTCGCTGACGCAGCTCGTCGAGACGGAGGTGCTGCGCGGCATCCTGACCCCGGTCGGTCACGGCCTGTGGACCGCGATCGCGGGCGGGGCGCTGTTCCGCGCGGGCGGGCGGCTGACCGCGCCGGTCGTGCTGACCTACCTGGGCGTGTCGCTGCTGCACGCGCTGTGGGACTCGATGAGCGCCATCGCGATCGCGATCACGCTCGTGCTGACCGGGCGGCCGTGGCAGTTCGAGCTGCTGCGCATCGGCCGCGTGCCGAACGTGACGCCCTGGCAGATCCACGTCTACACGGTGCTGAACTGGGCGGGACTCCTCGTGATCTCGCTGGTCGCGATCGGGTGGCTGTGGACCACGGTGGCCACGGCATGGTCACGGCACGGCAGGAACGGGGGATCTTGTCCCAATAATCACGGTAATGAACGTGTTCCTCCCACTGCGCCGGAAGCATAATCGGTGCTAGTCTCCTGTGCGATCTTCCGGAGGTGTATTTACACAAGGTGTGGAAATGCCCCCGACTCGAGGTTGGGACATGGGCTCGCGAAACCGGTCTATTCGGTTCAAGATCTTTTTATTGCTGCTGCTACCCCTCCTGTCTCTGAGCGCGCTCTGGGGTTTCGTCCTCAACCTGACCATGGGCGACGCCCAGTCACTGCTTCGCGCGAACACGCTGTACGACACGATCGGCGCCGCCTCCACCGACCTGGGGATTCAGCTCCAGGCCGAGCGGGTGCGCTCCGCCGAGACGCTCACGACGCGTAAGCAGACCGAGGTGCTGGGCGGCCAGCGGGCCCGCACCGACAAGTCGGTCGCCGACTTCAAGCAGGCCGTCACCGACGCCGGCGGCGCGGTCGGCGAGGACCTGAGCCGCTCGGTCGACAACCTCACCATCGCCCTCGACAGGCTCGCCCTGATCCGGTCGGACATCGACAACGGGATCAGCAGCCGCCTGGTCGGCCTGACCGAGTACAACCGCGTGCTCGACGCCATCTTCCAGCTCTACGACCACCTGATCTCCGTCTCCGACCTGGAGATCTTCCAGCAGGCGTCGTCGCTGCAGGCCATGGGCATGGCCAGGGAGTACATCGCCAGGGAGCACGCCCTCATCATCGGCGCCCTGGCCGACGGGCGGCTGACCCCCTCCGAGACGGCCGCCTTCACCGAGTACGCGGCCTCCAGGAAGTTCCTGCACTCGCGCGGCCTGGCCGGGCTCGAGGTGACGCTGCGCAGGCCGTACGAGCAGGTCTTCGCCACCGAGCCGTTCCTCACCTTCGCCACCATGGAGTCGCGCGTCATCAAGACCGGCGCGCCGCCCCCCGACGCCGACGCCTGGCACCGGGCGGTCGGCAAGCTCACCGGCCGCCTCGACGACCTCGGCAAGACCTCCTCCGACACCCTGGCAGGCCGCACCTCGCAGGCCGCCACGGGCACCGTCGTCGAGATCGGCATCGCGGGCGGCATCGGCTTGATCGCCGTGCTCGCGTCGATCATCATCTCTGTACGGT
Organism: Nonomuraea gerenzanensis; assembly: GCF_020215645.1. Lineage (NCBI taxonomy): Bacteria > Bacillati > Actinomycetota > Actinomycetes > Streptosporangiales > Streptosporangiaceae > Nonomuraea > Nonomuraea gerenzanensis. The sequence continues at coordinate 224,862 of NZ_CP084058.1, read as the reverse complement.
TCGGTCGCCGCCTGGCCGGGGAGCTGGCCGGGCTGCGTGCCGCCGCGGTCGAGCTGTCGCGCCGGCGGCTGCCCGACATCGTGGCGCGGCTGCGCCGCGGCGAGGACGTGGACGTGCAGAAGGAGGCCAAGGCGATCAAGGTGAGCGGTTCCGCTGAGATCACCGACGTGGCCAGGGCGTTCGGGTACGTGCAGCGCACCGCCGTGACGGCTGCGGTCGGCCAGGCGGCGCTGCGGCGCGGCATCGGCCAGGTCTTCCTCAACCTCGCCCGGCGCAAGCAGGGCCTGCTGCACCGCCAGCTCGCGCTGCTCGACGGCATGCAGCGGCGCACGCACGACCCCGACAGGCTGGAGGAGCTCTTCCGCCTGGACCACCTGACCACGCGCATGCGGCGGCACGCGGAGAGCCTGATCGTGCTGTCGGGCGCCGCGCCGGGCCGGGCCTGGCGCAAACCGGTGCCCGTGATCGACATCGTGCGCGCCGCGGTCGCCGAGATCGAGGACTACACCAGGGTCTCCGTGGGGACGATGCCGGCGGGCGCCATCGACGGCACCGCCGCGGCCGACGTCACCCACCTGCTGTCCGAGCTGGTCGAGAACGCCACCATCTACTCCCCGCCCGACACCGTGGTCCAGGTGCGCGGCGACCTGGTGAGCAACGGCTACGCCATCGAGGTGGAGGACAAGGGGCTCGGGCTGCCGGCCACCGAGTACGCGCGGGTCAACGCGCTGCTCGCCGCGCCCCCCGAGTTCGACCTGGCCGACAGCGACCAGCTGGGGTTGTTCGTGGTGGCCACGCTGGCCCAGCGGCACGGGATCAAGGTGCTGCTGCGCCGCTCGCCGTTCGGCGGCACCACGGTCATCGTGCTGGTGCCGCGCTCGCTGGTGAGCGAGCAGTCGGCGCTGGAAGCGGCGGGCGGTGACGGCAAGGCCGCGCTGCCCAGCCGTACGAGGAAGAAGGCGCTCGCGGTCGTGAGCTCCGGCACGCACGCGGGGCTGCCCAGGCGGGTGCGGCAGACGAATCTGGCGCCCCAGCTCAACAAGGAGTCCCCGCCCGAGCCCGAGCGGGAGCAGGCGCCCGACCCGGCAGAACGCTCTCCCGACGAGGTACGCGACCTGTTCTCCGCCTTCCAGCGGGGAACCCAACGCGCCAGAGAAGAAGCCTCCGAGGAGGGGCCATGAGTAAGGGGGATGCATGAGTGCGCCGACCACCAACACCGGTGAGCTGAACTGGCTGCTGGACGACCTCGCCACGAGGGTCGCCGCCGTACGCCAGGCGGTCATCCTGTCGACCGACGGCCTGGCCGTGGGCCATTCCAAGGCCCTGACGCGCGAGGACGCCGAGCACCTGTCGGCCGTGGCGGCCGGGTTCCAGAGCCTGGCCCGCGGCACCGGGCGGCATTTCGGCGGCGGCGACGTGCGCCAGACGATCGTGGAGATGGAGTCGGCGTTCCTGTTCGTGACGGCGGCCGGCCAGGGCACCTGCCTGGCCGTCATCGCCGAGGCGAACGTGGACGTCGGCCAGATCGCCTACGAGATGGCGATGCTGGTCAAGCGGGTGGGCCAGCACATCACCACCAACCCGCGCGCTGGAGCGTCATGAGCGATAGCCCGCAGTGGTTCGATGAGGAGGCGGGACCGGTCGTCCGGCCCTATGCTCTCATTCGCGGTCGCACACGCTCATCAGGAGACGCGTTCGACCTCGTGGCCACCGTGCGCGCCATCGGCGACCCCCCTGGCGAGCTCGGGCCCGAACAGCAACTCATCCTGCGGGCAGCCCGTGAACCGATCTCGCTGGCCGACCTGGCCGTCGAGCTCGACCTGCCCGTCGGTGTCGTCAGGGTGTTACTCGGCGACATGCGTGACCACGGCCTCATCTCGGTGACGTCGCCCTCAGCCGGAGGAGCGCGGTCGAATGAGCGCATTCTCAAGGAAGTGATCAATGGACTCCGTGCTCTCTGAGGACCCCGTCGCGCTCAAGATTTTGATCGCAGGGGGGTTCGGCGTCGGCAAGACCACCCTGGTCGGGTCGATCAGCGAGATCAAGCCGCTGCGCACGGAGGAGGTGCTCTCCGACCGCGGGATCGGCGTGGACGACCTCGACGGGGTCGAGGCCAAGACCACCACGACCGTGGCGATGGACTTCGGCCGCATCACGATCCGCGAGGGGCTGGTCGTCTACCTGTTCGGGACGCCGGGGCAGGAGCGCTTCTGGTTCATGTGGGACGAGCTGTCCTACGGCGCGCTGGGCGCGGTCGTGATCGCCGACACCCGGCGGCTGACCGACTGCTTCCCCTCCGTCGACTACTTCGAGCAGCGCGGCACGCCGTTCGTGGTGGCCGTCAACTGCTTCGACGGCGCGGAGCGGCACAGCGTGGACGACGTGCGCATCGCGCTCGACCTGGACGACGACGTCCCGGTCATGCTGTGCGACGTGCGCCGCAGGACCTCGGCCAAGGAGGTCATGATCACGCTGGTCGAGCACTCCCTGCGGACGCTCACCTCGGCCAACTGAGCACGGCAGCCGGCCAACTGAGCACAGCGGTCGGCAGACTGAGCACAGCGGTCGGCAGACTGAGCACGGCGGTCACAACGCCCGGAGCCCGTTGATCACCTCGCGGAGCAGGCTCTCCGTCGGGGTGGCGGCCTTGTCGCGCTGCGGGCGCACCGTCACCAGGCCGTGCTCCAGCAGGTCCCCCAGCAGCACCCTGACCACGCCGACGGGCAGGCCCACGTCGGAGGCGACCTCCACGACGGGCCTGCTCTTCTGGGCCACGCAGGCCAGCAGGCGCCGGTGCTGCGCGCCCAGCTCGGCCTTGGACGGGGCGGGCAGCCCCGTCGAGACGACGATCGCCAGCAGGTCGACCTCCGAGGAGGCGGACTTGGTGCGTCCGCGCGCGACCGCGTACGGCCGCACGACCGGCCCGGCCTCCTCGTCAACCCACTCGTGCTCGCGGCTCACGATTGAGATCCCCCATCCTGGTCGCTTTCCTGCCGGCCGCGCTGCCAGCCGGACTGGAGCGAGGAGAGCAGCGCCCTGGTCTCCTCGGGCGAACGCTCCTCCATCGGTGACGCGGCGGGCGGCTCCTGCATGTGCCGCTGGGCCAGCCCCGGCTGCCGGTCCCGCTGCGGCAGTCCCGTGCTCCGCTCGCGCTGCGGCAGCCCGGCGGGACGCTCCCGCTGCGGCAGCTCGCCGGTCCGCTCCCGCTGCGGCGGCTCGGTGGCCCGCTCGCGCTGCGGCAGTTCGGTGGCCCGCTCCCGCTGCGGCAGGGCCGTCGGGCGGTCACGGCGCGGCAGCTGCTGCGGCGGCGCGTCGTCCTGCGGCGGCGCCTGCTGCGGCAGCACCGTCGGCGTGACCGCGGCGCCGTTCCCGTTGCGCCTGCTGGTACGCACGCGCCGGGGCAGCTCTCCCGGCCCCGTGGCCTCGTTCGGGTCCGGCCGGATCATGGAGACCGGCACCGGCTCGAACTCCAGCGGCTGCACCGGCATGGCCATCGGCTCCACCAGCGTGCCGGGCACGAGCACGATGGCCGTGGTCCCCCCGTACGGCGACGGCTTGAGCGTGACCTTGATGCCGTGCCTGGCGGCGAGCATGCCGACCACCGCGAAACCCAGCCGCTCGGTCTGCGAGGCGTCGAACTCCGGCGGGCTGGCCAGCCGCGCGTTGATCGCCTTGCGGGTGGCGTCGTCCAGGCCGAGGCCACGGTCCTCGACCTCGACCGCGAAGCCCCTGCCGACCATCTCGCCGTGCACGGAGACCTCGTTGCTGGGCGAGGAGAAGGTGGTGGCGTTCTCGATCAGCTCGGCGAACAGGTGCATGAGGTCGGCCACCGCCGAGCCGGAGACGCCGCACTCCGGCATCGGGTAGACGCGTACCCGGGTGTACTCCTCGACCTGGGCGGCGGCGCCGCTGAGCACGTCCTCCATCGGGATGACGCCGCGCCACCTGCGGCCCGCCGCGCCGCCCGACAGCAGCACCAGGCCCTCCGCGTGGCGGCGCATGCGGGTGGTCAGGTGGTCGAGCTTGAACAGGCGCTCCAGCGCCTCGGGCTCCTCGGTCTGGCGCTGCATCTCATCCAGCAGCCTGAGCTGGCGCTGCAGCAGCGACTGGCTGCGCCTGGCCAGGTTCCGCAGCGCCTCGGAGACGCCCTCGCGCAGCTTGGCCTGCTCCACGGCGGCGTCCACGGCCGTGCTCTGCACGCTGTCGAAGGCCGCAGCCAGGTCACGGACCTCGCTGGTCGACTTCTGGCTGACCGTGATCGGCGGCGCCTCGGCCGCGATGTCCACGGGCTCGCCCTTGCGCAGCTTGGCCACCACGTCGGGCAGCCTGATCTCCGCCAGGTCCAGCGCGGTACGGCGGAGCGTCCCCAGCTCCCTGGTGAGCCTGCGGCCGATCTTGATGGAGATGACGATCGAGACGATGACCGCGATCAGGCCGAGCGCGCCGGCGATCCCGGCCCGCACCGCGATGGCCACGCCCGCCGGCTCCATCCTGGCCAGCAGCTTGTCGCCGGTGCGCCAGATGGACTCGCGGTACTCCTTCTGCACCTGCTCGGAGATGCCCTTCCAGAGGTCCAGGTCCAGCGGCTCGCCGCCGACGTAGCCCTCAAGGAGGTTCTCCATCGTGACGTAGCGGGGCGAGTAGTACAGCTTCTCGAACGGGGCCCGCAGGTCGGTGTCGAGGTTGGCCAGGGCCTTGGGGAACAGGTGCCTGCGGGTGCCGTCGATGCCGGCCAGCAGGTGCAGGTCGTGCATGCTCACCCGGCCGTCGGCGGCGATGATCATGGCGTGCTCGCGGGCCAGCAGCTCGCGCACCTCGTCGGCCGAGATCAGGCCCTGTGCCTGCAGCGCCAGCTCCAGGTCCGTGCTCATCGTCAGCCGGGAGTACAACAGGTGGATCTCGTCGGAGATCTTCGCGTACTCGGTGACGAGGCCACCCGGGGTGAGCCGGCGGTCGTCCACCTTGCGCCGGATGTCCGGCAGCCGGTCGATCGCCTCGAAGACCGTCTGGAGCTGGGTCTTCATGTCGTCCGTGAGCGCCGACTGCGCGTCCTCGCCCATGGCCCGCTGGCGGAGCGTCTTGTTGTTGTTGTCCACCTTGGCCCGCGCCTTGGCCAGCGCGTCCGGGTCGCTCGCCGTGCCGGCCAGGCGCTCGGCCGAGGCCAGCCGCTCGGTCTGGAGGTTGCCCACCAGGCCGTCGGCGTTGTTGATCACGTCCGTCCAGATGGTCTCGACCTTGAGCAGGTTGAGAGCCTCCCCCGACGTGGTGCTCGCGGCGAAGCCCCAGAGCGCGATCAGGGAGATCAAGGGGATGACGAGCAGCGTCGAGATCTTGAATCTGATGGATCTGCCCGATGCCATGACACCTGCTCCCGGATAGAAGATCGCGGGAGAGAATAGCACCGAAACAGATGCTTTTAAGATCGACTAGCGATAAATCTGTGATATGTCGGGAAATTTGCGGCCATGGCGGTCCGTGCGGCGCTCCGCTGCCACGTGAGCCTGACGAGCCATCCCGCCAGCACCGCCAGCAACGCCACCTCGGCCCCCAGCAGCAGCCGCTCCACGAGCCCGATCATCACCCGCTCGCCCGGCATGGCCACGTACGTGATCGCCAGCAGCCCGAAACCCCCCGCCAGGGCCACCCACTCCACCACCCTCGCCACAGGCTTCCAGGAGGCGTCTGAGGCCAGTCTGGGCACCAGCAGCGCGCCGGCGGCAGGCAGGCTGACGAACGCGGCGATCGAGACGTACCGGTGGATCTGGGCCGCCAGGTCGAGATCGTGCCCGATGGGGGTGGTCGGGACCACCGCGGCCACCACGAGGGCCCCGGACCACACCGCCAGCAACCACTGCGGCGCGCCCTTGACGGGCGCCCCCGCCGACCGCAGCCCCAGGAGCAGCGCCAGGGACCCGATGCCGAGCACCGCCATCGCGACCTCCGTGACGCCCCCGCGGTCGGACACGGCGTACTCGCTGACGGTGATGTTCATGGGGTCGAGGTAGGGGTCGGGGCCGAACTGGCCCGCCACCACGGCGACCACCGAGAACAGGATCGAGGCGCAGGCGATCCAGGGGGAGAGCCTCTTCACTGCGGTCATGCCCTCACTCTCCCGGCCCGGCCCCCGCTCCGGCATCCGGTGCCGTCCCCGAGCCGACCCTGACCCTCCCCTGAGTCACGACGCGCCGGGCCCCCGGACGGTGGTCCGGGGGCCCGGTGGCGAGCAGGGTGTGGACGGTGCCGCCCCGCCCGGGCACGTGGACGGCGCCGACCCTGGACGGCTCGCCGACGGGTCGTGCGCCGCAGCTCGCCGGCGGATTCCGCGAGCTGCGGCCCCCGAAGCGCGCGGGTGGGGTCTTACGCGCTGCGGCGCCCGGCCGTGCAGGCGGCACGGCCGGGCGGCTGGACGGCCGGCCGGACCGCTGGACGGCCCGGCGCTGGACGGGCGGGCGGCTGGACGGCCAGGCGGCTGGACGGGCGGCTGGACGGCCGGGGCGGGCGAGTCAGTCCAGGATGTGACCCGTGGCGCGGGCGTAGCGGTCGCGGATCGAGGGGACGGCCTCCCCCTCGTACACGGCCGTGTCACCCAACTGCCAATCGGGGGCCGTCACCAGCGTGGCCGCCTGGTGGGCGGCGCCGTCGGCGACGTACTCGGCGGGCGGCGGCACCGTGATGGGCACGCCGAAGATCGTCGGAGCGATCCGGCGCACCGCCTCCGACCGGGCCGCGCCGCCGATCAGCAGCACCCGCTCCGGCCGCAGCGCCAGCGCGTCGAGCGCGTCGGCCAGGCCGCAGAGCATGCCTTCGACGGCGGCCCGCGCCAGGTGGGCGGGGGTGGAGGTGGCCAGGGTCAGGCCGTGGATGGAGCCGGTGGCGGTGGGCCGGTTCGGGGTGCGCTCACCCTCCAGGTACGGGACCAGCGTGAGACCGTCGGCTCCCGGAGGCGCCTGGAGGGCGAGGGTGCCGAGCTCGTCCAGGGAGACCCCGGCGATGCGGGCGGCGGCGTCCATGACGCGGGCGGCGTTGAGCGTGCACACCAGCGGCAGGAAGCGGCCCGTCGCGTCGGCGAAGCCCGCGACGGCGCCCGTCGGATCGGCGCTGGGCGTCTCCGCGACCGCGAACACCGTGCCGGACGTCCCCAGCGACACCACGACGTCGCCCGAGCGGGCCCCCACGCCGAGCGCGGCGGCCATGTTGTCGCCCGTGCCGGGGGCGATCAGCACGGGGCCGGAGCCCCCTGCCACCGCCGCGCCCGCCTCCTCGGCCGGGCCGAGCACCCTGGGCAGCAGCGGGACCGCGCCGAAGGCCGCCTTGAGCAGGTCCGTACGGTAGGCGCCCGTCGCCGGCGACCAGTAACCGGTGCCCGAGGCGTCACCCCGGTCGGTGACCAGATGCGACAGCGGCGGCAGCGGCGCGTCCTGCCAGGCGGCGGCCGAGAACGGCACGCCGGAGGCGAGCGCGCCCGACAGCCGCCAGGTGAGCCAGTCGTGCGGCAGGCAGACGGCGGCCGTGCGGCGGGCGTTGTCGGGCTCGTGCTCGGCCAGCCAGCGCAGCTTGGTCACGGTGAACGAGGCCACCGGCACCGAGCCGACGCCGTCGGCCCACGCCTGGGGGCCGCCCAGCTCGGCGATCAGGTCGAGGGCGGCCTGGGCGGAGCGGGTGTCGTTCCACAGCAGGGCCTCGCGTACGACATTTCCGAACTCGTCGAGGCAGACCATGCCGTGCTGCTGCCCGCCCACACTGATGGCGGCCACCCCGTCGAGCCCACCGGCCTCCTCGATGGCCCGCAGCAAGGCGGTCCACCAGTGGGAGGGGTGCACCTCGGTGCCCGCCGGATGGCCGGCGCGGCCCTGGCGTACCAGCTCTCCCGTCTCCGCGTCTCGAATGACGACCTTGCAACTCTGCGTGGAGGAATCGACCCCAGCGACCAGCGTCACCCACGAACTCCTAACAAGTGCTCCAGCGCAAGCTGGTTCAGATGGGAGAAATGGTATCCGCGCGCCGCCGCTGCCTCGGGATCGAAGTCGTCGGCCGCGAGGTCGGCCAGCGTCTCGCCGCGGTTGAGCGTGGGCAGGCCCAGCTCCTCCACGCGGGAGGCCCGCATGGCCTCGCGCACTTCCGGGTCGGCGCGGAAGCTGCGGGCCTTGTCCCGCAGTATCAGGTACGTGCGCATGTTGGCGGCGGCCGAGACCCACACGTCCCCCGCGTCCTCGGTACGCAAAGGCTTGTAGTCGAAGTGGCGGGGCCCGTCGTAGCCGCCGTGCTCCAGCAGGTCCACCAGGAAGAACGCGCTCATCACGTCGCCGTGGCCGAAGACCAGGTCCTGGTCGAAGCGGGGGCCGTGCTGGCCGTTGAGGTCGATGTGGAACAGCTTGCCGTGCCACAGGGCCTGGGCGATGCCATGCACGACGTTCAGGCCGGCCATCTGCTCGTGGCCGACCTCGGGGTTGAGCCCGACCATCTCGGGGTGCTCAAGCTCGCCGATGAAGGCCAGGGCGTGGCCGATCGTGGGCAGCAGGATGTCGCCGCGGGGCTCGTTCGGCTTGGGCTCCAGGGCGAAGCGCAGGTCGTAGCCGCGCTCGCGGACGTAACCGCAGAGCAGGTCGATGGCCTCCTTGTAGCGGCCGAGCGCGGCGCGCACGTCCTTGGCCGCGTCGGACTCGGCCCCCTCGCGGCCGCCCCAGCACACGTAGGTGGAGGCGCCCAGCGAGGCGGCCAGGTCGAGGTTGCGCATGACCTTGCGTAAGGCGTATCGGCGCACGTCACGGTCGTTGCTGGTGAAGGCGCCGTCGCGGAAGACGGGGTGGGTGAACAGGTTCGTGGTGGCCATGGGCACTTTCAGCCCAGTCTCAGCAAGCGCTTTCCGAAAGGCCGCGATCGCCCGCTCGCGATCAGGCTCGACGGCGAGCAGGTCGTCGTCGTGGAAGGTGACGCCGTAGGCCCCCAGCTCGGCAAGCCGGTGCACGCTCTGGACCGGGTCGAGGGGCGCCCGAGCGGCGTCCCCGAACGGGTCACGCGCCTGCCAGCCGACCGTCCACAGACCGAACGTGAATCGATCGTCAGGGGTTGGCTCGTACATGAGTCCGATGCTCCCCTGGCGATCAGTTGTTCACAAGCGGTTGTTCACAAGCCCGACGGGTCGCGCCCCACGCTGATCTCCTCAGCGATCTTCCTGATGTCCGCCACCTCGACGCCGGAAGCCTTGGGCAACTGGCGCAGCAAGGCCTCCATCACCACGGGCACGGGCTGGCCCGCGAACCGCCCCGCGACCCCGTGAACCGCCCTGAACAGCTCTTCCGTGTCGTGCATCGGCCTCTCCTCGCTCGGGTACCCGCAGAACGCTACGGCCTCGGGCCGACAGTTCGCGCGCTACTCCGGCCCGCGTGTCGGTCCGTCCCCATCTGGCCATCGCTAGGTATATGCGCGTTCAACTATTTTGGAGATGGACTCTGTCGAAGGGAGCACATCATGCCGGTGCAGCGGCTCAACCACGCGGTTCTGTACGTCCGCGACGTGGAGCGCAGCGTGGCCTTCTACCGGGAGGCGCTCGGGTTCGAGGTCGTCATGGGCATGCGAGGAGCCGCCTTCCTCCAGGCCCCCGGCTCCTCCAACGACCACGACCTGGGCCTGTTCCAGATCGGCGAGCACGCCTCCGCCTCGCCGGCCGGGCGCACCTCCGTCGGCCTGTACCACCTGGCCTGGGAGGTCGACACCCTGGAGGAGCTGGAGCGCGTGCAGGCCAAGCTGGCCGAGCTGAACGCGCTGGTGGGCTCCTCCGACCACAGCACGACCAAGGCGCTGTACGCCAAGGACCCCGACGGGCTGGAGTTCGAGGTGTCGTGGCTGGTGCCCGCCTCGCTGCTGACCGAGGAGATCCTCGCCGCGCGCACCGGCATCCGGCCGCTCGATCTGAACGCCGACAAGCAGCGGTACGGCGCACAGACCCGGGGCGGGGTGGGCGTGTCGATCCCCGCATGACGTACCGTGGGCTTGACGGCCCTTTCACGGAGAAACGGTCATGCCAAGCGATCCTGATCATGTGCTTGATGCCATCGACGGCGTCGTCGACGAGTGGGAGACGCTGAGCGCCGACGCCATGCGGTGGGCGCCTCCCGAGAACAAGAGTCCCGACCTCATGACCGAGGTCAGTGAGATCTTCGGCCCTCTTGTCAACGCGTTCTCGCAGGCGCTGCGGCCGGTGGGCGACGCCTTCGAACGGGCGCTGCGCATGCTGGACGACGAGGACGACGGGCCCCGCCCCACCTGACGCACCTGCCAGGCACCGCGCGGGGTCAGTCGGGTGACGTGGCGGCGGCGCGGGTCAGTCGGTGGCGCGGCGGCGGCGTGTCCTGCGCGGGTAGGCCTTGGCGGTCTCCGCCAGGCGGACGGCGTGCTCGGCCTGCCTGCGCCAGTGCCCGTAGGCGTCGCCGCGCTGGGCCAGCCGGTCGAGCTCGCTCATCGTCGCCAGCGGGATGAACGCCGGCTCGGCGTCGCGCCACGGCGTGCCGGGCAGCGGCATGAACGTGTGCGTGTGGATGCGCGCGCCCAGCTCGGCCAGATCGCCCGCGAGCCGCAACGAATCCGCCTGGTCCGCCTCGGTCTCCCCCGGCATGCCGAAGATGAAGTCGACGTTCGGCCGGAAACCGTGCTCGACGGCGATCCTGACGGCGTCGCGCACGGGCGAGGTGTCGTGCCCGCGCCCCGACGCGGCCAGCACCCTGTCGGACCCCGACTGGGCCCCGATGATCAGGTTGTCGTTGGCGACGTACCGCTTGAGCAGCCGCATGGCCTCCGGCGTGACATGCTCGGGCCGTACCTCCGAGGGAAAGCTGCCGAAGAAGACCCGCCCGTGCGGCGGCAGCTCCTCCTTGACCCCTGACAGCAGCTCCTCCACCGCCCCGAGGTCGGGGTCGGGGCCGGGCGAGCCGTACGACAGCGAGGTCGGGGTGATGAACCGCACGTCACGCAGCCCCCGCTCGACCATGCCGCGCACGTGCTCGCGCACGCTGGCCACCGACCGGTGCCTGAACTGCCCGCCGAACATGAACGGCGTCTGGCAGAAGCGGCAGGTGTAGCGGCACCCCCGGGTGATCTCGATCGGCCCGCTCCTGCCGACGAAGGAGGGGAACGCGTCGAGCGGGAGCTGCGGCGCCGGCCTGGTGCGCAGCGCGACGCCGTCGGAGTCCTTGATCGCCAGGCCGGGGACGGAGGTGAGCGGCGCGTCCTCCTGGAGCGCCCGGACGAGCGAGATGACCGTCGACTCGCCCTCGCCGACGCCGGCCAGGTCCCAGCCCGCGTCGATGACCTGCTGGGGCTCGGCGGTGGCGTGCACGCCGCCCGCGATGTGCAGCCCGCGCCCGCCGCTGCGCGCCCTGACCTCGGCCAGCTCGGCGGCCATGGCCTCGGCGTCGGGCGAGTAGAAGGACCAGAGCACCAGCACCCGGTCGGCCTCGCTCGCCAGGATGTGCTCCGCGGTCTCCTCGGGGGTGGTGCCGAGGCGCAGCTCGTGCTCGACCTCCGCGGTCTCCAGGGCGGCGAGCAGCGCGTGCACGCCGTACGTCACCGCCTTGCGATATCGGACCACCACACTCACTGCCAGCGCCACGCCCGCAGCGTAGCCCAGGCCATCAGGTGCCGCGACGTCGCTGCGAGGCTCAGTCCGTGGGCTGCCGCATCGCGCCGAGCACGCCGCTGTAGCGGGCCAGCTCGGCGAGCATGGCGTCGGCGCCCGCCTCCATGACCTCGTTGGGCCGCAGCGCGCCGTCCTCGTCCCTGAACTGCGGCACGAAGGGGATGATCACGCCTTCCATCACGGGGACCATCTTCAGCGTGCTGACCACGTGCCGCAGCGCGGCGACCGCCCGGGTGCCGCCCGAGACGCCGCCGTAGCTGACGAACGCCGCCGGCTTGTGCTGCCACTCGTGGTGCAGGTAGTCCAGCGCGTTCTTCAGCACGCCGGGGAAGCTGTGGTTGTACTCGGGGGTCACGAACACGTACGCGTCCGCCCGGTCCACGGTGGCGCTCCACTCCTTGGTGTGCGCGTTCACGTACTGCTTGAGCCTGGGGTGGTGGGGCTCGTCCAGGAACGGCAGCCGCACCTCCGCCAGATCGACCAGCTCCACCTCGAACAACCCCGAGGCCACGGCCTTGTCACGCACCCAGTCGGCGACCGAGCGACCGGCGCGGCCGGGGCGGGTGCTCGCGACGATGATCTGCAGAACGGGCTTGTCCATGACGTGCTCCTAGCGATGAGTGAGGTGTGCGGGTCACTGCGGCACTCAACATTATTTAGTAGCTACAGATTCCTTAGCAAACGCTAGACTGCCCGCATGAGCCTCGATCAGGTCTGCACCCGCTTCCACATCGCCTTAGAGCTGATCGGCGCCCGCTGGTCCGGCGCCGTCATCCACATGATCTTCAAGGGCGCCCACCGGTACGCCGACGTCAAGGCGGCCATCCCCGGCATCAACGACACGATGCTGGCCAGGCGGCTGCGCGAGCTGGAGTCCGCCGGTCTGATCGAGCGGCGGGTGCTGGCCACCTCGCCGGTGCGGGTGGAGTACCACCTCACCGAGATGGGCCAGGAGCTGCGCCCCGTGCTCGACGAGCTGGTGAAGTGGTCCCACAAGTGGATCCCGCTGCCCGGCGAGGAGGAGTGCGACAGCACTGTTACGTTGGTGTCGTGATCGCACTGGGCACGTTGATGCGGCACGTGCACGAGCTGATGGACGGCGCCGTCGCCGACGTCTACGCCGAGCACGGCCTGCCCGACTACCGGCCCCGCTACTCGCCCGTCGTACGCGCGCTGGTGGCGCGGGGCCCGCTGCCCATCCGCGACCTGGCAGGGGCGATCGGCGTGACGCACTCCGCCGCCAGCCAGACGGTCGTCCAGATGCGGCGCAGCGGCTTCGTCACCCTGGAGAAGGGCGCCGACGCCCGCCACCGCATCGTGCGCCTGACCGACCGGGCCCGCGCCGCGTTGCCCCTCATCGAGGCGGAGTGGGCGGCCACGGAGCGGGCCGTACGTGAGCTGGACGCCGAGCTGCCCGTCCCGCTGGAGCAGCTCATGACGGCGACGCTGCGGGCGCTGGAGCGCCGCGATTTCCGCGCGCGCATCGGGGACATCGCGCCCTAGACTCGCTCGTATGACCTGGCGACATTGATCCACCACCGCCCCGAACGCCAGCGGCGGGCGCGGGCCTCCGAGCCGGCAAGCACTCGGAGTCCCCTCTCTCGTCCCCCTGGAAGGTCTCATGCTTGCCGTATCGCTGTACGTCTACGCGTTCCTCAGCGAATTCATCCTGATCTACCCGGTCTACGCCCTGCTGTTCACCGACACCGGGATCTCCGTCGCCGAGGTCTCCTCTCTGTTCGTCATCTGGTCGGTGACGGGCATGGTGCTGGAGGTCCCCTCGGGCGCCTGGGCCGACGCCGTCTCCCGGCGGCTGCTGCTGGTCCTCGGCCCGCTGCTGAGCGGCGCGGGCTTCGCGCTGTGGGTGCTGTTCCCCTCCTACTGGGTGTTCGCGGCCGGGTTCGTGTTGTGGGGGGCCGGGGAGTCGCTGGTCTCCGGTGCGTACGAGGCGCTGGCGTACGAGGAGATGGAGCGGCGTGGCCAGTCCGGCGGGTACGCCCGCGTCATGGGCCGCGCGACCGCGCTCGGCCTGGCCGGCAGTGCGGCGGCGATCGGGCTGGCCTCGCCCGTGTTCGCGGCCGGCGGTTATCCCGCCGTGGGTGTGGCCAGCGTGCTGGCCTGCGTCCTGTGCGCGGCCACGGCCCTGACCCTGCCCGAGCACCGCGCCCGGGGCGGCGCCGGGCAGTGGAGCTACCTGGCGACCCTGCGCGAGGGCATCGGCCTGGCCAGGGCGGATCGCGGGGTGCTGCGCGCGGTGCTGCTGGTGGCGTTCGTGACGGCGATCTGGGGCGCGCTGGAGGAGTACGTCCCGTTCCTGGGGGCGGAGACGGGTGTGGCCAGGGCCACGATCCCGCTGCTGATCCTCCTGGTCTGGGTGGGCGCCACGGCCGGCGGCCTGCTGGCGGGGCCGGCCGAGCGCCTGCGGTCCCGCGGGTACGCCGCGCTGCTCGGGCTGGCGGCCCTGGCCATGGCCGTGGGCGCGCTCAGCGGGCATCCGGCGGGCTTCGTGGCGATCGCACTGGCCGTCGGGGCCTTCCAGCTCGCCCAGGTGCTCGCCGACGTACGGCTGCAGGAGCGCATCACCGGCCCGGCGCGCGCCACCGTGACCTCGGTGGCCGGCCTCGGCACGAACGTGGTGACGCTCGGCGCCTACACCGCGTACGGGACGGCGTCGGCCTCGCTGCCGCACGGCGTGACGTTCGCCCTGCTGGCGCTGCCGTACCTGGTCATCGCCCTGATCCCGCTGGCCGCGCGCTGATCCCGGCCCGTCAGTAGCGCGAGGGGATGCGCTTGGGCAGCGGCGGCGGCTCGGGGACCTCCTCCTCGGGCTCCGCCTGCGGCTCGGGGCGCACGGCGGCCCGCCAGCGCGCCGGGAACACCGAGGCGGCCAGCAACACGCAGGCCACGGGCAGCGCCCACGTCCCGGCCAGCCCCGCGTACGGCTCGGCGTACTCGGCGGGCAGCAGGCCCGCCACCGAGACCCCGGGCACGTACGCCAGTCCCGCCACGGCGGCCAGCGCCAGGCCGGGCAGCAGCGAGCCGATCGGCGAGACCCGCGACCCGGCCAGGACGCCCACGAGGACCATCGTGGCCCCGAGCGCGACAGCCGCCATCCAGGGGGCCAGGGCCCGGCCGCCGGCGACGTAGAGAAGGCCGGCCGCGATCAGCGGGGTGGCCAGCAGTCCTGCGCCGGCGCCGAGCAGATGACGAACACCATTACGCACAGAGAACACCTCCAGCCACGGCACCTTACCCACCCATCAACACCTTCGCCTTAAAGGCTGAAAATTTCAGATTCAGGGCCGAGGCCGTAAAGGGTCCATAACACCGAAATAGTGCACGTTTGGTATCTAACAGCGGCCGAAGCAACCGTTAGCTTGACAGCACCCCCACCCGAGGAGTGCACATGTTGAGTAAACGCTGTGCGCTGGTAGGCGGCGCCATCCTCGCCGTCTGCCTGGCCACCCCCCTCAGCCCAGCAGCAGCTGACACGGCGCCACAAGCCGCCGCTCCCCCCACCGCACCCCCCTCCATGATCGACGCGCTCGAACGCGACCTGGGCCTCACCGAGGCGCAGGTCATCACTCGCCTGGCCAACGAGGAGCGCGCGGCCGCCGCCGAGGCGAGCCTCACCCCCGCACTGGGTGGCTCGTTCGGCGGCGCCTGGCTGAACGACGACGCCTCCAAGCTCATGGTCGCCACCACGGACCCGGCGGCCGCACCGACCATCGAGGCGCAGGGCGCTCAGCCCGTCGTGGTCCAGCGCTCGCTGGCCCAGCTCAACGGCGTCATGCAGCAGCTCGACGCCGCTCCCAGGCGGGTCACCTCCAAGGCCGCGCTCTGGTTCGTCGACGTGAAGACCAACACCGTCTCCGTGCAGGCTCCCACGGTCGAGGCCGCCGAGGCCCTCGTCGCCGCGGCGGGCGTGGACAGGAGCGCGGTCGTCGTGTCGGCGACGGCTGAGCGGCCGACGACGTTCATCAACATCATCGGCGGCGCCGCGTACTACATCGGCTCCAGCCGCTGCAGCATCGGCTTCTCCGTCACCCGCGGCTCCACCCCCGGCTTCGTCACCGCCGGGCACTGCGGCCGGGCCGGCTCCAGGACGACCAACCCGACCGGCACCTTCCAGGGCTCGTCCTTCCCGGGCAACGACTACGCCTGGGTGGCCGCTCCCGGTAACACCGTGACGCCGTACGTGCGTGGCTCCGGCGGCGCGAACGTGACCGTACGAGGCTCCACCCAGGCCTCCGTCGGCGCGTCCATCTGCCGCTCCGGCTCCACCACCGGCTGGCGCTGCGGCACCATCCAGCAGCACAACGCCACCGTCCGCTACGCCCAGGGCACCGTCACCGGCCTGACCCGCACCAGCGCGTGCGCCCAGCCCGGCGACTCCGGCGGCTCGTTCATCTCGGGCAACCAGGCCCAGGGCATGACGTCGGGCGGCTCGGGCAACTGCTCGGTCGGCGGCACCACGTACCACCAGCCGGTCAACGAGGCCTTGGGGGCGTACGGCCTCACCCTCACCACCGGTTAGCACCGGCCGCATGACCGCGCGGCGCGTCCTTCCCCGGGCGCGCCGCGCTACTTCACTCTGGCGGCCGGGGCCGTGAACGTGTTGCAGACCGACGGCGACTCGGCCTCGAACCCCCGGCGCGTCCAGTACGCGCGGTTCTTCGCCGTGCCGTAACCGGGGAGGTCGCCGTAGCGGGCGTCCCGGTTGATGTACGACTCGTGCCCGCTTCTCTTCGAGTGGCCGAGCGAGTCCCAGACGCTGCCGGTGAAGGCTCCGGTCAGGCAGAGCGTCTGCAACGTGTGCTTGGCGTACAGGGCGAGCCTGTCCCGCTTGGACGCCTTCTTCAAGGCCTTCGCCACGGCGCCGGTGACTCCCATGACCGTCTGCACATGCAGGGCCCACCCGGCCGAGAGGGCGTCCAGCCACATCGGCCTGTCGATCTCATCCGACAGCCCGTAGTCGCTGACCATGAGGTGCACGGTCCTGGTCTTGGCGCAGTAGATGCTGTCCGTCTGGTTGGGCGCGTACGTGCCGCAGGGCGTTTCGACCCTGTCACCGTGCGACACCTTCACCTTGGGCCTGCTGTACGGCAGCCCCGCCTTCCTGACCAGCGGCCCCCACGCCTTGTCCAGGCAGTCGGAGACCTCCTCGACGTACAGGCGCATGACCTCGACGTCGGCGGCCGTGGGCGGCTCCTCGCACGTCTTCAGCGTGAACTTCCCCACCTTGTACAGCGGGTTCTTCGCCAGCACCGCCGGGACCGCCGGCGCGGCGCTCGCGGTGCCGCTCAACGCGGTGCTCGCCAGCACGCACGCGGCCAGCGGGACGGCCAAGAACTTCGCACGCATGGCAGGCGACACTACATGATCTTTTCCGAATTCCGATGACTTTTTCCCCGCGGCACGGTCCGCAAGGCGAGAAGAAGTGAAAGGAATCCGCGATGAAGCGACCCGTCCTCGGCAGCCTGCTGCTGTCCAGCACCGACCCGGAACGGCTGAGCGCCTGGTACGCCGCCGCGCTCGACCCCGGCGAGACGAGCGATCTCAACGGCTACCGGCTGCTCAAGTTCGGGGAGTTCTACCTGTTCATCGACTCGCGGGCGGACATCTCCGACAAGAACCCGGAGCCCGGCAGGGTCATCCTGAACTTCGACGTCGAGGACGCCCGCGCCGTCGCCGCCCGGATGGCGCAG
The DNA here is from genome assembly GCF_020215645.1 of Nonomuraea gerenzanensis. NCBI lineage: Bacteria > Bacillati > Actinomycetota > Actinomycetes > Streptosporangiales > Streptosporangiaceae > Nonomuraea > Nonomuraea gerenzanensis. The sequence goes on along the minus strand of NZ_CP084058.1, from coordinate 207,522 downwards.
GCGGGCACGCGGTGGCTGGCCGAGCTGGAGGAACGCGACGGCAGCTTGTTCGCCACCGCCATCGACCCGGACGGCAACTACGTCCAGATCATCCAGCTCAGCGGCGAGCACCTGGCATAGGGGGCCTTCATTCCGTGGCCAGGTAGCGCTGGACGAAGTAGACGACCAGCGAGGCCGCGATGCCCGCCACGTACTGGATGAGGGCCGAGGTCCTGATGGGCAGCGTCCTCAGCCCGGTGAACTACTGGTACACCTTCACCAGCTCCTCGAACGCCAAGCGGACCACAACCACCACCCGGCCGCCACCCCCACGACCACCGGAGCGATCAACGGCGCCACAGGCGCGTACCACCGCAAGGTCAGGGCCGCGAGCGCCGCCCCCGACGCGAGCGCCAGCACCACCCCCACGGGCCGCCCGATCCCTGCACCACCGCCCTGCCTCCCACCCCAAGCCGCGACCACCTGCCCCGCCAGCCCGGTCACCGTCCCCGTCACATACGTCGTGGACAGCCCGGACCCCCCGGCCCACCGGGTGACCGCACTCTGCAACCCCATCGCCACCGCCGACCCCGCGATCAGCACGGGCCGCGGCACCTGCACCGCCCACCCCACGGCGATCCCGGCCAGCAACACCAGCTCCACGCCCAACGCGGCGGCGGCCCCCCGCACCGTACCGCCGCCACCACCACGAACCAGCAGAAATCCCACCGCCAGCCCGGCGCAGAACCCCGCGAACGCCACCCCCGACTTGACCACATGCGCCATCCGCCCGTCGCCGAGCGCCAGCCCGAGCAGCACCACGTTCCCGGTCATGTTCGCCGTGAACACCTCGCCGAGCGCCAGAAAGCTCAGCGCGTCGACGGCCCCCGCCGCGAGCGCCAGGCCGAGCACCGAGAACCGCGCCATCCGCATGCTCTACGCACTATATCGACCACCAAGGGTGACTTTTCGCGGGTCAGGCGCCCGCGCTGTCGAGCCGCCCGACCTGCTCCTCCGTGAGCTTCACGTCCAGCGCCGGCAACGCCGCCTCGTACTGCTGAAGCGTGCGCGGCCCGATCAACGGCACGATGGCGGGCGACGTCCGGTGCATCAGCCACGCGAGCACCAGCGCGTTCGGAGCCACCCCGACCTCGGCAGCCACCTCCGCGGCCACCGCCAGCCGCGCCTCGGCGTCAGGCCCCTGATACGGATCCATCGCCCAGTGCCCCGCACGCTTGGCCGGGTCGTCGTAGATGCCCTTGAGTATCGGGGAGTAGGCCACGAGGGTCAGGTCGTCGTGCGTCTCCAGGTAGTCGAGCTGCTCGTCGTCCACGATGGACGCGTGCCGCAGCCCGGCGCGCCGCCGCAGGTAGGAGTGCTGCTGCTGGAGCGCGACCGGCGCCGGCCAGCCATGCTGCTCGCACAGCTGCCTGATCCGCTCCAGCCGCCAGGTCCGCACGTTCGACCAGCCGATGTAGCGCGCCTTCCCGGCCTGGACGATGCCCGCCAGCGCCTCCAGCGTCTCCTCCAGCGGCGTGGCACGGTCGTCCACGTGCACGTAGTACAGGTCGACGTGGTCGGTGCCGAGCCGCCGCAGGCTGCCGTCGATCGCGTCCCGCAACGTCTTCGCCCCCGCTCCGACGAAGTTCCGGTACGCGGCGTCCCAGTCCGGCCGTCCATCGGCCCAGACCACATCCAGGTCCCGTACGACGGCGCTGCCCTTGGTCGCCAGGAACACCTCCTCCCGCCTGCGCGTCCTGGCCAGCCAGCGGCCGAGCAACTCCTCGCTCTCCCCGCCGTGGCTGCCCCGGTTCTCCCACCAGCAGTAGCAGTCGGCGGTGTCCAGGAAGGTGCCGCCGGCCTCCACGTACCGGTCCAGGATGGTGACGGCCTCGTCCTCGGGGGTGACGGTGCCCATGATCATGCATCCGAGGGCGAGCTGACTGATCTGTTCGCCGGTACGGCCGAGTTGCACGGTCTGCACGTGACTGCTCCTGTCGTCGATGGCGGTCAGCTGGTGGTGCGACGGCGGGGGGAGTGCGTTCCGCCGGTGGCATCGACGCTAGGAGCTTGAGTGCGCTCCAGGTCAAGACGACGAGGCTGCTCCTTCGTCCAGCCGCGGGCTGCACTGGGGCGCCGAGTTCCGCATCCTCCTGACCACGGCCGCCACCATGGTGGCGACCGCGAGCCTGCGGCGGATCTTCGACTGGCACGAGAACTGGTCGTCCTTCGTCTCCTTCGCCGGCGCATGGGCGGAGACGACGGCGTGGTCGGCACGTCGCAGAACGATGGGCAGCAGCGGACAAACCTCGTAACGTCATGCCTAACGTGCCGGCGTGGTTGTGAGGAGCGTTGAGGTGACCGGTCGAGCAGTTGTCAGGATGAGCCACAGCAGGTTGCTCATCGCCTTGGGCGCAGTGCCGCTCCTGCTGGTCAACTGGTTCATCGTCGCCCTGTTCCTCGGACACGACTGCGCTCCCCTCTATGAGGGCGGCAACCTGACGGCCTGCGCGGGCGGGCTCTCCGAAGAAGAGATGACCGCCGTGTCAGGTGTGATCGCGCCGGCACTCCTTGCCATCGAGCTCGCCGCCATCGTCCTGGTACGCCGGCGCACCCGCCGTTCGCCCTACGGCCGCGACCGCTCTCGCAACAGGACTCCTCAGAGCCGGTCCTGAGGAGAAGCCAGTGAGGGCGGAGGTTCAGGAGATCGAGCCGCGTCCACCTGCCCCTCAGTCTGAGGGCATGACGACGCGAACATCTCCGCAGCGCACCTGGCGTAGGCCGGGCGGAAGCGCTCTTCCACGGCGCTGACAACGGTGAGTCCGGCTCCGCTGCGAGCCGCGCATCAGGCGTGCGGCCACGGCCAGGCACCGATGACTTCCTGGCCGCCGGATCGTCCAAGGTACGAACGACACGGCCGCGCCGGACACGACGTCCCCGCGCGTACACGCTCCCGGACGCCCCGAGACCACGGAGTTCTGCCCATGCGGAAGCTGATAGCGACAGTGTTCAACTACTCCCTCGACGGCCTCCTCGCCGACGAGGGCACCGACTTCTGGGAGTTCTGCTTCGGCCTGCCGGAGAACCGTGAGCCCGCGGACCCGGCGCACCTCGACTTCCTCCGCAGCGCGTACGCGCACGTCATGGGCCGCACCGCCTACGAGGGCATGTCCGCAGCCATGACCTCGTCCACCGACCACCCGTTCGCCGGCATCCTGAACGCCGGCCACAAGGTCGTCTTCTCCCGGACCCTGAAGACAGCCGACTGGGCCAACACCACCATCGCCGCCGGCGACACCACAGAAGAGATCGACCAGCTCAGGCTGGGCGGCGACGGCCACATCGTGGTCTGGGGCGGCGTCCGCCTCTGGCGGTCGCTCATGCGGCTCGACCTGATCGACGAGTTCCAGGTCAGCATGTTCCCCTACGTCGCGGGCGAGGGCACCCGGCTGTTCGACGGCGTCCCCAAGTCCTATCGGCTCGACCTGGTCTCCAGCACGGCCTCCAGCAACGGGATCGTCTATCTGCGGTACGACCGACACCGTTGACCCCAGCAGCGCCACTCACGCACAAGCAGAGGCCCTTGCCCAACTAAGGAACAGGGCCTCTCACGTGCGGAGGATGAGAGATTTGAACCCTCGATGGGCGTTGCACCCCAACCGCATCAGCAGCCGGGAGGACGACCATCCCAAGGCGTGCAACCTGAACCGACACGACTGGACGCTCGTCCTGGGACGGGGTGGTGCGGCGCGGAACTGCAGCCCAAACTGCGACTCATAAGCGATCTCGGGTCTGCGCGGAAGCGGGTAGCAGCCCCCACTGGATCACGGTTTTACAGTTCGTGACCGGGATCCTGGCCCATTCGCTTGAAAGCATCCAGAGAGATCACGACGTCGACGTCTTGTTGCCGCTTCTCATCCCATTCCTGTATCAGCACCCGGCCTGGAGCGACCTTGGCGGCATCGTCGAGCTCGAACGTCACGTGTCGTAGCGAACTGGTGTTGTCGTTGGTGAAGCCGTACGCCTTGTAGGTGATCGCTGGCTCCAGGGAGGGAGGCTTGGGCGTGACGGCCCAGCCGCCAGCAGGAGCATCGAGCCGAAACGAGGCGCTCTGTCCGCTCAAGGTAGGTGCGTGGTATGCCGCATCGTCGGCGTACGCATCGTCCGGGTTGCCGGTGGGGCTCTTCTGGGGAGTGGCACGCTCGCGGTAGAGCCTCACTCCATCCGGTGCAGGCCCACACCAGGCCAGTACGGCGATGAGATGACCTGACTCGTCCACACTGATACCGACATCGCCCTTTCGGCAACACAAGGGCAAGGGCACGCTCACCCTGCAATGCCCTCCAGCGCTCCTGGCCCTGCTATGCGCCCACAAGAAGGTCCAGGCCGCCGAACGGCTGAAGGCTGGGGACAAGTGGGTCGATCATGACCTGTCTTCACAACGAAGCTCGGCGGCCCGATCGAGCGTTCGGAGGACTGGTGGCAGCGCAAGGCCATCCTCAAACAGACCGGCGCCAGAGACGCCCGAGTTCACGATGCGCAACCCGAACTGCAACCCTGACGCCCACAGAGATCAAAAAGGCCCTCTCCCCAAAACTGGGGAGAGGGCCTCTCACCTGCGGAGGATCGGGGATTTGAACCCCGGATGGGCGGTAAACCCAAACCGCATTAGCAGTGCGGCGCCATAGACCTGACTAGGCGAATCCTCCCGGAGCCACCGCGGCTCAGCACAGCGTACCGGCCTTCTGGCGAGGCGGCAAAGCGATTCCCCCGGTGGCCTTCACCAAGAGTTATCAACAGCCTGTGGGTAACCCCCTGTGGATGAAGCCCGCCCAGAGCTGGAGCGGGCTTCAGGGCTGTGGATAACTCATCTCAAAGACGGTCAGGCAGCCGGGTTGGCCTCGCCCTCGATCTCGATCTTGATCTTCTTGCCCACCAGCACGCCACCGGTCTCCAGCGCCTGGTTCCAGGTCAGGCCGAAGTCCTCGCGGTCGAACTCCGTGGTGATCGAGAAGCCCCAGACGGCCTGGCCCCAGGGGTTGGTGCCGGCGCCGCCGTACTCGACCTTGAGCTCGACCTCCTTGGTGACGTCGCGGATGGTCAGGTCGCCGACGACGGTGAACTCGTCGCCGCTGTGGCCCACCACGCGGGTGCTCTTGAAGGTGATCTGCGGGAACTTCTCCACGGCCAGGAAGTCGTCGCTGCGCAGGTGACCGTCGCGGTCGGGGGCGCCGGTGGAGATGCTCTCGGCCTGGATCGTGAGCTCGGCGGCGGACTCGAGCGGGTTCTCCGCGATCGTCACCGAGCCGTTGAAGGTGCCGAAGTGGCCGCGGACCTTGCTGACCATCATGTGCTTGACGACGAAGCCGATGGTGGTGTGGGCGACGTCGAGGTTGTAGGCGCCGGCGGCCGGGATGGTCAGGGACTCCCAGGTGCGGGTGGTCATCGGGTTCTCCTCAGAGGTTGCTGTTGTGCGGATGTCTGCGGCAACAACTTTCTACATGAGGAATATTCCGCGCGTCAACTATCGTCGGATAAGGTATGAGCGTGATGAACTTCGACGACTCCCGGCTGACCGCCATCGGGCTGCTGACCGAGGTGCACTCCGGGTTGATGAGCCGGTTCCAGCCGGCGCTGAGCGCGGCGGGGTTGTCGGAGATCGACTTCGAGACCGTCATCCGGTTGGCACGTTCCCCCCAGCAACGGCTGCGGATGAGCGATCTCGCCGCGCAGACCGAGCTGTCCACGAGCGGCGTGACGCGCGTGGTGGACCGGCTGGAGCGCGAGGGGCTGGTCAGGCGCGAGGCGTGTGCCAGCGACCGGCGAGCCTCCTACGCCGCCCTCACCGACGCGGGCCGCGAGCGGCTGGAGTCGGTGCTGCCCGACCACCTGCGCGACATCGAGGAGAGCTTCACCGGGCTGCTGGGCGCCGACGAGCTGGAGTCGTTCCTCAAGAGCCTGCGCAAGATCAGGGACGTCGTGCGCCCGTGTGCCACCGCCGGCGCCGCGGAGGTCACCCCCTGCCCCGGCGATGGGCCTACGCGGAAGGAAGCCCCAGCGCGGCCCTGAGCTTGGCCATCGCCCGCGACACCGTGCTCTTGACCGTGCCGACGCTGATCCCCAGCGTCTTGGCGATCTCCGGCTCCGTCATGTCCTCGTAGTAGCGCAGCACGATCGCCGCCCGCATGCGCTCTGGCAGCTCCCGTAGCGCCTGTTCGAGCGCCTCGTGCACCTCCGACGACCCGGCCGGGTCGAAGCTCGCCTGCTCGGGCAGCTCGTCCGACGGGTACTCCTCCAGCTTGCGCCGCCGCCACTGCGAGATGTTGATGTTCACCATGGCCCGTCGCACGTAGCCGTCGAGGGCGCCCCGGTCCTCGATCCGCTCCCACGCCTGGTACGTCTTGGTCAGCGCGCTCTGCAACAGGTCCTCGGCGTCGAGCGGATGCCCGGTGAGCTGATGGGCGGCACGCAGCAGCGCAGGACCGCGTGCCGTGACGTACTCGCGGAACTCGTCTTCCCAGCTGGTGGTCTGCATCGTGGCCAGAATCGCAGCCTGATGCCCCTTAAGGCCCGAACCTCAATTCAGGTTTCGGCCCGCCGAGGATAAAGGTCCGTCTAGGTCGGTGGTGGTTTGTACGCCGCCGTAGGTGAAGGCACTTCCCCGGGGATGCGTATTTTGCTCCGTTCTGGACCACTACGGTGTGAGCCGCCCCCAACTCATGTGAATCTAGTACCCGAGCGGAGGAGGGGCGGATGGGGTATCCGAGCGTTGAGCGCCGCCGGGTGCTCGCCGCGGCCGCGCTCGGCCGCGAGAGCGGCGTTCCCGGCCCCGATTCGGGTGACGGCGAGCCGCTGCGTGCCGTCGTCGGCGAGGTGCTGGACGTCAGCCCGCACCTGATCTCGATCGAGACCCCGTCCGGCGCCCAGGAGCGGCTGGTGATCGCCCCGTGGGCCACCGCCTGGCACGGCGCCGAGGTCGCCCCCGCCGACCTGCCCGTGGGCGCCATGGTGCTGATGCGCGCGCTGCGCGACGGGCGCGTGGTCGAGCGGATCTGGGCCGACACCACCCGCATCACGGGCACGATCCTGTCGATCGAGGGCCGCAAGGACCTGACGGTCGAGCTCGACTGCGGGCCGCATCGCGGCCACCGCACGGTGATCGTCCCCTACCGCTCGTCGGGACGGTTACAGGTACGCCATCCCAAGTTCGAGCCCGGTTACCTCTTCGACGCGATCGGCGTCAGGCGCGACGGGGCGAGCCTGGCCCTGCTGCCCGCGACCTCACAGCCGCCGTACCCGGCCCGGTCCGTGCCGCCGCCTCCGCCCGCGTACAAGCAGTCGCGCATCGCCGGCACGGCGACCTGGTCGGACACCTTCGACGAGGAGGAGCGGGGCGCGGCCTACCCGATGCTGGAACGTGCCGATACCGGCTGCGCGCTGGCCGGCGTGTCGTGCGCGAGCCTGCCGTACCTCTCCGTGGGGTCGTTGCTGCAGGTCAAGAACGTGTGCTCGGATCGCTCCGCGAACGTCCCGGTGGTGGCGTGCGGGTGCATGGCGGGGCGGTTCTGCGACCGGTGCGTGGAGTGCGACACCTCGCCGCGTGGCCGGATCGCAGAGTTGTCGCCGTCCTCCTACGTGGAGCTGGGCGGCGAGCTGGTCAAGGGATGCTTCAACGCGCAGATCGGAATGGGGTGAGGCTCGTGCTGGAGTCGCAGCTCCCGCTGCTGATCGTCATGCTCGCCCTGGGCACGGCGGCCAAGGTGTTCACCGTCGCGACGAAGGGCGAGCCAGGGGGGCTGTCGAGGCTGGGGCCCGCGGTGCTGGTGCCGGAGCAGATCCAGGGCCCGGCGCTGCTGGTGTGCGCGGCCGGTGAGCTGATGCTGGCCGCGGGGCTGCTGCTCACGACGCATCCGCTGTTCCGGTGGGGGACGGTCGCGTTCTTCGCGCTGTCCACGTACGTGCTGCTCGAGCTGCGCAGGCGGCGCCCCGACGCGGGGTGCGGCTGCTTCGGCGAGGTCAGCGCGGCGCCGGTCGGGCTGCGCTCGATCGCCAGGACGGTGGCGCTGACCGGGATGGCCGCGGTGTCGGTCTGGGCGCCGGTGCCGGGCTGGGCGGCGGCGACCGCGCCGTCGTGGCTGCTGGCGGCGGGGGTGGCGGTGCTGCTGGCGTTGTCGCCGGAGATCGAGGAGCTGATCGACCGCGTACGGTATCGCGCCCCCTGCGAGCAGCGCCGCGGCCCCGCCGAGTCGGTCACCCTGTCGCGGCTCCGGGCGAGCGGCACCTGGCGGGCGCACCGGGGCGAGCTGGTCTCGGCCGAGCCGTACGACAGCTGGCGCGAGCTGTGCTGGCGTTTCTTCGCCTTCCGCAACCACGACGATGACGACGTCGTGTTCGCCGTCTACCTGACCGGGCGCCGCCCGGCGGTGCGGATGGCCGTGGTCAGCAGGGAGGACAGCGGGTCTCTGCCGGTGTATACGCCAGTATCGGCCTGAAGCTATAGAGCGGTATACGACGCTCGACAGGCGCGCGGATATTGCTCTATTGGGCTGTCTAGCTTCCCCACTAGACAGCCCAATAGAGGTCTAGGGGCGTCGCTCAGATCGGCTGAGCGCGCAGGAACTTCCCGAAGTGCGGCACCGTGAACGCGATCAGGCCGCGCTCGGCGCTGTAGATGAGCCCTTTCTTGATGAGGCTGTCGCGGGCGGGCGAGAGGCTGGACGGCTTGCGCCCGAGGGCGTCGGCCACCTCGGAGGTCGGCACCGGCTCGTCGCCGATCTGCGCCATGGCGTGCATGTAGTCGCGCTCGGCCGGGGTGGCCCGCTCGTAGCGGCTGCCGAAGAACCCGACCGCCAGCTCCTCCTCGGCCTCCGGCGCGGAGACCTTCACGTCGTCGAGGGTGATCGGGCTGCGCGGGGCCAGATCCCAGGCGACCTTGCCGTAGGCCTGGACGAAGTAGGGGTAACCGTCGGCCGCCTCGTAGAGCGCGTCGAGCGCCTCCCGGGTGAACTCGACCTCCTCCTCGCGCGCCGGCAGGATCAGCGCCAGGTCGGCTGCCTCCCGGTCGAGCTTGTCGATGCGCGCGTAGCGGAAGAGCCGCTCGGAATAGCTCTTGCTGGCCGACAGCACGCTCGGCAGGTGCGGCAGCCCGGCACCCACCACGATCAGCGGCCCGCCGCTCTGCGACAGCTCGTGGCAGGCGGCGCAGAGCGCGGAGACGTCGGCGGCCTGCACGTCCTGCATCTCGTCGATGAACAGGGCGATGCCCACCGCCAGGTCGGTGGCCACGCTCGCGGCGTCGACGAACAGCTCGGTGAGGTCGATCTCCAGGTCGCCCGAGTCGGCGCGCCCGCGGCTGGCCGGCACCTCGATCCCGGGCGACCAGTGGGAGGTGCCCTTGGCCGCGGCCGGGTCGCGCATCGCGAACGCCTTGAGCACGCCGAGGAACTCCTCGATGCGCTCGGGCGCGCGGTGCCGCGGCGCCAGCTCGCGGATGGCCATGTGCAGGGCGGCGGCCACCGGCCGCCTGATCGACTGGTCGGGCCGGGCCTCGATCTTGCCCGTGCCCCACAGCCGCTGCATGGCCATCGACTTGAACGTGTTGAGCAGGACGGTCTTGCCCACGCCCCGCAGGCCGGTCACGACCATGCTGCGCTCGGGGCGACCGCGGGCCACCCGCTCCAGCACGACCTCGAACTGCTGCAGCTCGCGATCGCGCCCGGCGAGCTCCGGCGGGCGCTGCCCGGCGCCTGGAGCGTAGGGGTTTCGCACAGGGTCCACGCTCTCGGACTTTATTGCCGGATATAGCGGCCGTCTTAGATTTGGGAAGAAAGTGCTACGGCGTGTCCGAGCAGGGGCGGGCGCGAGCACCGTCATCGGACACACCCCCTCTCACCAGGCCGAACCTCTGTTCGATTGCGGTACCTAGAACTGTAGCGCGGACTCGAACACTCATGCGATGGTTTCGAGTAAAGATCTTTGCAACAGGCCGGAGCCCCCGGTGCGTCCAGGAGATGTGGAGTTCGACGATTTCGTACGGGCGCGGGGCCCGGCCCTGCTCCGGTACGGCTACGTGCTCACCGGCAACGCCGACGACGCGGCCGACCTGGTCCAGGAGGCGCTGCTCAAGCTGAGCGACTCCTGGAAACGGGTGCGCAACAAGAACAACCCGGAGGCCTACGTCCGCACGACCATGGCCAGGCAGCACATCAGCTGGTGGCGCGGGCGGCGCAGGGAGCACCTGACCGACGACCTGCCCGAGGGCTCCTACACCGACGAGCCGTCGTCCGGCGAGTTGTGGAAGGAGCTGGCCACGCTGCCGCGCAGGCAGCGGGTCGTGCTCGTGCTGCGCTACTACGAGGACCTCTCCGATCAGGAGATCGCCGAGCTGCTCGGCATCTCCCGGGGGACCGTGCGCAGCCAGGCGTTCCGCGCGCTCAACGCGCTGCGCGTCAAGCCGTCGGTCCGCGACTCTGCGCGCGAGTCGGCACGCGAGTCGGCACGCGGTACGGCGCGGGAGTCTGCGCGTGAGTCGGTACGCGGCACGGTGCGAGATTCGGTACGCGATCAGGTGCGGAAGGGGAAGCCGGCATGAGGAGCGAGGACGAGCTGATCGGCGCGCTGCGGACGGCGGGCGAGCACGCTCCCGACGACGGGACCGGCCTGCTGGCGGGCGTGGCGCTGCGCAGGCGGCGCCGCACCAGGCGGCGGCTGCGCGTGCTGGCGGCGGCGACCGCGGTGGTGGTGCTGAGCGTGGGGATCAGGGGCGCCCTCCTGTCCGGTGAGGGCGCGGGCGACGTGGCCACGACCCCGACCTCCGGGCCGTCCGCCCCCAGGTCGGCTCCCGTGGGCGAGCTGTGGCCCGGCGCCGTCTTCACGTTCGCCATCGAGGGGCCCGGCGGCGCGCGCCGCGTCCCCATCACCGGCCTCAGCCCGACGCAGCTCCTGATCCTGTCCAGGATGCCGCGCATGCAGGCCGAGGGCACGCTGGAGGTCTACGACTCCAAGTCGGGCAGCAGCCGGAAAGTCGCCGAGCTGCCCAGGTCGGGGCGGTTCGTGATCGGGTCCGTGGCCGCCGACGGCAAGCACGTCGTCTGGCAGTCGTCCACCGGCAAGTCCGCGCTGGAGATCTGGACGGCGCCGCTGGCGGGCGGCGAGGCCAGGCGGGTCACCGCACTGTCCGGCGGACGTTCCGACGTGGACGCGATCTCGGTCAACGGCGACCAGGTCATCTGGTCCGAGCGCAGCGGCGGCGTCTGGCGCGTCCCCCTGACGGGCGGCGCGCCCGACCAGATCACCGGCACGGACGGGCTGCACCTGCTGCGCTGGCCGTGGGCGAGCGACGCGCCGGCCGGGCCCGACCTCGGCGACCGCAACCAGACGGTGCTGGTGGACCTCACGCTCATCACCTCGCACGAGGTGGACAGCCTGCCGGGGGCGAAGGGGGTGCGCTGCGGCCCGCACTGGTGCCTCGGCCGCCGTGCCGGGGGCAGCTTCGTGCAGCGGATCGACGGCAGCGACCTGCGGGACGTCAAGGGTGTCTTCGGCCGGCCGAAGCCGCTGTCGATGGCGCCGCTGCTCAACCGGTTCGTACCGCTGGCGGACGGCGTCCACGACCTCGCCACCGGCTCGACCGGCACGATCGACGCCAGGACGCTGGCCCTCGGCGCGGCGGGCGAGCCCAGCACGGTCCTGTATTGGCGCAAGGGCCCGGGTTCTTATGGAGTACTGAACTTGGCAGCCATCCCGTCCGCGCAATAGCGTTCGGGGCCATGCGGACCTTCGCGAACATCGATGAACTCAAGGCGGCCGTCGGCGAGAAGTTCGGCCCGACCGAGTGGCGCACGGTCACTCAGGAGCAGGTCAACACCTTCGCCGACGCCACCGACGACCATCAGTGGATCCACGTGGACGTGGAACGGGCCAAGGAGGGGCCGTTCGGCGGCACGATCGCGCACGGATACCTGACGCTGTCGTTGCTGCCGTCGTTCATGTTCTCCCTGGTCAAGGTGGAGGGCATCGCGATGGGCGTCAACTTCGGCCTCAACAAGGTCCGCTTCCACACACCGGTCCCCGTCGGGGCTCGGATCAGGGCCGTGGGCGAGCTGATCGACGTCAAGAACTCCCCCGCCGGCCACCTGTCCACCCTGAAGATGACGATCGAGATCGAGGGCGAGAGGCGGCCCGCCTGCGTCGCCGAGACCCTCAGCCTGTACGTGCGCGGCGAGTAAGGCGTACAACACCTGACCGGGTGACGCGCTCCCTGGGTTCGTGGAGGAATTCGACGAGTTCGTCCGGGCCCGGGGCGACGCCTGGCCGCGCGTGCGCGAGTAGGACGACCCCGAGGTGATCAGAGGATGATCGCCGCCAGGGCGGCGAGTCCGATGAGCCCGAGGTAGGCGAGCACGAGCCGGGTGTCCCGGAGGAAGCACTTGCTCCGGGACAGCCCGGCCCGCCGCGCCCTCCAGTACCCCGCGAACCCGAGCACCGCGAACCCCAGCACCGCCCACGGCCCGAGCAGCCACGCCAGCAGCGCGACGGTCGCGTACACGCACAACCGCAGCGGGTCGTACGGCTCCTTGGCGGGCTGCGGTGCGGGTGCGGGCGCGGGTGCGGGCGGGGGTGCGGGCGTCGCCTGGTCAGCGCCGGCTGCCGGCGGGGTGTCCGGCGTCACCTGGCCACCGCCGAGAGCCGCTGCCTGGACAGTTGCGGCCACGCCTGCACGGCGCAGAACGGCGCGCACTGGTCCTGCTCGGCGCGGGTGCCCACGTGCACGCAGCACTGCGTGAGCCGCTCCTCGATCATGGTCGAGATGTCCATGAAGGGCTTGATCGTGATCCGCACCACCCGCTCCCCCAGCATCCTGCGCAGCTTCTTACGCCGTCCCGGCAGCGCCGACGACGCGAGGGCGAGCAGAGTGGAGACGCCGAGGTCGCAGTTCTCGCAGATGTCGCGCCACAGGTCCCCGATCTGCGGGTGCGACAGCGACGACTGCTCGGAGAGCAGTCCGAGCAGGGACTCCTGTACGGCCAGGCGCAGCTCCTTCGGCAGCTCGGTGTCGGCGATGCGGTTGGAGACCAGGCCGAGGTTCTCCTTGAGCCGGTCGTGGCCGATCAGCGCGGTGAGCGAGCGCCACTGGCGGGCGTCGTCGCGGATGAGGTAGCCGACCGAGCAGCAGTGGGGGTGGGAGCAGGGCAGAGCGGTCAGGTCGCGCCAGGTCACCAGGCCGCCGGTCTGCGGGCCGAGGCGCTTGAGGACGCCCGTGTGGGTGAGGCGGTCGTTCGGGTCGATGGTGGCCGACCTGCCGGAGCCGAACTGGGGTTGCAGGGACACGCCGCCGACGTACGGGGTGTCGAGCGCGAGGCGTACGACGTCGCCGATCTCAGCGTCGTTCACGCCGAGGGCGGCGGTCATGACGAGGGTGGTGAAGATCTCCCGCTGGGACAGGCGCTCCAGGGCCTCGGCCTTGATCCTGGTCAGGTCGCCGCCCCGGTGGTGCCTGGAGGACTCGGCCGAGGTGCCGTCGTACTGCAGGTAGACCTCGACGCGCTCGCGGTGCTCGGTGAGGAGGTCGAGCAGCGAGTCGTCCCTGGCGAGCAGGACGCCGTTGGTGTTGATCAGGATGCGGGTGATCGGGCGGGTGCTCAGCTCGGCGAGCAGGGTCTTCAGCTCGGGGTGCAGGGTGGGCTCGCCGCCGCTCAGCATGAGGACGTCGAGCTTGCCGTTCTCGCGCTCCAGGCGCTGGTCGACGTTGGCCAGGACGTCGGGGACCGGGACGACGCCGGTCAGGTCGGGGGAGCTGTCGGCGAAGCAGGTGGGGCAGCGCAGGTTGCAGGTCTCGGCGATGTCCTCGAGGAGGATGCAGGTGTGCTGGGTCTGCAGCTCGGGCAGGCCGCGGAGGTAGGCGGCGGGGATGGGGTCGAAGTTGCCGGGGGTGTCGGGGGTGTGGTGCTTGGTGGGAGCGGTCCACTCCTCCAGATATTTCAGGATTTCTGGGTCTTCGTCGTACAGGGTGCGGATAAGTCCGTGTTCGCGGCATCCGCGTTCCAGCCACACGCGGCCGTCGCGCTCCGCCAGATAACCGCTCAGCCGCTCGACCCTGTCGAGGTCGCGGCCATGGCAGCTCGGGCAGAACGCGTTGACGTACCTGAGGATGCGGTCACCCCGCAGACCCATCCCTGCGCTCATGTCATGACCTTTCACTGTGAAGAGGGGTTGCTCCCCTGAAGAGGGGAGCGTAGTGGCCGCGCCGCCAGCCGTACCCGAGCCTGATGGCGAGCAGCAGCAGCCCCGGGATCAGGAACCACTGCGGCCTGGTCAGATCCAGCCAGACCGTCTCGTTGGCCCTGGTGAACTCGACGAGGAAGCGGAAGGCGGCGTACGCGGCGACGTACAGCGTGAACAGCTCACCCGGGTGGGTGAGCCGCCGGCGCGCCCAGACGAGCGCGGCGAACGCGGCGAGGTGGAAGATGATCTCGTAGATGAACGACGGGTGCATCGCCTGGCCTGTGAGGCAGCCGGGGCATTCGGGGGTCGTCGCCGGGGCGTGCACCCCCCACGGCAGCTCGGTCGGCCTGCCGGGCGCCTCCGTCAGGTGGCAGCCGATCCTGCCCACCGCCATGCCGAGCGCCACCGCCGGGGCGAACAGGTCGCCGGTCCGCTCCTTGTAGCCGATGATCCGCTTGGCCACCAGCACCCCGACGTACGCGCCGGTCAGGCCGCCCAGGATGCTCCGCGAGCCGTACAGCCACAGGCTCTGCAGCTGCAGTGTCTCCATCCAGCCCGCCAGCCGCATCCCGATCGCGCCGCCGACCAGCGCGCCGGCGACCGCGATCAGCGACTGCTCGTTGAGCGCTCCCCGCCTGCGCGCCTCCCGGACGAAGACGACGGCCGCCACCGCCACGCCCAGGCCGACGAAGATCTCGTGAAGGGGCATGGCGGTCAGCCGTACAGGCTCGGGTTGATACCGGTGCAGATCCCTGCGGACAGGATCGACCACAGCGCCCAGCCGATCATGAGCCCGAGCCCCAGGCCCCTGCTCCACGGCCTGCGCACCAGACACAGCCCGATCCCGGCGCCCAGGCCCACCAGTGCCAGGAGGACCGCGCCTGCCACCAGGTAGGCGGTGGCGCCACTGCCTGCGCTCATGGCGGCGAAGAAGATGAAGAAGCCGATCAGGGCGTTGAGGACGCTGTAGATGGCCAGGCCGGCGAAGAGCATGCCGATGAGCATGCCTGTGGAGTTGGTGGGGGGTGGGGGTGGTGGTGGCGGGGGGTAGCCTCCTGGGTACCCGTGCGGAGGCGGGCCGCCGTACGGCGGGGGGGCTCCCTGGGCCGGGCCATTCTGCGGAGAACTGCCCTGAAACGGACCACCCTGCGGCGGACCACCCTGCGATGGGCCGCTCGGGAACGCGCCGCCTTGCGATGGGCCGCTCGGTGGTGTGCCACCTTGCCGCGGGCCGCCCTGGGGCGTGCCTCCGTACGGTGGCTGCTCATGCGACGAGGGCCCTTCAGACGCACCCCCGTACGACGACGGCTGCCCCTGCCCGAACTGGCCGGATGGCGGCTCCCACTGAAGGGCCTGCCCATGAGGTGACCCTTCGGGCACAGGATGCCCACTCCCACCGTCCGGCGGCAAGAACGACGGCCGACCGGCATGCCCCTGCCCTTGCCCCTGAAAGCCGCCCTCTTCCCGAGGCTCCGACGACACCATGGGCCCCACCACGCCCGACGGAGGCGGCATCATCACCGGCTCCCCACTCGGAGGCGGCACGAGATCCCGCTCCCCACTCGGAGGCGGCACGAGACCCGACCCCTCGCCCTGAGGCGGCGCGAAGTCCGGCCCCCCATCCCGAGGCGGCACGAGATCCGGCTCTCCACCAACGGGCGGCACAGTCTCCGCATCCTCGTCCACCGGAGGCAGCACGGCCCCCGGCCTCCCACCCGACGACGACGGCGGCAGGAACTCCGGTTCCCCTTCCGGCACCGCCCCCGCCCTTGACCCGTTGTCAGGCTCCTCGGACGGCGAAGGTGGTGGCGTTGTACTCATTGGCTTGGTCTACCCCTCTAGTCATGATCAGACTAGGCACCCACGATTGCCATCGAATAAACACCACCAAATCACCTACAACCCCTCCGAGTAGTAGATCGCCGCCTGCACCCGGCTCTTCAACCCCAGCTTGCCCAACACCCTGCTGACATGCGTCTTGGTCGTAGCCTCCGCCATGTCCAGCTCCTTGGCGATCTCAGCGTTGGACAACCCTCGCCCGATACAGGCCAGCACCTCCTTCTCCCGAGGCGTCAACCCGTCCATCCCTGAGGGCTCCACCTCCCGCCGAACAGGCGCCTGCTCGGCAAAGGCGGCGATCAACCTCCGGGTGACCCCGGGCGCGATGAGCCCATCCCCCCGAGCCACCACCCGCACTGCCTCGATCAAAGCCTCGGCCTCGGCGTTCTTGAGCATGAACCCCGCCGCCCCGGCCCGCAACGCCCCGAACACGTACTCGTCCACATCGAACGTCGTAAGAATCAGCACATCACACACGCCGGCCAGCTCCCGAGTAGCCGATATCCCATCGAGCCGGGGCATCCGCACATCCATCAGCACCACATCGGGCCGCAGCTCCCGAGCCATGGCCACGGCCTGCTCCCCGTCACCGGCCTCCCCCACGACCTCGACGTCGTCCGCCCCACCCAGGATCAACACGATCCCGGCCCGGACTGCCGCATGATCGTCAGCCACCAGCACCTTGATGGTCACCAGCCACCTCCGCCCTTCTCTCCGAACCTCCCTGCCGCCGCCACCACCTCAACTGGAGATCGGCGCCCTTTCCACCCCTTCACCCTCACCACCCGAAAGCCCGGGACGCGTGACATCCACCTCCATCGGCAGAACCGCCACAACCCGCCACCGCCCCCCACCTCCAGGCTCCCCCTCCCAAACCTCCCCAGCATCAAAAGCCCCGCCCACCAGCGAAACCCTCT
This sequence comes from Nonomuraea gerenzanensis, assembly GCF_020215645.1. Lineage (NCBI taxonomy): Bacteria > Bacillati > Actinomycetota > Actinomycetes > Streptosporangiales > Streptosporangiaceae > Nonomuraea > Nonomuraea gerenzanensis. The sequence continues at coordinate 190,564 of NZ_CP084058.1, read as the reverse complement.
CCCGCATGCCGATAAGCCCCGCCCCGGCCCCCGGCAGCCCGATCTCCCGCTCCTCGTCCCCGAGGGCGTTCTCAACGCTCAGCCGAACCCGCCCGTCCTCATAGACCACGGCCACCGACACAGGCGAGGCCCCGTGCTTGAGCGCGTTCGTCAACGCCTCCTGCAAGATCCGATACCCGGCGAGATCGACAGCCGCGGGCAACTCCCTGACCTCCCCCTCGACCCGGGTCTCCACAGCCATGCCGGCCCGCCGCACCCGCTCGACCAGGGCCTGCGCATCAGCCAGCCGCGGCCGGGTGGCCTCGCTCTCCCCTTCATCGCCTTCCTGCCGCAACAAGCCGATCATGGCCCGCATCTCGGCCATCCCCTTGACGCTGTTCTCCCGTACGGACTCCATCACCTTCCGTACGGTCTCCCGATCGAGATCCTTGCGCGACAGCGCGGCAGTGGACTGGATGGCGATGGCGCTGAAGTGATTGGCGATCATGTCATGCAGCTCACGCGCCATCCGCGTACGCTCAGCAGCCACCGCCGCCTGCCGATCCAACTCCGCCAGCCGAGCCACCTGCTCAGCACGCACCCGCTCGGCCGCCGCCCGATCACGCTGCTCCCGCAGCACCACCGCCGTGGTCACCGGCGTGATGAGCACCAGCCCGGCCTGCACCCCCATGACGGCCAGCATCCGCCAGTCCTCGTACAGAAACCCGGCCACCGCCCCCGCCACGACGGCCAGCACCCCGGCGATCCCGAGCAACACCCGAGCGAACCGAGCCGGCCCGTAAAGCGCGGCCGCATACAGATTGTCGGTGAAGACCAGCACCGTCCCCAGCGACGGCCCCACGAACCCGTCGATCACGATCCCGACCACCCCCAGCCCCAACGAGGCCAGCGGCGCCCGCTGCCGCACCAGCACCCCCGCACAGGTGAACGCCAGCGGCACGACCAGCACCCACATGGGCACCCCACGCTCGAGATGGGACCCACCCGCGATCAGCACCACCCCGACCGCGAAGGCGACCCCGGCCCCCAGCACCACCTGCTTCATGCCCTCATCCCACCACCTCCCGCCACCCCCTCACTCCTACGAAAGTCCTCCTGTGGATACACCCTTCGAGGTATCCACAAGCAGCGGGATCCCCACCACCGACCGAGCAGGAATCCCCACCCGCAACACCTTCCACAATCACGAACTCATTGCGACGATATGCTCACACAGAGTGGAATCTGACTTCCGGCCGAACCCCGGAACGAAGATCCTTTCCAACCACCGCAAGGGTAGGGGTACGTGGACATAGAGGCGGAGATTCGCAAGCTGAAACTCCGTGTAGACGCCCTCGAAGCAAGAACACGCTCCGGCCGCACGATCCGCCACACGAGGGCACGACGCCGACGCATGACCATCCCAGCCCAGAACTGCACCCCCCTGGAGGACACCCCCACCAGCGCCATCACCCTCACGACCCCCGACACCGCCATCGAGAGCCTCCAGGCAGAGCTCTCCCAAGACCTCTCCGCCCTGAACGACGAGCTCGGCGGCTTCAGAAGGCAGTCCAACGACCACTTCACGAAGTTCCGCTCACAGATCCAGGACCAACACCACGCCGTCCACCGCCGACTCGCCGACTTGGCCCTGCTGATCGAACGCCTGGCGAAAAGACTGGACGCCTGACCCGACCGGACCCCCACCCCCTCGGGGGGTCCTCTCCATCCCCTCAACCCCAGGTAAACCCCCTCCCAAACACCCCAAGCCCGAACCAGCGACCTCATGATTGCCGTTTCTGGTTCGAGGCACTCCTCAGAACCCGCTATGCTTGCTTACGCAGCGAGCGGCCGTAGCTCAATGGATAGAGCATCTGACTACGGATCAGAAGGTTAGGGGTTCGAGTCCTCTCGGCCGCGCACAGCAGAAAGGCCCGCCACCAGGGGTACCTGGGAGCGGGCCTTCGTGTTTGCCGGGACACCTTGGGGCCGTTGCCAAGCGAAGGTGAGGGGATCGCCAGGCCGCTACGACGGATCTAAGCAGTGCGAGCCGAGCGTGTCAGGGTCGACGGACCTAAACATAACCATCCAAAAGACTCCGTGGACAGCGCCGAGACGAGCGTGAAGAATCCCGTGCGGATGTGGCGATCACTGCGCCACTTCTCGAGATGACAGCTCTGTGAGCATCTGAAGCTGGACGGGGGTCCGCGGCCGGTGAGTGCTGTTCGGGATCGGGCCGCGCGTCTACGAGACCGACCAGGTGGTGGTGGTCGACATGGACGAGGAGGACGCCGGCTCGGGGAAGCCCTGCCCGGCGATTCTCAAGACCGACACGACCACCGTCAGGCTCGCCCGCCCGCTCGGCGACCGCCTCGTCCTCGACTTCGGCACGGGACTGCCGGTGCTGCAAGGGCTGAACAGGCGCTGAACAGGCGCTGAGCAGCGACAGACCTTTCTGGTCCTCATGAGCCGCATACTTCCACCGCGCGCTCTCGGCCTCCGGCTCGTCGGCGGCCAGCGGGGGCCGAGCCTCCAGCCGTGATCCACCGCGCCGCCGCCGGCCCTGGCGGACAGGCGGGTGAGCCGTGCTCGGACGTCCGGCCAGTCGATCTGCGTCACGTCCGGCACGATGCGGAACGGAACCCGCAAAAGGCGCGCACGCGGCACACCTGCGCCCGTCCGTAAGCTGAGGGTGTGTCCCCCGCACTGGTCCTGCTCGACGGCGTCCGCTGGCACGGCGTGCGCGTCGTCGGCGATCGCGCCCACACCCTGCTGGCCGTGCTCGCCCTGCACGGACGCGCGGGAGTCGGCGACGACCGGCTGGTCGAGGAGCTGTGGCCGGAGGAGGCGCCGGCGAACCCGACGAAGGCGTTGCAGGTGGTGGTCTCGCGGACGAGGGCGGCGACCGGGCCTGAGGTGGTGGAGCGGATCCCCCGGGGGTACCGGCTCGGGCTGCCCCCCGAGCAGGTGGACGCGTCGCTGCTCGGCGTGCTGGTCGGGCAGGCTCGGGCGGCGCTGGCCGAGGATGACGTGGCGGCGGCGCGGGGGCGGGCGGAAGCGGCCTTGGGGCTGGTGGCGGGCGGGTTGAACGGCGAGGCAGGGCCGCTGGCCGAGTTGCGGAGCGTGGCGGGGCGGTGGGTGGGCGAGGCGCGGCGGGTGGCGGCGATCGCGCGGGGCAGGAGCGGCGCGCACGAGAGCGCGTTGCCGCTGCTGGAGGAGGCGTGCGGCGAGCAGCCGCACGACGAGGAGCTGCTCGCCTGCCTGCTGCGCAGCGAGGCCGCCGTACGGGGTGCCGCTGCGGCGCTGGAGCGCTACGAGCGGTACCGGGCGGGCCTGGTGGCGCGGCTGGGCGCGGAGCCGGGGCCCGAGCTGGCCCGCGTGTACGCCGAGCTGCTCGTCACGGACCGGCCGGTGCGCGAGGGCATCCTGTTCGACGGCTCCTCGCTGCTGGGCCGCGACGACGACATCCGGGCGGTGCACGCCCTGCTGCAGACCAACCGGGTGGTCTCCATCGTCGGCCCCGGCGGGCTGGGCAAGACCCGGCTGGCCCACGTGGCCGGCAGGAACGCCGCGCAGCCGGTCGCCCACTTCATCGAGCTGGTCGGCGTCTCCTCGCCGGCGGGCGTGGTGGGCGAGGTGGGCTCGGCGCTGGGGGTGCGCGACTCGGTGGGCGGGCGGCACGTGCTGACAGCCCAGCAGCGCGCCGACGTCCGCGCGCGGATCGCGCAGCAGCTCGACCAGGCGCCGGCGCTGCTGATCCTGGACAACTGCGAGCACGTGATCGAGGCGGTGGCCGATCTGGTCGGGTTCCTCACCGTGACGACCCGCGACCTGCGGGTGCTCACCACCTCGCGGGCCGCCCTGTCGATCCCCGCCGAACGGGTCTACCCGCTGGGCGAGCTGCCGACCGGCGACGCCGTGGAGCTGTTCCGCCAGCGGGCCACGGCCGCCAGGCCCGGGGTGCGGATCGACGACAGGGTGGTCGAGGAGGTCGTCGCCCGGCTCGACGGGCTGCCGCTCGCGATCGAGCTGGCCGCGGCCAAGGTGCGGGTGATGTCGGTGGAGGAGATCGCGCGCCGCCTGGCGGACCGGTTCGCGCTGCTGCGCGGCGGCAACAGGACGGCCCCCGACCGGCATCAGACGCTGCTCGCCGTCATCGACTGGTCGTGGAACCTGCTGGAGGAGCGGGAGCGGCGCGCGTTGCGGTGGTTGTCGCTGTTCGGCGACGGTTTCACGCTGGAGGCGGCCGAGCAGGTGCTGGGCCCCGACGCGCTGTACGCCCTGGACGCGCTGACCGAGCAGTCGATGCTGAGCGTCCGCGAGACGGCGTACGGCCTGCGCTACCGGATGCTGGAGACCGTCAGGGAGTTCGGCCGGATGCGGCTGAGGCAGGCCGGCGAGCAGGAGCCGGCCAGGGCGGCGCAGCGGGCCTGGGCCACGGAGTACGCCCTCCGGCACGCCGCCGAGCTGTTCGGCCCCGAGCAGTTCGCGGCGGCCGACGCGCTGCGCGCCGAGGAGGGCAACCTCGCCGACCTGCTCCGCCAGGCGCTGGGCGAGTCCGACCCGGTCACGACGGTGCAGTTGCTGGCCGGGGTGGGCACGCTGTGGTCGATCCGCGGTGACCACCTGCGGATCATCGCCCACCGCGACGCGATCACCCAGGTGGTCACCGGCTGGTGGCCGCCGCCGGAGCTCGTCGAGGTGACCAGGGTCGCCATGCTGGTCACGCTGATGAACATCATGATCACCACCGACCGCCGCGACGACCCGATGCGTGACCTGCTGCGCGCGCTGCCCGAGGGCGAGTCGACCCATCCCCGCGTGTCGGCGCTGGTCACGGTGGTGCTGGCCTGCCACACGGACGACGGCGCCGAGCTGCAGCGCCGGCTGGCGGAGCTGCGCCGCAGCCCCGACCCGAACGTGGCGCTGGCCGCTGCGCACGCGAGCGTGCACGTGTTGGAGAACGCGAGCGACATCCACGGGGCGATCGAGGCCGCCGAGTGGACGCTGGCGGCGGTCGGCGACCGGGAGGGCCCGTGGTTCGTCGCGATACTGAACGCCGTGCTGGCCCACCTGCACCTCCAGCTCGGCGACCGCCGGCGCGCCGTCGGGCACGCGCGGGTGTCGATCCCGGTGCTCAGCCGGCTGGGCGCCGCCGACGACGAGACCCAGCTTCGCGCGGTGCTGCTGACCTCCGCGCTGGCCGACGGCGACCTGGCGACGGCGCAGGCCGAGCTGGCCGCGATCAACCGGATCAACGACAAGGAGGTCGTGCTCGGCGGGGTGGCGATGGTCTCGTTGTGCGCGGCCGAGCTGGCCTACGCCCGGGGCGAGACGGCGGCCGCGCTGGAGGCGTACCGTACGGCCGTCCAGCGCTCGCGCGACCTGCGCCTGCCGGGGCTGCCGCCGGCGGAGTGCCCGCCGTGGGCGATGGTGGCGGAGGCGGTCACCTTGACGGCGTACGCCTACCACGCCCCGCCGGAGGACGTGCCGTACGGCGCGGAGCTGTTCGCCACCGTCCTCGGCCACGACGTGCTGACCGTGCACAACCCCTCGCTCGACTACCCGCTGTGCGGCTCGATGCTGTTCGCGCTGGGCGCCTGGGGGCTGCTGCGGGGCGCCGCGCCGCCAGAGGACGCGATCAGGCTGCTGGTGCTGGCCGAGCGGTTCGCCTACAACGGCACCATGCCGAGCATGGCGTTCGAGCGGATCGAGCCGTACGCGGAGCGGGCCGCGCCGGGCACGGTGGCGGCCCTGCGGGCGCACTACGGCGACCGCCTCGGCTTCGACCTGCTCGACGAGGCGCGCGGGCTCGTCGAGCAGGTGCGTGCCGGGCAGCGGTCACAGGTGCCGCTTGTAGCTGCGTACCGACAGTGGGGCGAAGACGGCGATCACGATCAGCGACGCCAGCAGCGTCCAGGCCACCGCGCCGCTGACCACCCCGTCGTTGGCGAGGTCGCGGGCGGCCGTGACGAGGTGTGAGACGGGGTTGACCCGGACGAACGCGGCCAGCCAGTCGGGCAACGTCTCGACGGGCACGAACGCGTTCGACAGGAACGTCAGCGGGAACAGGATCATCATCGAGATGCCCTGCACGGCCTGCGCGCTGCGGGCGATCGTGCCGACCCAGGTGAAGACCCACGCCAGCGACCACCCCGTGAAGATCGCCAGCAGGATCGCGGCGAGCAGGCCGCCCGCCCCGCCGCCCGGGCGGTACCCCATCACCATGCCCATGCCGAAGGTGAGCGTGGCGGCGATGGTGTAGCGCAGCAGGTCGGCCACCATGGGGCCGGCCAGCGGCGCGATCCGGGCGATCGGCAGCGACTTGAACCGGTCGAAGACGCCCTTCTCCATGTCCTCGCGCAGTTGCGTGCCGGTGGCCATGCAGGTGGTCAGCACGGTCTGGGCGAGGATGCCGGGGATCATCAGAGGCAGGTAGCTCTGCACGTCGCCCGCGATGGCGCCGCCGAAGATGAAGGCGAACATGGCGGTGAACAGGATGGGCTGCAGGGCCACGTCGAAGAACTGCTCGGGGTTCCTGCGCATCTTCTTCAGCGCCCGCCAGGCCATCGTCAGGGTCTGGCCGACCGTCTCCCCGAGGGTGACGCGGCGGCGGGCGGCGGCCACGCGGTCGGCGGCCTGGACCACCTCGCGGGCGGGTGCGATCGTGGTGGTCAACGGCTCTCCTCCGTGGCGCGCGGGCCGTCCCCGTCCGTCTCGTGCCCGTCCGTCTCGTTTCCGGCCCTCTCGTGCCCGTCCGTCTCGTGGCCGGTCAGGACCAGGAACACCTCGTCCAGGCTGGGCTTGGCCACGCTCACCGAGGAGATGGACACCCCGGCGGTACGCAGCGCGATCAGTACGTCCGCGGCCAGGTCGGCCCGCTCCAGCGCGACGTTGAGCCGGCCCTGCTCCGGGCTGAGCACCGGCTCGGAGCCGAGCACGCGCCGCACGACGTCCATGGCGGCGGGCACCTCCACCGGGTCGGCGAGCAGCACCTGGAGGGTGGAGTTGCCGACCGCGGACTTCAGCTCGTCGGGGGTGCCCTCGGCGACCTTGCGCCCGTGGTCGATGACGGCCACGCGGTCGGCGAGCTGGTCGGCCTCGTCCAGGTACTGCGTGGTCAGCAGCACCGTGCAGCCGTCGGCGACCAGGCCGCGGATGGTGTCCCACATCTGGCCGCGGGTGCGCGGGTCGAGCCCGGTGGTGGGCTCGTCCAGGAAGATCAGCGGCGGCCGGGTGATCAGGCTGGCGGCCAGGTCCAGGCGCCGCCGCATGCCGCCGGAGAACTGCGCGATCGGCTTGTCGGCGGCCTTCTCCAGACCGAACTGGCCCAGCAGGTCGATGGCGATGCGCCGGGCGCGCGGCGCATCGATGCCCTGGAGGCGGCTGAAGAGCCACAGGTTCTCGCGGGCGGTCAGGTTCTCGTCGACGGAGGCGTACTGGCCGGTGACGCCGACGAGCTGGCGGATCACGTGCGGGTTGGCGGCCACGTCGACGCCGAAGATCTCGGCCCGGCCGGCGTCGATCTTCAGCAGCGTGGCCAGCATCCGCAGCGTGGTGGTCTTGCCGGCGCCGTTCGGGCCGAGGACGCCGAAGATCTCGCCGGGGCGCACCTCCAGGTCGATCCCGTCCACGGCCCGGTGCTCGCCGAACGACTTCGCCAGCCCGGCCGTGCGTACGGCCAGATCGGCGCCCCCGGTACGTCCGGGTTCTGCGATGTTCATGCCTTCACTGTCGGGGACGCCGGTTTCACGACACCCTCACCCGGTTTCACCGAGTTGTCAGACCGGTAGGGTCAGAACGCGCAAAAAAGATTGAATAGCCCCAAATGTGCCGCGGGCTAGCACGACAGGAGAGACGATGATGTACCCCCCGTCCGGCTCCGGGCCGGGGATATATCCCCCTCAGCCGCCCCCACACGCGCAGCCCTGGCCGCCGCCACCGCCCCCACCACCGGTGCGCCCGCCACGCAGCCCGTGGCGGATCATCGTGGGCCTGGTCGTCGCGGGCATCGGCCTGCTGCCCCTGCTGGGCGGCGGCGCGCTCATCGCGAAGGCGTACTCCAACAGCCGGCAGGTCATCCACAACCCCGAGTACGCCAGGCAGCTGTGGCGCAACGTGCCCGCCGAGACGCTGTTCCCCGCGCGGCTGGGCCGGGAGCACCCCGACAAGACCTACCGCGACCCGAACGACGAGCGCGGCTGGACCAGGGCCGCCGTCTCCACCGGCACCTCCTGCGAGCAGGCGCTCTCCGGCGAGCTGGCCCGGGTCGCCGCCAAGAGCGGCTGCGTCGCGGCCCTGCGCGCCACGTACCTGGACGACACGGGAGGAACCGCCGCCACCGTGGCCCTGATCGCCTTCCGTGACGACGACTACGCCCGCCAGGGGCTGCAGGACGTGGTGGCCGAGGCCGACGAGAAACCCGATCACGTGGTACGCGCCCTCGCCGCCCCCGGCACCCAGTGGAAGGACGCCGCGCGCGCCGGCAACGGCGGCTGGACCATCGGCGGCACGCCCATGTACGTGGCCGTGACCGCCGGACCGGCGGACGGCCGCAGGCCGGGACGGCTGCCCCTGCCGTGGGGCAGGCGGGCCTACCCGCAGAAGGAGGACCGCGAGCCGTGGGCGCACACCGCCCAGGCGCTCGCGCAGAGCCTGTCCACCCGCGTGCAGGCCGAGTCCAGGAAGGTGGGGCCGTGATCCGCAGGCTGACCTGCGCGGCCGTGCTGGTCGCCGCCCTGGCCGGGGCCACCGCCGCGCCGGCCGTCGCCGAGGCGCCGCGGGGCTGGGAGCAGCAGGTCATGAAGGTGCCCGCCGCCCAGCGTCTCGGGCAGGGCAAGGGGATCACGGTCGCGGTCCTCGACTCCGGGGTCCTGCGCGGCCATCCGGAGTTCCGCGGCCGGGTCACCACCGGCACCGACTTCATCGGCGGCGGCGCCAGGCCGGGGCAGTCGTACTGGGGCGATCACGGCACCGCCATGGCCTCCAGCGTGCTGCGGGTCGCTCCGCAGGCCAAGGTGCTCGACGTGCGGGTGCTCTGGGACAAGGAGGACCCGGCGCGCAAGCGGGCCGAGGCCGCCGCCGAGTCGGGCGGCCCCGCCGACGAGCAGAGCATGAAGGCGTCCACCGCGCTGGCCAAGGGCATCCGGTACGCCGCCGACAAGGGCGCCAGGGTGATCTCCATGTCCCTCGGCAGCGACGAGTGGAGCCTCGGCAGCGACTACGACGAGCTGACCGCCTCGGCCGTCGACTACGCCCTGGGCAAGGGGGTCGTCCTGCTGGCCAGCGCCGGCAACGGCGGCTCCACCGACCCGCTGGAGACGGACGCCAACAACACCGTCTCCTACCCGGCCGCCTACCCGGGCGTGATCGCGGTGGCGGCGATGGGGCCCGACGGGGCGCGGGCGGAGTTCTCGCAGGTGCACACCTACAATACGATCGCCGCGCCCGGCGTGGACATCTACGCCGCCGACAACGGCGGCGGCTACCGGATGGGTGACGGCACCTCCCCGGCCTGCGCGCTCGCGGCGGGGACCGTGGCGCTGATGTTGTCCCGCAACCCCGGCCTGACGCCGCGGCAGGTGCGCGACATCCTGGTGCGGACCGCGCAGCAGCCGCCGAGCGGCTACACCGTGCACCTGGGCTTCGGGCTGATCGACGCGGGGGCGGCGGTGAAGGCCGCGGGGGCCGCCGGGGACGGTAGGACGGAGGCGGCTCCGTACAAGGGGGAGAAGTTCTTCGGTGACGGGCCGGTCGCGCCGCCGACCACCCACCCGGAGATCGACATGTCCTACGTGGGGATCGGCGGCGCGGCGGCGGGCGTCGGCCTGCTGTTCCTGGTGGGCGCGGCGCTGATCATGCGCAGGCCGCGCGCCCGCCCCGCGCCGACCCCGCCGTACACACATGGACCGCCCATGGGCAGGGTCTGACCGCACCCCGGGCCCCAGGCAGGAGGGGGGCCGTCAGGCGTCGCGCGCGTTGCGCTCCCGCCACAACGACCGGTGCCGGTCGGCGGCCCCCTCCGCCAGGGTGGCCGCCGCGGCCGGCACGGGCTCGCGGGCCCACTCCTCCAGCCGCATCGCCATCCCGCTCACGAAGCTCACCCCCGGCTCGGTCAGCGCGCCGCTGTCGAGCAGCGTGCGGGCCACCAGGCGGGCCGCCGAGCGCCAGCGGGCGAACTCCGCGTTGGCCCTGATCTCCGACTCGCCGCTCTCGTGGTGCCGCTGCCGCTCCCAGAACTCGGTGACCCCGACGTAGGCGTAGGTGCCCTGCAGCAGCCCGGCGGCGGGCCGGGGATCGGGGCGCCACGGCGCGTAGTGGCGGGAGCCGTCGTCGGGCTTGGTCAGCGGCACGATGTCGAGCAGCGCGGAGAGCTTGGCGTGCTGGGTCTCGTGCGCCAGCGTGACCGCCAGCGCGTGCGCGTCGGGGGGCGTGGACATGGCGATGCAGCCGAACGTCTCGCGCGAGGTGGCGCTGGACATCCCGCTGGGCGGGGGCGACAGGGGGGTGAAGACGGAGATGGCCGCCGACACCTGCCTGGCCATCGGCAGGTGGTTGCGGACCAGCAGGTCCCAGCCGTCGTCCAGGAGGCCCTGCCAGTGGCCCGCCTCCTGCGGGGTCAGGGGGTCGCGCAGGGCGCCGGAGCCCGGCATGCGGTGCGGGTCGAGGTCGTCGATGAGCACGTCGAGGTGCTCGTCCGCGGCCCGCGCGGACAGGTGGCGCAGTGGCCGCCAGCCCGGCTCGTCCTCGCTGATCTGCAGGAACCTGCCGCCCGTGGAGACCTCGGCGCCGTCGGCCGAGCAGTGCACGGTCACCGTGGTGACGCCGGGGCCGACGGTGAGCTGTCCGAGCGAGGGCAGGTTGAGCACGCCGTTCACCACGGAGACGTCGAGGTCGCAGGCGAAGCGCGCGCGGAGGGCCGCGGCGGCGGCGAGGGCCGACATCTGCTCGGGCGTTTCGAGCGTCTGGATCGTGTGGCGGGCCCAGGCGCCCACCGACGGGTGGTGCAGCACGGCGTTGACCGCCTCCGGGTGCGCCGCCTGCACGCTGGCCAGCAGGTCGTAGGCCCGGCGCACCTCCGGCCAGCGGCCGTGGCCGGCGTCGCGGGTGGTCTCCAGGACGCCGCGCAGCAGGAGAAGGTGCCTGCTGCGCTGGGCGGCCTTGAGCCGCTCCACGGAGTCCCTGCTGCCCGCGCCCGAGGCGAGCTCGTCGAAGGCCGAGGCCGGGATGCGGTGCTCTGCGAGGTTCATCGGGAGTCCTTCTGCAGTGCCGTGATGTCACGCTTGATGGTGCTGGCGACGTGGGTGATGAGTCGCAGCAGGTCGGCGCAGTAGACCGACGGGTTGAGAAATCCGCTGCCAGGCCGATAGCGATGAGCATAGTGGCCGCCGCCGCACACCCGGGCGACCGGACAGGCCCTGCACGTCGGCGAGAGCGCGTCCCAGCCGATCTGACGTGCGGCGATGGACGGCAGCGCGAGCACCTCGTCGAAGGAGTCGCGCAGCACGTGGTACCCCGTGCCCGGCGCGCCCGCGAAGGCGGACTTGAGGATGTCCGACTGCTCGATCTCGCCGTCGGTCTCGACGACCACCATGGCGGTGGGCGACAGGCCGATCTGCTCGCTGGCCGACCCGCCGCCGAGGAGCAGGAAGATGATCTCCTCGAACAGGCGCACGCCCGCGGGCCGGGCGGGCGCGGCGTACCAGTCGTCGAAGATCGTGATCAGCCAGTCCGCGTACGGCGTGCCGCCGCCCTCGCCCCCCAGCCCCGGCGGCGGCTGCGCCCAGGTGCCGTGCGGCAGCAGGAAGTCGATGGTGGGCGGCCCGAAGGACAGCAGCGCCTGATAGGTCTCCAGCGGGTCGTTGCGCAGGTCCACCGTGCACAGCAGGCCGCGGAACAGCCGGTCGAAGGGCGGCTCGCCGAGCAGCCGCAGCCCCGCGGCCACCTTGTGATGGCTGCCGTGGCCGCCGGCGGTCCTGCGGCTGCGGTCGTGTGCCCGCTGGTCACCGTCGAGGCTGACCCCCACGCCCACGTCGAGCCGGTCGAACACGCCCAGGTACGCCCTGTCGAGCCGGACCCCGTTGGTCTGCACGGTCACGGCGACGGGCGCGTCCACCGCGTCGCGCACGGTGCGGACCAGCCCGTCGATCCCCTCCGGGCTGACCAGGAGCGGCTCGCCGCCGTGCAGGATCAGCTCGACGGACGGCAGCCGGTGCGCGCGGACGTGCTCGGCGATCCGCGCCGCCACCGCCTCCACCACGTCGGGCGCCATGCGTGGTGGCCTGGAGCGCCAGCTCTGGTCGGCCATCTCGTACATGTAGCAGTACGTGCAGGCGAGGTCGCACCTGCTGTGGATCTTCAGGATGAACTGCCTGAACGGGGTCGGCCGCCAGCCGCGGTCCACGAGCGCGGCCAGGTCGAGTGTCAGCGGCCACTCAGGCAAGGCCGGCCGGCCCGCGCGTCTGGTGTCATGGCCGTCGAGCATAATCAGTCACGTCGGATCACGAAGCTTTTTCAGCGTCTGCTGGGCAAGATCTGACGGTAATCCGCTGATGATGGCGTCGGCCGCCTTCGGGGTGCCCGACTGCAGCAGCGCCTCGGCCAGCGCGATCCGGGCGGCCACGTCGTTCGGCGCCCAGTTCAGCGCGGCGCTGATGCGTTCGATGGCGCGGGTCGGGTCGCCCTGCGCCAGCCACAGCAGGCCGTCGGCGGTCAGCGCCCTGGCCACTCCGTCGAAGCGCTGCCGCTCGGCGAAGATGCCCGCCGCCTCCTCGCAGTACTTGCGGGCGGTGTGGATCTCACCCCTGGCCGCCGCCACGCTGGCGAAGATCTCTGCGGCCTCGGCGCGTACCCAGGAGGCGCCCGCGTCGGCGGCCCGCACGGCCGCGTCGGCCAGGCGCCTGGCGCCCTCCCAGTTCTGCTCCTGCAGCGCCAGGCGGGCCTCCCGCAGGGACGACTCGGGCGCGTCGGAGCGGGAGACGGGGCCGATGAGCCGGTCGTGGGTCAGCTCGTACCAGCGGATGCCGAGCCGCTGCTCGGCGCGGAGCAGGTGGCGGTCCTCCAGGGCGCGCACGACCTCGTTGGGCATGCCCTGGGTGGTGCGCAGCCCCTCGTACACGGCGTTGCGGGTGCCGTGCTCGGTGATGAAGACGTTGCGCATCCAGAAGCGGATCTCGTTGGCCGGCACCCGGTGCTCGCGGGCGACGTCGGCGATCGTGCGCTTGTAGAACTCGAAGAGGAACTCCTCCACCTGGGCGTACAGGCGGGCGTGGTCCTCGGTGATCTCCGTGACCTCCGCCGGGAGCGACTCCCACAGCGCCGAGCACACCACCTGGAGCTGGATGGGCTCGACGGTGTCGAGCTGGATGGTGGAGGTCTCGCCGATCTCGTTGACGTAGTCGACCGTGCGCAGCTCGTCGATGAGCAGGTCGGCGGCGGCCCGCGTGATGGTCCGGTGCGTGTGGATCAGCGGCTTGCGCACCGCCTCCTTGGCCTTCTCGGGGGTGAGAGGGTGCAGGTGGAAGCGCGCCCGCGAGCCCTGCCCGATCGGGCGCTCGTAGGGCAGCACGAGGAAGAGGTACTCCTCGCGCAGCGAGAGCAGGACGTGCAGGCCGGGGTGCGTGCGCACGGCGGTGGCCAGCTGCTCCAGGAAGACCTTGCGCTCCTTCTCCAGGCGCGGGGAGCCGTGGAAGATCTCCTCCGCCTGGTCGACGGCCGCCAGCATGGGCACGGGGTCGCCGTAGAGGTCGGTGCGCTCGGGCCTGCGCCGCAGGTACTCGGAGATCGTCAGCGACGCCGGCCGGCGCGCGTCGAGCTCGGGCTCCCACGACGACAGCAGCGCCACCACGTACGGGTTGCCGCCGGACTCGGAGGGGGCCAGATGGGAGCCGATCCGGGCGACGGGCAGCACGTCGGCCCGTTCGGGGTCCAGTAGCGGCAGCACCCCGGCGTGCAGCAGGGAGGTCTTCCCCACGCCCGAGGCGCCGTAGAGCACGGTCAGCCCGGTGGCCTGCCAGAGGGTGGCGACCTCCTGCGCCTCCCGCTCGCGGCCGTGGAACAGCGCGCTCTCCTCCCGCCGGTAAGGGCGGAGCCCCACGTACGGGTGCACATGCGGATCCAGCTCTGGCACGCGGCCGCCCTCACATCCTCCAACGCAGTTGCTCGAAGAACTCCTGCGTGGTGCCGATGAAGATCGTGATGCTCCAGTCGTTGAGGTACTTCTCGAGATATTCGCGCGCGCGGTCGGCCGCGTCGGCCACGGATTCGTTGAGATCCGGCATCAGTTGCACGCTGATGTGCCGCCGCCGCATGATCAGCGGCATCGCCTTGAGCAGCCCGTGGAACAGCACGCGGAAATTCCAGTCCTGGAGGCTGTAGCCGACGAAGAGCAGGGGGTGGGAGGTCATCGCGCGGATCACGGTGCTGGGTAAGGGGGGCTGGTCGTTGGCGGCGCGGGCCTCGACCATGTTCACCAGGTACGTCAGATAGTCGTCGTCGGTGAGCACCAGCGAGCCGGGCTCGTCCCAGCGGCCGTGCAGATGGTAGATCAGCGGCTCCTCGTGCGTCGGCAGGTCGAGGTGCGGCTCTTCCTCCTCGGTGTCCCACCATTTGGGGAACGTGCTGGTGGGGTTCTTGCGGCACGACTTCTCCTGGAGCAGCGCGGTGGCCATGAAGTCGTCGTAGTTGGTGGTCAGGAAGGTCCTGATCGGAAACTGCGCCAGCACCTCGTGCGGGTCGATCACGGGTGGGGGGTCGTCGGCGGGCGGCGCGTACTCCTGCAGATAGCTGCACACCTGGTGTTTGAGATCGACCGGATCGCCGTTGGCCGTGACCGCGTAATGCATGACCCGGGGCAGGTTGTGCACATCGGTGAAAGGATATTTATAGATGCCGGCGAATTTTTGGCTGAGCTGCCTGCCGGTCGGTAACCGTCCGGAACACGCGCCCGCACCGAGAAGGGGCGTGCAATCCCCGCGACGCAACTGTCGGACCAGCCGGTCCCAGTCGGCATCCTTCACGCGCCCATCCCGACATCACATCGTGTGCCTGAGAATTAAAATTGCCGTAACACAATGGCGTTGGTTCAGGCTAAGACCTCGCGCCGGCGATTCATAGCGCCGACTGGAAACCCGCCACCGGGCCGGAGCCCGTCTCTTCCACCAGGCGGCGCAGGGCCGATGTCAGGGGAGTGGAGGGCAACCCGTCGAGGTCGCTCAAGCTCCATCCGCTGACATCGATGAGACCTCCGCCGTATTCTCCTTCTGCGCTGTCCATAACACTCTCCGGGCCCGGATGACAACTGTGCGGGTCTCATCCTCGCACGGTTGAGAACTCAAGGCGAGACTGGCAGTCTATGGGCTTCACCTGCATCTGCACGACGTCTAAGCTCGATTAAAGCCCGGGGCTAGCGGAGGCGGTAATCGTGTCGGTTTCGCACTATTCGCCGGAATCCTCCGGACAACTTCCCGCCATCTGGGGCCGGGTCCCGCAACGCAACATGAACTTCACGGGGCGTTCCGATCTGTTGCGCGCGCTGCACGACGGATTGCTGTCCGACGTCACCGCCGTCGTCCCGCACGCGCTGCACGGGCTGGGCGGTGTCGGCAAGACGCAGCTCGCGATCGAGTACGCCCACCGCTTCCGCAAGGAGTACGAGCTGGTCTGGTGGATCCCGGCCGACCAGCCGATGCTGGTGAAGTCGTCGCTGGCCGGGCTCGCCCGCGAGTTACGCCTGCCCATCGGCCCCTCCACCGGGGTCGAGGAGGCGGCCGAGGCCGCGCTGGACGCGTTGCGCCGCGGCGTGCCGTACGCCAAGTGGCTGCTCATCTTCGACAACGCCGACGAGGTCGACGAGATCAACACGATCGCGCCCAGAGGCCCGGGGCACGTGCTGATCACCTCACGCAACCACAGCTGGCAGGGGGTCGTCGACACCCTGGCGGTCGACGTCTTCCCCCGCGCCGAGAGCATCGAGTTCCTCACCAAGCGCGTGCCGCACGGCATCAGCGAGACCGAGGCCGACGAGCTGGCAGAGGCGCTCGGCGACCTGCCGCTGGCCCTGGAGCAGGCGGGCGCCCTCCAGGTCGAGACCACGATCTCGGTGAAGGACTACCTGCGGCTGCTGGACGAGCAGACCACCCGGCTGCTGGGCACCAACAAGCCCGCCGACTACCCGCTGTCGATGTCGGCCGCGTGGGCGCTGTCGGTCTCGCAGCTCACCACCCGCATGCCCATCGCGGTCGAGCTGCTGCGCTGCTGCGCCTTCTTCGGCCCCGAGCCGATCCCGCGCGACCTGTTCGACCGGCTGCCCCCCGAGTTCGCCGAGGGCTCGAAGCTGGCGGAGACGCTGGCCGACCCCATCGTGACCAGCCGCATCCTGCGCGAGCTGGGCCGGTTCGCGCTGGTCAAGATCGACTCTGCGAGCCGCACGCTGCAGATCCACCGGCTGGTCCAGGCCCTGCTGCGCGACGACCTGGCGCCCGAGGAGCGGGTGATCATGCGCAACGAGGCCCACCTGCTCATGGCCGCCGCGACGGACCCGTACGAGCCCGACGACACCGCCGCCTGGCCCCGCTACGCCGGCCTGCTGGGCCACGTCACGCCGTCGCAGGTGGACCACTCCGAGGACGAGCGCATCCGGCGGTTCACGCTCACGATGATCCGCTACCTCTACTCCTCCGGCGACTTCAAGTCGGCGCAGATGCTGGTCGACCGGTGCATCTCCCAGTGGCGGGCCACCAGCGGCGACGACGACCAGAACGTCCTGTCGGCGCAGCGCCACCTGGCCATCGTGACCCGCGAGCTGGGCAACATCGCCGAGTCGTTCGAGCTGAACCAGCGCCTGCTGGTGCAGATGCGCGAGGTGCTCGGCGAGGATCACGAGGAGACGCTGCTGCTGCTCAACAGCCACGGCGCCGACCTGCGTTTCCGCGGCGACTTCGCGGAGGCGCTGCAGCACGACCTCGACTCGCTGCGCAGGCACGAGGAGGTCTTCGGGGCCGAGCACCGGCGCACCCTGCGCGCGATGAACAACCTGGCCCTCGACTACCTGCTGCTCGGCAACTACGAGCGGGCCCTCGACCTGCAGTCCACCACGTTCCGCCTGCAGCGGCGGCCGGGCTCCGGGGCCAGCAGCATGAACGTGCTGTCGTCCTGGAACGGCCTGGCCCGCGTCGTACGGCTGAGCGGCAAGTACCGCGAGGCGTGCGACCTCGGCGAGGACGCCTACGAGTACGGCGTCGAGCAGCTAGGCGTCGAGCACCCGTGGACGCTGCGCGTCGCCAAGGACCTGTCCATCGCCAAGCGCCGCGACGCCAAGGCCGACGAGGCCCTCGATCTGGCGCGGCGCACGTTCGAGCTGCAGCAGCGCAGCGCCGGCATGCACCACCCCGACACCCTGGCGGCCGGCCTGTGCCTGGCCAACGCGCAGCGCGCGTCCGGCGAGACGGCCGAGGCCCTGAGCCTGCTGGAGGAGCTGACCCCGCAGTTCCAGGCCATGTACGGCGCCGACCACCCGTTCAGGTACGGCTGTGACACCAACCTCGCCCTGCTGCTGCGGGTCAACGGCCGCGCGGCCGAGGCGGTGACCCTCGACGGCCAGGCCCTCGACGGGCTCGACCGGCGACTGACCCGCGACCACCACTTCACCCTCACCTGTGCGATCAACCTCGCCAGCGACCTGGCGGAGACCGGCGAGCACGAGCAGGCCAGGCTGCTGGGCGAGAACACGCTGGGCCGGCTGCGCGAGCTGCTCGGCCCCGACCACCCGCTGACCCTGGCGGCGGCGGCGAACCTCGTCGTGGACCTGACCAGACTCGGCGAAAAGAGCGCGGCGGAGACGCTCAAGGCCGACACGCTGCAGCGCTACCTGCGCGTGCTGGGGCCGGGGCATCCGGACGTGGACGTGGCGGAGCAGCGCCGGCGCCTCGACTTCGACTTCGACCCTCCGGTGCTATGACGCCGCGGCCACCCGCGCCTGGTCCTGCAGGAGGTCGACGACCGTCTCCACGTCGTTCGCGCTGACCGTCTGATGCAACCCCTTGAGGATGTCGGCGTCGTCGAGCCGGACCCCGCGCCTCGTCGCGTAGAGAACACCCTCGTCGCTGAAGAAGAACGACCAGTCGGGGAACGCGGTGCGGAGCGCTTCTACGTCGTAACCCACTGTAGTCATGCGGTCACTCTAACGAGCCGCCCCAGGCCGGTCCACCCCCCGTTTTCCGGCGATATCCGGCCGTCCCGGGACGGCGCCGACTACGCAGCGTCCTCTCTCCATAACCACCAGCCAAAACTAACTAATTGCATTAATCTAGCGACTGTGAGTAACGGGAACCTCGCGCGCGTCCTGCATCGCATCGGCCGCCGCGGCGCCTCGCTGGCCTTCGTGGGCCTGCTGTGCTTAGCGATCGCCGCCTCGCTGGCCTTCCCTCCCGCCGAGCAGCGGGCCGCTCCCAACTACGTCGCGCTCGCCGCCGTCGCCCCCCTGCACCTGTGGGCGCTGGCCTGGTGCGGCACGGGCCTGTTGTGCCTGGTGCAGATGTTCCTGCGGTCCGACCGCATCGCCTTCGCGGTCGCCACGGCGCTGCTCCTGCTGTACGGCTTGGTGTACCTGATCTCGACGTTCACCGGCGACAACCCGCGCGGCTGGGTGGGCGCGGCCGTCTGGCTGGCGTTCGGCGGCTGGATCGCGCTGATCGCGACCTGGCCCGAGGCCGCCACGGCCGACCGGGTGACGGGCGGCGCGGCGGTCATCGTCGCCGACGCGAACGGACTCATCCAGTCGTGGAACCCGCAGGCGGCGAAGCTGTTCGGCTGGAGCATCGACGAGGCGGTGGGCCGGCCCCTGACGATCCTCATGCCGCCGCGCCTGCGCGACCAGCACACCGAGGGCCTGGCCAAGGTCCGCGCCACCGGCGTGTCCGCGCTGGCGGGCCGCATCATCCCGCTGGTCGGGCTGCGGCGCGACGGCAGCGAGTTCCCCATCGCGCTGACCGTCAACGCCTGGCACAGCGACGACGGCATCGCCTACACCGGCGTCATCAGGCCCATGCGAGGCGGCGATGCTGACTGACATCCTGATCCAGGTGGCGATCGGCGCCGTCCCGCTCGGGGTGGCCTACCTCGCGTTCCGCTCGGCCACCGACGCCAACAAGAAGACGCACCAGACCGCGCTGCTCCAGGTCGAGCGGCAGGCGGAGCTGGAGCGCTCCAAGGTGGACGCCGAGGCGTTCCTGCGTGCCAAGACCATCTACGAGGACGCCCTCGACCAGCTCGAGAAACAGCTCACCCGCATGCAGAGCCAGGCCGCCCAGGTGAGCGCCGACCTGACCGAGGAGCAGACCTCCTCCTCGGCCATGCGCGAGCGCATCCGCCGCCTGGAGGCGCAGATCCGCGCGCTCGACCGCACGGTGGTCACGCTGCGCACCCAGCTCCTGGCAGCCGGCCTGTCACCGGCGCCGGCCTCGGAGACCACCGGGCCCTACCAGCTCCGGCACCCGCAGCAGGAGTGAACCCATGGTGGACAACGGCCCGGCCCGTCTGTCACCATCGATGACATGATCATGCGAAGGGAGGGCGCCACCGCCCTCGATCGGTGAGCGCTCACGCGCAGCGGGAAGCTGCCGAGATCCGCGAGCGATGGCTGGGCCGAGCGCTTTCGACGCTGCCCGCCGACCGTCCGGCCGCCGAGGCGGCCATCTCCGCCCTGTACCACCTGATCGGGCTGCCGCCACCCCGCTTCCACTGGGCCGCCTCGCCCCTCACCGCGCTGGCGACCGTGCCACCGGGCCTGGGCCCGGCGCGCAACCTGGAGCGGGTGGCCGAATGGCCGCTGCCACCCCGGCTCACCGCGCTCAGGAACGAGCTGCGCCGGGGCGTCGACGCCAAGGTGCGGGGCCTGCAACAACCACTCGACCAGCTCATCCGGCGCAAGGTGCAGGCGCCGCTGACGCAGGGCGGCGAGGCCTGCCTCCTGCAACCGCTCCGGCGTGCCCACACCGGGGACTTCCCCTGGTCCAACCGCTGGTACGACAGCCAGCTCGTCGCCTGGATCGCCCACTACGACGCCCTGCGCCGGGTGGCCGGAGTGGTGTTCACCGCCGAGCAGCTCCGGCAGTGGCGGCTGTGGGCGACCGTGGCCACCACGTGCCAGTGGTGGTGGCCGGACGAGCACGTGTGCGTGGTGTCCGAGCGGCCCGTCGCCCTGCACACGGAGGTGTCCGGCGACGACGGCCGGGTGCGGCTGCACCACGCGGACGGCCCGGCCGTGCGCTACGCCGACGGCTGGGCCCTGCACTCCTGGCACGGCACCAGTGTGCCGGCCTGGGTGATCACCGGGCCGACCGTCGACCGCATCATGGCCGAGACCAACGTCGAGGTCAGGCGGTGCGCCATCGAGAGCCTCGGCTGGCCCGAGTACGTCGAGCAAGCCGGGCTGCGACTGGTCGGCACGGCGCCCGACCCCGGCAACCCGGGCTCCGAGCTGCGGCTCTACGACATGCGGCGGGAGACGCGGGTGCTCATCGCGGTGAACGGCTCCGTCGAGCGCGACGGCCGGCGCCGCCGGTACGGGCTGACCGTGCCCGGCCACTTCACCGATCCGCTCGCCGCCGCCGGCTGGACGTACGGACTGTCCGCCGAGCAGTACTCCCGACTCCTGCGCAGAACCTGAAGGTGATGACCATGACCATGACCCTCGCCGAGCTCACCAGCCGAACCGGGCTCACGGTGCTCGACCACCTCGAACAGTCCGTCACGATCCCCGTGCTCGACGGCATCCAGGCCCAGGGCGACCTGATCGTCATCCCGCTGCCCCTCCCGGACGTGCGCGACTGGGACGCCGGGTGGCAGCCCGTGCCTCCCGAGGGCGTGGAGCTGCTGCGCGGCGTGGCCGGCGGCAACCCGCACACGCTCGTCGCCGAGCCGGGCACCTGCCGCTGGTCCAGGCACGTACGCGACTGGCAGGGGCTGGCGATCGGCGTCTTCGACGCGAGCGCGCCCGTCTACCTGCTGCATCCCGAGCACGGCGGCTCGGGCTGCGCCCCCGGCAGGTACGTGGTGCGGCGGCAGCGCGAGCACGAGGGCGGCGGCTCCCGGCTAGTCGCCGATTAGCACGTCCGCGAGCAGCTCCGCCGAGCGCATCCAGGCCTTCCTGTCGGGCGCCGAGAACGCCACGATCAGCTCGTCGGCCCGGGAGTGCTCGGCGAACCGCTCCACGTACGCCTTCACCTCTTGCGGGTCGCCGACGGCCGAGTACTTGGCCATCTGCACGAGCTGCTGCCCGGCCGGGGAGTCGAGGATCAGGTCGGCCTCCTCGGTGGTGAACGTGCGCCCCCGGCCCAGGAACTTGCTGACCCGCAGCCGCTTGGAGGCCAGGAACTGCTCCTCGGCCTCCTCCGTGGTCTCCGCCGCGATCACGTTCAGCGCGGCGATCACGTACGGCTCGGCGAGCTGCGCCGACGGCTTGAACTCCTGCCGGTAGACCGCCACGGCCTCCTCCAGCGCGGCGGGCGCGAAGTGCGAGGCGAACGCGTACGGCAGGCCGAGCATGGCGGCGAGCTGCGCCCCGAACAGGGAGGAGCCGAGGATGTAGAGCGGCACGTCCGTGCCCTTGCCCGGCGTGGCGTGCACGCCGGGGATGCGGGTCTCACCCGTCAGGTAGCCCTGCAGCTCCAGCACGTCCTGCGGGAAGGTGTCGGCGGCGGCGGGGGTGCGGCGCAGCGCCCGCATGGTGTTCTGGTCGCTGCCTGGCGCCCGGCCGAGCCCGAGGTCGATGCGGCCCGGGTGCAGCGTCTCCAGCGTGCCGAACTGCTCGGCGATCGTCAGCGGGGAGTGGTTGGGCAGCATGACGCCGCCCGCTCCCAGGCGGATCGTCCGGGTGTGGGCGGCGACGTGGGCGATGAGCACGCTCGTGGCCGAGGAGGCGATGCTGTCCATGTTGTGGTGCTCGGCGTACCAGACGCGCCGGTATCCCAGCTCCTCGGCCCGCTGGGCCAGGGCCACGCTCGCGGCGAAGCTGTCCGCCGCGGTCTCGCCCTCGCCTATGTGTGCCAGATCCAGGATGGACAGCGGCAGAGCCATGAGTACGCGCCTTTCGCAGAGCGGTTGACCTGGCAGTGGACAACAGCCGCGAAAGGCGCGTTATTTCATGAGGCGGTACAGGCCACCGAGGCAGGGGTGCCGCTCTGCCCGTTGACGAGGAAGCCGAACGTGGTGCTCGCGCCGGCTGCCAGCGTGCCGTTCCAGTTGAGGTTGGTGACGCTGACGGAGCCGCTCGTGCCCGACAGGTTGCCGTTCCAGAGCTGCGAGATGCTCTGGCCGCCCGGCAGCGTCCAGGCCACCCGCCAGCCGCTGGTCTGCGAGGAGCCGGTGTTCTTCACCGTGACCTCGCCCTGGAAGCCGCCCGACCACTGGCTCGCCACCTTGTACGTGGCCGTGCACCCGCCCGGCCCCGTGGTGGGCGTCACGGTGGGCGTCACCGTCGGGGTGACGGTCGGCGTGGAGGTGCCGCCCGCCGCGACGGCCAGGTCGTAGGCCCGCTGCGGCACGAACTGCCCGGCGCCGGCGATGCACCCGTCGGCCTCGCCCGGAGGCTTGACCCACAGGTAGGCGGCGATGGCCGGGTCGCCGGTCTCCGCGGTGCTCCAGATGCCGGTGGCGCGGCCCGCCGGGTCGCACCACTCGCTGCCGGACGGGCCGTTGCCGTTGCGGCTGGTGTCGATGACCGCCTTCAGCCCGGACGCCCCGGTCGCCGAGATGATGCTCTTGGCGTACGACACCAGGCCCGGCGTGGCCCGGTAGTTGGAGGTGTTGACCGCGATGCCGTCGGCGCTGTTGGCCACGTCCGCGCCGACCAGCCTGGAGGCGGCCTCCGAGGCGGACAGCCAGCCGTCGTGCCCGATGTCGAAGTAGACCCTGGCCTGTGAGGAGGCCTGCTTGAGCCGCTTGCCCGCGTACGCCATCGACGCCTTCACCTGGGCCTGCTCCGAGGCGTTCATGCAGTTCGTCATGATGGCCAGGGCGTCGGGTTCGAGGACGATGGAGGCGGGCCGGCCCGCCAGCCCCGCCGCGATCTCGTCGATCCAGGCTCTGTAGGCCGTGTGGTCGGGCGCGCCGCCCGCGCTCGGGCCGCCGCAGTCGCGGTTCGGCATCGCGTACACGGCCATGATCGGGATCTTGCCCGCCGCCGCCGCGGCGCCGACGTACGCGTCCACCTGGCCGCGCACGGTCGAGGGGTTGTACGTGGCGAACCAGCGGCCCTGCGGGACGGCCGCGATGCGGTCCCTGATCACCGGGGTACGGCTGTCGTTGGGGTTGGCGGCCACCCACTTGGCGGCGTTGGTCTGCGGATCAACGTAGAAAGCGGAGTCGGCGGCCTGGGCGCTGGGGGTGGACACGATGACCGCCCCCGCCGCGGCCATGGCGGCCGCCGTGACGAGCACCGCCAACAGGGGCCTTCTGCGAGACATGTAGATAGCTCCGTCCGTCGAGTGGGAGCGCTCCCACGGGCACCCTCGGATGCTAGGCAGCGCTCCGGGGCGCGACAAAGACATCGGATCGGTCACCGAGGGGCCACCGCAGGTCAGCACCCTGATATGCGGTGAAACTTTCAACCGGCCAGGCACGCCTCGAAGACGGCGGTCAGCCGGTCGACGTCGGCGGGCGTGGGCTGCTCCGGCCCGACGCGGCGGCGCATCGCCCCGATGCCCAGCACGACCGACACGGCCATGCGGGCGCGCGCGTGCGCGTCAGGGCCGGTCAGGATGGCCTCCAGCGGGCTGAGCACCGCTGTGAGCAGGCGCTCCCTGGCCGCCGCCCGCACCTCTGGGTGGTAGGCGGAACGTTCGAGCGTGCGCAGGATCGGGCTCTCCGGCGGATGTTGCATGCGCTGGGCGGCGTACTCGGCCAGCCGCCGGGGCAGCTCCTCCGGACGGCCCGTGAACAGCTCGCCGAAGGTCGGCTCACCCTGGAGGACCGCGGCGAACAGGCCGGCCTTGGACCCGAAGTAGCGCCCCACCAGGGCGATGTTGGCCTCCGCCGCCGCGGCGATCATGCGGACCGTCACCTGTTCGTAGCCCTGCTCGCCGAACAGGGTGCGAGCCGCTTGCAGGATGCGCTCCCGGGTGGCCTCACGGTCGCGCGGCCTGGCCTCAGTCACCTGGGGGTTCATGCCCGCACTCTACTGAACGCACACCCGCTTGCCGCGCGGCTAGTAAACATGCGTATACTCAAGTCGGATAAAACTGTAAGAAGGGGATGTTGTGTCTTGGTAGCCCAGGCGCAGGCCGCGTCCCCCACGAAGCAGCGGACCTACACCCACCGCGAGATCCTCGAGGTCATGTCCGGGCTGATGCTCGCGATGCTCACGTCGATGATCTCGACTTCCGTGGTGGGCACCGCGCTGCCGACGATCGTGGGGGAGCTAGGCGGTCAGGACCAGTACTCGTGGGTCGCGAGCGCGACCATGCTGACGATGACGGTGTCCACACCGTTGTGGGGCAAGCTGTCCGACCTGTTCGGGCGCAAGCTGCTCTTCCAGACGGCTCTGGGGCTGTTCGTCGCGGCGTCGCTCGTGGCGGGCCTGTCGCAGGACATGGGGCAGCTCATCGCGGCGCGTGCCGTACAGGGCCTGGGCGTGGGTGGTCTGTCAGCGCTGTCCCAGGTGATCCTGGGGGACATCGTCTCGCCCCGCGAGCGTGGCCGCTACTCCGGATACATGGGAGCCGTCTTCGGCATCTCCACGGTCGCGGGCCCGCTGCTGGGCGGCTTCATCGTGGACGCCGACTGGCTCGGCTGGCGCTGGTGCTTCTACGTGGTGGTGCCGTTCGCGCTGGTGTCCTTCATCGTCATCCAGAAGGTGCTCAAGCTGCCGAAGGTCAAGCGCAGCACCTCGATCGACATCTGGGGCGCCACGACGATCACGGCCAGCGCGAGCGCGCTGATGCTGCTGCTGACGCTGGGCGGCAACGAGTTCGAGTGGAACTCGGGCTGGACCTACTTCCTGGGCGCGATCGCCCTGCTCTCGCTGGCCCTGGCGGTGCTGTCGGAGCGGACCGCGCGCAACCCGATCCTGCCGCCGCGCCTGTTCCGCAACCCCACGTTCGTGCTGACCAGCCTCGCCTCGCTGTTCGTCGGCATGGCGATGTTCGGCGCGATGATCTACCTGCCGCAGTACCTCCAGATCGTCAAGGGGCTCAGCCCGACCAACTCGGGCCTGATGACGCTGCCCATGGTGGTGGCGCTGTTCCTGGCCGGCGTGATCTCCGGGAAGATCGTCACCCAGACGGGCAAGTGGAAGATCTTCCCGGTGGCGGGCCTGCTCATCGTGGCCGTCGGCCTGTTCCTGCTGTCCCGGCTGCACGTGGACTCCAGCGAGTGGCTCATCGGCTTCGACGTGGCGGTGCTGGGCGTCGGGCTCGGCCTGTCCATGCAGATGCTGATCCTGGCCGCGCAGAACGGCTCCGAACTGCGCGACATGGCCGCGACCACGTCGGGCGTGTCGTTCTTCAGGTCGCTGGGCGGCGCGGTCGGCGTGGCCGCGTTCGGCGCCATCCTGACGAGCCGGCTCAAGGACGAGATCGCCGAGATGGTGAAGGCCGCGGGCATCAAGATGTCCGGCGGCGGCGACATCAAGCTCGGCAGCCCCGACGCCATCCAGATGCTGCCCACGCCGATCAAGAACATCGTGCTGGAGGCGTTCACCCGGGGCCTGGAGACGGTGTTCCTCGTGGGCGTGCCCATCGCGCTGCTCGGCTTCCTGGCCACGCTCTTCCTCAAGGAGCTGCCGCTGCGCGGGTCCAGCGTCCCCGCGGCCCCCGAGCCCAAGCCGCTCAGCAAGGACGACCTGGTGCTGGCCGGCCTGCTGCTGGAGCTCATCGCCCAGCGCATCGAGCGCGTGAACGGCGAACGCTCCGCGCTCCTGACCGCCGTCGCCAAGATGGCGCCGCCTGACGACCGCTCAGAGCGTGAGCGGGCGAGATCGGTCGTGCAGAACGTGCTGCGGCCCACCTCGCGCGCTCTGATCGCGCAGGCCACGCCCCCACAGAAAGACCTCGTAACAGGAGGAATCTCCCAATGATTCGCAAGTTCGTGGGCGCTGTCGCGGCAGCCCTGGCCGTGCTGGCCGGGCTGTGGCTGATGATCGCGCCCTTCGCCCTCGGCACCCAGCCCGAGGACGCCGACTGGACGAACGCCACCCAGTCCGAGTTCTTCGCCGGCCTCGGGGTGGCCGTCGTGGGGCTCGCCGGCGCGATCGCCTTCGTGCTGGCCATCCGCGAGGAGCTGATCGTGCGCGGCCTGGTCGTGCCGAAGCAGCGCCCCGAGCCCGAGCCGGAGCCCGTGCCGGTGGCCGCCGCGCAGCAGGCCTCGTCCGCCGAGCTGGCCACCCTGCTCGCGCCGCTGGTCGAGGCGCTGCGCGAGGACCTGCACCCCACCTCGCGCACCGGCGAGCACCGTCAGAACGGCAAGACTTCCCTGGTCGGAGTGGAGGAGAACCGATGAAGGCGAGACTGGGCGTAGCCGCCCTGATCGTGCTGTTCCTGGCCGGCCTCTGGCTGGTCGCGGCCCCGTTCGCGATCGGCTACCAGCCGCGCGGCGCGCAGTACGCGGACGCGACGGTCAACGACCTGTGGGTCGGCGGCGGGCTCGCCGCCCTCTCGTTCGTGGCCCTCGTGGTCTACGCGGCCGACGCCCTGCGCGACCTGGCCAGCCGCGGCAAGCACGCGGACTCCTGACGCGAGTCATGCCATGTTCGGCAGTGGCGCTGACCCCCAGTGGGAGCCCGTGGCAGGCCGGCTCCCCGCAGGGCGGTTCGAGATCGGCAAGGACGGCGCCGGCCTGCTCGTCGTGGGCTTCGACGGATCGGGCCCGAGCCGCAACGCGCTCGCGTACGCGGCCGGGCTCGCCCGGCGGGACGGCGCGGCGCTGCTCGTCGCGTTCGTGGAGTCGCTGACCACCGCCTCGCTCTGGTTCTTCGCCGGGTCGCCGATCATCCCCGACTCGGGCGCGGACCTGGCCGAGGACCTGCGCGACGAGCTGCGCGGCGCCGGGGTGCCGTGGCAGTTCGTCAGCCTGCGCGGCGACCCCGCCAGGGCGCTGGAGGCGCTCGCGGGCACCTACATGGCCGACGGCATCGTGGTGGGCCGCTCCCGCTCCCCGTGGCGCGGGTCGGTCGCGGCCCACCTGGCGAAACGGGCCCACCGTACGGTGCTGGTCGTGCCCTGACCCGGCGCGGCCCCGTGGCGCGGCACGCGCAGGACGGCGCCGATAGCCCGCTGACCTGGCCAGACGTCGCATATGGTGGCCAGATGAGACGTGCTGCAGCCTTGGCGCTCGTGGTGCTCGGGACCGTCGCGTGCGGCGCGGGACAACAGGCCACCGCGCCCCCGCCCGCGACCACTCCCGCTCCCGCAACGTCCGATCCCGGTCAGGCAACGCCGGAGTCGCCCACACCGGCCCCCACTTCCACCGGGCCGCCCGCGTTCAGCTCGAAGGTCTCGCGGGTCTCCCGCGAGCAGCTCCCCTACTCCTGGCGCCCTGGCTGCCCGGTCCACTACCGGGACCTGCGGCTGGTGACGCTGACGTTCTGGGGCTTCGACGACAAGCCGCACACCGGCGAGCTGGTCGTGCGCAAGACGGTCACCGACGACATCGAGACGGTCTTCGAGAAGCTGTACGACTGGCGCTGGCCGATCAAGCAGATGAAGCTGGTCGACGCCTTCAAGGCCGATGACTTCGACTCCATCGACGCCAACAACACCTCGGCCTTCAACTGCCGCCAGGCCACCGGGTCGGGCAACTGGTCGAATCACGCGTACGGGGAAGCAATAGACATCAATCCCCAGCAGAACCCATATGTCACCGCAAGTGGCAGCACCGCACACCAAAATGCCAAGAAGTTCACCGAACGCCCAATGAAGGGTAAAGGTGTGATTAATCCTGGTGACAAGGTCGTCAAGGCCTTCGCCGCCGTGGGCTGGGAGTGGGGCGGCTACTGGTCGGGGACCAAGGACTACCAGCATTTCTCCAAGGGTGGAGGCTGAGAGAATTGCCCCATGGCGGCTAAGGACGGCGATGGGTGGACCGCGTGCGCCCAGGGTCACCGGCACTGGGGGGTCCACGGCGCCTCAGGGCTCCTGGTGGTCCATCACGACGACGCCGGGGTGCCGTACGTGCTGATGCAGAAGCGGTCCTGGTGGAGCCACCACGGCGGCACCTGGGGGCTGCCCGGCGGCGCCCGTGACAGCCACGAGGACGCGGTCGCCAGCGCGCTGCGCGAGGCCCACGAGGAGGCGGCGCTGGCCGGCGACGGCCTGCGGGTGCAGGGCGTCTACCTCGACGACCACGGCGGGTGGGCGTTCGAGACGGTGATCGCCGAGTCGGCCGAGCTGCTGGCCGCGGCGCCCGCCAACCGCGAGAGCACCGAGCTGCGCTGGCTGGCGCTGCCCGAGGTCACCACGCGCAAGCTGCACCCCGGCTTCGCGGCGACCTGGAGCGAAATCCAGAGCGCGATCAGGCCGGAGACGGTCGTGCTGGACGTGGCCAACATCGTCGGCGCGCGGGCCGAGCGCGGCTGGTGGAACGACCGGCTCGGGGCCGCCACCCGGCTGCTGCGGGAGGTCTCCGGGCTGCGGCTGGCGCATCCCGTGCTGGCGCAGTGGTATCCGCGGATGGTGGCGGTCGTGGAGGGCGCCGCCAGAAGCGCGCCGGCCGTGGAGGGGGTGCAGGTGGTCGCGGCCACCGGCAGCGGCGACGACGCGATCGTGGACGTCGTGCGCCGGGCCAAGCCCTGGGAGCGGATGCTCGTCGTCACCGCCGACCGGGCGCTGAAGGAGCGGGTGGCCAGGCTGGGCGCCGAGACCGTGGGCCCCAAGTGGCTGCTGGCCCAGCTCGGCGGGTAGCGGTGCTCACAGCTCGGCGGGGACCACGCGGTCGAAGGCGGCCTTGAGCCCCGTCACGTCGAGCACCCGCTGCAGCACGCCGTGGACGCCGACGAGGCCCAGGGAGCCGGCGTGCGCAGAGACCCTGCGCTGGTGCTCCACCAGCACCCATAAGCCGCTGGAGTCACAGAAGTCCAGCTTTCCTGCGTCGATCACGATCTCCACGCGGCCCTCGGTGAACAGCTGCACCAGAGCGTCCTTCAGCAGTGGCGCCGTGAGCTTGTCGAGGTCGCCGGTGAGGCGCACACGCGCGTCGCAGCCGCCGCGCTGCACCTCGACGTTGAGATCCGCCACCTCCTGAACGTACACCCCTGTCATCACAGCCGCTATCGTGGTTTCCGCACAGGAGGGTTCGCATAGTGGACGAGTGCAGCCGCCTTGAAAGCGGCCAGGTCAGCGATGGCCTCGTGGGTTCGAATCCCACACCCTCCGCCAGATTTCCTGGGGCTCCCGACATGCCCTGAGCCGCCCGAGTCAAGCCAGAACTGTGTGGCGACATCGCTAGTGTCACGCACAGTAGTCATGTCGCTACCTTCCGTGTCGAAGGGTTGTGGATCTCAACCCCCCGTACCGGAGGTACCGCATGCGACGCATCACCCGTAAGCTCGCCGTTCCGCTGGCCGCCGCGCTCGCCGTCCTGAGCGCGGCCGCCCCCGCCACGGCCGTGCAGGCCGCGCCGGCGGCCTACTTCGTGATGACGGACATCACCCGCGAGGAGTTCGTCGTCCAGCTCACCGACCCCGCCAAGATCCGGCACGCCCGTGACCTGGTCAACGGCGAGACGCTGGACCGGCCGCACGTCGTCGGCAGGATCCTGAAGCGGCCGGCGCCGTACAACCCCCGCTGGAGCTACCACTACAACTCCGACACCGTGGACTTCTTCGACGCGGCCATCGAGGTGTGCGACGCCACGATCCCGTACGTCGAGGACCATCTGGACGAGGCGGGCGGCGCGTTCCTGCCCGGGCTCGTCTTCTGCCCGTGGACCTCCCGGCTGGTCAGGGAGCTGCCCGCGCCGTGACCCCCGGCCGTGCCGCGCGCCGCCGGTGACCGGCACCGGCAGCGCGCGGCGGCCGTCATTCCATGACGCCCGCGAAGCCGTCGCCCACGCAGGCGGCGAGCTGCAGGTACGCGTCCCTCGTGGGCTCCTGGAGCCGGTCGAGGTCGATCTCCGCGCCCTCCTCAAGGTGCGGGTCGTACGGCACCCGGATCACCGCGCGGCACCTGGCGGCGAAGTGGGCCTCCAGCTTCTTGATGTCCACTGCGGACTTCGAGCGGGGCCTGACGCTGCACAGCACCACGGTCGCGTTCTTGACCAGGTCGGCGTAGTGGTGCGCCTCCAGCCAGTCGAGTGTCGCGGAGGCGGCCCTGGCGCCGTCCACGGACGGGGAGCTGACCAGCACGATCTGGTCGGCCAGCCCGAGCACGCCGCCCATGGCGGAGTGCAGCAGGCCCGTGCCGCAGTCGGTGATGCAGATGGAGTAGAAGTTCTCCAGCACCTGCGAGACGGCCTGGTAGTCGGCGCCGCTGAACGCCTCCGAGACCGACGGGTCCCGGTCGGAGGCCAGCACCTCCAGCCGCGACGGCGCCTGCGAGGTGAACGCCCTGATGTCGACGTACCGCTTGACCTGGTCACGCTCGTTGAGCAGGTCGCGCACAGTGGCCGAGGTCTCCAGGACGAGCTTGTCGGACAGCGTGCCCCTGTCGGGGTTGGCGTCCACGGCGATGACGCGGTCGCCGCGCATCTGGGCCAGGGTGGCGCCGAGGCCGACCGTCGTCGTGGTCTTGCCCACCCCGCCCTTCAGGCTCAGCACGGCCACACGGTGGTGGCCGGCCGTGACCGGGGTGCGAGCCCTGGTGACCAGCTCGCGGCGGCGGCGCACCTCCGGTGACTCGCCGGGCTTGATCCAGCCGCCGGACGCCTTGTAGATCAGGCGGCGCCAGCCCTTGGAGGGGGCGTTCCGCCTGCCGCGCAGCAGGGACTCCGGGTCGAGACTCTCTGCGGTCGGGCGGCCGGTGACCGGGGGCCTGGCGGGGGCGGTGAAGACCGGGGTCGGGGCCGGGCGGCGGCGCGGTGCGGGCGGGATGTCGCGCTCGGCGGGGCGCCATTCGGGCTGCTCGGTCCACTGCGGGCGGTCGTCGCCGTGGTCGGCCCACTGGGGGCGGTCCTCCGGCTGGTCGGCCCAGCCGGTGCGGTCCGGGGAGCGCTCGGTCCAGTGGGACCGGTCCTGCTGCTCGGACCAGGTGAGGCGGTGATCCTGGCCGGCTCGGGCGTCCGGGTCGTTCCACTGGGGGCGGTCGCTTCTGGGCAGGGTCTCCGACGACTCTGCCCAGGGGGGTGAGTCGGCGCGTTGTGCGTCGGCGCGTTGTGCGTCGGCGCGGCCCGCATCCGTGTGGGGTGGCTCGGCGCGGTGCGCATCGCCATGGGCGGCATCCGCACGGCCCTCGTCCGCACGGCCCTCCGTGTGGCCCTCGTCCGTGTGGCCCGCATCCGTGTGGCCCGCATCCGTGTGGCCCGCATCCGTGTGGCCCGCATCCGTGTGGCCCGCATCCGTGAAGCTCGCCTCTGGACGGCGCGCATCGACGCGGCGCGTATCGCCGTAGGTCGCCTCGCCGTGGGGTCCGTCGGTGCGCGACGCATCGCCACGTGGCAGATCGGCGGACGGGAGGTCCACGCGCGGCAGCGTCTGCGGCGGCGCGGCTTCCTCCTCGGCCTGGCCCGTCTGCGTCTCCCAGAAGGGGCGCTCGTTGCCCGGCTGGGTGTCGGCCCAGGCGACCTTCTCCTCCACCGGCCCGTCGCCCCGCGCGGGCTCCTCCTCCGTACGGGCAGCCCTGTCGGCGGGAGCGGCAGTCTCCTCCACGGGACCGGAGCCGGAGCCGGACTCGTCGGCGGCAGGCCGGGGCCAGTCGGGCGGCGTCACCCAGGCCGTCTCCTCGCCGGCGGGCGGCCACGCGGTCTCCTCAGGCCGGGAGGTGACCTGCTCGGGCGGCGTGAACGACAGCGACGGATAGGCATCGGTGTCGTCCGGCCGCGGCAGGGGCTTCAGCGGCGCGTGGAAGGGGTCGTCGGCGGGCGCGGGCGGCTCCTCCTTGACGGCGGCCCTGCCGAGCCACTCTCCGGCCTCGCTCTCCCGCTCGGGCACCTCCTCGGCCGCCTCGGCGCCGTACACGGAGTCGACGGCCGCGCGGAACAGCGGCGGCGTCGGGGTGTCGTGGTGCTGGGGCACCAGCGCCCACGGGTCCTTGGGGTACGGCGAGGCGATCGGCTCGTCGGCGGCAGCGGCCGAGGCGCTGACAGAGACGGGGGCCTCCTCCGTCTCCTTGATCGCATCCAGCCAGGCCAGCTGTTCCTCGAGAGATTCCTCTCGATCGTGTCTTGCCACCGTGTTCCCCCTCGGGTGGGTCTAAAGGGGCAGCAAATACCTTGCAGATTAACGCCCTGGGTAACCGCGCAGCCCGGCAACCCACAACTTCTTTGCCCGGCTACCGTGGTTCACATGCGAGCCATTGAGATCGCCAGGCCGGGCGGACCAGAGGTGCTGGAGTGGCGCGAGGTGCCGGAGCCGCCGGTGGAGCGCGGTGACGTGCTCATCGACGTGACCGCCTCGGCGGTGAACCGCGCCGACGTCCTGCAACGGCAGGGATTCTACGACCCGCCTCCGGGCTCCCCGCCGTACCCGGGGCTGGAGGTCTCCGGTGTGGTGGCGGAGGTCGGCGCGGACGTGGAGCAGTTCAAGCCGGGGGACGAGGTGTGCGCGCTGCTCGGGGGCGGGGGTTACGCCGAGCGCGTAGCGGTGCCCTGGCAGCAGGTCATGCCCGTGCCCGAGGGGGTGTCGCTGCGTGAGGCCGCCGGGCTGCCCGAGGTGGCGTGCACCGTCTGGTCGAACGTGTTCATGGTCGGCCGGCTGCGCAGGGGCGAGACGCTGCTGGTGCACGGCGGGGCCAGCGGCATCGGCACGTTCGCGGTGCAGCTGGCCAAGGCGCTCGGCTCGCACGTCGTCACCACCGTCGGTTCGGCGGCCAAGGGCGAGCGGGTCAGGGAGCTGGGCGCCGACGAGGTCATCAACTACCGCGAGGAGGACTTCGCCGACAAGGTGCGCGCCGACGTCATCCTCGACATCATGGGCGCGAAGTACCTGGCCGGGAACGTCCGGGCGCTGCGCGCCGGCGGCCGGCTGGTGATCATCGGGCTGCAGGGCGGCCGCAAGGGCGAGATCGACCTCGGCGCCATGCTCGCCAAGCGCCTGTCGGTGCACGCCACGACGCTGCGTGCCCGTCCTGTCGACGAGAAGGGCGTCATCGTCCGCAGCGTCGTCGACAACGTCTGGCCCCTGGTCGGAGCGGGTGCCGTGCGTCCCGTCGTGTACGCGGAGGTCCCCATGTCCGAGGCGGCGGAAGCTCACCGAATGTTGGATTCGGGAGAGCACGTCGGCAAGATCCTGCTAGTACGGTGAGTGTTATGAATGCTGAGGACAACAACACCCCCCACATCGTGGTGGTGGGCCCCGACTTCCAAGGTCAGGGCGATAGCGGCGAAGAGGATCGCTCGGTCACCAACCTGGTCGAGCAGCCCGCCAAGGTGATGCGCATCGGCAGCATGATCCGCCAGCTGCTCGAGGAGGTTCGCGCGGCTCCTCTCGACGAGGCCAGCCGCAAGCGGCTGAAGGAGATCCACGAGTCCTCCATCAAGGAGCTCGAGGACGGGTTGGCACCGGAGCTGGTCGACGAGCTGGAGCGGCTGTCGCTGCCGTTCACCGACGACAACGGCACGCCGCCGAGCGAGGCGGAGCTGCGCATCGCGCACGCCCAGCTCGTGGGTTGGCTCGAAGGGTTGTTCCACGGCATCCAGACCACGCTGTTCGCCCAGCAGATGGCCGCTCGCGCCCAGCTGGAGCAGATGCGCAGGGCGCTGCCCGGCGTGCCCGGCGTGCCCGGCGACGAGGGCCAGCGGCCGCACGGAGGTTCAGGGCCGTACCTGTAACCGAGGGCCGGCGCCCGCACGGAAGTTCAGGGCCGTACCTGTAGCCGAGGGCCGGCGCCCGCGCCACGGCGGAGCCGCCGGCTACCGGTAGAGCTCCTCGATCACCCGGGCCACCCCGTCCTCGTCGTTGGTCGCGGTCACGTGATCGACCGCTGCCAGCACGTCGGGGTGCGCGTTGGCGACCGCGTACGACGTACCTGCCCAGCTCAGCATGGGCAGGTCGTTCGGCATGTCGCCGAAGGCGACCGTCTGGGTGTCCTTGATCCCGTGCTCCGCCGCGAACGCCGCGAGGGCGCTCGCCTTCGTCACGCCCTGGGCGCTCATCTCGATCAGGCCCCTCCGGCTGGAGTGCGTGGCGGTCACCAGGTGCCCCACCAGCTCCTCCACGACGGCCTGCAGCTCGTCCGCGCCCATGGCCGGGTGCAGGGCCAGCAGCTTGGCGCACGGCTGGGCGGTCACCGAGTCGAGCAGCACCCTGCCCTGGTGGCGGTCCAAGCCGCCCAGCAGGAAATCGGACTCATGCGCAAAACCGGCTTCATACTCGACCGAAAATACGAGTTCGGACACGTTCGCTCTTAGCTGAGCGACGACTTCCTCGAGTACCTCCACGGCGATGAGGTGAGATTCCACTATCCGTTCGGTATGGAGATCGTAGATCAGCGCCCCGTTCGCACAGATGGCCAGGCCACGGTGGCGCACGGCGGCGGCCACCCCGCCCATCCACCGGGGCGGACGCCCCGTCACGAAGGCCAGCACGGCCCCTGATTCCTCGACCTTGCCGAAGGCGGCGACCGTTCGGGGAGACACGGTTCCGTCGGTCCGCAAGGCGGTTCCGTCGAGGTCGGTGGCCACTAGACGCGGCGCGGGAAGACTCTGCATAACAGGTTCCAGTTTGCCCGGTGATGCCGCCCGACAGAAATCTTCCTGAGGACGGGAACACCAACGCTCCAGAATGGTGTTAGATGTGATGGCGTTGTATTAGCTGATCCCGTAGTGAAAACCAGCATGACTTTGTCTGAGCCACCCCGGGTGCTTGCTGTACGACACACCGGGACCCACGAGGTGTGGGTCCCATAGATTCACATCCTGAGGGAGAGCTTTTATGGCTCAGGGAACCGTCAAGTGGTTCAACGCCGAGAAGGGCTTCGGCTTCATCGCCCCGGACGGCGGTGCGCCGGACGTGTTCGTTCACTTCTCCGAGATCGTCGGCAACGGCTACCGCAGCCTTGAAGACGGCCAGCGGGTCGAGTTCGAGATCACGCAGGGACAGAAGGGGCCGCAGGCCTCTCAGGTCCGTGCCCTCTAACGAACCTGTAGCAGCGAGATAGACCGGGGTTCGCTTCCAGCGGGCTCCGGTCTTTTGCTGTCCCGGGCCGTCCCTAACGGCGGTCCGGGACAGCCGAAACGTGACAAAGATCACGGACCTGATGTCGGATCGGTCACGGCTGTGACTCGACTCACACACCCCTTGAACCGCCGGCCACGCTGATCCATCAACTTGGGTATGAGGTACGCGTGGTTGTGTCACCCCGTGACCGTTGCCGGGGTGCTCGTGCTGCTGGTCAACGACCACCTGCTCAAGCAGGCCTGGCCCGGTCTCCTCACGGGCAAGCTCAGCGACGTCGCCGGCCTGGTCGTGGCGCCCGCGCTGCTGGCGCTGCTGTTCTGGCGGCGGGCCGACCTGGTGGCGACCGTGCTCACCGGGGCGCTCTACACGCTCGTGAAATCGACGGAGACGGGCGCGGAGGTCGCCTCCCATGCTTGGACCCTCGTCGCGGGCCCGTCGCGCGTCCTGGCGGATCCCACGGACCTTCTGGCCCTGCCTGCCCTCGCTCTGGCGTGGTGGGTGCGCCGGCGCACCCTGCGCCGCCCCGCCTCGGCCCGCTGGCGGATCGTCGTCACGATGCCCCTGGCCGTGCTCGCCGTCACCGCCACCGGGGCCGTGCATCCGCCGCCGTCGGCCCACGCCGTCGAGCAGGACGGGGACCGGATCCACGTGCACACGACCCTCGCGGGCACGCTGACGTCCGAGGACGGCGGCCGTACCTGGAGTCCGGGCCACCGCCCCGTGATCGAGCACGCGCAGAGCGCCCAGTGCGTGCCCGGGCAGGCCACCCGGTGCTACCAGGTGCTCAAGGACCGGCTGGGCGTGGAGCAGTCGGACGACGGCGGCGACACGTGGCGTACCTCGTGGGCGCCCTCCGCCGCCGAGCTGGAGCGCCTGACCAGGCAGTACGACGACCCGTCCGGGCTGCGTTCGCGGTCGCTGGCCGTGCAGGCGTACCAGGGCGGGCACGTCGTCGTCGTGGCGAACGGCCTGGACGGCATCGCGGTCCGCGACACGTCGGGCACGTGGCGGCGGGTCGGCTGGCCCGGCGCCGAGCCGCACGAGCTGAACCTGGACCCCGAGCGGAACGTGGCGATCTTCCTGGCCGCCTGCATGTTGTTCGCCGGCGTCGGGGCCGGGCTGCGCCAGTTCGCCCTCGCCTACACGGGCTCCGCGCTCGCCTCCTGCCTGGGCCTGCTGCTCCTGGTCAGCCTCGACTCCCTCCCGGACTCGTACTACGCCCTGGGAGTGCCCATCCCTCTCCTCGGCCTGCTCGTGGGCCTGTCGGGAGCCGTGGGCTGCGTCGTGCTGGCCTTCGCGGGCCGGGCGCGGCCGGTCCCTGCCGTCCTCGGGGCGATGGCCTCGATGCTCATGTACGGGGCCGTCCACCTGCCGTTCACGTGGTGGGCACGCGGGGTGGTGGACACCTACGACGGGGCGGTCAGGCTCGCCGTGCTGATGGGCGTCGTCGTCGTGGTGGTGGCGAGTGTCACCATCAGGATCGACGCCCGCAGGGCGAGCTCCGACCACCTCACCGGGGCGTGAGGCTCTACTTCACCGGCGTCAGCACGTCGAGCCCCACGTAGGGACGCAACGCCTGCGGGACCACCACGGACCCGTCGGCCTGCTGGTGGTTCTCCAGGATCGCCACGATCCAGCGGGTCGTGGCGAGCGTGCCGTTGAGCGTGGCCAGGTGCTGCGGCTTGCCGTCCTTGTCGCGGTAGCGGACGGCGAGCCTGCGGGCCTGGAACTCCGTGCAGTTGGACGTCGAGGTCAGCTCGCGGTAGCGGCCCTGCGTGGGGATCCACGCCTCGCAGTCGAACTTGCGGGCCGCCGACATGCCGAGATCGCCCGCCGCCGTGTCGATGATCCGGTACGGCACCTCGATCTTGGCCAGCATCTCCTTCTCCCAGGCGAGCAGCCGCTGGTGCTCCTCGTGGGCGTCCTCAGGCCGCACGTACGAGAACATCTCCACCTTGTCGAACTGGTGGACCCGGATGATGCCCCTGGTGTCCTTGCCGTACGAGCCCGCCTCGCGGCGGAAGCACGACGACCAGCCCGCGTAACGCAGCGGCAGCTCGTCGGCGCTGATGATCTCCTGGGCGTGGTAGCCGGCCAGCGCCACCTCGGAGGTGCCGACGAGGTAGAGGTCGTCCTCGGGGAGCCGGTAGATCTCCTTGTCGTGGGCCACGTGGAAGCCGGTGCCCTGCATGGTCTCCGGCTTGACGAGCACGGGCGTGATCATCGGCGTG
This sequence comes from Nonomuraea gerenzanensis, assembly GCF_020215645.1. NCBI lineage: Bacteria > Bacillati > Actinomycetota > Actinomycetes > Streptosporangiales > Streptosporangiaceae > Nonomuraea > Nonomuraea gerenzanensis. The sequence continues at coordinate 153,094 of NZ_CP084058.1, read as the reverse complement.
AACCCGGCCTCGATCGCCTGCTGCATGGCCATGTTGAGCAGGCCGAGTTGCAGCCGCGCGCCGACGCCCTTGAGGAAGAAGAAGCGCGAGCCCGAGACCTTGGCGCCGCGCTCCATGTCGATGGCGCCGAGGGCCTCACCCAGCTCCAGGTGGTCCTTCGGCTCGAAGTCGAACGCGCGGGGCTCGCCGTGCGTCTCCAGCACCACGTAGTCGTCCTCGCCGCCGGGCGGCGCGCCCTCCTCCACGATGTTGGGCACCGACTGGAGCAGCTCGTCGAGCTCGGCGCCCAGCTTCTCGGCCTCCGACTCGGCGGTCTTGACCTGGCCCGCGAGGTCCTTGGCGCGCTGGAGCAGCGCGGCCTTCTCCTCGCCCTGCGCCTTGGAGACCGACTTGCCCATGCTCTTCTGCTCGGCGCGCATGGACTCGAACGAGGTCAGCGCGGATCGGCGGCGCTCGTCGAGGTCGAGCAGCGTGTCGACGACCGAGTCGTCCTCGCCGCGGGCACGCTGCGACGCCCGTAGCCGGTCGGGGTCCTCACGAAGGGTACGCAGGTCAATCACAAGGAAAGGCTACCGGCGGACGGAGGCACCGCGCCCCTGCTTTCCCCGCACCCCGGCTCGCGTCTCAGACCTGACCGGCCCGGACCCCGGCCTCCTCAGACCTGATCGGCCCGAACCCTCGGCTTCCGGCTCAGACCTGACCGGCCCTGATCCTGGCCAGCCAGTCACCGGCCTCCGCGAACTCCGGGTCGGACGTCCCGCGCTTGATCTGCGGCGTCATGCCGTCGGCCCGCGGGTAGCTCCCCAGGAACCGCACCTCACCACAGATCCGGTGCAGCCCGGCGATCGCCTCGCCCACCCGGGCGTCGGCCACGTGCCCCTCGAAGTCGAAGTGGAAGAAGTACCGCCCGATCCCGTCACCGGTCGGCCGCGACTCGATGCGCGTCAGGTTGACCCCGCGCACGGAGAACTCGGTCAGCATCTCCAGCAGCGCGCCCGGGTGGTCGTCGGCCAGGAAGACCACCAGCGTGGTGCGGTCGGAGCCGGTCGCCTCCGGCAGCGGCCCCGGCCGGCTCACCTTGACGAACCTGGTCACGGTGTCGGACCTGTCGCCGATGTCGGTGGCCAGCTCCACCAGCCCGTAGTGCTCCCCGGCGATGCGCGCGGCGATCGCGGCGTCGTACGGCGAGCCGGGCAGCGACACCTCCTGCGCGGCGGCCGCGGTCGAGGGGGCGGCCACCACGACGGCGTCGGGCAGCTCACGCGCGATGAAGGCGCGGCACTGCGTGATGGCGGCGGGGTGCGTGTAGACCCGCTTGATGTGCGGAATCTCGGTGTCGGGCCGGGCCAGCAGCGAGAACTGCACCGGCAGCAGCAGCTCGGCGTTGATCAGCAACGGCTCGCCCCAGGCGAACTCGTCGAGCGTGGTGGTGATCGCACCCTCGATCGAGTTCTCCAGCGGGACCACGGCGCCGTCGGCGTCACCGGAGCGGGCGGCGTTGAGCGCGGCGCTCACGGTCGCGCACGGCAGCCGCTCGGCGGTGGGGTCGAGGAGCCGCAGGGCCTCTTCGGTGAAGGTGCCTTCGGGTCCGAGATAGGCGAGTCTGGGCATACTTACAGGCTATCCGCAGGTGGACAGCACCCGCGGCCATTTCACCCACCGACTCCGGCAAGAGCCGCGCAGAGCAGCTTCACGCCGCTCAAGGCACGCTCGAAGCCGCTCGGAGCAGCTTCACGCCCCTCAGAAGCTTCACGCCGCTCAGAGCAGCTGCGAGGCCCGGCAGGCCACCACGGGCCCGAGCCCGAGCCGCGCCGCCCGCACCGCCTCTTCCTCCTCCGGCGACAGCGGCTGCTGCCCCTTGCCGCCCACCACGGTCCGCACGTAGGTGCGGGTCTCGCTGCGCCCGTTGATGGACGTCAGCACGATCCCGTCACCCAGCCCGTTGATCATCGCCACCGAGAACGACATCCTCCCGGTCATCTCCGCGAGCGCGTCGTACTGGCACACGGCGACGTCGCGCACCGCCTTGAGATCGCCCCGCCCCTGGCTGATCTGCAAGGACAGCAGCCGCTGGCAGTCCTCCACCGTCGCCCTGGCCTGCCGCAGCGCCAGGTGGCCGATCATCACGCCACTGATGCCGGCGACGACACCCACGATCACCCATGTGGTAACGAGCACGGCACAGACAGTAATGGCTGAGTCAAGCGATCTGTCGGCGTTTCGGCAGCCAGGACACCAACAACCACACCAGTGCCACCGCGCCCAGCCCGAACCCGTTCTGCACGATCTTGCCCAACACCAGGCTGACCCCGGGAATGTCGAGTCTGATCAGCGACACCCCCCACCACGGCACCGGCACCACGTAGTACAACCACACCCCGACGGCCACCCGCACCCGGACGGGATCCCGCCCGTCGCCCACGATGGCCCCGAGCACCACGACCACCCACGCCAGGTGGTGGATCCAGGCCACCGGCGACAGCAACACCGCCATCAACCCCACCAGCGCGACCGCCGCGAACGTGTCACCCGCCCGGTACGCGTCCCGCGCCCCCCGGAAACCGAACCACCCCACCACGCCCACGGCCACCAGCCAGATCAGCGAGGTCAGCCACTCCTGCGGCAGGTACAGCCGGATCAGCATGCCCCTGATCGACTGGTTGGTGGTCGCCGCGTTCGCGCCGAGCCGTTCGGGATCGAGCAGCGCCCTGAACCAGAAGTCCGCCGCGTCCTGCGGCATCACCGCGAACGGCAGCAGCGTCAGCACCGCCGCCACGAACGACGCCATGAAGAGCGTCCGCCACTGCCGCGTGACCAGCAGATAGATCAGGAAGACCCCGGGCGTCAGCTTGACCGCGGTCGCCAGCCCGATCAGGAACCCCCTCGGCCACCACGGCCGCCTGACCACGCAGTCGGCCAGGCAGAGGGCGACCAGCAGGATGTCCACCTGCCCGAACCTGACCTGGTCCCTGATCGGCATCAGGTACGTGCACATCACCATGAGCAGCGCGAACGCCCACGGCGCGTACCTCCGCAGCGACTCCCGCTCCAGCGCCTGCCGGAAGGAGAGCCACACGGTCACCGCCAGCGCCACGAAGACCCCGGCCGTCCACACCCACTGCGCCGTCTCCCACGACATCGCGGCCAGCAGAACGGCCAGCATCGCGGCGATGGGCGGGTACGTGAACGGCAGCAGCTGCGGGGCGGGCGTGACGTAGTCGTACACCGGCCGTCCGTCCAGCAACATCTGGCCGCCGGTACGGTAAACGTCCAGGTCAACGAGCCGCTGGTCGTCGGGGTTCGTCAGCCACTGCTGCACCAGCGGCGCCACGGCCGCCGCGACCATGAGCACCACGATCGCCCACGCCCACCACTGCCGCCGGATCACCCGCACCTCGCCACTTGTCACGGTGTGGCACGTTACCGTGGCTGTTGTTGATCGAGGGGCAGACTACTGGGGGTCCGTACATGCCGAACGCCACGCCGTGCCCGCCCCGGGGCCGGTACGGGGCGCGCCACCGCCTCGGCCGTCTAGCCACCCGCCCCCTCGCCGCCACCCTCCTCGCTCTGACCCTCACCCCCTTCCTCACCACCCCAGCCCTGAGCGCCACCGCCCCGACTCATACGGGCTGGAGCCCGAGCACCGCCTCGGCCACCGCCGATCTGGACGCGCGCAACAGCACAACTACAGGCGTGCACCCGCACACCAGCAACACCACAGACCTTGACGCGCACAACCGCACCGTCGCGGGCTCGGGCTCGGGCTCGGGCAGCCGCGCCACCACAAGCGTGCGTGGAGGCACCACCACAGCAACGAGCGACGCCACAGCCCAGACGCCCACCAAGACACCCGTCCAGGCCGCGCCCCAGACCGCGCTCCAGGCCACGCCCCAGACCACGCCCCAGCGCCGGGTGGCCCTCATCGGCGTCCCCGGCCTGGAGTGGAGCGACCTGGACGAGACCAGAACCCCGAACCTGTGGCGCCTGGCGGCCCAGGGAGCGTCGGCCTCGCTCTCCACCCGAGCCGTCCCACCCCCGGACCGCGGCATCACCTGCCCCATAGCCGGCTGGCTGACCGTCTCGGCGGGCCAGCGGGCCGGCACCGAAGGCAAGGGCTGCCCACCCCCGCCCACACCCCAGCAGAACGGCGACGGTGCCACGATCCCGAACTGGCGCGCCTTGAGCGCATACCAGGCGGAGACCGGCTACGACGCCAAGCTCGGCACCCTAGGCCAGCTCGTCGTGGACGGCGGCGGCAAGGTGGCCGCGATCGGCGCGGGCGCCGCGCTGGCGGCGGCCGACAAGTCAGGAAATATCGCCAAATACGCCACCAATCTCGACTCCCTGGGCGACCCCAGCCCCTACCACCTGATCGTCTTCGACGCCGACGCCCTCGCCACCGCCTGGGCCAAACAGCCCCTCGACGAGTACGGCGTCCCCACCCCCCTCCCCACCGCAGCCCGCCAGGCGGCGGTCACGGAGCTGGACCAGCACATCGGCACCCTGATCAGCCGGCTCCCCGCCGACACCACGATCCTGGTCGCGGGCATCTCGGACGTCACCCCGAACGCCCACCTCCACCTCGCCCTCGCCACCGGCCCCTCCCCGGGCGGCAAGCCCTACCCGCACGGTCACCTCACCGCGACCTCCACCCGCCAGGACGCCCTGGTCGCGATCACCGACCTCACCGCCACCACCATCCAGCTCCTGGGCCTCCCCGCCGCCCGCGAGGTCGTCGGCCGCCCCTGGCAGCCCGGCGGCGCCGCCCCCGCCACCCCGTCCGGCACGGTGACGGAGCTGGCGGACGCGGACCTCGCCAGCCAGGTGCTGCGCGAGGTGCGCGGCCCGTTCTTCGCCGTCCTGGTCACGGTCCAGCTGCTCTTCTACGCCTTCGCCGCCCTCGCCCTCCGCCTGCGCCGCCGCCGCTCCCCGAACGCCGCCACACCACGGAACGCCGAAGGTGCAGGAAGCGTGGGATCCGCGGACGCGGGTGCTGGCGTGCGCGGCGGTGCGGAGGCTGGCCTCGGCGCTCGCCAGGGCACGAGCACCGATGCAAGCGCAGGCGCAGGCGCGGACGGTGGTGCAAGCACAGGCGCGAGTGCAGGCGCGGGCCTGAGTGCAAGCGCGGGTGCAGGCGCGAGCACGAGCACGGGCGCGGGCGCGGGCGCGGGCGCGGGCACGAGCGAACGCGTAGGCGCCGGTGCCCGAGCGGAGGGGGTGGGTGTCGGGGACGCGAGCACCTCCAAGCTGCTCAAATCCGTGCAAGTAGTAGCCGTGATCAGCGGCGCCATCGCCATCTCCACCTTCCTGGCCCAGCTGATCCCCTGGTGGACCCTCCCCACTCCCATGCTCTCCGTGATCATCACGATCCTCGCCATAGCCGCCCTCATCACCGCCATCGCCTTCGCCGGCCCCTGGCGCTCCCACGTACTGGGCCCCCTCACCACCGTCGCCGCCATCACCTCCCTGGCCCTCCTGATCGACGTCATGACGGGCTCGAAACTCCAGGTCAACGCCGTAACCGGCTACGAGCCCGTGACCGGCGGCCGGTTCTACGGGTTCAGCAACATCGCCTTCGCCATCTACGCCACCGGCACCATCCTCGGCCTGGCCGGGGTGGCTCAGTGGCTGCTCGGCAAGAAGGTGCCGAGGGCGGTGGTCGTCGGGGTGTGCGCGGTGTACGGAGGGTTCGCGATCTTCGCGGACGGGTGGCCCGCCTGGGGGGCGGACTTCGGCGGGGTGCCGGCGTTCGTGGTCGGGCTGGCCGTGTTCCTGTTGCTGCTGTCGGGTAAGCGGGTGTCGGTGCTCAGGCTGGTGGTCGTGGGGTTGGCGGGGGCCGCGATCGTGGGGGTGCTGTCGGTCGTGGACTGGTTGCGGCCCGAAACGCAGCGGACGCACCTGGGGAACTTCGTGCAGCAGATCATCGACGGCCAGGCGTGGACGGTCGTCGGCCGGAAATTCAGTGCCATGGTGGGTGTGACGGTGGGGAACTGGTCGCTAACTCTCCTCTCGCTGGTCGCGCTGGCCTTCCTGTTCCTGGTGCTGGCGCGGCCGTCGCGCTGGGGGGCCGCCGGGCTGGGCCTGGCCTATCGGCAGGCGCCGGTGTTCAGGGCGGGGTTGTTCGGTGCACTGACGTGTGCGTTCGTCGGCTTCCTCATGAACGACTCCGGCATCGCCATTCCCGCCATGGCCCTCACGGTGGCGGTGCCGCTGACGCTCGCGGCCTGCGTGCGGGCCCTGCAGCTCGCCACGCCCACACCACCAGCGCCACGGTCAGAGCCAGCAGCACCCAGGCGAGCCGGGGCCTGAGCTCCCCGCTGAGCCAGCCGAGCTCGGCCGGCACCCCCTCCACCCTGGCAGGCAGGTACGCCAGCGACAGGACCGTCAGGTGCACCACCACGAACAGGTCCAGGGTGGCAGCCGCCACCAGCGCCAGCAGCCCGAACGCCAGCCCGTCGTACCACGGCAGGATGTACGGCGTGGCGAAGAGGTAGGCCACCATCAGCCCCACCGCCACCATCGGGGCGTCCAGCTCGCCGGCCAGGGGCTGTCTGCGTGCGGCCCACCGGAGCAGCGCCCAGGCGACGAGCGCCAGCAGCAGGAGCGAGCCGATCTGGATCTCGCCCCGGTACGCGCTGCCGGTGCCCACCACCGTCTGCAGCCCGCCCTGGACGAGCTTCCACGGTGACGCGTGCGAGATCGATTTGCTCGTCCTGGTCATGGGGCCGATCGCCTCGGGCCCGACGATCGCGTACCCCACGATCACCACCGCGACCGCGCAGCCCGCCATGAGAGCCAGGCGGGCGGGGCGCCGCCGCAGCTCCCAGGCCGGCCCCAGGGCCACCAGCCCGGCGTTGACCTTGATCGCCACCCCGAGGCCCAGCAGCGCGCCCGCGCCGACGGGGCGGCCCCTGGCCAGGAGCGCGGCGACCATGCAGGCGATGGCGAGGGTGTCGACGTGCATGCCCGCGACAAGCTGGTAGAGCAGGAGGGGGTTGGCCGTCCAGAGCAGCGCGGCGCGCAGGCGTCTGGCCGGGTCGTGCCTGGTGAAGCGGTCGAGGAGCAGGGCTGTGGCGATGAACGCGGCGGCGTTGACGAGGGCCAGGACGAAGATCGTCAGCCGGAGCGAGTCGCCGCCGATCCAGCTCGCCAGCGCCTGCACCGCCGTGGCCACGGGGCCGTAGACGCTCGGCTCCTCGCGCCAGGGCTTCTCCACGGCGTCGGCGATGGGGTCGCCGGGCAGGTCAACGGCGCCGTGCGTGTACGGGCTGAGGCCGAGGGTCACCATGCGGCCGTACGCGGCGTAGTTGAGGTGGTCGCCGGAGCCCGACGGCGGCAGGAACGCCAGGATGCCGGCGGCTAGGCAGCCGGCCGCGACGAGCCGCCGTGGGTCGGGCAGCCGGTGCGTGCCGGGACTCCTGAGGGCGAGCAGGGCGGCCAGCAGGCCGAGGCCGCCGAGCAGGATGGCCGCCGCCGCCAGTGCGATCACCAGGTGCGGATCGGGCTCGACGCCCAGGGAGAACGGGGGCTGCCAGGGCGGGCCGCCCAGCGCGGGGACCATCGCCGACGGGCCGAGCACGCCGAGGGCGATGGTGAGCAGGATCGAGACGCCGATCGCCACCGTGGCGGCCCCTGCCGATCGGCTCCGGGCCCGTGGGCGCTGCGTCTGCGAAGTCACCGGGAAATTCCAGCACACTCGCGGGGCGCGTCCGGCCGAAGCACGGCTACTTGTGGACGACCGTGAGCGCGGACGGCGTCAAGCACGGCCGCCTGTGGACGACTGCGCCTACGGGCATCGAGAAACACGGCCGCCTGTGGACAGCCGCACACTGCAGGCCGCGTCGAGCACGGCCGCCTGTGGACGATCGCCTCCGCAGGCCGCGTCGAGCACGGCCACCTGTGGACAACCGCCCCCGCAGGCCGCGTCGAGCACGGCCGGGCCTGTGGACGGCCACGCTCACGGGCAGCATCACCCGCCCGCGCCCGTGCCCACAGGCAGCATCACTCGCCCGTCAGCCCGTCCACCGACTCGCGGATCAGGTCGGCGTGCCCGTTGTGCCGCGCGTACTCCTCGATCATGTGCACCAGGATCCACCGCACACTCACCCGACGCCCGTCGGGCCAGGCGCGCCGGGACAGACGGCCGAGGCCGCCGTCCGCGACCGCCTCGTCGAGCAGGAGGCGGGAGCGGGACACGGCGTCCTGCCAGAGGTCGCGCAGTTCCTCGGGAGTGTCGGCGGCGGCCGAGTGCCAGTCCCAGTCGGGGTCGCTCTTCCAATCCACCGTGGCCCACAGGGGCTGGCCCTCGCGGTCGTGCAGGTGGCGGGAGAACCAGTGGTCCTCGACGTAGGCCAGGTGCTTGAGCATCCCGCCCAGCGTCATCGACGAGACCCCCACGGTGGCCTTGAGCCCGGCCGCGTCCAGCCCGGCGCACTTCCACGCGAAGGTGGCGCGGTGGAACTCCAGGTAACCCACGAGGGTGGCGAGTTCGTCACCGTCGAGGGGAGGTTCGGGGCGGCCCTGCTCGTCTATGTCCGGCATGCCGGAAGTCTAGGACCGATCACCGCCGATGCCGCAGCTTGTCGAGGTTCTGAACGACCACCGGCTCCCGCACCGCCAACGCCCTGGCCACGTCACGCAGCTGCCGTGCCCGGTGCAGCTGCGCCCGCCAGTCGGTGCCCGTGGCCCTGTGGGCCATGTCGACCTCGACCTCGACCACGCGGTAGCGCTTGCGCAGCAGGTCGATGGTCAGCGCGGTCTCCACCCCGAACCCGTGCGCGAGTGGCCGCGCGGCCTCGAACGCGGCCCTGGTCAGGCAGCGTTGCCCGTTGAGCGGCTGGGCGGGGTCGAAGCCGGTGGCCCGGCGGATGCCCTCCTTGGACAGCCGTACGACTAAGCCGTGCCCGCCGAGCCGCACCCGGGTGCTGAACACGGCGATCGTCATGTCCGCCTCGCCCGCGCGTACGGGCTCGATGAGGGGCGCGGCGGCGGCGGCCGTGTCGCCGAGGTCGGCGTCGAGGAAGAGGAGGTGGCGCGGCGCGGCGTCCTCGTCGAGCAGGCGCACGGCCTCGGCGCCCGTCTCCATGGCGGCGGCCTTGCCGCGGTTGCGGCTGTGACGCACCACCCTGGCTCCGGCCGCCCTGGCCACCCTGCCGGTCTGGTCGGCCGAGCCGTCGTCCACGACCACCACGAGGTCGACGCCGGGCAGGGCCGCGGCGGCCTTGACGGTGGCCGCGATGCGGTCGGCCTCGTTGGCGGCGGGAATGATGACAGCCGTGTCGCCACTCACCGGTCATCGCCTCCGCGGCGACGGGAGAACCTCGTCATGAGCCCTCTGCGATGAGGAACTCCTGCGGCACCTCATCATGGACGGTGAACACCGAGTCGAGCCCGGTGACCTGCAGGATCTTGCGTACGGCCGGACGCGGGGCCGCCACTTCCAGCGTCCCGCCCTGCTCTTTCATCCGCTTCAGCGCCGAGAGCAGCACGTTCATCCCCGTGGAGTCGCAGAAATCCACGGCGGACATGTCGATGACCACCCGGCTAGGCCCGTCCTGCAGCAGCCGAGTGAACTCGGACTGCAGGTGGGGCGCCGTATAGAGGTCGATTTCTCCGGTGATGGCAACGAGTGCGCACCCGGCGTGTGATCGAGTCGAGACCTTGAGCTCCACATGGGCAGGCTAGCGGCGCGAGCGCTTCCGGTCACGTTGTCACGCCGATGGGGGAACCACAGGTTTTTGTCCTCCGTTTGGGCTCCATGAAAACGGAGAGTACGCGAAGCTTGACAGCGTGACACGGGAACCGCCACCGCTTCGTGGAGAAGGAGGGGCTGGGGCACGACCGACGGGCCCCGCATCGATGAAAGCAGACAAACCAGAAGACGCTCAGCGCCAGGGCCTCCGAGAACGCCTGGAGACCATCCTCATCAGCACAGACAAGGCGACGTCATGGCATGACCAAGCAGGGCGCCTGCGCGGCCTGGTGAACCACGAAGGCTACGTCCCCATCCGCACCAAACTCGCGATCGAGGACCTCGAGTTCCTCGCCGGGGCACGCACCGAGCTGCTCAGGTTCTCGGAGCTGGGGCTCCGGTTGCTCGATCTGCACCAGCCGCGCGACGCGGGGGGCATCACGAGTGACACCGCCCATCCGATCCTGCGGTGCCGCAGTTGCATGTGGCGCTGGCCGTGCCCGACGTTCCGGGCGATGGCGGAGTCGTTCGGCGAGCCCAGGGACCTCCCGGAGAGCGCCTGAACGGGGATGGCGAAGGGTCAGCCGCCGACCAGGGGCAGCCGGATCTCGAACCGGCACCCCGGCCCGTCGTTGACCACCTCGATCACCCCGTCGTGGGCCTCCACGATCCCCTGCGCGATGGCCAGCCCGAGCCCGGCCCCTCCGTCAGCGGTAGGGGTACGAGCCGTCTCCCCCCGGAAGGCCACCTCGAAGACCCGGGGCAGATCCTCCTCCGGTATCCCCCCGCAGCAGTCGGTGACCGACAGGCAGGCCATGCCCGAGGAGTCGACCCCGGCCCTGAGCACCACGCTCTGGTCGGACGGCGTGTGCCTGATGGCGTTGACCACCAGGTTTCCCAGGGCCCGGCCGAGAGCTCCCGCGTCGGCCTCCACGGGCACCGCGGCGGCCGCCTCGGCCGTGAGCACCACGCCCTTGGCCCTGGCCAGCGGCTCCGCGCCGGCCAGCGTGTCGGCGACCAGGTCCGCGAGCCCGACCCTGGCCCGCGACAGCCGCAGCGCCCCCGCGTGGATCCGTGACAGCTCGAACAGGTCGTCCACCATCCCTGACAGCCGCTCGACCTCCAGCTTGATCTGCCCGTGGTAGCGCGCGACCGTCTCGGGGTCGGACACCACCCCGTCCTCCAGCGCCTCGGCCATGGCGCGCATCCCGGCCAGCGGGGTCCGCAGGTCGTGGCTGACCCAGGCCACCAGCTCGCGCCGCGCCCCCTCCAGGGCCCGCTCCCGCGCGTACGCCTCCTCCAGCGTGTTCGCGATCGTCTGCAACTCGGCAGGCAGCCCGCGCGGCGCCACGAACGGCGCGTGCCGCACCGCCTCCACCAGCCGCCTGCTCTCCCCGACCACCCGTCTGGCCAGCACGAACGCCACGCCCAGGCCCACCAGCCCGCCGACCGCCACCACGCTCAGCACGAAGTCCTTGGTCGCCCCCTCGATGATCATCTTGTTGATGATCGCCACCACGCCGGCCAGCGTGGCGGTCACGGCGACCACCACGACCACGGCCAGCATCACTCCGATGGACCTGGTACGCAGCCGCCACATCAGCCAGATGCCCGACAGCGCGATGAGCAGCCCCAGCCCGGCCGTGACGGCCACGATCATGGGCAGGTCGCCCGGACGGGGCATCAGGAGCCGTCCATGGGCTCGTACCGGTAGCCGACCCCCCAGACGGTGACGATTCTCCGCGGATCCGTCGGATCAGGCTCGATCTTCTCCCGCAGCCGCCGCACGTGCACGGTCACGGTGGAGGAGTCGCCGAACGACCACCCCCACACCTGGTTGAGCAGCGCCGACCGGCTGAACGCCTGGCGCGGGTTGCGCATGAGGTGGGCCAGCAGGTCGAACTCGCGGGCCGTCAGCAGCACCTCCTCGCCCCGCAGCCGTACCTCGTGGGCTCCCACGTCCACCACCAGGTCACCGTCGCGCAGCACGCCGGTGCCGCCGGTAACGGAGGCGCCGCGCGCCCGCCGCAGCACCGACTGCACGCGCAGCGCCAGCTCGCGGGGGCTGAACGGCTTGGTCACGTAGTCGTCGGCGCCGGTCTCCAGCCCGACCACGCGGTCGATCTCCTCGCCGAGCGCGGTCAGCATGATCACCGGGACCGGCCAGCGCTCCCTGAGCTTCCTGCACACCTGCAGGCCGTCGAGCTTGGGCAGCATCAGGTCGAGCACCATGAGGTCGGGCGGCCGGGCCAGCGCCCTGCGCAGCGCCTCGGCGCCGTCGCCGACGCACTCGACCTCGTGCCCGTCACGCTCCAGATAGCGCGCCACGACCTCGGACACGGTCGGGTCGTCGTCCACCACCAGGATGCGTGTGTTCACGCCTTCACGGTACGGCCCCGGCGCCGGGAAGTGATGTGCACGTCATCGCTTCGTAAGGCTCGCGCGATCATGGGCCGAGGACGTACGGTGGCTGCATGGGTAGAGTCGTGATGCTCGTCATAGGGACCTTGCTGGGTCTCTTCGTGCTGTTCAACTTCCTGCTGCCGATGCTGGCAGGCCTGATCAAGCTCGCTCTGATCATCGGCGTCATCGCGGTCCTCGTCTTCGTGGCGGTCGCCGTGGTGGGCAAGTCCTCCCGCTCGCACTGATCTCGATGCAGCTTCTGTTCGACCCGTGGCTGGTGGGGATCACCATGCTGGCGATCCTGCTGCTGGCCACGTGGGCGGCCACCTTGTTGCCCGCCCTCAGCGGAGAGCCGCCGAGCTTCCCGCTGTCCTACGCGCGCCGCACGGCCTTCCAGCGGCAGCGCGACCCCGACGCGGCCGGCCGGTCGCGTCCACGAGCGCCTTAGGCGTGCCCCGCTTCCCTCACACGCAAGCGGGGCTCTCTCGACCATGAGCGAGCCCGGACATCCCCCTTCCAGGAGACAGGGCTCATGATCGATTCTCTTGTCACGTTCGTCATCAGCATGTCCGGCGGCAGCGCCGCGCTCGGGATCGTGCTGTTCACGCTGGCCGTACGGCTGCTGCTGCTGCCGCTCAACATCCGCCAGGCCCGCACCATGAAGATCCGCGAAAGGCTCGCACCGAAGCTGCGTGAGCTGCAGAAACGCCACCAGCGCAACCCCGAGCGGCTGTCGAAGGAGCTGAACGCGCTCTACGCCAGGGAAGGCACCTCGCCGTTCGCCGGGTTCCTGCCGATGCTGGCGCAACTGCCGTTCATGTGGCTGATGTACAACGTCGCCACGCACCAGACGGCGCTCGTCGGCCACCAGCTTTTCGGCGCACCACTGGGCCAGCAGGTCGCCGGGGTGATCTCCAATTACGGTCTGGTCAGCGGACCGGTTTTGGTCTTTGTATTGGTCATCGCGCTGGTCGCAGCGATGGCCTGGCTCTCCGCCAGGCAGATGAAGATCGCCGAGGAGCAGCCGGAGCTGATGAAGAAGATCATGCGGCTGCTGCCGTACGGTTCGGTGCTGGCCGCGCTCGTGCTGCCGCTGGCCGCCGGGCTCTACCTGCTCGTCTCGACGGCATGGGCCGTCACCGAGCGGGCGGCACTCGACAGGCGGCTCCAGCCCGCCTAGCTAGCTGACCTCACGCAGGGCCGCCACCTGCCCGTTCACCGACTGACTGGGAGCGGGCAGGATGGCCCAGACGGTCGTCGTGTCGCCGTCGTGCCTGACCCCCCAGCTCTCGGCCACGTACTCCACGATGCCCAGCCCCCGGCCCCCGAGTGAGGACAGGGTCGGGCGGCCCGCCCGCGGCTCCGTGGCCGCTCCCCCGTCGCTCACCGCCACTTCGATGTGGTCGTCGCTGCGCAGCCAGGCCACCCTGACCATGCCCGACGGCAGCGGATGCGCGTGCCGCAGCGCGTTGCTCAGCAACTCGCTCACCACCAGCACGGCATCGTCGATCGCGGCGGCAAAGACCCCGCTGTCCTGCAGGTCTGTGCTCAGACGCTGGCGGGCGACGGCAACGCTGGACGGCGCGTACGGCAGCAGCACCACGCTTGACACACCCACCTCCCCGTTACCTGTGCCCCCCGCGGGAACACTCCCCGGTACGACCGAAATGCCCCGTTACTCGATCCCAGAAACCGCATCTCGATCACAGCTTGTACACATTGGACGATAGATCAGCTCAACCGTGACCACCTCGTTACCGCATCGGTGTGTCGGATCGGATAGGGGAAGCACACCTGAGGACAAGCCGCATTCTGGTGCCCCCTTCCGGTCTCGGATGCGCGCTGACATCTCCCCCCTGTGCCCTGGCGAGGCTGCGGACGATGTAGAGACCGAGCCCCACTCCACCAAACCGTCTCCGGTCGCCGCTGTCCACCTGGACGAACCGCTCAAAGATCCGCTCCCGGTCAGGCGGGGCGATACCGACCCCCTCATCATCGACGACGACGACCACGTTGTCCTCCTCCGGCCAGGCCTCCACGCTGATCAGCCCGCCCCGCGGCGAGTACTTGAACGCGTTCTCCAGCAGCTGGCCGAGGATGATGTCGGTGGCCAGCGGGTCGCCCAGCACGTACGGCAGCCCGTCCGGCAGGTCCACCTCCACCCGGTGCTTGTCCGACAGCGCGGGCAGCCCCAGAGTGGCCCCGTGGATCCGCTCACCCAGGTCGAACTCCTCGATCCGGACCTTCAGCTCGTCGGCCCCCGCCCTGGCGCCCAGCAGCAGGTGGTCCATCAGCTCGCCCAGCGACCTGGCCCGCTCGGCGATCGTGTGCACGGCCGAGCGCCGCTCGGGATCGCTCATCTTGTCCCAGCGCGAGTCCAGCGTGCTGGCGAAGCCCCGCACGATCGTGATCGGCGTGCGCAGCTCGTGGCTGGTCGTGGCCAGGAACAGGTCCTTGGCCTCCTCCAGCTCCTTGGCCGCGGTCACGTCGCGGAAGTCGACGACGACCTCGCCGGTCTCCTCGATCTGCGCGCTGACCACGTCCAGCCACCGCCCGTTGTCGAGCTGGAAGGTGCCCTTCTCCCCGGCCCCCGGCACGGGGAACGGCGGCGGCCCGCCGATGACGGTCTCGTCGGGCAGCGCGGTCAGCTCGGCCGCGGCCGGGTTCCAGCGCACGACGCGGCCGCTGTGGTCGAGCACGGCGATGCCGTCGGCGCTGGCGTCGAACACCGCGCGCTCGTGCGCCCGCTGCCGCACCGCCTCCTGGTAGGCCACCGCGTTGCCGACCGCGATGCCCGCGTGCCCGGCCAGCAGCTCCAGCAGCTCCAGCTCCAGATGGCCGGGCGTGCTGTTGGCGAACAACGCGTACAGCGCGCCGTACGGCCGCCCGCCCACGGCGGCCAGCCCCAGCGCGATCGTGTGCAATCCGCCCAGCCGGGCCCACACCAGGTCGTCGAGCCCGTTCGACTCCAGCAGCACGGTCTTGCCGGTGCGTAAAAGTTTGTCCACGAGACTCGTCCGCAGGTCGGTGGTGGTCCCCCTGATCGAGGCGGGCAACTGGTACGTGCTGACCAAGCGCAGCCGATCCCCCTCGATCAGTACGAAACCGCCCGCGTCCGCGCCGGTCAGCTCGGTGAGGCTGGCCGAGATCCGGTCCAGCACGGCCGACAGCTCCAGCTCGGAGTTGATGTCGCCGACCACGTCGGTGAGCCGGCGCACCAGCCTGGCCCGGCGTGCCACCCGCTCCCTGGCCACGTGGTCGGCCAGCGCCGGGTGGTAGACGCACACGTAGCCGCCCACGGCGCTGCCCAGGCGCAGGGCGCTGATGTCCACCCGCAGGTCGAGCAGGGTGCCGTTGCTGTGCAGGCGCCTGGTGCGCAGCGAGACGGGCTCGCCGGTGCGCACCCGCTCCAGCGCGGCCGTGTGCTCGGTGGTCAGCTCGTCGGGCACGATGGGCGCCCGGCGCCCGAGCACCTCCTCGGCGCGCCACCCGAACACCCGCTCCGCCGCGGCGTTCCAGACCAGCACACTCTGGTCCCTGTCGAGCGCCACGACGGCGTTGGGCGAGCTGGCGAGCGCCGCGCGAGCGATCTCATCGTCACTACCGGCCCATTCGTCCCCCACTACTCCATAGTGCACGCGGTGCGGTGGGTGCGTCGGGAGATCCGTCCGATACGCTGCGGTCACGGTGATTCCCGGCGGTGGGAGGGTGCGAGGCATGTCGAGCAACGATCTCGATGCCCTGTTGCGGGTGACCTCCAGCACCTATCGGGGTGAGACCCCGCCCGACATCGCCTTCGGCACCTACGACGGCGCGGTGGGCCGGCTGGTGCTGGCCGTGACGGGCAAGGGCATCGCGGCGTGCAGCTTCGAGGCGGAGAACGACGTCTTCGAGCTGCTCACCCGGCACGTGGGCAGCTTCATCGGGCCCGAGGCCAGGCGGCTCGACCCGGTGCGCAGAGAGCTCGACGCGTACTTCTCCGGGCGGCTGCGTACCTTCACCACGCCGGTGGACCTGCGGCTGGCCACGCCGTTCGCACGCACGGTGCTGCAGAAGACGGTGGCCGTGCCCTACGGCACCACCACCACGCTGGAGCAGATCGGCGAGAGCATCGGCCGGCCCCGCGCGCTGCGGGCGATCGGCAACGCGCTGGCCTCCAACCCCGTCTGCGTGATCGTGCCCTGCCACCGGGTGGTGCGCGAGGACGGCGCGCTCGGCGACTACGCGGGCGGCCAGTCCGCCAAGCAGCACCTGCTCAACGTCGAACGGCGGGCCTCGGAGTCAGCAGGCCGATGAGCAGCGTGACCAGCGCGGCCACCAAGGCCCCGCCCAGCGCCCCGTTCATCCACACCTGCCGGGTGAAGCCGATGCTCTCGCGCACGCTCGTCCAGATCCCGTCCCAGGCGGCGATGGTCGGCGTCGAGGTCGTCAGCCAGTAGGCCACGAAGCCCAACGCCCACGGCACCAGCATCGGCCAGCGCGAGGGCGCGTGCTCGTCGGTGTTCCAGCGCCGGGCGCCGCCGAGCAGGAAGTAGTCGACGGCCAGCACCGCGAACATCGGCACGAACACCGCCCCGATCACGCCCAGGAACGCGCCGTACGAGGTCACGTCCACGATCAGGGCGATCACGACGGTCAGCACCCCGATCGCGACGGAGAAGACGCGCCGGTCGACCCGCGGCATCAGGTTCTGCAGCGAGACCGTGGTGGAGTAGACGTTGGCGAAGGACTGGTCGGTCTCGCGCAGCACCAGGACGGCGAAGAACAGCGCGCCCAGCGGCACCGCGACGAACGTGCCGAACACGGCGTCCGCGTCGCCCGCGATGGCCACCGCGTACACGCCCAGCCCGAGGCAGGCCACCTGGGCCAGCGTGTAACCGCCGACCACGCCGGTGAAGGCGGCGCCGGTGGAGCGCGAGTGCCGGGCGAAGTCGGCGGCCATCGGCACCCACGACACCGACAGCGCGATCACGTAGTCGACGGCGGCGGGGAAGGCGGTCCAGGAGCCGCCCTCCTGCGCGGGCGCCGCACGCAGGAAGAACCAGGCGAACCAGATCATCGCGATGATCACGCCGATGGTGACGTACCTGCGCAGCACCCGGATCGAGCCGAGCGGCCAGATCGACAGCGCGGTGGTGAGCACTCCCGCCACGATCACCCACACCGCGTACGGCACCGCGGGGAAGATCGCCCCGGCGCCGGTGGCGATCACCCAGAGCTCGAAGGCGCCCCAGCCGAGCATCTGCACGATGTTCAGCACTGTGGGCGCGTAGGAGATCCGCGCCCCGAACAGCCCGCGCAGCAGCACCATCGACGGCTGCCCCGTCTGCGTGCCGGGGATGGCGGACAGCCCCACCATGGCGGTGCCGATCAGGCTGCCGACCACGGTCGCCACGAGCGCCGCAGCCAGGCTCAGCGGGGCGTTGCCGAGCGGGTTGACCAGGAACATCGCCCCGGAGAAGCCGAGCAGGCTGACGCCGAGGTTCGCCCAGAGCGCGCCCTGGTCGAGCACGCCCAGGGTCTTCGGCGGCCGGCCTTCGAGTGTCAGCGGAACTTCGTCGGCGACATGCGTCATCGCACACTCCCTACGCCGGCATTACCCGGACAGGTTCAGGCGGTCGGCAGCGGCTAGGTAGCTGCCCTCTCAGCCCGGCACCCCGAGCTCCCGCGACGATCTGTAGTTTGCGCCCTCATCATGCCTCAATGACAGCGAAACCGCCATAGTGGGCGGGTTCAGGCGACGTACGGCGGCTGCCCCGTCTCGCTGACCATCGGCTTGCTGGCGGACTCCCACGCCTGCATGCCGCCCCCCACGTTGACCGCGTCGCGCCCGAGCTGGTTGAGCCAGGCCGCCACGTTCATGGAGCGCCCGCCCACCCGGCAGACGACGTAGACGGTGCGGTCGGCGGGCACCTCGTCGACCCGGCCCTGAATCTGGGTCATGGGGATGTGCACGGCCTCGGGGGCGTGCCCGGCCAGCCATTCGTCCTGCTCGCGGACGTCGAGCAGGTAGGCGTCGGAGGGGACGGCGGTGGCCTCGATCTCAGGAACGGTCATGACTCCATCATCTCGCGCCGCTGGTCGTAGGCGGCACGCGCGGCGGCGATCTCCTCCTGGTGCCGCTCGGTCCACGTCACCAGGGACTTGATGGTCTGGTGCAGCGTACGGCCGAGCGGCGTCAGCGCGTAGTCCACGCGGGGCGGCACCACCGGATGGACGGTGCGGCTGACCAGGCCGTCGCGTTCGAGCTGGCGCAGGGTGACGCTGAGCATGCGCTGGCTGATGCCGTCGATCTCGCGGCGCAACTGGGTGAAGCGCAGGCTCTGGCAGTCGAGCAGGGCGATGACCAGCAGCGACCACTTGTCGGCGATGCGGTCGAGTATCTGCCGGACCTCGCAGTCCTCGCGCACGTCCCACTGGCGTACGTCGTAGTCGTCCACGGTGCCTTCGCAGTAACCGAGTGATTCGAAAGTGCCGTCTTCCACGAGATCTCATGCTGTCGCATGATTTTGGCGGTTACAAGAGAGAACCGACCTGCCTATTCGTAACCGGGGGTTCGTTGTGCCTGTCACCGCCCGTACCTGGGGCGTACTGATCGTTTTGTGTGGTGCCATCTTCCTGGAGGGCATCGACGTGGCCATGTTGAACGTCGCCCTGCCGTCCATCCGGGCCGACCTGGGGCTGTCCACGGGCATGCTGAGCGGGGTCGTCAGCGCGTACGTGCTCGGCTACGGCGGCTTCATGCTGCTCGGCGGCCGGGCGGCCGACCTGCTGGGGCGGCGGCGGATGTTCCTGTTCTGGCTGGTGGTGTTCCTGCTCTTCTCGGGGCTCGGCGGTTTCGCGGACGAGGGGTGGGTGCTGCTGGTGGCCAGGTTCGTCACCGGGGTGGCCGCCGCGTTCATGACGCCCGCCGGGCTGTCGCTGATCACCACGAACTTCCCCGAGGGCCCGCAGCGCAACCGGGCCCTGCTGATCTACGCGGGCACGGCCGCGGGCGGCTTCGCGCTGGGGCTGGTGGTCGGCGGGCTGCTGACCGCGATCGGCTGGCGGTGGGTGTTCTTCGCCCCGGTCCTGCTGGCGCTGGTCATCCTGCTCGCCGCCATCCCCCTGATCAAGGACCAGCCGACGCGGCCGGCGGCGGGCGGCTTCGACATCGCGGGCGCGATCAGCATCACCGGCGCGATGATCCTGCTGGTCTACGGCGTCGTACGCCTGGAGCACCCCGCCGACGGCCCCCTGCTGACCGTGGCGTCCTTCGCCGGCGGCCTGGCCCTGCTGGCGATCTTCGTCGCCGTGGAACGCCGCGCGGCCAGCCCGCTGGTCCGGCTCGGGATCCTGCGCTCGGGCCCGCTGGTCCGCGCGAACGTGATGGCCGCGCTGCTGACGGCCTCGTTCTTCGGCTTCCAGTTCCTGGTCACGCTCTACCTCCAGGAGCTGCGCGGCTGGTCCACCATCCAGACGGGGCTGGCCCTGCTGGCGGCCGCCGCGGACGTGGTGCTGGCCCCCACGCTGACGCCGTGGCTGGTCAACCGGTTCGGCAACGCCAAGGTGGTGCTGGGCGGCCTGCTGTCGGGCCTGCTGGCCTACTCGCTGTTCCTCGGGGTGGGCCTGGACTGGACGTACGCGGCCATGCTGCCGTCGATGCTGCTGATCGGCCTGATGTTCGCCTTCGTCTACGGCCCGCTGACGATCGTGGCCACGGACGGCATCGCCGAGCACGAGCAGGGCCTGGCCGGCGGGCTGATCAACTCCTCGTTCCAGTTCGGCGCCGCCCTGGGCCTGTCGATGGTCACCGCCGTGAACGTGGCCGCCCTGGGCGCGGCGACGGACGCCGAGGCCGGGCTGGCGGCGATGCGCACGGCCCTGGTGGTGCCCGTCACGGCCACGCTGCTGGCGGCCGTCGTCGCCGTCGCCGGCCTGCGCACCCGGGTGCGTGAAGAGGTGCTCAGCGCTACTTGAGCAGCTTGGACAGGCGGCGGTCGGCCAGCGGCTTGCCGCCTGTCTGGCAGGTGGGGCAATACTGCAACGACGAGTCGGCGAACGAGACCTCCCTGATCGTGTCGCCGCACACGTCGCAGGGCTGCCCCGCCCGGTTGTGCACGCGCAGGCCCGACTTCTTCTCCGCCTTGAGGTCCTTGGCCGCCAGCCCGTGCGCGCGCTCGACGGCGTCGCGCAGGGTGGTGACGATGGCCTCGTGCAGGTCGGCGATCTGCGCGTCGGTGAGCGTGGCCGCGATCTTGAACGGGGACATCTTCGCGGCGTGCAGCACCTCGTCGGAGTAGGCGTTGCCGATGCCCGCGATCACCTTCTGGTCGCGCAGCAGGCCCTTGATCTGCGTGCGGTTGCCGCCGATGATCCGCTTGAGCGCCTCGACGGTGAAGGACTCGGCGAGCGGGTCGGGGCCGAGCGTGGCAACATTCGGGATCTCGTCCGGATTTTTCGTGACATAGACGGCCAGGCGCTTCTGGGTCCCCGCCTCGGTCAGCTCGAAGCCCGGCGCCAGGCCCTCGTCGTCGGGCGCGAACCGCACCCGTACGGCCAGCGGCCCCTTGCCTGGCCGGACCGGCTTGGCTCCGGACAGGTCCTCGCGCCAGCGCAGCCACCCCGCGCGGGCCAGGTGGATGACCAGGTGCAGGCCGTCACAGTCGAGGTCGAGGAACTTGCCGTGCCTGGCCACACCCGTGACGGTCAGCCCGCCGAGCGCGGTGACCGGCGGGTCGAACGTCTTGAGCGCCTGGACGGCGACCACGTCGACGCCCAGGATCGTGCGACCCACCGCCCGCTCGCGCAGGAAACCGGCGAGAGACTCCACTTCGGGAAGTTCGGGCATGCCACCAGGGTACGTGCCGCACTCACCGGCTAGGGCACGTCCCAGAAGGCCAGCTCGTGCCGCATCCCCTCGGTGAACAGCCGCTCCGCGCGGTCCGGGTCCGGCCGGGCCTCGTCGATCATCCGCCCGATGCGCGTGGTGAGGGCCGCGAACCCCGGGTCCGCGTACGTGTCCACCCAGGCCCGGTAGCGCGGCTCCGCGGGCGGGTGCTCCGCCAGGATGCGCCCCAGGTGGGAATAGCCCCACATGCACGGGTACAGCGCCGCCAGCCCCTCCGCGTACGAGCCCGCCGACTCCAGCAGGAACCCCGTGTACGCCGCGCACGCCGGCCCCTTCACCGCCTTCTCCAGGTCGGCCCCGAACTCCGCCGACATCGTCCGGTGCAGGCTCAGCTCGTCGTGGAAGGTGGTGTGCGCCAGGTCCACCAGGTCGCCCAGGTGCGCGTCGGGCGCCTGCCAGGCCAGCCGGGCGAAGACCCGCACGTAGTCCAGCAGGAACAGGTAGTCCTGCTCCAGCCACGACCGGAACACCGGCTCCGGCAGATCACCGCGCCCGATCCCGGCCACCGTGGGGTGGTCGAGCTGCGCCAGGAGCAGCGGGCGGCCGATGGCGTGCAACCTCTCCGAAACGTTCATGGCTGGGAGGTTAGTGTTCACGGCATGACGGTGACGATCGCCGAGGAGCTCCTCCTGCTCGCCTACAGCGACGACAAGGGCACGCCGCTCATCAACGTCACGCGGCTCGACCCGGCGGTCGCGGGGGCCGTCCTGGCGGAGCTGGCCGTCGCCCGGCGCATCGAGGTGACGGGCAGGCTGCTCAAGAAGCTGACGGTCACCGATCCGGCCCCGCTCGGCGACCAGGAGCTGGACGCCGCCCTGGCCGCCATCGCCGCCAAGCGGGGCACCAGGAGCCCGGCCTGGTGGGTGCACGAGCTGCAGTCGCAGAAGCTGCGCGGCCGCCTGCTCTCCCGGCTGGCGGCGGCGGGCATCCTGAGCGAGCGGCGCGGCAGGGTCCTGGGGCTCTTCCCCGTCACCCGCTGGCCGGAGGCGCACCCCGGGGCGGAGGCGAACGTCAGGGAGCGCGTGTCCGCCGTTCTGGCGGGCGCCCACCCCGACGACCGCACGGCCGCCCTGATCGCGATCACGCACGCGGCCGGGCTGAGCCGCAAGGTGTTCCCCGGCGCGAGCAGAAGGCGCGTCAAGGAGCTCGCCAAGGGCACGTGGGCGGCCGACGCGGTCGCCCAGACCATCTCCGCCATCGGGACCGCCGTCATGACGACCAGCACCTCGTCCTCCAGCGGAAGCGGAAGCGGAAGCGGAGGCGGAGACGGAGGCGGCGGCGGTGACGGGGGCGACGGCGGTGGTGGCGGCGGCGACTGACCCGCCGCCCGCCCGCCTCAGCCGGCGTCCACCACGTCCTTCGGCACCGGCTTGTCCTCCTTCAGCGCGTCGAACAGCGCCAGCGCCTTGGTCCGGTCCCACTTGACCGCCGTGCCGCCGCCGGGGATCACCTCGTTGCCGCCGAACGGCACCACCGTGGTCACCGGGCTGTCGCCCATGGCCAGCCCCAGCGAGAGCATGTTGAACGCGCCCGTGCCCGAGTCGACCTCGACCGCGTCCGTGGCGCTGAAGGCCAGCGGGATCGAGGTGAACGGGTTGAGCAGCACGCCGGGGCTGGCGGCCTTCTTCACCACCGCGCCGAGGAACTGCCGCTGCCGCTTGGTCCGCTCGAAGTCGGGCAGCGCGCCGCCCTTGCGGGTGCGCACGTAACCGAGCGCCTGCGAGCCGCTGAGCGTCTGGACGCCCTTCTTCAGCTTCAGGCCCGCCTTCGGATCGTTCACGGCCGCCCGGACGTTGATCTCGACCCCGCCGATGGCGTCCACGATGTCCACGAACCCGGCGAAGCCGATCTCCATGTAATGGTCGACGTGCACCCCGGTGGCCGCCTCCACGGTGCGGACGAGCAGCTTGGGCCCGCCGATGGCGTACGCGGAGTTGAGCTTGTCACGGCTCTTGCCCGGGATGGTGACGGCCGAGTCGCGCGGCAGGCTGACCAGCGTGGGCTTGTCGCTGCCCTCGGGGATGTGCAGCAACATCATCGAGTCCGTACGCTGCCCGGCCGCCTGCCCCGTGGCCAGCTTCTTGCGCTGGGCGGCGGTCAGGCCCTTGCGGCTGTCGGAGCCGACGAGCAGCCAGTTGGTGCCCGGGGTGTCGGCGGGCCGGCCCTCGTAGTCGTCGAGCACCCCGTCGATGCCCACCAGCCGGGAGTCGACCACGAAGAACAGCGCGAGAGCCGCGACCAGTAACACCACCAGGAACCCGGCGACGATGGTCACGATCGCCTTCAGGGACAGCCGCCTGCGCGGCCCCCTGGGGCCGCCGCGTGACACGGGCCCGCCCGGCCCCTTCGGCGGCTCCTCGCCCCGCGACTTGAACGGCCTGATCGGGCTCTTGCCCGAGCGTGCCCGCCCGTAGACCCGCGAGCTCGACCGGGGCGGCTCGTCCACCCGGGGCGACTCGGGCACCTGGGCGGCGGTGGGAAGTTTGTGCGTGGGCGCTCCCGGCTCCGCCGAGGGGAGCCGGTGAGCGGGCGCGCCCCCCGAGCGCAGGCCGTCACTGGGCCGTGGTGGCAGGGGGCGGCCGTCGCCTGGTGAGCGCATGGCCCGGGTCCGGTCGTCCTCGGTCACTTCGCCTTCTTCCCTTCGCTTTGTCATAGACGCTACGTCCAACCCCCCGCCAGTGAAGTCGTTCCGCCAAGGTTTCTCCACGGAAAAGTACGCGGAACAAGCTGAGAGTCACTGCGGAAACATAGATGCCACCTGCGTCGTTACGGTTATGGACGACCTCTATCGAAGGGATGATCGTGTCCGATCCGGACCCGTGGAGTCTTCGCCCGTGCTCGGGCACGGGTTCCTCTGAGGGCTCACTGCGGTGAGCGCCTATCTCGGGCTGCTGGCCCTGTTGCTTCTCACCGCGGCGACCGGCTATTTCGTCGCCCAGGAGTTCGCCTTCGTCGCCGCCGACCGGGGGGTGCTGCGCGAGCAGGCCGCCGCCGGCGACACCCGCGCCGACAAGGCACTCCAAGTCACTTCCCGCTTGTCCTTCATGCTCTCCGGCGCCCAGCTCGGCATCACCGTGACGGCGCTGCTGGTCGGTTTCCTGGCCGAGCCGGCGATCGCCACGATCGTACGGCCGTGGCTGGCCGACGCGGGCCTGTCCGACGGCATGATCACCGGCCTGTCCGTGGCCATCGGCGTCTTCGTGGCGACCGTGGTCCAGATGGTGTTCGGCGAGCTGGCGCCCAAGAATCTCGGTATCGCCAGGCCGGAGCAGGTGGCCAAGTTCCTGGCCCGCTCGACGCTGGTCTACCTGGCGGTCGTCGGCCCGGTGGTCAAGCTGTTCGACTCGGCCGCCACGGGCCTGCTCAGACGCGTCGGCATCGAGCCCGTGGAGGAGGTGGAGCACGGCGCCACGCCCGAGGAGCTGTCCCGCATCATCGCGGAGTCGACCCAGGCGGGCGAGCTGCCGCCGCGCCTGTCCGACCTCCTGGAGCGGGCGCTGGAGTTCGGCGACCGCACAGCGGAGGAGATCATGGTCCCCCGCCCCCGGGTGATGGTCCTGCGTACCTCGCAGCCGATCAGCGACCTGCTCGCGGTCATGCGCGAGTGCGGCCACTCCCGCTACCCGGTCGTGGGCCAGGACGGCGACGTGGCGGGGGTCACCGGCGTGCGCGAGCTGCTCGCCTCCGGCCTTGAGGAGGGCAGCATCGCCGCGATCACCCGCCCCGCCCTGCTGGTGCCCGACTCGGTGCCGCTGCCCGCCGTCCTCGACAGGATGCGGGCGGCCAAGGACGACATCGTCTGCGTCATCGACGAGTACGGCGGCCTGGCGGGCGTCATCACCATCGAGGACCTGGCCGAGGAGCTGGTCGGCGAGCTGGTGGACGAGAACGACCCCGAGCCCGTGGGCGCCGTCGAGCACCCGGGCGGCGTCTGGGAGGTCCCGGGCAGCCTGCGCCTCGACGAGGTCGAGCGCGCCACGGGGGTGTCGCTGCCGGAGAGCGACGATTACGACACCCTCGCCGGTCTGGTGCTGGCCAGGCTGGGCAGGATGCCGAACCCCGGCGACACAGTGACCGTACCGATCGACGCCAACACCGACCCCTTCGCGGAAGACGCGGAGGACCACCAGGCGGAGCTGACGGTGATCTCGCTCAACAGGCGAGTGCCCGAATGGGTGCGCCTGACGCCCCTGCGGCACGCGGAGGCGACGTCCCGATGACCATGATCATTCTGAGCCTGGCGCTGCTGGCCTTCAACGCGCTCTTCGTGGCCGCGGAGTTCGCCTTCGTCTCCTCCCGGCGCCACCGCCTGGAGGAGATGGCCGTAGGCGGCAACCGGCTCGTCAGGCTCGCCGCCAGGTCAGCGGCGGGTGGCAGCAGGCAGCTCTCGCTCATGCTGGCGGGCGCCCAGCTCGGCATCACGCTGTGCACCCTGGGCCTCGGTCAGGTGACCGAGCCGGCGCTGGAGCACTATCTGGAGCCGGTCTTCGCGGCCATCGGGGTGCCGGAGGCCATGCGGCTGCCCATCGCGCTGGTGATCGCGCTGGCGCTGGTGACGTTCCTGCACATGGTCATCGGCGAGATGGCCCCGAAGTCCTGGGCGCTGACCCACCCCGAGCGGGCGGCGCTCGTGCTGACCTTCCCGTTCAGGGCCTTCACCACGGTCATGCGCCCGCTGCTGTCGACGCTGAACGCGCTGACGAACCTGATCCTGCACCTGTTCGGCGTCCAGGCGCGCGACGAGCTGGCCACGACCAGGACCCCTCGCCAGCTCGCCATGCTGGTCGGCGAGTCCGGCCGGATGGGCCTGCTGGACCGGGAGGAGCACGACCTGCTCACCCGGGCGCTGCGGCTGGACGACGAGGGCATCGAGCGCCTCATGGTGCCCATCGACCGGGTGGTCAAGGTACGGGCGACGGCGACGGCCACCGAGATCAGGACCACGGCGGCGGGCAGCGCCCACCTCAGGCTCCTGGTCGAGGGGCCGAACGGCGTCGAGGGCGCCCTGCACGTCCGCGAGGCCCTGCTGAAGCCGGAGAGCAAGGCCGCCGACCTCGTCAGGCCGCTGCCCAAGCTGGCGTGCACCACGCAGGTCCCCGAGGCCGTCACGGCCCTTCAGGAGGCGCGGTCCCACCTCGCCCTGGTGACGAACGCGGCGCAGGACGTCATCGGCATGGTCAGCCTCACCGACCTGGTGGGCGAGCTGCTCGACACCAGAGCGGCGTAGAACAGGTGTGCGGGGGGCGTGCGGAAGGCACGCCCCCCGCCCGGCCCGGAGCGAGAGTGTGAGCTAAATCACTCAAGCCATTCGAAAGTGATCTGCAAGTCAGGGCATCTAGGGTCTCCATGCGGAGTGCAGCCCTACTGACAAGGTCGAGACAAAGAAGTAGCCCCGGCTCTTGCGAACCGGGGCTTGTTTCGTCAATGTGGGTCTGCCGATTTCATCGGTGACCCCGAGTGGGCGAGGAGGGATTTGAACCCTCACGTCCTTTCGGACACACGGACCTGAACCGTGCGCGTCTGCCGTTCCGCCACCCGCCCTTGTGGGTGCGGAAAGAACATTAGCACGGAACAGCCACTGGTACTGAACCCGGATACGATCGCATAAGACACGGGAGCGGAGGAGCTGGGCGCGAGGGCCGACGAGCGCCTGGGCGGCCGTGACGTGGAACGAGCGGAGACCGGGCGCCGATAGCGTCTCGGGGCCGCGATCATATGCACGGAGGAAGGGAGGTACCCGGTGGGAGTCCTTCAGCGCTTCGAGCGAAGGCTCGAAGGCCTGGTGGAGGGAGCCTTTGCGCGGGCGTTCAAATCTGACCTTCAGCCGGTCGAGGTCGCCAGCGCGGTTCAGCGGGAGATGGATGAGCGTGCGGCGATCGTCGCTCAAGGTCGCACGCTCGTGCCCAACGACTTCGTGGTGGAGCTGTCCACGACCGACAGCGAGAGGCTTGAGGTCTACGCCGACAGCATCAGCCACGAGCTGGCCAACCTCGCCAGGGAGTACGCCAAGGAACAGGGCTACTCCTTTGTGGGACCGGTCCGGGTCCGCTTCGAGACCGCAGGCGACCTGGCTGTGGGTCTGTTCCGCATCCGATCGGGCGTCATCCGTGGCGCGACGGTCGAGCAGGACGAGATCCGTCAGCCGGCGAGCGACCTGCCTCCGTCGAGGCCGCACGCGTTCAACGGGCGGCCGCGGCTGCTCGTCTCCACCCAGGATGATCCGCAGGGCGACCGCTCCTACGAGCTCACCACTCCGGTGACCTTGCTCGGCAGGGGCACCGACTGCGATCTTCGTCTCGTCGATCCAGGCGTCTCGCGGCACCATGCGGAGCTGCGCGTCGAGGGCCAGACCGTGGTTCTGGTGGATCTCGGATCGACGAACGGCACTTTCGTCAATGGCCAGCCGGTACGCAGGATCGAGCTCCAGAACGGCACGCGAGTGACGTTGGGGCGCACGACTCTGGTGTTCCGGCGCGATTAGGGGTAGACAGACGGTCCATGTCCGAGCTCACGCTGCTGCTGATCCGGCTCGCTTTCCTGGCGGTGCTGTGGTTCTTCGTCATTGCCGCAGTCGGCGTGATCCGGACTGACTTGTTCGGCTCACGCACGGCTCCCGCGGGCGCACGTAAGACCGCGAAAGTGGCCAAACCCGTGGCCAAGCCCAAGAGCAAGAAGGGCGAGCCACGCCAGCTCATCGTCACCGGTGGCCCACTCCAAGGCACCACCATCGACCTCACGGAGACGCCCATCACCATTGGCCGGGCCAATGACGCCACGCTGGTAGTCACCGACGACTACGCTTCCAGCCGGCACGCCCGGCTCTTCCCTCAGGACGGTCAATGGATCGTGGAAGATCTTGGGTCCACCAACGGCACGTATCTCGACCGCTCGAAAGTCACCCGCCCGACCCCGGTGCCGCTCGGTGTTCCGATCCGCGTCGGCAAGACAGTCATTGAATTGCGCAAATGACCATCGCACTCCGCTACGCCGCCCGCTCGGACGTCGGCCTCCTCCGCGAAGGGAACGAGGACTCGGCGTACGCTAGCGGCCGCCTGCTCGCTGTCGCCGACGGCATGGGCGGGCACGCACACGGCGAGGTGGCGAGCTCAGTCGCCATCGCCGCCATGGCCTCTCTGGAAGAGGCCCAACAGGGGGGTGACCTGCTCAACGCCATCGAGGCAGCGGTACGCGACGCCAACCGCAAGCTGCACGAAATGGTGGGGCGGGATCCCAGCCTCAAGGGCATGGGCACGACTCTGACGGCCATGCTCTGGAACGGCACCCAGGTCGCCCTGGTGCACGTGGGCGACTCGCGCGCCTACCTGCTCAGGCGCGGGGAGCTCTACCAGATCACGCATGACCACACGCTGGTGCAGCAGCTCGTCGACGACGGGCGCATCACGCCGGAAGAGGCGGCCACGCATCCGCAGCGCTCGATCCTGCTGCGCGCACTCGACGGCAGCGGTGAGGTCGATCCCGACCTCACGCTGCGCGAGGCGCAGGTGGGCGATCGCTACCTCCTGTGCTCCGACGGCCTGTCGGGCGTGGTGAGCGCCGAGACGCTGCACGCCACGCTCACCAACATCGACGACCCGGAAGAGGTCGTCCGCCAGCTCATCGACCTGGCGAACAGAGGAGGCGGGCCCGACAACATCACCTGCGTGCTGGCCGACGTGCTCGAGATCACCGACGGGCAGCAGGTGCCCGTCGAGGCCGCCGTCGTCGGCGCCGCGGGCATGAGCCGGCTGCACGGTAGTCCACAGGACACCTCGCCGGGGCGAGTCAACGCGGTGACCGCACCCCAGCCGGTGATCACCGATGACGAGTTCGACGAGCAGGACGTCCCCCAGGCGTCCCGCCGGTCGGGCAGGCGTCGTCGCGTGTGGCCCGTGCTGGTCACCGTGTTCGGCATCGGTGTCGTCGCCGTCGGCGTCGGCGGTTACTTTGGATATCAGTGGACTCAGGACCAGTTCTTCGTCGGTGCTAGGGGCGACGAAGTGGTCGTGTTCCAGGGGATCCAGAGGGAGTTGGGGCCGTTTCCGCTCTTCCACGTCTCCAAGCCCACGGGCAAGCAGCTGTCCAAGCTGTCCGAGGCCGACCAGGCGCTGATCAGGAGCGGCATCCCCGTCACCACCGAAGCCGAGGGCATAACGAGGATCAACAGCTTGAAGTTCGCCGACTCAGAGCCGAAGGAAGAGCAAGAGACCACCGCGGAGGCGAGCCCCACCCCCACGCCGTCCGCGTCGGCCACCGCCACCAAGACGAAACAGCAGTAGATGAGCGAAGTCGCGGTCTCCCCCGTCCCGATGCCGGCCAAGCGGCGCGGGGCTCAGCTGATCATGCTCGCGCTCGCGGTCCTGATCGTCATGGGCGCGTACGCCAACGTGGGTCTGGCGATCGACGGCCAGGTGCCCGCCGGCATGCTGACCTACGGCCTGAGCCTGGGCGGCCTGATGCTGGCCGCCTACCTGGTGCTGGCCAAGTTCGCCCCCTGGGCCGACCCGCTGATCCTGCCGCTGGTGACGCTGGTCAACGGCATCGGCCTGGTCGTGATCTACCGGCTGGAGAGCGCGCCCATGAAGGGCGCGTCCGCGACCAACCAGATCGTCATGACCGGGGTCGGCGTCGTGCTCTTCGCCGTGACGCTGCTGGTCCTGCGTGACCACCGGGCGTTGCAGCGGCTGACGTACACCGCCGGGCTGGTCGGCGTGGTACTGCTCGTCTCGCCGCTGGTGCCCGGGCTGGGCAAGGAGATCAACGGCGCGCAGATCTGGATCGGGTTCGGCTCGGCGACCATCCAGCCGGCCGAGTTCGCCAAGATCGCACTGGTCGTCTTCTTCGCCGGCTACCTGGTCGCCAAGCGCGACGTGCTGGCGCTGGCCGGGCGCCGGCTGCTGTTCATCGACCTGCCCAGGGTGCGCGACCTCGGCCCGGTGCTCATCACCTGGGCGATCGCCATCGGCGTGCTGGTGCTGCAGAAGGACCTGGGCTCGTCGCTGCTGCTGTTCGGCGGCTTCGTGGTGATGCTCTACATCGCCACCCAGCGTACGTCGTGGGTGCTCATCGGCATCCTGCTGTTCGTCGGCGGCGCGTTCCTGGCCGGGCAGCTGTTCGACCACGTCGGCGCCCGCTTCGACGCCTGGCTCGACCCGACCAACGAGGTCTACTTCGGCAACGCGGACATCTGCCTCCAGGACCCGCCGGGCGACCCGATGTGCAGCAAGAGCTACCAGAGCATGCAGGGCCTGTTCGGCCTGAGCGCCGGCGGCATCCTGGGCACCGGGCTCGGCCAGGGCCACCCCGAGCTGATCCCGCTGGCCTTCTCCGACTTCATCTTCAACGCCGCGGGCGAGGAGCTCGGCCTGACCGGGCTGATGGCGATCCTGATGATCTACGCGCTGATCGTCCAGCGCGGCCTGCGCACCTCGCTGGCGGCCCGCGACCCCTTCTCCAAGCTCCTGGCGGGCGGCCTGTCGTTCATCCTGGCCTGGCAGGTCTTCATCATCGTCGGAGGCGTGACCAACCTCATCCCGCTGACCGGTCTGGTGACGCCCTTCATGTCCCAGGGCGGCTCGGCCCTCCTGGCTAACTGGATCCTTATCGCGCTGCTGGTACGAACGTCAGATGCCGCCAGACGCCCCCCG
Source organism: Nonomuraea gerenzanensis (assembly GCF_020215645.1). Taxonomy (NCBI): domain Bacteria; kingdom Bacillati; phylum Actinomycetota; class Actinomycetes; order Streptosporangiales; family Streptosporangiaceae; genus Nonomuraea; species Nonomuraea gerenzanensis. Next base: position 122,466 of record NZ_CP084058.1, on the reverse strand, counting down.
CCTCAAGCGATCCAGAACGAAGGACTGACGCAGGTGTTCCAGCGATGAACGGCACTCTGAAGCGCGTGGCCGTGGCCTGCCTGGCCATGTTCGCGCTCCTGATGGTCAACGTGAACTTCCTCCAGGCCGTACGGGCGGAGGAGTACCGGACGGACGCGCGCAACACCCGCAACTACTACGACCGCTACGCCATCGAGCGCGGCCGCATCACGGCCGGCGGCAAGGTGCTCGCGCAGTCCGTCGAGACCAAGGACAGCGACTTCAAGTTCGTCAGGAAGTACACCGACGGCAAGCTGTACGCGCACGTCACGGGCTACTTCTCGCCCGAGAGCGAGAGCGCGATCGAGCGCAGCGAGAACGCCCTGCTCGACGGCTCCAGCGCCGACCTGCTGCTGCGGCGCAGCATCGACCTGTTCACCGGCGAGCCGACCAGGGGCGCCAGCGTCGACCTCACGATCAACCCGAAGGCCCAGAAGGCGGCCTACGACGCGCTGCGCAACAGCGGCAAGCGCGGCGCCGTGATCGCGCTGGACCCGAAGACCGGGGGGATCCTGGCCATGGTCTCGCTGCCCACGTTCGACCCGGCGGAGCTGTCGGGCACCAGCAAGAGCGAGGTCTTCAAGCGGTACGACGAGCTCGACCAGGACAAGAGCCAGCCGCTGCTCAACCGCACGATCTCGCAGACCTACCCGCCGGGCTCGACGTTCAAGGTCGTGACCATGGCGGCCTACCTGGAGGCCGACTCCTCGCGCGGCCCGCAGACGACCGTGGAGGCGCCGCAGCGGCTGCCGCTGCCCCAGACCAACATCAGCCTGCCCAACTACGGCGGCGCGGCCTGCGGCAGCGGCCGGGTGACGCTGGTTTACGCGCTGGAGAAGTCCTGCAACACGCCCTTCGCCTCGATGGGCATGGAGCTGGGCTTCGACGCGATGAAGGAGCAGACGGAGAAGTTCGGCATGGGCACGCCGGTGTCGGTGCCGATGGCCGCGGCGCAGAGCGACTTCGGCAAGGACTACGACAAGGCCGCGCTGGCCATGGCCTCGATCGGGCAGAACAGCAACCGGATGACGCCGCTGCAGATGGCCATGATCGCGGCGGGCATCGCCAACGACGGCACGGTGATGAAGCCGTACCTCGTCAACAAGATCACGGACGCCAAGAACGACACGATCGAGGAAGCCGACCCCGAAGCGCTGAAGACGGATGCGGTCAGTTCCGAGACGGCGGCCAAGCTGCGCGAGATGATGGTGAGCGTCGTGAGCAACGGCACCGCCAACCTGGCGCAGGTCCCGGGCGTCCAGGTAGCGGGTAAGACAGGCACCGCGGAGACCGCCACCAACGCGCCGCCGCACGCCTGGTTCATCTCCTTCGCGCCCGCCGAGGACCCGAAGGTGGCCCTCGCGGTCATCGTCGAGTCCGGCGCGGCCAACGTCGGGGCAGAGGCGACCGGTGGGCACACCGCCGCGCCGATCGCGAAGGCCGTGCTGGAGGCGGTGCTGAACAAGTGAGTGACGGTAACCTGCTGGGTCATGCGGCTCCGTAACCGCTACCTACTGGTCTCCCGCATCGCCACGGGCGGTATGGGAGAAGTGTGGCGTGCCCGTGATGAGTTGCTCGGGCGCGAGGTGGCGGTGAAGATCCTGCGCAGCCACATCTACGTCGATCCCACCTTCCGCGAGCGGTTCCGCAACGAGGCGCGGCTGACCGCCGCGCTGGCGGACCCGGGGGTGGCGCAGATCTTCGACTACGGCGAGCAGAGCGACCTGGCCTACCTCGTCATGGAGCTGGTGCACGGCGAGCCGCTGTCGGCCATCCTGGCGCGCAACGGCGCCATCGGGCCCGAGGTGGCGCTCGACGTGGTGCACCAGACGGCCAGGGCGCTGCACGCCGCCCACTCGGCGGGCATCATCCACCGCGACATCAAGCCGGGCAACCTGCTGGTCACCCCCGAGGGCACCATCAAGGTGACGGACTTCGGCATCGCGCGGGCCCTGGAGGCGGCGCCGGTGACGCAGACCGGCACGGTGCTGGGCACGGCCCAGTACGTCAGCCCCGAGCAGGCGCAGGGCTTCCCGCTCACGCCCGCGACGGACCTGTACTCCCTGGGCGTGGTGGCCTACGAGTGCCTGACGGGGCGCACGCCGTTCCGCGGCGACAGCCAGGTGGCGATCGCGCTGCAGCATCTCAACGAGCAGCCGCCGCCGCTCGGCGTGGACGTGCCCGCGCCGGTGCGGGAGCTGGTCACGGCGCTGCTGGCCAAGGAGCCCGGGCAGCGGCCCGGCTCGGCGATGGAGGTGGCCGACCGGGCGTACGTGCTGCGCGAGTCGCTGTCGGGCGTCGAGCACGTCCCCGAGCTCAGCATGCTCACCGACCCCGGCGGCTTCCGCGTCCGCGAGCCGGCCCCCGAGGACGAGCGGGCCACCGACGACCTGGCCACGACCACCACGGTGCAGGAGCGGCCGTCGCGCGGGCGCCGGGGAGCCAGGGCGCTGGCGCTGGTCGCCACGGCGGGCTGCGTGGCCGCGGTGGGGCTCACGGCGGTGACGTTCGCCAGCCGGGACCAGCCGCGCACGGCGCCCGAGGTGGCGGAGCCGTCGCAGCCGCCCGTCACGGCGACGCCCACCCAGCCGCGGGCCAGGCCGACGAAGACGAAGACGAAGACTCGGCGGCCCCCGGTGGTTCCGGTGAAGTCGACGAACCCTATACCCTCGCCGTCGGCTACCGTAAGCAAGTCGGCTACTCCCACCAAGAAGCCGACGCCGAAACCGACCCGCACCACCGCCACCCGGACGCCGACGCCCACCCCGACGACCCCGACGCCCACCACTACCCCGACAACTCCGACACCCACCGCCTCGCCGGACCCGGGTGATACGAACCCGCCCAAGGAGGAGACGTGATGCGCCATGGGGTCGATGATGGACACCGGCGGCCCCCCGAGCAGGCCGGTACCCAAGATGAACGGTAAGGGACAGTGCAGGAAATGACTCAGCCTCGGCTACTCGGAGGTCGCTACGAGCTCGACGGCGTCGTCGGGCGCGGCGGCATGGCCGAGGTGTATCGCGCCCGAGACATCCGGCTGGACCGCATAGTCGCGATCAAGACCCTCCGCTCCGACCTGGCGCGCGACCACACCTTCCAGGCCCGGTTCCGCCGTGAGGCGCAGTCGGCGGCCTCCCTGAACCACCCGGCCGTCGTCGCGGTCTACGACACCGGCGAGGACGTCACCGACGGCACCCCCGTGCCGTACATCGTGATGGAGTACGTCGACGGCCGGACGCTGCGCGACCTGCTGCGCCAGGACCGGCGGCTGATGCCCGAGCGGGCGGCCGAGCTGGTCGACGGCATCCTGCGCGCGCTCGACTACAGCCACCGCGGCGGCATCGTGCACCGCGACATCAAGCCGGCCAACGTGATGATCACGCGCGCCGGCGACGTCAAGGTGATGGACTTCGGCATCGCGCGCGCGATGGCCGACTCCGCGGCCACGATGACGCAGACGGCCCAGGTGATCGGCACGGCCCAGTACCTGTCGCCGGAGCAGGCGCGCGGCGAGCGGGTCGACGCCCGCAGCGACATCTACTCCACCGGCTGCGTGCTGTACGAGCTGCTCACCGGCCAGCCGCCGTTCACCGGCGACTCCCCGGTCGCGATCGCCTACCAGCACGTGCGCGAGGAGCCCATCCCGCCGTCCCAGATCGACCCGGAGATCCCGCAGTGGGCCGACGCCATCGTGCTCAAGGCCATGGCGAAGGACCCGGCGCACCGCTACCAGAACGCCGGCGAGATGCGGGCCGACATCCAGCGCGCGATGTCCGGCATGCCGGTCGACGCCCAGACGATGGCCATGACGGGCGGCTTCAACCAGGGCACGCGCATGATGACCGCCACCCAGGCGGCCCAGGGCCCGACCACGCAGCGCACCACCGCGGTCCCGCCGTACGAGTACGACGAGGGCGGCGGGCGCGGCGGGCGGCGCAGGGCCTCGGGCGGCGGCGGCAACGCGCTCAAGACGGCGCTGTGGATCATCATCCCGCTGCTCATCATCGGCGGCATGATCACCATCGGCTACGTGGTGTTCAGCGGCGGCGGTGGCACGCCGACCGACACGCAGGTGGCGATCCCCGACCTGGCCTCGCAGGAGAGCTCCTACGCCGAGGAGCAGCTCACCACGCTCGGGCTCAAGGTCGAGGTGGTGCAGGAGGCGAGCACCGAGGTCGAGAAGGACGCCGTCATCCGCACGGACCCCAAGGCCGGCACCAAGGTCGAGAAGGACTCGGCGGTCAAGCTGTTCGTGTCCAGCGGCCCCAAGAAGGTCAAGGTGCCCGACGGTCTCATCGGCCTGTCCCAGGAGGACGCCGAGAAGATGCTGGACGAGGCGGGCCTCAACGGCGTCATCAAGACGCGTAACTCCAGCAAGCCGCAGGGCACGGTCGTCGCCACCGATCCCAAGGCCGGCGCGGAGGTCGAGGAGGGCGGCTCCGTCACGCTCTTCGTGCCGAAGGCGCTCAGCGAGGTGCCCAGCGTGATCGGCCTCACCGAGGATGACGCCAAGTCCGCGCTCACCGGGGCCGGCTTCAAGGCCAAGGTGGTCCGGCAGGCCGACCCGGCGCCCGAGGGCACCGTGGTGCAGCAGAACCCCGGCGAGGGCGAGAAGTTCACCGCGGGCACGACCATCACGATCGTGGTGTCCACCGGCCCGGCGGAGCAGCCGACCGACGGGTTGCCGACGGAGCAGCCGAGCGACGACTTCCCGTCCGACGAGCCCACCGAGGACATCCCGTCCGACGAGCCGACCGAGGACAACCCGATCGGCGACGACGGCCTCGGCGGCGGCTTCGGCGGCTGAGGTCGGGTGAGCACGGCGAAGGGCCGCCCTCCGGGGCGGCCCTTCCGCATGTCCGGTGACAGCCCGTTCGATGTCCGGGGACAACGAAGAACGCCCCCGCCGCTCGGGGGCAACGGCGGGGACGCTCACTTGTACGTCGCTCTACGCGAGACGTTTGTTACACGATTTCGCGCAGCCAATTTTCGAGCAGCCGATGACCATGCTCCGACAGCACGGACTCGGGGTGGAACTGGATGCCCTCGATGGGCGCCCGGCGGTGCCGCAGCCCCATGATGACGCCGTCCTGCGTGCGGGCGGTCACGTCGAGCACGGCGGGCACGGTCTCGGGCAGCACGGCCAGCGAGTGGTAGCGCGTCATGCGGACGGGTGAGGGCAGGGTCTCGAACACGCCCTTGCCGTCGTGCGTGATGGCGCTGGTCTGCCCGTGGAAGAGGTCGGGCGCGCGGGTCACGGTGGCGCCGTAGGCCACGGCGATGGCCTGGTGGCCGAGGCAGACGCCGAGCAGCGGCTTGTCGCTCTCGGCCGCGTGGTGGACCAGGGGGACGCTCACGCCGGCCGCCTCGGGGGTGCCGGGGCCCGGGCTGATGAGCACGCCGTCGAAGCCGTCGGCGTCGTGCACGCGGACCTCGTCGCGCGGCCGCACGTCGCAGTCGGCACCGAGCACGCGCAGGTACTGCACGATCGTGTGGACGAAGCTGTCGTGGTTGTCCACGACCAGCACGCGCGTCATTTCCTTACGGTCACCTCGTCCAGCGTCACCACGGGCTCCAGGAGCGGGAACACCGCATACCAGAGTACGGCCCCCGCGACGGCCACCAGCGCCACGGCCGTCAGCACGCGGACGGGCGGCGGGCCGGGCAGCTTGCGCCAGAGCCAGGCGTACATGTCACTCCTCGCGTGGTTCGCTCTGCTTCAGCACCCCGTAGACGATCAGGCGCTCGGCGGCCGAGTACTCGGGATGGCAGGTGGACAGCGTGATGAAGGCGCGGATAGGACGGATGTCCGGCTTGCCGGGCACGGGAGCGAGCACGTCGATCTCGTCGGGCTCGACGATGTCCTGGGAGGTCACACGGTAGGTGTGGCGGGCGTCGGGGGTCTCGACCACGATCTCGTCGTCGCGTTCGAGCTCGTCGAGCTCGTTGAACGGGGCCGCGTACGTGGTGCGGTGGCCCGAGAGCACGAAGTTGCCGACCTGGCCGGGCATGGCGCTGTCGGGGTAGTGGCCGGGGCCCCTCTTGAGCTGCTCGGCTCCGACGCCCTCCACGACGGCGTACTCGTAGTCGCGGCCCAGCTTCGGGATGCGCAGCATCGCCACGGCCTGACCCGGCCTGACCTGCGCCGGGCGCGGCTTCCTGGCCGCCAGCTCGCTCCTGAGCAGCGACTGCTGGCTCTGGGTGTAGGCGCCGGTGCCCCAGAGCAGGTACGCGCAGAACAGCATGAGGATCAGGCCCGCGGTGATGCTGAGCTCCCCCACGGCCCGGAGCGTGGCCCGCATGCGATCAGCGTATTAGGCCACGATCCGGACACCGGGGATCGCCATGTCGTGCGCGTGGCGACTATCCTGGGGCACGCTTCAACTACGCTAAACGAAGAGCCTGTGGACGATCCGGAAGCCCAGGCCCTCAGCAGGAGTTATCCAGTGCCCAAGTCCAAGGCTCGCAAGAAGGCGGTTTACACCCCGCCGCAGAGGTCCCAGCAGGTCAAGGTCAGCCCGCGCTGGCTGGCCCCCACGATGGTCGCCGCGTGGATCATCGGCATCCTGTGGATCGCGATCTACTACGTCGCACCGCAGGCGCCGTTCTTCAGCGACCTCCAGAACTGGAACCTGTTGATCGGGTTTGTTTTCATCATCTTCGGTGTGGTTCTTTCCACCCGCTGGCGTTAGTTCTTTCCACAGCCTTTTCCACAGCCTGGGGAAGTCAGAGCAGGGTGAGAATGGCTGAGGTCCTGACCAGCACGAGCACGGCCAGGAGCACCAGCACGGCCACGATCGCCAGCACCTGCCAGAGGGGCCTGTTGTTCTTGGGGGCGTAGGCGAGCGCCCCCGCCAGCAGCGATCCGGTGATCAGGCCGCCGATGTGGCCTGTCCAGCTGATGCCCGGCACCAGGAACGTGATGGCCAGGTTGAGCGCGATCAGCACGGCGATGCCGCGCACGTCCATGTTCAGCTTGCGGCCCACCACGAACACCGCGCCGAACAGGCCGAAGATGGCCCCCGACGCGCCCACCGTGGGCTGGCCGAGCGGGTCGAGCCAGAGGCCGAGCACCGAGCCGCCGAGCGCGCTGATCAGGTAGATCGCGCTGAAGCGGACGTGGCCGAAGGCGCGCTCCAGGTACGGGCCCACCACGTAGAGCGCCCAGCAGTTGAACAGGATGTGGAAGATGCCGCCGTGCACGAAGGCCGCCGTGATCAGGCGATAGTACTCGCCGTACACGGCCACCCCTGCCGGCCACATGGCCAGCTCGCCGGTGATCCGGTCGCCGATGAGGTACTGCGCGCCGAAGATCACCACGTTGGCGACCAGCAGGGCGTAGGTGACGTACGGAGTGCGCACGACGCTGCCGCCGAACGTGGACTTGGCCTGGCGGATGCCTCTGTTGCCCTCCGCCACGCACTCGGGGCACTGGAAGCCTACGGCGGCGTCACGCATGCAGTCGGGGCAGATCGGACGCTCGCAACGCTGGCAGCGTACCCAGGTCTCCCTGTCGGGGTGCCGGTAGCACGTGGGCACCGCCTCAGCGGGCTGCTCGGGCTGCGGGGGCGGGCTCGGCGGCTGGCTGGTCATAGCCGAAGCCTAAGGCTTGCGCGACCATGCCGCGTTGGGGCGCCTGGGGGCGGGCGGGAGGCATGGCGCCTGGGTGGGCGCACGGCCGGGCGCGTGGGGGCTGGGGCGCAGCGCGTAGGCGTGGGCGCGTGAGGTGCAGCGCCGGATGGAAGGGCGGAGCGGGATGGAAGGGCCGGCCCGGCGCCCCCGGGTGAGCGGGGGCGCGGCGGGCAGGCTTGTCAGGCCTGGACGCGGTCGATGGTGACCGACTCCAGGATGACGTCCTCCGCCGGGCGGTCGCGGCGGTCGGTGCGGGTCTTGGCGATGGCGTCCACGACCTCCTGACCCTCGACGACCTCACCGAAGATCGTGTGCTTGCCGTTCAGGTGCGGCGTCGGCACGACCGTGATGAAGAACTGCGAGCCGTTGGTGCCCTTGCCGAACCGGACGCCGGCGTTGGCCATGGCGAGCAGGTAGGGCCGGTTGAAGTAGAGCTCCGGGTGGATCTCGTCGTCGAACTCGTAGCCCGGGCCGCCGATGCCCTGGCCGAGCGGGTCACCCCCCTGGATCATGAAACCGGAGATCACCCGGTGGAAGATTGTGCCGTCGTAGTAACGCGCGGTGCTCTTCTCACCGGTGCCCGGGTGTGTCCACTCCCGGGTGCCTTCGGCCAGCTCCACGAAGTTGCGCACGGTCTTCGGCGCCTTGGTGGGAAAGAGCTCCACCTTGATGTTGCCGCGGTTGGTCTGCAGGTTCGCGATCAGCTTCTCAGCCACGAGACAGCTGCCCCCCTCTATGCACAGGGTTGGTTTTGTGGTGTTTTGAGATTTATGGCCGTACGGCCTCCCGAGCCATCCTCCCATGGACGGCGATGATTGAGCCGCCTTGTCCGGGGCAGGTCAGGCTGCGGGGCCCCAACGACAGGGGAGGTTGTCGTGTCCCTGAGAATGAAGAGACGCCGCGTGGTCATGGAAGTACCCGCCACGTGGGTGGGTCGCGTGAAGGAGCAGGCCGTACGAACCGGTCAGCGCATGCAACCCATGGCGGACCAGGCCAAGGTGGCCGCCGCCCACCGGATCGAAGACGCCCGCTACTGGGCGGCGCCGCGGCTGGAATCCGCGGCGCACGGGTTCGAGGAGCAGTTCGCACCCATGGTCAGCACCATGCTGACCAACGCGGCCAGGCGAATCGATCCCACGCCATCGCGATCGCGGCGATGGCCGATGCTCGCACTGCTGACCGGCCTCGCGGTGGGGACGATCGGTTACATGTTCTACCGCCGCAACGCGCAGCAGTGGACAGAGCACATGAAGGACTCCGCCTCCGATGCCTCACGCTGGGTCAATGAGAAGGCAGACAGGGCATCCGAGTCCGCGGACCGCATGGCGGCCAATGTGTCGGACAAGGCGGATGAGGCGTCACGCAAGATGTCGTGACCGCCCCGGCACGCCGGTAGCGCGCCCCCGTGACGCTCGTCGTCACGGGGGCGCGCTCGTGCGCGCGGCGTCGGATGGTCGTTGACGTACGACCAAGCGCTTGTTAGAAACCGGGCATGGCGCTGTCACCGCTCGACGACTACCCCGTGCACCAGGCCGCCCAGGTCATGCGGCACGTGACCACCGGAGACCGCAACTTCTACGACCGCTACTACTTCAACTGCCACGCCGCCTCCGACGAGCTGATGCTGATCATCGGCCTCGGCCAGTACCCCAACCTGGGCGTCACCGACGCCTTCGCCTGCGTGCGCACCCCCGACCTGCACCGTGTCGTGCGCGCCTCGCGCGAGCTGGGCACCGACCGGATGGACACCCGCGTCGGGCCGTTCCGGGTCGAGGTGGTCGAAGGGCTCAAGCGGCTCAGGGTGGTGCTGGAGCCGAACGAGCACGGCCTCGCCTTCGACCTGCTGTGGGAGGGCACGATCCCCGCCGTGCTGGAGCCCCGGCACTTCCTGCGCTGGCAGGAGCGGGTGGTCTTCGACTCGGTACGGATGGCGCAGACGGGCCAGTGGAGCGGCACCATCACGATCGGGGAGACGGAGATCCCCGTCACCCCCGACCGCTGGATGGGCACCAGGGACCGCTCGTGGGGCATCAGGCCCGTCGGCGAGCCGGAGCCGCCCGGGATCATGGCCAACAACGCCGGGACGTTCTACTGGCTCTACGCGCCGATGCGCTTCGACGACCACGCCATCCTGTGCATCGTCCAGGAGGACGAACGGGGCCGCCGGCTGCTGGAGGAGGCGGTGCGGGTGTGGCCCGACGGCCGCGAGGAGGAGTACCTCGGCAGACCGGAGTACCGCCCGGTCTACGCCCCCGGCACCCGCGACGTGGTCGAGGCCGTGATCGTGTTCGCGCCGCCCGGCGGCAAGCCGTTCGAGGTGCGCTGCACTCCGCTGCTGCCCGTCCATCTCATGGTCGGCACCGGCTACGGGCTGGAGCAGGAGTGGCGGCACGGGATGTACCAGGGCCCGGGGCCCGTCGTGCAGGGCGTGACGTACCGGCTGCCCGACGACGCCGCCAGGATGTGGGGACTGGTGGACGCCGTCGGGCGGTTCGAGTACGACGGGCTCGTGGGCCACGGGCTCTTCGAGTACTGGGCGCTCGGGCCGCACCCGTCGTTCCCCGGGTGAGCCCGCCTACTCCTCGGGCTTCTTGCAGATGATCTTGACGGCCTTGCCCGGGTCGCCCTCGGGCGCGGTCACGCCCTCCGCTCCCTCGGCGGGCAGGGCGGGCACGGCGGGCACCGCCGTCGCGGCGTCGGCCGGCGTGAGCTCCCCGGCCTTCGCCAGCTTCTCGGCCTCCTCGGGCGAGAGCACCTTCACCTTGGCCAGCTTCCCGGCCTCCTCGGGCGAGAGCTCCTCGGCCTCCGCCGGCTTCCCGCTCCCCTCGGCCGCGAACTCCTTCACCTTGGCGAACTTCTCGAGCTCCTCGGGCGAGAGCGGCTCGGCCTTCACCGCCACACTCCCGTCGGGCAGCTTCTCGACCTTCACCGCCTCGCCCGGCTTGACGCGCGTCACCTTGCCGTCGGGCCCCACCACGACGCCCTTCTTGCCCGGCTCGGCCGGCAGCGCGGGGGTCACCTCGACGACCTTGCCGTCGGGCGTCGTGCAGGTCACCTTCGCACCGGCGGTGGGGGAGGGATCGTCGGCCAGGGCGGAGCCGGCTAGGCCGGTGACGGCGAGCACGGCGACTGTGCCGAGGACCGCGAGACGACGCTTGAACATGGATTCTCCTCACTCGGGGACAACCTGACGCCCCGAGGATGGCCGCCCGTACCTGAAGTGATCCTGAAGAGCACCTAAATGATCTTCAGGTTCGCTTTAGGTGCGCTGAGGCACCCTGGACGACGTGCGAGTGTTACTGGTGGAGGACGAGGAGCGGCTGGCCGACCTGGTCAAGGGTGGGCTGGCGGGCGAGGGCTTCGCGGTGGACGTGGCCCACGACGGGCGCGACGGGCTCTGGATGGCCACCGAGAACGCCTACGACGTGATCGTCCTGGACGTGATGCTGCCCAGGCTCAACGGGTACGCGGTCTGCGCCAGGCTGCGCGAGGCCGGCGACTGGACGCCGATCATGATGCTCACGGCCAAGGACGGCATCTACGACGAGGCCGAGGCGCTGGACAACGGGGCCGACGACTACCTGGCCAAGCCCTTCTCGTACGTGGTGCTGCTGGCCAGGCTGCGCGCGCTGGTGCGGCGGGGTGGGCGGGAGCGGCCGGTGTCGATCACCGTGGGCGACCTGGTGATCGACCCGGCGGGGCTGCGGTGCCGCCGGGGGGAGGCGGCGATCCAGCTCACGCCGAAGGAGTTCGCGGTGCTGCACGCGCTGGCGCGGCGGGCCGGGGAGGTGGTGTCCAAGAGCGAGCTGCTGGCTCAGGCGTGGGACTTCTCCTACGACGGTGACCCGAACATCGTGGAGGTCTACATCAGCGCGCTGCGCCGCAAGATCGACGTGCCCTTCGGCCGGACGACGCTGATGACCGTGCGCGGCGCCGGGTACCGCCTGGAGGCGGCGTGACCGGCGAAGAGCGGGCCGTGGCCGTAGGTGGCGGAGAGCGGGCCATGACCATGGGTGGCGGAGAGCGAGCCGCGGCTGAAGGTGGCGCGAGCGGCGAGGAGCGGGCTGGGGCCGTAGGCGGTGGGGAGCGGGCCGTGGCTGGAGGCGGTGTGAGGGGTTGGGAGCGAGCCGTGGCCGGGCTGTCCTCCGTGCGCCTGCGGGCCACCGCAGCCGCCACCCTCGTGGTAGCCCTGGCCCTGGGGCTGGCGACGCTGATCCTGGTGCTGTCGCTGCGCGGCTCCCTGGTGAGCCTCGCCGACGCCGAGGCGGCCAAGAAGGCCATGGCGGCGGTCCCGTACGCGGAGACGCTGGAGGTCAAGCGGGCCGACGACGCGGAGCTGGCGGCGGGGACGCCCGCCCAGCCCCTCCCGACCGTCGCGGGCAAGGAGGGCGAGGTGCACCTGAGCGACGGCAGGGTGGCCCGGCTCGCCGACCCCGACCTCATGATCACCAAGAAGAAGGCCGCAGCGGCCACGGAGTGGGCCTCCCCCGGCGAGTACGCGGTCGCCGGCGTCGAGGTGAGGACCGCGACCGGGCCCGCCACGGTGCTGGCCCGGGTCTCGCTGGACAGCGTGCAGCAGGCGCTGCGGACGCTGTACCAGGCGCTGCTGCCCGGCGTGCCCGCCCTGCTGGCCGTGGTGGCCGGGATGACCTGGCTCTCGGTGGGCCGGGCGCTCGGGCCCGTGGCGGCCATCAGGGCCAAGGTCGCCGACATCACGGCCCGCGACCTGAACCAGCGGGTGCCCGTACCGCGCTCCAAGGACGAGATCGCCGCCCTGGCGACCACCGTGAACGGCACGCTGGACCGGCTGGAGACGGCCGTGGAGCGGCACAAGCGGTTCGTCGCCGACGCCGCGCACGAGCTGCGCAGCCCCATCGCGACGCTGCGCGCCAGGCTGGAGCTGGCCGAGCCCAGCGAGCTGACCGAGGAGGCGCTGGCCGACGTCGAGCGGCTGCAGTCGCTGGCCGCCGACCTGCTCATGCTGGCCAAGCTGGACGCGGGCGAGCCGCTGCGCGCGGCCGAGCTGGACCTGGGCCAGGTGGCGGCCGAGGCGGCGCTGCGGGCCAGGCGGCGGCCGGAGGTGCGGGTGGAGCTGGACGTCGAGCCCGACGTGGTGCTGCAGGGGTCGAGCGCGCACCTCGACCGCCTGGTGACGAACCTGGCCGACAACGCCGTCCGGCACGCGGCCTCCACCGTACGGGTCCGCGTGGCCGCCGAGGGCGGTGAGGCGGTGCTGAAGGTGTCGGACGACGGGCCGGGGATCCCGCCGGGCCAGCGGGAGGCGGTGTTCGGCCGGTTCACCCGGCTGGACGAGGCGCGGGCCAGGGACGCGGGCGGCGCCGGGCTGGGGCTGCCCATCGCGCGGGACATCGCGCTGCTGCACGGCGGGTCACTCGTGTACGGCGACGGAGGGTTCGTCGCGCGTTTCCCGCTGCGTGACGGGTGAGGCCGCGTCCGCGCCCGGCCTAGGCGTCGAGTTGCATGAAGGCGCGGGCGATGGCCTGCCTGGACACGTCCTCCGGGTACGGGAACGACTTGATCACGTCGCGCAGCCCCTCCACGTGCGCCCGCTTGGCCAGGTCGGCCACCAGGGCCAGCTCGTCGTACTGCCCCAGCACGTAGTCCCGGCCCACCACCGCGCCGTGCCCCGGCACGATCACCGGCTCGGGCATCTCGTTGAGCATCGCCGCCACGGTCGCCGGCCAGTCGAGCGGGTAGGAGTCGCCGAACGCCGGGGGCGCCCCCTCCTCCACCAGGTCACCGGCGAACACCACGCCCGCGTCCGGCACGTGCGCCACCACGTCGTTGCTGCTGTGCCCGAGCCCGAAGTACCGCAGGTGCACGATCCGCCCGCCGATGTCCAGGCTGGCCGCGGTCGTGAAGGTGTGGTCGGGCGGCACGATGACCACCTCCTCCAGCTCCGCGCGCTGCTCGGGACGCCGCTCGATCAGGTGGGCGCGCTGCTCCTCGCCGTCGCGCTCGATCTCCTCGGCGCACCTGGCGTGACCCCAGATCTCGGCGCCGCGGAAGAGCGCGTTGCCGTAGTAGTGGTCGAAGTGGGAATGGCTGTTGACGACCGTCCACGGGAAGGCGGTGATCGCCCTGATGGCCTCGATCAGGTCGGCGGCCTCCCGGTGTGAGGCGCGCGTGTCCAGCACCAGGCAGTGGCCGTCACCCACGACCAGGCCCACGTTCATGTCGTACGACCGATGACGCCGGACGTAAACCCGGTCGCCTACCTCCCGCCACTGCTCGTTCATGGCACCCGACTCTAACTTTTGAACGCTACTTTTAGGATCGTTGCATGGCATATGACTTCCAGGTCGTCATCGACTCGGACGACCCGCACCCCCTTGCCGACTGGTGGGCCGACGCGCTCGGCTGGCAGGTCGAGGCGCAGGACGAGGCGGTCATCAAGGAGTTGATCGAGAAGGGGCACGCCCGCGAGGACGACACGACCACCTACAACGGCGCGCTGGTGTGGAAGGCGGGCGCGGCCATCAGGCACCCCGACGGCCTCGAACGGGCCCCGCGCGTGCTGTTCCAGCTGGTGCCCGAGCCCAAGTCGGTCAAGAACCGCGCGCACCTCGACATCCGCGTCGGCGCCGGCAACATCGAGCAGGAGGTCGCCCGGCTGACCGCCAAGGGCGCCAAGGAGCTGCACAGAGGCCGCCAGGGGCCCAACTGGTGGGTCACGCTCGCCGACCCCGAGGGCAACGAGTTCTGCGTGTCCTGATCAGCCCTTCAGGTACGTCAGCACGGCCAGCACCCTGCGGTGCCCGTCGGCGGCGGGCGGCAGGTCCAGCTTGGCGAAGATGTTGGCGATGTGCTTGGCCACGGCCGCCTCGGTGACGTGCAGCTCCTTGCCGATGGAGGCGTTGCTGCGCCCCTCGGCGATCAGGCCGAGCACCTCCTGCTCGCGCGGGGTGAGCCTGGCCAGGGGGTCGCGCCGCCGCCGCAGGAGCTGGCGCACCACCTCCGGGTCCACGACCGTGCCGCCTGCCGCCACGCGGTCGAGGGCGTCGACGAACTCGCGTACGTCGCCGATGCGGTCCTTCAGCAGGTAACCGACGCCCGCGCCGCCGCCGGACTCCAGCAGCTCGGCCGCGTAGGTCTGCTCCACGTACTGGCTGAGCACCAGCACCGCCAGCCCGGGATTCCCGGCACGCAGCTCCAGCGCGGCGCGCAGGCCCTCGTCGGTGAAGCCGGGCGGCATGCGCACGTCCGTCACCACCGCCTCGGGGCGGTGCTCGGTGACCGCCTCGACCAGGGCGGGCGCGTCGCCGACGGAGGCGACGACGGTGTGCCCGAAGCGTTCGAGCAGCCCGGCGAGGCCCTCGCGGAGCAGGACGGCGTCCTCGGCGATCACCACGCGCACGGTCTCTCCTGTCGTCTCGTTCTCAGCGCGGAGTCTCGTTCTCAGCACGGAGTCTCGTTCTCAGCACGGAATCTCCGCCCGCAGGCGGGTCGGGCCACCGGGCGGGCTTGACAGGGACAGTCTCCCCTCCACCACGGCCAGCCGGTCCGCCAGCCCCGTCAGCCCCGTCCCCCGCGCCGGGTCGGCCCCGCCGGCGCCGTCGTCGCGCACCTCGACCACGAGCGTGCCGCGCTCCACCCGGCCGGTGACGGAGCCCCTGGCGGCGCCGCTGTGCTTGGCGAGGTTCGCCAGAGCCTCGGTGACCACGTAGTAGGCGGTGACCTCGACCGGGGCTGGCAGGCGGCCGGGCAGCTCCACGTCCACGTCCACGGGCACGGGCGAGCGCCCCGCCACGTCCTGTACGGCGGCGGCCAGCCCCCGGTCGGTGAGCACCTGCGAGTGCACGCCCCTGATCAGCTCGCGCAGCTCGGCCAGCGCCCGCTTGGCCTCGTCGTGCGCCTGCCGGACCAGCCGGGCGGCCTCCGAGCCCTCGGGCAGGTCCAGGCCGGCGAGGCCGAGCGACATGGACAGCGAGACCAGCCGCTGCTGGGCGCCGTCGTGCAGGTCCCGCTCGATCCTGCGGCGTTCCATCTCGAACGCGTCCACCAGCCGCGCCCGCGACCGCAGCACCTCGCTCAGCTCGGACTGCGCCGGGGCCAGGACCGCGCGGGCCATCGCCCCGCGCGCGCCGCCCCAGGCCGTGATCGTGTACGCGGCGACGGGCAGCAGCAGGACGCCGGCGACGGTGGACAGCACGCCGGCCAGCGGCGCCAGCTCGCCCTGGAGCACCGGCGTCAGGGCCAGGACCACCGGGCCGCCGATCGTGACCGACAGCATGATCAGGTCGATCCACCACAGCACGAACAGGGTCATGACCGCGAGCGCGGCCTCGCGCCCCCGCCGGTTGCGCACCCTCGGCACCGGGACGGCGTCCACCAGGCGCAGGCGCAGGCGCTCGAAGGGGGCGACGACCACCGCGGCCACGGCCAGGGCGGCCAGGCCCGCGACGACCCCCAGCGCCGTGCTGACGAGCGTGCCCGCGGCGACCGCCGCCACGACCAGCCCGGCGGCCAGGCCGGGGACGGCGCTGGCCGCGAGGTAGGCCGCGCCGCGCCACGGCCACGCGGAGGCCAGGAACGGCAGGGGCCGCCGGGTCAGGGCTTCGAGCGCGGTCCTGTTGAGCACCTTGTGACCGTATCGGCCGAGGTCAAGGGTGGTCAGTAGTGCTGAGACCACCTTTCGCGCCGGCTCGGCTCACGCGTAGGGACCGCTCGCGCCTCCGGAGACCGCCGGCGCGTGGGGCCGGGTCTCCTCGGGCCGCCGGACATAGGGCAGCACCCCGATCTGGAAGTCGTCCTCGTAGATGATCGTTCCGGGATCGGGCGAGCGCACGATGTCGTACGGGACGTCGTAGCGACGCAGCAGATCCTCCAGCGGCGCCAGCGCGGCGATGAGCCAGGCCGCGTCGGGCTTGAACCAGGGGACGG
This sequence comes from Nonomuraea gerenzanensis, assembly GCF_020215645.1. Lineage (NCBI taxonomy): Bacteria > Bacillati > Actinomycetota > Actinomycetes > Streptosporangiales > Streptosporangiaceae > Nonomuraea > Nonomuraea gerenzanensis. The sequence continues at coordinate 105,888 of NZ_CP084058.1, read as the reverse complement.
CGCGGATGGTGTTGCCGTCCGCGTAGAAGGGCGGGTACGGCAACCGCGCGATGAACCAGTCGTCCACCTGGGTGAACAGTTCGTCGTCCGCCGGCACGAGGCGACCGGCGCGGCGGAGGTGGTGACAGGCGGCGAAGATGCCCACGGGCACGCCGAGCCGTCCGTAATAGCGGACCTGGAACCGTACATAAGGGCCGCCGTCGCCTTCGCGCAGGGGTTTCCGGCTTCCATGAGTCACATTGCAGGGTCTACCCCGTCTGATCGACGCGCCCACGCAACGCCTACCTCCCGGACACGCTTGTCGCACGCCGCGGTCAGGCGTTCGCGGTGCCCCGCCGCCCGAACTGGTCCGCCACGGCGTCGAACACGGGCACCGCCGCGCCCAGGTCCGCGACCTGCGCCTTCGGCAGCCCGAGCTGCGGGTCGAAGCACTCGAACCCGGACTCGCGCTCCACCACGGACGCCGCCTCGTACAGCAGGCCGACGACCTGCCTGGCCGCCTCGCCGTGCGTCCAGTACGGCACGCTCATCTCCCAGCCGCCCTCCCAGTGGTTCACGGAGATGCCGGTGCCGTCGTGGTCGAGCTCCCAGTTCGGCGGGTAGGCGACGATGTTCACCTCGCCGAGCAGGTCGCGGATGCCGGTGACGACGCCGTCCCAGGCTTTCATGTCGGGCTGCAGGGCGGCGGGGGCCGCGGTCAGCGTCTCGTCCCAGGACCGGCCGGGGTCGCGGCGGTAGAAGTACAGGTCGTAGCTCATGGTGGACGAAGGCTACCGATCTTGGCCTCCGCGCCGGAAGTCGAGGCCCTCGAACGTGCCGGAGCGGCGCCAGCCGTCGATGAAGGTGAAGTACGCCATCGCCCCGTGCGGGTGGCCGACGCCGAGCCAGCTCTTCCTGCCGGGGTCCTGGCCCTCGTTGTTGTAGTAGCCCGGCGTGCACTCCTGGGAGCCGAGCAGCCGGCCGGTGCCCGACAGGAGGAGGTCCACCCAGCCGTCCTCGGCCTGCTCGGTGGCCTCCACCTCGGCGTACCCGTGGTCGAGCGCGTGCCTGACGGTGGCGGCGATCGTCCTGCCCGCCTCCGTCAGGTTGTGCGGGATGTTGGAGATGAGGTTGGCGCCCTGCGTCGGCTGCACGAGGAAGGCGTTGGGGAAGCCGTGCACGTGCACGCCGTGCAGCGTGCGCATGCCGTCGGCCCAGTGCTCCGACAGCCGGACGCCGCCGCGCCCGGTCAGGTCGTAGCCGGCGCGGCGGGTGTAGTCGGTGCCGACCTCGAAGCCGGAGGCGTAGATGACGCAGTCCACCTCGTACTCCCGGCCGGCCACCACCACGCCGCGCTCGGTGATGCGCTCGACGCCCTTGCCACCGGTGTCCACCAGGTGGGTGTTGGGCCGGTTGAACGCCTGCAGGTACTCGTCGTGGAAGCAGGGGCGCTTGCAGAGCTGGCGGTACCAGGCCTTGAGGCTGCTCGCGGTCTCGGGGTCGGCGACGACGGCGTCCACGCGGGCGCGGATCTCCTCCATCTTCTCGAAGTCGGAGTCCTCGAAGGCGGCCAGCATGTTCTCCTGCGTGAGCTCCTCGGGCCGCAGATGCGCGATCTTGGAGCGGAAGCGGCGGGAGAGGTCGGTCCAGCCGTCCATGACCAGGTCCTCCTCGGCGGGGGCGCCGGTCTGGTTGGCCGTGAAGTTCTCCAGCCAGCGCTGCTGCCAGCCGGGCGTGGCGATCGTGGCGAACCACTCGGGGTCGGTCGGCCGGTTGTCGCGCACGTCCACGGAGGACGGCGTGCGCTGGAAGACGTACAGCTCGCCGCAGGCCCGCGCCAGGTGCGGCACGCACTGCACGGCGGTGGCGCCGGTGCCGATGACGGCCACCCGCTTGTCGGTCAGCCGCTCCATGGGCGCGCCCGAGGGGTCGCCGCCCGTGTAGGCGTAGTCCCAGCGGCTGGTGTGGAAGGCGTGGCCGCGGAAGTCGTCGATGCCGGGGATGCCGGGCAGCTTGGGCACGTGCAGCGGGCCGATGCCCATGGCCACGAACTGGGCGGTGAACGCGTCGCCGCGGTTGGTCCTGATCAGCCAGCGGGAGCGGGCCTCGTCCCAGGTCAGGTCGGTGACCTCGGTGTGGAAGAGGGCGTTGTCGTACAGGCCGTAGTGCTTGCCGATGCGGCGGCAGTGCTCCAGGATCTCGGGCGCGTGCGCGTACTTCTCGGTCGGCATGTGCCCGGTCTCCTCCAGCAGCGGCATGTAGACGAAGGAGGCCGTGTCGCACTGCGCGCCCGGGTAGCGGTTCCAGTACCAGGTGCCGCCGAAGTCGCCGCCCTTCTCCACGATGCGCACGTCCTCGACGCCCGCCTCGCGCAGCCGGGCGCCGGTGACGAGCCCGGCGAAGCCGCCGCCGACGAACGCGACCGTCACGTGGTCGGTCTTCGGGTCGCGTTCCATGACCGGGGTGTACGGGTCGTCGAGGTAGTGGGCGAAGCGGCCGGTGAGGCGGAGGTACTGGTCGTTGCCGTCCGGGCGCAGCCGCTTGTCGCGCTCCTCGCGGTACTTGCGCCGCAGGGCCGCCTTGTCGATGGTCATGGATGTCCTCCGCGGGAGGCGACGACAGGGTGACAACCGAATTTCAGAATGTCATTCGGTAATGGCGCCGACAAGAGGCCACGCTCGCTTCATGGGCGGGATGTTCCACTATGGTGGGGTCTCGGACGCACGAGGAAGTGGATCTGTCTTGGCCCATCGCGCACTGGTCATCGCCATGTTGCCGGCGATCGGGCTGCGGGTGCTCGCCGTGCTGGGCTTCCCGCCCGCGATCCTCTTCTACGGCGACTCCTTCGCCTTCATGAAGGCGGAGCTGACGCCTGGCACCGCGCGCCCCTCCGGCTACTCCCTGCTGCTGGCGCTGCTGCGGCCCGCGCACAGCCTCACGCTGGTGACGGTCCTGCAGCACCTGCTGGTGCTGGCGCTCGCCGTGGCCCTGTACGCGCTGCTGCGCCGCCGCGGCCTGCCCGGCTGGGGGGCGGCGCTGCTGGTCACGCCGCTGCTCTACGACGAGTTCATGATCCTGCTCGAACACATGATCATGGCGGACGCCGTCTTCGTCGTGCTCGTCACGGCGGCCGTCGCGCTGATCGTCCGGCGGGTCACCCCGGCCACCGCCGCCGTGGGCGGGATGCTGCTCGGGCTGGCCGGCATCACCAGGACCGTCGGCCTGCCACTGCTGCTCCTGACCGCCGCCTACCTGCTGATCAGGCGGTACGGCTGGCGGCCCCTGGTGGCGCTGCTGGTGGCCGGGGCGATCCCGCTCGGCGCGTACGCGACCTGGATGAAGGTGGAGAAGGGCAAGTTCGGCCTCACCGAGGCCGACGGGAACTTCCTGTGGTCCAGGACCATGAGCTTCGCCGACTGCGAGATCATCAAGCCGTCCGAGCGGCTGGCCGTGCTCTGCCCCGGCATGCCGGTCGAGCAGCGGCCCTACCCGCCGCACTGGCTGTGGGAGAGCTTCTCGCCGCTGCTCAAGGTGCCGGGCACCGCCAACCGCAACCAGCTCGCCGGGGAGTTCGCGCGGGAGGCCATCCTCGCCCAGCCGGGCGCGTACCTGGGGGCGGTCGCGACCGACCTCACGCAGTTGCTGCGCTGGGAGCGCACGGGCGTGGACGAGAAGACGCCGTACAAGCTGCCCGCCGCCGAACGGCCGATCAGCGAGTCGGTACGCGCGGTGGCCGAGTCGTACGAGGCGGGCCCGGCGGCGACCCGCGTGGTGGAGCCGTACGCCGGGTGGCTGCGGGCCTACCAGCGCTTCGGCTACGTGCCGTTCCCGCTGCTCACGCTGGCCCTGGTCGCGACCCTGGCGGCGGCGCTGGTCAGGCGGCGGTGGGACGCGCTGCTGCCCGGCCTGGCCGCGCTCGCCCTGGTCGCCTCGCCGCCGTTCCTGGCGGCCTTCGACGTGCGGTACGTGATCCCGGCCATCCCGCTGATCTGCCTGGCGGCCGGGCTGACCCTGGTCAGGACGGATCGGGCGGCCCCGGCGCAGGAGCGGGAAGCGGTCAGGGCGGCCTGATCCGCTGCGTTACGGTGCCCCGCAAGGTGCCCCGCAAGGTGACGCTCACAGGTGATGCTCACAGGTGATGGGAAGCTGTGACGGAGGCCGGGCCGACGGGTGACGACCTGGTCGAGCTGCTCGCGGAGTGAGGCTGGGGGACCGTGGAGTGAGGCTAGGGGGTGACCGTGGAGGTGCCGAAGCGGGCGACGAACCGGCGCTGCCACGGGGTCTCCACCGCGTGCCGGTCGTAGTGCTCGCGCACGTAGGCCACCGCCCGGCCGGCGGGCACACCGTCGAGCACGGCCAGGCAGGCCAGCGCGGTGCCGGTGCGGCCCTTGCCGCCGCCGCACGCCACCTCCACGCGCTCGGTCACCGCCCGCTCCCACGCCTCGCGCAGCGCCCCCGCCGCGGCCTCGCGGTCGGACGGGAGCCAGAAGTCGGGCCAGCGCACCCAGCGGTGCTCCCACTCGACCCCTGGCGGCTCCTTGCCGAGGAGGTAGAGGGCGAAGTCGGGCCGCGAGCCAGCGGGGAGCGGGTGGCGCAGGCCCCTGCCGCGGACGAGGCGGCCCGATGGCAGGCGCAGCACGCCCGCGGCCGCAGGGTCCCAGGTCTCGGTCATGCGGCCGAGCGTACCCATTACGGACCGGACCGCAACGGGCTTCCGCTTTCGGCTGATCCTGCCGCGATCAGGTGCCCCGGAGGCCGGTCAGCCAGCCGCCGGCCAGCTCGGTGACGATGGCGCCGCCCCGGTCGGTGAGGTGGACGTGGTCCACGAGCAGCTCGCGGCCCCCCGCGTCGGCGATCTCGTCCCAGGAGCGCCGGAGCAGGTAGTGCTGGGCGGCGACGGTGAAGGCGAGGGGGAAGCTGAAGCCGTACGGGGAGCGGGTGCCGTGCCGCAGAACGTCCGCCATGCGCTCGTGCAGGGGCAGGTAGTCGGATCCCGTCTCGGCGGCGAGGTCCTTGACGGCGGCGTTGTAGCCGGTGAGGGTGCGGTTGATCGGGGCGCCGAGGTCCTCGCCGAGCGGGGGCAGGGACATGAGGGCGACGCGGGCGCCGGTGCCGGACTTCACCCGGTCGACGATCGCGCGCAGGTTGGCGCGGTAGTCGTCCAGCGGCACGCCGTTGCGGACGTCGTTGGTGCCGATCAGGAGCGTGACCGCGGCGGGGCGGCAGGCCACGATGTCGGTGTCGACGCGTTCGAGCAGGTCGGCGGTGGTGTTGCCGTTGCTGCCCGCGTTGACGAGCTCGTAGCCGGGGAACGCGGCGCGCAGCGCGCCCACCCAGTCGGCGCCGAGCGAGCCCTGCGTCATGCTGGCCCCGGCCGCCACGACGCGGGGCCTGGTGGCCTGCGCCGCGCAGGCGTCGGCGGGCGGGTTGGTGGCCGGGCGCAGGAAGGTGAGGTAGGCGACGGTCCCGGCGGCGCAGAGCGCGGCGGCGAGCAGCAGGCCGAGGGTGATGACGATGGGTCGCTTCACGGTCAGTACCCCAGGGAGATGGTGTGGCCGGCGGTGGCCGGGTCGTCGAGGGCGGCGATGATCGACCGCGCGCCCTCCGCGCACACCTGCCCGGCACCCCTGCCGCGCGGGCCGAGCGCCGAGATCACGGCGTCCCTGCCCGTCACGCTCGCCTCGATGGCGGCGGGCCGCATGACGTCGGCGATGACCGGGTCGAGGCGGGGGTGGTCCGAGCGGGGGTGGTCCGAGCGGGGGTGGTCCGAGCGGGGGTGGTCCGAGCGGGGGAGGCCGGCGGGGTCCCGGACGACTGCGGTGACGTGGTGCCCGGCGTCGAGCGCCTGCTCCACGACGTGCCGGCCGGTGCCGCCCGTAGCCCCGAAGACGGTGATCTTCATCTAGACTCCTTGGTTGGTAAACACTTACTAACCTGGAGCGGAGGCTAGTGAGTGTTTACTAACCATGTCAACAGGCGAGAGGGCGAAGCATGGGCACCAGAGACGTGATCCTCGACGCGGCGGCCACGGTCATGGCCGAGCAGGGCCTGGCCAACGTGACCACGCGCCAGATCGCGCGGGCCGCCGGGTTCACCGAGGCGGCCCTGTACAAGCACTTCCCCAGCAAGGCCGACCTGATGGTGGCCGTGATGCGCGAGAGATCCCCCAGCTTCGCCCCCCTCGTCGAGGCGCTGCGCGGCGGAGGCGGCGACCTGGTCACCGCGCTCACCGCCGTGGCGCGGGCGGCCATCGGCGTCTACCGTGCCGGGTTCCCCATGTTCGCCTCGGTGTTCGCGGATCCGGCGACCCTGACGGCGCACAAGGAGGAGCTGCTGCAGGAGGGGGCCGGGCCGCACAAGGCGAACGAGGCGCTGGCCGCCTACCTGCGCGCCGAGCAGGAGGCGGGCCGGGTGCGCGCCGGGGCCGACGTGCGGGCCGCCGCCGGGCTGCTGCTCGGGGCCTGCTTCCAGTACGCCTTCCTCGGGCACATGTCGCAGGCGGGCTTCCCGGACGACGAGGAGGCGGCGGCCTCGTTCGTCCGCACGCTGCTGGAGAGCCTCACCCCCACGCCGCCACCGTGTCCGCCGCCCAGCGCCTGACGCGCTCCTCGTGCCCCTCGGCCGGGAAGGTGCCGTCCAGGGCGACGTCGGCGATCGTCGTGGCGTACCCCGGCGGCGGCGTGGCGCCGGCCGGGAACGGCGGCGCGCCGGGGAAGTCGTCCGGGCCCGGGGTGTGGCCGCCGTGGCGGTGGGAGTTGAGCCGGCGGGCGCGCCGGGCCGTGGGCAGCAGGGCGGGCAGCCCGCCGCGCAGGTAGACGTGCAGCAGCGCCCACTGTGCCGGGGTGGCTGAGCCGGGGGCGCGGGACGGGTGCTGGAGGTAGTAGCAGGACACCGTGACGGCGTGCACCGGCGCCCAGGGCGGGCGCATCGAGTAGTCCAGCGTCAGCAGCTCGTGGAACAGGTCCGCGCAGGACTTCGGCGCGTCGGGAGCGCCGCATTCCGGGCACTGGGACATCGGGTCTCCTCGCTGAGCGAGCAGGCACGGTATCAGGCGCGGGCCCCGGCGTTCATCCCCGTTTCCGGCTCAGAAGAACGTCACCGAGCGGTCGTTCAGCCGGTGCCGGTGCACCCACCACAGCACCGCCTGCGCGGCGAGCAGGAACGGCAGGATCGGCAGCGCCACCATCGTGAGCCGGTCGATCGTGCTCTCCCCCGCCACCCCGTCGAGCAGCCGCCCGGCCATCAGCGCCCCGGCGGTCAGCGGCAGGCAGGCCGCGGCGAGCACCGTCCCGGCGAAGGCCGTGCCGTCCCGGCCCTTCCTCATGGCCCGCCAGGCCACGGTGACGCCGGCCGGACCGGCGAGTCCGGGGACGAGGGCGAGGGGCGCCAGGCCGGTCGCGGACGCGAGCGGGGCGGTGGCGACGAGCAGCACCAGGAGCCCGAGCGCGGCGGGCGCCAGCCGCCCGCCCGCCCGCCTGGCCCGCTCGCGCAGCTCCCCCGTCGTGCGCAGCGCCAGGAACGCCGTGCCGTGCAGGGCGAAGAGCGCGACCGTGGTGAGCGCGCCGAGCAGCCCGTACGGGTTCAGCATCCGGAGCACCCCGTCCCCCGGCTCCTGGACGGCGTTGCCCAGGAAGAGTCCGGCCGCAGCCGCGAAGACCAAGCTCGCGACCGCCTGGGTCGTCTCCCACCACCGCTGCCATCCGGGCTCCGGCCTGCGCGCGCGGAACCACATCCCGAGGTCGCGGACCAGCCACGCCGCCACCATCAGGACGATCACCGGGTACAGCGCGGTGAACAACGCGGCCTCGGCGTCCGGGAAGGTCACCGCCAGCACCCCGGCGAAGGCGATCAGCCAGACCTCGTTGGCCAGGAAGAACGGCCCGACGGCCGCGACCACGTGGCGCCGCGAGCGGGCGTCGCCGCGCAGCGCGGCCAGGAACATGCCGGCGCCGAGGGCGAACCCGTCGAGCGCGTACCAGCCGGCCAGCAGCAGGCCGACGACGAGCAGCCAGACGATCTCCATCAGCGCCCTCCGACCGGTTCCGGGTCCGCCAGGACGCCGCCGAGCACGAGGGACTCCGGCCCGCGCCGCGCGATCCTGGCGATGAGCAGGTAGCCGACGACCACCAGCGTGACGTACAGGCTCGTGAAGATCACCAGCGAGGCCAGCACGCTGGCCGCGCCGACGTCCGAGACGGCCTGGCTCGTGGGCAGCACGTCGTAGATCACCCAGGGCTGCCGGCCGACCTCGCGGACCATCCAGCCGAGGATCACGGTCAGGAACGGCAGCGGGATCGTCCAGACCCCGATCCCGAGCAGCAGCCGCCGCCGCTCGATGCGGCCCCGGCCGAGCAGCACGATGGGGATCAGCGCGAACAGCACGTACAGGTAGGCGACCGACAACATCACGGTCAGCGCGATGGGCACCCACGCGGGCGCCAGATAGTCGCCGGGGCCGTGCTCGGCGGCCATGCGCCGCGCGGCCTCCACGGCCTCGGCGCCACCCGCCAGCTTGGTCGGCTGGTTGCGCACCACCCACAGGACGGACGCGTCGCCGAAGCCGATGGTGAAGAAGGTGGCGACGTACCCGACGGTGAGGCCGAGCCGCATGGACAGGCGGAAGAAGGCGATCTCGCCGGTGCCCCGGCGGAAGTGCCAGGCGCTCACCCCGGCCATGAAGAAGCCGCCGACCATGAGCGCGGCGGGCAGGATGTGCCCCACGGCGAGCAGCGCGGCGGGGTTGGCGAACACCGCGCCGGCGTCCACCAGGCGCAGCGCGTCACCGGCCCGCTCGAAGCCCACCGGGTTCTGCAGGAACCCGTTCGCGACCACGATCAGGTACGCCGAGCCGATCGCCGCGAGCGCCACCACGTAGAAGGTCAGCAGGTGCGCCACCTTCGGCAGCCGGCCCCAGCCGAAGATCCAGAGCCCGAGGAACGTCGACTCGACGAAGAAGGCGTAGAGCGTCTCCATCGCCATCGGCGCGCCGAAGAGCTCACCGGCGAAGTGCGTCAGCCCGCTCCAGTTGAGGGCGAACTGGAACTCCAGCAACAGGCCCGAGACGATGCCCAGCCCGTAGTTGACGATGTAGATCTGTCCCCAGAACTTCGTCAGCCGCTCGTGCAGCGGGTTGCCCCGGACGACCCAGAGCGTCTGCAGGAAGGCGATCAGCGGCGCGAGGCCGAGCGTCAGTGCGACGAACAGGAAGTGCAGGCTCGTGGTGATCCCGAACTCCAGCCGGGCCAGGTCGAGCGCGTCCATGACTCAGCGCCCGGACCGCCGGAACCCCGCGAACTCGACCAGCAGCCCCAGGGCCGCGCCGCCCCCGAACGCGATGAGCTCGTCCACGCCGAGGCCGGTGTCGCGGGCCATCAGCAGGCTGACCAGCACGTTCGCGACGACGATCCCGGCGATGACGAGGATGACGAGCCGCACCGTGCGGCCGGTGGATCCGCTGACCTGTTCCGCACCCATCCTGGCACACCCCTTCTTCCGGTGTAGGCACGCTACACGTAGGCAGCCTACACGTTCGAGAACGGTGCCGCTAATCCTTGATGCGCTTCATCGTCAGATGGGAGTCGACGCGGGAGACGGCGGGCAGCGGCAGGATCTGCTGGCTGAGGAACTTCTCGTAGGCGAACTGGTCGGCGACCGCCACCCGCATGTAGTAGTCGGGCCGCCCGAACATCCGCCGGAACTCCAGCACCTCCTCCAGCGCCGCCACCCGCGACTCGAACTCCTCCACGGTCTGCAGGTCGTTGACCGCGATCTCCACCGACACCACGACCTCCAGCGAGCGGCCCAGCGCCTCGGGCGAGATCTGCGCCCGGTACCCGGCGATCACCCCGGCCTCCTCCAGGCGCTTGACCCGGCGCAGGCAGGGCGGCGGCGTCAGGCCCACCCGGCGGGCCAGCTCCACGTTCGACATCCGGCCATCCTGGGCCAGTTGGAACAATATTTCCCGATCCACTTCATCCAGAACAATAAGATTGCTCATCTGCCCGATTTCTCCTAACTCAAGAAACCATATTATGCGACATACGCACTAAAATTACTTCTCATGCGAACGCGGGATTTCACGGCGGCTGCGGCCGACACCGCCTCGGTGGGGCTGAGCCTGTTCCCCCTCGGGGTCAGCTTGGGCGTGCTGGTGGCGCACGCCGGGCTGGACTGGTGGTGGGCGACGGCGTTCACCGCGGTGATCTACGCGGGGTCGCTGGAGTTCCTGCTGCTCGGGCTGGTCGCCACCGTGACGCCGCTGGGGCAGATCGCGGTGACGGCGCTGCTGGTGAACATGCGGCACGTCTTCTACGCGCTGTCCTTCCCGCTGCGGCAGGTCCGGCCGCTCGGCCGCGTCTACGCCACCTTCGCGCTCACCGACGAGGCGTACGCGCTGACCGCCGGCGGTCGCGCCCGGGGCTGGAGCGGCGCGCGCATCCTGTGGATGCAGGCACTGTGCCAGGCCTACTGGGTCGGCGGCGCCACCGCGGGGGCGCTGGCCGGGGCGCTGGTGCCCGTCACGCTGCACGGGCTGGAGTTCGCGCTGACCGCCCTGTTCGTGGTGCTGACGATCGACGCCTGGCGCGACCGGCGCGACCTGCCGACGCCGCTGCTGGCCGCGGCGAGCTTCGCCGCCGCCGCGCTGCTGACCCCCGGCCGGCTCCTGCCGGTCGCGATGGGCCTGTTCACGGCGGGCCTGCTCATCCGGTACGCCCTGCGCCACCGGCGTCAGCCCTCGAAACCCGCCACGCGGCAGCTTCCGGCCCCCGTGCCGGCATCAGCGTCCGCCGGCCTCGAAAGGTAGAACTCGTTGCCCACCCCGCTCTACCTGGCCGCCGTCGTCGCCGTCAGCACCGCGATCACCTGGGGCCTGCGCGCCCTGCCCTTCGCCGTGCTGGGCCCGCTGCGCCGCTCGTCCGTCCTGCAGTTCCTTGCTGTGCAGATGCCCACCGGCATCATGCTGATCCTGGCCCTCTACACCCTGCGCGACCTGCGCCCCACCCCCTGGACCGCGATGGTGCCCACCGTCCTGGCCCTGGCGGCGGCGATCGGGCTGCACCTGAAGACCCGCAACGCGGTGGTCAGCGTGCTGGGCGCGACCGCCCTGCACGTGCTGCTGTCGACGTTCTGGCACACCGGCTGACCCGTCATCGCCCGTCGAGCGCCGCGCGGGGGTAGGGCGTCCGCTTGCTCTCGCCGACGAGCCGCTCGAAGAACTCGCCGAAGACGAGGGCGGTCGCCGCGTGCCGGTCGATCAGCTCGGCGACGGCCACGGGAAGGCGATCGCGCCGGGCGCCGCCCGCCGTCCAGTCCCGCAGGAACGCGAGGTGCTCCTCCGGCCCCCGGCCGGCCCCGGGCAGGTGGTGGCGCAGGAGATGACTGGTGGTGTAGTGCCGGTCGTAGGAGAGGTGCTCGGCCAGGAACAGGGACTCCTCCCCGGACAACGTGAACCGCTTGCTCAGCGCCAGTCCCAGGTCGGCGAAGTAGATCTCGCGGCCGTCGGTGAGCAGGTTCATGAAGTGGGCGTCGAAGTGCACGAACCCCTGCGCGCTCAGGAAACTGGTGCCGCGGGCGAGCGCCTGTTCGAGCCACGGATACGGCTCACTCGCCCGATGCCGCGACAACCAGGCGGCCAGCGTCCACGGCAGGTGCTCCATGAACAGGACGAGGCTGCGCGAGGCGGTGGCGACGGCCTCCAGCCGCCGACGCACGGCGGCGGAGCCCTCCCAGTGCGCCACGGCCCCGTCGATGCCGCCGAACTCGTCGGCGAACCCCTCCGGGGCGGCGTCCGGGAGCACCCGCCAGTGGTGCAGGAGGGGGAACCCGGCATGGGCGCCGGTCAGCACCCAGTCGCTCGTCATGACGTGGGCCGCCAGCTCCCGCCAGGCCCCGAACCCGGCCGAGCCGACCCCGTACTGGTAGAAGGTCGGCAGGCCGAAGAGGTTGGCCGTCGAGCGCACGTGCTCGGGGCGGCACTCCAGGTCGGTGAGCGGCACCCGCTTGACGAACACGCGCACGCCGGCCACCTCCAGCTCCGCCGACCGCCCGCCGATGCCGGCCCCACGCGGCTCGGCCCCCGCGACCAGCGCGGCCAGCTCCCGGTCGCTCAGCACGGCCAGGCTCGTGGACACGGCGCCGTGCGCGGACAGACGGGCCCGGTCGGGGTGCGGCATGGGCGGTCGGCTCCTCGTCGGCAGGCGGGCGGAAACGTCAGCCCACTCTCGCACGATCCCGCCGAGCCGCCCGAAGACCCTGGCACGGCAGCGAACTGGGACTGTTCGTTATCTTGTACGGCTCGTGTTTACGGCGGTAGGTTGTGGCGCCATGACCGCACCCAGGACTCCGACGACCGCCGAGGAGTTGCGCGGCGCAGGGCTGCGGGTGACCGCCGCCCGCGTGGCGTTGCTCGAGACCGTCAGGCACGGTGACCACCTCGACGTGGAGGCGCTCGCCGCCGGGGTGCGCGACCGCGTGGGCCACGTCTCCCTCCAGGCCGTGTACGAGGCCCTGCACGCGCTGACCGCGGCGGGGCTGGTGCGCCGGATCGAACCGGCGGGCAGCCCGACCCGGTACGAAGGGCGCGTGGGCGACAACCACCACCACATCGTGTGCCGGTCGTGCGGCACGGTCGCCGACGTGGACTGCGCGGTCGGTCACGCCCCCTGCCTGGACGCCGCCGACGACCACGGCTTCACCATCGACGAGGCCGAGGTCATCTACTGGGGCCGGTGCCCCGCTTGCGCCACCCGCAGCTCGTGATTCCCGCGCTGTGGCTGTGCGGCCCGCCAGGGGTCGGGAAGACCACGGTCGCCTGGGAGCTGTACACCCGGGCCGTCCTGGCCGGGATCCCGGCCGCCTACGTCGACATCGACCAGCTCGGCATCTGCTATCCCGAGCCGGCGGCGGACCCCGGGCGGCACCGCATGAAGGCCCGCAACCTCGCCTCGGTCGCGGCGGCCTTCCAGGCGGCGGGCGCCCGGCGGCTCATCGTCTCCGGCGTCGTGGACCCCGTCCACGGGGTGCCCGCCGATCAGGTCCCGCGCGCCGCGGTGACCGTGTGCCGGCTGCGAGCCGGGCGGGACGAGCTGCGGCGGCGCCTCCTCGGCCGGGACGGCGGCGCCGGGCAGGTCGAGCAGGCGCTGCGCGAGGCCGACGCGCTCGACGCCGCCGACTTCGCCGACCTGTGCGTGGACACGGGCGGGTTGTCGGTGCCGGAGGTGGTGCGGCTCGTCGAGGAGCGCACGGGCGCCTGGCCCGACCCGGGCCCGTCGGATTCTCCCGAACTGGACCCGCCGGCTTCTCCCGAGCTGGACCCGTCGGCTTCTCCCGACGCGATCCTGTCGGCTCCTTCTGAAACGGTGGCGGCGGAATTCCGCGGCGATCCGGTGCTGTGGTTGTGCGGGGCCACCGGCGTCGGCAAGTCCACGGTGGGTTTCTCGCTCTACCTCAGGCTCCTGCGTGCCGGGCTCGCGGCGGCCTACGTCGATCTCGACCAGCTCGGCTTCCACGGCCCCGCTCCCGGCGACCACCGGGTCAAGGCCCGCAACCTGGCGGCGCTGTGGTCCACCTACCGGGCGGCCGGGGCGCAGGCCCTGGTCGTGACCGGCCCCGCCCAGGACAGTGCGGCGGTCGAGCCGTACGCCGACGCGCTGCCCGGCGCCCGGCTCACGCTGTGCCGCCTGCACGCGGGCCGGGAGGAGCTCACGCGCCGGATCGTCCGCCGGGGGCAGGGCGGCGCCTGGGCCCAGCCGGGCGACCCGCTGCTCGGGCGGCCCCGCGCGTACCTGCTCCAGGTCGCGGACGAGGCGGTGGCGGCGGCTGCCGCGCTGGAGCAGGCGGCGCTCGGTGACCTGCGGGTGCCGACCGACGGGCGCACGGCCGAGCAGGTGACCGAGGCCGTCCTCGAACGGGTCGGATGGCTGGGGTCGCCGGCGGGGCGCCCGAGCTGAGCGAGCTGACGCTGTTGCGGGAGTGCGAGGGGGGCGGGGAGCGCGTACGTGCCGTACTTCGCTCCGCGCAGGGGCTCAGGCCCGGCGACGCGGAGCCGGCCGGGCTGGGCGGTTAGCGGAGCCGGACGGGCAGGGTCTCCAGCCCCCGGATGAGGGTGCTGGCGCGCCACCGCAGGGTGGGCGAGGCCGGCTCGATGGTGGTGAACCGGTCGAGCAGCCGCCCGATGGCGATCTGCGCCTCCAGCCTGGCCAGCGGCGCCCCCACGCAGTAGTGGATGCCGTGGCCGAAGGCCAGGTGGCCGCCGTCCTGCCGGGTGAGGTCGAGCCGGTCGGGGTCGGGGAAGCGGTCCGGGTCGCGGTTGGCGGCCAGCAGGGAGATGAAGACGAACTCGTTCGCGGGGATCTCGACGTCCCCGACGCGGACCGGCTCGGTGGTGAAGCGCAGGGTCGCGATGTTGATCGGGCCGTCGAAGCGCAGGAACTCCTCGACCGCGCCCGGCAGCAGGGCGGGGTCGGCCCGCAGCGCGGCCTGCTGGTCCGGGTCGGCGATCAGGGCGAGCACGCTGTTGGCGATCAGGTTGACCGTGGTCTCGTGGCCCGCCACCAGGAGCAGGAAGGCCATGGACACCACCTCGTCGTGCGACAGCCGGTCACCCTCGTCGCAGCCGTGCACGAGCTGCGACAGCAGGTCCTCGCCCGGTTCGGCCCGCTTGGCGGCGACGAGGCGGGTCAGGTAGTCCAGCATCCACGCGTGGGCCGCGCCCATCTCCTCGGCCGACGAGGCCGCCACGAAGGGCGCCGTCCACGTCCTGAACTCGTCGTGGTCCGAGGCCGGGATGCCGAGCAGCTCGCAGATGACGGCGATCGGCAGGGGGAAGGCGAACGACTCCAGCAGGTCGCTCTCGCCCGCCCCGGCCAGGCCGTCGAGCAGGCCGTCGGTGATCTGCTCGATGCGCGGCCGCAGCCGCGACACCGTCCTGGCGGTGAACTCCTTGTTGACCAGCCTGCGCAGGCGCGTGTGGTCGGGCGGGTCGGAGTTGAGCATGTGGGCCGCCAGCGACGAGGCGTACGGCCCCGCGGTCCCCGGCGGGAACAGCTCGACCGCCCTGGCGCTGTCCTTGGCCAGACTGGGATCGTTGAGCAGCTCCCTGGCCTCGGCGTACCTGGTGACCAGCCAGACCCTGAGCCGCCGGTGCGCGATCGCGGGCCGCACCGGGCCCGTCTCGCGGGCGTGCCGGTAGGCCGGGTGCGGATCCTGGAAGTCGCACGCCGGTCTACTCGTCCTCCGCGAACACCACCTCGCGGCGCCTGCGGATCGCCGGGAGGATCGCCACCACCAGCGCCGCCGCGGTCAGGATCAGCAGGGTCATGGAGATGGGCCTGGTCACGAAGACGGTCGCGTCGCCACGGGAGATGATGAGCGCCCGCCGCAGGTTCTCCTCCAGCAGCGGGCCGAGCACGAACCCGAGCAGCAGCGGCGCCGGCTCGCAGCCGCACTTGATCAGCACGTAGCCGAGCAGGCCGAAGAAGACGATCGCGTAGACGTCGAAGGCGTTGAACGACAACGAGTACGTGCCGATCGCCGCGAACAGGACGATCATCGGGAACAGCACCTGGTACGGGATGTGCAGCATGCGCACCCAGATGCCGATCAGCGGCAGGTTCAGCAGCACGAGCAGCACGTTGCCGATCCACATCGAGGCGATCAGGCCCCAGAACAGCTCGGGCTCGTCGGCCAGCACGTTCGGGCCCGGCGTGATGCCGTGCACGATGAACGCGCCGACCATCAGGGCCATCACCGGGTGGGCGGGCAGGCCCAGGGTGAGCAGCGGGATGAAGGAGGTCTGGGCGGCGGCGTTGTTCGCGGACTCGGGGCCGGCGACGCCCTCGATCGCGCCGTGCCCGAACTCCTGCCGCCGCTTGGAGATCCGCTTCTCGACGGCGTAGGAGGTGAACGAGGCCAGCACGTGGCCGCCACCGGGCAGCACGCCCAGCGCGGCGCCGAGGCCGGTGCCGCGCAGGATGGGGCCGACGATCCTGCGCCGGTCCTCGGGGGTCGGCCAGAGGTTCCTGACCCGGCTGACGATCATCGTGCGGGTCTGCTCGTTCTCCAGGTTGCGCAGGATCTCGGCCAGGCCGAACATGCCGACGGCGACCGACACGAAGTCGATGCCGCCGTACAGCTCGCGCTGCTCGAAGACGAACCTGGGCGTGCCGGTGTAGATGTCCTGGCCGACCGTGCCGAACAGGACGCCGAGCGCGATCATGGCCAGCGCCTTGAGCGCCGAGCCGCGGGCCAGCGTGATCGACACGATCAGGCCGAGCAGCACCAGCGAGAAGTAGTCGGCCGCGCCGAACTGCAGCGCGACCCTGGCCAGCGGCGGAGCGGCGACGGCCAGCACGACGGTGGCGATCGTCCCGGCGACGAAGGAGCCGATCGCGGCGGTGGCGAGCGCGGCGCCGGCCCGGCCCTGGCGGGCCATCTCGTGGCCGTCCAGCGCGGTGACCGCCGCCGACGACTCGCCGGGCAGGTTGATCAGGATGGCGGTCGTCGAGCCGCCGTACTGGGCGCCGTAGTAGATGCCGGCCAGCATGATCAGCGCCGTCACGGGCTCGAAGCTGAACGTGATCGGCAGCAGCATCGCCACCGTCGCCGTCGGCCCGATGCCGGGCAGCACGCCGACCGCCGTGCCGAGCAGCACTCCCACGAAGCAGTAGAGGACGTTCTGGACGAGGAGGGCGGTCGAGAAGCCCAGCGCCAGGTTGTCGAGAAGTTCCATGCCCTCTCAATCCGGAAGCCGCGTCAGAACCCCAGCCACGGGCCCACCAGCGGGATCCGCAGCTGAAGTGCGACGACGAAGATGAGCGTGGCGGCCACGGTGAGCCCCGCCGTCACGGCCACGGCCATGAGCGGGCGGACGCGCGAGCTGGCCAGTGTCGTGAGCAGGGCCGTCACCGCCGACGCCGGGACGAACCCGAGGCCGCGTACGGTGAACCCGAAGAACAGCACGGCGAGCACGATGACGGCGATCGCCCGCCACGGGACCGGCCCGAACGCCGCCACCTCGCCGGCGACGAGCCCCTTGACCACGATCGCCAGGCCGAGGGCGGCCACGATCGCGCCCACCAGCAGGGGGAAGGCGCCGGGGCCCATCCGCAGGGGGGTGCCCAGCTGGTAGCTGAGCGACCCCGCCGCGAACGCGCCACCGATCACCACGAAGACGGCTCCGGCGAGGACGTCGGAGAAGGATCGGCGGTGCTTCACCTCAGGAGGCCTTGACCCCGGCGTCGGCGATCACCTTGCCCCAGGTGGTGATCTCCTCCTGGAGCTTGGCCCGGTGCGCCTCGGGGGTGGCGTCCTCGGCCGGGACGGGCGCGGTGCCCAGCTTGGCCATCTGGTCGATGACCTTCTGGTCGGCCAGCGCCGCCTTCAGCGCCTCGGTCAGCTTCTGGACGACGTCCTGCGGCGTGCCCTTGGGCACGTACAGGCCGTGCCAGACGCTGACCTTGAGCTGGGGCAGCCCGGCCTCGGTCGTGGTGGGCAGGTCGGGCAGGCTCTTGACCCGCTCGGGCGTGGTGACCGCGTACGCCTTGACCTCGCCCGCGGTGATCTGGCCGCTGGTGTTGGTGGTCTGGTCGCACATGAAGTCGACCTGGCCACCGACGAGGTCGGTCAGCGCGGGCCCGGTGCCCTCGTACGGGACCTCCTGCAGCTTGACGCCGGCCGCGGTCTGGAACAGCAGGCCGCACAGGTGGGAGGCGGCGCCGATGCCGGCGTTGGCCAGCGTGACCTTGCCCGCGTTCGCCTTGACGTGGGTGACGAGCTCCTGAAGCGTCTTGGGCTCGAAGTCCTTGCGGGCGACGACGGTCATCGGCACCTCGGTGACGAGCCCGATCGTCAGGAAGTCCTCCAGCGGCTTGTAGCCGAGGTCCTGGTAGAGGGCGGGCGCGGTGGACATGCCGATGTGGTGCATGAGCACGGTGTGGCCGTCGGGATCGGCCCGCGCGACCTCACCGGCGCCGACCGTGCCGCCCGCGCCCTCGACGTTCTGGACGACGATCTTGCCGCCGAGCTTGGCGGCCATCGGCTCGGCGATCATGCGGGTGACGGTGTCGGTCGGGCCGCCCGCGCTGAACGGCACCACGAACGTGATGTTCTTCTCCGGATAGGCGGCGCCGCCCGTGGCGCCTCCGGTGGCGGTGCCGCCACCGTTGCCGGAGCAGGCTGCGACGAGCGAAACGGCGCCGATCGCGGCGATCATCCGGGCGGCGGCCCGATACCTGCTGGTCGTTGTCATCTGGCGACCTCCTCGTCAGCGCATGCCCGTGGTGAGTGCGCGGCCTCAGTCTCGGCCGGGAGGGACGCGGATGGTGTCAGAGAAATCCCAAGGAATGCGCTGGATGTCAGAAGAATCCCAAGAAGTGAAGGGCTAACACAAGCGGCGATCCGCGCCGTACAATCCGCCGGTATGCGGATCACCATCATCGAGGATGACGACCGCGTGGCGCGGGGTCTGGTGACCGTCCTGGTCCAGGCGGGCTTCGAGGTTCACCGCATCGCCACCGCCGCGGAGGCCGTGCGCGCCGCCCCGTCCGATGTGGTGCTGGTCGATCTGGGCCTGCCCGACGGCGACGGCCTCGACGTGATCCGCAAGCTGCGCGACCGGCCGGAGACCGCCGTCATCGCCGTGACCGCGCGCTCGGAGGAGCACGAGCGCGTCCGCGGCTTACGCGCCGGCGCCGACGACTACATCGTCAAACCGTTCGGCATCCCGGAGCTGCTGGCCAGGATCGACGCCGTGCTGCGGCGCACCCGCGTGGCCCGCGCCCTGAGCCACCCCGACGAGCCGCTCGTGCTCGGCCCGATGCGGATCGCCGCCGGCACCCGCGAGGTCACCGTCGAGGGCGCGCCCGTCACGCTCACGCGCAAGGAGTTCGAGCTGCTCCTGCTGCTGGCCCGCCGCGCCCCGAACGTCGTCAGCCGCGACGTCATCCTCGACCAGATCTGGGGCGCCACCTGGGAGTCCTCTAGCCGCACCCTCGACACGCACATCGCGGCGCTGCGCAACAAGCTCGGCCCGTCCGTGCCCATCCGCACGGTCCACGGGGTCGGCTATCGCATCCAGGCCGGCCAGCCGGAGCTGATCGGCTGACGCGCCGTGCGCCGCCGCCTGCTCGTCGTCCTGGTGCCGCTCGCGGTGCTGCTCGTCACGGCCCTCGGCGTGCCGCACAGCGTCACCCTGGCCGAGCGGGAGATGCAGGAGACGTACGTGGACCGGCTGGGCGACGTCGGCCGCTTCGCCTCGCTGGCCGAGACCGCGCTGTCCACCGGCCGGACCGAGGCGCTGCAGCAGGAGCTGACCCGCTACCACGAGCTGTACGGCATCCCCGCCGCCGTGATCGACACGTCCGGCACGGTGCTGCTCGGCCCGGCCCGCGCCTACCAGGAGGCGGCCGCCGCCGAGCCCGCGCTGCCCCGCATCGTCACCGCGGCGCTGGCCGGGACCCGCTCGGAACCGTCGGGCGAGTGGGCGCCCTGGGACGGCTCCGCCCTCGTCGTCGCCGAGCCCGTCGGCCGGGACAGCGAGGTCGTCGGCGCCGTCGTGACGATCTCCGACCTGTCGAGGACCCGCTCCCGCGTCCTGGTGCTGTGGGCCCAGCTCGCCGCCCTCGGGCTGCTGCCGCTGATCGCGCTGATCGCCGTCGCCTGGCCGGTGTCGGCGTGGGTGCTGCGGCCCGTACGCGAGCTGGACGCGGCCAGCTCCCGCATCTCGCAGGGCGACCTGACGATCCGGGCGGACGCCGAGGCCGGGCCGGTCGAGCTGCGGCGGCTCGCCGGGTCCTTCAACACGATGATGGACGCGGTGGAGAACGCCGTGCAGCGGCAGCGGGCCTTCGTCTCCGACGCCTCGCACCAGCTGCGCAACCCGCTGACCAGCCTCCGGCTCGCCGTGGAGACGCTGGAGCCGCATCTGGCGCAGGGCGGGCATCCGGTGTACGAGGTGGCCGTGGACGAGCTGAAGGCCATGCAGCGGCTGCTGAACTCGTTGCAGGCCAGCGCCCGGATGGAGAGCATCCGGACGGCCTCGCCGGTGGAGCTGGACGCGGTGCTGGCCACGCGGGTGGACCGGTGGCGGGCGCTGACGGCCACGGCGGGCCAGCGGCTGGCGGTGGACGTGCCGGCCGGGTTGCGGCTGCTGGAGCCCACGGGCGGGCTGGGGAGCATCCTGGACGAGCTGGTCAGCAACGCCCTGCGGCTGTCGGCGGCGCAGGTGGTGGAGGTGAGCGCCCGGAGCGCCGCCGGCGAGGTGGTGGTGATCTCCGTCCGGGACGACGGGCAGGGGCTCGACGAGGCCGAGCGGGAGCAGGCGTTGCGGCGGTTCTGGCGGTCGCCGCGGCACCAGAACGTGCCGGGGACCGGGCTGGGGCTGGCCATCTGCGCCGACCTGGCGGGGACGGCCGGGGGTGAGCTGCGGCTGGAGGAGGGGCTGCCGCGGCCGGACGGCTCGGGGCGCGGGTTCGCCGCGGTGATCACGTTGCCGGTCGCGCCGCAGGAGGGCGGGGAGTGACGCTCACGGCCCCGGAACCAGGCCGGCGGGACCGGCGCTCGCGGCCCCGGAACCAGGCCGGCGGGACCGGCGCTCGCGGCCCCGGAACCAGACCGCCGGGACCGGCGCTCACGGCCCCGGAACCAGACCGCCGGGACCGGGGCTCACGGCCCCGGAACCAGACCGCCGGGATCAGCGTTTGCGGTCCTGGAACCAGGCCGCCGCGCCGGGATGCAGCGGGATCGACGAGGTGGCGATCCCCGTACGCACGTTGATCTGCCACGCCTCGGGCACGGCGTCGGGGACGGCCTCGGTGTCGTCGCGGCTGCCGGAGGTGATCGTGCCGGCATGCGTGAAGATCGTGTCGGTGATGGCGTGCACCAGGTCGTCGGGCAGGTCGTTGCGGGCGAGCAGCACGTTGGGCACGGCGACCGTACGGGTGGCGGGCACCCCGGCGTACGCGGTCGCCGGGATCATGGCGGGGGCGTAGGGGCCGGGGAACGCCGTGAAGAGCGCGTCGGCCTGCTCGTCCAGCGGGATCAGCCGGACCGGGTGCCGCTGCGCCAGCTCGGTGATGGCCGGTGTCGGCACGCCGGTCAGGGAGAACATCGCGTCGATCCCGCCGTCACGCAGGGCCGCCGCCGACTCGGCCTGGCTGAGGTAGCGGCCCTCGATCTCGACCAGGCCGAGCTCCAGGATCCGCAGCGAGGTGAACTCGGTGCCCGAGTCGCGCGCGCCCAGCGAGACCCGCTTGCCCTTCAGGTCGCCGAAGCCGTCGATCGCCGATCCGGCCGGCACCACGAGATGCAGGTGGCTGTCGTACAGCCGGCAGACCGCCGAGAGCCCGTCGGGGGCACGGCCGTCCGTGGTGATCAGCGCGTCCAGGCTCGTCAGCCCGAGATGCACCTCACCGGCACGCAACATCCGGATGTTGTCGGTGGACGCCCCGCTGGGCACGGTCGTCACCGTGGCGCCGGGCACCCGCGCGGAGATGTGCTCGGCCAGCGAGCCGCCGATGCGCCGGTACACCGCCCCCGCCGGCCCGGTGGCCAGCCGCAACTGGACCCGGTCCACCTCGGGCTGCCGCGAACAGCCGGCGAGCAGCCCACCGGCGGCCAGGAGCACCGCCCGGCGGCTGAGCTTCGGCACCATGCCGAGATGATACGGACGTCCTGGGGACCGTCGCCCGGAACCGGGCGAACAACTCAGGCCCGGCGCAGCACCCCTGACGATCAGGCGGCGCGGCCGGCCTTGAACGAGGCGGCGGTGTCGACGACGCGGCGGGCCTGGTGCCGGGCCGCCTGCAGGGCGATCTCCCCGGGCGGGCCGTCACCGGCCACGTGGGAGGTCCCGTACGGGTTGCCCGACTGGAACTGGACGGGATCCGTGTAACCGGGCGGCACGATGATCCCGCCCCAGTGGTAGAACGTGTTCGCCAGCGCCAGGATCGTGGACTCCTGCCCGCCGTGGGCGGTGTTGGACGCGGTGAAGGCCGAGTACACCTTGTCCGCCAGCTTGCCCTGGAACCACAGGCTGCCGGTGCTCTCCATGAACACCCTGAGCGGGCTGGCCGGGTTCCCGAAGCGGGTGGGCGTGCCGAACAGCACGGCGTCGGCCCAGGCCAGATCGTCCAGCACGGCCTCGGGGACGTCGGCGGTGTCGCTGACGTGCTGCGCCCACTCCGGCCTGGAGGCGATCACCTCCGGCGGCGCCGGCTCGGCGACCTTGCGCAGCCGCACGTCCGCCCCGGCCTTCTCCGCGCCCTCGGCGGCGGCCCGCGCCAGGGCGTGCACGGTGCCCGTGGCACTGTAGTAGATGATCGCGACGTTGACGGGTTCCATGATCGGTCCCTTCTCGGTGTTCGGTTCGCCGGTACGACGACGCGACCGCGCCAGATGTGAGGTGGCGGGCGGACCTCACACTTCACCCCGGTGTCTCGTCTGACCGGGTGAGGGCGGAACGAGCGAGGGAGCCGGCGACATCATGACCACGCCATCAGCACACGACCCCAGCCTGAGCGCGATCATGAGCGAGCGGCGCCACCTGACCAACCTCGCCTACCGGCTGCTCGGCTCACTCGCCGACGCCGAGGACGTCGTCCAGGAGACCTACGCCCGCTGGTACGCCATGTCCAGGCGCCAGCAGGACGCCATCCAGTCGCCCGCCGCCTGGCTGACGAAGGTCGCCGGCCGCATCTGCCTCGACCTGCTCGGCTCCGCGCGGGCCCGGCGCGAGCGGTACGTGGGCGAGTGGATCCCCGAGCCGCTGCCCGAGCGTACGGAGCCGGCGAGCGGCGACCCGGCCGACCGGGTGACCCTCGACGAGTCGGTCAACATGGCCTTCCTCGTCGTGCTGGAGTCGATGACCCCGGCCGAGCGCGTGGCGTTCATCCTGCACGACGTCTTCCGCTACCCCTTCGCCGAGGTCGCCGAGATCGTCGGCCGCACCCCGGCGGCCTGCCGCCAGCTCGCCACCTCGGCCCGCCGCCGCATCCGCGACTCCCGCGTCCCCACGGCTCCGGCCGCCCAGCAGGCCGGCGTCGTCAGGGCCTTCAAGCAGGCGTGGGAGGGCAAGGACATCAACGCCCTCATCGCCATCCTCGACCCGGAGGCCACCGCGACAGGCGACGGCGGCGGCCTCGTCACCGCCGTCCTCCACCCGGTCCGGGGCGCCGAGCCGATCGCGCGCTTCTTCGCCGACCGGATGGACGCACGATCCGGCATGGAGCTCGTGGAACGCACGGTCAACGGCCAGCCCGGCCTGGTGGCTCAGCTCGACGGCGCGACCGTGTCGGTGCTCGCCTTCGACGTCGCCGACGGCCGCATCAAGCACATCTGGGCGGTGCTCAACCCCGAGAAGCTGCGCCCGTGGACGGCGGGCTGACCGTCGCCGGCGCACGCACCATGAAGACGTCCACCTCGTCCTCGCTCTCGCGCGTGAAACCGTGCCGCTCGTACAGCCGCCTGGCCGGGCTGCCCCGCAGCACCTGCAGCCGCACCTCGGCCCCCTCCTGGTCGCACCGCTCCAGCAGCCGCCCCAGCACGGCGGTCCCGATCCCCCTGCCCTGCACCCGGGGGTCCAGGTAGAAGTGCTCCAGCCAGTACGCGCCCGGCGCCGGCCGCAGCGCGACGCAACCGGCGAAGGCGCCGTCCACCTCGATCGTCCAGGTGTGGGCCGGGTGGAAACCGTCGCGCAGGCGCTGCCGTACGCGGTGCTCGTCGTACCGTCCGAGCCGTTCGAGATCGGCCCTCATCACCACCGCACGCAGCTCCGCCACCGCGTCCACGTCCGCCACCGAAGCCGGACGAAACTCCCAATCCGCCACGATCGCGATGCTACCGGCCGTCCGGGTGCCTGAAGAGGCTCACCCCGAGACCGTCGCGTCGCGGAAGACGAAGTAGTTCACGTGGTCCGTGTGCAGGTACTGGTGGAAGCGGGCGGCCTTGGCCTGGGCCGTCTTGTCGGCGGTGACCGCCGTGAAGACGACGTACCGTCCGGTCGCGCTCGACCGCGTCCTGCCGTAGACGTACTCGCCGAGCAGCTTGTCCCGGCGCCACTGCACGGCGCGGGAGGAGCCGGTCAGGCGCTTGGCCGTGGCCTTGGCGGCCTGCTCGGTGGGGAAGGCCATGATGACCTGGACCGCCGTGAGATGCCCGCTGTAGGCCGAGTAGGCGAGCTGGACCGCCTGCGCGCAGCCGTTGCCGGCCAGCACGCCCTGCCGGTCGACCGGGGCGCAGGTGTCGTAGGTCCAGCCGCTCACCCGCTTGGCCTTGAAGGCGACGCTGCCCATGCGGAAGTTCCAGTCGCCGAACTCACCGTCCGTGATCAGCGGCTTCTGGCGGGGCTTCTTGCTGGGGGTGGGGTCGGGCAGGGCCACCGGGGTGACAGGGGCGGGCGGGCTCACGTACCGGTAGATGCTGTAGGACAGGCCGCCCGGCAGCAGGACCGCCAGGATCGCGACCAGGGTGGCGACCACACCGGGGTAGTCCCGGGGGCCGGGCTGCCGAGGGAGCTCCATGCCTCGATTGTGCTGTAGTGCGTCACGTTCTGCCCCATGCGCACCAAAATGAGGCGCCGGGCGCCATGAGCATGACTGTTGTCCGGCCGGTGTTGAACACGTTTTAATGACGTTGAGTCAAGGAGAACGCCGCCCCAGGGGTTGGAAAGCGTGCGACCGATGGTCGAGGAAGAGCGCGTCCGCACGGTCATGGGATGAGTGACGGCTGGAGTCCAGATGCATGACGAACCGGCACCGGCGCCTTCGCTCGCGACGCGCGCGTGGATTCTGTTACGGCAGGTGGGAGCGCTCTTCCAGCGGCGCCTGGTAGTGATCGTCGTGGTGGTCGCCGTACTGATCTCCACCGTCGTGCTGGTGAACTACACGCAGGGCTGGTGGCCGTTCGGCGGTTGTGAGACGCGCAGCGCGGACGTCGTCGACGTGGAGGGCGAGTGCGTCGGGCTGATGGACCCGGCCGAGGGCACGATGGTGCTGGGCGAGCAGTACCAGCGGATCCTGGAGGCCATCGCGGCGGAGAACCGGCAGGTCATGCAGGGCAAGGACTACAGCACGATCGCGCTCATGGCGCCGATGGGCGCGGGCCCGCGCGGGCTGGTCGGCGAGCGGGCGCTGCACCAGCTCGAAGGGGCGTTCATCGGGCAGTACCGCGCCAACCGTTCTGAGACGTTCCCCAAGATCCGGCTCCTGCTCGCCAACACCGGCCACGACGGTTCGCAGTGGCGGACGACGGTGCAGGCGGTGCGCAGGAACGCCGCGACCGGCGCGACCGGCAGCCCCGGGCAGATCGTCGCGGTCACCGGCATGGGCCCCAGCCAGCAGGAGAGCATCGACGCGGCGCGCGCCCTGGCCAAGGACCCCGGCATCCCGATGGTCGCCGACTTCATCACCGCCGCCGGGTTCAACACCACCGGCGAGATCGACGGGGCCGGGCCCATCCCCGGGCTCACCCGTACCGCGGTCAGCACGTCGGGCCAGCTCGCCGCCATCTCCGAGGAGTTCAAGAAGCGGAAGGTGGGCGGGAACGCGGCGCTGATGTGGGCGGACGTGACCCCGCAGGGCACCAAGGACCTGTACGCCCGCTCGCTCAAGGACGCCTTCCTCGACCCCAAGCTCGGGCTCAAGCCGTACGTGGACAGGTCCGGCCTCAGCTTCCCCTTCGACCCGCGCGGCGGCCCCTCGCTCCTGCGCACGATCAGCGACACGATCTGCGGCACGAAGACCGACATGATCTTCTACGCGGGCCGCCAGGCGTTCATGCCCACGTTCCTCAAACTGCTGCGCAGCCGCCCCTGCCGGTCCACCCCCATCACCGTCGTCACCGGCGACGACGCCCAGGACCAGGACCCGAACGACCCCTCGCTGCACGACCCCGAGGCGCCGATCAAGGTGATGTTCGTGCCGCTCGCCGACCCGAACCGGCTCGACCACGAGGACAACCCGCACCGCCAGCTCTACCGCGACTTCCGTGACGAGTTCGTGGCCCCGCACCACGGGGTGACGTTCCCGGCGGAGCATCTGGGCAGCGGGCTGGCGATCCTGGCCTACGACGCGGTCACCGCCGCCGCCACCGCGGTGCAGAAGGCCGCCATCGGCGTGGACCCGTCCCAGCTCAGCCTGCCCTCGGCGGCGGCCGTGCGCGGCCAGCTCTACCTGTTCACCGGCACGAACGCCATCCGCGGCGCCAGCGGCGCCTTCACCCTCGACTCCAGGACCGGGGAGCGGGTGAACGTCACCGTGCCCACGCCCGTGACTATCCCGTGACGGCGACGATCACCGCCACCGCCAGCACCGCGGCCAGCAGGAGCAGCAGCCACCAGCGCGCGGCGTACAACGCGCCGAGCCGTACCCGCTCCAGCTCCCCCGCCTCGGTCAGGCGGAGCACCGCCGTACCGATCCTGAACCGGTCGCCGGGCCGCAGGGTCGCGTAGAGCACGGGCCGGCCGTCGATGAACGTCCCCAGGCCGCCGCTGTGGTCGTGCAGCCGGTAGCCGGCGCTCACCTTGCGGACGGTGGCGTGCGCCGGGGCGATGCCCGCTCCCGCGATCACGATGTCGGCCGCGGGGCCGCTGCCCAGCGTGGTGGTCTCCTTCAGCGTGCCGAGCGTGGCCGGCAGGATCACGGTACGCGGTAACGTCGCCTGCGCGTTGCCCGACCGGTACCCCACGAGGCGGCCGAGCAGCTCCATCGCGGTGGGCCGGCGCGCCGGGTCCTTGCGCAGGCAGTCGGCGACGAGCGTGCGCAGCGGCTCGGGCATCACGCGCACGTCGGGGACCTCGTTCAGCACGCGGTTGATGATGAAGGCCACGTTGCTGCCCGCGAACAGCGCCCTGCCGGTGGCGGCGAAGTACACGGTGGCCGCCCACGCGTGCACGTCCACGGGCGGCCCCACGTCGGCGTCCGCCCCCTCCACCTGCTCCGGCGCGAGATAGGCGGGGGTGCCCACGGGCGTGGTCAGCGCGGTGGTCGCCTCCAGGGCCCGGGCGATGCCGAAGTCCACCACGCGCGGCCCGTCGGGGCCGATGATGACGTTGGCGGGCTTGAGATCGCGGTGCACGACCCCGGCGCCGTGGATCGCCGCCAGCGCCGTGGCCGTGTAGGTGGCCAGGCGTTCGAGCGCGGCCCCCGGCAGCGGCCCGTGCCTCTCGACGAGCTCCTGCAGGGACGGGCCTTCCACGTACTCGCTGACGATGTACGGCTGGTCGCGGTCGATGGCCGCATCGATGATCATCGCCGTGTACGCCCTGGGCACCCGCGACGCGATCGCCACCTCGTCCGCGAAGCGCCTGCGCGCCCTCGGATCGGCCGCCCCCTGCGCGTGGATCACCTTGATCGCGACCCGCCCCGCCTCCCCCTGGGCGAGGTAGACCGTGCCCTGACCGCCGACCCCCAGGCGGCCGAGCACCTCGTAGGGCCCGATGCGCCGCGGCTCGCCGGTGTTCATTCAGACTCCCCACGTGACCAGGGCGACGACGGCGACCGCCACCAGGACGACGATCAGCACCACGATCCCCCCGTGCCGGGCCCGCGAGCCGTCCCCGACCGCGGACCTCCCGCGCCGCCACGCCTCGCGCAGGTTGGAGTCGGTCTCGACGTAGATGCGGCCGGGCGTGACGAGCCAGCGCCACGACTCGCCGGCCGCCCGCCAGCGCTCGGTGTCCACCGACTCGGGCGCGCCGTCCACGCACTGGCCGATCAGGCGGCGATGCCGCGCCGGCAACACCCTGGCCAGCGCGGTCTCGTCGAGCGACCAGGTCTCCGCGCTCTCCTGAAGGCACCGGACGACGGCCCAGGCGAACTTGTAGTAGTCCGACTCCGGGGTGAACGCCCCCTGCCTGGGCAGCTTCCACTGCTCGGGGTCGGCCTCCGGCAGGGCGCCGCGCCTGCCGGCCGGCAGGCAGGAGTCGCAGTCCAGCAGGTACACCTCGGGCGCCGGGTCGACGGTGAAGACGGCGTTGCGCAGTTGCAGGTCGCCCACCACGTAGCCCTGCTCGTGCAGCCACTGCACGGTCGAGAGCAGCTGCCCGAGCACGGCCAGCTTGTAGGGCGGCTCGTAGTAGCGGGTGCCGTAGTGCTCGCGCAGCGCGCTCACCCGCTCGGGTGACCGGGTCAGCTCGTCCAGGTGCCGGGGCACCCGCCGGTCGCGCAGCTCGACGAACATCCGGTCAGGGGCGGGCCTGATCAGGATGCCGATCACCCGGTCCCGCCGGACCGCCGCCACCGGCCACGCGCAGCGCCGGTCGAGCGCCGCGCGGTCCTGCCGGGAGAGCTCGCGCCGCCAGTGCACCAGGGCGAGCAGCGCCTCCTCGTCCAGCCCCGCCAGCGTCTCCTCGTCGTACCGCTTGAACAGGAACCGGCCCGGCACGCCGCCGACCTGGCACGGCGTCAAGCTGCGGGCCTGGCCGCCGGGGCGCAGCTGGTAGCCGTCGGCGTCCTCGGCGAACGTCAGATCCGCTTCCTCGACCACGGCTGGGGGGTTCATGGCGCCGTCGCACGCCTGTCACAGGACGGCCGTGTCGTGGCGGCCCGCCCACAACGCCAGCACGGTCCGGTCGTCGTCGTAGGTCGACAGCTGGAAGTGCACGTCGCGCAGGAAGCTGCGCAGCTCGGGCGGGGTGCGCCACGAGCTGACGAGCCGCTGGGCGAGCACGCTGGCGCCGCCGCCCATGGCCGTCCCGAACCCGTCGCTGCACAGGACGAGCACATCACCCGGCCCCCAATCGATCTGCCGCTCACGCAGCTCACCGAGATCATCGGGCAGGGCGGACGTGACGTTTCCCGGCCGCTGCCCCACAGGCGGGAAGATCTCGGTCCACCTCCCGTCATGCAGCCGCAACGCGGGCGAGTCGCCGATGGCGGCACAGGCGGCGACCCCGCGCCTGCCGTCCGCCGGGACGACCCCGATCGTCAGCGTCGTGGCCGGCGGGTCCGCGGCGCCGGTGCCGTGCCTGCCGGTGCGCCGGCCGCCGAGCCCGGCGGTGGCGCGCATGACCTCACCCGCGATGGAGGCGAAGGCCGCGTGCCACCCGAGGCCGGGGGTCAGGGAGAGGTTCGTGGCGGCGCGCACGGCCACGGCGGCGGCGTGCTCGGCGTGCAACGTGCTGCCCAGCCCGTCGGCCACGGCCGCGATCACCCAGCGTCCGTCCGCGCTCAGCCGTACCGCGTAGGCGTCCTGCAAGGGCTCGCCGCGATAACAGTGGCGCCGGCCGCGCAGGCTCACCGCGCGTACCGTGGTCTGCGCGAGCATGCCGCCGTCGAGCGCCACGCCGGGCGCGCGCGAGTCGGCGCCGCCCGCGAGCAGGACGGGCAGCGGTTGGGGCGGCGGGCCCAGCGGGGGCGTCCTGTCGGCGGGCGCGGTGCGGGTCCTGCGGCCGAGGACGTACTGCCCGAGCAGGACGGCGCCGCCACCGGCGATACCGGACAGGACCCACCACGGCCAGCCCACCCCTGACCCGCCGCCCTGCCGCGCACCGGGCGTCACAGTCACGGTCACGGTCGGCTCCGGCGCCGGACCGGCCCGCACCTGCACCGCTACCGTCGGCTCCTGCGCCGGCGCCGGACCGGCCCGCACCTGTACCCCTACCGTCACCGTCGGCTTCGGCGCCTCATCGGACCGCACCTCCACCGGCCCCATGCCGATGGCCAGGAGCAGCCCCGCCAGCCCCGCCGTGATCATCTCAACTGCCGCATGCCGTCAGGCCCGCGCAGCACGGCCGTGTTCCTGTTGACCGAGGCGCTGATGCTGTCGGAGACCGCCTGCGCGATGCCGTGCAGCACGGTGGCCGCCCCCGTCGCGACCTCGCCCGCGAACGCCAGCACCTCGCCCCTGAGCGTGGAGGCGACCCGCCGCAGCGTCTCCTCCCGCACCGTCCCGAACCCGAGCGCCACGATGTACGGCGCGGGCTGCAGGCCCGCCAGCCGGTCGCGCGCGGGCCCCCAGACCTCGACGTCCTGATGGGCCTTGCCGACGTACGGCTCGCCGTCCGTGATGAAGAAGACCACCGGCGCCCGCACGTCGAACTGCCTGGACAGCTTCCGATGATCCTTCTGCAGGATCTT
Organism: Nonomuraea gerenzanensis; assembly: GCF_020215645.1. Taxonomy (NCBI): domain Bacteria; kingdom Bacillati; phylum Actinomycetota; class Actinomycetes; order Streptosporangiales; family Streptosporangiaceae; genus Nonomuraea; species Nonomuraea gerenzanensis. The sequence continues at coordinate 75,838 of NZ_CP084058.1, read as the reverse complement.
CACCAGTTCGCTGAAGACCCCCAGGTAGTCCGTCTGCCTGCCCGGCCGTAACGCCGGGACCCTGATCGCGTCGCACGGCCTGGTCAGCGGGAGCACCAGCTCGACCTTGTCGGAGAAGGACACGACGGCGACGTGCGCGGCCTCGCTGACGCCCGGATCGCCCGCCTCCAGCTCGAACAGCAGCTCACCCACGCAGTTGGACAGGATCTCGAAGGGGGTGGGCCGTCCGTCGTCGCGGGCGGTGTGCATCGAGTGCGAAACGTCGCAGACGATGTAGAAGGGGAAGGCGCGGGGGCGCCCGCTGGCCGATCTCATCGGCTTTTCATCCTGATGGGGTTTGTTGGTCTTGGCAAGGTTCCGGGTGGAACGCCGGTTTCCTCGCCCTGCCGCGGCTGCGGGGCCGGCGCGCCGGAACGGTTGCCTCGTCGTAACGGGCCCATCGGATCGCGACGATGGCGAGTCCGACCAGGACCGTTACCACTCCGGACAGCAGGGCGAACATCACCATGGCGTACTCGCCGTCCGGATCCCCGATGCCGGAGGGACGCCCCTCGATCCAGCGGTCCGTGGATCGGGCCAGCGCGATGACGACCACCCCGAACACGGTCGTGACCGCGCCCAGGACATGGCCCGGAGTACGCGCCCACCGCCCCGCGACGGCCAGCCCGAGCCCCACCACCAGCCCGAGCGGGACCGTCAGTACCTGGCCCAGGACCAGCGCCATCAGTGCCGCGAGCCTGGCGTGCTCGAAATCGGCACCGCGTTGCAGCCACAGGAACGGCACCAGCGCGGCACCACCGAGCAGGCTGATCGCCCATAACCGGAGAAGCGCCATGCCCCCATGATCTCCGGATGCGGTCAGCCGGGCCAGGTCTCCTCAGCGCAGAGCACCCGCGCGGCCTCGTGCGGCTCGGCGTCGCGGACGAGGTAGTGCCGCCCTTCCACGCCGAGCATCGTCACGATGCCCGAGGCGAGGAGTCGGTGGCCGTGGTGGTCGCGCAGGTGCACGACCCTGCCGGTCAGCAGGTTGCCGTCATGCGGGCGGCCGTCGGCGGTCTCCCACTCCCAGCGCCACATCCGGTAGGTGCCGCCCGCGCTCCTGCCCCGCAGATCGACCTCGTCGTCGGGGATGCGGAAGGTGGACGCGTGATCGGGGTTCAGCGCGCCGGCGATCGGATCCGTGCCGTCGGAGAAGAACCCCGGCAGCACGGCCTCCCACCCCAAGGGAGTCGTCGCCCCGCGCCGCATGGCCGCCCACTGCCCGGCCGTCGTGACGGGCACCGGCACCCGGCGCGGCTCCGGCAGCGGCGCTCTCGGCTTCAGGTGCACGAGCGGGTCGAACACATCACGGATCGGCCAGAACCGGATCAGCCACCGGCCGGCGTCCGGCTCGCCGACGTACGCGATGACCCCGTACTCGAAGAAGGGCGGGCCGATCAGGAAGTCGCGGCCCGAGTCGTCCGTCACGCCCATGCGGATCACGCCGGTCTCGGCCGTGCAGGACGGCCGGCCGACCGCCCTCCACTCCGGGCCCGGGGCGGGCGGCTCGCTGTCCCAGGCCTCCAGGCGGATGGCGGCGGGGTAGTAGTCGTCCTCCGACTCCTCGTCGCGGAGGTCCGGATAGCCGACGGCGCCCTCGATGCAGAGCCCGCCCTGCACGTAGAGCTCGTCGTCGAGGTGGCGGAGCAGGCGGGCCAACGGAGTTCCTCCGCGTCGTAGGGGGTCTGGTCCGCATGATTCCCTACGGCACCGACAGCCGCTTACGCGGGCGGCACCCTAGATGCCACGGGTCTGGGACGTGCAGCCCGGATCGGAGGAGGCACTCGTGTCGAACCGGGCGCCCAGCTTCACGAACACCTGGTGCGCCTTCGGCCTGCTCACCGAGATGTTCCGGGTGCCCGTCCTGCCACCCGTGTAGTTGATGACCTTGAACACCTGATCCGGATTCGCATCCTGCACGAAGCCGAAGCGAATCGTGTTCTGGCCGCCGACGCTGCCGGTGATGCGCCAGGAGACCTGGTTGAACACGTGCTGGGTGCCGGTCGTCAGGTAGCGGACCTTGACCTCGATGCCGTAGCCGCCGTTCGCGCACCGGGCGATGAGGTACTGGTCGGCCGACGCCATGGCGGGCGCCACCGTCATGGACGCGGCCAGGCCCAGGGCCGCGACGAAGGCCGCGTTACGCAGGATCTTCATGGTTGTCCTCCCCGTTGGTGAGGGTCACCATTGTCGGAGGCGGCGGTATGCCGGAGGTATGTACCTCGGCTGCGGCGGCCGGGCCTGCTCAGGAGATGGGACCGGTCGCCGGCAAGGCCCGGACGACGTCAGGACTCCAGGTGAACTCGGCGACAGGCGGTGCGAACCCCCGCAAGGAAGCGTTCCACGAACTCCCTCGTGGGTTGACCGCCGAGACGCCGGTAGAAGGCGATCGCGGCGAGGTTGTCGCGCTACACCTCCAGATAGACCGCCTTGTCGGGATGCTGGTCATAAGCCCAGCCGAAAGCACCCGCACGTGCGAGCGATCAGGGATGATCTCAACGTGAGAGTGCTGCTGGCAGCCTGCGTCGTCCTGGCATCGCTGACCTCCTGCGGGTACGGCCGGCACGAACGCGTCCTGCGTTCCTTACCCGAGATGGAGCGGGTCGCCCAGGCCATGGGGCCGGAGGACGGCTCGCTGGACCGGCCGCGCGAGATCGGGGAGGCCGAGTTCCAGGCCGTGTACCGGGAGAACGACCGCGTCTACTTCCAGGTGGGCGAGAACGGGCCGAGCGTGGATCCGTACGGTTACGTCTGGAGCCCCGAACGCGAGCCGGTCGATGACTCCAACCCGTCGGTGGCCTCGTCCTTCGAGCACCTTCAAGGCCCGTGGTACCGCTGGAGCGACAGTCACTAGCCGCGGCCACTGTGGCGGCGCTCACGTCCCGGCCCTGTCACAGAGCGGAGCGCCCTCCCGTCATGTTCGTGTGACACGACCGACGAGGAGCCACCGATGACGAGCACCCGTACCGACCTGCTCCGCGCCCTGCACCAGCCCGGCGACCCCCTGATCCTGCCGAACGTGTGGGACGTGGGCTCCGCCACCATCGTGGCCGAGGCGGGCTACCCCGCCCTGGCGACGGCCAGCGCGTCCATCGCCGCCATGCTGGGCTACGACGACCACGAGGGCGCGCCCGTCGATGAGATGCTGGACATCGCGGCCAAGATCATCCGTGCGGTGGACGTACCGGTGACCGTGGACGCGGAGGCCGGCTACGGCCTGCCACCCGCGGAGCTGGTGGAGCGGCTCACCGCCATCGGCGCGGCCGGCTTCAACATCGAGGAGCTCGATCACCGCGCGGGCAGCCTGCTCGACGTGGACACCCAGGCCGCCCGCATCGCGGCGCTCCGCGCGGCGAGCCGGGACCTGGTGATCAACGCCCGGGTCGACCTGTTCCTGGTCGGCTCCCCGTCGGTGGAGGAGGTCGCCGAACGCGCCCGGCGCTACCTGGAGGCGGGCGCCGACTGCGTCTTCCCCATGCTGGCCCCCTCGGAGGACGTGATCGGGGAGCTGGTCCAGGCCATCCCCGGGCCGGTGAACGTCACCTGCCTGCCCGGCATGAACCTCAGCAGGCTGGCCGCCCTCGGCGTGGCCCGGGTCTCGTTCGGACCCATGACGTACCTGGCGGCCCTGGACGCCCTCAAGGCCATGAGCAACCGCATCCTCTCGGCCCAGGACCCTTACGGCACCTGACGCCCTTGGCCGGTCGTGCTTCGGTATGGAGCTGCCCAAACAAGGGTTGACCTGAGGTTTTCCCGGTAAGAGACGCAGCAACAGCACACCGTGGCCGCTTCATGCAGGAGCTGGATACTCGGGGGCGAAGATGTGTGATTGTCCACCGTCCGCGTTCATCCGCAGTACACCGTCCGCCCCGAGGCGAGCCCGCCGGCCGCTCGGCATCGCGCTGGCGCTGGCCGTGGCCCTGGGGACGAGTGCAGGCCTCGGCTACTCCGCCGGCCGTGTCGTGCCACCAGGCCGTCCCGTTGACGCGGCTGCGCGGCCTGCCGCTCCGTCCTCGGCCGCCTCGACACGGACTCCGATGGCGACGGCACCGGAGCCTTCGCCGGCCGTTCAGAAGGAGCGGTTCGTCGCGCAGCCGAGGAAGCGGGTGCGCCATGCCCCGGCCGTCCAGCGGCGCGCGCAGGCAGCACGTCCGCAGCGGCGGCACACGATCGACAGCTCAAGAGCGCGGCTGCGCGAGGCCACCGAGACACGAGTGCTCGAACACCGGGACACCGATGCCGCTCGTGACCGGTGTGCCGGCTGCCTGCGGCCTGTCCCCCGATGGCTCCGCGGCTTTCCGCACGTCGAGCGGGATGAGGAGCCGCGGGGCTCCTGGCCGGCGATCGGGGCCGGCCAGGAGCCTTGGCTCAGAAGGCCGCGGTGATGTCAGCGGATGGCGTCACCGCGACCACACCAGGACGAACGAGAAGTCCAGTTTCGTCCTACGGTTCAGCGGGACATCGATCTTGACCCGCTGAGCGATCTCCCTGCGGCTCATGCCCAACCCGTGGGCGATGAGCTGTTCAGGACGTACCGGCACAGGATCGTCGAAGGTGACGGCGACCCTGAGCGGCCACGGCCCCTCGGGAACGGGAGGCGCGTGCAGCTCCCAGCACCCGTCCCAATCGAGCGCGAACCGGTTGCGCCGCGCGAACAACGGATCGAGCAGGGTGTCCGCGACGAGCGACGGCGAGTCGGCCGAATAACCGGCCAGCAAGCCGGCGGGCATGGAACGGACCGGGACACGGTCATGGACGGTGAGCTTGCTGGTCCGGTCGCACAACACGCAGTTGACCAGGAGCCAGACGTCGAGCAGCTTGCCATTGGCGTTGACGCGGAACCTGCCGCCGCCGGCGGTGGCACGGCCGGAGGAGCAGCCCACGCACCGGAGGGCGAGCAGAGGCAGGCGGACACGCCGCACCACCCAGGGCAGCACGATATGAGGATGTGAAGACATGATCTCTCGGAAGACCTGACGAAGAGCACGGAAAACAGCGCCGACGGCGTCGTCGGCGATCGATGCGCAGAGAAATGTCAGGTCTAGAGAGCAGGCGGCGTCATGCGCGCGAAGTCCTCACGTAGGCGTGAGAGCCCACTCTAGGAACCCGCCGTCCACCTGATCCACAGGTTTTCGCGCCGCACCGGACGCGACCTGGACAGCCCGAGAGAGGACGTACGTGCGGCCGGCTCAGACGTGCAGGGCGGGCCGGTAGATGAGCTCCTGGATGTCGCCGTCCAGCGTCCGGCTCTCGACCAGCTCGAGGTCGAAGTCGGCCGCCCCGCGGAAGACCGGGTCCAGCCCGCTCCGGCCGGTGATCACGGGGAACAGCGTCACCTGCACCAGGTCCACCAGCCCGGCGGCCATCAACGCCCGATTCATCGCCAGACTCCCGTGCGACCGCAACGGCACCTTGGACTCCTCCTTGAGCCGGGCGACGACCTCAACCGCGTCACCACTCACCACGGTCGCGTCCGGCCAGCCCAGCGTCTCCCGCAGAGTGCTCGACACCACCGTCGTCGGCAGGTTCCGCATCCGCGTGACCCAGGGGTCGCGCACGTCGGACCCCTCGGCGCTCTCGGCCACCATCCGTGCGAACGCCCGGTACGTGGTGGCCCCGAACACCATCCGCTGCTCCTCGCTGTAGAGCGCGAGCCGGCGATCGAGCAGTTCGGGGCCCTGCTTGCCCCAGTAGCCGGTCCAGTCACCGCCGGCGGCACCGAAGCCGTCGAGGCTGGAGAAGACGTCGAAGGTGTAGGTGACGGTCATGATGGTCTCTCCTCGCGTACGGTTGCTCGCCTGTACGGCGATACAGACCGGCACCCACCGCGAAACTCATCGCCCTCGACTCGCGTGACACACTAAGGAATCCCGTCGAGCTGGATCTCCCTCACGTAGCAGCGCGGACCTCCTGAAGGCTCCCATCGCGCTCATACCGGCGCGACGCCGCAAAGCCCGTGACCGAGCCCCGCATGCTGACGGCCCACGCGAACGCCAGCCGCCCCCGCACCGTCCGCAGACACGCGACGGCGAGAGGGCGGAATGATTCGCTACATCGGCTTGCCGGTCCCGTTCAGCCATTTGCCGTAGAGGGTGCTGGTGACCCGGCAACGACCGGCGTAACAGACGTAGCTCACCTTGATGGACCGGTGCTTATAAACGCTCGGGTTGAACTTGCGGATGATGTATCCGTTCGTGCACACGTCGTACACCTTGGCCGTACGCACACCGTTCTGGTTGTAGATCTTCGTCATGCTGCTCGACGTCGTCTCGGTCTTCTTCAGCCGCTTGACGCTGTGCGCATTCGGGTCGAAGGTCCGCGTCCCGAGGTAGTTCGTCCACACACCACCACATTGCCCCCTGGTCTGCGACCAGTAGAGGTACGGCTTGACCGTGTCGGCGCCGGCGGCCGGCATCCCGCCGCCTCCGGCCACCATTCCGGAAGCGAGCATCGCCGACGCCATGAACCACGCGAGCCGTTGTCCTCTGCGCATGAGCCTTCCCATCTCCGGTGTCGCCGCAACTGAGTAGTCGCCTGCCACAGTGCCGTAGGGCGGAATACGCGCAGAACATCTTCGGTACACGTGACCTGACCGACCGGGCTGTGCCGACGCAGGCGCGGCCGAAGCCCGCGGCGGCCGTCCCGAACCTGCATTCTGAGCAGGTGACCGCTCTGACCCCGCCCGATCCCCTGCCGCGTTTCTCCGACTGCGGCTGCCCGGACATCTACTTCTGCCCTGGTTCACAAGAGGTCGAATGCCCCCGCCACAGCGGGTTCGACAGCTGCTGCGACAACATCGCCGGACACATCCGCGTGCGGACGTACATCTCCCCTTAGTGATCACCGCATCACCGTCGACCTGCCCGTGAGGAAGCGGGAAGGACGGATGCGGTCGCTCAGGCGTCCTGAGTGATCAGCCCCGTGCGTGCGCGTCGAGGAGCCGCGCAACCGCTTCGGTCACCTGTACGGCGAACGGGAGATGCAGCCATTCATCCGGTACGTGCGCGTTGGAGTCGGCACCCAGCGCACCCGTGACGACGAACTGCGCCTCCGGATACCGCCTGCCGAGCATCTCCATGAACGGAATCCCGCCACCGATGCCCAGGCTCTGACACGGCTTCCCGAACACCTGCTCACCGACCTCCTGCAACGCCGAGGCCAGCCACGCGTCCGGCGCCGGCGCGTGCCAGCCGTTCAGAACCATGAAGTCGCCGACCTCGACCTGCGCCCCGTACGGCACGTCGGTCGTGAGGACCCTCTCCAGCGCGACCCGCGCCGCCTCGGCGTCGGCCGAGGGAGGCAGGCGGAAGCTCAGCCGGAAGGAGGTCCAGGCCCGCAGCACGGCACCCGCCACCGCGGGGTCCGGGAGCCCGCCGGCGCCGGTCACGGACAGCGTCGGCCGCCAGGTGTTGTTGAGGACGACCTCGACGTCATCGTCGGAGGCTCGCCTCATTCCCGGCAGCAGCGGGAGCTGCGGCACGGCGACCTCCGGGTGGAGCGCGACCAGCCGCGCCGCCTCCGCGCGCCGTTCCTCCGGGATGGGCACCACCATCTCGGCCAGCTTCACCTCGCCGGTCTCCGCGTCCTCCACCCGATCGAGCAACTGACGCATGACCCGGAACGAGCTCGGCACGATGCCACTTCCGAGCCCCGAGTGGACGCCCGTCTCAAGGACGCGCACCGTGACGGTCGCCTGCACCGCGCCGCGCAGGCTGGAGGTCAGCCACAGCCGCTCGTAGTCTCCGCCGCCCCCGTCCAGGCAGACCACCAGCGACACCTCGCCGAGCCGGTCGGCGAGCTGCTCCAGGTAGGCGGGCAGGTCCGGGCTGCCGGACTCCTCACCGGTCTCCAGCAGCAGGACCGCGCGGGCGTGTTCGCCGCCTGCCCCGCGTACGGCCTCCAGTGCGGTCGTGGCGGCGTAACCCGAGTACCCGTCGTCGGCGGCACCACGGCCGTAGAGCCGGCCGTCGCGGATCACCGGTTGCCACGGGCCCAGGCCCGCCGACCAGTCACCGAGCGGCGGCTGCTTGTCGAGGTGCCCGTACAGCAGCACGGTCCCGGTCGCCGCCGCGCCCGGCGTCGCGGGCACGTCCACGAACAGGAGCGGGGCGCGGCCGTCCAGCTGAACGACGTCGCACCGCGCGCCGGGCAGGCCCCGCGACGCCACCCAGCCCCGCACGTGCTCGACGGCGGCCCGCAGGTGACCGTGCTCCTCCCAGGCGGCGTCGTAGGCGGCGGACACGGCGGGAATCTCGATCAACCCGGAGAGACTGGGCAGCACGTCCGTCGCCCAGGCCTCACTGATCGATTCGCGAAGTTTCTGATGGTCCATGCGGTAATACTGGCGCAATCGCCGCACCTCTCATGTGCGGCGAGCGCGCCCCGGCCCCGCCGGAAGCCGGTTGCCAGCCTCCACGACCCCGAGCCCCCGGTTCCTGGCGGCCAGCCAGCTCGGCCGGGAAAATCCGGTCGACAGGCAGGCCACAGTGCACTGTGATGGTCCAGCCGCCCGCCACACGACGCGGGCCGATCGCAGGAGCTGCTCTTGGCAACCGTGAGAACCACGGACACCCGCCCCACGATCAACGCCGCCCTGGTCAGGAGGCTGGTCGATACGCAGTTCCCACAGTGGTCCGCGTTGCCTCTGGAGCTGCTCGATCCGGCCGGCTCGGACCATGTGATCTACCGGCTGGGCGAGCGGCTGTCCGTCCGGCTGCCCCGCCACGCCGGCGCCATCGGACAGGCCGAGAAGGAACTCGAGTGGCTGCCCCGGCTCGCCCCACGACTGCCCCTGGCCATCCCGGTGCCGGTAGGGGTCGGCGAGCCCGACTTCGGCTATCCGTGGCGGTGGGCGGTGTCCCGGTGGCTGGAGGGCGAGGTGGCGACCGTCGAGGCACTGGCCGACTCGTCGGCGGCCGCGGTGCGACTGGCGGAGTTCCTGTCCGCCCTGCAGCAGTTCGGCTCCGAGCAGGCCACCCGCGAAGATCTCGCCGGCCGGCCGTTGTCGGATCGGGATCGCGCGACGCGGGCCGCCATCGCAGAGGTCGGCGACGTCTTCGACACCACTGCCATGACCGAGCTGTGGAACGCGGCCCTGAGCGCCCCGGGCTGGGATCGCCCTCCGGTCTGGTTCCACGGCGACTTCCACACCGGCAACCTGCTGACCGTGGACGGCCGCCTCAGCGCGGTCATCGACTTCGGCGGGCTCGGCGTGGGTGATCCGGCCTGCGACCTGATCATCGCCTTCACCTTGATGTCGGCCGGCAGCCGGGCCATCTTCCGCGCCGCACTCGAGGTGGACGACGCCACCTGGACCAGGGGGCGCGGCTGGGCCCTTGCCACCGGGCTGAACGCCTACACCACCTATGCGGCCGTTGAGCCGAGGGTCGCCGCGCAGACCACCCGTCAGATCACCGAGGCACTCATCGGATAGACGAAGCCGTGCGCTGCACGTGATCGAAGAGCAGTCACTCAGCCGGCCCTGTGGCACGGGACGATCCATCAACGGTCATCAGCACAGCCATCCAGCCGCGCCGATGTGCTCCTGTGGGTAAGGCGGTGTGACCGAAGCTGTGGAGGCTCGCGACCCAGAAGCAATGGAACCATTGGTACGGCGGAGCCGCCCACGGCAAGCTCCACCGTACTCCCGATAACTGAAGGCACCCCCCATCATGCCCCTGTCTGTAAAGATCGCCCGGAACCTGATCTGGCTCCAGGCGACACTCGCCATGCTCAGCATCGTCCTGCTCATCCTGGGGCCGGCCCTCGGCTCCGACGACATTCTTGACGACCTGCTCTACGCCCCCTTCTACCTCCCACCACTCGCCACCGGTTGGTTGGCGAACCAGATGCACACCCGCCGCCCGCGGGTCCGTCACGCCGCCATCGCCGTCCAGCTCTCCATCCCTGTGCTCGACTTCATCCACTTCCTCTTCGAAGACACCCTGACGTGGGTTCTCAGCGCACCCTGGGCGGCGCTCATCGTGACTCTGCTCCTGCTTCCTTCGGCAAGAACGTGGTTCGCCCCCACACTCCCGGCCCCCTGCACACCGTCGCAGCCAGCACCACCCGCCGCCACCTGACAGTTCGCTGGATCGGCGCGCGACGCTGCTGGGTCTGCGCAGGGAGCAGGCCATTGCCGCCGGGGCGGGTCACCATGGGCGACCACCTCGACCTGGCCGGCAGGCGGTCCGCCAGTGACCGAGAGTAACCCCTGTTGACCACCCCTTAATGGCACGCCAACGGCACGGGTGGCAGACTCTCGACGTGATCTCTGATGCCCTCAGCTACCTCCAGACTTGGTACGCCTCCCAATGTGACGGTGACTGGGAACATGGCTACGGAGTCACTATCGACACTCTCGACAACCCTGGCTGGAGGCTGGAGATCGACCTCGTAGGTACTTCACTGGAGGGAGTTTCCAAGGACCGGATGGAAGTAGATCGCTCTGACGATGGCTGGGTTCATGTGTGGAGCGACGGTGCCCAGTTTCACGGCGCATGCGGTCCCTTGAACCTCGGCGAGATGCTCGACGCCTTCCACGCGTTCGCCGGCACCTCCAGCACACCTCCGCCTGCCTGATCTGCCCGTCTGCCGTCGACCCGCCCGGAGGGGAAGCGGGCCAGGGTCACGGGGACACCGTGGTGACGGAGACGGTCTACCGATTCCAGCTTCAGCCCGTGCTGCTGGAGGGGGCGGAGGCCATGGACGGCATTTACCCAGCGCAAGACGAGGCGTAGTCACTCAGTAAGTCACGCACCCCCCACTAAGTGATCTTAGGTGGGGGTGCGTTGTTGCTGGTGGAGCCTAGGAGATTCGAACTCCTCACTTCCTGCTTGCAAATGGGAGCCGATCACCCCGTGGAGAGGCATTCGTCCTGGCCAGGCGGCAGGTACGGGTCATGGCATGTGATCACGTAAGCCGATGTTGCTGTACCTGCTGCTGTACATAGAGCCCCCCGGACGGCCCTTGGTGACCCCCATCAGCTCCCGTAGAGGGTAGGCAGGTCGACCAGAAGGAGGTCGTCGCGGCGGGCGGCCTGCTCGGTCAGGTCGGGGTAGAAGCCGTGCAGGGAGTACAGGGCCAGTGTGGTACCCGTGGTGTCGTACCCCTGATCGGTGAGCAGGCTGCGGATTCGCTCCAGGCGCTCCAGGTCGCCGGTCCCCCGGCGGGCGACGGTTGCCTTAGCCTCACCCAGGAGCGCGATCCTCGCCCGTGGGGCCTGTGGGCGCTCGCCTGCAGCCAGGGCAATGACATCGATCTCGTGCTTGGTACGGGCTGCGGGGTCGGCGACCTCGGTGGTGCCGACCGGACCCAGAAGCCCACCGGGAAGCAGAGTGTGGGCGTAGCGGCGGGTGAAGTCACGGGCGAGATCTTCGAAGTGCGGGCCGAGGATCTTGGAGTTGAAGGTCGGGGAGGCCTGCTGCCACACCTGCTCGGCGAATCCCTGCTCAACTGCGGTGGCCTGCGGCATGGTGATCAGCTGGTTGAAGCGGATGACCGGGTCAGCGAGCGTGATGACCGGGTGCCGGACGCGCAGGACGTCCTGCTCGCGCCGGACGTAGCCGGTGGACTCCAGGACGCCCAGCGGGTGGGCGACGGCGTTGCGCGGGCGTTCGAGGGCCGCGCCGATCTTGCTGGGAGTGGTGGCACCCTGGGCGATCGCGGTGAGGATGTCGTAGTACAGGGTGTGCTGCGTGATCCGCGGGTCCTCACGCAGCAGGTACTCGGTCTCGGTCCGCGAGTAAACTGCCCGGCCCGGGTCAAGCAGGGTGCGGGTGAGCCAGATGTCGAAGCCGTCGTCCGGGTGCGGCCGGGCCGCCACCGGCCGGTACCCGGGAGCCCCGCCGAGAACCGCGTGGACCTTCAGTGCGGTCAACAGGTCCTCGATCTGCCAGAAAGCCCGGCTGTCTCGGTAGTCGAAGGCTCCTAGGCGCAGATCGACCACGGCACGGCCGCGCAGCGGCTTGGTACCCGAGAGCAGTTCGTGCATAACGCTCATCGCGGAACCGCACAGGATCAGCCGCGGCCCGGGGCCGGCGTCCGGCCGTGCACCGCGTTGGCGCTCGTCGTAGACCTGCTGAAGCAGCCCCGGGATCTCAGGCGAGTGCTGAAGCAGATACGGCAACTCATCGATCACCAGAAGCGGATGCGGCGAACGAGCCGTCACATCAAGCGCGTTGGATAGAACATCACGCCAGTCGGTCAGACGCAGACTCCCCGGACGCAGACCAGCATGGGTGGCGACCGCATCGCTGAACCGTCGGATCGCCGGCAGCCGTCCCTCCTCCCGGACCGCCGTCACGTACAAGCCGCCGACCTGCTCGGACAGCGCCTGCAAAAGGTAGGACTTCCCGTGCCGTCGACGCCCCGACACGATGCCGAGCCGCATCGCGGGATCCGGATCGGTGAGAAAGTCCGCCAGCAGACTCCACTCCCGGCCCCGGTCGACCACGTCGTCCGGCTTGCTGAGCGGGCTCTTCCTCATCCGACCTCCCACGCGCCGACCACGACGGATTCTGTCTAAGCTTACTTCGACGAAAACCGTCAAACTCCATGTCACCGGCCCGAACATCGACATCGCAATCACGCTGCGACCAGGGCGATGGCCAAGGAGCCTGAAAGGTTCGCTGCTTCCGGCCGGCACTGTCGCGCTGAGCACAGTCATCGCATTCCCGGCGCTCTGACCGGAAAATAGCCACCTGAGCCAGCGCGCAACAGCGGACCCCGACGCAGGACGGCTAGTCGGGGTTAGTGTGATCGGTATAGGTCAGCGGCTTAGGTCAAGATGACGGTGAGTCCCGAGAGCTTCGAGCCGGCGGACGTGGTTGCGGATCTTCTTGCCGGTATCCAACCGGTTGAGGTGGTAGTCCCGTCCAAGACCGCGCTCGCCTCCCCGGAGGAGCCCGAGCGCCCGCGTAAGAACCGCCGCACCCGAGCCAACAACGAGGGCTCGATCTTCCCGTACAAGAACGGCTGGGCCGGATACGTCTGGGTCACCACGCCGGAAGGCAAGAAGACCCGCAAGTGGGCATACGGCAAGACCCGCGAGGAGACCCACGAGAAGTGGCTCAAGCTTCACGAGCTGGCTCGCAAGGGGCCGGTGGTCACCAAGTCGCCGAAGCTCTCGGACTACCTGGCGTACTGGCTCACGAACGTCGTGGAACCCAACCTCGCGCCCAAGACGGTGGCGAACTACGAGATGTTCTCCCGGCTCTACATCACGCCAGCGCTCGGCTCCAAGCGGCTCGACAAGCTGACCGTTCGGGACGTCCAAGCTTGGCTGAACAAGCTGCGCCGTTCCTGCCTCTGCTGCGACCAGGGCAAGGACGCCGCTCGACCCGAGAGTCACATCAACCCGAAGCGGCGTCGGCATTGCTGCGCCGTCGGCAAGTGCTGCCGGTCGCTGCCCTCGGAGTGGACCGTTCACGACGCCTATATGACGCTGCGGGCCGCGCTGAGTAACGCGGTGCGTGAAGAGACGCTGACGCGCAACGTCGCCGCCAACGTCAAGATGTCGGTGCCTCGCAAGCGCAAGGTCAAGCCCTGGTCCGTCGAGGAGGCGCGGGCCTTCCTGGAGTCAGCGCGTATGAACGAGGACCCGATGTACCCGGCCTACGTTTTGGTGCTCGTCCTCGGGCTGCGCCTGGGCGAAACGCTCGGGCTGCGCTGGGAAGACGTCGATCTCGACCAGGCCGAGATGACAATCGGCTGGCAGCTCCAGCGCGTCGGTGGAAAGCTGCTGCACCGCCAGACGAAGACTGACGCGTCCGACGCCACACTGCCGTTCCCAGAGGTCGTCACGACGGCCCTCCGTGCCCGTCAACGAGTGCGCAACACCGCCAGGGAAGCAGCTGGCAAGGACTGGCACGACACCGGCCTCGTCTTCACCACCGCCAGTGGCCGGCCGATCGAACCGTTCAACTTCCGGCGCAGCTTCGCGAACGCCTGCGCCAAAGCCGGAGTACGAAAAGTTCATGTCCATGCGACCCGCAAGACCTGCGCGTCCTTGCTCGTCGCCCTCGACGTCCATCCGCGCGTCGCCATGCAGATCCTCCGTCACTCGCAGATCGCGGTGACCATGAACATTTACAGCGAAGTCTCGTCAGAGGAGACGCGAAAGGCACTGAAGCGCTTGGGACAGCACCTCGGCTCCTGATTGTTTGCGCCCCTTCAGACGGCTGGACGCACGTTGACCGGGTCCCGTCCGACTCACATGGCCGGACGGGATTTCGCGCTTCTGAGGTCCTCGGGCCGCTGAAGGGCTGAGTCGCTCTGACTCGTGTGGCCGGGGTGGACAACGACGGTCCGGCTCGGCCCTGTCGTGCGGCTACCCTCCCACCATGACGATCAAGTTCACCGCTCAGGTCGCCGGAGCTTACGAACACCCTGAGGATGAATGCATGTCCGCCGGTGTGAGCGAAACCGAAGCCGGTGATGGCATGATGCTCACCTTCCAATGCTGCACCTATGAGCCTGACGAGCAGGACATCGCCCTGGGCTGGGACACCTACTGCGTTGTTACCGCCGACCAGGGCACCGCCTATGGAGCCGTCCAGGAACTCACTCTGCGGGGCAACGTTCTGCGTGTTGTCTTCGACGTCGACGCCTTGGAAGCGCTCGGTCTGACCGAGCCCGAGATTGAGGCCGTTCTCGATGTGGACGAGCAGTCCATCGGACAGCTTCGGCAAGGGCTGCGACACATCCTTGCCTACGGTCGTGCTGACGCCCGCCCTAGGGTTCTGGAGCTGTAGAAGGTTGCCGCTGTAGCTGTACTTTGCAGCTGTACAAGATCGAAAAGGCCACTTCCCGATCGCAGGAAGTGGCCTTCGAAGTGCAGTGGAGCCTAGGAGATTCGAACTCCTGACTTCCTGCTTGCAAAGCAGGCGCTCTGCCAACTGAGCTAAGGCCCCTTCGACGAAGATAGCTTACCGGGCGGAGGAAGCTACCTGCGTCGTACCAAGGTCGTCGCTCAGGATCAAATTCGGGAAGTCGGAGATCGAGTCGAGGATGTGGGTGGCGCCGCCCTTCAGGAGGCGTTCTCTGCTGTGGACGCCCGTCATGACGCCGGCCACGATCGAGGCGCCCGCTCGCTTGCCGCAGAGCATGTCGCTTTCCGAGTCGCCGATGACGGCTACCTGGCGTACGTCGGGGACTCCCAGCCGGAGTACGGCGTGGAGGACCATGTCGGGCCAGGGGCGGCCGCGGCCGCCGGCGTCTTCGGGGGAGATGGCCAGGTCGATCTTGTCGTGCCAGCCCAGGACACTCAGGACGCGGCTCAGGGTGGTGCGGCTGAAGCCGGTGATCAGGGCCAGCTTGATGCCGGTGCCGCGGAGCTTGTCGAGGACCTCCAGAACCCCGGGCATGGGGACGAGACCTGCCCGCTGGAGAGCTCCTTCGTAGGAGCGCTCGAACGTCAGGTTCGCCGCCTGGGCCTGGGCCTCGTTGCCGGGGAAGATCCCACGGAAGACATCGATCTTGGGGCAGCCCCGGGACCGGTGCACGTGAACCATGGCACGCGCGTACGCTCCGGTCCCGGGCACTATGCCCTGGGTCGCGATCGCCTCGGCGAAGGCGCGCTCGACCATGGCGATGTCACCGACTGTGGTGCCTGCCAGGTCCAGGCACGCCAGCTTGATGGGGACGACGTCACTCATCGCCTCGCCGGTCGGTTAGTTCTCGCTACCGGTCGCCTCGGTCCAGAGATCGAGCTCTGCGCGGTCGGCCTGCACCTTACGCCAGATCAGCAACCCCCCGAGGGCGATCAGCGCCAGAACGAGCAGCTTCTTCACGGTGTGACCCCACTTCTTCGACGGCCTCACCTGCCGGGGTGAGACCCAACGGTTGACAAGCAGCCTAGCAAGGTATGGCTGCGGTCCCTGTGTTGTGCTCTGACCAGATGGGCTGAATGTGCGGCCCATCTGGGACAACAGCTCGATCATGCCAAATATCCAGGCTGGATGCGCGGGGCTGGGCCGGGCTGCTGCTCCTGTCCGAGTGCGACAGGAAGTGAAAGCGGTGTCGAAGGTGCCTTCGGATCACGTGGTGTCGCTGGGGCGTCGGCACAAGAAGCGCTGGAGGGGCGAAGAGGTGCCTGGGGAGCAGGAGTTGCAGGAGAAGCGACAGGTGCAGGAGGTCGGTGATGGGAAAGCTCGCTGGCTGGAGTGACGTGGCCGACATGGTGAAAGAACGATGCGCCGCACACCGACCGCCATCCGTATCCACAAGAGAAACGTGACCCGAATCTCACAGGACTCCGCTCCAATACCCTAGAGGGGTACGGTGTTAAGCTTGACGCAGACGACGCGCGCCCGGAACGTCGAGGTGGACCCGGCCACGGGCCCCACCAAGATCGCCACCGCAGCGGATCAATCATGAACACCGCCACCAAACTCGGCTCGTACGCCCTAGGCCTGGCCGTGGTCTTCGGCGGCGCCCTGGGCGTGGGCAAGGTGGTCGGGCCGATCGGCACGCAGTCGGCGCCCGAGGAGCACGCCGCCATGGCGCCCACCTCGATCACGGCACACGGAGAGCACGCCACCGAGCAGGTGCAGGACGACACCCCCGGCGGCCTCCAAATCTCGGAGAACGGCTACACGCTCAACCCGATCACCTCGATCACCACCGGAGTCCCGGCCGACTTCAAGTTCACGATCATCGGCCCCGACGGCAAACCAGTCACCGCCTACCAGGTAGAGCACGACAAGAAGCTCCACCTCATCGTCGCCTCCCGCGACCTGACCACCTTCCAGCACCTCCACCCCGAGATGACCCCCGACGGCACCTGGTCGGTCAACCTGACGGTGCCGAAGGCGGGCGCGTACCGGGCGTTCGCCGACTTCGTCCCCACGGGCGGGGAGAAGCTCACGCTCGGCGCGGACCTCCAGGCCGCCGGCGACTACCGCCCCGAGCCGCTGCCCCACCTCAGCCGTACGGCGGCCGTGGACGACTACACGGTCAACCTGGCGGGCGACCTGATCCCGGGCCGGTCGAGCGAGCTCACGCTGACGGTCAGCAAGGACGGAGAGCCCATCGAGGACCTGGAGCCCTACCTTGGGGCGTACGGTCATCTGGTGGCCCTGCGCGCCGGCGACCTGGCCTACCTGCACGTACACCCGGAGGAGAGCGATCAGGCCGGGCCGGAGATCACGTTCTACGCGGAGGCGCCCAGCCGGGGCGACTATCGTCTGTTCCTCGACTTCAAGCACGAGGGCAAGGTACGGACGGTGAGTTTCACCGCCACGGCCACCCTGTCGGACGGGCACACCCCCTCCGCGACCCACGACCACACGCACTGAAACCCACGACCACACGCACTGAAAGCGAAAGAGAGAGCACAAGAAAGGAGAGGTGATGTCTTCCCTGAGCGGAGCCACCGAGGACAGAGCCGTCGAGCTCACGATCGGCGGCATGACGTGCGCATCCTGCGCGAACCGCATCGAGCGCAAGCTGAACAAGCTGGACGGCGTGACGGCGACGGTCAACTACGCGACAGAGAAGGCGAAGGTCACCTTTCCCCAGAACATCGAGCCACAGCAGCTGATCGCCGAGGTCGAGAAGGCCGGCTACACCGCCGAGCTCCCGGCGCCGCCCCAGGAGGCCGAGCCGGCGGACGAGGTCCGGTCGCTGCGGCAGCGGTTGATCACGGCGGTGGTGTTGTCGGTGCCGGTGGTGGCGATGGCGATGATCCCGCCGTTGCAGTTCACGTACTGGCAGTGGCTGTCGCTGACGCTGGCCGCGCCGGTGGTGGGGTACGCGGGCTGGCCCTTCCACAAGGCCGCCTGGACGAACCTGCGCCACGGCGCCGCCACCATGGACACCCTGATCTCGGTCGGCACGCTGGCGGCGCTGGGCTGGTCGGTGTGGGCGCTGTTCTTCGGTACGGCGGGCACGCCCGGCATGACGCACCCGTTCACGTTCACCATCGAGCGCAGCGACGGCTCCGGCAACATCTACCTGGAGACGGCCGCGGCGGTGACCGCGTTCATCCTGGCCGGGCGCTACTTCGAGGCCCGCTCCAAGCGGCGGGCGGGGGCGGCGCTGCGGGCGCTGATGGAGCTGGGCGTCAAGGACGTGGAGCTGACCGGCGGCCGGCGCGTCCCGGTCGAGCGGCTCAGGAGCGGGGACCGGTTCGTGGTCCGGCCCGGCGAGAAGATCGCCACCGACGGGGTCGTCGAGGAGGGCACCTCGGCGGTGGACGCCTCGATGCTGACCGGCGAGTCGGTGCCGGTCGAGGTGCGCCCGGGCGACCCCGTGACGGGCGCGACGGTGAACGCGGGCGGCCGGCTGGTCGTGCGGGCCACCCGGGTCGGCGCCGACACCCAGCTCGCCCAGATGGCCAAGCTGGTGGAGGCGGCGCAGACCGGCAAGGCGCGGGTGCAGCGCCTCGCCGACCGGATCTCCGGCGTCTTCGTGCCGGTGGTGATCGCGCTGGCCGTCGGCACGCTCGGCTTCTGGCTGGGCAGCGGTGAAGGGGCCGGGGCGGCGTTCACCGCGGCGGTGGCGGTGCTGATCATCGCCTGTCCGTGCGCGCTCGGTCTGGCCACCCCGACCGCGCTGCTGGTCGGCACCGGCAGGGGTGCCCAGCTCGGCATCCTGATCAAGGGGCCGGAAGCCCTGGAGTCCACCCGCCGGATCGACACGGTGGTGCTGGACAAGACCGGCACGGTCACCGAGGGCAGGATGACCCTGACCGCCGTGCACGTGGCCGAGGGGGAGAGCGAGGAGGAGGTGCTGCGCCTGGCCGGCGCGCTGGAGCACGCCTCCGAGCACCCGATCGCCCGCGCGATCGCCCGCTCGGGGGCCACCGTGACGGACTTCGTGAACGTCGAGGGCCTGGGCGTGCAGGGCGTCGTGGACGGGCACGCGGTGCTGGTCGGCCGCCCCCGGCTGCTGGCGGAACGGTCCCAGCACCTGCCCGCCGACCTGGAGCGGGCCCTGCACGAGGCGCAGGCCGAAGGTCGCACCGCGGTCGCGGTCGGCTGGGACGGCAAGGCCCGTGCCGTGCTGGTGGTGTCCGACGTGGTGAAGCCGACCAGCGAGGAGGCCGTCGCCCAGCTCCGCGCGCTCGGCCTCACCCCGGTGCTGCTGACCGGCGACAACGAGGCCGTGGCCAGAGCTGTCGCCGCCGAGGTCGGCATCGACGAGGTGATCGCCGAGGTGCTGCCCGCCGACAAGGTGGACGTCGTCAAGAAGCTGCAGGCCGAGGGCAAGGTGGTGGCGATGGTGGGCGACGGCGTCAACGACGCCGCCGCGCTGGCCCAGGCGGACCTGGGGCTGGCCATGGGCACCGGCACCGACGCCGCCATCGAGGCCGCCGACCTGACGCTGGTGCGGGGGGATCTGCGGGTGGCGCCGGACGCGATCCGGTTGTCGCGGCGCACGCTATCGACCATCAAGGGCAACCTGTTCTGGGCCTTCGCCTACAACGTGGCCGCGCTGCCGCTGGCCGCGCTCGGCCTGCTGAACCCGATGATCGCGGGCGCGGCGATGGCGTTCTCCAGCGTGTTCGTGGTCAGCAACAGCCTGCGCCTGCGGCGCTTCACGTGAAACCCGGGCCCACCTGACGGCCGGGGCCATCGCGGCGCCGGCGGCCACGAACAGGGCGCCCACCACGAGCCAGCCGATCGTGCCCCCGCCGAGCACGAGCGTGGTGAGCAGCACCGGCCCGAGCATCCTGGCCACCGCGACCCCGGTGCCGAAGAAGGCCTGATACTGCCCCTGACGGTCGTCGGGCGCGAGAGAGAACCCGATCTCCCAGGACCCCGAGGCCAGCAGCATCTCCCCTGCCACCAGCAAGGCCGCCGCCACCAGCAGGAACACCCACCCGTACGAGCTGAGCGCGAACACCGCGCAGGCCAGCAGCATCAGCAGCCCGGCCTGCCGCACCGACACGGTGGCGTCCCGCAGCCCTTTCACCCGCCTGGCCACCCTTACCTGGAAGAGCACCACTCCACCGGTGTTGACCAGCAGCAGGACGGAGACCACCCAGGTGGGCGCGTCGGTCCGCCCGGCCACCCACAGCGGCACGACCACGCTCAGCAGCGGCATGTAGAACAACAGCACCGCGTTGATCAGCGTGACGAGCGCGTAGGGGCGGTCCCGGAGCACGGCCAGCCTGGGCCCGGCAGGAGCCGGCGCGGGGCGTACGGCAGGCAGCCGGAGCAGCAGGGCGGCGGCGCTCAGGAAGGTCAGCGCGTCGAGCATGAACACCGCCAGGTACCCCTCCCGCGTGCCGAGGTACAGCGCGAGCCCGCCCAGAGCGGCGCCGGTGGCCAGCCCGGCGTTCAGCGTGGCCTGGAGCACGGCCCGGACGCGGGTCCGCTCGGCGGGCGGGACCAGGGCGGCGAGCAGGGCCTGGCGGGCGGCCGACAGCCCGGTCTGCGCGGTGCCGTACAGGCAGGCCACCAGGGCGAAGGCCGCGAACGAGCGCGCGAACAGGAACCCGCTGACCGCCACGGCGGTGGCGACGGCGAGCAGCACCGCGACGCCGCGCGGCCCGCGCCGGTCGGCGAGGTGGCCGAGCGGCACGCCGGCCACCGAGCCGACGGCCCAGCCCAGCGTGAGGCCGAGGCCGATCTCGGTGGCCGACAGCCCGACGATGCCGGCGAAGTAGAACGCGGAGGTGACGAGGTAGACGCCGTCCCCGATGGAGCTGACCAGCTGCGCATGTGCCAGGATCCGCCGATATTTCATGACTCGCACACCTCCATGGTGAAATTTCAGGCCTTGTGGGATTCCGGGGTCATGCGGGTGGCGACGCCCATCCGGTTCCAGGCGTTGATCGTGGCCACGGCCACCACCAGTGCCGCCAGCTCCTCCTCGGTGAAGCACCCGGCGGCCGCCTCCCAGATCTCGTCCGTGACGTCATGGGTGGACAGCCGCGTGGCGGCCTCGGTGAAGGCCACCGCGGCGCGCTCCCGCTCGTCGAAGAAGGGCGCCTCGCGCCAGACGGCGACGGCGTGCAGGCGGGTGTCGCTCTCCCCCGCCGCCTTGGCGTCCGAGCTGTGCATGTCCACGCAGTACACACAGCCGTTGATCTGGCTGGCCCGCAGCCGGATCAGCTCCAGCAGCGGCTTGGGCAGCGTGCTGCGCGCCACGAACCCGTCCAGGCCCGCCATGGCCTGGTACGCGGGGCCCGCGAGCGCGCCGAGAGACATTCGTTCGTTCATGCACCCATCTTCAATCGAGATTTGTCCCGAGATAAGCTCCAATTTCCGGCAAGTTGATTGGGCCAAGATGGACGTGCACATCAGCCTCGACGGGCGTCGTGACCTGGCCGCACAGGTCTACCGGCAGCTCCTCGACGCGATCCTCGACGGCCGCCTCACGGAGGGCCAGCGCCTCCCCCCGACCAGGGAGCTGGCCCGCCGCCTCGATCTGTCCAGGAACACGGTCGCCCTGGCCTACGACCGCCTGGTCGCCGACGGGTTCCTGGTGGGGCGGGCGGGCGCGGGGACGTTCGTGTCAGGGGAGCAGGTCAGGAGGCGGGCCGCGCCGAAGGGGGTGGTGCGCCCGCGCCCGGTCTGGCGCGACCTGGCCCCGCCGCAGCGGATGGCCCCCGCCCGGTACGACTTCCGCGTCGGCATCCCCGACGCCCGCCTGTTCCCCATGGAGACCTGGCGCCGCCTGGTGGCCCGCGAACTGCGGGCGAGCGTCGCGGGCTACGGCGACCCCGCCGGGTACGAGCCCCTGCGCGAGGCCATCTCCCGCCACATCGGCCTGAGCCGCTCCGTGCACGCGGACCCGGGCGACGTGCTGATCACCAACGGCGCCCAGCAGGCGCTCGACCTCATCGGCCGCGCCCTGATCGAGCCGGGCACCGTCGTGGCCGTCGAGGAGCCGGGCTATCCCCCGGCTCGCCTGCTGTTCCGCTCGCTCGGCGCCCGGGTCGCGGGCGTGCCGGTGGACGCCGAGGGCATCGAGGTCCGGGCCATCCCGCAAGCGGCCAGGATCGTGTACGTGACGCCGTCACACCAGTTCCCGCTGGGCACGCCGATGTCGCTGGCACGCCGCGCCGCGCTGCTGGCCTGGGCCGAGCGCCGCAGGGCGGTGGTGATCGAGGACGACTACGACAGCGAGTTCCGCTTCGGCGAGCGGCCGCTGGAGCCGCTGCAGAGCCTTGACAGGGCAGGCCGGGTGATCTACGTGGGCTCGTTCTCGAAGACCCTGCTGCCGATGCTGAGGCTGGGCTTCCTGGTGCCCCCCGCCTCGCTCCGGCCGTCGCTGGAGGCGGCCAGGTACCTGTCCGACTGGCACGGCGAGGTGCCGACGCAGGCGGCGCTGGCCCGCTTCATCGACGAGGGCCTGCTGGCCAGGCACATCAGAAAGGCCACCCGCGAGTACGCCGCCAGGCACGCGCTGATCTCCGAGGCCCTGGCCGCCGACGAGCGCGTGCGCCTGGTGCCGTCCACAGCGGGCCTGCACCTGTGCGCGCTGGGCGCGTCCGTACGCCCCGCGCCCGGCCTCGCGGTGGAGTCACTGGAGGCGTACTGCGACCGGAGCCCGGCCCAGCGCGGCCTGGTGCTCGGCTACGGCGCGATCGGCAGGGACGCCATCCCCGAGGGGCTGCGCCTGCTCAGATCACGGATGTCGGCGGCTCCAGAACCGGCGGCCCCGCTGCTCCCCTGACAGCTCGGGGTCGTCGGGCGGCGACGGCTGCTGCACGATCACCACGGTCGTGCGGGCGTGCCGCGCGCAGTACATGCTGGTCGAGGGCAGGAAGATGCGGCTGAGCAGGCCGCGGCGCCCCCGCCCGAGCACGAGCAGGTCACCCTCGCGGGCCAGGTCCACGAGGTGGTAGCCGGGATCGCCGACCCGGCCCACCACGAACGTGCGCACGTCCTCGGGCACCCCGCCCGCGACGTCCTCGAACACGCTCGTGATCACCTCGGTGCAGCGCGCCTCCTCGCCCGCCCTGACGGCGTGCTGCACGGGCAGCGCCTCGGGAAACGGGTGCACGGGCGCGCGACTGACGTGCACGGCCACCAGAGCCATCCGGTGCAGCCTGGCCGCCCCGATGGCCCAGGCCAGCGCCCAGCGCGCGGCCGGGGATTCGTCCACCCCCACGATCAGCCGCGCACCGCCGGGCAGATCCTGTTCCACGGTGCCTCCTGTCGAAGTACGACCATAGTGCGCCACCGAGCTGGTTACCGGGAGGTGGCACTTTGCGAACTCTGGAGTCCCGCTCCGGATGCGGGCATACCATGCGGAGGTGGAACGCGGGTGGGTGCGCTCTCGTCCCGCCCTCGACCGGCGGCTCGACGGGGCGCTGACACACAGGCTCACCTGTCTGGTGGCCACCACGGGTTACGGCAAGTCCACCGCGCTGGCCGGTTGGGGCCAGGCCGTGGGCGCGGTGCTGCACCTGCTCGGGCCCGCCGACCGCGACCTGCCCACGCTGGCGGGCGCGGTGGCCGCGGCGCTGTCGCGGAAGGTGCCCGACCTGCCCGCCGACCTGGTGACCGCCGCCGCGGCGCCGCTCGGCCCCGACGCCGACGAGCTGTCCAAGGCGGCGGCGCTGGCGGGCGCGCTGACCGAGGCGCTGGCCACCCGGTTGCGGCGCGGGCTGGTGCTGATCTTCGACGGCATCGAGGCCATCGCGGGCGCGCCCGGTCCCGTCCGGTACGTGGAGACGCTGGTCCGTGCCGCGCCCCGGCACCTGCACCTGGTCACCGCCTCGCGGGCGCCGCTGCCGTTCCCCACCGCCCGGCTGCGGCAGGACCACGAGGTGCTCGACCTCGACGCCACCGACCTGGCGCTGACGCCCGCCGAGACCGCCGCCTGGGCCCGCGCGCTGCTGGGCGAGGCGGGCGCGGACATCGCCGCCGAGCTGCACCGTACGTGCGGCGGCTGGCCCGCGGCCGTGCAGGCGGCGCTCGACGCGCTGGCCCGCGAGGACCCGGCCACCTGGCGCGGCACCGTGTCCGGCCTGGCGGCGAACTCGGCCACGCTGGAGCGCCTGACGCTGGCCGCGTTCAAGGACCTGCCGGCGGCCATGCGCGAGCTGCTGCGCGCCGCCACCGTGCTGCCGGTGCTCACCTCCGGCCTGGCCGCCACGCTGGGCGCGCCGCCCGACACGCTGGACGCGCTGGCCGGCCGCGGCCTGTTCCTGGAGCCGGAGCCCGGCGGTCACCGGCTGACCTCGACGGCCGGCGAGGTGCTGGCCAGGAACCTGCCGCTGGACCGGCACGAGGCCCATGACGTGGCGGCCGTGGCCGCCCGCTGGTACGTCGAGCACGACCGCCCCGAGCTGGCCCTGCGCGCCGCCGTCGCGACCGGGCACGCCGGCCTGGCCGCCACGCTGCTCGACGCGCACGGCCCGCTGCTGGCAGAGCGCGGCGACGTGCTGGCCGCGCTGGAGCTGTTGCCCGAGGCCGCCAGGCGGGCGCCGCCGATGCTCAAGCTGGCCGGCATCGCCGAGCAGCACCGGGGCCACTGGACCCGCGCCCGCGAGTTGCTCGCCGAGGCCGCCGCGGGGCCGGGGTTCGACGCGGCTGTGGCCAGGCGCCTGGCCTTCATCGACCACATGCGCGGCGACTTCGACCTGGCCCTGCCCATGTACGAGCGGGGCCACGCGCACGGCCTGCCGCCCGCCGACGCCGCCATGTGCGCCGCCTCCATGGCCTCGGTGCACTGGCTGAAGGGCGACCGCGCGGCCTGCGCCGAGCTGGCGGACCGGGCCCTGGAGCAGGCCATGGGCCTGGGTGACGCGAGCGCCCTGGCCATGGCGAACACGGTGCTGGCCATGCTGGCCGCGCTCGACGGCGACCGCCGCGCCAACGACGCCTACTACCTGCGCGCGCTGTCCTACGCCGAGCGGGCCGGCGACCTGGTGCAGCTCATCCGCATCCACGCCAACCGGGCCTCGCGTCACCTGGACGAGGCCGCGTACGCCGAGGCGCTGGCGGAGACGGAGATCGCCGGCCGGCTGTCGGACCTGGTGGCGTTCGCCCCCTTCGCCGCGCTGAACGTCTCCAACCGCGCCAAGGCCCTGATCGGCCTGGGCCGCCTGGAGGAGGCCGCGGCCGAGGCGGCGGACGCGGCGGCCAGGTGGGAGGCGATGGGCTCGCGCCTGACCGGCGCCGGGCTGAACCGGCTGGCCGCCGTGCACGCCCTGCGGGGCGACCGTACGGCGGCGGTCGCGCTCTACCGGCAGGTCATCGCGCACTCCGAGCCGTCGGGCGAGGTGCAGGCGCTGTCGCAGGCGCTCAACGGGCTCGCCGTGCTGCTGGCCGCCGACGACCCCGAGGAGGCCGCGCGGATCGCGGCCAGGGCGCTGGAGCACGCGGCGGGCATCTCCGGGGTGTCCGCCAGGGTCGCCGCCGCTCAGGTGGCGCTGGCCACGGGGCGGCACGAGCGCGCCAGGGCCCTGCTCGACGAGGCCGAGCCGGCGGCGGCCGGCCGCAGGGACCACGCCGCGCTGGCCGCCGTCGCGGAGCTGCGCGCCGAGCTGGACGGCGACGCCAAGCTCGCCGACGAGGCGGTACGCAGGTGGGCGGCGGTCGGCGACCCCATCGGCCGGGCCAGGGCCGAGCTGGTCAGGGCGGCCCTGGCCGACCCGGTGACCGGCGGCGAGGTGGCCGCCGCGGTGCGCGGGCGCATGCACGCGATCGGCTGCCGGGCGCTCGACGACAGGATCGACGCCCTGGTGGCCCGCGCCGGTCCGCCGCCGGGGGCGAAGCTGACGGTCGAGACGATGGGGACGTTCCGGGTGCTGCGCGGCTCGGTGCCCGTCCCGCGGACGGCGTGGCAGTCGCGCAAGGCCCGCGACCTGCTGAAGATCCTGGTCAGCCGCAGGGGCGGCGCGATCGGCAGGGAGCGGCTGGTGGAGATCCTCTGGCCGGAGCAGGAGGACGAGGCGGTCGGGCTGCGGCGGCTGAACGTCATGGTCTCCACGCTGCGGGCCGTGCTGGACCCGGAGCACACCTGGCCCGCCGACGAGTTCGTGGTGTCGGACGAGGGCGCGTTGCGGCTGGAGCTGGCCCACCTCAAGGTGGACGTCGAGGACTTCCTGGAGCTGACGGCCCAGGCCGCCCGGCTGGACCAGGCGGGCAGGCAGGCCGAGGCGCTGGCGCGGTGGGCGGCGGCCGAGAGCGCGTACGGCGGGGAGTTCTGCGAGGAGGACCCGTACGCGGACTGGGCGGTGGGCCTGCGCGAGCAGCTCAGGCTGGCCTACGTGCAGGCGGCGGCCAGGCTGGCGCTGGCGCGGGCCGCCGAGCACCGCTACGACGAGGCCGCCCGCTACTGGCTGCGGCTGCTGGAGCGCGACCGCTACGACGAGCGCGCGCACCTCGGCCTGGTGCGGGTGCTCGACCTGGCGGGCCGCCGGGGCGACGCCCGCAGGCGCTACCGGCTCTACGCCGAGCTGATGCGCGAGCTGGAGGTGGAGCCGGCGCCGTATCCGACCTGAACCGTACCTGAACCGCCCGGGGAGATCGTGCACAGATGAGAACGGTGATCGTCCGGCTCGTCGAGCCCGAGCAGGCCGGCGGCCAGCTGCGCGGGCTGCTCGAAGAGGTGGGAGGCGAGCCGGTGCCGTTCAGCGGCTCGGAAGCGGTGATCGAGCTGCTGATGTCCGCCGCCGGGCTGAAGCGCGATCCGGCCTGAACCTCCCGCGAACCCCCGCGGCGACGATGGGTGCACGAGAGGGGAGGCACGATGAGCGAGCAGGGGAGCGGTTGGCCGTTCGTCGGGCGAGGGGGGCCGCTGGCGGCCGTGCGCGAGGCGCTGCGGTCCGGAGCGGGCATGATGATCGCCGGCGCGGCCGGGGTCGGGAAGAGCAGGCTGGCGGCGCACGCGCTGGACGGGCTGCCGGGGTACGCGGTCGTGCGCGCGCTGGGCACAGAGACGGCGTCGATGATCCCGTTCGGGGCGTTCGCGCACGTCCTGACGGGTCCGCCGCGCAGCGGCGAGAATTTGCTGCGCTGGGCCGCGCGCCACCTGAGCGAGCGGGCCGGGCCCGGCCGGCTGCTGGTGAGCGTGGACGACGCGCACCGGCTGGACCCGGCGTCGGCGGCGCTGGTGCACTACCTGGCCGCCAAGGGGGAGGCGCGGCTGCTGGTGACGGTCAGGTCGGGGGAGGCGCAGCCGGATCCGGTGGTCGCCCTGTGGAAGGACGAGCTGCTGCCGCGCATCGAGCTGCCGCCGCTGACGGTGGCCGAGGTGGGCGAGGTGCTCGCGGGGGCGCTCGGCGGGAAGGTCGCGGCGCAGACCGTACAGCATCTTGCCGGGGTGAGCGAGGGGAACGTGCTCTACCTGCGCGAGGTCGTGCTGGCGGGACGCGACTCGGGCTGCCTGGCCGAGCGGGACGGGGTGTGGCGCTGGCACGGCGAGCTGTCCATGACGACCCGGCTGCGCGAGCTGGTCGGCGACCGGATCGGCCACCTCGACGAGGACGAGCGCGAGGTGCTGGAGCTGGTGGCGTTCGGCGAGCCGCTGGGGGCGGCGCTGCTGGTCGAGCTGACCTCGGCGGGCGCGGTCGAACGTGTCGAGTCGCGCGGCCTGATCGTGACCGTGGGCGACGGCCGGCGCGACCAGCTGGGCCTGGGCCATCCGCTCTACGGCGAGGTGGTCCGCGGCGACTGCGGCACGATGCGGGCCAGGCGGCGGCTGCGCATGCTGGCCGAGGCGCTGGAGGCCACGGGCCTGCGGCGGCGCGAGGACGAGCTGCGGGCCGCCGTGTGGCGGCTGGACAGCGGCTCGGTCACCGACCCCGGCATGCTGACCTCGGCCGCCAAGCTGGCCTGGGGCAGGCATGACCCCCGGCTGGCCGCGCGGCTGGCCAGGGCCGCGATCGACGCGGGAGCGGGCGTGGCGGCGGTCTCGGTGCTCGGCGAGGTGCTCATGGTGCTCGGCGACGCCGGCTCCGCGGTGACCGCGCTGCGGCGGGCGGCGCGCGACGCCGTGACCGAGAGCGAGCGCGCCCAGCACGCCTGCAGCCTCGGCGTGAACCTGGCCTGGGCGGGCGCGGACGCCGAGGCGTGCCACGTGCTCGACACGGCCGTCGCGACGCTCACCGACCCGGTGTGGCGGCAGGAGGCGCACATCTACCGCGCCGTCACCGACTGCTTCGCCGGCCGGCTGAGCGGCGCGACGCGCTCGCTGGCCCTGGCCAGGGCGTGCACGCCCGGCAGCCTGCGCGGCGCGGCGCACGCGGCGTGCCTGGAGGCGTGGGTGGACGCGTACGCGGGCCGCACGGAACGCGCGCTGGCCGTGGCGGAGCGGACGATGGCCACCGTCGACGAGTGGCGGGACCTCGCACCGCACGCGCTGCCCACGTTCCTGGAAGCGCAGTGCGCGGCGCGGACGTTCTCCGGGAGGCTGGCGGAGGCGGCGCGCACGGCCGAGCACGCCATGCGGCTGCCCACCGCCGAGATGTCGGTGACCGGGTACGGCGCCTACCGGGCGATGGCGGCCCGGCTGCGCGGCGACGCCGAGGAGGCGGTCCGCTGGTGCAGGGAGGACATGGCCAGGGTGCCCGCCGGGGAGCCGTACCTGGGGCGGCTGGCGGCGGAGCTGGCGCACGCCCTGGCACTGCTCGGCCGGCTGGACGAGGCCAGGGAGACGCTGGCCGAGGCCGAGAAGCTGACCGCCCGCTGGGCCTTCACCCGCCAGCACGTGCTGCACGCGGCGGTGTGGGTGGCGGCGGCGGGCGGCGACCTGGACGAGGCCACGCAGCTGTGCCGGGTGGCGGCGGCGCACGCGCGGCGGCACGAGCTGGGCGGCAACCTGATGTTCGCGCTGCACGACCTGGTGCGGCTCGGCGGGCGCGCCCCCGAGCTGGGCGCGCTGGCGACGGAGCTGGAGGGGCCGCTGGTGCGCGTGCTGGCCAGGCACGAGCTGGCGCTGGGCGACCCGGCGGGCTTACGGGCGGTGGTGGCCGAGTACGAGCGGCTCGGCATGGTGCTGTACGCGGCCGAGGCCACCGCGCACGAGGCCGCCGCCCTCCAGGAGGCGGGCCGGGGCCGGCTGGCCAGGAGCGCGCGGGCCAGGGCGGGCGCGCTGGCCAAGCTCTGCACAGGCGTCTCGACGCCGGCGCTGGTCGAGCTGGTCACGCCGGAGCTGACGCCACGGCAGCGGGAGATCCTGCAGCTCGCCGCGTCCGGGCTGACGAACAGGGAGATCGCCGACCGGCTGACGTTGTCCAGGCGGACGGCGGCCAACCATCTGCAGGCGGCCTACGACAAGCTGGGCGTGAACGACCGTACGCAGGTCGGCCGCCTGCTGGAGGCGCTCTAAACCAGCTTGAGCAGCCCGTCGTAGAGGGTCTCGCGCTCCCGGACGGTCAGCGTCCGGTAGGGCGCGGCGGCCCGCAGGTTCGTCTCCGCCTCGATCGCGGCGCGCAGCGGGCCGTCCGGCAGGCCGACGATCCCGGCCGCCGTCAGGCCCGCCGCCTGCCAGGCCGCCGCGTGCGCGTCGGCGCGGTGGTAGCGCAGGACGGCGAGCCGGTTGAACAGCAGCAGCCCCGCCTGGCCGCGCCGTTCCGCGCCCTCCGGCTCGTACGGCGGCGCCACCAGCTCCAGCGCCCCGCCCGGCACGCGCTCGGCCGCGTCGAGCACCCGGGCCACGAGCGCCGCCAGGCCGGGCAGGTCGTGCGCCGCCCAGACGCGCGCGGCCGTGGCGGCGTGCACCTCGTACAGCCGGTGGACGAACTCCAGGCCCTTGTCCGTCGGCCGCAGTGTCCCGTCGCCGTCCTCGGCGAGGGTGCGCTGGAGCAGGTGCTCCTGGAGGTCGCGCTCGCGGGCGGCCGCGTCGCCGTACCGGTCGATGACGGCCAGGTGGTCGCGGGTCAGGGGGCGGAGGGGAAGCGTGAAGCGCAGGTCGGAGAGCAGGCCCGGGGTCACGCCGGACGTCTCGGCGAGCGCGGCGACGGCTCTGGCGGCCGAGGCGTGCACGGTGACGTGCGCGGCGCCGATGACCGGGGCGATGGCCGCCGCAAATTCCGACGGGTCCTGAAATTTCGGCATTGCGTTGATTATGGGGTGGTCCGTAGCGGATCCGCAGGGAATCGAAACGGGCCGGCGCCAGGGTGAGGTCAACCGACCGGCGGGCGGCGGTGTTCTTCCACCGCCCCGTCCTCTTCCTCCCCTGGAGTCACATGTCCACGCGTTGGGCCGCGCTGCCCGTGTTGCTGGTCGCGGTGTTCGTGACCACGCTCGACTTCTACGTCGCCAATCTCGCCGTGCCCTCCATCCGCGCCGACCTGGGCGCGGGGCACGCCGCCGTGCAGCTCGTGGTCGCCGGGTACGGGCTGGCGTACGCGGCGGGGCTCATCGTCTCCGGGCGGCTCGGTGACCTGTACGGGCACCGGCTGGTCTTCGCCGTGGGGCTGGCGGTGTTCGCGCTGGCGTCGGCGGGGTGCGGGCTGGCGGGGGACGCGGGGATGCTCGTGGCGTGCCGGGTGGGGCAGGGGGTCGCGGCCGCGCTGCTCGCGCCGCAGGTCCTGGCCCTGCTCGGGGGGCTGTACCAGGGAGGTGATCGGGTCAGGGCCTTCGGGTGGTACGGGAGTGCCGTGGGGCTGGCGGGGTTGAGCGGGCAGGTGGTCGGTGGGGTGGTGGTGGCCGTCGATGTGATGGGATTGGGGTGGCGGGCCTGCTTCCTGGTCAACGTCCCCATATGCCTGACCGCTCTGGCCCTGACCCCCCGCCTCCTCCCCCGCACCCCACCGGCCCCGCCGTCCGGCGGCACGCAAGCACCGCCGCCCAGCGTCGCACCGCGTTCCGGCGCCATGCGGACACCATCGTCCGGCGCCGCACCGACTCCGGGCCCCCGCACTTTGGCGGCCCGGCGCCCCCGTGACCTCGACCTCGGTGGCGCGGCGCTCGTCACGGCCGGGCTGGTCGCCTTGGTGCTGCCGTTGGCCGAGGGGCGGGAGCAGGGGTGGCCGGGGTGGGCGTGGGCGTGCCTGGCCGTCGCGCCGGTGCTGCTGGGCGCGTTCGTGCGGCGGCAGCGCCGGCTGGCCGCCGAGGGGCGGGTGCCGCTGCTGGATCTGGCGGTGTTCGGGGAGAAGGGGTTCGTCCGGGGGCTGGTGGCGGCGGGGCTGCTGTTCGGCACGTCGGCGGGGTTGTCGTTCGTGCTCGCCCTGTACCTCCAGGACGGGCTCGGGCTCGCTCCGCTGGCCGCCGCGGCCGTGTGCACGGCGCTGAACGCGGGCTTCTTCGCGGCCTCGCTGCGGCCGGGGCGGTTCGGGGCGCCGGTGCTGGTGGTGGGGCTGGCGCTGGTGTACCACGCGGTGGGGGCGGGGCCGTGGGCGGTGGGGGCGGCGTTGCTGGTGACGGGGGCCGGGATGGGGCTGCTGATGTCGCCGCTGCTCTCCTCCGTCCTGTCCTGCGTACGTCCTGAGCGCTCGGCCGCCGCGGCCGGGGTGCTGGGGACCGTACAGGAGGCCGGGGGAGTGCTCGGCGGGACGGTCACCGGAGCGGTGTTCCTGGCGGCGCTGGACGGCGGGTGGGACCCGGCGGCGCGGGCCGGGCTCGCAGTGTTGATCGTGGCGTCGCTGGGCGTGCTGGCCTGCTCGGCGACCCGCGCGCCGGCTCGGGGTGCGCAGCGTGAGCGACGACCGGCTCGGGGCCGTTTCACGTGAAGCACGGACCAAGCGCGGCTGACCGTCCACCTGAAGCACAGATCGGGCGCGGCCGACCGTGCACAAGGACCACGGATCGGGCGCGGGTGAAGCACGATCGGGTGTGCCGACCGACGGGGTGGCGTGGAATGCTTGACGCATGGCGCCGTTCCGTCTCGCCCGCACCGCGGTGTTCGCCGTGGTGTGCCTCGGGCTGGGTGTGACGGCGCACGTGCTCGGCGGCGGGTCCGTGCCGGTGCCGGCCATGGTGGCGGCGCTGGGGCTGTCGTTCGCGGCGGCGTACCCGCTGTCGGGCCGCGAGCGGTCGTTCGCGGCGATCCTGCCGCTGCTCGCCGGGTTACAGGTGATTCTGCACCTGCTGTTCTCGCTGTCCCACGCCGCCTCCCCGCATGCGCTGGCCGGTCACCTCCACTCGGGCCTGGTGCCGGATCTCGGCATGCTCGTCGCCCACGGCTGGGCCGTCGGGATGACCGCGCTGTGGCTGGCGCGGGGCGAGGCCGCGCTGTGGGCGCTGCTGCGCCGCCTGGCCGTGCGGCTGCTGGTCATCCGGCTGCCGCTGCTCGCCACCACTCCTTTCTCCACCTCCCTGGGCACGACCGAGCCGCCCGTGCTGCGCTCGGCCGTGCTGCGGCACGTCGTCAGCAGGAGGGGCCCGCCACGGGCCGCCACCGCCTGATCTTCCCTGGTCGGGCGAGCCGGTTCCCCTCTTCAGACGACCCCGCCGCCCGGCAGGGGCTGCTTCGGCATGCCGGGCGGAGAAAGGCAACCCACCATGTACGTTCGTCATGCCCTCGTGCTCGCGTCCGCCGTCGTGGCGCTGACCGCCTGCGGCGGCACCGCATCCCCCGAGCCCGCGCCGACGACCAGCGCGAGCGCGGCCGCCGCGCCGTCATCCGCCCAGTCGCCCGCCCAGTCGCCCGCCACCGCGCTCACCATCACCGACCCCTGGGTGAAGACCACCGAGAAGGGGATGACCGCCGCCTTCGGCACGCTGGTCAACAACACCGACGCGCCGGTGACGATCACGTCGGGCACCTCCCCGCTGTCCCCCACCATCGAGCTGCACGAGGTGGTCGAGGACGGCGGCAAGATGGTCATGCGGCCCAAGCAGGGCGGCTTCGTCGTGCCCGCCCGGGGCACCCACCGGCTCCAGCCCGGCGGCGACCACATCATGCTGATGGGCGTCACCGAGGAGGTGCTGCCGGGCGCCAGGATCCCGTTCACGCTGCAGGTCGAGGGCGGCGAGCCGCTGGAGTTCACCGCCATCGGCAAGGACTTCGCCGGCGGCGAGGAGGACTACCAGCCGGGGCACAAGTGATCAGCCGCCGCGGGCTGTTCGCGGGGGGCGCCGCCACGGCGGCCGGCGCCCTCGCGACCGCGTCCGGAGCCCTGTCGCGCGGCGAGACGGAACGGGAAGCGATCACCCTGACGACCGGGCCGGCCGTCGAGCCGTTCC
Source organism: Nonomuraea gerenzanensis (assembly GCF_020215645.1). Classification (NCBI taxonomy): domain Bacteria; kingdom Bacillati; phylum Actinomycetota; class Actinomycetes; order Streptosporangiales; family Streptosporangiaceae; genus Nonomuraea; species Nonomuraea gerenzanensis. The sequence continues at coordinate 42,761 of NZ_CP084058.1, read as the reverse complement.
ACGGCGCCCACCAGGCGGGGGTGGCCACCGCACCGCAGGCGCACGCCGTGTTCCTCGGCTTCGACCTGCGCAAGGGCACCCGCAAGGAGGCGATCGTCCGGCTGCTGCAGCTGCTCACCGACGACGCGGCCCGCCTCACCCAGGGGCGGCCCGCGCTCGCCGACACCGAGCCCGAGCTGGCGGCGAGCCCGGCCAGGCTGACGATCACGTTCGGGTTCGGGCCCGGGCTGTTCGCGGCGGCCGGGGTGGACGCGCCGGTGGAGACGCTGCCCGCGTTCTCGACGGACCGGCTGGAGCAGCGGTGGAGCGGGGGTGACCTGCTCGTCCAGGTGTGCGCGGACGACACCGTGACGGTCGCGCACGCCGTACGCATGATCGTGAAGGACGCGCGGTCCTTCGCCCGCGTACGGTGGACGCAGCGTGGCTTCCGCAGCACCAACCGGCGCAACCTGATGGGCCAGATCGAGGGCACGGTCAACGCCACCGACCTCGACCGGGCCGTGTGGATCGGCGCGGGCCCGCTGCGCGGCGGCACCACCATGGTGCTGCGCAGGATCCGCATGCGGCTGGAGACGTGGGACGCCGCCGATCGGGTGGCCAGGGAGTTCACGATCGGGCGGCGGCTGGGCAACGGGGCGCCGCTCACCGGGGCGGCCGAGACCGACGCGGCCGACTACGCCGCCGAGAACCGGCTCGGGTTCCCGGTGATCTCCGAGTTCGCCCACATCAGGCGGGCCCACGTGGCCGATCCGGCGCTGCGGCTGCTGCGGCGGCCGTACAACTACGACGAAGGGCTGACAGCCGAGGGCGAGTCGGACTCGGGGCTGCTGTTCGTCTCCTACCAGGCGGACGTGGCCGCGCAGTTCGTGCCCGTGCAGCGCATGCTGGCCGAAGGGGACCTGCTCAACGAGTGGGTCACCGCTATCGGGTCGGCCGTGTTCGCCGTCCCGCCGGGGTGCGCGCCCGGCGGGTGGATCGGGGAGGCCCTGCTGGGCTGATCCCTCCGGTGCCCGGGTGGCCGGCCCCTAGCCGTACCGGCCGCTCGGGGACGGGCGCAGCGCGGCGGCCACGTCGGCGGCGAGCGGCTCGATCTCCGGCGGGTCCAGGGCGGAGACGGTCAGGCGCAGCGCGGGCGGCGAGCCGAGGCGGTTGCGGGCGCCGGGCGCGCAGGCCCAGCCGCGCGACAGCAGGCGGGTGATGGCGGTGGACTCGTCGGCGACGGGCACCCACACGTTCAGGCCGCTGCGGCCGTACGCGGGCACCCCGCGTACGGCCAGCGCCGCCACCAGGCCGTCCCTGCGCCGCGCGTACGACGCCGCGACCGCGCCCGCGTCCACCGCGCCGGTCCGCCACAGGTGGGCGACGGCGTGCTGCAGCAGGTGGCTCACCCAGCCGGCGGCCAGCCGCTGCCGCCCACGCAGGCGGCCGAGCGTGACGGGATCACCGGTGAGCGGCGCCAGGCGCAGGTCGGGGCCGAGCGACTTGGCCGTGGAGCGGACCAGGATCCACCGCGTCGTGGCGCCGGCCAGCGGGTGCAGGGGCAGCTCCACGAACCCGGAGCCGTGGTCGTCCTCGATCAGCAGCACCTCGGGATGCCGCGCCAGCAGCTCCCGCAGCTCGGCGGCGCGGGCCGCGGAGACGGCGGCTCCGGTCGGGTTCTGGGCGCGGGCGGTGATCACCACGGCCCGCGCGCCGTCGTGCAGCGCCCGCCCCAGCTCCTCGGCCAGCGGGCCCTCGTCGTCGAGCCGCATCGGCACCGGGCGCAGGCCCAGCACGGCGACCAGGTCGAGCAGGGCCGTCCAGCCCGGGTCCTCGACGGCGATCGCGTCGCCGGGGCGCAGGTGGGCGATGAGGACGCGCTCGACCGCGTCCAGGGTGCCCGACGTGATCGCCAGCGGCCCTGGCGGCACGCCGTCGGCCCGCAACCGCTGCCCGGCCAGGGCCAGCAGCTCCTCGTCGTCGCCGGTGCCGTACATGGCGGGCCGTTCCGCGTGCGCCCTGGCGGCGGCGGCCAGCGCGTCGTGCAGCGGCGGCAGCAGGCGGGGGTCGGGGTTGCCGGTGGCCAGGTCACGCACGCCCGGCGGCACCTCGATCCGGATCTCCTCGCGGAACGTGCTGGCCGGACGCGGCCTGACCCTGGTGCCCCGCCGCCCCGCGGTCTCGATGACGCCGCGCTCGCGCAACAGCCGGTACGCCGCCGCCGCAGTCCCCGGGCTGACGCCCGCGCGCTGCGCCACCTCGCGGACCGGCGGGAGCGTCTCCCCCGGTGACAGCCGCCCTTCTGACACGGCGACCTCGACACTCGCCGCTATCTCACTGGCCGTGTCACCCGTTATCGGGTATTTTCCTAGCACAATACACATTATGTACTAATACAAAGGTGGTCCGTGTGCTCATCCATCCATGGGACGCCGCCAGGGACGACGAGGAGTGGCGGAGCTGGCTGCACACCCGCGACTTCGGCCAGCTCGTGGTCAACGGCGTGGACGGCGCGGCGCCCGTGGTGGTGCCGACGCACTTTCTCTACGACGGGGACGCGGAGGTGCTGCTCCACCTGGCCAGGCCCAACCCGATCTGGGAGGCGCTGGAGGCCAACCCCGTGGCGGTGGTGAGCGTGCACGACGACTACGCCTACATCCCGACCTCCTGGCGCTCCGACTCCCCCGAGACCGGCGTGCCGACCAGCTACTACGCCGCCGTCCAGCTCGTCTGCGCGGCCCAGATCGTGGACGACCGGGCGGGCAAGGCCGAGATCCTGCGCCGTCAGCTCGCCCACCACCAGCCGGGCGGCGACCACGGCGAGGTGGCCGCCGACGCGGGGCCGTACCACAAGAGGTTGTCGGCGATCCGGGGGCTGCGGCTGCGGGTGCGGGAGGTGCGGGCCAAGTTCAAGTACGACGACCACCAGACGGCGGAGCTGCGCGAGCGCGTCGCGCGCGGGCTGGCCGAGCGCGACCTGCCGCGCGACGGCGGCGCCCTGGCCGAGCAGCGCAGACGAGCCGGGCCCGCCGGACGGTGAACTCTACGATGGAGGCATGACCGACCAGGACGAACCCGCCCGCGAGCAGGTGCTCGACTGGGTCGAGCGGGTGGCGGCGCTGGTCTCAGGGGAGTGGGGGCTGGCCCCGATCAGCGGCCGCATCCTGGGCTGGCTCATGGCCTGCCACCCGCCGGCGCAGACCGCCGCCGACCTCGCCGGGGCGATCGGCGCCAGCCGCGCGTCGCTGACGGCGAACCTACAGCTCCTGACGTCGGTCAAGCTCGTGCGCCGGTTCCGCAGGCCGGGCGAGCGGAACGTGTACTACGAGATCGAGCACGACGCCTGGTCGAAGGTCATCCGGCAGCAGCTCGCCGCGTTCACCGCGTTCGACGAGCTGGCGGCCGAGGGCCTGCGGCTGGGCTGGGCCGACGAGACGCGGGCGGCGCGCATCCGGTCGGCCAGATCCTCCATCGCGGCGCTGACCGAGGTGCTCGACCAAGGCTGATGCACAACCTGTGGACAACTCCCCCAGTCTGTGGATAACCCTGTGGCGATCCACACCCGCGCGAGGGCCGCTCATGGTAGTGACGGCACCCGCGCCGGACGTGCCCGCCCCCGGCTCCACCGGTGGACGTTTCACCTGGTCAGCGGCACACTGGGACGACTTCCCCGAGGTTCCATACCACACCCTCGGCAGCCGCCGCGAGGTAACGGCGCAACCCTGGTCAACAGGCTGCGAGCCCCAGCCCACAGCCTGTGGATGAACTCGTCACCGACGCCCGTAGGTGAGGCGGCGCAGCACGGTCTCGGCCGGTCCCCTGCGGGGCGCGAGCAACGCCGCCAGCACCACGGTGACCAGCCACGCCACGACGGCGATGCCGGAGGCCGCCGCGTCGCCGACGCGGGTGCCGAGCCCTCCCGCGTACGGCGCGAACACCGACACGAAGATCACCGACTGGAGGAGGTAGCAGGTCAGCGACCACTGGCCGGTCGCGGCGAGCGCCCTGACGACGGGCCCTGACGACATCCGCGCGGCGGCGAGCCCGATGATCGCCGCGTACGCCAGCCCGCCCGCGATGCCGGTCACGCTGTGCAGCGCGTACGCCGACACCGCCACCAGGTCGGACGTGGCCCACACCTGGGTGTCGATCAACGTCAGCGGCACCCCTCCCAGCACGGCCAGCGCGGTGCCCACGGTGGCGACGCGCACGAGCAGCGGCCGGTGCGCGGCAGGCTCCTCCAGCACCCGGCGCCGCGCCGCCCAGATCCCGAACAGGAACGCGGGCACCACGCTGGCGGCGAAGTAGGTGGGCGTCATCCCGGACCAGCCGATCAGCCGCATCATCAGCGCCTCGACCGGATCGGCCATCGCCGCCGGCGTGTCGCCCTTGGGCGCCGAGATCGTGAGCAGCCCGAACCCGTACAGCACCACCACGTGCAACACGAGCCCGACGACGGCCGCCCGCAGCACCGCCCGGTCCTCCTTCCGGATGAACCCGACGAGCACGAGCCCGATCAGCCCGTACGCCCCGAGGATGTCCCCGAAGAACAGCAGCAGCGCGTGGCAGAACCCGAAGGCCAGCAGCCACAGGCTCCGCCGGCGCAGCACCGAGCGCACCTGCGGCCAGCTCCGGCCCGTGGCGAGCTGGCGGTTGGCGAGCTGGACCAGGCCGTAGCCGAACAGGGCGGCGAACATGGGCAGCGCGCGCCCGTCCACCAGCAGGATCTGCACCCCGGCGACCAGCCGGTCGAGCGGGCCGCCGTCGAGCGCGTATCCGCGGAAGCCCGCCTCGTGACCCGACAGGTACATGTGCGCGTGCGCCAGCGCGATGAGCAGCAGCATCAGCCCCCGCGCGAGATCGGGAGCGAGCGCGCGCCGCGCGATGGGGGTGGCTTCCCGCACGGGAGCCGGTGGAGCGATGGACATGGCTGTCCCCTCGAATCTAGATACACGACTGTAGCTAATCTCCACGGTAAAATACACTGGCGTAGCTAAACAAGGGGCGGACATGGACGAGCGCACCATCCGGACACGCCGGCGAGGCGAAGAGCTGATCAAGGCCATCCACGACGCGGCGCTGGAAGAGGTGGTGGAGGTCGGCGCGGGGCGGCTGACCATGGACGGCATCGCCAAGCGCGCGGCCACCCCCCGCAGCACGCTGTACCGCCGCTGGTCGGACCCGATCGAGGTGCTGCTCGACGCGCTCTACCACCAGCACCCGGTCGAGGAGCCCACGCCCGGCGCCACCGACCTGCGCGGCGACCTCGTGCGCGCCCTGCGGCTCATGGTGGAGTGGGCCTTCAGCCCGGCGGGCCGGGCCGTCTCGGCCATCCTCACCGACCCCAAGAGCGCCGCGCTGATGTCGGAGGCCCTGTTCGAGCGCGTCTTCTCGCACCGCGGCGGCACGTTCACCCGCACCGTGCTGCAGTACTACGCCGACCGCGGCCACTTCCCCGCCGACCTGCTCACCCCGGTCGTGGCCGACCTCGGCGAGGCCCTGGTCACCAAGCACCTGCTCGACGCCGGCGCACCGCCTTCCGACGAGTACCTGGCGGCGATCGTGGACCAGGCGATCCTGCCCGCGATCGGCCTGCGTCCCGGCCGTGATTGAATCGCGCCATGGCTGTGGACCGTGAGCGGAGTGTCGTGTTCGGCCAGGCGGTCGAGTTGTACGAGGCGGCCAGGCCCGGCTATCCCGACCGGCTCGTGACCGAGGTCCTGGAGTACGCCCCCGACGGCCCGGTGCTGGAGGTGGGGGCGGGGACGGGCAAGGCCACGGCCGCCTTCGCCGCTCGCGGGATCGACCTGACCTGCGTCGAGCCCGACGCGAGGATGGCGGCGGCCCTGGCGGCCAAGTGCCCCGGCGTCCGGGTGGAGATCGGGATCTTCGAGGACTACACCCCTGATCGGCCCTTCGCCCTGCTGTACTCGGCCCAGGCGTGGCACTGGGTGGACCCCGAGCGCCGCTGGGACCTGGCGCACGCGGCACTGGCCCCCTCCGGCGCGCTGGCGCTCTTCTGGAACCACTACCTCGTCACCGACCCCGGCCTGCGGGCCACCCTCGCCGAGGTGGACCACCGCCACGGCGTGAGCAGCTACAGCTCGCACCAGGACACACCGGTCAGGAACGAGGAGGTCCAGCACCTGCTCTCCGGCGACCCGCGCTTCACCGACCTCGACGAGCGCTCTTACTCGTGGACGGAGTGGTACGACGCCACCCGCTACCTCGACCTGGTCCGCACCATCCCCGCCTACCGGATCCTGCCCGCGGAGCGGCGGGAGCCGTTGCTGGCGGAGCTGGCCTCGGTGCTGGGCGACGGGGTCGAGATGACCTTCGTCACCGACCTCACCCTGGTCAGGCGAGCCCCGGCATAACATCACCCCGGGCGGTCGGCTCAGACAGCCGGTGCCGCGTCGTCCTTCGCGCTCACCTGGTGGCCGACGTCCTCGTCCTCGGCCGCGGCCAGCACCGCCTCCATCAGCCCCGGATAGCGCCCCTGCAGCTCCTCCCGCCGCAGGGTCACGAAGCAGCGGGTGCCCTCCTGCCGCGTACGGGTCAGCCCGGCGTCACGCAGCACCCGCAGATGATGGCTGAGCGTGGACTTGGCCACCGGCGCCCGCAGATCACCCCAGCCGCGCTCGCGCCCGTCGGCCAGCACCCGCACCACGCCGACCCGGATCGGGTCACTGAGGGCGGCCATCACCTCGGTCAGCGTGATCTCGCCCACTTCGGGGTGATGTGCCCGTCTCATGGCTCCATGGTAGCTTGTTCGATGTTTCACGAACATCGAACGAAGGATCGTCCCGTGACCGCCTCACTACAGGACCAGGTCGTCATCGTGACCGGCGCAGGATCAGGGATCGGCTGCGCCACCGCCCTCGCCTTCGCCAGCGCCGGAGCCCACGTGCTCGCGGTGGGCCGCCGCGCCGAGGCCCTGCACCGGACGGCCGCCCAGCACCCCGGCATCGCCGTCCTGCCGGCCGACATCACCCGCGCCGGCGCTCCGCAGGACGTCGTCGACGCGGCGGCCGGCCGCTGGGGCCGCGTGGACGTCCTGGTCAACAACGCCGGCGCCACCGCCGTCATGCCGCTGGCCGAGACCGACGCCCAGCGCGTCACCGACCTCCTGGCACTCAACGTGGTCGCGCCCAGCCTGCTGGCCAAGGCGGCGCTCCCGTACCTGCGCGCCGGCCGCGGCACGATCGTCAACATCTCCAGCACCTTCGGCCACCGCCCGCTGCCCGGCGCCGCCCACTACGCCGCCTCCAAGGCCGCCCTCGAACAGCTGACCCGTAGCTGGGCCCTGGAGCTGGCCGCCGACGGCGTCCGCGTCAACGCCCTGGCCCCCGGCCCCACCGAGAGCGAGGCCCTGACCGCCGCCGGCCTCCCCGACGACGTCATCGACCGGTTGAAGCAGGACGAGACCGCCCGCATCCCCCTCGGCCGCCGCGGCACCCCCGAGGAGGTGGCCACCTGGATCGTGCGCCTCGCCGACCCCGCCGCCACCTGGCTCACCGGCCAGGTCCTCACCATCGACGGCGGCCTGGAGCTCGGCTGAACGACGCATCTCCATCAGCCCCGGCGGCCGGTGCGGATCAGTAGTAGGCGCGCATCAGCTCGGTCGCCCACTCCGGCTGCACCGTCTCGCCCTGCGGGCCGAACTCGGCCATGTACGGCTTGACGTCGAGGACCGGGCTGCCGTCGACGGCGTCCAGGCCGCGTACATGAAGATCCAGCCCATCGACGGCGAGCAACCGGCAGCGGGAGACCCCCAGCAGGTTCGGGCGGTTCTTACCCCGCTGGGCGAAGATGCCGACCCGCGGCCAGTCGGGGTTGCCACGCGGGTGACGAGCCGAGGTGGAGATCGCGGACGGATCCACGAGATGGAACCGGAACACCACCTCCAGATGCGAGAACGCGTCCAGCCCGGCGAGCGTGTCCGGCCCGAACCGGGTGCCGTCGATGCGGATCACCGCCTGCTCGGCGTTCCAGTCGTCGTCGAACGCCTCGGCACGGCCACCGACGACGACACCTACGGGCTCCACAGTGATGCTCTGCACGACATCTCCTCCATGTACTGTCCGGCCGATCACGACCGTAAGGCCCCGATCGCCCCGGCACGATCGGTCAGCCGACTGAACTTCGGGAGGCCGGAGCACAGCACTGTGACGGGGAGCGTGTGAAGGAGATCACTCTCGCGCCCGTCACACCGGCCGTCCCCTGCCCGTCCTCCTGGGGACGCCCGCCCCTCCCACCACCCAGAGGACACCATGGAACACCTCGGACAGCCGGCTCCCCCGACCCCACGCCACGGAAGGCGCTGGCCGCGCCGGGTCGCCGCCGTGCTCGCCGTGCTGGTGGCCGTGACGCTGTTCGGCGCGTACGGCTGGCGACCGGCGGCCGTGGACGGCTACCGCTCGGCGTACGAGAGCAGCTATCTCGACACCCCCCTGGCGCGCTTCCACTACAGCAGGACAGGCAGCGGGTCACCGGTGGTGCTGGTGGCGGGCGGGGCGCAGTGGCTGTACTCCTACCGACACACCATCGCGGCGCTGTCCCGCGAGCACACCGTCTACGCCGTCGACCTGCCCGGCCAGGGATACACCACCGTGAAGGGGGAGTTCGCCTACGACATCCCCGGCATGGCACGGGCGCTCGGAACCTTCCTGGACGCGGCGAAACTGCCGGCCGTCCGCTTGGTCGGGCACTCCTGGGGAGGCGCCTGGTCGCTGTACTACGCCGAGCACCACCCGGCCCGCGTCGACCGGCTCGTCCTGCTCGACTCCCCTGGCCTGGACAAGCCGCTCGCCTCGCAGACGGCGCTGTTCTCCATCCCCGTCGTGGGGGAGCTGGCGGTCAAGCTGATGGGCCGCGCCGACTTCGAACGGAGCCTGCGCACCGCCTTCGCCCACCAGGACCGGGTCACCCCCGAGGTCGTGGACGAGACCTGGCACTGGATGTCCCGCCCGGACAAGCGGGAGGCGTTCGTCCGGCTCGTCCGCAGCCAGGACTACACGGCCACGGACGCCGGGCTCGCCCGCCTGCGCGCCCGCACCCTGGTGATCTGGGGACAGGCCGATCAGTGGCTGCCCGCCTCCTACGCCTCGGAGTACGGCAGGCGCATCCCCGGCGCCGTGGTGCGGATCATTCCCGGCGCCGGGCACAACGTCCACGAGGACGCCCCGGAACAGGTCAACCCGCTGCTGGCCACCTTCCTCGGTGACTGAGCACCGCTGGCGGCGCCGGGTTCGATCTATGGCCGGCACCGGCAAGGAGGCCGCCACGGCGGCACCGCTGGAGGCACCGGCCTCAAGGTCACCATCCGCGTCATCCACGCTGCCCTGGACCAGAGTTTCCCTTGTCGCGCCGCTCGAAGATCGCAAGGGCGACGGCAGCGAGCATGAATCCGATGCCTATCAGGGCGCTTGAGATCGCGAAGCCGGGTGCTCTCGCCACATCTCCGAAGATCGTGCTGAGGATCGCGATGGCAAGGGCGATCGTGCCGGCCACCAACGCGTAGGTGAAGAGATCGCGATCTGTCACGGACCGTCTCCCACTGTGAGGGCAGAGATCAAGGAGGGGCCACGATAGCCGCTTTTCAGTACGCATCCCGGGTGATGTCGGACGTCCTGGCGACACATAGGGGGTGTGACTGTGGATGAAGAAGCAGACTTCACGCTCCTGTTCCAGGAGCACTACGAGTCGGTCCTTCGATATGCGTGGCGGCGCGTCGGCCCCTCCGACGCGCCGGACATCGCCAACGAGACGTTCAGGATCGCGTGGCAGAAGCACCGGGACATACCACCCGACCGCCCACTGCCGTGGCTGTACGTCACAGCCCGCAACCTGATCCGCAACCTCGTCAAGAAGGAGCAGCGGCGCGAGGAGGTGCTCGCGGTCCACGACGCCGGCGACATCGGCGACCACGCCGTCGCGGTCGTCGCGCGGCAGGCCGCCCTGACGGCACTGAACGACCTGAGCGAGAGCGACAGGGAGCTGGTGCTGCTGGTCGCCTGGGAAGGGCTCGACCTGCGCGAAGCGGCCCAGGTCGCCGGCTGCTCCAGAGCGGCGGCCGCGATGCGGCTGCACCGCGCCCGCAAACGGCTCGAACAGTCCCTCGCCGACCACCCTCACCACCGGCCGGAACTCGGAGAGAGCGCCATATGAACCACGATGTCAAGCAGCTCAGAAGCCTGCTCCGGGCACACGATCCGGCCGCCGGGGTGCGCGCCGACCCGTCGGAGCTGGCGGCGCACGCCCGGCGCATCATGGCCGCGTCCGGGCCGCAACCCGCGCCCCGCAGGCGGACCTGGAAGCCGGTGGTGCTCACCGTGGCGCTGGGCACCGTCATCGCCGTGGCCGCCCTCGGCGTCGCGGTCTGGCCACGACCGGCGGCGGCGCTGGAGTTCGCCAGGTCGGGCGAGGACTACATCGTCACCGTGAAGGACGTCTACGCCTCGCCCGAGCAGTACGCCGAGGAGTTCCGCGCGCGTGGCCTCCCGGTCACGCTGGAGCTGGAGCCGGTGTCACCGAGCCTGGTGGGCAAGGTGGTCGGCGGTCACGGCACGTCGGCCGAGGAGGCGACACCGCAGATCGAGCCGATCCCCGACCCGGGCTGCCCGGCCTTCGAGGACCCCTGCACCGTGAGGCTGCGGATCCCCGCCGACCTGGCAGGGCCCGCCGGCGTGATCCTGGGCAGACCCGCCAGGGACGGTGAGAACTACGCCACCACCGGCGAGATCAGCGCCCCAGGGGAGGTGCTGCACTGCGTGCCCTACCTGCGCATGACGGTGGGGCAACTGCGCGGCGAGCTGGCCAAGCGCGGGATGGACATCGACTCCTTCCGCGTGGGAGCCAAGCGAGAGGTCCGCCGCGATGTGCCCGATGGGTGGTGGCCATCGGGGGTGCTCCTGTCGGGGCGTACCAAGGTCGTCATCTATGCCGGTCCCGAACAGGCGGAGGTGTCTTCCTGGTACCGCGACGCCCAGGCCGGGTGCGCCGACGGCGGCTGAGCACCGTCACGCCTGCGTGGGCTCTCCGGCGGCCGGCCGGGCCTTGTCGCTGTACGGCGCGGGCCACTGGCTGCAGCTCGACTTCCTCCGGCCAGTGCGCCGCCTGGACAGTCCATCCAATCCATATACAGTATGTCCAGATGGATCAGAGAACCGTGGAGGATCGGTGTGGTGATCAAGGTGCTGGCCTACCTGACGGACCCCGCCGACCTCCGGTCCCGGCGCAACCGCGTTTACGCGGCCTTCTTCACCGAGCCCCGCCCCGCCCGTAGCTGCGTCGGCGGTCCGGTCGGGGCCCTCGTACGTGAGCCGGCCGCTCATGAAGCGTGAGCAGGACGCGATCATCGCCGCACTCACCCCCGTCGTGGACGGCATCGTGGCGACCCTGGGCTCATTCTGCGAGGTGGTGGTGCACGACTTCCGCCGCCCGGAGAACTCGGTGGTCGCCATCGCCGGCACGGTCACCGGCCGCAGCGTCGGCGGCTCGATGAGCGAGATCGGCATGGGCCTGCTCGCCCGCGGCGACCAGGCCGAGGACCAGCTCAACTACGTCACCCGCACCAAGGACGGCAAGCTCGTCAAATCCTCGACCATGGTGCTGCGCGACAGCACCGGCACCATGTTCGGCGCCCTGTGCGTGAACCTGGACATCACCGCCGTCACCCAGGCCCACACGCTGATCGGGCAGCTGGCCGGGCTGGCCGCCCCCACCGGCGCGCCGACCACGACCTTCGGCGACGACATCGACTCCGTCGTTGCCGCCGTCGTCGACGCCCATCAGCTCGACCAGGGCAGACCCTGGGCCGACCTGAGCCGCGCGGAACGCCTGAGCCTGTTCAGGGCCCTGGACGAACGCGGCGTCTTCGCCGTACGCCGCGCCGTCCCCCAGGTGGCCGCCCGGCTCGGCATCTCCCGCGCCTCCGCCTACCAGTACCTCTCCCAGGCCCGCGACACCTCCCAGGCCCGCAACATCTCCCAGGCCCGCGATACTTCCCAGGCCCGCGACACCTCCCAGGAGCAGCAAGCATGACGAACGCCCTTCCGGTCACCCTCGACGACGTCCGCGACGCCGCCACCCGCATCAAGGGCGTCGCCCACCGCACGCCCGTCCTGCGCTCGCGCACCCTGGACGCCCTGGCCGGCGCCGAGGTCCTCCTCAAGTGCGAGAACTTCCAGCGCATCGGCGCCTTCAAGTTCCGCGGCGCCTACAACGCCGTCTCCCGCCTCACCCCCGAGCAACTCGCCCGGAGCATCGCCGCCTACTCCTCCGGCAACCACGCCCAGGCCGTGGCCCTGGCCGCCCGCGAGCTCGGCAGCACCGCGGTCATCCTCATGCCCGAGGACACCCCGCGTTCCAAGATGGAGGCCACCGCCGGCTACGGCGCCGAGATCGTCACCTACGACCGCTACACCGGCGACCGGGTCGCCATCGGCGAGGCCCTGGCCGCCGACCGCGGCCTGGCGCTCATCCCGCCGTACGAGCACCCGCACGTCATCGCCGGCCAGGGCACCGCCGCCCTGGAACTCATCGAGGAGACCGGCGACCTGGACGCGCTCCTGGTCCCGATCGGCGGCGGCGGACTGATCGCCGGCAGCGCCACGGCAGCCAAGGGCCTGCTGCCCGGCATCCAGGTGATCGGCGTCGAGCCGGAGGCGGGCGACGACACCAAACGCTCGCTGGCGGCGGGGGAGCGGGTATCCATCCCCGTCCCCCGCACCATCGCCGACGGCCAGGCCGCCGACATCCCCGGCGAGCTGACGTTCTCCATCAACAAGCACCTGGTGAACGACGTCGCCCTCGTCTCGGACGACGACATCCGCGCCGCCATGCGTTTCGCGTTCGAACGCCTGAAGATCGTCGTCGAGCCCAGCGGCGCCACCCCGCTGGCCGCCCTGCTGTCGGGGCGGCTGGAGCCCGTACCTGCCCGAATCGGCCTCATCATCTCCGGCGGCAACGTCGACGCCCGCCGCTTCGCCGAGCTGTGCGCGGACGCGCCCCAGGTCCAGCCCGCCTGAGCCCCCAGCCCGTCGGGGACCAGCGGCAGCGGCGTCACCTCACAAGGAAGAATCCGCCAGCTCCCGGATCACCTGATCCAGCCGTCCCGCGAAACCGCGCTCGTAGAGCTTGACGTAGAGCTCGTCCGGGTCGCGCCCATACCTGCGTATCTCCGCCGCACGCACCCGCAGCCGCTCCCGCGCCTCCCGGACGATCTCCACAGGCCGCCCGCGCCACCCGCACGCCTCCAGTAACAGCCACAGCCGACTGTTCCCGGGGTCCAGGTGCCCCGAGCCGCCAACGCGCCGTGGGGAGGGCACGTAGCCGGCCACGGCCTCGTGATGGTCACGCGGCCAGCGGGCCGCCTGGACCAGCGCGTCCTCACTCCATGCCCACGCCGACGCCGACGGCCGGTACCCCTCGGGGCCGCCGTGAGGCCAGGAGCATCGTAAGCGGCCATCTAGAACTCCAGGTCGACGGACCAGGTGAATCCAGGTGGATGGCCAGAAGGCTCCCGATAGGCGGACATCAGAAATCCTGCTCGATGGCCACGTGATCTCTTGCTCTTGCCGTTACTACCGGAGCTCCTGAAACACGACAATGACTGACCGCGATCGAGAGAGACGCGATGCGATGCGATGCGATGCGCCGCTCGTCCTGCGATACGGCGGTCCTGCTTTGCGACGCTGGCCGCCGCGCAGGACGAACCCGGTGACCTCGCCGCCATGGGAGCATCCGTACCGCCGTCGTGCCGATGGGGGTGGTGTCAGAGAGTCAGCCGGTCTGATCACCGGATCGGACCAAGAGGCGTTCCCAGGCCAGGGCTGCGACCACACCGATGGCATAGGCGACCAGGTCCCATGGGTCGGGGAACGCACCGACCAGGACACCGCCGATCCCCGGCGGGGTCATACCGACTATCTGGTAGAACTCGACGGCGGCGGCGATCGCGGCCGTAGCCAGGGAGCGGCGTGCGGCGGTGGTGCGCCACAGCAGCCCCAAGAACGCGTAGACCAGCATGGTGGCGCCGACGTCGCTCACGTAACCGCGGATGAACGGTTGTCCCGGGCCCCGGTAGAAGAGGACGAACGCGCCGACGGCGAGGGCGACGCCAGCCAGAAGGACCATGGCGCGGCGCATGAGATTGACATCTTCTCCGAATCTCAACGATCAGGACGAACCTGATCATAGAGCTCGTCCCTCATGGCGGCATGCTGATTGCGTCCTCGATGACCGCGCCATGGCCGATCCAGCCAGGCTCGCACCACTTGATCTCATCGCCGAAGCCCTCATCCCATATCCTCGCCCAGCCACCACCCCGCTCCTCGGCTCTCTGCTTCATCAGAAACCACGCCCGCCGGGTCCGCAGCGCGAACACCACGACGAGCCGGGAACGGTCGACGTCTCACATCCGTAGGCGTCGGCCAGGATGGCCGCCTCATCCACCCGGCAATGCATGACCGTCCGCCGGGAAATCTCAAGGCCGCCAGCCTGGATCATGCCGGCCGCCCATCTGGAGAAATCCCTGACCGTGCACAAGCATGCCGTCTCACCTCGGCGAAAGGACGGCGACAGTACGGCGTAAGGGTGGTCTGTGAGCATGAATCCCATGGAGATCCGACATGCGCATGGCCTTCGGACTCGCAGGTCCGCAAGGAGGAGGACGATGAAGAAGATCGCTGCGACGCTGCTGGCCGGCCTCGCGTTGATGGCCGTGGTCGCGACTCCGGCGAGCGCCGGAACGGCGGCGGGAAATGCGGCGGGAAAGGCCTCGCGGGCTGCTGACCCGCCGAATGGAGTGACACTCAAGTTCGTCAACGCCTGGAGCAACAAATGCATGAACATCCCCAGCGGCTCCACGGCCCAAGGCGCGAAGATAACGCAGTTCACCTGCGGAACCTGGTGGGACCATTACTGGGTCCTGGAACCCGAGCCCCTCAGCTCCAGCTTCTATCGGATCAGGAACTACGGCACGAACCAGTGTCTGGCTGTGCCCGGCGGTTCGATGGAACGTGGCATCCAGCTCATCCAGTGGCCTTGCGGCACGTACGAGGATCATCACTGGCGCTTCGTTCGGCATGCCGATGGCAAGTACTGGGTCATCAACAAGCACAGCGGCCAATGCCTCGCCGTCATGGGCGGTGACTGGGCGGACAACGCTCCCGTGATCCAGTGGCCCTGCGGCAGCTGGCGGGATCACTTCTGGGGGATCGGCTGATCAGGCGCCCTCCGAGCCTCTCCCGCACCGAACGGGCGGTGAGGCGGCTGAGGGGCCGACGGGCTGCTCGCCGACCATGCCAACGGCACCGCCCTCATCCTTACGAACGCCGAACTGACGTGAACACGGCCCGGCCCGGTCGCGAGGCAAGCGCTCACGGTCAAATGACGGCCAAACAAACAAGAGGCCGAATCCACGATCTCGGGATCCAGCCTCTGAGCTGTTGCTAATCTGTGGGGCTACCAGGACTTGAACCTGGGACCTCTTCCTTATCAGGCAACTCGAACACAGGTACCGATCACCGGGGGCACCGTGTTGAGCTGGGCAGAAGAGGTCACCGACGTCCGCCGACGTCCGTGATCGTCCTTGCTGATTGTCACGCAGGCCCTCAAGCAGCCGAGCCGCCATGACGTCGCCTCCGCATCGGCCAGCCTTTAGGGAGACTGCAGGATCCGCTGCTTCCATAGATCGTTCAGGCGGGCACGCTCTCGCCGATATAGGAAGTCTGGAATCGGCGGTGCAGTAGCGGTTGCCACACAGTAATCGCCATATACCGCAAGAAGAGCATCTAGTCGTCTCGTCTTCAGTTCATCCTCACTGCAGGTAGCGAGCTTTTCCAGACGACGATCCAAAATCTCGATTTTGGTCTCCGCTGACCTCCAGGAGAGTATTTCGCTCACCTGAGTCACGGCAGCCCCGGATGCTAGTACAGCCACCAAGATGCGTGCAAGGACTAGGTTCTGACTGGAAGTGAGTGGGATTGCGACGAGAACAGACAGAACGCCAATAGCTGCGATCCAGAGCGTTATTCTTGTGTATCGCGCAGCCGTAACCTTATACAGACACTTGCCCCAGAAGGCATTCTCCTGCATATGCTCACAGAGTCGTTGCGCTCCCACTTTTGTGCCACTGGCGAAATAATCTGGATCCACAGACGACTTAGCCTTCTCACGGCTCTTCTCGCTCACTCGACTGAGCCAGTTACTCAGATCAAGTTTCTCTGAAGTTGGACCCAATGCGTCGAGGAGAAGGCCACGCATTCTTCCCTCGTCGCCCACCCCATGGAGTTGACCAGCTTTATGGCGATAGATCCAGGAAGACATCTGGGTGATCAAAGCTAGCAAGGCTGGTATATATGTATAGGTGTTGGGTATCAGGATGGATCCTACACCCAGCACAAAAGTAGCCAGTTGCAGATGACGACTTAAACTATAACCCTTAGATGCCTTTGTCAGCTCTGCATTAGCTATGGAGATGATCTCGGCAGACGACAATGGGGAACTGCTCACCAAAAATCCTCCTCCATAGAGATGCGGATCCCACTATGTCTCCGATCTCCTGCAGTTCACAAGCTCGCCTTGCCACGCTACTTGCATCCTTGAGGCCAGGAGCCTTAATGCTCACTTGCGCCCCAAGGCGCAACGTTGCGCTTTGAAAGAACCTGGCTATAGCCTGCGGCAGTTCGGGGAGCTCTTTCACAAACGTCTCGCAAGCAATAAGTTCGAGCTCGTATGACGCAACTTGATGTCCGTGTATGCGCGCCCACCACTTGACTGCACGAACCAGCTTTTTGAAGTCGGGACCGCAAATTTTTACAGCCGAAGAGGTGCGTCGAGTCTGATCATCTGGGCTATACCGCAGCCATCCTTTCCGATCATTCCTTGGAATGTCGAAGTCGCATAGACCTCCATCTGCACCCTTACGATCAAAGGCGGGCATGAAGTCAATGCCATAACCATTGACGAAGGAAACCGATACGGCGGCACCCGAAATCTTCGCCTCGTAACCCGCAGTTCTTAACAGCCGAATTAGCAAGTCTAGAGCATAGTCTACCGTGGGCCGCTGTGCCGACGGGAGATCGAGAATGACAATCACATCAACATCGGAGTATCGTTTTATAGCAGTTGTGCGAGCCATTGAGCCCGTCATAATGCACTTCGATATCCCGCTACAGCGAGAGACATATTCCATTAGAATATCGGCTCTCGCGAGGGCCGATCTTCGCTCAGCTTCACCTAGAGATATTCTGTCAATGAACTCGTCGAAGCATTCCCGTATTTTATCCATTGCCACAATCGATGCGAGCAGTCATCATGATGATATGCCGGAATCATACCGATTCGCCCCTTTTGTGACGTAACGATATGCAACCTAGTCCATCTGGTCGGTGTAAGAATACCGCTATCGTTCCAGAAAAGAGAAACGTCGATGTCCGCGTCAACCATGAGGGGATGCCGGCAGGCTTACAGAACCGCCGCTTACCGCGTCGACGCAACTCACGAGTCGACAGCGCATGGGCGCGCTAATGATGATCCAGAGGCGGGCTGCTAGGTGAGGAGCCAGCCCGGGCGAGATCGGGACGATGGTCAGCAGCTTCTCGATCGCGGCTTCGCCCGTGGCCTCGGTATAGACCTTCGGTAGCCGTAGGGACGCTGAAACACTGGGGGGCACAGCCCACGGTTCGTACCGACATTACTGTCCCCCATGCTGTCCCTTCGGCTGTGAGGATCGTCGCACCCCTGAAGGGGATGAGGGACAGCGGGGACAGCAGGGACACTAACTATGGCTTCGAGTCAGTCAGAAAGTCTCTGATTGCTTGAGAGCCGGGAGCGCCCACAGAGTTCAGGTCGTAGGCGGTGCGGCGGAGTTCGATTACAGCGTAGGCGTTGAGCGCTGTAGCGTCCGGAGCAATCTTCAGAGCTGTGGCGGTGGCGGCTTCGGCGTCTCCCTGCGTGGCCTGTGCCCGGGCAAGGCAGGCTCCATACCAGGCACGATCACGGCGATAGTGGGCAGGCAAGGAAGACAGGCCGCGTTCGAGGTAGTCGGCGGCGCGGCGACCGTCGCCAAGCTCCAGCTCAGCCATACCGCGTTGCATGAGGAACCAGCCCTCGTCGTAGAAGTACATCCAGGGCGGTTCCTCCTCGGGCTGTTCGGCGGCGGTTCGGATGAGGTCTTCGGCTTCGGCGAGCCGGATGCGCGCCAGATTGGCCTCGCCCAGTTGTGCGTGACCCCGGCCGGCCATCTGGACGGCCATGCCCTGCACGCCGTAGCTGCTGCGGCCGTCGTGCCAGCGGGAGGCTTCGGCCAGGCGGACGCAGCGGGGAGCGTCGCCGAGGCTCCAGGCTTGGTGGGCGCGCATGTTCAGGGTGGTGGAGGCCAGGCATGCGTCTCCGGCTTCAAGGGCCCAGGCGTGGGAGCGGTCGTACCAGGCCAGGGCGGCGGCGTGCTGGCGGGAGTCCTGGCACATCCAGGCGATGAACTGGGCGTACTGAGCCAGAACGGCAACGGCCCGGTCGGCCAGCGGGCCACGGGCGCCTCGCGCAAGGTCGGCCACAGTCGAGAGCTGGGCGTGGATCAGCGGCAGGAGAGGCTTGCTACCGATGGTGTCCTCGACGCGGCGGTGTTCAGCCAGGCAGTGTTCCAGCCATTGCACGGTCGCCATATCGACGCGGGACGGATGCTCGATCGCGCGGGTTATGCGCTCGTACAGGTCGGCGTCCGGGGCCAGCGTGGGCAGGGCGAGGGTGGGGACCGGCTTGATGACGGTGCCGAACAGCTGGTCTTCCGTCAGGCCGAACGCCTTGCAGTAGAGCCGGGTGTAGAAGGCGTCCGGGCGGTGCTCGCCGGTCTCGTGGCCCCGGATGCGGCGGATGAGGTTCGGCACCTCGGTCAGCGGCTCGTCGGAGACCCTGATCAGTTCGCGGGCCAGGTCGCGCTGGGACCAGCCCTTGGCGGTGCGCGCGGCGAGCAGGCGGGTGGCCCAGACGGGAACCTCTGGGATGTCGGTCATCCTGTGCTCCTCCGGGGACGGGCGGACACGGGGGCGGACATCAGGGGTCGCCTCTCAGTGTCCTCTACAGGCGTGGTACCGCGCGTGGCTCTGATGTAGTCGTGCACTTCGACACCGAGGGTTTCTACTCGTGGACGGCTTCTGACGACGACGGCCGAGGCTCGTGCGGCATCACCGGCGAACTGGAGCGGGCCTCCGTGCGCCTGCGGCAGGCACTGGAGTCGTTAGCGCCCGGCGCCACGGGCGCGGTGCAGTTCGTGCGCCTGGACCGTTACGCATCAGACCCCTCCTATATCTACGGCGTGACCCTGCTGCGGCTGCACAGGGAGAAGGCCATCGCCGCCGCCGAGTGAGGCCGGCGGATCCGTATGTCAGATCAGTCATCGCGTTGGGCGGCGCTGTCAGGCGCCGCCCCTGAGCTGTGTGAACCGGAAGCAAGCCGCCATGTACGTCTGGGAACCGCACGTCCCAACCAGCGCCCGCCGCGTCCGGGTGACGGAGACCTCGTGCTGCGGGGAGTACGAGTGGTGCTGTGAGGCCAGGAGGTTCTTCGTCCTGCGTCACGTCGAGGGCGTCGGCTACGAGGAGACCGGCCGGGGCCGCTACCCGGAGGCTCGCCAGGTGTGGATCGCCCTGGTGACTGCCCACGAGCACAAGGAACGCAGGTCATGAAGTCCACCCCTTCACGTCACAGAACGTCGCGTACGCCCTCTTCGACGATGTTCGGCACGGAGACGGGCGCGGCTCGCCGTTGAAAGCAGGCCCCTGAGTCGCGCCCGTCCACCACGACCGTGCGCACGTGCTCGAATCCGTGCTCCAGGTAGTAGCGCTGAAGCCCGTGGTTGGTACGCCACACATCCAGGCGCAGCCACGGGAATCCCTGCCGCGCGGCCTGATCCACCGACCAGTCCACGATGTCACCGCCCAGCCCCCGGCCCGCCTGGTCCCGAGCGACGAGCAGCTTGTACAGGTACAGGGCAGGCCCGTCAGTGTCCGGATCCCAGAAGTCCAGATCCGGCCGGGTGTTGAGCGTCACCGTGGCGACCACCTCGCCGCCGGCCTCGAACACCCAGGTCTCGCGGTTGGCGATGTTGCGGCGGATCTTCTCCCGGCCGATCTCGTCCCACTTCGCCGTCCACTGCTGGATGCCACGCTCGGCCAACCAGCGTTCGGACTCGGCACGCAGCTCGACGACACGCTCGGTATCGCTCTCGACGGCGAGACGGGCCGCCAGGACGGGACGGTCAGTCATCTCTGCACTCCACCTGGTAGATGTACTTCGACCCGTTACCCGGCCTGATCTGGTGCAGCACTAGCACGGGCTTGCCTGACGTGGTCAGCGTCGTACGGACGACTTCGAGCACCGCCATGACCCCCGCCAGTTGCAACCGGTCCGTCTCCTGACGAGAGGCGATCCGCGGGGTCAGCTCGTCGATGTGGTCGCGCATCGGACACCCGAGCTCGGCCAGGACCTGAGCCGTGTTGACGCTGTCCGGCTCCATGATCCCGGTGTCCTTGACGAGGTTGTACGCGTAGTAGGAGTCCGCCAGCGACTCCGGCTCGTTGGCCGGCTGATCCGGCCCCGGCCCGATGTAGCGGACCCGGCTACGCACCACGACCCGCTCACTCTCCGGGATGCCCAGCCGCTCCGCGATCGGTGTTCCAGCCACCATGTGGCTGCCCGGCAGGATGCTCACGCTGATGGTCTGCCGATGGGAGAAGCCAGCCGCCTCGACATCCGCCGTCCAGCCGTCGGTCTTGACGTTCTCCAGGCGCTTCGGGTCCTGCCATTTCGTCATGTGCCAGGTCATGCGCAGCGACTCGCGGACGTAGAAGCCCTTCTTCGGCACGGCCACGACCAGGCCCTCACCGATCAGCGCCTGGTAGGCGTGTCGCACGCTCAGCGACGACACCTGCTCCTGCTCCATGAGTTCAGACGTGCTCGGAAGCCGGTCCCCCTCGGCGTACTCGCCGCTCAGGATGGCCTGTCGTAGGTCCTCGGCGATCCGTGCCGACACGTCCCCGCGGAGCGTGTCCCGCCGCCTCTGGCTGGGCATGTTGAGCCCCTCTCGTTCGCCTTGTTCAAACAAGTATGCCAGCAGTCGTTGACGACGCTTGTTCGCCTTGTTTAAATAAGACGCACCAGGGCATGATCAGCCCAGCTGACCAGGCCAAACAACGAAGAAGCCGGGATGCGGTCCCTAGTCGCCAAACCAGTCCCGCACCCCGGCGCCCCTTCAAGAGAGGTGTACTCATCATGACCTACGGGTCCAAGACCATGCGGATCGTCCCTGACGATCTCGCCGAGCCCGTCCAGTGGTTCTGTCTCATGTGCGATGGCGTGGAGGAGTCCGCGCCGGACGTCGAGCCGCCGTCGCCGCCGATCTGCCCCACCTGCATCCGCCTCGTTCTCGTCCAGGCCCTCCGCGCGCTGGGGGTGGACCTGTGAACAACGAGTACGAGAACGACGAGGTCTCCGATCTCCTGGACGACCTCATCAACGCCGAACCGGCGTGCGACTCCACCATGGCCGTCCTCTTCACCGGTCCCGACATCGAGACCGACGAAGAGCGCTGGACCCGGGAGGCGACGGCCAAAGCCATCTGCCAGACGCGCTGCCCGGCCCGCGCCGCCTGCCTGTCCTACGCCATGGCGCTCGACCCGGAGGAGGGCGTCTGGGCGGGCTACACCGCAGAAGAACTGCGAGACGTACGCCCGCTCCTCATCTTCCTTCCCGACCGCCGCGCGAACGAGGTGGCGTAGATGGCCGCCCGCTTCCAGTGCTGCGAGTGCGGCAAGCGGACCCGCAGCCCGTTCGGCTGCCGCTGCGGCGGTGGCCGTCCGGCCCAGCGCTGCGTCATCCATGGCGCTCGCTGCCAGCCCGGTTGCCGCGTCTGCCGCATGCTCGTCCGCTCCGGCCACTGAACGGAGATCAGCCCATGTCTCACGACCAGCCTCCGAACACCATCACCGACTGGCAGTGGGCGCAGCTCCAGGAGAACGCCCGCAAGGCCAACCCGCACCTGGATCGCTTCTCTGACCCGGAGGCGATCAAGCGTCACAAGCAGTCCGCCCAGCAGTTCAAGAACCGCAAGTGGAGCTAGCCATGATCACAGTCCTCTCCTACATCCTCGTCTTCCTCGTCGGCGGCCTCTGCATCGAGCTGGTGCGCATGGGCCAGGAGCGTTACCGGCTCTGGCAGGTCTCCCGCGCCACCGTCCGCCAGGGCGGCTCTCTCGAAGTCGTCGCCCGAGGCTGGGCCGCCTCCCCTCGGAACTGGTGCAGCAAGCCTGGCTGCCCGCGCTGCTGGGGACGGCGGTGGGGCCGATGAACAGTCCCGCCACTTCACCGAACGGAGCCATCACCATGAACGACCAGCCCGGCCCGCGCCCGCTGTCGGAAGGAGAGCAGACCCTGATCTCGGTCACCGCCGCCGCTGTCGGCGTGCTGGGGCTGATCGGGTTCGTCATCTCCTTCGCCACCGTCATGGACGCGGCCAAGCCCACGTTCGGACCGCTCGCCTTCCTGCTGCCCCTCGGGGTAGACCTCGGCATCGGCGTGTTCTCCGCCCTGGACATCGTCCTGGCCCGCCTCAACATGCGGGTGCGCTGGCTGCGATTCATCCCCTGGACGCTCACCGCCGTCACCGTCTACCTGAACGTCGCCGCCTACGCCACCGCACCCGGCGGGCCGAACTGGTTCGCCGTCGTCTCCCATGCGATCCTGCCCGGCCTGTGGGTGGTGGCCGTCGAGATCGGCACCCACGCCGTCCGCAAGCGCGCCAACCTGGCCCACCCGTCCCGCCGCCTCGACAGCATCCGCATCTCGCGCTGGCTGCTGTCCCCGGTCCCGACGTTCGCCCTGTGGCGGCGCATGGTGCTCTGGGAGGTGCGCTCGTACCCCGAAGCTCTGAACCGCGAGCGTGAGCGGATCCTGGCCAAGACCGACCTTCAGGACCGGTACGGCCGCCTGTGGCAGTTCAGGGCCAGCCGACGCGAGCGCGCCCTGTACAAGCTCGGCGAACTCGCGCCGGCCCGGACCGAACCGGTACGACTCGTGCCGCCTCCGGCTCCCCAGCGTCCTGCCCTGACCGCCGCACCCGCCCGCAAGCCGTCACCCCGTAAGTCGCGCAAGACCACCCGTCCTGCCATCGCCCCGTCCGAGGTGGACGACCTCATGCCGCTGGGCTGGCAGGTCGCCGCCGACCACGACGCCCGAGGCGTCACGCTGACGCGGGACCGGCTCCGCTACGCCATCCGCCAGACCGGCCAGTCCATCTCCACCGACCGCGCGGGAGCGCTGCTCGCCCGCCTGCGGACCGAGACCGGTCCGACCGCCGAGAACACGGAGCAGGAGGCGGCTTGATGGCTCTTACCTTCGCCCGCCCTTCGACCGGCGATCCCTCACCGGTCGGACCGCACGGGCCGACCGCCGACATCACCACAACCGCCCGCAGGGACGACACGCGGTCCGACCGCACATCGTCCCTGAACAAGCCAGTACGGGACGCGGCCTCATCCGCCAAGACTCCGGCCGCGCCCCGCAACCCCGCTCGCAGCTACGCACACGAGGTGCACACATCATGACTCATCACCCGCACGACCACGAAGACCACCCCGACGAGAACGACGGTCCGACCGCACCCGAGACCGGTGGCGAGGTCGTCCCGCTGGACGCGGCTCGTCGCCGCGCCCGCCGCGCGGACGACCGCGACGAGGACGAGTTCTTCGACCGCGAGACGATCGCGATCGAGGGCACGGTCCTCGGGCCGCCGGTCGACCCGCCGGACGACGACGTGCCCTACCACTCCAGCACTGACAGACGTCGCGCTCCGATCGTCCCCGCGACCTTGAAGTCTTGGAACGGTACACGCTCCATGCTGATCTGGGCCGCCAAGGACGCCGGGTACGTGCTCGGCTACCACGCGGTCCGCTCACCCAAGTACGCCGCCAAGGCCACCCTCTACGCCCCGGTCGGCTTCTTCCGCGCCACGGGCAAGCTCCTGCACTGGGCGACGGCCGAGGAGGGCAACTGGGCACTGCGCCAGTACGCCGCCGACCGCAACGACCCGGAGACCTGGCTGAAGCTGGACAAGCAGCGCCAGCGCCAATCCCGCTGGCGCTGGTCGGTCCTGGCCGCCCTCGCGGTGACGGCCCTGATCGGCCTCCTCGTCTTCCTACTCGCCGACATCCCGACGTGGGGCCGCCTGCTGGCCATCGCCGTGGTGGTGCCGCTGCTGGCCCGCGCCGGTAGGCCCACGGACAAGCCCATCACCGACCGCGTCTCGGAAGGACCGCGCTACCGCAAGCTCACCGCCGAGCTGGTCCGCCGCGCGCTGCTGTCCTGCGGCATCTCCGGCATCAACCAGGCCGTCAGCAAGGACCAGCACGCCATCAGCTTCCCGCAGGACATCCACCGCGACGGCCCCGGCCACCTGGCCATCATCGACTTGCCCTTCGGCGTGGAGGCCGCCGACGTGGTCGCCCGCCGTGGCCGGCTGGCCTCCGGCATGCGCCTCCCGCTCGACCAGGTCTGGCCCGAACCCGGCGACGGCCACCCCGGCCGCCTCGCCCTGTGGGTCGGCTACGAACCCGCCTCCCAGATGAAGCAACCCGCCTGGCCCCTGCTCAAGGACGGCAAGGTGGACGTCTTCAAGCCCTTCCCGTTCGCCACCACGCCCCGCATGGACACCATCAACGCCGCCCTGATGTTCCGCAACTGGCTGGTCGGCGGCCAGCCAGGCTCCGGCAAGACCTTCGCCCTGCGCCTGGCCGTACTCGCCGCTTCGCTGGACCCGCGCTCCGAGCTGCGCATCTACGAACTCAAGGGCGTCGGAGACTTCAAGGTCCTGGAGCCGGTCTGCACCGAGTACGGCAACGGTTTCGACGACGAGACCATCGCCCGCTGCGCCGGGATGATCCGCTGGCTCTACAAGGAGTGCGAACACCGCTCCAAGCGCATCGCCCACTTCGCCCAGCTCGGCAAGGCCCCGGAGAACAAGGTCACCCCGGAACTCGCCTCGCTCAAGGACTCCGGCCTGCACCCGCTGATCGTCGCCATCGACGAAATCCAAGAGCTGTTCCTGCACCCCAAGTACGGCAAGGAAGCCGGAGAGATCCTGGAGAAGGTCATCAAGCTGGGCCGCGCCCTGGGCGTGATCCTGCTGATCGGCACCCAGATCCCCGACAAGGACAGCCTGCCGACCGGCATCACCCGCAACGTCAACACCCGCTACTGCATGAGCGTCGCCGACCAGGTCGCCAACGACATGATCCTCGGCACCTCGATGTACAAGAACGGCTACCGCGCCACCATCTTCGAGCCCGTCAAAGAGGCCGGTTGGGGCATCCTGTCCGGCCTCGGCAAGCCAGCCGCCCGCCGCTCCTTCATGGTGGACACCGACGCCGCCAAGCACGTGGTGACCCGCGCCATGCAGCTACGCGGCTTGGCCGGCACCCTGCCCGAGGAAGGCACCCAGACCCGCACCGACGCGCCCACCTTCGACCTGCTCACCGACCTCGCCCAAATCTGGCCCGCAGGCGAGACGGCCGCCTGGAACGAAACCCTGTGCACCCGCCTGGCCGAACTTCGCCCCGACTTCTACACCGGCTGGGCCTCCGAACAGCTCACCACCGCACTCAAACCGCACGGCGTAGCCGTCCAGAGCATCGGCCGCCGCATCGACGGCAAGGCCGTCACCCGGCGCGGCATCCGCCTGGACGACCTCACCGACGCCATAGCGGGACGTAACCGCCGAACCGGCACCGAGTAACCCCGCCGGAGGGTGCTAGCGCTAGCAGCTGACCCTGCTATCGCTAGCACCCCCGCTAGCACCAGAAATAAGCCCTGGCCAGGGCGTTAGCACGCTAGCGCCCTCCCTTGAGGACACCCGAAAACGGCCCAGGAGGCCACCCATGGACCCTGCCCTGTTCATCGCTATCGCAGTGATCTTCACCACCCTGTTCATCACCGTCCGTTACGCCGCCGAGTGCTACATCAGGCCCTTCCGCCGCTGCCGCTCCTGCCACGGCAAGGGCCGCAAGCCCAACCGCATCGGACGCGGCACTCACGAGTGCCGCCGCTGCCGCGCCACCGGTCTCCGCCTGCGAATCGGCCGCCACCTCTGGAACCACTTCCGCGCCCTGCACCGCGACGCCACCCGCTGACTGGAGCACCCATGCCGATCACGAACCTGACCCGCTACGCCCTCGCAGCCGCCGCCCGAGGCTGGCACGTCTTCCCGCTCGCGCCGAACGGCAAGACTCCGCCCCGCGGCTTCACCAACTGGCAACACCGCACCACCACCGACCCGGCCACCATCCGCCGCATCTGGCAGCGTCCATACAACCTCGGCATCGCCACCGGCCCGTCCAACCTCGTCGTCATCGACCTGGACCAGCCCAAGCCCGATGAGCAACCACCACCGCAGTGGAACCGCCCCGGCATCCGAGACGGCGCAGACGTCCTCGCCGCCCTCTGTGACCAGGCCGGACAACCACTCCCGCTGGAGACCTTCCAGGTCCGCACCCGACGCGGCGGCCTGCACCTGTACTTCACCGCACCCAATGGAGTCACCCTGACGAACACCCAAGGTGGCAACGGCGGCCTCGGCTGGCTGATCGACACCCGCGCGAACGGCGGCTACGTCGTCGGCCCCGGCAGCCACGTCACCGACGAACACGGCAGCGGCACCTACAAGGTCCTGCACCCCATCCCACCAACACCACTCCCGGTCTGGCTAGTGGAGCGACTACGCCCGGCCCCACTGCCACCACAGAAGCCCATCACCGTGCCCCTCGTATCCGACCGCCACGGCGCGTACATCCGCGCCGCCGTCCTCGGTGAGCTGCAACGGGTGGCCAGCTCACCACCCCACGGCCACAACAACGCGCTCTACCTCGCGTCCGTCGCGCTCGGCCAGCTCGTCGCCGGAGGCGAGTTGCACGCCGCCGCCGTCACTACGTGGCTCACGGAGGCAGCCACGCAGATCGGCCAGCCCTACCGCGAGGCCCAGCGCACCATCGCCTCCGGCCTGCGCGCCGGAGCCCGCCGGCCCCGAACGGTGGCCGCATGACCAACGACCGCAGCACCCACCTTCGCCTGGTCAACGGTGATGCCGTCCAAGCGCCAGGCCAGCCCGTGCCGTTCCGTACCTCCTGGACCGCCGACGAACTGATGGCCATGACCTTCCCGGAGCCCCGCTGGGCCGTCCCCGGCATCATCGCCGAAGGACTCAGCCTCCTGGCAGGCCCGCCCAAGGTCGGCAAGTCCTGGCTCAGCCTCGGCCTCGGCATCGCCGTGGCCAGCGGTGCCAAGGCGCTGGAAGCCATCGAACTCGAACCCGGCCCCGTCCTCTACCTCGCCCTGGAAGACACCGCCCGCCGCCTGCAGAACCGCATGGGCAAGATCCTCAGCGGCCAGCCCGCCCCACGCGACCTCACGCTCGCCACCACCTGCCCGACCTGCCCGCAGGCGGGGAAGAGGCCATCGCCCGCTGGCTCGACCGCAACACCAACGCCCGCCTCGTCGTCATCGACGTCTTCGCCAAGATCCGAGGCACCACACCACCCGGCCTGTCCGCCTACGACGCCGACTACGCCGCTATGAGCCGCGCCAAGCGCCTGGCCGACACCTACGGCGTCGCCGTCGTCCTGATCCACCACGTCCGCAAGATGGCCTCAGAAGACTTCCTGAGCGAAGTCTCCGGCACCAACGGCCTGGCCGGAGCCGCAGACGCCACCCTCGTCCTCAAACGCGCCAGAGGCACCGCTGACGGCGTCCTGCACGTCACCGGCCGCGACGTCGAAGAAGCCGAATACGCCATGGCCTTCCAACCCGCCGCTGGCCTCTGGCACCTCCTGGACGGCCCACCCGAAGACCACGCCCTCTCCGATACCAGAGCGGCCATCGCCCGCCACGTCCGCGCCAACCCCAACAGCACACCCAAGGCCATCGCGGACGCCACCGGCCTGTCCCACGAGAACGTCCGCAAGACCTGCCAGCGCATGAACGCTGACGGCCAGCTCTGCGTCAACGCCACCGGCCACTACCGCCTCCCCGGGGCAGAGTCCCCGGCAGGCGTCCCCAGCGTCCCTACCGTCCCAGCCCACATCACCACCAGCACCAACGCCCACGTCCATGAGGGACAACCGGCCCTGCTGCCTGTCCCCGCTGTCCCCACCGATGAGGAGACCCACCAGTGACCACCTCAACGCCGGACAGCGTTCGGCTCACCGACACCCAGCTCTACCGCGTCACCGACGCCATGCGCCTCCTCCGCATGAGCCGAACCGTCATCTACGACCAGATCCGCACCGGCCGCCTGCGCTCCGTCAAGCAAGGCCGCGCCCGCCTCATCACCGCCAGCGCCATTCGCGCCTACATCGCCCTCCTGGAGAAGGAAGCAGAGGAAGCAGCCTGATGACCAAGCGACGCAGCAGAGGAGACGGCGGCCTCCACTGGGACGACAAGCGCCAACGCTGGATCGCCACCGCCAGCCTCGGCTATGACCCCAGCGGCAAGCGCATCGTGAAACGAGGCAGCGGCAAGACCAAGACCGAAGCCAAGAACAAGCTCAAGGAGGTGCTCAGGGACTATGAAGACGGGCTGACCATCGCGCCAGGGGAGTCGACCGTCGCTCAAGCAGCGACCGACTGGCTGGCCTACGGGCTCAGCGGGTTGGACCCAAGCACCGTCGCGACGAACACCATCCTGGTCAAGACGCACATCATCCCCGCGCTGGGCAAGCGGAAGCTCCGCGACCTCAATGCACAGGATGTGGACAAGTGGTTGGCCAGCAAGGCCAAGACACACAGCACGAGTACCGTGGCGCGGCTCCATTCCTGTCTGAATCGGATCATCAAGCGTGCCATGGCGCGCGACAAGGTCCGGCGGAACGTGGTCGAGCTGTGTCGAGTGCCCCAGGGCAAGGAAGGACGCCCGTCCAAGGCGCTCACAATGGCCCAGGCAGAAGAGGTGCTGAAGGCCGCCGAGGGCAAGAACCTGTACGCCTACATCGTGGTCTCCCTGCTCACCGGCGCACGCACCGAGGAACTCCGCGCACTGCGCTGGGATCACGTGGACCTGGAGGGCAATCTCGACGGCACCCCGCCGATACCGCCGTACGTCGCCGTGTGGCGCTCCGTGCGAAGCGGGGGAGACACCAAGACCCGCAAGTCACGGCGCACCCTCGCCCTCCCTAAGCGGTGCGTAGACGCGCTGATCGAACAACGGGCAGCTCAGCAGAAGGAGCAAGGCGACGCCTGGTCAGAGCATGGCTTGGTGTTCGCCTCCACCGCCGGAACCGAACTGGACGCGGCCAACGTACGGCGAGCGTTCCGGCGTGTAATCAAGTACACAAGCTTGGACCCCTCGGAGTGGACCCCGCGAGAGCTGAGGCACAGCTTCGTCTCTCTGCTTTCCGACAACGGGACGCCGTTGGAAGAGATTTCTCGCTTGGTAGGTCACAGCAGTACGGCCGTCACAGAGCTGGTCTACCGCAAGCAGATTCGGCCGGTACTACAAGGAGGGGCGGTCGTGATGGACACAATCTTCAAGACGTGAGTCTCGGGCTTGACCCTGTCCCTCGTATGCGACGAGGGACAGGCTCTTAGTCCTTGGAGGCGAAGTACTCAAAACAGCTACCACAGACGGTCATCTCGCTTCTCCCCATGACCTCACCACAATTCGTACAGGTGTCCAGGTCGGAGTAGTTGCCGAAGTAGCCGCAACTGAAGCAACACACTTCGGCCTGCACCTTCGCCATTGCGAGAACCCCTCGGACAAGGGCATCAGCTCCGCACTCATGGCAGCTGCTCACAGGCCACTCACTACGCATCTTGGCAGCAAGGTACTTGCTCGCGTGCAAGATGTTCGATGCGTAGTCCTCAGCTACCACATCGCCAGCGAACTGGTAGGAGCAGAACAGACATCGTCCAGGGCCACCATCACAGACGTATGAGTCCTTCTGGCAATCAGGACAGGCGACTACGGGCACCTCAGCCTGATCGATCGTCGGCTTCAGGGAGTTCATTCGCTCCTTGACCAGCACGTCGATCTCGCGGATCTGCTCCATCACCTCGCTGAAGGTAGCGTCGATGAGCTTGCGCTCTCTATCGGGCGCACCCGGAGCAAGCTCCTTCTCGATGAAGCGGAGGAGCATCTCCATAGCTCGTGCCACTGTTGCCTGCGTCGCCAGAGGGTTGTCTCCCACCAGGGCGAAATGAGCGATCTGATTACGGGTCCTGTTAAGACTCCTGATCCGTTTACGATCTTCGTCTGAGATGGCCACGTTTGCGATCTTCACCAGGCGCTCCACCACCTGATCGATCGTCGCGCTCTTGAAGTCTCCGGTGTCATACGTCGTGCGCTGGGCTTCCCTAGGGTCTGCCACGACCAACGCCCAGTGCTCTCGCGCGAGCCTGACCTTGAGCAAGATCTCGATGCTAGCGCTCAGGTGAACGGCGGCGTACTTCACCTCCCCATCGTTGAGGAGGCTTACTGCGCTCGTAAGGAACTCTAAGCCGTTGTTGACGGCGTGCCAATTGATCTCTGCCATGGAAACTCCTGAACCGGCACCGCAAGAGGGTGGGTGCCCTACATGATCCGGAACGCTAGTCACGCAGATAGACACTCAAACACAGAAAAGGTTGCTCTCCGAAGATCGAAGAGCAACCCTTGTGCTGGTCAGACTGGGTGGGGCTACCAGGACTTGAACCTGGGACCTCTTCCTTATCAGGGAAGCGCTCTAACCGACTGAGCTATAGCCCCGCTCGCACCCCGAACGTTATCGCATCCGCTTCACAGAGGCGAACCGGTTGTTCGGAACGAGGAAAAGCTTACCGCCTCCAGCAGGCTGCTCGCGCCGCCCGTACCCACCGGCCGGCGCGAGCAACACCGCTTACTCAGCCTCGCTGAAGGTCACCTCGACGCCCCCCACCAGGTCGGAGGCGATGTTGTAGATGACCGCCCCCAACGTGGACAGAGCCGTGATCAGTACGACGTTCACCGCCCCGATCAGCGCCGTGTAGCCGAGGATCCGCACGGGCTCGAACCAGGAGGCGATGTCGATCGGGATGGAGCTCTGCCCCTGCTCGCCCTGGCCGAGCTGGTTGACCAGGTCGACGATCGAGTCGAAGACACCCAGGGCCGACAGCACGCCGTACAGGACGGCCACGGCCACGAACAGCACCACGAAGCAGACCAGGGAGACCACGAAGCTGAACTTCATGGCCGACCACGGCTCGACGCGACGCAGGACCAGGTGGGCCTTGCGGGGCAGGCGGCTTCCGGACGAGCCGGAGCCCTTCTTCTTGGGCAGCTCAAGGGCCGGCGGGGCCTCGCTGGCCAGCGACGGGCGCAGGCGTACCGTCTCGTTGCCCTCCGACTGCTGCTGCGCTCCCTGCGGCGGGACAGGCGGGCCCTGCGGCCCGGATGGGCCGTGGGGGCCCGGAGGGCCGGGCGGGCCCGGCTGCGGCGAAGGCTTGTTGTCCTCCTTGGACGGCATGGACCTGCCCTGCGCGGGCGAGGTGTCCTGGCCGTCTTCGACCGCGTCGAACATCTCGGTCTCTGCGGGCTTCTTCGGCTGCTGTCCGTTACCCGAAGCCGCCTTGGTCCTGGCTGGACCACCCTGGGCGCTCATGAACTACTCTCCTCCCCCGTCTTCATCACTCTCCACCGAAGTCTCCATCGACTCGGCGTTCCGGGCGAGGGCCACCACGCTGTCGCCTTCAGCGAGATTCATCAATCGAACTCCCATGGTCTGGCGGCCGGACTGCTTGATCTCGCCGGCACTCGTCCGGATCACCCCGCCGGCGGACGTGATCGCGAAAACCTCGTCCTCTGGGTTGACCATGACGGCTCCGACCAGCTTGCCACGGGAAGATACGATCTTCGCAGTCAGCACGCCTCTACCGCCACGTCCTTGAACTGGATACTGCTCCACTGGCGTCCGTTTTGCGTACCCAGCCTTCGTGGCGATAAGCACATCTTGGCCGTCTGCGATCCGATTCATGGCGAGAAGTTCGTCACCTTCGAGGAACCTCATGCCGATGACACCGCTCGTCGCCCGTCCCATGGGACGTAGTGCCTCGTCAGAGGCGGTGAAGCGGATCGACTGCGCGCCCTTCGAGACGAGCAGCAGGTCGTCTTCCTCGGAGACCAGGCGGGCTCCGATGACCTCGTCGTCCTCCCGGAGGTTGATCGCGATCAAACCTCCGGACCTGGGGGAGTCGTACTCGGACAGGCGGGTCTTCTTGACGAGCCCGCTACGGGTGGCCAGAACGAGATAGGGTGCGACGTTGTAGTCGCGTAGGTCGAGAACCTCCATGACTGTTTCGTCGGGCTGCATGGCAAGAAGGTTCGCAAGATGCATGCCCCGGGCGTCGCGACCCGCGTCGGGCAGCTCGTACGCCTTGACGCGGTACACCCGCCCCTTGTTCGTGAAGAACAGCAGCCAGTGGTGCGTCGTGGTGACGAAGAAGTGGTCGACGATGTCGTCCTGGCGCAGCTGAGCACCGCGGACGCCCTTGCCGCCGCGCTTCTGCGCCCGGTACAGGTCGGTACGGGTGCGCTTGGCGTAGCCGCCCCGGGTGATGGTGACGACGATCTCTTCCTCGGCGATGAGGTCCTCGATCGACATGTCGCCGTCGTAGGCGATGATCTCGGTCTGCCGCTCGTCGCCGTAGCGGTTGACGATCTCGGCGAGCTCCTCGTTGATGATCTCGCGCTGCCGGCTCTCGCTGGCCAGGATCGAGTTGTACTCGGCGATCTGCGTCATCAGGGAGTCGAACTCGTCCTGGATGGCCTGCCGCTCCAGGGCGGCCAGCTTGCGCAGCTGCATGTCGAGGATGGCCTGCGCCTGCACCTCGTCGATCTCCAGCAGCCCCATGAGGCCCTGCTGGGCGGCGGAGGCGGACTCCGAGGCGCGGATCAGCGCGATGACCTCGTCGAGCCGCTCCAGGGCCTTCAGCAGCCCGCGCAGGATGTGGGCGCGCTCCTCGGCCTTGCGCAGCAGGTAGCGCGTCCGGCGGACGATGACCTCGATCTGGTGGGCCACGTAGTGCCGGATGAACTGGTCGAGCCGCAGCGTGCGCGGCACGCCGTCCACCAGCGCCAGCATGTTGGCGCCGAAGGTGTCCTGGAGCTGGGTGTGCTTGTACAGGTTGTTCAGCACGACCTTGGCGACCGCGTCGCGCTTGAGCACGATGACCAGGCGCTGCCCCACCCGCGAGGAGCTCTCGTCACGTACGTCGGCGATGCCCGTGAGCTTGCCCTCACGGACCAGCTCGGCGATCTTCAGCGCCAGGTTGTCGGGGTTGACCTGGTACGGCAGCTCGGTGACGACCAGGGCCTGCCGCCCCTTGTCCTCCTCGACCTCGACCACGGCCCGCATGGTGATCGAGCCGCGGCCGGTGCGGTAGGCGTCCTCGATGCCCCGGCGGCCGACGATCAGCGCCTTGGTGGGGAAGTCAGGGCCCTTGACCAGCTTGATCGAGGCTTCGAGCAGCTCCTCGTCGCCGGCCTCCGGGTTCTCCAGCGCCCACTTGACCGCCGCCGCGACCTCGCGCAGGTTGTGCGGCGGGATGTTGGTGGCCATGCCGACGGCGATGCCGCCAGAACCGTTGACCAGCAGCTGCGGGAAGCGCGCCGGCAGGACGTCGGGCTCCTGCGACTTGCCGTCGTAGTTCGGCCGGAAGTCGACGGTCTCCTTGTCGATGTCGCGCAGCATCTCCATGGCGATGGGCGCGAGCTTGCACTCGGTGTAACGCATCGCCGCCGCCGGGTCGTTGCCCGGCGAGCCGAAGTTGCCCTGCCCGTCGACCAGCGGGTAGCGCAGCGACCAGTTCTGCGCCAGGCGGACCAGCGCGTCGTAGATCGAGGTGTCGCCGTGGGGGTGGTAGGTGCCCATCACGTCACCGACGACGCGGGCGCACTTGAAGTAGCCGCGGTCGGGACGGTACCCGCCGTCGTACATCGCGTACAGCACGCGCCGGTGCACCGGCTTGAGGCCGTCGCGCACGTCCGGCAGCGCCCTGGACACGATGACGGACATCGCGTAGTCCATGTAACTGCGCTGCATCTCGGACTGGATGTCCACAGGCTCGATGCGGTCAGCCGGGGGAGTGGTGTTCACGTCCGTCACAGGTGTTGGTCCTTCTTAAACGTCGAGGAAGCGAACGTCGCGCGCGTTGCGGATGATGAAGTCGCGCCGCGCCTCCACGTCTTCCCCCATCAGCACGCTGAACAGGTCGTCGGCCTGCGCCGCGTCGTCAAGGGTCACCAGGCGCAGCAGCCTGGTCGCCGGGTTCATCGTGGTCTCCCAGAGCTGGCCGGCGTTCATCTCGCCCAGACCCTTGAAGCGCTGGACGTTGTCGCGTGGGCGCGGGTCCGGCTTGCCGCTCGCGATGCCCGCGGCGATCACCGCGTCGCGTTCGCTGTCGGAGTAGGCGTAGGAGGCGTCCTCGCCCTTGCGGTCCCACTTGATCTTGTACAGCGGCGGGCAGGACAGGTAGACGTGACCGGCCTCGATCAGCGGCCGCATGAACCTGAACAGCAGCGTCAGCAGCAGCGTGTTGATGTGCTGGCCGTCGACGTCGGCGTCGGCCATCAGGATGACCTTGTGGTAGCGCAGCTTGCTGATGTCGAACTCGTCGTGCACGCCGGTGCCCAGAGCCGTGATCAGCGCCTGGACCTCGTTGTTCTTCAGGACCTTGTCGATCCGCGCCTTCTCGACGTTGAGGATCTTGCCGCGGATGGGCAGGATCGCCTGGAACCGCGAGTCGCGCCCGCCCTTGGCCGAGCCGCCCGCCGAGTCACCCTCGACGATGAACAGCTCACACTTCTCCGGGTCGTTCCACTGGCAGTCGGCCAGCTTGCCCGGCAGCCCGCTGCCCGCCTCCAGCAGCGACTTGCGCCTGGTCAGGTCGCGCGCCTGACGTGCGGCGATGCGGGCGCGCGAGGCCTGCAGGGACTTGTTGATGATGTCCTTGGCCTCGCCGGGGTTGCGCTCGAACCAGTCACGCAGGTGGTCGTTGCAGGCCTTCTGCACGAACGACTTCGCCTCGGTGTTGCCGAGCTTGGTCTTCGTCTGCCCCTCGAACTGCGGGTCCGACAGCTTGACCGAGATGATCGCGGTCAGGCCCTCACGGACGTCCTCGCCGCTGAGGTTGTCGTCCTTGCCCTCCTTGAGGAACTTCTGCTCGCGCGCGTAGCGGTTGACGATGGACGTCAGCGCCGCGCGGAAGCCCTCCTCGTGGGTGCCGCCCTCGGCGGTGTTGATGACGTTGGCGAAGCTGTAGACGGACTCCGAGTAGGAGTTGTTCCACTGCATGGCGATGTCGACCGCCAGCCCGTCGCTCTCCTCCTCGAAGGAGATGATCGACGCGTGCGCCGGCTCCTTCTTGGCGTTGAGGTGCTGCACGAAGTCGGACAGGCCGCCCTCGTAGTGGTAGGTGACGGTGTGCGGCTCGCCGTTGATGTGGTCGGGACGCTCGTCGGTCAGCGTGATCGTCAGGCCCTTGTTGAGGAAGGCCATCTCCTGGAAGCGCCGCGAGAGCGTCTCGTAGTTCCACGTGGTGGTCTCGAAGACGTCGGGGTCGGCCCAGAACGTGACCGTCGTGCCGGTCTCGTCGGTCTCCTCGCCCTTGGCCAGGGGAGCCGTGGGCTTGGACATCTCATAGCGCTGGCGCCAGTAGTGGCCGTTCTGCTTGACCTCCACCTCCATGGCGGTGGACAGCGCGTTGACGACGGCCGAGCCGACGCCGTGCAGACCGCCCGAGACCGCGTAGGACTGGCTGTCGAACTTGCCGCCCGCGTGCAGCGTGGTGAGCACGACCTCGACGGCCGAGCGCTTCTCCACCGGGTGGATGCCGGTGGGGATGCCGCGCCCGTTGTCGACCACGCGCACGCCGTTGTCGGCGAGCAGCGTGACGTTGATGGTGTCGGCGTAACCGGCCAGTGCCTCGTCCACCGCGTTGTCGACGATCTCTTGCACGAGATGGTGCAGACCACGCTCGCCGGTGGAACCGATATACATACCCGGGCGCTTGCGAACCGCCTCAAGCCCTTCGAGTACGGTGATTGAGCTAGCGTCGTAGGACAACTGCGAAATCCTCCTGCCGCGGACACGCGGCGGGGGAGGCGACTATCGAACGAAGCTGCCCCTGCCGTGCCCGTCACCGTCGTGAGTGCCCCGATGCGCGGTCACCCAGGAGAGTCGGCTTGCTGCCGGGGTGACACGCAAGCGGACGTGTCCGGAATCCTTTTTCATTCTACCGCTTCCGGAGGGCCAAGGTGGCAATGAACGCGCCTGTGATGCCCGCTAGCTCGTTTGGCCCCCGGGCAAGCATCCCCCCTCCGGAAAGGGGGCTTATCGCGTCTGCGGCTGTCTGATCGCCCCGAGCGCCCAACCGGAGCTGCTGTGGACCGTTACTGTGCGAAGCCTCTAGCCGTAGGTGTCACGAGGACCCCGCCTTCCGGTCACCCGCAATCCTCCTGATGGACGCGGCGCCGTCTGCGGGCCTCTGACCTTGACCTTTGTCACGGTGCCGTCGCCGAGCTCCTCGTTGAGCCTGCGTACGAGGGTGCGGGCGAGCAGCCGGACCTGCGTCGCCCACGCCGTCGAGTCGGCCGCGATCAGCACCTCGCCGTCGTCGAACGACTCTGGCTTGGTGTGGGCGGCCAGGTCAGGGCCCACGATCTCGACCCAGCGGCCGAACACCGCGCCCACCTTCGCCGGGCGCTCCCAGCCGCGATCGGCCAGCAGGTCGGCGATCGCGCGTCCGAAAAGCTGGGGATCTCCGTTCTCCCTGCGCGGGCCGCCGGCCGCCCTGCGCCTGGGCTCGCGGCGGGGGAGCTGGCCGCGTTTGGCGGCGTCGGCCTTGGCCTGGGCGAGCTTCTCCCTCGCCATGGCCACGCCTCTGGCGGTCGCGTTCTCACCGCCGGCCGCGGCGAAAGGCCCGCCGCCCCCCGCGGGCCCGCCAGGTCCGGCCGGTTGTGCACCGGTCGTCCCCGCCTGTGGACGACCGTCGCCCGCCGCGCGCCCACCGGCCGCGCCGGGCCGCGTTCGTCCACCGGAAGCCCCACCCTGTGGATAACTTCCGCTCCTCGGCGGTACGTCGTCAGCGGACACGCGTCACACTCCCCTCCGCGACGTCGAACCTGCCTCCCACCAGCTCCTGCGGCACGTCGTCCGCGACCGCCGCGGTGATCAGCACCTGCTCGGCGGGCGCCACCATCTCCGCGAGCCGCCGCCTGCGCTGGCTGTCGAGCTCGGCGAACACGTCGTCGAGGATCAGCACGGGATCGCCCCCGTCGGCCCGCAGCAGGTCGTAGGCCGCCAGCCGCAGCGCCAGCGCGAACGACCAGGACTCGCCGTGGCTGGCGTAACCCCGGGCAGGCAGCTCGCCCAGCCCGAGAACCAGGTCGTCGCGGTGCGGCCCGACGAGCGTGACCCCTCGTTCGAGCTCCGACGAGCGGACCTCTATTAGCCGCTCCCGCAGACGTTCTTCAAGGGTTTTCCCCAAGTCTGTGGATAACGTCTGTGTATCGAAAGATCCCCGCTCACCGGGGGCTTCGCCCTCCTGACCCCCCTCGCCTGGATCCCCGCCTGTGGACAACGTGCTGCGGTAGGCGAGCGTCGCCGGAGCGCTCGACGGCGCCAGCGCGGCGTAGGATCCGGCCACCAGCGGGCGCAGCGCCTCGATGAGCTCCAGGCGCCCGCGCAACAACTCCGCCCCGTGCCGGGCCAGATGGGCGTCCCAGACCTCCAGAGTGCTCAGCACGTCGCCCGCGCCGGCCGCGGCGAACCCGCTGTCCCTCTCCTGCCGCCGCGGGCTCCTGCTGCCTCTGCGGGCCTGCGCGGCCGTACGCAGCAGGGCTCCGCGCTGCTTCAGCACCCGGTCGTAGTCGGCACGCACCCCCGCGAACCGGGGTGTCCTGGACACCAGCAGGTCGTCGAGGAAGCGGCGGCGCTCGGACGGGTCGCCCTTGGACAGCGCGAGGTCCTCGGGCGCGAACAGCACCGTGCGCAGCAGGCCGACGACGTCACGGGCCCGTGAGACGGGGGAGCGGTTGAGCCTGGCGCGGTTGGCCCGCCCCGGGTTGATCTCCAGCTCGATCAGCGCCCGCCGATCATCCCGCTGGATGGCGCAGCGCACGATCGCCCGGGTGGCGCCCTGGCGCACCAGCGGCGCGTCGCTGGCCACCCGGTGGCTGGAGTGCGTCGCGACATAGCCCAGGGCCTCGACCAGGTTGGTCTTGCCCTGGCCGTTGGGCCCCACGAACGCCGTGACGCCCGGCTCCAGGCCGAGCTCCACCGACGGGTAGGACCGGAAGTCGGTCAGCGAGAGGTGGGCGACATGCACCCCACGAGGTTAGTGCGCCTCACGGGTCACCGGGGTCACCGGCATACGTTCTGTGGAAAACCCTTGGTGTTGTGGATGACCCCGGGAATCGGCCCTCGCCGATCAGCGATCGGCCTCGCGCGGCGGCGTCACGTCGGCGCCGGGGGAGTCGGCCCCCTTGCCGGTGCTGCCCTCGGCCGAGGTGATCGCGTGGCCGCCGAACTGGTTGCGCAGCGCCGCCACGACCTTCATCGCGGGGGAGTCGTCCTGGCGCGAGGCGAACCTGGCGTACAGCGCGGCCGTGATGACCGGCAGCGGCACTGCGTGGTCCACGGCCGCCTGCACGGTCCACCGGCCCTCGCCGGAGTCCTGTGCGTAACCGCGGAGCTGCTCGAGGTGCTCGTCGTCGTCCAGCGCCCGCACCAGCAGGTCGAGCAGCCAGGAGCGGATCACGGTGCCGGTGCGCCAGCTGCTGAAGGAGCCCTTGACGTCCTTGACGACGTCGGAGGCCTCCAGCAGCTCCCAGCCCTCGGCGAAGGCCTGCATCATGCCGTACTCGATGCCGTTGTGGACCATCTTCGCGAAGTGCCCGGCGCCGACGTCGCCCGCGTGCACGAAGCCGTCCTCGCCCTCGGGCTTGAGCGTCTCGAAGATGGGCATGAGCCGGTCCACGTGGGACTTCTCGCCGCCGCACATCAGCGCGTAGCCGTTCTGCAGGCCCCACACGCCGCCGCTGACGCCGCAGTCGACGAAGCCGATGCCCTTCTCCGCCAGCTCGGCGGCGTGCTTCTGGTCGTCCACGTAGTGGGAGTTGCCGCCGTCGATGACGATGTCGCCCTCGTCGAGCAGCTCGCCCAGGTCGTCGACGGTGGTCTGCGTGGGCTTGCCGGCGGGCACCATGACCCAGACGGCGCGCGGCGCCTGCAGGCGTTCGGCCAGCTCCTTCAGGCTGGCGACGTCGCTGATCGCCGGGTCGCGGTCGTAACCGACGACCTCATGACCGCCGCGGCGCAGCCGTTCGGCCATGTTGCCGCCCATCTTGCCCAGTCCGACCATGCCGATCTGCATGATGTACCCCCTTGTCAGACTTCCATCATCTCCGATGACAGGTTCAGCCTGACAGTCGGATGGGCATGATCAGGTAGCGGTAGTCCGTTACGGCACCGTCCTCCACAGGCTTGCCACCGGTGAGGATAGCGGGCTTCGTGGACGTGGTCATCTGGAGCCTGGCCACGTCGGAGTCGATGGCACCCAGCCCTTCCAGCAGAAACTGGTGGTTGAAGGCGATGTTCATCTCCTCGCCCTCGTAGTCCACAGGCAGTGCCTCGACGGCCTGCGCCTCGTCGCCGCTGCCGGCCTCCAGCACGACCTCGCCGCTCTTGAACGCCAGCCGCACCGGCGTGTTGCGCTCGGCGACCAGGGCCACGCGCTTGACCGCCTCGACGAACGGACCTGTGGACAGGTCGGCCCGGGCGGAGAACTCGGTGGGCAGCAGCGAGCGGTACTTGGGGAACTCCGGGTCGAGCAGCCGCGTCGTCGTGCGCCGCCCCGCGCTTGAGAAGCCGATCATGCCCTCGCCGGTGCCGCCGGCGGAGCTGAGCGCGATCTCCACCTCGGCGCCCGTCGCGCCGAGCGCCTTGGCGGTGTCGGCGAGCGTCTTGCCGGGGATCATCGCGATCGCGGCGAAGTCGGGCTGCCCCGGCTGCCACTTCAGCTCGCGCACGGCCAGCCGGTAGCGGTCGGTCGCGGCCAGGGTGACCGTGTCGCCCTCGATCTCCATCCGTACGCCCGTGAGCATCGGCAGCGTGTCGTCGCGGCCCGCGGCGACGGCGACCTGGCTGACGGCGGAGGCGAACACGTCGCTGCCGACGCGGCCGGCGGCGGGCGGCATGGCCGGGAGGGTCGGGTAGTCCTCCACAGGCATGGTCAGCAGGGTGAACCGCGCGCTGCCGCACGTGACGACCGCCTTGGCGCCTTCCACCACGAAGTCCACAGGCTGTGCGGGAAGCGCACGGGTGATCTCGGCGAGCAGCTTGCCGGAGACCAGCACGACCCCGGCCTCACCGGTGTGCAGCTCCAGCGTCACCTCGGCGGAGACCTCGTAGTCGAAGCCGGAGAGCTTGAGCTGCTGCTGCTCGGTGACCTCCAGGCGCATGCCCGCGAGAACGGGCACCGACGGGCGTGCCGGGAGGCTGCGTGCCGTCCATGCCACCGCCTCAGCGAGGACGTCTCGCTCGATTCGGAACATCACGGTCATCAGCCTCCTGGGTCGTCGTTGATTCAAGGATCTCAAGGATCCACCCTCCCGGACTCGCGCTCCGGGAGAACCCCTCTATGGGTCTTTGAGTTTCTTAGTTAGAGAGATAGGAAGTCATCACACTAGGGGCTGTGGAAACTGTGGACAACCAGAGTCTTGGCTGGTCAGCCGCCATATTTTCATCCACTTGTACTGTGGGCGACGCCTGGGGAGAACTTCGCCGCCTGGGGATGGAGATTCTCTGCCCACAGGCCGTCCCCAGATCATGGTCCCGTCATCCACGGGAAGACCGGGGTTATCCACGAGGTTTCCACAGGTTATCCACCGGGTAGAAGGGGCCCTTTTGGAGCCCCAGATCCGTTGTTCACAGTCTGTCCACACGCTGTCCACTGGTAGTCCCCAAGTTCCCCACAGGATGTCCCCAGCCTTGTCCCCAACCCATGTGGACGGATTTTTCCCAGCATTGTCGGGCGAACGGCGGGTGAATTTCTGTGTTTCCGCTGGTCCACAGCGTTTTCCACAGGCTGTGTACAAACTCAAGATCCACGCTGTGTCTGCTTGATCCGCATTGTTAGCTCGTTGACCTGGTTGTACATCGACCTGCGCTCCGCGATGAGCGAGCGGATCTTCCGCTCGGCGTGCATCACGGTGGTGTGGTCACGGCCGCCGAACTGCTGCCCGATCTTCGGCAGCGACAGCTCGGTCAGCTCGCGGGCCAGATACATGGCGATCTGCCGGGCGTTGACGAGCGCCCGGCTGCGCGAGGTGCCGCACAGGTCGTCGATGCTGATGCCGAAGTACTGCGCGGTCTCGCTCATGATGGCCGCGATGGTGATCTCGGTGTCGGACTCCGAGGTGATCAGGTCCTTCAGCACCACCTCGGCCAGCTGCAGGTCCACGCCCTGCCGGTTGAGGCTGGCGAACGCGGTGACCCTGATCAGCGCGCCCTCCAGCTCCCGGATGTTGGTGGAGATGCGGCTGGCGATGTACTCGAGCACCTCGGGCGGCGCGGCCAGGCCCTCCTGGATGGCCTTCTTCCTGAGGATGGCGATCCGGGTCTCCAGCTCGGGCGGCTGGACGTCGGTGATCAGGCCCCACTCGAACCGGTTGCGCAGCCGGTCCTCCAGCGTGATGAGCTGCTTGGGCGCCCGGTCGCTGGAGATGACGATCTGCTTGTTGGCGTTGTGCAGGGTGTTGAAGGTGTGGAAGAACTCCTCCTGCGTCTGCTCCTTGCCCTCCAGGAACTGGATGTCGTCCACGAGCAGGATGTCGATCGCCCGGTAGCGGCCGCGGAAGCCGTCGGCCTTGTGGTCGCGGATGCTGTTGATGAAGTCGTTGGTGAACTCCTCGGAGCTCACGTATCTCACCCGCGCCCCGTCGTACAGGCTCTGGGCGTAATGCCCGATCGCGTGCAGCAGGTGCGTCTTCCCCAGCCCCGAGTCGCCATAGATGAACAGCGGGTTGTACGCCTTCGCGGGGGATTCGGCCACCGCCACGGCCGCCGCATGGGCGAACCGGTTGCTGGCACCGATGACGAATGTCTCGAATGTGTACTTCTGATTAAGTCTGGCCGGTTCGCTGGGCTTGTTGCTCTTCGCTTCCCACCGGTTCGGGGCCGGCTCCGGCGACTTCTCCACAGGCGGTGTGTACGGCTGGGCCTGTTCAAAAGAGAAGCCCTGCTGTGGATATTCGGTGGATATCTGGGGCTGCTCCGGCTGTGGAGAATAGAACTGCGGAGGCTCCGAAGCCTGGTTGGGCTGCGGTTGCACGGGCTGTGCATAACGCAGCTGACTCTCCACACCCTGGGGATAACTTTGAGTCACAGGCTGTTGATGAGGCTCGCCGGCGCGCTGCTCCGGCGCCGCCGTGTCGATCATCACGGCCACCCGCATGGTCCGCCCGAGCTCCTGCGAGAGCGCGTGCGTCACGAGCGGGCGCAGCTTGTTGCTCTCGATGAGGTCCTTGAGGAAGTCGTTGGGGACGCCGAGCACGATCGTGTCGTTGGCCAGGGCGATCGGCCGCACCATCGACAGCCAGGTGCGCTGCTGGATGGGCACGTTCTCGTTGAGGAAGTTGCCCAGGGCACTCGCCCATACCGTGCCGAGGTCGACACCGTTCATGGTGCGGCTCCCCCTCCTTCCTCTCGCGGCCCCCCGCGATCGT